>NZ_BMMT01000001.1:0-273832 GCF_014646075.1 Saccharopolyspora thermophila
AGCACCTGCGACCACCGCGTGTCCCAGTGCAACTGCTCGGCCTGCTTCGCCCAGAACGCCTCCCGGTCCGCCGCCGCCTCCTCATACAACTCCGCCGACGCATTCGCCTGCGCCGCGAACTCCTCCGAAGGCGGGAAAGTCCTGCTTTCGGTCAGCAGGTTGTCGAGCGTGGTGCTCTGCCCGTCGGGCTGGCTCATTGCCGAGAACCTCCCTGGTGATGGGGGCCAGTGCTAGTCGAACCGTAATGCGATCCGGCTCACTACAACAGGGGCTTCACGCAATTGGTACAGACCAATCAGTCATACGGTCCGAAATCGCCGGGCTACTCAGGGTTGCGGCAAGGCCACTGTGTCACATGTCGCAACCCGGGCGCGCATCGGGGGGATGGCCGGCCGGTAGCGTCGGCGGGCGTGAACGACAAGCCATCGCTGGCCCCGCTCGCGGAGCTGGAGGGCGTCGCCGACGCCGTGGCGGCCGCTCGCGCCGCCATCGACGAGGTGCACCGGCACCCGGCCAACCGTCGCGGCTGGCCAACCACGGCGGCCGAGGCGTCGGTGCGCGCCGCGCGAGCGTCCGCGGCCGTCGCCGGGGGTGCGGCTGAAATCCCCGAGTCCGGCGAGGTCACCGATCCGCTGCTCGCGGGCGCGCTGCGGATCGCCGAGGCGATGGGCACCCTGCTGCCCACGTGGCAGCGTGCGCCTCGGCAGGCGCTGGCGCGGATGCACGTGCTCGCCGCCGCGGACCTGGTCGACGACCCGGAGCAACTGGGGCGGCCGCGGCCGGATCCGGTGGTCGCCGAGCGGCTGGATCTGCTCGCGGAGATCATTGCCGACCCAAAGGCCCAGGGGCCGGGGCCGGTGTTCGCGGCCGTGGTGCACGGGGAACTGCTCGCGCTGGGGTCGTTCGGGGTGACTGATGGTGTGATCGCGCGGGCGGCGGCTCGACTGAGCGTGATCGGCAGCGGGCTCGACCCGAAGGGTTTGGTGGTGCCCGAGGTGGCCTACTTCCGGCGGCGGGAGGAGTACGTGGAGCGGGCGCTGGGCTTCGCCACCGGCGAGGTGGACGCGGTCGCGGAGTGGATCGTGTACTGCTGCCGGGCGCTGGAGGCGGGCGCTCGGGAGGCGAAGTCGATCGCCGACGCGGTCCACGAGGGCTGACCGACCTCGCCCGCATGCGGCCGTGGTCCGTGTGGGAGTGGCGGGAAGAAGAGGATGCGGTGAAGAAGATCCTGATCGACTGCGATCCCGGCATCGACGACGCGCTGGCACTGGCCCTGGCGCACGGCAGCCCGGAGCTGGAGGTCGTCGGCGTGACCACCGTGAGCGGCAACGTCGCGTTGGCGCACACCACCGACAACGCCCTGCGGCTGTGCGACTACTACGGCATGGACGTGCCGGTGGCGCGCGGTGCCGGGCGGCCGTTGGTGCGTGCGCCGCGGGCCGCCGGTCACGTGCACGGCGCCACCGGCCTGGGCGATGTGGTGCTGCCCGCGGCGAAGTCGGAGCTGAGCACGCAGCACGCGGTGGACTTCATCATCGACACCCTGGCCGCGGCGCCCGGCGAGATCAGCCTGACGGCCATCGGACCGCTGACCAACATCGCGCTCGCGCTGCGCAAGGAACCCCGGATCGCCGAGTGGGCCCGGCAGTTCGTGATCATGGGCGGCTCCTACACCCGCGGCAACACCACCCCGGCGGCGGAGTTCAACATCCACTCCGACCCGGAGGCCGCGGCGGTCGCCTTCGGCGCGCCCTGGCGCACGGTCATGATCGGCCTCGACCTCACCCACCAGGCCCGAGCCACCGCGGCGGTGCGCGAACGCTTCGGTGACCTCGGCCGGTTGGGTTCCGAGCTGGTCACACCGTGCCTGGACTTCTACGGCCAGCACATCAGCTACCGCGACGAGGGCCCGGCCATCCACGATGCCTGCGCGATCGCGTACGTGATCGACCCGGGCCTGTTCGAGACGGTCCCGGCCCGCGTGGACGTCGAGACCCAGGGCCGGTTCACGGCGGGAATGACGGTCACCGACTTCCGGGCGCCGGCTGAGGAGCACAACGCCGAGGTCGCCACAACGTTGGACGTGCAGCGGTTCTGGTCGCTGGTGGCGGACGCGTTCCGCGCCGTCGCGCGGGGGCTGTCGGGCTGACCCGATGACGGGCCTCGGCCGGGGCCTTCAGTGGGCGAGGGCGCGGAGCGCGTCGCGGACGTGGCCGTCGGTGACGGCGAGAGCTGCCGCCGCACGCTCCACGTCCACCCCGGTGAGCAGGTGCACCAGCGCCGTCTTGAGGTCGCCGTCGGCGGCGTTGAGCGCCGCCGAGCACACGTCCTCCGGGGCGTTGGTGGCCTCCTGCAGGATGCTGATGGTGCGGCCGCGCAGCTTCGCGTTCGTGGCGAGCATGCTGACCATCAGATTCGAGTAGGTCCGCCCCATCCGGATCATCACCGCGGTGGAGAACGAGGTGAGCACCAGCTTCTGCGCGGTGCCCGCCTTCATCCGGGTCGAGCCGCTGATCGGTTCCGGACCGGTGTCCACCGCGATCACCACGTCCGCGGGCACGGCCCCGACGTCCGGGTTCGAGGTCACCAGCGCTGTCCGGGCGCCGATGCGCTGCGCCTCCTCCAGCGCCGCCAGCACGTACGGGGTGCGGCCCGACGCGGCCAGCCCCAGCACGAAGTCCGCCCCGGTGGCCTGCTCCCGGATGGCTGCCGCACCGGACTCCGCGTCATCCTCGGCGTTCTCCACGGCCCGCAGGAACGCACCAGGACCGCCGGCCTGGTGCGCCACAACCCAGTCCGGCGGCACATTGAACGTCGGGATCAGCTCGGCGGCGTCCAGCACCGCCAGCCGCCCGGACGTACCCGCGCCGACGTAGTGCACCCGTCCGCCCGAGCGCAGCGCCGAGACCGCCGTGTCCACCGCGCGCGCCAGCTCGGGCAGCACCCGGCCGACCGCCACCGGCACCGTCTGGTCCTCGGCGTTGAGGACCCGCAGGATGTCCAGGGTCGGCAGCAGGTCGATGTTTCTGGTCCTCGGGTTGTTGCGCTCGGTGGGAGCGTCGACGCGCACCGCGCGGTCCCGGCCCATCACGCCTCCAGCCCGGCGGTGCGGGAAGGACTGGGGTTGGCGCTCATGCGGCCCTCCTGTGCTCTGCGGGACACCCGTGCGGGCATTCACGACTCCTTCTGCCGCCGTCGGTCCGGTCTGCTGCCGAGGCGGTGGCCGCCCACTGCTTCGTAGGTGGCCTCCAGCGCTGCCTTGGCCTGGTCGAGGTGGCGCTGCGCGACGCCGATGAACAGGCAGTCGATCACGGTCAGCTGGCCGATGCGGCTGGCCATCGCGCCGGAGCGGTAGGTGGTCTCGCGGACCGCGGTGGTGAGCACGTGGTCGGCGATCTCGGTGATGGGCGAGCGGGCGAAGTTCGTCAGCGCTGCGGTGGTGGCGCCACGTCGCCGCGCCTCGCGCAGCGCCTCGACCGTCTCGACGGTGGCGCCGGTGTGCGAGATGCCGATGGCCACGTCGCCCTTGCGCAGCACGGCCGCGGAGGTGAGGGCGTTGTGCGTGTCGGACCAGGTGAAGCAGGTCAGGCCGATGCGGTGCAGCTTCTGCTGCAGGTCGAGGGCGACGAAGGCGCTCGCGCCGACGCCGTAGACGTCGATACGGCGGGCCGACGCGACCGCGTCGACGAGGCGTTCCAGCACCGCGGGGTCGAGCTGCCCGGCGGTCTCCTCGACGGCCTTGGCGTCGGCGTAGCCGACCTTCTCGATGATCTGGCTGATGTCGTCGTCCGGGGCGATGTCGCTGCCGAGCTCGCGGTCGCGGGTGGAGGTGCGGGCGGTGTCGGCTGCCAGCGCGATGCGCAGGTCCGGGTAGCCGCCGACGCCGATCGCCTTGCAGAAGCGGGTGACGGTGGTCTCGCTGGTCCCGGCCGCCTCGGCGACCTCGGTGATGCTGCGGCGGGCGATGGAGGCGGGGTCGGCGAGCACGATGTTGGCCACGCGCTGCTCGGCCCGGGCCAGGCCGGGCAGCAGGGAGCGAATCTTGACGAGCGGGCTCGCTTCGCTCGCTTCGCGGGGCGTGTCGTCAGCGACCATGTGGGAAACTTACTAACCGCTGCTCGTGCAGGTCAATGTGCATCTTCCGGGTTTCCTTCGGGAAGACGGGGCAATTGCATACCCAGGTTGCATCCTCTCTCAACTACTCCGAAAGAGGGACTACTGAACGGGGCCGGTTGGCGGCGTTACCCGACGCGGCGCACACCGAGTGTCACGTCCCGGAGACCCCGCTGGTTCATCGGCGGCACATCCGTCACCCTGCCGTCCGTACGCTTCGGGAGGAGGCGAGCACAACGGTTCGGACGTGCCGGCCTCGTCCCGGGCGAGACCATCTGTGCGTCACCACCGACCGCACCGGCGAGCACGCACTGCCCGTCGGCTGAGCTGTTTGAGCGGTGGGCCCCTCGGGCGCAGGGGCCCACCGACGTTCACTGCGTGGTGGTGTGCTCCGGCTCGACGTAGACGACAACCCGTTCCTCGCCGGGCTGTGTCCACGGGTACACGTCCTCATCGAGGTACTTCTTCGCCATCTTGTTGATGAACGCGTTGTCGGGGTCGTCCTCGATCCGGGTGACCCGCCCGCGCACCTCGACGTACCGGTAGGGCTGGTCGGGGTCGTGCACCGAGATTGCGATTCGCGGCTCCCGCCGCAGGTTGCGGTACTTCTGCCGCGCCTTGGTCTGGCTGAACTTCAGGTACCGGCCGTCCCAGTCGATCCACACCGGACTGGACTGTGGTTCCCCGTGCGGTCCGATGGTGGCCACGTGGCCGAACGACCGCTTGGTCAGGATGTCTTCGCGTTCCTGCGGAATTACCGACATCGCGGACTCCTCTCCACGACTGCTCCTGGCGGATCGACCTTGCCGGGAACCACGCATCCCCGCGAGTCGAGCGCCCGCCGCGTGGCCCACCGCATCCGGGCGGATCCCGCGGCGCGGCGGCGCTCAGCGGCTGGTCGACACCCAGCCGTCGGGGTGCAGGCGCTCGGTTTCGAGCTCCCCGTCCAGGAGAGTCGCGTTGCGGTCCGCGACGAGGATGCCGTCCACGTTCACGCCGCGGCCCACGTACCGGGCGTCCGGCGCGTAGCGCCACCGCAGTCGCACCTGCTGCCCGGCGTCCGCCTCGACGGTGCCGCGCACCTTCCACCAGTTGCGGTGCCCGGCTCCGGCCAGCGCGCTCTGCGGGTCGTCGGGCGCGCCAGGACCGGAAACCCGCAACGGCACCGGATTCCAGCTCACGCCGTCCACACTGGACTCCACGATGAGCGGATCGACGCCGTCGCTGTCGCGCTGGGTGTCCACGAACGCGTTGAACGACACCTGCGCCGCCCCGCTGACCGGGCCCAGCGCGTCGGTGGTCAACGTCGCGGGCCGCGCCGGATCCGCGTACCACGACCACGAGCCGCGCGCCGGATCCACCGCCAACGCCTGGGCCAGGCCCTGCGCCAGCGCCTGCCGCGCGGCGTTGTTCGAGCCCCAGTCCCGCGAGGGGTGCACGCGGTTCGTCAGCAGCACCACGACCGACCGCGACGCCGGGTCGATCACCAGCGACGTACCGGTGAACCCGGTGTGGCCCGCGGTGCGCGGTGCGCTGAGCCCGGCCATGTACCAGCGCTGGTCCAGCTCGAAGCCGAGGCCGTGCGCGTTGCCGGGGAACGCGCTGTTGAAGTTGGTCAGCATCTGCTCGACGGCGTCCTCGGACAGCACGCGGTGGCCCCCGTAAACGCCGCCGTTGAGCAGGGCCTGCCCGAGCTTCGCGAGGTCGTCGGCGGTGGAGAACACCCCGGCCTGCCCGGCGACCCCGCCGAGCGACCACGCGTTCTCGTCGTGCACCTGACCCCGCACCATGCCGCGCGGTGGGTCGAGCTCGTACTCGGTCGCCGCGATCCGGTGCAGTTCGGACGCGGGCGGGTTGTAGCCGGTGTCCGTCATGCCCAGCGGGCCGGTGATCCGCTCGGCGACCACCTGGTCCAGCGGTGCCCCCGCGACCCGCTCGACCAGCAGACCGAGCGTGATCATGTTCGGGTCGGAGTAGGTGTAGTGGGTGCCCGGCGGGTGCTCGGGCGTCAGCTGCATGATCCACGGGATGCGCTGCTCCGGCGGCAGCTTCCACAGCTGCGCCTCGGCCTGCAGACCCGAGGTGTGGGTCAGCAGCTGGCGGATCGTGATCGACTCCTTGCCGTTGACGCCGAACTCCGGCAGGTACTCGGCGACCGGGTCGTCCAGCCCGACCTCGCCCGCGTCGACCAGTTGCAGCACCGCGATCGAGGTGAACAGCTTGCTGATCGAGGCGACGTCGAAGATCGTGTCGGTTCGCATCGGTTCCTGCTGGTCGGCGGGCAGCTCGGTACCGCTGGCGTCCGCGTAGCGCACCTCGCGGCCCACCGCCTCGCGGCGCACCACGACCCCGTCGTGCACCAGCAGGCTCACCGCGCCCGCGTACATCGGGTGCTCCCGGTCCGGGGTCTTCTCTGTCCACAGGGCGATCTGCCGGAGCGCCGCGTCGATGGGGCGCGGGTCGAGCCCCACGTCCTCCGGGGAGCCGTCGCGCAACCGCGTGCCCGCGGACGCGAAGTCCTCCTGCGGCCGGTCGAAGTGGCCGTGCACCACTCCGGGTGCGGCGGTCGCCGAACCGGCCAGCGCCGTGACCGACAGCACCGCCACCGCGGCCAGAATCGTCCTGCCCATCGCACTCCCCCTCAGCGGTACAGCAGATACGGCTCGCGTTGCCGTTCGAAGTCGGCGACGTCGTCCTGCCAGCTCTCGACGATCTCCGCGGCGTCGGCGCCCGCGTCGACCATCGTGCGCAGCCGGTCGGAGCCCGACAACCTGTCGATCATGTGGTCCGGTCGCCACCCGAAGACCTCCGGGAACAACCGGCGTGCGGTCACGATCATCGCCACCGCCGCATGGATCGCGTCGAACCGGCCGCTCGGGTGCAGCTGCACGCCCCCGCATGGCATGTTGGCGTGCTTGGAGAACGTCGGCACGAAGGAGACCTCGCGGAACCGCAGACCCTCGAGCCCGGCGGCGTTGAGCTCCTCCGCCCAGCGCCAGTCGATGCCGGGGGCGCCGATGATCTCGAACGGCCGCGTCGTGCCGCGGCCCTCGGACAGCAGCGTGCCCTCGAACAGGCCGGTACCCGGGTACACCGCGGCGGTGTCGGGCGTCGGCATGTTCGGGCTCGGCATCACCCACGGGGCGTCGGTGCCCGCGCTGCGCTCCCGCCACCCCTCCACCCGCACGACGTCCAACTGCGGCAGCGGGCTCGGCAGGTACTCGCGGTCGAACATCCGCGCCAGCTCGCCGACGGTCATGCCGTGCTGCTGCACGATCGGCAGCAGGCCGACGCCGGAGCGGAAGCGCGGGTCCAGCCGGGGGCCGGCCACCTGGCCGCCGATGGGGTTCGGCCGGTCCAGCACCAGGAACGCCGCGCCGACCCGCTGGGCCGCCTCCATCGCGGTGTACATGGTCCAGATGTAGGTGTAGAAGCGGGCGCCCACATCGGCGATGTCGAACACCACCTGCTCGACGCCGGCCTTGCGGAACATCTCCGCCAGCTTCGCCGCGTCGGCCCCGTAGGCGTCGTACACCGGCAGCCCGGTGCGCGGATCGCGGTAGTCGCCTTCCGAACCGCCGGCCTGCGCGGTGCCACGGAACCCGTGCTCCGGGCCGAAAACGGCCACCACGTTCACCGAGCCGCTGTCGTGCATGGCGTCCACGACGTGCTCCAGCGACGCCAGCACGCCCGTCGGGTTGGTCACCACCCCGATCCGGCGGTCGGTGATGTCCTGCCAGTTCCGCGCCGCCAGCACGTCCGCGCCGGTGCGCACCTGCGCGGCGGTGTCGGGGGTGCGGGGCGCGGCGCACGCGGCGCTGCTGCTCAGCCCCGCGGCCGACACGGCGAGGGCGGCCGAGGTGAGGAAGCGCCGTCGCGAGTGCCCGGTCACGGTCGTCCCCACCCCAGTCCGTGGCCGAACGGGTACTTGTCGACGCCGGGCTGGTTGGGGTCGGGTACCGACACCGGCAGCTTGCCGACCGGCGCGATCTCGCCGAACAGCACCTTCGTCAGCGATTCCATGGCGACCGCCTTGTCCGAGTAGGTGGCCACCCAGGCGGGCAGATCCACGTGGGCGGCGTCGTACGGTTCGCGGACGGCGACCGCCACGACCGGCTCGCCGGTCTGCTGCAGCGCGCGCAGCAGGTCGAGCTGGGTGGCGTTGTCCGGGTTCCAGGCGGCGTTGGTCAGCACCACCGTGACATCGTTGCGCCTGGCCTGCTCGACCGCCTGGTCGATCTGCTCCGGTGTCGGTTGCAGTCCGGTGGCCAGCGCGGACGTCTGCGGGCCGCGCGCCCGGATCTGCTCCGCCAGCGACGCGGTGGCCTTGTTCCCGGCCCCGGTGACGAACATCGTCGCCGGCGGCTTCAGCGGCAGTACGCCGTCGTTGCGCAGCACCGTGGTGGTGCGGTCGGTGATCCGCTGTGCCTCGGCGAGGTGCTCCGGGACGCCGACGATCTTGTCCACTTCGGAAACGTCGACGAACGGGTCGGCCAGCACGCCGCGGCTCGCCTTCAGGTTCAGGATCCGCGTCACGCTCTGGTCGATGCGCTGCTCGGTGAGCCGTCCGGTGTGCACCGCGTCGACCACCGAGTCGATGGCCAGCTGCAGGTTGAACGGCATCAGCAGCATGTCCGCTCCGGCCTGGAGAGCGAGCACCGGAATCTCGGCGTCGGGGTGCTTCTGCCGCACGCCGTCCATCTTCAGCGAGTCGGTGACGATCACGCCCTGGTATCCCAGCTCCTCACGGAGCATCCCGGTCAGCACCCTGGGCGACAGCGTGGCCGGTTCGCCCGAGTCGTCGAGCTTGGGCATCACGATGTGCGCGCTCATCACCATGTCCGTCCCGGCGGCGATGGCCTCGCGGAACGGCGGCGCGTCCACCTGCTCCCACTGCTGGCGGTCGTGCTCGATCACCGGCAGGTCGGTGTGGCTGTCCTGGTGGGTGTCGCCGTGGCCGGGGAAGTGCTTCACCGATGCCGACACCCCCTCCGCCGGCTTGGCCGAGTCCTCGTAGCCGTGGATCTGCGCGGCGGTCAGCTGCGCGGCGAGCGCCGGGTCGGAGGAGAAGGAGCGCACTCCGATCACCGGGTTCGCGGGATTGACGTTCACGTCGCCGCTGGGCGCGAAGTTCTGGTTGAGCCCCATCGCCCGCAGCTCCTGGCCGGTGATGGCGGCGGCCCGGTCGGCGTCCTCGGCGCTGCGACCGGCGCCGAGTGCCATGTTCCCCGGGAACTGCGTGGCGGGCTCGGGGATGCGGGTGACCTGCCCCTGCTCCTGGTCGGTGGAGATCAGCAGCGGTACCTTCGCGCCGGAGTTGATCGCGGCGTCCTGCAGGCCGTTGGACAGCTCGGCGATCTGCTTCGGGGTGTGCAGGCTGTCGGTCCAGGTGAAGTGGATGATGCCGCCGAGGTGGTACTTCTGCACCACCTGCGCCGGGGTGTCGACGCCGAACTCCTCCCGGTTCTTCGGGTGTGCCGAGTTGGCGGTGGGGCCGTAGGCGTAGGTGACGAACAGCTGCCCGACCTTCTCCTCCAACGTCATGTCCTGGAGCAGCTCGGCGGGGGAGAGCGATCGCGGGCCGGTGGCACCGCCCGTCGCGGTCAGCGCTGCGGCGCCGATGGCGACGGCACCCAGCGCGAGGGCGGCGCGGCGCGCGCGGGTCTTCAGGGCCACGGGGCCTCCTTGCGGGGCGGGGACACCGCCCGGTAAAAAGTGTTCACCACGAAATCGATCAATTTCGGAAGCTACTCACGTCACCGGGGCAGGTCAACGCCGCCCACCGGCGCGGATGTGCGTGCATCGTCCCCGCTCGCCAGCACCGGCCCTGGACGTACGGCGGCGCCCGCCGACCTTGTCGACGGGCGCCGCCCTCGCGCGATGATCCGGGTTACCAAGCGTGCACTTGTGTCGTAACTTCCGGGCTAGGCGTCCGGCGTCCCGGTACGCAACCCCGTTTGACGACCAGCCTTGTGTGCGGCAACGCGTGGGTTCTCCGAACCTCGCGCACGGAGCCTGATCAGGGTGGATGCTACTTCTCCTCCGTAACATCCCTGGCCAACCAGGGTCCGCACCTCCTTTGTAGTCCGTGACGAGCATCACTGCAAGGGTTCCGGGTCGGCGGTTCGCGGCCCGCGCTCGCCAGCGGTTCCGCGATGTGTTTGGGGAAATGTGCCCGATCCGGTCAGTGGCGGCGGCGCCACGCGCGCAGGCCCCACCACGCGGCGCCGGCGGCCGCTACGGCGCCCATGCCGACCCCGGCGGCGGTGACCGCGGCCCGCGACGGCGTGGGGATGCGGGCGCGCAGGGACACCGGATGCTCGAAGGCCAGCGACGGCCAACCGCGCTGCGCTGCTTCCTTGCGTAGCCCCCGGTCCGGGTTGACGACCGTGGGGTGGCCGACGCTCTCCAGCAGCGGCAGGTCGGTGATGGAGTCGGAGTAGGCGTGGCACTCGCTGAGGTCGTAGCCGTACTGCTCGGCCAGCTCGCGGGCGGCGATGGCCTTGTTCTCCGCGGAGCAGTAGAACTCGACCTCGCCGGTGTAGCGGCCGTCCACCACGACCATCCGGGTACCGAACCAGTGGTCCGCGCCGAGCAGCTTGGCGATGGGGGCCACCACCTCCTCGCCGGAGGCGGACAGCACCACGACGTCATGGCCCTGCTCCTTGTGCTCGGCGATGAGCTGGGTGGCCTCCTTGTAGACCAGCGGGTCGACGATGTCGTGCAGGGTCTCCTCGACGATCGCGTTCACCTGCTCGACGTCCCAACCGGTGCACAGCGAGGTGATGTGGGCGCGCATCCGGTCCATCTGGTCGGCGTCGGCGCCGGCGAGCATGAACACGAACTGCGCGTAGGCGCTCTTCAACACGGCCCGCCGGTTGATCAGTCCTTCCTGGAAGAACGGTCGGCTGAAGGCCAGGGTGCTCGACTTGGCGATGACCGTCTTGTCCAGGTCGAAGAAGGCGGCCACCCGGCGTCCGGTGGCAACCGATGGGTTCGCGGGCTCTGTCACGCCCGTCAGCATACGAGCCGGGGTGGTGGTGCTGCGGGGTGCGCATTCGCGGGCTGATGCCGCACCGGGTTTTCACGGTGCGTGCGGATGGCTGCCTCCATTTCGACCAGCGGAACGATTTACTTGACTCGAATGACTTCTTCCGGATGGGTGCGCGAGTGCTGAGTGCGAGAATGTTCGCTCGAATGGACGTGGGGCGGTGCGGGGCTTCTGGGGGATACAGTGAGGACAGTCCGGTGCTGCCGGACGGGTTCAGCTCGACCCCCCGGAGCTGAACTGCCGACGACCCCCGCCCCTCCCCCCTGGCGGGGGTCGTCCCATACCGGCGGTCGTGCCTGCGACGCGGGCGCCGGGTCCGGTCCGGCGTCCAGCGGAGCATTCGGCAACCGCGAGATGTGAATTCCTTTCTGTTTTGATTCGTAGCTCGTTCGAGTGGCGCGAGTTATCCACAGGCCGGGGGTTTGTCCACAGATTTCGATAAACGGGTTGGCGGCCGTCGGTCGCTCCGGCACCGTGTTTGTCGAGCACTCGCCCGTTTCGGTTGCTGAGCCTCGTTTTTCCCGCATTCCTGACCTCTGGAGGCGTCGTGACGTCGCTGCTTGTTGCCCGGGATTCCGAACTCGACGAAGAGGTGACACGGCTGGCCGCCGTGTCGGGTGCCGAACTCGACCGTGCGCCGCACCCGGCCGCGCCCGCCTGGCGCACCGCGCCGCTGGTGCTGCTCGACGAGGCGGCCGCCGCGGCGGGCGTGGCGAGCGGCCTACCGCGGCGGCGCGGTGTCGTGGTGGTGTGCCGAGGACCGACGCCGGAGCTGTGGCGCGCGGCGTTCGAGATCGGCGCCGACCACGTGATCGTGCTGCCCGAGGAGGACGCGAGGCTCGTCGAGCTGCTGGCCGATGCCGCCGCCGACGTTCCGGCGCAGGACGGGCGCGTGCTCGCGGTGCTGGGCGGCAGTGGGGGCGCGGGAGCTTCGGTGCTCGCCACGGCGACGGCGGTGGTTGCTGCCCGCCGCGGGGAGCGATCGTTGCTGGTGGACTGCGACCCGTTCGGCGGCGGCCTCGACCTGGCCGCGGGAGTCGAAGAGGCCGAGGGACTGCGCTGGTCCGGTCTGGCGGTCAACGCCGGGCGCCTGGCCGCGACCGCGCTGCACGACGCGTTGCCGCGTCGCCGCATCGGATCCGGATCGCTGACCGTGCTCGCCTGTGACCGCGAGGTACCACCGACCGGCCTCACCCCGGAAGCGGTGCGAGCGGTGCTCGACGCCGGGCGCAGAGCAGGCGACACCGTGGTCTGCGACGTGCCCAGAACACTGACGGAACCAGCTCTGGCGGGACTGCGCGAAGCGGATCTCGCGGTGGTGGTCGTCCCGGCCGAAGTCCGGGCCTGCGCGGCTGCGGCGCGGACGGTGGCGAGCATCCGCGAGCACGTGGCGGGACAGCTCCGCCTGGTGGTGCGCGGGCCAGCGCCCGGCGGGCTCCGCACCGAGGATGTCGCCCGAGCCGTGGAGGCCGACGTGGTGACGGTCCTGCGTTCCCAGCCCCGGTTGCCCGCGGTGCTGGACCGCGGTGGCCTGGCCGGTGCGGGACTGGCCCGGCGCGGCCCGGTCGGGCGCGCCGTCGGGGACGTGCTCGCTGCGCTGTGGGCGAGCGGCCCGGGAGCGCGTTAGCGAGCGTACGACGGGCGGGGCGCCCGTTCCTGTTCGACCACTGTGGACACTATTCCGCAGCGGTCTGGATCAATCTCGTGTGGAGGGTGTGTTTGTCATGTCTGCGAACAAGACCTTGGACGGTACTCGGGAACATCCGTCCACTGTGGTCGACCAGGGGGGAGGAGAACTGGTCGAGCGGGTGCGAAGCCGGTTGGTCGGCAGCGGTGGGGCGGTCACCTCCGCCGCGGTCGTCTCGGCGGTGCGGGAGGAGTCCGGCGGCCTGGTGGCCGACGGCGACGTGCTGGCCGCGTTGCGGTTGGTGCAGCAGGAGTTCCGCGGCGCCGGTGTGCTCGAACCGCTGCTGCACGACCCCGAGGTCTGTGACGTGCTGGTGACCGCGCCGAACAAGGTCTGGGTGGACCGGGGAAACGGGCTCGCCCGCGCGGCGGTGCGGTTCCCGGACGAGGACGCCGTGCGACGGCTCGCGCAGCGCCTGGCGATGGCCAGCGGTCGGCGGCTGGACGACGCGCAGCCGTGGGTCGACGCCTGGCTGCCGCAGGAAGGGGCCACGGGAGCGGTCCGGCTGCACGCGGTTCTGCCTCCGGTCGCCGGAGGAGGAACCTGCATCTCGCTACGCGTCCTGCGCCCGGCCGCGCACGACCTCGAGGCGCTGCGACGATCCGGCGCGTTCGACGAGCCGACCGCGGCGGTGCTGCGCGAGATCGTGGCCACCCGGCTGGCGTTCCTGGTGGTGGGCGGCACCGCCAGCGGCAAAACGACCCTGCTGGCGGCGATGCTCGGCGAGGTCGCGGAGACCGAGCGCATCGTCTGCGTCGAGGAGGCCGCCGAACTCCACCCGGCCCACCCGCACGTCGTCCGGCTGCTCACCCGCCCCCCGAACGTCGAGGGCGTCGGCGAGATCCAGGTTCGCGACCTGGTGCGGCAAGCCCTCCGGATGCGCCCCGACCGGCTCGTCGTCGGCGAGGTGCGCGGAAGCGAGGTCTGCGAACTCCTGGCCGCGCTGAACACGGGGCACGACGGCGGCTGCGGCACCCTGCACGCCAACTCGCCGCAGGAGGTCCCGGCCCGCATGGAGGCGCTGGCCGCGCTCGGCGGCCTGCCGCGCGCCGCGCTGCACAGCCAACTGGCGGCGGCAGTGCAGGTCGTGCTGCACGTGCGCCGAAGTCCGCAGCGGAGCAGGCACCTGGCCGCGATCGGTGTGCTGCGCCGCGACGGCGACCACGTCCGCGTGCAGCCCGCGTGGCAGGTCGGCGAGGGCTGGGGACCGGCGCGGGAGGACCTGGCCGCCCTGCTGAGCGAGCGAGGAGGCGCCCTGCCGTGTTGATCCATGCGCTGCTCGCCGCGGCGGCGGGAGTGCTGTGCTGGCCGCGGATCCAGGCCCGGCACCGCCTGCTCCCGCCGGAACCGGCGCGCCTGTGGGCTCGTCCCCTCGGCAGGGGACCGCGGCTGCTGCTCGTTCCGGCCGGGGCGTTGATCGGACTGCTCGTGGCCGGTCCGGCAGGGTCGTGCGCGGTGGTGGCCCTGACGGTGCTGACCGTGAAGTACTGGCGGACCCAGCGGGAATGGCGCCGTCAGCTGGCACGGGCCGACGAGCTGACCGCCGGGCTCCGGTTGCTGGTCGCGCAGTTGCGCGCCGGTGCGCACCCGGCCGCCGCTGCGGAGGGCGCCGCGGCCGAGGCCGGTCCCGCGGTCGGCGGGGTGTTCCGGGACATGGCGGCGACGGCGCGCCTGGGGGGCGACGTGGCTGCGGCGCTGAGCGGCCAGGGCATCGGCGAGCTGCGCGAACCGCTGGGGCGGGTGGCCCGGGCGTGGGCGTTGGCCGAGCGGCACGGCGTCGCGCTGGCCGACCTGCTCGACGCGGTGCGGCGCGACGTCGAGCGGCGCACCGCGTTCCGCCGGAACGTCGAAGCCAAGATGGCCGGCCCCCGGTCCACCGCGGCGGTGCTCACCGGGCTGCCGGTCCTGGGCGTGCTGTTCGGCCAAGCGGTCGGTGCGGATCCGATGGCGGTGTTCGCCGGGGGTCCGCTCGGCCAACTGCTCCTGCTGGCCGGGGTGGCCCTGCTGTGCGCGGGGACGTGCTGGACGGTGCGGCTCACCAGGGCGGTGGCGCAGCCGTGAGCGAAGCAGCCCTGGCGCTGGCAGCGGCGGCCGTGCTGCTCTTCCCGGTCGAGGGCGCCCGGACGAGGTTGCACGGGCTCCGCCCGCGGGAACCGGGACCACTGCGGCGGCGCCCGCCCATCACGATGCTGCTTTTCCCGGTGGCCGTGGGAACGGTTGCCTGGCAGGTGTTCGGGCTCCTCGGCGGTGTCGCTTTCGGCGTGGGCGGTTGGTTCGCGGCGCGGTGGTGGACGGCGCGGGCGGCCCGGGGCGACGAGCGGGCCGATCCACTGGCGTTGGCCGCGGGGTGGGACCTGCTGGCCGCCGGGATGCGGGCCGGGCTCCCGGTACCGGTCGTGGTGCGAGCGGTCGCCGAGGAGCTCACCGGTGGTGCGCGTCGAGCGCTGCGCGAGGTCGCCGACCACCTCGCGCTGGGCTCGGACGCGGCGACCGGGTGGGAACCGGCGCTGCGGAACCCGGACACCGCCGAACTGGCGCGGGCAGCGCGCCGGACGGCCCGCACGGGCAGCGCATTGGCCGGTGTCGCGGCCGACATCGCCGACCGAGCCCGTGCTGCGGTCGCCGACCAGGCCGAGGCGCGGGCCCAACGGGCGTCGGTCTGGATCTCGGCGCCGCTCGGGCTGTGCTTTCTGCCCGCGTTCCTCTGCCTTGGGGTGCTTCCCGTGGTGGTGGGCATGGTGCACCGCCTGGGAGCGCTCCCATAGAAATCCACTGTGGACTCAAAGAAGGGAAGGTGGTCGACATGTCGGCACGCACGCGCCACGCACCGGTGTGGCTCGCGCCGCGGCGACTTCGCGCGCTGTTGCGGGGAGACGGCGGGATGAGCACCGCGGAGTACGCGATGGGCACAGTCGCGGCCGTGGCGTTCGCCTCGATCCTCTACAAGGTGGTCACCGGTGACTCGGTCGCCGAGGCGCTCGCATCGCTGATCCAACGCGGGCTCGAGGGCGGCGGAATCTGATGGTCGCGCAGGTGGCCGCACCGCGGCCCGAGGAGCGCGACGCCGGGACGGTGACAGTCGAGGCGGCACTCGGCATCTGCTCGGTGGTCGCGGTGTTCCTGCTGGTCCTGGCGGGGATGGGCGCGGTCGTCGGCCACCTGCGCTGCACCGACGCGGCAGTGGAAGCAGCCCGGTTGGCAGCGCGCGGTGATCGCACCCGCGCGGACGAGGCCGCCGCGCGCATCGCCCCGGCTGGCGCCACGCTGGCGGTGCGGATCGAAGGCGACGTGGTCCACACCGAGGTGAGCGCGCCGTTGTCGGGTGGACTGCTGCCCGGGCGATGGCTGCACGCGCGGGCGGTCGCCGTGCTGGAACCGGGAGTGGCGCCGTGAACGCGGGAACGCCGCGAGACCGGGGCGCGGCCACAGCGCTCTCGGCGGTGGTGTCGCTGGCCGTGATCGCACTGCTGTGGGTCGGGCTCCAACTCGGTGCGGTCATCACCGCGCGGCACCGCGCCGAAGGAGCCGCCGACCTCGCGGCGTTGGCCGCGGCCGCGCACGCCCCGTACGGCGAGCAGATCGCGTGCGACCGTGCGAACCTTGTCGCACAAGGCATGGAGACCCACATCACACAATGCCGGTTGGACGGTTGGGAGGCACGCGTGACGGTTCGGGCTGATCTTCCGGAGATCGCGCTCAGCGGGCGGAACGCGAGCGCACGGGCTCGTGCTGGACCGACCGGCGACTGACCACCCCCGCCACGACGAACGGTCGACGAGCGGTCGGAGCTGGGGCCGCCGGCCCGCTGACGACTGCGGGAAGCACCGTCCACGCGCCGTTCATCAGAACGATCTTTCAGCGCGCGTGGTGTCGGCCACGGCGTTCGTCGCGGCGGAGCGACCGGTCGTCGACTGGGGGTGTACGAGCAGGGCCTGTATGACGTTGATTAGTGATGTGAGCGCAAGACCCGGGTTCCGCGACGACGAAGTCGAGAACCAGGTGGCCACCGAAGGCATTCGCCCCGGTTTCCCCGAGCCGCCGGTCCAGCGCCCACTGTGGAACAAGGAGGCGGAGCACATGCAATGGTCGGCGGACAGGTGGCAGAGCGCCTTCCGCGGCATCCCGACCCACCCGGCCGGTCTGACGAGCAGTCGGATCGAACTTCGCGTGCAGGCAATCGGATTCGCCTCGCGCGGCTGGCCGGTGCTGCCCGGAACCTACCCCGAGGATGACCACTGGATCGGCCGCCGCGGCCGAGAGTACGACGGCCTGGCGCCGATCTACCACGACTGGGCGGACCGGCTCGGCACCAGTCCGGACCAGGTGACGTCCTGGTGGGCCGAGCAGCCGTTCAGCCTGCTGATTGCCACCGGCACCACGGTCGACGCCATCGAGGTCGACGCCGACCTCGGACGTCGGGCCGCGTCCGTGCTGCGGGCCCTCGGCTTCCCGGTGCCGATCGTCGCCACCCCGGCCGGACGCTGGTACTTCCTGATGTCCGGTGGCGGCAAGCTGTACCCCGAGCTGGCCGCGGAACCCGGAATCCTGCTGCACAGCAGCGGTAGCTGGGTGCCGATGCCCCCGAGCGCGTTCCCGGGCGGTGCGGTGCACTGGCGGGTCAAGCCGGAGGTGTGCGCCTGGCAGCTGCCGACACCGGACTTCGTGCAGGACGCCCTCTGCACGGCGAGGGAAGGCGTCGAGGACAGCCAGCAGTACGTGGCAGACGTTCTCGTCGCGGGCAGGTGATCTCCTGCCGGCCGTGCGAAAGCTGATCGGATCGGCAACCGCGCCTCGGGTTCCCCGACGCGACCGGACTTACCACTCGTGAGCACACCCGCCCTGCGTGCTCAGTTCCCTCGTGGACGGTCGTGCAGCCCAGCCGGTCCGTCAGCTCCTTCCCCGAGCACGGTCGAGACCGCGTCGAGAACAGCCACCGCCCCCGCCTTGTCCAGCGGTTCGTTGCCGTTCCCGCACTTCGGCGACTGAACGCAGGACGGGCACCCAGCCGGGCAGTCGCAGGAAGCGATGGCTTCCCGCGTCGCGGCCAACCACGGGACCAATGCGGCGAACCCGCGATCGGCGAATCCGGCCCCTCCCGGATGACCGTCGTGCACGAACACCGTTGCCTCCCCGGTGTCGGCGTGCAGTGCGGTGGAAACCCCGCCGATGTCCCAACGATCGCAGGTCGCGAAGAGCGGTAGCAGGCCGATCGCCGCGTGCTCGGCGGCATGCAGCGCACCGGGGATGCGCGCCGGATCCAGCCCGGCGCCCCCCGGTGCGCTGCCCACCAGCAACTCGTCGCTGATCGTGTACCAGACCGCCCGGGTCACCAGGTTCTGCGGCGGCAGGTCCAGCGGTATCTGGTCCAGCACCTCGCCCGAAGGTCGTTTCCGGAGGTAACCGACGACCTGGGAGGTGACCTCCACGTCGCCGAGGCAGACCACCACGCCGCGGCCGGTGTCCCGGCGCTCGAGGGTCCGCAGCACCGAGATGTCGACGACGTCGCGTGGCGAGGTGGTCCAGTCGGGACTCTCCTCGTGCACCAGCGCGATCCCGGTGTCCAGGTCGAGTTCGTCGACCACGAACGACTCACCGCGGTGCAGGTAGACCGCCCCGGGGTGGACCGTGGCGCACGCGGAGTCGGGGTCCACCGTGCCGAGCATCCGGCCCGACTCGCCCTCGACCACGGCCACGGGGTGGCCCCCGGCGCCCCGCAGCTCGATGTTCCGATGTGGACGTTCACGGGAGGTCCAGAACCAGCCGTGCGGGCGGCGTCGCAGCACCCCGGCGGCGGTCAGCGCCGCCACGGCCCGCTCGGCGGGTTCCCCGCCGAACACCTCGAAGGAGGACTCGGTGAGCGGCAGTTCCGCCGCCGCGCAGGCGAGGTGCGGTTCCAGCACATAGGGATTGGTCGGATCGAGGACCGTCGCCTCGACCGGCCGGTCCAGCATGGCGGGCGGGTGGTGCACCAGATAGGTGTCCAGCGGGTCGTCTCGGGCGACGAAGACGACGAGCGCGCCTTCCCCGTCGCGCCCGGCCCGCCCCGCCTGCTGCCAGAACGACGCGAGGGTGCCCGGGTAACCGGCGACGACCACGGCGTCGAGTCCGGAGATGTCGACGCCGAGCTCCAGCGCGTTCGTGGTGGCGACCGCGCGGAGCTCCCCCGAGAGCAGCGCGCGCTCAAGCGCCCGGCGGTCCTCCGGCAGGTATCCGCCGCGGTAGGCGGCCACCCTGGCGGCCAGTGACTCGTCCACTTCGGACAGGGCGCGCTGCGCGGCGAGCGCGGCGAGCTCGACGCCGCGTCGGGACCGGATGAAGGCCAGCGTGCGCGCGTCCTCGATGACCAGCTCGGTCATGATGCGCGCCGCCTCGACCCCGGCCGCCCGGCGCACTGGGGCGCCGTTCTCCCCGATGATCTCGTCGAGCAGCGGCGGCTCCCAGAAGGCGACGGTCCGCGCGCCGCGCGGTGACCCGTCCTCGGTGACGGCGCGGCAGGTGACGCCGGTCAGCCGCTGTGCCAGGGCCGCGGGGTCGGACACGGTCGCCGAGGCCAGCACGAACACCGGGTCGGCGCCGTAGTGCTGGGCGATGCGCCGCAGCCGGCGCAGCAGCAGCGCCACGTGCGACCCGAACACGCCGCGGTAGGTGTGGCACTCGTCCACGACGACGTGGGTGAGGCGCCGGAAGAACCGGGCCCAGCGGTCGTGCGCGGGCAGGACGCCGTAGTGCAGCATGTCCGGGTTGGTGAAGATCCACCGCCCGTGGTTGCGCACCCAGTCCCGCTCCGCCTGGGGCGTGTCGCCGTCGTAGCTGGCCGCGCGGATGTCGGCCAGGCCGAGTTCGTCGACGGTTCGCAGCTGGTCCGCGCCGAGCGCCTTGGTCGGCGCCAGGTACAGGGCGGTCGCGCGCGGCTCGTCGAGCAGCCGGGACAGTACCGGCAGCTGGTAGACCAGCGACTTGCCCGACGCGGTCCCGGTGGCGACCACGACGTGCTCCCCGGCCCAGACGGCCTCGGCGCCCTCAACCTGGTGCACCCACGGCTCCCGCGTCCCGCGTGCCCGCAGCGCCTCCACCAGCCGGGGTGGGACCCACTTCGGCCAGTCGGCGGTCCGCGCCGGGCGGGCGGGCAGGTGCGCGACGTGGCGGACCGGCGACTCACCGGGCGGGATGCCGGCGGTCGCGCGGTCGAGCAACCGCCGCCCCTTGTCCTGGTCCGCTCCGCTCACGCAGCGAGCCTCGCACAGCAGGGTGACCGGCCCGCAGGGGTCCTCTGGTTCGGGCAGCGCGCTCCTTGTCGCCCGATCGGATGGTTTTCCGGCGCGCGCACCATGGGCGGGATGACCTCGGCGGAGCCGCCGGGGATCGTCGGGAGCACGCCCTATACCTGATGTCACCCGTTCGGGCCAAATCGAAGACTGTCCATCTGGGTGATCAAGTAGGCTTCTGAATCGATTATTCGGTCACAGAAGCCCATGTCATGACGAGGCGAGTATCACACCGTGAGGTAAGCCACTTGGGGCCTGAATAGACTTCCCAGCCACGACGTCGCCACGGACGGCCAGCAGATGATCACTGGCCGTACCGGGCGGGGCCGTCTACCGCGCATCGGAGCCCGGTCGAGCATGGCGTCGGTCTCCGGTGCTGAACCGAGCACAACCCAGGAGGACGGATGTCCCTGCTCACCCCGGCCCAGCTCAGCTGGGCCCAGGGCGCTGCACCACCGAGCTCGCAGACCCGGATGGACCTCGCCCAACAGACCGCTGGCATCCAGCTCAGCGGTGCCGATTACGCCGTGGTCGGGGTCGTCATGGTGATCGCCCTGGCCGCACTCGCCTTCGGCTACGTCCTGATCAAGGAGGTGTTGGCCGCCGGACAGGGCACGGCCAAGATGCAGGACATCGCCAAGGGCGTCCAGGAAGGCGCGTCGGCCTACCTGAACCGGCAGTTCCGCACCCTGGCGATCTTCGCGGTGGTCGTGTTCCTGGTGCTGTTCGCGCTGCCCGCGGAGAACACCGCCGAGCTGATCGGCCGGTCGGTCTTCTTCCTGTTCGGCGCGGCGTTCTCGGCGGCCATCGGCTACCTCGGCATGTGGCTGTCCACCCGCGCCAACCTCCGCGTGGCGGCCGCCGCCCGTGAGGCCGGAACGGGTCGCGAGAAGGCGATGCGCGTGGCCTTCCGGACCGGTGGCGTGGTCGGCATGACCACCGTCGGCCTCGGCCTGTTCGGGGCCGGCCTCGTCGTGCTGGTCTACGCCGGTGGGGCGCCGCGTGTGCTGGAGGGCTTTGGCTTCGGTGCCGCGCTGCTGGCGATGTTCATGCGAGTCGGCGGTGGCATCTTCACCAAGGCCGCCGACGTGGGCGCCGACCTGGTCGGCAAGGTCGAGCAGAACATCCCGGAGGACGACCCGCGCAACGCCGCCACCATCGCCGACAACGTCGGCGACAACGTCGGCGACTGCGCCGGGATGGCCGCCGACCTGTTCGAGTCCTACGCGGTGACCCTGGTGGCGTCGCTGATTCTCGGCACCGCCGCGTTCGGCCTGCACGGCCTGCTGTTCCCGCTGATCGTGCCCGCGATCGGCGTGCTGACCGCGGTGATCGGCGTGTACATCACCAAGGCCCGCGCCGGCGAGAGCGCACTGACCGCGATCAACCGGTCGTTCTTCATCTCGGCCGGAATCTCGGCGGTGCTCTGCGCCGTCGCCGCGGTGCTCTACCTGCCGAGCAGCTTCAGCGAGCTGACCGGCGTTTCGGAGACCATCCGGAACACCAGCGGCAACCCGGCGCTGATCGCGCTGGCCGCGGTGCTCATCGGCATCCTGCTCGCGGTGGTCATCCTGCGGCTCACCGGCTACTTCACCGCCACCGAGCACCGGCCGGTGCGCGACGTCGGCAAGTCGTCGCTGACCGGTGCGGCCACCGTGATCCTGTCGGGCATGTCGGTGGGCTTCGAGTCCGCCGTCTACACCGCGCTGATCATCGGTGCCGCGGTGTTCGGCGCGTTCCTGCTGTCCGCTTCGCTGCCGGTGGCGCTGTTCGCCATCGCGCTGGCCGGCTGCGGTCTGCTCACCACGGTCGGCGTGATCGTCGCGATGGACACCTTCGGCCCGGTCAGCGACAACGCGCAGGGCATCGCCGAGATGTCCGGTGACGTCGAGGGCGAGGGCGCGCAGATCCTCACCGAGCTCGACGCGGTGGGCAACACCACCAAGGCGATCACCAAGGGCATCGCCATCGCCACCGCGGTGCTGGCCGCGACCGCGCTGTTCGGCTCCTACACCGACGCGATCGGGGCGGCGCTGGCGGACGTCGGTGGGGAGATCGCCGCGTCGCAGTTCTTCGTCTACGCGCCGAACGTGCTGGTGGGCGTGGCCATCGGGGCGGCCGTGGTGTTTCTGTTCTCCGGTCTGGCGATCAACGCCGTGTCCCGCGCCGCCGGTGCGGTGGTGTTCGAGGTGCGGCGGCAGTTCCGCGACAAGCCGGGGATCATGGACGGCTCGGAGCGCCCCGAGTACGGCAAGGTCGTCGACATCTGCACCCGCGACTCGCTGCGCGAGCTGGCCACGCCGGGTCTGCTCGCGGTGCTGGCGCCGATCGCGGTGGGCTTCGGGCTGGGCGTCGGCCCGCTGGCCGGCTACCTGGCCGGCGCGATCTGCACCGGCACGCTGATGGCGATCTTCCTGGCCAACTCCGGCGGCGCCTGGGACAACTCCAAGAAGCTGGTGGAGGACGGCTACCACGGCGGCAAGGGCTCCGAGGCGCACGCCGCCACGGTCATCGGCGACACCGTCGGCGACCCGTTCAAGGACACCGCCGGCCCGGCGATCAACCCGTTGTTGAAGGTGATGAACCTGGTGTCGGTGCTGATTGCCCCGGCCGTGGTGACGCTCGCGGTGGGCGACGCGGCGAACCCGGCGGTGCGCATCAGCATCGCGGTCGTCGCGACGGCCGTCATCATCGGTGCGGTGGTGATCGCCAAGCGCCGCTCCACGGCGATCGCGGAGGCGTCCCCGTCCGACAAGGCGGTCAACGGCGCGGCCTGACCCGTCGACCGGCAACGGGCGCTCTCCCGCTCCGGGGGAGCGCCCGTTGCCGTGCGCTGGGCTTTCGGCCGACGGCCCACCCCGGGTTCCCGGACCCGGCGGGCCGTGGGGGAGAGTCTGGGCGGACCGGAAGGCAACTTTCGATCAGTGCGAGGAGTGCGCATGAAGCTCCGCTCGACGTCCATCGCCGCGCTGGTGGCCGTCCCGCTGGCCCTGGCCGGATGCGCGGCGGGCCCAGCCCCGGCGCAGGCCCCGCGGCCCACCGGCCCGAGCCCGGAGGGGGTGGCCTGGACGGGCCGCATGTGCGGGCTGGTCACCGGCTTCACCCAGGCCCAGCAGACGCTCCCCGCGGTGGACCGGACGAACACCGCCACGGCCAGGAGGACGGTCATCGAACGACTCGACGCCGCGGCACGCAGCGCCGACGACACGGTGCGCGGGCTGCAGGGGCTCGGGCCCTCGCCGATCGGCGGCGCGGACCAGGTCAACACCGGGTTCCAACAGAGCTTCACGCAGCTCCGCGACCTGCTGACCGCCGCGCGCGGCCGCGCCGACCAGGTGGACCCGACCGACAAGCAGCGGTTCCAGTCCGGGATGGCGGCCGTGCAGGACGAGCTGAACAAGAGCGGCAAGCTGGACTTCAGGGACGAGCTGACGCAGCTGGAGCAGAACAAGGAGCTGAAGGCCGCCGCGGCCCGGGCCCCGGAGTGCCGCCCGTTCTTCAGCCAGCCCCCGCAGCCACCGCAACCGCCCCGTTGACAACGTGGGAAAGAACTGTGGCGGTATGGCACGGATGGGTGGTTTTGCTCGTCATCCTCGAACTGCTGTTCGCCTGGTTCCCGGCCGGTGCCGAACGCGGCGTCCAGGCAGAGCTCGGGCGCACGCGCTGCGCCTGACCCGGCGGCGCAGGCTCGCCCGGTTGGCCGACCTGGTCGGACCAATACCCGATGGTGCGATCGAGCGAACGTGGCCCCCCGTGTCCTGACCCGTTTGACGCACATCACGCCAGGTCACGCAACGGAACACGACGGTAACCCGATACGTTCGTACAAGAAGACGATGCCGTGCACCGGCGTGTTATGTGCAACCCTGTGCCTTCCCGGCGCGGTACGACGAGCCGCGCGCGGGGCACACTAGGGAACTTGTCAGGTCAGTACCGGCGGCAACGGACGCCTCCGGGAGAAGAGAGCGGGTAAGCGTGGCTGGGTCGACACGGACGAGGAAGAACGGCGGTTCCGGCCGGGCTTCGGGGTCCCCCAACGGGGCGGGCCCCGCGGGTCGGCGCTTGGTGATCGTCGAGTCGCCTGCAAAAGCCCGCAAGATCGCTTCCTACCTGGGGTCGGACTTCATCGTCGAGTCCTCCCGGGGGCACATCCGTGACCTGCCGAAGAACGCCAAGGACGTGCCGGAGAAGTACAAGGGCCAGGCGTGGGCCCGGCTCGGCGTCGACGTCGACAACAACTTCGAACCGCTGTACCTGGTGACCGCGGACAAGAAGGCGACGGTCACCGAGCTCAAGGACGCGCTGAAGCAGGCCGACGAGCTCTACCTGGCCACGGACGGTGACCGCGAGGGCGAGGCGATCGCCTGGCACCTGCTGGAGACGCTGAAACCGAAGGTGCCGGTGCGCCGGATGGTGTTCCACGAGATCACCGAGTCGGCGATCCAGGCCGCCGCGGCCAACCCGCGGGATCTCGACCAGGACCTGGTGGACGCGCAGGAAACCCGTCGCATCCTCGACCGGCTCTACGGCTACGAGGTCAGCCCGGTGCTGTGGAAGAAGGTCATGCCGAAGCTGTCGGCGGGCCGCGTGCAGTCGGTGGCGACCCGGGTCGTGGTGGAGCGGGAACGCGAGCGGATGCGGTTCGTCCCTGCCGAGTACTGGGACATCGCGGCCGCCATGGACGCCGGTCCGGACGCCTCGCCGCGCCGCTTCCCGGCCCGCCTGGTCGCGGTGGACGGCGCGAAGCTGGCCACCGGCCGCGACTTCGGCCCGGACGGCCGGCTGAAGAACACCGACGTGCGCGTGCTGACCGAGGCCGAGGCGAACAGCCTGGCCACGGCGCTCACCGACGTGCAGCTGCGCGTGTCCAGCGTGGAGGAGAAGCCGTACACGCGGAAGCCGTACGCGCCGTTCATGACCTCCACGCTGCAGCAGGAGGCCAGCCGCAAGCTGCGGTTCTCGGCGGACCGGACGATGCGCACGGCGCAGCGTCTGTACGAGAACGGCTACATCACCTACATGCGAACCGACTCGACGACGCTGTCCGAGACGGCGATCGCGGCGGCGCGCAACCAGGCCCGCGACCTGTACGGCGAGCGGTACCTGTCGCCGCAGCCGCGCCAGTACACCCGCAAGGTGAAGAACGCCCAGGAGGCGCACGAGGCGATCCGCCCGGCGGGCGAGAGCTTCCGCACCCCGGGCGAGGTGGCGGCCGAGCTGAGCAACGACCCTGACGGCTTCCGGCTCTACGAGCTGATCTGGCAGCGCACCATCGCCTCCCAGATGGCCGACGCGAAGGGCACCACGCTGTCGGTGCGCATCACCGGCACCGCGGCCAGCGGCGAGGAGTGCACCTTCGCCGCGTCCGGCCGCACCATCACCTTCGCCGGTTTCCTCAAGGCATACGTCGAGGCGGTCGACTCGGAGGCCGGTGGCGTCGCCGACGACGCCGAGTCGCGGCTGCCGCAGCTGGTGCAGGACCAGCAGGTCACCGCGCCGGAGCTGGCACCGGACGGCCACACCACCAACCCGCCGCCGCGGTACACCGAGGCGAGCCTGGTGAAGACCCTGGAGGAGCTGGGGATCGGCCGCCCGTCGACGTACGCGTCGATCATCAGCACCGTGCAGGAGCGCGGCTACGTGTGGAAGAAGGGCTCGGCCCTGGTTCCGTCGTGGATCGCGTTCGCCGTGGTCGGGCTGCTGGAGAAGCACTTCGGCCGGCTGGTGGACTACGACTTCACCGCCGCCCTGGAGGACGAGCTCGACCGCATCGCCGAGGGCCGCCAGGAGCGCACCAGCTGGCTGACCGGGTTCTACTTCGGCGGCGACGTCGGTCCGGAGGGCTCCATCGGCCGCGCCGGCGGGCTGAAGAAGCTGGTCGGCTCCGGGGTCGAGGAGATCGACCCGCGGGAGATCAACTCGATCCCGATGTTCGATGACGCCGAGGGCCGCACGGTGTACGTGCGGGTCGGCCGCTACGGGCCGTACCTGGAGCGGACGCTGGCCGACGGCTCGTCGCAACGCGCGAACCTGCCCGACGACCTGCCGCCGGACGAGCTGACGGTGGAGATCGCCGAGAAGCTGTTCGCCACCCCGATGGAGGGCCGCAGCCTGGGCATCGACCCGGAGACCGGGCACGAGGTGGTGGCCAAGGAGGGCCGCTTCGGCCCGTACGTCACCGAGATCCTGCCCGAGGGCAGCAAGGGCAAGCCGCGCACCGGCAGCCTGTTCAAGTCGATGTCGCTGGACACCGTGACCCTCGAGGACGCGCTGAAGCTGCTGTCGCTGCCGCGCGTGGTGGGCACCGACCCGGAGTCGGGAACCGAGATCACCGCGCAGAACGGCCGCTACGGCCCGTACCTGAAGAAGGGCACCGACTCGCGGTCGCTGGAGACCGAGGAGCAGATCTTCACGATCACCCTGGAGGAGGCGCTGAAGATCTACGAGCAGCCGAAGCAGCGCGGGCGGCGGGCCGCCGCGGCGCCGCTGCGGGAGCTCGGCGAGTCCCCGGACACCGGCAAGCCGCTGGTGATCAAGGACGGCCGGTTCGGGCCGTACGTCACCGACGGCGAGACGAACGCGTCGCTGCGCAAGGGTGACGACGTGGAGTCGCTGACCCTGGATCGGGCCCTGGAGCTGCTCGCGGAGCGGCGCGCCAAGGCCCCGGCCAAGAAGAAGGCGGCGGCGAAGAAGAGCACGAACAGCAAGGGCTCGGCGTCGAAGAGCACGGCCAAGAAGAAGGCGAGCTCGGGGTCGAAGTCGGCGTGATGCCGCGCGGTCGGTGCCGCGCCGTAGAGTCGTGGTGGACGACCACTCGACACGGGAGGCGACGTTGACGCGGACCGACGCCCCGGACGCACCGAGGACCGGGGTGTGGGCGGAGGTCGTCGGCCAGCCCGATGCGGTGCGGACCCTGTACGCCGCGGTCCGCGCCGCACACCGCCAGGTGCGGGGCGAGCCGGTGCCGCCGGGTTCGATGACGCACGCGTGGTTGTTCACCGGGCCGCCCGGCTCGGGCCGGTCGATCGCGGCCCGCGCGTTCGCGGCTGCGCTGGAGTGCACCGACGCCGAGTCGCCCGGGTGCGGGCACTGCCAGGCGTGCCGGACGGTGCTACACGGAACCCACGCCGACGTGCGCGTGGTGGTGCCGGAGGGGTTGTCGATCTCGGTCGCGGAGATGCGCACCCTGGTGCAGGCGGCGGCGCGCCGCCCGACCACCGGTCAGTGGCGGATCGTGCTGATCGAGGATTCCGACCGGCTCACCGAAGGCGCGGCGAACGCGCTGCTCAAAGCCGTGGAGGAACCGCCGCCGCGCACGGTGTTCCTGCTGTGCGCACCGTCGGACCACCCGGAGGACGTGTCGGTCACCATCCGCTCCCGCTGCCGGGTGGTGCAGCTACGGACGCCGCTGACCTCGGCGATCGCCGAGGTTCTGCGGGAGCGCGACGGCGTGGAGCCCGAGCTCGCGCAGTGGGCGGCGTCGGTGTCCGGTGGCCACATCGGACGGGCGCGGCGCCTGGCGACCGACGAGGAGGCCCGCGAGCGCCGCGAGACGGTGCTGCGCATCCCGCTGGGGCTGCAGCGCTTCGCGGACGTGTTCACGGCGGCGGCCGGGCTGGTGAAGCTGGCCGAGACCGAGGCGGCCGCCGCGAACGAGGAGCGCAACGAGGCCGAGAAGGAAGAGCTCCGCACGGCAATGGGCGCCGGCGGCACGGGCAAGGGCACCGCCGCGGCGACCCGCGGCGCGAACGCGGCGTTGAAGGAACTGGAGAAGCGCCAGAAGTCCCGCGCCACCCGGTCGCAGCGGGACGCCCTCGACCTGGCGCTGGTCGACCTGGCCGGCTTCTACCGCGACGTGCTGGTGACGCACGCCGGGGCGGACGTGCCGCTGAACCACCCGGACTTCGCCGGCCCGATCGCGAAGGCCGCGGCGCAGTGGACGTCGGAGTCGGCGCTGCGCCGCCTGAACGCGGTCCTGGACTGCCGGGTGGCGCTGACGCAGAACGTGAAGCCGATCATCGCGGTGGAGGCGATGCTCGCGGCCCTGCAGTCGTGAGTCACGGGCGGCAACGAGTAACGACGCGAGTTGCCACCAGGCGCCACGCGGACCGCCCCACCAGCCCCGACGCGGCGGACCCGGGGGTGCCCACAACCCCAAGAACGCACCCGCTACACTCAAGGGCGCACCGCCGCCTTAGCTCAGTCGGCCAGAGCGACGCACTCGTAATGCGTAGGTCGAGGGTTCGATTCCCTCAGGCGGCTCGGGTTGGTGACCAGGCGCTTTCCGGGACACGGAAAGCGCCTGGTTGCTTTCCGGCTCAGTTTCGAGCTGGAGCACGTCGAGCACGCGTCTCCGAGGAGACGTCGTGGCTGGTGACGACCGGGCCGATCGTCGATCGCTACATGGTTCGCCCGATTGCGGGCAGCGGAGTCCGAACTCGTGGGGTGAGAGGGCATCACGGGCGTCGTTCGAACCCGTCGCCCCACCATCGCTGGGCCGCCACGCCACTGCACGCGGCTGGACCACCCGAGATGCCGCAGCCGCCGCACCACACACAGAAGGGCCTCTCGCCAGCAGGAGAGAGAGGCCCTTCTCCCCTTCTGCGGCGGCAATCCCGCTGCCTCCACGCGCACACCCCTACCCGAGCAAGCCCGGGTAGGGGTGTGCGCGCTCGAGATCAGATGAACTCGAACTCGCCCGACATGACCGCCTCGGCGAAGGTCCGCAGCTTCGCCGCCGAGGTAGTGATCACCGGGCCGGGCTGGTCGCTCTCGAAGAGCTTGACAGACCCGTCCGCGGCCCGTCCCGCGTACAGGCACTCCTTGCCGTCCCAGTGAGACTTCCGCGCCTTGGCGAACTCGATGCGCTCGCCGTCGATCACTCGAATCATTCCTCGTGCTCCGTTTCCGGATCACGGGCCGCGGCAACGACGGTAGCGGTCCACGTGCGGAGCAGGCGATCGGCTAATCGGGTCGTTTGAGCACCACGGTGGACGCCAGGATCGGGTTATCAGACCCAGTCAGGTCCTCCATGATCCGGCCGATCCTGGTCTGTCGACGCCACTCAACCGCAGCGGAGATGTCGACGTCGCCGGGACTGACAACCCGGAACCTGCCCTCGGCGATCATCCGCCCCAGGTACTCATAGACCCAGCCCTCCCGAGCGGTGTGGTCCCAGTGCGACCCGCAGGCGGAGCAGTCAAGGCGGAAAACCGAAAGATGTTCGGGGTCCTCTGGCGGAAAGTGTCCACATTGGAGGCGAACGTGTTCATAGGGGTGCAGGCACAGATGCGGAGGAGCCCATATCGGGCTCGGGTACTCAGGGTCTCTCTCGGGATTGGTGAAGTCCACCATCGCTCTCCCCTCGGCGGCGTAGCCGCGCTTGCCAGGGTCACGGACCGCGCAGGGGTCATGGTAGCGGAGTGTAGTTCCACTGCGACAGAGGGTGCACGCCAATTTCATCAGCAACGCAGCGACCCGTAGCCACAACGGATGTGATCTGTCTGCGCGCTCTGTGCGTCTGTGAGCGGTTCGTAGCTCGACAGAGTTGTCGCCGAGGGTTATTCGCGTGATGCTCCTTCTGGCCAGATTACAGTTACAGGCAAACCTTTGTTGCGGGCTGCTTCTACAATATCGGCGGTGCCGCCATAGCCGCGGGCGGGTTTTCCATCCCAAACTGCGAGCATGGCGTCTGCTTCCTCGATCATCCGCAAGCTGCCATCCATGTGCGCACGCGAATCTGACTTAACGTGATCGAGCTTGATGACTTTGGATGACTGGCGGAACAGGTCGTCATATATCGAGTGGTGTTCGCTTGGTAGTCCAATCCGATACTCGGCGGCTGGGACGACGGTAACCAGTTTTCCGCCATGTTCAAGTATCGCTTTTGCGAGAAAAGAATCTGCGCCATCGGCCAGGCAACTTGTTCCTACGAGGTCATCTGGCGAATATCTCGCTATTTCCTGACGTAGTGCGACATCGACAATGCGCGATGTTTCTGCGGAGAGTTCGCGATGTCCAGTAATGGCTAGTCTGATCATCGCTCCTCCTGGCTGTAGAGCGCGGACAGTGCTTCGTCGAACTCGGTTACCGCCACAGATTTCCTTGGTAGCTCGTTGCGAAGCAGGCGCACATTGGTGGTGATTCGCTCTGATCCATACTTGTGGCCTACCTTGATCGCTTCTCGCGCCAGGTTGCATGCTTCGTCCACCCGTCCTGCCTTGGCGAAGGCGCGCGCTTGTTCTACCTGCGCAAGGGCTTTCGGCTTCGGTGCGGTAAGCGCGGATTTGGCTGCGGTGAATGCGGCCATTGATGCACGCAGGTCTCCAAGGTGTGCGAACGCGCTCGCTTGATAGCGGGCTACCTTGGCCGGCGTGAAGGAAAATACCCACGGCCACTGCGGATCATTGGGCTGACGATTGGCTAGCTTTTCTGCCGTGCGCAGAGATTCTATCGTCAACGGGGAATTGCCAAGGCGCGCGTGCGCTACCGCGCGTAGTGATGCGAGCCATGCGTGTGCCGTAGGTGGGGCCTCAGGACCAAGATGGTTACCTGCTCGATTTAACAGTTGGAGTCCCTGATGTGGGTTGCCAAGTTCCACAGCGTAATGCCCGAAACTCGCTATCATGTAGGAGACGAGCAGGGAATTTCCGGCTGATTCTGCGTGACGGATGCTCTCTGTATATCGACGTCGAGCCGTCGCGGTGTCGCCGCGGTCGGCAGCCAACCATGCCGCTAGTCCAGCCGCTTCGCTGAGTAAGCCAAAGCCAGCCGTGGTGGGAACGTTGTTTCGTACAATTTCATTGGTTAGCTGAAGGTGGGCTTCGACCGCTGGTATCAATGACTCCGACGATACCGTTGATTCCATACGCCGGTAATGCTCGGTCGGTCCTGCCACTGCTGCCAGCAACTCATGCCCACCCCCTGGGCAAATGGCACGGCCCGCGTAGCAACGGCGCCGGCGCCAGCACCCAGCGCGGCCTTCAAGAAGGTCTTACGGTCCACGTCACTAGGTGTACCCCGCCGGGCAAACCCCAGCTCCGCATCTGTGGCGACGTTGAAGATCCTTCGCAGGGCCGCTCTGTAGTGGGCCCCTGGCCACGTGATGACTCCGCGTTCCCACTTGCCGACGTGGTTGGCGTCAACGGCTGTCATCTTCTCGGTTGCGCGGTAGACCTCCTGATTGACCAGCTCAGCAAGCTCTGCACGGCTCATCGGGCACCCGGGCGAGGAAGGTGACTCCAACTGCTCGCGGGCGGCTCTAAGAAGCTGGTTCGGTTCGGACACGTGCAACCCCCTTGATCAACCGCTTCGTACTGTAATCTGCCAGGCACTGGGGGTGAAGGAAACTCTCCCCCAACCCTCCCCGGGAAATCCCAGGTTTCCTCCCTGTGGCGTGGGGTGTTGCCCGAGCAGAGTGGGGATCGATCGGGTCGCAGGAGCGTGCAGCCACTGCCAACTCTGCGTCTTACGACAGGAGCTTTCTAGACCGCCCGGCTGGTGGTTCCGGGACCGAGCGCTGACCCCAGCGACACACCGCAGTCCGCATCGCATGCAGAAGGATTCTCTCGAACAGGAGGGAACCCCTTCGCCATCTACTGCGGCAGTTACGCCGCCTTCAGCACGCACGCCCCTACCCGGAACGCGGGTGGGGGCGTGCGTACGTCTTGGTGAAGGATCAAACACCAACCCATGCCGCATACTCGGCGAGTACATCCGAACGTCGTCGGACCGACCGAACAAGACCCGTGATGGTGTCCCGCGCCAGCGGGTGGCGGCGGGCTTGTCCCGGAGCCGCCTCTCTAGCAGCAAGTAAAGCTTCAAGCGCCTGGTCAGGGCGGTTCATCCAACGCAGAGCGCGAGCAAGATCGAGGTAGTGGTGCCCGACGCGGGTAGGCAGCCAGCCGCGCGGGAATCGCAAACCTTCCGCTGCGTCGACGGCTTGGCCGTGTTCACCAGCTGCGCCGAGGGCCATGACGCGATGGACCGCGACGTTGGTGGGCCCGAAGCCAAGCCAGAACTGTTCCGTCTGTTCTCCGGTTCGAGAGGCGATGAGGTCTGCTTGCGCCAAATGCTCCAACATAAGGTCTTGATCACCGGTGTAGGCGGCAATGATCGAAGCGCCAAGATGTAGCTGACCACGTGCAACCAATGCCCCTGGCGTGCGATCGTCAGTGCCATCGAGATGTGCTAACCCCGCCGCGTTAAGCCGCCAGCACGTTTCGTAGTCGCGGATACGCAGATATGCGGTGACACGTAGGTATTCGCGCACAGCCCGGAGACCAACTCCCTGATCACCGGCTCTTGCGGCAGCCCAATCCATTGTCTGCAAGGCCACAACAGAGAGATCATTCAGGCCAAGAGCGATGCCGACGGAATGCCCGCATCGGGCTGCTTCCGCAAGAAGCGCCCAGACGGTCTGCTGTTCGCTACCGGAAAAGTAGTGCGTCGCAGTGTGCAACTCTTGAAGTAGCCCTGGCAGAGTGGCCGCCATCGGTTCGTAGCGTGCCGCTTGGGCCAGACGGTTGACTTGCTTCACTGATGCAGTCAAGTCACGTAGCGGTCGGGGCCGTACGTCTTCGTTAGGAGGAAGGTCGAAAAGATCGAGAGCTGCACGGATAGGCGCCATCAAGGACAGTAGCCGGTCGTCGCCGGTTACGGTCCTGTAGCGACCGGCCAGCAACTCCTCACTGGTGCCAAGCGCGCGAGCGCAAGCAGCGACAAGATCCGCTGAGGCTGGCCGGGCCCCGCTTTCGACCTTGGTAAGCAACGAGTAGGAGACGTGCGCACGGTCGGCCAGTCCTCGCTGAGTGAGTCCATGCTTGATACGCAGCGCCTTGATGCGTGCTCCTGTGCTCGCCTTGGCGAGAAGAATGTCCTTGGCATCGTCGCCCGTTGAGGTGCCGTTGTCGCCCGTTGAGGTGCCGTTCATGGGTCCTGCCTTACGGGTCCGCAGAAGGTGGCGGCCTTCCCGCCGCCCCCGGCCGGTAGGTTGGGGGCTTGCCTTCTGCGGGAAGGCACCCACGAGGCTACCTTGCGCGGCCCCTTGCTCCTTGCGGAACGTAGCCGCTTTCACCAACTGTGAAAGTCGTGCACCTCCAGCTTCGGTTGAGTTGAAGCAGCCTAACGGCGCGCTGGAAGTCCATTCAGGCCGCGCCACGTTCTCGAAACCAGGGCGGAGGTTGCGTGACCTGGAACATCGCGCACACGGCGTTTCCGGCCGAGCATCGGCGGTTCCGCGCCGTGGTGGGTGGCGTGGACCCGGACGCCATCTATCGGGCGGTGCATGAGGCGGGTGGTTTCCGGTCGTGGGACGAACCGTCCCGCGACCTGCTCCACCTCAGGTCGACCGCGATCGAGGTCTACCGGGTCGGGGACCGTTGGGTGCTCGCTGTCAACGGTCCCAGCGTCGAAGCCGTTCGTGAGGTTCTGCGGCTGCTCGGCCTCGGAGCTGACCGGGATGTGCAGGAACTCAAGGGGGCATAGTGATCGTGCTGTTGTTGGCATTGTTCACCGCGGTGGTCGGCGGCCTGGTCGTGGCCTACCACGTGCGGGGCCCTGGGCGCCACGCCGGTTCGGGCGTCGGCGCCTTCAACGCGCGCACGTTGGCGCCTTCGGGGCGAAAGCCCGGAGCTCTCCCGAGCGGCTACACGATCACGGCGATGGGCGGCTGCGACCTGAAGATTCCGTGGCCGACTCCGTACGGCCAGCTGCCAGCAAGTGCGCTCGTTACTGACCAGTGCCCGGACTGCCACATGGCCGTCGTGAGCCAGGGCCTCGCGCCCCGCACCTGGGACTACTAGGACCGCCCGGCCGGTGGTTCCGGGACCGAAGTGGGTCACGGGCCGCGGCCACTGGCCGGGCAGCCTCCCCGCGTTTGCGTGCAGGGCGCGGGGAGGCCCCAAGCGCCGGTCGGGATGTCGAACCCCCGACATGTCGATCGAGTCCAAAATGGACAGAGAATCACGGCCTCCGTGCTCGCCTCCTACGTCGAGATGATGTCGCTGAACTACCTGGCGCCGTCGACTTCCTCCCGCCAGTCAGGCAGGAAGCGCTTGGCATCGTCACCGCCCGGCCGCATGCCCTGGCGTGAAGACATACCTCCAGCACATCAGGCTCCGTGCAGCTCAGGTTCAGGCTTCCATTCGATGCAGGTCGGTCGTTGCCGGGTGCGCGCGAACTCGCGCAGCGTTCCTGCACGCGGGTGATCGGTAGCTCCGCGCCTGGTGGCATCACCATGGTGTGCCCACCTGCGGTGAAGTAGTCCACGTGCTCGGAGTTCGTCCCATCGGACGGTATGAGAGTCGTGTCGTCGAACCACATGAGCGTGCCGACCTCGCCGCGCACACCGAGGGCGAGCGTGGGGGCGCCGTTAATCGTGTTCGCCAAGTCCGTTGACGATCTGGTCGACGTCCAGAGCAGGGGACAGCAGCACCTCACCGTTGTCGAGAATGTCGGTCCCTGGGAGTACTCATGCCTGCCCCCTGTCTGTCTTGGAGAAGGGTCCGTGGACAGTCTTTCGCGCGCCGTGCGGCTCATCCCATGGCTCGGAGGATGTGTTCGAGGTGGGTTCGGGCGACCTGGCCCGCGCGGTCCGGGTCGGCGCTGCGGATGGCTTCGACGATGGCCGCGTGTTCGTCGTGGTCGGTGGGGCGTGGCCCGGATTCCCGCAGCAGGGCCAGCATGTCCAGCATCGCTTCGCGGACGCGGTCGGTCAGCGAGTCGAAGAGCCCGGTGATGACCTCGTTGTGGGCCGCCTCGGCCACTGCCCGGTGGAAGGCCAGGTCGGCGTCCACGAACTGCTCCGGAGCGGCGTCCCGGGCCGCGTGCCGCTCGGCGAGCGCCGCCTCCATCGCCGCGAGGTCGTCGTCGGTCCGCTTGGCCGCCGCCAGGCGCGCGGCCTCGACCTCGACCGCGATCCGGCCCTCCACCACGTCGGAGATCACCGCCCTGCGGACCACGGTCGGCCAGTCCGTCACCGGTTCGGTGCGGACGACGAACACCCCGGAGCCGTGGCGGGATTCCAGCAGGCCGCGCCCGGCGAGTTCGCGGACCGCCTCGCGCACCGTGGACCGGCCGACGCCGAACTGCGCCGCCAGCGCCGTCTCGCTGGGGATCTTCGCGCCCACCGGCCACTCGCCCGAGGCGATGAGCTGCACCATCGCGTCGGTGGCCTGCTCGGACAGCGGGTAGCGGCGAAGCGACACGGGGGACTCCTCGGGGATATCAGGTTGTCTGAGGACCTGATGTATTGTACGTTGTCGATCATGTGGTTGTGGGGAGTTCGCGGCCTTCGTTGCCGCGGCAGGGGCTGACCGGACCGGCACCCTGCCGCGGGGTGGTGCCGCGCGCCGGTCCACGTCGACCGACACCGGAAGGCAACCATGAACTCCCGATCCAGTTGGAACCCGCAGCGCCCCTCGGGGATGCCGCACCACCGCTACCGCAGCGCCTTTGATCGCGTCGAGCTGCCCGAGATCGACCGCGAGTGGCCGCGTAACCGCATCGAGCAGGCACCGCTGTGGGTGCCCGTCGACCTGCGAGACGGCAACCAGGCCCTGCCCGAACCGATGGACCCGGCCCGCAAGCGCCGCTGCTTCGAGATGCTGGTCTCCATCGGTTACAAGGAGATCGAGGTCGGCTATCCGTCGGCGTCGCAGACCGACTTCGACTTCGTCCGGCTGCTGGCCGAATCCGACCTGGTGCCCGACGACGTGACCGTCGTGGTGTTCACCCCGGCCCGTCGAGAACTGATCGAACGCACCTTTGAGTCGATCACCGGGCTGGACCGCGTGGTGGTCCACCTGTACACCGCGACGGCGCCGCTGTGGCGCGACGTCGTGCTCCGCGCCGAGCGTCGGGAGCTGCTCGAACTGATCCGCCGCGGTGGTGAGGACGTGCTGCGCCTGGCCGGTGACCGACCGGGCGTCCGCTTCGAGTTCTCGCCCGAGGTCTTCAACATGACCGAGCCGGACTTCGCGCTCGAGGTCTGCAACACGATGATCGACCTGTGGGACGCCCGGCCGGACCGACCGGTGATCATCAACCTGCCCGCGACGGTCGAGATCGCCACGCCGAACATCTACGCCGACCAGATCGAGCACGCTCACCGGAACCTGGACCGGCGCGACGACGTGATCCTGTCGGTGCACCCGCACAACGACCGGGGGACCGGCATTGCCTGCGCGGAACTGGCCCTGCTGGCCGGAGCGCAGCGGGTGGAGGGCTGCCTGTTCGGCAACGGCGAGCGGACCGGGAACGTCGACCTCGTCGCGCTCGCGCTGAACCTGTACTCGCAGGGGATCGATCCGATGATCGACCTGTCCGACATCGACTCGATCCGTGACACCATCGTGCACTGCAACCGCATCGGCGTGCACGAGCGGCACCCGTACGTTGGCGAGTACGTCTACACCGCGTTCTCGGGCACGCACCAGGACGCGATCCGCAAGGGCTTCCAACGGCACGCGCGCAATGCCCGCGCCCTGGGTGTGCCCGAATCCGAGGCGCCGTGGGACATTCCGTACCTGCCGATCGATCCGCGCGACGTCGGCCGCGACTACGAGGCCGTGATCCGGGTGAACAGCCAGTCCGGGAAGGGCGGCATCGCGCACGTGATGCAGACCGAGCACGGCCTGGACCTGCCGCGCGGACTGCAGGTGGAGTTCGCGGGCGTGGTGCAGCGGCACACCGACAAAACCGGAACCGAGGTCGATTCCGCCACCCTGTGGCGGTTGTTCGCCGAGACGTACCTGGAGCGGCCGGAGCCGTCGATGGAGTTGACGGCGTGGTCGGTCACCCACGGTGAGTCCGGTGACCGTCTCACTGCGACGATCACAGTGGACGGTGCGGTCACCACCCACGAGGTCACCGCCGAGGGCGCGGTGTCGGCTCTGGTGCAGATGCTGGAAAAGCACGGCCGGTCGGTGGAGATCGTGAGCCTCGTGCAGCAGTCGATCGAGGCCGGTCGCGGTGCACGGGCCGCGACCTTCCTGGAGTACCGCACGGATTCGGGCACGGCGTGGGCGGTCGGTATTGACGTGTCCACCATCGCAGCGAGCCTGCGGGCCGTGATGGCCGCGGCCGGCTGATCGTCGGAGGTGAACGGCACCCGTTCACCCGGCCAGTGCGGGACGGGGCGGGCTCGGTTCGCTGCGTCAGTTCTGCCCCCGCATCAGGTGACTCCCGATCGGGTGGAGTGGTGTTCGGAGAGGTGAATCCGGCGGATCGTGTGCTACCGGCACGCTCCGTGACCGTGATGGGGCGTGCCGGTGCCGCGATCCGCCGGATTCACCGGATATGGGACCACTGTGGACACAGAGTGGTCGGTGCGTCGTTCGTGCGGTGGGTCTTTCGCCAACACCTGCGGGGAAAAGTGAATCTTCTTGGCTCATGCCATCGAGCCAACTTCCGTGTGCGTTCCGGGGCGGGACCGGTTGCACTTGCCGGGACCGCCCCGGGGTCGCGGGTTTCGCAAAACCCGTTGCACCACACGCGGAACTAGCCCGTCGTCGCGCGGAACAAGCGCCGCGGTGGGCGGAATTGGGACAACGATGGCACTGCGCGAAAAAATCCACATCGGACTGATGCTTCTCGGCAGTGCGCTGTGCACCGCGGCGACGCTGCCCGGCGCACCGCCCGTGCCGGACGTCCGGTCGGTGCTGCCACCGGTGGGAGCGAATCTCGCCGTCCACCTCTCCCCCTGGTTCCTCGGTGAACGCGTCCCGGTACCGCCGCCGGAGTGGGTCGCGCCGACCAGCGGCGAGATGACCAGCGGTTTCGGCGAGCGGTGGGGCTCGATGCACAACGGTGTCGACATCGCCAACGACATCGGCACCCCGGTGCGCGCCGGTTCCGCGGGCACCGTCGTCGACTCCGGCCCGGCCAGCGGGTACGGGATGTGGGTGCGGATCGCGCATTCCGACGACGTCGTCTCGGTCTACGGCCACATCGACCAGACCTTCGTCTCGGTCGGCCAGCAGGTGCGGGCTGGCGAGGTCATCGCGACGATGGGCGACCGGGGCCAGTCCACCGGCCCCCACCTGCACTTCCAGCTCGAGGTCGGCGGAAACCCAATCGACCCGGTGCGGTTCTACCGCGACGCCGCGGCCGAACTGCTCGGCTGAACCGACGCTCCCAGCGCGTTCGCGCCGTCCCGACCGACCTCCCAGGTGCTGGCAAACTTGGGGAACCGCAGGCCCGCACGATGGGGAGGCCGCCCAGCGCGTCCCGGTGGCGCTGCCACAGCGGCAGGCCCGGTAACCAGCCGGTCGGCGCCTCGCCGAGCCGCCCAGCCAGCGGTGATCACCCGGTGCATCCGGGCATGGACCGATTGGCCCAGTCGACCATCACTCCGCTGGCCGCTTGTCGTGGTGCTCTCGGAGCTACTTCGATCGCACTGACGCGCTGGAAGGACCGAATGTGATGGAGCGACTGGAAGCAGCCGGAATCGTCGGCTCTGGTGTGCTCGCCGAGGACCACCGGCCGGGGAGCTGGGAACGCCGGATCGCCGAGTGCTCCGAGCGGCTCTACCGCGGGCGCATGGTGCAGCGGCTGCTGCTGACCTGGGCCGTTCCTGGGAACGCGGTGCTGCTTGTGGCGGCGGGGCTGGTGCTGGGCTTATGGCGGGCGGTGCTGCCCGCTGGGGTGTTGTTCGCGGTGACCGTCGTCTCCGCGGCGGTGTCGGCGAGGCTGCTGTACCAGCAGCACTTTAGGGTGCGCGCGATGGAGTCGGAACTGCGTGCGCTGGAGCACGAACACCGTGAGCGCCTGTTGGAAGATCTCGGGTCCGGGGACCTGCTGGCCGCCCACAAGCGCTACCGGGCCCAGCTGCCGGAGCTGATCGAGCGCTACCGGGCGGAGGCGCGTCGTGACCGCCGGAAGGACAACGTGTTGCAGTCCGCGGTGATCGGCGGTTCGATCGTCGCCGCGACGGTGACCGCGACCGCAATGTCCGTTGTGGACGTTCGCTGGGCCGCGGTGGTGTTGAGCCTGCTGGTGGCGGTCGCCGCGGCGTTCGCCGGGTATGCGAGGTACCGCGAGCGGTCGGCGGCGTGGCTGCGGACCGCGGACGCGCTGGAGCGCGAGTACGAGTCGGTGGAGCTGCGGGTCGGCCGGTACCGGCGGTTCACCAGCGAGCGCGAGGCGTACGCGGAGTTCGCCGACGCGGTTGAGGCGTTGCGTGCGGAGCAGGCGCGGCGGGTGCCCTCGACTGTCGGCGATGGGATCGGCCAGTAACAACGCCGAGCGCATGTCGCACGAAAGTGGGGCAGAAAGTAGCGGCTTTGCTCACTCGGCGTTGTTATTTCCCCAGCATGTGATCGCTGAACAGTGGTGGGTGACCGTTCCGTAATCTCCGGCGCGGCGCACAGGAGTCGGCCTGTGCAGATGAGGAGCATTGCGATGAAGCGCACCTTTACCGCAGCGGCCGCTGTGTTGGCCAGCAGCGCCGGCGCTGTGGGGCTGGCGGCCACCGCCAACGCGGCGGACACCCCGCAGCTGCCCGCCGAACTGCCCACGGACAACAACCTCGCGCAGACGACCTACCACGTCGCGGGCACCGTGCACTCCGCGAAGCGGACCGTCGGCGACGTCGTGCCCGTGGAGGAGCACCTGACCGGCCGCACCGCCCCCGGAGGCCCGCTGGACGGCCTCGGTGACATCCTCGGCGGCAGCCCGCTGCGCGGCGTGCTCGGCGGAGCCCGGTCACTCGACCCGACCAACCCGCTGGGCGTGGTCCCGGTTGGTGAGGTGCTCGGTGACCAGAGCCAGCCCGCGTCCCGCACGACCGGCGTGCTGCCGCCCGAGGCCGCGCTGGCCCCCGGGCAGGCCGCCGCGCCGCAGACCAGGCTGCCGTCCGGCACCGAGCTCGTCGACGAGGCCGTCGACGGTGTGGTGGCGGGCACCTCGCTCGGCCGCCACGCGCTGCCGCTGTCCAGGAGCGGCGACGCGCTCAACAACCTCACCGAGCCGTTGGGCATCACCGGCAACCTGCCGCTGGGCAAGTCGGCGCCCACGTCGCCGCTGGACACGGTCAACGACCTGCTCAGCCACGGCCCGCTCGGCGGCACCAACCAGCTGGGCTGACGGCAACGCAGGTTGAACCGCCCGCCCTCTTCCGGGCGGCAGCAGGCGAGAAGCGCAACCCTCCCCGCCGAGAACCGGCCCGAGCGGCAGGTGGACGGCGCCCCCCAAAAGGACTCGATGGCCCCCGTCGCAGCGGCGGGGGCCATCGTCATGTCGGAAATCCTTGCGGCGCAAGGACATCAGGTGAGTTCGACGGTGCCCGCCGAGCCGTTGACGGTGATCCGGCGCCCGTCGGCGATCCGGTTCGTGGCGTCCGGAACCCCCACCACAGCGGGGATTCCGCACTCCCGGGCCACGGTCGCGCCGTGCGAGTTCGGTCCGCCCATCTCCATGACAAGACCTCCCGCGGTGAGAAACAACGGGGTCCAGCCGGGATCGGTCGACGGCGCCACCAGGATCTCGCCGGGCGACAACCGTGCCCCCACCGGATCGTGCACCACCCGCGCCACACCCGACGCGGTCCCCGCCGAAGCCGACGTCCCCACCAACGTCCCCTCGGCGGCCGGGACGTCCAGCGCCGCTTCCGGTTCGGTGCCGTCCGACAGCAGCACGCGCGGCACGTGACGGCGGCGCAGTTCGCGCTCGTGGACCTCGCGTCGCCGCGCCACCAGGTCGCGGTGGTCCGCGCCGGTGACAACCTCGGCGAGTTCGGTGTAATCCAGGAAGAAGACGTCCTCGACCCGCGCCAGGCGACCGGTCGCGACGAGTTCCCGGCCGACGGCCTGCAGGTGGCGGCGGGCCGCGGCGATCGCCAGCACCATGCCGTACTTGGGTAGTTCCCGCAGCCCGGCGAGCTGGCGCACCCGGTCGATGGCGAACCGGGCGATCCGGGCGCGCAGCGGGTTCCGGCGGCGCAGGCGCGCGACGATGCGGTCCGCCATCCGTTCTGCCTCGGCGACGCCGCGCCGGTACTGCTCGTCGGCGGCGTGCCCGTCGGCGCGCAGGTAGTTCGCCACGAGTCCGACGACGTGCGTCGGGTCCTCCGCCCAGCGCGGCACGCCGACGTCGATTTCGGCCACCGCGCGGTGCCCGTTGCGCTCCAGGAAAGCATCGAGTCCACTTTGGATACAAGCGGGCAGGGTGCGGTCCCGACACCGCTCGGCCAGCTCGGCGGCGGTGGATGTGGCGAACAGCCGCGCGGTGTCCGGATCGCGGCGGGCGAGCTGCGCGATGTCCCAGAGCTCCAGGTCCATCTCGGTGGTGACGTTGTGCGGGATGCCGCGCAGCACCACCTGCACCTCCTCGTCGGTGGCCGCCGCGATCCGCGGCAGCAGGCGGCTCAGGACGAGGATCGGCAGCATGCGTGGCGGGATCCGCGCGATGCGCGGGACCGCGACGTCGGTCAACGCGCGCTGCGCCGCCACCAGCCGATCGCGCGCGGACGCGGGCTGGTCGGCCGCCAGCTCCTTGCGGATCTGCCGGACCAGCCCGAAGACCTGCTCGCGTGCGCGCTTCGGGTCCCGCAGCGCGCGCACCAGCTCGACCGGTGCCCGGGTGTGCGCCAGGACCGTGGCGAACCGGCGCAGCAGCGGCCACGGCAGTCCGGACCCCTTCGTGAGCCTCGGGTCGTCCAGCAGCGCCTCGAAGACCCGGCCGGTGCGGGCCTCGGCCATCGCGAAGACCTGCGGTGCGGCGAGGCGGCCGACGGGGTTGCGGGTCAGGCCGGTGATGTCGACGAACAGCCAGCCGTCCGCCTGCCGCCACAGGCTCGGCCACGTCCCTTCCACGGGGATGCCGAGGTGGCGCATCAGGGTGGTGAACATCAGCGCCAGCGTCGCGCTGCGCCCATCGGCGTGATCGGCCGCGGCACGCCCTGCGCCACGTTGATCGACAGATAGGCGTGCAGGCCGTCTCCGGGTTCGGCGGGCAGCGGGAACAGCGTGGTGATCGGGCGTGACTGCGTCAGCCACGCGGTGCCGTCGCCGTCGATGGCCCATTCGACGTCCTGCGGGGCGCCGAAGTGCGCGGCTGCCCGCGCGCCGAGTGCGGCCAGGGACCGCGCCTGGTCGTCGGTGATCGAAAGCCCGGCCGCGGGCTCGGCGACGGTTTCCGTTCCGCCGCCCGGGCGGGGGCGGACGCTGGTGGGCCGCTCGCCACGCCGCCGCACGGTGATCCGCCCGGACTCCACGACGACGTGGTCCGGGGTGATCGCACCGGACACCACCGACTCGCCGAGCCCGGCGGCGGCGTCGATGACGGTCTCGCCGCGGTGCCCGGTGACCGGGTTCGCGGTGAACAGCACCCCGGCCGCGGTGGCGTCCACCATGCGCTGCACCAGCACGGCCATCCGCACCGCGCGGTGGTCGATGCCGTTGGCCGCGCGGTAGGCCACGGCCCGGTCGGTCCACAGCGAGCTCCAGCAGCGGCGCACCGCGTCCAGCAGGGCTGTCTCGCCGATGACGTTGAGGAAGGTGTCCTGCTGCCCGGCGAAGCTGGCGTGCGGCAGGTCCTCCGCGGTCGCGGAGGAGCGGACGGCGACCGGTGTGTCGGGGCCGAGCGCGGCGTAGGCCGCGGTGATCGTGGCGGCCAGGTGGGGCGGGAGTTCGGCGGCGGCGAGTCGCGCGCGGATCTCGGGAGCGGAGTCCGGCAGCTGGTCGAGCAGGTCGTCGGCGAGCCCGCGGCAGGTCTCGTCGAAGGCGGCGGTGCCGATGCAGAAGCCCGGCGGTACCGGCAGCCCGGCGGCGCGTAGCTCGCCGAGGTTCGCGGCCTTGCCGCCGACCAGGTCGCCCAGGCCGGCGTCGATCTCGTCGAGGTCCAGCACCGCGGGGGTCATGGCACACCTCCTGCCTCGCCCGCACGGTAGCGCGCGGCAGACCAAAAAATCAACGGTTGTTGAATTTGCTTGGGCCGTTGGGGTGGTCTTCACCGAGCGCGCAGCAAACGCGCGCCGCGCCGCGATTCCAGTGGTGGAGGTGGGATGGCGATGCAGTGGTGGATGGCGGCGGCCGTCGCCGGGGCGGCCCTGCTGGCGGCGGCGTCGGCGGCCCGCCGGTCACTGATCCGGCGCCGCGGCGTGGCGCGGGCCCGGGCCCAACTCGCCTGGTTCGACCAGGAGCGACCACCGTGGGAGCGGTACGCCGGCAGCGGGGCACAGATCGACGATCCCGGTCGTCGTGGTGCGCCGGGCTGACGGGTCGGCGTGCGCGGTGACGTGGCCCAGCGCACAGGAAATGAAGTTGCCTCGCATTTGTTCCGGGCGCATCCTTGGTCCCGGAAACTAGTTGAGTGCTGCAAGCACATTTCTGGGGGGGGCGCGTGCCGCAGGCGCGGCACCGACAGCCACTTCCCCGGGTCTTGCGCTCCGCCACGAGGAGAATCGATGTCCGAAACGGCTGCGCTGCGGGCGCAGACCGCCACCCCCGGACTGACCCACCGCCAGATCCTGACCGTGCTCACCGGGCTGATGCTCGGCATGTTCCTGGGGGCCCTCGACCAGACCATCGTCGGCTCGGCGATCCGGGTCATCGCCGACCAGCTGCACGGCCAGACCGCGCAGGCATGGGTCACCACCGCCTACCTGATCACGTCCACCATCACGACACCGCTGTACGGCAAGCTGTCCGACATCTACGGCCGCAAACCGCTCTACCTGAGTGCGATCTCGCTGTTCCTCGTCGGCTCGCTGCTGTGCGGCCTGGCCGGCTCCATCTACGAACTCGCCGCGGCGCGCGCCATCCAGGGTCTCGGCGGCGGCGGTCTCATGTCGCTGGCCCTGACGATCATCGCCGACATGGTGCCGCCGCGGCAGCGCAGCCGGTACCAGGGCTACTTCATGGCGACCTTCGGCACCGCCAGCGTCATCGGCCCGGTCGTCGGCGGGCTGTTCGCCGACATGGACACCTTCCTCGGCATCGACGGCTGGCGCTGGGTGTTCCTGATCAACGTGCCGGTCGCCCTGGTGGCACTGGCCGTCGTCGCCCGAGTACTCAACGTCACCACCGAGCGCGTCCGGCACCGCGTGGACTACCTCGGCGCCGCGGCCCTGGTGGTGCTGCTGGTGCCGCTGCTGACCGTCGCCGAGCAGGGCCGGGAGTGGGGCTGGCTGTCGCCGTTGGCGCTGGCCATGTACGGCATCGGCGCGGTCGGACTCGTGCTCTTCGTGCTGGCCGAGCGCCGGATGGGGGCCGAGGCGCTGCTGCCGCTGCGGATGTTCCGGCTGCCGTCGTTCCGGATGGGCAACCTGCTGAACTTCCTGGTCGGCATCGGCATGTTCGGCGGGCTGAGCTCGCTGCCGCTGTACCTGCAGATCGTCAAGGGACTCAACCCCACCGAGGCCGGGCTGATGCTGCTGCCGATGACCGCCGGGATCATGATCGCCACCGGTGTGGTTGGCAAGCTGGTCGCCCGGACCGGCCGGTTGAAGGTCTTCCCGATCCTGGGGGCGGCGTGCATGGCCGTCGCGCTGTTCCTGTTCAGCCTGGTCAAGGTGGACACCTCGCTGGTGCAGGTGGGGGCGACCGCGGTGCTCATGGGCGCCGGGCTGGGCATGCTGATGCAGACCCTGACGCTGGTGGTGCAGACCGACGCCACCCCGTGTGACCTCGGCGTGGCGACGGCGTCGGTGAACCTATTCCGGCAGACCGGCGGCACGGTCGGCGCGGCGGCGTTCCTGTCGGTGCTGTTCAGCACGGTCGGCGGGCGGATCGCCGATGCGCTGAGCGCCGCGGCCACCACCCCGGAGTTCCAGGCGGCGGCCCGCGACCCCGAGGTGCTGGCGAACCCGCAGAACCGAACGTTCCTGGCGGCGCTGCGGTCCGGCGGCAACCTGGACCTGAACGACACGTCGTTCCTCTACGGTCTGGACCCGCGCCTGGCGCACCCGGTCCTGGAGGGCTTCGCCAGTTCGATGAGCACGGTGTTCTTCGTGGGCGGCTGCGTGGTCCTGGTGGCGTTCGCGCTCACCTGGTTCCTCCGCGACGTCCGCCTCGACTGACGCGGCTGTCCACACCAGTTGTCCACAGCTCTGTGGAGAAACCACCCGAACCTGTGGACAACTCGGCGTGCGAGGCGCCTTTCGCCAGGTCAGCGGTGCTCTCCACACGCGAAAGGGCCCTCCTCGCTGCAGTGCGGGAGGGCCCTCGGTGTGGTGCGCCGGGGTTCAGTGCTCCTGCTTCTTGGCGCGTTCGTAGGAGCGCTTGATCTCCTCCTCGGCCTCGGTGCGGCCGACCCACGTTGCGCCCTCCACGCTCTTGCCCGGCTCCAGGTCCTTGTACACCTCGAAGAAGTGCTGGATCTCCAGCTTGTGGAACTCGGGGAGGTGGTGGATGTCGCGCAGGTGCTCCTGGCGCGGGTCGTCGGACGGCACGCAGATGACCTTGTCGTCGCCACCCTTCTCGTCGCGCATCCGGAACATGCCGATGGCCCGCGACTTGATCAGGCAGCCGGGGAACGTCGGCTCCTGGACCAGCACCAGCGCGTCCAACGGGTCGCCGTCCTCGCCGAGGGTGTCCTCGATGAACCCGTAGTCGGCCGGGTACTGGGTGGCGGTGAACAACGTCCGGTCGAGACGGATCCGGCCCGTCTCGTGGTCCACCTCGTACTTGTTCCGGTTCCCCTTGGGGATCTCGATCGTGACGTCGAAGTCCACGCGGTTCCTCACTCGTCTTGCGTCGGATGCAGCCGCCCACTCGCGCGACCACGTCTAGTGTGGACCACGGCAGCTCTCCGGGCCCCACCGCAGTGTGGGAGCTCGCAATCTGGCAGTCTGGCGATCCGTCGAGGAGGAGTACGTGCCCGAACCCCAGGAGTGCGGGGGTGAGGTGGCCGGAACCGACGTCCGCCCGACCGGACCAGCTGCGTCGTCCCCCCACGGCTCGCCGCCGGACCGGCCTGAAAAAGACCAGGCCCCCGAGACGTCGGAGACCACCCCGCCCGAAGCCGCCCCGAACCAGCCCGAGTCCGCGACCGCGGCATCCGCCGAGAAGCCCGAGCAGACCGGCGAAGCGGATCAGTCCGCCGCGGATGAGACCAACACCACAGGCATCACGGCGCAGCCCCGCGCGGCCGCCGCGAACCAGCGGATCGCGGGCAGCCTCGACGACGGGACGGGCAGCGACGCACCAAGCACGACGGCCGCGCAGTCGTCCACCGAAGACGCCGCGGAGTCGGCGCCTGAGGGCGCTGGCAGCGCGGCGCAGCAGGGCGACGGGCAGCCCGAGTCCGACGAGGGTGCCGCGGCCGAGGAGACCGCCCGGCCGGGCACCGCGGCAGAGCCCGCTGACCAGCGCGCCGAGGCTGCCCGGCCCAGCGGTCCGGACGACCCAACGCAGCAGCAGGCGGAGTCCGCTCCGCCGGCCGAGCCGGAGGCGGAGTCGGCGCGAGACACCGCGGGCCAGGCGGCGGAAGCTGCTCAACCCGAGCAAGCCGGACCGGAGCAGCCCGGCGATTCCCGGCCCGGTGCCGCGAAAGCCGAGGACGTTCCCGAGTCCGCCGAGGATGCGGCTGATCAGCAGGCTGCCGAGGCCGAGCCGACGGGAGACGCCGGTCAGCCGGATGCGTCCGAAGCTGCGCAGGAGGCAGCGGGTCGGCAGGTTGCCGAGACGGCTTCGCCGGAGGCGTCTAAAGCCGGGACGACTGCGGCAGAGCAGCAGGTCGCGGACGAAGCTCGGGGAGCCGAGCCCGCGGCTGGTGAGCAGGAGTCCGATTCCCGAGCAGGGGAAGCCGAGTCCGGCCAGCAGGGCTGCGAACCAAGCAAGCAGGTCGCCGAGACGACTCCGATCGAGGCATCGGCAGTCGGGGCCTCGCCGGCGTCGCAGCAGGCTGCTGAAGCCGAGTCGGAGCGTCCGCCTGCTGATCAGCAGGCCGACGACACTGCACCGAGCGCTTCCGAAGGCGAGCCGGAGCGGCCTGGTCAGCAGGACCCCGGCGCTCCCGCCCCGAGGTCGGAGCAGACGCCGACTGGTGAGCAGGCCGCCACCGGAGTCCAGACGCAGCCGTCCGCGGCTGGACGAACCGAGTCCGCGCCGGCCGGTGCACCGGACGCCGAGTCGGAGCAGGACGCCAAGCAGCAGGTCACCGAGACCGCGTCGGTCGACGGCGACGCGGAGCCCGCCGCGGCCGACGACAGCGCCAACAAGCCCGTCGCGGGCAGCGTCGACGCCCAGACGAGCGCCGACGACCAGACCGCGAGCGATCCGGGCCGCGAGGCCGGGGCGGACGGCGCCGCCGGGACCGACGATCACCCCACCGACGAGCCGGAACGCGTCGCCGAGTCCGGACCGGCGACCCAGGTGATCCCACGCGTCACCGGCGACGACGGGCCGTCCGCGGCCGAGCAGACCCAGCTGCTCACGCCGATCGCGGTGGATCCCGAACCGCAGCGCGCCGACCAGCCCCAGCAGATGCCGGGCGTCGAGGCAACGCAGAAGTTCACCGCCGTGCGGGCGCCGAGCGACGCGACGCAGCAGATCAGCCGGGCGCCCGCGGAGACCGAGTCAGAGCGGACCACCCGGATCGATCTGTCGGCGCTGCGGGCCGCACCGGAGTCCGCGCCCGAGCAGACCCAGCAGTTCGCCCGGCCGAACTTCGACGTGCCGCCGCAGCGCCCGGCCACGGCCGCCGACTTCGCGGGCCTGACCGCTCCCGCGCCGCCCACGAACGTCGGCGGCATGGTGCCGCCGCAGGCCAGGCCCGCCGCTCCGGAGGACTTCGCCGGGCTGGCCGCGCCGCGGGCCGAGCGCCCGGTCGCCGCACCCGAGGACTTCGCGGGCCTGACCGCATCGCGCGCCCAGCCGCAGCGGGTGGGGCCGACGGTGCCTCCCCAGGGATTCGACGGACCGAGCGGCGTTCGGGCGCAACCGCAGCGGGTCTCGTCCGAAGCGTCCGGGGCCGAGCCGCGGCGACGGCGCGCGCTCATCGCCGTGGCGGTGGTCGTCGTCGTGCTGCTCGGTCTGGGCGTCGGTTTCGGGCCGATGCTCGTCGAGGCGCTGCGGCAGATGCAGATCGCGTCGCCGCCCGCCCCGGTGCGGCTCACCCCGTCGATCAAGCCGCTCGACCAGAACGCGCCGGTGCCCACCGAGTCGGGGCTGCGCGCCGCCCTCGCGGGCCCGCTGGCCGATCCCGGCCTGGGCACGTTGGCGGGCTCGGTGATCGACGCCCAGACCGGTCGGGTGCTGTGGCAGCAGAACCCCGGTCTGGCGCTGACCCCGGCCTCCACCGGCAAGCTGCTGACCGTCAGCGCGGCGCTGCTGGTCCTCGGCCCCCAGGCGCGGCTGACGACCAAGGTGGTGCGCGGCAGCCAGCCGGGCAGCGTGGTGCTGATCGGCGGCGGTGATTTCACGCTGTCCTCGCTGCCCGTGGGCAGCGAGTCGGTCTACCCGGGGGCGGCGCACCTGGACGAGCTCGTCGCCCAGGTCAGGGCCGCGACCGGCGGCAACGTCACCTCGGTGCAGTTCGACATCAGCCGCTACACGGGGCCGAAGCTGGCCCCCGGCTGGCTGCCGCAGGATGTGCCCGCCGGGATGATGTCGCCGGTCGAGTCGCTGATGCTGGACGGCGGCCGGGCCAACCCCACCGTCGACTACAGTCCCCGCACCTCGACCCCCGCGCTGGACGCGGCGCAGGAGTTCGCCAGGCGGCTCGGCGGGTCCATCCCGGTGTCCGAGGGCACCGCGCCGCCGGGTGCGCAGGTGCTGGGTCAGGTGCAGTCGCCGACGGTGCAGGAGATGTCCGACATGCTGCTGCTGCACTCGGACAACATGCTCGCCGAGGCGCTGGCCCGGGAGGTCGCCATCGCCACCGGCAACGAGCCGTCGTTCGCCGGCGGGGTCAAGGCGGTGCGCGACGTGTTGACCCAGCACGGCTTCAACCTGGCCGGCACCACCATGGCCGACGCCAGCGGACTGTCGCTGAACGACCGGACCACGCCGTCACTGCTGGCGGCGCTGCTGGCCGCGGCCACCACCCCGGCCAGTCCGGAAGGCACCCTGGCGCCGCGGTCGGCGAGGCTGCGCGGCCTGCTGCCGGGCCTGCCGATCGCGGGCGGCACCGGCAGCCTGGACGACCGCTACCTGAACAGCGCCGGTCGGGGCTGGGTGCGGGCCAAGACCGGCACCCTCGACGGGGCGAACAGCCTCGCGGGCACGGTGGTCACCGAGGACGGGCGCCTGCTGGTGTTCGCCCTGATGTCCAACGGCACGAGTCCGGTGGTGGCCCGCCCCGCCCTGGACAAGATCGTCGACACCCTTCGGGGCTGTGGCTGCCGCTGACCGCAGGCGTCCCGCCGTCACCGGGGCGAAAGAGAGGTGTCTGGTGGCCGCTGCAGCGGGTACGGTCGGTCCTGTGAACGCCGGACCCACCATCCTGTCGTCCTCCAACTCGGGGGCGGAGCACCGGGCGCTGGACTGGAACGTCGCCGTCGCCACCGCGGTCCGGCTGATGAAGCCCGGACCAGACGTGCCCCGCGCGGAGGCCGAGCAGGCGGTGCGGTCCCTCCGGCGGTTCAGCGTCGAAGCCGAGTCGCACGTCCGCGAGCTGACCGGGCTGGGGGCGGATCTGCCGATCGCCGAGGGCGACGTGGTGGACCGGCCAGCCTGGGTGCGCGGCGCGGCGGACGGTCTGGCCGAGCTCACCGACGCGGCGCTGGAGATGGCCGACTCCGCGCTCCTGCGGCGCGGCGACATCCTCGGTGGGATCAGCGCGCGCGGCGCCGGGATGCAGGCCGGGGTGGTGCTGGCCTACCTCGGCGGCAAGGTGCTGGGCCAGTTCGACCCCTACGGCGAGTCGCGCGTGGCGGGGCAGCGCGGGCGGTTGCTGCTGGTCGCGCCGAACATCGTGGCGGCCCAGCGCTCGCTGGGTGTTCCGGGCGACGACTTCCGCATGTGGGTGTGCCTGCACGAGTCCACGCACCGGCTGCAGTTCAACGCGGTGCCGTGGCTGCGCGACCACTTCGCGGAGAGCCTGGGCACGCTGCTGGCCGAGATGGAGGGCACCACGGGCGAGCTGCTGAGCAGGCTGCCGAATGTGCTGCGGGAGGCCCGCGCGAGCTGTTCCCGGGACTCCAGCCCCGGCATGCTCGGCCTGATCGAGCTGCTCCAGACGCCGCGGCAGCGGGCCGCCCTGGACCGGATCATCGCGATCTCCACGCTGCTGGAGGGCCACGCTGATCACGTGATGGACGCCGTGGGCCCGCGGGTGGTGCCGAGCGTGGCGACCATCCGGCAGCGCTTCACCGAGCGCCGCAAGGGCGGCGGCCTGCTCGACCGGGTGCTGCGCAGCCTGCTCGGAGTGGACGCCAAGATCCGCCAGTACGCGCAGGGCGCGGCGTTCACCCGCCACGTGGTGGGGGTGGTGGGCATGGCCAACTTCAACGCGGTGTGGACGTCGCCGGAGCACCTGCCGACCCGCGCGGAGATCACCAACCCGGACGCCTGGATCCGCCGCGTCCACGGCTGACCCCGGTGCTCGGGACACCTCGCGTGGCTGGTGACGGCCTCGTCGCGGGCGCGCGTGAGAATGACGGTGTGCCGCCTCCACCCGCCGTCGCCGCCGTGCGCGTCGCTGTCCGGCGCCTGCTCGACTCCGCCGAGGCGGCGCCGTTCCGGGGCGCTCCGCTGGCCGTCGCCTGCTCCGGGGGCGCCGACTCGCTGGCGCTGGCCGCTGCCGCCGCCCACGTCGCCCGCCGCGCGGGCATCGCGCTGCACGGGCTGGTCGTGGACCACGGGCTCCAGGCCGGCTCGGCCGACGTCGCTGCGCGGGCCGCAGCCCAGCTGTCCGCGCTGGGCTGCGCCGAGGTCCGGGTCATCAGGGTCGAGGTGACCGGTGGGGGCGGGGTGGAGGCCGCGGCGCGGCGCGCCCGCTACGCGGCGCTGGCGGCGGAGCGGCCCGCCGACTCGCTGGTCCTGCTCGGGCACACCCGCGACGACCAGGCCGAAACGGTGCTGCTGGGGTTGGGCCGCGGTTCCGGGCCGCGTTCGATCGCCGGGATGCGGCCGTTGGACCCGCCGTGGGCGCGCCCGTTCCTGGACGTCGACCGGGCGACCACGCAAGCCGCGTGCCGGGAGCTGGGCCTGCGCCCGTGGCAGGACCCGCACAATGCGGACCCGCGGTTCACCCGTGTGCGGTTGCGCACAGAAGTGCTCCCGCTGATGGACGAGGTCCTGCAGGGCGGGGTGCGCGACGCGCTCGCGCGGACCGCGCGGCAGCTCCGCGAGGACGCCGACGCGCTCGACGAACTGGCCGCCGACCTGCGCAACCGCGTCGAGACCGGTGGCGCTCTGGATGCCCTGGCGCTGCGGGATGTTCCCGCCGCGCTGCGCCGCCGGGTGCTGCGCAGCTGGTTGTTGGATCGCGGGATCGCCGAGCTCACCGACGCCCACCTGCGCGCTGCCGATGCCCTGGTGTCCGATTGGCGAGGTCAGGGCGGCCCTGCTCTGCCGGGCGGCTTTGTGCTGCGCCGGGCGCATGGCAGGCTTCAGGTGGAAGCGGCGGGTCGCTGGCCGCCGAATGGCTGACGGGCGACGTCGACGCGCGTCGAGCCCGGGGCGGGTCTTCCAGCACCGGGGAACTGTCGATTCGACAAGAGGGGAAGCCGGGCCGTGTACGACGGCGACATTGCCTCTGTGCTCATCACCGAGCAGCAGATCAACGACAAGGTCACCGAGCTGGCCAAGCAGGTCGACGAGGACTACCGGGGCATCAGCGGTGATCTGCTGCTGGTGGGGGTCCTCAAAGGCGCGGTGATGTTCATGACCGACTTCGCGCGGGCGCTGCCGCAGCCGGCGCAGCTGGAGTTCATGGCGGTCAGCTCGTACGGCTCGTCCACCTCGTCGTCGGGTGTGGTGCGCATTCTCAAGGACCTCGACCGTGACATCGCCAACCGGCACGTGCTGATCCTCGAGGACATCATCGACTCCGGCCTGACGCTGTCCTGGCTGCTCAAGAACCTCAGCGCGCGCAACCCGGCGTCGCTGGAGGTGTGCACGCTGCTGCGCAAGCCGGACGCGGTGCAGGTCGACGTGCCGGTCAGGTACGTGGGCTTCGACATCCCGAACGAGTTCGTCGTCGGGTATGGCCTGGATTACGCCGAGCGGTACCGTGATCTGCCCTACATCGGAACGCTCGACCCCAAGGTCTATACGGCGGGCGTGTGACGCCCAGGGGAGCGGCCGGGCCGGCGTGCGTGTCCGGTTCGGCCCTCCCGTCCGGGTCGGCCGATGCGGCGGAGTAGGGTGTACGTCCTGCGTGGCGCCTCGGCATGGTCGGGCGCTCGCATCGGCCGGTACGCTGGTCTGAAGGGGTTGACGGTGAGGATGAAGGTGGTTCGCGGAACCGCCGTCGCCCGAAGTGACAGTCAGGGAGGGTCGAGGCCGCCCGCCGGCCGCAAGTGAATGGACCGAAAGCGCCTGCTCCGCAACCCGCTGCTGTGGATCCTGACAGCGTTTCTGCTGATCTACGCGTTCAGCGTGCTCTTCGACGAGACTCGCGCCTACCGCGAAGTCTCCACCTCGCAGGCCCTCGAGCAGATCGCCCAGGGCAAGGTCAGGGAAGCGACCATCGAGGACAAGGAGCAGCGGGTTCGGCTGACCCTGAACCCCGGCCAGAGCTTCGAGAACAGCAACCAGCTGATCGCGCAGTACCCCGCCGGCGCGACCGACCAGGTGGTCACCGAGATCCGCAACGCGCACGTGCCGGTGTGGAACACCAAGGTCACCCAGGACTCGTTCTGGGTGCAGATGCTGTTCTACCTGGTGCCGATCGGGCTGCTCGTGCTGCTGCTGATGTGGATGATGAACAACGTCCAGGGCGGCGGCAACCGCGTGCTCAACTTCGGCAAGTCCAAGGCCAAGCAGTTGACCAAGGACATGCCCAAGACGCTGTTCTCCGACGTGGCCGGTGCCGACGAGGCCGTCGAGGAGCTGCAGGAGATCAAGGACTTCCTGCAGAACCCCGGTCGCTACCAGGCCCTCGGCGCCAAGATCCCGAAGGGCGTGCTGCTGTACGGCCCGCCCGGTACCGGTAAGACGCTGCTCGCGCGTGCCGTCGCCGGTGAGGCCGGTGTGCCGTTCTACTCGATCTCCGGTTCCGACTTCGTCGAGATGTTCGTCGGTGTCGGTGCCTCCCGTGTTCGTGATCTGTTCGAGCAGGCCAAGCAGAACGCGCCGTGCATCATCTTCGTCGACGAGATCGACGCGGTGGGCCGCCAGCGCGGCGCCGGCCTCGGCGGCGGGCACGACGAGCGGGAGCAGACCCTCAACCAGTTGCTGGTCGAGATGGACGGCTTCGACTCGCGCGGCGGCATCATCCTGATCGCCGCCACCAACCGCCCGGACATTCTCGACCCGGCGCTGCTGCGCCCGGGCCGCTTCGACCGGCAGATCCCGGTGTCCGCACCGGACCTGCGCGGTCGCCGCGCGATCCTGAACGTGCACTCCAAGGGCAAGCCGCTGGCCCAGGACGTCGACCTGGACAGCCTGGCCAAGCGCACCGTGGGCTTCTCGGGCGCCGACCTGGAGAACGTGGTCAACGAGGCCGCGCTGCTCACCGCCCGGGAGGGCGGCCAGCTGATCACCGCCGCCGCGCTGGAGGAGGCGGTGGACCGGGTGATCGGCGGTCCGCGCCGCAAGAGCAAGATCATCTCGGAGCGGGACAAGAAGATCACCGCCTACCACGAGGGCGGGCACGCGCTGGCCGCGTGGGCCATGCCCGACCTGGAGCCGGTGTACAAGCTGACGATCCTGCCGCGCGGCCGTACCGGCGGGCACGCCCTCGTCGTCCCCGAGGACGACAAGGACATGATGACCCGCTCGGAGATGATCGCCCGGCTGGTGTTCGCGCTCGGCGGCCGCTCCGCCGAGGAGCTGGTCTTCCACGAGCCGACCACCGGCGCCTCCAGTGACATCGAGCAGGCCACCAAGATCGCCCGCGCGATGGTCACCGAGTACGGCATGACCGCCCGGCTGGGCGCGGTCAAGTACGGCAAGGAGGAGGGCGACCCGTTCCTGGGCCGCACCGCCGGCCAGCAGCCGAACTACTCGCTGGAGGTCGCCCACGAGATCGACGAGGAGGTGCGTCGCCTCATCGAGGCCGCGCACACCGAGGCGTGGGAGATCCTCAACACCTACCGCGACGTGCTCGACGACCTGGTCCTGGAGCTGATCGAGAAGGAGACGTTGACCCGCAAGGACCTGGAGCGCATCTTCGCCGGCGTGGAGAAGCGCCCCCGGATCACCGCGTTCAACGACTTCGGTGGGCGTACCCCGTCCGACAAGCCGCCGATCAAGACGCCGGGCGAGCTGGCCAAGGAGCGCGGCGAGCCGTGGCCGCCGGTCAGGGAGGAGCCGACCCCGGCGCCGGCCCCGGTGCCCGCGGGCAGCAACCAGAACGGCACTCAGCCCCAGCAGCCGTACGGGCAGGCTCCGACACCCGCCGGTGCCGGTGCGCATCAGGGCTCGGTCCAGTGGCAGAACCCGAACCAGGGCCAGCCGCAGCAGCAGCCCGGCCAGTACGGCCAGGTGCCGCACGCGGTGCCGCCGAACTACGGCGCGCCGCCCGGCTGGACCCCGGCGACCACCCCGTCCGGCTCGACCTACCCGAGCGGCGGCAACCAGTACCACTGGACGCCGTCCTGGGAGCGTGGCCAGCAGTCCGGCGCGGAGCAGCAGGGCGAGGACAAGGCGCCCGAGCAGGGCGGCGACTCGGCCCAGGACAACGGCAGCGGCAACAACACCGGCCGCTGACGACTCCGGTGCACACGGCACCCTGCGCGGGTGCCACGGCCGGTGGAGGAACGACACAGTGACCAGTGCGGTCGACGAGCCGGTCGGGGCCGGGGGCGACTCCCGGCCCGACGGCTCTTTCCACACGCCCCAGTTCGACCAGGCCCGCGCTGAGGCGGCGATCCGTGAGCTGCTGCTCGCCGCCGGGGAGGACCCGGACCGCGAGGGGCTGCGGGACACCCCCGCCCGCGTCGCCCGCGCATATCGCGAGCTGTTCGCGGGCCTGTACACCAATCCCGACGAGGTCCTGGACAAGACCTTCGACGAGGCCCACGAGGAACTCGTCCTGGTGCGCGACATCCCGGTGTACTCCCAGTGCGAGCACCACCTGCTGCCGTTCCACGGCACCGCGCACGTCGGCTACATCCCCAACGAGCTGGGCCGGGTCACCGGGCTGTCCAAGCTCGCCCGGCTCGTCGACCTCTACGCCAAGCGGCCGCAGGTGCAGGAGCGGCTGACCTCCCAGGTGGCCGACGCGCTGGTGCGACGCCTCGAGCCGCGCGGCGTGATCGTGGTGATCGACGCCGAGCACCTGTGCATGGGGATGCGCGGAGTGCGGAAGGCGGGCTCGACGACCACGACGTCGGCGGTGCGCGGCATCTTCCGCAGCTCGGCGTCCTCGCGCGCCGAGGCGCTGTCGCTGATCAGGGGCAAGTGATGCACGAGAAGCTGCCGAACCCGGGGCGCTGCGCCGTGATGGGCGTGCTGAACGTGACCCCGGACTCGTTCTCCGACGGGGGGCGCTACCTGGATCGCGCGGCGGCCGTGGCGCACGGCGTGGAGATGCACCGGCTCGGGGCGGACATCATCGACGTCGGCGGCGAGTCGACGCGTCCGGGCTCCGAGCGGGTGGACGCCGCCACCGAGATCGAGCGGGTGCTGCCCGTGGTCGAGGAACTGGTCGCCGAGGGCGTGCCGGTGAGCGTGGACACCACGCGCGCGAAGGTCGCCGCCGCGACCGCGGGGGCCGGCGCGACCGTGATCAACGACGTCTCCGGTGGCCTGGCCGACCCGGACATGGTGCACGTGGCCGCGGAGACCGGCCTGCCGTGGGTGCTGATGCACTGGCGCGGGCACAGCAAGGACATGGACCGGCTCGCGCGGTACCGGGACGTGGTCGCCGAGGTGCGCGACGAACTGCTGCGGCAGGTCGACGTGGCGCTGCGGTCCGGGGTGTCCGAGGAGGCCATCGTGCTGGACCCGGGACTGGGTTTCGCCAAGACCGGCGCGCACGACTGGCAGCTGCTGCAGCGGCTGGACGTGTTCGTGGACCTCGGATTCCCGGTGCTGGTCGGCGCGTCCCGCAAGCGGTTTCTGGGCCGGCTGCTGGCCGACGCGGACGGCACGCCGCGGCCGCCGTCGGGGCGTGAGGCGGCCACCGCGGCGGTGTCCGTGCTGGCCGCGGACCGGGGCGCGTGGGGCGTGCGGGTGCACGACGTGCAGCAGTCGTTGGACGCGGTTGCGGTCGCCGCGGCCTGGCGCAGCGGGGGGAAGTTCAGTGGCTGACCGGATCACTCTGACCGGCCTGAGGGTTCGCGGCAACCACGGGGTGTTCGAGCACGAGAGGCGCGACGGCCAGGACTTCCTCGTCGACATCACGGTGTGGATCGACCTGGGCGAGGCCGCGGCCTCCGACGACCTGGCGAAGACGCTGCACTACGGCGAGCTGGCCGAGCGGGCGGCGGCGATCGTCGCGGGCCCGCCGCGGGATTTGATCGAGACGGTGGCGGGCGAGATCGCCGACGACGTGATGAGCGACGAGCGGGTGCACGCCACCGAGGTGACGATCCACAAGCCGAGCGCGCCGATCCCGCTGACGTTCTCCGACGTGTCGGTGACGATGCGCCGCTCCCGCCGCGGCGGCCGCGGTAACGCCGCCCCACCACCCCAACCCTAGGCAGTGATGATGTGGTGGTCGGTTGGTTCGGGGGCGTGAGATGAGTCGTGCGGTGTTGTCGCTGGGGTCGAACCTGGGGGATCGGCTCGGGTACCTGCGGCTGGCCGTGGCGGGGTTCGCCGACGTGCTCGTCGCGGCCTCGCCGGTGTACGAGACCGCGCCGTGGGGTGTCACCGACCAGCCGGACTTCCTGAACGCGGTACTCATCGTGGAGTCCGACGAGCTGGACGAGTGGGGCTGGCTGCGCCGCGGCCAGGAGCTGGAGCGGCGGGCGCAACGGCGCCGCGAACAACGCTGGGGGCCGCGGACCCTGGACGTCGATGTGGTCACAGTGGACGGTGTGCGCAGCGAGGACCCGGAGCTGCTGCTGCCGCACCCGGGCACCCCGAGCCGGGCGACGGTGCTGATCCCGTGGCTGGCGGTCGACCCGAACGCGGAACTGCCCGGCCACGGCCGGGTAGCGGACCTCCTGGAAGCCCTGCCGCCGGAGGAGATCGCCGGAGTCCACCTCCGCGGCGACCTCACCTTGTCTGACTGAGCGGCACCACCGAGAGCGGCCTGGCCGGGCGTGTGATCGCGGGCGTCGACGAGACCGAGAAACGCTCGGCGCGTCGGCGGATCGCGGGAAGCGAACCGGACGGGACTCGCCGAGCCGCGCAGGTCAGCCGATGTCAGGCGTCCACCGGCCCGCCGCGACGGCGCTGACCGAGTCGCCCCCAAGGCGGGCGCCGGGGTCGGAGCCGAACGCTCGCCGGGCCGGCTCGCCGATCGGGTCGGCCCACCTCGGCCCTCCAGCCGGTGGAGACTCAGGCCCATGCTCGCCCGCGGCTGGTGCCCCTCCGGCGAGGTGCGATCCTAAAGCTGTGGCACCGCGACACGCAGAGCACCTGACGTTCACCAAACCCCGGCACCTGGTGGCGGCCGGCTCGGTGGCGGCGGTGGTGGTCTTCCTGATCGCCCGGCTGGTGTACGGCGAGCTGCCACCGCTGCCCCTGCTGGCCGGGGCGACGCTGCTGCTGATCGCGTTCGTGGACGTGCTGCTGACGCTGAACATGCGGCCGCGGGTCAAACGGAAGCCGGGCACCGAACCGGTCGACGGGATCACCGCGGCCCGCGCCGTCGCACTGGCCAAGGCGTCTTCGCTGGCCGGGGCGATCATGGTCGGGGTGTGGATCGGCCTGCTGGCCTACCTGATGCCGCTCATCGCCACGATTGACGCGGCGCGGGCGGACACCACCGCCGCGGTGATCGGCCTGATCAGCGCGGCCGCCCTGATCGCGGCGGGCCTGTGGTTGGAGAACAGCCTGCGCAATCCCGACGAACCCGACGAGCCCCACGACGACGAAAACTGAAGGAGGCCGGGTCACGCGGCAGCACGGCGGGGGACCGCCCTCGCTGAGCCGTTCGGCCGCGCGCGGTGTAGGCCACACCGACCACAGTGGAGCCGGGTCTCTTGCCCTTGAGATCTCGAACTGATAACCGCCCGGTACCGTAAAGGCATGTCCGACCGCGGCAGTCCCGAGAACGAATCGCGCCGGGGGCCCTCGACCGGCCTGTGGGTCGGCGCGCTCGTGCTCGCCGCGGCGGCCACGGCGGTCCTGATCCTCAGCGACGACGCCCGCCTCCTGCGGCTTGGCCTGGTAGCCGCGCTGTGGGCGGCGTTGATCGGCGCGTTCGCCGTCGCCAAACTGCGGCACCGGGTGGCGGAGAGCGAGCAGCTGGCCGCGGAGCGGCAGCGCGTGTACGAGCTGGAGCTGGAGCGGGAGATCGCAGCGCGCCGCGAGTTCGAGCTGGAGGCCGAGGCGGAGGCCCGGCGGCGGGCCGCCGAGGAGGCCGACGGCGAGCTGAAGGCGCTGCAGGCGGAGCTGCGGCGGCTGCGCGACACGCTGGAGCAGGTCGTCGGCGGCGACGTGCTGTTCGAGCGAATCGCGTTGCGCGCGGAGTCCACACGGGTTCGGCCGATCCAGCCGGAGGGCGGCAAGGCCCTCGACACCCAGCTCGTCCAGCACCCGGCGGGGCCGGAGCTGCCCGCCGCGAACCCGGCGCCCGCCACGGGGCTGGTGGTCAGCCGGTCGTCCCACGAGCAGCCGCGGGACGAGCGCCGCGCCCGCCCGCACCCGCGCCCCAAGTCGCAGCAGGCCCGGCCGGTGCCGAACCGCCGCCCGGAGAAAACCCCGCAGGACCGCCCGGAACCGGCGCGCCGCCCCCAGGAGCCGCCGGTCAGCGGCACGCCCCAGGCCGAGCCGGTGGCGGAACCCGACCCGGCCGGCGCGCACGCGGACGGCACGTCGGTGAACGACCTGCTCGCTGCCTACGGCGGCGTGACCGACAAGCCGCGGCGTCGCCGCCGACGCACCTGACAGGTGACTATCCGGGCACTCCCGAACGCCCTTCAATAGGGTTCTGCCCGTGTCGAGACCTGATCATGGGGGGTCCGCCGCCGACTTCTCCGGCGCGCGCAGGCTCCAGACCCGGAAACACCACCTCGTCGGTTGGCCGATCGCCGGTCTCATCGTGCTCGGAATCTGCGGGCTGGCGATGGTCGGTGTCACCACGTCGAAGGTCGGCGTGCTGCCCGCGCTGGTCGGGGCGGCCGCCGCGCTGCTGCCGGTCGGCGTGGTGTTCGCGGCGATCGTCTGGATCGACCGCTGGGAGCCCGAGCCGCCGATGCTCCTGCTCGGCGCGTTCCTGTGGGGTGCCGGTGGTGCCACCGCGTGTTCTCTGCTGCTCAACGAGACCGTCCTCGGCATCGGCACCGCGCTGTTGGGCGCGCCGTCGGACCCGCGGTTCTTCGCCACGGCCGTGATCGGCCCGCTGGTGGAGGAGGCGGCGAAGGCGCTGTTCGTGGTCGCCTTGTGGTTCCGGCGCCGGTCGGAGTTCAACGGGATGGTCGACGGCATCGTGTACGCGGCGCTGACCGCGGCCGGATTCGCCTTCACCGAGAACATCCTGTACTTCGGCAAGGCGTTCGCCGCGGGCGGGATGGGCGGTTTCAGCGGTGGCGTGGTGGCCGTGTTCATCCTGCGCGGCGTGCTCGCGCCGTTCTCGCACCCGCTGTTCTCGGCGATGGTCGGCATCGGCATCGGGTTGGCGTCGCGGACGGACAACACGCGGCTGCGGCTGGTCTTCCCGGTGGCGGGCTACGTCGCGGCGGTACTGCTGCACGCGGTGTGGAACGCGGCGACGCTGCTCGGCGGCGAGGAGTTCCTCAACGTCTACTTCCTGATCATGGTGCCGATCTTCCTGGGCACGTTCTGGTTGGTGACCTGGCAGCGCAAGCGGGAGCAGCGGATCGTCATCCAGCAGCTGCCGCAGCTGGAGCGGGCCGGGCTGATCGTGCGCAGTGAGATGGAGATGCTGGCGACGCTCGCCGGGCGGCGCGGCTGGTTGCGCAAGGTGCGGCGCAGCGCCGGGCACGTGGCGGCGAAGGCGGTGCGGGACTACCAGATCGCCGTGACGGAGCTGGCGTTCCTGCAACACCGGGCGGCGCAGGGGCAGACCACGAGCGCCGCGCGGCGGGCAAGGCGGGAGAAGCTGATCGAGGAGCTGAAGGCGGCCCGGCGGTCGGCGGCCGGGACGCAGCAGGCGATCCAGACGGCCCGCATCAAGCTCGACGAGCTCACGCGGCGGGACATCCGCCGCCCGACCCAGCGGTCCCGCGACTGAGGAGCCACCGCACACCGGCTCGCGAAATCCAGGGACGAGTGCCGGGTGCTCCTCGGCCCGGTTCGCGTGGTTCTCGCCACCCGGAGGGCGCACCCGCCTGGTCGGCGGGCTACTCTCGCGCTGCTGTCTGGTACCCGCTCGGGACTGGAACGGTACGGGAGGACGACGTGGCGATGCCTGCTGGTCGCACGGGCCCCCGGCTGCGCGTGGGCGTGATCTCCGCGGGTCGGGTGGGTGCCGTGCTCGGCGCGGCCCTGCAGCGCGCCGGACACCACGTCGTCGCGGTCTCCGCGGTGTCCGACGCCTCGCTGCGGCGCGCCGAGTCGCTGCTGCCCGGCGTTGCCGTGCTGCCGCCCGACGAGGTCGCCAACCAGGCCGACCTGGTGCTGCTGGCCGTTCCCGACGACGCGATCGCCGGGCTGGTCCGCGGCCTGGTCGCCACCGGATCGCTGCGCAGCGGGCAGATCCTGGCGCACACCTCCGGCGCACACGGCGCATCCGTGCTGGCACCCGCCGAGGAGATCGGGGTGCTGCCGCTCGCGCTGCACCCGGCGATGACCTTCACCGGACGTCCCGAGGACGTCGAACGCCTCAGCAACGCCTGCATGGCCGTCACCGCCTCCGCGGACGAGGCGGGCTGGCACGTGGCCGAGGCACTGGCGCTGGAGCTGGGAATGGAGCCGGTGCGGGTACCGGAGGAGTCCCGCGGGCTCTACCACGCCGCCCTGGCGCACGGTGCCAACCACCTGATCACGCTGGTCAACGAGTGCGCGGAACTGCTGCGCCGGGCGGGCGTGGAGGTCGCCGACCGGGTCATGGCCCCGATCCTGTCGGCCTCCCTGGACAACGCGCTGCGGCTCGGCGACCGTGCCATCACCGGCCCGGTGATGCGCGGCGACGCCGGAACGGTCCGCGCGCACCTCGCCGCGCTGCGCGCCGCCGACCCCGAGGTCGTGCCCGGCTACCGGGAACTGGCCAGGCGCACCGCGACCCGTGCCGAGCAGACCGGCATCCTGCGCGCCGACGGCGCCGAAGCGGTCCGCGAGGCGCTGGACGAGGAGCTGCCGTGAGCGCGGGTGTTGAGCCGTCGAGACCATCGACACGGGAGTCGTGATGAGTGCATCCAACAGCGTGGGCGCCGGCCCGGGATACAGGCGGGGCGCGTTGACCGTGCACCGGCAGCCGGACGAACTGGCCAAGGTGACGCGGGCGCTGCGCGCCACCGGCCGCCGGATCCACCTGGTGCCGACCATGGGTGCGCTGCACCGCGGCCACCTGGAGCTCATCCGCCGCGCCCGGCGCGACGTCAACGCGGTGGTCGTCGTGTCGATCTTCGTCAATCCCCTGCAGTTCGGGCCGAACGAGGACTTCGAGCGCTACCCGCGCGCCTTTGAGTCCGATGTGGACGCCTGTGCGGAGGAGGGTGTGGAGCTGGTCTTCGCGCCGTCGGTGGAGGCGATGTACGGCCCGGATCCGCAGATCACCGTCCACTCCGGACCGCTGGGCGCCGAGCTGGAGGGCGCGTCCCGGCCCGGCCACTTCGACGGCGTGCTCACCGTGGTGCTCAAGCTGCTCAACATCGTGCGCCCGGATCTGGCGTTCTTCGGCGAGAAGGACTACCAGCAGCTGGTGCTGATCCGGCGAATGGTCCGCGAGTTGAACCTCGACGCCCGCATCCAGGGCATCCCCACCGTGCGCGAGCCGGAGGGGTTGGCGTTGTCCTCGCGCAACGCCTACCTCACCGCCGAGCAGCGGAAGGCGGCGCTGGCCCTGTCGGCGGCGCTCACCGCCGGGGCGCACGCCGGGCAGGCAGGTCCGGAGGCGGTGCTCAAGGCGGCGCGCGAGGTGCTGGCCACCGAGCCGTTGGTGGAGGTCGACTACCTGGAGCTGCGCGATCCCGAACTCGGCCCGGCTCCGGTCGGTGGGCAGGCCCGGCTGCTCGTGGCGGCCAAAGTCGGCACCACCCGGTTGATCGACAACGCGCTGGTGCTGCTGGGCAGCCCGGGCATCACCGGGGAGGCGCCATGAGCGGCACCGGCTCGTCCCGCGCTCACGTGAGCCGACCGGGCGCGGGTGAGGCCATGAGCGGTGTGGAGCCGGTGTGACGCCGAGGCGGCCCCGGGCGTCCGTCGTGGGCCAGCGGGCGTCGCGCACGATACCTTTGCGCACCCGTGCGGGGAGCACCTGGCGAATCGTTGCGGTATCAGCAGGAGGAGGTCTGCGATGTTCCGCACCATGCTGAAGTCCAAGATCCACCGGGCCACGGTGACCCAGGCCGACCTGCACTACGTCGGCTCGGTCACCGTGGACGCCGACCTGATGGACGCCGCGGACCTGCTGGAGGGCGAGCAGGTCGCGATCGTGGACGTGACCAACGGCGCGCGCCTGGAGACCTACGTGATCACCGGCGAGCGCGGCTCCGGCGTGATCGGCATCAACGGCGCCGCCGCGCACCTCATCAAGCCGGGGGACATCGTGATCCTGCTGTCCTACGGCGTGATGGACGAGATGGAGGCGCGTTCGGTGCGGCCGAAGATCGTCTTCGTCGACGCCGACAACAGGATCGTGGAGCGCGGGCAGGACCCGGGCCGCGCTCCGGAGGGCTCCGGGCTGGCCAGCTCGGCGGCAATCGCCGACCCGGCGGCCGAGACCGACGACGCCGCGAAGCTCGACGCGCTCCTGCAGCAGCCCGAGCACTGACCGGCGCACTGCCACCCGCGGAGAGAAGGGACGGACGTACGGTGCTGCTGGCCATCGACGTCGGGAACACCAACATCGTGCTCGGCCTGTACGCAGTCGGCCCGGAGGTCGCCGACGCCGAGCTGTCCACCACGCTCGTGCGGGACTGGCGGATGCGCACCGAACCGCGGATGACCGCCGACGAAATGGCCCTGACCATGCGCGGCCTGCTCGGCGACCACGCGGACCGCATCACCGGCATCGCGGCGCTGTCGACGGTGCCCGCCCTGCTCCGCGAACTGCGCGTCATGCTCGACCGGTACTGGAGCAAGCTGCCGCGGGTCGTGGTGGAACCCGGCGTGCGCACCGGGGTGCCGTTGCTGGTGGACAACCCGAAGGAGGTCGGGGCCGACCGGGTGATCAACACGCTGGCCGCGCACCACCTGTTCGCCACCAACTGCGTGGTGGTCGACTTCGGCACCTCGACCAACATCGACGTGATCTCCGCGAAGGGTGAGTTCCTCGGCGGTGCATTCGCGCCCGGCATCGAGATCTCGCTGGACGCACTGGCCGCCCGCGCCGCGCAGCTGCGGAAGGTGGAGCTGGTCCGGCCGCGCTCGGTGATCGGCAAGAACACCGTGGAGTGCCTGCAGTCGGGCATCCTGTTCGGCTTCGCCGGGCAGGTGGACGGCCTGGTGCGCCGGATCGTCGCGGAGCTGGAGACCAGCCACGGCGGCCCGACGACGGTGCTGGCCACCGGTGGGCTGGCGCCGCTGGTGGTCAGCGAGTCGACCACGATCGACCACCACGTCCCCGACCTGACCCTGCTCGGCCTTCGCCTGGTCTTCGCCCGCAATTTCGGCATCTGATCCGTCGAAGTGCAGGGCGTCGTCGACCGACCGGCGCCCACCACCCGTTTGGCGGTGCCGGCGGGAGAAGGTGCCTGGTCGTCAGGGGATCGGGGGCGATCCGTACCCTTGGTTGCCGTGACTGACCAGGACCGTTCCAACCCCCCGGCAACCAGCGCTGACGGCGTCGACGACCTGCCGGAACAGATGCGGATCCGGCGGGAGAAGCGGGAGCGCCTGCTCGATGCCGGAGTCGACCCCTACCCGGTGACCCTGCCCATCACGCACAGTCTCGCCGAGGTGCGCGCCGCCCACCCGGATCTGGAGCCCGACACCGCCACCGGTGACCGGGTCGGCGTCGCCGGCCGCGTGATGTTCCTGCGCAACACCGGGAAGCTCTGCTTCGCCACGCTGCGCGCCGGTGACGGCACCGAGCTGCAGGCCATGCTCAGCCTCAAGCAGGTGGGCGAGGACGCGCTGGCGTCCTGGAAGAGCAACGTCGATCTCGGCGACCACGTTTTTGTGCGCGGCGAGGTGATCACCTCGCGGCGCGGTGAGCTGTCGGTGATGGCCGACGAGTGGCGAATGGCGGCCAAGGCGCTGCGCCCGCTCCCGGTGATGCACAAGGAACTCGGCGAGGAAACGCGAGTCCGGCAGCGCTACGTCGACCTGATCGTGCGCAAGCAGGCCGCCGAGACGGTGCGCACCCGCGCTGCGGTGCAGCGGTCGTTGCGGCGTTCGTTCGAGCAGCGCGGCTTCATCGAGGTGGAAACCCCGATGCTGCAGACGCTGCAGGGCGGAGCCGCCGCGCGTCCGTTCGTGACGCATTCCAACGCCTTCGACATCGACCTGTTCCTGCGGATCGCGCCCGAGTTGTATCTGAAGCGGTGCGTTGTCGGCGGAATCGAAAAGGTTTTCGAGATCAACCGCAACTTCCGCAACGAGGGCAGTGATTCCTCCCACTCCCCCGAGTTCGCCATGTTGGAGTTCTACCAGGCGTATGCCGATTACAACGACATGGCGGAGCTGACCAGGACGTTGATCCAGGAGGCGGCCGAGGCCGTCACCGGCTCGCAGATCGTCACCTGGTACGACGGAACCGAGTACGACCTGTCCGGTGAGTGGACCTCGATCACGATGTACGGCTCGCTGTCGGAAGCCCTCGATTCCGAGATCACCCCGGAAACTCCGGTGGAGGTGCTGCGCAAGCACGCCGATGCGCACGGATTGCTGACCGATCCGGCACACGGGCACGGAAAGCTCGTCGAGGAGCTCTGGGAGCACCTGGTCGGGGATCATTTGACCGCGCCGACGTTCGTCCGCGACTTCCCGGTGGAGACCTCGCCGCTGACCCGCCAGCACCGCAGCGTTCCGGGCCTGGCCGAGAAATGGGACCTCTACGTCCGCGGCGTGGAGCTGGCCACCGGTTACTCCGAACTCGTGGACCCCGTCGTGGAACGGGAGCGGCTGGAGCGGCAGGCCGCGCTGGCCGCGGCCGGCGACGACGAGGCCATGCCGGTCGACGAGGACTTTCTGCGCGCGCTCGAGTACGGAATGCCACCCAGCGGTGGGGTCGGAATGGGTATCGACCGGTTGTTGATGGCGTTGACCGGTCTCGGTATCCGGGAGACGATCCTGTTCCCGTTGGTCCGCCCGGAATGACCCGATCAGGTCGGGTGGTGAAATTTGGGGGTCCGAGGTGAGTGCATTGTCGCAGTTACTGCGCTAACCTGTGCTCAGAATGGCGACGGCTATTGGAGCACGTGCCGGGGAGATGCCGCCACAGCAGTTGGTCGCTGTCCCGTTGATATGCACATTTTTGCTCCGGGGAGGACTTGAGATGGCGCAGAAGGTCACTGTCACGCTTGTTGACGATCTGGACGGCGGTCAGGCCGACGAAACCGTCGAGTTCGGATTGGACGGTGTCTCCTACCAGATCGACCTCTCCGCCGAGAATGCCGCCGAACTGCGCGAAGCGCTGGCCAACTACGTCTCCAACGCGCGGCGTGCGGGCGGGCGCAAGAAGCCGGGCCCGCGCCCGGGCGGCGGTGCGCGTTCCGGCGGTGGTTCCACCAGCGCGGACCGGGAGCAGAACCAGGCGATTCGGGAATGGGCTCGCAAGCGCGGCCTGAAGGTCTCGGACCGCGGTCGCATCCCGGCCGACATCGTGGAGCAGTACCACAAGGCGAACTGAACGGGTGCGATGCGGGGCGTTTGCCGGACCGGTCCGGTCGGCAAACGCCCCGCGTTGCGTTCGGATAACGCTATTCACCGCTTCCCAGTTGGATTCTCGGCTTCGTTGAGGCGATGCCGGCGGCCCCCGCGGGCCGGGCTCGGTCGCGGCGTGTGACGGCGGACATCACGTCCCACCCTGTACGGCTACTCTTAGGTGGGCCTAACCTAAGTGTCGTCCGGGTGATCTGCAGAGGGAGTGGGACGTTGAGTCGCAGCGTGGCCGTCAGCAGCCCTCGCGCACCCGGGCAGGTGTCTGGTGGCGCGCGTCTGCGGCAGCGCCGGCGCCGCCGCGTTGTCGGCATCGCCGCCCTGACCGCCGCGCTCGGGGTCAGCTGCGTGCTCAGCGTGGTGATCGGGGCCAAGACGATCCCGCTGCACGACGTGTGGAACGCGCTGGTCGCGCCCACCGGCACCGAGAACGACCTGATCATCCGCGAACTGCGGGTGCCGCGCACGATCGTCGGCGTCCTGGCCGGCGTCGCGCTCGGCCTGGCGGGCGCGCTGATGCAGGGCCACACCCGCAACCCCATCGCCGACCCCGGCATCCTCGGCATCACCCAGGGCGCGGCCGTCGCGGTGGTGCTGTCCGTCTACACCTTCGGCATCACCAGCCTGGTGGGCTTCATCTGGTTCGGTTTCGCCGGCGCGCTGCTGGGGGCACTGGCGGTGTTCGCCATCGGCTCGCTGGGTCGCGGCGGCCCGACTCCGGTGACGCTCGCGCTGGCCGGCACCGCGATCAGCCACCTGCTGCAGGCGATCACCTCGGCGCTGGTGATCACCGACCAGCAGAGCCTGGACACCTACCGGTTCTGGAAGGTCGGCTCCATCGCCATCACCGACGCCTCGGTGATCCCGCAGGTGCTGCCGTTCCTGGTGGTGGGCGCGGTGGTGGCGCTGGCCAACGCCGCCAGCCTCAACGCGCTGGCGCTGGGCGAGGATGTGGCCCGCTCGCTGGGGCACCGCGTGCAGTGGGCCCGCCGGGCAGGCATCGCCGCGATCGCGGTGCTGGTCGGCGGCGCGGTCGCGATCTGCGGGCCGATCGGGTTCGTCGGGCTGATCGTGCCGCACGTGGCCCGGTACTTCACCGGCGCCGACTACCGCTGGCTGCTGCCGTTCGCCGGGTTGATGGGCGCGTCGCTGGTGCTGCTGGCCGACGTGCTCGGCCGGATGGTCGCGCGGCCCGCCGAAGTGCAGGTCGGGGTGATGCTGGCGATGGTGGGCGCACCGTTTTTCATCGCACTCGTGCGCCGGAGGAAGTTGGTGCGGTTGTGACCACCACCACCATGGAGGCGTCATGAGCGATACTCGCTCGTCTCGCGCTCATGAAAGCCGACCGGGTGCGGGTGTCCCGCAGGGCACCCTGCCGGCTGGGAAGATCGCCGGTCGGCGACCGGTCCGGATCGGTCCGTTCTCCGGTGTGCTGCGCTGGCGGCCCCTGGCGGCGCTGCTCGGCTCCCTGGCGGTGCTGGTGGCGGTCTTCGTGCTCAACGTGGGCCTTGGCGAGTACCAGATCAGCCCGGGCGAGGTGCTCGCCACGCTGCTCGGCGGCGGCGACCGGGCCCAGCAGATCATCATCTGGGAACTGCGGCTGCCGCGGTCGCTGACCGGTCTGCTGGTCGGCGCGGCGCTCGGCCTGGCCGGCGCGATCATGCAGGCCATCGCGCGCAACGCGCTGGCCAGTCCGGACATGCTGGGCATCACGTGGGGGGCGGGCACCGCGGCGACCGCGGTGATCGTGCTCGGCGGCACCGCGGGCAGCGTGGCGGGCGCGCTGGCGAACGTCGGGCTTCCGCTGGTGGCGCTGGCTGGTGGCCTGGTCACGGGTCTCGCGGTGTACCTGCTGGCCTACAACCGCGGCGTGGACTCGTTCCGGCTGGTGCTGGTGGGCGTCGGGATGAGCGCGCTGGCGGGCAACGCGACGTACTGGCTGCTCACCATCGGCGACGTCAACGACGCGGGCCGGGCGCTGGTGTGGCTGACCGGCAGCCTCAACGCACGCGGCTGGGAGCACGTGATCCCGGTCGGCATCGCCCTGGTGGTGCTGGTGCCGCTGACGCTGGTCGGCGCGCACGTGCTCGGCGCGCTGCAGTTCGACGACGACACGGTGCGCGGGCTCGGCGTGCGGATGGACCTGGCGCGCGGCACGCTGCTGCTGGCCGCGGCGGCGCTGGCCTCGATCGCCACCGCGGCCGCCGGGCCGATCCAGTTCGTCGCACTGGCCACGCCGCAGATCGCGCTGCGCCTCGCGCGCACCTCGCGCCCGCCGCTGCTGACCTCCGTCGCGCTCGGCGCGGCGCTGGTCGTCGGGGCTGACGTGATCTCGCGGACCGCGTTCGGCTGGCTGGAGCTGCCGGTCGGCATCGTCACCGCGATCCTGGGCGCCCCGTACCTGATCTACCTGCTCGTCCGCCGCTACCAGGAGGTCCGCGCATGACCGCATCCGCCACGTCCCGCGACCGTGCCACGGCCGTCGAGGGCGACGGTCGGCATCGGCTGCACGCCCGCGACCTGCGGTTGGCCTACGGCGACCGGGTGATCGTCGACGGCCTGGACTTCGACGTCGTCGACGGCACCATCACCGCGGTGATCGGCCCGAACGGATGCGGCAAGTCGACGCTGCTGCGTGCTCTGGGGCGGTTGTTGCAGCCGCAGCGTGGCAGTGTGCTGCTGGACGGTAAGCAGATCCACAAGATGTCCACCAAGGAGGTCGCCCAGGTGCTCGGCGTGCTGCCGCAGTCCCCGGTGGCCCCCGAGGGCCTGACCGTGGCGGACCTGGTTGCCCGCGGTCGCCACCCGCACCAGACCTGGTACCGGCAGTGGTCCTCCGATGACGAGACCGCGGTGGCCGAGGCGCTGGGCATGACCGGCATCAGCGACCTCGCCGACCGCACCCTCGACGAGCTCTCCGGTGGCCAGCGGCAGCGCGCCTGGCTGTCCATGGCGCTGGCACAGGGCACCGACCTGCTGCTGCTCGACGAGCCGACCACCTACCTTGACCTCTCCCATCAGGTGGACGTGCTGGAGCTGGTCGGGCGGTTGCACGACGAGAGCGGACGTACCGTCGTGATGGTGCTGCACGACCTCAACCTCGCCGCCCGGTACGCCGACCGGCTGGTCGCCATGAAGGACGGCGCGATCGTCGCGGAGGGTGAGCCCGGTGCGGTGCTCACCGAGGATCTGCTGGCCGAGGTGTTCGGTCTGCACGCGCGGGTGATACCTGATCCCGTGGCGGGTACCCCGATGGTGGTACCGATCGGCGGCCGGCGCGGTGCGGCCCCCGATCAGGCCAGTTCGGAGGGCTGTTCGCGCTGAGCGGACAGGTCCATTCGACGTGCCCGCAGCCGGAATCCCGCAGGCCAGCGGACCGTTGGACAGGGTGCCGGACCAGAATGTGGGCAGTTGGCAGTGGCGGGCACGGACCGCGACCGGGTGGGGCTACTACAGTGGTCCTACAGAGTGCTGAACCCGTCGTGGGCATCGGCGATGCAGGAGCCGTGTCCGGGAACGAGACCGCCGGCGCAGCAGTCAGGGAGTGCGAATGTTCGAGAGGTTCACCGACCGCGCGAGGCGGGTGGTTGTCCTGGCTCAGGAAGAGGCCAGGATGCTCAACCACAACTACATCGGCACCGAGCACATTCTCCTGGGCTTGATCCACGAGGGTGAGGGTGTCGCCGCCAAGGCGTTGGAGTCGCTGGGTATCGCGCTTGAGGGCGTGCGCCAGCAGGTCGAGGAAATCATCGGCCAGGGGCAGCAGGCCCCCAGCGGACACATCCCGTTCACCCCGCGGGCCAAGAAGGTGCTGGAGCTGTCACTGCGCGAGGCGCTGCAGCTCGGCCACAACTACATCGGCACCGAGCACATCCTGCTCGGCCTGATCCGGGAGGGCGAGGGCGTCGCCGCGCAGGTGCTCGTCAAGCTCGGTGCGGACCTCAACCGGGTGCGCCAGCAGGTCCTCCAGCTGCTGTCCGGCTACCAGGGCAAGGAGCCCGCGGAGGCTGGTGGCCGCGGCGAGGGCACGCCATCGTCGTCGCTGGTGCTGGACCAGTTCGGCCGCAACCTCACGCAGAGCGCCCGCGAGGGCAAGCTCGACCCGGTGATCGGTCGCGAGAAGGAGATCGAGCGGATCATGCAGGTCCTCTCGCGGCGCACCAAGAACAACCCGGTGCTGATCGGCGAGGCGGGCGTCGGCAAGACGGCCGTCGTGGAGGGCCTGGCCCAGAAGGTCGTCAAGGGCGAGGTGCCCGAGACGCTGAAGGACAAGCAGCTCTACACCTTGGACCTGGGTTCGCTGGTCGCCGGCTCCCGGTACCGCGGTGACTTCGAAGAGCGCCTGAAGAAGGTGCTCAAGGAGATCAAGACCCGCGGCGACATCATTCTGTTCATCGACGAGATCCACACGCTGGTCGGCGCGGGCGCCGCCGAGGGCGCGATCGACGCGGCGAGCATCCTCAAGCCGATGCTGGCCCGCGGCGAGCTGCAGACCATCGGCGCCACCACGCTCGAGGAGTACCGCAAGTACGTCGAGAAGGACCCGGCCCTGGAGCGCCGGTTCCAGCCGATCCAGGTCGGTGAGCCGTCGTTGCAGCACACCGTCGAGATCCTCAAGGGCCTGCGGGACCGCTACGAGGCGCACCACCGGGTGTCGATCACCGACTCCGCGCTGGTGGCCGCGGCCAGCCTGGCCGACCGCTACATCAACGACCGGTTCCTGCCGGACAAGGCGATCGACCTGATCGACGAGGCCGGCGCCCGGATGCGGATCCGCCGCATGACCGCGCCGCCGGACCTGCGCGAGTTCGACGAGAAGATCGCCGAGGTCCGCCGCGAGAAGGAGTCCGCGATCGACGCGCAGGACTTCGAGCGGGCCGCCCGCCTGCGGGACGAGGAGAAGCAGCTCCTCGGCCAGAAGGAGGAGCGGGAGAAGCAGTGGAAGGCCGGTGACCTGGACGTGGTCGCCGAGGTTGACGACGAGCAGATCGCCGAGGTGCTGGCCAACTGGACCGGTATCCCGGTGTTCAAGTTGACCGAGGAGGAGACCACCCGGCTGCTCCGGATGGAGGAGGAGCTGCACAAGCGGATCATCGGTCAGGACGATGCGGTCAAGGCCGTGTCGCAGGCGATCCGCCGCACGCGTGCCGGGTTGAAGGACCCGAAGCGCCCGTCGGGTTCGTTCATCTTCGCCGGCCCGTCCGGGGTGGGGAAGACCGAGCTGTCCAAGGCGTTGGCGGAGTTCCTGTTCGGCGACGACGACGCGCTCGTCCAGATCGACATGGGCGAGTTCCACGACCGCTACACCGCATCGCGGCTGTTCGGCGCCCCGCCCGGGTACGTCGGCTACGAGGAGGGCGGCCAGCTCACCGAGAAGGTGCGGCGCAAGCCGTTCTCGGTGGTGTTGTTCGACGAGATCGAGAAGGCGCACCAGGAGATCTACAACACGCTGTTGCAGGTGTTGGAGGATGGGCGCCTCACCGATGGCCAGGGTCGCACGGTGGACTTCAAGAACACGGTGCTGATCTTCACCTCGAACCTGGGCACGCAGGACATCTCCAAGGCGGTGGGGCTGGGCTTCTCCAGTGGCCAGGGGGCTGACTCCAACTACGAGCGGATGAAGGCCAAGGTCCACGAGGAGATGAAGAAGCACTTCCGGCCGGAGTTCCTCAACCGCATCGACGATGTGATCGTCTTCCACCAGCTGACCGAGGCCCAGATCATCCAGATGGTCGACCTGCTGTCGAGCCGGGTGGAGAAGGCGCTCAAGAGCAAGGACATGGCTCTGGAGCTGACCGAGAAGGCGAAGAAGCTGCTGGCCAAGCGCGGGTTCGACCCGGTGCTGGGTGCGCGGCCGCTGCGCCGGACGATCCAGCGGGAGATCGAGGACAAGCTGTCGGAGAAGATCCTGTTCGGCGAGTTGGAGCCGGGCCAGATCGTGATCGTGGACGTCGAGGGCTGGGACGGCGAGGGCGCCGACGACAAGGCGCAGTTCACCTTCCGCGGCGAGCCGAAGCCGTCGCTGGTCCCGGACACCCCGCCGGTCGCGGTCTCGGCGGGTTCGGACGAGAAGCAGGAGGGCAACTCCGAATCGGAGTGACCTCGCACGACCGCAGCGGCCCCCGTTCCCTCCCCGGGAGCGGGGGCCGCTGGCGTGTCCTCAGCGAGTCATCTGCGCGTCCACCACGGCGGCGCTTGGCGGGGCATCGTTCGGGCGCGGTGCGCGGCGGCCCAGGCCCGTGTATTGGTGGACTTCGGACACTTACTCGTTTCAGGGGACGGAGGACCAGGCCGTGCTGGTGGAGCCGGAACATGACTCGCTGCCGCGGCGCGAACACAGGGGAGCAGCGGTCAGCGCGGTGCTGTCAACGGCCGCAGTCGGCTTCCTGGCGTGGGCCGCGCTGCCGCTGTTCGGGCTGGAGTCGAACCGCTACGCCATCGCGCTGGTGGCGTTGACGCAGTACGCGGCCGTGGCGGGGATCTCGCTCGCGCTGCTGGCGCTGCTGCTGCGCCGGTGGCTGACCGCGCTGGTGGTCGGCCTGGTCAGCGCCGCGCTGGCGTACTCCGTCGTGCCGCGGGCGATCCCCGATTCGGCGCGGGCGGCGGAGGGCGTGCCGCTGCGGGTGCTGTCGCTGAACGCCTACGTCGGGCAGGCCGATGCGGCGCAGGTGGTGGACCTGGTGCGGCGCAACCAGGTGGACGTGCTCAGCCTGCAGGAACTGACCCCGCAGCTGGTCGCCGCGCTGGACGCCGCCGGGCTCGCCGGACTGCTGCCGTACCGGGTGTTCCACGCGGGGCCGAAAGCGGACGGGTCCGGGATCGCCTCCCGGTATCCGCTGCGGGAGTTGTCGCTGGTGCCGCCGACGACGCTGGCCCAGCCGTCGGCGCTGGTGGACGTACCCGGGGCGCGCGACGTCGAGTTCGTGGCGGTGCACCCGCTGTACCCGATGGGGCGCGGCACGGCGGATGTGTGGGACCGGGAGCTCGCCGCGCTGCCGCAGCCGTCGCTCGACGGCAGGCGGCGCGTGTTGGCCGGGGATTTCAACGCCACGCTCGACCACGCTCGCCTCAGGGAGCTTCTCGACCGCGGCTACACCGACGCGGGCGCGTCCACCGGTGGCGGGTTGAGCCCGACCTGGCCGGGGCAGGGCGCGTGGTTCCCGCCGCCAGTCACGATCGACCACGTGCTGGTCGGCGGGGGCGTCTCGGTCAACGCCTACCGGGTGTTCGACGTCGCGGGAACCGACCACCGCGCGATCTTCGCTCACCTCACCCTCACCGGGTGAGCGGCCCTGCGCGCAGCCTCCCGCGAACGCAACTCGTCCGGGTGACACCGCGATCCCCCTGGACATCGCCGCCCGCGGGAGGCGCGGCCGAGGCGCCCGGTCGTCACTTCTCCGGATGGGACTCCTGGACGACCTCGAACTCCAGCAGGCTCGCCCCGGTGGACACCGGGTTCTTCGCCTCACCGGCGTGCGCGGCCTTCGCCGGGCCGTTGGCCCAAGCCTGGAACGCCTCCTCCGACTCCCACTTCGTGTACACGAAGTACCGGTTGTCGCCCTTGACCGGGCGCAGCAGCTCGAAGCCGAGGAAGCCCGGCGCGTTGTCCACCGCGCCGTGCCGGGCGGCGAACCGCTTCTCCAGCTCGGGCCCCGCGCCCTCGGGCACCTCGATCGCGTTGATCTTCACAACAGCCATGCCCCCAGGCTAATCACCGGGCCGGGTGACCGCCGTTGTGATCTGCCACCGCTCAAAGCTGGATCCGCGGGTGCAGGCGGCCGACCGTCCAGGTCCGCTGGTGCCGCACGACGAGCGCGGTCAGGATCAAAAAGACCCCGAGGAACCCGGCCAGCACCGCCGCGTCGCGCAGCAGGTGCTCGACAAGCCCACCGGAGATCGTCACCCGCAGCCCGTCGACCAGGTACGTCATCGGCAGCAGTGGGTGCACCGCCTGGAACGGCGCCGGTGTGGTCTCCATCGGGTACAGCCCGCCGCAGGCGGTGAGCTGGATGATCAGCAGCACCAGCGACAGCAGGTCGCCGACCGCGCCGAGGGCGGTGCGCAGGAAGTGGGTGATGGCCACGAACGCGACCGCGGCCAGCGCGAGGAGCCCGAGCGTCCACCACAGGTGCACCGGGTCGAGCCCGAGCCCGAGGTCCACCACCGCGCACAGCACCAGCGCACCGAGCACACCCAGCGTCGCGGCCGGCAGGAACCCGGCCAGCGCGATGGTCCAGGCGCTGACCCGGTCGGCCAGCGCGCGCAGGTTCACCGGCTTGAGCAGCAGGTACGCGGACAGCCCGAAGACCCACAGGGCGATCGCGAAGAAGAACGGCGCCAGGCCGCGCCCGTAGACGTGCGCCGAATTGAGGTTCTCGTCGTGGATCTCCGTCGGCGAGCCGAGCACGTCGGCCGCCCGCGCGACCTCGGTGGGATTGGTCGGCGGGATCTTGCCGAGCGTGTCGTCGACCAGCCCCTGCAGCGCCTTCGCGCCGTCGTTGAGCTGCCCCGCACCGTTCTGCAGCAACCCGCTGCTGGCCACCAGCGTGTCCAGCCCGTTGGTGATCCCGTTGGCCCCACCCGCGAGCTCCGCGGCGCCGGCGCGCAGCGTGTCGGCCGGGGCGGTGATGCCGCGGACCTGGTTCTGCAGCGGCCCGATGTTGTTCTGCAGGTCCACCGCCTGCCGGTGGGCGTCCTGTGCGGTGGTCAGCGCCTGCTGGGCGTCCCGGTCGGCGGCCCCGGCGGCGTCGGCGACGCTGCGCGCGGTGTCCAGGGCCCGCTGGTAGCCGGGGTCCTGCGCCAGTTCCGGGTGCCGCTGTCCGAGCTCCTCGACCGCAGCCCGGCCCTCTCCGGCCCGCTGGGCGAGGAAACCGGTCGTGGTCCTGATCGCGGACAGGCTGTTGACCGCGACGTGGCCGGCGTTGACCAGGGCGTTGACCGCGCCCGGGAGCCGTTCGGCGGTGATCGCGTTGACCGCGGACAGCTGCTGGTCGAGCTGTGCGGTCGCGTCGGAGATGTCCCGCACCCCGCGGGTGATCTGCCCGGTCCCGTCGCGCACCCCGCCGAGCCCCCGGGTCAGCGCCGCGGCGCCCTGCCTGCTCAGGTCGGTGCCCTGCACGAGCTGCCGCGCCGCCTCCGAGGCCCGTTGCAGCTTCTCTCGCACCGCCCCGAGCTCGCCGTAGAGGGCGCGGGCGTAGGTGGCGTGCGCCGCGGCGTTGATCTGGTTCTGCAGCTCGGAGTGCACCGTGTCGGCCATGATTCCGACGAGGTAGCCGTGGGCGTCGTTCTTGACGATCCGCAGCGCGGCCCGCTGCGGGGTGCGCTGCGCCGCGCTCGCCAGCTTCGCGCTGAAGTCGGTGGGCACCTCGATGGTGAAGTAGTAGCGGCCCTGCTCCAGGCCGCGGCGGGCCTCCGCCCGGTCCACGAAGTGCCAGTCGAAGAGGTCGGTGGCCCTGAGCTGGCGCACGAACTGTTCGCCCGCGTTGATGTGCTCGCCGTGGCTGTCCACCGGCACGTCGGAGTTGACCACGGCGACGGGCACCTGGCTCAGCCGCCCGTAGGGGTCCCAGTTCGACCACAGGTACAGCGACCCGTACAGCAGCGGGACGAGCACCAGCACGAGCGGCACGAGGCGGCGCAGCGGTCCGCGGAAGCGCCGGAGTTCCAGCCAGGCCAGCCTGATCGCGTTCACCGGGCGCCCTCCCGCCGGTCGAGTGTGTTCGCGGGCAGGCGGATCACCGCCGCGTCGCCCGACGGTGGGTCGGTCGCGGTGGCCAGCACCGTCGTCCCGGTGCGGGTGACCTCGCGCAGCGCGGCCCACACCCGGGAGCGCGCGGCGAGCGGTAGCCCCGCGTCGACGTCGTCGACGAGGATGCCGCTCGGGGTTCCGGCGGCGGTCAGCGCGACGGCCAGCAGCAGCTGGTCGGCCGGGTGCAGGTCGCCGACGAGCGCGGCGCGGTCCGGATCGATGCCGACCAGAGCGAGCGCACCCGCGACGGCCTCGTGGGAAGCACCGCTGATCAGCCGCCGTTCGGTGATGGCTTCGCGGACCCGGTGTCGGTCCTCCAGTTCGCAGCCCGGGCGCAGCCGCGCCGGGCGGATCAGCTGGCGCACCGCAGCGGCCTGCGCGGGCAGGACGTGCCCGGAGACCTCCAGGTGACCGGCGACCAGCCGGAGCCGGCCGGACAGGGCCAGCAGCAGCGACGTGCGGCCCGAGCCGCCGGGACCGGCGATCACGGCCAGTTCGCCGGGCTCGACGCGCAGGTCGAGGTTGGCGAACACGACACCTTCCGGGCCGCACGCGGCGATCCCGCGGGCGAGGATGTTCACGCCGTCGACGTCCATACCCCCTCCACGCGTTGCTAGGACTGCCCGGTCCAAAGTGGCCGCCCGCGGCAAGCCGGGCAACTCGTAGCCAGCGTCTACAGTGGAGGGGATTTCCGCTTCTGCCTGAACTCGGAAACGCCACCCGGGTGAAATCTGCTCAGCGGGAGGTGAGGACCTCCACCTCTCCGGTGCGGGTGTCGGTGATGCCGATCTCGCTGATCGACGCGCGCACCGGCTCCACCGGTTGCAGCGCCCGGAAACCCGCCGCCAGCTGGTCCGCGGAAACGCCCTGCGCCAGCGCGCAGTGCGGAATCCACGCGCCCGGGAAGTAGTACGCGGACGGGTTCCGCACCCGGCCCGCCAGCGCGTCGTGCACCGCGGAATGCACCGCCAGCAGCTCGGTGTCCACCACCGCGCCCAGCAGCAGCATCCGCTCCTCGCCCGGGACGGTGCCCAGGGTGTGCAGCCAGAGGTCCGGAATGGACAGCAGTTCCAGCTCGCCGCGCAGCGACCTGCGCGCCGCGGCCGGGATCGTCCCGGCGACCGCCAGCGTCACGTGCGGGCGGTGCCTGCCGTGCGTGCGAGAGGCGACGCTCGGCACCCCCGCCGTATCCAGCCGCCGCCACAACGCCCGCACCGCGGCGTCCGCCGCGTCGTCGAAGAAGAAGTCCAGCGCGTGCGCCATCAGTGCTCGCCGGGGAGCGCGAAGCGGCCGTCGTCGGTTTGCTCGATCAGGCCGTCCACCAGCAGCGAATCCAGGCAGCGGTCCCGCTGACCGGCGTCCGACCACACCGCGTCCAGCTGCTCCCGCGTCACCGGACCGGTCGAGCCGCGCAGCACGTCCAGCAGCTTGCCGCGCACCTGCCGGTCGGTCCCGGCGAACTTCTGCACCTTCTTCGGCGGCCCGGCGTAGGCCGGCCGGCCCGCGTGCTGCCAGGCGCAGTCATGCGCGATCGGGCAGGTGTCGCACAGCGGCGACCGGACGGTGCACACGACCTGCCCGAGCTCCATCAGCGCGGCGGACAGCTTCGCCGCGGTCGCGTTGTCGGCGGGCAGCAGCGCCTCGACGTCGGCCAGGTCGCGCTTGGTCGAGGGCGGACCCGCGTCGCCGGCACCGTGCACGGCCCGCGCGACCACGCGGCGGACGTTCGTGTCCACCACCGGAGCCCGCCTGCCGTACGCGAAAGCCGCAACCGCCCGGGCCGTGTAGGCGCCGACCCCCGGCAGGGTGAGCAGCGTGTCGACGTCCGACGGGACGACGTCGCCGTGCTCGTTCGCGATGATCGCGGCGGCCTCGTGCAGGCGCAGCGCGCGGCGCGGGTAGCCGAGCTTGCCCCAGGCGCGTAGCACCTCGCCCTGCGACTCGGCGGCGAGGTCGGACGGCCGCGGCCAGCGGCGCATCCACTCCTCCCAGATCGGCTGCACCCGGTTGACCGGTGTCTGCTGCAGCATCGTCTCGCTGACCAGCACGCCCCAGCCGGTCGTGCCGGGGGCGCGCCACGGCAGCGGGCGGGCGGTGGCGGCGAACCAGTCGATCAGCTCGACGGGATTGAGTGCGGGGGTGGTCTTCATGGCACCGACGATCCTGCCAGGTGCCCCGATCGGTGGGAAAAGACCTCCGCGCGGATCACCGCCCGTGGAGCCACGAGGGCCGTGGCCACCAGCGACGACGCCCGCCCCGGGCGGGGTGCGGTGTCGCGCGCGATGTGCCGTCATCCGGGTGAATGCAGGTGCCCCAGAACTGGGGCTGTTGGGGCTGGTGCGTTCCATGATGCGCCCGATCGGACGATGTTCTGCGCCGCGTGATGGAGTAGTCGCCGGGTTACTGTCGTCGCGTGTTCGATCCGACCGGGCCGCTGCCGCCCGCGGTGTACTGGCGTCGCCGCGCGGTGGCGATGGGTGCGGTCCTCCTCGCGGCAGTCCTCCTCGGTTGGGGCGTGATGGCCCTGGTCAGCGGTTCGCGGCCGGACGTGGTTCCCGGGCCGCCGCCCGGACCGCCGGTCGCGGTGGCCGAGACCGGACCGCCCCCGTGCGCCGACGAGGCGATGCGCGTGACCGCCGAGGTCGCTCGCCCCGAGTTCCGCGTCGGCGACAGGGTCGGCCTGAGCATCGTGGTGACCAACGCGGGCAACCGCCCGTGCGTGCGCGACACCAACCGCATGCTGCGCGAGCTGATCATCAGCACCCCCGGCGGCAAGCACGTGTGGTCCAGCAACGACTGCTACATCGAAACCACCAACGAGCAGCCGCTGCTGCAACCGGGCCAGTCGGTGCGCAACGAGGTGTGGTGGGCCGGGGAGACGTCCGCGCCGGACTGCGAGGGCGACCGGACCCGCGCCCAGGCGGGTGAGTACCAGGTGGTCGCCCGGCTCGGCGAGCTCAACAGCACCCCCACCACGTTCCGCCTGACCTCGTGAGTCACGCCGAAAACCGGGGGACCGGGCATCACCTCACGATCTTCAGGGCGTCCCGGATGGTGGACACCACGGTCGCCTGGACGCCCTTGGGCAGCGGTCCGGCGTCCGGCGGCACCAGTGCCCGGTCGAAGCCAAGCCGGGCCGCCTCGGCCAGTCGCCGCCCGACGCCGTTGACCCGGCGGATCTCCCCGGCCAGCCCCACCTCGCCGACCACGACCAGGTTGGCCGGCAGCGGCTTGCGCCGCCGCGAGGATGCGATGGCCAGCGCGATCGCCAGGTCGGCGGCCGGTTCGCCGATGCGCGTGCCGCCGACCGTCGCGGCGAACACGTCCTGATCGCCGTTGGCCACGCCGCCGTGCTTGCCGAGGACCGCGAGCATCATCGACACCCGTGCCGCGTCCAGCCCGCTGACCGAGCGCCGCGGCATGGCCATCTGCGACTGCATCACCAGCGCCTGGACCTCCACCAGCAGCGGCCGCTTGCCCTCGAGCATCACGGTCACCGCGGTGCCGTCGACCTGCGTCTCCTGGCGGTTGATGAACAGCCCGGTCGGGTCCGGGACCTCGGCGATGCCGTCGTCGCGCTGCTCGAAGCAGCCGACCTCGTCGGCCGGGCCGAATCGGTTCTTCACGCCGCGCAGCATGCGCAGTGCCGAGTGCCGGTCGCCCTCGAAGTGCAGCACCACGTCGACCAGGTGCTCCAGCACGCGCGGCCCGGCCACGGCCCCGTCCTTGGTGACGTGCCCGACCAGCACCACGGGCAGCCCGCGTTCCTTGGCGAGCGCGACCAGCGCGGTGGTGACCGCACGGACCTGGGTGACGCCGCCGGGGCTGCCCTCGGCATCGGGAGACTGGACGGTCTGCACCGAGTCGACGATCAGCAGGCCGGGTTTGACCGCGTCCACGTGCCCGAGCACGGCGGACAGGTCGCTTTCCGCGCCGAGGTACAGCTGCGGGTGCACCGACCCGGTGCGTTCCGCGCGCAGCCGCACCTGCCCGGCGGATTCCTCGCCGGTGACGTACAGCGACGGGCCGGGGGACGAGCCGGCCGCCCAGCGGTGCGCGACCTCCAGCAGCAGGGTCGACTTGCCCACGCCGGGCTCGCCGGCCAGCAGGACGACCGCGCCGGGCACGATACCGCCGCCGAGCACCCGGTCCAGTTCGCCGATGCCGGTGGACACCGCGCGGGCCGAGTCGAGGTCGACCTCGGCGATCGGGCGGGCCGGGGTGGCGGGCGCGCCCGCGGTGACCCTGGCCAGCGCCGGGCGGGCCGGGGCGGTCTCGTCGATGGTGCCCCACGCCTGGCATTTCGGGCAGCGGCCGACCCATTTGGCGACCTCGTGGCCGCAGTCGGCGCAGCGGTAGGCGGGGCGGGTGGTGCGGGCGTTCTTCGGGGGCACGTGGCGAGGCTATCCACCCACCGCGACAGCGCCGACCAGCGCCTCCGCACCCCGCGCCGCGGTCAACGCCGACACCGTGGGACAATGATCAAAAACCGCACCTTCGGGTAGTTTCCAAGATCACCCTTTCGGGCCGAGCCTCCCAGCTTCAGGCAAACCTGGGAGCCTCCCCCCGGGGTGGGCGAGCCTGGCGAGACGGGCCGCCCCGCGGTGTGCGTACGGCCCGTTGCGGTCTTCAGTGGGGGTTCAGTGGCCGCTGGCGTGCTGCTCGGCGCCCGGCACCGGGCTGCCGTGCTCGGGGCGCGGCTTGTGGTCGGCACCGATCGGGACCTGCACGGTGAGCGCGCCGGCCTTCTGGAAGACGAAGGTCACCGGGACGGTCACGCCAGGCGTGATGTCCTGCTTGAACCCGTTCAGTGTGATTTCCACCACGCGCTGCCCAGTGGGAGCCTCGGCCTGGGTCGCGCCGGTGCGGCCGAGGGCGTGCAGTGCGGTGCGGCTGGGCAGGTCGGTGACGCCGCCGAGGGTGGCCGAGGTCGCGTAGGGGCTGGAGACCTGGACGAGCTTGTCGCCTTCCGCGCCCTCGTTGGTCAGCACCAGCTCCAGCGGGGCGGACGAGCCTGCCGGGTAGAACGAGTTGCTGGCCGGGAAGGTGAACGTGGCGTTGCGGACCGAGATCTGGTTGAGGTCACCGCTGCCCCCGTTCACGGCGGCGACCTGGGTGTCGGTCTCGGTCACCTGACCGGCACTGCACCCTGCGAGTGCGACAACGGCGCCGAGCCCGATAGCGGCCGGGATCAACCGCAGGCGGACGGCCTTGAGGTGCTGAGAGCGGCTCACGGTTGCAGCGTCCTTCCTGATTGCCGGACAACCGAGATGAGCTTAATCCCCGCATCGAGCGCGCTCGTCCGAGGGGCTTGCCTGGCTACGTGTGGCGGGCCGCCGCCGAGCCCCGGAATGATTGTCCACGATGGACGATTTCAGTGGGCCGAAAGGTGTCTCCTTGCATGCTCGATGGCCCTTTGTCAACCCCTGTTCGGCTTCTGACCTGCGATTACGGATGGCGAGGTGGTCGAGGGGGAGTTGCCCCTCGTGTTAAAGTGGGGGTAGCGAAAGGGGCAGAGGACACATGGTTTTCAAGGTCGGAGAGACCGTCGTCTACCCGCATCACGGTGCCGCGCTCATCGAAGCAATCGAGACTCGTGTGATCAAGGGCGAGGAGAAGCAGTACCTCGTCCTCAAGGTTGCGCAGGGTGACCTGACCGTGCGCGTTCCCGCGGACAACGCTGAGATCGTCGGCGTCCGGGACGTCGTCGGCCAGGAGGGCCTGGACCGGGTCTTCGACGTGCTGCGGGCTCCGCACACCGAGGAACCCACGAACTGGTCCCGGCGGTACAAGGCCAACCTCGAGAAGCTCGCCTCCGGCGATGTGAACAAGGTGGCCGAAGTGGTGCGCGACCTCTGGCGACGCGAGAAGGATCGTGGCCTGTCCGCAGGCGAGAAGCGAATGCTGGCGAAAGCCCGTCAGATCCTGGTCAGCGAGTTGGCGCTGGCCGAGGGCACTGACGAAGGCAAGGCCGAGACCCTGCTGGACGAAGTCCTCGCCACCGCAGTCTGAACATCGGGAACAGCAGCGAGTGAGCGTGGTCGCGCTGGTCCCCGCGGCTGGTCGCGGGGTGCGCCTGGGGGCGGGCGTGCCGAAGGCACTGGTCCCGGTGGGGGGTCGATCGTTGTTGTCGCGCGCGGTCCGCGGGCTGCTGGCCTCGGGTCGCGTCCAGCACGTCGTCGTGGCGGCCCCGCCCGACCAGGTCGAGGTCGTGGCAGCGGAGCTGGCGGAGCTCCCGTCCGCGCACGTGGTGCCGGGTGGTGCGGAGCGGACCGACTCGGTACGGCGGGCGTTGGACGCCGCCGCGCAGGTGGCCCCGGACGCCCGGGTCGTGCTGGTGCACGACGCCGCACGGGCCTTCACCCCGGCCTCGGTGATCCAGGACGTCGTCGACGCGGTCGAGCAGGGCGCTCCCGCGGTGGTCCCGGTGCTGCCGGTGACCGACACCATCAAGCAGGTCGACGACGCGGGTGACGTCGTGTCGACCGTGGACCGCGCCCGGTTGCGCGCCGTGCAGACCCCCCAGGGCTTCGCCATCGACGTGCTCCGCGACGCCTACGCCGCGGCGGGCGACATCACCACCGACGACGCCGGGCTCGTCGAGCGGCTCGGCGGCGAGGTGCGGACCGTGCCCGGGCACCCGCACGCGTTGAAGATCACCACAGCTTTCGACCTGGCCATCGCCGAGTCGGTGCTGGCCCCTGCCGAGGATCGCGCCCCCGCCCGCACGGGCGCGGAGGGCCCGCAGGACGCAGGAGAACCCGAGTGAGCGAGTTACTGCCCCGCGTCGGTCAGGGCGTCGACGTCCACCCCGTGCAGGCCGGACGCGACTGCTGGGTGGCCGGGCTGCTGTGGCCCGGTGTCGACGGCTGCGCCGGGCACTCCGACGGCGACGTCGCCGCGCACGCGCTCTGCGACGCGCTGCTGTCCGCGGCCGGGCTGGGCGACCTCGGCGCGGTCTTCGGCACCGACGACGACCGCTGGGCCGGGGCGCACGGCGTCGACTTCCTCGCCGAGGTGCGCGACCGGATCGCCGCGGCCGGATTCCGCATCGGCAACGCGGTGGTGCAGGTCATCGGCAACGCGCCCCGCATCGGCACGCGCCGCGCGGAAGCGCAGCAGGTGCTCTCCGAGGCCATCGGCGCCCCGGTGTCGGTGTCCGGCACGACCTCCGACGGCCTGGGGCTGACCGGCCGCGGCGAGGGCATCGCCGCCGTGGCCACCGCCCTGGTCTTCCCCGCCGCCTGACCCACCGCGGCCCCGCCCGGGCTCGGGATGCCGGGTGGCGAACCGGACCCCGTTGTGACGGGCTGTTCCACCACCCGGAACGGCGCGTGACCTTGGACGCATGCCGGTGCTCGGGCCGGTCTGCCGCCCTACCGTGGATCTCGTGACTCTGCGCGCGGTGCTCTTCGACTTCTCCGGCACGCTGTTTCGGCTGGAGGAGGACGAGTCCTGGTACGCCGACCTGACCGATGCCGACGGCACCCCCTTCGACCTGGAGGCCCAGGCCGAGATCATGCGCCGGATGACCGCCCCGACCGGGCAGGTCGTCCAGCTGGAACCGGAGTTCCAGGACGCCTGGGAGAATCGCGACCTCGACCCGGCGCTGCACCGCAAGGTGTACGTCGAGGTGCTGCGCCGTTCCGGGGTGCGGGACGTGCAGGCCGAGGGGCTGTACCGGCGGCTGATCGACCCGGATTACTGGACCGCCTACCCGGACACCGCCGAGGTGCTGCGCCGGCTGCACACCGCGGGCGTCAAGGTCGGGGTCATCAGCAACATCGCGTTCGACATCCGTCCCGCTTTCGAGCGGATCGGTGTCACCCGTTACGTCGATGAATTCCTGCTGTCCTACCTCGAGAACGTCATCAAGCCCGACCCGAAGATCTTCCTGCGTGCCTGCGAGCGGCTCGGCGTCGCCCCGGAGGAGGCGCTCATGGTCGGCGACAGCGAGGAGGCCGACGGCGGTGCGGCGGCGGTCGGATGCCAGGTCGCGATCGTCGACCCGGTGCCCACCGCGCAGCGTCCGGACGGCCTGCTGACCGCCGTCGGCGATCTGCTGCGCTGACGATCGCACGCCTTGACGGGGCGGCCCCTGATGTGATTCGGCAACCGACCGCCCCCGTACCATCGAGACTGTGAGCCTGCACCTGCATGACACCGCGACCCGCACGACGCGCGAGTTCCACCCGCGCTGCGACGGAGTGGCGTCGATCTACGTCTGCGGTGCCACCGTGCAGGGCGTTCCCCACGTCGGCCACGTGCGCAGCGGTCTGAACTTCGACGTGCTGCGGCGCTGGTTGCAGCACACCGGCTACGACGTGCGCCTGGTCCGCAACGTCACCGACATCGACGACAAGATCCTCACCAAGGCGGCCGAGGCGGGCCGTCCGTGGTGGGAGTGGGCGGCGACGCACGAGCGCGCCTTCGAGGCGGCCTACCAGCAGCTGGGCTGCCTGCCGCCGTCGGTGCTGCCGCGCGCCACCGGGCACGTCACGCAGATGATCGATCTGATCCAGCGGCTGATCGACAAGGGCCACGCCTACGCGGCCGGCGGTGACGTCTATTTCTCGGTCAGCTCCTACGCCGACCACTACGGCAGGCTGTCCGGGCAGCGCCTCGACGAGGTGCAGCAGGGTGAGACGCTGGCCAGCGGCAAGCGCGACCCGCGCGACTTCACGCTGTGGAAGGGCGCCAAGCCGGGCGAGCCGAGCTGGCCCACGCCGTGGGGGCACGGCCGGCCGGGATGGCACCTGGAGTGCTCCGCGATGGCCACCTTCTACCTGGGCAGCGAGTTCGACATCCACGGCGGCGGGCTGGACCTGGTGTTCCCGCACCACGAGAACGAGCTGGCGCAGTCGAACGCGGCCGGGGACGGCTTCGCGCAGTACTGGATGCACAACGCCTGGGTGACGATGAGCGGCGAGAAGATGTCGAAGTCGCTCGGCAACACCCTGTCCATCCCGGCGGTGCTGGAACGCGCCCGCGCCGCCGAGCTGCGGTACTACCTGGTCACGCCGCACTACCGGTCGACGATCGAGTTCTCCGAGGAGGGGTTGGCCGAGGCGGTGGCCACCTACCGCCGCATCGAGTCGTTCGTGCGCCGCGTCGGGCAGCGCACCGGCAGCGTCGGGCTCGGCGAGGTGGCTCCGGAGTTCGCGGCCGCGATGGACGACGACCTGTCGACGCCGCAGGCGATCGCGGTGGTGCACAACGTGGTCCGCGAGGGCAACGTGGCGCTGGACCGCGGCGACGACGAAGCGGCCCGCACGGCTGCGGCGTCGGTGCGGGCGATGACCGACGTGCTCGGCCTGGACCCGTTGTCCGAGCAGTGGGCCGAGGACTCCGGTGCGGACGACGCCGCCCGCCGCGCCCTGAACGACCTGGTGTCGGCGCTGCTGGAGCAGCGCCAGCGGGCTCGCCAGGAGCGCGACTTCGCCACCGCCGACCTGCTGCGAGACCGCCTGCAGGCCAGCGGAATTGCCGTCGAGGACACCCCCGACGGTCCGATATGGACATTGAGGGACGGGTAACACGTGGCTGGCAACGACAGACGCCGCGGCGCCGTGCGCAAGTCGAAGAAGAAGGGCATGGTGGTCGGCTCCGGCGGGCAGCGCCGCAAGGGCCTGCGCGGCAAGGGCCCGACGCCGAAGGCGGAGGAACGGGTCAGCCACCCCGCGAAACGCCGTGCGGATGCGCGGGCGAAGGCGGAGGCGCAGCGCGCGAAGCGCAAGGCCGCGCTGGAGTCGCAGCCCGAGCTGGTGGCCGGGCGCAACCCGGTGGTGGAGTGCCTGCGTGCCGGGGTGCCCGCGTCCGGCCTGTACGTGGCGCAGGGCGTCGACATCGACGACCGGGTGACCGAGGCGGTCCGGGAGGCCAAGTCGCGCGGCATCACCGTGCTGGACGTGCCGCGCGTCGAGCTCGACCGGATGACGAAGAACGCGGTGCACCAGGGCCTCGCCCTACAGGTGCCGCAGTTCCAGTACGCGCACCCGGACGACGTGCTCACCGCGGCCCGTGACTCCGGGCTGCCGCCGCTGATCGTGGCGCTGGACGGGGTGACCGACCCGCGCAACCTCGGGGCGGTGATCCGCTCCGCGGCCGCCTTCGGCGCGCACGGCGTGATCGTGCCGCAGCGGCGCAGCGCCGGCGTCACCGCGGTGGCCTGGCGCACCAGCGCGGGCACCGCGGCGAAGCTGCCGGTGGCCAGGGCGGTGAACCTGACCCGCACGCTGCGCGATCTGAAGGCGGAGGGGCTGATGGTCGTCGGCCTGGACGCCGACGGTGACGTCACCGCCGATGAGCTGGCGCTGGCCACCGAGCCGCTGGTGGTCGTGGTCGGTTCGGAGGGCCGCGGGCTGTCCCGGCTGGTCCGGGAGACCTGCGACCAGACGGTGTCGATCCCGATGGCCGGTGGGGTGGAGTCGCTGAACGCCTCGGTCGCCGCGGGCGTGGTGCTCGCCGAGGTGGCGCGCCGCCGCCGCATTCGCTGACCGGACGCGCCCGGGCGAGGTCCATGACGATCGCCCGGGCGGTGCCGGGGTGACCAGTCCGTCAGCCGAGTTCCGCCTCGGCGGCGGTGGTGGCTCGGTTAGAGTCCTCCAGGCAAGCACTGGAGGGAGGCCCGGGCCTCCCGCACCCCGAGGCCCCCGATGTCGTTCGCAAGTCCGCTGTTTCTGTGGTATTTCCTGCCGGCCGTGCTCGTGGCCGTGCTGATCGCACCTCGCAGCGGACGCAACGCGGTGATCGCGGTGGCCAGCCTGCTGTTCTACGCCAGCGGGGCGGGCGGGACGACGCTGCTGCTGCTGGCGTGCATCGTGGTGAACTACTACGCCGGGCGGCAGCTGGAACCGGTCGAGTGGGGTTTCGACCGCGACCGCCGCCGCTGGCTGCTGATCGGCGCGATCAGCTTCAACCTCGCGGTGCTGGCGGTGTGGAAGTACGCCGGGTTCGCCACCGCGCAGCTCGCGGTGCTCACCTCGTGGTTCGGCGGCGACTTCCCGGTGCTGCACCTGGCGCTGCCGATCGGGATCTCCTTCTACACCTTCCACCACATCTCCTACGTGGTGGACGTCTACCGCGGGGAACGCCCGGCGCTGCGCGACCCGGTCTCGTTCGTCACCTACATCGCGATGTTCCCGCAGCTGGTGGCGGGCCCGATCGTGCGCTACCGGGAGATCGCCGACCAGCTGCCGCAGAAGCGCACCCACCGGCTGGACGACATCGCGGCGGGTTTCCCGCGCTTTGCGTGGGGCCTGACGAAGAAGGTGGTCATCGCCGACACCCTGGCGCCGATGGTGGACGCCTGCTTCGCGACCCCGGCCGAGGACATGACGTTCGCGATCGCCTGGCTCGGCGCGATCGGCTACACCGTGCAGCTGTACTTCGACTTCTCCGGCTACTCGGACATGGCGATCGGGCTGGGCCGCATGCTGGGGTTCCGGTTGCCGGAGAACTTCGCCCGCCCGTACTCGTCGGTGACCGTCACCGAGTTCTGGCGGCGCTGGCACATGTCGCTGTCCCGCTGGTTCCGCGACTACCTCTACATCCCGCTGGGCGGCAACCGCCGGGGCACCGCCCGCACGTACCGGAACCTGGCGATCGTGTTCGTGCTGACCGGTTTCTGGCACGGCGCGGCCTGGACGTACCTGGTGTGGGGCGTGTACCACGGGCTGCTGTTGGTGGTGGAGCGCCGTTTCGGCTGGGCGTACCCGCCGTCGACGACCGGTGCCCGCATCGGCCGCCGCGCGCTGACGCTGCTGCTGGTGGTGGTGGGCTGGGTGGTCTTCCGCTCCCCGGACCTGGCGAGCGGGTTCACGATGCTGGGCCACATGCTGCTGCCGGACTTCCAGGGGCTGACGGACCTCGTGGCGGCCTCGGTGACGAACCAGCGAGTGGTGTTCCTGCTGCTGGCGCTGGTGGTGGTCCTCCTCCCGGCCAGTGCCGGAACGGGCCCGTTCCTGGAGGCGGTCCGCACCAGGGAGGCATACGTCCTGCGCACGGTGGTCCTGACCCTCGGTCTCGGCTACTCGGGCCTGCTCGTCGCCACCGGCTCCTTCAGCCCGTTCCTCTATTACCAGTTCTGACGCGTCGCAGCGGTCGCTGATCGACGAGCTTTCGCTCGGTCGCGGTGGGTGGCCGGATACCGTTGACGCGTGCAGCGTTCCGAGCTTCCTCCCGTCCACGAGGCGTGGTTGCCGCGGGAGCACCCGTTGCACCGGCCCCGACACGGCAGGCGGCAGCTCGTGGCTCTGGTGTGCGCCGTGCTGTTCTTCACCGCTCCCGTCGTCAGCTGGGTGTTCGGGGCTCGGGCGGAACCGATGGAGAACCGGCCACTGGCGGCCTTCCCCAGCATCACCGACGGGTGGGGGTTCTTCACCGGGCTGAACCAGTGGGCCACCGACCACCTGCCGTTCCGCAGGGGCGCGGTGCAGTCCGTGGATGCGCTCAGCCGCGGCGTCTTCGGTGAACCCGCGCGGTTTTCCGGCGGTTCGCACACCTCACCGGTCGGGACCGGGCAGGCCGATGCGACACCGCCGATCGACGAAAACGTGTTCCCCGCCGTCATCGAGGGCAAGAACGGGTGGCTGTACCTGGGGCACGACGTGTCCTACCGGTGCGTGCCGAAGCGGACGCTGGACCAGGTGATCGCCGGACTGCGCCGCTGGCGCAGCGTCGTGGAGGCATCCGGGCGGCGGTTCCAGCTGATCATCGCGCCCGACAAGTCCACTGTGTACCCCGAGAACATGCCGGACGACTACGCCGGGAAGGACTGCTCGACGGCCGCCCGCGACGAGTTCTGGCGTCGGGTGCCCGCCGCCACCGGCGCACTCGACCTGCGGTCCCAGCTGCGGCAGATCGCCACCCGCAACCAGCGGCCGATCTACCACGACATCGACACGCACTGGACCCACGAGGGCGGCATCGCCATGGTCTACGCGCTCGCCGAGCGCCTGCAGCCGGGCGTGACCCGCACCTGGAAGGCCCAGCCGAGCCGCCAGTACCCGCACAGCGCGGACATCCCCGACCTGCTGGGGCAGGACCGCACGGTGCCGATCCAGGCGTACTCGCTGGCCCCCGACGGCGGTCCGGAGGACAACACCCAGTTCCGGCCCAGCGACTTCCACGAACCGCTGCACCTGCGGTCGACGCCTCGGCCCGGCATGATCACGCAGCCGATGCGGATGGTCGGCGACTCGTTCACCCAGTTCGCCAGCCCGTACCTGGCGGCGACGTTCACCGACGTCAGCATCGTGCACCCGGACGCCGTGGCGGTGGACCCGGTCGCGGCCGGGCAGCTGCTCGCCGAGGGCGAGGTCGTCACCTTCGAACTCTCGGAGCGCTTCGTCGTGGGGGGTCGCTACCCGATGCTGGACCCGGCGGTGGCGGACCAGGTCGGTGCCATCCTCGCCGCCCACCCCATCGGTTGACGACTCGCGCCGTCGGCGTCCGTAAGTCCGCTTCATGTGGACAAGGCGAGGCCCCCGCCACCGGGTAATACCGGTGCGGGGGTCCCTCGGCTGGGTGGGTCAGCGGGTGACCGGGGTGAAGTCCCGGGTCGCGATGAACTCCGGACGCCGCTTGCGCGCCGCGAACGGCGCCACCAGGCTGTTCTCCACGCTGTTGAACACGATGAAGATGTTCGAGCGCGGGAACGGCGTGATGTTGTTGCCCGAGCCGTGCATGCAGTTGGAGTCGAACCACAGTGCCGACCCAGCCGGCCCGGTGAACTGTTCGATGCCGTGCTCGTAGGCCAGCCTGGTGATGTCGTCCTCGGTCGGGACGCCGATCTTCTGCTCCTTCAGCGACGACTTGTAGTAGTCGTCGGGGGTTTCGCCCACGCACGACACGAACGTCCGGTGCGAGCCCGGCATGATCATCAGCCCGCCGTTGAACGGGTGGTTGTCGGTCAGCGCGATGGAGACGCTCACCGCCCGCATCGCCGGCATGCCGTCCTCGGCGTGCCAGGTCTCGAAGTCCGAGTGCCAGTAGAAGCCGGTGCCCCGGAAGCCGGGCATGTAGTTGATCCGGCTCTGGTGTACGTAGACGTCCGAGCCCAGGATCTGCCGCGCACGGTCCAGCACCCGCGGATCCCGCACCAGCTCGGCGATCAGCTCGCTGATCCGGTGCACCTCGAAGATCGACCGGACCTCGTTGGAGCTCTTCTCGATGATCGTGCGCTCGTCGGCCCGCACCTGCGGGTCCTTGGTGAGCCGCTCCAGCTCCTGCCAGTAGGTCTGCACCTCTGCGGGCGACAGCAGTGACTCGACGACGTGGAAGCCCTTGGCCTCGTGGGCCGCGAGCTCCTCCGCGCTGGCCGGGCCAGCATCCACCCCCGGCCAGACCGTGGGATCCGTTCGTTCGATCAGCGCCGACTCGGCGCTCACCCGGGTCGGGTAACGATCCTGGGTGCTCAGATCAGCGACGGTCATGGGTTGCGCCTCCTTCGCGAATTCCCGCCGGAGCGGCTGGTGCCTGCGGCACCGCCGCCATTTCTCGGTTCCTCGGTGAGAAGCGGCGCGTGCTTAACGCCCGCCATTCCCCGCCGCGGCGGGGAAGACCGGTAGCGCGCGTGGCGGGTAACCAACCCCGGTTACCCGCCACGGGCGTCGAACAAGCGTGGCTGGGGGCCTCAGCTCGCCACAGCCTGGTCGTCGTCCTCGACGACCAGCGGGTACACGCCGTTCTCGTCGTGCACCTCGCGCCCCGTCACCGGGGGGTTGAACACGCACACCGTGCGCATCGTGGTCCGCGGCCGGACCTGGTGTTTGTCGTGGTTGTTGAGCAGGTACAGCGAACCCGGCCTGAGCTGGTGCACCTCACCGGTCGCCTTGTCCTCGATCTCGCCCTCACCCTCGATGATGAACACGGCCTCGATGTGGTTGGCGTACCAGAAGTCGTTCACGGTGCCCGCGTACAGGGTCGTCTCGTGCACCGAGAAGCCGACCTTCTCCTTGGCCAGCACGATGCGCTTGCTGCGCCAGTTCGGGGTCCTGATGTCGGCGTCGGTGTCCTCGATCTCCGAGAGGTGCCGGACGATCACGTTTCCTCCATGGTGTTCTGGTTCGTTCGGACGTGGGCGGTCCGCGGATCGCCCACGCCACCCTGGCCGAGGCGGATCAGGCCAGCACAGCCTGCACCGAGTCACGGACGATCTGCAGCCCCTGCTCCAGTTCGTCATCCGACACGGTCAACGGCGGCATGATCTTGAGGACCTCGCTGCTGGGGCCGGAGGTCTCCATCAGCAGCTTGCGGTCGAACGCGGCCTTGGAGACCTTGCCCGCCACGTCGGTGTCCTCGAAGCCCAGGCCGCGCGCCAGGCCGCGGCCCTTGGCGACCGCGCCCTTGTGCTGGCTGGCGATCTCCTCCAGCACCGCGCCGACGCGCTCGCCCTTGGCGATGGTGGACTTCTCCAGCGTGTCGTCGGACCAGTACTGCCTGAGCGCCTCGGTGGCGGTGACGAACGCCGGGTTGTTGCCGCGGAAGGTGCCGTTGTGCTCGCCCGGCTCCCACACGTCGTGCTCCGGCTTGATCAGCGTCAGCGCCAGCGGTAGTCCGTAGCCGCCGATCGACTTGGACAGGCAGACGATGTCGGGCTGGATGCCGGCTTCCTCGAAGCTGAAGAACGGGCCGGTGCGGCCGCAGCCCATCTGCACGTCGTCGACGATCATCAGCATGCCGTGCTTCTGGCACAGCTCGTAGAGCCCGCGCAGCCACTCCGGGCGGGACGAGTTGATGCCGCCCTCGCCCTGCAGGGTCTCCACGATGACCGCGGCCGGTTCGTTGAGGCCGCTGCCGCTGTCCTCGAGCATCTTCTCGAAGTACAGGAAGTCGGGGACCTGGCCGTCGAAGTAGTCGTCGTAGGGCATGGGCGTGGCGTGCACCAACGGGATACCCGCGCCGCCGCGCTTCATCGAGTTCCCGGTGACCGACAGCGAGCCCAGTGTCATGCCGTGGAAGGCGTTGGTGAAGCTGATGATGGACTCACGGCCGGTGATCTTGCGGGCAAGCTTCAGCGCCGACTCGACGGAGTTGGTGCCGGTCGGCCCGGGGAACTGGATCTTGTAGTTCAGCCCGCGCGGCTTGAGCACGGTTTCCTGGAACGTCTCCAGGAACTGGCGTTTGGCCACAGTGGACTGATCGAGGCCGTGGGTGACCCCGTCGCGCTCCAGGTACTCCAGCAGTTTCTTCTTCAGTACCGGGTTGTTGTGCCCGTAGTTCAGGGCGCCGGCGCCGGCGAAGAAGTCGAGGTAGGGGGTGCCGTCCTCGTCGTAGAGGTAGCTGCCGCGGGCGCGGTCGAAGACCGTCGGCCAGGTGCGGCTGTAGCTGCGGACTTCCGATTCCAGGGTTGCGAAGATGTCGTTCACGACAATCCTCCGTTCGGCCGGGTCGCGGCGGTCGGCGTACCCGGCTGCTGCGAGTTTCGTGTTCTCAGTGCGGTGGAGGCGATCAGAATCCGGCCGCCGTGGCCGGTGCCGGCGCGAACGGTCCGATGCGGTACAGGTCCTCCCCCAGGTGCGCATCCGGGAACAGGTCGGCGCTGAACAGCTCACTGCGCTCCACCGGGACCTCGCGCTTGCGCGCCAGTGCGGTGAACAGGGCGATCGACGCGGCGTTGTCCGCGGTGATCGTCGTTTCCAGATACCGCACGCCGCGCGGGAGCACTCGGTCCACCAGGGTGCTCAGGAGCCGACCTGCCACGCCACCACCGCGCTGGAAGGCATCGACGGCGATCTGCCACACGACCAGCGTGTCGGGGGCGTCAGGCCGGATGTATCCGGTGACGAAGCCCACGACCGCACCGTCGATGCGTGCCACCGCGGAGGTTTGCGCGAAGTCCCGACACCACAGCAAATATGCGTAGGGCGAGTTCACATCGAGCACCGCCGAATCGCGGGCGATCCGGTGCAGCTCGGGGCCGTCCGCGACGACCGGAGTATCGATCTCCAACCGCCCGGCTGAACCGCTCCCGCCATTCCGTTCGGTGCTCTTATGGCTCGGGTTGTCGCCGGTCATGCTTTGCCAACTTAACAGAACATCCGTAACGCGTCAGGTTCTCGCGCGTTTGCTGGTCCGCCTACCAGGCGAGACGTGATTTTGCACGTGAGAAGCACTACAGAAACATTGCAATTCGCTTCGGCACGATGCTACCGGGCGGTTCGCCGATATCCTGATCGATCGTTTTGATACCCCGTCTGACCTGCGGAAACGCTGATTTCTGACAGTGTTTTCGGCGGCCTTCGGTGAACAGGATTCCGGTAGTCGAAAAGTGCCCGGATCGGGCGAACATCAAAGCGCGACGGCCTGCCCGGGTGTCGACACGCGCCCGGGCAGGCCACCTGGTGGTGGGCGCGGCTACACGCCCGCTACTGACTGGATCCAGGCGCGGTACTCGGTGATGTTGGTGTAGGCGGTGTTCTCCCGCCGGTCGCTCGTCGAGGCCACGCCGACCTGCACGTTTCCGGCGAACATGGGGCCACCGGAGTCGCCGCCGGCGGGGATGCCGTCGCCTCGGGTGGCGCAGACCGCGGTGCCGCCGCGGTAGTCGCTGCACGCGATGTCGGTCACGTTCACGTCGGCGACCTTGAGGATCTGCGACTGGCACTGGATCTCGGGTCGGTCGGTGCAGGTCGCGCCCCAGCCGTAGGTCTGCACGGTCTGGCCGACCCGGACGTCGCCGGGGGAGCCCAGTGGGGCGTACTCGGTCTGCACGGCGTGGTCGATGTTCACCAGGGCAAGGTCGGCGGTGTCGTGGACGTACACGCCGCCGGGCCTGGCCGACGCCCTCTCGCCCTGCGTCTGGTCGACGTTGCCGATGGTGAAGCTCACGCCGTCCCCAGCGCCGTCCACGCAGTGCTGCGCGGTCAGCACCCACTCGGGGGCGATGATGCTGGCGGTGCAGGTCTCGCGGCCGTCGACGAACAGCCGGGCCGCCCACGGCGCGCTGTCGACCTCCCGACCGTCGATGATGGTGGGTCGGACGTCCGGCGGCGGGGCCTGGTCGGCCTGTGCCGGAGCGGTGAACGCCGCGGCGGCCAGTACGGCACCGGCGACGCCTGCGAGATTTCGGGCGAGCGACACGCTGATCTCCTCCGGTTCGAAGCAGTGTTTGAACCGGAGATCAGAGTTCACTCGATCGAGTGAATATGGCTATTGGTTGAGCACAACTCGCCAATTTATGGGAACAGGCGGAAATGATCACGATGCCGCCGCCGGATGGGGTTGCAATCGGCCGCAGTTCACGGATTTCCCGAATCGGCGGGGGAACGAGATGAAGATCGACGAGTACCGCCCGGGCACGCCGTGCTGGGGTGACATGGCCGGTCCGGACCTGGCGGTGTCGAAGGACTTCTCCGGGCTTCGAGGACGGACACCGCGGCGCGGGCTTCACCGCCATCCGGGTGGCCGCGCACCAGTAGTCCACTGTGGATACCCGGATTTCCCGATGCCACCGGGCGGGTTACGCGTCGCGGCGCCGTTCGAGGGCCGGGCGGACGCGGCGGTACAGGCGCGTCCGGCGGTGCCGGGAGGCGCGGTCGTTGGCGATGACGACGGCCACCCAGGGCAGCGCGCCGGTGACGATCACGATCACCAGGGCCAGCAACCAGAAGTGCGCCAGGAGCCCGGCGGCGGTGAAACCGACCAGGTGCACCACCATGAGGACCGCGTAAACCCGCTTGCGGTGCCGCTGCTCGTCGTCGAACGAGGGCTCCGCATCGGTGATCAGAACGGGTTCTGGGCGCCGCCCACGTCGCATGGGCCACCTCCGGAGTCGGCCACCTTGAGGTTTACCCAGCGTGGCGCGGCCGGAAGCCTGGTCACTCCACCGCCTGCCCAACTCGCGGTACTCCTTGACAACCAGCACGATGATCACGACGTCCAGCAGCGCCAGCCCGGCCAGCAGCGGTGACCGGGTCTGCACCGCGCGCAGTACCTCGAAGAGCACGAACAGGCCCAGCGCGGCGACCGCGACCGGGTACATCGGCCGGACCCGCCGCAGCAGCGCCACGACCAGAACGAGCTTGATCACGCCGTGCAGCAGCAGGTAGGTGATCACGAAGGCGCGGCTGCCGTCCTCCGCGAAGTGCCGCACCGCCACCTCGAAGTGCCCGGCCAGCGCCCCGGTGGGCGGACCGAGCAGGTCGCGCGTGACGACGGCGTGCGCCAGCCGCGAGACCTCCGCCGGGGCCACGACCAGCAGTAGCACCCCGCCGACCAGCTGGACGGCCCCATCCAGCCCCTTGAGCCAGACGGCGACCCGGAACAGCCGGTCGGTCACCGTGGCAGCCATGCCCCCATGATGCCCGCGCAACCACCACGCTCCCGCCACAGAAACACCGCCGCCCCGGCCCCGGGGAAGGTGCGTGCGCCCGTCCCGAGCGAGGCGGGTGCGTTCGCCCTGGACGGGGTGGGCTCCCAGATTTGGGCGCTCGCGGAAGTCCCACCCGGGCGCTCGCGGGAGCCTCGCCTGGGTGGTCGTCCGGGGTGAGCGTGTCCGCGGGCTCCGGGGCGGGATCGCGCGTCGACCACAGACGAAAAGTGAGACGGAACGCGCCTGGTCAGTGATGGTCTGGCGCGTTCCCGCTGGTAACCTCGGAGCCGCTGAGGGGGCTCGAACCCCTGACCATCCGCTTACAAGGCGGGCGCTCTACCAACTGAGCTACAGCGGCGTGCACTCTTCCCGTGCGAGGACATCGTAAGCGGCGGGGTGCGCGGCTCGGGAAGCGGCCGCTCGACTTCTCGCGGACAGTGGTCGCCGACCCGGTGGGACGGCCGGGGTTTCCAGTGATGGACGCCATAGATGGTGGGTGCAACGGTCAACTCATGACAGGCGATGCCCGAGGGGAAGATCAGGCACGGCGGTCCGCTCGCAGGGCTGCGCGGCAGGGAGGGAAACCAGCAGTGGGAATCACGCAGCGCGCCCGCGGTGTGCTGCGGCGGCGCGACCCGGACGCCACCATCCCGCCGGGGGCGCGCAGCGTCGTCTACGGGCCCGCACTGCCCGACGAGTCAACCGTCCACCTCGTGCTGGATCTCGGCCTCCGCATCGGCGAGGTGCAGATGGCCAGCGGCGCCGGTGCCTCCGACGTCACCGCGACGATCATCGCCGTCGTCAGCGCGTACGGCCTGCCGCACTGCGAGGTCGACGTCATCTACACGTCGATCACCGTCTCCTGCTACCGCGGCACCGAGCTGCCGCCCGTCACCTCGATGCGGGTCGTCCGCAACCGCTCCACCGACTACACCCGGCTTGCCGACGTCGAGGAGCTGCTGCGGCGGATCACCGCGAACGACATCTCCGCCGCCGACGCCTACGCCGAACTCGACCGCATCACCACCGCGCCGCACCCGTTCCCGCGGTGGGTCGCGACGCTCGCCTGGGCGGGCATGGCCGCGTCCCTGGCCGTGCTGCTCGGCGGCGGCACCGAACCGATGCTGCCGCTGATCGCCGCCGCGGCCACCGCGCTGGTGGACCGCATCGGCCGGGTGCTCAACCGGCGCGCATTGCCGTTCTTCTTCCAGCAGGCGGTCGGCGGCGCCGTCGCCACCAGCGTCGCGCTGGCCTGCTACGCCAGCGGCCTGCTGACCAACGCGGCCCTGGCGGTGGCCTCCTGCATCATCGTGCTGCTGTCCGGTTTGACCGTCGTCGGCTCCATGCAGGACGCGATCACCGGGTACAACGTCACCGCCGCGGGGCGCATCGCCGAACTCGCCCTGATGTCCGCCGGGCTGATCGCGGGCGTCGTCCTGGCCCTCTACGTCGGCCTGCGCCTCGGCGGCGACACGGTCAGCGGCCTCGACGTGCAGACCATCGGCCGCGCCGACGTGCTCGCCCCCGCCCTGCACCTGCCGGTGCAGCTGCTCGCCGGTGCCTCCACCTCCGCCTGCTTCGCGCTCGCCAGCTACGCGCCGCCGCGCCCGCTGCTCGTCGCCGGGATCAGTGGTGCCGTCGCCGCCGCCGTGCACGCGCTGTTGACGCTGGCCGACGTGCACACCGTGCTGGCCGGGGCCGTTGCGACCACTGTGGTCGGTTTGGCCGGCGGGATCACCGCGCGCCGACTGCGCATCCCCGTGCTGGTGATCGCCGTGTCCGGCGTGGCTCCGCTGCTGCCTGGTCTGTCCACCTACCGCGGGCTGTACGAGCTGTCCGTGCTGGGTAGTCCTTCCGGGGTGGCGACCCTGATGCTCGCCGTCGCGACCGGGCTCGCGCTCGGGGCCGGCGTCGTGCTGGGCGAGTACCTTGCCCAGCCGGTCCGCACCAGGCTGGGCAGGCTCGAGCGGCGCATCTCCGGGCCGCGCATGTCCGGGCCGCTGCGCCCCACCAGACGGCGGTTGGATTGATCAGCGGTGAGCTTTCGGGACTGCCAGGACGGGCCGAAAGCCCCACCGGTTGGTCCGTCCGATTTGCACCACAAGCAGCACGCACTCCGAGGCGGATTTGGCTAGCCTCGCGGCAGGTGGAGAACAGGGCGGGAGGACAACCGGTGAGCAAGGGCAGCGGGCCCAATCGAGCGGATTTCGTCGTCGTCGCCAATCGGCTGCCGGTGGATCTGGAACGCCTCGACGACGGCACCGAGCGTTGGAAGCACAGCCCCGGTGGTCTGGTGACCGCGCTGGAGCCGTTCCTGCGCGCCCGCCGCGGGGCGTGGGTGGGCTGGCCCGGGGTGGCCGACGTCGAGGTCGATCCGTTCACCGACGACGGCCTGCAGCTGCACCCGGTTCCGCTGTCGGGCGCGGAGTTCGCCGAGTACTACGAGGGTTTCTCCAACGCCACGCTGTGGCCGCTGTACCACGACGTCGTGGTGCCGCCGGTGTTCGACCGCTCCTGGTGGAACGCCTACCGCCAGGTGAACCGGCGCTTCGCGCAGGCCGCCGCCGAGGTCAGCGCCGAGGGCGCGACGGTGTGGGTACAGGACTACCAGTTGCAGCTGGTCCCGGCGATGCTGCGGGAGCTGCGCCCCGACCTGCGGATCGGGTTCTTCCTGCACATCCCGTTCCCGCCGGTCGAGCTGTTCATGCAGCTGCCGTGGCGCACCGAGATCGTGCGCGGCCTGCTCGGCGCCGACCTGGTCGGCTTCCACCGGCCCGGCGGGGCGCAGAACTTCCTGTGGCTGGCCCGGCGGCTGGCCGGGTTCGAACCCAGCCGCGGCCAGGTCGGGGTGCGGTCCCGGCCCGGCGTGGTGCAGGTCGGGGACCGGACCGTGCGGGTCGGCGCGTTCCCGATCTCCATCGCCTCGGCCGAGCTGGACCGGCTGGCCCGCACCAAGGAGATCCAGCAGCGCGTCCGGACCCTGCGCGCCGAGCTGGGTAACCCGCGCAAGATCATGCTCGGCGTCGACCGGCTCGACTACACCAAGGGCATCGACGTACGGCTGCACGCCATGCACGAGCTGCTCGCCGAGGGGCACATCAAGGCCGAGGACGTGACGATGATCCAGATCGCCACGCCCAGCCGGGAACGTGTCGAGCACTACAAGCAGATGCGGGAGGACATCGAGCGCGAGGTCGGGCGGATCAACGGCGAGTTCGGCCGCGTCGGCCACCCCGCCGTGCACTACCTGCACACCTCGGTGGATCGCAAGGACCTGGTGGCGTTCTACTGCGCCGCCGACGTCATGGTCGTGACCCCGGTCCGCGACGGCATGAACCTGGTGTGCAAGGAGTACGTGGCCTGCCGCTATGACCTCGGTGGGGCCCTGGTGCTCAGCGAGTTCGCCGGTGCCGCGGCTGAGCTCACTAGTGCGTTTCTGGTGAATCCCCATAACCTGGATGGGGTGAAGGACGCGTTGCTCGCGGCCCTCGACATCGACGAGGCCGAGGGACGCCGTAGGATGCGCGCACTGCGCAGGCAAGTGCTCACGCACGATGTCGACCGCTGGGCGCGGTCGTTCCTGGAGGCGTTGGGCACGCCTGCGGCGGAGTAGACATCGCGAGGATGTGGGAGGTTCGGCGTGCGCAACTGCATCGCGGCGTCAGGCGAGCGGCGCCAGCCGCTTCCGAGCGTTCCCGCAACCGGTAAACCGGTCCCGTCCGAGTGTCACTGGTCCGCGTGATGCGGAGGGGGTTCCCGACGCTCCGCGTCACCGACCGATCCACGCGCTTCCTTCGCTGCGAGTAAACGGTCCGAAACACGGACAGGCACAGCGTCAGCGATACTGATCCAGTCCGGTCGCCGTCAGCGGTCACATCGACGACGAGAACCGGATCGATCCACCCGACCCGACCGCGCCCCTGAGGAGTATGGCGTTGACCGCCGAAGCCCTGCCTGCGGAGCTGCGCCGCGTGATCGTGCAGCTCGCGCGGACACCACGACTTCTTGTCGCCTGCGACTACGACGGCACCCTTGCCCCCATCGTGGCGGATCCCACCCAGGCCAAACCGCTCCCCGAGTCGGTGCACGCGTTGCGCTCGCTGGCCGCCCTGCCCGCGACCACCACCGCGGTGATCTCCGGGCGCGCACTGCGTGACCTGGCCACGCTGTCCCGGCTGCCCGCCGAGGTCTACCTCGTCGGCAGCCACGGCTCGGAGTTCGACGTCGGCTTCGTGCACGAGCTGGAGCCCGAGGCCACCCAGCTGCGCACCGAGCTGCAGATCGCCCTACAGGACATCGTGCGCGGCAAGTCGGGGGTGACGCTGGAGGCCAAGCCGGCCAGTGTCGCGGTGCACGTCCGGCGAGCCGACCCCGACGTCGCCCGCGAGGTCCTCGACGCCGTCTGCACCGGCCCGGCGACCTGGGACGGTGTCCAGGTCACCGAGGGCAAGGAAGTCATCGAGCTGGCCGTGGTGCAGACCGACAAGGGCAACGCGCTGGACGCGCTGCGCCACCAGGTCGGCGCCACCGCGGCGGTGTTCCTCGGCGACGACGTCACCGACGAGAAGGCGTTCGCCCGGCTGCACGGCCCGGACCTGGGCATCAAGGTCGGTGACGGGGACACCCTCGCGCAGTACCGCATCAACGACACCACCGACGTCGCCACCGTGCTGGCGTTCCTGATGGAGGAACGCCGCACCTGGCTGTACGGCGAGCAGGCGCCGCCGATCGAGCGGCTGACCATGCTGTCCAACGAGCGCACCGTCGCCCTGCTCACCCCGGACGCGCGGCTGACCTGGATGTGTCACCCCGGCCCGGACTCGGCCGCGGTGTTCGCCGACCTGCTGGGCGGCCCGTCCGCCGGCCACTTCTCCATCCGGCCGCACGGCGGCGGCAACGGCTCCCAGCGCAGCCCGCTGCCGCTGGGCCAGCGCTACGTGCCCAACACCATGACGGTGGAGACCCGCTGGTCGCGGCTGCTGGTCACCGACTACCTCGCGCACGGCACCGAGAGCCACCGCACCGACCTGGTGCGGGTGATCAGCGGCACCGCCCCGGCGGCCGTCGAGTTCGCGCCGCGGCCCGAGTTCGGGCAGGTGACGGTGCGGTTGTTCGCCGAGGCCGGCGGGCTGCGGGTGCAGGGCACCTCGGAGCCGATGGTGCTGTACTCGCCCGGCGTGCAGTGGGAGATCACCTCCGACGGCATGCACGAATCGGCCCACGCGGTCGTGCACCCCACCGCCGACAAACCGATCGTGCTGGAGCTGCGCTGCGGTACCGACGACCTGACCACGGAGTACCTGGAGGCCGAACGGCGCGACCAGGCCAACCGGTACTGGTCGGACTGGATGAAGACACTGTCGCTGCCGGAGGTGGAGCGCGACCTCGTCGCCCGCTCGGCGCTGACGCTGCGCGGCCTGTGCAACGCCGACACCGGCGGCATCATGGCCGCCGCCACCACGTCGCTGCCCGAGGAGATCGGCGGCGTGCGCAACTGGGACTACCGCTACTGCTGGCTGCGCGACGGCGCGATGACCGCGCAGGCCCTGGTCACGCTGGGCTCCACGGCCGAGGCCGAGGCGTTCCTGGACTGGCTGCACCGGGTCCTGGAGACGCTGCCCGGGCCGGAGCGGCTGCACCCGCTGTACACGCTGCAGGGCACCGGGCTCGGCCCGGAGGCCGTGATCGACAGCCTGCCCGGCTACGCCGGGTCGCGGCCGGTCCGCGTCGGCAACCTGGCCGACCAGCAGGTGCAGCTCGACGTGTTCGGCCCGGTGGTGGAGCTCATCGCGCACCTGGCGCAGGCCACCGGCCGGGTTCGTGACGTCGACTGGGAGTTGGTCAAGGCAATGGCCGAGGCCGTGTCGCTGCGCTGGACCGAGCCGGACCACGGCATCTGGGAAGAGCGCGACGTGCCGCGGCACCACGTGTACTCCAAGGTCATGTGCTGGGTGACGCTGGACCGGGCGCTGAAGCTGGCCTCCGCCTACGGCCGCGAGCCCGACCCGTCGTGGGAGTCGCTGCGCGACCAGATCGCCGAGGATGTCATCAAGAACGGCTGGCACCCGGACGTGCAGGCGTTCACCACCGCCTACGAGGGCTCGGACCTGGACGCGGCGTCGCTGCACGTCGGCCTGTCCGGGCTGATCGACCCGTCCGACGAGCGGTTCCAGGCCACGGTCACCGCGATCGAGGCGGAGCTGCGCAGCGGGTCGACGGTGTACCGCTACCGCCGCGACGACGGGCTGCCCGGTGACGAGGGTGGCTTCCACCTGTGCGCGGCGTGGCTGATCGAGGCGTACCTGCTGATCGGCCGCCGCACCGAGGCGGAGGAGCTGTTCCAGCAGATCGTCGACACGGCGGGCCCGACGGGCCTGCTGTCGGAGGAGTACGACCCGATCGCGGAGCGGTCGCTGGGCAACCACCCGCAGGCGTACTCCCACCTGGGCCTCATCCGCTGCGCCCAGCTGCTGTCGGCGTAGCGCGCGTCGTCCACGCAAGCGAAGGCACCTCCACGCCACCTGGGCGGAGGTGCCCTTCGCTCGTTACGTCCCCCTCGCGCTGAGTGCAACCCGAGTCCACCTCGTCCTGACGTGGATCACGATTTGGGTGAATGCGGTCATCCGCTCGGGCGCTGCCGAATACCCTCTGTGCCGGACAGTCGTGGAGGGGAAGGCGGACGCGTGAACGGATTGATCGCAACGCTGATCGTCGTGATCGTCGTGTTGCTCGTCGTCGCGGTGATCGCGGTGATCATGGGCGTGCGCGCACGGCGCGTCACCCCGGAGCCGCCGAAGCGGCCCACCGATCCGTTCCACACCGGCGACCAGGACTCCCTGCGCGGCGACCCGCGCGCGCTCAGGGCCGGCGACATCGTCGAGGTCCGTGGCCGCACCTACACGGTCCGCGGCACCGTCCGGCTCTCCGAAGGCAGCTGGCACTGGTCCGAGCACCTGCTCGACGACGCCAAGGGCGGCCAGGTGTGGCTGGCCGTGGAGGAGGACCCGGACCTGATCCTGTCGCTGTGGACCCCGGTAGCCGACGCGGGCCAACCCGGGCCCAAGACGATCGACTTCGGCGGGCGCACCTACCACTCCGAGGAGTCCGGTTCGGCGACCTTCCGCAGCGAGGCCACCACCGGCCTCGCCGAGCAGGGCACCGTCCGCTACCACGACTACGAGGCGTCGGACGGTTCGCTGCTCGGCTTCGAGTCCTACGACGGTGCCGACTGGGAGGCCAGCACCGGCGAGGAGCTCAGCCGCTACGACGTGCTCCTCTACCCGACGGCGGACTGACCGATGAAACCGAAGTTCTGGTTCGTGCTCGCCGCCGTCGCCGCGGTGCTCGCGCTGATCATCGCGCTGGTGACGATCTTCTCCACCGGTACCGGCCCGCGCGGCTACGTCGCCCACACCTACACCCGCGCGGCCCACCTTGACCTGCCCGGCGACCCCGACAACCGGGCCTACACCAGCACGCTGGCGCCGAGCGCGGTCGCCCGCGCGATCACCAGCAAGTGGCGTCCGCAGTCGCAGTACACCGACTCCTCGGGCATCTACCTGCGGTACTCCGACGACGCGGTGATCATCCAGCCGAAGGCTCCGGGCTCGGTGATCCACGTGATGGACGTCGACCACGCCTACCGCCGCTACCACAGCCACGTCGGCGGCAGCTGGGGCTGGAGCAGCCCGCACGGCGAGAGCTTCCGCGGCCGAGGACCGGGGGCGGGCAAATGAGCACGAGCATCGAAAAACGCGTCCGCAAGGCCACGATCAGCGCGATCGTCATCGGCGTCGTCCTGCTGATCGGCGTCGTCAGCGCGACGATCGGCGGCGACTCCCCGCAGAACACCTTCACCTCCGAGAACAGCACCTACTACAGCGACAGCCAGAAGTACTCGGGCCCGCCGATCCAGCGGTTCACCGCGGCCGACGCGCGGCAGCTCGCGCAGCGGCTCGCCGAGGCCGAGAAGGCGCACGGGGTGTGCTTCGGCTGGAAGCTCGTCGACGGGGCGACCAGGCAGTTCGACCAGGGGTCCAGCCGCGGCCCCGGCATCCCCGCGAGCACCTGCCCCCGATGGGCCGAGGTCCAGGTGTTCGTCGCCGCCGCGGCCACCGACGACGACCTCGACGCGGCCGACCTGGAGGTCGAGGCGTCGTCGGAGTTCACGTCGCTGCCGGACACCGAGGAGTTCGTGTCCCTCGGGGTCACCGCGGACTCGCTGGCCGAGGAGCCGGTCACGGTGACCGGGCAGGCCGCCCTCGGCCTCCCGCTGCTGCTGCTGGAGAGCGGCGCGTTGCAGGCGCCGCAGGCGCCCGCCCCCGTGCCGGGCAACCAGGCGGTGCCGCCGCTGCCGCCGGGTGATGGTTCCGGGTCGAGCTGGGTGGTCTGGGCGTGGCTCGGTGGGCTGGGCGCGGTCGTGGTGATCGCGCTGGTGCTCGGCTTCGTCGCCCGCGCCAAGCAGCAGAAGTCCGCGCCGGACACACCCGCCGGGCCGCCGCCGGCGCCGCAGCAACCCGGGCCGCCGCTGAACCAGCCGCCCTGGCCGCCGCAGGGCCCACCGCCACCCCGGCCGGGACAGCCACCGCAGGGTCCGCCCTGGCCGCCGCAGCCACCCCGCCGCTGATCGCACCGACAACGACACGAGAAGGACACCACCTTGCTCCAGCAACTGCTCACGGGCCTGCTCGCCGCGGTCGCCTACGGGGTGATCGGCGTGGCGATGATGGCGCTCGGCTACCTGCTCGTCGACCTGGCCACACCGGGCAAGCTGCGCGACCTGATCTGGGTGCGCCGCAACCCGAACGCCGCCCTGTTGCTCGTCTCCGGGCTGCTGGGCGTCGGCATCATCCTGGCCACCGCCATCGCGGCCAGCGCCGACGACCTGGTCGCCGGGCTGGTCGGCACTCTGGCCTACGGCCTGCTCGGGCTCGTCCTGATGAGCCTGTCGTTCCTGCTGATCGACGCGATCACTCCCGGCAAGCTCGGTGACGAGCTGTCGTCACCGACCCTGCACCCGGCCACGTGGGTGTCGGCGACCGCGCACGTGGTGATCGCGGTGCTCATCGCCGCCGCGATCTGGTGAGCGCCGCGTGCCGGTGAGCACCGAGCCCGCTGTCGAGCCCGGGATCCGACCCCGCGGCCGCGTCGCGCGGATTGCGGTGCTGGTCGCGGTGTTCATCTGCGCGGCTTGTGGCCTCGTCTACGAGCTGGCGCTGGTGGCGCTCGGCAGCTACCTGATCGGCGACACCGTCGGACAGGCGTCGATCGTGCTGTCGCTGATGGTGTTCGCGATGGGGGTCGGGGCACTCGCCGCCAAACCGCTCCAGCGCTGGGCGGCAGCCTCCTTCGCGGGCATCGAGCTGCTGCTGGCGCTGCTCGGCGGGCTCAGCGTCCTCGGCCTGTACGCGGCGTTCGCCTGGCTGAGCCTCTACACCCCGGCGCTGATCGCCACCGCGCTGGTGCTGGGCGTGCTGATCGGTGCGGAGATTCCGCTGCTGATGGTGCTGCTGCAGCGGATCCGGCGGCAGGACGCGGGCTCGGCGGTGGCCGACCTGTTCGCCGCCGACTACGTCGGGGGACTGGTCGGCGGGCTGGCGTTCCCGTTCCTGCTGCTGCCGCTGTTCGGGCAGGTGCGGGGCGCGCTGCTGGTTGGCATACTCAACGCCGCCGCCGGGCTCGGGCTGGTGCTGACGTTGTTCCGCCAGGAGCTGACCCGGCGGGCCGTGCTGCTGCTGACCGCGGCGTCCGCCCTGGTGGGCGGTGTGCTGGTGGGCGCGTACCTGTTCGCCGACGACTTCGAGGTCACCGCGCGGCAGGCGCTGTACGCCGACCCGGTCGTGTTCTCGCAACGCTCCCCGTACCAGGAGGTGGTCCTCACCGAGTCGGTGTCGTTGAGCGGGAATCACGACGTGCGGCTGTTCCTCAACGGGGACCTGCAGTTCAGCTCCGTCGACGAGTACCGCTACCACGAGGCGATGGTGCACCCGGCCATGGCGGGGCCACGCGGGCGCGTCCTGGTGCTGGGCGGCGGGGACGGCCTGGCGCTGCGGGAGATCCTGCGCTACCCGGACGTCCGCGAGGTCACCCTGGTTGAGCTGGACCCGGCGGTGCTGGAGCTGGCCCGCACCGATCCGCGGGTGCTCGCGCTGAACCGGGGCTCCTTCGCGGACCCGCGGGTGCGGACGGTCACCGCGGACGCCTTCAGCTGGCTGCGCGACAACCACGAGCGCTTCGACGTGGTGCTGGTGGACATGCCGGACGCGGACTCGACGGCCACCGCGAAGCTGTACTCGGCGGAGTTCTACGGCCTGGTCCGGCACGCCATGGCCGACGACGCCCGGGTGGTGGTGCAGGCGGGTTCGCCGTTCTTCGCGCCCCGGGCGTTCTGGTGCATCGAGGCCACGATGCGTGCGGCGGGCCTGAGCACGGTGCCGTACGAGGTGTCGGTGCCGAGTTTCGGGGAGTGGGGTTTCCACCTGGGCGCGGCGGCATCGCCGGGCACGGCCGCCGCCGGTGCGGGCGCGCCGGAGGCGAGCGGTTCGCTGGCGTCGCCGGGGGCGCCGCCCCTCACCCTCCCGGCGGATGCGCCGCCGCTGCGCTCGCTGGACGCGGCGACGCTGCGCGCCGCGGCGGTGTTCCCGCCGGACCGCGCGCGCATCCCGGGCATGGCCCCGTCAACCCTGATGCACCCGACGATCCTCCAGTACGCCCAGGGCGAGTGGTCCAACTACTGAACCGCTCCAGTCCCCAACTTCCGGCAAACCCGTCCCGTCCCAGGTTTGGGAACCGGGGGCGGGTTCCAGGTTTGCCCAAATTTGGGGAGGGACCCCGGCCCCCGAGTTTTGCCCCTGTTCTCAGGAGGTGTTGCTCTGGCCCCTTGAGGCCGTGCCGGAATGTGGGAAGTGCCCGTTACGGGCCGAACCAGCGTTCTTCGGCGGAGCGGGGTGGGGCAGAGGTGGAGCCCGTGATGAGCTGGGTCTCCAGCTGGATGTGGCGCGGTCGGCCCGGTTCGCTGTTCTCCAGCAGCAAACGCCCGGCCGCGCGGCCCTTCTCCAGCCACGGCTGGCGCACCGTCGTCAGGCCCGCCCGCTCCGCGTCGGGGATGCCGTCGAACCCGGTGATCGTCAGGTGCTCGGGCACCCGCAGGCCGCGGTTGCGCGCCTCACTGAGCGCCCCGAGCGCCAGGATGTCCGAGGTGCACACGATCGCCGTGATGTCCGGGTCCATCTCCAGCAGCTGGGCCGCCGCCGATGCGCCGGACGCGGTGGTGTGGTCGAAGCGCTCCACGACCGGCACCTTCGACCAGTCCACCCCGGCCTCGCTGAACGCCTCCGCCAACGCGGTCAGCCGGGCCTTCTGCACGTGGAAGCTGGCGTTGGCCTGCCGCTGCACGGGCGCCGGGCCGTCGTTGCGGCCGCGCGCCAGGCGCATGCACAGCACGCCGATGCGCCGGTGCCCGAGCTTGATCAGGTGGTCGGCCACGGCCTTGATCGCCTTGGCGTCGTCCGGGCCCACCCAGTCCAGGTTGTCCAGCCGCGGCTGGTCGCAGATCACCACCGGTACGGGGCGTTCGAGCACCGCGGCCAGGTGCGGGTCGTCCTCCGGGACCGAGTAGACGACGAACCCGTCCACGCCGGCGCGGTGCACCGCGGCGACGTCCTCGCGCTCCGGGCTGGCCGGGATCAGCAGCAGCCCCTGACCGGCGTCCTCGCAGGCCAGGGAGAGTCCCTCGAGGAATCCGACGGCACCCGGGTCGCGGAAGGCGTAGGAGAGGTTCTCGGTGAGCAGCAGGCCGACGGCGCCAGCCTTGCGCGTGCGCAGCGACCGGGCCACCGGGTCGGGACCCGGGTAGCCGAGCCGCCGGGCCGTCTCCAGGACCCGCTTGCGCAGCTCCGGGGAGAGCTGGTCCGGACGGTTGTAAGCATTCGACACCGTGGTTCTGGAGACCCCGAGCTCCGCCGCGAGCGAGGCCAGCGTCGCAGGCCGCCGGGCGTTCGTTGACCGCGCCATGGAGGAACCGTAACGGTTCAGTACCCGACGGTGAAGCGAGCATGATGCAGATCCCACTCACGTCCGAACAATGGTCACTGAGCGACGCAGAGTGATCACGTTCCGAAATGGTTCATTCGAGGGGCTGACCGTGAGCACTTTTCCGGTTACGTTCTTCGGGACCGGTCCAGTGAAAGGTGCGTCACATATGGCCGAGGTTGCCTACGTCAGCGCGTCGCGCGTGTACCAGGGAAGCCCGCCGGTCCGGGCGGTCGACCAGCTCGACCTGGACATCGCCGACGGGGAGTTCCTGGTCCTGGTCGGGCCGTCCGGTTCGGGCAAGTCGACGGCGTTGCGGATGCTCGCCGGTCTGGAGGACGTCGACGAGGGCCGGATCACCATCGGTGGTGCCGACGTCACCCACGCGCCGCCGAAGAACCGGGACATCGCCATGGTGTTCCAGTCCTACGCCCTGTACCCGCACATGACGGTCGCGGAGAACATGGGTTTCGCGCTGAAGCTCCGCAAGACGCCCAAGGCGGTGATCAGGCAGAAGGTCGCCGAGGCGGCCCGCATGCTCGACCTGGAGAAGTACCTGGACCGCAAGCCCAGGGCGCTGTCCGGTGGCCAGCGGCAGCGGGTGGCGATGGGGCGCGCGATCGTGCGGGAGCCGAGCGTGTTCCTCATGGACGAGCCGCTGTCCAACCTGGATGCCAAGCTGCGCGTGGAGACCCGCGCGAACATCGCCGCGCTGCAGAAGCGGCTGGGCACCACCACCATCTACGTCACCCACGACCAGGTCGAGGCGATGACGATGGGGCACCGGGTCGCGGTGCTCAAGGACGGCGTGCTGCAGCAGTGCGCCAGCCCGCGGGAGCTGTACGAGAACCCGGCGAACGCTTTCGTCGCGGGCTTCATCGGTTCTCCGGCGATGAACCTGAAGACGGTGCCGGTCAGCGGTGAGGGCGCGGTGCTGGACGGCACCACGATCCCGCTGCCGCGCGAGGCGATGGCCGCGGTGGGCGATCTCAAGGAGGTGACCTTCGGGGTCCGCCCGGAGGCGCTGTCGCTGACCTCCGCCGAGTCGGGCGGGCTGGCCATGACGGTGGAGCTGGTGGAGGAGCTGGGTGCGGACGCGCTGATCCACGGCGCCATTGAGGTGGGCGGGTCGCAGGAGCGCTTCGTGGTGCGCGCGGACGGCCGCACCCCGCCGGCGCTGGGGCAGCGGGTGACGGTCGCGCTGCGCGACCCGAGCGAGGTGCACCTGTTCCACCCGAAGACGGGGGTCCGGTTGGCTGCCTAGCTCTGTCGAGAGTCCTGGTCGACGCCCCTGCCGGTGCCGGTGGGGGCGTCGTTGTCCGCGTCGCGGAATAACCCGGTCGGTGGAGTGTTGGCACGGGTGGCGCTTAGACTGCTATTGACAACGGTTTCCGTTACCATTCGCATCTGGTTGTCAGTCTGTCGCGCCAGACGCCGACCCCGACAGGAGTGCACCCGATGACCGCCCGTAGCCGCCCCGCTGCCGCAGCCCTGGCCGGGCTCGCCGCGTCCGCCCTGGTCCTGACCGCGTGCGGCGGTGGTGAACAGGCCGCGCCGGGCGGCGACGACAAGATCGAGGTCGTCGCCTCCACCACCGTCTGGGCCAGCGTCGTCCAGGCCGTCGGCGGCGACAGCGTCCAGGTCGAGCCGATCATCACCGACCCCGGCGCCGACCCGCACTCCTACGAGAGCAGCCCGCAGGACGCCGCCAAGGTCACCGACGCCGACCTGGTGGTCTTCAACGGCGGCGGCTACGACGAGTTCATGGCGCAGATCCTGGCCGGGAGCGGTCGGGACAAGCCCACCGTCGTGGCCGTCCGGGACGAGCCCGAGGGCGTGCCCGCCCGGCACCCCGGCGAGCACGACCACACCGGGCACGACCACTCGGTGAACGAGCACGTCTGGTACGACCTGCACGTCGTGCACGAGGTGGCCGACCAGATCGCCGACGAGCTCGGCAGGCTCCAGCCCGCCAGGGCCACCGAGTTCGAGCAGGCGGCCGGCCGCTTCGAGCAGGAGATCGGCGCGCTGGAGGGCAGGGTCGGCGAGATCGCCGCCGCCCACCAGGGCAAGAAGGTGCTCGTCACCGAGCCGATCGCGCACTACCTGGTGGCGGCGGCGAAGCTGCAGGACATCACCCCGCCGTCGTTCGTCAACGCGGTCGAGGCCGAGACCGACCCGTCCGCCGCCGCGGTCGCCGAGATCCACAACGCGGTGGGCTCCGGCCAGGCCGTCGCGCTGATCTACAACCCACAGACCGAGTCGCCGGTCACCCGCAACGTCCGCACCGCGGCGGAGCAGCACCGGCTTCCGGTTGTCGAGATGACCGAAACGCTGCCGGAGGGCCGCACCTACGTGCAGTGGATGGACGCCCAGATCACGGCGTTGCAGAACGCCTTGAACCAGAATCGCTGAGGTATGACCGCCGAACCCGGAACCGAGCTCGCCGTCGCGCCCACCGCCGTGACCGCCGCGGTGCGGCTGCGCGGCGCCACGCTCTCGTACGGCACCCGCACGTTGTGGTCCGGACTGGACCTCGACGTCGCGCCGGGCGAGTTCGTGGCCGTGCTGGGGCCCAACGGCTCCGGCAAGACCAGCCTGCTGCGCGTGCTGCTGGGTCTGCAGCCGCTGACCGCGGGCACCGTCGAGATCGCCGGCGCACCGGCCCGGCGCGGCAGTTCCCGCATCGGCTACATCCCGCAGCAGCGGGCACTGGAGGCCACCGTGATGGTGCGCGGCAGCGACCTGGTCGGCCTCGGGCTGGACGGTCACCACTGGGGCATGGGGCTGCGGCACCGCCGCGAGCGTCGGCGGCGGGTGGCCGAGGCGCTGCGCGCGGTGGAGGCCACCGAGTACGCGACCATGCCGTTGGGGCTGCTCTCCGGGGGTGAGCAGCAGCGGCTGCGGGTGGCGCAGGCGCTGGTCGGCGAGCCCGCCGTGCTGCTGTGCGACGAGCCGTTGCTGTCGCTGGACATCGCGCACCAGCGCAAGATCAGCCGCCTGATCGCCGAGCAGGCCCGCCGGACCGGCGCGGGCGTGCTGTTCGTGACCCACGAGATCAACCCGGTGCTGCCGCTGGTGGACCGGGTGCTCTACCTGGTGGACGGCCGGTTCCGAATCGGCACGCCGGACGAGGTGATGACCTCGGCGACGCTGTCGGAGCTGTACCGCACCGACGTCGAGGTCGCCCGCGTGGGCGGGCGGCTGGTCGTGGCCGGGACCGACGAGCACGACCACCACGTGCAGGAGGCGGAGGAAGCGTGACCGCGTTCATCGACGCGCTGGGGAGGATCTTCGACTTCTCCACCACCGTGAACCTGCTGGGCTACCCCTTCGTCCAGCAGGCGTTGCTGGCCGCTGCCGCGCTCGGCCTGGTCTCGGGCTGCCTGGCGCCGCTGGTGGTCGCCCGGCGGATGTCCTTCGCCGTGCACGGCACCGCCGAACTGGCCTTCACCGGCGCCGCCGCGGCCCTGCTGATCGGGGCCAGCGTGGGGATGGGGGCGCTGGCCGGGGCGGTGGTCGCGGCGCTGCTGCTCGGTCTGCTGGGGCAGCGCGGTGTCGAGCGCGACTCGGTGATCGGCGCGATCCTGTCGTTCGGTCTGGGCGTCGGCGTGCTGCTGCTGTGGCTCAACCCGGAGCGGACCGCCAACAAGTTCAGCCTGCTGGTGGGCCAGATCGTCGGCGTCGATTCCGCGGACGTGCTGCTGCTCAGCGGCTGCGCGGCCGCCGTGCTGGTGGTGCTGGCCGTGGTGTACCGGCCGCTGCTGTTCGCCAGTGTGGACGCGGACGTGGCGGCGGCGCGCGGGGTTCCGGCCCGCGTGCTGACGCCGCTGTTCGCGGTGCTGGTGGGGGTGGCGACCGCGCTGGGCGTCTACACCGTTGGTGCGCTGCTGGTGCTGGCGCTGATGGTGACGCCGGGTGCGGCGGCGACGCGGGTGACCGCGAGCCCGGTGAAGGCGACCGTGCTGGCGGTGGTGTTCGCCGAGACCGCGGTGCTGGGCGGAATCGTGTTGTCTCTGGCACCGGGCGCTCCGGTGAGCGCCTTCGTGACGATCATCTCGTTCGTGATCTACCTGGTGTGCCGGGCGGTGGGCGCCCGGCGTCTGCGCCGCCTCTCCCGCATCCCGTCCGCGGCCTAGACCTGCCTCAGGCGAGGCCGAGGTAGCGGCGTTCGTTGAACTGCTCGCCCGCGCAGGAGGCCCCCAGGTCGTGGCCGATGCGCTCGATCACGTCCGCCAGTTCCAGGCGGCCCAGCCAGGAGCGCGGCAGGACCGCGGTGCCGTGGCGGGCGCCGAGGATCGCGCCGGTCACCGCGGCGGTGGTGTCGCTGTGGCCGGAGTGGTTGGCCGCCAGGCGCACGGCGTCGGCGAACTGGTCGGGCTTGGGCAGCGCGAGCGCGCAGTAGACGCCGATGGCCAGCGCCTCGGGCCCGACCCAGCCCTGCCCGAGGCGTTCGATGTGGCTGACGCTCCGGCCCAGGCGGGCCAGCGTCGCGGCTTCCGCCAGCGCCATCGCGGTCTCCACGTCCTCGCGCAGCACGCGCCCCGCCGCCTGGTCCACCGCGGCGGGCAGCCGCCGCTGCTGGACGCCGAGCAGGTGCACGATCAGCGCCATCGCCCCGGCGGACGCCCAGCCGCCGACCCCACCGTGGGTGAGCGCGGCGCACTGGCACGCGAGCTGGTAGGCCATCTCGGCGGTCGGGGCGAAGCCCAGCGGGGCGCTGCGGTCCACGCCGCCGCAGCCCTTGGAGCTGTTGCGCGGCCGGTCGATCGTTCCCAGCTCGGGCTCCTGTAGCGCGCGCAGGCTGGTCAGCCCGGGCGCCCGGTTGGCGTACAGCTCGGGTTCGGCCAGCAGGCCGGTGACGCCGGGCTGCGGCTTGGCCTCCTGCTGGGTGATCAGCCAGCGCCGGAGGGCGGCGGCGGTCGACTCGACGGGCCGCCACGGGCCGCCGTTGTTGCCGGTGGTCCAGGCGTGCAGGTAGCCCTCGCCGGTGAACAGCGACATCTGGGTGGAGTCACCGAGCAGCGCCTGCGGGGGCGGTTCGGTGATCCCGTCCGGGCCGTACTCGGCGCGGATGTCCTCGAGCTGCGCGAACTCCACCGGGCTGCCGAGTGCGTCGCCCAACGCCCCGCCGAGCAGGCATGCCACGGCACGGTCGACCACTGTGGACGGCGTGGGCACGGGTGGGGCTCTCCTTCCACAGTGTCCTCGCGAGGAGTGACCGGTGCCCTCGCGAAGGGTGATCGGCGAGCCCGACTCTACTGGGCGCGTCCGCGCGCCGGGAGAGGTTCACCGCAACAGCGGGTCGTGCCTGCTGCGTCGGGCGGCACTGCCGGATGACTCCATCGGGGTGAAACCCGCGCGGGTGTTCCGGGTGCGTCCGCACGGCCGTCGTTACCGTGTGTCCGCCTCCGGGGGGTGTGGACTCGGCGCGCCGCAGTGGTCGAAACTGTCTGAAGGCTCAACAAAAATATGAACGAGAGTCAGATTTGGGGATGATGACGCCGCACGGCAGCTCGACGGGGCCCGAGCAGGCGGGATACGAATTCCGCCTGCTCGGGCCCCTGGAGATGCTCGTCGACGGTCATCCGCGGCCGTTGGGCAGGGCCCCGGCTCGCGCCCTGCTCGCCTGCCTGCTGCTGGAGCCGAACCAGGTCGTCCCGATGGACCGGCTCATCGACACCCTCTGGGAGCACGACCCGCCGGCCAGCGCGCGCACCATGATCCAGGGCTACGTCTCGCGGCTGCGCAGGCTCTTCGCCGACAGCGCCCCGGACGGCCCCGAGATCATCACCCGCTCACCCGGCTACCTGCTTCGGGTGGACAGCGACCGGATCGACGTCCACCGGGCTCGGGCACTGATCAACCACGCGCACGAACTGGAACCCGCCGAGCGGTCCCGCGTGCTGGCCGAGGCGCTGGCCCTGTGGCGCGGACCGGTCCTCGCGGACATCGCGCACAGCAGGCTCTATCGGATGGTCGCGCCCAGCCTGGAGGAACTCCGGCTGCTGGCGCTGGAGGAACGCGTCGCCGCCGACCTGGAGCTGGGCCGCCACCACCAGCTCGTCCTTGAACTGTCCACCCTGGTCGACCGGCACCCGCTGCGGGAACGGCTCACCGGCCAGCTGATGCTCGCCAGCTACCGGGCCGGGCACCGCGCCGAAGCGCAGGCCCGCTACCACGCGCTGCGCCACCGGCTGTCCACCGAACTGGGCATCGACCCCGGCCCGGAGCTGCGCGAGCTGTACGAGCAGCTGCTCCGCGACGACCCCGCGCTGCGCTTCCCCCAGCCGCGCCCCGAACCGGTCGCCAAACGGCCGATCCCGGCCGAACTCCCCCCGGTCCCGGCCGGGTTCGTCGGCCGCCACCGGGAGCTCGCCGCGCTGGACCGGATGCTGGCGGAGCGGGAACGTGGCTCCAGCCTGCTCGCGGTGGTCACCGGAACCGCGGGCGTGGGCAAGAGCGCCCTGGCCGTCACCTGGGCGCACCGGGTGGAGCAGCACTTCCCGGACGGGCAGCTGTATGCGTCGCTGCGCGGCTTCGACCCGGAGCGCGAGCCGCTCACCCCCGGCGAGGTGCTGACCAGCATGCTCAAGACGCTGGGCGTCGCGGCCGACGCGATCCCGGTGGAGCTGGACGACCGCACCGCCCTGTACCGGTCGCTGCTGGCCAAGCGGCGGGTGCTGGTGCTGCTGGACGACGCCCGCGACTCCGACCAGGTCCGCCCGCTGCTGCCCGGCAGCTCGGAGTCGCTGGTCCTGGTCACCAGCAGGCGGCGGCTGGACGGGCTGGTGGTGCGCAGCGGGGCACGGGTGCTGCCGCTGGAGACGCTGCCGACCGAGGCGGCGATCGAACTGCTCGACCGCGCCGGCGTGCCCGGCAAGTCGGCCTCCGAACCCGCTGCCGCCGCAGAACTCGCGCAGCTCTGCGGCGGGTTGCCGCTGGCGCTGCGGATCGCCGCCGCGCGGTTGGCCGCGAACCCGGCCCGCTGCGTGTCCGACCTGGTCGACGAGCTCACCGACGAGCAGAACCGGTTGCACGCCCTGGACATCGACGACGCCGACACGAGCGTCCGGCGGGCCTTCGACATCTCCTACCGCAACCTGCACGCCGTGCACGCGGACACGTTCCGGCGGCTCGGCCTGGTGCCCGGCCACACCTTCACCGCGCACGCCGTGGCCGCCCTGTGCGACACCGATCCGCCCAGCGCCCAGCGGCGGCTGCGCGCGCTGGCCCTGGCCCACCTGGTCACCGAGCCGGAACCCGGCCGGTTCGGCATGCACGACCTGCTGCGCGTCTACGCGCGGAACCTGGTCGCCGCATCCGGCGCGGACCGCGACTCCGACGCCCTGCGCCGCCTCCTGCACCACTACCTGGCCACGGCCGACCACGCGCGGCGGTTCCTCCGCCCGGCCCAGGACGATTTGGACTTCTCCGGTCTCACCAGCGTGCACCGCCCGCGGATCGCCGACCGGGCGCAGGCGCTGGAGTGGTTCGACGCGGAGTGGCCGAACCTGGTGGCCGCGGTCCGCGTCGCCAACGCCGAGGGCATGCACGACCTGGCCTGGCAGCTGGCCCGCCTGCAGTTCAACTACCTGATGGTGCGCTGCCCGTGGGAGGACTGGATCCGCATCTACACCGACGGGCTCGACTCGGCCCGCACCGTGGACTCCCCGGCGGGCCAGGTGCTGATGACGGCCGGGCTCGGGGTGGCGTACTCCCGGTCCGGGCAGCTGGACGAGGCGCTGGCGCACTACGACGAGTCCTACCGGGTCGCGGTGCTCACCGGCGATCCGGCTCGGCTGGCCATGACCCAGATCAACATGGGCAGCGTGCTGTTCCGGCTCAAGCGCTACGAGGAGGCCAAGGAGCGCTGTCAGGACGCGCTGCGGGTGTACCGATCCCTGGGGGACCGGTACTTCGTGGCCGGGGCGCTGAACAACCTCGCTCTGGTGGAGCAGGTCAACGGCGAGCTGGAGGAGGCGCTGGCGCACCTGCGCGAGGCCGAGGCGCTGTACCGCGACGCCGACGACCTGGACACGCTCGCGATGGTGCTGAACAACTGCGGGGAGGTCAGCATCGAGCTGGGCCGGATCGACGACGGCGAGCGGTTCCACCACGAGGCGCTGGACGCCGCGTTGAAGTGCGGTTCGGCGATGCGGCAGGCGTCGGCGTACCTGGGTCTCGGCGACGCGGCCCGCTCCCGCGGCGACCTCGAGGTGGCGCGCACCCGCTGGGAGACCGCGTTGGCGATCTACGAGGCCGAGGGATCACCGCTGGTCACCGGCGTCCGCGACCGGCTGCGGGACCTGACGGAACGGGTCGGCCGACGCGGCGTTTAGTGGACGTTTAGCGGACGTTTAGGGGCCGCTGCGAACTTCTCCTGCGTGCGGATCAGCCGTGCATGGTCCGCACACGGGCGGCTCTGGGGGGAGTCCAAAGGGGGGATTGTCGCCCCGGTCGTCCCGGTCGGCACGCGTGTCGGTCGGGACGACCGCAAGGGGGGCGAAGCATCCGGGCCTGCCTCCCGGATGGACGTTGGGGGTGAGTGCGGGCTTTCGGCACCGGGGTGACACGCCGGAAGTCCGCACTTCGTCCTGCCCGGGGGCATCCGGGCAGCCGCACCGGTGGTTCCGCGGTCCCAGCACCGCGGAACCACCTGCGTTGCCTCGGCGACCGACGTCTCAGGCCGGGACGTCCTGCTTGCGGCCCTCGCAGCCGATCAGCTTCTCCAGCTGCGGCCGCTTGGGGCTGCGACCATCCCCGCTGGACACCCCGCGCAACCGGCGGCTGATCCACGGCGCGAGGTGCTCGCGCACCCACCGCAGGTCCTGCGCGCGCTGCTGCCGCCACGGCACGCGCGGAACCGCGGGCCACGGCTCGCGCCAGTCCTCCTCGACCGGGACACCCAGCGCCTCGCAGGCCCGCAACGCCACCCGGCGATGCCCCTCGGCGGACAGGTGCAGCCGGTCCTCGCTCCAGGCTCGCGGGTCCCGCAGCACGTGCATTGACCACAGGTCCAGCACGTAACACCCGTGCTTGTCGGCGATCGCCCGCAGGTGCGAGTTGTAGGTGCCGACCTTGCCGCGGACGTGCCGCAGGACCGGCGTGCCGCGGGTGTCGAACCCGGTGCCGATCAGCACGTCCGCGCCGCTGGCGCGCAGTTCCGCGACCGCGGCGTCGAAGGTCTCCGCCACGACGTCCGGGTCGCTGCCGGGGCGGATGATGTCGTTGCCACCGGCGGTGAACGAGACCAGCGCGGGGCGCAGCAGCAGCGCCTTCGGCACCTGGTCGGCGACGATCTGGCGGATCAGCTTGCCGCGGACCGCGAGGTTGGCATACCGCAGGTCCGGGTTGGCGGCGGCGAGGTGTTCGGCCAGCCGGTCCGCCCAGCCCCGGAAACCGCCGCCGGGAGCGGCGTCGGCCAACCCCTCGGTGAAGCTGTCTCCCAGCGCGACGAAGCTGTCCCAGCGCGGTAAGCCGGCGGACGGCTGCGATCCCATTGACGTGTTCCTTCCCGATGTCGTCCCCGCACCGGTGCGGTGCTCGGAAACCACATTGGCGCTCGAAAGGCGACCTACGCCACCGTCGGTCCCGAGCCGAGTGAGCAACGGCACTGAATCGTCTCGCATTGGTGTCCGATTCGACCGTTGTCCTGGTCCGGAGGATGAATTCCGTTGCCGTCGACTGTTTTTCCGTGATGCCGGACGGAACCGGGTGGCTATTGCCGGAAACACCGGTACGGGTGAAGCGCAACTGCTACTGTCCTTCGGCGGTAACAGAAGCAGTTGAGGGGGCCCGTGATGTCGCGATCGATGCAGGTGACAGCTCGATGTGCGCCCGAGAGGACGCAGCGCCAGTTCGTTCGCGCCATCGCGGTCGGTTGAGTGGGGAACGTCGAGATGCTGTACAGCGTCGGTTCCAGTGTGCCCGCCGACCGGTTCCGCCCGGCCCCGGCGGGACGCCCCGACCGCCCTGAATACCTGGGGGAATCGTGACGTCACCGCAGAATCCGGCGTCTTCGCCGGGGCCCGCGGGCTTCGACGCGCCGCAGCGCCCGGCCGGTGGCCGCCGCCGCGCGGACGCGCCGATGCGCGGCTCGCTCGGCGGTGAGGTGCCGCCTGGGGCTCCGCCCGCGCCGGGCGGCCCCCGGCCCGCGCCCCGTCCGCCGCGCTTCGACCTGCGCAACGAATTCGCCGCGCTCGCGGCCGAACCGCACCCGTTCGCCCTGTGGCAGCGGATTGAGCAGCTCGCCGACCGGTACGAGCACGAGCAGCGCCGCCAGGCGCCGGCGCCCCGGCCCGTGCCCGACCGCCCCGAGGCGCCCCCGCAGCCGACCGGCGGAGTGTCCGCGCTGTCCGGCGACCTCGGCGGTCTGGCGGAGCCGCCGGACCCGCGCCCGTCGCGCCGCGAGCCGGAGCTGTCCGGTTCGCTGGAGCCGGAACCGGCCGATTCCGCGCAGCGCCCCACCGGTTTCTCCGGTGGCCTGAGCGTTCCGCCGCCGCCCGCGCCACCGCTGCTCGACGGCCCGCCCGGAGCGCCGCTCGGCCCGCCGCCGATGCCGGAAGGCACGATGAGCGGCCCGATCCCGCAGGCCGGCCCACTGCCGCGCCACGACGGCCCGGGCAGCGGTCCGCTTCCGCCGCACGATCCGGGACCCGACGTTTCGCGACGCGCCGATCCTCCGCCGCCGCGGGGCGACCTGGCGCACGATCCGCTGCGTGCGGAGGGGCCGGCGCACGACGTGCCGCGCCCCGACAGGCCGCTGCCGCACGAGGGCCGCGCACCCGACGCCGGGCGTCCCGACGGTCCGCTGCTTCCTCAGGTGGGGCCGCCGCCGCGGGTGGATGGGCCTCCGCCTCAGGGGGGTCCGCAGGAAGGGGACGGTCCCGCTGGTCCGCCGCGTCCTGACGGCTCGCCCCCGCCACGCCACGACGCGCCGCCGACTCACGATGGTCCGCAGCGCGCGGACGGTCCTGGGCACGACGCTCCGCCGCGCCCCGAAGGTCCGGTGAGTGGCCCGCCGCCGCAGGCGGGACCGTCCAGCGGTCCGCTTCCGCAGGTGGGTCCACCGCCGGCGCGGCCGCACGACGCCCACGATGCGATGCCCCCCGGGCGTCCCGATGGTCCGCTGCCGCCCGGCCCGTTCGGGGCTGGGCGCGCGCCGGACGGACCGGATGGTCCGCCGCGGCACGCTGGTCCGCCGGACGGTCCGCCACCGGTCCCCGGTGCCCCGGTGCCGCCTGGTCCGCCTCCGGTGGGGCGTCCGCAGGACGGTCCGCCGAGCAGGCCCATCCCGCAGGGCCCGCCGAGCGGCCCGATCCCGGCCGGACGTCCGCCGGACGGCCCGGACGGCCCACCGCGGCATGCCGGGCCGCCGGTCGACGGTCCGCCGCCGATGCCGGAACCGCCGCGCGCTCCCGCGCCGCAGGGCCCGCCGTCACCTCCGGTCGGCACCCCCGCGCCGCCGCGCCCACCGGTCGCACCCGGGCCGCCACCCGCTCCCGAAGGTGCTGTGCCGCCGGGTGGCCGTTCCGCAGGTCCGCCGCCGCGGCCCGAGGCACCCCAGCCGGAGCAGCCGCAGCAACCAGCGGAAACGGCACGGCCGAAGCCCGCGCGGGCACCGCGCTTCCAGCGGCGCGCCGACGGCGGGTTCGGGCCGATGGGCTCCGCCGGTGCGTGGAACAGCTCGTCCCGCCAGTCCCGGTACGACCGGCACGCGTCCTGGTCCGCCGAGGACTTCAAGGAGGAGCGACGGGACGACGACGACCTGCACGCCGGAGCCGGGTACCGGGCCGGGGAGACCGCGGGTGGAGCCGTACCGCAGTTCCTCGTCGAAGCCGACGACCTGTTCGACGACGACGACGGCTCCAGCCGGTTGGTGGCGCCCCCGGTGCTGGGCGAGTCGCCCTCGAGCTACCGGGACTTCTGAGCGTGCCGCCCGGAGCGGTTCGCCCGGCGGAACCCGAACGCGGGATCTCCGACCCCGGTGTCGGGGATCCCGCACGGGACGCACCCGAAGACCCGGCGCGCGGCCGCGCATCGAACAGACCACGAACGAGCCGGTGCCCCGCGCCGCTGCGAGCTGAAGAGAGCCAGAGATGGTCGAGACGATCACCCTGTCGATCCCCGCGGTCGACGTGCTCGGTGAGCAGCTGAACCTCACCGTGCGGCAGTACCCGTTCGAGTTCCCGCGGGTCGGGGAGTCGCCGGAGGACCGCAACCGCCTGGCCCACCAGGTCTGGCAGGAGCTGGAGTCCAGCGGGTTGGCCCGGTCCGGCCGCCCCGAGCCGGAGGTGGAGGACGCGCTCTACCTGCTGTGCAGCTCCGAGGTGTCGATCGCGGCCGCCGGCCTGCTGGACGTGCGGTCCGGTCACCGGCTGGCCGCGCGGGTGGTGGCCACCGGCGAGGTCGGGGTCGTCGGCGTGCTCGACGGCCGCGGCCTGCGGTTGAGCTTCCTCGCCCCGGACGCCCTGCCGAGGGCGGCGGCGGACGTGCTGCCGGACGCGCCGCCCGGCGGCGGCAACCCGGTCCGCGCGGTGGCCGACCGCACCAAGGGCCACCCGTCGGACGCGGACATCGACGGGTTGGCGGAGTTGCGCGCGATCACCTCGCGGCAGAAGTTCCGCCTCGGCCACTTCGTGGTCAGCAGCATCCGCCGGGGCGGTCCGCGGGTCCGGGTGCCGAACCTGGTGTGGTTCGACAACGACCGTGGCCGCTACGCCCTGCAGGGTGAGCGAACCGACGGCCAGGACGTGGTGACCTGCCACCCGGCGGACAAGCCCCGCATCGCGGCCCAGCTCGCCGCCCTCCTGGACCGAGCCCGGCGCGGCTGACGGCGCCCCGCACCGTAGGACCCGCCCCGACGCGTTCGCTGATGAGGAGGTCCGCGCCACGGGTGGGTGCGCCGACACCGCGGATTGCGGCAGGCTTGGTCCCGTGACGCAGGACCGGCACACGGAGATCGTCGCGAACCACCAGGACGACCGCGACTCGTTCATGCGCCTGCTCGGCGGGCGCGGCAGCGTCGTCGACGCGAGCCTGCCACCGGTCGCCTTCGGTCTCGGTTGGTACTTCGGGGGCGAGTCGCTCGACGTCGGCTGCGGGGCGGCCGTGGTGGTCAGCGCGCTGGTCGCGGGCTGGCGGCTGTACCGGGGTGCGCGCCCGCTTGCCGTCCTGATCAGCCTGCTCACCGTGGTGGTCGGCGCGCTCATCGCCTTCTACACCGGGGACGCGACGGACTTCTTCCTGCCCCGGCTGGCGAGCAACGCGCTCAGCGCGCTGGCCTGGATGACCAGCATCGCGATCCGCTGGCCGCTGCTCGGCGTGGTGGTCGGCACCGCGCTCGGCCAGGCCAAGCGGTGGCGCCGCGACCCCGACCTGCTGCGCGCCTACAGCCGCGGCAGCTGGGTGTGGGTGGGGCAGTACGTGACGCGGCTGGCGGTGTTCATCCCGCTGTGGCTGCTGGACGCCACCGGTCCGCTGGCGATCGCCCAGGTCGTGCTGACCTGGCCGCTGGTGGCCGCGTGCGTGGGGGCGAGCTGGTGGGTGGTGCGCCGATCGCTGCCCGCGGGGCACCCGGGCCTGCGGCATCCCCGCACCGGCCCGGCGTGACACCGGTGGACGCGGCGCGCACAATCTGCTCATGTCCCTCGGCGCCGTGATCACCGCGATCGTCACCCCGTTCGACGAGCAGCTGCGCGTCGACGAATCCGCCTTCGTGTCGCTGTTCCACCACCTGCTCGACCACGGGTCGGACGGCATCGTGGTGTGCGGCACCACGGGCGAGGCCCCGACTCTCACCGACGAGGAGCACCTGCGGCTCATCGAGCTGGCCTGCGCGGAGCGCCCGGCGGGGGCGACGGTCATCGCCTCGACGGGGTCGAACGACACCGCGCACGCCTGCGAAATGACCGAGCGCGCCACCGAACTCGGCGCCGACGCGGTGCTCTCGGTGACCCCCTACTACAACCGCCCGAACCGCACGGGGCTGGTGCGGCACTTCACCGAGATCGCCCGCGCCACCGACAAGCCGGTGATCCTCTACAACGTCCCGTCCCGGATCGGCCTGGACCTGCCGCACGACCTGCTCGCCGAACTCGCCCAGGTCGAGCACATCGACTACGTCAAGCAGGCGGACAACGCGGCGCTCGCGCGGATCGACGGCCTCGGGCTGTATGCGGGCAACGACGACGGCTTCGCGCAGGCCCTGGACCTCGGCGGTTGCGGCGGCATCCTGGTGGCCAGCCACCTGGTCGGGCCGCAGATGCGGCGGATGGTCGAGGAGCCGGAGCACCGCGCGGAGATCGACGCCTCGCTGAAGCCGCTGTACGCGGCGCTGTCGGTGACGACGAACCCGATCCCGGTCAAGGCGGCGCTGAACCTGGTGGGCCACCGGGTCGGCGGTGTCCGCCTGCCGCTGGTCGAGGCGGACGAGGCGGAGCAGGACGTGATCCGCAACGCGCTGCGCGAGGTGGGTCTCCTCGACGGCTGATGCCCGGACGTCGCGCCGCGTGCCGCGCGGGATCGTCAGGTGGTGGCGACGAGGCGTTCGTGGAGTCCGGCCGGGTCGCTGGTGAGGTCCAGCGCCGCGAGCCACGCCGCCCCGGCCGCGCCCGACCCGGCGGTGTGCGGCGCGCCGAGGCCGCGTTCGACGAGTTCGGCGCGTACCGCGTCGCCCACCGGGTTGCCCGGGGCGAGCAGGCTCCCGGCGAGCACGATCGGGCTCGCGTCACCCGGCGGGCGGGTCCGCGCCGTGGTGTCGGCCAGCGCCTCGGCGGCGCGGCGGACGATGTCCACGGCGGTGTCATCGGACGAGGTCGTGACCAGCGGTGCGAGTTCGGCAAGCCGGATCGGCGGTGCCGCGTGCACCGCGCTGATCAGCTGTTTGCGCACGTCAGCGGGGGAGTCCGCCACCGCGTCCGGCAGCAGCCGGGCGCGGACCGCGCCGGTCAGGCCGCGCAGCGGCTCCCCGCGGTCGCAGGCAGCCAGCGCGGCCCGGACCGCTTCGCGGCCCAGCCAGAACGCCGAGCCCTCGTCACCGAGCAGCCAGCCGTGGCCGCCGGCGGTCGTGGTGAGCCGGTGCCGTTCGATGCGGGCCGCGATCGCGCCGGTGCCCGCGATCAGCACCGTCCCGCAGGGCTGCGAGGTCCCGGCGGCGAAGGCCACCTCGCAGTCGCTCGTGGTGCGGACCGGGCAGGTCAGGCCCAGCTCGGCCCAGCCGCGGTGGAACTGCTCCGCGAACCGCGGATCGGCCATCTTGCTGACCCCGGCCATGCCGACCACGCAGCCGCGCACCGCGGCCGGGTCGACCTGCGCCAGCGCGCTGCGGGTAGCGGCGGTGATCTGCCGCACGGCCTGGTCGGCCGGGTGCGAGTTCGGGTTGCCGCCGGCGGCTTCGCCGGTGCCGCGGGTCCGCCCGGAGAGGTCGCAGACGAGCGCCCGGCTGCTGGTGCCGCCGATGTCCAACCCGAGGACGAGCGCTTCGTCGCAGTGCATGGACCCTTTCTACTCGCCCCGCGGCCGGGTTGCGCCACCCTCTGGCTTCCGCCGCGGTGAGCGGCTATATACATCGAGGCGTCGTTCGACCAGTCGGGGAGTTGATGATGGGCGACCTCGTGCCGCACCCATGTCCGTCCGAAGTAGACAACGGGGCGGAGGCGGATCGATGACCGTCGACAGCCACCACCACCTCTGGGACCTCGACGTACGCGACCTGCCGTGGATCGTCGGCGCCGAGATGGACCCGCTGCGCCGGGACTTCCGGCCCGCCGACCTGCAGGCCGCGCTCAAGGGTTCCACTGTGGACGCGACCGTGCTGGTGCAGACGGTCTCCGACCCGGACGAGACGCCCGAGATGCTGGTGCTGGCCGACAGCGTCGACCGCATCGCCGCGGTGGTCGGCTGGGTCGACCTGACCGCTCGCGACGTCCGCGAGCAGATCGGCCGCCTGCAGACCCACCCGTCCGGGCGGTGGTTGAAGGGCATCCGCCACCAGGTCGAGACCGAACCCGACCCGGAGTGGCTCATCCGGCCGGACGTGCTCAACGGGCTGGCCGCGGTCGAGGACGCCGGGCTGGTCTACGAGCTGCTGGTGCGCCCGCACCAGCTGCCCGCGGCGATCAAGGCGGTCGGGCAGTTCCCGCAGCTGACCTTCGTCCTGGACCACTGCGGCAAGCCGCCGGTGGCCAGCGGGGAGCTGGAGCCGTGGGCCGGCCTGATCCGCGCGCTGGCCGCGTTCCCGAATGTCTTCTGCAAGTTCTCCGGGCTGGTGACCGAGGATGCCTGGGCGCGGCAACCTGATCCGGTACGGTTGCGGCCTTATGCGGACGTGGTGCTGGAGGCGTTCGGGCCGGGGCGGCTGATGTTCGGTTCGGACTGGCCGGTGTGCCTGTTGGCCGCCGAGTACGGGCAGGTCATGGACGTGGCCCGGGAGCTGGCCGCGGGGCTGGATGATCGGCAGCGCGCGGCGCTGTTCGACACCACCGCACGCCAGGTTTACGACATAGAGGGATTTCGTCCGCTGCTGGGCTGATCGCCCCGACGTTTGCGCCCTGCTCCGTTCGGCGTAACCTGGCGTTGCCCGCCTCGCCCCGCCCCCTCGGTGAGGCGGGCTCTTACGTCGGGCCCTGCCTGGAAGTGCCCGTCGCGGCGGGTGACGCGCCGGTTTTCCACGAGCCCCGTCGAGATCGGTAGCAGGTGCCGGCGTCACTCGATCAGGTCGGGAGCGGCGAAGCCGCCCCGTCGTCACCATCAGCGGGTCCGGGTGACCTTCTTCAGGCCGCGGGGGTGGTCCGGGTCCTCGCCGCGGGCCAGCGCCAGGCCGAGCGCGAGCTGCTGGACCGGCAGGACCTCCAGCACCGGCGCCAGTTCCTCGGCGCACTCCGGGACCGGGATGCGGTGGGCCGCGGGGACGTCTCCGGCGCCCGAGCCGATCGCGCAGATGTCCGCGCCGCGCTGGTCGACCGCCCGGAGCACGTCGCGCATCGCGTCGCCGCCGCGCCCCGTGCTGCACAGCGCGAGCACCGCGGTGTCGGCGTCGATCGCCGCGACCGGACCGTGCAGGAGGTCCGCGCCGCTGTAGGCGCGCGCCGACAGGTAGCTGGTCTCGGCCAGCTTGAGGGCCGCTTCGCAGGCGCTGGCCAGCGAGTAACCGCGGGCTGTGGTGACCATCCGCTCCGCGAACCGGTAGCGGTGCACCGCGTCGTCCACCGCCTGCCGCCCGCTGTCCAGTGCGGTGGCCGCGAGGTCGGGGATCGGTGCGGCCCGCTCACCGGTGCCGCCGCGGACCGCGTCGACCAGCAGGTACAGGGCGAGCAGGGTGGCGCTGTAGGTCTTGGTCGCCGCCACCGCCTGTTCCTGGCCCGCGCGGATGTCCACGGACAGTTCGGCGGCCGAGTTCAGCGGGGAGTCCACGGTGTTGGTCACCGCGACGGTCAGCGCCCCGCGTTGCCGACCGGACTCGGTGACCTCCAGCAGGTCCGGCGATCCGCCGCTCTGGCTGACCGACACCAGCAGCACGTCGGTCAGGTCCGGTCGGGCGCCGTACAGCGTGGTGGTCGACGGGGAGGCCAGGCCGGCGGGCAGGTGCAGCAGCACTTCGATGAGGTACTTGGCGTAGAGCGCGGCGTGGTCGCTGGAGCCGCGCGCGGCCAGCAGCGCGAAGCGCGGTCGGCGCTCCGCGATGCGCGCGGCGACCTCGGCGATCGCACCGCGCGTGGCCAGCAGATCGGCGAAGATCGCGGGCTGCTGGCCGATCTCGTCGGTCATGTGGCGGCCGGGGGTGGCGGCCTCGCTCATCGGGTCCATCCCTTCGCAGTGAGGTCTAGACCAATCGTAGTCGGCGGTGGGACCGTATGCAGTGACGTTCGACACCATTGTCCGCCCGCCCCGTCGCACATTGGTATGGACCACATCGGCGCGAGATTATGTCCCGGGACACGCGAAGCCGCGACCGTTCAGCGTTACTGTTCACCCACCGATAAGGCCCACCTGAGCTTGGCGGGGGTTGACCGAACCCCCGGCGAACCCGAACGTCGGCGGCACTGGCGCCCCCGGTCGTCGGGCATGCTGAAGGAGCGGTCGAGTCGGCAGAGCGGCGACTTCCCGCCACGGGGAGCTCGGAAGACGGCGGCAAGGTTGCGGCGGTAGGAGGAACGATGCTCGAAACGTCCGTGTCCGGCGGGGCGGACATCCCCGCGCGCGCACAACGCGAACCGAAGTACTGGGGGCTCAAGCAACACCTGCTGGACATGCTCCGGTCGCTGCCGCCCGGATCGCCGATCCCCACCGAGCGGTCGCTGGCCGCCGAGTTCGACGTCTCCCGCACCACGGTGCGCCAGGCCCTCGCCGAGCTCACCGTCGAAGGCCGCCTGCTGCGGGTGCAGGGCAAGGGCACCTTCGCCGCCAAGCCCAAGGTCGCCCAGCGCCTCCAGCTGAGCAGCTACACCGAGGACATGCGCGCGCAGGGCCGCCAGCCCACCTCGCGCCTGCTGGAGGTCGTGGAGGAACCGGCCGCCGAGGAACTCGCCCGGCTGCTGGACACCAAGCCGAGCTCCACCGTGCTGCGGCTGCGCCGACTGCGGCTCGCCGACGGCGAACCCATGGCCATTGAGACCACCCACCTGCCGCTGACCCGGTTCCGCGGCCTCACCGGTCGGCTTGAATCCGGCGCCTCGCTGTACCAGGTGCTGCGCGAGCACTTCGACGTCGAACTCGGCCACGCCGAGGAGACCATCGAGACCGCGCTGGCCAGCCCCGAGGAGGCCGAACTGCTCGGCTCCGACGTGGGGATGCCGATGCTGCTGCTGTCCCGCCACTCCTTCGACACCAAGGGCCGTCCGGTGGAGTGGGTGCGGTCGATCTACCGGGGCGACCGGTACAAGTTCGTCGCCCGCCTCAACCCCCCGGGCTGAGCCCCCTACCTGCGCGGACGGCACCCCGGGCCGCCCCGGGGTGCCGTCCGTCGTTCCCGGCCGCACCGGTGTTACGGGGAAGTGGGAGTCCTCACGGAAGACCAACCGTGAGGAGAAATCCGGCGTGGTACCCCGTTGGCACGTCCAGAGAGTGCGGTCAACAGCGTGGGAGCCATGAGCAGGCAGGGAGACGAGGAAGAAAAGAAACGGGACGCGGACGGGAAGTCCGGCAAGCTCGACCTGTCACCGCCCAAGGTCGCGGGGGCCGCCCTGGCGTCGGTGACGGCGGCGTTCCTGGGCTCGCGGCTGGGGGTGGCCGGCACCGTGGTGGGCGCCGGGCTGACCAGCGTGGTGATCACCGTGGGCGGTGCCCTCTACCAGCGCTCCTTCGAAAGCGCCAAGGAGAAGGCGGTGCTGGTCGCGGCGAAGGCGCGCAAGCGGCAGCAGCGCACCGAGGTCATCCGGTACGTGTCCACTGAGGACAAGCAGGTCACCAGGCGGATCCACCTCAGTCCCGGCATGCACTGGCCGGGCGGGGAGCGGGTCGTGGACTCGCCGGACACCGACCGCGGGCCGGACACCGACGACACCACCCGCGTGCTGCACCCCACCACGCCGTCGGTGAACAAGCGCCGCCAGCGGGTCCGGTGGGCGATGGTCGCGGCCAGCTGTGCCCTGGTGTTCGCGCTGAGCATGCTGGTGGTCACCGCATTCGAGGGCGTGACCGGTCGGCCGCTGTCCGGTGGAGGCGGCGGCACCACGATCGGCCAGGTGCTGCACCGCGATCCCCCGCCGCAGCACGTCATCCCGGAGCGGACGGTCGTACCGGAGCCGACGCGCAGCCGCGAGCCGCAGCCGACCCAGCAGGTGCAACCCAGCCAGCAGCCGCCGGTGCAGCCCACGACCCCGACTCCGACGACGACGGTGGAACCGACCCCCGCGCCGACGACCCAGCAGACCCCGCCACCGGAGTCGCAGGTCGTCGAGCCGGATGAGACGACCGGGGCGCCCTGGATCGTGCCGCACAATCCATCCGATCGGTGAAAGGGCTGGTCACGGCCGTCAGCGCTCCCTCGATCGGGGAGTGCTGACGGCCGTTTTGAGCGAGATGCGGCAGAAGTTGGATGTGAGACGGATGATGTCCTCCGATACTGAAGCGGCGACGGGGGCTGTTGAGATCCATCTCACATGAGGGAGACACCTATGAAGCGCAGACTCGCGGCCCGGGTGGCCGGGACCGTGATGCTGGCAGCAGGAACGGTCGCCGCGCTGACCATGCCGGCGACCGCCACCAACACCGCGCCGCCGGACACCACCGCCACCGCTTCGACGCTGCTCGACGCGATGCAGCGGGACTTCGGGTTGACCCGGGAGCAGGTCGTCGATCGCCTCGAGCAGGAGGCGGCCGCGACCCGCGCGGACCAGGTGCTGCGCACCTCGCTGGCCGGCAGCTACGGCGGATCCTACTTCGACGCCCAGCAGGGCAGACTCGTCGTCGGGGTGACCGACCCCGCGCGGTTCGAGCAGGTCCGCGCCGCGGGTGCGGAGCCCCGGCTGGTCGATTTCACCATCGAACAGCTCTACGGCGTCGTCGACCGGCTGAACCAGCGCAGCACGCAGGCCCCGTGGACGGTCAGCGGCTGGTACCCCGACACCTACAGCAACTCGGTGGTCGTCACGACCCGCCCGGGCAGCTTGGCGCAGGCCATGCAGTTCGTGCATGCCGCGGCCGTCGAGCTCAGGGCCGTCCGGATCCTGGAGTCCCTGGAGGACCCGCGGACCTACGCCGACGTCATCGGCGGCAACGCCTTCTACATCGGCAGCGGCTCCCGCTGCTCGGTCGGCTTTTCGGTGCAGGGCGGGTTCGTGACCGCCGGGCACTGCGGCAACGCCGGCGACACCACCTCGCAGCCCAGCGGCATGTTCGAGGCGTCGTCGTTCCCCGGCAACGACTACGCCTGGGTGAGCGTCGGCGCTGACGACACCCCGCGGCCCCTGGTGAACAAGTACGACGGCACCACCGTCGGGGTGGCTGGTTCCACGGAGTCCGCGGTCGGCGCGTCGATCTGCCGCTCCGGCTCCACCACGGGCTGGCACTGTGGCACGGTGCAGGCCAAGAACCAGACGGTGCAGTACCCGCAGGGCACCGTCTCCGGCCTGACCCGCACGAACGTCTGCGCCGAGCCCGGTGACTCGGGCGGTTCGTGGATGTCCGGCGACCAGGCCCAGGGCGTGACCTCCGGCGGTTCGGGCAACTGCACCAGCGGCGGCACGACCTACTTCCAGCCGGTCAACGAGATCCTCCAGGCATACGGCCTGACCCTGCTCACGCAGTGACCTGACCGGCACGCCGAGGCCCCCGGGTGACATCGCTCGCCCGGGGGCCTCGGCGCGTCAGGGGTGACACATTCCGTCGAGAAAAGCGGTGGAGGTCCCGGGTCGGGGAGGATGATCAGGGCAGACGGCTGCGCAGTTCGCTGGCCGCCGCGCGCGGGTCCTCCGCCTCGGTGATCGCGCGGACCACCACGATCCGCTCGGCCCCGGCCTTGATCGCGTCGTCAACGTTGTCCGGGCCGATGCCGCCGATGGCGAACCACGGCCTGCCGTGCCCGCGGTGCTCCGCGGCGTGCCGCACCAGGTCCAGCCCGGCCGCCGGACGCCCCGGTTTGGTCGGCGTGGTCCACACCGGACCGGTGCAGAAGTAGTCCACGCCCGGCTCGATCGCCGCCGCGTCGGCCTGCACGACGTCGTGCGTGGAACGCCCGATCGCGATGTGCTCGCCGACGATCCGCCGCGCCACCTCGACCGGTAGGTCGTCCTGCCCCAGGTGCAGGATGTCGGCCTCCGCGGCGAGCGCCACGTCGGCGCGGTCGTTGACCGCGAGCAGCGCCCCGTGCCGCACGCACGCCTCGGCCAGCACCTCCAGCGCGGCCAGTTCGTGGCGGGCCTCCAGCGGAGCGCCGTGGGGGCTCTTGTCGCGGAGCTGGATGATGTCGACCCCGCCATCCAGGGCGGCGTCCACGAACTCCGCGAGATCGCCGCGCTCGGTGCGTGCGTCGGTGCACAGGTACAGCCGCGCCTCTGCAAGGCGGGCGCGGATGCCGAAGCCGTCCAATCCAGGCATGTTCCACAGGGTAGCCCCTGCCGTCGGGCCCGCTCGGCGATGCGCCAGCCCCAGCCGACTGTCGTGAAATTGCTCGACCTCACCCCTGACGTGGAGATCCGGGCCCGGTACGGTGGACTCGGTGAGCACGGGAGCCCGGCCGACCGGGCTGAGAGGGGGCGTGAGGCCCCGACCGTCGAACCTGATCCGGGTCATGCCGGCGCAGGGAGCGTGAAGTGTCTGGAGAAGTGAACGTCGCCGTCGTGGGCGGCGGAGTCATTGGTCTGTCCATCGCCTGGCGTGTCGCTGCCGCCGGGCACCGGGTGCGCCTGGTCGACGACGCACCGGCGTCGGGGTCGTCGCACGTCGCCGGCGGCATGCTGGCGCCGATCGCCGAAGCCTGGCCCGGTGAGGAGGAGCTGCTGGAACTCGGGTCGGTGTCGCTGCGGCAGTGGCCGGGCTTCGCCGACGAGCTTGCCCGCGCGTCCGGGCTGCCGTCCGGGCTACGCCGCGAGGGCACGATCGTGGTGGGCGTCGACAGCGCCGACCGCGAGGAGCTGAACAACCTGGCGGACTACCTGGCCGGCCTCGGCCGCACCGTCATCCGGCTGACCGGTCGGGAGGTGCGCAGGCTGGAGCCGTCGCTGGGACCGGCCGTGCGCGGCGGGCTGGAGGTGCCGGGTGATCTCGCGGTCGACAACCGGCAGGCGCTGGCCGCGCTGCGCGCCGCGGCGACCGCGGCGGGGGTGGAGTTCGTGACCGCCCGCGCCCGCGAGGTTCGGCCCGGTGCGGTGCACCTCGAGGACTCCACTGTGGACTGCGATGTGGCGGTGATCGCCGCCGGGGCCCACTCGGGTTCGCTGCACCCCCGGCTGGTCGGGCGGATCCGTCCGGTGAAGGGCGAGATCCTGCGGTTGCGCGCGCGGGCCACCGCGCTGCCGCCGCCGAGCCGTACGGTGCGTGGACCGGTGCACGGCCGGCCGGTCTACCTGGTGCCCCGCGACGACGGCGGTCTGGTGCTGGGGGCCACCCAGCACGAGGTCGGGTTCGACACCGAGGTCACCGTGGGCGGGGTGCGCGACCTGATCGCCGACGCCGAACAGGTGCTGCCGGGCATCGCCGAGTACCAGCTGGTCGAGGCCGCGGCCGGGCTGCGCCCCAGCACCGACGACAACCTGCCGGTGCTCGGGTGGCTCGAGCCCGGCGTGCTGGTGGCCACCGGGCACCACCGCAACGGGTTCCTGCTCACTCCGGTGACGGCCGACGCGGTGCTCGCGCTGCTGCGCGGCGAGGAACCCGCCGCCGAGGTCAAGGCCGCCGATCCGAGCCGATGGGGAGGACAGCAGTGAAGGTCGTGATCAACGGGGAGCCGCGGGAGGTCGCCGAGGACGCGACGCTGGCCGCGGTGCTGACGGAGTTCGGCGTGCCCGAGCGGGGCGTGGCCGTGGCGCTGGACGGTGCCGTGGTGCCGCGGGCCTCCTGGCCGGGGACCGAGCTGCGCCCCGATGCCGCGATCGAGGTCCTCACCGCAGTGCAAGGAGGGTGACATGGACGACCCGTTGGTGATCGCCGGGCGCGAGTTCGGCTCGCGGTTGATCACCGGGACCGGAGGCGCGACGAACCTCGCGGTCCTGGAGCGCGCGCTGATCGCGTCCGGAACCGAACTGACCACCGTGGCGATGCGCCGCGCCGACGCCGGTGGCGGCACGGGCGTCCTCGACCTGCTGCGCAAGCTCGGCATCGAGGCCCTGCCGAACACCGCTGGGTGCCGGACCGCGGCGGAGGCGGTGCTGACCGCGCAGCTGGCCCGCGAAGCGCTCGAGACCAACTGGGTGAAGCTGGAGGTCGTCGCCGACGAGGACACCCTGCTGCCCGATCCGGTGGAACTGCTCGACGCGGCCGAGCAGCTGGTCGACCAGGGCTTCGTGGTGCTGGCCTACACCAACGACGACCCGGTGCTGGCGTTGAAGCTGGAGGAGGTCGGCTGCGCCGCGGTGATGCCGCTCGGCTCGCCGATCGGCACCGGTCTGGGCATCCGCAACCCGCACAACATCGAGATGATCGTGTCCCGCGCGTCGGTGCCGATCGTGCTTGACGCGGGCATCGGCACCGCCTCGGACGCGGCGCTGGCGATGGAACTGGGCTGCTCGGCGGTGCTGCTGGCCACGGCGGTCACCCGCGCCCAGGACCCGGAGCGCATGGCGGCGGCGATGCGGGCAGCGGTCGAGGCGGGCCGCCTGGCCCGCACGGCGGGCCGCATCCCCAAGCGCTTCTGGGCGCAGGCGTCCAGCCCCGGCCGCCCCATGGAGTGAGCCACCGCGCGTTCACGTCACGTTCGCGCACCGGTCGGATCACCGCGCCGCGATGGCGCTGTCAGCGGATGTGGAGGCGTTCGGTGCGGACGAAGGAGATCGTGTAGCTCTTCCACGGGTTGTCGTAGCCGAAGGTGCGGTCGATCGCCTGGCGGGCGTGCAGGGCGTTCTCCACCAGGGAACTCGCCAGCAGCTCCGTGGCCGGGGCGCTGCCCTCCGGGACGTCCGGGATCTTCGCCGTCGGCTTGCCGCCCAGCAGGTCGTCCACCGCGCGCAGCGCCGGGACCGCCACCGCCTGCTCCGCCTCGGGCCGGAACGCCAGGGTCGCGACGTCCTGCCGCAGCGCGTCCAGCGCGATGGCCGCGTCCCGGGTCGCGCGGTCGTCGTCGGTCTCCTCACCGGTGCCGTCCAGTAGCGCGGGCATCCCGAGCAGGTCCTGCGTGCGGCGCAGCGCCAGCACGTGCGCGGCCTGCAGCGCGGTCGGGAGGTCGACGCCCTGACCGGCGGCGCGGACGCTGCGCAGCAGCTCCGACACGGCCCACACGGTCGACCGCACCGCTCCGCGCACGTCCGGCAGGATGCTGCTCGGCAGCACCAGGTAGCTGACGTAGCCGACGATCAGCGCGATGGCCGCGCCGACCGCGGTGTTCGCCGCGAAGCTGATCCCCACGTTCACCAGCGGCCGCTCCAGCCGCATCGCCTGGTCGACCACGGTGATCACGATCAAACAGCTCAGCAGCACCTGGTAGTCGGTGCGCAGCCGCGGCATGTTCAGCAGCATCCCGGCGATCACCAGCGGCACCAGCAGGAACGCGCCCGGCAGCAGCGTGATCACGATGGCCAGCGCGGTCACACCCAGCACCGCGCCGCCGGTGCGCTCCAGCGCTCCCGTCATGCTGTCGCGGGCAGCGGGCTGCAGCACCACGTAGAGCGCCAGCAGCAGGCTGGAGGCCGAGGGATCGCGCAGCAGCGCCACGATCACCATGCCGAAGGCGACCGCGAGCGTGCAGCGCAGCGCGTGCCGGAACAGCGACGACCGGAACGACAGGTGCGCGCGCACCGCGCCGAGCAGCCGTTCGCGCCGCGCGCCCGGCGCCGGTGGCGGCAGCGGGGTATCCACCCGGCGCACCACCGCGGCGCGGATCCGGTCCAGGCCCTGGTTGATGCCCTGCACCGCGTCCGGCAGGTCCTGTCGCCCGCCGCGGGCCACGACCGCCTGGGCCGGGTCGCGCCGGGCCGCCGCGGGCAGTCCCGTGCAGGCGCGGGCGCGCACCGAGCGCGCCAGCTCGGCAGCGACCTGGTCGGCCTCCGCGACGATCTGGCGCAGCCGCTCGGCCTCGATCCGGTCGCTCTGCTGGGCCTGCGCGAGCAGCGTCTCCCGCGCCGCGCGGAACCGGGCCGCACCGGCCAGCACCTGGCCCAGCCACGTGCTGGAGCCGTCCGCGCGCCACGCGGCGGCGGCCGACTCGACCACGCCCGGCCCGCGCGCGAGAAGCGTCCGGGCGACCGCGACGCGGGTGGCCCGGGTGGGATCGCTCAGGCCGATCACGACCCGCAGGACCAGGGCGAACAGCGCCCCGGCGACCGACGAACCGAGCAGCACCAGCACCGGCTGGTCGGCGCCGATGCCGGTGGTGGTGGACACCAGCGTCGCCGCGGCGAAGGTCTGCCCGCCGACGTGGTAGTGCTCGCCGAGCGCGGGCAGCATGCCGGTGCCGAACACCACGACGGCGACCACCGCCCCGGCCAGCACCGGGACGTTCGCCAGCAGCGGGCCGACGGTCATCGTCAGCACCAGCGCCGGGGTGAACCAGGCGAAGCGGTACAGGTCGGACCGCAGCGACTGGCCGCCGCTGGCCACCAGCGCCAGCACCGCGGTCAGCCCGGCGACCAGGGCCGGGGTGTGCAAGTCCAACAGCCAGCCGATGGCGGTCCCGACGACCACGGCGACGAGCACCAGCACGGCGTACTGGCGTTGTCGGGGGTCCGGTGCTCCTGACTGGGTGGTCAGCCGCTCCCGCACTCGTGTCCACACCGATTTAGCCACGCTGTCGAAAACCCCTGTCGTCGTCGTGCGCGCAGCGCGCGGCGGACCGCGTACCGGCGGCGGCACGCGGTCCGGGAATTACGCGCGTCTCGACCCGTATGTCGACGAAACACGCCATTCGGGTTACAGACCCGGAGCGAAGATCACTCTATTAGGGGGACGGTTCGGGGATGGTCGGGGTTCAGATCGAGCGCGGGCTGATCCGCCAGAACGTCGAGACCGGCCCCACCCCGGAACCCAGCGGGTAGGCGTGCGAAACGCTGCGGGTGACGAACCGCTTGCCGCTGCGCACCGCGTCCGGCACCGAGGCGCCCTTGGCGAGCGCGGACGTGATCGCCGAGGCGAACACGTCACCGGCGCCGTGGGTGTGCACCGTCGCGTAGCGCGGCCCCGGCAGCGGGATCGCCTCGGTGCCGTCGAAGAGCAGGTCGACGCACTCCGGGTCGTCGGGCAGGTGACCGCTTTTCACCAGCACCCACTCCGGGCCGAAGTCGTAGATCGCCTTCGCCGCGTCCAGCAGGTCGGCGCGGGTGCGCGCGTCGATCCCGGTCAGCAGCCGCACCTCGTCCAGGTTCGGGGTGACCAGCGTGGCCCGCGGAAACGCCTGGTGCCGCAGGGCGTCGAGGGCATCCGGCCGCAGCAGCGGTTCGCCGCTGCGGGAGGCCGCGACCGGGTCGACCACGAACGGGGTCCGGCCCGCGCGGCCGATGCCGTGCCTGTCGCACACGTCCAGCACGGCCTCGATGGTGGCCGCGGAGGCGAGCACCCCGGTCTTGGCCGCGTCCACCCCGATGTCGGAGGCCACGGCGTCGATCTGCGCGGCCACGGTCTGCGGCGGGATCTCCACCAGCCCGGTGACGCCGACGGTGTTCTGCACGGTCACCGCCGTGACCGCGGTCATGCCGTGCACCCCACAGGCGAAGAAGGTGCGCAGGTCGGCGTGCATCCCGGCGCTGCCGCCGGAGTCGGACCCGGCGATGGTTAGCGCGGTGGGTGGGGCGGTGTCGTTCGCGGGCCGAATCGCGCGCCCGGCCGCAGTCTCGTGCATCCAGTTCATGGTACGGCCCCGATCCTGCTGATCATCCCGGGTGCCCGACGGCCGGGGGGCGATTCCAGTGGTGATCGACGTGTCGCCGGCCACTGGAATCGCCGTTCCCCGGTGCTCACTCGGCGATCGGCAGGTACACCTTGCCGCCCGCGCCGACGAACTCGTCGGACTTCTCCCGCATCCCGGCCTCGATCGCCTCGACGCTGGTCAGCCCGCGCTCCTCGGCGAACTTGCGGACGTCCTGGGTGATCTTCATCGAGCAGAACTTCGGCCCGCACATCGAGCAGAAGTGCGCCGTCTTGGCCGGCTCGGCGGGCAGCGTCTCGTCGTGGAACTCCCGCGCGGTGTCCGGGTCCAGCGACAGGTTGAACTGGTCGGTCCAGCGGAACTCGAACCGGGCCTTCGACAGCGCGTCGTCGCGCTCCTGCGCCCGCGGGTGGCCCTTGGCCAGGTCCGCGGCGTGCGCGGCGATCTTGTAGGTGATCACGCCGGTTTTCACGTCGTCCCGGTTCGGCAGTCCCAGGTGCTCCTTCGGCGTGACGTAGCAGAGCATCGCGGTGCCCGCCTGGGCGATGATCGCCGCACCGATGCCCGAGGTGATGTGGTCGTAGGCGGGGGCGATGTCGGTGGTCAGCGGGCCGAGCGTGTAGAACGGCGCCTCACCGCACAGCTCCTCCTCCAGCCGCACGTTCTCGACGATCTTGTGCATCGGCACGTGGCCGGGGCCCTCGATCATCACCTGCACGTCGTGCTCGCGGGCGATGTGCGAGAGCTCGCCGAGGGTCTCCAGCTCGGCGAACTGGGCGCGGTCATTGGCGTCGGCGATCGACCCCGGCCGCAGACCGTCGCCGAGCGAGAACGTGACGTCGTAGTCCCGCAGGATCTCGCACAGCTCGCTGAAATGCGTGTACAGGAAGTTCTCCTGGTGGTGCGCCAGGCACCACGCGGCCATGATCGACCCACCGCGCGAGACGATGCCGGTGACCCGCTTCGCGGTCAGCGGCACGTAGCGCAGCAGCACCCCGGCGTGCACGGTCATGTAGTCCACGCCCTGCTCGCACTGCTCGATCACGGTGTCGCGGTAGATCTCCCAGGTCAGCGCGGCCGGATCGCCGTTGACCTTCTCCAGGGCCTGGTAGATCGGCACGGTGCCGATCGGCACCGGCGAGTTGCGCAGGATCCGCTCCCGGGTCTCGTGGATCCGCTTGCCGGTGGACAGGTCCATCACGGTGTCGGCACCCCAGCGGGTCGCCCACACCATCTTCTCGACCTCCTCCTCGACCGAGGAGGTCACCGCCGAGTTGCCGATGTTGGCGTTCACCTTCACCAGGAAGTTCTTGCCGATGATCATCGGCTCGCTCTCCGGGTGACAGCGGTTCGCCGGGATCACCGCCCGGCCGCTGGCCACCTCGTCGCGGACGAACTCCGGCGAGACGCCCTCGCGGACGGCGATGAACTCCATCTCCCGCGTGATCACGCCCGCCTTGGCCCAGCCCAGCTGGGTGCGGTGCTCCCGCCCGTCGATCCAGTCCGCTCGCATCCGGTGCAGTCCGTTGTGGACGTCGATGGTGGCGTTCTCGTCGGTGTACGGCCCGGAGGTGTCGTACACGTCGAGGTGCTCGCCGTTGGTCAGTTCGATGCGGCGGAATGGCACTTGCGAGCCGGATTCGGTGCTGCGGTACACCTTCCGCGAGCCGCTGATCGGCCCGGTGGTGATCTCGGTCCCGTTGGTGGACGCGTTCGAGCGCACGTCGGCCACTGCCAATCCACTCCCTACGCCGGCATTACCCGGTCAGGTTCATGCGGTCGGCGGCCCCGGAATCCTCCAGCCGCCCTCTCAGCCCGCTGTTGGTGCGAGCTCCCGCGGTGTCTGATATGTCGTCGCCAGAGGCTAGCCGCCGCCCCCACTCCTGCCAACCCCCGTTCACCCTCCTGACGGCAGGGGCGGTGTGCCGTTGGTCTCGTGACCCGCGGGTTCTGATCAGTCCTCGTCGTCGGCGAAGGGGTCGCCGTGCTCGGCCGGGTTCCAGGACAGGCCCGGCACGCCCCAGCCGTTGCGCCTGACCATCTTCTTCGCCGCGCGGGCGTGCCTGCCGACCAGGCGATTCAGGTAGAGGTAGCCGTCAAGGTGGTCGGTCTCGTGCTGCAGACAGCGGGCGAAGAAGCCGGTGCCCTCCACCTCCACCGGATTACCGTCCACATCGGACCCGGTGACCTTCGCCCAGCTCGCCCGGCCGGTCGGGTACGACTCACCGGGCACCGACAGGCAGCCCTCCCAGTCCTCGTCCGGGTCCGGCATCGTCTCCGGGATCGCCGAGGTCTCCAGCCGCGGGTTGACCACCACGCCGCGGTGCTGGACGCCCTCGTCGTCGGGGCAGTCGTAGACGAACACGCGCAGGTCCACGCCGATCTGGTTGGCCGCGAGCCCGACCCCGTTCGCGGCGGCCATGGTCTCGAACATGTCCTCGACCAGGGTGCGCAGCGTGTCGTCGAACCGCTCCACCGGACGGGTCGGGTTGTGCAGCACCGGGTCGCCGACAATGCGGATCGGGTGAACAGCCATGGGCCGGACCTTAGCGGTTCAGCCGGATGCCGCCGACGGGTGTCGTGCCGCCACCGGGCGGCATGATCCGGTCACGGCCGGTGAACCACCATGGTGTAATGAAGAAGGATCACAGCACTGTGATTCCGGCGAACGCGGGAAGCCCCAATCGCAAGGCGAGGAGCCAGATGGACGCCGCTCAAATGCTGACCGCGCGGGAGATCGCCCGGCAATGCGAGCAACTGGCGCGCCTGCACCAACGGCAGACCTCACCCGAGCCGGCCACCGGGCGGCGGTTGCGGCTCGCCGAACCGGTCACCCAGCCGATCGAGCGGGTCGTCGAGCCCGTGCCGGAACCCGAACCGGTGCCTCCTTCGGGTGAGCTCGGCGAACGCGAGCGCGGCATCCTGGCGTTCGAGCGGCAGTGGTGGAAGCGTCCCGGTCCGAAGGAACAGGCGATCCGGGAGCTGTTCGACATGTCGCCGTCGCGGTACTACCAGCTGCTGAACGCGCTCGTGGACAGTCCGGCGGCGGTTCGGGCAGACCCTATGCTGATCAGACGGCTGCGCAAGGCACGGGCGGATCGGCAGCGCGCGCGGACCGCCCAACGACTGGGAATCGAGTTGCACTGATGACTTCTGGGGAACCGTCCTCCGGGCCATCGAGAGCCAGGATCGCCGGAATCGGCCTGATCGGGATCGGGGTGATCGCGGGCGCCATCGGCATCGGCACGCTGGCCTTCGGCGGCCAGGAGTCGGACTCGGCCCAGCCGCTGCCGCCGAGCCCCGACACCGTGCCCGTCGCCGCCCCGTCGAACCCGCCCGCCACCTCCAGCGCCGGCGCGCCGAGCCCCACGCAGGCGCCTCCGCCGCCCGAGCCGGTGGCGCCCCCGCAGCAACCGACCCAGGACGTGCCGGTGGGCTCCGGTGACGGTGCGGCGCTGGTGGTCGTGCGGGTCTACAACAACAGCACGATCAGCGGGCTGGCGCACCGGGCGGCCGAGGACCTCAAACGGGCCGGGTACGACGTGCCGGAGATCGGCAACTACTCGGGGGGCATCATCCCCACCACGACGGTGTACTTCCGGCCGGGCACCGATGAGGAGCGCCAGGCCCGGGAACTGGCGGCCCGCATCGGGGCGCGCGCGGAACCGCGCTTCGACGGCATCCGCAACGCCAGCCCGGGGCTGATCGCGATCATCACCAACGACTACAAGGGCACCACCGTCGGCAAGTGACCTTCTCGTCCCCCCGTTTCGGCAAACCTGGTGGATCGGTCGCCTAGCGCCCCTACCCAGGCGCCCGCGGGGACCCAAGAAGTTCCCAAGTTCGAACTTGGGAACTTGCGGGGCGGCGCCCTTGACCGCCAGCACGTGCAACCCCGCTGCCCACCAGCGCGCGCACCAGGAACGTCCTGCCGCAGCCCGGCGGGCCGCACAGCAGCACCCCGCGAGCTTGGAGCCCTCGCTCAGCGCGAAGCGCTGTCGTTGCGGCCGCGCCGCAGCTCCAGGCGGCGCCAGCTGCGCCGCGGCCCGTCGGGGTGGCTGTAGCGGCGCGGCAGCCGCACGCGGCGCGCCGCGCCCGCCACGCGCCGGCGTAGCGGTGGGCGCAGCCCCAGACGTCGCTGACGGCGGATCGCCCGCCGTTCGCGCGGCGGCGCCTCCCACGCCTCCGGGTGCCTGGCCAGCCAGTTGTGCCGGTACAGCGCGTACGGCATGTGCAGCAGGTACAGCACCATTGCGATGGCCAGCGAGATCAGCGGGAACATGATGATCCCGGCCGCCAGCACCGCCACCAGCACGAGCAGCGGCGCGACGGCCTTCGGCGGCACCCTGACGGTCTTCAGCGACAGCGTGGGCAGCCGGCTGACCGCCAGCGCCGCGATCAGCAGCATCCAGCCCATCACCACGTTCTGGTCCGACCACCAGCCGGGGTGGCCGAAGTGCGCGGTGAGGATGATCGGCAGCAGGGCGAGCAGCCCGGCCGCCGGAGCGGGCACCCCGACGAAGAACTCCTTGGCGTACGGGGGCTGGTCGGCGTCCTCCAGCAGCGTGTTGAAACGCGCCAGGCGCAGCACCATGCACACCGCGAAGATCAGCGACACCACCCAGCCGGCCCGGTTGTCCTGCAGCTGCCACGCGTACAGCGTCAACGCCGGGGCGACCCCGAAGGACATCGCGTCGGACAGCGAGTCGAGCTCGGCGCCCATCTTCGAGGTGGCGTCGAGCAGCCGGGCGAGCCGCCCATCCAGCCCGTCGAGCACCGCGGCGACCGCCACCGCGGCGATCGCGCCGGTGAGGTGGCCGGCCAGCGCGAACTGGACCGCCGAGAGCCCGGCGCACATCGCCAGCACGGTGATGGCGTTGGGCAGCAACCGGACGCCGGGGGTGGTGCGCATGCTCATGAGTCGTGCTTCCCCCGCGGCAGTTCGGCGAGGACGGTCTCGCCGCCCACGGTGCGCTGGCCGGGCTCGACGAGGACCCGGCTGCCCTGGGGCACGTAGAGGTCCACGCGGGAGCCGAACCGGATCAGCCCGTAGGTGCTGCCGGCCTGCACCAGGTCGCCCTCCTGGACCGAGCAGACGATGCGGCGGGCGACGAGCCCGGCGATCTGCACCACGGCGACCTCGGTGCCGTCGTCGGTGCGGATGAGCAGGGAGTTGCGCTCGTTGTCCTCGCTGGCCTTGTCCAAATCGGCGGACAGGAACTTGCCCGGCCGGTACGCGACGGCGGCGACCTTGCCGCTGACCGGGATGCGCTGGACGTGGACGTCGAAGATGGTCAGAAAGGCGCTGATCCGGGTCATCGGCGCGTCGCCGAGGCCGAGCTCGGCCGGGGGCACCGCGGTCGTCACGTGCGCGACGGTGCCGTCGGCGGGCGCGACGGCGATACCCGCGCGGGTCGGCGTGGTGCGTTTCGGTTCGCGGAAGAACCACGCGCACCAGGCAGTGAGGATGCCGCCCAGCACGCCTGCGGGGCGCCAGATGCGGCGCAGCAGCAGCGCGAGCACCGCGGCGCCGAGCACGAACGGGCGCCCGGCGGGGTGCATCGGCGGGATGGTGTCGCGGGCCAGCGCGGCCAGGTGCGCCAGCGGAGTGTTCTTCGGTTCTTCGGCGGTGCTCATCGCGGTGCTACGCCCCTGCGTCGGCGGTCGTGGTGCGGCGCTGCGGTCCGGGCGACCGGCGCCGTCGTCGGTACAGCATCGCGGACGCCCAGAATCCACCGACGCCAGGGGGCGTAGTTGATCACGGACAGCCCGGCTGACCTGCGCTGATCGGACTGGGGGATGCTACCGCCCCGGAACCGCCCGCAGTAACCCGCGCGGGTGAAGTGGGGGCGGTCCGCTCAAGTCCGCCCCGGGGTGGGTCGAGGAAACGGGGGAGGAGAAGCGGGGGCCGTTCGGCGTCTCCCCGCAGACACCGAACGGCCCCCTCTGGTGAAGGTCCGTGCACCCCCCGACGGCGCACGGTCCTTCCTGATCCGCCCCGCGGGCAAGCTGAGCGGGAAAAATGCGGACGTCTGTGAGATGTATTCGATCGACGTTTCGTTACGTGGTTCCTAGTGTAATCGAGTTCACAAAACCACCGTAGCCGCTATTGGAGGACCTTGGCGGCCGTGTTGATGACGGTGAGTCATCCTTTCCATTCAACCGTCACACCACCGCCGGGTCGTCCAGATCCATCCGCGCCCCCATGAGCTCGCCCAGCCCACCATACGGGTCGCCGTGCTCCACGCTGTCGGCGCTGCTGCGCAGTACCAGCTCGCAGGTGTCCTCTCCGTTGGTCACCCCCGCCTCGTCCAGTGTCGACAACGCGAACTCGTCGAGGTACAGCTCCAGCGACAGCGACCACCCCGCGCGGTCCTGGTCCAGCCGGGCCCCCGCGACGTCGCGGCTGTCCACCCACTGCGCGCCCGCCTGCTCCCGCAGCTCGCCGATGGGCGTCGCGGCCAGCTCCTCCAACTGCTCCTGCTCGGCCTGGCGGAACCGGGCCAGCGTGCCCGCGAGCAGCCGCTTCGCGGTGCTCGCCCGGGTGGGCAGCAGCAGCAGACCGCGGTCGGTGACCAGCAGGTCGTAGCTGCCGCCGGGGCACTGCACCGGGCTGACGATCCCGGCCAGCACGGGTTCCGGTTCGGGCGCGGGGCGGCGGGTGTGGGTCAGCGGCACACCCAGCTGGACCAGCGTGCGGTGCAGGCCCGGGATGAGCCGCGGGTCGACGACCGCGGGCCGCACCAACCGGTCCGGGTCCAGCGGGCGGCCGTTGGCCAGCCGGACGACCGACGGCCCTCCCCAGTCCAGTTCATGATGCGCCCGCCGGGCGCAGACCAACGCGTCCACCACGGCGCAGCCGAGCAGGTCGGTGAGCGTGTCGACCGCCGCCTGGTCGATGAGCTCCGGGCGCAGACCGGGGTTGAGCACCGGGTTCACCAGGTCGCGGCCCTGGCCGCGGTGGATGGCGGGCAGGATGCCGCCGATGGTCGGCGTGACCGGCAGCCCGCTCTGCTCCGCCGCCGAGCTGAGCAGCGCCGCCTGCTCGGCGACGTGCGCGGCACCGGCCAACCGGGCCAGCTCCGGCCAGGGCAGCCGCGGCCCGAGGCCGTCGACCATGAGCCGGTCCTCCAGCTCGGGCACGCTCTTGCGCGGGTTGCGCAGCATCGCGAACGCCGGCCGGTCGTCGACCTCCTGACTGGGGGTCTTGATCCGCTTCATCGCCTCGATGCGCTGGCGCACCGGCGGCCGGGTGCGGTCGGTGTCGTCCTCCTCGGCGATGGCCTGCTTGGTGCGCTCGGCCAGCGTCGACCTGCGCGCCGGGTGCTCCATGAAGGAGCGGAACCCCAGCAGCACCTCCGGGGCGTGCCCGACCGCGGTGGCCATGCTTAGGTACTCGTCGGCGTAGTCGCGCCAGCCGAGCTCGACCGCCACCGACTTCCGCAGCGCGGTCACCGCGACGCGCCGGCCTGCCTCCCGAACCGCGAGGGCGTCGGCGGCGAGCACCAGGTCACGGCCGGTGGCGGCCGCAAGCGCGGTGAACAGCCGGGCGTAGCCGGCGAACAGCCACTTCGTCGGGCCGCCGGTGAGGCCGGCCACGGTGCGCTCCACGCTGGCGGCGGCGCGGTGCGCCGTCGTCGTCAGCGCGCTGCCGGCCAGGCGGCCGAGGTGGTGCGCCAGCACCGCGCGGAACTCGCTGACGTTGAGCGCGGCCAGCAGCGGCAGGCCGATCTCCAGGTGGCGGGTCCGGGTCCGCAGCCCGAGCAGCGCGGTGTCCTCGCGGATGGCCATCGCGGGCTCGGAGGTGATCCGGATCTCGTCGGGTGCCGGCGCGCCCGCGCTGGCGGCGATCGACTCCACCGTCCGCCACAGCTGTGGCTGCTCCGCGCGGTCCAGGCGGACTCCGCGGGGGCGCGCCCGCGAGCGCAGGATCGCGCGCAGGCCGACGGCCAGGACTGCGCCGACGACCACGGCCGCCGCGGCGGCCTTCAGCCCACCGCCCCGGTCGTACTGGAAGGTGACGGCGGCAATCGCGAGCAGCCCGAGGACCAGCGCGATCGGCGCCACGAAGAAGCCTGTGTGCAACGCCAGCGCCAGGGCGGCGCGCCAGGGGCCACGCACGGTGCACTACTCCGGTGGGGGTTGGGGACGGTGGTGCAGTCTTGGCCAGCGGACGTGATCCGTCAATCCAGCAGCATCACGTCCACAGTGGAGCCCGCGGGAAGTTCGGTGACGTCCTCGGCGATCTCCAGCAGACAGTTCGCCTTGGCCAGCCCCGCCAGCAGGTGGGATCCCGGGGCGCCCTGCAGCGTCACGGTCCCGGCCGCGGGGTCGAACCGGCCGCGGCGGTACTGCCGCTTGCCGGGCGGCGCGGTCAGCGGCTCGGCCAGCTCGGCTCGGCGCACCGGCCGCCCGACGGCGCGGTGCCCGGCCGCGGCCCGCAGCGCCGGGCGGACGAAGACCTCGAACGACACCATCGCGCTGACCGGGTTGCCGGGCAGGGTCACCACCGCGGCGCCACCGCGGTACCGGCCGGCGCCCTGCGGCATGCCCGGCTGCATCGCGACCTTCGTGAACTCCACCCCGGTGCCGGTCAGCGCGTCCTTGACCACCTCGTAGGCCCCCGCGCTCACCCCGCCGGAGGTGATCAGCAGGTCGGTGCCGTCCAGGTGCGGGGCGAGGGCGGCGTGGAAGGCGTCGACGTCGTCCGGGACGAACCGCAGCAGCGTCGCCTCGCCCCCGGCCTCGCGCACCGCCGATGCCAGCATCAGCCCGTTGGACTCGTAGATCTGTCCCGACCTGAGCTCGGTGCCGGGCGCGATCAACTCCGATCCGGTGGACAGCACCAGGACCCGCACCGGCCGGTGCACCCGTAGGTGCGCGACCCCGATCGCGGCGGCGACGCCGAGCTGGGCCGGGCCGAGCGTGGTGCCGGCGGTGAGCACGGTGTCCCCGGCGGTCACGTCCTCGCCGGACTGCCGCACGTGCTGGCCGGGCTGGACCGTCGCGAACAGCCGGACCCGCTTCGTCCCCCGGTCGGTGCGCTCCACCGGGATCACCGCGTCCGCGCCCGGTGGCATCTGGGCCCCGGTCATGATCCGGTGCGCGGTGCCGGGGCGCAGCGGCGGCACGTCGACCCGACCGGCCGGGATGTCCTCCGCCACCGGCAGCTCCACCGGCTGCTCCGGGCTGGCCCCGGCCAGGTCGGCCGAGCGCACGGCATAGCCGTCCATCGCGGAGTTGTCGAACGGCGGTAGCGGGATCGACGCGGTCAGGTCCTCGGCCAGGGCCAGGCCAAGGCAGTCCTCCAGCGGAAGCCTCGCGACCGGCGTTGTGGTGAGCAGGGCGGCGACCCTGGCCCGGTGGTCGGCCACCGTGGTCAGGTCTGGGGTTCCGGTTCCGTGCGACACGCCCCGATCATCTGTCATCGGCACCGACGCTGTCGTCACCGGCGGTCAAAACGTCGTGTGGTGATGTCCTCACCTTCGGGTTTTCCCTCGGGCGGCGTGGACGCCGAGATCGTCGCATCGGTGCGCGTGGCAGACTGCGGGTGGTCCTACCGAGGAGGAGGTGCCCGTGCAGGTTCGTACGCGTCACACGCCGTCGTTCGGGGTGGCCCGGCTGGTGCTCGCGCCGGGGGAGCCGGTGCAGGTCGAGTCCGGCGCGATGCTGGCCACCAGCTACGGCGTGAGCGTCGAGGCGCGCGCGCAGGGCGGTTTCCTGAAGTCGCTGGCCCGGGCCGCGCTCGGCGGCGAGTCGTTCTTCGTGTCCACCTACACGGCGCCGCAGCAGGGCGGTTGGGTGGACGTGGCGCCGAACCTGCCCGGCGACCTGTACGTCATCGAGCTCGACGGCCGCACCGGCTGGTGCGTGACCAAGGGCTGCTGGCTGGCCTCGGCCAGCACGGTCCAGGTGGAGGCGCAGTGGGGCGGCTTCCAGAACCTCTTCGGCGGCGAGGGCGGGTTCGTGACGCACCTCGTCGGCCAGGGCCCGGCGGTGGTGTCCTGCTACGGCGCGCTGGACGTCGTGACCCTGCAGCCCGGCGAGTACGTCACGATCGACACCGGTCACGTGGTCGCCTACGCCGACACGGTGCAGAGCCGGTTGCGCCAGATGAACCAGGGCATCGCGCAGTCGCTCAAGAGCGGCGAGGGACTGGTGTTCGATTTCGCCGGCCCGGGTCAGGTGCTGACCCAGACGCGCAATCCGCGCGGCCTGGTCACCTGGTTGCAGGCCAATGGTCTCGGCGCCCGCTCCTGAGCCGCCGAACGATTCCACGCGCCGCGCCGAGACGACGCGGCTGATCCGCTCAGCATGCCGCCGAACGGACGGCGCGCGCCGTCAATTTCGCTCCTGGCGCAAATCCGTTCCTGCGCTCGGGGGAATTGCGGTACGGCGCACTACTCCGATGACTGACCGTGGCCGGGCCAAGCACCCGTTCGGCCCAGCGGTTAACGGAAAAGTTGCATTGCCGAACCCGCGACGAAGCTCCATTTCTGGGGTAGCGTGGCCGTTGCTCCAGCGACGCTTGGCGCGTCGTGCATCACTTTTCATGAGGAGGACGCCGTGGCGGTCGGCACGGTCAAATGGTTCAACTCCGAGAAGGGCTACGGATTCATCGCAACGGACGGTGGCTCCGACGTGTTCGTCCACTACTCCGCGATCAACATGCCCGGTTTTCGCACCCTTTCCGAAGGTGATCGGGTCGAATTCGAGGTGAAGGCGGGGCGGGACGGCCGCACCCAGGCAGACGGCGTCCGCAAGGTCTGAGTCGATCGCCGCGGCCCGGTCCTCCGGTGGGGGCCGGGCCGCGGCGCGTTCCGGGGCCGTGCAGCACGATTCGGCTGCACGATGGTGAACCCGCACACGGCAGCGATCTCGGAACGTTAGGCTTCGTCGTGTGTCGGAAGACCTCACCGGGCAGCGCCTCGGCCACTACAAGATCGACGGAGTGCTCGGCCGCGGCGGGATGAGCGTGATGTACCGCGCCACCGATACCCGGCTGGGCCGCAAGGTCGCGCTCAAGGTCATGGGCGAGCACATCACCGGTGACGCGGAGTTCCGCGAGCGCTTCGTCGACGAGGCCCGCAACACCTCGGCCATCGACCACGCCAACATCGTGCCGCTGTACGACTTCGGCGAGGTCGACGGCATGCTCTACATCGCGATGCGGCTGGTTGACGGCTCCGACCTGGCCAGCCTGATCAAGGACGGGCCGATCTCGCCGAAGCGCGCGCTGGAACTGCTCGGCCAGGTCGCCGAGGCGCTCGACATGCTGCACGAGCGCGGGCTGGTGCACCTCGACCTGAAACCGGCCAACGTGCTGGTGACCTCCCGCGAGTCCGCCCACGAGCACGTCTACCTGGCCGACTTCGGCCTCACCCGGCGCGGCGCGACCGGCCACCGCACCAGCAGCGGCGACTTTCTCGGCTCGCCGACCTACGCGGCTCCCGAGCACCTGCGCGGCGAACCGGTGGACGGCCGCACCGACCAGTACGCGCTGAGCTGCATGCTGTTCGCCTGCCTGACCGGGCGACCGCCGTTCCAGGGCCAGGTGCAGGAGGTCATTCAGGGCCACCTGCACCTGGAGCCGCCGCCCGCCACCTCGCTGGTGGTGCTGCCCGGCAGCATCGACGAGGTGCTGCGCCGCGGCATGGCGAAGAAGGCCGACCAGCGCTTCGGCAACTGCAAGGAGCTGATCGCCGCGGCCCGGGCCGCGCTCGGTCCCGCGGCCGGCGACACCCCGCCGCCGCCGCGCACCGCCGTCCCGGTGCCGGGCCCGATGTCGGGTCCGCAGCCGGTCCAGTACGCGCAGCAGGGGCCGGCAGCGCCCGGCTACCGGCCGCCGTACCAGCAGCAGCCGCCGCGCCCGCTGCCGCCGCCGACCAACGACCCGGTGCGCCTGCGCCCGCCGCTGCCGGCCGGGTCCGCGTCGTTCGCGACGAAGTCCGGTGGCTCGGCGAAGTGGATCGTGCCGGTGCTCGTCGGTGTCGCCCTGGTGGTCATTGTGGTGATCTTCATCGTGATGATCAGCTCCATCGGCGGCGGTTCCAGCGGCGACGACTCCCGCACCACCGAGTCCACGGAGACGTCCTCCTACAACGACAACGACCTGCCCACGACGGTGCCCACCGTCGGCGGCTGACGACGCGCCGCGCCCGGGGCTTCGCTTGCACTCACCCGGTGAGAGTGCTAAACACGGTATTGGCACTCAGCAAGGTTGAGTGCCAGGTCGGGACGGTGAGGCCGTCTCCGGCGGCGCCACGGGGCGGTGCTGCCGAGCGGTCGTCCGTCGCGGGCACCGAGCCTGGCCGAGCACGAGTCCTGCCGTGGGGTGCGCACTCACCACGCGGCGTCCAGACAGGTGGAGGACCACACCGCAATGGCCAAGATGATCGCGTTCGACGAGGACGCCCGCCGCGGTCTTGAGCGCGGCATGAACACCCTCGCCGACGCCGTCAAGGTGACGCTCGGCCCGAAGGGCCGCAACGTTGTGCTCGAGAAGAAGTGGGGCGCGCCGACCATCACCAACGACGGCGTCTCCATCGCGAAGGAGATCGAGCTCGAGGACCCGTGGGAGAAGATCGGGGCCGAGCTGGTCAAGGAAGTCGCGAAGAAGACCGACGACGTCGCGGGCGACGGCACCACCACGGCCACCGTGCTGGCCCAGGCGCTGGTGCGTGAGGGCCTGCGCAACGTGGCCGCCGGTGCCAGCCCGATCGCTCTGAAGCGGGGCATCGAGAAGGCCACCGAGGCGATCGCCGAGCAGCTGCTCAAGAACGCCAAGGAGATCGAGACCAAGGACCAGATCGCCGCGACCGCCGCGATCTCGGCCGGTGACCGCCAGATCGGCGAGCTGATCGCCGAGGCCATGGACAAGGTCGGCAAGGAAGGCGTCATCACCGTCGAGGAGAGCAACACCTTCGGCCTGGAGCTGGAGCTCACCGAGGGTATGCGCTTCGACAAGGGCTACATCTCGCCGTACTTCGTCACCGACTCGGAGCGGATGGAAGCGGTCCTGGAGGACCCGTACATCCTGCTGCTGAGCTCGAAGGTCTCCAACGTCAAGGACCTCCTCCCGCTGCTGGAGAAGGTCATGCAGGCCAACAAGCCGCTGCTGATCATCGCCGAGGACGTCGAGGGCGAGGCTCTGGCCACCCTGGTCGTCAACAAGATCCGCGGCACCTTCAAGTCCGTCGCCGTCAAGGCCCCGGGCTTCGGTGACCGCCGCAAGGCGATGCTGCAGGACATGGCCATCCTCACCGGCGGCCAGGTCATCAGCGAAGAGGTCGGCCTGAAGCTGGAGAACGCCGACCTGAACCTGCTGGGCCGTGCCCGCAAGGTCGTCGTCACCAAGGACGAGACCACCATCGTCGAGGGTGCCGGCGACGACGAGCAGATCGCCGGGCGGGTCAACGAGATCCGCGGCGAGATCGAGCGCTCGGACTCCGACTACGACCGTGAGAAGCTGCAGGAGCGGCTGGCCAAGCTGGCCGGCGGCGTGGCCGTCATCAAGGCCGGTGCGGCGACCGAGGTCGAGCTCAAGGAGCGCAAGCACCGCATTGAGGACGCGGTCCGCAACGCCAAGGCCGCGGTCGAGGAGGGCGTCCTCGCCGGTGGCGGTGTCGCGCTGCTGCAGGCCACCCAGGCCGCGTTCGACGGCCTCAAGCTGGAGGGCGACGAGGCGACCGGTGCCAACAGCGTCAAGCTGGCCGTCGAGGCTCCGCTGAAGCAGATCGCCGTCAACGCCGGCCTCGAGGGCGGCGTCGTCGCGGAGAAGGTCAAGGGCCTGCCCACGGGCCACGGCCTCAACGCCGCGACCGGTGAGTACGAGGACCTGCTGGCCGCGGGCATCATCGACCCGGCCAAGGTCACCCGCTCGGCGCTGCAGAACGCCGCCTCCATCGCCGGGCTGTTCCTGACCACCGAGGCCGTGGTCGCGGACAAGCCGGAGAAGGAGAAGGCGGGCGCTGCGGACCCGACCGGTGGCATGGGCGGCATGGACTTCTGATCCGCGCCGCACGACCGCTTCGAAGGGCCGTCCCCGGATGGGGGCGGCCCTTTGGGCGTGCTGGCGCGCTCGCCCGTCCACCGGCCCGCGCGGCACCTATGGTGCGGGTATGGGCGCGTTGTTGGAAGTGATCGTCACGGGTGCCGGCGACGCGGTGGCCGCGCAGGAGGGCGGGGCGGACCGGCTGGAACTGGTGCGCGACATCGAGGCCGACGGGCTCAGCCCCGATCCCGCGGTGGTCCGCGACGTGCTGGCGGCCACCGACCTGCCGGTGCGGGTCATGCTTCGCGAGGAACCGGACTACACCGCTGACGTCGCGGTGCTGCGGCGGCGGGCGGGGGAGCTGCGGGAGGCCGGGGCGACCGAGTTCGTGCTCGGGTTCCTGGACGAGCACGGCCAGGTCGACGTGGGTGCCACCCGCGACGTGCTGGACGAACTGGCCGGGTGCCCGTGGACGTTCCACCGCGCGGTCGACCACGCGGCCCACCTCAGACTGGCCTGGGACCACGCGGTGTCGCTGGGCCCGGACACCGTGCTGACCGCCGGGGACCCCGAGGGCGTGGACGAGGGGGTCGCCCGGTTGCGTGAACTCGCCGCCCAGCAGGACATCGACGGGGTGACCCTGCTCGTCGGCGGTGGGTTGCGCCAGGAGCACGTGCCCGAGCTGCGCGCCGCCGGAGTCCGGGCGCTCCACATCGGCCGCGGTGCGCGCGGCGCGGGCCGCGGCGGTTCGGTCCTGGCCGACCAGGTCCGCTCCTGGCGAACCCTCCTCGACACCTGACCCCGCCCCGCAGCACCCCGGAAACCGGACCCGACACACCCCCGCGCGTCGGGACGATCTTCCCAAAAATTGGCCTGGAGTTGGGGCCCGGCACGCCTGGGTGTGTCGGGGTGGGTCCGGGGTGGAAGGGGGGCGTGGCTTCTCGCCGTGCCCTGGCAGCGGTGCTGGGGTGTGTGTGATCTCCTGGGAGGAGTCCAGGAGTCACGCGAGGTGGGGGTCATGCTCGGTCGAAACACCCGGCGTCGGTCCGCAGCGGTCGCGGCGCTGCTCTGCGCAGCGCTGGCGGGATGCACCAACACGGTGCCGCAGGTACCCGCGCCGAGCCCGACCGCGCCACCGGCGGAGTCCCTCCCGGCCACCGGCCTACCGCAGGTGACGCCCCAACCGCAGGAGATGAGGCGGCTCGGCGACGACATCGCGGTGCGCGGCAAGGTCGAGGTCGTCGTCGACCCGCTGGTCGACCAGCCCACCCGGGACCTCGCGGTGCAGGTGCTCCGGCTGGCCGGAGCCAGCGACGTGGTGGTGCGCGACCCGGGCCAGCCCGTCGAGGACGCGACCCTGCGGGTACGGATCGGCGACCGCGTCTCGCCGAGCGTGGTCAAGGGCCTGCAGGAGGTCGGCTTTGGCGCGCCCGCCCCGGTCCCGGCCGAGGGCTACGTGCTGGCCGCGCGGGGTGGCAGCGACCCGACGCTGTTCATCGGCGCCTCCGATCCGGCCGGTGCCTACTACGGGGTGCAGACACTGCGGCAGATCGCCTCGCCGGGACGCATCGCCGGGGTCGGCATCAACGACCACCCGTCGATGCCGCTGCGCGGCAGTGTCGAGGGCTTCTACGGCCCACCGTGGACGCACCAGGAGCGCATGGACCAGCTGGCGTTCTACGGCGAGGTCAAGCTGAACACCTACATCTACGCGCCCAAGGACGACCCGTACCACCGCGAGCGGTGGCGGGAGCCGTACCCGGCGGACGAGCTGGCCCGGGTGCAGGAGCTGATCCAGCAGGCCAAGGCGCACCACGTGCGGTTCACCTTCGCGCTCTCCCCGGGCACCTCCATCTGCTACAGCGCCGACTCGGACTTCCGGGCCCTGGTGGCGAAGCTGCAGGCGGTGTACGACGCGGGCGTGCGGGACTTCTCCGTGCCGCTGGACGACATCACCTACACCCGCTGGAACTGCCCGGGCGACGAGGCGAAGTACGGTGCGGCGTCGGAGGGCGCGGCCGGGCGGGCGCAGGCCGAGCTGCTGAACCGGGTGCAGCGTGAGTTCGTCGACACCCACCCTGACGTGGCGCCGCTGCAGACCGTGCCGACCGAGTACTCCGATGTCGAAGACTCGGCGTACAAGTCGGCGATCCGCTCGACGCTGGACCCGCGGGTGCTGGTGATGTGGACCGGGGACGGCGTGATCCCGCGGCGGATCACCGTCGCCGACGCGCAGGGCGCCGCGAAGGTCTGGGGCCGCAAGGTGTTGCTGTGGGACAACTACCCGGTCAACGACTTCGACGGTTCGGTGGGGCGGGTGCTGCTCGGCCCGTACGCCAAGCGCGAGCGGGGGCTGTCCGAGCAGCTCGCCGGCGACATCGTCAACCCGATGAACCAGGCCGCGGCCAGCAAGGTGGTGGAGATCGGCGCGGCCGACTTCGCCTGGAACGACGCGGCGTTCGACCCGCAGCGGGCCTGGCGCGCGGCCGCGGAGTACCTGGCCGGGCGGCGGATGGCGGGGGGTGAGCCCAGCCTGGTGGCCGATCCGGCGACGGTCGAGGCGCTCCTGGTGTTCTTCGACCTGGAGCACATGGCACCGTTGCCCAGCGGACGGCCGTGGCTGGAGCCGGCGCCGGAACTGGCGCGCCGCCTCGACACGTTCCGCGTGAGCTGGTCGACCGGCGACCACGCGACCGCGATCCGGGAGTTGCGTCCCCACGCGCAGGCGATCGCCGACGCGCCGGAGCGCATCCGGGCCGGGGCTCCGGCGGACTTCGTGTCGGACGTGCAGCCGTGGTTGGCCGCCACCGAGCTGTGGGGCGACTCCCTGCTGGCCACGTTGGACGGGCTGCGGGCGCGGGCGGACGGCGACGAGGGGCCGGCCGTCCAGCACTTCACCGCGGCGCGGCAGCTCGCCGAGCGGGCGGAGCAGATCAGCACGGTGCCCAGCGAGGTGCGCCCGCAGGGGCCGGTCAAGGTCGCCGACGGCGTCCTGGACACCTTCATCGAGCAGGCGCCCAATCTCCGCTGACCGGCCTGGCCTGCCCTTCGCCGGAGGCGGACCGCGCGGCGCGCGGGTCACTCCTCGGGGACGATGAGCCAGCAGGCCAGGTACAGCAGGATGCCGGTGCCGAACCCGAGAAGGGTGGCGGTCAGCATGAGGACGCGGACGATTACCGGGTCCACGCCGACCATCCTGGCCGCGCCGCTGCAGATCCCGGCGATCATCGCGTCGTCTCGGCTGCGGCGCAGCGTGCGGACTCGAGTGGTGGTGTTCTCGCTCATGCCCCCAGCCTGCGTCCGGGCGGCGTCGGGCACCTCGGGGCGCAACCCGGAGCGAACCCCGACCCGACCCTCAGGCCGTGCCGGGGCGGTGGATGTCGAGAAGGTTGACGCTGTGCTGCTCCCAGCGGTCATACAGCGCGTCGCGGCCGTAGCGGGCGACCAGTTGCGCTTCGCCGCGGGTGATGGGGATCAGCGTGATCAGCTGGAGCACGGGCTGGCCCGAGTCGTCCAGCAGCACGTCGAACTCGTCGCCGAGGTACGGGTGCGGCGCGGCCAGCGCCCCGGCGATCTCGGTGTCCGGCAGCAGCACCCGGTCGTTCATGATCAACGCGCCGTAGCCGACCCGGCTGTCGGACTCGGTCAGCAGTTCGGCGATCACGCCGGTGAGGTGCCGGGCGTAGCGCTCCTGGGAGGACTGCAGCGTGCACAGGAGCTCCTGCGGCAGCGGGGCGCCCGCGGTGCGGTCCCGGAGTCCGCTGGTCAGCACGGTCACGTGCGCGCCGTCCTCGTGGTCGCAGTAGACGAGGTGGTAACCGCGGTCGCGGCCACCGGCGGTGCGGCTGTCGGCACCGCGCACCCGGCCGATGTGCTTCTCCACGTGGGCGGGGAATCCGCTGAACCGGCTCATGCACCACTCCTCGACTGCCTCCGGAAGCGCGCAGCGCGGGATCGAGCCCGTCCTGGGCGACTCCTTTCGCGATCGTACGGAAGCGAGCGATCGCCGGATCCGCACCCACCGGGACCGCGGGAGGAAGGTGATCGCCCTTCCCGCGGTTGTTCGCATACGCTCGCGGCATGGCGGTGGATGACTCGCTCGACATGAAGTCCCCGGCCGATGTCGCGTCGGCGCTCAACGAGACCGGCTACCTGCCCGACGAGGGCATCGCGACGGCGGCGTTCCTGGCGATGCGGATGCGTCGCCCGCTGCTGTGCGAGGGCGAACCGGGCACCGGCAAGACCGCGCTGGCGCAGGCGCTGGCCAGCGCGCTGGGCCTGCAGCTGATCCGGTTGCAGTGCCACGAGGGCATCGACGCCGCGCAGGCGCTCTACGACTGGGACTTCCCCCGCCAGCTGCTGCATCTGCGCACCCTGGAGGCCGCATCCGGCGGCGACCTGGACGCCGAGGCCGCCGAATCATCCCTCTACAGCCGCCGGTTCCTGCTGGCGCGGCCGCTGCTGCGGGCGCTGCAGGAGTCGCCCTGTGTGCTGTTGGTCGACGAGATCGACCGGGCTGACGACGAGTTCGAGGCGTTCCTGCTGGAGGTGCTCTCGGAATACGCGGTGACCATTCCGGAGTTCGGAGAGGTACGGGCGTCGGAGCCGCCGATCGTGGTGCTGACGTCCAACCGGACGCGCGAGGTGCACGACGCCCTGAAGCGCCGGTGCCTCTACCACTGGCTGGAGCACCCGGACCTGGCGCGTGAGGTGGCGATTTTGCGGCGGCGGCTGCCGGGCCTGGACACCCGGCTCGCCGAGCAGGTCGCCGCGGCCGTGCAGCGGATGCGGCAGATGGAGCTGCTGAAGCCGCCCGGGGTGGCCGAGGCGTTGGACTGGGCTCGGGCGCTGCAGGCGCTCGACCAGGACGAACTGGACACCGAGGTCGCCGCGACGACCCTGGGCGCGGTGCTGAAGTACCGCGAGGACGCCGAACGCGTCCGAGCCGCCGGCGTCCTCGCGACGCCCGAGAACTGAACCGCCGGGTGGGCGGACCGGACGCCCACCCCGCACCCGGAGGGGGCACATGCGCACCGTGACCGGCCTGGTCGGGTTCGCCCGCGCGCTGCGGCACTCGGGCATGGCCTGCGGTCCCACCCGGGTGCAGGCGTTCCTCGACGCCGTCGAGCACGTCGGTCTGGACGACCGCGACGCGGTCTACTGGGCCGGGCGTCTCACGCTGTGCTCCGACCCGGACGACGTGCCCCGCTACGACGCGGCCTTCGACTGCTGGTTCGGCGGTGCCGCGCTGTTGACCGAACCCCCGGGCCACGCGCTGCCGCGTCCGACGCGCATCGCCGCGCTCGCCGGCACGGACGCCGCGGGCGGCGGCGAGGACGCGGACGAGCCGCTGGCCGCGGCCGCCAGCGACGCGGAGGTGCTGCGTCGCCGCGACCTCTCCGAGCTGGGCGACGCCGAGCGCGAACACCTGCGCCGCATGCTCGCTGTGCTGCGTCCGGAACCGCCGTCCCGGCCCGCGCTGCGCCACCGGCGCAGCAGGCGCGGCGCGCTCAGCTCCCGCGACACGCTGCGCGCCATGCTGCGCTCCGGCGGCGAACCGGTGCGGCTCGCGCGGCGGCGCCGCTCGCGTCGTCCGCGCCGCGTGGTGTTGCTCGTCGACGTGTCTGGTTCGATGAGCCCGTACGCCGACGCGCTGCTGCGCTTCGCGCACGTGGTGGTGCGGCGTTCTCCGGGCAGCACCGAGGTTTTCACGCTCGGCACGCGGATGACGCGGGTGAGCAGGCAGCTGCGGCAGCGGGATCCGGAAGTCGCGCTGGGCGCGGCGTCGCGGGCCGTCCCGGACTTCTCCGGTGGCACGCGGCTGGGCGAGACGCTGCGGGTTTTCCTGGACCGGTGGGGCCAGCGCGGCGTGGCGCGCGGCTCGGTGGTGGTGCTGTTCTCCGACGGCTGGGAACGCGGCGACGCCGCGGAACTCGGCGACCAGATGCGGCGGTTGCGCCGGCTGGCGCGGGCGGTGATCTGGGCCAACCCGCACGCCGGGCACGACGGCTACCAGCCGGTGCAGTCCGGAATCGTGGCGGCCATGCCGCACGTTGACCGGATGGTGGCGGGGCACAGCCTGAGGTCGTTGGAGGACGTGTGGTCGTGGGTGCGGCGCCTCGCGCAACCCGGCGCCGACCCGGTCGGATCCCGGAGTTGACCGGCGTCCCCGGAGCGAGTGGGACTGCCGCGCTGGACAGGCGCAACAGGAGCGGAGGTGCGCTGTGCGTGACGTACTGGACGAGTTGACCAAGCGGTGGGAGGCGGGTGAGGCCGTCGGGCTGGGCACCGTGGTCGGAACGTTCCGGTCCGCGCCCCGGCCGCCGGGTGCGGCGATGCTGGTGACCAGCGGTGGCGAAGCCGTCGGCAGCGTCTCCGGCGGCTGCGTCGAGGGCGCCGTCTACGAGGAGGCCACCGGCGTGCTGCACGGCGCCCCGCCGGTGCTCCAGCGCTACGGCGTCAGCGACGACGACGCCTTCGCCGTCGGCCTGACCTGCGGCGGGATCATCGACATCTTCGTGGAGCGGGTGGACCGGGAGACCTTCCCGGAACTCGACGTGGTCGCCGCCTCGGTGCGCGCCGAGGAACCGGTCGCGGTGGCCACCGTCGTGGAGCACCCGGACGCCGAGCGGGTCGGCTCGCACCTGCTGGTCTGGCGCGAGCGCACCAGGGGCGGGCTGGGCTCGGAGCGGATCGACGCGGCGGTCACCGACGACGCGCGCGGCATGCTGGCCAGCGGGCGCAGCGGCGTCATCGAGTACGGGCCGGAGGGTCAGCGCCGTGGTGAGGGACTGAAGGTGTTCGTGAACTCCTTCGAGCCACCGCCACGCATGCTGGTGTTCGGCGCGATCGACTTCGCCGCCGCGATGGCTCGCATGGGCGCGTTCCTCGGTTACCGCGTCACGGTCTGCGACGCGCGCCCGGTGTTCGCGACCCGCAGCCGCTTCCCCGGGGTGGACGACGTGGTCGTGGACTGGCCGCACCGCTACCTGGCCGCCGAGGTGGAGGCCGGGCGGGTCGACGAGCGCACCGCGGTCATGGTGCTCACCCACGACCCGAAGTTCGACGTGCCGGTGCTGGAGGTGGCGCTGCGGCAGAACCTCGGCTACGTGGGCGCGATGGGGTCCCGCCGCACTCACGACGACCGGCTGCGGCGGCTGCGGGAGCAGGGTCTGACCGACGCGGAGCTGGCGAAGCTGTCCTCGCCGATCGGCCTGGATCTCGGCGCGCGGACCCCGGAGGAGACCGCGGTGTCCATCGCGGCGGAGCTGATCGCGTTGCGCTGGGGTGGTCGCGGAGTGCGACTGTCTGAAGGCGAGGGGCCGATCCACCATCACCCGTGAGCGCGCTTGCCCGCGTCCGGTCGGCGTAGCAGGCTCTACCAGAGTGACGCCCGTCACCCAGGCGGAGCAGTCCGATCCCGATCGTCCGCGCACGCGGGCCAGCGTTCCACCACGAGGAGGCGCAATGCCGCGCATCACCGTCAACGTGGACGGCACACGGTTCACCGATGAGGTGGAGCCGCGCATGCTGCTCGTCCAGTACCTCCGCGAACGTCTCGGCAAGGTAGGCACCGTCGTCGGTTGCGACACCAGCAACTGCGGGGCCTGCACCGTTCACCTGAACGGGCACAGCGTCAAGTCGTGCTCCGTCCTGGCGGTGCAGGCCGACGGGCACGACGTCACCACCATCGAAGGACTGGCCCAGGACGGCCGGCTGCACCCGCTGCAGCAGGCGTTCCACGACAACCACGCGCTCCAGTGCGGGTTCTGCACCCCCGGGATGATCATGCAGGCCCTGGACCTGCTGGCCGAGGTGCCCGACCCCGACGAGGAGCAGGTGCGGGAGGGTCTGGAGGGCAACCTCTGCCGCTGCACCGGCTACCAGAACATCGTCCGTGCCGTCCGCGACGCCGCGCAGCGCATGAAGCCCGGCGCCGGACCGGCGGTGGAGCACACCGAAGACACACCGGTACCCCGCACACCCGCGGACGAGCACGCCCAGGAGAAGGTGACGGGAGGTCGGCAGTCATGACATCGGTCCTGGAGCCCGAGCTCGGGCGCGCCCGTCGGCGCAAGGAGGACGCGCGGCTGATCACCGGCCGCACCCGCTGGACCGACAACATCAACCCCCCGGGCACGCTGCACCTGGCGATCCTGCGCAGCCCCGTCGCGCACGCCCGGATCCTCTCGATCAACACCGAGCAGGCCCGCCAGATGTCCGGCGTGGTCGCCGTCGTCACCGGCCGGGACGTGGCCGACGAGCAGGGCAGCCTGCCGTGCGCCTGGCCGATCACCGAGGACATGAAGGCCCCCAAGGCCCCGCCGCTGGCGGTGGACGAGGTTCGCTTCGCCGGTGAGGCGGTGGCGGTCGTCGTGGCCCGCAGCGCGGCCGAGGCCCGCGACGCCCTGGACGTCATCGACGTCGACTACGAGGACCTGCCCGTCGTGCTGGACATGGAGGCGGCGCTGCGGGACGACTCTCCGCTGGTGCACGAGGACATCGGCACCAACCGCAACGCCACCTGGACGTTCGACTCGGCGCAGGCCGGCACCGGCGGTGACGTGGAGCAGGCGCTGTCCAGCGCCGAGGTGCGTATTGACCGGACGTTCCGGCAGCAGCGGCTGATCCCGGCGTTCATGGAACCCCGGTCGGTCGTTGTCGACCCGACCGGCGAGCAGATCACCATGTGGTCGGCCACCCAGGTGCCGCACATCCTGCGGCTCATGCTGGCCATGACGCTGGGCGTGCCGGAGCACAAGATCCGGGTGATCGCACCGGACGTGGGCGGCGGCTTCGGCGGCAAGCTCCAGGTGACCCCGGAGGAGGTCATCGTCTTCCTGCTGGCCCGCCGACTGGGGCGGCCGGTGAAGTGGACCGAGACGCGTTCGGAGACGATGGTCTCGGCGCACCACGGCCGCGACCAGATCCAGAAGCTGTCCCTGGCGGCCCGCCGCGACGGCACGATCACCGGCCTCAAGGTCGAGCTGCTCGCCGACATGGGCGCCTACCTGCGGCTGGTCACCCCGGGCGTGCCGATTCTCGGCGCGTTCATGTTCAACGCCATTTACAAAATCCCCGCCTACCACTTCAGCTGCACCAACGTCTTCACCAACAAGACGCCCACCGACGCCTACCGCGGCGCGGGCCGTCCGGAGGCCACCTTCGCCATCGAGCGGATGATGGACGAGCTGGCGCACGAGCTGGGCATGGATCCGATGGAGGTGCGGCGGAAGAACTGGATCAACCACGACGAGTTCCCGTACACCACGGTCGCCGGGCTGACCTACGACTCCGGCAACTACGAGGCGGCGACCGACCGGGCGATGGAGCTGTTCGGCTACGACGCGCTGCGCGCGGAGCAGGCTGAGCGGCGCCGCACCGGCGACCCGGTCCAGCTGGGCGTCGGCATCTCGACGTTCACCGAGATGTGCGGGCTGGCGCCGTCGCGGGTGCTGGGCTCGCTGTCCTACGGCGCCGGCGGCTGGGAGCACGCGGCGATCCGCGTGCTGGCCTCCGGCAAGGTCGAGGTCGTCACGGGCTCCTCGCCGCACGGGCAGGGCCACGAGACGGCGTGGAGCCAGATCGTCGCCGACCGGCTCGGGGTGCCGTTCGAGGACGTCGAGGTGCTGCACGGCGACACCCAGGTCTCGCCGAAGGGCCTGGACACCTACGGGTCGCGGTCGCTGGCCGTCGGCGGCATGGCGGTGGTGGCCGCGGCGGACAAGGTCATTGCCAAGGCCAAGCGGATCGCCGCGCACGTCCTCGAATGCGCCGAGGACGACGTGGAGTTCACCGCCGGGAAGTTCGGGGTGCGCGGCACCGACCGCGGTGTCTCGCTGGCCGAGGTGGCGCTGGCCGCGTTCGCCGCGCACGACCTGCCCGAAGGGGTGGAGCCGAGCCTCGACGCGGAAGCGACCTACGACCCGGAGAACTTCTCGTTCCCGCACGGCACCCACCTGTGTGCCGTCGAGGTGGACACCGAGACGGGACGGGTGAAGATCCGCAGGTACGTCTGCGTCGACGATGTCGGCACCGTGATCAACCCGCTGCTCGTGGAGGGCCAGGTGCACGGCGGGCTCGCGCAGGGCATCGCGCAGGCGCTGTTCGAGGAGGCGGTCTACGACGAGAGCGGCACGCTGACCACGGCGACGCTGGCCGACTACCTGGTGCCGTCCGCGGTGGACCTGCCCGAGTTCGTCACCGACCGCACCGAGACGCGCGCGACGTCCAACCCGCTGGGCGTCAAGGGCGTCGGCGAGGCGGGCACCATCGCCTCTACGCCCGCGGTGGTGAACGCGGTGGTCGACGCGTTGCGGCCGATGGGCGTCAACGATGTGGAGATGCCGTGCTCGCCGCAGCGCGTGTGGCGAGCCATCACCGGTGCCCGCCCCAGCGGGGCGACCGCGCCGGAGGCCGGTGGAGGACTCGGTTCGATGGACGCCCAGGGAGGTGCCCGGTGATTCCCGCCCAGTTCGACTACGTCGCGCCCGCCACGGTGGAGGAGGCCGTCGCCGCGCTGTCGGAGGCCGGGGAGGACGCCAAGGTGCTCGCCGGCGGGCAGAGCCTGCTGCCCGTGCTGCGGATGCGGATGGCCGACCCGCAGCTGGTCGTCGACCTCGGCCGGATCGCCGCGCTGCGCGGCGTCCGCGACGACGGCGACGCGGTGGTCATCGGCTCGATGACCACGCACCACGACGTCATGCGCGACCCGCTGGTGCAGCAGCACCTGCCGCTGATCGCGCTGGCCACCCGAACCGTCGCCGACCCGCAGGTGCGGCATCGCGGCACCTTCGGCGGATCGCTCGCGCACGCCGACCCGGCCGGTGACCTGCCGGCCCCGGCGCTCGTGCTCGACGCCGAGATGGTGCTGGCCGGGCCGTCCGGGCAGCGCTCGGTACCCGCCGCGGAGTTCTTCGTCGACTACTTCACCACCGCCCTGGAACCTGGGGAACTGCTCGTCGAGGTGCGCATGCCGAAGTGGACCGGCTGGCGCGCCCACTACGAGAAGTTCAACCGGGTCGCGCAGGCGTGGTCGATCGTCGGCGTGGCCGCCGCGGTGCGTGTGGACGACGGCACCATCGCCGAAGCCCGCATCGGGCTGACCAACATGGGGCCCACGCCGATCCGGGCGGCCGGCGTGGAACAGGCCCTGGTGGGGCAACCCGCGACGGCGGACGCGATCCGGGCAGCGGCCCGGCACGCCGCCGAAGGCACCAGCCCCACCGCCGACTCCAGCGCGGACGTGGACTACCGGCAGCACCTCGCCGAGGTGCTGACCGGTCGCGCCGTGCTGGCCGCCGCGGGAGTCTGACGGCATGTGGGTGCGCGACCCCGGTCGCGCACCCACACCCCGCGGTGATCCGAACGGGGTACCCGCGAGCCGTGCGGGCTGGGAAGCTGGTGGTGGACTGCTCGGGAGGACCACGACGCCGGGGCGGGAATTTTCCGGGGCGCACCGGCGTCGGGTAGGGCGGCCAGCCCGCGGGCAGCCTCGAAGAACAGCGGCCCTGAAGTCGGGGGCCGAGCTCGGTCGAACCAGGAGGACCCTCCAGTGCAGATGCAGCACCAGTTCAGCGTTCCGGTGCCGGTCGACGTGGCGTGGCAGGCGCTGCTCGACCCAGAGCGGGTCGCCCCGTGCATGCCCGGCGCCACGCTCACCAAGGCCGAGGGCAACGAGTTCTCCGGCTCGGTCAGGGTCAAGCTCGGCCCGGTCACCCTGCTCTACAAGGGCACCGGCACCTTCAAGGAGGTCGACGAGTCGGCCCGCCGCGTCGTCATCGACGCCAGCGGCAAGGACTCGCGGGGCAGCGGCACGGCCGCCGCCACCGTCGTCGCGGTCCTCAAGGCCGAGGGCGACACCACGGCCGTCACCGTCGACACCGACCTGAAGGTCACCGGCAAGCCCGCCCAGTTGGGCCGTGGCCTGATCTCCGAGGTCGGCGGCAAGATCCTCAACCAGTTCGCCGCCAACCTCGCCGCGCAGCTCACCCAGGAGCCCGCGGCGGCCGCCGAACCCGCGGCGAAGCCGGAAGCCGAGGCCAAGCCCGCCGAGGCCAAGCCTGCCGAGGCCGCGAAGGCGGAGGCGAAGCCCGCCGCGGCCGGAGTCGAGGCGGCGGAGGCGAAGCCGAGCTGGCGGGTCACGCCCGCCGGCGGCGAGTGGTCGAGCACGGCGAAGGAGGAAGCGTCGCGCCGCGCGGACGCGGTGGTGACCGGCAGGCCGACGCCGTCGGACGAGGCGATCGACCTGCTCGGCACGGCCGGTGCCCCGGTCCTCAAGCGCCTCGCTCCGGTGGCGGTGGGGGTGGTGGTCCTGCTCCTGCTGATCCGCCTCATCCGACGCCGCCGCGCCCGCTCCTGACCGCTCGGGGGCCCGAAGAAGGGGCACCCCCACCGAACAGCCGGCTGAGGGTGCCTCTCAGGTGAGGCCATCAGCTGGTACGGAGGGCGTTCACCCGCCTCAGACGGTCCAGCCACTGCCGTTGCACGTCCGCCGTCGGCGTCGCCGCAGCCACCAGCGCCGGGTCTGGCTGCGGCGGGCGCCGCAGCACCGGCAGGCGACCCTGCACGGGCAGCAGTGAATCGGCGACGACGTCGCCGTCGAGCAGCGCCATCGTGCCCAGGCCGCAGGCGAACGGCAGCTCCGGCAGCGCGCCCGCCAGGGCCAACTGCGCGGCGAGGCCGACGCTGGTCTCCACCGCGGAGGACACCACGCACGGCAGGCCGCTGGCCTCGGCGACGCGCAGCGCGCGGCGGACGCCGCCGAGCGGGGTGGCCTTGATGACCGCCACGTCGGCCGCCCCGGCGACCGCGACCCGCAGCGGGTCCTCGGCCCGCCGGATGCTCTCGTCGGCGGCGATGCGCACGTCCACGCGGCGGCGCACGGCCGCGAGGTTCTCGATGGTCGGGCACGGCTGCTCGACGTACTCCAAGCCGTCGGCGGCCTTGTCCAGCTCCCGGATGCGCCGCACCGCCGTGTCGACGTCCCACGCCGCGTTGGCGTCCACGCGGATCGCGCCGCCCGGGCCGAGCGCGTCGCGCACCGCGGCCACCCGCTCCACGTCCTCGCCCGCCGACTGGCCCGGCTCGGCGACCTTCACCTTCGCGGTGCTGCACCCGGAGGCGGCGACGATCGCGGCGGCCTTGTCCGCCGGCACCGCGGGCACCGTGCAGTTGACCGGGATGCTGTCGCGCACGGGTTCCGGCCAGCTCTCACTGCACGCCTCCAACGCGGCGTGCAGCCACGGCACGGACTGCGCGTCGTCGTAGTCCTCGAACGGGCAGAACTCGCCCCACCCGGCGGGGCCGCTCAGCAGCACCCCCCGCCGCACGGTGATGCCGCGGAAGCGGTTGCGCATCGGCAGCGCGTACACCCGCACCGCGTCCAGTTCCGCCAGGTCGATCGTCGCCATGGTCCGATCCTCGCAGCTCGACGTCACCACGGCGTGTCGAGGGCATGACGCGGTCCACCGGTCGTGACGGCACACCGAACGCGAGCGGCGCCGGGCGATGCCGCGCTCAGGCGACGCTGGGGCGCCCGAGGTCGAAGACGTCGACCTCGAACCGCGCCCACTGCTGGCGCAACGCCGTGACGCCGTTGTCCAGGATGTAGTTCAGCTCGCCGAGGGTCACCGGCAGCAGCGTGAACACCTGGAGCTGCTCGACGCCGTCCGGGTCGGTGAAGCGGGTGAACTCCGGCGGGAACAGCGGGTGGCCGCTGGCCAGCACGCCGTGGAACTCGGTGCCCGGCAGCAGCGGCTCCTTGTTGGGCACGATCTGGTCCGGCACCAGGTGGGTGCGCTGCTGCACCAGCAGTTCCGCGGTGAGGTCGACCAGGTGCCGCGCGGCCTCGGCCTGCTCCTTGTAGACCGTGCAGGCCAGTTCCTGGGCGGGGTCGGCGCCGAGCGGCTGAAAGCGCAGCCCGCTGCTGATCACCGTGGTCAGGTGGTACTCGGCCTGGTGGAAGAACACCAGGCCGTAGCCGCGGTTGGTGCCGTGCACGTTCGGGGGTTCGGCCCCGGTCGGTGTCCCGGCGTGCCGTTCGAGGTTCTCCGCGAGTCCGATGAACCGGTGCGCGCCGCCCATCGCCGCGCGTTCCTGCTCGGTGGTCATCCGATCTCCAGTGTTGTCCGGGACACACCCGGTCGGCGATCATGAGCGGGTGCCTGCGAAGTCTTGCTCATGACGCCTCCGCGTTGTGCGGGACACCCGCCCCTTGTCCTTGCGACGCCCGCGTCCGGCGCCGAATCGCCCCGGGCGGGACTTTCGCGCCCGGACCAGCAGGGCTTCGGTCGTGCGGGCGCTTCGTGCGTTCCTCGCAACGGTAGCGGCTGCCAGGCCCTGCTCGGGCACGATTGGGTGACGGCCGAACGGGGAAATCGCCCGGATGTCGTCACCCCACGTCCGGGATCGCCGGTCCCAGGAGATCATCGGCGTCCACGATCCGGTAAGCGTAGCCCTGCTCGGCGAGGAACCGCTGGCGGTGCGCCGCGTAATCGGTGTCCAGCGTGTCGCGCGCCACCACCGAGTAGAAGTGCGCCTGCCGCCGCTCGGCCTTCGGCCGCAGCAACCGGCCCAGCCGCTGCGCCTCCTCCTGCCGCGACCCGAAGGTGCCGGAGACCTGCACCGCCACCGACGCCTCCGGCAGGTCGATGGAGAAGTTCGCCACCTTCGACACCACCAGCCGGTCGATCTCGCCGCGGCGGAACGCGTCGAACAGCGCCTCGCGCTCCTTGTTCTTCGTCGAGCCCTCCACGATCGGCGCGTCCAGCGCCTCGCCCAGCTCGTGCAGCTGCTCCAGGTAGGCGCCGATGACCAGGGCCGGTTCACCCGGGTGCCGGTCCAGGATCGCCTTGACCACCGGCGCCTTGGTGCGCGCCGTCGAGCACACCTTGTAGCGCTCGTCGGCGTCGGCGGTCGCGTACTCCAGGCGCTCGTTGTCGGTCAGCGTCACCCGGACCTCGATGCACTCGGCCGGCGCGATCCAGCCCTGCGACTCGATGTCCTTCCACGGCGCGTCGTAGCGCTTCGGCCCGATGAGCGAGAACACGTCGCCCTCCCGGCCGTCCTCGCGGACCAGCGTCGCGGTGAGCCCGAGCCGCCGCCGCGACTGCAGGTCGGCGGTCATCCGGAACACCGGGGCGGGCAACAGGTGCACCTCGTCGTAGACGATCAGGCCCCAGTCGCGCGAGTCGAACAGCTCCAGGTGCTTGTACTCGCCCTTGGAGCGGCGGGTGATCACCTGGTACGTGGCGATGGTGACCGGCCGGATCTCCTTCTTCTCCCCGGAGTACTCGCCGATCTCGTCCTCGGTCAACGAGGTGCGCGCCACCAGCTCCCGCTTCCACTGCCGGCCCGCCACGGTGTTGGTGACCAGGATCAGCGTGGTCGCCTGCGCCTCGGCCATCGCCGCGGCGCCGACCAGCGTCTTGCCCGCGCCGCAGGGCAGCACCACGACCCCGGACCCGCCGGCCCAGAACGACTGCACCGCCTGCTGCTGGTAGTCGCGCAGCTGCCAGCCGTTCTGCTCGAGCCTGATCGGGTGCGACTCGCCGTCGACGTACCCGGCGAGGTCCTCGGCGGGCCAGCCGACCCTGAGCAGCATCTGCTTGAGCCGGCCGCGCTCGCTGGGGTGCACCACCACGGTGTCGTCGTCGATGCGGGCGCCCAGCATCGGGGTGATCTTCTTGTTCCGCAGGACCTCCTCCAGCACCGCGCGGTCCAGCGAGTTCAGCACCAGGCCGTGCGCGGGGTGATGGGCCAGCTGGAGGCGGCCGAAGCGGCCCATCGTCTCCACGACGTCCACCAGCAGCGGCTGCGGGACGGGGTAGCGCGAGAAGCGCACCAGGGCGTCCACCACCTGCTCGGCGTCGTGCCCGGCGGCGCGCGCGTTCCACAGCGCCAGCGGCGTGATGCGGTAGGTGTGCACGTGCTCGGGGGCGCGTTCGAGCTCCGCGAACGGTGCGATGGCGGTGCGGGCCTCGTCGGCGAGGTCGTGGTCGACCTCCAGCAGCACGGTTTTGTCGGACTGCACGATCAGGGGTCCGTCGGTCACGGGTGCGCAGCTCCCTCGGGTCGGACGGCTTTGTCGCAGGTGATCAGCGGTGCCCACGGGCAACGACCGGACTTCGGACCAGTATTCCACCGCTACTGTTATCACCTGTTCGGGTAATGCCGCGTCGGGGGTTCGGCTAAGTTGCTCATGAGCGAAAAACGGAGGAGTAGTGAGCTATCCACCGCAGGATCCCTACGGTGCGCAGTCCGGCCCCTACCCGTCGGGTTCCTACCCGACGGGGCCGTACCAGCAGCCGGGCAGCTCGGACGACTTCTGGCGCCACGTGGCGAGCAGCCAGCCCCCGACGCCGCCGAAGAAGAGCCACACCGGGCTCATCATCGGCCTGGTGGCCGGTGGCGTGGCGGTGCTGGCGGCGATCGTGGTCGTGGTTGTGCTCGTGGCCGTCAACAGCGGCGGCCGGATCGAGGCGGGCGACTGTATGTCGCTGGCCAGCGAGCGAGGCGGCGCGATGACCGCCGCCAGGTGCGGCTCGGCCGAGTCCGACTACCAGGTCGTCGAGGTCCACGAGGGCAGCAACCACGAGTTGTGCACCGACACCTACAGCAACGTGGTGGACGGCAGGACCTACTGCATCGTGCTGGACGTCAAGGTCGGTGACTGCCTGACCTCGTTCCAGGAGTCCGAGGAGATCCTGCCGCTCAAGCTGGACTGCTCCAAGGCCGAGGACCAGGTCACCAAGGTGGCCGCGACGGACGACGCCGAGAACACCTGCGACGAGGACGAGGGCTACTACGTCTTCAGCCGCCCGGCCCGCACGGTCTGCTTCGGCGACGTCCAGGGCGCCTGACCGGTCGGCTTGCGAGCGCCCCGGTGCCCGCAGGCCGCCGGATCGGCTAGGTTGCGCGCCTAGATCGTCTCCGGAGGAGATCCATGTGCCAGCCGCGCAGCCGGCTCGGGCGCGTCCTGTACGTGGGTGCGCTGGGCATCGGCATCGCGATCGCCCTTGTGGCGTACTTCAGCTTCCGCGCCGCGCAGTCCACCAGCTTCCGCGCCGCGCAGCTCACCACCGGGGCGTGCGTCAGCATCACGGACGTCGACACCGCCGAACCCGGGTGGGAGCGCGTCGGGTGCGGCAGCCCCGAGTCGGACTTTGTGATCGCCAGCATCACGTCGGATGCCCAGCCCTGCCCGCCGCCGTACGCCGCGGTCAGCCAGGACACCACCGGCGGGGTGCGGTTGTGCCTGGTCCCCGACGTCGCCGTCGGCGACTGCCTGCGGGTGCCGGTGGCGGGTGTGCAGACCAAGGTGCCGTGCACCGATCCGCAGGCGAACCGCACGGTCACCGCGGTGTCGACCGAGGCGGCCTGCCCGCCTGGTTCCGAGGCCACCGCCTACCCCGACCCGGCTCGCACGGTGTGCACCGCGGTGCGCTGACCGGCGCAGCCTGATCCGCCTCCCGTCGCATCCGGACAGTGACGAACGCTATCTGGTTCCGGCGCTGCCGATGTGATGTCGTGGCAGGGCGATCCCGCAGGTGAGCGGGGTTGTCCGCGCGATTGGGAGGGGATTCGATGCGCAGCGAGGGCGGCACTGTCCGTGACATCACCCGCGGGTTGATGCGCGAGCTCGGACTCACCGCGGTGTTCGGCAACCCGGGCACCACCGAGGTGCCGTTCCTCACCGACTGGCCGGACGACTTCCGCTACGTGCTGGGGCTGCAGGAGTCCGCGGTGGTGGCGATGGCCGACGGCTACGCGCAGGCCCGCCGGGAACCGGTGCTGGTCAACCTGCACTCCGCCGGTGGTGTCGGACACGCGCTGGGCGCGATCTTCACCGCGTACCGCAACCGCACGCCGATGATCGTGACCGCCGGGCAGCAGACCCGCAGCCTGATGTTCGGCGAACCGTTCCTGGGCGCCACCGATGCGGCGAACTTCCCGCGGCCGTACGTGAAGTGGAGCTACGAGCCCGCCCGGGCCGCCGACGTGCCCGCCGCGCTGCTGCGTGCCTACCAGCTGGCGACGACCCCGCCGTGCGGGCCGGTGTTCGTGTCCATCCCGGCCGACGACTGGGACGAGCCCGGGGTGCCGGTGCCCGCCCGGCCGCGCACGCCCGCCTTCGCGCCCGACCCGGACGCGGTCGCCGCGCTGGCCGGGGCTCTGGAGCGCTGCGAGCGGCCCGCGTTCGTGGTGGGTCCCGCAGTGGACGCCGACGGTGTGGTCGCCGAGATGGTGGAGCTGGTGGAGAAGGCGAAGGCGGCGGTGTGGGTGGCGCCGATGTCGCCGCGCTGCTCGTTTCCCGAGGACCACCCGCAGTTCGCCGGGTTCCTGCAGCCCGAGCAGCGGGCGCTGCGCACCGAGCTGGCCGCCTACGACCTGGTGGTGGTGTGGGGTGCGCCCGCGTTCACCTACCACGTGTACCGGGGCGAGAGCGAGGTCGAGCTGCCGGAGCTGTTCCTCGTGCACGACGATCCCGAGGTGCTGGCCCGGGCGCGGCAGGGCCGCGGCGTGCTGGGTGCGCTGCGGCATTCGGTGCGGCAGGTCAACGCGCAGGTCCAGGACATCCGGCGCGCTGTTCCGCAGGGCTACGCCCGGCCGCCCAAGCCCGCCGCGTCGACGCCGATGACGGCCGCGTACGTCTTCGACACCATCGCCGCGGCGCTGCCCGTGGACGCCGCCGTGGTGGAGGAGACCCCGAGCCACCGCAACGACCTGCACGAGTTCTTCCCGATCCGCTCCACCGACGGCGGGTTCTTCACCGGGTTCTCCGGGGCGCTGGGCTACGGCATCGGCGCGGCGGTCGGGGTGGCGATGGCCGATCCGACGCGGCGCACGGTCGCCCTGCTCGGCGACGGTTCCAGCATGTACGGCATCCAGGCGGTGTGGACGGCGGTGCGCGAGCAGGCCCCGGTCACCTTCGTGATCATGGACAACGCGCGGTATGCGGCGGTGGCGGTGCTGGGCGAGGCCGCGGGCGGCCACAAGCTGCCGGGCGTCGAACTCGGCGGCATCGACTTCGTCGCGCTGGCCACCAGCCTCGGCTGCCCGGCGAAGCTCGTCGAGCGCCCCGAGGAGCTCGACGCGGCGCTGGCCGAGGAGTTCACCGGCCGCACCGGCCCGACCCTCCTCCACGTCAAGGTCGACCCAGCCCAGCGCCCCCTGTACTAACCCCGCCTGCTGGCGGCGTGCTGCGTGGCTTCGGTGGCCTCGGTGTGTTCGGCCGTTGCCCACTTCCTCGCGGTCGGCGGTTCGTCCACATCGGACTTCGTGGTCGCGCGCTCCGCGTTGGCCTCCGCCGCTGCGGGTCGCGGCGGCTGGGCGCTGCGGACCTCCAGCAGGCGCGCCACCTCGCTGCGGAGCTGCACGAACGTCTCCGACTCGCGGGTGGTGATCTGGTCCCGCTCGTCGCCCAGCGGCACTTCCAGGTCCGCCACGATCGACGCGGGCGACTTCGACAGCACCAACACCCGGTCCGCCAGGTAGATGCTCTCGTCGATGTCGTGGGTGACCAGCAGGACGGTGCTGTCGAACTGCTTGCGCACCCGCAGCAGCAGGTCCTCCAGCTCGAAGCGGGTCTGCGCGTCCACCGAGGCGAACGGCTCGTCCATCAGCAGCAGGGCGGGGCGGCAGGCCAGCGCCCGGGCGATCGACACCCGCTGCTGCATGCCGCCGGACAGCTGCCACGGGTATTTCTTCGCGGCGGCGCCCAGCCCGACCCACTCCAGCACCTCGTCGGCCCGGGCACGGCGCTCGGCCCTGCCCAGGTCGCGGGACCGCAGCGGGAACTCCACGTTGGACCGCACCGACAGCCACGGGAACAGCGAGCGGCTGTAGTCCTGGAACACCACGGCCAGGTCGGCCGGGACGCCCTGCACCGGGTCGCCGTGCAGCTTCACCTCACCGCTGCTGGGCGTGATGAGTCCCGAGATGGCGCGCAGCATCGTCGACTTGCCGCAACCGGACGGGCCGACGATGCAGGCCAGCTCGCCGGTACGCACCTGGAACGTCAGGTCGGCGATGGCCAGGTGGCCGTTCGCGCCGCCGTAGCGGTGCCCGAGCCCGGAGACGTCGAGCATGATCTTCGAGTCGGTCAACCGTTTCAGCCTCCCACCGCGGCAGCCTGCGAGGGCTGCCAGCTCAGCACCCGGCGTTCCACCACGAGCAGCAGCGTGTTGAGCACGTATCCGAGAACGCCGAGCAGGACGATGCCCGCCCACATGGCGGGGAGGTCGTAGGCGCGCTGGTCGAACATCAGCCGGTAGCCGATGCCGTTGGTGGACCCCACCAGCTCCGAGACGACCATCAGCACCAGCGCCAGCGACAGGCTCACTCGCAGCCCGGCGAAGATCTTCGGCGTCGCCGCGGGCAGCACCACGCCGAACACCCAGTGCAGGCGTGGGATCCGGAACGACCGGGCGGTGTCGACCTTGACCTGGTCGACGGCGCGCACCCCGTCGACGGTGTTGAGCAGGATCGGCCACACCACCCCGAAGACGATCACGCTGACCTGCATCTGGGTGCCGATGCCGAGCAGCACCAGGAAAACCGGCACCAGCACCGGCGGCGGGATGGCCCGCATGAACGCCATCAGCGGCCCGACGTAGTCCAGCGCGGTGCGGGACCGGCCGAGCAGCGTGCCCAGCGACACGCCGAGCACGACGGCGATGAGCCAGCCGGCCGCGATCCGGCCGAAGCTGGCCAGCAGGTCGTGGAACACGATGTCGGTCAGGAACAGCGACGACGCGGGGCCACTGAACCAGCGCTGTGCCGCGGTCTGCACGATCACGGTCGGCGGCGGGAAGAACGGGCTCTGCGCCAGCCGCGTGACCAGCTCCCAGACCACGACCGCGCCGATGAACACCAGCCACCGGTTGAGGAATCCGCTCACCCGGTGCAAGGTTCCCCCTGTGCCTTGCGGGCCCGGTCGGCTTTGACGAGCGGGAGCAGGACTTTCTCGCTCATGACGCCTCCGTTCCCACGGCGGCCCACCGCAGCCCGCGCCGGTGCAGCAGCTCCAGCGCCTCGTTGATCAGGTAGCCGACGATGCCGGCGACGAGCGTGCCCGCCAGGACCAGGTCCATCCGGCCCGCGCCGGTGCTGGCGTCGAGCACGAAACTGCCCAGCCCGCTGCCGCCGGCCAGGAACTCGGTGCTGACCACCAGGATCAGCGCCACCGCCGCGGACATCCGGATGCCGGTGAGCACGAACGGCGCCGAGTTGGGCAGCGCGACGGTGAACATCACCCGGCCGCGGCCCAGGCCGAAGGACCGCGCGGTGTCCACCATGACGGGGTCGATCTCGTCGAAGGCGTAGATCGTGTTGAACAGGATCGGCCACACCGAGGCGTACACGGCCAGCGAGATCTTGGTCTCCGGGCCCGCGCCGACCAGCACGACGGCCAGCGGGATCAACGCCACCGACGGGATGGGGCGGAGAAACTCGATGATCGCCCGGGTGGCCACCCGGATGGCCCGCACGCTGCCCAGCAGCAGTCCGGCGGGAACCGCGATCGCGATGGAGATGCCCAGCGCGATCGCCCAGGCCAGCACGCTGGCGATCAGGTCGAGCAGGAAGCCCCGGTCGCCGAGCAGTTCAACGAACCGAACGAGCACAGTGGACGGTGGCGGGAAGTACTGCTGGGCGACGATGCCGGACCGGCTGAAGACCTCCCACAGCACAAGGAAGCCCAGCAGCCCGGCCAGTCCCCGGAGTGTCGTGGTCATGGTGGCGTGGATCAGTTCTGCGGCGGTGCGATGATCATGCTGGCCACGTTGACGTCCTTGTCGATGTAGCCGAACTCGCGCATCAGCCGCGGCACCCGCTGCAGGCGGGTCGCGTCGGCGCGGGAGTTCATCTTGAGCAGGGTGATGATGGCCGCGATGTCCTTGTCGATCTTGGCGAACTGCGGCAGCAGCGGTTCGATCTTGCTGCGGTCCTGGGCCTCGGCGACGGCGGTGTCCATGGCGCGCTGGAAGGCGGCCACCGTGTGGGGGTTCTCCTCGGCGAAGCGGGCGTTGCAGACGTAGCCGCCCAGCGGCAGGTCCTCCAGCGGGCCGGTGGCGGTGTCGACGACCGGGATTGCGCCCGCGTCGCGCGCGGCCAGGGTGAGGAACGGTTCGACGACGAACGCCGCGTCGACCTGGTTCTGCTTCAGCGCGTTGGGCATGTTGATGAACCCGAGCGGGACCCATTCCACGCCGCTGAAGGCGACTTCGTTGGCGCGCATCGCGGCCTTGACCATCAGCTCGGAGATGGTGCCGCTGCCGCTGATCGCGATCTTCTTGCCGGCGAGGTGCTGCGGCGTGCGCACCCCCGAGTTCCGCGGGGCCATGATCATGCAGGTGTTGGGCGTGCTGGACGCGCAGTCGGCGACGATCTTCAGGTGCGCCACGCCGCTGGCCTGGGCCTTGAAGATCGGCACGTAGCTGCTGAAGGTAATGTCGTAGTCACCGCCGATGGCGCTGTTGAGGGCCGTGGCGCCGTCGGATGCGGTGAGGATCTCGACGGTGAGACCCTCGCGCTGGAAGTGGCCGTCCTGTACCGCGAGGTGCAGCGGGGCGATTTCGCTGATGGGCAGGGCGCCGACCCGCAGGGTGGCCTTCTCCACCTGGGCGTTCCCGCTCTGCTCGGCCTGCGATCCGCCGAGCAGCCCGCAACCGCTGGTGCCCATCAGCGTACCTGCCGTGACCACGCCGCCGGCGAGTTTCAGCAAGTTCCGCCTGGGAACGGCGCGCGGTGCGGGACTCATCTGGTTCCTCCTGGCGAAGTGTGTGGTGCACGGAAACTGTAGAAGCTCGGACCAGTGCCGACAACCACACGTAATTTGCTCGGTGTCGCACCTCACTCGCCGGTGTCGCTCTTCTCGCCCATATGTCCGCAAATGACAGGTGAACGGTGACGTCGGATTGAATGTCGATGCGGTTATTCGGGGCAATGGTTAATTCGTCTGCCGTAATTCCCCCGACCAGCGCAAACCCGCCCGGGATGCCTGGCATGTCCGGTATCTCGGGCGGGTCGGCCAGATCGTCGGTGGATCCGGGGTGGCGGTGCGGGAAACCGGCCACCCAAACGCGGATCACACCTGCGGCGGGGCGACGATCATTTCCGCGACGTTGATGTCCTTGTCGATGAAGCCGAACTCGCGCATCAGCCGCGGCACCCGCTGTAGCCGGGTGGCGTCGGCGCGAGAGTTGAACTTCAGCAGGGTGATGATGGCCGCGGTGGCCTTGTCGATCTTGGCGAACTCCGGCAGCAGCGGCTCGACCTTGCTGCGGTCCTGGGCCTCGGCGACGGCGCGGTCCATGGCCCGCTGGAAGGCGGCCACGGTGCGCGGGTTCTCGTTGCAGAACCGGGCCGTCGCGCCGTAGCCGGTCAGCGGCAGGTCCTCCAGCGGCCCGGTGGCGGTGTCCACCACCGGTACCGCGCCGCTGTTGCGGGCGGCCTGGGTCAGAAACGGCTCGGTGAGCAGCGCCGCGTCCACCTGCTTCTGCTGCAGCGCCGCGGGCATGTTGATGAACGGGACGGGCACGAAGTCGACCTTGCCGAAGTCCACGCCGTAGGCCCGCATGGTGGCCTTGACCAGCAGTTCGGAGATGGTGCCGGGGCCGGAGATGGCGATCTTGCGGCCGGCCAGGTCCTGCGGCGTGCGGACCTTCGACCCGGGCGCGGTCATGATCATCGTGCTGTTCGGCGTGGCGGAGGCGCAGTCGGCCACGATCCGCAGGTCGGCGATACCGCGGGCCTGGGCCTGGAAGAACGGCACGTAACTGCTGTAGGTGATGTCGTAGTCGCCGCCGATGGTGCTGGCGAGCGCGGCGCTGCCGTCGGGCGCGGAGACGATCTCGACGGTCAGGCCCTCCTGCTGGAAGTAGCCGTTGCGCACGGCCAGGTGCAGCGGGGCGAGGTCGTTGATGGGCAGGGCGCCGACCTTGATGTTCGCCTTCTCGACCTGGCCGTTTCCGCCCCCGGCGGACTGCGACCCGCCGAGCAGCCCGCAGCCGCTCGTGCCCATCAGCGCGCTGACGGTGACCATTCCACCGGCGAGCTTCAGCAGGTCCCTGCGCGGCAGGACGCGGTGCATGCAGATCCTCCTAGCCTGGTGTGACGTGCGCAACGCCGCCCGGTGTCGGTTCACTGTGGACAGCGCGGAGTGCCGGGGTCGGGGGGCGGGTTCGGTCGGGCACGGCGTGCGCGGATCGGACGCTGCCCGGCGGGCATCGCGGCTCGGCGTGGGCGCGCGGTCGGGGTGTCGCCGCCAGACTGTAGAACGTTGAACCACTACCAACAACCAGGCGAAATTAGGTCATCAGGACAGGGACGGATGAACTGTTGTTCATACCACTCTGCCCGGTGATGACGTCCCGCTCTGGGGGCCTGACTTGTGACGCCCAGTTAAGTATAGTCTCGCCCGTCGAGGTGACCTGCCTCTGCTTCGGGGGATGCACGTTGTGACCAGGGAGTGTGATGGCAAGCCCGGCTGACAGAGTCAGGGTCTGCGGCGGCTCGGCGGGAGTTGAGGCACCGTCGGCCCGCTCGTGGCTACCCGGCGCCGTGTCGGCTCGCGGGCGCATTCCCGGCACAATGACCAGCACTGTCGCGGCGCGGAGAGGCAACTAGCCGTGGCGGTGTCGCACATGTCCGCCGCAGCGCAGGAAACAGGGATGCTCAACAACGACCCCGCTACCGGAGCCAGCCCAGCCACCCCGTCGGCTGGCGCTCGGACCAGGACGTGGTGGCTGCGCAACTGGCGCCTCCGGTACAAGATGGCCGCGGTCCTGCTGGTCCCGACGCTGGTCGCGTTGAGCGTTGGCGGAATCCGGGTCTTCGACGGCCTGGCCACCACCTCACGGCTGAACACCATCGTCGAGCAGGTGGAACTGGTCCAGCAAACCGCCAACGTGACCCACGAGCTGGAACGCGAACGAGACTTCGCCGTGGTCCTGACCTCCGCGAACAGCTCGGCCGCGGCGGGTGAGGCCACCAGGCAGCACCAGCAGGTCGACGTGGCCGTGCAGCAGCTGCGCGCCTTCGACGCGCGGGTGGCGGACTTCTCGCCCGAGGTGCGCAGCGCCTACGAGGCTGCCGTTCACCGGCTGGAGGCCCTGGGCTCGCTGCGCAGCACCGTCAACGCCGGCTTCACCAGCCAGCAGACCCTCGTCGCCTACAACTCGGTGATCGACGCGGTGCTGCAGGTCACCCGCGCCGTCGCCGGTGCCGCAGCGAACACCGAGATCACCGCGGCCGCGCGGGCCGCCGAAGCGCTCGGCCGCGCCAAGGAGCAGCTGGCCCAGCAGCGGTCCATCCTGCTCGGCGCCGCGCTGCGCAACGAGTTCTTCACCGGCCAGACCGACGCCATCCGCGCGGCCAACGCCCGGTTCGAGGCCGCCCACGAGGAGTTCGAGACGGCGGCCACCCCCGAGCAGCGCGCCCTCTACGCGGCGTGCGTCGCCGGGCCCGAGGTCGACAGCGCGGAGCAGATCGAGCAGACCGCGCTCATCAACGGCGACCGCGGCGATCGCCTCAACGTCGACCCGCTGGAGTGGGGCCGCGTCTCCGGCCAACGCACCGACCTGGTCCGCTCCGTCGAGGAGCAGGTCCTGCGCGATTTCCACGACGACGCCGCCGAACTCGCCGACTCCACCCAGTGGTCGGTCATCCGCGACAGCGCGCTGATCCTGATGCTGCTCGTGGTCGCCTTCGGCATCGCCGCCTTCATCGCCCGCTCGATGCTGCGGCCGCTGCGCACGCTGCGCTACAGCGCGCTGGAGATCGCCCAGCAGAGCCTCCCCGAGGCGATCAGCAAGGTGAACGAGGACCCGTCCGCCGCCGGCAAGGTCACGGTGCCGCCGGTGCCGGTGCACACCCGCGAGGAGATCGGGCAGGTCGCCCGCGCGTTCGACGCGGTGCACCAGCAGGCGCTGCGCCTGGCCACCGAACAGGCGCTGCTGCGCAACAACGTCAACGACCTGTTCGTCAACCTGGCGCGGCGCAGCCAGACGCTGGTCCAGCGGCAGCTGGCCCTGATCGACCGGCTGGAGCAGGACGAGCAGGACCCGGACCAGCTCAGCAGCCTCTTCGAGCTGGACCACCTGGCCACCCGCATGCGCCGGAACAACGAGAACCTGCTCATCCTCGGCGGCACCGACCTCACCCGCCGGATGATGCGCCCGGTGCCGCTGAACGAGGTGCTCGGCGCCGCGGTGTCCGAAGTGGAGCAGTACGCGCGCATCGCCGTGGTCGACGCGCCCGACCTGGCCATCCAGGGCCGGGTGGTCAACGACTTCGTGCACCTCATCGCCGAGCTGCTGGAGAACGCCACGGTGTTCTCCAACCCCGACACCGAGGTCACCGTCCGCACCGCCTACCGCAGGCAGGAACTCGTCATCGAGATCCGCGACCGCGGCGTGGGCATCGACGCCGAGGAGATCGACGAGATCAACGAGCGGCTCACCCGGCCGCCGGAAATCGACGTCGCGGTGTCGCGACGGATGGGTCTGTTCGTGGTCGGCCAGCTGGCGCAACGGCACAACATCCGCGTCGAGCTGCAGAACAACGACAACCTCGAGGGCGGCGTCACCGCGACGGTGCGCCTGTCCGGAGAGTATGTCGTGCAGCTCACCCCGGAAGGCCCGAAGCCGATGCCCGACCTGCCGCGCTCCGCGCGGGCCGAAGGGCGGCGCGAGTCGGTCAGCGAGACCGGCACGCACCTCGGCCTGGCGGCGGCGTTCGGCCGCGCCGCGGCGTCCGACCGCGGCGTCGAGCAGCCCACCGAGCGGGCCCCGCTGCCGAGGCTCGACGGCGTCGAGCAGGCCACCGCGTTCACCCCGCAACCGCAGGAGGACCCCCAGCCCGCGGACACCGAACTGCCCACCCAGTACTCGGTGACCGTGTCCGACGGCGATTCGTTCGGCGCCACCGACATCCCGAAGTGGGAGGATCACGCGGCGGCGCCCGCGGACGACGTCCAGGCCGAGCAGTGGCCCAGCGAGGAAAGCGTTTCGGAGTTCGACGGCCAGTGCGGACCGCCGTCGGAGCCGGCCGAGCCGGCGAACCTGTTCCGCAGCCCGTTCGAGGCGGAGAAGACCGCCGCGTTCACGCCATCGGAGCTCCCGGCCGACGAGCCGTACGACAGCGGGGTGGACGGATCCGGGCTGACCTCGGCCTTCGGCACCACGAGCTCCCCGGAGGACGCGGCGGACAACGGAAGCGGCCAGCACGCGGCGCCCGACCCCTGGACGTCCGCACACAGCTCGCTTTCCGGAGGCCCCTCGTCGTCGTCCGTCGGCGACGAGCCCAGCGGGGCCTCCTGGGACATGGCCGACGACGCACCAACCCAACGGCTGCCGATCTACGAAGCGGTGCTCTCACAGTGGTTCCGCGAGTCCGATGTGGATGAGAGTCCGCTGGCGGCGGCCGGTACCCCGGACACCGCATCGGAGCCGGCCGAACCGGCCGCGCCCGACTCGGTCAAGGAGGTGCCGCGCACGACCACCCCGGATCCCGGATGGGGTTCGGCCGACGTCGGCTGGAAGGCGGCCGAAGCGCTACTGCAGCAGACCCAGCAGGTGCAGGAGACCACCGCGGCCGGACTGCCCAAGCGGGTGCCCAAGTCCAACCTGGTGCCCGGTTCGGCCGCCCCGCGGTCGCCGCAGTCCCAGCGCCGCAAGCCCGCCACCTCGCGTTCGGCCGACGCCGTGCGCGGCCGGATGACCAACTTCCAGCAGGGTGTCAGGCGGGGTAGGCACTCCAAGGCTGAGCCGGTTTCCACCGAACCACCCCGCTCGAATCCGAGCCGTCACGAGGAGCAGGAGTGAACGGGTCCGTGCAGCAACCGATGAGCAGCGACAGCTTCAGTTGGCTGATCACCGACTTCGTGCGCCGGGTGCCCGGCGTGGCGCACTCGGTGGTGGTGTCCGCGGACGGTCTGCTGCTCGCGGGTTCCCAGGGTTTGCCGCGGGACCGCGCCGAACAGCTGTCCGCGGTCGCCTCCGGCCTGGTCAGCCTCACCCAGGGCGCCGCCCGGTGCTTCGAAGCCGGGGAGGTGACCCAGACCGTCGTGGAGATGGAGCAGGGCTATTTGTTCCTGATGTCCATCAGTGACGGCTCCTGCCTGGCGGTGCTCGCCGCCCCCAACGCCGACATCGGCCTGATCGCCTACGAGATGACCCTGCTGGTGGAGCGCGTCGGGCGGCAGCTGACCCCGGAACTGCGGGCGCAACTGCAGGGCTTGGGGCGTCGGTGATGCCGACCGGGGAACGCTGAGGGGAGCTCGCCATGAACACCGGTTCCGAGCCGAGCTGGGACGGTGACCTGTTCCGCCTCTACAACAAGCGGCTGAGCGCGGATTCCTGGCAGGACGACCTCGTCGACGACTCTGATGGCGATCGCGCGTCCGACTCGGTGGAGGGCGTCGGCGGCTACGACCGCGCGCTGTTCGGCGGCCCGGGCGCCGACCTGTTCGGCGCCCGCTACAGCGCCGAACCGGAGGCATCCGGGCCGCGCACCACCACCGACAGCGGTCCGCCGTCGGTGTCGATGCCGTCCATCTCGCAGCCGATGTCGCCGATTTCGCAGTCGACGCCATCGATTTCCCAGCCGATGGCACCGATCTCGCAGTCGATGCCGTCGATCTCCGGGTCGATGCCCGCGATCCCCAGCACCGACCCGGGGGAGTCCGAGGACGGGCTGGACGGCGGCTCGCTGGTGCGGCCCTATGCCCGAACCCGCGGGCGCACCCGCACCGATTATGATCTCGCTATTGAGACGCTGGTCACCACCAGCGAACGCGGCCGCGCGCAGACGACGCAGATCAGGCCCGAGCACAGGTCCATCTCCGAGCTGTGCGTGGAAGCCCGTTCGGTAGCGGAGGTCGCCGCGCACCTGCGCCTGCCGCTGGGCGTGGTGCGGGTGCTGATCGGCGACATGGCCGATACCGGCCTGGTTCTGATTCACGAGAGTGGCATGGTCGTCGGCGATCGGCCGTCAATGGAGTTCTTGGAGAGGGTGCTCAGTGGGCTTCGCAGGCTCTGATCCCCGAACGGCGGCGAACAGCCGGAAGACCTCGACGAAGATCGTGGTCGCCGGTGGCTTCGGGGTCGGGAAGACGACGTTCGTCGGTTCGGTGTCCGAGATCGTGCCGTTGACGACCGAGGCGGTCATGACCGAGGCCAGCGTCGGGGTCGACGACCTCAGCGCGACGCCGGGCAAGGTCACCACCACGGTGGCGATGGACTTCGGCCGGGTCTCGCTGGACTCGGACCTGATCCTCTACCTGTTCGGCACGCCCGGCCAGCACCGGTTCTGGTTCATGTGGGACGACCTGGTGCGCGGTGCGATCGGCGCGGTGGTGCTGGTCGACACGCGGCGGCTGGCGGATGCGTTCGCGTCCATCGACTTCTTCGACGACCGGGGACTGCCCTACATCATCGCGATCAACACCTTCGACGGCGTCCTGCATCACCGCATGGAGGACGTGCGGGAGGCGCTGACGATCGACGACTCGGTCCCGATGATCACCTGTGACGCGCGCAACCGCGAGTCCACCAAGCAGGCCCTGATCACCCTGGTCGAACACGCAATGCGCCAACGCATGGCCGCCACCCGCTAACCACCCCACCCCCGCCGCGCCAGGCCCCCGGCACCAACGTCCCGGGCATTTCGTGGGATGTCGGGCCTCGGCTTGGGGGTGTCGGGCCGGGGTGGCGGGGCTTGGGGTGGGGGTCAGTCTTCGACCAGGGCTACTGAGGTGATGCGGTGTAGGGGGAAGGTGCCCAGTTCCTCGCTGGCCGTGTCGAAGCCCTGCAGGACACCGCCCCCGACGCTGACCGGGCGGACCACGCGCTGACTGCGCACGCCGTGGGTGTCGACGAAGCCCAACCACACCATCCGCTGCTGGCGCGCCGCGTCACGCAGAAGCTGCAGCGTCGCTTCCGCGCTCGGCCGCCCCCGTTCGGGGCTCACGGTCCTGCCACGCCGCGCGGCCCCGGCCCGGTCCCCGGCACGCAGGGTCGCGATGAGGTCGGCAAGCTGCTCCGGGCTCGGCCCGGCCAGCGCCACCGGGGACGTCGCCCGAGTCCGGCCGCGCACCCGCCGACCGCTGGAGCGCAGGTCAAGCACGTTGCCGTCGGGGCCCTCGGCGACCGGGGCGAACCCCGCATCGCGCAGCCCCTCCACCAGGTCCGCCAGCGGCAGCGGGCTGACCAGCACGGTCGGCGCGATGCGGCGCAGTTCGAGCTCCTCGGTCCCGGGCTTGGCCAGGATCTCCGCCAGCAGCAGCGGATCGTCGCAGCGCACGAACGCCGTCGCGGTGCCCACCCGCAGCCGCCCGTGGCGGCGGGCCACGTCGTCGATCAGGTAGGTCAGCGCCTGCGGCACCGGGGTGCGCGACCGGGTGCGGAACAGGGTGTGCAGGTCGTCAGCGGTGTGCCCGGCGTCCAGCGCCCGCCGGACGCTGCGCTCGCTGATCCGGTACACCGTGGCGCTGCCCGTGGACTCGACGTCGGCGACGAGCTGCATCTCCGCGGCAAGGTCGGGTTCCAGTCGCCCCGGGGCGACGACCGTCAGGTCGGCCTGCACCAGGACGTGGTCCAGCGGCTCGGGCAGCGCGCTGGTGAGCTGCCGCGCGGCCTCGGCGGGCCCGTCGGCGAGCAGGACGCGACCCGCGGTGGTCAGCGCGTGCAGCGCGACGACGCCGAGGGCGGTCGCCTCGGCGAGGGTCCAGCGCACCAGGTCGTCGCGCATCCGGCCGCCGCGTCGCGGGGCGCGCCAGGCGAGCACGGCGGCGACGTCGTCCGGTCGCGCCCCGTGGCCGCCGGGAAGTTCGTCGAGGTAGTCGAGGACGCGGCGGCGGTCCCGGGGGGCGAGCGGCCGCCGCAGGTCCTCCGACAGCGGACCGAGCAGCCGGTCCCGCTCGTCACGGGCGCCGATCAGGCCCGGCAGCCGCGGCAGGTCGAGCCACGCCTGCGCCAGCGTCGCCCAACGCTGCTCCGGGGGCGAGGCCAGCCAGGTGTCCGACTGGTAGGTGGGCACCCACTGCGGTTCCGCGCTCTCGCTGTTGGCGATGAGGTTGGCGGCGACCGCGAGTTCCACCAGCAAGCCGAGCCGCTGCTCGTCGACCTCGATGGCCTTGGCGGTGCGCCGCAGCTCGCGGACCCCGACACCGCCGGAGCGCAGCACGTCGGGCGGCTCCTCGCCCCAGGCGTGCAGCAGTGACTCCACGTGCCGCAGCAGCTCCAGCACCTCGCCGGCGCCGGTGGAGTCCACAGTGGATTGACCGGGGCTGGTCAGGTCCGGCACCGGTTCCTCGGGCTCCACCCGGCCCATCGGCTGCGTACCGCGCACGACCAGCGCCAGCTGGCGCGGCAGCTCCACGGTCTCGGTATCGCGGCGCAGCAGCAGGCCCTTGGCGAGCAGGCGCTGCACCGGGTTCGTCGCCTCCGCGAGCGGGACGTCCCGCGCCGCGTCCTTGGTGCGGCCGATCGGGGAGTTACCGGCCAGCTTGCCGACCAGCCGCCGCTCCTCCTCGTCCAGGTCGGCCAGCGCCGCCTTCGCCGCCGCCTCGGTCAGGTGCTCGGCGGGGCGCCCGAGCCCGGCGGGGAACGTCGGCAGCACCTCGCGGACCGCCGGGGGCACCGCCAGTTCGTCGTCGTCGCCCCACACCAGCGCCAGGTCGCGCAGCCGGTCGGCGCAGCGGCGGACCCGTTCGACGGTGACCTCCGCGCCGAGCAGCTCGGTGACGGCCTGCACGCGCACCGGCGCGAGGTCCGCGTCCAGCAGCACCAGGGCTTCCAGCGTGCTGAGCGCGAACGAGTCGAGGTCCTCGCAGGCCCGCGCGACCGACGAGCGCACGGCGACGCGCGTGGCCAACACCGAGGAATCGGCGGGCGGCGGCGTGGCGAGATCGGGTCGGGCGCGCAGCAGCGTCGCCAGGGCTTCGTCGCTGCGTTCCCGCAGCCAGTCCGCGAGTGAAGGCATCCCTGCCACGATACCGAGGCGCGGCCCGTTCCAGATCCCCTTCGCCGGGCGTGACCCGGCCCACTCGCGGACACGTCCGGCCACGTCAGCGGCAGTGTCGCTGCGCACCCTCGGGTGAGGTCGGGCGCCCGGATCCGGCAGACTGGACGTGCACCGTAGCCGGAATGCACAGGAGGACCACGTGGCCGGCAAGACCAAGAAGGACCGCATCGACCCGACCTGGCCGAAGGTCTCGGACGGCGAGCACCCGGTGAGCGAGTTCCTCGCGGACAAGCAGGGCGCCCTGTCGCCGTTCGGCGACACCACCTTCCCGCTCGGGCAGGACGCCGTCCCGTACGTCCACCCGGTCACGCGCATCAACAAGTAACCCTGGTTTGTCAAGGGGACCGGTCGGTAACCGGACCGGACGTCGCTCACACAAGGGAAAGTTTTAGGCTTTTTCGTGCTGGGTGAAGTTCCGGTCGCTTAGCACGCCCGCAGGGCTTGCGTCCCGGTTGAGCGATCCGCTCCGGCGGTCGGCGTTGCGGGCCGCCGGAGAACGGCACCCGTCAAAGTCCATAGCCGCAAGCTCGACAGGGGTGTGCCATGCCGGTTCCAGGTCCGGGTTATTCGATCACCGTGCGCGTGGAGGCGCCGCCGTCGACGACCGCGGCGGGCGATCTGACCACCGCGATCGGCCGCGGCGGCGGGGTCATCACGGCGTTCGACGTCGTCGAGTCGCACGCCGATCGCATCGTCGTCGACATCACGTGCAACGCGCTGTCGGCCGACCACGCCAGCGACCTCACCGGGACCCTGGAGACGCTGCCCGGGGTCCGCGTCCGCAAGGTCTCCGACCGGACCTTCCTGGTGCACCTCGGCGGCAAGATCGAGGTGGCGCCGCGCGTCGCGCTGGCCAACCGCGACGACCTCTCCCGCGCGTACACCCCCGGGGTGGCGCGGGTCTGCACGGCGATCGCGGAGAACCCCGAGGACGCCCGCCGCCTGACCATCAAGCGCAACTCCGTCGCGGTGGTCACCGACGGGTCCGCGGTGCTCGGCCTGGGCAACATCGGGCCGGAGGCGGCGCTACCGGTGATGGAGGGCAAGGCCGCGCTGTTCAAGAAGTTCGCCGGCGTCAACGCCTGGCCGGTGTGCCTGAACACCCAGGACACCGAGGAGATCATCCGCACGGTCGAGCTGATCGCCCCGGTCTACGGCGGCATCAACCTGGAGGACATCGCGGCCCCGCGCTGCTTCGAGATCGAGGCCCGGCTGCGGGAGAAGCTGAACATCCCGGTGTTCCACGACGACCAGCACGGCACCGCCATCGTCGTGCTCGGCGCGCTGCGCAACGCGCTGCGGGTGGTCGGCAAGGAGATCACCGACTGCCGGATCGTGGTGTGCGGCGTCGGTGCCGCCGGGTCGGCCATCATCCGCCTGCTGCAGCACAAGAAACCCGCCGACATCATCGCCGTCGACATCGACGGCATCGTCCACGGCGGACGCGGGGACACCGACCCCAACCTGCGCTCCATCGCGGCGGCCACCAACAAGGACGGCCGCACCGGCACGCTGGCCGACGCGGTCCGCGGCGCCGACGTGTTCATCGGGGTGTCCGCGCCGAACCTGCTGTCCGCCGACGACGTGGCGACGATGAACGACAACGCGATCGTCTTCGCGCTGGCCAACCCGGACCCGGAGATCGACCCGCTGGAAGCGCAGAAGCACGCCACCGTCGTGGCCACCGGGCGCAGCGACTACCCGAACCAGATCAACAACGTGCTGGCCTTCCCGGGTGTGTTCCGCGGTCTGCTCGACGCGCACGCGCACAAGATCACCGACGACATGATGCTCGCGGCGTCCAACGCCATCGCCGACGTGGTGGACGGTGAGCGGCTCAACGCCTCGTTCATCGTCCCGAGCGTGTTCGACTCGGCGGTGGCCCCGGCGGTGGCCGACGCGGTCAAGCGCGCGGCGATCGCCGCCAGGGACGACGAGGAGGTCCCGCGCGGCGGCTCGTCGCTGCCGTTCTCCATGGCCGAGGACATCGAGTACTGAGGTCGCAGACACATGCACCGGGTGATTCACCTGCTCGGCGACGTGCGTGGCCTCGGCGTATAGGCTCGGAACATGGCGCAGGACGAGCTCACGCATGTCGACGAGGCGGGCGCGGCGCGCATGGTCGACGTCTCCGGCAAGCAGCCCACCGCCCGCACCGCGGTTGCCACCGGGGTGGTGCGCACGACCGCCGAGGTGATCGCGCTCCTGCGCCGTGACGGGCTGCCGAAGGGCGACGCGCTCGCCACCGCCCGGATCGCGGGCATCATGGCGGCCAAGCGCACCCCGGACCTGATCCCGCTGTGCCACCCGATCGCGATCTCCGGCGTCAAGCTCGACCTAGCGCTCGGCGAGACCGAGGTGCGCATCACCGCCACCGTGAAGACCACCGACCGCACCGGCGTCGAGATGGAGGCGCTGACCGCGGTCACCGGCGCCGGGCTCACCCTGCACGACATGATCAAGGCGGTCGACCCGGCGGCGGTGCTCGACGCGGTCCGAGTCGAACGCAAGGAGGGCGGCAAGACCGGCACCTGGGTCCGCTGACCCGAGCCGCTCGAGGGGGGATGTCGGTCCCGCGCGGAAGATGTCCCCGCGACGGCACGGTGGAGTGTCGTGCTGCCGCCCCGGTGCGGGTGTCCCGCAAGACACAGGAGGTCTCCATGACGAGGACAGCGCGGGTGATCGCCGCGTCCAACCGGGCCGCGGCCGGGGTGTACCCGGACCGCACCGGACCGGTGATCGTCGAGTGGCTGCGCGCCCGCGGCTACGAGGTACCGGACCCCGTCGTGGTGCCCGACGGCGACCCGGTGGGTGAGGAACTGCGCCGCGCGGTCGCCGACGGTGCCGACGTGGTGATCACCACCGGCGGCACCGGCATCAGCCCCACGGACCGCACGCCGGAGGTGACGGCGGCGGTGCTGGACTACCCGGTCCCGGGCCTGGCCGAGGCGATCCGCTTGGCGGGGCTGCCCACGGTCCCGACGGCGGTGCTCTCCCGCGGCCTGGCCGGGGTGAGCGGCCGGACGCTGATCGTGAATCTCCCCGGCTCGCGCGGCGGCGTCAAGGACGGGCTCGGCGTGCTGGACGGGGTGCTCGACCACGCGGTCGACCAGTTGCACGGCGGTGACCACGCGACGCCAAACCGAGCCGCCGCGGAGGTGCTGCGCGCGGACGTCGTGGAGCAGGTCATCGACGTCGACGACCTGGCCCGTTCCGTGGAGCACCGGGCGGCCGGCGCGGTGGTGACGTTCGGCGGAGTGGTCCGCGACCACGACGGCGGGCGCGGCGTCCGGGAGCTGGAGTACGTGGGGCACCCGAGCGCGTCGGAGGTGATCTCCGAGGTGGCGCAGGACATCGCGGCCCGCTTCGACGGGGTACGCGCCCTCGCGGTCTCGCACCGGATCGGCCTGCTCAAGATCGGCGACGTGGCCCTGGGCTGTGCGGTGGCCGCGGAACACCGCAAGCAGGCGTTCTCCGCCTGCGCGGAACTGGTCGACGAGGTGAAGCGGCGCCTGCCGATCTGGAAGCGCCAGGTCTTCGACGACGGCACCGAAGAATGGGTCAACTGCCCCTGACCCACCGTGTCGCGAGGCCGCGGTTGCCGTGTGGGACAGGCGCCCGCTGGGGCGCCGTCAGGCACCGTGTCCGGGCCGGAGGAAAGACGGGACCCCACCGCTGGGGGCGTGCGGTGGGGTCCCGAGAGGTGTGGAGCACGTGCCGTGTCGGGGGGTACGACACGTACTCCCTGCCGACCGGACGGTCCGGTCGGCAAGATCATTTGATGTCGAGCTGCTGACCCGGGAAGATCAGGTCCGGGTCCTTGATGATGCTCGAGTTGCGCTTGGCGATCTCCTGGTAGCTCACGCCGAACCGCTGACCGATCTCGCTGAGGGTGTCACCGCGCTGAACCGTGTAGTCCGCGCCGTTGGTCTTCACCGCGGGCTTGGTCGTGCGGACCTTGGTCGTGGTCCCGGTCGTCTTCTTCTTCGGGGTGGTGGTCTTGGTGCTGACCTTCGTGCCGCCGCTGGTCCAGTTGACCTTGGCGGTGCAGCCCGGCCACGCGTTGGCGCCCTGCGCGGCAAGGACCTTCTCCGCGATCGCGATCTGCTGCTCGCGGGTGGCCAGGTGCGCGCTGCTGGCGTACTGGGTGCCGCCGAAGGCCGCCCAGGTCGACTGGCTGAACTGCAGCCCGCCGTAGTAGCCGTTGCCGGTGTTGATGCTCCAGTTGCCGCTGCTCTCGCACTGCGCGAGCTTGTCCCAGTCGGGCGCCGCGTTGGCGGGGGCCGCGATCGCGATCGGGGAGGCGATCACGGCGCCGGCGACGGCGACTCGGGCAACGGTGCGGCTGGTATTGGAAGGCTTGCGGTGCTTGCCCTTGTAGCGAGCCATGTCTCTCTCTCCTGCCGCGCCTGCGGGGTGGGCTGTCGGGTTCGGGCTGAGAGGCAACCCGGCCGGCTCGGGGGAACCGGCTGCACCCCTGGGGCTTCGGGGAGCCCGGAGGATGCGCCCCCGCCCCTGTCCGGTGTGTTCGTTTCGGGGGTAGGAAGCCCGCCGGACAGGGTTCGGCGCTGCGAGCTTCCCGCTCCTTGCTGATCGGTTCGGGGCCGACCGATGAGCGACACTACGTAACCGGCGGGAAGATCGGAAATGCTCAATGCTGTGACGCTGGTCACAGTAACGCCCCTGCGGGGTGCTTCGATCCCGATCATTTCCGCAGGTCAGAGCGTTGTTATCAACTCGTTTCCCGGCTGAGATCGATCACGGTCAGTGAGGCGTGAGTCACCTCGTTACTCCCGGCGTGCCACGTCCGCCGCAGGGATTGACAGCCCCGGGCCCGGCTCTGGCGCGCCTGTGCGAGCCCCTTCGGGGGTATGCGAATGATCACGAATGGAATTCGGGAAGATACTCAGAGTAGTGATCTACGTAGCCCCATAGGGAGCGGTTCAGACTGCCGAGTGGAGGGTGGCGGAGAGCAAGATCGACACGCCCCACATGAACACCAAAACGTCACCTGATCGAGCGTGTACGACACGCCGGGGCATGTTGTATATCGCGCACGCGCGCACCCGCGCGCGGATTAATGAGGTGGGGGTTCAGCCGCCCGCGAACGGCGGCAGGACGTCCAGATCCGCTCCGTCGGGCACGGTCACGCCGCGGTCCCGCACCGCGACGCCGTCGAGCAGGAAACTACAGGCGGGCAGCACCCTGGCGAGCTTCTCGTCGTGCAGCTGCTGCGCCGCCGCGATGACGTCGGCGGCAGTCACCACCTGTCCGTCCGGCTTGGCGACGCGCACCGTCTCCTCCGGCACCCCGGCCGCCGCGCGGGCACCCGCGAAGTACCGGACGCGCACGGCCACCGTGCCGACGTGTTCCGCCGGAGCCGACATCCGCTCAACCCCCGATCGCGCTCATCGGCCGGGACGGCTGGGCGAACTCACCGGAGTCCATCCCGTGCCCCGCCGCCTTCGCCCACATCGTCCGCTGCCAGAGCTCGATCAGCTCGGCGTCGCTGGCCCCGTCGCGCATCGGGCCACGCAGGTCGGTCTCCGTCGTGGAGAACAGGCAGGAGCGCAGCTGGCCGTCGGCGGTGAGCCGGGTGCGGTCGCAGGCCGCGCAGAACGGCCGGGTGACCGAGGCGATCACGCCGACCGTGGCCGGACCGCCGTCGACCAGCCAGCGCTCCGCGGGCGCGGACCCGCGTTCGGCCACGTCCGGGGTCAGGGTGAACTCGCGGCTGAGCCGCTCCAGGATCTCGGCGGCGGTGATCATCTGCGTGCGGTCCCAGCCGTGCTGCGGGTCCAGCGGCATCTGCTCGATGAACCGCAGCTGGTAGTCGTGCTCGATGCAGTACCGCAGCAGATCGCACGCCTCGTGGTCGTTGATGCCGCGCATCAGCACCGCGTTGACCTTCACCGGCTCCAGCCGCATCCGCTTCGCTGCGGCCAGTCCGGCGAGCACGTCGTCGAGCCGGTCGCGCCGGCTCAACTTCCGGAACACCTCGGGGTCGAGGGTGTCCAGCGAGACGTTCACGCGGTCGAGCCCCGCCTGCACCAGCGGTTCGGCGTAGTCGCCGAGGTTGATCCCGTTGGTGGTCAGCGAGGTCTTCGGGCGGCTGGGCAGGGCGGCGGTGGCGCCGATGATGTCCACCAGGTCCTTGCGCAGCAGCGGTTCGCCGCCGGTGAAGCGCACCGAGGTGACCCCGAGGTCCTCGACGGCAATGCGGATCAGTCGGTTCATCTCGTCGGTGGTCAGCAACTCCGCGCGCTTTAACCACGGCAGGCCCTCCGCGGGCATGCAGTAGGTGCAGCGCAGGTTGCACTTGTCGATGAGGGAAACGCGCAGATCCGTGGCCACCCGACCGAAGCGGTCCACCAGGTACGGGGTGTCCGGTCGCGCGGACTCGTCGATCGTGCGGCGCACGAGCGGGATTCCCAGGTCCACCGTCACCCCACGACCCTAACCCGTTAGGGCGCCTCATTTCGATCGCGCGACGGCTTTTTGTGCCGTTTCACTGAGCGGTTGCGCCGCTGGGAGACCTGCGCGAACCAGTGCCGAAGAGCTTCTGCGGACCAAGCACGGAAATGCTACCGCATATGCGGATCAAGAAGGGAACATGATCCGCAAAATCGGATCGAACGGGTTTCCGCCCGAGGTGCGTGCGGGTGTCCACATGTTGGGCAGGGGTCGACGCCGGGTGGGGTGCACGGCACGAATCCCGATCCGCGGTCGCCAACCCCTGGTTCTGCCCGCAGGTGCGGACGTATTCTGCTCAGCTGTGCCGCACTACCGGATCGCAGAGGTCGCCGGCCTGCTCGGGGTCAGCGACGACACGGTGCGCCGCTGGATCGACCACGGGCAGCTGCCCGCGGACCGGGACTCCGCCGGCCGCCGCATCGTCGACGGCGCCGCGCTCGCCGAGTTCGCCCGCGCCCAGGCGCGCTCCACGCCCGACCCGTCCGGCGTCGGCCGCTCGGCCCGCAACCGGCTGGTCGGCCTGGTCACCGACGTCGTGTCGGACCGGGTCATGTCGCAGGTGGAGATGCAGTGCGGGCCGCACCGGATCGTCTCGCTGATGAGCACCGAGGCGGTGCGGGAGCTCGGGCTCGTGCCGGGGGCGCTCGCGGTCGCCGTGGTCAAGTCGACCAACGTCGTGGTGGAAACGCCGGGAGAGAAGTGATGTCCAAGCTCAGGATGATCGTGTGCGCGGTGCTGGCGCTCGCGCTGCTCGCCGGGTGCGGGCAGGCCGGGTCGCAGCAGCAGCGGACCGTGACGGTCCTCGCCGCCGCGTCGCTGACCGAGTCCTTCGACGAGCTCGGCACCCGCTTCACCGCCGCGCACCCGGACGTGCGGGTGCAGTTCGACTACCAGGGTTCGGCGACGCTGGCCGAGCAGATCCGGCAGGGCCGCCGCGCGGACGTGTTCGCCTCGGCGGACACGAAGAACATGGACAAGGTGCGCGACCTCGTCGGCACCCCGGAGACCCTGGCCACGAACCGGTTGACGATCGTCGTGCCGCCGGGCAACCCGGCGGGCATCGCGTCCCTGGCCGACCTCGCCGCCCCCGGGCGCACCGTGGTCGTCTGCGCGCCGCAGGTGCCGTGCGGCTCGGCCACCCGGAAGGTGGCGCAGGCCGCGAACGTGCGACTGCAGCCGGTGAGCGAGGAGAACGACGTGAAGTCCGTGCTGCACAAGGTGATCGCAGGCGAGGCCGACGCCGGGCTGGGCTACGTCACCGACGCGCGGGCGGCCGGGTCGCAGGTGCAGTCGGTGGACTTTGCGGAGTCGGCGCAGGCCATCAACACCTATCCGATCGCGACGATCGCCGACGCGCCGGAGCCGCAGCTGGCGGCGGAGTTCATGGCGTTCGTACGCGGCCCGGTCGGTCGCGAGGTCCTCGCCCGTCACGGCTTCGGCACCCCGTGAACCGCCGGAATCCCCGGTTCCGTTCGAAACCGCCGTTTCGAGCCAAGCCGGCCTCCACGTCGCAGGTGCCGGGGGTGCTGTGGGCGCCCGCGGTGCTCGCGCTGGCCCTCGTGGTGCTACCCGTCCTCGGGCTGCTGACCCGCGTCGACCCCGCGCGCCTGCCGGGCCTGCTGCTCAGCCCCGCCGCGCTGGACGCGCTGTGGCTGTCGGTCGTTACGGGTCTGATCTCCACCGCGCTGTCTCTGGTGATCGGCGGCCCGCTGGCGCTGGTGCTGGCGCGGTCGCGGATGCGCGCGGTGCGGTTGGTGCGGGCGTTCGTGCTGCTGCCGTTGGTGCTGCCGCCGGTCGTCGGCGGTCTGGCGCTGCTCTACCTGCTGGGCCGGACCGGTCCGCTGGGGCAGTTTCTCGACGCCGCCGGGCTGCGCCTGCCGTACACGACGGCGGCCGTGGTGCTGGCGCAGACGTTCGTGGCGATGCCGTTCCTGGTGGTGGGGCTGGAGGGGGCCCTGCGGACCGCCGGGGGCCGCTACGAGCAGGTCGCCGCGACGCTGGGCGCCGGGCCGTGGTTGACGTTCCGGCGGGTCACGGTGCCGCTGGTGCTGCCCGCGCTGGGGTCCGGCCTGGTGCTGACGTTCGCCCGCGCACTGGGCGAGTTCGGCGCGACGATCACGTTCGCGGGCAGCCTCCAGGGCACCACGCGCACGCTGCCGCTGGCCATCTACAACACGGCGCAGTCCGACGTGGACGCCGCGGTGGCGATGTCGTTGCTGCTGGTGGTGGTGGCCGTCGTGGTGATCGCGGTGGCCCGGCCGAAGGCGGTGGAGGGGCGGTGGTGAGCGGGTTACGGGCCGACGTCGAGTTCCACCGGCGGGACTTCGCGCTGCGCGCCGGGTTCGAGGTGGCGCCGGGCGAGGTGGTGGCGGTGCTGGGCCCGAACGGGGCCGGGAAGTCGACGCTGCTGTCGGTGCTGGCCGGGCAGCTCGCCGCGGATCGCGGCCGGGTGGCGCTGGGTGATGCGGTGTGGTTGGACACCGAACGCGGGATCAACGTGCCAACGCACCGCCGCGGTGTCGGGCTGCTGGCGCAGAACGCCCTGCTGTTTCCGAACCTGACGGTGCTGGAGAACGTCGCCTTCGGGCCCCGCGCCGCCGGGGTCCGCCGGGCCCGCGCCCGGGAGATCGCCGAGCACTGGCTGTCCGAAGTGGACGCCACCATGCTGGCGGAGCGGCGGCCGGACCAGCTCTCCGGCGGTCAGGCGCAGCGCGTCGCCCTGGCGCGGGCGCTGGCCGCCGACCCGCGGCTGCTGCTGCTGGACGAACCGCTGGCCGCGCTGGACGTCGACGCCGCGCCCGCGATGCGGGGCCTGCTGCACCAGGTGTTGCGGCGGCAGGACCGGCCGACCGTGCTGGTCACGCATGACGTGCTGGACGCGATCGTGCTGGCCGACCGGCTCCTGGTGCTGCTCGACGGCCGCATCGTCGAGCAGGGTCCGACCCGCGAGGTGCTGGCCCGCCCGAAGGATGCGTTCACCGCGCGCGTGGCCGGGCTCAACCTCGTGCCCGGTGTCGCGGTGGCCGACGGGATCTCCTTCGGCGACAGCACGATCAGCGGCCGCACCGCCGAACCGCTGGACCTCGGCGAGGCCGCCGCGGCGGTGTTCGCACCGTCCACCGTCGCCGTGCACCGCGAGCACCCGCACGGCAGTCCCCGCAACGCCTTCCTGGTGCGGTTGGCGGCGCTGGAACCGCGCGGCGACGTCGTGCGGGTGCGCGGCGTGGTGCGGGACTGCTCGTTGGCCGCGGACGTGACCCCGGCGGCCGTGGCCGACCTGGACCTCAGGCCCGACGACGAGGTGTGGTTCGCGGTCAAGGCCGCTGAGGTGGCCATCCACCCGCTCTCCGGTGGATCATCGGGGACGTGACTGAGCCATCACCCTGGACGTACCTGATGGACATGGACGGCGTCCTGGTCCACGAGGAGCACATGGTTCCCGGCGCGGACGCCTTCCTGGCGGCGCTGCGCAAGCACGAGGTCCCGTTCCTGGTCTTCACCAACAACTCGATCTACACCCCGCGCGACCTGCGCGCGCGGCTGCACCGCACCGGCCTGGACGTCCCGGAGGAGGCGATCTGGACGTCCGCGCTGGCCACCGCCCAGTTCCTGGAGAACCAGCGGCCGGGCGGCTCGGCGTACGTGGTCGGCGAGTCGGGGCTGACCACAGCCCTGCACAACATCGGCTACGTGCTCACCGACCGCGACCCCGACTACGTGATCCTCGGCGAGACCCGCACCTACAGCTTCGAGGCGATCACCAAGGCGATCCGGCTGGTCGAGGCCGGGGCGCGGTTCATCGCCACCAACCCCGACGAGAAGGGCCCGAGCCGCGAGGGCACGCTGCCAGCCACCGGCGCGGTGGCGGCGCTGATCGAGCGGGTGACCGGCCGGGCGCCGTACTACGTGGGCAAGCCGAACCCGCTGATGATGCGCTCCGCGTTGCGCCACCTGGGCGTGCACTCGGAGAACACGCTGATGATCGGCGACCGGATGGACACCGATGTCCGGTCCGGGCTGGAGTCGGGCCTGAAGACGATCCTGGTGCTGTCCGGCATCTCCGACGAGCACACCGCCGACCTGTTCCCGTACCGGCCGACGAAGGTGGTCAACTCGATCGCGGACCTCGTCGAGCACGTGCTGGACCCGTTCGCGGCCTGACCGGTCACGACGGCAGGTCGGCCGCGATGGCCCCGGGCACCCGGTTCAGCTCGTCGGCCATCCGCTCCGCCGCGTCGCGCAGGAGTTCGGCGCGGCGGCTCAGCGACCCGGACCAGTGCCGCTGGGCCGCGGCGAGGCGGTCGAACAGGTCCGCCTGCAGGCGGAGCCGTTCGACCTGTGCCCAGTCGCACCGGACCGGGCCGCCAAAGGCCCGCTCGATCGCCGCCGCGACCCGCTCCAGCTCGAGCTCGGTGATCATGCGCCCCCCTCTGGTTCAGTGGCGAACCCCCTCTTCGAGGAGAGGCCGCGGACCGCGCGGATGACACGCGGTTGTGCCCGACGTCACCACCGGTGCAGGAACGGATCAGCCCTGGGCCTTGGCGAGTTCGGCGGCGTCCTCCGCGCCGAACTGCTCCTCCAGCAGCTCCGGGGAGGCGTCCTCGTCGATCTGGGCGAGGGGCATGCCGCGGGCGCTGGAGATCGCGCCGAGGCGGCGCGTCGCGCGATCCGAGGCGTAGGCCGTCAGCGCGTCCTTGTCCAGCCCGAACGGCGGAACCTCCGGCGCGTCGTCCGGACGCCACTGGACCTGGGCGATGGCGTGCGGCAGCAGCCGGGCCATCTGGTCCTGCACCACGTTCCAGTTGCGTTCGTCGGCGGCCACGTGCCGGCGGCAGGCGAAGGTGCCCCACGCCATGTGCCGCCGTTCGTCGTCGCTGATGTGCCGGATGACCCGCTGCATGCCGGGCAGGATGCCGCGCCGCACGCAGATGGTGTGCCAGGCGTAGTAGCCGGTCAGCGCCAGGGTGCCCTCGACGACGTGGTTGTAGGTCACCGACGCCCGCACCTGGTTCTCCGGGCTCGGGTCCTCGTGCAGCGCGTGCAGCGACTCCGGCAGCGCCTGGTAGAAGATCTCCCGGTAGCCGGGGTTGTCCTCGACCAGCGGGTGCAGGTCGTCGGTGAGCCCGACGGCGTCCATCCACAGCCGGAACGCCTGGGTGTGCTTGGCCTCCTCGAACAGGAACTGGGTCAGGTACATCTCGTCGCCGAAGCGGCCCTCGGCGGCCATCGCGGCCAGGAAGGGCTGGAGATCCTGGGTGACGGCTTCCTCGCCGGCGACGAACTGCGCGCACAGTCCGGTGATGCTGCGCTGCTCGTCCTCGGTGAGCTGCTGCCAGTCCTCGGCGTCCTTGCTGAATTCGATGTCGGCGGGGTTCCAGAACTTCGCGTTGCCCTTGGTGAACAGCCGCAGCGGGAGGGAGCCCCAGTTGAGGCCGTTGGCTCGCAGGGAATGAAAGGCTTGGCGGTGGGTGCGGTGCGCGGGGGTGCTTGTCGTCGTCATGGCGACTCCAGCTCGCCGAATGTGAAAAGCATAACGGAGTGATTTTCGATACTGGCCAGTTCCGCGTCAAGGGTGCTTCGGTCCCGCCGTAGGGTGGGGCGCGTGCTGACCGTCGGATTCGACCTGGACATGACGCTGATCGACCCGCGTCCCGGCATGGTGCGCGCCTTCGCCGCCCTCAACGAGAAGTTCGGGCTGAGCCTCGACGGCGAGCGCTTCGCCGCCAACCTTGGGCCGCCACTGGCCGACGTGATCCGCGGCTACGGCTTCGACGAACCGCTCGTGCAGCGGCTCGTCACCCACTTCCGCGAGATCTACCCAGAGGTCGTGATCTCGGCGACCCGGCCGATGCCCGGAGCGCGGGAGGCGCTGGCCGCGGTGCGCGCGGCGGGCGGGCGCACCCTGGTGATCACCGGGAAGTACCAGCCGAACGCGGGCCTGCACCTCAAGGAGTTCGGCTGGGACGTCGACCGGCTGGCCGGTGACGTCTTCGCCACCGCCAAGGGCGACGTGCTGCGCGAGGAGGGGGCGAGTATCTACGTCGGCGACCACGTCGGCGACATCGTGGGCGCGAAGGCGGCGGGTGCGCTGGCCGTCGCGGTGGCGACCGGCCCCTACAGCCGTGACGAACTGGCCGCGGCCGGGGCCGACGTCGCGTTGCGCGACCTGACCGAGTTCCCGGACTGGCTCACCGCGCACACGTGACCGGTGCTAGCGGCGGCGGTTGCGCACGACGGTGGCGACCACACCGAAGATCAGCCCGGCCGGGCACAGCAGTGTGGCCAGGTTGAGCCAGACCGGCAGGTCCTGGTATCCGGCGGCGAACAGTGCGAAGATCACGATGATGGCGAGCAGGCCCAGGGTGAACAGGGCCACCGACAACGGCAGCACCGCGGAACGCGTTGGCATGATGACCAGCGTATTGACGCGCTACGCCGGGTGTCGCAGCGGCCCTTGCCCGATAAGGCCGGGTGTTGCCGCCTCGGTTCGCGGTACGCTGAAGGTGACGCGTCCCGGCGCGCCTGACTGCGAGGCGTACACGGGGCGCTTTCGTCGTGCGGGGGGAGTTGCCCCGGCGCGGCGGACGGGAAAGGGACGACGACGGGCCCCGGGGACCGGGCCAGCGCATTCGACAGGGAACGGTGAGGACAGTGCCGACCGGCAGGGTCAAGTGGTTCGACGCGGACAAGGGCTTCGGCTTCCTGACCCAGGAAGGTGGGGAGGACGTGTACGTGCGCGCGTCCGCGTTGCCGTCCGGCGTGGATGCGCTCAAAACCGGCCAGCGCGTCGACTTCGACATGGCGCATGGCCGCCGCGGGCCTCAGGCGCTGAAGGTGAAGTTGCTCGACCCGCTGCCGTCGGTGGTCGAGGCGCGCCGCCGTCCCGCTGACGAGCTGCACGGCATGATCGATGACATGATCAAGCTCCTCGAGCTGAAGGTGCAGCCCGACCTGCGCCGCGGCCGCTACCCGGACCGCAAGACGGCCAGGCGCATCGGCGAGGTCGTCCGCGCGGTCGCGCGTGAGCTGGACCCGGGCAGCAGCTGACCCGACCGCGGGCGCGTCCCGCGCCGCCGCTGTTCCGACTGCTCCGCCCCGGCGATTCCAGTGGGGATCGGCGGGGTGATCTCCACCGGTATCACCAGGGGCGGCAACCGGGACGCGTTCGGCCGGGGACTTTCGTCAGGGGCGGTGGCCGGGAATCCGGGCGGGGAAAGCTGATCCCCGCTTTTCCGTCACTGGTGGACGTCGAGGATCCAGCTGCCGCCGATGCCGAAGTCAACCCCGCCGTCGGCTCCCGGTGTCAGCACCGCGGAGAACTGCTGCACCTCGACGTGCTCGAACTGCGCGCCGTCCGGCGGCAGGTGGAGGGTGTAGGCGAAGCGCTCGTGGGGGCGGAACACCGAGCTGCGGCCGTCGAGCTCCTCGCCGTTGACGCCCCGGTAGATGAACGCCACCTGCCACGGTGCCGCGGCAACCTCGGCCGGAACCGAGATCTGCAGCGGCTCCCGGCTCGGCACCCGCAGTTCGCCGACCATGTTCCCCGACGACGTGGCGCAGTTCTTGCCGGTCGGGTCGCAGTACTGCGCGGGGGCGACGGTCACCGACCTCCCGTGCGAGTAGAAGGTGACCTGCGGTTCGCTGGGGGCGGCGCACCCCGCGGCGAGGGCCACTCCCGCCAGCGCCAGCAGCGGCTTCAGTCCACGATGCACGGCCCGAGCCTACGACCTGCTGCGCGCCTGGGCGGTGGCCGGTGCGGGCCGCCGCGGCAGGCGGGGCAGCAGCGTCCCGCCCCGTTCGACCGCGATCGTCTGGGCCAGCACCAGCGCGAGCACGGCGGCGATGACGGTGAACCCGATCCGGTACACCGGTGGCAACAGGACCCCGACGGCCCCGCCGAAGACCCAGCTGAGCTGCAGGATCGTCTCTGACCGGCCGAACGCCGAGGCGCGCGACGCCTCCGGCATGCGGTGCTGGACGACCGCGTCCAGGCAGACCTTCGCCAGGGCGCTCGCCGTCGCGCCCACCAGGGCGACCACCACCGCGAGCGGCAGCCCGGCCAGTAGCGCCGCGCACACCGCCACCGCGAGCGTGCCGCCCAGGCAGGCGATGATCACCCGGTCCGGCTTGCCGAAGTGCATCTTCGACCCGATGCCGTTGCCGAGGAAGCTGCCGACCCCGGCCGCGCCGCCCACCAGGCCCAGCAGCACCAGCTGCATGACGGGTTCGTGCTGTGTGCTCTGCTTGATCACGAACGCGGCGAACAGCGTCAGGAACCCGGTCAGCAGGCGGATGCCGCCGTTGCCCCACAGCGCGACGACCACGTGCGGGTTCAACGGCACCCTGCGGGGCTGCCGCGGGTGCGCGCTGATCGACGTCGGGATCTCGCCCTCGGTGCGCTCCACCCAGCCCGGAATGCGCAGGCACAGCCACACGCCGCCGGCGGCCATCGCGGCCATGAACCACAGCGCGCCCTGCGAGCCGAGCAGCCATGCGAACCCGGAGGCGATCGCGCCGACGATGCCGCCCGCGGCCATCCCGAACGCGGTCAGCCGGGAGTTGGCCTTGGTCAGGGTGATCTGCGCAGGCAGGACCCGCGGCGTCATCGCGGCCTTGAGCACGCCGAAGGATTTCGACAGCACCATGCAGCCCAGCGCCGCCGGGTACAGCATCCAGCTGTCGAAGTGCAACGCCATCACCGCGGCCAGCAGCACGCGGACGCCGAACGACGCGGCGAGCGCGAGCCGACGCCCCTGCTGCAACCGGTCCAGCGCGGGACCGATCACCGGCGCGATCAGCGCGAACGGCGCCACCGTGATCAGCAGGTACAGCGCGACCCTGTCCTTGCTCTCCGCGGTGGCGGCGGAGAAGAACAGCGTGTTGGCCAGCGCCACCGCCATCGCGGCGTCCACGGCGTAGTTACCCATCACCGCGTAGGTGAACTTCGCCAGCCCGGACCGGTCGGCGCCGTCGGCGTGCGCGAGGGAGAAGAACAGGCGCATTGCGCGTTGCGTGAGGTCCCGGCTGCGCCAGGCGGCGACGCGCGTCACCGTGAGCTTCTTCGGCGGCGCGGTGCCCCGCGGCCTTTCCGGTTTCTCGTCGTGCCCCGGGTGGTCCTCGGGCAGCGGCGGCAACCGCCGCGTGCCGGTGCGCGGCGGCGTGTGGTCGGGGTCGTCCTGCCACGGGTAGCGCCGCTGCTCGCGGTGGGTCCGCTCCGCCGCGGGCGCCTCGACGCGGTGCCCCGCGCGCTGCGCGTCCTCCGGCTCCGCGTGCGGCGCGGCCTGGCCGCCTTCGGCGTACCACCCGCGTTTGCCGCGCTGACCGGCGCCCCAGCCCGGACGTCCGCGCGGGGCCTCCGAGCGCTGGTCATGGCGTCGCGAACCCATGCTGCTCATCCTGCCTCACCTCCTTGCGCGCGGACCCCGTCGCGCCGGTTGTCGACGACCTCGCGGATAAAGAGACGGCAACCCCCGCGCCAGATACAGCTGCGACCTGATCAGGCGATGATCAACGCCCGACAGGGTGATCGGGGGAGTACCGAGGATCAGGCCGGGTCGAAGCGAACCCGGAACATCGACGGCCAGTTCTTGCCGGTGATCACAAACTCGTCGGTGCCGGGCACGGCGGCGATGCCGTTGAGCACGTCGGTTCCCGCGCGGTCCCGCGGCGCCAGCAACCCGGAGGCGTCCACGACCGCCGTCACCTGCCCGCTCGCCGGGTCGATGCGCAGGATGTCCTCGCTGCCCCACACGTTGGCCCACACGTGCCCACCGGCGCACTCCAGCTCGTTGAGCTCCTCCGCCGGGACCCCGGCCAGCCGCACGTCCACCCCGCCGACCGGCTCGAACGTCACCGGGTCGCGGAACGTCAACCGGTCGCTGCCGTCGCTCATGACCAACCGGGACCCGTCGAAGCACAGGCCCCAGCCCTCACCGGAGTACTCCACCCGGCGCAGCTCGGCCAGCGTCTGGCGGTCCCGCTCGATCGCAACCCCTTCCTGCCAGGTGAGCTGCCAGATACGGTCACCGGTGACGGTGATGCCCTCCCCGAACAGATCAGCCGGGAGCCGGACCTCGCGGCGCACCTCGCCGGTGGCCAGATCGGTGGCCCGCAGCCGCGACGAGCCGTGCAGACCGGTGCCTTCGTAGAGGGTGCCGTCAGCGATTTCCAGGCCCTGAGTGAACGAGGAGCGGTCGTGCGGGAGCACGTGGATCACGTCCGCGCGAAGGTGTGGCAGGCTTCCCGCGTGCCCAACGCCCTGATCGGTCTGCTCGCGGTCCTGCTGGCCGTCGTGCTGCGGTACCTGCGGCGCGCACGCCACCAACCCCGTCCCGAGCGCGAGCAGCACACCGCACAGCACACGTCGAGCCAGGAGCAGTCGCACCACGAAAGCTTGACACGGCCAACTGCGGCGGCGAGCGCGTACGGCACAATCGAGCATGTGACGCCTATGCCTGCTCCGATGACCAGCCCAGGCGCGGGTGCCCCGTCCGAGGACGCCGGGCAGCCCGTTGCCGAGCTCCTGAACCCGGAGCTCGCCGCGGCGGTGGACGTCGCCCGAGCCGCGGCGGAGGAAGAGGCGAGGCCCGGTGATGACCCGATCGGGTCGCCGGTGCTCACCCTGGACGCGGACGGCGGTGACCCGGTCGGCGCGCACGTGGGCGTCGAACCCGAGGGCCCGCACGCGGCCACGCACTACTTCGAGTCGAACTACCCGGGCTACGTCGGCTGGCGCTGGGCGGTCACGGTGGCCAGCCCCGGTCCGGGCGAGCCGGTGACCGTCAGCGAGGTCGTGCTGCTGCCCGGGCCGAACGCGCTGACCGCGCCCGAGTGGGTGCCGTGGAGCAAGCGGGTGCAGCCGGGCGACCTGGGCACCGGCGACCTGCTGCCGACCAGCCCGGACGACCCGCGGCTGGTGCCGGGCTACCTGGCCAGCGACGACCCGGCGGTGGAGGAGGTCGCCCGCGAGGTCGGCCTGGGCCGCAAGCGGGTGCTCAGCCCGGAGGGGCGGCGGGAGGCCGCCGAGCGCTGGCACAACGGCGACTTCGGGCCCCGCGCGGAGATGGCACGGATGGCCCCGGCCACCTGCGGGACCTGCGGGTTCTTTCTGAAGCTGGCTGGTTCCATGGGTGCCGCGTTCGGTGTGTGCGCCAACGAGTTCGCGCCCGCCGACGGCCGGGTGGTCAGCGTCGAGTTCGGCTGCGGCGCGCACTCCGAGGTCGAGGTGGACACCTCCTCGACGGTGCCGGTCGCCGAGGTCGTCTACGACGACGCGACCCTGGACTACGAGCCGCGCACCCCGGAGCGCGGGTGAACGACGACCACTTCGGTGCGGCAGCGCTGCGGCGGGCAGTGCTGCAGTCGTGGGAGGCGTCACCGACGCGGTTCCGCGAGGACGCCAACGCCGAGGAAGACCTGCGCCTGGGCGGCTACCGGGACCGGCTACTGGTCGAGCTGGCGCAGAACGCGGCGGACGCCGCGGGCAGCGGGGGAGTGCTGCGGGTCCGGCTGGTCGACCGCGAGCTGCGCGTCGCCAACACCGGTGCCCCGCTGACCGCCGAGGGTGTCGCGGCCCTGGCGTCGCTGCGCGCGTCGGCGAAGCGCGAGACCGGCACGGTGGGCCGGTTCGGTGTGGGTTTCGCGGCGGTGCTGGCGGTGTCGGACGAGCCGCGGGTGGTGTCGACGTCCGGCGGGGTGGTGTTCTCCGCGGAGCGCACCCGCGAGGAGGCGGCGAAGCTGCCGGGCCCGGCCGAGCAGCTGGCGCAGCGCGGCGGTGAGGTGCCGGTGCTGCGCCTGCCGTGGGCGATCCCGGGTGAGCCGCCGGAGGGCTTCGACACCGAGGTGCGGCTGCCGCTGCGGCCCGACGTGGACGCCGAAGCGCTGCTCGCGTCGTTCACCGACCAGGCCGCTGACCTGCTGCTCGCGCTGCCCGCGCTGACCGAGATCCGCATCGGCGAGCAGACGTGGCGCCGCGAGGACCTCGACGCCGACCGCCTGGTCGTGCACGGTCCGACGCGCAGCGACCGCTGGCTGGTGCACCGGGCGTCGGGGATGTTGAGCGAGGCCGCGCTGGCCGGGCTGGGCGTGGAGGCCCGGCACGCCACGCAGTGGCGGGTGTGCTGGGCCGTGCCGATGGACGAGGACGGCGCGCCGATTCCGCTGGCCGAGGACGTCCTGCACGCGCCGACGCCGACCGAGGAGCGGCTGTCGCTGCCCGCGCGCCTGCTGGCCAGCGTGCCGGTGGAGCCGGACCGGCGGCGGGTCGCGGCGTCGGCCGCGACGGACGCGGTGCTGACCTTCGCCGCGGAGTGCTACCCGTCGCTGGTGGCCAAGCTCGCCGCCGAGCACCGCACGGCCCTGGTGCCGCTGCCCGGCTTCCCGAGGTCCAATGTGGACGAGAAGCTGCGGCAGGGCGTGCACGACCGGCTGCGCGTCTCGGCCTGGCTGCCCGCCGCAGCAGGCGGCGTGGTCGCCCCGCTGGAGTCGCGGGTGCTGGACTACGCGTCGCCGGAACTGGTCGAACTGCTCCGCGACGTCGTGCCGCACCTGCTGACCGCGGAGCTGGCTGACGCCCGCCACCGCAGGTCGCTGTACGCCCTGGAGGTCCGGCGGTTGGGGGCGGCGGAGATCGTTGAGGCGGTGACGGGACTGCAGCGCCCGCCGTCCTGGTGGTACCGCCTCTACGACGCGTTGCTGCCGGTGGCGGCCGGCGACCCGATGGCGCACGAGGAGTTCACCGCGCTGCCGGTTCCGCTGGCGGACGGCCGGACGGTCAGCGGGGTGCGCGACGTCCTGCTCAGCCACCGCGACGCCGACCCCGACCCGGCGACCCTGCTGTCCACGTTGGACATCTCGGGCCTGCGCATCGCGCACCCCGAGGCCACGCACCCGCTGCTGGAGAAGCTCGGCGCGCACCCGGCCGGCCCGGCGGAACTGCTCGACGCCCCGTCGCTGGCGGAGGCGGTGCGCAGCAGCGTGTCGGATGCGCGCGCCGGAGTGGACGTCGAGCCGCTGGCGACCGCGGTGCTGCGCCTGGTCGACAGCGCGCAGCCGCGGGACTGGCTGGGTGCGCTGGCGCTGCCCGACGCGGACGGCGACTATCGCCGCGCGGACGAGCTGCTGCTGCCGGACGCCGTGCTGCTGGAGGTGCTCGACCCGGAGTACATCGGCGAGGACGCGCCGCTCGGGGTGCTCGACGAGGACTTCGCCAGCCGCTGGTCACCCGACCTGCTGCGGTCGGTCGGCGTGCTGGACACCTTCGCGGTGCACGTGACGGAAGACCCGGTCGAACCGGACGAGGACTTCCCCGAGATCCACCAGTGGTGGGCGGAGCGGGAAGCAGCCCGGCCTGACGACTGGCCGCCTGCCCGGTTCGTCGGTATTCGCGACCTCGATCTGGTCGCCGACGACGCCTGGCCGGCGGCGATCAGGCTGCTCGTGGGGCAGCCGGAAACCCTGCGGGCGCTGCGGGAACCGGACGGCTACCCGGCCTGGTGGATCAGCCGGTACGCGCTGCTCGCAGGCCACCCGCCGCGCCACTGGCGGCTGCCCGAGGCGGCTGAACTGGCGGGCCTCTACGACCCGGTGCCGGACCTCGGCCTGGACGACGAACAGCTGCGCATCGCGGGCGTGCGCACCGAACTCGCCATCGAGGACGCGGACGACGCAGCGGACCTGCTGGACCGCCTGGGCGATCCGGACCGCGCGGTGCACGCCGGAACCGCACTCCGCGCCCACCGGGCTCTGGCGGACGCCGTGGTCAGCGGCGTGGTGGATCCGGCCGAGATCAACCCGCCGGACATGGTGCGCTCGGTGTCGGGTGCCGTGGTGAGCACGGGCCGCGCGGTGGTGCTCGACGACCCGTGGATGCTGGGCGTTCTGGAAGCCCCGCTGGTGATCGCCGGAGGAAGCCCGGACGAGTTCGACGCGGAGGCCCTCGCGGAGCTGCTGGATCTGCCGCTGACGTCCGAGGAGAACACCATGCAGGTGGTGACTCCCGGACGCACCCAGAACTGGCCCGAGGTGGGACGAGTCCCGGCGGCCTGCGAACTGCTGGGCATCGCGGTCCCGCAGGGCGAGGTCACGCTGCACGACGTCCTGCGTGTCCGGGCGTCGTCGGGAGAACAGCGGGTCCACTGGTGGGTGGAGTCAACGGGCCGGGTCCACGCGGAGCGCACCCCGGACGGCCTGGGCCGGGCTCTGGCCTGGGCTGCAGGAGCCTGGCCCCACCGTTTCGCCCTCACGGCTCTCCTGGCGGACCCGGAAGCCACCACCCTGCTGCGTTAGCCCAACCGGCCGGCCTTGAGCGCGCTCAGGAAGCTCCCCCAGGCCCGCGGCTGGAACACCAGGGTGCCCCCGTCCCGGTTCTTGGTGTCCCGAACCGCGACAACGCCAGAGCCGGAGCCGACCTCGACGCAGTTCGTCTCTTCGCCGCTGTAGCTGGACTTTCGCCACTCAGTGATCTGATACATCGGGCCCCTCCATGGTCTTCGCTTGGGCAGAGATCAGGTCCAGGGACTCTGCCGGGGAAAGTGCTGCCTCTGCCAGATTGGGCAGGTACTCGATGAACGGGGAAGTGTCGTCTGGATCGTCCAGGAAGACACTCGATCGTCGATGCTCCAGGTGGACTATGGGGCGCTGGCGTTGGAACTCCAAGATCAAGTGACTTCCGTTCAAGCCGGCGTGCGCCCCAGCGCTGAAGGGAATGACCTGCACCGTCACGTGCGGTCTGCGCGATATCCGTACGATGTGCCTGAGTTGCTCGGCCATTACGTCATGGCCGCCGACAGGACGGTGCAGCACCGATTCGTCGATAAGGGCGTGGAAGGTAATCGGATTCTTCCTCGTTAGCACGCCCTGCCTGCCGAGCCGCAGTGAAACCCTCGACTCCAGTTGATCATCAGTTACCCGTCCGGTGCCGATGACTGCCCGGGCGTAGTCGGCGGTCTGCAGCAGACCTGGCACGAAGCCAAGCGCTACATCCGTGATCTTCGTGGCGTTGCGCTCGAATTCCAGAAGTGCGACGAGCAGGGCTGGAAGGTCCTTGTGGCCAACTTCCCACCAATGCGTCTGATGCGCGTCGTGTGCCAGCTCGAGCAGTCGCTTGCGTTCGTCGCCCTTGATGCCGAGCGTGCCGAGGATGATGGCGATCTCAGTGCTCGTGGGAACCTTGTCGCCGGCTTCGATGCGACCGAAGGTCGCGCGGGACCAGCCGCACTGCTCAGCCAATTCCTCAAGTCGCAGGCCAGCATTCTTGCGCAGCTTGCGCACTTCGGCGCCAAGACCGCGGGAACGTGCAGTTGTCATATGACCACGGTATTTCAGGGGCTGAGACTCCGCTATTACACGTTGCGGTGAACAAGATTGATCGCAAGCTCGCGAGACGGTCTTATCGAACCAAGCAATCGATCGGAGCGCGCATGAGCGAGTACTTGACCTACATCTGGCGTCCGGTCACCGGCGGGCGTCACGCTTTTCCCATCGCAGCGAAGAAAACGCCGCCTGGTGAGACGGTCACCGCGTTCTGCGGTGCGGAGACGGATGCGGCGCAGCTGCATGATCGGTCCGAAGTGGACTGGATCCGTGAGGAGACGTGCATGCGCTGCTGGCGCATCCTGGCAGCCCGCATGTCGAGGCATCATCCGCGCATGTGACCAACGAACAGGCGACGGCTGAAAGGTCGGTCGCCCTCTTGAGCGGACCGGTGCGGCAGCTCCCTTTCCCCCGACACCTGCCCCACCGGTCCATTCCTGGTGGCCGGGCGTGAAACGTCCCCTCCCAGCGCGCCCGGCCGCCAGCAGACACGGGAGAGACCGGATGACCGAGCCCGCCGCCGACAAGGGCTACTGGGCAGCCTTCGGCTACCAGAACCACGTGATCCCCCTCGAGGATCCCCGCCGGGATGGACCGCACGTGATAGCCCTCTGCGGCGTCATGACAATGCCGGAAGAAGCGAGTTGCCGAGACCAACGCCCCACCTGCTCTGTCTGCGCCACGGAAGTCCGAAGTGGACGAATCGAAGTGGTGCCGATGACTTCCCAGTAAAATATGCCGATTCACATACCTGCCTGCTGCACAATGATCTTGGCCTGCTCGCAGCGGCCGCTGGGGGAGTGCTCAGCGAGAGAGCACGAACATTGCTGAGGGGAGCATGCGCAAGTGACGCAACAGAGCTGGTTACCGAACCAGCAAGGCTGGCAACCGCAGCCCTACCCACCGATGCAAGCGCCTTTCCCGCAGCCGCCAAAGAAGCGTCGTCGGGTGTGGGTTCCGTTCCTCATCATCGGGCTCGTCGTCGTTCTGGTCGGCGGCGGTACGGCGGGGTGGCTGGCGCTGCGCGCCCACTACGGTCCTCGGGCCGAGGAAGAACGGCCGATGGCGAGGTTGCTCTGGGAGCAGAAAACCTCGACCGACGAGAAGCCGATCGACAGCTGGGTGTCAGACGGCGTCGTCGTGGTGATGCACGAGGACTGGCTGGACGCCTTCCAGGCCGACACCGGCGAGAAGGCGTGGGACCTGCGGCCGCCGCAACGGACCGGTGAAGAGGCCGCCAGCAAGTTTTGCGGTATGAGCCACGAGGTCAAAAACGGCCTCGGCGTGATCGCCTTCGGGCCCTACGACCGCATCTGGTACGGCGGCACCGGCTGCTCCACGATCATGGTCGTGGACGTGAGGACCGGCACGCCGAAGTGGCAGCTGGACCTGCCGGTCGTCGAGGACCGAAGTACGACCCGCTACAGCGACCCGGAGATCGTCGGCGACGTGGTGGTGTTCGCCCTCCACGACATCGTCTACGGCGTCAGCCTGGCCGATGGCAAGGAGATCTGGCGCTACGACCAGGAACCCGCCCGTTACTGCAGGATGTTGGGGCCGCAGATCAGCGAGCGGACCGCAGCGTTCCCCGTCTCCTGTCCGCTGGAGAACGGCTACCTCGAACTCCTGCTGCTCGACCCGGCGACCGGGGCGGTGAAGGGGCGTACGCCCGTCAAGTCGGCGAGCCTGCCGTCCATGATCTCCGCTGACCCACCGATCATGGAGATCGACCGCGACGACGTGAACGACGGCCAGGGTAGCCTGCTGGTCTTCGACGACACGGCTCGCCAGGTGAGCGAGATCCCGGTGCAGCTGCCCGCTGGGCGTCTCGACACCAACCCGGTCAACTCACAGTACGACGTGATGAGTGCCCGCCACCGGTACCGGTTCGTCGTCACCAACGGCCTGCTGGTCGGGGCCACGTGGGCGCACGCCGTCAACGCCTACCGCGACACAAACCGGATCGTCGCCGTGGATTTGAAGACCGGCAAGCAGCGCTGGGACGTGGCACTCGGTCCCGAGGTCGTCGGCATACCGTTCGCGGCGACCCGAAACGGCATACTCGCCATCAACGAGGGTACGTACGAGAACCCGTCACAGGTGTACGAGATCCCTCTTGATGGCGGCAAGCCCAAGCCGATCAGCGGGGTGTTCCCGGAGAACGTAGCCGCAGCCACCCTGTGCGATCTGCACTGGGTCGACGGCACGATCTATGGTGCGCGGATGGGCAGGAAAACTTTCCGCGCGCCACCGGTGTTCGCCGTCAGGTAGCTCGGAAAGGCGCTGGCCGCGCACCAGTCCGGTGCGCGGCCAGAATGCGTCGGGTCGTGTCAGTAGTTGTCGTTGCTCCAGTCGCCGAAGACGGGTGGGGCGACCTTCGGCAGCCCGAGCTCGTCCCAGGCGTCGTCGTTGTCGACCCAGTACTTGTTCTCGTGCTCGAGGTCGTCCTCGCCTTCCTTGCCGCGGCCGCGACCAGCGGCACCGCCCATGGCGCCAGCCGCACCACCGCGGCCACCAGCACCGGCAACGCCACCGCTGGCACCCGCGCCGGAACCAGCGCCCAGGCCGCCGACACCGGCACGACCGCCAGCCCCGATGCCCGGACCACGACCAGCACCAGCCCCCAGGCCCCGGCCACCGGCGCCGGCACCCATGCCGCCCCGGCCAGCACCCGCGCCGGTACCAGGACCGGTGGGGAAGATCGAGCCGCCGAAGGTGCTGGTGTTGGGAACGCCGGCACCAGGCCCGGTCCCGGTATTCGGCATGTTGATGCCACCGGTCCCGGTGGGCGGAGTGGCCCACTGCGAACTGCTTTGAGCCGGAGTGGAACCAGAACCAGATCCGGTACCAGAACCGGACCCGGGCCCGACCCCGGGCCCCACATCCCCGATGCTGTAGTTCCCGGTGTTGACCTGCCGAGACCCGATAGCACTCGGATTCGTCGGCGTGTTCACCGTCTGCCGCGAGGTGGATTCCTGAGCACCCTGGTCGTAGGCCATCTGCGGAGGCTCGGGGAACGAAGGCAGGCTGGCCGTCGTGGACTGCGTAGCGGCGTCGTATCGCTCGTAGTACTGCTTGGCTTGCTCAGCCCTCTCCTGGGCCTCTCGCTCCTGCTTCTGCAGGTCGGTTTCACCACCGACCAGCCACGCGCCGCCCTTCTCGAGCAGGCTGTCCGTCGCCGTGACCTCAACCGGCTCGGGCATGGCGTGCTTGATGTCGCCGAAGTGGCTGGCGCCGGTGGCGGCATTGTCGCCGACCGTCATCGAGATCTCGCGGGCATCGCGGATGAAGTCCGTCATCGGCTTGAGCGAGCTGCCGTGCTGTTCAGCTGCTTCGCCAGTCCACGTCACACCGGCCTTGGCGTTGGCTTCGTCGAGGAGGTTGGCGACGTGTTCCAAGTCCTCAGCAACTTTGCTGCTCCATCCGGAGACGGCGGTGTCCAAGCCGCCCAGACCGGGGCCCTCGTGGATCTGCTTGTACTTCTCCGGGTGGTTGAACCCCACCTTCTTCATGATCTCGTCGGTACTACCGCTGTCCGAAGGTGACAGCAGCACGCCACCAACAGCGATACCGACGGGAATGGCCAGTGGTATCGGCATTGCATCCCCCTGCTTGAAAAGGTTGACGAGCTTGTGGTGCCCGGTGCTTCAGGCGTCCGGCAGGTTCTTGAGAACTTCAGAGGCGATCTTTTCCGCGTACCCGCAAGAGTCCTGCATCTCAGGGACCGCGTCGCTGTGCCGGGTGAAGTCCACGGCGATGTGCTCCTTGTCGGAGACACCGACCTCGACGCGGCAGAGCAGGTTTGTTTCGTCCATGCGGACAGCCGGATATCCGTCGATATTCCGGAGCTCGGCGTTCGAGGACTCGGCCTTCTCGACGATGTATCCGGTGCCGAGCCCGGTCGTGTTGTCGACGCCGACGATCAGCCCGAAGTTGTCGTTCGACCATTGGCACATCGGGTGGCCATTGGGCGACGAGCCTGGCTCGGGGGCCTTGGCATTGACCGCATTGAGGGTGGTGAGCTGCTCCTGAGTAAGAACCTGGCAGGCATCGGTGATCGACGCGAGGTTCTTCGGCTTGTCGACTTTCGCTGCGGGGTTGCTGCTGCTTGACGTCGGTTCGGACGCGGCCGAGCTTGGTGGGTTCTGCCCGGAGCTGTTCGGGACAGAACATCCGGCGGCGGCCAGGACAGCGAGTGCGGCGATGGCGGTCAGGTTGGCGCGGCGAAGCACAATGAGTTCCTTACACCTGTTGGGGAGTCGCGTTTTCGTCAGCCGTCCGGTAGCCCTGTTGAGCAGCCTTGAGCTGGTTGATCTGCGTGTTGAGTCGCTCGATGGTCTTATCAACGACCCAAGCGAGCCCGCCGGGTTCGTTTCCGGCCATCCGCTCCAGTGCGGCCGCCATGCTCTTGCTGACCTCGTCGTCGCCAGGTGCCTTGATCTGCTGGAGTTCCCGGGCCTTGAACTTGGTTTGCTCGAGCTTGTCGCGCGCCTCTTCGTACTTCCCGATCAGGGCCGGGATCTGGTCGAGGTCGACCGAGAACGATGCTTGCGTGACGGTGGGCGCGCCGGAGGCACCGCGGGTGTTCACGAATGTGTTGACGACCGCCCGGCCAGCGGTCACCCCAGGCTCAGCAGGTATCACGTTCATCCCTCCGGTGTCACTGCGTGATCGGTCTCAGCTTGCCAGGTCAGTGCCGGCCCCCGACAGCTTTTGGAGGTGAGCAGGAGGCGACTGGTTCCCACAGCGAGCAAAATTGCTCCATTTGAGGCACTGTGTCCGGTATTTCTGGTTTTACCACGACACTCGGCGCTGCGCGTCGGTCGCGATGTCGCCGAGGATGCGGCGGAACGTGCCCATGTCGCAGCCCGCGACGATGCGTTGACCGCGGGTGTTGTAGACCGCCACGCGGCCCTGCTCGAGGTCGATGATCCGCATGGTCTGCTCGCCCCGCTGCTCCTTCCGGGACGGGCCGGGCCCCCAGACCGTGACGCCGACCTCGCCGACGCCGAGCTTGGTGCCGTCCAGCAGCCGGGTCGCCCTCCGGTAGTCCGCAACGTTGACCCCGCGGGACCGGAGCGCCTGCTCGAGCGCGTTCTCGTCGGTCTCGCCGCGCTTCTCCAGTTCGGCGCGCGCCCGCCGCAGTTCGACGAGGTCGACCTGCAGGGGCTGCATCTTCAACGGCTTGTGCTCGGGCAGCAGCGACACGAGGGCCGGGATGGCGTCCCCGGGGCGGACTTTCTCCAGGATGATCCGGTCTCCGTTGACCACGGTCCTGGTCGCGGACTTGCCGGACTGCGTCACGCAGGCCCGCAGTTCGGTGCCCTTCTCTCGGGAGAACCGCAGGTCGAACTCGATCGTCCCCGCCGTGTACACCCCCATGAGGTCCCAGACCAGGTCGTTGACCCGGTCACCCGGGTCGACCAGGCCGCGCTGGCGGCAGCGCTGGTCGGCGGCTTCGAGTTCCTGGTCGAGGTCCTGAACTGCGGTGCCGTAGTTGGCGTAGGCGGCGACGGTTGGGACCCGCGTGATGCCTGCCCAACCCGCCAGGATCACGTATTCGAGTCGGTCGACGTCGAGCTTGGGCACTGAACTCCCCCGTTGGTGGTCGCCTGGCCTGTGCAGACTATCGGGTCAGGCGGGCAAGCGGAGGGGATTCCGACGAGTTCAGGAGTCCAGGCCGGACAGACCTTTCCAGGCTCCTCGGGCGCCTCGGCGGGCCGCCGAGCGCTGCCAGCGGAAGAGCCCGTAGCCGATCACCCCGAGGCCGGTGCCGGCCACGCAGGTCCAGAACTGGAGCTGTAGGTCGTCGCTCAGTAGGAACCAGAGCGCGGCGACGACCCACGCCGCGGTGCCGACCAGGACCACCGGGGTGGGGTCGGCCAGTCTGCGGGGCAGCGGTGGGACGTGCCGGTGGCCGGCTCGCGAGGGGGTGCGTTCACTGTCCGGTGCCACGTCAGGCAGGCTACCCCCGATAAGGGGAGGCTGCGCGCGCCGCCGCGTGATGGGAAGCGTTGATGGACAGGGCCGGATCTGAGAAGTCGTTACTGGACCGCTACTTCAAGATCACCGATCGTGGGTCGACCGTGGCGCGGGAGATCCGGGGTGGCGTGGTCACGTTCGTCACCCTCGCCTACATCATCGTGCTGAACCCGCTGATCCTCGGCAGCTACTCGGCCGACGATGCCGGGGCGAAGCGGGACGTGCTGGGCAACATCCTGCCGGTGCCGCAGGTGGCCGCGGTGACCGCGCTGGTCGCGGGCGTGATGACGATCCTGTTCGGGCTCGTCGCCAACTATCCGTTCGCCATCGCCACCGGGCTGGGCATCAACACGCTGCTGGCGGTGACCATCGCGCCGCAGGTGACCTGGCCGGAGGCGATGGGGCTGGTGGTCGTCGACGGCCTGATCATCCTGCTGCTGGTCGCCACCGGGTTCCGGACCGCGGTGTTCAACGCGGTGCCGCCGGAACTGAAGGCGGCGATCGCGGTCGGCATCGGCGTGTTCATCACGCTGGTGGGTCTGGTGGACGCGGGGTTCGTCCGGCGGCTGCCGGACGCGGCCAACACCACCGTGCCGGTCGGGTTGGGCATCGACGGGTCGATCGCCTCGTGGCCGACCGCGGTGTTCGTGTTCGGGTTGGTGCTGACCGCGGTGCTGGTGGCCCGTCGGGTGCGCGGCGCGATCCTGATCGGTGTGGCGATCACCACCGTGGTGGCGATCCTGGTCGAGACGTTCGTGCAGGCCGGCCCGTCGAAGGGCACCAACCCCTACGGCTGGAACCTGGGCTACCCGGCGTGGCCGGAGCAGCTCGCCGGGCTGCCGGACCTGTCGCTGGTCGGTGACATCTCCTTCGGCGCCTGGACGCGGCTACCTGCGCTGGCCTGCGTGATGCTGGTGTTCACGCTGGTGCTGGCGAACTTCTTCGACGCGATGGGCACCATGACCGGGCTCGCCAAGGAGGCCGGGCTGGCCGACGAGGACGGCAACCTGCCCGGGGTCGGCAAGGCGCTGGCGGTGGAGGGCCTCGGCGCGGTGGCCGGGGGGCTCGGGTCGGCCAGTTCCAACACGGTGTTCGTGGAGTCGGCGTCCGGTATCGCCGAGGGCGCGCGGACCGGTCTGGCGAACGTGGTCACCGGCCTGCTGTTCCTGGCTGCGATGTTCTTCACCCCGCTCTACCAGGTCATCCCGGTGGAGGCGGCGGCCCCGGCGCTGGTCGTGGTGGGCGCGATGATGATCAGCCAGATCCGGCAGATCGACCTGTCGGACTTCGGCATCGCGCTGCCGGCGTTCCTGACGATCGTGGTCATGCCGTTCACGTACTCGATCGCCAACGGCATTGGCGCGGGCTTCATCAGCTACGTGGTGCTGCAGTCGGCCACCGGCCGGATGCGCTCGGTGCACCCGTTGATGTGGGTGGTGTCGGTGGCGTTCGTGTTGTACTTCGCGGCCGGGCCGCTGAGTGCCGCATTCGGGTTCTGAGCTGGTCTGACCCCGTGTCGATTGGGTTTCGAAGCCCGAGTTGGCGGGCACGGCTCACTAGGGTGGACGGCCACTGGTCCGTGTGATCAGTTTGTCCGATTCCCCTAGGTAGTTTGGTAGACTAACGACGTGTCCGATATCGCGGAGCGCGAACGCACCCTGGCGAGCCGGTTGCGGCTCGCGGTCGTTCGGCTGAACCGGCGGTTGCGCGCGCAGAGCAGCGGCTCGAAGATCACGCTCTCCCAGCTGTCGGCGCTGTCCTGCCTGTACAAGGGCGGCGCGATGACGCCGGGTGAGCTGGCGGCCCGGGAGGGCGTCCAGCCACCGTCGATGACCAGGGTGATCGCCGCCCTGGAAGAGGCGGGGCTGGTCGCGCGCCGGGCGCACCCCACCGACGGCCGGCAGGCCATCGTCGAACCGACCGAGGCCGGGCGGGCCCGGGTGGAGGAAGAGGTGTCGGCCCGCGAGCGCTGGCTGGACCAGCAGCTCGCCGGGCTCGACGACGAGGAACGGGCGGTCCTGTACCGGGCCGCCGAGATCATCGACCGGTTGGCGAGCCGATGACAGCGGAGAGGCGGTAAGCAGCGGCGTGGTTGACCAGTCCCGGGTGCGGTCGGACCTCGGTTCGGGCGGGGGGCGGGTCAGCCGAGCCGGTTTGTCCACATCGGACAAATCGCCGGGGATGTTCGGCTCGCTGCGGCACCGCAACTACCGGTACTACGCCTCCGGCCAGGTCGTCTCCCTGACCGGCACCTGGATGCAGCGCGCCGCCCAGGACTGGCTGGTGCTGGAGCTCTCCGGCGGCAGCCCGGCGGCCCTCGGCGTCGCCGTCGCGCTGCAGTTCCTGCCCACGCTGCTGCTGACGCTGTGGGCGGGCGTCTTCGCCGACCGCTTCGACAAGCGCCGAATGCTCGTCGTCACCCAGAGCGCACTGGGCATCTGCGGTTTCGTGCTCGGGATGCTCGACGTCACTGGCGTCGTGGCGCTGTGGCAGGTCTACGTGCTGTGTCTCGTGCTCGGGTCCTTCGCGGCGGTCGACGCCCCGGTGCGGCAGTCGTTCGTCGTCGAGATGGTCGGCCCCGCGCAGCTCACCAACGCCGTCGCGCTGAACTCGATGACGTTCAACCTGGCGCGCATCGTCGGCCCTGCGCTGGCCGGGTTGCTGATCACCGCGATCGGGACGGGCTGGGTGTTTCTCGCCAACGGGCTGAGCTCGGTCGCGGTCGTCACCGGGCTGTTGTTGATGGACCCCGCCCTGCTGCACCGCGTGAAACCGCCGCCCAAGGAACGCGGCCAGCTGCGCGCCGGGCTGCGCTACGTGCGCGGCCGTCCGGACCTGATCGTGATCATGGTGCTGGTGTTCTGCGTCGGCACCTTCGGGATGAACTTCGAGAACTCCTTCGCCGTCATCGCGCGCAACCTGTTCGGCCGCGACGCCGACGGGTACGGGCTGCTGATCACCTCGCTGGCGATCGGCACCCTGACCGGCGCGGCGCTGGCCGCCCGGCGCAGCGGCCGAGGTCGGCCGCAGCTGCGGCTGGTGCTGGTGGGGGCCGCCGCGTTCGGCGCGCTGGAGGCCGCCGCGTCGCTGATGCCCACCTACGAGGTGTTCGCGGCGGCGCTGATCCCGGTCGGCGTGGCTGTGATGACGTTCACCACCAGCGCCAACTCGACGGTCCAGCTGGCGGTGGAGCCGACCATGCGCGGGCGCGTGATGGGGTTGTACATGTTGCTGTTCTTTGGCGGAAAGCCATTGGGCGGGTTGGCTTCGGGCTGGCTGGCCGAGGTGTTCGGGCCGCGTTCGCCGATCCTGCTGGGTGGGCTCGCCTCGTTGCTGGCCGCGCTCGCCGGGGCGGCGGTGCTGGCAGGTCGTCGGCGCCGTGGGGTTGCCCGATCATGAAGGTTAGGCTAGCCTAAATTTCGTCCGCTTCGTGGTGGGAGCGGCAGTCAGTTCGGGAATGGATCGGGCCCCGGCCTCCTGCGGGAGACCGGGGCCCGATCGTGTGTACGGTCCCGGGGGAGAGGGGCCCGAGACCTTCGGTAGCGGGCTTGTCGGAGCACTCACCACCGAGCCTGGGGTGATCACGGCGCACCTGCGGCACCGGACGGGAGCCACCCTGACCTCGCCGGACCCCGATTGCCGGAATTCGGGCGCTCTGCGGGTGGCCTGCCGGGGTTGTGGGGGTTAGGGAGTGGGGAGGAGTAGGCCGTTGCGGCCTGCGCGGGCGTCGGCGAAGCGCCGCCCGACCTCCGCCCAGTCCACCACGTTCCACAGGTTCTTGACGTAGTCCGCCTTCACGTTGCGGTACTGCAGGTAGTACGCGTGCTCCCAGATGTCGAACACCAGCAGCGGCGTCGTGGCGATCGACAGGTTCGAGTGGTGGTCCCGCAACTGCTGGGTCACCAACCGCTGCCCGACCGGATCCCACGCCAGCACACCCCACCCGTTGCCCTGGATCGTGGTCGACACCGCCTCCATCTGCGCCCGGAACGCGTCGAAGGACCCGAAGTCCTCATCGATCGCCGCCGCCAGCTCGCCCGTGGGCTTGTCCCCGCCGTGGGGCGAGAGCACCTTCCACCACACCAGGTGCAACGCGTGCCCGGCCAGGTTGAAGGCCAACGTGGTCTGCAACCCCACGATCGAGGAGAAGTCGCCCTTCTCCCGTGCCTCGGCGATCCTGTCCACCGTGTCGTTGGCGCCCTTGACGTAGGCCGCGTGGTGCTTGCTGTGGTGCAGCTCGTTGATCTCACCGGCGATCGCCGGCTCCAACGCCGCGTAGTCGTAGTCCAACTCTGGCAACACGTACTGGGCCATCAGCGTCCGTCTCCCTTCCTTGTCGACAGTCTCTAGCTATTGCCAGAGTTTTGCAACAGGCTTGATCTCGTCACCTGGGCAGGTTGGCCTCGGCAGCCCTGCTGAGCAGGGAAAACACGGGAATGGGCGTAAACGAGGCAGGGGTGTGTCCGCCCGGATGATCTCCTGCGGGAGGTGACGGGCGGCTGGTCAGCCGACCGGCCAGGTGTGGACCGGGTCGCCCTGGTCGGCGAGGTCGATGTAGCGGCGCAGCATCCCGGCCAGTGCCTCGCGGCGGCTCGCGCCCCGCTCCTCGAGCATCGCGACCGTGTCACGCTGCCACAGCGACCCGTTCCGCCGCGCCAGGCAGCGCTGCTCGATCACCCCGAGGTAGCGCTCCCGCGCCGCATCCGACACCCCGCACAGGCGCAGTCCGTCGTGCGCCATCGGCAGCAGCCGCCGCAGCACCAGCTCGTCCGGCGCCACCCAACCCACACCCGGCCAGTACAGGTGCGCGTCCATGCCGTGCCGCGCTCCGGCGTAAAAGTTCTCCTCCGCCGCCGCGAACGACATCTGCGTCCACAGTGGTCGGTCCTGCTCGCTGAGCGCCCGCTGCACGCCGTAGAAGAACGCCGCGTTGGCCACGATGTCGATCACCGACGGGCCGGCCGGCAGCACCCGGTTCTCCACCCGCAGGTGCGGCACCCCGTCCACCAGGTCATACACCGGCCGGTTCCACCGCCACACCGTGCCGTTGTGCAGCCGCAGTTCGGCCAGCGTCGGCGCCCGCCCGGCGTCCAGCGCCGCCACCGGGTCCTCCTCCTCGGGCTCGGGCAGCAGCGCCGGGAAGTAGCGCACGTTCTCCTCGAACAGGTCGAAGATCGAGGTGATCCAGCGCTCCCCGAACCACACCCGCGGCCGTACGCCCTGGTTCTTCAGCTCCTCCGGCCGCGTGTCGGTGGCCTGCAGGAACAGCGGAATCCGGGTCTCGTGCCACAGCGCCTTGCCGAGCAGGAACGGCGAGTTGGCGGCGATGGCCACCTGCACCCCGGCCACGCACTGCGCGGCGTTCCAGTGCGCCGCGAAGTCCTCCGGGGCGACCTGCAGGTGCAGTTGGACCGACGTGCACGCCGACTCCGGCAGGATCGAGCTGGCGTAGGAATGCAGTCGCTCCCCGGGATGGTCGCCGAGCGGCACGCCCTCCATGTCCAGCAGCATCTGCTCGCCGCGGGCCACGATGATCTGCTCGTTGAGCAGCGAGTAGCGCGGGTTGCGGGACAGCCAGGCGGGGTCGAAGTGCGAGGCGCGCAGCGTCGGCAGCGTGCCGATCATGACGATCTTCGCCCCGGCGTCGTGCGCGCCACCGTCGGCGCGGCGCAGTGCGGCCCGCAGCCGCTCCTCCAGCTCCAGGGCGCTGTCGCCGGCGAGGACCTGCGGCTCCACGTTCAGCTCGATGTTCTGCTGGCCGAGCTCGGTGGTGAACACCGGCTCCCCGATCTTCTCCAACACGATTGCGTTGGACATGGACGGCTCCATCTGCTCGTCCACCAGGCACAGCTCCATCTCCAGCCCCATCTGCTGGTGGGGAAAGGAGAAGTTGCCCTCGGCGAGCATCCGGGCCAGGGCGTCCAACCCGCGCTGCATCTTGCTCCGATAGCGTTGCCGGTCCACTGGCCTGAACGCTCGATCGTCCACGTGCCGTCCCATGCCGTCTCCCCAATTGATCGGCAGCACGTCAGCGCGCAGCGCTGGGGAAACCACCGTGACACATCGGTACCCGACGGGCCAGCGGCCAAAACGGTGTCACCGGGAGGCACGCCCGATGATCACGCCGAGGCATCCGCGAGGCGCCGGAGATCGGCTTCGATGAGCGTCAGCTCGGCCGCCGGGAGCAGTGAAGCACGCTGTTCGGTGTGGCGGCCACCCGCCAATCGGTGTAGTGACGCTGCGTTGCCTCCAGCAGTCAGCCCACCGCGGAGGCCATCGGGACGTTACGCAGCGTCGCGATGTAGTCCAGTCCGGCGAGCATCGTCACCCGAGCGCCCGTCCAGACAGGTCCGGGAGTCGCCGGGCGCGAAGGCCGCGTAGGGGTCCGCGGTGTCGATGATGTTGCCGCCCGGCAGCGCTGCGTCGGTGGCTCAGCTCGCCGGGAATTTCCGTGACGACAAGGAATCCCGGACACCCCGGCCCCCTCGGTGGGACGGCCACCGGTTGGCGGTCGCGGGTGCGAGAATGCGGGCGTGGCGCACGTTGTCGAGATCTGCGATGCCGACGACCCGAGGGTTGACGACTTCCGCGATCTGTCCCGCGCGGACCGCCGCCCGGACCGGCCGGGCGGCCGCGGGCTGGTGATCGCCGAGGGCGTCGTGGTGGTGGAGCGGCTGCTCGCTTCGCCCTACCCGGTGCGGGCGCTGTTCGGCGTGCGCCGCCGCATCGACGAACTCGCCGCGGCCACCGCCGCCCTGGACGTGCCCGCCTACGTCGCCGACGCCGACGTGATGGCCCGCGTGGTGGGGTTCCACCTCAATCGTGGGGTGCTGGCCGTCGCCGACCGCGCCCCGGCCGTCGAACCGGCCGACCTGGTCGACCGCTCACGTCGCCTGGCGGTGCTGGAGGGCGTCGGGGACCACGAGAACCTGGGGGCGTTGTTCCGCAACGCGGCCGCGCTGGGCGTGGACGGCGTCCTGCTTGGCGCGGGCTGCTCGGACCCGCTGTACCGGCGCAGCGTCCGGGTGTCCATGGGGCACGTGCTCAGGGTGCCGTTCGCGCACCTGGCGTCCTGGCCGAACGATCTGAAGCTGTTGCGGGACAGGGGTTTCCGCGTCGCCGCGCTGACCCCCCGAGCGGATGCGAAACCACTTCGCGACGCTGCGCTGGACCAGGGGCCGGTGGCGGTGCTGCTGGGATCGGAGGGCCCGGGGCTCACCGAGCAGGCCATCGCGGCGGCCGACCTGGCGGTCCGCATCCCGATGGCCGACGGCGTGGACTCGCTCAACGTCGCCACCGCCGGGGCGATCGCCTTCCACGCGATGAGCGGGACGTGAGGCCCGTGGCGGGGTGGGAGCTGCACGCGCGGTCCGGTCGTGCCGTCCTGGTGCGCGGGACGGAGCGCGAGATTGACCCGGCGCGGCTGCGGCTGCCCGACGCGCTCGTCGCGGCGCTGCACGAGTGGGCGCACGTGGCGCAGGAGGTGGGGGAGCGAGGCTCCGCCGACACCGCGGCCGAACTCGTCACACGCCGCGGGCGGCAGCTCGCCGCGCGGCTGGCGGCGGAGACCGGCGGGCGGATCGGCTACGTCGACCCGGTCAGCGGCGAACTCGACCACGTCGGCCGTTCGCGGTCGGCGCACGCCGTGCAGCTGCGCGGTGCTCCGCTCGCACCGGTGCCGCCGACGCCGTGGGGGCCGGGCCTGGTGGTCAGCGCGATCATCGGGGCGATCGTGGTCGTCACGCTCGTGGTGGTGACCCTCGGTCTGGCGGATGTCAGCGGTGTCCTGGCGACGGTGGTGAACCTGGCGGTGGCGGCGGGCTTCGCACCATCGATCTGGCTGGGCAGCAGGATCCCGGTCTGGCGCTGGGTCGCCTACGGCACAGCAGCGGGCATCGTCGCGGCCTGGATCGCCCTCCTGCTCAGCCTCCTCGGTTAGCGAACCGCTCAGCGGTGGGAGCGGACACCGAGTAGGACGTCCTCCCACGACGGCACGATCGGGTGGCTCTTGCGTCCGCGGCGCGGCTCCTTGCGCTGCGCTTCGTCGCCCGCGGCCTCGGTCACGCCGTCGGCGCTCCCCTCGGGCTGGGACTCCTCGGCCACCGGCTCCGCGGTGGGGTCGAAGTCGAGAGACGGCGCCTCCGGCCGCTGCGCGGCCACCGGCTCCTCGCCCCACTCCGGCTGCTGGTACGCCTGCTGGTCGAGCTGGAGCGCTTCGCGCGCCAGCTCGGTGACCGGCCGGACGGTGCGCAGGGGGCGGTTGGGGGACGGGTCGAGGAGGTCGGCCGCGTGGTCGTCGAGGGCGGCCACCGTGCCGCCGTGCGCGCCGGGGTGGAAGACCCAGTGCGCGCGGTTCTCCGACCGGCCCGCGTGCCAGGCCAGCTGCACGACCCACTTGCCGTCGTCGCCGCGCCAGGCGTCCCAGGTGGCCTCGGCGTACTCGTGACCGCGCATGCCGAAGGTGTGCGCCACGACCTCGCCGAGGGTCTGTACGTCCGGACCGTCCTCGCGGACCGGGTGGGCGCGCTGCGCCATCTCGGCGATCTGGGCGCGTTCCAGCAACACCGGGTAGGCGTACCGCTCGACACGGTGCTCGGGGATGCCCGCGGCGGCCGCGATCTGCTCCACGGACGCGCCCGCGCGGATGCGGGCCTGGATCTCCCGGGGCCGCATCTGGGCTTCCATCTCGATCTGGACCTGGCCGAGCCGGGTGAGATCACCGCGGGCCGCGGCTCGCAGTCGCTCGTCGGCGGGCACGGTGAAGCGCTCGCCGTTCTCCGGGTCCTCGCAGATGACGGATTCACCGTCCTCGTCGAGCCCGACTACTCGCAGCGCTCGCATAACGCCAGCCTCCCGCCGACTACATGTCACCAAGCTGTGACAGTAACCCGGCGCGCCGCCTTGACGAGGGAGGCACGCCGGGCCCGTGTGTCGTAGTTGGTCGCCCTTCCTCGTCCGATCTTGCCGGAAAGGTCTCCCCGCAGCGAACGAGTAAAACCACTCATTTTCGACGAGTGATCACGGGTCGTGGCCAACTGTTCACTTGGCGGTGTGGTGGCTGTCGCCCGAACCGGTCGGAAACCCGCGAGGTTCGGGCGGCGCGCCGGTCAGGACAGCTGGGAAACCACCCAATCGATCGACTTGGTCAATGCGGTGATGTCGTCCGGCTCGATCGCCGGGAACATGCCGATCCGCAGCTGGTTGCGGCCGAGTTTGCGGTACGGCTCGGTGTCCACGATGCCGTTCGCGCGCAGCGCCTTGGCCACCGCGGCGGCGTCCACCGAGTCGACGAAGTCGATGGTGCCCACCACCTGCGAGCGCTTGGCCGGGTCGGCCACGAACGGGGTGGCGAACTCCGACGCCTCCGCCCAGGCGTACAGCCGCTGCGACGACTCGCGGGTGCGCTGCACGCACCAGTCCAGCCCGCCCTGGCCGTTCATCCACTCGATCTGGTCGGCGAGCAGCAGCAGCGTGGCCACCGCCGGGGTGTTGTAGGTCTGGTCCTTGCGGGAGTTGTCCAGCGCGGTCGGCAGCGACAGGAACTCCGGCATCCACCGGCCGGACGCACCGATCTCGCCGATCCGCTCGATCGCGGCCGGGCTCATCGCGGCCAGCCACAGCCCGCCGTCGGAGGCGAAGCACTTCTGCGGCGCGAAGTAGTAGACGTCGACGTCGGCCGGGTCGAACGGCAGCCCGCCGGCGCCGGAGGTGGCGTCCACCGCGATCAGCGCGTTGTCCGAGCCCGCCGGGCGGGTCGGGGCGAGCATCACGCCGGTGGAGGTCTCGTTGTGCGCCCAGGCGATCAGGTCGACGCTCGGGTCCGCCACCGGCTCCGGCGCGTCGCCCGGCTCGGCGGAGACGATCACCGGGTCGCCGAGGAACGGGGCCGACGCGGCGGCCTTGGCGAACTTCGAGGAGAACTCGCCGTAGGTCAGGTGCAGCGAGCGCTCGCGCACCAGGCCGAACGTCGCGGCGTCCCAGAACGCCGTGGTGCCGCCCACGCCGAGCACGACCTCGTAGCCCTCGGGCAGCGAGAACAGCTGTTGCAGCCCCTCGCGGACCCGGCCCACCAGGGACTTCACCGGCTTCTGCCGGTGCGAGGTGCCCATCAGCGCGGCACCCTCGTCGGCCAGGCGGGCGAGCTGCTCGCCGCGCACCTTGGACGGACCGCAGCCGAACCGGCCGTCGGACGGCTTGAGCTCGTCGGGCAGTTTCAGGGTCGTCGGATCGATGGTCTCGGCCTGCGTCATGCCGGCGCCTCCGGGCTTGGTTGTGGTGACTGCGCGCCAGGGCCTCCCGCGCGCCCGTGGCCTGCTGACCGGCGCCGTTGCCGGTTCGCGTCCAGTGTTGCAGCAGGGTTTCCGGACGGTGACGCCCACCTGCTGCCGGCAGCCGCAACTTACTGCGCGGACCCCCGGTTGGCCAATGTGCCTGGTGATCGGATCTCACCGGGTGGTGAGCCGTGCGTCAGCAGGAAGGCGGCGTTGGAAGCGCGACCGCTGAGCATGCCGGTGCCGTCGTCGACCTCCACGGCGGCGCGCAGGGCCGCGCGCTCCCGACCCGGCGCGACCGGGCCGGGAGCTTCCGTTCGTTCACCGTGTCACACCCCGGCGATCAGCTGGTTGAGCGAGCCCCAGCCGGTCACCTCCTGCGGGGCGCGCGGAACCGGGCCGACGTACTGCGCGGACGGGCGCACCAGCCGCCCGGTGCGCTTCTGCTCCAGGATGTGCGCCGACCACCCGGCCAGCCGGGCGCAGGTGAACATCGCGGGCATCATCGCGGTCGGGACCTGCGCGAAGTCGAGGACAACAGCGGCCCAGAACTCCACGTTGGTCTCGATCTGCCGGTCCGGCCGCCGTTCCCGCAGCACCGCGAGCGCGGCCTGCTCCAACTCCCGGGCCACCTCGTAGCGCGGCGCGTTGAGCTGGTCGCAGGTGTCGCGCAGCACCCGCGCCCGCGGGTCCTCGGCGCGGTACACGCGGTGTCCGAAGCCCATCAACCGCTCCCCGCGGTCCAGGATGGACTCCACGACGCGGCGCGCGTCGCCGGTGCGCTCAGCCTCCTCGATCATCGGCAGCACCCGGGCCGGGGCGCCGCCGTGCAGCGGACCGGACATCGCGCCCACGGCACCGGACAGGCACGCCGCGACGTCCGCACCGGTGGAGGCGATCACGCGGGCGGTGAAGGTGGAGGCGTTGAGCCCGTGCTCGGCCGCCGACACCCAGTAGGCGTCCAGGGCCCGGACGTGCGCCGGGTCGGGTTCACCGCGCCAGCGGGTCAGGAACTGCTCGGCCGCGGTGGTCGCCTCCGCGATCCGCGCCTGCGGTACCGGGGGCAGGTCGCCGCGCGCGGACTGGGCCACGAACGACAGGCCGAGCGCGCTGCAGCGCGCCAGCTGGTCGCGGGCCTGCGCCTCGTCGATGTCCAGCAGCGGCCGGAAGCCGTAGGTCGGTGCGGCCATCGCCAGCGCGGCCTGTACGTCGGCGCGGACGTCACCGGTGCGGACCGGCACGGGCGTGTCGTCCGCGAGCGGCAGGCCGTCGCCGAACCGCCCGTCCACCAGCAGCGACCACACGTCGCCGTAGGACACCACGCCCACCAGATCCTCGATGTCCACACCGCGGTAGCGCAGCGCGCCCCCGGCGCGGTCGGGTTCGGCGATCTCGGTCTGGAACGCGATCACGCCCTCGAGTCCGGGGCGGAACTCGGCCTGGGCTGCGTCGGTCATGACTGCCTCGTCTCCATGCTGGTCGGGTCCGCGCGGCGCGCGGTCGGGGTGGGACGTGGCGGGGTGGGACCACACTGCACCCGCCGCAGGCCGCGGGGCAAACGGATCCGGGGAGAAAAAAATCATCGGATGAGGTACCGCACAACGCGCCGGCCATTTCGTCAGCGGTGCAAAAATCAGGAAATTTGCTTGTGACGAGTCAAGTGTCCGGTTGCGGAACCGCGGGGAACACGGCACTTCGCCACTGTGTTGCGCCGTCCACGTCGCGACCCGCACGGCGGGACGCGGCGGAGCTGTCGGCCCGGACCTGGTGACGCGGCGAGGCTCGCCGGTCGCGGGGTGCACAGACCTTCACCGCAACGCGTGTCCTGGCCGGGTTACCGGCGTCCGAACGAGTGTGGGAACGATCACTGCATCGGTTGCGGAATCGATCGGGAAGCACTGTTGGTTCGGCGTCCGTTCAGATCCCCTTTACCGTCGTACGAGTGGCTGGCTCGACCAATCTCGTCGCGCCCGCCCGTCCTGTCCGGCGCACCAGCCGGAGGAGTCCCATCGTGTCGTGCCGCTGCCGGGCGAGCCAGGGAGGAATGAGCATGTCGGAGGCCAACGCCGTGTTGCCGTCCATGCGGGTGTCCTACGAGGCCGGGGCGCTGGACGAGTCCTCGCTCGCCGACACGTGGCACGAGCAGCTGCAGCGGTGGTTCGACGAGGCGGTGCAGGCCGACGTCGTGGAGCCGAACGCGATGGTGCTGGCCACGGCGGACGCCGACGGCATCCCGTCCTCGCGCACCGTGCTGTGCAAGGGCTTCGACGAGCGGGGGGTGGTGTTCTTCACGAACTACACCTCCGCGAAGAGCCACGACCTGCAGTCCACCCGGGTGGCCGCCGCGACGTTCCCGTGGCTGTCGTTGCAGCGCCAGGTCAACGTGCGCGGCACGGTGGACAAGGTGACGCCCGCGGAGACCGCCGAGTACTGGCAGGTCCGGCCGCGGGGTTCGCAGCTCGGGGCGTGGGCCTCGCCGCAGTCGCGGGTGGTCGCCAGCCGGGCCGCGCTGGAGTCGTCGCTGCAGGGCATCGAGCGCCGGTTCGCGGACGCGGAGAAGGTGCCGGTGCCACCGCACTGGGGCGGCTGGCGGATTCGCCCGGACGTGGTGGAGTTCTGGCAGGGCCGGCGGGACCGGTTGCACGACCGGCTGCGCTTCCGCCGCACCAACGACCTCTGGGTCGTCGAACGCCTCGCCCCCTGACGGGTGTTGCGCCGCTGACGTGCGTTTTTACTCGGAAATCACGGTCGGGGGCGGCAGCGCGTGCGCGATCTCCGGCGGTGCGGGTGGACGTTGGTCACAGGGCCCGGAAAATCCCGTGCCGTTAGCAGGGCTAACGGCTAGGCTGTGGCACCTGTGCAGCCCAGCAGCGGAACCCAGGCGACGTCACGACGACCCCTCAGCACCCTGCTCGGCAAGGTCTTCATCGACACCCGGCCGCTGAAGTATCCCGCGTACCGGCGGCTGTGGCTGTCCACCATCGTCACCGCCGTCGGCGCGCAGTTCTCCGCGGTCGCGGTCCCCAAGCAGCTCTACGACATCACCGGCTCCTCCGCGTACGTCGGCCTCGCCGGCATCTTCGGCCTCGTGCCGCTGCTGGTCTTCGGGCTGTGGGGCGGGGCGATCGCCGACGCCGTCGACCGCCGCCGCCTGCTGCTGATCACCAACGGCGGCCTGGCCGCGACCGCGGTGCTGCTGTGGTTCGCGGCCGCCGCCGACATCCGCTCGGTGTGGCTGGTCCTGGTGATCTTCGCGCTGCAGCAGACGTTCTTCGCGATCAACAGCCCCGCCCGCGGCGCGGCGATCGCCCGGCTGATCCCGGTGCACCTGCTGCCGTCCGCGCAGGCGCTGGGCGCCACGGTGTTCCAGCTCGGGTCGATCGTCGGCCCCCTGCTCGCCGGGATGCTGCTGCCGCTGATGGGCCTTCCCGTGCTGTACCTGGTGGACGCGATCGCGTTGTGCGCGGCGCTGTGGGCGGTGTTCCGGCTGCCGCCGCTGCCGCCTCAGGAGGGTGCCCCGAAGCGCGCCGGGCTGCGCGCGGTGCTGGACGGATTCCGCTACCTGGCGCTGCATTCCGTGCTGCTGGCGTCATTCCTGCTGGACATCATCGCGATGGTGTTCGGCATGCCACGGGCGCTGTTCCCGGAGATGGCCGAGCGCACCTTCGGCGACCCGCCGGGCGGCGGGGCGGCGCTGGGCTGGCTGTTCGCCGCCATCCCGCTCGGCTCGTTCGCCTTCGGCATCTTCTCCGGCTGGCTGCACCGGATCACCCGGCACGGGGTCGGGGTCGTCGTGGCGGTCGTGGCCTGGGGCGCCGCGGTGATCGGCTTCGGGTGGGCCGACTCGCTGTGGCTGGCGGTGCTGTTCCTGGCGCTGGGCGGCGGCGCGGACCTGGTGAGCATGGTCTACCGCAGCTCGATCCTGCAGGCGGCGGCCACCGACGAGATGCGCGGCCGCATCCAGGGCGTGTTCACCGTGGTCGTCGCGGGTGGACCGCGGCTGGCGGACACGCTGCACGGTCTGGCGGGCGCCAGCCTGGGCACCGCCACCGCGGTCACCGTCGGAGGAGCCCTGGTCGTGGTGGGTGCGGTGCTTGCGGCTGCGTGCCTGCCGGCCTTCTGGCGCTACCGCGCGCCGCGCGCCGACGAACCGTGACAGCGGCCCCGGATGGGCACTCTGCCACGCCCAGCTGTGCAAACCGTCCAGGGGTGGGCAGACAGGCTTTCCGGGCACCCTGCACACTGCTCAGCTATGGCCAACGAGACGACCGTGAACGACAATGCGCCTGGCGGTGCGCAGGAGCCCGGCCTCAAGAAGGTCATGGGCCCGAAACTGCTGTTGTTCTTCGTGGTCGGGGACATCCTCGGGACCACGATCTACTCCCTGACCGGCAAGGTCGCTGGCAAGGTCGGCGGTGCGCTGTGGGTTCCGTTCCTGGTCGCCTTCGTGGTCGCCTTCCTGACCGCGTTCAGCTACCTCGAACTGGTCGGCAAGTACCCCAAGGCGGGCGGCGCGCCGCTGTACGTGCACAAGGCGTTCGGCGTGCACTTCCTGACCTTCCTGATCGCGTTCGCGGTGATGTGTTCGGGTATCACCTCGGCGTCGTCGGCCGCGCAGGCGTTCAGCGGTGACTACCTCGAGGCGATCCTCGGCGAGGGCGTGTCGTCGGTGGCTCATCTGGTGGCCATCGGCTTCCTGCTGGTGCTTGCCGCGATCAACTTCCGCGGCGTCGGCGAGTCGGTGAAGATGAACGTCGTGCTGACCTGCGTGGAGCTCACCGGGTTGGCGATCGTGATCGTGTTCGGTCTGTACGCGCTGGCGTCGGGTACCCACAGCGCCGACGTGGACCCGGATCCGGGTCGGCTGCTGGAGTTCAACGCCGGAACCTCGCCGCTGCTGGCCGTCACCTCGGCGACCGCGCTGGCGTTCTTCGCCATGGTCGGCTTCGAGGACTCGGTGAACATGGCCGAGGAGACCAGGGACCCGGCCAAGGTTTTCCCGCGCGCGCTGCTGCTCGGCATGATCATCACGGCCTCGATCTACCTGGTGATCGCGCTGATCACCTCGACGCTGGTGCCCACCGACAAGCTGGCCGCCTCGGACGGCCCGCTGCTGTTGGTGGTGAAGGCCGCCGCCCCGTGGTTCCCGCCGATCTTGTTCTCGCTGATCGCGCTGTTCGCGGTGACCAACACGGCGTTGATCAACATGCTGATGGCCAGCCGACTGGTCTACGGCATGTCGCAGGAGAACATCATCCCGAAGCAGTTCGGCCTGGTGCACCGCACGCGGCGCACCCCGTGGGTGTCGATCCTGTTCACCAGCCTCATCGCGGTGATCCTGGTGAGCTCGCTGAAGATCTCCGACCTGGGCAGCACCACCTCGCTGCTGCTGCTCGTGGTGTTCGCGGTCGTCAACGTCTCGGTCCTGGTGCTGCGTCGGGACAAGGTGGCGCACGAGCACTTCAGGGCTCCCACCTGGGTGCCCGTGCTGGGTGCGCTGAGCTGCGCGTTCTTCGCCAGCCCGCTGTCCGGCCGCCCGGTCACCGAGTACGTCATCGCCGGCATCCTGCTGGGCATCGGCGTGCTGTTCTGGGCCATCAACTTCGCGTTCGGCGGGCGTCGCGAGTTCGACGCTGCGAAGCTGGCCAAGTGAGCTGACGATCGGCGAGCCTCCCGGGCGTCTCTGGCGGCCCGGGAGGCTCTTCGCCTCTACAGTGGCCGGGTGCACGAATCGCTTCCCGCCACCGGGCGGCAGTACGAGATCGCGTTCGGCGACGCCCGCGCCGTGGTCACCGAGGTCGGCGCGGCGCTGCGGGCCTTCGAGGTCGGCGGGGTGCCGTACGTGGAGACCTACGATGCGGACCGGTTGCCGCCCGGCGCGGCGGGAGCGGTGCTGGTGCCGTGGCCGAACCGGGTCGCCGGCGGGCGGTGGCGGCTCGACGGCGAACCGCAGCAGCTCGCGCTGACCGAGCCCGCACGGCACAACGCCATCCACGGCCTGCTGCGCCACACCGCGTGGACGCTCGTGGAGCACAGCGGGTCGGCGGTGGTGCTGCGCGCGATGGTGTGCGCCCAGCCGGGCTGGCCGGTCCCGCTGCTGACGTCCATCCGGTACTCGCTGGACGAGCGCGGTCTGACCGTTGCGCACACCGTCGAGAACCCGGGTGCGCGCCCCGTGCCGTTCGGGCTGGGGGTGCACCCGTACCCGCGGGCCGGGCACGCGGAGACCGACGAGTGCGCGCTCCGGTTGGCGGCCGCGACCGTGCTGCCGGTGGACGCGGAGCGGCTGCTCCCGGCCCGGCCGCCGCGCGCGTTGGCGGGCGACGAGGTGGACTTCCGGACCGGGCGCCGACTCGCGGGCGTGCTGCTGGACACCGCGTTCGGCGGCGCGGCACCGGCCCCGGACGATCCCGAGCAGCTGGTGCGGCACCGCCTCACCGACCCGGCGGGGCACGGGGTCGAGTTGTGGGCTGAGCCGGTGTTCAGGTGGGTGCAGGTCTACACGGCCGACGACTTCCCGGGCCGCGGTCGGGCGGTGGCGATCGAACCGATGACCTGCCCGCCGGACGCCCTGAACTCCGGCACGGACCTGATCGTCCTCCGACCAGCGGAAACCTGGCACGCCACCTGGGGCCTCCGCCCCTTCTGACCCCCCACCACGACACCCCCGAATCCACCCAGCCGGCGCCTCGTGGAGGCTCCCAAGTTTGGGACACACCAAGTGCGCCCGATTGTGTGTCGTCAGGCGCGGGCGAGGTGGCGGGCGATCAGCATGCGCTGGATCTGGTTCGTGCCCTCGAAGATCTGCAGGACCTTGGCCTCACGCATGAAGCGCTCGGCCGGGAAGTCGCGGGTGTAGCCCGCGCCGCCGAGGACCTGCACGGCGTCCGTGGTCACCTTCATCGCCGCGTCGGTGGCGACGAGCTTGGCCACCGACGCCTGTTCGCCGAACGGCAGTCCGGCGTCGCGCCGCCGCGCGCCGTCCAGGTAGGTCGCCCGCGCCGACTGCACCGCGGCGGCCATGTCCGCCAGCAGGAACTCCACGCCCTGGAACTCGATGATCGGCCGCCCGAACTGCCGCCGTTGCTTGGCGTAGTCCACGGCGAGATCCAGCGCGGCCTGCGCCAGGCCGACCGCGCACGCGGCGATGCCCAGCCGCCCGGAGTCCAACGCGCACAGCGCGATCTTCAGCCCGTCGCCCTCGTTTCCGATGAGCCGCTCGGCGGGCACCGGGGCGTCCTCGAAGTACAGCGGGGTGGTCAGCGAGCCGGTGAGCCCCATCTTGTGCTCCGGGGTCCCGGCGGTCAGCCCCGGTGTGCGGCCGTCGACCAGCAGGCAGCTGATGCCGCGCGCCCCGTCGTCGGAGGTGCGGGCCATCAGGGTGTAGAAGTCGGCCACGCCGCCGTGCGTGATCCACGCCTTGGCCCCGCTGACGGTGTACGTGTCGTCCTGCCGCACTGCCCGCGTGGTCAGCGCCGCCGCGTCGGAGCCGGCATGTGGCTCCGACAGCGCGAAGGCGCCGAGCAGGCCGCCGCCGACCATCTCCGGGAGCCACCGCTGCTTCTGCTCGGGCGTGCCGAAGTGCGCGAGCGGGAAGCAGCTCATGGTGTGCACCGACAGGCCCACCCCGACGGTCATCCACGCGCTGCTGAGCTCCTCGAGCACCTGCAGGTACACCTCGTAGGGCTGCGCGCCGCCGCCGTACTCCTCGGGGTAGGGCAGACCGAGCAGGCCCGCCTCGCCGAGCAGGCGGAACACGTCGCGCGGGAACGTCTCGGCGGCCTCGTCGGCGGAGGCCCGCCCGGCGAGCTCGTCGCGGGCGATCTCGCGGGTCAGCGCCAGCAGGTCGGTGGCTTCCGGGGTGGGAAGTAGGCGGTGGACAGGCATGGCGGTTCGCGCTCCAGGTACCAGTCTGACAGCATCCGGCAGTACTGTTAGGAGTACTGTAGGGCCTACGGGAGTACCGGGGAAGTGTCAGCAGGTGGAACCCCCGCGACCCGCCGAAGGCGCTGTGGCAGGCTTCCAGCGATGACCACCTCCGAAGGCCGCCGCAGGTCGGCGAACGCGCGTCGGGCTGAGCTGCTGGACCGGCTCCGCGACCTCTTCCTCGCGGAGGGCTTCGCGCACTTCACCCTCGACGACCTGGCCGCCCGCCTGCACTGCTCGAAGTCGACGCTGTACACGCTGGCCAACAGCAAGGAGCAGCTGGCCGTCCGGGTCGTGGCGCACTACTTCAAGGGCGCCACCCAGCGCATCGAGGAGCGGGTCGCGGCCACCGACGACGTGCGGGAGAAGGTGCGGGTCTACCTGGAGGCCGCGGCGGAGGCGCTGCGCCCGGCGTCCCGCGAGTTCATCGACGACATGGCGGCCAACCTCGCCACCCGGGCCACCTACGAGGCCAACGCGCACGCGGCCGCCGACCGGCTGCGCGGCTTCATCGCCGACGGCGTGCGGCAGGGTGTGTTCCGGGAGGTGCACGCGGGGTTCGTGGGGGAGATGGTCGGCCGGACGATCGCCGGTATCCAGCGCGGCGAGATCGGCGAGCGGACCGGTTTGTCGGACGCAGCGGCCTTCGCGGCGCTGTCGCAGTTCCTGCTCGGCGGGCTGGCCGCCGAGCAGCCCTGAGGAATGCCACCTGTGGAGGAAATGTGATCGTCATCGGCGGCGAGGCGCTGGTCGACCTCGTTCCGGACCCGTCCACTGCGGACGGCGAGCTCGGACCGCTGCACCCCCTGCTCGGCGGCGGGCCGTACAACGTGGCCGTTGCCCTGGGACGCCTGGGGATTCCGGCCGCGTTCTTCGCCCGGCTGTCCACCGACCAGTTCGGCGACAAGCTGCTGGCGCGGCTGCGTGACTCCAATGTGGACGTCGGGCTGGTGCAGCGGGGCCCGGAGCCGACGACACTCGCCGTGGTCGGGCTGGCCGAGGACGGCTCGGCCCGCTACAGCTTCCACACCGAGGGCACCGCCGCACCGCTGGTCGAGGCCCGCGAGTTACCCGACGACACCCAGGCCGTGTGCCTGGGCACCCTCGGCATGGTGCTCGAACCCGGTGCGTCGGTGTACGAGGAGGTGCTGTTCCGGGAGGCCGGGCGCGGCCGGTTCGTCGCTCTCGACCCCAACATCCGTGCCGACCTTATCGCCGATGCCGACGCCTACCGCGCCCGCTTCGCCTCCTGGCTGCCGTCGGTCGGGCTGCTGAAGGTGTCCGACGACGACGCCGCGTGGCTGGCCGACGGCGGTGACGTGCTCGCGGCGGCGCGGGACTGGCAGCGGCGCGGCCCGGCCGCGGTGGTGCTGACCAGGGGCGCCGACGGCCTGACCGCGGTGACCGCCGACGGCGAGGTGTCCGTGCCCGGCGTGCGCGCGGAGGTGGCCGACACCATCGGTGCGGGCGACACGGTGCAGGCCGCGCTGCTCGCCTGGCTGCACCGCCACGACGCACTCGCGGCGGACCGTGTGCGGCGCCTCGACCGTGCACAGTGGGAACAGGCGTTACGGTTCGCCGCAGCCGCCGCAGCCGTCACGGTGTCCCGGCCGGGCGCCGAGCCGCCGTGGGCCACGGAGCTGGCCTGGTGAGATGCGCTGAGGTGGGGGTGCGCGATGCCGCCGTGTGGCCTCGATCGTGCCCCCGCCAACGGCCCAGCCGCCGTTAACCCGATCGGATGGCTCTGGTGGTCGCGATGACCGCATCGTCCGGTTCCGGAGCGTGGAGGATCGACCACAGCGGGCCGCCGGATGTGATGTGATCGTGGTCCCACCTGCCAAAAAGCCGAAACGCGATTGCTGCGCTCGAGCCCCACTGCGGTCTAGCGTGACTACTGACAGGACCCCAACGGGGTGGTGCTGCGGCGGTTCGGACACCCCGACCGGCGCGCGGGCGATCAGGCACCCTGCCGCTTGGCTGGGCGGCGCAGGTCGTCTTCACAGCGCCCCCCGACGAGCGCGAGAGGTTCCCGAATGCCCGACGACGTGACCGCCAAACGTACCGTCTCGCTGCGCTATGACGCCGGCGAGCACGAGATGCAGGTGAAGCAGCCGACCGAGGGTGCACCTGGTGTGGACCTCGGCAAGTTGTTGGCTCAGACCGGTTTGGTGACGTTGGATCCGGGCTTCGTCAACACGGCGGCCTGCACCTCCGGCATCACCTACATCGACGGTGCCGCCGGCATCCTTCGCTACCGCGGTTACCCGATCGAGGAACTCGCGGCCAAGTCGAACTTCATCGAGGTCAGTTACCTGCTGATCTACGGTGAGCTGCCGACCCAGCAGCAGTACGACGCCTTCGCCGAGCGGATCCGCCGACACACCCTGCTGCATGAAGACCTCAAGCAGTTCTTCGACGGGTTCCCGCGTGACGCGCACCCCATGCCGGTGCTGTCCTCCGCGGTGTCCGCGCTGTCCACCTTCTACCAGGACAGCCTCAACCCGTTCGACAAGGACCAGGTGGAGCTGTCCACGGTCCGCCTGTTGGCGAAGCTGCCCACGATCGCGGCCTACGCCTACAAGAAGTCGGTCGGCCAGCCGTTCCTGTACCCGGACAACTCGCTGGGCCTGGTGGAGAACTTCCTCCGGATGACCTTCGGTTTCCCCGCCGAGCCCTACGAGGTCGACCCCACCATGGCGCGAGCCCTCGACCTGCTGTTCATCCTGCACGCCGACCACGAGCAGAACTGCTCCACGTCGACCGTGCGGATGGTCGGCTCGTCCGAGGCGAACCTGTTCGCCAGCATCTCGGCCGGCATCAACGCCCTGTTCGGGCCGCTGCACGGCGGCGCCAACAGCGCGGTGCTGGAGATGCTCGAGGGCATCCAGCGCAACGGTGGGGACGTCGACTCCTTCGTCACCCGTGTCAAGAACAAGGAGCCCGGTGTGAAGCTAATGGGCTTCGGGCACCGGGTGTACAAGAACTACGACCCGCGCGCGGCGATCATCAAGAAGACCGCCGACGAGGTGCTCGGCAAGCTGGGTGCCAACGACCCGCTGCTGGACATCGCCCTGAAGCTGGAGGAGAAGGCGCTCGCCGACGACTACTTCATCGAGCGCAAGCTGTACCCGAACGTCGACTTCTACACCGGCCTGATCTACAAGGCCATGGGTTTCCCGACGAAGTTCTTCACCGTACTGTTCGCGCTCGGTCGGCTGCCCGGCTGGATCGCGCACTGGCGGGAGATGCTGGAGGACCCGGCCCGCAAGATCAGCCGTCCGCGGCAGGTGTACACCGGCTCGACGGAGCGCGCCTACAAGCCGATTAACCAGCGCTGAATCGAATTCTGAATCCTGTCGGTGGCGACCTGCTGCCACCGGCGCATCCGCGGCCCCGGACGCCGGCCACCACGGCCGGTCCCCGGGGCCGACCCGTACCTGCGGGTGCCCCGGACGACCGCGGTGTCAGGTGCAGCGTGGGCACCGGTCAGCTGGGGTCCCGGACGCCTTCCAGAGCCCGCTCGACGAGTCGTTCGACCGCCGGGCGGGCCGCTTCGCGTTCCGCCGGGTTCAGGCCGATGCGGCTGCGCCGGTCGAGGACGTCCGCGGCGTCCAGGGCGCCCTCGTGGCGGACGGCCCACAGCACCTCCGCGGCGGTCAGCCGCAGGCCGGGGCCGACCGGGGCCGCGAGGTCGGCGTCCAGTTCGGCCAGCGCCGCCACCCGGGCGGCCTCGGTGCCGTACCTGGCCACCAACCGCGGCGGCGCTTCGACATCGGTCAGGTGCCGCCGCGGAGCCGCGCCGACGAGGGCGATCGCGGTGGTGCGCGACGGCCCGGCGGACAGGCCGCTGACGCGGACCGCGGCGTCCACCGCGTCGGCCGCCATCTTCCGGTAGGTGGTGAGCTTGCCGCCGACGACCGTCACCACGCCCTCCGGCGAGGTGAGCACCGCGTGCCGCCGGGACAGATCGGCGGTCTCCGTGCGCCCGGGTTGTTCCAGCAGCGGGCGCAGGCCGGCGAAGGACCCGAGCACGTGGCTGCGGTCCAGCGGCTGGCCGAGCAGGTCGCGGACCGCGGCCAACAGGAAGTCCACATCGGACGGCGGGACGTCCGGCACCGACGGGATCGGCCCGGGCACCGGCTCGTCGGTCAACCCGAGCAGGGCCCGGCCATCGGGCTGCGGTACGAGCAGCAGGAACCGCCCGCAGCCGCCGGGCATCGGCGCGATCAGCGCGGTCCCGGCGATCCCGGCGGCGTCGGCGTCGACCAGCAGGTGCGAGCCGCGCGACGGCCGCAGCCGCACGTCCGGCGCCAGTTCCCCGGCCCACACGCCGGTGGCGTTGACCACCGCCCGCGCGCGGATGCGCAGCGACTCGCCGCTGACCTCATCGACGGCGTCCGCGCCGCCACCGTCGAGCCGGTTCACGCGCACGCGCGTGAGGACGCGCGCCCCGAATCCGGCCGCGGTGCGCGCGAGCGCGACGACCAGGCGCGCGTCGTCCACCAGCTGCCCGTCGAAGCCCAGCAGGCCGCCGCGCAGCCCGGCCGGGCGCAGGCCCGGGACCAGGGCGAGCGCCTCGGCGGCGGGGATGCGCCGTGGGGGCGGGAGCACGTCAGCCGGGGTGCGGGCGCTGCGGCGCAGCACGTCCCCGGCGCGCAGCCCCGCGTTGAGGAGGAGTTCGCTGCGTCGGGACACACCGTCGTGCAGCGGGATGAGCTGCGGGAGCGTGCGCACGAGGTGCGGTGCGGTGCGCGTCATCAGGACGTTGCGCTCGACGGCGCTCTCCCAGGCCAGCGCCACGTCGCCGTGCGCGAGGTAGCGCAGCCCGCCGTGCACGAGCTTGCTGGACCAGCGGGACGTGCCCCACGCCAGGTCCTCGGCCTCCACCAGCGCAACCGACAGGCCCCGGGCGGCCGCGTCGAGGGCCGCTCCGGCGCCCGTCACGCCTGCGCCGACGACCAGCACGTCCAGCACGTCGTCGGCCGCCGCGGACAGCTCGGCAGCGCGGCGCGCGGCGTTCAGCGAGGTGGCGCGCAACGATCCAGCGGGCAGCGGGGTGGTGATCATCGCGACTCCGGTCGGGTCGGGGGCTCCGGACGCAGTGCGGCGTCCAGGACCCTGGCCAGTTCGTCGGTCAGCGCGGACGGGTCGACGCCCGCGGCGGCCGGTCCGATCGAGACGACGAAGGACTGCGCGAGCAGCAGCAGCGCGCGTGCCTGCACGTCGGGGTCGCCGGGGCGGATGGAGCCGTCGGCGTGGCCCTGCACCACGTACTCGCGCAGAAAGCCTTCCGCGGCGAGCTGTGTGCTGCCGAGCCGCTCCACCAGGTAGGGCAGCAGGAGTTCGGCGTCGGTCTCCAGGACCCGCTGCAGCAGCGGCGCGGACTGCAGCAGTCGGACGCCGTGCGCGGTCGCCGAGACCAGACGGTGCCGGACGGTGCCGCTGGTGGCCTCGGCGCGGGCCTGCCGCAGGATCTCGCCGAACTCGGCGGTGATCAGCGCGGTGACCACGCTGCCGACGTCGGGGAAGCGCCGGTACAGCGTCATCCGGCTGACCCCCGCGCGGCGGGCGATCTCGGTCAGGGTGGTGCGCCGGACGCCGTGGGCGAGCACGCAGTCGCGCGCGGCGCGCAGCAGGTCGGCGTCGCCGACCCGATTCCCCGTGCGGGTGCCGCCCGGGGAGCTGTGACACTGCGATGTCATGTGTAACACTGTACTGGTGAGCGGCCTGATCGAGCACACCCTCCGCGGCAGCTGGACCCCATCGGGTGCCGCCGCGGCGCCGTTGTCCCCGCACGCCCTGCGCTGGCTGCGCCAGCGCATCGGGCTGGCCGAGACCACGACGCCGGCGGTGCCCGCGTCGCTGGTGGAGGCGCCCGCGAGCGCACTGCCGGACGCGGCCCGCGCCGAGCTGGCGGATCTGATCGGCGAGCAGCACGTGCGCACCGACGCCGCGGCCCGCCTGGGACGAGCAGGCGGCATGTCCTACACCGACCTCGTGCGCCGCCGCAGCAGCGCGGAGTTCGCGGTGCCCGACGCCGTGCTCCTGCCAGCCGACCCGGAGCTGGTGCAGCGGGTTCTGGAGGTCTGCGTCCGGCACGACGTCGCGGTGGTGCCCTTCGGCGGCGGCACCTCGGTGGTCGGTGGCGTCGATGCGCTGCGCGGCGGGAAGACCGCCGTGGTCGCGCTCGACCTGGCCCGCCTGGACCGTCTGGTCTTGCTCGACCCCGGTTCGCGGATCGCCGTGCTGCAGGCCGGGATGCGCGCCGCGGAAGCGGAATCCCTGCTGGCCGCACAGGGTTTCACCCTCGGCCACTTCCCGCAGTCCTTCGAGCGCGCCACCATCGGCGGGTTCGCCGCGACCCGCTCGGCGGGCCAGGCGTCGGCGGGCTACGGGCGCTTCGAGGACATGGTGGAGGGCGTGCGGCTGGCCACTCCGGTGGGTGAGTGGCGGATCGGTGTGGCGCCCGCGTCGGCCGCGGGCCCCGACCTGCGGCAGCTGGCGATCGGCAGCGAAGGCGCGCTCGGCGTGATCACCGAGGTCGCGCTGCGGGTGCGCCCGGCTCCCGCGTACAGCAGGTACGAGGCGGTCGTGGTCGACGGCTGGCAGGCGGGGCTCGACGCGGTCCGCGCGCTGGCGCAGGGCCGGGTGCTGGCCGACGTCACCCGGTTGTCCGATGTGGAGGAAACCGCGGTGCAGTTCGAGCTTGCCGGTTCGACCAAGGCACGCGCCCTGCGAACACTGCTGCGCGCCAGCGGGGTCCGCCAGCCGTGCCTGCTGGTGCTCGGCTGGGACGCGGCGTCGCGCGACGAGCTCCGGCGGCGCCGGGCCGCGGCCGCGCGAGCGCTGCGTGGCTTCCGGGCGGTGCGGCTGGGACGCCCGGTCGGCGAGTCCTGGCGGGCGCACCGGTTCTCCGGACCCCGGCAGCGCGACGCGCTGCTGGACCGCGGAGTCTGCGTGGAGACGCTGGAAACCGCCGCGCACTGGAGCGGGCTGAGCGAACTGCGGTCTGCGGTGCGGACCGCGCTGCACCGCAGCCTGCGGGTCGACGGCCGGGCGCCGGTCGTGATGTGCCACGTTTCGCACGCCTACGAAACGGGTGCCTCGCTGTACTTCACGGTGCTCGCCGCCCGCGACGAGCAGGACCCGATCGGCCAGTGGCGGCGGGCGAAGCACGCGGCCTGCGACGCCATCGCCGGGCGCGGCACGATCACGCACCACCACGCCGTCGGCGCCGACCACCTGCCGTGGTTGGGCGCGGAGATCGGCGACGTCGGCACGGCGGTGCTGGCGGCGGCCAAGGACGCCGTCGACCCGACCGGCATCCTCAACCCCGGCAAGCTCATCCGGCCAGCGCGGTGATCGAGCGGTAGCGGAAGCCGAGCCTGCGGTACACCTTCAGCGCGGGCGCGTTGTCCGCGTCGACCATCAGCGCCACCGCGCCCTCGCGCGCGAGTTCCCGGGCCAGGAACGCGCACACCTGCGTCGACAGGCCGGTGCCGCGGTGGTCCGGGTGTGTCGCCACGCCGGAGATGAAGCGCAGCCCGGGCGCGGGCCAGGAGTCGCCGCCGACCGCCACCAGCGTGCCGTCGGCGTCGCGGACCCCGGCCCAGCGCCGTGCCCCGGGGTCGTCGGGGAACACGTAGGAGCGCGGGTTGGCCTTGTGCAGCAGGCTGCTGATCGCCTGCTCGTCGTCCGGGGACAGCCACTCGACCCGCGGCGTCGGCGCGGTCGGCGGTTCGGCGGCCAGATGCATCCACCCGAAGGTCGCCCGCACGTCGAGGCCGAGGAGCCGGCCGACGCGGTGGGCGAGCGCGGTGCTGGCCAGCGGCCGCAACTTCGGGCTGTCCAGGGCGGGGAGCACCCGCGCGAGCAGCTCCGCGGCGTCGTCGGCGGTGCCGGTGAACAGTAGGCGGTCGTTGCGGTTGAGCGCGGGCGCGAACACGGCGACCGCGCTGCCGTGGCGCCACGCGGACCCGGCCGCGTGCGGATAGTCCGGCAGCAGCGCCTGCGCGCCCCAGCGCACCAGCAGGTCATCGGTGGCGGCGATGACCTCGTCGGCGGAATGCAACTCGTGCATGCCTCGATCATGCCGCGCGCATTCCCCGCGGTGGAAAGGGTTTTCGCGCAGCCCAGCCGGTGCCCCAGCGCCGGGTGGCGGTCACTTCCTGCGGCGCGGGCGGAAGCTCACCGAGAAGCGTGGTTTCTCCAGGGCGGTCTGCAGCGCCGCACGCGCCTCCTTGACCACCTCGACCGCCTCGTCGACCTGGGCCGTGGTGGCGCGGTTGGGCGTCGGCTTGCCCCTGACCTGGAACCAGCGCTCGTCCCACAGCCCCTTGACGGCCTCTTTCCACTCCTGCAGCACGAACTCGACGACTTCGTCGCGCTTCTTCTCGGCCTCCTCGCGGCGCTGTCGCGCGGCCGCGACCACCTCGCCGAGTTCGCGCACCCGCTCGGTCTCGTGCCTGCGCATCCGCTCCGTCGCGGCGTCCGCCAGCCCGGTGATCTCCCGGTAGCGCACCGACGCCGGGGTCTGCTCAGTCACCGGCTTCCTCCCGGATCTCGTGCCGCAGGTCGGGTGCCGAGCGCTGGGCGGGCACCGCGGGCGCGGGCTCCGGCCCGCCGAGGTCGAACGGCAGCACCACCTCCGGCCGGGAGTGCACCGCCCGGTCGAAGAACAGCCCGCGCCGTTCCCGCGGCGACCAGCTGACCATCTGACCGGCCGCGAACTGCGACAACTCCTGCCCGTGCACGTCGAACGCGACCCACGCGCCGATGTCGTCGACCGGTCCCATGCTGAGGGTGTTCTTCACCCGCTGGACGCTGCGCCACCAGCCCACGACGTGCACCCGCAGCTCCGGGCCCTGCTTGAGGATCTTCCGCAGGTGGTCGAGCCCGCTCGTGCGGGTCGTCGGGTCCTTGCGCTCCAGCGTCGTCTGCGCCGCGTCGGCCGCGTAGAGCACCAGGACGTGGGGCACGTCCAGACCGGTGCGCTGGTCGATCTTCGCGGCCACCTCCGCCAGCGCGCCCTCGATGTCGTCCAGGCCCACCAGGTCCACGTCGTGGCCGTGGCCGCGCAGCGCCTCGACGACAGCCCGCACGTCGTGGTCGACGTCGTCCAGCAGGCCCGCCACGGTGAACTTGATGTCACCCGGCACGTGCTGCCGGGCCAGCGACAGTGCCGCCGCGCCCAGCACGCTCGTCGCGTCCCGCCGGACCGAGCCGATCACCGCGATGTTGCGGCCCGGTGAGCGGGCCAGCCGCACCGCCGCCGCGGTGCCGTTGACGTCGATGATCTGCCCCAGCAGCGCCTTGGGCGTGGACACCGGGGCGCGCAACCGCGCGTAGTCGTCCAGCGCGGACAGCACCGGCAGGTTCGAGCCGTCGAACAACCGCGGCGGCCTCGCGCCGGGAGGAAGCCGCCGCCACAGCTTCTCCTGCAGCGCGTCGAAGGTGCCCCTGGCCGTGGCGTCCGGGATGCGGGCGATCACGTTGCCGTGCTTGACGCCGGACTCGTGGTTGACCACCGCGTGCCAGCGCGGCAGCTCCAGTGCCGCCTGGTTCTGCTCGGCCAGCACCCGCCGCGCCTTCGGCAGCGCGATCCGCAGGATGAACTGCTCGAAGATGGCCGGTTTGCCCCAGAACGCCTCGATGCCCGACACGTCCTGGCTGGCCAGCACCAGGTGGATGCCCTGTGACCGGCCGCGGCGGGCGACGTCCTCCAGCAGCGCGGTGGCCTGCGCGGTCACCGGGTCGCGTTCGGCGAACAGGTACTGGAACTCGTCGATCACCGCGACGATCCGCGGCCACCGGCCGGTCGGGTCCTCGGCGCGCAGCTCCTCCAGCTTGGTGACCTCGTGCTTCTTGGCGGCTTCCGCGCGGCGGCGCATCTCGTCGGACAGAAACCGCAGCAGCGCCAACCCGAACTCGCGGTCGGTGTTGACGTTCACCCCGACCAGCTGCGCGTGCGGCAGCCAGCTCGGGTCCCGCCTGCCCGGTGTGAACTGGGCGAACGACACGCCTTCCTTGAAGTCCAGCAGGTACAGCTCCAGCTCGTCGGGCGAGTAGCGGGCGGCCAGCCCGCCGAGCATGCCGTACAGGAAGTTCGTCTTGCCGGAGCCGCTGGGCCCGCCGATCAGGGTGTGCGGGCTGCTGTCGCCGAGGGTGACCCACACCGGTTCGCCCTCGCTGAACCCGACCGGCGCCTGCAGGCCCGAGGCCGACCTGTGCGTCCAGAACTCGCTCGGCACCAGGTCCTGGAACGTGCGCACCCGGGCGCGGCGGGCCAGGAACGCCTCGGCGATCGCCGCGCACGCCCGGGTCACCTCGGCCCGCGACGGCGAGTCGTCCAGCTGCACCACGGCGTGCTCGCCGGTCATGCTGGTGCGCGCCCGGTTCTCACCGAGCAGCGTGATCGACTCGATGGCGCTGTTCACGCTCAGCGGCAAATCGACAAGGATGAGCACCACGCCGCAGGCCGGCCCGTTGCGGGCGATGCGCAGCAGCTGGTGGTGCTGCTCGTCGCGCAGCGGTTCGTTGTTGCCGAACAGCACCGCGATCCGCCACGGTTCCGAGCGGTGCCCGTTCTCGGCGGCGAGTGAGCGCAGCGACGGGTGGCCCCCGTCGGCCAGCGCGGTGTTGTGGATCCGCCGGATGTGGTCGGACAGCGACTCCAGCATCTCGTCCAACCGCGTCGGGTCGTGCGCGGTGAGCAGCCCGGCCCGGGCCAGCGGGTGCAGGCCGGGCAGAGTGCCGGTCAGCTGCGCGACGTCCCACACGTGGATGCGGACCATGCCGGGCGGGAAGTGGCTGAGCATCCGCAGCAGCAGGTTCTGCACCAGCGCCTCGGCCGGTTCCGGGTCCTTGCGGGTGGCGGTGGTGATCCGCAGGTGCGACTCGTCCAGCAGCGGCACCGCGGCCGGGAACGGTTGCGGGTTCGGGGAGTCCGGGAACGTCGCGGTGCCGATGCGCCACAGCCCGGGCGGGGTCGTGGCGTCCTGCGCGCCGATCTGCCCGAGCCACTCCGGCCAGGGCCGGCCCGCGGTGCCGGGTGCGGCGTCGGCCACCAGCGCGGTGAGCTGATCGGGGCCCTGCGCGCTCCACTCGGCGAAGATCTCCTCGCGGACCCGCTGCGCCTCCCGCAGTGCGGCGGCGAAGTGGGGATCGCCGGGCGGGGCGATCTCGTCCGGTTCGCGTTCCGCCGCGGCGACGCCCTGCTGCGCGATGCGCAGCGCGTACTCCTGCTGGGCGCACTCCGCGACGACCCGGTCGTGCTCGTTCTCCGCGGCGCCGAGCGCGGTGCCGACGCTCGAGCGCAGGCGCTCGAAGGCTGCTTCGACGCGACTCCGCCGCTCGTTGCGTTTACCCACACCCCACCTCGGAACGATGTGTTACGGACCGTGAGCAAAGTACCACCCGGAGGCGCGTCGAGCAGGACCCATGTGGGCCGGTCCACGTGGTGGAATTCGGCGCAGTGCGGGGCCGAACGCCGGATCACCCGGCTGCACTAGAGGCGGGTGACGAAGTCGCGCAGCGTGTCCGTGACGTGCTCCAGCATGCCCTGGATTCGCTCGACCTGGTCGTCCGCGCGGTGCAGGCCCGGTGGTACCACGGTCTCCGGATGGTCGGGGTCGAGCTTGGTCAGCGCCCGCTCCGCCTCGGTCAGCGCCGTGCGGCAGGTGACCAGGTGGGTGCCTGCTTCAGCCAGACGCTCCTCGACGGCCCGGATCGCCTGGGCCAGTTCCTCCAGTGCCGACACGGCGCTACAGCCGACCCGCGTAGCCCTCGGTGGAGGCGATGGTCGCCTGGAGCGTGCCCTGCACCCCGTTGATGGTCTGCATGGCCTCGGCGAGCATCCCGTGCGCGTGCTGCATCTCCTCCTGGGTGCTGCCCTGCGTGGCCGACACCAGCGCCTGTTGCGCCTCCTCCAGCACCAGGTTGGTCTGCTGCAGGGCGGCGATGCCCTCCTGCATCTTCTGGTTGGCCAACGCGATGCCTGCGCGAACTTCTTCCACGCCCGCCATCTGGTTTCCGGACCTCCGAGGTGCACGAGCCTGCTGCTGTACTGGTCCACACAAGTTAGCGCCCGGCACCGCCCCGCCCGCAGGCAGGTCGGCACCGTTGAGCATCGCCCGGTCGCGGTGCGTGACCGGCCCCGCGCCTCAGTGCCGGCCAGCCACGTCCACAGTGGAATCCGTGACGGCGGAGACCTCGATGGCGGCCACGCCGGACGGCGGCATCGGCGCGGCCGCCCAGCGGGCCACCGCGCGGCCCTGCTCGACCCGCACCCGCGTCCAGCCGTTGCCGCCGAGCGCGGCGGTCGCGGCCGCCACGACCTCCTGCGGCTCGCCCACCGCCGGCCCGAGATCCATGGCGACCTGCACCACCGGCGGGTCGATCGTGTACTCGGTGATCAGCGCGCTGCGGGACAGTCGGCTGGCCACCGCGCGCGCCGGCCACTCCGCGCCCGCGCGGCGCTCGGTGACCACGTCCACCAGCAGCCGCAGACGCGGCCGCGGCCTGCCCTGCTCGTCGACGTCCCCGATGCCTGCCGGGATCTGGGCGGCCGGCTCGTCGGGGTCGTCCGAACGGCCGAACAGGACCGGACCGCCGGCCCACGCCTCGACCAGAATCCGCTCGCCGCCGACGACCAACGCCTCCACCAGGTCCGGGTGCTCCACGACCGTCCACGCCGTCGGGGGCTCGCAGGACACCCGGTGCCGCGCGTAGTCCGGGCCGAGTTCGCGCAGGAAGTTCCGCACCGCGCGAGACAGTCCGGCCACGTGGTGCCCGGTTTCCGCGCAGCGGCGGCTGATCGTCACCGACCAGCAGCCGGGTTCCTCGTCGGAGCAGTCCCCGGCCGCCACGATCCGGCCGCCGATCCGGTTCACCAGGTCGCGGCACGCGGCGTGCGCCGACCGGCCGTCGTCGGCCCCGACGACCACGGTGATCAGCAGTTCGAGCTCGCTGTTCTCAGCCATCGCGGCAGGATTCTCCCGCATGATCACCGGGCGGCGGAATCTCTGCCCCGACAAGGACGCTGACGTGCCGTACCCGTCGCCGGCGCCGCTGCCGGGCCGGGCGCCGACTACTGGTTCGCGCTCTGGTCGAGGCCGTAGTAGTGGTAGAGGTTGCGGCCTTCCTCGTCGGAGAGGTGGCCGTGCTCGGCTTCAACCCGCGGGGCGTTCTTCACGAGGTCCTTCGTCACCCCCAGGTCGAGGCGGTTCTCGCCGGTGGTCGCGCCGTTGAGGGGGACGAAGGTCTCTCTGATGCCGAGCAGGCCGATCCGCACCGTGATCCACTCCGGCTGCAGCGTCGTGTCGTCGACGTAGACGTTGCCGACCCGGCCGATCCGGTCCCCGTTGCGGTCGAACACCGGAGTGCCGATCAGGTCCTGCGCGCGCTCGACGTCCATGGCAACCTCGCTCGTTCCACCCCCGTCCCGGCGGCCACCGCCGGGCGGCCGACGTACGCCGGCGTTCTCAAGCTGCCTGCGCCAGGGTGGGGCTGCAACTGCGCAAGCGACACGCCTCACCCGGTCGAGTATTAATGGCAGCTATTGTCGACGCGCACCGCTGACCGAGATGACGTGGATCGACTGCACTCGCGCGGAGACCACCCCGTCAGGTGTTGAGGGTGCGGCCGATGAAGGTGAGGACGTCGTTCATCACCTCGGCCTTGTTGGTCTCGTTGAACAGCTCGTGCCGCGCGCCCGGGTAGATGTGTTCGTGGAAGTCGTCGCCGCGGATCCGGTCGATGCCGGTGCGCGTGTCCGCCTCCGGCACCAGCTCGTCGTCCTCGCCGTGCACCCACAGCGTCGGCCTGTCCAGCGTCGGCCCCTCGTTGATCGCCAGCAGGCACTGGTCGATCGCCTGCAGAGTGGGGCGCCTGAACGGGCCGTGCCACACCAGCGGATCCGCCAGGTATGCGGCGCCCACCTCCGGGTCGCGGGACAGCGTCGCCGGGTCGATCGGGGTGTCCGGGATCTCGTCGTGCTCCAGCAGATCCAGCACATGCCAGGTGCCCAGCACCGGGGCGGACAGCACGACCGCCGCCAGGTGCTGCTGGTGGAGCTGCGCGTGGCGCGCCGCGAGCAGCCCGCCCATCGAGTGGCCGATCAGGACCACCGGGAGGTCCGGGTGCTCGGCGGTGACCCGCTGCCGCACGGTCTCCAGGTCGGCCACGATCGTCTCCGCGTCCTCGACGAGCACGCGCTCCCCGGGCGACCGCCCATGCCCGATATGGTCCGGGGCCCACACCAGCGCCCGCGCGCCGACCAGCTGCTCGGCCACCCACTGGTACCGGCCGGAGTGCTCCCCGTAACCGTGCGCGATCAGCGCGATCCAGCCGGGGTGGGGAGCCGACCACTCCCGCACCGCCAGCTCGCCATGACATCCGGTGATCTGTCGATCCGTTGGCTCGATCATGCGATCACCCCAGCACATCCTGGACCCGGCGGGCCAGCGGACTGGCGCATTCCGTGGCCCGTGGGTGGCCTACTGGTGGTATGCGCTTCCGTCGATCGAACCGAAACCGCACACCGGGCCGCCCTGCCAGGTGATGCTGAGCGGGTCGGTCTCGTCCGGCGGGATGACCTCGACGCGGGCCGGGGTCGGCTGGCAGGGGCCGTCCGCCGGTTCGCCCTCGTGCGGCACCGCCGTCCAGTGCAGCGTCTTGCTCGCGGTGGCACCGGGGGCCAGCGTGATCAGCGAGGGGCCCAGGTTCGGGGTGCGTTCCAGTGTGGTGGGCAGCGGCTTGCCCGACGCGTCGATCAGCTGCAGACCGCCGTAGCCGTACAGGGTGCAGGTCTCGTTGCTGGAGTTGCGCAGCACCAGCTCCGCGTAGCGCTGGCCGGCTCCGGCTTCCGTGGGCTGCAGGGAACCGGTGAGCATCGAGGTGTGGCAGCGCTCCACGCGGTTGGCCTGGGCCTGCGCGGTGGAGGTCCGCGGTGTCGCCTGGGCACCGGTGTTCTGCGCGGTCGTCGTCGCGGGGCGCTCGGCGGGCGTCGTGTCCTGCGTGACGCTCGTGCCCGGCGCGGTGGCCGGGGGCAGGCCCGGCTCGGCGTGCTGCGCCGGAGCCGTGATCACGTGTCCGGACTGACCGCCGCAGCCGGTCATCAACGCGGCGAGTAGCACTGCCCCGGACACCTGCATCGCCCGCAGGCCGAGGGTCCCCAGTCGGTGGGGGGTCACGGTGACCACCTCCCATTCCCCGCGCCGCCCGGCGACGGGGTCGTCGGAATTGCTCTGCTGTTGGGAAGACGTCCGGTTGCAGGGAGGGTTGCCCGGGAGCCGACGATTTCTCACCACCGCGGGTCCGCCTCCACTCTGCCTGCCGCCCGCGGCCCGCGCGACCAGGGTTCGAGTGCCCGGTAGATCACCCGAATAGCGGCACACCGGGGATCGCGGTGAACTCGATGTGCGCAATTCAGTGCGGCAGGAATGGGCTACCACTCGTCCGGATATAGACCGATTGGGTGGGTATCTTGACCCTAACGGCGGGAGTGCCCCTTTGCCCAACTTCGGTAGTTTGTGGCAACCAGCAGAAGGCCGCAGTCAGGGGGTCGATCATGGCCGAGCGAATTCCCGGCATTGACGTCGCGAGATATCAGGGGGAGCCCGACTGGGGAGCGGTTCGTGCGGCTGGGTACGTGTTCACCTACATCAAGGCGACCGAAGGTGTCGGCTACGTCAGCCCGACGCTGGATGCGCAGCTCGCCGGTGCGCGGGGCGCGGGGATGGCGACCGGGCTGTACCACTTCGCGCGCCCGGACACGAATTCGCCGCAGCAGGACGCCGCTGATTTCGCCGCCCAGTTGGCGCGGTTGAATTCCAGCGCGCCCGGGAATCTGCCGCCATGCCTGGACATCGAGACCGACGCGCCGAATCTCCCGGCCTGGGTCAAGGGTTTCATCGACGCCATCCGCGGTCACACCGGACGCAACGAGGTCGCCGTGTACGCCTCGACTTCGTGGTTGCAGAGCAAACTCGCCCCGGAAACCTGGGTGGACCCCGGTGTGTTCCTGTGGGTCGCGCACTACGGCCGGCCGCCGGGCGAGCCGGGGTACCTGACCGACCGCGTGGTGCTGCACCAGCACGCCTCCGACGGCAAGGTGCCGGGCGTCGCCGGGAACACCGACGTCAACGTGGCGATGGTGCCGTTGGAGGTGCTCACCGGCGCCGCGCCCCCGCCGCCTCCGCCGCCTCCGCCACCCGAGGAGACCTACGTCGTGCAGCCGGGCGACACGCTGTCGGAGATCGGCCAGCGGTTCGGCGTCGACTGGCGGGAGATCGCGCGGGTCAACGGCATCGCCGACCCGGATCTGATCTACGTTGGCCAGGTGCTCAAGATCCCGCGCTGACGCGTCCTGGCCACCGGCCGGCGGCGTGCCCGGCAGTGGCTGGCCACGAGAAATCAGACGATGACGGGGGCGCGGGAGAGCACCACACCGAGGCCGTAGGCCACGCCCATCACCCCGACCTCGACGGCGACCCAGCCGAGCAGGGCGGTGCGCTGGTGGCGCGCGATGCGGGGGAGCAGGCGGAAGCGCAGCTGCGCGGCGACCCCGCCGAGCGCCACCAGGCACCCCACCTTGGCCGTGATGATCTGCCCGTAACCAGTGCTGACCAGCCCCGACAGACCGACGCCCGGGGTGATGGCCAGCTCCATCAGGCCGTTGAACAGCCCGGAGGCGGCGACCACGAAGATTGCGATGGTGGCCAGCCTGGACAAGCGCGGCAGCGCCTCGGCGAGCAGCCCGCGGCGCGGCGCGACGAACAGCGCGACGGCCACCAGGCCCCCGGTCCACAGCGCCGCGCCGATCACGTGCAGCTCCATCGAGATCATGCTGAAGTCGTGGTACTGCCAGTCGGTGGCGTGCCCGGTCAGCGGCATCGGCAGCAGGCCGAGCAGCGCGACGATGGTGCGTAGCTCGGCCGGGACCGACTCGCCGAACCGCACCGCCAGCAGTCCCAGCACCGCGCACAGCAGCGCCGCGCCCGCACTGGCGAGCAGCCCAGGCCCGGCCGGAACGTTCGCCACGTAGTCAACCACCAGCTGCGTCGTCACCGGGCGGTCGGGGCTGAGCTCCGCGGCCTGCAGCACCAGGGACAGCAGGCCGCACAGCAGCCAGACCAGCGCGGTGACCACGGTGATCCGCCTAGCCAGCGCCATGACCGGCTCGGTGTGCCGGGGGCGGTCGAAGCCCAGCAGCTTCGGCAGCACGCTCAGGCCGACGGTGGCCAGCGCCGCGAGATCCAGCAGCACCCGCGCCACGGGCAACCCGAAGTGCACCAGCGGCGGCAGGTCGGGCAACCCGGGGATGGTGCCGACGGCGGTGTAGGCGGAGGCGACGACCGCGCTCAACAGCGCCCCGGCGAGCAGCGCCACCGCCACCGCGGCTTTGGCGCCGAGCACCTTCCGCACGTCGGTATCGGCGCGGTGGTCGGGGTTTGCCGTGCGGTCGCGGGGGACGGCGTCGGAGTCGGCAGCCACGGGTGCATCGTCTCACCCGATCGAGCCGGGCCGGGCGGTCGGTCGGCGGCCCCGGCCGCACCGATCACGGCTCGTGACTGTTTTGTTTCGGTGGGCAAGGGTTTTTCGTCGGACGTGATGCTGCTTGCGGTGTCGTCTGCGTCACCGTTTCCCGCGAAAAGTTGATCTTCATTTCCGGAAATCATCCCTGCTGGCCGCCGGGTTTTCGGTGGTGGCCCCGGGAATCGGCTGTTTTGCCGGAGCGGGGCGGTCGATCCGCGCGGCCGCGGTGGACATGTGTTGCTGACAATGTCCTCAGCATCCTTGTTCTACAGTCGTGCACGTGTATCCGGCGGACAGTGCAGAAGCGCACGCGGGGGGCGCGTCCGGCGCACCTCGATCGTGCACGCGTGCACCCATGCCGAAACCGATGCGGATCTTTCCGCACGATTCGATGCGCCGTCGGCTTTCGTTCACCGGATCGGTTCACGCTTATTCGCCGGCCCTTTCACCGCGAGTCGCAATTCCGTGCTTCGCTGTATTGCCCGGCCGGCGCGCCGGGGTGGTCGTCGGGGGCACCCGCACGGCCGCGCAGCGCGGGGACGACCCGCGTTCGCCCAGTCCAGCAGGGCTTCCGGGGGCAGCGGCCAGCCGCCGTGGCGGTCGTGCGGGGCGGTGGACGCCCTGGGGCGCGTGCCCGGATCGGCTCAGGGAAATTGGGGGTCCGACCCCGGATGTGAGCCGGACCCGCGAGACGCGAGATTGATCGGTGTGGACGGACAGCGAAGGCGGGGACGCGGAGCTTCGGACCCCGACCCGGATGGCAGGCCGGTGCGGCGAACGCCGCTGGGCTCGACGGCGGGAAGAGACATGGATCGCGCACTAGGGTGGTCGGTAGTCGGACGTTCCCGCAGCCCGGTGGAGAGGACTGACGCGGTCGTGCCCCACCATCCGAGCACCACCGCTGGGCGTGGTCCGCGATGACGGCGCTCGCGGTGCTCCTCGCGGCCCTGGGGGCCTGCGGGTACGCCCTCGGTGCCCGCCTGCAGCACGCGGCGGTGCACGACACCATCGACGGCCGCAGCCTCGGGCTGCGCCACCAGGCCCGACTCGTCCGCACCCCCCAGTGGTTGGCGGGCCTCGCCGCGCTCGGCAGCGGCGCGGTGCTGCACGCCTGCGCGCTGGGCCTCGCCCCGCTGAGCGTCGTGCAGCCGGTCGGCGTGATCGCGCTGCCCATCACCGTGCTGCTCAACGCCCGCCAGGAGGGCATCCAGGTCCGTGACCTCGGCCGCAACGTCGTGCTGGCGGTGGTGGCAGCCACCGGCGGCGTCGCGGCCTTCGTGTCTCTCGCCGCCGGGAGCGCCACGGCCACCCCGGTCGCCGGGGACGACCAGCTGCTGGCCACCCAGATCGTCGCCGCCGGGGTGCTGGCGCTGGGCGTACTGGCGGTGGCGACCCGGTCGAAGGTGCGCTGCATCCTCTTCGCGGCCGGATGCGCGGTGGCGTACGGGTACGTGTCGCTGCTGATGCGGGCCGTGGTCCAGCAGCTCGGCACGACCGACCTGCTCGACATCAACCCGCTCCCGCTGCTGGGCATCGTCGCCGCCATGCTCGTCGGCGGGTGGTTGCTGCAGCACGGGTACGCCAGCGGGCCACCGGACCTGGTGGTGGCCTGCCTGACCGTGGTCGATCCGCTGGTGGCGGTCGGCCTGGGCATCGGACTGCTCGGCGAGGCCGACCACGTCGGCGCCGCGACCGCCGTCGGGGAGGCCCTCTGCGCCGTGGTGGCCTGCGCGGGCGTCTTCGCGCTGGCCCGATACCACCCCGACACCCAGCAGCGACGAGTGCCCGCCACTGTGACCGGCAGCAGTGATCTTGCCGGACCAAGTTCGACAGATCGTACTGACGGGAGTTCCACGTGACTTCGCAACCGTTCAGCACGCGCCCGCTGCGGATCGTGGTCGGCGCGACCACCTACCCGCCCGACGTGAACGGGGCGGCCAACTTCGGGCACCGCCTGGCGACCGGGCTGGCCGGCCGCGGCCACGACGTGCACGTGGTCTGCCACTCGACGGATCGCGAAGCGCACACCGAGGTCGAGGACGGGGTGACGGTGCACCGCGTGGCCTCCTACGGTTCGCCGTTCCACCCGTCGATCCGCGGCATCCTGCCGTGGCAGGCCAGGCGCGCCGACGCGCTGCTGGACAAGATCCAGCCCGACGTGGTGCACGTCCAGTCGCACTTCTTCATCTGCCGCGGCCTGATCAACTCCGCGCGGCGCCGCGGCATCGGGCTGGTGGCCACCAACCACTTCATGCCGGAGAACATCTTCGGCTACATCAAGGTGCCCGGGCGGCTGCAGCACGCGGCGGGCCGCATCCTGTGGCGAAACCTGATCAAGCACTACCGCAAGGCGCAGCTGGTCACCGCGCCGACCCCGCGCGCGGTGCAGCTGTTGCAGGACAACGGCTTCGACGACGTCGCGCTGCCGGTGTCGTGCGGCATCGACGTCGAGCGCTACCGCCGGCACGCCCGCAGCCACCGCAGGCGGCACCGGCCCGACGAGACCCGCACGGTGCTGTTCGTCGGCCGCCTCGACGAGGAGAAGCACATCGACGACCTGCTGCGGGCGATGGCCCTGCTGCGCTCCGACGTGCCGACCCGGCTGGAGATCGTGGGCGACGGCAGCCGCCGGGCCGCGTTCGAGCGCCTCGCCGCGGAGCTCGGCATCGCCGAGCGGGTGCACTTCGCCGGGTATCTCAGCGACGACGAACTGCTGGACGCCTACGCCCGCGCCGACCTGTTCTGCATGCCCAGCATCGCGGAGCTGCAGAGCCTGGCCACCATGGAGGCCATGTCGGCGGGCACCCCGGTGGTGCTGGCCAACGCCATGGCGCTGCCGCACCTGGTGCAGCCCGGGCAGAACGGCTACCTGTACCCGCCGCGTGACGTGCACGCGCTGGCCGCCGCCATCGACGACGTGATCGCCGACCGCGCCACCATCGAGCGCATGGGTGCGGCCAGCGAGCGACTGGTGGCCCGGCACGACATCGACGAGGTGCTGGCCCGGTTCGAGTCGATCTACCACCACGTCGCCGGCACCGACGGCGCGGTGGAGCTCGACGAGATCCGCACCGAGCTGGCAAGCTGAGCGCCGGTCATGATCATCCCGGAACTGCGCCCGATCGAGCGGGTCGCTCGCATCAGCGGCTCCGACCTGCACTACTGGGTCTACGGCGAAGACCGCGTCGGCGGCACCGTGCTGATGGTGCACGGACTGCGCGGTACCCACCACGGCCTGGAGCTCGTGGCCGCCGGTCTGCCCGACCACCGCGTGGTGATCCCCGACCTGCCCGGGTACGGCGACTCCGGGCCGATGACCGGCCGACGCCACGACGTCGCCGGGTACGCGCACGCCATCACCGAACTGGTCGAGCAGCTCGACGGCCGGGACGGCCCCGTCGCGCTGGTCGGCCACTCCTTCGGTTCCATCGTGGCCGCTCATCTCACCTCCCAGGTTCCGGAACTCGTTCGGCGACTGGTGCTGATCAACCCGATCGCCACGCCCGCGCTGCGCGGCCCCCGGGTGGTGCTCTCCGGCCTGACCTCCGCCTACTACAGGCTCGGCAAGCGGCTTCCGCCGCGCGCCGGGCACTCGCTGCTGAGTAACCGGTGGGTGGTGCTCGCGGCGAGCCGGGCCATGACGCGGACGAAGAACAAGGAGCTGCGCAGCTTCATCGACGCGAACCACCTGCGCCACTTCAGCCGCTTCCACAGCCCGGCGCTGCTCAGCGAGACGTTCGAGGCGTCGGTGACGCACACCGTGACCGACTACGCGGATGCCCTGAAGGTGCCGACCCTGCTGATCGCGGGGGAGCAGGACGAGATCGCGCCGCTGGCCGGGCAACGCGCGCTGGCCGCGCGGTTGCCCGATGCCGAACTCGTCGTCATCCCGGGCGTCGGTCACCTGGTGCACTACGAGACACCGGCACCAGCGGCCGAAGCGATCCGCCGATTCCTCGGAGAGCCATGAGCGCCACCAGTACCGGCGACCGCGGGAAGCACCGCCCCGGGGCGGACGAGCACGGGACGATGAACATCGTCGTCGACGCCCGCTGGACCCGCACCGATCAGCACGACGGGATCAGCCGCTACGGGGCGAGCCTGATCGAGGCCCTGCACCAACTCCACCCGGTGACGATGCTGATCCACGACGAGCGGCAGCTACGCCTGCTGCCTGCCGGCGTGCCGCACGTGAGAGTCAACAGCCCGCTCTCGCCGCGGGAGCTGTGGATCTCGCGCACCCTCAACCGGCTTGGCGCCGACGTGGTGTTCAGCCCGCTGCAGGTGATCGGCGGATTCCGGCGCAGGTACCGGCTCGTTGTGACCCTGCACGACCTGATCTACTACCGGCACCCGCAGCCGCCGGGATTCCTGCCGCTGCCGGTCCGCGTCGCCTGGCGCCTGTACCACAAGGCGTTCTGGCCGCAGCGCGTCATGCTGAACCGGGCGGACGCCGTCGTGACGGTCAGCGAGACGACCCGTCGGCTCATCGCCGAGTACCGGCTGACCAAGCGGCCGGTGACGGTCGTGCCGAACGCGCCGTCGTCCGCTCCGCTCGACGGCGCCGGGCGCGGAAGCGGCGCCGCCGCGGAGTCCGGCGGCGGAGCGCGCGAGCTCGTGTACATGGGTTCGTTCATGCCGTACAAGAACGTGGAGACGTTGATCGCGGGCATGGCTCTCCTTCCGGGACATCGGCTGCACCTGGTGAGCCGGATCACGCCGCAGCGCGAGGCCGAACTGCGGGCCCAGGTGCCTGCGGGGGCTGATGTGGTGTTCTGGCGGGGCATCGACGAACGCGACTACCAGGAACTGCTCGGCAGGGCGAGCGCCCTGGTCACCGCGTCGCGGGACGAGGGTTTCGGGTTGCCGATCATCGAGGCGATGCACGCGGGGACGCCGGTGGTGTGCAGCGACCTGGAGATCTTCCGCGAGGTCACCGGCGGGCACGCGATGTTCTTCGACCCGGGGTCGTCGAAGGACTTCGCCGCCGCGGTGCGGGCGCTGCAGGACGAGGAACGGCGGGCGGACCTTGTCGACTCGGCGCGTGCCCAGGCGGCTCGGTACACGTGGGCCGGTTCCGCCGAGCGGTTGCTCGGGTTGATGCGCGAGCTGGTCCGCCGACCGCTCACCTCGGCCAGACGCGGATAGCCCGGGCCACGTACGTCGACCGTGGCATCTGCGAACCCGATGGGAACGTGGCGAAATCTGCTTGCGTGTCGCAGTACGGGTCCTGGTAGACCGTCACCGGGTGCCCGGTGTTGTTCACGAAGGAGCGCAGTTCCACATCCTGCCGGAGCGGGACGCACTGCTCCATCGTGGTCGTCTGGAGACCGACATCGTGTCGTTCGCCGGTGAAGTTCTCCTCCGGCCAGGCGCAGAAAGCTCCCGCAGGGCAAGGATCCTGCGCTGGCGCGGCCTTCGCGGGCGCGCCGAACAGCACCGCAGCGACGGCGAGAAGCGCCGCGGTGGCAGCGCGGAGTACCGCGCCGCGCCGCATTCGCGACCGGTCGGCGGCGTGGGCGACGTGGTCGGTGGCAGCGCACGAAGACATGCGAAAACCCTTTCCTGAGCGGATAATCGAGAGGTCAGCGCCGAATGTGGCGCGTTGGGACCAGATTCCCGAACGCCGGATCGAAACGCCAGCGAATTAGCTGGATACAGCCCGACCGGGTGGATTTTGCCGCGCGGCGACGGGTGCGGTGCAGCCGCGAATCCACCCGGGGAACCGACCCGTGAGCTGTCCGGGCAGCGACTCCCGCGACCCGGCCTGGCCGGACCGGCTCGGTTCGACCGGGTTCGACCGATCCGGGGACGCTGGCCGCACGCTGGGCGGCCTGGAGACCGCGCGCCCCGACAGCCCGGAATCCCGTGCCGCAGCGGTCAGATGAAGCAACCGCTGACGAATCCGCTCACCGAGGTGCGGCGATTCGTGATGTCGAACCATTCCGAATTCGCCGATCCGTTCGGGCAGCGGACCATTTCCCCCACCACCATCCGGTGAATCGTGGCGCGGTCGCCCGGATTGCCGAGGCCGCGGGCGGACGTCCCGGTGCCCGGTGCCGACCGGATCCGGACACCGGCTTCGCGGAAATCGCGCACCCGGCCGCGTTCGGCCTGGTCGACCAGCTTGACCAGCCGGTTCCCGATTTCGACGGCGATCGTGGCGGCCTGCATACCCAGGCCCGACATGGGCAGGATCGCGGCCACGACCGCGGACAGCAGCGCATTCCTGATGGTGCGCATCGAATACCCCCTCGCCCGCCGGAACGCTCCCCTGTTTCCCCCTGCTCCCGCGGGAGCGCACTTTTTCCCGGGCTGTGCCCAGTTTATGGAGAGCGGCGGTGGTGCGGCAGTATCCGATTGGGTAGAGCGGAAATGTGGGCCGCAGCCGTTCGGCCGGTGACGCGCGGCAATGGCCACCGCGATCCCGCGACCTCCTGTGGGTGAGTCGGCGGTAAAGCTGCGGCGGTGCGTGCAGACCGGTGCGCAGCGCCGAGACGCGCGGCGCACCGGTCCGCCGAACCCCGGTGCCTGTCTGCGAACACCGAAGGGGCGCAGCCGCTCGGCCTCACCCGAGTGAGTGGACACCCGCGAGAACCCCGACACCCCGGATTGGTGGGGAGCCCGGGAGTCCAGGCGGCGTCCGGGCTTCCGCAGGTGACCGCCTGCGCCGAACGTGTTCGACGACGCCCCGCTCAGCCCACGCGCGAACCGAGCCCGGTCAGCGAACGGACGTCCATCTCCGCCCGGCGTTCCTCGTTCACCTCTTCCCGGCCGCCGACGAAGGTGCCGATGATGCCGCAGACGAACGAGATCGGGATGGACACGATGCCCGGGTTCTTCAGCGGGAAGAACGCGAAATCCACGCTCGGGAAGATCGCGTCCGGCGCACCGGACACCACCGGCGAGAAGATCACCAGCAGCAGGCAGGAACCCAGCCCGCTGTAGATGCCCCACAGTGTGCCGGTGGTGTTGAAGCGCTTCCAGAACAGCGAGTACAGCAGCGTCGACAGGTTCGCCGAGGCGGCGAACGCGAACGCGAGGCTCACCAGGAACGCGATGTTCTGCCCGTTGACCAGGATGCCGCCGAGGATCGACGCGGCACCGATCACCAGCGCCGTCACCCGGGCGACCTTCACCACCGAGTCGGGGTCGAAGTCGCCCCGCCGGATCACGTTCGCGTAGACGTCGTGCGCGAAGGATGCTGATGCGGTCAGCGTCAGACCCGCCACCACCGCCAGGATCGTGGCGAACGCGACCGCCGAGATGATGCCCAGCAGCACCGGGCCGCCGATGCGGTAGGCCAGCAGCGGCGCCGCCGAGTTCTGCCCGCCCGGGGCATCCGCGATTGCCTCGGTGCCCACCAGCGCGGCGGCGCCGTAGCCGATGACCAGCGTGCAGATGTAGAAGGCCGCGATCGTCCAGATCGCCCACGACACCGAGCGACGGGCCTCCCGCGCGTTGGGCACCGTGTAGAAGCGCATCAGCACGTGCGGCAGACCACCCACGCCCAGCACCAGCGACAGCGACAGCGACACGAAATCCAGCTTGGCCAGCTCGGACTTCCCGTACTGCACGCCCGGCGCGAAGATGGCTTGGCCGTGCGGGTTGTTGTCCGCGGCCTCCAGCAGCAGGTCGCTCAGGTTGTAGCCGAACTTGCCGAGCAGGAAGATGGTGATCATCGCGGCGGCCAGTAGCAGCAGCGCGGCCTTGATGATCTGCACCCAGGTGGTGCCCTTCATGCCGCCGACCAGCACGTAGATCATCATGACCACGCCGACGACAGTGATCACGATGGCCTGCCCGTACGTGCTGTGGATGTTGAGCAGCAGTGCGACCAGACCACCGGCGCCGGCGATCTGGGCGACCATGTACATGATCGTGATGGCCAGCGTGGACATGGCCGCGGCGGCCCGCACCGGGCGCGCCCGCATCCGGAAGCTGAGCACGTCGCCCATGGTGAAGCGGCCGGTGTTGCGCATCCGCTCGGCGATCAGCAGCAGGTTCACCAGCCAGGCGACCAGGAAGCCGATGGAGTACAGGAAGCCGTCGTAGCCGTAGACGGCGATCGCGCCGGCGATGCCCAGGAACGACGCGGCGGACAGATAGTCGCCGGACAGCGCGATGCCGTTCTGCGCACCGCTGAACGAACTGCCCGCGACGAAGTAGTCACTGGAACTGCCGCGGCTGCTCACCCGATACACGATGAACAGCGTGATCAGCACGAAAACCGCGAAGACGGTGGTGTTGATGATCGCGCTGTCGGCAGGAATCAGCTGCGGTTGGTTCATCGGTCGAGTTCTCCCGCGTCCTGTCGGATCCTGTCGACCATCGGGTCGATCTTGCGGCGGGCGAACCGCAGGTAGAGCGCGGTGAGGCCCACCGTGGTGAGGAACTGGCCGACACCCATGACCAGCCCGACGTTGATCTCGCCGAACAGCCTGTGGGCCATGAATTCCGGGGCGTAGGCGGCGAGCGCCACGTACCCCAGGTACCAGATGAGAAAAAACGCCGTCGCGGGGAATACGAACAGGGCGAGGCGGCGGCGGAGATCGCGGAATTCTTCGCTCTGCTGGATAGTGGTGAAATCGGGCCGGTCGGATGCCCGACGAACGGCGCTCTTCTCGATTCCACCGAAGGCCGACCGCGTTTTTCCGGGCTGTTCGCGGGTGCTGCCGCGCAGCGCGGATTGCGTTGCGTTGCTCATGCGTCCTTCCTGGCACTTCGCGGTTGGCCACCCCAGCCGCGCGAGGGTTGGCGGTGGCGGGGAATTCTAACCATCCCGGGCAGCGGATCAACAGCGGTCCCGGGCGACGGGCCTCCCCGCCGGGGCGGGCGGGCTGCCGGCCGGTCGCGCTTGGTTACTGTCCGGTACCTCCAGGTCAGAGGTCGGGTCTGGGTGGATCGAAGGTCGCTGAGCTGGTCTTTTGCCTGGTCATCGGCCGAAGTCGAATACCCCTCCCTAGGCTGAATGAGTGAAAAAGGTACGCGCGTCACACGGCCTTTGAACACTCGGTGTTACCCCGCCTGTTTGTCGCAGTCCATTGGGAAAAAGCCCCCGGTGTGATGTTTGCATCCAGGGCTTATAGTGCTGAGGCACTGAAAGACAGTCGGGCGATCGGGAAAGGTCACGGTTCGGTATCGGTGTCCGAAATGCGCCAACCGGGAACGTCCGTGGTGACGCTGAGTGCCGCCGAGACCCCACGGGTACGGTGCGGTACCGCATGCGGTTTCCGGTCGCCGGGTGCCCGACCACGGCTGGATTTCACGTCAGACCGCCCAGACGACGATTGCGGGACACCACGCATGCGCCGTTCTCCGATGTTCAGTTCGCCCCGAAGGGGCCGCGCCCCGCGTGACCGGCACGCGCACCGGCCAGCCCAGCAGGGGAGCCGGCCATGACCGCGGGCAGAGTGGCTCGCACCCGCGACGCCCTGGTGCAGTGGCGCAACTGGTCGCTGCCGACCAAGCTCGCCGCGGTCGTGCTGGTGCCGGTGATCTTCGCGATCACCCTCGGCATCGGCCAGATCCGCTGGCAGGTCGACAAGGCGGCCGAGTACGACCGGGTCGCACGGGTGCTCGACGCCATGGAGCAGATCGAGCCGCTGATCGCCGGGGTGCAGCAGGAGCGGACCCGCTCGGTGGAATACCTGGTCGGCGACGCCGACGCGGCCGCGCTCGACGAGCCCACCGCCGCGACGGACCGCGCCGCCGCCGACCTCGGCCGGATCTTCGCCGAACCCGGCGTCCACGCCGCGGTTGTCGACGACCGCTACCGGGAACTGCGGCCGCAGCTCGACGGGCTCGCGCGGCTGCGCGAGCAGGTTCGCGCCCACCAGATCGACCCGAACCGCACCATCGCCGCCTACAGTGGAGTGATCACCGCGGTTCTCTCCCTGGACCGGGCGTTGACCAGCACTGTCGCCGACCGCACGCTGTCCAGCAACGCGACCGCGATGCAGGACATGCTCGGACTGGCCGAAGAAGTGCGGTTGCAGCAGGCATGGGTGCTTACCGGCCTGTCCGAGGGCAGCCTCGGCGAGCAGGCCCTGGACAGCCTGAACGGCTCCCGCGCCAGGCTGCTCGGCAAGATCAACGACGCCCGCTCCACCGTGGCGGCGCACTGGCAGCAGCGGCTGGACCGCACGCTGGTCGACCCGCGAATCCTGGGCCGCAACCAGATGCTCACCGCGATCATGGTGGAGAGCACCGACAACCGCTACACCGGCGGCTACTCGGTCAAGCGGGACGCCTGGAACGCCGCCAGCGACGCGTCGGTCGCGCTGATCGGGCAGGGCCACGGCGACCTCGCCACCGACGTGCGTAACACCGCCGCGCGGCTGGAGGACGAGGCCAGCGACGCCGCCGGCTGGGACTCGGTGCTGCTGCTGTCCGCGCTGATCGCCGCGGCTGCCGTCATCATCGCCATCACCCGCCAGCTGCTCGGCTCGCTGCGCGAACTGCGTCGCGCCGCGCTGGACGCGGCGGACCACGCACTGCCCGAGGCGGTCGCCAACATCCGTCGCGGCCGCACCGCCGACGCCACCGTCGCCCCGGTCCCGGTGGACACCACCGACGAGGTCGGCCAGGTGGCCCGGGCCTTCGACGAGGTCAACCAGCAGGCGCTGCGGCTGGCCTCGGAGCAGGCCGACCTGCGGCGCGGCTTCAGCGACGTGTTCGTCAGCGTGTCCCGGCGCAGCCAGAGCCTGCTGGAGCAACAGCTGCGGCTGTTCGAGGAGCTGGAGCAGGACGAGGAGGACCCCGACCAGCTGGCCCGCCTGTTCCAGCTGGACCACCTGGCCACCCGGATGCGGCGCAACAACGAGAACCTCATGGTGCTCTCCGGGCACGACCTGGCGCGCCGCTTCACCCAGCCCACCGACCTGGCCGACGTGCTGCGCGCGGCGGTCTCGGAGATCGAGCAGTACCCGCGCGTCATGATGCAGCCGCCGCCCGCGGTGAAGCTGCGCGGGCACACCGCCAGCGACCTGGTGCGGCTGGTCGCCGAACTGCTGGACAACGCGGCCAACTTCTCGGCCCCCGACACCACCGTCACGGTGTCCAGCTACCAGGCAGGCGACGGCACCGTCGTCCTGGACGTGCTCGACCAGGGCATCGGCATGGGGCACAAGGAACTCGCCGCCGCCAACGAGCGGCTGGCCCGGGTCGACGAGGACGACCTGACCACCTCGCGCCGCATGGGCCTGTTCGTGGCCGGGCGACTGGCGGTGCGTCACGACATCAGCGTGGAGCTGCACGGCGGCCCGGACGTCGAGGGCGTGCGCGCCACCGTGATGATCCCCGCCGAGCACGTGGTGTCGGTCGAGCAGAGCCCGGCCCTGCAGCCCCCGGCCGCGCAACCGGCCCGTCGCAACGGGCACGCGCACCCGGACCTGCCGACCTCCGGCATGCTGCCGAACCGCGCCGCCGAACCGGAACCGCAGCCCGACCCCGCGCCGCGGCAGGAACCCGCTGCGGCCAGCCTGTTCGAGCCGACCGAGGTCGACTCGCCGACGGCGCACCTGTTCGACGCGCCGCTGGACATCCCGGAACAGCCGCGGGCGGTGTCCAGCGACTTCGACTGGCCCGGCGCCGAACCGGAGCCGCCGCAGGACCGGGAAGAGCCGATCTTCCAGGAAGTGTCCACGCAGTGGTTCCAGCCGGCCAGCGAGAACCCGTACTTCCGGGCGCAGGCCGAGTCCGACGAGTTCAGCTGGCCGGGCGCTGAGGCCGAACCGCCCGCCGGCAGCGAACCAGCCGTCGACGACAGCCCGCGGTTCCCGTCGGCGGAACCCGAGGAACCGCAGGTCACCGCGGCCGGGCTGCCGCGCCGCAAACCCCGGTCGCAGGTGGCGAACCGCCGCAGCCCGGAGGACATCAGCCGGAGGCTGGCGGAGTTCCACAACGGCGTCCAGTTCGGACAGCGCACCGCCCAGCAGACTCCGGTGGAGACCTCCGACGCCGGGTCCTGGTCCGCGCCGGAACCCCCGGCCGACGACCGGCAGCCAGAGACGTCGACCGCGGACGCCTGGCACTTCGCCGCAGACAAGGCCCGGGAAGCCGCCGAGGCCGCGGCGAACCCGCAACCGACCTCGTTCACGCAGGCCGGACTGCCGCGCCGCACTCCGAAGGCGCACCTGGTCCCCGGCAGCGTGGCGAGTTCCGAACCGCAGAGCAGGAGGTCGTTCCGGCGGGACGCGGACACGCTCCGCGGTCGGCTGGCCGACTTCCAGAGCGGCGTGAGTCGTGGTCGGCATCGAGCAACCGACGAGGATTGAGATGGCACCTGCACCCCGAAGGCGTGATCACCTCGGCGACGAACAGGAGGTTGCATGACTGCTCAGGAGACTATTTCCCGCAGGTTCGGCTGGCTGATCACGAACTTCGTCGAGCGCGTGGCCGGGGTGGCGCACGCGATTGTCGTGTCCGCTGACGGTCTCGTGCTCACCGCGTCGAGAACACTGCCCCGCGACCGGGCCGACCAGCTGGCCGCGGTCGCCTCGGGCCTGCTGAGCCTCACCCAGGGCTCCGCCAAGTGCTTCGAGGCCGGGCGGGTGGTGCAGACGATCGTGGAGATGGAACGCGGAACCCTGCTGCAGATGGGCATCAGCGACGGTTCCTGTCTCACGGTCCTGGCCTCCCCGCACTGCGACATGGGCCTGATCGCCTACGAGATGACCATGCTGGTGGAACGAGTCGGCCAGATGCTCACCCCGGAGATCCGCTCTCAGCTGCAGGGTGCGCCGCAGGCCGCCACCGGCCAACTGGTGTGAGGACGGGATGACTAGACGCGCGCAACAACCGGGGCAGGGGCGAAGACGGGACGATTCGGCGGACAACGGCTTCGCCGACATCGTCAACGGATTCACCTTCGGCAGCCGGCGCAAGCGCCCCGAGCGCGACGAGGTGGGGGAACCGCCGGAGCAGCACGTCGAGCACCACGACGCACTCGACCACGACGACCGGGAGGCGACGGAGGAACCGGCGGCGCCGACGGCGTCCAGCATCCGCTCCTACACCTGGACCGGCGGGCGGACCAGGTCGAACCACAAGCTGGAGCTGGAAACGCTCGTCTCGACCAGTGAGAACTACCGGCCGGGTACGGCGCTGCGGCTGGAGCACCAGTCGATCGCCGAGCTGTGCCAGCATCCGCGGTCGGTAGCCGAGGTGGGGGCGTTGCTCTCGGTGCCGATCGGGGTGGCGCGGGTGCTGTTGGCCGACATGGCCGAACTGGGGTTGATCACCGTGCACCAGACGGTGAGCGAAAGTGGTAGCGCACCACACATGCTGTTGATGGAAAGGGTTTTGAGTGGACTCCGTCGGCTTTAGCTCGCCCCAGCTCGGCTCCGTGCCACCGCCGCAGGCCGTCAACCGGGCCGGCACCTCGTCAACCTCGGCAAAGATCGTGGTCGCGGGTGGTTTCGGAGTCGGCAAGACCACCTTCGTCGGCTCGGTGTCGGAGATAGTGCCGCTGACCACAGAGGCGGTCATGACAGAGGCCAGCCGCGGCGTGGACGACCTCGGCGCGACGCCGAACAAGACCACGACCACGGTCGCGATGGACTTCGGCCGTATCTCGCTGGCCTCTGACCTGATCCTCTACCTGTTCGGCACGCCGGGCCAGCAGCGGTTCTGGTTCATGTGGGACGACCTGGTTCGGGGTGCCATCGGCGCGGTCGTGCTGGTGGACACCCGGCGGCTGGCGGACTCGTTCTCGGCGGTGGACTTCTTCGAGGACCGCGGGCTGCCGTACCTGGTGGGCGTGAACTGCTTCGACGGCCAGATGCTGCACTCCATCGAGCAGGTGCGGGAGGCGATGGCGATCGGCCCGGAGGTGCCGATCGGGCCGTGCGACGCCCGGGACCGGGAGTCGACGAAGCGCACCTTGATCGCGCTGGTGGAGCACGCGATGCGGCACTGGAGCACCCGCCTGCCCAGCTGATCGACCGAACGGAGGGGGCGCCCTGCACCGAGCAGCTCGGTGCAGGGCCCCCCCTCCGCGTTGGATCAGGGTTTGCGGGCGACACCGCCGAGGAGGTTGTACTCGCCGTCCGCCGGCGGCTGCAGCAGCGGGCCGTCCGGCCACCAGTCGAACAGGTACGTCAGGCCCGGCTCGACGAACTCGGTGCCGCAGAACAGCTCGGTGATCTGCGACCGGGTGCGGTAGTAGCAGGTGCCCATCATCGAGTTGAACTTCTGCTGCGACTCCTCGGCCAGCTTCGCCCGTCGGCTGCCGTCCGCCGGGTTGTGCAGGTGCGAGATCGCGATGTACGAGCCGGGGGCGAGCGCCTCCACGTACTCCTGCATGATCCCGACCGGGTCCTCGTCGTCGGTGACGTGGTGCAGGGTGTTGCACTGGATCAGCGCGACCGGACGGGTCAGGTCGAGGTTCCTGGTGACAATCGGGTCCTGCAGGATCTCCGCGGGGTTGCGCAGGTCGCCGACCACGAAGTGGGTGTACTCGTTCTCCTCCAGCAGCGCCCGGCCGTGCGCGGCCACCGACGGGTCGTTGTCGACGTAGACGACGTTCGCCTCGTGGTTGACCCGCTGCGCGGCCTGGTGGGTGTTCTCCGCGGTGGGCAGCCCGGAACCCAGGTCGAGGAACTGGTCGATGCCCGCGTGCCCGGCGAGGAACCGCACCACGCGGATCAGCCACGCCCGGCACTGCCGGCCGACGTGGATCGCCTCCGGGGCGATCTGCTGGATCTGCCGGAGGACCTCCCGGTCAACCTCGAAGTTGTCCTTGCCACCGACGAAGGCGTCGTACACGCGCGCGATGCTGGGCTTGGTGGTGTCGATCTGCGGCTTCTGAACTGCTGACATGACAATCCGCTCGGTCCCGGGGTGCATGAGATCAACTGCAGGGTATTCGCGGAAACGCCGCGGGTAAACAGCTGTGGGGCAGCGGGAGTTGTCGCCTGGACCTCGTTGCGGTCGGCATCCGGTTCGGCGAACGCCGGCAGCGTCGTCGCGGCTGATCGGGTGCTGCGCGGAGGAGGCCGGGTGGCAGACTTGCGGCGATGAGCGGAACGGTACTGGTCCTCGGGGGTCGCAGCGAGATCGGCGGGGCCGTGGCGGAGCGGCTGGTCACGCGCGGGCACGGCACGGTGGTGCTGGCCGCGCGGCGGTCGGCGGATCTGGACGCTGAAGAAGCCGCGCTCCGGCAGGCCGGCGCCAGCGAGGTGGTGCGCGTCGAGTTCGACGCCGCCGACGTGGCAGCGCACGCCGAACTGCTTCGCGGGGTGTTCGAGCAGCACGGGCCGATCGACGTCGCCGTCACCGCCTTCGGCGTGCTCGGCGATCAGCAGCGCGCCGAGGTCGACGCCGCGCATGCCATCGACGTGGTGCATATCGACTACGTCGCCCACATCAGCGTTCTGACCCACCTGGCGAACCTGCTGCGGGAGCAGGGCAGCGGGCGGATCGTGGTGTTCTCGTCCGTCGCCGGGGTGCGGGTGCGGCGTGCCAACTACGTGTACGGCTCGGCCAAGGCGGGCCTCGACGGGTTCGCCAGCGGCCTGTCCGACGCGTTGGCGGGATCCGGGGTGAGGCTGCTAATCGTGCGCCCCGGGTTCGTCATCGGTCGCATGACGAGGGGCATGAGCCCGGCGCCGTGGTCGAGCACGCCGGACCAGGTGGCGGATGCGACGGTCGCCGCGCTGCGGCGCGGCCGTCGCGTGGTGTGGGTGCCGCCGATCCTGCGCTGGGTGTTCGCGGTGCTGCGCCTGGTCCCCCAACCCATCTGGCGCCGCATGCCCCGCTGACCACGCATTGTGGGTCCAGGCAGGCGCGGGTGCCGCATCGGTTGGCCTCCCGAGGCCCCCGCGCGGCGCTGCACGCCGCCGTCAGCACGGCGCGCAGCGTCCGCGCCGCGGGCGTCCCGCTCGGTCCAGGGCTACGTTGGTGGCCGCCGTCGGGGTTCCGGTGGCTTCCAGTGCCCGCCGCTGGGCCCGGTCGGGCGCTCGACGCCCGCGCCGAGGTAGGTGCGGAACCAGTCGGCCGCCAGCGACGTGACCTTCTCCAACGCGCCGGGTTCCTCGAACAGGTGACCGGCGTGCGGCACGATCTCGATCTTGATGTCGGTCAGCGGCAGTGCGGTGAGCAGCTCGGCTGCCTGCCGGTTGAGGTTGAGCACCTCGCGGTCGTCGCCGCCCACGATGAGCAGCGTCGGCGCCTGCACCGAGGCCAGCGCCTCGCCGCCGAGGTCGGGACGGCCGCCTCGGGAGACGACCGCGGCGACCCGATCGGGCCGGCGCACCGCGGCCTTCAGCGCGGCCGCGGCACCGGTGCTGGCACCGAACAGGCCGATCGGCATGCCCCGGGTGGGCTCCCACCTGTCCAGCTCGTCGATCGCGGGCACCAGCCGCTCGGCGAGCAGTTCGATGTTGAAGCGCAGTTCGTGGGTGCGCTGGTCGCGCTTGGCCTCCTCCGGGGTGAGCAGGTCCAGCAGCAGGGTGCCGAACCCGGCGCCCTGCAGGGACTCGGCGACGGCGCGGTTGCGGGGGCTGTGGCGCGAGCTGCCCGAACCATGCGCGAACAGCACCACCGCCTTGGCTGGCGGTGGCACGACGAGATCCCCTTCGAGTTCTCCTTCGGGGATGCGGACGGTCACCGGCTCGGTCGCGAGTTGAACCATCTGAGCCTCCTTGGGGTGCGTGCTCCGGCCACCCCGACGTCGGCGGGGCGGACGCGCCGGAGCAGGCTCGATCCCACTGTCCCCCTCCGCGCAGCACGCCGCGAGACGACCGTCCGCCGAGGCCGCTGTGTCGCGCACCGATCGCCAGTGGCCCGGCAGCTCGGGATCAAGGTTGGTCGACGACCACCGCGGTCGCGTTGTCGGTGCTGCCGAGGCTTCGGGCGGTCGTCACCAGCGCTGCAGCGGTCTCTCCGGTATGAGCGCCCTCCGCCAGCAGGGTCTTCAGGTGCGGTAGTGGGACGCTCTTGTGCACTCCGTCGCTGGTGAGCAGCAGCCTGCCCGGCCCGGCGCCGATCCGAGCCCGGCCGATGTCGGTGGGCCTGGCGGTGCGGACCGAGTCGGTCACGATGTGCTCCGTTCCCGCTGGCGGTACCACACCGTGACCACGCCAGAACTCGGCGAGCGTGTGGTCCACGGTGGCCTGGTGCAGGACCCGGCCGTTCCACCAGTACGCGCGGCAGTCGCCGACCCAGGCGATCTCGCCGTGCTGCCCCGGGCGGTCGGCGGGCGGCAGCACGGCGACGACGAGCACGCAGTTCGCCTCGGCCTGCGCGAAGTGCGCGCGCAGTTCCTTCTGGGCTCGGCGCAGTCCGCACAGCGCGCCGGTCCGCACCGCCTCCCGGGCGGTCGTCGTGGCCGCCAGCCGCGCGGCGCGGGCCGCGAGCAGGTGGTCGCCGATGCCGTCGGCGACGACGAACGCGCTGCGTCCGGTCGTGGCATCGGTGTGGGTTGCCACCGCGTCGGCGTTGATGTCGCGTGGTCCCCGGTCGCTGGCCGCGTGGGAGCGCGCGTGCGCGGTCAACGCCAGGTGCGGAGTGGTCAGCATGGCCGGGCCTCCTTACAGGGGTGGGCCGGCCCCCCGACGGCCGGCCGCTCACCTGGACAACGAAGGCACGGGCCCCAGAACTCCAAGAGAACCCTGTGAAAACGGGCCCGGTTCAGCGCGCCGTGTTGCCGAGGGTCGCCGTCAGGCGGTTGGTCCAGCTGAACAGCGCTGCCACGGCGAGCAGATCGCGCACCTCGTCGGCGCCGAGGCCGACCGCCGCCAGGCGCGCCAGGTGCCCGGCGGTCAGCGCCGCGGGGGTGGTCGCCAGCGCTCCGGCGGCGTCGATGATCGCGCGGTGCCGCGAGTCCGCGACCGCGGCCGGACCGGCCTCGGCCAGCGCCACCGAGGTGATCCGGTCCTGCGCCAACTGGGCGTGGCGACGGCCGTGCCGCGCGGCGGCGTAGCGGCACCCGGTCACCAGCGACGTCGCCAGCGCGACCAGCTCCCGGTCAGCGCGCGACAGGTGGCCCGGGCTCATCAGCACCGCGTTGTAGAGCGCGGTCTGCCGCTCCAGCACGTCCGGGTCGTGCCGCAGGGCCAGGTTGGCCGGGTTCTTCTCGTCGGAGCCCGCCGGATCGGCCACCGGCTCCACCCGCGGGATCCACCGCAACACCGGGAATGCCTCAGCCGGGCTGGGCAACGCCCCGCCGTCCGCGGTGGCACCGGCCTCGATGGTGGTCACCGGCTCGACGGGCGCCGATTCACCGCCAGCCGCCAGTAGTTCCAGACCGCGCAGCAACCGGACGCGGTAACTCGCGTACCCCACGACCTGAGAGGCGGCCACCACCTGCGCGGCGGTCAACCCCTGCGCCAGCAGGGACGCGATGTCGTCGGCCACCACGTCGGCCGGGTCGAGCGCGACATGCTCGCAGTGCGCCAGCAGCGCCTGCGTCGGCTCGGGCAGCTCGGACCAGCGCTCCACGCTGCGCACGACGCCGGCTGCTCCCGTGCCAGCCACGGAATCCAGCAGGTCGGCCACTTCCTCGGCATACCCCTGATGTTCGTTGACCACCGCCACGCGTAACGCGATGCGCGCCCGGTCGGCCCGGTCCAGCACGGCTTCGTCAGCGGGCCGCAACACGGCCGCCTCGACGTTCGCGGTGGCGTCCCGCACGTCCGCCCGGAGGGCGGCCAGGGCCGCATCGGTCCGGTCACTGCTGGCGATCGTCATGAACCATCCTCGTCGCAGTCGGAACGGTTGGCCCCTCACACGATAGTTTTGCGCCGCACCGGCCTGCGGTCAGGTGCGCAAACGCCGCACGCGACAAGGACTTTCCCGGCCGGCAACCTCCGGGTGACACCCGCGTGCGACACGCCGGGGCCTGTGGACAACGGGAGGATTCCCAAGAGAATCCCGGTGTCGGTTTCCCCAGAGTGCGGCAGCGGCACCAGGAGACGCCGCTCTCGTCCGTGACCAGGAGGAACCATGCCCGAAACCGTCCCGCTGGTGATCGACACGGACACGGCCCAGGACGACTGCATCGCCCTCCTAGCCGGCCTCCTCGACCCGGCGGCGGACCTGCGGGCGATCACGATGGTCGCGGGCAACGTCGACTTCACCCAACAGGTCCGCAATGCCTTCCTGACTCTCAACGTCGCGGGGCGCCTCGGCGAGATCCCGATCCACCTCGGCTGCACCCGCCCGATGGTCCGGCCGTGGGAGAGCGCGGAAAACGTCCACGGCGACGGAGTCGGCGGCCTGACGATGGACATGACGGGCTGCGACCCCAACCCGGAACACGCGGTGGACGCCCTGATCCGCCTGGCGGCGGAAAACCCGGGCGAGCTGAACGTCGTGGCGATCGGCCCCCTGACCAACATCGCCACCGCGGCCCTCAAGGACCCGATTTTCGCCCGAAACGTCCGAACTCTCCACGTGATGGGCGGCTCCAACAACGCCCGAGGCAACATCACGGCGGCGGCGGAGTTCAACTTCTACGTGGACCCGGAAGCAGCACAAGCGGTCTTCGCAGCAGGTTTCACCATCACCGTGATCCCCTGGGCACCGCTCACGCTGAACCAAGCGGTCTTCCCCCAGGAAGCCCTCGACGAGATCGCAGCTCTGGCCACGCTTCTGTCGGGTTTCTTCACCCGAGTCTGCGCAGCAACCCTCGAGTTCGACCGAAGCGTGGGAATCAACGGAACAACCCACCCAGACTCCCTGGCGGTGGCAACCCTCCTCCACCCAGACCTGATCACCAGCAGCGCCCCCTACCACGTGGACGTCGAAAGGGCCGGCACCCTGACCCGCGGCTACGCAGCAATGTCCTGGGGCGTCCACGGCCTAACCCCCAACGCCACAGTGGTCGAGGAGATCGACGCGGAAGGCTTCTACGACTACATCAAGACCCTCCTCGCCACCCCCACCACCCCACCGCGCGAGATGAGGTGAAGTCGCGCGGCCCAAGTCGTCCGGGTCGGATCAAGCATTGAGCCTCCCCTTTTCAGTGTCACTCGATAGGGTGATCGCTGGGGTGATGCCTGCGATGGCACGTGACGGTTCGGTGCAGTGGGATCTGGACGTTGACACGGTGCTGAAGCGCCAGGAAGTACACGACCGTTTCGGCGGATCACGACGAGGCGGGATCGCGTCCGCGCCGAAAGCGGACAGTGTGCTGCTCTTCGCGACGTCGTCCGGCAAGCACTACGGCTACGAAGACGGCTGGCAGGACGACGGTTACTACCACTACACCGGAGATGGCCAAGTCGGGGACCAGCAGTTCGTGCGCGGGAACAAGATCGTGCTCGAGACGAGCCGCCCGCTGCGGCTTTTCGAGGGGGTGCGCAAGGGCGTCGTTCGGTACGTCGGCGAGTTCATGCTCGATCAGGCAGACCCCTACTACAGGGCTGATGCACCTGACAAATTCGGCAACATCCGCAGTGTCATCGTGTTCCGGCTCAAGAGGTCGGGAAGTGCACAGCCCAACTCCCAGGTGCCATCCGGTGGCCAACCCCAAGAGACCGTGATTCCCGTTCAATCCCGACACGTGGACACATACGTCTTTAAGGCACCAGAAGCCGATGCCGTCGCGGACCGGCTGGAGGCAGCTCTCGTCGAGCGTTACGTGTACTGGCTCCACGAACGAGGCCGCGAGGCGCGCGGGCGTGAAATCAGGTTCCCAGGGCGGTCTACGAGGCTTTACGTCGATCTCGTCGATGAAGGACTGGGCGAACTGGTGGAAGCGAAAGCAGCTGCATCGAGGAACCACGTGCGCCTCGCCCTGGGCCAGCTCCTCGACTACTCGCGTCACGTGAAGCACAAGCAGCTCGCGGTCCTAGTCCCGACACGCCCGGAGGATGACCTGCTGGACTTGCTCGCCGAGCACGGCGTGACGTGCATCTTCGAAAATCCGCAAGGCCAGTTTGAACGCGTCGAAGCCGTCTGACCGCACCTCCGAGGTAGTGATCGATTCGGAGCTGTCCCTTTCGTGGCCTGACGTCCCCGAAAGGCTCAACAGTGCCATCCTCGCCACCACGTCGCGGACACCATGATCGACGTGGTGCGCGTGGGCAATCGTGTGATCAAGCTCGCATTATCGAGGGTGCTCGATCGGTGCGTGACAGTGTGGCGAGCCAGACTGTCGTCATGCAGTCCCTGAACGAGCAAGCCCAACGGCTCATGGAGCGAGCTGTGGCCAACTCAGCTGGCCGCAGCGCGGAAACGATCTACGCCGGTGCCCACCTGCGTCAAACGGTCATCGCGCTGAAAGGAGGTTCGACGCTGGCAGAGCATGACAACCCTGGCGAAGCCACCCTGCTGGTGCTTCGTGGGCAGGTCCGGCTACGCAGCGGAACGACGTCAACTCACGGGGCGACCGGTGACCTCCTCGTCATCCCGCAGGCCCGTCACAGCCTCGAAGCGGTGGAGGACGCCGCAGTGCTGCTCACGGTCGTGCCGCGCTGATTCACGACATCAGGGAGCTGATCCCGAGGGCGATCAGCAGGCAAACCTTGATGACTTCCAGCCCAACGTAGCTGAGGTGCTCGCGGGATCGCGGCAGCTGCTCGCCGCCGAGGATGCGATCGGACCGGCGGTTGAGCCGCGGCCGAACCACGCCGAGCTGTGCGGCGAGCAGCACCCCGGTCGCGACGCAGAGCCAGGCCACGATGGGCGACGCGCCACCCGCGAACGCGGCGACGACCACGACCAGGAACAGCACCACCTCGACGAGGTTCAACGCCCGGAAGACGAGCCGCCCGATGCCCAGGCCGATGCGGGTGGTCACCTCGGGCGCCCGGAACTTCAGTGGGGCTTCGAGAAAGGAGATCGCGAGCACCATCCCGAGCCAGGTGAAGGTGGCCGCCCCTGCGACGGTTGCTGCGGTCGCGTTCATCGCGCCCTCCTGCAACGGGAAACCGGTACCGACCTGCATCGTAGGAGGCGGGCCCAGGTGCGGCACCATGGTGCCATCGCACGTACGTCAGAGCGGTCCAAACGGAAGCAGCGGCCCGCCTCCTGACTTCAACGGAACTCGCGCCAAACAGCGGGGGTCTCCACCCTGGCAGCAAGAATTCCGCCACGTCACCGACAGGTCGCACGACACACGCGATCGGTGCCAGGCAAGCGACGGCGCCGCCGTAGGCGGTCGAAGCTCACGAGTGAGGCGTCACCAACCCCAGCTTCGGCGGTCCTGCCAGCCGGGATCTTTCCCGGCCACCCCCTGCTCCTGTCCCCGGCGCAGTGGTGATGGTCAGCCCGAACATCATCTTGCCGAGTTCGTCGAGCGGGATGCGGAGTTCGGCGGCGATGTCTGTCGGGAGGATGCCCTGCGACCGCAGGGACCGCAGAATCTTGGTCAACAGTTGTGAATCTTCGCGAACCTGGTCCGCTGCGGTATGATTTCCGCACGCGCTCAGTTGGATGCACGCGACTCGGTGCTGCTCGCTAGTCAGCAACCCGAGCTCGCGAAGCCGCGTGGCGAGCACCATCGCGGACACTCGCCAAAGCCCCTTCCCTTCGAGGATGTGGGCGGTCAAAGCTCCTCTCGACATGTGCGCGAACACGCTGGTGCGCGGCATGAGGAAGGCGCGTGCGAACGCGTCGGCTTCTTCCTCCGCATCGGAGGACGGCAACTCCGCACTGCCCGAGTGGAGTACCAGGTGCCCAAGTTCATGGGCCACGTCGAACCGGCCCTGCACACCTGGTGTTCGCGTGTTCAGAAAGATGAACGGTCGCCCGTCGTGCCAAAGCGAGAACGAGCCGACTCCCGCGTCTTCTGGCGCAAGGGCAAAAACCCGCGCCCCGTGCGCCTCCACCAGGTGAACCATGTTCGAGATCGGCTTGACTTCGATGTGCCAGAGCGCGCGCACCATCTCCGCGGCCAGTTCAGGCTCGGTTCGCTCCAGGTTCGGCACCTGCGGCGCTGCGAGCTCGAAGCGGTTCTCGAGCAACCGGTTGAACTCCATGGCGAGAGTCGCCCAGCCGAGCGCGGCGGCCCTCTCGGCCGCAACCATCTTCCCGGGCGCCCGGAACGACACAGCGCCGACCGCGACCTCGACGGGCTCAGGAAGACTGAAGAAGCCCACGGGATAATCCAGGGCTGCCGAGAGGGCCCCCATGGCTCCGGAGCTTGGCTCCGCCCGCCCACATTCGTAGTCTCCGACACGTCGCGTGGGTAGCCCAGCACGCCCTGCCAGCGCGACTTGGGACAGCCGGCGTCGCTGGCGGGCGAGTGCTAGGCGTCTAGGGCAAAACATGGCTGGCCTATTGTCCACCCAGCCACCGCGCGGCACTCAGGTCCGGTCTCCGCGCGCCTGAACAAAGACGTCGATGTCGTCGGGCTCCTCCGGATGATCCGGCATGACGACGGGACCGAACTCGAGAGGCGGGAAGATGAGGCGTTCACGCCAAGAGGTAATGTAGCTGTCCGGTTCGATGGGGGCCGCCAGCGAGACTTCTCTGCACACCACGAACTTGTCGCCCACCTCGGCCGGATAGGTCACGAGGAACCACACGTCCAATGCCGCGAGGGTCGCCACGTCCAGGTGGCCGCGTCTGCTGCGTTGCGTCAAGTCCAACTCCAGCGTCGGCTCGTCGCCGCCGTCTGCAGTCGCCTCCGCGATCATCGTCCCCTTCGGGTATTTGCTCCGCGGCCCCGACTTGGGCTTGTCTCTTCCTGTGTTTCGGTCGCCCAGCAGTACGCCGAGCGCGATCTGTTTCGTGGGCTCGTACACGAGAGGCACGTTGTACGGATCTGCGTAGTACCAATCAGCGCCGCTGACCACGAGCTCGCGTAGCTTGCCCACCCGGGCGATCCAGTCCTTTAATCCAGGAGCAGAGGGTGGCTCGAAGTCGTTTTTCGACGCCCTGGCCTCCACTCCGGCTCGAATGGCCTTGTCCACGTACTCGAGCTCTAGCCCCAACTCCTGAAGGCGACGTTCAGCATCCGAACCGGTCCGCACAACGTTCCCTGTCATCAAGCCCTCCCCACAGCCGAGAACTACGTTTACCGGAAGTGGATCTCCCTGGAACACCGCCGAACGGGCAGGGGACATGCAGCCCACCAGCGATCAAGGAGAGGGCGATCCGATGAACACCAGACTTGCCTGCGCTCCGCAAGGCACCATCCACGCCTACTACTGCGCGATGGTGATGCTGGGTCGATCACGTTTGCTAGATCACCGCGTACGGCGGTCAGCCAAGTTCGTGCCTCGTCGGTGGGGCTCACGTCCTGTGCTCGCCGTTGGGGACCGCACGTTGTGTTCGCGGACGATCATCGAAGATCCGCCCCGGTCGGTCTGCGAGGTCTACCTGTGGGACCGCCCGTGCCGGTCGTTCCGCGACCCGGATGGCCCGGCGTTTTCCGACTCCGGCCGTCTGCGTGTGTCCACCAACCCCGCGATCGGCTGGGGCGCCCTGAACTACCAGGGCCCGGACGCGAACCTCTCGGACTCCTACAACCCGGACGCCAGCGAACACAGCTTGGTGCTGCCGCTGGACACCGACGGGATCGACTTTCCGCGCTTGGCATCCCTGCCGCTGGACCAGGTGCGCGAAGCTGTCGCCCAGTACTGCCGCACTGGCCTGCGGCCGACGTGCGTTCAGTGGCAGCTCGGCGAGTGGTACTGACCGGAAACAACCACCGCGCCCCCGGCACCCGTCATCGGGTGTTCGGGGTCCGTCGTCGTTGACTGGCGGTGATCCATTCAGGGGGGCGCCCGTGGTGACGAGGTGCCGAGGCAGCACGGTGGATCGCGGCGTGGCGGCCGGACCCATGCCAGTGGCTCGTGGGCCCTTTGGAGCTAGGCGGACTCTCCAAGCCGAGGTGATGGCAGACACCACCTCATGGGCACCACACGATCTCGAGTCTTCCACCCAACCTGACCCATGATCAACTGGTAGCCGCGCCCATCTTCACTAGCCCCCACCAGGCAAGATCACGAAGTTCGGCTGGAGTACTAACCCACTTCGACCATTTCCCTCCAGCTGCCGCTGCTTGGACGGCCAAACCCTCACAGCAGCGCGAGCGGCGGGAGAACGTGGTGACTCACGAATCAGCAAGCGAGAGCCCCGCAGTGCCCAGAATGACTGTCGAAGGCTCACAAGCGAGGTGTCACCAATCCGAGATCCGGCTGTTCTGCCAAAAACTCTGGGCCGTGTCGACCGACAGATCACTTTCAAGGCAGTGAAGCCATTCACGATACGCACCGCTCGACCTTCTGCCCTGGAGCTGAGGCACCATGGTCGACCGGATTGGCCGCTGGAGCACCCTGTGTTGGGCGACTCTCGCCAGTGTTCTTGCGGAGTTCGTGTAGTTTGATCACCTAGGCTAAGGAGCCACGTGTAGATCAGCAACCGGGAACGCGCATGAACGGTAACGGGCAGCGTAGGCGCGACACACCACTACCGAGGGAATTGATGAGCCGGAGTCGGATTGGGACGCTGCCCTCGATTAGGTACCTGACCACGTGAAGGCGGTGCTGGCCAATCTGATTTTCTTGACGGACCGTCTGTTTGGCGAGGGAAGTTACGTGACTAGCACCTTTGCCAACGAGCACCGCTGTCGGCAGTTGGTCACTGGTGTGTTGCGGGCTCTTGAGGATGGAGGGGAGCGGCCCCTCGCGAGCTGTCGGCCTTCCAGCAGCCGGACCTCGTCAAACCGCAGCGTCGACCCAACACGGTCTCGTTGCTTATCGACCATGAACGCATTCCGGATGGAACGCGTTTGCGATATAATCCTACTTCCACGGAGGTGCAGGCGATTGGCGAATGGCTAAATTCGGACCCGCGTCGATCCTTCGCTACTTGGACCAACGACCGTAGGAAGCCGCTTCTGTGGGAGGCAGATAAGGAGCGTTACTCGCCAAGCGGGCTCGTTACGCACATCTGGCGCCAGGCCAACTGGCAGGAAGCTTGGAGTGCTGTCCAGGGTCCGAAGCAGTGGGAAATTCCGGGCGAGGGAACACTGGTGGAGATTGCGGAGCAGCTCTGGCGGCAGGTCTTGATTGAAGAATGAGCCGCAGAGGACAGCTCTCGCGAATCGATCTAGGTTGAGAATGCGTGTCTCTGCTGCAACGGCCCTGACTCGATCGTGGTGTGATCCCTTGTCGGCTCGCCTGTCGCGCTTCCGCGCGGCAGGCGCCGCTGGGGTTCTGCGCCCCCGGCAGGATTCGAACCTGCGACACCCGCTTTAGGAGAGCGGTGCTCTATCCCCTGAGCTACGAGGGCTCGGTCTTCGACCTCTTCGGAGGGTACCCCCTCCTGCTCCGGGGCTCCGCACCTGGTCCCTCGTGATTGTCGGGGCTGGTGGGGCTGCTGTGGTCGCGTATGGTCAGGTGATCGTTACCGTCGGCTTCACTGGGGGTGGGTATGGGCAACGTGAACAGGGGGCCGGTTCAGCAGCTGGCGCAGGTCGGGGCCGTTCACGGCGACGTGCACTTCCACGGGGCCCCAGTGCAGGAGTCCGGGGCCGTGCCTGGGCAGCTGCCCGCTGCGCCCTCCCACTTCGTTGATCGGGACGAGGCGCAGGCGTGCCTGGATGCCGCTTGGGCCTCGCGGCGTGGGGATCGGGCCGTGTGGGTGGTGATCAGCGGGCCGAGCGGGGTGGGGAAGAGTGCGCTCGGCGCGTACTGGTCCTATCGGGTGATCAAGGATTTCGAGCACGGTCAGGTCTACTTCGACTTCGGGCGTCGGCGGCGTGGGCTGGACGAAGCTGTGGAGTGGTGCCTGCGGTCGCTCGGGGTCGGGGGCGAGCGGATCCCGCTGGACCTGGACGACAAGATCGCTCTGCTGCGCAGCGAGGCCCGGGGTCGCCGACTGCTGTTCTTCTTCGACAACGTTGCTGATCTGCGCAAAGTCGCCGAGCTGCTGCCCGCCTCCGGGGACAGTCTGGTGCTCTGCACCAGTCACGACGACGCCGCGGAGCTCGCACCTGACGGGGCCCGGGCGATCCGGCTTCGCGAGTTGGAGCCGGACGACGCCGTCGAGTTCCTGCGCAGCGAGCTGGGCGAGCGCGTCGACACCGAACCCGACGCTGCCCGGGAGCTCGCGGCGCTCTGCGGGAATCTGCCCATTGCGCTGCACGTCGTGGTCGGGCTGTTGAGCAGTCACCCGAAGTGGCGCATCGGGCGTGCGGTTCGGGAGTTGTCGGACCAACATCGGCGGCGGAGTCGGTTGACGAAGGTGTTCTCGGCGCTGGACGTGGCTGTGGGATATCTGGAGCCGGGGCAGCGCGAGCTGTACGTGCTGCTCGGTTGCTTTCCCGGGGCTGCGTTCGGGGCCGGGGCGGTGGCCGCTTTGGCCGGGCTCACCGACGCCGATGCCGAAATCCGTCTCGAGCAGCTGCACAGGACTTGTCTGGTGGAAGAGAACGATCAGGAGCAGTACCGGTTCCACGACCTCGTGCGGGAGCACGCCGTGGAGGCCGCTGGGCGGGAGCTCGATGCTGACACGCGGGACTACGCGTTGCGGGGGTTGGTCGAGTGGTATCGGCGGCAGGGGGCTTACGCCGATCGGAAGGTCACCGAGCCCAGCCGGTTGCGGGTCAGCGATGACGAGGTGACTGGGGAGAATCCGTTCACCCGCGAGGAGGCGTTGGAGTGGCTGGAGCGGGAGCGGACCAACCTGATCGCGATGGTGCGGGTCGCCGCCGAGCACGACTGGCACTCGGCCGTGATCAGTCTGTGCGAGGGGCCGCTGTGGGCGCTGCACAACCAGCACAAGCACTACTCGGAGACGCTGCGCGCCTTCGAGACGGCGGTTGCGTCTGCCAGGGCGGAGCAGAACGGGGTTGCCGAGGCTCGGATGCGGAGTCTGCGGAGCCAGTTGCTCGTCGAGTGCGGCCACGTGGACGAGGCTTTGGACGAGTCTTCGCGGGCCGTGGAGGTTGCTGAGCGTGCCGGGCATCGGCGGGTTCTCGCTTCGGCCCTGGAGTTCCACGGCAAGGCTCTGCATGCGCGGGGCGCATTCGCCGAGGCCATCGGGTTCTTCGAGCGGTCGCGGCGGCTCAACGAGGAGTTGGGGCGGCCTCGTGGCGTGGCGTTGCAGGAGTACCTGATCGGGAAGGCGCTGTGCGGCGCCGGTCGTTACGGCGAGGCGTTGGCGGTGTTGGAGGCCGCGTTGGAGGGGATCGCCCAGTTCCCCGAGGACACGCGGACTCCGGCGCGCATTCGGGTTGCTGCTGCGCGGGCGCATCAGGGGCTCGGGCAGCACGAGGTGGCCATCGAGCTGTTGGAGGCCGCCATCTCGGCCACTCGGGAGCGGCAGGCTTCCTTCGACCTCGCCGAACCATTGGTGCTGCTCGCCGACGCCCTGGCGGCCTGCGGGCGGGACGGATCGCGGGAGTGTCTGGAAGAGGCGTTGGCCATCTACGAACAGGCGCACAGCCCCAAGGCCGACGACGTGCGGCACAAGCTCACGGAGTGAACGGGTCCACCGGCTCCGGGTGGGCTGGCCACGGCGGTTCCGGCAGCTCCAAGCGTTGGTAGATCAGTGTGCGGAGGCGCTGGTAGGGGCGGTCCTGGAAGGTCAGCTCCGCCAGTTGGCGGTGACCCGGCACCGGCCTCGCCGCGTCGATCTGCGCCCGCAGGTCGCCCGGTTGCAGGCGGCGGGCGCGTTCTCCCAGCAGCTCCATCGGGGAGCCCGGGACCACCTCGTCGTGGCCGAACGCGCCGAGCAGCAGGGGTTTTCCAAGAGCCGCCGCGTAGAGCGCCAGGGAGCCGTGGTCGGACACCACCACGTCCGCCGCGATCAGGGCGGCCTGCCACTTGCGTAGTCGCGGCACGAGGATCAGGCCGCCGCGGCGTGCCGAGCGCGTCCACGAGTCGATCTGTAGGCCGTCGTACTTGTTCCAGATGTTCGGGTGGAGGACCAGGGCCACCTGGTAGTCCGCGGGCAGCGTGGCGACCAGCTCCCTCGCCAGGTCACCGCGGCGGCCGAACAACGAGTCCCGGCCCCAGGTCGAGGCCAGCAGCACCAGGGTGCGGCGGCCCGTGCCGAGGGACTCGCGGTACTGCTCGCGCATCGGCAGGCTGACCTGCAGGCGGGCGAAGCACGGGTCACCGATCAACGCCGCGCGCGGCACCGCTTCCGGGCAGTTGCGGCGGAGTTCGGCCAGTTGGTCGGAGTGGGACAGACCGACGACCGCCGGGACGACTCGACCCTCGTGCATCAGTTGGTCGCGGGAGAGGCCCGAAACCTCCTGGGCGACACCTGTTTCCGTGGCCCGGAGCTTGTGGTGGCCGGCGCCGTGCGGCAGCGTCACGACCGGGACCTCCAGCTCGTGCAGCGGGCCGTTGCTGCTCGGGGAGATCGCGAGGTCGAAGTCCTTGCCGGTCGCCTCGTCCCAGGTGACGACCTGGGCCTGGCAGCGGTGCAGTTCGTCGGCGAGGTTCCTCGCGAACGCCGACCCCTCCGCCACCGCGAAGCGGGTCTCCACCCGCATGTCGTCGGCCAGCACCGGCAGCACGTCCAACAGGCGGTCCAGCGCCGTCAGCGTGCGGACCACCCCGAGCACCCGCCGCTCGACCGGAACCGTGTCCCACCTGCCCGCGCGGCCAGCCTCAGGTTTCCCGGCTCT
>NZ_BMMT01000001.1:273929-754592 GCF_014646075.1 Saccharopolyspora thermophila
TCTCGTCCGGCTCTCGTCCGGCTCTCGTCCGGCTCTCGTCCGGCTCTCGTCCGGCTCTCGTCCGGCTCTCGTCCGGCTCTCGTCCGGCTCTCGTCCGGCTCTCGTCCGGCTCTCGTCCGGCTCTCGTCCGGCTCTCGTCCTGAATTGTTGATCTTACCGCACTGCGGTGGCTCATGGGCCGACTTCCTTCGCAGTTCGGTGGGCATGTCGTGCGATCTTACCGAGGGTCATCCCGTGGTCGGGCTCTCCGCCGCTGGTCGGCTGCGGTCGATCTCCACCCTGTTGCGGCCCGCTCGCTTCGCCCGGTACAGGGCGATGTCGGCTGCCGCGAACAGGTGCTCCAGGTTCGCCGGGCCCGCCGCGACACCGATGCTGACCGTCGGCTCCTTGGTGATCTGGCCCAGCACCAGCCGCCAGTCGTGGCTGTGTACCGCCGCGCGGATGCGTTCGGCGACCACCGGGCCCGCGTCGCGGGACTCCTCGCTGCCGTCCACCAGCAGGACCACGAACTCGTCGCCCGCCCACCGGCAGATCAGGTCGTCGGCGCGGCACTCGCGGCGGAGCAGGTGCGCCACCTCCTGCAGCACGACGTCGCCGGCGGTGTGCCCCGCCATGTCGTTGACGTCCTTGAACCAGTCCACGTCGATCAGCACGAGCCACGGGATACGGCCGAGCGCGGCGGTGTGTTCCAGCAGCACCGGTGCGCGGCGCTCCAGGCCGAGGCGGTTGGTGAGCCCGGTAAGCGGGTCGCGCAGCGCCGCTTCGCGCGCCGCGAGTGCCATGCGCTGGGCCTGCACCGCCACCCGGCGCTGCTCCAGGGCCTGGCCCAGGCCCTCCTGCAGCACGTCGACCGCGGTGCGGCTGGCCGCGACCGTGCGGCGCAGCGCCGCCGCTTCGCCGACCGGGTCGCACAGGGCTTCGCAGATCGCGCGAGAACTGCATCATCAACATGGTGTCGCGAATCGTCTCCGCGGCGTCCAGGGCGCGGCTGGCGTAGGTGCGGGCCTCCTCCAGGTGGCCCTGGCTGCGGCGCACCACCGCCAGGACCCAGTTCGCCACCGATGACGTGAACCAGTCGTCGGCGGCCCGCCCGAGCGCCAGCGCCTCCTTGGCCGCCTGCTCGGCGGTCTCCCATTCGCCGAGACCGGCGAGCGCCCGCGCGTAGCCCGCCAGCGCCGAGCGCTTCACCTGCCCCGGCCGGGCCAGCGACTGCGACTCGTCGAACAGGTCGCGGGCCTTCGCGAACTGCTCCGCGCTGGCCACCGCCGGGCGCGTCACGGCGCGAAACACCCGCGTGTTGCCCTCCCGGCAGAGGCAGTGCGCGAGGGCTCCCGGGTCGTCGGCGTCGCGGGCGATCTGCACCGCCAGGGCCATCAGCTCCAGCGCCGGGCCGCGGTGGCCGATCGTCTCCAGCAGGTAGCCGAGCATGCTGATGGTGTGCGCGGCCGCCGAGCCCACGGGGCGGTCCACGTCCAGCTCGGTCCAGCCCTCGGCGAGCAGTTTCAGAGCCAGCGGGATGCGTTCCAGCCGCCACGCCAGGGACGCCCGGTGCACCAGCACCGTCGCCCGGTTCCACTCCGCGTCGACGTGGTTGGAACCGGCCGCGACCAGCTCGTCGAACGCCTCGCCAGCCGCCACGAAGCGGCCTGAGTCCAGGAGTAATCGCACCTGGCGGTCCTCGGCCGGGATGTGGCCGACCATCAGCGGATCATCCTGCACCGCGTCCTCGCCGGAGCCTCGTGGTGGAACCGCGTGCCGGAGCGGTCTCGTGGGACTACAGGCTACCGGTTGCGACCATGGCCGTACTTGTCGTAGTGCAGGACGTCGTCGAGCGGGAGCCGCCGCCGCCATCCGTGCCGCTCCAGATCAGGGGTGTCGGCCAGGTCCCGCACCGGCCCCACGCACAGCCACGCCACCGGACGCACCCCCGTGGGGATGCCCAGCAGTCGGCGCAGGAACTCCTCGCGGTAGAAGCTGACCCAGCCCACGCCCAGGCCCTCCGCGGTGGCGGCCAGCCACAGGTTCTGGATGGCCAGGCACACCGAGTACAGGCCGGCGTCAGCGATGGCATGGCGGCCCAGGACCTGGGGCGCACCGCGGTCGCGGTCGTAGGTGACGGCGATGCCCAGCGAGGACTCCACGATGCCCTCGACCTTGATCCGGGCGAACGTCTCGGCGCGTTCCCCGTCGAGCTGGGCGGCGAACACGCTGCGCTCGGCGAGCACGTGCTCGCGGAACGCGCGGCGGGTGTTCTCGTCGCGGACCAGGATGAAGTCCCACGGTTGGGACAGGCCGACGCTCGGGGCGCTGTGCGCGGCGGTCAGCACGCGGCGCAGCACCGGTTCGGGGATCGGCGCGCCGGTGAACTCGCTGCGTACGTCGCGCCGGCGGTTGATCACCTCGTAGAGGTCGGCGGCGGGGGCGGTGTCGGTCAACTGTTGTGCTCGTCCGGCGATCGTCATCGCAGTCCATCCTGCCGTGCCGACCCGGTCCGGCGGGAACGGGGCTCGGAAGTGCTTTCCCGTCAGGAAACGGAAAAAACACCCACGGATCGGTAGGCGTCCCGGGAGCGCGTGTCGTGCGCCCTGATCCGGCGCTCCCACCGCCGGTGACCGGAACCGGCGCACGGCGTCACTCGGCGTGACCAGGTGTGCCGGTCATCCCACCCGGGGCGGAGACGGATGTCACGCGGCCCCGCTGCGGAGGGCGGGTTCTCAGCCGCTTCTCAGGGCCGCGAGTAAGACTGTGCACATGCGCATCCTCGTCGTCGACGACGATCGTGCCGTGCGGGAGTCGCTGCGGAGGTCCTTGCAGTTCAACGGGTACCAGGTGGAACTCGCCGCGGACGGTCAACAGGCACTGGATTTCCTGGCCGGCAACCGCCCGGACGCCATGGTGCTCGACGTGATGATGCCCCGGCTGGACGGCCTGGAGGTCGCCCGGCGGCTGCGCAGCGCCGGTGACGACCTGCCGATCCTGGTGCTCACCGCGCGCGACGCCGTCTCCGACCGGGTCGCCGGGCTGGACGCCGGTGCCGACGACTACCTGCCGAAACCGTTCGCTCTGGAGGAGCTGCTCGCGCGGCTGCGCGCGCTGTTGCGCCGGGCCAGCCCGCCGGCCGGGGGGCCGGACGCGGCCCCCGCCGCGCTGTGCTTCGCCGACCTGGAGCTCGACCCGGGCACCCGCGAGGTCCGCCGCGGCGAGCGGCCGATCAGCCTCACCCGCACCGAGTTCGCCCTGCTGGAACTGCTCATGTCCCACCCCAAGCAGGTGCTCACCCGCAGCCGCCTGCTCGAGGACGTGTGGGGCTACGACTTCCCGACCTCGGGCAACGCACTCGAGGTCTACATCGGATACCTGCGCCGAAAGACCGAGGCCGAGGGCGAGTCGCGGTTGATCCACACCGTCCGCGGCGTCGGCTACGTCCTCCGCGAGACACCGCCGTGACAGTTCCCGCTCCACCATCTCCCGATCTGCACAGAACCCCGCCACGAGGGCGGTTGCAGCGCGTGTCGCTGCGCAACCGCGTCACCTGGCTGGCCGCCATCTGCGTGGCGGGGGCCGTCGCGCTCGTGTCCGTCGCGGCGTTCATCACCGTGCACGACAGCCTGTATCAGCAGCTCGACGACAACCTCACCGAACGCGCCGTCGAGGCTGCCGGTGGTCCGCTGGTGCGCACCGCGGACCTGCAGCAGGTGCCGGTGGCGTTCTTCAACGCCTCGAACTTCAGGATCAGCATGCTGTCCGCGGACGGCACCGAGGTGGGCCCCGGCGGGCAGCGCCCGCCGCTGAGCTACGCCGAGCTCGCGGTGGCGCGCGGGGAATCGGTGCGGTCACTGCGCACCGACCAGGCCACCAACAGCCGGGTGGTCGCGGTGCCGGCCGGTCCGAACACCGCGCTGGTGATGTCCACCTCGCTGCACCCCACCCAGCGCACGTTGGCGCAGCTCAGCGTGGTTCTGGTGGTGATGGGCGGGGCGGGCATCCTGCTCGCCGCGGCTGCCGGGACCGCGGTGGCGCGGGCCGGGCTGCGGCCGGTGCAGCGGCTCACCGCCGCCACCGAGCGAGTCGCGCTCACCGGTGACCTACGGCCGATCCCGGTCGGCGGCGACGACGAGCTGGCCCGGTTGACCGCCAGCTTCAACGGCATGCTCAGCGCGCTGGCCGAGTCGCAGGAGCGGCAGCGGCGGCTGGTGGCCGACGCCGGGCACGAGCTGCGCACCCCGCTGACGTCGCTGCGCACCAACCTGGAACTGCTGATGGCCTCGTCCCGGCCGGACGCCCCGAAGTTGTCCGAACAGGACCGCGAGGAGATGTTCGCCGATGTCCAGGCCCAGATCACCGAGCTGTCCGCGCTGGTCGGCGACCTGGTGGAGCTGGCCAGGGAGGATGCCCCGCAGGCGGTGCACGAGCCGGTCGACCTCGTCGACGTGGTGGAGCGGGCGCTGAGCCGGGCCCGGCGGCGGGCCTCGGGCATCGAGTTCGATGTCCGCCTGCACCCGTGGGTGATGATGGGCGACGCCACCGCCCTGGAGCGCGCGGTGCTGAACCTGCTGGACAACGCGGCGAAATGGAGCCCGGACGGTGGCCGGGTGCGGCTGGAGCTGCATCCCGACCCGCGCACCGGGCACGCCGTGCTGGAGGTGGCCGACAGCGGGCCCGGCATCGCCCCCGCGGACCGGCCCTACGTGTTCGAGCGGTTCTACCGGTCCTCGGACGCGCGGACCCTGCCGGGTTCGGGGCTGGGCCTGTCGATCGTCAAGCAGGTCGCCGAGCGGCACGGCGGCTCGGTGTGGGCGGGCGAGGCCCCGGAGGGCGGTGCGCTGCTGCGGATGTCGCTGCCCGGTCACAGGCCGGACATCGAACAGCAATGAACAGCTTCTGCGGTGTGTTCGCGTCAGTAGTGCGGTTTTTGCTCGTCGGTTGGTGCGGTATTGTTGCTTTCTGTTGACTTGATGCTGGGCCGATGACATCGGGGACCACGGTGTTCACGGGAACCGTGGTCCGCCCGGGACGGCCGGACGGCTTGAGGGGGCAGCGTGCTCGCACGGCAACGCCAGGAAGTGATCCTCGACGAGGTGCGCCGCACGGGCGCGGTCCAGGTCGGTGACCTGGTACTGCGGCTGGGCGTGTCGGACATGACCATCCGCCGCGACCTCGACGCGCTGGCCCGGCGCGGCCTGGTCGAGAAGGTCTACGGCGGGGCCACCTCGACGATGGGCCGCAGTACCGACGAGCCCGGTTTCGAGGCGAAGTCGGTGCGTCAGCTCGCCGAGAAGGAGGCCATCGCGCGGCTGGCCGCCCAGCAGGTCCGGCCGGGCACCGCGATCGGGCTGTCCGCGGGCACCACCACGTGGACCCTGGCCCGCCACCTCGACGATGTCGCCGACCTCACGGTGGTGACCAACTCGGTCCGTGTCGCCGACGCGCTGCAGCAGCGCGGTCGCACCGACCGGACGGTGGTGCTCACCGGCGGCGTGCGCACCCCGTCGGACGCGCTGGTCGGCCCGGTCGCGGTGCAGTCGCTGCGCTCGCTGCACCTGGACCTGGTGTTCCTCGGCGTGCACGGGATGGCGCCGCGGGCCGGGTTCACCACCCCGAACCTGAGCGAGAGCGAGACCAACCGGGCCCTGGCCCAGGCGGCCGGGCGGCTGGTCGTGGTGGCCGACAGCTCCAAGTGGTCGACCGTCGGGCTTTCCACGATCGTCGACTTCTCCGAGGTGGACCTGGTGATCAGCGACGACGGGCTGCCGGAGGAGGCGCGGCAGGTGCTGTCCGAGCACGTCGAACTGCTGCTGGCCGACCGGCAGGACACTCGGGAGGAGCGGTGAAGCGGACGGTGCGGCGCCTGGCCGACGGCCGGGAGATCATCTACTTCGACACGGACCCGGCGACGGTTCGGGACGCCGAGGACACCCGGGACCTGCCGCCGCAGGCGCCCGCCTCGGAGATGCGGCGCGACCCGCTCACCGGCGAGTGGGTGGCGATCGCCGCGCACCGGCAGACGCGCACCTACAAGCCCCCGGCGGAGCTGTGCCCGCTGTGCCCGAGCGGTCCGGGGCGGCCCACCGAGATCCCGGAAGCCGACTATGACGTGGTGGTGTTCGAGAACCAGTTCCCGTCGTTCGCCCAGGGCATCCCCGGCCAGGAGTCCACAGTGGAGGGCATGCCGATGGTGCCCGCAGCGCCGGCCGCCGGGCGCTGCGAGGTGGTCTGCTTCACCTCCGACCACAACTCCTCGTTCGGCCAGCTCAGCCCGGCCCGGGTGCGGACCGTGGTGGACGTGTGGGCGGACCGGACGGCCGGGCTCGCCGAAACGCCCGGGGTGGAGCAGGTTTTCTGCTTCGAGAACCGCGGCGAGGAGATCGGCGTGACCCTGCACCACCCGCACGGCCAGATCTACGGCTACCCGTTCGTCACGCCGCGGACCGAGAAGATGCTGCAGGTCGCGGAGAAGTACCTGGCTCAGCATGGGCGGCACGTGCAGGGGGACGTGCTGGCCGCCGAACGCGCCGCCGGCACACGCGTGATCGTCGAGTCCGAGCACTGGACCGCCTACGTGCCCGCCGCCGCGCGGTGGCCGGTCGAGGTGCACGTCGTGCCGCACCGGCAGGTCCCGGACATCGTGGCGCTCACCGACGCCGAACGCGACGACCTCGCGGTGACCTACCTCGACGTCCTGCGCCGGCTGGACGGGCTGTACGACCGACCGCTGCCCTACATCGCCGCCTGGCACCAGGCGCCGGTGCGCACCGGCAGGGAGTTGTCCTGGCTGCACCTGGAGGTGTTCTCGGTGCTGCGCTCGGCGGACAAGCTGAAGTACCTGGCGGGATCGGAATCCGGCATGGCGGTGTGGATCAACGACGTCACCCCGGAGCAGCTGGCCGCTCGACTCGCTGCCCAGGGCTGACCGCGCATTCCGCGGTGATTCGTGCCACGCCGGTCCCGGGCAGCGGGGGTCGCACAGCCGGATCTCAGGCACTTCTCAGCTGGCTGGCGCAGAGTGGAGCCATGACCGATCACACCCCGGGAGCATCCGGCAACCAGCCGGAAGAACCGAAGTGGGCGGACGGTTCCGCCGCGGGCGCAGGCGACACGCCATCGGCCGGGGTGCCGCCTCAGCAGCCCTACCAGCAGCCGTACGCGACCCAGCAGTTCCCGCACGTGCAGCCCTGGCCGTCCCAGGCCGCGATGGTGTCGCAGCCGCGTGCCAGGCGCGGCGGTCTGGTGGCTGGGATGGCGGTCGTCGCGCTGGTCGCCGCGCTCGTCGGCGGCGGGATCGGTGGTTTCGTCGGGTACCGGCTCGGCGGTGGCGACAACTCGATCACCTCACTCGACCAGTCCCGCCCCGCGCGCAGCACCAGCACCGCGCCGCAGGGCTCGGTGCAGCAGGTCGCCGAGAAGGTGCTGCCCAGCGTCGTCCAGCTGCAGGTGCTCTCCACCCGCGGCGGCGGCGAGGGCTCCGGCATCGTGATCAGTCAGGACGGCTACATCCTCACCAACAACCACGTCGTCGAGGGCGGGCGCCGCGGTCGGATCACCGCGCTGTTCCACGACAACCGCACCGCGCCGGTGCAGGTCGTCGGGACCGACCCGAAATCCGACCTGGCGGTGGTCAAGGCCGACATCACCGGGCTGACCCCGGCCGAGCTGGGCCGCAGCGACGACCTGCCGGTCGGCGCGCCGGTGGTGGCCATCGGGTCGCCGTTCGGCCTGTCCGGTACCGTGACCAGCGGCATCATCAGCGCCAAGGACCGCCCGGTGCGGGCCGGTGGCGAGTCCGGCAGCCAGGACACCGTGCTCAACGCGCTGCAGACCGATGCCGCGATCAACCCGGGCAACTCCGGTGGCCCGCTGGTGGACATGGACGGCCGCGTGGTCGGCATCAACTCCGCGATCTACAGCCCCGGCAGCGGCCTGGAGCAGGCCGGTTCGGTGGGCCTCGGCTTCGCCATCCCGATCGACCAGGCGTCGCGCATCGCCACCGAGCTCAAGGACACCGGCTCCGCGACCCAGACCACGCTGGGCGTCATGATCACCAACGGGCCGCAGCCGGGCGCGCTGGTCCGCGATGTGGTGCCCGGCGGCCCGGCCGAGCAGGCCGGGATCCGCTCCGGCGAGCTGATCACCAAGATCGACGACCGGGCCATCCTGGAGCCGGACGCGCTGGTGGCGGCGGTGCGCTCGCACGCCCCCGGCGACCGAATCCGCGTGACCATCTCCGGTACGGGAGGAGACCGCACCGTGGACGTCACCCTGACCGGGCAGAAGGGGTGACCCGAGCGCACGGCCGAGCACCTCGGCCGTGTTCCGCGCCGACCGCACCGGTCGGGTGCGATGCAGAACTGGGAGGAACATGTCCGACAAGGCAGGTGCCGTCGTCCCGCACCGGGCGCGGCGATTGGTCGATCTCACCGGCTCGCTGGCCCTGACCGACGAACCCCTGGGCACTACGGTTACCGGCATGGAACGCAGCGCGCAGCGGTTGGGGCGGGCCCTGGTGGTCGTGGTGGACGACCGGATCGCCCAGGGCGAGCAGGACGACAACATCGGTCCGCTGGTGACCGAATTGCTGGAGGAAGCCGGTTTCATCGTCGACGGCACCGTGGCGGTGGCCGGAGAGACGGTGGACATCCGCAACGCGCTGAACACCGCGGTGATCGGCGGCGTCGACGTGGTGATCACCGTGGGTGGCACGGGCGTGTCCCCGCGCGACGTGACGCCGGACGCGACGGCCGGTGTGCTGGACCGCCCGATCCCGGGTATCGCGGAGGCCCTGCGCGCCTCCGGCCTGGCGGCCGGGGCGGTCGACGCGGGTGTCTCCCGGGGTCTGGTCGGCGTGTCCGGCAGCACCCTGGTGGTGAACCTGGCGGGTTCGCGGGCGGCGGTCCGGGACGGCATGGCCACCCTGACCCCCCTGGTGGCCCACGTGATCGAACAGCTCTCCGGCCTCGAAACCACCTGACGAGAAGGGCTGAACACCGGCGGCTTCCCACGCGGAGCCGCCGGTTTTTCGTCGGTGCCGCCCGGCACGGCGGTGGGCGACTACCGCGGTCGGATCATGCGGTGGTTGTCCGCCGTCGACGCGGCGTGATGGTGACCGGCGGCGGCGTGCGTGGAGTCGCCGCCGGTGTTCACGGGTTCTTCGGGCCCTCGGCGGGGCCGTCCTTCTTGATCAGACCTTCGACCTTGTGGCTCACGGTCTCGATCTTGTCGTGGTACTTGCCGCCCGTGGCCTTGTCCAGGCGGTCCTTGGCCGCGTCGATGCCCTTGACCGCGCTCGGCCCCGCCTTCTCGGCCAGTTCTTCGGCCTTACCTCTGGCTTGCTGCGCCAGTTCCTTGGCCTTGTCCAGGAAACCCATCTGTTGCCTCCGGTGGATTCGACACCCGGTGAGCAACGCCTGGCGCCGCTCCCGCGGACCTGACCTGCGACAACACAACTGTACCGAGGTCACAGCTCCGGCGGTGCGGTGCGGGAGAACTCAAGGCGGGTGGGGGACGATGGGGGCGTGACCCAGCACGATCGGAAGCGCGCCGAGTGGGAGCGGCGGCGCAAGCTGGCCGAGATCTTCGGCGACGTCCTGCCGGACACCACCTCCGACGACCGCGCGGAGCCCGGCGGGGACGCCGAGCGCTGGTATCGGGAGAACCGGCCCCCGCACCACGATCCGCGCTGATCCGGCCCAAACGCGGTGTGGAGCGCTGCCACCGCGGCGGCAGCGCCCGACCCGGGCGTTACTTCCGCTGGCCGTTGGCGCTGACCTTGTCGTTGTCGGTGGCCAGGCCCTTGATCGGCGGCAGGCCCTGCTCGCGGCGCAGGAGGTCGCGGATCTCCAGCAGCAGCTCGACGTCCGTCGGCTCTGCCTGGCCCTGCTCCTTGCCCTTCTTGCGGCGCTCCTGGATCTTCTTCATCGGCAGCACGAACAGGAAGTACACGACCGCGGCCGTGATGAAGAAGGTGATCACGGCGTTGATCACCGCGGCGAAGTCGATGATGGACGCCTCGTTTCCCGCGCGCAGCTGGATGCTCAGGCCGGTGACGTTCGCACCCCCGGTCGCGGCGATGATCGGTTTGATGATGCTCGTGGTGAACGAGGTGACCAGCGCGGTGAACGCGCTGCCCACCACCACCGCGACCGCCAGGTCGATCACGTTGCCGCGCATCAGGAAGTCCTTGAAGCCCTTGAGCACGCTGACAGCTCCTCTCGATGTCGCCGAAGGCTCGGATCGCTCCCGGATGGATGACGTGCCGAATCGACGGGGGGACCGGCGTGCCGGGAGCACTCAGCGGAGCGTAATGGTGACCGATTGGTCTAATGATGCTGCGGCGACTGCGGCGGCCTGCTCCCCGGGGAGCCCGACGAAGATGAGTCTGCCCTGGTCGCCGTGGTTGTCGGCGGGCTGGACGGCGAGCACCGGAACGGCCTCGGCCAGCACCGAACTATGACCTGATCGTGTGATCTTCGTGATGATGTCCACCCGCCGCCCCGGGGCCAGGAAGTCTGCGACGTCCGGATCGGCCAGCCGGATCGGCGTGGCCGCCGAACCCGCGCGGGAGGGAACGGCCGAGCCGGCGAACCGCACGTCGGTCAGCGGTTCGCCACGGCGCACGGCCTGGGTGAGCACACGGCCGTCCGCGGCGGCTGCGGCCCGCAGGACGCCGTCGGGCACGAGGTGCCGGGGAACGGCGCGCAGCTCGACGTCCGCGCCGGACAGCTGCTGGCCGGGTCGCAGATCGCGGGCGGCGACCAGGACGCTCGACTCCGGCGGGCCGTGGCGGGGTTGTACCGCCAGTCCGGCGGCCAACACCAGCAGCGCCAGCGCGGTCGCCCGGCGCAGGGCGAGCAGCCGGACACCGCGCCGGGTGGCCAGCAGCGCGCTGATGCGGTCGCGCAGCGTCGGGTCGAGTCGGTCCGGTGCCATGTCGGGCTCCCTCGTCGCAAGATCAGGACGCGACCGAAGTTAGGGAGCGTTCGGCGGCAGCGCGAGGGACCAGCGGAAATCTGTGGACAAACGGGCCCGCTGTGGATAACTCCGCGTCACCCGGCCGGGATGCGGCAACCGTCCGCGATCACGGTCCGCACACACGAGCCGCCGACCGCGCTCGGGGCGGTCGGCGAAGGTCCTGCGGCGTCAGGAAGCGGCGGCCGCGGCGGTCGAGCTGCTGCTCGACGAGTCGGAGCTGCTCGAGGAGCTGCTCGACGAAGAGCTGCTGGTCGCGCTCGACGAGGAGTTGGACGACCGGCTGTCGGTGCGGTAGAAACCGCTGCCCTTGAACACGATGCCCACGGCGTTGAACAGCTTGCGGAGACGGCCGGTGCACTTCGGGCACTCGGTGAGCGAGTCCTCGCTGAACGACTGCACCGCCTCGAAGCGGTGATCGCACTCGGTGCAGGCGTACTGGTATGTGGGCACGGCCGTGAACCTCCGACGTCTCGTCTTGGCACTCGAACTGCAAGAGTGCTAACACGATAATGCGTCAGATCGAGTGTCCAGCGCAAACACTGCTGGGTCACATGGGTAGCGACACGACCCCGCGCCCGGGTGTCACCACATCGGTCATCCGCACGTCGTGCGGCTCACCGGGCAGCTCCTCGACGAACTCGTGGTCCCGGACCACGCCCACCATCGGCGCCCCGGGCGCGGCCAGCGGCAGCGACCGGTCGTAGTGCCCGGCCCCGCGCCCCAACCGGACCCCCCGGTGGTCGACGGCCAGCGCGGGCACCAGCAGTGCGTCGGCCTTCCCGATCGCCTCCGCCCCCAGCCGCGGCCCGGCCGGTTCCAGCAGGCCGAACGTCGCAGGTCGCAGCGAGTCGGGCCCGGTGTAGTCCGACCAGTCCAGCGGACGGCCCTTGGCCACCACCGGCAGCAGCACCCGTAGCCCCGCGGCCAGCAACGCGTCCAGCAGCTCCGGCGACGCCGGCTCGCCGCCGACCGGCACGTAGGCGGTCACCGTCCGCGCGCCCCGGGAGTCGAGCCACCGCAGCACCGCCTCGCGCAGCGCCCGGTCCTCGGCCGTCCGGGTGGTTTCGTCCACATCCTGCCGCCGTCGCAGCAGCTCGCGGCGCCACTCGGACTTCGTCGTACGGGAATCCTCCAGCCAGCTCACGGCTTCACTGTAGGTTTGCCCGATAGGCTCCGGGAACATGAGCAGCCCGACGAGCACGTCCACAGCGTTCCGGACCGCCATCGTGCCCGCCGCCGGCCTGGGAACCCGGTTCCTGCCGACGACGAAAGCGGTGCCCAAGGAGTTGCTCCCGGTCGTGGACACCCCCGGGATCGAACTGGTGGCTGCCGAGGCGGCCGAGGCCGGCGCGCAACGCCTGATCATCGTGACCTCACCGGAGAAGCAGGCGGTCACCGACTACTTCCAGCCCCAACCCGAACTGGAGCGCACCCTCGCCGAGCGCGGCAAGGACGCCCTGCTGGAGAAGGTGCGCCGCGGACCGGCGCTGATCGCCGCCGAGACCGCCATCCAGGAAAAGGCGCTGGGACTCGGCCACGCCGTCGGCTGCGCCGAGGGCAACCTGACCGACGCCGACGACGCCGTCGCCGTCCTGCTGCCCGACGACCTGGTGCTGCCGCGCGGAGTGCTGACCAGGATGGCCGAGGTGCGCGCCCAGCACGGCGGCAGCGTGCTGTGCGCCTTTGACGTGCCGCGCGAGCAGATCTCCGCCTACGGCGTTTTCGACGTCACCGACACCGATGCCGACGACGTCAAGCGGGTCCGTGGCATGGTTGAGAAGCCCTCCCCGGACGAGGCCCCGTCCACCTTCGCCGCGGTCGGCCGCTATCTGCTGGACCGCGCCGTCTTCGACGCGCTGCGCCGCATCGAGCCCGGTGCCGGGGGTGAACTCCAGCTCACCGATGCCGTAGCGTTGCTGATCTCCGAAGGACACCCGGTGCACGTCGTGGTCCATCGCGGTGGGCGACACGATTTGGGAAATCCTGGCGGTTTCCTCAAAGCTGCGGTGGACTTCGCGCTGGAGGATCCCGAGTACGGGCCGGACCTGCGGGACTGGCTCGCCGAGCGGATGAGCAGGAGCTGACAGCCGCGCGTCGGCCGCAGCTCGCGCACGCGTGGAAGAGGTCGACAGCCATGAGGTCAGTGGACGAGCAGCTGGCGCGCGTACTCAGGGCGGCCGTCCGGCCCGCGCCGGTCCGGGTGGCGATCTCGGAGGCACAGGGCTTGTTGTGCGCCGAGGAGGTCGTCGCCGAGCAGGCGCTGCCCGGGTTCGACCAGGCCGCGGTGGACGGCTACGCGGTGCGCAGCGTCGACGTGCAGTCGGCCGTCAACGAGTCGACCGTGCTGCCGGTGGTCGGGGAGATCACCGCCGGGTCCCGTCAGCCGCGCCGGTTGCAGCCGGGCCAGGCGGTGCGGGTGGAGACCGGCGCCCCGTTGCCGACGTTGGCCGACGCGGTGGTGCCGCTGGAGTACACCGACGAGCACCCGGCGAAGGTCACGGTGCACCAGCCGGTGCCGTCGGCGGCGTTCGTCCGCCGCACCGGCGAGGACGTGCAGCCCGGTGACGTGGCGGTCCGCCGCGGCTCGCCGATCGGCTCGGCGCAGGTCGGCCTGCTGGCCGCGGTGGGTCGAGACAAGGTGCTGGTGCACCCGCGGCCGCGGGTGTCGGTGATCTCCGTGGGCGACGAGCTGGTCGACGTCGACCGCACGCCCGGGCAGGGCCAGGTCTACGACGTCAACTCCTACGCACTGGCCGCCGCCGCCCGCGACGCCGGTGCCGAGGTGACCCGGGTGGGCATCGTCAGCAGCGACCCGCGCCGGTTGCGCGAGGTGGTCGAGGGGCGGCTGCTGCTGTCGGAGATCGTGGTGATCGCCGGCGGGGCCGGTGGCGCGGCCGGCAGGGAAATCCGCGCGGCGCTGGCCGATCTCGGCGAGCTCGACATGACCAGGGTCGCGATGCACCCCGGCTCGGTGCAGGGCTTCGGGCTGCTGGGCCCGGACGCCATCCCGACGTTCGTGCTGCCCAGCAACCCGGTCAGCGCGCTGGTGGTCTTCGAGGTGCTGGTGCGCCCGCTGGTGCGCTCCGCCCTGGGCAAGCGCAACCCGCACCGCCGCACCGTGTCGGCGGGGCTGCTCGCGCCGATCACCTCCACCAAGGGCCGCCGCGGGTTTCTGCGCGGACAGCTGCTACGGGACCCGGACAACGACACCTACCTGGTGCAACCGCTGGGCACGTCGGGCTCGCACCTGCTCGCGTCGCTGGCGGACGCCAACTGTCTGGTGCTGGTGGACGAGGACATCACCGAGATCGCCGCGGGCGAGAACGTGCAGGTCCGCTTCCTGTCACAGCGCGCGTGACGCGATGGGGGCCACCGACGCTGAGGGCTTGCCGGTGGGGCGCCACCCGGGCTGGCCGGCTCGGCTTGGACCGCTGCTCACCGCGCGCGGCACCGTGCTGCTGCGCCCGCCGCGGCTGCGCGACGCCGGGCCCTGGAGCCAGGCCCGCCTGCGCGACCGCACGTACCTGCAGCAGTGGGAGCCCACCGCGGTCGGCGGGTGGCAGGAGCGCAACGCGCTCATGGCCTGGCCCGCGCAGTGGGCGTCGCTGCGCGGCATGGCGCGGCGCGGTCAGGCGCTGCCGTTCAGCATCACCGTGGACGGCGAGTTCGCCGGGCAGCTGACCGTCGGCAACATCGTCCGCGGTGCGCTGCGCTCCGGCTGGCTCGGCTACTGGGTCACCGAGCGGCTGGCCGGCGGCGGGGTCGCCACCGCGGCCGTGGCGCTGGCCGTCGACCACTGCTTCGGGCCGGCCGGTCTGCACCGGCTGGAGGCGACGGTGCGGCCGGAGAACCTGCGCAGCGTGCGGGTGCTGGAGAAGTCCGGATTCCGCCGCGAGGGTCTGTTTCTCCGGTACCTCGACGTGGCCGGGGCGTGGCGGGACCACTACGTCTACGCGTTGACCGTCGAGGAGGTGCCCGAGGGCGCGGTCACCGCGCTGATCCGCGCCGGGCGCGCGAGCCGACCGAGATCTTGATCACGCAGGGTCACCGCGCGCCCGGCCGGATTGGGCCGAACGGCGGTGCCGGTGACGGCGTTCGGCGGTAATCCGGCCGACACGCCGACGCTGATGTTGTGGCCGACTGCGCCGAATGTGCGGTTTTCTGGTGCTGGGGGAACCGATGTGACTCGGCGTGGCTCCGAGACAGAAGTGACATATGTGACTAGCGTGGCGATCGCAGACTTGTGCTGCCGGTGGCCAGGGGGAGGTGGCGAGGCATGCCCAGTTCGTTGATCTTCGCTGCGCTGGCCGCGGCGTGGCTGGTGGTCCTGGTTCCGATGTTCGCCCGCCGCCGCCAGGAAGTGTCCAAGACCACCGATTCCGCGCTCGCCGCCCGAGTGGTCCGGCGGGGCAGCGACCGGCGACCGGCGACGTCCGGGGCCGAGACGACCGACAGGGTGGAGGAGGCGTTCGGGATGCCTGACACCGACCGGGACGACGCAGTCGACGAGTACGAGGTGGACGGCTCGTGGCGTCGGGTGCACAGCGACGACGTGCGCGCCGGGCGCCGCTACCGGCCGGGCCGCGGCGGCTTCGACCCCGAGGCGGCCGCCCTGGCCGCCCGCGCCAAGTACGCCCGCCGCCAGCGCATCGTGGTGACCATGCTGCTCACCGCGGTGACCACCGCCCTGCTCGCCGCCCTGCTGTGGTCGGCCGCGTGGTGGCTGCACGGCGCGACCGACCTCGTCCTGGTGGGTTACCTGGTGTACCTGCGCCGCCAGGTCCGCATCGAGGAGGACGTCCGCAACCGCCGCCTGGCCCGCCTCACTGGCCAACGCTACGCGGCCGAGGACCGCGACGAGGCCGCCGAACCGGTCGACGAGTACGACGAGGACGTCGAACCCGAACTCATCGGGGAACGCCACCCCACCCGGCCCGCGGCGGCCGCGCACGCGGTGCGGGTGGAGATCGACGACGAGGACCCGATGTTCGACGAGCTGGACGAACGCACCTGGGAGCCCTACCGGCGGGCCTCCGGTGAGTAGCCCGGAAACCGAACAGGGGGGGTGGGTGCGAGTGCTGATTTTGGGCCTTGCTAAGCTGCCATCAGCACTCAGCAAGGGGCTGTAGCGCAGTTGGTAGCGCGTCTCGTTCGCATCGAGAAGGTCAGGGGTTCGATTCCCCTCAGCTCCACCAAAGAAACCTCCTTGTGTTGAGTCCCTGATGTAGGACTCAACACCGAACAGGGAAGAAGGGCCATCCGCCGAGCGGGTGGCCTTTTCGTTTGTGCCCTGCCGTTTACGGACAGTCAGACCGACGTGGACAAGGCGGGCGCTACGGCTGAGCGGACTGCGGCTCCGGCGGCGGCCGCCAGCCGTGGGTGAGCAGGGCGAAGATCGTTTCAACAGCCTCTCGGCGGTCCTGGCGGGCGCGGGCGAGAGCCGGGATCGTCAGGACGAACCGGGCGAGCGCGAGGCATTCGAGGTCGTCGTGGTCCACACCGGACTCCTCGGCGATGGCCGCGGCGAGGCTCTCGGCGTGGTGGGCCCACATGCGTTCACCGTAGGCGCGGAGTTCCGGCGTGGAGTCCACCAGGCGGTTGAACGCGGCCGCCTGCGGGTGCTCCGTGAACGGCAGCCAGATGTCGAGGAAGTACTGCCGGAGCGCGTCGAGGACGCTCTGCCCGGCGGCCCGGTTCCGGACCACGGCCACCGGCTCCGCCTCCCGCTGCTGGTCCTGGTCGAACACCAGCGCTTCCTTGCCGGTGAAGTGCTTGAATACGGTGGTGGTCGAGACGTCGGCCGCTTCGGCAACGTCCCGGATGCCCACCTGCTCGTAGCCGCGCTCCAGGAACAGCCGCAGTGCGGCGTCGGAGATGGCTTGACGGGTGGCTGCCTTCTTGCGTTCACGGCGGCTCACGGGGGCTCGGTCATGAGTGCGTATCCTAAGTGGCACCGATACAAAAGTTCACTTGTTTCACTTTTAGAACGAGTTTGCTCTGATGAGCGCATGACGTCTCCAGCACCCACAGAAGCCCGGATCAGCATCGTCGGCGGTGGGCCAGGCGGCCTCACCTGCGCCCCATCCTGCAGCGACACGGCATCGCGGCCACCGTCTACGAGCGCGATCCAGGCCCGGACGCCCGCAACCAGGGCGGCTCACTCGACCTGCACGCCGATGACGGCCAGGTCGCCCTGCGCGAGGCCGGCCTGCTCGACGAGTTCTTCGCGCTGGCCCGCCCCGAAGGGCAGGAAATGCGCTCACTGGACACGTCCGGGAAAATCCAGGCCCACCACGTCCCGGGCGCGGACGACCGGTACAAGCCCGAGATCGACCGCGGTCAGCTGCACACGCTGCTGCTCGATTCGCTTCAGCCCGGCACCGTGCGGTGGGGGCACGCCCTGGACAGGGTCAGTGGCCCTGCCGAAGGGCCGCGGACACCGCCCTTCGCCGACGGCACAACCGTGGAGACCGATCTGGTCATTGGTGCCGACGGCGCGTTCTCCCGGGTCCGTCCGGTGGTGTCCCCAGCCGTCCCGCAGCACACCGGCGTGAGCTTCCTTGAGGCATGGTTCGACGATGTGGAGAACCGCCACCCCGACCTCTCCCGACTGGTCGGCCAGGGCAGCGCCCACGCGACCGACGGCGAACGCGCCCTGTTCGCCCAGCGCAGCGGGGGCAACCACATCCGGGTCTACATCACCCAGCGGGTGCCCGTTGACTGGATCGCTGCTGCGGGCCTGACGATCGGAGACACCGCTGGCCTCCGTGCCCACCTGCTCGACCAGTTCGCCGGCTGGTCGCCCCGGATGCGCCGGCTGGTCGCCGACAACGACGGCCCCTACGTCGACCGTGACTCTGCTCGGCGACGCCGCCCACCTCATGCCCCCGCTCGGTGTCGGCGTCAACCTCGCCATGCTCGACGCCTGCGACCTTGCCCTCGCGCTCGCGCGTTCCGCCACCATCGACGAAGCCGTCCGCGCCTACGAGCACACGATGCTGCCCCGCTCCACCGAGACAGCCGCAATGCTGGAAAACCGCACGGAGGATCTGCTGTCGGAAGAAGCGCCCGAATAACGCAACTCACGTCCCAGCACCAGATTATCCAGCGCGAGCGCAGAGCCTGCTTTGTGTCCTCAGTGGATCGTTGTCGAGAGCGAGTGCAGATGGTCGAACGCTCGCTGCAGATGCGCTTCCAGACGCTCACGGCAGTCCCGTGTCGCGGAAGGCGGGGAATCTCGTGGCGGTATTCCAGGTTGAACCGGTTCGTGAAAGCTATCGGCCTTGATGCACCAACACCGTGCCCGCATCCGAGCTCCGCACCGCCACCGCCGACCTGTTCGCCGCCGCGAGTCGCGGTGAGCTGACAGCGGTCGTGCACGAGGTGCTGCCCCTGGAGCAGGCCGTTCCACCGGACAATGGCGGCAGGCGAGGTGTTCGGCAGAATCGTGCTCACGCCATCAAAGAGCCGCCTACGGGGACCCAAGTGATCGTCGTTAATGTCACCGCACCGGTCGGCACCTGTTCAGATGTGGTGGGGTGTGCGTCGGCTAGGGCTCGATGAGTCCGGTTCGGATGGCGTAGCGGGTGAGTTCGAGGCGATCTCGCAGTCCGAGTTTCTGCAGCAGGTTGGCTCGGTGCCGTTCGACCGTCTTGACACTGATGACGAGCATGTCGGCGATTTCTTTCGAGGAGTGGCCTTCGGCGACGAGTTTGAGGATTTCCTTCTCGCGACGGGTGAGGGCCCTTTCCCTCGGCTCGTCGTCGGCGGAGTACTCGAGGTAGGTGCGGATGAGTGCCCTGATCGCTCCGGGGTAGAGGAAGGGTTCGCCGCGCATGGCGGCGCGGCAGGCTTCGACCAGATCCCGGTCGGCAACGGATTTGAGGACATATCCGGAGGCCCCGGCCTTGAGTGCTTCGAACAGGTACTGCTCGTTGTCGTACATGGTCAGGATGAGGATGCGCAGATCGGGTTGCAGGCGGGAAAGCTCGCCGGCTGCCTGCAGTCCCGTGAGGCGGGGCATGGCGATGTCGAGGATGGCGAGGTCGGGTTTGTCGGTGCGGGCTTTCTCGATCGCCTCCGGGCCGTCGCCTGCCTCGGCGACGACGACCAGGTCTGGTTCGCTGTCGAGGATGAGCCGGACCCCGCGGCGGACCAGGGCGTGATCGTCAGCGAGCAGGATGCGGGTCTTCGTCGCGTCAGCCATGTGTGGATGCTTTCGTCGCTACGGGCACGTGCAGGCGGACTTCGGTCCCCCCTCCAGGGCTGGGTCCGAGGGTGAGCTCGGCGCCGATGAGCAGCGCCCGTTCCCGCATGCCCCGAATGCCGGCCCCTTCGGGAGCGCTGCCGAGTCCGCAACCGTTGTCGCGAATGCGCAGCTCCACTCCGGTCGGGCTGCGCAGCAGCGAAAGATCCAGTCGGGTGGCGTGGGCGTGCCGGACCGCGTTGGTGAGGCATTCCTGCGCGACCCGGTAGACAACCAGTTCGACGGCGTCCGTCAAGTCGGGCAGGTCGGTGTCGACGTGACAGCGGGCGGTGAGCCCGCTGTGCGGGGGGACCTCGGCGGTGAGTGACTTGAGCGCGCTGACCAGTCCGAGTTCTTCCAGAACACCGGGGCGTAGCCGACGGGCTATGCGGCGGATCTCGTCCAGGCTGCCACGGGTGGTCTCCTGCACCTGGCGCAACGCGGTCGCGACAGCGTCCGGAGCGTGGTCTGCGACCCGCTTGAGCTCGAGCAGGACCGCTGTGAGGGTTTGACCCACTTCATCGTGGAGTTCCTGGGCGATGCGGTGGCGCTCGGCCTCCTGCGCGGACAGGGCGACCGCACTGCTGGTGGCGCGCTCGGCTTCAAGCCGGTCAAGCATGGTGTTGAACGTCCTGATCAGGTCAGCGACCTCCCCATTCCCGGTGACCGCGGGGCGGGTGCCCGGGCGCAGCGGGTCGATCGTGGTCATCGCCCGGGCGAGCCGTTGCAGCGGCGCAAGCCCCACCCGCAGCAGGACGGCGTTGACGAGCAGCATCACAGCGAGCCCGGCTGCCAGGATCAGCGCCTCGGTGACGAAGAACGGGGTGGAGACGGTGGCCGGACCCCACAGGAGCAGGGCGGCGCCCGCGATGAGCACCGCGGTGTTGAGCAGAAAGAGCCGCCAGAACAGGGACACGATGCCTGGCCTCCTCGCCTGTCGCTTGTGCCCACTATCGCGCACGCTCGTGTCTCCGTCGTGCGGCCCGACACCTCCGCCTGGCCGGTGACCGCCGCGTCCACTCACCTGCGAGCGTCAGCTTGTCGGTGTCTCGATGGCCCTGTCCATCCGGGTGCTCACCCACCTCGAGTAGTGCGTAGGCCCATTGGTTGGTTTGCAGTGCATGATCACCACCCCTGGAAATGGGTGGCGTCCGGGATGGCGGCCATACGGGTGATCTGCGAGTCTTTGACCATAACCGTGCAACCACCCCGCGTCTCCTCGCGCGTCGCGCATGGCGCTGGAGAAGGAGGGAGCCGTGGTACGCATCAGCACACAGCACCCCAGGAACCCGACAGCGCAGACCATGCGAACGCGGGAACCAACCCCATCGAGCTGGCCGGAACACTCGCGACCGGCTGACTGGACCGTGCTGGTCCTCGCGCTCGCGGCAATCGGGGCCGGTCTTGTTCTCGGACACGCCTTGCTCTTCGCGGGTGGCCTCATCCTCGCGATCTCCGTCAGGCATCTCATCCGATGGCCCCACAGCCTGGCCCGGCGCCACGTGCCTCGGTCCAAGCCCTGACGGTCACCAGCCCGGGGGCCGTCAGTGGGACATACCGACGCACTGCGGACCGGAACCGGCGCCGTACCGGCCGCCGCGGAACCCGCCCACACCCGCCAGCGAAGGACCACGCCCCCTCGGCAGACCGACAGGCGCCTCACCGTGCCACTTGACCACGCCGAAGGGGCCCGTCGCCGCTGGCACCGCACATCTCGACCCTGACCGGCGGCCACGCCCCGTCACGAGCGCCCGGGAGACTCGGCAGTGACCACCGCCCTCACCATCATCGTCTTCCTGGTGGCGTTCGTGCTGATCGCTACCGAGCGTGTCCACCGCGTCGCCGCAGCGCTCGGGGGCGTCGCGGTCATGGTGGTGCTGGGCGTGGTGGATGCCCACAGCGCGTTCTTCTACGAGAAGACCGGCATCGACTGGAACGTGATCTTCCTGCTGCTGGGGATGATGATCACGGTCAGCGTGCTCAAGCACACCGGCGTCTTCGACTACCTCGCCATCTGGGCAGCCAAGAAAAGCCGCGGCAGGTCCTTCCGGCTGATGGTCATCCTGGTGCTGCTCACCGCTGTCGTCTCGGCCTTCCTCGACAGCGTCACCGTCATGCTCCTCATCGCCCCGATCACCCTCGCGGTCTGCCAACGACTCCGACTGCCGGTCGTCCCGTTCCTGATCGCCGAGGTCCTCGCCGCGAACATCGGCGGCACGGCCACCCTGATCGGCGACCCGCCGAACATCATGATCGGCAGCCGGGCAGGTCTGTCCTTCACCGACTTCCTGATCAACCTCGCACCCATCACCGTCGTTCTGCTCGCGGTGTTCATCGCGCTGTGCCGGGTGCTGTTCCGCAAGGCGTTCCTCGACGCCGAAGAACACATGGCCGAGATCATGGGGCTGGACGGCAAGGACACCATTCACGACCACCGACTGCTGCGGCGGTGCCTGCTCGTGGCCGGCGCGGTCGTGCTCGCGTTCATCCTGCACGGCCCCATCGGCATCGACCCCGCCTTCGTCGGACTGCTCGGCGCCGGCCTCATGGTGCTCGTCTCGGGCACCACCACCAGACAGTTCCTCCAGGAAGTCGACTGGTCCACCCTCGTGTTCTTCATGGGACTGTTCGTCATGGTGGGCGGACTGGTCAACGTCGGAGTGATCGACACTCTCGGCCGCGCGGCGATCAACCTGGTCGGCGACGACTACCTCCTGGCCGCGATGGGACTGCTTGTCGGGTCCGCCGTGATCGGCGGCATGATCGACACCATCCCGTTCGTGGCAACCACGATGCCCATCGTCGAGGAACTCGCGGCCACCGTCCCCGATCCCGACATCAGCCGAGCACTGTGGTGGTCACTGGCCCTCGGGGCTGACCTCGGCGGTAACACCACCGCGATCGGCGCCAGCGCCAACGTCGTCGCCATCGGCTGGGCAGCCCGCAACGAACACCCCATCAGCTTCTGGGAATTCACCAAGTACGGCCTCGTCGTCACCACGGTGACCATCGCCGTGTCCGCCCTCTACATCTGGCTCAGGTACTTCGCGCTGTAGGAAGCCATGCAGCCGCCGCAACAAAACGGCCGACCGGGTGAGGGATATCCCTGCGTTCCGCCGCCCTTCGCAACAGGGCTGCCTGTCGGGGCAGGGCCTGCGGCAGGCTCGAGGCGCCAGTGCCACCCGGTGAGCAGTGGAAGCAGGTTGATGCGCACGAACCCCAGCCAGCAGAACAGTCTGTACCTGCGCAGTTTCGGCAGGAACACCGCCGTGCTCAGCCACGGCGAGTCGGTCCCGGACGTGTTCAGGTGGGTGCCGCGGTTGCCGGGCAACAGCGTCGTACTTGCTTCGGCCAGTGCGCTGCGCGATCCGGCGATGCCGGCTGCGCTGCGCGTGGCCTGCCGCCAGGCACGCACGGCCGGACCGGTGCGGCTGTGGCTGGCTGTGCCGGGTCTGGCTGCGACCGACTGGGGGCGGCCGCTGGCCGCCGAGCTCGGCGCCGAGGTACTGGTCCCGGAGGGACCCTTGACGATTGTCCCGGACGGTTCGCTGTTCGCCGGGCGTTGGTGGCTCTTCCGGCCAGGCGGATCGGCCGTGCCGGTGGGTTCGCGGTACCCGACGCCACCGTGGGAGGCGCTGCTGCCGGAATCGTCGGGGGCGATCGCGGTGCCTGCCGGGCTGCTGGTGGGCGGAACCAAGGCCGACCACGCCGCGGCGCAGTCCGTGGCGGTGGCTCAGCAGCATCCGCGCATCCTGCTGGGGGCGGTGGCCGCCCCGGAGCAGGTCGCGACGTTGCTTGGCCAGCTGCCCTCGGAGTTACGCCTGAACTGTGAGCTCGTGCCGATGGCCCCGGAGACCCGGACGGCCGAGTGGTTCCAGAAGGTGGCCACCCTGCTCGGTGACGACGTGCTGGCCACCACCGGACCGGTGCGGCACAGTCCGGACACCGGAACCAGCGTGGTGGTGCCCGACGAGCAGGGCCGTCCGGCGTGGCGGGCGTTCGCGGCGGTGCTGCGCCACACGCCGACCGGTCAAGCCCGGGTGGTGCGGATCGGGCCGCCGCCCGACGGCTGGGAAGCCCGGTCGATGCACTACCGGCGCGAGGACCTGGACGTTGTCGCACGAGTCGTCCCGGCGGGATTGGCGCTGGTCGCCGCCGCGGAAGCGGGACAGCTCAGCGCCGCGGACCGGCTCCCGTACGAACCCGACCGGTTGACGGTGGTGATCGGTTCGACGGGCACACCCGTGTCGCGCGCGTTCGCGGATGCGCTGCGGACGCTGCTCGGAGCGCTCCCGGCGGGTTGCCTGGCGCGGCTCCGGCTGACCGTGCTCGGCACGGTGGATCCGGTCACCGCCGCGGAGCTGCGCGTGGCGGCGGCTCCGCACCCGCTGGATCTGCCGCAGGCAGCGCATCCGGTCACGGTGTCGGTTCCCCCGGCTGCCTTGGTGTCGGCTCCCCCGGCGCCGCGACCAGCCCCACCGCCGCCTCCCGCGTCCACCCGAGCGACCCGCCCGGCACCGGAGCCACCGGAGATCCATCCGCAGGCAGCGGAAGAAGCGCTCGATCAGCCGACGGAAGTGATTCCGCTGCCCACCGCGACGGAGACAACCGCGGAGCTGCCGCCCTCGCTGGTCCCCGTGACCTCGCGCAATCCATGGTTCGACGCCGACCACCACAGCACCGCCGAGGAGCAGACCGCATTCGCAGCGGCCGCTGGTACCGCCTACAACGACGCCCTGGCCGGGGTGAACAGCGCCTTGGCGCTGACCCCCGCGCTGCGCGCCGGAATCGCCGAGGGGGCGAAGGCCGACTTCGTCGCGGTGCGCCTCTACACCGGACGCACCAGGTTCGGCGCCGTCGAGGTCAACCGCGCGCTGCGCGCCGGGGACATCACGTCGCTGCGCGACTACATCGCCTGCCTCATCTCGGGTCTGCGGCGCCTTCCGGTGCACAACGGTGCCACGTTCCGCCGCACCACGAACGAGAGCTGCTATGAAGCGGGCCAGATCGTCATCGAGCCGGGATTCGTGTCGGCCTGCGGCGATGGTGCGCCGAACATCGCCGACGCTGGTGTGGACGTGGTGATCTGGTCGCGTTCGGGACGGCGGGTACGGGCACTGTCCGACGGTGAGCCGGGGGAGGTGGTGTTCGCCGCCGATACCCGGTTCAAGGTGCTCGCGGTGCCGCGGGACGGTCTGGCCGCGGTGCTGTTCCGCGAGCTGCCCCCGGACGAGCAGTCGACTGCCGACGTGCTCGACGACACCGATCAATCCGTGCTCGCCACTCTGCGGGAGATGCTCAGCAGCGGGGTGCGGCGCGTGGACGTGGACACCGAGCGGCTGGCGGTGTTCACCGAACCGATCGGTCTCGTCGCCCCGCAGCAGGCCCGGCTCACCGCCGCAGCAGTCCAGTGAGGACGGATGTATGAGGTTACGTGCCGCGGCGTTGGTCGCCGCCCTACTGACCGTGTTGACCGCACCGGTGACGAGCGCCCAGACCGGCTGCCGACCACCGTCTCCGCAGGTCAGCCACACCACGCCATGGGCGCAGCAGTTGCTACGACCGGAACGGGTGTGGGAGTTGACCCGCGGGGACGGTGTGGTGGTGGCGGTGCTCGACTCCGGTGTGGACGCTCGTACGCCCCAACTGGCGGGCTCGGTGCTACCCGGCGTGGACGTGATCACGCCGGGTGGCGGTACGGCCGACACCGACTGCTACGGCCACGGCACCTTCGTGGCGGGCATCATCGCCGCACAACCGATGCCGGGAATCGGTTTCGCCGGCGTGGCGCCGGGTGCCCGCATTCTCCCGGTCCGGGATGCCTGGGGCAGCGACGACGGATCGGCGGCCACCATGGCGCGCGGTATCCGGGTGGCGGTGGACTCCGGGGCCCGCGTCATCAACATCTCGGCGAGCACCGACTACCCGGACGAGGGCCTGCGCGCCGCGGTGGACTATGCCAAGGCGAGGGACGTGCTGATCGTGGCCGCGGCGGCCAACGACGCCCAACAGGGCAATCCGACGACGTACCCGGCGTCGTACCCGGGCGTGCTGGCGGTGGGGGCGATCGACGCCAGCGGCCGCCGAGCGGACTTCTCCCAGACCGGGCCGTTCCTGGGGTTGGTGGCGCCGGGTGTGGACGTGCAGAGCATCGGCCCCGGTGGGCCGGGCCACTGGCAGGGCGACGGCACCAGCTACGCCACGCCGTTCGTGGCGGGCACCGCCGCGCTGGTGCGGGCATACCACCCGGAGCTGACCGCACAGCAGGTGCTGGACCGGTTGCTGCGTACCGCGATCCACCCTGGAGTCTCCGTTCCGGACCCGGAGCTGGGGTGGGGCACGGTGAATCCATACGGAGCGGTTACCGCGGTCCTGCCGACCGAGCACACGGTCGGCGCGTCGGTCGCGCAACGGGTCTCGCACCCCGAGGTGCCGGAGCCGAACCCGGTGCCGCGGCGGGTCGTGCTGGTGAGCATCACCTCGGCGATCCTGCTGGTGTGCCTGGCCGCGCTGGCGGCGTACCTCGGTCCCGCGGCTTGGCGCCGGTCGCGCACCAGGGATTCGTGACCGTCAGGTCACGTCGGAATCGACCGGCAGCGGCGCCGTTCGTCGGATCAGGTGGGGGCTACCGCGTCCGCTGCCTGCGGGGTCTGGACCAGCCGGACCGCGCGGCGGCGGTCGATGTGCTGGGCACGGCCTGCGGGCAGCGTTCTCGGGCGGACGTTGCCGAGGAAGGTGCCTTCGTCGCGCGGGCAGGACATCAGCAGTGCCGGGGTACCGAGCTCCCACAACCTGCGGATCACCGGATCCATCATGGCCCGCGACGCACCTGAGGTGCTGCGCGCGATCACCAGGTGGAATCCGATGTCGGCGCCCTGCGGAAGCAGCGGCACAAGCGGTTGCAGCGGGCTGTTCATGCCGTTTTCGAGCAGTTCGTAGTCGTCGATGACGATGAACAGCCGACCGCCGGACCACCAGTCACGCTTGGGCAGCCGGTCCGGGCTGATCTCCGGGCCCGGCAGTCGGCTGGTCAGCAGCCCGGCCGCTTCGTTGACGGTGTTGCCGAAGGTGTCGGCGGCGACGGCGTATCCGATGTGGTACTCGTGCGGCACTGCGTCGTAGTGCTCGCGGCGCGGGTCGGCGAACATGATCCGCACCTGTTCCGGGCCGTAGTGCGTGATCACTGAGCGGGTCAGATGCCGCAGCAGGTTGGTCTTGCCGGTCTCGGTGTCGCCGAAGACCATCAGGTGCGGCGTTTCGTCGAAGTCGTGCCACAGCGGGCCGAGGGTGACGTCGTCGACGCCCAGCGGCACCCGTGGCAGCCCATGCGGACCGGTCTCCGACGCGGGCAGCTCGGTGACGGACAGTTCCAGCGGCAACAGCCGTACCTGCGGGGCTGCCGGGGCTTTCGGCCCGCGTGCCGCCGCAGCCAGCGCCAGCACCGCGTCGGTCAGGTCGTCGGTGCTCGGGTGGCCGTCGATGCGCGGCAGTGCGGTGAGGAAGTGCTGCTTGGTGGTGGTGATGCCGCAGCCCGCGCGGCTTGGCACCGTGGCGGCCAGTCGGCTGTTGACTTCTGACTCCACCGGGTCGCCGAGCCGCAGCTCGAACCGGGTGCCGAGCACGTCGCGCAGCCAGGGGCGCAGGTCTGCCCACCGCGCCGAGCCGATCACGAGGTGGATGCCGAAGCTGAGCCCGCGGGCGGCGATCAGCTGGAACTTCTCCTCCAGCTCAGTGAAGTCGTGGCGAATCGTGTACCAGCCGTCGACGACCAGGAAAACATCGCCGTAGGGGTCCTCGTCGAGAAACCGGCCTTCGGCACGGAACCGCCGGTAGGCCGCCATCGAATCGATGTTGTTGGCCTGGAACAGCTGCTCGCGGCGCCCCAGGAGGTTGACCACCTCCTGCACGGTGCGGGTGATCCGGTCCCGGTCCAGCCGTCCGGCGATGCTGCCGACGTGCGGCAGGCCGGACAGGCCGGCCAGTGAACCGCCGCCGAAGTCCAGGCAGTAGAACTGCACCTCAGCGGCGGAGTGGGTCAGGCTCAGCGCGCTGATCAGGGTTCGCAGCAGCGTGCTCTTGCCGCTCTGCGGGCCGCCGACCACCGCGACGTTGCCCTCGGCCCCGGCGAGGTCAGCCAGCAGCAGGTCGCGGCGTTGCTTGTCCGGCAGGTCGACCAGGCCGACCGGCACCCGCAGGAAGTCCCGTTCCGCCGCGCGCACGCCGAGTTCGGGGTCCGGCAGCAGCGGTGGGAGCAACTCGTCCAACGTCGCCGGGACGCGCAGCGGCGGCAGCCACACCTGGTGCGCTGGTGGCCCCTGGTCTCGTAGCCGCTCGATGAGCACGTCGAGCACGGTCTGCTTCGACTCCTCCGCATCGGCAGCATCGGTCTCGGCGGGCAGCGAACGCACTTTCAGCGGCACGTTCGCGCTGGTGAACGGCACCAACTGGGTTTCGATGACCTCGCGGTCCTGGCGGCGCCGCGGAGTCCGGTACGGGCCGGAGACGTAGGCGGCCTTGAACCGGGTGAGGGTATGGGTGTCCGAACGCAGGTAGCCGTTGCCGGGGTTGGACGGCAGCTCGTAGGCATCCGGCACACCGATCACGCTGCGGCTTTCCATGGCGGAGAAGGTGCGTAGCCCGATGCGGTAGGACAGGTTCGTTTCGACCTTGCTGATGCGGCCCTCGTCCAGCCGCTGCGAGGCCAGCAGCAGGTGAACGCCGAGGCTGCGCCCCAGTCGGCCGATCATGGCGAACACGTCGATGAATTCCGGTTTGCTGACCAGCATTTCGCTGAACTCGTCGACCACCACGAACAGCGCGGGCATCGGCTCCAGCGGCGCACCGGCCCGCCGGGCCTTCTCGTAGTCGCGCCGCGAGGCGTAGTTGCCCGCGGCGCGCAGCAGTTCCTGGCGGCGCAGCAGTTCGCCGGTGAGCGCATCCTGCATGCGGTCGACCAGTTCGAGCTCGTCGACCAGGTTGGTGATCACCGCCGAGGTGTGTGGCAGCTGCTCGAAGCCGAGGAACGCCGCCCCGCCCTTGAAGTCGACCAGCACGAAGTTGAGTTCTTCGGAGGAATGGGTGACCGCCAGCGCGAGCACCAGGGTCCGCAGGAGTTCGCTCTTGCCCGAGCCCGTCGCGCCGATCACCATGCCGTGCGGGCCCATACCGCCCTCGGCGGACTCCTTGATGTCCAGTTCGACCGGAGTGCCGTTGCTCGCGATGCCGATCGGCACCCGCAGCCGCTGCCACGGCAAGCGTTCGGCACGCAGCTTCGCCGGTGCGAGGGTGCGCGCGTCGGTGATGCCGAGCAGGGTGGTGATCTCGTAGTCGGTGGACAGCGGTTCGCTGGTGTCGGCGGCCGCGCCGACGCGGAACGGCGCAATGGTGCGGGCGAGGGCCGCCGCCGCGGCCACCGGCATCCCGTCCGGGCGGCACAGCGTGGTCGTGATCTCCCTGCCGGTGCGGTCGAAAGCGACGCGACTGATCTCATCCGGGGTGATCCGCAGGTGCAGGGCGTGCCGATGCGGTTTCCAGGGCAGTGAACCGGACAGGTCCAGCACCACCGCGTTGCGGTGCCCGTCGCCGGTGAACGGGTGCCCGGCGGGCACGCTGACCCCGTCCAACACCACCACCACGAACGGTTCACTGGCGGTCACCGGGGTGCCGGTCTCGAACCTGGGGCGGTCGGTGAAGCTCTCGCCACCGAGCAGCCGCTCGAGTTCGGTTACGTTGTCGGCGATCAGCCGCACCGGCCCGGCGCCGTCGCGCTGCTCCGGGTCCTGGGCGTGCGGCAGCCATTTGACCCAGTCCCACTCGGGAGCTTCAGCCTCGCCCAGGCACAACGCGATCCGCAGGTCGGCGGGCTGGTGGAAGGCCGCGAGCTGACCGAGCATCGCGCGGACCAGAGCGCGCGTCGCAGCGCTGTCACCATCGAACTGCACGCGGGCGAACCCTCGCAGGTACACCGCGATCGGCGCGTTGGGCAGCGTGGCGTAGGCGCGCAGGAACCGACGTAGCGCGTGTGCGGCGAGCGGTTCGAGGTCTTCGACCGGCTTCGTCTCGGGTGGAATGAGGGTCACTGCGGCACGCTGCGTGCCGAGCCCGACCCGAACCTCGCCGAAATCGTCGTGGGTGGCGCGCCGCTCCCACAGGCGGTAGCCGAGCACCAGTGACCACAGCGAGCGCGGGTCGGGGTGGTTCCAGGTGACCGCTCGGTACTGCTTGCCCAGGGCTTCGCGGACCTGCTTGCGGGTCTGCGCGAGGTAGCGGTGGTAGTCCCGACGCTGTCCGCCGAGCTGGTGCTTGCGATCGGCGGCGGCGCGCAGCAACTGACCGGCCACCATGCCGATCATCGCCACCACCATCACGCCACCGGCGATGTAGGTCAGTGGCCCGCGCACCGCGCCGGACGAGGTGAACATCAGCATCATCGAACCGGACATCAGCGCCATCGGCAGGTACGTCAGCACCATGCTCCAGCTGCTGCTCTTGGGTTCCGGCACGCCCGGTGGTTCCTGGAGGGTGATCTCCTCGGCCGGCATCTCCGGTCCGGCGCGGCGCGCAGGCCGGCGGAACAGGGTCGTGCTCAACGCGTCTCCTTCTGGTGCGGGGTTCCCCTTGAATTCGGCGTCGAGCCTGCGCATCGACCGAGCAAAACGGCTCGTGCAGACTACGGTCCGCCGTGTCCCGGTCCGGCCCGCCAGCCAGAAAGGAAACCGGACACCGAAGTGAACGACGCGACCAAGGATGGCACACATCAACTGTGTCGGCTACGCCTGATCATCGGAAGTCGGGCACTGGACATGGCGCTGCCGCCCGATGTGGCGCTGATCGACATGCTGCCTGGCATCCTTCGCGCGCTGGGCGGGAAGGTCGCCGACCAGGGTGTGGAACACGAAGGATGGGTACTGCAACGGATCGGCGGAACCCCGCTGGATGAGACACGGACCGCGGAAGAACTCGGGCTGCTCGACGGCGAAACCATCCATGTGCGACCCCGAGCGGCGGCGCTGCCACCGATCGACTTCGACGACCTGGTCGCCGGTATCGGCGAGCAGACCAGGACGTGGGACAACCGGTGGAGCGCCGAGCGAACCCGCTTCATGCTGCTGGCGTTCGCCGCAGCCACCTTCGGCCTGGGTGCCCTGCTGCTCGCCTCGGGCGGGCTGACGCCTGCCCGGATGTTCACCGCTGCCGGTGCGGCGGTGGCGTTGGTGGTCACCGCGGCTGCCCTCAACCGCGCACTGGGCGATGTGGTGACCGCAACGGTCCTTTCACTTGTCGCGGTGCCCTACGCGGCGATCGCGGGGTGGTTGCTGCCCACGGTTTTCGGCGCGCAGGCGCCGTCTTCCGCGTTCTGCGCGGCGCTGTTCGGCACGACAGCACTGGCGTTGGGCATGATCGGCGTCGGTGCGGCGAGGTTGATCCACATCAGCGGACTGGTCGCCGGCGGACAGCTCACCGTGATCACGCTGATCCCGGCGGTGACCCCGGCGACGCCCGCGCAGGCCGCCGGAGTGGGTCTGCTGCTCTGCCTGGTGCTGACGATGTTCGTGCCCACCGCATCGTTCCGGTTGGCCGGACTGGCGCTGCCGGCGCTGCCGACGCGTGCCGAGGAGTTCGGCCAGGACATCGAGCCGGTGCCGTACCGGCAGGTGGTGCACCGCTCGGTGGTCGCCGACCATTACATGACCGCGCTCTCGGCGACGCTGGGGATCGTCGAGCTCGGCATCTTCGGCGTCCTGGTGACCAGCGGCGGGCTGTGGGAGCTGACCCTGACCGCGGTGGGCGGTCTGCTGCTGTTGATGCGTGCGCGGAACCTGGACAGCATGTACCAGCGGTGGGCGCTGCTGCTGCCTGGTGGACTGGCGGTGTTCGCCGTCGTGTGGCGCGCCGCTGTACTGGTGCCGCCGTTCGAACGGCTGGTGCTGGTGTTCGTGGCGATCCTGCTCATCGCAGTGTTGCTGGCAGTGGCGAGCCTGACGCTACCGGGACGGCAGCTGCGCCCGTATTGGGGGCGGGCGCTGGACATCTTCGACACCGCCTGCATACTCGCCGTGATCCCCATCCTTCTCGCGGTGCTCAATGTCTACGCCCTGGTTCGCGGCCTGGGCGGATAGCGGCCGTGATCACCGAACCCGGGCCGCGCCGGTTCTTCGCACTCACGATCTCCCCACGCTTTCTGGAGGGAATCCGATGCTGTCTCGCCGCGACCAGGTGCAGGCGTACTTCTTCATGGTCGGCCGGTTGGTCTCGGCGCTGATGCGGGGGCGTCCTGATGATCCGGCCACCCCGAACCGACGGTTGGCCACCGGCACCATCATCGGTCTGCTGATCGGCGCGCTGGTGGTGGCCGGTTTCACCGTCTACGGCTTCATCTCGCCGGGCGGCAAAACCTCCTGGCAGGCAGCCGGAACCATCATCGTGGAGAAGGAGACCGGTGCCCGCTACCTCTACCTCGACGGTGAGCTCCGACCGGTGCTGAACTACTCGTCTGCGCTTCTGGTGGTGAACAGCCCACAAGCGACGGTGCAGTCGGTGTCGCGCAACTCGCTGGCCGACGTACCACGCGGCGCCCCCATCGGTATCGCGAACGCACCGGATTCGCTGCCGGCCGCCACGAATCTCACCCGCGCGCCGTGGGTTGCCTGTGCCACGTCGCGACCAGGGGTTTCGCCGGATGAACGGGTTCCGGTAACGAAGCTGCACATCGGTGCTGTCGCGGCACGGCCGTTGCCCGCCGCCAAGGGCGTGCTGGTTTCGGCTCCGGATGGGCTGATCTACCTGGTGTGGCAGGGACGGCGCTACCTGCTCCCTGATCAGTCCGTGTTGGACAGCCTCGGCTACAGCGACACCCGCGCTTTTCCCGTGTCCACCGAGTGGATCAGCGCGATGCCGGCCGGGCCGGACCTGCGCCCACCGGAAGTGCCCGGTGCGGGTGCGGTGTCCCAGCACGTCAGCGGTGCGCGGGTCGGTCAGGTGTTCGAAGTGATCAATGCGGTGACGCGGGCGAAGGACTACTACGTGCTGCTTTCCAACGGTCTGGCGCCGCTCACGCCCACATCGGCGAGTCTGCTGCTGGCCTCCCCCACGGCACGTGCGGCCTACCCGGGGCGGCATCCTGAGGCCATTCAGGCGGAGCCCGACCTGCTCTCGAGTACGCGGCGGTCCACCACGGACACCATCCAGGACGGCTACCCGACGACACTTCCCGCGCTGGAGCGGATCGATGTCGGCCGCGGGCCGTATCCGTGCGCCACCTTCGCCGTCGATGCGCGTTCCGGCCCGACGATCGCGTTGGTCGACCGTGTGGAGATGCCCGACCCTGTTCCGCCCAATTCCGGCGTCCTGGCCAGAGATGTGCCTGCACCGGGCGGGCACCCAGGCACCTTCTACCTGATCACCGATCTGGGAGCCAAGTACCCACTGGCGGATGCGAAGGTCGCAGAAGTGCTCGGATACGGTGGTGTCGAACCCGTACTCGTGCCCACTGACCTGCTCCGGCTGCTGCCTACCGGTCCGGCGTTGGACCCTGATGTCGCGACGGTGTCACAGCCGGTCAACGCGACTGGATCGAGCTGATTGGTGAGGGATACCCCTGCGTGTCCGCGCATTCGCGACTGCGGTACCACCGTGCCGCCCACTGCTTGGTTTCCTGACCACAGGTCGCGAAAGTGACAGCAAACCAGGACATCCTTGGAGCGAATGAGGCGAACATGACCACCCAGACCAGACTCACCCAACCTGAAATCGCGGCCAAGGCGCGCGAACACGAAGGCGTGGCGCAGAACATCCAGAACCAGCAGAACTTCGTTCGCGGTTCCGTGGAGGGCGTGGTGGCCACGAACCAGGGTGACATGGTGCAGGCGTTGTCCACTGTGCACCAGCAATGGACCGATGCCTGCACCCGGGTGCGCACCAACCTGCTGCAGATGGCCACCAACCTCGACAACGCCGGTAAGGCCCTGCAGAACCAGGATATCAACGCCGCCGCGCAGGTCAACAAGATCGAGACCCCCGGACTGACCAGCTTCCTGGGGAACTGACCAGCCACCACCGCCGACCGAACCGGAGCATCGATGGCAGACCAGATCCAGTACCGCTACGCGGAAATCGCCAACAGCGTCGCGGACATGCAGAAAGCCAGCAAGAGCATCGAGGAAGAGGTCAACAATCTGACCAACCAGACTCGGCAGCTGCTGACCACCTTCGACGGTCAGACCCGGGCCAGCTACGAAACGCTGTCCGGCAAGATTCAGGCGGATCTCAGCCAGATGAACACCATGCTGATCAACATCCAGAGTCGGCTCGGCATCTCCGCGGACGACATGAACGCCGAGGACGCTCGCCAGGCTGCCAACTTCGCCTGAACCGACGGGCACCACCCGGTGCCGGGCCGGTAGCCCCCGACCACCGGCCCGGCGTGGCCCCAACCCGGTCCGCACTGATCCGAAAGCTCCGCCATGACCGACAACATCACCGCACTGACTCCGGACGAGGTCCGCACCATCGGCAAGGCCGTCGCCGATCTCGCCTCCGACGTCGACGGTTTCGCCCAACTCAACGATATCCAGGTCAAGCCCGGGGACTTCCCGGTCGGGGAGTGGCTGCGCGATCTGGTGGCGCAGCGCCGCGATCTGCTCCACAGACACTGTGTCGAACTGCAGAACACGTTGCGCGAACTGGGCCTCCAGCTGCAGACGTCGGCGACGAAACTCCAGGAAACCGACCAGGACAACGGCCGCAACGTCAGCCAGGCCGCCGGCTGACCGTCCGTCCGCCCCCGCGCCATTCCCCTTTCCCGCCGCCGAGGAGGCGTAGTCGTGCCTGACAAGAAGATCGAACGATTAGGGTTGGAGGACGACGCGAACGCCAAGGAGCGTTTCCGGCGTCACCTGGAGAAAGAACTCGGACGCGAGATCGAGCCGGATACTCCGGAGTGGGCGTGGCGGATCAACAACAAACCCATCACGGCCTGGTTCCCGGCAGGGACCGACAACGGCGACGGGGACAACGCGAACAGCCTCTGGCTGAACGACCTCAACATCGACAGCCCGCAGGCCATCGCGGAATCGGAGAACCAGGCCAACTCCCACGACTACGACGAAGCCGACCTCGAGAACGCGGCAGAACAGCTCGACGGCTACGTCGAGGATGTCAGGAAGACCGACGACGCGCTCGGCGTCGAAGGCACCCGCGCGCCCGAGTCCGGTGGCAGCAGCACCGACGACGGTGCCGGTAACGTCGCTCCGATCGAGGACTACGGCAGCTACTCGATGGAGCAGTGCATCCAGGCACTCAACGGAATTCCCCGAACCATGAGCGTCGCCGCCGACCAGTTCGGGAAGCTGATCGACCGCTTGGCGAAAGCACGTGACGATCTGCGTGCTCAGGTGCGCAAGCTCCCCAACTCCATGCAGGGTGCCACCGGTACCAGTTCGACCACCTTCGCGCAGACGCAGTTGGACAGGCTCGACCAGACGGTGACCACGTTGCGCAGCGGGGGATACGAGAACGAGCTACGCGACGCGGCGGACGTCGCGGCAACCCGCAAACAGGCCATCGTGCCGTTGGTCAAGGCATACACCCAGACCGCTGCGGCCGAAGCGGCGATCGACAAGCTCGACGCGGCGGGATTCGGCGGCCATGTCGGCGTGATCAAAGACGCGGTGCGCAAGATCCGGATGGACATGCTCAACCGAGCGCGCAGTCTGGTCGCCGACGTCGCCGAGGCGTACGAGAAGGCGGGGAGCGCGATGACCCCCGCACCCACGGGCGTGTACGACAACATCGGCAGCGGCGACGGACCAGTGGCCCGCCCCACGACGGCCAGCCCCGGTATGGGGCCGACCAGCCAGACCGGCTCGAGCACGGATGCAGGTACCGGCGCCGGACCTGGTGTTGGTGCTGGCGCGAACATCGGCGCCGGTGCTCGCGGTGGTGTGGGCGCAGGCACCGGCACGGGCAGCACCGGGACCGGGGCCGGCGTCGACAGCGTTGCGGGCACCGGTGGTGGTGTCGGCGGCGCCGGCACACCGGACAACTCGGTGGTCACCGATGCCATGAACGACGCGATCCACGCCGCCGGACGAGCGGGTCGGCAGGCGCTGGGTGCCCTCGACAGCGAAGAGTCCGGCTCACCCGGCACCGAGGCCGCCAGCGCCGGTAGCGGCGGCGGAATGGGCGGCGGCACCGACAATGGCGCGGCCAGCGGATCGGGGGCGGCGATGTCGCCTGCCGACGGGGCCGGCCCGACGAGCGGTGCCATCCCGACCATCGGTGGCGCGGGCGCGGGATCGGGCGGTACTGGTTCCGCGGGTTCCCAGCCGACCAAGAACACCGGTAAGGACGACGCCGCAGCCCGACAGGCCATCCAGGACGCGCTCATCAACGCCCAACAGCAAGCCGCCCAGGCTGGTCAGGAAGCCCTCGAGGCACTCAACGGAGACGGCGAAGCCGGGTCAGTCGGCGCAGTGCCGGTGCCGACCATGAGTCCCGGTATGGAGCAGGCGCCCGAGGCCGTCCAGGACGCCGTGCAGAACACCGGGCAAACGGCACAGGCAGCCGTGGGCGGTCAGCGGAACATCGATGCGGCGCACGCGGGCAAGATTATCGAGGACATCGTGCAGCAGGGGCGCGAAGCCGCGCAGCAGAGCCTCGACCATCTCGGCGCCGGCTCGGACGAGGCCGCCCAGATGCTCGACAACGTCTTCGACCAGGCGGCGCAGGCAGGCAAGCAAGCCTTGGCGGCCGCGAACGCCGACAGCGACATCACCATGGACGAGGCCAACCAGATCGTCGACGACGTGCTCGAGCGAGCGAAGTCGGCCGGCGATGCGGCGCTGTCCTCGCTCGGCAGCGGACTGTCCGACTTCTTGGCGCCGAGCGTGGGCGGCGCGACCTCCGGAGGCACGGATATCGACGGTGGTGCCGGGGCGGGCCAGAGCCTCGACGTCACGCCGGTCAGCAACACGCAACCGCACATCCCAGCGGGGTCGACCGCCGCGGCCGCGACACCGATGGGCGCCGGCGGCCTGCCGATGATGCCGCCGATGATGGGCGGCGGCCTGGGCGGTGCTGGGGCCAGCGGTGACACCGGCGACCGCGAACGCACCACCTGGCTGGCCGACGACGGCAGCTCCTGGTCGGAGACCACCGCCGCGGAGGCCGCGCCGAACGTACTCGGCAAGGAGCAGGAGGGTGAGCACGTGGCCCAGCTGGTGCACGCTGCCGAACAACAGGTGGGCCGAGTGGCACGCGCCTGACCGCACAATCAGTGAGCACAATAGACAGTCAGGATGGAGGTGGCGCGGTGGCACCAGCAGTGACCGACCCGGTGCTGGGACGTCCGGTTGCCCAACCGGTGGTTCCTGCGGTGCGGGTCAATCTCGATTCAGCGGCGGCTGTGCTCGCCGACGCCGATCCGCAGCAGTTCTACCACGTGGCAGACCGCTTCACCGAGCTCGGCGAGCAGCTGCGCGGCACCGCAGACGGGCTGCGCAATCAGCTCCGCCGGCTCGAACAGTTCTGGCAGGGCGCGGGATTCGCCGCCGCATCGGCAATGGTCGAACAGGGCTTGCGGCACATCGACGCGCTGGCAGGCATGCTCGAGGTGGAACGCGAGCAACGTATCTGGGAGCGACTGGGCGATGCGCTCGGCACCGTACGGCAGAAGGTGTTCGACGCGCAGGACTACCACAAGATGCTGCGGCGAATGCAGGTTGAGTATCCGAACTGGGCGGCGGACCCGAACGTTCAGGCGCAGATCCAGCGGATCCGCTCCGGTCACGACGAGGAGTCGCAGCGGCTTATCGACCAGCTCAGCGCGATGTACGAACAGCTGGGCGGCCAGGCGCTGGACTACGGTTCGCAGGTCACCGCGCATCTCGCCGAAGCACCGATCGCCCGCGGTGACACCGGCGCCGCGGCCCACAGCGAGGCCGCTGACCCGTCCTGGGCCCGCGTGGAGTTGCATTCCGCGGGTGAACTCCGCACCCCCACGAACCCGGTGGTCGCAGCCCAGGCGACCCCGGCCGCTCCGGGTGTCAACGCGACCCCAGGAGTGCTCACCGGGCTGGCGACCGCGGCGCCGTTGGCGCTTGGCGTGCGGGACCAGCGCAGGCAGCAGTCCCGGGGCGCGGTACGGGAGAAACACCGTGTCAGTCCGGAGAACTCCGCGGCTGCACCGCCGAGTACCCCGGAAACCAGGTCCGCCGGCGTCAGCGATCTGCACCCGGCCACGTCAGCAGCAGAGGCCATCGCGGACGACCGCGGCGTGATCGGCGGCGAGAGCCGTCGCGCCGCCGGCGACAACACCAACACCAGCAATCCCGGCGACACCGCAGCCGCCGGTGGTGCGCCGATGATGCCGCCGCTGATGAGCCCGGTCGGTGGCAGCGATCTGCAGGACCGTGACCGCCACACCATGACCACCGAAGACCCCGTGGTCTGGTCCACCGTCGCGCCCGGCGGCGTGGTGGGCCGACCCGCGAAGTGAGGGCTGAGACGATGATCTTTCCCACCGGCGATCTGCCCGACCTCAACTCGGCGTATGCGGAGTTCGAGCGCCAGCAGCGCGAACTCACCGAGTTCCAGCGCAAGCTCGCCACCACCACGACGACCCTCAACTCGGCCAATCGGATGATCACGGTGACCCTCGACGGCCAGGGCGAGCTGAAGCAGGTCAAGTTCAACACCACCGCATATCGGTCGATGGCCCCGGCCGAGCTCTCCGCGATGGTGACCGACACGCTGCAGCGCGCCCGCGCGCAGAGCTTGGAGACCATCCAACGGCTGATGGGCAACCAGCTCGGCGAAGTCGACCTCACGGATCTCGCCAACGGCACCGCCGACCTCGGCGACGTGCTCGGCACGTTGCTGGAACCCGTGCTGGGCACTGGAAACCGCGCACCCGACGACGAGGACGACGGCTGGGACCACGATCGGTGATGACAATCGGGAGGCAGCATGGCCGACGAAACGTACCTCCAAGCCCAGGCAGTGGAGCGCGTCGCCCAGGATCTCGCCAATGCCTCGCGGGAGTTCGGCAACGCGATGGACGAGCTCACGCGAGCGCTGGAACGCGACGACGGGTGCTGGAGTGACGACCGGATCGGTCGCCAGTTCCAGCAGAAGTACGTGCCCGCCGCAACGCAGAACCTGGCGGTTCTGCGCCAACTCCAGCAGGGACTGGCCAACACCGGCACGAAAGCGCTGCCCACTGTCGTCGAGCTCCTCCAACGCGTCGACAGCGACAACGGCAGGGCGCTGAACAGTTACCTGGATCAGATCGGTGAGGTCCTGCAGAACGCCAACCAGCGGGCGCAGGCCCTGGACCCGAAGCGAGCGCCATAACCCGAATCGCCGCACCGAAGGACCGCCATGCCCCACGAAGTCCCCGAAGGTCTGCAGAAGGCCCTCCAACTTGTGGGCGGAGACAAGTGGCCGGAGGGCGATGAGGCTGGGCTGCGCCGCATCGGCGATGCGTGGCAACAGCTCCTCACCGCGCTGGACGCGCTGGACGCAGCGGTACAGCGCTCCGCCTCCGGGATCGGCGAGCACATGCGCGGTGATTTCTCCGACGCCTATCAGGAGTGGGTCAACTCGACCATCCGGCCGGCGATCGACCAGTTGCGCAGCAATGCCGCCACGCTGTCCACAATGGCGTCCAACACGGCAGCGGACATCCAGTACACCAGGATCAGCATCATATCGCAGCTGGTCATGGTCGCGGCCACGCTGGCGTTGCAGTGGCTGCCCGGCATCGGACAGGCGCTCACGGCCTCCGCGGTGGCCACGGCCCGCGCCGTGATCACCACACTGATCAAGCAGGTCCTGACGAGCATCGCCAAGTGGACGCTGATCAACCTCGCCATCGGGGCCGGTCTTGACGTGGCCATTCAGGGTGGGCAGATGCTGGCCGGCACCCGCACCGAGTGGAACGCTGAGATGACCAAGGGCGCCGTGATCGGCTCCGCAGTCGGTGGCGCGATGGGCGGTGCGGTCAGCGGCGCGTTCGGCGGCGTGATGCGCAACGCCCTCGGCGGCAACCTGGGTGAGAACGCAGCCCGCCTTGCCGGCGCGGTGGACAAGAACACGTTCACCCGAGTTCTCGGAGCGGACCTTCCGCATGCTGGAGCGGTCGGACTCAGCATATGGGGTGCCGCTTCGGCAACAGAGCAGCTGCTCGGCGAAGGCCATCACCCGCACTCCGTCGCGGCGGACATCATCGGTGCGCTGGACAACACGATGCGCACCGGCAAGTCGCGCGGCCACGCCGGCGGCTCGCGGATGGGCAACTACGGCGATGCCAGCGTCGTACCCGAGATCACCATGCCGACGTTCGATGCGGACATTCCGACCACCAGCAAGGACATCGGCGACACCACGAGCCATCGCGCGACGGCATCGGAGGCGGTGTCCGGGGCGGACCACGTGCCGACGACCGTGGATCTGGCTGATTCCGGTTACACCGCGGACGCCGTCCGCGCTGCTCCGCCACACCCAACGAACACAGCTGACGCCGATCGCGCGCAGCGGGGTCAGTCGATCAGCACCCCATCGCCCACGCAGTCGACCCCGGCCCGCTCGGTCACCAGCCAACCGGCCGGCGACACCGGCGGACAGCAGCGACCGACCACGAGCCATCCGGCCTCCGACACCGCCGTGCATCCCCCCACCACCAGCCAACCGGCTTCGGGCACCGGCGCACCGCAGACCACGATCGCGCACTCACCCGCCGTCGACACCGCAGGTCCTGCTCCTGGCGCGACGATCACCGCACCGGCCGCGTCCACCACGTCGAGCCCGGCCACTGCCAGCGCCGATGGTCCCGGTGCACGACCTGCTCCGGAGTCGGTGGGCACGCACCACACCCCGGTCGCGAGTCGGCCGGACACTGCGATCTCGGCGGCCTCCCCATCCGATCCTGGCGTCCACGCCCCGCCATCGGAGCACGCTCCGGCTGCGGTCCACCGCGACCCGTCCGCGCCGGTCGCCGATGCGCCACCGGCCGGCAGCGGGGAAGCGGCCGCCGACGAGCACCCCCGCCCGCAGCTCGGCGCTCGAGACAGCCTGAGCACGGACGCAGCGCCAATGGCGGATCATCGGGGCGTCGCCGATGCGCCACCGGCCACGACGAAACCGCTGAACACGGCATCCCCCGACCAGATCGACAGCGCGGACCCCGCCGCACCATCGGCCGTTCGCGGCCACGCGGAAACCACCCACGCCGCGCCGATCGACACCTCCCGCGCACCTGGCGGCGCCGACATGCCCGAACGCCACGGTGCTTCGCAGGTCGCCGCAACACCGACCGCGGTACATCCGGGTGCCACGAGCACCGCCGACACCCGGTCGCACACATCGCTGCCCGCAGCGCAGCCAATGCGACCGAGTAGTTCCCAGGCCGACCTGGGCTCCGTCGCGGCCCCGAAATCGGCGGGTCGTCCGGACGTGGCCGCCAGCCCCGCGACCGCATCCGCACCGCCGATGCGCACGGAGTCCGGGGCCACCCCCGCACAGTCGACAACGTCACATCCCAGCACCACAGCCGCTCCGGCTGGCACCGACCCCGCGACGGCCCGGCCCCACTCGACCGGGTCCGCGCCCGCCCGGGACACCGCAGGCATGCGGACACCGCAGCAGCGCGGCACCGCCGATCAGGCAGCCGCCACGGCGCGTGGTCGGCTCCGGGACCGCTACATCACCCCGGACGGCGACTGCCTGTACAACGCCGTGCGCATCAGCCTCGCCGAGCAGGTGCCGGACTTCCCGCACTCCTTCACCAACGCCTCCGAGCTACGCGCGCACACCGCCAGCTGGCTTGCCGGCCCCGAGGGCCGGGCGTACTGGGACCGTCTCACGAAGCGGTTCGGCGAGCTCAGCTTCGACCACGCACAACGCCTGATCAGTACCCCGCACGCGTGGGACAGCCGGCACGTCGGGCTCCCCCACGACTCGGCCATTCCGAACCTGATCCCAGACATCGTGGCCCATTCGCTCGGGCTGCGGCTGAACGTGTTCGAGGGGGACCAGACCCGTGTCACCGGGGTAGCCGAGGGGACCGACCTGTTCGTCAGGTACAACGGGGTCAACCACTACACCGCACAGGTACCCATCCGCCCGGCCGACCACCCCGATGCTCGCCCGCTGGTGACGCAGCCGCCGGTCGACGTGCTGGTGAGGTCGAATCTGGTGCAGGCGGAGAAGGTCGACGGCGCGCCGATCCGCACGGTCATCCACCAGGCCCTGGACGCCGCTGGCGTCCCACAACAGCAACCCACCAGTCAGCCCAACGTGCTCCATCGGAAACTGCCTGCTGAGAAGCTCGACCTGCGCGGCAGCGTGGACAAGCTGTTCTCCGACGCCGAACTGGTGAAGAACTTCGCGTCGTTGACCGGGCTCGGGCTCACCAAGGTCATCGGTATCGGCAAGCACGCGGTGGTGATCACCGTGCACGGTAACGTGACCGACTCACGCGGCACCGGAACGTCGGCAGGGCCCGATGGGGACACCGTCCAGAACGCCTCGGGCAAGCGTGCCAAGCACGTCGACGAACTGACCGCGCGGTCCCACAACGCCGTGCCCGCCACTGGCACCGTGGTCACGCCGCTCAGCGAGAACAGCGGGCTGCGCACCACCGAGATCGCGCCCGCGGTGGGCAGGATCGCCGGGCCGCAGAGGGTCTGGAAGTCCAGCGAGACAGTGAAACTGGAGCACTCCTCGGAGGTGAAGCCGACGGCGGACTGGCAGTCCGGCGAGCATCGACTCCGCTTCGTGGTCGAGATGCGGGTCGGTGACCGCCTCGTGTCCCCGCGGCGCGTCCCCGAAGGCACCGACCTGCAGATCCTCAGAGCGCTGCGGGAAACCGATCCTGCCAGGCTCGCCGAGGTGGAGGCCGACCTGCGGCACCACCCGACGCACTGGCAGCGGTACCAGGCGCTGCGCGGCCCGGGGTCGCCAGACTGGCCGAAGCTGTCCGAAACCACGGCGTGGCAGGCGATGAGCGCCCGGGATTCGGGAACGACGAGTGCGACGCTGAAGTATCCCGCCGACATCGCCACCACCGTTGGTGAACCAGCGCCACATCTTTCCGGCACCCTGTCCGTTCCACCAGAACACTCCGCGTTCCTGCGTGGCGACCCCGAGCTACTCAGGACCGCGTACGAGCTGCTGAGCCGAGACAAGAAGTTCCACGCCGAGCTGGCCCTGTCCGGTTCCCAGGCCGCGGCGGACCTGCGGTCCTTCCTGGGGCACGAGAACCTGTCGCGCAATTCCCGCCCGCTGCTCAACGGCGACTGGCTGACCACGACCCTGGTGACCAGGTCCGGCGAGTCGGGCACCCTCGAACTGCGCGCGGTGCCCAAGCGCGTGATCCAGTTCCACGAGGGGCCAGGATCGCTCGCCACCGAGTTCCGGACGCGCACCGAGCACGACAACGCCAGCGGCCACAAGCAGGAGCTGGAGGTGGGCGTCGATGCCGGGATCCGCTTCGTCGAAAGGGGTGCGGGCGGCAGCGACGCCTTCGGCGAGCGCAACGAGCTGTTTCCCAACATCGGGGTCAAGCGGACCGCCTCGGCCGCGGTGACGCAGCAACGCATCACCCACCTCGAATCCGGTCGCAGGACGGAGATTTCCGGGCAGCTGACCGGTTTCCGCGCCGACCTCGAGTACGAACTGCGGTTCCGGCCGGACCGCAGGGGGGCGATTCCGGAAACGGCGGATCACCGCACCGAGCACGGCGCGACGGTGTGGTTGGAAAAGGCCGCCGCAGCCCAGCACGGCTGGCCTGTCGTGACGCACGGTGCACCACCACCTCCCCAGCCGCTTCGGCCATCGGTTGGCGTCGAGGGCATCGATCCGCTCAACACCTTCGGCGCGGAGATCCGCTACGCGGACGCCGACCTCCTCCGCGACCTGGTGCGGGACATGCTGCCACGCGACGTGATCCGCAAGGGCCGGAACCAGTTCGCGGACATCGACATCACGCCGCGTCTGCCCAGGTACGTGCTGCAGAACGAGCAGAGGCTCGCTGAGATCTTCAGCCACGGCATGCCACGGCTGGCCACAGCCCTGCCCGGGGACGGGATCTCGGTGCTGCTGCAGGCCGACGCCCCACACCGGTTCACGCAGCGGCCCGACCACTACCGGCTGGTCCTCAGGGCTGAGCCGACCGGCGCGCCCGTCGAGATCGCCCCGCGGCCCGGTGGCCAGGGCGCAAGCACCCACCAGATCACCAGCTCGCTCGGTACCGGAGCCACCAGCAGCGCCAAGCTGGAAACCAGCAAGGGGTACACGGGCCGCGTCGGAGTTCAAGCCTGGGAGGGGCTCGGTGCGGCGGACACGGTGCGTGCGGTCGGAATCGAAGTCCAGAGCAACTACGCCCGGACCAAGAGCAACACCGAAGAAAGCAAGCTCGGACACGAAACAACCCACTCGTACACCAACGGCCCGCAACGCCACACCTACCGCCAACCGGTCCGCTACCACCTCGAACTCTTCGATCCGGCGGGCAACCCGGTGCGCCGCGAGCACCTGGACAGCACCGCCGTCGCGGTGCTCGCCGACTCCGGTGATGGCGCAGGCCAGCACCTCGGTGACGACGGGGGGGGCGGGACGGCCCCACTCCGCCGACCAGGCGGCCGAGCGGTTCACCCATGCCAGGACCTCGCAGCCGACGTTGCCGGCGGGCCACCAGCAGGCGTACCTCCCGGAGCACTTCGTCGTCCACCGGCTCAAACCGATACCGGACGCCGTCAGGACCGCCACGACCATGCTCGCCAACAGCCGGAACCTCACCACCTGGGGCGACGAGACCAGCCGCGTCCTGCACCGCAGGCCCGTACCGGAGTCGGGCGGCCACCGGCTGGGCAAGCACCAGCAGCTGCTCACCCACCACCTGCACAACTGGCTCAGCGGGACGAACCGCGCGGCGAACCTGAACACGCTCGCACACAGCACGCTGCGCACCTTCGTCGACTACGGACGTTCGTCACTGTTCACCCTGTTCCGGGACCACGACGCCAAGCTGGAGTTGCGCAGCACGCTGAGCAATCCGCGCGAGATCCGCCGGGTGACGCTGCTGAAACTTCCGTTGCAGACCAAGGGCACCGTAAGCACCAGCCACGAAGCGAAGACCACCGACGCCAACGAGAACGCGTTCGACGGGCGCCCTCTCGTCCCGACACCCGGCGGCCCACTGCTCATGCCGGAAGCGGGCGGGACCATCGGATTCAAAAAGTCCGATGCCACGACGACAGCCCATGAGCACAGCACGTCGACCACCGCCACGTACCTGGGTCCGGCCGTCCTGGTGCGGTACGACCAGACGACGGTGCTCTCCGTGCAGGACACCGGCCACCGCTCGCTTGGCCTCATCCACAGCCACGACGGCGGGACGTGGCAGCACCAGCAGATCCACCAGAAGGACGCGGTGGAAGTCTGGGTGCCCGCGAGCGAAGCCGAGAAGATCCTCACCCCCGCGGAACCGAGCGGCGAGCAGGCCCCCGACCACGGCGGTGTGGATACCCCCGACCTGGTCGAGCTGCCGCCCGGCAGCAAGCAGTTGTCGCCCGATTCCGTGCGGCGGATCGCGGAAACCGTGGACCGTGCACTGCGCGAACTGCCGCAGCACCGGATCACAACCGGCGCCAAGGAGCGCATCGCAGCCGTACTGCGCGACTGGCTGGACAACCGGTCCGCGCCGCGAACGCCGGACCCGAATGAGCACCCACTGCCCAGGATGGTGTCGCACGCCAAGCACTGGGTCGGGCGCGCGCTCCCGCCCGTCGGCGAACTCGTCAAGCAAGTCACCATCGCGCCGTTGCAGAACCGGTTCCTGCGTGGTTCCCTACCGCGAGCGGCCACCAACACGGCGTGGTCGGCAGCCGACCACGTGGGACCAGTCGCGCTCGGCACCTCGCTGGCCAGGTTGCTCGACACCGGCGTCACGTTCCGGGACAGCACCGTCACCCCGGTCGGCGAGATCATCACCGACGTCACCATGCGGGCCAAGTCCGGGCCCGGGAAGTTCGACGGCTACGACGACAGCTGGTCGGTCAGGCAGGAGAACACCTCGTCGACGACCACTGGGCGGACGACGGCCGCGGAATCGAAGCTCATCGGCCGCGCCGGAGTGCATGCGCTCGTACCGTGGGGGAAGCTCATGCCGCGTTTCGGACTCGGCGGTGAATACACCGACATCACCGGCGAAACGCTGGGTGTCAGCGACAAGCACGAGAGCAAGGACATGTTCGAAGCACCCGGTCGGACGATGAAGTTCCGCCACGACCTGGAACTCGAACTGGTCATGACTCAGTTCGCCCGCCCCAGCAAACTGTGGGGCATCGCCCTGGCTGAGACGGCCCTGTCCGAGCATCGCGTCCAGCTCCCGCCGATCCGCGACGCAGTGCTCAGCACCGTGCCCGAAGCGTGGCTGCCGAAGGCCACCGACACCAGCCGGGAGATCGGCGGTCCGGACACCACGCGGACGCTGCCAGAAGGGGCCACCGTGCTGCGGGTGCGCGATGACGCGATCAACGATGCGGTGCGCGAAATCCTCGGAGAAAACTCCGCCAGCATCGCGGCCGGACGACCGCAGCGCGCCGTCGCGCCAGTGCAGACCATGGATGTGTCGGCCCACCTACGCCAGGCACTCAGCGGCGAAGGCTACGTCCTGCGCGGCCATGGCGTCCCGCCAGTGCGGCTCACCGCCGAACTGCGCAACCCACGAATCGTCGAGGTCATCGACGCCATGCACAGCGCGGAGCACACGAGCGAACGCACCGTTTCCGGCAAGACCAGCCGCGAGCACAAGCTCGGTGTCAAGCTCACCGTCGGGCTCACCCGGAACAGCGAAGGCGGCTCCTACATCCCGGGCCACCAGTTCCGTGGCATCGTGACGACGTCGGTGCCGCTGATCGAACATGCCTGGAAGAAGGAGCAGGAGCTCGAAACCGCCGGGGTGGCGGCCAAGACCGAGTTCTTCTCCGACGGACGGCAGTACGTGGTGCAGGGGGACCTGCTGTGGCGGGCAGTCCAGGACGGCAAGGACCCGGTCGAGGTGCCGCGCGCGGACGGAGTCACGGTGCTCGCCGATGCCAAGCAGCTGGCGGAACTCGGTCTGGAACCGCCGAGCCGCACTGCCGACAGCGACACGCCCTCGTTGTCGGCGCCAGCGGACACACCCACATCACCGGTACCTGACAAGACTCCGCCGCCACCGGCAACGGAGCGCCCCGGGTCCAGCGGTCTCGCCGACTTCCTCAGCCCGCGGCCCGAACCAGCCGGCAGCGCTGCACCGCGTCAGCTCGTGTCGGCGGAATCGTGGGAATCGCTTCGCGCCAACGCCTTCGTGCGGACGGTGGACACCGAAAGCACCGACGTGCGCAGGGACAGCGTGGTGACCCGCGAGCCGGGTGGGCCGCTGCGGTTCCACCCGAGCAAGGTTACCGGTCTGATCCGCTACGACCTGCGCCGGATGGAGGTCGAACCCGGCCACATGGTGCAGGAGTACACCATCAAGGTGCACCTCAGGCCCGACCCCGGCATCACCCCGCAGCAACTGGCCGAAGCGAAGAACCGCGCCCGGTCGGCAGTGGAGTCGGTCTACAACGTCCCGGGCCATCGGCTGCCCAGCGGCGACCAGTTCCACGTCCGGTTGGAGTTCGTCGACGACCCCGCGCACGCGCACACCGAGATCACGCTCGCCGACTCCGGTGGCTCTGACCAGCGGCGGTGGAACGCCTCCGACCCCGGTGGCATCTACGCCCACGAGATCGGCCACTACCTCGGGCTCCCGGACCAGGCACCGGCGCCGCTGATGGCGCTGGACCGCAGCCGCCCCGATGCCGGCGTGATGGGCCAAGATGCCTGGCACACCCCACAGCTGCACCGCCACCACCTGGAACTGATCGAGAACACCGCACGCAGCCAGGTCATGGTTCCGGACACCAGCTACGACCAGCTCCACCACGGCACCCCACAACAACCGCCGTCGGGAGCCAACCACGCCCCGGACGGCGCGTACCGGCGTTTCCCGAGCGAGCCCGAACTGCTGGCCACCGACGACCTTCTTCGCAAGGCCGAGCAGATGCCCGAGTTCGCCGTGCACCGTCAGGACGCCGCCCGGCAGCTCACCGCCCCGCGGCAGCCGTTCGAGATCAACGGCGTCGACCCACTCGAACTCGCGGCCATCCACGCATACACCCGGACGTGGTCGCCGAGCATCGACCGGGTGCTGCTGAGCGGTTTCCGGGACGGTACCGACTTCGAGCACACCCTCACCCGACTCGTGCTGTCGGGGATCACCAAGTTCCCGGTCCGCTACAGCGGGATGGTTCGCCGCGACGTCAGCTCCGGCTGGCTGACCGACGCCGCGCAGAGCTGGCAGGTGGGCGACATCGTCGAAGACCGGTCGATCAGCCGCGCCACCACCAGAACCGAGAGCGCGCTGAGCGGGCAGCGTCCGCTGGTCATGCACATCCTGGTCAGTGACGTCGCCTACATCGCACCAGTCTCGTCCAAACCTGGCGAGCAGGAAGTGGTCCTGCCGCACGGCGGTCGGTTCCGGGTGACCCGCATCGAGCGTGACGGCCAGCGCACGGAGGCGTGGCTGGAGCAGATCGACCCGACACCGACGTATCTCACCCACCACCGGGCCGACCCGCTCCTGCCCGGCGATGCGCCCGGCACCATGCCGGATCGCGACGCGCTGAACCGTGCACTGTCGAACTTCGACACCACTCGACTGCAGGTCGCAATGCAACGGCGCACACTCGGTTACGAGGGCGAGGAGGCACTGCACCAGCTGGCCGCATTGCGCTGGTACCTCACGCACGAGAACGGCTTCGTGATCGATCTGGCGCTCCAGTCGCGGCTGCCTGGTCGCCTGCGCGAGGCCGCCGAAGCGGCCAACGCGGCGCTGCCGAGGCTGCCCCGGCACGAGGGCGGATTCGAAACCCGGACCTGGCTGCGCACCGAGCAGTTGGACCGACTCGCACCCGGCGAGCCGATGCGCTTCGAGACGTTCCTGACGAACCAACTCACCGCCGACGGCAAGGGAAACGTCCGGCTCGTCGTCGACACCGAGCACGCGCGGAACACGGAGTCGCTCGTCCCCGCCGACGTTCGCAACACCACTCGGCGTCCGGTTCCCACCGCGATCGTCGCGCCGAACACGCCCTTCACCGTGACCAAAATCGAGCGCTTCGGCGACGAGACCGTCGTGCATCTGCGTGATCACACCGACGACGGTGAGCGAACGCGGATGGCGCCGCCGCGCCCGGAACGCGCGGGTGCCGACCGGGCCCGCGGAACTCGCCGCATCGGCACGCGGGGCGGGGGCGAAGGACATGCCGGTCGCGCCGTTGACCGCTGACTACGATGCCTGGTCGGATCCACCGACGGCATCTGATGCCTGTTGCGCATGCTGAACGATGCGCTGTGGAAGGTCGTGCAGTCCGGCGACGACGCGGCGATCTTCGACATCCTGCGCGAGTCGGATCCGGTGCGTCGGGCCAACGCCGAGTACCGACTCCGCGAGCGCAACCCCGCCGCGTGGCAGCTTTACCTGACGTTGCGTGCCGAAGACCTGGACTGGCCGAGTGTGATCGACACCTGGTTGCCGCAGCTGCAGGCACGTCGCGACGACCTGGCTGACGCCATGGCCGAGCTGTACCGCGGATTGTCGGACAGCTACGACTGGCCCGCCGGGCTCTCCCGGGCGGTCAACGTCGACGTCGACCCGCGGGTCCTCGCTGCGTTGCTCGAACCAGACCCGGCGCGTCGGAAGGCCCGCGTACAGGAGGTGCTGTCGAACGCCGACACCCGGACGGTCCTCGGGCAACTTCTCGCGCTGGGCTGGGGTAACATCGCGTCCCGCTCCGATGCCGCGAGCCTGATCGAACCCGTTCGGGAGGCGTTCGGAAGACTCAAGGACATGATCACCAGCATCCACGCCGATCCCTCGCTGCGTCGACGTGCGCTGGATGACGCTGATCAGCACGCGCTCGCCGCGTTGCGGGAACCCGATCAGTTCCGGCGGCTGATCCTGGAACTGGACCTGCGGATCAATGATCCGGTTGCCGCAGTGCGCTTCCGGGAACTCTCCGGCAGGAAATGGCCGCGATGGCCGGAGCTCACCGCTGAAGGAGCCGGCGAACTCGTCGCCAGGTACCGCGCCACGCAACAGCGGGTGGCCGAAGCCGAAGCCGATCTCCGCGCCGCGATGGCACGGGTCCGCTCCGATCCGCGGTTCGCGCGGTACCTCGCTACCGTCAACAACGACGAGGAACTGGCACAGCTGCTGCACCGCGCTGCCGAGCACATGGTGTCTGACTGGCGGCTGGTCAGCAATTTCCCGTTCGCCAAGGTCCTCGACAACGGCAACCGACTGGTGACCGAGCTCGTCACCACGGGTGAGTTCAAAAACTCCTGGCAAACCCGTGACGCGGGGCGGGGGCCGCTGACGGCTACGCCCGCCGTGGTGCCATCGAAGAACACCTGGGCTACGCCGCGCCGCTGGGTCGCGTGAGCGGGAGTTACCAGGCCGCGGAAGGCCACTTCCGGCTGGAGGAACACCCCGAACATGGCGGTGAACTACCCCACTACGCCGCGCTGACCACCCGGCTGCACCACACCGCCTCCCACACGAAGTACGGTGAGAGCATCGTGTTCTGGAAGGACCACGTCCGCGCACGCACCACCTACACGCCCAGCGACAGCTACGACACGGGCAACATCGGACACCGCTCCTACACCAGCGCTCGGCACCCGATCACGCTGCTGGCCTACGCCGCGGACCCGCTGGTGGACCTGGCACTGGCCGAGGTGAGCGACCCCGCCCGCGCGGCCGAACTCACCCGGCAACACGCAGCCGACGGACTGGACAGCAGCGAGCACGACATCTACGTCGAGGCGCAGATCCACGGTGGACTATCCTGATCGGACGCAGCCGAGATCTGGCTCAACCACAGCGCGGATCCGAACCGCGGCCTGAGTCTTTCCGTCGCGTAACAGATCAAGGCCGAGCTGGAGACCTACCGCGACAACACCGTCGGCGTCGACTACCGAGTTCGGCTGCGCAACCTGGACTTCTTCATCCCGGCGCAGTGGGAACTGCAACGACCGCACACACCGGCCATCACGGTGAACCAGTTGCCCTGGGGCGGACACATCGCCGCCGACATGCGAAAATTCGAGATCACCCCGGGCAGGTGCGTGTGGGAGTTCACCGTCAGGATCGGTCTTCGGCCCACCGCGGGGGTCACCGACGAGCAGGTACGCGCACTTCGCGAGCGGGTGGACGAGGCACTCGACGATCACGTCAACGGCAGGTACCGCTTACCCGACTACGCCCAGATCCACGTTCGCGCCGACTTCGACGCCACGGACACGCACACCGACGTCACCGTGCGCCCGGAAGCGGTGCCCGGTGAGCGCAGCGACCAACGAACCTGGCTGGTCAACGAATCCGGCAGGGTGCTGGCCGGGCAGATCACGCGCTATGCCGGCTTCGTGCACGACTTTGGACTTTCGGCGGACTCGGCTCCGCCGGATACTCGCCGGTGAGTATCGCGGCAGCGAGCTCGACCCGTGAGCGGTAGCCGATCCTGGCGAACAGCCGGGTCAACCTTCCCTCGATGGTTTTCTCGCTGGTGCCGAAGATCATCGCGAGTTGGCGGTTGGTCATTCCTTCGGTGACCAGGATCGCCAGCAGCCGTTCGTTCTCCGCGGTGGTCTGGCTGCGGCCTGGCACCGGAACGTGGGCGGCACGCATGAACTGGCGGAGCTTCGCCCGCCACAGCAACGCGTCCATCGCGCCGAACAACTCGTATGCCTCGGTCAGCAGCTTTTGCGTGTCCGCCCCGGATAACGCCAGGCGGGTGAACAGCTTGGCCATCTCGTACGGTTGCGCACGCGCACGAGCCAGGCGGACCGCCTCGCGAGCTGCCCCGACATCGCCATGCACGTGGTACTGCGCCTGCAGACAGGCGATTTCCGCACGTCCGCTGCGCAGTTCATCGGCCATCTCGCGCAGCCGGGCGAGGTGCCTGGCCGCCGACTCGGCACGGCCCTGGGTGACGTCGCGAACGGTCAGCTCGACCAGCAGTTCCTCGGTGCCGAGAAGCTGGCCGGACCGTTCCGCCCTGGTCAGCGCCTGCTCCAGCATCGCGTCGGCTTCCGCGTCCTCGCCCAGCCCACGGTGGATGCAGGCTTCGGTGAAGTCCAGCAGGTGGTTCAGGTGCACCCCACGTGCGGATTCGGCCAGGGTGCGAGCCCGGCCGAGCCAACCGGTGCCGCCCAGAATGTCCACCGCACCGTGATACATCACCACCGTGGACGCCGGATTTGCCGAGAACACGCCTTCGGCGATGCTGCGGCGGGCGATTTCCATGGCCTTCGGCCAGTCACCGCGAGCGAAGTGGATGAGGAACTGGGCTGGCCCGTGCAACTGCTCGATTGCCACGTTCTGCGCGCTCATCAGCTCCTCGACCTGGTGGTTCTCGCCGAGGAGCAACAACATGTCGATCTCCAGTCGCAGGGTCTCGAACTGGCGCTGGTCCGACTGGCTCGGTTCCGGTGGGCGATCCGACCGCGCCCGGAAGTCGAACAGGTGCTCTGTCTTACCCGCGACGACGCCTGCGCCTATCTCGAGCAAGGTGCCGAAGTTCGCCGTGACCGGGTCGGCGTGGGACCACCGCGCGCGCTGTTCGCGGATCAACGCGTATGCGTCCGACCACCTGCCGAGCAACGCGAGTGCGTACCCCCGAGCCACCGTTTCCTGCGGTGAGTCGCCGGAAAGCAGGTCGGCCTCGCGGTCGACGATCCTGGTCAGCTCGGCGGCCTTTCCACAGTATCCCAGCGCGGCGACGTAAACGATCTGTAACTCCTGCACCATGTCCGGCGTCAGGTGCTCGGTGAGGTGTTCGAGCACCGGTCGGGCGCTGGCCACGGCCTCCCGCATCCTGAGGTGGATCGCGCAGGCCGACGCGTGCGCCATCTGCATCACCGCCCGCTGCTCCGGGGTGTCCACCCGGTCGACCACTGCTCGCAGCCAGCGGATGGCGTGCCGTCCATCGGTGAACATCACCTCGACCGCGGCCGCCAGCAGTTCGTCCGCCGAGCGTGCGGGGTCGACCAGGCGGCCTGCTTCGGCCAGCAGGTCTGGCAGGTAGGTGCGGTCGTTGACCACGACCTCGCCGTCCCACACCGCCTGCGCGGCCCGAGCGGACAGCTGCCGCCGCTCGTAGGGGCCGAGGCAGGAATGCAGCACCGCACGCACCACCGGCAGACGGAACCGCCAGCCCTTCCCAGTGCGAACGAGCACCCGGTGGGCGAGAAGTTCGGACAACGCGGCCCGAACACTCGCCTCGTCGATCTCGAGTTCCTCGGCGGCAAGCCGTGGCGCGTGCTCGCCCAGTGGGGCCAGAATCGCCATCGCCCGTGCCACCGGCCATGCCGCCGAACCGATCCGCCGCACCGCGTTGACCAACGGATGCGACTCGGGGAGCGCGGGCAGTTCGGTGGCCGGACGGCGGTAGACGTGCCGGTCAACGACCCGCAGCAGCTGTGCGCCGCGGCATGCCTCGAGGGCGGCGGTCAGCGCCGCCGGGTTGCCACGGCTGCTCCCGTGCAGCCAGTCCAGCAGGTCACCGGCCGGCCTGGCAGAGAACTCCTGTCTGATCAAGGCGGCGCTCTGTGCCCTGGTGAGCGGTCGGAGCAGGACCTGCTTGAGCAGGCCGTCCCGGCGGAGGTTGCGCAGCGCCGCTTGCCGGGTCGCGGTGTCGATCTTGTTCGCGCCGACGACGTCGCCGCCGCGGACACCCATGATCAGCGAGCACCTCATCAGGCCCAGCCGCCGCACCATCGGCTCCAGCAGCGCCGCCGTGCTTTCGTCCAGGTACTGCGCGTCGTCGAGCACGACCACCACCGGCGCGTGCCCGCGCACGGCGTTGCAGATCGCCGTCGCCAGCTGAAACGCCACCTCCGGTGGGGTGCGCGTGTCGGCGTCGAGGCTCAGTTTGGCGACCAGCCCCCGCACCGAAGCCAGCGCGTCGGGCCGTACCGCTGATCCGCCCAGCTCCGCGAGCAGCTGGTAGAGCACCCCGTATGGCGTTCGCCGATCATCTTCGTCCACGCGGACGGCGAGCACCCGGACGCCGTCGGCGTCCAGACGTCGGCGGACTTCGTCGAGCACCGCCGTGCGACCGATGCCGGTGTCCCCGGTTACCAGGGTCAGCGGGGGTTTGCTCGTCTGCGCTGCGCCGACCAGATCGGTGATCACGCTGTCGCGTCCCACCAGCCGCCTGGCCGACGCCGACAGTTCGCGGTCACCTGCTAAGTCCGTTGCCATCACTGACTGTCCTCCCGCGCCGCGCACGCCGACGGTTGTCGGGGGATCTCCCTACAACTGGCCCGCTTCTGGAATCCGAAGATGCGGCCTAATGTACGACACGGCTACGAATGTCCTGGTCCGAATGGAGTCTGGGTCCCGGGTTGTTTGGGTTCGGGCCGGGGGGAAGCATGGCTCGTGAGCGCACCGCGATCGTCGGCAGGAATGAGCAGTGGGACGCGCTCAACGACGTGGTGCAACACGCCACCTCAGGTGCGCTGGTGCTCCTGTGCGGTGCCACCGGCTCCGGCAAGACCGTGCTGCTGAACGCATTGCAACGGGCCTGGACTCGCCGCCGGACCACGGTTCTAACCACCGACGAGTGCAGCGCACCGGCTATCGTGGACAGCTTGCTGGTGCAGATCCGGGCCATCCTGGACGAGCGTCCCAGTGTGGCGCTGCTCGACGCCGTCGCCGCCTTGTCCAGGCTGCGGTCCAACGGGCGCGGCAAGCCGGATCTCGAAGTGCTGCCGCTGATGCACGAGCTGACCCGCGCGATCGCCCACCTCGCCCGCCGTCAGCGCACCGTGCTGATCATCGAGAACATCGACCGTACCACGCCGGGGACCTCCACGGCGCTGTCCATCCTGGCGCAGGGCGTGCGGGCGGCGAACGCGACGCTGATCGCCAGCGCCAGCGATGCCACCCACCTGGCGGTGGACCGGCTCGCCAGAGCCGCGGACAGCATCGTCGAGCTGCCGCCGCTGTCGCGCGAGGACGTCGCGGCACTGATCGCCAAGTGGGGCCCGCCCGCCGACAACACCCTCGTCGAGGCCCTGCGTCACGGGCTGGGCCCGCTGTTCGGCAACCCGCGGACAGCGCTGACCACTGTGGCCTTCCTGTACGCCCAGGGGCGGCTGACGGTGATCGACGAGCACCTGTGCCTGCGCGGCGCCGGCGAGCCGGTCGAGCTGCGCAGCGATCACCCGCTGCTGGCTGCGATAGACCGGGTCGGCCAGCCCGGGCGAAAGCTCGCCGCGGCGGTCGCCGCCAGCGACGACCTGCCGCTGCTCGCCGAGGCCGCAGGCCTGGACGTCGCGGTCTGCGGCCGGGCGCTGGACCAGCTCACCCGGGCCGAGGTGCTGCGGGTCGGTTCGAACGGCGTGCTGGAGCTGGCGGTCCCGGCGTTGACCGCGGCGCTGCACGACGAAACCACCCGCCGAAACACCCACACCACCATCGCTCGCCGCCTGATCGAGACCGGCCGAGCGGCCGACCGGCGGGCTCTCGCCGACCATGCCGCGCAGGCAGGACCGCAACTGTTCGAGGCGCGCAACGTCCTGATCCGCGGCGCCGACGCGGTCGTCGCCCAGCACCCGGCCCAGGCCCTGGACTGGTACCGATCGGCGCTGGCACACACCGAACCCGCCGACGAGTCCTGGCCGCGCCTGGTCGGCCTGGTGGCGCGGTTGCAGGTCCATCTGGGCCGGTTCGCCCAGCTCGCCGACGAGTTCGCCGCCGTGGCCCGGGACCATCCCGGGCAGGTCGACGGCCACCTGGCCGATGCCACCGCGTGGTGGCTGGTGGCACTACTCCACGAGGAACGCCTCGACGACGTGCGCGTGGCGCTGCGCCTGCTCGGCTGCCTGACCGCGGAGGTCGAGAGAAAGCTCGACGCGCTGTTCGAGGCTTCGTTGGAGGGGCAGGTGGTGCAGCCGATCGAGGTGCTGCCGCTGCTCACCACCGCCCTGGCCGAAAAGTCCGGGGCCGCGGTGGACCTGATCCGCCTGATGTGCGCATTGGCGACGAGGTGCGAGGACTTCTACCAGGCACTCGGCGGCCGCTGCGGGCTCGATGAGGCGACCGCGCAGGACGTGCGCGAAGCCGCGTCCTGGCGCGACCACGCCACCGCGGTGGAGCTGATCACCGGGCGCAGTTCCGTCGGTGGCGCCATGGCGCACTACCAGCGCATCCTGCGCGCCTACCGGGTCGGTGACTGGGATGCCGCGCTGGCACTGACCAGGGAGCTGGAGGCCGCGAACCTGGACGTTCCGCTCGGCACGAGTCGGTATCGGGCGCGCGCCATCGCCGCCGAAATCTGCGCCCAACGCGGGGAACTGGAACGCGCACAGGCGTGGATGGCCCCTGCCGCCGACGCCCCCGATCCGCTGCTGAGCTGGGTGCGCTGCGGAATGGCGCACCAGGAAGGCGACACCGAACGCGCGCTGGAACTCGGTTGGCGGGCGTTCGCCCAGCGAAGCCGCACCCACCCGGTCGGCTGGGAACGGGTGCTCGCCCGGTTGGCCTACTGCCACGTGCAGCTCGACGACCGGACCGGTGCCGAACGCGCGATGACCGAGGCCGCCGCGCTCGACGCCGAAGTCCGCAGCCGCTCCACCACGCAGCAGCTGAAGTTCGTGCGCGGCCTGGTGCGCGGCTGCCCCGCCGAGCTGGCTGAGTCGGTAAACCTGGCGAAGCTGCGCCGCGATGCCTACGCCGAAGCGATGTCCTGCCTCGCCCTGGGCGAGCTCGACAGCACGCCGGAACGCTGGCTGCACCAGGCGTACGAACTCGCCAACCGGTTCGGCCGCACCTGGTACGCCCGCGACAGGCTGCAGCGGCTGATGCAGCGGCGTGGTGTGGCACCGCCCCGTTACCAGGCACGGGACAGTGCGCTGTCCGCGACCGAGCTCCAGATCGTCGACCTGGTCAGCGATGGGCTGACCAACCGGCAGATCGCGCTCGCCGTGCGGATGAGTGAGAAGGCGGTGGAGGCTCACCTCACGAGGCTGTTCGCTCGCATCGGATGCCGCTCGCGGGTCGAACTCGCGGCAGCCCGCCTGGAAGGACGGATCGCGGGCGTGCCCGCATGACACGATGCGCCGCGCAGTGCAAAGGAAACACCACTGATGATCACCGTTTCGCCGGGGGTGCCCGAGTGCTACGACACCATTTCTGCGGCGTTGGCGGCCGCGCCCAGCGGCGCGGTCGTCAACGTCGCGTCGGGCCAGTACCGGGAGAATTTGATCGTGACCAAGCCGGTCACGATCGCCGCCGAGGACGGCCCGGTGCAGATCAGCCCACCCCACGGGTGCGCGCTGACAGTGGCCGCGGCGCTCGGGCTGACCGGTGTCGCCGTTCACGGCAATGACCAGCAGGAACCCGCGGTGGTGGTGACGGCCGGGACCATGACCGCCACCGACTGCGAATTCCACGGCGCGGCCTGGACCGTCGTCTACGCCCTCGACCAGGGTTCGGTGGAGCTGCACCACAGCCGGTTCAGCAACCCGGCGGGGGCCGGGGTGGTCGTCACCTCCCCCCGCGGCGGGGTGCTGGACGGCTGTGTGCTGACGGAGCTGGGCACGACCGGCGTCGTCGTTGCCGAGCACGGTGTGCTCGAGATACGCTCCGGCACCATCGCGCAGGCCGAGGGCAACGGCATCTGCCTCAATGGACACGGGCAGCTCACCGCCGAGCGCGTGACGATCAGCCGCGCCGCCAAGCCAGCGGTCGCCGTCGAGCAGCACTCCTCCGCAACCCTGAAGGAACTGTCCATTCAGGACACCGATGGTGTCGGCGTGTACCTCGCCAGCACCGCGCCGACCCGGCTGATCGACTGCGCCGTGGACGGAGCCGGGGCCGACGGGGTGTTGATCGGCGGCGCGGAGCAGGTGCTGCTGGAGCGCTGCAGGGTCAGCAGGGCGACCGGTTTCGGCATCCGAGTCGCCGGGCGATCCGGTGGTGTGGTGCGGGAAACGACTGTCGACGACATCGACGGCGTCGGTGCGTGTGTGGAGAACGGCTCGCGCGTCGAGTTCGAGCGCATCACCGCCCAGCAGTGCACCGAGACGGGCCTCAGTGTGCGTGGTGGCGAGCAGACGGTGCACGGCGTGCGCGCCGAGCGGTGCGGGCAGATCGGCGTGGAGATCGCGGGCGGCAGGGTGTGGCTGCACAACGTGGACGTGGACGGCTCCGGCGACGCCGGCGTACGGGTCTGTGCCCAGGCCGAGGCCACGGTGCAGGGGTGCAGTGTGCAGAACACCACCGGGCCCGCACTGTCGGTGGCCGACGCCGAAGCCCGCTTCGACGACTGCGAGATCTACCGGTCTGGCGCCGACGGCGTGCACGTCGGCTCGGGAGGGCAGTTGCGGATGAATCGGGGACGGGTGCGCCACTGCGTCGGCAGCGGCGTGGTGGTCATGGAGTCCGGGCGCGCCGAGATCATCGGGTCGGAACTGCTGGACAACACCGCCGACGGAATCCGCGTGCACACCACCCAGGCGGTGTCGGTCCGCGACTGCGTGGCCCGCAACAACGGCGGCGCCGGGCTTCGGCAGATGACCTCGTTCACCGAACTGTCGGTGTCCGGATTCGTCAGCGACAACAACAAGGTCGCCGACACCCGGCGCACCGCGACCGCGCGCGCCGAGGGGAGCGCGACGTCCGGTTCGAGCAGCACCACCACTGCCGGTGAGGGGTCGCTGAAGGAACTCGCCAGTCTGGTCGGGCTCGCCGACGTCAAGCGTGAGGTGACGACCCTGGTCAACCTCAACAAGATGGCCAAGCGGCGGCAGGAAGCCGGGCTGTCCACACCGCCGATGAGCCGTCACCTGGTCTTCGCCGGGTCGCCGGGCACCGGCAAGACCACGGTAGCCCGGTTGTACGGCAAGATCCTGGCCGAGCTCGGAATACTGACGTCCGGGCACCTCGTCGAGGTCGCGCGCGCCGATCTGGTCGCCGACATCATCGGTGGCACGGCGATCAAGACCACCGAGGCGTTCAACCGCGCGCTGGGCGGGGTGTTGTTCATCGACGAGGCGTACACGCTCAGCTCCCAGTCCGGCGGCAGCGGCCCGGACTTCGGCCGCGAAGCCATCGACACGCTGGTGAAGCTGATGGAGGATCACCGCGACGAGGTGGCGGTGATCGTCGCCGGCTATTCCCGTGAGATGCATTCCTTCCTGGCCACCAACCCGGGACTGGAGTCGCGCTTCAGCCGCACCATCGAATTTGCCAATTACACGCCGGACGAACTGGTCACCATCGTGCGTCAGCAATGCGACAAGCACGACTACCGCCTCGACGAGTCCGCCGCCGAGGTCCTGCGCGACTACTTCACCCGCATCCCCAAGGATGGCACCTTCGGAAACGGTCGAACGGCCCGCAAAATATTCGAACGTATGGTGGATCGCCAAGCCTCCCGCCTGGCGACGGCCACCGACGCCTCCACCGCGGACCTCACCCGCCTCCTGGACGTCGACGTCGACGTCGCGGCCATCCCCGAGTAACGGTGGACCAGACCACCCGATGCCAGGTGGGGCCAGCCTCACCTGGCAGGACACCGGTTCTGGTGGCACACCTTGCCATCGTGTTTGCTGATCCCGGCGGTGTCAGCCGCAAACGCCGGAACAGAAGATGGTCTCCGCAGGGAGAGACTGGAGACGAATCCATATAATCGCGCGGTGGCAAGCTTTTACCTTCTGCCTGTCAAGACAGCGGCGCTCGTCTTTCCGTTGCTCGCACTCGTTCTGTTCCTCCCCGCCGCGATCGCCACCTACCGCAGGCACGGGGTCATGTCGAGTTGGCGAACGCTTTCGTTCTACAGCTTTCTGTTCTACGCGCTGACCGCATTCTGCATGACGCTGATCCCGCTGCCCGCGCCGTCGGTCGACGTGTGTGCGGAGTACCCGGAGAAGTCGCACCCGCAGCTGGTGCCTGGCAACACCTTCGCCGACATCTGGAAGGAAGCCGACGGCCGGGTGAGCCTGGGTGCGCTGGTGATCCACAACCCGGCGGTCCTGGAAACGCTGCTGAACGTGCTGTTGCTCGTGCCGCTGGGCATGTACCTGCGGTATCACTTCCGGCGCAGTTTCCTGGTCGCCTCGGTGATCGGGCTCGGCGTCTCGCTGTTCTTCGAGTTCACCCAGCTGACCGGGGTTTGGGGCATGTACCCGTGCCCCTACCGGTTGTTCGACGTGGACGACCTGATCGTCAACACCGGCGGCGCCATGCTGGGCTGGGCCGTCGCCGGGCCGCTGACCCGCTTCCTGCCCACGTTGGAGTCGCTGGACGACGAGGCGCTGGCCCGTCGCCCGGTACCGCTGGGCAGACGGCTGCTGGCGCTGGTGGTGGACCTGTGCGTGCTGCCGTTCGTGGCGGTGTTCTGCACGCTGATGTGCGTGGTGCTGTTCGATGACTGGCTGCTCGGGCTGCTGGCGGCCGTGCTGGTGTACTTCGTCGTGCTGCCCTGGGCTTTCGGCGGTACCCCGGGCAAGAAGTTGCTGCTGTTGAAACTGGTTGGCCCCGGTGGGGCGAGACCGGCACTGTGGCGTCTGCTGCTGCGCACGGTGCTTCTCGCCGTTCCGATGTTTCCGGTTGCGCTGGTGCCGGCGCTCATCCTGGGGGCCGCCATCATCATGCCCGGCATGAGCATCAGCGGGGTCGAAGACATGCTCATCCACCCCGAAGACCTGCTGAGCGAACTCATTGACCTACTGCCGGAGGTGCTGATCGGCTTGGCGCTGGTCACGGTGGGCGCTGTGCTGCTGATCGCGTTCTGCGTCGCACTGTGGCTGCACCCCAACCACCACGGCGCCCACGAACTGCTCTCCGGCGTCCACAATCACGCCCTACCGCACAAACGCGCCCGCGCACCGAAACCCGAGGCGACCCCGGCCTCGTCGGGTTCCTGATGCCACCCATCAGCACAGGGATCACTGTCGACGTGAAAACAGCAGGTGCTGGAATCCGGGCAACGGATTCCAGCACCGCGTTTTCTTTCGGCTGATTGCGTTCGGTTTGTCAGACGTGTTCGGTTGTTGGGGTGGTGGTGGGTTGGTGGGTGCGTTGGTGAATGAGGCCGATGATGACGAGTGTGGCTGCGACGGTGAGGGTGAGCAGGAGTTGGATGAGGGTTTCGGTGTCGAAGGCCATGGCTACGAGGATGGTGGTGATGGCGATGATGGTGGCCCAGGTGAGGTAGGGGTAGCCCCACATGGTGAGGGTGAGTCGTTCGGGGTTGGTGCGTTCGAGTTGTTTACGGAGGCGGAGTTGGGAGAAGGCGATGACGAGCCAGACCAGAAGTGCGGTTGCTCCGGAGGAGTTGACGAGGAAGAGGAAGACGGTGTCGGGTGAGATGTAGTTGAAGGCGACGGTGATGAAACCGACGATGGTGGAGGCGAGGATGGCGAGGGTGGGGACTCCGCGTTTGTTGACTCGTGCGAGCGGTCGGGGGCCTTGTTGGCGTTGGGAGAGTGAGAATGCCATTCGTGAGGCTGTGTAGAGGGCAGAGTTCAGGCAGGAGAGTACGGAGGTGAAGACGACGATGTCCATGACCAGGGCTGCGGCGGGGAGGCCGATCTGGTCGAGGACGGCGACGTAGGGGCTTTTGGCGACTTCGGCGTTGTTGTAGGGCAGTAGTGTGACGATGATGGCGATGGAGCCGATGTAGAACACCAGGATTCGCCAGACAACGGATCGTACCGCGGCGCGGACGGCGTGTTGGGGGTTGTCGGATTCTCCTGCGGCGATCGTGGCGATTTCGGCGCCGAAGAAGGAGAAGACGATGACGACGATGCCGCTGAGGACGGGGCTGATGCCGAAGGGGAGGAATCCGCCGTGTCCGGTGAGGTTGGTGAGTCCGGGGCTGTCCACGTTGGGCAGCACACCCAGGATGGCGAGTGTGCCGAGGAGGATGAAGCCGGCGATGGCGGTGACTTTGATGGAGGCGAACCAGAACTCGAATTCACCGAAGGATCGCACCGAGTACAGGTTGGTTGCGGTCAGTGCCACCATGATGAGCAGTGCCCAGACCCATTGGGGTATGGCGGGGTACCAGCGGTTGGCGATCTCTGCACCGGCGGTGGCTTCGATGCCCAGCACGACGACCCAGAACCACCAGTACAGCCAGCCGATGGCCAGCCCGGCCCAGCGTCCCAGTGCTCGTTCGGCGTAGCTGGAGAACGATCCTGTCTCGGGGCTGGCGGCGGACATCTCGCCGAGCATCCGCATCACCAGCACCACCAGCAGGCCGGCCAGTGCGTAGGACAGCACCGCGCCGGGGCCGGTTTGGCTGATCGCGGCTCCGCTGCCGACGAACAGGCCGGCACCGATCACGCCCGCGATCGCGATCATGCTCAAGTGCCGTTGTCGCAGACCGCTTTTGAGCTGCGAAATCTCTGTAGACATCCTGACCTCTTCCACACCAGGAACAGTTGCAGGTCATCGTGATCCCGGTCACCGGACCAGCCAAGACGTCAATTTGTACAAGCCGGCAAGAGCAACTTGCCGGATCGTCCAGTGGCCTGAACCCGGGCAGAGCCGCAACGCGCGCAGTGGCGGGGAGTCGGCGACGTTCGGCGTTGCGGGTCCGCCAGCGGCCCCGGCGACGTCACCGCACCAGTTCGGCGGGGAATCGGACGCCGGTGAGTTCCTCGGACAGCTCCCACAGTCGCTTCGCCGCTTCGGCGTCGCTGGCGGCGGGCGACCGGCTGACCAGCGTGGGTGCGCCGCGCAGTTCCTTGAAGCCGCTGGGGCCGACGTAGGCCGCGCCGGGCAGGTCCTGGGTGGCCGCGTAGAGCGTCGGCAGCGCACCGGCGCTGCTGCTCTGCGCGACGAGCTTGTTGCAGAGGACCATGAGCGTGCGCGCGACCGGGTTGTGGACGCGGCTCTGCAGCGGCGTGTCCGACCAGCCCGGGTGCGCGGCGAGCGCGCGGACCGGGGAGCGGATGCCGGTGAGGCGGCGCTGGAGCTCCAGCGTGAACAGCAGGTTGGCCAGTTTGGACTGCGCGTAGCCCAGGGACGCGCGGTACTCGCCGACGAGGTTGGGGTTGTCAAAGCGGATTCGACCGGAGCGGTGGGCCACCGACGACACGGTGACCACCCGGTCGGTCAGCGAGCGCAGCAGCAGGTTGGTCAGGGCGAAGTGGCCCAGGTGGTTGACGCCGAACTGCGTCTCGAACCCGTCCTTCGTGGCGCTCTCCGGCGGCATCATGACGCCCGCGTTGTTGATGAGCACGTCCAGGTCGCCCTGCCACGAGTCGGCGAATGCGCGGATCGACGCGAGATCGGCCAGGTCGAGGTGGCGCACCTCGGTGCTGCCGTCGACGGTGCGGGCCGCCGCGCGACCGCGCGCGAGGTCGCGCACCGCGAGCACGACGTGTGCCCCGGCGCGGGCGAGCGCGCGCGTGGTGGCGAGGCCGAGCCCGCCGGTGGCGCCGGTGACGACGACCGTCCTGCCGGTGAGGTCGGGCAGGCCGAAGGAGTTCCGTGCGGTCATGGTCGGCGGGCCTTTCGACATGAGGAACTGTCACGAACCGGAGTGCCTCGCGGCGAGGGGCGCCCAGGCAGTGCAGGGACGCCCCGCTCCGGACGTCACTGCTCGGTGCGCATCGAGTCGAGCAGGGCGATCGCCTTGCCCGGGTCGACGTATTCCCGGAAGCGGACCACCCGGCCGTCGCGCACCGTGAAGAACGACGCGAAGCCGACGTCGTAGGCTGTGCCGTTCTTCACCTCGCCGTAGTGCCGGCCGCGCACGATAACCAGTTCGTCGCCGAACGCGTCGAAATCGGTGATCTCGACGTGCTGGCTCGCGTAGTAGGAAGGGATGGTGGCGAGCAGTTCCACCACGGCGTCCGGCCCGCGGAAAACTCCCCCGTAGGGGAATTCTCGCGGGATTTCCCACTCGACGTCCTCGGCGAGGAGCGACTTGAACTCCGGAATGTTCCCGCTTTCGAAAGCGGCATAACCCCGGCGCACGATATCAGCATTCGAGTCCAATGCGGGCGCCTTCCTCGTGGTCGATCACGTCAGCCTGGTTCGACGATCCGCAACCTACATCGGGGATTCCACCGGAAAAGGCGACTGTGATGCTTGTCACATCTGTCTCGAAACGGTAACGTCCGGGCGGTGCATAATGTGTCCGAATGTGGGGGACTTTCGTCGCTGTGGCTGCGGTAGCCGTGCTGAGCTGGAGTTTTGGCTTCCTTGTCTGCCGTCAGGTGCATTGCGGAGTGCGCTGTTCGTCGTAATCGCGAAAACCATGTTGACATCCCACCGGGGCCTGTGGCTAGCGTTTGGGCGAGTCGCTCGCCGAGCAGTCGCCGGCGATCTGGAGGGGGCTCATGGCGCGGAGAAACAATCGGGAGTTATTCGTGGCGCTCGTTTTCCGCGGTCGGTTGGGGACTCGACGGTGAACTCCGACCGGCCTCCGTTACGTGGCAGTGTCCGAGAAGTTTCGATCGCGGTGATCGGTGCTGGATTCGCCGGTATCGGACTGGTGCACCAGCTGCGCTCGGCCGGATTTCACGACGTCGTGGTGCTGGAACGGGCGGACTCCGTCGGCGGCGCGTGGCGGGACAACACCTACCCGGGCTGCACGTGCGACATCCCGTCGAACCTGTACTCGTACTCGTTCGCGCCGAACCCGAACTGGACGTCCTCGTTCGCCGGGCAGGCCGAGATCCTGGCGTACCTGCGGGACTGCGCCCGCCGCTGGGGTGTTGACGAGCACGTCGAGCTGGGCACCGAGCTGACCGCGGCGGAGTGGGACGAGCAGGACCGGTGCTGGCTGCTCACCACCAGCCGGGGGCGGTTGCGGGCCGTTGTGCTGGTCGTGGCCACCGGGCCGTTCGCCCGGCCGAACCTGCCCGACATCCCGGGGCTCGACCGGTTCACCGGGTCGGTGTTCCACTCGGCCGACTGGGACCACGACGTCGACCTCACCGCGCAGCGGATCGCCGTGGTCGGCACCGGGGCGTCGGCGGTGCAGATCGTGCCCGCGGTGGCGGAGAAGGCCAAGCAGGTGCAGGTCTACCAGCGCACACCGCCCTGGGTGATGCCAAAGGCGGTCCGGCCGGTGCCCCGCGCTGTGCGCGCGCTGTACCGCCGGGTGCCGCTGGCGCAGCGCGCGGTGCGCGCGGTCCAGTACTGGACGCGGGAGATCCCGGCGCTGGCCCTCACCGGGCGCCGCCGCCTGCTGGCCGCAGCGAAGCGCCAGGCCCGCGCGCACCTGGCCGCCCAGGTGCCGGACCCGGAGCTGCGGCGGCGCCTCACACCGACGTACTCCTTGTTCTGCAAGCGGGTCCTGATCTCCAGCGACTACTACCCGACGCTGACCAGGCCACACGTCGAGCTGGTGACCGAGCCGATCCAGCGGGTCGAGGCGAACGGGATCGTCACCGCCGACGGTGCCGAGCGCCTCGCCGACGTGATCGTGCTCGCCACCGGGTTCACCGTGACCGATCCGCCGGTGGCGCACCGGCTGTTCGGCCGGGACGGCCGGTCGCTGGCCGAGACCTGGCGCGTCGACGGCCGGTCCGCCTACCTGGGCACCAGCGTCGCGGGGTTCCCGAACCTGTTTTTGTTCACCGGACCTGGTGCCGGCACCGGACACACCTCGCTGCTGGTCATGATCGAGGCGCAGATCCGCTACGTCGTCGACTGCCTGCGGGTGATGGCCCGTGACGGCCTCCGCGACATCGAGGTGCGCCCGGAGGTGCAGCGCCGCTTCGCCGCCGAGGTGCAGCGCGCGATGACCGGCAGCGTGTGGACCAGCGGTGGCTGCACCAGCTACTACCTCGACGCCACCGGCCGCAACACCACGCTGTGGCCCGGTCCGACGTGGACGTTCCGCAGGCGCACCGCGCGCTTCGACGTGGCGTCCTACCGCATTCGCCGCTGACCCGTTTTTCGTCCACGGCAAGGAAAGAGGACAACATGGACGTTCGGCGAGAAGTCCATTCCGCGGTCGAGAACTTCCTGACCGACGTGTGCGGTGTCGATGGCGCGACGGTCACCGACACCACCCGGCTCTCCGACGTGGAGGTCGAGTCGCTGGAGCTCGTGGCCCTGGTGCAGGAGTTGCAGCGGCGCTTCGACATCGCGCTGACCGACGAGCGGCTGATGGGCGTGCAGACCGTCGGCGAGCTGGTCGACCTCGTCGCCCTGCGCCTCGACGAGCACGCCACGACCGCCGACCGAGTGTCCCTGGGGGAGTAGATGCCTGCCTACATCACCAGCACCGGCCGGTTCCTGCCCGGTGCGCCGGTGCCCAACGAGGAGATCGACGAGTACCTGGGCGCGGTCGGCCCGAACTCCGAGATCGTGCGCGACCAGACGTTGGCGAACAACGGGATCAAGACCCGCCACTACGCCATCGACAAGCAGCAGCGGACGACCGTGTCGAACACGGAGATGGCGGTGTCGGCGATTCGGGAGGCGCTGCGCCGCGGCGAGGTCGGCGTCGACGAGATCGACCTGATCGCCGCCGGGACCACGATCGCCGACCTGCTCGCACCCGGGTTCGCCAGCATGATCCACGGCGCGCTGGACTGCCCGCCCTGCGAGGTGATCAGCGCCGGGGGCCTGTGCAACGCCGGGATGACCGCGCTGAAGGCCGCGCACCTGCAGATCACGGCGGGGGAGAAGCAAACCGCGGTGGTGGCCGCCTCCGAGTTCTCCTCGCGCGCCTTCAAAAGCCAGCGCTACCAGGGCGTGCGGCCCGCGGCCGAGGACGGCTCGATGGCGCTGGAGATGGCGTTCCTGCGGTACATGCTCTCCGACGGCGCCGGCGCTTTCGTGGTGCGGGACCGGCCCGCCGCGCGGGGCGTGAGCCTGCGCATCGACTGGATCAGCCTGACCTCCTACGCCAACACCGGCCCCACCTGCATGTACTTCGGCAGCGAGTCCGGCGGCACGGAGCGCACCTGGCTGGACCACGCCACCGACCAGGACGCGTCGGCCGCCGGTGCCCTGGTGATGCGGCAGAACCTCGCGCTGCTGCCGCACCTGGTCAGGTGTGGGGTCGACGAGTACGAGCGGCTGCTGGCCGAGGGCCGCTTCGACCCGGACGAGATTCGCTGGTTCCCGGCGCACTACTCCAGCGAGAAGATGAAGGAGATGGTGCTCAAGCAGCTCCAGCGGCGCAAGGTGCACGGCCCGCCGCTGGAGTCCTGGTTCAGCAACCTGCAGCAGGTCGGCAACATCGGCAGCGCGGCGATCTTCGTGATCCTCGACGAGCTGGTGACCTCGGGGCTGGTGTCCGAAGGGGACAAACTGCTGTGCATGGTGCCGGAGTCGGGCCGGTTTTCCATCGCGTTCATGCACCTGACCGCGGTCGGGGCGGACGGATGACCGCAGCACGCCCGCCACGGCTGCGGGTCTACTGGTACTCGCAGACCGGTCAGCTCACCGACGCCGTGGACGCCTTCGTCGCGCCGCTGGTCGAGGCGGGGTGGGAGATCCGGTGGAGCCAGGTGCGGCCGCGCACCGCGTTCCCCTTCCCGTGGTCGCTGCGGCGGTTCGTCGGCCTGGTGCCCGACGCCGTCCACCCAGAGTCCACTGTGGAGGTCGAGGTGGTCGGGGACGACGAGCCGGTGGACCTGGTGCTGTTCGCGTTCCAGGTGTGGTACCTCGCGCCGTCGATCCCGATGCGCTCGGTGCTGGCCGGTCCGCAGCGGTTCGCCGGGCAGCGCGTAATCGGGCTGACCGCGTGCCGGAACATGTGGTACTCGGCGGCCCTGGCGGTGAGCCGCCGGGTCACCGCCCGCGGTGCCCGCTACCTCGGCACCGTCGCCGCCATCGACGACGCCCCGCCGCTGGCGACGTTCTTCACCACCATGCGGTGGTTGCTGACCGGCCGCCGGGATCCGTTCTGGTTCTTCCCGCGCGCGGGCGTGGGTCCCGCGCAGCTGGCGCGGGTGCGGGCGGTCGGCGAGAAGCTCGCCGCCACGGCGCGGCCGGGTGACGCGGACTTCGACGACCGGGTGGTCCAGGCCCTCGCGGCCACCGACGCCGCCGCGGTCGATCCGGCCCTGGCCACGGCGGACCTGCTGGCCAGCCGGGTCTTCCGGGCGTGGGTCGCGGTGGCCCGCGCCGTACGTCCCGGCCTGCCGCGCAACCTGGTGCTCGCCGCGTTCGCCGCGTGGCTCGTGCCCACCGCCGCGCTCGGCCTGCCCGCGGTGGCCGTCGCGCGGAAGGCGGCTCGGCGGCGTTTCGACGCCGCTGTGCATCGCGCGCTCGCGCCGGCGGTCGCGGAGGTGCGGCGATGACCCGCCGGGTGACCGCGCAGGTGGTCGTGGTCGGCGGCGGCCCGGTCGGGCTGGCCGCGGCGCACCTGCTCGCGCAACGAGGCGTGCGGACCGTCCTGGTCGAGCGCCGCCGGGAGCCCTCGCCGCACCCGCGGGCGACCATCGTCAACGTCCGCACCATGGAGGTGCTGCGCACGCTCGGCCTGGCCGACCGGGTGCGCGAGGCCGGGGTGCCGCCGCAGGAGGCGGGGCGGATCAGCTTCCGGACCGCGCTGGCCGGGACCGAGTTCGGCCACCTGGACGTGGTGGAGTCGGCCGAGAAGCTGATGCTGATGGCCGCGCAGAGCCCGGAGCTGCCGGGCATCTGCCCGCAGCACCGCATCGTGTCGATCCTGGCCGCTGCCCTCGCCGATCGCCCCACCGTCACAGCGCTGTTCGGCACCACCGCGACGGGCCTGTCGACCGGCGCGGCCGGCGTGGTGGTCGAGGCGACCGGAGCGGACGGGCCGTGCCGCATCGAGGCCGACTACGCGCTGCTCGCCGAGGGCCTGCACGGTGAGCTGCGGGAGCAGGTCGGGATCGCGCCGGTGGCCGAGCCGCCGCTGGGGCGGTTGCTCGACGTGCACTTCCGGGCCGACCTGCGGCGGTGGACGCAGCACAACGGCAGCGCGCTCTACTGGATCGCCAACAGCGCGGTGCGGGGTGCGCTGATCACAGTGGACCCCGTCGGCGGCGAGTGGCTGCTCGAGGTGCCCGCATCCGGCCCGCACGACGAGCAGCGGCTGTTCGACCCCGGGCTGGACCACGCGGCCCTGGTCGGGTCCGCCGTGGGCGCGGACGTCGAGGTGGCCGTGCTCTCGGTTCGCTCGTGGCGGATGGGCAGCACCGGCGTCGACCGGTGGCGCGACGCCAGCGGGCGGGTGTTCGTCGCCGGGGACGCCGCGCACACCTTCCCCCCGACCGGCGGGTTCGGGATGAACACCGGCATCCAGGACGCGCACAACCTCGCGTGGAAGCTCGCCGGGGTGCTCCAGGGCTGGGCGCGCCCGGAACTGCTGGACAGCTACGAGACCGAGCGGCGCCCGGTGGCGGAGTTCAACGCCCGGCAGAGCGAGCACAACGCCCGGCAGATCGAGGCACTGCTCACCGGGCTCCCACCGGGCGACGAGGTGCGGCAGCTGATCGAGCAGCAACGCCCGCACTTCGACTACCCGGGCCAGGCGCTGGGCTTCTGCTACCAGCGCGACCCGGTGGTGGCGGACGTGATGCGCCTCGACGACGCCGTCGCCGTCGGCGCCCGCATGCCGCACCGGTGGATCGACGACGCCCACGAAGTGTCCACATGCGACATCGGGGTGAGCGGTTTCGCCGTGCTGGCCGACCAGCGCCACGCCGAGGCGTTCGCGGCCGCCTGCCAGGACGTCCCGCACGTGCGGGCCGTCGCCTTCGACGACGCCGACCGGATGCTCGGACACCACGCGGCGGTGCTGGTCCGGCCGGACGGGCACGTCGCCGCCGAACTGCCCGGCGACGATCCGGCGGCCGAGGTCGCCGCCGCCCTCGTCGTCGCCGGGGCCACCGCACACGAGGAGCAGCACGCATGACCGAACACCGGACCCTCACCGAGGCCGAGCTGTCCGCCCTGACCACCGCGGACCGCGCCGCGTTGCGCGCGGCCGTCGACGGCGTGCCGCGCCGGGAGCTGACCGCGCTGCTGGCCACCGACACCGGCGGCAAGGCGCTGCGCGCGGCGTTCGAGCGGATGCCGGAGTTCCACACCGGGCGAGCGGTGGACGCGCCGGTCGTCGTCCGCTGGCGGGTGCGCCGCGAACCGGCCGAGACGATCGAGTACGACCTGTCCCTGGCGGGCAGTTCGTGCGCGGTGCGCCCGGCGCGGGAGGACACCCAGCCCACGGTCACGTTGAGCATGGACGCGGTCAGCTTCCTGGAGATGGCCTCCGGCCTGCGCAGCGGGATGAGCCTGCTGATGCGGGGTCGCCTGCGGATCAAGGGCGACGTCGGCCTCGCCACCCGGCTGGAGTCGCTGTTCGGTCTCGACGACGCGAGCGCGCGATGACCCGCGTGGTGGTCACCGGGATCGGGTTGGTCACCCCGGTCGGCATCGGCACCGACGCGACCTGGGACGCCCTGGTCGGCGGGGTGTCCGGGGCGGGGCCGATCACCACGTTCGACGCGTCCCGGCACGACGTGCGGATCGCCGCGGAGGTGACCGGGTTCGACCCGTTGGACTTCTGCCGCCGGCACGAGGCCCGCCGGGCGGACCGCTTCTGCCAGTTCGCGCAGGCCGCGGCGGCGATGGCGCTGGACGGCGCGGTCTTCGCCGACCGCAGCGAGGTGGCCACGGTGGTGGGCAGCGCGATCGGCGGGGCGGCGACGATCATCGACGGGGTCCGCACCGAACGCCCGGCCATGGTGTCGCCGTTCTTCGTGCCGTCCTCGATCGTCAACATGGCGGCCGGCACGATCGCCCGGCTGCACGGTTTCGGCGGTCCGTCCGCGGCCCCGGCCACCGCCTGCGCGGCGGGCGCGGATGCCGTCGCGCACGCCTTCCGGCTCATCCGCGACGGGTACGCGACCGCGGCGGTGGCCGGTGGCGCCGAGGCGTGCATCGTCGGGCCGCTCATCGCCGGGTTCGGTAACATGCGCGCGCTCTCGCGGCGCAACGACGATCCGCAGCGGGCTTCCCGGCCGTTCGACGCCGAGCGCGACGGGTTCGTGATGGGCGAGGGCGCGGGGATGCTGCTGCTGGAGTCGCTGGCGGCGGCCGAGGCCCGGGGCGCGCACGTGTTCGCCGAGATCGTTGGGTGCGGCCACACCAACGACGCGCACAGCCCCACCCGGCCGGCACCGGACGGCGCGCCCGCGGCGCGGGCGATGCGGCTGGCCCTGCGCGACGCCGGACTCGATCCCTCCGCCGTGGACTACGTCAACGCGCACGGCACCTCCACCAGGGCGTCCGACGCGATGGAAACCGCCGCGCTCAAACGGGTCTTCGGCGAGCACAGCACGCGGATCGCGGTCAGCTCGACGAAATCCACGACCGGGCACCTGCTCGGCGCGACCGGCGGGGTCGAGGCCGCCGTCTGCGCGCTGGCCATCGACCGTGGCCAGCTGCCGCCGACGATCAACCAGGAGATGCCCGACCCGGAGTGCGACCTCGACTACGTGCCGAACAAGGCGCGCGCAGCCGACGTGAACGTAGCCCTGTCCAACTCGTTCGCGTTCGGCGGCCACAACACGTCGCTGGTTTTCCGCAGATTCGAGGGGTGAGCAATGGCCGAGCAGACCCGGGTTCTCGTCGTCGGGGCGGGGCCGACCGGACTGGCCGTGGCCTGCGAGCTGCTGCGCGCGGGCGTGCCGGTGCGGGTGGTGGAGGCGGGCACCGAGCGGTCGCCGCGCTCCAAGGGGATCGCGATCTGGCCGCGGACCCTGGAGATCCTGCACGACCTCGGTATCGCCGAGGAGGCCACCGCACGCGGCCTGCCGCTGCGCAAGGGCACACTGTGGTCCCAGGGGCAGCCACTGACCACCTTCGACCTGACCGACCTGCGCTCCCGCTTCGGCTGGGGCCTGGTCCTGCCGCAGTACGAGACCGAGTCGCTGCTGGAGCGGCGGCTGGTCGAGCTCGGCGGCAAGGTCGAAAAGGGCGTCCGCTGCGCCGAACTCAGCTGGTCGGCCTCCGGCCTGCCGCGGGTGGCGCTGGTCAGCTCGGCCGGGACCGAGCAGGCCGAGGTGGACTGGCTGATCGCCTGCGACGGCCCGGGCAGCACGATCCGCGCGGCGGCCGGCATCGACATGGCCGGTGAACTGGAGCGCTACGGCTGGGTGCTGGCCGACGTGCGGATGGACACCGAGCTGCCGCGGGACGGCGTCAACTGGTTCCTGCACCGCGACGCGGTGCTGCACGCGCTACCGATGCCCGGCGACCAGTGGCGGCTGACCATGACCGTCGGCCGGGAGCGGCCGGACCCCGCGCAGTGGCCGGTGGAGCGCATCCAGCGGATTCTCGACGAGCGCAGCCCGGTCCCGATGCGGTTGTCCACCGCGGAGTGGGTCAGCGGGTTCCGGGTCCGGCAGGGCATCGCCCGGCAGTTCCGGCGCGGCCGGGTGCTGCTGGCCGGGGACGCCGCGCACGTGCACAGCCCGGCCGGGGCGCAGGGCGTCAACGCTGGGCTGCAGGACGCGGCGAACCTCGGGTGGAAGCTGGCCCTGGTGTGCCGGGGCGACGCGTCACCGACCCTGCTGGATTCCTACGACGCCGAGCGGCGACCGGCCGCGTCACTGACGGTCCGGCTGGCCAACCGCGCGACCAGGGGCGCGACCCTGGCCAGCGCCGCCGCCCGCGCCGGACGCGACCTGATCTGGTCGACCGCGGGCCGCCGAGGTGTGGTGCAGCGTGTGGTGCCGCCCGCGGTGAGCGGTGTGCTGCAGAGCTATCCCGCCGGGCTCACCGCGGCTTCCGGGCCGCTGCTGGCCGCCCGCCGCCTGCGCTCCGTGGTGGACCTGGTGCGCGGGCGTCCGGGTACGGGCGCGCGGCTGCCCGACGTGCGGCTGGTCGACGGGTGGCTGTGGGACCTGCTGCCCGCCACCGGCCCGGTGGTACTGGCCTGGGCCGGGCGCGGCCGCGCATGGGACGACGTCGACGGGTTCACCGCGCTGCACCGCGCCGTGCCCCGCGACGTCCCGGTGCTCGTCTTCGACTCGCCCGGCGCGCCCGCGGACGCGATCCCCGACTCGCCGCGGTGGCGCGTGGTGGCCGACTTCGGCGGCCGGGTGCGGCGGGCGCTCGCCGCGGGCCCGGACACCGCCGTCGTCGTCCGCCCCGACCGGTACCTGGGCGCGCGTGGTTCGAGCGCCTCACCCGGTGCCGTCCGCAGCTACTTCAAGACCGTGGGAGGAACCCCCTGATGCTCGACGTCGGCGAGGTCATCGAGAACACCCAGTCCGGAGAGCGCGTCAAGATCCGCACCGGTCGGCTGGACACCAACGGGGAGCTGGTCGAGGGCGACTTTCTGCTCCGGGCGGGCGGCGCGGTCGCCGCCACGCATATCCACCCGCACCAGACCGAGACCTTCGAGGTCCTCGAAGGCGAGGTGCTGATCCAGATCGGATCCGAGGAGATCCTGGCCCGGCCCGGCAAGCGCTACGTGGCCCCGCCGGGCGTGCCGCACCGGATGATCAACCACGGCTCCACCGACGCCAGGCTGATCAGCGGCGCGTACCCGGCGCTGCGCATGGACGAGCTGCTGGAGACGCTGTGGGGCCTGGCCACCGACGGCCGGACGAACCGGTGGGGCCACCCCAGCCCGCTGCGCGCGGCGGCGATCGCCGCGGAGTTCCGCGACGAGTTCCGGCTCACCTGGCCGCAGTGGCTGCAGGACGCGGTGTTCCGCCCGCTGCTGCCGCTCGCCCGCGCCCTGTCCTACCCGGGCACCTACGTGCCCGTCGACCGCCGTCGGCTGCGCCCCGCGTCGGCCCCGAGGAGGCGATGATGACCCAGCAGGCACAAGAGCAGATCCGCAGCGAGCACGACGTCCCCGGCCCGCGCGGGTTGCGCCCGGGCATGCTCCGGGACCTGCAGGCCGACACCCCGAACTTCCTCGCCGGGCTGCGCGACCGGTACGGGCCGATCGTCCGGGTGCCCCTTGGCCCCACCACGATCTACCTGGTCAGCGACCCGGTCGCGATCAACGACGTGCTGATCTCCTCGGCACCGCACTTCGACAGCGACATCATCGGCAAGGGCAGCAACCGCGAGGCGCCGCTGACCCGCCTGCTCGGCCGCGGCCTGCTCACCAGCACCGGCGAGCACCACAAGAAGCAGCGCAAGCTGCTGCAACCGCTGTTCCACCGGCAGCGCGTCGCCGGGTACGCCGACACCTTCGCGGAGCTGGCCGCCCAGCGCAGCGCCACCTGGTCCGACGGCCAGCGGCTGGATGTGCTGGTGGAGATGGTGGAGCTGACGCTGGCCGTCGTGACCAGGACGATTTTCGACGTCGACCTGGACAGCGACGTGACCCGCACGGTGCGCACCGCGCTGCCGAAGAACGACGGCCCGCTGCGCTGGGCCATGTCGCCGGGCGGATCGCTGCTGGTCCGCCTGCCCCTGCCCAGCAACCTGCGGTTCCAGCGCGGCCGCCGGGCGCTGGATGCCGTGGTGCACCGGATGGTGCAGGAGCGGCGGCGCACCGGCGTGGTCGGCGAGGACCTGCTGTCGATGCTGATCGCGGCGCGCGACGCCGACACCGGCGAACCCATGTCCGACCAGCAGATCCGCGACGAGGTGCTGACCCTGCTGATGGCCGGGCACGACACCACCGCCAACGGGCTGGCCTGGACGTTCCACCTGCTGGGCAGCAACCCGCGGGCCGCGGAGCTGTTGGCCGCCGAGGTCGACGAGGTGCTCGGCGACCGGCTGCCGACCTTCGCCGACCTGCCCCGACTGGCCTGGACGAAGGCGGTGTTCTCCGAGGCGCTGCGCATCTACCCTCCAGTGTGGACGGTGGCACGGCGGGCGTTGACCGAGTACACCGTGCTCGGCTACCGGCTGCCGGTCGACGCCACCGTGATGATGAGTTCCTGGGTGGTACACCGGGATCCACGGTGGTGGCCCGACCCGGAGCGGTTCGCCCCGCAACGCTGGGTGCCGAGCGCCCCGGACGGGTCGACCGACAACCTCACCGGCACCGCGCTCGACCGCGACCGCCCGCGGTTCAGCTACTTCCCGTTCGGCGGTGGTCCGCGCCAGTGCATCGGCAACGAGTTCGCGCTGCTGGAGGCGGTGATGGCCCTGGCCACCATCGCACAGCGCTGGCGCTTCGAACCGGTGCCCGGGCACCGCGTCGCGCCGCGCGCGAAGATCATCGTCCGGCCGCGCGGCGGGCTGCCGATGACCGTCCGCGCCCGCTCCTGACCCGCGAGTTGACCCGAGCCGCTCCCACGACCCACGCAGAACCATCCGCGATCTCTGGAGAAGGTGCGCAGATGTCACAGCAGGAGACCGTGTTCCTCTTCCCCGGCCAGGGCGGCTACGACGGCCGCGCGCTCGCGCTCGCCCGCGAGCGGTATCCGCAGGTCGGGGAGGTTTTCGCGGAACTCGACGAGGTGGCCGCCGAGCTGTTCGGGCGGCCGGTGAGCGAGGTCCTGGACGCCGAAACCGACCTCGCCCGACTGCTGCACCACGACCCGTGGGTGTCGCAGTTCGCGATCTACGGCGCCGCGGTCGCGGCGGGCCGGGTGCTGCTGGAGCGCGGCGTGCGCCCCGACGTGCTCGTCGGGCACAGCCTCGGCGAGATCGCCGCACTGGTCACCGCGGGCGTGTTCGGGGTGGCCGACGGCGCGCGGATCGTCGCGCACCGGGTGCGGGTGATCGAGGAACTGGGCGTCGAACCCGGCCGGATGGTCGCGTTGGGCGCCGACGAGCAGCGCGCCCAGCACCTCGTCGAGCTGCTCGCCGACGACCAGGTGGCCGTCGCCGCGCACAACCACCCGACGCAAACCGTCCTCAGTGGACCGCAGCGGTCCGTCGGCCGGGTGCTGGGCATCGCCCGGCTGCTGGAGATCGGTGCGGTGGAGCTGAACTCACCGTTCGCCTTCCACAGCCCGCTGCTGCAGCCCGCGGTGTCCGCGCTGGCCGCGCGGATCGGCGAACTGCACGCCACAGATCCGCGCATCCCGGTGTACTCGCCGATCCAGCAGGATTACTACCGTCCCGGACAGGACGTCGCCGCGCTCATCGCCCAGCACCTCGTGCGGCCGGTGCGCTTCGCGGCGGCTGTTGCGCACCTGCGCGAGGCGGGCGCGCACCGGTTCGTCGAGGTCGGTGGCGCAACGGCGCTGGCCCAGCTGGTCCGCAGGAACGTCGACCACGACGACGTGTCCACCTGGTCCACGCTGGCCCTCGACCGCACCGGTGGCCTGGCCCTGGACGCCACCCTGGCGGCCCTGGCCGGACCCGCCCCGGCAGACCCGGAGGCCGTGGCCCGGCTGGGTGAGGTGCTCGCGCCCGGCACCAGCGCGGAGGTGTTCGCCGAGTTCTGGGCGGCGGCCGGGGAGCGGATCGCGGCCTCGGTGCGCGCCGAGCTCGCCGAGTTCACCGCGGGCCGCGACGCGACTCCGGCGCCCCCGGCGCAGCCGGTGGTCATCGACAAGGACGTCCTCGCCAAGGAGCTGCGCGCCCAGTACGCGGCCGCGCTGGAGTACCCGGAGGAGGTCTTCGGCGACGACGTGCGGCTGGAGGCCGAACTCGGCATCGACTCGGTCAAGCAGGTGGAGCTGGTCTCCCGCGCGTTCCAGCGGTACGGCCTGCCCGAACGCGAGGGCGGCATCCGGATCAGCGAGTACGACACCATCGCGAAGGTCGTCGAGCTGGTCCACAGCGCCCTGCGCGAACAGGCCGCCCGGTAGGGGCGCGGCACCGCGGATGTCGCCCGCACCGGACGGCATCCGCCTGGCACCGCTTCCACGAGCACGAGGGATTTCGTGATGGGACAGCTGGAGAACAAGCTCGCGCTGGTCACCGGCGGCGGGAAGAACGTCGGTGCGGCCATCGCCCGGGAACTGGGCCGGCGCGGCGCGCACGTGATCATCAACTACTTCCACTCGCCCGAGCGGGCCAGGCGGACCGCGGAGGAACTGCGCGACCTCGGCGTGCGGGTCGACCTGATCCGCGCCTCGGTGGCCCGCCAGGACCAGGTGGACCGGATGTTCGCCGAGCTCGAGGAGCGGTTCGGATACCTGGACATCCTGGTCAACAACGCGGCCAACGGGGCGCTGCTGCCGCTCGCGGAGATCACCGACGAGCACCTCGACAAGGCCGTCGACACCAACTACAAGGGGGGCCTGCGGTGCGCCCGCGCGGCCGCCCCGCTCATGGCCCGCCGCGGCGGAGGTTCCATCGTCACCATCTCCGCCCTGGGCTCCTCGCAGCTGGTGATGAACGGCTACCTCGCCTGCGCCCCGGCCAAGGCCGCCGCCGAGGCGGTGACCCGCTACCTCGCGGTGGAGTTCGCGCCGCTGAACATCCGGGTCAACACCGCGTCCGCGGCGATGCTGCGCGGCGAGGTCGCCGACGCCTTCCCACGGGCCGCCGAGATGCAGGAGGTCATCCGGCGGTCCACCCCGCTGGGCAGACTCGGTGAACCGGAGGACCTGGCCGCCGTGGTGGCGTTTTTGGCCTCGGACGACGCCCGCTGGGTGACCGGCCAGGTGGTGCTCGCCGACGGCGGTCTCTCCCTCGGCGCCAGCCTGCTGTCCCCACCCCCGCAGACGGAATCGGCCACGACCACCCCCGAAGACGCGGCGAGTACGGCGGAATCGCGGGACCGCGAGCGGGGCGCCGCAAGCGCCGCCGTCGCCGTCGTCGAGGCAGCGCCGGGACCCGCGGTCGTGACCGAACGGCGTGACGAGGCGCCGACCGACGACATCGCCATCGTCGGCATGGGCCTGGCCGTGGCCGGCGCGAACAGCCCGGAGGAGTTCTGGGAGCTGCGCACCACCGGCGCGGAGCTGTTCGTCCGGCCGCCCGAGGACCGCTGGGAGCGGGACAGTTTCTACTCGCCGGACCCGGCCGCGGAGGACAAGACCTACCAGGACCGGTTCGCGTTCATCACCGGGTTCCAACCCGACCCCGGCTCGGCGCTGCCGGGCGAGCCGGAGCTCACCACGGCGTGGCTGCGGCACTCGCTGGCGCAGGCGCTGCGCCCGGTGCACCTGGGTGCCGACGACCGGGTGTCGTTCCTGGTCGGCTACACCCCGGACGGCAGCCAGCACCTGGAGGACGCCGGGGTGCTGGCCTCGGCCCGGCAACGGGTGCCGCGGCTGCTGGACGACATGGGCGTGCCCGCGCACCGCCGCGCCGAACTGCTGTCCGCTGTGGACGCCGTGCTTCTCGACCGCTACCGGCGCGGGGCCCGCGACCCCCACCTGCTGCTGCCGGACCGGGTGGCCCGGCAGGCCATGGCGGGCCTGCTGCCCGCGGACACCGAGATCCAGCTGGTCGACACGGCCTGCTCGTCGTCGATGTACGCCATCGACATCGGGGTGCGCAGCCTGCTGCTCGGCGAGCACGACGTGGCGGTGTGCGGCGGCGCGTTCGCGCTGACCCCGCGCGCCATGGTGATGTTCGCGAAGCTGCGCGGCCTGTCCCGCCGTGGCGAGGTGCGGGCCATGGACGACTCCGCGGACGGCGTGCTGTTCGCCGACGGCGCGGGCATCGTCGTGCTCAAGCGGTTGGACCGCGCGCGCCGCGACGGCGACCGGGTGCTGGCCGTGCTCGGCTCGGTCGGCACCTCCTCCGACGGCAGCGGCACCGCGATCTACGCGCCCAACCCGGACGGGCAGGACCTCGCCGTGCGACGCGCGCTGACCGGCCCGGTGTCCGGCGACGACGTCGACTGGGTGCTGGCGCACGCCACCGGCACCCCGGCCGGTGACCTGGCCGAGTTCACCACCATCCGCAAGCACTTCCACGCCGACCGGACCCAGTACCTGACCTCGAACAAGTCGCTGATCGGGCACACCGGCTGGGCGGCCGGCGTGGCGTCGGTGGTGGAGGCGGTGCTGGCCCTGCAGCGGGACACCATCCCGGCGCAGTTCCGGCTGACCAGCCCGCAGCGCGACTTCCGGATCGACGAGACGAAGCTGGAGATCCCCGCCGAGCCGGTGCCGTGGCCGCCGCGCGCCGACCGGCCGCGGGCCGTCGGGGTGTCCGGTTTCGGCTTCGGCGGCACCAACGCGCACCTCGTGGTGCGGGAGGCGTCCGCGGGTGGCGCGGCCCCGCGCCGCCGGAGAGACGACCGGGTCGTCATCGTGGGCTGGTCCGCGCGCCTGCCCGGCCTGTCCTCACGCGACCAGGTCACCCGCTGGCTCACCGGCGCGGGCGACGCCCCGCAGGACGGCTTCGGCGACCAGTACCCGGCGCCGCCCTTCGAGCAGGTCCGGCTGCCGCCGAAGACGGTCCGGATGATGGACCGCTGCCAGCTGATGATGGTGTGGTGCGCGCAGGAGCTGCGCGATGAGATCCCGGAGTTCTGGCAGCGCAACACCGAGAGCACCGGGGTCTTCGTGGGCAACATGGGGCCCACGCGGATGGGCATGCTGCTGGGCGACCGCGTCTACCTGGACCAGGTGAGCACGGCGCTGCGCACCGACCCGCGCACCGCCGAGCTGCCCGAACTGCCCGAGCTGGTGGAGCGGCTGCGCGCCGACGTGCGCTCGCGCGTGGAACCGTCCAATGAGGACTCGTTCCCGGGCATGATGCCGAACATCATCTCGGCGCGGGTCGCCAGCCGGTTCGATCTGACCGGGCCGAACGTGACGCTGGACTCCGGGCTGAGCTCCGCGCTGACCGCGATCGAGACGGCCGCCCGCTACCTGCGGACCGGTGACGTGCGCCTCGCGCTGGCCGCGGGCGTCAACGGCAACAGTCTACCCGAGTTCGCGGCCCTGCTCGGCGACTCGCTCGGCGCGGGCCCCGCCGCGGGTGCGGGACTCGCCGAGGGTGCCTTCGCGTTCGCCCTGACCACGGAGCGGACCGCCGTCGAGGAAGGGCTGCCGATCCTGGCGTACGTCAACGGCCTGTCCACAGTCGACGACGGCGGTCCGGCCGGGCGCGAGGTCGTCGAGTGCGGCGTGGCCGCACCGGACGTGGCCCGCTACGTCGGGGCCGCCGGCGGGCTGGGCGTGCTGCGGGCCCTGCACGGCGGGGCAGGCGAGATCGGCGTGCGCTGCACGGGCCCGGACGGGGTGGCCGACGTGGAACTGGCCCTCACCGTCCCGGCGGCCGAGCCCGCCCGGCTGCCCGCCCGGTTCCGGGACGCCGAGCAGTTCGCGCCCGGGCAACGACCGCTGGTCCGCCGCCACGTGCCCGCGCTGCGCCCCGCCCCCGCGGTCGAGGTCGGGGAGCGCACCCCGTTCCTGCCGCCAGGCGTGGTCGTGCTGACCGACCTGACCGACCTCGGCGGACTCCCCCTGCCGCCGGACGCCACCGTGCTGTGCACCGCGGCCGGCGCTCCGCCGGACTGGATCCACCTGCCCCAGCCCACACCCGAGACAGTGCGGGAGGCGTTACGCGGGGACGTCCGCCACGTGCGGATCGTCACCGACCTGGCGCGCACCAGCCCGCTCACCGACCCGGACAACCCACCGGCGGACTCGTTGATCGCCCTGCACGACGCGTTCTTTCTCGCCGTCCAGCACACCTCGCCGGAGTCGGTGCTGGTGCTGCTGGCAGGCGGCATCGCGGACGGCGTGCCGCACCCGATGACCGGGCTGTTCACCGGTCTGCTCAAGGCGGTCGACCTGGAACTGCCGGACTGCCGGACGTTCGCGCTGGTCACCGGCACGAGCGAGCTGACCGACGCGGCGCGGCTGGCGGAGCGGGAGAGCGCCTGCCGCCGGCCGTTTCCGATCGTCTACGCCGAGGGCGGCACCACGTCGGTGCCGGTGCTCGCCGAGGAACCCGTCGAGGTCATCGACGCGCCCGCGCGCCTGGGCCCCGACTCGGTGGTGCTCGCCGTCGGCGGGGCCCGCGGCATCACCGCCGAGATCGTCAAGGTGCTCGCAGCCGAGTTCCGGCCCCGGGTCTATTTGTTCGGCAGCAACCGGCTCGACGACTACCCGGACGAGGTGTTCGCCGGGGATGACGCGTCCTTCGCGGCCGGTCGCCGCGACTTCATCCGGCGGGGCGTGGCAGAGGGGAAGTCGGTGGCGCAGCTGAACCGGGAGTACGACCGCATGCGGCATGCCCGGGCCGCCCGGCGCACCATCGCCGAGCTGGAACGCCACTGCGGGCCTGGCCGCGTCACGTACCTGGCCTGCGACGTCGCCGACGCCGAGGCCACCACCACGGCGGTGCGGAAGGTCCTGGCCGAGGTCGACCGGGTGGACCTGCTGATCAACGCCGCCGGGCGCAACCACTCCGCGTTGATCGGCGACAAGGACTTCGCGTCGTTCACCGCGATCCGCGACATCAAACTCCGCGGGTACCGCAACCTCAAGCGGGCCTTCGGCGCCGACCAGCCGGAGGTGTGGTGCAACTTCGGTTCGCTGCTGGGCTACTTCGGCCAGCGCGGCGAGGCCGACTACGCCGCCGGCAACGACTTTCTGGCCTCGGCCGCGGTGCACGCCGCCTCGCGGGGGCGTCGGGAGTTCACCATCGGCTGGACCTTCTGGGACGGCGTCGGGATGGTCGGCGAGGGCGGCGGCCTGGCCAACACGCACTTCAAGAAGGTCGGCTCCTACAGCGACATGTCGGTCGCCGAGGGCGTGCACCACTTCGTGCGCGAGCTGCACGCCGACCGGGTCGCCCCCTCGACCGTCCACATGGGACAGGCGGAGCGGCGCATGGTCGAGGGGCTGTACCCGGGCTACCTCGACGCCTGCGCCGAGCAGGCCCCGCGCGGCCGGTTCTACCTGCGGCGGCTGCTGGCGCAGACCGCCGACTCGGTGACCTTCGAGACGCCGTTCGACCTGGAGACCGACAGCTACCTGCGGTACCACCCGGTGCGGGGGGTGCCGACGCTGCCCGGCGCGTTCGTCGCCGAACTGGCCGCCGAGGCGGCGCTGCACCTGGTGCCCGGCGGCACCGTCATTGGCTTCGACGACACGTGCTTCAACAACTTCCTGCACGTCTACCTCGAACTGCCGACACCCCCGAAGCGGATCGCCGCGCGGATCGCCGACCGCAGCGGCGGCATCACCGTGGTGGACGTCCGGATCACCACCGACGTGCTGTCGCCGACAGGGATCAAGCTCGTCACGGACCGGGCCCACTTCACCTCCCGGGTGCTGGTCGCGGACGGCTACCGGCCGCCCCGCCGGTGGCAGCCGTGGCCCGACCCGGAGGTCGACGTCCCGGCGGAGGAGTCGTTCCGCGCCGAGGGCGCCCCGATCCTGCTGAGCGGGCCGTTTTTGTGCGTCGACGACATCCGCCGGTCGGACGGCCGGGCGCGGGCGACGTACCGGTTCCGGCAGCCGCCGCAGGATCCGCTGGCCGCCGCGTTCGTCGCTCCTCCGTTCCTGCTGGACGCCATGGTCCGGGTCGGGTTCCTCACCGACGCCGACGGGCGCGACGCACCGGTGTCCGCGCCCACCCGCATCGACCGGGTGGAGCTGTACGAGGACGGCAACGACTGGGAGCTGATGCGGCGCTACGGGCACCTCGGGCTGTATGCGGAGGTGGCCGGCAGCGGCCCCGATCGGGTGCATCACCTGATCGCCACCGCGCCGGACGGCCACGTGGTCGCCTGGGCGCGCGGCGTGCACACCGCCGTCGTCAACTGGTGATGGCCGCCGGGAGGCCACCGCGCCTCCCGGCGCCCGGCCGAAAAAGCGCCGGGCGAACGGTCGGTGACCGTCCGCCCGGCGCCGGAAGAAGAATGGTCAGCGCTGGTTCGGTGTAATAACCGAATCGACGAGTCCGTAGTCACGTGCCTCGGTCGCGGTGAACCAGCGGTCGCGGTCGAAATCCCGCATGATGGTCTCGACGGAATTGCCTGACTGCGCCGCCGTCAATTCCGCGATCTGCCGCTTTGTCTGGCTGAACATCTCCGCCTGGATCCGGGTGTCGGACGCCGTCCCGCCGATTCCCGCGGAGGGCTGGTGCATCATGATCCGGGCGTGCTCCAGCGCGTACCGCTTGCCCGGGGCGCCCGCGGTCAGCAGCACCTGCCCCATCGAGGCGGCCAGCCCGAAGGCGTAGGTCTGCACGTCGCAGCTGATGAGCTGCATCGTGTCGTAGATGGCAAACCCGGCGGTGACCGAACCGCCCGGCGAGTTGATGTAGAGCTTGATGTCCTCGTCCGGGTCCTCGGCCTGCAGCAGGAGCAGCTGCGCGCAGATCCGGTTGGCGACGTCGTCGTTGACCTCGGAACCAAGAACGATGATCCGCGTCTTGAGCAGGCTCTGGAAAAGGGAGTCGGTCAGATTGCTGAGGTTGCTGAGATCGCTCATTATTACCGCCAGGTCCACGGGATCGGTGTCGTCCGCCAACTGTCCAGCGTCAATTGTCGGTGCATGTTTTCACGGTGCTGGTATCACGCTGATTTCTGCGGCGTGACTCGGTTTCCAACATAGCACGATCATGCCCCTGCATGATCGTTCGGGTTCGCACAGGAAGAAGAGTTCACCTATGGCGAACACGACACTCGACGAAACCCCCGATCCGTCGCGGGGTGGCGGCGGCCCGCGGTACCCGACGGGCCCAGCAGAAGAAAATCTTCCTCTGTAGCGCAGTCTTCACGGAAGGATGTTGCTTTGAGTCCAACCTTTGATGTAATTCTTCTTGAGAGGTGACGGGCGACACGCCCGCAACGGGCGCCGGGAGGCCGAAACATGACCGCTCAGCGAGAGACCATCCGAGACGTGGCAGCAGCCGACGTCCCAGTGCCGCGCGACGCGGCGGGCGATGTGGTCGCGGCCCTGAAGGCGCAGGTGACCGGGGATTTGCTGGACATCGTGGTGGACCTCGACGCCGGCCACGGCTGCCGCCTGCGCGACGCGCGCGACGGCACCGAGTACCTGGACATGACGATGTTCTTCAGCTCCGCGCCGCTCGGGCACGGCCACCCCGGGCTGCGCACGCCCGAGTTCGAGGCCGCCCTGGTGCGCGCGGGCCGGGTGAAGCCGTCCAACCCCGACTTCGCCACCGTCGAGCAGGCACGCTTCGTGGAGACCTTCCGCCGCGTGGTGGGCGTGCCCGAGCTGCCGCTGCTGTTCTTCATCGACGGCGGCACCCTCGCGGTGGAGAACGCCCTGAAGGTCGCCTTCGACTGGAAGACCAAGGTCAACGCACGCGGCGGGCACGCCGTACGCGGCAGCCGGGTCCTGCACCTGGAGCGCGCCTTCCACGGCCGCAGCGGCTACACCCTCTCGCTGACCAACACCGACCCGGCCAAGATCCGGGACTACCCGATGTTCGACTGGCCGCGCATCCCCAGCCCGGCCATCGAACCCGGCGAGCGCTGGCACAGCGCCGAACTCCTGCCGGAGGAGGCGGTGGCGCTCGACGCGGCCCGCGCCGCCCTGCGCCGCTACGGCCGCGAGATCGCCTGCTTCGTCTACGAGCCGATCCAGGGCGAGGGCGGCGACCGCCACCTGCGCCCGGAGTTCCTGCAGGCGATGCAGCAGCTGTGCCGGGACAACGACGTGCTCACCGTCGCCGACGAGGTGCAGACCGGGGCGCTGACCGGGCAGGCGTGGGCGCACCAGGCGCTCGGGCTGGAACCGGACCTGGTGGCCTTCGGCAAGCGCCTGCAGGTCTGCGGCGTGATGGGCGGCCGCCGGGTGCTGGAGGTGTCGGACAACGCCTTCCGCGAGGCCAGTCGGATCAGCTCCACCTGGGGCGGCTCGCTGGTCGACATGGTGCGCGCCACCCGCATCCTGGAGGTGATCGAGGCCGAGGGGCTGTTCGAGCACAGCAGGCAGATGGGCGAACTGCTGCTGGGCGAACTGCGTGACCTGGCGGCGGAGTTTCCGTCGGTGATCCGCGACCCGCGCGGCCGCGGCCTGATGTGTGCGATCAGCTTTCACGAGCCGGCCCAGCGCGACCGGGCCATCGCGATCGCCCGCGAGCGCTACCGGACCCTGTTCCTGCCGTCGGGCCCGGACTCGCTGCGCTGCCGCCCGCCGCTTTCGGCCCGCCCGGAGGAACTCGTCGAAGCGGTCGCGGCCCTCCGCAAGGCCCTCACCGACCTCCCCTGACGGGCCTCACCGCGTCGACCGATCCGGCAGACTCGGCCCCGACGTTGTGCTCGTGGCGCGTCGTGGGCGTGCCCGGGTCGGGGACCGGCTCAGCGCCAGGACGGCAGCCAGAGCTCCGCCTGCCAGTGCTCCTGGGTGATCGGTTCCCCGTTGAGGATCGGCCACAGCCACACGAAGTTCGCCACCACCAGCCCCACGTACAGCGACACCGCGAGCAGCCCGGTGCGGCGCCGCTCGAAGTGGTCCCGCGCGGTGCCCAGAAGCTCCCCGAGCACCAACACGATTCCCAGCACCAGGAACGGCACCAGCGGCGTCGCGTAGAAGTAGTACATCTGCCGGTCCAGGTTGATGAACCACGGCAGGTACCCCGCGCCGTAGCCCACCAGCACCGCGGCGTAGCGCCAGTCCATCCGGCTGGTCGCGCGCCACACCGCCCAGCCCGCGACCGGCAGCGCCAGCCACCACATCGCCGGCGTGCCGATCAGCATCGTCGCCTCGATGCAGCTGGTGCGACCACACCCGGGCATCCCGGACTCGTAGTAGTAGAGCATCGGGCGCATGCCCATCGGCCACGCCCACGGCTTCGACTCCCACGGGTGCGGGTCCTTCGGCGTCACCAGGTGGGTGTGGAAGTCCAGCACGTTGAGCTGGTAGTACAGCAGCGACCGCAGCGCGTCCGGCAGGAAGCCGAAACCCACGTCGTCGGCGACCAGGGTGGCGTGCCGGTCCGTGGCCGTCTCGCTGGCGAACCACCCCGACCAGGTCGCGAAGTACACCAGCAGCGGGATCGCCACCAGCGACCACAACGCCGGGGCCGTGTCACGCACCAGCGCGGCCCGCCACGGTCGGCGCACCCCGGCGGCGCGCCGGGCCAGCGCGTCCCAGATCACACTGAGCAGGCCGAACGCCATGATGTAGTAGATGCCGTTCCACTTGACGCCGCAGGCCAGGCCGAGCAGCACCCCGGTGCCGAAGCGCCACCAGCGGAACCCCAGCCGCGGTCCCCACCCGGCCGGGTCCAGGCGGCCGTCGACGCAGACCTGCCACATGCGCTCCCGCACCTGGTCACGGTCGACCAGCAGGCAGGCGAACGCGGCCAGCAGGAACGTCGCCTGGAAGATGTCCAGCATCCCGACGCGCGACTGCACGTGGCTGAGCCCGTCGCAGATCAGCAGCACCCCGGCGATGGCGCCGAGCAATGTCGACCGGGTCATCCGCCGCGCGATGCGCACCACCAGCAGCACCATGAGCGTGCCGAACAGCGCGGCCATGATGCGCCAACCCCACGGGGTGTAGCCGAGCAGCCACTCGCCGATGGCGATCAGCTGCTTGCCGACCGGTGGGTGGGCGACGAGTTCGTAACCCGGGTTGTCCTCGTAGCCGCCGTTGCGCAGCATCTGCCACGCCTGCGGCACGTAGTGCTTCTCGTCGAAAACCGGGGTGCCCTCGTCCGTGGCGTGCCCGAGATCCCACAACCGGACCAGCCCGGCGACCAGCGTGATCACGATCGTGACCAGCCAGCCGCGCAGCCGGTCGGTGGGCATCGCCACGTCAAGCAGCGGGCGCGGATCGCTCTCGCCCGGTAGCCGAGCCGGTGGTGTGCGGCCGACCTGGACCAGCTCGTCGGCGTTGCCGCCGGCGTTGGGGACGAGGACGCTCACAACCTCCGATCGTAAGGTGGAGCCAGGGGGTACGGTCCGCGCCCTGCGACGGCTGCGGCACTGCTCGCACGGGGACCACGACCGGGACGACTACGCTGTGCAGCCATGGAACCCGGCACGCTGCTGCTCGCCGCCACTCCGCTGGGCGACGCCCGCGACGCCTCGGCGCGGCTGGTCGACGCGCTCGGCACGGCCGACGTCGTGGCCGCCGAGGACACCCGCCGGGTGCGCGCGCTGGCCAGCGCCCTGGGCGTCACGCTCACCGGGCGGGTGGTCAGCTACTACGAAGCCGTCGAGTCCGCGCGGACACCCATGTTGCTGGACGCGCTGCGCGAGGGCCGCACCGTGCTCCTGGTCACCGACGCCGGGATGCCGAGCGTGTCCGACCCGGGCTACCGGCTGGTGTCGGCGTGCGTCGCCGAGCAGCTGCCGGTCACGTGCCTGCCCGGGCCGTCCGCGGTGACCACGGCGCTGGCCGTGTCGGGGCTGCCGTCGGACCGGTTCTGCTTCGAGGGCTTCCCGCCGCGCAAACCGGGGGAGCGGCGACGTTGGTTCGGCCGGCTCGCCACCGAGGAGCGCACCTGCGTGTTCTTCGAGGCGCCGCACCGGCTCGCCGACACCCTCGCGGACGCCGTCAGCGTGCTCGGCGGCGACCGGCGCGCGGCGGTCTGCCGCGAACTCACCAAGACCTACGAGGAGATCCGCCGCGGCACCCTCGACGAGCTGGCGGCCTGGGCCTCCGACGGCGTGCGCGGCGAGATCACCGTGGTGCTCGGCGGAGCCGAGCAGGCGACGACGGATCCGGCGGAGCTCGTGGCGCAGGTCGAGGAGCGCGCCGCGGGAGGCGTGCGGTTGAAGGATGCGGTGGCGGAGGTCGCGGAGCTCGCGGGCGTGCGGAAGAAGGAGCTGTACGACGCGGTCCTCGCCGCCCGCCGCTGACCCGGGCATGACCGCGGGACGCGCTGTGCTGGTCTGAACCGGCACTGGCAGGCCAACGTCATCTTGCGCGCCAACGACCACTCTGGCACACAATGTCCACCCGCCGCCCCGGGCGTGCACCCACATTTGGGCAAAGTTGGAAGACCTCAGACCTCAGCCGGGTTAGGAGCCCAACCCGGGTTTCGCGACAGCGGGCTGTCGCACACGGCGGAAGCTCCGCGGCAACCTGGGGCACAGGCCGCACGGTACGTGATCATTCGTAACGAGATGGCCGATTGACCAGGGATGGCCAGGTCCACAGGCTCTGATCACGAAGAGTAGAGGGTTTGGGTACGTAGGGTGGTGGTGTTCAGTCCGCTCCTCGAGCTTGGGAGTACCCCGACATGGCAACCGTCCGCGTGCACCCGATCCAGCTTGAGTACACCGCCAGGTCCGACGGAACGCAGACCTGCAACCTGTGTGGCGCTGAGGAACGCTGGACCGCCAGCAACAAGCCAACGGTGTTCGGCGATGCGCTCAGGCGATCGCTTCACCTCGTACACCTGGTGAGGGAGCACAAGGTGGACGTCCGAGCCACTTTCAGCGCCTCCGAGCGCAAGAAAGAAAAGTGGGTAGATGCAGGGGAAACGACCGCAACCACCGCAGGGTAAGCCGAATTCGGCCCGACGCTGATCACTGATCGCAAGGGGACGACAAGGTCAAGGACCTCGTCGGCACCGCCAAGGACGACGAGAAGGAGCACGCAGCACCAAAAACCCCCGGAGCGCCACGCACCGGGGGTTTCTCTTACGGTGCTGCAAGATGCGCCCTGAGCAGCAAAGATGTCGCGCGAGCGCCTACGCCTGGCAGGGAGGCCGTCGAGGTGCTCGCCAGGCGGCCGGGTGACGAGTGAAAGTCGGCGCACGCCGGTACCCATGGGATTCGTGCTCCGGGGGCGGGCCAGGACGGGCGCGGGGCGGTTACGCCCCGGACGGGTTCGGGGTCAGCAGGGAGAGGGCCGGGGCTGCCTTGGTGAGGACCTCTCGCCACTCGCGTTCCGGGTCGGAGTCCGCCGTGATTCCTCCGCCGACACCCAGGTGGAGCACCCCGTCCGCGTACTCCAGGGTGCGGATGGCCACGTTGAGCTCCAGGCCCGCCAGCGGCGACACCATGCCCACCGCTCCGCAGTAGACCTCCCGTGGGTGCGCCTCCAGTGCCGCGATCACCTCCAGCGCCCGGGGTTTCGGGGCACCGGTGACCGACGCCGGGGGAAACGCGGCCGCCAGCAGCGCCGAGTTCGGCAGCTCCGCCGGGACCTCCGCACGCACGTCCGACACCAGGTGCCACACGCCGGGGTGGGCCTGCACGTCCAGCAGGCGCGGCACCGACACCCGCCCCACCTCGGCCACCCGGCCCAGGTCGTTGCGCGCCATGTCCACGATCATCACGTTCTCCGCGACGTCCTTCGCGGACCGGCGCAGCAGTTCGGCGTTCCCGTCGTCCTGCGGGCCGCGCCGCGGCAGCGTGCCCTTGATCGGGCTGGATTGCACCACGCGCCCCCGGCGGGACAGGAACCGCTCCGGCGACAACGACGCGACCGCGCCCCACGCCCCGGCCACGTACGCCGCCCGCGCCGGGCGAAACCGCTCGCTGCCGACGGCGAACAGCTCCAGCGGGTCGCCGCGGAAGGGCACCGCGAACCGGGTGCAGATGTTGGCCTGGAAGATCTCGCCGGCGGCGATCTCCTCCACGCAGCTGCGCACCGCCTTGCGGTATTCGTCGGCGTCCGGCTCGGCCACCGGGCCCGCGGTCCACCCCGCCGGCGGCGGGTCGTCACCGGCCACCAGCCCGGCGAGCTCGGCGACGAGCTCCGGCTCCGGCCTGCTCAGCGACTCGAACCACCATTGGCCGCCCGCGTCCCGCCGCAGCACGTGGTCCGCCCAGCCCCACGCCGCGGTCGGCAGGCGCCGCGGCCACGGGCCCGGGTCGGTGAGGCCGTAGCCGAGGTACCCGATCCAGCCGCCGCCGACCGGTCCCGGCTCGGCCGTGCCGGCGGGCAGGTCCACGGTGCTGAAGGCGTTCTCCGGCGCAACCGCCTTGACCTCGACGGACGGGGCGAGGACAGCGCCCCCGCCGAACCAGTCCCCGGTCAGCGCGGCGGGCGGCGGCAGGCCGCGGCGGTGGGCGCGGGCCGCCAGGCGACGCAGCACCTGCGCCGGGCTCGCTGCTGCCTCGATCGACCGGGTGAAGATTTGCACGCGGTCAGTATGACTGCGCCCAGCACCGCCTCTTCCGCCAGGAGCCCTGTTGACCAGCGAGAACGGTGCCTACCGTGATGCCGTGGTGCGGGTGAGTCGCTGGCCCTGCCACGTTGAGCCGTTGGGGTCCCTGCGCCGTCGACCTCTTCCGTGCTGACCTTGTCGGCTGATTGGGTGGTCGCGTCACTATTTCGATCCGAGCCCGTTGTGTTTCGTAAAGCCGCACAACGAGGTTGAGGTCGACCATGGGGATACGAGGCGTCGTCGCCGCCCTGGCAGCCGTGCTCGCGGTCACCGCCGCAGCCCAACCCGCCGCAGCCGAACCCGCCGCACCGCCCGGCGTCAACGACTGGGGCTGCCGGCCCAGCGCCGAGCACCCGACGCCCGTGGTGCTGGTGCACGGGCTCGGCGGAGCCGCCGCCACCAACTGGGTCTACCTCGGACCACTCCTGGTCGACCAGGGCTACTGCGTGTTCGCCCTCACCTACGGTCGGCCCGCCGGCGTCCCGCCGATCACCGGCGGCTTCGCGCCGATGCAGGACAGCGCCCCCGAACTCGCCGAGTTCGTCGACCGGGTGCTGGCGGCCACCGGGACCGACCGGGTTGACCTGGTCGGGCACTCCGAAGGCACCGTGATGCCGCAGTACTACCTGAAGTTCCTCGGCGGAGCCGAGAAGGTGCGGCGCTACGTCGCCCTCACCCCGCTCTACGACGGCACCACGCTGCACAACACCTCGGAGATCCTCGACCGGCTGGCCGAGGAGATCCCGATCGTCGGACAGATCCCGGACGAGCTGTGCGGGGCGTGTCGCCAGTTCTTCGCCGGCTCGGAGTTCATGACCAGGCTCAACGAGGGCGGCGCCGCGGTGCCCGGCATCGAGTACACCACGATCATGACCCGGTACGACCAGCTGGTCACCCCGTGGACCAGCGGATACCTGGACGGTGCGACCAACATCGTGCTGCAGGACGTCTGCCCGCTGGACTTCGCCGAGCACGTCGCGGTGGCGTTCGACCCGCACGTCGGGCGCCTGGTCCTCAACGCCCTCGACCCCGCGCACGCGAAGCCCGTGCGCTGCTGATCACGGGCGGTGAGCGGGGGTGGCGCCGAAACGCAGAACCGGTTCGAGGTCACCCCCTGCGGAAACGTACGCTAAGCACCATGAGTGCCTCTGTGTTGACCGCTGTGGCCTGGCCCTACGCGAACGGCCCGCGGCACATCGGCCACGTCTCCGGTTTCGGTGTGCCCTCGGACGTCTTCTCGCGCTACCAGCGAATGGCGGGCAACCGGGTGCTCATGGTGTCCGGCACCGACGAGCACGGCACGCCGATCTCGGTCCAGGCCGAGAAGGAGGGCCTCACCACCCGCCAGCTCGCCGACAAGTACAACCGGATCATCGCCGAGGACCTGCAGGGCCTGGGCCTGTCCTACGACCTGTTCACCCGCACCACCACGGGCAACCACTACGAGGTCGTCCAGCAGATCTTCCTCGCCCTGCACCGCAACGGCTACGTGGTGCCCAAGACCACCACGGGCGCGATCAGCCCGTCCACCGGCCGCACCCTGCCGGACCGCTACATCGAGGGCACCTGCCCGATCTGCGGCTACGACGGGGCGCGCGGCGACCAGTGCGACAACTGCGGCAACCAGCTCGACCCGGCCGACCTGATCAATCCGGTGTCCCGGATCAACGGCGAGCGACCGCAGTTCGTCGAGACCGAGCACCTGTTCCTGGACCTGCCCGCGTTCACCGAGTCCCTGGGCAAGTGGCTGTCCACCCGCACCGACTGGCGACCCAACGTTGTCAAGTTCACCCAGAACCTGGTGGAGGACATGCGGCCGCGGGCGATCAGCCGCGACCTGGACTGGGGCGTGCCGATCCCGCTGGACGGCTGGCGCGACCAGCCGATGAAGCGGTTCTACGTCTGGTTCGACGCGGTGATCGGCTACTTCTCGGCCAGCGTCGAGTGGGCGCGGCGCACCGGCGACCCGGACGCCTGGAAGCAGTGGTGGACCGACCCGTCGGCCAAGGGCTACTACTTCATGGGCAAGGACAACATCACCTTCCACGCCCAGATCTGGCCCGCACTGCTGATGGGCCACAACGGCCAGGGCGACAGGGGCGGCGAGGTCGGCCCGTACGGCGAGCTGAACCTGCCGGGCGAGATCGTCTCCAGCGAGTTCCTCACCATGAGCGGGTCGAAGTTCTCCACCTCCCGCGGCACGGTGATCTACGTGCGGGACTTCCTGCGCGAGTTCGGCCCGGACACCCTGCGCTACTTCATCTCGGTGGCCGGCCCGGAGAACCAGGACACCGACTTTACCTGGGACGAGTTCGTCCGCCGCATCAACTTCGAGCTGGCCAACGAGTGGGGCAACCTGGTCAACCGCTCCATCTCGATGGCCGCGAAGAACAACGGCGCGGTGCCCGCCCCGACCCGCCCGGAGGCAGCCGACGAGGAGCTGAAGGCGTTGGCGCGCAACGCCTTCGACACCGTGGGCGGGCACCTGCAGCGGTCCCGGTTCAAGGCGGCCGCGCAGGAGGCGATGCGGGTCGTGTCGGCGGCGAACAAGTACCTGTCCGACCAGGAGCCGTGGAAGCTCAAGGACGATCCGGACCGGCGGGACGCGGTGCTGCACACCGCGCTGCAGGTGGTCTCCGACGCCAACACGCTGCTCACCCCGTTCCTGCCGCACTCGGCGCAGAAGGTGCACGAGCTGCTGGGCGGCACCGGCGTGTGGTCGGCGCAGCCCGAAATTCGCGAGGTCACCGACCTGGACGACGAGAGCGTGCGGTACCCGGTGCTGATGGGCGACTACGGCGCGGAGCAGGCGGTGTGGCGCTCCACCGACATCGAGGTGGGGCGGCCGCTGAGCAAGCCGACGCCGCTGTTCGCCAAGCTCGACCCGAAGCTGGGCGAGACCGGCCCGGAGTGGGCTCCCATCCAGAGCTGAGTCCCGGGTGCGATGTCCGGGGAAATCGACGAGCGCGATTCCCCCGGGAATCGGGTTGTGCGACAGGGGTGAGATGAGTAAGCGCGACAGGAGGCGCGAACTGCCGCCGGTGCCCGAGGCGCTGCCGGTGCCGGCGGTCGACGCGCACACCCACCTCGACGCCTGCGGCGCGAAGACCGCGGACGAGGTGCGGGCGGTGGTGGACCGCGCGGAGGCCGCCGGGATCGGGCGAGTGGTGACCGTCGCCGACGACATCGCCTCCGCGCAGTGGGCCGTCGAGGCGGCCGGGTGGGACGAGCGGGTGTACGCGGCCGTGGCGCTGCACCCGACCCGGACCAAGGACTTCGACGACGCCGACCGGGCGGTGCTGGAGCGGCTCGTCGAGCAGCCACGCGTGGTGGCCGTCGGCGAGACGGGCCTGGACTACTACTGGGACTATTCGCCGCCGGGACCGCAGCAGGAGGCGTTCCGCTGGCACATCGACCTGGCCAAGCGGTCCGGCAAGGCGCTGATGATCCACGATCGCGAGGCGCACGACGACATCCTGCGCATCCTGGCCGAGGAGGGTGCCCCGGAGACGGTGGTGTTCCACTGCTTCTCCGGGGACGCGGAGTTCGCGCGGGCCTGCGTGGACGCCGGATACGTGCTGTCGTTCGCCGGGACCGCGACCTTCCGCAACGCCAGGGCGCTGCGGGAGGCCGCGAAGCTGGTCCCGCCGGACCAGATGCTGGTGGAGACCGACGCGCCGTTTCTGACGCCGCACCCGTTCCGCGGCCAGCCGAACGAGCCCTACTGCGTCAATTACACACTCCGGGACCTCGCGGAACTCCGTGGTATGAGCCTGGAGGAACTCGTCGTGGCGACCACTGCCACGGCCGAGCGAGTTTTTCGCCTCGACCAGGCGTAACCCGACCCACCTGTTGTTCACGCGCGGTTTTCTGATATTAGCCGTCGCGCCGCGCCCGCTTGCAGACCGCGCCGCCGCACTTACCGTCCACTGTGGAAGCCGGGAGGGGATCGGGGCCCCGAAGCTCCGCGCCGCGGAGACCCGTCCCCCGCCCGGACCTACGGCAGTCAGGATGGCAATGAAGTTCGGAATTCTGGGCAAGGCGGCAGTGGTGGCGGCCATCGCGGTCTGCGGTGGCGGGTCGTTGGCGGCGGCGTCCCCGAGCGCGCAGGTCCTGGCGAGCCCCCGGGCCGGCGTCTGGGACCGGCTGGCGAAATGCGAGTCCGGCGGCAACTGGCATGCCAACACCGGCAACGGCTACTACGGTGGCCTGCAGTTCAAGCGGAGCACGTGGGCCGCCTACGGCGGTGAGAGGTTCCACCGCTACCCGCACCGGGCGACCCGCGAGCAGCAGATCGTGATCGCCGAGGCGCTGCGCGCGGCCCGCGGCGGGTTCGGAGCGTGGCCCGCGTGCGCCCGGAAACTGGGGCTGCCGCGGTAGCCGAGTCGTCCCCGTGGCCGTTCGGTCGAGGGGCGAGGGAGGGGAGGCCGGTCCGGGCGGGGTGCCCGGACCGGCCTTTGTGCGTTCGGCGCAGCAACAACCGAAGGTGTCGGTGGCGTGTGATATGTCACCCGATTTGGGGCGGAGAACCTGATAACGAAGCCCGTTGTGTACCCCCGAACGGGGCAAATTTGTGCGTTTTTGATTACAGGACGTACTCGGTTGCGTGGCAATTAGGCGTAACCCGGATCACAAGCCGGAACAGGGTTCTTGGCTGCACCCGTTGATCACGCTAAAGTCTCGGCCTCGTAACCGATGACAACCAGTCATGGGGAACGCCCGTAAGTCTCGCCGGTGTACGTCGGGGAAGCGGGCCGCGAGCAACGGTGCTCGAGGTCGGCTGGACGGCGCAAGGCTCTCGGGAGTCGGATACAGACACGAAGCACGAAGGTTGCGTGCCCGCAAGGAGCGAGGGAGTTGAGCGACGACATGGTCTCGCCCGACACCGCCCTCGTCCGCTGCAGCGCGAGCGCGACTTCCGCCTTCGGGAGGTAACGACCCTGTGAACGGACGCGGCGAGCCCGGTCATCACGGCCAGTTCGACAGGCACGACGACGGCTACTGGGCTGATTCCTTCGACACACGCACGGACTGGTTCACCCCGGTGCAGGCGGCCGACCAGCACACCGCGGTCGGGCTGCTGGAACGCCCGGAGACCGAGCGTTACCCGGCCCAGGACCACCCCAGCTTCCCGCCCGGCGCGCTGGAGATCACGCCGGAGGACATCTACGAGGTCCTCGGCCCGGACGCCGAGGACATGCTGGCGACCGCCGAGATCGACGTCGACGAGGTCATCCGCCTCATCAACGCCGAGACCACGGTCCTGCCTCCGCTGGTCATCCCGGACACGCTGCCGGAGGTCGAGGAGGGCCAGGCGCCCCCGCCGGAGGTCGTGGAGGCGATCTCCACCTGGAAGCGGCGCTTCCTCAAGGGCGCGGTGGCCGGCGTGCTGCTGACCCTCACCGGCACCGGCGGCGCGGCCGCCGCGATGGACAAGTCGGTGACCGTCGAGATCGACGGCCAGGAACGCACCATCAACACCTACGAGGACACCGTCGGCGAGGTCCTCGCCGACGAGGGCATCACCGTCGGCGAGCACGACGCCCTCAGCCCCTCGCCGCAGGCCGAGGTCGGCCACGGCGACACCATCACCCTCGACCGCGGTCGGCTGCTGAAGCTGAACGTCGATGGCGAGATGCGCGAGGAGTGGGTCCGCTCCGTCACCGTCGACCAGGCGCTGCGCCAGCTGGGCGTGGCCGCCGACAGGGCATGGGTCTCCGCAGACCGCAGCATGGCCGTGCCCGTCGAGGGCATGGAGCTGACGGTCAAGACGCTCAAGAACATCACCGTCATCGACGGGGCGAATGCGCCGCGGCAGCTGACCACCCACGCCGTCACCATCGACGAGCTGGTCCACGACGAGCAGTTCAAGCTCGGCCCCGAGGACACCGTCACGCCGGGCGGCGACCAGCGCCTGGTCGACGGCGCCGAGGTACGGATCACCCGCAACGGCAGCACGGTGATCAACGTGACGATGCCGGTGGAGCCGCCGGTGCAGGAGATCGTCGACAACACGATGTTCAAGGGCGAGGAGCGCGTCGATTTCCCCGGTGTGCCCGGCGAGAAGATCGTGACGGCCCGCGTGATCACCCGCAACGGCGAGGAGGTCAGGCGGGAAACGGTCGGCGAGAAGGTCCTCAAACAGGCGCAGCCCAGGGTGGTGCGCGTGGGTGGCAAGCCGCGCCCCACCGACGGGGTGTGGGACAAGCTCGCCCAGTGCGAGGCCACCGGCAACTGGCACGCCAACACCGGCAACGGCTACTACGGCGGCCTGCAGTTCAACAAGTCCACCTGGGACGCCTACGGCGGCGACCAGTATGCGCCGTACCCGCACCAGGCCAGCCGCGAGCAGCAGATCGCGGTGGCGGAGAAGGTGCGCGCGGCCCGCGGCGGCAGCTACGGCGCCTGGCCGCACTGCTCGGCCAAACTCGGCCTCGACTGAACCGTTCCGGTGAGGGGTGCTCGTCACCCGCGCACGCGGGTGACGAGCACCCCTCACCATTGCCCGCACCTCCCGCGCGAGCTCCCAGGTTCAGGCAGATCTGGGAAACCACAGCCGGGCACGTGCCGGCGGAGCCGCCGAGCACGGTGCCCCGCTCGTTGCCGACGGCCGGGCACGGGTAGCTTTCTGTCGTGTGGAGGACCAGCAGGCGACACTGCTCGGCCCGGCCGACGTGCGCCGGCTGGCCGAGGAACTCGGCATCCGGCCGACCAAGAAGCTCGGCCAGAACTTCGTGCACGACCCGAACACGGTGCGCCGCATCGTTGCCGCGGCGTCGGTCTCGGCCGCCGACGTCGTCCTGGAGGTCGGTCCGGGCCTCGGCTCGTTGACGCTCGCGCTGCTCCCGGCGGCCGGGGCGGTGACGGCGGTGGAGATCGACCCGGTGCTGGCGGCCCGGTTGCCGCGCACCGCCGAGGAGTTCGCCCCGGGCCTGGCGGACCGGCTCACCGTGATCGAGGCGGACGCGCTGCGGGTCCGCGCCGAGGACTTCGCCCAGCCACCGACCGCCCTGGTCGCCAACCTGCCCTACAACGTGGCGGTGCCGGTCGTGCTGCACCTGCTGGCGGAGCTCCCGACGCTGGCGCACGGACTGGTCATGGTGCAGTCGGAGGTCGCCGACCGGATGGCCGCCCGGCCGGGCAGCCGGGTCTACGGCGTGCCGAGCGTGAAGGCCGCGTGGTTCGCCGACGTGCGCCGCGCCGGTCCGGTGCCACGCACGGTGTTCTGGCCGGTGCCCAATGTGGACTCCGGGCTGGTGGCGTTGCGCCGCGTCCCGCCGCCGTCCACCGCGCCGCGGCAGGACGTCTTCCGGGTCGTGGACGCGGCTTTCGCCCAGCGACGTAAGACGTTGCGCGCCGCGCTGGCGGGCTGGGCCGGGTCGGCGACACGGGCCGAGGCGGTCCTGCGCTCCGCGGGCGTCGATCCCGCTACCCGCGGGGAGCAGTTGGAAATCGGTGACTTCGCCCGGATCGCGGAGGCCGCTACGACCGTTGGCGGGCACTGAACCACCCGTCCGGCCCCTTGCGAACGGACGTCCTTTCGTAACTCGGAGTCACCGGCAACGCTGTGTATGACGGGAAAATTCCCGCTCGTCCGGGTGTGTGATTCATCAAACGATTCCGGAAAGTGACGACTATCAACTTGCGCGGGAATCCGCCAGTGGGGTCTACTGTGTGGGAAATCCATCCCGAGCGGCCGAGAGACCTGGCTCCGAGACGCCGCAGCAACCACCCGACCCCGGGCAGGTGCTAACGCCAGGACCGATGGAGTTGCTGTGGAATCCAACGCGCTGCCAGCCCGCCCGCGCCCGAGCGCGACCGCTGCGCGAACCGTGCGATCCCGGCAATCCCACATCCGGAGGCTGCTGACGCAACGCCGCGTCATCGATCACGGGCGGCGCACCACCACCGCCTGTCGTCGCGAGATGTGACCCAGCCCTTTCCCTCCCCCAACCGGTGAAGATCCTCGCCTGCCGCCGTTCGTCGGGCGCGGCCGTCGTGAGCTGATGTGGAGCCGATCGTGATCACAGTCGAGAACCTGACGAAGACCTTCCAGCACAGCAGCGGAACCGTCCGCGCCCTCGACGGCGTGTCGATGGAGGTGCCTGCTGGGGCGGTGTGCGGCGTGGTCGGTCCCAGCGGAGCTGGCAAGTCCACGTTGGCCCGGTGCATCGCGCTGCTGGAGAAGCCCGACTCGGGTGCCATCCGCGTCGACGGCACCGACCTGGTTTCCCTCGACGGCAAGGCGCTGCGCGCCGCGCGCCGCCAGATCGGCGTCGTGCCGCAGGGAGATTCGCTGCTGCGGCAGCGCACCGCCGCGGGCAACATCGCGTTGCCGCTGGAAGCGGCCGGGGTGAGCGGCCCGCAGCGGCGCAGCCGTGTGGGCGAGCTGCTGGACCTCGTCGGTCTGACCGACAAGGCCGGGATGTACCCCGACCAGCTCTCCGGCGGGCAGCGGCAGCGGATCGCGGTGGCCCGCGCGCTGGCCGCCAAGCCGTCGGTGCTGCTGGCCGACGAGCCGACCTCGGCGCTGGACCCGGCCACCACCGACTCGGTGCTCACCGTCCTGGACCGAGCCCGGTCCGAGCTGGGCGTCACCGTCCTGGTCGTCACGCACGACATGGCGGTGGTGCGCAGGATCGCCGACGACGTCGCGGTGCTGGAGGGCGGTCGCGTCGTCGAGCACGGCAAGGTGCTGGACCTGGTCGCCGAACCCGGCAGCCGGGTCGGAGCCACGCTGCTGCCCGACACCGACCAGGCCGAGCCGCTCCGGCCGACCGACGGCCGCCACGACGTGGTCGCCGAGGTCGTGTTGGTCGGCTTTGCCGCCGTCGGCGCGCTGCTGCCGGAAGCCGCCAACCGGTTCGGGGTCGAGCTGGCCATCCTGGGCGGCGGGCTGACCCGCCTGGGCGACACGCCGGTGGCGAAGTTCCGGATCGGTCTGACCGGTGAGCGCTCCGAGGCGGCCCTGAAGTGGATGATCGAGCGGGACGCGCATGTGCGACGCGCCCCGGTGTGTGTTGACGGAGCAGCTGCGTGAGTGATGTGACCCCCTGGTCGGAGGTCCTCGAAATCCTGGCTGAATCGACGGTCGCGACGCTCTACATGGTGCTGGTGTCGACCCTGCTGGCGGTCCTCGGCGGACTGCCGCTCGGGGTCCTGCTGCACATGAGCTCGCCGGTCGGACTGAGTCCGCGACCCGTCCTGTACCGGGCGCTCGGCGTCGTGGTCGACGTGGTGCGCTCGGTGCCGTTCGTGGTGCTGCTGGTGATCCTGGCGTCGTTCACCCGGTTGCTGATCGGCACGTCGATCGGCACCACCGCGGTGATCGTGCCGCTGGTCATCGGCGCCGTGCCGTTCTTCGCGCGGTTGACGCAGAACGCGCTGCGCGAGGTCAGCTTCACGGTCGTGGAGGCGGCGATCACCACCGGCTCCAGCCGGCTGCGGATCGTGTGGACGGTGTTGCTGGGCGAGGCGCGGGCCGCGCTGGTCGGCGCGGTCGGTGTCACCGCGGTGGCGCTGATCGGCTACGCCGCGATGGCCGGCGCGATCGGCGGCGGTGGCCTCGGCACGACCGCGATCCAGGACGGCTACCAGGGTTACGACGACCGGCTGCTCTACGGCTCCGTGCTGGTGCTCGCGGTGCTGGCCTTCGGGATGCAGCTGATCACCGACAGCACCGCCAAACTCGTCGACCGCCGCCGCACCGCGAGCGGCTGAAACCCCGTTGCCCGCCGGGAGGTCGCGGCGACCGCGGCCTCCCGCGGCCCCTGCTGCCCGCGTGCGGGCCCCCACCCGACTGTCCAGAAAGGACACCACTGAGATGCGTTTGCGCTTTGCCGCTCTGATCGCCGCCGCCGGACTGGCGCTGGCCGCGTGCGGAGGCGGCGGCACCCCGGCGGCCCAGGACCCGAACGCGCCGCTGAAGATCGGTGTCAGCCCGACCCCGCACGGCGAGATCCTGGAGTACGTCCGGGACAACCTCGCCCCGCAGGCCGGGATCGGTATCGAGATCCAGAAGTTCGACGACTACAACCGGCCGAACGAGGCCGTCGCGCACGGCGAGCTGGACGCCAACTACTTCCAGCACCAGCCCTACCTGGACGAGTACCGCAAGCAGCGCGGCGGCGACTTCGTCTGGATCGCGGCGGTGCACCTGGAGCCACTGGCGGTGTACTCCAAGCAGTACAGGTCGCTGCGGGAGCTGCCCGACGGCGCGACCGTGACGCTGTCCAACGACCCGGCCAACCAGTTCCGCGGCCTGAAGCTGCTGGAGGCCGGCGGACTGCTCAGGCTCAGGCCGGAAGCCACGGTCGGCACCCGGCTGGAGGCGGCGATCGCCGAGAACCCCAAGAACATCCAGCTGAAGGACCTCTCGCCCGACCAGCTGCCGCGTTCGATCGACGACGCCGCGGCCGCGGTGGTCAACGGCAACTACGCGATCAAGGCCGGCCTGCAGAACCCGATCCAGGTGGAGAGCGCGGCGAACAACCCGTACGCCAACGGCCTGGTGACCAGCCCGGCGCTGGCGAGGGACCCGCGGATCCTCAAGCTGGCCGACCTGCTGCGGTCGCAACAGGTCAAGGACTTCATCAACCAGAAGTGGGGCGGCGTCGCCGTCATCCCGGCGTCCTGACCCGCGACCGGTCCGACCACCGAGGGGCACCCGTCACGGGTGCCCCTCAGCTTTTCCACGCGGCCGTGCGTAGGGAAGTCGGCGGCGGGGTTACGCGGGCACGTACGCTCTAAGAGTGCTCTCCGTGGTTCCCACCCCCATCACCGTCCGCGTCCCGGCCAAGGTGAACCTGCACCTGTCGGTCGGTGACGCCCGCCCGGACGGCTACCACGAACTGGTCACCGTCTTCCAGGCACTGTCCATGACCGACGAGGTCACCGTCCTGGTCGCCGAGGAGCCGGGGATCGACGTGTACGGCGACGGCGCGGACTCGGTGCCCACCGGGGCCAGCAACCTGGCGTGGAAGGCGGTGCGGCTGCTCGCCGAGCACAGTGGCCGGGACCCGGAGGAGCCCGGGGTGCGGTTGTCGATCCACAAGGGCATCCCGGTGGCCGGCGGGATGGCCGGGGGCAGCGCCGACGCCGCCGCGACGCTGGTGGCGCTGAACCACCTGTGGCGGCTGGAGCTGGGCCGCGACGCCCTCAGCGAGCTGGCCGCAAAGCTGGGCAGCGACGTCCCGTTCTCGCTGCAGGGCGGCACCGCGCTGGGCACCGGCCGCGGCGAGCGGCTCGTCCCGGTGCTGGCCCGGCACACCTTCCACTGGGTGATCGCGCTGGACCGGCGCGGCCTGAGCACCCCCGCTGTCTACACGGAGCTGGACCGGCTGCGGGCGGAGTCCCGGCCGAGCCGGGTGGGCGACGTCGAACCGCTGCTGGAGGCACTGGCCACCGGGGACCCGCGCCAGCTGGCGCTGCTGCTCGGCAACGACCTGCAGGCGGCGGCCGTGTCGCTGCGCCCGGGCCTGCGCCGCACGCTGCGCGCGGGCGTGCAGGCGGGTGCGCTGGCCGGCATCGTGTCCGGCTCGGGACCCACCTGCGCCTTCCTGTGCACCGACGCGGAATCGGCCGTCCGCGTGGCGGCGGAGCTGTCCGGCGCGGGAGTGTGCCGCACCGTTCGGGTGGCACACGGCCCGGTCCCGGGTGCTCGGATCGTCACCGAGGAACGCGCGGACCGCCCCACCCCGCCCCAGGTCCACGCCTAGCGGCGCTGCTCGATCGAGGAATGTGGATGTCACGGACCGCATTTCTCGAGGACCGTGCGCCCGCCCGGACCTGTGGCCACGTGACGTAGTCGATGGAGTGGATCAAGCCCCGATGGTGAACCTGGTCAACCTGGAATCGGTCAGCAAGAGCTACGGCGTGCGACCGCTGCTGGACGGCGTCTCGCTGGGCGTCTCGGCGGGCGAGCGGATCGGGGTCGTCGGGCTCAACGGCGGCGGCAAGACCACGCTGCTGGAGGTGCTCGCCGGGATCGCCGAACCCGACAGCGGCCGCGTCAGCCACGCCCGCGACCTGCGGATGGCCGTGGTCACCCAGCGCACGGAACTCCCCGAGGACGCCACCGTGCGCAGCGCGGTACTCGACCCGCACGGCTTTACCGCCGAGCACGAGTGGGCCGCCGACCCGCGGGTCCGCTCGGTGCTCAGCGGGCTCGGCATGACCCGCCTCGGCCTGGACACCGCGGTCAAGGACTTCTCCGGCGGCGAGCGCCGCCGCGTCGCGCTGGCCGCGGCCCTGGTGCGCGAACTGGACCTGCTGGTGCTCGACGAGCCCACCAACCACCTCGACGTCGAAGGGGTGCGCTGGCTGGCCGACCACCTGCTGGAGCGCCGGTGCGCCCTGGTGGTCGTCACCCACGACCGCTGGTTTCTGGACACCGTCTGCAACCGCACCTGGGAGGTCGTGGACGGCCGCGTCGAGCAGTACGAGGGCGGCTACGCGGACTGGGTGTTCGCCCGCGCCGAGCGCGCCCGCCTCGCCCAGCAGGCCGAGGAACGGCGGCGGAACCTCGCGCGCAAGGAACTGGCCTGGTTGCAGCGCGGCGCGAAGGCCCGCACGTCCAAGCCCCGCTACCGGCGGGAGGCGGCGGAGGCGCTGATCGCCGACGTGCCGCCGCCGCGCGACACCGTCGAGCTGGTCACCTTCGCCAAACGGCGGCTCGGCAGGATCGTGCTGGAGCTGGAGGACGTCGACCTGCGCGTCGCCGACCGGGTGCTACTCAAGGGCGTGACCTGGCGGATCGGCCCCGGCGACCGCGTCGGCGTGGTCGGCGTCAACGGCTCCGGCAAGACGACCCTGCTCAAGCTGCTCGCCGGGGAACGCGAGCCCGACGCGGGCCGCCGCATCCAGGGCAAGACGGTGCGGCTGGCGTACCTCACCCAGGAACTACACGACCTGCCCGGGCACTGGCGGGTGCTGGAGGCCATCGAGGATGTCGCCGAGCGGGTCACCCTCGGCAAGTACGAGCTGACCGCCGCGCAGCTGGGGGAGCGCTTCGGCTTCGCCAGGGGTCGGCAGTGGACGCCCGTCGAGGATCTCTCCGGCGGGGAGCGTCGTCGCCTGCAGCTGGCCCGGCTGCTGATGGGCGAGCCGAACGTGCTCGTCCTCGACGAGCCCACCAACGACCTGGACATCGACACGCTCCAGCAGCTGGAGGACCTGCTGGACGGCTGGCCGGGCACGCTGGTCGTCGTCTCGCACGACCGGTACCTGGTGGAGCGCGTCTGCGACAGCGTGCACGCGCTGTTCGGCGACGGGCGGCTGACCCACCTGCCCGGTGGCATCGACGAGTACCTGGCGCGTCGGCATTCGCTGCTGGCGGCCGAGGAGAGCGTCGGCAAGCAGGCGGTCGGCGCGGCGAAGCCGCGGGGCCTGTCCGGCGCGGAGGAGCACGCGGCGCGCAAGGAGCTGGCCCGCTGCGAGCGGCAGCTCGACAAGATCGCGCGGCGCGAGGAGGAGCTGCACGAGCAACTCGCCGCCGCGGCGACGGAGCCGGACCGGCTGGCAGAGCTCAACGCCCAGCTGCAGGAGCTGCTGCGGGAGAAGGACGAGGTCGAGTCCCGCTGGATGGAGCTGGCCGACCAGTTGGGCTGACCCGCTCGGCGGTTTCGGTGGGCGGGCGATCACGCTCGCCGTAAGCTGCCTCACATGAGTCGGTTCGTGGAGAAGATCGTGGCATCCGCGCGGGAGAACGCGGGCCCGCACGGCCGAGGGCTCACGACTGGCGAGCCCGCGCAGCCCCGGCACCGCACCTGGGCGGACGTGCACGCGGAGGCGTTGCGGATCGCCGGGGGACTGGGGTCCGACCTGCGGCTCGGCAGCGTCGTGGCGATCCTCGCCGCCGATCCCGGCCTGATCGCCCCCGCCGTGCAGGCCGTGTGGCTCGGCGGCGGCAGCGTGACGATGCTGCACCAGCCGACGCCGCGCACGAATCTCGCGCACTGGGCGGAGGACACCCTGCGGGTGCTCAAGATGATCGATGCCCGCCTGGTCCTGCTGGGCCCCCCGTTCGAGCAACTGACTGGGGTGCTGGAGGAGAACGGCATCGCCTACCGGAACCTCGCCGAGCTCGTGGTGTCCGACACCCGGCCGCTGGCCGAACCGGTGCCGGTCGGCGAGGACGCGACGGCGCTGCTGCAGCTGACCAGTGGCTCCACCGCCGAACCGAAGGCGGTACGGATCACCCACGGCAATCTGTACGCCAACCTGGTGGCCATGGTGCGCGCGGCCGAGCTGGACGCGGCGCGGGACGTGGCGGTGTCGTGGCTGCCACTGTTCCACGACATGGGGATGGTCGGCTGCCTCACCGTGCCGATGGCGATCGGCATGGCGGCGGTGAAGGTGACCCCCGCTGACTTCCTCGCCCGGCCGCTGCTGTGGCCCGAGCTGATCAGCAAGTACCGCGGCACCGTCACCGCCGCGCCGAACTTCGCCTACGCCATCGTGGGGCGGCGGATGGCACGCGCCGACGACGGCGCCTTCGACCTGTCCAGCCTGCGGTTCACGCTCAACGGGGCCGAGCCGATCGACCCGGCCGCGGCGCAGGCGTTCACCGACGCGGGTGCCCGCTTCGGGCTGGACCCGACCTGTATGGTGTGCGCTTTCGGGATGGCCGAGGCGACGCTCGCGGTCTCGTTCGCGCCGCTGCGGCGCGGGCTGGAGGTCGACGTCGTGGACGCGGACGCGCTGGAGCAGCACCGCCGCGCCGACCCGGTGTCGACGGGAACCGGGCGGGCGCGCCGGTTCGCGTTGCTGGGCAGGCCACTGCCGGGCCTGGAGGTCGACGTGGTGGACGACTCCGGGGCGCGGCTGGGCGAGCGGCAGGTGGGGCGCCTGCGGATCCGGGGCGAGGCGGTGACGCCCGGCTACCTGACGGTGGACGGTCCGCTGGCGACACAGAACGCGGACGGCTGGTTGGACACCGGGGACGAGGGCTACCTGGTCGACGGCCAGGTGGTGATCTGCGGGCGCCGCAAGGACGTGATCATCATGGGCGGCCGCAACATCTACCCGGTCGACATCGAGCGCGCGGCCTGCCAGGTGGAGGGGGTGCGCCCGGGCAACGCGGCCGCGGTCCGGCAGGACGCGGGCAGCCGCCGCGAGCGGTTCGCCGTGGTGCTGGAGTCCACGTTGGCCGGTGACGAGGCGGCGGAGAAGACGCTGCGCAAGGAGGTCGCGGCGCGCGTGGTCGACGCGGTGGGCGTGCGGCCCTCGGCGGTGGTGGTGCTGCCACCGGGCAGCCTGCCGAAGACGCCGTCGGGCAAACTCCGCCGCGCGGCCACGGCCGCCCTGGTGCCCAGCTGACCACAGTGGACAACGCGGTCGAGTCGCTCCGCGAAGTTCACCCGTCAGTGGAAGACGTTCTGGGTGGCTTCGAGGCCCTTGGTGATCAGCGACTCGACCGCGTCCGCGCAGCGGTCGACGAAGTAGGGCAGCTCCTTGCGTTCGGCACCGGAGAAGTCCTTCAGGACGTAGTCGGCCGGGTCCATCCGGCCCGGTGGCCGGTCGATGCCGAACCGCACCCGGAGGTAGTCGCGGGTGCCGAGGGACTTGCTGATCGAGCGCAGTCCGTTGTGGCCGTTCTCCCCGCCGCCGCGCTTGAGCCGGATCGTGCCGTAGGGCAGGTCCAGCTCGTCGTGGATGACGACCAGCGACTCCAGCGGCACCTTGTAGAACTTCACCGCGCCGGCCACCGGACCGCCAGAGAGGTTCATGAACGAGCGCGGCTTCACCAGGACCGCGCGGACACCGGCCAGCCGGCCCTCGACGACCTCGGCACCGGCCTTGTGTGCCCGGAACTTCCCGCCGATCCGGTCGGCGAGCTCGTCGGCCACCAGGAATCCGATGTTGTGCCGGGTCAGCTCGTAGCGCGGGCCGGGGTTGCCGAGCCCGACGATCAACGCCACCGAATCCGGGTTGTTCACGTCGATGAAGTCTCCTGCTCTGCCTGGCGCGCAGCGCGCTGCCCCACACGATCGGGTGGGGCAGCGCGCGATGCCCGACGTCGGAGGCTCAGCCCTCCTGGGCGGCCTCACCCTCGGCGGCCTCGGCGGGGGCCTCCTCGGCCAGCGCCGCAGCAGCCTCGGTGATGTTGACGACCAGGGCCTCGGGGTCGGTCTGCAGCGACACACCGGCGGGCAGCTTGATGTCGGAGGCGTGGAGCTGGGTGCCGATCTCGGCGCCGGCAATGGACAGCTCCAGCTGCTCGGGGATGTGCAGCGCCTCGGCCTCGACCTCCACCTCGGTGATCTCCTGGCTGACCAGGGCGCCCGGGCCGGGCTCGCCGGTCAGCACGATCGGCACCGCGACGGTGACCTTCTCGCCGCGCTGCACCAGCAGCAGGTCAACGTGCTCGATGTAGTTCTTGATCGGGTGGGTGGTGATGGTCTTGGTGAGCGCGAGCTCACTCTCACCGCCGGCGACGTCGAGCGTCAGCACCGCGTTGTGCCCGTTCTCGCGGATGGCGCGGGCGAACTCGACGGACGGCAGGGACAGGTGCTTGGGGGCGGAGCCATGGCCGTAGAGCACCGCGGGGATCTTGCCGGCGCGGCGGGTACGGCGGGCCGCCCCTTTGCCGAACTCGGTACGCGGTTCGACGGCGATACGGACCTCGGACACGGTGGTGCACTCCTCATGGCGTCGGGCGGAACGTGAATGGTCGCTGGCCTGCGGCGGTGGGGCGCGCTACGGGCGTGGGTTCGGCGCGGTGCCGACAGGCACCGGGTGTGAGCGACAGGTGCGCCGACCGCTCAGGTCGGCGGCCACCGTGCCACCGCGCCGATCACGCCGGGCGAACGTCCCGACCTCGCCGAGGCAACCCGAACAGTCTAAACGGTGCTTGCATAGTCGTTTTCGCACGGGTGACCCCCGCGGCCCGGCAGCGCGGCGCCGCCCGGCGATGATCGCCTGCCCTCCGGTCGCGGTGCGCCGCCGGGGCTGTGCCTGCTGCTGTTCGTCGCGGGGGCACGAGTCGGCCGACGGTGATGTTGGTTACAAGCCGGTCGTCGCGGATTGCTTGAAGGCTCAAGGGTGTTGGGATGGGATGTTCGCCCCCGACGGCGCGGGGCACCGCGTACCCGCGCACCGCACGTTCGAGGAAGTGAGTCCCATGACCGCGACCGACCAGATCCAGCTCCTCACCCTCGCCGAGGACGCCCAGAACCTGCTGTTCCGTGAGGCCCGCACCGCGAACACCTTCAGCGACGAGCCGGTCTCCGACGAGCAGGTCCGGGCCATCTACGACCTCATCAAGTGGGGTCCGACCTCGATGAACCAGCAGCCGCTGCGGATCGTGCTGGTGCGTTCCGAGCAGGGGCGCGAGCGGCTGCTGCGGCACCTGGTGGAGGGCAACCGAGCCAAGGCCGCGAAGGCCCCGCTGGTGGCGATCCTCGCCGCCGACACCGACTTCCACGAGAACCTGCCGCGCACCTTCCCGCACGCGCCGAAGGCCAAGGACATGTTCGTCGGCAACGACGAGTTCCGCCTGAGCAGCGCGCGGCTGAACGCGTCCCTGCAGATCGCGTACTTCATCCTCGGCGTGCGCGCCGCCGGGCTGGCCGCGGGCCCGATGACCGGCTTCGACCCGGCGGGCCTGAACGCGGAGTTCTTCCCGGACGGCAGGCAGCAGGCCCTGGTGGTGATGAACATCGGCAAGCCGGGCGAGAACCCGTGGTTCGACCGCCTGCCCCGCCTCGACTACGACGAGGTCGTCACCACGGTGTGACGCGGCGGCGATTCCCCCGGACATCTGATCGCCGGGGAGATCGCGCTGCGACGCAGCACGGCCCCGGTCCGCAGGGAACCGGACCGGGGCCGCTCGAGCTCAGCACCCGATGCCTCGGACTCGTGGACCCGCCCGAGCGGCGCGACCACGAGCCCCGAGCGGATCAGGCGCGGCCGTCGAAGAGGCTGGTGACCGAGCCGTCCTCGAAGACCTGGTGGATCGCTTCGGCCACCAGCGGGGCGATCGACAGGACCGTCAGGTTCGGGAAGCGACGCTCCTCCGGGATCGGCAGCGTGTTGGTCAGCACGACCTCCTTCGCGCCGCAGGACGACAGCCGCTCCGCGGCCGGGCCGGACAGCACCGCGTGGGTCGCCGCGATGATGACGTCCTTCGCGCCCGCCGCGATCAGCTGCTCGGTCGCCTTGGTGATGGTGCCGCCGGTGTCGATCATGTCGTCGACCAGCACGCACAGCCGGCCTTCGACGTCACCGACGACGCGGTTGGCCACCACCTGGTTGGGCTTGTTGGGGTCGCGGGTCTTGTGGATGAACGCCAGCGGGGTGCCGCCGAGCTCGTCGGCCCACTTCTCCGCCACCCGGACGCGACCGGAGTCGGGGGAGACCACGGTGATCTGCTCGTTGGCGTAGGTGTCGCGGATGTAGCCGGCCAGCAGCTTCTGGGCCATCAGGTGGTCCACCGGGCCGTCGAAGAAGCCCTGGATCTGGTCGGTGTGCAGATCCACCGCCATGATCCGGTCCGCGCCCGCGGTCTTGAACAGATCCGCCATCAGCCGCGCCGAGATCGGCTCGCGGCCCTTGTGCTTCTTGTCCTGGCGGGCGTAGCCGTAGAACGGCATAACCACGGTGATGCGCTTGGCGCTGGCGCGCTTGAGCGCGTCCACCATGATCAGCTGTTCCATGATGGCGTCGTTGAGCGGGTTGCAGTGCGACTGGATGACGAAGGCGTCGCAGCCGCGCACCGACTCGTCGTACCGCACGAAGATCTCGCCGTTGGCGAACTTGTAGGCAGCCTGGGGCGTGACCGTTACGTCGAGCTGCTTGGCCACCTCCTCGGCAAGTTCCGGGTGACTGCTACCGGAGAAGAGCTTGAGGCTCTTCTTCGGGGTCGCAGACATGGCACTCACGGTCATCGTCCCTCCCCGTTCGACGTCCGTCATCGGGCGTCTTCCGTCGGATTGGTGGTTCGTTCCTTCGCCAAAGCCTGTTGTGCGGCCTGGTCAGCGGCGGTGCCGGGGCGGCGCCTGGCCACCCAGCCCTCGATGTTGCGTTGCCTCCCGCGGGCGACCGCCATCGCTCCGGGGGGGACATCCTCGGTGATCGTCGACCCGGCGGCGGTGTAGGCCCCGTCGCCGATCTCGACCGGGGCGACGAACGTGTTGTCCGCGCCGGTGCGGGCGTGCGACCCGACCACGGTGCGGTGCTTGTGCACCCCGTCGTAGTTGACGAAGATCGTGGCGGCGCCGATGTTGCTGTGGTCGCCGATGGTCGCATCGCCCACATAGGTCAGGTGCGGCACCTTGGTGCCCTCGCCGATGGTGGCGTTCTTGGTCTCCACGAACGTGCCGATCTTGCCGTTGGCGCCGAGCGCGGTGCCGGGCCGCAGGAACGCGAACGGCCCGACCTTGGCGCCCGGGCCGATCTCGGCGCCGTCGCCGTGGGTGCGCACCACGGACGCACCGGGGTGCACCACGCAGCCGGTCAGGGTGGTGTCCGGGCCGATGGTGGCGCCCTCGCCGACGGTGGTCCCGGCGCGCAGCTGCACCCCGGGTTCGAGCACGACGTCGCGGTCCAGCTCGACGTCGCAGTCCAGCCACACCGAGGCGGGGTCGACGACCGTGACACCCGCGCGCATCCAGCGCTCCAGCAGCCGCCGGTTCAGCTCGGCGCCGAGCCGGGCCAGCTGGACACGGTCGTTGACGCCTTCCACCAGCCACGGATCGCCGCACACCAGGGCGCCGACCGGGCGCCCGTCGGCGCGGGCGATCGACAGCACATCGGTGAGGTACAGCTCGCCCTGGGCGTTGTCGGTGGACAGCCGCTGGAGCGCGTCGGCGAGCACGGCCGCGTCGAAGGCGTACACTCCGGAGTTGATCTCGGTGATCTCCGCCTGCTCCGGGCTGGCGTCCTTCTGCTCGACGATGCCGGTGACCCGGCCGTCGGCGTCGCGCAGCATGCGGCCGTACCCGGTGGGGTCCTCGACGACCGCGGTCAGCACGGTGACCGCGTTGCCGGCCCCGGCGTGCTCGTCGAGCAGGGCGCGCAGCGTCGCGCCGTCCAGCAGCGGCACGTCACCGTAGCTGACCAGCACGGTGCCGGTGCGGCCGCCGGGCAGCGCGGACAGCCCGCAGGCGACGGCGTGGCCGGTGCCGAGCTGCTCCTCCTGCACCGCGGTCCGCAGCGGGCGGCCGAGCGCGTCGGCCAGCCCGCTCAGGTGCTCGGCGACGGCGTCGCGGCCGTGGCCCAGCACGACGACCAGCTCGTCGGGGTCGACGTCGGCCGCGGCGCGCACCGCGTGTTCGACCAGGGGTCTGCCGGCGAGCCGGTGCAGCACCTTCGGTGTGGCCGATCGCATCCTGGTGCCCTCGCCCGCGGCGAGCACGATGGTGCTGACCGGGTGCGGGTGCGACGCGGCGACGGGGGAGGAGGGCTGGGCGAGGTCGCCCTGGAGCATCAGCGCTCTCCCTTGATCTCTAAAGCGGCTCGACGGCCGACAGTGCCTGTTGCGTCCAAGCGGGTGAAGGGTAACCGGCCCAGTGCCCCCGTGGGTCCGGTGCCCCCGCACGCCCCTCCGGCGGGTGTGATGGTACCGCCGATCGGGCCTATCCTGACCACGCAGAAGGGTCTCTAGCTGCGGCTTTGTGATCTTCACCGCGGTTGGCCGGGTGGGGGCCGGCCGGTCTCGCGCGGCTCCGCCGCGGCCGGTGCCGAGGCGCTCGGCCCGACCCCGTTCGGGACCGGTTCAGAGGGCGTCCGGGGGGATCCAGGTGGAATGGTCCGCGGCCGGGCGGGACTGCGGGGTGGTGCTCGCCCCGGACAAGGCGGCCACGCGGTTGCCGCCGTCCCGCTTCGCCTGGTACATCGCGGCGTCCGCGCGGGCCAGCACCTGCGCGGCCGACTCCTGCGGGCGCATCGCGACCACGCCGATGGACAGCGTCACACCGCGCGACAGCTCGGGGGGCAGCCGGTCGACCGCCTCGACGGTGCGCTGCAGCGCGGCCTCGGCGGCGCCGAGCGTGGCGCCCGGGAGCAGGACCACGAACTCGTCCCCGCCGTAGCGGGCCACGAAGTCGTCCGTGCGCAGCGTGTCGCGCAGGGTGACCGCGACGGTGCGCAGCACGTCGTCGCCCTCGGCGTGCGAGCAGCGGTCGTTGACGCTCTTGAAACCGTCGAGGTCGACCAGCGCCACCGCGAGCGGTTGCGCGTCGGGCTCGTTCAGCAGGGTCTCCAGGCGGTCGTCGAGCGCGCGGCGGTTGGACAGCCCGGTCAGCGGGTCCTGCAGCGCCTGGCGCGTGATCGCGTCGTGCTTGTGGCTCAGCCGCGAGTTCTCCAGCCGGGTGACCAAAGTGGACAACCGGGCCTGGCGCATCGTCCACAGCTCGGTCTCCAGCTCCAGCGCGTACTCCCGCAGCGCGTCGTGCAGGTCCGTGCTGTCCAGTTCGGTCAGGTGCGCGTACTCGCGGGCCAGCGAGATCCGCAGCGTGGGTTCGGAGGTGTCGTTCTCCAGCTCCGTGCGGGTGTCCGCGAGCAGGTCCACGGCCTCGTCCCCGCGTCCGGCCCGCACCAGGCATCGCGACAGCGCGATCGCGACGATGATCTTCTCGCGCGGGTGGATGGCGCGGTCCTGGGTCCGTAGCACCTCCAGCCGCTCGATGTGTTCCTCGTGCGGTTGCGCCAGCGCGTGCGCCGCGCCCAGCACGGGCAGCTGCTCCGCGGCCGGGCGGTCGGACACCCGGGGGAACAACGACTCCCGCCACGGGCCCTCCACCGCGACCGCGATGGCCGAGGCGGTGGAGAACCGGGCGTTGGCCTCGTCGTCCTGGCCGATGCGCTCCAGGCGCAGGCCCCAGCCGAGCAGCATCCGGCACCGGTTGATCATGTGCACCGCGATCTCGTGCGGACCGCCGCTTTCCCGGATGCGCTGGTGGGCGCGGGCCATCACCTCGTCGGCCATCTCGTACACACCGAGCTGGGTGAGCACCAGGCCGATGTCGATCAGCGAGGTCGCCAGCAGCCGATCCCAGGACCGGCGGCCCAGCGTGCGGTCGGGCACCAGTTCCTCGTCGAGCATCGCCAGGCCGTGCGCGACCTCGGTCAGCGCGCTGTCCTCGCTGCCAGCGAGCAGGGCGCGTCGGCCGCGCAGCGCATGCGCGTCGGCCTGCAGCACGTCGAGGCCGTGCCGGCGGGTGTGGCTGAGTAGTTCGTCGAGCAGCGGGTCGGCGCTGTCCACCAGGTCAGGGGTGGCCAGCCGCATGGCCGCGCAGTGCCGCAGCAGCTGGGCGACGATGCGCGGTTCACCGCGCCGCTGCGCCTCGGCGAGCAGGTTGTCGGCCTCGCGGATCGTGCTGCGCTGGCTGGCCGGGTCGCTGTGCTGGCCGACTGCGTTGAGTTCGCGGGCGCGCCCCACCAACCACGCGTCGGACACCTCGCTCAGCGTGGTTGCCGCTTCCTCCCGCACGGCGGTCGTGTCGTCGCGCAGCGGCCCACACCCCCTGTTCACCCTGCCTCCCGGCCGGTCGGCGATGCCGCGCTCCGCGTCCGCTCCGGGAGGACCGCTCGCTCCGCCGCCAGGATTCGAACCTGGACCATCGGAACCAAAATCCGAGGTGCTGCCTTTACACCACGGCGGATCGGGCGTCCTCGGCCCTCGGCGCCGGTGTGCTGCCCCCCGGCGCCGCTGCCCGAGCTTACCGGCCCGGGATGACAGGCGGTGGTACCCGGGCGACATCGTGGCACGGGCGTCCGGACGGGTCGGGTCGCGGGGGGCGGCGCGGTCGGCACGTCGTTGGGACGTGATGCGAGCCCACCCGGTTGCGTCCACCATCGAATGGGTGAACACCGGCGATTCGGACACGCCCGGGGGAGCGCGACACGCCGCGATTTTGCCGCCCGGGGGTGACGATTCGGCATCAAAGAACTTACGCTAGCGTAGGTTACGGTTCCGTAGGTGGAGGTGTTGCGGAGCCGTGCTTCCCCGCGCTGAACGCAGTTTTCCCACCTCCACAACGCCATTCGAGGTATGAGCATGACCGCAGCAACCGAGCGCGTCGTCGCTTCCGAGGCCCGCGCGGAGTCCGGGCCCAAGCCGTTGACCGCAGGCACCCGCCCCTTCGTTGCGCAGCTGTCGGTGTACGTGTTCGTGGTGGTGCCGTTCATCGCGCTGCTGGCGGCGGTCCCGGCGGCCTGGGGCTGGGGCCTCGGCTGGGTCGACGTCACCCTGGCGGCGGTCCTCTACGTCGCGACGGGGCTGGGCGTCACGGTCGGCTACCACCGCTACTTCACGCACGGCTCGTTCAAGACCAACCGCGGCGTCAAGCTGACGCTGGCGATCGCCGGCATGATGGCCGTCCAGGGCCCGGTGATCAACTGGGTCGCCGACCACCGCCGCCACCACGCCTACTCCGACCGCGAGGGCGACCCGCACTCCCCGTGGCGCTTCGGCAGCTCCCCGGTCGCGCTGGCCAAGGGCTTCTGGTACGCCCACATGGGCTGGCTGTTCCAGCGCGACCTGACCAACCAGGACCGCTTCGCCCCCGACCTGCTCAAGGACCGCGAGCTGGTGCGGGTCAACAGGCTGTTCCCGCTGTGGACCGCGGTCAGCCTGGTGTTGCCGGCCGTGCTGGGCGGCCTGATCACCTGGTCGCTGTGGGGAGCCTTCACCGCGTTCTTCTGGGCCGGTCTGGTGCGGGTGTCGCTGCTGCACCACGTGACCTGGTCGGTGAACTCGATCTGCCACATGATCGGTGAGCGGCCGTTCAAGAGCCGCGACCGGGCGGCGAACTTCTGGCCGCTGGCGATCCTGTCCTTCGGCGAGTCCTGGCACAACTCGCACCACGCCGACCCGACCTGTGCCCGGCACGGGGTGCTGCGTGGCCAGCTGGACATCTCGGCGCGGGTGATCTGGTTTCTTGAGAAGCTCGGCTGGGCATGGAAGGTCCGCTGGCCCAACGACAAGCGCCTGGCGCGCATCGCGGTCACCAAGTACAAGAGCTGATCGCCCCGCAGGCGGAGCGTCCGCGTGGCACCGGCCGTGCGGACGCTTTTTTCGTCGGGTCGCCACCATGCGGTCGGGTGTGCACCTTAGGGTGGTGCGAGTGGTATCGAGACGACGCGGGCGGAACGCGCCCGAACCCGCCGCGGCGCGGCCGACGGGGCGCACCGCACGGGTTCGGATGACCGGGAAGGAACGCCGCCAGCAGCTGCTTGACGTGGCGCGCGCGCTGTTCGCGGAGAAGGGCTTCGACGGCACGTCGATCGAGGAGATCGCGCACCGGGCCGGGGTCTCCAAGCCGGTGGTCTACGAGCACTTCGGCGGCAAGGAGGGCATCTACGCGGTGGTGGTGGACCGCGAGATGCGCAACCTGCTCGACCTGGTCGTCTCCGCGTTGTCCGCCGGGCACCCGCGGGACCTGCTGGAGCAGGCGGCGCGGGCGCTGCTGGACTACATCGACAGTTCCACCGACGGCTTCCGGGTGCTGGTGCGTGACTCGCCGGTGGCCAGCACCAGCGGCACGTTCTCGAGCCTGCTCAACGACATCGCCAGCCAGGTCGAGCACATCCTGGGGCTGCAGTTCAGCGCCCGCGGCTACGACGCGAAGCTCGCCCCGCTCTACAGCCAGGCGCTGGTTGGCATGGTGGCCCTCACCGGGCAGTGGTGGCTGGAGGCCCGCAAACCGAAGAAGGAGGAGGTCGCCGCGCACCTGGTCAACCTCGCCTGGAACGGCCTGTCCCACCTGGAGCACAAGCCGCGCCTGTCCACGAAATGACCGGGCGTTCGCAGCAGCGACGGCAATCGTCACGGCGTCCCGGCGGTGATGCGCAGGACCTTGTCGTCCATGCCGTTGGAGGTGGTGACGTAGAGGGCCCCGTCGGGGCCCTGGCGGGCGGCGCGGAGGCGGCCGTGGGTGCCGTCGAGCTCCGCCGGGACGTGCACCTCGCGCACAACGCCGTCGGGGCCGATGCGGAACAGCAGCAGCTTGCTGCCGTGCAGCGTGGCGACGGCCAGCATCCCGTCCAGCGAACCCCACTGCGGGCCGGTCAGGAACGTCGCACCGCAGGGGGCCAGACGTGCCGAGCCGGAGGACCACACCGCCGGGACGGCGTCCGGGAAACGCTGCAGGTCGGTCATCGGCACGTCCTCGTCGTAGCTGGACTCGGTGCCGCCGCGCGACGGGTCCCAGCCGTGGTTGCCGCCGGCCCGCAGCAGGTTGATCTCGTCCTCACCGACCGGTCCGTGTTCGGAGACGAACACCTGGCCGCCCGGCCGCGGTGCCACGCCCTGCACGTTGCGGTGCCCGTAGCTGTAGATCAGCCGTTCGCGCGGGTCGGGTGCGGTGCGGAACGGGTTGTCCGGCGGCGGGGCACCGGTGTCGAGGTTCATCCGTAGCACCTTCCCGCCCAGGGATCGGCGGTTCTGCGGGACCGCGGGACGCGCGGTGTCGCCGGTGCCCACCAGCAGTGAGCCGTCCGCGGCCAGCGCCGGGCGGCAGCCCGAGTGCCGGCCGCTGGGGTTCACCGGCAGCCCGGTGAGCAGGTCGCCGAGGCGGTCGGCGCGGGTGCCGTCCTCGGCCAGTCGCCAGGTGACGAGGCGGACGTCCACCGCGGTGCCGCCGACCTGGTGTGTCTGGCAGGTGATGAACCGCCGGTTGGTGGCGAAGTCCGGGTGGACCAGCATGCCCAGCTGGCCGCCCTCGCCCTCGGCCAGCACGTCGCCGAGGTCGGCCTGCACCGGGCGCAGCTGCGCGCCCGGCGAGTGACCGGTGAGCAGCGCGAGCCGGCCGGGCCGCTGGGCGACCAGGGCGGTGCCGTCCGGCAGGAAGCCGATGTCCCACGGGTGCTCCAACCCGCTGGCCACCACCTCGACGCGCAGCGCCGGGGCGAGTGCGCTGCCGGTCGGCGCCGACCGGTTCGCGTTGCCCGCGTCGGTGCAGCCCGCGAGGGCGCAGACCAGGGCGAACACGGCGAACCGGGGGGCGAACCGGGGAGCGTGCATGTGTCCAGTGTCACACCGATCATGCAGTGTCACATCGATCGTGCGGTGCGTTCGGGCCGCCGCAGTGGTGTCGTCCCTGCGTCGTAGGCTGGGAGCCGACGCCTCTGGCCCTGGTTGCGGCGTGGTCCCGGGCAGAGGTGTGTCCGCATTCGCGACGTCTCGCTGCGAGGTAGCTCCATGAGCCAGGCCGGTCCCCTGCGCGGACTGCTCCAGATCGTGCTGCGCGATCCCGCCCTGCGGCGGGTGGTCGAAGCGGCGGGCACGCCGCGCCTGGTGCTGGAGGGGCCCGCCGCGGCGCGTGCACTGGCCGCGGCGGCGCTGGCCGCCCCCGGTGGCGCCGGACGCCCGGTGCTGCTGGTCACGGCCACCGGCCGGGAGGCCGAGGAGGCCGCGGCGGCCGTGTCCGACCTGCTGGGGCCGGACGGCGTGGCCGTCTTCCCGTCGTGGGAGACCCTGCCGCACGAGCGGCTCTCGCCGCGCGCGGACACCGTCGGCCGCCGCCTCGCGGTGCTGCGCCGCCTCGCGCACCCCGAGGAGCACCCGCACGGCCCGATCCAGGTGCTGGTCACCACGGTCCGCAGCCTGATCCAGCCGATCGCGCCCGGGCTCGGCGAGCTGACCCCGGTGCGGCTGCGGGTCGGTTCCGAGCACGACTTCCAGGACCTGGTGGAGCGGCTGGCGTCGCTGGCCTACGAGCGCGTCGACATGGTGGAAAAGCGCGGTGAGTTCGCGGTGCGCGGCGGGATCGTCGACGTCTTCCCACCCACCGAGGAGCACCCGCTGCGGGTCGAGTTCTGGGGCGACGAGGTCACCGAGATCCGGCCGTTCGGCGTCGCCGACCAGCGGTCGCTGCCGGACGCGCCGAGCGCTGAGCTGTTCGCCCCCGCCTGCCGGGAACTGCTGATCACCGAACAGGTCGCCGAGCGTGCCGCGAAGCTCGCCGAGCAGCACCAGACCGACACCCACCTCGCCGAGATGCTCGGCAAGATCGCCAGCGGCGCCCCGGTCGAGGGCATGGAGGCGCTGATCCCGGCGCTGTGCGAAGGCGAGATGCAGCTGCTGACCGACCTGGTCCCGGCGGGCACACACGTGCTGCTGGCCGACCCGGAGAAGATCCACGCCCGCGCCGCCGACCTGGTGCGCACCGGCCAGGAGTTCCTGGAGGCGTCGTGGATGGTCGCCGCGGACGGCGGCAGGGCGCCGATCGACCTGGGTGCCTCGGCGTACCGGGGGCTGGCCGAGGTCGCCGAGCACACCCGCTCGATCGGGCTGCCGTGGTGGCCGCTGACCCAGCTGACCAGCGAGGAGGGCGAGGACGACGACGAGGTCGTGCGCCTGGTCCTCAAGCAGGTCGACGCCTACCGCGGCGACATCGACCGCGCCTACGCGGACCTGCGTGCCCACACCGCGTCCGGCGGCGCGGCGGTGCTGGTCGTCGCCGGTGCCGGAACCGCGCAGCGCGCGGTGCAGCAGCTGCGTGAGGCGGAACTGCCCGCCCGGCTCGCCGAGGACGGCCTGGCGCGGGAACCGGACGCCGGTGTCGTCACGGTGGTGCGCGGCGGACTGGAGGACGGCTTCGCCGCGCCGGAGGTGTCGCTGGTGGTGCTCACCGAGGCCGACCTGACCGGCGGTCGCGGCGGAACGTCCACGAGGGACATGCGGCGGATGCCGTCCCGGCGGCGCAACGCGGTCGACCCACTGGTGCTCAAGGCCGGCGACTACGTGGTGCACGAGCAGCACGGCATCGGCAGGTTCGTGGAGATGGTGCAGCGCACCGTCGGCGGCGCCACCCGCGAGTACCTCGTGCTGGAGTACGCGGCGAGCAAGCGCGGCCAACCCGGCGACCGGCTGTTCGTGCCGACCGACCAGCTCGACGAAATCAGCCGCTACGTCGGCGGCGAGGTGCCGACGCTGAACAAGCTGGGTGGCTCGGACTGGAAGAACACCAAGGCCAAGGCACGCAAGGCGGTCAAGGAGATCGCCGCCGAGCTGGTGCAGCTCTACGCGGCGCGCCAGTCGTCCCCGGGGTACGCGTTCGGCCCGGACACCCCGTGGCAGCGGGAGCTGGAGGACGCCTTCCCCTACACCGAGACCAGTGACCAGCTGGCCGCCATCGACGAGGTCAAGGCCGACATGCAGCGGCCGGTGCCGATGGACCGGGTGATCTGCGGCGACGTCGGCTACGGCAAGACCGAGATCGCGGTGCGCGCGGCGTTCAAGGCGGTGCAGGACGGCAAGCAGGTCGTGGTGCTGGTGCCGACCACACTGCTGGCCCAGCAGCACCTGAACACCTTCACTGACCGGATGCGCTCGTTCCCGGTGACCATCAAGGGCCTGTCCCGGTTCACCGACCCGGTGGAGTCCGAGCAGACCATCCAGGGCCTGGCCGACGGCACCGTGGACATCGTCATCGGCACGCACCGGCTGCTGCAGACCGGCATCCGCTACAAGGATCTCGGGCTGGTGATCGTCGACGAGGAGCAGCGCTTCGGCGTCGAGCACAAGGAGCACATCAAGGCCCTGCGCACCCACGTGGACGTGCTGACCATGTCGGCGACGCCGATCCCGCGGACGCTGGAGATGAGCATGGCCGGCATCCGCGAGATGTCCACCATCCTCACGCCGCCGGAGGAGCGGCACCCGGTGCTGACCTACGTCGGCGCCTACGACGAGAAGCAGGTGGCCGCCGCGATCCGCCGCGAGCTGCTGCGCGACGGCCAGGTGTTCTTCGTGCACAACCGGGTGCACGACATCGAGAAGACCGCGCGCAAGCTGCGTGAGCTCGTCCCGGAGGCGCGGATCGTCACCGCGCACGGGCAGATGAACGAGGACCGGCTGGAGCGGATCATCCAGGGTTTCTGGGAGCGCGAGCACGACGTGCTGGTGTGCACCACGATCGTCGAGACCGGCCTGGACATCTCCAACGCGAACACGCTGATCGTGGACCGCTCCGACCTGCTCGGCCTCGCCCAGCTGCACCAACTGCGCGGCCGCGTCGGGCGGGCCCGCGAACGCGGGTACGCGTACTTCCTGTACCCGCCGGACAAGCCGCTCACCGACACCGCGCACGACCGGCTGGCGACCATCGCGCAGAACTCCGAGCTCGGCGCGGGCATGGCGGTGGCGATGAAGGACCTGGAGATCCGCGGCGCGGGCAACATCCTCGGCGCGGAGCAGTCCGGGCACATCGCCGGTGTGGGCTTCGATTTGTACGTGCGGCTGGTCGGCGAGGCCGTGGAGGCATTCCGCAGGCACGCGGGCGCCGAGCCGGGGGAGACCGAGGAGGAGCTGACCGAGGTCCGGGTCGACCTGCCGGTGGACGCGCACATCCCGCACGACTACGTGCCGGGCGAGCGGCTGCGGCTGGAGGCATACCGGAAGGTGGCGATGGCCGCGGACGTGGCGGCGCTGGACGCGGTGCGCGCCGAGCTCACCGACCGGTACGGGGCACCGCCGGAACCGGTGGAGCGGCTGTTGAAGGTGGCGCGGTTCCGGCAGGTGTGCCGCAACCACGGCGTCCGTGAGGTGCTGCTGCAGGGCTCGTCGGTGCGGGTGGCGCCGCTGGAGCTGGCGGACTCGCAGCTGGTGCGCCTCAAGCGGCTGTACCCGAAGGCGGTGTACAAGGCGGCGGTGCGCACCGTGTCGGTGCCCCGCCCGACGGAGGGCGCCGCGGGCGGCCGCATCGGCGCCCCGCCGCTGCGCGACGAGGCGCTGCTCGACTGGTGCACCAAGCTGCTGGAGTCCCTGGCCGCCCGCCCTGCCCCGGTGGGGTGACGCGGGTCAGGGTAACCGCTGTTCATCTCACCCGCACCCTCCTGAGTTGCCGGGATCCTGACGCGGCGTGACGGTTGATCCGGCTCCGCATCGGGTGACGAGGAGGCGCGGGATCATGAACGGCAAGGCACCTGACCAGGCGCGCGACAACATCCCCCGGGCGCCCGATGCTTTCGCGGGCGGGCACGTGGCCCGCACCGACTTCGTGGTCTTCGGGACCACCGCGGCCATCACGGTGGCCTTCGTCATGTGGGGCGTGCTGTCCACCGGATCGCTGGCCCGCATGTCGAACGCCGCACTGTCGTGGTTGGTGACCAACGTCGGCTGGGGGTTCGTGCTGGCCGCCTCCGGGTTCGTGGTGTTCGCGCTGTGGCTGGCCTTCAGCCGCTACGGCGCCATCCCGTTGGGCGGGGACGACGAGGAACCGGAGTTCCGCACGGTCTCCTGGATCGCGATGATGTTCAGTGCGGGCATGGGCATCGGGTTGATGTTCTTCGGCGTCGCCGAGCCGCTGGCGCACTTCGTGGAACCCCCGCCCGGGACGGTGCCGCCGCTGAGCGACCAGGCGATCGAGACGGCGATGGCGACGTCGTTGTTCCACTGGACCCTGCACCCGTGGTCGATCTACGCCGTGGTCGGCATGTCGATCGCCTACTCCACGTTCCGGCGCGGCCGCAGGCAGCTGATCAGCGCGGTGTTCACGCCGTTGATCGGCAGGCGCCGAGCCGAGGGCCCGGTCGGGCGGCTGATCGACATCCTGGCGCTGTTCGCGACGCTGTTCGGCTCCGCGGCCTCCCTCGGCCTGGGCACGTTGCAGATCCAGAGCGGCATGCAGTCGGCCGGCTGGATCGGCGGGGTGGGCAACGCGGTGCTGGTGCTGATCATCGTGGTGCTGACGATCTGCTTCATCTTCTCCGCGGTGTCCGGCATCGCCCGGGGCATCCAGTGGCTGTCCAACATCAACATGGTGTTGGCGGCGCTGCTGGCGGTGTTCGTGTTCGTGGCCGGCCCGACGGTGTTCGTGCTCGACCTGCTGCCCATGTCGATCGGGGACTACCTGCGTGACTTCGGCGAGATGGCGTCGCGGTCCGGTGCCACCGGTGGTGCCGCGATGAACGACTGGCTGTCCAGCTGGACGATCTTCTACTGGGCGTGGTGGATCTCCTGGACCCCGTTCGTGGGGATGTTCATCGCGCGGATCAGCCGGGGCCGCACCATCCGCCAGTTCGTGTCCGGGGTGATCCTGGTGCCCAGCGCGGTGAGCGTGGTGTGGTTCGCCGTCCTCGGCGGCAGCGCGATCCACATCCAGGACACCGGGATCGACGTCTTCCGCAGCGGTGGTGAGGAGGCGCAGACGTTCGCGGTGCTGGAGACGCTGCCGCTGTCGGCGATCACCACGGTGTTGGTGATGGTGCTGGTGGCGATCTTCTTCGTCTCCGGGGCGGACGCCGCGTCGGTGGTGATGGGCACGTTGTCGCAGCGCGGGTCCATTGAACCCATGCGCTGGATGGTGGTGTTCTGGGGTGCGGCCACCGGTGCGGTCGCGGCGATCATGCTGATCGTCGGTGGGGAGGACGCGCTCAGCGGTATCCAGAACCTGACGTTCCTGGCCTCGGCACCGTTCGCGGTGGTGATGGTGTTGCTGTGTGTGGCGCTGACGAAGGACCTGCGTGACGACCCGATGATGCGGCGCGGCGAGAAGGGCGCGCAGGTGCTGGAGCAGGCGGTCATCGCGGGCACCAGGCGGCACGGCGGCGACTTCCAGTTGGAGGTGGGGCCGGCGGAGCGCCGCGAGGACGTCTGAGATCAACAGCCGGCGCGCCGCCGTCCTCAAGGGACAGACGGCGGACGGTGCGCGTCGAGGGCGAGAAGGTGATCGTCGACATGGCGGCCGGGTCGCTGGGCCGCTGAGACGAGTGTGTTGCCCCGAGTCGACTTCGGACTGTGTCGGCACTTCACCGCGGGGTCGCGACGTGAGAGAGTGCGCGCCGTGAGATTCCGCACGCGCCACGGGCGCCTCCTCGCTTCGATCGCCGCGGCCGGGCTGCTGCTCGCCGGCTGCGGTACGGGTCCCAGCCAGGCCGGCGCCGCCGCCATCGTCGGCGACACCCGTATCCCGGTCACCGAGGTGCAGTCCTGGTTCGGGCAGGTCCTCGACAAGGAGCCGGGGCTCCGGCCGCAGTTGCGGCAGCAGGGGCAGCTGGACGAGCTGGGGCGACAGCTGGCCGCCCAGCTGGTCCGGGAGGAACTCGTCGAGCAGACCGCCCGCGCCGAGCGGCTGGTGGTCACCGACCAGCAGATCGACGATCTGATCAACCAGATGGGCGGGCCCCAGGCGGCCACCGCGGGAAAGATCTACACCCCGCAGAACATCCGCGAGATGGTCCGGACCCGGCTGCTGACCACGGAACTGGGCCGCCGGTACTTCGACCGGCTGTCCGTCACCTTCGACTTCACCCAGGCCACCACCCGCCGCGAGGCGCAGGAGAAGGCGCAGCGCATGGCGCAGGGGCCGGACTCCGCCGCCGCGCTGGTCGACGCCGACGTCAGAGCCGGCATCCCCGCCGGAAAGGACCGGCGGTTGCGCGCGGCGGACAGTCCGCAGATGGCGGCCACGACACCGCTGTTCGGCGCCCGCCCGGGCACCGTGCTGGCCTTCGAACCGGAACCCCACTCGGGGCAGTGGCTCGTCGTGCTGGTGAAGGAGCGCCGCACCGACGAGGCCCCGACCCCGGCCGCGGGCGGCGCCGACGACCAGACGTTGCAGCGCGTCGGCACCTACCTGCTCGGCATCACCGCGGACGAGGTCGGGGTGCGGTTGAGCCCCCGCTACGGCGTCTGGGACCCGGTCAACCTGACCACAGCGCCCAACGAGAACGAGACGACCGGATTCCGGCTGCACGTCCCGGCCACGTCGTCGTGAGCGGTGATCCCGCGGCTCCGCCTGCCGCGGGCGCTTGGGACAATCGCGGTATGAGCGAGGTCCGGGTGAGGGAAGGTTCCGCGGTCGTCGTGGTCGACGACCGCCTCGGCGAGGTCGTTCCCGCCGCGGCGGTCCCGCTGCTGCGCGGTGCGGCCGTCTACGCGGCGCCCGGGCTCGCGCCCGCTGCTCGCGAGGCGCTCGCCGCCCCGGAACCGCCCGCCGACCTGCTGGCGCGGGCGACCCGCGAACCGGTGGTGCTGTTCGTCGGCGATGTCGACTCCGCCGAGGCCACGGCGCTGCGCGCGGCCGGTGCGCGGCTGGTGACCGCACCGCCCCCGCCGGGAGTGGAACTGCTGGACGCGGTGACGGTGATGGACCGGCTGCGGTCGCCCGGTGGGTGCCCGTGGGACGCCGAGCAGGACCACGACTCGTTGCGCCAGTACCTGGTGGAGGAGACCTACGAGCTGCTCGACGCGATCGAGCAGCGCGACCGGGAGGCGCTGCGCGAGGAACTCGGCGACGTGCTGCTGCAGGTGCTCTTCCACGCGCGAGTGGCCACCGAGGACGAGCAGGACCCGTTCGACATCGACGCGGTGGCCGCCGGGCTGGTCAGCAAGCTGGTGTCGCGGCACCCGCACGTCTTCGCCGACGGTCCGGCGGTGCTCGACGCCGAGTCACAGCACGCCCGCTGGGAAGAGCTCAAGCAGCAGGAGAAGCAGCGCGAGTCCATTGTGGATGGAGTGGCGGTCGGGCAGCCCGCGGTGGCGCTGGCCGCCAAGCTGGTCCAGCGCGCGCACCGGGCCGGGATCCCGGCCGACGCGATGCCCCGCGGCGAAACCCCTGGCGAGGCGCTTTTCCACACCACCGCGCAGGCCAAGCTCGCCGGCGCCGACCCGGAGGACGGGCTGCGCGCGGTGGCTCTCGACTTTGCCGCGCGGATCCGCGGGGCCGAGCAGCGGGCCCGCGAGGCGGGCCGCGAACCGGCGCAGCTCTCCGCCGACGACTGGCGCGAACTGCTCGCCGAGGCGCCCGCGGGCGCCCGAACCGATTCCTGACGCAGCCCCTGATCGCGCCGGCTGACGACACCGCGATCTCCCGGTGAGGCCTGGAAAGCGAAAGCTACTGTTAAGTAGCCTGGGTCGCATGATCAGGACCACGCCGGCCGCGCTCGCCGCTCTCGGGCGGCTCGCCGTCGCCCTCGGGCTGCTGGCCAGCGCGGTCGGCGGCGTCGGACTGGTCGGCTGGTTCGGCAGGCCCCCGGAGTCCCCGGTCGCCGCTGCGCGACTGGGGCCGCAGGAAGTGCAACCCGCCCCGGTTCAGCCCGGCTCGATCGCCCCGCCCGTCGAGGAGCCGCTGCCGCAGCCCACCCCCGGCACCGACCCGGTGCGCCAGTGGGCCGACCAGGTCGCGACCGTGGTGGACATCCCGGCCCGGGCTCTCGTCTCCTACGTCAACGCCGACCTCGCGATGCGCGAACACCAGCCCGGCTGCCGGATTTCCTGGGCCACTCTGGCCGGCATCGGCCGCATCGAGTCCGACCACGGCCGCTTCGGCCGCCGCCTGTTGCGGGAGGACGCCCGGCCGTCCAGCCCGATCGTCGGCGTCCCGCTCAACGGCGCACCCGGCATCCGGGAGATCCCGGACACCGACCGCGGCGCCCTCGACGGCGACGTGGTGCACGACCGCGCGGTCGGACCGATGCAGTTCATCCCCTCCACCTGGCGACGGTGGGCCACCGACGGCAACGGCGACGGCATCGGCGACCCGCAGAACCTCGACGACGCGGCCATGGCCGCGGCCCGCTATCTCTGCGCGGGCAACCGCGACATGACCACCGGCGCGGGCTGGTGGTCCGGCGTGCTGTCGTACAACAACTCGGTTGAATACGGCCAGAAGGTGTTCGCCCTGGCCCAGACCTACGCGCAGGCGGGCAACCGGCTCCGCTGACGCGGGTTTCCACCGGGGGTCAGTCGGCGCGGGTCGCGATGTGGGCGTTGATCTCGCCCAGCGCCTCCTGGTACGCGGGCACCGGGTGCATGGTGGTGGCCAGCCGGATCTGGGTGCGCGCCTCGTCCAGCCGTCCCTGCCGCTGCAGCGTGCGCCCCAGTACGAGCCGCGCATAGTGGTCGGACGGGTCGAGCTCGAGCACACGCTGGAGCGCGCGCTCCGCACGGCGCAGCTGGGCGGAGAAGTAGTAGGCCCGCCCGAGCAGCAGCTGCACGCTCGGCTTGTCGGCGGCGACGTCGAGCACGGGTTCCAAGGCGCGGATCGCCTCGAGCGGACGGCGTTGCGCGAGCAGTTCCTCCGCCCGGCGGAACGCTTCGACAGTGCCTTCGGTCGTCATGGCGGGGACAACGTTACGTGCCGATCGGCTGTTCCGATGCGCCCGTCCGGATGGACTTCCCGCCTGCCAGGGCCGCGGTGGGAAACCCACCTGGTCCATCCCGGGTGCGCGAACATCTGGCGAACGCTGCGAGGTAGGTCACGGCGACATGCCGGGCCCGCCCGCGGGGCGCGCGAGTCTGCGCCGGGGCCCGCACCGGCCCGGTTAGGCTCGTACCCGGTCGTCGGGCGTTCGGCCCGTCCGCCGCGTGCGGGAACGCGGAGGCGGTCTGGGACGTCCATAGTTCACAGGCTGGTTAGGAGCACACGTGGCGATCATCGAGCAGGTCGGCGCCCGCGAGATCCTGGACTCCCGCGGGAACCCCACCGTCGAGGTCGAAGTGGCACTCGAGGACGGCACGCTCAGCCGCGCCGCCGTCCCCTCCGGTGCCTCGACCGGCGAGCACGAGGCCGTCGAGCTGCGCGACGGCGACGCCGCGCGCTACGGCGGCAAGGGTGTCGAGAACGCAGTCGCGGCGGTGCTGGACGAGATCGGCCCCGAACTGACCGGGTTGGACGCCACCGAGCAGCGCGTCGTCGACCAGAAGCTGGTCGACCTGGACGGCACCCCGGACAAGTCGCGGCTCGGCGCCAACGCCATCCTCGGCGTGTCGCTGGCCGTGGCCAAGGCCGCGGCCGAGTCATCCGGGCTAGAGCTGTTCCGCTACGTCGGTGGCCCCAACGCGCACATCCTGCCGGTGCCGATGATGAACATCCTCAACGGCGGTGCGCACGCCGACACCGGGGTGGACATCCAGGAGTTCATGATCGCGCCGATCGGCGCGGACACCTTCTCCGAGGCGCTGCGCTGGGGCGCGGAGACCTACCACGCGCTGAAGTCCGTGCTCAAGGCCAAGGGCCTGGCCACCGGCCTCGGTGACGAGGGCGGCTTCGCCCCTGACCTGCCGAACAACCGCGAGGCCCTCGACCTGATCGCCTCGGCCGTGGAGAAGGCCGGCTACAAGCTCGGCCGCGACATCGTGCTCGCGCTCGACGTGGCCGCCACCGAGTTCTTCGCCGACGGCAGCTACACCTTCGAGGGCTCCAAGCGCACCGCCGAGCAGATGGCCGAGTACTACCAGGAGCTGCTCGGCGCCTACCCGCTGGTGTCCATCGAGGACCCGATGGCCGAGGACGACTGGGATGGCTGGACCGCGCTCACCGAGCAGGTCGGTGACAAGGTGCAGCTGGTCGGCGACGACCTGTTCGTCACCAACCCGGAGCGGCTGGAGGAGGGCATCGGCCGCGGCGCCGCGAACGCGCTGCTGGTCAAGGTCAATCAGATCGGCACGCTGTCGGAGACCCTGGACGCGGTCAACCTGGCCACCTCCTGCGGCTACAAGAGCATGATGAGCCACCGCTCCGGCGAGACCGAGGACACCACGATCGCCGACCTGGCGGTGGCCACCGGCTGCGGCCAGATCAAGACCGGCGCCCCGGCGCGCAGCGAACGGGTCGCCAAGTACAACCAGCTGCTGCGCATCGAGGAGGCCCTCGGTGACGCGGCCCGGTACGCGGGCGAGCTGGCGTTCCCGCGGTTCTCCGCGGAGAGCTGACCCATGCCGGTCGGGCGCGCATCGGATCGACGGCGGCGCGCCCGCCGGGGCGAGGACCCGGCGGAGCGCCGGTCCGAGCGCGCCCGCCGGACCGGCAGCGGTAAGGGCACCGGGAAGCGACCGCAGTCCGCGGCACGATCCCGGCAACGGTCGAGCACCGCGGGCGCCTTCAAGCTGTCCTCGACGCGGCGGGCCGCTGGCCTGGCGATGCTGGTGTGTGTGATGGCGCTGAGCGTGTCGGTGCCGCTGCGTACCTACCTGAGCCAGCGCGCCGAGCTCGAGGACCAGCAACAGCGCCGGGCGGAGCTGCTACAGCAGGTCCGAGAGCTGGAGCAGCGCAAGCAGGAGTTGTCCGACCCGGCGCAGGTGGAGGCCGAGGCGCGGGCGCGGCTGGGCTACGTCCGGCCCGGCGAGACACCCTACATCGTGGAGGTGCCGACCGAGCCGCCCGCGCCGCCACCGCCCGTCGAGCCCGCCGACGACGGCGTGCCGTGGTACGAAGACCTGTGGAATTCCGTGATGAGGAAGGGATCGTGACGGTGAACTCGGGCACGGTCAGTGACGCCGACCGAGAGTGCGTCCAGCGGCAGCTGGGTCGACCGCCGCGCGGGCTGCACGCGGTGGCCGCCCGCGATGCGGCGGGCGAGCCGACGGTCGTGCAGACGAAACCGCGCCTGGAGGACGGCACGCCGTTTCCGACCCTGTACTACCTGACGGCACCGCAGCTGGTCGCGCACACCTCGACGCTGGAGGCGGAGGGGCTGATGCGGGAGATGACCGAGCGGCTGGCCACCGACCCGGACCTGGCGCAGCGCTACCGCCGCGCGCACGAGTCCTACCTCGCGGAGCGTGACGCGCTGGAGCCGCTGGGCACCGACGTCAGCGCGGGGGGCATGCCGAACCGGGTCAAGTGCCTGCATGTCCACGTGGCGCACGCCCTGGCGAAGGGCCCCGGGGTGAACCCGTTCGGTGACGAGGCGATCGACCTGATCGCCACACGCTGGCCAGAACACCGCTACCTCCTCAACCGCTGACCCCCACCCCACACCGGGCCGAATCTGCCTCAGGTTGGGGGGCCTGGACTGGGGGTGGGGCCGGGTTGGGGTTTTGCGGGTGTTGTGGGGGTTCAGGTGGGGGTGACCCGGTCGAGGAGGGCTCGTGCTCCGCTGATCGGGGTTGCCCCGAAGGTGTGGTTGGCCGTGGCCAGGCGGGTTGCCACGAAGGCCGCCGCGACCGCCGTCGGGGCGTGACGGAACAGCAGCGACGCCTGGAACGTGAGCGCCAGCAGCTCCGCGAGGGCCCGGGCGCGTTCGGGAGCCGGTGCGTCGAGTTCGCCGCGCAGCCGCCGCACCGCGTCGTCGTAGGCGGGATCGGCGCCGCACGCCGTGTCCAGTTCGGACATCAGCGCGTCCTTTGTGGACGGCTGCTTGGCCAAGGCGCGCAACAGGTCCAGGGCGGTGACGTTGCCGGAGCCCTCCCAGATCGAACTCAGGGGCGCCTCCCGGTACAGCCGGGGCATCCCGGATTCCTCCACGTAACCGTTGCCGCCGAGGCACTCCAGCGCCTCGGCCACCGCCGCGGGCGCCCGCTTGCACACGTAGAACTTCGCCGCGGGCAGCGCGAGCCGCAGCAGGTCGCGCTCCCCGGCCTCGACCGCGGCGGCCAGACGCATCGCCAACGTCGTCGCCGCCTCCGATTCCAGCGCCAGGTCGGCCAACACGTTCTGCATCAGCGGCAGGTCCGCGAGCCGGTGCCCGAAGGCGCTGCGGTGCCGCACGTGGTGCGCCGCCTCGGACAGTGCGATGCGGATGTTGGCCGCCGACCCGAGCACGCAGTCGAGCCGGGTCATCGACACCATCTCGATGATGCAGCGGACGCCGCGCCCCTCCTCGCCGACCAGGTGGCCCAGCGCACCGGCGTACTCGATCTCGGCGGAGGCGTTCGACTTGTTGCCCAGCTTGTCCTTCAACCGCTGGATCCGGATCTCGTTGCGGCTGCCGTCCGGCAGCACCCGCGGCACCAGGAAGCAGCTCAGCCCGCCCGGCGCCTGCGCCAGCGTCAGGAAGAGGTCGTTCATCGGCGCCGAGGTGAACCACTTGTGCCCGACGATGCGGTAGGTGCCATCCGCCAGCGGCTCCGCCGTGGTGGTGTTGGCCCGCACGTCCGAGCCGCCCTGCTTCTCGGTCATCGACATCCCGGCCAGCAGCGCCGACTTCTCCGCCGGCGCGCGCAGCCCGAAGTCGTAGCTGCCCGCGGTCAGCTTCGGCTCGTACTGCCCGGCCAGCGCGGGCGCGTACCGCAGCGCGGGCACCGCGGAGTAGGTCATGGAGATCGGGCAGCCGTGCCCGGCCTCGGCCTGCGACCACAGGTAGAAGCCCGCCGCGCGCCGCAGATGCGCACCCGGCCCGAGCGCCCAGGGCGCGGCGTGCAGCCCGTGGTCGACGGCCCGCGCCATCAGCCAGTGCCACGACGGGTGGAACTCGACCTCGTCGATGCGGTGTCCGTAGCGGTCGTGGGTGCGCAGCCGCGGCGGGTGCTCGTTGGCGAGTCGACCGTGCTCGCGGGCCTCCGCCGAACCGGCCTGCAGAGCGAGTGCGGCGAGGTCGTCGATGCCGTGGCGGTCGAGCGCGGAGCGCAGCGCGGGATCGCAGGCGAGCGGGTCGAACCCGTCCAGCGGCGGTGCCTGGTTGACCACCCGGTGGGTGCTGAAGGCGGGCGGCTCGTCGATGAGCGTCATGCCCGGAGCGTAGGCGCACATCCGCGTGGCGGATCGGCTGATCGGCGGGTTGCTCCGCCTGACCGGGGCCCTACGGACGGGTGATGTGTCGGCTCGCCGCTCGGCGATCGTCCATTCGGTGGTGTATCCAGGGACCCGTCTGGGTTCACGCAGTTCTGCGTCTGGGGGATCGTCGGTGTCTGTCCGCAGGAAGCGCCACCGCAAGCACGTCCACAAATCCGCGCCGCGGTCCAGCGGACCGGTGCAGCGTAGAGCCCGCACGTGGGTGACCGTCACGGCGTTGACACCGATCCTGCTGCTGCCCGCGACGCTGGTGGGGGCGTCGAGCTCGTTCCTCCCGGCGCCGCCCGACGGGGAGCGGTCCGATCTGCGGGAACTGGGGGCGACGGGCCACCTGCCGCAGTCGCCGCGGCTGAGCCCGCAACTGCTGGATCGCGCGGCCGACCCGCAGCGACTGGCCGAGGAACCCGCGCTCGATCTGCCGCGCGGAATCCTGGGCATCCCGCAACCCGTGCTGGACGCCTACGTGCGGGCGGCGCGGTCCGTGGCCGACACGAACCCGAGGTGCGGTGTGCACTGGTCGGTGCTCGCCGCGATCGGCCGGATCGAGTCGGGGCACGCGCGTTCCGGCAGCGTCGACGTGCTGGGCACCACGGTGCGGGCGATCCTCGGCCCGCGGCTGTCCGGCGGGCCCGGCATCGCCGCCATCCCGGACACGGACGGCGGGCGCTACGACGGCGACCCGGTGTGGGACCGCGCGGTGGGGCCGATGCAGTTCATCCCGTCCACCTGGCGGAAGTGGGCCACCGACGGCAACGGGGACAGCGCGGCCAGCCCGCACAACGTGCACGACGCCAGCCTCGCCGCGGCCCGGTACCTCTGCGGCGATGGCGGTGACCTGCGCAGACCCCGGGATCTGGCGGCCGCGGTGTTCCGCTACAACCACTCCGAGAGCTACGTGCGGACGGTGCTCATCTGGGCTGCCGCATACGCGAAGGGCGTGACGCCCACCCCGGCGGACCTGGCCCCGGAGGTGGACGACGTCCTCGCGGGCGAACGCATGCCCGCCGAGCCGCTCGCCCTGGCCCGGCCACCGGCGCCCGCTCCGCCCCCGGCGCAGCCCGCCCCGTCGCAGAGTCCGCCCGGACCGGCGCAGCCGCCGTCGCCGCCCCCAGCGTCACCGTCCCCGGCGGAGCCGTCGCCGGGGAGCGGCGTCGTGCCGCCGGACGTGCCGGAACCGAGCATCCCGGAGCTGACGCCGCCGAACCTGACCCCCGCACCGACACCACCACCGGCGTCGACCGGACCGGGCGCCCCGGACCATCCCGGCGTCCCGCCGGTCACATCGACCCCGCCGGGCGCCGCTCCGCCAGAGACTCCGCCGGGCCCGCCCGGAGCCCCGCCGAGTCCGACCGCGCCGCCGGCGAGCGGCCCGGAGCCGACGACGCCGCCCTCGACGAGCGAACCACCCTCGACGAGCGAATCGACGACGGCGTGCGACCCGGCGGTGCTCGCCCGCGGGGAGTTCACGACCGCGGAGCCGAGTCCGGGCACCGTCCTCGGTCCGGGAGCCGGCGACCCGCACGCCGTGGCCCCGGGCCAGCTCGTCTACGTCGACACCGCGGGCGTCCTCACACCCTGCACGGTGCCTGCCGACTTCCACCCGTGACCGGTGTCCCGCCCGGCCACTGGGGCTGGGAGCGGGGGTTGAGCGTCGCCACATCGGGTGAGGTCACCCAATGGTCCGGCGGGCGACTAGCGTGGAGACGCGCGAACCAGCGCACCGCCGAACCGAGCGCGAGGAGGACCAGATGCCACGGGTCGCGGCGATCGACTGCGGGACGAACTCCATCCGCCTGCTGGTGGCCGATGTGACGGTGCACGACGACGGTCGGCGGGATCTGCGCGACGTGCACCGCGAGATGCGGATCGTCCGGCTCGGACAGGGCGTCGACGCCACCGGCAGACTCGCCGAGGAGGCGCTGGAACGGACCCGCGCCGCGCTGGTCGACTACGCGGCCATCGCGCGGCGCAAGGGCGTGGAGCGGGTGCGGATGGTGGCCACCTCGGCGACCCGGGACGCCGCCAACCGCGAGGTCTTCTTCGCCATGGTGCGGGACACGCTCGGCATCGACGCCGAGGTGATCACCGGTGACGAGGAGGCCCGGCTGTCGTTCACCGGCGCGGTCGGCGACCTCGACCCGGCCGACGGCCCGTTCGTGGTCACCGACATCGGCGGCGGTTCCACCGAACTCGTGGTGGGCACCTGGGACGGGGCGCGGGCGCACATCGCCGCGGCGTATTCCGCGGACGTCGGATGTGTCCGGTTGACCGAGCGCTGCCTGCACAGCGATCCGCCCACCGACGAGCAGGTCCGCGAGGCGGAGAAGGTGGCCCGGCAGATCCTCGACGACGCCTTCGCGGCGGTGGACTGCTCGGGGGCGCGCACCTGGGTGGGGGTCGCCGGAACGGTGACGACGCTGTCCGCGATCGCGCAGGACCTCCCCGACTATGACCCGGTCGCAATTCACCTTTCCCATATTTCCCAGAACCGCGTCGAACAGATAACCGACCAACTGCTCCGAATGTCGCACGATGAGAGGGCCTCGATCGGGGCCATGCACCCCGGCCGAGTGGACGTCATCGGCGGCGGTGCGTTGGTGGTGAAGGTCCTCGCCGAGGAATTGGCGGAACGCGCCGGGATCATCGAGATGACCGTCAGTGAGCACGACATTCTCGACGGTATTGCACTGTCTATCAGCTAGTTCTCACATTTCGGAACGCTACTTCCAGCTTCTGAGTGACGTACTGACTGCATCGAGCCAGAAAGTGACGGCTTTGTGACAGTGCATTGCCGTGAGCTTGTTCTCACTTATGTTTACGCTCATCTGACGCGGCGGTTGAAGAACCGCCGCGCGTGGTGACCCCGCGTCGGAAATCAACCGCTGGGGCACACGTGGAAGCGGGAGGACCTACATGCGAAAGGGACGTTTGGCCGCCATGGTCGCGGCCCCGCTGGCGGTGGCGATGATCGCCACCGGTTGCGGTGGTGGCGGCAGCGGCTCGGGAGAGGACGGCATCATCACTCTGCACTGGGGTGAGCCGGAGAACCCTCTGGTCCCAGCCAACACCACCGAGGAGATGGGCGGCTTCATCATCGACGCCCTGTTCACCGGCCTGGTGGAGTACCGGGCCAGTGACCTGAAGGTGGAGAACGCGGTGGCGGAGTCCATCGAGACCACCGACAACCAGAACTTCACGATCAAGCTCAAGCCGGGCTGGACGTTCCACGACGGCACCCCGGTCGAGGCGCACAACTTCGTGGACGCCTGGAACTACGCAGCCTACGGTCCTCACGGCTTCCAGGGCGCGAGCTTCTTCGAGCAGATCGAGGGCTACGACGCCCTCCAGACGGAGGACCCGGACGGCGACGGGCCGGCGCAGGCCCCCACCCCGCCCACCGACAAGATGTCCGGCCTCCAGGTCGTGGACCCGCTCACCTTCACCGTGAAGCTCAAGCAGCCCTTCACGATCTTCCCGGTGGTGCTGGGCTACTCGGCCTACAAGCCGCTCCCCGACACCTTCTTCCGGGACCCGAAGGGCTTCGAGGCGCACCCGATCGGCAACGGGCCGTTCAAGTTCGAAAGCCGCGTCCCCAACGTCGAGCTCAACGTCACCGCGTACGACAAGTACGCCGGCGACAACAAGCCGACCATCAAGGGCGCCAAGTTCAAGGTCTACAACGAGCTGGACGCCGCCTACCAGGACCTGGTCTCGGGCAACCTGGACTTTTTGGAGGCCATCCCGGTCTCCGCACTCGTGGGTGACAGGTGGAAGCAGGACCTGGGCGACCGGGCCCACCAGAAGCCGGGTCTGCTGACCCAGAACCTGGGCTTCCCGCTCTACGATGAGCGGTTCAAGAACCCCTTGCTGCGCAAGGCGATCTCCATGTCGATCGACCGCAAGACGATCGCGCAGCAGGTGTTCGCCGGTGGTCGCGACCCGGCCGACGGCTTCGCCACCCCGGCCGTCGACGGCTACCGCCCGAACCAGTGCGGTGAGGCGTGCGAGTTCAACCCGGAGAAGGCCAGGCAGTACCTGCAGCAGGCTGGTGGCTTCCCGGGCGTGCTGACCGTGGAGACCAACGCCGACGGCGGCCACAACGAGTGGGTCCAGGCGGTCGCCGCGAGCATCAGGCAGAACCTCGGCATCGAGACCCAGTTCGTCCCGACCCCGACGTTCGGCGAGTTCCGGCAGAAGGCCAACGGCTTCCAGTTCAGCGGCCTGTTCCGGACCGGGTGGAAGGCCGACTACCCGAACCTGGAGACCTTCCTGACCCAGCTGTACCGGACCAACGCGTCGTCCAACGACTACAAGTACTCCAACCCGGCGTTCGACGCCGCGCTGGACCGGGCGAACGCGGCTCCGACGGTGGAGGCGGCCACCGCGGCCTACGCTGACGCGGAGAAGCTGCTGGCCGAGGACCTGCCGGTCATCCCGCTGTGGACGCAGCCGGTGCAGTACGGCTTCTCGGAGCGGATCGCCGCCGGCGAGGTCAAGGCATACCGCATCCTCGACCTGACGACGGTGCGTCTGAACCAGTGACGATGAGCCGGTGCCCGGCCCGCCGAGACCCGGTGGGCCGGGCACCGCGCTGGCTGTGATGAGGAGGCCCGTATGGGTCGCTACGTGTTGCGGCGGCTGCTGCAACTGATCCCGGTTTTCATCGGGACCACGCTGATCATTTACCTGCTGGTTTGGGCGATCCCGGGGGACCCGTTCGCCGCGAAGTGCGGGGACCGCGGCTGCCCGCCGGCATACATCGCCGAGATGCACGAGAAGTACAACCTCGACGATCCCCTGATCGTGCAGTACTTCAAATACCTGGGGCAGCTGCTCACGGGTGATTTCGGGGAGACCTACGCGGGGGTGCGGGTCAGCCAGCTGATCGAGCAGGCGTACCCGATCACGATCAAGCTCGCCCTGGTCGCGCTGGTCATCGAGGCCCTCATCGGGTTGGCCGCCGGCATCCTGACCGGCCTGCGCGGTCGCGGGTTCGTTGACAACCTGGTGCTCGTGTCGACGCTGTTTCTGATCTCGCTGCCGGTGTTCGTCACCGGTTTCGTGCTGCAGATCGTGCTCGGCAGCGAACTCGGCATCATCAGGACGACGGTCAGCTCCAATCCCTCGATCGGGGAGCTGATCGTGCCCGGCTTCGTGCTCGGCTCGTTGTCGATGGCCTATGTCGCCCGGTTGACCCGGACCAGCCTGATGGAGAACCGCCGGGCCGACTACGTGCGCACGGCGGTTGCCAAGGGCCTGGAGCAGAAGCGGGTCGTCGGGGTGCACCTGCTGCGCAACTCGCTGATCCCGGTCGTCACCTTCCTCGGCACCGACCTCGGCACCCTGATGGGTGGCGCGATCGTCACCGAGGGCGTGTTCAACATCCGCGGCATCGGTGGCCTGATCTTCCAAGCCATCCTGACCAAGGAAGGCACCACGGTGACCGGGATCGTCACCCTGTTGGTGCTGGTCTACCTGCTGATGAACCTGCTCGTGGACATTCTCTACGCGGTTCTCGACCCGAGGATCCGATATGACTGACCAAAGCGCTTCCAGCCTGGTCTCCGGTCCGCCCCCGGTCCCGGAGGAGAAGGTGCCCGCGACCACGGGCGGCAGGCCGCGGAAACCCCGGGGTCTGTGGGGCGACGCGTGGGACGACCTGCGCCGCCGCCCGCTGTTCATCGTCGCCGCGGTGATCATCGTGGTGCTGCTGTTCATCGCGGCGTTCCCGGGGGTGTTCACCTCGGCGGACCCGTCGTTCCAGGACCTGACCAAGTCCCGGCAGGGCCCGTCGGCCGAGGCGTGGTTCGGCTACGACAACCTCGGCCGCGACGTGTTCGCCCGGGCCATCTACGGCACCCGCGCGTCGATCGTGGTGGGCCTGCTCGCCACGCTGCTCACGGTGCTGATCGGCGGCACCATCGGCATCATGGCCGGGTACTTCGGCGGCTGGTTCGACAACCTCTGCTCCCGGTTCTCGGAGATCTTCCTGGGCCTGCCGTTCGTGCTGGGCGCGATCGTCATCCTGACGACCTTCAACGCGGAGATGGTGATCCCCAGCGCGCCCCGCATCATCACCCAGGTGGTGCTGTCGATCGGGGTGCTGTCCTGGCCGATCGCGATGCGCATCATGCGGTCCGCGGCGATCTCGGCCAAGCAGCAGGACTACGTCAAGGCCGCCCGGGCGCTCGGCGCGGGCGCGCCGCGGATCATCCTGCGGCACATGCTGCCGAACTGCCTGGCGCCCGTGCTGGTGTACGCCACGATCGCGCTGGGCGGGTTCATCGGCGCCGAGGCGACGCTGTCGTTTTTGGGCATCGGCCTGCGCGACCCGGTCGTGTCGTGGGGCGTGATGATCGCCGAGTCCCGCAACTACATCCAGGCCGCCCCGCACCTGCTGCTGTTCCCGGCCGGGTTCCTGGTGGTCACGGTGCTGGCGTTCGTGATGCTCGGCGACGCCGTGCGCGACGCGCTGGACCCGAAGCAGAGGTAGGAGAACCGCTTTGTCTACTGCGGACGAGAAGGCCCCGGCGGAGCGGCTGCTGGAGGTCGAGGACCTGCACGTGGAGTTCCGCACCCGGGACGGCGTGGCCAAGGTCCTCAACGGCGTCAACTACCACGTCGACGCCGGTGAAACCCTCGCGGTGCTGGGCGAGTCCGGGTCCGGCAAGAGCGTCACCGCGCAGACCATCATGGGCATCCTGGACATGCCCCCGGGGGTGGTCACCGGCGGCGCGATCCGCTTCCGCGGCGAGGACCTGCTCAGCGCCCCGCCGGAGCGCCGGCGGGAGCTGCGCGGCGAGTCGATGGCGATGATCTTCCAGGACGCGCTGTCGGCGCTGAACCCGGTCTACACCGTCGGGTTCCAGATCGCCGAGCAGTTGCGGATGCGCCGCGGCATGTCCCGCAAGGACGCCATGGCGCGGGCCGTGGAGCTGCTGGACCAGGTGAAGATCCCCAACGCCAGGCAGCGCGTGAAGGAGTATCCGCACCAGTTCTCCGGCGGCATGCGGCAGCGCGCGATGATCGCGATGTCGCTGGCGCTGGACCCGGCGCTGCTGATCGCCGACGAGCCGACCACGGCGCTGGACGTCACCGTGCAGGCCCAGATCATGGACCTGCTGGACGAGCTGCGCCGGGAGCGCGGCATGGGGCTCATCCTGATCACCCACGACCTCGGCGTGGTCGCCGAGGTCGCGGACCGGATCGTGGTGATGTACGCGGGGCGGATCGTGGAGGCCGCGGACGCGTACTCGCTGTACCAGCGGCCGGGCCACCCGTACACCGAGGGCCTGATGCGGTCGATCCCGCGGCTGGACCTCAAGGGGCAGGAGCTGGAGACCATCAAGGGGCTGCCGCCGAGCCTGCTGGCCGTGCCGCCGGGCTGCCCGTTCCACCCGCGCTGCCCGCGTGCGGAGGAGCGGTGCCGCCAGGAGGTCCCGGCCTACCACCAGCTGGGGCTGGGCCGGATCAGCGCCTGCCACTTCGCGGAGGAGTTGATGAGCCGTGGCTGAGCCGATCCTCCAGGTGCGGGACCTGGTCAAGCACTTCCCGGTCACCCAGGGCGTGGTGTTCAAGCGCACCATCGGGCACGTGCGGGCGGTCGACGGGATCTCGTTCGACCTGCACCGCGGCGAAACGCTCGGCGTGGTGGGCGAGTCGGGGTGCGGCAAGTCGACGCTCGCGCAGGTGCTGATGCGGTTGGAGAAGCCGACCAGCGGCAGCGCGCTGTTCGAGGGCCGCGACATGTTCAAGCTGCGCGGTTCGGAGCTGCGCAAGCTGCGCCGCGACCTGCAGATCGTGCTGCAGGACCCGTACACCTCGCTGAACCCGCGACGCACCGTCGGCGACATCGTCGGCGAGCCGTTCGAGATTCACCCGGAGGTGGCGCCGAAGGGCGACCGGCGGCGCCGGGTGCAGGAGCTGCTGGAGGTCGTCGGCCTCAACCCGGAGCACATCCAGCGCTACCCGCACCAGTTCTCCGGTGGTCAGCGCCAGCGCATCGGCATCGCGCGGGCGCTGGCGCTGCGGCCGAAGGTGATCATCTGCGACGAGCCGGTGTCGGCGCTGGACGTGTCGATCCAGGCGCAGGTGATGAACCTGCTGGGTGATCTGCAGCAGGAGTTCGGCCTGTCGTACGTCTTCATCGCCCACGACCTGGGGGTGGTGCGCCACCTGTCGGATCGGGTGGCGGTGATGTATCTGGGCAAGATCGTGGAGATCGGCACGGACGAGCAGATCTACGAGCATCCGCAGCACCCGTACACGCAGGCGCTGCTGTCGTCGGTGCCGGTGCCGGACCCGACGTTGCGCGGCAAGCGTGAGGTCATCCGGCTCACCGGGGACGTGCCGAGCCCGGCGAACCCACCGTCGGGCTGCCGGTTCCGCACCCGCTGCTGGAAGGCGCAGGACATCTGCGCCGAGCAGGTGCCGGCTCTGGAGGTCCGCCTGGGCAACCACCCGTCGGCCTGCCACTTCGCCGAGGAGCGCCCCCGCGTGGTCTCCTGACCGGGTGATTTTCTCCGAGTGAAGGGCATCTTCGACCAATGTGCCTGGTCGAAGATGCCCTTCACTGTCACCGGATTCGGCAGTTCACCCGGTCGAGCACACCGTCCCTGATCGCACCGCGTCGAAACCCGACGCAGCAACCTCGCGGCACCGGACCTTCCGGGTGGGATGGGCGGCCCCCGCCCGCTGCCCGGCCCGCCGCCTCGGTCAGGCGGTGCGGTGTTCCGCCCCGATCCGGGGGAACGGGCGGATGGAGAACACCACCTCCACCGGCACCTCGAAGTACTCCGCGATGCGCAGCGCCAGGTGCAGGCTCGGGCTGTACTCGCCGCGCTCCAGGTACCCCACCGTCTGGTAGTGCACGCCCAGCGCCTCGGCGAGCTGCCGGCGCGAGATCCCGCGTTCGGCCCGCAGCATCGCGATGCGGTTGTGAATCGTCTCGGTCATGGTTCCTCTTCTGCCGGCGTCATCGCACGCGCTGCATCGCCTTCTCCCGCCGCGCGGCCACGCTCGACCCCGACTCGCGCCGCGCCATCCGGCGCAGCACCACCGGCGCCACCACCAGGCCGATCACGGCCCACACGCTGAGCACCCCGACAGTCTCCAGATGCCGCCACGAGCCGCCGATCTCGACCGCCGCCATCGCGTCCGGCAGCAACGCGGACCGCATGCCCAGGCCCAGCCAGTACAGCGGGAACGCCTGCGCGATCCACTGCAACCACTCCGGGGTGTCGGTGATGGGGTAGAAGATCCCGGAAATCCCGATCAGCGCCATCATCGGCAGCATGACCAGTCCGAGGCTGCGCGGGCTGGAGAACAGCGAGCCGATGATCGCACCGATCGGCATCGTCGCGACCAGCCCGAGCACCAGAACCCAGGCCAGCGTCAGCCACGCGGCGACACCGGTGGACAACCCGTCGAAGATCACCAGCCCCGGCACCAGCAGGATCACCAGGCTGATCAGCGACATGCAGCCGACCAGCACGATCTTGCCCACCAGGTAGCCGAGCATGCCGTCCGGGGTGGCCTTGGCGCGCAGCAACGTGCCGTCCTCGCGCTCGACGACGAGCAGCTGCGCGACGCTGATCAACCCGGCGAACGCGATCCCCATACCCAGCACGCTGGGCAGCGTCATCGCCCCCAGCGAGAAACCGGCCACAGTGGACTCTCGCTGGAACAGCATCACCACCAGCAGAATCACGTTCGGGAACAGGTAACCCCACAGGTCCTGCGGGGTGGTCAGGGTCTGCCGGAACTCGATCCATCCGCGCTGGAGCCCCGCGCGGACCGCGTTGGCCTTCACCGGTCTTCCTCCTCGGTGCCGAAGGGCAGCGCCGCCTCCGTGTCACGGCCGGACTCGTGGGCGCGCACCAGCGCCATGTAGGTGTCCTCCAGGGTCGCGCGCCGGACCTCCAGCTCGCTGACGGCGTCGCCGTGCTGGGTGAGCAGCTCCCGGACGAACCGGGTCGCGTCGGCCGTCGAGTGCACGAACCGCTGGCCGTCGAGGGTCCACTTGACCTCCGAGTCCGCGGCGACCTGCCGGGACAGCGCGTCGGCCGAACCGTCGGCGACGATCCGGCCGCCGGCCAGGATCACGATGCGGTCGGCCAGCTTCTCGGCCTCGTCGAGGTCGTGCGTGGTGAGCAGGATGCCGGTGCCGCCGTCGTCGGCGAGCCGGTGCACCAGATCGTGGAACTCGCGCCGGGCCTGCGGGTCGAAGCCCACCGTGGGCTCGTCCAGGAACAGCAGCTCGGGACGGCCGACGATGCCGATCGCGACGTCGAGCCGCCGCCGCTGCCCGCCGGAGAGCTGCCCGATCCGCTTGTTCGCGTGCTGGGTGAGGCCGACGGCGGCGATGAGCTCATCGGTGTCCCACGGGCGCTGGATCTGCTCGGTGGCGTACGGCGCGTAGTAGCTGCCGAGGTGCGTGAGCAGTTCGCGCACCTTCCACTTGCTGTGGTCGCGCCAGGACTGCAGGACGACGCCGAGCCGGGCGCGCCACCGCTCGTCGCCGTGCGCCGGGTCGGTGCCGAGGACGGACACCTCGCCACCGGAGCGCATCCGGAACCCTTCCAGGATCTCGATCGTCGTGGTCTTGCCCGCGCCGTTCGGCCCTAACAGGGCGACGACCTCGCCGCGGCGGGCGGTGAAGGTGACGCCGCGGAGCACGTCGGTCGTGCCATAGCGCATCCGCAGGTCACGCACGTCGAGCACGGTGTCCTCGCCGGATGGCGGCGCGGACGGCGAGGACACCGCCGACTCCTTCGCGATTGTCATAACCCCGGTACCTTCCACAGCAGTCATAGGCTGGTTTGTAGCACATATACTACGTACCGGGGCACGTCTGTGTGTTCGAAAAACGGGATGGGGCGGCCGAGAGCGTTGATCAGGTGGGATATGTGGCAGCCGAGTGGTCCGCCGCGGCCGGGCGACCGCGGCGGACCGCGGTGGCGCTACGGGCGCCTGGTCACGAACGCCGCGAGGTCGGCGGACTGCTGCACGCGGGACTCCTCGTGGACGTACATCATGTGACCCGCCGGGTAGTAGCGGACCTCGATGTTCTCCCGCAGCTGCTCGGGGATCGGCAGCCGGGCCAGCACGTGCTCCGCCGCGAAGTACGGCGTCGCGCCGTCGGTGTAACCGGAGGCCACGTGCACCCGCAGGTGCGGGTTGGCCTGCATGGCGGCGCCCAGTTTGTCCACAACGGACACCGCCGCGCCCTCGAACTCCTTGAACGACCACGGGTGCACCCGGCTGGACAGCACCTCATACGGCAGGTCGTTGCGGTAGTCGAGTTCCTCGCGCACGTAGTGGTTGATGGCCGCCGCGTAGGCCCCGCGGATGTGCGAGATGCTGGGGTCGTCGGTGAACCGCTCCACAGCGGCGTCCGGCTCCCAACCGGTGAACCGGCCGTCCATCCGGCCGACGGTGAGCCGCCGGTCGCGCAGCAGCTCGGTGAAGAACCGGATGTGCTCGATGCGCAGGTTGACCCGGTCCACATACTCCTCGGTCAGCCCGGACAGCTCGGCGATCCGCCGGACGATGTCCTCGCGCTCCTCCGCGCTCAGCCGCGCCCCGCGCGCCAGCGCCCACGGGTAGTCCTCGGCGGCGAACTTCTCGGCCTCGTCGAGCACCTCCCGCAGCGGCCGGTCGCCGTGCTTGCCGTGGTAGTGCGCGATCGCCGCGTAGGTCGGCAGGAACAGCGTGTACGGCAGGTCGTTGCCCTCGGTGAACCGGATCGTCCCCATGTCCAGCACGGAGGAGATCAGCACCAGCCCGTTGGGGTACAGCCCGTGCCGCGACTGGAGGAACTCGGCCAGCGCCGCCGCGCGCAGCGTGCCGTAGGACTCCCCGGCGAGGTACTTCGGCGACATCCAGCGCCCGTTGCGGGTGGTCCACAGCCGGATCACCTCGCCGATCGACTCGATGTCGCCCTGGTAGCCGTGGAACTCGCCCGGCTTGCCGCCCTCGACGGCCCGGGAGTAGCCGGTGGAGACCGGGTCGATGAACACCAGGTCGCTGTGCGCCAGCAGCGTTTCGGCGTTGTCGGCGAGCCCGTAGGGCGGCGGGGCGAGCGCACCGGCGTCACCGGAGATCACCCGCCGCGGGCCGAGCAGCCCCACGTGCAACCAGACGCTGGAGGAGCCGGGGCCGCCGTTGAACGCGAAGGTCACCGGCCGGTCAGGGCCGCCGCCATCAGCGACGTAGGCGGTCACGAAGACCTCCGCCTTGGGCTTGTACCCCTGGAACCTGCCGTCTTCGTGCACCTCCTCGCGGAGCACGATCCGGCCGGTGGTGGCGGTGTAGGCCAGCTCCGCACCCGCCACCGTGATCGAGTGGTGCGTGCTGACCAGGTCGTCGACCGGCTCCGCGGGGTTGGTCGACTCCTGCTTGGCCTCGTCGGTCTTGTCCTCGCTGGCTGCCATGCCGCCCACATTACGTGCCATCGAAAGGGTTTTCTGCCACTTTGGAGAGGTGCCCGACGTGACCTCCCGGCTCGTCGCCGACCCGGTCGGCGACCCGGCCGCGACAGCGCCCGACGCCCGGCGGCTCGCCGGCCTCGACGAACTCGTGTCCCGCTGCGTCGCCTGCCCGCGGCTGGTGGCGTGGCGGGAGGAGGTCGCGCAGGTCCGGCGCGCGGCGTTCCGCGACGAGGAGTACTGGGGGCGGCCGGTTCCGGGCTTCGGCCCGGAGGACGCCGCGATCGGGATCGTCGGCCTGGCCCCGGCCGCGCACGGCGGGAACCGGACGGGCCGGATCTTCACCGGTGACCGCTCCGGCGACGTCCTGTTCCGTGCCCTCTACGACGTCGGCCTCGCCTCCCAACCGGAGGCGAGGCACCGCGACGACGGCCTGACGCTGCACCGCACAAGGATCACGGCTCCGGTGCACTGCGCCCCGCCCGCGAACAAGCCGACGCCGACGGAACGGGACACCTGCCGTCCGTGGCTGGTCCGCGAACTAGCGCTGCTGCGCCCGACGCTGCGGTCGGTGGTCGTGCTGGGCGCCTTCGGCTGGCAGGCCCTGATGCCGGTCCTGGAGCAGACGGCGTGGCAGCTGCCGCGACCCCGCCCGAAGTTCGGCCACGACGCCCACGTCGAGCTCCCGGCGGCGGACGGCGGAGCACCCCTGCACCTCCTCGGCTGCTACCACGTCAGCCAGCAGAACACCTTCACCGGCAAGCTGACCCCGGCGATGCTGCGCGGCGTCCTGGAGCACGCCAGGGCGCTCGCGGGGGTCTGACTTTGGCCGACGTGGCTCTGATCCGCGTGTGATCTAGCGGCTGTCCCAGGGATTGACGAGCTCGACTCCTGTCTCCTCGAAATCCTTGATGTTGCGGGTGGCCAGTGCTGCTCCACGCGCACGGCAGATCGCTGCGATCTGAGCGTCCGCGGCGCTGATGGGGCGGCCAAGCTTGTCGCGTTCGTTGACCACGACGGCGTAGTGGGCTGCCGCTGGTGCGTCGAAAGGTTCGACCCGCCCGTGGAAGTCGTCGTTGATCAGGGCATGGACCGCCGCGGTGAGTGCGGTCTTCCGTTGTCCATCGGGAAGTCGGGATACGCCGTACAGCAGTTCGGCGGCAGTGATCGCGGTTATCGCCACCTCTGTTGCGGGGAGCGAATCAAGCCACGCCACGACGTCAGCGTGCGGTGTGCGGCGAGTGAGCTCGGAAAGGACGTTGGTGTCAAGAATGATCACGAGTCAAGGTCCGCTGCACGAGGGGGTTCGTTCCGGGGAGGAAGTTCGATCTCGGGCTCACCGAGGTCCGCGAACCGGGAGTGAATGCGACTGCCCAGGCCGCGGGAGGCCGCAGGCGGCGCCACCGAGGCTCGCAGGATCGCCCGGACCTCGGCTTCCATCGAGCGTCCGTGTCGTGCGGCCTGGATTCGGAGTCGTGCATGGGTCTCGTCATCCAAGCCGCGGATCGTCAGGGTGGGCATGATTCACCTCCCATGCAGTCGTTGACTGCAATGCTAGCGTGACCGGGACATGCTGTGCCAGTCAGAGTTGGGCGGGTGACCCCTCGCCGACACGGTGGACCGGATCCGACCACTGTCCGCGTGACGGACGGTGGATCACGCGTCCGCCACGTCTGCGCGGCTCGAGCCCGTCGTCGCGGGACCACGCGCGGTCTGAAACGATCGAGGTGCGGAAAAGATGATCTCGGTGGGCATCCCGGCACAAGATTCGGTAGGGTGGCGGCTAACCAGCCTCCCTGACGCCTCGGTGGCGTCATCATGACGTCAGCCCGCAGTGCCCGCCACGGGCGCGTACGCAGCGCGTTTGTCCGTTCACGGCGCGTTGATCGTGATCGACGTTACGGCGATTGGCGTCACATTAAGGGGGGTCGGCGCAGCACGTCCGCCGTCCGTGGTGCGACCATGAAGCCATGGCTGGTAAATCCGATCCCACGCGGATTCTCATCCTCGGCGGCGGTTACGTCGGCATGTACACGGCACTTCAGCTGCAGAAGAAGCTGGGTCGCCGGGAAGCCTCCGTGACGGTCGTCGATCCTCAGCCGCACATGACCTACCAGCCCTTCCTCCCGGAAGCGGCAGCGGGCTCGGTTGAACCCCGCCACGTGGTAGCGCCACTGCGACGAGTATTGAAGCGGTGCCACGTGGTCACCGCTGCCGTCACCGAGATCAACCACAGCGAGAAGCTCGTTACCGTCGAGAACCCGGAGACGGGGTCCGAGAAGCTCAGCTACGACGTGCTGGTCGTGGCGCTGGGCTCGGTGTCCCGTCTGCTGCCGATCCCCGGCCTCGCCGAGCAGGGCATCGGGCTCAAGACCGTGGGCGAGGCGACCTACCTGCGCAACCACGTGCTGGCCAAGATGGACGCCGCGGCCAACACGGACGACGAGGAGCTGCGCAAGCGGCTGCTGACCTTCACCTTCGTTGGCGGCGGGTTCGCGGGTGTCGAGGCGCTGGCCGAGCTGGAGGACATGGCCCGCTACGCCAGCCGTGACTACGACAACGTCAAGCCCGAGGATATGACCTGGGTGCTCGTCGAGGCCGCGGGCCGGGTGATGCCCGAGGTCAGCGAGAAGATGGGCGTCTACGTCGTCAAGGCGCTCGAAGAGCGGGGCATCAAGGTCTACCTGAACACCTTCCTGAAGTCCGTCGAGGGCGGCCACGCGGTGCTCTCCGACGGCACCGAGTTCGACACCGACACCCTGGTGTGGAACGCGGGTGTGAAGGCCAACCCGGTCCTGAAGAACAGCGACCTGCCGCTGGACGAGCGCGGTCGGGTCAAGGCCACCGCCCACCTGCAGGTGGAGGGCCTGCCGGGCGTGTGGGCGGCCGGTGACTGCGCCGCCGTGCCGGACCTGTCCAAGACCGACGAGAACCCCGGTGCGACCTGCGCGCCGTCCGCGCAGCACGCGGTGCGGCAGGCCAACCAGCTGGCGAAGAACCTGCTGGCCACGCTGCGTGGCAAGCCGACCAAGGAGTACCGGCACGCGTACGCGGGTTCGGTCGCGGGCATGGGCCTGTACAAGGGCGTCGCCGACGTCTACGGCTTCAAGGCCAAGGGCTTCATCGCCTGGTTCATGCACCGCACCTACCACGTGAGCCGGATGCCCACGTTCAACCGCAAGCTGCGGATCATCATCGACTGGACGTTGGCGTTCCTGTTCAAGCGTGAGGCCGTGTCGATGGGGCAGATCCAGAACCCGCGCGCCGCCTTCGAGCGGGCCGCCGCGAGCTGACCTGGGCGCACGACAGGGACCTCCACCGCGATGAAGCCGCGTGTCGCTGTGCGGCACGCGGCATTCTCGTCCCCCCCAACCTGCTCCGCGCGAGCGACGGAGTGGGCGACAATCCTTGACAATCCGTAGCGGGAAATCGAAGACTTATGGCGCTGTCTTCACCTGAAAGGATGCGTCGTGCGGGGGATGGGGTGAAGCCCTTGACGCTGAAGGAACTTGCTGAGCTGTTGCGCAGCGGCGCTGTCGAAGAAGGTCCGCTCGCCGACTTCGCGGTGGACTACCGGGAAGCCTCCCAGATCTTCCGGAAGAAGGACGACTGAGCATGACGCCGGCCGACGGGCGACCCACCGGTCCCGGCGGGTCGCCCGCTCCCACTGCCGAGCCGTCGCTGCGTCCCACTCCGCTGCTGCTGCAGGGCCAGGACTACTTCTTTCGATCCCCGAACACCCCACTGGACTTCCAGGAGCGCATGTTCTGCGCCGACCTGGTGGCCGACGAGCCGGGCGACCCCGTGCCCTGCGTGCTGGTGCTGGCGCGCGCCGCCGACATGGAGATGAACGAGCTGTCGCTGGCGCTGGCCGAGCACGACATCCGCATGGTCCGCATCGACGCCGACCGCTGCCTGGACCTCGCGCTCACCGTCTACACCGACGCCCCGCTGATCGAACTCCACCGCTGGCTGCTGCGCCCGGTGCTGGTGTGGCGGCGGCACTTCGACGTGACCGCGCTGCCGGTCAACCCCACCACGGTGCACGGCGCCTATGTGCGTGAGCAGTGGCAGGCGGTGGCGAACTGGCTGTCCTGCCGCAGCGACTGGACCCAGGTGAACTCGGTGCGCACATCCCATCACCTCGACCGGCTGACGCAGCTGTCCGACGCGGCCGCGGTCGGCCTGCGGGTGCCGCGCACGGTGGTGACGACGATGCCGGGCCGCAGCCGCCCCGGTGGGGGTCGCTGCATCGTGAAGACCGCCGGGCATCACCTGCTGGAACCCGAGCCCGGCGCGCTGCGCGGCCTGTTCCCGCAACCCATGGACATCCGCCGCACCGGTGAGGCGCGCGAGCCGGCGCCGGTGCTGGTCCAGCAGTACCTCGACGCCGACCAGGAGCTGCGGGTGTTCGTGGTCGGCGACCGGGCGATCGGCTACCGGGTGCAGAAACTCGACCCGGCACAGCTGTGGGTGGATCCGGACTCGGTGGCGGTGGAGCGGGTCGACCTTCCGGCGGACCTGGTGAGCCGGCTGCTCACCCTGTGCCGCCGGTGGAGCCTGGACGTGGCGGGTTTCGACCTGCTCGACGTGGGCGGCGACTGGGTGTTCCTGGAGGTCAACGTCAACTGCGACTGGCGCTGGTTCGAGCACCGCGCCGACTGCACGGCGGTGTCGACCGCGGTGCACGGCTGGGTCCGCGGCCGCTTCGAAGAACTGTCGGCCTCGATCGCGGCGGGCGGGTGGAGCCGCTGGTAACGAGAAGGCCCGATGTGTCGCTCGACTCAGCGCTTCCCCGAACCGGGAACCAGGAGCAGAGTCGAAGCGTCAAACCAGTTGCGATCGGCAGCAACAAGCGACCCGAGAGCTGAGGCCCCCGTAGCCCAACTGGCAGAGGCAGACGACTTAAAATCGTCCAAGTGTCGGTTCGAATCCGACCGGGGGCACCATCACCGCAGGTCAGAGCACGTGGATCTTTCCGGGTCCGGCGTACGGCGGAGATCATCCGCCGTTTACTCGTCGTTGTGGTACTCGGCAAGGGAGCTGCACATGGCTCGACCACCTCTTGAGATCGGCAGTCACGGGAAGATCCGCACCACCCAACGAGACGATGGAACCTGGGCAGCCACCACGTGGTTCCGCTTCTTTGACGGCAAGACACGTCAGGTCGAGCGCTCCGGCGCGACGGAGCGGAAGGCGGTCAAGCGGCTACGGACTGCGATCGAGGAGCTGCAGAAGTCCCGGGCCCGGCTGACGCTTGATCCAAGTTTCCGCGATGTCGCGGCCAAGTGGCTCGAGAAGGTCGCAAGGCGCCGGGCGGCCACCACACACAACACCTATCAGCGGACCTTGAACAACGTCGTGTTCGACCGCATCGGTGACCTGCGCCTCCGGGAGATTGATGTCCCGCTTCTCGAGGACCTGTTCGAGGAGCTCGAGGAGGAAGGGCTCTCGGCGAATTACCGCCGTTCGGTCCGCACGACCATCAGTGGCAGGCTGCAGACGGCTGTCCGTTACGGGTTGCTGGACCGCAACCCCGTTCGGGAGATCAGCCCGATCGAGGGAGGCTCCCGAAAGGTTCGCGCCCTCAGGGCCGACGAAAGGCTGCGTCTTCTTGCGAGTGTGGATCAGTACGTTGTTGAGAACCGGTTCTTCAAGTACTCGGAACTCCCGGATCTTGTCCGGTTTCTTCTGGGGACGGGGTGCCGCATCGGGGAAGCGCTGGCGGTGCGGTGGCGAGACGTCAACCTGACAAACAAGCCGGTGATCTCCGAGGACGGGACTGTGATCCCGCCCCGGTCGGTCTGGATCAACGGAAACATCGTCGACGTCACGGGCAAGGGCCTGGTCCGCCATCCGGGGAAAACGGAGAACGCCAATCGGTTCCTTGCCCTGCCGCAGTTCGTCGTGAGGGTGCTCACGGCCCGACTGCTGATCGCGTGGTCCGCAGCGAAGGGTGAGGAGCTCAATACCGCACGTGTGGCGCTGGAGGGCCTGAGCGACGGCGGATACGTGGAGACCGACTCCGAGGGCGCGGTACGGATTCTGGGGGTCGACGAGTCGATGTCCAGCATCCTCGACGATCCTGTCTTCCCATCGAGGACATTAGGATGGAAGCACCCGAACAACGTTCGACGTAGCTGGCGCATTGTGCGCGCCGCGATTGGATTCGCGTGGGTGACGCCGCACGTTTTCCGTACGACGGCTGCGACGGTCCTCGACGACGAGCGACTGACGCCGCGGCAGATCGCGGATATTCTCGGCCACTCCAAGCCCTCGACAACGATGGACCTGTACATGGGGCGCGGGGAGGTGAATGAGGCAGCGGCAGCAGTGCTTCACGGAGCCATCTGCGCAAGCTGAGGGGGCTGAACGGTTTGGGAACCCCAGCCGCTCACGGGATAGCGAGCGGCTCGGCCAACCGTTCACGGGAGTCGCTCAGGGGTGCGGTGTCCGGTGATCTAAGCGGCGCATCCTCGTCGTACACCTCGATGTACCGCGCAGCGCCCCCAGCCGCCAACCACGCTCACGCAGTGGTACTGCGGAGTTCCGAGTGCCTGACCGGCTACTGTCAGGCGTGGCGCCTTCAGTGGCTTGATTCTGACGACGCAGCAGCTGCGACGCCTTGCGGAGGGGATCGAGTTCGGCGAGTGCGCGCGCTGCGGAAACACCTGTTCCAGCCTGTATCCCGCGGATGTCGCATGTCGTAGTCAAACCACAGAAACAGGCCCACTGTTCCGAGTATGGCCAGCAGGAGCAGCACGTCTACCGCTACCAGGACAATCAGCTCTTGGGGTGTGACCGAAATATCCGTCATGCAGCGACACCAGGATGCGGGTCGTCCGCAGATCCCAGAAATTACGTGCACAGGGCGAGAAAAACCTTATTGGGCGAAACCGTGCGGGGAGAGGGCTTGCTGGAACGGAGCAGTGGTGTGCTCCGGCTGGATGGGCCCGCCTTTTTGGCGGTTCCGGTAGGGGGTGCGGTTCGTCCAGACGAGGGGCGGATGCCGTGGGGCTGTCGATGCGGGCGCTCGTCGAGGCGTTCGTCCTGGTCAGTGGGGGATGTAAGAATTTTCATGGCGGGTGTGCCCGGTGGGGGGTTTCCTGCGGGGGCGATCTACCGCGACAATGCGCGGCCATGGCCGATGAGTGCGCAGACCCCCAAGCCGGTCAGCCCGGCCCCGGCAGGCAGGGGCCCGGGCAGCCCGGTCCCCGGCGGCCGGGACCACCACCCGGCGGACCTCCACCGGGGCAACCGGCCGGTGGGCCACCGCCGCAGCGGCCGGGGCGGCCGATGCCGTCGGGCCAGCCGCCCGCGCGGCCACCCGTCCCACCCGGTCCGCCCCCGGGCCAGGCCGGGCCACCTCCGACGCAGGTCATCCCGCGACCGGGCCAGGGCACGCCGCCCGGCCAGCCCACCCAAGTGGTGAGGCCGCCAGGCCAGGGTGGCCCGCCGCCTGGCCCTCCCGGTCCGCCGCCCGCTGGTCCGCAACCCGGGCAGGCCGGACGGCCACCTGGTCCCGCTGGTCCGCCACCCGCGCCGGCCGGGCCGCCGCCCGGACCGCCGGTGCCGCCCGTGGCTCCGCTGCCGCCGCCTGCCGACCAGCCCCCGGCGACGCGGATCCAGCAGCGCCTGGACGCCCACGACGAGCCCGTGCCGTACCGGGAGTCCGGCACGCTCCGCGATCCCGACCCGTACCCGGACGACCACTACCGCGATCCGTACCGGGACGACCCGTATGACGACCGCCGCTACCGCGACGACCGCTACGGCGACCGCTACCGGGACGACCACGACGACCGCCCGTACCGGGAGCCGGGGTGGGGCCGCTACCGCGACCGCGACCCGTACCCGGATCGGGACCGCCACGAGCGCAGGTTCGGCGACCGGTTCCACGGGCCGAGCGCCGACACGATCGGCCGCCTGATCCAGGTGTTCACGGCGCTGATCTCGCTGGTCTTCGTGCTGCACATCATCTTCGTGGTCACCGGCGCGAACCAGGAGAACGGTTTCGTCTCCTTCACCTACGGGACCGCGAGGTTCTTCGTGTTCGGCCTCGGCGACGTCTTCACGCCGGCCGACGCGACGATCGGCGTGGTGCTCAACTACGGCCTCGCCGCGGCGATCTACCTGTTCGCGGGCCGGATCATCGCCCGGGCGATGAAGCGCTGACCGCGGGTCGCGGGCGTGCCCGGCGCTCGCGACCCGGCGCAGCAGGTGGCCCTACCGGCAGTGCGGCGCGTGGCGATCGTCACGCCGTTTCCGGGGGTGGCGGTCGGTCGCCGGCCGGGCATGGCACCCTTGGGATGGCCGTCCATGCATGTCACGCGGGTACGGCTGCGCACGTACGCCCCGGTAGCGCCGGATAGCCGGGCCATGACCAGGAGAGCTGAGTGGCTGAATTCTTCTCCTTCATCCTCTACCCGGTGTCAGCGATCTTGTGGTTCTGGCACAAGGTCTTCGGTGCCGTGCTCGGGCCGGACAACGGCTTCGCCTGGGCGTTGTCGGTGTTCTTCCTGGTGTTCTCGCTGCGAGTGCTGCTGCTGAAGCCCGCGATCAGCCAGATGCGCGCCGGGCGGAAGATGGCGAAGTTCGCGCCGCACATCCAGAAGCTGCGGGAGAAGTACAAGAACGACCGCCAGCGCATGGCGCAGGAGATGCAGAAGTTGCAGTCCGAGCACGGGGTGAACCCGCTCGGCGGCTGCCTGCCGGCGCTGCTGCAGATCCCGGTCTTTCTGAGCCTGTTCCACGTCCTGCGGAACTTCCACCCCGGCGCGACGAGCAACTACATCTTCGACCAGGCCGGCGTCGAGTCGTTCATCAACGCCAACATCTTCGGCGCCAAGCTGGGGAACTGGATCACCCAGCCCGCAAACGAGCTCGCCCTGTTCGGCACCGACCGGGCGTCGATGATGATCGTCGGCATCCCGCTGATGTGCGTCGCCTCCGTGGCGACGTTCTTCACCATGCGGATTTCGGTGAAGAAGCAGACCGACGCGGCGATGGCGAATCCGCAGTCGGCCATGATGGCCAAGTTCATGATGTACATCGCGCCGATCGGCGCGATCATCTCCGGTTGGTTCCTGCCGATCGCGGTCCTGCTGTACTGGCTGGCCAATAACGTCTGGACGCTCGGCCAGCAGCACTTCCTGACCAAGAAGATCGACCGCGAGCAGGAGCGCGAGCGGCAGCGGGAGATCGAGGCGAAGAAGTCCGCGCCGCGGCCGAAGCCCGGCCAGAAGCCGGTGCGGCCGGAGAGCAAGCCCGGCGAGGCGGAGCCGGCTTCCACCAGGACCGGCGACGGCGGCAAGCCCGCGGCCAAGAACGGCAACGGGCAGCGGCCCGGCGGCCGCCCGGGGGCGAAGAAGAACCGGCCGGGCAAGCAGGCCGCCTCGGCGAAGAAGGGCAAGCGGCGCAGGTAGCGCGAACGTGAGAAGGGCCCGGTGGAGATCGTCCACCGGGCCCTTCTCGATCTTCGGCGGATCAGACCGGGGTGGCGATGACGATGCGGTTCTCGTCATAGCCCAGGTCACCACCGACGTAACGGCCGCCGCAGGTGACCAGCACCAGGCGGTGCGGCCCGCCCTGGCCGAACAGCTCCGTGGCCCGGGCCGGCAGGTCGTCCTTGTGCACCGTGACGACCTCGGAGACCCGGTAGCGCCACTCGCGGCCGTTGTCGTCGACGACGGTCACGAGCTGGTCCGGGCGGGACTGCCACAGCTCGGCGAACGGGCCCACCGCGCCCTTCCAGTTGACGTGCCCGGCGAGCACGGTCGCGCCCTGGGGCGCGTCCAGCCCGGCACCCCACCAGGTGGCCTCGTCGACGCCGTCGGGCACCGGAAGGGTTCCGGACCGGTCGATCTCCTTGCGCACGAGCTCGGCCGTGCCGCCCTGCGGCAGCCGGACGGTGCCCGGTGGCTGCCCCGCCGGGACGTGCACCGGCTGCGCGGGCAGCGCCCGCGGTGTCACGCCCGCGACCGGCGGGGCGGCCGGTGGTGCGGGGGAGGCCGGCGCGGCCTGCTGACCGGGGGCGGTGAACAGCGTCGTGGCGATCACGACCGCCACCGCCACCAGCCCGATCGCACCGGCCGCGACCAGCGCGAACAGCGAACGCCGAGCGACCATCAGTGCTTTCGCCCCGCAACGCGCCGCCGCAGTACCAGCGCACCCGCGCCCGCCACCGCGACCGCGGCCAGGCCGGCCAGGCCGAGCAGCCCGACCGGGACCGGCGGTTCGGTCGGGTCACCGGCCGGGATGTGGATCGGCACGGTCGGCGTGTTCGGCTTGTTGGTCAGGGTCAGCTCCAGCGTCGTGCCCGGTTCGAGGGTGCCGGTGACCGACGGCGGGTTCGCCGAGTCGAACGCCTCCTCGTAGCCGCGGGCGGGGGCGACCTCGGTCAGCTTGATCTCCTGCGGGGTGCGCAGGTCGGGCACGGTGACGGTGCCGTCAGCACCGGTGACGACAACGGCGGGCTGGCCGTCGGCGCCCAGCAGCGGCGTGCCGTCCTGGCGCAGGGCCGGGGAGCCGTCGGCGGCGGTCACCCGCAGCGCGACTCCGGCGATGCCCGCCTGGCTCTCCGCGTCGACCTTGCTGACGTGCACCGCGCCGGGCGCGGTGACGGCGGTGGTCGCGGCCTCCACCGAGAGCTCCTGCTCACCGCCGGTCGACACGACCCGCTGCGTGGTGTCCGGCTGGTTCACCGCCTGCCGCACGTAGGGCCGCTCGGCCGGGGCGGACAGCGTCCCGGTGATCTTCGGGTTCGGGCCGGTCGGGGTGACCTTGAGCACCAGCGGGCTGCCGTCCGACGGGGTGGTCACCACGCCGTCGGGGCCCAGGCCCTCGACCTCGGCGTCGGTGACGGAAAGCTTCACCGGCACGTCGCCAACGCCCTTGTCGTCGGCACGCCGCACGGTGAGGGTCCAGTCGGCGGCCTGGCCGATGGTCTGCTGGTCCTCCGGCGCGGTCAGCGCCGCGTCCCACGGGCCGCGGTTGGCCGCGGCCTCCGCCTTGAGCCTCTCGACGGCCTGCTTGGCGGCCTGCGGCAGCTTGGCGTAGTGGCCCTCGATGTCGTAGGCGATGCGGGTGAAGTCGTTGTTCGGGTCCAGGTCGGCCTGGCTGCGCGGAGCCGCGGTCCACGAGTGCAGCAGGTGCGCCAGGGCGGCCGCCTCGTCGGGGGACTGCGTGGTGCCGTAGCGGAGCAGCAGGTAGGAGATGTTCGCCGCCACGTCGTCGGGGATCGGTGTGCCCCACTTGGTTCTGAGCTCGTCGCCCGGCTGGTACTCCTCGCCGCTGTCCGGCGCGGTCAGCGCGAACTGCACGCACCACACCTGCTGTCCGTTGACGAGGTAGGAGCCGAGCCAGTCGCGGGCGCGCTCCCGGCCGCCGTAGGGCTGGCCGGGGCGGGTTTCGTGCCCGACGGCCTCCTGCGGGTCGGCGGTCGCCGCGCCGGGGGTCGCCAGCAGGCTGCCCCCGGCCAGCACGACGGTGCCGAGCACCGCCGTGAGCCATTTCCTGAACATGCGCATGCACGCTCCAGTTCCGGGTGGTGGGGAAGTGCCGCGGCGCCGGCGTGCTCTCGTCTTCGATCCCCAGGAGCAGGCGGCGCCCTTCGCGATCCTTCCGATCACTGAGCGTGTTCTCAAGAGGTCATACGGTGGAATGGTTTGGTTACCGAGTGGTGAGGATCCGTGTTCCGGTGAGGTGTTCCATCACTCGTTCGGTCGCAGCGTGCCGGTCGAGTTGGATCACAGGGCGCAGCGGTGTCGCGCGGTTGGCGACGCAATGTGATCGTTATCGTTCGCGAAATCGATACCGAGTAGTTCTCCGCTGCGCTGGGGCGGTCGGAGATCGACGGGTAAAGTCGGCTTTACCGAAAGCGGGAACCCATCTCGAGGTCCCATCGTTGTTCCCGGTGACGGCGCAAGCACGCCCAGGAGGATGAGTTGCGCACAACGAGCAACCCCGCGTTCCGGAACCTGCCGACCACCGGTGGTTACGCGAACTTCAACTACGGTCAGGGGCAGGCATCGCCCTTCGGCCAGGCGCCGGCTGCGCCGCCGCAGACCGCGCGTCCCATGACGATCGACGACGTGGTCACCAAGACCGCCATCACGCTTGGTCTGGCGGTGATCACGGGCACCCTGACCTACCTGGTCGGCCCGCCCGCGGTCGCGCTGGCCCTCCCGGCCGTGCTGGTCGGCCTCGTGCTCTCGCTGGTCATCATCTTCAAGAAGAAGGTGAGCCCGGCGCTGGTCATCGCCTACTCGGCGGTCGAGGGCGTGTTCCTCGGCGGCATCAGCTACGTGTTCGGGGCGGTGTTCGCCCCGGGCATCATCATCCAGGCCATCGCCGGCACCGTCGGCGTCTTCGCGGCCATGCTCGTGGTCTACAAGACCGGCGCGGTCCGGGTCACGCCGAAACTGACCAAATGGATCATCGGCGCGGTCGCCGGTGTTGCGGTGCTGATGCTGGTGAACCTGATCGCGGGCTTCTTCGTCCCGGGTGGCCTCGGCCTGCGTGACGGCGGCGCGCTCGCCATCGGCTTCAGCCTGCTGTGCATCGGGATCGCGGCGTTCAGCTTCCTGCTCGACTTCGACGCCGCGGACCAGGCCATCAGAAGCGGTGTGGACGCCAAGTTCGCCTGGTACATCGCCTTCGGTCTGATGACCACCCTGGTCTGGCTCTACCTGGAGATCCTCCGCCTGCTCTCCTACTTCCAGAGCAACGACTGAGACCGCTGACGACGAGCGGGGCGCCACCGTCCACATCGGACGGTGACGCCCCGTTCCTGTCGTGGGCGAGTTCGCACGATGCCCCGGGGGTCAGCTGAGGCGCTCCAGGACCATGGCCATGCCCTGGCCGCCGCCGACGCACATCGTCTCCAGGCCGAACTGCTTGTCGTGCCACTGCAGGGAGTTGATCAGCGTCGTGGTGATGCGGGCACCGGTCATGCCGAACGGGTGGCCCACCGCGATGGCACCGCCGTTGACGTTCAGCTTCTCCAGCGGAATTCCCAGATCCCGGTAGGACGGGATGACCTGGGCGGCGAAGGCTTCGTTGATCTCCACCAGGTCGATGTCGCCGATGGTCATGCCCGCCCGCCTGAGCGCCTGCTTGGACGCCTCCACCGGGCCGAGGCCCATGATCTCCGGCGACAGCCCGGACACGCCGGTGGACACGATCCGCGCCAGCGGCGTCAGCCCGAGCTGCTTGGCCTTGGTGTCGCTCATGATCACCAGCGCCGCGGCGCCGTCGTTGAGCGGGCAGCAGTTCCCGGCGGTGATCCGGCCGTCGGGGCGGAACACCGGCTTGAGCCCGGCGACGCCCTCCTTCGTCACGCCCGGCCGCGGGCCGTCGTCGGCGTCCACGACGGTGCCGTCCGGGGTGGTCACCGGGGTGATCTCGCGCGCCCAGAAGCCGTTGGCGATGGCCTTCTCGGCGAGGTTCTGCGAGCGGACGCCGAAGTCGTCCATCTCGTCGCGGGTGATGCCCCTCAGGCGGGCCAGGTTCTCGGCGGTCTGGCCCATCGGGATGTAGATGTCGGGGATCTGGTCCAGCTCGCGCGGGTCGGTCCAGGAGTCCGCGCCCTGCTCGGCGGTCCGCTGGGTGCGCGCCTGGGCCTCGGCGAACAGCGGGTTCCTGGTGTCCGCCAGCGAGTCGGAGTTGCCCTTGACGAACCGGGACACCATCTCGACGCCGGCGCTGATGAACACGTCGCCCTCGCCCGCCTTGATGGCGTGCAGCGCCATCCGGGTGGTCTGCAGGCTGGAGGCGCAGTAGCGGGTGACGGTGGTGCCGGGCAGGTGGTCGTAGCCGAGCAGTACGGCCACCACGCGGGCCATGTTGTAGCCCTGCTCGCCGCCCGGCAGCCCGCAGCCGAGCATCAGGTCGTCGATCTCGGTGGGGTCGAGCTCGGGCACCTTGTCCAGGGCGGCGCGGACGATGCGGGCGGTGAGGTCGTCCGGGCGGAAGTCCTTCAGCGAGCCCTTGTTGGCCCGGCCGATGGGGGATCGCGCGGCGGCGACGATGACTGCTTCGGGCATGGGAACTCCTTCGTTCACCGGGACGCCGGGAGCGCCGCGCGCCCGCGGGGCGAGGTGGCCTACTGGTCGGTCACTTTAGGGCCGCTGACCCCATCTTGGCGGTGACGGTCGTCACGGGACAAGAGGAAGACCGACCAGTCAGTATGCCGACACCGATGAGCTTCAGGAGGTCACCCGACGGTGCAGGCGGCGGTTCAGCCGCGCCACGATCCGGCTGGTCGGGCGGCGTGCCTCGGCCGCCTTCGAGCGGGTCGGCGCGGTCGGCAGCGGACCGCCCTCCCACTCGCCGATCGCCGCGCACATCACCGGCAGCAGGATCGCCGCCGCCGCCTCGTACCCGGCCGCCGACGGGTGGAACCGGTCCGGGCTGAAGAACTCGCCCGGCCGCGCCAGGAACTCCGGCGACAGCAGGTCCGCCAGCGGCACCGCGTGCCCGCCGGACGCCTCCACCACCCGCCGCTGGGCACGGCCGAGCGCCAGGCTCCACCACGAGGCGATGCTGCGCAGCGGCTGCGGGATCGGGCGGATCGCACCCAGGTCCGGGCAGGTGCCCACGACCACCGCCACGCCCTCGGCGACCAGCCGCCGGACCGCGTCGCCGAGCAGCTCGGCGCACGCCGACACCGGCAGCTTCGAGGTGACGTCGTTGGCCCCGATGATGATCAGCGCCAGCCGCGGCGGCCGGACCAGCGCGGCCTCCACCTGCGCGGCCAGCTCCTGCGACGTGGTGCCCACGATGGCGTGCGTGGTGAGCGAGACCGGGCGGTCGAGCTCGTCGGCCAGCCCGCGGGCGAGCAGCACACCCGGCAGTTCAGCGGGAAAGTCCACCCCGAGGCCCGCCGCCGCCGAGTCGCCGAGCACCGCCAGCTCCAGCGGCTCGGCGTCCGCGGGCAGTTCGCTGGCCGGCACCGGCCCGACACCGCCGGGCAGGTGGATCCCGTCGGCCCGCAGCGGATCGGTCGCCGGCCGACCGATGACCCGGCGCGCGTACCACGACTGGCCGTTGAGCAGCCCGTACGCCGCGCCGGAAAGTCCGCCGGCGGTTCCCGCCGCCAGCAGTGCGAGCCGGAATGCCTTCGCCGCGATCATTCGGCCCTCCCTCACCATCCCCGCCGGGGTCCCCCGGCGCGCTCAGCGAGATGGGAAACGGTCGCCCATGTCGTCTCCCCCCGTCCCGGGGCGAACGTCCCGTCATCAACCAAAGACGTCGCGGAACGCAGTTTCGTTCCCTGTCCGTGTGTCGTCCAGTAGGTCCCTTGGGTTAGCCGATGACCAGCGCATTAGGCTCGACGCAGCATGCGCGGACCCCGCACCGGTGCGGTGGTGGCAGCCGGGCACGGTTCCGCGCGTCCGGCGAGCAGCGACGAAGGATCGAGGAACGACGTGGACTACGTCGAGCACGTCACCGACCTGGTGGGCAACACCCCTCTGGTGCGGCTGAACGCGGTGGCCAGCGGGAGGACCCCGGTGCTGGCCAAGGTCGAGTACCTCAACCCGGGCGGCAGCGTGAAGGACCGCATCGCCCTGCGGATGATCGAGGCGGCCGAGGCGACCGGCGAACTGCGCCCCGGCGGCACCATCGTGGAACCGACCTCCGGCAACACCGGCGTCGGGCTGGCGATGGTCGCCCAGCGCAAGGGCTACCGCTGCGTGTTCGTCTGCCCGGACAAGGTCAGCGAGGACAAGCGCAACGTCCTCAAGGCATACGGGGCGGAGGTCGTGGTGTGCCCGACCGCGGTGCCGCCGGAGCACCCCGACTCCTACTACAACGTCTCCGACCGGCTGGTCCGGGAGATCGAGGGCGCCTGGAAGCCCGACCAGTACTCCAACCCGGCCAACCCGGAGTCGCACATGCACTCCACCGGCCCGGAGATCTGGAAGCAGACCGACGGCAGGGTGACGCACTTCGTCGCCGGCATCGGCACCGGCGGCACCATCTCCGGCACCGGCCAGTACCTCAAGAAGGTCTCCGACGGCCGGGTGCGGATCATCGGCGCCGACCCGGAGGGCTCGGTGTACTCCGGCGGCAAGGGACGGCCCTACCTGGTGGAGGGCGTCGGCGAGGATTTCTGGCCGGCCACCTACGACCGCGACATCTGCGACGAGATCGTGGCGGTGTCCGACGCCGACTCGTTCGCCATGACCCGGCGGCTGGCCCGCGAGGAGGCGCTGCTGGTCGGCGGTTCCTGCGGGATGGCGGTCGCGGCGGCGCTGAAGGTCGCCGAGACCACCGGGCCGGACGACGTCATCGTGGTCCTGCTGCCGGACGGCGGCCGCGGCTACCTGACCAAGGTCTTCAACGACTCCTGGATGGCCTCCTACGGCTTTCTGTCCCCGGACCACAGCGGCGGTTCGGTCGGTGACGTGCTGCGCCGCAAGGACGGCACCATCCCGGATCTGGTCCACGTGCACCCCAACGAGACGGTCGCCGACGCGGTCGCGATCCTGCGCGAGTTCGGCGTGTCCCAGATGCCGGTGGTCAACGCCGAACCGCCGGTCATGGCCGCCGAGGTGGTGGGCGCGGTCAACGAGCGCGACCTGCTCGACGCCCTGTTCGCCGGGCGCGCTAATCTTGCTGACCGGGTCGAACTGCACATGTCGCCGCCGCTGCCAACCATCGGCGCCGGCGAGGAGATCAGCGCCGCGATGAGCGCGCTGGCGGGGGCCGACGGCGCGATGGTGCTGATCGACGGCAAGCCCGCCGGCGTGGTCACCAGGCAGGATGTGCTTGGATTTATCGCCGGTCGATGACGACTTGTTACGGAACGGCACTACGCTGCTGATCCATCAGATAGCGTGTGCTGACGCATGTCCAGGACTTTGCTTCACGCCCCGAGGGAGTAGGACAACCCGATGAGCTCTCCGCAGCCGCCGGACGGCGGTCAGCAGGGACAGCAGCCGCAGGGCGCCGGCGACCAGCCGGGTTCGGACGCCATCTCGAACCGGATGGACCCGCAGCAGGACTCCGGCCAGGAGGCTCCCAGCGGCGCTGACGCGACCCAGGTCGTGCGGCCGGTGCAGCCGCAGGGACAACAGCCGCCGTCGGACTCGACGCAGGTCGTCCCGCCGTCCATGCAGCCGCCGCAGCCGATGTACCAGCAGCCCGGCCTGGCCGGCCAGGGCAGCGCCGCTGAGGCGACCACGGTGGTGCCGCCGTCCATGCAGCCGCCGCAGCCGATGTACCAGCAGCCGGGCACCCAGAGCCAGCCGGGCGGCTTCCCGGCCCAGCCGGGCACGCCCAGCGGCGGGTTCCCGGCCCCGCAGGCGCAGGGCGGTTTCGGCGCCCAGCCGCCGCAGGCCACCTACGGCCAGTCCGCCCAGTCGGGGCAGGGCAGCAAGGCCCTGGCGCTGACCGCGGGCTGGATCGCCACGGTCGTCGGTGGGCTGAGTGCGATCTTGTACCTGATCGGCACGATCGGCCTCGCCAGTGGCTACGCGGCGATCGAGCAGCTGCAGGAGCAGGCCGAGGAGATGCGGAGCCGGTTCGGTTCGTCCTTCGACGTCCCCGTCCCGGACCTGCCGCCCTTCGGCCTGATTCTCACGCTCTACCTGGGGATCCTGCTCGCCGCGCTGGTGCTGTGCGTCGGCGGCATCATGACGATCACGCGGAAGAAGATCGGCCCGATCCTGATCCTCGGCGGCTCCGGCCTGTTCGTCCTCTGCGAGCTGGTGGTCATCTTCACGGGCTTCACGTACGGGGGTCCGATCGTCGGCATCATCTTCGCCGCCGCCATCGGCGTGCTGGCCTTCCTGCCGGGCACCCGGCAGTACGTGGCTTCCGCCGGTGCGGGCGCTCCGGCCCCGGCCGCGGCCGGCGCCTTCGGGCAGCAGCCGCAGGGCGGTTTCGGGCAGCAGCCGCAGGGTGGCTTCGGGCAGCAGCCGCAGGGTGGCTTCGGGCAGCCGCCGCAGGGTGGCTTCGGGCAGCCGCCGCAGGGTGGCTTCGGGCAGCCGGGCCAGGCCCCGCAGCAGGGCTTCGGGCAGCCGGGCCAACAGCCCGGTGGATTCCCGCCGCCCGGCGGGCAGCAGCCGCCGCAGCCCCCGCAGTGGTGACGATCTGATCCAGCCGGAGCGGCCCTCGACCAACGCGCGGTCGGGGGCCGCTTCGCGTTGGCGGGCCCCGAGCTGCGAATGGGTGTGCGGCACGTACGCTGCTCCACATGAGTGACGGTTTCGCCACCCGCGCCATTCACGCGGGCCAGGAGGCAGACCCGACGACCGGTTCGGTGATCGTGCCGATCCACGCCACGTCGACCTACGCCCAGGACGGGGTGGGCGGCCTGCGCGGGGGATACGAGTACTCGCGCACCGGGAACCCGACCCGCTCCGCGCTGGAGAAGTGTCTGGCCGCGCTCGAGGGCGGTCGGCACGCGCGTGCCTTCGCCTCCGGTATGGCGGCCACCGACGCGGTGCTGCGCGCCGTGCTGCGGCCGGGTGACCACCTGGTCATCCCGGACGACGCCTACGGCGGGACATTCCGGTTGATCGACAAGGTGCTGTCCGGCTGGGGTGTTGAGTACACCCCCGCCCCGGTGTCCGATGTGGACGCCATCCGGGTGGCGATCCGGCCCACCACCAAGGTGGTCTGGGTCGAGACGCCCACCAACCCGCTGCTCAACATCGCCGACATCGCCGCGATCGCGCAGGTCGCCCGGGACGCGGGCGTGAAGCTGGTCGTGGACAACACGTTCGCCTCGCCGTACCTGCAGCAGCCGCTGGAACTGGGCGCCAACGTGGTCGTGCACTCGACCACCAAGTACCTGGGCGGGCACTCCGACGTGGTCGGCGGCGTGGTGGTCACCTCCGATGACGAGCTGGCCGAGCAGGTCGCCTTCCTGCAGAACGGCGCGGGTGCGGTGCCCGGTCCGTTCGACGCGTGGCTGACGTTGCGTGGCATCAAGACCCTCGCGGTGCGCATGGAGCGGCACAGCGCCAACGCCGAGCGGATCGCCGCCGCGCTGGCCGGCCACCCCAAGGTGGCGAAGGTGATGTACCCGGGGCTGCCGGAGCACCCGGGCCACGAGGTGGCGGCCAAGCAGATGCGCCTGTTCGGCGGCATGGTGTCGTTCATCCACGCTGACGGCGAGGCCGCGGCGCTGGAGGTGTGCTCGCGGACCCGCCTGTTCACGCTGGCGGAGTCGCTGGGCGGCGTCGAGTCGCTGATCGAGCATCCGGGCAGGATGACGCACGCCAGCACGGCGGGCTCGATGCTCCAGGTGCCGTCGGACCTGGTGCGGCTGTCGGTCGGCATCGAGGAGGCGGACGACCTGGTGGACGACCTCCTCACCGCCCTCGGCTGACCACAACCACAACGCCCGCCAGGAAACCCCCACCACCAGGGGTCGGCACCCCCACGTTTCGGAAGCTGCCCTCTGGTGGGTTGGGGCGCCGGCTCGTGGTGATCAGGGTTGGATCGACGGGTCCGTGCCGGCCGGGTGCGGGACGTTGACCGGGTGGCGCGGCCGGACCGGCAGGTCGCCGGGTTCGAGGCAGCCGCCGATGAGTTCCACGACGCCGTCGTGGGTGCGGTAGTAGCCGGGGTCGTCGCAGCCGGACTGCAGGACCGCCAGCACCGCCCCGCCGGACAGCGCGGCGGCCACCGCGATGCTGGTGACCAGCGGGAGAACACCGGTCGAGGCGCTCAGCCGCGTCATGTTTCCTCCCCAGTGCCGCGGAGCCGCCGGGGTCGCCCCGGCAGCGCCCGATGACCGCCGCTCCCTGCGAGGGTACCGAAATCGCTGCCCGCGTGACCTGCGTTCCGCGGTGGCACGATGGGTACATGGGGCTGGTCGACCTCGACCGGATCCGCGCCGCCGGGCGGCAGCTCGCCGGGATCGCGCGGCGGACCCCGGTCGAGCACTCGCGCGTCCTGGGCGAGCACTGCGGCGGCGACGTGTTCTTCAAGTGCGAGAACCTTCAGCGCACCGGCTCGTTCAAACTCCGCGGCGCCTACGTGCGCCTGTCGGAGCTGGACGAGGAGCAGCGGGCGGCCGGGGTGGTGGCCGCGAGCGCGGGGAACCACGCGCAGGGCGTGGCGCTCGCCGCGTCGCTGCTGGGAATCCGCGCCACGGTGTTCATGCCCGAACTGGCGCCGCTGCCGAAACTCACCGCGACCCGCGCCTACGGCGCTGACGTGCGGCTGTGCGGCGCGATGCTGGAGGAGGCCCTGGCCGCGGCGCAGGAGCACGCCAACCGCACCGGCGCGGTGTTCATCCACCCCTACGACCACCCGGACGTCGTCGCGGGCCAGGGCACCGTGGGCCTGGAGATCCTGGAGCAGGTGCCGACGGTGCGCACCATCGTGGTGCCCACCGGCGGTGGCGGACTGGTCGCCGGGATCGCGGCCGCCGTCAGGAGCCAGCAGCCGCAGGTCAGGGTGCTGGCGGTGCAGGCCGAGCAGGCCGCGGCGTGGCCGGTGTCGCTGGCGGCGGGCAAACCGGTGCGCATCACCGAAATGCCGACGATGGCCGACGGCATCGCCGTGGCCGAGCCGGGCGCGGTGCCGTTCGCGCTCGTCTCCGAGCTGGTCAGCGGGGTGCTGACGGTCAGCGAGGAGGCGCTGTCGCACGCGCTGCTGCTGTGTCTGGAGCGGACGAAGCTCGTCGTCGAACCCGCGGGCGTCGCCGCGGTCGCCGCCCTGCTCGAACACCCCGAGCAGGCGCTCGCACCGACCGTCGCGGTGCTCTCCGGCGGCAACATCGACCCGCTGCTGCTGCTCCAGCTGATCCAGCACGGCATGACCTCGGCGGGCCGCTACCTGTCGCTGCGCGTGCGGCTGCCGGACCGGCCCGGTTCGCTGGCCGGGCTGCTCGCGAAGCTCGGCGAGCTGTCCGCGAACGTGCTGGACATCGAGCACTCCCGGATCTCCCGGGCGCTCGCGGTGGGTGAGGTGGAGGTGGAGGTCTCGCTGGAGACCCGCGGCCTCGAGCACCGCCGGCACGTCGTCGCCGAACTCGATGCCGCGGGATACGCGGTGATCGTCAACAGCTGACCACAGCGGCCGCGTTCACAGGTTGCCGCGGCGGGCCTGCTCCCGCTCGATGGCCTCGAACAGGGCCTTGAAGTTGCCCTTGCCGAAGCCCAGCGAGCCGTGCCGCTCGATCAGCTCGTAGAACACCGTGGGCCGGTCGCCGATCGGTTTGGTGAAGATCTGCAGCAGGTAGCCGTCCTCGTCGCGGTCCACCAGGATGCCGTGTTCCTTGAGCGTCTCGATCGGCACGCGCACCTCGCCGATGCGGGCCCGCAGCTCCGGGTCGTCGTAGTAGGTGTCCGGGGTGCTGAGGAACTCCACACCCGCGGCGCGCATCGCGGTGACGGTCTTGATGATGTCGCCGGTGGCCAGCGCGATGTGCTGGCAGCCCGGGCCGCGGTAGAACTCCAGGTACTCGTCGATCTGCGACTTGCGTTTGCCCACGGCCGGCTCATTGAGCGGGAACTTGACCCGGTGGTTGCCGTTGGCCACCACCTTGCTCATCAGCGCCGAGTACTCGGTGGCGATGTCGTCGCCGACGAACTCGGCCATGTTCACAAAGCCCATGACCCGGTTGTAGAACTCGACCCACCGGTCCATCTGGCCGAGCTCGACGTTGCCGACGCAGTGGTCGACAGCCTGGAACAGCCGCTTCGGCGCGTTGGCCGGTTTGACGTAGCTACCGCGCTGCGCGACGTAACCGGGCAGGTAGGGGCCGGTGTAGCGGCTGCGGTCCAGCAACGTGTGCCGGGTCTCGCCGTAGGTGGCGATGGCCGCGGTGCGGATGGTGCCGTGCTCGTCGGAGACGTCGTGCGGCTCCTCCAGCACGGTGGCGCCCTGCGCGCGGGCGTGCTCGACGCACTTGTCGACGTCCAGCACCTCCAGGGCAAGGTCGACCACCCCGTCGCCGTGCCTGCGGTGGTGGTCGGCCAGCGGGCTGTCGGGATCGACGGCGCCCTTGAGCACGAACCGCGCCGACCCGGACTGCAGCACGAACGCCTTGTGGTCGCGGTTGCCGTGCTCGGGACCGGAGTAGGCGACCAGGTCCATGCCGAACGCCACCTGGTAGAACAGCGCGCTCTGGGTGGCGTTACCGACGACGAACACCACCGCGTCGAGCGCCTTGACCGGGAACGGGTCCTTCGAGTCGTCGTGCTCGACGAGGCCGACGAGACGGCGCATCTGGTCGAAGGTGACGTCGTCGAGCTCGATCTGGCTGCCGTGGTTGACGGTGCCGGTCACGGTGTCCTCCCGTTGTCTCGCGGTGATGCGAGCAGCGTGCGCCGCGCAGGTCAACCTGAGCAACAGTCCTTGATTTCGCTGGACAATATGACCACTATTCGATCGGTTCCGCTGGAATTTCTGGTCAATCTGAGCAGGGGGTGTGACATGGCTCCCAACGCCGAGGGGCTCGACTCGCTCGACGCCCGCCTGCTGTTGCTGCTCTCCGACGAGCCACGGCTCGGGGTGCTGGAGTGCTCGCGGCGGCTGGGCGTGGCGCGCGGCACGGTGCAGGCGCGGATGGACCGGCTGGTGCAGCGCGGCATCCTGCTGGGTTTTCCGCCGGAGCTGGACCTGGCGGCGATGGGCTACGGGCTCACCGCGTTCGCGGTGCTGGAGATCGCCCAGGGGCGCCGCGGTCTGGTGGCCGAGCAGCTGGCGGCCATCGACGAGGTCTGTGAGGTGCACGCGACGACCGGGCAGGGGGACCTGTTCGTGCGGATGGTGGCCCGTTCCAACGCGGACCTGCAGCGGGTCATCGACGAGATCGTGGCGGTACCGGGGGTGCGCCGCACGTCGACGTCGATCGCTCTGTCGACGCCGGTGGCGCCCCGGGTGCGGCCGCTGCTGGAGCGGCTGGCCGCCGCGGACGACCGCCCCTGACGGCCCCGGGTTCGATCGGCGCGATGACGACACCGCGGGCGCCCCCGGTCGGGGACGCCCGCGGCGAAAGCGTCGCGTCCGATCAGCCGGTGAAGGGCTCGGCCTTGACCAGCGTGACCTTCATGGTGCCGCCGTTGGGTAGCTCGTACTCCCGGGTCTCGCCCTCCTTGGCGCCGACCAGCGCCTTGCCCAGCGGCGAGTTCGGGGAGTAGACCTCCAGGTCGCCGTGCGCGCCTTCCTCACGAGCGGCGAGCAGGAACTTCTCCGTCTCGTCCTCGTCCTCGTAGCGGACGGTCAGCACCGAGCCGGGCGCCGCGACGCCGGCCTCGGTGGGCACGTCGCCGACCTTGGCGGTGCGCAGCAGCTCCTGCAGCTGGCGGATCCGGGCCTCGATCTGACCCTGCTCTTCGCGGGCAGCGTGGTAACCGCCGTTCTCCCGCAGGTCACCTTCCTCACGGGCCTCGTTGATCTTCGCGGCGATCACCGGGCGGTTGGCCACGAGCTCGTCCAGCTCTCCCTTGAGCCGGTCGTAAGCCTCCTGGGTCAGCCAGGTCACCTGGGTCTCGCTCACGGTCACCACTCCTCGTCGACTGCGGCTGGCCAGCACGGACACTGGCCGCATTTGCTTTCCGCGTGATTTCCCGGCCCAATGGCCAAGTAACGGAAAAACACGGCCCGCGCGGGACCGTGCTGGATTCGACGATAGCACAAACCTACACGCCAGGGGGCCGGATTTTCCCAGCGCCCTGCGTGGTGCGCGTGTGTTCACCCAGTTGGCCGCGTGTGGGTGGACAAATATTCAGGAACGTTGTAAGTGCAGCCGTACACCTCCCCGGTGATCGCTCGGGAGGACGTGCGCAACACAGTTTCCTGCCTGGTCGTGCCGTCCGCAGGGTGGATCAGGACTTCTTTGCGACCGACCTCCTCGCCGGACTCGGCGCGGGACCGGACCACGCAGTCGGCGGGCCGGGCGGGGTCGTCGCGCTGGACCTCCAGAACGATGCGCACGGAATGGTCGTCGAGCACCTCGAAGGCGACCTGCTTGCCCTGGATCGGGGGATCGCCGAGGTTGTTGTAGCCGATCACGGCCACGCCCACGAGGGCCACGAGCACGACGCCCGTCAGCAGCCACCGCAGCGCCGGGCGCGGGCGCGTGCGGGCACGCGAACCGTACCGGTCCTGCGGGATCTGCTGGTACGTCACCGCCTGGGTAGCCTTTCGACTTCGGTCTTCGCCGGCGTCCGCGCCCGCGGTGTGGGGGCTGGCGCCGGGAACGTCGGACCCACCGGGAACAATGGGCCCTGACATCCACGTTGAGTATCCCTGGGGTGCTCTGCGGCCTTGTCAGCGGGGCCGCGTTTCGGGATCTGGTGCTGCACGCGGGAGGACGAGCGGGCGATGGCGGACAAGCTGCGGCTGATGACGGTGCACGCGCACCCGGATGACGAGTCCAGCAAGGGGGCCGCGACGACCGCGCGCTACGTGGCCGAGGGCCACGATGTGATGGTGGTCACCTGCACTGGTGGTGAGGCGGGCAGCATCCTGAACCCGGCCATGGATCGCCCGGAGGTGGCCGAGAACCTGCCGGAGATCCGCCGCCAGGAGATGGCCGAGGCGGCCAAGATTCTCGGGGTGCAGCACCGGTGGCTGGGCTTTGTGGACTCCGGCCTGCCGGAGGGTGACCCGCCCCCGCTGCTGCCGGAGGGTGTGTTCGCCACCACGCCGATCGAGGTCTCCACGCGCGAGCTGGTGAAGGTGATGCGGGAGTTCCGCCCGCACGTGGTGATCACCTACGACGAGAACGGCGGCTACCCGCACCCGGACCACATCCGCTGCCACGAGATCTCGGTGGCGGCCTTCGACGCCTCCGGTGACCCGGACCTGTACCAGGACGCGGGCGAGCCGTGGCAGCCGCTGAAGCTCTATTACTCGCACGGTTTCTCCCGCAAGCGCATGCAGGTGTTCCACGACGCGCTGCTGGAGCGCGGCATGGAGTCGCCCTACGGCGAGTGGCTGGCGAAGTGGGACCCCAGCCGCCCCGACCCGGACGAGCGGGTCACCACGCGGGTCCCGTGTGGGGAATACTTTGAGCAGCGGGACGACGCGTTGCGCGCCCACGCGACCCAGATCGATCCGACGAGCCGCTGGTTCGCGGTCCCGCTGGACCTCCAGCGGGAGCTGTGGCCGCACGAGGACTACGAGCTGGTGCGTTCGCTGGTCGACACCACGTTGCCGGAGGACGACCTGTTCTCCGGCGTGCAGGAGAAGGTGTGCGCATGAGTGCACGGGAAACGGTGGCCCTCGTCCTGGCGCAGGCCCCGACTCCGCCGCCCGGTGACCCGGGCGGGCAGGGCGAGGACTTCGGCAAGTCCTCCCCGGTGGGGCTGCTGCTGCTGGTCGTGTTCGGGATCGCGGTGGTGTTCCTGGTCCGCTCGATGACCAAGCACCTGAAGAAGGTTCCGGTGGTTTTCGACGCGGAGAAGGCGGCCGCGGCGGCCCCGGCCCGCGCGAAGCGAGCCGAGGCGGCAAAGTCCGAGGAGCCTGCGGCGGAGGACGAGGCGAAGCCAGACGAAGGAAAAGCCCCCTAGCGAGGGGGCCAGGAGGCGAGCAGCGGGGTCATCCGGCGTACCGGATGACCCCGACTGCTTTCCGGGGGAGAAATCACCGTGCGCCGTGTCGGTACACCGTCTGTCTGGAGTACGCCGCAGGTGGGGCTTCGGGTGGAGAATTACAAATGACGTGATTTCTCCGTCGTGTTCGAGGAGATCGCCTCGTCCGCGTTGCAGCCGGACGAGACCACGGACCTGATCCACTGCCTAGCGAAGGCGTTGGGATGAACGACCTGAAGTGGCGCAAGAGCAGCCGCAGCGGAAGCGGCGCGAACGAGTGCGTGGAGCGCCATCGGTGAGAGCGAGACCTACATCCGCGACACCAAGGATCGCGACGGCGGCACGTTACGCGTGAACCGGCGGGCTTGGAGCGCGTTTCTCGCCAAGGTGAAGGGTGATCGACCTGTGCGGTGAAGCAGGCAACGCAACGGCCTTCCTACCGACGACCTGGCGGAAGTCCAGCAGGAGCACTCAGAGCGCCTGTGTGGAAGTCGCTCGTGGTAGTGGGGTGATGGGCGTCCGGGACTCGAAGTTGGGCGAGCGCAGCCCGATCCTGTTGTTGTCGGCTGACGCCTGGAGCGGCTTCCTCGCCAGCGTCAGGGCTGGCCGACTGGACCGTTGATCGCGGGTGGGGGCGCAACCGTGCGGCAGCGCCCCCACTCAGGAGGTCAGTTGCGCGGGAGCTGACCACTCACCTTTCGGCCTTTCGGCCGGGTGGTGGTCAGGCGGCCAGGCGGTCACCCGTGGTCGCGGAGAAGACGTGGTGCTCGCCCGGGCGGATTCGGACGTGGATCGTCTCGCCCGTCTTCGGGGCGCGCCGGCCGTCGACGCGGACGATGACCCGTTCCTCGCCCACGCGGCCGTGGCAGAGGGCCTCCGCGCCGAGTTCCTCGACGAGGTCGAGTTCGACCGGGATGCCCTCCGTGTTGATCTCCAGGGACTCCGGCCGGAACCCGAGCAGAACCGTCCGCTCCGGGCCCGCCGCTGCGAGCGCCTCACGCGGCAGCGGGACGACCGAGCCGCCGAACTCCGCCCCGCCGTCGACCAGCTGGGCATTGCACAGGTTCATCGGCGGCGACCCGATGAAGCCCGCGACGAAGGAGTTCACCGGCCGCTCGTACAGCGCTCGCGGGGTGTCGCACTGCTGGAGCACACCGTCGCGCAGCACCGCCACGCGGTCGCCCATCGTCATGGCCTCCACCTGGTCGTGCGTGACGTAGACGGTGGTCACGCCGAGGCGCCGCTGCAGCGCGGAGATCTGCGCGCGGGTGGAGGTCCGCAGCTTGGCGTCCAGATTGGACAGTGGCTCGTCCATCAGGAACACCTGAGGTTCGCGCACGATCGCCCGCCCCATGGCCACCCGCTGCCGCTGGCCGCCGGACAGCGCCTTGGGCTTGCGGTCCAGGAACGGCTCCAGGTCCAGCAGCTTCGCCGCCTGCTCGACCCGCGCCCGGATGTCAGCTTTGGACATCCCGGCGATCTTCAGCGCGAAGCCCATGTTCTCGGCGACCGACATGTGCGGATACAGCGCGTAGTTCTGGAAGACCATCGCGATGTCGCGGTCCCGCGGGGCGAGGTGCGTGACGTCGCGGTCCCCGATGCGTATCGCACCCTCGTCGACGTCCTCCAGACCGGCGAGCATCCGCAGGCTCGTCGACTTGCCGCAGCCGGACGGGCCGACCAGGACCAGGAACTCGCCATCGGCGATCTCCAGGTCCAGAGCGTCGACCGCGGGTTGCGGAGACCCCGGGTAGCGCCGGGTCGCCCGGTCGTAGGTGATGGTTGCCATGCTGCCTTCCCTTCGCTGTAGAGATCGCGGGAGTGGGAACCCCCGTCCCGCTGCGGTGCCGGGGAGAACGGACCCCGACCCGTCCGCGATTGCCGAAACCGAAAATCGCGATTTCCCTGGAATCGACATCCTCAGCCGTGGACCTGCGTGAACGCCTGCGCGTGCTGGGCCCGGATCTGCTCGCCCGCGGCCGGGTCGGTCACCTCCAGAGCCGCGGTGCCCGCCAGCGCCCACTCCGGCGGGTTCGCGGACCCCGCCAGCGCCCAGGCCGCCTGCCGGGCCGCTCCGCGCGCCACGTACTCGGCGGGCTCGGGTACCACCACCGGCACCCCGAACACCTGCGGCGCGGCCAGCTGCACCGCGGCCGACTGGGCCGCGCCGCCGATGAGCAGCACGCGCCGCAGCTCGACGCCCTGCGCGCGCAACGCGTCCACCCCGGCGGCCACGCCGCACAACATCCCCTCCACGGCCGCGCGCGCGAGGTTCTGCGGCGTCATGTTGTCCCGGCGCAGGCCGACGAGGGTGCCGCTGGCGTCCGGCAGGGTCGGGGTGCGCTCGCCGTCCAGGTACGGCAGCAGCGCCAACCCGCCCGCACCCGGCGGCGCCTGGCACGCGAGCTGGTCGAACTCCGCCAACCCGACGCCCAGCAGCGCCGCCGTCGCGGTGAGCACCCGGGCCGCGTTGAGCGTGCACACCAACGGCAGGAAACCGCCCGCCGCGTCGGCGAAACCGGCGATCGTGCCGGTGGCGTCGGCGCTTGGCCGGTCCACCGACGCGAACACCGTGCCGCTGGTGCCCAGCGACACCACCACGTCACCGGGCCCGATCCCCAGCCCGAGCGCGGCACCCATGTTGTCGCCGGTCCCGGCCGAGACGAGCCGCCCTTCGGGGGTACGGCCCGCGGCCTCGGCCGGCGCGAGCACACGTGGCGTCCGTGGCGTCCGGCCGCCGAAGGCGGTCGCCAGCACGTCGGTGCGGTACCGGCCCTCGCGCGGCGACCAGTAGCCGGTGCCGGAGGCGTCGCCGCGGTCGGTGACGAACTCGCCGGTCAGCCGCCAGGTCAGCCAGTCGTGCGGCAGCAGGACGTCGGTGACGCGGTCGGCCAGTTCGGGCTCGTGCTCGGCCATCCACCGCAGCTTGGTGACGGTCATGCTGGCCACCGGGACGCTGCCGATCGCGTCGGCGCAGGATTGCGGGCCGCCGAGCTCCTCGGTCAGCTCCACCGCCGCCCGCGCCGAGCGGTTGTCGTTCCACAGCAGCGCCGGGCGCACCACCTCGCCGCGCTCGTCCAGCGCCACCATGCCGTGCTGCTGGGCGGCGATTCCGATCGCGGCGACGTCGTCCAGCAGACCGTCGGTGGCGACCGTCAGCGCGTGCCACCAGTCCTGCGGGTCGGCGACCGTGCCGTCCGGGTGCGGGGCGCGGCCCTCCCGCACCACCTGCCCGGTGTCACCGTCGCAGACCACGACCTTCGTCGACTGGGTGGAGGAGTCGACCCCGGCGACCAGGCTCATCGCACCTCCTCGGTGTCGTGCGGGACATCCGCACGCAGCAGGGTTTCGCCCATCACGTTTCCTCGTTGTCGGACTCGGCTGCCCGCATGGGGCCTCCTCACGTCTCGGGTGGGGGCACCGGAACCACGCGGACCTCGGTGCGGAAGTTGCGCAGCGCCGCCAGTTCGTGCTCGGGAATGCCCTCGTCGGTGATGACCACCTCGTAGGACCCCACGTCGCCGTGGGCGAACGTCGCGGTATTGCCGAACTTGGAGTGATCGACCAGCAGCACGTTGCGTGCCGTGGAAGAAAGGATCGCCTCCTTGATGTCGGCGTAGTCCTGGATCGGGTGGAACAGGCGGCCGTTGGTGATCGTCGTGGCCGACATGAACGACACGTCGGCGTGCAGTCGGGACAACGCACGCAGCACGTCGGGGCCCGTGCACGAGTCGAACTCGGCCCGGTAGCGCCCGCCGAGCAGCACCACCTCGCGCCCGGCCCGGGACAGGATCTGTGCGACGCTGACGGAGTTTGTCACCACGGTCAGCCCGTCGATCTCGGCGATTCGCCGCGCCAGCGGGAACACCGTGCTGGAGTCGTCGAGGAGCACCGTCATCCCCGGCCGGACCTCGTCGATCGCCGCGGCGGACAACGCCTCCTTCTCGTCGACGTGCAACCCGATGCGGAAGCGGGTGGCGGTCTCCACCGTCAACGACGGGTACGACTCCACCCGCCCGCGCAGCTTGCGCAGCAGTCGGCGCTCGGCGAGCTCGTCGAGGTCGCGGTGCATCGTCATCAGGCTCACGCCGAACCGCTCGGCGAGCTCGTCGATGCGCGCCTCGCCGTGCTCGATGACGTGCCGCAGGATGTTCTGCCTGCGCTGCTCGACAACCGCATCCGACGGCCGCACCCTGCCCATCAGCCCTCCAGTGTCGTGCGGGGTACCCGGCCCTGGAACGCCCACGCGGGCCGGGCGCTGCGCGCATCCGCGCCGGTGGCGATCTCGATCTCCACCGAGATCGCCACCGGACGCGGGTGCATGCGCAGTCTCCCCTACTCCTGCGGGCGCACGACGGCCTTCACCGCCGCCTCGTCGCGGGCGGAGGCGGTGAGCGCCTGCTCCACGTCGGCGAGCCCGAACCGGTGGGTGACCAGCCGGTCCAGGTCCACCGCACCGGACGCGGCGAGGTCGATGGCCGTCGGCCAGGTGTTGGCGTACCGGAACGTACCCGTCAGCTCGATCTCGAAGTTCTGCACGTGCGACAGCGGCAGCGCCAGCTCGTCACCGCCCATGCCGACCAGCACCACCCGCCCGGCGCGGCCGACGGTGCGGATCGCCTCGGCCGCCGCGCTGGGCACCCCGGAGCACTCCAGCAGCACGTCCGGCACGTATCCGCTGCTGGCCAGCGCGGTCTGGCGCACGTCGATGGTTCCGGTCGCGCCGACCTCCGCGGCCAGCGCCAGGCGGCGCGGGTTGACGTCGGTGACCACGACCTCGGTGGCACCGAAGGCGCGGGCGGTCTGCGCGGCGACCAGACCGATCGGCCCGGCCCCGGTGATCAGCACCCGCGCGCCCGGGCCGACCCGCCCCCTGCGGCACGCCCACACCCCGACCGACAGCGGTTCCAGCAGGCCGGCCGCGTCGTCGGAGATCGAGTCCGGCACCGCGTAGGCGAAGTCCTCGTGCACCGCGACGTACTCGCAGAACGCGCCGTCAATCGGCGGGGTGGCGAAGAACCGCATGTCCGGGCACAGGTTGTAGCGCCCGCCGCGGCACTGCGGGCAGGTGAAGCACGGCACCCCCGGCTCCACGGCGACCCGCTGCCCCAGCGCGTGCCGGGTCGCCGCGGAGCCGCGGGCGACGACCACCCCACCGGCCTCGTGCCCGAGGACCAACGGCCCGTCGACCACGAACGAGCCGATCCGGCCGTGCTCGTAGTAGTGCGTGTCCGAGCCGCAGGTGCCGACCGAGGTGACCTGCACGAGCACCTCCCGCGGGCCCGGCTTGGGCACCGGGCGCTCCTCCAGCGCGATGTCCCGCACCCCGCGCAGCACCGACGCGCGCATGGTCTTCATTCGCCTGTCACTGCTCCCAAGGTCAGGCCGGTGACCAACCACCGGCGCACGGCAAGTCCCGCCAGAACCATCGGCACCACCACGAACGTCCCGATCGCGGTGAGCTGGCCCCAGTCGATCCCGGCCTGGGTGACCAGCTGGTTCGCCGCGATCGGCAGCGTCTGCGAGTTCGGGCCGCTGAACACCAGCGCGAACGCGTAGTCGTTCCAGGCGAACACCAGGCACAGCACGAACGTGGTGACCAGGCCCGAGCGGGTCAGCGGCAGCACCACGTGCCAGAACGCCTGCCACCGGGTGCACCCCTCGACCTGCGCCGACTCCTCCAGCGACGGCGGCAGCTCGGCGAAGAACGCGCTCATCAACCAGATCGCGAACGGCAGGTCGAAGGTCAGGTACGCCAGCACCAGCCCGGGCACCGAGTCGATCAGCCCCACCTGGCGGAACATCAGGAACAGCGGCAGCACCACCGCCGCGATCGGGGCCATCCGGGTCGAGATGATCCAGAACGACAGGTGCTTCTTGCCGCGCATCCGGGTGCGCGCCAGCCCGTATCCGGCGGGAGCGCCCAGCGCGACGGCCAGCACCGCGGAGATCACGGCCGCCAGCACGCTGTGCACGATGTAGGGCGTCAGGTCGTTGGCCCCGCTGAACAGGTTCCGGTAGTTCTCCAGCGTCGGGGTGAACAGCACCTGCGGGGTGGCCGCGGTGACGTCAGCGGTGGACTTGAACGACGACAGCAGCATCCACAGCAGCGGCACGAGCGTCCACAGCAGACCGGCGCCGAGCACCAGCCACACGCCCAGGCGCAACCGGCTGCTGCCGCGTTCCAGCGGGCTGACCGGCACGGCGCTCATCGGGTCAATCCCTTCTTGTCCAGCATCCGCACGAACGCGCGGGCGATCGCGATGGAGGCGGCCAGCATCACCAGGCCGATGGTGGCCGCGTAGCCGAGGTCGAAGAACCGGAACGCGGTCTCATACAGCCGGACCGGCACGATCTTCGTGGCGTCCGCCGGGCCGCCGCCGGTGGTGACCCAGATGATGTCGAAGTAGCGGATCGCGTCCATCGACCGGATCAGCAGCGCCACCAGCAGCACGTTGGAGATCGACGGCAGCACGATGTGCCGCAGGCTCTGCCAGCCGTTGGCGCCGTCCAGCGCGGCGGCCTCCCGCAGGCTCAGCGGCACCGAGGACAGCCCGGCGAGCGCGATCAACGCGATTAGCGGCGTCCACTCCCAGACGTCCATCGCCACCACCGCGACGAACGAGGAGACCTTCCCGCCGAGGATGTCGCCGGTGTAGCCGAGCTGCCGCAGCACCCAGGCGTAGAGGCCGAACGTGGAGTCGGTGAGGAACCGCCCCAGCAGGCCCACGATCGCCGGGGCCACGAACATCGGCAGCAAAAACAGGCTCAGCACCGCGTTGCGGCCCCGTAGCAGCCGCCACATGCACAGCGCGAACAGCAGGCCCAGCAGCATCTCCAGGCCGAGCGTCGCGGCGAAGAACAGCCCGGTGCGCACCCAGTTCCAGCCCAGGTCCGGGTCGGTGAACAGGCGCACCCAGTTGGTCAGCCCGGCCCACTCCAGGCGGACCCCACCCAGCAGCCGGACGTGGGTGAAGCTCATCGCCACCATCGTCACGAACGGCACGATGCTCAACGCGGCGAGCAGCGCGACGCCCGGCGTGAGCAGCTTCCCCTCGAAGCTGAGCCACCGGCGCTTCGGGCGCGGGGACTGCGCGATCCGCTCCGGTGCGGCGGTCCTCTCGATCGTCAGGCTCATCCTGCCGCCACCCACCCCCGGGCCGTGATGCGGTCGATGCGCTCGGCGGTCTCCCGCATCGCCTCCTCGGGCGTCGCGTCGCCGACGAGCATCCGCGACAGCTGCGTGTAGATCGCGGTGTCGCACTCGTTCCACATCGGAATCTTCGGCCGCAGCCCGGCGTTCTCCGGTTTCCACGCCTGCCGCACCGCGCCGGCGGTGAGCATGTTCGGCATCGCCGAGGGGCGCTGCTCGGCCGCACGCACCTCCGGCAGCTCGTAGACGGACGTGCGGGTGGGGGTGCCGCCACCGGCCTCGCTCTGCAGGTTGCGCAGCTGCACGTCCCGCGCCGTCGCCCAGTTCACGAACAGCCAGGCCGCGCCGCGCTCGTTGGGCAGCGTGTTGGCGCTGATCCCGATGCCGGTGCCGCCGAAGATGTTCGCCGAGCGCCGCGGCCCGCGGGGCAGGCGCGCGTACCCGACCCGGCCGGGCAGCACCGCCTCGTTGTTGGCCGCGTACTCGTGCCAGTTCGGGCACATCGCGATGCGCCCGGCGCGGAAGGCGGCCCCCAGGCCGTCCCAGTCCCAGGTCCGCGACGCCGGGTCGGCCACCGACAGCAGGCGCTGGTAGAAGGCGGCGGCCTCGATGGCACGGTCCTCGGCGAGCAGGCAGCGGCCGGGCTCCACCGCGCCGATGCGGCCGACCTCGAAGCCGTTGGCGAAGTAGTCGCCGCCGTGCGCCCACAGCACGTTGGAGAAGTCGCACATCAGCGAGTCGTGCTGCTTGGCCTGGTGCCCGGTGCCGTAGCGGACGTCGTCGGTGTTGTCGTTGAACCAGCGGGCGATCGCCAGGTACTGCTCCCACGTGGTGTCGTCGCCGGGCGTCGGGTCGAAGCCCAGGTCGGCGGCCATCCGGTCGTGGTGCTTGTCGAACAGGTCCGCGCGGTACTGCCAGATCATCGTGGGGCTGTCGTAGGGCAGCGCGAAGACCTTGTCCTCGGTTCCGAACCGGCCGGTGGCGTCCAGCTGCACCGGCACGAAGTCGGCGAAGTCGGCGACCTCGCCGGGCAGCGTCGGGTCGGCGGCCAGTTCGCGCAGGTCAACGAGGCCCTTCGAGTACGGCGCGAGCACCTGGTAGGGATCGGCGTAGATCACCTGGTACTGCGCCTGGCCGGAGGCGAGGTCCAGCGCAACCTTCTGCACCAGCGCCGACAGCTCCAGCGTGACGATGTTGACCCGGATGCCGGTCAGCTCGGTGAACGGGGCCAGGTCGGCGGCGATGGCCGCGGTCGGCGCGGTGTTCTCGGAAATGAAGTTCAGCGTGGTGCCGGCGAACTGGCGCCAGCGGTCGTCGGTGGCCAGCCGCCGCGCGTCCTGGCGCGCCGTGCAGCCGCCGAGCAGCCCGCCGGCGGCGAGCGCGGCACCGCCGGCGACGGCGCCGCGCAACAGCCGTCGGCGGCTGAGCCTCGGCTTGGTCATGGTGTCTCTCCTTGCGGGGTCGAGCCGCAGCGATGGCCGTCATTATTAGCAGAGATGCAACCGTCTATTAACACGTTTTCCGAGAAGTTTGCCCTTAATCGAGCAAGAAATGGGAGACCTTCGGGCAGCTGCCGCCACGAACGGAGTAGTCCCCGCGCGGGCATGAGCCCGCAGCGCCTCGGCTCTACGCTGGGCCCATGGCGAACCGGCTTGCAGATGCGACCAGCCCCTACCTGCTCCAGCACGCCGACAACCCGGTCGACTGGTGGCCGTGGACGCCGGAGGCGTTCGCGGAGGCCCGGCGGCGGGACGTGCCGGTTCTGCTGTCCATCGGCTACGCGGCCTGCCACTGGTGCCACGTCATGGCGCACGAGTCGTTCGAGGACGCCGAGACGGCCCGGCTGATGAACGACCACTTCGTCAACATCAAGGTGGACCGCGAGGAACGCCCGGACATCGACGCCGTCTACATGGAGGCCACCCAGGCCATGACCGGCCAGGGCGGCTGGCCGATGACCTGCTTCCTCACCCCCGACGGCGAACCGTTCCACTGCGGCACCTACTACCCGGTGGAGCCGAGGGCGGGCATGCCGTCGTTCCGCCAGCTGCTGGACGCGGTGGTGCAGGCATGGCAGGGGCGCGGTGCCGAGGTCCGTAAGGCCGCCGCGCGGGTGGTGGAGCAGCTGAGCGCGCAGCGCGCGCCGCTACCCGAGTCCATTTTGGACGAAGACGTGCTCGCGGGCGCGGTTTCCCGACTGCACGCCGAGTTCGACGCCGACCACGGCGGATTCGGCGGGGCGCCGAAGTTCCCGCCGTCGATGGTACTGGAGTTCCTGCTGCGCCACCACGAACGCGTCGGTTCGTCCGGCAGCGGGCACTCCGCGCTGGAGATGGTCGAGGGCACCTGCGAGGCGATGGCCCGCGGTGGCGTGTACGACCAGCTGGCGGGCGGATTCGCGCGCTACAGCGTGGATTCCGCGTGGGTCGTGCCGCACTTCGAGAAGATGCTGTACGACAACGCGTTGCTGTTGCGGGTGTACGCGCACCTGGCCCGCCTCGGCAACCCGCTCGGCGCGCGGATCGCCCGGGAGACCGCGGAGTTCCTGCTGCGCGATCTGCGCACCCCGGAAGGCGGGTTCGCCGCGTCGCTGGACGCCGACACCGAAGGCGTCGAAGGGCTCACCTACGTGTGGACGCCCGACCAGCTGCGCGACGTGCTCGGCCAGTCCGACGGGGACTGGGCGGCGGAGCTGTTCGAGGTCACCGCGACCGGCACCTTCGAACACGGCACCTCGACCCTCCAGCTCAGGCGCGACCCCGGGGACCAGACCCGGTTCCGGCGGGTCCGCGAGGCCCTCCGCGACGCCCGCGACCGGCGCCCCCAACCCGCCCGGGACGACAAGGTCGTCACCGCCTGGAACGGCATGGCGATCACCGCGCTGGCCGAAGCGGCCACGACGCTCGACGAACCGGCCTGGCTCGACGCCGCGGCCGCCGCGGCCGACCTCCTGCTGCGACGGCACCTGGTGGACGGCCGGTTGCGCCGCGCCTCCCGTGACGGCGTGGTCGGACCGGCGGACGCGGTGCTGGAGGACTACGCCTGCCTCGCCGACGGCCTGCTCTCCCTGCACCAGGCGACCGGCGAGCCCCGCTGGCTCGACGCCGCGTGCTCGCTGCTGGACACCGCGCTCGAGAAGTTCGCCGACGCGCAGCACCCCGGCATGTACCACGACACCGCCGCCGACGCCGAAACCCTCGTCCGCCGCCCGTCCGACCCCACCGACAACGCCAGCCCCGCCGGGGCCTCGGCGCTCGCCTCCGCCCTGCTCACCGCCGCTGCGCTCGCCGGGGCCGACGCCACCGCGCGCTACCGCACCGCCGCGGAGCAGGCGCTCTCGCGCGCCGGGCTCCTCGCGCAACGCGCGCCCCGCTTCGCAGGGCACTGGCTCAGCGTCGCCGAAGCCCGTGCCCACGGGCCGCTGCAGGTCGCGGTGGTCGGCGCAGCCGACGACGCCGACCGCGCGGCGCTGATCGCCGCGGCCCGGCGCGCGGCACCCGGCGGAGCCGTGGCGCTGGCCGGGGAGCCGGAGACGGCCGGCGTGCCGCTGCTGGCGGGGCGGCCGCTGGTCGACGGAGCCGCGGCGGCGTACGTCTGCCGGGGCTACGTCTGCGACCGCCCGGTGACGACCGTCGACGACCTCACCGCAACTCTCACCCGCTGACCCCGGCGCCCGCGGGGCTCGGCCCCGACCTGGCGGGTCTGCATGCGCGACGCCCGATTCAGCCCTGAGCGGACCAGCGCCCACCTGGGTTGTAATCGTGTAATCCTGTAATAGGAGGTGGTGACGATGCATCCCAGATTCCGCCGAACAGCACGCGGCCGCGGTGGACCGCCCTGGGCCGGCGGCGGCCGGGGACGGCGACCCGAACCGCCGGCCGCCGACGACGCGCTGGCCTGGTTCACCGGGCGGCTCCCGGAGGGCTGGTTCACCAGCGCACCGACGGTCACCGTGGACCGCGAGGAGATCGTGGTCGTTGGTGAACTCCCGCCGGTCGAAGGCGATTTCGCCGACGACGCCGAACGCGCCGCCGCGGAGAGCGGCCGGATCGCCCGGTTCCGCGAGGAAACCCGCGAACAGCGCATCGAGATCGCCCGCCAGGCGGAACACCGCTACGGGCGCAAGGTCGCCTGGGGCGCGCGGCTCGGCGACACCGAGGAGCTGTTCACGACGCTGTCCGTGCCGGTGATGACCCGGCTGCACCAACCGGAGCGGCGGGTGCTGGACACCCTGGTCGATGCGGGCATCGCCCGATCCCGCTCGGAAGCCCTCGCCTGGGCGGTGCGCCTGGTCGGCCACCACACCGAGGAATGGCTCGGTCAACTGCGCGAGGCGCTCGCCAAGGTCGACGACCTGCGCAACCGTGGCCCGGAAGGGCTCTGAGCACACGATCCGGTCACCGCGAAGGGCATCTTCGCCCAAGCAACAACGTGTGACGGGAACCGTCCCGTCAGCGAGCGTCGGCGCAGCACCGACCCTGGTTTCTGGGCAGCCGACCGCCGTAGCCGTAGCCGTCAACGACCGCCGCCACGTCGTCCGGCGTTTCGCCGGTGACGAGTTCCAAGTCTGCCTAGATCTGGGAACTGGGGTTCTCTCGTTGGGGACTGGGGTTTTCTCGGGGAAGGAGCCTCTTCGCCGGAACCCCCGGCAAGTCGACCGGGGGTGCAACCTCCGCGAAGAGGTACGGCCGAGCGTAGCGATCTCCCGATCAGGTGACGAGGAGTCGGGCGGCCCTGCGCGGGCGCGGAGCACCTGTCCGGAGTAGTGATCCACTACCCGCGGCGCGCGTGTTCTCACGCGTAGAGGGCGAGCCAGATTGCCACGTGGTGGCAGAGCGCCGCCAGCGAAACGGCCGCGTGGAAGAACTCGTGGTAGCCGAAGGTCTTCGGCCACGGGTCCGGCCAGCGGGACGCGTAGAAGATCGCCCCGGCGGTGTAGAGCAGGCCGCCCACCAGCAGCAGCACCAGCGCGGCGACCCCGGCGTTGTGCAGCAGGTCGGGCAGCACGAAGATCGCCACCCAACCCAGGGCGATGTACACCGGGACACCCACCCAGCGCGGCGCGTTCGGCCACGCCAGCTTGAGCACCACACCGCCCAGCGCGCCACCCCAGACGACCGCGAGCACCACCGCGCCCGTCGTCGGCTGCATGGCGACCATCGCGAACGGCGTGTACGTCCCGGCGATGAACAGGAAGATCATCGAGTGGTCCAGTCGCCGCATCCAGGTGCGGGCGCCGATGGTCTTCCACGTCTTGCGGTGGTACAGGGCGCTGACGCCGAACAGGCCGAGCACGGTCGCGACGTAGACGGAGGTGCCGACCGCGGCGGCGGTCGAGACGGTGGCTGCGGCCAGCGAGATGAGCACGGCACCGGCGACGACGGACACCACCAGCGACCACAGGTGAATCCAGCCGCGCATCCGTGGCTTGACGAGCGCGTTCGGGCGGCGAGCGGTGAGGGCGTTGGTCACGGGTTCGAGGCTACGGGACCGTAGGTTCAGCGGAAGGTGACCTGTGCCGCGTTCGGCGGGTGAGGCGGGGGCCGCCCGCAAACCGCATCCGCGTAGTCTCGTCTGGCGTGACGCTCAAGGATCGGCTGAAAGACCTCATCTACGACGTCTACGAGCGGCGGCTGCGGCGCAAGCTCGACGGGGTTCAACACCCGCGGCACGTCGGCGTCATCCTGGACGGGAACCGCAGATGGGCGCGGGAAGCGGGCCTGGACGCCGCGCACGGCCACCGCGCCGGCGCCCGCAAGATCGCCGAACTGCTGGAGTGGTGCCAGGAAGCCGAGGTCGAGATCGTCACCCTCTGGCTGCTGTCCACCGACAACCTCAACCGCAGCCCCGAAGAGCTCAACGCGCTGATGGAGATCATCGCCGGTGTGGTGGACGAGCTGACCGACCCGGCCACGCCCTGGCGGGTGCGGATCGTCGGCGCGCTCGACCTGCTGCCCACCGAGACCGCTGCCCGGCTGTCGGCCGCCGCCCTGCGCACCAAGGGCCGCACCGGCATGCAGGTCAACGTCGCGGTCGGCTACGGCGGGCGGCGCGAGATCGCCGACGCGGTGCGCAAGTTGCTGCAGCAGCACGCCGAGGCGGGCACCACCATCGAGGAACTGGCCGAGGTGCTGACCGTCGACCACATCGCCGAGCACCTCTACACCTCGGGGCAGCCCGACCCGGACCTGCTCATCCGCACCTCCGGCGAGCAGCGGTTGTCCGGGTTCATGCTGTGGCAGTCGGCGCACTCGGAGTTCTGGTTCACCGAGGCGTACTGGCCGGAGTTCCGCCGGGTCGACTTCCTGCGCGCGCTGCGTGACTACGCGATGCGCCACCGCAGGTTCGGCGGGTAGCAGAAAGGCCAGGTCGGTCCGACCTGGCCCTTCCGGTGGAAACGGACCTGCCTCAGACCCTCGGGTGGTCGGCGATCGGCGCGTTGACGCAGTCGTTGAGCTGCGGGGACAGCAGCGGGACGACCGCGCCCAGGACGGCGACGTTGTTGCCGCACAGCTGGACCGGCACCGCGCTGATGTTGTTGTCGTTGAGGATGTTGATGCCGTCGTTGTCGGCGCTGTCGGCGTACGCGGCCGGGGCCACGGCCAGCAGACCGGCGGCGGCACCAGCGACAATCCCAGCCTTCTTCAGCACTTGATTCACTCTCCTTCGATTACTGCGGGAACCGGAGTCCGCGCCTCGCGAGCCGAAAGTTCCGCGAGGTGGCCACCGAGTGTGGTGGGTACTCGCGGAAAAGGGCCAGGGGCATGCCGATCAGTCCGTCTCCTTAACACGATCGTGTAAGGCGAGGTTCGTATTCGCGGACGAGGGGCGCCCCCTGCGCGCGGAAACCGGAAAAAAAGAACGCGGGCACGCAAAAAGGAGCGTCGGGAACGGGCCCGACGCCCTTTTCGGCACCTGAATTGCGCCCGCGAACCCAGGCGATCCGCCCGTTTGTCAGACCCTCGGGTGGTCGACGACCGGGGCGTTGACGCAGCCGCTGAGCTGCGGGGACAGCAGCGGAACGACCGCGCCCAGGACGGCGACGTTGTTGCCGCACAGCTCGACCGGCACCGCGCTGATGTTGTTGTCGTTGAGGATGTTGATGCCGTCGTTGTCGGCGCTGTCGGCGTTGGCGACCGGGGCCACAGCCAGCAGACCGGCGGCGGCACCAGCGACAATCGCAGCCTTCTTCAGCACTTCGGTTGCTCCTTGTTGGATGGGATGAATCGAGCGCCGCCCATTCCTCGGCTGTGCACCCCAAAGCCAGCCGCGGGGAGCGGGCACCCGGCGTGAAAGATATCGAGCCAATGGAGCAAAACGACACCTCCTTAACACTATCGTGTGATCATTTTCGGATGTCGCCCACAGATTTGGTTGTTCCGGCAAATTCGCGGGGTTCGCGCCCGCCTTCGCGGCGCCCGGCGAAGGCGGCGTAGTGTCCCCGCATGGACTCCGCTGCACTGGTGGCCGAATATGTCCGACTCGGGCTCCGGTTCGACCGGCTCCTGCCCGGCTTCGTGGACTCCTACACCGGCGATCCGGCGGTGCGGCGGCGCGTGGCGGACGAGCCGGTACCCGAACCGGCGCGGCTGCTCGACGACGTGCGCCGGCTGCTGGCCGCCCTGCCCGGCAGCGACCTGGCCGACGAGCGGCGCAGGTTCCTGGTCGCCCAGCTGACCGCGCTGGAGTGCTCCGCCCGCAAGCTGTCCGGCGCGCAGGTGCCCTTCCCCGCCGAGGTCGAGGCGTACTTCCAGGTGGTCCCGCAGCTCGGGGACACCGACGAGTACCGGCAGGCGCACCGCGAGCTCGCCGCGCTGCTGCCCGGCCGCGGACGGCTGGCGGAGCGACTGGCCGCGGTGCGCCGCCGGGACGTGATTCCCGCGGAGCGGCTCGATGCCAGCGTGCGGGCGCTGTCCAGCGCGTTGCGCGACCGGGTGCACCGGCGCTTCGGCCTCCCGGTGCAGGAGGTCGTGGAGTACCGGATCGTCACCGACAAGCCGTGGAGCGGGTTCAACCACTACATCGGTGGGTTCCGCTCGCGGGTGGCGGTCAACGCCGACGTCGGGCACCGCGCCTCGAACCTGCCGCACCTGGTGGCGCACGAGTCCTACCCGGGGCACCACACCGAGCACTGCCGCAAGGAAGCCGGGCTCGCGCGCCGGCACGCCCTGGCCGAGCACACGATCTTCCTGGTGAACACGCCGCAGTGCCTGATGGCCGAGGGCCTGGCCGACCTGGGGCTGCACGCCGCGGTCGGGCCGGGCTGGGGGCCGTGGGCCGCGGAGATCTTCGCCGACCTGGGCATCGCGCTGGACGGCGAGCTGGCCGAGCGGATCGAGCGGGTCATGGTCGGCCTGCTGCCGGTCCGCCAGGACGCGCTGCTGATGCTGCACGGCGGCGCCGACGAGGCCGAGGTGGTGGCACACCTGCAGCGCTGGCTGCTCATGCCGGAAGCGCGCGCCCGGCACCTCGTGGAGTTCATGCGGGACCCGCTGTGGCGCGCCTACACCACGACCTACGTCGAGGGCTACCGGCTGCTGCGGCGGTGGCTGGAGGCCCGTCCGGCGACCGCTTCGAGTGCTGATCGTTATCGCAGGTTGCTTGACGAGCCGCTGGTGCCGGAGGTCCTCCGCGCGGAGCTCGCCGCCCGAATCTGACCCGAAATTCACCCGTTCGGATCAGTTTTGATCACCGCGCGTGCCAGGGTCGTCCGGGGCGGCTCCCTGCGGCCGGATGTGCTCTGACCTGCTGCGCGGGCCGGGCACCGCGCGCGCCCGATTTGTCCCGCAACCCCCTGACCAGCGATTTCGCTCGGATATGTCGACGAATTACTGAATCACCTGGGTGGCTGTCTGCCGAGAGCGGATCACGCAGGTAGCGTGCGCTGGTGACGGGCCGTTTCAAGAAGCTTGTCCGTACGCGGCCCGTCCGGGAGGCCCTGATCGTGGCTGTTGGCTGGAGCGGACGGTTACGTCCACCGAGGTCGCGAGGGGCCGGTGCCCGGCCCCTGCAGCCGCGGCGGACCACCGGTCCGGCCGGGGCGCGACGGGGGCAGGCCCGGCCCGCCGACGAGCGGGTGTGCACGCCACGCCCGCGAGGGAGTAGCCGTGACCGCACGACGTTCCCAGCCTCACGCGGAGATCCCAGCCCGTAGCGGCGAGTCCGCGCGCACCCTGCAATCCGGTGGCATCGGGATCCGGACCTACGTTCTGGACACCTCGGTGCTGCTGTCCGATCCGTGGGCGATGTCCCGCTTCGCCGAGCACAACGTGGTGCTTCCCGTGGTGGTGATCAGCGAGCTGGAGGGCAAGCGCCACCATCCCGAACTCGGTTGGTTCGCCCGGGAGGCCCTCCGTGTGCTGGATGACCTGCGCATCCGGTACGGGCGGCTGGACCGGCCGGTGCCGGTCGGCTCGTCGGGCGGCACCCTGCACGTCGAGTTGAACCACTCCGATCCGCAGGTGCTGCCGCCGGGATTCCGCACCGACTCCAACGACGCCCGCATCCTGGCCTGCTCGCTGAACCTCGCCGCCGAGGGGCACCGGGTCACCCTGGTCACCAAGGACATGCCGCTGCGCGTCAAGGCGGCCGCGGTGGCGCTGGAGGCCGAGGAGTACCGGGCGCAGGACGTGGTGTCCTCTGGGTGGACCGGGATGGCGGACATCGACGCGTCCCCGGATGCGGTGGACGTGCTGTTCCGCGACGGCGTGGCCGACCTGGACGAGGCGCGGGACCTGCCGCCGAACACCGGGGTGCGGTTGCTGGCGGGGTCGCAGTCGGCGCTGGGGCGGGTCACCAGGGACAAGCAGGTCCGGCTGGTTCGCGGCGACCGGGAGGCGTTCGGGCTGCACGGGCGTTCCGCGGAGCAGCGGATCGCGCTGGATCTGCTGCTTGATCCGGAGATCGGGATCATCTCGTTGGGCGGCCGGGCGGGCACCGGCAAGTCGGCGCTGGCGCTGTGCGCCGGGCTGGAGTCGGTGCTGGAGCGCCAGCAGCACCGCAAGGTCGTGGTGTTCCGGCCGGTGTACGCCGTCGGCGGCCAGGAGCTCGGCTACCTGCCGGGCACCGAGAACGAGAAGATGGCGCCGTGGGCGCAGGCCGTGTTCGACACGCTCGGCGCGCTGGCCAGCGAGCACGTGCTCGACGAGGTGATGGACCGGGGCATGCTCGAGGTCCTGCCGCTGACCCACATCCGCGGCCGCTCACTGCACGACTCGTTCGTCATCGTCGACGAGGCGCAGTCGCTGGAGCGCAACGTGCTGCTGACGGTGCTGTCCCGGCTCGGTGCGAACTCGCGGGTGGTGCTCACCCACGACGTCGCGCAGCGCGACAATCTCCGGGTCGGGCGGCACGACGGCATCGCGGCGGTGATCGAGAAGCTCAAGGGGCACCCGCTGTTCGCCCACGTGACGCTGACCCGCTCGGAGCGCTCCCCGATCGCGGCCCTCGTCACGGAGCTCCTCGAAGGCGAGTTCACCCCGTAGCGGTCCGGGTGGAGGGCACCTCCGCCTTGAAGATGCCCTCCACCGCATCGCTTCGAGCGGTCACCAGCCGGACGGCAGGGGACGGCCCTCGGCGAAGCCGGCCGCCGACTGGATGCCGATCAGCGCGCGCTCGTGGAACTCCGCCAGGTTGCGCGCGCCCGCGTAGGTGCACGCCGAGCGGAGCCCAGAGCTGATCTGGTCGAGCAGGTCCTCCACACCCGGCCGCTGCGGGTCCAGCCGCATCCGGGAACTGGAGATGCCCTCCTCGAACAGCGCCTTGCGCGCCCGGTCGAAGGCGCTGTCGGAGCGGGTCCGGGCCGTGACCGCTCGCTTGGACGCCATGCCGAACGACTCCTTGTACGCCCGGCCGTGCTCGTCGCGCTGCAGGTCGCCCGGCGACTCGTAGGTGCCCGCGAACCAGGAGCCGATCATCACCGACGCCGCCCCGGCGGCCAGCGCCAGCGCCACGTCCCGCGGATGCCGCACGCCGCCGTCGGCCCACACGTGCTTGCCGAGCTCGCGGGCCTGCGCCGCGCACTCGGCGACGGCGGAGAACTGCGGGCGGCCGACGCCGGTCATCATGCGGGTCGTGCACATCGCGCCCGGGCCGACCCCGACCTTGATCACGTCGGCACCGGCCTCGGCCAGGTCGCGCACGCCCTCGGCGGTCACCACGTTGCCCGCCACCACGGGCACCTTCGGCTCGACGGAGCGGACCGCCCTCAGCGCGGTGATCATCTTCTCCTGGTGGCCGTGCGCGGTGTCCACGACGAGCGTGTCCACCCCGGCGTCCAGCAGCGCGGCCGCCTTGGCCGCGACATCCCCGTTGACGCCCATGGCCGCCGCCACCCGCAGCTTCCCGGCGGCGTCCAGGGCGGGCAGGTAGATCTCGGCGCGGAGCGCGCCGCGGTGGGTCATGATCCCGGCCAGCCGCCCGTCGCCGTCGATGGCGATGGCGACGGTGCGGGCCTGTTTGTCGAGCTGTTCGAACACCTCGCGCGGCTCGGTCTCCAGCGGCAGCACAACCGGGTGCCGGTCGGCCACCTCGCCGACCCGCGCGAACCGGTCGACGCCGGTGCACGCGGCCTCGTCGACCACGCCCAGCGGACGGTGGTCGTCGTCCACGACGACCACGGCGCCGTGCGCGCGCTTGGGCAGGAGGTTGAGGGCGTCGGCGACCGCGTCGTCGGTGTGCAACACCAGTGGGGTGTCCCAGACCGGGTGTCGGGCCTTGACCCAGGAGACGATCTCGGCGACCGCCGCCGGGTCAACGTCCTGCGGCAACACGACCAGCCCGCCGCGCCGCGCGACGGTCTCGGCCATCCGGCGTCCGGCCACCGCGGTCATGTTGGCGACGACGATCGGCAGTGTCGTGCCGGTGCCGTCGTTGGTGGCGAGGTCGACATCGAAGCGCGACTCGACGCCGGAGCGCCGCGGAGCCAGGAAGACGTCGTCGTAGGTGAGCTCGGTGGTGGGCTGCTGCCCGTTCAGGAACTGCACGTTTCACCACCCTACGTCCCGCAACACCCCCTCGTCGTCCCTCCGATGGACCAAGCGATCGCAGCCGGGTCCAGGCAGGCCGGGACTGGCGCTGCGGGCGTCAGGCGTCTTCCTCCGTCAGGGGATCGAAGGACCGGTACGCCTCATAGTTGCGGAAGAAGCGGCTGTAGAGTTCCGCGCCGTCGTCGAGGGTCGCGTCTTCCAGCGGTTTCACCTCGACGACCTGCCTGAGCTTCCACGTGATCATTTCGTGGTTCTCGTTCTGGTAACTCGTTTCCTGCTGCCTGCCGTATTCGGTGGCCTTCTCCTGGGCCTCCTCCGGCGACTCCGCCTTGACCAGCACGAAGGACTCCTCATACAGCGGCTCGTGGTCCGCCGCGTCCGAGATGGCTTCCAGGACCAGGACGGCGACGTAGGGCTCCAGCTCGACCGGCTCGGTGGCGGGCCGGAACTCGCGCGGGTCGATGGTGCCCGGGCCGATGGTGATCGAACCGATCGCGTCGAGGTCGTCGTTGCCGCTCATATCCCCAGGATCTCACCCGCCCGGCAGCATGCCGCGCACCGCCTCGATGCTGTCGGCGGAGGCGGCGTCCTTGTCCGGCCGGTAGCGCCGCACACGGGCGAAGCGCAGCGCGACACCCCCGGGGTAGCGGGTGCTGGCCTGCACCCCGCCCAGTTCGACCTCCACGACCAGCTCCGGCGCCAGGTACACCGTCCAGTCGTCGCGGTGCGTCTCCAGTCGCGGGAACTCCGCGGTCTGCCAGGCCAGCAGCTCGTCGGTCAGGCCCTTGAACGTCTTACCGACCATGATCGGCGGTCCGCCGTCCGGGTCCCGGGCGCCCAGGTGCAGGTTGGACAGAAAGCCGCGGCGCCGACCGTGGCCCCACTCCGCGGCGAGCACCACCAGATCCAGGGTGTGCTCGGGTTTGACCTTGCGCCACGCGCGACCGCGCCGCCCGGCCGCGTACGCCGAGTCGAGATCCTTGACCATGACGCCCTCGTGTCCGGCCGACAGGGCCTCGTCGAACAGCTCCGCAGCGCGTTCCGCGCCGGGGGAGAGCACCGCCGGGATCCGGTGCCGGGAGGCGACCCGCTCCAGCGCGTCGAGGCGTTCCCGCAGCGGCAGGTCCAGCAGGTCACGGCCGTCCAGGTGCAGGCAGTCGAAGAAGTACGGGTGCAGCAGCAACTCGCGCGGGTTCTGGGCGCCGAAACGGCCCATCGTCTCCTGGAACGGCCGGGGCCGACCGGAGTCGTCCAGGGCCAGCGTCTCGCCGTCCAGCACCACGGACCGGCAGTCCAGGCCGCGCACCAGCCCGACGAGTTCGGGCACGTGGCGGGTGATCTCGCGCAGCGTGCGGGTGTAGACGTGGACCTCGTCGACGTCGCGGTGCACCTGGATGCGGGCACCGTCCAGTTTGTACTCGACGCTGACCGCGCCGAGCTCGGCCAGCGCGGAGTCCAGGTCCTCGGCGGGCGAGGCCAACATCGGCCGCACCGGCCGGCCCACCTCCAGGCGGAACTCGGCCAGCGCCGCCGCACCACCGCGCAGCGCCGCCTCGGCGGTCGCGGGCAGCCGCCCGGACAGCATGAACGCGCGCCGCACGGGCTCGGCGGCGACCCCGGCCGCGGCCGCGATGGCCTCCACCATCACGCCTTCCAACGCGCCCTGCCGCAGTTCGCCACAGAACAGGCGCACCAGGAACTCCTGCTCGGCCGCGGTCGCCGCGCCCAGCAGCCCGGCCAGCGCCTCGGCCCGGCGCTGCCCCGATCCGGCGCCCCTGATCCGCCGGACCTCGGCGATCGCCGCGGCCACCTGGCCGATCGTCAGCGACGGCTCCGGCGCCGGGTCGACGGCCAGCGCGGCGAGCGTCGACCAGCCCACCCCGGCCCGCCCGCCGGGCAGCTCCCCGGCCAGCAGCGCGGTCGCCGGGGCCACCTCGTCGGGATCCAGCCGGCCCAGCAGCTCGGCGATGGCCGTCGTCTTCGCCCTGCGCGAGCGGGTGGCCGCCACCGCGCCGGAGGTGGCGACCACGGCTGCGAGCAGCACCATGCGTTCATGGTGCGTGCGGACACCGACAACCCGCCCGCCGGAACCCGCGGGTGCCCCGCCAGGTCACCCGCCGTGGGCCATGCGGAGCACGTCGAGGGCCTCGTCCAGCTGCTCCAGCGTCAGCCTGCCCGCGTCGACGTGGCCGCGTTCCAGCACCACCTCGCGGATCGTCCTGCGCTCCTTGAGGGCCTGCTTGGCCACCGCCGCCGCCTCCTCGTAACCGAGGTAGCGGTTCAGCGGCGTCACGATCGACGGCGACCCCTCCGCGTACTCGCGGGCCCGATCGGCGTTGACCTGCACCCCGGCGAAGACCTTGTCCGCCAGCAGCCGGGACACCGCGGCCAGCAGCCGCGCCGACTCCAGCACGTTGCGGGCGATGACCGGCAGCATCACGTTGAGCTGGAAGTTGCCCTGTGAACCGGCGAACGCCACCGCCGCGTCGTTGCCGATCACCTGCGCCACCACCTGCAGCGTCGCCTCCGGGATCACCGGGTTGACCTTGCCCGGCATGATCGACGAACCAGGCTGCAGGTCCGGCAGCACCAGCTCGGCCAGGCCGGTGCGCGGGCCCGACCCCAGCCAGCGCACGTCGTTGGCGATCTTGGCCAGGCTCACCGCGACGGTCCGCAGGTGACCCGAGGTCTCCACCACCGAGTCCTGCGCGGCCTGGGCCTCGAAGTGGTCGCGGGCCTCGGTCAGCGGCAGGCCGGTGACCCGCGCCAGCTCCGCGGCCACTGCCGCACCGAAGCCCTCCGGTGCGTTCAGGCCCGAGCCGACGGCGGTGCCGCCGATCGCCAGCTCCCCGAGCCGAGGCAGGCCGCTGCGCAGCCGCTCCACGCCGTAGCGGACCTGCGAGGCCCACGCTCCGGCCTCCTGCGCCAGCGTGACCGGCACCGCGTCCATCAGGTGCGTCCGGCCGGACTTGACCACGTCGGTCCACTCCGCGGCGCGGGTCTCGATGGTGCCGGCCAGGTGCTCCAGCGCCGGGATCACCTCCGTGAGCACGGCCTCGGTGGCCGCCACGTGGATCGTCGTCGGGAACGTGTCGTTGGACGACTGCGAGGCGTTGACGTGGTCGTTCGGGTGCACGTCGCGGCCCAGTCGGCGCGCGGCCAGCGTCGCGATGACCTCGTTGGCGTTCATGTTCGACGACGTGCCGGAGCCGGTCTGGAACACGTCGATCGGGAAGTGCTCGTCGTGCACGCCCTCGGCGACCTCGTCGGCCGCGGCGGCGATGGCGTCGGCGAGGTCGGGGTCCAGCACCCCGAGCCGGCCGTTGACGCGTGCGGCGGCGGCCTTGAGCAGACCGAGCGCGCGGATCTGGGCCCGTTCCAGGCCGCGGCCGGAGATCGGGAAGTTCTCGACGGCCCGCTGGGTCTGCGCCCGGTACAGGGCGTGGGCGGGCACCCGCACCTCGCCCATGGTGTCGCGTTCGATCCGGTACTCCTGTTCAGCCATGACAAAAGTGTCCCGCCGCGGGGTGCCCCGGGTCAGCGTGTGCCATCCCACTCGGCGGGCGATCTGTGGCCGGGAGCACCCGCAACGTCCGAACTGGACCGGTGCAGGTGCGCGATCTCGCACCCGAACAGCGCTGCGGGCCCGGAACGCTGTTCCGGGCCCGCAGCTTGCTGTATCAGCCGATGGTACTCGTGATCCAGTCCTTGTAGGCGGTGGCGTCCGTGTAGATGGACGGGGCCGTGCCGCAGACCGGGATCAGGCTGCCCAGGCGGCTGGTGACGCCGGTCAGCTTCCAGTTGCCGGGCTCACCCTCCAGCTGCGGACCGCCGGAGTCGCCGAAGCAGGCGTTGGCGAATGGCTCGGTGCTGCCGGTGCAGATCTCGGTGGCGCCGTCGATGGCGCTCAGCGAGCACTGCGAGTCGGCGACCACCTGCGTATCCAGCTCCTGCAGCTGCTCGGGCGGCTGGCCGCAGCCGCGGACCGGACAGGTGAGTCCCCAGCCGATGATGCGCGAGGGAGTACCGACCTCGCCGGAGGCGTCGGCGATCTCCACCGGCTGCTGTGGCACCGCGCGGTCCAGCTTCAGCAACGCGATGTCGCCGTTGGGGTTCTGGGTCGCGAAGTCCGGGTGCACCACGATCTCGGCGACCCCGGCCTCGGTGCCACCGGTGGTGTGGTCCGGGCTGCCGATGCGCAGGTTCAGGTCGCCCGGCGCCGCGTCCTGCACGCAGTGCGCGGCGGTGAGCACCCACTGCTCGTCGATCAGCGAAGCACCGCAGCTGTGGTTGCCCGAGCGTTGCAGCGACGCCATCCAGTCGTACTGCTCGGTGGCGTCGTGGCCGCCGACGATCAGCACGCCCGGGTCGTCCGCGGCACCGGCTGTCGCGGGCAGAACTCCCATGCCCAGCACCGCCGCCGCGACGGCACTGAGCAGCATGGACGTCTTCTTCACGTGTCTCCTCCCCGCGGAAGATCACCCTTTTTGGTGAACGTAAGCGGGGCGGAGTCGGCCAGGTACCGCCGATTGCCGAGGCAGGCTCGGCGGAGTGGTGCAGCGCGGCGTTCGCGGCGCGGACATCGCGGACGGATCGGGCTAGCCTGGGACTGTCCACGCGGTCGAAGGACGAGGGTGGTGGGCATGGTCGCGGTGTCGCACGAGGTCGATCTGCTGATCGTGGGGGCGGGCCCGACCGGTTTGTTCGCCGCCTACTACGCCGGATTCCGCGGCATGTCGGTCGCGGTGGTCGACGCGCTGCCCGAGCCGGGCGGCCAGGTGACCGCGATGTACCCGGAGAAGCTGATCTTCGACGTGGCGGGTTTCCCGGAGGTGCGTGGCCGGGATCTGGTTGCCGGGCTGGTGGAGCAGGCCGGGCAGTACGACCCGGTCTACCTGCTGGGTCGCCCGGCCACCGATTTGTCCGAGGTGGACGATGGACTACTGGTGGAGGTCGGTTCCGAGGCGGTGCGCGCCCGCGCGGTGCTGGTGACCGCCGGGATCGGTGAGTTCACCCCGCGCCCGCTGCCCGCCGGCGGCGACTGGGTGGGGCGCGGTGTGGTGCACTTCATCCCCGAGCTGTCCGTGCACAGTGGACGCGACGTGGTGGTGGTCGGTGGCGGCGACTCGGCGTTCGACTGGGCGCTGGCGTTGCACCCGGTCGCGCGCAGCGTGGCGCTGGTGCACCGGCGTACGCGGTTCCGCGCGCACCCCGGGCTGGTGCGCAAGGTGGAGGACCTGGGCGTCCCGCTCATCACCCCGGCCGAGGTCGTCGAAATCCGCGGTGACGCCGCCGGGGTGCACGAGGTGGAGATCGACGTCGGTGGGCAGGAGCGGCGGGTGCTGCCCGCGCAGACCGTGGTCGCGGCGCTCGGGTTCACCGCCGACCTCGGCCCCATCGAGCGGTGGAGCCTGGCGCTGGAGAAGCGCTCGATCCTGGTGGACAGCACGATGCGCACCTCGCGGCCGCGGATCTATGCCGCGGGCGACGTCGCGGCCTACCCGGGCAAGGTCAAGCTGATCGCGACCGGGTTCGGCGAGGCGGCGACGGCGGTGAACAACATCGCGGTGGAGCTCAACCCCGACGCCCACCTCTTCCCCGGCCACTCCTCGGACAAGGGCTGAGCCGTCGTCCCGCGAAACGTGACGCCACCCGGGTGGCACGCGCCCTCCGCGAGGAAACGCGCGACGCCCGGGTGGCGGTGTGTTCGGGGACTCCGCTCAGCTGCCAGTGTTCTCGTTGATCCAGTCCGCGTAGGCGGCCACGTCGGTGTAGATCGACGGGCCGGTGGCGCAGGTGGCGTCATTGTTGCCGGAGCGGCTGGTGGCGCCGATCAGCTCCCAGTTGCCCGGAGTGCCCTTGATCTGCGGGCCGCCCGAGTCGCCGTAGCAGGCCCCGGAGTCGCCGTTCGGGTTGTCCGTGCAGATCTCGCCCTGGCCGTCGATGCCGCTGCACTCACCGTCGTCGACGATCTGGGTGTCCAGCTCCTGCAGGATCTGCGGCGCGGGACCGCAACCCGGCTCGGCGCAGGTCTGGCCCCAGCCGATGATGCGCGTCTCGGTGCCCGCCGGACCGGAGTCCGCGGCGATCGTGATCGGGGTGGCCTGCAGCTGCTTGTCGAGCTGCAGCACCGCGAGGTCCGCGGACGGGTGGGTCTGGATGTTGGTGACGTTGGCTTCCTCACCACCGCTGGTGTGGTCATTGCTGCCGACCCGCACGGTGAACTGGCCGCCACCCTGCACGCAGTGCGCGGCGGTGACCACCCAGTCGGGCTTGATGAGCGAGCCGCCGCAGAGGTGCTGGCCATGCTGCTGCAGCGACACCATGAACGAGTACTCCTCGGTGGCGTCGTGGCCGCCGACGATGTAGGGGTTGACAGCATCGGCCGCCGCGCTCGCGGGCAGGCCGAGTGCGCCGATCGCGGCGATGGCTCCGATCACAACCGAACGCTTCCGCATTCCGTCGAATCCTCCCATGGATCCCGGCACCACTGGCCGGATGGGCACCGACGGTAAGTAGGGGCATCCCTTCGAGGGACCCACCAAGGGATGGGGTTGGATAGTCCAAAAAGCGGTGACCCGCCGCGAAACAGCAGGTCACCGCCGCGAATTCGGCGCGCGCCCGGGAACCCACGAGTTTTTGCCAGTTTCCCGGACGAAACCGGTTTCAGGGCTTGTCTTTGGCCGCTGCGGCACCCGCAGGGGGCTCAGACGTCGCCCGGCGAGAACAGCCCGGACATGTGGCCGGGGGCCCCGGAGCCAGGCGGCGTCTGACGTGTCCGAACAGGTGCGAAGGACTCAGGGCAGCAGGCCGTGCCGCGGGGTTTCCTCCTCGCCGAAGTCCACATCGGAGTACTCGCGCAGCTTCGACAGCTTGTGCAGGCCCTCGATCACCCGCACCGTGCCGGACTTCGAGCGCATCACGATGGACTGCGTGGTGCACCGGTTCGCGCGGTAGTGCACGCCCTTGAGCAGCGCGCCGTCGGTGATCCCGGTGGCGCAGAAGAACATGTTGTCGCCGCGCACCAGGTCCGAGGTGGTCAGCACCTGGTTCACGTCGTGGCCCGCGTCGCGCAGCTTCGCCCGCTCGGCGTCGTCGCGCGGCCACAGCCGGGTCTGGATCTCACCGTCGAGGCACTTGAGCGCGCACGCGGCGATGATGCCCTCCGGGGTGCCGCCGATGCCCAGCAACATGTCCACGCCGCTGTCCGGCCGCGCCGCCGCGATCGCGCCCGCGACGTCGCCGTCGGAGATGAACTGGATGCGAGCACCGGCCTCGCGGACCTCCTTGACGATCTGCTCGTGCCGCGGCCGGTCCAGGATGCACACCGTGACGTCCGAGACGTCGATGTGCTTGGCCTTGGCCACCCGGCGCACGTTCTCCGCGATCGGCGCGGTGATGTCCACGACCCCGGCGGCCTCCGGGCCCACGGCCAGTTTCTCCATGTAGAACACCGCGGAGGGGTCGAACATGGTGCCGCGCTCGGACACCGCCAGCACCGCCAGCGCGTTCGGCATGCCCTTGCTCAGCAGCGTGGTCCCGTCGATCGGGTCCACCGCCACGTCACACTCCGGGCCCTCGCCGTTGCCCACCTGCTCGCCGTTGTAGAGCATCGGCGCCTCGTCCTTCTCGCCCTCGCCGATGACGACGACGCCCCGCATCGACACCGTGCCGATGAGTTTGCGCATGGCGTCCACCGCGGCGCCGTCCCCGGCGTTCTTGTCACCGCGACCGACCCAGCGGCCCGCCGCCATCGCGGCGGCCTCGGTGACGCGGACCAGTTCCATCGCGAGGTTGCGGTCCGGTGCCTCACGGCGTCGGTCAGTGCTGGTGCTCATCGCGCCTCCCGGTGGTGAGCATTCTTCGGATTTCGACTGCCCGAGTCAGCCGGGGCGCCACCCCGCGCTCAGGCTCGTTACGTCCGATCTTCGCAGATAGGCGGGGTGATCGGAGCTCTCGCGTGGGGCAGCCCACTCCTGGTCTCACCGCCCGGCGGACCGCGGCGCGGCCGGTGAGAGCATGAGCGGCGTGGCTGAACCCCGCAACCAGCAACCGGCTCCGTCCCGCCCGCCCCGGACCCCGTCGGCGATGCTGTTCGCCATCCTGCCGCTGGTCCTGGTCGCCTTCGGGGTCGCCGGCCTGGTGGGGCAGTGCTCGTTCAACCCCGGTGGCCCGTCCACCGAGGGAGGCTCGGTGCCGACCGTCGACGTGCCGGGCGAGCTGCGGCGGGCGGCCGACCGGGTGGACTTCCCGGTGCTGGAACCCGCACTGCCCGCGGCGTGGCGGGCCAACTCGGCCAACGTGACCACGCTCGCGTCCAAGGCGCGGGTGGTGCGGGTCGGCTGGCTGACCGGGAACGCCCGGTATCTGCGGCTTGCGCAGTCGACCGCGAGCGAGGAGGAGCTGGTGGCGGCCGAGACGCGGCAGGCGCCGCACGCCGAGGGCACCGTCGAGGCGGCCGGGCGTCAGTGGGTCGTCTACCAGAGCGTGCGTGACGAGGCCGCCTGGGTGTCGGAGCGGGACGGTATCCGGCTGCTGATCACCGGCAACGCCGACGAGACCGAGTTCCGCACCCTCGCCGAAGCCACCACCATTGCCCCCACAACCCCGTAACCCAACCGGTGTCCGGGGGAGGGGGCGCGTTCGGGTGAGTTTGGGGGATGGCTGGGTCAGTCGTGTTCTACGGAGGCCAGGGCGCGTTCGACGCGTTCGCGGGCACCTGCCAGGTGGCGTTCGCAGACCGCCGCGAGGGCTTCCCCGCGTTCCCACAGCGCCAGCGAGTCCTCCAGCGACAGACCCCCTGCCTCCAACTGCTTGACCACCTCGGCCAGCTGGTCACGGGCCTGCTCGTAGCCCAGCTCGGCGACCTCCGGGTGCTCGGCCACCGGGTCGAAGTGCTCGTCCTGCTGCTCGTTCGCGGTCACGGGGTCGGACTCTTCTCCACGTCGCTCTGCACGGACACCACTGCGGTGGCGATCGCCTGGTCGTAGCCGACGAACGCCTCCGCGAACTCGGCACCGTCGCCCTCGCGCACCGCGTCGTTGATGCGCAACTGCGCCTCCGCGACCCTACGCCGGTGCGTCGACACGGCCCACCACCCGGCCCCCACGTACCCCGAGGTGGCCTCCACCAGCGCGCGCAGCCGGGACGGCAGGTCCCGGCGCTCGGCGGACTGGCAGCCGCCCAGCAGCGCTGCCCAGCACCCGACGGCGGTGGCGTCGGCCGCTTCGGCGCAGCGCTGAACCTCCCCGGCCTGGTCCCGGCGGGGAGCCGGGCCGGTGGCCGCGGAGCGGGCCACGCCCACGGTGAGGGGGAGGAACGAGGGTTCCTGCTTCGGGTGCACTGTCTCCGTCCTGTTCAACCAGCTCGGTCCGGTACGACTGCGTGGACCGCACCGTCAACGACCCGAACCCGCAGGTGGGTCCCCGGTGGGGCGTCGTCGACAGACCGGAGCACCCCGTCCACGCCGTCCTCGACGCGCTGCACGATTGCGTATCCACGAGCCAGAGTGGCCGCCGGACCCAAGGTCGTCAAGCGAGATCGCGTCGCGGTCAGCGCCTGCCGCTCGGTATTGAGCGCGGTGGTCATGGCGCGGCGGGCGCGGTCGCGCAGCTGCCCCACCTGCTCGGCGCGACGCTCCAAGGGCCCGAACGGGTCGGCCAGCACCGGGCGGCTGCGCAGTGCGTCGAGCAGCCGCCGCTCCCGGTCGACCCAGCCGTGCAGGGCGCGGCGCGCGCGGTCGCGGAGCTGGCGGATGCGCTGCGCCTCCTCGGCGACGTCCGGCACCACGCGCTTGCCCGCCCCGGTCGGCGTGGAGCAGCGCACGTCCGCCACGTGGTCCACCAGCGGTGAGTCGGGTTCGTGGCCGATCGCGCTGACCACCGGTGTCCGGCAGGCGGCGACGGCCCGGCACAGCGCCTCGTCGGAGAAGGGCAGCAGGTCCTCGACGCTGCCGCCGCCGCGCGCCAGGACGATCACGTCGACCTCGGCCATCTCGTCCAGCTCCTGCAGCGCCGCCAGGATCTGCGGCACCGCGGTCGAGCCCTGCACCGCGACGTTGCGGATCTCGAACTGCACCGCGGGCCAGCGCAGCCGCGCGTTGGTCAGCACGTCGTGCTCGGCGGCGGAGGCGCGGCCGGTGATCAGGCCAACGCGGTTGGGCAGGAACGGCAGCGGGCGCTTGCGGGCCGGGTCGAACAGGCCCTCCGCCTTGAGCAGCTGGCGCAGCCGTTCGATGCGTGCGAGCAGCTCGCCGATGCCCACGGCGCGGATCTCGTCGATGCGCAGGCTCAGGGTGCCGCGGCCGACGAAGAACGTCGGCTTGCCGTGCACCACGACGCGGCTGCCGTCGGTCAGCGGCGGGTCCATCCGGCGCAGCATCGACGCGGCGCAGGTCAGCGTCAGCGACACGTCGGCGGAAGGGTCGCGCAGCGTCAGGAACGCCGTCGCGGCGCCGGGGCGCAGCGAGATCTGGGTGATCTGCCCCTCCACCCAGATCGACCCGAGGCGATTGATCCAGTCGGCGATCTTGCGCGCGACGGTGCGCACCGGCCACGGTTGTTCAGGACTGGTCGGGGAACTCAGCGGCACTCCTCGGGTGTCGTTCAGCGTTCAGTGAACCTTGCACTGGTGGGTGACGAGCGGGTCACCCGGCCGTTCACTGGTTGCGGAGGCGGTCCAGGCGGTTCTGGAGCATCCGCAGGAACTCGGGGCGACGGCCGTGCTCCTGCTCGTGGGCGAGCAGGCGGGCCAGTTCGTCCTCGGAGAACGAGCGGAGCCTGCCGCGCAGCTGCGGCAACGTCATGTTGTCGTACTCCGCGAGCACCGTCAGGTCCTCGTCCAGCACGCGGGGTTCTTCGTGCACATCCGGTTCGTCCTCGTCGAAGGTCGCCCAGGCAGGCTGCTCCTCGGGGGTCCGCAGCCCGGCGAGCGCCTCGTCACCCTTGATCGCCAACTCGGTGATCTGCTGCTGGATCCGCATCGACGCCTGCAGGGCCTGGCTGGCCACCGTGACCGGCAGACCGAGCAGCGTGGTCGGGAGCTGGCGGGCCTGTTCGACGGCGGTGGCGGCGAGCCCGGCGGCGACCCGCACCGGCAGAGGGAACGATGACATGGCTCAAGCCTGCCGCACTCGGCGTCCGGAAGCCATCGCCGGCGCGCGCGTCGCCCGGTGTGATGTGCGGTGCGCCCGGCCACTGCGGGCTGAGGCCGTCGGGGTGGGTCCGTACCCTGGGGGCATGACGACCTCGCCCGAGGCCACCGACCTCGTTGATCAGGACGCCGGGCGGACCAAGCGGGTCCTGCTGGCCAAGCCGCGTGGGTACTGCGCAGGTGTCGACCGTGCAGTGGTCACCGTCGAGAAGGCCCTGGAGACCTACGGCCCGCCGATCTACGTGCGTAAGGAGATCGTGCACAACCGGCACGTGGTGGACACGCTGTCGGAACGCGGTGTGATCTTCGTGGACGAGACCGACGAGGTGCCCGAGGGGGCGCTCGTGGTGTTCTCCGCGCACGGCGTGTCCCCGGCGGTGCACGCCGAGGCCGCCCGCCGCAACCTCCGCACCATCGACGCCACCTGCCCGCTGGTCACCAAGGTCCACAAGGAGGTCAACCGGTTCGCCCGCGAGGACTACGACATCCTGCTGATCGGCCACGAGGGCCACGAGGAGGTCGAGGGCACCGCCGGTGAGGCGCCGGACCGGGTGCAGCTGGTGGACAAGCCGGAGGACGTCGACAAGGTCCAGGTGCGCGACCCCAGCAGGGTCGTGTGGCTGTCGCAGACCACGCTGAGCGTGGACGAGACCATGGAGCGGGTCGACCAGCTCAAGAAGCGGTTCCCCGACCTGCAGGCCCCGCCCAGCGACGACATCTGCTACGCCACCTCGAACCGCCAGCAGGCGGTCAAGGCGATGGCCCCCGAGTGCGACCTGGTGATCGTGGTCGGTTCGCAGAACTCGTCGAACTCCAAGCGGCTGGTCGAGGTCGCCCTGCAGGCCGGCGCGGGCGACGCGCACCTGGTCGACTACGCCAGCCAGATCGACGAGCAGTGGCTGGAGGGCGTGACCACGGTCGGTGTCACCAGCGGTGCCTCGGTGCCGGACGTGCTGGTCATGCAGGTGCTGGACCACCTGGCGGAGCGCGGTTGGAACCACGTGGACGAGGTGACCACGGCCAACGAGAAGGTCACCTTCGCCCTGCCGCGGGAGCTGCGCAAGGACCTCGACGACAACCCGACCAAGCCCAGGAGCGTCCGCTGATCTGACCAAGGAGGGGCCACCTGCGAGTGGCCCCTTTTTCCTGCCGATCAGCCGAACCGCTCGTCGCGGCGTGGCCTGCGGGGTCGCCGGGGCGGCTCGCCCATCGGCGGCTCCGGCGGTCGTGGCCGACCCTGCGCCTGCCGCGGGGTTGCGCCCCGGCGCGGCGGCACCGCGCGCCCTTCGCGCTCCGGCCGGGCTTCGGCTCCGCGCGCCCGGCCAGGAGCGCCCTCGCCGCGGGCCCGCGCCTCGCCGCTGCGCGGGCGCCCGGGGGCCTGCGCGCGGCCCGGTTGGCTGCGCTGCGCGCGTGTCGTGCCTTCGGTGCGCGGCTGCCTGGTGCGTTCCTCCGGCCGCCGCTTCTTGATCCCGTCTCCGGACCGCCGCTTCGCGACCTCGTCGCCGGACCGCCGCTTGCGGGGTTCCTCGGTCGGCTTCTTACGGGCCGGGGCGGAGCGGCGCTTCTTGGTGGCCGCGTCGCTGTCCGCGACGTCGCCGCGCCTGCCGGCCTTCTGGGTGACGAACATCCGGACGAGGCCGATGCCGAGGGCGACGATGGTGGCCCCGGCCATGATCGGGAAGCTGGTGATCAGGGGGCGGATCACGGCGAGCAGCGTGGCGGTCATCCCCCCGCCTTCGCCGACGCCGCTGCCGGTGGCGAGCACAAGCAGCGGCATGACGATCGTGAGGACCAGCGGCGGCTGCACCATCGGCCCGAACACGTTGCGCCGCTTGACCAGCAGGACGGCCAGCACGCAGCCCACGAAGAAGCACGACTTGAACAGCAGGCCGGGCTGCCCCCAGATCATGATGTCGAGCAGGGTGCCGATCGCGGTCGGCCCGGCGGCGAGTAGCACGGCACCCCACAGCGGCACGCCATTCGCGCCGAATGCGGATCGCGCCGACCAACTCGGGGCGCCGTTGCCGGGGGGAGGGGCGCTCTGGCTCTCGCGGATCGCGGTCACGAGTCCCAACGGTAACGGTCCAGTACCTCGGGCCGAGAGCCCTCTTCAGGAACTTGCGTGTTACCCCACGTCGGGTTACTCGCGGTTCGTGGCAACGTGACCGCTATGTGATGTTCGTGCATCCGAATGGATGCCCTGTCGCTGGGGCGGGTGTGTGAACCTTGACACAGGAAGCGTGACCATTTTAGCGTCCGAGCAATCGTTTTCTCACGATGGGCGAACGACGTGATGGGGGTCCTATGGGCACGGCGGCGCCGCTGGTCGAGATGACCGGCATCACGAAGCGTTACGGCGGGGTGCTGGCGTGTGACGGGGTGGACCTGACCGTGCGAGCCGGTGAGGTGCACGCGCTGCTGGGGGAGAACGGCGCGGGCAAGAGCACGTTGATGAGGGTGCTCTCCGGCGACGTGACCGACCACGCCGGGACGATCTCGATCGAGGGTCGCCGGGTGGAGTTCGGCAAACCGGCCGACGCCCAGCAGGCCGGAATCGCGATGATCCACCAGGAGCTCGACCTGGTGCCCGCGTTGAGCGTGGCCGAGAACCTCTACCTCGGCCGTGAGCTGCGTACCCGGTTCGGCGCGGTGGACCGCCGCCGGATGGCCGACCGTACCCGGGAACTGCTGCGGCGCACCGGCATTGCCCTCGACCCCGCCCGCCCGGTCGGCGACCTGCGCGTCGGCGAGCAGCAGTTGGTCACCATCGCCCGCGCGCTGTCGCTGGACGCGAAGGTGCTGATCATGGACGAGCCGACCTCGGCGCTGTCCAGCACCGAGGTGCAGCGGCTGTTCGCGGTGATCGCCGAGCTGCGTCGCGGCGGCACCGGCATCGTCTACATCTCGCACCGGATGGACGAGATCGGCCAGGTCGCCGACCGCGCCACGGTGCTGCGCAACGGACGCAAGGTCGCCGAGTTCGACGCCCGCAGGCTGACCGCCGAGCAGGCCGCCGAGGCGATGGTGGGCCGGTCGGTGCAGACACTGTTCCGCGCCGAGCGCGGTGCCGTCGGCGACGAACTGCTCACCGTGTCCGGTTTCGCGGTGCGGCCGCGGCGGCCCCGGGTGGGGCGGCGGGAACCGGACGGCATCGACCTGGTGGTGCGCCGCGGGGAGATCGTGGGGCTGTGCGGGCTGCTCGGCTCCGGGCGCACGGAACTGCTGGAGTCGTTGTTCGGCGCGGGAACCCCGGGAACCTGGGAGGGCGAGGTCAGGCTTGACGGCCGTCCGGTGCGGCCGAGGGGTCCGCGCCATGCGTTGCGCGAGGGCATCGCCTTCGTCCCGGAGGACCGCCGCGGCTCGGGCCTGGTGCTGGGGCACTCGGTGCTGGCCAACACCGTCCTGTCGGTGCTCGACCGGCTCGGGGTCGCCGGTTTCGTGCGGCGCGGCAAGGAGATCTCCGCGACCGAGCGCAGCGTGACGCAGCTGCGGGTCAAGCTCGGCCGGATCGCCGACCCGGTCGGCACGCTCTCCGGCGGGAACCAGCAGAAGGTCGTCTTCGGCCGGATGCTGCTGACCGAGCCGCGGCTGCTGCTGCTCGACGACCCGACCCGCGGCGTGGACATCGGCGCGAAGTCGGAGATCTACCAGCTGCTCGGCGAGATCGCCGGGCGCGGCATCGGCGTGCTGCTGGCGTCCTCGGAGCTGCCGGAGCTGGTCGGCGTCTGCCACCGGGTGGTGGTGCTGCGGGCCGGGCGCAGCGTGGCCGAGTTCGACACCGCTGAGGTCGGTGAAGCCGAATTGTTGGCCGCCGCGATGGGCGAGAGGGTGGCGGACGGGTCCGGTCCGGTGGTCGGCACCGGGCGGCAGACCGGGGGAGGTAGCAGGTGAGCAACCGGACGGAGGAAAGGCCCGCCGAACCCGCCGGGTCGGCGGCGGCCCCGCCGGGGCGGGCCAGCAGGGCCGAGCTGCTGTTCCGCTTCCAGAGCTTCTTCGGACTGGTCGCGGTGTTCGTCGCCGCGGTGATCTTCTCGCCTCGCAAGAACGGCGAGATCCTGTTTCTGAGCAGCGACAACCTGTTCAACATCGTGCGCGCGGTCTCCGAGATCGGAATCATCGCGATCGGGTTGACCTTCGTGATCCTCATCGGCGGCATCGACCTGTCGGTGGGATCGGTGCTGGGGTTGGCCGCGGTCGGGTCCGCCGTGCTGATGGTCGAGGACGGCTTCGGGGTCTGGGCCACGGTGGCCCTGGTCCTCGTCGCGGGCGTCCTGTTCGGACTGCTGCAGGGCACCGCCGTCGCGCTGCTGGGGGTACAGGCGTTCATCGTGACGCTGGCGGGCCTGCAGATCGCGCGCGGCCTGGCCCGCATGTGGTCCGGCGGCGAGACGGTGCAGATCTCCTACGGCGACGGTCCGGGGCAGGCCCCGATGCTGTTCTCGCTGCTTGGTGAGCGGACCTTCGGCGGCGTCGTGCCCATCCCGGCGCTGATCTTCGCCGCGGTGGCGGTGCTGGCGATCCTGTTCCTGCGCACCAGCGCGTACTCGCGTCACCTCTACGCCATCGGCGGCAACGAGAAGGCCGCCCGGCTCTCCGGCGTGCCGGTCAACCGGGTGAAGATCATCGCCTTCGGCATCGCCGGGTTCTGCGCCGCGCTGGCCGGCATCGTGCACGCCGGGCAGCTCAACGCGGGCAGTCCCAACGACGGGATCGCCTACGAGCTGGACGGGATCGCCGCGGTGGTGGTCGGCGGTACCAGCCTGGCCGGTGGCCGCGGTTCGGTGATCGGCACCATCGCCGGTGCGCTGCTGCTCGGCATTCTCAACAACATCCTGAGCCTGAACAGCGTGAACACCGATCTGCAACTGCTGATCAAAGGTCTGGTGATCGTCGCGGCCGCGGCGTTGCAGCGACTGCGCCCCACGTCGTGAACCAACACCCGGGAGGAAGCACGATGCGCAAGACAACGAGGTCCTTGCTCGCAGCTGCGTGCGCCGCGGTCGCGTTCGCCGCCGCTGGTTGCGGGACGACCAGCGAGAACACCGGACAGGCGCAGGCCCAGGACCCCACCAGGAACTGCCAGGGACCCAACGGGAAGTACACCATCGGGATGAGCCAGGCGAACCTCGCCGAGCCGTACCGGGTGCGGATGGACGACGACATCCGCAAGGCGGCGGCCAGGGTCCCGCAGTTCGAGGTGGAGTTCGCCGACGCCGCCAAGGACAACTCCAAGCAGGTCAGCGACGTGGAGAACTTCATCACCAAGCAGGTGGACCTGCTGGTGATCTCGCCGAACGAGGCCGCGCCGCTGACCGATGTGGTGCGCAAGGCGTACCGCAAGGGCATCCCGGTCATCGTGCTGGACCGCAAGGTGGAGGGCGACGCCTTCACCACCTACATCGGCGCCGACAACGTCCAGATCGGGCGCCAGGCCGGGGAGTACTTCAAGAACGTGCTGCTGCCGCAGGGCGGCAAGATCGTGCAGCTCAAGGGCCTGTCCGGGTCGACCCCGGCGGCGGAGCGGGAGCGGGGCTTCCGGGAGGGTATCCAGGGCTCGAAGATCGAGATCGTGGCCACCGCCGACGGTGAGTGGGAGCGGTCGGTCGGGCAGCAGAAGATGGACGCCCTGCTCAAGGCGCACCCGGACATCCAGGCGGTGTACGCGCAGAACGACCCGATGGCCGAGGGTGCCTACCTGGCGGCCCAGGCGGCGGGCCGCGACGACCTGAAGTTCGTCGGCATCGATGGGCTGCCCATTCCGTCCGGCGGCATCAAGGCGGTGGAGGAGGGGCGGTTGGAGGCCACCAACCTCTACCCGACCGGCGGCGCGGAGGCCGTCGAGGCGGCCAAGAAGCTGCTGATCGACTGCCAGCCGGTGCCGAAGATCCAGACGTTGCAGACCGAGCTGGTCACGAAGGACAACGCGGCCGAGGTCTACGCCAGGCTGAACCAGAGCTGAGTTCCGGTCCTCCCGGCCCGGCGGCCGCCCACCTTCCCGCCAGGGCAGCATCCGTCCACAGTGGATAGATGCTGCCCTGGCGGGTTTTTCGTTGCGCGGAGTGGTGAAACGGGCGGAAACGTGCAATAACACCTGGATGGTGGTTGTTCGCGACCACGGGCCCGGCAACCATCATATCGAGTGAATTCGCGCAGCGGATTGCTCGACACCGCCCGTCTTCGTTGGCTTCGAGGAGATTCCGCCCTACGCTGCGCAGCGGTGATCTTTGCGTCTTGGGGCCGACGACGACGCACATGTCATCGTTTTCAGTCGCGCACCACCAGCGGAACAAGGCATCACCGTCTCCCATGGACAGTGGTGTGTGGGGAGGGCGAGCACTATGAGAGACCGCTCAGCAACGCCGCCACCGACCACCGGTCGTCGGCGCGCCCGGCGGCTCGGGGCCTACCTGGGAGTCGCGTCGCTCGCGGCGGCCGCGGTGGTCGCCGACGCCGGGTTCTCTTCGGTCCGCACACACGCGCAACCAGCCGCGGCGGCCCGCGGACCCGTCGGGTGGGAGATCTACCGCGATCTCGGTGCGCTGGCCCGCCTGCGTGGCGACGAGCGGTCGGTGCAGTCCTCCAGCTACGACCGCACCGGCGGTAACAACGACGGCTTCAACGGAACCTACTCCTGCCAGCGCATCAACGACCGCGGCTGTGTCATCGCCGAGCACCGCGGCGCCGGCGAGATCACCTCCATCTGGTCCACCCGCGAACCGTGGGGCGACGTCACCGCGACCGGCAACATCGTGGTGGAGCTCGACGGCCGGATCGTGCTCGACGCCCCGTTGATCGACGTGGTCGACGGGCGGCTCGGAGCCCCGTTCGTCTGGCCGCTGGTGGCCAACGCCGACGACGCCGCGGGCGGGGTGAGCATCAAGGTGCCGATGCCCTTCCGCAGGTCCATGCGGGTGACCGTCGAGCACAACCCGTACTTCCACCACGTCGACTACCGGGTTTTCCCCAACGCCGACGGCGTCCGGACCTTCAACCCGCACGAGACCGCCACCGACGTGATCGACCGGCTGCGCCGGTTCGGCGTGGCCGACCCGAAACCGGCCGTGTCCGGTGCCACCTCCACCCGTCGCGACTTCGACCTGCCGCTCGGTGCCTCGGTCACCGTCGCCGAGCTCACCGGACCGCGGCAGATCTCGCAGCTGCGCATGCGGCTGCCCCAGGTGGTGCCCAGCCCGCAGGTGGTCGACGACGGCTACGCCTACGGCCAGGCCGGCGGCAGCGCCTTCACCATGCGCGTCGACCCGAACAACGAGGGCATCCGCCTGATCCGGCGGCTCGACGCGCAGATCGCCGACCAGGTCGCCGACGTCTTCGTGGACGGCCACCCGGTCGGCCAGTGGCGGAGCGGCCCGGCGCGGCCCGGCGAGTGGGGTGTGGAGATCATCGAGGTCCCCGCGGAGCTGACCGCGGGCAAGTCCGAGGTGCAGATCACCAACCGCTTCGTGTCGTCCTCGCTGGACGTCAACGAGTTCCGCTACGACGTGCACAGCCGGGTCGACGGCGAGTGGGTACGCACCGACGTGCTCGACCTCGGGCCGGATCACCCCGGGGAGCAGAGCGCGCACGGCTACCGGGTCGACAACCCGGTCTTCGCCCGGTCCAAGCTCATCGCCCGCTACCCGCACGACCCCGGGCAGGTCGCGGCCTCCGACGAGCTGCTGTCCACCGCCCGCATCCGCATCACCTTCGACGGACAGACCACTGTGGACGCGCCGATCGGCGAGTTCTTCGGCACCGGTCTCGGCGAGCACGACGTGCGCAGCCTGATGAGCTCGGTCGACCCCGGTCTGGACGGCTGGTACACCGCGTGGTGGCCAATGCCGTTCGCGCAGCACGCGGTCATCGAGGTGGTCAACGGCGGCGGGGTGCCGATCACCGGCGCGACCGCCGAGGTCACCAGCGCTCCTGCGGAGATCGGCGACGACGTCGGGCTCTTCCACGCGACCCACCGGCGCGGGGTCACCGTGCAGGGCCAGGACTGGAACTTCCTGGACACCGGGGGCGCGGGCACCTTCTACGGCGTCACGCACTCCATGCGCGGGCTGATCCCGCCCGGGGCGGCCACGCTGCGGGACGACGAGGAGCACTCCGTCGAGACCTACGCCGCGAACCAGCGCAACTACCTGGAGGGCGACGAGCGGTTCTACGTCGACGGGGCCGCGGAACCGGCCTGGCACGGCACCGGCACCGAGGACTTCTACGAGTCCGGGTGGTACTTCCGGGAGGGCACCACGTTCTCGATGCCGTTGCACGGCAACCCGTCGCACGAGGTCAGCGTCGACGGCTGCCAGTACGACTGCACCGGGGCGTACCGGATCCTGATCAACGACGCGGTGCCGTTCCGCACCGGTCTGCGGGCGGGCATCGAGCACGGCCCGGCCAACGACGAGCCGGGCGACTACAGCTCGACGGCGTACTGGTACGGCGCGCGCGCCGGGGCCCGGCCGTCGGTCGGCCTGCCGCAGCCGCCTGCCGAGCAGCCGCCGCGCGACCTGCCGGAAGCACCACCGGTCGTCCCGAGCCGACCGCCGTCCGAGCCGGAGACGCCGGAGACGAGCACCCCGGAGACGACGGGCCAGGACGACGGTGACACGCCGCCGGACGTCCAGCAGGTGGTGGCGGATGTGATCCGCCTGCACGAGAACCGCCGCTGACCCGAGCCGGGTGCGGGGCGCCCTTCGCCGGGCAACCCGGTGTAGGGGCCCGTCATAACTGACCCGGGCACCCGTCATCAGTGATCAGCTGCGGGTGCTGCTGGCGCGCACCACGAGGTGCGCCGACAGGGTCGTCGTGGTCGCCTCGGTGCGCTCCCCGCTGATCCGGCCCAGCAGCAGCTGCGCGGCCACCGCACCCATGTCGTAGGCGGGCTGTGCCACGACCGTCAGCGGCGGGTCGAGCAGCGTGGTCCACGGCGCGTCGTCGAAGGCCACCACGCCGACGTCCCGCCCCGGGCGCACACCCAGCTCGGCCATCGCCTCCAGCACACCCACCGCCATCATGTTGTTCGCCACCAGCACCGCGTCCGGCGGCTCCGGCTGCGACAGCAGCGACCGGGCCGCCTCCTTCGCGCCCGCGGCCTTGAACTCCGAGCGCCGCACCAGCGTGTCCGAGCGCGGCAGCCGCTCCGCCCGCAGGCCGTCGCGGTAGCCGGCGAGGCGGTCGTCGGCGGTGGGCACGCCGCTGGGGCCGGTGAGGCAGCCGATCCGGCGGTAGCCCTGCTCGGCCAGGTGCTCGGTGGCCTGCCGGGCGGCCAGCCTGCTGTCCACCAGCACTGTGTCGCCCGTCGAGTTCGGCAGCGGCCGGTCCACCGCCACCACCGGGGTCCGGTTGCGGCTGAGCAGTTCGGCGCTGTCCCCGCGGCCGGTCGGCGACAGCAACACCCCGGCCATCCGCTCCTGCAGCGCCACGTCGATGTACTCGTGCTCCTTGTCCGGCTCGTCGTCGGAGTTGCACAGCACCACCGAGTAGCCTGCGGCGTGCGCGACGTCCTCCACTCCGCGGGCGATCGCGGTGAAGAAGGGGTTCTCCACGTCCGAGATGATCAGGGCCAGCACCGCGGTTTCCTGCCTGCGCAGGTTGCGGGCCGGTCCGTTGGGCCGGTACCCGAGCTCGGCGGCGGCGGCCAGCACCCGCGCCGCGAGCTCCGGGTCGACGGAGCTCTTGCCGTTGAGCGCGCGGGACACCGTCGCGGTGGACACCCCGGCGCGGGACGCCACGTCACTGATCGTCGCCACCGCTCCTCCTCGTGACCTCTTCCCGAGTGATGGCGGACCGCCTGCCTTGACAGCCCGTGTCCTGCCAGAATAGCGTCCGGGAAAACGATTGCTCGCGTTCCTGTTCCGACAGCTCCCGTGGCGAGCTGTCCCAGTCGGGCGAACAGCGGGGAGTTCACCGGCGCCGCTCGTGGACTCCGCGCCGCCCGGTTCCGCAGTCAACGCCGCCTGTCAACTTGGGAGGAACCGTGGCTCGTATCGGTGTCATCAGCATCTCTGACGGCCGTGACCACGTCCACGCGCGCAACGCCGGCTTCATCCAGTCCAAACAGGACGCCCTGGTCGCGGCGCTACGCGGCGCCGGGCACGACGTCGTGGTCGGCGATGACCTGGTGGCCACCAACGCGCTGGCCACGTCGGTGTCCCGCAAGGTCGCCGCCGCCGACGTCGATGTCACGGTCTTCTACTACTCGGTGTGGGCGTTCCCGCACTTCACCATGCTCGCCGCGGACGCGACCCGGTCGCCGCTGGTGCTCGTCGCCAGCACCGACCCCACCGAGCCGGGGCTGGTCGGCATGCTGGCCGCCGGTGGTGCGCTGGACCAGATCGGCCGCCGCCACGCCCGCGCCTGGGGCGCCCCGGACGACGCCGAGCTCATCGCCACGATCGGGGTGCACGCCACGGCCTCGGCCGCGGTCCGGTCCCTGCACGGGTCCACCTTCGGCCGGTTCGGCGGGCGACCGATGGGTATGAACACCGCGGTGGCCAACACCGACCAGTGGATGCGCAGGTTCGGCATCGACGTCGAGGAGATCGACCAGTACGAGCTGGTGCTGCGCGCCGAGAAGGCCGACGCTGCCGAGGCACGCAAGGCCCGCGAGTGGATCGAGCAGCACGCCGCCGGGGTGCACTACGACGGCACGAAGCTGACGCCGGAACTACTGGAGCGCCAGATCCGCTCCTACCTGGCGATCCGGGACATCATCGCGGAGCGCAACCTCGACTTCTCCGGCATCAAGGCGCAGCCCGAGCTGACCGAGAACTTCGCCACCATGGACGTCACCGAGGCGTTCCTCAACGACCCCTACGACTGGAACGGGCCGAAGGAACCGCACGTCTGCGCCACCGAGGCGGACATGGACGGCGCGCTGACCATGCAGATCTTCAAGGCCGTGGCGGGCACGCCGGTGCTGTTCGCCGACGTGCGGCACTACCACGCCGACCGCGACATCTGGGACCTGTGCAACTCCGGCCAGCACGCCACCTGGTACGCCGCGCGCAGCGACGACCCGGCGGAGAACCTGGCGAAGGTCAACTTCTACCCGGAGGTGTTCTTCTTCCCGGCCGGCGGCGCGTCGGTACAGCACATCGCCGCACCGGGCCAGATGACCCTGGGGCGGTTCACCCGCGAGGACGGTGAGTACCGGCTGCAGCTGATGCTCGGCGAGTTCGAGAGTTACGACGACGAGACGAACCAGACGCTGATGAACCAGTCCACCCCGGAATGGCCGCACGCCTTCGCGCGGCTGGACGCGCCGGGCGAGCTGTTCTTGTCGCGGTTCGGCGCCAACCACATCCACGCGGTCCCCGGCGACCACCGCCCGGCCCTGCGTGCGGTCGCCGAGCAGCTCGGCGTCCGGCTCGAGGAGTGGACCCGCGGCTGACCGAACCGGCAGGGCGCGCCGAACCCCGGACGCCTTCTCGGCCGGGCTCCCGATCCGCGGGGTGTCCGCCCGGGGAGGCGGCCGGCGAGAACCCGCCGCGGTGGTCGGGAGAACTGAGGCGTTCGAGGTGACAGGGAGGACGCATGGCCGAGGCAGCGCTGCTCGGGATTGACATCGGCACGTCGAGCTCCAAGGGGGTGCTGGTCAGCGCCGACGGGCGAATCCTGGCCCGCGCGAGCCGACCGCACGAGACGTCCTACCCGCACCCCGGCTGGGTCGAGCACGACCCGGAATCGGTGTGGTGGGAGGACTTCCTGGCGCTGGTGCGGGAGCTCGTGCCCGCCGCCGAGGGGCGCGAGATCGCCGGGCTTGGCGTCAGCGGCATCGGCCCCGTGCTGCTGCCCACCGACGGTGACGGCAAGCCGCTGCGCCCGGCGATCCTCTACGGCGTGGACACCCGGGCCACCGCGGAGATCGCGGAGCTGACCGAGGAGTTCGGCGGCGACGAGATCCTGCGCCGTGGCGGGTCCGCGCTGTCCAGCCAGGCGGTCGGCCCGAAGCTTCGCTGGCTGGCCAAGCACGAACCGGAGGTGTACCGGCGCACCGAGATGCTGCTGATGTGCAGCTCCTACCTGGTGCACCGGCTGACCGGGCGGTATGTGCTGGACCACCACTCGGCCAGCCAGTGCGACCCGATGTACGACCTGGCGGCCCGTGACTGGGCGGCCGACTGGGCGGCGCGGGTCGCCCCGGGCCTGCCGCTGCCGGAGCTGGCCTGGCCGACCGAGGTGGTCGGCCGCGTCACCGCCCAGGCCGCGTCGGAAACCGGGCTGCCGGAGGGGCTTCCGGTCACGGCGGGCACGGTGGACGCGTGGGCCGAGGCCACCAGCGTCGGGGTGCGCCGGCCCGGCGACACGATGCTGATGTACGGCACCACGATGTTCTTCGTCCAGGTGCAGTCGCGGATCGAGCCGCACCCGGCGCTGTGGGGCACCTGCGGGGCGTTCCCGGACACCGACACGCTGGCCGCCGGGATGGCGACCTCGGGCGCGGTGACGGACTGGCTGCGCACCCTGGTCGACGGGGATTTCGCCGGACTCGTCGCGGAGGCGAGCGCGGTCCCGGTGGGCAGCCGAGGACTGCTGCTGCTGCCGTACTTCGCGGGGGAGCGGACGCCGATCTTCGATCCGGACGCGCGCGGCATCCTGGCCGGGCTGACCACCACCCACGGTCGCGCCGAGCTGTACCGGGCGGCGTTGGAGGGCATTGGGTTCGGCGTGCGGCACAACCTGGAGGCGATGGGCAGCGCGAGCCGGTTGGTCGCCGTCGGCGGCGGCACGCAGGGCGGCCTGTGGACGCAGATCGTCTCCGACATCACCGGGCAGGAGCAGCAGATCCCGGCGGAGACGGTCGGCGCGGCCTATGGTGACGCGCTGCTGGCCGGGATCGGCACCGGCGCGGCCGTCGACCCGGACAACTGGAACCCGATCACCCGAACGGTCCGGCCGAACCCGGCGCACACGGAGCGCTACGACGCGTACTTCCGGCACTACCGCGACCTCTACACGGCCACAGTCCGGATCGCCCACTTCCTGGCGGGTGAGCAGCGAGCCGCAGACGAGCTCGCCTGATCGGAAGATGACCGCCTGCTGATCTTGTTAAGCTCATGCATTCGGGTGAAGCGTGACATGATCGGGGAGGCGCGGGACCGATGGCGGTGACACAGCGTGTCCTGGCGGCCTTCCTGGTCCTGGCCATGGTGGTCACCGCCGGTTGTTCCCGCGAGTCGGACGCCGAGGTCGCCCCGGTCGACGTCGCCACCCGGGACCTCGGCGCGGCCCGCGTCCTGCGGGGCCAGGTCTACGCGGAACGGGACACCGGTGCGCTGCAGCTGGACCTGTTCCTGCCCGAGCAGCAGCAGGAGCGGACACCGCTGGTGGTGTACGTGCACGGCGGCGGCTGGAACGCGGGAGTCCGCACCCTAGACGCGGACCTCGGTGCACCGGAGGCGCTCACCGCGCAGCGTCTGCTGGAACGCGGTTACGCCGTGGCCACTGTGGACTACCGGTTGACCGGGGTCGCCCGTGCCCCGGCGCAGGTCGTCGACGTCGCCGACGCGGTGCGGTGGTTGCAGCAGCACGCCGCACAGTGGCAGCTCGACCCCGACCGCGTCGCGTTGTGGGGCGCTTCGGCGGGCGGCCACCTCGTGTCGCAACTCGGTGCGGTGGCGGGCGACCCGACCAAGCCCGGCGGCGGGCTGTCCGGGATTCGTGCGGTGGTGGACTGGTTCGGCCCGACGGACATGACGGCCGAGGCGCAGGTCGCGCACCCGCGCATGCAGGAGTACGCGGCGCGGGTGGTCAAGCAACTGCTGGGCTGCATGCCGGTGGAGTGCCCGGCGGTGGCCGAGGCGGCGAGCCCGGTCCGGAACGTCTCCGGTGACGAGCCGCCGTTTCTGATCCAGCAGGGCACCGCGGACTCGCTGGTGCCGCTGGACCAGAGCCTCGACTTCGCGGCGACGCTGCGGCGGCTGGGCGTGACGGTGGAGATGCACCCGTACGAGGGACTGGACCACGGCTTCGGCCGAGGCCCGCACAACGCGCTGATCGTGGACACGGTCGCGGCGTTCGTCGAGAACCACGTCTGACCCACCGGGTGACTCCCGCGGCGACGGACACCACCCGCGGTCGAAGCCAGCGGATCAGCGGACGTGTTCGGTGCCGGGCGTGTGGTCGGGGGCGCTGGCCAGCAGCGTCTCCTCCTCGCGGCGGACGGAGCCGACCCCGCCCGAACCCGCAGCGTCGGCCAGCGGTTGCACCGCGTTGCGGAAGGACTCCAGCGCGTCGAGTTCCCTGCGGCGGGCGGACACGAAGCGCTGCAGGTGGGTGCTGGAGAGGTTCACCGCCTCCACCGCGTTGGACGCCGCGCGCTGCGCCCGGACGGCCTGCGCGCGCACCTGCTCGATGTCCTCGGCGATGGTGCGTTCCGTCGCGGCGAACATCGCCGCCGACGCCAGCACCGCGAACCCGGTCGGCCCGCACAGGAAGACGCGTTTGTCCAGCAGCCACGACAGCAGGTGCGGATCGGTGTCCAGGGCGGCGATGACGGCGGCATCCGACGGCACGAACATGATCGACCCGTAGATCGCGTCCGCCCACTTCTGGTAGCCCTTGCCGGCGAGTTCGGCGGCGCGGGACCGGATGTTGCGCGCGTGCACCCGCAGGGCGTCGCTGCGCTCCTCGGGGTCGTCGGTCTCCATTGCCTCGGCCCACACCGCCAGGCTCGTCTTGGCATCCACCGGCACCTGCCGCCCGCCGCCGACCGACAGCACCATGTCCGGTCGGGCGGCCCCGCCCCCGGCGAGGTCGGTCTGCAACGTGAAATGGATGCCCTCGCGCAACCCCAGCGACCGCGCGGTCTCGACCAGGACCTGCTCACCGAGCTCCCCGCGCCCGGTGATGGACGCGAAGGCGACCTCGTAGCGGCGCAGCGCGGCTTGCTGCTCGGCGGTGCGGGCGCGTTCGGCCTCGACCATGCGCAGCGCCTCGTCGGCCCGCCGCGCGCTGTCCGTGTACAGCCGCCAGATCAGCATCAGCGCCGCGGCGAACAACAACGTCAGCACGACGATGATGGTGATCAGGACGCCGGTACCCACATGCGCTCCGTCCGGTCGGGGTTACTCGCCGCTCACATGATGGCCGACGGACCCGACATGATCGCGCCCGGCGCCGCGCGATTTCGCGCCGGATGTGACACCGCCCCAAGTGGCACCCGAAGTGGTGAGACCCACCTGCAGTGGCGACGGTGGGTGATCATCGCATCACCCAGGGCGGTGAGGGTGTTCGACACGCCGAAGCGGTGCGGGGGGTCGCCGAGTTCGCGTGGGCTCGCCGATAGCTTGTGGCGCATGCGGGTGCTGCACACCTCGGACTGGCATGTGGGCCGGACCTTCCACGGCCGCGACCTGCTCGGAGATCAGGAGGCCGTCCTGGGCTGGCTGGCCGACCTGGTCGCGGAGGAGGGCGTCGACGTCGTCGTCATCGCCGGTGACCTCTACGACCGCGCCGTCCCCTCGGGCGAGGCGGTGCAGACCTGCGTGCGCGTCCTCGCCCGCATCCGGGAGGCGGGTGCGCAGCTCGTGGTCACCTCGGGCAACCACGACTCGGCGGCGCGCGTCGGCGCGTTCGCCGAGTTCGCCGCGGCGGGCGGCCTGCACCTGCGCACCCGGATCGACGCGTTGCACGAACCGGTCCTGCTCGCCGACGAGCACGGCCCGGTCGCCTTCTACGGCATCCCCTACCTGGAGCCGGACCTGGCCCGCCACACCCTGCAGTCCTGCGCCGACGTGCCGGGGGCCAGCCCCGAGATCCCGCAGCGGGGCCACACCGCGGTGCTCACCGAGGCGATGAACCGGGTGCGCGCCGACCTCGCCGGACGCCCCGCCGGAACGCGTTCCGTGGTGCTGGCGCACGCGTTCGTCACCGGCGGCGAGCGCAGCGACTCCGAGCGCACCATCGCCGTGGGCGGTGTGGAGCAGGTGCCCGGTTCGGTCTTTGACGGCGTCGACTACGTGGCGCTGGGGCACCTGCACGGCCCGCAACGGCTGGCGGAGCACCTGCGCTACTCGGGTAGCCCGCTGGCGTATTCGTTCTCCGAAGCGGCGCACCGCAAATCGGTGTGGCTGGTGAACCTCGACGCCGACGGGTTGGCCGACGTGCAGCGCCGCGAGCTGCCGGTGCCGCGGCGGCTGGCCACCGTCGAGGGCCTGCTGGACGACCTGCTCACCCGGCCCGAGTACGCGGAGTTCGAGGACTGCTACCTCTCGGCAACGCTCACCGACGAGGTGCGGCCGCTGGAGGCGATGCGGCGGCTCCAGCAGCGGTTCCCGCATGCCGTGCACCTGGAGTGGCGACCGGCGACCGGCCGCGCCACCGCTGCGCTGCGCTACGCCGAGATCGTGCGCGGCCGCGACGACCACGAGCTGGCCGCTCGGTTCGTCGCCGACTGCCGCGGCACGGAGCCGACCGAGTCCGAACGCGCGCTGCTGTCCGAGGCGCTGCGCGCGGTCAGCGCGGCGGAAGGGGCGCGATGAGGCTGCACCGGCTGGACGTGACGGCCTTCGGGCCGTACCGGGACCACCAGGTCGTCGACTTCGACGCGCTCGGCGCGGACGGGCTGTTCCTGCTGCACGGCGACACCGGCGCGGGCAAGACGACCCTGCTGGACGCGGTCGCCTTCGCGCTCTACGGCTCGGTGCCGGGCGCGCGCGGCGAGGTCAGGCGGCTGCGCTGCGACACGGCCGATCCGCAGACTCCCACCAAGGTCGTGCTGGAGCTGACGGTGCAGGGCCAGCGGCTGCGGCTGGAACGCAGCCCCGAGTACCAGCGGCCGAAGAAGCGCGGCGAGGGCTACACCACGCAGCCGGCGAAGGCGTCGCTGACCTGGCTCGGCGGCGCACCCACCGAACAGCCGCCGGCGGGCCTGACCCGCATCGACGAGGTCGGGCGCACCGTGCAGCGCCTGCTCGGCATGACCGTGGACCAGTTCTTCCAGGTGGTGATGCTGCCGCAGGGTGAGTTCGCCAGGTTCCTGCGCTCGGACACCGCGGAACGCGAACAGCTGCTGGAAAAGCTGTTCGGCACGCAGCGGTTCGGTGAGGTGGAGCGGTGGTTCGTCGAGCGCCGCCGGGAGCGCGGCCGGGCGGTGGAGGCCCGAACGCAGCGGGTGCGGGAACTGCTCGCGCGGGTCTCGCAGGTCTGCGGGGCCGAACCGGCGGAGGGCGCCAACCACCAGGACTGGCTGGCGGACGTCGAGAAACGCGCGCTGCGCGACCTGGAAGGCGCGCAGGCCGAGCAGTCCCGCCTGCGCCGGGAGCGCGAGGCGGCGGAGGCCGCGTTGACCGAGCGCCGCGAGTTGGCGGCGAAGGTGCGTCGCGTGCGGCAGGCCAACGAAACGTTGGCGCAGCTCGCCGAACAGCAGGCCGAGCACGACGCGTGGCGGGCCGAACGCGAGGCGGCGCAGCGCGCGGTCCCGGTGCTGTCCGCGCACCGAGCGGCCCGGCGGGCCGAACAGGACCGCGACAGGGCGCGCGCGGATCTCGCCGAAGCCGCGGCGCGGTGTGAGGTGGACGCCGAGGCGCCGCTGGCGGAGCTGCGCGCCCTGGCCGGGGCCCGGCGGGAGGAGGCGGGCGGGCTTGCCAGCCTGATTCCCGAGGCGCAGCAACAGCAATCCGACCGGCGTCGGGTCGCCGAGCTGGCCGCCCGGATCGCCGAGGACGAACGCCGGGAAGCCGAACTCGTCGCGCAGCAGGCCAGCCTGCCCGAGCGCATCACGGCCGCCCGGCAGCGGGTCGAGGAAGCCAGGCACGCCGAACTCAGGCTGGAAACGGTGCGAGCCCGCGGCACCGAGGTCGCGGGGCTACTGCGCATCGCCCGGGACATCCCCGGCGCGCAGCAGGACGTGGCCGCCGCGACCACCCGAGCGCACCAAGCCGTCGACGCCCACCAGCAGGCTCGCGACCGGCTGCAGGACCTCCGCGCGCGGCGGCTCGCCGGGATGGCCGCCGAACTCGCGGCCCGGCTCACCCCCGGACAGCCGTGCCCGGTGTGCGGATCGGCCGAACACCCCGCCCCCGGCGAACCCGTCGATGACCAGGTCCGCGCCGAGGACGAGGAGAACGCGCAGGCCGCGGAACAGCGCGCGCACGCGCGCCGCGACAGGGCCATCGCGCAAGCCCAGCGGGCGCAACAACACCTCGAGGAACTCATCGAGCGCCTCGGCGACCACACCGAACCCGAACTCGCCGCCGAACTCGACGAACTCCGCGCCGAACGCGACACCCTGGAGAACACCGCAGCGCAGCTCCAGCAGCGCACGGCCGAGTTGGCCGAACTGGAGGCGTCCACGCAACGCCTGACCAACCAGCTCTCCGAGCTGCGGACCCGCATCGCCGCCGCCCGCAGCGAACACGCCGCACTGGTGACCACAGTGGACCAGCGCCAAGCGCGGCTGCGTGACGGCTGCGGCGAGTTCGACAGCATCGAACAACGCCGCGCCCACCTCCTTGACCTCGCCACCCGTATCGAACGCCTGGTGACCGCCCGCATCGCCCTCGACGACGCGGAACGCCACCTGGCCGACCAGCGCAACGCCGTCACCGAAGCCGCCGCCGAAGCGGGCTTCGACTCGGTCGACGCCGCGCTTGCCGCCGAGCGCAGCGAGGAACGGCGCAACGAGCTCGCCGCGGCCCTGGCTGAGGTCGAGCAACGCGCCGCGGGTGCCCGCGCGGCGCTCGCGAGCCCCGAGTTGTCCGGCGTCGACGCTGATACCGAGATCGGCCTCGAAGAGGCCACCGAGGCGGCCACCGTCGCGCGCGAAGCCGCGGAGCGTGCGGCAGCGCTGGCGCACCGCGCCGAGCAGCGGCAGCGCGAGATCACGCAGCTCGCGGAGCGGCTGCGGGCCGAATGGGCGGAGCTGGGTCCGGCATTGGCGGAGTACGCCGAGCTGGAGGCGTTGGCGGACGTCGTCAACGGGCGCGGGCAGAACGCGCGCAGGATGTCGTTGCGCTCGTATGTGCTGGCGGCGCGGCTGGAGGAGGTGGCGATCGCGGCCACCCGGCGGTTGCAGCGGATGAGCGACGGCCGGTACTCGTTCGTGCACTCGGATGCGGCCGGGGCGCGCGGCACCCGCGGCGGTCTCGGCCTCGACGTGCTCGACGACTACTCCGGGAAGGTTCGCCCGGCCAAGACGCTGTCCGGCGGCGAGTCGTTCCTCGCCTCGCTGTCGCTGGCGCTCGGCCTGGCCGACGTGGTGGCCGCGGAGACCGGCGGTGCGCTGCTGGACACCCTGTTCATCGACGAGGGTTTCGGCACGCTCGACTCGGACACCCTCGACATGGTGATGGACACCCTCGACGACCTGCGTGCCGGGGGCCGGGTGGTGGGCCTGGTGTCGCACGTGGAGGAGATGCGCCAGCGGATCACGGTGCGCCTGCGCGTCCGCAGGTCCCGAACGGGCTCCACCCTGGAACTCCAGACCTGACTCATGGCACGGGGAGCACCCCGTTCGGCACCAGGGTGACACCCGCGCAACCGCGTCGAGTTCGCCCCGGTCGGAAAGTGTTCAGGTGCCGGGGTTGCGGCTCTCGTGGTTGAGGAGCCAGCGCTTGACCGGCAGGCCCCAGCGGAAGCCGCCCAGCGAGCCGTCGCTGCGGAGGACCCGGTGACACGGCACGAAGAGCGCGGCGGCGTTGCGGGCACAGGCCGATGCCGCGGCTCGGACCGCGTTCGGGCGTCCCGCCAGGGCCGCGAACTCGGTGTAGCTCACCGGTTCCCCGGCCGGAACCTTGCGCAGCACCTCCCATGCGTGCTCGAGGAACGGGCCCGCGCACTGCCGCACCGGGATGGCGTCGATGACATGCAGGTCCCCGTCGTGGTAGGCGCGGATCGCGCGCGTGACCTCGCCGAGGTCGGCGGCCTCGGTCGGCGGTTCGGACAGCAGCTTCGGGGACACCTGCGGCAGCAGCTCGTCGAGCCGCGCGGTCCAGCCGGAGGCGAGCACCGCGCCGTCGGAGTCGACGACGGCGGTGAACGGTCCCGCCGGTGTGTCCACAGTAGACAATTTGGTCATGGTTGGCTCCAGTTCTGCGACGAAGTCGTGACGGCGACGTGATGCGGACCCGTGGCGCAGCGCACCGGGCCCACCCCGCTCACCTCCTAGGCGGCTTGCTGCTGCGACACACCGTTCGCGGCGGCTTCCCACAGCAGCACCCCGGCGTAGGAGCGCCACGGGCTCCACCGCCGGGCGTGCGATTCGATCGTGGCCGGGTGCTCGGACAGGCCGAGCACCGCGGCACCGCGGCGTAACGCGAGGTCACCGGTGAGCAGCACGTCCGGCGAGCCCAGCACGCGCATCGCGACGTAGCTCGACGTCCACGGGCCGATGCCCCGAAGCCGCTCCAGGTCGGCCCGCAGCTCGGCCTCGTCCCGGCCGGGGTGCAGCGCTAGCCGCCCCTCGGCCACGGCCGTCGCGACGTCGCGCACGGTCTCCGCCCGCCGCCGCGGACCGGGCAGCGCCTCCACCGCGTGCTCGGCGAGCACCTCGGCCGTCGGGAACAGCGTCGTCACGGTGCCGTCGGGATGGGGCAGCGGCTCGCCCAGCGCCGTGACCAGCCGCTCGGTGGTCTTCCGTGCCGCCGCGACGGAGATCTGCTGGCCGATCACGGCCCGCACCAGGTTTTCCAGGCCGTCCACGCTGCCCGGCAGCCGCACGCCCGGCGACCGGGTGACGGCCGGCCGCAGCACGGAATCCGCGCCCAGCACGTCCGAGATCGCCACCGGATCGGCGTCGAGGTCGAGCAGGCGGCGCAGCCGGGCCACCGCGCTGCCCAGGTCGCGCATGTCGGTCAGCCGCAGCGTGCACGCCACGTGCTTCTCCCCGGTGCGCACGGTGGCGACACCGGTCCCGTACGGCAACCGGAGGGCCCGGGTGTACTGGTCCGGCCCGGCGTTCTCCAGCCCCGCCAACGCGCGCTGCCCGAGGAACCGCAGCACCGCGGCCACGTCGCAGGGCGCACGGAACGGCAGGCGCAGGTGGACCGCACCGGCGCCGCTCGGGACACCGGTTCGGCGCTGGGCGCGGGCGCGCATCTCGGTCGGCGTGGACCCGAAGATCTCCCGCATGGTGTCGTTGAACTGCCGCAGGCTGGAGAACCCGGCGGCGAACGCGACATCACTGAACGCGATGCCGGTCGTCTCGATCAGCAGCCGCGCCGAGTGCGCCCGGTGCGCCCGCGCCAGCCCGAGTGGCCCGGCGCCGAGTTCGGCGGTGAGCACCCTGGTCAGGTGCCGCGTCGAGTAGCCGAGCTGCTTGGCCAGCCCGCGCACTCCGCAGCGGTCCACCACACCGTCGCTGATCAGGCGCATTGCCCGCCCGGCCAGGTCGGCGCGCAGGTTCCACTCCGGCGAGCCGGGCACCGCGTCCGGCAGACACCGGCGGCACGCCCGGTAGCCCGCGGCCTGCGCGGCGGCGGCCGTCGGGAAGAACACACTGTTGGCTGGTTTCGGCGTGCGCGCGGGGCAGGACGGGCGGCAGTAGATGCCGGTCGAGCGCACCGCGTGGACGAAGCACCCGTCGAACCGCGCGTCGCGCGACGCCACGGCCCGGAGTGCTTCTTCCGTTCCCACCAACATGGCTTCGATCCTGCCAGCGGCGCAGGGCCCTTACTAGCGGGAATCGGACGCGCTGATGAACCCCGTCGCGTGGGCGAACACGACGGCTGCGTGCGCTCCCGTGCGCCCGAGCGTGGCGGTACCGATGTGGTTGGCCAGGAGGGCGACGGCTGACCGGCGGCGATGCCGGTGCAAGCGAGCCCCTAGACTTCGGGGTGTGAGTCTCACCCTCGGCATCGTCGGGCTGCCCAACGTCGGCAAGTCCACCCTGTTCAACGCGCTGACCAGCAACGACGCGCTCGCGGCGAACTACCCGTTCGCCACCATCGAGCCGAACGTGGGCGTGGTTCCGCTGCCGGACGAGCGGCTGGACAAGCTCGCCGAGCTGTTCGGCTCGGCGAAGGTGGTGCCCGCCACGGTGTCGTTCGTCGACATCGCCGGCCTGGTCAAGGGCGCCTCCGAGGGGCAGGGCCTGGGTAACAAGTTCCTCGCCAACATCCGCGAGGCCGACGCGATCTGCCAGGTCATCCGCGTCTTCGACGACCCCGACGTGGTGCACGTCGACGGCCGGGTGGACCCGGCCGCGGACATCGAGACGATCAACACCGAGCTCATCCTGGCCGATCTGCAGACCCTGGAGAAGGCGCTGCCGCGGCTGGAGAAGGAAGCCCGCACCCACAAGGACAAGCGCCCGGCGCTGGAGGTCGCCCAGCAGGCCAAGGAGGTCCTCGACTCCGGCCGCACCCTGTTCGCCGCGGGCCTGGGCAGGGACGTGCCGGAGCTGCGCGAGCTCAACCTGCTGACCACCAAGCCGTTCCTGTACGTCTTCAACGCCGACGAGGGTGTGCTCGCCGACGAGACCCGGCAGAAGGAGCTGCGGGAACTGGTCGCCCCCGGCGACGCGGTGTTCCTGGACGCCAAGGTGGAGGCGGAGCTCAAGGAACTCGACGAGGAGTCCCAGCGCGAACTGCTGGAGTCGATCGGCCAGCCGGAACCGGGCCTGCACGCGCTGGCCCGTGCGGGCTTCCACACCCTCGGTCTGCAGACGTACCTGACGGCGGGCCCGAAGGAGGCCCGCGCCTGGACCATCCGCCGCGGCTGGACGGCCCCGCAGGCCGCAGGCGTGATCCACACCGACTTCCAACGCGGCTTCATCAAAGCGGAGATCGTCTCCTACGAGGACCTGATCGCAGCGGGCTCGATGGCGGAAGCCAGAGCAGCCGGCAAGGTCCGCATGGAAGGCAAGGACTACGTCATGGCCGACGGCGACGTGGTGGAGTTCCGCTTCAACGTGTGATCAGCGGCGGGGTGGGGTGAGCCTGGTCAGGTCGATGCTGATCTCGTACGGGACCGGGCGTTGCAGCAGGCCGCGGAAGATGCCCGTCGGCGCGTATGCGCCCGTAGGCTCGTCGAGTTCGTAGACGTGCACGACGGCCGCACTGTCCTCGTCCTCGATGCACCAGTAGTGCCGGATGCCCGCCTCCGCGTACTTGCGGAGTTTGACCGTGCGGTCGCGGTGGGCGGACTCCGGCGAGACCACCTCCACGACGAGCAACACGTCCGCTGGCTCGTACCAGGTGCGGTCGGGGTCGAACGGGGCCGTGGTCACCAGCAGATCGGGTTCCGGGCGGTTGCGCGCGTCGAGGCGGATCGTCATCTCGCGCTCGACCTCGACGCCCTCCGGGGCCTGTCGAGCTAGTTCCAGGGTGAGGCTGGTGACGACGCGGCCGTGCCACGACCGCTGGGGGGTCACCATGAAGACGAGGGCTCCGTCGATCAGCTCAGTGTGCCGAGGCGCCTCCGGGAGGCGGTCGAGATCCTCCGCGAACCAGCCTTCAGCGCGTGGCGGGCGCATCCAGTCGGGCAGCGTGGTCATGCAGCAACCGTAGCGAGCGGTTGTTGCTTCGGCCATCGCTCATCACGGCGGAGCACAGGCGGGCAGGCCCAGCTCCGTGAGATGCGCGTCACGCGGCGTTGACTTTGACATCGGTGTCAGGCTCTGGCTTCGGCCGCATGTCGAGTCGGGGAACGTGGGTTCTGGCGGCGCTGATGGGGTGCGTTTTCTCCGTCGGGTCCGCTGAGCACGCGGTGCTCGGGGTGTTGCCGGACATCGCCGGTGATCTCGGCGTGTCGGTCGGGACCGCTGGGTTGTTCATCACCGGTGATGCACTGGCCGTCGCGCGGCGTGTGGATCGGTGGGCGGGTGCTGGACAGCGACGGCGCGGCGCTGTGGCTGGTGTAAATCGGGGCCGCCGCCGCGCTGCTGGCCCTGGTCGTCTCTTTCGGTACGAGGAGAAGAAAGATCGTGTCACTGTCCGTTGAGGTGCGAGGATCCGGTCCCGGGCTGCTGCTCGCGCACGGCGCCGGCGGGTCCACCGCGGCCAACTTCCCGTTCATTGACGAACTCGCCCTGCGGCACACCGTCGTCGCCCCCGACTACCCGGGATCGGGCCGGACGCCCGAGGCGCACGGGCCCCTCGACCTCGACCGGCTCGCGGACGACGTCGTGGCCGCCGCCGTCGACTCGGGCGTGGAGACCTTCGCCATTCTCGGCTACTCGATGGGCACGACGGTTGCGGTGCGCGCCGCGACGCGCCACCCCGACCGGGTCACCTCGCTGGTGCTCACCGCCGGTTTCGCCCACGCTGACCGGCACTTTCAGCTCACCCTGGAACTGTGGCGGCAGCTGCTGGACGACCCCGACCGATCCGCGCTGACCCGCTTCCTGCTGCTGAACTGCTTCAGCCCGGCCACCCTCAACTCCTTCGACGAGCCGGAGTGGGCGGAGCTGATCCGCGCCACCGCCGAAGGCGTTCCACCCGGCACCGCCGCCCAGGTGGACCTGCTGCGCACTGTGGACGTTCGGGACGACCTGCCGCGGATCGCGGTGCCCACGCTGGTCATCGCCACCACGCAGGACACCCTGGTGCCGCCGCACAACTCCCGGGAACTGGCCGCGGCCATCCCCGGCGCGCGGCTGACCGAGGTCGACTCCGGTCACGTCATCGCCGTCGACAACCCGGGCCCGTGGCTGAAGGCCATTCAGGATTTCCTGGGCTGAGCAAGGGCGGCCGTGCGTCACCGCGACCCACGGCCGCCGGCTCACGGCCTACGGCAGGCGGCGGCCGGTGATCGTCTCGACGGCGCGGGCGATCTCGTCGTCGGTCAGGTCCGCACGAGCGGTCAGGCGCAGGCGGGAGGCGGCGTCGGGCACGGATGGTGGCCGGAAGCAGCCCACGACGACCCCGGCCGCGCGGCACCGGGCCGCCCATGCCACGGCGTGGTCCGGAGATTCCGCGGGCAGTGACAGGACGGCGGCACCGGGTTCGCCGACCCGCGCACCGGCGCCGAGGAGTCCGTTGTGGAGCAACTTGGCGGCCTGCCGTACCCGGTGCGCGCGGTCGGGTTCGGTGCGCAGCACCGAAAGCGCCGCCAGCGCGGCACCCACGCTCGCCGGGGCCAGGCCCGTGTCGAAGATGAACGTGCGCGCCGTCTGCACGAGGTGCTGGATCACCCGGCGCGGCCCCAGGACCGCACCGCCCTGCGCGCCGAGGGACTTCGACAACGTCACGGTCACCACCACGTCCGCAGCGCCAGCCAGCCCGGCCGCGTGCAGCGCCCCGGCACCGCCGGGGCCGATCACGCCGAGCCCGTGCGCGTCGTCGACGAGCAGGGCCGCGCCCCGCTCCCGGCAGACCCGGTGCAGCCGGGTCAGCGGCGCGACATCCCCGTCCACCGAGAACACCGACTCGGTCACCACCAGCGCGCGGCCGGTGAGCCGCTCCTGCACCGCGGCCGGGTCCAGGTGTGGCGCGACCACCGTGCGGGCGCGCGACAGGCGGCAGCCGTCGATCAGCGAGGCGTGGTTGTGCTGGTCGGAGACGATCAGCGTGTCGCGTTCGGTCAACGCCGTGACCGCCGCGAGGTTCGCGGTGTAGCCGGAGGAGAACACCAGCGCCGCCTCCGTGCCGCAGAAGTCGGCGAGCTGCTCCTCGAGCTCCCGGTGCAGCTCGGTGCTGCCGGTGACCAGGCGCGACCCCGTGGCACCCGCACCCCAACGGCGGGCCGCCGCGGCCGCCGCCGCGGTCACCCGCGGGTCGCGGGCCAGGCCAAGGTAGTCGTTGCCGGCCAGATCCAGGGTGCGGTCGTCGCACCGCCGCGGCCGCAGGACGCGGGTCAGCCCGGCGCGGCGGCGCTCGTCCAGGCGCTGGTCGATCCAGTCGAAAGCCGAGGTCATGCGCCCCACCCTGGCACGCGCCGACTCCGCCGATCACTGTCCGAAGTGAACAACGACCGCGTGTCGATGTTGTGCGCGGCGCCGGGTTCTGCCACCCGGTCAGGTTCCGACATGATCTCCACATGTCGTTGAAGCCGTTGCACCGCAAAGAAATTCGCGATGTCTGAGCTGCTGGAGCTGGACCGCGAGCACGTCTGGCACCCCTACAGCCCGATGCCCGGCACCAGCCGCCCGCTGCTCGTCGAGAGTGCCCGGGGCGTGCGGCTCCAGCTCGCCGGGGGAACCGAACTGGTGGACGGGATGTCCTCGTGGTGGGCCGCCATCCACGGTTACCGGCACCCGGTGCTCGACCGCGCGGTGCGCGAGCAGGTGGACCGGATGAGCCACGTGATGTTCGGCGGCCTCACCCACGAACCCGCCATCCGGCTCGCCACCCGGCTGGCCGGGCTCACCTCCCTGCCGCACGTCTTCCTCGCCGACTCCGGTTCGGTGTCCGTCGAGGTCGCCATCAAGATGTGCCTGCAGTACTGGCGATGCACCGGGCAGCCCGCCAAGCGCCGCCTGCTGACCTGGCGCGGCGGCTACCACGGCGACACGTGGCACCCCATGTCGGTCTGCGACCCCGAGGGCGGCATGCACCACCTGTGGCGCGGGGTGCTGCCCGAGCAGATCCACGCCGACGCGCCCCCCACGGAGCACCGCGGCAGCTACGTCGACCACCTCGCCGGACTCATCGCCGAGCATGCCGCCGAACTGGCCGCGGTGATCGTGGAACCCGTGGTGCAGGGCGCCGGGGGCATGCGCTTCCACAGCCCCCGCTACCTGCGCGACCTGCGGGAACTCTGCGACGAGCACGACGTGCTGCTGATCTTCGACGAGATCGCCACCGGTTTCGGCCGCACCGGCGAGCTGTTCGCCGCCGACCACGCCGGGGTCCGCCCGGACGTGCTGTGCCTGGGCAAGGCGCTCACCGGCGGATACCTGACCATGGCCGCCACCCTGTGCACCGGGCGGATCGCGGCCGGTATCCCGGCGCTCGCGCACGGCCCCACGTTCATGGGCAACCCGCTGGCGGCGGCGGTGGCGAACGCGTCGCTGGACGTCCTGCTCGACCAGGACTGGCGGGGTGAGGTCAAGCGCATCGAGGCCGCGCTGCGCACCGGTCTCGAACCGGCCCGCGGCCTGCCCGGCGTGGTCGACGTGCGCGTCCTGGGAGCGATCGGCGTGGTGCAGCTCGGCCGGCAGGTCGACCTGGCCCGTGCGACCGAGGTCGCGGTGCGCCACGGGGTGTGGCTGCGGCCGTTCCGCGACCTGATCTACACCATGCCGCCCTACATCACCGGCGACGACGACCTCGCCCGCATCACCGCGGCCGTCATCGCCGCAGCTCAGGAGGGTTGATGTCGATCCTGTTCGTCACCGGGGCCGGGACGGAGGTCGGCAAGACCGTCGTCACGGCCGCCATCGCGTCCCTCGCTGGCGGCCGTACGGCCGTGCTCAAGGCAGCCCAGACCGGCGTCGCCGACGGTGAAGCCGGGGACGCCGCAGTGGTGGCGCGGCTCAGCGGAGCGACCGCGGTGGAACTCGCGCGCTACCCCGAGCCGCTCGCCCCGGCGACGGCGGCGCGGCGCGCGGGAGCGCCACCGGTGCGGCCCAGGGCGGTGGCAGCGGCAGCGGAGCGACTGGCGTGGGAGCACGACCTCGTGCTGGTCGAAGGGGCAGGAGGGCTCCTCGTCCGCTTCGACGACGCCGGGGGCACGCTCGCCGACGCGGCAGCGGCGCTGTCCGCGCCGGTGCTCGTGGTGGTGCAGGCCGGGCTCGGCACGTTGAACGCCGCTGCGTTGACCGCGGAAGCCCTGCGCACGCGCGGGTTGCGGTGCGCGGGTGCGGTCATCGGCAGTTGGCCCGCCGAGCCCGATCTCGCGGCGCGCTGCAACGTCACCGACCTGCCGGACGTGATGGACGCGCCGCTGCTCGGCGCGATCCCAGGCGGCGCCGGTGCCCTGCCGCCCGGGGAGTTCCGGGCGGTCGCGGCCACGTCACTCGCCCCGGAACTGGGCGGAACGTTCAACGCCGCCGAATTCGGGCAGCGGCTGCTAGCGTGAGGCAGATGACCGCAGAACCGGTGCTGGTGATCGGTGCGGGCGTGCAGGGCCTGACCACCGCGGTCGTGCTTGCCGAGGCGGGTTGGCGCGTGCGGGTCCGCACCGCCGAACGACCGCGGGACACCACCTCCGCGGTCGCGGGCGCGATGTGGGGTCCGGCGATGCTCAAACCCGCCGATCGGGTCCTGTACTGGGTCACCCGATCGCATGCCGAGTTCACCGCTCTGGCCCGCGACGAGTCCACCGGCGTGCACCTGGCCACCGGGCGGATGGCCGCCCGCTTCGACCTCGGCGACGCGGTGCCGCCCGAGGCGCGGCTGATCCCGGACCTGCGCCCCTGCCGCCCGGACGAACTCCCCGCCGGGTTCGCCAGCGGCTACCGGGGCACCGTTCCGCTCGTCGACATGCCTCGCTACCTGGACCACCTGGTGGCGCGGTTCCAGGACGCGGGCGGAGACCTGCGGCTCGGCCCGGTGAACTCGTTCGCCGACGCGGTGGGTGAAGCGAGCACGGTGGTCAACTGCACGGGCATTGGCGCCCGCGAACTCGTGGCCGACCCGGCCGTGCACCCGGTGCGCGGCCAGCACGTTGTGGTGCGCAACCCGGGCGTGGACGAGTACTTCATCGAACTCACCGACTCCGGCGAGTTCGCCGCGTACATGCCGCACGGCGACCGGGTGGTGCTCGGCGGCGTGGCGGTGGAGGACGACTGGACCCGCACGCCGAACCCGCACGTCAGCGCGGGTATCCGGAGCCGGTGTGCCGCGATCGAACCGCGGCTGGGCGAGGCGGAGGTCCTCGCCGAACTGGTGGGCCTGCGACCGGGCCGCGATTCGGTGCGCGTCGGGGTGGAGCACTTCGAGGGTGCGCGCATCATCCACAACTACGGCCACGGCGGCTGCGGCGTGGCGCTGTCCTGGGGCTGCGCCTACGAGGCGGCTGACCTCGTCGCCGGACTGGACCCCACCCGAACGAGTGACGAGTGACGGGCACCGCCAACCAGTGGGTGAAAGTGCCCTCCACTCCGGAGATCCGACTGCCCGCTCACCGTGCCGAACGGCACTGGTTGAGCGCGGTCTGGGCTTTGGTGACCGCCTGTCGGGCCAGGTTGACGTTGACCCGTTCGGCGGTCGCTTCCTCGCCGGTGGCGCTGCGTGTCCGGTATCGCGCCTCCGCGGCTCTGAGGGAGTCCTGGGCGGACCGCAGAGCGATTTCCTCCATCGTGCAGGAGGTGGTCGCGGCGTGGGCGTTCGTCGTGACCACCGGGGCGACGGCGAGGGTGCCGATCGCGGCGGCGAGCATGAGAGCACATGCGACGACACGTTTCGTCGCGGCGGTATGTGACATTGTGGTGATATTCACTCCGAGTTCCTTGTCGCTGGAAAACCGGCGCATCGAGCGGCCGAATCGTTCTTTCCGGCAGGTGCCGTCGGTACAAGATGACAGAGACCGCCTGGCGCCATCGGTAGTGCTTGCCCGAAAAAGCGGGTAGGAAATTCCCCGGGCGCACGGGGCCACCGGTCCCTGGATGGCACGCGACCGGGAGCGCGGGGCCACCAGTCCCCGGATAGCTTGAGGTCGCTGGTTAGCTCTGGAACGCGTCGATCACGGAGTCGATCTCCTGGGCCAGGGACACGTCCGCCTGGGTGATCCCGCCTCGGGAGTGGGTGATGCAGTAGAAGGTGAGCGTGCGCCAGCGCACGTCGATGTCCGGGTGGTGGTTCTCCTGCTCCGCGATCTCCGCGATCCGGTTGACAGCCTGGATGGCCTGCGGGAAGTTGGCCATCTCCACCGTCCGCGTGAGCTTCCCGGCCTCGTGGCGCCAGTCCGTCAGGTGCTGGAGCGCGTCGGCCACCTGGTCGTCCGTCAGCAGCTCTACCATGCCGACCATGATGGGGCAGGGGCCCCGCCGCCGCGACCTTCCGGCGGGATGTCCGGACAAGCCAACGGCTGGTGGTCGCCGTGCTCGGCGCGAACACCCACCGGTCAGCGCCGCGACGGCCGTTCAGGAAGGCGTGGACCGGCGAAGCCGTAGCCGCGGAGCGGCCGCGGGTCACAGCTCGGTCCACTTCGGACCGTGTTCGAGCGAATCGAACGTCGCGGAGCGGGGTGGGCAAGAAGTGAAGCTGAGAATCAGCTGAGAAACTACTGTCCAGCTGAGACGGTCCTGAGAGTTCGCTGCCTACGCGGCCGTCCGATCGGCATGCTTGCACCATGGTGCCGCGCGTGTTGGTGGTGGATGACGAGCCCGGAGTTCGCACCGCACTGCGCCGTGGCTTATCCGCCGAGGGCATGGAGGTGACCGTCGCCGCCGACGGGGTCGAGGCCCTGCGGCTGGCTCTGACCGGCGCCTTCGACGTCGTCGTGCTGGACGTCATGCTGCCCGGGTTGTCCGGCTACCGCGTGCTGGAGCGGATGCGCGCGGAGGACGTGACCACGCCGGTGCTGCTGATCTCCGCCAAGAACGGCGAGGTGGACCAGGCCGACGGCCTGGACCTCGGAGCCGACGGCTACCTGGTGAAACCCTTCTCCTTCCTGGTTCTCGTGGCGCAGGTGCGCGCGCTGCTGCGTCGCCGCGACACCGCGGCCCGGCACACCAGCCTGCGCGTCGGCGCGCTGGAGATCGACCGCGCCAGCCGCGAGGTGCGGTGGTCCGGTCAGCCCGTCGCGCTCTCGCCGCGCGAGTACGACCTGCTGGTCGCCCTGGCCAGCCACCCCGAAGCCGTCGTGACCAAGGACGACCTGCTGCGCCTGGTGTGGGGCGAGGAGCAGCTCGTCACCCGCAACGTCGTGGAGGTCTACATCGGCTACCTGCGCCGCAAGCTGGCCGCCGCCGGAGCGGGCGAGCTGGTGCAGACCGTGCGCGGCCAGGGCTACCGGGTCTGCGCCGAGCCGGCATGATCAGCCACCTGAACAACTGGTGGCGCCGACGCACCATCCAGTTCCGCACCAGCGCCGTCGCCGCCGTGGTGGCGCTGATCGGCCTCGGTGGCGTCGCGCACGCCAGCACCGGCGTCGTTGGCTGGCTGCTGATCGAGTCCGTCGACACGGACCTGCAGCGCGCCGCGACCGCGACCGCCAACCAGATCGCCTTGGGTGTGCCGCCCGCCCGGGTCGCCGACCCGGATGTGCGCGTGCTCGACGTCTCCGGCCACCCCGTCGACGGGCTGCCGCCGGTCGACCTGCACGAATGGCAGATCGACGAGCTGCGGTCCGGCGAGGGCGTCATCGATTTCGAGCCGCCCACGGCGCTGCGCCGCTGGCGCGGTGTCGTCCGCCCCGACCCGACGGGCCGCCCGCTGCTGGTCGCCGCCGGCGCGCGCCTGGTCGGCTTCGCCGACGCGGCGGGCCGGACGGGCAAGCTGCTGAGCATCGGCTCGTTCCTCGCCGCCGCCCTGGTCGGGCTGGCCACCTGGCTGGTGGTGCGCCGGTCCCTGCGCCCGGTGCAGCGCATGCGGTCCGCCGCCAGCGAACTCCCCGAGGGGCAACGGCTCCCGGTTCCGGAGGCGGCCGACGAGATCCGCGCGCTCGCCGAGGAGATCAACAAGATGCTCGCCCGGCGCGACGCCGACACCGAGCGGCTCCGCCGCTTCACCGGCGACGCCGCGCACGAACTGCGCAACCCCGTCGCGTCGATCCGCGCACAGGCCGAAGTCGCCGTGGTGCATCCCGATCCGGCCCTGGCCCAGGAGACGCTGCAGGACATCGCGCACGAAGCACAGCGCCTGTCCGACCTGGTGGAAAGCCTGCTCGCGCTGGCCAAGGCCGAACGCGGGCAGGCCGCCCCGGCGGAACCCGTCGACCTCGGCGGCGCGGTGCGGGCCGCCGCCGACCGGCTGGAACCACCGGACGGCCGCCCCCGGCTCGTGGTCAACGTGCCGCCCCGCGCGGTGCGGGTGCTCGCCGCCCCCGCCGAAGTGTCGACGGTGCTGGACAACCTCATCAGCAACGCGCTGCGCTACGCGCGAACGCTGGTCCGGGTCTCGGTGTTCGCGGACGGCGTCGGCACGCCCGGCGCCGACTGGGTGCGCCTGGTCGTGGACGACGACGGTCCGGGCATCCCGCCCGAGCACCGGCACCGCGTGTTCGACCGGTTCCACCGCGTGGAGCCGGATCGCGCGCGCAGCACCGGCGGGGCTGGGCTCGGCCTGGCTCTGGTGGCGGAGGCGGTGCGCCGCCGCGGCGGGTCGGTCCGCGCAGCGGCATCGCCGGACGGCGGTGCGCGGGTGGAAGCGCGCTGGCCGTGGCACAGGACCGACGGCTGAGCGGGCTCGGCGGCCGCCTGCCGGTGGCGGGAGCCCGCGCGCCTGCCGGTGGCGCAGCCCGCGCGGTGGGCGCGCGCGGGGTCCAGCGCCCGGTCGGGCAAGATGTGTGCACGTGTCGGTTGTGCGAAGCAGCGGATTGATCGAGGCGCCCCCGGCCACGGTGGCCGCCGCGCTGCGGCACACCCGGACCGCGGAGGTCGGGCTCGCCGCCCTCGGCGTCCACGGCCACGCTGCCACCCGCCCGGCAGCCCTGCTGGTGCCGGGCGACGAGATCGTCTTCTCCACGCGGATCGCCTGCCTTCCCGTCGATCTGACCACTCGCATCGTGCGCGCCGACGCCGACGCGCTCACGTCCGTGCTGGTGTCCGGCCCGCTGCCGGAACTGCGCCACGAGTCGCTGCTCGCCGAGGCGGGCCCGCGGACCCTGCTCATTGACTCGGTTTACTGGACGACGCCGTTCGGGCCGCTCGGCCGCCTCGCCGACATCACGCTCGGTCGCCGCTTCGTGCGCGCCGTGCTGGCCGCGCGCATCGCCGCGGTGCGCGAGCTGGCCGAGTCCTGGGCCCGGCGACCGGTCGTCGTCGGCACCGCCATCGTCCACAAGGGACAGCTGCTTGCCCAGCGGCGCCGCTATCCGGCCCCGGACGCCGGTCGCTGGGAACTGCCCGGCGGCCGGGTGGAGCCCGGCGAGGACGAACCGGCCGCGGTCGTGCGCGAATGCCGGGAAGAACTCGACGTCGAGGTCCGCCCGACCGGTCGCGTCGGCACCGACGTCCCGCTCAATAACGGCATGCTGCTGCGCATCCACACCGCGGAACTCGTCGACCCTTCGGCCGCGCCGCGCGCCGTGGAACACCACGAGGTCCGCTGGGTGGCGGCGGAAGACCTGAACGACCTCGACTGGCTCGATGCCGACCACGTCCTGGTCCACTCCCTCCGCGACCTGCTGACCCGGGACTAGCACTCCACCAGGCATCCCGATCTCGACCGGGCACGCCGTGTTGTCCTGAAGTAACCATGAGCACAGGTTGCCGGCGCTGATCACCTGCTCGCCAGGTAGTCCACTCGAACTAGTGAACGAATGTTCTGGTGGTGCGCGGTGCCTTCACCCCGGGAGACCCGAGGTGAAGGCGCGCTCGCCTCGCGAGACGCTCGCGGTCAGCGCAGGCCCGTCACGCGGAGGGCGGCCTGCAGGCGGGGCTGGGCGCGGTCGCGGGCCCGCTTCGCTCCCCGGCTCCGGACCCGGTCCAGTTCCGCCGGGTCGTCGAGCAGCTCGCGGGCCCGCTCGCGCACCGGCCGCAGCTGCTCGATCACCGCCTCCGCCACCACTTCCTTGAGCTCCGCGTAGGTGCCGGCGGCGCTGGCCGCGGCGTACGGGCTGATGTCGTTGCAGGCGGCGAGGATTTCCAGCAGGTTCGCCCCGCCGGGGCGGGTGTCCGGCTCGTAGCGGACGTCATCCAGGCCGTCGGTGACCGCCCGCCGGAACTTGCGGCGGATCACGTCGGGCTCGTCGAGCACGAACACCACGCCGGGCGACTGCAGGGTGGACTTCTCCATCTTGCGGCCGGGATCGGACAGGTCGCGGATCCGCGCCGCGGTCTTGGGCACCACGGCCCGCGGGACCGCGAACACCTCGCCGAAGGCGGCGTTGAACCGGCGCGCGAGCGTGCGCGCCAGCTCCACGTGCTGGTCCTGGTCGCTGCCCACCGGCACCTCGGTCGCGCCCTGCAGCAGGATGTCCGCGGCCATCAGCACCGGGTAGGTCAGCAGGCCCACCCGCACCGAGTGCTGCCCGGCGCCGCGGTCCTTGAACTGGGTCATCCGCGCGGCCTCGCCGAAGCCGCAGGTGCACTCGAGGATCCAGTTGAGAGCGCCGAGCTCGCCGGCCAGGTCGGACTGGACGAACAGCGAGTCCGGATCGATGCCCGCCGCGAGCAGCACCGCGAACTGCTCCCGGGTGAGCGCGCGCAGCCGCTGCGGCCGGTGCGGCGTCGTCATGGCGTGCAGGTCGGAAACGAAGAACAGGTCCGCCGGTTCGCGTTCGGCCGCCCACCGGCGCACGGCGCCGAGGTAGTTGCCGAGCTGCACGTGGCCGGACGGGGTGATCCCGGACAGGCGGGTCATGGTCGCTCCTGGTGTTCTGGTGGCTGCCACCGGGATCGACCTCGTGCGCTGCGCGGCCGCCCGGTCGGGCGGCCAATGATCTGCGTGTCAGTGCACGATGCTGCCGAGCCGCCCCCAGGCGGCCCACCACGTGTTCGACATTGCGCGCACGCCGCAATGTTACCGCTTGGTGATCGGCAGCAGTCAAGTGGAAGGGCTACCGTGAAAGAATGTTTGTAGTGCTGCTGCAATACACCGCGCCAGAATCGGATATCGACGCCCAACTGGTAGATCATTACGAATGGGTCACCCGGCATTACGACGCCGGTGACTTCATCGCGGCGGGCCACCGGCACCCGCGCACCGGGGGCGTGATCATCGCCCGGGCGATGCCTCGCGGCAGGCTGGACGCGATCCTCGCGACCGACCCGTTCGCGCTGCACAAACTGGCACGGTACGAGGTCATCGAGTTCCAGGCGCTGCGCACCGTCCCGGAGCTGGCGAAGTACGCCGACCCGCTGACCTCGGCTGCGCGCAGATAGCTCCGACCGTGTCCGCGAGCCGCGGCGGGCGCCGCGGTGAGATCATGTCGCGCTCTTTTTCTTCTTTGCCTCTTTTCGAGCCTTCTTTTGCGCTTTCTTGACCTCCTGGGCCTTGGCCTCGCGCAAAAGATCGCGAAGGACCACGATCGGGCAGCTCTTGCAGGGAGGTCGCGATCGACAGCATTTTTTCTTGACCTTTATGGTTCCTTTGCCCACGGTGGTTCTCTCGGTGTGCCGACGGGGGTTGGGCACAGGGTAGGCGAACCTAACCCGGAACGCGAACCTGATGTTGCTGCCGCCGGGGTGTTGCGCTCGGCACGCCGCGGTCGGTGCGGCGTCGCGTTGCACTACGCTGGACCGAGCCGCGCGTCGACTCGCGTGCCCCGCCACCGCGGGGTGCCGCACAACAGCTCCGCAGCAGCGGCGCAGTGGAGCCGCGGCTCGGTCCGGCTGCGGGATCACCGCACCCGAGACCTCGCGGGCCGCCCCGCCCCGGGAACCCGCAGGTGCCCCGCTCGCGGTGCCCGCACGTCGACGAACGCCGCGCCCACTTCCGCGCCGAGCCAGGAGTACCCGCGTGTCCGCCACGAGCGTTGTCGCCCCGATCCGCAGCGATCTCCGAAACGTCGCCATCGTCGCGCACGTCGACCACGGCAAGACCACCCTGGTGGATGCCATGCTGCGGCAGTCCGGGGCGTTCTCCGAACGCGCCGAGGTCGTCGACCGGGTGCTGGACTCCAACGACCTGGAGCGCGAGAAGGGCATCACCATCCTCGCCAAGAACACCGCGATCCGCCGCCAGACCGACGCCGGCCCGGTGACCATCAACGTGGTGGACACCCCCGGCCACGCCGACTTCGGCGGCGAGGTCGAGCGCGCGCTGTCCATGGTCGACGGCGTGCTGCTGCTGGTGGATGCCAGCGAGGGCCCGCTGCCGCAGACCCGGTTCGTGCTGCGCAAGACCCTGGCCGCCGGTCTGCCGGTGATCCTGGTCGTCAACAAGGTCGACCGGCCCGACGCCCGCTGCGCCGAGGTCGTCGAGGAGACCCACGACCTGCTGCTGGAACTGGCCAGCGAGCTCGACGGTGAGGTCGACCTCGACATGGAGGCCGTCCTGGACCTGCCGGTCGTCTACGCCTCGGCCCGCGCCGGCCGCGCCTCGCTGGCCCAGCCGGTCGACGGCGAGCTGCCCGCCGAAGAGGACCTCACCGCGCTGTTCGACGTGCTGCTCAAGCACGTGCCCGCCCCGGCCGCCGACGTCGACGCCCCGCTGCGCGCCCTGGTGACCAACCTGGACGCGTCGTCCTTCCTCGGCCGCATCGCGCTGTGCCGCATCCACTCCGGCACCCTCCGCAAAGGCCAGACCGTCGGGTGGTGCCGGGCCGACGGCACGGTCGAGAAGGTGCGGCTGACCGAGCTGCTCATCACCGAGAATCTGGACCGGGTGCCCTGCGCCGAGGCGGCTGCCGGCGACCTCGTCGCCATCGCCGGGATCCCGGAGATCACCATCGGCGACACCCTCGCCGACCCCGACGACCCGCGCCCGCTGCCCCGTATCACCGTCGACGACCCGGCGATCTCGATGACCATCGGCGTCAACACCTCGCCGCTGACCGGCCGCAACGGCGGCACCAAGCTCACCGCGCGGCTGGTGAAGAACCGGCTCGACGCCGAGCTGGTCGGCAACGTCAGCATGAAGGTGCTGCCCACCGAGAAGCCGGACGCGTGGGAGGTGCAGGGCCGCGGCGAGCTCGCGCTGGCGGTGTTGGTCGAGACGATGCGCCGGGAGGGCTTCGAGCTCACCGTCGGCAAGCCGCAGGTGGTCACCCGCACCATCGACGGCCAGCTGTGCGAGCCGTTCGAGCGGCTGACCATCGACGCACCCGAGGAGCACCTCGGCGCGGTCACCCAGCTGCTGGCCGCGCGCAAGGGCCGGATGGAGAGCATGGACGGGCACGGCACCGGCCGGATCAGGCTGGAGTATGTGGTGCCTGCCCGCGGCCTGATCGGGTTCCGCACCGAGTTCCTCACCGAGACCCGCGGCACCGGCATCGCCAACCACGTCTTCGAGGGCTACTTCCCGTGGGTCGGCGAGCTGCGCACCCGGCACACCGGGTCGCTGGTGGCCGACCGGGCCGGGACGGCCACCACGTACGCGCTGCTGCAGCTGGCCGACCGGGGCAGCTTCTTCGTGGAGCCGGGCGACGAGGTCTACGAGGGCATGGTGGTCGGGGAGAACCCGCGCGCCGAGGACCTCGACGTCAACATCACCAAGGAGAAGAAGCTCACCAACATGCGGTCCTCGACCGCGGACGAGCTGGAGCGGCTGGCCAAGCCGCGCACCCTCGCGTTGGAGGAGGCGCTGGAGTTCTGTGCCGCCGACGAGTGCGTCGAGGTCGGCCCGGAAGCGATCCGCATTCGCAAGGTGACCCTGGACGGCACGACGCGTGCCCGCGAGCGGGCCCGCGCGAAGGCCCGCGACAACGCGCGCTGACCACAGGTCGGCCGCGGCCTGCGGGTTCGGGCCGTGGCAGGGGCGCGATCGTTTCGGCAGCGGGGGTGCCGGGCGGCGCGCACACTGGGGTCGACCCCGGTGTCGATCATTTCGCGAACGACAGGAACCATGGAGGGCTCTCGCGCGTCTTCCGCACGTGCGATGGCGCCCCGGTGGCCGGGGTGGGTCGGGGGAAGCAGACGTGAGGGGAGGTTCGGCGTGTCCCAGGGTCGACGCCGCCCACTGGCTGCGGTCTCCCTGCTGGTGACGTCCGTCAGCGTGGTGGCGGCGTGCACGAACGCGCCACCGCCGCCGCTGGTGCCGCAGCACCCGACGCCGCCCCCGACGACCAGCGCGCCGCCGACGCAGCCGATGCCGGTGGAGGTCGTCGTCGGGGTCGACGAGCTCGAGGGCGGGTTCAACCCGCACACCCTGGCGGACCTGTCGCCGACGAGCTCGGCCCTGGCGAGCCTGATGCTGCCGTCGGTGTTCCGCCCGGCCGCCGACGGCAGCCTGCAGCTGGACACCACGCTGATGGAGTCCGCGGAGGTCGTGCCGGACGCGGAGAAGTTCACCGTCCGGTACCGGATCCGGCGCGAGGCCAGCTGGTCCGACGGAGCGCCGATCGCCGCCGAGGACTTCGTCTACCTGTGGGAGCAGCTGCGCTCGCAGCCCGGTGTGGCCGATCCCGCCGGGTACCAGCTGATCGACGACGTGGCGTCGCGGCAGGGCGGCAAGACCGTCGAGGTCACCTTCGCCAAGCCGTACCCCGGGTGGCAGACCCTGTTCACCAACCTGCTGCCCGCGCACCTGCTGCGGGACGCGCCCCGCGGGTGGGCGACCGTGCTGGACGAGGGCTATCCCGCCTCCGGCGGTCCGTTCGCGATCCGGCAGGTCGACCTCGACCGCGGCGAGATCATCCTGGAGCGCAACGACCGGTACTGGGGCCCGCCGGCCAAGTCCGACCGGATCGTGCTGCGCGCGGTGGACAAGGCCCGCCAGGTGGAGGCGCTGCGCAGCGGCGACAGCCACCTGGCCGTGTTCGGCGCGGACGCGGCGACCATGCGGTCGCTGCACGAGCTGGGCGACGCCGTGCAGCTGATCACCGTGCCGCGTCCGGCGACCATGCAGGTTCTGCTGCGGCCCGACAGCAGGGCGCTGGCCGATGTCACGGTGCGCAACGCGGTCCTCGCGGCCCTCGACCGGCAGGCGTTGATCGAGGCCGGGACCGGTGGCGGCCCCGCGGAGCAGCTGCAGGCGCACGCGCAGGTCCTCGCCCCGTCCGAACGCGGCTACACGCCGACCGAACCGGCCGGCGCGCTGCCCAGGCGCCCTGACCCCGCGCAGGTCGAGCGCCTTCTGGGGGAGGCCGGATACCAGCGCAGCGGGGGTGCGTGGGTGCGTGACGGGCGGCCGTTGAACCTGGTCATCGCCGCGCCGTTCGAGCACGAGTCGTACCTCAAGATCGCCGAGGCGGCGGCCCAGCAGCTGCGCGACCAGGGCATCCAGGCCACGGTGGTGACGCCCACCGGCGACCAGCTGTTCGGCGAGATGCTGGCGACCAGCCCGCGCACCGGGGAGTCCGGCGGGGCGGGTTCGGTGGACATGGCGATCGCACCGCGTCCGGCCGGGGGTGACCCGGCGGCGATGATGGCGTCCTCGTTCGGCTGCCCGGGCGTGGCGGCCGACAGCGAGCAGCCGTTCCCGTACAACGTGGCGGGGTTCTGCGACGAGCTGCTGCAGCCGACGATCGACGCGGCGATGACCGGGCAGGTGCCGTTCGCCGACGCGGCGGCCAACGTCGAGTCCGTGGTGTGGCGCGAGGCGATCGCGCTGCCGCTGTACCAGCAGGCCCAGGTGCTCGCGGTGCGCCGGGAGGTCACGGGCGTCCAGGCGGGCTTCGGCCTGTCGGGCCCGTTCTCGACGGCGGCGGACTGGGTCGGAACGCCCGCCGACAACGACGGCTACTGATCACCGCTCGGCGCCAGGACCGGGTCGGGCAACGGTGCCCTGCACTCCTGACTCGATCGGCTGATTGGTTCCGCAGGAGCAGTCCTTTCTGGGCGGGTGGCGTAGTGGCGACATCCGTTCGCGGCCTGATCTGATCGAACGTTCGGGCTCATGTCGCTACCGTGCGCACTGTGATCCAGGCCGCAGATTAGGCTGGACCGGTGACGCTGACGGCTCCACCTCGGTTGCTGCTGGTACACGCGCACCCCGATGACGAAACCCTCTGGACCGGCGGGACAATCGCCCGCTACGCCGCCCGCGGTGTCCAGGTCGTGGTGGTGACCTGCACCCTCGGTGAGGAAGGCGAGGTCATCCCGGAGAGCCTGCGCGGGCTCGCCTCCGACCAGGCCGACCAGCTGGGCGGCTACCGGGTCGGCGAGCTGCGCTCCGCCTGCACCGCCCTGCACGTGACCGACCACCGCTTCCTCGGAGGCATCGGCCGCTGGCGCGACTCCGGAATGCGGTGGGAGCGGCCCGGCCAGGCCGGTGCGCTGCCCGAGGCCCACCCGCGCGCCTTCGCCACCGGCGACCCGCAGGAGCAGACCGACGCGCTGGAGCAGGTGCTGCGCGAGGTGAAGCCGCAGGTCGTCGTCACCTACGCGGCCGACGGCGGCTATGGCCACCCCGACCACGTGCGCGCGCACGAGGTGACGGTCGCCGCGGTGGCGCGGGTGCCCGAGGTGCAGCGGCTGTTCTACGCGGTGCCGTCCCGCGACGTGGTCGTCAAGGGGCTGGACGCGCTGGCCGCAGCCGAGGGCATGCCGTTCGACCTGCCGGCACCGCACGAGCTGCCGTCCGTTCCGGACGAGACGATCACCACGGTCGTCGACGTGGCCGAGCACCTGCCCGCCAAGATCAGCGCCCTGCGCGCGCACGGCACGCAGGTCCGGGTGTGGCTGGACCAGTGGGACAACGGCGAGGGCGTCGCGGCGTACGCGCTGTCGAACGGGGTGGCGCAGCCGATCGTGACGACCGAGCACTACGTGCTGGCCACCGGTGACCCGCGAGGCTGCGAGTCGGATCTGTTCGGCGGGCTCGGGGGGAGCGGTACCGAACCGGTGGGGGACCGTTGACCGCACGCGACGGAGTCGTGTTCGGTTTCCTGCTGCTCGACGCCGTGCTGCTGGCACTGATCGAGCTGCTGTTCCTGCCGTCCTACATCGGCGCGGTGCAGTTCCCGATCACGGCTGCGGTGGCCGCGGTGACCACACCGCTGCTGGTCGCCGAGGCGGCCAGGATCTCGCCGCGACGGCGGGTCGCCGGAGCGCCGCTGGTGGTGTGGTTCGCGACGGTGTTCGTGGTCGGCATGTTCGGGCCGGGCGGCGACGTGGTGCTGCTGGGCAACGACTGGCGAACGCTGCTGCTGATCGGCGGCGGTGCGCTGCCCGGCGCGCTGATGTTGGGCATCGTGATGGGCAGGCGCGCCCGGTCCTGACCGCGCCGCGTCGGGTCGGCAGGCTGGGTACCCGGTGGCTGTGACGTAACCCGCACGCGGGCCGTTTACGGTGGTCACTCCGCGACGTAGCGTCAGCAACGCTCCCGTGCTGTGGGACCAGTTACGTGTCCAGGGTGAGTAGGAGAGATACTGTCAGCAGCCGCGTCAGGAGATTCCTGGGCGCGTGGAGGACAACGCTTCGAGCAGGAGAGCAACCGTGACCTACGTGATCGCCGAGCCCTGCGTGGACGTGCTCGACAAGGCATGCATCGAGGAGTGCCCTGTCGACTGCATCTACGAGGGCGGGCGGATGCTCTACATCCACCCCGATGAGTGCGTCGACTGCGGTGCCTGCGAGCCGGTCTGCCCGGTGGAGGCCATCTACTACGAAGACGACGTGCCGGAGGAGTGGGCCGCCTACACCAAGGCGAACGCGGACTTCTTCGAGGAGCTCGGGTCGCCGGGTGGCGCGGCGAAGGTGGGCAAGATCAACAAGGACGTCGAGCCCATCAAGAGCCTGCCGCCGCAGGGCGAATGAGTTCCGCTGCCGGCCCGGGCGCGGTGCCGTCCGGGCCCCGCGGCCCGCAGCTGCCGGACTTCCCGTGGGACTCGCTGGCGCAGCAGACCGCCCGGGCCAAGGCGCACCCGGACGGCATCGTCGACCTGTCCGTGGGGACACCGGTCGACCCGGTGCCGGAGAACCTGCGGCGCGCGTTGTCCGCGGTGGCCGACCGGCCGGGATACCCGGCCACGCACGGCACACCGGAACTGCGCGCCGCTGCGGTGTCGGCTCTGCAGCGCCGCTTCGGGGTCACCGGGGTGGAGCCGGACGCGGTGCTGCCCACGATCGGCTCGAAGGAACTCGTGGCGTGGTTGCCCACGTTGCTCGGTGTCCGGCCCGGGGACGTGGTGGCGATCCCGGAACTGGCGTACCCGACCTACGAGGTCGGCGCCAGGATCGCCGGGGCGGAGGTCGTCCGCCTGGCGCCGGGTGAGCTGCCCCCGGCCGGGACTGCGTTGTTGTGGTTGAACTCCCCGTCGAACCCGACCGGCCGGGTGCTGGACGCCTCGCAGCTGGCCGACGCGGTGCGGGCGGCGCGGGAGCTCGGCGCGGTGGTGGCCTCCGACGAGTGCTACCTCGCGCTGGGGTGGGACACCGAGCCAGTCTCGGTGCTGCACCCCTCGGTGTGCTCGGACTTCCGCGGGGTGCTGGCGGTGCACTCGCTGTCGAAGTCCTCGAACCTGGCCGGTTACCGCGCCGGGTTTGTCACCGGTGATCCGGAGCTGGTGCGGCGCCTGCTGGAGCTGCGCAAGCACGCCGGGATGATCGTCCCGCGGCCGGTGCAGGAGGCGATCACCGCCGCGCTGGACGACGACACGCACGTGTCCGCGCAGCGCGCGCGGTACGCGGAGCGGCGCGAGGTGCTGCGGCCCGCGCTGGAGGCGGCGGGCTTCCGCATCGAGCACTCGCAGGCCGGCCTGTACCTCTGGGCCACGCGCGGCGACGACGCGTGGCAGACCGTGGACTGGCTGGCCGAGCGCGGCATCCTGGTCGCGCCGGGCACCTTCTACGGCCCGGCGGGCGAGCGCCACGTGCGGATCGCGTTGACGGCGACCGACGAGCGGATCGCCGCGGCCGCGAAGCGGCTCGGCGAGTGACGTGGCGCGGGACCGGGCGCTCCGGTCCCGCGGTCAGATCGCGTCCGCTGCGGTGCGCACCGCGTCCCACGCCTCGCGCCAGGTGGCCCGGTGTTCGGCCCGGCGCGCCCGCTCTCGTTCGACGAGGCGTCCCGCCACGAAGGCAACCGTGGTGTCGACGTCGTCGCCGAGGTCGCGCAGCAGCTCGCGCACCCGTTGTTCGGCGACGCACGCGTCCTGGTGCTCGCCGAGCACGTCCTGGAACCGGCGGGTCGCTTTGATCAGCTGTCGCGCCGGTGTGCCGAGCGTCGGCTGAGCCAGCTCGGCGGTGTAGCGCAGCCGTTTGCCGCGGATGCGCAGCGCGTGTAGCTGTTCGTCGGCGGGGTCGTCGGGCAGTCTCCGCACGGCCTTGCGGAGCTTGCGGTACTGGCCGATCACCAAATCCCGCAACGCCCGCTCGGTGTCCACATCGGACTTCTCGGTGGGGGTTTGGGTGGCCTTGACGACCGCGCGCAGCAGCGCCAGGTAGCGATCGCTGTCCAGGGCGGAGAGCATCTCGACCCGCGCCGTGCCGTACTCGGCTTTCAGCCCGGTGACCAGCCGCGCCGCGGCGGCGCGTTCGTCCCCCGGGAGGTCGGCGGTCTCCTGCCGCAGCCGCGCCAGCAGGACGTCGAGGTCACGGACCGGGCCGAGCTCCCGCCCCAACCAGCCGAGTTCCGCGCGCAGCGGCTCGGACCAGCTGCGGTCCAGGAACGGGCGGGCGGACCGCAGCAGGGCGCGCATCCGCCGCACCGAGACGCGCATCTGGTGCAGTTCCTCGGGATCCTCCCCGAGCCGGGTCCCGGGGTCGTGGGCGATCAGGGTGCGCAGGTGCGTGTCCAGCCCGGCACGGACGTGCTCGGCGACGCAGGCCCGCTGGCCGGCCACCACGGGTTCGGCGGGCAGCCCGACGGCGCGGGCGAGATGCCGGTGCGGCGCGCTGCTGGCCATTACCCATGGTAAAACCGCCGCGCCCCGCTCCCGCCTCGTCCGATCTGGTGGCCAACGATCACTCGACCGGAATGACGGATGAAGGACACCCCCGACGTGGTCGAAGGTGCCCTTCCTATCGGGGCCTTCGGGGCCTGCGTCGACAATCCGAATATGGGCCCTGACCAGCACAAACAGTGCTGGAGAGTACCGACGTGTTCGGACAGCTTCCGACCCTCGGACGGCCTGGCGGACAGTGGGCAGGACCGCCGGGGTGGTGCCGTGACGAGTTTTTCAGCTCCGCTGATGCTGCGGTGATCGCTCACGCGGGTTCGGTCATGGCGGTGATGGTCGCGGACCTGGCGCACCACTCAAGCAAGCACAACAACAAAGATCAACACAAAACGTCCGCGAACTTGCCGGAACTGGCATCTTCGACACGGCGAAAGGCCGCGATATCCTTCGCGGTACCTGGAAGAGGTGGCAGGATCAGATGGAATAGAATACGGACATTCTCGGACGAGTAGGGCAAGTATCCAGTGAGAGACTCCCTGTTTGTGGGGCCTGGTGGGTTTCTCCAGCTCGAAACGACGTGGCAAGAGACCGGCGGCTTGCGGTTGATCGCCATCATTCCGCGGATGGGTAAGAAGTGACCGATACCCTGATCGTTCCCGATGAGCAGGAATTCTTGAACGAATTCGGCGAAGCCATCCAGGACTCCGTGGTACGCAGCTAGGGGGCCTTTTAGATAGTCGCAAGAAGGCAGCGCCTCCGGTGTTCCGAAGGCGTTGCCTTGTGGGTGCGGCCTGGTGGACGCCGATCAGTTGAGTTGCAACACGAGGTCCCGGTACGGCAAAGATATGACGGGAAGTCCTGTGACCTTGAGCTGCTGTTCGGTAGCTTCCAGGAGGACGGTTGCGGTGTCGGGGTCGGTGGCGTTGATTTCGGTTTCGATAAACATGCCGACATCGGTCACGGCATCGACAGTGACGGTGATGTCCGGCGAGGTCGGGTTCCGATAGGTCGTGCGGACCTTCTCCACCCGGGCGAGGAAGACCATACCCAGGTTGGTGAGGAACTGGTGGGCGGTCTCCGCGTCAGCGGCGTCACGTAGGATCAGGTTCGTTTCCTGCTTGGCGATGATGTCGGCGGCGCTGTGGGTGGTGGCGGTCGAAGCGGGCTTGTAGGTGATCTCCGCGAACCCGTCGCTCTGCCGTACTCGCAGGCACTCCACGGTCTGCAGGAAGTCAACATCGGGGCGGCTGTAATACGTATCAACCTCGACCATCGTGCTGGTTGCGTGGTAGTTCGCCTCGGTGAGCCGGGACCGGATCACCGGCTCGTCCGTGCTGGAGATCTGGCGTTTCCGCTCAACTTCGATCATGTCGTTATCGTCCCCTGTGGTTGACGGCTTCGTACACGCGGGCCAAGCTTTCCTTTCCGCAGCATCCTTGCAGGGTTTCCAGTGCCTGGGTGAGCGTGTCCACGTCGGTGAGCGGGATGCTGCGGAACAGCACAAGCTGTTTGGCATCGGGGAGCGGATTTGCTAGCCGCTTGGACAGGAACCGGTTGTAGTAGCGGCGTTCGGCTCGCCGGACGTCACCCGGCTGCGCGGGCATCAGTACCGTGGGTGGGTCGGTGGCTGCCTGCACGGAGTTCACGGCGAACGCGCTGAGCAGCTCGTCCAGCGTCAGGTAGGCGTAGGTCTCGTGTCCTTCGCGGATCCGCCAGGTTTCCCACACCCGTGTGCAGTCGGCTTCTCCGAGCTCGGCGGCCTCCAAGAAGGAGGTGAGGGCCACGTCAGTGATGTTGTCGAAAATGTCGCCGTCGATGGTGTGGTGATCGGCGTAGGGCTCACTCATCGCGCGCAGCATCGTCTTCTGCGTCGCGGTCAACCAGTCGGTACCGCTGAGGGTGTAGTGCACCCGCTTGTGACCGGTGCGGAAGTCGATCCAGTCGTGCGCGAAATGGCCTTCCAAAATGGGGGTAAAGCCCAGCGCTCCGGGCCTCCACGCGTGATCTCGGAAGGTGATGTAATGCCGCTGCACTTCGCGGAACACGCCCAGTGGTGCCGAAATGAAGGCGCATCGGGTGGTGTCGAGATGCGCCACGTCGATGAGGCCGAATGCGGTCAAGGGCCTGGCAGATCAGAAAGCCCTTTCTTCCCCGTGAGCGTTAGCGGCGAGATCGAGATACCCGGCGTTGGTCTTCTGATCGGTAGCGAACACAGGCTGTGTAACGTGGCTCAACTTCCCTCTCTCTCAAGATCTTTGACGCGGGTGGGGTGTTCGTGATCGCAATGCGGGTGGAACCCGGTGGCCGCGCCGGTCAGGGGGCACAGGGAGGACTGCGACACAGCCACCGGAATCTAGGCGGCGTTGGCGTGGAGGCGTGCGACTACGCAGGCGCGGCAGCCGACCACGCTGATGAGTCGTGCGTGGGTGGGTGCGTCGCTGCCGACGATGCGGGAGTCACACCACGTCCAGCCGTCGCGGTGCGGGCTGCGCTCGTGCGCTACGCGGTGGTGGCCAATCCAGATGTCGGCGGGTGGCGGGACCCGGAGCTGTTACTACGGTTTGTGTGAGGACTCCGGGCCCCGCCGTTGCCGCTCCAGCACTCCAACTGCGGTCCGGCCGTTTCGGGGGACGGGAGGACGAAACGATGGGGCCTTCGCGGCACGAACAAAGCTTGGCCCCAACAAAAAACAGGTAGGGGGAGAAATCCACCCCCCTACCTGATCGGACGAGCTTAGACGGTCAACCCGAGGCGCTTGGCAAGAATCCGGGCGTCCCTCTGGGCACCTCGGCTGCCATTTCTGACCAGGTCCCCAGCGATTCCCCGGGCCATCGGGTGATGCTTCATCGACTCTCCGCAGGTGTCAGTGGCACGCTGGAGAACTTGAAGCGTCGCAATGCGATCCTTGCGCTGGTGATAGCTACGCGCCATATCAAGCCAAAGCCTGGATCGCCGGTGAACAGAAGGGAGGGCGTCGATATCAGCGTCGAGGGTATGCGCCGACTTTCGCAGGTCGGTGTAGACGTTTACGCCGGTCACCTCGGCGTTTGCCGAACCGAACAATGTGGCCACATGAGCGTAGCCCGCAGGCATCCTCCGAGCCATGGCACCGGCTTGGTCGAGCGCGAAAAGCGCGTCGCCTTCCCGGCCTAGACGCGCTGCGGTGATGGCGCCATGAAGGTGCATCGCACCCCACAGGGCACGTGTTGTTTCGGTACCTTCGTTCAGTCGAGGTTCCAACAACGCCGCCGCTTCGGTCACCAGCCGGTAGGCGTCTTCTTCTCGCCCGGTCGCTCTCCGAACATTGCCGAGCACCCACGCGCCCAATGCCATCGACTCCGGCTCTCCGGCGTGCGCTGCAGCGTTCATTGCGCGGTCTGCGACCAACCACAAGAGCGGGGTGTCGGACACCCAGGCGAGGACCTGATGCGCGAGTGCGTATGCGCTCGTCAAGGTTGCGTAAGCGCTGCGGCGCGGTTTGCCGTCCAACGTTCGGGCCGCGCGCCGGGCATCCCGAATGATTCCGGGCAGCAACGCACCTGCCGCGCTGCGTGGTGTCGGACTGTTGTGCCAGAGATTCCAGGCATAGTCCGTTGACTGCTTCAGCGCGGCAACGTTCGGAGGTGCCGAGGTACCAGCGGTAAGCGGCATCTCTTCGATGGCCTCGCGTAGTGCCTCAACTGCCGGGTGTCCGGCGCGGCGGTTGAGGTCGACAGGCACGGAGGCGGAACCGGTGATCTCGGCGAGATCCCGCACTCCAAGCGCCTCAGCGAGGCGGACCAGAGTGGGAAGCCTCGGCGTTTGAATCTTCCCTTTCTCTACCTGCTTGAGCCAATCGGGTGACCGGCCAACCAGTCCGGCGACGACTGCCCTCGACTTGCCCGTCCGTTCTCGGATGACCTGGAGCCGTTCGCCGATCGACTTACCTGCGAGTTCATCAGCCTGCATCAGCCGTTCCTCGCCGCAAACCCCGCGCCCCCCGCAACGTCCTTCCCTACGCAGAGGGATGATCTGAGCGTATCTGCGGAGATGTCTCCGGTGACAGACCCACGAGGGATCGGTCACCGAAAGTAGCCAACGACCCGGTGTGCTGGCTCAACGTTCGGCGGTATTCGCGGCGTGGTTGGCATGCGAAAGTAGTGCGGTTGCTGCCGCTTATGCCGCATCGTGAATCCGACCGCGCGGTCGGTCGTTGGCGACGCCAGGGCCATTGAAACGGCGTCTCGGCACTGTGTCACTCGTTCGACAGCATGCACGCCCTCCGCCACACCTTCGCCTCCGTCATGCTCGCCGCCGGAGGGCACCATCCGAGAGCTGGCGGAATACCAAAAATCGCTAAAACTGCTGGTCAACCCATATGCTCCCAGATGGTGCCCCTTCATCCCGTCCTGTCGTCAGTCGTTGGCGTGGAGGGCGGCGTTGAGCTCCACCTTGCCGCCGGTACGTGGCGAGACCTCGATCGCGCCGGTCGTGGAGTTGCGGCGGAACAGCAGGCCGTCCGAGCCGGACAGTTCGCGCGCCTTGGTGATCGTGCCGTCCGGCAGCACCACCTTGGTGCCCGCCGTGACGTACAGCCCGGCCTCCACCACGCAGTCGTCACCCAGCGAGATGCCCACCCCGCCGTTGGCGCCGATCAGGCACCGCTCGCCGATGGAGATGACCTCCTTGCCGCCACCGGACAGGGTGCCCATGATCGAGCCGCCGCCGCCCACGTCGGAGCCGTCGCCCACGACGACGCCCGCGGAGATCCGGCCCTCCACCATCGAGGCGCCGAGCGTGCCGGCGTTGAAGTTGACGAAGCCCTCGTGCATCACGGTGGTGCCGCTGGCCAGGTGCGCGCCCAGCCGGACCCGGTCGGCGTCGCCGATGCGCACCCCGGACGGCACGACGTAGTCGACCATGCGCGGGAACTTGTCCACGCTGTAGACGGTCACCGGGCCGCGCGCCCGCAGCCGCAGCCGGGTCGCCTCGAAGCCCTCCACCGGGCACGGGCCGTGGTTGGTCCACACGACGTTGGCCAGCAGCCCGAAGATGCCGTCGAGGTTCTGGCCGTGCGGCCGGACCAGCCGGTGCGACAGCAGGTGCAGGCGCAGGTACACGTCGTGCGCGTCGACCGGCTCGTCGGCGAGCCGACCGATCTCGGTGCGTACCGCGACGACCTCGACCCCGCGGGCCTCGTCGCGCCCGAGCAGCGCGGCCCCGGCCTCGCCCAGGGACTCGGCCGCCTGCTCGGCGGACAGGCGCGTGGTGCCGGAGGTGCCGGGCTCGCCCAACCGAACGGTGGGGAACCAGGTGTCCAGCACCGTGCCGTCGTCGGTCACGGTGGCCAGGCCCACGCCGTGGGCGCCCGTGGTCTGCGGGTCGGGAGACTGTGCACTCATACCGGGAACCGTAATCCGCGCAGGTGACAGCCGCCCGCATGGGGTCGGCCGGACAGGTGTGACGTCGGTGCTCCCGCAGCGAAGGCGTCCGGGGTTGCGCCGACCCACGCGCAACGATCCGGATGCGCACATCTCAGCGTTCCACGAGGTGGCATCCTGTGGTGACCATCAGCACGGTGTTGCGGGCCGTGCCGAACTGGTAGACCGCGCCGTACTCGTCGTTGGCCGTGATCTCGTGGTCGCCGCTGCGGTCCACGATGATCTCGGGCTCGCCGAAGCCGTACTCGCCGGTGATGTGCCGGATGATCTCCACCGCCCGCAGCCAGTGCTCGTCGGGCAGGTTGCCCGGTGACTTCCACGACTCCAGCACCCAGCTCTCGGCGTCGGCGACGTCCGGGAACTCGGTGCACCCGGACCGGCTGACCGGGGCCGACATCGACCAGGACAGGGGGCCGAACTCGTGGTCGAGCCGGTCCCGCAGCCGCTGCTGCATCTGCCGGTAGCGGGCGCTGATCTCGGCCATGCCGGGGCGTTTCTGGAGCAGGATGCGCGGGTCTTCCACGGTGTCCCCCGTCAGGTTCCGATGGTGGCGCTGGACGTGATCTTCCTAGGAGATGATGCCGGAGATCATGTCACCGATGCCCAGCCCGTCGTCCTTGACCGCCCGGTCGGGGACCCCGGCCACGACGACGCTCATGTTGTACTGGCTGGTGCTGTTGGGCGCGAAGTAGCTGCCGTGGCCCTGGACGCCGTTGAGCGTGCGCCCGCCGACCGAGGCGTCCTTCGCGGACAGGCCGACCATGCCGTCCAGGTGGCTGGGGTCGCCGCCGAAGCGGCCCAGGTCAGCGACCCAGTCGTTCTCCGCCTCGATCCGGTAGGTGTGCCCGGCGGGCACGCGGAGGTCGCGCACGTCGTTGGTGCCCACGCCCGGCGACCCGGAGAACACCGCGTCGTCCACACCGTGGCCGTCCTGCTGCATCGCGTAGCCGGTGATCGTGGAGCCGTAGGAGTGGCCGATGGCGGTCAGGTGCAGGGCGGTGTCGCGCGAGGCGTTGATGCCCGCGCAAAAGCGGGCCAGCTTCCGGCCGCCCTCCTCGGCGGATGCCGAGGACACCACCGAGCGGTCCGGGTCGGCGATCTCGCGCCACAGCGGGAACTCGGTGCCCATCCAGGTGACGGTGGCGACCGTGCCGCCGTCGCCGTGCCGGTCGCTCTCGAACTGCGCCTGGCGGCGCAGCTGGTCCATCTGCGTGTCCGCGTGCAGCGCGCCGTCGACGGTGGTGTTGAAGCCCGGCGTGTACACCGCGACGTGGTCGGCGGTGTCCACGTCGCCCACCGCCACCGCGGCTTTCGCGCGTTCGCCGCCGGTGTCGAGCAGCAGGAGCTGCCGGTCGCCGCGGGCCAGGATCTTCTCGATGGCGTCGAGGGACCGGAGCCTGGCGTCGATGTCGGCCAATCGCTCCCGCTCGCCGCGCGTGGTGCCGTCGCCTTCCAGCTCGACCTTTCGCCGGTGCAGCGCCTTGCGCTCCTCCTCGATGCGGGCCCGGTTGGCCCGATCCCGGACCGCGGCCGGGATGCCGTCGCGGTTGCCCAGCCAGGCGGGCGGGTTGGCGGCCAGCTTGGCGCGCTCGGCGGGCGGCAGGGATCTCCACCACCTGGCGTTCTGGGCGGGGGTGCCGTCCTCGGGGATTGCGCCCGCGGCAGCGGTGGTGCGCACCGTCGCGGGCGCGATGGGGCCGCTTTCCGCCGCGACGAGCGCCTTGGCCAGGGCGGCGTCGGCGCGCTCGGCGTCGTCGAGGACGGCCTGGATCTCGGCGGCCAGTTCGTCGCGGACCCGCCGCCGCTGCTGGTGGACCTCGTGGTCGGCGGGGACGTCCCGCGAGGGTCGGACGTCGCGGATGGCGCCGTCCTCGGTGATCTCGAAGCCGTGGGCGCGCGCCCGGTGCTCGGCGGCGTCGAGTCGCCGCCGCACCCGCCGGACGTCCTCGGCGGCTCGGCCGACGGCGTCGCGCACCGCGGTCACCTCGTCGCCCAGCCGCTGGAGCTGCGCGCCGAGGGTGGCGTGGCGCTTCGCGGACTGCTCGGCCGCCGCCCCGTCCCACCCCTCGGGGTTGCGGGCGGCGCCGAACTCGTCATCGATCCCGGCGAGGTCGCTCCGACGCCTGCCGAGGGCGCGGAAGACCTCTTCGAGCGCCTCGGGCCTCCACCGGCGCACGTCGGCGATCGACACCATGCCGCAAACCCCTTTCCAGCACAGGGCTCCCGGGCGAGCGTCGTACCGGTGCAACACGGCCGCGAGTCCAGACCACCTGTTCGTGCGGCCGAATCAGCCGACCGAGGTGGCCGTGAGCTGGATGACGCCGCCCGCCAGTAGCGGAGCGGCGACCTCCGCGGCCGGCTCGGGCCGCACGATCAGCCCTGACCGCCCCTGGCGGACGCCAGCAGGTGGCAGCCGGTCCGGACGCTTATGATCGTGTTGACCGCGGTGCCGAAGTGCAGCTGGGCGCCGAAGCCGTCGCGGAGTTCGACCTTGTGGTCGGCAGGCCGGTCGACAATCACCTCGAGTTCGGTGAAGCCATACTCGCGGGTGACCTCGACGGCGATCTGCTGTGCCTGCGGCCACTGCGCGTCCGGGATGTTGCCCTCGTGGAGCCACAGGTCCAGGCTGTGCTTCTCCGCGCCGTCGATGCCGGGGAACTCGCTGCAGCCGGCTTCGCCGAAACCCCCTTCGTTGACCCACGGCGTTGGGAGACCGAGGTCGGCCGACAGCCGATCACGCAGCTTCTGCTGCATCTCCTCGTATCGCGCGGTGATCTCCTCCATGGACGGACGCTGCTGAAGGACGCTGAGCTGGTCTGACACGTTTCCCCCGTCGGACGGTCCGGTGCAGCCTGCGGCGAGCAGTGCGCAGAAGGCGAACACGATGAGCTTGTTCATGAGAACAGATCCTTGATCCTGGATCCGGTTTCCTTGACCTTGTCGACCGCGTCCGAACCGAAGTCCTTGGCCTTGTCGACCGCTCCCGCTCCCCAGTCGTGGACCTTGGAACCCAGCTCCTGGGTCTGGTGCGGTAGGTAGGAGAGCACGTCGCCGACGCCGTCGGTCTTGCCGGTCACGGCCTGCTCCGGGATACCTGCGACGACGACGGCCATGTTGTGCTGGCTCGTGGTGTCCGGGTTCAGGTAGTCGCTGTGCCCGGTGACCTCCGCGCCCTCCTTCGACTTCGCGGTCGACAGGTCCTTGAACCCCTCCATGTGCGACGGGTCGCCGCCGAAGCGCGCGAGGTCGGCGACCGCGTCGTTCTTCGCTTCCAGCCGGTACGCGTGGCCCTCGGGGACGTGCAGGTCCTCGATGTCGTTGGTGCCGACGCCGGGTGAGCCGTAGATGATCGCGTCGTCGACGCCGTGGTCGCCTTTCTGCAGGGCGTAGCCGGTGGTGGTGGAGCCGTAGGAGTGGCCGATCGCGGTGAGGTGCGGATCGGTGTCCCGGGATTCGTTGATGCCCTTGTAGAAGTCGTTGAGCTTGGCTCCACCCTTTTCGGCCGCATCCGCGCCGAGCACCGAGTGGTCGTCCTCAGCCAACTCGTCCCACTGCGGCGCCTCGTACCCGATCCACGTGACGGCGGCGACCTCGCCGTGCTTGCCGTGGCGGCGGAGCTCCTGCTCGGACTCGGTGACGAGTTCCTGCATCTTGTCGTCGTAGTTCTCGAGGCTGCCGTCGACCGTGGTGGTGAAGCCGGGGGTGAAGACCGAGACGTGGTCGGCGGTGTCCACGTTGCCGACGGCCACGGCGGCCTTGACCCGCTCACCGCTGGTGTCGAACAACATCAGCTGGCGCGGCGGGTTTTCCCGGGCGATGGTCTTCTCGATGGTGTCGATGGACCTGAGCTTGGCGTCGATCTCCTCGATCTTGTCCTTCTCGTCGTCGGTGACGCCGCCTTCCCGGAGCTGCTGCTTCTGCTCGGTGAGCTTCGCGCGTTCGTCGTCGATGTTGGCTCGGTTGATCTGGTCGCGGACTTCGGCGGGGATGCCGTCGCGGTTACCGAGCCAGCCGGGCGCGGTTTCCAGCAGTGCGGCGCGTTGTTCGTCGGACAGCGATTTCCACCACTCGGCGTTGGCCTTTGGGGTGTTCTCCTTGGGCTTCCCGGCGGAGGCGACGAGGGCCTGGATCTGGGTGGTGTTGGCGGCGTCGGCCAGGGTGCCGCCTTTGCCGGGCTGGATTGTGTCCTGGTTGGCGGCGGTGAGGGCCTTGGCGAGTTCGGCGTCGGTGCGTTCTGCCTCGTCGAGGATTTTCTCGATGGTGTCGACGAGTTTGTCGCGGACCTGGATGCGTTTTTGTTTGACTGCCTCGAGCTGGTCTTCGGGGACGTCCTTGGGTGGGTTGACGTCCTTGATGCCGCCTTCTTCGGTGATCTGGAAGCCGTGGGCTCGTGCTTCGTGTTCGGCCTGGGTGAGTTGTTGCTTGATCTTGGTGACGTCGTCGGCGGCTGCGGCGACGGCGACGCGCACGGTGGCGACCTCGGCGACGAGGGTGCGCATGTCGGCGAGCAGCTTCGTGTGCTGCTGGGCGGCGCTGTCGGCGGCTTTCCCGGTCCAGCCGTCGGGGTTCTTGGCGCCGTCGAGTTCGTCCTGCAGGCTGATCAGGTCATCGCGGCGCTTGCCGAGCTCCCGGTGCACCGCGTCGAGACCCTCGGGCTTCCAGCGTCGGACATCGGCTAACGACACCATGTGCTTCCCCTTACTTCCCGGGCCACGGGGTGACTCGCTTGCATTGCCGGGCACACGGCCCGAGGGCTATCCCTTCGCGGACTGCAGCAGGTGGCACCCGGTGTGCACCCGCATGATCGTGTTGGTGGACGTGGCGAAGTCCAGATCTGCGCCGAACGAGTCGTGCAGCACGATGTTGTGTTCGCCGGGCCGGTCGAGGATCACTTCGGGGGCGCCGAAGCCGTACTCGCCAGCGACCTCGGTAGCGATCCGCTGCGCCTGGGGCCACTGGCTGTCCGGGATGTTCCCGTGGTACGTCCAGATGTTGAGGGAGTGCTTTTCCGCCCCCGGGACGTCAGGCGCCTCCTTGCAGCCCGACGAGCCGGACTCTCCGTCATCGACCCACGCAGTGGTGAGGCCGAGGTCCGCGGACAGCCGGTCGCGCAGCTTCTGCTGCATCTGCTCGTAGCGCGCGGTGACTTCTTCCATGGAAGGTCGCTGCTGGAGGGTCTGGGCGTCCACTTCTTCCCCGTCGTCGAGTGGGTCTCCTGGTTGGTCGGCGCAGCCGACCGCGAGCAGTGCGCAGAGCGCGAGCAGGACGAGTTTTCTCATGAGAAGAGGTCCTTGGCCTTGTCGATTGCGGCCGAACCGAGGTCCTCGACCGTGGACTCCACCTCGGAGCCGACGTCCTTGACGCCTTCCTTGACCGTGGACACCGTGTCCTCGCCGAAGACCTTGGACGCGATGTCGCTGCCGACGTCCACGGACTTCGACAGCACGTCCGCTCCGGTGTCGTAGATCTGCGTTCCGGTCTTGAAAACCGGGTCCAGGTACGGCGAAACCATGTCGCCGACACCCTCGCTGTTGCCCTGCACCGTCTTCTCCGGGTGTCCGGCGATGACGGCGGCCAGGTTGTGCTGGCTCGTCGAGTCGTCGGTGAGGTATTTGGTGTGCCCGGTCACCTCGCCGCCGACCTTCGACTTCTCGGTGGACAGGTCGGTGAATCCGTCCATGTGGGACGGGTCCTTGCCGAACCGGCTGAAGTCGGCCACCGGGTCCCACGCGGCCTCCATCCGGTAGGTGTGCCCTTCCGGGACATGGAGGTCCTTGACGTTGTCGGTGCCGACGCCGGGTGAGCCGAAGACGATCGCGTCATCCACACCATGCCCACCCTTCTGCAGGGCGTAACCGGTGGTGGTGGAGCCGTAGGAATGGCCGATCGCGGTGAGGTGCGGATCGCTGCCCCGGGACTCGTTGATGCCGGCGAGGAAGCTGTTGAGCTTCTCCCCGCCGATCCGGGCGGACTGGGAGCTGACCACCGAGTCGCGTTCGCTGCCCGCCAGGTCGAGGAGTTCGCCGCTCACCTGCGGTGCTTCGTACCCGATCCAGGTCACCGCGGCGACGCTGGGATCCTCACCGGCCAGTTTCAGCTGCTCCTTCGATTTCGCGACGAGCTTCTGCATGTCGTCGTCGTAGCCCTTGAGGCTGCCGTCGACCGTGCTGGTGAGGCCCGGGGTGAACACGGCCACGTGCTTCGCGGTGTCCACGTTGCCGACGGCCACGGCGGCCTTGAGACGTTCGCCACTGCTGTCGAGGACCAGCAGCTGCCGGTCGCCCCTCGCGAGGGTCTCCTCGATCGCGGTCAGGGAGGCGAGCTTCGCGTCGATCTTCTTCAGCTCGCGCTGCTCGTCGTCGGTGACGCCGCCTTCCCGGAGCTGCTGCTTCTGCTCGGTGAGCTTCGCGCGTTCGTCGTCGATGTTGGCTCGGTTGATCTGGTCGCGGACTTCGGCGGGGATGCCGTCGCGGTTACCGAGCCAGCCGGGCGCGGTTTCCAGCAGTGCGGCGCGTTGTTCGTCGGACAGCGATTTCCACCACTCGGCGTTGGCCTTTGGGGTGTTCTCCTTGGGCTTCCCGGCGGAGGCGACGAGGGCCTGGATCTGGGTGGTGTTGGCGGCGTCGGCCAGGGTGCCGCCTTTGCCGGGCTGGATTGTGTCCTGGTTGGCGGCGGTGAGGGCCTTGGCGAGTTCGGCGTCGGTGCGTTCTGCCTCGTCGAGGATTTTCTCGATGGTGTCGACGAGTTTGTCGCGGACCTGGATGCGTTTTTGTTTGACTGCCTCGAGCTGGTCTTCGGGGACGTCCTTGGGTGGGTTGACGTCCTTGATGCCGCCTTCTTCGGTGATCTGGAAGCCGTGGGCTCGTGCTTCGTGTTCGGCCTGGGTGAGTTGTTGCTTGATCTTGGTGACGTCGTCGGCGGCTGCGGCGACGGCGACGCGCACGGTGGCGACCTCGGCGACGAGGGTGCGCATGTCGGCGAGCAGCTTCGTGTGCTGCTGGGCGGCGCTGTCGGCGGCTTTCCCGGTCCAGCCGTCGGGGTTCTTGGCGCCGTCGAGTTCGTCCTGCAGGCTGATCAGGTCATCGCGGCGCTTGCCGAGCTCCCGGTGCACCGCGTCGAGACCCTCGGGCTTCCAGCGTCGGACATCGGCGAAGGACACCATGCGGCTGCCTACCCTCCAACCGATGCGCCGACCTGGCTGATGTTCTGCGCGCCGGCCTGGTCGGTGCGCTGGTACTCGTCGGCGGTGGCGGTCAGCGAGTTGCCGTGCTCGGTCGCGGCCTGACTCCACTTCCGGACCGACTGGTCCCAGCTCTGCGCGACCTGCTTGGCCGCGCCCTCCGACCGGCCGCCCGGCATGGCCGTGGCGATGTCGGTGGTGGGCTGCCCCAGCTTGACCTGACCGGCCTGCTCCCCGGCCGACTTGGCGCTTGCCCCGGCCTTGCGCAGCGCGTCCGGGTTCGCGGTGTAACTCATGCCCACCTCCAGCAACAATGACCCCAGTGGCGGAAGCCTAGCGCGACGATCATCGGTTCAGATGGTCTTTCGGCCGATCCGGTTCCCGCGCGGACGCGGATTCTCGACGGGCCCCGTCGAGCCGCCGCTGCGCTGGCCGCCGGGTAGCCTGCCGGACGTGACCGCGTCGTTGGATCTCACCGCTGACCCCGTCGAACTCACCGCCGCGCTGGTGGACATCCCCAGCGTTTCGGGCGAGGAGAAAGCCATCGCCGACGCAGTGGAGCAGGCGTTGCGCGCGCAGGCCCCGCACCTGGAGGTGGTGCGCAACGGCGAGGCGGTGCTGGCCCGCACGAACCTGGGGCGCGGTTCCCGGGTGGTGCTGGCCGGGCACTTGGACACGGTGCCGATCAACGACAACCTGCCGCTGCGGCGCACCGGCTCGGGCGACGACGAGGTGCTGCACGGCTGCGGTGCGGTTGACATGAAGGGCGGGGACGCGGTGATGCTGCACCTCGCCGCGCAGCTGCGTGCACCGCGCCACGATCTGACCCTGGTGTTCTACGACTGCGAGGAGGTCGAGGCCGAGCGCAACGGGCTGAACCGCATCGAGCGGGAGCTGCCGGAGTGGCTGGCCGGCGACCTGGCCGTGGTGTGCGAGCCGTCCAACGCCGCGATCGAGGCGGGTTGCCAGGGCACCATGCGCGTGGAGGTGCGCACCACCGGCGAGCGTGCGCACACCGCGCGGGCGTGGATGGGGTCGAACGCGATCCATGCGGCGCACCCGGTGCTGCAGCGGTTGGCCGAGTACACGCCGCGCGAGCCGGTGATCGACGGCCTGCAGTTCCGGGAGGGCCTGCAGGCGGTGCGGATCTCCGGGGGAGTCGCGGGCAACGTGGTGCCCGACGAGTGCGTGGTGACGGTCAACCACCGCTTCGCGCCGGACCGGACGCTGGCGGAGGCCGAGGCGCACCTGCGTGAGGTCTTCGACGGGTTTGAGGTCACGGTGGTCGACGGCGCACCGGCGGCCCTGCCGGGGCTGTCCGCACCGGCCGCGGCGGAACTGGTCGAGGCGTCCGGCGCGGCACCGGTGGCGAAGCTGGGCTGGACGGACGTGGCCCGCTTCGCGGCCCGCGGCCTGCCCGCGGTGAACTTCGGCCCAGGTTCCCCCACCCTGGCGCACACCAAGCAGGAGCACGTGGCGGCGGCGGAGATCCGCCGCTGCGCGGACGTGCTGACCCGCTTCCTCAGCTGACCCGCGCTGGGTGCAGGCACCCTGACCACGTGCCCGTCACCCGCGTCGCGGGATCAGGCGATGCCGAGGACCGTGTCGTCCGTGCTCTCCGAGCGGGACGGCTCCTGGTCGCGTTGCTGCGGCAGCTGCGCCTGCCGCTCCGCTTCGGTGAGCTTCTCGGCGGCCTGCGGCCGCTCGGCGGCGAGCTCGGCCTGCCGCGCCGGCTCGGCGAGCTCCGCTGCCTCCGGCTCGGTGGGCTCCGCCGTTTCCGGCTCGGTGGCACGGGGTGTCTTCGTCGCCTCGCCGCGGTGGACGGTGTCGACGAACTGCAGCAGCTCCACCGGGAACGGCAGCACCAGCGTCGAGTTTTTCTCCGCGGCCACCTCCACGACCGTTTCCAGCAGGCGCAGCTGCAGCGCGGCCGGGGTGTCGGACATGACGCGCGCCGCGTCGGCGAGCTTGCGGGACGCCCGGAACTCCCCGTCCGCCGAGATGACCCGCGAACGCCGCTCACGTTCGGCCTCGGCCTGGCGGGCGATCGAGCGCTTCATCGACTCCGGCAGCGAAACGTCCTTGATCTCCACCCGGTCGATGTGCACGCCCCAGCCCAGCGCCGGGCTGTCGATCATCAGCTCCAGGCCCTGGTTCAGCCGTTCCCGGTTGGACAGCAGGTCGTCCAGGTCGCTCTTGCCGATGATCGAGCGCAGCGAGGTCTGCGCGACCTGCCCGACGGCGAACAGGTAGTCCTCGACGTTGACGATGGCGCGGGCCGGGTCCTCGACCCTGAAGTAGACCACCGCGTCCACCCGGACGGTCACGTTGTCGCGGGTGATGCCCTCCTGCGCGGGCACCGGCATCGTGACGATCTGCAGGTTGACCTTCCGCATCCGGTCCACGAGCGGGACGATTATGGTCAGGCCGGGGCCGCGGGTGGCGCTCTGCAGCCGTCCGAGGCGGAACACCACGCCGCGTTCGTACTGCTTGATGACCTTGACTCCGGCCGCGACGTAGAGGATGCCGAGCACGAGGATTCCGATCAGCAGGTCGATGAGCATGGCTGGCTCCCGGGCTCGAGTGGGATCGTGCCCGGCGACCCCGGGGTCCGCCCGCCTGCGTAGATCGCCTGCGGATCTGCGTGGTGTGCGCGGCCGGCGTCGCCGGCGGCACTCGATCTTCTCTTCGTATCGTACGCCGCTGCTCGCCCCCGTGAATCCCTCGTGAACAGGCATTTCCCGGCTCGCCCCGGGTGCGGGGGTGCGCCGCGGACGCAGCGGGGCTGCGTACTCTCGACGCCATGACGATCGAAGGCCCGTGGGGCGAACCGAACGGAGCGGAGAAACCCCAGGAGAAGCAACGCGGACCCGTCGTGCTGCGCCGGTCCCGGTTGAGCGAGCCGACCACCACCGACCAGCGGCTGCTGGACTCCCGCGGCCCCTCGGACTGGGTGCACACCGACCCGTGGCGGGTGCTGCGCATCCAGGCGGAGTTCGTGGAGGGCTTCGGGGCCCTGGCCGAGGTGCCGCGCGCGGTGACCGTGTTCGGCTCGGCGCGCACCCCCCGCGACCACCCGGAGTACGCCGTGGGCGTGCAGCTGGGGGCGGCGCTGGCCGGGATCGGCTGTGCGGTGATCACCGGCGGCGGGCCGGGCGCGATGGAGGCGGTCAACCGCGGGGCGTCCGAGGCGGGCGGGCTGTCGATCGGCCTGGGCATCGAGCTGCCCTTCGAGCAGGGCCTGAACCCGTGGGTGGACCTCGGCGTCAACTTCCGGTACTTCTTCGTCCGCAAGACGATGTTCATCAAGTACGCGCAGGCGTTCGTCTGCCTGCCGGGCGGCTTCGGCACCATGGACGAGCTGTTCGAGTCGCTGACCCTGGTGCAGACCAAGAAGGTCACGAAGTTCCCGGTGGTGCTGTTCGGCCGGTCCTACTGGCAGGGCCTGTACGACTGGATCCGTGACAGCATGCACGGGACCGGCAAGATCGGGGAGAAGGACCTGGCCCTGCTGCACCTCACCGACGACGTCGATGACGCGATCCGGATCGTGCAGGAGGCGTACGAGGCTTGGGAGGCCACCCATTGAGCACCGCTGAACCCGACGGCGACATCTCGGTCTGCGTTTTCTGCGCGTCGGGACCGGTGCCGCAGCAGCACCTCGACCTGGCGGCCGAGGTCGGCACCAAGATCGCCAAGCGCGGGTGGACGCTGGTCTCCGGCGGCGGCCGGGTGTCGATGATGGGCGAGGTGGCGCGGGCGGCGCGGGCCGCGGGCGGGCGCACCATCGGCGTCATCCCGCGCGCCCTGGTGGACCGCGAGGTGGCCGACACCGATGCCGACGAACTGCTGGTCGTGGACACGATGCGAGAGCGCAAGGGGCTGATGGACGCGCACGCCACGGCGTTTTTGACGCTGCCCGGCGGCATCGGCACCTGCGAGGAGCTGTTCGAGATCTGGACGGCCCGCTACATCGGCATGCACACCAAACCCGTCGTGCTGCTCGATCCGGACGGGCACTACCGGGGCCTGCTGGACTGGTTGCGCGGGCTGGTGGACAGCGGTTTCGCCAAGCAGCACTCGCTGGACGTGCTGCACGTCACCGACGACGTCGACACCGCCCTCGACGCGTGCCTGTAGCTGCCATGCCAGGATCTCCAGCCGTGCGACTGCGGTTCCGCGACAAGGACGTCCCCCAGGACCGTCCGCTGGTGATGGCCATCGTCAACCGAACCCGCGACTCGTTCTTCGACCGCGGGCGGACCTTCGAGGTGGACGCGGCCACGGCCGCGGTGGACCGGGCGGTGGCCGACGGCGCCGACATCGTCGACATCGGCGGGGTCCGCGCCGGGGCGCAGGGCGAGGTGGTGGACGCCGCCGAGGAGATCCGCCGGGTGGTGCCCTTCGTCTCCGCGATCCGCGAGCGCCACCCAAACCTGGTGATCAGCGTCGACACCTGGCGGCACGAGGTGGCCCGGCCGGTCTGTGAGGCGGGTGCGGACCTGCTCAACGACACCTGGGCGGGGGCGGACCCGAAGCTGGCCGAGGTGGCCGCCGAGTTCGGGGTGGGCGTGGTGTGCTCGCACACCGGCGGGTTGCCGCCGCGCACCGATCCGTACCGGGTGCGCTACGCCGACGTGGTCGCCGAGGTGACCGCGGAGCTCGTCGCACGGGCCGAGCGGATGGTGGAGCTCGGGGTGCCCGCGCAGGGCGTGCTGATCGACCCGACGCACGACTTCGGCAAGAACACCTGGCACGGGTTGGCGCTGCTGCGCCGCATCGGGGAACTGGTGGACACCGGCTGGCCGGTGCTGATGGCCCTGTCGAACAAGGACTTCATCGGCGAGACCCTGGACGTCCCGGTTGACCAGCGGCTGGAGGGCACGCTGGCGGCGACCGCCATCGCGGCCTGGGGCGGGGCCCGGGTGTTCCGGGCGCACCACGTGGTGGAGACCCGCCGGGTGGTGGAGATGGTCGCGGCGATCGCCGGAACGCATCCCCCGGCCCACGTGCGCCGGGCCCTGGCGTGAGCATCCGCGCGGACCGCCGCGGCACTGCTCCGGGCGAGATGGCGTCTCCGGAAAGGGCGGTCCGCCGGTCTCCCCGGCAGTCGGCGTTCCCTGTGGCGAACGCGCTCGGGGCAGGGTGCGGCACCCCGCACAGGTGTGGTCAGGGTTTGCCGACGGCCTGGCCGAGCAGCTGGGTGAGTGTCGGGACCGGCACGTCCGGGCGGACCGCGGTGAGCACCGGCACCAGGCGCAACCAGCGGGAGGTGATCCGCGGGGCGCTGGGTGGGGTGCGGCCCAGCTCGTCGACGAGCTCCTCCAGCCGCCACTGCGCCTCGTCACGCTCCAGGCTCCGGTCCGGGTGCCCGGTCGATCACGTCCACCAGCGCCGCGAGGGAGGAGCGGAGCTGGTGGAGCGCGTCGGGGCGGGGGCGTAGGTCGTGGCGGCGTCGAGTCGCGCGGTGCCGGTGGTCGCTTCGGGGGCGTCGTGGTCGGGCACGGCAAACGGCTCCTGATTGCTCGCGCGGCACATCCGACTCCGCAGTGTGGTGGGGAACCGGGCCGGATAAGGTCCTTCCGGGATCTGCCACCCGAACGGATCAGCCACGGACCGGGCTGTGATCGACATCATTGCGGGTCCGGATCGCGACAGGACCAAGGTCCTCTTGCGTGGCGGCGGTGACAGTGGTCGCGAATATCCGTAGAGTGCCTACCTGTGAAGGCTGATGCGCTACGTGGCCACTTGGACGCCCTGCTGCTCGCGACGCTCGACGGCAGGGCTTTGCATGGGTACGCGATCATCGAGGCTCTGCAGGAACGCAGCGGTGGTGCTCTCGATCTCCCCACCGGCACGGTCTACCCGGCGCTTCGCAGGCTCGAACGGGCCGGGTACGTGCACAGCACCTGGAGCACGGTCGGCGGCCGCCAGCGCCGGACCTACCGCCTGACCCACGCGGGCGTGCAGACGCTGCAGGCCGAGCGGCGGGCCTGGCGGGAGTTCACCACGGCGATCGAGGGCGTGCTGGAGGCCGCGCCGGCCAAGACCTGACCACGGCCGCGGGTGTCGGCGCGGCGTGCCACGATGGATGACCGTGGCTAGTGCGCTCATCTACCTGCTCGTGGTGCTGGCGGTCGCCGCGGTCGTCTTCCTGCTCGCCTCGCTGGTCTTCGGCCGCGGGGAGCAGCTGGCCCCGCTGCCGCCCGGCTCCACCCCGACCAGGCTGCCCCCGGCCGACATCGAGGGGGCGGACGTGCGCGCGTTGCGGTTCCAGCAGGTCCTGCGCGGCTACAAGGCATCGGAGGTGGACTGGGCGCTGGAACGCCTCGCCGGGCAGCTCGACGAACTGCACGGGCGCATCGCCGTGCTCGAGCGGCAGCTCGACGTGGCCGGGCAGCAGTTGCAGAAAGCCCGCGCGGAGCGCGAGGACTGACGCCATGCCCCCGGTCGAGCTGCGGTTGAGCGTCCCGGTCGAGGCGACGCCAGAGGTCGTGTGGGCCGCCGCGACCGACTGGGAGCGGCAGGGTGAGTGGATGCTGGGCACCGAGGTGCATCAGGTCAGCGGCACCGGCGGCCCGGGCACCCGGCTGGTGGCGGTCACCGGGCTCGGCGGCATCGGGATCGTGGACCGCATGGAGGTGGTGGCGTGGCAGCCGCCGCACCGCTGCCGGGTCCGCCACCTCGGCAAGCCGCTCGTCGGCGACGGCGGGTTCGAGGTGGTGCGGTGCGGCAACGCCGCGTCGATGTTCGTGTGGTGGGAGCGGCTGGAGCTGCCGCCCGGCGGTGGACTGGTGTGGCCGGTGGTGCGGCCCGCGTTCGCCTGGGGGATGCGGCGGTCGCTGGCCGCGTTCGCGGCGTTCTGCCGCGGCGGAGAAGGAGTGCGGTGAACGAGACCGGTGCCGCGGTGCTGGGTGCGGACGGTCGGGCGCGCTGCCCGTGGGGCGCGGGTCCGGCGGACTACACGGAGTACCACGACAGCGAGTGGGGCGTGCCGCTGCACGGGGAGCGGGAGCTGTTCGAGCGGATCACCCTCGAGTCGTTCCAGTCGGGTCTGTCGTGGTTGACGATCCTGCGCAAGCGCGCGGCGTTCCGCCGGGCGTTCGCGGACTTCGAGCCCGCGAAGGTGGCCGCCTTCGACGACGGCGACCGGGAGCGGCTGCTGGCCGACGCCGAAATCGTTCGCAACCGCGCCAAGATCGACGCCGCGATCCGCAACGCCGGTGCGGTCCTGGAGTTGGACCAACCGCTGGACGAACTGTTGTGGTCGTTCGCCCCGCAGCGCCGCCGACAGCGGCCCAGGACGCTTGCCGAGGTGCCCGCGACGACCCCGGAGTCCACGGCAATGGCCAAGGAGCTCAAGCGCCGCGGTTTCGTGTTCGTCGGCCCGACCACCTGCTACGCCCTCATGCAGGCCACCGGCATGGTCGACGACCACCTCGCCACCTGCTGGCGAGCCGCGGACCGCGCCTGAAACAGCGGTCCGCGGCGGCGGATCAGCGGCCGGTGAAGTTCGGGTCGCGCTTCTCGACGAAGGCCGCCACCGCCTCCCGGTGGTCGGCGGTGGCGCCCGCCTCGGCCTGTGCGCCCGCCTCCACGGCCAGCGCCTCGGCCAGGCCCTCGGCCGCTGCCGCCAGCATGGTCTCCTTGATCCGCGCGTAGGCGCTGGTCGGCCCGGCGGCCATCCGGGTGGCCAGCTCGGTGGCCGCGGCCACCGCCTCCCCGGCGTCCACCACGCGGTTGACCATGCCGATCCGCAGCGCCTCCTCGGCGCCGACCGGCTCGGCCAGCAGCAGCATCTCCATCGCGCGGCCGTAGCCGATCAGCCGCGGCAGCGTCCACGACGCGCCGGAATCGGCGGACAGCCCCACGTTGGCGAAGGCCATCAGGAACTTCGCGTTCGCCGAGGCGATCCGCAGGTCGCAGGCGTAGGCCAGCGACGCGCCCGCGCCCGCGGCGGTGCCGTTGACCGCGGCGATCACCGGCTTCGGCATGCTCGTCACCGCGCGGATGATCGGGTTGTAGTGCTCGTCCACGGTCTTCAGCGGCGCCGGGTCGCCGGCGTCGAGCAGCGCGATGTGCTCCTTGAGGTCCTGCCCGGCACAGAACGCCCTGCCCGCGCCGGTGATCACCAGGGCCCGCACCGCGTCGTCGGCCGCCGCGTCGCGCAGCGCCGCGATCAGCGCCTGCTTCAGTTCGACGTTGAGCGAGTTGAACGAGTCCGGCCGGTTCAACGTGAGCAGCCGCACACCGGCGGTGTCCTGGGTCAGCAGTACGTCGGTCACTTCGCGCTCCTTGCCTTGGCGGACGTCGGATCGCCGACGCCGGGGTTTTCCATAGTGGACTTTCCGCGGGCGGGTCGAGTCCCGGGTGGACACCCGTTGTGGCTGGTAGCCGGGGCCGCGGTGAACCGCTGCGGGATCGTGCCCGCACCGCGGGGCCCGGATCGGCCGGGCGGGGGCCTGCCGACCGCGCCGGGAGGCGCCGCCGAGCGCCCGCACGAAGGCCGAGTCTGCCAGCCGCCGAGGGCATTCGACCAGCGCACGGGCGACACGAGTTGATCGGTTCGGTTTCGTCCCCGCCTCGGGATGGGGGAGAATGGGAGTGGACCCGAGCTGGTTGTGGCGACCAGCGGGGGAAGAGTTCACGGAGGGAGCACGCTATGGCGGCCATGAAGCCCCGGACCGGTGACGGTCCCCTCGAGGTGACAAAGGAGGGTCGCGGCATCGTGATGCGCGTCCCGCTTGAGGGTGGTGGGCGGCTCGTCGTCGAAATGTCGGTCGAGGAGGCCAAGAACCTGGGCGACGCCCTGGAGTCGGCCACCGGCTGAGGCCGCCAGCAGGCGAACGGGGGGAGCACCGGCGGCCAGGCTTGCTTCCCGCGCGGTGCCCCCTCCGCCGAGGCGACAACTCAATCACGCCGACGACGAGTGGTGAGCAGTCTTCGTCGAGCCCCGGTGTCGAGCCGATGCCGGGGCCGTCGTCGCAGCCCGATGATCACCCGGGCCGCCCGGCGCACCACACCGCCCCCCGCCGCCCCGCGCGATCGGCCCGGCGGGCGGTGCGGCGAGCGCGGCCGGTCCCAGCCGCAGGAAGGTCCTTTTCGTGTCCGGTGCCCCAGTGTTCCGATCCGCCCAGCCGACCCGCGACGCGGATCCGGCACTGCCCGTGATCCCGACGTCACTGGTCGAAGTGGACGTCGTGCAGCAGTGGCGGGACGGCGTACCCGGCGCGGTCGCCGTCGCCGACGGCGAGTCGGGCCCGGAGCTGGCCCCTGCGGCCGAACAGTTCGATGTGGACGTCGCGGTGCTGCAGGCCGTGGGGGCTTCGGCCGGCGCCGGCGACGTCCGCTCGGTGCCGCTGCCCGCGGGTGGGGTCGGCTGGGTCGTGGGTGTCGGATCGGGCGAGCCCGTGCGGTGGCGCAGCGCCGGGGCGGCGCTGGCGCGCGCGGTGCGCGAGCGGCTGGGCGAGGCCGTCGAGTCCGAGGAGGAGGTCGGCGACCTGGGTGAGGCCAGCGCCGACTACCTCCAGGTCCGGCTGCCCGACGGGGCCGACGGCGACGTCGTCTCGGCGTTGACGCTGGGGTTGGCGCTGGGCGGCTACCGGTTCCGGGTGACCGCCCAGCCGACTCCGCCCCGGCTGCGGAAGGTGCTGCTGGTGGCGCCGGAGGGCGCGGACGTGGCGGCGCTGGGCGAGCAGGTCCGGCGCACCCGCGAGCTGGCCGCGGCGACCGCGCTGGCCCGCGACCTCGCCAACGCGCCCTCCAACATCAAGGATCCCGCCTGGTTCACCGGTGTCGCCGCGGACCTGGCCGCCGGGGTGGACGGCCTCGACGCGGTGGTCCGCGACGAGAAGTGGCTGGCGGGCAACGGTTTCGGCGGCATCCTCGCGGTCGGCGGCGGCTCGTCGCGGCCGCCGCGGCTGCTGGAGCTGACCTACCGGCCCGGCGACGCGGCCGGACCGCATCTGGTGCTGGTGGGGAAGGGCATCACCTTCGACACCGGTGGGATCTCGCTCAAGCCCGCCGAGGGCATGCACCTGATGCGCACCGACATGTCCGGCGGCGCCGCGGTGATCGCCGCGCTGCTGTCGATCGCGCGGCTGCGGCTGCCGATCCGGGTCACCGGTCTGGTGCCCTCGGCGGAGAACCACGTGTCCGGCAGCGCCTACCGCCCCGGTGACGTGGTCCGCCACTACGGCGGCACGACCACCGAGGTCGGCAACACCGATGCCGAGGGGCGGATGGTGCTCGCGGACGCCATGGCCTACGCGGTGGACCGCCTGGAACCGGACCTGCTGGTGGACGTGGCCACGTTGACCGGTGCGATGAAGGTCGCACTCGGCCTGCGCACCGGCGCGTTGTTCGCCACGGACGACGCGCTCGCCGAGCAGATCCTCGGCGCGGGTGAGCGGGTCGGGGAGGCCTGGTGGCGGATGCCGCTGCTGGAGGACCACGCCGAGGACGTCAAGGGACAGCTCGCCGACGTCAGGCAGACCCCGCCGGGGCCGGGCGGCATCACCGCCGCGCTGTTCCTGCGGGAGTTCACCGGTGGCCTGCCGTGGGCGCACCTGGACATCGCCGGACCGGCCCGGGCGGACAAGGACTACGCGGAGGTGGTGGCGGGCGGCACCGGTTTCGCGGCCCGCAGCCTCGTGGAACTCGCCGCGACCCTGGCCCGGTAACCAGACACGCGACCCCGAGTTCGGCGGCGACCAGCCCGCGCACCGTATCGACCTCTTCGCTTCCAAACGCCAGCCGCGGCTCGAACCCGGCGTGTTCGGCCAGCCCCGCGAAGATCTGGCGCAGCCCGTAACCACGGCGGGTGGCGACGAAGTCGTCGTCGGCCAGTTCGGCGAGCCGCAGCCGACGGCGGCGGGCCAGCCGGTGCCGGGCGGGCAGCACCGCCACCAGCGTTTTCTGCCGGATCGCCGCGGTGTGCCAGCGCGAATCCTCATCGGGCAGCGGAGCAACCAGCCTCCGCGGCCGGGACGGTAACCTCGACGCTCGCCGGGCGCGCTGCCGACCGCTGGGGGCGCACGACGGTGTTGCTCACCAGCCTCGCGGTGACTGCGGCGGGACTGCTGGACGCCGTCGCCGTGTTGGTGGCGCCGATCAGGTGGCGTCGACGTCGAACGGCGGGCGTTCCCCAGGGGCCAGCGGGCGCTGCTGCGGCTTCGGCGTCGACGGCGGTGTCGTCGGCCGGTAACCGTTCCCGGTGATGCCGTCCAGCGGGTTCTCCCCGTCGAACAGGTGCCTGGTCACCGCGGTGCGCGGGTTGAAGTTGCGGATGCCGCGTAGGTCCTCCAGCGGTTTGCGCAGCTCGTCGAACTCTGGACCGAGCTCGGAGCGGAGCTGTTCGCGGGCGCCGGTCGCGTACTCGCGGATCTGCCGGATGGTCCGACCCAGCCACGCGGCGCCCTGCGGCAACCGCTCCGGTCCGAGGACGAACAGCCCCACCACGGCGAGCACGAGGATCTCCAGCCAGCCGACGCTATCGAACACCTCTCGACTACCTCCGGATCTCGCGGCTCGCGGACCGGCACCGCGTGAGCTGCTGCCAACGCCCCCAGAGTACCGACCGGGGAACACCGCCTGGAGAGGGAATGAGTACGGCCTTCAGCCACAGTTCGCCGCGCGTTCGGCAGCGCGGGTCACGTCAGCGTCACGTCGAGCACCAGCTCGCGGCCCTGCCGGACCACCGTCACCGGCACCCGCTCGCCGACCTGGTGCCGGTCGACGGCCACGATCAGCTCGTCGGCGCTACCCACCTTGCGCTCACCGACCCGGATGATCACGTCGCCCTCGGCGATGCCGGCCGCCGCGGCGGCGCTGCCGTCCTGCACGTTCTGCACCTGGGCGCCGTCGGCCAGCCCGTCGCTCACCGACTTGGCGTTGACCCCGAGGTTGGCGTGCTGGACGTGCCCGGTGCGGATGAGCTCCTGGGCGATGCGCCGCACGTCGTCGATGGGGATCGCGAAGCCCAGGCCGATCGAGCCGCCCTCGCCGCCGGCGCCGAGGGTGCGGATGGCGCTGTTGATGCCCACCACGGCCCCGTTGCCGTCGACCAGCGCGCCACCGGAGTTGCCGGGGTTGATCGCGGCGTCGGTCTGGATCGCGTCGATGACCGCGTTGGTGTCGGTGCCCTCACCGGCCAGCCGCACCGGCCGGTGCACCGAGCTGACGATGCCGGTGGTGACGGTGCCGGCCAGGCCCAGCGGTGAGCCGATGGCGATCACCTCGTCGCCGACGGCCAGGCTGTCGGAGTCGCCCAGCTGCGCCACCACGGGGTTGCGCACCTCGACCTTGAGCACCGCGAGGTCGGTCTTGACGTCGCGGCCGACGATGCGCGCCGGGGCCCGGGTGCCGTCGTGGAACACCGCCGCGATCTGCGCGTTCGGGGTGTCCGTGGCCATCGAGATCACGTGGTTGTTGGTGACCACGTAGCCGTTGCCGTCGATGACCACGCCGGAACCGCTGCCGCCCTGCGCGCCGACGCGGACCTCGACCGACACCACGGCCGGGACGACGCGCTGCGCCACGGCCGCCGTGGTGCCCTTCGGGCGCTCCAGCCCGGGCTCCACCTCGGCGAGCGTCACGTCCGGGTTGACCAGCGGGTTGCCCTCCTCGGCGGTGATCCGGCCGAGGAAACCGCCGACCACCCCGATCAGCAGCGCGACCGCGGCGAGCGTGGCCAGCGCCCGCGGGTGCACCCGGCGGCCGAACAGCACCTCGCGGGCGCTCAGCAGCGGTCCGGGCTGCTCCGCGTCGGTCTTGTCGGGCTGTTCCTCGGGCAGCGCGGGAGGTCCGATCACCGCGCCGGCCGCCGGGTCGCGCCACGGGTCGCGCTCGCCGGAGTTCCACAGCACCGGCTCCTCGGCCGGCTCCGGGGTCATCGGTGTCTCGCCGGGCGCGCGCTGCAGCGGTTCGCGGTTGTCCGGCGGTCGGCTGAACGCCTGGCTCAGCGCCTCGGGCGGCGGCGGGACCTGCTCGATGCCGCGCACCGGCAGGGTGCGCCGGTTCGGGTCGAAACTGCCGGTCACGCCGCGGGGGCGGCCGAACACCGCGGACTGCTCGGGGTGGACGGCGGGACGTCGCAGCGGGCGGGGGGCGAGCCGGTGCGGGCCGAGACCGTTGTCCGCCGGACGCGACGGCGCGGCGCCCACCGGCTGACCCGGTGCGGTGGGCGCACCGCGGGTGGTCGCGGTTGCGCCCTGCCACGGGTGCACCGGCCGGGAGGGCCGTCCGTCGGGACTGGGCTGGCCCGCGTCCCGGCGCCCTTCGGGATCCGGGCCCTGCGCGGGCGTTCCTGGCTGGTCGGTCATCGCTCCCCGGGCATGCGGTCGGACTTTCGTGGTCGAGTGGATCACACGGGTGCGCCACCCGCGTCACCGGCACCTGGGCCCACTGCCGGTGCGCCCATTCTGCCCGGACAGCGGTGAAGTCCGTGTGGGAGTGGACAGCAAAGGAGCGGGCCCCCGTGGTCGGGAGGCCCGCTCCCCTGCGCGGAAGTCTCAGTTCTGCGGGGCGTCGGCCGAGGTCGTCGGGGCCGGGGTGGTCGGGGACGGCACGGCGGCGACCAGCGAGGTCGGCGGGGCGGTCGTTGTCGGCTCGGGCGGCAGGGTGTCGCGCGCCGAAGCCGGGATCACGGCGTTGGGGAACGCTCCGCCGGGCAGCGGGACCGGCCCGGGGACGGGCTTGCCGTCCTCGTCCACCGGCAGGTTCATCAGCGCCAGCGCGCCCAGCACCAGGCCGGAGAACACGACACCGGCGCCCTGTTTGGTGCGGCGGCCCACGCGGCGCGCGGGCGGGCGCGCGATGTCACTGGCAAAAGGGGAGGCCGTCCCCAGGGGCTGCTGGTGGCCGCCGAGCGGCGTGCTGGAACCGAGGACGGCTCCGCCGCCGAACCGCTTCGCCTGGTCCGGCCGGGAGACGGTCACCAGCTGGCCGTCCTCGGTGAGTGCGAGGCCATCCGGTTGGCTGGGCAGCTCGGCGTGCGTGGGGATGGCTCGCAGGGCCTGCAGCAACTTCGGCGAGATCGACGGCGTCCCTGCCGCCCGCACCGCCGCGCGGGCCTGCCGCTGGGCTGCGGCGTCCGCGGTGCAGGCGGGGCAGCGGGCCAGGTGGGCGGCGGCGCGATCATGGGCGCTCGGGCTCAGCTCCCCGTCCACGAAGGCGACGATCGCGTCCAGTGCGAGGTGCTGCTCGGAAAGCCCCCACCCACGCAAAACCGTCATCCGTCATTCCTCCCGGGCGTGCTCGCGTCGAGCTTCCAAGGTGGCCTTCAGCATCTGCCGGCCGCGGTGAATCCTGCTCCGCACGGTACCCAGCTTCACGCCCAAGGTCGCGCCGATCTCCTCATACGAGAGCCCCTCGACGTCGCAGAGCACCACGGCCGCGCGGAACTCCGGCGGCAGCCTGTCCAACGCCGCCTGCAGATCGGGGTCCAGGTGGGTGTCGTGGAACACCTGCTCAGGGCTCGGGCCACCGCCGGGCAGCCGGTCGGTGTCCTCGGGCAGGCCCTCCATCCGCAGGCGGGACCTGCGGCGGGCCATGTCCAGGAACAGGTTGGTGGTGATCCGGTGCAGCCACCCCTCGAACGTGCCCGGCTTGTACGATGCCAGCGACCGGAAGACCCGGATGAACGTCTCCTGGGTCAGGTCCTCGGCGTCGTGCTGGTTGCCGGTCAGCCGGTACGCCAGCCGGTACACGCGGTCGGCGTGCTGCCGCACCACCTCGTCCCACGACGGCGGGGTCCAGGGGACCTCTACCGCGGCGGCGGGCGAGACGGTGGTGTGCTGGGCGCTGGGGGCCGCACTCATCGGCTGTGTTGCCATCGGGCGAAAAGCCACCTCCTGTGTGGTGTCATCACGTGCAACGGTCGCGCCGGCCCTGGTGTTCCCGGGGATCGTCGTGCATGAGACGCCGATGGGTGTCGGTTCTGACGCTCCTACTGTCGTCTTCCCTGGTGAGGGAGCGATGAAAGGCGTCTGAGAACCGCCTGAGAAGCTGCCGTGAGCTGGCTCGCACCGGGCGGCCCTCCGGAAACGGCCCTCTAACGATGTCGGTAACGCGGTCCCCGCCGCGCCGCGGCGCCGATAGCCTTTCACGTTGTGATACCCGAGATGCCGGTGGATGCCGGGCCCGTGGGTCGCGACGACTCGCGCCCCCGCGTGCCCGGCAACGACACTGAGCACGCGCCGGCCGGGGCGTCGCCGCTGCATGTGCTGCGGTTCCTCGCCGCGGCGCTGTGCGCGAAAGCGGTCGTCGAGGTCGGCACCGGCTCGGGGGAGAGCGCGTTGTGGTTGCTCCGGGGCATGGTGCCGGACGGGGTGCTGACCTCCATCGACGCCGACGCGGTGAGCCAGCGGGCAGCCCGTGCGGTGCTGCGGGAGGCGGGGGTGCCCACCGGGCGGACCCGGCTCATCGCGGGGCGGGCCACCGAGCTGCTGCCGCGCCTGACGGAGGGCGCCTACGACCTGATCTCGGTGGGCATCGCCACCACGGAGTACCCGAGGTACCTGGAGCTGGGGGTGCGCCTGCTGCGGCCCGGCGGCGTGATCGTGTTCGCGGGGGTGCAGCTGGCCAGTCCGGGGGCCCGCAGCGCGATGGCGCTTGCCCTGCGTGAGCTGGTTCGCGCGATCCAGGCGGACGAGAACCTGGTGCCGGTGACTCTGCCGACCGGCCCGGGCCTCCTCGCGGTCGCAAAGCGCGCCTGACCCCCACGATCCGCACCCAGGCACCCCACGAAGCCCGGGGCAGGCGCTCCAATTTCAGACAAATGTGGAGCCCCTCCCGCCGGAAGTCCGGGGGAGGGTGCCCTGCACCGTGGTCAGGGTGGAGAGACGTCGTGGTCAGGCTGGGGAGACGGAGAGGAGCTTCCCGGCGAGACCGCGGGCCCGGGTCGACAGTCGCTTGGCGATGTCGTTGAGCACCACCGCCGCGGGCGAGTCGGGCGCCTCCAGCACCAGCGGGGTCCCGTTGTCGCCGGCCTCGCGCAGGCGCGGGTCGAGTGGCACCTGCCCCAGCAGCGGCACCTCGGTGCCGATCGAGCGGGACAGCGACTCCGCCACCAGCTGGCCGCCACCGGAGCCGAAGACCTCCAGCCGCTGGCCATCCGGCAGCTCCATCCACGACATGTTCTCCACCACGCCCGCCAGTCGCTGCCGGGTCTGCAGGGCGATCGCTCCGGCGCGCTCGGCGACCTCGGCCGCCGCCTGCTGCGGGGTGGTCACCACCAGCAGCTCCGCGTTCGGGATCAGCTGGGCGGTGGACAGCGCGACGTCACCGGTGCCGGGCGGCAGGTCCAGCAACAGCACGTCCAGGTCGCCCCAGAACACGTCGGACAGGAACTGCTGCAGCGCCCGGTGCAGCATGGGGCCGCGCCAGACCACCGGGGTGTTGCCCGGGGTGAACATGCCGATGGAGATCACCTTCACGCCGTGCGACTGCGGCGGCATGATCATCTTCTCGACCTGGGTGGGCTTGCCGCCCGCGCCCAGCATGCGCGGCACCGAGTGGCCGTAGATGTCGGCGTCGACGACGCCGACCGCCAGGCCCCGCTGCGCCATCGCCGCGGCCAGGTTGACGGTGACGCTGGACTTGCCGACGCCGCCCTTGCCGGAGGCCACGCAGTACACCCGGGTCATCGAACCCGGCTCGGCGAAGGGGATGCGCGGTTCCTCGGCGTTGCCGCGCAGCTTCTTGCGCAGCGCGGTGCGCTGCTCGTCGCTCATCACGTCCAGCTCGACCCGCACCGAGCTGACGCCCTCCACCGCCGACACGGCGTCGGTGACCCGCTGCACGATCGTCTCCCGCATCGGGCAGCCGCGGACCGTCAGGTACACCTCGACCACCACGGCGCCGTCGGCGCCGACGGACACGCTTTTGACCATGTCCAGCTCGGTGATCGGTCGGCGGATCTCCGGGTCCTCGACCTTGCTGAGGGCCCGCCGGACGGCGTCCTCGGTGGGCGTGGACTGCGTACTGGTCACGGTTACCTCGGCTTGCTGTTGCGAACGGGGTGGGCGCGGGTGGGTCCCGCAGCCCAAGGCTCTCACACCACCGGAGTGGGCAAGTCCATGCTACGGACCGGTAGCCGAGCGCGAACAGTGCTGATGACCAGTGTTGTTCCCGGCGGGGCGGGTCCGTGGCGGGAGTTACCGCAGTGACCGATGGGGGCGCTGCGCAATCATCCGAACGCGTTCCGTAATATCAGTCCTCGTGGCCGAAACGGCTCTTCATCGATTACCGACTCGAACCGAACTGCTGGCGTACCGCAGTTTCCTGCGCGCGCATGCCCGGGTCACGCGCTGCCTGGAGAGCGACCTCATCGCCGAGCAGCGGCTCACGCTGGCCGCCTACGACGTGCTGGAAGCGCTGGCCGAGGCTCCGGGGCAGCGGCTCCGGATGACCGAGCTGGCCGACGTTGTCCTGCTGTCCCGTTCCGGGGTGACCCGCCTGGTCGACCGCCTGGAACGGCTCGGGCTGGTGCGGCGCGTCCGGGTGGACTCCGACGGGCGCGGTGTGCAGGCGGTGATCACCGAACGCGGCGAAAGCCGGCGGCGGATGGCGGCGGCGACGCACCGCAACGGAATCGCGCGGTATTTCGTGGCCGCGGCCAACGGCGAGCTGGAGGCGTTGATCCGCACCTGCGAGCGGTTGGCGGACGGGGGTGTGCCGTCCCCGCCGGGGCACCGTGCGCAAGCATGAGGACGTGCACAACTCGACGTCCCCCGCGCCCAGGCTGATCCGGGCGGTGGGCCTGGTGCGGTACGTGGACCGGCGGCTGCTGCTGGTCCGCGCCGACTACCAGGTCGCGTTCTATCTGCCCGGCGGCAAGATCGACCCTGGTGAGACCGAGGTCGAGGCCCTGCACCGGGAGGTACGGGAGGAGCTCGGCGTGGGGCTGCGTGGTGCCGACTTCCTGGGCCGCTACCTGGCGGACGCGGTCGGCCAGGGCGACGGGGTGCGGGTCGAGCTCGCCTGCTACGCGGGCGAGCTGGACGGCGAGCCGCGGCCTGCGGCGGAGATCGCCGAACTGGCCTGGCTGACCCGCGACGAGTACCTGGCCCACGAGGTGACGGCTCCGGCGATCGTCGCGCTCTTCGCCGACCTCACCGCGGCCTGACCGCCCGCACGACAGTTCCCGTCGCGGGCGTCACGCCTGGTCGTCGGGGGTGCGGGCCGCCCGGGAGCGGCGCCTCCCGGCCGCGCTGCGCAGGCCGGACAGTTCCTCGCGGAGCCGATCCAGCTCGCCGCGCAGGTAGTCGCGGGTGGCCACCTCGCCGATCGCCAGGCGCAGCGCGGCCAGTTCCCGTGCCAGGTAGTCGGTGTCGGCCTTGGTCTGCGCCGCGCGCGCCCGGTCCTCCTCCAACGAGACCCGGTCCCGGTCGTCCTGGCGGTTCTGCGCCAGCAGGATCAGCGGGGCCGCGTAGGACGCCTGGGTGGAGAACGCCAGGTTGAGCAGGATGAACGGGTACGGGTCCCACTGCAGGCCCACCGCGGACAGGTTTATCGCGATCCAGGTGATCACGAAGACCGTCATCCAGAACAGGAACTTGCCGGTGCCGATGAAACGGGCGATCCGCTCTGAGAGCTGCCCGAACAGCTCCGGGTCGAAGGTGAGCCGGAACCGGTGCGGCGGCCGGGGCTGGTCGAGTCGGCGGCGGGTCAGCAACTCGGGCATGGTCAGCGCGCCTCCCTGTGCGTCGGCTGGTTCGGCGACCCCGGCTCCGGTTCGGGCAGGCCACTTTCCCGCCAGTCCTCCGGTAGCAGGTGGTCGAGGACGTCGTCGACGGTGACCGCGCCGATGAGGTGCTCCTCGTCGTCCAGCACCGGCCCGCACACCAGGTTGTAGGCGGCGAAGTACCGCGTGACGTCGGCGAGCGACGCGGTTGGCGGCAGGCTGGCCAGGTCGGTGTCCAGCGCACCGGCGACCAAAGTGGACGGTGGTTCGCGGAGCAGCCGCTGGATGTGCACGCAGCCCAGGTAGCGGCCGGTCGGCGTGGCCGACGGTGGGCGGCAGACGAACACCAGGCTGGCCAGCGCCACCGGCAGGTCCGGGTTGCGCACCACGGCCAGCGCCTCGGCGATCGTCGCGTCCGGCCCCACCACGACCGGCTCCGGGGTCATCAGCCCGCCCGCGGTGTCGAAGGAGTACGCCAGCAGCCGCCTGACCGGCGCCGACTCCTCCGGGGCCATCAGGCCGAGCAGCCGGTCCTTGTCCACTTCGGACAGCTCGGCGAGCAGGTCGGCGGCGTCGTCGGGATTCATCGCCTCCAGCACGTCGGCCGCCCGCTCGTCGTCCAGGTACGCCAGCAGGTCCTTCTGGTCGTCCTCGGGCAGCTCTTCGACGACGTCGGCCAGCCGCTCGTCGTCCAGCGCCTCGGCGACCTCGTAGCGGCGCTTGGTCGGCAGCTCGTGCAGCGCGCTGGCGACGTCCACGGCGCGCATGGTGTCGAACAGGGCCAGCAGCTGCTGCACGCCCTGCGGCCGCCCGGTGACCTCAGCGAAACCGAGCCCGCTGACCTGGTCCCAGTCCAGCACCTGGGTGGGGCCGCGGCGGCCGAGCCGGCCGGTGCGCTCGCGGACGGCGAGCTTGGTCAGCTGCCAGTCGCGGGTGCGCATCTGCTCCATGGCGACGTCCACCAGGTCCGCGGGCGCGCCGGTCGCGTCGATGGTGACCCGGGCGTCCAGCAGTTGCCCGAGCACCAGCAGTTCGTTGGGGCGCTGGTGGAAGCGCCGCAGGTTCACCGACCCCGTCGCCAGCGTCACCGCGCTCGGCTCGATGCGGGTGACGCGCAGCATCGGCACGAAGATCCGTCGCCGGGTGGGCAGCTCGACGACGAGACCGAGCACGCGCGGCGGCTGCCGCCGGATGCTGAGCGCGGACACCACGTCGCGCACTCGGCCGATGGACTCGCCGTCCGGCCCGAACACCGCCAGACCGGCCATCCGGGCCGCGAAGACCCTGGTCGCCGCTGCCACGTCGATGAGGCTAAGGACTCCGGCCGCGCGCCGCCGCTCGAACGGCTGTGCCGCCGCGCACTCGCGACTTCGGCGGTGCGCGCGACCGTGGTAGACACGCAGCAGCCCAGCCCACCGGAGGAGGACAACGTGGACGGTCGGAGTGCCCGGCGCAGCTGCCTGGCGGTGCCCGGTTCCAGCGCGAAGATGATCGACAAGGCCCGTGGGCTGGCCGTCGACCAGTTCTTCCTGGACCTGGAGGACGCGGTGGCGCCGCTGGCCAAGGCCGAGGCGCGGGAACGGATCGTCGGCGCGCTCAACGAGGGCGGCTGGGACGGCAAGATCCGCTCGGTGCGGGTCAACGCGCTGGACACCGAGTGGACCTACCGGGACGTGGTGACCGTCGTGGAGGGTGCGGGCGCCGAACTCGACACCATCATCCTGCCCAAGGTCAGCAGCCCCGATCACGTGCGCTGGCTGGACCTGACGCTGACCCAGATCGAGCGGGCGGTGGGCCTGGAGGTCGGCCGGATCGGCATCGAACCGCAGATCGAGGACGCCCGCGGCCTGGTCGACATCGACGCCATCGCCACCGCCTCGCCGCGGGTGGCGGCGTTGGTGTACGGCCCCGCCGACTTCATGGCCTCGATCAACATGCGGTCGCTGGTGGTCGGCCACCAGCCCCCGGGCTACGACGTGGGCGATGCCTACCACTACGTGCTGATGCGCATCCTCACCGCGGCGCGGGCGGCCGGGGTGCAGGCCATCGACGGGCCGTACCTGCAGATCAGGGACGTCGAGGGGCTGCGCCGGGTCGGCGGCCGCACCGCGGCGCTGGGCTTCGATGGCAAGTGGGTGCTGCACCCGGCGCAGGTGGAGGCGGTCAACGAGCTGTTCTCGCCGCGCCAGGAGGACTACGACCACGCCGAGAACATCCTGGACGCCTACGCGTGGTACACCTCGGCGGCCGGGGGCAAACGCGGCGCCGCGATGCTCGGCGACGAGATGATCGACGAGGCGTCCCGCAAGATGGCGCTGGTGATCGCGGGCAAGGGCCGCGCTGCGGGCATGCGCCGCACCGACCGCTGGACCCCGCCGGAGGACTGACGCATGAAGGTGCGCCTGGGCGGTCCGCGCATGCCTTGCTGCATTGGGCGGAACAACCGCCGTTGCCGCTCACGCGTCGGCGCCCGCGCGGTAGGTTCGCCGATGATCGGCAGGTGTTGACCGTGAGGGGCGGGCTTTCCAGGTGGCCACCGCGGCAGGGGCGGAGAACGAGCAGGAACTGCGCTTGGCGCTGGCGATGCGCGGCGGCGCGAGCATGGCGGTGTGGATCGGCGGTGCGGTCGCCGAGGTCAACCGGCTGCGCGAGGCCGTCGCGGCCGGCGCCGAGCACCCGTGGGCGGCGCTGGCGAAGCTGGCCGGGTACGACTCCGTCGCCGTCGACGTGCTGGCCGGTGCGTCGGCCGGTGGCCTGAACGCCACGCTGCTGTCGGCGACGCTGGTCTACGGCATGCCCTTCGACCGGATGCGCCGCGTGTGGGTGCAGCTGGGCGACCTGGAGGCGATGGCCCGCCCGGTGCCGAAGTTCTGGCAGCCCAGCCCGCCTTCGCTGCTGGAGGGCGACCGGTACTTCCGCAGCCAGCTGGTGGACGTGATCACCGCCAACACGCCCGGTTCGGCCGAACACCCCGGCAACCGCGCGGACCTGCTGCTGACCGCGACCCTGCTGGACCCGATCGTGGAGCGGCACTTCGACGGCCGGTACGGGCCGATGCTGCAGGAGCGGCGCAACGCCTCGTTCCGGTTCCGGCACCAGGGTGTGGCCGGGGACCCGCTGTCGGACTTCGGCGCCGGTGAGCAGTTCGCCGACACCGTGCTGCGGCTCGCGCACGCGGCCCGCTCGACCTCGTCGTTCCCGTTCGCCTTCGAACCGGCGCAGGTCCGCTCCTCGCTCGGGGACCCGCCGCCGGGCGAGCCGAACATGGTGGGGCTGTTCTCCGAGACCGCCGCGTCGCCGCAGCTGCCGCCGTTCCGGGTGATCGACGGCGGCGTGCTGGACAACATCCCGGTGACCGCGGCGATCCGGTCGATCTCGGCGGCCCCGGCGGACCGCCCGACGCAGCGCTGGCTGCTGTACCTCAATCCCGACCCCGTCGTCTCGCACAGCCAGCGCCGTAGGCCGGGGCGCGCGGTGCCGGTGACCATCACCGCGCTGAAGGCGCGGTTCATGCAGGAGTCGCTGCTCGCCGACCTTGACGCGCTGGACCTGCACAACCGCGTCGTGGAGCGGACCGCGCTGCGCCGCCGGGCCCTGTTCGCCCCGCTGCACGCCGTGCCGGACGAGGAGCGCGAGGCGGCGCTGGCCCGGCAGGCTGCGGCGGTGGAACCCGATCACGCGGTGGTCCGAGCGGAGCTCGACGCCCAGGCGGTGCACCGGCTGCTCACCGAGCCGGCGGGTAGCGAGGACGGACGGCTGCTGCCGCCGGTGGTGGGCGATCCGCTGGCGGACTGGTCGGCGCAGGCGCGCACGCAGCTTGCGCAGCGGTTGTCGGCCGGACTCGGCCGGGAGGCCACCGGCCGGGTGTTCGACGACGCGCGGGCGCTGCTGACCGCCGTGCAGGAATGCCTCGGTTGGGCCTGGGACATCGAGCGCTGGGCGCCCGAGAGCCGGGAGATCGGCCGCTGCAAGTCGGTGCTGTACCGGCTGCGGACCTTCGCCGAGGTGCTGGAGGGGCACGCCGACCGGTACTGGATCAACGGGGCGAGGCTGGAGCCGATCGTCGAGGTCGCCGAGCTCGACGAGTGGGTGCAGCGGGTGCTCGTCCGCCGGACGCGCCTGCAGCACCACCTGCCCTCGCCGGTGCGGCCACTGCTGGGTGCCGTGCTGCGGGCGGTGGAGGACGGCGAGCGGTTCCAGCACGAGCTGGCGGAGTTCGCCGCCGAGCTGCTGTCCATAGTGGAGTCGTCCGGGGCGGACGCGGTGCCGGACGCCGTCGGCGTGGACGCGGTCGCCGAGGCACGCGCGGTGCTGCACCGGGTCGCGGACCGGCTCGCCGCGCTGGCGCCGCCCCGCGAGCGCCTCGACGAGCCGCAGCAGGTCGGCTACGCGCTGCTGGAGCGCACCGACCGGCGGGCCGACGTGCTGCGGCACCTGGTGGTGCTGACCGCGCCGCTGGACGTCGGGCGGGTGCCGGGCACCCGGATCAACCTGCTGCGGGTGGTCAGCGACGAGCAGAGCCCGCTGCCGTTCGCCGCGCTGCGTCGCGGCGCGGACGCTCCGCTGCGCATCGCCGACAAGATCCGCGGCCTGGACCTGGGCAACTTCGGCGCGTTCCTGTCTGCCCGGTGGCGGGCCAACGACTGGATGTGGGGCCGGTTGGACGCCGCGGCCGGGCTGGTGCGGCTGCTCACCGACCCCGCCCGGCTGGTGCGGCGGCACGCCAGTTCCGAGCAGCTGGGCGACCTGCTGCAGGCGCTCGTCAGCCGCCCCACGGCCGCCGAGCTGGGCGAGCTCGACGAGGCGCGGGCCAAGCAGTGGCGCGGCTTCCTGGCCGAGGTCTGGGCGCGGCACGCGGGGGAGGTGCGCGCCGAGCTGGACGCGCTGTTCGCCCGGCCCGAGGACGAGCACCCGCTGGTGGAGACCCGGGCGGTGCTCACCGAGCGTCTGCAGTGGACGATCGCGGCGACGGAGGTCCCGTTCGTCGGGACCGTGGCCACCGGCGCCGACCAGCAGGGTGGCGGCCACCCGCCGGTGCCCGACCCGACGGAACTGACCCGGCAGGTCGAGCGCTACGACGTCGGCCGGCAGCGGTTCGCCGACCTCGGCGAGCGACGGGCGCTGTCGATGGCGACGCGCTTCGGTCTGCTGGGGTTCCGCGCCGCGCGACCGTCGGGGCGCGGGGTGCTGCCGTGGCTGGAGCGCCGGGTGATGACGCTGGTGAAACCACTGCTGTTGGCGGTCGTGTACGCGCTGGCCGCACCGCGTCGGGCGGCGCTGCTGGGCTTCCTGGCGGCGAGCGCGGTGATGTTCACAACGACCGGGCTGGGCGAGTCGGTGCCGGGCATGCAGATCCTGTCGCGCGACGAGTACGAGTCCGCGCAGTCCTGGGGGGCGCACGCACCGCCGCCGGAAACCGATGTGGACATCAGCGAGGAGGTGGCGCCGTGGCGCCCGCAGTCGGAGCAGGGGGCGACGATGTTCGCGGTCACCCACTTTGGCTGGTCCGTCACGCCCGACGACTGGCTGGTGGTGGCGGACTTCTCGGGCACGCCCTTCGGCCCCGGGATGCTGATGGCGGTGCTGGGCACCGTGGTGTTCGCGGTCTGGACGAGCAGCCGGTTGGTGCACCGCCTCGGGCGCGGGCTGGCGCGCTGGCTGCCCGCGGTGTTCCTCGCTGCCGTGCTGCTCGCCGCCGAGTTCTGGCTGCTCAGCACCGGTTTCCGGCTCGGCCCGCTCGGGCTGGCGCTGGCGGCGGGCCTGCTCACCTGGTTCGCGACCGTGGCGTACCGGCCGGCGGCCCGCATCGGCGCGGCGGTCCTGACGGTGCTGGTGTTCCTCGGCGTGCTGTGGACGTTCGAGCCGAACGCCTGGACCGGTGGAGGCTGGATCGTCGTGGCGGTCGTCCTGTCGGCCTACGCCCACATGGTCCTGCTGGGCATGGTCGACGTCCTCCCGCCGCGCCCCGTGCGGGCTGCGACCTCCCGCGGCGGCGGCCGCCGGGTGGCGGCCGCGCGGAGGCGAACGCCGCCGCCGACCGAGATGATCTCCGGGTGACCCCAGCGGGGTAGCCTGAGTACAGAAGGGACATCCACGCAGGAATCGGGCTCTTCCGGTCCGGCCGGTCCCGTCATGGCAGCGAAGTCCACTGGAGGTGTCAGCGGTGTCCAATCCGTTCACCGGCTCCGGCCGGTCGACGCCGGGCACACCCAACCTGCCCACGCCGCCGAGCGGCTGGCCGATCGGCTCCTACAGCACGTACGAGGAGGCGCAGCGCGCCGTCGACCACCTCGCGGACAGCGACTTCCCGGTCCAGGAGGTGACCATCGTCGGCGTCGACCTGATGCTCGTCGAGCGGGTCACCGGTCGGCTCACCTGGGGGCGCGTGCTCGGCGGGGGCGCGGCCTCCGGGGCGTGGTTCGGCCTGTTCGTCGGCCTGATCCTGGGCATGTTCACCCCGCAGGGCAGCTGGCTCGGCCCGGTGCTGGTCGGCCTGGGCACCGGCATCGTGTTCGGCCTGGTGTTCGCCGCGGTCGGCTACGCCTCCACCCGCGGCCGCCGCGACTTCTCCTCGGCCAGCCAACTGGTCGCGGGCCGCTACGACGTGCTGGCCCAACCCCGCCACGCCGAACAGGGCAGGGATCTCCTCGCCAAACTGGCCATGCGCCCCCCGTCGACACCCCAGTGACCCGCCCCGTCCGCGGTGCCCGGGTTCGGTGCCAGCGGGGGCGTGGGAGGGGGTGTTGCGACGATCTTCGCAGTGCCTCGTGGCCTTTGGCGCAATCCGTTGATGTGGCTGTTCACCGACGTTCACGGGTTGGCAACAAGCCGACCGGCGCCCTTGCCTTAACTGATCCAGAAGCCTAACTTGCCAGCACCGGCTCACCGCCGGTGGTGGCAGGCGCCGAAGCTGGACACCCCAGTGGTTGGTCGCGCCTGCGACCATCACTCGGGAGGACGGATCGTGAGAGTTCGCCGCAGTCGTCGCGCGGCAGTGCTGAGCGCCTCGCTGGCGTGCGCGTCCGCATTGACCGCCTGCGCACCAGCCTCCGGTGGCAACACCGTGAACCTGTACTACGCGCCCGAGGAGAACCTGCAGAAGGTCGTCGACCGCTGCAACGCCGAATCGGGTGGGCGGTACCACATCGTGTACAACAAGCTGCCCCGTGACGCCGACGGGCAGCGCGAGCAGATGGTGCGCCGTCTGGCCGCCGGGGACGAGGGCATGGACATCCTCGGCCTGGACGTCACCTGGACGGGTGAATTCGCGGAGGCCCACTGGATCCGGGAGTGGACCGGCGCGGACAAGGCCGAAGTGGAGAACGGCACGCTGCGCGGCCCGCTCGAGACGGCCACGTGGCAGGGCAGGCTCTACGCGGCGCCCAAGAACACCAACGTGCAGCTGCTGTGGTACCGCAAGGACCTGGTGCCCGAGCCGCCGCAGACGTGGGACGAGATGATCTCGACGGCCCAGCGCCTCAAGCAGGAGGGCAAGCCGCACTGGATCTCGCTCACCGGCGCGCAGTACGAGGGCCTGTACGTGCACTTCAACACGCTGGTCGAGTCCGCGGGCGGGCAGATCGTCTCCGAGGACGGCCACCGCGCGGTCGTCGACGAGGGCGCCGTGCAGGCGCTGGAGGCGCTGCGCAAGCTCGGCACCGCGGGCGTCACGAGCGCGTCGATGAACAACGCCAAGGAGGACGACGCCCGGATGGAGTTCGAGACCGGGCAGTCGGCCTTCGAGCTGAACTGGCCGTTCGTCTACGCGTCGATGCAGGAGAACACGCCGGAGCTGGCCCGCAACGTCGGCTGGGCGCGGCTGCCGGGGATCCGGCCGGGGGTGCCGAGCAAGTCGACCATCGGCGGCTACAACCTCGCGGTCAGCAGCTACTCCACCAAGCCCGACCTCGCATTCGCCGCGGCGAAGTGCCTCCGCAACGCCGAAAGCCAGAAGTTCTCCGCGATCAACGACGGTGTGCCGCCCAGCATCGAGTCGGTGTACGCCGACCCGGCCATGGCCGAGGAGTACCCGATGCGGGACACCATCCTGGAGGCGTTGAAGGACCCCGGGGTGCGACCGGTGACGCCGGCCGCGCAGAACGTCTCGACCGTGCTGTCGAACATGCTTGCCCCCATCGCGGCGATCGATCCGCCGGCCACGGCCGAGCGGATGCGCACCGAAGTGCAGAACGCCCTGGACTCCAAGGGAGTGATGCCCTGATGGTCGCGACGAAGGAAGCCCTGCCGGTGGCGAAGGCGATCAGCGAGGGCAAGAAGGCCGAACGCAGGCTCGGCTGGCTGCTGTGCGCGCCCGCGGCCCTGGTGATGCTGGCCGTCACGGGCTGGCCGATCCTCTACGCGCTGTGGCTGTCGTTCCAGCGTTTCGACCTGAAGTACCCCGACCAGCGCGAGTTCATCGGGCTGGACAACTACGTCACCGTGCTGACCAACGGCTACTGGTGGACCGCGTTCTGGGTCACCGTGCTGGTCACCGTGGTGTCGGTGGCCATCGAGTTCGTCCTCGGCATGGGCCTGGCGCTGATCATGCACCGGGCGCTGGTCGGTCGCGGACTGGTCCGCACGGTCAGCCTGATCCCGTACGGCATCGTCACCGTCGTCGCGGCGTTCAGCTGGCGCTTCGCCTGGACCCCGGACACCGGTTACCTGGCCAACGCGATCACGCCCGACGGCGCACCGCTGACCGAGCACGCCAGCTCGCTGGCCATCGTCATCCTCGCCGAGATCTGGAAGACCACGCCGTTCATGGCGCTGCTGCTGATGGCCGGCCTGGCTCTGGTGCCCGACGACCTGCTCAGGGCAGCGGCGATGGACGGCGCCGGGGCGTGGCAGCGGTTCGTCAAGGTGATGCTGCCGGTGATGAAGCCGGCCATCCTGGTCGCCCTGCTGTTCCGCACCCTCGACGCGTTCCGCATCTTCGACAACATCGTGGTGCTCACCTCCGGCGCGCAGGACACCTCATCGGTGTCGGTGCTCGCCTACAACAACCTCATCAAGGGACTGAACCTGGGCATCGGCTCGACCATGTCGGTGCTGATCTTCGTCGCGGTCGCGCTCATCGCGTGGATCTTCGTCAAGCTCTTCGGCGCGGCCGCCCCGGGTAGCGACAACAAGGGGAGGCGCTGATGGCCGGCGTGGGCGGGGCGGTGACCCCCGCGCGGAAAGCCAGGTGGGCGGTGCTGGACATCATCGTCGTCGGGTACGCGCTGCTGCCGGTGCTGTGGATCCTGTCGCTGTCGTTCAAGACCCCGGACACGCTCGCCGACGGCAACCTCATCCCGCGCGAGTGGACCCTGGAGAACTACGCGGCGATCTTCAGCACCACCGAGTTCACCCGCGCGCTGCTGAACTCGATCGGCATCGCGCTGATCGCCACCGCGATCGCCGTGGTGCTGGGCACCATGGCCGCCTACGCGATCGCCCGGCTGGAGTTCCCCGGCAAGCGGCTGCTGGTCGGGGCGTCCCTGCTGATCGCGATGTTCCCGCAGGTGTCGTTGGTGTCCCCGCTGTTCGAGATGGAGCGCTCGCTGGGCCTGTTCGACACCTGGCCGGGGCTGATCCTGCCGTACATCACCTTCTCCCTGCCGCTGGCGATCTACACGCTGTCGGCGTTCTTCCGGGAGATCCCGTGGGAGCTGGAGAAGGCGGCCAAGATGGACGGCGCCACCCCGGGGCAGGCGTTCGCCAAGGTGATCGCGCCGCTGGCGGCGCCGGGCGTGTTCACCACCGCCATCCTGGTGTTCATCTTCTGCTGGAACGACTTCCTGTTCGCGATCTCGCTGACCTCGACCGAGAACTCGCGCACCGTGCCGGTGGCCCTGCAGTTCTTCACCGGTGACTCGCAGTTCGAGGACCCGACGGGGTCGATCTCCGCGGCCGCGGTGGTGATCACCGTGCCGATCATCGTGTTCGTGCTGTTCTTCCAGCGTCGCATCGTGTCCGGACTGACCTCCGGCGCAGTGAAGGGGTAACCGAAGTGGCCGAGATCGTGCTGGACAAGGTGACCAAGCGCTACCCGGACGGGGCGCTGGCGGTCAACGAGGTGAATCTGGAGATCGCGGACGGCGAGTTCGTGATCCTGGTCGGCCCCTCCGGCTGCGGCAAGTCCACCACGCTGAACATGATCGCCGGACTGGAGGACATCAGTTCCGGCGAGCTGCGCATCGGCGGGGAGCGGATGAACGAGCGCGCCCCCAAGGACCGCGACATCGCGATGGTGTTCCAGTCCTACGCGCTGTACCCGCACATGACGGTGTTCGAGAACATGGCGTTCCCGCTGCGGTTGGCCAAGGTCGATTCGACGACGGTCAAGCAGAAGGTCGAGGAGGCCGCCAAGATCCTCGACCTGAGCCAGCACCTGGACCGCAAGCCGGCGAACCTCTCCGGCGGACAGCGGCAGCGGGTGGCGATGGGGCGCGCGATCGTGCGCAACCCCAAGGCGTTCCTGATGGACGAGCCGCTGTCCAATTTGGATGCCAAGCTGCGGGTGCAGATGCGGACCTCGGTGTCGAAGCTGCAGAAGCGGCTGGGCACCACCACGGTCTACGTCACGCACGACCAGACCGAGGCGATGACCCTCGGCGACCGCGTGGTGGTGCTGCGCGGCGGCGTGGTGCAGCAGGTCGGCGCGCCGCAGCACCTCTACGAGCACCCGGCGAATCTGTTCGTGGCCGGTTTCATCGGCTCGCCGGCGATGAACTTCGTGCCGGTCGAGGTGGCCGAGGGCACGCTGCGCAGCGCGCTGGGCGACGTGCCGCTGAGCGACCGCGTCCGCCGCTGCCTGGAGTCCGCGGACGCCCCGCGGGAACTGGTGCTGGGCATCCGCCCCGAGCACTTCGAGGACGCGGCGCTGCTGGACGAGACGGTCCGCGACAGCGGCGCCACGTTCACCGGTGAGGTGGACGTGGTGGAGGAGATGGGCTCCGACAAGTACGTCTACTTCACCCTCCACGGCGGTCGGGCGAGCACGGCGGAGCTGGAGGAGCTGGCGGCCGACAGCGGCCGGGCCGAGGTGCCCACCGACGAGGGCCAGGTGGTCACCCGGCTGTCGGTGGAGTCCGCGGCCCGCGAAAGCGAGCAGCTGACCGTCTGGTTCGACCCGGACAAGATCCACCTGTTCGACCCGACCACCGGCAAGACCCTCACCTGACCCAGACGGGCGCAGGGCGGCTCCGACGGTCGGGGACGCCCTGCGCCCGTTCCCTGATACGGGAATCAGCGGGTGCCGAGCTCCTGGGTCCAGTAGTGGCCGTACTCGCTTTCCCCGTTCTCGGCGTGGCCCGCACCGAGTTCGGTGAACCTGCAGTTGAGGATGTTGTTGCGGTGCGGCGCGCTGCGCATCCAGCGTCGGAACGTCGCGTGCGCGGTTTTCTCGCCCGCCGCGATGTTCTCGCCGACCGCGGTGCTCGGGTAGCCGGCGGAGCGCGCCCGTTCCACCGGGTCGCGTCCGCCGCTGTCGACGTGCGCGAAGTAGTTGCGGTGCGCCATGTCCGCGCTGTGCTCGGCGGCGACCCGCCCCAGCGTGGCGTTCAGGCGCAGCCGCGGGCACCCGGCCTCGGTGCGCGCGGCGTTGGTGAGTTCGAGGATCTGCTGCTCTGGCGTTCTCGGCACCGCCGCCAGCGGCGGCGCGGAACCCAGCAGAGCCACCAGCGGGACGACCGTCCCGCCCAGTACCCGTCCTGGCAGCGACATCGGCGTAACCTCCCCGCGTCCGACGGTCGGGCTCAGGGTGGTTATAGCCGTGCGGGTACGCCGGAGCCCAGCGGTGTCGCCGGACCCGGCTACCGGGAAAGCCTGTGGATTCAGTCCGAAGTGGACAGCCGATCGGGTGTCAGAACTGGTTGGCGATGAGCACGAACAAGGTGACGATCCACCCCAGGATCAGCGCGACCAGCACGGTGAGCTTGTTGGTCATCAAGCGGGTCATGGCGGTGCCTCCCAACGTGAAGAACGAAGATCTGCAAGAGAATTCGCTCCACGATGTGGCCCGCGGTGCTCACGCCGGGCGTCAGCGCGCGACAGCGGCGCGCGGCGCGGCGGGAACCGCGTTCCACATCGCGCCGGGTTTTCGCTCCACCCAGACCGTGTGCCGGAACAGCTGCTCGGCGATCTCCCGGCGCGTCACGGGACTTCGGCGCACCGCGGCGGGGAGGAGCCGATGCCGGACACGCCCTTCGTGCTGCAGCAGCCGGTGCATGACAACCTCCTCACACGCTCGTGCCGCCGCGGAGAACCGCGCGGCGCTGACGGACCGTCGAGACGGCGTCCGGACGATCGCCGGACGCGAAGTGACCCCATGAGCAACATCGTCACCGGGGCCGGAAACGTTACAACGCGCGATCACAACCACTTGTTCCGCCGGAAGATCTTGAACAGCACCACGCAGGCACAGAACATCACCACCAGCGTCACCGGATAACCGAAGGCCCAGTGCGTTTCGGGCATCACGTCGAAGTTCATCCCGTAGATCCCGGCGATCATGGTCGGCGTCGAGATGATCGCGACCCAGGCGGAGATCTTGCGCATGTCGGTGTTCTGCTGGAGCGTGATCTTGGCCAGCGTCGCGTCCACCAGGGTGGTCAGCAGCTCGTCGAAGGAGCCCACCATTTCCGACACCTTCGCCAGGTGGTCCTCGACGTTGCGGAAGTAGGAGCGGACCTCCTCGGCGACCATCGGCGTGTAGCCCTCGGCCAGCCGCTGCAACGGCTTGGTCAGCGGCAGCACCGCCCGCCGCAGCTCCAGGACCTCCCGCTTCATCAGGTAGATCTGCTCGGCGTCGATCTTGGTGCGCGGTTCGAAGACCTCGGCCTCGATCTCGTCGATGTCGTCCTGGATGGCCTCGGTGACGTCGAGGTAGCTGTCCACCACGTGGTCGGCCACGCCGTGCAGCACCGCCGACGGCCCGAGCGCCAGCTGCTCCGGATCGGCCTCCAGCTGGCTGCGCACCTCCGCCAGGCTCGCGTGCTTGCCGTGCCGGACCGTGATGACGAAGTCGCGGCCGACGAACACCATCAGCTCGCCGGTGTCGACGATCTCGCTGGTGGCCGCGCGGGTCTCGGTCGCCACGTAGCGGACCGTCTTGAGCACCATGAACAGCGTGTTGTCGTAGCGCTCCAGCTTCGGCCGCTGGTGGGCGTGCACCGCGTCCTCGACGGCCAGCTCGTGCAGTCCGAAGGTCTCGGCGATGCCGTTGATCTGTTCCTCGGTCGGCTCGTGCAGGCCGATCCAGACGAAGCCGGACCCGCGCCGCCGCACCTCCTCGATGGCGTCCACGTGGTCCCACGCCCCCTCGAGGCGGTGCCCGTCGACGTAGATGGCGCAGTCGACCACGTAGTCGGACAGCGGTGCCGGGGTGCGGGTGGTCGGCTGCGGGGCGCGGTCGTTGCGGAAGCCGCGGGTGCGCAGGCCGAGGGAGGGCAGGTTGGGCACGACGACCTCCAGAATCCGGGCGCAGAGTCCCGGCGGGACCGGGTAGTGCCGGTCCGGCGGGACGCTGGCTGGTGGTGCGCTGGGCGAGTCGAGCGCTCGGGCTGTTCCGTGCGCTCTCCGCGCATCCCGGCCGGGTCCCGGGGAGGGCGGTGCCTGCCGCCTAGTGGCCGGCCTTCCCGGCGGGGATGCGGTTGGTACTGCACGGAAGAGCACTGTCGGCACTACTTCCCACGATCCCTCACCTCCTGAAGTCATCCGCCGCTGCGGTGGTCGGTCAGCCAACCGACAACGATACTCCGTCCGCGTGGTGGCGTGACAACGGCTCGCAACCAGTGTCCCGGCGTCGCGCGGAACGGGTGAATCGTTGGCCTCGATGGGGCACTTCGATCCGGCCTGGCGTGCAACCGCCGCCGGCCGTTCCCGGAACGTGGGAAGGGACGTCCGGTGGCATTCCGGACATCACTCGTTGCGGGGTAGGCAATCCCAGGCTCGCAGCGTCTCGGCCAGGCCCTCGGTCAACGCGCCCTCGCGTTCCAGTGTGGCGAAGGTCGCACTGTCGGCCCACATCGCATCGGCGGCGTCGTCACCTGCGAAAAGCTCAGTCCCGCTACTCCGGCAGGAGTAGTCCAGGATCTCGTAGGTGCCCTTCGGTGCGGGGCGCAGAACGCGCCCGACCAGCCGTCCGACGGTGACGGAGAGTCCCGTTTCCTCGCGAACCTCGCGCTGTACCGCCGAATGGTCGGTCTCCCCGTGCTCCACTCGGCCACCCGGGAGCGACCACTTGCCCCTCCCGGGTTCATTCGCGCGTTTGACCAGCAACAACCGGCCGCGCGGGTCGTGGACCACCGCGCCGACGCAGCGGATCACGGGATTCTCCGATACGATCATCACCACGGAGGGTAGTGGATCCGGGGCAGCCCGGAATCGACTGACCCAAGTGCGGTACAAAGCTGCCGTACAGCGGCAGAGTGCGGTACAACGGATCAGCAGGCGCCTGGGCTACTCAAGGGCATTTCGGACGGGGTGCGTCACAGTGAACATGAAGAAGATCTTCACGTGGGCCGGAGTTGCGTTTCTCCTGTTCTTCCTGTTTACCGCGCCGATTCAGGCCAGCGACGTCGTGAACGGGATCCTGGGCAGCCTCCGGGGAGCCGCTGAGGCCGTCATCACCTTCATGCAGAACCTCTTCACCCAGTAAAGCGCGAGCCGCGGGAGGCGGGTGCCGTGTTCGCTCCGAGGGACCCCGACGAGTACCTGCTGGACACCGAACGCCGGGTGATCCGCGTCAGAAGGCACTGGGCGGTCCTGGTGTGGGACCTCTTCGAGGCGGTCGGGCTGCTCGTCGGCCTGGTGCTCGTCTCCTACCTGGTGCCGCCGGGCAACGGCTGGTTGGTCCAGAACGTGCTCTGGTACGCGGGGCTGGCGGTCCTGGTGCGCTTCGCGTACCAGGTCCTGGACTGGTACGTGGAACGGATCGTCGTCACGGACAAGCGGTTCCTGATCACGTCCGGCATCTTCACCACCAACGTGGCGATGATGCCGATCACGAAGGTCACCGACCTGACGTTCGCGCGCACGCTGATGGGCCGGATCCTCGGCTACGGCACGCTCGTCGTCGAGTCGGCCGGTCAGATCCAGGCGCTGAACCGCATCGAGTACGTGCCGAGCCCGGACGAGGTCGAGGACGCGATCTCCGGGCTGGTGTTCGGTGACAAGAAGGGCCAGCAGCAGGACCGGTTCTCGATGCTCAAGGCCCGCCGCGCCGCGGTGGGCAAGCGCAAGGCCGCGAAGCTGTAGCAAGCCGCACCCGGTCCCCGGCCGGGTGCGGTTGGCTGGGTGCGTGCCGCTGGGACTCATCGGTCACACTGATCGGGTGCGAATCGACCTGCACACGCATTCCACCGAGTCCGACGGGACCGACACGCCGGCTGAGCTCGTCGCCACCGCCATCGCGGCGGGCCTGGACGTGATCGCGCTCACCGACCACGACACCACGGCTGGCTGGGCCGCTGCCGAACGCGCCGTGCGGACGCTGGCCGAACCCGGTCGGTTCCGTGTCGTGCCGGGTGCCGAGCTGTCCTGCTCATGCCCGGACGGCCGGGGTCGGACGATCACCGTGCACCTGCTGGCGTACCTGTTCGACCCGAACTCGGCGGCCCTGGTCCAGGAGCAGTCGCGGCTGCGGGCGGAGCGCCGCGAGCGGCTGTACCAGATGGCCCGGCACATGGCCGACGACGGCTTCCCGGTCGATCCGGACGAGATCATGGCCGGGTTGCCGCCGGACTCACCGGGTGGTCGACCGCACCTGGCGCGCGCCCTGGTCAAGGCCGGGACGGTGGCCAGCGTCGACGAGGCGTTCGCGAAGTACCTCGGCGGCTCGGGGCGCTACTACCTGCCGCGCACCGACACACCCGTGCATCGCGCCATCGAGATGATCGCCGAAGCGGGCGGTGCCACGGTGCTGGCGCATCCCTTCGCCACCGCGCGCGGTCCCGTGGTGACCGCCGACATCGTCGCCGAGCTGACCGAGCACGGCCTCGTCGGAATCGAGATCGACCATCCCGACCACGACGCCGCAACCCGCGCCCGGCTGCGCGGTCTGGCGGCGGAGCTGGACCTGGTCCCGACCGGCAGCAGCGACTACCACGGCACCAACAAGACCATCCGGATCGGCCAGGAGACCACCCCGCCCGACTCACTGGACCGGTTGGTCGAGAGGTGCAGCGGCAGCAAGGTCATCGGCTGAGCGGGGCCAGTCCCGTGGTAGTGGCGACACTGCGTACGGTGGTCACCGTGCAGGGGCAGCTCGGACTCGAAGGCATTCCCAGCAGGCTGGTGCGGGTCACCCCAGCCCGGCTCGGCACGTGGGCGCAATGCCCCCGGAAGTACCGGATGACCTACCTCGACCGGCCGACGCCGACGCGCGCCGGTGCCTGGGCGAACAGCACCCTGGGCGCGGTGGTGCACAACGCGCTGCGGGCGTACTTCGAGCTGAAGGCTGATCGGCGCAGTCCGGAGCGCGCCGCCGCGCTGGTCCGCGAGTACTGGAAGAACGACGGTTTCGCGAGCCCTGAGCAGGCCGCCGAGCACCGGCGCCGCGCGCAGGAGTGGGTCCGCGGGTACGTGGCGCAGCTGCCGCCCGGCACCGAGCCGCTGGCGGTCGAGCGGTGGGTGTCCGCGCCGGTGGGGTCGATCATCGCCGAGGGCCGTGTCGACCGGATCGACGACCGGCGCGGCGAGCTGGTGGTGGTCGACTACAAGACCGGACGACACGGGTTGCGGACCGACGACGCGCGGCTGTCGCTGGCGCTCGGCCTGTACGCGCTGGCGGTGCGCCGCACCATGCACCGGCCGTGTCGCCGGGTGGAGCTGCACCACCTGCCGACCGCCACGGTGGCCGGCTGGGACCACACCGCGGAGTCCCTCGCCGAACTGCAGGAACGCGCCGAGCGGTTGGCCGCGGAACTCCAGGAGGCGACCGAGGCGTTGGATGACGGGGCGGACGCTGACGCGCTGTTCCCGGTGCAGACCGGGAAGCACTGCTCGTGGTGCGACTTCCGGGCGCACTGCGCGGCGGGCCGGCAGGCTGCCCCGTCCCTATCCGCCTGGGCACTGCTGGGGGACTGACGAGCATGCAACCGACTCCGGAGGACGGCCCGATGGGCACACCGCCAGCAGCTTCGCCCCACCCGCCGCGCACCCGGCGGCTGCCGGAGGCGGGGGACCAACCGCGTCCCCAGTCGGGCGGGCGGCACGCGCTGCACCCGCCGAAGCCGCCAACCCGGATCGGCACCACGGCCCGCACCCTCACCGGTGCGCTGGCGGCGGGGTCGTTGGTGTTCGCGGTGGGGTTGGTCGTGGTCCAGTTCTGGACGATCAGCCTGGGCCAGCAGGGGCCCGGGGTGGCCGCGGTGATCTCCCAGCTGGTGACGGCGCTCGCGGCGGTCGCCCTGCAGACGGTGGCGGACCGGCGCCGCGACGCGGTCGGCGGTGCGGCGACCCTCGCCGCCTTCGCGCTCGTGATCGGGTCGCTGTGGTTCTGGTGGTGGTGAGGTCGGTTGTTCAGCGGAGCGCGACCAGGGTGTCGCCGCGCTGCTCCAGCACGACCGGCCCGACCGCGTTCAGCTCCACCGGGCCGGGGTAGCCCGCCCGGTCGACGGGGATGACGCGGTCCCGGTTGCCGGTGGCGGGATCGAGCACCGCCAGGCCGTCCGCGACGGGGACCAGCAGCCGGCCCGCGAACCTGATGGCCGGTCCCAGCGTGTCCGGTGCCGTCCACAGTGGAGTGAGCGTGGCCGGGTCGAGCGCGAGGGTGTCGGTCCCGGTGTGCCAGAAGATACGGTGGTCGCCGGTGGTGGTGGCCTCCACCCGCACGTTGGCCTGGGACTCGGGCGTGCCGGTGCGCACCGGGTAGCGGGCGACGGTTCTGCCGCTGGTGTCGTAGACGACGACCTCGCCGCGGTCCCGCAACACCACCGCGACCCGTTCGTCGGTCACCGCGACGACCGCGGCGGACGTGCTGCCCAGGCCGACGCTGAAGACCTCCTCGGGTTTCTCGTCGTCCTGCGGGTGCGCCTTGATGACCGTGATGCGGCCCAGCTCGCGCGGGCAGTCCTCCACGATCCCGACCCGCTCCTCGCCGACCGCGATCGAGGAGTAGGTGCAGCCCGGCCGCGTCATGTTGTTGTCCGGGTTCTTCACCGCGGGCGGCATGCCGAACTGCTGGGTCCGCACCAGGTCGGAGCGCCAGGACTCGAAGGACCGCCGACCGGTGGCGGTCACGTAGGTGCCGTCGGTCAGCAACCGGGTGCCGAACTCGGCGTCGGAGTTGCGCTGCGGCCCGCGCACCCCGGTCGTGCCGCGCAGCGAGGTGACCTCGCTGCAGTTGTGCGACTTGCGGTAGACGGCGATCGCCCGGTCCCACTCGGAGCCGATCGTGCACAGCGGGATGTCGCGGGCGTAGCGCCAGGCGGCCCGGCCGGTGAGCGGGTCGCGCCCGAGGACCTCCTGGCCCTGCCCGGTGACCACGGCCGGTCCGGCGACCACCGGGACCGGGGTGGCCGGGCTGGGGGCGCGCCAGATCTCGGTCAGGGCCGCCGGAACCCCGGTCGCCTCGGGCACGTCGGGCAGCGGGCGGGCCGCGGTCTGGGACACCGTGGCGCGCGCGTCGCTGTACCACCACAGCGCGGCGGCGCTAACGACCACGGCGACCAGGATCAACGCCACCGCGGCGAGGTCGGTTCTCGTGCGCCGTTCCGGCCGGACCACCGTCGCTGCTCCTCCTGCTCCGTCCCGCGTGAAGGTGCCCCGCGCCGCGACGTGCATCAGCGTTGGTGTGCAGGGCACCGCCGACCAAGTTACTGGGTGGGAGGTGCCGTGCACTCGTCACCTGATCAGTGCGCTCAGGCGCCTTCGGCGCTGCTGCGCGTGCTGCCCGGGTCCCCGGCGGCTTCGCCGGTGCCGGTGCCGCGCCGCCTGCGGCGCCGTCGGCGCGGGCGCTCGCCGGCGTCGGCCTCACCGCTCGCGGCGGACGCCTCCGGCTGCTGCACGCCGATCTCGACGCCGCCGCGGGTCCGGCGGCGCCGCCGTCGTCGCGCGGGCCGCGTCTCGGCGTCGCTGTCCTGACGGGCTCCGCTTTCCGCTTCGCCGCTGCGCTGGTCCGCGCCGCCGCGGGTGCGACGCCGCCTGCGGCGCCGTTTGGCCTCGTCGGCTTCTGGCTCGGCGTCGAGGCCGGGGCGGGTGCGCTTGGACAGCGGCAGGCGGCCGGTGGCGTCCTCCGGGATGTCCAGGTCGGTGAACAGGTGCGGCGAGGTGGAGTAGGTCTCCAGGGGCACCGGCTTGTCCAGGCCGAGGGTGTCGCTGATCAGTTTCCAGCGGGGTTCGTCGTCCCAGTCGACGAGGGTGATCGCGACGCCCTCGCGCCCGGCGCGGCCGGTGCGGCCGATGCGGTGCACGTAGGTCTTCTCGTCGTCCGGGCACTGCAGGTTGATCACGTGGGTCACGCCGGCGACGTCGATGCCGCGGGCGGCGACGTCGGTGGCGACCAGAATGTCGATCTTTCCGGAGCGGAACGCGCGCAGCGCCTTCTCGCGGGCGCCCTGGCCGAGGTCGCCGTGCACCGCGCCGGCGGCGAAGCCGCGCTCGGTGAGCTCGTCGGCGAGCTTCTGGGCCTGGCGCTTGGTCCGGCTGAAGATCATCGTCAGGCCGCGGTTGTTGGCCTGCAGAGCCCTGGCGATCAGCTCGGTCTTGTCCATCGCGTGCGCCCGGTAGATGAGCTGCCGGGTGCGTTCGTGGACCGCGCTCTCGTCGGCCTGCTCGGCCCGGATGTGCGTGGGCCGGGTCATGAAGGTGCGGGCCAGGGTGAGGACCGGGCCCGGCATGGTGGCCGAGAACAGCATGGTCTGCCGCTGCTCGGGCACCATCCGCAGGATGCGTTCGATGTCGGGCAGGAAGCCCAGGTCGAGCATCTCGTCGGCCTCGTCGAGAACCAGGCCGCGGATCTTGCCGAGGACCAGCTGGCGCTGCTCGGCGAGGTCCAGCAGGCGGCCCGGGGTGCCGATGACCACGTCGACGCCGTTGCGCAGCGCGGCGATCTGCTCCTCGTAGGGGCGACCGCCGTAGACGGCGACGGTGCGCACGCCCAGGTGCCTGCCGGCGTCGGCGAGGTCGCGGGTGACCTGCAGGCACAGCTCGCGGGTCGGCACCACGACCAGGGCCTGCGGGGTGCCGTCGCCGGGCACCTGCAGCCGGTGCAGCAGCGGAACACCGAAGCCGAGGGTCTTGCCGGTGCCGGTGCGGGCCTGGCCGATGAGGTCCTCACCGCGCATCGCCAGCGGCAGGGTCAGCTCCTGGATGGCGAAGGTGTGCTCGATGCCGGCTTCGCGCAGCGCCCGGACGATCTCCGGGCGGACGTCGAGCTCGGCGAAGGTCGGGGAGTCCGAGTTCGCCGTGGGTCCGGCGTGCAGCGGAGCGGCCGTGCCGGGTGCGGGGGCGCCGGTCTCGCTGTGCTCCAGCTGCCGGTCGTGCGCTGTGTCGGGGCTGCCGCCCCCGGTCTGGTCTTCGCGGCCGTCAGGGGCCTGGCTGTTGGTGAACGTCAGAATGATCGCCTCTCTCGGTACCTGCGCGCCTGCGTCCCGCGTCGGGCCGATCCGTGGCGACGTCCTCCCGGCACCGCGGCCCGCTGATCGCGGCCGCTCGCTGTGCTCGTGGTCACCGACGTAATGTGCGCGCCTGTTGTTCGCTCAGCGGTGTTTGATCCGCTGCGGTTCGTTGTCCGGCGTCGCGTGCACCCATGCCGACGAGCGGTTCGCCCTGGCCGCGTTCGCGCCGGCAGTGGTTCGGGGCCGTCCCGCTCGGGCGTGCCCCGCCCGGATCGCGACGTTCGGGGAGCCAGCCCCGCGCTGCTCGCCGCCGATCGTTGGACCAGGTGGCGATCGCGCGCCGGACGCCGATGCTCCTCCGACGCCCGAGGATACCTGTTCGCCGCCCGTTCCCGCCGTGGTGCGTACGACTCGGGTGCGCCGCCGGTTAGGCTCGCAGCCATGAGTGAGGCTGACCAGCGCGCCGTGGTGCCCGAGGAAAGTGACGAGCGTTACGAGGAAGGCGTGATCGATCTGCTCGCCGCGCTCGCCTACGGGGAGCTGTCGGCGTTCGACCGCCTCGCCGAGGACGCCCGCAGCGCGCCGACGCTGTCTGGGCGCGCCGCGCTGGCCAGCATGGCCGCCGCCGAGATCGGCCACTACCGGCTGCTGGAGGAGCACCTCGCCGAGCGCGGGGTGGCCGTCGACGAGGCGATGCAGCCGTTCGCGGCGCCGTTCGACGCGTTCAACGCCTCCACCGCCCCGCACTCGTGGCTGGAGTCGCTGGTCAAGGCGTACGTGGGCGACGGGCTGGCGGCGGACTTCTACCGCGAGGTGGCGGAGTGGCTGGACCCCACCACGCGGGAGCTGGTGCTGACCGTGCTGGCCGACACCGGCCACTCGGCGTTCGCCGAGCGCGAGGTGCAGGCGGCGTGCGAGGCGGACCGCACGCTGCGCGACAAGTTGACCCTGTGGGGGCGACGGCTGCTGGGCGAGGCGATGACCCAGGCGCAGCGGGTGGTGGCCGAGCGCGACGCGCTCGCGGAGCTGATCATCAAGGGGTCGGGCGACCTCACCGGGGTGGGGGCGATGTTCCGCCGCCTGCAGAACAACCACACGAAGCGGATGGCCCGCCTGGGCCTGGGCTGAGCCGGGAACAACCGGCTGCCCGGGTCGGTTTGACGCAGAGGTGGGAGGGCCTGGGATAGCCTGACCGCATCCCAACGGATTCGAGTGCCAACGGAGGTTCGGCGTGGAGGTCAAGATCGGCGTCGTGGACAGCCCGCGCGAGCTCACGGTCGCCAGCGGACAGTCCCCCGAGCAGGTCGAGTCGCTGGTCGCCGACGCGCTGAAGAACGCTGACGGCGTGCTGGCGCTGACCGACGAGAAGGGGCGCCGCTTCATCGTGCCGTCCGCCAAGGTGGCCTACGTCGAAATCGGCCCGGTGGAGGCGCCGCGGGTCGGTTTCGGTATCAGCTGACCCGGTTCCGGCTCCAGGGGCACCCGCGGCACGGGTGCCCCTTTTCGCTCATCCCAGCGCGGTCGGGACCGGGAACGGCGGGTGACCGGTGCCGGTGATCCGGTAGCGGCCCCACGGGTCCGGGTCGGACAGGGTGCCGACCGCCTCGCCGTCCGGGGTGCGCAGCAGCACGTCCTGGCGGTGCCGGGCGGCGAGCTCGTCGACCGACTCGTGCGCGGCGACCCGCCCGTACCAGTGAAAGCGGCCGTCGATGGGCTGGAAGTGTCCGCGCAGCACCACCCGCACCGCGATCTCGCGGTCCCCGGCCCGCATCGTCGCCGGCCCCCGGTAGTCGTCCTCGTCGTGGTCATGCATCGTCGGCGTCCTCCTCGGCGTCGTCGGGGACGGAGATCACGCGCAGTCCCTCGTCGCCGATCTCCAGCGGTTCGTCGGGGTCGATCACCAGTCCCGCGGAGCGCAGCACGCCGTCGATGGCGTACCAGATGATCTGCGCCAGGTAGTCGGTGAGGTCGCCGCGGCTCATCGACTGGCGCTCCAGCCACCAGTCGCCGCTGGCCTGCACCATGCCGACCAGCCCGTGGCTCCACGGCTCGACGCCGCCGGAGTCCAGGCCCAGCGCCCGCAGGTACTCGCCGAGGATGCGGGACAGCGAGTTGGCGATCACGGTCTTCTCCGCCGACACCGGGTCGGAGCGCACCGGACGGTCGGCGAAGGTGCGCTGCACCACGAAGCGGTACAGCTCCGGGTACTGCTCGATGGTGCCGAGGTAGGCGTCGAGCAGGCGGCGGATGCGCTGGTTGGGGCTGCCGCCCTGGTGGAACAGCGGGCGCAGCCGCTGCATCAGCAGTTCGGTGCCCCATTCGCCGACCGCCACGTAGAGGTCGCTTTTGTCGCTGAAGTGCCGGTAGAGCACGGGTTTGCTGACCCCGGCCTCGGCGGCGATCTCGTCCATGCCGACGTCGGCGCCGTGCTTGCCGATGGCCCGGACGGCGGCTGCGACGAACTCGGCGCGCCGGGCCTCGCGGTGTTCGCGCCACCGTTCGCGGCGCGCGTCACCGCGTCCTGGGCCGGGCGGGACAGCCTTGACAGGTCGGGAGGAGTGGCTCACCCTACCCACGGTAACTGTTACTTGAAGTAACACGCAATGCCGAGGGTGGGAGGGTGATCTACGGATGAGCAGGGCCCTGCAGGTCAACGACCGGGAGAAGACGGCCACGCGGCTGCTGAACTCGTCCGCCCGCAACAGCTACGACCCCGAGGTCGACATCGACTGGACGGCCCCGCTGGCCGAGGACAAGCCCTACATCCCGTTCCGGCGCAGCTCGCTGTATGGCACGCACCTGTGGGACCGGCTCAGCCACGAGCAGCGCATCGAACTCACCAAGCACGAGTTCGCCAGCATCGCCTCCAACGGCGTGTGGTTCGAGGTGCTGCTGATGCAGATGCTGCTCAAGGAGTTCTACAACTGCGACCCGCGCACCGCCCACGCCCAGTACGCGCTGACCGAGATCGGCGACGAGTGTCGGCACTCCACGATGTTCGCCAAGGCCGTGGACCGGGTCGGTGCGCCGGCGTACGGGCCGCTCCCGCTGCTGCACCTCGGCGGCCGGGTGCTGCCCGCCGTGCTGCGCGGACCGTCGGCGTACGCCTCGATCCTCGTCGCGGAGGAGATCCTGGACCGCTTCCAGCGGGACCAGATGCACGACGAAAACGTGCAGCCGCTGGTGCGGATGGTCAACCGGATCCACGTCCTGGAGGAGGCGCGGCACGTGACCTTCGCCCGCGAGGAGGTGGTGCGGCGGATGGCCGAGTGCGGCGCCGCGGAGCGGGCCTACCACCAGTACTGCACCGCGCTGGTGGCGTACTGCATCTGCCTCAGCCTGATCAACCCGCACGTGTATCAGGCCGTCGGCCTGCGGCCGCGCGAGGCGTTCCGCGTCGCGTGGGCCAACCCGAACTTCCAGGACACCCTGCACTGGTGCGGCGAGAAGATCATGGCCTTCCTGGAGGAGGTCGGGCTGGTCGGCAGGCCCGGCATGCGCTGGTGGAAGAAGGCACACCTCATCCGCTGACGGGAGCGGGCCGAGGAGGTCTCGTGCGCGTCGCCCGGTGACCGCCGGCGCGGCCCCACCGCACGTCAGGGGGTCTGGAGCGGGAAGCCCGCCAGGCCCTTCCAGGCGAGGGTGGAGATGAGGCTGACGGCTTCGTCCTGGGAGATCGTGTCCCTGGTGTCCAGCCAGTAGCGAGCCGTCACCTGGCTAAGGCCGACCAGGCCGACCGCGAGCAGGCGGGCGCGCTCGGCGTCCAGCCCGGCGTCCGCGGTCACCGCCTCGGTGATCGCGTCGATGCAGTCCGACAGCGCGGTCTCCACGGCCTTCTCCACCGCCGGTTCGCCGCGCAGGTCCGACTCGAAGACCAGCCGGAACGCCTGGCCCTCGCTGGCGACGAACTCATACAGGGCGCCGGTCGCCGCCCGCACCCGCTGCTTGTTGTCCGTGGTGGACGCGATGGCCTCCCGCACGCGGCGCACCAGTTCGTTGCCGTGCGTCTCCAGCAACGCGAGGTAGAGCTCCAGCTTGCCCGGGAAGTGCTGGTAGAGGACCGGCTTGCTGACCCCGGCGCGCTCGGCGATGTCGTCCATCGCGGCGGCGTGGTAGCCGTTGTGTACAAAGACGTGCTGGGCCGCTTCGAGCAACTGCGCCCGGCGCGCGTCGCGCGGCAACCGTACGCCTCGGCTCGGCTGCGCGGTCTCGGTCATCCTCGCCTCCACCCGTCCTTCCCTCGCGCTCGGCGGCCCTCAGCTCTCCCGGGGTGCCCTGAACTCTACTCGCCGGTAGAGCGGGGGAGCGCAATCCGGGCGGCGCCGAACGCGCCATGCTGGTACTCGTGACGACCACATCGCCTGCCCGTGCAGTACTCCGACGGGAGCTGACGAGGGTGCCGCTGGTGGCCGACGGCGTGCCGCCGGTCGACCTCACCGCGAAGCCCCCACCCGGTCGACACGTCGAGCTGCCCACCCGCTTCGGACCCGTGCGGCTGCACCTGCGCGAGACGCCCGGTCCGGACCCGCTGGCCCCCACCGCGGTGCACCTGCACGGGCTGGCCGGGTCGTCCACGAACTGGACGGACCTGTCCCGGCTGCTCGCGGGCCGGATGCGCAGCATCGCGCTCGACCTGCCGGGCTTCGGCCACTCCGAGCCGCCGCCGGCGTTCGACTTCAGCCGGGTCGGCAACGCGCACGTGGTGATCCGGCTGCTGGAGTCGCTCGACGGGCCGGTGCACCTGTCCGGGAACTCGTTCGGCGCCGCAGTGGCCATCGAGGTCGCGGCGACCCGCCCGGATCTGGTCGACGCGCTGACGCTGATCTCCCCGGCCATGCCCGACCTGCGGCTGGACCCGCGGCGGCTGTCCGACCCGCGGCTGGCGCTGGCCGCGCTGCCGCTGGTCGGCGCCCGTGCCCGGCGGCAGCTCGCCGCGGTGACGCCCGCGCAGCGGGCCGAGCAGCTGATGCGGTTGTGCTTCGCCGATCCGGCCGTGGTGCCGCCGCACCGGCTGGCCGAGGCGGCGGCGGAGTTCGAGGAGCGCGCCCGGCTGCCGTGGGCGGGGCCGTCGCTGGGGCGCACCACGGTGGAGCTGCTGCGGTCCTGGCTGGTGCCGCCCGCCCGGTCGCTGTGGCGGCGGTTGCCGGAGATCACCGCGCCTACCCTGGTCGTGTGGGGCAGCGACGATCGGGTGGTCACGGTCCGAAAGGGGCCCCGCACCGCGGCGCTCATCCCGCGCGGTCGGCTCCTCGTGTTGCCACGAACGGGGCATGTCGCGCAGATGGAGCGCCCCCGGGTGGTTGCCCGCGCGATGCTCGCCCTCCAGCAGGCCGATTCCTGGTAAGGACCGGACTCCGCCATATCACATGATCTTCGCGTTTCGGTCACGCGGAGTGGCCGGTGTGGTCCAAGGTGCGAAATCGCCTGTGGCAGGCTAGGAGCGTGACGCGTCCGCCGCACCGATCTCGTGCCTCCGTATCTGACCACCGACCAGCGCGGCGGACCACTGCCCGAGTGGGAGCCGACCGGCGCCGGGGCGAACCGCTGGTCGCCTCCTGGAACCCGGTGGCGGCCCCGGCCGACCCCGATCCGGAACTCGACGGCGAAGCGGACGACGAACCCGGCCGCCCGCGCCGCGCGGGGGTGCTGTCCCGCTACGGCTGGCGGATCTACGCGGTGCCACTGCTGATCGTGGTCACCGCGCTCGCGGTGTTCCAGACGGTCCGCCCGTCCGGCAGCGGCAGGGTCCCGGCGCAGCCGGACCAGCCGCTGGCCGCCCAGGACCCCGAGCAGCCGATCGTCACCGAGGCACCGCCCGGGCAGACCTACGACCCGAGGTTGTTCTCCGCCGACCTGCCCCCGGGCGGGCCGATCCCGGAGACGGGCGCGCGCACCTTCCGGGTGCTGCCCGGCACGTCCCCGGTGATCGGTTCCGGGCAGCTCTTCCGCTACAGCGTGGAGATCGAGGTCGGCGTGGAGATCGGCGACGCCAACGCCGAGTTCGGCAACCTGGTGCAGGCGACGCTGTCCGACCCGCGCAGCTGGACCAACCCGCAGGGCGGCGGCATCTCCCTGCAGCGGGTGGACGCCAGCGGACCGCGCCCGGACTTCCGGGTGATCCTGGTCAGCCAGGCGACCGCCCGGGAGGCATGCGACTACAGCAGCGGCGTGCCGTTCGACAGTTCGTGCCGCAAGGGCGACATGGTCTACATCAACGCGGCCCGCTGGGTGCGCGGCGCGGTGTCGTTCCAGGGCGACATCGGCAGCTACCGGCGCTACGCGATCAACCACGAGGTCGGCCACGTCTTCGGCAACAAGCACGTCGGCTGCCCGAGCCAGGGCGGCCTGGCGCCGGTGATGATGCAGCAGACCTTCAGCGTGTCCAACAACGAGCTGCACGAGCTGAACGAGATCGCCGACCAGGGCACCAACATCCCCGCGGACGGCTTCGTCTGCAAGTACAACCCCTGGCCCTTCCCCACCGCCGGCGGCGGCTCCTGACCGATCCCGGATCGTGGGAGTCATTTGGGTTGCGGAAGCCTTTCGGGGAGTCTTGCGTTGCAGATTCCGTGAGGCCCCGTCCGGCGGGTGCCCCGGGGACGCCTGAGGTGCTGCTGCGCACGCTCGCGCGCAGCCGGTACCGACCATGGAGGAGGAGCTGGGAATGTCCGGCGCAACGTCGCTGCCGCCGCTGGTCGAACCGGCGGCGGAGCTGACCAAGGAAGAGGTCGCGCGCTACAGCCGCCACCTGATCATCCCGGACGTCGGGATGGAGGGTCAGAAGCGGCTGAAGAACGCCAAGGTGCTGGTGGTCGGCGCTGGTGGGCTCGGCAGCCCGGCGCTGCTGTACCTGGCGGCGGCCGGTGTCGGCACGCTCGGCATCGTGGAGTTCGACCAGGTCGACGAGTCCAACCTGCACCGGCAGGTCATCCACGGCCAGTCCGACCTCGGGCGGCCCAAGGCGGAGTCGGCGCGCGACTCGATCGCCGAGGTGAACCCGTTCGTCAAGGTGGTCCTGCACCAGACGCACCTGAGCTCGGCGAACGCGCTCGACATCTTCCGCGACTACGACCTCATCCTGGACGGCACCGACAACTTCGCCACCCGCTACCTGGTCAACGACGCGGCGGTGCTGCTGGGTAAGCCCTACGTGTGGGGCTCGATCTTCCGGTTCGAGGGCCAGGCCAGCGTGTTCTGGGACCAGTACGGCCCCAACTACCGCGACCTGTACCCGGAGCCGCCGCCGCCCGGCATGGTGCCGTCGTGCGCCGAGGGCGGGGTACTGGGCGTGCTGTGCGCGTCGATCGGCTCGATCATGGTCAACGAGGCCATCAAGCTGATCACCGGCATCGGGGAGACCCTGCTGGGCCGCCTGATGATCTACGACGCGCTGGAGATGACCTACCGCACGGTCAAGATCCGCAAGGACCCGAACGCCAAGCCGATCACCGAGCTGATCGACTACGAGGCGTTCTGCGGCGTGGTCTCCGACGAGGCGCAGCAGGCCGCGGCGAACAGCACGATCACCCCGCGCGAGCTCAAGGACATGTTCGACCGGGGCGAGAAGTTCGAGCTGATCGACGTCCGCGAGCCGCACGAGTACGAGATCGTCCGCATCGAGGGCTCCAAGCTCATCCCGAAGGACCGCATCCTGTCCGGGGAGGCCCTCGCGGAGCTGCCGCAGGACCGCAAGATCGTGTTGCACTGCAAGTCCGGCGGCCGGTCGGCGGAGGCGCTGGCGGCGCTGCACCGGGCCGGGTTCGCCGACGCGGTGCACGTGGGCGGTGGCGTCCTGGCTTGGGCCAACGAGGTCGACCCGAGCCTGCCGACGTACTGAGGGCTCGTCCGGCGTTGCGGGGCGCTCCCGGCCCGGTCCGGGGCGCCCCGCACGTCGCTTCCGAAAGTGGCGTTCGGAGTGGCTGCTGGGGATTCGGCGATCACCGAGGTAGCGTCTGGCCCGTGAGTCCTACGCCCGAGCCGCCACCGCCGCACGTGCGCGCGGCATTCGGTGCGCGCGTCGAAGACCCCGAGCCGCTGGTGGGCGTGACCGCCTGGCGGTGCGGGGACATCGTGCTCAAGCCCGCCGCGAACGCCGCGGAGGCCGCGTGGGTGGCGCAGACACTGGACCTGCTGGAGCCCGACGAGGTCCGGGTGTCGCGTCCGGTGCGGTCCACCGACGGGCGCTGGGTGGTGTCCGGGTGGTCGGCCAGCCGCAACCTCGCCGGCCGGGCCGAGCCGCGGCACGACGACGTGGTGGCCATGTCGCTGCGGCTGCACTCCGCGAGCCGGTTCCTCGCCCGGCCCCGGTTCCTGGGCGCGCGGCAGGACATCTACGCGCTGGCCGACCGGATGGCCTGGGGCGAGGAGGAGTACGTGCTGCCGCAGGAGAAGGGCGGCCGGCTCTACGACGTGCTCGCCGGGTCGCGCCGCGAGGTCGAGTTGCGGTCTCAGGTGGTGCACGGCGACCTGTTCGGCAACGTGCTGTTCACCGAGGACGCTCCGCCGGGCATCATCGACTTCAACCCGTACTGGCGGCCCGCGGAGTGGGCGGCCGCGGTCGTCGTGATCGACGCGCTGGCGTGGGGCGGCGCGGACCCGGCGATCGTGGAGCGCTGGTCGCACCTGGCCGACTGGCCGCAGGCGCTGCTGCGCGCCCTGCTGTTCCGGCTCGCGGTGCACGCGCTGCACCCGCGCTCGACGGACCAGTCGCTGACCGGGTTGGAACGCGCGTCCCAGATGGTCCTCGAGGTCCTCTGACTGTCAGCTGTCACACGTCCGTGTCCGATCCGGGCTGGTGGCTGTGTGACGATGGGCCCGTGCAGGACGTGCTGAGCGGTTTCACGGTGGGTGTGACGGCGGAGCGTAAGGCCGACGAGATCGGTGCCTTGTTCGCCCGCCGGGGTGCGCGGGTGCTGTTCGGCGCGGCGATGCACACGGTGCCGCTGCCCGAGGACGGCGAACTGGCCGCCGCGACCGAGCAGGTTCTCGCCGCGCCGGTCGACTTCGTTGTCGCGGTGACCGGCGTCGGGTTCCGCGGCTGGATCGAGGCGGCGGGGCACAACGGCGTCGGTGACCGGCTGGTCGCGCACCTGCGCGGGGCCGAGGTGCTGGCGCGCGGGGCCAAGGCGCGCGGCGCGGTCCGCGGAGCCGGGTTGGTGGACGCGTGGACGTCGCCCACCGAGGAGTCCGGCGAGGTGCTGGCGCACCTGCTGGAGCACGACCTCGCCGGGAAGCGTGTCGTGCTGCAGGTGCATGGGGATCCGATGCTGTCGTTCCGGGAGGCGCTGCGCGCGGCCGGTGCCGAGGTGGTGCCGGTGACGGTCTACCGGTGGACGGACCCGGTGGACCTCGCCGCGCTGGACCGGCTGATCGACGCGGTGCTGGGCGGCGAGGTGCACGCCCTGCCGTTCACCAGCGCCCCGGCGGCGACCAACTTCCTGGCGCGCGCGGACCGGACGGGCCGTGGCGAGCGGCTACGGGAGGTGCTGCGGGACGACGTCCTCGTCGCCTGCGTCGGCCCGGTCACGGCGGCGCCGATCGCGGCGGCGGGCATCCCCCACGTGATCCCCGAGCGGTCCCGCACGGCCTCCCTCGTCCGCCTCGTCACGGACGAACTTCCCCAACGCGCGCCCGCCTAGGCCGCGACCTCCCGCACGCCCCACCTCGCGTACCCGAGCCCGCCGGGGTAGTACCCGGAAGACGACCCCAATCCCAAGCCCGCCGAAATCTGGACCTTCCACGCCCAGGCTGGCTCCCAGGTTTGCCGGACGTTGGGGGTTTGGCGCTGGGGTGGTGGTCGGGATGGGTCAGGTTCCCCAGCGGTAGCGGCGCATGTTGATGCGGGCTCCGTCGGCCAGGACGCCTTCGGCTCGCAGGAGTTCCAGCTGGCGGTGGCGGAGGTGGTCGGCGACCGTGCCGGTGGAGCGCACCACCCGGTGCCACGGCAGGTCTGCGCTGTCCTCCGCGAGGATGCGGCCGACCAGCCGCGCCGATCGCAGGCCCGCGAGTTCGGCGACGTCGCCGTAGGACAGCACCGATCCCGGCGGGATCGACGCCACGACGGCCCGCACCTGCTCCACGGTCTCCTCGTCCACGCGCCGAAAGTACCGCAGCGCTCCGGTGCCGGGGCGGACCTCGACCGGACCGCGCGACCCGGACGCCCCGCGCGGCGGGCGATTCCGGCGGAAATCGCGTCGATTCCCGCCGGAATCGCCCAGCGGTACCCGGTCGTGCGCGTCACGGCACGGCAACGCGGCGTGAGCCCGACAACGGGGCGTCAGCTCTGGAAACCGGCGACGATCCTGGTGAAGTCCCACGGCTGCTGGTCGATACCGCCGCAGGCGTCCGGGGCGCCGTCGCACGGGCGGTCGCGGTTGACCGACCAGAACGTGAAGCGGCCCAGGCCCTTCTCCTTGGCGTAGTCGGCCATCTTCTGGAACGCCGCCTGGTCCACGATCTCCCCGGTGTCGGTCCTGCCGTTCATCGAGGAGATCCCGGCGTGCGCGTACGCTTCCGCGTCGCCGTAGCCGAAGGCGCTCTTGAGCACCTCCTTCAGCCCCTCCGTGGCGGAGATGGTGTCGGCGACCATGTCCGATCCGCCGAAGTTGAACGGCATCTGCGTCCACACGTCCACGTCGGCGCCGATCTCGGCGGCCCGGTTGATCATCCGTTTGCCCGTGTCGTTCGGGCCGCTGGGCAGCGTCCCGAAGGTGACCACGGTGCGCAGACCGGGGTTGTTCTGCTTGACGATCTTCAGCGCCTCCAACACCCGGTCCTGCGAGGCCGGGTTCTCGAACTCGCTGGCCTCGATGTCAATGTCGATGGCCGTGAACCCGTAGGCGTCGATCACCTTCTGGTAGGCGCCGGCCAGTGACTGCGCGTCCTGGCAGACCTCGCCGAGCTTGTTGCCCGACCAGCCGCCGATGGACGGGATCACGTCGCCGCCTCCGCCGCGAATCTCGTCGACGGTGGCCCTGTCGGAGCCGTCCAGCGGGCGGGTGCCGTCCCAGGCAGGGTTGCAGGTGCCGTCGGAGAGGATGAACGCCAGGGTGAAGTCCTTGATGCCGGTCGCGCTCATCACCTCGCCGGGCCTGGGCGGGTTGCCCCACCCGTTGTAGAGGTAGGGCGAGGCGGCGACGGGGGATTCCGCCGCGGCGGGAGCTTCGGCGCTGAGGGCGGGCACCGCGCCGATGGCCAGGGTACCGGCGACCGCGGCGCAGGCAAGCAGGCTCATGCGGACCTTGCTCACGTTTCCTCCTTCGGGGGTAGGCGCGCGCATTCGAGCAGGTCACGGGCCGGGGGAGCCCGTGGTGACCAGCACCCTGCCAGAGGACGAAATTGGTTTGGACCACTATAAGGTGCCGTTAAGATCCGGTTGAGCGGCCGATAGCGGCGAGCCCTGCGCGATCGTGTCGGCAGCGCGTGGTTCCATCGGGGACGTGCCATCCCCGACCGCGCCCGTCCTCGTGCGCCGCGCCGAACCCGATCGGCGGCGCCGGACCTGGGACGCAGCCGGAGAGCGCGTGCTGGCGCACCGCGGCGGCTTCCTGCGGGTCCTCGGTGGACCCGGCACCGGCAAGAGCACGCTGATCGCCGAGCTCGCCGCCGACCGCATCCGCAATCGCGGTGCCTCTCCGGAAAACGTCCTGGTCCTTACCGCGAGCCGGCGCGCGGCGGCGTGGATGCGCACCGAAATCACCCGGCTGCTCACCGGAACCTCAGCGGATCTGCGCACCGCGCCCGAGCCGCTGGTGCGCACCGTCCACTCCTACGCCTTCGCCGTGCTGCGGTTGCAGGCGGTTCGCGACCAGTTGCCCCCGCCGCAGCTGCTCAACGGCCCCGACCAGGACGCGCTGGTGCGCGACCTGCTGGAAGGTGACGTCGAGGAAGGGGCCGACTACTGGCCGGAGCAGTTGCGCCCGGCGCTGACCGTGCCCGGCTTCGCCGAAGAGCTGCGGGACCTGATGCTCCGCGCCGCGGAGCGCGGTGTGGGGCCCGAGCGGCTGATCAACCTGGGCCGTCGGTACGACCGTCCGGAGTGGATCGCCGCGGGCCGGTTCGCCCGGCAGTACGAGCAGGTGACGCTGCTGCGCGGCGCGGGCGGCGCGCAGGCCCCGGCGCTCGACGCCGCCGAGCTGGTCGGCGCGGCGCTGCTGGCCTTCGACAGCGATCCGCACCTGCTCGACGCCGAGCAGAACCGGGTGCGCCACCTGCTGGTCGACGACGCGCAGCACCTGGATCCGCAGCAGTACTGGCTGGTCCGGCGGCTGGGCGACACGGCCGCCGAGTTCGTGCTGGCCGGTGATCCCGACCAGGCGGTGTACTCGTTCCGCGGGGCCGACCCGCGCTGCCTGCTGGACTCCGATCCGGACGGTTCGCGGACCGAGGTGCTCACCGTGGACCACCGGATGTCCAAGGCGGTCCGGGAGGCGGTGCAGCGGTTGGCGGCGCGGTTGCCCGGTGCGGGACCGCAGCGCGAGCTGGTCGAGTCCGATGCCGGACGCGGCGGCTCCGTCCAGGTGCGGCTGCTGGCCACCGAGGCGCAGGAGGCGTCGTGGGTGGCCGACCAGCTCCGGCGCGCCCACCTGCTGGACGAGATCCCCTGGTCGGACATGGCCGTGGTGGTGCGGTCGACCGAGCTGTCGCTGCCCGTGCTGCGCCGCGCGCTGCTCGCCGCGGGCGTGCCGATCGCGGTGCCGGTGGACGACGTGCCGCTGGCGCAGCGCACCGCGGTCCGTCCACTGTTGACACTGCTGCGCTGCGCCGCGCGGCCGGAGGCGCTGGACGCCGAGGCGGCCGCGGAGCTCCTCGCGTCGCCGCTGGGTGGCGCGGACCCGCTCGCCCTGCGTCGGCTCCGCCGCGGGCTGCGCCGCCTGGAGCTCGCGGCGGGTGGCAGCCGCTCCAGCGGCGAACTGCTGGTGGAGGTGCTCCGCGACGGCGACCGCCTCGCCGCGCTGGAGGACGCCGCGGCCGAACCCGCCCGGCGGCTCGCGGCGCTGCTGCGCACGGCCGCCGACTCCGTCGCCGCCGGGCACACCGTCGAGGAGACCCTGTGGCGGGTGTGGAAGGCCAGCGGCCTGGAGAAGCGCTGGCTGGCGCTGTCCGAACGTGGCGGCGTGACCGGGGCGCAGGCCGACCGGGACCTGGACGCCGTGGTGTCGCTGTTCGACGCTGCCGCGCAGTACGTGGACCGGTTGCCGGGCGCGGACGCGGCGGGGTTCGCCGACTACCTGACCAGCCAGCACATCGCGGGCAGTTCGCTGGCGCCCACCGCGCCGCGGGACAACGCCGTGTCGGTGCTCACCGCGCACGCCGCCAGCGGCCAGGAGTGGGAGGTCGTGGCGATTCCCGGGGTGCAGGAGGGCGTCTGGCCGGACCTGCGGCTGCGCGGTTCGCTGCTCGGCGTGGAGCGGCTGGTGGACGTGCTCTCCGGGGTGGACCCGGCCGACCGGGTGTCGGCGACGGCGCCGCTGCTGGCCGAGGAGCGGCGGCTGCTGCTGGTGGCGGCCAGCCGCGCGCGCCGCATCCTGCTCGTCAGCGCGGTGCGCGGCGAGGACCAGCAGCCGTCGCGGTTCCTCGATGAGCTGGAGGGCGTGGTCAGCGACCCGGACGCGATGGAGCGGCCGATCGCCCGCCCGGAGCGCGGGCTGGCGCTGGCCGACCTGGTCGGCGAGCTGCGCCAGGTGGTGTGCGACGCGCAGGCCGATCCGCAGCGGCGGCAGCGGGCCGCGGTGCAGCTGGCGCGGCTGGCGGCGGCCGGGGTGCCGGGCGCGCACCCGGACACCTGGTACGGGCTGCCGGAAAGCTCCACCTCGGCGCCGCTGGTCACCAGTGACGAGCCGGTCCGCGTCTCTCCATCCACTGTGGACATCCTGGCGAGGTGCCCGCTGCGCTGGCTGGTCGAGCGGCACGGCGGGCAGGACACCGCCCAACTCGCCTCGATCACCGGCACGCTGGTGCACGCCCTCGTGCAGGTCGCCGCCGACGGCGCGGACCAGGAACAGCTGCGCCGGGCGCTCGACGACGCCTGGGAGTCGGTCGACGCCGGGGCGCCGTGGTTCTCCCGCCGCGAGCGCAGGCGCGTGGAGCAGATGCTGGACGCCTTCATCGTCTGGCTGGTGCAGTCGCGCGCCGAGCTGACGCAGGTCGGTGTCGAAAAGGACCTCGACCTCACGATCCCGGCGCGGCCGGGCGGCCCGTGGCTGCGGCTGCGCGGCCGGGTCGACCGCCTGGAGGCTGACGCCGAGGGCCGTCCCGTCGTGGTCGACGTCAAGACGGGCAAGACCCCGGTCAGCAAGGGCGACGCCGAGGAGCACCCGCAGCTGGCGGTCTACCAGCTTGCCGCGGCCCTCGGCGCCTTCCACGGCGGTGACCGCGTGGCACCGGGCGGGGCGCGGCTGCTCTACGTCGCCAGGTCCGACCGCAGGGGCGCGGCCACCGAACGCGTCCAGCCGGCGCTGGACGGCGACCGGATCCAGGCGTGGCTCGACGTGGTGCACTCCGCGGCCGCGGCCAGCCTCGGCCCGGCCTACGTGGCCAACGAGAACGCGGACTGTCCCCGCTGCCCGGCCCGTATCTGCTGCCCGGTGCACCCTGCGGGGAGGCAGGTCGTGCAGTGATCAGTCCGCAGCGGATCGCGCACGCGCTCGGCCTGCACCCGCCCACGCCGGAGCAGGCCGCGGTCATCGCGGCCCCGGCCGAACCCGCGCTGGTGGTCGCCGGTGCGGGTGCGGGCAAGACGGAGACGATGGCCGCCCGCGTGGTGTGGCTGGTCGCCAACCAGCTGGTGACGCCGGAACGCGTCCTGGGCCTGACCTTCACCCGCAAGGCGGCCCGGCAGCTCGCCGACCGGGTCCGCGCCCGGCTGCGCAGGCTTGCCGGGTCGGGCCTGCTCGACGAGGCCGACCCGAGCGGCCGGTTGCGCTCCGCGGTGCTCACCGAGGAACCCACGGTCCTGACCTACCACGCCTACGCCGGTCGGCTCGTCGGCGAGCACGGCCTGCGTATCCCCGTGGAACCCGGGGCCCGGCTGCTGACCGAGACGGCGGCCTGGCAGCTGGCGCACCGGGTGGTGTCCACCTGGACCGAGGACCTGGACACCGACAAGGTTCCGTCCACGGTGACCGGTTACCTGCTGGCGCTGGCCGGGGAACTGGCCGAGCACCTGGTCAGCCCGGACGACGTGCGGGAGCACGCCGAGCGGCTGTGCCGCGCCATCGAGGCCGCGCCGCCGGCCAAGCGGCAGAAGGCGGCGCTGCCGCAGGGCCTGCAGAAGATCATCGCGGCGCAGCGGTTGCGGGTGGCGCTGCTGCCGTTGGTCGAGGAGTACGCCCAGCGCAAGCGGCGCGAAGGGGCGATGGACTTCGCCGACCAGATGTCCCTGGCCGCCCGGCTGGCCAGCGAGCACCCCGAGGTCGTCGCGGGGGAGCGGGAGCGCTACGGCGCGGTGCTGCTCGACGAGTACCAGGACACCGGCCACGCGCAGCGGGTGCTGCTGCGATCGCTGTTCGGGCAGGGCCGGCCGCTGCCGGTGACCGCGGTCGGTGACCCGGCGCAGGCCATCTACGGGTGGCGCGGTGCCAGCGCGGCGAACCTCCCGCGCTTCACCACCGACTTCCCGCGCGTCGAGGACGCACGCCGGGTGCCCGCGCGCCGGTACGGGCTGCTGACCAGCTTCCGCAACCCGCCCGAGGTGCTGCACCTGGCCAACGCCGTCTCCGAACCGCTGCGCCGCACCGGTCTGGAGGTCGAGCAGCTGCGCGCCCGCGACGGCGCCGGGCCCGGCGACATCCGGCTGGCGCTGACCGAGCACGTCCGGCAGGAACGCGACTGGGTCGCCGACCAGATGGCCGCCCAGTGGCACGCGGCGCTCGACGAGACCGGCCGCCCGCCGACCGCCGCGGTGCTGGTGCGCCGCCGCGCCGACATGGCCGACATCGCCGCCGCGCTGCGGGATCGCGGGCTGCCCGTGGAGGTCGTGGGTCTGGGCGGGCTGCTCGACGAGGCCGAGGTGCGGGACCTGGTGAGCGCTCTGCGGGTGCTGGTCGATCCGCTGGCCGGGACGGCCGCGATGCGTCTGCTGACCGGGTCCCGTTGGCGGCTCGGCGCCGCCGACCTCGCCGCGCTGTGGGACCGCGCCCGGGAACTCGGCGCGCGAGTTTTCGGCGTATCCGACACCGCGAATCCGTCCGCCGTGGTCACCGCGGCCCTGCCCGGCGAGCACGCCGAGCAGGCCGGACTCGTCGACGCGCTCGATGACCCCGGTGACCCGCACCGCTACTCGGCGGCCGGGTACCAGCGCATCCGGCGGCTGGGTGGCGAACTCGCCGCGCTGCGCCGCCGGCTCGACCAGCCACTGCCGGAACTCGTTGCGGACGTCGAGCGCACCCTGCTGCTGGACATCGAGAGCATGGCCCGGCCGCACGGGGCCGGACGCATCCACCTCGACGCCTTCGCCGACGTCGTCACCGAGTTCGCCACCGCGAGCCCGTCCGCGACGCTGCCGGCGCTGCTGGACTACCTCGACGCCGCCGAACGCGCCGAGGACGGGCTGGAACCCGGCGAGGTCGAGGTGGCCGAGGACCGCGTCCAGGTGCTCACCGTGCACGCGGCCAAGGGGCTGGAGTGGCAGGTCGTCGCGCTGCCGCACCTGGTCGAGGACGTGTTCCCGGGCAGGCGCAAGAGCGGCAGCTGGCTCAGCTCGGTCACCGAGCTGCCCGCCGAGCTGCGCGGCGACGCCCCCGACCTGCCCCGGCTGGACCTCGACCGGCTCACCGGGATGGACCGCAAGGAGCTCACCGAGGCGCTCGGCCGGCACGACGAGGAGTTCGAGGAGCGGCGGATCGCCGAGGAGCGGCGGCTGCTGTACGTCGCGGTGACCCGCTCGGAGCGCGCGCTGTTGGTGTCCGGGCACTGGTGGGCGGAGACCGGCGAACGGCCGAAGGGGCCGTCGGAGTTCCTGCGGCAGCTGGCCGGGATGCTGCGCGAGTCCGGGGCCGGGGTGGTGGATCTGTGGGCACCGGAACCCGCCGAGGACGCGAAGAACCCGCTGGCGGAGGCGGTGCGCTGCGCCGAGTGGCCGGTCGACCCGCTCGGGCCGCGCCGGACGGCGGTGGCCGAGGGGGCCGAGCTGGTCCGGGCTGCTCTGTCCCAAGTGGACGAACTGGAGTGGGAGGACGACGAGGACGGCTGGGCGCGGGACGTGGACGTGCTGCTCGCCGAGCGTGCCGCGGCGGCGCAGCGCCGCGAACGGGTGCGGTTGCCGGAGCACCTGTCGGTCAGCCAGCTCGTGGAACTCGCCGGCGACCCCGACGCGCTCGCCCGGCGGCTGCGTCGCCCGCTGCCGTTCCCGCCGAACCCGATGACCCGCCGCGGCACCGCCTTCCATGCCTGGCTGGAGCACCGGTTCACCTCCACCGCCCTGCTGGACCTGGACGAACTACCCGGCGCCGCCGACGAATCCGCCCCGGTCCACGACGATCTCGCCGAGCTGCAGCAGGCGTTCCTCGCCGGGGCGTGGGCCGACCGCACCCCGTACCGGGTCGAGGTGCCCTTCGAGACGCAGGTGGAGGGCCTGGTGCTGCGCGGCCGGATGGACGCGGTGTACGCCGACGACGACGGCGGCTGGACCGTCGTGGACTGGAAGACCGGTGCGGTGCCCGGCGGCGAGAAGATCCCCGCCCTGTCGGTTCAGTTGGCGGTCTACCGGCTGGCCTGGGCGGAGCTGTCCGGCACCCCGCTGGAGAAGGTGCGGGCGGCGTTCCACTACGTCCGCCACAACCACACCCTGCGCCCGGCGGACCTGCTCGATGCCGAGGGGCTCCGCGCCCTCATCACCTCGATCCCCAAGGTCTGCTGAGCGGGCAAGGTCCTTTCGGTCTCCGGGGACTCCGGCCACCGCTCATCCTTGGGGCGCCTGGAAATTCCTCGTTACACGTTCGGGTGGCGGAGCTTGAGCTCGCGGTGCGCGGCGGACGACGATGCCCGCGATGAACACCGACTGGAAGCTCACGACACCGCCGGAATCCGAAGTGCACGTGGACACCGACGTGCTCGCCATGCGCGCCCCGCTGGTGCGGGTGCACCGCGACGACGAAGGCACCTGGTCCTTCGACGGTCCGGGTCAGGCACCGCGGCCGTCGAAGAAGACGGTGCTCAGCGCGGTGGTCGGGGCGTGGCCGCACGTCGCCGCGCTGTCCGACCTGGACCGCGGCGGCGCCGTCGTGTGGTCCTGGAAGCACCACGGCTGGGCCAGCGAGTTCGCGTGCCGGTGCGGCAACTGCGAGCAGCCCGTGGCCACCGACATCGACCGCGGCAGCTGGCCGTCCGACCTGCAGCCGCACATCATCGTCAACGTCGAGCAGGCCGCGCTGTCCGGCCAGGTGTCGCTGACCGACATGATCTCCACCCCGGGCGGCATCGCCCTCCTCGGCCCCGGCGACCACCGGCGCACCGCCGATGTGATGACCCCGGTCGCGCTGGCCAACGTGATCCGCCGCTGGCCGCACACCATGCAGGCGCTGCGCGCCCTCAAGGAAGGCCGGGGCATGCGCTGGAACCCGGAGAACCTCAGCTGGCACGAGTACGTGGTGTCCTGATCGGGACGTCCCGGATCGTTCGGCACCGAGGCGTGAGACGACCCGGTGCGCTTCAGGCGTTCTCGGTGAGCTTCGGGTCGTTCTCGAGGACCTTGGAGTAGAGGACCTCCAGGAGCCAGCGGCCGAACATCGAGGAGCCGAACTCCGCCGTGCGGTCCTCCGGGTGCAGCACCACCTCGGCCGGACCTTCCAGACCCGCGTTGACCACGCCCACGCCGTAGTAGTCGAGTTCCAGCATCGGCCACGGCCGGTACGGGTTGTTCGGCGGCAGCACCACGACGCACGGCGCGAGCGTCAGCAACGTCCCGCAGGCCCGCAGCGCGTGCCTGGTGTGCGACACCGGCACCAGGATGCCGAGCAGGTCGACCGCCGCCACCGGCACGTGGTCGTGCAGGCTCGGTTCCGACCAGGACCGGATCCACGACGGGTTGAGCTCGGGCGCCCACCCGTGGTGGATGCGCCACCGGTGGACGTCGTGCCGGATGCGCGCCACGGCCGCGAACCGCGCGCCGAGAACCTCCACGTCCGGGATCAACTGGCCGTCCCACCCGAGTGCGTCGGCCGCGTGCTGGAGCTGCTGCACCGGTGCATGGTAAGGCCCGGGGGCCCGTCGCTGGGAGCGGGTTTTCCGGCCTGCAGGAGAACTCGCGGCGAACACCGGTGCCGCGGTCACACCGGCCGTGTGCGAAGGAGTTACTGTCGGCGCCGTGAGCGGTTCAGCAGTCGGGGAGCACGGGGCATGATGCGGCGCGGTCCGAGGAAGTTGTCGCACCCCTTCGGCCGGGGGCGCGTCGACGAGGAGGAGCTGTCCAACCGTCCCGATTTCGCGCTCGTCGGCGTGATCCGGATGCCAGGCACCGTGATCAGCCCGGTGCGCTCGATCATCAAGCGGATCATCGGCGCCCTGCTGGCGCTGACCGCGGCGGTGTTCATCGTCTACGCGGGGCGGGACGGCTACCGCGACACCGCCGGTGGCGAACTGGACCTGCTCGACGCCTTCTACTACGCGACGGTGTCGCTGTCCACCACCGGCTACGGCGACATCACCCCGGTGAGCCCGCACGCCCGCTTGGTGAACGTGCTGATCATCACCCCGCTGCGGGTGCTGTTCCTGATCGTGCTGGTCGGTACCACACTGGAGGTGCTCACTGAGCGCTCCAGGCAGGCGTTCAGGATCCAACGCTGGAGGTCGAAGGTGCGCGACCACGTGGTCGTCATCGGATACGGAACCAAGGGCCGGTCGGCGGTCACCTCGTTGCTCGGCGACGGCGCGGACGCGGGCCGCATCGTGGTCGTCGACACCGACCAGCGCGCACTGGAGGCCGCGTCCGCGCAGGGTTTGGTCACCGTCAACGGCTCCGGCACGCGCTCCGACGTGTTGCGGGTCGCGGGCGTGCCGCGAGCGCGGGCGATCGTGGTGGCGCCGGCCCGCGACGACACCGCGGTGCTGGTCACCCTGACCGCGCGGGAACTGGCGCCGAAGGCGCAGATCGTGGCCGCCGTGCGGGAGGCCGAGAACGTGCACCTGCTGCGGCAGTCCGGGGCGGACTCGGTGGTGGTCTCCAGCGAGACGGCGGGCCGGTTGCTCGGTATGGCCACCTCGACGCCGTCGGTGGTGGAGATGTTCGAGGACCTGCTGACCCCGGACGTGGGGCTGGCGATCGCCGAGCGGGAGGTGGAGCCGCAGGAGGTGGGCGGTTCGCCGCGGCACCTGTCGGACATCGTGCTCGGTGTCGTCCGCGAGGGGAAGCTGTACCGGGTGGACGCGCCGGAGGCCGACGCGATCGAGTCCGGCGACCGGCTGCTCTATGTGAAGAAGGTGACCCCGGCCGAACCCTGAACCGTCGGCGCTCTCCCGGATATCTGGGAATATCGACGGCGTGGGTAGGCGACGAGGTTCGGCATCGGTGCTGCCGATCCTGCTTGTCCTGGGTGTCCTGGGCGTGGTGGTGGCCGTGCTCGCGGTGTGGCCGCTGCTGGCCGCGAGGGGAGAAAGGCGGACCGCGTTGCGCCCGGCGACGGCCACCGTCGTCGAGTCGCGGCCCTGCGGTGCGCGGTCGGCCCGCGACCTGGTGTCGGTGGAGATCGACGGCGTGGTGCGGCAGGCCCCGTTCGACGGCTGCGGGCACACCCGCGGCCAGAAGCTGGCGGTCCAGGTGCCCGCCGACGCGGGCGCCGACCTCGTGGTCCGCCCGGCGGGGGCGTCGGACTCCGAACTGGACGACCTGGCACAGCGGGCGTACTGGGTGCTGCTGACCCTGGCCGCGGTGGCGGGCGGCTGCTACGGCGTGATGCTGCACCGCCGCGCGTGACGCGCGGTCAGTCGACGTCGGACGGCGCGGCCAGCCAGGTGTTGCACTGGGTGACCTCGTTCTTCTGGAAACCCTGCTGCACCCAGGCGTAGTTGGTCTCCATGCTGCCGTGGTCGCGGACCCCGGTGTTCTCGTCGCCGCGCGCGGCGGAGTCCTCCAGGGCGGGGAAGATGTAGTCGTTGCTGACGCCGCCGTTCTGCAGCGCCGCCAGCGTCATCCCCTCGAAGCACGTGGCCTGCAGCTCCGAGCGCCGGGTCAGCTCCAGGCCCGCCTCGGTGGTGCTGCCGCCCGCCTCGTACTGCGCGTCGCCGTAGGCGCTGCTGATGCCGGTCATGCCCTGCAGCGCGTGGCCGAACTCGTGCGCGAACTGGCCGAGGTACACGCCGGCCTCGGACACCTGCTCCACCTCGGCGTAGTACCGCGCGGTCATGTAGATCGTGTGGTTGCCCGGGCAGTACATGGCGGTCTGGTTCCACCGCCTGGTGCCGCAGGGGCTTTCCACGTCGTCGGCGGTGGTGACGACGTTCGGGGTCTCCACCGGCAGGCCCGCCGATTCCAGCGCCGGGGTCCACGCGGCCATCAGGCACGGCAGCGCCGCCTGGTAGAAGGCGTCCTGCGAGGCCACGTCGGTGTCGAAGGCAGGCAGGTCGCAGGGGGTGTTCACCGCCCCGTTGCCGGGCACGTTGATGGGGTGGTCGCCCAGTGCTGACACGGGCCGCGGCCCGGTGTCCGAGCTGTCGCCGGTGCTGGTGTCCTCGCTGCTGGAGAGCTCGCTGGACGTGGTCGAGCCGGACTCCGCCGAGGAGGTGTCGGCGCTGCTGGTCGCGTGGTCCGCCGCGCTGTGCTGCGCGGAGCTGACGGCCACCGCGCCGATCGTGCCCACGCCGATGAGGGCGACGCCGACCAGGACCAACGTGATCACCAGGCCGCTGCCGCCCTGGCGTTGCGGCGGCGGGACCGGCGCGAACCGGGGCGGCGGCATCGGTTGCGGCGGCTGCATCGGCGGCACCGGGGCGAGCCGCATCGTCGTCTGCTGCGGCAGCGGCCGGGCGGCCGGCGGCGGCGCGACCGGGCGCGTCGGCGGGTGCGGGCGCGGCGGGCGGGTCTGCGGCGGTTGGGGGCCGCGCGGCGCTGGGCCCGGCGGGTGCGGGCGTGGGCCGTGGTTGTGCTGCGGTGGCCAGGGCTGCCGTGGCGGCTGCGGGCCGCGCGGTGGCGGTGGCCAGTGCGTCATGCGGCTCCCCCCGCGATGAGTCCGGTGTGGACGGTTGGGTCCGGGGCGGAACGCGGCCACCAATCCGTCATGTTCGGCGACCACTCCCGTTGATCATGCCCGTTGCGGTCCGCAGCTTAGCCGCGGGCCGCTATGGTTCGGGCCGTGTTGACCAAACGGGGCCTCGCGTGGGCGGTGACCGGGCTGCTCCTGGGCGTGCCCGGGGCGGCAGTGGCGCAGGAACAACCGGTGGACACGCTGCCGGGCGCGGTCTCCAGCGCGGTGCGGATGAAGCTGGAGCGCGACGGTCGGCTCTCGATCACCGAGCAGATCACCGTTCCCGCTGGTCGAACCGTCGAACGCACCGTGCCGCTGCGCCAACCCGCCGGCGACGGGGCGGAACGCGTCTACACCGTCTCGGACGCCGCCGTGGACGGCAGCGGCAGCGTCCGGGTCGACGCCGAGAACCTGCACGTCACGCTGCATCCGGGTGTGTCGACCCTGCGCTACGCCGTGCGCGGGGCGGTGGCCGATGCCGGTGAGCTGCAGGAAGTGCGCTGGCAGGTGTCGGGTGGCTGGAACGTGCCGGTGGACCGGGTCGAGATCACCTCCCTGCTCAGCCCGCAGATCCCGCGGGAGATCCAGTGCCTGGCCGGTCCGGTCGGCAGCACCGACCGCTGCGCCCGGTTCGAGCTCACCCACACCCAGGCCGTGCACGCGCTCGCCTATGGGCTGGCCCCGGGCGAGCGCATGGACTTCACGTTCAGGATCCCGGCGGGCACCGTCCCGGCGAACGCGGTCACCGAACAGCACTTCGGCCTCGCCCGGGCCTTCGCGCTGACACCGGTCACCGGCGCCGGGCTCGCGGGCATCGGGCTGCTGCTGGTCGGCGGCATCGGTCTGCTCTGGTACGCGCGCGGCCGGGACGCGCGCGCCTTCGCCGCGGACGCCGGGCACGTCGAGGTGCTCATGATCGACGAGCGGGGTGCCGTCACGTTCGCCTCCCCGGACGGCGTGCTGCCCGGCCAGCTCGGCACCGTTGTCGACGAGCGGGTCGACCCCGTGGACGTGACCGCCACCGTCCTGGACCTGGCTGTCCGCAACTACCTGTGGATCGAGGAACTACCCGGCGGCGACTGGCGGTTCGTCCGGCTCAACCCGGCCGACGACTCGCTGCGCCCGTTCGAGCGGGCCGTCTACGACCTGGTGCTCGGCGACACCGGGGAGGTGCGGCTGTCCGACCTCGGGCGGCTGGATTTGTCCCGCGTCCGGGAGGCGCTGTACGCCGAGGTCGTGGCGAAGGACTGGTTCGCTCGCCAGCCTGGCTCCGAGCGGAACCTGTTCTGGTGGCTGGGCGTCGGCATCGCCCTCGGCGGCGCGGTGCTGACCGCGGTGCTGGCCCTGACCAGCTCGCTCGGCCTGCTCGGGATCGGGGTGCTGCTCGGCGGTGTCGTCGCGGCGTTCGGCGCCCGCCTGGTGCCCGCCCGTACCCGGCGTGGCAGCGCGCTGGTGGTCCAGGTGCGGGGACTGCGGCGCTACCTGCACGACGTCTCGGCGGACTCGCTGCCCGCGGCGGACCGCGAGACGGTGTTCTCCCGCTCCCTGCCCTACGCCGTGGTGCTCGGCGAAACGGAGCGCTGGCTGGCGGAGTTCGCCGGGCTCGACCCGGCGGCCGACGGCACGCCCGGCCTGTACTGGTACGGCACCCCGGGCGAGACCGCGGATCTGCGCTCGTTCCAGCGGAATTTCCCGCACCTCGTCGCCAAGCTCAACGAAACCTTCGCCCGCTGACCGCGTTTCGTGACCGGACGCCTCCGCTGAGCGACGAAAACCGTTGTGATGCGGCTGAACGGGTGATGTACGCGGCCTGTCGGCCCGATTCGAAATCCGTTCCGAACGCCGCTGTGCCAGGCTAAGGTGTTCGCAGTTCCTGGGGGTGTCCACAGGGTCCAGAAGGGATCTGGGATGACAAGCGCAGACAGAGCTGGCTTCGCTGGGGTGGCCGAGGGCGTCAAGGCCGTGGCAGCGCAGACGCAGTGGATCAATCAGCAGGTCAGCTCGGGCCAGTTGGCCCTGAAGCCCGAATCCGCGGAAGCAGCCGCCAAGGTCTGCGAAAACGAGATCCGGGAACTGCAGCAGCTCGTGCGGCGAGCGGACCTGATCACGCGGGTCAGCGGGCTCGGCAACTACCCCAACGGGCAGCAGCTGGCGCAGCGCTTCGTCGACAAGGCGACCCTGAAGGGCGTCGGAGCGGTCGACCTGATCCGCCAGATGCAGGACGAGTTGCGAAAGATGGCGGACGCCTACCGCGCTGCGGCCAAGGACTACCGCGCGATCGACGAACAGCACGCCCAAGACATTCAGCGAGGTTTGAAGTGAGCCTGTTTTCCCGGTCCCTGGTCGCTGGAACCACCGGTCTGGTGCTGGTCGGGCTGGCCGCGTGCACGGGTGGGTCGAGCAGCGGCACCGGCGGTACCAGCACCGGCATGGATTCCCCGACGTCGCAGGCCGGGCGTTCCGGGCTGGCGGACTTCGACGTGTGCAACTTCTTCACCCCCGAGGACCTCGCGGCCCTCGGCGTGCACGGGCCGGGCGAACCGGACAACACACTCGAATCCGAGCCCGGCTGCAACTACCGGGGCGACGTCAAGGACGTCACGCTGTACAAGGCCCCGGACACCACGTTCGACGCCTACAGCCGCAGGAACTTCGGCGAGCTGAGGCAGTACGAGATCGGCGGCCGGAAGGCGGCCAACGGTGTGACGGCCGGGTCGGAGGGGCAGGGCATCTGCTCCACCTTCCTCGAGGCCGGTGGCGGCACGGTCGTCATCACGGTCACCGGTCTGATGCGCGACTCGGTCGCGGACCCGTGCGGCGAAGCGGAGCGGGCGGCGCGGCAGGTCGAACCGAGACTTCCTGAGTGACCAGGAGCTAGGGGGAGTCATGGGAGGATTCACGGACTGGGTCGGGGATCGGATCAACGACGCCGGCAGGGCGATCCACGACGCGGGTGCCCCGGTCCTCGGTTACGACACCTACGCCCAGCAGGAGGCCCAGCAGCGGGCGGAGCAGGCGACCGATGCCGGCCAGCGCGAGCGCAACATACTGGAGCAGCGCAACCGGGCGCTCCAGGACGACGTGGTCGGCTACGACGACCCGGCGATCTCGCAGAACGTGAACTGGTCCGGCTACAGCCACGAGGAGATCTACAACACCAACCAGAACTCGATCAACGAGGGCGAGGTCGCCAGGAGCGGCCAGGCGTGGGTGGAACTGGGCAAGGCGCTGCACGGGCGCGGCAGGGAGTTCAGCCGCGGACTCAACAACGCCATCAGCGACGGCTGGACGGGTGACGCGGCCGAGGCCGCCAAGAGCCTCGCGGACCCGGTGCAGGTGTGGATGGAGCGCAGCGGTGCGGCGTTCGAGGTCACCGGCAACAACCTGAAGAAGGCCGGGTCGGCCGCAGGGCAGGTGAAGCAGGCCGTGCCCGAGCCCGAGGGGCACAGCTGGGGGCGGACCGCGGTCGCGACCATCGCGACCGGGCCGTTCGGCGCTGGTGCCGACGCCCTGGCGCAGATGAACGAGCGCAAGGAGGCCGAGCGGGCCGCGCAGGAGACCATGGCGCGGGTGTACAGCCCGACGCTCGCCGACGTGGACGCGCAGATGCCGGCGTTCCAGGCACCGCAGGGCCACACCGTCTGCCCGCCGCCGATTCCGCCGCCGCCCCCGACCGAATGGAGGCCGCCGCACATCGGTGACGACCGGGGCACCGGTGACCAGAACGGCGGTGACGACCGGCAGCGCGGTACCGACGACCGGTCCTCCGACGGCCGCGACACCACCCGCGACTCCGACGACGCGGGGCGTGACGGCCGGGACCGGGACGGCTCCGGCCGGGACCGGGACGGCTCCGGTCGAGACCGGGACGGGACCGGCGACGGCTCCGGCCGGGACCGGGACGGGACCGGCGACGGCTCCGGCCGCGACCGCACGATCCCGTCCGGGACGACCAGCCAGTCGACCGGCCAGCCCGGTGGGTCCGGAATCGGGGTGCCCGGTGGGGTCGGTGCCGGTCTCGGTGCGGGCGGAGGCGGCGGTGTCGGCGGCGGCATGGCCGGTTTCGGCGCGGGCGCTGTCGGCGGTCTCGGGCGCGGCGTCGGTGCCGGTGGCCTGGCCGCCGGTGGGCGGGCTGGTGTCGGTGGTCTCGGCGCGGGCGCCGGGGCGGGAGCCGGGGCCGTGGGTGCCGCCGCCCGGGGCGCCGGTGCCGGTCGCGGGATGATGGGCGGCATGGGCGGTGCCGGGCGCCGCGGCCAGGGCGGGGAGGACGAGGAGCACGAGCGCCCGTCCTGGCTGGAGGAGCAGGACGACGTCTGGCTGAACGACATGCCCAGGACGGCCCCGCCGGTCCTCGGCGAGTGAGGGGGAGGACTGCGGTGGGCGTGGTGGCTCGCTGGCAACTCGTGCCGGTGCACCTGGACATCGTCCTGAAGTACCTGCAGATCGACGACCTGACGATGCCGCTGGACGTCCGGTCGTACGCGCGCACCACCGAGCAGCTCGGGCTGATGGCCAGGGCGGAGACCGAGCGGATGATCGCTGCGGGGATCATCGTCAACGACGAGGTCCACCCGCAGCTCGCCGCGGCGCTGCGGCTGCTGGCCCGGCCCTACCTGTGGGTGGACTCGCTGTGGTTCCCGCAGGCCGGGGACGACCACTGCTGGCGCGCGCTGGCGGCGCTGACCGAGGGCAACCGGGTGGTCCTGGGCGTGCAGACGCCCAGCGAGGACCCGAAGCACGGCGGAATGCTGACCGTCGAGGTGCACGAGAACGTTTCGCTGCCGCAGGTGCTGCTGCCCACGTTGCCGCCGGCGCCGCCGGGCAACCGCGGCCCGGTGCGGGTGCCCGCGAGCTCGTTCCGCACCCAGGAGGTCGACGAGGACGAGGAGATCGACATCCTGCAGTCGGCGACGCCGAGGCGCGGCAGCAGCGGGGACCGGGAGTACGAGCGGTACCAGGCGATCGGCCGGGCCCCGCACGTCCGGGTCGGCCAGATCGCGGCCAACCTGCGCGACCAGTACGGCCGCACCCGGCGCACCCAGCCGATCAAGTGGTTCGACAACGTCCAACCGGACGGCCGCTATCTCGACCACAACGTGCGCGGCACCAGCGGCGAACAGCTCTACATGCTCACCCCGGCGGACGCGCGCCTGCTCGGGGCGGAGATCGACGCGCTGGTGGCCCAGGTCCGCTGAACCTGGGCCACTCCCGCCCCGCCGAGCACGTTCGGTTGTGACGACACGCTGGAGAGTGGTGAAGGGGGCACGCGCAGGTTGACTCGACGCACGTAGGCTGCATGGCATGGTCGAACCCCAGCTGCATCGCGTCACTCTGCCCAACGGGCTGCGCGTGGTGCTGGCACCGGACTCGGCAGCGGGCCAAGCATCGTCAGGGCGGGCCCCTGTGGTCGGTGTCAGCGTGCACTACGACGTCGGCTTCCGCTCCGAACCGGAAGGGCGCACCGGATTCGCGCACCTGTTCGAGCATCTGATGTTCCAGGGCAGCGAAAGTCTGGAGAAACTCGCGCACTTCCGGCACGTGCAGGGCTCCGGCGGCACCTTCAACGGTTCGACACACCAGGACTACACGGACTACTACCAGGTCCTGCCGTCAGCGGCGCTCGAGCGCGCGCTGTTCCTCGAAGCCGACCGGATGCGCGCGCCGAAGATCACCGAGGAGAACCTGCGTAACCAGGTGGACGTGGTCAAGGAGGAGATCCGGCTCAACGTCCTCAACCGCCCCTACGGCGGGTTCCCCTGGATCCTGCTGCCGCCGGTGCTGTACTCGACCTTCGCCAACGCCCACAACGGCTACGGCGACTTCACCGACCTGGAACAGGCGACCATCGACGACTGCGCCGCGTTCTTCGACACCTACTACGCGCCCGGCAACGCGGTGCTCACGGTGACCGGCGACATCGACGTCGAGCGCACCGTCGAGTTGGTCCACAAGCACTTCGGCGACGTCCCGGCGCGGGAGGTCCCGCAGCGCCCGTCGTTCGCCGAGCCGTTCCCGGCCGGTGAGCTGCGCGGCAGCCACGTCGACCGGCACGCCCCGCTGCCCGCGGTGGCGCTGGGTTACCGGCTGCCCGACCCGGTCGGCGAGCTGGACGCCTACCTGGCGAACGTGGTGCTGGCGGCGATCCTCTCCGACGGCGACGCATCCCGGCTGCAGCAACGGATGGTGCACAAGGAATCGCTCGTGGTGGACGTGCACACCGGGTGCGGTCTGATGGGCGCTCCGCTGGACGCCCGCGACCCCGACACCTTCACGGTCACCGCGATCCACACCCCCGAGGTCGGGGTGGACCGGGTGATCGGCGCGGTCGACGAGGAGCTGGAGAAGCTGGCGGCGGACGGCCCGAGCGCCGACGAGCTGGCCCGGGTCACCGCCCGCTGGGCGGCGAGCCTGTACCGGGAGCACGACCGGGTGGTCTCCCGGACCCTCGACCTGGGCAGCGCCGAGCTGCTGCACGGCCGCGCGGAGCTGATCTCCGAGCTGCCCGAGCGGATCGGCCAGGTCAGCGCCGAGGACGTGGCGGCCGCGGCGAAGGCGCTGCGGGCGGACGCGCGCGCGGTGCTGGAGATCCACCCCGCAGGTGACGACAAGAACGGAGGTGCGGCATGACCCGCGCAACGCACCGCAGCGCCGAGGAGATCGGCCGCACCGAACGAGGCCCACGCCCGCTCCCGCCGCTGGGCGACCCCCGCACCGGCCGCCCCCCGGCCACAGTGGACACCGTGTTGGACAACGGCCTGCGGGTGATCGCCGCCCGGCACGGCGTGGTGCCGATGGTGGAGCTGCGCCTGCGGATTCCGTTCGCCGGGGAGGATTTGAAGCACCCGGCGCGCGCGGAGGTGCTGGCCGAAACCCTGTTGACCGGCACCGAGCGGCGTAACCGGGTCCAGGTGGACACCGACCTGGCCGCGGTGGGCGGTGACCTGAACGCCGCGGTCGACCCCGAGCGGCTGAGCATCACCGGCGACGCGCTGGCCAGCGGCCTGGACACGCTGCTGGAGGTGCTGGCGGACGCGCTGACCGGCGCGGTCTACCGCGACGAGGAGGTCGCCGGGGAACGCGCCCGGTTGGTGGAGCGGATCACCGTCGCGCGGTCCCAACCGCGGGTGATCGCGCGTGAGGAGCTGCAGCGGCACCGCTACGGCGACCACCCGTTCGTCCGCGAGGTGCCGCAGGCCGAGGACGTCGCCCAGGTCACCGCGGCGGAGGTCCGCGCGCTGCACCGGGAGGCGGTGCTGCCGCGCGGCTCGGTGCTGGTGCTGGTCGGCGACATCGACCCGGACCAGGCGGTGGCCTCGGTGGCCCGGACCCTGTCCGGGTGGCAGTCCGCGGACAGCGCGCGCGAACTGCCGGCCCTGCCCCCGGTGCGCGGCGGTGACGTGCGGCTGGTGCACCGGCCCGGCGCGGTGCAGTCGCAGCTGCGGTTCTCCGCGCAGGCCCTCCCGCGCACCGATCCGCGGTACCCGGCGGCGCAGATCGCGAACCTGGTCTTCGGTGGTTACTTCTCCTCGCGCCTGGTGGAGAACATCCGCGAGGACAAGGGCTACACCTACGGCGCCCACTCGTTGTTCGAGTTCACCCCCGGCAACGGCACGGTGCTGGTCGACGCGGACACGGCCAGTGAGGTCACCGCCGCGGCGCTGTTGGAGACGCGGTACGAGCTGGCCCGGTTGGCGCTGGTGCCGCCCACCACCGCGGAGGTCGAGTCGGCCCGGCAGTACGCCATCGGCAGCCTGCTCACCTCCACCGCCTCGCAGTCCGGCATGGCGTCCACGCTCGTCGCGCTGGCCGCGGCCGGGCTCGACCAGAGCTGGCTGGTCGCGCACCCGGAGCGGCTGCGCGAGGTGACTGTGGAGCAGGTGGCCGAGGCGGCGAAGCTGTTCGCGCCCACCGCGTTCACCGGTGTGGTGGTCGGCGACGCCGACAAGCTCGCCGACCAGCTGCGCCTGCTCGGCGGTGTGGAGCTGCCATGACGTGCTCAGGCGGTGAGGCGGGCGAATGACTTCCGACGTGTGCGCCGGTTCCGATTTCCAGCTGGACTCGGCACCACTGCTCTCAAGGTCTACTGTGGACAGAAGGGAGTGGTTACGGGACGCCCCGGACGGCGGCGCGACGCTGTGGGCCACGGGACGGGTTCTGCTCGTGGACGCCAAGGGCCGCACCCCGATCGACGCGAACGCGCGGTTGGTCATGCACCCGGCCACCGACTTCGGTGAGCGCCCGGCGCCCGGCGCCGTGCTGCTCGGCGCGGAGGACGACGTCAGCTACTGGGCCCTGCGCACCGAACACGACGGTGCACAGGACGGCTGGCTGGACCTGCGCACCGGCGGTGGCCTGCTGAACGACACCGACGCGGGGCTGTTCACCTGCGCGGTCGGGCTGCTCGGCTGGCACGACAACGCGCGGTACTGCGCGGTGTGCGGTGCGGCGACGACCCGGGTGCGCGCCGGGTGGGCGCGCCGCTGCACCGGCTGCGACCGGGAGGAGTACCCGCGGACCGACCCGGCGGTGATCTGCCTGGTACACGACGGCGCGGACCACGTGCTGCTGGCGCGCCAGCCGATCTGGCCGAAGGGCCGGTTCTCCGTGCTGGCCGGATTCGTCGAGGTCGGCGAGTCCCTGGAAGCGTGCGTGCGGCGCGAGGTGGCCGAGGAGGTCGGCGTCCAGGTCCGCGACATCCGCTACCTGGGCAGCCAGCCGTGGCCGTTCCCGCGGTCGCTGATGCTCGGCTTCGCCGCGGTGGCGGACCGCTCCGCACCGCTGGTCCCGGCGGACGGCGAGATCGAGGAAGCCCGCTGGGTGCACCGCGACACGGTCCTGGCGGCCCTACGGTCCGACGGCGGCGAGATCGAAGGGCTCCGCCTACCTCCGGGCGTCTCCATCGCCTACCGCATGATTCGCGGCTGGGCCACCTGGCAGGGTTGATCGACCGCGGCCGGTCGGGACCCGTTGCCGACCGGCCGCCTCCGGTTCGAGCGCATCACTGCTCGGTGCGTTTGACACGCGGGTTGGGGTGTGCGCCCGATCGGGGGAGGGCGTCTGCGAAGATGCCGGGCATGACCGATCAGCCGCGACTCCTGGAAGGTTTGGATCCGGAGCAGCGGCAGGCGGTCATCGCACCACGCGGCCCGGTGTGCGTGCTCGCGGGCGCGGGCACCGGGAAGACCCGCACGATCACCCACCGCATCGCCTACCTCGTACAACGCGGTCTGGTCGCACCGCAGCAGGTGCTCGCGGTGACGTTCACCGCCCGGGCGGCGGGGGAGATGCGCACCCGGCTGCGGGCCCTCGGCGCGGCCGGGGTGCAGGCGCAGACCTTCCACGCGGCGGCGTTCCGGCAGTTGCGCTACTTCTGGCCGCGCGTGCACGAAACCCGGATGTGGCAGCTCATCGACAACAAGTTCCGGCTGGTCATGCGCGCCGCGAACAAGGTCGGGCTGGCCACGGAGAAGGAGGACGTGCGCGACCTGGCCGGGGAGATCGAGTGGGCCAAGGCCACCCTCGTCGGCCCCGAGCAGTACCCGGCGGCCGCGGCTGCCGCGGGCCGGGAGGTCCCGGTGGCGCCGGAGCAGCTCAGCAAGGTCTTCGCCGCCTACGAGCAGCTGAAGAACCAGGCGCAGGCGCTGGACTTCGACGACCTGCTGCTGCACATCGCGGCGATCCTGGAGGATCGGCCCGAGATCGCCGAGGAGTTCCGCAGCCGCTACCGGTCGTTCGTCGTTGACGAGTACCAGGACGTCAACCCGCTGCAGCAGCGGGTGCTCGACGCGTGGCTCGGCAACCGCGACGACATCACCGTGGTCGGCGACGCCAACCAGACCATCTACTCGTTCGCCGGCGCCTCCCCGCGTTGGCTGATCGGGTTCCCGCGCCGCTTCCCGGACGCCACCGTGGTGCGGCTGGAACGCGACTACCGCTCCACGCCACAGGTGGTGGGCCTGGCCAACCAGGTCATCGGCGCCGCGCGGGAACGCCCGGCGGGGACGCGCCTGCGGCTGGTGGGGCAGCGCCCGGACGGTCCGCGCCCGGACTTCGCCGAGTACGACGACGAGACCGCGGAGGCCGAGGCGGTCGCCCGCCGGATCGCGAAGCTGGCCGGGCAGGGCGTTCCGCTGTCGGAGATCGCGGTGTTGTTCCGGGTCAACGCGCAGTCGGAGGTCTACGAGAAGGCGTTGGCCGACGCGGAGATCCCGTACCAGGTGCGCGGTGGCGAGCGGTTCTTCGCGCGTGCCGAGGTGCGGCAGGCGATGACGGCGCTGCGCACCGCGGCCGCGCGTGGCGAGGCGGCCGAGGACCTACCCGCGGCGGTTCGCGCCGTCCTCGGTGAGATCGGGTTGACCGACGAGCCCCCGGCGGGTGGTGCCGCGCGGGAGCGCTGGGAGTCCCTGATCGCGCTGGTGGAACTGGCCGAGGAACTGGCCGCCGCGGTGCCGGACGCGGACCTGTCGCGCTATGTGGCGGAGCTGGACGCGCGCGCCGAATCGCAGCATCCGCCGACCGTGGAAGGGGTGACCCTCGCCTCGCTGCACGCCGCGAAGGGCCTCGAATGGGACGCGGTGTTCCTGGTCGGTCTGGTCGAGGGCACGCTGCCGATCCAGCACGCGGACACCGACGCGGCGGTGGAGGAGGAGCGGCGGCTGCTCTACGTGGGTGTGACGCGCGCTCGCGAACACCTGTTCCTGTCCTGGGCGCTGGCCCGCGGCGAGGGCGGCCGCCGGTACCGCAGGCGCAGCCGCTTCCTGTACAACCTGGTGCCCGACGAGCACCCCGCTGCGCTGCCGACCAAGGCCAGGCAGCGCGAACTGCTGGATCGCGTCGCGAAGAAGCCCGCCAGGCCGCGGTGCCGGGTGTGTGGCACCGCGCTGACGAGCACGATGGACATCAAGCTCGGCCGTTGTGGCGACTGTCCGTCCGATGTGGACGAAGACCTGCTGTCGCAGCTGAAGGCGTGGCGCAGCGAACGCGCCCGGCAGCTGAAGGTGCCCGCCTACGTGGTGTTCACCGACGCGACGCTGACCGCGATCGCCGAGCAGCGGCCGACCGACGAGCGGGCGCTGGTGACGATCTCCGGCATCGGCGCGTCGAAGCTGGCGAAGTTCGGCTCCGACGTGCTCGCGCTGATCCAGGGCGAGCGCCGCGGCGCGCGCTGAAACCGCAGGTGGCGGGCGTTTTTCAGGCGATCGAGCGGAAACTTTGAAAAATACGTTGCGGTCGGCACGGCGGTGCCAATAATCTGCAGGAGCGCGAGCCGTGGTCGGTCCTGACCCGGCCTCGAACCCGGAAGGAGGTGGCGAGGTGTCCACGATTCTGATGATGTGCAGCACCCCGAGCCGCCTCGTGGCCGGGGCTGTCGCGCTGTTCCGTGCTGCTGTCGCGCCAATCCATGTCACCGAGCCGGATGCCGGCTATGGCCGAGAGCTCAAGCCGCGCTGGTTCCGCGCGTTCCAGACCCTGGGCGAACCACGCCGGTCCGCACGTTGGCAAGTCCTTGATCCACTGATGTAGGGACGCCTCAGGCTTCTCGTAGGCCGCGGACCATTCGGGTCCGCGGCCTATTCGTCGTTCCCGGCGTTCCCTCCACAACCACCACAACCTGTCGCCCATCGAACACAGGAGGAAACTGCATGTTGACCGCGAGTGTCCCGATATCCAGCTCGGGCTCCGACCTCTCGCCGGGAACGGACACCGTGGCGGGACTGCTCGACCACACCCTGACGCTGGAGAGCGGCCGGCTGCCCTGCCACCGCGACCCGGACCTGTGGTTCGCCGAGAACCCGCGGGATCTGGAGCAGGCGAAGTCGCTGTGCGCGGACTGCCCGATCAAGGCCGAATGCCTGGCCGGCGCCCTGTCCCGCGGCGAGCCCTGGGGAGTCTGGGGCGGCGAGATCTTCGAGCGCGGGGTGGTGGTGGCCCGCAAGCGGCCCCGCGGTCGCCCCCGCAAGCACCCGGTGCCCACCGAAGCACCGGCTGCCCAGACCAGCACACGACGAAGCCAGGAGCAGGCGGCATGAACAGCACCACCACGACGACCGATCCGCTCTTCGACCCCCGACCGACCACCGAGGTACGCATGATCACGCCCGAGGAACTGTTCCGATTACGCAATGACGAACTGCTGGCGGAAGCGGACCGACAACGCCTGGTCCGTCGGTTCGCCGCCGGACGCTGGTGGCGGCGGCTGGCCGACTACGCGAGTCGGCGAGCCGAACGCGCGTACGCTCGTGCCTCGTGACGGGACATTCGCACGACAACATCGACTGGGACGCGCACCTGCAGCGCCTGCGGGACGCCGACGAGTTCACCGCACCGGAGATCGCCGAGCTCGTCGGCACGCTGCTGCGGCCGACCGACCGCACCGTCCTCGAGATCGGTGCCGGGGCGGGCGGTACGGCCGCCGCTTTCGCGTCGGCGCTGGCGGAAACGGGTGGTTCGGTGACCATCGTGGACGCCGCACCGCAACTGCTGGCCGCGGCGCGCAGCCGCGCCGAGCAGGTCTGCGACCGGGTCGCGGTCCGCGCGGTCGAAGCCGACGCGGCGGACGATTCGCTGCTCGACGCCGTGGGTGCGCAGGCGGACCTGGTCTACGCCGCGTTCGTTGTGCACCACCTGCCCGACCAGTTGGCCGCACTGCGCCGGTTGGCCAAGCTGGTGCGGCCCGGGGGACGCCTGGCGATCGTGGAGTTCGGCCTGCAGACCAGGGTGCTGCCCGCCGACATCGGCCTCGGCGAGCCCGGACTGGAAGCCAGGCTGATCGCGGCCCGCGAGGAGTGGTTCCAGCAGATGCGGGCCGGGATGGAGGGCGCGGTGCGGCTGCCGGTCGGCTGGCCCACCGCGCTGTCGCAGGCCGGACTCGTCGACGTGCACTCCTGGAGCTACCTGGTGGACCGCCCGGCACCGCTGGACGACCTCGGCCGCGCGGCGGTGTTGCGCCGACTGCAACTGCTGCGCCGGGACGCCGAAACCCGAGTCGCACCAGGGGACATCGAGGTGCTGGACCAACTCCTCGACGAGTCCGGCGAGCACTGCGCCGCCCACCGCGACGACGTGTACTACCTGACCGCCAACACGGTCCACGTCGGCACCCGCCCGCAGGACGGGTAGCCGGGCCGCCCGTCGATCACTCGGCGAAGCCGGGCTGCCAGCGGGTGATGATGTCGCGCGCTCCCACCTCGGCGTCGAGCTGGCACAGGATGCCGGTGGCGCCGAGCGTCACCCGGTGGATCAGCAGGTAGTCCGGCGGCAGGTTCAGCGACCTGCCGGTCCGGAAGTCCGGGCTGCGCAGGTCGCCCACCCGTTCCGCCTGCTGCTGCAACCAGCGGCGGGTGAAGTGGAAGGTCTCGACCCGCACGGGGTCCACGAACGGTGCCAGGTAGGCCAGCACGTCCTCGGCGCGCAGGTTCACCTCGGGCTGCACGAACCGCTCCGCCCGCAGCAGCTCCAGCAGCTCCGCGGGCCGGTCCTCCAACGCCAGCCGCAGCATGCGGCCGAGGGTCGCGGGCAGCCCGTGCGGCAGCCGCGAGACCGCTCCGAAGTCGATGACGGCCAGCCGGCCGTCCGGCAGCAGCATGAAGTTGCCCGGGTGCGGGTCCGCGTGCAGCAGTCCCACCCGCGCCGGTGCCGAGTAGTGGAACTCGGCGAGCCGCTGACCGGCCCGGTTGCGCTCCTCGCGCTCCCCGTTCGCGATGATCCGCGAGTACGGCGTACCGGTGACCCACTCCGTGACGACGACCTTCGGTGAGCTGGCCACCACGGCTGGCACCAGCACGTCTTCGTCACCGCGGAACTCCCTGGCGAACGCCCGTTGGTTGTCGGCCTCGGTGCGGTAGTCCAGCTCCTCGACCATCCGATCCTGCAGCTCCGCCAGCAGCGGCTTGACCTCGGCACCCGGCGCCAACGACTGGAACAGGCGGGAGAGCCGCATCAGCTGGCGCAGGTCGGACCGCAGCGCCTCGTCCGCACCCGGGTACTGCACCTTGACCGCGACCTCGCGCCCGTCGTGCCAGGTCGCCCGGTGCACCTGGCCGATGCTCGCCGCCGCGGCCGGGGTGTCGTCGAACTCGGCGAAGCGCTTGCGCCAGCCGCTTCCGAGCTGCTCGTCCAGCACCCGGTGCACGCTGCTGCTGGGCATCGGCGGGGCCGCCGACTGCAGCTTGGTCAGGGCCTCCCGGTACGGGCCGGCCAACTCGTCGGGGACAGCGGCCTCGAACACGCTCAACGCCTGGCCGAACTTCATCGCGCCGCCCTTGAGCTGCCCCAGCACCGCGAACAGCTGTTCCGCGGTCCGGGCCGAGACCTCGGCGTTGATCTCCGCCGCGTCCTGCCCGGTGAGCCGCTTTCCCCACCCGGCGGCCAGCCGGCCTGCGACACCGAGCGGCAGACTGGCGAGCTTGACGGTGCGGTGTGCTGCCCGGCGGGGAATGTCGGCCACGAATTCTCCTTGGTGCGGGAAAACCCTCTCGACGTCCGAATTCCTCTTCGAAATCGCGGAACCCAGGACACATGCTAGAGCTTTCCGGCGACACCATGGGCCGTGATCGACGACGTTGCACCACTGGCCGCATTCGGCATTGAGCCGAACCAGGGGACGGGGCGGTCACCGCTGCCGACAGGCGCGCGAGTAACCCCCTGGCGCTCCGACCTCGGCCGGAGCGGTGTTCGAACGCTCGGGCGAAGGCGCTGCCGGGTGGGCGGCTCGGCGGCAGCCCACCCTGGCCCGGTGGTCACGCCTTGCCGAGGATGCGGGTCATCTTGGTGCCACAGACCGGGCAGGTGCCCTTGGCCATGCGGCGACCGTTGGTTTCCGAGACCTCACCGGAAAAGTCGCGCTTCGCCCGGCACTTCACGCAGTAGCCGTTGTACGTGTCGGCCACGGCTCCCCTCCTTCGTGTCGTGGCCCAGCCTTCGCCGCTGGGTCGCCTCCGGCCCGTCCTCCGGGCGGCTGGGGGAACGGTACATGCGGGCCAATGGACATGCATGCATAAAGAGCATCGCACGTTCAACTCAATGGAGTAATACCCCCGATGATCACCGCCGGTGTTCGTTGCGGGAGAACTCACACGGGGATCCGTTTGTCGGGCGCACTCGCTAAGGTCCACTTTCGTGGCTGAACCCCAGGTCGAGGTCCGCCGCAGCAAGCGCCGCCGACAGACGGTGAGCGCCTACCGCGACGGCGACAAGATCGTGGTGTTGCTTCCGGCTCGGATGAGCCGGGCGGAGGAAAAGCGCTGGGTGGCGGACATGTTGAGCCGGTTGCAGCGCAGCGAGACGCGGCGTCGGTCGCCGGCCCGGGAATCCGACGAGGCGCTGACGCGCCGCTGCCACGAGCTGTCGGCGAAGTACCTCGGCGGCCGGGCGGAGCCGCGCAGCGTCCGGTGGGTGCCCCCAATGCGTACGCGGTGGGCGTCCTGCACGCCCAGCGACGCGACCATTCGGGTGAGCGAGCGCCTCCGAGATGTACCCGGATGGGTGCTGGATTATGTGCTCGTCCACGAACTGGCGCACCTGCTGGTGCCCGGCCACGGCCCCGACTTCTGGAAGTGGGTGCGACGTTACCCGAAGACCGAGCGCGCCATCGGCTACCTGGAGGGCGTCTCCGCCGCCGCCCACCTCGGGCTCAGCCTCGACGACGACACGACCCAGCGGGTCGCGCCCGCGCGGTGACGAGCACCCGCGAGGTGCTCGTCGTCAGCTCTCGTCGTCGCGCTGGGACGAACCGCCCTCGGACTCGTCGTCGGACTCCGCGGAGTCGTCGGCCTCGGCGCGCCGGAGCGCGGCGATCGGGTCGTCCAGCTCCGCCGGGGCCGCGCCCCACCGGTCCGCGAAGTCCAGTGGCTCGTCGAGGTCGGAGCTGTCCGGCAGGAAGTCGGGGTGGTCCCACACCCGGTCCCGGCTGTCGATGCCGTGCCGCTGGGTCATCAGCCGCCACAGGTTCGCCGCGTCCCGCATCCGCCGCGGCCGCAACTCCAGGCCGATGAGCGTGGCGAAGGTCTGCTCGGCCGGGCCGCCGCTGGCGCGCCGCCGCCGGACCATCTCGCTGAGCGCGTTCGCCCCCGGCAGCCGGTCGCCCACGGCGTCCGCGACGACCACGTCGACCCAGCCCTCGACCAGCGCGAGCAGCGTCTCCAGGCGGGTGAGCGCCGCCTGTTGCTCCGGGGTGGTCTTCGGTTCGAGCATCCCGGAGCCCATCAGGTCCTGCATCGAGCTCGGGTTGGTCGGATCAATCTTGCTGGCCAGGTCCTCGAGCGCGCTGGTGTCGATGCGGATGCCGCGCGCGTACTCCTCGACGGTCGCCAGCAGCCGCTGGCCCAGCCACGGGACGTGGCGGAACAGCCGGTGGTGCGCGGCCTCCCGCGCGGCGAGGAACACGGTGGCCTCGCTGATCGGCCGGTCCAGGCCGTCGACGAAGCGCTCGATGTTGGCCGGCAGCAGCGCGGCGGTGCCCTGCGGCCCCAGCGGCAGCCCGATGTCGGTGGAGGTCAGCACCTCACCGCCGAGCTGGGCCAGACCGTTGCCGAGTTGCGAGCCGAAGGTCATCCCGCCCATCTGGCCGAGCATGGACAGCAGCGGCCCGGCGGCCTGCTTGGCCTCCTCCGGCAGCGCCTCCAGCCACGCGCTGGACATCCGCTTCGCGACCGGGTCGCACAGCTGCTGCCAGGTGGGCAGCGTCTTTTCCACCCAGTCGACCGACGACCAGGTCTGCACCGCGCGCACCCCGGTGGGCAGTGCCGTGGTGGGGTCGAGCCACAGCTCGGCGAGCCGCACCGCGTCCTCGATCGCCCGGACCTGCTCCTGGCTGGGGCGCTCGGTGCGCTTGGTGTTGTGCAGCTGCTGCACCGCGAGCTGCTTGGCGAGGTCGTAGTTCACCGGCCCGGTGCTGCTGCCGGAGTGGCTGAGCGCCTGGCCCAGCTGCGTCAGCATCTGCCCGAGCTGGCTGATGTCGAAGTTCGGCATGCCGCCCGGTCCGATGCCGCCGAAACCGAAACCCATGTCCCCGGGGTTTCCGGCGCCACCCTCAGAGCGGCCTTGCGACGAGTCGCCCTTGTCAGGGTCGTCGGGGTCCTGCGGGCCGAACCCGAACGGCAAGTTGGTCATAGCTCCACCGTACGCGGCCCGAGCAGGTCGTTTGAACCGTCCTGGAACTCGTCCTGCGCTCCACCGCCGCGCAGCCACGCATCGTGTCCGCGGACGTGAACACCGCACACATCGCCGACAGCGAACACGTACGCTGTCGCCTCGTGAACCGCCGCACGTGGACGCTGCTGACAAGTGTCGCCCTGGTCGTCATCTTCGGTCTGCTCGGTGCGTTCGTCCGGGTGCCGTACGTGGCGCTCGGGCCGGGGCCCACCTTCGACACCCTCGGCGTCAACGGGGACGTCCCGGTGATCAGCATCGAGGGGCAGCAGACCTTCCCGACCGGCGGGCACCTGAACATGACCACGGTGTCGGTGACCGACCACCTGTCGCTGTTCGGCGCCATGGGGTTGTGGGCCAGCGGCCGGTACGCGCTGGCGCCGCGCGAGCTGTACTTCCCGCCGGACAAGAGCGAGCAGCAGATCGAGCAGGAGAACGCCGAGGCGTTCACCGACTCGCAGACCACGGCGGAGACGGCCGCCCTGCGCTACCTGGGCTACCCGATGAAGGTGCTGGCCGGGGAGGTGGTCAAGGGCAGCCCGGCGGACGGCGTGCTGGCCCCCGGCGACCACCTGCTGGCGGCCAACGGCAGGCCGATCACCGATGCACCGTCGGTGCGCGCCGCGCTGGCCGGCACCCGGCCCGGCGACCGGGTGGAGATCCGGTTCCGGCACGCCGACCAGCCGGAGCGGGTGGCCACCGTGCAGCTGGCGCAGAACCCCCACGGCGACCAGCAGGGCTTCCTGGGCGTGGCGCCGGTGGAGCAACCGGACGTCAACTTCGACATCAAGATCAGCCTGGCCGACGTGGGCGGCCCGTCGGCGGGGTTGATGTTCGCTTTGGCGATCATCGACAAGCTGACGCCGGGCGAGCTCAACGGCGGGCAGTTCGTGGCGGGCACCGGGGAGATCGACCCGGCCGGCAGGGTGGGCCCGATCGGCGGCATCCCGTTCAAGATGGTGAAGGCCCACGAGGCGGGGGCGAGGATCTTCCTCGTCCCGGCGGACAACTGCGCCGAGGCGAAGGCGCAGGCGCCGGACGGGCTCGAACTGGTCCGCGTCGCAACGCTCGACGACGCGATGAAGTCACTGGACGCGATCCGCGCCGGCCAGGTCCCGCCGAGCTGCTGACCTCGACCGGGGCACCCCGCGCCGGCTGCCGCCGGTGCTGGGCACACCCCTCGGGCTGGTCACTCCGCGAAGGTGGCGCGCAGGGCGGCCAGCAGGTTCGGCGCCAGCCGCGGGTCCTGGATCACCTCGCCGCCTTCCGCGCCTTCGGCGCGCAGGCGCATCACGCAGGCTTCGCCGCCGTCCCGCAGCACCGCCGCCACCAGGCGCGCCTCCCGGCGCTCCGGGTGCTCGGCCGCCACCCGGCGGGCCTCGTCCGCGTCGCCGGGCAGCTCCGCCTCCGCCTCCGGCGGCAGCACCACGATCTCCTGCACGAGCGCGCAGCCGGAGACCTGGTCGGGCCACGCGATGCGGCCGAGCGCCTCGGCGAGGTCCTCCGCCGGCAGCGACTCCTGCGCGATCGGGGTCAGCGGCGAGTCCGGGTCGAGCTGGTCGGCCAGGCCGGGTTCGGCGGCCAGCAGCTGGCGGGTGGGCACGAGCGCGAACACCTGGGTCGGCTGGTCCCAGCCGGCGGCGCCGACGAACTCCTCGATCTCGCGGGCGGCTGACGGCAGGGCCGCGGCGAGGTCCTCGGGGGTCTGCGGTGGCATGCCGCCCATGGTCGCACCGCCGGTCCCCGGAACCCCGGCCGCGTCGATGACCTGCGAAGGTTGTCGTTTTCATCCATTTCGCGAACGCCCTTCCAGGAACTTTCGGGCAGGGTCGTAGAGTTGAACATCACGGGGGCGGCCGCGGGTCGTACCCCAGCCCTGCTGACCGTCACCAGGAGCGTGCGTCGTGGCCATGCGGCCCCCGGTAGGAATGCCGAAACTGTCCCGGCGGAGCCGGGTCCTGCTGATCCTGGGCGGCATCGTGCTGGTCGCCCTGATCGCCGGATCGCGACTGCTGGGTACCTACGTGGACTGGCTGTGGTACGGCGAGGTCGGCTACCGGCAGGTCTTCACCACCCAGCTGCTGTCCCGCACCGGCCTGGGCGTGGCCGCGGCGGTCTTCCTGGGTGCCGTGCTCGCGCTGAACCTGTGGCTGGCCTACCGCAACCGGCCGGTGTTCGTGCCGGTCAGCGGTCCGGACGACCCGCTGGCCCGGTACCGGACGGTGATCACCGAGCGGTCCCGGTTGTTCGGGCTGGGCGTGCCGATCGTGGTCGGACTGATCGGCGGCCTGGCCGCGCAGGCCGACTGGCAGACGCTGCAGCTGTTTCTGCACAGCGTGCCGTTCGGGCAGGTCGACCCCGAGTTCGGCAACGACATCAGCTTCTACACCTTTGAACTGCCGTTCTGGCGCTTCCTGCTGTCGTGGGGCTTCATCGCGGTCACGGTGTCGTTCGTCGGCTCGCTGATCACCCACTACATCTTCGGCGGCATCCGGCTGGCCGGCCGCTCCGGTCAGCTGTCCATGCCCGCGCGCATCCAGCTGGCCGTGCTGGCCGGGCTGTTCGTGCTGCTCAAGGCGGTCGACTACTTCCTGGACCGCTACGATCTGCTGCTGTCCTCGCGCAACCCGCTGTTCACCGGTGCCAGCTACACCGACCTGAACGCGGTGATGCCCGCGAAGCTGATCCTGATGTGCATCGCGGTGTTCTGCGCGCTGGCGTTCTTCGCGGTGATCTTCCTGCGCAACCTGCAGATCCCGGCGCTGGCCACGGTGCTGCTGGTGCTGTCCAGCGTGGTCGTCGGGGCGGTCTGGCCCGCGCTGCTGGAGCAGTTCTCGGTCCGCCCGAACGCCAACCAGCGGGAGGCGCAGTCCATCGAGCGGAACCTGGCGGCGACCAAGGCGGCGTTCGGCATCGGGGACAACCGCGTCCAGGTCATCGACTACCCGGGCCGGACCCAGCTGCAGCCCAGCGAGGTCGCCGCCGACCAGGGCACCATCCCCAACATCCGGCTGCTCGACCCGAACGTGCTGGCCCCGACGTTCACCCAGCTGACCCAGCAGTACAACTTCTACGGCTTCGCCGACAAGCTCGACGTCGACCGCTACCGCGACGCCAACGGGGAGCTGCAGGACTACCTGGTCGCGCTGCGCGAGATCAACACCGACCGGCTGGCGGTGAACCAGCAGAACTGGATCAACCGGCACACCGTCTACACGCACGGCAACGGGTTCGTCGCCGCTCCGGCGGACCGCGTCGACTCCACCTTCAAGGAGGGCGCCACCCAGGGTGGCTACCCGGTCTTCCAGATCAGCGACGTGGCCAACAACGGCCAGGGCGCGATCCCGGTCGAGCAGCCGCGCGTGTACTACGGCGAGCTGGTGGGCCGTAACGACTACGCGATCGTCGGCGGCAACCCGGGTGAGCCGCCGCGCGAGTACGACACGGACACGCAGCAGTACACCTACACCGGCAAGGGCGGCGTCCCGGTGGGCAGCCTGTTCCACCGGTTGGTGTTCGGCGCCTACTACGGTGAGCGGAACTTCCTGTTCAGCGGCGCCATCGGCACCGATTCGAAGATCATCTACGAGCGTAATCCGCGGGACCGGGTGCAGAAGGTCGCGCCGTGGCTGAAACTCGACGGCGACCCGTATCCGGCGGTGGTGGACGGCCGCATCAAGTGGATCGTCGACGGCTACACGACGCTGAACAACTACCCGTACTCGCAGCTGACCGAGCTGGGCGAGGCCACCAACGACACGCTCACCGGCGTCGAACGGCAGCCCAACCAGAAGATCAACTACATCCGCAACTCGGTCAAGGCCACCGTGGACGCCTACGACGGGACGGTCGACCTCTACGCGGTCGACCAGAACGACCCGGTGCTCAAGGCATGGGAAGGCGTCTTCCCGGGCGTGGTCAAGCCGGCCAGCGAGATCAGCCCGCAGCTGCGCGAGCACTTCCGCTACCCGGAGGACATCTTCAAGGTGCAGCGCAAGCTGCTCACCCAGTACCACGTGGACAACCCGGGTGACTTCTTCTCCAACCAGACGTTCTGGGAGGTGCCGTCCGACCCCACCAGCCGCGGTGCCGTGGCCAGCGGTGAGGGCCAGCAGCCGCCGTACTACCTGCTGGCCCAGATCGAGGGCCAGGACAAGCCGCAGTTCCAGCTGACCAGCGCGCTCACCGCGCTGCGGCGGCAGAACCTCGCGGCCTGGGTGTCGGCGTCCTCCGACCCGGAGGACTACGGCAAGCTCACCGTGCTGCGGTTGCCGACCAACACCCAGACCCCGGGCCCCAATCAGGTGCAGAACCAGATGGAGTCCACCCCGGAGGTCACCGAGAACCGCACCCTGTTCAACAACCCGAACGTGACGGCGATCTTCGGCAACCTGCTGACGCTGCCGGTCGCGGGCGGCCTGCTCTACGTCGAACCGATCTACATCCAGCGCAACGAGGCCGAGGCGTACCCGCAGCTCGCCCGGGTGCTGGTGTCCTTCGGCGGGAAGGTCGGCTTCTCCGAGACCCTCGCCGGGGCGCTGGAGGAGGTCTTCGGCTCCGGGGCCGGGCAGTCCACCGGGCAGATCCCGGACCAGCAGCTGCCGCCGGCGACGCAGGGCCAGCAGCCCCCGCCGGGGGTGAACACGCCGGTCAGCCCCCAGCTGAACCAGGCGGTGACCGACATCCGAACCGCTCTGGACCGCATCCGGCAGGCCCAGCAGTCCGGCAACTTCGCCGACCTCGGCGCGGCCTACCAGCAGCTCGACGACGCGGTGCGGCGCTTCGAGCAGGCGCAAAGCAACGGCGGCTGACCAGGCCGTGGCAGAACCGGGGCGGGACCGTGCGAGCGGCCCCGCCCCGGTCGCGTTCCGGGCCCTCCATTCGAGTGCACAATGACGCTCGTCACTTTTTCTGGCAGGCGATTTGCACTAGACTCCGTCGGCCCGTTAAAGTTAAGGACACACGACGCGGGGTGGAGCAGCTCGGTAGCTCGCTGGGCTCATAACCCAGAGGTCGCAGGTTCGAATCCTGTCCCCGCTACGATTGACAGGAAAGGGTTCCGGCGTTCGCCGGGGCCCTTTCCTTTTTCCTTTCTTACGGGTTTCCAGGTTTGCCTGTACCTGGAAGACCTGGGTGTGGATCCGTGCGGTGCGGTGGCTTGCGTCGGCTCCGCGGTTCGCGTGGTGGTCCGGCCTGCTCGCGGACCAGCGCTTTCGCTTCGCTCCCGCGGGTCGTTCGCGCTGCGGGACCCCATTGCTTCGCGGTGTTGCGTTTGTGCTGGTGGGGAGGGGTCCGGAGGAGTTGGGGGACCCCCTTGTTCGTCGGTTTCGGCGGGGGTGTAGTGTTGGAGGCACAACAGAACGCGACTGGTTTCCAGTCGCTGGCGCGGGGTGGAGCAGCTCGGTAGCTCGCTGGGCTCATAACCCAGAGGTCGCAGGTTCGAATCCTGTCCCCGCTACTGACCGAAACGGGTCCCTGGTTCGCCAGGGACCCGTTTCGCTTCGTCGGGGTTCTCCGCCGCTCGCTCGGGGCTCGGCTCAGCCGAGGCCGGACGCCCACTTGCGGGCGCAGGCCGGCGAGCAGACCCGACCCTCGCCCCGGACCACTCCTGCCGGGCGCATCGCTCGGCCGCAGACCATGCAGGAGTCGGTCTCGCCGTCGCGCGGGCGGGGCACCAGGGACCTGGCCCGTTCGGCAACCTTGTTGGTCACCTTCGTCCTGCTCTCGTTGACCTTGGTACGCAACCAACTGCGATGCACGTGCCCGCACCTCCTGAATCGGCCGCCTGGGTGGCCGCCAACTGGGCGGCCATGAGCAGAGTGCGTGTGACCTGCTGTAGTTGGTCAACTCCAGAACGTGATAGCACCTCTTTGCGCGCCGAAGAACCCCCATCCAGGGGAACCGCGGGCATGTCGGTTGCAATCCGTGCCCGTCCTGGACCGATGCCGTGTGCGGCGCGTGTTCGGCGCCGCCGCCGGGGCAGTCGTCCGGCGCTCGCGCCAATGGCGCAACCGTTCGTCCACTTGGACCAGTCCACTGCAACCACAGTGGACAGAACTGGGGACCATTGTGGACAGCGCTGCGGTCGCGTGGCACCGTGGTGGTGTGACCGAGCTGAATGCGACATCCGCTGCCCTGTTGGGCCTACTGCACGAAGGTCCGAAGACCGGTGGCCAGCTGGTTGCGGCTGCCACCGAGCGCTTCGGAGGGTTCTTCAGCGTGACCCGCAGCCAGGTTTACCGTGAGCTGCCCGCGCTGACCGATGCCGGCCTGCTTCGCCTGGGCAAGCAGGGGCCGCGCTCCAGCCAGCAGTACGCGATCACCGCGGCCGGCAAGCGCGCCTTCAAGTCCTGGTTGAACACCGAACCGGGGCCGGACAACGTCCGCAGCCCGCTGATCCTGCGGCTGGTGTACTCGGGCTCGCTGACGCCCAAGCAGCGCGCCGCGCTGGTGGAGTCCGCCCGCGCCCAGTACGCGGTGCGGCTGGACGAGGCCAAAAACGCCGCGAAGGCCGCCAGCGACCCCTACGAGAAGGCCGCTGCCGACTTCACCGTGGCCTACAACCGGGCGATCATCAAGCTGCTGGATTCGATTCCGGACTGACTCCGCGAACGCCAAACGGGCCGTCCTGGTGGGCGGCCCGTCCGCGGAGGGTACCCTGAGCACTGTGAATCCCGACGTCGCCGCTGCGCTCAAAGAACTGTCCAACACCCTCGAGGGCATCGAGAGCGTGATGGACCTGGACGCTCTGCGCGCGAATATCGCGGAGCTGGAGGCCGAGGCTGCCAAGCCCGACCTCTGGGACGACGTCGAACACGCGCAGCGGGTCAGCAGTCAGCTCGTGCACCGGCAGGCCGAACTACGCAAGATCACCGAGCTGCGGCAGCGGCTCGAGGACCTCGAGGTGCTCTACGAGCTCAGCGAGGACGAGGGCGACGCCGCCGGGCTCGCCGAGGCCGACCAGGAGCGCGACCGCCTGCGCAAGGACCTCGAGGCCCTCGAGGTGCGCACCCTGCTGTCCGGCGAGTACGACGAGCGCGAGGCGATGGTGACCATCCGCGCCGAGGCCGGTGGCGTCGACGCGGCCGACTTCGCCGAGATGCTGATGCGGATGTACCTGCGCTGGGCGGAGCGGCACTCCTACCCGGTCGAGGTCTACGACACGTCCTACGCCGAGGAGGCGGGGCTGAAGTCGGCGACCTTCCGGGTCAACGCCCCCTACGCCTACGGCACCCTGTCCGTCGAGCAGGGCACCCACCGCCTGGTGCGCATCTCGCCGTTCGACAACCAGGGACGGCGCCAGACGTCCTTCGCGGGCGTCGAGGTGCTGCCGGTCGTGGAGGAGACCGACCACGTCGAGATCTCGGAGAAGGACATCCGGGTTGACGTCTTTCGGTCCTCGGGCCCCGGCGGCCAGAGCGTGAACACCACCGACTCCGCGGTCCGCATCACGCACCTGCCGACCGGCATCGTGGTGTCGTGCCAGAACGAGAAGTCGCAGCTGCAGAACAAGGCCGCCGCGATGCGCGTGCTCCAGTCCAAGCTGCTGGCCCGCAAGAGGGAGGAGGAGCGCGCCGAGCTGGACGCGCTCAAGGACAGCGGGTCCAGCTGGGGCAACCAGATGCGCTCCTACGTGCTGCACCCGTACCAGATGGTCAAGGACCTGCGCACCGAGTACGAGGTCGGCAACCCCGACGCGGTGCTCGACGGCGACATCGACGGCTTCCTCGAGGCCGGCATCCGGTGGCGCCGCCAGCAGCAGCACAGCGCGGCCTGACCAGCACGGTCCGTGGCCTGCGAAGTCGCAGGTGATCAGCGGTGCTCCCGCCGGTCCGGGTGAGCGAAGTCCCCCTAACGGTCGCGGGTAAACTCACGCCCCGTGATCCGCCTAGAGCACGTGTCCAAGACGTACAAGACGTCGACCCGGCCCGCTCTCGATGATGTGTCGGTCAACATCGACAAGGGCGAGTTCGTGTTCCTGATCGGCCCCTCCGGGTCGGGCAAGTCGACGTTCATGCGGTTGCTGCTGCGCGAGGACGTGCCCACCCGCGGGCGGGTCTTTGTCGCCGACTGGAACGTCGCCAAGCTGCCGCGGCGCCGCGTCCCCCGGCTGCGCCAGCGCATCGGCTGCGTGTTCCAGGACTTCCGGCTGCTGAACAACAAGACCGTCGCGGAGAACGTGGCGTTCGCGCTGGAAGTGATCGGCAAACCCCGCAACGACATCCGGCGGGTGGTGCCGCAGGTGTTGCAGCTGGTCGGTCTGGACAGCAAGGCCGACCGGATGCCGCACGAGCTCTCCGGTGGTGAGCAGCAGCGCGTGGCCATCGCCCGGGCGTTCGTCAACCGGCCGCTGGTGCTGCTGTGCGACGAGCCGACCGGGAACCTGGACCCCGACACCAGCCAGGACATCATGCTGCTACTGGAGCGCATCAACCGCACCGGCACCACGGTCGTCATGGCCACCCACGACCACTCCATCGTCGACTCGATGCGGCGGCGTGTCGTCGAACTCAGCCTCGGGCGGGTCATCCGCGACGACGCCCGCGGCGTCTACGGCGTCGGCCGCTGACCGCGCCCGAGCACCCCGAGGACAACACCCCGACCCGGCAGGAAAGCTGACACAAGATGCGCGCGAGCTTCGTATTCAGCGAGGTCGTCAACGGCCTTCGGCGCAACGTGACGATGACCATCGCGATGATCCTGACCACCGCCATCTCGGTCGGCCTGCTCGGCGGTGGTCTCCTGGTGGTCCGCCTGATCGACAAGATGCAGGAGACCTACCAGGACCGCGTCGAGGTCGTGGTGTTCATGACCGACGACGTCAGCGCCAACGACGACGACTGCACCCAGCAGCCGTGCGCCAAGATCAAGGCCGACCTCAAACGCATCCCCGGGGTCGAGTCGGTGACGTTCGAGAACCGCCAGCAGGCGTTCGAGAACTTCAACAAGGTGTTCGAGTCGCAGCCGGAGCTGCGTGACGTCGCCCGCGCCGAGGCGATGCCCGCCTCGCTGCGCGTCAAACTGTCCGACCAGGAGCAGTTCCCGGCGATCCAGCAGCAGTTCACCGGCCGTCCCGGAGTGGACAGCGTGGTCGACCAGGCCGAGTACCTCAACCGACTGTTCGACGTGCTCAACGGCATCCGCAACGCGACGTTCTCGGTCGCGCTGGTGCAGGCGCTGGCGGCCCTGCTGCTGATCTCCAACACCATCCAGCTGTCCGCGTTCACCCGGCGCACCGAGACCGGCATCATGCGCCTGGTCGGCGCCACCCGCTGGTACACGCAGCTGCCGTTCCTGCTGGAGGCGGTGGTCTCCGGCCTGATCGGCGCGATCCTGGCCATCATCGGGCTGCTGATCGCCAAGGCCACGTTCATCGACCGGGTCATGTCGCCGGTGTTCGGCACCGGCATCATCCCCAACGTCGAGTGGGGCGACATCGCGCTGGTCTCGCCGGTCCTGCTGCTGGTCGCCGCGGCCGTGTCGGCGGTCACCGGCTACGTGACGCTGCGCCTGTACGTGCGGCTGTAGCCGCCGAAACTCGCGTGACTCGGCGGTTAAGGTTGTTCGTATGGTGAAGGAACGTGGCCGCAAGCTCATCGCGCAGAACCGCAGGGCGCGGCACGACTGGTCGGTGCTGGACACCTACGAGACCGGGATCGTGCTGACCGGGACGGAGGTCAAGAGCCTGCGGCAGGGCAAGGCACAGCTGGCCGATGGTTTCGCCACGGTGGACGACGGCGAGGTGTGGCTGCGCAACGTCCACATCCCCGAGTACACCGAGGGGACGTGGACCAACCACGAGCCGCGCCGGTCCCGCAAGCTCCTGCTGCACAAGCACGAGATCCGCCGCCTCATCGGCAAGATCAAGGAGAGCGGGCTGAGCCTGATTCCCATGTCGATGTACTTCTCCGACGGCAGGGCCAAGGTCGAACTGGCCCTGGCCCGCGGTAAGAAGGCGTACGACAAGAGGCAGGACATGGCCCGCCGCGACGCCCAGCGGGAGATGCAGCGCGCCATCGGCCGGGCCCGCAAGGGCGTGCGGTAGGTGCCGCGCAGCGACGCCGACGTCCCGGCGTGGCTCGCCGAGCTGGGCGTGCCCGGGCTGGTCGACCTCCACACGCACTTCCTGCCGGGGCGGGTGTCACGCAAGGTGTGGGCGTACTTCGACCAGGCCGGCACGCACCACGGCACCGAGTGGCCGATCCACTACCGGCACGCCGAGACCACCCGGCTGACCATCCTTCGCGACATGCGCGCTGTGCTGGACGACACGTCGGCCCGGCTGCTCAATGTGCGTTCGTGATCAATTCGGGGATGGGGGAGTAATAGCGGGGCGGTGACGCGTTATCCTGGTGTACACCGGTTCGACAGGCGGACCGGAAGGCAGGTTGGATCCCAGGGGGTGAACGGTTTCGACTTCGTGAGTTGATCCGAGGGAAGCGTGCCGGTGCAGGCGAGAGACCACCGTCAAGCGTCGTCGCAAACAAATAAGCGCCGACAAGAGTCAGCGCGGGTACGTCCTCGCCGCCTGAGCGAGGAGCGACCCTGTCGGACCGGGAGCGCCTCCGACCCGGAATCCGGCATCAGCTAGGAGGCTCCACTGCCAGGTCCGGTCGCGGGACCTGGTGGGACACCGAACAGCGACTGGGCTCGTCACACCGGCTGGTTCGCGAGACCGGTGGAGCCGAGTAGAGGCATAGCGGACTGCGCACGGAGAAGCCTCGGCGAGGCCGCGAAGGACCCGGGTTCGATTCCCGGCACCTCCACCAAATTAGTCATTGCACGAACACCTTCCTTCGAGGCCCTGGCTGGCGCGTTGTCGCTGGTCAGGGCCTTGTTCGTGACTGCTGCTGTGTCGTGGTCGGTGCTGGGTTGGGGGATGCGGTACCTGGGGATGATGGTGCTGGCGCTGGTGATCTTGACTTCGGCGATGAGGGTTTCGATCAGGGCTTTGCGGGTCTGGTCGCTGCCGGAGTCGATGACCCTGGTGATGTGATCGGCGATCTTGACGAGCATGGCCGCTTCGGGGACGGTGGGCTCGGCGTCGAGAGCGGCGGCGAGTTCCTCACGGCGGGCGTGCAGTTGCTTGCTAGGGGCGCGCAGCTCGGCGAGGCGTTGGCCGACCAACTCCTCATCGAGGGTGCCGTTTTCGAACGCGGTGAGGTAGCGGTCGATCTTGCCGTTGGTCTCCGTGATCTTGGCCTCCACCGAGGCGAGTTCGGCTTGCTGGGTGTCGTGCCCGGCGCGGTGTTGCCGCTGGGCTTCGGCCACGGCGTCGGCGATGAGCGTGTGGTGGTCGCGGTAGAAGCTCGCGAGTGCGTCGAGCACGGCTTGCTCGACGGCGTCGGCGTTGATGCGGTGCCCGTCGCATTTGGTGGTGTCGTAGCGGGAGCGGGTGAAGCAGGTGTAGTAGCGGTAGACCTTGTTCTTGCCGGTGGCGCGGGTGCCGATCATGGCTTTGCCGCATTTCGGGCAGCGCATGAGTCCGGTGAGCTGGTAGTCGGAGCCGTTGGCGCGTCGGTGGGCGTGGTCCTCGCCGCGTTCGGCGAGCAGGCGTTGTGCTTCTTCGAAGGTCTCGGTGTCGATCAGGGGTGTGTGGCAGTCGTTCACGGTGATCTCCCGGAAGGACAGTTCGCCGATGTAGATCCGGTTCGAGAGGACTCGCAGGACTTGGTAGGCGGACCAGGTGCCGCCGGTGGTGGTGCGGTGACCTCGCTCGTTGAGCACCCGGGCGACGACCTTGGAGCCCAACCGGTCGTAGGTGTACAGCCGGAAGATCAACCGCACGATCGGTGACTCGTCGGTGTGGGGCACGAGCCGGTGGGTGTCGTGGGCGACGGTGTAGCCGAAGGGACGGCGACCGCCTTTCCACAGCCCTTTGGCGGCTTTGCGTTCCATGCCGTTGATCACGCGGTCGATGATGGTGTCGCGTTCGAACTGGGCGAACATGCCCAGCATCTGCACCAGCATCCGGCCCATCGGCGTGGAGGTGTCGAACGGTTCCGTGGCGGAGCGGAACACCACGCCGCACTGGTCGAGTTCGTCGAGCAGGGTCACCATGTCCCGCAGGTTCCGGGAGAACCGGTCCACTCGGTAGACCAGCAGCACATCGATCAACCCCGCTCGCGCGGCGGCCAGTGCCCGTTGCAGGTCATCCCGCTCGGTGGTCGCGCCCGAGGCGTCGTCGGAAAACCGCATGGCCACATGCCAACCGGGCTGAGACTCCACATAGGACTTCAACCGTTCGTCTTGCGCCTCGATGGAGTAGGGCTGGTGTTCGTCGTCGGTGGAACGCCGCATGTAGACCACGACCCGTACCGTGTCGAGATCATCCAGCGTCATCGCCGCGTTTTTGGTGCGTCGCGCGGTGCTCGATCGCCCCATGAAAAGACTCCCTCAGTGTTCCTTTTCGATGGCCGATCCGGGCCATTTCTTGCTGGCCCGGATCGGCCGTGAACAAAACTGTTTTTCTGGTGAAAAGAGCCGACTAAGAACCGACTAACACCGCAGGTCACAGCAGGTATCGCGCATGGTTGCATTATCCCTCGTCGTGGTCATCTTGGGAAGGTGATATGTCTGGTTTTAGGCGGCTTTTTCGTCGTCGGTCGGGGTCTCTTCCTGTTGTATCCATTCATTGACAAAGCGGCGAGTGTGATGACCGCGCGGCGGTATTCTTCGGCGGTCATCGGCTCGGTCTCGATCCGTTCCACCGTAACGTCGGCGCGGCCTGGCCTGCGGCGAAGCGGCACGACATTGCTGTCCGCATCACCTGCGCTGTCGGTGTGATCGGGGCGGTTTTCGGGGTTGTGGGGGCACATAGGGCACCTCCGGGTGCCCGCGAGCCCGCATCGTGGGCGGGAGTTCGCGGGCGCTGGTCGGCAGCAAGGGGTAACCGTCGACGCAGCGGGCACACGCCAGCCGGATCACCCGAACCCCGTGCCGTGTCAGGCTTTCCAGGGGTGCGGGCACGCGCCATGACGCGCGCTGTGGTGGCTGGCGGTTCCAGGCTGAACAAGGCCGGTGGGCTTCGACTCCCCGACTGCACTTCGGGCACCCGTCGGGGCCAGCGATCACCGGCCGGAGTTGTGGGCTCTCACCGCCCACGATCAGCGAGACCACCGGCGAGACCGGGGCGAGACTGCGGGTCTCGTCTCGTTTTTCCGGTCTCGGTGTCTCGATCATGGTCTCGGCTGTGGTCTCGCGCGGGGCGAGACACGGGGCGGGTCGACCAGAGAGCACAGACGACCGTGTCGCGTTGTCAAGGAGTCAGGCGGGACGCCGCCACCGCTGCCACGGTTGCCGCGTGGGCGTCCTATGGCTGGTGGTGTCCTCGTCGAGATCGGGGTCGGTGAGCACGATGTCGCCGACGTCGAGCCCGCGCCGGTTGGCCTCGCGCATCTCGTCGGTGACGCCGTCGAGGTAGGCGCCCTCGTCGTCATCGTCATCGTCGAGCGGTGACGGCGGGCGTGTGGCCAACTCGGCGAGCACCCTGGGAGTGCCGTCGTCCGTGGTGCCGCCGATCACGGTGGGCAGCTCGCCCAATCGCACCCGCCGGGCTTGCTCGGGCACGGCGGTGACCACGGACCACACCTCGCCCGCCGGGCCGTCTAGGTGGCCGTGCTCGCGGGACGCGGTCGCCACGGGGACGGGGGAATGCTTGGCCTGCAAGGCTTTTCGCAAGCCCTGTTCGCGGCGGGCGCTGGTGGTCCAGATCAGCACCATGCCCGCCAATCGCCGCGCCACATCGAAACGGTCGGTGTAGGGCTTGCCGGAGCCGGTGTAGCGGTCGATCTTGTCCGCGACACGGCGCAGGGGGTCGGTGCCGGTGTCGTGTTCCAGGAAGAACCCCAGCCAGCGGCCGTTTTCGTGCCAGCAGCCGTAGCCGTCCGGGGTGATCTTGTTGCAGTAGAACTCGGTAATCGACTCCTCGGAGCGCCACGTGTGCAGACCCTCGCGGCCGAAATCCCGCTCATCGGCGGCGAACCCGCCGAGCCCGGCACGGCGGGAGTAGTCGGCCAGCTCAGCGAAGAACTGAGTCACCCCCAACAAGTGGCCCAGCCTGGGCGATTCGAGGATGCGGCGCAGCCGATCCGCGTGCGTGGACGGACGCGGCGGACTCGTGCCGTCCTGGGCGGCGCGCAGCTCCGCGCCGCGATAGCCCAGCAGGTAGTGAAACGGCTTCGAGCCACCGTCAGCGCGATACGGCTGCGTGCGCCACAACACGCCCAAATCAGCCAAGTGCAGCAAGCGATGCTGTGCCCGCGACATCGACGGAAACACCAACGCGCGAAGCTGCTCCGTGGTCAAAACATGATGTTCAGCAACCAGTTCCAGCACCAGACGATCCCGAGGCGTCAGCTTCGCCCACAGCGCCCCGTCCGGCTCTCCGCCCGCCGCCCTGCGGCGGCGCCCCCGCGCGGCAGACGTGAACTGAGACTGATTGCGACCAATCAGTCGGACACCCGCGCCGCGCGCCTTGTCCCCGCCCCGACCTGCGGAGTTAGGAACAACACCCCCTGCGGATGCCCCTGCGGCCCTGGGACGCACCGCACCCGTCGTCCCATCCGCAGCCCCACCCGCCGCGCCAGCCGCGCGGGCGTGAGCCTCCTTGTGTCTGCGGTCAGCCATCGACACCACCCCTCGGTCAAAGGAACCCTGGACGCCCCTGAAGTCCGGAAAAACGGCCCTCATGGGACGCGATCAAGAAAAATGTGACCAACGACACACTTCAGGGTTGGTGGTGTGGTGGCTGCCGGTCGCCCGTCGCCAACGCGCGAGCATGATCACCGGCCTCCTCCAGTGTGCCAAGAACCCAAGCACTACAGGAGAGGCAATTGACGGCCCGATTTTGGACACCAACACCCGCACGTTCACGCGCACGGAGCAGCGCAGCTCGTTAGGCACGCCGGTGCCGGTCGATCTGCGGCTACGGGTGGAAGTGAGCCCGGTGCACCCGCGTCGGGTGGGGCTCCGGGCCTCGCGTTACTCGCGACTCTCCCACCTCGCCCGGCCCGAGGGATAGTTATTCCCAAGGAAGTTGGGCGACGAGCATTCCGCCCTTGCAGGGGCGTGACCAGCGATGTTGTTCCGCTGTGGGCGGCAGGTCGCGTGGTTCAGCCGTTCCAGCCGTGCCAGAAGGGCGTGCGGTCCTCCCCAGCGGCGACGAGGGCGTTCTTCAGCGCGCCGGGCCGGACGTCGGTGTCGGCGAGTTGGTCAAGAGGCAACCAGTGAAACTCCAGGTGGTCTTCCTGGCTGACCGGCTCTGCGGCGTCGATGGACACCTCGAAGACGAGGTTGATTTCGTGGTGGGTCACGCCGTCCTCGATGTAGCCGTGTTCGACAGCCCCGACGAAGCCCGCGATCTTGGCGTCGGTGCCGAGTTCTTCGGCGAGTTCGCGCACGAGGGCGACTTCCACCCGCTCACCCGGTTCGACGTGGCCGCCGGGCAGAAACGACCAGGACTTGGTGCGCTGACGCACCAGGAGAAGTTGACCACCGCGGCGGATGACGGCCCTGGCGATGATCTCGGTGGTCGCGGCGCTCATGCGTGCCTTTCCTGTCGGTCGCTGCCTCTAGGGTTGCGTATCGTGGCGATCTCGGAGCTTACCGTTGAGGATGTCGCAGCGGGTGTGGCGGAGGTGTTGCCGGAAGCCGCTCCGGTTCGCCCCGTTCGTGCCCTTCGCCGTGGCCGAAGCCATGTGTCGTGGGTGCTGGAGTCGCCGCGCGGCCGGCTGGTCGGCAAGGTGCTGCTTGGCTGTCCGCGCGACGGGTTCATGGAACGGCTCGCCGAGCATCGGCGGGTCTGGGAGCACGGCGTTCTCGTCCCTCCTGTGCTGGCCTTCACTGACTCCTGCCCTGCCGTGGGTGGGCAACCGCTGACGGTGTTCGAGTACCTGCCGGGCGTGGATGCCGAAGAAGCGTTGCCCTCGGTGGATGCCGATAGGGCGCTTGCGTTGATGCGCGATACCGGAGCGGCGCTGGCTCGGCTGCATCAGGTTCCGGTCGGTGGCTTCGGTGATGCTGTCGGCGGGCTTGGTGTGGGTCCTGCCTCGTGGGGTGCGGTGGTCGCGGGGCGAGCCGCGTGGCTGCGTGACGCCTATCGGAGTCTGGACGAGGCACCGTTGGCGTTGGTTGAGGCCGGAATTGGCTTGCTGTGCCGGTTGGCCGACGACGTGTCGCCAAACGTGCGCCCAGCCGTGGCGCACTTGGACGTGTACTTGCCGAACATCCTGGTGGATGACAAGGGCCGGTTCCGAATTTTGCTCGATCTTGAGCATGTCCGGTGGGTCGATCCGGTCATGGATTTCGTCAAGCCAGCTATGTGGATGTTCGCCGAACGACCAGCATGGGCCGATGCCTTCGCCGATGGTTACCGGTCGGCCGGTACGTGGCCGGAACGCTGGTCAGAGCGGCTGTCCGTCGCGACGGGATTGGAACTGTTGACCGGCGTGCAGTACTGGATACGGGTTGCTGATCATGAAATGCGAGAGGACTACCTGCGTCGGCTACGGGCATGGGTCCGCTCGGACGGTGCCGCTCACGTCTGGGCGTCGATCAGGCCATGAGCAGGTCGGCGACTCGGCAGGCGTAGGCGTCCCAGTCCTGTTTGGCCGTGTCGATGACGCACAGTGGCAAGGGCGAGGTCCTTGCCCAGGCCATCAAGTCGTCTTGCGCACACCTGATGTGCTCGGCTCGCGCGGCATCGGTGGTGCCGAAGCCTTCCAAGTAGCGTGCCCATTTCGCTCCACGTTGCAAGCGCGTGGATTCCACGCATTGAGCGCGGATGCGGTGATCAGGGACGCGCAGGAGCACCAGGTGCAGGCCGAGAGCGCTAAGGCGCTGTTCAAGGTCCCGGAGAACCGCGCGGTCCAGCGGTAGCCCGTACATCGGGGCGTCAAAGCCGAGCCCTTCCAGCACGCAGGTCGGTGTCCACGCGGCCGCGAAACGATGACGGGGCAGGGTACTGGCGTGAAATCGTCGGTCGATCTCTTCGAGGAAGGCTGTCAAGGCTTCCAGCCACGACAGGATGTTGGCCGCGTGCTCGTGTTGCTGGCCGGGTGTGTAGGTGCGGGTGGTGATGGTCGCCGCTTGCGGCATCGTGATCAGTGTTTGGCATCCGTCCTTGACGAGCCGCGCGACGGTGCGCTGATAGACCGAGGTTTTTCCCGCGCCCCAGACTCCGGCCAGCACGCATCCCCTCACCGCTGCGTCCCGTGATAAGCCGCTGCGGCCACGTCCGGTAACTCGCTCGGATCGGTCCAGGCCAGCGCGAGAACCGGCATCGTCTCGGCAAGGCGGAGCCAGAACTCACTATCCCTAGCGGAAACTTCGGCGTTTCGGGCGAGGAGGGGACGCAGGTTAAGCCAGTCTTCCGCGAAGAAGTCTTCCACGCTGAAGTCGAGATGCTGCTGGACGAATCCGCTATCCGGGTTCATTACGGGTGTCGAGGGCGAGCGCGTGAGGATCACGATCCGCTGTATCTCGGTAATTGGCAGCGTCGGGCGGCCTACCAGCCGGGAGACTTCCCACGGTGTGAGTTCGATTTTGCCGTCGACGAGGTGTCGTCCCCGGACGGGCTCGAAGTCGGTGAGGGCGTTGGCCAGGGTGGGAGAGCCGCCGATGCCCTCTGGGGTGAAGCGCCACGCCAGCGGAACGCCGATGGCATGCCATTGGCGACCACGCCTCGGGATGAGCACGGCGCGGTCGTTGGCGACTGGGTGCGCGCCGTGGTCTTCGATGAGGTGTGTCAGCACGGTGGTTTTGCCTGAACCGGGATGCCCACCGATGAGCACGCCGTGGCCGTCGATGTCGACCGCTGCGGCGTGCACGCAGCGACCTGCCTGGATTTCGCCTCCACGCATGAGGAGTTGCCGCACCACGCGAGTGCCGATGCTGGCCGCCACCCTGGGCTGTTCGGCGGCGATGACCAACAGATCAGGAGTCGCGGTGATCACGTGGTCCGGCGCGTATTCGGGAAGCAGGACTTCGTGCCCCTCGGTGATCCAGGCTCGATAGCGCTGATCAGGGTGGCTGGTGCGCAGGGCGGTGGCGGGCTGGTCGGCCAGTGATCTCCGGGCGTCGGCGACAGCAGCCGAGTCGCAGCTGATCGACACCGTGATGTCCGGCTCGCCGTCCAGGGTGGGCACGAGGAACGGGCTCACGTAGTGACGCATCGCCTCGTGGACCGGTTCGGGCGCGACGACGGAGCAGGTGCAGGGGCCGAGGTTGAGGAGTCGAGTGCTCATCGGCGTCCTTCCGCTGCGGTTCCGGTTGTCTGTCGCCGGAGCCAACGGGGTTGTCCGGGCCGAGTGGTTTGCGGGTCCCCGAGGGCGTCTTGATCGGCGTGTTCGATCAGCCAACGGGGCACGCCCGCGCAGTGGTTGTCGATGGCAGGGCTCGGCCCCGGTGGCAGCGTGGTGAGCCAGGCTCGACCCTGCCGCACCAGATCAGCGCCGATACGTTGCCAGGACAACTCCCCCTCGACGCAGCGGCGGCCGGCTCGGCCGATCTCGCTGAGAGCGGTGGGATCGCGCATCAGCGCGGCGATCCGGGCAGGCCACTGGCTGAGAGCGTCCTCCACGACCACACCGGGATGGTTGGGCGGTAGTCCGGTCACGGCTTCGCTAGTGCCCAGGACAGGCAGTCCGGCGGCGAGATAGTCCAGGACCTTCATCTTCGCGCCCGACCCGGCTGTGAGCGGGGCGAGAGCCAGCGTCGTCCCTCGAAGACCGTCGTTGATCGTATCCACGCGGCCAGTGAACTCGATTCCGCTGCCATCGTGGGTCAGTTCGGCAGGCCCGCGGCCGATGACCCGGACCCGAACATCGAGATCGTCAGCATGGAGCGCGGGAAGGATCGTACTGCGGATCGCGTCGACCGCTCGGGCGTTGGGCTGATAGTAGAGGTTGCCGAGAAACACCAGCGTCGCGGCGTTGGCATCCGGCCCCCAACAGTGGCGCTGCTGCGGGTCCGCGCCATTGGGCAGCAAGGCTGTTCGGACGCTCGGCACGCCTGTGGTGGCCGCCATCGTGGTCTCGTTGCGGGTCGAGACGATCACATTGTCGGCTGTGCGCAGCGCGACACGCTGTATCGTCGCGTGGCCCTCGACGGTCTCCGCAGGTTCGCCCAGGCTGGCCGCGACGGCGGCATCATCATCGTGCACGTCGTAAACGAGCCGCGCATCAAGCAGTCGGGCCAGGTCACGCCCGATTGACACCAGCGATTCGGCCTCGCACAGAACAACAAAGTCCACCGTGGCGAGGTCGAGCAGTCCGGCAAGCGCGTTGGGGGTGTAAAAGTCGTTCGGGTGCACCAACGCGAGATCGAACGGCCAGTCGGCTGCGGTTCCGTAGTCCGCGCCTCTATCACACAGCACCATCGTGACGGCGGCACCCGCTCGATGGCTGTGTTCGGCGAGCGCCAAGGTTCGGGCGGGTGTGCCCGCCAAGGCTTGACCGCGCCACACATTCGGCGTGTCCAGCAAAAAGACAAGGCTTGGAACCGTAATGCTCACGATGCCTTTCCCTCCGGCTCGTCGATACCCGTGCGCAGATCAGCCGTGATCGCGTGTTGGATGCCCTCATGCAACGACGTGCGCGGCCACCACGGCACGATCTCGCGCAAGCGGTTCGCATTGGCGCACGACACCGGCCGTGAGCGGCGACGGAGCCGGGTCGAGTCCACCCGTGTTTCCAGGTGTCGGCCGGTCAGGCTGGCAACCAGGTCCACCAGTTCACGACCAGACACCGGAGTCCCCGCGCCGACGTTGACGACAGCCGGCTCAGCCCTGCGCAGCAAGACGACCAATGCCTCAGCAACGTCATCGACGTAAACGAAGTCACGTGCCTCGTCGAGGTCCCCGAGATGCAGAACCCGTCCGCGTCGCGCCTGCCGCAGAATCTCGGGCAGCAGGTGGGGATGTGGATCGCCAGGACCGTACACATTGAACAGCCGCGCTACCACGGATTCGCAGTGGCCAAGCCGGTGGGCCTGATCGCACACCAACCGTTCGCCCAGCAGTTTGGACCAGCCGTACGCGCCCTGCGGTCCCACGCGATCGTCCTCGCCATGCGGGCTCTCGCTCGGCGCGTACACGTCAGCAGTCGACGCGAACAGCAGCCGTTGCGGCGGACGGACGGCGCAGGCATCCAACACGTTCTGTGTGCCCATGACGTTGATGTCCAAGGTTTCGGCGGGCGATGTCTCGCAGTCAGGGATGAAGTGCCGTGCGGCCAGATGCATCACACCCCACGGACGTGCGGTCATCATCAGTCGAATGAACTCAGCACGATGGCGAATATCGAGGACCCGAACGCGTACCTCGGCGCTGTCGGCGAATTCGTCCAGCCGGTGCAGGGTTCCGGCGCTGCCGTCGTCTACTGCCACGACACGAAAGCCCTGGGCGCGAAGGCATCTCACCACGGGCACGCCGATGAGACCGGCGGCCCCGGTGACGAGCACGGTGCGAGGCGTCTTGTCACTGGTCGTCGAGAGCATGGCGTCCTTTCGGCGGGTGGGCGCGTACGTCGTCACGCCCCGGTCCCTGTGGTCGTCGATCTTGTCGTAACTGGGGAGATTGCTGCGAATACTTATCGTGTTCTGGGTCGTCGGAGCTGCCGATTTCCAGCGCCTCCAGACCTGCCCGCGTGACCGCGCTCGGGAGGGTGGGGGTGTCATCGGCGAGGACCAGCCGTGGCATCACCGAGGTGGACAGAAGGTCTTGGACATACGGCCGTACGGGGGTGACTTCCTCCACCGGCTCGTCCGGGTGGACGGTGGGCCAGCCCGGCGTGTCGTCCGGTTCGGAAAGGTGGTGCTTACCCATCGCTGTCCGCACGGGCTCAGCGGTTTCCGAGGGTAGGTAGAACCGGGCGAAGCGTGCAGCGGCCTTGGCCGCGCGGACCTCTTTGCGCCAGGCCGACCAGGACCACCACGCGATCCACAGCAGCAACGCCGCGAGGGGTGTCAGCGCAAGGCATGCCCAGCCGTTCACGGCACATCACGTCGAGACCGCGAGCACGCACGTCAGATGTCGCGCACGCGGTTCGATTCCGCCCGTTGCCCGGTGTCGGAGCCACCGGAGGATTCCGCGCTTGCGTCACACTCGGGAGGCGGCTTCGGGCGAACGACCAGCAACCGTGCGCCGGTTGCCCGGAGACGATGCGTGAGCGCGTCAGCAATCGTCGCGTCCGACGCCAGGTGCGCGGCGCTGATGGTGACCGCCGCAAACGAATCTGGCAGCCGCACAATCCGGAAAGCCCTGGGCGGGTCACCACGTCGCCCGCGATGCCGTAGTCGACGAACACCCCACACAGCCGCAGCCGCTCTTGCCAGCAGAACCGCTCCAGCACTCTTCGGCAGGCACGGACATACCGGGCACGACGATGGCTTGAACGGATGTAGCCATACACCACGGGACGTCCGGTGGGCACCGATCGGAAGATCGGCGGCGTCGACAACAGGCGCTCCAACTCCCCGATACGTTGATCCAACGGCCCATAGCTGAACTCGTTCATGGCTTCAGAACCCCTCCCGAAGCCGACAGGCCAGCCGCACTTGCGAACACGGCCACGGCTTGCCGCATTGGTCGCAATGGGTGTCCGGTCTCGCACCACCGGGCCGATGCAGCAGTAGCGCCAAGCAGATCAGCTCGTAGAGCAATACCGGTTCCGGCACGGCGCGGCGCTCACCGGTGCTCGGCTCCGGCGTGACCGCCAGAAGAGTTGCCATGTCCAGCCACCCACTCCCGTCTCTTGCGTTCGCGGTCTTGGGCGGCACCTGGCGTTGGGGCGGGGAGCCACCGAGCGCTACTTGATCGGGGTTGCGCTCGATGTGCCCGGTCGGGGGTCGGGCGTTTCCCAACACCAGGTGCCTTGACGATCAGGGAACCGGGTGGGTCCGGATGTGCGTCACGATGTGCGTGCAACAGCCACACCGGCAGCCACCAGCCGTTATGCTGATCTAGTCAGCACCCCCATGGACACTCGGAAGAGTGATCGACATGGCCCGCGAACCCGAGACCATCGCCCAGCAGCGTCGCGCCCTGGGCGAACAGCTCGCCGCGTTCCGGCAGGCCGCCGACCTGACCCAAAGGCAACTGGCCAAGGCCGCGTTCTGCGACCGCACGACGGTGACCCACATCGAGAAGGGACGCGCCCGCGCCGACGAACGGTTCTGGCAAGCGTGCGACGACGCGGTAGGGGCAGACGGCGTGCTACTGGCGGCCTTCCACGACCTGGTAGCTGCCAAACAAGCCCACGATCAGCAGGAACAGCAAACACGACTCGCGCAGGCCCGAGCGCGCGCCAAATCGCTGAGCACGAACGGGCACGCCGCTCCCGCGCCTGCGTCACCAATGATCGACACTGTGGGACTGGTCGATCCCCCCACGCCTTCCGTCCGGCTCGACAGCGGTTACGTCGAAACGCTGCGTAGCCGCATCGGCGAGCTTGTTGACCTCGATATCCAGTTCGGCGGCGACCAGTCCTCCGGGGTCGCCCTCCAGCTCTTCCGCTCGGTTCACCGCAAACTCGGGGCCAGCCAGTGCGACCCCAGCATCGAACGCGACCTGTACGCCGCAGCCGGCGAACTCGGCGAAGTCACGGGGTGGCTGCTCTACGACGCGGGCAAACACGATCTCGTGCGCCGCATCAACCACGAAGCCCTGCACCTGTCCCGCTTGGCCGGGGACCACAGCATGGAGCTGCTGATCTTGCAGAACATGGCCATGCACGCCGGTCACCTCGGCCGTCCCGTGGAAGCCCTGCGCATCGCGCGCATGGTGCTGGAAACCAACACGCTCTCGCCCCGGCTGGAAGCCCTCTTTCGGACCCGCGAAGCCCGCGCACTGGCGCTGGCAGGTGACGAGACCACGGCCGAACGCACGTTCCGCCAAGCCCACTCCCTGTACCTGGACGGTGTACGCGACGACGACCCGGCATGGGCCTGGTGGATCAACGACCAAGAGTTGGCCTGGCACGAAGCCATGATCCAGGCGGACTCGGCCGACTGGAACCAGGCGGCCGACACCTTCCAAGCCTCCATCGAGGTCACCCCAGGCCGTGAAGTGCGACGCCGCTACAACCACCTCGCCTCCCTGCTCAACGCGCAGATTCGTGCGCAAGCGTGGCGGGACGCAGACCAAACGATCGAGCGCGTCATGCCTTACGTCGACGAGGTCGGCTCAACCCGAACCGCAACCACCCTCTTGGGCGCGCTCGATCAGCTCGACGTCACCCACGCCAAGCCCTCAGTCCGCGACGCAGCCTGCCAGCTCCGGAGCATCCTGGTCGACGCCGGATACGGGCACTAACCCGCGCCGACCACAGCCCGAGCGATGTTGCCGATATCAGCCGGGCGCACTCGGCAACACCCGCCCACGATCCGTGCACCGTCAGCCACCCACTGCCGGGCTTGCACTGCGGAATACCGCGACGGTCCCAGCCACGTCCGGCGCTGCGCATCCCAGCCCTCGCCGCTGTTCGGATAGACGATCACCGGCTTCCCGGTCACTTCACGTGCCGTGGCGATCGCGGCTGGCACGTCGGACGGGGCACAACAGTTGACGCCCACTGCCACAACCTCCGGCACATCTCTGGCGAGCGCGAACGCCTCCGCCATCGGTTGCCCGGCGCGCGTGCGATTCCCGTCGATGTTGTATGTCAGCCACGCAGGAATGCCGATCCCGGAAACCACGATCATCAACGCTTCCGCCTCGTCGATGTCCGGCACCGTCTCCAGCGCCAGCACATCCGGCCCCGCGTCCGCCAGCACCTCCAGGTGGGGACGGTGCCATGCCGCCAACTCAGCCACGCTCAACCCGTAGCGGCCCCGATACTCCGACCCATCGGCCAAGGCTGCACCATACGGGCCGAGCGAGGCCGCCACCCACCGCTCACGCCCGTCATCGGCCATCTCAGCGCGGGCAGCCTGCGCCAGCTCGACGCTGCGCCGCAACAACCGACCAGCGTCATCCCGCCCGATGCCCCGCTCCGCGAAGCCATCGAAGGATGCCTGGTAGCTCGCCGTCGTCGCGATCACGGCGCCCGCGCGGAAGAACGCCAGGTGAGCGGCCTTGATCTCCTCGGGAGCGTCCACCAACAACCGCGCCGACCACAAAGGGTCCGAGAGATCATGCCCGCGCGCCTCAAGCTCGGTCGCCAAACCACCATCCGTGATCAGAGGAGCGCCGTTCGTTTCGAGGAAGCCCACAAGGTCACTCTAAGCCCCGATCGCCTTCCTCTCGTCCCGCGTCAGCGCAGCCCCACCGGATATCGTCCCTCGCCCTTCCAACGCCGCAGGATTCGGCGGCCATAGTTGTTCGTTCCGGCGATCCGGTCCAGCTCCGCGCCGGTCGGCGTGCGGCCCTTGGTCCACTCGGTCTGGTAGTAGGCCCACATCCGTTGTTCCGCTGTCGGCTGGGTCTGCTGGCGGGACTGGCCCGAGACCAGCGAGAGCCTTACCGGCCGTTCGGTCCCGTCGCCGGTCTCGGTGGTCTCGTTTCGGGTCTCGTTGGTGGTCTCGGCGTGGCGGCGCTTGAGCGCGCGGTTCAGCAGCTCGACCGACAGCAGCAATGCCAGCGGCGGGCAGGCGGCAACCGCGACCGCCAGCACACTCAGCTCCGGCGCGGCGGCCACGTTGGCGCAGAGCGAGAGGGAGACCCCGAACAGGAACAACAGCCACGCCGACCACTGACCGCCGCCGCGCCTGCGTGCGTGGTGTCCGGTCTTCCACAGCTCCACCGTGGCTGTCATCAACATGCCGTCCACGATCAGCGGCCAGATCGCCGCTGTGATCTCGTCCGCGCCGAACCGCACGCGAACTCCCGGCCGTGCCGGTACGAGGCATAGGCAGCGCCCAGCGCAACCAACGCGGTGCAGGCGCACCGCAACCACAGCGCCCGATCCCCGCGAGGAGTCTGGGCGTTCGACTCGGTGGCGGCGGTCATCGGCGACCACCGCCCGCACGGCGACCCATCGTCGTCGGGTCGACTCCGGCCAGCTCGGCGCAGCGGTCGATGCGGACGAACACCTGTGAGCCGGTCATCGACCGGCCGACAGGAACGGACACGGAGCCACGAGTGAGTAGGTAGTCCAGTCCACAGATGACGCAGGCCAGCCCATCGGCCTGGGCGTCGGTCAGTCCGGTGATGATCTCTTCGCGGTTCACTGGGCACCACCGCCCGAGAACACGCGACGAGTACCCACCGGCTTGATCCTGATCTCAGGGCCTTCCGCCGTTAGGGTGTTCGTGTTCTGAAGCGTTAGGCCCACGTCGATCGAAGCGCCCCGCTCAGGCGGGGCGCTTCGCCTTGGCTCGTTCCGGATCACTCTGGCGCCGGCCGATCCCCCATGCCCCCACGGCACGGTGGTTGCTCGTCGGGGGAATGCTCCTCGCCCGGAAGCCGTTCCCAGCCTGGGTGGAGCTGACGCGAAGGACTCCCAGGTTCAGGCATCCGTGGTTACCCGCGCCAGAGAACCTTGGCCCTACGTTCGCTGCCGAAGCCCAAACCGTGTCGATAGATTTCCGCTACCCAGTAGCGACCGTCCTTTCCGCGAGCGAAAACGCCGGATTTAACAAGAAAATCAGCTTCGTCTGCGGAAAGATTGACATCTTCCAGTCTGAAGGGAACGTTTACCGTAACGTGCTGAAGCCTGGCCAGGAGGCTGCCAACTTGTGGATTCTCCTGCCGGATCGAATCGATCTTGTTCTTACTGCATTCGAGCAGTGCTTTACGCATAGCAGTCGGTGCGAGTACGCGGTCGTCCCAGGAGGGATACTCGACGGAAAGGCGGGAGGATTCTTTCAGGAACACGACGACATCTCGAGCCTGAACCTGGTCATTGAAATCGCCGAGTGCTGCCGGAACCCAAAGGTGTGATCGGGCCTCCTTGGATCGCTCTGTGCCCATTTTCCAGCCCCACACCGGAATAAGTTTGTCAACAAGTTCACTATAAGGCATCTCAACAATCTGCGACAAAGGCGGGGGTGCTGGGTGTGCGTGCGCGTAGACCGTTACCCATAGCGCCAAGCGTAGTGCTTCTTCCTGGTTCCACCGCAAGGCGTAGGGCTCATAGCGGGCGAGGAGCTGGCCACTGTTCTGCGATACCGCCTCGGTCACCAGATCCCATCGGACGAAAACCACCAAACCAAATGGGCGTCCCCGAAGGGAACGAAGCCAGGTGAGCACGTCTGTCAGTAGTACGCGCAGGGCCGTCCGCTTGGGGGAGGTGTCCATGGACTGCAGAAGGTCCTCGAGTCCGTCTATGACGAACACGGCCTGTGCGCGCTTGCCAAGTTCGGTCAGTGCGGCCTCCGCCCGACCATCGCCCGAAGTAGGTACCCCCGCCGCAGCGGCCAGGCACTCAAGCCAGAGGCGTCGCCAACCGAGTTCGTCACTCCCGTCGAGGGACACGAAGCCGTGCTTCAACTTGTCCCTGATCGCCTGGCTGGTATCTGCCTTGGCGCCTTCCCCGCTGTGCTTCGCTGCGAACGCGTCTCGCAGGTCTTGCGGGGTCAGTTCGTGGTATTTGAGGTTGTCCGACTCCAGGACGGGGACAATGGGCAGATCTTGCTTGACACCGTCGATGCCGGACAGCGACGCGAACTGCCGCCAGGTGCGGGCGGCGCACGCCTTCGAATACAAGAAAGTCTTACCGGCACCCTTCGCGCCAACGACCAGAGACAGCGGAGGCTCCGTGCGATGGTCGCCCAATAGTCTGCGTAGCGGGTCGGTCACCAGGAAACCGCTGGCAGATGTCAGTCCCATCTCCTCGGCGTAAATAAACTCGCCAGCAGTCTTGGCCAGTTGTCGGCGAAGTGGCTCGTAGTCGATCGTCTCCGCGTGTTTTTCAATGGTTGCAGAACCCGTCGGGATTGGCGTCGGTACGATTGACTCTATTGCTGCGGACAGTTGACAAGTGTCCAGAACGCGCAGAACTCCGTCCCATGTCGACGGAAGCGCCAGCATTTCCTCCCGAAAAGGACTGAGCACGGGGCGGGAAAGGATGTCTGAGTCCACGCCACTGCCGGACTCCGTATTCCGTCCTCCTGCTGGTGGCTGCAGCGCGGCAAGGAGTGCGGCGCTGAGGGAATCGGATGCTGATTGCGCCTGAGCCGCGTGCACATCCTGCCGGTACTGCGTAATGATCACGGAACTGGCTGGGTCCGTACCCTGCACGGCGGGCGCTTGGCGACCTAGTTGACGTATCAACGTCTCGGTACCGGCGAGCGACTGATGACTCAGGGTCGTGACGAACACCCGCTGTACCCGGGGATCGAGGAGAACGGGGGCGGACAGCTCCGATGCTCCGGCGCGGAGATCAATCACAACGGTGTCTGCGTCCATGCGCGTCGCCAGAGCCGCGAGCGCCTCGGTGAGAAAATAGGGCGAGCGGCCGGGCGTAAGAAGATCTGCTGGTTCGATTCTTGGCGGAGTGAGAAAGGGCCTCCTTGTTGCGGGAACCACGGTCAGGCGCCCGCCGCCGGGGTGATGACCAACCTGCTGGTTCGGCAGATAAGCAGCGGCGATATCCACGGCCGCTGCCCAATCGCCGTCTTCGCCGCCCTGCAGGAGAGCAAGAAAGTCTTCGTAGCTAAAGTCGAGTTGGCCACCTTGGGCCTTGTGCATCCATGTGATACCAGGTGCTTCCAGGTCAGCATCGATAAGCAACACGTTGCCGCCGCGCCGGGCAATAACGTCGGCCATCGCGACTGCATGAACTGTGCGCCCGACGCCGCCCTTGAAGGAGTGAAACGCTATTATCTCGACGTTCCCGGGGAGGCGGTCGCTGACGGGACGATCAAACGGGTCCGCCAGTTCTCGCGTTATGTGCTTTTCGCGAAGCAGCGGTATGCGGCGTGCTGTCGGCTCATTCTCCGGATCGGGAACCAGCACAACCGGAATTCCGGTGAAATCTCTCGTGCGCGGGTCATCAAGGCCGAGCATGAGCTGATCGCCATCGAATTCCGTCGAGCCGGCTCCAAAAACCTCGTCGAGCCATTCCCGTACCTGTCTCGTGTCGGTGCCGGAAGCAACGACGAGTTCCAGGTTGTCCCACCAGCTGTCTGCGGCGATCAACCAACGCGGCCACGCACCGGTGGACGCAAGGAGTGCCAGATGCTCGTCAATGTCAACCCAGGTGAACAGGTGCTCCGGAGGTGGAGGCGTCTTCGTCTCGGTCGGCTCAGCCACGGTGTTGTACCCCTCAGTCCTGCTCGCACCATGAGATCAGGGCGCGGAGCGCTGCATCTGCCTCTTTCTCGTCTGCGGCGTCGAGCTTTGCACCATAGCGCCATGCTTGGTGCAACTCCGCCACGTCGACGGTGTTGCGTCGAGACCGGTGCAATCGGCACCGCTGAAGCCGTTCAAGGTGCTTCGAAACCATCCGTGGCAGTCGAAGATCCTTTGCCAGCTTCCGGAGATCGTGTGTGTTCTCCAAGGCCGAGGTATCGCTGTGGCCGCCACGATCCAGTAGTCGCTCCTTCAGACCGCACTCGGCAGCGTAAAACAAGAGCAAACAGACAGTGGCTGCGTCTCTGGTGCCGTGCACCCGGTCTGCGCTGGCCCGCAGTTGGTCTCGTCGTGATCGCAGCGGCTTCTTCCCCACATGAAGCACCATGGCGGTGATCATGTCAGCTCACCGTGACATCTGGTCACGTAATCACACTGGTCTCTGCAGACTCCACCCGTTCTTACCAGCGGCGGTAGCTGTACATGCCCCGGAGCAGCGCCGAATGTTCGCCGGCGAAGCCCTGCGCGCCTACGAGCAGGGCTTCGCCGGCGCCGAGTGGTGTCCGTTGCCGCTATGCCGGGCTGGGCTCGGTGACCCGTGGGGTGGTTCGGCGGCGGGAGATCAGGCGGGTGGTCAGGACGAGGAGTTGGCAGAGCGGGGAGGGGAAGCCCAGGGCGATGCCCATCGCAATGTCGACCACGGGCGCCGCGACCGCGGCGACGAACACCCCGGTCGGTGCGGTCGGCGGCTTCGCCGGCTTGGCCCACGGGGTGCGGCGCCACGGCTTGGCCACCGACAGCCATGCCTGGAAGGCGATGGCCGAGGCCATCAGGGCGGTGCCCACCAGTTGTGGCAGTGGTGGGGTCGGCAGTCCCGCCCGTGCCGCCTCGCCGGCGGCCTCCAGAGCGTCGGAGAGGATGAAGATGCCCGCGTAGAGCTGGACCACGGTGATCGCGAACTTCGCCACCACCCACCAGTTGCGCAGGATTCCCCAGGCAGTGGACGCGCCCAGCATGATTCCGGTGAACGCCGCGGCGTTCGCGAACGGCGCCAGCAGGTGCATGTCCACCACGTGCGCCATGGAGGTCGCGCTGATCCGCACGGTCTGGTCGTCGCTGCCATAACTCACCGTGAGAAGCGCGAACAGCACGAGCGCGAACGCCATCCAGCCCACCGAGGTGAGCACGTGTAACCACACGACTGCCTGTCGCCAGCGTTGCGATGTTCCTTTGGCCACCTGCACAGCCTGCGGCCGGCGGTCGCCGCCGCACATCCGGTGGATTCCGGAGATTCCCCCGACCCGACCCCCACCCGCTTTTCACCCCACGGCGAGATCGGGACGACCGGGCCGGCCCCGCTGTGGGTTCAATCGACCGTGCCGATCCAGAGGTGGTCGCGGGCGCGGGTCATCGCCACCAGGCGCTGGCGGTTCAGCGCTTCGCGCTCCTCCCGGTAGCCCCCGGACAGCAGCGGCTCGTCGGGCAGGAACACGCTACGGAACTCCGTGCCCTTCGCACGGTGCACGGTGCCCACGTGCACGTGATCCGGTTCGCGGCCATCCCACTTGTCCAGCGGACGCACCCGGAATCCGGCCGCGCGCAGCGCGCCCGCCCAGTGCTCGGCCGCGCTCCTGGTGTGCGTGAGCACCGCCGCGTCGGCGCCGTCGTCGAGGTCGCGCAGCGCGGCCACCAGCGCCTCCTCCTGGTTGGCACCCCGCCACTCGACGACCTCGCCGCCGCGCAGCACCGGCCACGCCGCGCGCAGCTCCACCGCGGGACCGTCGTCGAGGTCGTCGAACCGGTTGATCGCCGCCAGCTGCCCGGCCCGCGCCACGACGGCCGCCCGGTTCCGGTAGTTGCGTCGCAGCAGTTCACCGCGCCCCCGCAACGAGATCCCGGCTTCGGACAACCGCCACCCGCCCGCGGACACCTGCTGCTGGCCGTCACCCACCAGCAGCAGCTGGTTCGGGCCGTCGCCGCTGATCGCACGCACCAACCGCAGCCCGATGAGGGTGAGGTCCTGCACCTCGTCGACGACCACGGCGGTGTACGGGCGCGGCAGCGGTCGGCGCTCCAGCTCCTTCAGGGCCCGCATCAGCACGTCGTTGTGGTCGAACGCGTCCCGTTCGGACAGCTGCCGCTCGTACTCGCAGTAGAACTGCCAGACCCTGGCCCGCAGGTCCGCCGGGAGCTGCTGACCGCGCCCCTTGCGCGGCACCGAGCGGTAGGTCTCCAGTGAGCCGATGCCGCGGCCCTTGATCACCCGGTCGACCTCGTCCTTCCAGTAATCCCGGGCACTGCGGAAGCTCCGCAGTGGCGCGGCCAGCCCGTCGTCCTGCCACACCGCGTCGAAAGCGTCCTCGACCTGCTGCTCGTCGACCTCCGTGGCGCGGCCGCGCTCGGCCAGGAAGTCGCGTGCCCACGCGTGTCGGTGGGTGAACTCGACGCGCCGCGACAGCTGCGGCGCCAGCGACCAAAACTGCTTCTCGGCGATCCGCGGCAGCGTCCGCACGTGCGTGGTGAACAGCAGCTTCCCGGTGGTGCGCCGCGCCAGGTACGCCAACCGGTGCAGGGCCAGCACCGACTTGCCGGTCCCGGCCGCTCCGGTGATCCGGGCCGGACCGGAATAGTGCCGCCGCACCGCGCCCAGCTGCGCGTCGTCCAGGAAGATCCGCCAGTCCCGGAACGGCCGCTCCGGCGCCTGTTCCCGGTGTTCCCGGCGCAGGTCGCGCACGAACAAGGCCGCCGTCCGGCCGCCCAGCTGCCCGGCACCGCGGGGTTGCGGGATGCGCTGCGGATTCCACAGCACCGGGACCAAATCCAACGTTCGGCTGTCCAGGTGGTGGGCGATGGCCAGCGCGTCGGCCGGTTCCAGCAGCCGTTCACCGCGCCCCAGCACCCGGTCCAGCTCGGTCTCATCGATCGCCAGGTGCTCGCCCCGGTCGCCGCTGGTGGGGCTGCCCGCGGGCACCACGACCACGGTGCGGGCCACCGCCTCGGTCACCATGTCCGGCCCGACCGACGCGCCCGACAGCAGTTCGGCGGTCCACACGAACGCCGCCCGCGAGGTCTCCCAGTCCGGTTCGGTATCGCGCAGCAGGACCACCAGCACCCCGAGCGGTCCGACGAGCACCGCGTCCGGCCGGTTCTGCGGGGTGTGCGGGGCAAACTGGTTGAGCAGCGTGTACCAGCCGTCGTCGCGCTCCACGGCGAACCGCTGCAGCACCCGGCTCTGCCAGGGCGGCAGCAACCGGTCGCGCAGTTCCGCCTCGGCCTCGCGGCGCAGTCGTTCCTGCCAGTGGTGCGACGTTTCGGTCACGGCGCCTCCCGGTGTCCTGCGTGGCACGGTCGGCTCGCACGAGCGGGAGGGAACCGCTGCTCCGGCAGCCTCCCGCGTCCGGTGGCACCGGCGCGCGGGGAATCGACCGCGGGTCGAGCACGTTCGGAATGTCGAATCTAGTTGGTCCCGCGGCGGATTCGGCCCGCTTCGCGGCGGATCACCTGGATGTCGCAGGAGTCAGGACAGCTCCTCGGCCACCAGGACGTCCAATGCGGACAGCGGGAGGGCGCCGTGCCGCAGCAGCACGTCGTGGAACCGGCGGATGTCGAAACCCGCCCCGAGGCGCTGCTCGGCGGCGGCCCGGATGCGCTGGATCTCCAACCGCCCCACCAGATACGACAGCGCCTGTCCCGGGTAGATGATGTAGCGGTCGACCTCGGAGGCCGCCTCCAGCTCCGACAGTGTCGTGTTGGCCTGCATGTCCGCCAGGGCGCGCTGGCGGCTCCAGCCGAAGGCGTGCAGCCCGGTGTCCACCACCAGCCGCGCGGCGCGCAGCAGGTCCTGCACCACCATGCCCAGTCTCGCCAGGTCGTCGGAGTACAGGCCCATCTCGTCGGCCAGTCGCTCGGCGTAGAGGCCCCAGCCCTCGGTGTAGGCGTTGATGTTGACCAGCCGCCGCAGCATGGGCAGGTCGGTGCGCTCCTGCGCCAGGCTGATCTGCAGGTGGTGGCCGGGCGTCACCTCGTGGAAGGCGATCACCTCGGAGGCGTAGCGGGGACGCTGCTCGGCCCGCGACGTGTTGGCGAAATACACGCCGGGCCGCGAGCCGTCCAGCGCCGGTGGCAGGTAGAAACCGATCGGGGTGCTGTCCGACGGCGTGCCGGGCACCTCGCGCACCTCGCACGGCTGGCTCGGCAGCCGTCCGAACCACTGCGGCGCAGCGGTTTCCGCGCGGGCGATCGCCTTGCGCGCCGACGCCAGCAGTTCCTCGCCGTCCCGCCAGAACAGCGCCGGGTCGGTCTGCAACCGCCGCAGCACCGCGTCCGGGTTGCGCTCCCCCCACACGCGCCCGCCGAGTTCGGCGATCTCGCCGCGCAGTTCGGCGAGCCGCGCCCGACCGGTCTCGTGCAGCTCCTCGGGAGTGCGGTCGGTGGTGGTGTGCGCCCGCGTCAGCCGCTGGTAGATCTCCCGCCCACCGGGCAGCCAGCACAGGCCCGGCTGGTCGGCGCTGCGCGCGTGCGGCGCGATCTCGGTCGCGAGCACGTCCCGGTACTCCCGCAGCGCCGGGTGCACGACCTCGGCCACCACCCGCCTGCGCTCCTCGGCCAGTTCTGGGTCGTGCAGGTCGGGGGTCAGCAGCGGGTCGGAGTCCGGTTCGCCGAGGTAGCCGTCGAGGTGCTCGATCGCGTTGTCCACCAGCGGCCGCACCGGGACGCGACCCGCGGCGACGCCGTCGCGGTGCCGCTGCGCGGCCGCCCGGGTGAACTCGGGGATCGTCCGCAACCGGCGCAGGAAGTCCGCGCCCTGCCGGGGGTCGGCCACCGGCACCTGCCCGAGGCGGAACAGCAGGCCGGCCACCGGCGCGAACAGGTTGCCGACCACGGTGTACTCCGGTGCGTACGCGTCGAACTGGTCGACCACCGCCTGCGCCTGCTGGACCACCACCGCGATCGTCAGCCGGTCGTCCAGCGCGGCGTGCGTGGTGTCCACCGCCATCGCGCGCACCCGGATGTCCTCGGCGCGTTCCCGCAACGCCAGCTCGGCTTCGGCGCTGATGTCCGGCAACCGGTCGTCGCGGTCCCGGAAGCCGTAGAGGGTGGCGCTCACCGGGTCGGCGTCGAACAGGACGGCCAGCAGTTCGTCAGCGAGGTGCGTGGGCGTGCTCACAGCCCCATCCTGCCGCACAGGTCCGGCTCCGGCTCCGCACCGCGGGGGAGAATGGACGCGTGGACCCGCTGCACGACCCGGACGACGAGGCACTGCTCAGCCCCCGGCAGGCCCGCGACCTCGCGGAGCTGGTCGAGACGGCACGGCTGGCCTCGGCCGTCGTCCGCTACGGGCTGCGCACCCGGGTCGGAGCGGCCACCGTGGTGCTCAACCAGGACAACCCGCTGCCCACCGCGAACCACGCCTGCGCACTGTGGGGCACGCTCGCCGAGGTCGCCGGTACCCTGCTGGAGCTGGAGCAGGTCTTCGCCGAGGCGGGGCGGGCCGAGGCCGTCGTCTACGCCTCGCCGACCACCGTCGCGGAGATCGAGGGCATCGCCGACGACGCCGGGTGGCGTGCGGTGGAGGAGCAGATCGTGCTGCTGCACCGGCTGCGCCAGGAGATCAGGGGGCTGACGCGGCCCGCGGAGGACCGCGACCTGCCCGGGATCGTCGAGCTGATCGCTGACGACACCGGGCTGTCCGGGGCGGGGGAGCGGCGGCTCCTGCGCAACCTGGGCCACCGCGTCGACGACGTCCGCTGCGTGCTGCAGGTTGTCGACGACCCCGGCGCCGACCGCATCGCCGGTTTCGCGCAGGGCTTCGTCGACCGCGGGATCGGCCTGGTGGAGCACGTCGTCGTGCGCCCCGGGCGGCGGCGCCGCGGGATCGGGCGGGAGCTGATCTCGCAGGCGGTGGAGGAGCTCCGCGACCGCGGCGCACTGCTCGTCGCGACGCACACCGAGGAAGGCGGGAACGCGGAGCGGTTCGCCGAGGCGTGCGGCTTCGAGATGGCCTACCCGGTCACCGCGTACGCGCGGCGGATCGACGACCTGCTGTGACCGGGCTGCGCGCGGACAAGGAGCCTGCCCGCGGGAATAACCGCGCACGTCGACGGGTTTGCCGGGTGGGCCCGCGCCCGGAAGTCGATTGACCGCGTCGGCTCCGCGTGATGTGCTTAGTTCGCCTAACCAGTTTGGGGAGGACAACGGTGTCTGCCAGCTCGGCAACGTCGGACGAGACCACCGAGAACCCGGGCACCGGGTCCCTGCCCCGCGAGATCTGGATCCTGGTCGTCGGCAGCTTCATCGTCGCCGTCGGCATGGGCATCGTGGCCCCCGCCCTGCCCACCTTCGCCACCAGCTTCGACGTCGGCGTGACCGCGGCGTCGTTTTTGATCAGCGCATTCGCCCTGATGCGGCTGGCGTTCGCGCCGGCCAGCGGGCGGCTGGTGGCGTTCTTCGGGGAACGCCCGATCTACGTGTGGGGCATCAGCATCGTCGGCGTCAGCAGCGCCGCCTGCGCCTTCGCCGACTCGTACTGGCAGCTGCTGCTGTTCCGCACCCTCGGCGGCACCGGCTCCACGATGTTCACCGTCTCCGCGGTGGCGCTGCTGGTGCGCCTGTCCCCACCACACCTGCGCGGGCGGGCGTCCGGGGTGTGGGCCACGAGCTTCCTGCTGGGCAACGTCTCCGGGCCGATCATCGGTGGCGTCATGGTCGGCTACTCCCTGCGGCTGCCGTTCCTCACCTATGGTGTGGCGCTGTTCGTCGCCGCCTTCGTCGGCTGGCTGATGCTGCGTAAGTCCACGCTCGCCGCGCCGCAGCCCAAATCCGACGCGCCGACGATGACGGTCCGCCAGGCGCTGCGCCACCGCACCTACCGCGCGGCGCTGCTGTCCAACTTCAGCAACGGCTGGACGGTCTACGGCGTCCGCATCGCACTGGTCCCGCTGTTCGTGGTGGAAGTCCTGCGCGCCCCGCAGTCCATGGCGGGTGTCGCGCTGTCGGTGTTCGCCGCGGGCAACGCGGCGGTGCTGATGCTCTCCGGCCGCATCGCCGACCAGCGCGGCCGCAAACCCATGGTGCTCGCCGGGCTGGCGATCTCCGGCGTCGGCTCCGGCGTCCTCGGCTTCACCGACGCCGTCCCGTGGTTCCTCGCCGCCTCCCTGGTCGCCGGTGTCGGCGCGGGGATGCTCAACCCGGCGCAGAACGCGGCCGTGGCCGACGTGGTCGGCGCGAAGGGCCGCGGCGGGCCGGTGCTCGCCGCGTTCCAGATGGCGGCCGACTGCGGCGCGATTCTCGGCCCGCTGGCCGCCGGGGTGCTCGCCGACACCGTGTCGTACCAGGCCGCGTTCGCGATCACCGGCGGCACCGCGATCCTCGCGCTGCTGGTCTGGATCGGGGCGCCCGAAACCCGCCCGGCCGCAGCGGAGCGGCGCGACGAGCCAGCGGAGCTCGACGAAGCGGCCTGATCGCTCCCGCAGTCGGGAGGTGTCCGCTCGAAGGCTGCCGGGTATCCCGGCACTGACGCCGTAGCCCACGCGCCGCGGCTGGAGCCTGCTCGCCCACGCGGGAGGACGACATGAGCATTTTCACCGGTATCCCGGGCCACGAGCTGACCGAGGAACTCCTGCTGCGGGAACTGCGCCACCTGCACGAGACCCGGCACGAGACGTTCCTGCACGGTTCCGCCGACTCGCTGCGGGAGCACACGGCGCGCACCTTCGAACTGGAACAGGAATACCTGCGGCGGCACCCGGAACGCGAGGTGGACCCCCGCCGCACCCGCGCCGGTGCGAGAGGGGAGCCGCAACATGCCTGAACCACGCGTCATGATCATCGGTGGCGGCCACTGCGGCCTGACGCTGGCGCTGCGCCTGCGGCGCACGCTGCGGCCCGGCGAGGCCAGGGTCACCGTCATCGACACCCAGCCGCACATGACGTACCAGCCGTTCCTGCCCGAAGCCGCGGCCGGTTCGCTCGAACCGCGGCACGTGGTGGTTCCGCTGCGGGAGGCGCTGCGCGGGTGCGAGGTGCTGACCGCGCAGGTCACCGGCATCGACCACACGCGGCAGCAACTGACCGCGATGCTCGGCGACGGCAAGGTCGAGCACTTCGGCTACGACATCCTGGTGGTCGTGCCGGGCTCCATCTCACGGGCGCTGCCGATCCCGGGCCTGGCCGAGCAGGGCGTCGGCTTCAAGACCATCGGCGAGGCGATCTACCTGCGCAACCACGTGCTGTCCAGATTGGACATCGCCGCCAGCACGGGTGACGAGAAGCTCCGCCGCAGGCTGCTGACCTTCGTGTTCGTCGGCGGCGGCTACGCGGGCATCGAGGCGATGGCGGAGCTGGAGAGCATGGCCCGTTACGCCATCCGCCGGTACCCGCCGGTGTCGCCGCAGGACATGCGGTGGGTGCTGGTCGAGGCGATGGGCCGGATCATGCCCGAGGTGAGCCCGCCGATGAGCGAGTACACCAAGCGGCTGCTCGAGGAACGCGGCATCGAGGTCAGGCTCAACACCACGGCGAAGTCCTTCGTGGACGGACACGTGGTGCTCTCCGACGGCGACGAGTTCGACTCCGACACCGTGGTGTGGACGGCCGGGGTCAAACCGCACCCGATGCTGGAGGAAAGCGACCTGCCGCGGGACGCCAAGGGGCGCGTCGAGTGCACCGCCACGCTCCAGGTTCGCGGCTGCCGCAACGTGTTCGCCGCCGGCGACTGCGCGGCCATCCCCGACCTGACCAGCAGCGACCCGGACGCCCTGTGCAGCCCGTCGGCCCAGCACGCGGTGCGCCAGGCGAAGGTGTTGGCGGACAACATCGTCGCGCTGCTGCGCGGCAGGGAACTCACCGACTACAGGCACCGGTACGCCGGGTCGGTTGCCGGGCTCGGGCTGTTTCAGGGGGCGGCCGAGGTCCGCGGGATCAAGCTCAAGGGCGTCCCCGCGTGGCTGCTGCACCGCGGCTACCACCTGGCGAGGATGCCGACGCTGTCCCGCAAGGCCCGCATCCTCGGCGACTGGCTGATGGAACTGCCGTTCCCCCGTCAGGCGGTGGCGCTGGGCGAGCTGCACGACCCCCGCGCCGAGTTCATCAAGGCCGCCAACACCCGCGGACTGCCCAGCCCGCACGGCCAGGCGGGGTGAGCGGGTGGCCGGCGCGCAGGAGTACGTCCCGGCGGGCACGGGCCTGCCGGAGCTGCGCCGCGCCGTCCAGGACTGCCAGGGCTGCGGGCTGTACCGCAACGCCACCCAGGCGGTTTTCGGGGAGGGCCGCGAGTCCGCGCGCGTCATGGTGATCGGCGAGCAGCCGGGCGAGAAGGAGGACCGGCAGGGCCGGCCGTTCGTCGGGCCCGCCGGGCGGATGCTGGACCGGGCGCTGGTGGACGTCGGCATCGACCGAACGGAGGTCTATGTGACCAACGCCACCAAGCACTTCAAGTTCTCTCGGGAGCGCGGCAAGCGCCGGATCCACCAGAAGCCGTCCCGGACCGAGGTCCGCGCCTGCCGCCCGTGGCTGGAGGCGGAACTGCGGGTCGTCCGGCCCGACCTGGTGATCTGTCTGGGCGCGACGGCCGCCCAGGGGCTGCTAAGGCCGTCGTTCCGGATCACCCAGGAACGTGGCGCGGTGCTCGAACTGCCCGAACACGACGCGCGGGTGGTGGCCACGATCCACCCGTCGGCGATCCTGCGGGCCGAGGACCGGGAGACGATGTACCAGGGCTTCGTCGCCGACCTGCGGGTGGCGGCGGGCGTCCTGCGCTCACTCCAGGCCGGGTAGCGGCACCACGCCGTGCTCCCACCGCACCAACCGCTGCGCCTTGCCGGTCACGGCGCGGGGGACGTGGTCCGGCGGCAGCACCCGCACCAGGCAGCTGATGCCCAGCCGCGCGAGCAGCGCGGCGGTCAGGTCCCGCTCCAGCGACCCGGTGTCGCCGAGCGGGTCGCGCGGCTCCACGGCGATCCGCAGCTCCGGCCGCGAGCGGTCCCGCCGGTCCTCCACGACCAGGTAGTGCGGCGCGACCCGCGGATCGGCCAGCAGCACCGCCTCGATCTCGGACGGGAACACGTTGACCCCCCGGATGATCAGCATGTCGTCGGTGCGCCCGAGCACGCGTGTCATCCGCCGCAGCGTGCGCGCCGAACCCGGCACCGGGCCGCTCAGCGCGGCGACGTCCCCGGTGCGGTACCGCAGCAGCGGCGTCCCGGTCTTGGTCAGCGTGGTGAACACCAGCTCCCCGGGCTCGCCGTCCGGCACCGGCCGCCCGTCCGGCCCCACCACCTCGGGGAAGAAGTGGTCCTCCGCGACGTTCAGCAACCCCTCGGAATCCAGCGACTCGCACGCCACGCCCGGCCCGATGACCTCGGTCAGGCCGTAGATGTTGAGCGCCCGCAGCCCCAGCAGCCCCTCGATCCCCACCCGCATCTCCTCGGTCCACGGTTCGGCGCCGAACAACCCGACCCGCAGCGACAGCTGCTCGGCGGTGATCCCGGTGGACGCGAACGCCTCTCCGAGGTAGACGGCGTACGACGGCGTGCAGCACAACACGTCGGGCCGCAGGTCGAGCAGCAGCCGCAGCTGCCGGTCGGTGGCCCCGCTGGACACCGGCAGCACCGTCGCGCCGAGCCGGGTGGCCCCGTGGTGCACGCCCAGCCCCCCGGTGAACAGCCCGTATCCGTAGGCGCAGTGCACGAAGCTCCGCCGCGACACCCCGGCCCCGCCCAGCGCCCGCGCCATGACCTGGGCCCACACGTCCACGTCGCGCGCGGTGTAGGCGACCAGCGTCGGCCGCCCCTTGGTCCCGGATGAGCCGTGCACGCACACGACATCCTCGGCTGGCGCCGACCGCATCCCGAACGGGTAGTGGTCCCAGAAGTCCTGCTTCGTGACGAACGGCAGCCGGGGCAGGTCGTCCAGGCTCACGTCGGCACCGCGGTCGACCCCGCAGGTCCGCAGCCGCCCGGCCTGCACCCCGCCGGCGGCCAACAACCGGTCGACGAGCCGCCGCAACCGCTGTTCCTGCAGCTCACGGCGTCTTTCAGGATCAGCCCCCTCGGCCTCGGGAGCCACCAGCGAAGGCTTCGCGCGCTGTGCTCTGGCCACGCCCCACGGTGTAGCAGCTCCCACCACCACCCGGCTAGATCCAACCAGGGGGACCCCCTGAAAACCCCTCCGGCGGCCTGTTGTACTGTGTTCACACACGAGCTGAACGGCCGAGGGAAAGGCCGGAAGGCCGGACAATCAAACAAGGGGCTGTAGCGCAGTTGGTAGCGCACTTGACTGGCAGTCAAGGGGTCACGGGTTCGAATCCCGTCAGCTCCACGCAGTCTAGAGGGCCGGTTACCAGGGAGAAATACCAGGTAACCGGCCCTCTGGCTATCCGACGGTCGGTTCGATGGCCGGTCTACACGGCTCGGAGCTGTGGACCATCTGTGGACCGACGCAGGTGTTTCGAGAGCAAAGCACCGGCATTGGTGACCGACTGGTGGCTGGTGTGCAGGTACCGCTGCGTCGTGGTGAGTGATGCGTGACCGGCGATCTTGCGCAGGTCGTGCACCTTCACCCCGGCATCGGCCAGCCACGTGAGCCCGGTGTGGCGGAGGTCATGCCGACGCAGGTGTTCGTACCCGAGCTTGGTCATGACCTCGTCCCAGTGCGTGGCGTCGCGAAGCACTGCGGTGGTGATCCGGCCGCCGCGTGGTCCAGTGAAGAGCCGGGCGTCGGGGCTCCCGTTCGTTGCAGCGATGCGCCTGCTGACAAGTTCGCGGATCTCCTCGATGAGCGGCACCGTGCGGGCGCGTTGCCCTTGGTTCCCTTGTCGACCAACCCGCCCGGCGCTGTGGTGGTCTGTCGCCGGAGGGTCCATTTCCATTCCGTGGTGTCGATGTCCTTGACCCGACAGCCGGACACCTCGCCGATACGGGCCGCCGTGCACGCAGCGAAGATCACGACGTCACCCCAGCCCGTGTACTCGTTGAACGACCGAGCGACGAGAGCATCGGCCAGGCGCTTCAGCGAATCCCAGTCGGGAAGCGCCAGGGAACGCGGATCGTCCAGCTCGTCTTCGGCCTGGCGGAACTCGCGCTGCCATCCTGTGACGCGCGCCGGGTTCTGGTCGATCAGGCCATCGCGCACGGCCTGTTCCATAACGCGCACCAGCACAGCAAGGCTGTTTTTGATCGTGGACATGCTGTGCTCGTCCGCGATCCAGCCGTGAACGGCTCGATCAACCGCGCCGTTCGTGATCATGCGAACCGGGATGTGGCCGAGCGTCGGAACGACGCGCTTTCGCCACGCGCTTGGGCGTCCCAGGCCAGCAACAGCGGCGCGACGATCAACGCCGCCCACAACCCCGACAGGGCCGTCTGCGGGGCCGCCGTACGCCACCGCGCCCACCGCTGCTGACGCTCCCGCCGCCGCTCCCGCCGCTCCTGGCGGGCCTGCTCGGCCCGGCGTTCCTCGCGGTCCCGGCGAGTCTGCTCCCGCACTGCGTCAGCCTCGGCCTGCGCCTTCGCGGCCTCGGCCCTCGCGATCGTCCGCGCCGCACGCGGGTCGTAAATCGTGGTCATCGCCCGCTCACCCCCAACCGCGGAGCCGGGGCGAGCTCGGCGAGCCGGTCAACCCCGACCATCACCAACCGCAGCACCGCACCCACACCAACCAGCAGCAGCACCGGCAACACCGTGACCACCGCGAAGCGACCCACCACGAGCAGCACCAGCAGCAGCATCGGCAGCACAACCAACACCAGCAGCTCAACCAGCCGGGACCCGGCCCAGCCCAGCGCCGTCTTCATCACGCACCCCCCACCACTGCGGTCAGCAGGGCGGCGACGAACAGCCACAGCCAGTGCCAGGACTGGTCCAGCACGTACGCGCCGGTCCCGAGGTTCGGGTTGTCGTCGTGACCGTCACGGGGAGCGCCGAGCCGGTAGAACCCGGCGTTCCCGCTGATCGCGGCCAGCCGTGCGAGGGTGAAGCGGCGGTCGGCCCAGTAGTGGGTCACCGCGGACACCACCTGGCCGAGCACGAACCCGACCGGGGTGATCGCCAGGCCCAGCACCGCCCACACGAGCGCGACGACCAGCGCCGTCACGGCGGTGTAGGTGGCGACGTGCTTGAAGCAGTTCCACCGGCCGACCCAGTTGCGCAGGTGCTTGTGCCCGGCCTGGTGGCTGGTCTGCACCCAGTGATCCGCCACGTTTGTGCGCCACCAGCAGGCTCGGCAGCACCGCCGCGAACGTCACCGCGGCGTCGAGGTTCCCGATGCTCATCACCGGCTCACCCCCACCAGCTCGCCGCGCACCCGGCGCGGGGCCGGGGCGTTGACCGGCGCGAAGACCTCGGCCACCTTGGCGCGGATCGCCTGGATCAGCGCGTACTCGTCCGTACCGGGCTCGGTCTCCTCGATGGTCAGCTGCGCTTCCTCGATCACGTCGGCCGAGTCGTTGAGCAGCGTGTCGAACAGCACTTGCCGCGCGTAGTCGGCGTCCAGCTCCGACAACTGCGCGCCCCCCTTGATGACCACGTAGAACACCGCCACGATGTCCTCATAGGACAGCGGCACGACCATCGCGACCTGCAACGCCGCCGGGGTCTCGCTGCTCTGCCGCAGCGCAGCAACGAACTCGGTGCGCTGCCCGTTGACCAGTCCATAAGTTTTGTGCGTCATCTCAGGCCACCTCCTTGCCGTCCTGGTGGGCGGCGTCGGTGGCCGACGCGGCCTCGGACGCGGACGGCTCGATCGGGGCCATGCCCAGGCTCATGAGGTAGGCGTTCAGCGACTCGGCCGGGATGCGCAGCGCGCCGTTGCCGAACCCGACCCGCACGGAGTGCAGCCGCCCGGACTCCGCCAGGCGGTAGACCGTCGAAACGTGGACGTCGAGCATCTGGGCGACTGCCTTGACTCGGTACATCCGAGTACCGTTGACCTGCATCGTTAGCGTTCCCTGCTTTCGATGTCCGCCCCGGTTGGTGTGCCAGCACCAACCGGGGCTTCGTGCTTCCTGTGCGAAACAGGCGAACCCTGCTTACACTGCAAGCTTAGCTATCAGTGTCATAACAGTGCAACCGTGACAACTGCTCTGTTCGAGTGATCTGACAGAGCTAGCTATCGCGATAGAGTCGGGTCCATGGGACTGAACCCCGGAGACAAGCGCCCCGCGTACCAGCAGGTTGCAGACAACCTGCGGCGAATGATCGTTACCGGCGAGCTCGCGCCGGGCGACCAACTGCCGTCGATCTCCGCTCTCAGGGAGGAGTACGGCATCTCACCCATGACAGCGCGGGCAGCGATCAAGGAGTTGAGCAGCGCTGGTCTGGTGGTCGTTCGCCAGGGGCAGGGTGCCTTCGTCCTCGAAGGTGCCGCAGCGAAGACCGATCTCACCGTTGACGACCTGGCCGAGCTCTTCCAGCAGCTCAGCTCGGCGGTCGAGACGCTCACCCAGCGGGTAGCTGAGATCGAGGCGAAGCTTCCTGCTGATCAGGAGAAGTCCGAGCCTCAAGGGCGGAAACGCGGTCGCTGAGTTCCGCGACCTGGTCCACGATCGTCAGCGCCAATTCGCAGTTCGTTCAAGTTCATCTTCTGGCTTCCCATGGTGATCCCGTCCTTGGATGATTGGCGGGGCAGGGGACGGGAAGGTCTGCCCCGCCAATCGGTAGGTCAGCCCTGCTATGTCGGGGAAAGCAGGGCTGACCAAGCCGTCACAGGTAGATCCGGACGCGCCGTCGGCGCATCCGACGTCCTTCGCGCTTCTTGCGCCAGCGCTGCATCAGCCTCACGAGCACGTCAGCGGCCCTCCGGTTCGGCGAACTGGGCGACCGCGCTGCTCACGCACTCGTTGAGCCGAAGCAAATTCCGACGCCCCAGCGTGTAGACGACCGGCGTCAGGGAGTCGATGAGCAGGTCGGCGGTGTTGAACTCCGGCCACAGGGTGACCTCGATGCCGGTTCGATCGGCGATCAGCATGCGTTTCGGCTTGCCCAGCGGCATCGGGACACCGGTCAGGTACTCGCTCGGCCAGGGGAGTCCGGCAGGGTGGGGCATCAGGCATCACCCTCGCTGGACAGAGCCCCGGAGGACTGGATGCCGTCAACGTGAAGACGGTGCCGCCCGAGGCTCTGCTGTTCGCACCACTGGGCGAAGTCGAGCGCCGCGCTGGCCAGGCCACGAGCGAAGCGGGCAGCGTCACCTGGGCCACCCAGCCGTGCGGGGACCTGCACACTCAGCGCGGCGCCTCCAACGCCGACCATGAGCTGCCGCACGCCAGGCGTTGGTTCGACGACCTCAGCCCCGTCACCAGCAGCAGGCTGCACGATCACGTACATGCTCACGGGTTCTGTCCTTCCTGATCAGCCCCACCTCTTGGGGCGCTGGTATCAGGATAACCCGGAATCAAGAAGAGGACCCGGACAAACTGTCCGGGTCCGTTTCAGTCGCTACTGGACACGCCTTGACCAGGCACGATCGCATCGACAGCGTCGAGGATCTTCGCCCACGGGAGATCCTTGCCCGGAGCGCTGCGAGGTTCGTGCAGTGGCCAGTACTCGTCGCCCATCAGCAGGTGCACTCCCGCGCTGCGAAGCCCCTCGATGTGTGAGTTCCAGGCGGGCTGTCGTGCGTGCGCCGCGTTGATCCTCGGGAAGACGGCGACCGGCACGACCTGGCCGCCGATCGCTTCGCACACGCTGGTCAGCGCTTGGTTGTCGGCCAGGCCGAGGGCGAGCTTTGCGACCGTGTTGGACGAGGCCGGGCAGACCAGGTAGCAGTCGATCGGCGGGTGCGGGCTCGGTTCGCCCGGCAAGCGCGGGGAGACACGGCACGGCTGGCCGGTCACCTTCTCGATCTGCTCGATCTCGCCAGTGGCCTCCAGCCATGTGCCGGCGGTGGGCGTCAACGTGACCGCGACCTGCCAGCCGCGGGCGATCGCCGGTTCGATCAACGCGGGCCGGATGCGCTCCAGCCCCCCGGCGGCAGAACCGATCAAACCGAGTGTGCGTGTGCTCATCGAACCGCCCTGCATCGTTCAGCCAACCCCAGCAACGGCGAGGACTTCCCGTTGCTCACCGGCGCGCGCCGGTACATCGTCCGCACAACTTCGCGGACCATCGAACTGTGCCGCACCAGCTGCGGTGCCTTCTGCTCTGCGTCGAGCAGCACCCGCAGCGCGTCGTCATCCCGCGCGAGCATGCTCAGTGCTCGCGCGAGGTCGATCGCGTGCGTGACCTGGCGCTCGATCGGAAGATGAGTGGGGCGGACGGCTTCGCCGCGCTCGACGACGTTCGCGACGTCGCCAAGGTCGAGCGCAGCCGACAAGCGGTGCAACTCGACGTTGGACGGCCCGAAGCCGGTCTGCCAGTAGTTCGCGTCTTTTCCGAGCCGCTCCGCGGCCGTGCTGGCCTGGTTCAGCAGCTCGGTCGCTGTGCGCCGGTCCTGCCGCCGCGCAGCTGCGACCGCCGTGCGGAGGAACAGCATGCCGTACAGGCTCAGCGCCCCAGGATCGCCTTCACGCAGCGCGGGAGCCATCCAGCGCGCCGCAGTCTCGCCGAGGCTCAGCGCCTCGTCGAAGCGGCCGACCGCCAGTAGGGCATGAGTCCCGGCGCGCGCGGCGGAAGCTAGGACGAGCGGGTCCTCGGCTTGGTCGGCGGCCTGCATAGCGCGCTCCGCAGCGATCCAGGACAGATCCGCCTCGCCGACCTTGCTCAGGGTCGTGGCGGCCAGATGGTGAATCCGCGCAGACACCGCGTAAGCCCTGCGCGCATAGCTCGGACGGCCAGCTGCGCCGCTTTCGAGCTGCTGGGCTGACTTGATCAAGCCCGGCAGTACGTCGATCACGTGCCCGACCGCACCGTTCTGGTACTGGTGCCAAGCTTCCTCGGTCACCCGAGCGACCGGCTCTGGATCGACGTACTCGGGTTGCAAGACGTCGCCGAAGAGTGTCCGGGACAGCCGCTGCGGAGACATTAGCGCGTCACGGACTGCGGGAACGTCGTCGTTGTTGTCCTCGTCTTCGAACAGCACCGGCTCGCCGAGCAGGTCGTTGAGCGTGACCCGGAGCTGGCGTGCCAGCTCGACCAGGACGTCAATGCGGTTCACCTGCCGCTCGCCGCGCTCGACCTTGCTCACCCAGTCCTCAGACCGGCCCATCAGCCCGGCAAGCAGCGCCTGCGACATGCCACGGCGACGCCGGTAGAACGCCACCCGTTCCCCGATACTCAGCTCATCTCCAGCGCCACGCACGCGATCGAGCGTAGCAACGGCAATCGTTACGAACGAAGGTTCGCGGTGGTCAACCGGTCGGGCGCGGACCTGCGGTGTGTCACCGCTGTCACCTTGTCACCGCGTCGTTATTGACCTGCAGAAATCGAGGTGACAGCCGATTGGTCAGGACTCGCTATCGGGGCTGGAACAGTGGGGGCAGCAGGGCCGGGCAGCAGTTTGCCGGGACCTTGGGTCGGCGTCCGAATAAAAACCGCTCTGCGGCCTTCTCAGGGCTCAATGAGAAGGCCGCAGAGCGACACTTAGAACGGCGAGGCTCGATCGTGGAGAACGGCCCATCTGCTGGCCACACGCCGTCTCAGCACCGTGATAGCCGTTGTTTACTGGCCACCGCTCCGGCGGGGTGGGTGGAAGTGAGAAGACTCAGGCCTGGTGCCGCGTAGCCATCGTTCGAACGCCTCTCGCTCATCGTATCGACGATCGAGCGCCCAACGTTCTGCAAGGACATAGAGCGTCCGAACGTCGCGCTGCAACTGCTCGTCGTATCGGATCTCGTCTGTCGCAGGTCGCACGTCGTAGGACGTGATGAGGGTAGACATGCGGCCGGCTCGGCCGAACACCAGCGCGGGCTCAAGGTGTTAAGAAGACCCATGTCTGCGGGAGTGGACCGCTCATGCGTACGGCATATCCGCGACGGCGAACGAGCGCGTCGGTTCGCTCACCACCCGGTAGGTTGGCAACCTCATGCAGGTGGTCGTAGTACGGTGCCGAATCAGCTCACTCGGGGCAGGTATCGGCCGTGGTCATGCTCGATGCTCCTTGTTGTGGAGAGCGGATACGTGTCCGCGGTTGCGGTGCCCCTACTGTTACAGCATTCGTGGTCCGCGTGGACCATCTGTGGACCGCGACCATCGCGACAGGTGCGAAACGTGCAGGTCGGTGCAGCGGAGGCAAACGCCGTTTGAGCCGGTCCTTCCAGGTCGTGGAAGCAGAAAAGAACTGGCAGTCAAGGGGTCACGGGTTCGAATCCCGTCAGCTCCACGCAGGTAGCGGGGCCGATGTTCGCGAGAGCATCGGCCCCGCTGCTTCGTTGAGTGACTAACTGGGTGACCACCGCTTGCCGCGTTGGTCTGAGAAGAACCGGTCCGTGGTGCCCCGTGTCGCGTGCGGGTGGGTCCGCGCGTCGATCAAGCTTGGCCGGATCCCAGTCCCTGCATCCTGTGATGTTGGCCACCTTCGAGTACGTTGGGGTCGGCGTGGGAAGGTGGGCGACACGCGATGGCACACACCGATCGACGCGGGCCGCGAGTGCACTCAGACCTGATGGAGGCTCTTGTCCGCACGCGTCGGTTCTTCACCCGTGACGAGGTGTCTGCGGACTCGCGTGTGCTGTTCAAGCGGGGTGGCAGGCAGGCCGACGAGTTTTACCGGGACCGCTGGAGCCACGACAAGGTGGTCCGGTCGACCCACGGTGTGAACTGCACGGGGTCGTGCTCGTGGAAGGTGTACGTCAAGGACGGCATCATCACCTGGGAGGCACAGCAGACCGATTACCCGGCGGTGGGGGCCGACCGGCCGGACTACGAACCGCGCGGTTGTCCACGCGGGGCTGCCTTCTCCTGGTACACCTACTCCCCAACTCGGGTGCGGTACCCATACGTCCGGGGCGTGTTGTTGGAGGCGTATCGCCAAGCGAAGGCACGCACCGGCGACCCGGTACTGGCCTGGCGAGCGGTCGTGTCCGACCCGGTGACCGCACATCGGTACAAGGCAGCGCGGGGCAAGGGCGGACTGGTGCGGGCGAGCTGGGACGAAGCCTGCGAAATCATCGCCGCCGCGCACGTACACACGATCCGGGCCTACGGGCCGGACCGGGTGGCGGGATTCTCACCGATCCCGGCAATGTCGATGGTTTCGCATGCTTCCGGCTCCCGGTTCGTGTCCCTGCTCGGCGGCACGATGCTGTCGTTCTACGACTGGTATGCCGATCTGCCTGTGGCGAGCCCGCAGGTCTTCGGTGACCAGACCGACGTCCCCGAGTCCGGCGACTGGTGGGACGCGGGCTATCTCATCATGTGGGGCTCGAACCTGCCGGTGACCCGCACACCGGATGCGCACTGGATGGTCGAGGCCCGCTACCGGGGCCAGAAGGTGGTTGCGGTCTCGCCCGACTACGCCGACAACGTGAAGTTCGCCGACGAGTGGCTGGCCGGGCGGCCCGGCACCGATGGTGCACTCGCCATGGCGATGGGCCACGTCGTGCTGCGGGAATTCTTCGTTCAGCGCGAGGTGCCGTATTTCGCCGACTACGTGCGCCGCTTTACGGACCTGCCATTCCTGGTGCGGCTCGACCCAGGCGCCGACGGTGTCATGCTGCCCGGACGGTTCCTGACCGAGGCGGATCTCCACGACTGCGTGGGCGAGAACGCGGCGTTCAAAACCGTGCTGATCGACGATGACACCGGGGAACCCGTGGTGCCCAACGGATCGTTGGGATTCCGCTACGGGGAGGACGGCGTCGGCCGGTGGAATCTTGAGCTGGGCGACCACCGGCCGCGGCTGAGCCTCTACAGCGGCGAGGCCGACAGTGTTGTGGTCGAGTTGCCGCGCTTCGACCAACCCGGCCAGCTGCGGCGCGGCGTTCCGGTGCGACGGATCGGCGAGCACCTGGTCACCACCGTTTTCGACCTCCTGCTCGCGCAGTACGGCGTCCAACGCCCCACCCTGCCCGGCGACTGGCCAACCGGTTACGCGGACGCCTCCCAGCCATACACGCCCGCGTGGCAGGAACCCATCACCGGGGTGCCCGCCGCGGCGGCGGCCAGGGTCGGCCGGGAATTCGCGGCCAACGCGGAGGAAACGCGGGGCCGGTCGATGATCATCATGGGCGCGGGAACCAACCACTGGTTCCATTCCGACACCATCTACCGGACGTTTCTCGCACTGACCACGCTCACCGGCAGCCAGGGCGTCAACGGTGGCGGCTGGGCACATTACGTCGGCCAGGAGAAGTGCCGCCCGCTCACCGGCTGGGCGCACCTGGCGTTCGCGCTGGACTGGCAGCGGCCGCCGCGCCACATGGTACAAACCGCCTACTGGTACCTGCACACCGACCAGTTCCGATACGACCCGATCGGCGCGGAGGCCCTTTCTGCGGCACGCCCAGGGGGCCGGTTCGCCGGCATGACCACCGCCGACGTCATCGCACAGTCGGCCCGGCTCGGGTGGATGCCTTCGTACCCGACCTTCGACCGCAACCCGCTCGACCTCGCTGACGAGGCCGAGCAGGCGGGAAAATCCGTGGCCGACCACGTGGTGGCGCAACTACGGCAGGGGCGGTTGCGGTTCGCCTGCGAGGACCCTGATGCTGAGCAGAACTTCCCGCGCGTGCTGAGCATGTGGCGAGCGAACCTGCTCGGCTCGTCGGCCAAGGGAAACGAGTACTTCCTCAGGCATCTGCTCGGCACGGACTCATCCCTGCGCGCGGACGAGGCACCACCCGGCGCCCGGCCCAGGGACGTGACCTGGCGGGAGAACGCGCCGATCGGCAAGCTGGATCTGCTGCTCACCCTGGATTTTCGCATGACCAGCAGCACCATCTTCTCCGACGTGGTGCTGCCCGCAGCGACCTGGTACGAGAAACACGACCTCTCGACCACGGACATGCATCCGTTCGTGCACTCGTTCAACCCGGCGATCGCGCCACCTTGGCAGACTCGCACTGACTGGCACGCGTTCCAGTCCATCGCGGAAGCGTTCAGCAGGCTCGCGAAACAACACCTCGGCGTGCGCAGGGACGTCGTGGCAACGGCGTTGCAACACGACACCCCGGACGAACTGGCGACGCCGCACGGCATCGTGCGCGACTGGCGCCGGGGTGACTGTGAGCCGGTGCCCGGGGTGACCATGCCCCGGTTGACGACCGTCGAACGCGACTACGGTGCGGTTGCGGCCAAGATGACCGCACTCGGACCGCTGGTGGACACGCTCGGCGTCACGACCAAGGGTGTCACCTTCGACGTCAGCGGGGAAGTGGCGTACCTGCGCGACACCAACGGCACCGTGCGGGACGGTGTCGCCGCTGGCAGACCGTCCCTGGCCCGTGATCGAGCGGCGTGCGAGGCGATCCTCGCGCTGTCGGGTACCACCAACGGGCACCTCGCCACCCAGGGCTTTCGACGGCTGGAGCAGCGCACCGGCACCAGACTGGCCGATCTCGCCGCAGAACACGAAGGAAAGCGGATCACCTTCGCCGATACCCAATCCGCGCCGGTACCGGTCATCACCTCGCCGGAGTGGTCCGGTTCCGAAGCCGGTGGCCGCCGCTACTCACCGTTCACCATCAACGTGGAGCGCAGCAAGCCGTGGCACACGCTCACGGGGCGTCAGCACTTCTACCTCGACCACGAGTGGATGTCCGAGGTCGGGGAGAATCTGCCGGTGTTCCGGCCGCCGCTGGACATGACCGCGCTGTTTGGCGAACCGGGTATCGGTGAACGCGGCGCCGAGGGCATCGCCGTTCGCTACCTCACCCCGCACAACAAATGGTCGATCCACTCCGAGTACCAGGACAACCTGTTCATGCTGAGTCTCTCCCGCGGCGGTCCAACCATCTGGATGGCGCCGGAGGACGCCAAGGCGATCGGGGTGGCCGACAACGACTGGATCGAAGCGGTCAATCGCAACGGCGTCGTCGTGGCGCGTGCGGTGGTCTCCCACCGGATGCCTGGAGGCACGGTGTACATGTATCACGCCCAGGATCGGCTGATCGACGTTCCGCGCAGCGAGACCTCCGGCAGGCGAGGTGGCATGCACAACTCGCTGACCCGGCTGTTGATCAAACCGTCGCATCTCATCGGCGGGTACGGCCAGTTGTCGTTCGCGTTCAACTATCTCGGGCCCACCGGAAACCAGCGTGACGAAATCACGATGATACGGCGTCGGAGCCAGGAGGTGACCTACTAGCGAAACCCCTACTGACATGTGCACTCGTCCCGGGAGAGGTGAGCCACGGATGCGGCCGATGGCGCAACTGGCGATGGTGATGAACCTGGACAAATGCATCGGGTGCCACACGTGCTCAGTGACCTGCAAACAAGCCTGGACGAACCGGGCGGGAACCGAGTACGTCTGGTTCAACAACGTGGAAACCCGGCCGGGTCGAGGTTACCCGCGCGACTACGAGAACCAGGAACGCTGGCGCGGCGGCTGGACGCTCAACCGGCGCGGAAAGCTGAAGCTCAGGGGCGGTGGGCGGCTACGCAAACTGCTCACCATCTTCGCCAGCCCGAAAATGCCTCACATCAGCGACTACTACGAACCCTGGACCTACGACTACGCCGATCTCACGACCGCCCCGTTGCAGGAGCACACCCCTGTCGCGCGCCCCAGATCTCTGATCAGCGGCAAGCCAACGAACATCACCTGGTCCGCCAACTGGGACGACAGCCTCGGCGGAGGCCCGGAAGAAACCGCCAGGGACCCCATGCTCGACAGCATTTCGGACAAGGTGAAGCTGACTTTCGAGCAGAGCTTCTTGTTCTACCTGCCCCGCATCTGCGAGCACTGCCTCAACCCGTCCTGCGCGGCGTCCTGCCCGTCCGGTGCGATCTACAAACGCAGCGAGGACGGCATCGTGCTCGTCGACCAGGACCGGTGCCGGGGCTGGCGGCAGTGCATCACCGGGTGCCCGTACAAGAAGATCTACTTCAACCACCGCACGGGCAAGGCAGAGAAGTGCACCTTCTGTTTCCCCCGAGTCGAGGTCGGCCTGCCGACCGTGTGCGCCGAGACCTGCGTCGGCAGGCTCCGCTACATCGGCGTCGTGCTCTACGACGTCGACCGGGTCGCGGAGGCGGCATCCACCCCGAACGAACAGGACCTCTATCCCGCGCAACAAAACATCCTGCTCAACCCGCATGACCCCGAGGTGCTGCGAGCAGCCGAACGGGAAGGTATCCCCGATGACTGGCTCGACGCCGCTCGCCGGTCTCCGATCTACTCGCTGATCAACGACTACCAGGTCGCCTTACCGCTGCATCCGGAATACCGGACCATGCCGATGGTCTGGTACATCCCTCCGCTGTCCCCGGTCGTCGATGTCCTGCGTGACACCGGCAACGACGCGGAGGACAGCAACAACCTCTTCGCCGCGATCGACGCGCTGCGCATCCCGGTCGACTACCTGGCGCAATTGTTCACCGCGGGAGACACCCGACCGGTCGACCGCGTGCTGCGCACGCTCGCCGCGATGCGCAGCTACATGCGCGATATCAATCTCGGGCGACAGCCACGGGAAGCCGTCCCCGAAGCCGTGGGGATGAGCGGCGAACGCATCCACGCGCTCTACCGACTGCTTGCGCTCGCCAAGTACGACGAGCGCTACGTCATTCCGCCGGCCCACGCCGAACAGGCACACGGTCTCGAGGAGCTCGCCACCGGTTGCAGCCTCGACTACGAAGGCGGTCCGGGGATGGGCGGACCATTCGGTGAGACCTCCGGCCGCCCGTCACCGATCGCCGTGGAGAACCTCCACATGCTGGCCAGCCGGCAAAGCTCGGACACCGTCGCCGCACCGGTCAACAAGCACGAGCGCATCAACCTGCTGAACTGGGACGGCAAGGGCAGACCGGAAGGGTTGTTCCCGCCGCGCCGCGAGGAACAGGACACCGGCAACGACGAGCGTGGCACGTCATGAGCAGGGCCCATCCCCTCGCCTGGCAAACGCAGTCACTGCTGCTGGACTACCCCACCGAGCAGCTGCTCTCCCACCTGCCGCTGCTCCATGAGGTCACGGCCCCATCCGGCCCGTTGCAGCGGGCGGTGCGCGATCCGCTCGCCGCGTTCCTGCAGCACGCCGAGCACACCCCGCTCGGTGATCTCGCCGCCGACTATGTCGCGACCTTCGATCACCGGAAACGGTGCAGCCCCTACCTGAGCTATTTCACCTACGGCGATACGCGCAGGCGCGGCATGGCCCTGCTGCGATTCCAGCACGCCTATCGCGCGGCGGGTTTCCGTCTCACCGACAAGGAGCTGCCTGATCACGTCGCGGTCGTCCTCGAGTTCGCCGCGGCCGAGCCGGAACCAGGCCAGCGTCTGCTCATCGAGTACCGGGCCGGGATCGAACTGCTGCGGCTCGGGCTGCACGAGGCCGCTTCCCCCTGGGCCTGGCTGCTCGACTCGCTGACGGCGACGCTGCCCCGGCTGACCCGACGGGAACTGGACAGGATCACGCGACTGGCCGCCTCGGGACCACCCGAGGAAGAAGTCGGCCTGGAACCGTTTGCTTCCGGGGCAGCGAGCCCAGGACGGAAGGAAGCCACACCATGACCAGGTTGAGTCCGCTCGACATCCTGCTCTGGGTCGCTGTTCCGTACGTGGCCATCGCGGTGTTCGTCGTCGGCCACGTCTGGCGCTACCGCTACGACAAGTTCGGCTGGACCACGCGATCCTCACAACTCTACGAGCACAGGTTGCTGCGGCTGGGCAGCCCGCTGTTCCATTTCGGAATTCTCGTCGTGATCATCGGCCACGTCGTCGGGATTCTGGTGCCGGCCTCGTGGACCGCAGCGGTCGGCGTCAGCGAGGACCTCTACCACGTCGTCGCTGTCGTCCTTGGCACCATCGCGGGCGTCTGCACCCTGGTCGGCGCGGCGATCCTGATCTATCGCCGCCGCACCGTCGGGCCGGTGTTCACCGCGACCACCCGCAACGACAAGGCGATGTACGTGCTCCTGGTCGCCGCGCTGGTCTCCGGACTCGTCACCACGGTGCTCGGCAACATCACGGGAAACGGCCACAACTACCGGGAAACCGTCGCCCCCTGGTTCCGGTCGATCTTCTCCCTCCAGCCCGATCCCGAGCTGATGCTGGCCGCGCCACTGGGCTTCCAGGTGCACGCGCTGCTCGCCTGGGCACTGTTCGCCTTCTGGCCCTTCAGCAGACTCGTGCACGCGTTCTCGTTTCCGCTCGGCTACCTCACCCGGCCCTACATCGTCTACCGCAGCCGCGACCCCCAGCTCGGCACCCGCAGCCCACGCCGCGGCTGGGAGCGCACACCGTGGTCGCGTTGACCGGCCGGTTCACGATGTTGCGTCACCTCGGCCGCCGCCGTCACCCCGCAACCAGCGGTGACCCGCAACGAGCATGGCCGCGAACACGATGATCCACACGGCCAGCGCAACCCACACGTCCCGGCCGCCCAGAGCAACCAGCCAGGGCGCGCCGGTGACACGGCCCAACTGGTCGCTGGCCACGCCGTACATGCCCACCGGGAAGACGATGCTCCACAGGGCGGTGTCGTAGCGCAACGGCTCCCGGCGCCCGATGTGCCGCCACACGCCGAGGGCGACCAACAACGGGATCAGCCAACTGCAGAACGACCACAGCACCACCGAGGTGCCCGTGAAGAGATCGCGCGACAGCAGCTGAGTGGCGTCCGGCAACGTGACCAGCCGGGTGCCAGCCAGGACCGTGATCGCCGCGGCTCCCATGAAGATCCAGTACGGCGGAACCAGCTCCGAGGCGTCGACCGGACGCACCAGCAACCGGGCCAAACCGAGCCCGGCCAGCAGCAGATACAGCACCAAACCGGTCGCCCAGCACACCAACCCCACCACCGCCAGGACAGTCGTGGGGCCCGACGGCGCGAGTGTGGCAGCGGCGACCGCGACCGACTGTGTTCCGACGACCCACATGAACCAGGTGCCATTGACCTGGTCCAGAGTCGGATGGCGGCGTGGTTCGGCGATCATCCTTAGCGGCACGCCATAGCCCAGCACCAGGTAAGCCAGCACCCCCACGATCAGGAACGCAGTCGCCGATCGCCACCAGCCGTCGAGAGCCAACCGCGCGGCCAGCACGTCCGACGCGGCCACGAACGTGAGGAAGGTGAACCCGCGTGCGCTGACCACATCGGCCACCACCTGCCGCGGCCATCGCAGCAAACGCCACCCGGACACGACCACCAACACGACATAACCGGCCAACCCGACCAGCAGCAGCGCATCCGAGGCGACCGGCACGCCGGCACCGTCCAGTCCGATGGACACGATGCCGGTCGCCATGACAAAGGCGAACACCCCCGGATTGAGACCGCGCAACACCCGCCACCAGCGCGCTCGTCCCACCCGGTAATCCGGCAGCACCCACCGCCCCACGTCAGCCTCCATCGGTCGGATCAGCTCGACCGATTGTCGTTCAGCCACCCGGACAGCACGCCTGGCCGTCGTGGAGATCACCGTCATCGCGGACCACGCTGTCCCCGCAGGCGGCAAAGCTACCCTGGGGCGATGAGTGATGACACCTGGGCTGGCACGAGCCTGCCTGACCGCTTCGCTGACGAGGCTTATGCCTCGGTGAAGGGGTACGTGCGCACCCATGTACTGCACCAGCAACTGCTCAGGCATCTGCCGCCGGCCCCCGCTCGGGTGCTCGATGTCGGTGGTGGCGCGGGGCATCAGTCGTTTCCGCTGGCCCAAGCCGGGTACGACGTGACGCTGCTCGACTCGTCGCCGGCGATGCTGGACAAGGCCCGGCAGCGACTCAACCGGCTGCCTGACCAGGCCCGGCAGAGGGTGACACTCGTGCAGGCCGACGGCGAGAACGCCGACGAGGCGGTCAAGGGTGCACGCTTCGCCGCGGTGTTGTGCCACGGCGTGCTTGGGTACCAGGAGCACCCTGAGCTGCTGCTCGACCAGCTGTGCCGATGTGCCGCCGACGGTGGCCTCGTGTCGATCATGACCGGCAACGCCAGGACGATGGCGGTACGCCCCGCCCTGGAACGGCGGTGGGACGACGCGCTGGCGGCGTTCGACACCAGGACCGAGACCGTGCCCGGGCTCGGGGTGCGGGGACGGGCCGACACGGTGGAGGAACTCAGCGAGCTCGTCCGCCGCCGCGGCGTGGAGCCACTGTGCTGGTACGGGGTCTGGCTGTTCGTCGACTGGCTCGAGTTCTGTGGAGTCGAGTTGGACCCCGGCGATGCCGAGCAGGTGGCGGCGACGGTCGCGGTCGAACTCGAAGCCAGCCAACGAGACCCCTACCGCCAACTCAGCCGTGCCTTCCACCTCGTGGCACGCAAGTTGCCAAGCTTCAGCCGCGGTGTGGCCAGGCTGGGGGTGGCGAGCACGAATCGAGCGTCCGTCAGGCACGCGTAAAGGCGGCGACCGTCCTCGATCGAGGACTTCACTGGATGTCCTCGATCGAGGACAGCGCTCCTTCCGCGCTGCACCGGCGGTGTCAACTCATCTCGTGGGTGCGCTGTTCCCTGAGGGCACGGAGGTGCACCGCCGCCCATGAGCGGAACGGCCGCCAGGCGTCGGAGATGTCGGTGAGCGTGACGCCCGGTCCGTAGCGGTACGCGATCTCCGCGTGAAGTCGACGTTCCGCGCGTGGCACGATGTCGCGCGCGTTGGTCCCGCGGATGAGGATGAGGTCTGTTGCGAACGGTCCGATCCCTTTGATCGACAGGAGTTGCTCGCGAGCCTCCTCCTCCGGCAGCGCACGCAGGCGGGGGCCGTCGAGGATGCCGTCGAGGGCGGCGATCGCCACCGCCGCGAGATAGTCGGCTTTCCGCCCGGGGAGGGTGAGGTCTCCGCTGTCGACGGCCTGGAGGAGAGCGCCGGGGGCCGGAAACGCGCCATCGTCTCCGTAGGTGGCGATCAGGTGCCGCCGGAGCCGTGCGGCGTCGGGAACCCGCATGCGCTGGGAGAGCACGCACCATGCGGCGGCCTCGTAGGGTGAGTGGAATCCGCAGGGGCGGAAGCCGGGAAGCTGCCGCTGCGCTGAGGCGATGACGGGGTCGCGGTCGCCGACGTCGGACCACGCGGTTGCGTCGACGTCGAGGGACAGGAAGCGGGCGACCTGCCCGGCGGCGGCGATCAGATCGCCGTCGCCGGACAGCTCGATGCGGGCGGTCGCGTCCTGGTGCGTGATCCTCGCGGAGACGGCCGTCCAGTCGCGTTCGCTGATGAACCGGGCGTGCAGCACGTCGGGATCACCGTCGGCCGCGATGGCGGTCGGCGTGAACTCCTCCCAGAACCGTTTGCTCGTCCGCAGCGACCACGGCCCCGCCACCTCGATGGTGGTTTCGTAGCGTGCCATGAGTGCCTCAGGCCCGGGAGTGGATCGTGACGATGTAGCCGTCGGGGTCGCGGAACGAGAACTGCAGGCCGAACGGGCCCTCGAACGGCTCCTGGACGATCGGCACGCCTTGCTCAACAAGGCGTGCGTGCAGTCCTGCCGCGTCCTCGTTGTGGAACCACACCCCGACACCCGCGCCCAGCTGCGGGATGGCATCGAGATCCACCCCGGGGAACGGGTCCCGCACCGCGAACGCGGTGCCCCCCGCGGAGAACACCGCCGCGGCGGGGTTCGAGTCCGGCAGGCGGGTGAGCCCGACCACCTCCTCGTAGAACCGTGCGGAGGCCGCACGGTCCCGAACCTGGAACGACACGAAGTCCGGTCCGCTCGTGGTAGCTGCCATGGGAAGGCTCCTGTTCTCGTCGATCCATCAGAAGTGTCAATATCCTGACACTCAACCCGGGCTGTGTCAAACTATTGACATGAACGAGGTGAGGCGGACACTGTCGCAGGAGCTGGGGGTGCTGATCAAGGAGACGCAGTCGATCCTGCATCAGCGCATGGATGAGCGGCTGCGACCGCTTGGGCTGAGCGTGCCGCAGTACGCGAGTCTTCAGGCACTGCACGACACGCCGGGCATCACCGGCTCCGAGCTCGCCCGGCGCGCCTTCGTGTCCCGCCAGTCGATGAACGTCCTGCTGCAGGGCCTGGAGCGGCGTGGCCTGGTCGAGCGGTCGAGCGAGCCGGGGCCGAGGCGGGAACGCGGCACCGTCCTGACCGCCGCCGGCGAAGAACTGCTCATCCGCGCTCGCGAGGACGTCGCCGCCGTCGCCCAGCTCATGACGGACCAGATCGCGCCGGCAGACCTCACCCGCCTGCGCGAACTTCTCACCGTCTGCCGCGATGCGCTCCTCGATCTCCGTCCTCGACGGGAGACGACACGGAGGTCCCATTCCTGAGGCCGGTGTCCATCCGCGACGTGCTCAACTGATGACCTGCTGCGAACGGGTGATCAGCCGCCGGGATACCGGACATCGTGGACATCGCCCCCTCCCCGGTGGGGCAGCTGGCATACCCTCGTCGGGTTCGGGATCACGACTGGGGAGGAATCGTGGCCACCTGGGAGGACCTCGCCGAGTTCGTCCGCGCCGAGTACCAGCTCGCCGAGGACGAGGACACCGAGTACCGGATCATCGAGGACAGCGGTGAGGAGATCCGCATCCTCGTCGAGTACGACGACAACCGCAGCCAGATCGTCATCCTCTGCCGCGAGGTGCTCGACGGGCGGGAGGACTGGGTGCAGGTCGTCTCCGTGGTCGGCCGGGCCGACGAGATCGACCTCCGCAAGCTGCTGGAGGAGATCGGGCAGACCTCGGTGGTGTGCGGTGCGGTGATCATCGGTGACCACGTGGTGCTGCGGCACTCGCTGCCGTTGGTGAACCTCGACATCAACGAGTTCACCGACCCGCTGAACTTCGTCGCCGAGACCGCCGACCACCTGGAGGAGCTGCTTCTCGGCGGCGACGACCACTGAGTGGCGGGGGAGCCCGCGGCGGGCTCCTTACCCGGTCATGCGCGCGTGCAGATACGACGCGCATGCAGGTAGTTGCATGTGCGTGCTGAATAGTTGCACGCGCGCCATACCTGCGCAAGCTGCTACAGTGGGGAGCAGTACAGGTCACGCCGGGGGAGGTGTGCGGTGGGGATCGCCGATGACGCGGTGGAGGTTCGCGCGCACGGCTGGCGCACACTCGCCGCGCTGCACGGCGTGCTGGAAACCACGCTGGAAAAGGCATTGCAGGCCGAACACGGCCTGTCCGTCGTTGAGTACACCGTGCTCGACGCGCTGAGCAGGCAGGACGGCTGGCACATGCGGATGCGGCAGCTGGCCCGCGCAACCGCGCTGAGCGGCAGTGCCACCACACGCCTGGTCAGCCGCCTCGAGAACCGTGCACTGCTGGCCCGGGTCCTGTGCAAGGAGGACCGCCGCGGTATCTACACCGAGCTCACCGACGCCGGCCGGGACCTGCTGGCGCGGGCGCGTCCGACGCACGACGAAGCCCTGCAGAAGGCGCTGGCGGAGGCCGAGCAGGTGCCGGAGCTGGCGCCGCTTGTCGCCGCGCTGCACCGGCTGCCGCAGCACCCAGGCGCCTGAGCGGCCTCGGCGTCCGGCGCGATCTGCTCGACCTCGTCGACGCGGTGAGCCTCGCGCAGCTCCCCGATCCCCGGAAGCGGGGCACCCGGGTGCGGCGAGCTGCCTGATGACGCCACCGCGATCTTCGTCCGGATGTGATCCGGGTCCTGCTCTGTTCGAGCGGAAATCCCGTCGAATGGTTCTTCCGCGGCGCGGGCAGCCGGTACCAAGTGACGGGAGGGATCCTCGATGAACCATGAGCAGCGGCACGTGGTGTGGGTCGTGTCGGTGATCGCGGTCCTGCTGTGGGGTGTGCTCGCGTTCCGCTACGGCTGGCCGTTGTGGTCCTGGGTGGTGCTGGCGTTCGCCACGCTGGTGGCCCCGTGGGTCGTCGCCTGGCGGATACGCGACTGGCGGCAGCGGCGGGAGCGGCCCGCCGACCAGCCCACCGAAGCGCTCCCCGCACCCCAGGCCCCGCGGCCAGCGGTGCAGGAGGTTTCCGGGGTGCCGCTGCGCAGCGCCCACCCGGACTACCGGTTCCTCTTTTCTGCCAAGGTCTTCTGGTACTCCAAACCGGACGTTCCCGGGCTGCCGCACGCCAATCCCGGTGGTCTCGCGGTGGACCTGGTCCTGCAGCACGCCAAGCAGGTCGTCGAACTGTTCCCGCCGGACGAGGCCGACCTGGCCCGGCACCGGCTGACCGCCGCGCTCGGCACGGTACTGTCCGATCCCTCCGGGCATGTCGCGGCCTGGGCCGCGGAGGTGGAACTCGGCCTCTCCGCGGAGGATTCGGCCCGGTTACAGCGGTTGTCGGACGCGCGCAAGGCCGCGGAGCTGTGGGAACAGGCGCGCGACCACGAACGCCGCCGACGCGCGTACCTGGCTGAGGACGTGCTGAAGAACACCGGCAGCGCCGTGGTCTGGTGGTTGGCGCGCCAGGACGGCGACCTCGACGAGGCGGTGCGGCAGATCGGCAACCTCCGCCGGCTCACCGCCGCCGCGCACGACACCCGGGTGCCCGACCCGGACCCCGACCATCCAAAGTGGATTCCAGCGATGCCCTCGGACTCCTTCATGTTCGAGGACTTTGAGCTGCACAACGACGACGTCGGCGCCTGGCACCACGTGTTCGCCGCGATCGAGGCCCTCGCGACCGGGGAGGAACGAGCCCAGCTGAGCGGACGCCTGGCCGAAGTGCTGGCGGCGCACGGCCACCGCGACCTCGCGGCGCTGGTCCGAGACCGCTTCGCCGCAGCGGAAGCCCGCCAGGAACTCCCCCGCTCCGAAACCGCCTGAGGAAAAGTCAGGGCTTCGCCAAACCGGCGGCCAGCGCGATGACGAGAGCTGCGCCGAAAAGCCAGATCGCGAGGGCGACGCTGCGGAATTTGCGCCGGGCGATGCGGCTGGTGGCCCAAAGCTGCTCCGCCAACGCGGCTTCCAACCGCTGTGGGTCCTCGAGCGCCGCTCGATAGACCGGCACGAAGTCGGCAGCCCTGGCGTATCGGCGTGCGACGTTGTCGAAGTACAGCAGCGATCGTGACGTATCCGTGCGCAGCCGCGGGATGAACACCCTCAACGACAACAGGATGCTCGCACTGACCGCAGCGGTGCTCAGCAGAAGCAGTCCTACGTGCGGCCACTCGACAAGCCAGCGGTTCTGAGCCGGGAGCGCGCGCACCAGCATGCCGCCGAGGACCCCGCTTGCTGCGAGCATCGCGCCGGCCTTGGTGTCCGCGACCTTGATCAGATCGTTCGTGTGTTGGATCGCTTTCCAAGCGTCATCGCTGGACGTCATGCACCGAGTTTTGCGGCGAATTCTCCCGAACACCAAGGCCATTCGAGTGAGACGCTGGTGACGCCTGGATCGCGCGTTACTCTGTTCGAGCGAACTGCGTGGAAATGCGTCGTGTGCGGCGCGCTGAACCGGTACGGACATCGCGTGCAGTATCAGGAAGACAACTCGCTGCGCGGGTTTGCCCGACTGCTCGGTGAACGGCGCTGGGCAGAGTTGGTGGAAATGGGCGCGCTCCGCAGCTACCGACCGGGAGCGTTTCTCATCCGTCAGGGGGACCGCGGAGGCTTCCTCCTCGCGCTGACGAGCGGACGCGTGAAGGTGTTGGCCAGCGAGCGCGATGGTTCGGAGGTGCTGCTCTCGCTTCGAGGCCCGGGCGACCTCGTGGGGGAGATGGCGGCCAAGCGTGAAAACGAGCGGTCGGCCACCGTGCAGGCGGTGGACAACTGCACGGCGCGTTTCCTGCTGCGGACGGACTTCGATCGCTTCCTGCTCGAACAGGACGCGCATGCGCTCTTCGCCGACTACCTCGTGGCGAAGCTCTCCGAGACGGTCCCGTACCAGATCCACCAAGTGCACTTCAGTCCGAAGCAGCGCGTTGCGCGTCTGCTGCTGGAGGTCGTTCGGCTCGCCGATCCGAGCCACCCAGATCACTGGCGCGTGCCCTTCTCCCAGGATGGGTTGGCCTCCGCGTTGGGGCTTGCCAGGAGCACGGTGGCGGAGCAACTCAGCGCGCTTCGATCCGACGGCGTGCTCGGTCCCGGCCCCCGGATTGTCGTTGCCGACGTCCAGGCGCTCGCCCGGCAGGCAGGCGCGATCGATCGATAGTGATGTATGACACTTCTGTTCTGTCTGCTCGCGGACAGTTCTCCTCAGCGGTTTCCCAGATCCTCGGCATGTCCGAGTCCGTTCGGTGGAAAGGAAGACGTGTGAACAAGTGCCGAAGCGAAGTGGTCGAACTTCCCCCGTACCGCGCATTGCTGGTCGTCGATGTGAAAAACTTTAGCGGTGAGAAGGGGCGTGACCACGCGCGGATCACCCGGCATATTCCGGTGATCCTGGAGCAGGCGCTCATTCGGTGCGGCCTTGGCGAGTTGCGGGAGCGCGTGCGCTTCGAGGGCTCGACCGGTGATGGCTACTTCTGGGGGTTCGACCCGGCTTTCCTCCCGTTCCTGCTGAACCCATTCCTGGCGGCGCTCCAGGATGAACTGGAGTACCAGAACAAGGTGAACCTCGGCAGCGATCGCCAGTATCTGCGGATGCGCGTCAGCATCAACGTCGGGCCCATGACGGACTCCGGCGGGAACGACATCAGTGATGGAAGTGGTGACGCGCGGATCGAGACGCATCGCCTGCTCGATTCGAAGCCGGTTCGCGACATGCTCACCAGGTCCACCAGTACGACCTGCGTGGCTGCGATCATCTCCCGCCGGGTGTACGAAGACGCGATCGTCTCGGGGTACGCGGCGGACGCTCCGGAGCTCTACGTGCCGGTCGACGTCGAGGTGAAGACGTACTGCGGCACGGCCTATCTTCGTGTTCCGAAGCCATCTGGTGATCTCCTGGCCAGCGGGTTCACCCCTCCGGAGCCGGCCGGAACAGGGCCGTCAGCGGAAGCTGACGACGTGGAAGGCTCCGGCAGCGGAGTGCAACAGCAGGAAAGCCGCTCCTCCATCGTGGGGATCACGCACGTCCAGGGTGGGGTGGGCACCGCGATCACAGGCCACCAGCCCCAGGTCCACGTGGGCCGGGGCGACCAGTTCAATGCTCCGCTCGGAGATGGGGTGAACATCATCGGCACCAACCGGGGGCGGATCAGGCACCACGTGAACAAGAGCGGAGATCAAGGTGATGGGCGCTGAACTGGCCGGGTTCGTCGGGATCGAGCGGGTCGACGGGGATGTCGGTACCTCCGTCACCGGCGACGGTGCGCGGGTGCACACCGGCCACGGCCCCCAGTACAACGTCAGTGGCGAGACCATCATCTTCACCGAAAGCGACGGTCGGGTCCGTCGTCAGCGGACCTTCTCCCGTGCGATGGCCGATGAGCAGCTCACCGCACGTTTTGTTGAGCCGCCGCGCTTCGCGCGAGCTGAAGAGAAGCTGGAAGAGTTCCGAACCGTTTTCCTCGATGGGCCTCTGGGCAGTGGGCGTCACACTGCTGCGCAGATGCTGCTCCAGAGAGTGGGGCGTGACGATTCCCAGTTCCGCATGCTCTCCGTGGAAGGTGACGAGGACGCGGAGATGTCACTCAGGCCGGACTCGGTCCAGCCAGGTGAACGCCTGCTGCTTGACCTGTCCGGTGAAGCGAGGGCGGAGAGGTTCCTTGACGTCCAGCAGAAGTTGCTGCCGTTTCGGGCTGCGGTCGTGGAGAACAACGGCGCCCTCGTCGTGATTCCGCCCTCCGAGTTGGTCCACCTGCTGAGCCCGGAGTGGACTCGCCTCAAGGTGGGTATCGGTCGCCCGAGTGGCGAGGCCGTCCTGCTCAAACATCTCCACGCCGACGGCATCGAGGCCGCCCCAGACGACCTCGACATCGACGTGTTGCGACCGCACCTGGATCGTGCACCGATGCGGGACCTGGGCCACCTGTGCCAGCGGATTGCGGAGGCTCGCGATGCCGAACCGCAACACGGGTTCGGAGATTGGGTCGCGCGGGCGTGCGAAGCTCTTGCTGATCGTGCGTCGGAGGTGGCGCGCCGGGCCAAGGAATGGTCCGCACCCCAGCGAGCATGGGCATTGGCGGCCGCGATGTTGAAGGATTCGCACGCCGACTCCGTTCAATCGGCCGCGATCTCGTTGCTGCATCGCCTCAAGTACCCCAAGGAGGAAACGCACGTTCTGGAGCGAGACGGGCTCGACGAGTCGCTACGCGTGATCGATGTCGTGCCGAACGCCGATCGTCAGGTCACGTTTACGAAGCTCGGTTACGACAACGCGGTACGCGATCACTTCTGGACGAACTATCCAGAACTGCGTGTGCCGCTGCGCGACTGGATCGGCAGCTGCGTCCTGGACGCGGGAATCACCGATGCAGATCGGGACAGGCTGGTCGCCCGTTTCGCTGAACAGGCACGTCGCACTGGCCGGGTCACGGACCTGTGCACGCTCGCCGAGCGATGGACGCGCCGTGAGGGAGCGCGGCACTCGGTGGCACGCGCCCTCCAGTGGGCGGCCAGCGCACTGGCATATGGATTGCGGGAGGATCCGACGACGGGGATGTCGGCGGCGACCGTTCGGCGCAGGATCTACACGTGGGCGAGCCAACCGAACCTCTCGGTTGACCTCGCGCACGTGCTGATCTCGGTGTGCGCCGACGTGATGGCCGAGACGCATCCGGACCATGCCGTGGTGCGGTTGCGCCTGTTGGCTGCGCACAACGAACCGAACGTCGCGGAGGCGGCGAAGGATGCCGTCGTGGGCCTCGCTGAGGACAACCGGTTCTACCGCCGACTGCTGTGGTGGATGAGAACGTGGCTGATCCACCATTCCAAACGATCTGACGTCGAGCTCTTCCTTGCGACGTCAGCTCCCCGTCGCTTGGTCGACACCACGTCGCGCTCCACCGCGCTGATCACCAACAGCGCTGTTCGTGAACAGCTGGTCATCGGCTGGCGCGCGGTCCTGAACAGCCACGTGGACGGCTGGAAGAAGGAAGTCGGAAAGTGGCTCAGCGCCTCCCGCACCAGCTCGTACGGACCGAGCCTGTTGGGTGTGCTGGTCGACGCTGCTGGAGGTGAGCTGGCCAAACTGGCGATGCTGCACGTGACCGCGCGCGACTGGGCCGCTGCTGCCAGGGATGTGGAAGAACGCGCCGGACGGCAGCAGGTGAGCAGAAAGCTCGCTTCGGAGATCGATGCCGCGCAGGGGTTGCGGCTCGCGTATTCCTAGGGAAAGCACGATGTTGAGCAGTGATCAGAAGACGAGGTTGCACGCCCTCTCGGTCGTTGTTGCGGCTGTTTTCGGTGTGCTCGGTGTGCTCTACAGCTGGCCTTCGTGGCTGTGGATGGGGCTGGTGGCAGTGTCGCTGCTGGCGCCATCGGCGATCTCGTACGCACTTGTCGAATGGCACTTGCGTAAACGGACTCGACGAGTTCGCGAGGATTCGAAGCCCGATGTCGCGGAAGAACCACAACCGATGCCCGAACCTCCTGCTCCGCAGGAATATGTGGTGCGAGATGTGCTGTTGCGCAGCGCTCGCGCGGACTACCAGTTCGTTTTCGGTTGCAACGTGTTCTGGCGTGTGTTGCCGGGGGCTCCTGGCCTTCCGCACGCGAATCCGGGAGCGCTTGCCGCGGACCTCCTTCTCGCCGAGGCTGCGAACGTTGCCGCTGCAACGCCACCTGATGAGGTGAGCCGTGCCCGATACCGGATGACGAACGTGCTCGGCTCGGCACGAGTGGATCCGACGGGGTGCGTGGAGGTCTGGGCGGATGGAATCGTCCTTTCGCTGACCGAGAAGGACGAGGAACGCCTCAGGCGCCTTGCGGAGGTGCGCAAGGACGAAGAGGTGTGGGAGCACGAGCGCAGTTATGAGCGGAACGTGCGTGCGTACCTGGGGGACGATGTGCTGGCGACTCCTGGGAGTGCGTTGGTGTGGTGGTTGGCAGGGCCCCGCACCGACGAGAAGAAACGTGTCGACGAGGCCGTGTCGAAGATTGAGAACCTGCAGAGGCTGTCCTCTGCTGCGGCTGTTTCGGAACTGCCCCCGTGGTCGACGCCCAGCGCGGTCGGGGCCCTGGGAGGGGCGTTCGCTGGGGCGGCTACCGGCTTTGCGCCATCCACGGGTGTGGTGCATGAGGTGTCGCAGCTGCCATACGTGGTGGCTGAGCCGGCAGCGGAGGGCGAGCGCGGCTTCTTTGGTGCGCCGGACCCGTCCGTGAAAACCCATGCGATCGGTCTCGTCGAGGAACTCCCAGACGGACCGGAGAGAGACGTTTTTGCTCGCCGATTGGCTGATCTCCTCGATGCACAAGGACGCCCTGAGGAAGCGGAGGAGGTTCGGCGTCGGTTCGATGCGCCGTCACACTTCGAGGAGGGCCTGGACGTCGACGGAGAACCGGACACCAGCCCGGGCTCTGTTGTCGTGGAGACCACTCACATCGGTGACGAGGAGGAAGTACCCACTCGGTCGTTCAACCATCGCTCACCCGAGAACGTCTCCGCATCCCTGCAGTCCGTGCCATCGATGAACCGGGACGTGATCGTAGGGCAGGTCGAGCCAGGTGAAGGGTTGCAGCGGCGATCCAACGGAGCGGCGCCGCGCGAGAGCAGCGGTCAGCAGGGATAGCCACAGTTGACCTCGGCGATCTGCGGCGAAGCCGGCACCCGCAGTTCGCCGAGGCTCGTTGAGCTCTTCGGGGCGTCAGGTGCAACGGGTGGCGAGGGACATGGCGTCTTCGGGAGCGTGGGCCTGCACGTCGTTGTCAAAGTAGACGTACACGTCCCGGCCACTCGACCTCGGGGCCGGGGGCGCCACCGTGTGCTCGGTCCGGGGACTGCGGCCCGCTCGCCAGGCCCGGATCAGGCCCGCCCAGCGGTCGAGGTCCTCCGGGGTGTAGCCGCTGGCGTAGAGCTCCTCGGCGCCGTGCAGGCGGACGTAGACGAAGTCGCTGGTGACGTCCTCCAGGTAAGGCCAGGTGCCCGCCGCGTCGGACACCACCAGGGCGATGTCGTGCTCGCGCAGCAGCTCGACCGGTTCGGGGGAGGCGAAGCTCGGGTGGCGCACCTCCACGGCGTGGCGCAGCGGGCGGTCCGCGTCGGTTTCGGTGAACGCGCGGCCCGCCAGGCGCTCGTCGTGGCGGGCGGCCAGCTCGGCCGCCGCCGCGGTGCTGCGGGGTAGCAGGGCGAAGAAGGCCGCCAGGCGCGCCGGGTCGAAGGCGAGGTTCGGCGGCAGTTGCCACAGCAGCGGGCCGAGCTTCGGGCCGAGCGCGAGGACGCCGGAGGCGAAGAAGTTCGCCAGCGGCGTTTCCACGTCGCGCAGCTTCTTCATGTGGGTGATGTAGCGGCTTCCCTTCACCGCGAACAGGAAGTCGTCCGGGGTTTGCTCGGCCCAGCTGCGGTAGTGCTCGGGGCGCTTCAGCGAGTAGAACGACGCGTTGATCTCTGTTGAGTCGAGGCGCCGCGACAGGAACTCCAGTTCGGCGCCGCGGCGCAGGTCACGCGGGTAGAACGGCCCGTGCCACGGGCCGTACACCCAGCCGGACGTGCCGATCCGGATCCGGTGCGACGGACGCGCCACGCCACCCACGGTAGCCCCCACCCTGCACTCCCGCCGAAGTCCTGGCCGGGTTCCCGAATGCAGGCAGACGTGGGAAACGCCAGGCCGGCACGGCCGGGAGGGTGCGCAGGTTTGATTCCACAGTGGACTCCTCGGTTTCGGTTTGTTCGGTCGAGTGTGCCGGGTTGGACCGTCCGATTGCGATGTGGCGCCGAAGCCGGGGTCGGAACGGGTGAGGGGCATCCCGGGAACCGGAATGCCCCTCACCCGGATGGTCACGCGCTTCGGGTGGCCGCGGCCTCCAGAGCGCGGCGCACCAGGACCTTCGCCAGGTGCCTGCGGTAGTCGGCGCTGGCACTGGCCTGGTCCGGCGGCGAGGTGTCCTCCGTCGCCCGCTCGGCCGCCTCGGCGGGGCTCGCCCCGGCCGCCAGTGCCTCCTCCACGCCGCGCGCCCGCATCGGTGTCGGGCCCATGTTCACCAGCGCCACCCGCTGTCCGGCGACGGCCACCCCGACCACCGCCCAGTCGATCGCGCGCTTGGTGAACTTCTGGAAGTCCCAGCCCTGTCCCGGATTCTTCGCGAACCGGATCTCCACCAGCAGCTCGTCCTCGCCGAGTGCGGTCTCGAAGAAGTCGGTGAAGAACTCCGTCGCCGGGATTTCCCGGGTGCCCGACGGCCCCTGCGCGACCAGCACCGCGTCCAGCGCCAGCACCACCGCCGGCAGGTCCGACGCCGGGTCGCCGTGCGCCAGCGAACCGCCGATGGTGCCGCGGTGGCGGACCTGCGGGTCGCCGATGGTGCCCGCCGCGTGCGCCAGCAGCGGCAGCTCCCGGGCCAGCAGGTCGGAGTGCTCCAGGTCGTGGTGCCGGGTCAGCGCCCCGATCCGGATCTCGTCGCCCTCCTCGCGGATGTAGGACAGCTCGCGCAGCCCGCCGAGGTCGATCAGCACCTCCGGCGCCGACAGCCGCAGCTTCATCAGCGGCAGCAGCGAGTGCCCGCCGGCCAGCAGCTTCGCGTCGTCGCCGTGCTCGGCGAGCAGGCTCAGCGCCTCCTCGACGGAGTTCGCCTTCTTGTAGGTGAACGCGGCAGGAATCATTCCGTGGCCCCCGACCTCTCCCGGGCCGCGGCCAGCACGGCTTGGACGATGTTGTGGTAGCCGGTGCACCGGCAGAGGTTGCCCTCCAGGCCGGAGCGCACATCGGCCTCGGTCGGGTTCGGGTTCTCCGCCACCAGCGACACCGCGGCCATCACCATGCCCGGCGTGCAGAACCCGCACTGCAGCCCGTGCTCACGCTGGAACGCGCGCTGCATCGGGTGCAGGGTCTCGCCGTCGGCGAGGCCCTCGATGGTGGTGACCTCGTGGCCGTCGGCCTGGGCGGCCAGCACGGTGCAGGACTTCACCGACTCCCCGTCGAGCAGCACCGTGCAGGCCCCGCACGAGGTGGTGTCGCAGCCGATGTTGGTGCCGGTCAGCCCGCAGGTGTCGCGGAGGTAGTGGACGAGCAGCGTGCGGTCCTCGACCTCGTGGCTGCGCTGCTCGCCGTTGACGTTGATGGAAACTTGCACGAACGAACTCCTAAGCGCTCGTCAGGCGGACTCGCCCGATCATTCACCCGAACGTCGTGGGCGGCTGTTCTATGCCTGGTTGATCGCCCTCCACACCCGCTCGGGAGTGGCCGGCATGTCGATGTGGGTGACCCCGAGATGGGACAGCGCGTCCACCACCGCGTTCTGCACCGCCGGGGTGGCGCCGATGGTGCCCGCCTCACCGATGCCCTTGGCGCCCAGCGGGTTGAGCGTCGTCGGGGTCTCCATCGTGAGCAGTTCGAAACTGGGCAGCTCCGCCGCGGTGATGAAGGCGTAGTCGGCGAGGTTGGCGTTCTGCGGGTTGCCGTCGGCGTCGTAGGTGACCTCCTCCAGCAGCGCCTGCGCGGCACCCTGCGCGATGCCGCCGTGCCGCTGGCCCTCGGTGAGGACCGGGTTGATGATCGTCCCGGCGTCGTCGACGCTGACGTGCCGCAGGTAGTCGACCTTGCCGGTCTCGGTGTCCACCTCGACGACCGCGAGGTGGGTGCCGAACGGGAAGGTCGGCCGGTCCTCGGTGAAGTGCACGTCGGCGGCCAGCCCGCCCTCGGTGCGCTGGGCCAGCTCGGCCCACGACATCGCGACGTTCGGCGTGCCGCGGACCCGCCAGCTGCCGTCGACGAGTTCCAGGTCGGCCTCGTCGATCTCGATCAGCTCGGCGGCCAGCCTGCGGCCCTTCTTCAGCACGTCCGTCGCGGCCCGGTACACCGCCGACCCGCCCAGCTGCAGCGAGCGGGACCCCATGGTGCCCATGCCCTCCGGGATCAGGTCGGTGTCGCCGTGCACGACCTCGATCCGGTCCAGGTCGATGCCGAGCTTCTCCGACACCAGCATCGCGTAGGACGTCCAGTGCCCCTGGCCGTGCGGGGAGCTGCCGGTGAGCACCAGGACACTGCCGTCCGGGCGGACCTCGACGTGCCCGGTCTCGCCCTCGGTGTTGTTCGGCGCGGTGATCTCCACGTAGCTGGCCAGCCCGATGCCGAGCTGACGGGTGGCGCCCTCGGCGCGCCGCTTGGCCTGCTCCTCGCGCAGCGCCGTGTAGTCCGCGGCCTCCAGCACCGCGTCCAGGCCCTTGATGTACTCGCCGGTGTCGTAGGTGACGCCGCCGGGCGTCGTGAACGGGAACTGCTCCGGGCGCACCAGGTTGCGGCGGCGCACCTCGGCGGGGTCGACGCCGATCTCGGCGGCGAACAGGTCCATCGCCCGCTCCACCGCGGCCGTCGCCTCGGGGCGGCCCGCGCCGCGGTAGGCGCCGACGGGCGTGGTGTTGGTGACCACCCCGCGCGCCACCGACTCGACCTTCGGGATGTCGTAGACGCCGCTGACCATCATTCTGGTGAACATTGGCAGGAACGCGCCCAGCCGCGGGTACGCGCCCACGTCCTGGGTGATCTCCAGCCGGTACGCCAGGACGGTGCCGTCGCGGCGGCCGCCGATGGTGACCCGCTGCCGCTGCGCGCGGCCGTGGGTCATCGCGACCAGGTTCTCGCTGCGGCTTTCCACCCACTTCACCGGCCGCCCGAGCCGTTTGGCCAGGAAGGTCAGCAGCACGGCCTCCTGCTCGACGCCGATCTTGGCGCCGAACCCGCCGCCGACGTCCGGGGTGATCACCCGGACCTGTTCCCGCGGCAGCCCCAGGTTGGCCATGACCTCGTCGCGGCAGGTCTGCGCGTTCTGGTTGGACAGCCACAGGGTGACCTTGTCGCCGTCCCACGCGCAGGCCGCGGTCCGCACCTCCAGCGGCGCGGCGGCCACGCGGGTGTTCTCGATCTGCCTGCTGACCACGACCTCGCAGCCGTCGAACAGGTCGTCGGTGGGTTCGCCCACGCTGCCGGTGACGTTCGTGCCGGCCTCAGGGAACAGCAGGACCTCGTCGCGCAGTGCGTCGTCGACGTCGACGACGGGGGTCAGCGGGTCGTAGTCCACGGAGACGAGTTCGGCGGCGTCCTCGCCCTGGGCGCGGGTCTCGGTGACCACGACGGCGACGGGCTCGCCGACATAGCGGACGGTGCCGCGGGCCAGGTGCGGGCGCACCATCGCCGCGGGCGGCCGACCGCTGATGCCCGCGTTCGGCCTGAACGGCGGCAGGTCGACGTCCTCGGCGGTGAACACGCCGACGACCCCGGGCAGGTCACGGGCCTGCTCGGTGTCGATCTCGAGGATCCTCGCGTGCGCCAGCGGACTGCGCACGTAGGTGACGTGCAGCGCCCCTTGCAGGGCGGGTTCGCGCAGGTCGTCGACGTAGGTGCCGCCGACGGTGAGAAGGCGCGGGTCTTCGCGGCGTTCTACCCGGGTGCCGAGAATGCTCAATGGTGCCTCGCAGTCAATGCACAGTCATGATCGGGGACCACCCGCGCGCGGCGGGTGCGGTTCAATCCAGCGGTCAGGCGTCGTTGTTCGAGCCGGTCGCCACCTCCGCTCGCCCTGGCAGCTGGCGCACCCCGGTGGTGGCCGCCCCGCGGAGCAGGACGGCGTGGAAAGGCCAGCATCGTCATGTCGAAGCCCAGGTCCCGCCAGCGTTGCACGGTCGGCACGCCGTCACAACGGATACCGGCGCACACGCCGCTCCTCCGACAGGTGTCCACAATGGACAGAGTGGGGCGTGGTGTCCACACACACCCGGTCGAATCCGCAGCGCCCTGTCAGCTGTGCGGCGGCCGGGCTGAGGCGGGCGATCGTACTCACGCAGCAACCTCTCCGGCTCGGTTTTCCGCGCCCCGGCACGGAGAACCGAGCTCGATGGTCGTCGACAGCGCCGAACGGCGCCCAGGTCGGACACCGACGAGGCACCGCACGCGGGGGGTCGCGCGCGCTGCCAGGTCGCGAAGTGGTTCGGTGGATAGTCCTCAGAACAGTGGCGACTCTAGGTCAGATCCGATGTCTCGTGCAACAACCGACCGGTTGGCCTGCGGCTTTCGGAGGCGCCCTCGACACTGTGGTGAGGCGCGCGTTCAGAAGAGGGCGAAAACCTCGCCGGCGGCGCGGATGGTGCGCAGAGCTGCTTCGCGGGAGCCCGCCCCCTCGGGCATCAGGAGAATCCGGCCGATGCCGAGCGCTTCGCGGCGCTGGGCCAGGAGCCTCCGGCACTCCCGGACGTCACCCGCGATGTGGCAGTCGGCCAGCTGGGCCGCCTCGTCGCGGGCCTGTGCGGGCGTCGGCTTCGGGCGCTCGAGCAGCGGAGTGCCTTCCTGGGCGGCGCGCAGGGTCAGCTCGGTGATCCCCTCGGTCAGCAGGTCGCGGGCGGTCGCGGTGTCCTCAGCGACGGCGAAGTACGACGAGTCGATGTTGTCCCGCGGGTCGAGCTGGTGGCCGTGCTCGGCGGCGGTCTCGGCGTGGGCGTCCAGCACCGCGCGCTTGGTCGGCAGGTCGGTGACCGGGCTGAGCAGGACGGGCAGGCCGTGTCGCGCGGCCAGCCGCGCCGAGTCCGGTGATGCCACGGCCAGCACGAACGGGGCCCGGGACGGCACCGGCGTGGGAATGACCGGCACCTCGTCGAAGCGGTAGCGGTCGCCGCCGCCCTTCGCGCGGCCCTGCCGCAGTGCTGCGTCCAGCAGCGCCACGGATTCGCCGATGTCGCGGAACCCGGGTAGCCCGGTGCCGAAGATTGCACGACGCGGGACTGCGCGGCGTGGCCATGGTCTCCGGTGCGCGCCTGGTCTTCAGCTACGCCGTCGGTTTCGCGCAGCTGGACCTGGTGGGGCCGGGCGAGGACCGGGCGGTCGTCTCACCGATGGAGTCGCTGCCCGCCAACGCCTACCCGCGCGTGGTGGCCGCGGCCCGGGAAACGCGTGGCCGCACCCTGGACGACCAGTTCGAGCTCGGCCTGCGGCCCCTCCTGCTCGGTCCCGCGGCGCTGGCCGCCGAGCAGGTCAGGGCGTGATGGGGCCGCCGTGCGCGGTGATCGTCTACCGGGACCGCCGCCGCACTCCGCCGGAGAACGACGAGACCTGATCGTGGGGCGCTGCACCCCGCCTGGGGGAATTGGCGCAAGATCTACTGTGTGGTACTTGTCACATTCCGTTGTTGGGGGCAGAGTCGGGCCAGTAGCGCCCCACCACTAGGCGGAAGAGGTGTTCGCCATGGCCTCGACGACGACCGAGCTCGCCGAGCTGCACCGCGTCCTCGGCCAGCTCCGCAGCTGCGTCAGCACCCTCCGTAGCCGCTACGGCGACCCGCCGTGCGTGCAGCGGATCAGCAACGACGTGGACCGGCTCGACATCGACGTCGCCGAACTCTCCAACGTGCTGCCCGCACCTCGGCGCAGCGCCGAGACCAGGGACGACGTGGTGATCGTGCCGGACACCCCCTACGACCCCGCGCTGTGGCGGGACGCCGACGACGAGGGCCTGGGCGGGCAGGCCCCGCAGTAGCCGCACCCGCCGCCACCGGTAGGCAGCACCGGCGGGCGCGACACCTGCAGGGGAGACCGGGCACGGCCTCGGGCGGCTTGATCCGGGGAATGCCGGAACTCGTTGGGCCGCATGGTGGGCTATCTGCGGCCCTCCCCGCTGATCGACAACGAGCCTGCGCAGGTGAGCACCGCCGGACAAACCCACGACAACGAGGTCTGCGAATGTCCGCACCCCCCACCACCTTCGGTCGGGCACGGCTTGCCGTGCGCACCCTGCGCACCGACCGCTGGTGGCTCCCACCGCTGGTCACCTTCCTCGCCCTGCTGGCCTTCGTGATCTACGGCGTCATCCGCACGTTCATGAACCAGTGGTACTGGGTCCCCGAGTACCACTACCTGGCGCCGTTCTACTCGCCGTGCCTGTCCACGGCGTGCGTGCCGGGCTCCAGCCACTGGGGCCAGCCCGCGCCGGACCTGGGGCCGCTCGTGCCGCCGCCGATCTTCGTGCTGCCGTTCGTGCTCGGCTTCCGGCTGACCTGCTACTACTACCGGAAGGCGTACTACCGGGCGTTCTGGGCGTCGCCGCCGGCCTGCGCGGTGGCCGAACCGCACCGCCGCTACACCGGCGAGACCCGATTCCCGCTGATCATGCAGAACGTGCACCGCTACTTCTTCTACGCGGCGCTGGTGGTGGCGGCGGTGCTGACCTACGACACGGTGATCGCGTTCCGCGGTGCCGACGGCGGCTTCGGCGTCGGCCTGGGCACGCTGCTGATGGTGGTCAACGTCGTGCTGCTGTGGGCGTACACGGTGTCCTGTCACTCCTGCCGCCACCTGGTGGGCGGCCGGATCAAGCACTTCTCCAAGCACCCGGTGCGCTACTGGCTGTGGACCAAGGTGACCTCGCTCAACGGTCGGCACATGCTGCTGGCCTGGCTGTCGCTGGTGTCGGTGTCGGTGGTGGACATCTACGTGATGTTGGTGGCCGCCGGGGCGTTCCCGGATCCCAGACTGTTCAACTAGAAGGACGTCGATGGTAGAGATCGAGCGGCATGACTACGACGTCGTCGTGATCGGCGCCGGTGGCGCGGGGCTGCGCGCGGCGATCGAGACGCGCTCCCAGGGCCTGCGCACCGCCGTGGTCTGCAAGTCGCTGTTCGGCAAGGCGCACACGGTGATGGCCGAGGGCGGCATCGCCGCCGCGATGGGCAACGTCAACTCCCGCGACAACTGGCAGGTGCACTTCCGCGACACCATGCGCGGCGGGAAGTTCCTCAACAACTGGCGGATGGCGGAGCTGCACGCCAAGGAGGCCCCGGAGCGGGTCTGGGAGCTGGAGACCTACGGGGCGCTGTTCGACCGCACCCCGGACGGCCGGATCAGCCAGCGCAACTTCGGCGGCCACGAGTACCCGCGGCTCGCGCACGTCGGCGACCGCACCGGCCTGGAGCTGATCCGCACGCTCCAGCAGAAGGTCGTGTCCCTGCAGCAGGAGGACCACGCGGAGCTCGGCGACTACGAGGCCCGGCTGAAGGTCTTCCAGGAGTGCACGGTCACCGAACTGCTCAAGGACGGCGACCGGATCTCCGGGGCGTTCGCCTACTGGCGGGAGTCCGGGAGGTTCGTGCTGTTCCGGGCGCCCGCGGTCATTCTGGCCACCGGCGGGATCGGCAAGTCGTTCAAGGTGACCTCGAACTCCTGGGAGTACACCGGCGACGGGCATGCGCTCGCGCTGCGGGCCGGGGCGTCGCTGATCAACATGGAGTTCGTCCAGTTCCACCCGACGGGCATGGTGTGGCCGCCGAGCGTCAAGGGCATCCTGGTCACCGAGTCGGTGCGCGGCGACGGCGGGGTGCTGCGCAACTCCGAGGGCCGCCGGTTCATGTTCGACTACATCCCGGAGGTCTTCAAGGACAACTACGCCGACAACGAGGCCGAGGCCGACCGCTGGTACGACGATCCGGACGGCAACCGGCGCCCACCGGAGCTGCTGCCACGCGACGAGGTGGCGCGGGCGATCAACAACGAGGTCAAGGAGGGGCGCGGTTCCCAGCACGGCGGCGTGTTCCTGGACGTGGCGTCCCGGCTGCCCGCGGAGAAGATCGTCCAGCGGCTGCCGTCCATGTACCACCAGTTCAAGGAACTGGCCGACGTGGACATCACTGCGGAGCCCATGGAGGTCGGCCCGACCTGCCACTACGTGATGGGTGGCGTGGAGGTCGACCCGGACACGGCGGCCTCACGGGTGCCGGGCCTGTTCGCCGCGGGCGAGGTGGCCGGCGGCATGCACGGGTCCAACCGGCTGGGCGGCAACTCGCTGTCCGACCTGCTGGTCTTCGGCCGCCGCGCGGGCGTCGGCGCGGCCGAGTACGTGTCCGGCCTGGCCATCCGGCCGGACATCGCGGAGTCCGATGTGGACGCGGCCGCGCGGCGCGCGCAGCAGCCGTTCGAGGCGGCGGGGGACACGGTCGCCGAGAACCCCTATGCCCTGCACTCCGAACTGCAGCAGGTGATGAACGACCTGGTCGGCATCATCCGCCGCGGCGAGGAGATGCGCCAGGCGCTGGAGCGGCTGCACGACCTCAAGGCCCGCGCCACACTGCTCGCGGTGGAGGGCAACCGGCAGTTCAACCCGGGCTGGCACCTGGCCCTCGATCTGCGCAACATGCTCCTGGTCAGCGAGTGCGTGGCCCGCGCGGCGCTGCTGCGCACCGAGAGTCGCGGCGGCCACACCCGCGACGACCACCCGTCGATGGAGCCGCGGTGGCGCGGCAAGCTGCTGGTCTGCGCGCTGGCGCGGGACCACGTCGAGGTCACCGAGCAGCCGCAGGTGCCGATGCGCGACGACCTGATGGCGCTGTTCACCGTGGAGGAGCTGCGCAAGTACTACACCGAGGACGAGCTCGCTGACGTCACGGCGAAAGGACTCTGATGGGCTACCAGGCGCACTTCCGGGTGTGGCGGGGTTCGGCCGACGGCGGCGAACTGCGCGACTACACCGTCGAGGTCAACGAGGGCGAGGTGGTGCTCGACATCATCCACCGCCTGCAGGCGACCCAGTGCCCGGACATGGCGGTGCGGTGGAACTGCAAGGCGGGCAAGTGCGGCTCGTGCTCGGCGGAGATCAACGGGCGGCCGCAACTGATGTGCATGACCCGGATGTCCACCTTCGACCGCGCGGAGACGGTCACGGTCACCCCGATGCGGACGTTCCCGGTGATCAAGGACCTGGTCACGGACGTGTCATACAACTACGTCAAGGCTCGCGAGGTCCCGGCGTTCGTGCCCCCGGAGGACCTGGAACCGGGCGAGTACCGGATGCAGCAGGTGGACGTGCAGCGCTCGCAGGAGTTCCGCAGGTGCATCGAGTGCTTCCTGTGCCAGAACACCTGCCACGTGATCCGCGACCACGCCGAGAACAAGCAGGCGTTCTCCGGTCCGCGCTTTCTGATGCGGGTGGCGGAACTGGAGATGCACCCGCTGGACGAGGCGGAGAACCGCCCGGAGGCGGCCCGCGGCGACCACGGCCTGGGCCTGTGCAACATCACCAAGTGCTGCACGGAGGTCTGCCCGGAGAACATCCGCATCACCGACAACGCCCTGATCCCGCTGAAGGAACGAGTGGCGGACCGCCGCTACGACCCGATCCTCAGGCTTTTCCGCCGTAAGGACTGAACCGGGTCTCACGGAGGGCCACCCTGCGCCGAGCAGTTCGGCGAAGGGTGGCCCTCGTGCTGCGCGCGCACCGCGTCGGCCCCGGCAGGACATTGGCCATTGTGGACCTCGGCGACTGGTACCCGGCCGACATGTGGAATTCACGGCTTGGACGGCGTGGGAATTGCGGGAATTCCCGGTCAGCGTCTTCGGTGCCGGTCGGTCGCGACGCGAAAAGCCAGTTCACGCACTTTTTCCCAGCTGCTAACCATCCTTTATGGATGAATGCGGAATAGATGGCGGGTTCTTGCCAGAACGGTGGAGCCTCGTGGCTCGGCCGTTATGTTCGACCGCAACCGAGTCGATTCCGGACTCTTTCGGACGCAGCGCGGGGGAGTGGTGGAGGTAGGTGATGCGGGAAGCGCTCGTCGGGCGCCGACAACGGCGACGCGACCGTGGCGGACGACCTGCCGCACCTGACGAACACCCCCGACCTGCCGCGGTGCGGCGGCAGGTGCTGCTGGCGGCCGGACGTCGGCATACCCCGAGCCGACGTCCGGCCGCCGACCACTGATGCCCCTGCAGACACCGGTCAACGCCGACCGCTGGAGATGACGGTTCCCAACGGTTCGCGGGCACCGGTCGATCCACTGTGGATTCGTTTGGTGTCCGGGTGGTCCTGGCGCTGGCGGCCAGAGGAAGTGCGGCGAACGTGCAGCAGATTCTTGTGGCATTCGACGGATTCGCCCCGGTGGTGACGATCCTGCTCCCCGTGGCGCTGCTGGTGGGAGCGGGCTCGGCCGCGGTGCGCCGCTGGGCGCCCGCACGGTCGGCGCGGGACCCGCTGATCGACGCGGCCCTGGTGCACTCGGTGCTCTGCGTGGGGTACCTCGTCTTCACCCCGCAGCGCCCCGCCGCCGAGCGGGTCCACCCGGACCTCGGCAAGGACGTGTCGATGGCGCTGACCGCCGACCCCGGCGACTCGCTGCCCTGGCTGCAGCTGCTGGGCAACCTGGTGCTGCTGCTGCCGCTGGGCGTGCTGGTCCCGCAGCGGGTGCGGTGGTTCGACAACATCGGCAAGATCGCCCTCGGCGGGCTGGTGCTGGCCGCGTCGATCGAGCTGGTCCAGTTCCTGGCGATCACCGGCCGCGTCGCCTCAACCGACGACGTGGTGTGCAACACGATCGGCGCGACCGTCGGCGGCCTCCTGCTGCGGGTGCCGCGCTGGATCGCCGCCGCGACCAGCCGCCCGCAACACAGCGCCACCGGCGACGGCGACCAGACCGTGTGGCTGCTGATCGCCAGGATCGAACAGGAGCGGCAGCGCTGCCAGCAGGCCCCGCCGGTGCGGCGGCGGCCGCGGCTGAGCGGCCAGCGCGCACGATGACTCCGGTGGCCGGGGACTCCTCCCGCGCCAGGCATCCCGGCCACCGGTCCGCCGTCAGCCCTGCAGTTTCTGCTGGCGTTCGCTCAACGAGCGCCCCAGGTTCGCGACCTCCTGCTCCATCTGCGGGATGAGGCGGCGCAGCGTCGGTTTCATCAGGCGCTCGACGAGCCGCGACGACGGCAGGTTGCGCAGCCAGTGCATCAGCATGATCGACCGCGGCACGTACACCCGCCGGGCGCGGCGTTCCACCGCGTCGGCGAAGGCCCGGCTGCAGTCCTCGACGCTGGTGGTTGCGCGCATCGGCCACGGCAGTCGCCTGCGCATCGCGTGGAAGCTGCGCAGGTCGCTGGCCACGTCGCGGACCATGTCCGTGTCGATCCACGACGGATGCGCGCTGCCGACCGCCACGCCCAGGTGCGCCAGCTCCGCGCGCAGCGCGCTGGCCAGGGCGTCGGCCCCGGCCTTGCTCGCGGCGTAGGCCGCCATCCCACCGATCGGTGCGAACGCCGACAGCGACGAGACCACCAGCAGGTAGCCGCGGCGCTCGATCAGCTGCGGCAGCGTCGCGCGGGTGGTGTGGAAGATCCCGTTGAGGTTGACGTCGATGGTCCGGGTGAACGCGCGCGGATCGGTGGTGCGGACCGTGCCGATCGGGGCGATCCCGGCGTTGGCGATGACCACGTCGATGCCGCCCAGCCGCGCAACGGCGCCGGACACCGCGGCCGCGATGGAGTCGGGGTCGGTCACGTCGACCTCGGCCCAGAAGTGGCCCTCGCCGAGCTCGTCGGCGAGGGCCGCGAGCTCGGCCGGTTCCAGGCCCACCAGGGCGAGCCGGGCACCGCGGCGGGCCAGTTCGCGCGCGGTCTGCGCGCCGATCCCCCGCGCGGCGCCGGTGATCAGGACGACCCTGCCGGAAACCTTCGACATGCGCGCTCCCTGGTGGTCATGACCGACGAGTTGGCTACTTGCCAGTAGGCTACTCATGGTAGGTTCTGTGCGCGAGAACCGGAAGAGCGCGCTCCGGCGGTCAGGACGCGTGAAGGGCACCTCGAAAGGTGCCCTTCGACAGGAGTGAAAGACCTCAGCGGAGGGCGTTGAGCCTGGCCAGGGTCGCCTGCTCGTTGGCGACGAGCTCCTCCGCCAGCTGGCGCATCTGCTGCGCCGAACCCTCTTCCTGCTCCGTGCGCGCCAGCTGTCCCGCGTTCTGCTGCAGCGTCAGCATCGCCTGCTTCCACTGCTGGTCGAACTGCGTTCCGCTGAGCTGCTGGAGCTGCTGCACCTGCTGGGCGGACAGCGGACCCGGGGCGTCGGCGTCGTCCCCGTCGTCCTCCGGGGCGCTGCCGGACTGCTGGCCGGCCGCCGAGCCCAACCAGCTGGTGAGCGTGGCGACCTGCTCCTGTGCCGACTGCTGCAGCTGCGTGGCGAGGGCCTTCACCTCGGCGCTCTGGGCCTTGCTTCCGGCCAGCTGCGCCAGCTCCAGTACCTGCTGGGCGTTGGCCAGCAGCTGCTGGGCGAACTCGCGGTCGGTCGCGGTGTGCTCGCCGGACGCCTGCCCGTGCTCGCCCTGCCCGTGCTGGCCGGCGTGCGCCTGCGCCGTCGCGGGCGGCGGCGTGCCGGGGGCCGGGGGCTGGTCGCTGGGCGCCTCGCTCGGCGTGCAGCCCGCGAGCGCGAGACCGCCAACCAGCACGGCGCCGATGATCGTGCTCCTCCGCACGTGCTTCCCCTTCCAGGATCTGGTGGACGTCGTCCCAGGGCGGCCCTGATCTGATCGCAGGTGGGCTGCCGGACCTGTTGCCCCGTAGGCTAACCGGCGCCCCGCCGGCGCGTGCGGGCGCCGTCGCCACGCGGTCCCCGGCGGTTGCGGCCTGTCGCGTGGATCTCACCGCCCGTGACGGGGTGTGGATCAATGACTAGGGTGGCTACGGCCCGGTCGAACCCCGGCCGGAGGCCCGGACTAGTATCCGCTGATGGCAGCCATCGTGACTGGCTTGTTCTGCAGGGGTCCTGCAGGGTGTCGCATGCTGTCTCCCGGTCCAACCGGACCGGGGCGGACCCGGACCGGGTCCGGTACGCATTCACAGGGATCAGTGCAGGAGGCACCGTGACGGCCGTCGCGCCACAGCCGATCGCCACGCGCCCCTATCCGGTGCGCAAAACGGTCAAGGGGTCATTCCTGGCGCGGATGTTCCGCACCACGGACCACAAGCAAATCGGCATCCTCTACCTGGTCACGTCGATCTTGTTCTTCCTGGTCGGCGGCCTGATGGCGATGTTGATCCGCGGCGAGCTCGCCGTACCGGGGCTGCAGTTCCTGTCGCAGGAGCAGTACAACCAGCTGTTCACCATGCACGGCACGGTGATGCTGCTGCTGTACGCGACCCCGATCCTGTTCGGCTTCGCCAACTACGTCCTGCCGCTGCAGATCGGCTCGCCGGACGTGGCGTTCCCGCGGTTGAACGCCTTCGGCTACTGGCTGTACCTGTTCGGCGCCCTGATCACCGTCAGCGGCTTCCTGCTGCCCGGCGGCGCCGCCGACTTCGGCTGGTTCGCCTACACCCCGTTGTCGGACGCCCTGCACTCTCCGGGGCACGGCGCGGACATGTGGCTCGCCGGTCTGGCCGTGTCCGGTCTGGGCACCATCCTCGGTGCGGTCAACATGATCACCACCGTGGTCTGCCTGCGCGCGCCCGGCATGACGATGTTCCGGATGCCGATCTTCACCTGGAACATCCTGGTCACCAGCGTGCTGATCCTGATGGCGTTTCCGATCCTGACCGCCGCGCTGCTCGGGCTGATCGCCGACCGTCACCTCGGCGCGCACGTCTTCGACCCGGCCAACGGCGGCGTCATCCTCTGGCAGCACCTGTTCTGGTTCTTCGGCCACCCCGAGGTCTACATCATCGCGCTGCCGTTCTTCGGCATCGTGTCGGAGATCTTCCCGGTCTTCAGCCGCAAGCCGCTGTTCGGCTACTCCGGTCTGGTCTACGCGACGCTGGGCATCGCGGCCCTGTCGGTGGTCGTGTGGGCGCACCACATGTACGCCACCGGCGCGGTGCTGCTGCCGTTCTTCGCGTTCACCACGTTCCTCATCGCGGTGCCGACCGGGGTGAAGTTCTTCAACTGGATCGGCACCATGTGGAAGGGCCAGCTGACCTTCGAGTCGCCGATGCTGTTCTCGGTGGGCTTCCTGGTCACCTTCCTCTTCGGTGGTCTCACCGGCGTCCTGCTGGCCATGCCGCCGGTCGACTTCCACGTGTCGGACACCTACTTCGTGGTCGCGCACTTCCACTACGTGCTCTACGGCACGATCGTGTTCGCCACCTTCGCCGGCATCTACTTCTGGTTCCCCAAGATCACCGGGCGGTTGCTCGACGAGCGCCTGGCCAAGCTGCACTTCTGGTTGACCTTCATCGGCTTCCACGGCACCTTCCTCGTCCAGCACTGGCTGGGCAACGAGGGCATGCCGCGCCGCTACGCCGACTACCTGGTGTCCGACGGGTTCACCACGCTGAACACGATCTCCACGGTGGGCGCGTTCATCCTCGGCGCGTCGATGCTGCCGTTCCTCTACAACATCGTCAAAAGCTACCGCTACGGCGAGGTCGTCACGGTCGACGACCCGTGGGGCTACGGCAACTCCCTGGAGTGGGCCACCTCCTGCCCGCCGCCGCGGCACAACTTCACCGAGCTGCCGCGGATCCGCTCCGAGCGTCCGGCGTTCGAGCTGCACTACCCGCACATCGCGGAGCGGATGCGGCTGGAGTCGCACCTGAGCCTGACCGGCAAGACCCTCGCGCACAAGCACGAGCCCAAGGGCGCGGCGGCGGCCGTGAAGCAGGCTCCGGTCACCAAGAGCAAGTCCGGTAGGGACGACACCACGCAGAAGTGATCTGTGCGCTAGCCCCGCAGCGCGGAACTGTGCGAGGGTGGGGTTAGCTCGACGACGAGCCCCGGCGGGCTGTGCCCCGCCGGGGCTCGACGTATTCGCCGGGGGCCAGAGAGGAAGAACTGCTGTCGTGAGCACGTCCAACGCCACCACCGTGCTGATCACCGTGACCGGGAAGGACAAGCCGGGCGTCACGTCCGTGCTGTTCGCGGCGTTGACCCGGCACGGCGTGGACATCGTCGACGTGGAACAGGTGGTGATTCGGGGACGCCTGGTGCTGGGCGTGCTGGTGTCCACCGAACACGACCCGGAGCAGCTCCAGGAGGCCGTCGAGCAGGCCATGGCCACCGTGGGCATGACCGTCGACGTGGCGATCGGGGCCCCGGACGGCGACGGCGCCAAGCTCGGCTCCACGCACGTCGTGGTCGTGCTCGGACAGCCGGTGACCGCGCGGAACTTCAGCGACGTCGCCCGCGGCCTGGCCGACCTCGGCGTCAACATCGACTCCATCCGCCGCGTCGCCGACTACCCGGTGACCGGGCTGGAACTTCAGGTCAGCGCCCCCGAGGGCGGCGACGACGCACAGCTGACCTCGGCCATGGCCGACATCGCCGCCCGCAGCGGGGTGGACCTCGCGGTGGAGCGCACCGGCCTGTCCCGGCGCGCCAAGCGGCTCGTCGTGTTCGACGTGGACTCCACGCTGATCCAGGGCGAGGTCATCGAGATGCTGGCCGCGCGGGCCGGCTGCGAGCAGGAGGTCCGCGAGGTCACCGAGCGGGCGATGCGCGGCGAGCTGGACTTCGCCGAGTCGCTGCGGCAGCGGGTCGCGGTGCTGGAGGGACTGCCCGCGTCGGTGCTCGACGAGGTGGCCGCGGAACTGGAGCTGACCCCCGGCGCGCGCACCACGATCCGCACCCTGCGGCGGCTGGGCTTCCACACCGGCGTGGTCTCCGGTGGGTTCACCCAGATCATCGACCAGCTCGTGGACGAGCTGGGGCTCGACTTCAGCGCCGCCAACGAGCTGGAGATCGTGGACGGCAAGCTGACCGGCCGGGTGATCGGGGAGATCGTCGACCGGCCGGGCAAGGCCAAGGCGTTGCGCCGGTTCGCCGAGTCCTTCGGGGTGCCCCCGGCCCAGTGCGTGGCGGTTGGCGACGGCGCCAACGACATCGACATGCTCAACGCCGCGGGCCTGGGGGTGGCGTTCAACGCGAAACCGGCCCTCCGGGAGGTCGCCGACACCGCGCTGTCCTACCCGTTCCTGGACACCGTGCTGTTCGTGCTCGGCGTGACGCGCGCGGAGATCGAGGCCGCGGACGCCGAGGACGGCGTGCTGCGCCGCGTGCCGCTGGACGTCTGACACCAGTGGCCGTGCCGGGACCGGATAATCGGGACATGGTCGATGTTCCCGCTGCGACGCGCCCCTACTCCGTGCTGGATCCGCTGATCGCCCGGTACGCGTCGTGGCTGGCGCTGCCGAGGGAGGCCACCGCGGACACCTCCGACGAGGACCCCGAGAACGTGGTCCTGATGCCAATGGTGCTGCGGATCGAGCGCCGCGAGCCGCCGGACCGCACCGCGCTGCTGGAAGCCGCGGCAGCGGCGGCCATCGCGCTGTGTGTGGACGAGCGCTGCAAGCCCGGCGGCGAGTGGCACGCTGCCGTGCACGGCTGGATCTCCGGGCGCATCCGGAAGGTGGCGCGGCGGGCCCGCGGTGCACACTGGGAAGCGGTGCAGGCGCTGCCGGGTATCACGATCCGGGTGGGCAACGCCGAAGCGCGTGCCTTCGTGCCGATGCGGGTGGCCGACATGCCCAAGGAGCTGAGCCGGTTACAGATCTCCGGCAGCGAGCTGGCGGCCGACGAGCCGGGGCCGGTCCCACCGGGCGTGCCGACGCTGTGGCTCAACCCGGACGTGCCGATGAGCGCCGGTAAGTCGGCGGCGCAGGTCGGACACGCGACGATGTTCCTGGCGGCACTGCTGCACGCGGAGGGGCGCGACGCGCTGCTCGACGAGTGGGCGGCGCAGGACTTCCGCTGCGCGGTGCGCAAGGCGGACGCCGGGACCTGGGCACAGCTGCACCCGCAGGACGACGCCGAGACGGCGTGGCGCGAGCGGCGGGTGGCGGTGGTGCGCGACGCGGGCTTCACGGAGGTCGACCCGGGTACGGTCACGGTCCTGGCCCAGTGGCCCTGACAGCTGATTGCGGGCCCAGACACAGGCCAAGCCCGAGAACGTTTTGCAATCTTTCGATCGCTAGGTCTCTGGCGGCCTTATTGGTCGTCAAGGCCACTGCGTCCTCGGGCCGGTCGCCGGGTTTCCCCGGTACCCCTGAGTGTGCCCAGGGCCCGGCCGTCGGAAACAGGGCCCAAAGTCCCGTTTCGCCTGGTAGCGGCCGTCACCACTGACCCCAGGATGCCCAGCGGCACCAGACGGCCCCAGATCAGGCCAGCGTCACCGTCAGCGGACTCCGGGCGGGAGCAGCTGCCGCCAGTCCGGTCAGTCGTCGCCGACTCCTCGGGCGGCCAGTGCTTCGCCGAGTTCGTCCGCGTGGCGCAGAGTGCGGACCAGGAACGGCACCGCGAAGGCCGACAGCGAGCGCTCCGCGTCGCGGGCCCGCTGGGCCTCCCGCACCTGCGTCGCGATGGTCGACAGCGCCGCCACGGCCTGCACCGTCAGGCCCACCAGCAGACCGACCCGATCCGGCCGGACACCGAAGCGGCGCAACGGCCGCAGGCCGCGTTCCACCGCGGTGACCAGGTCGTCCACGCGGGTGGTCAGGGTGAACAGGTTCGCGGCTCCGAGCGCCGCGAGCAGCCGCAGGCACACCACGGCCGCGCTGTCCCAGCCGAGCAGCCACCACTGCGCCAGGAACACCAGCACCAGCAACGGGACCAGCAACCGCGACAGCTGCCAGCAGCGGCGCGCCGGGATGCGCGCGACCAGGTACGCGGCGGCCACGCCACCCGCGCACCCCGCCAGCGCCAGTGGCGAGCCCAGCACGAGGACCAGCACCGCGAAGCCCAGCAGCGCCAGGAACTTCCACCCCGCGCCGAGCCGGTGCAGCGGGCTGCTGCCCGGTTCGTACAGGCCGAGCGGGCTCACCGGACCAGCTCCCGGTAGTAGCGGATCGCCGCCGCGGGCTCGTCGTCGGCGACCACCTTTCCGCCGTCGAGCACCACGACCCGGTCGAAGTCGCCGAGCAGGTCCAGGTCGTGGGTGACCAGCACGACCTGCTGCCGCAGCCCGCGCAGGACCTCCGCGAAGTGCCGCTTGTTGCGCAGATCCAGCAGAGTCGTCGGCTCGTCGCAGACCAGCACGTCCGGGTCCAGCACGAGCATCGCGCACAGCGCCAGCAGCTGCTTCTGGCCGCCCGACAGCTGGTGCGCCGGGTGGTCGGCGTAGCCGTCGAGCCCGTGCCGGGCCAGCACCTCGGCGGCCCGCCGCTGCCGCTCCGCCTTGGACAGGCCCTGCCTGCGCAGCGAGAACGCCACGTCCTCGCCCGCGGTGGGCATCACGATCTGGCTGTCCGGGTGGGTGAAGATGAACCCGACGCGGTGCCGCACCGTCCTTCCGTCGCGCACCGGGTCGACACCGTCGACCAGCACCCGGCCGCGGGTGGGGTGCACCAGGCCGTTGATCATCCGCGCCAGCGTGGACTTGCCCGACCCGTTCGCCCCGACGAACGCCACCCGCTGCTCGGCCAGCCGCAGGTTCACCCCGTCCAGCACGGTCCGCCCGTCGTAGCTGTGCCCGACTCCCTCGAACTCGATCAACCCACTCGCTCCCACATCGCGGCCACGCCCAGACCCCCACCGGAGGACAGCGCCGACAGGCCGATCCGTGGCCCGTCCGCCCGCACCATCCGGCTGAACAACCGGACCACCAGCACCGCCCCCGAGGCGCCCCACGGGTGCCCCAGGGCGATCGCCCCGCCGTCCGGGCTGACCAGCTCCTCATCGATGCCCGCGGCGTCCAGGCAGGCCAGCGCCTGGCCCGCGAACGCCTCGGTGAACTCCACGACCTCCGGGCGGTGCCGGGCGAGCAGCTCCCGCATGGCGGGCACCGCCCCGAGCCCCAGCCGGTTCGGGTCGACGCCGCACGTGCGCCAGCCCAGCAACCGCAACCCCGGCACACCGAGCCGACGGCGCTGCTCCTCGGTGGTGACCAGCACCGCGGCGGCGCCGTCGTTGATGCCGCACGAGTTCGCGGCGGTGGCGGTGCCGTCCGGGGTGAAGGCCGGCCGGAACCGCGCGAGCCGCTCGGCGGTGAAGCCGCGACGCGGCCGCTCGTCGACCGAAACCCCGCCCACGGGCACCAGTTCGGCGTCGAACCGGCCCGCTTCCTGCGCGGCGACCGCCCGAGCGTGACTGCGGGCGGCGAACTCGTCCTGCCGCTGCCGCGAGATCCCGGCCTCGGCCGCCACCAGGTCGGCCGCGGGTCCCATGTCCGGGTCGCCGATCTCGGGAGGGGCGAACGGTGCCCGGCTGTAGAAGCGGGGAGGTTCCGCCGCGGAGCGGGGCCGCCACGCCCGCCACGGAGCGGTGGAGGGGCTTTCCGCGCCACCGGCGAGGAACCAGTCGCCGGCCCCGGCCTGGACCAGGGCCGCGGCGGTGGTGATCGCGGTGAGACCGCTCGCGCACTGCCGGTCCACGGTCATCCCGGGGGTCGCCTCGCCCAAACCCGCGCGCAGCGCCGCCACCCGCGCCGGGTTCCCACCCGGGCCGAGGACGTTGCCGAGCAGCACCTCGTCCACTTCGGACACCCCGACGTCGTCGAGCACCGCCCGCAGCACCGGCGCGGCGAGCCGGTCCACGGCGACGTTGCGCAGCGCCCCGCCTGCTTCGCCGATCGGCGTGCGGCGGGCCGCGATCACCACAGGCGTCACAGCTCCTCCGCATCCAGGGTTCGGGCCCGCAGGCGCTCGGCCACCACCGCGCGAGCCGGTTTGCCGGAAGCCGTGCGCGGCAGTTCCCGCACGGCCAGCCAACGACGCGGGCGCTTCGCCGGTTCCAGCGCGGCGCGGGCGCGGGCCCGCAGGTCCCGCATCGACGGGGTGCTGCCCGGGGCGATCTCGACGACCGCCGTGACCAGCTCGCCGAACCGGACGTGCGGAGTGCCGCACACCAGCACGTCAAGCACGCCTTCGGCGCCGCGCAGCACCGCTTCGACCTCCTCGGCGGCGACGATGCGGGCACCGGTGTTGATCGCCGAGCTGCTGCGGCCGAGCACCTCCAGCGAGCCGTCCGGGCGCTGCACCGCCCGGTCGCCGACCGTCGACCACCCGTCGCGCGTCCCTGGGGGCACGATCCGCCCGCCGTCCAGGTACCCGTCGAACGCCAGCTCCGAGCGGACCCACAGCTCGCCGTCGCGCACCTCGACGTCCACGACCGGCCGCAGCCCGCCGCCCCGCCGGATGGCGATCAGCGAGTGCTCGGCGGACCCGTAGTACTCGACGAGTTCGCACCCCGGCAGCACCCGGGCCAACCGCCCCGCCAACTCCGCGTCCACCCGAGCCCCACCGCACACCACCGTCCGCAGCGCGCATCCGGCCCGCAGCACCGGATCACGCTCCATAGTGGACAGCAATCCGGACAGCATCGCGGGCACCAGGTGCACGGCGGTGCAGCGTCGGGCGGCCTCGGCGGCATCAGCGGGCGACCAGCGGTCCAGCAGCTCCACGTCCGCACCGGCGTGCAACGCGTGCAGGGCCCCGAACAGGAACAACGACGAACTCAACGGCCCGGGGATGAGAACGCGGTCCCCGGAACCGATCTCGACGCCGAGCCGCTGAAAGCTGAGCAACCAGGACCGCCGAGAACGCACCAGCACCTTCGGCCGCCCACTGCTCCCCGACGTGGTGGGGAGGTAGAAGGCGGTGAACTCGTCCCCGCAGCCCGCCTGAGCGCCCCAGCCGTTCAGACCGCTCCACCCGCATGGCTGCGGGTCCGCGGCCGCGCGGGTGGCCAGGTCGAGCAGCAGGTGCGGGGCCGCGTCCGCGAGGACCGCCTCCCGTTCGCGAGGCGTCCAGGTGGTCTCGACCAGAAGGGTGGCGCAGCCCCGCAGATCCGCCGCCAGGAAGTGGATCAGACGCTCCAGCGCGGTCCCGCCGTCCAGGGCGACCCTCGCCCCGGTCGGCAGGGACCGCGCTGCGCGCAGCACCCGCGCGTGCCACTCCGGCGCGTCCAGTTCCGCTCCGGCGTGTGCGATCCGCGACGCGGGGACGCGGCCGAGGATCGGCAGCACCTCAGCCCTCGGCGGTCGCTCGCCGCGCCGAGCCGGTCAGCGCCGCCGGGACCGCGCGGTGCACCGCCACGGCCACCAGCGAGACCGCGACCAGCTTCACCGCGTCACCCGGCAGGAACACCAGCGACTGCACCGCCGCGGCCCGCACGTCCCCGATCACCAGGCCCCAGTACGGGATGCCGATCAGGTAGTCCACCGCGACACCCGCGAGGTTGGCGGCGAGAAGCACGAACAGGCCCGGCTTCGGCAGCCCGCGCTGCACGATCAGGCCGACCACGACCGCCGACACCACCCAGCCGAGCAGGAAACCACCGCTGGGGCCCACAAACGGCGCGATGCCGCCGCGGCCACCGGACAGCAGCGGCAGCCCGAGCGCGACCAGCGCCAGGAACAGCAGCACCGAGGCGCCACCGCGACGCGCGCCGAGGATGCTGCCCGCCAGCAGCGGCCCCATGTTCTGCAGCACGATCGGCACCGCGGCACCGCCGAGGTAGAAACCGGGGAACAATCCGAGGACGGCGATGAAAGCGGCGAAGACCACAGTCCTGGCCAGGTTCGCGGCAGGCGCGGCTTGGCGTGGTGCGGACACGGCGTCTCCTCGAAGTCGATCGACAAGTGGTGGATCGGCGGCGCTGCCGAACCGGACATCCCCGCCGCGCCACCTCGAACCCCGGCACCGGAACGGCGACAACCGTCCCGACCAGCGGATCTTGCCCTCCTCGCCAGCCGGGGCCGGCGGGCGGGGCGCGGCGAACACAACCTACCCGGCAACCCCGCCGGAACAGAAAGCCCAGCACGCCGTTGTCGATCTCCTCCAAAAAAACCGCGTGCCCCACACCTCACCACCGTCTCCTGTCCACCCCCGCGCAGCCGGAATTTCCCGCGAATTTGACGTTCACCCGGGTGTCCGCGCAATTCCCGGGGGCCGGGTGATGCCCGGTGCGCGGACAGTGACCAGCCGGTGGGTGGGTGGGTGGGTGCCGGGGCGCGGCGCGATCAGGCCGTCGCGGCCGCCGCCAGACGGCGCAGGGCGCCGCGGACCACCTCCGGGTCGTGAGTGGTCCAGAACGGGGGAAGGGAGGCGCGGAGGAAACCGCCGTAGCGGGCCGTGGCCAGCCTCGGGTCAAGTACCGCGATCACGCCGCGGTCGTTCGGCGAGCGCAGCAGCCTCCCGGCGCCCTGGGCCAGCAGCAGCGCCGCGTGGGTGCCCGCGACGGTGAGGAAACCGTTGCCGCCGCGCTCCGCCACCGCCTTCTGGCGGGCCGAGGCGAGCGGGTCGTCCGGGCGCGGGAACGGGATGCGGTCCATCACCACCAGCTGCAGCGAGTCGCCGGGCACGTCCACGCCCTGCCACAGCGACAGGGTGCCGAACAGCGACGTCGCCGGGTCCTCGGCGAACCGGCGGACCAGCAGTGCCGTCGCGTCGTCGCCCTGGCACAGCACCGGCGTGTCGAGCCGCTTTCGGAGCTCCTCCGAAGCCTGCTTGGCGGCCCGCATCGAGGAGAACAGCCCGAGCGTGCGCCCGCCCGCGGCCTGCACCAGCTCGGTCAGCTCGTCCAGGTACTGCGGCGGCAGCCCGTCGCGCCCCGGCGGCGGCAGGTGCCGGGCGATGTAGAGGATGCCGCTGCGCCGATGCTCGAACGGCGACCCCACGTCCAGGCCCGTCCACCTGGGACCGCTGGTATCGGATGGGGCCTCCCTGGCGGTGGCCATCCCGGCGACCGGCTGCGCCTGCTGCTGCGGCGGCAGGCCCCACTGCCGGGCCAACGTGTCGAACGAGCCGCCCAGCGCCAGCGTCGCCGAGGTCAGCACCGTGGTGCGCTGCCCGAACAGGCGCTCCCGCAGCAGTGTGCCGACGCCGATCGGCGCGACCCGCAGCGCCGGCGGTCGGTTCGGTTCGGCCGAGACCCACACGACGTCGTACCCGCGTTCGTCGTCGAAAGCCTCCAGCAGCCGCACCGCGGTGTCGTGCACCTCCTCGGTGACCGCGTGCGCGAGCTTGCGCACCGTACTGCCCTCGACGTCGTCCTTGCGCTCCGGGCCCAGCGCGGTGAGGCACGCCCACGCCGCGTCGCGGACCGCGGTCAACGCGCCGCCCAGGTCCTGCGGCAGCTCCTCCAGCCGCCCGGGAGCGGTCGCCTGCAACACCAGGTCGAGCCCGTCGGCGGCCTCGTTGAGCCGGTCCGCGATCTCCTCGTCGATCACCCGCCCGCACCGGCGCACCGCGACCCGCACCGCTGCGGCGGTCAGCTCGCCGGTGGCCGCCGATGTCACCCGGTCCACCAGCTCGTGCGCCTCGTCGACCAGCACCACGTCGTGCTCCGGCAACACCGGCCGGTCGTCAAGGGCGTCGATGGCCAGCAGTGCGTGGTTGGTCACCACGATGTCGGCGCGCCCCGCCGCGGCCCGGGCCCGCTCGGCGAAGCAGTCCACACCCACCGGGCAGCGATGCACGCCCAGGCACTCCCTGGCGGTCACCGACACCTGCCGCCACGCCTGGTCGGTTACGCCCGGCACCAGTTCGTCGCGGTCCCCGGTGTCGGTCTCGGCCGCCCACTCCCGGATGCGCTTGACCTGCCGCTCCAGCGCGGACGCGGCGAAGGCGTCGAACAGCGCTCCGTCCTCGGGTTCCTCGGGGGCGTTGCCGTGCACCCGGTTCAGGCACAGGTAGTTGCGGCGACCCTTGAGGATGGCGAACGTGGGCCGCCGCCCCAGCGCCCCGGCCAGCGCGGTGGACAACCGCGGCAGGTCCCGGTCGACGAGCTGCCGCTGCAGGGCGATCGTGGCGGTCGACACCACCACGGTCGTGCCTTCGGCGACCGCGTGCCGGATCGCCGGCACCAGGTAGGCCAGCGACTTGCCGGTCCCGGTGCCCGCCTGCACGGCCAGGTGCTCACCGGTGGCGATCGAACGCGCGACGGCCTCGGCCATCCGGGCCTGGCCCTCGCGCGGCACCCCGCCGACCGCCTCGATCGCGATGCCCAGCAGCGTCGACAGGTCCGGGATGTCCCGCTTCGGCTTGGCCACCGACGGCGACTCCGTCGCACCCCCGCCCGCCCGCGCCAGGTCGGCGGCGATCTCCGGCGGGAGCTCGTCGTCGTCGCCGGGTTCGAACGCGACCGGGTCGGACCATCGCGGGACAGAGGTGGGCACGTCTGCAGACGCTACCGCGCACCGGCGACATCAGACCCCGGTGGTCGACCGGCTCAACCCCATGCCGCGCCGGGGATCGCGCATGGCAACGGGCCCGGCGCCGAGCGCACCGGACGCGGTTTCACCTGAAGCGGGGGTGCTCCGGTGTGTCGACGCATCCGGGGGTACGTGCGCCGCCGGTGAAGGTCACGAACCCGCCACCACCGGTTCGCCGACCAGGTCGACGCCCGCGTCGGCGAGCTCGGCCAGCGCCGCGTCCACCGTCGCCCGGGACACCCCGGCGGTCAGCTCCAGCAGGACCGCGGTGTCCAGACCCGCGCGCACCGCGTCCAGCGCCGTGGCGCGAACGCAGTGGTCCGTGGCGATCCCCACGATGTCGACCCGCCGCACCCCGCGCTCGGACAGCCAGTCCCGCAGCGGCCGGTCGCGGAAGTCAATGCCCTCGAAACCCGAGTAGCCGTGGCTGTGCTGGCCCTTGGAGAACACCGCCTCCACCGGCCCCACGTCCAGGTCCGGGTGGAACGACGCCCCCGGGGTGCCCGCCACGCAGTGCGGCGGCCAGGACCGCACGAAGTCCGGTTCGTCGCTGAAGTGCTCGCCCGGGTCGATGTGGTAGTCACGGGTGGCCACCACGTGGTCGTGGTCGAACCCCGCCAGGTACCGCGAGATCGCCGCGGCCACCCCCGCGCCACCGGCCACCGCCAGCGCACCGCCCTCGCAGAAGTCGTTCTGCACGTCCACGATGATCAGGGCCTTGGTCATGCCGAACTCCCTCGCGTCGCTACCGCGATTTTCCCAGCGGATTCAGGTTTCGTGGAAGACCGTCGGGATCGCGGGCTCGCCGTGCGACAGCGTGAGGCCCTCCCACGGCAGTGTGACCAGGGCGTGCCGCAGCCGCTGCCGGTCGTCCTCCAGGGACGGCAGGTCGTCGACCCGCTTGCCGTCGCGCATCAGCGGGATCTGCAGGAAACGGTCGTGTGGGCCCAGCACCGGTTCGGCGGCCCCAGGTCCCATCCGGAAGATGACCTCCTCCACGGCGGTCCCGGTGGCCTTGTACCGCCGCACCGCCGCCTTGCGCCCACCGCGCGACTCCTTGCGCGAGCTGCGCTTGGCGACCGGGCGGCCCTCCACCTCCACCAGCTTGTAGACCATCTCCGCGGTCGGCGCCCCAGAGCCGGTGACCAGCGACGTCCCCACGCCGTAGCCGTCGACCGGTTCGGCGCGCAGCGCCGCGATGGCGTACTCGTCGAGGTCCCCGGAGACGACGATGCGGGTGTTCGTGGCGCCGAGCGAGTCCAGCTGCTCGCGGGCCTGCCGGGCCAGGACCCCGACGTCCCCGGAGTCGATGCGGATCGCGCCGAGCCCCGTCCCGGCCACCTCCACGGCCAGCTGGATACCGCGGGTGATGTCGTAGGTGTCGACCAGCAGCGTGGTGTCGGTTCCCAGGGTCGCGACCTGCGACTCGAACGCGGCGCGCTCCGAGTCGTGCAACAGCGTGAACGCGTGCGCCGCGGTTCCGGCGGTGGGGATGCCGTAGCGGCGCCCCGCCTCCAGGTTCGAGGTGGCGGTGAACCCGCACAGGTAGGCGATGCGGGCCGCCGCCACCGCCGACTCCTCGTGCGTACGCCGCGACCCCATCTCGATGATCCGGCGACCGTTGGCCGCCGACACCATGCGCGCCGCCGCGGCCGCGATCGCGCTGTCGTGGTTGAGGATCGACAGCACCAGCGTCTCCAGCACCACCGCCTCGGCGAACGTGCCGCGCACGGTCAGCAGCGGGGAACCGGGGAAGAACAGCTCGCCCTCCGGGTAGCCGTCGATGTGGCCGGTGAAGCGGTAGTCCCGCAGCCACTCCAGCGTCGAGGCGTCCACCACCTTGGCGGACGCCAGCTGCGCCAGCTCGGCCTCGCCGAACCGGAAGTTCTCGATGGCCTCCAGCAGCCGCCCGATCCCACCGGTCACCCCGTACCGGCGGCCGTTCGGCAGCCGACGCGTGAACACCTCGAAGGTGCACTCGCGGTGCGCGGTGCCGTCGCGCAGCGCGCTGGCGAGCATGGTCAGCTCGTAGTGGTCGGTGAGCAGGGCGGTGCTGCCCGTCGGAGAGCTCATGCCGCAGAGATTACGTGGTGGGCGGCGGGTGTCCGCATCGCGAAACCGGTGCGTGCCGGGTTTGCCCGTGTGGCCGACACGGCCGTGACGGGCGCGTGCGACGATGGGGGTATGACCTCGCCCGCTGAAATCGAGCGCGCGCAACTGGAACCGGACGAACTCGGCACCGAGGACCGGCCGTGGGTCACCGTGGTCTGGAACGACCCGGTCAACCTGATGTCCTACGTGACCTACGTGCTCCAGAAGATCTTCGGCTACACCCGGGATCACGCGACGAAGTTGATGCTGGACGTGCACCACAAGGGCAAGGCGGTGGTGTCCTCGGGTTCCAAGGAGAAGGTCGAGGGCGACGTGGCCAAGCTCCACGCCGCCGGATTGTGGGCGACGATGCAGAAGGACTCCTGAGTGGAAGGCTGGACCCGCAAGAACGGTCACGTGGTGGCCAAGCTGTCCCAACAGGAGGCGGCGGTCATCCGCGGTCTCGTTGGGCAGCTCAAGGACATGCTCGCCGCGCGGGCCGCGGAGGCCCCGCAGGACGAGCTGGCCGAGCTGACCGGCATCCGCACCGGTCCGACGACCCCGCCGGAGGACCGGGTGCTGGCGCGGCTGCTGCCGGACTTCTTCCGGCGCGACCCGGTCACGGGCGAGACCGACGAGGACGTGGCCGACGCCGCCGGGGCGATGCGGTCGCTGCACGAACCGGCGCTGCTGGAGGCGAAGACCGGGGTCGCCCAGCTGGTGCTGGAGACGTGCCCGCCGCTGGGTGGCCGGGTCAAGCTGACCGGCGAGCAGGCCGACGGGTGGCTGTCGGCGCTCAACGACGTCCGGCTGGCCCTCGGCACGGCGCTGGACGTCGAGGAGGACATGCCCGACGACCTGCCGGAGGACGACCTGCGCCGCGAGCACCTGGGCGTGTACCAGTGGCTCACCTGGGTCCAGGACAGCCTCGTCGCCGCCATGATGGCCTAACCACGTCCCCCACCACCCCATATGCCCACCCGACCCTGGGTGCCGGGCCCGGAAGGCAGGGCAACGCGACACCCCTTCGTGCCGTCAGCCGTGGAGGGCGCGGTAGGCGCGGACGGCGCCCGGGTGCAGGGGAACGTCACCGGTGCCGATGAGGTTACGGACGTCCAGGAACTGGGTGCCCACCGTTTCCCGCGGCACCAGGAACGGCGCACGCAGCACCAGCACCCGCACCACCGCCTCGGCGAGGTCGGCAGGCAGGTCGGGCGTGCAGGCCAGGATGTTCGCCACGCCGATCGTCGGCACCCCGGCCGCGTGCCGATAGCCGCCCGGCGGCACGGGGAGCGCGTCGCAGACCGGACGGCATACCGGCTCGACCGCGTCCAGCGGCAGCAACCGGATGCCCACCCGCTCGTCCAGTGCCTTCACCGCAGGCGTCGGCACTCCACCCGACCACAGCAGGGCGTCGATGCGGCAGGTTTCCAGCGCGGCGATCGCCTCCTCCAGCGGCAGCGACGTTGTCCGCACACCCGGGCGCGAGCCCAGTAGGCGGGCGCCAATCAGCGCGGTGCCGGACTTCGGGGCGCCGATCGACACGGTGCGCCCCGCGAGGTCGTCGAGGGTCCGCACCGGGCTGTCCGCCAACACGACCAGCTGCGTGTAGTTCTCGTACACCCGTCCCAGGGCGCGCAACGGGACCGGCGGCCCGAGCTCGCCGCGTTGCGCGGCGGTCACCGTGTCGGCGAGGACCATGCCGAGGTCCGCGTCGCCGCTGCGGAGCAGTTCGAGGTTGTTGACGCTGCCCTGGCTGGCCAGCACCGCCATCCGCACACCCGGCGCGGCGGCGGACACCTCGCCCGCCAGCAGGCGCGCGAAGGCCTGATAGAAGCCCCCCGGCTCGCCGGTGGCGATGCGCAGCGTGCGGTCGGGTGCGCCGCCGGTGCAGGCGGCCAGCAGGCCGGTGCCTGCCGCCGCGAGCAGGGTGCGCCGCCGGATCATCGTCCCTCCTGCACCGGGAGTTCCAGCCGTACCGCGAGGCCGTGCGGCCGCACCGGTTCGATCCGCAGCGTCCCGCCCCGGGCGGTCACCAGCTGGTCGGCGATCGCCAGGCCCAGCCCGGTGCCCCGGCTGCCACGGTGCCTACCGGCGCGCCAGAAACGTTGCGCAGCCAGCGCGATCTCCCCCTCGGACAGTCCCGGTCCGGTGTCGGTGACGCTCAACGTGCACCGCCCGCCGGCGGCCTCGCAGGTCACGACCACGCTCGCCCCCTCCCCGGCGTACTTGGCGCCGTTGTCCAGCAGGATGTCCAGGATCTGGGCGAGGTCGTCGGCCGGGACGGCCGCGGCCACCCGGTCCACGCGGCCCGCGGTCAGCTCGACGCCCGCCGCCTCGGCCGCCGACCGCCACGCCGCGACCCGGTCGGCCACGACCTCCGCGACCTCGGCGGGCTCGGCCGTGGCGATTCCGGCCGGCACGCGGTCCGCGGTGGCCAGCGCCAGCAGCCGGTCCAGCAGCGACTCCAGCCGGTCCACCTCGTCCAGGGTCGACCGGTAGGTGTCCGCGCCCTCCGCGGTGATCCGCCGCTCCAGCGCGTCAACCCGCAGGCGCAGCGCCGCCATCGGGTTCCGCAGCTGGTGCGACGCGTCCGCCACCAGGCGCCGCTGCTGCTCGTCGGCCTCGGCGACGGCCTCCGACATGCGGTTGAACGACACCGCCAGTTCCCGCAGCTCCGGCGGCCCGGCACCCACCGGGACCCGCGAGCGCCGCGATCCGGCCTCCACGGCCCGCACGCCTTCCCGCAGGTCGGCCAGGGGGCGCAGCACCCAGCGGGCCAGCACCCAGGCCAGCAGCCCGCACACCAGCAGCGCACTCACCGCGCCCGCCGCGATCAGCGCCCATCGCCCGGCGATGTCCCGCGTCGCCTGCTGCACGGACGCCCGCATGACCACCGCCCCGGTGACCCGCGTGCCGTCGCCGACCGGCCGGTAGCGGAGCAGGTCGCCGTCGGACCACGGCCACAGCCACGGCACCGGCCCGGCGAGCTCGTTGCGCAGCGCCTTGTCGATCGCCCCGGAGACGTCGGCGGCCTGCATCCCGCCGGTTTCCACCACCGGCGCGCGGTTGGCCTCGACCACCACCAGCGGTTCGCCGTAGAGCTCGGTGAAACGGCGCGCCTCGGCGACCAGCCGGGTGGTGTCGTCGGCGGCGAAGGCGTGGTCGGCGAGTACGGCGAAGTGGTCGAGGTCGGCGGTGCGCGCCAGCACGAGCTGCTGCGTCCGCTCCGCGGCGGTGGCGCGCAGCAGCGGAGCGGCGAACGCGGCCACGGCGACGACGGAGAACGTGAGCAGCACCAGCAGCAGCCGTCGACGCATCACCGGGCTCCGGAGGCTCTCGCGGGCGCACCGCAGGCACGCGCGGTGCGCACCGGGGCCGCGCGGCCCCGCGACCGCGACACGCCCGTGCCGAAGGCGGGTTCGCCGGGAATGGTGGCCCCCTCACTCGCCGAAGCGGTAGCCGAAGCCGCGGATCGTGACCAGCAGCTCGGGGCGGCCGAGCTTGGCGCGCAGTTGCGCGATGTGCACGTCCAGCGACCGCGACACCGCCAGGTACGCGTCGCCCCAGACCTCGTCCATCAGGCGCTGCCGGCTCACCGCGGTGCCCACCTCCCGGGCCAGGACCGCGAGCACGTCGAACTCCTTCGGGGTCAGCTCCACGTCCTGCTCGCCGACCCGCACCCGCCGGGTGCGCAGGTCCACGTGCACGTCGCCCACCCGGACCTCGTCGGCGCCCGGCGGCACCGGCCGGCCCCGCCGCGCCACGGCCTCGATGCGGGCCAGCAGTTCCGCCATCCGCACCGGCTTGACCAGGTAGTCGTCCGCCCCCGAGCGCAGCCCGCGGACCACCATCCGCTCCTCGCCGCGGGCGGTCAGCACCACCACCGGGATCGGGCCGATACGGCGTAGCTTGCGCAGCACGTCCAGGCCGTCGGCGTCCGGCAACCCCAGGTCCAGCAGCACCAGGTCGTGGTCGCGGTGCCGGGTCAGGGCGTCCGCGCCACGGGAGACCCGGGTGGGCTGGTGGCCGTGCGCGGCGAGCACGTCGACGAGCGCGTCGGCGACCCCGTCGTCGTCCTCGACGAGCAGCACCCGCACCGGCCACCTCCGAAAGCTCCGCTCGACCGAGTATGAGCGGGCACTCAGCGGGTTTGCGCAGGTGGTCCGGCGGGACCCCGCCGGACCGCGCGGTCACCCCTCGATGCGGGAGTCCTTCGACGTCTCACGCATCCGCAGGTACACCAGCAGCGAGATCAGCACGCAGCCGGAGACGTACCAGAAGTACGCGTTCTCCAGCCCGGCCTGCTTGAGCCACAGCGCCACGTACTCGGACGTGCCGCCGAAGATCGCCACCGTCAGCGCGTACGGCAGGCCCACGCCCAGCGCGCGGATGTTCGTCGGGAACAGCTCCGCCTTCACGATCGCGTTGATCGAGGTGTAGCCGCTGACGATCGTCAGTCCCGCCAGCATCAGCGCGAACGCCAGCACCGGGTTCTGCGTGCCACCCAGCACCGTCATCAGCGGCACGGTGAGCACGGTGCCGCACACGCCGAACCCCAGCAGCAGCCACCGCCGCCCGATACGGTCCGACAGCGCTCCCGCCAGTGGCTGCAGGCACAGGAACACCAGCAGCGCGAGGAAGTTGATCCAGGCCACCGTGCTCTTGTCGATGCCGGAGGTGTTCACCATGAACTTCTGCAGGTACGTGGTGTAGGTGTAGAAGGCCACGGTGCCGCCGAGGGTGAGGCCGACGACCAGCAGGCACTCCTTGGGGTGCTGCAGCAGCGCCCGCACGGTGCCCCGCTGCTCGGTGCCGGCGGACGCCCTGCGGTAGCTCTCGGTCTCGTCCATGCCGCGGCGCAGCCACATCACGACCAGTGCGCCGATCGCGCCGATCACGAACGGGATCCGCCAGCCCCACTGCTCCATCTCGTCGTTGGACAGCACCTGGAGCAGCACGATCTGCACGCCCAGCGCGGTGAGCTGCCCGGCGACCAGCGTCACGTACTGGAAGCTGGAGTAGAAGCCGCGGCGACCGGCCGTGGCGACCTCGGACAGGTAGGTCGCGGAGGTTGAGTACTCGCCGCCTACCGAGACGCCCTGCACCAGCCGGGCCAGCACCAGCAGCACCGGGGCGGCCAGGCCGATCGTGTGGTAGCCCGGGGCCAGCGCGATCACCAGCGAGCCGCAGGCCATCAGCGTCACCGACAGCGTCAGCGCGGCCCGGCGGCCGAACCGGTCGGCGTAGCGGCCGAGCATCCAGCCGCCCAGCGGGCGCATCAGGAAGCCGATCGCGAACACGCCTGCGGTGTTGAGCAGCTGGGCGGTCAGATCGCCTTTCGGGAAGAACGCCGCGGCGAAGTACACGCTGAACGCGGTGTAGGTGTACCAGTCGTACCACTCGATCAGGTTGCCGATCGAGCCGCGAATGACGTTGGCGACCACCCGGCGTTCGCTGCGCACCGCCTCGTCGCGGCCGCGGACCTCAGTTGTCATCCGTCCCTCCATGTCGTGAACGGACTCACACTGCGGAGCCGTGCGGACCGGCAACAAGGAGGGCGGCTCTTCCTTTACGTCTGGTTAACGTGATGCCAGAGTCAGTGGCTGCGCCCGGGTGGGCCGGAGGAGGTGATGTCCTGCACGGGGCCCTACCCGTCGGCGCGGGAATGAATCATCGTGGACCTGCGTTTCGCCCGACGAAGCCGCACCGCCCCCGGCGGTCTTCCACATCGTGGGAGGGCGGTGCCTCACCTACTAGGATGGTTGCTGTGCTGGTGATCCGACGCGACCTCGTGGACGCGATGGTCGCGCATGCCCGACGGGACCACCCGGACGAGGCGTGCGGTGTGATTGCCGGCCCGGAAGGGTCGGACCGCCCGGAACGCCTGATCGAAATGATCAACGCCGAGCGCTCGCCCACCTTCTACCGGTTCGACTCGACCGAGCAGCTGAAGGTGTGGCGCGAGATGGACGCCAACGACGAGGAGCCGGTGGTCATCTACCACTCGCATACCGCGACCGAGGCGTACCCCTCGCGCACCGACGTCTCCTACGCCTCGGAACCCAACGCGCACTACGTGCTCGTGTCCACCCGGGACCCGAAGACCCACGAGCTGCGTTCCTTCCGGATCCTCGACGGTGAGGTCACCGAGGAGCCGGTGGAGGTCGTGGAGTCGTACATGTTCGCCCACACCGGTGCCGATGAGGTTCCCGACCGCGACTGAGCCGCGGTCCGACACCGTGTTCGCGTCCCGTACCCTATGAAGTCCTCTGTGGACAGGAGGTTCCCCATGGCAGTCAACGTTTCCATCCCCACCATCCTGCGCTCGCACACCGGCGGCGCGAAGTCGGTCGAGGCCAAGGGCAACACGCTGGCCGAGGTGATCAACGACCTCGACGCCAACTACAACGGCCTCAAGGACCGCCTGGTCAAGGAGGGTAACCTGCACCGTTTCGTGAACGTGTACGTCAACGACGAGGACGTGCGCTTCGCGGGCGGCCTGGAAGCCAAGGTCTCGGACGGCGACAGCGTCACCATCCTGCCCGCGGTCGCGGGCGGCAGCCGCTGACGATCCCGGTACCCCATCCTGCGCAGGTGGTCCCGCGCAGCGGATTCTCAGACGCCTTCCCGCTCCGCGGGATCACCGACACCACGGATCGCCCCGATTCGCCACGTCGGCGCAGCGAACCCCGTCGGGGTGGGAACCGTCTGAGACGCCGCGGCGGAGCGGCGGCGTAGGTGGGCCAAGCGGCTGCGCCGCTTCGACAAACCAAGAGACCCTCTTCGAAGAGTGGGGAAGGAGGCGCACCGTGGCACGCTACGACTCGCTGCTGGATGCGCTCGGCGACACCCCGCTGGTCGGGTTGCCGCACCTGGCGCCGGCCCCGGACGTCCGGCTGTGGGCGAAGCTGGAGGACCGCAACCCGACCGGTTCCATCAAGGACCGGGCGGCGCTGGCCATGATCGAGGCGGCGGAGAAGGAAGGCCGTCTCACCCACGGCTGCACGATCCTCGAACCGACCTCGGGTAACACCGGCATCTCGTTGGCCATGGCCGCCAAGCTCAAGGGCTACGGCCTGGTGTGCGTGATGCCGGAGAACACCTCCGAGGAGCGGCGCCAGCTGCTGCAGGCATACGGGGCGCGGATCATCTCCTCACCGGCCGCGGGCGGCTCCAACCAGGCGGTGGCGGTGGCCAAGGAGCTGGCCGAGCAGAACCCGGACTGGGTGATGCTCTACCAGTACGGCAACCCGGCCAACGCCGAGGCGCACTTCCGCACCACCGGGCCGGAGATTCTGCGGGACCTGCCGACCATCACGCACTTCGTGGCGGGGCTGGGCACCACGGGAACCCTGGTCGGGGTGGGGCGGTACCTGCGGCAGCAGAAGCCGGACGTGCAGATCGTGGCGGCCGAGCCGCGCTACGGCGAGCTGGTCTACGGCCTGCGCAACCTCGACGAGGGGTTCGTCCCGGAGCTGTATGACCCGGACGTGCTGACCCGGCGGTTCTCCGTCGGCTCCTACGACGCCCTGCGCCGCACCCGGCAGCTGCTGGAGAGCGAGGGCATCTTCGCCGGGATCTCCACGGGCGGGGTGCTGCACGCGGCGCTGACGATCGCGGAGAAAGCGGCGGCGGACGGCGAGTCGGCCGACATCGCGTTCATCGTCGCGGACGCGGGCTGGAAGTACCTGTCGACGGGCGCCTACAGTGGCACCCTCGACGAGGCGGCGCAACGCCTCGAAGGCCAGCTCTGGGCCTAGCTCCTGGGGGCACCTTCGACCTCGGCCGAAGGTGCCCTGCGGCCCGTGCGTTCGACGACCGGGACGGCGGAAAACTCAGGGGCATCCCCGAGGCCGCAACGGGTTTCACCGCGTAGCCTCGATGGCGTGAACCGACTGCCCGAGCGTCGCCGGCCACGCGTGCTTCCGGAGAACCCGCTGCGAGCCGCGGTGGGCATGCTGATCGCCGTCGCGGTCCTGTACGGCATCGAGTTCTACGACCTCGCGACCCCGGCCGCGCGGCTCGACGACAACGGCATCGAGCCGCGCGAGGTGGACGGCCTGGACGGCATCCTGTGGGCGCCGCTGCTGCACTTCGGCTGGCCGCACCTGATGGCCAACACGCTGCCGCTCCTCGTCCTGGGCTGGCTGGTGCTCGCCGGCGGCCTGCGGCAGTTCGTCGCGGTGACCGCCACGGTGTGGATCATCGGCGGCCTGGGCACCTGGCTGGTCGGCGCGCCCGGCGTGCACGTCGGCGCATCCGGGGTGATCTTCGGCTGGATGGTGTTCCTGCTGCTGCGCGGCTTCTTCCAGCGCAGCTTCGGGCAGATCCTGGTTGCGGTGGTGCTGTTCTTCTACTGGGGCGGCATGCTGTGGGGCGTGCTGCCCGGGCAACCCGGGATCTCCTGGGAGGGCCATCTGTTCGGCGCGCTGGGCGGCGCCCTCGCGGCCTGGCTGGTGGCGCGCGCCACGCGACGCCCGGGCTCGACCAACGAGCCTGGCACACTGGCCGGGTGACTGACGCACCGATCGGGATCTTCGACTCCGGCGTCGGTGGCCTGACGGTGGCCCGCGCAATCATGGACCAGCTGCCCGGCGAGACGCTGCACTACGTCGGCGACACCGCCAACGCCCCCTACGGGCCGATGCCGTTGGCCGAGATCCGCGCCCGCACCCTCGCGATCACCGACTCGATGGTGGCCGACGGTGTCAAGCTGCTGGTGATCGCGTGCAACACCGCGTCGTCGGCGTGCCTGCGCGACGCGCGCGAGCGCTACTCGATCCCGGTCGTGGAGGTGGTGCTGCCGGCGGTGCGGCGAGCGGTCGCGACCACCCGCAACGGTCGGGTCGGGGTGATTGGCACCAAGGCCACCATCCGGTCCCGCGCCTACGACGACGCGTTCACCGCGGCCCCGCACATCGCCCTCACCACGGCGGCGTGCCCGCGGTTCGCCGACTTCGTCGAGCGCGGCATCACCAGCGGACGCCAGGTGCTCGGCCTCGCGCAGAGCTACCTGGACCCGCTCCAGCAGGCCGGCGTCGACACCCTCGTCCTCGGCTGCACCCACTACCCGCTGCTCACCGGTGTGCTGCAACTCGCGATGGGCGAGCACGTGACGTTGGTCTCCAGCGCCGAGGAGACCGCCAAGGACGTGGTGCGGGTGCTGACCGAGAACGACCTGCTCAGGGCGGCGTCCACGGCGTCGCACGAGTTCCGCGTCACGGGCGACCCCCAGCGGTTCGCCAGGTTGGCCGAGCGGTTCCTCGGCCGGGCGCCGCTGGCCGATGCCGTTCAGTCGCTGAGCGTGTCAAGCTCGATCGCATGAAGCTGACGATCCTCGGTTGTTCCGGGAGCTTCCCCGGCCCGGATTCGCCTTCTTCCGGGTACCTTTTGGAATCCGGCGGCACCCGTATCGCGCTCGACCTCGGCAACGGCACGCTGGGCGCGATGCAGCGGTTCATCGACCCGTTCGAGCTCGACGCCGTGTTCCTCACCCACCTGCACCCGGACCACTGCGCGGACTTCGGCGCGTTGACGGTGCTGCGCCGCTACCACCCGAACCCGCCGTACGACCCGACCGTGCACCGGTTGCCGGTGATCGCGCCGGAGAACGCGCCGGAGCGGTTCGCCGCGCTCTACGCGCCCAACGCCGAGGAACTGGCCGAGACCGATCTGTCGGACGTGTTCGAGTTCGTCCCGATCTCCCCCGAGCCGGTGCGCATCGGGGCGTTCGAGGTGCGCGCGGTGCCCGTGGCGCACCTGTGCCCGGCGTGGGGGTTCCGCGTGGCGGCAGAGGGCCGTGTGCTGGCCTACACCGGCGACACCGGGCCGTGTCCGCAGCTGACCGAGCTGGCCGCGGACGCCGACGTGCTGCTGTCGGAGGCGTCCTGGGCGGACTTTCCGGACGCACCGGACGGCGTGCACCTGTCGGGCCGTCAGGCGGCGGGGGTCGCTACTGCCGCCGGTGCCCGCCGCCTGCTGCTCACCCACGTCGTGCCGTGGGCGGACCGGGACGCGATCCTCACCGAGGCCAAGGCCGCCTTCGACGGCCCGGCCGAGCTGGTCGCGGCCGACCGCACCTACGACATCTGACGTCCCCGGACGGCGGTTCCCGATCGACACCGCGGCCTGGGCACCTTGACACGATCTTGGGGTGCCCCTGACGAGCTGTTGGTCCGGCGGGCTTAGGGTTGGGGCGTGGCACGAGCTGACGGGCGGAGCGACGACGAGCTCCGAGAGGTGCGGATCACCCGCGGGTACCAGGACTGGCCGGCCGGTTCGGTGCTGGTGGAATTCGGCCGGACGCGGGTGCTGTGCGCGGCGACCGTCCAGGAGGGCGTGCCGCGCTGGCGGACCGGCTCGGGGCTGGGCTGGGTGACCGCCGAGTACGCGATGCTGCCGTCGTCCACCAACACCCGCAGCGCGCGGGAGTCGGTGAAGGGCCGCATCGGCGGGCGGACCCACGAGATCAGCCGGCTGATCGGCCGCTCGCTGCGGGCGTGCATCGACATGGCCGCGCTCGGCGAGAACACCATCACGATCGACTGCGACGTGATCCAGGCCGACGGCGGCACCCGCACCGCGGCGATCACCGGCGCCTACGTGGCGCTGGCCGACGCCGTGACGTGGCTGGGCGCGGCCGGGCGGCTGTCCGACCCGAAGCCGCTGTCCTGCTCGGTGGCGGCGGTCAGCGTGGGTGTGGTGGACGGCCGGGTGCGGCTGGACCTGCCCTACGAGGAGGACTCCCGCGCCGAGGTGGACATGAACGTGGTGGCCACCGACCACGGCACCCTCGTGGAGGTGCAGGGCACCGGCGAGGGCGCCACCTTCACCCGCTCGACCATGGACAAGATGATCGACTTCGCGTTGGCGGGCTGCGCGCGGCTCGCCGAGCTGCAGGCCGAGGCGCTGGCCGCGCCGTACCCGGGCGAGCTGCCGGGAAGTGCGGCATGACGCGGATCCTGCTGGCCACCCGGAACCAGAAGAAGCTGGTGGAACTGCGCCGCATCCTGGCCGCCGAGGGCGTCACCGGCGTGGAGGTCGTCGGCTTGGCGGACGTGCCGGAGTTCCCGGAGGCACCGGAAACGGGTGCCACGTTCGAGGAGAACGCGGTGGCCAAGGCGGCGGACGCGGCCAAGGCCACCGGCCTGCCCACGGTCGCCGACGACTCGGGCATCGAGGTGGACGCGCTCAACGGCATGCCGGGCGTGCTGTCGGCGCGCTGGGCGGGCCGGCACGGTGACGACCAGGCCAACCTCGACCTCGTCTTGGGCCAGCTGGCGGACGTCCCGGACGAGCGCCGAGGAGCGGCGTTCGTCTCGGCGGCGGCCCTGGTCCTCCCGGACGGCACCCAGACGGTGGTCCGAGGAGAGTGGCGCGGCACGGTGATCCGCGAGGCACGCGGCACCAACGGCTTCGGCTACGACCCGATCTTCGTCCCGGAGGGCGAGACCCGGACCAGCGCGGAACTGTCCCCGGAGGAGAAGGACGCGGACTCCCACCGAGGTCGAGCCCTGAGGCTGCTCCTCCCGGAGCTCCGCAAGCTCGCGGACTGAACCCAAACTTTTCGCGGCCCTTTGCGCATCGCGGGATGGTGGCGTCAGCCGTCGAGCGCGCCGTTCTTGACCGCGCGCAGGAACGCCTGCCACTGGGCAGGAGCGAGTGTCAAGCACCCACCATCGCGATCCCTGGTGTCCCGGATTCCCACACAGCGTCAAAGCCAATAGCGCTCCTGTGCGTTTGTGGATGAGCTCGAGCGTCGTCGCAGGATCTGCTGCATGCGCACGTAGATGTTCCATCATCAACGCGTAGTCGGATACGGCTTCGAGGTCTTCGACATAGAAGCCGCCGTGCTGGCTCTCGAGGTAGACGACATCGGCGTCCTCGGCGTCGCTGTAGCGGAGGATGGTCACCTGTCCCCGACCGGGACCTCGAAGGTCGCCACACTCTGGTCAGGCCACGGCGAAGTCGGCGAGGCCGGGTTCGAGGAGGTCGAAGGCGCGGGCCGCTTCGGGGGCCAGTGTCGCGGCGATCTCGTGGTTCGGGTGCCCGGCGAGGGTGAGTTCCTGGATGCGCTGGAACAGGGTGCGGTGCACGGCGCCCAGCAGGGCAGCGGCGGTGCGGACGGTGATGTCGGACGCGGGTTCGCCGACGGCGTCCGCGAGCGCGTCGGCCAGGGCTTGCTCGCGCTGGTCGTGCAGGGTGCGCAAGCAGGTCACCAGGGTGGGGCTCTCCGCGATCATGCGGCTGAACTCCAGGCCCGCGAACCCGGCGACCGGGTCCTGCTCGGCGATCGCGGCTTCGCAGGCGCGCCGCAGTGAGGACAGCGCGGACTCGCCGGGCTGGCGGGCGTCCACCGCGCGGGCCAGGGAGCTGACAAACTCGTCCTGGCGGTCGAAGACGAGGTCTTCCTTGCGGGCGAAGTAATTGGTCACGGTCTTCTTGGCAACGCGAGCGGCCTCGGCGATTTCCGCGATCGTCGTCCGCTCGAAGCCCTGCGCCAGAAACAGCTGCGTCGCGCGGTCGGAGATCAGCTGGCGCGTCTCCTGCTTCTTGGCCTCCCGCAGGCCCAGCGGAGCGGTGTCCGGCTCGGCGGTCAAGTTGACCTCCCACAGCGTGCGCGCGTTGACGCTTTCAGTAGTACGGGTACAATTTTACTACCGTCATAAGTTTCTGTTGAGGAGGGTCGTCGTGGCCGCCACCGCGCTCAGCTCCCCCGTCCCGACCTGCGAACCGAGGAGTTCCTTGACCACCTCCCTCCCGCCACTCGCCGCCCAGGCGGAGCACCTGATCGAGCTGGGCGTGCACGAGATCGCGCAGCTCTCCGCCGAAGACCTGCGCGCCTTCGCCGCGGACGCCGGTGACGGTGACGGGGCGCTGCTCGCCGTCCACCCGGACCGGGCGCCCGCGTCCGCGCTCGCGCCCCTGCTGCGCCACGGTGACAAGCCCGGCTTCGTCGTCACCGACATGCCCGACGTCGACCGCTTCGCCCCGACCGGCGTCGAGCTGCCCGACGCGCCGCTGTACGTCCTCGACGGCGTGGACCGGGGTGATCACCTGGCCAACTGGAGCCCGGCGGAAGCCCTGCCTGCGATCAGCGCGGCGCAGCGCTCACCGCTGCTGGTCACCGAAGGCATCCACTGGGTGCTCCAGCAACCGTCCGCGCTGGAGCGCAACCACTGCTTCATGACCATTGCGTCCCGGCTGCGCAAGGCCAACGGGTCCTTCGACTCCCGCACACCGGCCCTGTGGATCAGCAACGGCACGGGTCGCGACGGCAAGGAGCGCCGCAACGCGCCGAAGGTCGGCTGGTGCTGGTGGGGGAATCGCCACACCTGGCTCGGTTTCGCCTCCACCACGGGCCGCAGGGCGTAGGTGGACCGGGTCGTGGGGGCGCGACGGTGCCGCGCGCTCACGACCGCTCAGGTCCCGGTCGGGACCCAGTTGCCGTGGAAGCCGTTGGGGACGCGGTGGGGGATCTGGATCTCCGCCACCGTCTCCAGGGTTTCCGCATCCAGCAGTAGCAGGTCGCTGCGCTGCTCGGCCGCGGAGTAGCGCAGGCCCATCAGGACCCCGTCGTCCTCGGGTGAGTCCGGGGTGTGCGGCTCGAAGACGAACTCGCCGACCTGGTTGCCCGCGCCGAAGCTGCGGGTGAGCGTCTGGCCGGTCGCCAGGTCGTGCTTGTACAAGGTGTCCCCGCCGACCGAGTAGCCGTAGCGGTGCCGCTTGCCGACCAGGCGCTCGTCCACACGCGGGAACTCCTGCTCACGGTCGTCCAAGCGCTCCTCGCGGACCTCGCCGCGTCGGAAGTCCACCGTCCAGCGGTCCAGCGTCGGGGCGCCCTCGGACGGACCGCTGAGGTCGGCGTCGAAGACCTTCGCGTGCCGCACCACGTCCACAACCACGCCGTCCTCGGTGTCGTAGGCGTTGAGCGGGTGGAAGACGTAGCAGGGGCCGACGTCGAACCAGCGGACGTCGCGCGAGCCGCCGTTGCGCGGCATGACCCCGATCCGCGCCGGGTAGCGGGGGTTCCAGCGGTACGGGAAGCCCTGGTTGGCCGGGGTGAAGCGGGCCATCCGGGCGGAGATCGGGTCCGGGATGCGGATGCGGCCGATCAGCGCGGACAGCACGAGCTGGGCCGGGCGGCGCAGCCAGCTCGGCGCGATGGTCGCGGTGGCCTGCCGCGCGTCGAAGGTGACCGGGAGGTCGTAGAACACCACGTGCTTCTCGGTCAGCGAGAAGTCGTGCATCATCGGGCTGCCGCCGACCTCCACGTCCACCGTGCGCCGGGCCCGGCCGTCGGTGCCGATGACCGAGTACTGCACGGTGTTGCCGCGGCCGAAGAAGTACGAAACCGCGTGCAGCTCACCGGTTTCCGGGTCGCGCTTGGGGTGCGCGGTGTAGCCGCCCGGCAGCGTGCCGTCGAAGTCACACGGGCCGACGGTGTCGAGCTCGTCGGTCAGCTCGTAGTTCGCCGCGCCGCCCTCGACCAGGGCGAGCGTGCGACCGGCGTGGCCGATGACGTTGGTGTTCGCCCCGAGCAGGTCCAGGCCCGCGCGCGGGTTGCGGGGGCGGGGCCGCTCGCCGAGCGCGCGGCTGACGTGGGGTGAGCGGACCCAGCGGTTGCGGTACCACTCCGCGCGGCCGTCGCGGATCCGGATGCCGTGCACCATGCCGTCGCCCATGAACCAGTGGTAGGTGTCGGGGTCGATCTCGGCGCTCGGGTTCGGGCCGTTGCGCAGGTAGCGGCCGTCGAGGTGCTCCGGGATGTGGCCGATCACCGGCAGGTCCGTGCAGGTGTGCTCCTGCCTGACCGGTGCGTAGTTGCCTTGCGTGAACGGGTTGCTCATCGGGCTCCCCTCCGCGTTCGGTAACGGTGTTATGGAACCATAACGGTGTTATGGAATGCGGCGCAACCGTCCGTCCCGATGTGATACCGCTCGCCCCCGGGGCAATTCGGATTGTTGCGGGAGCTAACTTCGGGGGCCGTGTTCACCGAATGGTTCGAGCCGGTGCTGCTCGTCGTCGTCGGCTTCCTCTCCGGCGCGATCAACGCGGTGGCCGGGGGCGGCTCGCTGCTGGTCTTCCCGGCCCTGCTGGCCACCGGGATGTCGCCGCTGGTCGCCAACGTGACCAACGCGGTGGCGCAGGGGCCCGGGTTCGTCGGCGCCGCGATCAGCCAGCGCAGCGACCTCAACGGGGCCCGGCGGCGCGTGTGGCTGACCTCCGCCGCCGCGGTCGTCGGCTCGGCGCTGGGATGTGCACTGTTGATGGTCCTGCCAAGCGAGGTGTTCGACGCGGTGGTGCCCGCGCTGGTCGGGCTCTCCGCGGTGCTGATGGCCTTTCAGAACACCATCCGCGGGTGGCTCGGTACGCCCGCGCAGGACGCGCCGGACCGCACGGTGCTGCTGACCGTCGGGATCTTCCTCGCCTCCGTCTACGGCGGCTACTTTGGCGGAGCCCGCAGTGTCATCCTGATCGCGATCCTCGTGCTGGCCGCCACCGACACGATGCGCCGGTTGAACGCGCTCAAGAGCTGGCTGGGCATGATCGGCAGCGCGGTGACACTCGTCGTCTACGCGCTGATCGCTCCGGTGGACTGGATCGCGGTGCTGATGCTGGTGCCGACGACCGTGCTCGGCGGTTACGCGGGCGGCAAGGTCGCCCAGAAGCTCCCCGCGAACCTGCTGCGCTACCTCGTTGTGGTGATCGCCGCAGCCGTCGCGGTCTACCTGGTACTGGACTAGCGGCCCTGAACCGGGTGTCGGAAAACCCAGGTTCAGGCAGCTTTGACGGGGTTTGGGATGGGTGGGGGTGTGGTGGGGCACCGGCTGGGGCGGTGCCCGCTGGCCGCATCAGACCCCGAGATCCTTGCGGAGCCGGTCGACGTGGCCGGTGGCCTTCACGTTGTACAACGCCTGGGCGATCCTGCCCTCCGCGTCGACGACGAACGTCGAGCGGATCACGCCCTGCACGATTCTGCCGTAGTTCTTCTTCTCACCGAAGGCACCCCACGCCGTCATGACCGACTTGTCCTCGTCGGCCAGCAGCGGGAACGTCAACCCCTCGGCGTCGCGGAACTTCGCCAGCTTCGTCGGCGCGTCGGGGGAGATGCCGACGACGTCGAAGCCCGCGTCGTTGAACACCGCGAGGTTGTCCCGGAAGTCGCACGCCTCCCTGGTGCAGCCAGGGGTGCTCGCGGCCGGGTAGAAGTAGACCACCACCGAGCGGCCGCGGTAGTCGCTCAGCGAGACGGTGTTGCCGTCAGCGTCCGGTAGGGAGAACTCGGGTGCCTTGTCGCCGACCGAGAGACGGTTCTGTTCGCTCATGCACCCGACGCTAGCCGATGCCGCCCCGGTCAGCGGTGGCGCGGGTCATCCGCGCGGGTCCGCGGCGCTGGTCAACGGCGCCACCTGGCTGACCGGGTGGGCCGGCGAGCGGTCCGCCGTCGCGATGTAGCCGCCCAGCAGCAACCCGGCGACCGCCGAGGCGGTCAGGGCGAGCGCGCAGGTGGTGTAGAGGCGGACGGACACCGCGATTCCTTTCTCATAACACGTGTTTCGGCTGTGACACCGGCCTGATCGCCGGGTCCGCCCGATTCGTTACCGACGTCCACCGAAGGCCGCAGCGCGTCCCGAGTTGCGGGTCTCCAGGACCGCGCGTAGACGGGGGGTGGCCCTGCCACCGAAACGCGGAGGAGCACCCATGCCCACCGTCGCCGAGCAGTTCGTCGAGGTCCTGGTGCAGGCCGGGGTCCGCCGCATCTACGGGATCGTCGGCGACAGCCTCAACCCGGTCGTGGACGCCGTTCGCCGCACCGATGGCATCGAGTGGGTGCACGTGCGGCACGAGGAGACCGCCGCCTTCGCGGCCGGCGCCGAGGCGCAGCTGACCGGCCGGCTGGCGGTGTGCGCGGGCAGTTGTGGGCCGGGGAACCTGCATTTGATCAACGGTCTGTTCGACGCGCACCGCAGCGGGGCGCCGGTGCTGGCGTTGGCCTCGCACATCCCGTCCGAGCAGATCGGCACCGGCTTCTTCCAGGAGACCCACCCCGAGGAGCTGTTCACCGAATGCAGCCACTTCTGCGAGCTGCTGTCGCAGCCCGAGCAGATGCCGCGGCTGCTGCGCAGCGCGATCCAGACCGCCTCCGGCCGGCGCGGCGTCTCGGTGCTGGTGCTGCCCGGCGACATCGCGCACCGGCAGGCCACCCGGCCCACCGGGCAGGGGCTGGTGGAGTGCGAGCCGCCCACCGTGGTGCCCTCCCAGGACCAGGTCGACGCGCTGGCAGCGCGGTTGAACCGCGCCGAGCGCCCGATGTTGTTCTGCGGTGCCGGGACGCGCGGCGCGCATCGCGAGGTGATGGAGCTGGCCGGGCGGCTCAACGCGCCCGTCGGGCACGCGCTGCGCGGCAAAGAGTGGATCCAGTACGACAACCCGTTCGACGTCGGGATGAGCGGCCTGCTCGGTTACGGCGCCTGCTACGACGCGATGCACCGGGCCGACCTGGTCGTGCTGCTGGGCACCGACTTCCCGTACGACAACTTCCTGCCGCAGGCCAACACCGTGCAAATCGACATCGAACCCGCGCACCTGGGGCGGCGCACCGTGCTGGACCTGGCGGTGCACGGGGACGTGGCGGAGACGATCCGCGCGGTGCTGCCGCACGTCCCGCAGAAGACCGACCGGTCCTTCCTGGATCGGATGCTGCACGAGCACGCGGGCCAGTTGGAGCGCGTCGTCGACGCCTACACCCGCAACGTCGAGTCCCAGGTGCCGGTCCACCCCGAGTACGTCGCCGACGTGCTCGACGACCTTGCCGCCGACGATGCGGTGTTCACAGTGGACACCGGAATGTGCAACGTGTGGGCGGCCCGCTACATCACGCCGAACGGGCGGCGACGGGTGCTCGGATCCTTCGTGCACGGTTCGATGGCCAACGCGTTGCCGCAGGCCATCGGCGCGCAGATCGCCGACCCGGACCGGCAGGTGATCTCGATGTCCGGCGACGGCGGGCTGTCGATGCTGCTCGGTGACCTGCTCAGCCTCCGCACCCACCGGCTGCCGGTGAAGGTGGTGGTGTTCAACAACTCCTCGCTGGGCATGGTGAAGCTCGAGATGCTGGTCGACGGCCTGCCCGATCACGGCACCGATTACGACAGCGTCGACTTCGCCGCCCTCACGGCCGCCGCCGGGATCCACTCGGTGCGGGTGGAGAAGCCGGGCGACGTCCGCGACGCGCTGGCCGAGGCGCTCGGCCGACCGGGTCCGGCGCTGGTCGACGTGGTCACCGACCCGAACGCGCTGTCCATCCCGCCGCGGATCACCGGCGACCAGGTCAAGGGCTTCGCGCTGGCGGTCAGCCGGACGGTGCTGTCCGGCGGCGTCGGGAAGATGGTGCAGCTCGCCCGCAGCAACCTGCGCAACGTGCCGCGCCCCTGAACCGACGAGGGGTTGTTGCGCCGAACATCGCACTCTCCAAGGGTGATGGGGTGGTGACGCAGCGTCGACATCCATGGAGGATGGGCTCATGACAGTGAGTCCCACGGTGCGTCGTCGTCGCCTCGCCGCGGAGTTGCGCCGGCTGCGGGCCAAGGCGGAGGTCACGCAGCAGCAGGCCGCCAGCCACCTTGGCTGCACCCAGGCGAAGATCGGGCGCTTCGAAACCGCCAAACGCTCCCCGTCGGTCGGCGACGTCTCGGCGTTGCTGGACTTCTACGGCGTGGACGGGGCCGAACGGGAGCAGCTGATCAACCTCGCGCGCGACGCACGCAAACGGGGGTGGTGGCACTCCTACAGCGACGTGCTGCCGGAATGGTACGAGACCTACGTGGGGCTGGAAGCCGAAGCGTCGTCGATCCACACCTACGAGTCCGAAGCGATTCCAGGACTGCTCCAAACACGTGAATATGCCTATGCGCTCACGAAAGCGACTCTCATCAGAGCGGACGACTCGGAAATAAGCCGCCGGGTCGACCTGCGAATCCAGCGCCAGCAACGGGTCACCGGCCCGAACCCGCTGGAGTTGTGGGCGGTCGTGGGGGAAGCTGCCCTGCGTCGGCGCGTCGGCGGGAACGGAGTGCTCCGGCGGCAGCTGGAGCACCTGCTCAAACTCGTCGAACTGCCGCACGTCACGCTACAGGTGATGCCCCTGGACGCGGGCGCACATCCGGCGCAGGCCGGACCTTTCGTGATCCTGCGTTACTCCAACCACATTGACCCGGACGTGGTTTATCTGGAAACGCATGTGGGAGGGCTTTACCTCGAAAGGGAGATCGAGCTGTCGAACTACGTCATGATGATGGACCATTTACGGGCGCATGCGGTAGATCCGGACGGTTCAGTTCAACTCATCCAACAACGCATAGGAGAGCTGTAGATGGCACACATCACCGGCTGGCGCACCAGCACCCGGACCCAGGGGCAGGGCCAGTGCGTCGAGGTCGGCTTCGGGGTCGACTGCGTCGGGGTTCGCGACACCAAGAACCGGGCCGCCGGGCACATCACCGTCGCCCCGCAGCGCTGGCGCGAGTTCGTCCGCCACCTCAAGCGGGGCTGCTTCGACGACGCCTGACGGAAAGCGCGGACCGGGCCGGAGGCGGCTGGTCCGGCGCCGCGTGCCGTCGCTCTCCCACACATCCGGTCCGCGCCATCGACGCGTGGCTCCGCTCTCCGGGGCGGAGCCACCGCCCGCCGGACTCAGTGCCGTTCCAGGAACGGCCCGAGCAGATTCGGCACCGCCTGTTCGGCCAGTGCCAGCCCCTCTCCGACGGCCACGTCCTTCACCGGGTAGCAACTGCTCCCGGCGGCCGTGGTCGCCGTGACGTTCGCCAGCCCCGACCGCCGTTGGAACACGGTTTGGGTGATCCGCCAGCCGATGATCCCGCTGCGGTGCAGCGCGGCCGTGCGTCGGACTCCCGTGCCCGATCTCGTGATCAGGTACTCGTCGGTGAGGCCGTGCCCCAGGTTGCGGTACGCGTCCACCGCGAACGCGCACGCGACGAGGACGGCGACCCCACCCGCGGACACCGCCAGCCAGGTCGGCACCCAACCGAGGACGTCCAGCACCACCACCGCGGCCACGGCCGGGGCCGCGCAGCCGAGAGCCCAGGTGGTGCGGCGCCGCAGGGCCGCTCGCGGGTGGCGGCGCAGCGGGGTGCCGGTCGGCGGCTGCGGTTCCCGCAACACCGCCGCGGCCACCCGGTCCACCTCGGCGCGGGGCGCGGGCGGCAGCAGCGTCTTGTTCTCCGGCTGGTGGTCCTCCCGGCTCCTGCTCAGACCCGTGGCGATGGCGTTGAGCCGGGCGGCTCCCGCCCAGCGCAGCAGCATAGGTTCGGCGATCTCGACCCCGCGCAGGCGCCGCTGCTCCAGCGAGATCGACCTGGTGGTGAGCAGACCGCGCCGCACCCGCAGAGTGCCGCCGCGCTCGCGGGACAGGCGGAAGCCCCACCACATCTCTACCGACAGCGCCATGGCCCCGCCGACGCCGACCAGCAGCAGGGCAGCGGTGCCGACGCCGACGGCCAACACCGGCGCTGCGGTGGCGGCGTCCGCGACGGCCCGGAAGACGCCCATGGCGTCGAGGAGTTCGGTGAAGGACCCGACCGCGGACCCCAGCGCGCCCCACACGATCAGCACCAGCGACAGGGTCAGCGCGGAGTAGCCGAACCACGCCGGGCGCAGCCGCGCCAGTGTGCTCTCGGCCTCGGTCGCGCCCTGCCGGTGGGTGTCCACAGTGGGCGCGTCGCCGAACAGCAGCTCCTGGCGGAGGGTTTCGGCGTGGTGGCGAGCGATCGCGTCGAGCTTGAGCTCGGCACCGTCCCCGGCCTGGCCGCCGGTGCCGACCTTCACCACGGCGATCCGGAACAGCCGGTGGCCGGGGTCGGCGGTGAGGTCGACGCTGCGGATCCGGTCGCGCGGGATCGAGCGGTGGCTGCGGGTCAGGTTGCCGCGGCGCAGTTCGAAGCGCTCCGCAGTGATCCGGTACCGGGTGAACCACCAGCCGACCGCGGTCAGTCCGGCGATCACCAGCCCGCCGGCCACCCAGATCAGCGAGGTGATCAGTGCGACCTGGACCTTGCCGGACAGCAGCATCACCCCGACCGTCGGCACCATCGGCGCCATCACCAGGGTGCTGACGGCCGCGATCGTCCTCGGGTCCAGGCGGTGCCACTGCCCGTCGATGACGGTGCTCATGTCGCGTCCCCCGGGGTGGCCTGGGTGACCGCGGTGAGCTGCTCGACGACGGCCACCGCGACCTCCCGGTCCAGGCCGGCGATGGTCAGCGGTCCGGCGGCCGACGCGGTGGTGACGGTGACGCTGGCGAGGTTGAACAACTGCTGCAGCGGCCCGCGCACGGTGTCCACGGTCTGGATGCGCGACATCGGCGCCACCCGCCATTCCTGGCGTAGCCACCCGGCGGCGGTGTAGACGGCGTCCTCGGTGGTTTCCCAGCGGTGCACCCGGTACCGCCACTGCGGCATCACCAGCACGTACGGGATGCCTGCCACGGCGACCGCGGCCAGCCCCAGCAGGAGCCAGAACCGGGCCGAGGGCAGCAGCACCGCCAGCACCGCGAGCGCGACCAGCGGGGGGACGACGAGCAGCAGCGCCTGCGTCGTCCACCAGCCGATGGCGCGGCGCTCGACGCGGTGGCGTGGGGGCCGGAGGCGGAGCTCGCCGGTGTGCGGGTTCGGTGGTGGGGTGGCCACTGTCGGCACCTCTCTGTCGCGCATCGCCGGCGCCATTGTGGCAGTGCGCTCGGCGGGCAGGGAGCGAGTCGGTTGGTGTGGCGGCACCCGGAGTGCCGCGGGTCGCGGGGGAAGCCGGTTGCTCATGACGCCTCACAGGGACTGCAGGCTCGGCCAGATCTCCGCCCAGGAGCCCTGGCGACCGGTACACAGGAAGACCGGAACCTGACCGAAACCGACCTGGCGGACGTCGGCGAACCGTTCGCGCAGCGCCGACGGATCGGTCCCGACGAACAGCACCGTGTCGGCCTGCTCCGGCGGGGGACCGAAGTAGCCGTAGCCGCGGTGCGGGCTGTAGACCTCGCCGTACGGCGGCTGCGGCAGCCCGACCTCCAGCATCGAGGCCACGATGTAGCTGTCACCGACGACTGCGGTCCGCGCCCGTTGCTCCGGCGGCAGAGACAGGTACGCGACCGAGGTGTCGCTGGCCATCGAGTTCGCCGTGGGGACCCCGAACATCGATGTGGTCATCGTGGAGGCCCACAGCATGTACCCTGCGGCGGCGGTCGAGAGCGCGAACACGGGCCAGGCTGTCCAGCGCAGGCGGGTGCGTCGCGTCTCGCGGCGTCGTTGCAGGCCCAGGACGCCGGCCGCGGTCGCGACGCCGTACAGCCCGATGAGGTAGTACGGGCGAGCGGCCGTGGCGACGAAGAACCCGTACAGCAGGACGGTCGTGACCGCGAAGAACCGGTATGTGCGTAACTCCGGTGAGCGCAGCAGCCGCCACAAGCCGATCAGCAGCAGCGCGGAGCCCGCGACTCCCGCGTAGATCACCAGCGAGAGCGCGGTGCCGCTGCGTCCCCCGGACAGCATCGGCGACTCGCTTGCCACGACGGCACCCATCTTCAGCTGCGGCCACCCGTGCAGGGCCTGCCAGATCAGGGTGGGTGCGGCGATCACCAGCGCGATGCCCGCACCGCCCCAGAGCATCGGACGGCGCAGGATGTCGCGCGGGCCGACCAGCAGGACACTGATCAGCAGCGCCACGCACAGAATGGCTACCTGGAACTTCACCTGCATGGTCACGCCGACGCCCACGCCGAACAGCAGCAGCAACCGGTCGTCGGCCCGCCCGAGCGCGCGGAACCGCACCCAGCGCACCAGCAGCCAGGTGAGCACCAGCCACAGGGCCGGTTCGAACGTGTAGGGCGCCACCCAGTGCCCGACGAAGGCCATCCACAGGCCGGTGGCGCCCGCGCCCGCAGCGATGACCTGGGCGCGGCGGTCGCCGCCGAACTCGCGGGCCAGCAGCGCGGTCAGCACCACGATGGCGGCGGTGGCCAGGGCGGCGGGCAGCCGCAGGACGACCAGCGAGCCGGGCGCGAGCCGGTCCATCGCCGCCGCCAGCAGCGGCACCAGGGGCGGCTGGTCGACGTACCCCCAGTCCGGGTGGAACTTCCCGGCCGCCAGCATGTACGCCTCGTCGATCCAGAAGCCGCCCAGCGGAGCGACGGCGACGTGCGCGGCGGCGACGAGGCCGGCGACGGTGAACACCGGCCACTTCGCCAGCGGCGCGATGTCGGGCCTGGTCGGCGGCGGTGATTCCGGGCTGAGCACAGCGGAGTTCATGGTTTCCCCCAGCGGTCGGTTGGGTGGGCGCTTCCATTGAATCCGCGATGATCAGCTCCGGGCCACGGCGCTTGGTAGGGCGTACGCCCGACGAAAGTTGACGCCGCCCAGCCGATATGCAACTTTCGTCGACTCCGCCCCCGCCGAGCGGTGGTTTCCGCGCCGGTCAGCGCACCCGGGGTGGCTACCGTGTTCCCCGTGAAGCGCCCGCTCTGGCGGCTGTTGTGGAACTCCCGGCGGGAGGCCGCGTTCGACGTGTGTCTCGTGATCGGGTTGCACCTGCTCGGCCGCGTGCTGTCGAACCTGTACCCCACGGACACCCCGACCGAGGTGTACGACTGGGTCGGTGGGCTGTGGCTCAACGACCTCATCCAGCACGGCCTGGACCTGGCGCTGCTCCTGCGGCGGCGCTTCCCGGTGGCGCTCATGACGGTCGTGACCGCGGTGTCACTCGCGCAGGTGCTGCTGATCGAGTTCGGCCCCGGCCCGCTGCTGGCCATCAACCAGAGCGACGACCCGTGGCTCCCGGGAATCACGCCGTGGTACGTCTACGCTGCGGTCGTCTACACCCAGGGGCGCACGTGGCAGTTCTTCAGCTGGGACCTGATCGCCATCGTCTCGGTGCTGGCGGTGCGACCGTGGGACCAGCCGAGCGGCGACGCGATCGTCGCCGGTGTGCTCTGGACCGTGTTCCCCGCACTTCTCGGGTTGTACGTGGCCGCCCGTCGAAGGCTGGTGCAGGCGCTGCGGGAACGCGCCGAGCGGGCCGAGCGGGAGCAGGACCTGCTCGCCGAGCAGGCCAGGGCGGAGGAGCGGGCGAGGCTCGCCGCCGAGATGCACGACGTCGTGACACACCGGGTGAGCCTGATGGTCCTGCAGGCGGGGGCGCTCGGGGTGGCCGCCAACGACCCGGAAATCCGGCGGGCGGCGGAAGAACTGCGGACCAGCGGGTGCCAGGCGCTGGAGGAGCTGCGGGACCTGGTCGGGGTGCTGCGGCGCGGTACGGCGGACGAGGAGGCCCGCGCGGAGGCCCCGCTGACCGAGGTCCCGGACCTGACCGACCTGATCGGCCAGTCCGAAGCGGTGGGCGTGCCGGTCGACTTCGCGGTGGAGGGCGATCCGGCGCAGGTGTCCGCGGCCGTCGGCCGGACCGCCTACCGGGTGGTGCAGGAGGCGCTGACGAACGTGCACAAGCACGCCTTCGGCGCCCGGGTGAGTGTGCGCGTCGTCCACAGCGACGACCGGCTGCGGCTGGTCGTCCGCAACACCGCGCCGCCGGGCCGGGCCGACGCGGACCTGGCGACCAGCGGGTCCGGGTCGGGGTTGCTGGGCCTGCAGCAGCGGGTGGAGCTGGTCGGCGGGTCCTTGTACGCGGCGGCCACGTCCGAGGGCGGGTTCGAGGTCGATGTGATACTTCCCGCGTACGTGCCCACCGAGGAGGCGGTCGTCGATGGGTGATCCGATCCGGGTCGTCGTGGTGGACGACGAGCCGATGGTCTGCGCGCACCTGCGGACGATTCTGGGCTCGGCCGAGGACATCGAGGTGGTCGACGACGCGCAGGACGGCGCGGCGGCGGTGGAGTGCGTGGTGCGGCACCGCCCGCGCGTGGTGCTGATGGACCTGCGCATGCCCGGGGTGGACGGGCTCACGGCCATCGAGCGGATCTGCACGCTGCCCGACCCGCCGGCCGTGGTGGCGCTGACGACGTTCGACGCCGACAGGTACGTGCTGCGGGCGTTGCGCGCCGGTGCAGCCGGGTTCCTGGTGAAGTCGACGCCGCCGGAGGACCTGATCGGTCTGGTGCGGGTCGCCGCGGACGGGCACACGGTGCTGTCGGCGGAGGCGAAGAAGCGCCTGCTGGCCGCGTCCGCCGCCGAGCAGAGCGCGCGGCAGCGGGCCGTGGAGCTGGTGCGGGACCTCACCGACCGGGAGGTCGAGGTGCTCGCGTGCCTGGGGCAGGGCATGTCGAACGCGCAGATCGCGGCCCGCCTGTACCTGTCGGAGGCGACGGTGAAGAGCTACGTGTCGCGGATGCTGGTGAAGCTGTCGTGCGCGAACCGCCTCCAGGCGGGGCTGCTGGCCTACGACGCGGGACTCGTACCGAAGTAGGCCGGGCGGCTCGCGCGCCGAGCTGAGGGCGGTTGCGTCGCCACCTGCGGGGTGCGGCGCGCCCTGCTCCGGTCGGCGCGGGGCACCGGGGGCGAAGATCAACCGTTCGGCGGTGTGCTGGTGGGTGGGAACGGGGTTAGGCCGACCAGTTGAACGATCAATCGGGTGAGCTGGTCCGATTGGGTCTGGAATATTCCACCGATGATTCGGTAGACCAGTGCTGGCGCGTTCGGATCGCGGCAGTCGGGGCCGCGGAACGCGCCGGTGCCGCCGGTTCGGGGACCGGTGGCGCGAGCCGGTCGGAGGGGTCCGGCCGTGGTTGGAGGTGTCCCCGGCGCAATCGGGGTGCGCCGGGGACACTTCCCCGCTCCCGCCGCCTGGCGCATTCGCGACACGACAGGTGTCCGCTCAGGACGGACACCAATCGCCCGTGCCGTCGTGGCGGCACCGCCGCTTTCCCTTCCACAGCACCGAAATCGCCCTCACGTCCCCGTCGGCGAACTCCTTGGCGACGCGCGAACTTTCTGCTGTACTGGTGAAAAACGGAAAATACGGGTGCTTTTCCGGTCGGCGCGGCCGCGGATATCGTTCCGGGCGAGTTCGTCGCTGTGCCTAACCACCCGGCGGGAGGCAGGCCGCCGGGCCCAGGGCGCGCAGCGGCCAGGTTCCCTGGGACAAGGAGAAGCACGATGGTCGAGACCCCACGTCGCCTCGTCCGGTTCGCCGGTGTCGCGGCGATCGCCGTCGCCGCGTTGACCACGGCGTCGGTCGCGCAGGCGCAGCCCGCGCCGCCGTCGGACGTCGAACCGTACATCGTCGGCGGCGAGGATGCCGACATCAAGGACCACCCGTTCGTCGTGGCCCTGGTGTCCCCGAGCGGCCAGCAGTTCTGCGGCGGCACCCTGGTTGCACCGACCAAGGTGGTCACGGCCGCGCACTGCACGGTCAATGCGCAGCCTGCCGACATCAACGTGGTCAGCGGCCGGACGGTGATGAGCTCGCAGGAGGGCACCGTCTCGAAGGTCACCGACATCTGGGTGCACCCTGAGTACCAGGACGCGACCGAAGGCTTCGACGTCTCGGTGCTGACGCTGCAGGCGCCGGTGCAGGAGGCGCCGATCGAGCTGGCCAAGGCCGACGACCCGGGCTACGCCCCGGACAGCCAGGCCACCATCCTCGGCTGGGGTAACACCTCCGAGGGCGGCCAGCAGGCCGATCACCTGCAGAAGGCCACCGTGCCGGTGACCTCCGACGAGACCTGCTCCGGCGCGTACCAGGAGTACAACAAGGACGCGATGGTCTGCGCCGGGCTGCCGGAAGGCGGCGTGGACACCTGCCAGGGCGACTCCGGTGGTCCGATGGTGGTGGACAACAAGCTGATCGGCGTCACGTCGTGGGGCGAGGGCTGTGCCCGCCCGGGCAAGCCGGGTGTCTACGCCCGCGTCGGCTCCTACTACGACGTCCTGATGGAGCAGATCGGTTCCAGCAGCACCGAATGACCGCGGTGCACCCCCGGATTCCGGTCTGACTTCCAGGGAGTCGGCGAGTCGACCCCCAGGGAACACCGCAGCCGGACTCCAGGGCGTGCCTGGACGTTCACGATGGCCGCGAGCGGGAGCACCGCTCGCGGCCGTGTCGTTCTGTGTGGCCGGTCAGATCCGGCGCAGCCACACCCGCAGGTCGAGTTCCGGGTCGGTGTGCTCACTGGAATCCGCCTGCGGTTCGGAGGTTTCGGCGATGTCCGGGGCCAGCACGGCGGTGGCGATGTCGGAGCCGTGCGCCAGCAGCGCCTCGCGCACCTCGCCGGTGGTACGCCAGCGCAGCGCGATGCGGTCCGCCACGTCCAGGCCGTCGCGCTTGCGGCACTCCTGCACGAAGCGCACCACCTCCCGGGCCAGCCCGGCCTGCCGCAGCTGCGGGGTGATCGCGGTGTCCAGCGCGATCGTGACGTCGTGCTGCGACTCCATGACCCAGCCGGTGCGCGGCACCTCGCTGACGACCACCTCGTCGGGGCTGATCGCGATCCGCTCGCCCGCCAGGTTCACTTCGGCGCTGCCGGTCGCGCGCAGTGCCCGCACCAGCGTCGCCGGATCCGCCGCGCTGACTGCCGCTGCGGCCTGCTGGGTGTGCTTGCCGAACCTGCGCCCCAGGGCGCGGAAGTTCGGCTTCACCGACACGTCCAGCACTGCACCGGCCGACGAGAGCGGATCGATGCGCCGCACGTTGAGCTCGTCGGCGAGCTCGGCGAGCAGGTCCGCAGGAAGCGCCACCCCGGTCGGCAGGCCCACCAGCGCACGCCCCAGCGGCTGCCGGACCCGGATGCCGCTGGCGTGCCGCGCCGCCCGCCCCGCCTCGGCGAGCCGCCGCACGACGTCCACCTGGGACAGCAGCGCCTCGTCCACCAGCGAAAGGTCCGCCTGCGGCCAGAGCGCCAGATGCACCGATTCGGCGGCGTCGGGGGAACCGGGACGTACGGCGTCCTGCCACACCTGCTCGGTGATGAACGGCACGAACGGCGCCAGTAGCCGAGTCAGCACGTCGAGGCACTCGTGGAGCGTGGTCAGCGCGTCGCGGTCGCCGTCCCAGAAGCGCTGCCGGGACCGGCGGACGTACCAGTTCGACAAATCGTCGACGAACTCCGCCAGCGCCCGCCCCGCTCCGGCGGTGTCGTAGTCCTCCAGGCGCGCGTCGACCCGCGTGGCGAGCAGGTTGACCAGCGCGAGCACCCAGCGGTCCAGCACGGGCCGCCGCGCGGGCGGGGCGGCGTCGGCCGGGATCCAGTCCACCAGGCTCGCGTACCGGGTGAAGAACGACGCGGTGTTCCAGTACGTCAGGAGCACCTTGCGCACGATGCCCTGCAGCGGGCCGTGCCCCACGCGGCGCGCTGACCACGGCGAACCGGAGCACAGCATGAACCACCGCAGCGCGTCCGCGCCGTGCTGCTCCATCAGCGGCAGCGGCTCCAGCACGTTCCCCAGGTGTTTGCTCATCTTCCGGCCGTCCTCGGCCACGATGTGCCCCAGGCACACCACGTTCTCGTAGGCGGAGCGGTCGAACAGCAGCGTGCCGACCGCCATCAGGGTGTAGAACCAGCCGCGGGTCTGGTCGATGGCCTCGCAGATGTACTGCGCCGGGTAGTCGCGGGCCAGCTCCGCGACGCTGCCCGGGGCGTGCGGGTAGCCGAGCTGGGCGAACGGCATCGAGCCCGAGTCGAACCAGGCGTCGACCACCTCAGGTACGCGCCGCGCCGGGAGGCCGCAGGACGGGCAGGTGAAGGTGATCTCGTCGAGGTGCGGCCGGTGCGGGTCGAGGTCGGTCAGGTCCCGGCCGACGAGCTCGCCCAGTTCGGCGCGGGAGCTGACGGCGGTGACATGGCCGTCGGGGCAGCGCCACAGCGGCAGCGGCGTCCCCCAGTACCGCGACCGCGACAACGCCCAGTCGACGTTGTTGGCCAGCCAGTCGCCGTAGCGGCCGTGCTTGACGTGCGCCGGGTACCAGTTCGTCCGCTCGTTCTCGCGCCGCAGCGCGTCGCGGATCTGCGTGGTCCGGATGTACCAGGAGAGCTGGGCGTGGTACATCAGCGGCGTGTGGCAGCGCCAGCAGTGCGGGTACGGATGCTCGAAAGTGCTGTAGCGCAACAACAACCCACGGTGCTGGAGATCGCCGATCAGCACGGCGTCGGCATCCTTGAAGAACATGCCGCGAACCAGGTCGACGTCGTCGCCGAACCGGCCGGAGCTGGTGATCGGGTTCACCACCGGTAGGTTGTTTGCCCGGCAGACGGCCAGGTCGTCGGCGCCGAACGCCGGTGCCAGGTGCACCAGCCCGGTCCCATCGTCGGTCGAGACGAAGTCGGCGAGCACCACCCGGTGCGCGTCCGGGATGTCGACCAGGTCGAACGGCCGCCGGTACCGCAGTCCGGCCAGCTCGGTGCCCGGCGCGGTGGCCAGCACCTCGACGTCGTCGCCGAGCACCTCGCCCACCAGCGGCTCGGCCACCACGAACGTGCCGCGCACCGTGCGCACGACGCAGTAGGGCACCTGCGGGTGCACCGCCACCGCGGTGTTGGACACCAGCGTCCACGGCGTTGTCGTCCACACCAGCAGGTCGACGCCGTGGTGCCCGGCGAGGAGACCGTCCACCGGGAACCGCACGTACGCGGACGGGTCGTGCACGTTCACGTAGCCCTGCGCCACCTCGTGGTCGGACAGGGTCGTCTCGTCGCGCGGGCAGTAGGGCGCCACGCGGTAGTCCTGCACCAGCAGCCCGCTGTCGAAGATCCGCGTCAGCGCCCACCACACGCTGTCGACGTAGCCGGGCGACATCGTCCAGTACGCCGCCGGCAGGTCGATCCAGTGGCCCATCCGCCGGGTGACCGCCTCGAACTCTGCGACGTGGCGCCGCACCGACTCGCGACAGCGGGCGTTGAACTCCGCCACCCCGATGCGCTCGATGTCGCGCTTGCCGCTGATGCCCAACTCGCGCTCCACGGCCAGCTCCACCGGCAGGCCGTGGCAGTCCCAGCCCGCGCGGCGCGGCACAAAGTGGCCTTTCATGGTCCGGTACCGCGGGAACACGTCCTTGAACACCCGCGCCTCGACGTGGTGGGTGCCCGGGGTGCCGTTGGCCGTGGGCGGGCCCTCGTAGTACACCCAGCGGGGGCCGTTCGCGGTCTGCGCGAGGCTACGCTCGAACACCTCGCGGACCCGCCACCACTCGATGATGCGCCGCTCCGCGGCGGGCAGGTCGATCGTCGGCGCGAGCGGGCGAAACGGCGTCCCCGACTGCTCCATCCCCCTATGCTCACACTTCAGCGGCGCCCGGACCGGGTGGATCTCGCGGGAGGTGCGATGTCGCCACCGGCGGTATCGGCGGCATGCACCGGGGTGCGGCGGAGACCTTTGACGAGTCGGCCGACCTGGTGACCCTCGTGGTGACGCCGCTGGTGGTGGTCAGCGCCGGGGCGAAGTCCCATGTGGACGTCGGTGCGACGCTGGAGCGGCTGGAAACGCTGAACATCCCGGTGCTCGGCTACCGCACCCGGCGCTTCCCGGGGTTCTACGTGGCCGACTCCGGGCACGCGGTGGAACACTGCGCCGACTCCTCGGCGGAGGTGGCCGCAGCGGTCGCCGCGCGGGACGCGCTCGGCCTGCGCGCCGCGCTGCTGGTCGCCAACCCCGTCCCGGTGGCCGACCATCTCGATTCGCAGGTGCACGACCGGACGCTGGCCGAGGCGCTGGAGCAGGTGCGTGAGCAGGGCATCGCGGGCCACGACCTCACGCCGTTCCTGCTCGACCGGATCCGCCGTGCCACCGGGGGCCGCAGCCTGGCCGTCAACATCGCGGTGTACCGGAACAACAACATCGCCGTGGCCACCGACATCGCCCACGCTCGCCGCGAGCTGAGCGAGCTGAGCGTCGCGCTCACGGCCGCTGTACTGTTCAGTAGGTCGCGAGGCGAGTAGCGGAAGGAAGTGCGCGGTGAAGGCGGAGTCGGCCACTGCTGAGCAGGCGGGCAGCGGGCAGAACGTGGTCAAGTCCGCCGACCGCGCGCTGGTGATCCTGGAGCTGCTGTCGCGCGGGCGGCATCGCCTCAGCGACATCGCCGAGACGCTGCGGCTGCCGCTGTCCAGCGTGCACGGGCTGCTCGGCACCCTGGTGCACCGCGGCTTCGCCGAGTTCGACCAGACCACCCGCACCTACGGGCTGGGGCTGAAGGCGTGGACCGTCGGGCAGGGTTACACCGGGCACCGCGACATCGTCGGGCTGGCGCTGCCGCTGATGGAGCAGCTCGCGCAACGGACCGGCGAGACCGTGCAGCTGTCCCGGCTCGACGGCACCGAGAACGTCTACATCGCCATCGCGGAGTCGCCGCAGCCGATGAAGCTGGTGTCCGCGGTGGGCATGCGGTTGCCCGCGCACGCCGTCGGGCTCGGCAAGGTGCTGCTGTCCGGGCTGTCCGACGACGAGCTGCGGCGCCGGTATCGGGGCGTGCAGCTGGAGCGATTCACGGAGAACACCGTGACCGACCTCGACGCCCTGTTCGCCGAGGTCGCGCAGACCCGGGAACGCGGTTACGGGGTGGACGACGAGGAGTACATCATCGGCTGCCGCTGCGTGGCGATGCCGATCCGCGACCACTCCGGGGAGGTGGTCGCCGCCATGTCGGTGTCCGCGCCGACGCCGCGGTGCGGCCCGGACTGGACCGATGAGACCCGCGTTCCGCTGTCCGAAGTGGTGGCCGCCGTGGAGCAGCAGCTCCGCCGCTGAGCACGCGGGCGCACGACACAACGCCGACCGGTGCCTGGGTAAGCGTCAGCCGAACTGGACGGAGCGTTTGGCCAGGCCCCACCAGAAACCGTCGATGGCGACCCGTTGGCGGTCGAGGTCGTCACCGGCGGCGCCGAGGGTGACGAACAGCGGTGCGAAGTGCTCGGTGCGGGGGTGCGCCAGCCGCCCGGCCGGGGCCTTGCGCTGGAAGTCCAGCAACGCGTCCACGTCGCGGGCCGCCAGGGCCTCCCGACCCCAGTCGTCGAACTCCACCGACCAGCTCGGCGTGCGCTCGGCACGCAGGGCGGACAGGTTGTGGGTGAAGAACCCGCTGCCCACGATCAGCACGCCCTCGTCGCGCAGCGGGCGCAGCGTCTCGCCCAGCCGCATCAGGCGCTCGGGCTCGAGGGTGGGCATGGAGATCTGCAGCACCGGCACGTCCGCCTCGGGGTACATCTCCATCCTCTTGACCGGGTTGTCGTCGCCCTGATGGAATTCAGTACATCGAACAGACTTCATGTATGTGAAGGAACGGTGCGCACAGGTGAGTTACGGTCCGGGGCGATCTCACGATCCTCGTCCAGCCGGGCCGCCCGTGAGACCCCTTGCTCGCCGAACCGGATTCGTGGAAGGTCGTAGGGCTGTTCACGCCGCCCTGGTCACGACCCGGCCGCAACCAGCGCGGCGCGGCGGCAGTCGCGCCAGTGACGACGAAGGAGTGAGATGAGGTTTCTGAGGTTGGGCCCCCTCGGGGCGGAACGACCGCACGTGGCAGACGACCAGGGCCGGCTGTTCGATCTGACCCCGATCACCACCGACATCGACGGTGCGTTCCTCGCCGGTGACGGCATCCAGCGGGCCCGCGCGGCGCTGGCCGCCGGCGAACTCCCCGCGGTGGACGACCCCGGCGACGGCACCGGGCTCCGGGTGGGCGCACCGATCGCGCGCCCCATGGCGGTGCTGTGCATCGGCCAGAACTACGCCGCGCACGCGGCCGAGTCCGGGTCGGCGCCGCCGGAGGTGCCGATCCTGTTCTTCAAGCACCCCAACACGATCGTCGGCCCCCACGACGAGGTGCTGGTGCCGCGCGGGGCGGAGCGCGTCGACTGGGAGGTCGAGCTCGGCGTGGTGATCGGCCGCCGGGCCCGCTACCTGGACAGCGTCGAGCAGGCGCTGGACTGCGTCGCCGGGTACGTGGTGTCCAACGACGTCTCGGAGCGGGCGTTCCAGATCGAGCAGTCCGGCGGCCAGTGGTCCAAGGGCAAGTGCTGCGAGACGTTCAACCCGGTCGGCCCGTGGCTGGTCCCGGCCGACGAGGTGGCCGACCCACAGGCGCTGCGGCTGCGCTCCTGGGTCAACGGCGAACTGCGGCAGGACTCCAGCACCGCGGACATGATCTTCGGCGTGGGCGAGATCATCCGGCACCTGTCGCAGTACATGACGCTGGAGCCGGGCGATGTGGTCAACACCGGAACCCCGGAGGGCGTGGCGCTGTCCGGCCGCTTCCCGTACCTGGCCGCCGGGGACGTGGTGGAGCTGGAGATCGACGGCCTCGGCCGCCAGCGGCAGCAGCTCAGGCCGGCCTGATCGCGCGGAACGGCCCGGCACCGCCAATGCCTGGCGGTGCCGGGCCGTTCTCCTGGTGTCATCGTCGTCGATCGCTGGGCCGTTCGGGGAAACCAAACGTGAAGTCCTTTCGCTTTTGCTGCCAGGTGGCTAGCGTCCGCAGTCGGCGACGCCCCCACGAGAGGACCTGGCATGCCGCGACGTCCCCGCATCCTGGCCGCGCTCAGCGCCGCGGCCGTCGTCGGATCGCTGCTGGCCGCGCCGGTTTCGGCGGCCGATCCGGTCCCCGTCCCCGAACCGGCCCCGGACTACTGCCGCAAGCAGTGTCACCACGTCCTGCCACCCGGCCAGAACGGCAACGCCACCTTCGCCGACCTCGTCGCGCACCTGCTGCTGGGCACCCGGCCGGCGCACTCCGACGACCAGCTCGCGAAGTACGACCGGCTCGCCACCAGGTACCCGGAGCTGACCATCGGCATCATCCAGGAGTTCTTCAACGACAACTCCTTCGGCGTGCGCCCCGACGACGTCGAGCGGATCTACCGGCCCCGCGAGGACGTCACCATCGTGCGGGACCGGACCGCCGGAATCCCGCACATCTACGGCACCACCCGCTCCGGCACCACCTTCGGCGCCGGTTACGCGACCGCCGAAAACAAGCTGTTCCTGATGGACGTCATGCGGCGGGCCGGTCGTGGCGAGGTCACCCCGTTCGCCGGCGGCGCGCCCGCGAACCGCGAGCTGGAGCAGCGCTTCTTCGCCGCGTCCCCGTACACCGAACAGGAGCTCCAGCAGCAGATCGACGCCGTCGCGCGCCTGGGGGAGCGCGGCGCGCAGGCCCTCACGGACGCGCAGTCCTACGTGGAAGGCATCAACGCCTACATCGAGCAGGCGCACCGCGGGCGCTTCTTCCCCGGCGAGTACGTGGCCACCGGGCACGTCGACCCGATCACCAACGAGGGCCGCATCGAGCCGTTCCGGCTCACCGACCTGGTGGTGCTCGCCTCGCTGGTCGGCGCCCAGTTCGGCGGGGGCGGCGGCAACGAGGTGGCGAACGCCATCGCGCGGATGGCGCTGCATGAGCGCTTCGGCCCCGAGCGCGGCGAGCAGGTCTGGCACGCCTTCCGCGCCGAGAACGACCCCGAGGCCATCACTACGGTCCATGATGGACGGACATTCGAGTACGGCACCGCGCCGGCGAACCCGCAGGGCGTGGTGCTGCCCGACCCCGGCTCGGTGAGCCCGCAGCAGGTGGTCTTCGACCCCACCGGATCGGCCGCCGAACCCGCCGAACCCGACACCCAGCCCGAGTCCGTCAACCCGCGCCCGGCCACGGACGACCCGGTGGAGAGCCTGCGCGGCATGTTCGACGACGGCGTGGTGCCCACCGGAATGGGGCAGCCCGGCGGCATGTCCAACGCGCTGGTCGTCTCCGGAGCGCACACCGATAGCGGCCACCCGGTCGCCGTCTTCGGTCCCCAGACCGGCTACTTCTCCCCGCAACTGCTGACCCTGCAGGAGCTGCAGGGGCCCGGCATCTCCGCCAAGGGTGCCTCGTTCGCCGGGCTGAGCTTCTACACGCTGCTCGGTCGCGGCCCGGACTACGCGTGGAGCGCCACCACCGCCGCGCAGGACATCATCGACACCTACGCGGTCGAACTCTGCGAACCCGACGGGCAACCGGCCACGAAGAACTCGAACCACTACCGGTTCCGCGGCGAGTGCCTGCCCATGCAGACCGTGGAGCGGCGCAACGCCTGGCAGCCCAACCTCGGTGACGACACCCCGGCGGGCTCCTACCGGCTGGTGTCCTTCCGCACCCGCTACGGCCCGGTGACCCACCGGGCGACCGTCGGCGGCAGGCCGGTGGCCTTCACCACCGCCCGCGCCACGTTCCTGCACGAGGTCGACTCCATCATCGGGTTCCAGAAGTTCAACGACCCCGCCGCGATCACCTCCGCGACGGACTTCCAACGCGCCGCGCACGACATCAACTACACCTTCAACTGGTTCTACGTCGACGCCGACGACACCGCATACTTCAACTCCGGCGCGAACGTGCTGCGCCAACCCGTCGTCGACCCGAGCATGCCGATCGCCTCCGACCCGGCGTACGAGTGGCAGGGCTGGAACCCGGCGACCAACACCGCCACCTACGTGCCCTTCAGGGAGCATCCGCAGTCGATCAACCAGGACTACTACATCAGCTGGAACAACAAGCAGGCCCCGGGAACCGCGGGGGACAAGCTGGAGAAGAGCGCCGTGCAGCGCGGCGACCTGCTGGACGGCCGCGTCGCCGAGCACATCGCCGCCGGCGGCACGTTCACCCGCGTGACGCTGACCCGGGCGATGGCCGAGGCGGGCGTCACCGACCTGCGCGCCGAACGCGTGCTGCCGGACCTGCTGCGGCTGATCGACACCCAGCCGGTCGACGACCCGCGGACCGCGGCGCTGGTCGGCGAACTGCGCGCCTGGCTCGCCGACGGCGGCCGGCGGGTGGAGACCGAGCCGGGCAGCCGCGAATACGCGCACGCCTCGGCGATCGAGCTGATGGACGCGTGGTGGCCGCTGCTGGTGCGCGGCGAGTTCGAGCCCTCGCTGGGCGCCCCGGCCTACCAGGCGCTGACCGACGTCATGCAGATCAACGAGTCACCGTCCGGCTGGCAGAACGGCGAACCCGGCCTGCACGTCGGCCAGGGCCACCAGGGCTCGGCGTTCCAGTTCGGCTGGTACGGCCAGGTGTCCAAGGACATCCGCGGCGTGCTGGGCGAGCCGGTGCCCGGCGGGTTCGGTGAACCGCTGTGCGGCGGCGGTGACGCGGCGACCTGCCGGCGGATGCTGCTGGACACGCTGGCGCAGGCGGCGGCGACCCCGGCGGAGCAGACCTACCCGGGCGACGCCGACTGCGCGGCGGGCGACCAGTGGTGCGCGGACGCGATCCTGCAGACGAAGATCGGCGGCATCAGCCAGAACAAGATCAGCTGGCAGAACCGCCCCACGTACCAGCAGGTCGTCGAGTTCCCGGCCCATCGCTGACACCGGCGGCCAGGAACCGGCACGTCAGTCGTCGTCCGCCGGGATCAGCGGGCCGGATACCAGACGGACGGCGATCGGCAGCTCCGCGGTCAGGTCGGAACGGACCAGCGAGTAGGTGTCGCGGAGCCACGCGATGCGTTCGTCCTTGGTGTACCTGCCCACGTTCTCCTGGGACAGGTTCAGGTCGAGGTCGGCCCGCTGGAGCGTCCGCTCGATGACATCGATGTTGTCGGCATCGATGTCGTTGCAGGAGATGCCCATTTCCAGGCCCTCCCTGATGTGGCGGCGGGTGATCTTGGGCGGCAGGTCCCGAGGGCCGGTGTCGAGCACGCTGCCCTTGGGGATGCTCTTCAGCGCGTAGTAGCCGTACATGTGGAACGACACCTCGCTGCTGAAGTCCACGAATCCGTTGGCGTCGTCGACGTCGAAGAACGCTTCGAGCAGGTACACCTCGGCGGCTTCGACGTGATAGCCGTGGTTGTGCAGCTCGTTGGCGAACCAGCGGATGCACTCCTGGTTGGGGGTCGGATTCCGCAACGCCTCGCGATAGGCGTTGATCGCCTCCTTCGCCTGACCAAGCCACCCCAGCTGCCGCGCGTACAAGGGCAGGAGCACGCCGCGTTCGTCGCGCTGCCGGGCGGATTCGAGGATCTTCATGCCGTGTTCGGTCTCGTTCTCCCGGTAGAGGATCTCAGCCAGGAAGCCGATGTCGTTCACCGCCTTGTCGGCATCGAATCCGGGCAGCAGCTCGGCAGTTTCCAGGTCGATGCCAGCCCAGGCAGCCAACTGCTTCTTCGCCTGCTTTCGGGTGTTCGCATCCCGGCTTCGCGAACGTCGCTGGACCAGGGCCTGGAGCATGTCCTTGTCGGTGGGAAACCGGGCGAGTCCCTCGGCCAGCAGTCCCTCGGTCACCGCTTCCAGACCGAGGGACAGCGCCAAACCGGCCAGTTTCTGGAAATCGCGCGGGGCGATGAAGTGCGAGGAGGTGAGCAGTGCCTCGACGGCGGCGAGGAAATCCGCGGAGTTCCGTGCGGCAGCCGCTTCGTCGGCATCGCGCATGATGTGCTCCGGGAGTGCCCGGTTCTGCGCTGCCTGCCGCAGCTGCCGGACCAGGTCGCGGACGTCGGTGTCGGCCAGGTCGATCCCGGTGCTGTCCTGCTTCTCGCGCCGGCGGTAGCGCTCCAGATCCTTGCGCGCCTGCTCCAGCTCGCGCCGCAGGTCAGCGTCGCTCGCCGACCGTGCCTTGGCCAACAGGTCCGGCGGCAGTTCCGGGTACCAGTCGTGCACCGGGCTGTGCGAAGGGGGGAACTCGACCGGCTCGTCGGCCGGACCGATCTCCTGCAGCGTGACGCGCAACTGCTCGGTCAGCTGGACGATGTCCTCGGGTGAACCGCTCCGGTAGGACAGCACCCGGTAATAGCCGAGGTCGAAGGGAACGGCCTCGGTGCGGGATTCGTCGATGAGCAGCACGGTGCCGGATCGGCGCAGTGCGTGCCGGACGCCGAGTTCGTAGAAGACGTTCGGGTTCAGATCGGTGAGGTCGGCAATGACGAGGTCGGCCTCCGCGAGGTACTTGACGGTCTCCTTGTTGATGTTGCCCGGCTGGTTGATCTTGTCGCCACGCACCGGCTGGTAACCGAACCCCCTGACCTCCTGGGCGATGAACTTGTAGATCGCGTCGAAGTGGGCGTGCTCGGGGCTGTCGGTGCTCTTGATGGGCATGGCCACGAAGCAGACACGGTCAGCGGTTTGTGCGGAGGACTGTGTCATCCACGGGCTCCTCGAGGAACGGTCGACGGTTCCTCGAGACATAGCAGAGTTCCTGCCGGCGGACGGGTGGTTTCGACTCGATCCACGCGGTCGGCCCAGCGTGTTTGCTCCCACCGCGGGCATCGGCAGACCGGCGGTGTACAGCCTGCTGCTCCCGGCCGGCAGGAAATCCGTGGGGCCGGAGAGACTCGAACTCTCACTGGCTAGGACCTAAACCTAGTGCCTCTGCCAATTGGGCTACGGCCCCGATCGGGCCAAGCCTAGCGCGTGGTGTGATCTTGCCGGCAGGGGCCGTTCCCTGACCGGGTGTCGGGCACGACACGCGAACCGCTGGTGCGGTGGCGTCCCACTGGTGCTCTACGGTGTCAGCAGCCAGGTGAACGTGAGGAGGACGCGTGGCCCGTGATCCAGACGCCATCGAGCGTGACATCGAGCAGGCCCGTGAAGCGCTGGCCGCCACGCTGGACCGGTTGAGTGAGAAGGCGCACCCGAAGCGGTTCGTCGAGTACGGCAAGTCCAGCGTGCGGGACAAGCTCGAGGACCCGAGGGTGCGCTACGCGCTCATCGGTGTCGGCGCGCTCGTCGCCATCGTGGTGGTGCGCAACCTGTTCCGGTGACCCGGGTCGCCGGGGTGCAAACCACCCCGGTGCCCCGCGGTCAGCGGACCGCGACGGGGTCGCCGACGCGCACCGTGCCGGGCTTGGTGACGCGCATGATGACCCCGAACTTGTTGTCGTGGCGGCCGATCAGGTGGGTCTGCAGGTCGCGCCAGCGTTCCCGCCCGGTGGCGTCCCAGCTGGGCACGGCGCAGCGGATGCACGGTCCCGCGTCGTCGCCGGTGACCGCCAGTTCGACCTCGCCCGCGGTGAGCGTGGTGCCAGCGCCCCACTCCTCCTCCGCGAACGCGGGCAGGTCCGTGGTGACGTGCAGGTTCGTCCGGAACCGGCGGAGGTCGACGTCCGCACCCAGCTCCTGGTCCAGCGCGGCCCGGGACGCCTCGAAGGTGACCAGCACGGTGGGGCCGCGGTCCTGCTGGCCGTCGGCGGCGTGCAGGCTGAGTGGGATGCCGAGCGCCCCGGCGAGGGCGTCGGCGAGGCCGGGGTCCTTCCACGACCACTCGGTGCCGTCCGGGGCGTGCAGGGTCGGCGGCTCGGTGGGGTCCGCGGTCTCGCCGTAGGCGGCCGACCAGCTGAGCATGGTGGGGTTCTGGCGGACCGTGAGGACGTTGCCGGCGCGGGTTGCGCGCTCGTCGAGCAGCGCGTAGGCACGGTCGCCGGCCATGCCGCGCTCGTCGAAGCGGGCCGCTCCGACGAGCTCGCCGCGCAGCGACTTCACCGGCCAGCGAGTCAGTTCGGTCACCGATCCGTGCGCCACGCAGACCTCCTTCGAACGCGTGTCCCCACCCTATCCGGTCGGTGGCGGGCGGTCAGCGGTCGTTCCGGGTCGCGCGGCCGCGCAGGAGGGGCAGCAGGGCTTCGTGCAGGATGCGGTCGACGAATCGGGTGTCCAGCGGTTCGTCGGTGAGCATCAGGCGGTAGAGGAGCCCGGCGCCGGCCAGTTCGACGACGGTGTCGATCGGTGCTTCGGGGCTGATCTCACCGCGCCGCACGCCGCGCTCGACGATGCGCCGCAGCACGTCGCGCTGCGGCAGCAGGAACGACTCGCGGAACGCCGCGGCCAGCTCCGGTTCGTGCGGCAGCTCCCCGACCAGGGCCTGGGCGGCCTTGCCGACGGGGCCGGTGAGGAACGAGGCGAACGCGCGGAGGAACTCGCCCAGGTCGGCTTCGACCGAGCCCCGGTCCGGTTCCGGGATGCTGCGCTGCACCAGCTGGTTGCAGGTGTCGATGACCAGGTCGAGCTTGGAGTCCCAGCGGCGGTAGATGGTGGCCTTGCCGGCGCGCGCGTGCGCGGCCACCGCGTCCATGGTCAGCGCCCGGTAGCCCACCTCGGCCAGCACCTCCATGGCGGCCTGGCGCAGCGCCGCGTCGCGACTGGCGTCCCGCGGGCGTCCCCGACCGGCGGGCGGCCGGTTCGGTTCGGCGCTGGCCACCGCTGCGTCCTCCTCGCGTGCACTGCTCGTCGGAGCCTTCACGACGCTCATCCTAAGCGGCACCCCGTCTTCGTCCACTGTGCACGCATTTTCGGGTCAGCGCGCACCGCGGCCGTGCAGCGCGGCGCTGCCCGCGGCGGCGGCAGCGGCCTGCCGGGTGGTCTCGTCGGAAAGACCGTGCCGGGCCTGCAGGTAGGCGGTGGTGAAGGCGAAGCCGTCCCCGTCCAGCAGGTGGATCACCACCCGGCCCGCCGAGCCGCGGGAGAGCTGTTCGATGAGCTGGTCGACCTGGTCCCGGGCGGCGAGGAGCCCCGGGGCTCGGGCCGTGCGGTGGTCGGTGCCGGCCGAGACGGTGACCGTCCAGTCATCGCCGTCGGGCACGTAGTTGGCGGTGATGGGTTCTGCGGCCATGCGTCCCTCCGCCTCCGTCCTGCTCGGGCGTTGGTGTGACATTGCTCACCGTGAGTCCCTTCCGGGCGGTCACGCGTGGCCGTCGACTCTACGGGTTCGCGCGGCGCAGGTCTTCCGGGCGGTCCACGTCATAGCCTTCCGATACATCGTCACAGGACACCAGCGTCACCGTGCGTGTTCGGAGGTAGTCGCGCGCTCCCGCGTCGCCGGTGGCGGCGGCGTGCGCACCGGTCCAGTGGTCGCGGCCGAGCAGCACCGGGTGGCCGCGGGTGCCGTGGTAGGACGCGGCGGCCAGGGCGGTGCGTCCGGCGCGGGCGGCGACGCGGCGGACTGCCTCCGGCCCGACCCCGGGCATGTCCACCGGCAGCACGAGGGCGGCCGCGGCGTCGGTGGTCGCCAGCGCGTCGAGGGCGGTGCGCAGGGACGACCCCATGCCGCTCGCCCAGTCGGGGTTGACCACGACGGTCGTGCCGGTGAGCGCCGCTCGTTCCCGCACCTCGTCGGCGGCGGCACCGAGGACCACCACGACCGGGTCGCAGCCGCCTTCGGCCAGCACCCGCGCGGCCCGGTCCACCAGCAGCTCCCCGCCGTGCTCCACCAACGCCTTCGGCATACCGAAACGCCGACCGGCGCCCGCCGCCAGCACAACTCCCGCCACGTCCGAGGTCCTCACCCGAGGCAACGTACGCCACATCACCGGATCGGGGTATGCGTGGAGGGCACCACATCGCGGGGCGTCCGTGGCGGCCCGGGTTCCCGGGTTTGCTGAAGTTGGGGCTTGGTGGTCAGTAGGCCACCCGGTCGGGTTTGGTGCGCCAGGCGTCGAAGGCCGCGTTGCGGTTGGGCATCTCGACGCGGTGTACCGGCGTTGGCGTCGACGCCTCGGGGTCGCGGAAGACCTCGTAGAACGCGCGGTCGTCGAACCCGGCCGCGGCGGCGTCGTCCCGGTCGGCGGCGAACAGCACCCGGTCCAGCCGCGCCCACAGCGCGGACGCCAGGCACATCGGACACGGTTCGCACGAGGTCACCAGCACGCAGCCGTCCAGTTTGAACGTGCCCAGTGCGCGGCAGGCGTTGCGGATCGCGGTGACCTCGGCATGCGCGGTCGGGTCAAGGTCCACCGTGACCCTGTTGGTGCCGGTGGCGACGACCTCGCCGTCGCGGACGACCAGCGCGCCGAAGGGGCCGCCGCCGCTGTCCACGTTGGTCGTGGCGAGTTCGATGGCCCGCGCCATCCACTCCTGCTCGGCGCTCGTCGCGACGTCCACGGACATCAGTTGCTCCTGTCTCGGAAGGGTGCGCCAGCGGTGGCCCGGAACCACCGCCGCGGCGGGTACGGATCAGACGATGTGCTCGGGAGCCACCGGGATGTGCGGCAGTTCCCTGCCGGTGGCCGCGCGGATCGCGGCGACCACGGCCGGGGTGGCGGAGATCGTCGGCGGCTCGCCGACCCCCCGCTGCCCGTAGACGGCGTTGGGGTCGCCGCGTTCGATGACGTCGATCTCCATCGGCGGCATGTCGAGGATCGTGGGAATGAGGTAGTCGGTGAAGGACGGGTTGCGGATGTGGCCGTCGACGACCTTGATCTCCTCCATCACCGCCAGCCCCAGGCCCTGCGCGGAACCGCCCTGGATCTGGCCAATCACCGCATCCGGATTGATGGCCTTGCCGACGTCCTGGGCGCAGGCCAGCTGCACCACCTTCACCAGGCCGAGGTCGAGGTCCACGTCGACCACCGCCCGGTGCGCGGAGAACGCGTGCTGTACGTGCACCCGCTCGCTGCGGCCTGTCTCGTCCATCGGGAAGGTCTCCCGATGGTGGAACTCGCGGGTCTCCTCGATGACGTCGTCGCCGAGCACCTCCACGAGGTCGGCCACCACGCCGCCGGTTTCCGACACGACCTTGCCGCCCTGCAGCGACAGCCGCGCCGGATCGACGTCGTAGCGCTCGGCGACCCGCGCGAACAGCACGTCGCGCACCGCGTCGCAGGCGGCCTTCACCGCGCTGCCGGTGACCAGGGTCTGCCGCGACGCGGAGCTGGAACCGGCCGGGCCGACGCGGGTGTCGTTCGGGTGAATGGTGACCCGCTCGACGCCGAGCTCGGTCCGCGCGATCTGCTGCTGCACGGTCACCAGACCCTGGCCGACCTCGGCGGCGGCGGTGTGCACCATCGCCGCCGGTTCACCGCCGATGACCTGCAACCGCACCCGGGCGGTGGAGAAGTCATCAGCGCCCTCGGAGTAGCAGATGTTCTTGATCGTCACGCCGTAGCCGACGCCGCGCACCACGCCCTCGCCGTGGGTGGTGTTGGACGCGCCGCCGGGCAGTTCACGGATGTCCACCGGGCCGGTGCGTTCCTCGGGCATCGGCAGCGCCCGCACCCGCTCCAGCAGTTCCGCCACCGGCGCCGGGTAGTCCAGCACCTGGCCGGTGGGGATCGAGTCGCCCTGCTTGATGGCGTTGCGGATGCGCAGCTCGACCGGGTCCATGTGCAGCGCCGCGGCGAGCTTGTCCATCTGGGACTCGTAGGCGAATGTCGGCTGCACCGCGCCGAGCCCCCGCATCGCGCCGCACGGCGGGTTGTTGGTGTAGACGCCCCAGCCCTCGATGTCGACGTTCGGCACGACGTACGGGCCCACGCCGAGCGTGGTCCCGTTACTGACCACGACCGGCGTCTTCGAGGCGTACGCGCCGCCGTCGAAGTACTGGCGGGCCTTGACGTAGACGAGCCTGCCGTCGCGGGTCGCGCCGTGCTCGTAGTACATCGTGGCCGGGTGCCGGTGCACGTGGCCGTAGAACGACTCCTCGCGGGTGTAGACCATCTTGACCGGTTTGCCCAGGCGCAGCGCCAGCATGCACACGTGGACCTGGATGGACAGGTCCTCCCGGCCGCCGAACGCGCCGCCGACCCCGGACATGGTCATCCGCACCTTCTCCGGCGGCAGTCCCAGCGCCTTCGCGGTCTGCCGCAGGTCGGCGTGCAGGTCCTGGGTGGCCAGGTACAGGTCGATGCCGCCATCCTCGGCGGGGACGGCCAGACCGGACTCCGGGCCCAGGAACGCCTGGTCCTGCATGCCGACCGTGTACACGCCGGACACCACAACCTCGGCCGACGCGTTCGGATCACCCTTGACGATCTTCTGGTGGCGCACCACGTTGCCGCCCGGGTGCAGCCTGGGCAGCGTGTCGTCGTGCGCGGCCCGCTCGGCGTCGAGCACCGGCTCCAGGACCTCGTAGTCGACGACGATCTTCTGCAGCGCGCGGCGCGCCGTCTCCGGGTGGTCGGCCGCCACCAGCGCGACGGCCTCGCCCTGGTAGCGCACCACGTCGGAGGCCAGCACCGGCTGGTCGGCGTACTTCAGGCCGTACCGGTTTTCACCGGGCACGTCGTCGGCGGTGAGCACGGTCTGCACTCCGGCCATCGCCATCGCCGGGCCGATGTCGATCGAGCGGATTCGCGCGTACGGGTGGGGGCTGCGCAGCGTGGCACCCCACAGCATGTCCTCGGCCCACAGGTCCGAGGAGTAGGCGTACTCGCCGCGCACCTTGAGCGCGCCATCGGGCCGCAGCGGCGATTCGCCGATGCCGCCGCTGATGGCGTCGTTGAGCTCCTGCGGACTGCGAGCGGGCGCGTGGCGCATGCGGACACCTCCAGTGTTCTGCGGGCCCGCACCCGGTTGGCGTTCACGAGCGGGCGCGTGGGTCATGCGGCCACCTTCCGGGTGCGGATCCGGGCATCGGCCCGATGGAGTTGCTGGGTGAGATCGGTTTCCGGCACCGACGTCAGGCGACCGCCGTCGACCACGACGGTGCCGCCGCGCAGCAGCCGGTCCAGGGGCGGCAGCCGACCGAGGACCAGCGCCGCCACCGGGTCGGCGATGCCCGCGTGGTCAAGGCCGTCCAACCGCCAGACCGCGATGTCGGCGAGCTTGCCGGGCTCCAGCGAGCCCAGTTCGTCGTCGCGGCCCAGGCAGCGCGCCCCGCCGCGGGTGGCCAGCCGCAGCGCGTCGCGCACCGACAGCGCCTGCGGCCCGTAGCGGGCGCGCGCCGTCAGCAGCGCCTGCCGCATCTCCTCGCCGAGCCCGCCGGCCTCGTTGGAGGCGACCCCGTCGACCCCCAGCCCGACGGGGGCACCGGCGTCCAGCAGCGGCCGCACCGGCGCCACCCCCGCGCCCAGTCGGCCGTTGGAGCTGGGGCAGTGCGCCGAACCGGTGCCGGTCGCGCCGAACCGCGCGATCGCCGAGTCGGACAGGTGAACGGTGTGCGCCAGCCACACGTCGGGGCCGAGCCAGCCGAGCTCGTCGGCGTACTCGACCGGGGTGCGGCCGAACTCGGCGCGGCACTGCTCGACCTCGTCGACGGTCTCGGCGAGGTGGGTGTGCAACCGGACCCCGTTGCGGCGGGCCAGTTCGGCGGCCTCGCACATCAGGTCGGTGCTGACCGAGAACGGCGAGCAGGGGCCGACCGCGACCCGTACCCGGGCGCCCGGTCCGGGATCGTGGAACCGGTCGATGGCTTCCTGGGTGCCGGCCAGCGCGGCGTCGAGGTCCTCGACGACCGAGTCCGGCGGCAGGCCGCCGTGCGAGCGCCCGCGGTCCATGGAGCCGCGCACCGCGTGCAGCCGCACGCCGATGCGCTCGGCCGCGGTGACGACCGCGCCGAACACGTCGCCCCCGCCGCGCGGGAAGACGTAGTGATGGTCGGCGGCCGTGGTGCAGCCGGAGAGCGCCATCCGGGCCAGGCCCGCCGACGCGGCGGCGTGCGTGATCTCCTCGTCGATCCCGGCCCACACCAGGTACAGCTCGGTGAGCCAGCCGAACAGGGTGGCGTCCGCGGCGTATCCGCGGGTCGCCCACTGGTAGAGGTGGTGGTGGGTGTTGACCAGTCCCGGGGTCACCAGGCAGCCGGACGCGTCGATGCGCCGCACCGGCCCGTCCTGCGGGGGTGCCGAACCAGAACCGACCGCGGCGATGCGGTCCCCCTCGATGACGACGTGGCCCTCGGCGAACTCGGTGCCCGAGTCGTCCACGGTGACCACGGCGCCACCCTCGATGACCATGCTCATGCGCCCGCCTCCGCGTTGCGCCGGGCGGCGAGCCGGACGGCGTCCAGGATCTTCTGGTAGCCGGTGCAGCGGCACAGGTTCCCGGCCAGCGACTCGCGGATCTCCGCGTCGGACGGGTTCGGCCTGCGCCGGAGCAGGTCGTGGGTCTGCACCAGCAGACCGGGCGTGCAGAAACCGCACTGCACCGCGCCCGCCTCGACGAACGCCTCCTGCACCGGGTCCAGCTGCTCGCCGGCGGCCAGGCCCTCCACGGTGCGCACGTCGCGGCCCTCCGCCTGCCCGGCGGCGACCAGACACGCGCACACCGGCACGTCGTCCAGGTAAACCGTGCAGGAGCCGCATTCGCCCTGCTCGCAGGCGTTCTTCGAGCCCGGCAGGCCAAGCCGCTCGCGCAGCACGTACAGCAGGCTCTCGCCCTCCCACACGTCGTCGGCCTCGTGCGGTCGTCCGTTGACGGTGAACGTCAGGCGCATTCCTGCCTCCCGGAACAGTGCTCGTGCCAGACCCAGGACAGGGTCCGGCGGGCCATCACGGCCAGGGCGTGGCGGCGGTAGCCGGCGGTGCCGCGCACGTCGTCGATCGGCGACGACGCCTGCGCGACCAGTTCGCCGAAGCGGCGGGCAACCGAGTCCTGCAGCGGGCGGCGGCCCGCCCAGTCGAGCTCGGCGGCCAGGAACTCCTCGGCCTCCGGCGCGCGGCGGGGCGTCGGCGCGGCCGAGCCGATCCCGGTGCCCACCCGCTGCTGCTCCGGGTGCAGCGCGATGGCGAAGGTGCACACCGCGATGACCATCGCGTTGCGGGTGCCGACCTTGGAGAACTGCTGCGGGCCGGTCGCCGGGGCGATCCGCACGGCGGCGATCAGCTCGTCGGCGGCGAGCGCGTTGCGCTTGACCCCGGTGAAGAACTCCGCCGCCGGGATCAGCCGCGTGCCGCGCACCGACTCGACCTCCACCTGGGCGTCCCCGGCCAGCAGCGGTGGGTGCCCGTCACCGGCGGGCGAGGCGGAGCCGAGGTTGCCACCGAGGGTGCCGCGGTTGCGGATCTGTGGGGAACCGACGGTGCGGCTGGCGATGGCCAGGCCGGGCAGCCGGTCGCCGAGTTCGTTGATCAGGCGCGTGTAGGGCAGGCCGGCGCCGATGCGCAGCACCCCGTCGACCTCCCACCAGTCGGCCAGCTCGGGGATGCGGGTCAGGTCCAGCAGCGCGTCGGGGCGGCGGCGGCCGAAGTTGATCTCGACCATCACGTCGGTACCCCCGGCGATCGGTGTCGCGCCGGGGTGCGCGGCCTTGGCTTCGAGCGCCTCCCGCCAAGTGGCGGGGCGGAGGAAATCCACGGGTGTACTCCTCGTCACGGCCGGTGAACGGTGTGATTCAGTACACAACCGGGGTGCTCGTGCTGGCTAGCGGCGGAAACCCCGAAAAAAGGTTCCGGTCGCCCAGGCGCGGTTGTACCTTTCTACAAACGCGGCAGGCCCCGTTGCGCCGTCCGGGGCACGGCGTGCACGACAACGGATTCCTGCCCGGGCCCGGAGGGTGCGACCGCCATCACCGGGTACAGGCGTTCCGTGGCCTGACGAACGCGGCGGGCGGCGCGCTCCCGGGCACGGGCCGGAGCTCTGAGGAGCGCAGGTGCTGCTAGGCGATCTTCTTTCCGATCCGGAGCTCGGTCTGGTGCTGCTCACCGGCGCGGAGCAGATGGACCGGCCGGTCCGCGGCGTGTACATCACCGACCTGCTGGACCCGCGGCGCTACCTCAGCGGCGGCGAGCTGGTGCTCAGCGGGCTGGTGTGGCGCAACGACCCGAGCGACTCGGAGAAGTTCGTCGCCGCGCTGGTCGACGCCGGGGTGGCCGGGCTCGCCGCGGGCACCGCCCGCCTCGGCCACGCCCCGCCCGACCTGGTGCAGGCGTGCCAGCGGTACGGGCTGCCCGCCTTCGAGGTGCCGCTGACCGTCAGCTTCACCACGCTCGCCGACCGCGTCCAGCGCCGCTTTGCACCGCGCCGGGAGCTGGTGTCGGCGGTGGCCGCCGGCGCCAACCTGGACCGCGTGCTGCGGATGGCCGCCGACGAGCTCGGCGCGGACTGCTGGGTGGTGTCGGCGGCCGGGTGGGTCGTGGGAGGCACCGCCGAACTCGCCGCGGAGACGCGGCGGGCGGCGCTGCGCGAGTTCGCCACCGGGCACCTGCCGCGGCCGGTGCGCGGCGACGAGCCGTGCGTGCTGTGGCCGGTTGAGTCCGACGCCGAGCCGCGCGCCGCCGCCTGGTTCGTGCTGGCCCGCGGCGAGCTGGCCGCGTGGGACGAGGAGCACGAGGCCATCGCCACCGACCTGGGCACCGTGGTGGCGCTGCTGCGGGCGCGGGTGGAGGAGACGCGCCGCATCGCCGGGCGCTCGGTGGAGGCCGCGCTGCGGCGCCTGCTGGACGGCACCTCCACCCCGGCCGAGGTCGCCGCCCGGCTGGAGACCGCGGGCCTGCCCACGGGCCAACCGCTGCGGGCGGTGGCGCTCAGTGCCGGTGACCAGGCCGCGTCGACGACGTTGTTGCGCGAGATCGCGGCGGCCACCGGCCTGGCCTCGGTCACCGCCGCGCTCGGCGAGGGCGCAACGGCCCTGTTCGTCGCTGACGCCCACCACCTGGCCGACCTGGACGTGCGGTTGCGCGGCATCGTCGCGGACGCCGAGCTTGGCCTGGGCGAGCGGCGGCTGGCCGTGGGTGTCAGCGACGTCACCCCGGCCACCGCGCTGCGCGGGGCGCTGGAGGAGGCCGGGTACGCCCGGCGGCTCGCGCAGCGCCGCCCGGGCCGGGCCGAGGTGGTGGCGGCGGCGGAACTGGCCTCGCACGAGGTGCTGCTGGCGTCGATGCCGGACGAGCTGCGGCTCTCCTACCGGCACAGGTTGCTGGCCGAGCTGGTGGCCTACGACTCGGCGCACAACTGCGATCTGGTGCGGACGTTGCGGGTCTTCCTGGACTGCTCGGGATCGTGGTCGCGATGCGCCCAGCAGCTCCACGTCCACGTCAACACGCTGCGCTACCGGATCCAGCGCATCGAGGAGATCACCGGACGCGACCTGACGGACTTTTCGTCCAGAGTGGACTTCTACCTGGCGCTACAACTGGATCGCGCGATGACCGCGGAATGATCTGGATTCCGCGACGCCCGGGCGGCTGGAGGGGCCTGCGTCATTCGGACCGCGGTTTCCGGCGGCTGGTCACGCCACGTTGCTTTCCGGACACGCACCGCGATCGCGGCGTCGCTGGTTCGTGGGGGTACTCACAGTTGGTTCCTCTGTCGGGGGCAAGAGGTGGGCGGCGTTCGAAATCTGTCAGTGAGCGCGGTACCGTGCTTGGTCGCAGTTGGGCTCCCATGGGCGCTCGCCCGCACGACGAAAATCCGCTTCCCCCACCCGAGACGGAGGTACCGGGATTGACCGATCTGTCCGCCACCACCGGTGTGACGGACCGCCCGAGCGGCACCGCGCAAACAACCGATACCGCCGCCGACCCCATCCAGCAGTTCCTGGACCGGCAGCGACCCGAAACCCCTTGTCTGGTCATGGATCTGGCCCAGGTCCGGCAGCGCTACCGGCAGTTGCGCACCGCACTGCCCGACGCCCGGATCTGCTACGCGGTCAAGGCCAATCCCACTCCCGAAGTCGTCGGTGAGCTGGTCGGCCTGGGAGCGTCCTTCGACGTGGCCAGCCCCGGTGAGATCGACCTGTGCCTGGCCCGCGGCGCGGCACCCGAGTCGATCTCCTACGGCAACACGATCAAGAAGCGCCGCGACGTCGCGCGCGCCTACGAGCAGGGCGTCCGGCTGTTCGCCACGGACAGCGCCGCGGACCTGGCCAACATCGCCGAGGTCGCCCCGGGCTCGCAGGTGTTCTGCCGCGTCCTGGTGGACAACACGGGCTCCCGCACGCCCTTCGGCCGCAAGTTCGGCTGCACTCCCGAGACGGCCGCACGGCTGCTGCTGCGCGCCCGGGAACTGGGCCTGGACGCCTACGGCGTGTCGTTCCACAGTGGATCGCAGCAGCTGGAACCCGCCGCGTGGGAGCACGGGATCAGCGCCGCGCGCCGCGTCTTCGCCGACTGCGCCGAGCACGGGCTGCAGCTGCGGATGGTCAACCTCGGCGGCGGGCTTCCCGCCAGGTACACCGAATCCGCGCCGCCGCTGGCCGACTACGTGCGCCGCATCGAGGAGTCGCTGGACCACCACTTCGGCGACCGGCGCCCGGAACTGCTGGTCGAGCCCGGCCGGTTCATCGTCGGCGACGCCGGGGTGCTGCGCAGCGAGGTCGTGCTGGTCAGCGACTCCTGCGACGGCGAACGCCGTTGGGTCTACCTCGACATCGGCCGCTACAACGGCCTCGCCGAAACCGAGGGCGAGGCCATCACCTACCGGTTGCGCACCTCGCGCGACGGCGACCCGACCGGCCCGGTGGTGCTGGCCGGGCCCACCTGCGACGGCGACGACGTGCTCTACCAGCGCACCACCTACCGGCTGCCGATCACGCTGCGCGGCGGCGACTGGGTGGATCTGCTCAGCGCCGGCGCCTACACCGCCAGCTACTCCTCGGTGGGCTTCAACGGGTTCACCCCGCTGCCCACCTACTGCGTCGACGGCGATCAGCAGCCGTGATCGCCGCAGCGCCGCCACGCCGGCACCGCGAGCCGCGGCCTGCCGGAACCGCGTGCACACCTGCTCGCCGAATCTGCGAAATGATGGGAGGTCGATAGATGTCCGTTGACACCGGGACGGCACCGGTCGGGTTGTTCACCGGCCAGCATGTCCTCGCCGAGCTGGAGGGCGTTGACCCGGAACTGCTGGACGACGAGCAGTTCCTGCGGGACACCCTGCACCACGCGCTCGACGAGTCCCGCGCCACCGTGTGCCAGATGATCGCCAAGCGGTTCGAACCGCAGGGCGTCACCGTGTTGGCGTTGCTGTCGGAGTCCCACGCTTCGCTGCACACCTACCCCGAGGACGGCTCGATCTTCATCGACGTCTTCACCTGCGGGCACACCGCCCAGCCCGAGCGCGCGGTCCAGCTGCTCGCCGAGGCGCTCAAACCCACCACCCAGAACGTCAGGACCATCCACCGCGGCCGGGACTACTCCGCGCTCGTCTCCTGACGCCAGGAGGCCGTCGGCCGCCAGTTCTGCGAAGGTTGGTCCGCACCAGCGCGGCCAGGCGTGCGACTCCACCCGGCGCCGCACGCCTGGTGCCGAGCGGATCCTGCCACCGCACCAGGACCGCCCCACCCGGGCATTTCGACATCAAGGAGGAGCACCGTTGATCGAACTCGACGGGCACCGGTGGATCAAGGAACCCATGGGCGATGACCTGCAGCGCCTGTGGCGCATCGACGAGGTGCTGTGGGAGGGCGACACCGCCTACCAGCACGTCGTGATCGCCCGCACCGGGCAGGGCATCTCGCTGTTCTGCGACAACGACCGGCAGAGCACCGAGTTCTCCCAGCTGGTCTACCACGAGGCGATGATGGTTCCGGCGTTCCTGCTGGCCGAGCGGATCGAGCGGGTGCTGATCATCGGGTCCAGCGAGGGCGTCGCCAGCCAGATGGCGGTCGAGGCCGGGGCCAGCCGGGTCGATCATGTCGACATCGACGAGCAGTGCGTGCGGGTCTGCGCCGAGTATCTGCCCTACGGCTACAGCACCGAGGAGCTGGCGCGCGTGGAGCGCGGCGAGGGCCCGGTCAGGCTGCACTACGCCGACGGCTGGGGCTTCCTCGACCAGGCCCCGCCGGAGGGCTACGACATCGTGGTCGTCGACCTGCCCGACGAGCGGGTCGACGACACCGACGGCCAGCACAACCGCCTCTACGGCGAGGAGTTCGTCCGCCGCTGCCAGTCGGTGCTGGCGGCCGGCGGGGTGGTCGCGTTCCAGGCGGGCTGCCCGACCGTGTGGCGCAACCAGACCCTGATCCGCGCCTACAACCGGTTCCGCAACGTGTTCGACACCGTCGCCTACTTCGGCTCCGACGAGCACGAGTGGGCGTTTTTGTTCGGGCGCGTCGAGCAGATCGACGACCCGACGAACGTGATGCTCGAGGCGCTGCCGAAGTCGGCGTACCGCCCGAAGACGATCGACGACGCCAGCCTGATCGGCTGCACGGTGCCCCCGTACTCGGTCCGCCACCAGCGCTGACGCGACCGCGGCCCCCGCACCAGCCGGAGCGGGGGCCGCACTCCCGCGCAGTCCCCGCGGTGAAACGCGCTAGATGATCCCCAGATAGGGGTGGACGCCGGGGCCGCCGTCACGCGGCGTGAACCACTGGTCGAACGCCAGGCCCCGGGCGTGCAGGTCCGTCTCCACCTTCGCCACCCGCTCCGCCCGCTCCGGCTCCGCGTCCGTCAACGGCAGGTCCACCTCGTACAGCTCCTCGTACTCGGTGTCGGCGAACGCCCGCCCAGCGAACGCCGCGAACACCTGCTCGCTGTCCTCCCAGGTCATCAGCTCGGCGGCCTCCAGCAGCACGCGCGCCTCGTTGATGAACAACTGCAACGCGAACGCCTCGGCGACCGACCGCGGCGGCGTCCACCCCGGCTCGGTGAAGCGCACCGCCACCGCAGCCGAGGCCAGCAGGAACGCGCGGGCGAAGAACGCGTCGTAGCGGTGGTCGTAACAGGTCGGCAGCTCCTCCAGTACCAGCAGCCCCTCCACGTCGGCCACCGACGCGTTGTTGACCGCCAGCGCCAGCTCGTCGTAGAACACCTCGTCGGTGACCACCCGCACCGCGTGGATCAGCGCCCCGGCGGCCAGCGCCGCCGGCTGGCCCGCGATGCTGAACACGTCGAGATCGAAGGCCCGCAGCTGCGGGGCCAGCCCGGTCAGGTGCGCCCGCCAGTGCTCGAGGTCCATCGTCGGTTCGACCCCGGCCTCCAGCGCCTCCTCGACCGCCGCTTCCAGCTCGCCGTCGGTGTCGACGTCCGCCGCGGCCAGCCGCTCGTTGAACTCGTCCTCGGTGATGCGTACCTCCGAGTGCGCCACCGACCAGCCGACCAGCGCCTCGCTCTCGCTGATCAGCTCGTCCAGCACCGAGGCGGCCGCGTCCTCGGCGGCCAGCAGCGACGGCGCCTCCAGCGCCAGTACCACGTTCGCGCCGGTCGCGTGGACGGTGATGCGGTAGTCCAGCACGTCGATCTCGGTGTCCCCGGGGCCGCTGACCCCCTCGACCAGCGCGAGTTGGCGGTCCAGCACCGCCGCGATCCCCTCCTTCTGCAGCGGGTCGAACTCCACCACCCCGGTCGGCGGTTCGAGCTCCGCTGTGACCGCGTAATCCACCGTGCCTCGCCTTCTCCTCGCCGGTTGGTCGGCATGGTACGTCCTGGGACGGGGGCCGACTCGTCCAGTGCCCTGGCCGCCCCCCGTCCGCCATGATGAACCCGTGACGACGACTGTGGCCGTGTTCGGCAGTTGCAACATGGACCTGGTGGCCTACGTCGGGACCGCACCGAAGCGCGGCGAGACGGTGCTCGGCCGGGAGTTCCACACGGTGCCGGGCGGCAAGGGCGCCAACCAGGCGCTGGCCGCGGCGAAGGCGGGCGCGGCGGTGCGGATGATCGGCGCCGTCGGCGAGGACGACTTCGGCGCCGAGATCCGCGCCGTGCTCCAGAAGTCCGGTGTGGACGTTCGGGGACTGCGGACGGTGCCCGGGCGCAGCGGAACCGCGCACATCGTGGTCGACGACGAGGGCGGCAACTCCATCGTCGTCGTCCCGGCGGCCAACGCCGCGCTGGACGCCCTGGCTGACGGCGACGAGGACCTGATCGCCGGCGCGGACAGCCTGCTGCTGCAACTGGAAAACCCGTTCTCCGGGGTCGCGGCGGCCGCTGCGGCAGGACGACGCAACGGGGTTCGCGTGGTGCTCACCCCGGCCCCGGCCGCGCCGCTGTCCGCGGACCTGCTGTCGAAGGTGGATCTCCTGGTGCCCAACGAGCACGAGGCCGCGGTGCTGGCCGGTGCCGAGGATCCGCACCGGGCGCTGGCCGCGCTGCTGGAGCTGGTGCCGGAAGTGGTGATCACGCTCGGTGCCCGCGGCAGCCTGTACGGAGACCGCACCGGGACGTGGGTGGAGGTGCCGAGCTTCCCGGTGGACGCGGTGGACACCACCGCGGCCGGGGACACGTTCGTGGGAGTGCTGGCCACGGCCCTGGGCGAGGGCGCCGAGGTGCCCGAGGCGATGCGGCTGGCCTCGGCCGGGGCGGCCGTGTCGGTGCAGCGCGCCGGCGCCAGCAGCTCGATGCCCACTCGGGCGGAAATATCGGCCCTGCTGGCCGCGGGACATTGAATTACCGCAGGTTCACGGCCGCACCACGAGGAGTCATTGGCGGGCATTCACGGGCGGCCGGATTCGGCCCGCCGGCCGCCCGCGGTGACCGCTCACTGAGCGTTGTCGTACGCCTCGACGATCTCCGCCGGAATGCGGCCCCGGTCGGAAACCTGCATGCCCTGCTTGCGCGCCCATTCCCGAATGGCCTGGTTGCGTTCCCGGTCCGCGGTGGTCGGCGTCGACGACGCCTTGCCCGGCTTGGCGGCGGCACGCTTGCGACCGCCCGTCTTACGGGCGTGGGCGACGAAAGTGGCCAGCGATTCGCGCAGTTTCGCGGCGTTGTCGGCGGACAGGTCAATGGAGTAGCTGACCCCGTCCAGGGCGAACTCGACAGTGGTGTCGGCTGGTGTGCCGTCGACATCGTCGACGAGCTGAACGGTGACTTTCTGCGCCACGGTAACCCTCGATTCCGGCTCGATTCCCCTTACTTCCGCGCGCACGTCGCGCGCAGAAGAGCGAGCGAACAATAAACGATCGTCCGCAGAATGTTCCACCCGCGTCCGGCCTTTTCGGGGATGTGCGCTGCATTACTTTTCCGGATTGATGCCCGGCGGTTACTGTCCGTTGTCTGTCGGCCGCGCGGCGCGCACTCCGAGCGACACGTGACCCGCCTGGCGGTTATCCATCCGGCGCCGAGCTGTTCTATGGTTGGTGCGAGACAACCGCGATGCCGCGTGCTACAACGTCGGTGGAGGTCGCAGTAGTCTTGCCTGCAAGTGTCGCGGATAGAGGCGGGGTACGTTCCCGAGACAGGTGATCATGGCCGAGCGGATCCAGGTCGAACTCGTCGATGACATCGACGGGTCTCCAGCCAAGCACACCGTCACCTTCGCGCTGGACGGCGTGACGTACGAAATCGACCTGAACGACCGCCACGCCCAACACCTGCGCTCCGTCCTCGAGCGCTACATCAAGGTCGCCCGGGTGCCGAAGCCGGTGGTGCGCACGACCCGCCAGCAGGAGCGCGAGGAGAAGCAGGCCCGGGAGGTCAACAAGCAGCTCACCGAGCAGATCCGGGGCGCCGCCCAGCGCACCCGCGAGCACCTGAGCAAGAAGGCCGCCGAACAGGCCGAGCAGGTCGCCGAGGAGCCGACGGACACCGAGCAGGCGCTGTTCGTGGCGCCGGAGCTGAAGCCGAAGCCCAAGCCGAAACCGGACGGTCCACGCGTCCCCGCGGTCTCCATGCCGCAGTTCTCCTCGGCTGTCGACTGACCCGCCACCGGCCGCTGATGCCGGAGTGATCACGAGGTGTGAACACGGGGGGCGGCAACCGTGCTCGGCAGCAGCCTGGCCGCGGCGCTGACGCGGCAAGATGCGTTCGTCCATGGTGGACGCGATCCCCTCAGACCACGTACGCACCGCCCAGGCCAAGGGCGCGGGGAACAGGCGTGGGGGAGTGGCGCGTGATCGGCAATAACGGCCTGGCGCAACAACCTCACACCGTGCTCACCTCACGTGGTGGACCTGACTCCCACCCCAGCGGGAAACCTCCCAAGCTCGGTGGGCGGATCAGTCCTCGGCGCGGTGCCGTCGGGCCCGCCTTCGTGAGCCGGGGCCGGAGCGCCCCGTTTTCTTCGGCTCGGCCCTGGCGCGTTCGATCCGCTCCGCCAGCGCGGCGGCGAACTCGGGCGGGGCGCTCGGGCCCCAGTTGCGGTCTTCCGGGTCCATCAGAGTCTTTCGCAGCTCGGTGTAAATCGGTGTCGAGTCCACGGCACACCCCCCGTACTGACGGTCGTCTGGGAGGCTACCTGCGTGATCCGGGGGATTCGCGGTGGCGAAGCAGGACCACACGAACGTGGACGTCGTCGTGCGGCGCGCGACCACCGGGCGCGCCTCGTTCCCCGTCGGACTCCACCAAGATCGCCCCTGACCTGGCGCTTTGTCGTTGAAGGGGGGGTGCTTTCAGGGGGTGTTTCGGGGGTGTGTAGATTATTCCCCGTCAGCGCGACGCGGGCCGGGAAATCCGGGCCGGGCGTGACGGCGGGGTCGCGAACCAAGCTCCCACGGGTGAGTGGTAGAGTGGGCGAGCCCGAAAAATGACAGCACTTTGATGAAGTTAATATCGCTTGCGTGCGTTGAAAACCGGTGACTTGATGGTTTTCCGTGGTGAGAATTGGGTGGGACGGTGAAATCGACCCCCGGTTTGACAGCGGAAAGTGTGATGGTCTAAGGTTGGAGACATCGAAAGCGATGGAGGAAATGCTCGGCTGAGCGTTTGTGCTTGGTGTGGGCGTGTTCTTTGAGAACTCAACAGCGGACTGTTTTGGTTGGTGTTTTTGTTTGCCCCTGGCCATGCATTGTTGTGTGTGGTTGGTGGTTTCTTTGAGTATCACGCGTGCGGGCTGTCTT
>NZ_BMMT01000002.1 GCF_014646075.1 Saccharopolyspora thermophila
GTCGGCCTCCTCCAGCCCCAGGCCGAGCTGGACAAGTCCGCCGGTGTCAACATCAACCTCTACGCCGGCATCGGGATGCTGCTGTTCGCCGCCGCGTTCCTCACCTGGGCACGACTACGACCCATCGTCGTCCCGGACCAGCCGCAGCAGACGGAGAAGTAGCGCGGCGTGAGGGCGCCCCCACTCTCGGGTGGGGGCACCGCGCCGCACCCGGCCGATCCGCCCGTTGCCGACCACGCGCGGCCTCCGGGTCGATAGTGTGATCAGCGTGTTCCGACCCGTGACCCTGCTCGCCGCGCTGCTGTCCGTGCTGGCTGTGGCCGGTTGTTCCGCGGCCGCCGGGATGGAGAAGACGACTTCGCCCCGGCGGACCGTCGAGATGCCGAAGTACAACCTCAACAAACCCGAGCTGATGGACGCGGCGTTCGCGCCGTCCAAACTCCGCGCGCTCGACGTGTGCGCCACCCTCGCGGCCGCCGACCTCGCGCAGTACGGCACGCCCGCTCCCGAGAACCTCCCGGACGGCCTGGGCACCTGCGCGAACTACATGAAGGGGCACAACGGCAAGGACCTCAACATCACGCTCTACTTCGACGCCGAGGTCCACGACGGCAGCAAGCACAACATCGGCGGGCTGCCCTCCGAGATCAGCGACAACGGCGACACCTGCTTCGTGCGGTCGGCCTACTTCGGCGGCGAGCCGCGGCTGATCGCCCCGGCCCGCGGGCTGGCCGTGCAGCTCTCCGGCGAGCAGGTCGACCTGTGTTCCATCGGCGTGCAGATCATGGCCGACGTGATCGACGTGGTGCGCACCAGACCCCCGGTCAGCCGCCGCGTGTCCGGCAGCCTGACCGGCTTCGACCCGTGCGGCATCGTCGACGCGTCCGCGCTGCGCGACGCCGTGGCCGGCGGCAACGCCGACTCCACTGGCGGGCAGCGGCTGTTCGAGTGCGAGTGGTACGGCGACAACGGCGTGATCCTGGAGGTCGGCTTCCTCGTCGGCAAACCAGAGAAGGGTTCGATCCCGCCGGTCGACCTCGGTGGCGTCCTCGGCGAGGTGCTGCCCAGCCCCGACCCGCCGGCCTGCCAGGTCGAGTGGGAGCACCGCGCGAAGGTCAACGACAGGGGCGACAGCGAGTACGTGCACGTCGAGGTGCTCAACAGCGAACACCTCCCGATGGACCCGTGCGTGCACGCGTCCAACCTGGCCCGTGCGGTGCGCGGGAAGCTGCCGACCGGATGACGGCCCCGGCGGACCGCGGCAGATCGTAGGCTGCACGATGACAACGACCGACGTAAAGGTGGGAGTCCGGCATGACCCGAACCGCCCGTGACAGCGTCGAGGTGTCCAGCGCGTCGAGCGCACCGTCCACGACGTTCGAATCGATCGACCCGCGCACCGGCGAGGTCGTGGGCGAGCACCCGATCCACGACGCGGCCGAGGTCTCCGCCCGGGTGGCCGCCGCCCGCGAAGCGCAGGTCGCGTGGGCCGAGCTGGGGTTCTCCGGGCGCAAGCAGCACCTCGACGCCTGGCGCCGGTTGCTGTCGAAGCGGGTCGACGACCTGGCGGGCCTCATCTGCGCCGAAACCGGCAAACCCCTCGACGACGCCAGGCTCGAGCTGATCCTGGTCATCGACCACCTGCACTGGGCGGCGGCCAACGCCGAGAAGGTGCTCAAGCGCCGCAAGGTCCCGTCCGGGGTGCTGATGGCCAACCAGACGGCCACCGTCGAGTACCTGCCGTTCGGGGTGGTCGGCGTGATCGGGCCGTGGAACTACCCCGCCTTCACCCCGATGGGCTCCATCGCCTACGCGCTGGCCGCGGGCAACGCCGTGGTGTTCAAGCCGAGCGAGCTCACCCCCGGCGTCGGGCAGTGGCTGGTGGACAGCTTCGCCGAGGCGGTGCCCGAGCACCCGGTGTTCCGGTTGGTGACCGGTTTCGGGGAGACCGGGGCCGCCCTGTGCGCCTCCGGCGTGGACAAGGTGGCCTTCACCGGCTCCACCGCCACCGGCAAACGGGTGATGGCCTCCTGCGCGCAGAACCTGGTGCCGGTGCTGGTGGAGTGCGGCGGCAAGGACGCGCTGATCGTCGACGCGGACGCCGACCTCGCCGCCGCCGCGGACGCCGCGGTGTGGGGCGCGATGTCCAACGCCGGGCAGACCTGCATCGGGGTGGAGCGGGTCTACGTGGTGGACGCGGTCGCCGACCGGTTCCTGGAGCTGGTCACCGAGCGGGCCGGCAAGCTGCGGCCCGGTGGCGAGCCGAGCGCTCACTTCGGCCCGATCACGATGCCGTCCCAGGTGGACGTGATCCGCGGCCACATCGACGACGCCCTGCGGCGCGGCGCGCGGGCCCTCGTCGGCGGGAAGCACTCGGTGCGGCCGCCGTTCGTCGAGCCCGTGGTGCTCACCGACGTGCCGGAGGACTCCACTGCCGTCACCGAGGAAACCTTCGGGCCCACCATCGTCGTGCAGCGCGTCCGCGACGCGGACGAGGCCGTGGCACGCGCCAACGACTCCCGCTACGGCCTGGGCGGGGCGGTGTTCTCCCGCGCCCGGGGCGTGGAGCTGGCGCGGCGGCTGCGCACCGGCATGGTGTCGGTGAACTCGGTGATCTCGTTCGCCGGGGTGCCGGCGCTGCCGTTCGGCGGGGTCGGCGACTCCGGGTTCGGCCGGATCCACGGCCCGGACGGGTTGCGCGAGTTCGCCCGCCCGCAGTCGATGACCCGCACCCGCTACCGCATGCCGCTCAACCCGATGACCTTCGGCCGCTCCAAGGGAACCATACGACGCCTGATGCGCCTGATCCGCGTGGTCCGCGGCAGGTGAGCGGGCAGCTCGCGGACCGTCCGCCACCTGCCCCGTTGTCGAGCAGCGCAGAACACGGGATGCCGGTGGGCTTGCGCCCGGGGTGACAGGAAGGTTCCCTTGCTCTCGACCCCCGTCGGGGCACGGGGGCTGCGCGGGCGGCATGCTGGCGGGCAGAGTTGACCACGCCCAGCCCGCCCCGGCCAGCGCCCGCCGGGGGACGTCCGCGAACCGGCAAGGAGGCCATCGGGTGAAGAAGATCATCAATGATCCGGCGAACGTGGTCGCCGAGTCGCTGCGGGGCATGGCCGCGGCGCATCCCGAGCTGCTGCGGGTCCGCACCGACCCGGCGGTGGTGGTGCGGGCGGACGCCCCGGTGGCCGGCAAGGTCGCCGTGATCTCCGGTGGCGGCTCCGGGCACGAACCGCTGCACGGCGGGTTCGTCGGGCCGGGGATGCTCGCCGCCGCGGTGCCCGGCGCGGTGTTCACCTCACCCACCCCGGACGCGGTGCAGGCGGCGATCACCGAAACCCACGCCGGCGCCGGGGCGCTGCTGGTGGTCAAGAACTACACCGGTGACGTGCTGAACTTCGAGACCGCCGCCGAGCTCGCCGAGATGGACGGCGTGGAGGTGCGCAGCGTGGTCGTCGACGACGACGTGGCGGTCAAGGACTCCACCCACACCGCCGGTCGCCGCGGCGTGGGCGGCACGGTGCTGGTGGAGAAGATCGTCGGCGCGGCCGCCGAGTCCGGGGCCGACCTGGGCCGCTGCGAGGAACTGGCCCGCAAGGTGGTTTCCCGGGTGCGGTCGATGGGCATGGCGCTCACCGCGCCGACCGTGCCGCACGTCGGCGAACCCAGCTTCGACCTCGCCGCGGACGAGATGGAGATCGGCATCGGCATCCACGGCGAACCCGGCCGCGCCAGGGTGCCGCTGGCCTCGGCCGACGACATCGTGCGGCGGCTGCTGGACCCGATCGTCGAGGACCTGCCCTTCGCCGCGGGCGACGACGTCCTGCTGTTCACCAACTCGATGGGCGGCACCCCGCTGCTGGAGCTGTACCTGGCGCACGGGATCGCCGAGCGACTGCTGGCCGAGCGGGGCATCCGGGTGCGGCGCCGACTGGTCGGCCCCTACGTCACCAGCCTGGAGATGCAGGGCGTCAGCCTGACGCTGCTGAAGCTGGACGACGAGCTGACCGAACTGTGGGACGCGCCGGTGCACACCGCGGCGCTGCACTGGTGAGGGGGAACGCCCGATGGGTTGCACTGCGCATGACGTGATCACCGCGCTGCGGGCCGGTGCGGCGGTCGTGGCCGAGCACCGCGACGAGCTGAATCAGCTCGACCGCGCGATCGGCGACGCCGACCATGGCGAGAACATGGACCGCGGCTTCCGCGCCGTGGTCTCCAAAGTGGACACTGCGGCGCCGGAGACACCGGGAGCATTGCTGAAGCTGACCGCGACCGTGCTCATCTCCACCGTCGGCGGCGCGTCCGGCCCGCTGTACGGCACGGCGTTCCTGCGCGCCGCAGCGGCGCTCGGGGACACCGCGGAGCTGGACGGCGCCGCGGTCGCCAAGGCACTGCAGGCCGGCATGGAAGGCGTGGTTGCCCGCGGCCGCGCGGTCATCGGCGACAAGACCATGGTGGATGCGCTGTCCCCGGCCGTGGAGGCGGCCCGCACCGCAGCGGAGTCCGGCAACGGCCCGGCGAAGGTGCTGGCCGCGGCGGCCGAAGCGGCGCACCGGGGTGTGCAGGCCACCGAACCGCTCGTGGCCCGCAAGGGCCGCGCCTCCTACCTGGGCGAGCGCAGCGCCGGGCACATCGATCCGGGGGCGCGCTCGACCGCGTTGCTGCTGTCCGCATTCGCTGATGCCGTGAGGTCGCAGTCATGAGCGTCGGACTGGTCATCGTCTCGCACAGCGCCCGGCTCGCCGAGGGCGTGGCCGAACTCGCGCGGCAGATGGCCCCGCAGGTGCGGGTCGTCGCGGCCGGAGGCATGCCCAACGGCGGCATCGGCACCGACTTCGAGAAGGTGTCGGCAGCGCTGTCGGACGCCAACACCGGTTCCGGCGCGGTACTGCTGTATGACCTCGGCAGCGCCCAGATGCTCGCCGAACTCGCCGTCGAGTCGCTCGGCGACCCCAGTACGGCGCTGGTCGCGGACGGCCCGCTGGTCGAAGGCGCGGTGGCGGCGGCGGTGGCCGCGCAGGGCGGCGCCGACATGCGGGCGGTGGCCCGGGCCGCGGAGGAGGCGGCGGCGGGCGGCCAACTGGTCGAGCCGGGAACCCAGCCCGCCGCGGACGAGGTCGTCCAGGAGCTGGAACTGGCCAACGAGGTCGGCCTGCACGCCCGGCCGGCGGCGCTGCTGGCCCGCAGCCTAACCGGCCTGCAGGCCAACGTCACCATCACCATGGGTGACAAGGAAGCCGACGCGACCAGCGTCCTCGGCGTGATGGGCCTCGGTGCCCGCAAGGGCGACCGGATCGTCCTGCACGCCAACGGCCCCGACGCCCGTCAGGCGGTCGAACGCATCCTCGACCTGGCCAAGCGCAAATTCGACGAGTAACCCACGCGGCGCCGACCGGCAGTTCCCTAGGTGACAGGAAAGTTCCCTTGCTCCTCCCCACGGGGCGGTGGATGACAGGAAAGTTCCCTTGCTCGGGTCATGGCGTTGATCGCGTCGGGGTGGGTGGTCGGCGGTTGGCGAGGTTAGGCTGAGTTGATGTCGCCGCGCTCCCGCCACCGAGGCATGTCGCTGCTGCTGTTCCTGGTTCTGCTGGTGGCTGGCTGCACCCCGGGTGGCGGTTCCGCGCCTGCGCGGACAGGCGGTCCCGCGGGGAGTTCTGCCGCGCTGCTCGGTGATCTGCGCACTGTGGACCCGTGCACGTTGACCGACCCGGCCGCGCTGGAAGGGGCCGAGAACGCGGGAACGGTTTCGCTTGACTACTGCCTGCTGCACGTGCGCGTCGGAGAGGGTTCGCTGGTGCAGCTGGCGGTCGGTGAGCTCGTCCCCGTGGACCCTGCGCAGCAGGGGGCGCCGGTGGTGCAGCGGGGTGCGCTGCGGATCGTGCAGGACGCGCCGCTGCCCGGGCACTGCACCCGCCAGATCGTCTTCACCGACGGCATCGCGCTGCAGGTCAGCGCCGACCTGCTGGTCGGCGACCCGGCCGCGGGGCTGTGTGCGATCGCGCAGTCGGGGGCCGACACGGCTGCCGCCGCCATCGAGCAGCACCGGGTCGGACACCGCGCGTTCCCGCCGAACTCGCTGGCCTTGGTGGACCCGTGTTCGATGCTGGACCTGTCCGCGGTGCGGCAGCTCCCGGGACTGGAGCAGGCCGGGCCGAAGAGGAGCCCGGCCCGCCACCAGTGCCTGTGGGGGGAGCTGTCCGCTGAGTCGCCGCGCGTGCAGCTGCTGCACACCGCGGGTGATCCGCCGCAGGTGCTGCACGGCGCGGCGGTGGAGGAGACGATCGCCGGTCGCCGCACCGTGGTGAGCGTCGTGGGCGGGGACCCGCAGGTGCCGTTGTGCTCGGCGGAGACCGGGCACGTGCCCTTCGGGGCGAAGCCCGGGCAGGTGGAGGTGGCGCAGCTCGTCGTGTCCATGCCCGGGGAGTCCGGTATCGACGCGTGCGAGTACGCGCGGGGGCTCGCCCAGGCGGCCTGGCCGAACCTGCCGGGGTGATGCCGTCGCCGGTGGTGGTTCGACCACCCGGTTGGGTGGGCCGCTACGGTGGGGTGCGTGCCTCGACGGAACCGAACCCAGCGCTCGAGAGGTTTGCGCGCCGACGTCAGCCACCGCGCGGTGGGTGTCTCGGTCGGCATGTCCCGCGTCGAACACGGCCCGGACGGCGAGTGGATGGTGCGCACGGTCCCGGCCGCGCAGGCCACCAAGGTGTACCGGTGCCCGGGCTGCGACCACGAGATCCGGCCCGGTGTCGCGCACGTGGTGGCGTGGCCGAGCGCGGAGCACGGCGGGGTATCCGACCGTCGCCACTGGCACAGCGGGTGCTGGAACGCGCGGGACCGACGCGGCCCCACGCGGCGCTGGTCGTAGCACGTCACACCGTGCCCGCCACCCGTCCGTGGCAGGATCGGGGGTGATGAGCACCGAAATCCGCGCCAACACCGTGCTGCCCGCCCGCCGCGAGCCGATCACCCTGCACACCGCCGACGGGTTGCGGTTGGTCGGTGAGCTGGCGCTGCCGGAGTCCCGGCCACCGCGGGCGACGCTGATCTGCCTGCACCCGCTGCCCACCCACGGCGGCATGATGGATTCGCACATCTTCCGCAAGGCCGCGTTCCGGCTGCCGGCGCTGGCGGACCTGGCGGTGCTGCGGTTCAACACGCGCGGCACGGCCAGCGAGGCGGGCCGCAGCGACGGGGCCTTCGACGGCGGCAACGCCGAGCGGTTCGACGTGGCGGCGGCGCTGGAGTTCGCGGAGTTCCACGACCTGCCGCACGTGTGGCTCGTCGGCTGGTCGTTCGGCACCGACCTGACTCTGGTGCACGGCCTGGACCCGCTGGTGGAGGGCGCGGTGCTGATCTCCCCGCCGCTGCGCTGGAGCACCGAGGACCACCTGCGCGCCTGGGCGGAGTCGGGCAAGCCGGTGCACGCGCTGATCCCGGAGTTCGACGACTACCTGCGGCCGGACGAGGCCCGTAAGCGGTTCGCAAGCATCCCGCAGGCGCAGGTGGTCGGCTTCCCGGACACCAAACACCTGTGGGTGGGCAAGGCGGAGGCGGCACTTGACGCGATCGTGTCGGCGGTGGCCCCGGGGGTGCCGACGCCGTTGCCGCGCACCTGGGACGGCCCGTCGGAAACCCGACAGGTCACCATCGTCAACTCCTGACCGGCCGGAAACGCAGGGCGGCTTCGGCCATTTCCGGTGCGTAGCCGCGGCCCAGACGCCACCGGCAGCAGCCGGTGGTTTCCAGCACGTGGCCGCCAAGCACGCCCTGGAAGGACTGTCCACAGTGGCTGCCGTCGAGAGCGCAAAGCACGGCGTGACGAGCAACTGCGTCAACCTATGTCGACACGCCGCTGGTGGGCGACCAGATCGCGGTCAGGCCGCGGCGCACGGCCTCGCGGAGTCCGAAGTGGTCAAACAGGTGCTGTTGCAGCGCCGCGCTCAAGCCGCTCATCGACCCCGCCCGGGTGGCGGAACCGGTGTACTGGCGGTGCGGCGGTCGTTCGGAGCTGGTCGTCAGAGGTCGAGGCCGCAATGAGCTGGTCGGGGAACTGGTGGTTCCCTTGCTCTGGTCGTGAACGGTTGGCAGCTCCGGCAGGATGGAACGATGCACTACATCGAATCGGGAGCCGGAACGCCGTTGGTGCTGCTGCACGCGTTCCCGGTGGACGCGCGGATGTGGAACGCGGCACGTGTCCGGTTGGAGGACCAGGTCCGGGTGATCGCGCCGGATCTGCGCGGGCTCGGGGAGAGCCCGCTGGACGGTTCGTCGGCACGCCGGTCCGCCGACCCGTCCACGCCGGTGGAGACCCCGGGAGTGGACGTGCTCGCCGCCGACATCCTGGCCCTGCTGGACCGGCTGGAGCTGCCCGAGGTGGTCCTGGGCGGCTGCTCGATGGGCGGCTACGTCGCCATGGCCGTGCTGCGCGCGGCCCCGGAACGCGTGGCGGGTCTGCTGCTCGTCGACACGAAGGCGGTCGCGGACGACGAGGAGCAGCGCGCCAACCGGCTCCGCGTGGCCGAACGCGCGGAGCGGGACGGCACGAACGGTTGGCTGGCGGAGAGCATGCTGCCGAACCTACTGGGGGCGACGACGCGCGAGCAGCGCCCCGAGGTGGTCGCCGAGGTGAAGGCGTTGATCGACGCCCAGCCCCCGGAGGGGGTGGCGTGGGCGCAGCGGGCCATGGCGGGCCGCCCGGACAGCGGCGACGTGCTCGGGGCCTTCGACGGACCGGCGCTCGTGGTGGTCGGCGAGGAAGACTCACTGACCCCACCGGAGCAGGCGCGGGAGCTGGCCGCCGCGCTTCCCGCGGGTGAACTGGTGACCGTGCCTGGTGCCGGGCACCTGGTTCCACTGGAGTCTCCGGACGCGTTCGCCGACGCGGTGCGCTCGTGGCTGTCCCGGACGGCCTGACGGCGGCACCGGAACCCGCGCCTGTACTGCCTTCAGGTGTGCTTGCGCCCAGACCGCAATTTCACTTGGTCGAGCTAGTGCCGACCGGGACGGCGGTGTGGGCGCAAGCACTCCGCGCACGGCTCAGGGCTCGACCGCGTGACGCAGTCGAGTTGCCGTTGGGAGCCGCGGTTACTTGTCGTCTTCGAGTTGGTCCTTGTCGCCCCGGTCGGGCGACTTGAGTCGTTGCTCGCTCCTCCTGAACTGCTCGGCCAGTTCGCTGGGCAGTGTGAAGTACGTGCCGGTCTTCCGCCGGGCCTGGTGCCGGTCGTCGCCGGTCGGGAACTTCTGTTCCGCCATGTGATCTGGTCCTTTCCGCTGGAGCCGGGCTGCAGTTCCCCCGCCTCCCTTGTCCCTAGAGACGCGGAAGGCCGCCGACGATGACGCCCACCGCGACAGAACAGCGAAACGCCCCCTGGTCGCACTCAGTGCGAGGAATGATCCGGCGGGGCAAGGAGGGTCCGGCCGCGGGCTCCGCGACCGGACCGCGAATTGGTCAGCGGCGCTGCCGGTTGGCGATGTCGACGCGTGTCGCGCTGTGCGAGCGCTGTCCCTGGCCGCCGTCGGGCACCGGCAGCTGGATGCGGCGGGTCGGTTCGTCGTGCGGATCGTGGCCGCGCACGGTGTCGCGGTGGATCTGCTCCGTCGGCCCATCATCGACGGCTCCACCGGCCGAGGACTTCTTCGTGGCCGCGCCCGGCTTCGCCTGCTTTGCGGCGGCGTCGGTGCCCGCCTGTTTCGCGGCCGCGGGTTGCTGCTGCGGCTTCGCGGGTTCGTCCCCCACGGCGGGCAGCTCGCCGGTTTCCCGGCCGTCGCGGGCCAGGGCCGCTTCGGCGTCCTTGCGCGCCTGCTCTCGGGCTTCCGCCGCGGCTTGCCGCAGCTTGTCCTCCTCGGCGTCCTCCTGGTCGAGGCGCTCCAGCAGGGGCGTGGTCTGGCCGAGCATCTCGGCGGCGTCGCGCAGCTTCTTGGCGACCGCGTCGCGCAGCTCGGTCAGTGAATGCACGTGCTCGTCGGCCTTGGCCAGGCGGCGCTGCACCTCTTCGGTCGTGGAGCCGAGGCGGCGCTGGGCGTCCGCGCGGGCTTCGGCGACCAGGCGCTTGCTCTCGCGGGTCGCCTCGTCGATGAGGCGGGTGGCCTCCTCGGTCGCTTCGCGGACCATGCGCTCGGACTTCTCGGTCGCCTCGCGGACCAGCCGCTCGGCTTCCTCCTTGCTCTCCCGGATCCGCCGCTCGGCGGCCTCGGTGCTCTCCTTTTCCCGCTGCTGCGCCGCGGCGATGCTCTCGCGTTCGCGCTTCTGGGCGGCTTCGACGCTCTCCCGCTCGCGCTTCTCGGCCGCCTCGATCGACTCGCGTTCGCGCTTCTGGGCGGCTTCGGTGGACTCGCGGGTGAGCTGCTCGGCCTTCGCGGTGGCCTCGCTGACCAGGCGGTTGGCCTGGTCGGTGGCTTCGCGGACCCGGCGGTGTGCCTCGGTGGTGCCTTCCCGCAGGCGCCGGTTGGCCTCCTCGGTGGCTTCCCGAACGCGACGCTCGGCCTCGGCCTTGCTGGCGGCCTCCTGTTCGGCAAGGGTGCGCATGGCCTCGCTGCGGCGGGCGGCCATGGCGATCTCGAAGTCCTCCTCGACCTGGGCGCGGCGGGCTTCGGACTCCTGGTCGGCGCGCTTGCGGTTCTCCTCGGCCTCCCGGGTGATCCGCTCGGCCTCGGCCTTGGCCTTGTCCATCACCGAGCGGTGCTCGGTCTCCATCTCGCTGCGCCGACTGTCGACCTCGGCGATCAACCGCTCGTAGCGGGTGCGCAGGTTGGTCGCCTCGGCTTCGGAGCGCGCCCGGATCTGTGCGGCATCGGCCTCGGCGCGGGCCCGGATGTCGTTGGCCTCGTCCTGGGCCAGGCGCAGCATCCGCTGCAGGCGCTCGCTCAGACCCTCCAATGTGGTCGGTGGCTTGGCCAGCCGCTCGACCTGTCCGCGCAGGCTCTCGATCTCCGAGCGGGCCGCCTCCAACTGCTTGGACAGGTCCGCGGCCTGGGAGACGGCGGCGTCGCGATCCGCGGTGAGGATGCGGATGTCGGCGTCGAGCCGTTCCAGGTGCTCGTCGACCTGGGCGCGGTCGTAGCCGTTCTTGCGAGCGAGGTCGAATCCCGATCCCAGTGGCAGCAGGTCGCGGTCGTCGGCAAGGCCCATGGCACCAAGCTACCTGGAAGACGACGTTGTTGTGGGAGGTGTGGCGGGTACCCGCCGGATTTTCTCGGTGCGTGTCGCACGTCCGCGCCGCCGGTGACGCGGCGCAGTCGGGACGTTTCGTTACGCCACGTCAGCGGGCGGCCAGGGGGACGTTGATCAGCTGTTCAGGTGACGCGGGTGGTGGCGCAGCCGCCGGGGCGTGCCTCTTGACCGGCTGGCCAACCAAGAGTGAACATGGAGGGTGTAGGAGGCCGTGCGGACCGGAAGGAGCCAGCCGGCGTCCGAGGTGTCGGCACCGCTGCGTGACTTTCGGCCGCGCGCCCTCGAGTCGGGCTCAGTGGAGGTGATCGACGTGGCCAACAGGTCGAGCGGTTCGACCGCGAAGCCGTGGGTACGTTGGCAGGACTGGGCGGGTGTCGTGCTGGGCGCCTACCTGATCCTCGCGACGATGTGGACCGCGACCGACGCGGCGGCGATGTCGGCGATGATCGTGCTCGGGGCGCTGCTGGTGGTCGCCAGTGTCTGGTCGCTGGCCATGCCGGGTTCGATGACCAGCGAGTACAGCCACATGCTGCTGGGTGTCCTGCTGTTCATCTCGCCGTGGGTGCTCGGCTACACCGAGCTGGCGGGCGCCTCGTGGACGTCGTGGATCGTCGGCGTGCTGGCGGTGCTCGCGGGTGCCGCCGCGCTGCCCGAGGCCAACGCCGCCCACCGCGGCGTCGCCGGTCAGCACTGATTCATCGGCACCGCCCGTGGGCGGTCGGTTCCGGCCGGTCGTCCACGGGTGCGGTGCGGCGCGGTCCGGCGGTAACGTGCGGACCGCGCGTTTGTCGATCGGCCCGGAGCGGGCCGCAAGGCGGAGGTCGGGATTGATGGTGCAGGCGCCGGGTGGCCGTGCGGCCGGCAAGCGGAAGCGGGCGTCCACTTCGGACGTGACCGCCGCGGCGGAGGGTACCTCGGCGCGGGAACGCATCCTGGCCGCCGCCGGGGAGCTGTTCGCTGAGCACGGTTTCGACGCCACCCCGACCTCACGCATCGCCGAGCGGGCCGAGGTCCCCAAAGGACTCATCCACTACTACTTCCGGCGCAAGCAGGACCTGCTGACCGCGCTGGTGGACCGGCTGCCCGAGGAGGACGTGGAGTCGGACCGGGTCGCGGTGCGCGGTGACGTGGCGGGCAGCCTGCGGCGCCTGGTGCGCGAGCTGGACGCGCGGCTGGAGGCATCACCGTTGCTCAGCCACCTGCTGTGGCGGGAGGCGGACACCCACGTGGTGGTGCGCCAGGCCATGCAGCGCCGGTTCCGCGCGGTGGTGGAGCAGATCCGCCGGGTGATCGAGCTGGCGCTGCCGCCGGGGCCGGTCAGCTGCGACATCGACGCCGCCGCGCTGCTGCTGGCCCGGGTGGTCAACCACCGGCACTCGCTGGCCAGGCACGGTTCGCACGACGACGAGCTGGACCGCGAGATCGGGTTCATTGCGCGCGCCCTGGAACTGGGCGCCGGTCCGCCGCGCAAGATCAAACCCGCTTGAAGTTGTTTCACCCTTGTGAAAGATCGTTACCCGCGCTACAACCTCCTGCAGTCGGTCGTTGCGGGAGGTTGTGGTGGGGCTTGGGCAGGTTCGACTTTCCCGTCGGCAGGGGCTCGTCGCGGCGGCCGGTGTCGCGGGAGCCGGCATGATCGCGTCCAGGGCGTACGCGTCCCCGGACGGCGGCGCGCAGTACCGGGTGCGGGGGCTGCGGGCCCCGGTGGAGCTGATCGAGGACCGCTACGGCGTGCCGCACCTCTACGCCCGCGACGAGGATGACGTGTTCCTGGCGCAGGGCTTCAACGCCGCCCGCGAGCGGCTGTTCCAGATCGACCTGTGGCGACGGCGCGGCCTGGGTCTGCTCGCCGAGGTGCTCGGCCCCGAGTACGTCGAGCAGGACCGCGCCACCCGGCTGTTCCTGTACCGCGGCGACATGGCCGTGGAGTGGGGTCGCTACGCGCCGGACGCCCAGCGGATCGCCACCCGGTTCACCGCGGGGATCAACGCCTACCTCGACTGGCTCGACGAGCACCCCGACCAGCTGCCCGAGGAGTTCGGCATCCTCGGCTACCGGCCCGCCCGCTGGGCGCCGGAGGACGTGGTGCGCATCCGCAGTCACGGCCTGACCCGCAATCTGACCAGCGAGGTCAGGCGCGCCAGGGTGGCCTGCGCCGCGGGGGTGGACGCCGACCTGGTGCGACAGGGCCTGCAACCGGAGCACCGCGTGGTCGTGCCCGAGGGTTTCGACCCGTGCGCGCTGCCCGACGACGTGCTCGACGTCTTCGAACTCGCCACCCAGCAGGTCGAGTTCCGCGACGGCGCCGTGCGCGCCACGGTGCGGGACCCGGCCACCGAGGGCAGCAACAACTGGGTGATCAGCGGCGAGCGGACCGCCACCGGGCGACCGATCCTGGCCAACGATCCGCACCGCGCGTACTCGGCGCCGTCGCTGCGCTACATCGCGCACCTGTCCGCGCCGGGCCTGGACGTCATCGGCGCGGGGGAGCCCGCGCTGCCCGGCATCTGCATCGGCCACAACGGCACCATCGCCTTCGGGCTCACCATCTTCCCGGTCGACCAGGAGGACCTGTACGTCTACCAGCTGGATCCGGCCGACCACACCCGCTACCGATACCGGGACGGCTGGGAGCCGATGACCATGCTGCGGGAGCGGGTCGCGGTCCGCGGCGAGGCCGACCGCACCGTCGAGCTCGCGTTCACCCGGCACGGCCCGGTGATTCGCGTCGACGAGCAGCGGCACCTGGCGTACGCGGTGCGCACGGCGTGGCTGGAGCCGGGCATGTCGCCGTACTTCGGCAGTATCGCCTACATGCGGGCCCGGTCCTTCAGCGAGTTCACCGAGTCCATGCGCAACTGGGGCGCACCGACGGAGAACCAGGTCTACGCCGACGTGGTCGGCAACATCGGTTGGGTGCCCGGGGGGCGGGCGCCGCGGCGTGTCGGCTACGACGGCCTGCTGCCGGTGCCCGGCGACGGCCGCTACGAGTGGGACGGCTTTTACTCCGGCGACGACCTGCCGTGCCGGCTCAACCCGCCGGAGGGGTTCATCGCCACCGCCAACCAGTTCAACCTGCCACCGGAGCACCAGGGCATGGGGCTCGGCTTCGAGTGGGCCAACCCGTTCCGCCACCAGCGGATCGTCGAGGTGCTCTCGCGGCAGCCCAGGCACAGTGTGGCCGACTCGGCGGTTCTGCAGAACGACCAGGTGTCCATCCCGGCCCGCCGCCTGACCGCCCTGCTGTACACGTTGGACAGCGGCGATGCGGAGCTGCGCCGCGCACTGCGGCTGCTGCGGGACTGGGACGCGGTGGAGTCGGCCGACTCGGCCGCCGCGGCGTTGTTCGAGGTGTGGCTGTCCAAGCACCTGGGGCCGGGGTTCGTGCGCGCCGCGGTGCCGGACGCCGCCGGCGTCATCGACGATGCCGACACGCTGGTGCTTCTCGGCGAGCTGGAGAACCCGGGGCGCTGGCTGCCGGACGCGGCGGCCCGCGACCGGCTCCTGCTGGACACGCTGCGCGCCGCGTGGTCCGAGGTGCGGCAGCTGCTGGGGCGCGGCGAGCGGAACTGGCGGTGGGGCACGCTGCACCACAGCTTCTTCGAGCACCCGGCGTCGGGCGCGTTCGACGCGGCCCAGCGGGCGCGGTTCGACGTGGGCCCGCTGCCGCGCGGCGGCTCCCCGGACACCGTGAACCAGTCCTCCTACCGCACCGCGGACTTCCGGCAGACCAACGGCCCGTCGTTCCGGATGGTGCTCGACGTCGGTGACTGGGACTCCTCGATCGCGGTCAACACCCCGGGCCAGTCCGGCGACCCCGACGACCCGCACTATCGGGACCTGGCCGAGCCCTGGCGGACCGGGCGCTACTTCCCGCTGGCCCACACCCGGGCGGCGGTGGAGCGGATCGCCGAACGCCGCTTCCTGCTGCTGCCCGCCTGACTCTCGGGTGTGCAGGGGCGGGGCTCCCCGCTCATGACCGGATCGGGTGATTCTGGTCCTCAGTGGACTCGGCGGGCTCGACGAGCTCCACCAGCACACCACCAGCGTCCTTGGGGTGGACGAAGTTGATGCGGCTGCCTGCCGTGCCGCGCCGCGGCTCCTCGTAGAGCAGCCGCAGCCCCTTGGCGCGCAACGCCGCCATTGCCGCCTCGACATCGGTCACCCGGAACGCGAGCTGCTGCAGCCCGGGACCGTTGCGGTCCAGAAACTTCGCGATGGCCGAGTCCGTGCGCAGCGGCGCCAGCAGCTGGATCTGCGTCGCCCCGGAGAGGTCGCCGGGAGCGCGCAGCATCGCCTCGCGCACGCCCTGTTCCTCGTTCACCTCGGAATGGGTGACCTCCAGACCGAAGGTGTCGCGCTGGAACGCGATCGCCGCGTCCAGGTCGGCAACCGCGATGCCCACGTGGTCGATCGCCGTGACAAGGCCCTGCAGTTCCGCTCGCATGCCCGCAGCCTAACCCGCTCGGCTGAACAGCAGAACGTGGGAAAAAGCAGTAAAACCGGCAAGATCGAATTGCCTCGACCGGCGGAGTGAGGTGACCTTGCACCGCACGAGCATGTGGCTGATTCACGTGGGAGGGGCAGAAATGGCCAGCAGGCAACGTGGACCGGTCCGCGGACTCGGGCTTCTCCTCGCCACGCTTGGACTCGCCGCCGGACCGGGCACCGCACTGGCCGCTGGTGGCGACGGCGTGATCAGCGGCGGAGGCGGCGACAACCCCCGAGCCGACCAGATGCGGCGTGACCGGGCCTGGGTGCGGCCCGGACCGCTCAGGTTCGGCGCCGAACCCTACGCGGCCGTGCAGTCGGCGGCCAAAGCCGCCGCCGAACAAGCCGACTGCACCATCAGCGCCACCGACGCCACCTACCTCACCGTCTCGCCGACCTGGCCCGAAGTGGCCGGGTCCGGCCAAGCGCCCTCCCCGATGACGCTTTCCCGCTACGACGACCAGAACTCCCTCGCCGACCCCGAAAAGCGGGCCGAAGGGCTGTTCTTCAACCCCGGCGTCGGCATGTGGCAACTCGACTCCGCCGGGCTCGGCGCGAAGGAAACCGCCGCCACCGCCATCGACTCCACCAGTGCGGCCCGGAAGGTGGCATCCCACATCGTCGGCAGGTACTGCCGAGCCGTCAGCGGCGGCTCCTCCGCGAAGCAGGCCCGCGCCGCCGCGTGGCGTGACTGGCACGCCTGCGACGGCGGCGCCTGCGAATCCATCTACCAGCGGTTGAAACGCGACGGTGTCACCGAGGACACCAGCGTCACCCGGTACGGCGGGGCGGAGCCGCGCACCTGCCGGTACGAGACCGTCGAGTACGACTGCCTGTACGTCGACCCCGCCAAGGCCCAGGGCGAGGACGCCTGGACCGCCCCCGACTTCGGCCCCGCCCCGGTCCCGGCCCCGTTCTACGTCTTCACCTACGCCGAAGGCGGCATGAACTACGAGGTGCGGTACTGGCTCAAGGCCGACTCCGGAGCGGACACCGACGTCTCGGCCTCCCGGGAACTCGGCGTGAACGCCCGCACCGAACTCTTCTGGGCCGCGGAGACGGACCTCTGCGACGTCACGACCAGCACCGGCAACTGCTGACGCACCGGCGGCGGGCGAAGCAAGGGAACCTTCCTGTCACCCGAGCCGGCCGGTGCCGGACGTGCACAAGGGAACCTTCCTGTCATCTCCGCCCGCAGAGCCCCGCACACCTGGTGTGGAGCAAGGGAACTTTCCTGTCACCCGAGCCGTGGCAGGGTGCGGTCCCGCTGCCGGCATTATGGCGGTCGTCACATGCGGCACGGAGTGTCAGCGGGGGTATGGTCCCGAGAGCGCCAGCGGGCGATGATGGTGCTACGGCGCAAGGACGCGTACGTCGGAACGGACCCGGGAGGCAGTTGTGGGTGGTTCGGTGATCGTGGCGGGAGCCCGCACCCCGATGGGGCGGCTGCTCGGCTCGCTCAAGGACTTCTCCGGCGCCCAGCTCGGCGGCTTCGCCATCAAGGCCGCCCTGGAGCGGGCCGGGGTTCGGCCGGACCAGGTCCAGTACACGATCATGGGCCAGGTGCTCACCGCGGGCGCCGGGCAGATCCCGGCCCGCCAGGCCGCGGTAGCCGCAGGCATCCCGATGGACGTTCCGGCGCTGACCATCAACAAGGTGTGCCTGTCCGGGCTGGACGCGATCGCCCTGGCCGACCAGCTGATCCGCGCCGGCGAGTTCGACATCGTGGTGGCCGGCGGACAGGAGTCGATGACCCAGGCGCCGCACCTACTCACCGGTTCCCGCGAGGGCTTCAAGTACGGTGACGTGCAGATGCTCGACCACATGGCCCACGATGGTCTGTTCTGCGCGTTTGACCAGGTCGCGATGGGCCTGTCCACCGAGAAGTACAACTCGCGGCACGGCGTGACCCGCGAGGAGCAGGACGCGTTCGCCGCCCGCTCCCACCAGCGCGCCGCGGCCGCCATCGACAAGGGCCTGTTCGCCGAGGAGATCACCCCGGTGGAGGTGCCGCGCCGCAAGGGCGACCCGGTGGTCGTGGACACCGACGAGGGCGTCCGCGCGGACACCACGGTGGAGACGTTGGCCAAGCTGCGCCCCGCGTTCACGTCCGACGGCACGATCACCGCGGGCTCGTCGTCGCAGATCTCCGACGGTGCCGCCGCGGTGGTAATGATGAGCAAGGCCAAGGCCGAGGAGCTGGGCCTGTCGTGGCTGGCCGAGATCGGCGCGCACGGCGTGGTCGCGGGCCCCGACGCGAGCCTGCACGAGCAGCCGTCAAACGCGATCAAGGCGGCCTGCGCCAAGGAGCGCATCGACGCCGCCGACCTGGACCTGGTGGAGATCAACGAGGCGTTCGCGGCGGTGGGCATCGTCTCCACCCGGGCCCTGGGCATCGACGAGGAGAAGGTCAACGTCAACGGCGGGGCCATCGCGCTGGGCCACCCCATCGGCATGTCCGGTGCGCGGTTGGCGCTGCACCTCGCGCTGGAGCTGAAGCGGCGTGGCGGAGGTGTCGGCGCGGCCGCCCTGTGCGGCGGCGGTGGCCAGGGTGACGCCCTGATCCTGCGCGTGCCCGCGGCCTGACCCCGGCTCCGGGCGACCCCTGGGAGCTCCCTGGGCTTGGCGGGCACCGATCGTGATCAACTCGCTGCGGCGTGGCTACCCTGGACGGCATGAAGTGGCTTCCAGGGGGATGGCAACGGGCTGATCGGGTCGACCAGGAACGGGCGACCGTCCCGGCACGTGCCCGCGACACGGCCCGCTACACCTCCGGCCCGCCGCCGGAACCCGCCACCCGGGTGCAGCCCGGTGTCGGGCACCGCCCGGTGCTGCTCAGCGCGGACGCCCACGACGTCGACGTCAGCGCCAGCAGCTTCCGGATGCTGCTGGTCGGCGGTGGCATCAGCGGACTGCTCACCGTGCTGATGGCCGCCGCGCTCGTCAACAGCGGCAGCAGCGTCGGGCTGTGGATCGGGCAGCTTGTGTTCAGCGTGCTGTTCCTGTGGTTCATCACCGCGTCCCGGGGCATGCTCAGCAGCCGCGGTTTCCTGATCGACCGCAGCGGCTTCTACGCCCGCACCCGCGGCGAGGTCTTCGGTGTGGCCTGGGACGAGATCAAGGCGGTCGGGGTCGGCACGCTGCCGTGGATCCAGAACAGCCGACCCGTCGCCCCGGAGCGCCGCCAGGCGCTGGAGTTCTACCCGGCCGACCCGGGGTTCGCGGCGCGGCATCCTGAACTGGACCGCTGGCTGGTGGCGGAGCCGCCGTCGATGCCGGGTCTGCCAGGGGAGCGCTACCGGTTCCACCTGCCGCCGTTCAGCCGACTGCCCCGGAACCTGGAGGCCGCGGTGCAGGCCGTGGCCCCGCAGAAGTGGGTCGGGCAGTACAAGCGGCGGCTGCCGCCGACGCCGAGCTGAGTCACCAGCCGAGGCTGTCCAGCGGGTCGGCGGCGCTGAGCTGCGGGTCGTCGACGGCGAAGGTGCGGGCCACGCCGCGCCCGGTGGCCGCCGTCTCGAACCGGACCGTGACCCGCCCGTGCCCGGAGCCCTGCACCCAGCCGTGCCCGAACTCGGTGTGCCGCACGTCGTCGCCCGCCCGCCACTGCCGGGGCGCGGGCGTCGGGTCGGGTCCGGCCGTCGGCGCGGCGACCGGTGCCGGGCCCTCCTGCTGGTCGGCGGGGTTGTCGAACAGCGGCGCCTGCTCGGACGTCGCCAGCCCGGAGTAGGAGACGCCGACCAGCCGGATCGGGGTGCCCGGTGGTACCGCGACCGGCACCAGCCGCCGGGCTGCGGCCGTGAGCGCGGCCAGGTCGCTGGTCGCCGACGGAAACGTCTCCGCCCGGCTGATCGTGGTGAAGTCGGAGTCACGCACCTTGAGCGTCACGGTGCGCGCTGCGCGGCCGGAGGCCACCAGGCGCCGGTGCGCGGCCTCCGCCATCCCGACCACCTCGGACAGCAGCCTGGCCTGCTCGGTGATGTCCACGTCGAACGTCGTCTCGGCGCTCACCTGCTTCGCTTCGGCACGCTCGGCCACCGGGTGGTCGTCGATGCCGTGCGCGAGCCGGTGCAGTTCCGTCCCGAGTGCCTGTCCCAGCAGCGACGTCACGTCGTTGAGGTGCAGGGCGGCCAGCTCGCCGATGGTGTGGACACCGATGCGGTGCAGCTTCGACTCGGTCACCGGGCCGACACCCCACATCTTCCGCACCGGCAGCCCGGACAGCAGCTCCAGCTCCCGCTCCGGCGGGACCACCAGCATGCCGTCTGGTTTGGCGAGCCCGGACGCGATCTTCGCCAGCTGCTTGCCGGACCCCGCGCCGATGGACGCGATCACCCCGACCTCGCCCAGCACCCGCGCTCGCAGCTGCGTCGCGAACCGCTCCACGGTGGCCGTCTCAGCACCGGCCAGTTCGGTGGGTTCCAGGAACGCCTCATCGATGGAGACCTGCTGCACGACGTCGGAGACCTCGCGCACGATGCCCAGCACCTTCGCGCTCACCGCCTGGTAGACGCGGAACCGCGGGGGCAGCACCACGGCCACCGGGCAGCGGCGGCGCGCCTCGGCCATCGGCATCGCCGAACGCGCACCGTACTGGCGGGCCTCGTAGCTGGCGCCGGCGACGGTGCCGCGCGGCCCGAGACCGCCGACGAGCACCGGGCGGCCCCGCACGGTGGGGCGGGTGAGCTGCTCCACGGATGCGTAGAAGGCATCCATGTCCATGTGCAGCACCCATCTCCGCATGGCTGCCATTCAAGATGAGGGCACCGACAGCAGCCGCTCCGGTCGCGCGGGGATGAGAGCAAGGGAACTTTCCTGTCACCACCGCCCTCGGGAGGGTGATCAGCGCAGGTGGGCCCAGGCGTAGGTGATCATCGCCTCGCGCATGTAGGCCGCCATGCCCTTCGGTTTCTTACGTTCGATGCGGCGGCGGAACTTCGGCTGGTTCACGTACATCTCCGCCAGTCGCAGGTAGGAGGCGCGGTCGGGCGTCCAGAAGTGGCAGATCCACTGGTAGTGCTCGTGGATGACGCGCTGGGTCCGCGGCTCGTTCTCCGGGACCCCGGTCGCGAACAGTTCGGCAATGCTGGAGCTGATCCGATTCCAGTCCTGGCCGATCCGGTGTGCCAGGGCGCGCTGCTGCTCGGGCGTGGCGGCCCCGTTGGACCCGGCGGGGGTGAGGCTCCCGATCAGCGCCGTGCCGTCCTCGACGACTTCGGCCTGGTCGAGGCCGGGTTCGCGAATGCGTTGTCCGGCTGCACAGCGTCCCTTCCTCCACTCGTGCGCGGGCTCGGCGCATGACGATCAGCACCGGCAGTGATCATCGGACCTCGGGAAGAAGGCCGTGCTCACCTGCCCGTGGCACAGTAACGGAGCAGGTTGCGTGCTGAGGGTTATTGCATGGATCCGCTATCGCCCTGTGATGCCCCCAATGTCGATCCTTCGGGTGACGGGGAGTGTCAGTCCTGTTGCGGATCTGCGGTCTCGTCGTGGTCGTCGGTGCTCGGCTGCTCGGGCGGCGCGAGGTACACCACACCGCTGTCCAGGTCGAGCGGCCCGCCCGGATCGTGCTGCTGCCCGACGCCGCTCTCGTCACCCTCGTGCTTGAGCTTTCGACCGGGGAACAGTTCGCGGAAGGCACCCATATCCCCACGGTAACGCCAGGATGGGCGCGGACGTGGCAGGAAGGTTCCCTTGTGCAGCCCAGGGGCCGGTGGGGTGACAGGAAGGTTCCCTTGCTCCACTCGGGTCCGACCGAGGCGGCAGGGCAGGAAGGTTCCCTTGGCCCGGCCGCCGGAACCAGTGCTCACGCGGTGCGGGCATGACTGCGAGTCACCCCACCAAGAAACCGAGGAGAGAGGTGCCCCGCATCCGCAACGGCCGTCCGGGGCTCTCAGCAGTGCGACTTGTAGAAGTACTGGGACTGCTGGTCCATGTTGTCCCGGGTGATCGCGATCATCTCCGTGCGGGTTTCGCGTTCCACCGGTTGGCCCTTGATCGCCGCGATGGCGCGGCGCACACCTTCCTGCCCGATGCGCGCGGGGTTCTGCGCGATCAGCGCCTGGACGCGGCCGTTGCGCAGGTCCTCGACCTGCTTGGGGCTGGTGTCGAAGCCGACCAGCTGCACCTGCCCGGACCGGCCCGCGTTGGCCAGCGCGGTCGCGGCACCCTCACCGGTGTTGAGGTTGGTGCCGAACACACCCACCAGGTCGGGGTTGGCGGCCAGCGTGGCGGACACGATCTGGGCGGCGGTGGCGGGCTCGTTGTCGGTGTACTGGGTGGGCAGCAGCCTGAGGTTGGGGTGCTTGGCGATCTCCTCCTCGAAGCCCTTCGCGCGCTCGTCGGTGGTCGAGGTGCCCGCCTTGGTGTTCAGCGCCAGCACCGAGCCGCTGCGGCCGCCGACCAGGTGCGCGAGGGTCTGCGCGGCCAGCTTGCCGCCCGCGTAGTTGTCCGAGGACAGCGAGGCGACGGCGATGGAGCGGTCCTGCAGCGCGGTGTCGACCTCGACGACCTGGATGCCGTTGTTCTTGGCCTGCTGCAGCGGTGCGGCCAGCGCCTTGTCGTCGGTCGGGGCGATGATGACCGCGCCGGGCCGGGTGCTGACGACGCTGCCGAGGATCTGGGACTGCTCCGCCTGCTCGAACTTCTCCGGCGCCTGCGCGTTGAGCTGGTAGCCCTGCGCGGCGGCTTCCTGCTGCGCGGCGCACTCCATGGACACGTAGAACGGTTCGCCGCGCATGCCGGTGATCAGGGCGAGGTTCTTGTTGTTGGGGTCGGTCTGCCCGCCGCCGGTGTCGCCGATCTGCCCGGAGCCGCAGCCCGCGAGCAGCAGCGCGGTGCCCAGCGCCAGCGCGATCCTGTGGGTTCTCATCAGCTTCGCTACCTCCACACGCCGTTGTGCCGAAGTCGTTGGGTCAGCGGTTGTTGCGCGCCCGCCGCCGGTGCTGGTCCAGCCACACCGCGGCCACCAGGACCGCGCCGACCGCGATGGGTTGCCAGAACGGCCGCACCCCGGCCATCACGAACCCGGTGTCGAGGACCGCGGGGATGAACACGCCGATGACGCTGCCGAGCACGGAGCCGATGCCGCCGAACAGGCTCGTGCCGCCGAGCACGACGGCGGCGATCGCGTTGAGGTTGTCGTTGCTGTGGCCGCTGATGGTGGTGGTGCCGAAGTAGGCCAGCGACATGAATCCGGCGAGCCCGGCCAGCAGCCCGGTCAGGGTGTAGACGGCGACCAGATGCCGGGTGACCTTGATGCCGCTGCGCCGCGCGGCTTCGGCGTTGGAGCCGATCGCGTAGGTGTAGCGGCCGAAGGCCGTGGTGTGCAGCAGCCACGCGGCCAACAGCGTGACCAGGGCGGCGAGGAGCACCAGGTTCGGCACCACGCCGAACGACGTCCCGGTGCCGAGGGTGTGGCGCAGCGCGGCGGGCACGGTGCGCACGTCGACGCCATTGGTCAGCAGCTGCGCGGCACCGAGTGCCGCCCCGAACGAGCCGAGCGTGACGATCAGTGCCGGGACCCGCGTGACGGCGACCAACACGCCGTTGAGCACGCCCCAGGCCGCGCCGCCGACGAGCGCCACCAGCAGGCCGATCAGGATCACGTCCCAGCCCGCGGCGGTGGCGTCACCGCCGCTGAGCCGCTCCATGGTCTGCGCCGACACCACCCCGGCGAACACCAGAACCGAGCCGACCGACAGGTCGATACCGGAGGTGATGATCACGAACGTCATGCCGACAGCGAGCATCAGCAGCGGCGCGGCCTGCACCAGCAACGTCTGGGCGTTGAACAGGGTGGGGAACGCGTCGGGACGGATCACGCTGAACAGCACGCACAACGCGACGAGCACCAGCCCCGTCCACACCGTGTTGGAGCCCGCCAGCCGCGCCCCGAGACCCTTGCCCGCTGCCCCGGCCGGCGCGTCCGCAGTGGACTCTCGAGTTTCCTGCTCGGTGGCCATCAGTTCGCGTCCTCCTGCGACAGTGCACCGGTCATGGCTGCGACCAGGTCCTCCAGGCTCGCCTCGGCGGCGTTGAACCGCGCTACCCGGGTGCCCAGGCGCAGCACCTCGACCCGGTCGGCCACCGACAGCACCTCGGGCATGTTGTGGCTGATCAGCACGACGGAGATCCCGGTGTCGCGAACCCGCCGGATCACGTCCAGCACCCGTTCCCGCTGCACCACGCCCAGCGCCGCGGTGGGCTCGTCCATGAAGACGAGCTTCTCGGCCCACGCCACCGACCGAGCCACCGCGACGCTCTGCCGCTGGCCGCCCGACAGTGAGCCGATCGGCACGGACAGGTCCGGCAGCGACACCCCGAACCGGGCGAAGTGCTCGGCCGCCTGCTCCCGCATCGTCGCCTTGTCCAGCATGCCCAGCCGCCCCAGCAGCCCGGGGCGGCGGATTTCCCGCCCGAGGAACAGGTTCGCGGCCGGGTCCAGGTCCGGGGCTACTGCGAGGTCCTGGTAGGCGGTTTCGATGCCGTGGGCGCGGGCGGTGGTGGGCGAGTCCAGCACCACCGGCGATCCCGACACCAGGATCTGCCCAGAATCCGGTTGTTCCACCCCGGAAAGGCATTTGACCAGCGTCGACTTGCCCGCGCCGTTGTCGCCGATCAGAGCGACGACCTCGCCCGGGTACACGGTGAACGCCGCGCCGCGCAGCGCTTCGACGCTCCCGTAGCGCTTGATGAGATCGCGGGCCTCCAGCAGCGGTTCGCTCACCTGCGGCTCCCGGGCTCGGGGGGACGGCAGTGCACCACCGTGAGGTCGCCTTCGAGTCGCGCCGCGCCGGCGGCGTGCGCGACGACGACGGTGCTGCCGCGGTGCAGGTCCAGGTCGACGCCCTCGTCGGACCGCAACTTCCCGCTGCCGTCGAGCACGACGAGGACCCCGAAGGACGGTTCGAGGTCGACCGCGCCGCGCAGCCGGTCGGCCCGGAAGAAGGGGGCGGCGTCCTCGGCCAGCAGCGGCACCCGCGCCGCGTCCTGATCGGCGGTGTGCCTGATCAGCGACGACAGGACGGCGTCGTCGAAACCGGAGCGGTTCACCGTCTCCAGCGCGGACCGCTGGTCCAGGCCGAGGAAGGCGCTTTCGGTGTCGGCGAGGAAGCCCTGCCATTCCAATGTGATCGAGAAGTCCGTCGGCTGCTGCAGCTCGACGATGAACACGCCCGCACCGATCGCGTGCGGAGTGCCTGCCGGGACATGCACGGTGTCGCCGGGGCGCACCGGGATCTCGTTGAGCGAGCCGAGCATCGCCGAGGAGTCCTGGGTGGCGACCCACTCGGCCACCACCTCGGGCGCCACGTCCTCGCGGAATCCCAGGTAAACCACGGGGTTGGCGCCGCTGGTGCCGACGACCACCCACGCCTCGGTCTTGCCGAACCGCGACCCCAGGTGCTGCCGAGCGAAGGCGTCGGACGGGTGACAGTGCACCGGCAGCCGCTGCCCGGCGTCCAGCAGCTTGACCAGCAGGGCGGTGCTGTCGCCGAACTCGGCCACGTGCTCGCGGCCCAGCCACCACTCGGGCGCGGCCCGCACCGCATCCCGCAGCCAGCGCCCGTCGGGCAGCCGCGACAGCCCCGACTCGGCGTGACCGAACCGGGTGGTCGTGGACGCCACCCAGTCCTCCGGGCCGTACTCGCGGTCGTCCTCGCCGCCGCGCAGCGCCGCGATCGACGCACCGCCGCGGTAGAACTGCTGCGGCTGGTTCGCCGGGAGCGCGATCGCACGCGCTGCCCCGGATTGCTCACTGTGGACTGAACTCACCGTGCTACCTCTCCAGATCCTCGGGCCAGCAGCCGAGTGGGGATGACGATGCGGCGCGGCGGCGACCGGTCGCCGTCCAGGCGCGCCAGCAGCAGCTCGGCCGCCGAGCGGCCCAGCTCCCAGGTGTCGTGCATGATCACGGAGATCGGCGGATCCAGCAGGTCGGCGAGTTCGAAGTCGTCGAAACCGACCAGCGCCGGACGTTGCGGCTGGTGGACCAACGCCCGCAGCGCCTGAATGGTGATGCGGTTGTTGCCGGTGACCAGGGCCGTCGCGCGGCTGAGCGTGGTGCGCAACGCCTGCGCCACCGACTCGTCGGTGTGCGGACCCATCGCCACCAGATCAGGCGAGAACGGCACCCCGGCCTGGGCGCAGCCCTCCCGGAAGCCGCGCAGGCGCTCGGCCGCGGTGTAAATGGCCGGGGAGTCGCCGAGGAATCCGATGTCTCGGTGCCCGTGCTCGGCCAGGTGGTGGACGGCCAGCGCGGTGCCGCCCGCGTTGTCGATCAGGACCGTGTCGGCGTACAGGTTGCCGGGCGGGCGGTCCACGAACACCACCGGTGTTCCCGCGTTCATCTCGTGCGCGATGTAGCCGTGCTGGTGCCCGGCCGGGACCACGAGCAGCCCGTCGACGCGGCGAGCGCAGAACTCCAGCACCAGCTCGCGCTCCCGCGCGGGGTCCTCATCGGACGAACCGGTCAGCACCTGCCTGCCCTGGACGCGCGTGACCTCCTCCACCGCCCGCGTCAGCACCGAGTAGAACGGGTTCGCCAGGTCCTCCAGCACCAGGCCCACCGTGCCGGTGCCGGTGCCTCGGCGCAGGTTGCGGGCGCCCAGGTTGCGGCGGAAGCCCAACTGGTCGATCGCGGTCAGTACCCGCTCCGCGGTCGCCGGGTGCACGCCCGGTTCGGCGTTGACCACCCGCGACACGGTTTTGATGCTCACGCCGGCCAGCCGCGCCACGTCGTTCATCGTGGCGCGCTTGACGTTCCCGGACTCAGACAACGTTGTCATGGCGCCCGGCATTGCACCTTAACCCGCCGTGCCGTGTCAATGCCGTTGCTGCGCCAAGTCGCCCCGGACCCGCCGACCGGCCCAATTCCCGGGAGGCGGAACGGCAGAAAAGTTCCCTTCCTCGCACTCGCCGCCGGGATGGCAGAAAGGATCCCTTGCCCGCCACGCCTCCCCCAGTGGCAGAAAAGTTCCCTTGCTCCACCGCCCCGGTGAGCTGGCAGAAAAGTTCCCTTCCTGCGCAAACGCTGACCGCCCGGTGACAGGAAAGTTCCCATGCTCCGGGCCCGCTGGGCAGGCCGGGAATGCCTGGTGGCGGTCAAGTCGGCGGCCGGCCGCATCCGCTTCCGCGCAACGGCATCCCGCGCTGGCGGAACCGGACAGAAAAGATGTTCCGAATCAACCCCGGTGCCGCCGAGTCGCGACGGTGGAGTCCCTGCCTGACAAGGTTGTCGAAGCGAGGAGGCGGCGATGGACAAGGGCACATCCCCGTGGGTCGTGCTGCGCGCTCGGTGGCGCGGGCCGTCGGGGGTGGCCTGCTGGCGCCGGCGCCGGTGAACCGCTGGTCACCGGCCGCGGTGCCGCGCCTTGGCCTTGGCCCGTGCGATGTCGCGTCGGCGCCGGGCTTCCTCCGCCCGGCGCTGTTTCCGCGCGGCCTTGTTCTCGACCGCGCGGGCGGCGATCGACTCTTTGAGTGCCCGCTGGGCGGCGGTGCCGACAACGGTCTGCTGCTCGCGTCGTGGCAGGCGGCGTCGGCGCGGCTCGTCGCGGCCGTCGTCGGCGACCGCGGGTGCCGCGTGCGCGCGCCGGGCCAGCTCGGCGAATCCTGGCCCGGCGGCGAATTCCACCAGTTCGGCGTTGGTGGGTTCGGCGCCGAAGACGTGCTGGGCCGCGCGGACGAGTCCGGCTTCGCGGATCTCGTAGACGCCGACCCAGAACTGGCCGTTGTGGAAGAGTGTGAACATCCCGCTCACGGAAACCTACCTCCAGGCATGACGAATCAGCCTGGCTGCACTGGTTTCCCTGCCCGTCCAGGGACAACGAGCCGGGGTGGGCTGCCACCACCGCCGACCGCCCGGGCTACCAACCGGGCCGCGAGGTTCGTCCAGCCAAGAAAGCGCTTGACCGCCCCAGTCTAGGAGACCCGCGAGCGCCGGGACCAGCGATTTTTCAATCGCGCACTTCGAGTGGTGTCGGCATCCGCGACCTCGGCGAGGGTGGGGTCACACGGCCGTCGGCCTCCGGAGAGCGCGACGCGGCGCGATGCCGAGTGGCAGGTGCAGATCAGGACCGCGGCGGATCGGCTGCCCGCGCTGGTCGAGTACCTCAGGACCCGCCTCGGCGACGACGTACCGGAGATCATTGCCTCGCAAATCGTTCGCCGGCGCCCGGACCACCTGTCGTGGGTGGACGAGCAGACCCGCTCATAACGGACCGGTCGGGGTGTGACCGCCGCCACCGGGCACACTCGCAAGGAGGTCCGCTGGAACGGAAGTGGGTGTGACGTGCCGCGTACGTATGCCGGATGGTTTCGGTTGGTGGCCATCGCCGAGGCGTTCTCCTGGATCGGTCTGCTGGTGGCGATGGCCTTCAAGTACGGGCTGCACCTGTCGCTGGGCGTGACGGTGATGGGCTGGGTCCACGGGCTGGTGTTCACCGCCTACGTGGTGGCCTGCCTGGTGGTGTTCAGCCCGCTGCGGTGGCGGTTCGGCGTGCTGGTGCTGGCCGTGGTGGCGTCGGTACCGCCGCTGGCCTCGCTGTGGTTCGAGCGGTGGGCGAACAAGCGCGGCCTGCTGGTGGAGCCGGACTCTGACGAGCCGACGTTCTGGGGCCGTGTCCGGTATGCGCTGCGCGAGCTGAACTAGAAGTCGCCGGCCGCGTGCCGGACCTTGCCGAGCAGTTCGGTCAGCTGCTGGGTCTGCCGCTCGGTGATGCCGCGCAGCCCGAAATCGATCTCGGTGACCGCCTCGGTGGCCTTCTTCATCAGGTCGCGGCCGTCCTCGGTGATCTCCACCAGGGTGGTGCGGCGGTCGGTGGGGTGCGGTACCCGCTGCACCAGTCCGTCCTGCTCCAGGCGGTCGACGATGTTGGTGACGCTGGTCGGGTGCAGCTGGAGCCGGTCGCCCATGACCCGCATCGGCAGGCTGCCGCGCCGCGAGAACGTCAGCAGCACCAGCGCTTCGTAGCGGGCGAACGTCAGGTTGTACGGGCGCAGCGCGTTGTCGACTGCGGACTGCAGGATTTGCTGCACCCGCATCACGCTGGTGACCGCGGCCATCGTCGTGGACGGGCCCACCCGCTCGGCCCAGATCTCGGCCGCGCGAGCGATGGGGTCGAAGGGCAGGGGGCTACGGGCGCTCATGGTGTTCGACGCTAGCAGCGGTGACCCGCTCGGTTGATGGCTGTGGGGCTGCGGTGCGTGATTTCCGCGGCGGAGAGCATGATCGGGGCGACGGCGCAGGACCGATCGTCGAGGAGGAGGAGCGCACGTGCTGGTGGCGTTCAGCGTGGCACCGAGCGGTGCCGGGGACAGCGTCAGCGAGGCGGTGGCCGCTGCAGTGAAGGTGGTGCGGGAGTCCGGGCTGCCGCACGCACCGCGCACCAGCCTGGTGCTCAAAGCCGACATCCGCCCCGGCTACACGAACCAGCTGCAGGAGAAGGTGCGGCGGGTCGAGGAGCACCTGTCGCGGGAGTGACCGATGAGAACCGGGGGTGGCAGTGGTGCCACCCCCGGTTCTCGAGGCTTGCTCAGCTGACCTTCAGGTGGTCCACGACCGGGGCGTTGGCGCAGCCGTTGACCTGCGGCGACAGGATCGGCACGACGACGCCGATGACGGCGCCGACGTTGTTGCCGCACGCCTGCACCGGGACGGCGCTGATGTTGTTGTCGTCGACCGCGTTGATGCCGTTGTTGGTGGCGCTGTCCGCGAAGGCGGCGGTGCCCAGGCCCATCACGCCGAGGGCGGCGGCACCAGCGACACCGGCAACACGGGTTGCAATACGCACTTTTTCGTACCTCTCGTTGAACTACTGGCCAGAGGTCCCCCACCGGAGGCCCTGCGGGCCCGCGGAGGGGCGGTGGTCCCTCGCGGGCTCCCTGTCCCCTTCGGTGATCAAGGTCCGCGGACTTGAGAGATCGACCAGCAAGGCCACCTTTTCGAGTGGCAGGTGTTCATGTGTTCGAGTTGATCTGGGTCCGATCGGGCGTGTCGTGCTTCGGCGGTGGTGGTGCGATATCGGCCGCCCAGCCGCCGCGCGCCTGGCGCGGCGTGTCAGGATGGTGGCGTGACGAGGCCGGATCCACGCCAGAACGCAGCCGCAATGTCCGCCGCGATGGCGGGCGCAGTCGATCTGTCGGCGCTCAAGAGCCGGGCCGAAGCCGCTGCTCGGGCCGCGGCCGCCCCCAAGTCGCCCAGCGGTGGCGGTGGAGCCGCCGCGACGGTCGTCGACGTCACCGAGGCCACCTTCCAGGCCGAGGTGATCGACAGGTCCATGCAGGTCCCGGTGGTCGTCGACCTGTGGGCGACCTGGTGCGGGCCGTGCAAGCAGTTGTCCCCGGTGCTGGAGAAGCTCGCGCAGGAGGGTAACGGCGCCTGGGTGCTCGCCAAGATCGACGTCGACGCCAACCCGCGCATCGCGCAGCTGTTCCAGGTGCAGTCGGTGCCGATGGTGATCGCCATCGCCGGTGGGCAGCCGGTGGACGCGTTCGCCGGGGCCCAGCCGGAGCCGCAGCTCCGCCAGTGGATCAGCTCGTTGCTCAACGCGCTGCGCGACCAGCTGCCCGGCATCCGGGCCGCCGAGCAGGGCGGGCCGGGGGCCCCGGCGGAGGAGCCGGAGGACCCGCGGTTCACCGCCGCCGAGGAAGCTCTCGAGCGGGGCGACTACGCCGCCGCGGAGGCCGCCTACCAGAAGATCCTCGACGCCGAGCCGAACAACGAGCAGGCGAAGGCCGCGCTGGCGCAGGTCCGCTTCAGCGCCCGCGCCGAGCAGGCCGACCCGGGCGCGATCGAGCGGGCGGACGCGGCCCCGGACGACATCGACGCGCAGCTCGCTGCGGCCGACGCCGAGGTCGCCACCGGCAAGGTGGCGGAGGGCTTCGACCGGCTGGTGCGCGCGGTGAAGCGGACGTCCGGTGACGAGCGCGACCGCATCCGCCGCCACCTGCTGGAGATGTTCGAGGTGTTCCCGGACGGTGACGAGCGCGTCATCGCCGCCCGCCGCGCGCTGGCCAACGCCCTGTTCTGAACGCGTTCACCTGATCACGCCGTGGGTGGAGGGCCCTCGACCGAGCAGTTCGGGTGGTCAGGTCCTCCACCGCGACGCCGTTCGTGCGCAGGTGGGCCGCCACGTCCCGGATGATCATCATCTGGCGGACGAGGTCGCGGGCGGTGGTACAACACCATTTGGTCGCGCCAGGTAGCCTTCCCGGTCCGGATGCCTGGTCCGTGGGCCGCCCGGAACCGCTGCGCGTTGGCCCGGAGACACGACTGCGGTGCCGCCCGAGGACGACACCGCAGCACTCCGGTCAGCTCAGCCGCCGTACTTCGTCGTGCACGGGGCCATGCCCTCCTGGACGCCGATCCGGAACGCCTCGACGCGGGCGAACCCGACCGACACCTGGTCACCGTTGACGTTCGCCGCGATCAGGCTGTCGTCCCCGAGCAGCGCGGACACGCCCTCGTCAATGTCCTGCGGCACGATCCGCAGCTGCCCCACCGGGTTGCGCTGCCCGATCGGGTCCTCCACCAGCAGGCCGCTCCACGCCCCGACCAGGCAGGCGGTGCGCAGGCCCGCGGCCTCGTCGTCGAGCGGCAGGCCCGCCGCTTTCTGCACCGACAGCGCGTACCGGGAGGCGACCTGCGCGTATGCGGCGAAGTCGCCGTACCCGGCGGACTCGGCGTTCTTGTTCGGCGGTTGGGCGATCTTCTGCAGCTCCGGCAGGTTCAGCGACACCGTGTTCGTGGTCGGGCAGTAGGAGGCCGGCGACGTCGGCGGTGTGCCCCCGCAGGACTGCGGCTGCTCGACGATCTTCGGCGGTTCGGCGCCCGTGTCGCGGAACACCGCGCGCAGGCTCTGCTCAACGGCGTTCAGGCTGCGCTCGTCGACCGGTAGGTCGGTGTCCTGCTCCTCCTTCCAGGACTGGAACAGCGTGGTGCGCTTCTTGACGTCATTGGGATCCATCTTCGCGCAGCGCTGCGGGCCCTCGCTGAAGCCGTACTGGAACGCCGTGACCCGGTCGAACGCGCTGCCGTGCGCGTTGGCGCCGGTGAAGTCGGACCTGCCGGGCGCGTCGCGGATGAAGCTCAGCACGCCCATGACCTCGTTGAGGCCCTGGCCGGTGGAGACCTGGAAGTACTCCGAGGAGCCCTCGGCGACGTGCCGGAAGTACGCGCCGGTGAAGCAGTCCGCCTGCTGCTCCAGCACGATGACCGGGTCGTTGGCGCTGGCCGTGCCCGCGCGGTGCTGCACGGCGTGGCCCATCTCGTGTGCGAGGACCGCCACCACGGCCATCGGCCCGAAGCTGTTGTGCAGCTGCGGGAGTAACTCGCCGCGGTCCCAGGCGATGACGTCCTCGGAAGGGCAGTAGAAGGCGTTGACCATCCCCGCGGTGCTGCCGCCACACAGCTGCATGCCCGGACCGGACGAGTCGTAGGAAGCCAGCCGCCTGACCGGCTGGAACCGCTTGCCGCCGAACGTTTTCGGAAACACCTCGGCCCAGTAGTCCTCGACGTCCGAGACCGCGTTGCGCGCCAGCTTGTCCATCGCGCCGTTGTCGGTGCCCTCGACGGGCAGCGAGGATTCGGGCGCACCGTCCTTCGGTCCGCTCGGGCCGTTGGTGACCGGCAGCCCGGCCACCTCGGTGGTCGAATAGCCGCCGAGCGTGGTCGGGATGCCGCTGATCGTCTGGGAGCACCCGCCGACGAGTGCGACGCATGCGAGCGCGGAGACCGCCGTGCCGAACTTCCGCCGCCGGTTGCCTGTCGATTCCCGTAACACTGACGCGCCCCATCCCTGAAGGTGCCGACATCCTCCTGCCGGGCCCTGCGCCGCCCGGTGCCCGACGAAGCCTATCGGTTGACGATCGACTTCCACGGCGGATCTCACCGGATTCCGGCCGGGGTGCAGTGACAGGAAGGTTCCCTTGCGCACGTCACCCCGGCCCCGGGTGGCGGGAAGGTTCCCTTGCGCACGTCACCCCGGCCCCGGGTGGCAGGAAGGTTCCCTTGCTCGTGTCGCACCTGTTTCAGAGGCCGCAGGCGGTGGTGCCGTGCACTGCTCCGGTGCGGAAGGCGGCGATACGGTCGAACCCGGTCATCGTTGTCGGGGTGACGTCGCCGGACGTGAGCATGATGTCCACCGCCTCGTCCAGGTCGCCGGGGGAGAGTTCGGGCTGCGCCGCGGTGTAGGCGCCGGTGAGGCACATGATCTGCCGGGCGTCGGCGGGACGGTCGAGCGAGGCGAGCGCGGCTTGTGCGTACCGCGACGCGAGCAGCGTCGTCACCGCCTGGTCGCCGATGTCATGGTGCGGCCCGGCGAGGGCCTCGCGGTCGGCGGCCACCGTCGGCGGGGGCGCGCAGAACGCGACCGGACCCGCCTTCCCCGGGCAGCTGGCGGAGCGGACCGGTGGGGTCCAGCGCCCGCCCCGCCGGGTGACGAGATCGCCGAACCAGGACGCCACGCCGTCGGCGCGCAGCACCTCGTCCAGCGGTTGGTTCGGGTCGGCCGCCGTGGACGCGGTCAGCCCGGCTTCGACCAGGTTCGCGCAACGCCGCGGGCCGTGAGAGAAGCCGTCCTGGAACGCCGAGATCCGGTCGAATGCGGTCCCGTGCTCGGGGGTGGTGGTGCCCACGGGGTCGCGGAACAGGGTGATCGCGCGCATCGCCGCGTCGAGCTGTTCGGCGCTGATTCGCAGGTGCGGTGCCCGCCCGTCCGCGACCCAGCGGGTGAAGGAACCGGAGTAGCAGTCGGCCATGGTCTCCATCCGCAGCGCGTCCTCCGCGCCGCCGACGTTCATCCCGGCGCGTGCCTGCACCGCGTGCCCGAGCTCGTGCGCGAGCACCACCACGACGGCTGCGTCGCCGTAGTGCTCGCGCAGCACCGGCAGCAGGGCCGCGCGGTCCCAGGCGATGGCGTCGACGGTGGCGCAGTAGAAGGCGTTGCCCTCGACGTCCCTGACGTCGGCCGCGCACGGCGGGGCCTTGCCGGTGCCCGCGGTGTCGACGGAGAAGAACCCGCCGTCGATGTCGCGCCAGGGGGTGCCGAACAGCGCCGGGTACTGCTGCGCCCAGTACTGCTGGGCGTCGGTGACCGCGGTCGCCGCGAGCCGGTCGACGTCACCGTGGTCGGTGCCGTGCACGAAGGACGGGTCGACCGTGGTCTCGGCCACAGGCGGCGGTTCGGGCGGCGCGGCGGAGCAACCGCAGGTGATCACCACGACCAGCACCGCGACGAGTCGGAACACACGCACGCCACTTAGCTTCCCACCGGTCGGCGACGCTGGTACCGGCGCACGGTCCGGTCGGTTCCGAGATATGGTCCGCTCCCGTGAGAGCCGTCCACCGCTTCACCGTGCGCGCCCACCTGCCCGAGCCGTTGAGCGCCCTGGGCACGTTGGCGACCAACCTCCGCTGGACCTGGCACCCGCCGACGCAGGACCTGTTCGCTGCGGTCGACCCGCAGGTGTGGTCCGCTGTGGGCGGTGACCCGCTGCGCCTGCTGGCGGAGGTCCCGGCCGAGCGGTTGCGCCAGCTGGCCGGCGACGAGGACTTCCTGGCCCGCACCCGCGCCGTCGCTGACGACCTGCGCCGCTACCTGACGGTGCCGCGCTGGTACCAGCAGCGGGAGGACGAGGGCGCGAGCCTGCCGACCTGTGTGGCGTACTTCTCGATGGAGTTCGGCCTCACCGAGGCGCTGCCGAACTACTCCGGTGGGCTGGGTGTGCTGGCCGGTGATCACCTGAAGTCGGCGTCGGACCTGGGCGTGCCGATGATCGGGGTGGGCCTGCTGTACCGGTCGGGGTACTTCCGGCAGGCGTTGTCGGCGGAGGGCTGGCAGGTCGAGCACTACCCGGTGCTGGATCCGCGCGGCCTGCCGCTGGAGATGCTGACCGCGCCGTCGGGGCAGCCGGTTCTGGTGCGGATCGCGATGCCCGGCGGGCGCACCCTGCACGCGCGGATCTGGAAGGCGCAGGTCGGCCGGGTTCCGCTGCTGCTGCTGGACAGCGACCTGCCGGAGAACGACGACGACCTGCGCAGCACCACCGACCGGCTGTACGGCGGGGACGCCGAGCACCGGATCCGGCAGGAGATTCTGGCCGGGATCGGAGGCATGCGCGCGGTGCGCGCGTACTGCGAGCTGACCGGCCATCCGCAGCCGGAGGTGTTCCACACCAACGAGGGACACGCCGGGTTCCTGGGGTTGGAGCGGGTGCGGGAGCTGCTGGAGGACCCGGGGCTGCAGTTCGACGAGGCGGTGGCCGCGGTGCGGGCGGGCACCGTGTTCACCACGCACACCCCGGTCCCGGCGGGGGTGGACCGGTTCCCGGTGGACCTGGTGCGGCACTACTTCGGCGACGGTTCGGCGCACGCGCTGCTGCCCGGCATCCCGACCGACCGGGTGCTGGCGCTGGGCGCCGAGGACAACCCGGGCATGTTCAACATGGCGCACATGGGGTTGCGGCTGGCGCAGCGCGCCAACGGGGTGTCGGAGCTGCACGGCAAGGTCATCCGCAAGATGTTCCGCAACCTGTGGCCGGGTTTCGGCACCGAGGAGATCCCGATCACCTCGGTCACCAACGGGGTGCACGGGCCGACCTGGTCGGCGCGGGAGCTGGGCAAGCTGCTCGGCCAGTCCGAAATGGACAGCGGGGCCGGGTTGCGCGGGATGGAGCCGGTCAGCGACTCGCTGCTGTGGGAGCTGCGCTGCTCGCTGCGGCAGCGGCTGGTGGACGAGGTGCGCCGCCGACTGCGGGTCGCGTGGTTGCAGCGCGGCGCCTCGGACCTGGAACTGGGCTGGTGCGACTCGGTGTTCGACCCGGACGTGCTGACCATCGGGTTCGCCCGCCGGGTCCCGACCTACAAGCGGGCGACGTTGATGCTGCGCGACACCGAGCGGTTGCGGGAGCTGCTGCTGGACCCGGACCGGCCGGTGCAGATCGTGGTCGCGGGCAAGTCGCATCCGGCCGACGAGGGCGGCAAGGCGATGATCCAGCAGATCGTGCGGTTCGCCGACCAGCCGGACGTGCGGCACCGCATCGTGTTCCTGCCTGACTACGACATGTCGCTGGCCCGGTACCTGGTGTCGGGCTGCGACGTGTGGCTGAACAACCCGGTGCGCCCGCTGGAGGCGTGCGGCACGTCGGGGATGAAGGCGGCGCTCAACGGCGTCCTGAACCTGTCGGTGCGGGATGGCTGGTGGGACGAGATGTTCGACGGACACAACGGGTGGGCGATCCCGAACGCGGAGGGGGTCAGCGACCCGAACCGGCGGGACGACCTGGAGTCGGCGGCGCTGTACGAGCTGATCTCCGAGCACGTGGCGCCGATGTTCTATGAGCGCAACACCGACGGCGTGCCGGGCAAGTGGATGTCGATGGTGCGACACACGCTCGCCACGCTGGGGCCGCGGGTGCAGGCGTCCCGCATGATCCGCGAGTACGTCGACCACCACTACACCCCGGCGGCGCAGTCGGTGCGCGCGGTGACCGCGGACGGGTTCCGCGGGGCGCGGGAGATCGCGAACTACCGGGCGCGGTTGCAGGCGGCGTGGACGTGGGTGCGCGTCAGCGAGACCGAAATGGTGGTGGACGATGACACGCCGCTGCTCGGCGGCCAGGTGACCGTGCGGGCGCGGGTGGACCTCGCCGGGCTGGACCCGTCCGATGTGGACGTCGAGGTGGTGGTGGGCCGAGTCGATGACTCGGACGTGCTGCACGATTTCGTAACGGAGTCGATGCACCCGGTGGCGGACGGCCGCTACGAGGCGGCGGTGACCCTGCCGCACGCGGGCCCGGCGGGATACACGGTCCGGGTCCTGCCCCGGCACCCGCTGCTGTCCGGACCTGCGGAACTCGGCAAGGTCGTCCTCGCGGGCTGAGCAGGACTGGTGCACACCCCTCCTCGGTTCGATGAGGAGGCTTTCACGAAGTCCTCACGCTGAGCTCACGCTCATGACCGAGCGTAGTGACTGGTGTCGGGATCGGCATCGTTCGCAGTGAGCTTGGTGTTCCTGGAGGGTGTTGTGACTGTCCTGCGCATGCTGGCCGTGCTGTCCGTCCTCGGTGGCGTCGTGTCGTCGGCGGTGGTGTGGTCGCACGGTCATCCGCACGACGTGTGGTCGCCGTGGACGTTGCTCGATCTCGTCGCGGCCGGTGCCATGCTGGCCGGTCTGCGCTATGTGAACCGGCTGATCAGCGCGGAGCCGCCCGCGGCGAGGTTGGCGGCGGTGCTCGCTGAGACGGGCGTGGTGCGGGCGGGCGGGGGAGCGCTCCACGGCCGACGTGCGCGTCAGGCCCGGGCGAGGGCCGCGCAGTAGCCAAGCAACATCGGCTGGTTGGTTTCCAGCGGTCCCGCCAGCGATCGATGTCAACCGGTTGGTTGGTAGCCGGGGTACAGTTCGTGGTGTGTCCCGCAATGCTGAAGCCACCCGGGCCCGCATCTTCGAGGCGGCGATCGCCGAGTTCGCCGCCCACGGCATCGCCGGGGCGCGCGTCGACCGCATCGCCCAGCAGGCGAAGGCCAACAAGCAGCTGATCTACGCGTACTACGGCAGCAAGGACGAACTGTTCACCGCGGTGCTGGAGCGCACCATGGCCGAACTGGCTGCGGAAGTCCCCATCGACGGCGGCGATCTGCCCGGCTACGTCGACCGCATCGCCCAGTACCACAGGAAACACCCGCACGTGCTGCGCCTGCTGCTCTGGGAGTCGCTGGAGCGCGGCGACTCCGGCGTCGTCTCCGAGTCCGAGCGCACCGCGCACTACCGGGAGAAGGCCGAGAGCGTCCGCCACGCCCAGGACAGCGGCAAGGTCACCACCGAGTTCGACCCCGGGATGCTCGCGCTGCTGTCCATCGGCATGATCAGCTGGCCGCTCGCGGTTCCGCAGCTGCGCCGGATGATGCTCGGGGACGCGAAGTTCGGCGATCTGCGGGACGCGGCCCGCAAGGCGGTCGCCCGGCTCGCCGAACCCCGCTGACCCCGCGGCGTCAACGGGGTGATCCCGGGTGGGCCGTTGCGCCGACCCCCGTTGCGGCGTCGCGTGCCAGGCTGCTGTTGGGGATGCAAACTCCGGCCACTGTGGACGGTAGGGTGTCCGTACCGGTGCTGGAGCCGGTGTTGCGTGGCATCGGCCCCGACACGTTCCCGCTGGAGGAAGCGGCGAGCGCGCGCGGATCGGCGAAACCGGCGGCACCGTCGACTCGTGCTCGAGATGCGGTGACGGGCCGGCTCCCGCGGTCACGCCACGGACAGCCGCTGCCTGGTTTCGGCGACCCGCGGCGACCAGGGAGCCAGCTCCTCGGCCCGGGCGAGGGCCTCCCGCGCCGCTGCGTTGTTGCGGCAGGCCATGTGCGCCCGGGCCAGCGTCGCCAGGTCGTCGGCACGGGACAGCGGCGTGTGGTTGTACTCCGCGCCGGTCGCCGCGAGCCTGACCGCTGTCTCCGCGTCGCCCTCCAGCAGCGCGAGTAACCCGTTGGTGCCCCTGAGCTCGAATTCCGGGTAGCCCAGCTCGACGGCGTCCTGCAGCGCCTTCTTCGCGGTCGGCAGCAGCGTCTCAGCCGGGAGCTGCCCGGCCTCCACGGCCTTGAAGCCCAGTCCAGCCAAGCCCACCAACAGGTAAGACATCTTGCGCGGCGGGATGTTGTCGTGCTCCGACAAGTACTTCAGCAGCATCAGCACCCCGGGCGCGTACTCGCCGCGCGCCTCCAGCACCGAAATTCGGCACGACACCGTCACGGACAACCCGGGGTGCTGCTCGGCGAGCACATCGGCGAACTCCTGCGCGCGGTCGATCTGCCCTACTCGCAGCGCCTCGTAAGCGCGGGCAGCCACGGGTGCGGCGACGAACTCCTCCCGCTCCGCGCCCTTCAGCCGGGGCAGCGAGAACAGTATCCAGCCCGTGGAGGTCATCAGCGGAACCCGCTGCGGCCACAGCTTGTAGAGCATCAGCGGCGTCGCGGCGAGCACGAATCCGCGACCGAACGGGTCATCGGCCAGCAACCACGCCGCCGCCACCACCGCGAGCCCGACCAGCGCCGACACCAGCCCCGCCAACCAGCAACGGAGGATCACCGGAGACCGCCACGGACCGATCTGCGCGCGCAGGGTGACCGGCAATGCGCGCAACGTGAACCTCACGCGCCGCGGCGTCCACGAAGCCACCTCCCGCATCCCGCCGAAGATCACATGGCGGACGCGCAGCCCGAACACCACCGATCCGACGATCAACCCCAGCTGGGTCGCCATGGGCAGCAGCACCACCCCGGCGAGAGCCCCCAGCCACCCCAGGGTGGTTCCGGTGAAACCGGTCTCGGCGATGAACTCCACCACCGCCACGGCGACCCCGCCCACGACGGTGCACACGACCCACGGCCGCAACAACAGGCTCTGCGCTCCCACAAACCCGGAAGCCTACGGGACGAAACCCCACCCCACCCCCGGTTCCAACCAGCCCGAACCCACAACCCCGCCGGACGTGAGCAAGGGAACTTTCCTGTCATTCCGAACCGGTCGATGCGAGCAAGGGAACCTTCCTGCCGCTGGTGACAGGAAGGTTCCCTTGCTGCGGTCAGGCGGCGGTGGTGACGGGTAGGCCCGCGGCCTTCCAGGCGCGGAAACCGCCGGCGAGGTCGGTGGCCCGGGTCAGGCCGAGCGCTTTCGCCTGGGCTGCCGCGAGGCTGGACGCGTAGCCCTCGTTGCACACCAGGACGACCGGGCGATCCGGGTGCAGTCCTTCCAGCCGGTGGTGGCCCGCCGGGTCGAGCCGCCACTCCAGCACGATCCGCTCGACGGTCAGCGCGCCCGGGATCTCGCCTTCGGCGAGCCGGTTGGCCTGCGGCCGGATGTCGATGATCAGGCCGCCCTGCTGCTGCAGGGCCAGCGCCTCGTGCGGGTCGACGCGGGACAGCTTCGCGCGCGACTCCGCGAGCAGGTGCTCGACGCTGAACGGGCCGATGGTGACGTCCTCCTGGCGCGGGAACGGAATGTGGGTCATCCCAGCTCCTTCACCTGCGGTTGCGGTGCGCTCGCGAGGTGCGGACGCTGCGCGGGGACTGGCGGCACATCCGCCAGGTCGGCGTAGTAGCGCACCGGCAGCAACGGCGGCGAATACGCGTGCACGCTGGCTGCATTCACCGAACTCACGTTGCGGACCTGGTGGGCCCGGCCGCTGCCGAACCCGACGCTGGAACCGACCTCGTGGTGTGTCGTCCGCACCGGTCCGGCCGCGTAGCGGTAATCCTCGCGGAGCGCGCCGAACAGCACGGAGAAGGAACCGGACGCACCACCGTGGTCGTGTGGCAGGGTGCCCTGGCCCGGTGCCCAGGACAGCAGCCACAGCTCCACCCCGGCGGTCAGGCCCAGCCTCGCCCACCAGCGCTGTTCGTCGTCGACGCGGACGATGTCCAGCAGCGGGCCGGCCAACTCGGCGGCGACCAGGCTGGTCAGGTCCCGCAGTTCGCGCGGCGTCCACAGCGGATGGTCCGGGCGGATCAGGTCGTGCAGCAGCGGGACGTCGAGGCCGGGGTGCAGTTCGACCGCGCCCAGCTCCGGGACCGGCTCGGTGGGGGTGTATTCGGACAGGTGGGTAGGACGGTGCTGGCGCACAGCGCTCATGGGTGTCTCCAGGTTCGTGTCGTGCGGTGAGGACGGCGCGACACGCACACCCCGCCGATGGAGGCCGGGGCGTGTTCGGGTGGGTGGATTCGTCGTGCCGCGCGGAGGGCCCGGAAGCGGGCGGAAAGCAGACCGCTTCAGCGACAGGCAGAGGTGACGACCAGGAAGAGGTCGATCACACGATCGCGGGTGAGCAACGAATCGGACACGCCAGCGATCGTGGCACGGGTCCGGCCCGCATGCCAGGAAAGACGGGACCGTCCCGGCATTTGGGCGCCGATCACTCGGCCGGGCCAGCGTGAGGTGCTCCCCGCCGCTCTTCGCCGCGGGTGCGGGCGGAACAATGGGCGCGGAGGGGACCTGCCGGGCACCAGCGGCGGTCCGGACGGAGACGAACCGCAGGTGCGACGCCGCGGGCGCTGCGGTCAGTCACGGCTGGGAGGTAGACGTGGACGACCTGGTCATCCGGATGGATGGCGTCGAGGTCCGGCGGGGCAACACCACGCTGGTCTCCGACGTGAACTGGTCGGTGGAGCTTGACGAGCGCTGGGTGGTGCTGGGCCCCAACGGGGCGGGCAAGACGACCCTGCTCAAGATGGCCAGCACCGAGATGTACCCCAGCGAGGGCACGGTCGACGTGCTCGGCGAGCGGCTCGGCAAGACCAACGTTTTCGACCTGCGCCCCCGCATCGGCCTGTGCTCGGCGGCGCTGTCGGCCCGCATCCCCGGTGACGAACTGGTCCGGGACGTCGTGGTCAGCGCTGGGTACTCGGTGCTCGGCCGGTGGCGGGAGGAGTACGACGACATCGACACCGACCGCGCGGCTCAACTGCTCGACATGCTGGGCGTGGCGCACCTGGCCGACCGCCAGTTCGCGACGTTGTCGGAGGGCGAGCGTAAGCGCACCACCATCGCGCGTGCCCTGATGAGCGACCCGGAACTGCTGCTGCTCGACGAGCCGACGGCCGGGCTGGACCTGGGCGGCCGCGAGGACCTCGTGGCCCGGCTGTCCGCCCTGGCCATGGATCCGGACGCCCCCGCGTCGGTGCTGGTCACCCACCACGTCGAGGAGATCCCGCCCGGGTTCACGCACGCGCTGCTGCTGCGCGAGGGCACGGTCGTCGCGCAGGGCCTGCTCGACGACGTACTCACCGAGGACAACCTGTCGAAGACCTTCGACCAGGACCTGGAGCTCCAGCGCAGCGGGTCCCGGTACTTCGCGCGCCGGCGTGGCTGACGACCCGGGCGGCGCGAGTCGCGGCGGCGCGCGCTGAGACGCCTGACACAGCAGCCGTGTGGCCGGGCGCGATAGCCTCAGCCTCGCAAGGCGGCGGTTCAACGAGGAGGGTGCTGCGTGGGCGAGTTCGTCAGGCTTGAGGTGGACGGCGCGATCGGGACGATCCGGCTGGATCGGCCCAAGATGAACGCGCTGAACCGGCAGGTCGAGGTCGAGCTGCGGGAGACCGCTATCGAGGCCGCCGAGCGCTCGGACATCCGCGCCGTGATCGTCTACGGCGGCGAGAAGGTCTTCGCGGCGGGTGCGGACATCAAGGAGATGGCCGAGATGTCCTACACCGACATGGCGCGCAAGGAGGAGCGCGGCCTGTCCGATGCGATCAGCCGGGTCGCGGCGATCCCGAAGCCGACCGTGGCCGCGTTGACCGGTTACGCCCTTGGGGGCGGCTTCGAGCTGGCGTTGGCCTGCGACCGGCGCATCGCCGCCGACAACGTGAAGGTCGGCCAGCCGGAGATCCTGCTCGGCGTGATCCCCGGGGCCGGCGGCACGCAACGGCTGGCGCGGCTGATCGGGCCGAGCAAGGCCAAGGACATCATCTACACCGGCCGGTTCGTCGATGCGCAGGAGGCGCTCGCGCTCGGCATGGTGGATGAGCTCGTGGCACCGGACGAGGTCTACGCGGCGGCGCGGCGTTGGGCCGAGCAGTTCTCCCACGGCGCGGCACGGGCGCTGGCCGCGGCCAAGGCGGCGATCGACAACGGTCTCGACGTCGACCTCGCGACGGGCCTGAAGCTGGAGACCCAGCTGTTCGCGGGCACCTTCGCCACCGAGGACCAGAAGATCGGGATGCGGTCGTTCATCGAGAACGGCCCCGGCAAGGCCAGGTTCACCGGCAACTGATCGCACACCGCTCCGGCCCGGGGGCGGTGTGCCCGGTGAGCGCCCGGCTCTGGTGAACTGGAGCTGATCCGGTGTTCGCCGGACACGGGCGGAATGCGCGAGCCTGCCGCCGGACGCGGTCGTCGGGTTCCCTCGCGTGGTGCGCGGGACGTGCACCGCGCCGGGGCGTCGACGACGTGGCGTCCGGGGGCCTGCCGCAGAACGTTCCGTGAACAGCCCTGGGGAAGTGCGTTGGGTTACACCTTCGATCGCGAGGATGTCGTCTTCCTCCGCTCCGCAGCGGGCCGGGACGCGGTCGCGGAGCTGTCCAGCCTCCCGTTGACCACCGCCTCGCGGCTTGCTGACGTCGCGGCGGCGCGCAGACTCGTGGGAGAGCGGTTCGCCGCCGCGGCGCTGGAGACGGCCGTGCTGCGCCGCCGCGCCGAATCCAAACTGGACGACTGCGGCGAGTGGCTCTTCACCGACACGGCGTTGCAGCAGGCGACCGCCAGTGTGGTGGCCAGGCACCGAGCGCAGCGCCTCGCGGGGCGGGACGTGCACGATGTCACGTGCTCGATCGGCGCGGACCTGGCCGCGTTGACTGCCGTTGCGGCCCGGTGCGCGGGGTCCGACCTCGACCGGGTCCGGCTGTTGATGGCGCAGCACAATCTCGCGGTCGCGGGCCGGTCCGCTGTGCTCGTGGAGGCCGACGCGCTGCACCCGGTGACCCGGAACACCGCTGTGGTCGCTGATCCGGCGCGCCGCGACGACACCGGTCGGCGGCGTTGGAGCCCGGCCGACCTCGTCCCGCCGCTGAACGAACTGCTCGACGTCTACGCCCACCGAGACCTGGTGGTCAAATGTGCCCCGGGGCTGGACTTCGCGGCGGTCCCGGACACCGCCGAGGTCGAGGTCGTGTCGCTGGCGGGCCAGGTCCGGGAAGCCGCGCTGTGGCTCGGCGGGCTGGCCGACGCGCGGGCGCGTCGGCGGGCGACGGTGCTGCGGCCGGACGGCACCGGCTGGACGATCACCGACGCCGAACCCGACGACTGCCCGGCGGGGGAGGTCCGGCAGTGGATCGTCGACCCGGACGGCGCTGTGGTGCGCGCCGGGCTCGTGCGCCACTACGCGGCGCGGCACGGGCTCGCGCAGCTCGATCCGCGCATCGCCTACCTCACCGGCGACCAGCCGCCGCCCGGCGTCCGCGCGTTCCGGGTGTTCGAACACGGCCGCTACAGCGAGAAGTCGTTGCGGGCACAGTTGCGCCGCCACCACGTGGGGCGGCTGGAGATTCTGGTTCGCGGCCTCGACGTGGACCCCGACGCGCTGCGCCGACGGCTCAAGCTCAAGGGCGACGAGGACGCGACGGTCGTGCTCACCCGTGTCGGTGACAATGCCATGGCTTATCTGTGCCGGGCCGAGCGTACCTGAGCCCGGCGATGCGACCGGGACCGTGTCCTGTGTCACGCCGCCGCCTGCGGTGCAGCGCTGACCTGGTACTGCGGCGAAAACCAGAGCAATGATCGACCGGGCCTTCTCTATGCTGAGGGCAGTATGGCTACGTCGTCTGTCACATCCCCGCTTGGTGATCTGCGGGACCGGTTGCCCGAGCTGATGTTGCACGATCAGCGTCGGCTGCGCCGCCGCATCGAGGGGGCGCGCAAGATCCGCGACCCGCAGGCGCTGGAGGCGGTGACCGCCGAGATCGCCGGGGACATCGACGCCGCGGAGCTCAAGGTCGCGCAACGGCGGGCGAACGTGCCCGAGATCAGCTACCCGGAGCAGCTGCCGGTCAGCCAGCGCCGCGAGGACCTGCTCGCCGCGATCCGCGACAATCAGGTGGTCATCGTCGCGGGCGAGACCGGCTCCGGCAAGACCACGCAGCTGCCCAAGATGTGCCTGGAGCTGGGCCGCGGCATCCAGGGCATGATCGGCCACACCCAGCCCCGCCGGTTGGCCGCGCGCACCGTCGCCGAGCGGGTGGCCGAGGAACTGGGCACCGAGCTCGGCGACGCGATCGGCTACCAGGTCCGGTTCACCGAGCGCATCGGCGACCGCACCCTGGTCAAGCTGATGACCGACGGCATCCTGCTCGCCGAGATCCAGCACGACCGCCTGCTGCGACGCTACGACACGCTGATCATCGACGAGGCGCACGAGCGCAGTCTCAACATCGACTTCATTCTCGGCTACCTCAAGCAGCTGCTGCCGCGCCGCCCCGACCTGAAGGTGATCATCACCTCGGCCACCATCGACCCGGAGCGCTTCTCGCGGCACTTCGACGACGCACCGGTCATCGAGGTGTCCGGGCGCACCTATCCCGTCGAGGTCCGCTATCGCCCGCTGGTGGACGACTCGGACGAGTCCGAGGACGTGGTGCGCGACCAGACGCAGGCCATCTGCGACGCCGTGGACGAGCTGTGCGCGGAGGGCCCCGGCGACATCCTGGTCTTCCTCAGCGGTGAGCGGGAGATCCGCGACACCGCCGACGCGCTCAGGCAGCAGAACCTCCGCAACACCGAGATCCTCCCGCTGTACGCGCGGCTGAGCGCCGCCGAGCAGCACCGCGTGTTCCAGCCGCACTCCGGGCGGCGGATCGTGCTGTCCACCAACGTGGCCGAGACCTCGCTCACGGTGCCGGGCATCAAGTACGTCATCGACCCCGGGACCGCGCGCATCTCGAGGTACAGCTTCCGGACCAAGGTGCAGCGGCTGCCCATCGAGCCGATTTCGCAGGCGTCGGCCAACCAGCGCAAGGGCCGCTGCGGCCGGGTTTCCGAGGGCATCTGCATCCGGCTGTACTCCGAAGAGGACTTTCTGTCCCGCCCCGAGTTCACCGACCCGGAGATCCTGCGCACCCACCTCGCGTCGGTCATCCTGCAGATGACGTCCCTGGGGCTGGGCGAGATCGAGTCGTTCCCCTTCATCGATCCCCCGGACCGCCGCCAGATCACCGACGGCATCAACCTGCTGCACGAGCTGGGCGCGCTGGACCGCACGCAGACCGAGCTGCACAAGCGGCTCACCCCGATCGGGCGCAAGCTCGCGCAGCTGCCCATCGATCCCCGGCTCGCCCGCATGGTGCTGGAGGCCGAGCGCAACGGCTGCGTGCGCGACGTGCTGGTCATCGCCGCCGCGTTGTCCATCCAGGACCCACGGGAGCGCCCAGCCGACAAGCAGCAGGCCGCCGACCAGAAGCACGCCCGCTTCGTCGACAAGGACGCGGACTCCGACTTCGTCACCTACCTCAACATGTGGCGCTACCTGCGCACCCAGCAGAAGGAGCTGTCGTCCAGCCAGTTCCGCAGGCTCTGCCGCACCGACTTCCTCAACTACCTGCGGGTCCGCGAGTGGCAGGACCTCTACGGGCAGCTGAGCCAGCTGGTGAAGTCGATGGGCATGAACCTCGGCGACCACCAGGCCGACACAAACCGGATCCACCAGTCGGTGCTGGCCGGGTTGTTGTCGCACGTCGGCCTCAAGGACGTCGACAAGAAGTCCGCTCCGCAGCAGGGCCGCGGCGGCAACGAGTACCAGGGTGCGCGCAACGCCCGGTTCGCCGTGTTCCCCGGCTCGGCGCTGTTCAAGAAGCCACCGCGGTTCGTGATGGCCGCCGAACTGGTGGAAACCTCCCGCTTGTGGGCCCGCATCGTGGCGCGGGTCGAACCGGAGTGGGTGGAGAAGCTGGCGCAGCACCTGGTCAAGCGCACCTACAGCGAGCCGCACTGGGAGAAGGACCGCGCTTCGGTGGTGGCCTTCGAACGCGTCACCCTCTACGGCGTTCCGCTGGTGACCGGCCGCAAGATCAACTATGGGCGCATCGATCCGGAGCTCAGCCGCGAGCTGTTCATCCGGCACGCCCTGGTGGAGGGCGACTGGGACACCCGGCACGCGTTCTTCCACGAGAACCGGGCCATGCTCGAGGAGGTCGAGGACCTCGAGGAGCGGGCTCGGCGACGCGACATCCTGGTCGACGACGAGACGCTGTTCGAGTTCTACGACCAGCGCATCGGCGCCGAGGTGGTGTCCGGCCGGCACTTCGACTCGTGGTGGAAGAAGGTGCGCCGCGAGCAGCCGGACCTGCTCAACTTCGAGAAGTCCATGCTGATCAACCAGCAGTCGGCGGAGGTCAGCGACCAGGACTACCCCGACTTCTGGATGCAGGGCGGGCACCGGTTGCCGCTGTCCTACCAGTTTGAGCCCGGCTCCGACGCCGACGGCGTGACCGTGCACATCCCGTTGCCGGTGCTCAACCAGATCGACCCGGTCGGTTTCGACTGGCAGATCCCGGGGTTGCGCGAGGAGCTCGTGACCGCGCTGCTGAAGTCGCTGCCGAAACCGCTGCGCCGCAACTTCGTGCCCGCCCCGGACTTCGCCAAGGCCGTGCTGGCGCGGGTCGCGCCGCTGGAGGCCCCGCTGCTGGACACGCTGCAGGAGGAGCTGCGGCGCATGACCGGTGTCGCGGTTTCGCGCTCGGAATGGGACCTGGAGCGGGTTCCGGACCACCTGAAGATGACTTTCCGGGTGGTGGACGGCAAGGGCCGCAAGGTTGCCGAGTCCAAGGACCTGGAGTCGTTGAAGCTGCGGCTGAAACCGAAGGTACGCGCCGAGATCTCCAAGGCCGCCGACGACATCGAGCAGCGCGGACTGCGGTCGTGGAGCTTCGGGCAGCTGCCGCGGACCTTCGAGCAGCAGCGGGCGGGGCACGCGGTGAAGGCGTATCCGGCGCTGGTCGACGACGGCGACAGCGTCGCGGTCCGCATGTTCGACACCGAGGAGGAGCAGCAGCGGGCGCTGTGGGACGGCACCCGCCGGTTGCTGCTGCTGAACGTGCCCTCGCCGGTGAAGTCGCTGCAGCGCGGCATGAGCGGCACGACCCGGTTGGTGCTGGGCGGCAGCCGCTACGGTGACCTCGCCGCCGTGCTCGAGGACTGCGTGAGCTGCGCGGTCGACAAGTTGATGGCCGACAACGGCGGGCCGGTGTGGGACGACACGGCCTTCGCCGCGCTCCGGGACAAGGTGCGGGCGCAGCTCGGTGAGGTGACCGTCGCCGTGGTGTCCGCGGTGGAGAAGATCCTGGTCGCGGCGCAGCGCGTCGAGTCGATCCTGGCCGATCCGCCCAAGAACGCGCCGGCGGACGCGCTTGCCGACATCCGCGAGCAGCTGCAGGGCTTGCTGTACCCGGGATTTGTCACGGGGACCGGGTTCGACCGGTTGCCCGACGTGGTGCGCTACCTGCGGGCGATCGAGCAGCGGCTGGAGAAGCTGCAGTACCACCCGCAGCGCGACCGGGACTGGATGTACCAGGTGGACGAGGTCGAGCAGCGGTATCGGGATCTTGTGGCCGAGGTGCCGCAGGGCCGGTCCCCGAGCGAGCCGCTGCGGCGGATCGGCTGGATGATCGAGGAACTGCGGGTGAGTCTGTTCGCGCAGACGCTCGGCACGGCGCACCCGGTGTCGGTGAAGCGCATCCATCGCGCGATGGACAAGCTGGCGGGCTGATCCGGCGCGGTCCGGTGCGGCGGCGAGCAGCACGGTCGTGCAACGCATGGTGATCCCCCTCCGGGAACGGGAACGTGGGCGGAAGAGCTCGCTCCGTCCCTTCAGGAGGGTGTGATCTCGGAGCGGCACCACCCAGTGTTCCGTGCTCGAACGCGAGTTCGCATCACTCGGAGGAGTGGAGATGATCGCCGCGGCTGGGTTGCCGCGGCCGGGATGGCAAGACCGCGACACCGAGGACCGGGTGGCCGTCGGTGCCGCGGTGCGTTCGTCAGACGGGCGAGATGGTGATGCCGAGCGCGCCCGGCCCGGCGTGGGCGCCCAGCACGGCGCTCGTCTCCTCCAGCGTCGTCCGGCGGACCTGCGGCAGCTGGGAGCGCAGGTCGTCGAGCACCTGCCGGGCGCGATCGCCGTACTCGAAGTGCTCCACGCCGATGTCGACCGGGCCGCCGCCCGCCCGCTGGACGGCGTTGGTCACCGCCTTCTTCAGCGCCCGGTCCGATCCGAGGGCCTTGGTGAGCTGGTCGATGATCCCCTCCTTGAGCACCAGCACCGGCTTGATCGACAGCGCCTGCCCAAGCCATGCCTGGGCGCGCCCGATCCGGCCGCCGCGGTGCAGGTATTCGAGGGTGTCGACGTAGAGCAGCTGGGTGGTGCTGCGCAGGCGGCGGTCCAGGACGCCCATCACGCCCTGCGGGGTGGCCCCGGCGGCCGCGGCCTCGGCGGCGGCGACGACCGGCAAGCCCAGCCCCAGGCCGACCAGTCGCGAGTCGACCACGTAGACGGGGATGCCGATCTCCGCGGCCGCGATCCGGGCCGACTGGCAGGTGCGGGACAGGCCCTCGGAGATGTGGATCGACACGATCGCCTCGGCGCCGTTGGCCGCGACGTCGGAGTAGGTCCAGAAAAAGGCCGGTGGTGGCGGTTCGCTGGTGGTGACCGGGATGCCCTCGCGCAGGGCCTGGGCGAGTTGGGCGTGCGGCACCCGGCGCTCGTCGTTGTGCTCGTCGCCGACCGCCAGTTCCAGCTGGACGATCGAGATTCCCAGCTGCTCGGCGATGTCGAGCGGGATGGAAGCCGTCGAGTCCGTCACGATGGCGACGCGTTGCCTCATGCGGCAAGGCTACTCACTGGTAGAAACGTCCAGATTGCCCCCGGTGGTCAGGCGCGACGGCCGCGCTCACCGAAAGGTGAGTACTGTCACGAGCAGGTGCTGGTTGCACCCGGGCTACCGACCGGTAACATACCGGGTGGTTGGCGTCACTGTGCTTTTCGAACAGTGGCATGGCAAGGTCAACCTACCCGGGCTTCGAGGCCGGGTCCGCAAGCAGAGCCGCTGGAGGGCCAGCGCGCGTCCTTAAAGTCCGCAGGAGGTCGAAGAGGGCCCATGAACATCGTCGTCCTGGTCAAGCAGGTGCCCGACACGTATTCCGAGCGGAAGCTCACGGATGCGGATCACACGTTGGATCGTGAGTCGGCGGACGCGGTGCTGGATGAGATCAATGAGCGCGCCGTGGAGGAGGCGCTGCAGATCAAGGAGGCCCATGGTGGTGAGGTGACCGTGGTGTGCATGGGCCCGGATCGTGCCACGGATGCCATTCGTAAGGCGTTGTCGATGGGTGCGGACAAGGCGGTGCATCTGTCGGATGCGGCGTTGCACGGTACGGACGCTCCGGCGACGGCGCGGGCGTTGGCGAAGGTGATCGGCACCGTGGCGGGCGTGGACCTGGTCATCGCGGGTAACGAGTCGACCGATGGTCGTGCGGGTGCGGTGCCGGCGATGGTGGCTGAGGTGCTGGGCTGGCCGCAGCTGACGTATGCGCGCAAGGTCGGGATCGATGGTTCGAGCGTGCGGATCGAGCGGGAGACCGACGCGGGTGTGCTGACGGTGGAGGCCGAGCTGCCGGCGGTGGTGTCGGTGACGGAGAAGATCAACGAGCCGCGGTATCCGTCGTTCAAGGGCATCATGGCCGCGAAGAAGAAGCCGGTGACGGTGCTGAGCCTGGCCGATGCCGGGATCGATGCGAGCGAGGTGGGTTTGGCAGGGGCCGCCTCGCAGGTGGTGGCCTCGGCGCCGAAGCCGCCGAAGCAGGCCGGTGTGAAGGTGACCGACGAGGGCGAGGGCGGCGTGCGGATCGCTGAGTTCCTGGCCGGCGAGAAGCTGCTCTGAGGCTGTTCACGGGTTTGGAGGAGGCATAGGTTTCATGGCTGAGGTTCTGGTCCTCGTTGACCACGTGGACGGCGAGGTCAAGAAGGTCACGTTCGAGCTGTTGACCGTGGCGCGGCGGTTGGGTGAGCCGTCGGCGGTGGTGGTCGGCGAGCCGGGTACCAGCGAGAAGCTGACCGCGGCGCTGGGCGCGTATGGCGCGGCGAAGGTGTATGCGGCGGAGTCGGCGCAGGCCGTGCAGTTCCTGGTGACGCCGCAGGTCGACGTGTTGGCCGGGTTGGTGCAGCGGGTGTCGCCGGCGGCGGTGCTGGTGCCGGCGTCGATCGACGGCAAGGAGATCGCCGGGCGGTTGGCGGTGCGCACCGGGTCGGGTCTGCTGTCGGAGGTCGTGGACATCGACGGTGAGGGTGGGGGGTCGCACTCGTTGTTCGGTGGCGCCTACGACGCGACCGCGAAGGTGGTCAGGGGCACGCCGGTGGTCACGGTGCTGCCGGGTGCGGTGGAGGCCGAGCAGGCCGCGGGTGCGGCGGCGGTGGAGCAGGTCGAGGTGCCGGCCGCCACCGGGGCGAGGATCACCGGTCGTCAGCCGGCCGAGGCCGGGGACCGCCCGGAGCTGACCGAGGCGTCCGTGGTCGTCTCGGGTGGGCGTGGTGTCGGTTCGGCGGAGAACTTCGCGGTGGTGGAAAAGCTCGCCGACTCCCTGGGGGCCGCGGTGGGTGCCTCGCGCGCGGCGGTGGACTCCGGGTTCTACCCGCACCAGTTCCAGGTCGGGCAGACCGGCAAGACCGTGTCCCCGCAGCTGTACATCGCGCTGGGTATTTCCGGTGCGATCCAGCACCGGGCCGGGATGCAGACCTCCAAGACGATCGTGGCGGTCAACAAGGACCCCGAGGCGCCGATCTTCGAGATCGCCGACTACGGCGTCGTCGGTGACCTGTTCAAGGTCGCACCCCAGCTCACCGACGAAATCACCAAGCGCAAGGGCTGAGCCCCGCGCCGACCCCATGCGAAGGGCACCTCACGACCAGTTCAACCAGTCGGTCGGAGGTGCCCTTCGCGCTGCTGCCCGCAGGGTCAGAGGGCGCGGGCTTCGTCCCGCCCCCTGCAGGCCAGGCGGTCCGCCCGCTCGTTCTCCGGATGGCCGTTGTGGCCCTTCACCCACTGCCACTGCACCTCGCCGTGCCGGTTGCACTCCGCGTCCAGGCGCTGCCACAGCTCGGCGTTCTTGACCGGCTTCCTGGCCGCGGTCAGCCAACCGTTGCGCTTCCAGCCGCGCATCCACTCGGTGATCCCCTTGAGCACATAGGTGCTGTCGGTGTGGATGCGCACGACCTGCACCGGCCGGGTCAGGGCAGCAAGGCCCTCGATGACCGCCATGAGCTCCATCTTGTTGTTCGTCGTGGCGGCTTCCCTGCCGTAGATCTCCCGCTCGTGCTCGCCGTAGCGCAGCACGACCCCCCAACCACCCGGCCCGGGATTGCCGCTGCACGCGCCGTCGGTGAAGAGGTCGACGCGGTCGGTCGTGTGCTGCATGCCGGAAATCTAACCGGCGCCATGCCGGAGATCTCACCGGCGGTCCGCGCCTTCGGCTGCCGCGGGGAAAACCAGCTGACGGCTGGAGCGCGGTTCTGGCACTGTGGAATGCCGTGCGAATCTTGTTCACCGCTGCGCCCGGCTACGGGCTGATGTTGCCGATCGTTCCCCTCATCTGGGCCGCCCGGGCGGCCGGGCACGAGGTGCTGCTGGCCACCACCGCGGAGATGACCGAGGCGGGGGCCCGGGCCGGACTGCCGGTGGTGGACGTGTTCCCGGACCGGGACGTGTGGCGGGAGCTGCTCGCCGGCGTCGGGTCGTTGGGTGAACGCCCGGACGTCGAGCAGGTGGCCGCCGCGGATGGTCTGTCCGAGGAGTACCGGAAGGCGGCGCGCACGGGGAACCCGTTCGGCCTGTTCACCACGACCATGACCGAGGGCACGATCGCCGCCGGGCGTGCCTTCGGCGCGGATCTCGTGGTGTTCACCAGCGATCACGCGGCCGGGCGGCTGGCCGCGGTGGCGTTGGGGGCCCCGGCGTTGGAGGTGGGTAACCGGGTGTCCTGGTCGACGCGGGACGCGGAGACCCGCGAGCGCCGCGACGTCTACGGCGACGACGAGATCGTCCGCGCGTTGCGCGCGAAGCTCGGCATCCCGGCGGGACAGCCGGACCTGATCGCGCGGGTCGACCCGCGCGCGCCTAGCATGGGCGGGCTGGCGGCCGGGCAGACCGATTCGCTGGACGGCGTGCCGTGGTGGTCGATGCGGTACGTGCCGTTCAACGGCGGCTCCGTGGTCCCGGACTGGGCGTTGCGGGCGCCGGAGCGGCCGCGGGTCTGCGTCACGCTCGGCACCGTGGTGCCGGTCATCACCGGCACGAGCAACCTGTCCGTGGTGATCGAGGCGCTCGGCGGCATGGACGTGGAGGTGGTCCTGGCCGCGGGAGACACCGACCTCGCCGACCTCGGGGAACTACCGGGCAACGTGCGCTCGGTCGATTTCCTGCCGCTGTCGTCGTTCCTGCCGACCTGTTCGCTGATCGTGCACCACGGAGGTTCGGGCACCACCGCCGCGGCGCTGCACTACGGCGTCCCGCAGCTGGTCCTGCCCGCCTTCGCCGACAACCCGATGTCGGCGCGGCGGGTGGTGGACCGGGGTGTCGGGCTCTCCCACGATCCGGCCACAGTGGACGTTGCGGGGGTGCGGAACGCGGTCCGGCGGCTGCTCGCCGAACCGGCGTTCCGCGCCGCGGCGCGCGAGGTCAGCGCCGAGATGGCCACGCAGCCCAGCCCCGCATCGGTCATCGAGCGCGCGGTCGCCGCGGCGCTGCAGGGCGTCGCCTGACGTCCCCGCGCCGTGCGGCCGTTCGGTGCTCGCGCACCGGGGATTCACCGGAAGTTCTGACTCCGTGTCATTTGCGAGCCTGGTGGGCGTTCGCCGCGCGGCGCTACACCTGCGGCATGTCCGAGACGCAGCTGCTGGCCAGCGTCGCGCCGAACACGTCGGCCGACGCCCACTACTCGCTGCTGGTCGCCCGGGACCAGGCCGAGGTCACCGCCGCGCAACGCCTGCGCTATCAGGTGTTTGCCGAGGAGATGGGGGCCACGGTCACCGGCCGGGAGCCCGGTGTCGACCAGGACCCCTTCGATGACCACTGCGACCACCTGATCGTGCGGGACGACCGCACCGGGGAAGTGGTCGGGACCTACCGGATGTTGCCGCCGGAGCGGGTGAAGTCCTCCGGGCTCTACTCGGAGACCGAGTTCGACCTCTCGGCGCTGGATCCGCTGCGCCCGGCGCTGGTGGAGGCCGGGCGTTCATGCGTGCACCGCGACCACCGCAACGGTGCCGTCGTCAGTCTGGTGTGGGCGGGGATCGCGCGGTACATGCTGCTGCACGGTTACAACCTGCTCGCGGGTTGCGCATCCGTTCCGCTTGACGACGGTGGACTGCAGGCCACTCACGTGTGGAAAGTGGTGTCGGAGAAGCACTACGCTCCGGAGGAGCTCCGCGTGCACCCGCACCGGCCGTGGGAGCCGTTGGAGGTCACCGGGCGCGGCCCGTTGCCGCCGCTGCTCAAGGGGTATCTGCGGCTCGGTGCGCAGGTGTGCGGAAAACCTGCGCACGACCCGGACTTCGGTGTCGCGGACTTCTTCGTGCTGCTCGACCTGACCCGAGCGGACCAGCGCTACCTGCGCTTCTTCCTGGGCTCGGCGGCATGAACCACCCGTGGATGCCGGTGTCACGCTGCGGGCCGGACTGCCTTCCGCCGCGCGACCGGCGAGCCGAGGTCGGGGCTGCCCGGCTCGTGCTCCGGCTCGCCCTGGTCGTCGCGCTGCTGCTGGCCGGTTGCGCTCTCGTGCTGGTGCTGCCGGTCCTGCGGGCCGGGTGGCGGCAGCGGGCGTTGCCGGGCTGGTTCCGGATGTTGTTGCGGGCGTTGGGCGTCCGCGTCGTGATCGAGGGCCGAATGCCGGGCGATGGTGCGCTGGTGGTCAGCAACCACGTGTCGTGGCTGGATGTCGTTGTGTTGCAGGCGTTGTGCCCGATGCGGCTGCTGGCCAAGGTCGAGGTCCGGTCCTGGCCGCTGCTGGGCGCGCTCGCCGGGCGCGTCGGCACCGTGTACATCGACCGGGATCGGCTCACGGCGCTGCCCGGGGCCGTGCGGCGAATCGCCGCACAGTTGCGCGCCGGTGCGGTGATCGGCGCGTTCCCGGAGGGCACGACGTGGTGTGGCCGGGCGTCCGGACCGTTCCGCCCGGCGGTGTTCCAGGCGGCTCTCGACGCCGGTGCGCGGATACTGCCGGTCGCCCTGCGGTTTTGCACCGAGGACGGCGAGCCGACCACGGCTGCGGCCTTCCTCGGCGATGTGACGCTGGTCGGGTCGTTGCTGGCGGTGGCCCGGATGCGTGGGTTGCGCGTGGAGGTGGTGGTGCTGCCGCAGTTGGTGGGCGGCGACCGCCGCGAGCTGGCGCGTACGGCGCAGCGGGCGATCGAGGCGGCCACCGGGTCGACACCCCTGCGGCACGTCGAGGCGGAGCCGCACCGGCTGACGGCGTGACGCCGGGTGGGGGTAGTTCGCCGAAATGGACCAGACCTGCACCGCGGTGGGGAGCGCACCCTGGTTCGGTGATCACTGCCGAGAAGTCCCGAAACGCCCTGTGGGGTCCGCAACGCCGCACCTTCACGGCCGGGCTCGTCCTGGTCATCACGCTCGTGGCCTTCGAGGCCATGGGCCTGGGTACGGCGTTGCCCACGATCGTCGCCGAACTCCAGGCCCAGCACTGGTATGCCTGGCCGTTCACGGTGTTCATGGCGGCCAGCGCGGTCGGCACGGTGCTGGGCGGGCGGCAGTGCGACCGGCGCGGCCCGGCGCTGCCGCTGCTGGTGGCGCTGCAGACGTTCGCGGCGGGCCTGCTGGTCGCCACCGCGGCCACGAACATCCTGGTCCTGCTGGTCGCGCGGGTGTTGCAGGGCCTCGGCGGTGGTGCGCTGATCGTCTCGCTGTACGTGATGATCGCCCGCGTCTACCCGGAGGAGCACCGACCGGCGGCGTTCGGCGTGCTGTCGTCGGCGTGGGTGGTGCCCGCCCTGGTGGGGCCGGTGATCGCCGGGTTCCTGACCGAGCAGGTGAGCTGGCGGTGGGTTTTCCTCGGGTTGGCTCCGCTGGTGGTGGTGGGCACTGCCATGATCGCGCCGACCGTGCGCCGCCTGGGCGCGGGCGTCGGCGAGCCGTCGCCGCAACGACCGGGCGTGCTGGTGGCCGCTGTCGGGGCCGCGGGCGGTGTGGTGGCGGTGAACTGGGCTGCGCAGACCCCGTCGCTGCCGTCGTTGTTCCTGGGCATCGCGGCAGTTGCGGTCCTCGTGCCGTCGATGCGGGTGCTGCTGCCGAAGGGGACGCTGCTCGCGCGCCCCGGCCTTCCGGTGATGGTGCTCGCGCGCGGGTTGCTGGCCGGGCTGTTCTTCACCGCGCAGGCGTTCGTGCCGCTCGTGCTGACCTTGGTGCACCACTACTCGCCGACGGCGGCGGGCGTGCCGCTCACCGTCGGCACGCTCGGCTGGACCGCTGGTGCGTTGTGGCAGGGTCGGCAGCGCGACGTGCGCCGCGAGCACGTGGTGGCCGCCGGGTTCCTGCTGCTCGCGGTCGGCATGGCCGGTCTTGCCCTGACCACGCCCTCGTGGGGCCCGCACTGGTTGGTGTTCGCGTTCTGGTTCACCGCGGGCTCCGGGATGGGTGTCGGGATCGCCAGCACCTCCGTGCGGGTGCTGGCGCTGTCGCCCGAGGGCGAGCGCGGGTTCAACTCGGCGGCCCTGCAGATCGCGGACATGCTGGGGCAGGCCGCCCTGGTCGGGCTGGGGGGCGTGGTGGTCAGCGCGCTGGCGACCGCGGCGGCGCCGACCAGGGGTGTTGTCCCGCTCGACCTCGCGTTGCTGGTCGCCGCCCTGCTGGCTGCCGCGCTGATGGTTCGCGCGGGACGCCACCAGCCTCGCTGACCTGCGTCGAGGCGCCGGACCGCGCCCCGGGAGCGGGTCCGCCTGCATTACCCTGGATGCGCGATGACTTACCTCGACCACGCAGCCACGACACCGATGCGGCCACGGGCGGTCGCCGTGATGAGCGAGGCGTTGAGCCGGATCGGCAACGCCTCGTCGCTGCACACCTCGGGCCGGCGAGCGCGGCGCGCGGTGGAGGAGTCGCGGGAGGACATCGCCGACGCGCTGGGCGCGCGGCCGTCGGAGGTGGTGTTCACCGCCGGCGGCACCGAGAGCGACAACCTGGCTGTCAAGGGCATCTACTGGGCCCGCCGCGCCGCCGACCCGGCCCGGCGCCGCATCCTCGCCTCGGCCGTCGAGCACCACGCGGTGCTGGACGCGGTCGAATGGCTCGTCGAGCACGAAGGCGCCGAGGTGACCTGGCTGGAGGCGGACTCCTACGGCCGGGTGCGGCCGGAGGTGCTCGAGGCGGCGCTGGCGGAAGCGCCGGACGAGGTGGCGCTGGCCACGGTCATGTGGGCCAACAACGAGGTCGGCACCGTCAACCCGATCGCGGAGCTGGCGGCCGTCGCGGACCGGCACGGGGTGCCGCTGCACACCGACGCGGTGCAGGCCATCGAGACGCTGCCGGTGGACTTCGCGGCCTCCGGGGTCGCCGCGCTGACCATGACCGGGCACAAGGTCGGCGGCCCGTACGGGGTGGGCGTGCTGGTGCTGTCCCGGGACGTCGAGTGCACACCGGTGCTGCACGGCGGCGGCCAGGAGCGCGAGGTGCGGTCCGGCACGCTGGACACCCCGGGCGTGATGGGCCTGGCGTGCGCGGTGCGGGAGGCGGTGGAGTCCCGGCAGGCGCATGCCCCGCAGCTGGCGAAGCTGCGGGACGAGCTGATCAACGGCGTGCGGGCGGCAGTGCCGGATGTGGTCCTCAACGGCGACCCGGGGCGTGACGCGATCGGCGGCGGCCCGTCCCGGCTGCCGGGCAACGCGCACTTCACCTTCCCCGGCTGCGAAGGCGACAGCCTGCTGATGCTGCTGGACGCCAAGGGTATCGAGTGCTCCACCGGCTCGGCCTGCACCGCGGGCGTGTCCGAGCCCAGCCACGTGCTGCTGGCGATGGGGGCGGACCCGCGGGCCGCGCGGGGGTCGCTGCGCTTCTCGCTGGGCCACACCTCGACCGCGGCGGATGTGGAGGCGCTCACCGAGGTCATCGGCCCGGTGGTGCGACGAGCACGCAACGCCGGCCTGGCCGGGTTGCGCCGATCTTCGGCGGGGTCGCGGACCGCCGCCACGGAGGTGTGAGGCGTGCGAGTACTCGCAGCCATGAGCGGCGGGGTGGATTCCGCCGTCGCCGCGGCCCGGGCGGTGGACGCCGGGCATGACGTGGTCGGCGTGCACCTGGCGCTGTCGGCGAAGCCCGGCACGCTGCGCACCGGTGCGCGCGGCTGCTGCACCATCGAGGACTCCCGGGACGCGCGGCGGGCCGCTGACCTGCTGGGCATCCCGTTCTACGTGTGGGACTTCGCGGAGCGGTTCACCGAGGAGGTCATCGAGACCTTCGTCGGCGAGTACGCCGCGGGGCGCACCCCGAACCCGTGCCTGACCTGCAACGAGAAGATCAAGTTCGAGGCGTTGCTGGACAAGGCGATGGCGCTGGGCTTTGACGCGGTCTGCACCGGCCACTACGCGCGGCTGTCCATCGTGGACGGTGTGCCGGAGCTGCGGCGTAGTCGCGACGAGGGCAAGGACCAGTCCTACGTGCTGGCCTCGCTGACCGCCGAGCAGCTGCGGCACTCGATGTTCCCGCTCGGCGACTCGCTGAAGTCCGAGGTGCGGGCGGAGGCCGCCGAGCGTGACCTGGCGGTGGCTCGCAAACCCGACAGCCATGACATCTGCTTCATCCCCGACGGCGACACCCGCGGGTTCCTGGAGTCGAAGCTGGGGCGCAAGCCGGGCAAGCTGGTCGACGCCGACACCGGGGCGGTGCTCGGCGAACACAACGGCGTGCACGGGTTCACGGTGGGGCAGCGCAAGGGCCTGGGCATCGACGCCCCGGCGCCGGACGGCAGGCCGCGCTATGTGCTGTCGCTGGAGCCGGTGTCCGGCACGGTGCGGGTCGGGTCGGCGGACCGGCTGTTGGTGACCGAGATCGACGCGAAGCGGCCGATGTGGCCGGCGGGGCGGCCCCTGGACGGGCCGACGGAGTGCGTCGTCCAGGTGCGGGCGCACGGCGGCACCGCGGAGGCCGTGGCGGAGGCGGACGCCGACGGCATCCGGGTGCAGCTCCGCAGCCCGCTGCGCGGTGTGGCGCCGGGCCAGGCGATCGTGCTGTACCGGCCGGAGACCGGGGGCGACCTGGTGCTGGGCAGCGGCATCATTTCCGCCACCCGCTGACGGTTCCGGCGACGCCGCGGGCTCCCAGCTGCGGTCGTGTGGTGCGTCCGGCGATCCCCTGAGGTGCGTAGATGATCAGGTCGTCACCGAGGCCCTGCGCGAGTGGTGCTTGATCTGGTGCGTGAACCCGATCCGCGGCTAGTGTCTGGCATCACACTGCGGACGGGAGGGGTTCATGCTCGATCTTCGTACCAGCACGGTCGCCGACGTGCTGCGGCGCAGCGCCGCGAGGGTGCCGGACCGCGAAGCGCTGCGGTTTGTCGACGGCGCAGGACAGCAGCGGGTGTGGACCTACCGGGAGCTGGACGCCGCGGTGACCCGCGCCGCGGCCGCGCTGCTGGCCACCGGCGCAGCGAAGGGCGACCGGGTTGCCGCGTACGGCAGGAACTCCGACGCGTACCTGATCGGTTTCCTCGCCTGCGCGCGGGCTGGGCTGGTGCACGTGCCGCTCAACTACAACCTGACCTCGGGTGAACTGGCCTACCTGCTGGAGCAGTCCGGCAGCACGGTCGCGCTGGTGGACCCGGCGCTGGCCGACCGGCTCGCCGAAATCCGGGCCGGCACCGCGGTCGAGCGAGTGATCCCGTTGCGCGACAGCGCCGATTCCCTGCTGGCGTGGTGTTCCGCCGGTCCCGTGCCGGAACTCGACGTGACGGTCGCCGACGACGACCTCGTGCAGCTGCTCTACACCTCCGGCACGACGTCGTCGCCGAAGGGCGCGATGATGACGCACCGCGCCCTGCTGCACGAGTACGTCTCCTGCATCGTCGCCCTGGACTTCACCGAGGACGACCTGCCGCTGCACGTGATGCCGCTGTACCACTCGGCGCAGCTGCACGTGTTCCTGCTGCCGAACCTGATGATCGGCTCGACGAACCGGTTGGTGGAGGCGCCGGACCCGACCGACATCCTGCGGCGGATCGACAGCGAGCGGATCAGCTCGTTCTTCGCCGCGCCGACCGTGTGGGTGGCGCTGACCAACCACGCCGAGTTCTCCACCCGCGACCTGACGTCGTTGCGCAAGGCTTACTACGGGGCGTCGATCATGCCCGGCCCGGTGCTGCAGCGGCTGCGCGAGCACCTGCCCGAACTTGGCTTCTACAACTGCTTCGGGCAGTCCGAGATCGCGCCGCTGGCGACGGTGCTGCGGCCGGAGGAGCACGACGAGCGGCCGGACTCCGCCGGGCGGCCGGTGCTGTTCGTTGAGGCGAAGGTGGTTGACGAGCAGGGTGAGGAGGTCGCGCCGGGCGAGCTGGGCGAGGTGGTGTACCGCTCGCCGCAGTTGTGCACCGGGTACTGGAACAAGCCGGAGGAGACCGCGGAGGCGTTTCGCGGCGGCTGGTTCCACTCCGGCGACCTGGTGCGGCGGGACGAGGCCGGATACCTCTTCGTCGTCGACCGGATCAAGGACGTGATCAACACCGGTGGGGTGCTGGTGGCCTCGCGGGAGGTGGAGGACGCTCTCTACGAGCACCCGGCGGTGGCCGAGGTGGCGGTGGTCGCGTTGCCCGATCCGAAGTGGATCGAGCGGATCGCGGCCGTCGTGGTCGCCCGGTCGGCGGTCAGCGAGGCGGAGCTGATCGAGCACGCGCGCGGGCGGCTGGCCGGGTTCAAGGTGCCCAAGGAGGTGCACTTCGTCGATGACCTGCCGCGCAACAGCTCCGGTAAGCTCCTCAAGCGGGTCCTCCGCGACCAGCTCACCGGCGCAGGCCGTGCGCCGTCACAGTCCTCGTGAGCGCACCATGCGGGCGGCGGTGCGGGCGCCGTTGATAATGGCGGCGTGAACGACGCAGTGTGGGGCCCTGGAACGGCGACCGCCATCGGATCGATGCCCGGCACCGATCCCGTCGAGGCGGCGCGCACCGTCGTCGGCGAACTGCCGGAGCTGATGCCGTTCCCGGAGCTGCCCGGCCGCGGTGTCGGTGCGGACGTGCTGGGCCGCACCGCCGGGCTCCTGGTCGACCTGGCCGTCGAGGTGGTGCCGTCCGGATACCGGGTCGCGTCGCGCCCCGGCCGCGACCACCGGCGCGCCGTCGACCTGCTGCGCTGGGACCTCGACGCGGTGGAGCAGGCGGTCTCCGAAGCCGGTGCCCCGCAGGTGGTGAAGGTGCAGGCCGCGGGCCCGTGGACGCTGTCGGCCGGGATCGAGCTGATGCGCGGCCACCGGGTGCTGACCGACCCCGGAGCCCTGCGCGACTTCACCGCATCGCTGACCGAGGGCCTGCTCGGGCACACCCAGCAGGTCGCCGCGCGCACCGGCGCCCGCGTGGTGGTGCAGCTCGACGAGCCGACGCTGCCCGCGGTGCTGGCGGGCAGCCTGCCCACGCCGTCCGGCTATGGCACGGTTCCCGCGGTCCCGGAACCGGACGCCCAGCGCCTGCTCGCCGAGGTGATCGACGCGCTCTCGACCGCCACGGGTTCGCCCGTCGTCGTGCACTGCTGCGCCGCCCGCCCACCGGTGGCGTTGCTGCGCCGCGCCGGAGCCGGTGCGATCGCGCTTGACGCGACCGGCCTCGGTGACGTCTCGGGCGAGCTGGCCGACGAGCTCGGGGAGGCGTGGGAGGAAGGCACGACGCTTTTCCTCGGCCTGGTCCCGAGCACCGAGTCGGCGACCCGCGCGGAGCTGCGTCCTCTCGCCCAACCGGCCTTCGACCTCGCCGCCCGCCTCGGCTTCGCCCGCAGCACCCTCGCGGAGCGCGGCGTCCCCACCCCGACCTGCGGCCTGGCGGGTGCGACCCCCGCCTGGGCCCGCCGAGCGCTCAGCCTCACCAGGGACCTCGCCAAGCTCTTCGCCGACGAAGCCGAGCAGTAGTCCGGTTCGCTCGGTCCGCTGTGGACGGTCTGTGGCGCTCGCGCTGGTCGGGACGGTCTTTCGCGGTTTCGTGCGTGCGGAAGTCGTTGCGCTGGTAGGAAGAAGGCGTGGGAAGTTACTGCGTCAGGGACGAGGTCGAGCGGGCCTCGTGGATCCGGCGGAGCATCATCCAGGAGGCGGCGTGCCTGACCTTCGTGCGGGGCGCCAGCCTCACCCGGATCGCTGAGGCATTCGGCGCGGTCACCGAACGCTGCTGCCCGCTGGACATCGAGGACTTCTGCGAGGAGGCGTTCGCCCGGCAGGAGAAACACCCCATGGTCGCGCTCCGGTCGGTCGGCGACTGGGTGCTGGTCGTGGAGGACAGCGGTCGGCAGGGGCAGCGGCCCGAGGTCCTGCGCCGCGCCGGGCGCTGCGCCGCGGTGTCGGCGTTCTGGGACGCCAACGCCCTCACCCGCTTCTCCTACGCCGCCCACGGCGCGGTGCGCACCACGTTCGAGGCGGTGCTGCCGGAGTACCGGGAGGGCACCGCGCCCGACGAGCTGGAAGGCGTCCGCGCCGGGCTGCCCTGGCGGGAGGCCGACCCGGTGCCGCTGATGCTGGCGCTGGCCGGCCGGATCACCAGGCTCTCGCCCGACCCGGACTGGCTGGCCGGGCAGTTCCACACCTTCCCGGTCGCCCCGTGGCCCGACGACCTGGTCGCGGTGCCCGACCCGATGGACGCCCTCACCGGGTATCCCGCCGCACTGGCGTCGGCGCTGCGGGGGGCCACCGACGCCGGGCGGCGGCGCGCCGCCACCGCGGTGGCCCGGCACGTGCTGACCGCCGCCGACTGCCTGGCCCACCCCGCGGCCCGGTCGGCGCTGACGGCGCTGGACACCGGGCACCCCGTGGACGGCTGCGCCCTCGGTGAAGCGGTGCGTCAGCTGGCGTGGGAGAGCACCCTGCAGCGGCCCGCCAGCAAGGTGCGCAACCAACTGCGGGCCGTGGAGGCGCTGCGACAGGCGACTCGGGAGGACCCGCTGACCGCGCTGGTCACCACCCTGGCCGAGGCGCGGCACGTGCGCGGCGTGGACGTCGGCGAGCTCACGCGCATCACGACCGCCGAACTCGCCGGGTGAGTCTGCCGGGAACGCCCCCGGCGACCGGGCCCTGACGGCACAATGGAGGCCATGTTCAGGTTCCTCCGCCGCACCCGATCCGACGAGCCGGTCGACGTCCACGCCGAGGCCGCGGCGCGGGCCGCGCGGTTCTGGAAGCGGTGGGAGGAACTGCTGCCGGAGGTCGCCTCCGCGCTCGGCGACGGCGAACCCCAGCGGGTCGAGAACCTGGTGGCCGACGCCGTCGCCGCGGTGCACCCGAACCTGACGTTCGCGATCGAACGCGGTGAGCAGGCCACCTACGCGCTGGTCGTCAGCAGCCAGGCCGACCCGGACGTGCGCCCCTACACCGACGCCTGGATGGCCGCGGCACCGGCACCCGACGCGCTGTGGGAGTACCACGACTCGGTGCCGCCGGTGCCGGACCCCACCGAGGTCACCGTGAATCTGCGCGGCGAGAAGTACCCGCTGGCCGACGTGCGGGTCGTCGCGCAGGTCGACGAGGCCGAGGGCCTGGTCGACGTCGCCGTCTACCATCCCGGCTTCCGGGGCCTGGACGAGAACGCGCGGCGGGCGCTGACCTTCCTGCCGCTGGACGCCACCCTCGGCGAACGGCTGGCCGCCGACCGGCTCGGCAGGGTGGAGACGGCCGAACTGGAACCGCAGGGCACCATCGGGCTGCTGGAGCTACGCGAGTTGGTGCGCGAACTGGACCGCACCGCATCCGCTCCACCCGGGGCGTGAGGCCGCTGCGTGCCGTTGTCGTGGCCGGTCGCTAGTCTCGGGGCGTGACCAGCGAGAACCTCGACACCAGCCGCGACGACGCCATCACCGAGGAGGGCGTGCCCGCCGACCCCGCCGCCGGACGCGCGGCCGAAGGCGTCGAGGACGTGCCCGCCGAGGTGCGGGAGCGTTACGCCGAGCTCGCCGAGGAAGTCCGCGGCCACCAGTTCCGCTACTACGTGCTCGACTCGCCGACCATCTCCGACGCCGAGTTCGACGAGCTGTTCGCCGAGCTGCAGCGGATGGAGGCCGAGCACCCGGCGTTGCGGGCCCCCGACTCGCCGACCCAGGTCGTCGGCGGCACCTTCTCCACCGAGTTCACCCCGGTCGCGCACCTGGAGCGGATGCTCAGCCTGGACAACGCGTTTAGCACCGAGGAGCTGCGGGCGTGGGTGGAGCGCGTGGAGAAGGAGGTCGGCTCGGACGCGCACTACCTGTGCGAGCTCAAGATCGACGGGCTGGCGATCAACCTGCTCTACCGCGACGGGCGCCTGGAGCGGGCGCTGACCCGCGGTGACGGCCGCACCGGTGAGGACGTCACGTTCAACGTCCGCACCATGGGTGACGTGCCCGAGCAGCTGACCGGCACCGACGAGTACCCGGTGCCGAAGCTGGTGGAGGTGCGCGGCGAGGTGTTCTTCCGGGTCGACGAGTTCGCCGAGCTCAACGCCAAGCTGGTCGAGGCGGGCAAACCGCCGTTCGCCAACCCGCGCAACGCCGCCGCCGGGTCGCTGCGGCAGAAGGACCCGCGGGTGTCCCGCAGCAGGCCGCTGCGGATGATCTGCCACGGCCTGGGCAAGCGGGACGGCTTCGAGCCCGGTCGGCAGTCCGAGGCGTACGCGGCGCTGAAGGCGTGGGGCCTGCCGGTGTCCCAGCACACCATGGTGCTGTCCACGATGGACGAGCTGGTGCGGCACATCGAGTACTGGGGCAAGCACCGTGACAGCGCCCAGCACGAGATCGACGGCATTGTGATCAAGGTCGACGAGGTGCCGCTGCAGCGGCGGCTGGGCGCCACCTCCCGCGCCCCGCGCTGGGCCATCGCCTACAAGTACCCGCCGGAGCAGGCCACCACGACACTGCTGGACATCCAGGTCAACGTCGGCCGCACCGGGCGGGTCACCCCGTTCGCGGTGATGGAGCCGGTGAAGGTCGCCGGGTCCACGGTCTCGATGGCCACCCTGCACAACGCCGACGAGGTGCGCCGCAAGGGCGTGCTGATCGGCGACCGGGTGGTCATCCGCAAGGCCGGCGACGTGATTCCCGAGGTGCTCGGCCCGGTCGTGGACGTGCGAACCGGAGAGGAGCGCGAGTTCGTCATGCCCGCCACCTGCCCCGAGTGCGGGTGGCCGCTGGCGCGGCAGAAGGAGGGCGATGTCGACCTGCGCTGCCCCAACGCGCGGGGCTGCCCGGGGCAGCGCCGGGAGCGGCTGTACTACCTGGCCAGCCGCAAGGTGCTGGACATCGAGGTGCTGGGTTATGAGTCCGCCACCGCGTTGCTGGCCGCCGGGGTGGTGGAGGACGAGGGCGACATCTTCGACCTCGACGAGACCAAACTGCTCAAGACCCAGCTGTTCCGCACCAAGGAGGGCAACCTCTCGGCCAACGGCGCCAAGCTGCTTGCGAACCTGGAGCGGGCCAAGGAGAAACCGCTGTGGCGGGTGCTGGTGGCGCTGTCGATCCGGCATGTCGGGCCGACCGCCGCGCAGGCGCTGGCGCGCGAGTTCGGATCGCTGGAGAGCATCGAGGCCGCCTCCGAGGAGGAGCTGGCCGCCGCGGACGGTGTCGGGCCGACGATCGCGCGCGCCGTGCGCGAGTGGTTCGAGGTCGACTGGCACCGCGAGGTGGTGCGCAAGTGGCGCGAGGCCGGGGTGCGGATGGCCGACGAGCGCGACGAGTCGATCCCGCGCACCCTGGAGGGCCTGTCGATCGTGGTCACCGGCACCCTGCAGGCGTTCTCCCGGGACGAGGCCAAGGAGCTGATCATGGCCCGCGGTGGCCGCGCGGCCGGATCGGTGTCGAAGAAGACCGCGTTCGTCGTGGTCGGCGACTCGCCGGGCTCGAAGTACGACAAGGCGGTGCAGCTCAGGGTGCCGGTCCTGGACGAGGACGGTTTCCGGGTGCTGCTGGACCGCGGCCCGGAAGCGGCCGCCGAGGTCGCGCTGCCGGTGGCGGAGTGACCGCGGTGGCGACGGTGCGGGCCGCGCGGGCGGCCCGGTTCCTGGCCCTCGATCGCTGACCCCGCGAAGCCACCCGACGGAGGTGGGTCCCGCTCCGGGCGACCCCCGGGACGGGGGATGCGAACAGGTCGCGAGTTCAAGTCAATCCGCGCTTGTTTGTGCTGAATTGTGCGTATGAGGTTGAAGGAGTGGGCGCGTGAGCAGGGTATTTCGTATCGAACGCCCTGAACTGGTTCTACGCTGGGGCGTTGCCTGTGCCCGCTCGTCAACTTCCTACTGGCACGATCCTGGTCGACCCTCCGGTTGCCGAACCGGGGCGCACGGTGGCGTATTGCAGGGTGTCGTCCGCTGACCAGCGAGCAGACTTGGAACGGCAGGCTGGGCGGGTCGCCGAGGAATGCGGGTGACGCGGTATCGCCCTCGCGGGCGTGGTGACTGAGATCGGCTCCGGGTTGAACGGGAACCGTGTTAGGCTGCGGAAATTCCTGTCCGATCCATCCGTGTCGACCATCGTTGTGGAGTATCGCGACCGCCTCGCCCGGTTCGGTGTTCAATACCTGGAAGCGGCTTTGTCCGCGGCCGAGCGCAGGATCATCGTGCTCTACGATGACGAGGTCAAAGACGACCTGGTGCGTGACATGGTTGAGGTGTTGACCAGCATGTGCGCACGCCTGTACGGGCGCCGCTTTGCCCGCGAGCGCGCTGACGCTGCACTCAAGGCTGCGGAGCAGGCCGGTTGAGCACGGTGATTCAGGCGTACCGGTTCGCGCTCGACCCGACCCCGAGCCAGGAATCCACGTTGCGGTCGCACTGCGGCGCGCAGCGGTTCGCCTACAACTGGGGCCTGGCTCGGGTGAAAGCCGTGATGAACCAGCGCGAGGCGGAGGCATCCTACGGTGTCCCAGAGGATGAGCGGACCCCTGCGCTGTCGTGGTCGGCGTACTCGCTGCGCAAGGATTGGAACCAGGCCAAGTTCGAGGTGGCCCCATGGTGGGGTGAGAACTCGAAAGAGGCGTACTCGTCCGGTCTGGCGAACCTCGCCACCGCGCTGAAGAACTGGGGCGACAGCCGGTCGGGTAAGCGCAAAGGCCGCAAGGCAGGGTTTCCGGTGTTCAAGGGCAAGCGCGGCGTGTTGTCGTGCCGTTTCACCACCGGCGCGTTCGGGCTCGCCGCAGACCGCAGGCACGTCAAGCTGCCGCGTATCGGTGTGGTTCGCACCTGCGAGAACACCCGGAAACTCGCGCGTGGCATCGAGCAGGGAACCGCGCGGATCAGATCGGTTACGGTGTCGATGCGCGGCGGACGCTGGTTCGTGTCGTTCTCCGTCGAGGTCGAACGCAACGACTCTGCGCCACGCAACCCGGATTCGGTTGTTGGAGTGGACCTGGGAGTCACCTCGCTCGCAGTCCTGTCCACCGGCGAGGTCATTGCGAACCCGCGTCACCTGGAGGTCGCGTTGCGCGAGCTGCGCAGACTTTCCCGGCAAGCCGCGCGGCGACAGGGGCCCGATCGGCGTACCCGGCGCACGCCGTCGCGGCGGTGGCTTAAAACCCAGACCCGCATCCAGCGCCTGCACACGCGGGTGGCTGACGCGCGCCGGGATGGTCTGCACAAGCTGTCCACGCGCCTGGTTCACGAACACGGCGCCGTGGTCATCGAAGACCTCAACGTCACCGGGATGACCAAAAACCGGAGACTCGCCCGGCACATTGCAGGTGTCGGCATGGGAGAGTTGCGGCGGCAGATCGGGTACAAGGCCGCCTGGTCCGGCGTGCGCGTGCACGTGGCGGACCGGTTCTACCCCAGCTCGAAAATCTGTTCGGGTTGCGGCGCGGTGAAAGCCAAGCTGCGCTTGTCCGAACGCGTCTACCGATGCGAGCACTGTGGCATGGCCCTGGACCGGGACCTCAACGCCGCACGCAACCTCGCTGCACTCGTGCAACAAGGACCCTCTTCGGCGAGTTGCGTCGTGAGGCTAAACGAGCCCGATGGAAACCCACATAAGACCCGCACTACGCGGGCAGCGGGTACCGCCACGGGAAGACCCACGCGGTCAACGCCGCACCGCAAGGTGACGGCTCACGACACGTTTTCACACGTTTCGTGAACGGTGTCAGGAGTCGAGGACGACCGCGACGATCCCGGCGAGGTGGGCCAGGCGCGCCAGTTCGGCGGCGCGGAACTTCGGGCCGCCCGGGCGGCCCGCCAGCAGCACCCGGTCCGGCTTGCCGATCGGGGTCGCGGCCAGCTCGGTGGCCAGCTCTTGCCACGTCGCCGGAACCCACGGCTCGTCGCCGTCGAGGATCGTCGCCCGCGGCAGCGGCAGCCAGGGCAGCTCCAGGTAGCCCTCCTGGGGGGCCGAGGTGCTGGCGGCCAGCTGCTCGGCGCCGCCCGAGCGGTTGCCGAACACGATCGCCCACCCCGAACGGATGATCTTCGGGACACCGTCGGCGAAGATCTGCAGACCGCGGCTGGGCTCGGCGGCGATCTCCTCGACCAGCTCGAGCTCGCGGTGGGTGTCCAGCACCCCGGCGTAGGGGCGGACCGCGTCGACCTCGACGCCCTCGACCGACTCGGCGGCCGTGATCAGCACGTCCGGCAGCCGGCCGGAGGGCAGTTCGACCACGAGGTCGTCGATGGCCACGCCGTTGGCGCGCTCGACGACGTCGACGCTGAGGATGTCGGCACCGATCTCGCCGAGCGCGGTCGCGACCGACCCGAGGTTGCCCGGTCGGTCCGGTATCTGCACCCGGATCAGGAAGGACACCGGACTCAACGCCTCCAGCTTCGTGCGCGACACCTCGCCGGTCGCGCTGCTTCCAGGCGCACGAGGCCGCGCGTCGGCGGCCGCTCGTGCGAGCGACTGGTCTCGCCGAAATTGTGTCAGACGCGGCGGCCCGGCGGTGCCCCTGCCATCCGCGCAGTGGAACGACCTGGGAGGCACCGTGCGTCGCGGGAGCGTCGCGCTCGGTGTGGACGCGGCGGCCACGCGCCCGCCTCGCGCGGCCGCTTGCGCGCCGGGAGGAGCCCCTCTCTCTTGCGTACCCGTGCGAGCCGGGCCGTGCAGCGCCAATAGACTGGGTGGTACCCGTGAAACCGGACATGACCAGGGAGCCTTCGCAGTGTCCAAGATCTCCCGCGACGAGGTCGCGCACCTCGCCGGCCTGGCGCGGCTGGCCGTCACCGAGGCCGAGCTCGACACCTTCGCCGGCCAGCTCGACCAGATCCTCGATGCGGTGGCCAAGGTGGGGGAGGTCGCTGCGGACGACATCCCGCCGACTTCCCACGCGGTTCCGGTGACCAACGTGTTCCGCGACGACGAGGTGCGACCGGGGCTGACCCGCGAGCAGGCGCTCTCCGGTGCGCCCGCCGCCGAGGAGAACCGGTTCCGCGTGCCGCGGATTCTCAGCGAGGAGGGCTGATGAGCCGCAGTTGTCCGCCCGCTCATCGGCGCCGACCGGGCGCGGGTGTCCCGCAGAGCACAGAGGAGGCCCGATGACGTCGACCGCATCCGGCGGCAGCCTGACCACGCTGACCGCAGCCGAGATCGCCGCCCGGCTGCAGGCCGGCGAGGTCTCGTCGGTCGAGGTGACGCAGGCGCACCTGGACCGGATCGCCGCCGTGGACCCGGCGGTGCACGCCTTCCTGCACGTCGACGCCGACGGGGCGCTGGCCGCCGCCCAGCGGGTCGACGAGGACCGCGCCGCGGGCCGGGTCTCCTCGCCGCTGGCCGGGGTGCCGCTGGCGCTCAAGGACGTGCTGACCACCACCGACATGCCCACCACCTGCGGCTCGAAGATGCTGGAGGGCTGGGTCCCGCCGTACGACGCGACCGTGACGCGGCGGCTGCGCGAGGCGGGCGTGGTCATCCTCGGCAAGACCAACATGGACGAGTTCGCGATGGGGTCGTCCACCGAGAACTCCGCGTACGGTCCCACCCGCAACCCGTGGGACCTGGAGCGCATCCCGGGCGGGTCCGGTGGTGGTTCGTCGGCGGCGCTGGCCGCGTTCGAGGCGCCGCTGGCCATCGGCACCGACACCGGCGGGTCGATTCGCCAGCCCGGGGCGGTGACCGGCACGGTCGGGGTCAAGCCGACCTACGGCGGGGTGTCCCGCTACGGCCTGGTCGCGTTCTCCTCGTCGCTGGACCAGCCCGGCCCGTGCGCCCGCACGGTGCTGGACGCCGCGCTGCTGCACGAGGTGATCGCCGGGCACGACCCGATGGACTCCACCTCGATCGCCCAGCCGGTGCCGCCGGTGGTCGCCGCCGCCCGCGAGGGCGCCGAGGGGGACCTCAGGGGCGTGCGCGTCGGCGTGGTGCGCGAGTTCTCCGGCGAGGGGTACCAGCCGGGTGTGCAGCGCGCCTTCGAGGCCGCGGTGCAGCAGCTGTCCGAGTTGGGCGCCGAGGTCGTCGAGGTGTCCTGCCCGCACTTCACCTACGCGCTGCCCGCCTACTACCTGATCGCGCCGAGCGAGTGCTCGTCGAACCTGGCCCGGTTCGACGCGATGCGCTACGGGCTGCGTGTGGGCGACGACGGCACCCGCAGCGCCGAGGAGGTCATGTCGCTGACCCGCGAGGCCGGGTTCGGTCCCGAGGTGAAGCGGCGCATCATGCTCGGCACCTACGCGCTGTCGGCGGGCTACTACGACGCCTACTACGGTCAGGCGCAGAAGGTGCGCACGCTGGTCACCCGCGACTTCACGGCCGCGTTCGAGCAGGTCGACGTGCTCGTGTCGCCGACCACGCCGACCACCGCCTTCAGGATCGGCGAGCGGGTCGACGACCCGATGGCGATGTATCTCGCCGACCTGTGCACCATCCCGGCCAACCTCGCGGGCAACGCCGCCATGAGTGTCCCGTGTGGACTGTCCGACGAGGACGGTCTGCCGGTGGGTCTGCAGATCATGGCCCCGGCGATGGCCGACGACCGGCTGTACCGGGTCGGCGCGGCCTACGAGGTCGCGCGCAACGCCGCGCAGGGCGGCCCGCTGATCGACCGCGTCCCGCAGCTGGAGGCGGCATGAGCGGCCGAGCGGATGCGGATGTCCGGAACGCTACTGGAGGTGGCGTGTTGAACCCGAAGATCAAGGCAGCGTTCCAGCTCGCCTCCGTGCTCTCGGCGGCCTTCGGGCTGCGGGCGAGCTTCCGGTCGGCGCGCGAGAAGAACGACAAGCTGGCACTGGCGGACGCGATCATCACCGCGCTCGGGCTGGTCACCGGCACCGCGCTGGCGGTGCGCGCGCTGCGCGAGACCGAGGAGGAGAAGTGACCGCCGTCGCCGAGATCATGGACTACGACGAGGTCGTCAAGCGGTTCGACCCGGTCCTCGGCCTCGAGGTCCACGTGGAGCTGTCCACGAAGACCAAGATGTTCTGCGGCTGCCCCAACTCCTTCGGCGCCGAACCCAACACCCAGGTGTGCCCGGTGTGCCTGGGCCTTCCCGGGTCGCTGCCGGTGGTCAACGGCAAGGCCGTGGAGTCGGCCATCCGGATCGGCCTGGCGCTGAACTGCCAGGTCGCGGAGTGGTGCCGGTTCGCCCGGAAGAACTACTTCTACCCGGACATGCCGAAGAACTTCCAGACGTCCCAGTACGACGAGCCGATCGTCTTCGACGGCTACCTGGACGTGGTGCTGGACGACGGCTCGACGTTCCGGGTGGAGATCGAGCGCGCGCACATGGAGGAGGACACCGGCAAGTCGCTGCACGTCGGCGGCGCGACCGGGCGCATCCACGGTGCGGAGCACTCGCTGCTGGACTACAACCGGGCCGGGGTGCCGCTGATCGAGATCGTCACCAAGCCGATCGTCGGCGCAGGCGCGCGGGCCCCGGAGGTCGCGCGGGCCTACGTCACGGCGCTGCGTGACCTGCTGCGCGCGCTCGGGGTTTCCGACGTGCGCATGGACCAGGGTTCGTTGCGCTGCGACGCGAACGTGTCGCTGATGCCGAAGGGATCGTCGGAGTTCGGCACCCGCACCGAGACCAAGAACGTCAACTCGCTGCGCAGCGTGGAACGCGCGGTGCGTTACGAGATGCAGCGGCACGCCGCGGTGCTCGCCTCGGGCGGCACGATCCTGCAGGAGACGCGGCACTTCGACGAGTCCACCGGTACCACGTCGGCGGGCCGCCGCAAGGAGACCTCCGAGGACTACCGCTACTTCCCGGAGCCGGACCTGGTGCCGATCGCGCCGTCCCGGGAGTGGGTGGCGGAGCTTGCCAAGACCCTGCCGGAGCTGCCGTGGGAGCGACGCAGGCGTGCCCAGGAGGAGTGGGGCCTGTCCGCCGAGGAGCTGCGCGACCTGGTCAACGCCGGGGCGCTGGAGCTGGTGGCGGAGACCGTGGAGGCGGGTGCGCCGTCCGGCGACGCCCGGTCCTGGTGGGTGTCCTACCTGGCGCAGCAGGCCAACACCCGCGGTGTCGAGCTCGCCGACCTGGAGATCACGCCGAAGCAGGTGGCGCGGGTGATCGAGCTGGTCGCCGAGGGCAAGCTGACCAACAAACTGGCCCGCCAGGTGGTCGACGGGGTGCTCGCCGGTGAGGGCGAGCCGGACGACGTGGTGGCGGCGCGCGGTCTGGAGGTCGTGTCGGACGACTCGGCGCTGCAGAAGGCGGTGGACGAGGCGCTGGCGGCGCAGCCGGACGTGGCGGACAAGATTCGCGGCGGCAAGGTGCAGGCGGCGGGCGCGATCGTCGGCGCGGTCATGAAGGCGACGAAGGGGCAGGCGGACGCCAAGCGCGTCCGGGAACTCGTCCTCGCCGCCTGCGGCCAGTAGTTCTGCGAGGGTGGCGGGCACCGTTCGGCAACGGTGCCCGCCACCGCCTCAGTGGGCGAGCGCGGTCGGTGCGTGCGCCTCACCGGGTGATGCGGGCGATGTGACCGTCCGGGCGGATGAGGACGTGCGTGCCGGGCGAGACGTCGTAGCTGGCTTGGGCAATGCGCTCGGCGTCCACAAGGGACGCGCCAGTGGGGGCGGGGGAGATGCGGTAGGCGTGGACGTTCGGGGAGGTCGCTGGGGGCTCGGCGTCGAACGCGAGATGGGTCCAGTGCGGACCTCGGAACAGGTCGAAGAGGCGGATCTGCCTGCCGTTCTCGTCGTGCAGCGGTGAGTCCGGGGCCCGGTCCCCGGCGCGGACCCGGCCCGGGTCGGGGCGGTCGTCGTGGGACAGCGGGCTGGTGCGGTAGGAGATGTTCAGCTGGTTGGTCTCCGGGCCGCGCCGGTACGCGTCCGGGTGTCCTTCGACGTGTCGCTGGAGAAGTTCGGTGCTGAGGCCGAGGACGGAGGCGGCGACCGGCAGGCGTTCCACCTCGTAGCTGTCGAGGAGTTCGGCGCCGCCTTCGGCGAGCTTCCAGCCGAGGTTGTAGGCGTCCTGAACCCCGGTGTTCAGACCTTGGCCGCCCGTCGGCGGGTGGACGTGCGCCGCGTCGCCGGCGAGGAAGACGCGACCCCGGCGGAACTGCCGCGCCATGCGGATGTTCGGGCGCCACACCGTGCACCAGGTCAGGTCGTGCATCCGGAGGTCGCTGCGGCCGGAGTACTCGTCGAGCCGCGATTGCAGGGTGGCGAGCGTGGCGGCGGGCTCGGCGTCGTCGGGGAGCGGGGTGGCGCACTGGAACGCGTTCGTGCCCGGCAGCGGGGTCAGGACGATGCCCCGGGCCGGGTCGTCGGCATCGCCGAACCAGTGGCCGCAGCTGTGGTCCAGGCCGGTCACCTGCACGTCGCCGAGCAGCATGCGGTAGGTGTCGTCGGTTTCGCCGACGAAGTCGACACCCAGGGTCCGGCGCACCGTGCTGCGTCCGCCGTCGGCGCCGACGAGGTGGGTCGCTCGAACCGTTCCCGTGTTCAGCGTTGCCGTCACGCCCTCGGGGTCCTGGTGGAAATCGACGATCTCCACGCCCTGTTCGACTCGGACGCCGAGTTCCCGCAGCCGGTTGCGCAGGATCTCCTCGGTGCGCCACTGGGGCAGCATCCAGCCGTTCGGGTAGGGGACGTCGGGGGTGGGCTCGACGATCTCGGTCATCCGGCGCTCGCCCACGTACCGGCCGCCGACGTGCGCTCGCAGCGGAACGGGGAGCGATCCGCTGCTGAGCACCTCGTCGAGCACCCCGAGGTCGGCGAAGACCTCCAGCGTGCGGGGTTGCAGGCCGTCACCTCGCGACCCTGCGAACGGCGAGCTGGCCGCGTCGATGATCCGGAGGTCGATGCCGCGTCGCGCCAGTTCGATGCCCAGCGTCAGGCCCGTCGGCCCCGCTCCGGCGATCAGCACCTGAGTGTCCACGTCCGCGCTCCTGACTGAAATATGATTCAGTGAATTCTGATTCAGAATGCTGCTTGCTAGCGTGCCCTGTCAAGGAACGGGAGGTGTCATGGCGGACAGCCGCAGGGCCAGGGCCGCGGAGACCGAGGCCGCGCTGAAGGCCGCCGCGCGCCGCGTCTTCGACCGGGTCGGCTACCTCAACGCGAAGATCACCGACATCACCGCCGAGGCGGGGCGGGCCGCCGGGTCGTTCTACAACCACTTCACCAGCAAGGAAGACCTGCTGGAATCGCTGCTGGCGGACATGATCGAGGCCAATGACCAGGAGGTCCGGGCCGACGCCGCGCACGACGCCGACTTCAGCAGGCGCGAGGCGATCCGCTGGCACGTCGCGCAGTACTGGCGCTTCTTCCGCGCCCACCGCACCGTGATGCTGGCGCTGGACCAGGCGGCCCTGGTGGACCAGCGGTTCGCCGACCGTCTCGCGACATTGCTGGAACCGGACCTGCGGCACCTGGCCGACCACTTCGCGGGGGTGTCGGACCGCCCCGCGGCCACCGCCCTGGCGATCTCGGCGCTGTGGCGGCAGTTCACGCACGCCAAGCTGGTCCAGCAGCACCCGGCGGTCGCCGACCTCACCGACGACGAGGCGATCGACCTGCTCACCGATCTGACCGACCGCGGCGTGAACGGCGGCTGATCAGTCCTTGCCCGCGGTTCCGCCGCTCGGTGGTTGGAGGCGGAGCACGCGGTCGTCGCTGGAGACCGGGGTGCCGCCGTCCTTGTTCGAGGTGCCCAGCCAGATCAGGCCGTCGGAGGCCAGCGTCGCGGCGGAGAACCGGCCGTAGGTCTTCTCCATGACCTTCGACGGCTGGCCGATGATGGTGCCGTCCGGTGCCGGGCTGAGCATGTAGAGCGCGGCGGCGTCGCGCAGCGCCACCACCACGTTCGCCGGGTCGGCGGCGCAGCCGGTGACCCCGGGCCGGTCCGACCACGTCCACGACGGTGCCCCCAGCGGTTCCCCGAGCTGCAGCCGGAACAGCGCGTCCTGGCTGCCCAGCCGGTCGGTCACCCAGTAGATGCCCAGGCCGGGCGTGCCGCACAACCCGCCGGGATCGGTCAGGCCGGAGACGACCACCGGCGACTTCGGGTTCGGGTTCCCCCGCGCCGGTTTGCCGAAACCATCGATGCGCAGCAGCTTGCCGGCCAGCGACTGCGGATCGGCGGCGTTGCCGGGGCTGCCCGCGTTGCCGGTGGCGACCAGCAGCGCGCCCTGGCCGTCGTCCAGCAGCGCACCGGAGTTGCCGCGCGGCCCCTTGGGGATGCCGGTCAGCACCGGCTTGGGACGATCACCCGCAGCGACCCGCACGACCCGGTTGTCGCTGCCGGTCGTGACGTAGGCGTAGAAAAGCTCGTCCTCGTGGTAGGTCGGGGACAAAGCGAGCCCGGTGAGGCCCCCGCCGCTGCTGGCGTCGACCGGGATTCGCGCCAGCTCAACGGGTTTCTTGCCGCGCTCCACCCGCAGCACGCGTCCGGTGGTGCGTTCACCGACCAGCGCGGCACTGCCGTCGGGCAGCACCGCGATCGCGCCGACCGGGGCCAGGCAGGTCGCCACCACGGCCGGGTCCGGGTCCGTGCAGCCCACCGGCTGGGCCGGCTGCTGCGGTGCGGTGTCGGTCTGCGGTGGTGGTTGTTCGCTCTCGAACGACGGCTGCGGACCGGCCTGCGGCTCCAGTGAGGGCGGGTCGCCCCACGGCCTGGTGTGCTCGTCGGGGAACTGCGCGCAGCCCGCCAGCAGTACGCCGAGCACCATGGTCGTGCTCAACAGGACTCGACGCATGCGGTTCGGGGCTGCCACGACGATCGAGCCTAACGGCCCACCGGTGAACCCACGGTAAGCCCACCAAGTTCCACACTCCGGAAGGAGGACGCGCGGAGCACCGCCCCTCGCCCAGGCCCCGGAGGTGCCGCACCCAACTTCCGGCGAACATGGAAGGTTCCCCTGGTGGGTGTGGTGTCCACGTTTCGGCACCGAACCGGACGCCGCGACCAGCGGAATCATGGGAGTCCCGAACCACCCGCCGCGCCATCGGGTCATCCTGCCGCAGGGGCGGGAGGGCGGCCTCGGCGGAATGACATGTCAGGACGTTTTGCCGGAAGGGGTCGCACGGTGGGGTGACCATGCCCTAGCCTCGTCCGGCGTGAGGATTCACGACGATCGCCCCGGCGGAGCGGGCGGCTACCCCGACGATCGCGGCCACGGCGCCCACGCGCAGCAACCTGGAGGTGCACCCGGGCTTAGCGGGACCCAGAGCATGGGTGCGCAGAAGTACAACTACTACGACGACGATGACGGCTACACCGATGCCGACGCCACATCGCTGATCGACCAGAGCGGCAGCGCCCCCCTGGAGTACTACGACGAACTCGGCAACACGCGCAGGCCGTTCGGCTGGAACGCGAGCACCGACATCGGCCTGCTGCTGATGCGACTGTTCCTGGGCGGCGTCTTCCTCGTGCACGGCGCGCAGAAGCTGTTCGGCGCGTTCGGCGGCCCGGGCCCGGACGGGTTCGCGCAGGCGCTGGCCGACATGGGCTTCCAGCAGAACGCGATGCTCGCGCTGATCACCGGCGGCACCGAGCTGGGCGCCGGTGCGCTGCTGGTGCTCGGCCTGTTCACCCCGTTGGCCGCGGCCGGTGTCGTCGGCGTCATGGCCAACGCGATCTACCTCAAGCTCGGCGCCGGTTTCTTCGCCGCCACCGGCGGTTTCGAGTTCGAGGCGACGCTCGGCGCGCTGGGACTCGGGCTGATGTTCACCGGACCGGGCCGGGCGGCGCTGGACCACGGTCGCGTGTGGTTCCGCCGCCCGCTGGTCTTCGCGCTGATCAGCCTGGTGATCGCGCTCGCCGCTGCCGCCGCGGTGGTGCTGCTGTTCCACCGCCCCTGAACCACCGCGAGAACGGGCCCGCGCACTCGGTGCACGGGCCCGTTCTCATGACAGTGCCGGGCACTCGTCGCCGAGTGGCGCGAGGCACCCGACTCACTCACTTGGTGACGTCGCGGACCGCGCCGTGGGACGCCGAGGTCGCCAGGCGGGCGTAGGCGCGGAGGGCCGCCGAGACCTCGCGGTCGCGGCCGACCGGCTGCCACGGGTGCTCGCTGGCCTCCATCTTGGCCCGCCGCTCCGCCAGCACCTCCTCCGGCACCAGCAGCTCCAGCTTGCGGTTGCGGACGTCGATGAGGATCTGGTCGCCGTTCTCCACCAACCCGATCGTGCCGCCGTTGGCCGCCTCCGGGGAGATGTGGCCGATGGACAGCCCCGACGAACCACCGGAGAAGCGGCCGTCGGTGATCAAGGCGCACTTCTTGCCCAGCCCGGAGCCCTTCAGAAACGCCGTCGGGTGCAGCATCTCCTGCATGCCCGGACCGCCCGCGGGGCCCTCGTAGCGGACGACCAGCACCTCACCGGGCTGGATCTCCCTGTTCAGGATCACCGACACGGCCTGCTCCTGGCTCTCCACCACCCGGGCCGGGCCCTGGAAGTGCCACAGCTCCTCCTCGACCCCGGCGGTCTTGACCACCGCGCCGTCCTCGGCGAGGTTGCCGCGCAGCACCGCCAGCCCGCCGTCGGCGGTGTAGGCGTGCGCCACGTCGCGGATGCAGCCGTTCGCCGCGTCGGTGTCCAACGAGGACCACCGGTTCTCGGTGGAGAACGCCTGCGTGGTGCGCGCCCCGCCCGGGGCGGCGTGGAAGAGCTCGATCGCCTCCGGCGACGGCGAACCGCCGCGAATGTCCCACTTGGACAGCCACTCGGTGAGGCTCGCGCTGTGCACCGAGGAGACGTTGCGGTGCAGCAGCCCCGCCCGGTCCAGCTCGCCGAGGATTGCGGTGATGCCACCGGCCCGGTGCACATCCTCCATGTGGTAGTGGGAGTTCGGGCTGACCTTCGCCAGGCACGGCACCCGGCGGCTGATCTCCTCGATGTCCTCCAGCGTGAAGTCGATCTCGCCCTCGCGCGCGGCGGCCAGCGTGTGCAGCACCGTGTTGGTGGACCCGCCCATCGCCATGTCCAGCGCCATCGCGTTCTCGAACGCCTTCTTGTTCGCGATCGACCGCGGCAGCACCGACTCGTCGTCCTCGCCGTAGTAGCGCTTCGCCAGGCGCACCACGGTCCGCCCCGCCTCCTGGAACAGGGCGCGGCGGGCGGCGTGTGTGGCCAGCGTCGACCCGTTGCCCGGCAGCGCCAGCCCCAGGGCCTCGGTGAGGCAGTTCATCGAGTTCGCGGTGAACATGCCGGAGCACGATCCGCAGGTCGGGCAGGCGGAGCGCTCCACCTCGGCGAGCCCGGCGTCGTCGATCGCGGTGTTGGCGGACGCGGCGATGGCGGTGATCAGGTCGGTCGGCGCGTGCGCCACGCCGTCCACCACGACCGCCTTGCCGGCCTCCATCGGCCCACCGGAGACGAACACCGTCGGGATGTTCAGCCGCATCGCGGCGTTGAGCATGCCCGGGGTGATCTTGTCGCAGTTGGAGATGCACACCAGCGCGTCGGCCCGGTGCGCGTTGACCATGTACTCCACCGAGTCGGCGATCAGCTCGCGCGAGGGCAGCGAGTAGAGCATCCCGCCGTGACCCATGGCGATGCCGTCGTCCACCGCGATGGTGTGGAACTCCCGCGGCACACCGCCGGCCTCGCGGATCGTCTCGGCCACCACGTCGCCGAGGTCGCGCAGGTGCACGTGCCCGGGCACGAACTGGGTGTAGGAGTTGGCGATCGCGACGATGGGCTTGCCGAAGTCGTCGTCGGTCATGCCGGTGGCACGCCACAGCGAGCGGGCGCCGGCGGCATTCCGCCCGTGGGTGGTGGTACGAGAGCGCAGCTGAGGCATGTGACGGTTTCCAAACTCGTTCTGCGTGGCGGTGCAGGGTGCGGCACCCCGGACACTTTCTGGCGCCGGGATCCCGCGATACGCGGCGTCGGGGCTGTCCTCGCCAGCGAACTGCCGAGAACCCGCGGCGAGGGTGGGCTACACGGCTTCGCCGCTTGCGGCGGCACCGCGCGTCCGCGTTGTCGGTGTCGCGGTTGCGGTGTGCCCCCGGAAGTGGCTGCGCCACGTGCCTGACGGTGGTGCGTCGGGTCCGTCACCCTCGGAAGTTGCGCCTTGTGGGCGCGGGACGCGGCGGTGCTCCCGACATTACTCCTGCGACGTCGGATCGGGCAGCCGCCCACCGCTCATCGCCGACAGGCGCGGCAGGTCCCGCACCCGCACCGCGGGCAGCCTGACCTCCTTGCCGGAGTGCAGCACCGCTTTGAGCCAGCGCCGCTCGTTCAGTCGCAGCGAGGCGATCTCGTCCCAGCCGAAACTGCTGCCACCGAAGAAGGTGCGCACCGCGACCCGCTGCGGGTCGACCGTGGTGCGGGTGCGCAGGATCCAGACCATGATCGCCAAGGGGATCAGGTAGATCAGCAGCGCCCAGGGGCCCGCGGTGGTGGCCAGCGGGGTGGCGCAGACGGCGATCGCGAGCACGGCGAGCAGCGATACCGGGGTGATCCGGAAGGTCAGCGACGTCGGCAGCGCGGGTTCCCGCGCCGTGTCCTGGCCGGGTTCGGGCTGCTCGGGCTCCTGCGGGGTCTCGCTCACCCCTCGATGGTCTCACCCTCGCCGATCGGCCCGCCTGCGAGCACCGAACGGGCGCGTCGCACGTCACACCGGGACCTCGGCCCTGCTGTGCGGAGGTACTCCGACCTGCGGCAACAGTCGTCCCGGCGCGGTGTGGCCGCAGCCCTTTCGTGTCCAGCATGTGGGATGATCGTCTCGAATGGTTTGACGGAACCTTGCCTGGCGGTCTACCGTCCTGGCCATGCTGCGACTGCTCGACATTCTCGTACTTCCCTGGCGCGTCGACGCCTAGGAAGTTCGCAGCGTCGACGCGCCAACCCTCGTCAGGCCATGTTCGGGCCTGCGGGGGTTTTTTCGTGTCCGGCCCAACTCCGACCCCGAGGCAGACCCGATGACCAGCGCCAACACCAGGCAGAATCCGGTCCCGGCGCCCCCGCCTGGACGCCGCCCCAAGCCCGCACCCCCCAGCGGTGCCCCAGTGAAGATGACCGGTGCGCAGGCACTGGTCCGCTCGCTGGAGTCCGTCGGTTGCGAGATCGTGTTCGGCATCCCGGGAGGCACCATCCTCCCCTCCTACGACCCGCTCCTGGACTCCAGGAAGGTGCGGCACGTGCTGGTCCGCCACGAGCAGGGCGCCGGGCACGCCGCCACCGGATACGCCCAGGCCACCGGCAAGGTCGGCGTGTGCATGGCCACCTCCGGTCCGGGCGCGACCAACCTGGTCACCGCGCTGGCCGACGCGCACATGGACTCGGTGCCGGTCGTGGCGATCACCGGCCAGCAGTCCACCGGTCTGATCGGCACCGACGCGTTCCAGGAAGCCGACATCTGCGGTATCACGCTGCCCATCACCAAGCACAACTTCCTGGTCACCAACCCCGACGATCTTCCACGCACCATCGCCGAGGCGTTCTACATCGCCTCCAGCGGCCGGCCCGGCCCGGTGCTGGTGGACATCCCCAAGGACGTCCAACAGGCCACCACCTCCTTCTCCTGGCCGCCGGAGATGAAGCTGCCCGGCTACCGGCCCACCAGCAAGCCGCACGGCAAGCAGGTCCGCGAGGCCGCCAGGCTGATCGCCGAGGCGCGCCGCCCGGTGCTCTACGTCGGCGGCGGGGTCATCAAGGCCGAGGCGCACGCCGAGCTGCGGGAACTGGCCGAGCGCACCGGCATCCCGGTGGTCACCACGCTGATGGCCCGCGGTGCGTTCCCCGACTCGCACCCCCAGCACCTGGGCATGCCCGGCATGCACGGCACGGTCGCCGCCGTCGCCGCCATGCAGCGCGCCGACCTGCTCATCGCGCTGGGCACCCGGTTCGACGACCGGGTCACCGGCCAGCTGTCGTCCTTCGCGCCGGAGGCCAAGGTCGTGCACGCCGACATCGACCCGGCCGAGATCTCCAAGAACCGACACGCCGACGTGCCGATCGTCGGTGACTGCAAGGACGTGCTCGCCGAGCTGATCGAGGCGGTGGCCGCGGTCACCGGCGAGAGCGGCACGGCCGACCTGGCACCGTGGTGGGAGCAGCTCAACGACTGGCGCAGGCGGTTCCCGCTGGGCTACGAGTGGCCGAGCGACGGGAGCCTGTCGCCGGAGTACGTCATAGAGCGGCTGGGCCAGCTGGTCGGCCCGGACGCCATCTACGCCGCCGGGGTCGGGCAGCACCAGATGTGGGCCGCGCAGTTCATCGGCTACGAAAACCCGCGCAGCTGGCTGAACTCCGGCGGCCTGGGCACCATGGGCTACGCGGTGCCGGCCGCGATGGGCGCCAAGGTCGGGATGCCGGACAGGACCGTGTGGGCCATCGACGGCGACGGCTGCTTCCAGATGACCAACCAGGAACTGGCCACCTGCGCCATCGAGGACATCCCGATCAAGGTCGCCGTCATCAACAACGGCAACCTGGGCATGGTCCGGCAGTGGCAGAACCTCTTCTACGCCGAGCGCTACTCCTACAGCGACCTTGGCACCCACAAGCACCGCATCCCGGACTTCAAGCTGCTGGCCGAGGCGTACGGGTGCGCCGGTCTGCGCTGCGAGTCCAAAGAGGATGTCGACGGCGTCATCCAGCGGGCGATGGAGATCAACGACCGGCCGGTGGTGATCGACTTCGTGGTGGGCAAGGACGCCCAGGTGTGGCCCATGGTGGCGGCCGGCACGAGCAATGACGAGATCATGGCGGCGCGCGGTATCCGCCCGCTGTTCGACGAGGACGAGGGGTGAGCGCGCCCATGAGCCGACACACGCTGAGCGTGCTGGTGGAGAACGTTCCCGGGGTCCTGGCCCGGGTGGCCGGGCTGTTCTCCCGGCGCGGCTTCAACATCGAGTCCCTCGCGGTCGGGCCGACCGAGCACCCGGAGATCTCCCGGATGACGATCGTGGTGGCCGTCAGCGAGCAGCCGCTGGAGCAGGTCACCAAGCAGCTCAACAAGCTGGTCAACGTGATCAAGATCGTGGAGCTGGAGCCCGACGCGTCGGTCCAGCGGGAACTGCTGCTGGTCAAGGTGCGCGCGGACGCCTCGGTGCGCAGCCAGGTCCTGGAGACCGTGCAGCTGTTCCGTGCGAAGGTGGTGGACGTCTCGCCGGAGGCGCTCACCATCGAGGCCACCGGCACCGCCGATAAGCTCGACGCGTTGCTGCGAATGCTGGAACCGTACGGCGTCCGCGAGATGGTGCAGTCGGGCACGATCGCGATCGGGCGTGGCCCGCGCTCCATCACGGCCACCGCAGTGCGCTGAACCCCGCCACCGGCCGACAACCCGAAGAAGTCCGAAAGGAACGCTGAATTCCCATGGCAGTTGAGATCTTCTACGACGCGGACGCCGACCTGGGCATCGTGCAGGGGCGCAAGGTCGCGATCATCGGCTACGGCAGCCAGGGCCACGCCCACGCGCTGAGCCTGCGCGACTCGGGCGTCGATGTGCGCATCGGCCTGCCGGAGAACTCCAGGTCGCGCGCCAAGGCCGAGGAGGAGGGCCTGCGGGTGCTCACCACCGCCGAGGCCGCGGCCGAGGCCGACCTGATCATGATCCTGGCGCCCGACACCAAGCAGCGCCAGATCTACGCCGAGGACATCGCCCCGAACCTCAAGTCGGGTGACGCCCTGTTCTTCGGGCACGGCTTCAACATCCGCTACGGCCTGATCCAGCCGCCGGCCGACGTCGACGTCGCCATGGTCGCCCCGAAGGGCCCGGGCCACCTGGTGCGCCGTCAGTTCGTCGACGGCAAGGGTGTGCCGTGTCTGATCGCGGTCGAGCAGGACGCCTCGGGCAACGCCCAGGCGCTGGCGCTGTCCTACGCCGCCGCCATCGGCGGTGCCCGGGCCGGCGTCATCAAGACCACCTTCAAGGAGGAGACCGAGACCGACCTGTTCGGTGAGCAGGCGGTGCTGTGCGGCGGCGCCTCCGCGCTCGTCCAGACCGGGTTCGAGGTGCTGGTCGAGGCCGGTTACCAGCCGGAGATCGCCTACTTCGAGGTGCTGCACGAGCTCAAGCTGATCGTTGACCTCATGTGGGAGGGTGGCATTGCCGGGCAGCGCTACTCCTGCAGCGACACCGCCGAGTACGGCGACCTCACCCGCGGCCCGCGGGTCATCGACGCCCACGTCAAGGAGTCGATGCGCAAGATCCTGGGTGAGATCCAGGACGGCACCTTCGCCAAGGAGTGGGTGGCCGAGGACGAGGCCGGCCGACCGAACTTCACCAAGCTCCAGGAGGAGGGCAACGCCCACCAGATCGAGGTGGTCGGCAAGAAGCTGCGCTCCCTGATGTCCTGGACGAACAAGTGACGCACAAGTAGGGAAAGCTTCCGCTGGTGACCGGCAGCGCGCCACCCGCGCGCCGGTCGGGTGCGACGAGGCCCGGTGGCCCCCACGAAGGACCACCGGGCCTCGCGTTCGCGGGGGTGGACCTGTCGCCGCGAGTGAGGGATACAGTACGCATCGTGAGTGCAGACAACGAGATCGTCGACGACAAGGCGCACATCCGACACAAGCTGGACTTCTCCACCGCGGAGTGGATCACCAGCACCGACGACCCCAACGAGCCGGGCGTGGAGATCGCGTTCGTGGACGGCTACGTCGGGATGCGCAACGGCGCGGACCCGGACGGTCCGGTCCTGGTGTTCACGCCCGAGGAGTGGGACGCCTTCGTGGCGGGTGCCAAGGACGGCGAGTTCGACGAGCCGTGAGATCGCGGCGGCAGCGCCACACCTCGTGCCGGGGCCGAGTGGACCCGCCCGGTACGTCCCCACGGTGCGCCGCTGTGGTTCCGGCACCCCGGTTGATCTGCGACAATGCCGAAGAACCGGATCAGTCGGGCGCCGGTGATCCGGGCAACAACCTTGTGAAGACTTTCTCAAACTCCCGTTAAACTCTGACCCCGTCCGGGCACATCGTCGTGCCGACCGTGATTTTCCACCTGGAGTTCGCCCGTGACCAACGCAAGCCGTCCTGTCGTCCTGATCGCCGAGAAGCTGGCACCGTCCGTGATCGACGCCCTCGGGGACGAGGTCGAGATTCGCCACGTGGACGGCACCGACCGGTCGGCGCTGCTCGACGCCGTCGCCGTCGCCGACGCGCTCCTGGTGCGCTCCGCCACCAAGGTCGACGCCGAGGTGCTCGCGGCGGCCAAGAAGCTCAAGGTCGTCGCCCGGGCCGGGGTCGGCCTGGACAACGTGGAGGTGCCTGCCGCCACCGAGCGCGGCGTGATGGTGGTCAACGCTCCCACCTCCAACATCGTGTCGGCCGCCGAGCACGCGATGGCCCTGCTGCTGGCGGTGGCGCGCAACGTGCCGCAGGCCGACGCGAGCCTCAAGGGCGGCGAGTGGAAGCGCAGCTCCTTCACCGGGGTGGAACTCAACGGCAAGACCGTCGGCGTGATCGGCCTCGGCAAGATCGGCCAGCTGTTCGCGCAGCGGGTCGCCGCCTTCGGCACCAAGCTGATCGCCTACGACCCCTACGTGTCGCCGGGGCGCGCCGCCCAGCTGGGCATCGAGCTGGTGTCGCTGGAGGAGCTGCTGTCCCGTGCCGACGCCATCTCCATCCACCTGCCCAAGACCGCCGAGACGCTGGGGCTCATCGGCGCCGAGGAGCTGAAGAAGGCCAAGCCGGGCGTGCTGATCGTCAACGCCGCCCGCGGTGGTCTGATCGACGAGGACGCCCTGGTGGACGCCCTGCGCAGCGGCCACATCGGTGGTGCCGGCATCGACGTGTTCAAGACCGAGCCGACCACCTCCAGCCCGCTGTTCGAGCTGCCCAATGTGGTCGTCACCCCGCACCTGGGCGCGTCCACGGTGGAGGCGCAGGACCGGGCGGGCACCGACGTGGCGAGGTCGGTGCGGCTGGCGTTGCGCGGCGACTTCGTGCCGGACGCGGTCAACGTGCAGGGCGGCGTGGTCGGCGAGGAGGTCCGGCCGTATCTGTCGCTGACGCAGAAGCTGGGCCAGCTGCTGGCGGCGTTGCTGGGAGGCACGCCGAGCTCGGTGACCGTGGAGGCCCGCGGCGAGCTGGCCGACGAGGACGTGTCGGTGCTGCAGCTGGCGGCGTTGCGCGGTGTGTTCGCCGGTGCGGTGGAGAGCCAGGTGACCTTCGTCAACGCGCCGCAGCTGGCCGAGGACCTGGGCGTGCGGGTGGAGGTGAAGACCTCCTCGGAGAGCCCGAACCACCGCAGCGTGGTCTCGGTGCGCGCCGGTCTGCCGGACGGTCGCACCGCGGTGGTCTCGGGTGCGTTGTCCGGGCCGAACCAGGTGGAGAAGCTGGTGGAGGTCAACGGCCGCCACTTCGACCTGCGGGCCGAGGGCAACGTGCTGCTGCTGGAGTACCCGGACCGGCCGGGCGTGATGGGCAAGGTCGGCACGCTGCTCGGTGAGGTCGGCGTGAACATCGAGGCGGCGATGGTCTCCCAGACCACCGAGCGGTCCGAGGCGATCATGCTGCTGCGGGTGGACCGGCCGGTCGAGCCGGGCGTGCTGGAGCCGATCGGCGCGGCCGTCGGCGCCCGCATCGTGCGCACCGTGTCCTTCGAGTGACCTTGGCGCCCAACGCCGCAGACCACTCGGACGAGTGAGACAGGGGCCGTTCCGCTTCTTGGGACGGCCCCTTTGTCACGCCAGGATCCACGGGGTCTGTCACCCGTATGGGTGTCCCACACCCCGGGACATATCATCCACTTGGTGGGCCCGGCGTGCCGCCGGTCGCAGGGGTGCCGGTAGCCTTCGGCTCAACAGTTCGAGCCCCGCGGGTCGGGGTGGTTCCCGGGAGGTGTGTAGATGCGGCTCGCTGTGATCCCCGGCGACGGGATCGGGCCGGAGGTGATCGCCGAGGCTCTCAAGGTCCTCGGTGAGGTCGTGCCGGATACCGAGATCACTCGATACGACCTCGGAGCCGCCCGCTGGCACGCGACCGGGGAGCTGCTGCCCGAATCCGTCCTGGGCGAACTGCGGCAGCACGACGCGATCCTGCTCGGCGCGGTCGGCGACCCCTCGGTGCCCAGCGGCATTCTCGAGCGCGGCCTGCTGCTGCGTCTGCGCTTCGAGCTCGACCACCACGTGAACCTGCGGCCGGCCCGCCTCTACCCCGGGGTGAAGAGCCCGGTGTCCGACCCCGGCGAGATCGACATGGTCGTGGTGCGCGAGGGCACCGAAGGCCCGTACGCGGGCAACGGCGGCCTGCTGCGCAAGGACACCACGCACGAGATCGCCACCGAGGTCAGCATCAACACCGCGTTCGGTGTGGAACGAGTGGTGCGCGACGCGTTCGCCCGGGCCGCCGCCCGGCCGCGCAAGCACCTGACCCTGGTGCACAAGACCAACGTGCTCACCCACGCCGGTTCGCTGTGGTCTCGCGTGGTCGAGGAGGTCTCGCTGCAGTACCCGGACGTCACCGTGGCCTACCAGCACGTGGACGCCACCACCATCCACCTGGTCACCGACCCGACCCGGTTCGACGTGATCGTCACCGACAACCTCTTCGGCGACATCATCACCGACCTGGCGGGCGCGATCACCGGCGGCATCGGCCTGGCGGCCAGCGGCAACATCGACGCCACCCGGCGCAACCCGAGCATGTTCGAGCCGGTGCACGGCAGCGCCCCGGACATCGCCGGGCAGGGCGTGGCGGACCCGACGGCGGCGGTGCTGTCGGTCGCGATGCTGCTCGACCACGTCGGGCTGACTGAGGCCGCCAGGCGCGTCGAGGCGGCGGTGGCCTTCGACCTGGCGACCCGGGACCACTCGGCCCCGGGTGCGACCTTCGCGATCGGCGACCGCCTCGCGGCCCTGGTCTCCTCCCGCGAGGTCGCCCAGCAGACATAGCCGTACCGCGCGGGGCAGCCACGCCGAGCACGCCGTGGCGGGGCTGCCCCGCGTTTCGGATGCTGGGAAGAACGGTCCCCCATGTGGGCACGGCGGCGCGTTGTGGCAGCATGATGACGTGGCTTTCCGCAGTGTGATCATTATTGGCAGGCGCGCCGGGTAACGACTCCGCATCCCGGCGCGCGACCTCTCGCACCCGCGGGGGGTCTTTTTTGTTGCCTACGCGCTGCCGCCGCACCCATCCACCTCCGATGCCGACGGGAGAAACACCAGTGAGCCGCACCACCCCGGCCGGATGCCCGCTGGGCGACGACTTCCACGTGTACGACACGACCCTGCGGGACGGCGCGCAACGCGAAGGCATTTCCTATTCGGTGACCGACAAGCTCGCGGTCGCCCGACTGCTGGACTCGCTCGGCGTCGGCTTCATCGAGGGCGGGTGGCCCGGCGCGCTGCCGAAGGACACCGAGTTCTTCCAGCGCGCCGCCGACGGCGAACTCGACCTGCGGCACGCGACCCTGGTCGCCTTCGGCTCGACCCGCCGCGCCGGGACCACAGTGGACGAAGATCCGCAGGTGCGGGCGCTGCTGGACTCGCGCGCCCCGGTGGTGACGCTGGTGGCCAAAGCCGACCGTCGGCACATCGAGCGGGCCCTGCGCACCGATGTGGACGAGAACTGCGCGATGGTGGCGGACACCGTGCGTTTTCTGGTCGGCGAGGGACGCCGGGTGTTCCTCGACGCCGAGCACTTCTTCGACGGCTACGCCTTCGACCCGGACACCTCGCTGCGGGTGCTGGAAGCCGCCGTGACCGCGGGCGCCGACGTCGTGGTGCTGTGCGACACCAACGGCGGTCAACTGCCGCTGCAACTGGCCGAGACGGTCGGCGAAGTCGTTGCGCGGACGGGGTTCCGCGTCGGCATCCACTGCCAGGACGACACCGGGTGCGCGGTGGCCAACAGCGTCGCCGCGGTGCAGGCCGGGGCCACGCACGTACAGTGCACCGCCAACGGCTACGGGGAACGCGCCGGCAACGCGGACCTGTTCGCGGTGATCGGCAACCTCGTCACGAAGCTGGGGATGCCGGTGCTGCCGGACGGCAAGCTCCGCGAGCTGACCCGGGTTTCGCACGCGGTGGCCGAGATCGCCAACCTCGCGCCGGACGCGCACCAGGCGTACGTGGGGCAGTCGACCTTCGCGCACAAGGCCGGTCTGCACGCCAGCGCGATCAAAGTGGACCCCGAGCTGTACAACCACATCGACCCGGCCGCGGTGGGCAACGGGATGCGGGTGCTGGTCACCGAGATGGCCGGGCGGGCCAGCCTGGAGCTCAAGGCCGCGGAACTCGGCCTGGACCTGTCCGGTGCGCCGGAGGCGGTCTCCGGCGCGGTGCGGCGGGTCAAGGAGCTGGAGGCGCGCGGCTGGTCCTTCGAGGCCGCGGACGCCTCGCTGGAACTGCTGCTGCGCCGGGAGATGGCGGCGGTGGCGGGCGCCGAGCCGGTGGACGCGCCGTTCCGGCTGGAGTCGTACCGAGTGGTGCTGGACCGCCGCCCGGACGGCGACGTGGTCGCCGAGGCGACGGTGAAGGTGCACGTGGCGGGCGAGCGGGTGATCGCCACCGCCGAGGGCAACGGGCCGGTCAACGCGCTCGACGCGGCGCTGCGCGAGGCGCTCGTACCGCACCTGCCGTGGCTGGAGGCGGTGGAACTGGCCGACTACAAGGTGCGCATCCTCGTCGACGCGCCCGGCACCGACGCGGTCACCCGCGTTCTGGTCGAATCCCGCGACGGCACCGAGGAGTGGACCACGGTGGGCGTGCACGGCAACATCGTCGAGGCCAGCTGGTTGGCCCTCTGCGACGCGCTGGCGTACAAGGCGTTGCGCGTCGGCGCCGCCACTCGCGGCTGACCGGCTGCCGCCAACGCCCCTGGTCCCCGCACGGGTGGCAGGTGAGGGGCGCCTTTCGGCCAAGTAACTTGGTGCGGGGGTGCCTCTCACCCCGTCCACTGTCGATTCCGGAGGTTCGTTGTGCGTCTGGCACGTGTCGCCCACTCCGACGGAGTGTCCTTCGTCGCGCTGGAGCCGGATCCGGCTGCCCCGCGGGAGAAGGCGGTCGCCGTCGAGATCGACCAGCACCCGTTCGGCGAGCCGACCTTCACCGGGCGCAGGTGGCCGATGGCCGACGTCCGGCTGCTCGCCCCGATCCTGCCCACCAAGGTCATCTGCGTCGGCAAGAACTACGCCGAGCACGCCCGCGAGATGGGCGGTGAACCACCGGAGAACCCGGTGATCTTTCTGAAGCCGTCCACCTCGGTCATCGGGCCGAACGCGGCGATCAAGCTGCCGCCGAACTCCGAGCGGGTGGACTTCGAGGGCGAACTCGCCGCGGTGGTCGGCCAACCGTGCAAGGACGTGCCCGAGGCGCGCGGCACCGACGTGCTGCTGGGCTACACGATCGCCAACGACGTCACCGCCCGCGACCAGCAGAAGGCCGACGGGCAGTGGACCCGCGCCAAGGGCTACGACACGTTCTGCCCACTGGGGCCGTGGATCGACACCGAGATCGACCCGGCCGACCTGCGCATCCGCACCGAACTGGACGGCGAGCTCAAGCAGGACTCGCGGACCTCCCTGCTGCTGCACGACGTCGCGGCGCTGGTTTCGTGGATCTCGCGGGTGATGACGCTGCTGCCCGGTGACGTGATTCTGACCGGCACCCCGGCCGGGGTGGGGCCGATGCGGCCGGGCCAGAAGGTCTCTGTTTCCATCGACGGCCTCGGTACCCTCACCAACCCCGTCCAGCAGGGCTAGCTCAGCGCAGGGCGGACTGGGGCGGGCGTTCGCGGACCGCTCCGTAGGCCAGCACGTACGGCGGGATGCGGCGCAGCCACGGCAGCTTCGAGACCGCCCGCAGCGGCAGCGGCAGGTGCGCCACGTTGCCGAAATCGATTTCGCCGCGCAGGGCGGGGCCGACGACGTTGTCGTGGATCACCCGCTGCATCCGCTGGAGCAGCACCGTGGTCGGCCAGCGTCGGCGCTGCACCGCCGCGACGTGCCGGCGCTCCAGGCGTCCCTCGCGTAGCGGCTCCGCCAGACAGCGGGCCGCTGCCACGGCGTCCTGCACGGCCAGGTTGATGCCGATGCCGCCGACCGGGGACATGGCGTGCGCGGCGTCGCCGATGCACAGCAGGCCCGGGACGTGCCAGCGGCGCAGCCGGTCCAGGGTCACGTGCAGCACCTTGACGTCGTCCCAGCTGCGCACCAGGTCGCGCCCGGCCAGCCAGGGCAGTTGGCGCACCAGTGTCTCGTTGAACTCCTCGATCGGCCGGTTGCGCCCGATCTGGTCGGTGCCCTTGGCGATGATCGACGCGATCTGGAAGTAGTCGCCGCGGTCCAGCAGGGCCAGGAAGGTGCGGTCGCGGATCAGCCCGATGGCACCCGCCGGGTCGTCGGGGCGGCGCGGCACCCGGAACCACCGGACGTCCATCGGCGTCGGGAAGTCCCGCAGCCCCAGCTCGGGCAGCGTGCGCACGAACGACTTGCGGCCGTCGCAGGCGACGGTGATGGTGGCCCGGATCTCGCCGGTGGCGCCGTCGGCGGTGCGGTACCGGACGCCGTTGACCCGGCCGCGCTCCCGGATCAGCTCGGTCGCCTCGGTGTTCATCCGCAGCTGGAAGGTGGGTTCCTGCTTGCCCGCGTCGGCCAGCATGTCCAGGAAGTCCCATTGCGGGACCAGCGCGACGTAGTTGTACTTCACCCGCAGTTCGCGGAAGTCGCCGAAGGTGAACAGCTCCCCGGCGGGGCCGATGGGCAGCGAGACGCGGTCCACCCGCCGCTGCGGCAGCTCGGCGAACCGCTCGGCCAGGCCGAGGTCGTCCAGCAGGTGCAGGGTGGTGGGGTGCACCGTGTCGCCCCGGAAGTCGCGGAGGAAGTCGCCGTGCTTCTCCAGCACGGTGACCTCGACGCCGGACCGGGCCAGCAGCAGGCCGAGGACCATGCCCGCCGGGCCGCCACCGACGATGCAGCACGTTGTTCGCTCCATTGCGATCCCTCCAGAATTTCAACGCCTGTTGAATAACTGCAGCATGCTCCTCCCCGGGTGTGCTCGTCAAGCGCAGACGCCAAGTGGCTAGGCTGAATGTGTTATGAGCACGTCAGACGCCGCAGCCACAGCCGCCAGCAGGCCCGTCCGAGCCCGGTTCTGCCCCTCGCCGACCGGCACCCCGCACGTCGGCCTGATCCGCACCGCCCTCTACAACTGGGCGTTCGCCCGGCACCACCGGGGCACCCTGGTGTTCCGCATCGAGGACACCGACGCCAACCGGGACAGCGAGGAGTCCTACCAGGCGCTGCTGGAAGCGCTGCGCTGGCTCGGCCTCGACTGGGACGAGGGACCCGAGGTCGGCGGCCCGTACGGGCCCTACCGGCAGAGCGAGCGGCGCGACATCTACGCCGACATCGCCCAGCGGCTCCTGGACGCCGGCGAGCTCTACGAGTCCTACTCCACCCCGGAGGAGATCGAGGCCCGCCACCGCGCCGCCGGACGCGACCCCAAGCTCGGCTACGACGGCCACGACCGCGAGCTCACCGCGGAACAGATCGCGGCCTACCGCGCCGAAGGCCGCAAGCCCGTCCTGCGGCTGCGGATGCCCGAGCGCGACATCACCTTCACCGACCTCGTCCGTGGGGAGATCACCTTCCCCGCCGGCAGTGTCCCGGACCCGGTCCTGGTGCGCGCCAACGGCGACCCGCTCTACACGCTGACCAACCCGGTCGACGATGCGCTGATGCGCATCACCCACGTCCTGCGCGGCGAGGACCTGCTGTCCTCCACGCCCCGCCAGATCGCCCTCTACGAGGCCCTGCAGCGCATTGGCGTGACCGACTTCACCCCGGAGTTCGGGCACCTGCCGTTCGTCATGGGCGAGGGCAACAAGAAGCTGTCCAAGCGCGACCCGCAGTCCAACCTGTTCCACCACCGCGACCGCGGATTCCTCCCCGAGGGTCTGCTGAACTACCTCGCGCTGCTCGGCTGGTCCATCGCCGACGACCGCGACGTGTTCACCCTCGACGAGATGGTTGACGCCTTCGACATCGGCCGGGTCAGCTCCAACCCGGCGCGCTTCGACCAGAAGAAGGCCGACGCGATCAACTCCGTGCACCTGCGGGCCCTGGCGCCCGACGAGTTCGTCGACCGCGTGGTGCCCTACCTCGTGCAGGGCGGGGTGCTGCCCGCGGAACCGACCGAGCAGCAGCTCGCCGTCGTCCGCGCCGCCGCGCCGCTGGTGCAGGAACGGCTCATCGTGCTCTCGGACGCGGTCGGCATGATGGGATTCCTCTTCGCCGACGAGGAGTTCGAGCCCGACCCGACCTCCGCGCAGAAGGCTCTCGGCGACGACGCCAAGCCCGTCCTGCAGGCCGCCATCACCGCCCTCGAGGCGCTGCCCGAGTGGACCGCGGCGAGCATCGAACAGGCGCTGAAGGACTCCGTCGTCGACGGCCTCGGCATCAAGCCCCGCAAGGCGTTCGCGCCCGTGCGTGTCGCCGTCACCGGGCGCACCGTGTCTCCGCCGCTGTACGAGTCGATGGAACTCGTCGGCCGCGAGGTCTCCCTGCAGCGGCTCCGCCAAGCCCTCGGCTGAACCGCCGAAGCGGTCTCCCGTCCACGTGCTGCGGATGCCTCCATCTGGGCCCCGCCGGAACAGCCCGACAGGATCACCGTGTTGGCCGAGTCGGATGCAGCCGGTGAACGCCTAGCCTCTCGGAGTGATATCCGCGCCTCAAGATTCAACCATCCGCGCACTCGGGCAGGTTAAGGCTGTGTGCCTCGATGTCGACGACACCCTGGTCGACAGCGCCGGCTCGTCGCGGCACAGCCTGCGGGCCCTCGTCGGTAATGACCGCGCCTGGTCCGTGTGGCAGCGCACCACGGACCGCTACTACGCGCGGTTCGTCACCAACGAGCTCGACTTCGACACCATGCGCGTCGAACGCACCCGGGCCTTCTTCGCCGCCTTCGGCGAACATCTCGACGCGGCCGAGGCCGAACGCCGCGAAGCGCGGCGCATGGCCGCCATGCAGCGTGCCTGGCGGCTGTTCGACGACACCCTGCCCTGCCTCGACTGGCTGCGCGGCAGCGGCCTGCGCCTCGCCGTGATCACCAACGCCCCCGGCGCCTACCAGCGCCGCAAGATCGCCGCCGTCGGACTCGCCGACACCTTCGACGAGCTCGTCATCTCCGAGGAGGTCGGCGCCGCCAAGCCCGACCCCCGCATCTTCCGCACCGCCTGCGACGCCCTCGGTCTGCACCCTGCCGAAGTCGTCCACGTCGGCGACCGGCTCGACATCGACGCGCAGGGCGCCGCCCGCGTCGGCATGCACGGGGTCTGGCTCGACCGCACCGGCACCGCCGACCGGCCCACCGATGTGCCGACCATCACAAGCCTCTTCGAACTGCCCGGACTGCTCATGTCGGACCTCCCCGCGGTGCCTGCCGAACGCCGAGGCGCGTCCGGCCGCCCGCTCGCGCAGCTGAGCTGCTAACGCCGGCTCCGGGCCGCTGCGGCCGCCGCCACCTGCGACGATCCTCAACAGAGGGGGGTCATTTCAGGGCTCCCGAGGGGATGGTCTAATATTCTTATCGACGCGGCGGACAGCGGTCCGGAGTCGAACTCCCCCGGGAGATCGAAAAAGGCGGCTGGCCCTGCGGCACCATGGGGTATGGTGTAATTGGCAGCACGACTGATTCTGGTTCAGTTAGTCTAGGTTCGAGTCCTGGTACCCCAGCGAGCAGATCGCCGAAACCCCGTAACGGGGCGGAACGATCTCTCAACAACTACATGGTCCCGTCGTCTAGCGGCCTAGGACGCCGCCCTCTCAAGGCGGTAGCGCGGGTTCAAATCCCGTCGGGACTACAAGAGTGGGGGAGCCCCATCCGCTGAGTGTGCGGATGGGGCTCTTTCCGTGTTTTGCTGTGGGGGCCCGAGCCCCCACGCCCCCACGGTGCGGTGTCACCCCGCAGTGTGCTCCTCGCTGTCGTTGTGTGTTGGGCTGGGCAAGGGACCAGCATCAAGGGGGGCTCTATCTGCTGAGTGTGCGGATGGGGCTCTTTCCGTTTTTCGCCATGGGGCCCGAGCCTCCAGGTGTGGCCACTCCCAGGAGGAACCTCCCAGGTTTGCCGGAAGTTGGGGGTGTCCCCCGGGGGCCTTGGCTGTTGTGGTGGGTTGGGCTGGGTATTGGTTATGGGGGGTGGTTGTCGGGGGCGGGTGAGGGTGTTGTAGAGTTCTTCCCGAACGCGGTCCCGTCGTCTAGCGGCCTAGGACGCCGCCCTCTCAAGGCGGTAGCGCGGGTTCAAATCCCGTCGGGACTACAAGAGTGGGGGAGCCCCATCCACTGAGTGCGCGGATGGGGCTCTTTCCGTTTTTCCGTTATGGGGAGCCCGAGCCCCCCACACCCCCACGGCGCGGTGGTCGCCCGGGTGTACTTTGTTGGGCCGGGAGAGCGGTTTCGGGCCGCTCTCGGTGCTTTGCTGAGTGGCTTACAGGCGGTTCTGCAGGGCTTCAGCTGCTGCCAGGAGGTCCGCTGCCCAGCGGGCTCCCGGCCGGCGGCCCATTCTGTCGATCGGGCCGGAGACCGAGATCGCCGCCACCACGTTGCCCTGGGCGTCTCGGACCGGGGCCGAGACGCTCGCCACTCCCGATTCCCGCTCCGCCACGCTCTGAGCCCAGCCTCGGCGGGTCACCTCCAGCAGGGTCCTCTCGCCGAAGACCGCTTCCGCCAGAACCGCTCGCTGCGTTGCCGGGTCCGCCCACGCCGCCAGGACCTTCGCTCCCGAGCCCGCGGTCATCGGCATCGCCGTGCCCACCGGAACCGTGTCCCGCAAACCGCTCGGCGGTTCCGCCGTTGCGATGCAGATCCTCTGCATTCCGTCCCGGCGGTAGAGCTGGACGCTTTCGCCCGTCACGTCCCTGAGCTTCGGCAGCACCACCGCCGCCGCTTCCAGGAGCGGGTCCACCGCTCCTCCCGCCAGCTCCGCCAATGCCGCTCCCGGGCGCCAGCGCCCGTCCGAGCCCCTGCGCAACAGGCGGTGCACCTCCAGGCCCACCGCCAGGCGGTGCGCCGTTGCCCTGGGCAGACCCGTGCGGCTGCACAGTTCCGCCAGGCCACAGGGCTCGTTGGCGACCGCGTGCAGGACGGCCACCGCCTTGTCCAGTACTCCGATGCCGCTATGCTGTCCCACGTACCGATACTAACTTCCCGAGATATGGGAAGTCCACTCTGTGGGAGAGGTTCGGTCCGTCCGGACCTCGGCAGCCTCGACTGGGAGCAGCGATGGGAAAAACGCTCGCGGAGAAGGTCTGGGACGCGCACATCGTGCGCCGTGGTGAAGGCCACGAACCCGACCTGCTCTACATCGACCTCCACCTGGTGCACGAGGTCACCAGTCCGCAGGCCTTCGAGGGGCTGCGGTTGGCCGGCCGGAAGGTGCGCCGCCCCGACCTGACCCTGGCCACCGAGGACCACAACGTCCCCACCACGGGCATCGACCTGCCGATCGCCGACCCGGTTTCGCGCACACAGGTGGAGACGCTGCGGAAGAACTGCGAGGAGTTCGGCATCCGGCTGCACCCGATGGGCGACGCCGAGCAGGGCATCGTGCACGTGGTTGGCCCGCAGCTGGGCCTGACGCAGCCGGGCACCACCGTGGTCTGCGGTGACAGCCACACCTCCACGCACGGTGCGTTCGGCGCGCTGGCCTTCGGCATCGGCACCTCCGAGGTCGAGCACGTGCTCGCCACCCAGACGTTGCCGTTGAAGCCGTTCAGAACCATGGCCATCAACATCGAGGGCACCCTGCGGCCGGGCGTCACGAGCAAGGACGTCATCCTCGCCGTCATCGCCAAGATCGGCACCGGCGGCGGCCAGGGCTACGTCCTGGAGTACCGCGGCGAGGCGGTCCGGAAGATGTCCATGGAAGCCCGCATGACGATCTGCAACATGTCCATCGAGGCGGGTGCCCGGGCGGGCATGATCGCCCCCGACGAGACGACTTTCGCCTACCTGCAGGGCCGTCCGCACGCGCCGAAGGGCGCCGACTGGGACGCCGCTGTCGAGTACTGGAAGACGCTGCGCACCGACGACGACGCCACATTCGACGCAGAAGTCACGCTGAACGCCGACGAACTCACCCCGTTCGTCACCTGGGGCACCAACCCGGGGCAGGGCCTGCCGCTGAGCGAGCGCGTGCCGGACCCCGCGCAGATCGCCGATGAGGGCGAGCGGCTCGCCGCGGAGAAGGCGTTGGCCTACATGGGCCTGGAACCGGGTACTCCGCTGCGCGAGATCGCCGTGGACACCGTGTTCCTCGGCTCCTGCACCAACGGCCGCATCGAGGACCTGCGCGCCGCGGCCGAGGTGCTCAAGGGCCGCAAGGTCGCCGCGGACGTGCGGATGCTGGTGGTACCCGGCTCGATGAAGGTCCGCAAGCAGGCGGAGTCCGAGGGGCTGGACGCGATTTTCACCGCCGCGGGCGCCGAATGGCGTTCGGCCGGTTGTTCGATGTGCCTGGGGATGAACCCGGACCAGCTCACCCCGGGGGAGCGCAGCGCCTCCACCTCCAACCGCAACTTCGAGGGCCGGCAGGGCAAGGGCGGCCGCACCCACCTCGTCTCGCCGCTGGTGGCCGCGGCCACCGCGGTGCGCGGAACCCTGTCTTCCCCCGAGGACCTCGACTGAAACCCCACCCACCAGGAGCAGTGACGATGGAACCGTTCAAGACGCACACCGGGGTCGGCGTCCCGCTGCGCCGGTCCAACGTGGACACCGACCAGATCATCCCGGCGGTCTACCTCAAGCGGGTCTCCCGCACCGGCTTCGAGGACGCCCTGTTCGCCGCCTGGCGGGCCGACGAGGGCTTCATCCTCAACCAGGAGCCGTTCCGCGCGGGCAGCGTGCTGGTCGCCGGACCCGACTTCGGCACCGGGTCGTCCCGTGAGCACGCCGTGTGGGCGCTCAAGGACTACGGCTTCCGGGTGGTCATCTCCTCCCGGTTCGCCGACATCTTCCGGGGCAACGCCGGCAAGCAGGGGCTGCTGGCCGCCCAGTGCGAGCAGTCCGATGTGGAACTGCTCTGGAAGCTGCTGGAGAACGAGCCCGGCACCGCCGTGACGGTCGACCTGGAGCAGCGGACGGTGAGCGCGAAGGACCTCACGGTGCCCTTCGCCATCGACGACTACACCCGCTGGCGGCTGCTGGAAGGTCTCGACGACATCGGTCTGACCCTTCGCCACGCCGAGACGATCGACACTTTTGAACGGGCCCGGCCGAGCTTCCTCCCGACCACCCTGCCGGCCCCGCAGGGCTGATCCGACCCCCTCCGGGAGAGCGGGTTTTTCCTGCTGTGAAAGGAAAAACCCGCTCTTCCGAGGACAACTGAACAGTTGCTCCAGGACCCCGAAGAGCCCGGTTGGCCCGACCCGAATGCCCCACGCCCCAACGAAAAAAGGAGGCGTGGCGAATGGCGTTTGTTTGTCCGGGGCTTTACCGTTGACATTGAGTCGGCCCAACGGGGCCGTTGTTGTGTCCTGGGAGGGACTGAAGTGAACAAGGCCCAACTCATCGAGGCACTGGCAGAACGCCTCGGCGACAAGAAGACCGCCAGCCAGGCTGTCGAAAACGTCGTGGACATCATCGTTCGCAACGTCAACAAGGGCGAGAAGGTCAACATCACCGGCTTTGGGGTTTTCGAGAAGCGGGCCCGCGCCGCGCGCATCGCTCGCAACCCGCGCACCGGTGAGGCCGTGAAGGTCAAGAAGACCAACGTCCCGGCCTTCCGCGCTGGCACCCAGTTCAAGGAAGTCGTCGGCGGGCAGCGGAAACTGCCGCGCGTCTCCTCGACCAAGGCGGCGACCACCCGTGGTGCCACCACCAGGACCGCGAGCGCCACCAAGGCTGCCGGCACGCGCGCCAAGGCCACGACCACGCGGGCCGCGGCGACGAAGACGACCGGTCGCACCACGGCGAAGGCCACCACCGCGACCAAGGCCGCTCCGAAGCGGACCACCGCCAAGGCGACCGCTGCCAAGGCGACCACCTCGAAGCGGACGACCACGGCCAAGGCCACGCCGAAGACCACGGCCAAGGCCACGGCGGCCAAGACCACGCGTCCGGCGACCAAGAAGGCGACGACCACGCGCAAGTCCACCAAGAAGTGAGTGTTCGCCTCCGCAGCGGGCACCACTGGACCGAGCGGGCGGCTTCCGGGCCCCGTGCACGGGGCAGGTGCCGCCCGCTCACGGCGATCGGGCGCGCGCAACGCGCCGGACGCCCTGCTCCGACCCGGACCCCAAGCCGCGGCCGTCCGACCCGCGGCGTCGGGGCCGTCCTGCCGTCGAGGGCGGCGAGCGCGCAGCCGCCGGTTCGACACCCGGATGCGGTTTGGCATGTCGGACTGCTGAACCGCACCAGGACGAGCGGGCCGGAGAACGGCGTGGCCGCCACGCCAGCGGCGGCCGGAACACGGAGCGCCGGTGGGCGGTGCGCAACGCCCACCGGCGCGATGAGCCGCTGAACGGGGGGCGCGGAGAACGAGTTCGGCAGGTGGTGCGTCGGCGCGGCCGCTCCCGCGTCCACCGCTGGTTTTCCGGCAACGCCCCCCCGCGGGCGGCGTCAGGCGCTTCCCGCCACCCGCACGCGCCCTTCGCTAGCCGAGCGGATCGGCGAGGTAGTCGGCGGCGGCCAGCCGCAGCGCGGGCCCGTCACCGTTGCCGCAGGCGCCGTCCGCGCTGAACGTCAGCGTCCACACGCTGCCCTTCTTGCTGGCCACCTCGCCCAGTTCCAGGCCCGCCCGCCGCGCCAGGCGCCCCACCAGATCCGGAATCACCCCGCCCTGGCTGCACACCAGCGCGGTGCCCGGGCCGGCCGCCACCCGCAGCAGCCGCCGCACGGCGCCGTCGGGATCGGTCCGATAGCCCTCTTCGGAGAACAGCGGTTCCGCGGTGATACCGATGCCCAGATCCGCGGCGATCCGGTCCACGGTCTGTTCGCAGCGCACTCGCGGTGCGGAATAGATCCGCCGCGGTCCGAACAACAGCAGGAGGGAACGCAACGCGTCGCGCTGGCGGCGGCCCGCTTCGGTCAGCGGCCGCAGCGCGTCGTCTCCGTCCCAGTCGGACCGCTTGCCCGCCTTCGCGTGCCGCACCAGCAACACGGTCGCCGATTCGACAGGCAGCCGGAGGAACGCGTCGAGCAGGTCCGCGTCGTGCGGATAGGTCAGCAGAGTGCGTGCCGCCGCCGGATCCAGCCAGCGCAGTTCGTCCACTTCGTCATTCGGTGTGAACGAGCCGCCGTCCGCGCGGGCGGCGAAATAGTCCACCACCTTCGGCGCCGACCCGCCGCCGGGCCGCGGCACGCGGTAGTCAACGCGCCCGAGCCAGCGCGACAGCACGCAGGAGAACCCGGTCTCCTCGGCGACCTCGCGGACCGCCGCGTGCGCGGGAAGCTCACCGTTGTCGAGCTTGCCCTTGGGCAGCGACCAGTCGTCGTAGCGCGGGCGGTGCACCACGGCGATCTCGGGACCGTCGGTCCCGGCGCGCCACAGCACCGCACCGGCGGCCCGCACCGGTTCGCCGCCAAACATTCCGACCCCGTCGGCGGCCACCTCGTTCTCGGTCACGCTCATCTCGCTCTCCGCCCTCGCCGGAAACACGTCTCCGTCACGAGACCTTCGCCCCGTGCAGGCGCAGCATCTCCACCTGGTGGTCGCGCACCTGCTCCCCGCTGCGCGGCGAAGCCTCCCAGTCGCCCTTGGCGTTGAGCACCCAGCAGCGGGTGGACGGGTGCAGGGCGGAGTCGAGCATCGTGTCCAGCTGCGCGGTGAGCTTGGGATCGGTCACCCGCACCTGGGTCTCGATGCGGCGGTCGAGGTTGCGGTGCATCATGTCGGCGCTGCCGATCCAGTGCTCGTCGATGCCGACGAAGTGGAACACCCGGGAGTGCTCCAGGAACCGGCCCAGGATGGAGCGCACCTCGATGTTCTCGCTGAGCCCCTCGACCCCGGCCTTGAGCGAGCAGATGCCGCGCACCACCACCTTGACCGGCACACCGGCCAGCGAGGCCCGGTACAGCGCGTCGATGATCTGCTCGTCGACCAGCGAGTTCACCTTCATCCGGATGCCGCACGGCAGACCCCGCCGGGCCCGCTCCGTCTCGGCCTCCACGCGCTCCACGATTCCGTTGCGGATGCCCTGCGGCGACACCAGGATCCGGCGGTACTCGCCGTGCCGGGCGTAACCGGTGAGCACGTTGAACAGATCGGTGAGGTCGGCGCCGATCTCCGGGGACGCGGTCAGCAGGCCGAGGTCCTCGTAGATGCGCGCGGTCTTCGGGTTGTAGTTGCCGGTGCCGAGGTGGCAGTAGCGGCGGATCGTCGAACCCTCCTGCCGCACCACGAGCGCCGTCTTGCAGTGTGTCTTCAGGCCCACGAGGCCGTAGACCACGTGCACCCCCGCCCGCTCCAGGGTGCGTGCCCACTGGATGTTGGCCTGCTCGTCGAACCGCGCCTTGAGCTCCACCAGTGCCACCACCTGCTTGCCCGCCTCGGCGGCGTCGATGAGCGCGTTGACGATGGGCGAGTCGCCGGAGGTCCGGTACAGGGTCTGCTTGATGGCCAGCACGTGCGGATCGGCGGCGGCCTGCTCGATGAACCGCTGCACCGATGTGGAGAACGAGTCGTACGGGTGGTGCACCAGCACGTCGCCCTCGCGCAGCGTGGCGAAGATGCTCTTCGACGTCTGTCCCTCGGCGAACGCGGGGTGGGTGGCCGGGACGAACGGCGATTCCTTCAGATCCGGTCGCTGTAACCGCTCCAGTTGGAACAGGCACGACAGGTCCAGCAGACCCTTGACCTCCACCACGTCGTGCTGATCGACCTCCAGCTCGCGCAGCAGCAGTTCCAGCATGGTCTCGCTCATGGTGTCGGTGACTTCCAGCCGCACCGGCGGACCGAACCGGCGGCGCGCCAGCTCCCGCTCCATCGCCTGCAGCAGGTCCTCGTCGCGGTCCTCCTCGACCTCCAGGTCCGCGTTGCGGGTGACCCGGAAGATGTGGTGCTCGGCGACCCGCATGCCGGGGAACAGCTTGCCGAGGTGCGCGGCGATGAGCTCCTCCAGCGGCAGGAACGTGGCGCGCTCGGTTTCCCGCTCGGACTCGATGCGGATCAACCGCGGCACGTTGTCCGGCACCTTCACCCTCGCGAAACGCTTGATGCCCGCGTCCGGATCGGCCACCGTCACCGCCAGGTTCAGCGACAGCCCGGAGATGTACGGGAACGGGTGCGCCGGATCGACCGCCAGCGGGGTGAGCACCGGGAAGATGTGGTCCTCGAAGTAGCGGGTGAGCTTGGCCTGGTCCGGCGCCTGCAGGTCGGCCCAGCTGAGGATGCGGATGCCGTGCGCCTCCAGCTCCGGCAGCAGCTCGTCGAGGAAGACGCGGCTGAGCTTCTCCACGAGGTCCTGGTTGCGTGCGGAGATGCGGACCAGCTGCTCGTGCGGGGTGAGCCCGTCGGCGCTGCGCACCGACAGCCCGGTCTCCTCGCGGCGCTTCAGCCCGGCGACACGCACCATGTAGAACTCGTCCAGGTTGGACGCGAAGATCGCCAGGAACTTGGCGCGTTCCAGCACCGGCTGCGACCGGTCCTCGGCGATGGCCAGGACGCGGGCGTTGAAGTCAAGCCAGGACAGCTCGCGGTTGAGGTAGCGGTCCTCCGGCAGGTCGGTGGTGGCCGCGGCGCGGGTCACGGCGGGCGGGGCGGAGGGCACCCGGGCGCTTCGGGAGACGTTCGCGGGAGCCTCCGCAGCGGCCGCATTCCCGGGTCGGCGAGCCGGGCGCGGCGCACGACGCGCGGACCGGCCGGCGGAGGTGGTTCGCTTGGCAGGCTGCTTGGATCGCCGATCGCTGCTCTCGGTGCTCACCAGCCCATTGTCGCCCATCAGAGCGGTTCAGCTCGACCTCTGTCGAGGTCATCTCGGTCATGCGCCGTGTGGTGTCGCACGCGGTCAGCCACCGCAGCGCGGTGCGGTGGCGGCGATGCGTTCCGCGGTCCGCGGGCCGAGCCCGAGCCGGGTCGCCGCGGCCAGGTCCGCTTCGGTGTCCACGTCGCAGCGCAGCGAGTCCCACCTGCCCGGCAGCGGTCGAGCCCCGGACGCGGTGTGCGCGGCGGCCGAACCCGGGCCGAAGCGTGGATCCAGCGGGCGGCCGGGTTCGGCCAGCAGCAGGGTCGTGCCCGTTCCGTGCCGGTCCGCGCAGAACGCGCGGCTCGGCCCGGCGGCGCTGACGGCGGCGCCGAGTTCTCCGGGCCGCAGCGCGGGCAGATCCGCCTGCAGCGCCCCGACACGGACCCCGCGCCGCCGCAGCAGCGCGTCGGCGTGCCGCAGGGCCGCGTTCAGCCCGGCGGCCGGGGTGTCGGCCAGCACCTCGACGCCTTCGGCGGTGAACGCCTCGGTCAGCGCCGGATCGGCGGTCACCACGACCACGGCGTCGACGCCCGGCGCCTCGCGGGCAGCGAGCACTGTGTCCAACGCCACGGCCGTGACCAGCCCGGCGTGCGCGTCCGGCCGGCCCGCGCCGCGGTCGGCGGCACCCAGCAACCGGGACTTGGCCGCGTGCAGCGGCTTGATCGGGACGATGAGGTTCACACCCGCGGTCACCAAGCCATCTTGCGTCGCCCGGACGCGGCGCGTCACCACCGCCTCGGATATCGGGTGCTGGGTGGCGAGGCGGCCGGGCGCGGCAGGTACCTTGACCTTCGCTCTCGCAACCGAAGAAGGAGTTGCCGTGGCGGACCCCAAGAGCCTCCGGCGCCAGCGGAGGCACACCAGCGAGAAGGCCCACGGGATGGGCAGGTTCTGGCTCGAACTGGCCCGCGCGGTCTTCTACCCGCTGACCGCGGTGCTGGCCCGCACGCGCGTGACCGGACTGGACCGCATCCCCGCCGAGGGCCCGGCGCTGCTGGTGTTCAACCACGTCTCGCACCTGGACCCGGTCTTCGACGCGGTCACCGTGCACCGCGCGGGGCGGATCCCGCGGTTCCTGGCGAAGAACACCCTGTGGAACGTGCCGGTGCTCAAGAACATCCTGGTCGGGGTCGAGCAGATCCCGGTATTCCGGGGCACCGCCGACGCGCAGAAGAGCCTGCAGGAGGCGCACGAGGCGCTGCGCCGAGGCAAGGTCGTCGTGATCTATCCGGACGGCACCATCACCAAGGACCCGGACGGCTGGCCGATGACGCCGAAGCTCGGGGTGGCGCGGCTCGCGCTGGCGCACGACATCCCGGTCATCCCGGCCGCGCGGTGGGGCACCCGCGAGATCTACGACCACTACAAGAAGAAGTTTCGGCCGTTGCCGCGCAAGACGGTGTCCCTCGCGTTCGGCGAGCCGCTGGACCTGTCGGCCTTCCGCGGCCTGGAGGACGACACCCGTGCGCTGCGTGAGGTCACGGACCTGGCGATGAGCCGGTCCCGGGAGCTGCTCGGCGAGATCCGCGGCGAGCAGCCGCCGAACGAGTTCTACAGCTCCGCGCGCAAGGACCGGGACAACGATGGCGTCGCCTGAGCGCTCAACCAACGTTGCGGCCCCGGCTCCGCTGGGCGACCACCAGCGCCGGACAAGCCGAGGATCTGGCGCGAAGATCGCCGTGCTCGGCGCCGGGTCGTGGGGCACCACCTTCGCGAAGGTGCTCGCCGACGCCGGCAACGACGTGGTCCTGTGGGCCCGCCGGGCGGAGGTGGCGGCGGAGATCAACAAAACCCGTTGCAATTCCGGATATCTGCCCGGCGTCGTGCTGCCCGAGGGGTTGCGCGCCACCGGCGACGCGGTGGAGGCGATGCACGGGGCGAGCGCGGTGGTGCTCGCGGTGCCCAGCCAGACGCTGCGCGAGAACCTGGCCGGGTGGCAGCCGCTGCTGCCGCCGGACGCCACGCTGGTGAGCCTCGCCAAGGGCGTGGAGCTGAGCACGCTCAAGCGGATGAGCGAGGTGATCAGCGAGGTCGCCGACGTGCCGCTGGAGCAGGTGGCGGTGGTGTCCGGGCCCAACCTGGCCAAGGAGATCGCCGCCGAGCAGCCCACCGCGACCGTGGTGGCCTGCCTGGACCACGACCGCGCGGTCACCCTGCAGCACGCGTGCTCCACGCCCTACTTCCGGCCGTACACCAACACGGATCTGGTCGGCATCGAGCTGGCCGGGGCGTGCAAGAACGTGATCGCGTTGGCCTGCGGGATGGCCGTGGGCCTCGGGTTCGGGCACAACACGATGTCCTCCCTGATCACCCGCGGGCTGGCCGAGACCACGCGGCTGGGCGTGGCGCTGGGCGCCGACCCGATGACGTTCGCCGGGCTGGCGGGGCTCGGCGACCTGGTCGCCACCTGCATGTCGCCGCTGTCACGCAACCGTACCTTCGGGGAGCGGTTGGGACGCGGGGAGACGCTGGCGCAGGCACAGGAGGCCGCGCACGGGCAGGTTTCCGAGGGCGTGAAGTCGTGTTCGTCGATCCGGCAGCTCGCCGCGCGCCACGGCGTGGAGATGCCGATCACCGACGTGGTGCACCGGGTGTGCCACGAGGGGCTGGCGCCCATCCCCGCGGCCGCGGAACTGCTGGGCCGCGAACGCAAGCCGGAGTGAGCCGACCCGGAAGGGGAGTTGTGACCACAGAGGATCTCGGTGACGGCACCCGCTGCGTGCGTGGCGGCCATCCGGAACCGGTGGGCGGCACACCGCTGCTGCCGGGTCCGGTGTTTGCCGCGCCGTACCACCTGGGCGATGGCGAGGGCGGCGACTTCTACGGGCGCGCGGGCAATCCGACCTGGCGCGCCCTGGAATCGGCGATCGGCGAGCTCGACGGCGGGCGCTGTGTCCTGCTGCCGTCGGGGATGGCGGCGATCAGCACGGTGCTGCGGGCCGTGCTGGGCGTGGGTGACGCGCTCGTCCTGCCCAGCGACGGCTACTACGCCACGCGGCAGTTCGTGCGCGACGAGCTGACCGCGCTGGACCTCGACGTGCGGGAGATCCCCACGCCGGGCCCGTGGGACGACGAGGTCTTCCGCGGAGTTCGGTTGGTGCTGCTGGAAACCCCGTCGAATCCGGGGCTGGACGTGTGCGACATCGCCGAGCTGGCCGAGCGGGCGCACCGGGCCGGGGCGCTGCTCGCGGTGGACAACACCACCGCCACGCCGCTCGGGCAGCGCCCGCTGGAGCTCGGCGCGGACATCGTGATTGCCAGTGACACCAAGGCGTTGGCCGGGCACAGCGACCTGCTGCTGGGGCATGTGTCGGTGCGCGACGAGGAACTCGCCGAACGGCTGGTGCGGGCGCGGACGTTGTCCGGTGCGATCCCCGGTCCGTTCGAGACGTGGCTGGCGCACCGCAGCATGGGCACCCTCGATCTGCGCCTGGCGCGGCAGGCGGAGAACGCGGCGGCCCTCGTGGCGGCGCTGCGCGGGCACCCGGCGGTGTCCGGGTTGCGCTGGCCGGGTTCGCCCGACGATCCCTCGCACGATCTCGCACGGCGCCAGATGCGGCGCTGGAACGGCGTGTTCCGCTTCGAGCTGGCCGACGCCGCGGCGGTGGCGGAGTTCGTGCGACGCAGTCGGCTCGTCGTGGCGGCGACGAGCTTCGGCGGCCTGCACAGCACGGTGGACCGGCGCGCACAGTGGGGCGACCCGGTGCCACCGGGGTTCGTCCGGTTCTCCGCTGGCTGCGAGGACCCGGACGACCTGGTCGCCGACGTCCTCCAGGCGCTCGGCTGACCGACGCCACCATGGGACCCGGCGCCACCATGGTGTGAGATCGTGCGCCCGAGTTGACGCGGGGCGGAGCGGGGTGGTTCAGTTCGGGGCGTGTTGCTGCGCGCCATGACTGATCGACGGGGTCACATCGACCTGCGCCGCGTCGCCAGCGCGCTCTGTCTGTGTTCTTCGTGTTGATCGATTCCCCTGCTGTCCCGGGTGGTCGCGGTTGATGTTGCCGCGCGCCCGGATTCCCGAACGATCCCGAAGGACCTTCACCGTGTTCGCCGTTCCGCCGAATACCGTTGCCGCGCCTGCCGATCTTTCCACCGCGCACCCGGTGCGCATCGCCCGTGAACTCGCCGCCGACCGTGGCTCGTGGACGCACCTGCTGCGCTACCACCCGGATCAGCGCTGGGCCGGGCTGCTGCGGCGCACCGAGGGCTACGAGGCGTGGTTGCTGAGCTGGTTGCCGGGCCAGCACACCGAACTGCACGACCACGGCGGCGCGACGGGCGCGTTCACCGTGGTGACCGGCTCGCTGACCGAGCGTGTCGTCCGTGGCGGCGCGGAGGTGCTGCACCCGCTGGTGGCAGGCCAGGCCCGGGTGTTCGGGCCGAACTACGTGCACCAGGTGAGCAACGACGGCCCGGACCCGGCGGTGAGCGTCCACGTGTACCGCCCGGAGCGGGCCCGGATGACCTTCTACCGCCATGACCCGCTCACCGGCCTGAGCCGGGAACCCTGACGCCCGGAAGACACCGGCGCCCGGGAACCTCACCCGGAATCACCGGCACCCGGGAGTGATCGTCCACAGTCGACCCGCGCGGTGCGGTTCCCTCACGCCGGCCACCGCCGGTCGCGCACGTGCGCCGGGACCTCGACGTCCGGCGGGAGGTCCGGCGCCGGTTGCGGGGTGCCCCAGCGCCGTTCGAGCGGCAGCACCCCCGACCACGCCGTGCCGGCCGCGACGTCCTCGGCGTCGTCGTTCGGGCCGCCGGTGCGGATCTTCACCGCCGCCTCGGCCAGGTCCAGCGCGAGCACCGCCGTGGCGGCCAGTTCCCGCCTGGTCGGCAGCCGCGCGTGCGCCCATGACCCGGGAGCCAGCTGCTCGGTGATGACCCGCAGCGCCTCCCGCTTCTCGTCGGCGTCAACGACGCCGCGCGCCCGCCCGTGGATCACGGCGGACCGGTAGTTCACCGAGTGGTGGAACAGCGAGCGTGCGTAGACGATGCCGTCCAGGTGCGTGACGGTGACGCACACCTCCGCGCCCGCGGCTGCTTCACGCAGACTGCGCGCGCCGGTGGAGCCGTGCACATAGAGGGTGTCGCCGCGGCGGCCGTAGCCGGTGGGCAACACTCGTGGTGAGCCGTCGACGACCAGGCCGAGGTGGCAGATCAGCCCGGCGTCGAGCACCGCGTGCAGATCGCTGCGTTCGGTGCGGGCCCGCGCGCTGCCGCGGCGGATCGTGGATCGTGCGGTGGGGGAGAGCTGTCGGGTCACGTCCACCAGGATCAACCGAGAAGTGGCATTATCGAAGTGCCAATCAGGGAGATTTTCGAAATGCCACATGCCGTGCCGGCGAGTTCGCCGCTGCTGGAACTCGCCATCGAGCTGCGCCGCGACGACGCGCGACCGCTCGCCGTGCAGCTCGCCGACGCCCTGCGCCACGCGGCGACGCTCGGCCAGCTGCGCGGGGGCGACCGGCTGCCGTCCACGCGCGCCCTCGCGCGCCACCTCGGGGTCAGCCGCACCGTGACCGCCGCCGCCTACGAGCAGCTGCACGCCGAGGGCTGGATCGCCGGTCGGCACGGCTCCGGCACGTACGTCACGACCAGCCCGCCCGGAGCACGCACCGGTGTCGCGGTGGGCACCCGGGTTCCCGAGCCGGAACCCGCGCCGCAGCGGGTGGTGCTGACCCCCGGTGTGCCGTGGGTGGAGGGCATCGACCGGGCGGCGTGGCGGCGCGCGTGGCGGTCGGCGGCCGACACCGATCCGGACTGGCGGCCGCACCGCGCGGGCGTGGTGACGTACCGCGAGGCCGTCGTCGAGCACCTCCTGCGCCACCGCGGGCTCGTCGTGGGCGGTCTCACGGTGGACAACGTGCTCGCCACCGGCGGCACCACGTCGGCGGTCGTGGAGCTGGCGTCCGCGGTGCTGCGCCGCGGCGCGACCGTCGCGGTGGAGGAGCCCGGCTACCAGCGCGCGGTCGGCGCGCTGCGCTCCGCGGGTGTGCGGGTGGTGCCCGCGCCGGTCGACCACGCGGGCATCGTGGTCGACGCCATCCCGCGCGGCGTGCAGGCGGTCTACTGCTCGCCCGCGCACCAGTACCCCATCGGCGGTCGGCTGCCCGCGGAGCGCCGGATCGCGTTGGTGGACCGGGCGCGCGCCGAGGACTGGCTGATCGTCGAGGACGACTACGACGGCGAGCTGCGCTACGACGTGGCACCGCTGCCGGTGCTCGCCTCGATGGCCCCCGACGTGGTGGTGCACCTGGGCACCACCAGCAAGATCCTCGCCCCGACCCTCGGGGTCGGGTGGATGCTCGCTCCGGACGACGTGGCGGCGGCGGTGCTGGAACACCGCGACCGCACCGGGACCAGCCCCGCTCCGGCTGGGCAGCGCGTGCTGGTGGAGTTCGCCCGCCACGGCGACCTGGGACGGCATCTGCGCCGGCTGCGCCGTGAACTGTCCCAACGCCGCTCGCTGGTGGTGGACATGCTCGCGGAGCGGGGCGTCGAGGTGTTCGGCGACCGCGCCGGGGCGCATGTCGTGCTCCCGCTGCCCGACGCCGCGACCGAGCAGCGGGTGGTCGCCGAAGCCGCCGAGGAGGGGCTCGTGCTTGACGGTCTGCGACGGCACCACTGCGGTCCGCAGCAGTGGTTCGGCCTCGCCCTGGGCTACGCCGCCTGCTCGCGCGACGACCTGGCACGGGCCCTGCCGATCCTCGCGCGACTGTGCAGGTCCTGACAGGCTCGCGTGGACGCGTCCGCGCCCGATGCAGCGAGACGGCGCCCCGGCCCGCCAGGTATGGTCCGGCGCATGACACAGCGCAAGATCCGGGTGGCGGTCGTCTTCGGCGGGCGGAGCACCGAACACGGCATTTCCTGCGTGTCCGCCGGTAGCGTGCTGGCGCACCTGGACCGGGACCGCTTCGAGATCGTGCCGGTCGGCATCACCCGCGAGGGTGCCTGGGTGCTGGGTACCGGCGATCCGAAGCAGCTGGAGATCCGGGACCGCAAGGAACCCGAGGTCGCGCCGGGTACCGCCCTGGCGCTGCCCGGCGACCCGACGCGCCGCGAACTCGTGCTGCTGGAACCGGGCCGCGGCGGCGAGGTGCTGTCGTCGGTGGACGTGGTGTTCCCGGTGCTGCACGGGGCCTTCGGCGAGGACGGCACCATCCAGGGCCTGCTGGAGATGGCCGACGTGCCCTACGTGGGGCCGGGCGTGCTCTCCAGCGCTGTGTCGATGGACAAGGAGTACACCAAGAAGCTGCTCGCCGCCGAGGGGCTGGGAGTGGGCCGCTTCGAGGTCCTGCGCCGCGATCAGTCCACACTGGACGAGGCGGCGCGGGAGCGGCTGGGGCTGCCGGTGTTCGTCAAGCCGGCGCGCGCCGGGTCGTCGCTGGGCATCAGCAAGGTGACCGACTGGGCCGAGCTGGACGCGGCGATCGCCGAGGCGCGCCGCACCGACCCGAAGGTCATCATCGAGGCGGCGGTGGTGGGCCGCGAGGTGGAGTGCGGCGTGCTGGAGTTCCCGGATGGCCGGATCGAGGCGTCGCTACCCGCGGAGCTCCGCGTCACCGGCGAAACCGACTGGTACGACTACGAATCCAAGTACCTCGACGACGTCACCGAGTTCGACATCCCGGCCAAGCTCGGCGACGACGTGATCGAGCGGCTGCGCGACACCGCGGTGCGGGCGTTCCGCGCGCTGGAGTGCCAGGGACTGGCCCGCGTCGACTTCTTCGTCCGCGAGGACGGCGAGCTGATCATCAACGAGGTCAACACGATGCCGGGTTTCACGTCCATCTCGCTGTACCCGCGGATGTGGGCGCACACCGGGGTGGACTACACGACGTTGCTGAGCACGCTGATCGACACGGCGATCGCCCGCGGTACCGGCCTGCGCTGAGCGCACCCGGAAGCGTTTGCCCCGCGCGCTGTTGCGGCCGCGTAGCGGGTCAGCGGAAGACGGGCTGTTTCGGCAGCGTGTCGCGCAGGATCGCGGAGAGGTCCTGCAGCGGGCCGGTGCCGGTTCCGCCGGGGGCGCTGAGTGCCACGTAAACCGGGCGGTCGACGGCCAACCAGGAGGTGTCGCCGCCCTGGCTGATCTCCAGCCAGCTCACCCCCGAGACGTCCAGCAGCTGCGACGTCGGCGTCAGCTCCGCCGGTGCGTCGATGCCGCACCGCACCGTCACCGGGTCGTGCTCGGCGTCGCCCCACGCCACCGTCGCCGGGGGCGCGGGCTGCGCCAGCTCGCGGCGCGGCACCCGCGCGCCGGCCACGGTCAGCTCCCGCGGCAGCGCGGCCAGGACCGCGGCGCACTCCGGCGACGTCGCCTGGGGCGCGGGGATCGGCGCGAGCGCCAACGGCCCGCTGCGCCGGGCCTGCTCGGCCGCTTCCGCGGCCTGCTGCTCCTGGCGCGCGCCGTACCAGCCGTAGGCGCCGATCCCGGCGACCGTCAGGGCGAGGAGTGCACCGAGCGTGATCGCCACGATCAACACCGGCCGGGGCACTCCGGGCGCTGATTGGTGAACCACGTCGTCCACTACAGCACGGCCGCCGGTGCCCGCCGGCACCGGCCTGGCCGCGCGAAGGAGGTGCGGGGCCCGGTTCTACCGGGGCGACCGCCCACTCGTCACAGGTGCACCACCGGACACGTCAGGGTGCGGGTGATGCCCTCCACGTTCTGGATCCTGGCGACGACCATCTTGCCGAGCTGGTCGACGTTCTCCGCCTCGGCGCGGACGATCACGTCGTAGGGGCCGGTGACGTCCTCGGCGCTGATGACGCCCGGCGACCCGGCGATCTCGGCGGCCACCGCCGCCGCCTTGCCGACTTCGGTCTGGATGAGGATGTATGCCTGAACCACGGCGTGCCCCTTCGTCTCGCCCATGTGCTCGGGGTAGGAAACTGGCAGAAAGCTACCCCATCGGACCGAGCGGATGCTCAAGGAAGGAAGGTCCCAGTTGGGTCCTGATCCGTCGCAGGACGCACAGACCGTTTCCCAGGTGGGTGAGTTCGGTCTCATCGATCGGGTGACGGCTGGCCGGGAATTCCCGCCGGGCACGGTGCTCGGACCAGGGGACGACGCGGCCGTCGTGGCCGCCCCGGACGGCCGGGTGGTCGCCACCACGGACGTGCTCGTGGAGCAGGTGCACTTCCGTTTCGACTGGTCGACCCCGCACCAGGTGGGGCGCAAGGCGGTCGCGGTCAACCTCTCCGACATCGCCGCCATGGGCGCGGTGCCGACCGGGCTGCTGGTCGGCCTGGGCTGCTCGCCGGACCTGCCCTGCCACGTGGTCGACGAGCTGGTCGAGGGCATGTGGGAAGAAGCACAGCAGGTCGGCATCGGCATCGTCGGGGGCGACATGGTGTCGGCGACCTCACTGACGATCTCGATCACGGCGCTGGGCGACCTGCAGGGCCGGGAGCCGGTGACGCGCTCCGGGGCGCGGCCCGGGGACGTGGTGGCGGTGGTCGGCCGGCTGGGCTGGTCGGCGGCCGGGCTGGCCGTGCTGGGGCGGGGTTTCCGCTCCCCGGTGGCGGTGGTCGGGGCGCACCGCGTCCCGGAGCCGCCGTACGCGGCCGGGCCGCAGGCGGCCGCCGCGGGCGCGACGGCCATGGTGGACACCTCCGACGGGCTGCTGGCCGATCTCGGGCACATCGCGGCCGCCTCGCAGGTCGCCATCGACATCCGCACCGAGCAGGTCGAGGTCCCGCAGCGGCTGAACGAGGTGGCCTCGGCGCTCGGCGCCGACGCGCGGCACTGGGTGCTCACCGGCGGCGAGGACCAGGCACTGGCCGCGACGTTCCCACCCGACCGCCCGCTGCCGGAGGGCTGGCGGGCCGTGGGCGTGGTCGCCGAGGGCTCGGGCGTGACGGTCGACGGCGCGGTCTACGAGGGGCCGTCGGGCTGGGAGCACTGGCGCTGACGCGACGGACCCCGGTGCGCGGTCGCACACCGGGGTCCGTCGGGGCGAACGGGTCAGGACGCCGGGGACGTCGCCGGGGCCGGTGCGTCCTGCATCAGCGGCTGGCGCGCCGTCTCCTTCAGCAGCAGGATCGGCACCAGCGCCACCAGCGCCGCGCCCATCAGGTAGAAGGCGGGGAAGAGGCTGTTGCCGGTGGACTGCACCACCGCGTCGTTGACCAGCGGCGCGGTCCCGCCGAACGCCGCGGTGGAGATGTTGTAGCCGACGCTGAAGGCCGCGTAGCGGACCTTGGTCGGGAACATCGCCGGTAGCGTCGCGGCCAGCGGGCCGATCAGCTGCACGTGCCCGATCGCCAGCAGCCCCAGACCCAGCACCGTGGTCGGCACGGTGGCCTGCGCGATCAGCAGGAACGCCGGGACCGGCAGCACCAGGAAGCAGATCGCCGCGGACAGGAACAGTGGCTTGCGACCCACCCGGTCCGACAGCGCGCCGACCGGCGTGATGACCACCAGCATGAAGGCCACCGTGAGCAGCAGCGGCACCAGGACCTGGTACTCCTGCCCGTCCGGGACGTGCAGGGTGCTCTTCAGGTAGGTCTCCATGTAGGTGAGGATCGTGTAGTTGGCGACGTTGATGAGCACCACGATGCCCATCAGGATCAGCAGCTGCCGCCACCACTCGCGGACGAGGTCCTTCAGCGGGGACTTGGCGACCTTGTGGCTGGCCTCCAGGTCCTTGAACGCCGGGGTGTCCTCCAGCCTGGCCCGCAGGTAGAGCCCGACGGCGCCGAGCGGACCGGCGATCAGGAACGGAATACGCCAACCCCAGCTCGCCATGTCGGCGCTGTCCAGGTTGAGGATCAGGATTGTCGGCACCAGCGCACCGAATCCGAATCCGACGAGCGTGCCGAATTCCAGCCAGCTGCCCCAGAAGCCGCGCCGCCGGTCGGGTGCGTACTCGGCGATGTAGGTGGCCGCGCCGCCGTATTCACCTCCGGTGGAGAAGCCCTGCAACAACCGGCACAGCAGCAGCAGCATCGGCGCCACGATGCCGATGGTCTGGTAGGTGGGCAGCAAACCGATGACGAACGTCGAGCCGGACATCAGCAGGATCGTCACGGCCAGCACCTTCTGCCTGCCGATCCGGTCGCCCAGCGGGCCGAAGAACAGGCTGCCCAGCGGCCGGAACAGAAACGAGATCGCGAAGACGCCGAAGGCGGAGACGGTCTCCCACGGTCCGGGGAAGAACTGATGGCCCACGTAGGCGGCCACGTACGCGTAGACGCCGAAGTCGTACCACTCCGTGCAGTTGCCGATCGCGGCTGCGCCAACGGCCCGGCGCAGCAGTGATCTTTGCTCGGGTGTTTCGGCTGTTTCCGGCGAAGTCATGAGTTTGCGGCCCACCTCCGGGTCATGCCAGCCACGGTCGTGGTCGATTCGAACTCCGCAGAACCTAGCCGAGCGACCAGTGGGAGGCCACCAAAACAGCACACAACGCTTTGGAGATGGTATTCCGCTTATGCGGAATCTCACCGTTCGAGCGCCGTCGGTGTCGTGTCTGACGAGCGACCGATTTGCCCGCCGAAATAGCGGTATGACAGGCGAAAATGACACTATCGGGTGTGCTGTGGATACCGCGCGAAACCGCATGAGGCGTGACGTTACTTCTATAGAATGTGATTTGCGTCACGTTTGTGTGCTCGGCGAGTACCGCGGGGCCCGTCGCCGGACTGATCGTGGATCTCGCTACGGTGTTCAGCCATGGCCGCACGTCCGCTGAGCGAACTCGTGGAGGCCGGTTGGGCGCGAGCTCTGGAACCGGTCGCCGACCAGATCAAGGCGATGGGTGAGTTTCTGCGCGCAGAGGTCGCCGCCGGGCGCACCTACCTGCCTGCCCCGGAACACGTCCTGCGTGCCTTCCAGCAGCCGTTCGACGAGGTCCGGGTGCTGATCGTCGGCCAGGACCCGTACCCCACCCCGGGCCATCCGGTGGGGCTGAGCTTCTCGGTCGCGCCCGGCGTCGCACCGCCGCGCAGCCTGGTCAACATCTTCCGCGAGTACACCGACGACCTCGGCTACCCCACGCCCTCCAGTGGTGACCTCACGCCGTGGACCGAGCGTGGCGTGCTGTTGCTCAACAGGTCCCTGACCGTGCGGCCCCACAAGCCCGGTTCGCACCGCGGCAAGGGGTGGGAAAAGGTCACCGCGCAGGCCATCAAGGCGCTTGCCGCACGCGACGAACCGCTGGTGGCGATCCTGTGGGGCCGCGACGCCCGCGACCTGCGGCCGCTGATGCCGGGCGTGGACTGCATCGAGTCGGCGCATCCCAGTCCGATGTCCGCCGACCGTGGTTTTTTCGGCAGCCGCCCGTTCAGCCGGGTCAACGAGCTCCTCGCGGCGAAGGGCGTCGAGCCCATCGACTGGAAGCTCCCGTAGACAGCTGTTCGCCCTGCTCGCGGCGGATGGCTTTCGGTCCGGGCGGGTCGTACATTGGCCCTTGCCGGATGATGTGTTCGGGGCGGAAGAAGGCTCGTCATGGGAGCCGACCGGAACCGCGACGGCCTGCGGCGCCTGCTTCGCCGGGTGTTCCCCGGCGCGAACCCGCTGCGCCGGCGCACCGACTACTTCGAACCGATCGCCCTGGTCTTCGCGGTGCTCTCGGCCGTGGCCGCCATCGTGCTGGCGACCGTGGTGGCGCAGGGCGAACTGCGCGGTCGGCTCGCCCAGGTGGAGCGCGAGCACGCGACCAGGCAGCAGGTGGTGGCCACGGTGGTCGCCGAGGTCGGCAGCACGACGGCGCAGCGCTCGGTGGCGGTCCGGTGGGGCGAACCGCCGGACGAGCGGTTCGCGGTCGTCGAGCTGCCGACCCGCGCCCCGGTGGCGGGCACGGTCCCGGTCTGGCTGGACCAGGGCGGTCAGCCCACCTCGCCACCGATGACCAGCGCGCAGGCCACGCAGGCGGCGGGCCTGGCCGGCGCGGCAGTCCTCATCGGATCGGCACTCACCGTGGTGGTGCTGGTGACGATCGCCAGGCTGTGGGTGACCAGGCGTCGCCTGGCCGCCTGGGCGGCGGAGTGGGCGATCGTCGGCCCGCAGTGGCGCAGGCACGCGTCGTAGCGACGCGTCGGCCGCAACCTTTCCCGCCTCGCGTGCACGCACGCGATCCTGCGTGAGTGCTGCCGCGGTGGCGGCGTTCCACGGTCCGGTGGGTTCGCCGGCCCAGGCCCGTGAGGCGGGCCGGCTTCACGCAGCGACTAGTCTCGGACAATCCGTTCGTGGTTGCGTGGGAGGTCCCGGGTGTTGCGGACGTTGAACGCGGCGGCTGCCCGCCGCTGGGTGGACCTGGCGCTGGCCGCGCTGGCCGTCGAGCGGGAGGCGATCGACCGGATCAACGTCTACCCGGTGGCCGATGGCGACACCGGCACGAACCTGCTGCAGACCATGCGGGCCGCGGTCACGGAGCTCGACGCGGCCGAACCGGACACCCTTGGTGGGGTGCTGACGGCCCTGGCCAAGGGGGCGCTCGGCGGCGCCCGCGGCAACTCGGGAGTGCTGCTGTCGCAGGCGCTGCGCGGCATGGCCGAGCAGTTGCGGGATGTTCCGGCGGCCGACGGCGCGGACATCGGTGCGGCCCTGGTCAGGGCCGCCGAACTCGCCCGGGAGGCGGTGGCCGAACCTGCGGAGGGCACCGTGCTGTCGGTGCTGCACGCGGCCGCGTGCGCAGCGCAGGGGGCTGAGCAGCTGGACGTCGTCGTACACAACGCGACCCGGGCCGCGATCAGCGCGTTGGCCGCGACACCGGCGCAGTTGCCGGTCCTGGCGGACGCGGGGGTCGTCGACGCCGGCGGGCGCGGCCTGGTGGTCCTGCTCGACGCGTTGCACGCCGTGGTGCGCGACGGCGAACGGCTGGCGCCCAAGGCGCCGGTCGCCGGTGAAGCGGGTGTGCTGGAGCACGAGTCGCAGTACGAGTACGAGGTCATGTACCTGCTCGCGGATACCGACCCCGCACGGGTGGCGGGCCTGCGGGAGGCGTTGTGCGGCATCGGCGACTGCGTGTCGGTGGTCGGTGACGGGCTGGCGTCGTGGGCGGTGCACGTGCACTGCGACGACATCGGCGCGGCGATCGAGTCGGGGATCGGGGTCGGCCGGGTGCACCGGATCAAGGTGACCCGGTTCGCCGACCAGCGCCGGGCGTTCGCCCGCGAGGTCGCGGTGCTCGCCTGTGTCCCCAGCGGTGCGCTGGGCGAGCTGTTCGCCGCCGAAGGCGCGGACGTCCTGGTCGTCGACGCGGAGCCGTCCGCAGAGCAGGTGCGCGAGGCGTTCGCCGCCACGGGCGCGGCGCACGTGGCGGTGCTGCCCAACGACGGCGCGGTGACCGCGGTGATCGAGCAGGTCGCGGCCGAGGTCATCGGCGATGGCCAGGACGTGGTGGTGGTGCCGACCGCCTCGCCGGTGCAGGGGCTGGCCGCGCTCGCCGTGCACGATCCGGGGCGGCGGCGGGCCGACGACCAGGTGGCGATGGCCGAGGCGGCCGCCGCGACTCGGCGCGGCGAGCTGCGCATCGCCGAGGCGGAGGCGCTGACCTGGGTGGGCCGCTGCCGACCGGGGGACGTGCTGGGGCTGGTCGACGGCGAGGTGGTGCTCATCGGCGACAACCTGCTGGCGGCGGCCCGTGACCTCGCCGAGCGGATGCTCACCACCGGCGGCGAGCTGGTGACCGCGCTGGTTTCCGACGACGCCCCGGCGGGGCTCCCGGACGACCTCGCCGAGCACCTCCGCCGGGCCCATCCCGAGGTGGAGTTCACCCACTACCCGGCGGGCACCCTGCATCCCCGCCTGCTCCTCGGAGTCGAGTGAGGCGACGCGAGAGCCATCCCCGTGAGGGAACCTTCCGGGTTTGCCGGAACTTGGTGCGGAATCCGGTCGAAGGTCCCCGGTGCGGGTGCTTGCGCGGTCGTGACCGGAAGACGTGAATGATGCTAGTTTTATTAGCATCATGTTGCTCTCGTTGGATCTGCACGACCAGCGTCCGCTGCACGAGCAGGCAGCCGACGCCCTCCGCCGCGCCATCGCCGAGGGCGAGGTGGCTCCCGGTGACCGGTTGCCGCCCGCGCGGGATCTCGCGGTCGCGCTGCAGATCAACGCCAACACCGTGCTGCGGGCGCTGCGCCAGCTCCGAGAGGAGGGACTGCTGGAGTTCCGGCGGGGACGGGGCGTGACCGTGCTGCGCCGTCCCGATCCGCGCGCCGCGCTCCAGCAGAAGCTGCGGGAGCTGCTCGCCGAGGCGGCGCGGCACGGCTACGGGCCGGACGACGTCGCCGCGTGGATCGAGGAGGAGAAGTGAGGAGCTGCCACCCCGCTGCCGAGTCGCCCGGCCGGGAGGTGCCATGAGCCACCTCGTCCGGTTCCTCGTGTCGGCCGTCTGCTGGGTCGTCGCCGTGACCGCGGCCCTGCTGCTCGGCGTGGGAGTCGTCCGCGACCGGCTGCCCGATCCGCTCGCCACGCACTGGGGGTTCTCCGGCGTCCCCGACGGTTTCCAGTCGCGGACCGGTTTCCTGGTCGTCCTACTGGTCGGCTGGCTGGTGATCGCGACGATCGCGGTGGTGTGCGGGGTGCTCGGCCGACGGCAGCGGCGGACCCGGGCCGCGTCCGCGGCGGTCCTGGGCGCGGCCGCGGTGTTCGTCACCGGGATGGCGGTCGCCGTGGTGGCCGCGAACCTCGACGTCGCCGACTGGACGCGGGCCCGCTCGCTGAACTGGCAGCCGTTCGCGGTGCTGGCCCTCGCCGGCGCCGCCGGCGGGATCGGCTGGAAGCTCGGCAACCGCGGCCCCGACGAGACCCCCGAAGCGGAGACGAGTAGCCCCGCACTGGCGCTGAAGGCGACCGAGCGCACGGTGTGGGTGTCCTCGGTGACCAGCCCGGTGCTGCTGTCGATCGGTGGTCTGACGCTGCTCGCGGCGCTGGGGTCCGCGCTGCTGGAAACCCCGGCGGCCGCGATGCCGCTGGCGCTGGCCGGGGTGACCTGCCTGGCCCTGTCGTCGGCGCGGGTGCAGATCGACGAACGCGGGGTGCGCACCGCGTTCGGCCCGCAGCGCTGGCCCGCCCGGCGCATCCACCTGGACCGGATCACCAGCGCGCGGGCGGAGCACCGGCACGCGCTGGGCGCTGGAGGCTGGGGCTACCGGGTGCTTCCCGCCAGCACGGCGATCATGCTGCGCGGCGGCCCCTGCCTGGTCCTGCGGCTGACGTCCGGTCGCGACTTCGTCATCAGCGTCGACCACCCCGAACGCGGTGCCGAGCTGGTCAACGCCCTGGTCACCGAACGCTCGGCGCTGTGAGGGAGGCGGTCGTGGGACGGCGTGACATCTGGCTCTTCCTGCTGGTGGCGCTGGGCGGTGCCTGGCTGGTGGCGCTGCCGGCCTGGGTGGACGGCGGGAACCTCGGTCCGCATCTGGCCTACGTCGGGCCGTTGATGATGCTCACCCCGTCGCTCGGGGTGCTCGCGGTGCGGCTGGTCGACCACCGCGTCCCGGCCCGCCAGTGGGCCCGTGACACCGGCCTGACCCTGGGACCGCGCCCGCGCCACACCGTTGTGCTGGTGCTGCTCGCCTGGTTCGGCACCGTGGTGTTCAGCGTGGTGGTGGTCGCGCTCAGCTCCGCGCTGGGCCTGCTGGCCGTGGACCTCACCGGGTTCAGCCTGCTCCAGCAGGCGCTGACCGCGCAGGGCGTGCCACTCAGTGCCGGAACCGTGGTGCTGGTGCAGCTGCTCGCCATGGTCCTTCTCGCGCCGCTGATCAACTCGGTGGTGGCCTTCGGCGAGGAGTGGGGATGGCGCGGCTGGCTGCTGCCCCGCCTCACCGGCGCCGGGACCGTCCGCGCGCTGCTGGTGTCCGGCCTGGTCTGGGGCGTCTGGCACGCCCCGCTGACGCTGCTGGGCTACAACTACCCGCAGCTCGGGCCGCTGGCAGCGGTGGTGTTCGCCGGTTTCTGCACCGTCTACGGGGTGGTCATGGGCTGGCTGCGGCTGCGCTCCGGCAGCGTGTGGCCGCCGGTGCTGGCGCACGGGGCGTTCAACGCCAGCGCCGGGCTGCCGATGCTGGTGGGATCGGCGGCCGAACCACCGAACCTGCTGGTCGCCGGGAGCACCGGTCTGCTCGGGTGGGTGCTGTTCGCGGTGCTCGGGATGGTCGTGCTGCGCCGCTGGCCGGTCGTGCGCCCCGCCGGCTGACCAGGCGGCTACCGTCGATGCTGGCGGTTTGTCGAGACGGGAGCGCGCAGTGGGTGTCCGCAGGCGGTATCTGTGGTTCGTGGTCGGCTGGACGGTGCTCATCGCCGTGGGCATGGTCGCCGTGCCGCTGGCGCTGCGTTCCCGGCTGCCCGAGCCCCTGGCGGTCGAGTGGGCGTCGTCCGGTGCCCCGGAGAGCTCCAGCTCGTTGCGTGATTTTGTGTTCGGCAAGCTCGTCTGGTGGCTGGTGGTCGCCGCGGTCTGGAGCGTGTTCGGGGTGCGCGGTGTGCTGCGGCGCCAGGGGTTGGCGCTGGCCGGGGCGGCGCTGGGCGTGTTCGGCGCGCTGATGCTCGGCACCGTGGTGCTGACCGCGGTGGCCAACCTCGACGCTCCGGACTTCCGCGACGCGGCGGAGCTGCACGGGCAGGGCTGGCTGCTGCTGGGCGGGCTGCTCGCGGGCTGGCTGGGCTGGCGGTTGGGCCGCCGGGGAGCTCACCACGCCGACTGACGTCGGTGCGGTGGAGATAATCGCTCCTGCGCCCCTGGTGACGACGCGCACGGCGGAGGACAGGCAGTGACCACATTGGACGCGAAGCTGGACCGGGTGCTCGGTGCCAAGACCGGCCGGGCACTCGAATCGGCGCTCGGTCTGGTGAGTGTGGGAGATCTGCTGCGCCACTACCCGCGCCGCTACGCCGAACGCGGCGAGCTGACCGCGATCGCCGGGCTGGAGATCGGTGAGCACGCCACGGTGCTGGCGCAGGTCGAGCGGGTCAGCAAGCGGACCATGAAGTCGCGGCGCGGCACCATCGTCGAGGCCCGCATCACCGACGGCCACCGCTCGCTGACCTGCACCTTCTTCAACCAGGCGTGGCGGGAGCGGGAGCTGTTGCCGGGGCGGCGCGGGATGTTCGCGGGCAAGGTCACCGCCTACCGCAACCAGCTGCAGCTGGCGCACCCGGAATACCAGCTGTTCGAGTCCGACCACGAGGACGTGGGGGCGGCCGCCGAGGAGTTCGCCGCCGCGCTGATCCCGGTGTACCCGGCGGCGCAGGGCCTGCCCTCGTGGTCGATCGCCCGGTGCGTGCGTCAGGTCCTCGACGTCTGGGACGGCACCGACGACCCGCTGCCGGCGGAGCTGCGCGACCGGATGGGCCTGGCCGATTTGGAGTCGGCGCTGCGCAAGATCCACCGCCCGCAGCACTTCCGCGACGTCGCCGCCGCACAGCAGCGGCTGAAGTGGGACGAGGCGCTGGCGGTGCAGCTGGCGCTGGCGCGGCTGCGCGACGCCGCCCTGGCGCACCCGGCGCCGGTGTGCCCGCGGCGCGACGACGGCGTGCTGGCCGCCTTCGACAAGCGGATTCCGTTCGAGCTGACCCGCGGGCAGCAGGAGATCGGCGAGCAGATCGCCGCCGACCTGGCCACCGCGCACCCGATGAACCGCCTGGTGCAGGGCGAGGTCGGCAGCGGCAAGACGGTGGTCGCGCTGCGTGCGATGTTGCAGGTGGTGGACGCCGGACGGCAGGCGGCGATGCTCGCGCCCACCGAGGTGTTGGCCGCGCAGCACGCGCGCTCCTTGCGCGAACTGCTCGGCGACCTGGCGATGGCGGGTGAGCTCGGCGGGGCGGACAACGCCACGCGGGTGACGCTGCTGACCGGTTCGCTGACCGCCGCGCAGCGCAGGAAGGCCCTGTTGGAGGCGGCTTCCGGGGAGGCGGGGATCGTCGTCGGCACGCACGCGCTGATCCAGGACCGGGTGTCGTTCGCCGACCTGGGCCTGGTGGTCGTCGACGAGCAGCACCGGTTCGGCGTCGAGCAGCGGGACGCGCTGCGGGCTCGCGGCGGGGACGACGTGTCGCCGCACGTGCTCGTCATGACGGCGACGCCGATCCCGCGCACGGTCGCGATGACGGTCTACGGCGACCTGGAGACCTCGGCGCTGCGGGAGTTGCCGAGCGGGCGTTCGCCGATCAGCACGAGCGTCGTGCCGGTGGCGGAGAAACCGGCCTGGCTGGATCGGGCGTGGGCGCGCATCCACGAGGAGGTCGCCGCCGGGCACCAAGTCTACGTGGTGTGCCCGCGCATCGGCGACGACGAGGACAACGGTGGCAGGGGCCGGAAGAAGGCCGCGAAGTCCGCTGTGGACGACAGCGACGGCGGGGGTGAGGAGCCACCGCCCGAGGACGGGGCGGACCGGCGGCCGCCGCTGGCGGTGCTGGAGGTCGCCGAGCAGCTCGCGACCGGGCCGCTGCGGGGGCTGCGGCTGGGCGTGCTGCACGGCAGGCTGGCCGCCGACGACAAGGACGCGGTGATGCGCGCCTTCGCCGCCGGTGAGCTGGACGTGCTGGTCGCGACGACGGTCGTCGAGGTGGGCGTGAACGTCCCGAACGCCACCATGATGGTGATCATGGACGCCGACCGGTTCGGCGTCAGCCAGCTGCACCAGCTGCGCGGCCGCGTCGGCCGGGGCAGCGCGCCGGGACTGTGCCTGCTGGTCACCGAGGCGGTGGCGGGCACGACCACGCGGGAGCGGCTGGAGGCGGTGGCCTCCACCACCGACGGCTTCGAGCTGGCCCGGCTGGATCTGGAGCTGCGCCGTGAGGGCGACATCCTCGGCGCGGCCCAGTCGGGCCGCAAGTCCGGCCTGAAGATGCTGTCCCTGCTGCGCGACGAGGACGTGATCGCCCAGGCCCGCGAGGAAGCGGCCCGACTCGTCGCCGAGGACCCCCAGTTGCGCCACCACCCGGGCCTGGCCCGCATGGTCGCCGAGGTGGTCGACGCCGAACGGGCCGAGTACCTCGAGAAGACCTGACCGCGACGCACCGCCGCCTACGCCTGCGGCAGATCCACAAAATTCTGCGGAAGAAAAATCAAGGGAATTTTCTTTCTCGCGCCTCTTGCCTGTGGCTTTCGTTTGTCCTGGTCACCGATGGTGTGAAGGTGTCCATCACTCGGGAGGTTCTCCCGGAAGGAGGAATTTTCGCGGTAGTGTGCTGACACCGACCGACACCCGTCGTCTCGAGGAGTCCGGCATGTTCCGCAAGGTGCTCGTCGCAAACCGCGGCGAGATTGCGATCCGCGCCTTCCGCGCAGCGTACGAACTCGGCGCTGGCACGGTGGCTGTGTTCCCGCACGAAGACCGCAACTCGTTGCACCGCCTGAAGGCCGACGAGTCCTACGAGATCGGCGAGCCCGGCCACCCGGTCCGCGCCTACCTGTCCGTCGAGGAGATCATCAAGGCCGCCAGGCGATCCGGGGCGGACGCCGTGTACCCCGGCTACGGGTTCCTCTCCGAGAACCCCGAACTGGCCCGCGCCTGCCAGGAGGCCGGGATCACCTTCGTCGGTCCCAGCCACGAGATCCTGCAGATGACCGGCAACAAGGCGACCGCGGTCGCCGCGGCCCGCGAAGCCGGCGTACCGGTGCTGGACTCCTCCGCACCGTCGCGCGACATCGACGAGCTGCTGGCCGCCGCCGAGGGCATGACGTTCCCGGTGTTCGTCAAGGCCGTCGCCGGTGGCGGCGGGCGCGGTATGCGGCGCGTCGACGCGCCGCCCGCGTTGCGCGAGGCACTGGAGGCGGCGATGCGGGAGGCCGAGTCGGCCTTCGGCGACCCCACGGTGTTCCTGGAGCAGGCCGTGGTCAACCCACGGCACATCGAGGTGCAGATCCTCGCCGACGCCGCGGGCAACGTGATTCACCTGTTCGAGCGGGACTGCTCGGTGCAGCGCCGCCACCAGAAGGTCATCGAGATCGCCCCGGCGCCCAACCTCGACCCGCAGCTGCGGGAGCGGATCTGCGCCGACGCGGTCGCCTTCGCCCGCAAGATCGGCTACGTCAACGCGGGCACCGTGGAGTTCCTGGTCGATGAGCAGGGCCGCCACGTGTTCATCGAGATGAACCCGCGTATCCAGGTCGAGCACACCGTCACCGAGGAGGTCACCGACGCCGACCTGGTGCAGTCGCAGCTGCGCATCGCCGCCGGGGAGACCCTGCAGGACCTCGGTCTGACGCAGGACTCGATCCGGCTGCGCGGCGCGGCGCTGCAGTGCCGGATCACCACCGAGGACCCGGCCAACGGGTTCCGCCCGGACACCGGCATGATCAGCGCCTACCGCTCGCCGGGCGGCGCGGGCATCCGCCTCGACGGCGGCACCGCGTTCGCCGGCACCAGCGTCAGCGCGCACTTCGACTCGATGCTGGTGAAGCTGTCGTGCCGTGGCCGGGACTTCGCCACCGCGGTCGCCCGTGCCCGCCGGGCCGTCGCCGAGTTCCGCATCCGCGGCGTGGCCACCAACATCCCGTTCCTGCAGGCGGTCCTGGACGACCCGGACTTCGCCGCGGGCCGGGTCACCACCTCGTTCATCGACGAGCGGCCGCACCTGCTGACCGCGCGGCACTCCGCCGACCGCGGCACCCGACTGCTGAGCTACCTCGCCGACGTCACGGTCAACCGCCCCCACGGGGAGCGTCCCAGCACGCCGGACCCGCTGCACAAGCTGCCGGAGCTGGACCTGTCGACCGAGCCGCCCGCGGGCTCCAAGCAGAAGCTCACCGAGCTGGGCCCGGAGGGCTTCGCCCGCTGGCTGCGCGAGTCCAAGGCGGTCGGCGTCACCGACACCACCTTCCGTGACGCGCACCAGTCGTTGCTGGCCACCCGGGTGCGCACCAAGGACCTGCTCGCGGTGGCGCCGCACGTGGCGCGGACGACCCCGCAGCTGCTGTCCCTGGAGTGCTGGGGCGGCGCGACCTACGACGTGGCGCTGCGGTTCCTGGCCGAGGACCCGTGGGAGCGGCTGGCGAAGCTGCGCGAGGCGGTGCCCAACATCTGCCTGCAGATGCTGCTGCGGGGCCGCAACACGGTCGGCTACACGCCGTACCCGACGGAGGTGACCGAGCACTTCGTGCAGGAGGCCACCGACACCGGCATCGACATCTTCCGCATCTTCGACGCGCTCAATGACGTCGAGCAGATGCGCCCGGCCATCGATGCGGTGCGCGCCACCGGCAAGTCGGTCGCCGAGGTCGCGCTGTGCTACACGGCCGACCTGTCGGACCCGAACGAGAAGCTGTACACGCTGGACTACTACCTGCGGCTGGCCGAGCAGATCGTCAAGGCCGGGGCGCACGTGCTGGCGATCAAGGACATGGCCGGGCTGCTGCGCGCCCCGGCGGCGGTGAAGCTGGTGTCGGCGCTGCGCCGGGAGTTCGACCTGCCGGTGCACCTGCACACCCACGACACCCCGGGCGGGCAGCTGGCCACCTACCTGGCCGCCATCCAGTCCGGTGTGGACGCCGTGGACGCGGCCACCGCGTCGATGGCCGGCACCACCTCGCAGCCCGCGCTGTCGTCGGTGGTGGCCGCCACCGACCACACCGACCAGGCCACCGGGCTGGACCTGCGGGCGGTGTGCGACCTGGAACCGTACTGGGAGGCGGTGCGCAAGATTTACCAGCCGTTCGAGGCGGGGCTGGCCTCGCCGACCGGCCGGGTCTACACGCACGAGATTCCCGGTGGCCAGCTGTCGAACCTGCGCACCCAGGCCGTGGCGCTCGGCCTCGGCGACAAGTTCGAGGAGATCGAGGCGATGTACGCCGCGGCCGACCGGATCCTGGGCCGGTTGGTCAAGGTCACCCCGTCGTCGAAGGTGGTCGGCGACCTGGCGCTGCACCTGGTGGGCGCCGGGGTGGACCCGGCCGACTTCGAGGCCGACCCGCGCCGGTTCGACATCCCGGACTCGGTCATCGGCTTCCTGCAGGGCGAGCTGGGCGACCCGCCGGCGGGCTGGCCGGAGCCGTTCCGCACCCGCGCGCTTCAGGGCCGTACCGCGGTCCGCAAGGTGGCGGAGCTGTCCGAAGAGGACCGCGAGGGACTGCGCAGCGACCGCCGCAACACCCTCAACCGGCTGTTGTTCGCCAAGCCCACCAAGGAGTTCACCGAGCACCGCGAGGCGTTCGGCGACACCTCGCTGCTGCGCAGCAAGGACTTCTTCTACGGGCTGCGGCCGGGTGAGGAGTACTCGGTGGACCTGGAGCCGGGCGTGCGGCTGCTCATCGGCCTGGAGGCGATCAGCGAGCCGGACGAGCGTGGCATCCGCACCGTGATGGCCACGCTGAACGGCCAGCTGCGGCCGATCCAGGTGCGCGACCGCTCGGTGGCGTCGAACCTGCCGGTGGCGGAGAAGGCCGACCGGTCCAATCCGGGCCACGTGCCCGCGCCGTTCGCCGGTGTGGTGACGTTGTCGGTCGGCGAGGGCGACGTCGTGGAGCAGGGGCAGACGATCGCGACCATCGAGGCGATGAAGATGGAGGCGGCGATCACGGCCCCGCAAAGCGGCCAGGTCAAGCGCGTGGCGATCGGCGGCGTCCAGCAGGTCGAGGGCGGCGACCTGATCATCGAACTCGGTTGACCCCTGTCCGTGAAGCGGGCCGTTCCACAGCGGGACGGCCCGCTTCGCGTGAGCCCCTTCATGGCTCTGGGGTCAACGTCGTTGGGCGTGGTGGCTGGCTTCGGGGTTTTGGCAACCGGCTGAGGGGGAACGGCGTCCACGAGGTGTCGGCGGATGGTCCGCCATCGAAGGGTGTGGGGGTTGTGATGCGGCGTTGGGTTCGTGGTTCGCTGGGTGTGCTGTTCGCCTTCGGGTTGGTCGTCGGTGGGGGTGTTGCCTCGGCGCAGGGCGGTTCGGGGGTTCGGGACGTGGACTGGCGGAACGCGCAGTACACCGTGCCGCCGGTCGGACCGTGCCCGGAGCAGTTCGTGCCGTTCACCGACGGCGCCGCCGAGGTCGGCAACTGGGTGTACCGGCTCGCGCCTGACCTGCCGGTCGGGTACGCCGACGTCACCGGGGAGGGCGTGGAGGACGCGCTGCTGTTCGTCGAGTGCGGGCCGCGCAACTCGGAGTACTCGCGGGCGCTGGTCGGCGTGACGACCGGTTCGGACGCCCGGATCCAGCCGCTGGGCACCGTGGTGAGCCCGCCGGTGTGGACCCAGGTGCCCAACCAGGTGACCGTGCATGACGGCGACATCGCGGTGCGGATCGAGGACTTCGACACCGGCGCGACCTGGACCGAGCACTACCGGTGGGCGCAGTCCGCCCGGGCGTTCGTGCGCGTCGACGGGCAGTGATCCCGCTCGGCGCGCGACCAGCCCCGGGCGCGGGTGCGCGGCCGAGGTCGCGCACCCGCGGATGACCCTCCTCGGCATGCTTTTTCGGCATGCTTCGCGATTCGCCGCACGGACGCCGCCGCACTCCCCAACTTCCGGCAGACTTCGGACTTCCTGTCCCAAGGTTCGGCAAACCTGGTGGTCGGTCGCCGGGCGAGCGTCCCACCCGTCACCCCGAGAGGTCTTTGTGATGCGGTTGGTCCGTTTGTCGCTGTCGGCGAGATCACCACCGTGCCACGATCCGGGTACTGACCCGGGAGGTTCGGCATGGGACGGCTGGGTGTCGCGCTGGCTGCGCTGCTGATCGCGGCGAGCGTCCCGGAAGCGGGAGCGGCGGATCGGGACTGGCTGGCCCACCGGATGACCACCGGTGGCGACGTCGTGGCGCACCTGGTCGCGCTGGACGCGATCGCCGCCGCCCACGGCGGCACCCGCGCGGTGGGCACCCCGGGTTACGACGCCTCGGTGCGCTACGTCACCGACCGGCTCACCGCCGCCGGATACCGGGTCACCTACCAGGACGTGCCCTACCACGGGTTCCGGCCTGACGTGGAGCGGCTGACCACGCCCGACGGGTCGGCCGTGCGCGTCCTGATGTCCCAGTACGCGCCCTCCACCCCGGAAGGCGGCCTGACCGCACCGCTTGTCGCGCTGCCCGCCGAGGGCGACGCCACGCCCGGCTGCGAGGCCACCGACTTCCCGACCACGGTACGCGGCGCGGTCGCGCTGGTGCGTACCGGTGGCTGCACCACCCCGGACAAGGCCCGCGCCGCAGGCGAAGCAGGTGCGGCCGCGCTGCTGCTGCATGACGTCTCGCCCGCTCCGTGGGCGGTCCTGCGGTTACGCGCGCCGGATTCCGCCATCCCGGTCGGGCACATCACCCAGCTCGCGGCCGAGGACCTCGCCGCGCAGGCGGGGCGGCCGGTCGCGCTGGAACTGTGCGGGCACGACGAGGACGGCACGATGGTCAACGTCTTCGCCGAAACCGCCGGTGGGGACCCGCGCCGGGTGGTGATGGCCGGTGCCCACCTGGACAGCGCCTACGATGGCCCGGGGATCAACGACAACGGCTCCAGCGCGGCGGCCGTGCTGGAGGCCGCGCTGCGGCTGGCGCCCCACCAGCATGGGGTGCCGAACAAGGTGCGGTTCGCGTTCTGGGGCGCGGAGGAGCTGATCAACGTCGGCTCCCGGCACTACGTCGACTCGCTGACGCCCGCCCAGATCCAATCCATCGCGCTGTACCTGAACTTCGAGATGCTGGCGTCCGGCAACTACGCGCACTTCGTGATGGACGGCGACGACAGCGACCACCCGGACACCGGCGGTCCCGGCGCACCGCCCGGGTCCGGTGCGGTGGAGGCGGTGCTGACGCAGGGGTACCGCGTCCAGGGCGTGCCGGTGCTCAGCGCCGACTTCACCACGATGCCCTCCGACAGCGAGGCGTTCATCGCGGCCGGTGTGCCCTCGGGCGGTGCGCACGGCGGCATCCGCGGCATCAAGACACCACAGGAGGCGGCGCTCTTCGGCGGCACGGCGGGCCAGTTCTACGATCCGTGCTACCACCAGCCCTGCGACGACCTAGCCCACCTCAACCGGGACGCGATGCGGCAGAGCGCCCGCGCGGTGGCGTGGGCGGTGGGCCGGTTCGCGGTCTACGCCGACGACGTCCGGCGTTGATCAGCCGGCCCGCAGCGGCAGTTCGTCCAGTCCGCGCTGCGTGGCGGTGGGGCGCTGCCGCACCGGTCCGGCGAGTTCGACGCGGTCGAAGGCGTCGGCCATGGCGTGCAGCAGCACCACGCCGATCCGGTTGGCCAGGTGCCCGCCCAGGCACGAGTGGGCGCCGCGCCCGTACAGCAGGCTCGGTCCCGCGGCCCGGGTGAGGTCCGGTTCGGCCGGGTCCGGGAAGACCGCCGGATCGTGGTTGGCGGCCCCGAGCATGGCGATCACGACGTCACCGCGCCGCAACCGGCGACCGCGCAGTTCCACGTCCGCCAGGCAGAACCGGCTCACCGCCTGCACCACGGGGTCGAGCCGCCCGAGTTCGGCGACGCCGTCCGCGTCGATCCCGCGCACCTGTGAGGTCTTCAGCGGGCCTCGCCGCACCAGCTGGTGCATCACGTTGCCCAGCATGTTGCTGGTCGAGGAGTAGCCCGCGTCGAACACGGCCTTCGCCGAGTTCACCAGGTACCGGTGGTCGATCGAGGTGATGTCGGCCAGTCCGGCGAACATCCCGCTCCGCGCGGTGGAAACCCACCGCGCCACGATGTCGTTGAGGACCTCCCGGGCGGCGAGCGCGGGTTCCCGGCGCCGCGGGTCGAGGCCCGAGTCCATGCCGAGCACCATGGTCCGCGACGCCTCGCGCAGCGGTCGGTCGTCGTCCGGGTACGGCACCTCGCACAGCAGGCACATCGCCTGCAGCGCAAGCGGTTCGGCCACGTCGTCGACGAAGTCGAAAGTGCTTGCGCGGCGCAGCAGTTCGTCGGCGATCCGGCGCACCTCGACGGCCCAGCGGTCCAGGTCCCGACCGCGCAACGCGCGCACGAAGTAGTGCCGCACGGCGGGATGTTCGGGCGGGTCCATGGTCTGCAGGCTGATCACCGAATCCGGGATCGGCAGCCCGAGGGCGCGCGGATCGGAGCCGAAGCAGGCCGGATCGCGCAGCACCCGCACGCAGTCGTCGTGCCTGGTCAGCACCCAGGAGCGCAGCTGCTCGTGCCAGCGCACCGGGTCGGTGGCCCGCAGCTGCGCGTAGACCCGGTACGGGTCGGCGAGCATCTCGGGGGACAGCGGGCGGAAGATCTCCCCGGTGGCGGACGCGGTCATCTGCGCTCCTCGGCACGACTGGGTGATCAGCACCTGCCCGCATCGGGGCTGGCAGGCACCGACCGCCGGATCAGTTCCCCGGGTGTTCTCAGTGGATGTAGGACATGGCGGACCTCCCCTCGGTTTTTCGTACGCGAGTGGTGCATTGGGCCGAACCGGTGGCGTGCTGACGCGCGGGTGGAGATGACCGAATTCGGGTTCGTACCGGCGCGGCACCGTTTTCCCGGGCGCAACCGCCGAATTCTCTGCCCCCAGCGCGATTCGCCCCGCGTCCGCGCGCAACGCTACTCCGGCGTTCCGCGGTTTTTCCAGCAAGTCGCCCGGTTGGCGCACATGCGGAGAGAACCGGAATTTCCGTTGGGCAGCCCCGTGTTCGGCGAACGTCAGTGGATGGCGGGCTCGGGCGCGCCACCCGAACCGGCCAGGAAGTCGAAGTCGCAGCCCTTGTCGGCCTGCGTGATGTGCCTGCCGAAGAGCTTTCCGTAGCCGCGGGTGAACACCGGCTCCGGCTGCTGCCACTCCGCGCGCCTGCGTTCCAGTTCCTTCGGCGGGACGTGCAGGTCCAGGCGGCGGTTCGGCACGTCCAGCTCGATCAGGTCACCGTCGCGCACCAGCGCCAGCGGGCCGCCCGCGAACGACTCGGGCGCGACGTGCAGCACGCAGGTGCCATAGCTGGTGCCGCTCATCCGGGCGTCGGAGATTCGCACCATGTCGGTGACGCCCTGCTGCAGCAGGCGCCGGGGGATCGGCAGCATGCCCCACTCCGGCATGCCCGGCCGCCCAGCGGTCTCGCGCCGCGCAGCACCAGCACGGTGTTCTCGTCCACGTCGAGGTCCTCGCACGTCGATGCGCGACTCCAGGTGCTCGTAGCCGTCGAAGACCAGCGCGGGACCGGTGTGCCGCAACAGGTTCGGCTCGCCGCGGTCGTCTTGATCACGCAACCGTCCGGGGCGAGGCTGCCGCGCAGCACCGCGAGCCCGCCCTCTCGGACAGCGGGTCGTCACGGCGGCGGATGTCCTGCCAGGCGAGCTCGACGGCCAGCCGCCCGGTGGCCACCGCCAGCTGCGGGTGGTGGGAGAACGCGGCCGGGATCGACGACGCGCCGGGCAGCGTCAGGCCCAGCGCCTCGGCCGCGGCGGTCATGGTGGAGGCGGTGCCCATCGTCATGCAGTGGCCGGGGGAGCGGGCGATGCCGTCCTCGATCTCGTCCCACTCCCGGTCGCCGATGACCCCGGCGCGCTTCTGTGCCCAGGTGTCCGAGCCGCTGCCCAGCGTGGTGCCCTTCCAGCGCCCCTTGAGCATCGGTCGGGCGGGCAGGCCGGCGACACTGAGGTTCGTCGCGCGATCAGACCGGCTTGAGGACGGTGAGGAGCTGGGTCGCGCGGCTGAGGGCCACGTAGAGCGCCCGGCGGCCGGTCGAGGACTCCGCCGCCAGCCCGTCCGGGTCCACCACCAGCACCGCGTCGTACTCCATGCCCTTGGCCTCCAGGCTGCCGACCACCCGCAGGCGGTCGGATTTCGCCCCGGACATCCACTCCCGCACCTCGTCGCGGCGCGCCATCGTGGTGATCACGCCGACCGTGCCCTCGGCGGCGGCCACCAGCTCCTCGGCCGCCGACCGCGCCTCCCGCGGCAGCACCTCGGCCGCCGCCTCCCGCACCACCGGCTGCACGCCGGTGCTGCGCACCGCCACCGGAAGGTCGTCGGCAGGCACCAGGTCGCGCACGGCGTCCGCAGCCAGGTCAAAGATCTCCGCCGAGTTGCGGTAGTTCGTGCGCAGCGTGAAGCGGCGGTGCGTGCGCTGCCCGCTCAACGCCTCCCGCCGCGCCTCGGCCGCCTCCGCCGGGTCGGGCCACGAGGACTGCACCGGGTCGCCCACGATCGTCCAGCTCGCGTGCCGCCCGCGGCGGCCCACCATGCGCCACTGCATCGGTGACAGGTCCTGTGCCTCGTCGATGACAACGTGCGCGTACTCGTCGTAGTTGGCCGGGCGCTGCGGCGACTCGGCGGCCGCGTGCGGTTCGTCGCGGCGCCGCCTGGGCGGCGGCCCGGCCAGTACCCGCAGCTCGTCGATCAGCGCGATGTCGGCCACCGTCCACTCAGTCACCTCGGTCCACGACTTGGCCAACAGGTCGACCTCCTCGGCCGACAGCAACCGCCGCGCGGCCTGCGACAGCCGCGCCGGGTCCGACAACCACCGCAGCACCTGCATCGGGTACAGCGGCGGCCACCAGCGCACCAGGAACCGGTGGAACTCGATGCGCTCGCCGATCTCGCTGATCAGCTGGTCCCGGTCCGGCTGGAAGTCCGGCCCCGCGGCCTGCCGGGCCTGCTGCCACAGGGCCTCCAGCAGTGCGTCGGCCGCCCGCATCCGGCACCGGTTCGGCTGCCCGCCCTTGGCGTGCAGCGACCGGCGGATCCGCTTCAGCTCGTCGGCCTCCAGCCTGAGCACCACACCGCGGTAGAACATCTGCAGCTGGTCCGGGGCGTCCGGCGGCGGCAGCCGCAGCGCTCGCCGAAGCACCTTCACCATCCGCGACGACCCCTTGATCTCCGCGGTGCGTGGATCGTCGACCTTGTCGGTGCTGATGCCGTCCAGCACCTCGCCCAGCGCCCGCAGCTCCACGTTGTGCTCGCCCATCGACGGCAGCACCCGCGAGATGTAGGACATGAACACCGGCGACGGCCCCACCACGAGCACACCCGGGCCGCCCAGCCGCCGCTGCTCCCGGTACAGCAGGTAGGCCGCGCGGTGCAGCGCCACCGCGGTCTTCCCGGTGCCCGGACCGCCGGTGATCTCGGTGACCCCGCCCTCCGGCGCCCGGATCGCCTCGTCCTGCTCCTTCTGGATGGTCGCGATGATGTTGCGCATCGCGTCGCCGCGCGAGCGGGTCAACGCCGCCATCAGCGCCCCCTCGCCGACCACCCGCATGTCCGCGGGCGCGCGGTCGGGGTCCAGCAGGTCGTCGGAGAGGTCCACCACCCGCTCCCGGGAGGACCGGATCACCCGGCGCCGCACCACGTTCCGCGGCTGCTCCGGGGTGGCCTGGTAGAACGCGGCGGCCAGCGGCGCGCGCCAGTCCACCAGCAGGTTGTTGAACTGCGGGTCGCGGATGCCCAGGCGGCCGATGTGCACCGTCTCGCCGTCGGCGAAGTCCAGGCGGCCGAACACCAGGCCCTCGGACTCGGCGTCCAGCGCCTGCAACGTGCGGTTGGCGTGGTGCAGCATCACGTCCCGCTCGTTGAGTGCCTCGGGCGTCGCCTCCCGGCCGTACTCGTAGCTCCTGTCGCGCATCGCTCTGGCTTCGGCGCGCAACTCGTCGAGCCGTGCGTAGACGCGGTCGACGTGCTGTTGCTCGACCGCGATCTCGGCCTGCTTGATGGACGCTTCGGACACCTGAGTTCGTTCTCCCCGTCTGGCGCGGTGGGCAGACCAGTCAGCGTACGGCCCGCCGTCGGCCCGCCGTACCGGCTCCCAGGAGCCAAGAAGCTGCGTACCCAGGCGTAAACTGCGCGGAAACCAGCGACCCGCCGAACGCCGGCCCGCAGGGCGTGCGCGACGATGGACGGGTGACGCGGATCGTGGCCGGAAGCGCGGGCGGGCGCCGCATCGAGGTGCCGCCGCGAGGTACCAGACCCACCTCCGAGCGGGTGCGGGAAGCCCTGTTCAGCGCGCTGGAATCAGCCGTCGAACTGCCCGGGGCGCGGGTGCTCGACCTCTACGGCGGGTCCGGCGCGCTCGGTCTGGAGGCGCTGTCCCGGGGAGCCGCGCACGCCACGTTCGTCGAGTCCGACCGCCGCGCCGCCCAGCTGCTGCGCCGCAACGCCGCCGCGCTCGGCTTCCGCGAGGTGCGGGTGGCACAGGCCAAGGCCGAGACGCTGCTCGGCGCCCCGGCCGAGGAACCGTTCGACGTGGTGCTGGCCGACCCGCCCTACGACATCGCCCCCGCCCAGCTGGACCGCGTGCTGGCCGGTCTGGCCGCCAACGGCTGGACGGCCCCGGGCAGCGTGGTGGTGCTGGAGCGCGCCGTCCGCAGCGGCGAGCCGGACTGGCCGCCGCCGCTGCACGCGCTGCGCAGCAGACGCTACGGCGACACCGCGGTTCACTGGGCCGTGCACGCAGAGCCCGACCACTCCGCCTGGTGACCCGTGCCACGTCGTCGTGGGGGCGGCGGCGTGCTGCTGCTACCGTCCCGGCACATGAGGCGTGCCGTGTGTCCAGGCTCTTACGATCCCGTGACCAACGGTCATCTGGACATCATCGAGCGAGCGTCGAAGCTGTTCGACGAGGTCGTCGTCGCGGTGCTCATCAACAAGAACAAGAAGAGCCTGTTCACCGTCGAGGAGCGGCTGGAGATGCTGCGCGAGGTCACCCACCAGTGGCCGAACGTGCGCATCGACTCCTGGCACGGCCTGCTGGTGGACTACTGCCGCGCGCACGAGATCGACGCGATCGTCAAGGGCCTGCGCGCGGTCAGCGACTTCGACTACGAGCTACAGATGGCGCAGATGAACCAGCAGCTGTCCGGGGTGGAGACGATGTTCATGTCCACCAACCCGCTGTACAGCTTCCTGGCCAGCTCCCTGGTCAAGGAGGTCGCCACCTACGGCGGTGACGTCTCCAACCTGCTGCCCCCCGAGATCGAGCAGCGCCTCCGCCAACGCCTCGCCCAGCAGAACGCCGACGGCTGATCCGTCCGGATCAGCGGGCTTCGCACGATGGTGCCCGCTTTGCTTCGGGTTCACGACAGGGCCAGCGGTTGTTCGCATCCGGCTCCTAGCGTGCCGGGCATGAGCCGGATCATGACCAAGACAGTCCAGCTGGCGCTGGCCGCCCTGCTCGCCGTGGCGGGGCTGGTCGGCTTCCAGGAGAGCGCCCTGTCCGCCCAGCCGGTGGCGGCCGTCGCGCAGGAGCCGTGCGGGGACACCTCCGGATTCGAGAAGGTGAACCTGTCGGACCTGCCGCCAGAGGCGACCGAGACGGTGAACCTGATCAAGCAGGGCGGTCCGTTCCCGTACCCGCAGGACGGCCAGGTGTTCCAGAACCGCGAGGGCATCCTGCCGGACTGCGCCGAGGGCTACTACCGCGAGTACACGGTGGAGACGCCGGGCAGCGACGACCGGGGCGCCCGCCGCTTCGTCGTCGGCGAGGGCGGCGAGTACTTCTACACCGAGGACCACTACGAGACCTTCCGCCTGACCGACATCAACGCGTGACCCTCCGCTCGTGGGTGGGCGCCGACCGCGGTGCCCGCCCGCGGGCTGACACGCGGGCACCGGATTTCCCCCGCCCCGCCTCCCGGCGCGGGCAGACTGGAAGTCGGAGCGGTCCGGGATCGGTGATCTCGGGCGTTCTGACATGCTTGCCGCTGCGGCGGCTACGACGGCAGGGAGATCAAGGTGTACCGGGTGTTCGAGGCGCTCGACGAGCTGGTCACGATCGTCGAGGAAGCGCGTGGTGTGCCCATGACGTCGGGGTGCGTGGTGCCCCGCGGCGACGTGCTGGAGCTGCTCGACGACGTGCGGGACGCGCTCCCGCAGGAGCTCGACGACGCCCAGGACGTCCTCGACCACCGCGACGAGGTGATCTCGACCGCCGAGTCGCAGGCCGACAGGTCCGTCACCGACGCCCGCAACGAGGCCGAGCGCACGCTGGCGGCCGCCCGCGCCGAGGCCGAGCAGATGCTCGCCGAGGCCCGCGAGCGGGCCGACGAGCTGCTGGCGGAGGCGCGGGCGCAGGCCGAGCAAACCGTGACGGCGGGGCGCCGCGAGTACGAGGAGCTCGTCAGCCGCGCCCAGTCCGAGGCCGACCGCATGGTGCAGGCCGGGCGCGCGGCCTACGAGCAGTCGGTGCACGAGGGCAAGGCCGAGCAGGCTCGGCTGGTGGCCGACACCGAGGTGGTGCAGGCGGCGAAGGCCGAGGCCAAGCGCATCGTGGACGAGGCCAACGAGGACGCCGAGCGGCTGCGCAGCGAGTGCGACGCCTACGTGGACTCCCGCCTCGCCGACTTCGAGGACCTGCTCAGCCGCACGCTGCGCACCGTCGGCAAGGGGCGGCAGCAGCTGCGCACCCCGGTCGGGGCGCCGTTCGACTACGAGGAGTGGAACCCCGCCCGATCCGGTTCTTCCGCCAACGGCGGCGACGGAGGCCACTAGCGGCCGCTGGGCGACCGATGACCATCCGCCCGGCGTTGCTCACCGGGGAAGCGGCGTACCTCCTTGCGTGCGTGGGTTCTGCCCAGGGGGCGCGCCGTTCGGGCTGGCGCGGCACCGCGGGTGCGGCGAGGGCCTGGTGTCGTGGCCGGCGTGGTGTCGCGTACCCTGGGAGAGCTGGCTACGGGCGAGTGCCTTGCCCGCCGATGCCGGCGAACGCCCTGTTCAACCGACCGAAACCTGTGATGTCTCAGAACCACGAAGCGCGCACCGCGCATGCCGGGCCCTGGGTGATCGACACCCGGGAGATCGGCCACCGAGCGGGCAGTAGCCGCGCCTACACGCGCCGTGCTCCAGCACCGGCCGGGTTCGGGTTGGACATGATCAGGGTTCCGGAGGGCGAGCCGGTCGAGCTCGACCTGCTGGCCGAGTCGGTGGTGGAGGGCGTGCTGGTGTCGGGGACCGCCGCCGCAACCCTGGTCGGCGAGTGCGTCCGCTGCCTGGACCCGATCTCCGAGCAGACCAAGGTCGAGGTGCGCGAACTGTACGCCTATCCGGACAGCGCCACGGACGCCAGCACCGATGACGACGAGGTGGAGCGGGTCGTGGACGACCTCATCGACCTCGAACCAGTGGTGCGGGACGCGATGCTGCTGTCGCTGCCCTCAGCGCCGCTGTGCTCGCCGGACTGCCAGGGGCTGTGCTCCGGGTGCGGCGTGAAGTGGGCCGAGCTCGCCCCCGACCACACGCATGAGACCATTGATCCTCGCTGGGCCGCGCTGCAGGAGCGGTTCGGCGGGACCGAGGAGGAGAAGTAGTCGTGGCCGTCCCGAAGCGCAAGATGTCCCGGGCCAACACCCGTCACCGCCGGTCGCAGTGGAAGACCTCGGCGCCGACGCTGGCGCAGTGCTCCAACCGTGCGTGCCGCGAGCCGAAGCTGCCGCACGTGGTCTGCCCGGCCTGCGGTCAGTACGACGGCCGCCAGGTCGTCCAGCCCGCCTGAGCGGCGGTCGCGTAGTGGGGGGAAAGCAGTCGCGGGCCCGGAAGGTCGACCGGGCTCCGCTGTTGGCAGCGCTCGGCGTCGAGTTGGACGCCGAGCTGCTGACCCTTGCTCTCACCCACCGCTCGTACGCGTACGAGAACGGCGGTCTGCCACCGAACGAGCGGTTGGAGTTCCTCGGTGACGCGGTGCTCGGGCTGGTGATCACCGATCGCCTCTACAACGAGCACCCGGAACTGCCCGAGGGGCAGCTCGCGAAGCTGCGCGCCAGCGTGGTCAACATGCATGCGCTGGCCGGGGTCGCGCGCGGGCTCGGTGAGGGCGGCCTGGGCCACTACCTGCTGCTGGGGCGCGGTGAGGAGCTGACGGGGGGCCGCGACAAGGCGAGCATCCTCGCGGACGGCCTGGAAGCCGTGCTCGGTGCGGTGTACCTGGAGAAGGGCATCGACGTCGCCCGCGACGTGATCCACCGGCTGTTCGAGCCGCTGCTGGCCGAGGCGCCGCAGCGGGGTGCCGGCTTGGACTGGAAGACGAGCCTGCAGGAGCTGACCGCCTCCACCGGGCTCGGGGTGCCGGAGTACCGGGTCGAGGAGCAGGGGCCCGATCACCGCAAGGAGTTCAGCGCCTTCGTGTCGGTCGGCGGCCAGACCTACGGCCGCGGCGACGGCCGCACCAAGAAGGAAGCCGAGCAGAAGGCCGCCGAGGCGGCCTGGCGGCAGTTGTCGGAGCAGACCGCCGGCGAGGCCGGGACCTCCTCCGCCTGACCCTGCGGGCAAGGCCACGCACCGCGTGGTCGAAGATGGTCGCGTGCCCGAGTTGCCCGAGGTCGAGGTCGTGCGCCGCGGTGTCGCCGAACACGCGGTCGGCCGGAAGCTGTCCAGCGTCGAGGTCCTGCACCCGCGTGCGGTGCGTCGGCACGTGCCCGGGGCCGAGGACCTCGCCGCTCGCCTCGCCGGGCGGTGGCTGACCGCCGCGCGGCGGCGCGGCAAGTACCTGTGGCTGGAGCTCGGCGACGAGGCGCGGGACCCGGCGTCCGGTGGCGAGGCGCTGGTGGTGCACCTGGGCATGAGCGGCCAGCTGCTGGTGCAGCCCGTCGGCACCCCGGACGAGAAGCACCTGCGGGTGCGGATGACCTTCGCCGACGGCGGTCCGGAACTGCGGTTCGTCGACCAGCGCACCTTCGGCGGCCTGCACCTGGCCGAGCTGGTCGAGGTGGCCGGCATCGCGCTGCCGAAGCCGGTCGCGCACATCGCCCCCGACCCGCTGGAGCGGGTGTTCGACGTCGAGGCGGTGGCGACGCGGTTGCGGTCGCGGCGCACCGGCATCAAGCGCGCCCTGCTGGACCAGAGCCTCGTGTCGGGGGTGGGCAACATCTACGCGGACGAGGCGCTGTGGCGGGCCCGGCTGCACTGGGCCCGGCCGACCGCGACGCTGACCCGGCCCAAGATCCGCGAGCTGTTCGCGGCGGTCACCGACGTCATGCAGGAGGCGTTGCGCGCGGGCGGCACCTCGTTCGACGCGCTGTACGTCAACGTCAACGGCGAGTCCGGCTACTTCGACCGGTCCCTGGCGGTGTACGGCCAGGCGGGGCGGCCGTGCCCGCGGTGCGGCGCGTCGGTGCGGCGGGACGCGTTCATGAACCGGTCCGCCTACACCTGCCCGGTCTGCCAACCCAAACCCCGCAACGCGCACCTCTGACCCGCGCCTCATGCGCGGCGTCCCCGGCGCTCTCGGGGTTTTCCCAGCTCTGACCCACGGCTTTCGCACGTCGGTCCGGCTTGATGGAGGCCGAAACGGCGGAGCCGGAAAGGTTGGTGGTGGGCAATGAGTGTCGTGTCGCAGCTCGGCGAGCATCCCGCGCGTCGCGCGGCGCCCCGGACCGCGACGGTCGACGTGGTCATCCCGGTGTACAACGAGGAGCGGTCCCTGCCGGGATGCCTGGAGGTGCTGAGTCGGCACCTGGCCGAGGACTTCCCGTTCTCCTGGACCATCACGGTGGTCGACAACGCCAGCACCGACGACACGCTGCGCGTCGCGCACGAGTGGGCCGGTGCGCTGGACAACGTGCGGGTGCTGCACCTGGACCGCAAGGGCCGGGGTCTCGCGCTGCGCACCGCGTGGGGCTACAGCGACGCCGATGTCGTGGTGTACATGGACGTCGACCTGTCCACCGGTCTGGAAGCCCTGCTGCCGCTGGTGGCGCCGCTGGTCAACGGGCACTCGGACCTGGCCATCGGGTCGCGGCTGGCCCCGGGCGCGCGCACCGTCCGCGGCGGCAAGCGGGAGTTGATCTCCCGCTGCTACAACAAGATGATCCGCTGGACGCACGGTGCCCGGTTCACCGACGCGCAGTGCGGGTTCAAAGCCGCGCGCACCGATGTCATCAGGCCGCTGCTCACGCACGTCAGGGACGACTCCTGGTTCTTCGACACCGAACTGCTGCTGCTCGCCGAGCACAACGGTTTGCGGGTGCACGAGGTCCCGGTGGACTGGGTGGAGGATGTGGACACCCGGGTGAACGTGGTCAGGACCGCGGCGGAGGACATCGCGGGCCTAATCCGGGTGGCGCGTGCGAAGGTCACGGGCGCCGCCCGGGTGCCGGGTCTGCCGCGGCGTCCGGAGCCCCGCGCGGTGCATCCGCAGGCGGTACTGGCGAAGCGGGAGAACGGACTGCTGTGGCAGCTGGTCTCGTTCGGCCTGATCGGGCTGGTGTCCACAGTGCTCACCTCGGCGCTGTACGCGCTGTTGCGCACGTGGTGGCCGCCGCTGCTGGCGAACCTGGTGGCGCTGACCGCGACGACGCTGTGGAACACCGAGGCCAACCGGCGGTTCACGTTCCTGTCCCAGCCGGGCTCGTCCGGCCGGGTGCACCTGCAGGGCCTCATCGTCTTCGCCCTCTACTACGTGGTCACCTCCGGCGCGCTGCTGGGCCTGCACGCCTGGCAGCCGGATGCCTCGCGGTGGCTGGAAGTCCTGGTGCTCGTGGTGTCGTCGGTGGTCGGCACCGCGCTGCGCTTCGTGCTGCTGCGGTCGTGGGTGTTCCGCCCGGCGGCCACCGCTGCGGAAGGGGAATCGTGATGACGTCGGTGGAGACGACGACGGTGCTCAGGCCCGTCGCGGACGAGGTGCCGCGCCATCGGAGCACCCGGTGGCAGCGGCTGGCGCTGGCCGCGATCTGCGCGCTGGCCGGGGGCCTGTACCTGTGGGGGATCGGTGGTTCGTGGGGCAACGCGTACTACTCGGCCGCCGTGAAGTCGATGTCGCAGAGCTTCGAGAACTTCTTCTTCGGGTCCTTCGACGCGGCCGGTGTGATCACAGTGGACAAGCCGCCGATGGCCCTGTGGGTGCAGGTGCTGTCGGTGTGGGTGTTCGGGTTCACCCGGTTCGCCGTGCTGTTCCCGCAGGTCCTCGCCGGTGTCGCGGCCGTGTTCCTGCTGCACTGTACCGTTCGCCGGTGGGCCGGGGAGCACGCGGCGCTGCTGGCCGCGCTGGTGCTGGCGGTCACCCCGATCACCGTGGTGATCAACCGGGACAACAACCCGGACACGCTGCTGGTTCTGCTTCTCGTCGCGGCGGCCTACGCGATGACGCGGGCCGTCGGGGCCCGGCGGCCCACCGGGTGGCTCGCGCTGGCCGCCTTCCTGGTGGGGTGCGGGTTCCTCACCAAGATGTTGCAGGCATGGATGGTGCTGCCCGCGTTCGTCGCGGCGTACCTGGTCGGCAGCCGGGCCGGGTGGGGCCGCCGGGTCGTCGACCTGGCGGTCGCGGCCGGGGTGCTGCTCGTCAGTTCCTTCTGGTGGGTCGTGGCCACGGCGCTGTGGCCGGCTCCGAAGCCCTACATCGGCGGCAGCGAGGACGGTTCCGCGTGGAACCTGATCATCGGTTACAACGGGTTCGGCCGGATCTTCGGCGGCGCGGGCAACATGGGCGGCGGTGGCCCCGGCGCGCCCGGCGGTGACGCCGCCGGCGGACCTGCGGAGCTCCCCGGCGGTCCGGGGGGCGGCGGTGGTTTCTCCGGCACGCCGGGCGTCCTGCGGATGTTCAACGAGCAGCTCGCCGGGCAGATCAGCTGGCTGCTGCCGCTGTGCGCACTGGTGCTGGTCGCGATGGTCGCCGTCGGTGTCCGGCGCTGGCGCGGCGGGTTGCCGCTCGACCGCGAGCGGGCCGCGGGCTGGGTGCTGTGGGGTGGCTGGCTCGTGGTGATCGGCCTGGTGTTCAGCTTCGCCCAGGGCACGATGCACCCGTACTACACGACCATGCTCGCGCCCGCGGTCGGCGCGGTCGTCGGTGCCGGGCTCGTCCGGTTCTGGCGCTGGTACCGCGAGCCGCGGGGCAGGGCGTGGCTGCTGCTGCCGGTGGGCGTCGCGATCACGGTGGCGTGGGCGATGGCGGTCGTGGCCCGCGACCTGAGCTGGCACGCCTGGGCCGGGTACGCGGCCGTGGCGCTGGGGCTGCTCGCGCTAATTGTGCTGCTGGTCGGCAGGCGCGGCGCGGCGAAGTCCGGGCCGGCGCTCGCCCTGGCGGCGGTGCTGATGGTGCCGACGACGTGGTCGGCGATCGCCGCCACCAGCGGCCAGACCGGCATGAACGGGACCAACCCGATGGCCGGTCCGGCCACCGGCATGGGTGGCCCCGGTGGCGGGGGACAAAACGGGTTGCCGCCGGGCCCGGACCGCGGGGACGCAGCGGGCCAGGACCGGCACGGCGCGCGGATGCCCGGCGGTCCTGGCGGTGCGTCGCTGACCGACGAGCAGCGCAGGATGCTCGGCTACGTCCAGCAGCAGGCCGGTGACCTGCAGGTCCCGCTGGCCGTGGAGGGCGGTGCGATGAGCGCGTCGTCGCTCATCCTCAACTCCGACGTCACGGTGGTCGGCATGGGCGGCTTCACCGGCGGCGACGACGCCCCGTCGGTGGCGCAGCTGACCGGGTGGAAGAACTCCGGGCAGCTCGGGTTCGTCCTCCTCGGCGGTGGTGTCGGGCCCGGCGGCGACGGGCCGCAGCGCCCGGCCGACGCGATGCGCATGCGGGGCAACTCGCCGCGACAGGAGTGGGTGGAGCGCAACTGCACCGAGGTTGACCCCGCGGTGTGGGGCGGTTCCGCGGACAGCTCCCTGCGGCTCTACGCCTGCACGTGAGCACCCGGCTGGTTCCCAGCTGCCGTTCAGCGTTTTCCCAGCAAGGTGCGGGACCCTGGGCACGTGGCAGACGGCAACAACGCGCGGGTCCTCGTCGTCGACGACGAGCCGAACATCCTGGAACTGCTCACCGCGGCCCTGCGGCTCAGCGGTTTCCAGGTGCGCGGTGTCGGCACCGGGTCGGACGCGTTGCGCGCGGCCGAGGAGTTGCGGCCGGACATCGTGGTGCTGGACGTGATGCTGCCGGACCTCGACGGGTTCGCGGTGGCCAAGCGGCTGCGGGGAGGCGGGAACAACGTGCCGGTGCTGTTCCTGACCGCGCGGGACGCCGTGGAGGACCGCATCTGCGGCCTGACCGCGGGCGGCGACGACTACGTCACCAAGCCGTTCAGCCTCGACGAGGTGGTGCTGCGGCTGCGCGCCATCCTGCGCCGGGTGCGGCCGGAGCAGAGCAGCGACGCGAAGCTGCGCTACCACGACCTGGAGCTGGACGAGGACACCTACGAGGTGCGCCGCGCCGGGCGGCTGGTGAACCTGTCGCCGACGGAGTTCAAGCTGCTGCGGTACCTGCTGATCAACGCCGAGCGGGTGGTCAGCAAGGTGCAGATCCTGGACCGGGTGTGGAACTACGAGTTCGCCGGTGACAGCCGGATCGTCGAGTCCTACATCAGCTACCTGCGTCGCAAGATCGACTCCACGTTCCCACCGCTGATCCACACCATCCGCGGCGTTGGGTACGTGCTGCGGCTGCCGCCGGAGGCGTGATGAGGCTGTTCCGCACGCTGCGGGGGCGGCTGGTGCTCGTGCTGGTGGGGGCCACCGCGGTGGGGCTGCTGCTGATGGGGTTCACCAGCGTGGCGCTGCTGGACCGGTCGTTGCTGGCCCGGGTCGACGAGCGGCTGGCCGAGATGTCGCGGCCGTGGGCGGAGGGCCGTCGGCCGCCGCCGATGCCGCCGGATGACGGTCGGCGCGACGACGTGCCCACCGATTTCCGCGTGCTGTTCTTCGACTCCGCGGGGCGCCAGGTCGACATGCTCGGCCAGTCCGAAGGGGACACCAGCGGCCCGCTGCTGCGCAACCCGCTGCACGGCCCGGCGGTCGGGACGGTGCCCGACCGGGAGGGTGGTTCGGCGTGGCGGGTGCGCACGGTGCAGCTGCCGGACGGGGACACCATCGCGCTGGCGGTGTCGCTGCACAGCGTGGCGGCCACGGTGCACCAGCTCGTCATGATCGAGCTGGTGGTGGGCGTGGTCGTGCTGGCGGTGATCGCGACCGCGACGACCGCGGTGGTGCGGTTAAGCCTGCGCCCGCTGACGCGGATCGAGGAGACGGCGGACGCGATCGCGGCGGGGGAGTTGCAGCGGCGCGTGCCCGATCCCGATCCACGCACCGAGACCGGTCGGCTCGGCGTCGCGCTGAACACCATGCTCGGGCGGCTGGTGGACGCGTTGCAGCAGCGGGAGCACTCCGAGCAGCGGCTGCGCCGGTTCGTCGCCGACGCCTCGCACGAGCTGCGGACCCCGCTGACGTCGATCCGCGGGTTCGCCGAGCTGTACCGGCGCAGCGACCAGCCGCGCGAGGAGGACGTGCGGTTGATGATGTCGCGGATCGAGAGCGAGTCGGTGCGGATGGGGTCGCTGGTGGAGGACCTGCTGCTGCTGGCCCGGCTGGACCGGGAGCGCACCATCGAGCTGACCGACCTCGACCTGGTGCCGCTGGTGCAGGACGCCGCACACGACGCGCGGGCCCGCGACCCGGAGCGCGAGATCACGTTCACCGCGACGGATTCCCCGGTGCGGGTACTGGCCGACAGCGCGCGGCTGCGGCAGGTGGTGGCCAACCTGGTCGTCAACGCCCTGGTGCACACCAGTCCGGGAACGCCGGTGCACCTGCGCGTCGGGCACGGCGTGATGTCCGCGGCGGTGCTGGCGGCGGCGGGTGCCGAGCCGCCGCCGGGCACCCCGATGGGCGTGGTGGAGGTGGCCGACAGCGGGCCGGGCATCCCGCCGGGCCACGCGGAGCGGGTGTTCGACCGGTTCTACCGGGTGGCGGACAGCCGGGACCGGGCGGCGGGCGGCACGGGCCTGGGCCTGGCGATCACGGCGGCCCTGGCGGAGGCGCACAACGGCCGGGTGGAACTGCTCCGCAACGCGGCGGGCGGCAGCACCTTCCGCCTCCTCGTTCCCCTCTCCTGATCTGCTCGGCGGTGTGGGGCACCTCCCGCCGAGTGGTCGAAGGTGCCCCACACGTGATCAGAGCTTGATCGTCGGGTTGTGCAGGTCGAACCACGCCGCCAGGTCCAGGGCTCGTTCGAAGGTGAACCGCGCCGCCGTGTCGATGCGGTCCGGGGCCTGCGCCAGCGCCTCCCGCAGCCATGTCTCGTTCAGCAGCGACAGTGCCGGGTTGCCCGCGGCCACCAGGTCGGCGACCTGCCGCTGCAGCACCGCCGCGTACTTCGGGTCCTGTGTGGACGGATATGGGCTCTTCACCCGCTCCACCACCGACTTCGGCAGCACGTCGGCGGTCGCGTGCCGCAGCAGGCTCTTCTCCCGGCCGTCGAAGGTCTTCAGCGACCACGGGGTGTTGAACACGTACTCCACCAGCCGGTGGTCGCAGAACGGCACCCGCACCTCCAGGCCGACCGCCATGCTCATCCGGTCCTTGCGGTCCAGCAGGATCCGTACGAACCGGGTCAGGTGCAGGTAGCAGATCTCCCGCATCCGCCGCTCGGCGCCGCTCTCGCCCTCCAGCACCGGCACCGACCGAATCGCGTCGCGGTAGCCGTCGGCCACGTACGACTGCAGGTCCAGCGCCGCCGCCACGTCGGGGCTGAGCGGGTTCAGCTGCCCACCGGCCTGCGTCCGCATGGCCGCCAGCCACGGGAACGTCTCGGCCTCGCGGGCCCGCGGGTCGTGGAACCACTGGTAGCCGCCGAACACCTCGTCCGCGGACTCGCCGGACAACGCGACCGTGGAGTGCTGCCGGATCGCCTTGAACAGCAGGTACAGCGACTGGTCCAGGTCGCCCATGCCGATCGGCAGGTCGCGGGCCTGCACGGCGGCCCGCCGCACCTCGGGGTCGGCCAGGGTGTCCGGGTCAAGCACGATGTCCTGGTGCTGCGAGCCGACGTGCTCGGCGACGTCGTGCACGTACGGCCCGTCGGGGGTGGCGCGCAAGGGGTCGGGCACGAAGTTCTCGGTCTGGCCGAGGAAGTCGACGGCGAAGCTGCGGACCTGCTCGCCGGTGCGGCCGAGGTGCTGCCCGGCGAGCGCGGTGATGGCGCTGGAGTCCAGGCCACCGGACAGCAGCACGCAGCGGGGCACGTCGGAGACCAGCTGCCGGGCGACGATGTCGTCGAGCAGTTCGCGGACGTGCGCCACCGAGGTCTGCTGGTCGTCGGTGTGCGGGAGGGCCCGCAGGGTCCAGTAGGTGTGCTCGCGCAGGCCCGCGCGGTCGACGGTGACCACGGTACCGGGCTCCACCTCGCGCATGCCGGCCCAGATCGCGTGCCGCGGGGTCTTCACCATGGCGAACAGCTCGCGCAGTCCGTCGGCGTCGACGACCTTGTCGGCCAGCGGGTTGGCCAGCACGGCCTTGGGTTCGGAGCCGAACAGCACGCCGTGCTCGGTGGGGTGGTAGTACAGCGGCTTGATGCCCATCCGGTCGCGGACCAGCAGCAGCTGCTCGGTGCGGGAGTCCCACACGGCGAAGGCGAACATGCCGTTGAGGTGTTCGGCGACCTGCGCGCCCCACTCCAGGTAGCCGTGCAGCACGACCTCGGTGTCGCTGTCGGTGTCGAAGCGGTGGCCTCGGCGGCGGAGTTCGTCGCGCAGTTCGGCGAAGTTGTAGGTTTCGCCGCTGTAGACCATGGCGACCTCGCCGTCGGGCGTGGTCATCGGCTGGGCCCCGCCCGGCAGGTCGATGATGGCCAGCCGCCGGTGGCCGAGGGCGGCGTGCCGGGCGACCCAGGTGCCGCCCGCGTCCGGGCCGCGGCAGGTCATGGTCGCGCACATCGCGTCGACCACCTGCTGTTCGCGGGTCAGGTCGCGCTGGAAGTCGATCCAGCCGGAGATGCCGCACATGCCGGTGCTCTCCTGTTCGTCGGGATTGGTGCTCCTGGTCCGTTGTGGACGTGGTTGCGCGGACTGGGGTGGCGTGCGCCACCCACGCCCTTCATTAGCGATGTTAACTAGATGGTTGCATTGATGAAACCGTATGACGGAGTGAAATCACCCACGCACAAAAGGTGTGAGTCGTGAAAACGGTGCGAAAGCTGACGTTTCTCTTCGCCCGATCGGGTGCCAAGTCCCGTCGAGCGGTGTGGGCCCCGTCAGAGGCCCGTCATGGGCCCGTGGTGGAAACGGCGACGATCACGGTGAACCTGTCGGTGGAGGTTCTGCGCGACGGCGCGCAGGTGCACCTGACACCGGCGGAGTGGGCATGCTGGAGGTCCTGGCCCGACTCCGCCGCAAGCTGGATCAACCCCAGCCACCCCGCCACCTGATCACGGCAGCGGGCATGGGCTACCGCTTCGACCCCTGAGCGAGTTGTTCGGCAAGGTTGGGCACCTTTCGCCCAGTTGCTTGGTCAAAGGTGCCCAACACGCGTCATCCGATCATGGGTCTTTCCGCCCCAGCCTTCCGGGCTGATCAGCCCGATGCAGCCGTGGCTGCTACGCCGCCAGGCCGAGCATGGTCTTTCCCATGGTGTAGGCAGTGCCCAGCGGGTCCGCCGGGAATTGTGTCCACATCGTCTGCACCGATGCGGCAACCCGCTGGGGACCGGGCTTGCCGGAGGTGGCTTCCGCACCAGCTACCTCGAAACAGCACCAAGGTGGAGGCCGACGAGTCGCGCAATGCGCGCTGCTCAGGCGTCAGCGAGAGTCGTAGGGCACGCTGAACCGGCGTACGAGCTCGTCGTGATTCATGGCTGTCATCGTGTCTCACGCGTCCTTCAGGACGACCTAAGGCTGGCCGGTGACGCGGTGCGTGGGCGGGCTGCCGTAGACCCTGGTCCACGCCTGGCTTTCCGGGTGCTTCCACTGCTTGCGCCACAACATCTGCTCTTCCCAGCTCGCCAGCATGGTCACGTCCTCTTCGGGAGCCAGCGCGTCCACGAGGTCGTCGAGGGGCGGGCCATCGAGGTTCGGGTAGAGCCGAACCCCCGCGCGTCGAGCGGGGTACTGCTTGGTGGAGAACCAGGCGTCGCGGCGACTCGCCTTGATCAGCAGCAGCCAGTCGGCCTCGGCGAGTTGGCGGCGGACACCCAGCAGCGCGCAGAACAGGTCGGGCCCGGCCCCGCCGACGCGCGGGCAGGGGCCCTCCGCGCTGGTCCAGGCGTGGATCTCGTTCCCGGAGAAATACCACTCGATCTGCGTGAGCTGGATCTTCTTGGCGCCGGAGCCGTCCGGCCCGTAGGCCAGCACGTCTCGCCGCACCACGTTCTCGTTGGTCATGGGTCACCTTCCTCCAAGCAGCCGTTTGAGATCGGCCCGGGCCTGGTCGAGTTCGCGGGAGATGAGGTCGGCATTGGTCCGCAGCGAAGCGATTTCGTTGGGCGTCAACCCTTCCGGGGACCGGAGCCTGTCCTCCACGTCTTTGAGCGCGGCCTCCAGCCGCTGGACGTGTTCCTGCTTGGCCATGATCTGCTGCGGGTCCGGGCCGGGTGCTGGTTCGCTGTGTTGCGGCGGGGGATCCAGCTCTGGCTGGGCGTGGTGGCCGCTGCCGTCGTCCATCCAGCTGTCGGGCGTGTGGTCATCCCAGTCCGGCATCTCCCGTCGTGACGTTGTGGGGCCGGGGTCCGGAGCCGGGTCGGGCTCGGGTGCCGGGTCGGAGCCCCGGGGGCCGAAGGGCTTTTCGTATTCACCGTCGGGGCGCGGTTCGAACGGCACCGGTGATCCAGAAGCCGGAGGAGCGGGGTGGTGTGCTGGCGGTGCCTGCGGTGGGGCGGGTGGTTGGGCGTGCGCACCGTGATCGCGCGGTGGTGCGCCAGGCCCTGGCGGTTGCCCGTGATGCTCAAAAATGCCGGGTCGCTGCCCGATGTCATCGAGCTTTCTGGCGACCTTGCCGAGGCCGCTGGTGAGCTTGCCCGCGGTGCCCGCGCCGGCGGTGGCCGCCGCTGCGATCGCGCCGGGTGTCATTTCCCCGGCCCAGCGGGCGGGGTTGTCGCGGAGTTGCTCGATGCCGAGCATGGTCTTTCCCATGGTGTAGGCAGTGCCCAGCGGGTCCGCCTGGAATTGCGTCCACATCGTCTGCACCGATGCGGCAACCTGCTGGGCCTTGTCCGGGTTCTGCAGCATGTCCCAGAGCCCGAGGGCCAGTTCCCCGCCTGGGGTGAGCAGGATGGACTTGCCCATCTCCCATGCTCCGGCGCCGAACCCGCCGAGGAACTCGCTGACGGTGTCCGTCGTTGCCTGGAATGCATCGACGGCGATGCCGAGGTAGTCCAGAAGACCTTTCTCCGGGGCGCCGGTGGTTGTGGCACGCACCGCGTAGGCGGCCTGTTTGGCGGCGTTGGCGACAGCGGCTTTCGCCTTCGCGATGTCGCGTTCTGCCTGGGCGGCGGCCGCCGCGCCCGGGTCCTGCCACGGCCCCGGATCGACATTGGCCTCCACCTTGGCGTTGTACTGCTGGCGTGCCTGCTCGGTGCGAGCGTGAGCGTCCTGCAGTGCCTGCGCGGCGGCGCTTGCCGCTTGTTGCTGGCGGGCGAGTTCGTCAGCATAGGTGCGCACTGCGGTGGCGCCGTCACCAAGCGCGTCAGCGGCCTTCAGCCACATCGACGGTGCTGTTTCGAGGTAGTTGGCGCGGAAGGCGTCTCCGGCGGGTCCGGTCCAGCCACCGGTCTCGAGCCGTTTGTAAGCCTCCCCGGCGCTGTTCAGCGTCGTGGACAACTGCTGCAGGCGGTCAGCCAGCTCGTGGAGCCGTGCGGGGTCGCCGGGGATGGGGCTGCGGTACCCGATGTCGATACCTACGCTGTGGGCGAGGTCCTGAGCCGACTCGGCGGCGGTGGCCCCGAGTTCGGCGAGGTCCTGCTGGAAGGAGGAGGTGTTGGACACCATCGTCACAGTCCTCCGACGATCCGCAGGACCTCAAGCGCGGTGTTGTCGTCCAAGGTCTGGTACTCGGCGCGGACCTCCGCGATCAGGTCGGCGGCGGTCAGTCCGTCCTGCACCAGGGTGCGAAGACCAAGCTCCCAGCGGCCGCCAAACTCGCAGAGTGCGGCCTCCAGGTTCGGGTCTCCGCAGTCGTTGGCCGCGTCACTGCATTCGGTGGCGAGCCCGGCACCCTGCTTGCCCGCCGCTTCGAATCCCCACGGATTCATGTCCGAAAGCTGGCTGACGGCGGCGCGGACGCTGTCTTCCAGTGATTGCAGTGCGGAGAGGTCTACTCCGAATCCATTGGTCATGACTGGTCCTGGTCGTGGTCAAGGGCGAGGCGGTCGGGGACGATGCCGGTCACCGGAGGGAGGGCGACCGTGTGCTCGGCCCCGGCGTCCAGCAGTACTGCGGTGCCACGCGGCAACTGCGGAAGGTAGGTGTCGAGTAGCTGTTCACCGGTCGGGGTGCCGTAGCGCACCGGCTGCGTCGGTGAGGACGGTGCGAAGAAGGCTGCGAGCGTGCTCGCACTGCTGAACGCGACCAGCCAGTGCAGGTCTTCGTCGGAACGACGCGGAAGCATCAGCGACAGCCCGGATTCGGTGACGACGACCGGGACGAGCAGGGTCGCGGCCCGAAATGCCGCCACGAGGTCAGGCACTGTGCCGTGTCCGGCGTGCAGGGCGTGCGCGGCTGCCAGCAGGTGCTGGTGTGGTTCTGGCACCGGGTCGGGCTCGTCGAAGAGCTGGCCCGACAGGCTCAGTGCGTTCTGTGTACGCGGAAAATTCGCGCCGAGACGCGGCCGTGTCGGCGTCATGCAACCACGCCTCCCCAACGTGGATCATGGAATCGACGAGAGGGGACCGTACCAAGTGGACTGGTGCGCCCATGCGTGGTCGCGGTAACTCGCAGTATCGGGTACATCACGGTCGTCATTGCTCCGTTCGGCGGTAAGCGGGTCGTGAGCGTGGCACCGGGCGGCGCTCACGACCGTCGATGTGCTGGTCAGCGGGCGGCGAGGTCGGCTTCGACCGGCGCCTCGTCGAAGGCTTGGCGGAACCTGGATGTCTCCCACGGGTGCAGCCGAGTTCCGCGTCGTCCGCCCGCACACCCATCTCGCGATCACTGCCCCCTGGTTTCTGGGCGGACACTACAGAGTTCGGTCGCGTGCGTTTCTTCGCTCAACTACACGATTCGGTGGTGGATGAAGCGTGCCTCGCGCCTTGCCCTTTTCGCGTCCTTCAGGGAGGTCTCCGTTGGCACGTCGTGTAGGACCGTCGGTTCATCATGCGGGCTCCGGCATACGTGCGTGGGGTCGTTGGCGCCGTCGCCTGCTCATTGACCGGGTACGCGATGTCGATCCACAGGAACCTGGCGATGGCTGCGAGCAGGAGGACAGCCGGAGGGTCCTTGGCGGCCGCGATGACTTCGTCCCGCTGCCCCTCGGTGAGGTTCTCCGGGTCGTACCCCAACACTTCGGCCGCCCGGCGGGTCTGGACGGACAACGGGCCGTAGGACACCTCATCCGGCGCGCCTCCGAGTCTGCCCGGCAGGTTCTCCGGCGTGACCGGACTCAGCTCGGAGCTGGCCAGGTCCCGCCCGATCTGTCCCAGGTCATCCCAGATTCGTCCCTTGCCGCCAACCTCCACCAGACCGGGCATGGCCTCTTTGAGGAACTCGACGTCCTTGTAGTAGGCCATCCGCGTCACTTCTTTCCCGGTGGTAGCAGGAAACTGTTCGCCAGGAACCTGTCCAGCTCATCGCGGACCTGGCCGTCGATGGTGACGTGCTCCTCCCCAACGGCTTTGAGCTTGGTGGAGAGAGCCCCGAGAAGTGCGACGAGGTCGCGGTACTGGTTGTTGGCGAAGGTCGAGAACTTCATGACCTGCTTGACGATTTCGGGATGTGCCCGGGGGCTCTCGACATGGTGGCCAGGTCGCCGTCGAGTCGACCTTCCTGGACCAGGCCAGCGATTTCGGCGAGCAGGTGCGAGTTCCCGTTAATGGATTCGGGATCGACGTGAAAGCCAGTCATGGACACCTCTTTCCGCCACGCAGTGAACGAACGTAGCGCAGGGCGGCAGCGTCCATGACTGGGCAAAAAGGCATTTACTCGTTGTACGCAGCATGATTACCGCGTCGGCTCCGCGGGTGTTGACCGCGGGTGACTCGGCGCGAGCGCAGAACGCTTTTATTCCCTCGCGTGGCCGTACTCCCAACGGGGCGTGGCCTTGTCGATGAAGATCGCTACCGGTTTTCCTGTTCGCCGAGTGTGAGCGCCACCTCGCGGAAAGTGTCACGACGTCAGCACCGGAGCCTCCAGGTGCGTCGAGGTCGACAGGGCAGACGCGAGTCAGGGTGCGAAACCCAAAGGATCCAGAGGGGCGGTGTGCTGGTGCTTCCCGCTGGCCGGTAGGCCGACCTCGTCGGTGCCTCTCATGCGGGGTTCGGCATACGTGCGTTCGGTTGGTGTAAAGTTTCCGCGAGTTGCTCCCCGGCGGTGGCGCGCACTGCTAGGGTCGGCGGTCGAACCCGGTGATCAGATGCCGCGACCTGGGGGTTTCCCGCGATGACGACGCCAGCACCGCCGCCACCACCGCCGGTCCCCGGTGGTGAGGGCCAGAAGATCTCCGTCACCAAGGACACCGTCCTCGAGGCCCGCAAGATCGTCCTGCAGGCAGCCGAGGACGCCCAGGCGAAGCTGCGGAACCTTCGGCCGAGCCTGGCGATCCAGAGCCCCGCCAAAGACCAGATCAGCGACACGGCCGCGGCGGTCTGGCGCGCGTTTCTCGTCGGGAACCCGGACTCCCACTTCAATCGGTTGAACCAGTACGTGACCAACGTTTACAACCTCGGGCTCCAACTCGAGGAAGCGGCCAAGCAGTACGGTTTCACCGACGAAGAGATCGAGGCTTCGTTCAAGCGGAATGCACAGGAGTAAGGGGAGTCTCGTGCGGGCGCGTCACGGGTACGGCTTGATTGCGTTGGCTGCTGCTGTGGCCACACTCAGTGGTTGCACGGGGAACAGATCAGACGTAGATCCGCCGAGTCCGCAACCCACCACCACGACTGCGGAGTCGTCTTCGTTGAACCTCCCACAACGCCCGAAGGATCTGGCGATTGCGGGGAAGCAGGACGCGGACATCTGCACGTGGCTCACCTCCGAGCAGAAGAAGGCGCTCGATGTAGGGGGCGGCCGTCCGGTGATCAAGGACGGCAACAACTACAACGGTTGCGACTTCGCGGGTGAGGACGGACCAGCGCTGTACGGGATCGCGTTTCGCGTGGTGCCCGAGGGCATCGAAGACTTCCTGAAGAAGGTCGTTGATCCGTCCGCGGAGACGGCCGCGACATACGACATCCAGGGCTTCGGTGCCGTGCAGGGGCAGATTCCGGGAGCCGAAAGCCTCGGCTGCGCCGTGTATGTGGACGCCGCAGAGGGGCAGACCCTCTACGTCGATATGGCGCTCGACGCCCCCGGAACCATGGACAACCAGCAGATGTGCGAGAAGGCGAAGCAGGCTGCTGACGCGGCTGTGACGACCTTGCAGAGCCAGAGCTAGGGGGATGGCTGTGACGAGCATCGATCCGATTCGCGACATCCGGTTCGAGGGATTGGGCATCCCTCAAGCGGAATACACAGGAGTAAGGAGAGTCTCGTGCGGGCGCGTCACGGGTATGGCTTGATCACGTTGGCTGCTGTGGTGGTTACGCTCAGCGGATGCACGGGGACCACTCCCGAGGCCAATCCCCCGAGCTCGGAGCCCACGACGACGACCTCGGAGTCGTCTTCGTTGAACCTCCCACAACGCCCGAAGGATCTGGCGATTGCGGGGAAGCAGGACGCGGACATCTGCACGTGGCTCACCTCCGAGCAGAAGAAGGCGCTCGATGTAGGGGGCGGCCGTCCGGTGATCAAGGACGGCAACAACTACAACGGGTGCGACTTCGCGGGTGAGTTGCAGGGCGGAAGGGTGCAGTTCGGGATCGTCCTTCGCGTCGTCCCCGAGGGCATCGAGGACTTCGTGAAGAAGACCGCGGACTCGTCACCGGAGACGGCGGCGAACTACGACATCCAGGGCTTCGGTGCTGTGCAAGGCCAGATTTCGGGAGCGGAGAGTCTCGGCTGCCACGTGTTCGTCGACGCTGCCGAGGGACAGACCCTGTACGTGGACCTGGCGCTGAACAGCCCCGGCGGGATGGACAACCAGCAGATGTGCGAGAAGGCGAAGCAGGCTGCTGACGCGGCTGTGACGACCTTACAGAGCCAGAGCTAGGGGGATGGCTGTGACGAGCATCGATCCGATTCGCGACATCCGGTTCGAGGGGATGGACATTCCCCAGCTCCAGGAGTGGATCACCCAGATCAAGCAGGGGCGCGGCGCGGAGTCGATGCACGGCGCGGTCCGGGCCCTCGACGAGTGCGTGAAGGTCGTCGTCGAGCTCGACGAGACGCTGCGCCGGGAGCTCGGGAAGCTACAGATCGCCTGGGAGGGCAACGCCGGGAGCCTGGCCGCGGCCGCGACGCAGCAGCAGAGCGTCTTCCTCGCCGATGCCCCGGATCCGCTGAAGGCGTCCGCGACCAGCGTCGATGCTCAGGGGCGGGGTTACGAGTCGGCGAAGAACCGGCTGCCGAACAACGACGAGCTGCGGCACAAGGAGTCGGAGAACATCTTCGAGAAGGCCGGCGGCTACTTCGGCTACGAGAGCGACTACGACGCCGAAGCCAAGGCGATCGACGCGCAGAAGAAGGCCGCGCAGGCCGCGTTGAGCTCCTACCGCGACACCTCGGTGCACCAGGCCGACAGCTTCCGGCCGCTGCCGGAGATGCCCGCGCTCACCGTGGCCGCGGCCGCGGCGCCGCCGAGCGTGGCTGGTTCCGGGATCGGCTCCATCGGGTCGCCCGTCGGCGGAGGTGGCTCCGCGCAGGGTGACGTGTCCGGTGGTTTCGTCGGCGGGAACACCCGCGGCGGGGACGTCGGCGACGGCACCAAGCGCGGAGACCGCACGCCTCCGCCGCCCGGTGGGGACCGCAGCGGCACCAAGGAGCCGCAGGAGCGCGACCACGCCGGGTCGGCCGACCCGACGCCGGGCGGCGACGACCAGGGCAGCGGTATCGGCATGCCTGGCGTGCTCGGCATCGCCGCCGGTGGTGCCGCGGTCGCCGGTCTCGGCGCATACGCGGCGAGCCGCATGCTCGGCGGTCGCAGCGCTGCCGCCGGCGCCGGTGGTGGCACCGTACGCGGCGGGGGCCTCGAGGGCAGGTCCCCCGGGATGGCGCGCGGCGGGTCGTCCGGCATCGGCGGCGGTCCCGGCGACACCCAGGCCGGGAAGGCCGCGGGCAACACGCCGGGCAGCCGCCCGGGCGCCGGGTCGATGATGACCCCGGCGGCGACGCGCGGCGAGAAGCGCGCCGAGGACGCCGAACACGAGAACAAGTACGTCGCCGAGGAAACCCCGTTCGACGACGAACGCCTGGTCGCGCCCCCGGTGCTCGGCCAGGTCGACGAGCCCGACGACGACACCGAGCCGAAGAAGCAGGACTGACGTGCGCCCCGGAGCCGAAGCCGACCCGATCGTTCTGTCCACCTTGGAATTCGATGTGGTGTGCGAGGCGGAGAAGCTCACCGACCACCGCCACATCGTGCTGGACGTGCCCAGCCCCGGGACCACCTACACGGAACGCGCCGAGCTGGTCGCCGAGGCGTGGTCGGCGCTGCGCCGGCGCCGCCTCGCCGAACCGAACCGGGACCGTGTCGACGTCGAGTTCGCCGACCTGCTCGGCCTGCTTGACCGCCCGCAGCGCAGCATCGACGTGCGGATCTGGGCGGACCGCCCGATCCGCGCCCTGGCCTCGGCGAACGGCGGCAACGGCCTGCTCACCATCGTCGACGGCGACATCGTCGAGCTGACCCCGATCCGGGCCAGCTCGCTGGCCGAGGCGGCGGTCTCGGTCGCGGGCGACGCGGTACCCGGCCGGGGACGCGCGGTGAGCCTGCCGAATGACGTCCTGCGCGAGGCCAGCGCCTATGCGGGCCAGAACAACCCGCTCGGCTTCACCGACGAACTCCGCGCCCTGGGCATCCCCCCGGACGACGCGGCGGATATCGCGAACATGGCCGACGGCATGGGCATCCGCGGTCAGTTCGGCGCGGAATCCTGCCCGAACCGCGGCGGCAAACCCGAACGCGCCAACCGGGTGGTGGCCTTCCACGACACCCACCAGGGCCGCTACCTCCATGTGGTCCGCACGAGCGGCGACGGCCGCCGCTGGAGCACCATTGCCCCGGCAGACAACGCCAAACTCGCCGAATACGTCCGGGAACTCCTCGCCGAAGTCTGCGCGGGCTGACCGGGGCGCGGCAGTAACCTGGGGTTCCGCTGTGGTGGAGGTGGGACTTGGTCGCATATGCCGAGTTGGTGAAGCGGGCCTGGGCGCTGGCCCGGAGCGGGCAGCGGCGGATCCTGGGGATCGCCGGGGCTCCCGGAGCCGGGAAGGGAACCGTGGCCGAGCGGCTTCTCCGGGAGCTCGGGGACGCTGCTGTGCTCGTGCCGATGGACGGGTTTCACCTGGCCAACGCGCAGCTGCGGCGGCTCGGGCGGGCTGATCGCAAGGGAGCTCCTGACACCTTCGACGCCGCCGGGTACGTCGCGCTGCTCCGGCGGATTCGGGCCGGTGGGCCGGAGACGGTGTACGCGCCCGAGTTCCACCGGGAGGTCGAGGAGTCCTACGCCGCCGCCATCGCCGTCGAGCCTGGGGTACCGCTGGTCATCACCGAGGGCAACTACCTGCTGCTGGACGAGCCACCCTGGTCGCAGGTGCGGGAGCTGCTCGACGAGGCGTGGTTCCTGGCGCCGGACGACGACGTCCGGGTGCAGCGGCTCATCGCGCGGCACGTCCGGTACGGGCGCAGTCCGGAAGAGGCGGCGGAATGGGTGTACCGCAGCGATGAGCGCAACGCCGCCCTGGTCGCACCGACCCGGGCGCGGGCCGACCTCGTGGTGCTCGGCGACCTGTGATCAGCGCCTGGCCAGCTCCGTGCAAACGTCGTCCGGGATGCGGCCGGTGTGGTCGATCGGTGTCCACGGCTCGCTGCGGATCCACTGCGAGCCGCAGCCCCGGCAGGCCAGCAGCGGCAGCCCGTTGAGCTGCTTGCGGGTCCGGTGCCACGAGCACAGCGATCGGCAGGCGTGCACGGCCAGCTCCGTCATTCGTCGATCCCCGAGGTCTCGGACGGCGTCTTGGACGTCGTTGGCTTCGACGTCGTCGGGGGCTTGGAGCTCGTCGGAGGCTTGGAACTCGTCGGCGGCTTCGGCCGAGACGTCGACGTCGGGGACGGCTCGGGGGGAGTGGGCGTCGGCGGCGGTTCCGGGGGCGTGTCGCCGCCACCGGTCGACGTCGGCGTCGTCGACTCGCTGCTGCGCGTGGTGGTGGACGACCGCGTGGCCGAGGTGCTGCTGTCGATCGGCGGCGGGGGCAGCAGCGGCGGTGGTGTCAGCGACGTGGTGCCCGGCCGCGACGTGGCCGTGGGTTTGAGCGTGAAGTCCGGTGTGGCGGCGTCCTGCCGTTGCGTGCCCGCGACCATCGCGGCCGTCGTGGCGAACACCGTCGCCACGGCGATGCCGGAGGCGGCCAGCACCACGAGGCGCTTCGGCCGATCGTCCGGGTCTTCCAGCAGCATCGGGTCCATGGGTGCCCCACTCGTCCGGTCGGCTGCGCCGATGAAGATCTGGCGGATCATAAACCGCGCCTGTCGGGCCCCAGTCTCCCGGGCCGTGGTGCCGCGGGTACGGCATCATGCCGGGCGTGACGGATTCGCAACAGGCACGACTGACCGCGTGGGTGCACGGACGCGTGCAGGGTGTGGGTTTTCGCTGGTGGACGCGGGCCCGGGCGCTGGAGCTCGGGCTCGTCGGCAGCGCCACCAACCTGCCCGCCAGTCGGGTTGAGGTGGTCGCCGAAGGCCCCCGCGAGGCGTGCGAGAAGCTGCTGGCCGCGCTGCGGTCCGGGGAGACACCAGGCCGCGTCGACCACGTCGCCGAACAGTGGTCCGAGCCACGAGGCGGCCTCACCGGCTTCGTCGAACGCTGACCCCACCCGACCGCCGTTGCCGAAATTCGGTGCGTGCAGCGGTTCTGCGTGGTCGCCGGGTGGGTGAGGGGTAGGCTCTGCCGGATGTGACCCCCGGTCAACCGGACGGACCAGACATCGAAGGGCGATCGCAGCCGTGCACCTCAAGAGCCTGACGCTGAAGGGCTTCAAATCCTTCGCCTCGGCCACCACGCTGCGCTTCGAACCCGGCATCACCTGCGTCGTCGGCCCCAACGGCTCGGGCAAGTCCAACGTGCTCGACGCGCTGACCTGGGTGATGGGCGAGCAGGGGGCGAAGGCGCTGCGCGGCGGCAAGATGGAGGACGTGATCTTCGCCGGCACCGCGGGCCGCCCCCCGCTCGGCCGCGCCGAGGTCACGCTGACCATCGACAACTCCGACGGCGCGCTGCCGATCGAGTACACCGAGGTCTCCATCACGCGCCGGATGTTCCGCGACGGGGCCAGCGAGTACGAGATCAACGGCAACTCGTGCCGCCTGATGGACGTGCAGGAACTGCTGTCGGACTCCGGCATCGGCCGCGAGATGCACGTCATCGTCGGTCAGGGTCAGCTGGCCACCATCCTGCAGGCCAAGCCCGAGGAGCACCGCAGGCTCATCGAAGAAGCCGCGGGTGTGCTCAAGCACCGCAAGCGCAAGGAGAAGGCGCTGCGCAAGCTCGACGCGATGCAGGCCAACCTGACCCGGTTGACCGACCTGACCAGTGAGTTGCGCCGCCAGCTCAAACCGCTGGGCAAGCAGGCCGAGATCGCGCGCAAGGCGCAGACCGTGCAGGCCGAGCTGCGCGACGCGCGGCTGCGGCTGATCGCTGACGACCTGGTCACCGCGCGCGCCGAACTGGCCCGCGACGAGGCCGACCAGGAGGCCGCGCGGGCCAAGCGCGCCGAGGTGGAGCGGGCCCTGCAGTTCGCGCAGTCCCAGGAGAAGGAGCTGGAGGAGCAGGTCGCCGCCGACGCGCCGCGGCTGCACCGCGCGCAGGAGACCTGGTACCGGCTGTCCGCCCTGGAGGAGCGGCTGCGCGGCACCATGCGGCTGGCCGCCGAGCGGCACCGGCACCTCACCGCGCAGACCGAGGAGCACCGGCCCGGCCGGGATCCCGACCAGCTGGAGGCGGAGGCCGAGGAGGCCGCGGAGCAGGAGATCGAGCTCCGCGAGCAGATGGAGGAGGCCCGCGAAGTCCTCCACGAGGTTGTGCAGCGGCGCTCGGAGCTGGAGTCGGCGCTGAAGCAGGCCGAGCAGGCGCACCTGGCCGCCGTCCGGGCCATCGCCGACCGGCGGGAGGGCGCGGCGCGGCTGTCCGGTCAGGTCGAGTCGCTGCGCGGCAAGGTCAACGACACCGCCGACGAGATCGAGCGGCTGTCGGATGCGTTGGAGGAGGCCGCCGCCCGCGCCGAGGAGGCCGAGCGCGCGCTGGCTGACGCCGAGGAGGAGAGCGGCGGCTACGACTCCGACGACGCCGGCCTGCAGGAGCGCCGCGAAGCGGCGGCGGAAGCGCGCGATGCCGCGCGGGCCCGCGTCGAGGAGCTGGTGAAGGCGGAGCGGGCCGCGGAGCGGGAGATCGCGTCGTGGAAGGCGCGCGTCGAGGCGCTGTCGATGGGCCTGCAGCGCAAGGACGGCGCGGGCGCGCTGCTGGCGGCCGGGGACCGGGTGCCGGGACTGCTGGGTTCGGTGGCCGCCCTGCTCACCGTCGAGTCGGGTGCGGAAGCGGCGCTGGCCGCGGCCCTGGGCGCGGTGGCCGACGCGGTCGCCGTCCGCGGTGTCACCGACGCGGTGACCGCCCTGGAGCTGCTCAAGAGCGACGACGCCGGGCGTGCCGGGCTGCTCATCGGTGAGTCCACTGTGGATGTCGATCGGTCGGGCTGGCCGCAGTTGGACGGCTCGGCGCGCTGGGCGGTCGACCTGGTGTCCGCGCCGCAGGCCCTGCAGGCGGCCGTGACCAGGGTCCTGGACCGCGTCGCCGTTGTCGGTTCGCTGGCCGAGGCCCGCGACCTGGTGCAGCGCCACCCCGAGGTGCGGGCGGTGACCACCACCGGTGACGTGCTCGGCTCGCACTGGGCCACCGGCGGCTCCGACGACCGGCAGAGCGTCCTCGAGGTGCGGGCCGCCGTCGACGAAGCCGAACGCGAACTCGCGGCCGCCGAGCGGCGGTTGGAGCACCACTCCGCCGCGTTGGAGGGCGCGCGGGCCGAGGAAGACGCGCGGCGCGCCGAAGTCCGCGCCGTGCAGGAGCAGATCAACGACGCCAAGGTGCGCCGAGCGCGCAGCACGGAACGGCTCGCCAGCCTCCAGCGCGCGGCCCGCGCCGCGGCCGCCGAGGTCGACCGGATTCGGCAGCAGCGCGTCAAGGTCGAGCAGTCCCGCGAGCACTCCCTGATCAAGCTGGCCGAACTGGAGGAACGGCTGGCCGCGGTCAAGGACGAGCAGGACCAGGCCGCCGAACCCGACACCGGGGAACGGGACCGGCTCAGCGCCGAGCTTGCCACGGTGCGGCAGCAGGAGATGGACGCCCGCCTTGGGTTGCGGACCGCGGAGGAACGCGCCCGCGCGGTTCAGGGCCGCGGCGACCAGCTCCGCCGGGCGGCTCGCCACGAGCGCGAAGCGCGTGCCCGCGCCGAAGCGGCCCGCAAGGCCCGCGAACGCGCGGCGCGCGTGACGCGAGCCGTGGTGTCGGGCTGTGAGACGGCGTTGGAGCGCATCGCACAGTCGCTGCGCCAGGCGACGCAGGAGCGCGACGTCGCGCAGGCCAAGCAGAGCGAGCATGAGCAGGCGCTGGGCGCGGTGCGCGCGCGGGTGCGCGAGCTCAGCGGTGAACTGGAGAAGCTGACCGACGCGGTGCACCGCGACGAGGTCGTGCGCGCCGAGCAGCGGCTGCGCATCGAGCAGCTGGAAACCAAGATCATCGAGGACTTCGGGATCGGCCTGGACGACCTCGTCGAGGAGTACGGGCCCACCGTGCCGGTTCCGCCGAGCCCGGCCGAACTGGCCGAATACGAAGCCGCCAAGGAACGCGGCGAGCAGGTCAGCGAACCGCCGCCGGTGCCGTACGACCGTGCCACCCAGGAGCGCCGCGCCAAGCGCGCCGAGCGGGACCTCGCCCTGCTGGGCAAGGTGAACCCGCTGGCGCTGGAGGAGTTCGCCGCGCTGGAGGAGCGCTACAGGTTCCTGTCCACGCAGCTGGAGGACCTCAAGGACAGCCGCCGCGACCTGCTCAGCGTGGTCAAGGAGGTGGACGAGAAGATCCTGGAGGTCTTCACCTCCGCGTTCCACGACGTGGCCAAGGAGTTCGAGACCGTCTTCAAGGTCCTGTTCCCCGGTGGTGAGGGGCGGCTGCGGCTCACCGATCCCGACGACATGCTCACCACCGGTGTCGAGGTGGAGGCCCGGCCGCCGGGTAAGAAGGTCAAGCGGCTGTCGCTGCTGTCCGGTGGGGAGAAGTCGCTGACCGCGGTGGCCATGCTGGTGTCGATCTTCCGCGCCCGGCCCTCGCCGTTCTACGTGATGGACGAGGTCGAGGCGGCGCTGGACGACACCAACCTGCGGCGCCTGATCACGCTGCTGGACCAGCTGCGCGCCACGTCGCAGCTGATCATCATCACGCACCAGAAGCCGACCATGGAGATCGCGGACGCGCTCTACGGCGTGACGATGCGCGGCGACGGCATCACCCAGGTGATCTCGCAGCGGCTGCGCGGCGAACCCGTGAACAGGAAACCGGCGGACGCGGAGCCCGCGGCTCAGCCCGAGACGCCGAGCGCGTAGCCGACGCCGAACGCGACGAGCGCGGTCACCAGCGCGAGTCCCACCGCCACCGACCAGCCCGGGCGGGGCTGCCGCGCGCGTCCCGGCGCGGGTGGCCGAATCACCTGCGGCGCAGCGCGATTCGGCAGGTCGGGGCGCCCGAGTTCGGTGCGGCAGTGGCGGCACTCGGACAGGTGCGTGTACATCAGCAGCCACTCGACGTCGGTCAACGCACCCGTCGCGTATCCGCCCAGCAACTCCCGGAACTGCTCGTGATCACGAACGCGCACGGCGCCCCCCGTAGTGCTCGCAGCCGATGTTCGTCGAGTAGTTCATCGACTTTCCGGGAGCCGGGCTGAACAGCTGACCGGAGGCATTAGGGTGGGCAGCCACACGGTGTTGGAGAGCCCGATTCCGCGTGCGAGAAGATGTTCGGCGGCCCGGCATCGAGCCGTGGGGGCGGGTGTCGGTACGAAAGAGGGCGCGGGGTTTCGCCCACATACCCCGAGTGCGGGGTCCCATCAGGTACAGGAGGCTTCCATGACCAACCCGTACGGCCCGCCGCCGGGCAGCCAGCCGTACCCGCAGCAGGGCCCGATGGCTCCGCCGCCGGGCGCTTACGGCCCGCCGTCCGGTCCGCAGCCGATGCACCCCCCCATGCCGCAGCCCCCGATGCAGCAGGGGATGCCGCCGCAGGGCTACCCGCAGCCGGGCATGCCGCAGCCGCCCGCGCCGATGCCGCAGCCGATGGCGCCTCCGCCGCCCGGCATGGCGCGCATCATGATCGACTGCTCGTACTTCTGGCTGGCCTGGATGCTGATGTTCTTCAAGCCGCAGGTCACCATCAACGGCCAGCCCGGCCCGATCCTCAACTGGGGCAAGACGCCGATCGACCTGCCGCCCGGGCAGCACCAGATCCAGATCCACGTCAACTACCTGTGGCGGGTCGGTAACGCCACTGCGGTGATCCCGGTGAACGCCGGCCAGCAGGTCGACGTCTACTACGCGGCACCGGTGATCGTGTTCGTCGACGGCGCGATCGGACCGGTGCCGCAGAAGGCCCCCGGCATGGGGCTGGCGCTGGGCATCATGGGCGGCAGCATCGGCCTGTGCTTCCTGATCGTGCTGCTGTCGATCATCTCCGCCCTCTGAGCTTCGCTGCGCAGATCGGTGGTTCCGCTCGGGTGGCCACGCTACGTCAGAGGGGCCGCGGTTCGCCGGGAACCGCGGCCCCTCGTTGCGTCAGGCGTTGTCGGCGCGCTCGGCGACGGCTTCCCGCGCCGGGCGGGGGTGGCGCAGCGACAGCAGACCGCCCACCACGAGCGTGACCGCGACGCCGATCGGCGTGTACCAGGGGTAGGCCAGCGGGGCGTTGCCGCCCTCGCCGTCGGGGAAGGTGACCCCGAGGATCACCACGGCCATCACCGCCACGGTGGTCAGGAACGCGATCACCGCGTCGGTCTGCGTCGCCCGCTTCACCGCCAGGCCCAGGAAGAACGAGCCGAGCAGCGCGCCGTAGGTGTAGCCGGTGATGCCGAGACCCAGCTCGATGACGGGGTTGTCGGTGCTGGTGAACATCGACGCGAACCCGAACAGCACCACACCCCACACCAGCACCCAGATCTTGGCCTGCCGCAGCACCGCACGGTCGTCCAGCGGCCGCCTGGTCAGCCGCTGGTACACGTCGGTGACGGTGGAGGTCGCCAGCGAGTTCAGCGAGGAGCTCATGGCCGCCGCCAGGATGCTGGCGATGAGCAGGCCCGCGATGCCCGGCGGCATCTCGGTGACGATGAACGTGGGGAACAGGTCGTCGTTGGTGGCCATGCCCATGTCCCTGGGCTTCGCCCCCTCGTAGAACGACCACAGCATGGTGCCGATCAGCAGGAACAGGCCGAACTGGAAGAACACCAGCACGCCGCTGCCGATCAGCGCGCCCTGGCCGGCCCGCAGCGTCCGCGTGGCCAGCAGGCGCTGCACGATCAGCTGGTCCGCGCCGTGTGAAGCCATCGACAGCATCGCGCCGCCGACGACCGCGGTGACGAACGCGTACGGCTCGGTGACGATCGACGCGCCGAAGTCGAACAGCTGGAACTTGCCGGCGTCGACGGCGCTGGTGAACCAGTCGGCGGGCAGCTTCCCGGCGAGCACCACGACGGCGATGATGCCGCCGAGGACATAGAGGATCATCTGCAGCGCGTCCACCCAGACCACGGCGCGGGTGCCGCCGAGGTAGGTGTAGAGCACGGTGACGATGGTGATGACCAGGATGATCTGCCAGAAAGAGACGTCGAAACCGGCGGCCGCCAGCATCACCTTGACCGGGATGGCGGTGGCGAACAGCCGCACCCCGTCCGCGAGCAGGCGGGTGATCAGGAACGTCGCGGACGCGGTGACCTGCACCCGGGACCCGAACCGCTTGCCGAGGTAGGCGTAGGCGGTGACGAGTTCGCCCCCGTAGTAGCGGGGCAGCAGCACGAAGGCGACCACGATCCGGCCGATGAGGTAGCCGATGGCCAGCTGCAGGAAGGTGAACGACCCGAGGTAGGCGACGGTCGGCGTGCTGATCACGGTCAGCGTGGAGGTCTCGGTCGCCACCACCGCGAAGCACACCGCCCACGACGGCATGTTGCGGTCGCTGACGAAGAAGTCCTTCGCGGAACGCTGTTGACCGGCCAGCAGGACACCGAGCAGCGGTACCAGGACCAGGTACCCGATGATGATCGTGACGTCGACGGGATGCACAGGTCCTCCTAGCTGGGCTGCACGCGCAGCCGTTTCGGCTGGTGGGTGGCGGGGTCGGGTAGCCGCAGCGGCCCGGCCCCCGGGGTGATGCTGCCCAGCATGCGGGGTCCGCCGGCGCCGGTACAGCCCGGCGTGTTGCCGGTCATGCCGTGCCAGGTGAGGAACCCGAGCAGCGCGGACAGGTGGGCTTCCTTGCCGTCGGCGGGCAGCCCGAGCTCGTCGCTGACGAGCACCGGCACATCGAGCCGGCGCCGCAGCGCGGCGAGCAGGACGGGGTTGCCTACGCCGCCGCCGGAGGCGACGACCTTCCTCGCCCCTTCGGCGCGGCAGGCGTCGGCGACGGTGCGGGCGGTGAGTTCGGTGAGCGTGGCCAGCAGGTCAGGGCCGTCGACCGGTGTGGGGACCGCGTCCAGGACGTGCGCCAGGTAGTCGGCGTTGAAGTGTTCCTTGCCGGTGGACTTCGGCGCCGGGCGGCGGTAGTACTCGTCGGCGAGCAGCAGGTCCAGTAGGTCGTGGCGGACGGTGCCGGTCGCGGCGATCCTGCCGTCGGTGTCCTGCGCGGTGCCGGTCAGCTGGTGGGCGGCGAGGTCGAGCAGCGCGTTGCCCGGCCCGGTGTCGTAGGCCCGCGGGTGCGGGCCGCCGACGACGGTGATGTTGGCGATGCCGCCGATGTTGAGCGCGACGGTGGTGCCGGGCTCGTCGGCCAGCCACAGGGCGTCGAGCACCCCGACCAGCGGGGCGCCCTGCCCACCGGCGGCCACGTCGCGGGCCCGCAGGTCCGACACCACCGGCAGCCCGGTGGCCTCGGCGATCCACGCCGGCTGGCCGATCTGCAGCGTGCCGCGCGCCGTGCCGTCCGGCTCGACCCAGTGGTAGAGGGTCTGGCCGAGGGAGGCGACGAGGTCCGCGTGGCCGCCCGCGAGCTCCACGCCGACCAGGGCGGCCGTGGCGAACGCCTGCCCGACGAGGGTGTCGAGCCGGCACAGCTGCGCCGGACTGCACTGCGCCGGGGGCAGCGCGGCGAGCAGCTGTTCGCGCAGCGCCGTTGGGTAGGGGACCACGTCGTGGCCGAGGGACCGGCATGCGATGGTGTCGCCGTCCAGCCGCAGCTCGACGGCGGCCACGTCGACACCGTCCATCGACGTGCCGGAGATGAGCCCGAGCACCCGCACAGGTGTGGTGTATTCCACACGGCCCGGTAAATGCAAGCATCATCCGCGCATTGTTGGTGAATTGCCCACTCGCCTGCGGCGGGGCGCTCCGGGGCCGGTCTGTCCAGGTGGGAGGATGGGCGTGTGACGACCTCTACCCTGATCCTGATCCTCGTCGTCGTCGCGGTCGTGCTGGCGGTCGCGGTGGTCGCCGGTGTCGTGCTCAACCGTCGGCGGCGGATCAACCTGAGCGAACGGGACGAGAGCGCGGGCCCGGCCGGGGCCGTCAAGGGCGGCGGGTACCGCGCCGACGGCGGCATCAGCCTGTCCAGCGGCGGCGTCACCACGGTCGCCCCTCCGGAGCACCCTGCGGGCGAGCGCACCGAGGTGGAGGGGCAGCCCGGAGTCGGCGACGACGCGGCCGTGCCGCGCGACAGCGAGCGGCGCGGCATCGTGGACGTGCCGCTGCCGGACAATCCGACCGCGACCGCGCCGGTCGAGGAGCCGGTGGAGAAGCCGGTCGAGGAACCGGTGGTGCCGCCGCAGGAGCGCGTCGAACCGGTGCCCGAGCCGGCGCCCGCCGAACCGGCCGTGCCGGAGATCGAGGAGATCCAGCCGACCACGGGGCGGCTGGAGCGGCTGCGCGGCCGCCTGTCCCGGTCGCGGTCCACGCTCGGCCAGAGCCTGCTGGGCCTGCTCGGTGCGGGTGACCTCGACGAGGATTCCTGGGAGGAGATCGAGGACACCCTGCTGATGGCCGACCTGGGCGCGGCCACCACCACGGAGATCACCGAGCGGCTGCGCACCGAGATCGCCAGCCGCGGTGTCCGCACCCCGGAGCAGGCGCGTGCGCTGCTGCGCGAGGTGTTGGTGGACGCCCTCGGCCCGGACATGGAGCGCGCGGTGCGGGCGCTGCCGCACGGCGACCCCGCCAACGGCGGCAAGCCCGCGGTGGTGCTGGTGGTCGGTGTCAACGGCACCGGCAAGACCACCACCACCGGCAAGCTGGCGCGGGTGCTGGTGGCCGACGGCCGCAGGGTGCTGCTGGGCGCGGCCGACACGTTCCGCGCCGCCGCCGTCGAGCAGCTGGCGACCTGGGGCGACCGCGTGGGGGCCGAGGTGGTGCGCGGCAAGGAGGGCGCGGATCCGGCGAGCGTGGCGTTCGAGGCCGTCAGCCGTGGCACCGAGACCGCGGTGGACGCGGTGCTGGTGGACACCGCGGGCCGCCTGCACACCAAGACGGGCCTGATGGACGAGCTCGGCAAGGTCAAGCGGGTCGTCGACAAGAAGGCCCAGGTGGACGAGGTTCTGCTGGTGCTGGACGCGACCACCGGCCAGAACGGCCTGACCCAGGCCCGGGTGTTCTCCGACGTGGTGGACGTGACGGGCATCGTGCTGACGAAGCTGGACGGCACCGCCAAGGGCGGCATCGTGTTCCAGGTGCAGCGCGAGCTGGGGGTGCCGGTGAAGCTGGTGGGACTCGGCGAGGGTCCGGACGACCTGGCCCCCTTCGAGCCCGGGGCCTTCGTCGACGCCCTCCTCGACTGACCAACGACGACCACAGCCCCCGCGCCGATCGATCCCGCGGGGGCTGTTCGCTGTTTCAGGGATCACATTCCCGCGCGTTCCGACCCGGGTGATCGGGGCCCTAGATTGGTCAGACCGCACGCGGCCGCTGCGGCGGCGCACGCGGTGATCGAACCCAGCCTGACGTCCCTGCGGGGAGTGCTCGGCGAGCAGTGGAGGGCGCAGTGAGCCGCATCCAGACCCGCCCGGCGGGCACCGCCGCGGTTGTCACCATGGTGCTGGTGGCGCTGGCGTTGCGGCCGCCGTTCACCGCGGTCGCACCGCTGCTGTCGCGCATCCAGCACGATCTGGGCGTGTCGACCACCTTCGGTGGTGTGCTGACCACGCTGCCGGTGGTGTGCCTGGGCGTGTTCGCCTTCGTGACGCCCACGCTGCGGCAGCGCTTCGGCGACGAGAGGGTGCTGGTCGGCTGCCTGGTCGTGCTGCTGGTCGGCACCTGCCTGCGGGCCCTGGGTTCGGCGTGGACGCTGCTCGGCGGCACGGTCGTGGTCGGGGCCGGCGTCGCGGTGGCCAACGTGGCGATGCCCGGGCTGATCAAGCGGGACTTCCCGGACAACGTTCCGGTCATCACGGCCGTCTTCACGATGTGCCTGACCCTGGGCGGTGCCGTCGCGGCCAGCGTCGTGGTGCCGCTGGGTGCCGTGGTGCGGTCGGCCTGGCAGGCGCCGCTCGGGCTGCTCGCGGTTCCCGTGTTGCTGGCGCTGGTGATCAGCGTGTTCGCGCTGCGTCGCAGTTCCGGTGCCCCGCCGCGGCCGTCGCGGCCCGGCCAGCTGTGGCGCACCCCGCTGGCCTGGCAGGTGACGCTGTTCATGGGCCTGCAGTCGGCGATGGCCTACGTGGTCTTCGGTTGGCTGCCGACCATGCTCCAGAGCCGTGGAATGAGTCCGGAGCTGTCCGGGCTGGCGCTGGGCATCCAGGCTGCGGTGCAGGCCGTGGGGTCGATGTCCGTGCCCGTGCTGTGCCGCCGCTTCCGGGACCAGCGGCCGATCGCCGTGGTGCTGGCCGTGATGGTGGCGGTGGGGTTCGCGGGCATCCTGGCCGGTCCCGCGGCGGGACTGTGGCCTGCGGCCGTCGTGCTCGGTTTCGCCCAGGGCGCCGGCTTCGGTCTCGCGCTGACGATGTTCGGGCTGCGGTCGCCGGACAGCGACACCACCACGGCCCTGTCCGGGATGGCGCAGGGCACCGGCTACCTCATCGCCGCGGCCGGTCCGCTGCTGGTCGGGCTGCTCTACGACGTGTCCGGGGACTGGACCGCCCCGCTGGTCCTGCTCATGGTCTGCACCGCCGGGTGGCTGGCCGCGGGGCTGCTGGCCGGACGTCCGCGCCACGTGCCGTCGGTGATCGGCGCGGCAACACGCCGGTAACCTCACAACACACCCGTAACGCATGGTGAGCTCGATTTCACCGGGGCGAAACAACGAAACGGGCCGCCTGAAACAGACATTCCCCAGGATGCGGCGCAACTCGGTCCGCACGGGGAGGCAAGGTGAATTCAGGCGACACCGCATGGGTGCTCGTGAGCGCGGCCCTGGTGCTGCTCATGACCCCTGGTCTGGCGTTTTTCTACGGTGGCATGGTGCGCTCGCGGGGCGTGCTCAACATGCTGATGATGAGCCTCGGCAGCATCGGCGTGGTGGGCGTGCTGTGGGTGCTCATCGGCTACTCGACCGCCTTCGGTTCGGACGTCGGTGGGCTCGGTCTGCTCGGCAACCCCGCGGAGTTCTTCGGCCTTGGCCAGCTGCTCGGTGAGGACCAGGTCTCCGGCAGCGTCCCGACGCTGGCGTTCGTCGGTTTCCAGGCGATGTTCGCGATCATCACGGTCGCGCTGATCTCCGGTGCGATCGCCGACCGGGCCCGCTTCGGCCCGTGGCTGCTGTTCGCCGGGTTGTGGGCGATCGTGGTCTACTTCCCGGTCGCGCACTGGGTGTTCGCGTTCGACACCACCGACGACGCGGGCAACGTGACCGCGGTCGGCGGCTGGATCGCCAACCGGCTTGCCGCGATCGACTTCGCCGGTGGTACGGCGGTGCACATCAACGCCGGTGCCGCCGCACTGGCGCTGGCCCTGGTGCTGGGCAGGCGCGTCGGCTGGCCGAAGGACCCGGGCAAGCCGCACAATCTGCCGTTCGTGGTGCTCGGCGCCGGTCTGCTGTGGTTCGGCTGGTTCGGCTTCAACGCGGGTTCGGCGCTGGCCGCCAACACCACCGCGGCCGTCACGCTGGTCAACACCCTGGTGGCCACCAGCGCGGCGATGCTGGGCTGGTTGCTGGTCGAGCGCATCCGCGACGGGCACGCCACCACGCTGGGCGCGGCGTCGGGCATCGTCGCTGGTCTGGTCGCGATCACGCCGGCGTGCTCCTCGGTGACGCCGCTGGGCGCGATCGCGGTCGGCGTGATCACCGGTGCGATCTGCGCGCTGGCGGTCAGCCTGAAGTACCGGTTCGGCTTCGACGACTCGCTGGATGTCGTGGGCGTGCACCTGGTCGGTGGTCTGGCGGGCACCCTGCTGGTCGGGCTGTTCGCGTCCTCGGCCGCCCCGGCCGGTGTGGACGGACTGTTCTACGGCGGCGGCTTCGACCAGCTGTGGCGGCAGGCTGTCGGCGCGGTCGCCGTGCTGGTTTACTCGTTCGTGCTCAGCCTGGTGCTGGCGCTGCTGGTCAAGGCGGTCGTCGGGTTCCGGGTGACCGCCGAGGACGAGACCGTCGGCATCGATGAGACCGAGCACGCCGAGACCGCCTACCACTTCGGTGACGACCGCTCCGCGCGCCGTTCTCCCGTCCCGGCCGACGAGGTTGCACGCAAGCTGGAGGGCAGCCGCGCATGAAACTGGTGACCGCGATCGTTCAACCGTTCAAGCTGGACGATCTCAAGGAGGCGCTGGGGCGGCTCGGGGTGCTGGGCATGACCATCAGCCAGGCCCAGGGCTACGGGCGCCAGAAGGGCCACACCGAGGTGTACCGGGGTGCCGAGTACGCCGTGGACTTCATCGACAAGCTGCGCGTCGAGGTGCTCGTCGAGGAGGCCAACGTGGACAAGGTGGTGGACGGGATCGTGACCGCCGCGCGCACCGGCAGGGTCGGTGACGGCAAGGTCTGGGTGACCTCGGTGGACACGGTCGTGCGGGTCCGCACCGGCGAGACCGGACCCGAGGCGATCTAGCGTCGTGTGCTCCGCGGGGCACCTCCGGCTGGTCCGGCCGGAGGTGCCCCGCGTCGTTTTCGCAGGACACGAGCTGGTCTGCGGGCTGTCGCCCGGGCCGGATGAGTAACACTACGCACCCGTATTCAGGGGGCTTCACGGTCTCGCCAGAGGCCCGCCGACCGGCAGACTTCTCAGTGCGACGCGACGAGGAGAGGCAAGCCGGAGGGGGACCCGCCCGTTCTGGGGGTCGGGCGGGAGAACCGGAGCCCTGCTATCGCTTCGAGGGGGAGGAGCCCGCGTGGTGGCCCGGAGGTCATCCACGCGGGGATGGTGGTGACTCGACGTACCACCCCAGGGGGATGGGGCGGGAGGCGGTCCGAAGGGGGAGCGGGCCGCCTCCCGCTTTTCTGCCCGGTGGCGTTGCCCACGCGCCTCGCCGGCCAAGATCGAGCAACGCGTAACCTTGGTGCCGTCGTGGACTTACCGGACGTACTCCCCGGGGCAGCCAGCCCGCCGCCGGCAGTGCGCATCGAGCGCCGGTCGCTCGTCGTGCTCGCCGGGTTGCCCGGCGCGGGCAAGAGCACGGTGCTCGGCAAGTTGCACGGCGCCACCGACCTCGCCGCGCTGGACTCCGAGCAGGCCCGGGCCCGGCTGCGCAGGGTGGTGCCCGCCGCGTTGCCCTACCGCTACTACCGGCCGCTGGTGCACCTGATGCACCGCACCCGCATCGCCTGGTACTGCCTGTGGACCACGGACCCGGTCGTCGCGCACGAGCCGGCGACCCGCGCCACCACCCGCGCCATGCTGCTGTTGTTCGGCCGCCTCACCAGGCGCCAGCTGGTGCTGGTGTGGCTGCACGCCGACCCGCGTGAGGCGTTGGCCGGGCAGCGGGCCAGGGGACGGCTCATCCGCCCGCGGTCGTTCCTGCGACACGTGCAGCGCGCCGACCGCATGCACCGCAGGCTGCGCGGCGGGGACCTGCCGCGCGGCTGGCAGCGGGTGTACCTGTTCACCCGCGATCAGGTCGACGGCGGGTTGCGGCTGGATGTCGCGGGGTGACGTGCGTCCCGTTGCCCCGGGGCCCGCGGTCCGCGCGTTGCAGACGATCGCTAGGGTAGGCACCTGGTGCGGTGCCACGAAGCCGCACCAGGCTGAGCACGATCGAGCTGCGGGTGACTGGCAACAGGGTTGAGCGTCCAGCGGTACACGCGGTTCGAACTGCGCGAACGGCGCACTGCGGCGGGCCGAGCTCCCGAGCCCACGACCAGCACCTCGTGGTCTCCGGGCGGGTAGTGCCGGGCCGTTTCCGTACCCGTCAGCCTGACCCCAGCGAGGAGATCCGCGCCAGCATGCCCACCTTCGACGAACTCGACCTCGACCCGCGCGTCCGGCAGGTGCTGGGCGAGATCGGCTACGAGACGCCGTCGCCCATCCAGGAGAAGACCATCCCGCTGCTGCTGGAGGGGCGCGACGTGCTGGGCCTGGCCCAGACCGGCACCGGCAAGACCGCCGCGTTCGCCCTGCCGATCCTGTCCCGGCTCGACCTCGACGCCACCACCCCGCAGGCCCTGGTTCTCACCCCCACCCGGGAACTGGCCATCCAGGTCTCCGAGGCATTCCAGCGCTACGCCGCCCACCTGCCCGGTTTCCACGTGCTGCCCATCTACGGCGGCACGAGCTACGGGCCGCAGCTGGGCGGTCTGCGCCGCGGCGCGCACGTCGTCGTCGGCACCCCCGGCCGGTTGATCGACCACCTGGAGAAGGGCTCGCTGGACCTCACCGGGCTCCGGCACGTGGTGCTCGACGAGGCCGACGAGATGCTGCGGATGGGCTTCATCGAGGACGTGGAGCGGATCCTGCAGGCGGTGCCCGCCCAGCGGCAGGTCGCGCTGTTCTCCGCGACCATGCCGGGCGCGATCCGCAAGATCAGCCAGTCCTATCTCAACGAACCGGCCGAGATCTCGGTCCGGACCAAAACCAGCACCGCCACCAACATCAACCAGCGGCACGTGCCGGTGCGGGCGGCCGACAAGCTCGACGCGCTGACCCGGATCCTCGAGGTCGAGCTGTTCGACGCGATGATCGTCTTCGTCCGCACCAAGCAGCTCACCGAGGAACTCGCCGAGAAGCTGCAGGCCCGCGGCTTCAGCGCGGCGGCCATCAACGGCGACATCGCGCAGGCGCAGCGGGAACGCACCATCGGCCAGCTGCGCGACGGCCGGATCGACATCCTGGTCGCCACCGACGTCGCGGCCCGCGGCCTCGACGTGGAACGCATCTCGCACGTGCTCAACTACGACATCCCGCACGACACCGAGTCGTACGTGCACCGCGTGGGCCGCACCGGGCGGGCCGGGCGCAGCGGCGAGGCCATCCTGTTCGTCGCGCCCCGCGAACGCCACCTGCTGCGGGCCATCGAGCGCGCCACCCGGCAGAACATCCCGCAGATGGAGCTGCCCAGCATCGACGCGGTCAACGACCGCCGGCTGGCCAGGTTCGCCGACAGCATCACCGACACCCTGGCCAAGGGTGGGCTGGAGGTGTTCCAGGAGCTGGTCCGGGAGTACGAGCGCACCCACGACGTGCCGATGGTGGAGATCGCCGCGGCGCTGGCGGCCATGGTGCAGGGCGACCGGCCGCTGCTGCTGGATCCCGAACCGGGCGCCGAGCCGTCGCGTGACGGGGACCTGTTCGAACCCAGCACCTCGGAGACCGAGACCTACCGGGTCGAGGTCGGCCGCCGCAACCGGGTCACGCCGCGCGCCCTGGTCGGGGCGCTGGCCAACGAGGGCGGCGTGCCCAGCAAGTACATCGGGCACATCGACATCCGCAGCGAGCACACCCTGATCGAACTGCCCGCGGACCTGCCGGACGAGCTGCTCAGCAAGCTGCGCAACACCCAGGTCGCCGGGCGCGGCCTGCGCATCAGCCGCGCCGAGGACGAGTTCATCAGCCGCCGCCCGCGTCGCCCCGGCCGCGACCGCGGCGACCGGCGACCGCACCGCAAGGGCCAGCGCGCGCCGCAGTCGCGGTCCTCGGCCGGCAAGCGCGATCTGCGGCACAGCGGCGCGTAGCGCCACCTCGGGGACGGTCGGGCGAGGGCAGGCGTGCTCGCTCACCTGACTCCGCGGTGAGCACCGCCACCCGGGCGGATGTGCGGTGCTCGCCGAACTCCGCCACGCAGCCGACGCCGGGCGGTAGGCCGCGCCGGTTACCCTCGCAGTGGTACCCAGGTACACCCATCGACTCTGGAGCCCGTGAACCCGTGTTCGACACTCTCACCGACCGGCTCACCTCGGTCCTGACGAACCTGCGCGGCAAGGGTCGGCTCTCCGACGCCGACATCGACGCCACCGCGCGGGAGATCCGCATCGCCCTGCTCGAAGCCGACGTGGCGCTTCCCGTGGTGCGCAGCTTCATCAAGGGTGTCAAGGAGCGGGCGAAGGGCACCGAGGTCTCCCAGGCTCTCAACCCGGCCCAGCAGGTCATCAAGATCGTCAACGAGGAGCTCGTCACCATCCTCGGCGGCGAGACCCGGCGGCTGCAGTTCGCCAAGACCCCGCCGACCGTGATCATGCTGGCCGGTCTGCAGGGTTCGGGTAAGACCACGCTGGCCGGCAAGCTCGCCAAGTGGCTCGCCGGGCAGGGCCACACCCCGCTGCTGGTGGCCTGCGACCTGCAGCGCCCGAACGCGGTGAACCAGCTGCAGGTGGTCGGCGAGCGCGCCGGGGTGCCGGTGTTCGCCCCGGAGCCGGGCAACGGCGTCGGCGACCCGGTGGAGGTGTCCCGCCGCAGCCTCGACGAGGCCCGCCGGGCGCAGCACGACGTCGTCATCGTTGACACCGCCGGCCGGCTGGGCATCGACGAAGAGATGATGAAGCAGGCCGCCGACATCCGGGACGCCATCACCCCGGACGAGATCCTGTTCGTCCTCGACGCGATGATCGGTCAGGACGCGGTGAACACCGCCGAGGCGTTCCGCGACGGCGTCGGGTTCTCCGGCGTGGTGCTCACCAAGCTCGACGGCGACGCCCGCGGTGGTGCCGCGCTGTCGGTCCGCGAGGTCACCGGCCAGCCGATCATGTTCGCCTCCACCGGCGAGAAGCTGGCGGACTTCGACGTCTTCCACCCTGACCGGATGGCCAACCGGATCCTGGGCATGGGCGACCTGCTCACCCTCATCGAGCAGGCCGAGCAGGCGTTCGACCAGGAGCAGGCTGAGAAGGCCGCGGCGAAGCTGGGCACCGGCCAGCTGACCCTGGATGACTTCCTCGAGCAGATGCAGGCGGTGCGCCGGATGGGCCCGCTGCAGAACCTGCTGGGCATGCTGCCGGGCGCGGGCCAGATCAAGGAGCAGCTGGCCAACTTCGACGAGAAGCACCTGGACCGCATCCAGGCGATCATCCGCGGCATGACGCCCGCCGAGCGGGCCGATCCGAAGATCATCAACGCCTCCCGTCGTCAGCGCATCGCACGCGGCTCCGGGGTGACCGTCACCGAGATCAACGACCTGGTCAACCGGTTCTTCGAAGCCCGCAAGATGATGCAGCAGATGGCCGGCCAGTTCGGCGGCTTCGGCGGGGGCGGCAGCAAGAGCCGCAAGGGCAAGAAGGGGAAGAAGGGCAAGAAGGGGCGCGGTCCGACGCCACCGAAGGGCATGCGCGGGCTGCCGGGCGGCTTCCCCGGCCTGCCCCCGGGCGGCCTGCCGCCCGGCATGGGCCCGGACCTGTCCAAGATCGAGAGCGGCCTGAACGATCTCCCCGCCGGGTTCGACCCCTCGAAGCTGAAGTTCGGAAAGAAGAAGTGAGCGCGCTGCACCTGCGCGCCGTCGTGCTGCCCGACGGCGTGCACCGCGACATCTGGATCCACGACGGCCGGATCAGCCTGGAGCCGGTCGCCGACGCCAAGACCGTGTTCGACGGCGGCTACGCGCTGCCCGGCCTCGTGGACGCGCACTGCCACGTCGGCATCGGCGCGGAGGGGCCGGTCGAGCTCGACGAGGCCGCCACACAGGCGGCGACCGACCGCGACGCCGGGACGCTACTGATCCGCGACTGCGGCGCGCCGATTGACACCCGGCCGCTGCAGGAGCGCGAGGACCTGCCGCGGATCATCCGCGCCGGGCGGCACCTGGCCCTCCCCAAGCGCTACCTCCCGCACCTCGCCGACCAGCTGGAGGACCCGGCTGAGCTGCCCGCGGCGGTCGCCGAGCAGGCCGCCCGCGGCGACGGCTGGGTCAAGCTGGTCGGCGACTGGATCGACCGGTCGGTGGGCGACCTGGCGCCGCTGTGGAGCGACGACGTGCTCGCCGAGGCGATCGCGACGGCGCACCGGATGGGCGCCCGGGTCACCGCGCACGTCTTCGGCGAGGACGCGCTGCCCGGCCTGATCGCGGCGGGTATCGACTGCATCGAGCACGGCACGGGACTCACCGACGACACCATCGAGCTGATGGTGCAACACGGCACGGCCCTGGTGCCCACACTGATCAACATCGAGAACTTCCCGTCCTTCGCGGCCGCGGCCACCAGGTACCCGGCCTACGCCGCCCACATCACCGACCTCTACGCGCGCGCCGACCGCACCGTCGCCAAGGCCATCGAGGCGGGCATCCCGGTGTACGCGGGCACCGACGCGGGCGGTGGCATCGCGCACGGCCTGCTCGCCGAGGAGGTGCTGGCGCTGTACCGGGTGGGGATGTCCACCGAGCAGGCGCTGGGCGCGGCCTCCTGGGAGGCCCGCACGTGGCTGGGCTGGTCCGGGCTGGAGCACGGCGCCCCGGCCGACCTGGTGTGCTACGACACCGACCCGCGCAAGGACCTGGCCGCGCTCCGCGATCCGAAGCGGGTCATCCTGCGGGGCGCCGTCGTCCGCTGACCCCCAGCTCCCACGATCAGGGGACCAGCGGTTTGGCTGGTGAACGCTTAGCGTGGAACCAGCGGCGGCGTCCGGGATGCCGTTGCGGAATCGTCGACACGCACCCCGGCGCACCCGGGGTGCGTGCTGTTGAGGGGAGCAGGCGTGGGGGAACAGCCCGAGCGGGGCTCGCAGCCGCCCGGGGAACCGGCACCGGGCACCAGCGACCGGGACCTGCGCCCGCGGTTCTGGGAGGCCCAGCTCGAGGCCGCCCGCCGCGGTTCGCTGGCGTGGGGGTTCGCCGCGTTCTTCCTCGGCTACGGCGGCTACTACCTGACCGTGCTGATCCTCAACGCGGTGCACCCGGGTCGCCGGGGTGGGTTCGACCCGGCCACGCCGCCGAACACCGGGCCACTGCTGCTGCTCGCCTTCGCACCGAACATCCTGCTCGGGCTGGTGCCCGCGGTGTTCTCCTGGTGGCGCGGGCGCGGGCTGCGCTCGGACTTCGGCATCCGGCCCACCCGGCGCGATGTCAGGGTGGGCCTGGTCTGCGGGCTGTGCGCCCTGCTGGGCTCCTGGACGCTGTCCCTGGTGATCATCGCCGTCAGCGGACCGCCACCGGAGACCGACCTGGCCAGGCTCATGCAGGGCGAACGGACCATCTGGCTGTTCCTGTTCGCGCTGTTCGCCTTCCTCGGCGCGCCGTTGACCGAGGAGCTGCTCGTGCGCGGCGCGCTCTGGGGCGCGCTGGAGCACTACCGCATCCCGCGCTACGCGATCCTGGTGCTGACGGCCATGATCTTCGCCCTCATTCACCAGGAGGTGTGGCGGACCCCGGTGCTGTTCGTCGGCGGCCTGGCCATCGGCGCGGCGCGGATGATCACCGGCCGGGTGGCCGCCAGCATGGTCGCGCACGCGACCAACAACTTCCTGCCCGCACTACTGCTGTTCACCGTGGCGGGGTGAACAGCAGCTGCCGCCCGTTGATCAGACGGAGGTAACCTGGCGGCTCCGCCGGTGTCCGCACGCCGACGTCACCACGCGTGAGCCGGGACGGGAAATGCCCGGCCGCCGACCGGCACCACGGAGGCGCCCGTGAGCACATCGCAACCGCTCGTCCCGACCGAGCCCCCACCCACGCGGACCCACCGGTGGGGGCTCGGTGCGTTCTTCTTCGCCCAGGCCGTGTTCGTGCTGGTGTCGGTCGTCCTCGCCGCCGCGCTGAGCAGCCCGGACGCGCTGGCCCTGGTCGCGATGCTGGTGCTGCCGACCGTGCTGGCCGGTGCGGTGGCGGTGCTGATCACGCTGGTCCGCGGCAACGGTCCGCGGCTGGACTTCGGCCTGGAGTGGCGCTGGTCGGACGTGACCACCGGGCTGGCCATCGGCGGCATCGGCCTGGTCACCACCACGATCGCCACCACGCTGTGGGTGCGGTGGATGGGTCCGCAGGAGGGGCAGTCCACGGTGAGCAGCCTGCTCGACGGCGTGCAGCTGCCCCCGGCGCTGGCGGTGGTGATCTTTTTGCACGTGTGGCTGATCGCCCCGCTCTGTGAGGAGCTGATCTACCGGGGCCTGCTCTGGGGTGCGATGGAACGGCTGCGGTGGAGCCAGCTGCACGTGTTCGTGCTCAGCACCGCGGTCTTCGCGATCGGGCACCTGGAACCGGAGCGGACCGCGTTGCTGCTGGTGGTCGCCATCCCGATCGGCGTGGCCCGTATGGTGACGGGCCGCCTGACCGCCAGCGTGGTGGCCCACCAGGTGAACAACTTCCTGCCCGCGCTCGGGCTCCTGCTGATCTCCCTGGGCCTGATGCCGTCCTGAGGTGGGGTGGCCCGCCGCCCCGTGCATCCCCGACGTGGGGCATCTGGCACAATTGTTGTTCGCCGCGAGGGGTCCCTCTCACCGCTTGTGGCCGATTGAGGAACGAGCATTCCACTCCGCTGCCCCACACGGCTTGGCATGCTCACCGGAGCACGAACGAGAGTCTGAGGAGCACCAGCACCCGTGGCTGTGAAGATCAAGCTCGCGCGGATCGGCAAGATCCGCGAGCCGCACTACCGCATCGTCGTCGCCGACGCCCGCACCCGCCGCAATGGCCGGGCCATCGAGACGATCGGGCAGTACCACCCGAAGGAGAACCCGAGTGGCATCATCGTCAACTCGGAGCGGGTGCAGTACTGGCTCAGCGTCGGTGCGCAGCCGACCGACCCGGTGCGCAACATCCTGGAGATCACCGGCGACTGGCAGAAGTTCAAGGGCCTGCCGGGTGCCGAGGGCCGGCTGAAGGTCGCCGAGCCGAAGCCGAGCAAGAAGGAGCTGTTCGAGGCGGCCCTGGCCGCCGCCAACGAGGAGCCGGCCGTCGAGGCCACCACCCCGAAGAAGAAGGGTGGCAAGAAGGCCGAGGAGCAGAAGTCCGAGGAAGGTCAGGCGTGACGGTCCTCGCGGACGCACTTGAGCACCTGGTGCGCGGCATCGTCGACAACCCCGACGACGTCCGCGTCCAGCTGCTCACGACCCGGCGCGGTCGCACCCTCGAGGTGCATGTGAACCCGGATGACCTGGGCAAGGTCATCGGTCGCGGTGGGCGCACCGCGACCGCGCTGCGCACCGTCATGTCCGGCATCGGCGGGCGCGGCATCCGGGTCGACGTGGTGGACACCGACCGCTGAGCACCACCATGGGCGAACGAGAGCCGGAAACCCTCGCCGTGGGCCGCATCGTCCGGCCGCACGGTGTGCGGGGGGAGCTCGTTGTCCAGGTGCTCACCGACAGCCCGGAGCTGCGCTTCGCGCCCGGCTCGGTGCTGGGCCTCCAGCGACGCGGGGCCGAGCGCGCGGAGAACCTCACCGTGACAGCCGCCCGGCCGCACGCCGGGCGGCTGTTGCTGCGCGCGGAGGGGGTCGAGGGCCGGGACGCGGCCGAGGAGCTGCGCGGCGCGCTGCTCACGGTCAGCTCCGACGAGCTCGAACCGACCGAGGACCCCGACGAGTTCCACGACCACGAGCTGGTCGGCCTGCGGGTCGTGGACACCTCCGGTGCGGAGGTGGGCGAGGTGCACGAGGTGGTGCACACCCCGGCCGGCGAGCTGCTGGCCGTGCGCACCGCCGACGACCGGGAGACCCTGGTGCCGTTCGTGGCCGAGATCGTGCCCGAGGTCGATCTCGAGGCCGGACGCCTGGTCGTCGATCCGCCAGAGGGTCTGCTCGGATAGAACGACACGAACCACGCCGCCCTCGCCGTCCGCGGCGGGGGCTTCTCGCTTCGAGGGCCCATGCGCATCGACGTCATCACGATCTTCCCGGACTACCTCAACCCGCTGCGCGAGGCACTGCTGGGCAAGGCCATCGAGCGCGGGCGGATCGAGGTCGCGGTGCACGACCTGCGGGACTGGACCCACGACGTGCACCGGGCCGTGGACGACAGCCCCTACGGCGGCGGCCCCGGCATGGTGATGAAACCGCAGGTCTGGGGCGAGGCACTGGACGCCGTGTGCGGGACGGGGCCGACGCCGCGGCTGGTCGTGCCGACGCCGGCGGGGCGGCCGTTCACCCAGCAGACCGCCGTCCGCTGGTCCGCCGAGCCGCGGCTGGTCTTCGCGTGCGGCCGCTACGAGGGCATCGACCAGCGGGTCATCGACGACGCCGCGGAGCGGATGCCGGTGGAGGAGGTCTCCATCGGCGACTACGTGCTGGTCGGCGGCGAGGCCGCGGTGCTGGTGATGGTGGAGGCCGTGGTCCGGTTGCTGCCAAGTGTGCTGGGCAACCCGATGTCGGCCGAGCAGGACTCCTTCTCCGACGGACTGCTGGAGGGGCCGTGCTACACCCGGCCCGAGGTGTGGCGCGGGCGGGCGGTGCCGGACGTGCTGCGCTCCGGCAACCACGCCGCCATCGCCCGCTGGCGGCGCGACCAGGCCCTGGCCCGCACCTACGAGCGGCGCCCGGAACTGCTGGCCGCGCTGCCGGACGGGACCCTGGACGCAGCCGATCTCGCAGTGCTCGATAAACTCCGGGAGTCGGAGCGATCCGACGAGTCCCGGAACGCCGGAGACGCACCCCGCTGACCTCGTTCGGCGGGGGGTGCTTCCGACACCGGAAAGCGGATCTGGCACACTGGAACGGTTGTTGCAGCCGAACGGCAGGTTCGGCGTGCCCAGAAGCAAGTTCATCCCGTGTCGCCAGCGGTGCCCCACCAGCAGGGCGGGCCATCGACATGCAAGAACACGGGTGCCTTCGACACGGATGAGGACGGACCACCGATGAACACCCTGGACGCACTGGACGCCCAGTCGCTGCGTTCCGACATCCCGGCCTTCCGGCCCGGTGACACGCTGAAGGTTCACGTCCGCGTCATCGAGGGTTCGCGCGAGCGGATCCAGGTCTTCCAGGGCGTGGTCATCCGCCGGCAGGGCGGTGGCATCCGGGAGACCTTCACCGTGCGCAAGGTTTCCTTCGGTGTTGGCGTGGAGCGCACCTTCCCGGTGCACTCCCCGAACATCGCCAAGATCGAGGTCGTCTCCCGCGGTGACGTCCGGCGGGCCAAGCTCTACTACCTGCGCGACCGGCGCGGCAAGGCGGCGAAGATCAAGGAGAAGCGGGAGACCACCGCGTCGGCTTCCTGATCGACGTCCCTCGTGGAACCACCGGACGGCCCGGGTGCGCTGCACCTGGGCCGTTCGCGTCCGTGCGGACAGCGACCGGTGTCCACCTTCGGGTGATCAAGGTGGGTGCCGGGTGTCCGGCCTCGCGTCCGGCCACCCGGCTGTACCGGAAAAGCGCACGTCACAGCGGGCCGTCCGGGCGGTCGGCGGGACGCCACGAGCCGGGGGAGCGCGACGGTGCCGCCGCCGGTTCCAGTAGCCTGGCCGGGTGGCCGACGTCATGCGCTCCAGCGGATCAGCGGAAGACCCCCAGGACGAGGAGCACCGTAGCGGTGCCCCGGGGGGCGACTCGGGAGACAACTCCCCTCGCCGCAAGCCCAGGGAGAAGAAGAAGGGCTCGTTCTGGCGCGAGCTGCCGATCCTGATCGTCACCGCGCTGGTGCTGACGGTCCTCATCCAGGCGTTCGTCGCGCGGGTGTACGTGATCCCGTCGCAGTCGATGGAGCAGACCCTGCACGGGTGCACCGGCTGCAACAACGACCGGGTGCTGGTTGACAAGATCACCTACCGGTTCAGTGACCCCGAGCCCGGTGACGTCGTGGTGTTCCGCGGACCGCAGGCGTGGGTGCAGAACGAGTTCCAGACCGAGGAGCCGAGTAACCCGGTGGTCGGGTTCTTCCAGAGCGTCGCCTCGCTGCTGGGCTTCGGCGCGCCGGACGAGAAGGACTTCGTCAAGCGGGTGATCGCTGTCGGTGGCCAGACCGTGGAGTGCTGCGACGCGCAGAACCGGGTGCTGGTCGACGGCAAGCCGCTCAACGAGCCGTACCTGTACTGGGAGCCGGGCCGCGGCGTCGGCCAGGACGAGTTCGAGCCGGTGACGGTGCCGCCAGGCCACCTGTGGGTAATGGGCGACAACCGCAACGACTCGGCGGATTCGCGGGTGCAGGGCGGTGGCGGCATCAATGGCACCGTGCCGGTGGAGAACGTGATCGGCAAGGCCCAGGTGATCGTGCTGCCGCCGACGCGCTGGCAGGCCATCCCGGAGCCGAACCCGCAGGCCACCGCGCTGGGCGCGCCGAGCTGGCAGTCCGGGTTGCCGCTGGGCGTGGGGTTCGCCGCCGCGTTCCCCGTGGTCTGGCTGGGTCGTAGGCTCGTCGGTGTGATGGGTGAGCGACGGTCGGTGGAGCGGCGTTGACGTGACGGTGGCGGAGTTCCGGCCGCCGCGGTCGGTGATCCGGCGCAGTAGTGGTAACTGGGCCCTCCAGAGCGCGTTGGACCGCCGCGGACTTGGGCCGGTGGCAGGCGTGGACGAGGCTGGGCGCGGCGCGTGCGCCGGGCCGCTCGTGGTCGCTGCGTGCGTGCTCAAACCGGGTGACGGCCGCCGCTTCGAAGGGCTGACGGACTCCAAGGCGCTCTCGGAAGCCGACCGGGAACGCCTGTTCGACCGGATCGTGGAGCGGGCGCTGAGCTGGTCCACCATCGTGATCCCGGCCGAGGACGTGGACGCGCTGGGCATCCATGTCGCGAACCTGGAGGGCATGCGGCGGGCGGTGGCACAGCTGACGCCGCACCCCGGTTACGTGCTCACTGACGGCTTCCGGGTGCAGGGCCTGGCCACGCCGAGCGTGGCGGTGGTCAAGGGCGACCTGGTGGCGGCGTGCGTGGCCGCGGCGTCGGTGCTGGCCAAGGTCACCCGGGATCGCCTGATGACCGAGCAGCTGCACGTCAGCTTCCCGGACTACGGGTTTGACGAGCACAAGGGCTACTGCACGCCGCTGCACTCGGCGCGGCTGAACCGGTTCGGCCCCTGCGTCGAGCACCGCTGGTCGTACGCGAACGTGGTGGCGGCGGCCCGGCGGCACGGGATGCGCTCGCCGCGTGCGGTGACCAGCAAGCCCGGCTTGTTCGATGCTGCGGAGGGGGATGTGGTGGACAATGAGGAGTTGTAGTCCGAACGGCAACGCAGAAGGGCTCGCACAGCGATGAGCGCCGAGGATCTCGAGAAGTACGAGACCGAGATGGAGCTGCAGCTCTACAAGGAGTATCGCGACATCGTCGGGCAGTTCACCTATGTCGTGGAGACCGAACGGCGCTTCTACCTGGCCAACGCGGTGGACGTGCAGGTGCGCAACTCCGACTCGGAGGTCTACTTCGAGGTGGCGATGTCGGACGCGTGGGTGTGGGACATGTACCGTCCGGCGCGGTTCGTCAAGAACGTGCGGGTGATCACGTTCAAGGACGTCAACGTGGAGGAACTGGACAAGCCGGACCTCCGGTTGCCCGAGAGCGGGCCGTTCGGTTCCTGATCTGCGATACGGCAGCTCGGGTGGTCGGTGACGACCACCCGAGCTTTTTTCTGCTTTCGTCACGCTTTTCGGTCATTTTTTGAATTGTCCCCATGCATCTGAGTGATCCGAGTTGTCCACAGGGGACCGGTTTATCCACAAATTTCCGCTGGCTGGTGGTGATCGATTCTGCGGCCGGGCACCGTGGAGGCATCCACCGCGCTCCCATCCGCCGGCGCACTCGCGAACTGCGTTCGTGAACCGCGGCGGATACGAGCGCGGGTACCCGAACCAGACCCGCGGAGGACAACCATGCACCGCAAACCGATCACCTGTCCCCTGTCCGACAGCGACGCCAAGGGGCGCAGGCACGCCCTCGGCATCGAGGGCGAGCGGCTGGCCGCCGCGGTCCTGGAACAGCGCGGCCTGACCGTGTTGGAGCGGAACTGGCAGTGCCCGCAAGGAGAACTCGACATCATCGCCACCGACGGCGACACCGTGGTGTGCTGCGAGGTCAAGGCCCGTTCCGGCGTGGACTACGGCGGGCCGCTCCACGCCATCGGCCCGGAGAAGATCAACCGCATCCGCGGCGCGGCCCGCGCCTGGCTGGCCGAACGCGCCCTGGTGGGCTGCCCGGTGCGGTTCGACGTGGTCGCGGTGCTGTGGCCGCCGGGCCGAAGAGCGCGCATCAGGCACCTGGAAGGGGTGTTCTAGATGGTGTTGCGGCGGACCTGGGCGGTGGCGCTGTTCGGGGTGGACGGCGTGCTCGTCGAGGTTGAGGCGGATGTGCGCAAGGGTGGCCTGCCGTCACTGCAGCTCGTGGGTTTACCGGACACGGCGTTGCAGGAAGCGAAGAACCGGGTGCGGGCGGCGATCCAGAACTGCCGCGAGGACTGGCCGGCGAGCTGTGTGACGTTGGCGTTGTCCCCGGCTGCGCTGCCCAAGGCCGGGACCTCCTACGACCTGGCGTTGGCGTGCGCGGTGCTGGCCGGTGCGGAACTGGTGCCGCCGCACCGGTTGACCGGGACCGTGCTGTTCGGCGAACTGGCGCTGGACGGCCGGATCCGCCCGGTCACCGGGTTGCTGCCCGCGCTGCTGACCGCGCGCAGGGCCGGGATGGCGCGGGCGATCGTGCCTGCGGACTGCCTGGCGGAGGCGCACCTGGTCGACGGCATCGAGGTACTGGGTGCGGCGCACCTGCGCGAGGTGGTGGCCTGGTTGCGCGAGCTCGGCGACCTCGACCGAAGTCCGCCTCCAACGACGGCGGACCAGGAGGAGGACGTCCCCGACCTGGCGGACGTGCTCGGGCAACCGGAAGCGAGGTGGGCGCTGGAGGTCGCCGCCGCAGGCGGTCACCACCTGCTCATGGTCGGGCCGCCGGGCACCGGCAAAACGATGCTGGCGAAACGGCTGTGCGGGTTGTTGCCGCCGCTCACGCGGCAGGAGGCGCTGGAGGTCACGGCGATCCGCTCGGTGGCCGGGGACCTACCGGCATCGGCCGGGCTCATCCGCACACCGCCGTTCGTGGCCCCGCATTCGTCGCTGTCGATTTCCGCGTTGATCGGCGGCGGCACCGGCTGGGCGCGGCCCGGCGCGGTCAGCCGGGCGCACCGCGGGGTGCTGTTTCTCGATGAGGCATGCGAACTGGGGCCCAAGCGCCTGGAGGCGCTGCGAACGGCGTTGGAGGAAGGCGAGGTCCGGTTGGCGCGGCGGGACGGCACGCTGCGCTACCCGGCGCGGTTCCAGCTGGTCCTGGCTACCAACCCCTGCCCGTGCGCACCGGCTCGGGAGGTGGACTGCCAGTGCCCGCCGCAGGTCCGGCGGCGCTACCTGGGCAAGTTGTCCGGCCCGCTGCTGGACCGGGTGGATCTGCGGGTGCGGATGCGGCCGATCACCGCGATGACCGTCCACAGTGGTGCCGGACCGGAATGCACCGCTGTGGTGCGCGAACGCGTGGCGGACGCGCGGGCCGCGGCGCGGGAGCGCTGGGCCGACCACGGCTGGCAGACCAACACCGAGGTGCCCGGACCGGTGCTGCGCCGCGAGTTCGCGCTGCCAGGCAGCAGCACCGCGTTGCTGGACAGAGCGCTCGAGGTCGGCGCGATCACGGCTCGTGGCGCGGACCGGTGCCTGCGCGTGGCCTGGACGCTCGCCGACCTGGACGGGCGGACCGTTCCCGACGCCGAGCACGTCGCGGCGGCGTTGGAGTTTCGTGACCGGCGGGTGGCCTGATCGACGGGAGGGTGGCGATGGGTGACAGGGCACAACAAGAACTGCTGCTGGCGCGGGCCTATCTGGCCGCCGTGGCCGAGCCCCCGGCTCCGGCGCTGGCGGGATTCGTCGCGGCGCAGGGCGCGTGCCGGGCAGCGGCGATCGTCCGGCGGGGCAATGCACCTCCGGCGGTCATGTCCGAGGTGGACGCGCGGCGCGAGCACGTGTCCGGAGAAGCGCTGCTCGCGGCTGCCGAGGAGGTGGGTGCGCGTCTCGTGGTTCCGGAGGACCCCGAATGGCCGGGCGAGGTGCTCGACGCTCTGTCCGGGGCGCGGTCGGTGGGATTGTCGGGGCTCGCGGAGCCGATCGCGCTGTGGGTTCGCGGTCGTGCCGGGCTGGGCGGGCTCCTGGAGCAGGCGGTGGCGGTTGTGGGAGCGAGAGCGGCTTCGGGCTACGGCGAGCACGTGGCCGCGGAGTTCGGCCACGGACTGGCCGCGGCGGACTTCACCGTGGTGTCCGGTGCCGCGTACGGCATCGACGGCGCGGCACACCGGGGCGCGCTCGGGGCGCCGCGGCCGACGGTCGCGTTCCTGGCCTGCGGGGTGGACGTCGACTATCCCGCCGGGCACAGCAGGCTGCTGCGGGCGATCGCTGAAACCGGCGCCGTGGTGAGCGAGTACCCGCCGGGCGCGGCGCCGCGCAAACACCGCTTCCTGGCGCGGAACCGGCTGATCGCGGCATCCGGCCGGGCCACCGTGGTGGTCGAGGCGGGGCCGCGCAGTGGGGCCGCGAACACCGCGCACACCGCGGATGCCCTGGGGCGGCCCGTGCTCGCCGTGCCGGGCCCGGTGACCGCGCAGAACTCGGTGGGGTGCCACGCGATGGTCCGATCGGGGATGGCTGTCCTGGTCACGAGCACGGAGGAGGTGCTGGAGGTGATCAATCCGCTCGGCGCGCGGCCGTCCGCGGAGGTGCCGCGTCCGATGCGCCGTACCGACGGCCTGCATCCGGACGCTCGCCGTCTGCACGACTCGTTGAGCGGCATGGACGGCGCCAGCGCCGACGAACTCGCCCGGGACTGCGGCCTGCCGCTGGGCAGGGTGCGTGCGCTGCTGCCGGAACTGGAGTTGTCCGGTCTCGCGATCCGGTCCGAAGGGGGGTGGTCGGTGAAGCGGAGCTGAGCGGAACGCCAAAGTTGTGGCTCACCGCACGAGTTCTTCGCGGTACTCCGGTACGCCTGTGATCATGCTTCGGCGTGGCGATGCTTGACCACTGGCGGTGCAGCGGCGAGCGTCGGGGTATGGCCCGCCCCCGTTCCACCGGATCACGACGGCCGGATCTGCGCGCGGTCCGGTCGGCACTGCCCGCGGCGCTGGGCGACGCGGTCGACCGGTTCGAGCGGCATCTCGCCGTGGAGCGGGGGCTGTCCACCCACACGGTTCGCGGTTACGTGGGTGACGTCGTGTCGCTGCTGGCGCACCTGGCGGGTGATGCGGACCCCGCATCCCTTGCTGAGCTGGACGTTTTGGTGCTGCGGGACTGGTTGTCGCGACAGCATGCCGACGGCGCGGGACGGGCCACGCTCGCCCGCCGGGCCGCGTCAGCGCGCACGTTCACCCGGTGGGCTTTCCGGAACGGCCTGCTGTCGGCCGATCCGGGGCCGCGGCTCGCCGCGCCGTCGAAGCAGCGGAAACTGCCCGCAGTGCTGCGCGTTGACCAGGTGGGTGCCGCCATGCGGGCGTCCGCAGCAGGCGCCGAACAGGGGGATCCGGTGGCGTTGCGGGACCACGCGCTGCTGGAACTGCTGTACGCCACGGGGGTTCGGGTGGCGGAGCTGTGCGGACTGGACGTGGACGACGTCGACCGGGAGCGGCGGGTGATCCGCGTGATCGGTAAAGGTGACAGGGAACGCGTTGCGCCATTCGGTGTTCCAGCGGATCAGGCCCTCGGTCGGTGGCTCTCCGACGGTCGGCCCAAACTGGCTCAACTCCATTCCGGCGCCGCGTTGTTCCTGGGTGTTCGCGGTGGACGGCTCGATCCGCGCGCGGTGCGCCGCGTCGTGCACGACGCGATCGGAGCGGTTCCGGGGGCACCGGACGTGGGGCCGCACGCTTTGCGGCACTCGGCCGCGACGCATTTGCTGGAGGGCGGCGCGGACCTCCGTAGCGTTCAGGAGTTGCTTGGTCACGCTACGCTCGCAACGACCCAGCTATACACCCACGTGACCGTTGAACGGCTGAAGGCGATCCATGACCGAACCCACCCCCGTACCTGACCACGCCGGGGGCGGCGCCGACACGGCGGCCGCGAGATCGACCTCGACATCGACCTCGGCACAGGTGACCCACCGTGATCAGGGCGGCTCGGCCAACGGCCGGGTCCACGACCGCGGACGGCGGCGCGGGGCGTCGCTGGCGACCGTCGAGCCGACCGACGACGACCCGGTCGCCGACCAGCGCAGCGCCGACGAGGTCGAGGCGGGCATCGTGGCGTTGTGGCAGGCGTTCGGCGAGCGCCGCGACCAGGAACTACGGGACCGGTTGGTGCTGCACTACGCGCCGCTGGTCAAGTACGTGGCCGGTCGGGTGGGCACCGGGCTGCCCTCGCACGTCGAGGTCTCGGACCTGATCCAGTCGGGCATCTTCGGCCTGGTCGACGCGATCGAGAAGTTCGAGCCGGAACGCGGCCTGAAGTTCGAGACCTACGCGATGCAGCGCATCCGCGGCGCGATCCTGGACGACCTGCGGGCCCAGGACTGGGTGCCGAGGTCGGTGCGCAGCCGCGCGCGCGACGTGGAGCGCGCCCTGGAGCGGCTGGAGGCGAAGCTGCAGCGCACCGCCACGGACGCGGAGCTGGCCGCCGAGCTCGACCTCAGCGTCGACGAGCTGCGCGACCTGTTCGCGCAGCTGCAGATGACCAGCGTGATCGCGCTCGACGACCTCATCGGCGCCGGAACCGCGCAGGCGTCGCTGGCCGAGACGCTGCCCGACGAACGGGCGGAGGACCCGGTGGCCGCGCTGGTCGACCGGGACAGCCGGCGGCAGCTGGCCGAGGCGGTGGAGCGGCTCAGCGAGCGCGACCGCGTGGTCGTGACGCTCTACTACTTCGAGAACCTCACGCTCGCCGAGATCGGCAAGGTGCTCGGCGTGACCGAGTCCCGCGTCTGCCAGCTGCACACCAGGGCCGTCCTGCGGCTGCGCGCGAAGCTCACCGAGCAGAACTGACCGCGTGGCGGTGCGGCGGCGGCACCGCGGTCCGGCTCAGTCGGGCGGGTCGGTCCAGGGCAGCAGCCGGACGTGGCCGCCGCCGAGCAGACGCAGCGGATCCAGGTAGTCCGCCCGTCGCCGGGCGCCCCAGTGCAGGCACGCCCGGGGCGGTGGTGCGGAGCAGCCCGGGTGCCCGGGGTCGAGGTGGCCGATCACCTGGCCGCGGGCGACCTGGTCGCCGACCGTCACCAGCGGGGTGACCGGCTCGTAGGTGGTCCGCAGGCCACCCGGGTGCTCGATCGACACCAGATTGCGCTCGGCCAGCCACCCCGCGTAAAGCACCCGCCCCTCGCCGGCCGCCAGCACCTCCTGTCCCACGTCGCCGATCAGGTCGACACCGCGGTGACCAGGGCCGAACGTGTGTTCCGGCGCTTCGAACGGCCGAGCGACCCCAGGCGGCGGCGTCATCGGCCAATCGAACCGGGGCGGCACGCGCACAGCGGCGGGCGTCGTCGGGACGACGGCAGCCGGGGCGGTCGCCCCGAGCAACGTCGAGGCGGCGGCCAGGCCGCCGAGCAGCGCGGAAATCAACAGTCGCATGGTGGAAGGGGACCGCAGCCGTCGCGCCGTGACCAGGGGCTTGCGGGAATCTGTGGACAAACCGGGTGGCTGTGGACAACTCGCGGTCCACGATCGAGTGGTCGGTCGCGTCCAGTACACTGTCAGCGCGGTTTCGTGTCCGCGCGGACCGACTTCGCGTATCCGCACGCCACACCTGCGCAGGTCGACCGGCCACCGGCCGGCCACCGGGAACAGCACCGAGTTCACAACCTCGGGCAGTGCTGCGCCCAGCGGAGTGGGCCGGCGTCCTCGTGGTCCCGCACTCGTCATCGAGTCCGGGTGGGGGCGGCCGGAGCGGGTACCAGGGCGGCGGGTCACCCGGCTCGTCGCGGCAACCGAATCGCGCGCCACCCGGCGCGCCCGACCCACGAGGTGCGAACCAGGCCATGGCCGTCGTCACCATGAAGCAGCTGCTCGACAGCGGCGTGCACTTCGGGCACCAGACCCGGCGCTGGAACCCGAAGATGAAGCGCTACATCTTCACCGAGCGCAACGGCATCTACATCATCGACCTGCAGCAGACCCTGTCCTACATCGACGCGGCCTTCGACTTCGTCAAGCAGACGGTCGCGCACGGCGGGACGATCCTGTTCGTCGGCACCAAGAAGCAGGCCCAGGAGGCCATCGCCGAGCAGGCCCAGCGGGTCGGCATGCCGTACGTCAACCAGCGCTGGCTGGGCGGCATGCTCACCAACTTCCAGACCGTGCACAAGCGTCTGCAGCGTCTCAAGGAACTCGAGACCATGGAGCAGACCGGGGGCTTCGAGGGTCGCACCAAGAAGGAGATCTTGATGCTGACCCGCGAGAAGGACAAGCTCGAGAAGACCCTCGGCGGTATCCGCGACATGAACAAGGTGCCGAGCGCCGTGTGGATCGTGGACACCAAGAAGGAGCACATCGCCGTTGGCGAGGCCCGCAAGCTGGGCATCCCGGTGGTGGCGATCCTGGACACCAACTGTGATCCGGACGAGGTCGACTACCCGATCCCGGGCAACGACGACGCCATCCGCTCCGCCGCCCTGCTGACCCGCGTGGTCGCCGACGGTGTCGCCGAGGGTCTGATGGCCCGCAGCGGCCGCGCCAACGGTGCCCCGGAGGGCGAGGAGAAGCCGGCCGGCGGCGAGCCGCTGGCCGAGTGGGAGAAGGAGCTGCTGGCCGGTTCCGGCCAGGCCGCCGAGGGCGGCGAGCAGTCCGCGCAGTCCTGAGTCCGCCTGCTTTCGCGCCCGCCCGGTCGGCGGGCGCGAAAGCGCGGTCCGGCTGCCCGCTTGTCACACTTGCAGCTGTGACACCCGAGCCGGGCATGCACCCCCGTTGAGCTGGCCGAACGCCACCCGGGGCTGCCCGTGGAGCACGACCTTCGAAGCTGGGTACGAAGAGAGACGGATAACGCACGATGGCGAACTTCAGTGCGGCCGACGTCAAGCGTCTGCGCGACCTGACCGGCGCCGGCATGATGGACTGCAAAAAGGCTCTTGAGCAGACCGACGGCGACTTCGACAAGGCCGTCGAGAACCTGCGCATCAAGGGCGCCAAGGACGTGGGCAAGCGCGCCGAGCGAGCCACCGCCGAGGGCCTGGTCGCCGCCGAGGGCGGCGTGCTCATCGAGCTGAACAGCGAGACGGACTTCGTCGCCAAGAACGAGGAGTTCATCGAGCTGGCCAACAAGGTCGTCGCCGCGGTCAAGGCCGCCGGTGCCGGTGACCTGGAGTCCGCGCTGGCCGCGCCGCTGGACGGCAAGACGGTCTCCGAGGTCATCCAGGAGCTGTCGGCGAAGATCGGCGAGAAGCTGGAGCTGCGCCGGGTCGCCAAGTTCGACGGCACGGTGGCCACCTACCTGCACCGCCGCTCGGCGGACCTGCCCCCGGCGGTCGGCGTGCTGGTCGAGTACACCGGTGACAACGCCGAGGCCGCGCGCGCCGCCGCGATGCAGGTGGCCGCGCTCAAGCCGAAGTACCTCAGCCGCGACGACGTCCCGGAGGACATCGTCGCCAACGAGCGGCGCATCGCCGAGGAGACCGCCAAGGCCGAGGGCAAGCCGGAGAAGGCGCTGCCGAAGATCGTCGAGGGTCGCCTGAACGGGTTCTTCAAGGAGAACGCGCTGCTGGACCAGCCCTCGGTGCAGGACAACAAGAAGACCGTCAAGGCCCTGCTGGACGAGGCCGGCGTGACGGTCACCGGCTTCGTCCGGTTCGAGGTCGGCCAGCCCTGACCGGCTGCGGAGGCGTCATGAGCGGCACTGTCGTGCCATGCTCATGCGAGCCGACCGGGTAACACCGTTCGGCGGCCGGCCGGGCCGGGCACCGGTGGGTGGTGCGTCCGGTCCCCGACTCGGGGATCGGTCGGCCCGGCGGCCGCGGACCGCGGCTTCGGCGCCCCGCCTGCGCATGCAGGGCGGGGCGCTTTCGCGAGGATTGCGATGTCGTTGTCGGCAACCAGCAATCTGTCTCGGGTCGCGCAGAATGGGAAAGCCGACCGGACGCCGCCGGGCGACCCCCGGTGCCCCTACGGCGGTGGTGCACCCACCGGGCGACCAGCCAAGCAAACCGATCGAGAACTGTAGAAGATCGCGGGAGGAATCCGTGACCGACGACGGCCCATCGCAGCGTGGATATGGCCGGGTGCTGCTCAAACTCGGCGGGGAGATGTTCGGCGGGGGCAGTGTCGGGATCGACCCGGACGTGGTCGGCACGGTCGCCCGGCAGATCGCCGAGGTCGTCGCCGACGGGGTCGAGGTGGCCATCGTGATCGGCGGCGGGAACTTCTTCCGCGGTGCCGAACTGCAGCAGCGCGGCATGGAACGCGCGCGCGGTGACTACATGGCGATGCTGGGCACCGTGATGAACTGTCTGGCCCTGCAGGACTTCCTGGAGCGCGAGCACGGCATCGACACCCGGGTGATGACGGCGATCACCATGGGCCAGGTCGCCGAGCCCTACATCCCGCGGCGCGCCATGCGCCACATGGAGAAGGGACGCGTGGTCATCTTCGGCGCCGGTACCGGCATGCCGTACTTCTCCACCGACACCACCGCGGCGCAGCGCGCCCTGGAGATCGGTTGCGAGGTGGTGCTCATGGCCAAGGCGGTCGACGGCGTCTACTCCGCCGACCCGAGGACCACCCCGGACGCCAAGCTGTTCGAGAGCATCACGCACCGCGAGGTACTGGAACGGGGGCTGAAGGTCGCCGACGCGACCGCCTTCAGCCTCTGCATGGACAACAACATGCCGATCCTGGTGTTCAACCTGCTGCAGGAAGGCAACATCGCGCGCGCGGTGGGTGGTGAGAAGATCGGCACGCTGGTCAGCACCCCGGCCACCCCGTCGGCCTGAGCATGCTGGATGCTGATCCGTGGTGGGCCCGACCTGGGGCCGCGCCGCGTAGCAGGCGACACTTGCAATGTCCACCGGTCGGCAGACTTAAGGAGCAGCCGTGATCGACGAAGCTCTTCTCGAAGGCGAGGAGAAGATGCAAAAGGCGGTGGAGGTGACCAAGGAGGAGCTGGCCACCGTTCGCACCGGCCGCGCGAACCCCGCGATGTTCTCTGGCATCCTCGTCGAGTACTACGGTTCACCGACGCCGTTGAACCAGCTGGCCAGCATCACCGTGCCCGAGGCGCGGCTGGTGGTCATCAAGCCGTATGACAGCAGCCAGCTCGCGGCGATGGAGAAGGCCATCCGGGACTCGGATCTCGGCGTGAACCCCTCCAACGACGGCCAGCTCATCCGGGTGGCGATCCCGCAGATGACCGAGGAGCGCCGTAAGGAGATGGTCAAGCTCGCCAAGCACAAGGGCGAGGAAGGCAAGATCAGCGTGCGGGGCATCCGCCGCAAGGTCAAGGAGGAGATCGACCGGATCGTCAAGGACGGCGAGGCCGGCGAGGACGAGGGCACCCGCGGTGAGAAGGAACTGGAGAACCTCACCCACCGCTACGTCGCCCAGATCGACGAGCTGGTCAAGCACAAGGAAGCAGAGCTGCTCGAGGTCTGAGTGGTGACGGCCGGCCAGTGCGAAGGTGAGTCCAGGATGCCCGCTGACAGCCCGGACCCGCCTTCGCCTCCTTCCCGGGCCGGACGCGACCTCCGTGCCGCCATCGGCGTCGGGGTGGTGCTCGGTGCCGCGATCATCCTGTCGCTGCTGATGGTGCGGTTCGTGTTCATCGGCATCGTGGCCGCCGCCGTGGCGGTGTCGTCGGTGGAGCTGGCCAATGCGCTGCGGCGCGGTGCCGGGATCCGGGTCTCGCTGGTGCCGGTGCTGCTCGGCGGCCAGGCGATGGTGTGGTTGTCCTGGCTGTTCGGGCTGCGCGGCATCCTGGTGGCGTTCGCGATCACCGTGCTGGCCTGCCTGGCGTGGCGGTTCCGGCACGGCGTGGACGGCTACCTGCGGGACGTCACGGCCTCGGTGTTCACCGCGGCGTACGTGCCGTTGTTCGCCGCGTTCGCGGCGATGCTGGTGCGCCCGGAGGACGGCGCGTACCGCGCGTTGTGCTTCATGATCGGCGTGGTCGCCTCGGACACCGGTGGTTACGCGTTCGGGGTGCTGTTTGGCAGGCATCCGATGGCGCCGACGGTGAGCCCGAAGAAGTCCTGGGAGGGTTTCGCCGGGTCGATGCTGGTCGGTGTGGTCGCCGGGGTCCTGTCGGTGACGTTGATGCTGGACGGCCAGTGGTGGCAGGGGGCGCTGTTCGGGGCGGCGCTGGTGGTCAGCGCGACGCTGGGCGACCTCATGGAGTCGTTGATCAAGCGCGATCTCGGCATCAAGGACATGGGGAACCTGCTGCCCGGTCACGGCGGCCTGATGGACCGGATGGATTCGCTGCTGCCGTCGGCGGCGGTGGCGTGGATGATGCTGTTCTGGCTGCTCCCGAGCTGATGCGCACCTGGCGGAAGCGGGCTGGTCAGCAGGTCACGCCGAGCCCCAACATCTGGAACTGGCCGGAGCTCTACGAGAAGGAGAACCGTGCCCAGGACGTGACCGGCGCCGTGTGGCGCGCGCTGCGCGAGCGCTGCGACTGGAGCGGGAAGGACGTCGTCGACGTCGGTTGCGGGGACGGCTTCCACCTGCCGCTGTTCGCCTCGACGGCGGGCACGGTGATCGGTGTCGAGCCGCATCCGCCGCTGGCCGAGCGCGCGCGGCGGCGGATGGCGGGCACGCCCGGGGTGGATGTCCGGGTCGCGCCCGCGCAGCAGCTGCCGCTGCCGGATTCCAGCGTCGACCTGGTGCACGCGCGCACGGCGTACTTCTTCGGGCCGGGCTGCGAGCCGGGACTGGCCGAGGCGGAGCGGGTGCTGCGCCCGGGCGGCGTGATCGCGATCGTCGACCTGGACACGGCCCGGGCCCCCTATGGCGAGTGGATGCGCGCGGACGCGCCGCAGATCGATCCCGCCGGGATCGAGGCGTTCTTCCAGCGCCACGGCTTCGAGAGCACCTCGGTGGACACGCTGTGGCGCTTCGACGACCGGGAGACGCTCGAAGCGGTCCTGGGCATCGAGTTCTCCGCGAAGGTCGCGGCCCGGGCGGCCCGCGAGACGCCTGGCCGCACGATTCCCGTCGCCTACCGCCTTCGGACGCGCACCAAACCGGCCGGGCTGGTGCTCTGACGGGGGCGGACCATGAACGCCGACGTGCCCGGCGCGAGCCCGGTGTGGCCGCCGGTCCCGGTGTCCGCCGGGCTCGGCACCCTCATTCCCCGGTGCGCTGGCTGGTGTCGATGACGAAGAAGGTGGCGCCCGCGACGTCCCGCACCAGGGACAGGCGGCCGTGCGGGGAGTCCGATGGCTCGCGGAGCACCGCACCGCCCAGCTCCGCGGCCTTGGCCGCGGTCGCGTCGGTGCCCACGGCAGGATCGACCTGGAAGTACAGCTGCCAGTGCGCCGGGACGTCCTCGGGCAGCGCCGAGCTTGTCTCGAACCGCCCCACGGTCGGCAGGTCGTCGACGTACCAGACGGTGTAGTCGAAACCCTCGCCCGGCTCGCCGATCTGCTCCTGGCGGTAGCCCAGCAGCTCCGCATAGAACGGATCGGCCGAGGAACTGTCGCGGGTGTGCAGCTCCGCCCAGCACAACATGCCCGGGTGGTCCCGGCCGAACGCGGCGTTGGGCGGCGACTCCCACAACCCGATCGGCGCCCCCGACGGGTCCTCGGCGACCAGGAACGTCTCGTCGGCGGGTGTCTCCGTCGGCGGGACCAGCACCTTGCCGCCGAGTGCGCGGATCCGCTCCACCGCACGGCGTGCCGACCCGCACTCCAGATACAGCATCCACGCCGCTGGTGCGTCGGTCTCCGGTGGCATCACCCCGGCCACCGGCGTGGAGTCCTTCAGGGCGATGTTGTAGTCCGGTCGCTTGATCCACCGCCACCCGAACAGCTCGGTGTAGAAGTCCCGGACCTCGGCGATCTGCTCCGCCGCCAGGTCCACCCAGGCGGGCGCGCCCACGGGAATGGCCATCGCTCCCTCCTCGCGCAAGCGGTCCGGCGGTCCCAGCACCGGACCCGGCTCTCACAGGGTGACCGCAGCCCCCGGGGCAAAAACCCGGGTGGCCGATCAAGGTCGGCGGAACAGCCCTCCGGTGGCGTTACTGTTCGGTGCCTTTTCCGCAACGCGAACGCCCCCGAATGACGCCTTGATACCCACCCGGTGCTCGTGATCGACTAGTACTGGTCACGCGGTGTGCGTACGCGCATGCCGTCGCCCCGGAAGTGCAAGCCACCACGGTTACAGGAGCAGCGATGGCGCACCGCGCGGCGGAGCCGGTCACCGCGGGCCTGAGTCGGCTTGCTCAGCTGGACCGGTGCGAACGGGCCCGCATCATCCGGCAGCTGTGCCACCAGTACCCGGCGTTCCGGGCGCTGCTCAAGCAGGTCACCATCGCCCGCGGCGTGGCCTTCGCGTCCGGGTTGATGCTGGCCCTCGCGGTGATGGTGCTCGTCCATGGTGGTTCCGTGTGGTGGGTGTCCGGCATGGTCTTCGCCGGCCTGGCCGGGTTCTGCTACGTGGCGGTGGCCCTCACCGACAGCCGCTTCGACCTGCTGCTCGCGGTGCTGGGCGCACACCGCACCGACGAACTGCACGCCCGACTGGTGACCGAGCAGATCTACGGCGACGACCCCACGCCGGACCCGCTGGAAAGGCCGGTGGTGACCTCCCGCGCGGTGAGCTCGCGGCTCACCGGCGAGAAGCACTCACCCGTGCACGCTGATCGATAGCGCGGTGGCGATCTCGCCGCCCACGAACTCCGTCTCGGTGTTCGGCGGCTCCCCGACCCGCACCACCAGCGGCCCGCCGAAGGGCTTGCGTTCCACCACCTCGATCCGGGCGCCGAGTGTCATGCCGTGCTGGGTGAGGTAGCGCAGCAGCTCCGAGTCGGTGTCCCACACCCGCGCGATGGTGCCCACCGTGCCGGGCTCGACGTGGTCCAGCAGTTTCGTGGCCGGGTGCTCCACGGTGCCGTCCGCGGTCGGGATCGGGTCACCGTGCGGGTCGTGGGTGGGGTTACCGAGCTTGGCGGCGATGTGCGCGATGAGTTCGTCGGACACCGCGTGCTCCAGCACGTCGGCCTCCCGGTGCACCTCGTCCCAGCTGTAGTTCAGCTCCTCCACCAGGAACAGCTCGATCAGGCGGTGGCGGCGCAGCACGTCGTAGGCCAGGCGGCGCCCCTCCGGGGTCAGTTCGACGCTGCGGTAGCGGACGTGCGTGACCAGGCCGAGCTGCGCGAGCTTGTTGATCATCCCGGACACCGAGGACGGGCTCAGGCCGAGCCGCTGGGTCAGGGTGGCGTTGGTGACGGGCACGCCTCGTTCGCTGAGCCCGTAGATCGCCCGGAGGTAGTCCTCCACCGACGGCGAGGGGCGCTCGGCCATACTCGTCATGCTTTCACGATACGGCCGCGACGGAACCGGGTGATGCGCGCCCGCGAGCGGCGGCCCGCCGCCGCAGCGCCCGCGGGATCAGACCCTGCCGCGGTGCGCCGAGATAGGCGAGGGCGAACACGCCGCTCTGGCAGAGCACGATCATGCCGCCCGTCGAGGTGTCCAGGTGGAAGCTCAGGTAGGTGCCCAGCACGCTGCTGAGCACCGACAGCGCCGCGGCCACCGCGAGCATCCGCGGGAACCGCCTGGTCAGCAGGAACGCCGTCGCGCCGGGCGTGATGAGCATCGCGGTGACCAGAATGACGCCGACGGCCTGCAGCGCCACGACCACGGTCAGGGCCAGCATCGTCAGCAGCAGCGCGCTGATCCGCCGCGGGTTGAGCCCGATGGCGTGCGCGTGGGTGGGGTCGAAGGCGTAGAGGGTGAGGTCGCGCCGTTTGAGCAGCGCCACCGCGAGCACGATCGCGCCGATCGCCAGCACCTGCAGGATGTCGGAGTCGGTGACGCCGAGCACGTTGCCGAACAGGATGTGGTTCAGGTCGACCTGGCTGGGGATGCGCGAGACCAGCACCAGTCCCAGTGCGAACAACCCGGTGAACACCACGCCGATCGCGGCGTCGCCCTTCAACCGGGTGCTGCTGCGCACCGCGGCGATCAGCCCGACGGCGAGGCTGCCGAACAGGAAGGCGCCGACCGAGAAGGGCACCGCCAGCACGTAGGCCAGCACGACGCCGGGCAGCACCGCGTGCGAGACGGCGTCGCCCAGCAGCGACCAGCCGATCAGGGTGACCCAGCAGGACAGCACGGCGCACACGACACCGGCGACCAGGCTCACCAGCAGCGCCCGCTGCATGAAGCCGAACTGCACCGGCTCCACCAACCACTGGATGACGTCGTTCACGGGCTCTCCTCGGTGATCATGACGGTTCCGCGGCGGTCTCGACACCGAACGTGCGGGCCAGGTTGGCGGGTGCCAGGACCTCCTCGACCGGGCCGTGCGCGATGACGCGTTGCTGCAGCAGCACCGCCTCGTCGCACAGCTCCGGGACGCTGGAAAGGTCGTGCGTGGAGATGACGATCGTGCGGCCTTCGGCGCGCAGGGACCGCAGCAGGTCGCTGATCGTCGCCTCCGACCTGCGGTCCACGCCGGCGAACGGCTCGTCGAGGAACAGCAGCTGCGCTTCCTGCGCGATGCCGCGGGCGACGAAGGCCCGCTTGCGCTGCCCGCCGGACAGCTCGCCGATCGGCCTCCCGGCGAGGTCGGTGAGGCCCACCCGCTCCAGAGCGGCGTGGACGGCGGCCCGGTCGGCGCGGCGGGGTCGCCGGGTGAATCCGAGGTGCCCGTAGCGGCCCATCATGACCACGTCGGCGACGGTGACCGGGAACGTCCAGTCGACGGCCTCGGACTGCGGGACGTAGGCGACGAGGCCCTCCTGGCGGGCCTGCTGCTGGTCGCGGCCGAGCAGCCGGATCTCGCCGTGGTCCGGCCGGACCAGTCCGGTCAGCGCCTTGAACAGCGTCGACTTGCCGGAGCCGTTCATGCCGAGCAGCCCGCAGACACGGGCGGTGCCGATCTCCACCGACACGTCGTCGAGGGCCAGGGTCTCGCCGTAGCGGACCGTGACGTGGTGGGCGTTGACGGCCTGGGTCACCGGGCACCTCCGCGCAGGCCCTCGACGATCGCCCGGGCGTCGTGGCGGAGCAGGTCGAGGTAGGTCGGGACCGGACCGTCGGGCCCGGACAGCGAGTCGACGTAGAGCGTCGCGCCCAGCCGTGCACCGGTCTCCCGGGCGACCTGCTGCTGCGCCTTGTCGTTGACGGTGGATTCGCAGAACACCGCGGGCACCCCGTGCTCGCGGACGAACTGCGTGGTGGCCCGGATCTGCTGCGGGGTGCCTTCCGAGTCGCTGTTGACCGGCCACAGGTACGCCTCCTGCAGCCCGGCGTCGCGGGCCAGGTAGGAGAACGCGCCTTCGCAGGTCACCAGCGCCCGGTGCGACTCGGGCAGGGTGGCGAGCTCGTCGCGCAGGTAGCGGTCGATCTCGTCGAGCTGCCGCAGGTACGCCTCGGCGTTGGCGCGGAACACGTGGGCCCCGGCCGGGTCGAGTCGGACGAACGCGTCGCGGATGTTGGTGACGTAGGTCCGCGCGGTGCGCGGCGACATCCACGCGTGCGGGTTGGCCTTGCCCCGGTACTCGCCGCTGCGGATGGGCATCGGCGGCACGCCCTCGGTCACGGTCACGTGCCGGGCCTCGCTGCGCTGCACGAACCTGTCGAACCAGCGCTCCAGACCGAGCCCGTTGTCCAGCACCAGGTCGGCCTTGGCGGCCCGCAGCATGTCGCTGGGTGTGGGTTCGTACTCGTGGATCTCGGCGCCGGGTTTGGTGATCGATTCGACGGCGATGCGGTCACCGGCGACGGCGCGCGCCATGTCGGCGATCACGGTGAAGGTGGTGACGACTCGCTTGCGCTCGTCGTCGGGTTGGCTGAGGCCCGTTGCGCACGCCGCGGTGAGGGCCAGCGCGGCCACCACGACGAGAGACATGTTTCGGTGACGTGCAGAGCGGACTTTCGCCACGACGAAAACTGTACCGCGTGCGGTGGCCGCCCCCAAGGTGAGGTGGATCTCGCGGTGTGCCCGGGTGCGGGCTGCCCGCTGCTTGCCGCGTGGGACACTGGACGGCGCTATGTCTGCGACTTCCCTTCCGCTGGTCTTCAACGCGCCGCGCCGGCAAGGCAGGAACAGCATGCCCCCGCGGCACCTCGCCGATCTCTCCGCCGACGAACGGCGGGTCGCGGTGACCGAGCTGGGGGAGAAGCCGTTCCGCGCCAAGCAACTCGCGCACCACTACTTCGGTCGGCTTACCGCGGACGTCGAGTCGATGACCGACATCCCGGCGGCCAGCCGCGCCAGGCTGGCCGAGAAGCTGCTGCCGCCACTGCTGACCCCGGTCCGTCACCTGGACACCGACAAGGGAGCGACCCGCAAGACCCTCTGGCGGGCGCACGACGGCACGCTGCTGGAGAGCGTGCTGATGCGCTACCCGGACCGCGCCACGGTGTGCATCTCCAGCCAGGCCGGGTGCGGGATGGCCTGCCCGTTCTGCGCGACCGGGCAGGGCGGCCTGCAGCGGAACCTGTCGACCGCGGAGATCGTCGACCAGGTGCGGTCGGCGGCGGCGATGATGCGCGACGGCGAGATCCCGGGCGGGCCGGGCCGGTTGTCCAACGTCGTGTTCATGGGCATGGGTGAGCCGCTGGCGAACTACCGCCGGGTGATCGACGCGGTGCACCGGATCTGCGACCCGGTGCCGAACGGGCTGGGTCTCTCGCAGCGCTCGGTGACGGTGTCCACGGTGGGGCTGGTCCCGGCGATCCGGAAGCTGACCGAGGAGGGGCTGCAGGTCACCTTGGCGGTGTCGCTGCACACCCCGGACGACGAGCTGCGCGACACGCTGGTGCCGGTGAACAACCGCTGGAAGGTCAGCGAGGTGCTGCAGGCGGCCCGCGGCTATGCGGAACGGACCGGCCGCCGCGTGTCGATCGAGTACGCGCTGATCCGCGACGTCAACGACCAGCCGTGGCGGGCCGACCTGCTGGGCCGCAAGCTGCACCAGCATCTCGGCCAGTACGCGCACGTCAACCTGATCCCGCTGAACCCGACGCCGGGCAGCGAGTGGGACGCGAGCCCGAAGCCGGTGGAGCGCGAGTTCGTCCGCCGCGTCCGCGAAGCGGGCGTGCCGTGCACGGTCCGCGACACGAGGGGCCAGGAGATCGCGGCGGCCTGCGGCCAGCTCGCCGCCGAAGGCTGACCCGGTTGATGCCGGACGCCCCGGTTCCGCTGTCGGGTGGATCACGGAATCGGGCGGGAACCGGAGCGGGGTCGTCCGCGACCTGACCGCAATCGTGGGTGGAATGTCCCTTTTTTCCGTGGTGGCGGCGGGCTTCGGCGGGTGCGCGGTGAGTAGCGTGCAAAGTTATGGATCATTCCGCGGCCGACGACGCCCGGCTCACCGAGTTGGCGCTCGTCGCGGGTCGGGGCGACCGGGGTGCGCTGGACGCGTTCATCCGCGCCACGCAGCGCGATGTGTGGCGGTTCCTCGCCCACCTGCTGGACGCCCGGCGGGCCGATGACCTCGCACAGGAGACCTACCTGCGGGCGCTTCGGAGCCTGCCGCGCTTCGCAGGCCGGTCCTCGGCCCGCACCTGGTTGCTGTCGATCGCTCGGCGGGTCGCCGCCGACCACCTCCGGCGGGAGCGGACCCGGCACGTCACGTCGCCGGTCGACGCCCTGGAGGAGCACCGGGTGCAGCGGCCCGGGTTCGAGGACATCGTCGAGCTGAACCTGCTGCTCGACGGGCTCGACCCGGAGCGTCGCGAGGCGCTGCTGCTCACCCAGGTGCTCGGGCTTTCCTACCAGGAGACCGCCGAGGTGTGCGGCTGCCCGATCGGGACCGTCCGCTCCCGGGTGGCGCGGGCGCGCGACGCGCTGCTCGGGGAGGAGCGGCGCCGGTCGGCGGGTGCCGGATGAGCGGCGAGCGAAACGCCATGGACTGCATGGCCTTCCGGGAGGCGCTGTCGGCTCGCCTGGACGGCGAGGGACTTCCGGTGCCGGAACGGGACCTGGAGCGGCACCTGGCGGGATGCTCCGAGTGCCGGGACTGGGAGCACCGCGCCGTCGAGCTGTCCCGGTGGCTGCGGGTCCGCCCGATCGTGCCGATCCCGGACGTGCGGATCGCGCCGCCGGTGGGGTGGCCGCGGCGGCTGCTCGCCGGGGTGGCGGTGTGCCAGCTCCTGCTGGGGCTCGCGCAGGTGGCCGGGATCGGGCACGCGCACCACGGCGGCGAGTCCATGAGCACCCACCTGTTCAACGAGAGCACCGCGTGGAACCTGGCGTTGGGGCTGGGGTTGCTGGTCAGCGCGGTGCGGACGCGCACGGCCGCCGGGCTGGTGCCGGTGCTGGCCGCGTTCCTGCTGGTGCTGACCGGGTTCAGCGTGCTCGACCTGGTGCACGGCGCGGTGCCGGTGAGCCGCCTGCTCTCCCACGTGTTCCTGGTGGCCGGACTGGTGCTGTTGCTACTCGTGCAGCGCGGTGAGCGTCGGTGGTCGCCCCGGGAAGTGCTGGGCGATCACTGGGCGACGACGTCGGGGCCGCCCGCCGAACCGGCGCGGCGGCACGTCGGTCACCGGCACCTGCGGCCGGTGAACTACCGGCGAGCGGCGTGAGGGTGGGCCGCGGGCGCGGAGAACCCGGCAGGACCACCCGCGGCCCGGCCCGTCACCGCGCGTGCTCGCGGACGGCCGACTCCAGCACGGCCAGGCCCTCGTCGAGCAGCGGGTGGCTGATCACCAGCGGAGGCAGCAGTCGGATCACGTTGCCGTAGGTGCCGCAGGTGAGGATCACGACGCCCTGGGCGTGGCAGGCCCGGGCGATGCGCGCGGTCAGCTCCGGGTCCGGTTCGGCCGTCCCGGGTTTGGTGAACTCGATGCCGATCATGGCGCCGCGACCGCGCACGTCGAAGATCACGCCGGTCTCCTCGGCGAGCGCGCGCAGGCGCGGGAACGCGAGGTCGCCGATCGCCCGCGCGGCGGCGGCCAGGTCGCGGTCGCGCATCGCGCGGATCGAACCGAGCGCCGCCGCGCAGGCGACCGGGTTGCCGCCGTAGGTGCCGCCGAGGCTGCCCGGCGGCATCGCGTCCATCAGCTCCGCGCGCCCGGTGACCGCGGCCAGCGGCAGCCCACCCGCGATGCCCTTGGCGGTGGTGATCAGGTCGGGCACCACGTCCTCGTGCTCGCAGGCGAACCAGGCGCCGGTGCGGCAGAACCCGGTCTGGATCTCGTCGGCGACAAACAGCACCCCGTTGTCGCGGCACCAGTCGGCGATCGCGGGCAAAAAGCCCCGGGCCGGTTCGATGAACCCACCCTCACCCTGGATCGGTTCGATCAGCACGGCCGCGACCGAGTCGGCACCCAGCTGTTTCTCGATGCGGTCCACGGCGTCCCGCGCCGCCTCGGCACCGCTGCGCCGGTCCCGCGCCGGATAGGACATCGGCACCCGGTAGATCTCCGGTGCGAAGGGCCCGAAACCGTGCTTGTACGGCACGGACTTCGCGGTGAGCGCCATGGTGAGGTTGGTGCGGCCGTGGTAGGCGTGGTCGAACACCACGATCGCCTGCCGCCCGGTGGCCCGCCGCGCGATCTTCACCGCGTTCTCCACGGCCTCGGCCCCGGAGTTGAACAGTGCGCTGCGCTTGTCGTGTGAGCCCGGTGTCAGCGCCGCCAGCTCCTCGCAGACCTGCAGGTAGTTCTCGTAGGGCGTGACCATGAAGCAGGTGTGGGTGAACTCGGCGACCTGGCGGCGCACCGGGTCGACGACCTCCGGCGCGGAGTTGCCCACGTTGGTCACCGCGATGCCCGAGCCCAGGTCGATCAGCGAGTTGCCGTCCACGTCGTGCAGCACGCCACCGGACGCCTCGGCGACGTAGATCGGCAGGACGCTGGACACGCCGGCCGCCACCGCCGTGGCGCGCCGCTGGTGCAGCTCGCGGGAGCGCGGCCCGGGGATCTCGGTGCGGAGCACGCGGGCCTGCGGGCGGGAAACCTGGGGGGCTGTCACGGGGACCTCCGGGAGGACTGCGCTGGTCGTCGCGACCAGGTTCGCCGCCGCAGCCCCTCGGACGGGAGTGGACGATCTGGTTAACTCTGAGGTGCTGATTCGCCACAGTGTCAGGAGGTTGACCGGTGCCACTGACGCTGCGCGACCTGGTCGCCGACGCTGCGCTCGGGCTCGTCGCGCACGCCGACCCGGCGGCGCTGGACCGGCCGGTCTCGTGGGTGCACACCAGCGAGCTGGCCGATCCGACGCCGTTTCTGGAGGGCGGCGAACTGCTGCTGACCACCGGCCTGGCGCTGCGTGCCGAGCATCCGGCGACCTTCGTCGAGCGGCTGGCCGAGGCCGGGGTCGCCGGGCTGGGGTTCGGCGTGGGGCTGAGCCACCACGACGTGCCGGCCGACCTGCTGGCGGCTGCCAGGTCGGCCGGGCTGCCGCTGCTGGAGGTGCCGCGCCCGACCCCGTTCATCGCGATCAGCAAGGCGGTGTCGCGCGCCATCGCGGCCGACGAGTACGCGAGCCTGCGGCGGACCAGCCAGGCGCAGCACGAGCTGGCGCAGGCGGCCGGTACCAGCAACGGCGTGGCCGCTCTGGTGCGCAAGCTGGCACGGCTGCTGGACGCGTGGGTGCTGCTGCTCGACGCGGGCGGTCGGCTCCTGCACAGCGCGCCCGTCGCGGCCGGTTCCCGGGTCGCGCAGATCGAGCCCGAAGTGGACAGACTGCGGGCGCGGCGCGGGCTCGCGGCCGCCGGGTTCTCGCTCGGCGACCAGGAAGTCAGCATGCAGGCGCTGGGCGGCCGGGCCCGCGGCTTCCTGGTGGTCGGTCGCGGTGGGCCGTTCGCCACCACCGACCACCACGTGATCAACTCGGCGGCCTCGCTGCTGACCCTCGCGCTGGAGCAGGTCGAGGCGCTCGGTGCCGTCCGCCGCCGGTTGCGGTCGGGTTTCTTCGCACTGATGCTGCGCGGCGAACCGGTGGGCGACGTGCTTGGCGACCTGCGCGCCGACCTGCCGCCCGAACCGTTCCGGGTGGTCGTGCTGGCCGGGGCCCACGACGCCGATGAGGCGGTGGCCCGGCTCGCGACGGAGCAGCCGGGCGCGCCGGTGTACCTGGCCGAGTACGACGGCGCCGTGGTCGGCCTGGTGGCCGACGGCCCCGGCCTCGACTGGCTCACCGGCCAGCCGGGCCTGGCCGTCGGCGTGTCCGAGCCGTGCGAGCTCACCGACCTGCCCGAGGGTCTGCGGCAGGCCCAGCAGGCGGCGCGGACCGCCGCGCGCGGCGACGTCGTCGTGTACTTCGCGGACCTGGCCGGGCACGGGCTGCTCAACCTGATCCCCGACGACGATGCGCGGGCGTTCGCCGAAGCGATCCTGGCGCCCCTGCGCGGGCAGGACGTCCTCGTGGAGTCGTTGCGGATATGGCTGGCACACCACGGGCAGTGGGACCCCGCGGCGAACCGGTTGGGCGTGCACCGGCACACGCTGCGCAACCGGGTGCACAAGGCCGCTGACCTGCTCGGCCGCAACCTCGACCACCCCGGCGTGCGCGCCGAGCTGTGGCTGGCCCTGCAGGTCCTCGACCGCGGGTGACGGAGACGGCACCGCGCACCGCTCGGGGTGCCGGACAGGACAGTGGCGATCCCCACGGTTGGACGGATTGGCAGTCCCGGTGGGCCGGGTGTGTCCGTAGCGTCACGGCAGGAGTTCTTCGCACAGGAGGTAGGCGATGTCGGTTTCCGGGAACTGGATTGCCGGGCAGCGAGTCACCAGCGACGAGACGTTCGAGGTTCGGCACCCCCACGACGGCGCGCTGGTCGCCACCGCGTGCTACGCGAGCGACGCCGACGTGGAGCGCGCCGTCGCTGCCGCGCACGCCGTGCGGCGCGAGTTCGCCGCGTCGCCCGCCCACGCGCGCGCTGCGGCGCTGGACCACGTCAGCCGGCGGATCGCCGAGCGCGCCGAGGAGATCGCACAGCTCATCACCGCCGAGAACGGCAAGCCGATCACCTGGGCCCGCGCCGAGGTCGGCCGCGCCGTCTCGACCTTCCGCTGGGGCGCCGAGGAGGCCCGCCGCTTCTCCGGCGAGCTGCAGCGGCTGGACACCGACCCGGCCGCCACCGGCCGGATGGCGCTGGTCCGGCGCGTGCCGCGCGGTCCCGTGCTGGGCATCTCGCCGTTCAACTTCCCGCTCAACCTGGTGGCGCACAAGGTCGCCCCGGCGCTGGCCGTCGGCGCGCCGATCGTGCTCAAGCCCGCCCCGAAGACACCGCTGTCCCCGCTGCTGCTCGGTGAGATCCTCGCCGAGACGGACCTGCCCACCGGGTCCTGGTCGGTGCTGACCACCACCAACGACAAGGCCGCCGAGCTGGTGCGGGACCCGCGGCTGCCGGTGGTGTCGTTCACCGGCTCCGGGCCGGTCGGCTGGAGCATCCGCGACGCGGCGCCGCGCAAGCACGTCACCCTCGAACTCGGCGGAAACGCCGCGGTGATCGTCAACGACGACTGGACCGACCTGGACTACGCGGCGGAGCGCATCGCCACCTTCGCGATGTACCAGGCGGGTCAGTCGTGCATCTCGGTGCAGCGCGTGTACGCCCACCGCGCCATCCACGACGACCTGGTCGGCCGCGTCGTCAAGGCGGTGCAGGCGCAGGGCACCGGGGACCCGAAGGACCCGGCCACCAGGGTCGGGCCGCTGATCGACGTGGCCGCCGCCGAGCGGGTGGAGCAGTGGGTCACGGAAGCCGTCGCCGCCGGTGCCCGGGTGCTCACCGGCGGCAGCCGCGACGGCGCCACCTACGCGCCCACGGTGCTGGCGGACGTGCCGGCGGACGCCAAGGTCTCCTGCGAGGAGGTCTTCGGGCCGGTGCTCACCGTCGCGCCGGTCGACTCGATCGACCAGGCATTCGACGAGGTCAACACCTCCCGCTTCGGCCTGCAGGCCGGGATTTTCACCCGCGACCTGCAGGTGGCGTTCCGCGCGTCCGCGGAACTGGAGGTGGGCGGCGTGGTGATCGGCGACGTGCCGAGCTTCCGCGCTGACCAGATGCCCTACGGCGGGGTCAAGGAGTCCGGTATCGGCCGGGAGGGCGTGCACGCGGCGATGCTGGACCTCACCGAGGAGAAGGTCACCGTCCTCACCGGCATCGCCGTGTGACGACCGCGGCACCGCCGCGCGCGGGCCGGACCGCGGTTCGACCGGGAACCGCGGTCCACGACGCTGGACACCCGGGCGGTTGCGGTGGAGATCGGATGTCCACCGCAACCGCCGTCCGGGGCGACGCGGCAGCCGCCGGGCATGCGAAACGCCGCCCCGCCGAGTGTGCGGGAGCGGCGTTCGGTCAACTCAGCGCTTCAGCGGCGCCAGGCGGTCCTGCGGCGACGCAGGTCGATCAGCAGGCCGACGGCCAGGATCACCGCGGTCAGGATCAGGTAGGCGTCCTCGGTCTTGAAGTGCTCGCCGCCGCTGAGGATGCCCTGGTGGTTGCCGATGAGCATGGCCAGGACCGCGATCACGGAGAACCACCCGGCGATCTGCGTCCCCTTCGGGAAACCGCCGTGCCAGCCCCACTCGACCGACGGTTCCTCGGCCGGGTCGATGGCCTGGCTGGGCTTCTTCTCCAGCTCGGTGCTCGCCACGTTCCCCTCCTGTGCCACGCCCGCCGCGCGGGCCCGCCAAGACTGCTGCCGGACCGCCACGAGTTCGGTCCGCGCCCCCATCCTCGCACACGCCGTCCGGCGCCGATCCGCCGCATCCGGGCGCGAACAGCGAAAAAAGGTGCCGCGGAGCCGGTTTCCGCGGCACCCCGGCGGCGGTCGGCTAGCCGCCGACCTGCCTGCGGCCGACGATCGCGCGGTAGACGCCGAGCACGATGACCGCGCCGATGACGGCCAGCACCCAGGTGCTCACTGACCAGAACTGGTCGATGCCCACCCCGAAGAGCGAGTTCCCGAGCAGCCCGCCGACGAACGCGCCGACCACGCCGAGCAGCATGGTGGCGACAATTCCGCTCCCGTCCTCGCCGGGCATGACGGCCTTGGCGACGGCTCCCACGATCAGCCCGAGAACGATCCATCCGATGATGCCCATGGCAGCACTCCTCGCGTCGGTGGCCTCCAGGCGCGGGGCCCGCTCGGCAGCAGCGATCCACCGGGCCTCGTACGCGCTGATCGTGACCGTCGGCGGTGGTTCCCGCACCGCGAGCGAAAGCGGCTCACCTTCTTCGGGGACAATGGCGGCGATGCACGCCGACAAGCCGAACCACAGCGACGCCGGTCCGCGCACCGTCCTGGTGCTCGGTTCGACCGGTTCCATCGGAACCCAGGCCCTGGACGTGATCCGGCGCAACCCGGACCGGTTCCGGGTGGCCGGGCTGGCCGCGGGCGGCAGCGACCCGCGGGCCCTGGCCGCGCAGGCGCTGGAGTTCGACGTCCCCGTCGTCGCGGTCGCCCGCGGCACCGCGGTGGAGGACGTCCAGCTCGCCCTGTACGCGGAGGCGCAGCAGCGCGGTTACGCGACCGGCGAGTTCCGCATGCCGCGCCTGCTGGCCGGCCCGGACGCGGTGGTGGAACTTATCGAATGCACGCCGGCCGACGTGATCCTCAACGGTGTGGACGGCTCCCGCGGCCTCAAACCCACCCTCGCGGCCCTGGCCACCGGCGCCCAACTGGCGCTGGCGAACAAGGAGTCGCTGATCGCGGGCGGCCCGCTGGTGCTGAACCAGGCCGCGCCCGGGCAGATCGTGCCGGTGGACTCCGAGCACTCGGCGCTGGCGCAGTGCCTGCGCGGCGGGCGCGCCGACGAGGTCGCGCGGCTGGTGCTGACCGCATCCGGCGGCCCGTTCCGCGGCCGCAAGCGCGACGAGCTGGTCGATGTCACGGTGCAGCAGGCGCTGGCGCATCCGACCTGGTCGATGGGCAACGTGGTGACCATCAACTCCGCGACCCTGGTCAACAAGGGCCTGGAGCTGATCGAGGCGCACCTGCTGTTCGGCATCGGCTACGACCGCATCGACGTGGTGGTGCACCCGCAGTCGATCGTGCACTCCATGGTCACGTTCGTGGACGGCTCCACGATCGCCCAGGCCAGCCCGCCGAACATGCGGATCCCGATCGCGCTGGGCATGGACTGGCCGAGCCGGGTCCCCGGGGCCGCCCAGGCACTGGACTTCAGCCAGGCCCAGGAGTGGACCTTCGAACCCGTCGACGACGAGGCGTTCCCGGCCGTCGAGCTGGCCCGCGCGGCCGGCAGCGGCGGCGGGTGCCTCCCGGCGATCTACAACGCGGCCAACGAGGAGGCGCTCGCCGCGTTCGTCGACGGGCGGCTGCGCTTCACCGGGATCGTGCACACTGTGGGTGAGGTGCTCGCCGCGGCCGACCAGTGGCGGCGCGATCCGGCGGGCCTGGACGAGGTGTTCGCCGCCGAGGAGTGGGCGCGAACCCGGGCTCGCGAGCTGGTTGCCGAGGGGAAGGCGGAGTAGATGCTGGTCGTCGTGGGCATCGTGATCTTCTTCCTCGGCCTGCTGTTCTCCATCGCCTGGCACGAGCTGGGGCACCTGGCGGCCGCCAAGCTGTTCGGGATCAAGGTCACCCAGTACATGGTGGGCTTCGGTCGCACCATCTGGTCCCGCAGGAAGGGCGACACCGAGTACGGCCTCAAACTCATCCCGTTCGGCGGCTACATCCGGATGATCGGCATGTTCCCGCCGAAGAAGGACGAGAAGTACGGCCGCACCGCGTCCTCGGCGCCGTGGCGGGCGATGATCGAGGACGCCCGGCAGATGTCCGCCGAGGAGGTCGCGCCCGAGGACGCGCACCGGCAGTTCTACCAGCGCAGCCCGTGGAAGCGGATCATCGTGATGGTGGCTGGGCCGGTGATGAACCTCATCCTGGCGGTTTCCATCTTCACCGCGATCCTGATGGGCCATGGCCTGAACACCCCGACCCTGACGGTGTCCTCGGTCAGCGCCTGCGTGCTGCCGGCAACCGCCCCGGACACCGAGCACTGCCCGCCCGACGCGCTGCCGTCCCCGGCCGCGGCGGCCGGCTTCCGGCCCGGCGACCGGATCGTGGAGTTCAACGGCCGGCACTACGGGTCGTGGGAGGAGCTGCAGCTGGCCATCCGGGGTTCGGCGGGCACGGTGCCGGTGGTCGTCGAGCGCGACGGCCAGCGCGTCACCCTGCAGGCCACCCTGATGCAGACCGACCGGCCGAAGCTGGACTCGCCGCGTGAGTTCGAGAAGGTCGGCTTCCTCGGCCTGACCCCGACCACCGAGCTGGTCAAGCAGGACTTCGCCGGGGTGGCGAGGACCATCGGCGGTTTCGTGACGCTGACCGCGCAGAAGGTCATCGAGCTGCCCGAGCGGGTGCCGGACCTGGTGGACGCGATCTTCGGTGGGGAGCGCCACCAGGACTCGCCGGTGGGCATCGTGGGCGCGAGCCGGTTGGGCGGTGAGGTGCTGGCCTCGGACGGCGTCGGCGTGGACGACCGCATCATGATGATGTTCAACCTGCTGGCGGGCGTGAACCTCTCGCTGTTCGTGTTCAACATGCTGCCGGTCCTGCCGCTGGACGGCGGGCACATCGCGGGCGCGTTGTGGGAGTCGATCCGCCGCCGGTTCGCCAGGCTGGTGCGGCGGCCGGACCCGGGCCCCTTCGACACCGCGCGGCTGATGCCGCTGGCGTACGCGGTGAGCCTGGTGTTCATCGCCTACTCGCTGCTGGTCCTGGTGGCCGACATCGTGAACCCGGTGACGCTGTTCTGAGGAATTCACCCGGACGGCTGATCGGTGCCGTGCGCGCGGGAGTGTCGTCGGCGGCTTCGGGCGGGCGTTGGCGGGCTCTGCTCCGATGGGGCCAGGCCGGTCTGCGGCGGTGGGGCGAACGCGCGGTGAATCCGCAATGGCGATCACGCGGCGTGAGGGCGTCGGGGACCGCGACGTCCAGCCGGATGACGCTGCGCCGGTATCGTGGTGCGCGGGCGGTGGCAGCCGTCCGAAGATCACCAGAAGAGGTGGAGAGGTGTCGATGACCGTCGATCTGGGCATGCCCGCGGCTCCGGCTCCGGTGCTGGCGGAACGGCGTAAGACCCGGCAGTTGCAGGTCGGATCGGTCGGAGTGGGCAGTGAGCACCCCATCTCCGTGCAGAGCATGACGACGACCGTGACCGCGGACGTCAACAGCACGTTGCAGCAGATCGCGGAGCTGACCGCAGCCGGGTGTGACATCGTCCGGGTGGCGTGCCCGAGCGCGGACGACGCCGAGGCCCTCCCGGCGATCGCGAAGAAGTCGCAGATCCCGGTCATCGCCGACATCCACTTCCAGCCGAAGTACGTCTTCGCCGCCATCGAGGCCGGCTGCGCGGCGGTGCGGGTCAACCCCGGCAACATCAAGAAGTTCGACGACAAGGTCAAGGAGATCGCGCAGGCCGCGAAGGACCACGGCACGCCGATCCGGATCGGCGTCAACGCCGGTTCGCTGGACCCGCGGCTGCTGCAGAAGTACGGCAAGGCCACGCCGGAGGCGCTGGCGGAGTCGGCGCTGTGGGAGGCGAGCCTGTTCGCCGAGCACGACTTCCACGACCTGAAGATCTCGGTGAAGCACAACGACCCGGTCGTGATGGTGCGCGCCTACGAGATCCTGGCCGAGCAGTGCGACTACCCGCTGCACCTCGGTGTCACCGAGGCGGGCCCGGCGTTCCAGGGCACGATCAAGTCCGCGGTGGCGTTCGGCGCGCTGCTGCGGCAGGGCATCGGAGACACCATCCGAGTGTCGCTGTCGGCGCCGCCGGTCGAGGAGATCAAGGTCGGCACCCAGATCCTGCAGTCGCTGAACCTGCGGCCGCGCAAGCTGGAGATCGTCTCGTGTCCGTCGTGCGGCCGGGCCCAGGTGGACGTCTACAAGCTGGCCGATGAGGTCACCGCCGGGCTGGAGGACATGGAGGTGCCGCTGCGGGTGGCCGTGATGGGCTGCGTGGTCAACGGGCCGGGGGAGGCCCGGGAGGCGGACCTGGGGGTGGCCTCGGGCAACGGCAAGGGGCAGATCTTCGTCAAGGGCGAGGTCATCAAGACCGTGCCCGAGCACAAGATCGTGGAGACCCTCATCGAGGAGGCCATGCGGATCGCCGAGGACATGGAGCCCGGCGAGTCCGGCGGCTCCCCGATCGTCACGGTTGGTTGATCTGGCGCCACCGGCTGTCCCGGTTGTGGGTGCGGCCGGTGGTCGCTGTGGGCGTCCCCGACGCGGTGCGGCGCAACGGCGCGCGGTCGTCCATCCGACTGGGGTACTCCGTTCGGGTGAGTGAGGTCGGGGTGCGTGTGGTGCGTCCCGGTCAGAAGGCTCTCCGGTCCCTCTTTCTGGCAGTCTTGGCAGGTGCTCAAGCTCGCCGGTGCACGGCTGTTGGAGGAACGGGATTCGCTGCTGGTCCGTTCCGTGCTCGATTCCGCCCCGGTCGCGGCCTGCATGGTGGCCGCGCGCGTCGAGGAGGCGGGCCTCCACCCGCTCCGCCTCGGCGGTGAGTTGTGGGGCTACGGCAGCAGGTTGACCGGGTTGTGCTTCTCCGGCGTGAACCTCATCCCGCTGCGCGGTGGCCCGGACGCCATCCGCGCCTTCGCCGACCGGGCGCTGCGCCGCCGCCGGGTGTGCTCGTCCCTGGTCGGCCCGGCCGAGCAGGTGCTCGCCCTGTGGGACGAGGTGGCGCGGGAGTGGGGACCGGCCCGGGAGATCCGCGCCGACCAGCCGCTCATGGTGCTGTCCGAGGCACCGCATGTCCCACCGGACCCCCTGGTGCGCACGGTGCGGACGGACGAACTGGACCGCTACCTGCCCGCGGCGGTGGCGATGTTCACCGAGGAGGTCGGGATCGACCCGTCCCGCGACGGCGGTGCGGCCAGCTACCGGGCGCGGGTGGCGGATCTGATCGCCAGCGGCCGCGCGTTCGCCCGCTTCGAGGACGGCGAGGTGGTGTTCAAGGCGGAGATCGGGGCGCTGTCGCGCACCGTCGGCCAGATCCAGGGCGTGTGGGTGCATCCGGACCGGCGCAGCACCGGGCTGGGCACGGCCGGCACCGCCGCGGTCGCGGACCGGCTGGTGCGGGGCCTGGGGCGCACCGCGAGCCTGTACGTCAACGACTACAACATCGCCGCGCGACTGGCGTACCGCAAGGTCGGGTTCCGCCAGGTCGGGACGTTCGGCACCGTCCTGCTCTGAGGCGTCCACCTCGTATCCACTGTGGACGCCGCGGCGGCGCGCGCCGCGGGGTGCCCGTCGGTCATGTCATGTCAGCTGGTGCAGGAGGCCCGCCACCCCGCGTGCTGGTGCGGGAAAAGAGGTGTGGCGGGCGCGGGGGTTTCGGCATACTCGCGGGCATGGTTTCCTCGCGGATCTTGGGCGCGCTGGCCGCCCTCCTGCTCGTTCCGGTCGCGGCCTGCGGCACCGGACCCTCGGAGGAGGACGTCGCCCGGTCCTTCGTGAACGCCGTGGCGGCCGGTGACGCCGTGGGCGCGGCGAACCTCACCGACGCCCCCGGACCGGCGCGGCAGCTGATCGAGGACACCCGGCGGAATCTGTCCCCGGCCGCCGTGTGCGGGACGGTCCGCGAGGTCGTCGAGGACGCGCAGGGCGTGCCCACCGCGAAGTACGACCTGTCGTGGGACTTCGGCAGCGGTCGGGTGTGGGCCTACCCGGCTGAGCTGCGGCTGGTGGAGCAGGAGCAGGGCTGGAAGGTCCACTGGGCGCCCGCGGTCCTGCACCCGCGGCTCGGCGCCGCGCACTCCCTGGCCTTCCGCGAGCAGCGGCCTGACCCGGGGCCGGTGCTGGATCGTGACGGCCGGCAGGTCATGGGGCCGGAGCAGCTGATCACCGTGAGCCTCAACCCGGCCGAAGCCGGTGACGTGCGGGGCGTGGCGGCCGCGCTGGCCGGGGCGTTGCGCAGCATCGACCCGCAGATCACCCAGCAGTCCATTGTGGATGGAGTGGGCCGCACGCCGCCGGGCCGGCCCTACGCGGTCGTCACCCTGCGGCGGGGCGACTACGAGCGGGTGAAGTCGCAGATCTACGACCTGCCCGGCGTGCGTTTCCCGGCCCAGACCAGGTTGGTCACCGCCGAACGCGGCTACGGCTCGCAGGTGCTGGCCGGGGTGGCGCGGGTGATCGACCAGCAGGTCGCCGCCAACGCGGGGTGGCGGGTCGTCGCACTCGACGCGGCGGGCAACGAGACCGCCGAGCTGCACAGCGTCGCCGCGAAGCCGGTCGCGCCCACCACCGTGACCCTCTCCGACGCCACCCAGCGGGCCGCCGAACAGGCCGTGGACCCCGTGCCGCAGGCCGCGATGCTGGTCGCGATCCAGCCCTCCACCGGCGAGCTGCTGGCCGTCGCCCAGAACGCACCGGCCGACGCCCAGGGGCCGGTGGCGCTGTCCGGGCGGTACCCGCCCGGCTCGACGTTCAAGACGGTGACCGCGACCGCCGCGCTGGAAGGCGGCGCGGTCACCGTCGACACCCCCGTGCAGTGCCCCGGGCGGAAGACCTTCGACGGCCGCGTGCTGCCGAACGACCACGAGTTCGACCTGGGCACGGTGCCGCTGCACACCGCGTTCGCCCAGTCGTGCAACACCACGTTCGCGCAGCTCGCCGTCGATCTTCCCGCGCAGGCGCTGACCGACGCCGGGCGGCGGCTCGGTATCGGCGTGGACTTCGAGATGCCCGGCGCGACCACGATCACCGGCACGGCGCCGCCGGCGGACTCCGTGGTGCAACGCGTGGAGAACGGTATCGGCCAGGGCACGATCCTGGCCAGCCCGTTCGGCATGGCGCTGGTCACCGCGTCGGTGGCCCGCGGGCAACTGCCGGTGCCGACGCTGATCCGCGGCATGCAGACCAGGGCCGACGCCACGCCGCAGCCGCCGTCGCCGCGCACCCTGGACCAGCTCCGCACGATGATGCGCGAGGTCGTCACGGGCGGGACCGCGACCGCGCTGGCCGGGTCGGGCGACGTCCGCGGCAAGACCGGCACCGCGCAGTTCGGCGACGGCACGCACTCCCACGGCTGGTTCGTCGGCTACCGCGGTGACGTGGCGTTCGCGGTGCTGGTGACGGATGCCGGCTCGTCGGGTCCGGCGGTGGAGGTGGCGCGCCGGTTCCTGGCCGGCTCCTGATCGCATCACGTGATCGGGTGATCACCGACAGTCAGCTTCGTGCTACGTTGTAGCTCATGGAGCGGATCGGAGTCCGTGAGTTGCGGCAGCACGCCAGTCGCTACCTGAGGCGGGTCGTGGCCGGGGAGTCGATCCTGGTGACCGACCGCGGTCGGACCGTCGCGGTGCTCTGTCCGCCCACCCGCGACCAGACCCTCTACGACGAGCTCATCGCGTCCGGCGACCTCGTGCCGGGCGACGGTGGCGAGTTCCCCGACCCGTTGCCCGCGGCGCCGACCCCGAACGTCTCCGACCGGCTGCTGCGCAGGCGTGAACAGGAGCGGCTTTGATCTACTTCGATTCCTCCGCGCTGATCAAGCTGATCGCCCCCGAACCGGAGAGCAGAGCGCTGAGCCAGTGGATCCGCGAGCGCTGGGAGCATCCGCGGGTCACCAGCGCGCTGTCGAAGGTCGACGTGCTGCGCAGCTTCCGCGACGTCGGCCCGGCGGCCGAGGACCTCGCCTCGATCATCGTGTCGAAGATCGACCAGCTGCCGGTGAAGCAGGACGTGCTGGACGCGGCGACCGAGCTACGCGCCAAGGTCGGCCCGGTGGACGCGATCCACCTGGCCTCGGCCTGCAAGATCAAGAGCGGCCTGGTGGCCTACGTCTCCTACGACCCGGCGCTGCTGGCGGCGGCCGAGGAGGTGGGGCTGGCAACCGCCTCGCCCGGGGCGAACTGACCTGCCGCCTTCCGCAGGAGGAAGCGGTGGTTCAGCGGTCACCGCCCAGAGTCCGGGGCGGCAGCGCGGTTACAGTGGGGGACATGCCGGTTCGAGCCCCGTTGAAGCCAGGCGTGCAGACGCCGCGTCGCCCAGTCCCCGCGCACATCGAGCGTCCCGAGTACGTCGACAAACCGGCCCCGAAGCGCAACACCGACCCCTACGTGCAGCCGCCCGAGGTCATCGAGGCGATGCGGGTGGCGGGCAAGCTCGCGGCCCAGGCTCTGGTCGAGGCGGGCAAGGCGGTGCGGCCCGGTGCCACCACCGACGACATCGACGCGGTGGTGCATGAGTTCTTCTGCGACCACGGCGTGTACCCGTCGACGCTCGGTTACCGCGGGTTCCCGAAGTCGTCCTGCACCTCGCTCAACGAGGTGATCTGCCACGGCATCCCGGACTCGACGGTGATCGAGGACGGTGACATCGTCAATGTCGACGTCACCGGCTACATCGGCGGCGTGCACGGCGACACCAACGCGACCTTCCTCGCGGGCGACGTCTCCGAGGAGGCGCGGCTGTTGGTGGAGCGCACCCACGAGGCGATGATGCGTGGCATCAGGGCCGCCAAGCCGGGGCGGCAGCTCAACGTGATCGGCCGCGTGATCGAGTCCTACGCCAAGCGCTTCGGCTACGGGGTGGTCCGCGACTTCACCGGCCACGGCATCGGCCGCTCCTTCCACAGTGGACTGGTCATCCTGCACTACGACGACCCGTCGGTGCAGACCGTCCTGGAGCCGGGCATGACCTTCACCATCGAGCCGATGATCACCCTCGGCACCCACGAGTACGACATCTGGGACGACGGCTGGACGGTGACCACGAAGGACAAGAGCTGGACCGCCCAGTTCGAGCACACCATTCTGATCACCGAGGACGGCAACGAGATCCTCACCCTGCCCTGAGCGCACCCGCTGATCACGTGCGCCAGGGGCGCGCCGGGCCGGGCGATCTGGTGCGGTAGGACTGGGGTGTGAACGCTCTGCTGGTGGCTGGGACCACGTCGGATGCCGGGAAGAGCGTGGTGACCGCCGGGATCTGCCGGTGGTTGGCCCGCGGCGGGGCCCGGGTCGCGCCGTTCAAGGCGCAGAACATGTCCAACAACTCGGTGGTCACCCCGGATGGCGGCGAGATCGGTCGGGCGCAGGCGCTGCAGGCCGCCGCGTGCGGTGTCGAGCCGTCGGTCCGGTTCAACCCGGTGCTGCTCAAGCCGGGCAGCGATCGCCGGTCGCAGGTCGTGGTGCTGGGGCAGGTCTGGGGCGAGGTCACCGCGATGTCCTACCGGGCCCGCAAGGCCGCCCTGCTGGACACCGCGGTGTCGACGCTCGAAGGTCTGCGCGCGGAGTACGACTACGTGATCTGCGAGGGCGCCGGGTCACCCGCCGAGATCAACCTGCGCGCCAACGACATCGCCAACATGGGCCTGGCGCAGGCGGCGCGGCTGCCGGTGCTGGTGGTCGGCGACATCGACCGGGGCGGGGTGTTCGCGCAGCTGTTCGGCACGCTCGCGCTGCTGGACGCCGCTGACCAGGCGCTGGTGGCCGGGTTCGTGGTCAACAAGTTTCGCGGTGATCCCGCGCTGCTGGAACCGGGCCTGGATCAGCTGCGGGCGTTGACCGGGCGGCCGGTGCACGGCGTGCTGCCGTGGGCCGAGGAGCTGTGGCTGGACGCCGAGGACTCGCTGTCCTACGTGGCGGACGGGGTGGTCGGGCGGCCGGCGCCGCCGCGCGGTGCGCAGTGGCTACGGGTGGCGGTGCCGCGGCTGCCGCGGATCTCCAACGCCACTGACGTCGAGGCGCTGGCCGCCGAGCCGGGAGTCGCGGTGCGGTTCGTCACCGAGCCGTCGCGGCTGGCCGACGCCGATCTCGTCGTGCTGCCCGGTTCCAAATCCACGGCCGCCGACCTGGACTGGTTGCGCCGCACCGGGCTGGCCGACGCCGTGCTCGGGCACGCCCGCGCGGGTCTGCCGGTGGTTGGCATCTGCGGGGGTTTCCAGATGCTGACCCGGCGCATTCACGACGAGGTGGAGTCCGGTGCCGGGGTGGTCGACGGGCTCGGTCTGCTGGACCTGGAGATCGAGTTCGCGCCGCGCAAGACACTGGCTCGCCCCAGCGGGCGGTCGTTCGGGGAGCTGGTGACGGGCTACGAGATCCACCACGGCGTCGCGGTCCGGCGGGGCGGGGCGGCGCCGCTGGTGGAGCTGCCGGACGGCGCAGCCGAGGGCGCGGTCTCCGGTTCGGTGGTGGGCACGCACTGGCACGGCCTGTTCGAAAACGACGGGTTCCGGCGGGCGTTCCTGCGCTGGGCGGCGCAGCGCGCGGGGCGGGACGGCTTCGAACCGGCGGCGGACACGGTGTTCGCCGAGGTGCGGGCGGCGCAGCTGGACCTGCTCGGCGACCTGGTGGAGAAGTACCTGGACACCGACGCCCTGCGCAGGCTGCTCGACGGCGGAGTGCCCGGCGGACTTCCGGTCCTGTCCGCGGGAATGGTGGGATGCGGTGCCGTCGGCGATGCCCGTGGGGAATCGCCGACACGACGAGTGTGATGCGGGTAACGTCGTCCCCATGGCTGTCGAATTCTCCGTTGACGAAGCCCGCGAGCGGCTGGTGGAGCTGCTGGACCGCGCCGAATCGGGGGAGGAGATCGTGATCACCCGGTTCGGTGCGCCGTCGGTCCGGTTGGCCCCGGTGCAGGCGGGTGCGTCCCGCGGGTTCGGCACGGGTGTGATCGCGGCCGCGTGGGTGGCACCGGCGGCCGGTGACGCGTTCGACGTGGGAACCGACTACTGGCCCGAATCCGGGGTCCCCTCGGCCTGATTCCTGCGCTGGGCGAGCAGCTCGTCCAGGAATGCTCCCGCTTCGTCCGCGGCACGCCGCGGGTCGCCGTCGCGCACCGCCGCCAGCAGCGCGGTATGCGAGATGTGCTGCTCCGGCGGGATTTCCGGGTTGAAGGTCGTCGCGACGCTGGAGGCGACCGCCTCGATGATGCCCTCGTAGAGCGAAATCAGCACCGGGTTGTGCGAGGCGGCGACGAGCCTGCGGTGGAACTCGGCGTCGGTGGCGACCACGCGGGCCGGGTCCAACTGCTGCACCGCCTCGTCGCGCTCGGCGAGCTGCTCCTGTAGTTCGCGCAGGTCCTCCTCGGTGCGGGCCTCGGCGGCCAGGCGGGCGCCCTCCACCTCCAGCGCGCGCCGGACCTCGAGCACATGGCGGAGTTCGGGTCCGCACAGCTTGCGGACCGCTCCGGAGATCTCGTTGGTGGCGCGGACGAAGGTGCCGTCGCCCTGGCGCACCTCCAGTAGCCCGGCGTGGGAGAGGGCGCGTACCGCCTCGCGGACGGTGTTGCGCCCGACGCCGAGTGCCGACACGAGCTCGGTCTCGGGCGGGATCCTGCCGCCCAGCGGCCATTCCCCGGACGCGACGAGCTCGCGGATCTGGGCGATGACCTGGTCGACCAGCCCGGTCCGTTTGGCAGTGACCAAAGGCACTGACAGGTCCTTTCGTCCAAACATCCTATGTTTGACATACTAGGTCGCGATGTCTCCCGAGTCACGGTCCCAGTACGTCTCTGGCCATATGGCTGACCAGCATGCCATCCGTTTGTCCCGAGCTGGGCACCCGGACGCCTTTACCCGGGAGAACGCCGGTGCCACCGTTCCTCCGAACCGGGGCGCCGCCGCGGCCGGCGGCGGGTTGCTGCTCGCCGGTGTGGCGCTCGCGGCGGCGAACATGCGCCCCGCGGTCACCAGCCTGGCCTCGGTGCTCGGTGAGGTTCGCGACTCCCTCGGCGCGTCGAGCACGTGGGCGAGCGTGGTGACGTCGGTGCCCACGCTGTGCTTCGGGCTCGCCGGTATCGCGGCACCGGTGCTGGCGCGGCGGTTGGGCATCAACAAGGTCATCGGCGTGTCGCTGGCCGTGCTGACGGCCGCGATGCTGCTGCGCGTCGTCGACGGTCCGTGGACGGTGCTGGGCGGCACCGTCCTGGTGTGCGCCGCGATCGCGATGTGCAACGTGCTCATCCCGGTGGTGGTCAAGGAGTCGTTCCCGACGCGCGTCGGCATGGCCACCGCCCTCTACACCACGGCGATGGCCGCGGGCGGGTCGACGGGGTCGGCGCTCACGCCGTACCTGAACACCGCCACCGGCAGCTGGCGGCTCGCGCTGGCCACCTGGGCCGTGGTGGCGCTGGCCGCGCTGCTGGTCTGGATCCCGGGCACGGCTCGACGGGCCTCGACGCGCGAGGTGTCCGGGACGAACGGGCCGCGGCGTTCGCTGGCCCGCAGCCCGCTCGCCTGGGTGATCACCGGCTATTTCGGGCTGCAGTCGCTGGTCGCCTACGTGGTGATGGGCTGGCTGCCGGAGGTCTACAAGGGCGCCGGGATGGACAGCACCACCGCTGGCATGCTGCTGGGCCTGCTGCTGTTGATCGGCGTGCCGATCAACATGATCCTGCCGCCGCTGGTGACCAGGACCCGCAGCCAGTCCGGCTGGGCCATCGGCCTCGCGGTGCTCACCCTCGTCGGCGTGTTCGGGTTGATGTTCGCGCCGTTGAGCCTGCCGGTGGTGTGGGCGCTGGCGATCGGCATCGGGATGAGCGCGTTCCCGCTGGCGCTGGTGCTCATCCCGCTGCGGACGACCAACGCGGCCGACACCGGGTCGCTGTCGGCGATGTCGCAGAGCCTCGGCTACCTGATCGCTTCGTTCGGCCCGTTCCTGTTCGGTGTCCTGCACGACGTGACCGGCGCCTGGTCGGCGTCGCTGGTCGCGATTGTGGTGATCGTCATGATCCAGGCGGTCTTCGGCGTCATCGCCGGACGCCCCCGCACCATCTGACCCCACCCCCGACTCGGGGCCCTCCCACGGCCCTTTATCAAGGGGCCGGAAGATGGTGCGGCGGGGTGGCTCGCGTTGCTCGGAGAGTCGCGGCCACCCCGGGGCGGGGTCAGTCCAGGGGGAGGTTGAGGAGGGCGTTCTCGATCAGTTCCGGCATGCCCGGGTGGATCCAGTACTGGCCGCGGGCCATGGTCCGGGCGTCCAGGCCGAACTGCATCGCCTGGATCAGCGGCTGCAGCAGGGTCGGGGCCTGCGGTCCGATGATGTGCGCGCCGAGCAGTCGGCCGGTGCCGGGGTCCGCGAGGAGCTTGGCGAACCCGGTGGTGTCCTCCATCGCCCAGCCGTAGGCGATGCCCGCGTACTCCTGGACCGAGATCACGTGCTCGATCCCGCGCTGCTGCGCCTCCTGCTCCGTGAGGCCCACCGAGGCGATCTGCGGGGCGGAGAACACCGCGTGCGGCACGAACCGGTGGTCGGATTCGATCGGTTTCTCCGGGTGCAGCAGGTTGTGCTGCACGACGCGCATCTCGTGGTTGGCCACGTGCTTGAGCTCGTAGTCGGAGCTGATGTCGCCCAACGCCCACACCCCGTCGACGGAGGTCCGCTGCGTCGCGTCGACCTTGATCTTGCCGCCCTCGGTGAGCTCCAGGCCGCCCGCCGCGGCGTCGATCAGGTCGGTGTTCGGCACCCGGCCGACGGCGATCAGCAGTGCCTCGGCTTCCACCACCTCGGCGCCCTCCGGGCCCTCCAGGTGCAGGCGCACCAGCTCGCCGTCCTGCTCGACGGCGATCTCCTTGCGGTTCAGCCGCAGGTCCCAGCGCTGCCCGGCGAGCTCGGTGAACCGGGCCGAGATGTCGACGTCCTCGGAGCGCAGCACCCGGCCGGAGCGGCCGATCATGGTGACCTCGACGCCCAGCGTGGAGAACACGTGCGCGAACTCCGCGCCCACGAACCCGGTGCCCATGATGATCATGCGTCGAGGCAGTTCGGGCAGCCGCATCACCGTGTCGCTGGTGTGGTAGCGGACCTTGTCCAGCCCCGGGATGTCCGGGATCGCCGGCCGGCCGCCGGCGGCCACCACGATGCGGTCGGCGGTGATCTCCTCCGCCCTGTCGGCGGTGTCCACGACCAGCCGCTTCACCCCGGTGAACCGGGCAACGCCCTCGTGGAGCGTGACGTTCGGGTTGTCCTCGGCGCGGTAGCGGCGACCTCCGGATGCGATCGCGTCGATGCGGCCGAAGATCCGGTCCCGGATGTCGGTCCAGCGCACGCCCCGCAGGTCCAGATCGACGCCGAGCCGGGCGCCGCCGGACGGGGCGGCGGCCACGTCCGCGGTGTGCACGAACATCTTCGTCGGGATGCAGCCGACGTTGAGGCAGGTGCCGCCGTAGGCGTCGTTGGGTCCGATGCCCTTCTCGACGATGGCGACGTCCCAGTCGGCGAACCGATCGTCGAGGATCGAGTTGCCGGAGCCGGAACCGATGATGACCAGATCGAAGTGCCGCACGGGTCCATCCTGCCTCAGGTCGAGCGCGCCGTGGTCGGTGCGCGCTGGCTTTGTCGGGCGTCGATCGTGTCCAACCCGGCGGCGCGGCCGGTGATTCCCCGGTGATCTCGGCCGCTGGTCACGCCCCAGGCGTGCGCGGCGCACCACAGCAGCGCCACCGCGATGCTCGGGTGCCCCGTCGTGACCTCGAGCGCTCCCTGCCCGATCGCCAACCCGCCGCAGCCAACCGCCCAGCGGACGAAGGCCGCCGGGACGGGGCGGCGGTTCGGGGCGCGCGCCCGCAGCAGCACGGCGTGTTGCCCCGGCGAGGTACCGCGCGCGGTGACCGTCGCGAGCAGCAGCAGGGCGGCCGGGGCGAACCACAGTGCTGTCGCCTGCCACCAGCGGGTCGGTTCGGTGCGGGTGAGGTGCAGTACCACCTCGGCGAGGCGGGCGCAGCACAGGCCGAGCCACCACAGCAGCAGTGCGTCGCAGCACATGCCCAGCAGTCGTCGTGTTGCCGTGACCGGTCTGGGTTCGCTGGCGGGACGGCCGCTGCCGCCGGTGGGCAGGTGCCGCAACCGCGGGGCGAGCAGGCCGCCCAGCGCGGCGCCGATGGTGTTGGCGATGATGTCGTCGATGTCGAAGACCCGGTGCGGGCACGGGTGGACGAACCAGGTTCCGGTGAGTTGCGTCAGCTCGATCACCGCCGACACCCCGGCCCCGACCATCACGGCCGCCGCGACCCCGCGCCGCACGAGCGCGCCCAGCGGGACGAACAGCGCGATGTTGCAGGCGAACTGCGCCAGCATGGCCCCGCTGGTCAGCGCTGTGAGCGGAATCCACTGCGGCGCAAGGCACTCGGCCGTCGACGGGAACAGTACGTAGGCCGCCAGACCGAGCGCGTAGAGCAGCACCACGAAGCGCAGCACCGCCGTGCCCAGGCGGAATTCGCCGTGGCGGCGGTGCTCCGCGGCGACGAAGGACGCGAACAGCAGCGCGGCCAGGCCGGTGGCGACCAGCGCGGCGTAGCAGCCGGGCAACGCGCTCATGCGAACCCCTCTCGTCGTCGGCGGAAAACCTCCCGCTCATCAAGAGGTGCGAAGGGCCAATCTGGATACATCTCGATCAGGGGATGCTCGCCCGGAACGGCGAAGCGCCCCGGCCCTGATGCGGGCGGGGCGCTTCTCGCGCGGGACGTCAGCGCTGGTAGGTCGGGGTGATCACGGCCCGGGCCACGGTGTGGAACGCCAGGTTGAAGCTCACCACCGCGGGGGTGGCCTTCTCATCCACGCCGAGCTTCTCGGTGTCCACCGCGTGCACCGCGAAGTAGTAGCGGTGCGGCCGGTCACCGGGCGGCGGGGCGGCGCCGCCGAAGGCCCGCTCGCCGAAGTCGTTGCCCACGTGGAAGGAACCGGCCGGGATGCCGCTGCCGTCGCGGTTGCCCGCGTCGGTGGGCAGTTCGGTGACGTCGGCGGGCACGTCGACCAGCACCCAGTGCCAGAAGCCGCCGGGGATCGGCGCGTCCGGGTCGAAGCAGGTCACCACGAAGCTCTTGGTGGTTTCCGGGAAGCCCTCCCAGCGCAGGTGCGGCGAGCGGTTCTGGCCGTCGGCGCCCATGCCGTCGAAGGCGTGCGCCTGCGGCATCGGCTGGCCGTCGGCCACGTCGTCGGAGGTGACCGTGAACGCCGGGACCGCGGGTAGCAGCGAGTACGGGTCCGGATCGATCGGGCGCTCCAAGCTCATCGAGCATCCTCTCTTCCTGAAGGGCAGGCGTGCGGTGACTGATCACCGCGTGACCCAGCCTAGAGGTCGCCGGGCTCCCGGCCAGTCAGCGCACGCCGGGTGGACGTGGTGAACACCGCAACGCTTATTGCACATCGTGCAACAGAATGGTGTATTTCGCAGCGCAATCCGGTTAGGCTCTGCGGCGACGGCGAGGCGAGGAGGCGGACGTGGCGGAGCCGAGCAGCGGCTTGGAAGTGCTGTGTCTGGGGGAGACGATGTCGCTGGTCGCCCCGGCCGCGCCGGTGCCCCTGGAGCAGGCCCCGGCGTTCACCCTCTCCGCCGGTGGCGCGGAGTCCAACGTGGCCGTCCACCTGGCCGCGCTGGGCCACCGGGTCGGCTGGGCCAGCCGCGTCGGCGACGACCCGCTCGGCCGCCGCATGGTCGCCTCCCTCGCCGCGGCCGGAGTCGACACCGGGCTGGTCGAGGTGTGCGCCGACGCCCCGACCGGCGTCTATTTCAAGGACCCCGGCCCGGCCGGAACCGCGGTGTATTACTACCGATCCGGGTCCGCGGCGTCCACGATGGACGAAAACTTCCTCACCGACGAGCAGCTCGACGCGCCGCGGCTGCTGCACGTCAGCGGCATCACCCCGGCGCTGTCCGACGGCTGCGACCGGCTGATCCGCCACCTGCTGACCCGCCCCCGCCGCTGCCGCGTCACCTTCGACGTCAACTACCGGCCCGCCCTGTGGCCGGTCGCGGAGGCCGCGCCGCGGCTGCGCGAGCTCGCCCAGTTCGCCGACGTGGTCTTCGTCGGGCTGGACGAGGCGGCCACTCTGTGGGGCGTGGAAACCCCTGATGGCGTGCGGAAAATGCTGGACCGGCCGGACACCGTGGTGGTCAAGGACGGGGCCAACGCCGCCTACGCCCTCGGTGCGGACACCGTGGCGGTGCCCGCACCGGAGGTGGCCGTGGTCGAGCCCGTGGGAGCGGGCGACGCCTTCGCCGCCGGATACCTTTCGGGTCTGCTGCGCGGCGAGGACCGCGTCCGTTGCCTGCGCCTCGGGCACATCCTGGCCGCGCACAGCCTGCTCAGCACCGAGGACCACATGCCCTTGCCGGACCGCGACGCGGTGGCGGGCTGGCTCGGCTGCGACGACCAGCAGTGGCGCTGCCTGCGCTTCGGCAGAAATCGGTGATGGTGGGTTTCTCCCGACGAGCTGTTCACCGGCCCGGTCATGGCGATCCTGCGCGGCATGGACCCGCAGCGCACCGTCGAACTCGCCATGCGGGCCTGGGACCTGGGCATCGACGCCGTGGAGGTGCCGGCCCCCACCGCCCGCAGCGACGGCTCGGCCCGGTGCGTCTCGTCCTTGCCGCCGGCCGGTGGATCACGCCGGGTGAGCCTGGTCATCGCCCGGGGGTGGCGGGTTGATCTGTCGTTAGGATGGCGCGAGCCAGACGGCGGTGACGCGGAGGAACCCGGTGCGAGTCCGGGGCGGTCGCGCCACTGTGACCGGGGAGCAGCCCCCAACGCGCCACGGCCCGAGCGGGCGGGAAGGCGGGGACCTGCGGTGATCCGGGAGCCAGGACACTCCGGCCGCCGTGACCGACCCGGGGCGCGCACCCCGAGAGAGGACCACCCGTGAGCGAGCCTGCCCACACCGGCACCCGGATCCTGCTGCTGTCCACTGCGGACACCGACCTGCTGGCCGCGCGCGCCGCCGACGCCGGCTACCGGGTCGCCAACCCCGCCCGCGTCGCCGCCGAGGAGGTGCCGGACCTGCTTACCGGCGTGGACCTGGTGGTGGTCCGGCTGCTGGGCGGTCGGCGGGCCTGGGAGGAGGGGCTGGACGCGGTGCTCGCCTCGGGCGTCCCCACCGTCGCGCTGGGTGGTGAGGCCACCCCGGACGCCGAGCTGATGGCCCTGTCCACGGTGCCCGCCGGGGTCGCCACGCAGGCGCTGGCCTACCTGGTGGAGGGCGGGCCACGGAACCTGGCGCAGCTGGCCCGGTTCCTGTCCGACACGGTGCTTCTCACCGGGGAGGGCTTCGCCGAGCCGGAGAAGACCCCGGAGTTCGGCCGCCATGGTTCCCGGCCGCACGACCCGTCGCGGCCCACGGTCGGCATCGTCTTCTACCGCGCGCACGCGCTGGCGGGCAACACCGCCTTCGTCGACTCCCTCGCCGATGCGGTCGAGGCCGCCGGGGCCAACGCCGTTCCGGTGTTCTGCGGTTCGCTGCGCGGCCTCTCGGACGTCGCGGGCCTGCGCGAGCTGCTCAGCGGGTGCGACGCGCTGGTCGCGACCGTGCTGGCGGCCGGCGGTGCGGTGGCTGCGGACGCCAGCGCGGGCGGTGACGAGGACTCCTGGGACGCGGGCGCGCTGGCGGAGCTGGACATCCCCGTGCTGCAGGGTTTGTGCCTGACCACCAGCCGCGCGGCGTGGGCGGACAGCGATGCCGCGCTGTCGCCGATGGACGCCGCGATGCAGGTGGCGGTGCCGGAGTTCGACGGGCGCCTGATCGGCGTGCCGTTCTCGTTCAAGGAGACCGGCCCGGACGGCATCCCGGTGTACGTCGCGGACCCGGAGCGCGCCCGCCGGGTGGCGGGGATTGCGGTGTCGCTGGCCCGGCTGCGCCACGTCGACAACAAGGACAAGAAGCTCGGCATCGTGCTGTCGTCGTATCCGACGAAGCACTCCCGGGTGGGCAACGCCGTCGGCCTGGACACCCCGGCCTCGGCGGTGGTGCTGCTGCGCGCGCTGGCGGCCGCGGGCTACGACCTCGGCAGCCTGGACGTGTCTCAGCTGGACGGCGACACGCTGATCCACCGGCTGATCGCCGCCGGTGGCCACGACGTGGAGTGGCTGACCGAGGACCAGATGGCGCAGGCGGTGATCAGCATCCCGGCGCCGCGCTACCGCGAGTGGTTCGACGCGCTGCCGGAGCCGTTACGTGAGGCGATGACCGAGCACTGGGGCGCCCCACCGGGCAGCCTCTACGTCGACGACGAGGGCTCGGTCTACGTCGCGGCGCTGCGCTTCGGCAACGTGGTGCTGATGATCCAGCCGCCGCGCGGCTTCGGCGAGAACCCGATCGCCATCTACCATGACCCCGATCTGCCGCCGTCGCACCAGTACCTGGCCGCGTACCGGTGGCTGGCCGAGGACTTCGGCGCGCACGCGGTGGTCCACCTGGGCAAGCACGGCACGCTGGAGTGGTTGCCGGGCAAGGGCCTGGGGCTGGCCGCCGACTGCGCGCCCGACGCGGTGCTGGGGGATCTGCCGCTGGTCTACCCGTTCATCGTCAACGATCCGGGCGAGGGGACCCAGGCCAAGCGCCGCGGACACGCGGTGGTGGTCGACCACATGATCCCGCCGATGGCGCGCGCGGACAGCTACGGCGACATCGCCAGGCTGGAGCAGCTGCTCGACGAGTACGCCGTCGTCAGCGACCTCGACCCGGACAAGAAACCCACGCTGCGCAACCAGATCTGGGAGCTGGTCACCTCCGCGCAGCTGCACCACGACCTGCACCAGGAGGAACAGCCGGACGCGGAGTCCTTCGACGATTTCGTGATGCACATCGACGGCTACCTGTGCGAGATCAAGGACGTGCAGATCCGCGACGGCCTGCACGTGCTGGGGCGGGCCCCGCGGGACGAGGAGCTGGTCAACGACGTGCTGGCGATCCTGCGGGCGCGCCAGGTCTTCGGCGGCACCGTCGGCGCGCTGCCGGGTCTGCGCGCCGCACTGGCCGTCCACTTCGGACTCGATGAGCAGGCGCTGTTGGCCGAGCCCGGAGCCCGGGTCGCCGTTCCGCGGGCGCTGACGCGGCTCGTCGAGGGCCCGGCCGTGTCCGCCTCCGACGCCGTGGATCTGCTGGAAGCCGTCGCCCGCAGGCTGGTCGTGGCGCTCGCCGACGCCGAGTGGCAGGTCGACCGGGCCGTGGCGGTCGTCGCGGACGTGCTCGGCGAACCGGGGGACTCCGTGGTGCGGGTGCTGCGCTTCGCGTGCACCGAGGTCGTGCCCCGGCTGGCGCGCACCACCGACGAGGTCGAGCACGTCCTGCACGCCCTCGACGGCGGTTTCGTCCCCGCCGGGCCGTCCGGGTCGCCGACCCGCGGGCTGATCTCGGTGCTGCCCACCGGCCGCAACTTCTACTCCGTGGACCCCAAGGCGATCCCGTCCCGCAACGCCTTCGACGTCGGCTCCGCGCTGGCCGAGTCGCTGCTGGCGCGGCACCGCGAGGACACCGGCGCGTACCCGCGCTCGGTCGGTCTGACCGTGTGGGGGACCTCGGCGATGCGCACCCAGGGCGACGACATCGGCGAGATCCTGTGGCTGCTGGGCTGCCGCCCGGTGTGGGACGACGCCTCGCGCCGGGTCACCGGCTTCGAGGTCGTGCCGCTGGGCGAGCTGGGCCGCCCGCGCATCGACGTGGTGGTGCGCATCTCCGGCTTCTTCCGGGACGCCTTCCCGCACGTGGTGGCGCTGGTCGACGACGCGGTGCGCACCGTCGCCGAGCTCGACGAGCCGGACGAGGACAATTTCGTCGCCGCCCACTACCGGGCCGACCTGCGTGAACATGGCGACAGCAGGCGCGCCTCGACCCGTGTCTTCGGTTCCAAGCCGGGGGCCTACGGCGCGGGGCTGTTGCCGCTGATCGACGCCCGGAACTGGCGCAGCGATGCCGACCTCGCCGAGGTCTACGCGACGTGGGGCGGGTACGCCTACGGCCGCGGCCTGGACGGCCGCGAGGCGCGCACCGACATGGAGACGGCGTTCCGGCGCATCCAGGTGGCGGCCAAGAACGTCGACACCCGCGAGCACGACATCGCCGACTCCGACGACTACTTCCAGTACCACGGCGGCATGGTGGCCATGGTGCGGGCGCTGTCCGGGCGGAACCCGGCGGCGTACGTGGGGGATTCGGCCGTGCCGCACGCGGTGCGGACGCGCACCCTGGGGGAGGAGACCAAGCGGGTCTTCCGGGCCCGCGTGGTGAACCCGAAGTGGATCTCGGCCATGCAGCGCCACGGGTACAAGGGCGCGTTCGAACTGGCGGCCACAGTGGACTACCTGTTCGGCTTCGACGCGACGGCCGGGGTGGTGGACGACTGGATGTACGCGAAGCTGGCCGAGTCCTACGTGTTCGACGAGCAGGTCCAGCAGTTCCTGCGGCAGTCGAACCCGTGGGCGCTGCGCGGCATGGCGGAGCGGCTGCTGGAGGCGGCGGACCGCGGTCTGTGGGCCGAACCGGACCCCTCGACGCTCGACGAACTGCGTTCGGTGTACCTCGAGCTGGAGGGGGAGCTGGAGGACTGACCTGTCTGTCTCCTTAGGACACTTCACTCCTCCGAACGGGTGGTAATCCGGGGGAATCTTCCACCCATTCGTGTGGCTGCGTGTGGTCCGCCTGTATCCGAAAACGGGTTTCCGCCCTCTTTCTCATGGACACTCGAGTTGAGCCGGACGTGGCAACTGGCGCTCGCAAGGCGTGCCGGGTGCCCCGGGGGAGGAGGCAACGATGGCTGGAACACGGCGTGGATGGCGGTCGTTGGTCGGGATGCTTGCGGCGGCGGCGCTGTCGTCGGGGTTGCTGGCGGCGACGGCGCACGCGAGCCAACCGGACTGGCTTTCGGCGAAGGTGCCGCCCATCGTGGGCGGTCAGGCCGCGAAGATCACCGAGTTCCCGTGGGTCGTGTACCTCACGGACCTGCAGGGCAACCAGTTCTGCGGTGGCACGATCGCGAAGGCGAACAAGATCGTCACCGCGGCCCACTGCGTCTCCGGTGAGGAGCCGGAGGGCGTGCAGGTGATCGCTGGGCGCGAGAGCAAGCAGAGCAACGACGGCACGGTCGCGAAGGTGACACGGATCTGGGTGCATCCCGGCTACCACAACGCCAACAGCGGCTCGGACATCGCGGTGCTCACGCTCGACCAGGAGCTCCAGCAGCAACCGCTCGAGGTCGCCTCGAAGGCCGATGAGCAGCTCTACCAACCGGGCAAGAACAGTACGGTGCTCGGCTGGGGCGCGACCGCCGAAGGCGGCCAGGCGTCGGAGAACCTGCAGAAGGCGGAGGTGCCACTGGTCAGCGACCAGGACTGCCAGCGGGCGTATCCGCAGTACCGGGCGGACGCCATGGTCTGCGCTGGGCTGCCGCAGGGCGGCGTGGACAGCTGCCAGGGCGACTCAGGCGGACCGCTGGTGGTGGACGGCAAGCTGGCCGGGATCGTCTCCACGGGAAACGGGTGCGCGCGGCCGAACGCGCCGGGCATCTACACCCGCGTGGCGACCTACCACGATGACGTCCAGGCGCAGCTGGGCGCCTGAGGTGGATCGGTGCGGCCGCGGCGCCACGCGCGCCCCGGCCGCACCGTCGCTCGGAGAACGTGGGGTCGTTGCGCGTGGCGGTGTGGCTGGCGCGCGGTCTCCACAGTGGACGCATGTGCTCGGGCAGGGCAGGCCCAGCAGCCTGTTGTCCGCCCTCACGGCCCCACCGCTGGTGATGGCCGGGCGGCGGACCTGCGCCTCGGTGTCAGCCCGCCACCAGTCCGACCGAGATGGTCACGAACGCCGCGGCGCTGACCACGTCCAGCGACCTGGCGACGCGGGGGTGCCGGAGGCGGTCGGTGATACGCGCGGCGCCGAGCACGATGGTGAGCTCCCATGCGGCGGCCAGCAGCAGGAACACCGCGCCCAGCAGCACGAGCTGGAGGGCGGGTTGCGCCGCGGCACCGACGAACTGCGGGAGGAAGGCCAGGCTGAACAGCAGCATCTTCGGGTTGGTGAGGTTACTGAGCAGGCCGCGCAGGTAGGGGCTGGCCGGATCCGCGGGCGGCGCGGTGAGCGCGCCGGATTCCCGCCTGGCCAGCCAGAGTCCGCGCAGGATCGTCGCGGCCAGGTACACCAGGTAGGCCGCGCCGATCCACTTCAGCACCGACAGCACCGCCGGGTGGCTGGTGATCAGCGCGCCCAGCCCGGAGATCACCAGCGCCACCTGGATCACGCTGGCGGTGTGGATGCCGGCGAGCGCGAGGAGTCCCGCCCGCCGCCCCGCGGTCAGCGAGGTGCGCAGCAACAGGAAGGCGTCCACGCCGGGGGTGAGGACCACCACCGCGCTGGCAAGCAGGAAGGCGGGCAACGGGGTCAGGTCCAGCAGCACGGGCGTGTTCCTCCTTCGGGGCAGTGGTGATCACTGGATCGGGGGTGGATCTGTCACCTGTTCAGGCGGAATACGCGGAACCGTCGCGATGCGCGCTTCGGGGCCGCTCCGGATCGAGAAGGATGAGAAGCGGCTGAACACCACCTGATCCGTAAGATTTCCCGCTGATGTCCATTTTAACGAGAGATTTTCCCGCCATCGTGTGAGTTGCGCCTCGTGATGTTCCGGTGTCGGCGTGGCTACGGTGTGCGGTCGGCAAGATCGGCGACCGGTGGAGGCGACGTTGGGGCGTGGCAGGAAGACCGGAGCGACTCGCGGCGGCACGCTGCGGCGGCTCGCGATCGGCGGCGCGGCGACCGTGCTGGCCGGAGTGCACCCCTGGGTGGCCAGCGCGGCCGAATGGCCCGAGGCGCGGGTGCTCGACGGTTCGCCGGCCACGACCGACGAGGCCCCGTGGGTGGTGGCGCTGACCGATGAGCACGGCCGCCAGTTCTGCGGCGGCACGCTGGTCACCCCGATCAAGGTCGTCACCGCCGCGCACTGCGCGACCAACCTGCTCGACGGCGCGATGCGGCAGCCCGAGGAGCTGCGCGCCATCGCCGGCCGGACCGACCTGCGCACCCAGCAGGGCGTGGTCAGCGAGGTGGAGCGGATCTGGGTGCACCCGGCCTACCGCGGTTACACCAGCGGTGACGACCTGGCGGTCCTCACGCTGCGCGCGCCGCTGCCGCAACCACCGCTTCCCCTGGTGGGGCGCGGGGAAACCGCGCCGTACCGGCCGGGCGTGGTCGGTCGCGTCTACGGCTGGGGCCGCACCAGCGAATCCGGCCCGCCGTCGGACACCCTGCGGTCGGTGGACGTGCCGGTGGTCGGCGACGAGACCTGCCGCACCGCCTACCCGAACTTCGACGCGCACAGCATGTACTGCGCCGGCATCCCGGAAGGCGGCCGGGACGCCTGCGCCGGGGACTCCGGCGGCCCGATGGTCGCTGACGGGCGGCTGATCGGTGTGGTTTCCTACGGCACGGGCTGCGGGCGGCCCAACACGCCCGGCGTGTACACCCGGCTGGCCAACTACGCCGACGAGCTGGACCAGCAGCTGCGGTAGCGGGCCGCCGCTGCGTGGCGTCGGCTACTTCCCCGCTGCTGGATGGGGTTGCCGCGACCGTGCTGTGCTATCCAGGTAAGGGTGACCCTCCAGCCGCTCGCGGCCGCCGTCCACCGCGCCTACACCGCGGACCTCGACGCCGGCGACTTCTACCGGATGCTGCGCCTACGCGTCGACGTGTTCGTCGTCGAGCAGGAGTGTCCCTACCCCGAGCTGGACGGTCGCGACCTCGAACCGACCACCCGGCACTTCTGGATCGACTCCGCCGACGGCCACGTGCTGGGCTACCTCCGGCTGCTGGAGGACCCCGACGGCACCTACCGGATCGGCCGGGTCTGCACCGCCAAGGCGGCGCGCGGCCTGGGCCTGGCGCGCAAGCTGATGAATGCTGCCGTCGCCGAGGCCCAGCACTCGCCCGTGGTGCTCGCCGCGCAGACCTACGCCAAGGAGTTCTACCGCTCCTTCGGTTTCCAGGAGGTTGGCGACGAGTACCTGGAGGACGGCATCCCCCACGTCAACATGCGCCGCGAACCCCGGATCTCCAGATAGCCGCAGTCGTTGTCGAGGGCGGGTCGACCGGCTCGCGCCGCGTGCCGACACCTCTGCCGTAGGGTCTCGTCGTCGTTGCCGGCGAAAGCGGCCGCTTGCCTGACGGTCTGGTGCGGTCGCACGTCCCCGTGTCCTTCCCGAACACGTGGTGCGGATCTCGTCGTGATGGTGGTCGGTTGGTTCGCTGATCCCGTTCTGCGACGATGCACGTGATCCGCACGCAAGGGGTGCGCCAGGAAGCCGGTGCGAGTCCGGCACGGTCGGCGCCACTGTGACCGGGGAGTGGACCTCCCGCGCGAGCCACCGGGGGACGACCTGGGAAGGCCGGAGGGACGCGGCGATCCGGGAGTCAGGACACTGCCGCCCCTTGGTCCCGCCACCGGGGCGTCCGAACCCCGAGGAAGGAACGTCACGCATGACCGCTTCCCCGCGCTTCCCCTTCTCCGCCGTGGTCGGCCACGACGACCTCCGGCTCGCCCTGCTGCTCAACGCCGTGCACCCGCGCATCGGCGGGGTGCTGGTGCGGGGCGAGAAGGGCACCGCGAAGTCGACCGTGGTGCGGGCGCTGGCCTCGCTGCTGCCGTCGCTGGACGTGGTGGCGGACTGCCGCTTCGGCTGCGACCCGGGCGCCCCCGACCCGCAGTGCCCGGACGGGCCGCACGACGGTGCCGTGGTGCAACGCCCGGCCCGCCTCGTGGAACTGCCGGTGGGCGCCACCGAGGACCGGTTGGTCGGCTCGCTGGACCTGGAGCGCGCGCTCACCGAAGGGGTCCGTGCCTTCCAGCCGGGCCTGCTCGCCGCCGCCCACCGCGGGGTGCTCTACGTCGACGAGGTGAACCTGCTGCACGACCACCTCGTGGACCTGCTGCTGGACGCTGCAGCGATGGGCCGCGCGCACGTGGAGCGCGACGGTGTCTCGGTCTCGCACGCGGCGTCGTTCCTGCTGGTGGGCACCATGAACCCGGAGGAGGGCGAGCTGCGCCCGCAGCTGCTCGACAGGTTCGGGTTGACCGTGCACGTCGCGGCGTCGCGGGAGGTCGCCACGCGCACCGAGGTCGTGCGGCGGCGCCTGGCCTTCGAGGCCGACCCGGTGGGTTTCGCCGCGCAGTGGGCGGAGGCGGACGCCGAGCTGGCCGCGCGGATCGCCGCCGCGCGCGACCGCGTCGCCGAGGTCGTGCTGCCGGACGCGGAACTGCGCCGCATCTCCGCGCTGTGCGCGGCTTTCGACGTCGACGGCATGCGGGCGGACCTGGTGCTGGCGCGCACCGCGGTCGCGCACGCGGCCTGGCGCGGTGCCACGACGGTCGCCGAGCAGGACGTGGCAGCGGCAGCCCGGCTGGCGTTGCCGCACCGGCGGCGCCGCGACCCGTTCGACGAACCCGGCATCGCTGAGGACCAGCTGCAGCAGGCGCTGTCCGAGGCCGCGGAGCAGGCCGACGACGGCGACGAGCCGCCGGATGGCCCCGACGACGGCCCCGGCGGCGGGCAGCCGCCGGAGGAGCCGACCGAGCCCAGCGGCGGGGGCGGCGAGGAGCACAGCGAGGAGTCCGGTCGGGCGCCCGCCGACCGGCCGTCGGGGGAGCCGACGCCGGCGTTCCGGGCGCGGTTGCTGGAGGTCCCGGGGCTCGGGGAGGGTGCGCCGGGGCGGCGCTCGCGGGCCCGGTCGCGCAGCGGCCGGAGCGTTCGGTCGTCCACTGTGGAGGGAAGTGGGGTGCACCTCGCGGCCACGCTCGCCGCGGCCGCCCCGCACCAGGTCGCGCGCGGGCGCAGCGGCCCGGGGCTGGTGCTCCGGCGCGATGACCTGCGGCGCGCGGTGCGCGAGGGGCGTGAGGGCAACCTGGTGCTGTTCGCGGTCGACGCCTCCGGTTCGATGGCCGCCCGGGAGCGGATGTCCGCGGTCAGCGGGGCGGTGCTGTCGCTGCTGCGCGACGCCTACCAGCGGCGGGACAAGGTCGGCGTGGTCAGCTTCCGCGGCGATGGCGCGGAACTGGTGCTGCCGCCGACGTCCTCTGTGGACATCGCGGCGGCGAGGATGCGGCGGCTGCGCACCGGCGGCCGCACGCCGCTGGCCGACGGCCTGCTGCGGGTGCGGAAGGTGGTGCGGGTCGAACGGCTGCGAGACCCGCAACGCCGTGCCCTGGTCGTGGTGTTGACCGACGGAAAAGCCACCGTTCCGGTGAATCCGGAACTGCCCGGGCCGCGGTCCCGGCGCGCGGTCGACGACGCGCTGCGATCGGCCGGTCTGCTCGCCGCCGAGGGGGCCGCCTCCGTCGTGGTCGACTGCGAGAGCGGGCCGGTGCGGCTGGGGCTGCCCGGGCAGCTGGCCGCCGCGCTGGGGGCTCCGTGCCTGCGGCTGGAGGAGCTTTCCGCGGACAACGTGGCGGGTGTGGTCCGTGCGGCGCGCGATGCCGATCGGGCCGCTTGATCTCGTTTTGATTACGAGATTCTGCGTTCTCCCTTTGGACTCGGACGCAGAATTGGTACGGTAGCTGCCGTCCACCTGACCCCCAGGGGTGGACTTTCAAGGCGCCCCCGCGCTCCCGGTGACCCCCAGGCCGGTTGAGCGCGGGGCGCTCTTTGTTGCGCTTTTTTCGAGAAATCCTTTTCTCGCCGCAAGAATTCCGGCGGACGCACTGGATCGGTTCGGCAACGATCCCACCGAATGGGGGCATCCACTGTGCGATCTTCGCGTTTGGGCGTATTTCGCCGACCGGAATGTCCGGGTTCGGTTCCAGCGCCGAGGTTCCCGGACCTCGTGGCGGTGGCGCGCTGCGGCCGCCGCGGCGCGCAAGCAGCGTGCCTGCCGCGCGGTCACGCCCCATCCGGGGCTCCGATGGGACGCCCGTCCATGTTCGCCGAGCCGCTCCCGGGCAGCGCCGTGAAGGTGACCACTCTGGTCGATCTCCCGGGTGGTGATTCGCCGCCGCGGAGCAATTCCGCCGAGCGGGGCGCTCCGAGCCGCGGAATGCGGGAATGGGAGCACTGCCTCCCGGGTCGGCTTCGCGCATCTCGGCGAATGAGGAGGAATCTCGCTTATCGCGGCCGTTCCTCACCGGGGTGGTGTCGATCACGGGCGCGCAACCTTCCGCGCCCCGGGAAATCGCCGTGCGGCGCAGCGGAATCGGGCATTTCCGTGCATTGGATCCTTCCGCTCTCAGTGACCGGGCGGCCGTGGTGGGTCCGTTAGGGTCGGGGCATGCCTCAGGGACAGCCTTCGACCGTGCCCGCTGACGGGCTGACCACCCGCCAGCGGCGGAACCGTCCTCTCATCGTGGTGCACACCGGGGAGATGAAGGGCAAGTCGACCGCCGCCTTCGGGCTCGCGCTGCGCGGCTGGAACCAGGGCTGGTCCATCGGGGTGTTCCAGTTCGTCAAGTCCGCCAAGTGGCGGGTCGGCGAGGAGGCCGCGTTCCGCGCGCTGGGCCGGGTGCACGAGGAGACCGGCGAGGGCGGGCCCGTCGAGTGGCACAAGATGGGCGAGGGCTGGTCGTGGGCCCGCAAGAAGGGCACCGAGGAGGACCACGCCGCCGCCGCGCTGGAGGGCTGGCGCGAGATCGCCCGGCGTCTCCGCGAGCAGCGCCACCGCCTCTACGTCCTCGACGAGTTCACCTACCCGCTGCACTGGGGCTGGGTTGACGTCGACGAGGTGGTCTCCGCGCTGCGCGACCGCCCCGGGTACCAGCACGTGGTGATCACCGGCCGCCACGCGCCGCAGGCGCTGGTCGACGCCGCCGATCTGGTCATGGAGACCACCAAGGTCAAGCACCCGATGGACGCCGGGCAGAAGGGCCAGAAGGGCATCGAGTGGTGACCGGTTCCTCCGCGCGGGTCGTGGTGGCGGCGCCCGCGTCCGGGCAGGGCAAGACGACCGTGGCGACCGGGCTGCTGGCCGCGCTGCGGCGGCGCGGCACCCGCGTGGCGCCGTTCAAGGTCGGCCCGGACTACATCGACCCCGGCTACCACCGGCTCGCCGCCGGACGTGCCGCGCGCAACCTCGACCCGGTGCTGGTCGGCGAGAAGCGCATCGCCCCGCTGTTCCGCTACGGCTCGGCGGGGGCGGACCTGTCGGTGGTGGAAGGCGTGATGGGACTGTTCGACGGCCGCATCGGAGCCGGCGGCGAGCTCGCCCCCGGCTCCACCGCGCACGTCGCGCAGCTGCTCGACGCGCCGGTCGTGCTGGTCGTGGACGTCCGCGGCCAGAGCCACGGCCTGGCGGCCCTGCTGCACGGCTTCCGCAGCTACCGGCCGGCGATCCGGGTGGCCGGGGTGATCCTCAACCAGGTCGGGTCGTCGCGGCACGAGCAGGTGCTGCGCGAGGCCGCGGACGACGCGGGACTGCCGGTGCTGGGCGCCATCCCCCGCACCGACGACCTCGCCGTGCCCTCCCGGCACCTCGGCCTGGTCACCGCCGCCGAGCACGGCAGCGCCGCGACCCGTGCCGTCGAGGCGATGGGCGACGTCGTCGCCGCCGGGGTGGACCTGGACGTGGTGGTGGCGTTGGCCCGCTCCGCGCCGCCGCTGGACGGGCCGACCTGGAACCCGGCCGACGAGGTCGCACCACGCGGACGACCGCTGATCGCGGTGGCGGGCGGCCCGGCGTTCACCTTCGGCTACGCCGAACACGAGGAACTGCTGCGCGCGGCAGGCGCCGAGGTCGAAGTGCTGGACCCGCTGCGCGACGAAAAGCTCCCCGCGGGCACCGCCGGTCTCGTGCTGCCCGGCGGTTTCCCCGAGCAGCACGCCGCTGAGCTCTCGGCGAACACCCGGCTGCGCGCGGAGATCCGCGCCCTGGCCGCAACCGGCGCGCCAATCCAGGCCGAGTGCGGCGGACTGCTGTACCTGGCGGAGGAACTGGACGGTACCCCGCTGTGCGGTGTGCTGCCCGCGCGGGCGCGGATGTCGCCGCGGTTGGTTCTCGGCTACCGGGACGCCGTCGCGGCCGCTGATTCCCCGCTGTTCGCCGAGGGAACCCGGGTCAGCGGGCACGAATTCCACCGCACCGAACTGGAACCCGGCAGCGGCGGGCCGCCGGCCTGGTTCTGGCGCGGTGCCCGGGAGGGGTTCGTCCAGGGCGGCGTGCACGCCTCCTACCTGCACACCCATCCCGCCGGGCAACCCGGTGCGGTCGAACGATTCGTGGCGAGGTGCGCGCGATGAGACTCGTCGGAGTCGGGGTCGGCCCCGGCGACCCCGAACTGCTGACCCTGGCCGCGCTGCGCGAGATCCGCGCCGCGGGCACGGTTTTCGTCCCGGTCCTCGCGGCCGACGAGCAGGGCCGCGCGGAGGCCGTGGTGCGGGCGCACCTCGGCGACGACGCCCGGGTGCAGCGGTTGGTGTTCGCCCTCGCCGACCCGGTCGACGGTCCGCAGGAGCGGCGGCACCGGCACTGGGACGCCGCCGCCGAGACCGTCGCGCAGCGGTTGCGCGAGCGCGGCGGCAGCGTGGTCTTCGCCACGCTCGGGGATCCCACGGTGTACTCCACGTTCAGCTACCTGGCCGCCTCGGTCGCCGAGCTCCTGCCCGAGGTCGAGCTGGCCGCGGTGCCCGGGATCACCGCGATGCAGGCCACCGCGGCGCAGGCCGGGGTGGCGCTCACCGAGGGCGCCGAGTCACTGACCGTGGTTCCCGTGATGCGAGACGTGACCGCCCTGCGGGAGGCGCTGCGGGCACGCGGTACGGTCGTGGCCTACAAAGGCGGCCGGCGGCTCGGCGAGCTGCGCGCCGCGATCGCGGAAAGCGGTGCCCTGGAACGCGCGGTGTACGCCGAACACCTGGGCACGCCGGACGCGCGGGTGCTGCCGCTGTCCGAAGTGTCCGAAGTGGACGATGCGCCGTACCTGTCCACTGTGGTAGTACTTCCACCCCGAGGCGGAAGAGGAGAACAATGGTGACTGGCCGGATCTCGTTCATCGGCGCTGGGCCCGGCGCGGCCGACCTGATCACGGTCCGCGGTGCCAGGCGCATCGCCGAGGCCGACATCGTGGTGTGGGCGGCGAGCCTGGTCACCCCGGAATGCATCCGGGAGCACGCGCGCGCCGACGCCGAACTGGTCGACTCCTCCCGTCTCACCCACGAGCAGGCCCTGGAGATCTACCGCCGCGCCGAGCGCGACAAGCTCAAGGTCGCCCGCGTGCACTCCGGCGACCCGTCGCTGTGGGGCGCGGTCCAGGAGCAGTACGACGCGTGCGCCCGGATGAACCTCGAGGTGGAGATCGTGCCCGGCGTCCCGGCGTTCTCCGCCGCCGCGGCGGCCATCGGGCGGGAGCTGACCGTGCCGGAGGTCGCCCAGTCGCTGGTGCTGACCCGCCTGGAGGGCGGCAAGACGCCGATGCCCGAAGGCGAGAAGGTGCGCGAGTTCGCCAAACACGGCACCACGATGGCGCTGTTCCTCTCCGCGGCGCGCACCGGCCAGCTCGTCGAGGAGCTGCGCGCCGGGGGCTACCCCGAGGACACCCCGGTGCTGGTGGCCTACAAGGTGACCTGGCCCGACGAACTGCTGCTGCGCACCACGCTCGCCGAGCTGGAGAAGACCGTCAAGCAGCACAAGCTGTGGCGGCACACGCTGTTCATCGTCGGCAGAAGCCTCACCAGCAGCGGTACCCGCTCACGCCTCTACCACGCCGGGCACTTCCACACCTACCGCCGCGCCGACCCGGCCGCGCGGCGCGCCCTGCGGGAGCGGTCGGGCACGGCCCGCCGCCGGGAGAGCACCACCCGCGGCGAGCCCGACGCCGGTGAACCGGCCCGGGTCCGCGAGTCCGATGTGGCGTGGTGGGCGGTGCGCGACTGGCAGGAGTCGGCGCGCGGCGCGGCGCGGGTGACAACCAGCCGCTCGACCCCGGCCCGGCGCGTCGACGCGGCGCAGTCCCCGCTGTTCACCGACGAGGCCGTCGCGGCACCAGCGGTTCCCGCTGAGCGCCCCGCTCACCCGGCCGAAAGTCCCACTGTCCCCGAAGCCCCCGGCGTTCCGGACACGCGCAGCGCTGAGGCAGGCGAAAGTTCCGCTCAGGCGGAACCGGCTGCAGCCCCGGGTGAACAGGACGCTCACCCGGTCGAATCGGGTGGGAGTTCCGCTCGCTCCGATGCGGCGACCACACGGCGGACCTCGGCGGCACGCACCTCGACCACCCGGGCGACCGCGAAGGCCACTCCCGCGAAGCGGACCACCAAGTCTGCGGCCGCGGCGAAGACGACCACCGCGAAGCGGGCCAGGACGTCGACCGCGAAGACCACCACGGCCAAGAGCGCCGCCACCAGGGCCAGGAAGCGCAAGTCCCCGGCGAAGCAGGATGAGCAGGGCGAGTGACGACGGCCCGCAGCTGCGGGAACCAGACCTGCCGCGCACCGCGAAGGTGCGGCCGAAGGCGCTGCGCACCGGCTTCACCACCGGCGCCTGCTCCGCCGCGGCGGCCAAGGCCGCGGCGGAGCTGATGGTCACCGGGCACCTCCCGGCGGTGGTGGACATCCCGTTCCCGGACGGCCGCCACCGGCGGTTCCAGGTCGACTCGGGCAGCGCCGACCCCGCGACCGCGGTCGTGGTCAAGGACGCGGGCGACGACCCGGACGTCACCCACGGCGCGCGGCTGACCGTCACGGTCACCGCCCGCGGGGACGGCCAGGTGGTGCTGCACGGCGGCGAGGGCGTCGGGGTGGTGACCAAGCCGGGCCTGGGGCTGGAGGTCGGCGGTCCGGCGATCAATCCGGTGCCTCGCGAGATGATCACCGCGGCGGTGCGCGAGGTGATCGGCGACCGCGGCGCGGACGTCACGATCACCGTGCCCGGCGGCGAGAAGATGGCCTACAAGACCACCAACCGTCGGCTCGGCATCTACGGCGGGATCTCCATCCTGGGCACCACGGGCATCGTGCGCCCGTTCTCCACCGCGTCGTGGCGCTCCAGTGTCGAGCAGGCGATCTCGGTGCTGGCCGCGCAGGGCGGCCGGACCGCGGTGCTGTCCACCGGCGGGCGCACCGAGAAGGCCGCGATGCGGCTGCTGCCCGACGAGCCCGAGGTGGCGTTCGTCGAGGTCGGTGACTTCACCGGGGCGGCGCTGCGCCGCGCGGTCGAGCACGGGCTGGACGGCGTGGTGTTCGTCGGCATGATCGGCAAGCTGACGAAGCTGGCGTCCGGCGTGGTGATGACGCACTACACGAGGTCCAAGGTGGACACCGCGCTGCTCGGTCGGCTGACCGCCGAGTTCGGCGGGGACCCCGCGCAGGTCGCGGAGATCGAGCAGGCCGCCACCGCCCGCCGCGCCTACGAGGTGTGGCGGGGCAGCGGGCTGCTCCCGGCGTGTGCGCACCGGCTCTGCGAGCTGGTGGCAGCAGTATTGGAGCGGTTCAGCGAGGAATGTGGCCGCCGGTTGCCGGCCCGGGTCGCGATGGTGGACTTCCAGGGCGAGCACGTGGTGGCGGCCACCGAGGCGAGGTGGGTGACGTGGCAGTCACGGTGATCGGGGTCGACGGTGGCGGTCTGCCGAGGGGCAGCGCCGAGGTGCTGGCGTCGGCGCGGCTGGTGGTGGGCGGTCGGCGGCACCTCGAGGCGCACGCGCCCGAGCACGCGCGCAAGCTCGAACTCGGGCCGCTGGAACCGGCGCTGAACGCGTTGTCCGCCCTGACCGGCGAGGAGCACGGCGTCGTGCTGGCCTCCGGCGACCCCGGTTTCTTCGGCGCGGTGCGGGCGCTGCGCGAGCGCGGTATCCGCTGCTCGGTGCTGCCGTCGACGTCGAGCGTGCAGCAGCTGATGGCACGCGTCGGCCGCTCCTGGGACGACGTCGTGGTGGTCAGCGCGCACGGCCGCGACCTGACGCGGGCGATCAACGTGTGCCGGGCGCGACCGGCCGTGGTGGTGCTGACCGCGCCGAAGGCCGGGCCCGCGCAGATCGGTTCCGGGCTGGTCGGCTGGCGGCGCACCATGGTGGTCGCCGAGGATCTGGGCGGCCCGAACGAGTCGGTGGTGACACTGGAACCGGCCGAGGCGGCCAAGCGCAGCTGGTACGAGCCGAACATCGTGCTGTGCCTGGCCGACCTCGACGACGTGCCGCCGCGCGGCTGGATCGCCGGCGGGGAACCGGTGCCCCCGGCCACCGGCTGGGCGTTGTCCGAGGACGAGTTCTCGCACCGCGACGGGATGATCACCAAGTCGGAGGTGCGCGCGGTGGCGCTGGCCAGGCTCGCGCCCCGGCCGGGCACCCTGGTGTGGGATGTGGGCGCCGGGTCCGGTTCGGTCGCGGTGGAGTGCGCCCGGCTGGGCGCGGCGACGATCGCGGTGGAGTCCGACGAGGCCCAGGTGGTGCGGCTGATCACGAACGCGGCGAGCCACGGCGTGGACGTGCGGGTGGAGGAGGGGGCGGCGCCGCAGGCGCTGCGCAACCTGCCCCGACCGGACGCGATCTTCGTCGGTGGCGGCGGCAGCGAGGTCGTGACGGCGTGCGCGCACGCCGGGGCGTCGCGCGTGGTGGTGGCGCTGGCGGCGCTGGACCGCGTCGGCCCGACCCGCGACGCGCTGCGCGCGGCGGGCTACGAGGTCGAGGGGGTGCAGCTGACGGCGGCCCGCCTCGCGGAACTGCCGGACGGCGCGTCGCGCCTGGAGGCGGCCAACCCGGTGGTGCTGATCTCGGGCCGCAAGAAGCCGTGGTGACCTCGGCGAACGTGGCGACTGTGGACGGTTCCGGGCGCGGTGCCCGGCTGAAAACGAGCGAGGAGCAGCAGTGATCGGTCTGTTCGCGGTGACCGCGGCGGGGCGGCGGGCGGCCGCCGAGTTGGCCGCCCGGCTGGGACCGGACGCGGTGGTCGCCGACGGCCCGATCGGCCCCGCCGTCCGCCGTCTCTGGGACCACCTCGACGCGGCGGTGTTCTTCCTGGCCAGCGGCGCCACCGTGCGGCTGGTCGCGCCGCTGCTGCGGGACAAGCACACCGACCCGGGCGTGGTGTGCGTCGACGAGGCGCAGCGCTTCGCCGTCGCGCTGACCGGCGGCCACGCCGGTGGGGCGAACGCGCTCGCCGAACAGGTCGCCGACCTGCTCGGCTGCACGCCGGTGGTCACCACCGCCTCCGACAGCACGGGCGCCACCGCGCTGGACGAGCTCGTCGACCTGCTCGACGCCACTGTGGACGGTGACCTGGCGGGCTGCGGCGTGGCCGTGCTCGATGGCGCGCCGGTCCGCCTGGTCAACCCGCTCGGCTTCCCGCTGCCCGCGCTGCCGCCGAACGTCGGCCCGGACGTCGAGGACCCGGTGTGGACGGTGGTCATCGACGACCGGCGCCCCGAGTCCCGTGACGAGGACTGGGTGCTGCGGTTGATCCCGCGCACCCTGGTGGTGGGCGTCGGTTCGGCGCGCGGCGTGTCGCGCACCGCGGTGACCGAGACGCTCGCCCGGCTGGACAGCGAGCACGGCCTGGACCCGCGGGCGATCCGCGCGTTCGCCAGCGTCGATCTCAAGGCGGACGAGGAAGGCATCCTGCACGCCGTGCAGGACCTGGGCTTCTGGCACTCCGCCGGGGGCGACGAGCTGCCGCTGCTGACGTTCCCGGCGCAGGTGCTCGCCGAGGTGGCGGTCCCGAACCCGAGCGAGGTGGTGCGCGCCGAGGTCGGCACGCCCAGCGTGGCCGAGGCGTCGGCGCTGCACGCGGCGGCCGAGCTGGCTCACGGCGCGCCGGTCGAGCTGGTCGCGCCGAAGATCAAGGGCGACAACGTGACCGTCGCGGCGGCCCGGATCCGGCCGCGGGGCAGGCTGGCGATCGTCGGCATCGGTCCCGGAGCCCCGGACCTGCGCACGCCGCGCGCCGAGGCAGAGCTGCGCCGCGCGTCCGTCGTCGTCGGCCTGGACCAGTACCTCGACCAGGTGCGCCACCTGCTGCGCCCGGGCACGGAGGAGCGCGCCACCGGGCTCGGGGCTGAGGAGGAGCGGGCCGCCGAGGCGATCGCCCTGGCTCGGCAGGGCCGCGCGGTGGCGTTGATCGGGTCCGGTGACGCCGGGGTGTACGCGATGGCGAGCCCGGCGCTGGAGAAGGCGGGCGTGGACATCGAGGTCATCGGGGTGCCAGGGGTGACCGCCGCACTGGCCGCGGCGGCCCTGCTCGGCGCGCCGCTCGGCCACGACCACGCCCTGATCAGCCTGTCCGACCTGCACACGCCGTGGGCGGTCATCGAACGCCGCATCCGCGCGGCGGCCGAGAGTGACCTGGTGGTGTGTTTCTACAACCCGCGTTCGGCGGAGCGGCACTGGCAGCTGGGCCGGGCCCTGGAGATCCTGGCCGAGCACCGCCCGGCGACCACCCCGGTCGGCGCGGTCCGCCAGGCCAGCCGCGCGGGCCAGCGCGTGTGGTGCGCCCCGATCGGCGACTTCGACCCGGCGGAGGTGGACATGTTCACCACGGTCATCGTCGGATCCTCGCAGTCCGCGGTGATCGGGCAGCGCATGGTGACCCCGCGCGGCTACCGCTGGATGGCACCGGATGCCCGCTGACCCGCTGACCATCTCGGCGGCCTGCACGGCCTGCGGTGCCTGCCTGCTGACCTGCCCGCAACACGCGCTGCGCCCGGCCCCGGGCCGCCCCCGGGTCCTCCGGGAATCCTGCACGTCCTGCGGCGAGTGCGTGGAGATCTGCCCGGCGGACGCCATCGAACTCACGCCCTGACGGTGCGGTGCGGCGTGATCGAGAGCCGCGGGTCGTTGGTCGGGGAGTGGCGGGCGTGGGAAGCTGGGTTCGATGAGCGGGCACATGTCGCCGGAGGAGTTCCGGCGGTTCGGCAGGCAGGTCGTCGACTGGATCGCGGACTACTACGCCGGGATCGAGTCACATCCGGTCCGGTCGCAGGTGCGGCCGGGGCAGGTGCGGGCGCAGCTGCCCGCGCACCCGCCGGAGCGCGGCGAGCCGTTCGAGCAGGTGCTGCGGGACCTGGACGCCGTGCTGATGCCGGGGGTGACGCACTGGCAGCACCCGAACTTCTTCGCCTACTTCCCGGCCAACGCCACCGGTCCGGCCATCCTCGGTGACCTGCTCTCCAGCGGCCTGGGCGTGCAGGGCATGGTGTGGGCGACCAGCCCGGCCTGCACCGAGCTGGAGACCGTCGTGGTCGACTGGCTCGCCGAACTGCTGGGGCTGCCCGAGCACTTCCGCACCGACGCCGCCGGTGGGGGTGTCATCCAGGACTCGGCCTCCAGCGCCGCTCTGGTCGCCGCGCTGGCCGCGTTGCACCGGGCCAGCGGCGGCCGGGTCGCGCGCGAGGGCATCACCCGCCGCCACACCCTGTACGTGTCCGCGCACACCCACTCCTCGCTGGAACGGGCCGCCCGGATGGTCGGGGTGGGCGCGGACAACGTCCGCGTCGTCGACGTCGACCCAGCCACCCTCGGTATGGACCCGGCGCACCTCGCCGCGCTGATCGCCGAGGACCTGGCCGCCGGGGCGGTGCCGACGATGGTGTGCGCGACCGTGGGCACCACGTCGACGACGGCGATCGACCCGGTGCGCGCGATCGGCGAGGTGTGCCGGGCGAGGGGGGTGTGGCTGCACGTGGACGCGGCGTACGCGGGCGTCGCGGCGGTGTGCCCGGAGCTGCGGTGGATCAACGACGGGGTGGCCGAGTTCGCCGACTCCTACTGCACCAACCCGCACAAGTGGCTGCTGACCAACTTCGACTGCAGCGTGCTGTGGATGGCCGACCGCGCGCCCATGATCGACGCGTTGTCGATCCTGCCGGAGTACCTGCGCAACCCGGCGACGACGTCGGGCGAGGTGATCGACTACCGCGACTGGCAGGTGCCGCTGGGCCGCCGCTTCCGTTCGCTGAAGCTGTGGTCGGTGCTGCGCTGGTACGGCGCGGAAGGGCTGCGCGAGCACATCCGCGGCACGATCGGGCTGGCGCAGGAGTTCGCCTCGTGGGTCCGCGACGACCCGCGCTTCGAACTGCTGGAACCGCATCCGTTCGCGTTGGTCTGCTTCCGTCCGCGCTTCCCGGAGCTGTCCACCGAGGAGGCCGACGAGCGGATTTTCGCGATCATGGAGTCCCTCAACGAGTCCGGCGAGCTGTACCTGACGCACACCAAGGTGGACGGTCGGATGCTGCTGCGCGTGGCGATCGGCTCGCCGCAGACGGAACAGCGTCACGTGCGGGCGGCGTGGAAACGCATCCAGGAGGCGTTCACCGCCTGACGGTCCGGCCCCCGCGCCGCGCCCGATTTCGCCTGAACTCGCGCGTTCCCCCGCCCGGGGTTTCCGAGTTCGCCCATAGTTGGGTTTTTGCCTTGCGCTCCGTGCGGAAGTGGGGTTTCCCCGTCCTTCTCGGTGAGTTGCCTTCGGTGTCCAGGATGGCTGGACTCGTGAGAATGGACGCATGAGACGTTGGGCGTGGAGACGCGCTGTGACCGTGTGGCGCGGTGCGGCGCTGACCCTGCTGGCGGCGCTGCACCTGCCGGTCGCGGCGCTGTCTCTGGTCTTCGCCTGCGGGTTCGGCAAGGACGAATCCCGTCGCACCCTCGCCAAGCTCCGCGATCTCGTCCGCGACATTCGGCCTCCCGTGCCCACCGGACGCGGCCTGGCCGACGCGGTGCGCGCCCTGGCGCTGGAGATGGTGGTGGACATCGACGTCGACGTCGACCTGCCCGGCCGGTGCCCGCCGGCGGTGGAGGCCGCCGCCTACGTCGCCACCCGCGAGCTGATCACGAACGCGATCAGGCACGCCGCCGCCGAAACCATCCGGGTCGAGATCGGCCACCGGCAGCGGTCGCTACAGATTGTGGTCACCGACGACGGCGGAGGCGGCGCGGACGAGTCCCGGGGCAGCGGACTGGTGGGCATCCGGCGCCGCCTCGGTACCGTTGGCGGAACCCTGCACCTCAGCAGCCCACCAGGCGGACCCACCCGGGCGACGATGGAGATCCCGTGCGCGTTGTCCGCGCCGACGACCCCGTTCTACCCGGAGACGGCCTGAGCGCGCACAAAACCGCCGGAGTACCCCAAGCGGAGCGCCAGCGGCCGCCGCGGCGGGTTCCGCGGCGGCCGAACCGGGCCCGTTCAGGCGGGCAGGTGCACGCGGCGGTGCAGGCGCTCGCCGATGTCGCGCGCCGCGTGGTCCAGCAGCTTGTGCGCCAGTTCGAACAGGGCGCGCGCGATCGCGATCTCGTCGCCGATCTGCGGTACCTCGGGGTCGTCCGGGTGGCGCCGCGCCGTGCCGTGTCCGTGCATCTGCTGACCGGACGGGGTGGTGAAGCCGACGTCCGCGGTGGTCTTCGCGCCCGCCTCCATGACCTGCATGTTCAGCGTGATCGTGTGCGTCTCGTTCATGGTGATCGCCTCCCGTACCGGCTGGCCTAGCCCCAGGATGCGCCGCGCCGCGGCGGCAGCGGAAGGGCCGACTTCACCCGTCCGAGTTGTCTCGGGTGACCGGTTCGGACCGCCGCGCGCCGGTTGGTGATCACACTCACCGGGTTTGACCAAGGACTGCGGGGCAGGCGAGGATACGTCGGCCGACAGGGCAGGAACCCGGTGTGAGTCCGGGACGGTCCCGCCACTGTGACCGGGGAGTGGCCCCCACCGCACGCCACGGCCGAAAGGCTGGAAGGCAGGGGTGACCACGTCGATCCGGGAGTCAGGACACTGCGCGTCGGCCCCGCGCCGCGCCGCGGCGCGCGGACACCGAGCCCCTCGGGCGGGAGAACCCAGGAGGTCGGAGATCCCATGTCTTGGGATGCCGAAGCAGGCCGGGCGCAGACCGGCTGGGGCGCCGCGGAGCGCCGGAAAGCAGCGGTCGTGCTGGCCGCGGTGGGCGTGCTGCACCTGGCGGGGTGGGGCGCCTACCTGCTGCAACAGGACGAGTTCGGCGTGGCGGGCGGTCTCGCCGCCGCGGGCACCACGGCGTACCTGCTGGGCCTGCGCCACGGATTCGACGCGGATCACGTCGCGGTGATCGACGACGCCACGCGGCTGCTGATGCAGCGCGGTCGCCGCCCGGTGTCGACCGGCATGTGGTTCGCGCTGGGCCATGCCAGCGTGGTGCTGTTCCTGGCCCTGGCGGTCGCCCTCGTCGCCGGGCCCGCGGCGCAGGAGTGGGCCGAGCAGGCCGGGGTGCAGGTCGCCACGGTCGTCGACATGGTGGTCATCGCGGTGCTGAGCACCCTGTCCGTGTTGAACGCCCTGGTGTTGCGGGACGCCCTGCGGCTGTTGCGGCGGGTCCGGCGGTGCGCCGTGGACGAGGCCGAGGTGGAACTGGTGCTGGGGCGGCGCGGGCTGCTCGCGCGCCTGCTGCGCGGTCGGATGCGCGCGGTGGGGCGGTCCTGGCACCTGTTCGGCATCGGCCTGCTGTTCGGGCTGGGCATGCAGACCGCGACCGAGATCACCGTGCTCGCCATGGTCTCGCCGACCGAGCGGCTGTCGGCGATCGCGGTGCTCAGCCTGCCGCTGCTGTTCGCCGCCGGAATGTGCACAGTGGACAGTGTGGACGGGATGCTGATGTCGCGGGCCTACACCTGGTCGTTGGCCCGGCCGATCCGGCGGCTGTGGGTGAACATCATCACCACCGCGCTGACCGTCGGCCTGGCCGCGGTCGTCGCGTTCGTCGTCCTGAGTGGACTACTGGCCGAGCACGGTGTGTCCATTCTGGATGGTGTCGCCGCGCTGGACGAGCACTTCGAGCTGCTCGGCTACCTCACACTCGGGCTGTTCCTCGCCGTGTGGGGCGGCGCGGCCCTGTGGTGGAAGCTCACCACCCGCGGGGAACCGGAGGTCAGGTGAGCGGCAGTACGACAACAGGGGAAAAGGGCGGCCCGATGCGGCGTGCCGTGCACCCGATCGAAACCGAGTCCTACCGCATCATGCGGTCCCGGGCCGACTTCGCGCACTTCCCGCCGTTGACCAGAGCGGTCGTCGAACGCGTCGTGCACACCACCGCCGACCCCACCTGGACCGGTGAGGTCGCCGCCGACGAGGCGGCGTTGCGCGCGGGCCGCGCGGCGCTGCTCGCCGACGCCCCACTGATCACCGACGTGCGCATGGTCGCCGCCGGGATCACCGCCCGCCCCGCCGAGGTCGGCCTCGACCGCCCCGGCGTCGCCGAACTCGCCGCGGACGCCGGGCTGACCCGCTCCGCCGCCGGCATCCGGCTGGCCGCCGAGGCGCACCCCGACGGCGCGGTGTGGGCCATCGGCAACGCCCCGACCGCGCTGTTCGAGCTGGTCCGTCTCGCCGCGGCCGGGCAGGTCCGGCCCGCGCTCGTCGTCGGCGTCCCGGTCGGCTTCGTCGGTGCCGTCGACGCCAAGGCCGCCCTGCGCCGAAGCGGCCTACCGGCCGCGAGCACCCTGACCGAACGCGGCGGTGCGGCGATCGCCGCGGCCGTGATCAACGCCCTGCTCTACTGGGCAGAACCTGGAGGTGACCGGTGACCGAACCGCTGCTCGTCGTGGGCCACGGCACGGTGGACGACGGCGGCGTGGCCGAGTTCCACGCCTTCCTCGACCGCCTCCGCGCCCGGATGGCGGCTGCCGGGGTCGACACCGAGGGCGGGTTCATCGAGCTGTCCGCGCCCGCGGTCACCGAGGCGTGGACCCGGCTCGTCGAGCGCGGGCATCGCCGGATGGCCGCGGTGCCGCTGGTGCTGGTCGCGGCCGGGCACGGCAAGGGCGACATCCCGGCAGCCCTGGAGCGGGAGGTCCGCCGTCACCCCGGCACCTCGTTCGTGTACGGCCGTCCCCTCGGGCCGCACCCGGTGCTGCTGGAGCTGCTGGCCGAGCGGATCGACGCCGTGGTGCCGCGCGAGCAGTGGGCCGACACCGCGGTCGTGCTCGTCGGCCGCGGTTCCACCGACCCGGACGCCAACGCCGAAGTGTGCAAGGTCTCACGGCTCTTGCAGGAGACCTGCGGTTTCGACACGGTTGAGACCGCGTTCATCTCCCTGGCACCGCCGGACGTACCCGGTGGGCTGGAGCGGGCCCGCAGGCTCGGCGCGAAGCGCATCGTGGTCGCCCCGTACTTCCTGTTCGACGGCGTGCTGCCGCAACGCGTGGTCGCGCAAGCCCGCGAGTACGCGAGCTCCGCGCCGGACATCGACGTCCGCGTCGCCGGATACCTGGGAGACTGCGATGCCCTGGCGGACCTCGTCGTGGAGCGCTACCACGAGGCGCTGCACGGCGACATCCGGATGAACTGCGACACCTGCGCCTATCGGGTGCTGCTGCCGGGGTTCGAGGACAAGCTGGGCGCACCGCAGACACCGCACCACCACCCCGACGATCCGACCGGGCACGGTCACGGACACGGACACGCACATGGCCACTCAACCCGATAAGCACTACCTCGCCGGGCTCGACCTCACCGGACGTCGAGTCGTGGTGATCGGCGCGGGCACCGTCGCGCAGCGGCGACTGCCCCGCCTGATCAGCGCCGGGGCGGACGTCGAGGTGATCGCGCCCGCCGCGACCCCGGCGGTGGAGGCCCTGGCCGCGGCCGGGGAGATCACCTGGAGCCGCCGCGGCTACCGCGACGGTGACCTCGAAGGCGCCTGGTACGCCGTGGCCGCCACCTCCGACGCCGCGGTCAACGCCGCGGTCGGTGCGGAAGCGGAGCGCCGGCGGGTGTTCTGCGTCCGGTCCGACCGCGCCACCGAGGGCAGCGCGGTGACACCCGCGGTCGCCGAGCACGACGGGCTGCTGCTCGGCGTGCTCGCGGGCGGCATGCCGCGGCGCAGCGCGGCGGTCCGCGACGCGCTGCTGGAGGCGCTGCAGGCGGGCGTGGTCGACGAGCACGCCGAACCCCCGGCGCCCGGGGTGGCGCTGATCGGCGGTGGCCCCGGCGCACCGGACCTCATCACGGTGCGCGGGCGGCGGCTGCTCGCCAAGGCCGACGTGGTCATCACCGACCACCTGGCGCCGCGTGAACTGCTCGAGGAACTGGGGCCGCACGTCGAGGTCGTCGACGCGTCCAAGATTCCCTACGGGCGGGCGGCCAACCAGGAGGTCATCAACCGCACGTTGATCGACAACGCCCGGGCGGGCAGGTTCGTGGTCCGGCTCAAGGGCGGCGACCCCTACGTCTTCGGCCGCGGTTTCGAGGAACTGCTGGCCTGCGCGGAAGCGGGCGTGCCCGTCACCGTCGTGCCCGGTGTGACCAGCGCGTTCGCCGCGCCCGCCGTGGCCGGCGTGCCGGTGACGCACCGGGGTGTGGCGCACGAGGTGGTGGTCGTCTCCGGCCACGTCGCCCCGGACGACGAGCGGTCGCTGGTGGACTGGTCGGTGCTGGCCCGCCTGCGCGGCACGCTGGTGCTGCTGATGGCGGTGCAGCGCATCGCGGCCTTCGCCGAGGTGCTGGTCAGAAACGGCCGCCCCGGCGACACCCCGGTCGCGGTGGTCCAGGAGGGCACCACGAGCACCCAGCGGTCGCTGCGCACCACGCTCGCCGCGGTCGCCGACGACGTCCGCAGCCACGGCATCAAGCCGCCGGCCGTGATCGTCATCGGCCCGGTGGCGGGCCTGAAGGAGGACTGACCGCGCGGCTCAGCGCCGGCCGGTGGGCGGTGCTGAGCCGCTGTTCACGCGGAACCGGTGAGGGCTGGGCAGCGTCAGGCGTCGACGACGACGCAGAGCTTGCGGGCCGCCTCGCGCTCCACCCGCAGACCCGCGTCGAGGGCGACGTCGATGAGGTCCTCCACGGTCTCCGGCTCGTCCGGGCACTGCGCCAGGGCGCGGGCCAGCCTGCCCTTGTGGGACTTGTTGTGGTGGCTGACGACCTTGCGCCGACCCAGGGCGTCCTTCGACAACACGCGCACCTCGACAGCGTTCGGGATGCGGGCCAGCGCGGCGTAGGCACCGGACCGCAGATCCACCACGAGGTCGTCGACCTCGGCCAGCACCGGCTCCAGCACCGGCCGCCACACGCTGCGCAGCGTGCCGAGCCCGGGCAGTGAGTTCCCGCCGGACAACCGGTAGGCCGGGATCGCGTCGGTACCGCGCACGACGCCGAACAGCGCCGACGCGACGGCGAGCCGGGCATCGGCCTGCTTGCGCTCCGCGGCCGACAATGACCGCACGTCGAGGGCGTCGTAGAGCACCCCGGTGTAGCGCTCCAGCGCCGGGGCGGTGGGGGAGTCCCACAACTCGGCGTTGCGCTGCACCTCCTCGACCTGCCGCTCGGACAACCCGAGCGCGGTGAGGCTCGCGGGCACATCATCGGCCAATGTGGACAGTGCCTCGATTAGCTTCCGCCTGGTGTCGGTCAACTCCGGGTATGACAGAGCGTCGAGCTGCAGCGGAGCACCGGCACCGCCCGTCGCCTTGGTCTCCGAAGGAGGAAGCAGAACCAACACCCCACCACCCTAAGCGGTCCCCGAGCCCGCCCCCCACCACGCCCCCGACGGCGTTCCACGGCCGAACCGACCGTGGGCGTCGAACGCTGTTCCACTACATCGAAGGAGAAGCGAAGGAAACCAGCCACGCCCACCCAACCAATGCTCGAAGTCGAAAGCCCCCGAGATCAGGTCGGGGTGAGGGTTCTGCCGGTGGTGACCGGGAGGGAGGTGAGGCCGTGGATCACCGAGGTGGGGCGGCGGACCGCCGCTCCTGCTCGGCGGAGGTCCGGCAGGCGGGTTGCCAGGGCCCGAAAGGCGATCTCCGCCTCCAGGCGGGCCAGCGGGGCGCCGAGGCAGTAGTGGATCCCCGAGGAGAACGCGAGGTGCTCACCCCGGTCCGGGCGGGTGATGTCGAACCGCTCCGGGTCCGGGTGCACCGCCGGGTCCCGTCCGGCCGCCGCGAGCAGGACCAGCACGGGCGTGTCCGTCCGCAGCCGCCGACCGGCCAGTTCCACCGGTTCGTGGGCGATGCGCATGGTCATCTGCACCGGCGGGTCCCAGCGCAGCGTTTCCTCGACGACGGCCGCTGCCAGGGTCGGGTCGTCGCGCAGCAGGTCCCACTGCTGCGGGTGCCTGAGCAGCGCCAGCGTGCCGTTACCGATCAGGTTGACGGTCGTCTCGAAGCCCGCCACCAGCAGCAGGTCGCACAGGTGCACCAGCTCGGTGCTGGTGAGCTCGCCCTCCTCCAGGGCCGCGACGAGGTCGCTGACCACGTCCTCGCCCGGCTGGGCGCGGCGCTCCTCGATGAGCCGTTCGAACAGCGCGTCGAGTTCGGCGAACGATTCGCGCATCTGCCGCAGGTGGCGCACCGAGCGGATTCCGTCGAGCGCACCGCCCAGCACCGTCCCGTGGTGCGCCAGGCGTTCCGCGTCCAGTTGTGGCAGCCCCAGCAGTTCGCAGATCACCCGGATCGGCAGCGGCGAGGCGAAGTCGCGCACGAGGTCGAACTCCCCGCGCTCGACGGCCCGGTCCAGCAGGTCGTGTGCGACGTCCTCGATGCGCTGCCGGTATCTCTCCAGGCGGCGGGGCCGGAACCCGGGGGCCGCGAGCTTGCGCAGCCGGGAGTGGTCCGGCGGGTCCATCTCCAGTAGCGACAGCTGCAGGTCGACCGCCGCGGCGGAGGGATCGCCGTAGGAGCCGTCGCTGGTGCGCACGCCGAACCGCCGGTCCCGCAGCACCGAGTCGCACAGCTCGTGCGTGGTGCACGCCAGTGCGCCCAGCTTGCTGCGGACCAGCGGACCCTGCGCGCGCAGCTGCGCGTAGAGCGGGTACGGGTTGTCGCGCCACGGGGCGCGGAGCGTGCGGGCCAGGGCGTCGCCGCGCCAGGCGGAGAACCAGGTGAGCGCTCCCTGCGCCAGCAGTCGCACGCGCAGACCGAGCTCGGCCCACGGGTGGTGTTCGTGGCGTGCCTGCTGAGCCGACATCGACACCCCTTCCGCAAAAGGTGTTCGCCCCGAGGTAACCGCAAGGCGGGCGGCCCGACAATGGGCCATCCGGCTCAGCGGCCGCTCGTCACGCGGAAGACGTTCGGGCAGCACGAACTCCATGGGGGGCGGGTCCGAGAGCTCGCGACCGCGGTCGAGGATGACCATGCGTGGGGGCGCGTTGGCCGGGCGTTCCGGCAGGCGCCGGGCGCTGCGGGTATCCGCTGGTGGTGGGCCCGGGGGCACTCGATACCCTGCCGGTGACGAATCAGCCCGGACGAGGAGCCAGCACCGTGATCACGAGGATGTCGACGTTGTTCCTGCGTACGCTGCGCGAGGATCCGGCCGACGCCGAGGTGCCGAGCCACAAGCTGCTCGTCCGCGCCGGCTACGTCCGTCGGGTCGCGCCCGGCATCTACTCCTGGCTGCCGCTGGGCCTGCGGGTCCTGCGCCGGATCGAGGAGATCGTGCGCGAGGAGATGAACGCCATCGGCGCGCAGGAGATCCACTTCCCCGCGCTGCTGCCGAAGGAGCCCTACGAGGCCACCAACCGGTGGACCGAGTACGGCCCCAACCTGTTCCGGCTCAAGGACCGCAAGGGCGCCGACTACCTGCTCGGCCCCACCCACGAGGAGCTGTTCGCGCTCACCGTCAAGGGCGAGTACAGCTCCTACAAGGACTACCCGGTCATCCTGTACCAGATCCAGACCAAGTACCGCGACGAGGAGCGGCCGCGGGCGGGCATCCTGCGCGGTCGCGAGTTCGTCATGAAGGACTCCTACTCCTTCGACCTCGATGACGAGGGCCTGACCGCCTCCTACCAGCTGCACCGCGACGCCTACATCCGGATCTTCGACCGGGTCGGGCTGCGGTACGTGATCGTGTCGGCCACCTCCGGGGCGATGGGCGGTTCGGCGTCGGAGGAGTTCCTCGCGGAGAGCGAGACCGGGGAGGACACCTTCGTCCGCAGCACCGAGTCGGACTTCGCCGCGAACGTGGAGGCCGTGGTCACTCCCGCGCCGCCCGCGCGGCCCGTGGAGGGCCTGCCGCCCGCCGAGGTGCACCACACCCCGAACACGCCGACGATCCAGTCGCTGGTCGACTTCCTCAACGCCAACACCGACCGCACGTTCACCGCGGCCGACACGCTGAAGAACGTGCTGGTCAAGACCAGGCAGCCCGGCGCCGAAGAGTGGGAGCTGCTGGCCGTGGGCGTGCCGGGTGACCGCGAGGTCGACATGAAGCGCCTGGAGGCGTCGGTGGCGCCCGCCGAGGTGGCGCTGCTGGAGGAGGCCGACTTCGCCGCCAACCCGTTCCTGGTGAAGGGCTACATCGGGCCGAAGGCCCTGCAGGACAACGGGGTGCGCTACCTCGTCGACCCGCGGGTGGTGCCGGGCACGGCCTGGGTCACCGGGGCGGACAAGACCGACCACCACGTGCTGGACCTGGTGTGCGGGCGGGACTTCACGCCGGACGGCACCATCGAGGCCGCCGAGGTCCGCGAGGGCGACCCGTCGCCGGACGGGCGTGGCACCCTGATCGCCGCGCGTGGCATCGAGATCGGCCACATCTTCCAACTCGGCCGCAAGTACGCCGACGCGTTCTCGCTGGACGCCCTGGGACAGGACGGCAAGCCGAAGCGGATCACCATGGGCTCCTACGGCATCGGGGTGTCCCGGCTGGTGGCGGCGATCGCCGAGCAGAGCCACGACGAGCACGGCCTGGTGTGGCCGCGCGAGGTGGCGCCCGCAGACGTGCACGTGGTCATCGCCGGCAAGGACGAGGCGATCCGGGAGCGCGCGGAGGGCATCGCCGCGGAGCTCGACACGGCCGGTGTGGAGGTGATCCTGGACGACCGCACGGTGTCGCCGGGTGTGAAGTTCGCCGACGCCGAACTGCTGGGCGTGCCGACGATCCTGGTGGTGGGCAAGGGCCTGACCAGGGGCGTGGTGGAGGTCCGCGACCGCCGCTCCGGTGAGCGCACCGAGGTCGAGGTCGACAACGCCGTCCAGCACATCACCGACGTCGTCCGCAGCTGAATCATCCCGCCCGAAAGGCACCTCCCGCCCCGGAGGTGCCTTTCGCGCGTTCACCCACCACGATGGACACGACCGGGAACCCCGGCCTATCCGAGGTTTCCGGTTTTTGGGTGTTTCCGGTTTTGCCTGCAGTTGGGAATGCCTGCTTGCGACAGGGTTGCGAGGACGGCTTCGGTGTCGGCGAGGTTTGGGAGGACGGCGTGTGCGCCGGCGGCGTGGAGCTCCTCCGCGCTGCTGCGGCCCGTCGCGACCCCCACCGCGATCGCCCCGAAACGCAGCGCGCCCGCCACGTCGTGCGGGGTGTCGCCGACGACCACCACGGAGTCGGGCGACAGCGACGTGGCGTGCCGGTCGGCCGCCTTCGCGACCGACTCGGAGATCAGGTCGTGCCGGTGCAGCGAGTTGGTGCCGTAGCCGCCGATCTCGAAATCGACGTGGTGGTGCAGGCCGAACGACTCGAGCTTGTGGAAGGCGACCTCCGGAAGGTTCCCGGTCACCAGCGTCTGGACGAACCCCGGCTCGGCGGCCAGCGCGCTGAGCGCCCGCGCCGCCCCGGGCAGGGCGCTGCCCCGCTCGGACAGCTCGTCGCGGGTCGCGGCGACGGCGCTGGTCAGCGCCGCGAACATGGCGGCGACGGTGGGCGGGTCGGCGGGCACGCCGTGGATGCCGAGCACGTCGGTGGTGATCGCCAGCTCGGTGCGGCCCGCGGTCTCCGGCATACGCCGCAGGGCCCGGCCGGTGACCTCGTGCAGCGCCTGCCGGTACCAGCGCGGGCCGAACCCCCTGGCGTCGACGAGGGTGAGGTCGATGTCCCACAGCACGAGTCGGTCCACCGCACCATCCTGCCAGGCCGGCGCCGCGCGGTCACCGCGCGAGCTCGCTGCGGGCGGTCTCCGTCACCACCGCCATGCCCAACGTCGTCAGCGCCAGGCAGCAGATCAGCATGATCGCCACCGGGATCGCCGAGTGCGTCGCGCGCAGCAGCGCCGTGCCCGCCAGCGGCGCCGCCGCGCCCGCCAGGACCGTGGCCGCCTGGTAGCCCAGCGACACCCCGGAGTAGCGGACCGAGGTGCCGAAGAGCTCGGCGTAGAACGCCGACTGGGCGCCGGTCATCGTGCCGTGCAGCAGCAGCCCGACCACCACCGCGAGGAACAGCAGCGCCGGTTCGCGGCTGGCGACCAGCGGGAAGAAGATGACCGTCCACAGCGCACACCCGAGGGCGGCGGTGACCGCCACCGGGCGGCGGCCCAGTTGGTCGGACAGCGCGCCACCGCCGAGCATCGCCAGCGCCTGCGCCAGCGACCCCACGGTGACGGCCGCCGTGGTGACCGCCGTGGGGATGCCGAGGCTGCCCGCGTACACCAGCAGGAAGATGGTGAAGACGTAGAACGCGGCGTTCTCGCCGACCCGCGCGGCGAACACCGCGAACACCGCCCGCGGGTGCCGCCGCAGCGCCTCGAGCACGGGGGCCCGCGCCTCCCGCCGATCCTCGGCGACCGCCTGGAACAGCGGTGACTCGGCCACCCGCAACCGAATCCACAGGCCCACGACGACCAGCAGGACCGACGCCAGGAACGGGATCCGCCAGCCCCACGCCGCGTACTCCGCGGTGCTCGTCCCGGCTGCGACCGCGGCGAGCGCGGCCGTGGCGAGCAGATTGCCCAGCGGCCCGCCGGTTTGCGGCCACGACGTCCAGAAGCCGCGCCGCTCGCGCGGGCCGTGCTCGGCGACCAGCAGCACCGCGCCGCCGAACTCCCCGCCCAGCGCGAACCCCTGCACCAGCCGCAGCACCGTCAGCAGCAGCGGCGCGACGACCCCGATCTGCTGGTAGCCCGGCAGCAGACCGATCAGCACCGACGCCGACCCCATCAGCAGCAGGCTGACCACCAGCAGCCTCTTGCGGCCAACCCGGTCCCCGAAGTGGCCGAACACCAACCCGCCCAGCGGCCGCGCGGCGAAGCCGACGGCGTAGGTCACCAGCGCCAGCAGCACGCCGAGCAGCCCGTCCCGGTGCGGGAAGAACACCGGGCCGAACACGGTGGCCGCCGCCGCGCCGTACAGGAAGAAGTCGTAGAACTCGACGGTCGTGCCGACCACACCCGCGGACACCACCCGGGCCAGCCGTCGCGAACCCGTCACCGTTGTCGTCACGAGAGCACAGGGTGCGCGCACCACCACACCCCGCGCAAGATCCGCGATCAGCCGGGCAGGAAGCTCAACCGGACGCGGCGGACGGGGTTGTCCACATTGGTGTCCACCAGGCACACCGACTGCCACGTGCCCAGCGCCAGCCGGCCGTCCAGCACCGGCACCGACGCGTACGGCGGGACGAACGCGGGCAGCACGTGGTCCCGGCCGTGCCCGCGCGAGCCGTGCCGGTGCCGCCAGCGGTCGTCCGCCGGCAGCAGGTCCCGCAGCGCGGCGAGCAGGTCGTCGTCGCTGCCCGCACCGGTCTCGATGATCGCCAGGCCCGCCGTCGCGTGCGGCACCCACACGTGCAGCAGGCCGTCGGCGGCGTCGACCGAGCGCAGGAAGCGGTCAATCTCGGCGCCCAGGTCGTGGACGACCTCGGTGCTGCCGGTCCGGATCTCGATCTCCTCGCTGTGCATGACACCCACCGTAGGCAGCCGTTCCGCACCCGGCTCGGCCGGTGCGAGGATGCGTGCGTGCGCGAAGCATTCGGCAGGACCTTCGACGTCCCGGACGGGTACCTGAACACCGCCAGCATCGGCATCCCGCCCGCGGACGCGGCCCGGGCCGTGGCGGAGTCGGTGGCGCGCTGGGGCCGCGGGCAGGACGGGCCCGCCGACTTCGTGCTGGCGCCCCGCGGAGCGGCCTGGCTCGCGATCCACCCGGACGCGCCGCCGCTGCGGCCCAACAACGTCAACTGGTACGCGGGCGAGGACCCGTGGGACAGCACCTACGGGCTGCCCCTGCGGTTGGCCGGCGACGCCCGCGCGCTCGACCTGTCGCCAACCTGGCTGGCGCAGGTCGGGGCCGCCGTCTCGATGGACTGGCTGAGCGGGCTGGACCTGGCCGCGGTGGCCGAGCACTGCACCGGGTTGGCCGACGCGTTCCGCGCCGAGCTGGGCCTGCCCCCGGCGGGGTCGGCGATCGTCTCGGTGCCGGTGCCCGACGCCGTGTCGAAGCTCACCGCCGCCGGGATCGCCTGCGCCGCGCGGGCGGGCCGGGCTCGGTTGTCGTTCCACCTGTACAACACCGCGTCCGACGTCGAACGCGCGGTGCGTGCGCTGCGCTGACCGTCCCGGAGTGTCCGTCTTGTAATCAGCAGGCGCTACCGTTGGTGCCCGTGCCGGACCGACAGGGTGTGCCCGAACAGATGACGGGAGCACAAGCGAACACGCAGCGCGAAACCACCCCGCTGCGTCGCGACAACTCGCTGATCAGGCCGGATCGCGCAGCGGAGGAACCAACCCGACCGGCCTTCGCGCCCCCGCCCCACCAGGCCCCGGCGGCACCGCCGCCGCCCCCGCCGCGCACCAACCCGCCGACGGCCCGACAGGCCCCGGTGCCGCCGCCGAGCGGCAGGCGCATCACGCCGATGGGCTGGGCCCTGCGCGGGCTCGGCCTGCTGGCGATCTCGGTGCTGTCCGGCCTGATCTGGCTGTGGCTCAAGCCCGCCGACGACGAGGCCGACGCCCCGCCCCCCGCCCCGCCGATGCGCTATGACTTCACCCCGATCCGCCGCGAAGAGGGGTTCCAGGGCTGCCAGCAGGTGTCCACAAACCGGATCAGGGAGTACTTCCGGAACCAGGAGTGCGAACACCTCACCCGGGCCCTCTACAGCACCCGGCTGCCCAACGGCGACCGCGTGCTGACCTCGGTGATCACCGTGCTCATGCCGGACGCGGCCAGCGCGCAGCGGCTCAACGAGCTGACCACCAAGGACGGCACCGGCAACATCCGCGATCTGGTCGACGACGGCCGCGACGGCACGAAGGGCATGCCGAAACTGGACGACGACGCCTACGCCTCCGGCCGTCAGGACCGGCTCGTGGTGATCGGCGACTCGGCGTACTTCGACAAATCCACGCCGAACAAGGACCCAGCGCTGCTGGACGTGACCAACGAGGCGCTCAAGCTCGGCTGGCCCCAGGACCGCTCCCCGCAGTGAGCCGCCCGGCTCGTTCCCCGGAACCCGGACGAGCGGGAAGCGGCTTTACCACGGGCCCGGGCAGCACGGTCAGGGCTGGCCGGGGAAGTGCTGGGCGGCGGGCTGCTGGCCGATGGTGAGCCGCCACCGGGTGGCCCGCGTCGCGGCGGTCGTCAACCCGTCGAGGGCGGTGACCCGCAGCGTCGGGTCCTGGCTGTTCTCCAGCACCGACCGCCAGCCGACCTGGCAGTCGTTCTCGGCCCTGATCAGCAGCGCGATCGCCGATCTCCGGTCGCGCACCGGTTCCCCGACGTCGTAGGCGGGCTGCGCCGGCGGCGGGGTCTGCCCGGCGTCGCGGATCACCCGCTCCGCCGCGTCGCGCAGCCTGCGGTGCTGCTTCTCGGCGTCGCTGATCGCGGTGAGCACGCGGTCGTAGCCCGCGAACGCGGTGGCCAACCCGTAGACCCACAGCGCCGCCTGCTCCGCGCTGACCGCGCTGCGCAGCGCGATGGCGGCCTCGTCCGAAAGCTCCGTCATCCGAGCACCTCCCGCAGGCACGCGCAGCTCGCCGACACCGACCCGACCAGCCCCGCCCGGTAGTCGGACAGCCCGGGCACCAGCTGCGCCGCGTTCTCCTGCGCAACGCGCAGCGCTTCGAGCAGGGCGTTCGCCGCCGCGTTCGCGCTGTGCGGGGCGGTCTGCGGGCCGGGTTCGGGAACCGACGGCGGGTCCTGCGGGTCGCGGGGGTTGACGCGGTCGATCTCCCGCTGCAGCGCCTCGGCGTGCGCGGTGCGGGCCGCGGCGACCTCGCGAGCGGCCGCCGCCAGCCTGGGGTGCGCCTGGGCGATCGCCCTCGCCAGCTGTGCGTCGGACTTCGCCGCGGTGGCCAGTGCCACCAGCGGATCGGGTTCGGGCGTCGAGCTGCACGCCGCGGTCAGCGCGGCGACCGCCGGCGCGGCCGCGAACAGCCGCAGCACGCTGCGCCGCCCCACCAGCCGGGCTCGCGAGGGGGATTCCACGGCGTCCTATCCTGCCAGCGATCATGGTCGGCCCGCCGCGCGCCCCGCACCAGCACCGCCCATAGGCCATCCCGGCCGATCCGGCACGCGGTCGGCGGCGCATTCCGCCGATCGTTGGGCTCCCATGCCGCGCTCGGGTGCGGGTGGACGCGATACCCTGGGCGACCGCGGCCGGGCACGTGCGGCACTGGCCGCGGGCAACCCCGGGCGCCACCGGCCGCCCGGCGGCGAACCAGACCCCGATCGAGACGTAGGAGTGCCAACGTGTCCAGCCCGCCGCGTGGTGCCATCGCCGCGCAGCTGGAGCCCGTCGTGGCCGAGGCCGTCGCCCGCAAGGGCTTCGACCTGGAGCAGTTCGACGTGCAGCAGGCCGGTCGCCGCCGGCTGATCAAGGTCGTTATCGACTCCGACGACGGGGTCGGCCTCGACGAGATCTCCGACGTCAGCCGCGCCGTGTCGGAGGTGCTGGACGCGCACGAGCACGTCCTGGCCGGTTCCTACACGCTGGAGGTCACCTCGCCGGGCGTGGACCGCCCGCTGACCCTCCCGCGGCACTGGCGGCGGGCGCGCTACCGGCTGGTCAAAATCCGCCTGGTCGACGGCCAGAAGTTGGTGGCCCGGGTCGGCAGCGCGGATGATGAAGGGGTCACGGTGCTGGTCGGCGGCGAACTCCGCCGGGTGGCCTACTGTGATGTCGAACGCGCGGTGGTCGAGGTGGAGTTCCAGCAGCCACCCGCGGAGGACTTGGCCAAGCTGGAGCGGGCTGCGAGCGGCGTTTCCCAGCAGGGGGACGACCGGGAAGACACGGAGGAGTCGAGGTGAACGTCGACATCGCGGCGCTGCGGGCGATCGAACGCGACAAGGACATCCCGTTCGAGACGGTCCTGGAAGCGATCGAATCGGCACTGCTCACCGCATACCGCCACACCGAGGGGCACCAGCCGCACGCGCGGGTGGAGGTGGACCGCAAGACCGGTGTCGTGCGCGTCATCGCCCACACCTTGGCCCCGGACGGCAGCGTGCAGGAGGAATGGGACGACACGCCGGAGGGCTTCGGCCGCATCGCGGCGACGACCGCGCGCCAGGTCATCCTCCAGCGGCTGCGCGACGCCGAGCACGAGCGGACCTTCGGCGAGTTCTCGACCAAGGAGGGCGAGATCCTCGGCGGCGTCATCCAGCGCGACGCCCGCGCGAACTCGCGCGGCATGGTCGTCGTGCAGGTCGGCGACAGCGAGGGCGTGATTCCGGCCGCGGAGCAGGTGCCCGGGGAGAACTACGAGCACGGCACCCGGATCAAGTGCTACGTCGTCGGCGTTTCACGGAGTGCGCGGGGACCGCAGATCACGCTGTCGCGCACGCACCCGAACCTGGTCCGGCGGCTGTTCGCGCTGGAGGTGCCCGAGATCGCCGACGGCACCGTGGAGATCCCGGCGGTGGCCCGCGAGGCCGGGCACCGGTCCAAGATCGCGGTCCGGTCGACGGTCAGCGGGGTCAACGCCAAGGGCGCCTGCATCGGTCCGATGGGGGCGCGGGTGCGCAACGTGATGAGCGAGCTCGGCGGCGAGAAGATCGACATCATCGACTACTCCGACGACCCGGCGACGTTCGTCGGCAACGCGCTGTCGCCGGCCAAGGTAGTCTCGGTGGAGGTCGTCGACGAGCGCACCAGGACCGCGCGGGTGGTCGTGCCTGATTTCCAGCTGTCGCTGGCGATCGGCAAGGAAGGCCAGAACGCCCGGTTGGCCGCCCGGTTGACCGGGTGGCGGATCGACATCCGCAGCGATGCCGACCCGAGCGCGCCGACTGGCCAGGGTCCGGCCCAGCCGCCCGCGTCGGCGGCTGGTCTGGACCCGGCGGTGGGCGGACTGCCGACCGCGGGTTCGGCCGAGTGAGGTCGTCGGGTTAGAATCACAAGAGGTTCGACGCGAGGGGAGCAGCAATCCGCAGCAGTGTGTCCGGTGAATGCGGCGCCAGCCGCGGGCCGGTGCGTACCTGCGTGGGTTGTCGTACCCGGACGTCGTGCTCCGAGCTGCTGCGTGTGGTGGCTGAGGTCGGCCGGGCTGGTCCCGCCGCCGTTCCCGATCCACGACGCCGGCGACCGGGCCGGGGAGCGTGGTTGCATCCCGATCCGGCGTGTCTGCGTCTGGCCGAGCGGCGCCGGGCGTTTCCGCGTGCACTCCGTGTGCCGGGATCTCTCGACACCTCAGCCGTCCAGGAGCACCTGGCCGGGCAACCGCAGCCGGTGGCTCACGACATGACCGACGCGGAACGCGTTCCGCGCCAGGCAACTGAAGGAAAGCAGGTCGACCCGTCATGAATCAGCCGTGAAGCTGAAGCCATGAACGCGCATCGGCGATAGGACGAGGTCGAGCGGGACTGCCGCCCGGCCTCACCCAGATGAGGAGAGCAGTGGCAGGCAAGGCCCGCGTACATGAGCTCGCCAAAGAGCTCGGTGTTACCAGCAAGGAAGTACTGAACAAGCTCGCCGAGCAGGGCGAGTACGTCAAGTCTGCGTCCTCCACCGTGGAGGCCCCGGTGGCGCGCAGGCTGCGCGATGCGTTCGCCAAGCCGGCGGCGCCGAAGCAGGCCAACGGCAGCGGCAAGCCCGCCCCGGCGGAGCCGCGCCCGGCGCGTGGCGACACCGGCGCGCCCAAGCCCGGCCCGAAGCCGGGCCCGCGCCCGGAGCCCCCGGCGGCCGAACGCCCCAAGCCCGGTCCGAAGCCGGGTCCCAAGCCGGGCCCCAAGCCCGCACCGGAAACCAAGCCCGCCGAGCAGGCGCCGGCCGCCAAGGCCGCGCCGCGGCCGCAGCCCCCCAAGCCGGGCCCCAAGCCCGGTCCGAAGCCGGGTGGCAACGGCGACACGGGCGTCGTGCCGCCACGGCCGCAGGCCCCCAAGCCGGGCCCGCGTCCGCCGCGCGTCGGCAACAACCCGTTCGGCGTCGGCAGCGGTGCCCCGCAGCAGCGCGCGCCGCGTCCCGGCCCGGGCGGCCGCCCGGGTGGTCAGGGCCCGGGGCGTCCCGGCGGTCAGCGTCAGGGCGGCGGTCAGCAGGGTGCCGGTACGGCCCCGGCCGCCGGCAGCGGTGCGCCCCGCGGTGAGGGCGGCGCGCCGCGTCCGAACCCGGGCATGATGCCGCCGCGCCCGAACCCGGGCATGATGCCGCCCCGGCCCCCGCGCAGCGGCGGTGGTCCCGGCGGCGGTGGCCGCGGCGGTCGCGGTGGCCCCGGCGGTGGTGGTCGCGGCGGCGGTCGTCCCGGTGGGGGCGGCGGCTTCCGCGGTGGCGGCGGTGCGCCCAGCGGCGCCCCGGCCGGTGGCTTCCGCGGGCGTCCCGGCGGCGGTGGCCGTCCGGGCGGTCCCGGTGGTCGCGGCGGTACGGCCGGTGCCTTCGGCCGTCCCGGCGGTCCGGCCAAGCGCGGCCGCAAGTCCAAGCGGCAGAAGCGCCAGGAGTACATGGAGAACATGCAGGCGCCGTCGGTCGGCGGCGTCCGCCTCCCGCGCGGCAACGGCGAGACCGTGCGTCTGCGCCGCGGTGCCTCGCTGACCGACTTCGCCGAGAAGATCAACGCCAACCCGGCCTCGCTGGTGCAGGCGATGTTCCACCTCGGCGAGATGGTGACCGCGACCCAGTCGGTGTCCGACGAGGTGCTGGAGCTCCTCGGCCAGGAGATGAACTACCAGGTCGAGATGGTCTCGCCGGAGGACGAGGACCGGGAGCTGCTGGAGTCGTTCGACATCAGCTTCGGCGACCCGGGCAGCTCCGACGAGGAGCTGGTGCCGCGGCCGCCGGTGGTGACCGTCATGGGTCACGTCGACCACGGCAAGACGCGGCTGCTGGACACGATCCGCAAGACCAACGTCCAGGCGGGCGAGGCCGGCGGCATCACCCAGCACATCGGCGCCTACCAGGTCGTCACCGAGCTGGAGGGTGTCGAGCGGCCGATCACCTTCATCGACACCCCGGGGCACGAGGCGTTCACCGCGATGCGTGCCCGTGGTGCCAAGTCGACCGACATCGCCGTGCTGGTGGTGGCGGCCGACGACGGCGTCATGCCGCAGACGGTGGAGGCGATCAACCACGCCCAGGCGGCGGGGGTGCCGATCGTGGTCGCGGTCAACAAGATCGACGTCGAGGGCGCCAACCCGGCCAAGATCCGCCAGCAGCTGACCGAGTACAACCTGGTGGCCGAGGAGTACGGCGGCGACACCATGTTCGTCGACATCTCCGCCAAGCAGGGCACCAACATCGACAGCCTGCTGGAGGCGATCCTGCTCACCGCGGACGCCACCCTGGACCTGCGGGCCAACCCGAACCTGCCGGCGCAGGGCGTGGCGATCGAGGCGCACCTGGACCGCGGTCGCGGTCCGGTGGCCACGGTGCTGGTGCAGCGCGGCACGCTGCGGGTCGGCGATTCGGTGGTCGCCGGCGACGCCTACGGGCGCGTCCGGCGGATGATCAACGAGAACGACGAGGACGTGCCGGAGGCGCTGCCGTCGCGGCCGGTGCAGGTCATCGGCTTCACGTCGGTGCCGGGCGCGGGCGACACGTTCCTGGTGGTCGACGAGGACCGGGTGGCCCGGCAGATCGCCGACCGCCGCGGGGCCCGCATCCGCGAGGCGCAGAACGCGGCCAAGCGCAAGCGGGTCAGCCTCGAGGACCTGGACAAGGTGCTCAAGGACACCAGCCAGCTCAACCTGATCATCAAGGGTGACAACTCGGGTACCGTCGAGGCGCTCGAGGAGTCCCTGATGAAGATCGAGGTCGGCGACGACGTCGAGCTGCGGGTGATCCACCGTGGCGTCGGTGGCATCACCGAGTCCGACATCAACCTCGCCACCGCGGAGAACACCATCGTCCTGGGCTTCAACGTCCGGGCCGAGGGCAAGGCGGCCGAGGTCGCCAACCGCGAGGGCGTGGAGATCCGGTACTACTCGGTGATCTACCGGGCGATCGAGGACATCGAGCAGGCCCTCAAGGGCATGCTCAAGCCCGAGTACGAGGAGGTGCAGCTCGGCAAGGCCGAGGTCCGCGAGATCTTCCGGTCCTCCCGGGTCGGCACCATCGCGGGCTGCATGGTCACCGAGGGCGTCATCAGGCGCAACGCCAAGGCGCGTCTGCTGCGCGACAACGTGGTGGTCGCCGAGAACCTCAGCATCAACTCGCTGCGCCGGTTCAAGGACGACGCCAACGAGGTCCGCGAGGGCTTCGAGTGCGGTCTGACCCTGGGGTCGTACAACGACATCAAGGTCGGCGACGTGATCGAGCCCTACGAGATGCGCGAGAAGCCGCGCGAGTGAGTCTGGTCGCGCAGGGGGTCGCCACGGCGGCCCCCTGCACGGCGGTCGGCCCCGGCTTGAGGAACACATGTACGTGGGTGTGCTCGAACTGGACGTGCTGCTCGGCGACGTCCACTCCCTGAAGCAGAAGCGCGCTGTCGTGCGGCCGGTGCTGGCCGAGCTGCGGCGTCGCTACGAGGTCGCGGTTTCCGAGGCCGGGAACCAGGACCTGCACCGCCGGGCGCTGTTGGGGGTTGCTGCGGTGTCCGGCACCGCCGGGCACGTGCGCGAGGTGCTGGAGGCGTGCGAGCGGCTGGTCGCCGCGCGCCCCGAGCTCGACCTGCTGTCGGCTCGGCAGCGCATGCTGGGGCCCGAGGACTAGTCCCGTGGCCGTGTGGGCGTGCGCCGCCGACCGCGCACCCACGGCGAGCGGTGCAACGCCGCGCACAAGAAATCGAAGCTTTCTGGTGAAGGAGGTGCGCCGTGGCTGATACGGCGCGCGCCCGCAGGTTGGCCAAGCGCATCGCCCAGATCGTGGCGTCCGGGCTGGAGTACGAGGTGAAGGATCCGCGGCTGGCGATGGTGACGATCACCGACGCCCGGGTCACCCCCGACCTGCGGGACGCCACTGTCTACTACACCGTCTTCGGCGACGAGGCGGACTACGCGTCGACGGCCGCCGCACTGGCCAGCGCCACCGGGGTGCTGCGGTCGCGGGTTGGGCAGCAGACCGGAGTCCGGTTCACCCCGACGCTGACGTTCGTCGCCGACACGGTGCCGGACAACGCGCGGCGGTTGGAGGAACTGCTCGCCAAGGCCAGGGAGGCCGACGAGGAGGTCGCCCGGCTGGCCTCCGGCGCGGTGCCCGCCGGGGACGCCGACCCGTACCGCACCAGCACCAACAATGACGAGCCGGGCACCGACGGTGTGGAACCGGAGGTCTCCGCGGACGCCGATGTGCGTGGTGGGCCACAGAGTGGTTGAGTCGCAGCGCAGCATCGGGTGCGTTGGGCATCGGTGGTCGTCCGGGCCACCGATGGCGTGGAGGTGAACCTGTGCGCGGGCAACCTGATACCGGGGGTGGCGGCGACGCGCTCGCCCCGGTTGTGGCCGAGGCTGCGCGGGTGTTGTCCGCGGCCTCGGACGTGACGTTGTTCGCGCACGTCAACCCGGATGCTGACGCGCTCGGCAGCGCCCTGGGGCTGGGCCGGGCGCTGCGGCGGCGGGGCTGTGCGGTGCGAGTCGCGTTCGGCATGCCCGACCAGCCGCCGCTGTCGTTGCGTGACCTGGACCACGACGGCCTGGTGGTGCCGGCCGACGCGGTGCCCGCGGCGCCGCCGACGCTGGTGGTGTGCGACACCGGCAGCCTGCAGCGGCTCGGGCGGCTCGCCGACCGCGTCGGTGCCACCATCGCCGCTGGTGGGGACGTGATCGTCATCGACCACCACGTCTCCAACACCCGCTACGGCACGCTGCACGTGGTGGACGAGACCGCCGAGGCGACGGTGATGATCGTGCTGCGCCTGCTCGACGAGCTGGGTGCGGAGCTGGACCTGCCGATCGCGCGGTGCCTGTACGCGGGGCTGGTGACCGACACCCGCTCGTTCCGGCACGCCAGCGCCTCGACACACCGGGTTGCCGCGCGGCTGCTGGAGGCGGGCGTCGACCCGGAGGCGACGACGCGTCCGCTGCTGGACACGCACCCGTTCCGCTGGATGCGGATGCTGTCGGACGTGCTGGGCGCGGCCCACCTGGAGCCGGAGGCGGCGCAGGGGCTGGGGCTGGTGCACGCGACGGTGCGGTTGGCCGACTCGGAGGGCCTGCGCAGCGAGGACGTCGACAGCGTCATCGACGTGGTGCGCACGACCAGCGAGGCCGAGGTCGCGGCGGTGCTCAAGGAGACGGCGCCGCAGCACTGGTCGGTGTCGCTGCGCGCGGACGGCCGGATGGACGTCGGTCACGCGGCGGAGCTGTGCGGTGGCGGGGGTCACCGCCTGGCGTCGGGTTTCACGGCGCAGGGCGCGGCGGAGGACATCCTGGCCGACATCCGCAGCGCCCTGGACAAGGCACCCCTGTTGCCCTGACGCACCGGACCCGGGTTTCTCCAGGTGCGCCTGCGGAGCTGGTCAGGCGTGGCGCCGCACCGGGTGGGGTCAGCTGCGGCGGCGGGCCCGGAAGGCCGCCACGTGCATGCGGTTCGCGCAGCGGGGTGAGCAGAAGCGCTTCGCCTGGTTGGTCGAGGTGTCCAGGAAGTAGGTGTCGCAGCTTTCGGCCTGGCAGCGCCCCCAGCGGGTGGTGCCGTGCTGGACGACGCCCTGCGCCAGGCCCCAGGCGGCTGCCGCCGCGACCTCGTCGACCGCCGGGGCGTCCGGTCCCGCCACGTGGACGTGCCAGTTCGGGGCGCCGTCGCGGCCGCCGTGCCCGGACAGGCGGGGCCGCGGCGGGTGCGCGGCCAGCAGGTTGTTGATCTCAACGAGCGCGGTGTCGCCGTCGTCGGCGAGAAGGGCGTCCAGCGCGCGGCGCAGACCGGCGCCGACCTCGCGCAGCACGGCCAGGTCGGATTCGTGCAGCCGGTCGGCCCACCACGGCTCGTCGTGCAGTGCGGCGCGGACCGCGGTCAGGCTGCTCAGGTCGGCGTTGGCGAGTCGGAGCGCCACCGCCGTGTAATCAGCGCTGTCCATATGCGCTCCTTACCCGCTATCCTGTCAGGGGCGAAACGATCGATCATAGCTTACTTGGGGGACGGGGTGTCCGAACCGGAGGAACGCGTGGCGCCACGTCGGCTGCTGGGCCTCGCGGTCCCGGCGCTCGGTGTGCTCGCCGCCGAACCGCTGTACGTGCTCGTCGACACCGCGGTCGTCGGGCACCTCGGCGCGGTCCCGCTGGCCGGTCTGGCGCTCGGCGGCACGCTGTTCACCCTGGTCTCCACCCAGCTGACCTTCCTTACCTACGGCACCACGGCGCGCACCGCCCGCCTGCACGGCGCGGGCCGTCGCGAGGACGCGGTCGCCGAGGGCGTGCAGGCAACCTGGCTGGGCCTGACCGTCGGCGTGGTCCTCCTGCTGCTGGCCCAACTGGCGGCGGTACCGGTGGCCGACCTGCTCGCCGGGCCGGGGCCGATCGCCGACGCCGCCGCCACCTGGCTGCGCATCGCCCTGTGCGGGGCGCCGATGGTGCTGGTCACGATGGCCGGGAACGGCTGGATGCGCGGCGTGCAGGACACCGCGCGGCCGCTGCGGTACGTCCTGGTCGGCAACGTCGTGTCGGCCGTGCTGTGCCCGGTGCTGGTCCATCCGCTCGGCTGGGGCCTGGAGGGCTCGGCGGTGGCCAACCTGGTCGGGCAGACCATCGCCGCCGCGCTGTTCGTCCGGGCGCTGGTCGTCGAGCGGGCGCCGCTGAAGCCGGAACCGGCCAGGATGCGCGCTCAGCTCGGCCTCGGCCGTGACCTGGTGCTGCGCACCCTCGCCTTCCAGGCGTGCTTCGTGTCGGCGACCTCGGTCGCCGCGCGCACCGGCGCGGAAGCCGCCGCCGCCCACCAGGTGGTGTGGCAGTTGTGGACGTTCCTGGCGCTGGTGCTGGACTCGCTGGCGATCGCGGCGCAGTCGCTGGTCGGCGCGGCGCTCGGCGGCGGGTCGGCGCGGCGCGCGAAGGGCATCGCCCGGCAGGTCACCTGGTACGGGCTGGTGTTCGGGGTCGTTCTGGGCGCGGTGTTCGCCGCCCTGGCCGGGCCGCTGCCCGCGCTGTTCACCACCGACGGCGCGGTGCTGGCGGAGATCCCGCACGCCTGGTGGTTCTTCGTCCTGCTGCAGCCGGTGGCCGGGGTGGTGTTCGCGCTGGACGGGGTGTTCCTCGGCGCGGGCGACGCGGCGTACCTGCGCACCGCGACGTTGCTGAGCGCGGCGGTCGGCTACCTGCCGTTGATCTGGCTGTCGCTGGCCTTCGGCTGGGGCCTGGCGGGCATCTGGACGGGGTTGAGCCTGTTCATGCTGCTGCGCCTGGTGACGCTGCTGCTGCGGGCCCGCTCCGGCCGCTGGGCGGTCGTGGGCGCCACCCGCGCCGAAACCACCGTCGGCTGAGGCGGCCGAACCCCGGGTGGCTTGTGCTCCCGCGCCCCCTGGCGATCCGGCCTTAAGCCCGTCCGGGATGATGGTGCGCCGTGTCCGAGCACTCCCGACAAGCACACACACCCGTCGAACCCGGCCTGCTGATCGTCGACAAACCAGCGGGGATGACGTCGCACGACGTCGTCTCGCGGGTCCGCCGCATCATGGGCACCCGGCGCGTGGGGCACGCCGGAACCCTCGACCCGATGGCCACCGGGGTGCTGGTGCTCGGCCTGGAGCGGGCCACCAAGCTGCTCGGCCACCTCGCCCTGGACACCAAGAGCTACCTGGCCACGATCCGGCTGGGCGCGACGACCACCACCGACGACGCCGAGGGCGAGGTGCTGTCCGAAGTGGACGCCTCGGCGGTGCCGGAGGACGCCATCCGGGGCGGGGTCGCCGAGCTGACCGGGGACATCCAGCAGGTGCCCAGCGCGGTGAGCGCGATCAAGGTCAACGGCCGCCGCGCCTACGAGATGGCGCGTTCCGGGGAGACCGTCGAACTGGCCGCCCGGCCGGTCACGGTGTCGCGCTTCGACATCCTCGCGCTGCGCCGGACCGAGCGCACGACCGACCTGGACGTGCTCGTCGAGTGCTCCTCGGGGACCTACGTGCGGGCGCTGGCCAGGGACCTGGGCGCCGGGCTCGGCGTCGGCGGGCACCTCGCCGAGCTCCGCCGCACCCGCGTCGGCCCGTTCGGGCTGGCCACCGCGCGGACCCTGGAGCAGCTGGCGGCGGAGCCGGGCCTGTCGATGGGACTGGACGAGGCGGTGGCCGCGGCGTTCCCGCGCCGCACCGTCGACGCCGCCATCGCCCGCGCCCTCTCGCACGGGCAGGTCGTGCCCGCGGCCGGGGTCGAGGGCACCTACGGGATGTTCGACCCCGAAGGCCGCGCGGTCGCCCTGGTCCGCGACCGCGGCCGGACCGCCAAACCGGTGTTCGTGATCACCCCGGCGAGCTGAGCGGGGCACGGATCGCCGTGAGCTGCGGCACAGGCGGTGGTGTGCCGCCCGCGTGGTGGCCGCGCAGTAGGCTTCCTGGTCGTGCAGCGATGGCGTGGTTTGGAGCAACTTCCCGGTGGCTGGGGCCGGTGCGTGGTCACCATCGGGGTCTTCGACGGGGTGCACCGGGGCCACCAGCAGCTCATCACACACGCCGTGCAGCAGGCCCGGCGTCGCGGCGTGCCCTGCGTGCTGATGACCTTCGACCCGCACCCCGCCGAGGTGGTGCGGCCCGGCAGCCACCCCGCGCAGCTGACCACCCTGCGGCGGCGGGCCGAACTGGTCGAGCAGCTCGGCGTCGACGTGTTCTGTGTGGTGCCCTTCACCCGCGAGCTCTCCCGCATCCCGGCCGAGGAGTTCGTCCACACCTTCCTGGTCGAGAAGCTGCACGCGGCCGAGATCGTGGTCGGCGAGAACTTCACCTTCGGGCACAAGGCCGCCGGCAACATCGAGCTGCTCGCCAAGCTCGGCGAGCGGTTCGGCTTCGAGGTCGCCTCCGACTCGCTGGTGTCCGGGCCGGTGCGGCGGGCCGACGACCCCGACGGCAGGTCCGTCACCTTCTCCTCCACCTACATCCGCTCCTGCATCGACGCCGGTGACGTCGTCGCGGCGGCCTCCGCACTGGGCCGCCCCCACCGGCTGGAGGGCATCGTGGTCCGCGGCGCCGGTCGCGGCGGCAAGGAACTCGGCTTCCCCACCGCGAACCTGTCCACCCCGCCGCACGCGGCGATCCCCGCCGACGGCGTCTACGCCTGCTGGTTCACGCACCGCCGCCGCGGCTCGGCGCAACCGGGCCGGACCCTGCCGGCGGCCGTGTCGGTGGGCAGCAACCCGACCTTCTCCGGCACCGAGCGCACCGTCGAGTCCTACGTGCTCGACGTCGACGCGGACTTCTACGGTGAGCACGTCGACCTGGACTTCGTGCAGCGGCTGCGCTCGATGGAGCGCTTCGACACGGTCCAGGCGCTGATCGACCAGATGCACCAGGACGTGGCCGAAACCCGGCAGATCCTCGGGGTCGACCGATGAGCACCGGCACCCCACCCGCGCCAACGGAGCAACCTCGTCCGCACAACGGCCCACGACGAGTGCAACGGTTTTCGAATATTCGTCCGCGTTCGGTGGGTGACCTGGCAAGATTCAAAGTCGGATCAGCTGCCGCGCGGGGTCGCGTCGGCGCCGACACAGGGGGAGCGAAGGTGGCGGAGAGCAGCAACGTCCAGCGCAACCTGGCACTGCAGCGGCAGTGGTACGGCGAGCCGCTGGGCGACCGGGTGCGCCGACTCGTCGTCGCGTTCCGCATCTCGCAGGCCCAGCTCGCCGAGGTGCTCGGCATCAGCGCCCCGATGCTCAGCCAGGTGATGAGCGGTCGCCGCGCCAAGATCGGCAACCCGTCGGTGCTGGCCCGGCTGGTGATGCTGGAGCGCAAGGTGCTCATCCCCGGCGTCGCGGCGGGCGAGTCGGACGCCCTCCGGCAGGCGCTGGAGGACGTGCGCAACTCACGGCCCGCGGTGGGGCGGGACAACCTGCCGGTGATGCAAACCGCCAACGGCGAGGAGGCGGCCTGGCCGGTGCTGCGGGAGGTCGCCAGGCCCAGCGAGCTGGAGGGTGCGGCGGCGCTGCTGGAGGACCGCTACCCGGCGCTGGCGGAACTGCTGCGCCGCGCCGCCAACGGCGACAAGGACCACTGACGTCTGCTCCCGCCGGGCTTCGGTGGCACAGTGGCCCCGTGAACCGCGGCCGGACACCGCGAGCCGCAGCCGGCGGCAGGAGGTGGTGATGCGCCTGTTCACCGCGTTGTGGCCGTCGCCGGAGGCCCTGCGGCACCTGTCGTCGGCCGTCGACCGCCTCGACGCCGGCGCGGTGGCCGAGGCGACCGCCGGACTGCGGAAGTTCCGGTTCACCCCAGCCGAGCGCTGGCACCTGACACTGTGCTTCCACGGCGACGACGCCGACCAGCAGCACGTGGCCGAGCGCCTGGACCGCCGGATGGCCAGGGTCCTGGCGTCGACGTCCGACCCGGCCCCGCCGCGGCTGCGACTCGCCGGCGGCGGCACGTTCCGCGGCGTGCTGTGGATCGGCGTGGAGCCGCAGGGCGAGCGGGACGACGCGGCGCTGCGGTCGCTGGTGCGCGCCGCCGGGGGAGACCCGCGCGGTTACCGGGCGCACCTGACCATCGCCCGCTGGGTCGCCGGGCGCGCCGACCGGAAGCGGTTGCCCGCCCTGTTCGCCGGGTACGCGGGACCGTGGTGGCAGGCGCACGAGCTCACCGTGGTGCGCAGTGACCTGCGGGAAGGCGGGCGGGAGTACCGCACCGTGCACCGGGTGGCGGTGACGCGCGCGGCGCCGGGGTAACCCGGTGGTAGCAGCTCTCCCTGTTATCCTGGCCGGTGGGACGGCTGCAGTCCGTGGTGGCCGTCGTCCGGTCGGTGGTGGCACCGGCCAGCCACCCGGCCCGCGCGGAAGCGCAGGCCGGGCGTCGCTGACACGGGACGTCAAAGGAGAGTCAACCCGTGGCGTTGTCCACTGAAGAGAAGAAGCAGATCCTGGCCGAGTACGGCCTCAAGGAAGGCGACACCGGTTCGCCGGAGGCCCAGGTGGCCCTGCTGACCAGGCGGATCATCGGCCTGACCGAGCACCTCAAGCAGCACAAGCACGACCACCACTCGCGTCGTGGTCTGCTGCTGATGGTGGGTCGCCGCCGCCGTCTGCTCAACTACCTGACCAAGGTGGACGTCGAACGCTACCGGTCGCTGATCCAGCGACTCGGTCTGCGTCGTTGACCAACGCCGAGGGGAGTGGCCAGCGGGCCGCTCCCCTCGGTGCATGAAGAACCGAAGAGCGCTCGCGGACAGGCACGGGCAAGCGTCCGCCGGTCCTCGGTAGTGGCCGCCGGGCACGTCGATGCATGAGACGGACCCCGGGGGTTTCGATCGATGACCGGCCTCGTCGGACCACGACCCGGATGCTTCGCCGCGGGCCCTCATGATGATGAGGAGCCAACCTTGACTGAACCTCAGTCGATCGACGAGGGCGTGTACGAGTCGACCGCCGTACTGGACAACGGCGCGTTCGGCACCCGTACCGTCCGCTTCGAGACCGGCCGCCTGGCCAAGCAGGCCGCCGGCAGCGTCGTCGCCTACCTCGACGACGAGACCATGCTGCTGTCCGCGACCACGGCGTCCAAGCAGCCGAAGGAGCACTTCGACTTCTTCCCGCTGACCGTGGACGTCGAGGAGCGGATGTACGCCGCGGGCCGCATCCCCGGCTCGTTCTTCCGCCGCGAGGGCCGGCCCTCCACCGACGCGATCCTGACCTGCCGGCTGATCGACCGGCCGCTGCGCCCGTCGTTCGTGGACGGCCTGCGCAACGAGGTCCAGATCGTCGTCACCGTGCTGAGCCTGGCGCCCGGCGACCTCTACGACGTGCTGGCGATCAACGCCGCGTCGGCGTCCACCCAGCTTTCCGGTCTGCCGTTCTCCGGCCCGATCGGCGGCACCCGGATGGCGCTGATCGACGGCCAGTGGGTGGCCTTCCCCACCTACGAGCAGCTGGAGCGCGCCGTGTTCGACATGGTCGTCGCGGGCCGTATCGTCGGCGACGACGTGGCGATCATGATGGTCGAGGCCGAGGCCACCGAGAACACCGTCTCGCTGGTCGCCGGCGGGGCGCAGGCCCCGACCGAGGAGGTCGTGGCCGAGGGCCTCGAGGCCGCCAAGCCGTTCATCCGGATCCTGTGCCAGGCCCAGCAGCAGCTCGCGCAGGCCGCGGGCAAGGCCGCCCAGGAGTTCCCGGTGTTCCCGGCCTACGCCGAGGACGCCTACGCCGCCGTCGAGCAGATCGCCGCCGCCGACCTGGCCGAGGCGCTGAAGATCGCCGGCAAGCAGGAGCGGGAGAACCGCCTCGACGAGATCAAGGCCGCGGTGCTGGAGCGGGTCGGCATCGGCGAGGGCGAGCAGTTCGAGGGCCGCGAGAAGGAGATCGGTGCCGCGTTCCGCGCGCTGACCAAGAAGCTGGTGCGGCAGCGGATCATCCGCGACCAGGTCCGCATCGACGGCCGCGGGCTCACCGACATCCGCAGCCTGTCCGCCGAGGTCGGCGTGGTCCCGCGGGCCCACGGCTCGGCCCTGTTCGAACGCGGCGAGACCCAGATCCTGGGCGTGTCCACGCTGAACATGCTGCGGCTGGAGCAGACCATCGACTCGTTGTCGCCGGAGACGACGAAGCGGTACATGCACCACTACAACTTCCCGCCGTACTCGACCGGTGAGACCGGCCGGGTGGGCAGCCCGAAGCGGCGCGAGATCGGCCACGGCGCGCTGGCCGAGCGCGCGCTGGTGCCGGTGCTGCCCTCGCGCGAGGAGTTCCCGTACGCCATCCGGCAGGTGTCCGAGGCGCTGGGCTCCAACGGCTCCACCTCGATGGGCTCGGTGTGCGCCTCGACGCTGTCGCTGCTCAACGCCGGTGTGCCGCTGAAGGCCCCGGTCGCGGGCATTGCGATGGGTCTGGTCTCCGACGAGATCGACGGCAGGACCCACTACGTGGCGCTGACCGACATCCTCGGCGCCGAGGACGCCTACGGCGACATGGACTTCAAGGTGGCCGGCACCAAGGAGTTCGTGACCGCCCTGCAGCTGGACACCAAGCTGGACGGCATCCCGTCCGAGGTGCTGGCCCAGGCGCTGGGCCAGGCGCGGGACGCGCGGCTGACCATCCTCGACGTGATGGCCGAGGCGATCGGCAAGCCCGACGAGATGAGCCCGCACGCCCCGCGGGTGACCTCCATCAGCATCCCGGTGGACAAGATCGGCGAGGTCATCGGCCCGAAGGGCAAGATGATCAACTCGATCACCGAGGAGACCGGCGCGGAGATCACCATCGAGGACGACGGCACCATCTACGTCGGCGCGGCCGACGGCCCGTCCGCGGCGGCCGCGATCGAGAAGATCAACGCCATCGCCAACCCGCAGCTGCCGAAGATCGGCGAGCGGTTCCTGGGCACCGTGGTCAAGACCGCGGCGTTTGGTGCGTTCGTCTCGCTGCTGCCGGGCAAGGACGGCCTGGTGCACATCTCCAAGCTGGGCAACGGCAAGCGCATCGGCAAGGTCGAGGACGTGGTCAACGTCGGCGACAAGCTGCGCGTGGAGATCGCCGACATCGACAGCCGCGGCAAGATCAGCCTGGTGCTGGTCAACGAGGAGGACGAGAAGAAGGCCGAGGGCGAGACCAAGCCGGAGGCCGAGACGCCGGCGCAGTGACCCGGCGGTGACGAGTGCGGCCCGCCCCGGCTGTCCGGGGCGGGCCGTATCGTCGTCAGTGGCACCAACCGCGCTGACGAGATCAAGGGACATGAAGCAGCAGAACCAGAAACGTGCCGGGCACCTGCAACGTCCCGGAACCACCCGGGTGCTCGGCCGCAGCGGTGACGTCACGGTGCGCCGCACGGTGCTCCCCGGTGGACTGCGGGTCGTCACCGAACCCGTCCCCGGGGTGCGTTCGGCCTCCGTCGGGATCTGGGTGGGGGTGGGTTCCCGCGACGAGACGCGACCGCAGGCGGGCGCCGCGCACTACCTGGAACACCTGTTGTTCAAGGGAACCGTCAAGCGCACCGCGGTGGACATCGCGCAGGAGATCGACGCGGTCGGCGGGGAGCTCAACGCCTTCACGTCCAAGGAGCACACCTGCTACTACGCGCACGTGCTGGACCGGGACCTGCCGCTGGCCGTCGACATGCTGTGCGACGTCGTCTTCGACGCCGTCAACACCCCGTCCGATGTGGACATCGAGCGCAGCGTGGTCCTGGAGGAGATCGCGATGCGCGACGACGACCCCGAGGACCTGCTGCACGAGCTGTTCGCCTCCGCCGTGCTCGGTGACCACCCGCTCGGCCGGTCGGTGCTGGGCACCGAGGAGTCCATCACCGGCATGACCCGCGCGCGGGTCCACGGCTTCTACCGGCGCAGCTACGCGATGCCGAAGATGGTCATCGCCGCCGCCGGCAACGTCGAGCACGGCCGTGTGCTGCGGCTGGTCCGCAAGGCGCTCGGCGACCGCCTGGACGGTGCCGTGCCGCCCGCCCCGCCGCGCACCGGCCGCGCCCGGCTGCCGCGGCAGAAACCGCTGGCGCTGCACACCGACGACACCGAACAGGCGCACCTGCTGCTGGGCTGCCGCGGCTACGACCGGCACGACGACCGGCGCTTCGCGCTCGGCGTGCTCAATGCGGCGCTGGGTGGCGGCATGAGTTCGCGGCTGTTCCAGGAGATCCGGGAGCGGCGCGGGCTGGCCTACTCGGTGTACTCGACCACCACCGCCTACGCCGATGCCGGGACGTTCTCGGTGTACGCCGGGTGCGCCCCGGAGCGGCTGGGCGAGGTGGCGCGGGTGATCCGCGGCGTGCTGGCCGAGGTGGCCGCCCACGGGCTGACCGAGGACGAGGTGGAGCGCGGGCGCGGCCAGCTGCGCGGCGGGCTGGTGCTGGGCCTGGAGGACAGCGCCTCGCGGATGAGCCGGATCGGCAAGGTCGAGCTGAACTACGGGCGGCACTACACCGTCGAGGAAACCCTGGCGCGGATCGACGCGGTGACCCCGCGGGACGTCGCGGACCTCGCGGCGGATCTGCTGCGCCGCCCGCTCACGACGGCGGTCGTGGGCCCCTACGCCTCCCCGGCGGACCTCCCCGACGGCGTCTGAGGACTTCCGACGGGGCGCGGTGCGGGAGCCCTTCACCTCGGGAAAGGGACCGCTGCCTAGACTCGGTGTGGTTCGGCAGTCGGCGTGGAAAGGTAGTGCGCACGTGAACAACCCGATCAAGGTCGGTGTGCTCGGTGCCCGCGGGCGGATGGGGTCCGAGGCGGTGCGCGCCGTCGGCGAGGCCCCTGACACCGAACTGGTCGCCGCGATCAACCGCGAGGACCCCCTCACCGGCCTGGTCGACGGCGGCGCCCAGGTCGCGGTCGACCTCACCCACCCCGACGCGGTGCTGGACAACATCCGGTTCTGCGTCGAGCACGGCATCCACGTGGTGGTCGGCACCAGCGGTCTGGGCACCCCCGAGCTGGACCGGGTGCGCGGCTGGCTGGCCGACCGGCCGGAGGTCGGGGTGCTGGTGGCGCCCAACTTCGCGATCGGTGCGGTGCTGTCGATGCGGTTCGCCGAACTGGCCGCGAAGTTCTTCGAATCCGTGGAGATCGTCGAGCTGCACCACCCGAAGAAGGCCGACGCCCCGTCCGGGACCGCCGCGCGCACCGCTCAGGTGGTCGCGCAGGCGCGAGCCGCCGCGGGCCTCGGCGCGGTGCCGGACGCCACCACCAAGGAGCTCGACGGCGCGCGCGGTGCCGACGTCGACGGCGTGCGGGTGCACTCGGTGCGCATGACCGGTCTCGTCGCGCACCAGGAGGTGCTGTTCGGCACCGAAGGCGAAACCCTCACCATCCGCCACGACTCCTACGACCGCCGCTCGTTCATGCCGGGCGTGCTGCTGTCCATCCGCGAGGTCGGCTCCCGCCCCGGGCTGACCGTGGGCCTCGACGCGCTGCTGGGGATCTGAGGTGGCCGAGCACGGGCGCAGGGCGGTGACCCCGCGGACCACGGCGTTCGTGGTCGCCGCCGCGCTGCTGGTGTACCTGGTGCTCATGGGCAGCCGCGCGGTCACCATGATCACCAGCGGCCAGCCGGTGTTCATCGCGCTTGGCGCGGCGATCTTCGTGTTGCCGCTGCTCGGCGCCGTGCTGGTGGTCGACCAGCTGCGGTTCGGGGCCAGCACGGAGCGGTTGGCGCGCCGCCTGCACGACGAGGGCGCGCTGCCGGACGTCTCGCACCTGCCGCGGCGGCCGTCCGGGCGCGTCGAACGGGACGCCGCCGACGCGTGGTTCGACGAGAAACAGGCCGAACTGGAGGCCGCGCCGCGGGACTGGCGCCGCTGGTTCGCGCTCGCCCAGGCATACGACCTTGCCGGTGACCGCAACCGCGGCCGCAAGGCGATGCGCCGGGCCATCGAGCTGGAACGCGAAGAATCGGGAAAGTAGCCGGGATTCCCGCACGCGGCCTACCGTGGTGACCGTGCGAGGGTGCTGCGCTTTCGGTGGTCGCGGTTCGGCTGATCCCACCACGTGGTCGGCCCGTTGACAGCACCCCCGCGATTCCTGATCATTGCTGCCATGTCGAGCATCCTCGTGGCTCGCCTGCACGTGGACTACGTGCAGCACGCCAGCGCGCTCTGTCACATCCACTGAGGAGCCTGTTCTCGAACCCGGGCTGCGGCTCACCCGGCGGAATCGCGGACACCGCCTGCCGATCCCCGGCTGTTCTCGTTAGGCGACGGCTGAGAACCCGCCGGTGGTCACCGTCCGCAGGTCGGCTCAGCGGCCACGCCGCGATCGACGACAGGCACTGACTTTCCCGGGAAATCGCGCGGGTCGGCCCCGCGCAGTCGCGCCGGCCCGTCGGCCGTCCCGGCGCGGTGCGACATGCACGCGGTCCGCGGTTTCCCACGCGCAGAACCGAATTCGGCGGTTCTGTCGATTTTCCTCCTGGTACGCCCGGTGAAATCTGCGCAGTTTCGGATCGTCACCGGATTTCGTCGTGCCACCAAACCGGAATCGTCCACTCGGAGCACGCATGAAGAAAAGATTCCGCAGCGTGCCGACCGGGCTGGCAGCGGTGCTGCTCGCCGTCGGTGCGGTGACGCTACCCGTCCCGGACGCGTACGCGGACGTCGACGTGTCCACCCAGTCGATCAAGGGCGCCGACGGCAAGGAATACTCCGTCACCAACCACGTCGTGCGCAGCGCACTGGAGAAGTCGCAGTCCGACGGCAAACGCAAGGAATGGCTCGTGGTGTGGGCCGGTGACGAGAACATCGCCGACACCGCCGTGCCGGACGTGCGCAACCTGCCGGGCTCGCTCGGCGGCGGGTTCGGCAAGGTCACCAACGCCGCACCCGGCCCGGACTTCCTCGCGGTCATCGACGCGACTCCCGGATCCCCGGGCTACGGGCAGGTCGTCAACACCGTCACCGTCGGGCCGCTGGTGGAGAACGAGCCGCACCACATGCAGTACGTGTGGCACAAGGGCGACACCATCTACGCGGGCGCGCTGTTCGGCGCCGTCACCTACGCCTTCGACGTCACCGAACTGCCGAACGTCAAGCTCAAGGGCATCAGCCTGCCGACGCAGACCGCCGGCGGCTCGGTGCCCGACGCGTACTGGGTGCTCAAGGACGGCACCGCCTACGCCACCTACATGGGCGGCCCGGTCGCACCCGGCCCCTACCGGTACGACGACGGCTCGGTGCACGTCGGCAACGGCTTCGCCGGCAGCCCCGGCGAGGTGGTGCGCTTCGACGAGAACGCCAGGGTGCTCTCGCAGTCCCCGGCGGCCACACCGGGCGGCGACAACGAGAAGCTGTGCGCGAACCTGCCCCGCCTCGGCGAGGCGACCTGCGCCAACCCGCACGGCATCCAGGCCCGCGAGGACCTGAACACGCTGGTGACCTCGGACTACGCCGAACCGCGCAACATCATCCTGGACCCGGTCAAGGCGCCGTCGCCGTACCTGCGGCGCCCGACGGTGCGCACCTGGGACATCTCCGACCGCAACCACCCGAAACTGAAGTCGGTGTCCTACCTGCCCAACGGGCCGCGCTCCGACCCGTCCGACCCGCTGCACCAGGAAAGCCGCGCGGTCATGGAGGTCACGGTCACCAACCTGCCCGGCCACAAGGGCGCCTTCGCGCAGACCATGCAGGGCGGCGCGGTGTTCTACACACCGGACATCACCGCTGCCGAACCGCACTGGCGGCAGGTCTTCGACGACGGCGCCGCCAACCCGGGCTTCGACCCGGCCAACGACCGCAACGGCGGCAGCTCCAACGGCGGCTGGATCCAGACCAGCCCGGACGACCGGCTGCTGTACCGGGCGATCGTCGGCCGCCAGCCCGGCACCTTCGGGCCGGACGACCCCGGCACCACCGGCGGTGTCTACGTGCTCGACATCAGCAAGCTGGTCGAGGCCGGCACCGACTACCAGTGCAACATCGACACCCTGGAGGAGGCCCAGCACGGCGGGGCGGAAGCCGACTGCCCGACGCTGGCCGGGGCGACGCCGATCAACCCGGGCAAGCCGGGGCAGGGGCCGCACTGGGGCGCCTACGACAACTTCGTGCTGGGCCCGGACGGGTACTACCACGAGACCCAGCAGCCGCAGCGGCTCGCGGTGTCGAACTACTTCGTGGCGCGGTCCGGTTTGGACGGTGACCACAAGGTCAACATCGTGCGCCTGGGCCGCGACGGGACGGTGCGGGTCGACGACACCTTCCGCGACGAGGTGACCGGCGAGGTGGGGGTGAACTTCAACCGGCGGTCCTGGCCGCACGGGCAGTTCGGCAACGCCAAGCCGCACTCGGAGCTGTTCGTCGTCGCCGACGCCGACGTCAGGTAGCCGCTGCGCGGACCGCAGTTCCCGCCGGAACTGCGGTCCGCACCGACCTCGGAACGCGAGTTGCGATGGAAACCATGCACTCCCACACCGGAGTGTCCGGTGTGGACCACCTGGCGCTGGCGCTGCGGGTGCTGCTGCTGACCAGCACGGCGCTGATCGCCGGGATCGGGCTGCTGCGCGCCGGCGCGACGGTGCCGCGGTGGCTCGCCTGGGCCGCGGGCGGGATGTCCGCCGCGGTCAGCGGGATCTCCGCGGTGGTGCTCGACATCAACCCCGGATTCGCCGTGGCGCACGCGGTGCTCGCCCTGGCGATCCCCGTCGCGGTGCGCTGGCGGACCGCCGCGGCGTACCTCGGGTTCGCCCTGACCCTGCTGCTCATCGCGGAAGCCGCGCTCGGGCACACCTCCCTGGTGTTCTTCCTCGACACGGTCTTCGCCGCGGTGGCCGTGGTGTGGTTCGGCGCCGCGTCAGCGACGTCGTGGCGCGACGGCAGCGGCCTGCGGCCGGGCCCGGTGGCCCTGACCGCCGCGTTGGCGCTGGCCGGGGCGGCGATCGGGCAGCTGCTGCTCAGCGGCCTGTTCGACCGGCGCCTGTGGGGCAGCGCGCACGGATTCGTCCTCGTCGGGGCCGTCGTCGCGTCCCTGGCCGTGCTGGTGCTCGTGGTGGTGCTCCACAATCCCCAGCGGGCATTCCGCACGGGTGCAATCGGCGTGCTGGCCGTGGTGGTGGCGTGGTCCGTGCTGCCCGGCATCCCGCACCCGCCCGAGCTCCCGGTGCCGGGAGTCGCCCGGCTGACGCAGGCCGCGGGCACTCCGGTGCTGGTGAGCCCGCACCGGCCCGGCAGGAACCTGGTGCACTTCCCGGACAGCGCGGGACTGGACGTCGTCGTCGAATCCGGCGGCAGGCTCGCCCGGGCCGTGCCGCGACCGGGTGCGTCCGGTACCTGGGCGGAAGTCGACCTTCCGCCCGGCCGCAGCGAACTCCTCGTCCGCCGCGGTGCCGAGCAGGGGAGCGTGGACGTCGACACCGGAACACTCCCGCCGCTGCCGGACGCCGCCGGCGCCGACGGCCCGGAGTGCGCCAGCGCCGCGCTGGGCGGCATCGTGGCCGCAGCCGCGTCACCGTTGGACCGGTGCCCGGCGGCCTCACTGTCCACAGAGGACGAGGATGCGCTGCGCAAGCTCGTCGACTATCTCGCCTCGCGCCACACACCCGCCGTCACCGTCGTCGGCGACGATGCACCTCGCTCCCGCGCCGCCGCGGACGTCGTGCTCTCCCAGGCGCAGCAACGCGGTCTGCCTGTCCGCGACGACCCGGGCGGCGCACTCGTCCTGGTCGCCGGCTGGTCCCGGGCGGTCGAGGTCCTCGACGCCACCAACCGCGGCCGGGGCTACACCTACGGCGTGCACCTGGCCCCCTGGCTGCTGCACGGCCCGGTGGTCAACGCGGTCGCCGGTGCCTCCCTGCCGCTGCGGTTCGACCCACGCGACCGGCAGGCCCTCTCCTACGGCATGGACCTGGCCGCCACCTTCGGCGAGCCACCGTCGCCGGCCGGGTTCCGCCGGTGGCTCGCCGCACGCGGCGCAGCACCCGGCGGCGAGGTCACGATCTACGCCTCCGCGCAGGTCGACGTGATGCAGATGGCCAACCACCAGCACGACAGCACCGCCGGCCAGTGGATCCCCGAAGGCACGATCGTCGCCATCTCCGACCCCCTCTGACAACCCAGGAGTGCTCATGTCCGTTGTGGACTTGCCCCGCCCCGCGGTGTCCCCACCGCAGGCACCGCCCGCCCAACGCGGCGTGGTCGCCATCGGGCTCGTCATCGCCGTCGCGGTCGGCCTGGCCGTGCACCACGTCGCCGGGTGGAAGCTCACCACCCTGTACGCGGTCGGACTCGCGCTGGGCATCGTGCTGTTCCATTCGCGATTCGGCTTCACCTCGGCGTGGCGGCAGCTGGTCGCCGTCGGTCAGGGACGCGCCATCCGCGCCCACATGCTGATGCTGGCCGTCGCCTGCGTGCTGTTCGCCGTGGTGCTCGGCAGCGGCGTCAGCCTTTCCGGCACCCCGGAAGCAACCGTGGCACCCGCCGGGCTCGGCGTCGTGCTCGGCGCGTTCCTGTTCGGCGTCGGCATGCAGGTCGGTGGATCGTGCGCCTCCGGGACGCTGTTCGCCGTGGGCAGCGGCCAGACCGCCATCCTGTTCACCCTCGGCGGCTTCATCGTGGGGTCGGTGGCCAGCGCTTTCGTCGCCGACTGGATCAAGGCGGTGCAGCGCCTCGGCCCCACCGTGTCCCTCGCCGACACCCCGCTCGGCTACCCCGGCGCGGTGCTCATCTCGCTCGCCGTGATCGGTGCCGTCGCGGGCGCGTCGCTGCTCGTCGAACGCCGCCGGAACCCACCGCCGATCGAACCACCACCCACCGAGCACGGCCTGCTGCGCGCGCTGCGCGGTTCCTGGCCGCTGTGGGCCGGTGCCCTGCTGCTCGCCGGCCTCAACGCGCTGACGCTGTTCGTCTCCGGCCACCCGTGGGGCATCACGTCGGCCTTCGGCCTGTGGGGCGCCAAGATCCTCGGCTGGATCGGCGTCGACATCTCCGGCACGCCGTTGTGGAGCACACCCGAGAACGCCGCGAAGCTGGCCGCACCGGTGCTCACCGACCGGATCTCCGTCATGGACTTCGGGATCATGATCGGCGCCCTCATCGCCGCCGCCCTCGCCGGCGCGTTCACCCTGCACCGCCGCATCCCATGGCGGCTGGCTGTCGGGGCGGTGCTCGGCGGGGTGCTCATGGGTTTCGGCGCGCGCCTCGCCGGCGGGTGCAACATCGGCGCCTACTTCTCGGGCGTGGCCTCGTTCAGCCTGCACGGCTGGCTGTGGGGCGCGACGGCCATCGCCGGCACCTACGCCGGAGTGGCGCTCCGCCCGCTGTTCGGCCTCACCAACCCCAAGCCGTCCGACGCGGTGTGCTGACGCGTCGGCAGGAAGAACAGACGCCGCCCCGGTCGCCGGGGTGGCCGCCCCTACCGGACACAGGAGAGAAGCCATGACGCGATCCCCGGCACGCATCGCCGCCACGGCCGCGAGCGTTCTCGTCGCCTGCCTGCTCACCAGCGGAGTCGCCAACGCCGTGCCGATCTGGGTCCTGCCCGGGGTCGACCTCGGCCCGGTGCTCGGCCCGACCGTGCAACTGCCCACCCAACTGCTGCAGCCGGTCTTCGACCTCCTCGGCGGCTGAACCGGAAGGAACCCCACCCATGCGCACGACCCGTGCCCTGACCGCAACAGTGCTGGCCGCGGCGGCCCTGCTCGGTGCGGGCCCGGCCGCCCTGGCCGCGCCGCCCGACGACGTCGCGGTGGTCGACGAACCCGACACCAGCGGGTTGCACAACAAGTGGACGTTCGCCCCGCTGGGCGTACCGGTTTTCGGGCTGCTCGACTCGATCACCGGGGCCCCGCGGCGCCTGCTGTGACCTCGTGGGTCCGGGACCGCCCCACCGGTCCCGGACCCACCTCCCGGCGCTCGCCGCTCGCCCGGACAATCCACACCAACCACCCACCCGCGCCCAGGGCCTCCCAAACTTGCCTCAATGTGGGCGCCCATCCGGGCTGGTCCGTGTTCTGATCAAAGCCAGGCGACCACGATCCCCGGCGCGATCGCCAACGCCCCAAAACGGACGAACCGGCCGACGAATCCGGTGATCACGAACGTGGCCAGCGGCACCTTCGCCCACCCGGCCACCACCGCGACGGCGGCGAACGGCGGCAGGCTCGCCACCGCGCTGACCAGCAACACCGCACCCGTCCACACCGGACGTTTCCGGCAGCTCACCCGGAACGTCTCCAACCAGCCGCGCCACCGTCCCTTACGCTCCGCCTCGCTCTTGCGCCGGAACAACCGCGGCAGCCGGATCACGCCGCGCGCGGCGTAGTAGTGCAGCAGCTTGCCGCCGATCTGTCCCGTCGCGATCACCACGGCCAGCAGCCACCACGGGATCTCCGGCTCCTTGAGCACCAGGCCGACCGCGAACAGCTCGACGCTGATCAGCGGCAGCAGCGCGGACGCCACCGACACACCGAAGGTGGTGGACAGCAGTCCGATCACGGTCAGCACGATTGCTCCCCGCAAAGCGCGTTCGGTCCCCAGTGGGCGAGAGGCTAGCAACCCGGCCGCACTGAGGAGGAGCGAACGGCGCCGGTGTTCATCGTCAGTTCGCCCACGACAGTCCCATCGGGCCGGACAACCGGAGTTCCCGCAACGGGCGACCACCGGCGTCCAGCGTGCGGACCGTGCCGTCCGGCGCCCACCCCGCGCTGCGGAAGAACGCCATCGACGCGGTGTCGGCCTCCGGGACCCAGGTGATGCCGCGCGTGGCGCCCTGCGCGGCCAGCCGCTGCGCCATTGCCCCCAGCAGCCGCCCACCGTGTCCGCGGCGGCCCCACCGCGGCTCCACCAGCAGTGCGCTCACCAGCGCCACCTCGGCCAGGTCGGACGGTACCGCGCCGTCGGCCGCCGCGGCCTCCGCCTCCGGAGCGGGCCCGGCCGCGCAGAACCCCACGACCCACGGGCCCTCGGTCGCCACCAGCACCGCGGCCGGCCCGGAGGTCAGCGTCTCGTACCACTGCCGCTCGGTGGCCTCGCTGTCCAGCCCGTCGAGCACCTCGGCGGGCAGCAGCTCGGCATACGCGGTGCGCCACGTGGTCAACTGGATGCGGGTGATCTCCGCTGCGTCCTCGGGCACCGCGACCCGCACGTCGGCATCGGCCATGGCGCCAACCTAACGTGCCCGGACGGTCACCGAACCGGCCCCTGCGTTGTCAGGGGCGGCTGGCACGCTTTCGCGCGTGCAGACCATGAGCCGCGACACCGCACGTCGACTCGCCCTGGCCGCCCAAGGCTTCGCCGACCCGCCACCGCGGGGCGAGGTCACCCGCCGTCACCTGCAACGCGTCCTGTCGCGCACCAAGCTGCTGCAGCTCGACTCCGTCAACGTGGCCGTCCGCGCCCACTACATGCCGCTGTTCAGCAGGCTCGGTGCCTACTCCCCGGACCTCGTCGACACCGCCGCCTGGTCGCACCGGGCGCGACAGCCGCGGCTGCTCGTCGAGTACTGGGCGCACGAGGCGTCGCTCATCCCCGTCGAGGACTGGCCGCTGCTGCGCTGGCGCATGCGCGAGTACGGCGGGGCGTGGCGGCGGCGCAGCCGCGAGCTGCTGGAGCGGGTGCCGCAACTGGTCGACGACGTGCTGGCCGCCGTCAAGGAGCTGGGCCCGATCGGCGCCGGGGCGCTGGAACGGGAGCTCGGCGGCGGCGAACGCCGGGGCAGCGGGCCGTGGTGGAACCGGAGCGACACCAAACGCGTCTGCGAGCTGCTGTTCGCCATGGGCCAGCTGACCACCGCCACCCGGCGTTCCTTCGAACGCCTCTACGACCTGCCCGAACGTGTCCTGCCCGCGCACGTGCTGGCGCACGAACCCGAAGATGAGGACGCCATCCGCGCGCTCGTCGAGCGTTCCGCGCAGGCGCTCGGCGTCGCCACCGAACCCGACCTGCGCGACTACTACCGGCTCAGCCCGGCCCGCTCCCGGCAGGCGGTGGCCGAGCTCGTCGAGGACGGCGTGCTCGAACCGGTCACGGTGCACGGCTGGCGGCAGCCTGCCTACCGGCACGTCGGCGCGCGGGTGCCACGCAAGATCACCGGGCGGGCGCTGCTGTGCCCGTTCGACCCGCTGATCTGGGAGCGGTCCCGCACGGAACGGCTGTTCGACTTCCGGTACCGCATCGAGATCTACGTGCCCGAACCCAAGCGCCAGTACGGCTATTACGTTTTCCCGTTCCTGCTGGACGGGGACCTCGTGGCCCGCGTCGACCTGAAGGCCGACCGCGCGGCCGGTGTGCTGCGCGTGCCCGGCGCGTTCCTCGAACCCGGCCGCGACGCGGCCGATGTGCTGCCGGAACTCGCCGGGGCCCTGCACGACATGGCGGGCTGGCTCGGCCTGGACGGCGTGGCCGTCGGCGAACGGGGCGACCTGGCCACGGCGCTGCGGTCGGTGATCAGCTAGCCCTTCCTCCGGATGCCGCCGAGGCGCCGCCGCAGGTCCACCGGGCGCGACGGCTCGTCGCGCAACGCCCAGAGCACCATCGGCATCCCCGTGTTGGCGAGCGGGTCGCACACCAACCGCCACGGGGAGTCGGCGAGGCACTCCGGGTACCGATGGGTCGGACTGCGCTCCCCGATCCATCGGCACCCGGCACCCGCTGCGCCCGCCCGTCGCCGGCCGCCGATTCGCCACCCCATCCGGCACCGGTCTGCGCTCAGGTGGCCGACGTCAGCACCGCGTCCCCCGTCCCGGTCCGGCCGAAGATCCGTAGCCCGGGCTCCTGCTCCGGCGCTTTGTCGGACACCACGAGATCGCTGCTCGCCGTGCCGGTCGAGGAGGTGAGGTCCACCTCTGCGGCGACACCGCGGTGCACCGACACCTGGATCTCCCCGGACCCGGTGATCAGTTCGAGCTGCCCGGCCAAGGCGTCGGCGATTGTCAGGTCGCCGCTGCCGGACCGCACCAGCACGTCGTCGGACACCGCGCCGAGCCAGACGTTGCCGCTACCGGTGGCCACCGACGACGCCGCCTGGATCGCGCTGATCTCGATGTCCCCGCTGCCGCTGCGGGCGTGCACCCCGCCGGCCATCGTGCCCAGCCGCAACTGACCGGCGCCGGACCGGACCGTGGCCCGGTCGGTGGCCCGCTCAACCGACACTCCGCCGGAGCCGGCCTGGATGCTCACCCGCCCGGCCTGCCCGGTGACGGTGACCTCGCCGGAACTGGTGTGCACCCCCACCTCGGAGTCCTGCGGGGCGCGGACCTTGACCGACAGCGGCACGCTGCGCAGCGGCGCCGTCGCCGGCGGGCGCACGGCGAGCCGGTTCCCGGTCAGGTCGATGCGCGTCCGGTGCACCGCCTCGGCGGCCGGTTCCCGCCCGCGGTCCTCGACACCCGAGCGGATGCCTGCCTCGCTGAACTGCTCGCTGACCCAGCTCAGCAGGCCGGTCAGCCCGCTGCGCCAGTCAGGCCCGGCGGATGAGGGGTCGTGCCGGACCTCGACGTGCGTGGTCGCGGTCTCGGCCAGCTCCACCACGACCGGGCCGAGGCTGTTGCCGATGTCGATCCGGATCGGTCCCGGTGTGTCGAAGTCCTGGCTGCGCACCAGTTCCGCCAGCCCGTCCTCCGCGCCGCGCCAGTTCTCGGGTTCGCTCGGGCCGGGGCCCGTGGCCTCGTCGTTCGTCATCGTGCGCACCGCCTTTCAGCCCTGCACCCAGCCGTGCACGCGCGAACCCGGCTCGCCGCGCCACCGGCCGCGCGGTCCGCCGCCGGGCGGTCCCCAGCCGCGCCCCGGGCGCCCGTGACGGGGGTGGTCCCACGGGCCGCGCGGGCGTCCCATGTGCAGGGCGCCCTGCACCGCCTGCGCGACCCAGGTGTTCAACGACACGCCCTGCGACGCCGCGGCCTGCTCGGCCTGGGTCTTGATCTCGTCCAGCAGGCGCAGCGTGATGCGGCTGATGTCGCCGCTCTCGCCGCTCGGTGGTGGTGGCGGAGGTGGTTCGGACTCGTCCTCCGCCGCCGACGTGGTGGCCTCACCGCTGACCACCACCCGCACGTCGCGCCCGGCCAGGCGGATGTCGACGACCTGGCCGTCCAGCTGGGTCGTCACCTCCGCGGCCAGGTCGGACAGCGCGTTCATGATCGCCAGGCGGGCGGCCGGTTCCATGGCGCTGGCCAGGACCGCGGCGGTCTGCCGGGTCTGGTCGTCGCCGGCGGAGGCCGCCGAGGTCAGGTCCTGGCGAAGTTGGTCGATGTAGGGGCTCAGATCCATGACGCCACTATGACGCTACGGATGACATCACGCAATGACCTGATGGTGTCATCTGGCGTCATGGGATCTCGTCGGGCCCGCCGGTTACGCTCGAACGCACACAGGGGAGTCGTCCGCGGCGGTCATCGGCCGTCGGTGAGAGCAGGAAAGGGGTCCGCCCGTCGTGACCGAGATCGTGCGGCCGAAAGTGCAGCTGATCGGCAAGACCGAGTTCTTCCCGCCGGAGGACGTGGACTGGTCGACCGACGCCGACGGCGGCCAGGCGCTGGCCGAGTTCGCCGGTCGCGCGTGCTACCAGTCGTGGCGCAAGCCGAACCCGGCCACCGCCACCAACGCGGGCTACCTGCGGCACATCCTGGAGGTCGGCCACCTGTCCGTGCTGGAGCACGGCACGGTGTCGTTCTACCTGTCCGGGATCTCCCGCTCGCTGACCCACGAGCTGATCCGGCACCGCCACTTCTCCTACTCGCAGCTGTCCCAGCGGTACGTGCCCGAGCGCGACGCCGCGATGGTCGAGCCCGACGTCATCGCCGCGGACCCGGAGCTGCACGAGAAGTTCGTCAAGGCCGCCGAGGCCAGCGTCGCCGCCTACACCGAACTGCTGGCCGCGCTGGAGGAGAAGTTCGCCGACGAGCCCAGGGCCACGCTGCGCCGCAAGCAGGCCCGGCAGGCCGCCCGCGCGGTGCTGCCCAACGCCACCGAGACCCGGATCGTGGTCACCGGCAACTACCGCGCCTGGCGGCACTTCATCGCGATGCGCGCCTCCGAGCACGCCGACGTGGAGATCCGCGCGCTGGCCGTGGAGTGCCTGCGCCAGCTGCAGAAGGTGGCGCCGAACGTCTTCGGCGACTTCGAGATCACCGCGCTCAGGGACGGCACCGAGGTGGCGTCCAGCCCGTTCGTCACGGAGGGCTGAGCCCGACCGTCGTTTGTCCGGGTCGCCGATGCAACCGACCGTGCTTCTGCGGAGTCCAAGTGCCCGCCGAAGTCATCTGATTGGATGATCGGCGATCCGGAAGCATGTGCGCTGCGCGATCGCGTGCGTCGATGGTCGTGGAGGACGGCGAGGTGGTGGAACAAGTCGGGCCCGGTTCGCAGAGCCGGGTGATCGGCGGCCGGTACCAGGTGCTGCAGGAGCTCGGCCGCGGCGGCATGGGCATTGTCTGGCGCGCCTGGGACCAGGTGATCGGTCGCGAGGTCGCGATCAAGGAGCTCCACCTGCCCGACGGGGTCCCGCCGACCGAGCGGCGGGTCTACGAGGAGCGCGTGCTCCGCGAGGCGCGCACCGCGGGACGCCTCAACGACCCCGCGGTGGTCACGGTGCACGACGTGCTGGCCGAGAACGGCACGACCTACATCGTGATGGAGCTCGTGCCGGCGGTCACGCTCACCGAGCACGTCGCCCAGCACGGCCCGCTGCGGCCGGAGCAGGCGGTCGACCTGCTCCGGCAGGTCCTCTCCGCCCTCGAGGCCGCGCACGCGGCCGGGATCGTGCACCGCGACGTCAAGCCGAGCAACATCATGGTGGCCGACGGGCGGGTCAAACTGACCGACTTCGGCATCGCCCAGACCCTCGACGACCCGCGGTTGACCACCAGCGGCGCGATCGTCGGCTCGCCGTCGTTCATGGCCCCGGAGCGCCTGCGGGGGGCCGACGCGACCCCGGCCAGCGACCTGTGGTCGCTGGGTGCCACGCTCTTCTTCGCGGTCGAGGGCTGGATGCCGTTCGAGCGGCAGACCACGGCGGCCACGCTGAACGCGGTGCTCACCGAGACGCCGCGGTTGTCCCGGGCGCACGGCATCATCGGGACGGTGATCACCGGGCTGCTCATCGCGGACCCGCGGGCCCGGTTCACCGCGCCGCAGATCCGCGCGCTGCTGGACAGTGGCCCCGCCGGCGGCACTTTCGAGCACACCCAGCCGGTGGGCCCGCCCACCCGCGTCGCCCACGCGCCGAAGCGCGGGTGGATCATCGCAGCCGCGGTCGCCGCCGTGGTGCTGTTCGTCGCGGGTCTGCTGACCGGGCGGCTGGCGCTGGGTGGCGGTGCGCCGAGCGCGATGGAGCCGACCCTGATGATCGGCCGCGGCGGGGACATCGAGACCTTCGACCTCGACGGCAAGGACTGCGGCAACGGCGAGGTGGCCAGCGGCGAGCGCCTCGACCAGGGCGTGTCCTGCTCGGACCCGCACGACTTCGAGGTCTACGCGTCCGATTCGGTGTTCGGTTCCGGCGACTACGACATCGCCTACCCCGGCCGGGACCTGCTGGCCCGCTACGCCGAGGGCTACTGCTCGGTCTACTTCGCCTCGGACGAGGTCGTCGCGCCGGGCAAGCAGACCGCACTGCGGTATGTCGCGCTGATCCCCTCGGAGCAGTCCTGGAACGACTACCGCAACAGCAGGAGCGACAGCGACTCCGACAACGACACCGGCACCCAGAACGTCTACTGCGTGCTGTACGGCGCGGACGGCGGGCAGCTGCGGACCTCGGCGACGAAGTGATCACGCCCCGTTCATCGGCAGTGGCTAGAGTGGTCGTATGGGTGTCGCCAGCGATGAACGCCAGCAGTTGTGCGGTCTGCTCGAGCAGGTCGGCCCGGACGCGCCGACGTTGTGCGAGGGGTGGACGACCCGTGACCTCGCGGTGCACCTGGTGGTGCGCGAGCGCCGGCCGGACGCGTTTGCCGGCCGCCTGGTCAAGGCGTTGGCCCAGCGCAGCGAGCGGATCGAGAACGAGCTGCGGGAGCTGAGCTGGGCGGAGCTGGTCGACCGGATCCGGCAGGGGCCGCCGAAGTGGAACCCGCTGGGCCTGAGCGGGGTGGACGAGGCGGTGAACGCCGCCGAGTTCTACGTGCACCACGAGGACGTGCGGCGCGCCCAGCCGGACTGGCAACCGCGGCCCACCGACCCGCAGCGCGAGGACGCGCTGTGGAAGTCCCTGTCGCGGATGGCGAAGGTGTTCTACGGGCGCAGCCCGGTGGGCGTCGTGCTGCGCCGCCCGGACGGCACCGAGATCGCGGCCAAGCGGGGACCGCGCACCGTGCGCATCCTCGGCGAGCCCAGCGAGCTGATCCTGCACGCCTTCAGCCGCCGTGCCGCGAAGGTCACGTTCGACGGCAACGAGGCCGACGTGCTGGCGGTGGAGGACCTGCGCCGGTCGTTCTAGCTCCGCACGCGGAAACTCACTCGCAAACCGCTTGGCGGGCCGGAAGAAACACCGCTGGAACCGGGATGCGCCGGTGTGGTTTCCGCCGTTGCACAACAGACCTGGCCGGGCGCTCTGAGCAGGGCGGTCACCAGGTAGCGTCAGGGGCATGACCGTCTGTCCCACTGCCTCCGAGGGCCGCCCGTTCGGCCGCGTCCTGACCGCCATGGTCACGCCGTTCGACGAGAGCGGGAAGCTCGATCTGAAGCTGGCGCAGGAGCTGGCGACCTACCTGGTCGACAAAGTCGGCAACGACGGGCTGGTGGTCAACGGGACCACCGGCGAGAGCCCCACGACCAGCGACCACGAGAAGGAGCAGCTGCTGCGCGCCGTGGTCGAGGCGGTCGGGGACCGGGCGACCGTGGTGGCCGGTGCCGGGACGAACAACACCGAGCACTCCGTGGAGCTGGCGCGGACCGCCGAGCGGGCGGGCGCGCACGGCCTGCTGGTGGTGACCCCGTACTACTCGCGCCCGCCGCAGGAGGGGCTGTTCCAGCACTTCTGGACCGTCGCGGACGCCACCGAGCTGCCGGTGATGCTCTACGACATCCCGCCGCGGTCCGTGGTGCCGATCCAGGTCGACACGCTCAAGCGCCTCGCCGAGCACCCGCGGATCAGGGCGGTCAAGGACTCCAAGCACGACCTGCTGGCCGGCAGTGAGGTCATGGCCAGCACCGGGCTGGCCTACTACTCCGGCGAGGACCCGCTGAACCTGCCGTGGCTGTCGGTGGGTGCGGTCGGTTTCGTCAGCGTGATCGGGCACGTGGTGGGTGATCGGCTGCGGCGGATGCTGGACGCCCACGAGGCCGGGGACGTCACCACGGCGCGCGAGATCCACACTGGACTGCTGCCGGTGTACCGGTCGATGAACGTCGTCGGCGGCGTGATCTTCTCCAAGACCGCGCTGCGGTTGTGCGGCTACGAGACGGGCAACCCGCGGTTGCCGCTGCCGGCGGCGACCGAGGAGCAGGTGCGACTGATCACCAGCGACCTGTGGGATGCTGGATTGGTACTGGTCAATCCGGACGCCGCACAGAGGTGAACCAGCGTTGAGCGCAAAGGCGACAGCCAGCGAGTGCCACCCGGTGATGCCGGTTTCGTCGGCGCCACCGCCCCCGTTGGCCGAGGGTGGGCTGCGCGTCGTGGCGCTCGGCGGGATCGGCGAGGTCGGCCGGAACATGACGGTGTTCGAGTTCGACGGCCGCCTGCTGATCGTGGACTGCGGGGTGCTGTTCCCCGAGGACGACGCACCGGGCGTCGACCTGATCCTGCCGGACTTCGCCCCCATCGAGAACCGGTTGGACGACATCGACGCCCTGGTGCTCACGCACGGTCACGAGGACCACATCGGGGCGGTGCCGTTCCTGCTGCGGTTGCGGCCCGACCTGCCGGTGGTGGGGTCGAGGTTCACGCTGGCGCTGCTGGCCGCGAAGTGCCGGGAGCACCGGCTCGACCCGGTGCTGATCGAGGTGGCCGAGGGGCAGCGCAGCACGCACGGCGCCTTCGATCTGGAGTTCTTCGCGGTCAACCACTCGATTCCGGATGCGCTGGCGGTGGCCATCCGCACCCCGGCCGGGATCGTGCTGCACACCGGTGACATCAAGCTGGACCAGCTGCCGCTGGACGGCCGGCTGACCGACCTGGCCGGGTTCTCCCGGCTGGGTGACGAGGGCGTGGACCTGTTCCTGGTCGACTCCACGAACGCGGAGGTGCCGGGGTTCGTCACGCCGGAGCGCGAGATCGGCCCGGTGCTGGACCGGGTGATCGGCAGGGCCACGCAGCGGGTCATCGTGGCCTGCTTCGCCAGCCACGTGCACCGCGTGCAGCAGGTCCTTGACGTCGCCCAGGCGCACGGCCGCAAGGTGTGCTTCGTCGGGCGTTCCATGGTGCGCAACATGGGCATCGCCGCGGAACTGAGCATGCTCAACGTGCCGGAGGGCCTGCTGGTGGACCTGGACGAGGCGCTGGCGATGCCCGAGCACATGGTCGCGTTCGTCTCGACGGGGTCGCAGGGCGAGCCGCTGTCGGCGCTGTCCCGGATGGCGCGCGGCGAGCACAAGCAGATCCGCATCCGTGCGGGTGACACGGTGGTGCTGGCGAGCTCGCTGATCCCGGGCAACGAGACCGCGGTGTTCGGCGTGGTCAACGGCCTGGTCCGGCTGGGCGCGACGGTGGTGCACCAGGGGCACGCGAAGGTGCACGTCTCCGGGCACGCGTCGGCCGGGGAGCTGCTGTACCTGTACAACGCGGTGCGGCCGAGCAACGTGATGCCGGTGCACGGCGAGTGGCGGCACCTGCGGGCGAACGCGGAGCTGGCGCGGTTGACCGGGGTGCCCGCGGATCGTGTGGTGATCGCCGAGGACGGCGTCGTGGTGGATCTGCTGGACGGCATCGCCAGCATCGCCGGCCGGTTCGAGGTGGGGCACGTCTACGTCGACGGGCTGTCGGTCGGCGACGTGGGCGAGTCGACGCTGTCCGACCGGTTGGTGTTGGGCGAGGGCGGGTTCATCGCCATCACGGTGGCGGTGGAGGCGGCCACCGGGCGGGCCGTGTCGTCGCCGACGATCTCCGGGCGGGGTTTCTCCGACGACCCGAAGGCGCTGGACGACGTGGTGCCGCTGGTGGAGATGGAGCTGGCCCGCACCGAGGCGGAGGGCATCACCGACACCCACCGGATCGCGCAGGCGGTGCGCCGCGTGGTGGGCCGCTGGGTGGCCGAGACCTACCGGCGGCGGCCGATGATCGTGCCGAACGTGCTGCCGGTCGGCTCCTGACCCCTCGCTCACCCGAGCGAAAAACTTGTCCTTTTTGTTCGCTTATTTCGATCACTGGTCGTGATCATCCCGGTCGCAGGGTGATCTGTGGATCACGTTGGAGGGACACAGCAGGCCCGCTCAGCGGTCTGCTGCAAGGGTGAGAAGCACCGGCCCGACGGGCTTTCGCCCCGACGCGGAACTCGTCGAGCCGGCGAACACCAGTCGGGACATTGAGGGGTTTTTCAAGGTGCTTACTTCCGTTCGACTCTTCGGTGTCGCTGCTGCCGCAGCCGCGACGATGGCCATTGGTTCCCCGGCTTTCGCCGACAGCTACGACAACGACGGCATCAACATCGCCAACGACAACAACGTCAGCCTGGCCCCCGTCCAGGTGACGGGCACCAACGCGGCGGTGCTGGGCGCGACCGGTCCGGGCTGGTGGTGGCCGGGTTACTACGCGGCCACCCCGGGTTACTACCACACGCTGCCGGCCCCGGCGGCGGGCTCGACCACCGCGATCAACGCCCCGATCATCGAAAGCTGACACCAACCGCTCGGTCACACCAGAAGGGCCGGTCTCCCGCGGGAGACCGGCCCTTCTGCCGCGTTGGGTCCCTCGACAGGGGGTGACAGTGATCTGACGCCGCGCTACTTGTACGCTCAGTGATCAATTTGCTACGTTGCTCTGTTCTCGTTCACTTGACTGGGGAAGGAACGCGATGGCCAGGGCGGATCGCCGCGTTGAGCTGAAGGCATTGGTGGACAAGTCGCCGAACTTCAGGTTTCTGGCCGACACCGATCCGCTGCTGGGGTTCCTGGGCGCCAGCGCCGAGTACCACCTGTACACCGAGCCGTCGCTGTCCGGTGTCCGAGCGCGGCAGTTCGGTGAGGTGATCACGAAATGGGCGTGCGCGCGGGCCGGGATCAGGTTCACCAAGAAGGACAACTTCAACGGGCGGATCCACGCGCTGGCCGACAACGGGGCGTTGGACAAGGCCAAGTGCGACATGCTGCACCAGCTGCGCGAACTGGGCAACACGGCAGCGCACGAGTACTACGCCGAGCGCGACAAGGTGATGGACGCGGTTCGCGTGTGCTTCGAGCTGGCCGGATGGCGGCATCGGGCGGAAACCGACGATCGCACCCCCCGGGCGTTCCAGCCGCCGCCGCGTCCGGCCGTGGTGCCGGAGCCGGTCTCCGCGGCAGACCGAGCAGCCATGGCCGAACTCAACGCCAAGATCAGCGAGTACGAGCGGCAGCTCGTCGATCTGCACATGGAGCTGGGAGACGCGCAGTCGTCCTTGCACGGCGCCGAGTCGGCACGTCGCCGGGTCGAGGAGGAACTGGCGCGAGTCAGCGCTGAGCAGGAGCAGTGGCGGCAGCGTGCCACCGAACTCGACGACTACGTCAAGCAGTTGGTCGCCGAGCGCGAGGCCGCCGAGGTCGCGGAGGTTTCCGCGCGGGAGCGCGAGGACTTCCTGCGCCGGTCCCGGCGGGCGTGTGCGCCGCCGCTGACCGAGGCGCAGGTGCGGCAGCGGCTCGACGACACGCTGCGGGCGGCCGGGTGGGCCGTGCAGGACCACACCGATCGGAATCCGTTCGCCGCGCTGGGGGTGGCGGTCAAGGAAGTGCACACGCGCGCGGGTTTTGCCGACTACTTCCTCTACGTGCGCACGAAGCTGGTGGGTGTGATCGAGGCGAAACGCGAGGGCGAGGACCTCAGCGCCGCACAGGCACAGGCATGGCTGTACGCCGCGGCGCTCACCGAGGACCAGCAACGCAGGGCGTGGCGCAAGGGAGTCCTGCCGTTCCAGTACGTCACGGACGGCAATGAGACGCGGTTCCGCAACGAGCTGGACCCGAAGCCGCGCAGCCGCCGCGTTTTCGCGGTGCACCAGCCCCGGACCATCGAGGCGTGGATGCAGCGGGCCGACGAGAACCCGGAGACCCCGACCCTGCGGGCGGCGTTGCAGCGGTTGCCGGAGGTTCCGCTGGACAGCTCCAGGCTGCGTGACGCGCAGTTCGAGGCGATCCAGGGTCTGGAGAAGTCGTGGGCGCGCAACGATCCGCGTGCGTTGATCCAGATGGCGACCGGCGCGGGCAAGACCTACACGGCCGCCAGCTTCGGCTACCGCTTCCTGCAACACGCCCGGGGCAAGCGGATCCTGTTCCTGGTGGATCGCACGAGCCTGGGCGACCAGGCGGAGGCGGAGTTCAAGAACTTCACGACGCCGGACACCGGCCGGAAGTTCCGGGAGCAGTACAACGTGGACTGGCTGTCCGGTTCGATGGTGCTGGATTCCACGAGCGTGGTGGTCTCGACGATCCAGCGGATGTGGTTGAGACTGACCGGGCGGCAGGTGCCGGAGGCCGGCGACGACCGCGAACTGGACGAGCAGCTGACGGGGCCCGCGGAGGTCGAGTACAACCGCGACATCCCTCCGGAAACATTCGATCTGATCGTGGTTGATGAGTGTCACCGGTCGATCTACGGCCGCTGGCGCGCGGTGCTGGAGTACTTCGACGCGTTCCTCGTGGGGCTCACCGCCACGCCGGTCCCGGAAACCTACGGGTTCTTCGAGCGGAACCTGGTCAGCGAGTACCCGTTCGACCGGTCGGTGATCGACGAGGTCAACGTGCCGTTCGAGGTCTACCAGATCAAGACGAAAATCGGCGAGCAGGGCTCGACGATCAAGGCGGGCACGGTGGTTCCGGTGCGGGACACCAAGACCCGCCGGGAGCGGATGGAGGATCTGGAGGACGACCTCATCTACACCGGCAGGCAGGAGGGGCGGAAGGTCATCTCCACGGACCGGCTGCGTACGGTGATCCAGGAGTTCCGCGACAAGCTGTTCACCCACATCTTCCCGCCCGCGGTGTGTGGTCGGCGCGAGTACGTGCCCAAGACGCTGATCTTCGCGCGGTCCGACGAACATGCCGAGGAGATCGTGCGGACGGTGCGACAGGTGTTCGCCGAGGGCGACGAGTTCTGTCAGAAGATCACCTACCTGGCGCCGAAGGCGAAGGACCGGTTGCAGGCGTTCCGGAATGCGCGGCTGCCGAGGATCGCGGTCACGGTCGACATGATCTCCACCGGGACGGACGTCCGGCCGCTGGAGTGTGTGTTCTTCCTGCGCGAGCCGGGGACGTGGTCGCTGTTCGAGCAGATGAAGGGGCGGGGTGCGCGGACGGTCGATCCCGCGGAGCTGAAGCGGGTGACTCCGGACGCGCAGGCCAAGACACACTTCGTGATCGTTGACGCGGTGGGCGTCACCGAAACCGCGCGGCCGGAGACCCGGCCGTTGGAGCGGTTCAGCGAACGGCAGATCAGTCTGCAGAAGTTGTTGCAGAAGGCCGGTTCGTTGAGCTTGGAGACCGACGAGATCGCCACCTTGGCCGCACGCCTGTCGAAGCTGAACCGGGATCTGAACGACGACGACAAGCAGGAGTTGGCGGAGCTGGGCGGCCAGCCGTTGCAGGACATTGCCCGCGCCCTGCACGACGCCGTCGACCCGGACCGTCGCGAGGAGGTGCGGGAACAGGCGATGCAGGCCGCCGGCGGTGACCCGGCGGCCGGGGAGCAGGCGGTGCGGGAGCTGGAGGAGAACGCAATCCGACCGCTCGCGGAGAACCCGCAGCTGCGGGAGCGGATCGTCCAGGTGCGTCGTGCGCACGACATGGTGATCGACGAGGTGAGCACCGACGAGATCACGACCAGCCGGGGCCTCACGGCGGAGGAACGCGCGCGGCAGACGGTCGAGTCGTTCCGCGACTACCTGAACACGCACGCGAGCGAGATCGCCGCTTTCGAGATCGCGTTCCGGGAGCGGCGCAACCCGCGCGAGGTGTTCGCGAAGCTCAACGATCTCGCCAAGAAACTGGCCAGGCCGCCGCGCAACTGGACACCCGAGCGGTTGCTGGACGCCTACGACAAGCTCGGCAAGGCCGCCGCGCGCAACGGGGCCACCGCCGGGGTCGCCGACTTCATCGGCATCCTGCGCCACGAGCTGGGGCTGGACGAGCAGGTGCGGCCGTACCGCAGCATCGTCGAGGAGCGCTTCGCGGGCTGGCTGGCCCGCCAGGAACAGCAGGGCGTGCGGTTCACCGCCGACCAGCGGTGGTGGCTGGACCAGGTGGTGGCCACCATCGCCAGCAACGTCACCTTCGAACCCGAAGACCTCAACGACGTACCATTCACCGGGCGAGGCGGAAGCTACGGATTCGCCGAAGCATTCGGCCGCGACCAGGCGATAGCCATCCTCGAAGACCTGAACCGGGAGCTGAGCGCGTGACAGACCTACCCACCGGCTGGGCCTGGACACTGATCGGTGACGTGACCGAAATCCAAGGTGGTATCCAAAAACAGCAGAAGCGGCGCCCAGCCAACAATGCTTACCCCTTTCTTCGGGTAGCGAATGTTCTGCGCGGGCGGCTTGATCTCAGTGAAGTCCATGAGATCGAGCTGTTTGACGGTGAGCTGGAAAGGTACTCCCTGTGTGAGGGGGACCTTCTGGTGGTCGAAGGAAATGGTAGTCCGGGACATATCGGTCGTGCGGCGAGGTGGCGTCGTGAAATTCCAAACGCGGTGCACCAGAACCACCTAATCCGGCTTCGCCCAAATGCTCGGCTCCTCGACGCGCGGTATCTTGAGCTTGTCTGGAATTCTCCCCAAGTGGCCGATCAGCTTCGCGCTGTCGCGGGTTCGACAAGTGGATTGATGACGCTCAGCGTGTCAAAGCTAAAAAAGGTAGAGATTCCCCTGCCGCCGTTGGCGGAGCAGCGCCGCATCGTCGCCGCCCTCGAAGACCACCTCTCCCGCGTGGAGGTGGGGGAGCAGCTGTTACAGGCGGCTCTGCGGCGGAGCCGCATCTTGATCAAACAGGTGCTTTGCCATGCCGTTCCGGTGCCTGGCCCTTCGCATTGGCGGCAGGCAACGGTGGGCGAGGCGGGTTCGGTCGAACTGGGCAGGCAACGCCATCCGGACTGGCACTCTGGGCCGAACATGCGTCCCTATCTGCGTGTCGCCAATGTCTTCGAAGACAGGATCGACACTTCTGACCTGATGGAGATGGACTTCCCTCCGGAAATTTTCGAAAAGTTCCGTCTTTCAGTGGGTGACATTCTGCTGAATGAAGGGCAATCTCCGGAGCTGCTGGGGAGGCCCGCGATGTATCGCGGTGAACCGGCGGAGGTGGCGTTCACGAATAGTCTCCTCCGGTTCAGGTGTGGCCCTGGTGTTGACCCGGAATGGGCCTTATTGGTTTTTCGTCGCCACATGCATTCGCGGCGCTATCTGCGTGATATGCGCATTACCACGAACATTGCTCATCTTTCTGCGGGGCGGTTCAAGAAGGTTGAGTTTCCGATCCCTCCGTTGGCGGAGCAGAAAGAGATAATCCAGCGGGTGCATGATCGACTAGCTGACCTGGAGCGTTTGACGGAAGACCTGGCCAAGGCTGGACGTCGAGCCGATCATCTTCGTCGGGCTTTGTTGCGGGAGGCGTTTGCCGGGCGGTTGGTGGCGCAGGACCCGGCTGATGAGCCTGCTTCCGTTCTGTTGGAGCGGATTCGGGCTGAGCGGGAGAGTGCGCCGAAGACTCGGCGGGGGCGGAAGACTAGGCCGGCGAAGGCCGCGCCAGCGCCCGAGATCGATCCCACGCGGCCGTTGCCGGAGGCTGTCGGGCAGGGGACGCAGGGGGCGCTGGATCTGGGGTTGTGAGGTTGCCCGGCCCCGGCCGGGCAACCTCTGTTGGGTTAGTGTCCTGTCTTGAGGTGGCCCAGGCGGTGCTGGTGAAGACGAGTGTGCCGCCGTCGCGGTTCTTGGTGTCGCGGACGCCCACGACCCCCGGAACCATGGCAACTTCGACGCATGCGTCCTGTGTCGCGCTGTAGCTGCTCTTGAACCACGCCGCATCCGCCAGGACACGTCGTTCGATCATGGTGCGACCTCGCGTTCATTCCGAGTACTGCTGACGCACCGATCGTATGACGTTCAGCGACTTTTTCGGGGAAAGTGCGGCTGCCTGAAGTTGGCCCCACAGCTTGTTGTAGGTCGACACCGCATGCTTGTCGTCCAGATAGCGGGCATCGTCGAGGCATTCGACGAAGACGAACTCCAGATCAGCGGCGATGCCATCCGACGGGATGCGAAGCATCGTAAAGTCGAAGGACATCGCACCACCAGGCGTCTCTACGTCGAACGGCAGGATCTGAAGGTTGACGTTTTGCTGCAACGCCATCTCCGACAGGTGGTCGAGCTGCTCACGCATGATCTCCGCCGTGCCGACCCGCCGCCGGAGGCACGACTCGGACAGGATGAACGACGCCGTAGCCGGTTTGGCACGGGTGAGGATGGCCTGTCGCTCCTGCCGTGCTTCGACGTTCGCGTCGATGTCCTCGCTGTTGGAGCGGATTCGGGCTGAGCGGGAGAGTGCGCCGAAGACTCGGCACTCGGCCGGCGAAGGCCGCGCCGGCGCCGACGATCGACCCCTCCGGCCGGGCAACCTCGGCTGGGTTAGTGTCCTGCCTTGAGGCGGGTCAGGAAGTTGGCCCAGACGGTGCTGGTGAAGACGAGTGTGCCGCCGTCGCGGTTCTTGGTGTCGCGGACGCCCACGACCCCCGGAACCATGGCAACTTCGACGCATGCGTCCTGTGTCGCGCTGTAGCTGCTCTTGAACCACGCCGCATCCGCCAGGACACGTCGTTCGATCATGGTGCGACCTCGCGTTCACTCCGAGTACTGCTGACGCACCGATCGTATGAGATCCAGCGACTCCTTCGGAGATAGAGCGGCAGCCTGAAGCCTGTTCCACTGCTTGTTGTAGGCAGCGACAGCGTCAAGCGGCCGTTGCCGGAGGCCGTTGGGCAGGGGACGCAGGGGGCGCTGGATCTGGGGTTGTGAGGTTGCCCGGCTCCGGCCGGGCCGGGCAACCTTGTTGGGTCAGTGTCCTGCCTTGAGGCGGGTCAGGAAGTTGGCCCAGGCGGTGCTGTCGAAGACGAGCGTGCCGCCGGCGCGGTCCTTGGTGTCGCGGACGCCCACGGCGCCCGGAACCATCGCCACCTCGACACATTCGTCCTGCGTCGGGCTGTAGCTGCTCTTGAACCACGTCGCGTTGGCCAGGACATGTCGTTCGACCATGGTGGGTCCTCGCGTTCACTCCGAGTACTGCTGACACACCGATCGTATGAGATCCAGCGACTCTTTCGGGCAGAGTGCGGCTGCTTGAAGACGATCCCACAGGGTTGCGTATGCCGACACCGCGTCTTTCACGTCGAGGTAGCGGGCGTCGTCGAAGCTCTCGATGTAGACGAACTCAAGATCCGCTGCGATGCCATGCGAAGGGATCTGCAACAGCGTGAAGTTGAAGGAGATCCCGCCTGTCGAGGTCGCCGCATCGAAGGGCATGACCTGGATCGAGACGTTTGTGTGCAGCGCGACGTCGGCCATGTGGCCAAGCTGTTCGCGCATGACGGCGGCGTCGCCGATCTTCCTGCGCAAACACGACTCGGACAAGATGAAGGACAAGGTCGGCGGCTTGTCACGGGTCAAGAGCTGCTGCCGTTCTTGCCGCGACGCGACGAGGGCGTCCACTTCCTCGTCGTTGCGGCGGACTGAGGACGTGTGCAGTGCGCGCATGTACGCCTCGGTCTGGAGAAGACCTGGGATGATTTCGGCCTTGACCTGCCGGATGTTGTCGGCGTCGGTCTCCAGGTCGACGTACATCCGGAACCATTCCGGGAACACTGCGCGGTAGCCGTTCCACCGTCCGCGGGTGCTCCGGGTGCGCGCCAACTCGAACATCCACGGCACGTCGTCCGGGTCGACGCCGTAGAACTCCAGCAGAAGCTTGAGGTCTCCCTTGCTGATGCCGCCCTGACCAAGTTCCAAGCGGCTGATCTTGCTGTCTGCGCAGTCCAGCTCTTTCGCTGCTTCTGCCTGTTCGCGTCCTGCTTTCAGGCGCGCGTGGCGAAGTTCGTTGCCCAGCTGGAGCCGTCGCACTGTCGGGGTTGCCATCCGTTGCCTCCGGTCGGGATCCGTCGTGAGCAGTATTCATCAGCCGCATCTGCCTGGGAATGACTCTATCGAGCGACTATCTAATCTGCATTTGCGGTTTTAGCCTTTCTGCAGGCAGGTCCGAGGATGGGAGTCACGAGATGGGACCGAGGGATACAGTCGAGCAAACCCTGTTGTTGCTGCTCATGGCTTTGGTGGCGGTGTTGCCGTGGGTGGCGGTCGTGCGGGACCTGCCTGCTGTGCAGGTGTGGCGGGCGCGGAGTCGGGCTCGGCGGGTGACGCGCGAGATCCGTCGACAGTGCGGAGACCTGTGGTGACCGGGATGAGCGGTGAGATCCGGCGTCACTACTGGCTTCCGACGCCGAATCCGGAGACCGGTGCGTTCGCGCGGCACGCGTTCCGCGGCCGTCGCTGGGAGAGCCAGCCGGCCGACACGACGGTGTGCGGCAGGGATGTGGCGATGGCCAAGCCGAGCGAGGTGGACTGGTGCACCGCGCCGACCTGCTTGGAGTGCAACGGGATTCTCATCCGCGAGCAGCGCGGCGAAAGACCGCGATGAAGACCCGGTTCGATGCCGTTGCTTCCCCCCAACTGGCATCGGACCGCAGCGGCCGGTCGGCGGCGCCTCCCCTCCCGACACACGCCGACCGGCCGCACCTTCCCGAAAGGGGGAATTTCCCAACTTTAGGTGAACTTGGAACCTGGAAAGTTCCCAATTTCAGGCAAATTCGGGAATCAGACCGGGGCGGTCGGCCGGGTGATCACCTTGATCATCTCGTCGATGGCGGCGGTGAGCTTGCGGCCGTCGGCCGGGGCGAGGGTGTACCACTCGCGCCCGTCGCGGCCGGGCTTGCGCTGCGCCAGGTAGCAGCCCGCCTCGGTGGCGAAGAACTGCAGGTTGAACGGCAGCGTTCGGGTGCGCCGCACCTTCTGGTCGTAGGCGCGGATGGTGAACAGGCCGTCCATCGTGCGCTTCGCGGTGAACGCCTGGGCCAGCGTTTTGGCGTCGTTGCCGCGGATCCCGTTGGCGCCCAGTGCCGACAGCAGGCTGGTCTCGCCCGCACCCATGCGCCTGCCGGCCCGGTCCAACTGCTCGTAGGGAACCGACACCGAAATGCCCTCGGCGGCAGTGATCCGGCCGAGCAGGTTGACGGCGTTGCCGGCAGGACCGCCGTACTCGTGGCGCCTGATGCGGATGTCCCGCAGGTCATCCGCGGAGTCGCCATCGGCCTGGTACGCCTCGATGGTGCTGCGGCCCTGTTCGACGAGAACCGCGTTGAAACTCTCGCCATCCCGCGAGTTGACCGCGACACCCACCGCCAGCGGCGGGCGGGCGAGCAGGTGCACCGCGTCCTCCACGAACGGGTGCACATCGTCGTGTTCGAGCAGACCCTGCCCGGCCAGCTGCCCGCGGCCGAGTTCAGCCGCCTCCCTGCGGTTGTCCTCGGTGGCGTCGACGGGCAGCCAGCCCACCCGCAGCAGAGGGTGAAGTTGCAGCTCGAAACGAGTGCACAGGTAGCTCGCCGCGGCGGGAGGCAGGTTGACGGAACGCCCTGCCACGCTCACCGCTCCTCGGTCGAGGTGTCACCGAAGACCGCCGGCGCGACGCGCTGCATGTCGTTGGTGAACACGTCCTCGTCCTCCACGAGCCAGCTGGGGCGCTCGTGCTCCTGGTCCTCCTGCTTCTGCTGGCCGCGCCCAGCGGCACCCGCACCGCCCATCGCGCCAGCCGCGCCACCACGCGCCCCGGCACCTGCCGCAGTCGCGGAGCCACCAGCGCCAGGGCCACCCGTGAGGCCGCCGACGCCGACGCGACCACCGGCACCGAGCTGGGGCCCCGGGCCCATTCCGCGGCCCATGCCACCAACACCGCCCCGCATGCCCAGACCTGCGGCGCCACCGCGAGCCCCACCGGGGCCGCCGTTCGGCGATGGTGCCCAGCGGCCGTTGTAGGGGTTCTGCCGCTCCCACGCACCGGTCTGCGGGTTCTGCCGGTACAGCGTGCCATCCGGGCCGCGCACCACACCCGGCGGCAGCATTCCCGGAGCGGCCCACGACGGAGTCGACGGCGCCGGAGCCGTCGCTGGAGCCGGAGGCGGAGACGGTGGCGTGTAGGTCGGGGTGTGGCTCGGCGTCGCAGCCCACGCCGACGACGTGCCCGCTGGACTGACCGAAGTGGACAGTCCGCTGCTGCTACTGCTGGACGACGAGTGGCTGCTCGACGACGGGTAACCACTCGTCGTCGAGGTCGGCTGCTGCGGCTGCGGTGGCGGCGGAGGCGGCGTCTGGTCAGCGGGCTTGAACTCGGGCAGCCGCGCGATGACGCCCTCGGTCTGGGCGCGGTAACGCTCCATCGCCTGGTTGGCCTGCTGGTTGGTGTCGATGTACGCCTGCTGGCGCTCCTCGTAGTCGCTCATCCAGCTGGTGATGGGGTTGGAGTCCAGCCCCCATTCCTCGACCCACCCCTTCTGCGGTGGATCCAGGATCGCCTCCTGTCCGCTTGGCAGCGTGTCGCCCTCCGCAGGCAACGCATCGAACGCCTCTCGCTGGTAGGAAGCCTGCTCCTGGAGCGCGGCTTTGACCCCGCGCGAGGTGTTCGCTGCTTCCTCGGCGAAAGGCTTGATCTGTGCGATTGAGGCGTTCGCGGCGTCAGCGGCTCGTCCCTCGTGCGCGGCCTCGGCCGCGCGGAGTGCGTCCTCGATGTCGGTGACCATCTGGTCGAACGCCTTGCCCACGTTCTCCCACTTGGCGATACCCTGGTCGGTCGGCGCCGGAAGGGCGGTGGCGTCCCCGGAACCACCCATCTGCTTGCGGTACTCCCTGGCGCTACTCGCGTAGCACACGAAATCCGGCATTCTGTTGTCCCCCAATTTCAGTTATTTCGCGGCGGGCAGTGTTGGGATGGAGGCTTCGAGGGCCTTTTGGGCGAGGCCGCAGGGATCGGTCTTGCCGTCGGCGTTGATGTTGGAGTGGGCGTGCAGGATCTGGTGGTCGGACGTGGCCAGGTACAAATCGCAGTAACCGTCTTCGAGCGGGGTGCCCCTGTTGCCCCTCACAGCCGGATGGCCCGCAATATCCAGCTCCTGGTAGTCCGTGAAAAGCGTCTTGTTCCTCTGGTACTCGGTGATAGAGCCATTGATCACGGACAGGGCGACGCCGGCTCCGGATCCGTCCGACGCCCGCCACCAACAGGCATCGGAGATATTCGGGTCGATCTTGGGAGTGTCTTCCTTTTCGCCGGTGGCGTTGAGCCCCAACGACTGTGCCGCGTCGGCAGGGAGTAGCTGGCACAGTTCGGCCCGGGATGCGTCCTTTGGGTTATTGATCTCCGGGCTAGCGTGGGCCTGTGTCGGTTGTGTGGTCGGCTCCGTGTCGGCACCGCTCCCGGAACATGCAGTCAGACTGACCGCCATCGCAATGCCAGTCGCCAGGCCGACTGACCGGTTACGCACGCTTGTCCTCGTCATCACGCCTCGATCATGCCTCTCGCTCGACTCGACTCACGCCAGCACTGGCGGCTTCGTCGGATCGCCGGTACTCGTCGAGTGCTGCCTTGTACTCCTCGATTTTCTCTGTGAGCTTCTTCTCCAGTGCTTCGGCAGCTGCCCGCAGTGAACCTTCCTGGCCGGTAGCGCGCTCCTGGATTGCCTTCCGGGCTTTGGTCGTGTAGCTGTCGTTAGCTACGAGCTCACCGGGGGTAACCTCGCTCGCCTGGCGAAGTAAAGCCTGCGAGTCGTCGCGGATGTCCTCGAGCTTTTTGATCGCGTTCTCCGGCGCAGCTGGGTCGACAACGTACCCTGTCATGTCCTGTGTCCCCTCCCGGCGTGACACGCCTGGTCACTGATCCATTATCGGTGATCGCTGGTTGGTGTCGATGTACGCCTGCTGGCGCTCCTCGTAGTCGCTCATCCAGCTGGTGATGGGGTTGGAGTCCAGCCCCCATTCCTCGACCCACCCCTTCTGCGGCGGATCCAGGATCGCCTCCTGTCCGCTTGGCAGCGTGTCGCCCTCCGCGGGCAACGCATCGAACGCCTCTCGCTGGTAGGAAGCCTGCTCCTGGAGCGCGGCTTTGACCCCGCGCGAGGTGTTCGCTGCTTCCTCGGCGAAAGGCTTGATCTGTGCGATTGAGGCGTTCGCGGCGTCAGCGGCTCGTCCCTCGTGCGCGGCCTCGGCTGCGCGGAGTGCGTCCTCGATGTCGGTGACCATCTGGTCGAACGCCTTGCCCACGTTCTCCCACTTGGCGATACCCTGGTCGGTCGGCGCCGGAAGGGCGGTGGCGTTCCCGGAACCACCCATCTGCTTGCGGTACTCCCTGGCGCTACTCGCGTAGCACACGAAATCCGGCATTCTGTTGTCCCCCAATTTCAGTTATTTCGCGGCGGGCAGTGTTGGGATGGAGGCTTCGAGGGCCTTTTGGGCGAGGCCGCAGGGATCGGTCAAGCTGTTGTCGCTGGCGAAGGCATAGAGCATTTCTCGCTCCGAAACCGCCGCGAACACGGCGCAGAACCCGTCCTTCGCCGGATCGCCCTGGTTTGCCCGCACCGCCGGATGCCCAGCGATGGTCAACTCTTGGTAGTCGCTGAACGCCGACTTGTTGTCGTAGTACTCCTGGATCGACCGATCCTTGATCGGTGCGAGAGAAACCGAGGTGTGTCTGTCCGCGCTGCGCCAGACGCACGAATCTGATGTGTCCGGTGAAATCTTCGGGCTGTCGTCGACCTCGCCGGTTGGTTCGAGTCCCAGCGACGTCGCGGCATCAGCGGGCAGCAAGGCGCACAGCTCGACAGCGAAGGGAGACCTGGGGTCGCTGATCTCGGGGCCCGTCTGCGCCTGTGTCCGCTGGGAACTCTGCGGCGCTTCGTCACCGGTCGGACCGCCACCCGTGCACGCGGCCAATGCGCCGGTCAACACGACCCCGGCAGCGAGCACTCCGCTTCGCGAGTGGCTCACCTTTGTCCTCCAAGATTCAGTTATTTCGCGGGCGGCAAGGTTGGGATGGAGGCTTCGAGGGCCTTCTGGGCGAGGCCGCAGGGATCGGTCTTGCTGATATCATGGGTGAAGGCAAAGAGCATATCCCGCTCCGAAACCGCCGCGAACACGACGCAGAACCCGTCCTTCGCCGGATCGCCCTGGTTTGCCCGCACCGCCGGATACCCGGCAATGGTCAACTCTTGGTAGTCACTGAACGCCGACTTGTTGTCGTAGTACACCTGGATCGACCGATCCTTGATCGGTGCGAGAGAAACCGAGGTGTGTCTGTCCGCGCTGCGCCAGACGCACGAATCTGATGTGTCCGGTGAAATCTTCGGGCTGTCGTCGACCTTGCCCGTTGGTTCGAGTCCCAGCGACGTCGCGGCATCAGCGGGCAGCAAGGCGCACAGCTCGACAGCGAAGGGAGACCTGGGGTCGCTGATCTCGGGGCCCGTCTGCGCCTGTGTCCGCTGGGAACTCTGCGGCGCTTCGTCACCGGTCGGACCGCCACCCGTGCACGCGGCCAATGCGCCGGTCAACACGACCCCGGCAGCGAGCACCCTGCTTCGCGAGTGGCTCACCTTTGTCCTCCAAGATTCAGTTATTTCGCGGCGGGCAGTGTTGGGATGGAGGCTTCGAGGGCCTTTTGGGCGAGGCCGCAGGGATCGGTCAAGCTGTTGTCGCTGGCGAAGGCATAGAGCATTTCTCGCTCCGAAACCGCCGCGAACACGGCGCAGAACCCGTCCTTCGCCGGATCGCCCTGGTTTGCCCGCACCGCCGGATGCCCAGCGATGGTCAACTCTTGGTAGTCGCTGAACGCCGACTTGTTGTCGTAGTACTCCTGGATCGACCGATCCTTGATCGGTGCGAGAGAAACCGAGTTGTGCCCGTCCGGGGTCCGCCAGACACACGAATCTGCTGAGTCCGGTGAAATCTTCGGGCTGTCGTCGACCTCGCCGGTTGGCTCGAGTCCCAGCGACGTCGCGGCATCAGCGGGCAGCAAGGCGCACAGCTCGACAGCGAAGGGAGACCTGGGGTCGCTGATCTCGGGGCCCGTCTGCGCCTGTGTCCGCTGGGAACTCTGCGGCGCTTCGTCACCGGTCGGACCGCCACCCGTGCACGCGGCCAATGCGCCGGTCAACACGACCCCGGCAGCGAGCACCCTGCTTCGTTTGAGCACGTTCGTCCTCACCATCACGCCTCGATCATGCCTCGTCTCGTAGCCGACTCACGCCCGCCGCTGCCGCGTCGTCGTTGCGCCGGTACTCCTCCAGGGTTGCCTTGTAAGCGTCGATCTTCTCGGTCAGCTTCGCAGAGAGCTCTCGAGTGGCCACGCGCAAGGACCCATGTTCCCCGGTCGCGCGGTCCTGAATCGCCTTACGTGCCTTGTTGGTGTATGCGTCGTTGGCAGTGAGCTCGCCAGGCGTTACCTCCCCGGCCTGCTTCATGAGGGCCTCGATGTTCTTCCGGATCTCCTCGAGCTTCTTGATGGCGCTTTCCAGGGCGTCAGGATCGACGCCGTACCCGGTCATGCCTGCGTTCCCCCTCGTCGTGACACGTCTGGTTGCTGATCCATTGTTCGTGATCACCAAGTGCGATCAGGGGACAATGGGCTCAACTGCCACTATGGCGACGATCACTCTCCCGATGTGGCCAGGTGCTCCGCCGTTCACCTGGATGTCGCAGTGCGTATCGGAGCCGTTCCGGGAAGTTGTGTCCGGGGCGGTCGGTAGAGTGCCTGGGTCAGGCGTAGGTCAGTGAGGGAGCACGGTGAGCGCTGCTGGGAACCAGGCCGAGACTCGTCGGCTGGTCGACAAGCTGTGGAGCTACTGCAACGTCCTGCGGGACGAGGGCGTGTCGACGATCGACTACGTCGAGCAGCTCACCTTCCTGCTCTACCTCAAGATCGCTGACGAGAAGCAGAGCGATCCGTTCGTCCCGCAGAATCTCCTCCCCCGGGGAGAAAAGTGGCACGGACGCGGCTGGTCCGAGCTGAAGGACCAGGAGGGGCCGGAACTCAAGCGCCGGTATGAGCAACTGCTCGCTGACCTGGGTGAACAGCCTGCCGGTACGCCGCACAACCTGATCTTCGGCAAGGCGCAGAACAAGATCCAGAACGCGGCGAACCTGGCCAGGTTGGTCAAGGACCTGATCGGCCGGGAGACCTGGTTGATCCACGGCACCGATGTCAACGGTGACGCCTACGAGCAGCTGTTGTCCCGGGGCGCGGCGGACACCAAGTCGGGCGCCGGGCAGTACTTCACCCCGCGCCCGTTGATCGACGCCATGGTCCGGTGCACCCGCCCGACCATGCAGGACACGATCACCGATCCGGCCTGCGGCACCGGTGGCTTCCTGCTCGCCGCGCACGCATACATCGTCGACCACTACGTGAATCTGGATGCGCCGGATCACGAGCGGGAGCGCGAGCGGGAGAAGCTCCGCCAGATCGCCAGCAACATCTGGGGCACCGAGCTGGTCCAGGGAACCGCACGCCTCGCGGCGATGAACCTGCTGCTGCACGGCATCGGTTCCTGGGAAGAGGAACCCGCCATCGCGGTGGAAGACGCGCTCGCCAGGAAGGGACGCACGGCGAGCCTGGTGCTGGCCAACCCGCCGTTCGGCAAGAAGTCCTCGATCACCGTGGTCAACGAGGACGGCAGGGCCACCCGTGAGGACGTGGCGTACAAGCGCGAGGACTTCTGGGTCACCACCACCAACAAGCAGCTCAACTTCGTCCAGCACATCGCCAAGCAGCTCGACATTCCCGGTCGCGCCGCGGTGGTCGTCCCGGACAACGTGCTCTTCGAGGGCGGGGCGGGCGAAACCGTTCGGCGGAGCCTGCTGCGCGACTATGACGTGCACACGCTGTTGCGGCTGCCCACGGGCATCTTCTACGCGGGCGGGGTCAAGGCCAACGTGCTCTTCTTCGACGCGAAGCCGCCCGCCGGGATAAACCAGCCGCTGACCAGCAAGCTCGCCGTCTACGACTTCCGCACCAACCAGCACTTCACGCTCAAGACCAAGGCGCTGCGCGCCGAGCACCTCGACGACTTCGTCGAGTGGTATCTGTCCGCGGACCGGCCCGAGGACCGCAAGCCCAACGACCGGGTCAAGGTCTTCGACTACGAGGAACTCATCGCACGGGACAAGGTCAACCTGGACCTGATCGGCTGGGTCAAAGACGAGTCCGCCGAGGACAGCGACTCGCTGCTGCCGCCGGAGGTCATCGCGGCCGAGATCGTCGAAGACCTGCAGGCGGCGCTGTCGGAGTTCGCCGCCGTCGCCGAGGCACTGGGCGCGCCCTCCAAGGAGACCGACGCGGACTGACGCCGGCGTTGCTCTCCTGGCGTGACAGTCGGTCGCAGGCTGATCACTTCGACACGCCAGCAACGTACGCCCTGCTGTGATACCTGGGCCCGGAGTCACCCGTCGGTCGAACTCCGGGAATTCCCTGCTGGTCGAGAGCGGTAAGGAGCCGCATGCTGGGCTATCGCAGCGTTTTCCAGGTTGCGTAGGGCAAGGAGGACATCCTCGAACTCACCAGACAGCAGCTGCACTCCTGGTTGCGGTCCAAACGGTATGACAGTGACGCCCTGAAACCAGGTCGACCGTCACGTTTGGCCGAGGGCGTCGACGGCACCATGCTGGAAACCACAGGGCAGGACGGCTCCTACGCGCTCCGGGTTCGCATCACGGAGCAGCAGGACACCGGTACCTGGACAACCCAGCTGACCGCTCGCATCCCTGGTGACGATGCCTTCGCGCTGCTGTGGTTGGACGTGGTCAATCCCGAGGTCCTCGCACCCGAGGGCGAAGAGCCGCGCCAGCGACGCCAGTGGACCGCGACGCCGCGACTGGCGCGGGGCCTGCTGACCGTCCTTCCCGCGTACGACAGCACCGCGCGACTGGACGTTCGTCCGCGCCAGATCTCGGGTGAGGAGGCGCACGAGCTGGTGGACGTCGTGCGCGATGCCAGGCGGCGAGGGCCTGTCTACGTCGCGGGCAGTGAGGAGTCCCTCCCGAAGACGCCTTGGTTCGACCTCATCGCGAAGCTGCTCGAAGAGACCGTGGGAATCGGTTCCGGTTATGTCCTCGACCCCGAAGCGACCGAACTCTTCCGCCGCGCTATGGGCGACACTCACCAGGTTCGGCCCGGGACCATGCGGACTTTCCTGCCGGGCGCGGTGCCGGGCGATGCGGCCGACGCGCTGCGTCATCGGGTGCTCAGCACCGGGCGCATCGTCGAGGACAAGCAGCCCCGCCTGACCAGGTTGTTGGGTTGGCGTGCACGTGACGTGGCGATTGAGACCCGATTGCCCAGCGCCGCAACGCGACTCGACCGGCTGTTCGAAAAGCAGCTCAACGTTCTCCTCGTCGGGGACGGAGCCGAACCCACCGCCGTGGGCGCGGTGGCACCGGCGATCCAGCGAACGCCCGGTCTGGTGGTCAAGGCAGCGGATCTGCAGCTCCTCCGTCTGCTGCGGGACGAACTCGGCGAGCCCGAACTCACACCAAACCGGTTGCGTGAGTTCATCGCGTTCGCCCGTCTCGGACAGCGTGAACAGGTGAATCGGCAAGCCCTGTCCCAAAGGCTCGCGGAACTGGAGGAGCGCAACGCCGAACTGCAGCGATCGCTGGATGAGGTGAGCGAGCAGCTGGACGACGAGACCCTGGAGCTGGCCGAGGCTCGTGCCGAGCTCGTCAAGGAAGTGGCCACGAACAGGCACCTCCGGGGGTTGCTCCGCAAGGCACAGCGCTGGGAGGACGCGTGGTCGCACCCAGCGCACTCAGAAGCGGACGAACTGCCGGACTCCTTCGATGACGTGCTGACCGGGATCGCGGAGCTGCGACACGTGATCTTCACCGGCGACCCCGCGCACGCCCTCGACCTGGAAGAAAACGACCGGATGGGCATCTGGGCAGGCAGGACGTGGGATGCGCTCCTGGCGCTCGAGGACTATGCGAAGGCATCGGCGGAGGGGCGTTGCAATCGCGATGTCGACGGCTACCTGCGAAACCTGCCGGACGACTGCCGAGGATATCCCGCCCACCAACACGCTCGCGACGAAACGGCGGACGTTCGCAACAACGTCAAACTTGCGGGAATCCGGACTTTCCCGGTTCCGATCGAGGTGGACCCGAGCGGCCGCGTCTTCATGGGCGCGCATTTCCGAATCGCGAAGTTCGGCATGGTCAGCCCGCGGATGCACTACTTCGACGCCACGCGGCGGACCGGCAAGATCTACGTCGGCTACATCGGAGCTCACCTGAAGAGCAGGATGACGAACTGACCACGCGAAAGGGCTGGGCTCGGCGTGGGAGACCAGCCCTTTGCGCTCGTCGGGTCAGTGCCAGTTGGATTCGAGGGCCTTCTGCAGGACCTCCGGTTGGTGCGGACGGGCGGTCGCCGTGGCCAGGCCCTGGGGGACCGGCTGCGGCAGCGGCTCGCACGTGGTGTCCGGGCCGTCGCCCGGCTGGCGGGCCGGGAGTTTGCCGGTGGCCAGGTAGTCCGCGATCTGGTTGTCCAGGCAGGCGTTGCCGCTCAGCGAACCCGAGTGCGTCGTGCCGCCGGGCAGGCTGATCAGGCTGGCGTTCGGGAAGCGCTTGCGGGCCTCCAGGGCACCTGGGAACGGCGTGGCGGCGTCCAGCTCCTCGCTGATCAGCAGGGCGCTGTCCACGCGGCTGCCGTCGACGTCGACCGGCTTGCCCGCCTTCGCCGGCCAGAACAGGCACGGCGCGTTGTACCAGGCGTTCGCCCAGGTCTCGAACGGTGCCTTGGCGTACACCGCCCAGTTGTCCTTGCGCCACTGCGTCCAGCTTGTCGGCCACTGGACGTCGGTGCACTGGACCGAGAGGTAGACGGCGAAGCTGTTGTCGTCACCGGGGGTGTTGGCGCTGTCGTAGATCGTCTTCAGCGTCTGCCAGTCGCCGTGGTGCACCCAATCGGAGAACGCCTTGGCCCGCGCCTCCCATCCGGCCTGCGTGTAACCCGCGGTCAGAAACAGGTCGGTCCACTCGTCGGAGCCGATGACCCCGCCGGCCGGGTGCCGGTCGAGCCGGGCCAGCTGGTCGTAGAACAGTTTCTCCACGTCAGCGCCGGTGGTGCCGAGGTGGTAGACCGAGTCGTATGTCGCGATCCAGTCGAAGAAGATCTTGATGTTGCGGTCGAAGGCCACGTCCTGGTTCAGATTCGCCTGATACCAGACGTCGTTGACGTTGACCACGCCGTCCATCACGACCCGGCGCATCCGATCCGGGTGCAGGGTGCCGTAGACCTGGCCGAGGTAGGTGCCGTAGGAGAACCCGTAGTAGTTGATCTGCTCGACGCCCAGCGCCTTGCGGATGCTCTCCATGTCCTCGACGACGTCGGTGGTCTTGATGTGCTCGAGGAGCTTGCCGGTGTTGCCGCAGGCCCGCGCGTAGCCCTCGGAGCGGTCCAGCCACGTCCGCTCCAGCTCCGGTGTGGTGGGCACGTAGTGCGGGCGGTCGTAGGAGAAGTAGTTCGGGTCGCACGAGATCGCGGGCCGACTGGATCCGACGCCGCGCGGGTCGAAGCCGATCCAGTCATACGCCGCGCCGGCGCCCTTCGGCACGTAGGCCCCCAGCATGGACAGCACCAGTCCCGACCCGCCGGGGCCGCCGGGGTTCACCAGCATGACGCCCTGGTACTGGTCGTCGGGCACGGTGTGCCGGACGCGCGACACCGCGAGCGACACCTTCTCCCCGTCCGGGTCGGCGTAGTCCAGCGGGACGTCCACCATCCCGCACTCCGCCCCGGCCTGCTGCAGGGCCTCGTCCGCGCACTGTCCCCATTGGATGGGTTGCGGCTGGAACTCCGGTGTCGGCGCGGCGGCGGCCCCGATGGCCGGTGACAGGACGACCAGCAGACCGACCGCCATCGCCGCAGTGACGAATTTCCTCACGATTGTCCCCGTCTGTCCAGTTGGACGCACCGTCCAAAGGCGAGCAATGTGGACAGTAAAAGGGACGATCCGCAGACGGGTTGCTCGATTGGCGAGAAATGGTCTCCCTGGGCGACTCTCGTCGGTGGTCGGCGCTCACCCGCCCGAGTGCCCTCCGTTGCCCGTTGGTGGGACGCCGGGTGCACGACGCCGGGTCGCGCACCCGGTACGGCGACGCCTCAGTACGAGCAGGTGTTGAGCATGCTCTGCAGCGCTGTCTTCTCGGCGGACTGCAGGGTCAGGTCCCAGCGGTACTTGGTGTGGATCCAGAACTTCGCATAGCCGCAGTGCGAGCTGGCGCGCGGCGGCTTCCAGGACGCCGGGTCCTGGTCGCCCTTCGCGCTGTTGATCTCGGTGGTCACCGCGATCAGCTGCGGGCCGGTGATGTCGTTGGCGAACGCCTCCCGCTTCGAGGTCGTCCAACTGCTCGCGCCGGAGCGCCACGCCTCGGCCAGCGGCACGATGTGGTCGATGCTGATCTGCGAGGGTGAGGTCCTGGTGACGCCGTCGTAGTAGCTGTACCAGCTGCCGGACGTGGGATAGCAGTCCGAGCCCACCGAGACGTTGCTGCCGTCGCGTTTGAGCACGGTTTCGCGGGTGTTGCACGAGCCCGAGACGGTGCTCCAGTGCGGGAACTTGTCCCGCGAGTAGCCGGTCATGGACCCTTCCGAGCGCACGGTGAGGGCGTTGAGCTCGGACTGGACCTGGGCCTTGCCGGGGACGTCGGGCGGGAACGCGAGAGCCGTCGGCGCGGTCGCGACCGAGAAGGCCACGACCGGGGCGAGGGCGAAGGAAAGGAGGAACGGGAACCTGCGGATGGTGGCGCTGGGTAATCGCATGGCAGCCTTCCGGTCAACGAGGAACGGAAACCCCACCATCATCAGTGACGATGTCACAGAAGCGGGCTCTGCGTGACCACATCGCTACCTGGAGTTGAACAACGGCGGCGAAAGCCGCGGTGTCCGGCGCAGTCAGCCGGGGCTGTTCGGCCGCCAGGGGCTGCGTTTGTCGGTGGCCGGGCGGGTTGGGTCCTGATGGCGCGGTGCGTCGGGTTCACCGGCGCGCAGGGGCGTCAGGCCGGCCGTGATCGCGCGCATGATGCGATCCCGCGCCCGCGCCGCGTCACCCACCCGGTCGGCGGATAGATCGCTGAGGTCGACCGGGGCGCCGAAGTGCACCTTGAGCACCGGTCGGCGCAGCAGTGCGCGCAGCCAGGAGGACAGCAGGATCCACAGGTCGCGGGCGCTTTCCACGCGCACCATGCCGTAGCACATCGCCTCGTGCGCGCCCCACTGGCTGATCGGCACCACCGCGGCCCGCGCGGCCAGGGCGATCCGGGCCACGCCGGTCTTGCCGCGCTCCGGCCACATCTCCGGTTCCAACGTGATGCGGCCCTCCGGGTACATCAGCACCGGGTGCCGGGCACCAGCCAGCGCGTCCACCGCCCGGCCCAGTGCCTCCCCGGCGTTGCTCTTGCCGCGGTCCACGCGCACGTGCCCGCACGCGCGCAGCACGTGGCCCAGCACCGGCGTGTCGAACAGCCCGCCGGTGGCCAGGAAGCGCGGTGCGAGGCGCAGCTTCCGGCAGGCCGCGATCAGCACCAGCGCGTCGATGTTGCCGATGTGGTTGGCCGCCAGCACCAGTGGCCGGCCGCGCAGCTCGTCGGGGACGTCGCCGGTGACCTCGAGGCGGCCGGTGAGGGCGATGACGGCCTGGTCGACGCGCATCAGGGCGCGCCAGAACCGCGGCGCGTCGTGGAACAGCTCCTCGCGGTTGGTTCGGCGTGTCGGCTCGTGCGGTCCGGAAGGCAGGGCGACCATGACGGTCGAGGATCTCATGCGCACCGCCCTGGTTGGCGCGGAACGCCGGAAAATGCGCCTCGCCAGTGAACCTCCGTGGCTGGTGTGAGCGGAGAGGCGGGTGCGGATACCGTGTGGGGTATGGCGAGCCGGACATCGAATGGGGGACGTGGCTCGACGCGCGGCAAAAGCGCAACCAAGAGTAACGGCGCCGCTGCCCGGAGTCGCGGCTCGGGTAAGTCGGGCACCACCCGGAAGAGCAGCGGGAGTGCCAAGCCGCGCCCGGGATCCACGCACGCCCCGCGCAGGTCGAAGCGCACGTCGAGGGCGACGACCGCGAGCGGACTCGCCCGCGGCATCGGCGGTGTGGTGCGGGCGGTCGGCAGGACCAGGGAACTCGACCCCGCGCACCGGCGGGACGGCCTGGCGCTGATCTACCTGGCCACCGCCGTCGTCGCGGCCGCCGGGGTCTGGTGGCGCGCCGGGGGACCGGTTGGGCACTGGTTCGACTGGGCCCTGCGCTCGGTCATCGGCATGGCTGCGGTGGTGCTGCCGGTGGTCCTGCTGGTCACCGCCGTGCTCCTGATGCGCACCGAGGCCACCGCGGAGGCCAAGCCGCGGGTGGTCATCGGGACGCTGCTGCTGGTGCTCAGCACTCTCGGGATCCTGCACATCCTCTCGGGTTCCCCACTCGACCCGGAAGCCTGGGCCCAGGCCGGAGGTGCGCTCGGATTCGTCGCCGGTGGCCCGCTCGCGCATGGCCTCACCGGCTGGGTGGCCGTCCCGGTGCTGGTGCTGATCGGCCTGTTCGGGCTGCTCGTGCTGACCGGCACCCCGGTCCGCGAGGTCGGCTCGCGGCTGCGCGAGCTCGGCCAGCGCGAGGCGGAGGCGTCGGTGGCCGAGCCCGCGGAGGTCGCCGCCGAGCCGTCGACGGTGAAGCTGCGCCGCCCGTCCCGGCGCCGCCAGGCCGCGATGGCCGACGAGGAGCGCCAGCTGTCGCTGGACGACGTGCCGCCCCAGCCGCAACCGGCCCGGCCCAAGGCTGCGGCGGTGCCCGCCAAGCCCGTCGAGGACAAGCCGAAGAAGAGCACCAAGCCGCGGATCAGCCGCAGCGTCGAGGGCGACTACAAACTGCCGCCGCTGGACCTGCTCGCCGACGGAGACCCGCCCAAGAGCCGCAGCCGCGCCAACGACGCCATGATCGAGGCGATCACCGCGGTGCTGGAGCAGTTCAACATCGACGCGCAGGTCACCGGCTTCACCCGCGGCCCCACGGTGACCCGCTACGAGGTCGAGCTCGGCCCCGGCGTGAAGGTCGAGAAGATCACCGCGCTGACCAAGAACATCGCCTACGCGGCGGCCACCGACAACGTCCGGCTGCTGGCACCCATCCCGGGCAAGTCCGCGGTCGGCATCGAGGTTCCCAACAGCGACCGCGAGATGGTGCGGCTCGGCGACGTGCTGCGCTCCGCGGAGGCGACCAGGGACACCCACCCGCTGGTGATGGGCCTCGGCAAGGACATCGAGGGCCACATGGTCACCGCGAACCTCGCGAAGATGCCGCACCTGCTGGTGGCCGGCTCCACCGGCTCCGGTAAGTCCAGCTTCGTCAACGCCATGCTGGTGTCGCTGCTGGCGCGGGCCACCCCGCAGGAGGTCAGGATGATCCTGATCGATCCGAAGATGGTGGAGCTGACGCCGTATGAGGGCATTCCGCACCTGATCACGCCCATCATCACCCAGCCGAAGAAGGCCGCCGCCGCGCTGGCCTGGCTGGTGGAGGAGATGGAGCAGCGCTACCAGGACATGCAGGCCAACCGGGTGCGCCACATCGACGACTTCAACCGCAAGGTCCGCTCCGGCGAGATCACCACCCCGCTGGGCAGCGAGCGGGAGTACCGGCCCTACCCGTACATCCTGGCCATCGTCGACGAGCTGGCGGATCTGATGATGACCGCGCCGCGGGATGTCGAGGACGCCATCGTGCGGATCACGCAGAAGGCGCGGGCCGCCGGCATCCACCTGGTGCTGGCCACCCAGCGGCCCTCGGTGGACGTGGTGACCGGCCTGATCAAGACGAACGTGCCGTCGCGGCTGGCGTTCGCCACGTCGTCGCTGACCGACTCGCGGGTCATCCTCGACCAGCCGGGCGCGGAGAAGCTGATCGGCATGGGTGACGCGCTGTACCTGCCGATGGGCGCCTCGCGCCCGGTCCGGGTGCAGGGCTCGTTCGTCTCCGACGAGGAGATCCACCGCATCGTCGCGTTCACCAAGGAGCAGGCCGACCCGGAGTACACCGACGGCGTCACGGCGGCCAAACCGGGGGAGAAGAAGGAGATCGACGCCGACATCGGCGACGACCTCGACGTGCTGCTGCAGGCCGCGGAGCTCGTGATCACCAGCCAGTTCGGGTCCACCTCGATGCTGCAGCGCAAGCTGCGCGTGGGGTTCGCCAAGGCCGGTCGGTTGATGGACCTGCTGGAGTCGCGCGGCGTGGTGGGGCCCTCGGAGGGTTCCAAGGCGCGCGAGGTGCTGGTCAAGCCTGATGAGCTGGAGGCCACGCTGCTGGCGATCCGCGGCGGACCGGCCGACGACGAGTGAGGCACGTCCCCGCGGTCTTCCGGTCGCGGGGACGCCTTCGTTCTCCACGTTTTCACCGACATTTTCCCGGTTGACTCGGAGCTTTTTCTCGCACTACTCCGTCTGCGCCTCGCGATGTGCGCTGAACGGAATCGCAAGACGGGTCGATTTTCGGGATTCCTGCGATATTCTCCCGCCCGCTGACGGTTCATCCGCCTGCGACGCGAGGGGTTTCGCGCATGGTCCTCCGGAAGGCCCGAGCCTGGCTGCTGGCGTTGTTGTCGGTGTCGGCGCTGGTCGCTTCCCAGCAGTCCGTCGCCGGAAACCCGGCGCCACCACCGGATATCGGAACGTCCGATGTGGAGAAGGGCGAACTACTGCGGACCGGCGGCAGCAGTTATCCGCGGATGGTGCGGTTGCAGCATTCCGGTGCCGCCAACGGTCGAATCATGGCCAGCATGACGACCTACGCGGATCGGGCGGGATTCGCGGTCATCTACGAAAGCCGCGACGACGGCGCCACCTTCCAGCAGGTCGGTGAGATCCGCGATCCGGAGGGCGCGGACGAGAAGGGTATGTGCTGCTCGACGCTGTACGAACTGCCGCAGCGCATCGGGGACATGCCCGCCGGCACGCTGCTGTGGGCGGGAACGGCCGGCGTCGGCGCGGACGCGGCGGAGCGGCGCAGCAGCATCCGGGTGTGGCGCAGCGACGACCAGGGCCGCACCTGGAGCTTTGTGTCCACGATCGTGCAGGCCCCGGTGGGGCCGGGCGTGTGGGAGCCCGAGTTCACCGTGTCGAAGCAGGGCGACTTGGTGGCGTTCTACTCCGACGACGGGGACCCCCAGCACGACCAGAAGATCGTGCAGGTGCGGTCGAAGGACGGCCTGACCTGGACCGACCTGCGGGACACGGTGAAGAACGACGACTTCTACGTGCGTCCCGGGATGCCCGGGGTCCGGCAGCTGCCAGACGGCACGTACGTGATGGTCTACGAGGTCTGCAACTACGACCCGGTGCACATCTGCACGGTGTGGATGCGCACCTCGCCGGACGGCTGGGACTTCGGCGACCCGTACGACCTGGGCACCGAGATCCTCTCGGAGACCGGTGGGCAGCCGCTGGGCACGCCGACGATCGCGTGGGCGCCCGGGCCGGGCCCGAACGGGCGGCTGCTGCTGGCGTACCAGATGCTGGCCAATGACAACGGCGGCTGGGCGCCAGGCAACGGACGGACGCTCATGGTCAACGACAACCCGTCCGACCTGGCGCGCGGGTGGCGGGAGTTCCCGTCGCCGGTGCAGATCAGCTACAACCAGGGCAGCGTGTGCCGGAACTTCAGCCCGACCATGCTGCCGACGCGGGACGGCCGCTCGGTCGTGCACATCACCACGGACTTCGAGAAGTACATCGGCGGTCCGTGCGAGGCGTTCTACGCCACAGGCCAGATCGACGCCGGTACTGCGGCGACGACGCACGACGTGCGGCCCATGGACCCCCGGCCCGGTCGCTGACGCCGACGGTCTTCTGCCGGGGATTCCCTTGCGCTGCGCGGATTGTCTTCGGCCCGGTTCCCAAGTTCAGGCGAACGTGGAAACTCCCTGGGCGCCGAGCCGGAGTCCGCTCACGCCGTCGGCGGGTCCGTGTGGACGCAGTGTCGGCGGAGCGCGGCGTGGGTGGTGTCGAGGTCGCTGATCGCGTGCACACCGAGGAGCTGGAGGGTGCGGACCACCTCGGCGCGGAGAATGTCCAACGCACGTTGCACACCCCGCTCGCCGCCGGCCATCAGGCCGTAGAGGTAGGCGCGGCCGACCAGGCACGAGTCCGCGCCGAGGGCGATCGCGGCCACCACGTCGGCGCCGCTGGTGATGCCGCTGTCCAGCATGATCTCGGCGCGGTCGCCGATGGCCTCGCGCACCCGCGGCAGCAGTTCCAGCATGGTCGGCGCGCGGTCGAGCTGGCGGCCCCCGTGGTTGGACAGCACCACGCCGTCGGCGCCGAGCTCGACGACCCGCCGGGCGTCGTCGACGTTCTGGATGCCCTTGACCAGCAGCGGGCCGCGCCACAACTCCCGCAGCCACACCAGGTCGGTGTCGTTGAGCGACGGGTCGAACATGGCGTTGATCAAATCGTGTGCCGTGCCCGGCCAGTGCCGGAAGGAGGCGAACGACAGCGGCTCGGTGGTGAGCAGGTTGAACCACCACGCCGGGTGCATCGCCGCGTCCAGGATCGTGCGCAGCGTCAGCTCCGGCGGGATCGTCAGGCCGTTGCGGGCGTCGCGGAGCCGGGCACCGCCGACCGGCGTGTCCACGGTGAGCATCAGCGCCTCGTACCGGGCGTCGTGCGCGCGTCGCACCAGCGCCTCGCTGGCTTCGCGGTCGCGCCACAAATAGAGCTGGAACCACCTGCGGGAACCGGGCGCCACCGCCGCCAGGTCCTCGATCGAGGTGGTGCCCATCGTGGACAGGGCGTAGGGGATGCCCGCGCGGGCGGCGACGCGCGCCACGGCGGTTTCGCCCTCGTGATGCATCATGCGCGTGAACCCCGTCGGGGCGAACGAGAAGGGCAGCGCGGAAGGCTTGCCCAGCACCACCGTTGTTGTGTCCACTTCGGACACATCGCGCAGCACCGAGGGGCGGAACTCGACGTCCCGGAACGCCTGCCGGGCTCGCCGCAGGCTGATCTCGGCCTCCGCCGCGCCGTCGGTGTAGTCAAACACGGCGCGGGGCGTGCGGCGGCGGGCGATGGCGCGCAGGTCGGCGATGGAGTGAGCGGCGGACAGCCGCCGCGCGGTCGGGTCGAGCTGCGGGGGCTTGACCCGCAGCAGGGGGCGGAGTTCGGACCAGCGGGGCAGTTGCCGCTTCACCATCGGTGCGGACTCCCTTCTGCAGCCGTGCGCATGGAACAGTACCGCCGCGGCGCGGCGGGTCACACAAAAAGAGGCACGCCCGTGGGCACGCCCCTTCTCGCGGTCCGGGCTCAGCCGGCGGAGCCGACCTCCACCACCTCGCCCCTGGCGTTGACCGCGCGCCACTCCAGCAGGTCTCCCGCGCTGCTGAGGATCGGCTTGATCTGGGCCAGGTCGATGGCCTGCCCGGTGGAGCTGGCGACGCCGCCGAACTCCCGGACCGCGAAGTAGTAGATGTTCGCGGTGGCGCGGCAGGCCAGGTCGCTGCCGCAGGCGGAGTACAGGTCGGCGCGGAAGTTGTCGTCGATCTGCTTTCGGGTCTGCTCGGTGAACCGCTGCTGCTTCTTGTAGTTGCGGTAGCCGAAGTCGTGCCGCTGGCAGCTGGGGCGGAACTGGAAACCGAGCGGTTCGTCCGGCGACATCGAGCAGCCGTCGGAGGACCAGTCCAGCTGGTCGGCGTAGGGCTGCCGCTCGCGGGTCTCGCTGAAGGAGTCGAGGGACAGCTGGAAGAGGTAGGTGTCGGTGACGGTGCGCAGCTGGGCCGGGCTGAGGTCGGCGTACGCGGTCCCTGCGGTCAGCAACAACGCCCCGGTGGCGGCGGCGGTGACGACGAACCCACGGCGCCCTGAGCTGTGTTCCACGATGCGACTCCTCGAACCCGAAGCGGATCAACTCCCCGTGTTATATCGGGTGCTGGAGGGGCGTGTGGGGTACTTGTGGACGGTGCACGAGAACGGTGGACAAGCCCTTCAACCATCCGGGGCAACAGCTCGCTGTCGGTGAGCCGCGTCCACCGCCGTCAGGCGAGGTCGAGCAGCATCCGGGTGTTGCCGAGGGTGTTCGGCTTGATGTTGGCCAGGTCGAGGAACTCCGCCACGCCCGCGTCGACCGAGCGGCGCATCTCCTCATAGACCTCCGGGCTCACCGGTGCGCCGTCGATGGTCCGGAAGCCGTGGCGGCCGAAGAACTCGGTCTCGAAGGTCAGCACGAAGACCCGGAGCAGGCCGAGCTCGCGGGCCAGTTCGATCAGCTGTCGCACCAGCCGGTGACCGATGCCGCGGCCCCTGACCGCCGGGTCGACGGCGACGGTGCGGATCTCGGCGAGGTCCTCCCAGAGCACGTGCAGGGCGCCGCAGCCGACGACCCGGCCGTCCAGTTCGGCGACCCAGAACTCCTGGACGTCCTCGTACAGCGTCACCAGGTCCTTGGCGAGCAGCACCTCGCCGGCGTAGGTGTCGACGAGGGACTTGATGGCCGGCACGTCGGCCACCCGAGCCCGCCGAATCGTTATCGTTGATGACGCATAATCATGCATGCAAGCATCGTAGCGTCGCCCTGGCTGGGCGGGCATGCGGATTTCCGGCATGGTGGTCGATCAGTGACGTGATCGCGCGGACGTCGCCGTCTCCGGGTCCCTTGACTGTCACGTTAGGTAAGCCTGATCGTGATCCACGGTAATCCCGGCCACCGCACGTCCGAGGGTGGCGGGCTCGTGCGCAGCCCGCCGGACCCGGCCCGTTAGGCTCGTCGCATGTCAACCGAGCAGAATCACCGCCGAGTCGCCATGGTCACGCTCGGTTGCGCGCGCAACGAGGTCGACTCCGAGGAGCTCGCCGGCACCCTGCACGACCGCGGCTGGGAACTCGTCGACGCCGACGAGGCCGATGTCGTCGTCGTCAACACCTGCGGCTTCGTCGAGTCGGCCAAGAAGGACTCCGTCGACACCCTGCTCGCCGCCGCCGACACCGGCGCGAAGGTGGTCGCGGTCGGCTGCATGGCCGAGCGCTACGGCGCCGAGCTCGCCGAGCATCTGCCCGAAGCCGACGCGGTGCTGGGCTTCGACCACTACCCGCAGCTCGCCGACCGCCTCGACGACGTCCTCGCGGGCCGCACCATCCAGGCGCACCAGCCGCAGGACCGCCGCACCATGCTGCCGATCACGCCGGTCGCCCGGCCCGCCGCGGCAGCCGAGGTCGCGGTGCCCGGCCACGGCTGGGTCCCGGGGGCCCGCACGACAGCGCGCCGCCGGCTCGACGACTCCCCGGTCGCCGCGCTGAAGCTGGCGTCCGGCTGTGACCGACGCTGCTCCTTCTGCGCCATCCCGTCCTTCCGCGGCTCCTTCCTGTCCCGCCCTCCGGAGGAGGTCCTCGGCGAGGCCGCGTGGCTCGCCGAGCAGGGCGCCAAGGAGTTGTTCCTGGTCAGCGAGAACTCCACCTCCTACGGCAAGGACCTGGCCGACCCCCGCGCGCTGGAGGTGCTGCTGCCGAAACTGGCGGCCATCGAGGGCGTCGAGCGGGTCCGGGTGTCCTACCTGCAGCCCGCCGAGACCCGGCCCGGCCTGGTGCGCGCCATCGCCACCACACCCGGCGTGGCCCAGTACTTCGACCTGTCGTTCCAGCACTCCAGCGAACCGGTGCTGCGGCGGATGCGCCGCTTCGGGTCCACCGAGTCGTTCCTGGCGCTGATCGAGCAGATCCGCGAGCTGGCCCCGCAGGCGGGCATCCGCAGCAACGTCATCGTCGGCTTCCCCGGCGAGACCGAGGACGACTTCGCCGAGCTGCAGGACTTCCTCACCCGTGCCCGGCTGGACGCCATCGGCGTGTTCGGCTACTCGGACGAGGACGGCACCGAGGCCGCCGGCTTCGACGGCAAGCTCGACGAGGACACCATCGCCGAGCGCGTGGCGCAGATCTCCGCGCTGGCCGAGGAACTGGTCGCGCAGCGCGCCGAGGACCGCGTCGGCACCGAGGTCCGGGTGCTCGTCGAGCGCGTCGAGGACGGCGAGTGCACTGGTCGCGCCGACCACCAGGGACCGGAGGTGGACGGAGAGTGTGTCGTCACTGATCCTGGAGAGGTCGGGGTGGGCGATGTGCTGCGCTGCCGGGTGGTCGCCAGCGAGGGCGTGGACCTCGTGGTGCGCCGGGTCGACGGCACGCCCGCCGAGGACCGTTCCGGGGAGCAACCATGACGCCCGACGGCACGGCACCGAACTCCGCGGCGGCGCGGCCCGAGAGCGTCCCGCTGGTCAACATCGCCAACGTGCTCACGGTGTCGCGGTTGGCGCTCGTGCCGGTGTTTCTGGTCGCGCTGTTCTGGGCGGACGGCCATGACCCGCTGTGGCGCTGGATCGCCACCGGGGTGTTCGTGCTGGCCTCGATCACCGACCGCATCGACGGCGCCCTGGCGCGGCGGCGCGGCCTGGTCACCGACTTCGGCAAGGTCGCCGACCCGATCGCGGACAAGGCGCTGACCGGCGCCGCGCTCATCGGCCTCAGCCTGCTCGGCGACCTGGCCTGGTGGATCACCTGGGTGATCATCGGTCGCGAGCTGGCGATCACCGCGCTGCGGTTCTGGGTGATCCGGCACGGCGTGATCGCGGCCAGCTACGGCGGCAAGGTCAAGACGTTGCTGCAGGCGGTGGCCGTCGGCCTCTACCTGATGCCGCTGGGCGGGTGGGCCGAACCGGTGCGCTGGCTGGTCATGGGCGCCGCGCTGATCGCCACCGTCGGCACCGGGCTCGACTACGTCGTGCGGGCGCTGCGGCTGCGCGCGGCCGGGCGGGCGAAGGGCCAGGCGTGATCCCGGAACTGGTCGGGCTGCCGATGTCGGCCGTCGCCGCCCTGCTGGACGCCCTGCGGCGGCGCGGGGAGACGGTGGCGACGGCCGAATCGCTGACCGCGGGCCTGGTGGCTGCCGCGCTGACCGACGTGCCCGGGGCCAGCGACGTCGTGCGCGGTGGTCTCGTGGTGTACGCCACCGACCTCAAGGCCGAACTCGCCGGTGTCGACCGCGACCTGCTGGCCCAGCATGGGGCCGTGCACCCGCGGGTCGCCGAGATGCTGGCCGACGGGGCGCGTCGTCGGTGCGGAGCGCACTGGGGCCTCGGGCTCACCGGGGTCGCGGGCCCCGACCCGCAGGACGGTGTGATGCCGGGCACAGTGCACCTCGGATTCGCCGGTCCGGGTGGGGTGGAGGTGCGCTCGGTGCGGCTGGACGGCGATCGCTACTCCGTGCGGGCTGCGGCCGTTCGGGTGGCGCTGGAACACTTCGCCGACCTACTGCGTTGACCGCGAGGACCGCTGTGCGCTGGGATGGAACGCGCACGCCCCCGGATCGGGGTCGGTCGATGATCTTGCGTTCGCCCTCGGCGGACTTGTCGTCGATCGTTCTCGTTCGGGCCCGCGGGTGAGTAACGTAGAGGATGTTCACGCGTCGTGCACGCGGTAGGCGACGAAGGAAGGGAGGCGCGCGATGACCGTATTGTTGCGGGAGGCGGTCGGTGAACGGCTGCGCCGCGCCCGGACCGCACAGTCTCGCACCTTGCGGGACGTCTCGCGCGCTGCCCGGGTGAGCCTTGGATACCTCTCCGAGGTCGAGCGGGGTCGCAAGGAGGCGTCCAGCGAGCTGCTCGCCTCGATCTGCGACGCCCTGGACCTGCCGCTACCGGAACTGCTGGTGACCGTGGCCGGTGACCTCGACGAGACGATGGTGGCGCCCTCGGTGGTCGAGCAGCCCGCCGCCGGCGAGGTGGACGGCGGCCAGCTGGTGCCCAGCCTGATCGGTACCGAGCTGTCCGAGTCCGAGCTCGCCCAGCAGCAGTTGACCGGAGCCGACAACGGGGCGGCGGCGGAACCGCGGGCTCGCGCGGACCGGCTGCAGCCGATGCTCAGCCAGCGCATCAGCGCCCCGGTGCGTAAGGGCAACGTGGTGGTGGCCGCCTGAGAGGCTGCCTTCGAATCCATTGAGCGTAGGTGTCAGCTCAACGACCAGGCTCTGACGAGCGAGGACGGGGAGCGTGTCCGGGTACGGGCACGCTCCCCGTCCTCGCTCGGGACCCGCTGCGGGCCCGGGCCCGGGGCCCTGGTTCGATTTCCGGTGTGACTCGGGGTTAATCCCGGAGATCTCCCGTGTTTGGTGGAAGCCGGAACGACTACCTGACACGATGGAACCAGCCGACACGCCTGGTGCGTTGTGTTGGCGATTGGGGCAAGCCGAGCAGCAGAAGAAGGCAGGCGGAGGAGATGGCCAACCCGTTCGTGAAGGCTTGGAAGTACCTGATGGCGTCGTTCTCGTCCAAGGTCGACGAGCACGCCGACCCGAAGGTACAGATCCAGCAGGCCATCGAGGAGGCGCAACGCCAGCACCAGGCCCTCTCCCAGCAGGCCGCCGCCGTGATCGGCAACCAGCGGCAGCTGGAAATGAAGCTCAACCGCCAGCTCGGCGAGGTGGAGAAGCTGCAGGCGTCGGCCAAGCAGGCCCTGGTCATGGCCGACCAGGCGCGCGCCAACGGCGACGAGGCCACCGCCCAGAGGTACGAGGAGACCGCCACCCAGCTGGCCAGTCAGCTGGTCACCGCCGAGCAGGCGGTGGAGGACCTCAAGACTCTGCACGACCAGTCGCTGGGCGCCGCCGAGCAGGCCAAGAAGGCCGTCGAGCGCAACGCGCAGATCCTGCAGCAGAAGATCGCCGAGCGCACCAAGCTGCTCAGCCAGCTGGAGCAGGCCAAGATGCAGGAGCAGGTCTCGGCGTCGCTGCGGCAGATGACCGAGATCGCCGCGCCCGGCAACACGCCGTCCCTGGAAGAGGTCCGGGACAAGATCGAACGCCGCTACACCACGGCCCTCGGTGAGGCCGAGCTGGCCCAGAACAGCGTCCAGGGCCGGCTGCTCGAGGTGCAGCAGGCGGCCATCGACGCGGCCGGTGTCAACCGGCTCGCTCAGCTGCGGGCCTCGATGGGCACCAGCCAGCAGCAGGTGACCGGCGGCCAGCAGCAGCAGATCACCGGTGGCTCGGAGAGCGCCACCAAGCCGCAACAGCAGAATCCGCAAGCCGGCCAGTGAGCGAGCCCGCGGTGAAGCCGTCGCGCAGGCAGGAGCTGGTGAAGCTGGGCGAGGTCGCGCTCGACCAGCTCCGCGGGCCGGTCCTCGCCGAGGTGCGCCGCAAGCTCGCGGCCTGGCGGGACCCGCGCGCCCGGCTGCTGCGTCAGCGCAGGCGCGCCAAGCGCACCGCGACCGGCACCGCGGCCACCGCCGGCGTCTTCGGCGCCGGAGCCGTCACCTCGGCGTCCGTGTCGACCCTGTGGCAGTGGGGCGGCGAGGCGGGCCTGCTCCTGCAGGACGTGACCACGTTCGGCCTCAGTGGTCTGGCCGTGCTCACCGGTGTGGGCGCGGTCAGCGCCGGGCTGAGGTACCGGCGGCTCAAGAAGACACCCCTGCCCGATCCGGCCCCGGAACCGGTGACGTTGCCCCCGCAGGGCTCTGCGGCGCGGCAGCCGATGGTGCGGCTGCGCGACGCCGAGCGGAGCCTGCACGGAGCGCTGGCGCAGCTCACCGCGGTGGGCGCGGGCAGCGCCGCGGCCGACGCGCGCGGCATTGCGGACAGTACCGCCGCGCAGCTGCGGCTCCTCGCACAGCGGCTGGTCGCCGTGGAGGCGGCGATCCCGCACGCGCCGGTGGCGGACAAGGCCGCGCTGCGGGCGGACGTGCAGCGGCTGCGCGAGGAGCTCGACGAAGGCGTGGACGGGTACGGCGCGCTGGTGGCCGCGGCCGGGCGCGCGGTGGCCGCCAGCGGTGCGCCGGAGCAGAAACACCTGCTGCAGGACGCGACGGACCGGCTCGCCGGACTCGCGGCTGGGTTGCGGGAGTTGTTCGGGCCGGGCGCGACCTCCGAACCACCGCAGCGGCGGTCCGACCCGGCCTGACGCGACACGCCGGAGCGCGACATCACCGCTGGTAGTCAAGGTTTCGTCGAGCGAGTGAGCCGTTGGCTTGATTGTGTGATGCGAAATAGTAACCTTCCCCCCGTCATCACATGCCGTGGCGCAGTGTCACCTGACTGGGCCGCTCGGGGGAGGACGATGTGGCGTTGTGGACCGTGCACGGCAACGGTCGACGCCTGGTGCACGATGCCGTCGTCGCCTCCGAGGAGCGGTTGAGCTGGCCGCTGACCATCGGCTTCGGGATCCAGCACCTGCTGGCGATGTTCGGCACCACGACGCTGGTGCCGCTGCTCACCGGCTTTCCCGTCACGACCACGCTGCTGCTCTCCGGGCTCGGCACGCTGCTGTTCCTGCTGCTCACCCGCAACCGGGTGCCCAGCTACCTGGGGGCGTCGGTGGCGTTCGTGGTGCCGCTCGGCGCGGCCGCCGACGAAGCGGGCGCCAGTCCGGCGGCGCTGCTCGGTGGTGTCATGGTCGTGGGTCTCGTGGTGCTCGCCGTGGGCGTCGCGGTCAAGGCGCTGGGCGTGCGGCTGTTGGAGTCGGCGATGCCACCCGTGGTCACCGGCGCGATCGTGCTCATGATCGGCCTCAGTCTGGCCCCGCAGTCGGTGTCGTCGTTCGATCAGCAGCGGGTGCCCGCCGCGTTGACGCTGGTCACCGTCGTGCTGCTGACGGTCGTCAGCCGGGGGATGGCCGGGCGGGCGGCGGTGCTGATCGGCGTGGTCGTCGGCTGGGTCTACGCCGCGCTGGCCGGTGATCTGGTCCCCGAGCGCGTCGCGGAGCTGCACGCCGCCCCCTGGTTCGGGGTCCCGCAGCTGATCAGCCCGCAGGTGCACATCTCGGTCATGCCGTTCGTGCTGCCGCTGGTGATCGTGCTGGTCGCCGAGCACGTCGCGCATCTGAAGGCGGTCGCCGCGATGAGCGGCCGGGACCTCGACCCGCACGTCGGCGACGCGCTGATCGGCGGCGGGCTGGCCACCGCGCTGTCCGGCTCGGCCGGCGGGTCGGCGCTGAGCAGCTACGCGGCCAACATCGGTGTCATGGCCGCCACCCGCGTGTACTCGACGGCGGCGTGCCTGGTGGCCGCGGTGGCCGCGATCGTGCTGTCGTTCTCGCCGAAGCTGGGGGCGTTGATCAACACCGTTCCGCTCGGCGTGCTCGGCGGCGCGACGCTGGTGCTGTTCGGGTTGCTCGCGCTGGTCGGGGTGCGGATCTGGCTGGAGGCGCGGGTCGACTTCGCCGACCCGGTGAACCTGGTGGTGCTGGGGACGGCGGTGATCGCCGGCGTCGGCGATCTCACGCTCACGGTGGGCGCGCTCCGTGTCACGGGCATGGTGTGGGGCTCGGTGGGCATCGTGCTGGTCTACCCGCTCCTGCGCCGCCTCGCCGACGCCCGCAACACCACCCCCCGCTGAACCCCGGGATTGCCGAATCTGCCGGGTCAGGGTTGGCAGTGGTGGCAGTGGTAGGCCACCCGGGACTCGAGGCCGCTGCCCAGGCAACCGCGGCTGACCGGGCCGCCGCAGCGCAGGCAGGTCCGACGGCCGTACACCCAGTGCTCGGTGCCGCGCCGGAGGCTCGTCGTCGTGGACTGCTCGGGATGCCAGGCGTTGCGCAGCAGCAGTTCCCGGCACAGCCGCACCGCGCGGACCGCGTCCACCTCCGCGACCGGTGTCCACGGCGACCGTCCCAACAGGAAACACACCTCGGTCTGGTAGAGGTTGCCGACACCGGCCAGCACCGACTGGTCCAGCAGCGCGCGGCCGATCTCCCGGCCCGGGTCGGCGGTCAGCCGCCGCACGGCCTCGGCCTCGTGCTCGGCGCCCCACTCCGGGTCGAGCACGTCGGGGCCAAGGTGGCCGACCAGCCGGGACTCCGCCGAGGTCGGCAGCCAGGCCAGGTCGTGCAGGTTGAACCCGACCGCCACCCGCTCCGCAGTGGCCAGCACCGCGCGCACCTGGTGCGCCGGTCGCCGCCAGCGGGCGCCGGGGGAGTAGAGGTGCCAGGCACCGTCCATCCGCAGGTGGTTGTGCAGGGTGTGGTCGTCGTCGAAGCGGATCAGCAGGTGCTTGCCGACCGGGCGCACCGCCCGCACCGAGCGCCCCACGAGGTCCAGAGTGGACAGTCTCGGGTGACGCAGTTCGCCGCGGGTCAGCACCTGCCCGGCGAGCGCCTCGTGCAGCCGGTGGCAGGTGAGGAAGACGGTGTCGCCTTCGGGCAGGGCCGGATCACCGCCCCTCGACCGCCAGCTTGAGCCCGAGCGCGACCAGCACCGTCGCGGTCACCCGGTCCAGCCAGGCCCGCACCCGCTGCCGCTGGAACAGCGCGCGGGCCCGATCCGCCAACCACACCAGCGCCGTCGACCACAGCAGGCCGAGCGAGATGTGCGTGGCCACCAGCAGCGGGCCCCAGGCGAACGCGGCCGGGCCGGGCGGCAGGAACTGGGGCAGCAGGCTGACGTACAACACACCCACCTTGGGGTTGAGCAGGTTGGTGGTCACCCCGGCCCGCAACGCCGTCCACGTGGTCAGCCGCGCCGGGTTCCCCGGCGCCTGGTCGACGTCCCAATCCTGGTTGCGCCGCAACGACTTCCACAGCGCCGACCCGCCGAGCCACAGCAGGTAGGCCGCGCCCGCCACCCGAACGACGTCGTAGGCCAGCTGCGACGCGGTCAGCAGCGCGGTCAGCCCGGCGACGCTGGCGGTGCCCCACACCAGGCAGCCGAGGTTGATGCCGAGAAAGGTGGCCACCCCGGCGCGGCGTCCGCCGAGCAGCGAGTGCCGCAGGACGAGCATGGTGTCCAGGCCGGGGGTCAGCACGCCGATCAGCGCCACCAGCGCGAACGCGGAGAAGGCCGCGATGGTCATTCGGCACCGTCCAGCAGTTCGTCGTCGCTCTCGGAGTGGCGGGACCGCCCGGCGCGCAGCGTCCGGGCCAGGATCAGGTTGAACGCCAACGCCACCTCGCGCGCGCCGGGGGTACCCCACTGGTGGATCGGCATGCACGCGCCCTGCGCCTGCTGCACGGCCAGCCGGTCCGGCAGCGCCACCGGCATCACCAGCGGCCCGAAGATGTCACGCAGTTCGTCGATGCGGAACTGGTGCTCGTGCGAGCGCGGCCGGACCCGGTTGACCACGACGCCGAGCGGTTGCAGGCGCGGATTGTTGGACTCCCGTTCGGCATGCACGGCCTCGAAGGCGCGCTGCACCCCGGAGACGGCGAAGATGGTCGGCTCGGTGACCAGCAGCGCCCGGTCGGCGGCGATCAGCGCGGAGCGGGTCAGCCGCCCCAACGACGGCGGGCAGTCCAGCAGCACCAGCTGGTAGGGCAGCTCGCCCTCGGCGGTCAGTCCATCCAGTTCGGACAGTGCTTCGGTGAGGCGGGACAGGTGCCTGCCGTCCGGGTGGTGCCCGTTGTGGTTCTCGGCGTCCTCCGAACCCACCAGGACGTCGACCTCCTCGCCCCAGGAGCTGCCCGTCACCGCGGCGCGCAGCACCGCGGGCCGGGGGTCGGCGAGCACGTCGCTGAGCCCCTTGCTGGTCGGCTCCGGCTCCAGGCACGCGGTCGCGTTGCACTGCGGGTCGAGGTCGACGACGAGCGTCCGAACCCCTCGGCGCATGGCGGCCGAGGCGAGACCGAGCACCACGGTCGTCTTGCCCACGCCGCCCTTGAGACTCAGCACTGCCACCGTCTGCACGCTCGTAGCCTACGGAACCGGCGGGCCCGAGAGGTGTGCTGGCGGACAAATCTTGATCCGCACACCACCGAATCCCGTTCACGGCGGCGCGTGTGGAGCTCGGCCAGGCCGACGCGCGTTCCCCCCAGCCGGTGTTCGCCCCCGCACCGGCGAGCGAAGCGGTCCAGGCGTTCTCCTACGCTGCTACCCATGAGACCAGACGCCGTCCACCACGTGCTGGAAACCGAACTCGCCGACGCCCGGCAGCGGCGTGCCGGGCGCCCGCCGCGGGTCCTCGACGTGGGCGGGGGAAGCGGGGTGTGGGCGGTGCCGCTGGCCTCCGCGGGCTGCTCGGTGACCGTCGTCGACCCGAGCCCCAACGCGCTGGCCACGCTGCAGCGCCGCGCGGTGGACGCCGGTGTCGCCGACCGGATCACGCCGCTGCAGGGCGACACCGACGCGCTGTCGGCGCTCAGCCCGGCGGGCGGCGCGGACCTGGTGCTCGCGCACGGCCTGCTGGAGGTCGTCGACGATGTCGAGGCGGCGCTCGCGGCGATGGTCGCGGTCACCGCCCCGGGCGGCGCGGTGTCCGTGCTGGTGGCCAACCGCTACGCCGCCGTCCTGGCCTGGGCGCTGGCCGGGCGCGTGGCCGAGGCACTGGAACTGGTGCGGGCCCCGGACGGGCGGCTGGCGGGCACCTCCGACACGCTGCAGCGCCGGTTCGACACCGACGGCCTGCGGCAGGTGCTGACCGCGGCCGGGCTGACCGTGGAACTCGTGCAGGGCCAGGCCGTGCTCAGCGATCTCGTGCCCGGCTCGGTGCTGGACGCCAACCCGAGGGCGGCCGACGCGATGGGCGAGCTGGAGCGGGTGGCGGCCCAGCGGCCGCCGCTGCGCGACATCGCGACACGCCTGCACGCCATCGGCCGCGTCCCCGCCTGACCACCGGCGACCAGCGGGCGAGGCGGTTCGGCGGTGCCGGTTGGGCCGGAACGCGGCAGCGATCACTGCCCCGAGGGGATGATGTCGGTAACCTCGCAAGTCCCGGTGCCGGGACTGGGTAGTCGTCGCGTCGCCGGAACCGTATCCTCAGTGGTGACGCCCCCAAGCGTTCGCCGGTCCCCAACCTGGGTGGGCATCAGCCCACCGGGTCTCCGGCGCCACCGAGAGACCTGTGCCGGAGGAGGAGTCATGCCACTCTCCGAGCACGAGCAGCGACAGCTCGAACAAATCGAGCGCGCGCTCTACGCCGAGGACCCGAAGTTCGTCTCCACGGTGCGTGGAGGACGACTGCAACGCCCCTCGAGGCGTCGACGTCTGCAGGGCGTCGCCGTCTTCGCGCTGGGGCTGGCCCTGCTGGTCATCGGTGCGGTGATCCCGGCGCTACGGCCGGCTGACATCCCCGTCATGAGCGTGGTTGGCTTCCTCGTGATGTTCGGCGGAGCAGTGATCGTCCTGTCCGCGATGCGTGGCGGGGACGACTTCGAGTCGATGCCGGAGAGCGGCGAGCGGCCGAGGTGGAACCGCGGTGCTGAGCGGGGCTCGTTCGCCCAGCGGATGGAGGAGCGCTTCCGCAAGCGCTTCGAGCAGTAGGAACAAACACAGCGATCGCCGCCAGCCTGGTCTGGCGGCGATTTCGGCTGCGCGGGGTGTGACCGGGTACCGCCGTCGTGGTCCGCGCGCCACCACTTCGATCTCCCCGGAATCCCGCACCCGTCCGCGGGCGGTGGGTCAGGTGGTCGGCACCAGGCGCAGGACCGAGCGCGGGAACAGCCGGGCGCGCCAGTCCAGCGGGGCCGAGCGGCGGATGCTGTTCAGCACCTCGTCCAGGGTCTTCGGCAGGTCCGCGTCCGTGGCATGGCCCGGCGGGGCATACCACTCCCGCTCGACCGCCACCACCAGCTCCCGCAGCGCGCGGGCGCCGTCCGCGTCCAGCCCGTGGTGCTCGATGAGCCCGGTCGCCACCTTGCGAACCGTGTCGGCCACCCCGAGCTGCGCCCCGCGATCCTCGAACTCGTCCATCACCTCGCGCCAGGCCAGGCTCGCCGCACCTTCCGCCCCGGTGGCAACAGCGCGCAACCGCTGTCGACGCCGCACCTCGCGCACCACCGCCGGGCTCGCCAGCAGCGCCAGCACCACCACCAGCACGCTGACCACGACCGGCCACGGACCGCTGCTCGCCTCGCCGCGCGGTGCCTGCGGCATGCCCCCGGCGTCCGCGTCGGCCGGCCGGTCCGCACCGACCACCGGGCCCGCCTCGGACGGCGTCGGGGCGCTGGTCTGGCCGGGAGGCGGCGCCAGCGGCCGAACCGGGTTCAGCTCGTTGTCCAGGAACTCCGGCAGCGCGGTGCGGCCGTCGTCCAGCGGGGTCGGGTCGAAGGTCTGCCAGCCCCAGCCCGGGAAGTACGCCTCGACCCACGCGTGCGCGTCCTCGGTGGTGATCACCCGCTCGTCGCCGTCCCGGTAGCCGGGGGTGAAGCCGATGGCCACCCGCGACGGGATGCCCACCGCGCGCAGCAGCACCGCCATCGACGAGGCGAACTGCTCGCAGAAGCCGCGCCTGCCGCGGAACAGGAAGTCCGACAGCGCGTCACTACTGGTCGCCGGGGCGGTCTCCAGGTCGTAGCGGAAGCCGTTGGCGGGATCGGTGAAGTACCGGTTGAGCGCGACGGCCTTGTCGAACGCGGTGGGCGCGTCCGCGGTCAGCTGCCGGGCCAGTTCCGCAACGCGCGGCGGGATGCCGTCGGTGTCCAGGTACTCGGGAGCGATCCCCAGCGGCCCCTGCGCGGTGCGCAGCTGGTCCGGCGTGGGGTTCGGCACGAGTAGCCGCTCGCTGTACGGGCGGCTCTCCTGGTTGGTCTGGGTGAACACGATGCCGGCGGCCGGGTCGTAGCGGTAGTTCTCGCCCATCCCGCCGACCGCGAGTGGCACCCCGAACACCGGCAGCCACGGGTCGCGGTAGCCGATCGGTTCGATCTGCACCTGCTGTGTGACGCCCGAGCCGATGGTGGTGCCCTCCGGCAGAGGCAGCGGGGCGTTGGTGGGCACTCCCTGGGTCAGGCCCTCCAGCTCCCAGCCGCGCTGCGGGTTGAACCTGCGCAGCGTCATCGCGCGCAGGTAGGTGTCCTGCTGCAGGCCGCGGACCCGGAACAGCTCGACGACCCGGTCCCGGTTGAGCTGGCCGCGCAGCGAGGTGAACGGCTGCAGCCCGATGCCGTCGGTGCCGCCGAACTCCTCCGGTACCGCGCCCGGCAACCGGCCCTCGGTGCCCACGCCGGTGAACGCCGCGCCGGTGACCAGCGCGATCACCCCCGCCATGCCGGCGACTGCGGCGGTGGTGCGGCCGAAGAGCGTGTGCGCCACCTGGCTGCGGTCCTCGTGCTGTCGCCACCTGCGGTGCTGCCCGCCGCAGGCCAGCAGCAGGGCGTAGCCGAGCGCTCCGGCGGTGAAGCTCCACCACGGCAGCATGTCGTTGGCCAGCGACGCGGGGATCGCGAACACGCACAGCAGCACCAGGCCGGTCACCGCGGGGCTGCGCAGGGCCACCGCGATCACGTCCACGACCACCGCCACCAGGCCCAGCCCCAGGCACAGCAGCGTCTGGAGAGCGGGCTCGGCGGGGACCGGCGGTACGCCCGTGCGCACCACCTCACCGGCCCTGGCCAGCAGCTCACCGAGTTCGCCGACCGCCGCGGGACCGGGCAGCACACCCAGCACGGCCTGGTCGGCGAACAACGCCGCCAGGACCACCAGCAGCGTCATGAGCTGGGCGAACACCGTCAGCGCCGGTGGCCATCGCAGTCGGCGCCCGAGCACACCCGCGGCCGCGACGGCGAGCACCGTGCACACCGCGGGGAACGCCCAGCCGGCGCCGGCGAGCACCCCGGAGAACGCCGTCGCCGAGCACAGGACCGCCAGCGCGCCCGCGGCGGTGACGACCAGCGAGGTGTCGATCGAGGTGCCGGTCCGGTGCTCGGTCACGGCAGCACCTCCGATTCGGGTGCGGTGGTCTCCCGGCACAGCTGGCGCCAGACCTCGGCGACGGACGCGCGCGGGCCGTCGGCGATGGCCACGGTCCACCCGGCCGCCCGCAACCGGCGGGCGGTCTGCGCCGGGTCGACCCCCCCGCTGGCCTCGCCGTTCCAGGCGCGCACGTCGAGCAGCAGCGCGAGGCTGCGGGACTCCTGCGGGCGCAGCTTGGTGAGCTCGGCGACGGCGGCGCCGGTCGTCTCGCCCAGCACGGCGATCAGCTCGTGGCCGCCGCCCGGGTCGCGGCTGCACTCCAGGTCGCGCTGCGGGGAGGTGCGCACGGCCGCCAACGCGTCCAGCACCGCGTCGTCGTTGCGGGCGCCGTCGGCCGGACCGGCGCCCCCGGCCAGCACCTGGCCGTCCTCGGTGACCAGCCGGACCTGCTGCCCGTGCCGGTGCAGGTGCAGGCAGATGCTGGCCACCGCCGAGACCGCCCACTCCACGCTGCTGCGCGCCCCGCTGCCGCGGTGCGCCGCCGAACGCCGGTCAAGCAGCACGGTCACCCCGCCGTGCCAGGGCCGTTCCTCCACCCGCACCATCAGCTCGTCACGGCGCGCGGTGGACTTCCAGTGCACCCGCCGGATGTCGTCGCCGTACCGGTACTGCCGCACCATCACGTCGTCCTCGCCGTGCCCGGCCCGCAGCCGGGTGGTGCCGTCCTCGCCGGTGCCCAGCCCGCAGCCCGCGGGCAGCCCGGACAGGGCGACGACCTCGGGCACCGCGACCAGGCGGCTGCGCCCGGCCAGTTCCCGCTCGAACTCGGAAAGCCCGAACGGGTCGCCGATCCAGGTCCGCAGCGGGCCGATGTGGTGGATACCGCGCAACGTGGGCCGCACCGGGTACGCCAGCATCGTGCCGCCGTGCCGACGCACCGAACCCAACCGGAACCGGGGGCGGCCACCGAGCGCGTGGGGGGCGTTGTCCTCCAGCACCAGGCCGCCGACCGGCAGCCGCCCACCACCCGAGACGTGCACCCGCACGATCGACTGCCCGCCGACCGGGATGCGCTGCGGCACCACCTCGCGCCGGGCCGCGATGCCGAACCGCGCCCGGCTGGACAGCAGCAGCGCCAGCAGCGGCAGCGCCACCACGAAAGCCGCCACCCGTAGCAGGTCCCGCTCGTCGAGCACCAGCGCGCAGGCACCGGCGGCCACGCCCGCCGCCACCAGGCAGCGCCCGCGGATGGTCAGTCCGGAGAGCACGGCTACCCGCGTTCGCTGTCGCCGCGGGGCACCGGGATGCGGGTCAGCAACTGCCGCACCAGGTCGGTTGCCGAACGCCGCGCCGCGCGGGCCTCGCTGGTCAGCACCAGGCGGTGCGCCAGCACCGGGATGGCGATGGCCTGCACGTCGTCCGGGATGACGAACCGCCGCCCCGACAGGGCGGCCTGCGCGCGGGCGGCCCGCACCAGCTGCAGCGTCGACCGGGGCGAGGCGCCCAGCCGCAGCTCGGGCAGCTGGCGGGTGGCGGTGACCAGGTCAATCACGTAGCGGCGGATCCTGGTGGACAGGTGCACCTGGCGCACCGCGCGCAGCAGCTCCTGCACCTCGGCCGCGTTGGCGACCGGGCGCAGGTCGCGCAGCGGGTCGTGCCCGGCGTGCTCGTCGACCATGGCCAACTCGGCCTTGGCGTCCGGGTAGCCGATCGACACCCGGGTGGTGAAGCGGTCCCGCTGCGCCTCCGGCAGGGCGTAGGTGCCCTCCATCTCGATCGGGTTCTGGGTGGCGATGACCATGAACGGCGCCCGCAGCGGGTAGGTCTCGCCGTCGACGGTGACCTGGTTCTCCTCCATGCACTCCAGCAGCGCCGACTGGGTCTTCGGGGAGGCCCGGTTGATCTCGTCGCCGACGATGATGTTGGCGAACACCGGGCCGGGCCGGAACTCGAAGCTCTCGGACTGCCGGTTGTAGATGGACACCCCGGTGATGTCGCTGGGCAGCAGGTCGGGCGTGAACTGGATGCGGCTGACGGTGCAGTCGATGGACCGGGCCAGAGCCTTGGCCAGCGAGGTCTTGCCGACCCCGGGCACGTCCTCCAGCAGCAGGTGCCCCTCGGCGAGCATGGTGACCAGTGCCACGCGCACCACCTCGGGTTTGCCGACCAGGACCTGCTCGACGTTGGCCGCGATGCGCTGGATGGTGTCGTGCAGCTCGTCGATGCTCGGCGTGTCGCGGACGTCCGCGGCGGTGCCGGCCGTGCCGGAGAGCTGAACTTCGGGCGTCACGCCACCTCCTGCGTGTTGCTGCGGCACACTGCGGTCGGTTCGCCGGAACGGCCGCTCATGCAAGCCTCCAAGGTCTGCGGCCGACGGGCGGTTGCGACGTCCGCGCCGACGCGCGCGAGCGGCGGCCCACCTGGCCACAGCGTGCACGTGCAGTGTGCCAAACCGGCGGTGCCCCGCGGGACACCCGCGTCGACCTGGCCCCACTCCGCCCCACCCCGGCGGCGCGGGTCGGGTCGGGTGCAACGGGCCCCGAGCATAACGGCGTGCCCCGCCGGGTTGATCAAGGTCGCCGCGCCGATTCGCCCCACTTCCCGCCCACGCGTCACTACCTGCGCAAACACCGCTTTCACCGCCGGGGGAACCGGGGCGGTTCGTGTTGACCGTGGAGCGAAGTGGGGTACTGTGGGGCCAGGTGGGGCGAACGGGGGTCCCGCCACCCTTGATGGGCACCGCCCTCGACGGGCTCAGCTCTGGACGGGCACGGCTCGCGCGGGCATCGGGGTGTGGACCCGGGACGCCGGCCGGGCGGTCCGGGCCGGGGGGAGGTGGACCGGGATGTTCCTCGGCACCCACCACCCGAAGCTCGACGACAAGGGGCGCCTGACGCTGCCGGCGAAGTACCGGGAAGCACTCGCAGGGGGGTTGATGGTCACCAAGGGACAGGACCACTGCCTCTACGTCTTCCCGCGCGCGGAGTTCGAGCAGATGGCGCGCAAGGTCGCCGAGGCGCCGTTCACCAACGAGGCGGTCCGTGCCTACCAGCGGTACCTGTTCGCCGGCACTGACGAGCAGCGGCCGGACGGGCAGGGTCGGATCTCGATCGCGGCGGAGCTGCGGCGCTACGCCGGGCTCACCAAGGAGTGCGTGGTCATCGGCGCGATCAACCGGCTGGAGATCTGGGACGCCGACCGGTGGCAGAGCTACCTCGACGAGCACGAGGAGAGCTACGCGCAGGCGCGGGAGGAGGTGTTGCCGGGGGTGTTCTGACGTCCCGCGGACGGCGGGGCGCGGGTTGACGGCAGCAGCCCGGGTTTCGTGAGGCCTCGGTCCGCTCGGCTATCGCTCGCCTGGTGCATCTTCCCCGGTACCAGGACGCGACGGGCGGGCGGGGACCTGACGAGATCCGGGATCGGGGGGCAATACCGAAGATCGCCGCGGGCGGGCCTGTGGGCCCGCGCGCGCCGGTTGTGGACTGATTCACGACGGCACGCGGGAGGGAGGGAGGGAGGGACCGCCGTGGCCGACCAGCGGCAGGACGAGGGCGGCTCCGCCCGCGACCGGCACGTGCCGGTGCTGCTCGACCGCACCCTGGAACTGCTCGGTCCCGCGTTGTCGCGGGAGGGCGCGGTGGTCGTCGACGCCACGCTGGGCATGGGCGGCCACTCCGAGGCGATGCTGGCCGCGTATCCCGGGCTGACCCTGGTCGGCCTGGACCGTGACCCCGACGCCCTGCGGCTGGCCGGGGAGCGGTTGGCGCCCTACTCCTCGCGGATCCACCTGGTGCACACCGTCTATGACCGGTGGGCCGAGGTGCTGGCGGACCTCGGTCTGTCCACGGTGGACGCCGCGTTGTTCGACCTCGGCGTGTCCTCGCTGCAGCTGGACGAGACCGCACGCGGCTTCGCCTACGCGCACGACGCACCGCTGGACATGCGCATGGACCCGAGCTCCCCGCGCACCGCCGCGGACGTGCTCAACACCTACAGCACCGAGGAACTGACGCGCGTGCTGCGCACCTACGGCGAGGAGAAGTTCGCGGCCAAGATCGCCGCGGCCATCGTCCGGGCGCGGCGCAAGGAACCGTTCACCACCAGCGCGCGCCTGGTGCAGCTGCTCTACGACACGGTTCCCGCGGCCAGCCGGCGCACCGGCGGACACCCGGCCAAGCGCACTTTCCAGGCCCTGCGCATCGAGGTCAACGCCGAACTCGACGTGCTGGAGCGGGCGCTGCCCGCCGCACTGGACTCGCTGGCGGTGGGTGGGCGAGTGGTGGTCCTGTCCTATCACTCGTTGGAGGACCGGATGGTCAAGCGGGCCTTGGCCGAGCGGTCGAAGTCCCGCACCCCGGTCGATTTGCCGGTCGAGCTGCCCGGCCACGGACCGGAGTTCCGGTTGCTCACCCGGGGCGCGGAGCTGGCCGGCGAGCAGGAGATCGAAGCCAACCCCAGGGCCGCGTCGGTGCGGCTGCGCGCCGCCGAGCGGATCAGCCGGGGAGACACGTCAGCGCCGAGGCGAGGGAGGCGACGGTGACAGCACCCCCACGAGCCAAGACGGCGGCGCGGTCGCAGCAGGCCGCCCAGAAGTCGACCAAGGGCGCGGACAAGCCGCGGCAGCGCTCGGCCGCGGCGGAGCGCGCCTATGCGCGGCGCGAGGAGCGGCGCGAGCGGTCGCTGCGCGAGCCGTCCGGTCGGCGACCGCGCCAGCAGCGGCAGCTGGTCGACGAGCGCAAGGTCACGACGGCCAAGCCGAAGGCGAAGGCCAGGCAGCTGCAGGAGAGGGTGTCGCAGGCCCGGCTGCCGCAGGTGGTCATGGTGATGACCGTGCTGGCCACCGGCCTGGCGGCGACGCTGTGGCTGTCCATCGCCGCGGTCAGCGGCAGCTACCGGCTGCAGCAGGGCGAGTCGGACCTCACCGTGCTGACCGAGCGCAAGGAGCAGCTGCTGCGCGAGGTCAGCTCGATGAACTCCACGCCGGAGATCCAGCGCCGCGCCGAGCAGGAGCTGGGCATGGTGCCCGCCCCTATCCCGGCGCACCTGGTCCCGCAGCCGGACGGCTCGGTGGCCGTCGTGGGTGAGCCGGAGAAGGCCAGGGCACCGCAGACCCCGGCCGCCCCACCGTCGGCGCCGAATTCTGGGGCCCAGCCGCCGGAGGGCCAGGCCCGCGCGCCGGAGCAGCCCGCCGCGGACGCTCCGGAGCGCCGTTGATGGCCCGCCGTCCGACCAGGCTCATCCGGGGCCGCACCGCGCGCACCAACGTGGCCGGCAGCAACCGGCGACTGCTCGTCGGCCGGTTGCTGCTGGTGATCGCGCTGGTGATCACCGGCGGCAAGCTCATCCAGCTGCAGGGCTTCGAGGCGCGCGCGCTGTCCGAGCGGGCCGAGAAGCAGCGCGCCACCCGGGAACCCATCCCGGCCGAACGCGGGTCCATCGTGGACCGCTCGGGAAACGTGCTGGCGTTCAGCAGCGAGGCCCGGCAGCTCTATGCGAACCCGCAGTACCTCACCAGGGAGTTCGACGAGGCGCACGCCAAGGACCCGAAAAAACCCACCTCCGCCCAGTACAAGCAGGAGATCGCGCGGTACATCGCGCAGCTGCTGCCCGGGGTGATCAGCGAGCAGGACGTGCTCAACGCGCTGTTCAGCAACGCCAAGTTCACCTACTTCGGTCCGCCGATCGATCCCGGCAGGGCGCGGCAGATCACCGAGAAGTACCCGCAGATCGGCGCCGAGTACCGGGCCACCCGCGAGTACCCGGCGGGCAACCTGGGCGCGAACATCATCGGCGTCGCCAACTGGCGGATGGACGAGAAGCGCATCCGGGGCCTGATGCACCTGGAGAGCGCGTTGGATTCGGTGCTGGCGGGCAGGGACGGGCAGCGGGTGTCCGACACCGCGCTGGGCTCGGACCTGGTCATCCCGGGTACGGAACGCGAACTGGAACCCGCGGTGCCGGGCTCGGACGTGCAACTGACCATCGACTCGGACCTGCAGTTCATGGTGCAGCGCAAGCTCGGCGACTACGCCCGCAGGGCCGGTGCGAAGAGCGCGAGCGCGGTGGTGCTGGACGCCAAGACCGGTGAGGTCTACGCGCTGGCCAACGACAAGACCTTCGACCCGCGTGGGTCGTGGAGCGAGAACACCGGCAACCCGGCGGTGACCACGCCGTACGAGCCGGGTTCGGTGGGCAAAGTGATCACCGCTGCGGGCGCGATCGAGGACGGTCTGGTGCGGCCGGACACGGTGCTGCAGGTGCCCGGCAGCATCAGGGTCGCCGACCGGACCGTCGGAGACGCCTGGAACCACGGCACGATCCCGCTCACCTTCACCGGGGTGCTGGGCAAGTCGTCCAACGTCGGCACCCTGATGGTCGCGCAGCAGCTCGGCGAGCAGCGGTTCTACGACCTGGCCCGCAGGTTCGGGCTGGGCCAGCGGACCGGGATCGGGCTGCCCGGCGAGAGCCCCGGCAGCCTGCCGCCGCCGGAGAAGTGGTCGGGGTCGACGTTCGCGAACCTGCCGATCGGGCAGGGGCTGTCGATGACGGTGCTGCAGATGGCGGGCATGTACCAGGCCATCGCCAACGACGGTGTGCGGGTGCCACCGCGGGTCATCGCGGCGGAGATCCGGCCGGACGGCACCCGGATCGAGCGGCCGCGCCCGGAGGGCGTGCGAGTGGTCAGCCCCGAAACGGCGCGCACGGTGCGGGACATGCTGCGCTCGGTGGTGCAGAACGCGCCGCAGCCGAACCGCGGCACCGGGGCGGATGCGGCGCTGGCGGGCTACCAGATCTCGGGCAAGACGGGTACGGCGCAGCAGATCGACCCGACCTGTAAGTGCTACAGCCAGTCGGTGTACTGGATCACGTTCGCCGGGATTGTTCCCGCGGACAACCCGAGGTTCGTGGTGGGTCTGATGCTGGACGCGCCGTCGTCGGGCACCAGGGAGGCCTACAGCGCGGCCCCGCTGTTCCACGACATCGCGGCCTTTCTGACCCAGCGTTACCAGATCCCGCTGTCCAAGGAGCAGGCTCCGTTCCAGCTCCTCCAGGCAGGTTGACCTGCCTTCGACCGAGCCGAGCAGCCCCGGTGACCTTGCCGGGGCCGCAGCTGCGTCAGGCGACGCCCTCGGTTTCCTTCGGGGTGCTGATCTGCTCCGCGGGGGCCCGGAAGCGGGCGAGTAGGAGGAACAGCACCGCCGCGCCGAGGCCGCAGCACGCCAGCAGGTACAGGCCCGCGGTGTTCGAGCGGAAGGTGGTCTCGATCCAGTTCTTCGCCACCGGCGCCACGAAACCGCCGAGGTTGCCCAGGGAGTTGATCAGGCCGGTCCCCGCTGCCGCTGCGGTGCCCGTCAGGTACGCCGCCGGGAACGTCCAGAACACCGGCTGGACCGAGATGTAGCCCGCGGCCGCGACCGCGAGCCCGGCGATCGCCAGGACCGGGCTGCTGAAGTACGCCGAGGCCGCGATGCCGACCGAGCCGCCCGCGACGCAGGCCGCCGCGACGAACCGCTTGTCGGGCTGCGCGAGCCGGTCGGCTCCGGTGGACACCGCGATGTTCACCAGCAGCGCCACCGTCCACGGGATGGCCGTGACCAGACCGACCAGCAGGCCGACCTTGCTGCCGACCGCCTCGGCCACCTGCGTGGGCAGGTAGAAGGTCATGCCGTAGACGCTGCACTGGATGAGGAAGTAGATCAGGCAGAAGTACAGCACCCGCGGGTCCACCAGCGCCGACCACAACCGGTGCGGGCTGTGCGCCTGCTTGGCCGCGGCCTCCTGGTCCACCGCCGACTGCAGGGCGGTGCGCTGCTCCGGCGACAGCCACTTCGCGTCGGCGGGCTTGTTGTCCAGGTAGAAGAACGCCCACACGCCGACGACGCAGGCGATCAGGCCCTCCACGGCGAACATCCACTGCCAGCCCAGGATGCCGCCCACGCCGTCGAGTTCCAGCAGCATGCCGGACAGCGGCCCGCCGAGTACCGAGGCGAGCGGGATGCCGAAGTAGAACAGCGCGTTGCACCGGGCCCGGTAGGCGTGCGGCACCCAGTAGGTGATGAACAGGATGACGCCCGGGAAGAAGCCGGCCTCGGCCACGCCGAGCAGGAAGCGCAGGACGTAGAACAGGACCTCGCTGTTCACCAGCGCCAGCGCGGCCGAGATCAGGCCCCAGGTGACCATGATCCGGCACATCCACCAGCGGGCGCCGACGCGCTGCATGATCAGGTTGCTGGGCACCTCGAAGAGCGCGTAGCCGATGAAGAACAGGCCCGCGCCCAGCGCGTAGGCCGCCTCCGAGATGCCGGCGTGGGCCTGGAACTCCTCCTTGGCGAAGCCGACGTTGACGCGGTCCAGGAACGCGATGACATACATGAAGAACAGGAACGGCATCAGCCGAACCATGACCCGCCGGATCGCGGTGGTGAGCGCCTCGTCGGGCGCCCGCTCGCCGGTGTGCACCCTGCCTCCTCGCTGAGGTGGTGAGTGTTCGAAATATCGAACCATGTTCGTGATATGGGACACGAGCCTAGATCTGGTGCGGGGTGGCGTCAATGGCCTGGAGCTCGGTGTTCGATATCGCAACGGATGTTCGAAATCGCGGATCTGTGGTGGTAGGGGTATTGCGCGTCGGGTTCGGAGCTGGTTACGTCGCGACTCGACCGACGATGTTCCCCACCAAGGAGGGCGGATGACGACCCCGCGGCGCAGCACGAGTTGGTTCGGGGCTCATGGGCGGGCCGGGATGACCGCCCGGTCCTGGGTCAGGAACCAGGGCTACGGCGACGAGGTGTTCGACGGTCGGCCGGTGATCGGCATCGGCACCACCTGGTCCGAGCTGGCGCCGTGCAACGCCCACCAGCAGCGCATCGCCGAGGCGGTCAAGCGCGGGGTGTGGCAGGCGGGCGGGTTCCCGCTGGAGTTCCCCAACATGGCGCTGGGCGAGACGCTGATGCGGCCGACCGCGATGCTCTACCGCAACCTGCTGGCGATGCAGGCCGAGGAGACCATCCGCGCCAACCCGCTGGACGGCGTGGTGCTGCTGTCCGGCTGCGACAAGACCACGCCCGGCATGCTGATGGCCGCGGCGAGCGTCGACCTGCCCACCGTGATGCTCACCGGTGGCCCCATGCTCAACGGCAAGTACAAGGGCACCGACATCGGATCCGGAACCGCTGTGTGGCAGGCCGAGGCCGACCTGGTGGCGGGGCGGATCACCCAGGACGAGTGCTTCTTCATCGAGGGCTGCATGTCCCGCTCCAACGGGCACTGCATGACGATGGGCACGGCCTCGACCATGGCCTGCGTCGTCGAGGCGCTGGGTATGCAGTTGCCGTACGCGGCGACGTGGCCCGCGGTGGACGCCCGTCGCTACGCGGCCGCGCAGCAGACCGGGCAGCGCATCGTCGAGATGGTGCAGGAGGACCTCAAGCCGTCGGACATCCTGACCCGCGAGGCGTTCCGCAACGCCATCCGCGCCAATGCGGCCATCGGCGGCTCCACGAACGCGGTCGTGCACCTCATCGCCATCGCCAGGCGCGTCGGCGTCGAGCTGACCATCGACGACTTCGACGCCGACACCCGCGACGTCCCGACGCTGGTGAACCTGCAGCCCAGCGGCACGTTCCTGATGGAGGACTTCTGCTACGCGGGCGGCCTGCCCGCGGTGCTCAAGGAGCTCGGTGACCTCGTGGAGCGCTCGGCGATCACGGTCACCGGCCGCACCATGGGGGAGAACATCGCCGACGCGGAGGTGCACAACCGCGAGGTCATCACCCCGTTCGACAAGCCGTTCCGGGCCGTCGGCACCGGGACGGCCGTGCTGCGCGGCTCGCTGGCCCCGGGCGGCGCCGTGGTCAAGCAGTCCGCCGCCTCACCGCGGCTGCTGCGGCACCGCGGCCCGGCCATGGTGTTCGAGGACGTGGACGACTACTACGCGGTCTGCAAGGACGACGACCTGGACGTCGACGAGAACACCGTGCTCGTCATCCGCAACGCCGGGCCGAAGGGGTACCCGGGCATGCCCGAGATCGCCAACGTACCGGTGCCGAAGAAGGTCCAGGACGCGGGATTCGACGACATCGTGCGGATTTCCGACGGCCGGATGAGCGGCACCGCGTACGGCACGGTGATCCTGCACGTCACACCGGAAGCGGCGGCGGGCGGCCCGCTGGCGTTCGTGCGCACCGGCGACATGATCAGCATCGACGTTCCGAACCGCCGCCTCGACCTGGAGGTCCCGGACGAGGAGCTGGAGCGCCGCCGGGCGGAGTGGAAGGAACCGGACAACCCGTTCCCCCGCGGCTACCAGCGCCTGTACCACGACCACGTCCTGCAGGCGTCGGACGGAGCGGACCTCGACTTCCTCGTCGGCAAATCCGGCAGCTACGTCCCCCGCGACGGCCACTGACCAACGTCACCCGGGGACCTGCTCGTTCCTCGCGGAGCAGGCCCCGGGTGACACCGGTTCGTGGCAGGTCAGCTGGCGGGGACCTGCGGGTCGCTCCAGCCGAGGTAGTTGTCGAAGTAGGACAGGCTGTTGGCGTGGCCGATGGCGCCGTTGACGCTCGTGGCGTAGAAACCGCCCTTACCGTCGGCGATCCCGACGTGGCCGTACCTGCTGATGTCCCAGTACACGAAGGCGCCCTTGGGCGGGGTGGAACCGTCGGTGTGCGCCTTGCCCGCGCGCACCGCACCCTTCCAGTGCGCGATCGCCGAAGGCCACACCCCGGTGGTGCCCCAGGCGTTCTCCACGGCCTTCTCGCACAGGCCCTGGTAGGAGGTGTCACCGATGCGGGCCTGGAACCACTCGATGGCCCCCTGCGCTGTCCCGTCCCCGGGAGAAGCCACCTGCACGGCTTCGGCCGACGGAGACCAGGTGACTTCCGGCACGGCGACGGGAGCGAGCAGCAGTGCGGCGGCGACACCGCACGAGCCGGCTAATCGAACGAGACGACGCCTGTTCACGAAAACCTCCCTGAACCCGAAAATCAGCAACGATCAGGGAAGCAAACTAGCGCCCACCCCTGAGTAACACCATCAAGATGACCTGAACAGCCGATGACAGAAGTCACCCGCGGCAACTTCCCGCCAAGGTCTTGCCATCGACGGTGAGTAACGGATACGTGCTCACGTTGGTGAGCTGCCTTACGGCATGGTCGGGTAATCGAAAATGGTGATCGGCTCGACGACGTCTTCGGTGGGAGCGCGGCCAAGCTCGGCGATCACGACGTCTGCCTTGTCTGCGGAGAGGTCGACGAGTCCGATATGGAGGGATGTGCCACTGGCCTTTCGGGCGGCCAAGGCCGTTGGAAGGGTATGGAGGAGCTCGATGAGAACAGGGCGGTTTCGTACGCCCAGCTGCTCCAGCTTCGTGAACACCAGGACCTTCGCTCGAACATGGCGAATCGCTTCTGCGAGGGAGGTCGCGCCTGGTGAGATGCTGTTGGCGAGGGCTTGTACGGAGGCAACATTGCGCACGTCGATCTCCCACAGGTGTTCAGGGCCGCGACCGAGTTGCTGAACCCATCGGTTCAACTGCGAGTGCGGAAGGTCGACGTGAATTGCGCTCGAAGTCCATGTGACGTCGGGAAGTTGATGTGGATCCACGGGGACGGGTGCGATTATCCGTGGTTGCTCGTCGACCGAATCGGGTGGCGCGCTGGGTGGTCGAACGGTCATGTTGGAACCGTGGTTTCTGAACCATTCTTCCAGATCGCTGCCGTCCAGCAGGATTCGTCGTGGTTCTGTTTGAACGACGACGGGGCCGCGGACCAGGCCGATTGTTCCGTCGATGCGGGCACCTGTGAGATCAGCTTCGCTGAGATCGGCTCGATCGAAATTGCATCCCTCGAGATCAGCATCCGTGAAGTTGGCTCCACTCAGGAGAGTCTTTACGAGTGTTGCGCCCGCGAGACTGGCTCCCTGGAAGTTGGAATCCATTGCTGTCGCGCGGGTGAAGTTTGCGCGCGCCAGTCGTGCCATCACGAAATTTGCTCGGTCCAGGCTTGCTTCAGCGAAGTTGGCATCCGACAGGTCGGCCCGGGTGAAGCGGGCCTCCGTGCACTCGGCGTCGGCGAGCTGGATGCCACGAAGGGTGGTGTCCGCGAGGTTGCTGGACATGAACCACGCGCTGGTGAAATCTCCTCCGGAAAGGTCCGCCCCACGAAGGTCCGCGTCGATCGCATAGAACTCCCGGTGTCCTTCGCCCGCGAGCCAGCTGCGCAGATCGGAAACGACTTCGGGGTCGTTCGGCCATCGGCGTGGCTGCCAGTCATGGGTACCAGAGGACACGATCTTCCCATCCGTTCTTCTGCACGATGTCTGCCATGAATCTTAGTGCATCGCTGTTGACGTTCCGTGTGTCGATGATTACCTTGTTGCCGTCCTCGAACTCTTTGCTCAGTGATTTCGTAAATGTTTCCGGCGTGACCGCGTGCTTGAACGGTCCCTTGCGGTGTTCAGGCGGCACGTGGTCTGGGTAGTCGCTTTGAAAGCTCTTGATGTCCCAGCGGTCGCCCGTCGCAGGGTCTACAAAGTCGCCGTGCCGCACGTCGGTTGGACGTGTTAGATCGGGGCCGAGTCGGCCGCTTTCTCGTAGATCCAGGGCGACGCGAGCCTCGTTTTCCGTGCTCCGGTTTGGCTTGCCCATATGCGCCGGGTCATTCGTACGCCAGTTGTCGAAGTCTGCTGGGTACCGCTTCTCCAGTTCCGTCAGGTATTGTTCATGGGCCTGTTTTTCCGCAGGGGTCATTTCGGGGTGCGGAGTGTTGGGATCGTCTGGTGTCCGCGGCAAGTGGTCATGGCCGGACCGGCGTGGGTCCTCGGGGTCCGGGTGCCCGGTACCCGGCGGGGTGTCCGGCGGGTCGTCGGGAGGATCGTTGGGGTTCTTTGGAGTGTTCGGGTCTTTCGGAGTCGGGGGTGGTGGGTTTTTCGGGTCGGGTAGCGGGTTTCCGTTGGTGATGTCGTCGAGGATCCGGCGGAGCCGGACGAGGAGGTCGGCCAGTTTCCGGACCAGGGGGACCAGTTTCATCAGGCCCTGCAGGAGCTTCTGGACGACCTGCATGATGCGGGCTCCCCAGCGGGCCACCCGGGCCGTGGCCTGGGCTGCTACCACCGCGATGCCCACTCCGGTCGACGCTTCGATGGCCCAGGAGACGAGTCGGCCGACACAGTCGGCGATCAGGTCGCGGACCACTTCGCGGATCGTGCCGACGAACATGCCGGAGATCTCGGTTCCGGCGGCCAGGGCTCCGGCGGCCTCCGACTGCGCTCGGATGAGTTGCGCCGTCGCCGCCAGGCGCGACCGGTAGGCATCGGCGGCCGCCCCGGTCCAGCCCGCGGTGTCCCGGTCGACGTCGGCCTGCAGGGCGTCGGCGGTGGTGCGCAGCGATTCGCTCACGTTGCGCCACGTCTGGGCGTGGGCCGCCACCTGGTCGGCATTGCCGGCGAGCTGGTCGAGGATGTCGGTGAGCGGTTGGACGTACTCGATCACCCAGCCGACCACCCACGACACCCCCGTGCCGATCGGGTCGAGGACCGCCGACAGCGCCTCGAGTCCGGTACCCAGGACGCCGTAGCCGACCTCGGCCCACGAGCCCGACTCGATGGCCGCGCTGACGTCGGCGATGGCCTCCACGATGCCGATGCCGGTGTACCAGCTGGACGAGTCCTGCGGCGGTGCGATCAGCGGGTTGTCGCTCACCGGCTCACCCGCCGAGCTCGTCGGCAAGCCGCTGCAACGCGGTGGCGATCTCGGCGTCGCTCGCTTCGTAGTCCGCGAGGGCGTCGCGCAACGACGACGACAGCGCGGCGACCGCGCGTTGCGCCGCGGAGGTGGTCGACAGCACCGCGTCGGCCGTTTCGGTCAGCAGCGGGGGCAGGAACTGGCAGATCAGGCCGTAGGCGTCCGTGTCCAGCCGCACGGCGCGCCCGGCGTCCGCGGCCTGGCCGAGCGCCGCGGCGTGGTCGTCGAGCTTGTCCGCGTGCGCGCGCAGCTGGTCGGGCGGAATCCGGAAGCCGTCCGCCATCGATCCCCCTCGGAGGTGTCAGTTCAGGAATGTCTCGTCGCTGAAGTCGCCGTCGTCGTGGGCGCCGTGCACTCGCGTCGGGCCGGGATGCGCGGGGCCGCCGGGTTCCGGCTGGGCGGAAGCGGGCTCGGCGAGCCGCGGGTGCGATGCCGGCGTTGGGGGAAACCGCTGCCGGTAGTTGCTGGTCACCGCGTTCGCTGTCGTGGGATCTGCGTCGCCGAGCGTGGCCTTCGTGGCCTCGGCCACGTGGTCGGCGATGCGCGACTGGGCCCGCCGCAGGACGGCCATGAACTCGGCGCTGAGCTCGGCGCCCGACGCCCGTTGATCGTGGAACCGCACGTCCGTGGGGACGCCCTCGGCGTCGACGGTCACCGTCACCGACCGGCTGTGCTCGGTGATGCGGATGCGGCTGATCTCCTGTTGCAGCGCCGCGGCGCGGCGCGCCTTCTGCTCCAGGTCCTGCGCCCAGTTCTGGATCGCGCGTTCCGCCTCGGCCGGATCCGCGCCGAAACCCTGCGACATTCCTCCCCCTGGAATTGCGAGCCAGGGGGAGTTCTAGCGCACGTTCGGGCGGGGTGGGGGCGGCCGAGGTGGGGTTGGGATGATCGGAGCAGCCCCCGCTGTGCCGAACAGGTGACCGACCATGAGGATGACCCTTCAGGCGGTACCGGTAGCCTGTCGCGACGTGCCTTCCGCGGTCGCGACAGCCCCACCTCGCCCGTCGCACGTCGAGCCGGTCGAGATCGACAAGCTCGCCGACGTCGTCGGTGCGCGAGTGGTTCGCGCCCCTGGTCACAGCCCTGCGGCTCCGGTGACCGGGGCGACGCTGCGTGCCCAGCACGTGCGCCCCGGCGACCTGTTCGCCGCCCTGCCCGGCACCCGCGTGCACGGCGCCGACTTCGCGCCGACCGCGCTCGACTCCGGCGCGGTCGCGGTGCTGACCGACCAGGCGGGCATCGACCGCGCCGCCCTCGCCGAGCACCCCGCGGTCCGCTCCGGCCAGGTGTCGCTGCTGGTGCACGAGGACCCGCGCCGCGTGCTGGGGGCCGCCTCCGCGCTGATCTACGGCGACCCGTCCTCGAAGCTCAGGGTGCTCGGCGTCACCGGCACCTCCGGTAAGACCACCACGACCTACCTGCTGGAGTCGGCGCTGCAGGCCGCCGGGTTCTGCACCGGCCTGGTCGGCACCGTGGAGACCCGCATCGCCGGCGATCGGCTCGACTCGGCGTTCACCACCCCGGAGGCGCCGGACCTGCAGGCGCTGCTGGCGGTGATGGTCGAGCATGGGGTGACGTTCGTGCCCATGGAGGTCTCCAGCCACGCGCTGGCCATGGGCCGGGTCTCCGGCACCCACTTCGCCGTCGGCGCGTTCACCAACCTCTCGCAGGACCACCTCGACTTCCACCGCGACATGGAGGACTACTTCCAGGCCAAGGCGCTGCTGTTCGACGGGCGCGCCGAGCACGAGGTGGTCTGCGTGGACACCGACTGGGGGCAGCGGCTGGTCGGACCGGGCACAGTCACCGTGTCCACCGCGGGCGACGCGGCCTGGACGGCCGCCGACGTGCGCGCCCACCCCACCGGGGAGCAGACCTTCACCGCGCACGGCCCGGACGGCCTCACGATGCCCGTGCGGCTCCGGCTGCCCGGCGCGTTCAACATCGCCAACGCGCTGCTGGCCATCGGCGTCCTGCACGCCGCGGGCGTGCCCGCCTGGGCCATCGAGCGCGGGCTGGCCGAGGTCGACGTGCCCGGCCGCATGGAGCGTGTCGCGCTCGGGCAGGACTTCACCGCTGTGGTGGACTACTCACACAAGCCCGGAGCCGTGGCCGCGGTGCTCGACGCGGCCCGCGCGCAGGTCGACGGCAAGGTGATCGTCGTGCTGGGCTGCGGCGGCGACCGGGACGTGGCGAAGCGGCCGCTGATGGGCGCCGAGGCCGCCCGCCGGTCCGCGGTGCTGATCGTCACCGACGACAACCCGCGCAGCGAGGACCCGGCCGACATCCGGGCCGCCATGCTGGCCGGCGCCCGCGAGGTGCCCGCCGACCAGCGGGGCGAGGTCCTCGAGATCGGCGACCGCCGGGCGGCCATCGCCGCGGCCGTCGAACGTGCCGAACCGGGCGACATCGTCGTCGTCGCGGGCAAGGGCCACGAGACAGGACAGGAGGTGGCGGGCGTGGTGCACCCCTTCTCGGACCGGGAGGAACTCGCCGCCGCGCTGCGCCACAGGTTGGGCGGACAGGAGCCCACGCCACAGGAAACCGTAGTTCGTCGGGGGCAGGGCGACGAGGAGGCAAGGTGATCCGGCTCAGCCTCGCTGACATCGCTGGTGCGGTGGACGGCAGGCTTCATCGTGCGGAAGGCCCGGAGATCGTCACCGCGGGAGTGGAGTTCGACTCCCGTGAGATCGAACCCGGCGGGCTGTTCGTGGCCGTGCCGGGTGAACGGGTCGACGGGCACGACTTCGCCGCGCAGGCCGCGGCGAACGGCGCGGTCGGCGTGCTCGCCGCGCGCGAGGTCGACGCCCCGGCGGTGGTGGTGCCGCCGGTTCCGGCGGCGGACCGCTCCGGCGCGCTGGCGCTGGCCGGCGACACCGACGGTTCCGGGGCCGCCGTGCTGGCTGCGCTGGCGAAGCTGGCCCGCCACGTGGTGGACCGGCTGCCGCAGCTGACCGTGGTCGGCGTCACCGGTTCGTCCGGCAAGACGTCCACCAAGGACCTGATCGCGCAGCTGCTGGTGCCGATGGGCCCGACGGTTGCGCCGCCGGGTTCGTTCAACAACGAGCTCGGCCACCCGTGGACCGTGCTGCGCGCCGACGAGAGCACCCGGCACCTGGTGCTGGAGCTGTCCGCACGCGGCGTGGGGCACATCGCGAACCTCTGCGAGGTGGCGCCGCCGCGCATCGGCGTCGTGCTCAACGTCGGGCACGCGCACCTCGGCGAGTTCGGCTCGCAGGAGACGGTGGCGCAGGCCAAGGGCGAACTGGTCGAGGCACTGCCCGCGGACGGGGTGGCGGTCCTCAACGCCGACGACCCGCTGGTCGCGGCCATGTCCGAGCGCACCCGCGCCCGCGTGGTGCTCGTCGGCGAGCATCCGGACGCGCGCGTGCGCGCCGAGGACATCGAGGTCGACGGCCGCGCTCGACCGAAGTTCACGCTGGTGACCGCGCACGGCAAGGCGCCGGTCACGTTGCCGCTGTTCGGTGAGCACCAGGTGGCCAACGCGCTGGCCGCCGCCGCGGTGGCGCTGGAACTCGGCGCGACCGTCGAGGAGGTCGCCGAGCGGCTGGGCTCGGTGCGGCGTGTGTCGGCGCGGCGCATGGAGGTCAGCGAGACCGCCGACGGCGTCACGGTCGTCAACGACGCCTACAACGCCAACCCGGAGTCGGTGCGCGCCGCGCTCAAGACGCTGGCCGCGATGACCCGCGGTCGACCGAGCCGGGCGTGGGCCGTGCTGGGGCCGATGAACGAGCTCGGTGACGCCAGCGCGGACGCGCACGACGAGATCGGACGGTTGGCCGTCCGGCTGAACATCGACCGGCTGGTGGTGGTCGGCGAACAGGCCCGGGTGATGCACCAGGCGGCATCGCTGGAAGGGTCGTGGGGAGAGGAGTCGGTTCTGGTGCCGGACGTCGATGCGGCCGTCGCGCTGCTGCGCGCCGAGCTGCGTCCGGGTGATGTGGTGCTGGCCAAGGCGTCGAACTCGGCTGGGCTGTGGCGGGTCGCCGACGCCCTGCTGGGCGCGGGCGGTGGTGCCGCGTGAAGCCGATCCTGGTGGCCGCCGCGGTCGCGCTGGTGGTCTCGATCCTGTTCACCCCCTACCTCATCCGCGTGTTCTCCAGGCAGGGCTTCGGTCAGGAGATCCGCGAGGAGGTGCAGAGCCAGCACGGCGCCAAGCGCGGCACCCCGACCATGGGCGGGGTGGCGATCCTGGTGGCCATGTGGGCCGGCTACCTGGTGACCCACCTGGTGATGGGCGACCGGCCCACCGCGTCCGGGCTGCTGGTGCTGGGCCTGACCACGGCGCTGGGCATCGTCGGGTTCCTCGACGACTTCATCAAGATCCGTAAGCAGCGCAACCTCGGGCTGAACAAGACCGCGAAACTGGTCGGCCAGCTGGTGGCCTCGGTGCTGTTCGCGGTGCTGGCGATCCAGTTCGCCAACCAGAACGGGGTCACCCCGGCCTCGCTGAACCTGTCGTTCCTACGCGACATCACGGTGATCTCGTTCGGCACGGTCGGGTTCGTGATCTTCGCCTACGTCGCGATCAGCGGCTGGTCGAACGCGGTGAACTTCACCGACGGCATGGACGGCCTGGCCGGCGGCACCGCGGCGATGGTGCTGGCGACCTACGTGCTCATCTCGTTCTGGCAGCTGCGCAACGACTGCTTCGGGCCGAGCGGCCCGGCGCCGGGCTGCTACACGGTGCGGGACCCGCTGGACATCGCGGTGGTCGCGGCGGCGGCGATGGCGGCCTGCGTCGGGTTCCTGTGGTGGAACGCGGCACCCGCGAAGATCTTCATGGGCGACACCGGTTCGCTGGCGCTGGGGGGTCTGCTGGCCGGGTTGTCCATGGTGACCCGCACCGAGCTGCTGATGATCGTGATCGGCGGCGTGTTCGTGGTCGAGGCGCTGTCGGTGGTGCTGCAGATCGTGGTGTTCCGCACCACGCGGCGGCGGTTGTTCCGGATGGCCCCGTTCCACCACCACTTCGAGCTGGCCGGGTGGGCGGAGACCACGGTGATCATCCGGTTCTGGGTGCTGGCCGGGATCAGCTGCATGTTCGGCGTCGGGCTGTTCTATGCGGACTGGTTGAGCGCCGGCCCGCTGACGGCGAACTGGTGAGGGGCGCGGGCGCGGCGGTCCGCGCCCGCGACCGGTGACGACGAGCGGGGAGGCGAAACCGGTGGCAGGTCGGTTCGAAGGGTGCAGGGTGCTGGTGGCCGGGGCCGGGGTGTCCGGCCGGTCGGCGGCGCAGGCGCTGCTGGCGGCGGGCGCGGCGGTGACCGTGACCGACGCCTCCGCGGACCGGCTGGCCGCGTTGGCGTCGCTGCAGGCGCAGGGCGCGGATCTGGTGCCCGGGCTGGTCGAGCCGCCCGCGGGCACCGACGTGGTGGTGACCAGCCCCGGCTGGCGGCCGGACGCGCCGCTGCTGGCCGCCACCGCGGCGGCGAAGATCGAGCTGATCGGCGAGGTCGAGCTGGCCTGGCAGCTGGACCAGGACCGCGGTGCGCCGGCGGTGTGGCTGGCGGTCACCGGCACCAACGGCAAGACGACCACGGTGAGCATGCTGGAGTCGATCCTGCGCTCGGCCGGGGAGGACGTGGTGGCCTGCGGCAACGTGGGCCTGCCGGTGGTGGACGCGGTTCGCGCCGGGCACCGGGTGCTGGCCGTGGAGCTGTCCAGCTTCCAGCTGCACTGGTCGCAGTCGGTGGCGCCGTTCGCGGCGGTGGTGCTCAACCTCGCCGAGGACCACCTGGACTGGCACGGCTCGCTGGACTCCTACGGGGCCGCGAAGGCCCGGGTGTTCGCGGGCAACTCGGTGGCCGTCGCCAACGCCGACGACGAGTGGTCCACCCGGTTGGCCGCCACCGCGCCGGACGGCGCCCGCCGGGTCTCCTTCACGCTGTCGGCGCCGGAGCCGGGGCAGGTGGGCGTGTCCGGCGGTGACCTGGTGGACCGGGCCTTCGGTGACGGGGTGGTGCTCGCGTCGGTGGGCGACGTGCACCCGGCCGGACCGCACAACGTGGCGAACGCGCTGGCCGCGGCCGTTCTGGCGCGCTCCTTCGGGGTCGAGGCGGACGCGGTGGCCCGGGGCCTGCGGGACTTCCAGCCGGGGGCGCACCGGTCGGTGCCGGTCGCAGCGGCCGCCGGAGTGTCCTATGTGGATGATTCGAAGGCGACCAACCCGCACGCCGCGGACGCGGCGCTGCGCGCCCACCCGCGCGTGGTCTGGATCGCCGGCGGACTGCTCAAGGGCGCCGACGTCGACGACCTGGTGGCGGCCAACGCCGACCGGTTGGAAGCCGTGGTGCTGATCGGCCGCGACCGCGACCGGTTCGCCGCGGCTTTGGCCCGACACGCCCCGGATGTGCCGGTCCGCGAGGTCACCGCGGGGGACGATGCGGGCATGCTGCACGCTGTCCGCCTGGCCAACGAGTTCGCGCGGCCCGGCTCGGTGGTCCTGCTCGCCCCGGCCGCCGCGTCGATGGACATGTTCACCGACTACGCCCACCGCGGGCGGGCTTTCGCCGACGCGGTGCGCGCCGTGCTCGCCGAGGACCCGGCTACTACCACACCCGGCGGGTGATCCCCCGTGACCACCGCGACGAAGTCGGCGCCCGCGAGGCGCAGGCGCGCGGGGCTGACCGTGCTGTCGCCGCTGACCGCCTGGCTGACCCGGCCGCTGGCCTCCTTCCACCTGCTGCTGGCGGTCTTCGGCCTGCTGACGATCTTCGGCCTGGTGATGGTGCTGTCGGCCTCCAGCGTCGACTCGTTCACCAAGGACGGCTCGTCCTACAGCGTCTTCGGCAAGCAGGTCGTGTACTGCCTGGCCGGGCTGGTGGTGTTCTACCTGGCCCTGCGCACCCCGGTGAAGCTGATGCGCCGGTTCAGCCTGATCCTGCTCACCACCTGCCTGGCGCTGCTGGTGCTGGTGCTGACCCCGCTGGGCACCGAGCTCAACGGGGCGAGGAGCTGGTTCGTGGTGGCCGGGATCTCCTTCCAGCCGGTCGAGTTCGCCAAGGTCGCCTTCGCGCTGTGGGGCGCGCACGTGCTGGTCACCAAGCGCGGGCTGATGAACCAGTACCGGCACCTGCTGGTGCCCGTCGTCCCGGCGGCACTGCTGATGTTCACGCTGGTGATGCTGCAACCCGACCTGGGCTCGACGATCACGCTGTTCGTGGTGCTGCTGGCGCTGCTGTGGTTCGCCGGGGCACCGCTGCGGCTGTTCGCGGTGATGCTGCTGGGCGCGCTGACCGGCATCCTGGCGCTGGCGATGGTCGCCGACTACCGGATGGCCCGCATCACCTCGTTCCTCGACCCGCTGGCCGACCCGATGGGGCAGGGCTACCAGGCGATGCAGGCGCTGTACGCGCTGGCCGACGGCGGCCTGTTCGGCCGCGGGCTGGGGCAGGGCTGGTCGAAGTGGCAGTACCTGCCCAACGTGCACAACGACTTCATCTTCGCGGTGATCGGCGAGGAACTCGGGTTCGTCGGCTGCGCGATCGTGCTGGTGCTCTACGGCACCACCGCCTACGTGGGCCTGCGGATCGCGTTCCGCAACACCGACCCCTGGATCCGGCTGGTGTCGGCGACGCTGACCACCTGGCTGGTCGGGCAGGCGATCATCAACGTCGGCTACGTGGTGGGCCTGCTGCCCACCACCGGGCTGCCGCTGCCGCTGATCTCCTCCGGCGGATCCTCGGTGGTCACCAGCATGCTGGTGTTCGGGTTGCTGGCGAACTTCGCCCGGCACGAGCCCGAGGCGATCGCCGCGCTACGGTCTTTGGGACCGGGTCGGGTCGGCAAGCTGCTGCGGCTGCCCACCCCGGCGCCGTACCGGCCTCCGGCCAGGCGGCGCCCGGCCCGGCCCACGACCCCACGAAGCCGACCCGGGGCGAAGGGCTCCGGCGCGGCGGCAACACGCCGGGGAGGCGGGACCAGCCGGGCGCGCGGCGCGCGCAGCGGCCCCGGCTCCCGGGCGCAGACACGAGGAGGACACCGTTGAGCGGGGAGCAGACGGTCCGCATCGACCAGCGCGCGGCGGGCGACGGTGCCGTGGGGCGGCGCGCGCTGTCGGTGGTGGTCGCCGGTGGCGGCACCGCCGGGCACATCGAGCCCGCGCTGGCGCTGGCCGACGCGGTGCGGCGGCTGCGGCCGGACGCCCGCGTGACGGCGCTGGGCACCGAGCGCGGCCTGGAGAACCGGCTGGTCCCGGCGCGGGGCTACCCGCTGGAGCTGATCCCGCCGGTGCCGATGCCGCGCAAGGCCAGCGCGGAACTGCTGAAGCTGCCGCTGAAGGTCCGCGAGTCGGTCCGGCAGACCCGCGAGGTGCTGGACCGCGTCGGCGCGGACGTGGTCGTCGGGTTCGGCGGCTACGTCTCGCTGCCCGCGTACCTGGCGGCGCGCGGGCGCGTGCCGATCGTGGTGCACGAGGCGAACGCGCGTGCCGGGCTGGCCAACAAGGTGGGTGCGAAGTTCGCCACCCGCGTGCTGTCGGCCACCCCGGACAGCGGGCTGGCGGGGGCGCAAACCATCGGCATCCCGCTGCGGGAGTCGATCACCCGCCTGGACCGCTGGGCGCTGCGCGCGCAGGCCCGCGCACACTTCGGCCTGCACCCGAGCGCCCCGACGGTCCTGGTGTTCGGCGGTTCGCAGGGTGCCCGCACGCTGAACACGGCGTTCTCCGGGGCCGCGGAGGCGCTGGGCCGCGCCGGGATCGGCGTGCTGCACGCGCACGGCCCGAAGAACTCCCTGGCGGTGCAGCAGGTGCCGGGCGCGCCGGCCTACGTCGCGGTGCCGTACCTGGAGCGGATGGACCTGGCATACGCCGCGGCGGACCTGGTGGTGTGCCGGTCCGGCGCGATGACCGTCGCCGAGGTGTCGGCCGTCGGCCTGCCCGCGGTGTTCGTGCCGCTGCCGCACGGCAACGGTGAACAGGCGCTCAACGCGCAGCCGGTGGTGTCCGCCGGCGGGGCGCGGCTGGTGTCCGACGCGGACATGACCCCGCAGCGGGTGATCGACGAGGTACTGCCGCTGGCGCTGGACGCGCAGCAACTGCAGGAGATGAGCCGGGCGACGCGCAACAGCGGGCACCGGGAGGCGGACCAGGTGCTGGCGCGGATCGTGCTGGAGGTGGTGGGGCAGTGACCACACCGTCCACTCCGGACCTGCGGCGGGTCCACCTGGTCGGCATCGGCGGTGCCGGGATGAGCGGCATCGCCCGCATCCTGCTCGCCCGCGGGCAGGAGGTCTCCGGCTCCGACGCCCGGGACTCGCGCACCGTGCTGGCGCTGCGGGCGCAGGGCGCGCACATCGGCGTGGGGCACCGGGCGGAGAACCTCGACCAGTTCGACGCCGACCCGACCGCGGTGGTGGTGTCCACCGCGATCCGGCCGGACAACGCGGAGCTGGTCGAGGCGCAGCGGCGCGGGATCACCGTGCTGCGCCGCGCCGAGGCCCTCGCGGCGCTGATGGCCGGGCACCGGGTGGCCTGCGTGGCGGGCACCCACGGCAAGACCTCGACCACGTCGATGCTGACGGTGGCGCTGCAGCACTGCCGGTTCGATCCGTCCTTCGCCATCGGTGGCGACCTCAACGACTCCGGAGCCAACGCCCACCACGGCGACGGCAGCATCTTCGTCGCCGAGGCCGACGAGAGCGACGGGTCCTTTCTGGTGTTCGCGCCGTCGGTGGCGGTCGTGACCAACGTCGAACCGGACCACCTGGACCACCACGGCACCGCCGAGGCATACACCAAGGTCTTCGCGGAGTTCGTGCAGCGTATCGAACCCGGCGGGGTGCTGATCACCTGCGCCGACGACCCGGGGGCCGCAGAACTGGCCGACCTGGCGCAGGCCGCCGGGATCCGGGTGCGCCGCTACGGACGCTCGGTGACCGGTGACGGCGACGCGCGGCTGGTCGGCTACCGGCCCGAGCACAGCGCGGGCGTGGTGACCGTGGAGCTGATCGGCACCGAGGCCGGTGCGGACCGCGTCGACGTGCACGTGTCGGTGCCAGGCGAGCACATGGCGGGCAACGCGGTGGCGGCGCTGCTGGCCGGGCTGGAGCTCGGGGCGCCGCTGGGCGGGCTGCTCGACGGGCTCGCGGCCTTCGGCGGTGTCCGGCGGCGGTTCGAGTTCAAGGGCCGCGCCGAGGGAGTCCGCGTCTACGACGACTACGCGCACCACCCGACCGAGGTGGACGCGCAGTTGCGGGCGGCCCGGCCGGTGGTCGGCGACGGGCGGCTGGTCGTGGTGTTCCAGCCGCACCTGTTCTCCCGCACCGCGGCGTTCGCCGAGGAGTTCGCGACCGCGCTGGGCCTGGCCGACGAGGTCGTGGTGCTGGACGTCTACGGGGCGCGCGAGGATCCGCAGCCCGGCGTCACCGGCGAGCTGATCTCCAACGCGGTGCCGCTGCCCGCCGAGAAGGTGCACTACGAGCCGTCCTTCACCGAAGCGGCGCCGCTGGTGGCAGGGTTGGTCCGGCCGGGCGACCTGGTGCTGACCATGGGCGCCGGTGACGTGACCATGCTCGGCCCCGAGATCCTGGCCGAGATCGAGCGCGCCGCGGGGGAGGCGCAGGGGTGACCACGACGCGCCGCCGCGCGACGGACCGCCCCGGGGTGCGCAGTACCCGGGGACGTCCCGTGCGGGGTGGCGCGCTCGCACCGCCGAAGTGGCGCCGCTGGGCGCTGCCTGCACTGCTGGCCGTGGTGACGGTGCTGGCGCTGGTGCTGTATTTCACGCCGCTGCTGGGGGTGCGGTCGGTGGAGGTCACCGGCAACGTGACGTTGCACCAGGATCAGGTGGTGCAGGCGGCGGGCGTCGAGCTGGGCACACCGATGCTGCAGGTCGACGTCGACGAGGTCCGCGACCGGTTGCAGGCGGTGCCGAAGATCGCGGCGGCGGAGGTGTCGCTGTCCTGGCCGTCCACCCTGCGGGTCGAGGTCACCGAGCGGGCCGCGGTGGCGTTCGTGGTGGCGCGCAACGGGATCCAGCTGGTCGACGGCACCGGGATGCCGTTCGAGGTGGTCCCGCAGCGCCCGGCGGACCTGCCGGAACTGCGGTTGCGTGAGGTGTCGCAGAACGACCCGGCGACGCGGACGGCGATGGCGATCCTGACGTCCCTGCCCCCGGCGGTGCGCGCGGAGGTCACCGCGGTGCTGGCGGACAACCCGCGGGACGTCCGCCTGCTGCTCACCGGCGACCGCGAGGTCGAGTGGGGGTCGGTGGAGGAAACCGCCCGCAAGGCGGCGATCCTGCCGCCGCTGCTGACCCGCCCGGGCAGGGTCTACGACATCACGACCCCGGCCCTGCCCACAGTGGCCTGAACGCCGGGACCGACCCCCAGGTTCGCCCAAACTTGGGAGTCCTACCACGGGGACCGACCACCAAGTTCGCCTGTGATCACCGCACACCCGGTCAGCGGTAGTCGTCCGGGTCGCCCTCCTTGCCCGCCCACTGGACTTCGAGGATGTAGCGCCAGGCGTCCGGCTGGGAGCCGTCGGTGTCGGTGAAGCCGTACACCCGCGCGAGGTAGCCGGTGGACAGCGACCGGGTGTTGAACCGCGCCACGTCCGGGTCGGTGGCCAGCGCCACCACCGCCCGGCCCACGTAGGCCGGGGACTCCGCGATGAGGAAGTCGCGCGGGGCCGTGGTCGACTCCCGCCAGTTCTCCTCGGTGACGCCGAACAGGTCCAGCATCATCTCCGAGCGCAGCCACCCCGGCGTCAGCGACACCGCGGTGCCCCCGTACTCCCGAAGCTCCTCGCCCTGCGCGCGGGCCAGCCGGTGCGCCGCCGTCTTGACGACGTCGAAGAACGCGCCGCCCTCGCTGCGGTAGTACTTCTCGTGCACCTCCGCGGTGCCGTCGGTGAGCTCCACGACCAGTCCGCCCGGGTTGCGGACCAGCAGCCCCAGCGCGAAGTGGCTGGTGATCATGTGCGCCTCGATGCCGACCCGCAACCGCTGCAGGCCCTTGGCCAGGTCCTGCTCCCAGATCGGCTTGTGCCAGTCCATCAGGTGCTCGCCACCGAGGTCGTTGACCAGGACGTCCAGCCGCCCCTGCTCCCGTTCGATCCGCCGCACCAGCTCGCGGACCTGGTCGGGGTCGGTGTGGTCGCAGCGGACCGCGATGCCGGTGCCGCCCGCCTTCGTCACCAGCTCCGCGGTCTCCTCGATGGTCTCCGGCCGGTCGTAGTCCGAGCGCTGCTTCCGCGTGCTGCGCCCGGTGCCGTACACCGTGGCCCCGGCCGCCCCCAGCTCCATGGCGATGCCGCGCCCGGCCCCGCGGGTCGCCCCGGCCACCAACGCGACCTTGCCGCGCAGATCTTTGCCCATGCTCCCAGATCCTCCTTTTCCGGTGATCGGACCCGGCGATGATCGCAGCGAATCCCGACATCTTCGGTCGGGATTTCCGCACCGATCTCGGACTGCCTGCCTCGACCGGGTGAGCGGGGGCCGAGGTACGGTGTTGTTGGTGATCACGTCCGTGACGTGAGCGCCGCACAAGGGGAGGAACGAACTGGGCTCGATGCGCCGCACCGCGGCGGAATGCGGACCAGCTGGGCGAAGCAACACGGTCGAGGCGGAAACGACGAGGTGCACGGCATAACACACCTGCCAGGGATTCCGGCGTGGCTGCTGGACGAGGGGGCATTCGGATGCCTACCGTCCGGACCGGGCACGGGATCGGCTGCACCCCGACTCCCGCGCCGACAGCGACCGGGGGGAACCCGCGTCGGCGGCGACCGGTCCCGGCGGTCGACGCAGCGAGCACTCCAGCCACGATCAGGAAGGCGGATCCGATGACGCCCCCGCACAACTACCTCGCGGTGATCAAGGTCGTCGGCATCGGTGGCGGCGGCGTCAACGCCGTGAACCGCATGATCGAGGTCGGGCTCAAGGGCGTCGAGTTCATCGCGGTGAACACCGACGCGCAGGCCCTGCTGATGTCCGATGCCGACGTGAAGCTGGACATCGGTCGGGAGTTGACCCGCGGTCTCGGCGCCGGTGCGGCACCCGAGGTCGGCCACAAGGCAGCCGAGGACCACAAGGAGGAGATCGAAGAGGTCCTCAAGGGCGCCGACATGGTGTTCGTGACCGCCGGTGAGGGCGGCGGTACCGGCACCGGTGGCGCCCCGGTGGTCGCGTCGATCGCGCGCAAGCTGGGGGCGCTCACCATCGGCGTGGTCACCCGGCCGTTCTCCTTCGAGGGCAAGCGCCGCGCGCAGCAGGCCGAGCAGGGCATCAAGGAGCTCCGGGACTGCTGCGACACCCTGATCGTCATCCCGAACGACCGGCTGCTGCAGCTGGGCGACATCGGGGTGAGCCTGATGGACGCCTTCCGTTCCGCCGACGAGGTGCTGCTCTCCGGTGTGCAGGGCATCACCGACCTGATCACCACCCCGGGCCTGATCAACCTGGACTTCGCCGACGTCAAGAGCGTCATGTCCGGCGCGGGCAGCGCGCTGATGGGCATCGGTTCGGCGCGCGGCGAGGGCCGGGCGGTGCAGGCCGCGCAGAAGGCGATCAACTCGCCGCTGCTGGAGGCGTCCATGGAGGGCGCCCACGGCGTGCTGCTGGCCATCGCCGGCGGCTCCGACCTCGGCCTGTTCGAGATCAACGAGTCCGCGTCGCTGGTGCAGGAGGCGGCGCACCCTGACGCCAACATCATCTTCGGCACGGTCATCGACGACTCGCTGGGCGACGAGGTGCGGGTGACGGTGATCGCCGCCGGGTTCGACTCCGGCACGCCCACCCACAAGAAGCTCGAACCCACCAAGGTCGGCTCGCGCAGCGAGGACGGCGAACAGTCCAGCGCCGACAACAAGCCCGCCTCGCAGGCCGAAACCCCCGCGCCGCAGTCGGCATCGACCCCGCAGCCGGAGCCGTCGTCGCCGACACCGCCGGCGGTCGAGCCGGCGACACCGGCGGCGCAACCGCAGCCCGCCGCGGAGACCACCGCACCGGAGCGCGAGGAGCCCGCCCGGCCGGAACCGCCGCAGCGGCCGACTCTCGGCCAGCGCACCGGACTGTTCGGCGGCGACGGTTCCTCGACCGGGCAGCAGAACGTCTCGGTGCCGGTTCGCGCCACCGGCGGCTACCCGACGCACGGCACCGCCACGGGGCGGACCGGGTCGCTGCCGAACCGCCCCATCCCGGTCAACGAGGACACCGACGACGACGTGGACATCCCGCCCTTCATGCGCCGCTGACGGCCCCGTGCCCGGCCGGGCCGCGGCCGGGGTGCGCGAGAATCGACACCGGAGACGACCCGTTTCCGGTGTCGATGTGTGTTCGGAGGCGTGAGCAGTGCGGATTCGGCGCGTGATCACCACGCGGGAAGGCGGCCGGTCGCAGCCGCCGTTCGACTCCTTCAACCTCGGCGGACGGGTCGGCGACGATCCGGCGGCGGTGGCGGCGAACCAGCGCAGACTTGCCGAGGGTATCGGCCTCACCGAGGACCGGCTGGTGTGGATGGAGCAGATCCACGGGCGCACCGCCACGATCGTCACCGGACCCCAGCCCGGCGCGGTGGAGGCGACCGACGCGCTCGTCACGGCCGAACCGAACCTGGCGCTGGTGGTGTTGACCGCGGACTGCGTCCCGGTGCTGCTCGGCGACCCGGTGGCCGGGGTGGTCTCGGCGGTGCACGCCGGGCGCGTGGGGGCCCGCGTCGGGGTGCTGGTGGCCGCGCTGCGGGCGATGCAGGAAGCCGGGGCCGAGCTGGGCCGGATCGAGGCCCTGCTGGGGCCGGCGGCGTGCGGCAAGTGCTACGAGGTCCCGGCCGACATGCAGGCCGACGTCGACAGGCACCTGCCGGGCAGCGCCTGCCGGACCCGCCGGGGCACCCCGGGACTGGACCTGCGGGCGGGTCTGTGGGAGCAGCTGGCGGCCGCCGGGATCGGCAGGATCGGGGTGGACCCGCGCTGCACCCTGGAGTCCCCGGAGCTCTACAGCCACCGCCGGGACCGCGGCCGCACCGGGCGGTTCGCCTCGGTGGTCTGGATGGACCCGGAGGAGGAAGGGCGGGAAGCGTGAGTCCTCACGGGACAGGCGACTTCCCGGAGGTCCCAGCCATGAACGAAGGTGACCCTGCAAGCGACGATCTGCCCGGCCGACCGGGCGTTGGAGGACTGGTGAACGATCTGCCCACCCGCCCGGACGCGAGCGAGCAGCGGCGGTCCGAACTCGCCGAGTCGCTGCGCAAGGTCCGGGAGCGCCTGGACCGCGCCTGCCGCGCCGCGGGGCGGCGGCCTGACGAGGTTGAGCTGCTGGCGGTGACGAAGACCTTCCCGGCCTCGGACGTGGCGCTGCTGGCCGATCTCGGGCTGGTGGAGTTCGCCGAGAACCGGGAGCAGGAGGCCCGCGTCAAGGTGGCCGAGTTCGCCGCGCTGCGCCCGGACGCCCGGGTGCGGTGGCACATGGTCGGGCAGCTGCAGCGGAACAAGGCGCGCGCGGTGGTCCGGTGGGCCGACGTGGTCGAGTCGGTGGACAGCGAGCGGCTCGTCGAGGCGCTCCGCCGCGCCACCGCGAACGCCCTCGACGCGGGTGATCGAAAGCACCCTCTGGACGTGTTGGTGCAGGTCAGCCTGGATGAGGCGGAGGGTCGCGGGGGTTGCCGACCGGACGAGGTGCCGAAACTTGCCGATATGATCACGCGTACGAGTGATCTTCGACTGCGAGGGGTGATGGCCGTCGCTCCCCTGGGTGGCGACCCGGATGTGGCATTTGACACACTTTCCGTGATCTCCGCGCGACTGCGCCGCGACCACCCGGAAGCTGTCGACGTGTCGGCCGGAATGAGCGGAGACCTGGAGAGTGCCGTTGCCCACGGCTCGACGCGGGTGCGTGTCGGAACCGCGTTGCTCGGTGGGCGGCGGTTAACCTCGCCGTAGCCGCTAACCAAGGGGGTCGAAGGTCGGCCGCCTCGTGCTCGGTGTTAAGGAGTCGCAGAGGAAGGGCATGCCGATGAGCGCTTTGCACAAGTTGAAGGCCTATTTCGGCATGGTCCCGGCCGACGAGGTCGACGACTACGACGACGAGGTCGCCTACCGCGACCGGTACGCGGACTCCGACCGCACCGGCTACGACGCCCCGGCGGACCGGGGCGGTGGCCGGCGGCGCGCCGGGACCCGCAGCAGCTATCAGGCGGAGGCCGACGCCGAGTCGGAAAGCTTCGCCGAGGAGTACCGGGAACCTGCCCGTCCGCGCAGGTCATGGTCGTCGGACTCCCCGGTGCGCAGCGCGCTGCCCGCCGATCCGCCGCGGGAACCGGTCTCGCGGCTCCGGGCGGTGACCGACACGGGCACCCAGTTCAACTTGAGCAAGATCACAACCCTGCACCCGCGCAGCTACAGCGAAGCCCGCACGATCGGCGAGCAGTACCGCGACGGGACCCCGGTGATCATGAACCTGACCGAGATGGAGGAGGCCGACGCCAAGCGCCTGGTCGACTTCGCCGCGGGACTGGCGTTCGCCCTGCGGGGTTCGATCGAGAAGGTCACCAACCGCGTGTTCTTGCTCTCACCGCCGAACGTGGACGTCGCCGCCGAGGACAAGCGAAGGTTGGCGGAGGGCGCCTTTTTCAACTACGGGTGAGTGGTGGCACAGTTGAAGCGTGAACCCGGTACAGACCGTCCTGTTTTACGTTCTGTTCTTCTTCTGGCTGCTGCTCACGGCCCGTATCGTGATCGAACTCGTTCGGGTGTTCGCGCGCGATTGGCGACCGATCGGGGGGGTTGCAATCGCGCTGGAGAGCATCTACACAGTGACCGACCCGCCCGTGAAGTTGGTGCGTCGGGTGATTCCGACGGTCCGGATCGGCGGCGTCGGACTGGACCTATCGATTATGGTGCTGCTGCTGGTCGTGTTCATACTGATGCGACTGGTTCAGCCCGGGTGACGGGGAACCCGGGCTACTCGCAGCCGAGGAGTGCGTGAGGTGATCTTGTGGGCCTGACCCCCGCCGACGTGCATAACGTCGCGTTCAGCAAACCTCCGATCGGTAAGCGGGGCTACAACGAGGACGAGGTGGACGCATTCCTCGACCTGGTTGAAGCCGAGCTTGCCCGGCTGGTGGAGGAGAACAACGACCTGCGCAGCCAGGTGGAGCAGCTGGAGGCCCAGCTGCAGTCCGCGCAGGTCGAGCTGGACGACGCCCGCAGCCAGGCGGCGTCGGTCTCCGCCGCTCCGGCCGCACCGGAGGAACCGCGTCGGCTGACCCCGGTGCCGGCGCCGTCCCCCGTGGAGCAGACCTCCCCGGGCGGTGATCACCACGTGCAGGCCGCCAAGGTTCTGGGGCTCGCCCAGGAGATGGCGGATCGGCTGACCGGCGAGGCCAAGGCGGAGGCCGACGGCATGCTCGCCGAGGCACGGACCAAGGCCGAGCAGCTGCTGTCCGAGGCGCGGTCGAAGTCCGACAGCATGGTCAACGAGTCGCGTACCCGCGCCGAGACGATGCTCAACGACGCCCGTACCCGGGCCGAGACCCTGGAGCGGCAGGCCCGCGAGAAGGCCGCCAGCCTGGAACGTGACGCGCAGCGCAAGCACGCCGAGGTGATGGGCAACATCACCCAGGAGAAGAACGCGCTGGAGAAGAAGATCGAGACCCTGCGGACCTTCGAGCGCGAGTACCGCACCCGGTTGCAGACCTACCTGGAGTCGCAGCTGCGCGAACTGCAGGACCGCGGTTCCGCCGCGCCCGCCGACAGCGGCGGCCGGTCGTCCGGTCAGCAGGCCAGCTACAGCTTCGGCGCGCGCGCGGCCGAGGCAGGCTGACGACCCGCACCGGTGGCAGCGGGCCGGTGCCCGTTGCCACCGTCGTGTCGGCCCGTCGGCGAGGAGCGTGAGATCGGGTGCTGCTGACCGTGCTGCTGCTGGTCGTGGTGGCCGGGGTGGTGCTGGCGTCGGCCGTGGTCAGCGGCCAGCCCGACGTGGCGTGGTTCTCGGTGCTGGCCAGTGCGCTGGGCGTGCTGCTGCTGGTCGTGGAGCGGGCACGGCACCGCCGCGCACCGAGCGGGTCCGCCGGTCCGCCGGTCGAGGTCATGGTGATCGACGAGCGCCCGCACTACCACCGGCGCGACTGCGACCTGGTCGGCGAGCGTCGGACGATCGCTTTGCACAACGACGAGGCCCGGGAGCTGGGGTTCACACCGTGTCGGCGGTGCAGGCCGGACACCGCCCCGGTCGCGCAGGCGCACCGCGGTTCCGCCCTGAATCGCGGTGGTCGGTGAAAACCGGTGGCGGGCGGCCGGTACTCTGGACCGTGAACAGGCGATGATCCGGCCATCACCGGGGAGCCTCCGGAAGAACGGGCGCTCGCGCGCCTCAGTAGAACCGGACGGGTCCAGCCCGTGACAGCTGGCAAATGAGGGGTCGTCGGCGTCCGTCGGCGGCAAGCGGGGTGGTACCGCGGAACCCGTGTGAGCACGCGCGCGGGTTGTCGTCCCCGTGTGGCACCGAGGCTTCGGTGACTGTGCGGCGGAATCGACACACACCGCGAGGAGCGCATCCGCGATGGCTTATCCCAAGGTTCAGTTCGGCGACGAACGCGGCGTGCCGGCCCAGCCCGCGTTCCCGGAGATCGAGCGCCGGGTGCTGGATTCCTGGGCGGACGACAAGACGTTCCGGGCCTCGGTGCAGGCCCGTGAGGCCGGCGTCAACGGTGCCAACGAGTTCGTCTTCTACGACGGCCCGCCGTTCGCCAACGGGCTGCCGCACTACGGGCACCTGCTGACCGGCTACGTCAAGGACGCGGTGCCCCGCTACCAGACGATGCGGGGCCGCCGGGTCGAGCGCCGCTTCGGCTGGGACTGCCACGGGCTGCCCGCCGAGGTGGAGGCCGAGAAGCAGCTCGGCATCACCTCGAAGTCCGAGATCGAGCAGATGGGCGTGGCCGCCTTCAACGAGGCGTGCCGCACGTCGGTACTGCGTTACACCGCCGAGTGGGAGGACTACGTCACCCGGCAGGCCCGCTGGGTGGACTTCGACAACGACTACAAGACGCTCGACCTGGACTACATGGAAAGCGTCATGTGGGCGTTCAAGACCCTGTGGGACAAGGGGCTGATCTACGAGGGCTTCCGGGTGCTCTGGTACTGCTGGCGCTGCGAGACGCCGCTGTCCAACACCGAGACGCGCATGGACGACGTCTACCGGCAGCGCCAGGACCCGGCGGTGACGGTGGGCCTGCGGCTCCACGCCCCCGGCAGGCCCCACGACCAGGCGCTGGCCCTGGTGTGGACGACGACCCCGTGGACGCTGCCGTCCAACCTCGCCGCGGCGGTGCACCCCGAGGTGGACTACGTGCTCGTCGCGCCCGGCACCAGCGCGGAGCGCTACGTACTGGCCGAGGCGCGGCTGGGCGCGTACGCGCGGGAGCTCGGCGAGGACGTGGCCGACCACGTCGTGGCCCGGTTCAAGGGCTCTGACCTGCTCGGCACCCGCTACACTCCGCCGTTCGACTTCTTCGTCGGCCGGAAGAACGCGCACCAGGTGCTGGCCGCCGACTACGTCACCACCGACGACGGCACCGGGATCGTGCACATCGCCCCGGCCTTTGGCGAGGAGGACAAGGCCGTCACCGACGCGGCGGACATCGAGCCGGTCGTGCCGGTCGACGCGCAGGGCAGGTTCACCGCCGAGGTGCCGCCGTACGAGGGCCTGCAGGTCTTCGAGGCGAACAAGCAGATCGCCCGCGACCTCAGAGAGAAGGGCCTCCTGCTGCGGCACGAGACCTACGACCACGCCTACCCGCACTGCTGGCGCTGCGACAACGCGCTGATCCAGCGCGCGGTGTCGTCCTGGTTCGTGGCGGTCAGCCGGTTCAAGGACCGGATGGTCGAGCTGAACCAGCAGATCAACTGGGTTCCCGGCCACATCCGGGACGGCCAGTTCGGCAAGTGGCTGGAGAACGCCCGCGACTGGAACATCTCCCGCAACCGGTACTGGGGTTCGCCGATCCCGGTGTGGGTGTCCGACGACCCGAACTACCCGCGCATCGACGTGTACGGGTCGCTGGACGAGCTGGAGCGTGACTTCGGGGTGCGGCCGACGAACCTGCACCGCCCGGAGATCGACCAGCTGACCCGGCCGAACCCGGACGACCCGACCGGGAAGTCGACGATGCGGCGGGTGCCGGAGGTGCTGGACTGCTGGTTCGAGTCCGGCTCGATGCCGTTCGCCCAGGTGCACTACCCGTTCGAGAACGCCGAGTGGTTCGAGCACCACTACCCGGGCGACTTCATCGTCGAGTACAACGGGCAGACCCGCGGCTGGTTCTACACGCTGCACGTGCTGGCGACCGCGCTGTTCGACCGGCCCGCGTTCGCCAACGTCGTGGCGCACGGCATCGTGCTGGGCTCCGACGGGCAGAAGATGTCGAAGTCCAAGCGCAACTACCCGGACGTCAACGAGGTCTTCGACCGCGACGGCTCGGACGCGATGCGCTGGTTCTTGATGTCCAGCCCGATCCTGCGGGGCGGCGACCTGGTGGTCACCGAGCGGGGCATCCGGGATGCGGTGCGGCAGGCCGTGCTGCCGCTGTGGAACTCCTGGTACTTCCTGGCGCTGTACGCCAACGCAGCGGGCGTCGAGGGGCGGTCCAGAGTGGACAGCCAGCACGTGCTGGACCGCTACGTGCTGGCCAAGACGCACGAGCTGGTCGGCGACGTGCAGTCCGCGATGGACTCGTTCGACCTGGCCGGGGCCTGCGCGACGGTCCGCGACTTCCTCGAGGTGCTGACGAACTGGTACGTGCGCCGCTCCCGCGACCGGTTCTGGGCGGGCGACCGCGACGCCATCGACACCCTGCACACGGTGCTGGAGGTGACCTGCCGGGTGGTGGCGCCGCTGCTGCCGCTGACCGCCGAGGCGGTGTGGCGGGGGCTGACCGGGGGCCGCTCGGTGCACCTGACGGACTGGCCGCTGGTCGACGAGCTGCCCGCGGACGCCGCGCTGGTGACGGCGATGGACCGGGTGCGCCAGGTGTGCTCGTCGGCGTTGGCGCTGCGCAAGGCCAACAAGCTGCGGGTGCGGTTGCCGCTGGCGAAGCTGGTGGTGGCCACGCCGGACGCGGAGACGTTGCGGCCGTTCGCGGAGCTGGTCCGCGACGAGGTCAACGTCAAGGAGCTGGAGCTGAGCACCGACGTGGCCGCGCACGGCCGCTTCGAGATCGCGGTGAACGCGCGGGCCGCCGGTCCGCGGCTGGGCCGGGACGTGCAGAAGGTGATCAAGGCCGTCAAGGCTGGCGAGTGGAGCCGCACCCCCGGCGGCTCAGTGGTCGCGGCCGGGATCGAGCTGCGCGACGGCGAGTTCACCGAGCGCCTGGTGTCGACCGACACCGGTGCTGCGTCGGCGCTGCCGGGCGGCGACGGCCTGGTGGTGCTGGACACCGAGGTGACCGCGGAGCTGGCGGCCGAGGGACTGGCCCGCGACGTGGTGCGCGTGGTGCAGCAGGCCCGCAAGGCTGCGGACTTCGAGGTGTCGGACCGGATCGCGGTGACCGTCGAGGCACCGGCGGAGGTGCTGGCGGCCATCGAGGCGCACCGGGAGTTCATCGCGGGCGAGACGCTCGCGGAGTCGCTGGAGACCGGTTCCACGCCGGACGGTTACGTCGGAACGGTCGGCGAGGGCACCGAGATCAGGGTCGCGGCGACCCGGCTCTGATCCGAGGAGGGGCGCCTCCGCGAGTTCGACCGCGCCTCGGGGATCGCCGTGTGGTGTGGGCACCGCGGTCCCCGTCGTGCGATTTTCTCGCGGGGGCGCCTGCGTACGTGTGTGACGTAGGACGCTCCCACGGTGCGGGACGCCTGTTGCCCACTGCGGCGGCGGTTTCCTAGGGTGTGGGACCGAAGGTCATGAGCGCCAGCGTCAAGCCCCGGCTTGCTGGCCGGCAACCCTCCAACCGCGGTGGGGTGCCCCGGGTGAGGACCTGGCCGGTCGCGTAGGGCGATTCGGCAAGCGCGGACCCCTCGTGGCGGGTCCGATGAGGCCCTGGGAGGGGCATCATGACATCTGCCGTCATCGACATCCCGTCTCAGTCCGCCGCGGACCGCGGGGTTCCGGCCGTGGTCGGTGCCGCGTTGCGGGTTCCGCTGGTCACCGGCGGGCACATCGGTTACGCGAACCTCGACCACGCCGCGAGCGCGCCCTGTCTGGCGGCCGTGCAGGCCGCGGTGGACGAGTTGCTTCCCTGGTACGCCAGCGTGCACCGCGGCGCCGGGTTCGCCTCGCAGGTGTGCACCCGGGTCTACGAGGGAGCGCGGGAGACGCTGCTGGACTTCGTGGGTGCGCGGCGCGGGGACGAGGTGGTCTTCACCCGCAACACCACCGACGCGCTGAACCTGCTGGCGCGGGCGGTGCCGCGCGGCACGTCCGTCGTCGTCTTCGACAGCGAGCACCACGCCGCCCTGCTGCCGTGGGCCGGGCCGCGGGTGCGCCGCCTTTCCGCACCGGAAAGCCCGGCAGCGGCCGTCGCCGCGCTCGACGAGGCGCTCGCCGACTGCCCGGAGGGACCGCGGCTGGCGGTGCTCACCGGCGCCTCCAACGTGACCGGGGAACTGTGGCCGGTCGCCGAGCTCGCGCGGGTGGCGCGCCGCCGCGGGTCGCGGACCGTCCTGGACGCCGCGCAGCTCGCCCCGCACCGCCCGGTGCGCATCGGCGAGCTGGACGTCGACTACGTGGCCCTGTCCGGGCACAAGCTCTACGCGCCGTTCGGCGCCGGTGCCCTCATCGGGCGCGCGGACTGGCTCAACGCCGCCGATCCGTACCTGGCCGGTGGCGGTGCCACCAGGGTGGTGCGGGAGCAGTCGGTCAGCTGGACCACCGGCCCCGAGCGCCACGAGGCGGGCTCGCCGAACACCGTCGGCGTGCACGCGCTGGCCCGGGCCTGCCAGACGCTGGCCGCGAACTGGGACGGCGTCATCGCGCACGAGGAGGCGCTGCTGCGGCGGCTGCGGGCCGGGCTGCGGCACGTGCCCGGAGTGCGGGAGCTGCGGCTGTTCGACGCTGACCACGACCGCGTCGGTGTGGTGAGCTTCACCGTCGACGGCCAGGACCCGGGGCTGCTGGCGGCGGCGTTGTCCGCCGAGCACGGCATCGGTGTCCGTGACGGCCTGTTCTGTGCCCACCTGGCGACCCGGCGGCTGCTCGCCCGGGCGGGCGCGGACGCCGAGCGCGCGGTGCGGGTCAGCGTGGGTCTGGGCACCACGCCGGAGCACGTCGACCGCTTCCTGACCGCACTGCGCACGCTGGTGACCGACGGACCGGTGTGGCGCTACGAGCAGCGCGACGGTCGCTGGAGCCCGGCCGACGACCCGCGCCCGGCACCGGACTTCCTCCGCTGACCCCTCCGGGCGCGCCGTTTCCGCGGTCTTGCCGACGGCGGGTACTGCTGCGCTGCGCCCGGTGTCGTTCAGGGACAATGGAGGTTGTGAGCACCGAGCAGTCCTCCCCGGAGCAGGCGGACCCCGAGCGGGCCGCCGCCGAGCCGCCCCCCGACGAGCCGCGCGTGCGATCCCGGAAGCTGCTCGCGCTGCTGTTCGGGGTGGCGGTGGTGGCCCTCGCGGTCGACATCGTCACCAAGGTGGCGGTGGTGGCCAACCTGGAAGGGCGGCCGCCGGTCCGGCTGCTGGGCGGCCTGCTGTACCTGGACGTGCTGCGCAACCCGGGCGCGGCCTTCTCGCTGGCCACCGGCATGACCTGGCTGCTGGCGCTGCTGGCCATCGCGGTCGTGGGCGTGATCATCTGGCTGGCGCCGAAGCTGCGCTCGCCCGGCTGGGCGGTCGGGCTCGGCCTGGTGCTTGGCGGCGCGCTCGGCAACCTGGTGGACCGCGTCTTCCGCGCTCCCGGCCCACTGCAGGGCCACGTGGTGGACTTTGTGTCCGTGTTCGCGCCGGGCGGCGCGGTGTGGCCGGTGTTCAACATCGCCGACAGTTGCATCGTCAGCGGCGGTGTCCTGGTGGTCCTGCTGTCGCTGCTGGGCCGCGACTACGACGGGACGGTGCACCGCCGGAACAAGGCCGCGGAGAACGACTCGTGAGCGATCTGCGAACCCTGCCGGTGCCCGAGGGGCTGGACGGCATGCGGGTGGACGCCGGGCTGTCGAAACTGCTGGGGCTGTCCCGCAGCGCCATTGCCTCCCTGGCGGAATCCGGTGACGTACTCATCGACGGCAGCCCGGCGGGCAAGTCGGACCGGCTGGTCGCCGGTGCGTGGCTGGAGGTGACCCTGCCGACGGCGCGGCCGCCGCTGCAGGTCGTGCCGGTGCCCGTCGAGGGGCTGAAGATCCTGCACGAGGACGACGAGATCGTCGTCGTCGACAAGCCGATCGGCGTGGCCGTGCACCCGAGCCCCGGCTGGGAGGGGCCGACCGTGGTGGGCGGGCTGGCCGCCGCGGGGGTGCGCATCGCGACCTCCGGCGCCGCCGAGCGGCAGGGCGTCGTGCACCGGCTGGACGCGGGAACCACCGGCGTCATGGTCGTGGCCAAGAGCGAGCACGCGTACTCCGTGCTCAAGCGGGCGTTCAAGGAACGCACCGTGGACAAGCGCTACCACGCGGTCGTGCAGGGCCACCCCGACCCGAGCCGCGGCACCATCGACGCGCCGATCGACCGGCACCCGCGCCACGACTACAAGTTCGCGGTCGTCACCGGTGGCAAGCCCAGCATCACGCACTACGAGACGGTGGAGGCGTTCCGCGCCGCATCACTGGTGGACGTGAAACTGGAAACCGGCCGCACCCACCAGATCCGGGTGCACTTCGCGGCGATCCGGCACCCCTGCGTCGGCGACCTCACCTACGGCGCGGACCCGGTGCTGGCCCGCAGGCTCGGCATCACCCGGCAGTGGCTGCACGCGCGGAGCCTGTCCTTCGAGCACCCCGCGGGCGGGTGGGTCACGTTCGACAGCGAGTACCCGGCCGATCTGCAGCACGCGCTCGACGCGCTGCGCGATCAGGACAGCTGATCCGGGTACCGTGGTCGCAACGAGCCGTGCGACCACGGAGGGCCGGGATGGCACAGTCGAGATCGTTCGAGGGTTCGGAGGCGCCGACGCCGCCCACCGGGATGCCGGTGATCCAGCCCGGTGCCGACGACGCCACCCCGGCCGAGGGCTTCACCAGCCTCCGCGACGTGATCAACGCCGAGGACATCGGCAGCGCCTCGCCTGCGGTGTTCGGCGCGCCGGAACCGGAGCCCGCGCCGGGCGAGGCGGGGGACTGGCCGAAGCTGGAGTACCGCAGCCGCAACCGGCCCGAACGCCCCGGGCGCACCAACCCGCTGCGCATCTTCCGCCGCCGCGCGGACTGAACGCGGGAGTCCAGCGGCGCAGGCGCTGTCGGCCACCCTCGCACCGCGGGTGCGTCCAGCGAGATCACCGGCGCGGAACGCTCACAGGGCCTTGAGCTCTTCGATCACGTCGCGGACCGAGGACTTGGCGTCGCCGAAGAGCATCGAGGTCTTCGGGTCGGTGTAGAGCGGGTTGTCCACGCCGGCGAACCCGGCGCGCATCGAGCGCTTCAGCACGATGACCGCCCTGGCCTGGTCGACGTTGAGGATCGGCATGCCGTAGATGGGCGAGCCCGGGTCGGAGCGCGCCGCCGGATTGGTGACGTCGTTGGCGCCGATCACCAGGGCGACGTCGGTGCGGGCGAACTCGTCGTTGATCTCGTCCATCTCCTTGAGCTGCTCGTAGGGCACGTCCGCCTCGGCCAGCAGCACGTTCATGTGACCGGGCATCCGGCCCGCCACCGGGTGGATCGCGTAGTTGACCTCGACGCCCCGCTCGGTCAGCAGTTTGGCCATGTCCTGCACCGCGTGCTGCGCCTGCGCGACGGCCATGCCGTAGCCGGGCACGATGATCACCTGGTTCGCGTAGGCGAGCTGGATCGCCGCGTCGGCCGCGCTGATCGACCGCACCGAGCCACCGGCGGTGACCGGCGCGGCCGCCTGGCCGCCGCCGAACCCGCCCGCGACGATCGACGGGATCGACCGGTTCATCGCCTTGGCCATCTGGTCGGTGAGGATCGAACCGGAGGCGCCCACCAGCATGCCCGCCACGATCATCGCGGTGTTGCCCAGCGCCAGCCCGGCTGCCGCGGCGGACAGCCCGGTGAACGCGTTGAGCAGCGAGACCACCACCGGCATGTCCGCGCCGCCGATGGGCAGCACCACCGCGAGGCCGCCGAGCCCGGCCAGCACCAGCACCGCCACCAGCAGCAGTTCCGCCGTGCCGCCGAGTCCGATCGCCACCGCGCACGCCACGGCCCCGGCCAGCAGCAGCACGTTCAGCGGCAGCTGCCACCGGCCCGCGCTGATCGGGCGGCCGGGCAGCAGTTCCTGCAGCTTGCCGAACGCCACCAGCGAACCCCAGAACGAGATGGAGCCGATGATCGCGGCGAACAGCGTCGAGATCGGGACGAACGCGGGCTCCCCGGTGAATCCCGCCGTTTCCCGGAACTCCACCCACGCGGTGAGCGCCACCGCCCCGCCGCCGACGCCGTTGAACAGCGCCACCATCTGCGGCATCGCGGTCATCTTCACCCGCCGCGCGGCGGGAATCCCGATCACCGTGCCGAGCACCAGGCCCAGCGCGATCAGCCACCAGTTGCCCAGCCCGGGCGTGAGCAGGGTCGCGACCACCGCGACCACCATGCCCGCGGCGGCGATCGCGTTGCCCCGCACCGCGGTGCGCGGACCGGTCAGGCCCATCAGGCCGTAGATGAACAGCGCGAACGCCAGGATGTAGAGCACCGACCGCAGCGTGATCACTTCTGCGCACCCTTCCGGGCGGCGTCCGGCCTGCGCCGGAACATGCCCAGCATCCGGTCGGTGACGAGGAAACCGCCGACCACGTTGATGGTGCCGAACACGATCGCCACCAGGGCCAGCAGCTGCGAGACGAGGTCGGTCACGCCCGATCCGAGCACCAGCACGCCGCCGAGCAGCACGATGCCGTGGATGGCGTTGGTGCCCGACATGAGCGGCGTGTGCAGGGTGTTGGGCACCTTGGAGATCACCGCGAAGCCGACGAACCCCGCCAGCACCAGGATCGCCAGATCGGCCAGGAACATCGCCACCTCCTTCCGGTAGTGGGGGCCGAGCTGCTCATGGCGCCCCGCTGGGCGCGGGCCGGGTGATGCAGGTGGCGGCGATGACCTCGTCGGAGAAGTCCGGGGCCAGGCGGCCCTCGACCAGCATCAGTTCCAGCAGGGCCGCCACGTTGCGGGCGAAGAGCTCGCTGGCGTGCTCCGGCATGGTGGCCGGGAGGTTCAGCGGGCAGGCGATGGTGACCTCGTGGTGGACCACGGTCCGCCCCGGCTCGCTGAGCTCGCAGTTGCCCCCCGCCGCCCCGGCCAGGTCCACGACCACGCTGCCCGGCCGCATCCGGCGCACCGCGTCCGCCGGAACCAGCTTCGGCGCCGGGCGGCCCGGGACCATGGCCGTGGTGATCACCACATCGTGCCCGGCGATCTCCGCAGCCAGCCGCTGGGTCTGCTCGGCGCGTTCCGCCGCGGTCAGCTCCCGGGCGTAGCCGCCCTCGCCGACCGCCGCGACCCCCAGGTCGAGCCACTTCGCACCCACCGAGCGCACCTGGTCGGCCACCTCCGGCCGCACGTCGTATCCGGTGGTGCGCGCGCCCAGCCGCTTCGCGGTCGCCAGCGCCTGCAGCCCGGCCACCCCGGCCCCGAGCACCAGCACGGACGCGGGTTTCACGGTGCCCGCCGCGGTGGTGAGCATCGGGAAGAACCGGGTGCACTCGCCGGCCGCGAGCAGCACGGCCCGGTACCCGGCGACGTTGGCCTGCGAAGACAGCGCGTCCATCGACTGGGCCCGGGAGATCCGCGGCACCGACTCCAGCGCGAAGCCGGTCACGCCCGCCTCGCGCAGCCGCCGCGCCACGTCCGGGTCGGTCAGCGGGGCCAGGAACCCGATCAGCGCCGAACCGGGCCGCAACCGGGCGATCTCCGCCGCGCCCGGCGGGTTGACCTTGACGACCACGTCGGCCGACCAGGGGTCGCCGGTGCTCGCGCCCGCCTTGGTGAACTCCTCGTCCGGGATCAGCGCCGCCGCCCCGGCACCGGGCTCGACGACGACACCCACGCCGCGCGAGCAGAGCCGTCCCACGACAGCGGGCACCAGCGCGACGCGGCGCTCACCCGGGAGCGTCTCGCGTGGCACACCGACGCTGAGTCGATCGCCCTCGTGCGAGGTCATGACTCCAAGGGGTCCACACCGGAGCACGAACCGCAAGAGCACACGCCCGATCGGCGGCAGTGGATCACCGGGACAGACGTAGGCCACCGGTCCCGGCCGGGAGCGCGGTTCCACCCAGCATGCGGTTCAGGCGACGATCACGAGCCCGGGCTCACAGGTCGGTGATGTCCCAGGTGAGGGTGCGCTGCTCGTCGCCGGGGCGGGGCGTCCAACGAACCGCCACCAGCTCGGTGGACTCCGGCAGCACGTAGACCGTGTGGCCGCCCGCGGTCTCGCCCGGCTGCACGCCGATGCGGTGCGGCGGGCGGGACGACAGCGACACCGGTGCCTTCTGCACCGCCGAGCCGTCCTTGGCGATGAGCTCCAGGTACAGGTCGGGCAGCGAGGCGAACGGCGCCGCGCCGCGGTTGGTCAGCTCGGTGTGCACCACCACCGCGCGCTCGCCGTCCTGCAGTTCGTACCCGGCCGCGGTGAACAGGAAGTCCGCGGGGTCGACGACCTCGACCAGCTGGATGGTGATCCGCTCGCCCTCCGGGCCCTCGACGTCGAGCTTGCTGCCGACCTTGCCGGTGCGCACCGGCGCCGGCGGCTGCGGGGCGCCGGGGAACTGCTGGTCACCGCGGGCCCACGCCGCGGAACCCGGGGGTCCCCACACGTTCATCGGGTCCGGCGGTCCGGGCGGGGTGTGCTGCGGGAACGACGGCGGCGGGCCGGGCGGCACGAAGCGCTGCGGGGTGCTGGGCGCGCCGTGGCCCGGCACCGGGTGGCTTCCGCTGGGCATCGGGTAGCCACCGGAGGGTTGCGGGTAGGGGCCCGACGGCGGCACCTGGTACGTGCCGCTGTGCGGGCCGGACACGTGGTGCGGGCCGGAGACCTGGTAGGGGCCGCTGGCCATGTTTTGCGCGGCCCACTGCTGGGCGGCGGCGACCGCGTTGCGGATGCCCTGCACGTCGCACTCGACCCCGACGATCAGCGGGAGACCGGTCGTGGACAGGGCAGCGAGGCGCGCCGCGACGTCGCGCACATCCATGCCGAGCCGACCGGCGATCTCGGGAACCGCCGCACGGCCCATCTCGGCGACGACGCTCAGCAGACGCACGTCCACGGGATCAGGGCCAGCCACGATGTGCCACGCTACCCGCTCCCACCGATCACCGCGTCAACTGGTCGGGACTTCGGGGCGGTTGCGCACAGGTGGACGTCACCCACACCGATCCCGCCGCAACGCCGGGGGAATCCCCGATCACGTCGGAGCCGGGAGTTAGGCTGGCACCTCTCCCACAATCCGCCGCGAAGGAGGACTTCCGCCGTGCCTGTCGACCCCTTCGTCCACCTCCACGTGCACACCGAGTACTCGATGCTCGACGGTGCGGCGAAGGTCGGGGCGTTGTTCGCCGAAGCCGAGCGCCTGGGCATGTCCGCGGTGGGAATGACCGACCACGGCAACATGTTCGGCGCCGACGAGTTCTACCAGCAGGCGAAGAAGACCGGCATCAAGCCGATCATCGGCATCGAGGCGTACCTGGCGCCGGGCAGCCGGTTCCACAAGAAGCCGGTGTTCTGGGGCGAGGCCAAGCAGCGCGGCACCGACGAGTTCGGCGAGGGCGGCGACGTCTCCGGTGGGGGCGCCTACACGCACATGACGATGCTGGCGCGCAACGCCACCGGCCTGCGCAACCTGTTCACCCTCTCCAGCCGGGCCAGCTTCGAGGGCTACTACCGCAAGCCGCGCATGGACCGCGAACTGATCGCCGAGTACGCCGAGGGCATCATCGCCACCACCGGCTGCCCGTCGGGTGAGGTGCAGACCCGCCTGCGGCTGCGGCAGTTCGACGAGGCGCTGCAGGCCGCCGCCGACTACCGGGACATCTTCGGCAAGGACTACTTCTTCCTGGAGCTGATGGACCACGGCCTGCCGATTGAGCGGTCGGTGCGCCAGGGCCTGCTGGAGATCGCCAAGAAGCTGGACCTCAAGCCGCTGGCCACCAACGACAGCCACTACGTCACGATCGACCAGGCCGAGTCGCACGGCGCGCTGCTGTGCGTGCAGTCCGGCAAGACGCTCAGTGACGAGAACCGGTTCAAGTTCGACGGCGACGGCTACTACCTCAAGTCGGCCGAGGAGATGCGCGAGTACTGGGACAAGGAGGTCCCGGGCGCGGCTGACAACACCCTGCTGGTCGCCGACATGGTGGAGTCCTACGAGGACGTCTGGAAGTACCAGGACCGGATGCCGCGCGTCACCGACGGCACCGGCAAGACCGAGCGGGAGCTGCTGGCCGCCGAGATCGAGCAGTACCTGCCCACCCGCTACCCGAACGGGCCGACCGAGGAGTGCCGCCAGCGCATCCAGGTCGAGCTGGACGTGCTGGACAAGAAGGGCTACTGCGCGTACTTCCTGGTCGTCGGCGACCTGACCCGGTGGGCGAAGTCGCAGGGCATCCACGTCGGCCCGGGCCGCGGTTCGGCGGCCGGGTCGCTGCTGGCCTACATCCTGCACATCACCAACCTGGACCCGCTGGAGCACGGGCTGATCTTCGAGCGGTTCCTGAACCCGGAGCGCAACTCCCCGCCGGACATCGACCTCGACTTCGACGACCGGCGCCGCGACGAGGTCCTGCAGTACGCGATCAACAAGTACGGCCGGGACAAGGTGGCGCAGGTCATCACCTTCGGCAAGATCAAGACCAAGGCGGCGATCAAGGACGCCGCCCGGGTTCACCACGGCCAGCCCGGCTTCGCCATCGCCGACAAGATCTCCAAGGCGCTGCCGCCGCCGATCGCGGCCAAGGACATCCCGCTGTCGGGCATCGTGGACCCGCAGCACGAGCGCTATGCCGAGGCCGCCGAGGTCCGCGGACTGATCGAGAACGACCCGACGGTGTCGCAGATCTTCGAGACCGCGCGCGGCCTGGAGGGGCTGATCCGCAACGCCGGTGTGCACGCCTGCGCGGTGATCCTCTCCTCGCAGCCGCTGCTGGGCACGGTGCCGCTGTGGGCACGCGACGACGGCTCGATCATCACCGGCTGGGACTACCCGTCCTGCGAGGCCATCGGCCTGCTGAAGATGGACTTCCTGGGGCTGTCCAACCTCACCATCCTCGGCGACGCGCTGAAGATGGTGAAGGACAACCACGGCGTCGAGATCGACCTGTCCACGTTGGCGCTGGACGACAAGGCCACCTACGAGCTGCTGGCCCGCGGGGAGAGCCTGGGCGTGTTCCAGCTCGAAGGTGGCGGTATGCGGGAACTGCTCAAGCGCATGCAGCCCACCGAGTTCGCCGACATCGTGGCCTGCAACGCGCTGTACCGGCCGGGCCCGATGGAGGTCAACGCGCACAACGACTACGCGGACCGCAAGAACGGCAAGAAACCGGTCGAGCCGATCCACCCCGAGCTGGACGAGCCGCTCAAGGACATCCTGGCCGAGACCTACGGTCTCATCGTCTACCAGGAGCAGATCATGGCCATCGCGCAGAAGGTGGCCGGCTACAGCCTCGGACGAGCGGACATCCTGCGCCGCGCGATGGGTAAGAAGAAGAAGGAGGTCCTGGACCAGGAGTTCGAGGGCTTCCGGGACGGCATGCTGGCGCAGGGCTTCTCCGACGAGGCGATCGAGAAGCTGTGGGCGACGGTGCTGCCGTTCGCCGGTTACGCGTTCAACAAGTCGCACGCGGCCGGGTACGCCCTGGTGGCGTACTGGACGGCGTACCTGAAGGCGAACTACCCGGCCGAGTACATGGCCGCGCTGTTGACCTCCAACGGCGACAACAAGGACAAGATGGCGGTCTACCTCGCCGAGTGCCGCCGGATGGGCGTCAAGGTGCTCTCGCCGGACGTCAACGACTCCAAGGACACCTTCGCCGCGGTCGGTTCGGACATCCGCTTCGGGATGAGTGCGATCCGCAACGTCGGGTCCAACGTGGTGGCCTCCATCGTGAAGACCCGCGAGGAGAAGGGCCGCTACACGTCGTTCACCGACTTCCTGGACAAGTCGGAGATCACCGTCTGCAACAAGCGGGTCATCGAGTCGCTCATCAAGGCCGGGGCGTTCGACTCGTTGGGGCACACCCGGATGTCGTTGGCCCAGCACCACGAGGCGGCGGTGGACGCGGTCATCGGCCTCAAGCGGCAGCAGGCGATGGGCCAGTTCGACCTGTTCGGCGGCGGGGATGACACGGACACGGCAGAATCAGCCTCGCCGCTGGCGCACCTGCAGTTCACGCCGGAGGAGTGGCCGCGCAAGCAGTTGCTGGCCTATGAGCGCGAGATGCTGGGCCTGTACGTCTCGGCGCACCCGCTGGACGGGGCGGAGCGGCTCCTCGCGCCGTACCAGGACACCAGCATCGCCGATCTGGTGGGCGGGGAACGGGACTTCGGCAACGGCAAGGACCAGATCAAGATCGCCGGGATGATCTCGGGAATCCAGCGCCGTATCAACAAGAACGGCCACCCGTGGGCGATCGTCACGCTGGAGGACCTGGATGCCAGCGTGGAGGTGCTGTTCTTCCCGAAGTCCTACGAAATGTTCGCCGACTGCCTGGTGGAGGACACGGCACTGGCCGTCAAGGGCCGGGTCAACGAGCGCGAGGGCACGATCAGCGTGTTCGCCTCGGACGCGGTGCCGGTGGACATCTCGGCGGCGGAGACCGACCCGGGCACCAGCCCGGCGTTCGTGATCAAGGTGCCGGTGGCGCGGGTGGACCAGTCGCTGGTGGCGGAGCTGAAGCGGACCCTGCGGGCGCACGCGGGCACCACCCCGGTGCACCTCAAGCTGCAGAGCCCGCGCGGCACCACGCGACTGGCGCTGTCCAGCGACTTCTTCGTGTCGACGGAGAACGGCCTGCAGGGCGAACTGAAGGGCCTGCTGGGCGCGGGCTGCTTCGAGTCCTACTGAGCGCGGCTGCCACAGCGCGAGAACGCGTGTCTTCGGGGGCGAGGGCATCCTTGACCCGGTGGTGAACGGTGCCGCTCATCCGGTCACACCACGTCGAAGGTGGCCATCATGCCCATGTCCTCGTGTTCGGCGTTGTGGCAGTGGAACACGTAGCGGCCCCGGTAGCCGTCGAAGCGGGTGATCACCTCCACTGCCTCGCCCGGGCCCAGGTCGACGGTGTCCTTCAGGCCGCCGTCGTACGGGCCCGGCTCGCGGCCACCTCGGGCGAGGACCTGGAAGTGCACCAGGTGCAGGTGGATCGGGTGGTGCAGGTCGGTGACGAAGCGCCAGATCTCCACGTCGCCGAGGCGAGGCCGGGCTACCGCGTGCCCGGCGTCGAACGCCCGACCGCTGATCAGCCAGCCGTGCCGGTCGCCGAGCAGGCCGCTGCGGAACGCAAAGTCCCTGGTCACCGTGGCCTGCGCGCGGTCCAGGCGCTCCACTTCGGACAGCCGCGGGGGGATGGCGGTGTCGTCGCGGTCGCGGCGCGCGACGCGGAACCGCATCACGTGGCCCGTCGTGCCGGTGCCGAGCCGGTTGACCAGCGTCACCTCGGTGCCGACCGGGTAGCGCCCGAAGTCGACGACCGCGTCCAGCCGTTCGGCCGGGGCCAACACCAGGCTGCCGTGCGCCACCGGGCGTTCCAGGAGCCCGCCGTCGGAGCCGATCTGCACGAACGCCGGGCCGTCCGGTGGCGGCGGGTCCAGCGCCAGCTCGTAGCGGCGCGCGTTGGAGGCGTTGAGCAGCCGCAGCCGGTGCCGCGTCGCGGAGACCTCGTGGACGGGCCACGGCGCACCGTTGACCAGGATCACGTCGCCCAGCACGCCCCCGGTGTAGGGCTCGGTCACACCCGGGACGCGGGTCAGCGACGGGTCGAGGGACGGGTAGGCGAACGAGCCGTCCGCGGCGAACGCCCGATCGGTGATCAGCAGCGGGATCTCCCGGTCGCCGCGCGGCAGCGGCAGCGCGTCCTCCTCGTCGTCGCGCACGACGGCGAACCCGGCCAGGCCCCGGTACACGGCCGGTCCGGTGAAATCCATCCGGTGGTCGTGGTACCAGAGCAGGGCCGCGCGCTGGTCCAGCGGGAACACGTAGTCCCGGGAGCCGTGCGCGATGCGGGCCGCCGGGTCGTGCCTGCTGTGCCCGCCGGACCAGCCGCGGGTCGGCAGGACCAGGTCGGTCGGGTAGCCGTCGGACTCCGGCGGGGTGCGGCCGCCGTGCAGGTGCACCACGGTCGGCACCGGCAGGTCGTTGCGGTGGTGGACGGTGGTGGTGCGGCCGCGGCGGAGCTCGATGGTGGGGCCGGGAAACGTTCCGTCATAGCCCCAGATCGGCGTACGCACCCCAGGCAGGATCTCGGCTTCGGCTTCCCGGGCGATGAGTTCGTAGCGGTCCGGGGCGACGGGGGCGAGCACGCGCGGTACGCGCAGCGGCACCTGGAACGGCGGCGGCAGGGGCAGGGCGCTGCGCAGCACCGAGCCGGTCGAGGTGTGGGTGGGCAGCAGCCGGGGGCCGCCGAGGCCTGCGGCCAGCAGGAACCCGGCACCGCCGGTCAGGCCGAGGAAGCGGCGGCGACCCAGGCTCATCGGATCACCTCTGTGGCCGGCCGCCACTGCGCCACGAGGGTGCCGAAGGTCAGCGCCACCAGCGCGACGCCCAACGGGATGTGCAGGTCCAGGTCGCTCGCCATACCGGCGGAGTACTGCGCGGTTTCGCCGAGCACGATGAGCAGCGCCACCCCGCTCGGCCAGCGCGCGCCGCGCAGCGCCCACAGCACCAGCGCGGCGGCCAGCTGCACCAGTCCGAGGGAGTAGACGACGTCGGCGCCGACGGCGTGTGCGTGCAGCATGTCGTAGTCGCCGCTGAGGAAAACGCCCGCGAACACCGGTTGGGCGAAGATCGCTACGGCGTGCGCCGTGGCGACCAGGCGCAGCACGAGCAGGGCCGGTCGCGCGCGCCCGCGGGGCGGCGCGGCCGAGGTGGGCAGTGCCATTGCAGTTCTTCCTGGGTAGAGGATTAGGACCGGGGAGCTCCGATCCCGAAGCTAGGACCGTTTTCTCATGACTTCCAAGACCAGTTCTGCGATGTGTTCATGCCTCTCAAGGCATGATGGGGTCGTGGACCTGCTGCCCCTGCGCTACTTCCAGGTCGTCGCCCGCCACGAGCACATCAGCCGGGCCGCGGCCGAACTGCACGTCTCCCAACCCTCGTTGAGCCGCACGATCGCCCGGCTGGAGGCCGAGCTCGGCGTCCCGCTGTTTGACCGGCAGGGCCGCCACGTGCGGCTGAACCGCTTCGGGGCGGCGTTTCTGCGCCGCGTGGACCGGGCCCTCGGCGAGCTCGACGACGCCCGCCGCGAGCTGGCCGACGAGGCCGGGGAGCAGCGCGGCACCGTCGCCGTGGCCTCCGAGACCCTGCTGACGCTCATTGATCCGCTGACCCGGTTCCGCGCCGCTCACCCCGGCATCGACGTGCGGCTTTACCAGTCTTCGGCGGAGGTGATGTGGCAGCGGCTGCGGCGCGGCGAGGTGGATGTGTGCCTGGCCTCCCAACCGGCCGATCCGTCGCTGGAGACCACCGAGGTGCTGCGCGAGGAGGTGCTGCTGGCAGTGCCGCTCGGCCACCGCCTCGCCGGCCGCACGAGCTGCCACGTCGAGGAGCTCGCCGGGGAGCCGTTCATCACCACCAGTCCCGGCTACTGGCAGCGGGACCTGACCGACCGGGTGTTCGCCGCGGCGGGCCTGACGCCGACCATCAGCTTCGAGTGCGACGAGCCCGGGGTCACGGCCTACCTGATCCGCGCCGGGCTGGGCATCGGCCTGATCCCCGAGATGGCGCGCCGGTTGGCGCCGCACGAGCCCATCGCCTACCTGCACCTGCAGGCCCCGACCTGCCACCGTGTGCTGTCGTTCGTGCGGCGCCGCGAGGCGTACCTGTCCGCCGCCGTCCGGGTGTTCCGCGAGCACGTCACCGAATCCCTCCGTGGCGGACGGTCCGCGCGGTGACGCTGAGCCGTTTCTCAGCCGCGTGTGACAGGACGGGCCGAGCGGAGTTCACTGGGATTCGACGGGGGGATGCTCGCCGGACGTAGAGGAATCCGATGACCACCACTGACCTTCCCGTGTTTGACGCGGAGTTCGTGCGGAACCTGTACGAGCGCTACCGGGACCTGCGGGACGCCGGACCGGTCCACCAGATGAGGACCGTGAACGGCCTGCCGGTCTGGGTCATCACGCGGTACGAGGACGCCCGCGCCGCCCTGGCAGATCCCAGGCTGCGCAAGGACTCCTCCCGCGCCCAGGAGCTGGTCGCCGAGAAGGTGCCCGCGGCGGAGGACCGGGGAGTGTTCGCCTCTGAGCTGGTGGCGCACATGCTCAACACGGATCCGCCGGACCACACGCGGTTGCGCAAGCTGGTGGTCAAGGCATTCACCGCGCGGCGGGTGGAGGCGCTGCGGCCACGCGTGGAGGCGATCACCGCCGACCTGCTCGACGCGATGGCCGAGGAGTCCGAAGTGGACCTGCTGGATGCCCTGGCCTTCCCGCTGCCGATCCAGGTGATCTGTGAGCTGCTCGGGGTGGATGAGAGCCGCCGCGACGACTTCCGTGCCTGGACGAACACGTTGCTGGACGGCTCCGACGAGGACGCCTCCCGCATCGCGGGCTTCGCGATGGCCGAGTACCTGGTGGAGCTCATCGCCGCCAAGCGCCGCGAACCGGCCGACGACCTGATCACCGCGCTCATCGACGCCACCGAGGACGAGGACCGGCTCAGCGAGCAGGAACTGATCTCGATGGTGTTCCTGCTGCTGGTGGCGGGGCACGAGACGACGGTCAACCTGATCGGCAACGGGGTGCTGGCCCTGCTGCGCAACCCGGACCAGTGGGCGGCGCTGCGGGCCGACCCGGACCGGGTGGCCGACGCCGTCGAGGAGATGCTGCGGTTCGACGGGCCGGTGATGCACGGGACGTTCCGCTTCACCGCCGAGCCGGTCGAGTACGGCGGGGTGGAGATCCCGGCGGGCGAGATGGTCTGGGTGGGGCTGGCGTCGGCGAACCACGACCCGGAGCGTTTCCCGGACCCCGAGCGGTTCGATATCACCCGCGACGCGCGCGGGCACCTCGCCTTCGGGCACGGCATCCACTTCTGCCTGGGCGCGCAGTTGGCCCGGATGGAGGCGCAGATCGCGTTGCGGGGTCTCATCGAGCGGTTCCCGAACCTCCGCGCGGCGAAGAGCCTCGACGACGTGCAGTGGCGCTACAGCCCCCTCATCCACGGGCTGCGGGAACTTCCCGTGCACCCGCGGTGACGGCGTCGCGCGAGGTGCGCCCGTCACCGGACGGGCGCACCTCGCGCGGGCAGGAGCCCGTCAGCGGCGGACGATGATGGCGTAGGGGCCGACGTCGCGCCTGACGAAGGCCGGGGAGTCGAACACCGCCGGGTAGAAGTACACGTCGTAGTCGCGGACGTTCGGCAGCTGCGGGAACGCGTCGCCCTTGAGCTGCAGCACCAGCTTGCCCGCCTGCTCCGGCGGTACGGCCACAGTGGAGTACGGGCTCGCCGGGTTGCTCAGCACGAACACGTTCGGCGTCTCGAACCGGCTGGTGCGCAGCATCCGCAGCAGCTCGTCGCTGGTCCTCGCCGTGGTCCACCGCTGGATCTCGGCGGCCCGCTCGTCGTAGTCGGCCAGCGGGTTGGCGTAGTGCGGCGTCTCCTGCTGGAAGCCCCAGTAAGGCTGGAACGACATCAGCTTGTAGTCGGTGGTCAGCAGCAGGTTCTGCGTCGGCTGTCGGCCGGTGAGCTCGGCGATCGTGCGGATCTCGTCGTCGGTCCACGACCCCGGTTTGTGGGGGTCCCGGTGCCCCATGGCGTTGTCCCCGGTGGGGTAGTAGTCCGCGTAGGCGCGCTCCACCGAGTCCTGCAGTGCCAGGCCGATCGCGCCCTGGGTGATGGTGATCGCACCGAGCAGGCCCAGGGCGCAGGACACCATGCTGATGCGCAGGGCGTGGCGGCTGTCGAGCTGGCGCCGCAGGTAGCCGATGAGCTCCAGCAACCCGAACACGCCGGCGACGGCGAGCGTGAGATCCAGGATCACGTTCAGCCGGAACGCCAGCAGCGTCGTCCTGGCCATCAGCGCCAGCGTGGAGAGCACGAACCAGACGTAGACGGCGATGACGATGGTGAGCATCGAGGCGGCGACCTCGTTGCGGCGGCAGCGCACCAGCAGCCACACCAGTCCGGCCAGGCACAGCACCCCGAAGGTGGTGGCCTGCATCATCGGGACCGGCAGGAACGCGCTGTCCTCCGGCAGGTAGTGCTGGGCCGCACTGCGCGGGTTGTCCAGCAGGAAGCTGGTCGCAAGCAGGTACGGCAGCCACACCAGCAGCGCCAGCACCAGGCTGACGAGGCCGATCGGCACCAGCCGCAGGAACAACTGCTTCGCGGTCGGCCCCGGCGGCTGGCCCTGGTGCACCCGGAAGGCGCCGATGAGGACGGCCATGGTCACCACCATCAGCACCGCGAAGGCGAAGTGCAGGGTGTAGGTGACGGCCGCGAAACCGACGTAGCAGCCGATGCAGATCAGCGTCCACCGTGGAGCGTGCTGCTGGCGGCGCAACGCGTGCCAGCACAGCACCGCGACCGGGGTGAGCCACGCGGCCGACGGCCACGCGTAGGGCTCCTCGATGCCGTGCAGCATCCCGGCCAGGGCGGTCGCCAGCGCGGCGAGCAGCGCCAACCGCCGCCGCACCACCACGCTCCACAACGTGAACGCCACCACGGTGGTGACCGCCACCCAGGTCAGCGCGTACGGCTTGTACGCCGCCCAGCCCTCCCAGCCGATGAGGTTGGCGAACCGGCCGCCCAGCCAGAACCAGCCGCCCGGGTAGTACGGCGCGGTGTGCGCGTAGTTCATGTCCGCCAGGCCCGGCGTGCTGGCCATCCGGGTCATGTACTGCATCCGGAACCCGTTGTCCACAGAGGACCCGCCGTAGTAGAACCTGGTGGACTGCAACGGGATTGCCAGCGCGAGTGTGCTGAACGCGCTCAACGCCACCCAGGTGCCCAGCAGTCGCGTCCAGCGCGGCGAGCGGCGGTGCCCGAAGGCCAGCAGAAGGAACAGTGCGGTCAGCACCAGGGCGCTGCCCACCGAGGCCAGCGCCTCCGGTGCGAAGCTGGGTTCGCTGATGCCCAGCCGGGCGACGGCGAACTGCAGCAGCAGACTCACCACCGCGGCCACGACCGCACACAGGAGCAGTTCCACAACCGCGCCGCGCAACGGCAGCCGGACGGCCGAATCCCGCCGCGGTTCGTCGATCGGGCTCGGTCCGGTCAACAGGGGGCTCGGCAGGATTCCCGCCACTTCACGCGTCCTTCGGCGTAGCTGACAGGGGGGCTCGCGCAGGATAGTTGATGTGCGCCGTGAGCCCCGCCATCGGGTGATACGGAGGCGGCGCCGCGGAGCGCTAGGGTGGCGCGGCAGGACGGCCGCGTTGCGTCACCGCGGTGTGAGGAAGGCCGAGGAGGAGGTCGGCGGGTGACTGACAGGCCGGTGGAGTCCAGCGGCACGGGCGCCGCCCCGCAGTGGATCGCGCCCGCGAGCGGCCCCGAGGAGATGCCGCTGCTGATGCCGACCGCGCCGGTGCCCCGCGTGGTGGTCAGAGCCGACCTGCTGCCCGCGGTGAGCGTGGTGTCGCTCCTCGCGCTGCTCGGCCTGCCGATCGGCTGGGTGTGGTCGCGGCTGGCGCCGCCGCAGCAGAGCGTGCTGGGGGAGAACGGGAAGCTGACCCCGCTGCTGGTGGAGAGCTACCACGAGTTCGACGCGATCGCGATCTTCGTTCTGCTGGGGTTCGCGGCGGGGCTGCTGACCTCGGCGGTGCTGTGGCTGGTACGCGGTCGCCGCGGACCGGTCCTGCTGCTGGCCGGGGTGCTGGGTTCGCTGCTCGCCTCGTGGCTGGGGGTGCGGACGGGGGCGTCGTTGGCCGCCGGGCTGTACGCGATGCCGCCGCAGGCGAAGCCGGGCGACCTGATCGCGGTGGCACCGCAGGTGCGCACCTACTGGGTCCTGCTGGCCCAACCGCTGGCGGTGGCCCTCGGCTACGGCATCGCGGCTTCCTGGAACGGCCTCGACGACCTCGGCCGCCGCCTCCGCTGACCCCGCGCGGTGCGGAGCACCGTGGCGACGGTGCCCCGCACCGCGCGAGCTCTCCGGTGCGGTCAGTTCGGGGCGGGGCGGAAGGAGCCGCTGATCCGCTTCATCGCGTCGATCGGGATCGCGTCGGGAATGTTCTGGTCGGCCGCCGCCAGGAACACCACCGAGCCCTGCCCGTCGCTGTTGGTGGCCAGCACGCTCACGTACGCCGAGGTCGGGTCGCACGGTCCCGGCGCCGCCAGGGTGATCTGCGCCGACGCCAGCACCGCGGGCAGGCCGCCGTTGAGCTGGACGTGTTCCGGTGGGTTCGGCACCACCATCGGCGGGCGGCCGTCGCGCGTGTAGGCGTGCTGGATGAACTTCTGCAGCGTCTGGTCGGCCACCGTCTGGTCGTCCGGCCCCTTGCGCGCGGTGGCCCCCGTGATCGCCCGGTAGCTGCGCGGATCACCGGGGCAGAAGCCCTCCTGGTACACGGCCACCCCGGTCATGGTGACCGGGTCGTCCGGCGGGCCGATGCCGTGGATGTTGTCCGGGGTGTCCAGCGTCCAGTCCATCGGCACGTCGTAGACCGCGCCGCGCCTGGGCACCCGCACCACCTGCCAGCCCGGCACCACCGGCGTCAGGTCGGGGTTGGCCGCCGTCGGTGCGGCGCTGGTGGTGGTGCGCGGCGACGTGCTGGGGCGGGCGGTCGTGGTCGTCGGCGGGGTGGTCTGTGCCTGCGGCTGGTCCTCGCCGGTGGTGAGCACGATGATCGTGGTGACGATCGCGATCACGGTGACCGCGACGAGGGAGATCGCCGCGATCAGCGGCCCGCGCCGCCTGGGCGGCTGGACCTCGGGGAACCCGCCGCCCGCACCGGGGTACGGCGGCTGCTGCGCGGGTTGGGAGAACGCGCCGAAACCCTGGTACCGCATGGGCTGTCCGGGTGCGCCGTGGCTCCCGCCGAGGGGTTGCCCGGTCAGCGGGTCGTACTGCTGCCCGTACTGGTTGGAACCCCAGTGACCACCAGGTGACGACATGCGGCGATCTTATGGGAAGGACGTTGCCCGGTGAGCGCCGCCGGGCGGATCCGCCGGTGCCTTCAGTTCACGCTGGCATGCTGGGCGAACTCGGTCAGCGGGGCCGGGATGGCCCGGAGTTCGCGAAGGAACGAGGCTTCGCGCAGCAGGAGCCTGCGGACGTGCCGCAGCCGCAGCAGCGGGTCGGTTTCGGCGAGCAGGTCCTGCCGGTCCTGCACGGTGAGCACGCAGTCGTCCGCGAGCTGGTAGGACAGCGCCGCGAGGTCCCCGGTGGGCATCTTGCGCCGGCTGCCGCGCAGCCCCGTGCTGTGGTAGCGCTGGTGGGCCGCCTGCGCGGCGGCGACCAGTCGCTCGCGCCGCGCCGGTGAGTCGTTGTCCGGCTCGGTGTCGGGGAGCCACTCGACGCGGGCCATCAGGTACGGCGCCGCGTGCCGGTCGATCTGCAGCAGCCGGAACCGCCGCTCGCCCCGGGCACTGACGTCATAGCGCCCGCCGGGCAGCTGTCGCACCTGGTCCAGCAGCGCCGTGCAGCCGACGTCGTACATCGAGTCGATGTTGTCCTCGCCAACCTCCCAGCCCTGCCGGATGGCGACCACGCCGAACCGGCGTTCCGGCACCACCTCGCCGATCAGGTCCACCACCAGCTGCCGGTAGCGCGGCTCGAAGATGTGCAGCGACAGGTGGCCGCCCGGCAGCAGCACCGAGCCGAGCGGGAACAGCGGCAGCGTCTCCGTCACGGTCCCCAACCTACTGCGCCGATCGCGTGGCGGCAGCCCGGTGATCGCGCCGGTTCAGCTCGGCGGGCGGAACACCGCGAACGGATCGGTGACCTGCAGGTCGCGCGAGGTGAACTGGAACAGCGCGGGCGGGCGGCCCCCGGACGGCCCGGCGGGCACGGTGCGCCCGGTGGGTTCGAGCACACCGCGCCGGGACAGCACGCGCTGCAGGTTGGTGGCCGCGACCTGGTAGCCCAGCGCCGCGGAGTAGATGCGGCGCAGCTCGGAGATGGTGAACTCGGCGGGGGCCAGCGCGAACCCGATGTTGGTGTAGGACAGCTTGGCGCGCAGCCGGTCGCGCGCGGCCAGCACGATCAGTTCGTGGTCGAAGGCGGTCAGCGGCAGCTCGTCCACCGGGTGCCAGCGGGTGTCGGTGGGCACCTCGGGGTCGATGTCGGAGGGCACCAGGCCGAGGAACGCGGTGGCGATCACCCGACGGCCGGGCACCCGATCGGGGGAGCTGAACACGGAGAGTTGTTCGACGTGCGACAGCTTGTGCACGTCGACCTTCTCGGCCAGCTGCCGCCGGATGGAACTCTCCACGTCCTCGGTGCGGGCCAGCCGCCCGCCGGGCAGGGCCCATCGGTGCAGGTGGGGTTCCTGGGCCCGTTGCCAGAGCAGTACCCGCAGCCGGTCGTCGCGGACCTGGAGCACCCCGGCCAGCACTTCGTGACCCAGGTCCTCGTCACCCGAAGGGGTTGCGGTGTTAGGATGTGCCACGTTTTCGATTCTAAGGCGAAAACCTCGGGAGCATGATCCGGGGTGCGCCGGGCTACCGGGCGGCGCGGCCGGCGGCTGACGGGAGCGGAGGGTGCGCGCCCCCGGCTCGCGGCCGACCGGGCGCGGACGTCCCGCAAGAGCAGGAGGACGACATGGCTGCGACTGCGACGTGGGAGCGGACCGACGCCGGTTACGTCGGCGTCGAGCCGACCGCCGACTGGGCGCGTGAGGTGCGCAGGCTGGCCGACGAGCGGGACGCGGTGCTACTGGCGCACAACTACCAGCTGCCGGAGATCCAGGACGTCGCCGACCACACGGGCGACTCGCTGGCGCTGAGCCGGATCGCGGCGAACAGCAAGGCCAGCACGATCGTCTTCTGCGGCGTGCACTTCATGGCCGAGACGGCCAAGATCCTCAGCCCGGACAAGACGGTGCTCATCCCGGACGCGCGGGCGGGATGCTCGCTGGCCGACTCCATCACCGCCGAGCAGCTGCGCGAGTGGAAGGCCCAGCACCCGGGCGCGGTGGTGGTCTCCTACGTCAACACCACCGCCGAGGTGAAGGCCGAGACCGACATCTGCTGCACCTCCTCCAACGCGGTCGACGTGGTGCGTTCCATCCCGGCGGATCGCGAGGTGCTGTTCGGTCCCGACCAGTTCCTCGGCGCGCACGTCAAGCGCGAGACCGGGCGGGAGAACCTGCACATCTGGGCCGGGGAGTGCCACGTGCACGCGGGCATCAACGGGCCGGAGCTCGCCGAGCGGGCGGCGGCCAACCCGGACGCCGACCTGTTCATCCACCCCGAGTGCGGGTGCGCCACCTCCGCGCTGTACCTGGCCGGGGAGGGCACCGTGGCCAAGGAGCGGGTGAAGATCCTGTCCACCGGCGACATGCTGCACGCGGCACGGGAGACCGGGGCGCGGTCGGTGCTGGTGGCCACCGAGGTCGGCATGCTGCACCAGCTGCGCCGCGCCGCCCCGGAGATCGACTTCCGCGCGGTCAACGACCGCGCCTCCTGCCGGTACATGAAGATGATCACCCCGGCGGCGCTGCTGCGCTGCCTGCGTGAGGGCGCCGACGAGGTTAACGTGCCCGCCGACGTCGCGGAGCGGGCGCGCGCCTCGGTGGAGCGGATGATCGCCATCGGCAAGCCCGGGGGCGGCGAATGAGCTGGGAGGCCGGTGCGGACCTGCTGGTGATCGGCACCGGTGTGGCGGGGCTGACCGCGGCCGTGCGGGCGCGGGAGCTGGGCCTGCGGGTGCTGGTGGTCAGCAAGGACTCCGCGTCGGCGGGCAACACCGGGTGGGCGCAGGGCGGTATCGCCGTGGTCCGGCCCGACGAGGCGGACCCGGGTGACGACCTGCGCCGGCACGTCGAGGACACGGTGATCGCCGGGGCGGGCCTGTGCTCGCGGCCCGCGGTGCAGGAGATCCTCGCCGGTGGCGCCGCCGCGATCGCGCGGCTGCGCGCCGCCGGGGCCCGGTTCGACGTGGGAGCCGACGGGGCGCTGGCGCGGACCCGCGAGGGCGGGCACAGCGCGTTCCGGGTGATCCACGCGGGTGGGGACGCAACCGGTGCGGAGGTGCAGCGCGCGCTGGTCGACGCGGTGCGCGGCGGCGGAATTCCGGTGCTGGAGCAGCACTGCGTGGTGGAGCTGTTGCGCGGCGACAGCGGCGCCGTGGTGGGCGCGTTGGCGCTGGATGGCGAGAACCGCCCGGGCGTGCTGCATGCTCCGGCGGTGCTGCTGGCCACCGGCGGTCTCGGCCAGCTCTACGCGGCCACCACCAATCCCGAGGTGTCCACAGCGGACGGTGTCGCGCTGGCGCTGCGAGCCGGGGCCTCCGTGGCCGATCTGGAGTTCGTCCAGTTCCACCCGACAGTGCTGTACACGCCGGGCGGGCCGCGCGGGCGCCGCCCGCTGATCACCGAAGCGGTGCGCGGCGAAGGCGCGGTGCTGGTGGACGTGCGCGGACGACGCGTCATGGCGGGCGAGCACCCGCTGGCCGACCTCGCGCCGCGCGACGTCGTGTCGGCGGCGATCAACCGGCGGGCCGCGGAAACTGGTGCGGAGCACGTGTTCCTGGACGCCACCGGCATCGGGGCGCGGTTCGCCGAGCGGTTCCCGACGGTGTACGCGGCGTGCCAAGCGGCCGGGATCGACCCGGTACGGGACCCGATCCCGGTGGCCAGCGCCGCGCACTACTCCTGCGGCGGTGTGGTGTCCACTGTGGATGGACGTACGGCGGTGACCGGCCTGTACGCCGCCGGAGAAGTCGCCTGCACCGGTCTGCACGGCGCCAACCGGCTGGCGTCCAACAGCCTGCTGGAGGGCCTGGTCGTCGGGCAGCGCGCGGCCGAGGCGGTCGCCAAGGACCTCGGCTGCGGTCTGCTGAGCCGCCGGGCCTGCGGGGACCCGGTCCAGCCCGCGTTGGCCGTCGTGGACCGCGACCTGCTGCAGCGCACCATGAGCCGCCACGTCGGCATCGGACGCGACGAGCGGGGGCTGGCCCAGGCGGCGCGGACCCTGGACCAGGCCGCGGTCGTCCGCCGGCTGGAAACCCGGCAGGCGGTCGAGGACGCCTCGCTCGCGCTGACCGCGCAGGCGCTCATCGCCGCGGCCCGGCAGCGCGCCGAGTCCCGCGGCTGCCACCGCAGGACGGACTACCCGGACACCGATGACCTGCACTGGCGGCGCAGCACGGTGCTCCGGCTGGACGCCTCGGGGTGGTTGGTCCACACCGCGGCGGGGATTGCGAGGACGGCGGCATGACGATCGACCTGAGCGAAGCCCGCGACGTCGTGCGCGCGGCGCTGGCGGAGGACCTGCGCTACGGGCCGGACGCCACGACCGAGGCCACGGTCCCGGCCCATGCGGTCGCCGAGGCGGCGTTCAACACCCGCCGGGCCGGGGTCGTCGCGGGACTGCCGCTGGTGCGGCTGGTGCTGGACGAGGTGCTGGGCGCGGACGCCTACGCGGTGCTGTCCGAGCGCGCCGACGGCGACGCGATCGAGCCGGGCGACTGCGTGCTGCGGGTGAAGGCACCGGTCCGCGGCCTGCTCACGGCGGAGCGGACGGCGCTGAACCTGCTCTGCCACCTGTCGGGTATCGCCACCGCCACCGCGCAGTGGGTGCGGGCGGTGGCCGGGACCGGCTGCCGCATCCGCGACAGCCGCAAGACGCTGCCCGGGCTGCGGGTGCTGCAGAAGTACGCGGTGCGCTGCGGCGGCGGGGTCAACCACCGGATGGGCCTGGGCGACGCGGTGCTGATCAAGGACAACCACGTCGTGGCGGCGGGTTCGGTGGTGGCGGCGGTGCGGGCCTGCCGCGCGCACGCACCGCAGCTCCCGATGGAGGTCGAGGTGTCCACACTGGACGAGCTCGATGCGGTGCTGGGCGAGGGCGTCGAACTGGTCCTGTTGGACAACTTCACCCCGGAGCAGTGCGCCGAGGCGGTCCGCCGGGTCCGCGAGACGTCTCCGGCCACGGAACTGGAAGCCTCCGGCGGCCTGACCCTCGACGTGGCCCGCGCCTACGCCGAAACGGGCGTGCAGTACCTGGCGGTCGGCGGCCTCACCCACTCGGCCCCAGCCCTGGACCTCGGTCTGGACATGTAGTCACTCCGTGGCACGAGGCTCTGGATGGGCGGTCCGGGCTTCGGGCGAGTTCGTCGACCCTCATCGGCCGAACCGGTGCAGGTGCTCACGGGCACGCCCGATGCCGGATCACGCCGCGCGTGCCCCGCGAGCAGTTCCTCCGGGTGTCAGAAGCGGCGGTTGGCGAGTACCGGGATCGCCTGGCGGGCCTGGGCCACGACCTCCGGGTCCAGGTCGACCACGAGCACGTCCGGTGCGTCCGCGAGCTGCGCGTGGACCTGGCCCGTCGGGCTGGCCACGAGGCTGTGGCCGATGCCAGTGGGGGCCCTGCCGCTGGGTTCCCGGCCGACGCTGCGCGGATCGGCCTGGCCGCAGGCCACCACCCACGACGTGGAGTCCAGCGCGCGGGCGCGCACCAGCAGCTCCCACTGCTCGCGCTTGCCCTCGCCGGAACCCCAGGATGCGGCGGTGACGATCACCGTCGCACCCCGGTCGGCCAGCGTCGTGTACAGGCCGGGGAAGCGCACGTCGTAGCAGGTCGCCACGCCGATCCTGGTGCCGGCGAGGTCGACCGTGACCGGTTCCGAGCCGGGCGCGACGGTGCGCGACTCGGTGAAGCCGAAGGCGTCGAAGAGGTGAATCTTGTCGTAACTGGTGTCCAGGCCGCGGCCGGTGATCAGCAGCGTGTTGACGACCCGGCCGTCGTCGGCGGGCGTGAACATGCCCGCCATCACGGCGATTCCCGCCTCGTCGGCCAGTCGCCGCACCTCGGTCGCCCACGGACCGTCCAGCGGCTCGGCCACCGGTTCCAGTTTGATCCCGAAGCAGGCCATCGTCGCCTCCGGGAACACCGCGAGGTCGGCGCCCGCCTCGGCGGCCCGGCGTACGCCGTCGGCGACCAGTTCCAGGTTCGCCTTGGGATCGGGGCCGGACACGATCTGGCACAGGGTAATCCGCATAACCGCAACCATCCTTCGCTCACCCGTTACGATGCTTGTATACCAGCGATATGCAAGCAGGGGGTCCTCGGTGCCGTCCGGACGCGAACTGGCTTACGACCATCTCAAGGACACGGTCCTCAGCGACCCCGCCATGCAGGGGCAGTTCGTCAACGAGCAGGCGCTCGCCGACGAGATCGGGGTGTCGCGTACCCCGATCCGCGAGGCCCTCCTGCTGCTGGCCGCCGAGGACCTGGTGCAGCTGGTTCCCAAGCGGGGCGCCTACATCGCGCCGGTCAGTGGCCGGGAGATCCGCGAACTGTTCGAGATCCGCGGCATGATCGAGTGCTACGCGGCGCGCCGCACGGTCGAACTGGGCGTCGTGCCGGTGGCCCAGATGCGCGCCGAGCTGGCCGGTCAGCGCGACCTGACCGGCGAGGACCAGGCCCGGGCGTTCATCGACTGCGACCACCGGTTCCACTCCGCCCTGGTCCGCGCCGTCGGCAACGACATGCTCGCCAAGAGCTACGACGCCCTGCGCGCCCGGCAGATTCGCGCGGGCATCGTCGCCCTGTTTCGCGCGGCCGGGCGGCGTAAGGCGGTGCTCGTCGAGCACGAGGCGATCGTGGACGCGCTCGCGGACGCCGACGCGGAGGCCGCGGTCGCGGCGATCAACGCGCACCTCGCCGCCACACAACAGGTCCTGCTCCAGGGCTGACACCGGCCCGGCGTGCAGAACGAACGCCGGCCGGGCGATCCCAGATTCAGGCAGACTTGCTAGCCCGCTCCGGTGGGAATGTGAGGGGCTGTGCCGGGGTGGGACGTTCGGGCGGGGGTGGGAGGTCATGGCGCGGCCGTGCGGCCCATGGCCAGGCCGACGAGGGTCACCGCGCACGCCGCCGCGAGGTAGCAGGCCGGTGCCACCCAGGTGCCGAAGGACGCGAACAGGGACGTGAACAGCAGCGGTGCCAGCGCGCCGCCGATGACGCCCGCCAGCGTGTAGGCCAGCGATGACCCGGTGGACCGGAGCGCGGTGCTGAACTGCTCGGACACGAACGCCGCCTGCGGCCCGTACATCAGCGCGTGCCAGACCAGCCCGATCACCACGCCGGCGACCAGCATCGGCGCCGAGCCGCCGGCCACCAGCGGGAAGAACACGAACGGCCACACGCCCGCGCCGACTGCGCCCGCGGTGTAGACGCGGCGCCGGCCCAGCCGGTCGGACAGTGCCCCGGCCAGCGGCATCAGCACCAGCTGCAACGCCGAACCGAGCATGACGCCGGTGACGGCCCAGCTCTTCGGCATGCCCAGTTGCTGGGTGGCGTAGGTCAGCACGAAGACGGTGAACAGCGCGTACAGGACGTCGGGGCCGACGCGCGACAGGATGCCGGCCACCAGCGCGCGCGGCTCGCGGGTGAAGACCTCCCGTACCGGCGCACCGGCCTGCTCGCCCCTGTCCCGCAGCTCCTTGAAGACCGGGGTCTCCTCCAGCTTCACCCGAATCCACAGGCCGAACAGCACCAGCACCGCGGACAGCAGGAACGCCACCCGCCAGCCCCAGGACAGGAACTGCTCCTGGGTGAGCAGCGTGGCCAGCGCCGCGAGCACACCGTTGGCCAGCAGGTTGCCCGCCGGCGGGCCGATCTGCGCCGCGGAGGCCCAGAAGCCACGGTGCCGGTCGCTGCCGAACTCGCTGGACAGCAGCACCGCGCCGCCCCATTCGCCGCCGATGCCGACGCCCTGCGCGAATCGCAGGACCACCAGCAGTACCGCACCCAGTGCGCCGACCTGGCCGTGCGTCGGCAGGAGTCCGATGAGGACGGTCGAGATGCCGGTGAGCAGCAGGGTGATCACCAGCACCTGCTTGCGGCCGAGCACGTCGCCGAGGCGGCCGAACACGAAGCCGCCGAGCGGGCGGGAGACGTAGCCGACGGCGTAGGTGGAGAAGGCCAGCAGCGTGCCGGACAGCGGGTCGTGGCTGGGGAAGAACAGCTGGCCGAACACCAGCGCGGACGCCGCGGAGTAGGCGGCGAAGTCGTACCACTCGAGCGAGGTGCCGCTGAGGCTGGCGACGAATGCCTTCACCAGGTCCTTGCGAGCCGGGCGGGCCGCCGCGGTGGGGGGAGCTTGGGTCATCGGCGTGGTCCTTGTCCTACCGGAGGTTCTGTGCTGGGTGGGTGCCGAGCACCGGGCCAGTGTGATACCAAATGTATACAACAGGTATGCGGATGTGGGAGGGCATTGTGTTTCCACTGCGTTTCGATGTCAACGGCGAGATCGTCGAGGTCGCCGTGACGACGCTGCTCAACGCGGGCTACGCGGGGCGCAGCCAGGAGGACGTCGCCGCGCACGTCGCCGAACTGGCCGAGCTCGGCGTGCCGGCGCCCACCCACACGCCCTGCCTGTACCCGGTCGCGCCGTACCTGGCGATGCAGTCCGCCGAGGTGCCGGTCCAGCACGGCCGCACGTCCGGTGAGGCCGAGTGGGCGTTGGTCGTGGCCGGTCCCGACGAGCGCGACCTGCTGCTCACGGTGGCCTGCGACCACACCGACCGCGCACTGGAGGTGCACGGCGTCGCGTGGAGCAAGCAGGCCGGGCCGGACGTGCTGGGCGAGCGGGCCTGGCGGCTGGTCGACGTCGCGGACCGGATCGACGAGCTGACGCTGACCGCCTGGGCCGGGGGTGCGCAGATCCAGCACGGCACGCTGGCCGAACTGCTGACCCCGCAGTACTGGCTGGACGAGCTGCGCGACCGCGGCCTGCTCCAGCCGGGCACGGTGCTGCTGTCCGGCACGATCCCGATGGACGCCGCGGTCGACCAGTTCGCGGATCGCTGGCGGGTGGAGCTCGGCGACCCGAAGACCGGCGCGACCATCGCGTGCGAGTACGCGGTGCGCCGGATGCCCGAACCCGTCGAATGACCCCTGCCCGGGCGAGGTCTGACGGCGCCTGCACCGCGGGGCAACGCCGCCGTTCCCCGGTTGCGGCGAGCACGATCTCAGCTTGTTGAGAAAAACTTGCAGTTGCATTTATCTTACAGGAATGCTGAATCGTCGTGGTCTGCTCGTCGCCGTCCCCGTCGCGTTGGGCCTGCTCGGGGCCGGGTGCGCCGCCCCCAGCTCGCCGGGCGGGGGCGATCCGGGATCGATGCTGCTCGCCGACGGCTACGAACCGGACAGCCTGAACCCGCTGCTCGGCTACGGCCAGGAGGGCGCGGCCAAGTTCTACGATGGGCTGCTCGCCTTCGACGGCCGGTCCGCCCTGCGCCCCGCGCTGGCCGCCGAGCAGCCGCAGGCATCCCCGGACGCCCGGACCTGGACGGTCCGGCTCCGCGACGGAGTCCGGTTCCACGACGGCACGCCGTTCGACGCCGACGACGTGGTGGCGACCTACCGCGCGGCCATCGACCCCGCCTACGCGTCCACGGTCAGCTCCGACTTCGACATGCTCGCCGACGTGCAGGCCCTCGACCCGCGCACCGTGCGGTTCGACCTGAAGATCCCGTACGCGGCGTGGCCATCGAAGCTGGTGCTGGGCATCGTGCCCGCCGAAAAACTGGCCCGGCCCGAACCGCAGGAGAACTCCGAGCTCAACACCCGGCCCGTGGGCACCGGGCCCTACAAGCTCGTCGACTGGCGCCGCGGCGACCAGATGACCTGGGAAGCCAACCCCGACTACTGGGGCGGCGCGCCCGCCATCAGCCGGATCACCGTGGTCTTCGCCAAGGACGACAACACCCGCGCCCAGCGGCTCGCCTCGGGCGAGTTCGACGGCACGGTGCTGCCGCCGGTGCTCGCCGAGAGCGTCGGCCGCGACGGCTACCGCACGGTGCACCACAGCACGGCGGACTTCCGCAGCATCGCCCTGCCCAACACCCACCCGGTCGCCGGTGACCGCGCCGTGCGGCTGGCGCTGAACCTGGCGGTCAACCGCGAGGGCATGATCCGGGCGCTGCTGGGCGGACACGGCAAGCCCGCGTACACGCCGATCCCGGAGTCGATGGGCGCCCACCACGAGCCCGCGGCCCGCTTCGACTTCGACCCGCGGCGCGCCGCCCGGGTCCTCGACGACGCCGGGTGGCGGGTCGGCGCGGACGGCATCCGCGAGCGCGGCGGCGTCCGCGCCCGCTTCACCGTGATGTACTTCGCCGACGACAGCCTGCGCAGGGACCTGGCCCGCGCCTTCGCCTCCGACGCGCAGGCCGTCGGCATCCAGGTCGACCTCGCCGGGGTGGACCGCTCGGCGGTACCGGGACGGCTGGCCACTGACGGGATCGTGCTCGGCGGCGGCAACCCGATGGACCCCGACCCGCAGTCCTACACCACCCTGCACTCCTCGGTGATCGGCACCGGCACCTACAACAACCCGGGCAGGTACCGCAACGCCGAGGTGGACGCCGCGCTCGACAGCGCCCGCCAGGAGCTCGACCCAGCCAGGCGCGCCGAGTACTACCGGCAGGCGCAGCGCGCCTACGTCGCCGACCCCGGCCTGGTGTACCTCGCCTTCATCGACCACAGCTACGTGATGCGCGAGGGCCGCTGGACCGGCTACCAGGCCCCCGTCGAGCCGCACACCCACGGCACCACGTGGGGCCCGTGGTGGAACGTCGAGACCTGGAAACCGCAGGCATGAGCCGCGCGATCGGCCGCCTGGTGCTGCGGCGGCTCGGGTTCGCGGTCCCGGTGCTGGTGGTCGTGGCGCTCGGGGTCTTTCTGCTCGCCGCGGCCTCCCCGTTCGATCCGATCCACCAGTACTACGGCGTGCGGCTCTACGGGGCCTCGGACGCCGACATCGCGGCCGTGCGGGCGCGGCTCGGCCTCGACGACCCCGTGCTGCTGCAGTTCTGGCACTGGCTGACCGGGGTGGTCGGCGGCGACCTCGGGGTGTCCCGCTCGTTCCGGCAACCGGTCGCGCAGGTGGTCGCCGAGCGGCTGCCGTGGACGGTGCTGCTGGCCGCGACCGGCCTGGTCCTCGCGGTGCTGCTCGCGCTGGTGCTGGGCACGGTCGCCGCCTGGCGGCAGGGCGGCTGGCTCGACCGGTTCGTCACCGCCCTCGGCCACGCCCTGGAGGGTGTGCCGCCGTTCGTGCTCGCGCTGCTGTCCATCGCGGTGTTCGCGCTGGGTCTGCGCTGGCTGCCGGTGGCGGGGCTGACCGACGCCGGCGCCGCGGTGTCGTTCGGGCAGGTCGCCGAGCACCTCCTGCTGCCCGCGCTGGTGCTGGGCATCTCGCAGTCGCCGTGGCTGGTGCTGCACGTGCGGCAGTCGATGCTGACCTCGCTGGCGGAGGACCACGTGACCGGGGCGCGGGCGCGCGGGCTCGCCGAGCCCGTCGTCGTGCTGCGGCACGCGCTGCCGACCGCGCTGCTGCCGTTCGTGACGCTGATCGGTGCGCGCGTGCCGGAACTGGTCACCGGTGCGGTGCTGGTCGAGGAGGTCTTCTCCTGGCCGGGCGTGGCCGCTGCCGTGGTGACCGCCGCGACGGCGGTGGACTACCCGCTGCTCGCGGTGCTGACGCTGGTCGCCACCGCTGCGGTGCTGGTCGGCTCGCTGCTGGCGGACATCGCCGCCGTCCTGCTCGACCCGAGGGTGGCCGCCGATGGTTGAGCTCACCTGGCGGGACGCGGGGCGCCGCCGCGCCGGAACCGCACCGGGCGCCGCCGGGCGGGCACGCGCGAGGCTGTGGAGTTCGCTGGGGGTCCTCGCCGCGCTGGTGCTCGCCGCCGTCGCGGTTCCGGCGCTGGTCGGCGGCGAGTCGGTGCGCTACGACTCGATCCGGCTGCCACCCGGCCCGGCGCACCCCTTCGGCACCGACTCCGGCGGCCGCGACCTGCTCGTCCAGTCGCTGGCCGGGCTGCGGATCTCCCTGCTGGTGGCCGCAACCAGCGCGTTGGTGTCCACTGTGCTCGGTTCGCTGGTGGGGGCGGTCGCGGGCGCCCTCGGGGGCTGGCCCGACCGGCTGCTCATGCGGCTGGTGGACACCGTCAACTCGGTGCCGCACCTGCTGCTGGGCATCGTGATCGTCGCCCTGTACCGCGGCAGCCTGCCCGCGGTGGTGCTGTCTATCGCCCTGACGCACTGGACGACGGTGGCCCGCATCGTGCGCTCCGAGGTGCTGTCGCTGCGGCAGCGGCCGTACGTGGACGCGGCGATCGCCGGCGGCTCGTCGCGGTGGCGAATCCTCGTCCGGCACCTGCTGCCCGCGGTGGTGCCGCAGGCGGCGCTGTCGGCCGTGCTGCTGGTGCCGCACGCGGTCTGGCACGAGACGGCGCTCAGCTTCCTCGGCCTCGGCCTGCCGCCGCACCTGGCGAGCATCGGCACCATCCTCGGCGACGGCCGCGAGGCGGTACTGCTCGGCGCGTGGTGGATCGTGCTGTTCCCGTCCGTGCTGCTGGTGGTGACGACGTTGGCGGTGTCCGGGCTGGCCGCGACCTGGCGGGACCGGGTCGTGCCCCGAAGGCGATCGGAGTTGGCGCTGTGAGCGGAGTACTGCTGGAACTCGACCGGCTGTCCGTGCGGTTCCTGCTGGGCCGTGACGCGGAGGTGCGCGCGGTGACCGACGCGACGCTGCACCTGCGGCCCGGCCGGGTGCTGGCGCTGGTGGGCGAGTCCGGGTGTGGCAAGTCGGTGCTGGCCTCGGCGCTGCTGGGGCTGCTGCCCGGCAACGCCCAGGTGCGCGGGAAGGCGTTGCTGCACAACGGAACCGAGCAGGAAATCGAGCTGCTGTCGGCGCCCGAACCGGTGCTGGCCGGGCAGGTCCGCGGGCGGCTGGTCGGCCTCGTGCCGCAGTCGGCGGCCACCCACCTGACCCCGGTGCGCACCGCGCGCAGCCAGCTTGTCGAGGCGATCCGCGCGCTGGACGGTCCGGCCGGTGCCGACGAACTCGCCGAACGGGTCGGCCTGGACCCCGCCGACCTGGACCGGTATCCGCACGAACTGTCCGGCGGGATGGCGCAGCGCGTCGCCGTGGCGCTGGCCCTGGCCGGCGACCCGCGGGTCGTGCTCGCCGACGAACCCACCACCGGCCTGGACCGGCCGCTGGTGCACCGCACCGTCGACCTGCTCGCCGACACCGCCACCGCCGACCGCGCGGTCCTGCTGATCACCCACGACCTGGCCGCGGCCCGGCGGGTCGCCACCGACATCGCGGTGATGTACGCCAGCCGCATCGTGGAGGCCGGGCCCGCCGCGGAGGTGCTCACCGACCCCTGGCACCCGTACACCGCGGGGCTGCTCGGCGCGCTGCCGGACGGCGGCTTCCGGCCGATCCCCGGGCACCCGCCCGACCTCACCGAACTCGCCCGCATCGAACAGGAGTGGGGCTGCGTGTTCTGCCAACGTTGTCCGGACGTCCCCGGGTTCGCGCCGTGCACGGGCGAACCCGAGCTGCTCGACCTCGGCGGCCGGTGGGTCGCCGCCCACCCGCCGTGCTGAGCGGCACCGGCCTGGTCGCCGGGTACCGCCGCGGCGCCCCGGTGCTCGACGGCGTGGACCTCGACGTGCCGGCCGGCGCCGTCGTCGGCCTGGCCGGGCCGAGCGGCTGCGGCAAGTCGACGCTGGCGCGGGTGCTCGGGCTGCTGCACGAGCCGTGGTCGGGGCGCGTGGTGCTGGACGGTGAACCGGTGACCCGCTTCCGGCACGCCACGCCCCGCGACCAGCGCACCGCCGTGGGCATCGTCTTCCAGCATCCCCGCCCCGCGGTTGACCCGCGCCTGACGCTGCGGCAGATCGTCGCCGAACCGCTGCGCGCCACCGGCCGCCCCGGCGACGTCGACGCCCTCGCCGACGAGGTCGGGCTGACCGCGGAGCTGCTGTCGCGGCGGCCGCACGAGGTCAGCGACGGGCAGCTGCAGCGGGCCTGCCTGGCGCGGGCGCTGGCGCTGCGGCCCCGGTACCTGATCTGCGACGAGATGACAGCGATGCTGGACGCGTCGACCACCGCGGCGTTGGTGCAGGTCGTGGACCGGCGGGTGCACGAGCAGGACACCGGGGTGCTGGCGATCAGCCACGACGAGGACCTGCTGGAGCACTGGGCGACGCACGTGGTGCGCCTGGGCGCCGGGGCGATGTGACATCGTGGGGCACGCGGTCGCGGGGGGACCGCCGGACAACACCGACGGATCGAGGAGTCGACGTTGAGCGAGGGCGAAGGCACCACCTTCATGCAGTGGCGGGAACGCGCCCAGTCCGAGGTCAGGCACGACCGCCCCAAGCTGCGCGCGTTGCTGATCAGCGCGGCGGCCGTTGTGGTCGTGGGCATCGTCGTGGGTGCGGTGGTCCTGCTGCTGTCCTGACCCGAGCGGGTCTCACCCGGCCGGATCCCGAACCCGGCCGAGTGAGAACCGGAACGAGTCACCCAGCCGGGGGTCGCTGCTGGTCGGCCAGCCTGGTGACCTGGAGGCGCGACACCCGGTGGCCGTCCATGGCGCGGACCGTGAAGCGGTGGCCCAGTGCCTCCAGCGAGTCGCCCTCCTGCGGAACCCGGCCCAGGCGGCTGACGAAGAACCCCGCCACCGTGTCGTAGGGCCCCTCGGGCAGCAGGATGCCGGTCTGCTGCTCGAAGTCGCTGCGGTGCAGCAGCCCGTCGGTCTCGAAGCTGCCGTCCGCCTTCGGCCGCACCGGCGCCGCGTTCGGGTCGTACTCGTCCCAGATCTCCCCGACGACCTCCTCCACCAGGTCCTCGACGGTGACGATGCCCGCCGTCCCGCCGTACTCGTCGACCACCACCGCCAGGTGCCCGCCGCGCCGCCGCATCAGCGACAGCGCCGCCAGCACTGGCTTGCTCGCCGGCAACGCCGTCACCGGCCGGGTCAGGTCACCGACGGTGCGCGCGTCGCGGCGGTTGGTCAGCAGATCCCGGACGTGAATGAAACCGACGACGTCGTCGGCGGTGTCGCGGATGACCGGGTACCGCGAGTGCGGCTTGTCGGTCACCTGGGCGATCGCCTCCTCCACCGTGGTGGTCCGGTCCAGGAAATCCACCTCGGTGCGCGGCACCATCACCTCGCCCAGCACCCGGTCGGTGGCGCGGAACGCGTCGCTGAGCAGCCGCCGCTCCTCGACGGTCAGCTGCTCGTTGGTGCGCACCATGTCCCGCAGCTCCTCCTCGCTGACCTTCTCCTCCCCGGCGCGCGGGTCGATGCCGATCAGCCGCACCACGGCGTCGGTGGACTTCGACAGCAACCAGATCAGCGGGCGCGACAGCGCCGCCAGCCGGTCCAGTACCCCGGCCGTGGCCAGCGCGACGCCCTCGGACTTCTGCAGCGCCAACCGCTTCGGCGCCAGCTCCCCGAGCACCAGCGACAAATACGAGACGAACAACGTCACCAGCACCAGTGCCAGCGACGCGGCCAGCCCGATCGGCAGGCCCCACCCGGCCAGCACCGGCTCCAGGCGCACCGCGATCGTCGCCCCGCCGTAGCTGGAGGCGAAGAACCCGGCAAAGGTCACGCCGATCTGCACCGCGGACAAGAACCGGTTGGAGTCGGCGCGCAGTCTGGCGACGCGGGCGCCGCGGCGGTCGCGGTCGGCGAGCTTGCGCACCTGGCTCTCGCGCAGCGACACCAGTGCGATCTCGGCGGCGGCGAAGTACCCGCCGAGCAACACGAACAGCAGGACCAGTGCCAGGTTCCAGGCAACGCCGTCCATACGCCGATTGTCCCGCGCGCCCGCGGGGGCGGGCGACTCCGCGACGGGCTGCCGAACCGGAAGGGGCCGCCCGCGCGGCAGGCTGTCAGGCCGTCCGGCGCCAGTACTGGCGATTGTCCCGGTCGCGGACGACCACCCCGTGCCTGCCGAGTTCGGCGCGCAACAGCGTCGCTTCCTTGCCGTCCCGCTTGCGGACCGCGCGGTCGCGCGCGGCCATCAGCGTGTTGATCCGCAGCGACAGCTCCGGGGTGTCCGCCATCCAGAGCTGGTAGTCGGCCGCGTGCGGATCCTCGTCGTGCCACGGGTATCCGTGTTCGCGGAAGGCGCTGCGCAGCTCCCGCCTGTCCAAATCGGACCGCTTGCGGACCGCTTCCGCGCCGGCGCCGTCCAGCACCACCAGGTCCCTGCCGTCGACGAACACCGCGCCGACCCCCGCGCGGTCGATTCGCTCGGTGGACCGGCCGACGGTCAGCTCGACCCGGTCAGGCGCCACCACCACCGCCAGCCGCTCCTGCGCCATCAGCCCGGCGAAGCCGAAGCCGATCATCGCGCCCACCAGCAGCGAACCCGTCAGCCCCCACGGGTCCGGCACCGCGGCGACCAGCTCGAACACGCCCTGGAACGGCGCCCACGGCAGCGAGGTGACCCAGCCCGACACCAGCCGCAGCAGCAGCACCAGCACGGCCCCCAGCGCCGGGCACACCACCCATGAGCCGTACCGGACCAGGTGGTGCTCGGTCACGGTCGTGGGCGCGTTCCCGGAACCAGCAGCCATGCCCGCCATTATCCCGACGTGGAAGGGCCCGGGGCGCCGCAGCACCCCGGACCCCCGGTCAGCGGCTCAGGCGCCCGCCTCGCGAAGAAGGATGTCCACGGCGCCGTCATTGCGCGCGGTCTCCTTCTCGATCACCTCGTCAGGCGGGTAGAACCCGTCGAGGCCACCGCCGTTGGCCGGGTACATCTCGAAGGTGTAGGCCAGGATCTTGTGCTGGCCCCACATCCAGTCGAGGCTGTCGCCGTCGGTGATGTACAGGTCGCTGGACTGCTGCGGGGTGTAGCCGTTGGACTCCGCCATCTCCTGGCCGACCCGCGCGAACCGGTCGTACTCCTCCTGCGTCATGCCCTCGGTGACGTCGTCGGTGGTGTGCCCGAAGGGCCACAGCACGAGCTCGGAGTAGGTGTGAAAGTCGATCGCGGCCTTGATCTGCTGCTGGCCGCCGACCACCCGCGAGTCGATGAAGTCGCGCATCGCCGCGGTCTCCGGGGCCGACCACGCCGCGGCGCCCCGGTAGGTCTCGTCGTTCGGGGCATCGCTGGACCCGCCGCAGCAGCCCCACTTGTAACCCCAGTTGCGGTTGAGGTCGGTGCCGCTGTCCTGCCGGTTCTTGCGCCAGCCCCGGTACTGGCCGGACTCCACGTCGTAGACCGAGCCGTCCGGGTTGACCACCGGGATGATCCAGACCTCCCGGTTGTCGACCATGTCCTTCACGGCCGGGTCGCTGTAGTTGTCGGTGAACCGCTTGGCGATGTGCAGGCACATCTCGGTGGTCAGGTGCTCGCGCGCGTGCTGGTTGCAGTCGAACAGCACCTCGGGCTCGTCCTCGTCCTGCCCGACGTTGTCGCTGATCTTGAGCACCGGGATGTCGCGGCCCTCGAAGGATGTGCCGATGCTGGACTTCGCCGCGATGTCCGGGTGGTCCGCGACCGTCGCGTCCAGCTCGGCGACCATCTCGTCGTAGTTGTGGTAGCCCTGGTCCTCGGGCGGGAAGTCGCCCGGCACGCGCTGCGTGCCGTTGCGGCGTCGCAGCGCCTCGGAGACCGTGGTCTCCTTCTTCAGCGTGAAACCGGCGGCGCGCAGCTGCTCGGCCTGCTCGGGGCTGGCCTCGATGGTGGCCACGCCGCCGGAGACCGACAGCACGAGGGCGCCGGTGCGGTTGATCTCGGTGCGGCTGGCGCTGTCGGTGTTCGCGACGGTGTAGAGGGCGTTTTCCTGGCTGGCGGTCGTCGGCTCCGCGGACACGCTGGCCTGGATCGGGGCCAACAGGACCAGGCACGCGGCGGCCGCCACCGCCGCTGCCCTGCGCCGTGAGCTGAACATGGGGTCTCCGATCGATCACTGGTGGTGACGTGGAGACCTTGGATGAGGCGCCCGATCTTGGCAAGTCGCTGGCGAACAATGGCCTGTGGTTGACATTTTCCCATTTCAGCGGCCTGGCGGGGGCATGCGGGTGTGACCGGCGACCAGGTTCGCGGACAGCTGTGACCCGCGCCGACTACCCTGGTCGGCAGAGTCCCCGGGCATTGGAAGGACGAACATGCTCACCCGAACCGACCTGCGCGGTCGTGTCCCGTCCACCGCCGAGCTGCGCGCGACCCTGCCGCGCGCCGAGATGGACGTGGAGCACGTGCTGCATCGGGTTCGGCCGGTGATCGAGTCCGTCCGGGACCGCGGGGTGGCGGCGGTACTGGACTTCACCGAGAAGTTCGACGGAGTTCGACCGGAACGGGTGAGAGTCGCGGCGGCGGAGCTGCAGCGCGCGCTCGACGAGCTCGACCCCGCGGTGCGGGCCGCCCTGGAGGAGTCGATCAGCCGCACCCGCATGGTGCACAACGATCAACGGCGCACCGACACGACCACGCAGGTGGTGCCCGGCGGCACGGTCACCGAGCGCTGGGTGCCGGTGGCGCGCGTCGGCCTGTACGCGCCGGGCGGTCTGGCGGTGTACCCGTCCAGCGTGGTGATGAACGTCGTCCCGGCGCAGGCCGCCGGGGTGGAGTCGCTGGTGGTGTGCAGCCCGCCGCAGGCGGAGTTCGGCGGCCTGCCGCACCCGACGATTCTGGCCGCCGCGAGGCTGCTGGGCGTCGAGGAGGTGTGGGCGGTCGGCGGTGCCCAGGCGGTGGCGCTGCTGGCCTACGGCGGACAGGACACCGACGGTGCCGAGCTGGCCCCGGTGGACATGGTGACCGGGCCGGGCAACGTCTACGTGACCGCCGCCAAGCGGCACCTGCGCAGCCTGATCGGCATCGACTCGGAGGCCGGTCCGACCGAGATCGCGGTGCTGGCCGACGAGACCGCGGACCCGGTGCACGTGGCCGCGGACCTGATCAGCCAGGCCGAGCACGACACCCTGGCCGCCAGCGTGCTGGTGACCACCTCGGAAAAGCTGGCCGACGCGGTGGACGCCGAGCTGGAGCGTCAGGTGGCGCAGACCAAGCACGTCGAGCGGATCCGCACCGCGCTGACCGGTCGGCAGTCCGGCTGCATCCTGGTGTCCGATGTGGATGACGGGGTAAGGGTGGTCGACGCCTACGCGGCCGAGCACCTGGAGATCCAGACAGCAGACGCCGAGGCGGTGGCGGCGCGGGTGCGCAACGCGGGGGCGATCTTCGTCGGCCCCTACGCGCCGGTGTCGCTGGGCGACTACTGCGCGGGTTCCAACCACGTGCTGCCCACCGGCGGCTGTGCGCGGCACTCGTCCGGGTTGAGCGTGCAGAGCTTCCTGCGCGGTATCCACGTGATCTCCTACAGCGAGCAGGCGTTGCGCGACGTGGCCGACAAGGTGGTGGCGCTGGCCGACGCCGAGGACCTGCCCGCGCACGGCCAGGCGATCACCGCCCGCTTCCCCCGCTGACGACCGAAGGAGGACGCATGGGTGCCGACTTTCGTCCCGGGCCCTGCGGCCGACCGGGTGTCCCGCAAGATTCCGAAGGTAGAACCCATGAGTGACGTGCTCGGCGCGGACACGACGCTGGCCGACCTGCCGCTGCGGGACGACCTGCGCGGTCGCAGCCCCTATGGCGCACCGCAGCTGGACGTCTCGGTGCGGCTGAACACCAACGAGAACCCCTATCCGCCGCCGCGGGATCTGGTTGACGACGTGACGGCGGCCGTGCAGGAGGCCGCGACCGCACTGCACCGCTACCCGGATCGCGACGCCCGGGCGCTGCGCGCCGACCTGGCGGCCTACCTGACCGGTGCGACGGGCGTGCCGCTGGCGATGGAGAACGTGTGGGCCGCCAACGGCTCCAACGAGGTACTCCAGCAGATCCTGCAGGCGTTCGGCGGGCCCGGGCGCACCGCGCTGGGCTTCGAACCGTCCTACTCGATGCACCCGATCCTGTCGGCGGGCACCCGCACCGACTGGGTGCCGGCGCCGCGCCGGGACGACTTCAGCCTGGACGGCCGGCAGGCGGCCCGGATCGTGGCCGAGAAGCAGCCCAGCGTGGTGTTCGTGACCAGCCCGAACAACCCCACCGGGCAGTCGGTGTCGCAGGACGACCTGCGCGCGATCCTCGACGCCGCCCCCGGGGTGGTGGTGGTCGACGAGGCGTACGCGGAGTTCTCCGCGCGGCCCAGTGCGGTCGGGCTGATCGAGGAGTACCCGGCGAAGGTGATCGTCAGCCGCACGATGAGCAAGGCGTTCGCGTTCGCCGGCGGTCGGCTCGGCTACCTGGCCGCGGCGCCGGCGGTCATCGACGCGCTGCTGCTGGTGCGGCTGCCGTACCACCTGTCCGTGGTCACCCAGGCCGCGGCGCGCGCCGCCCTGCGGCACGCCGCGGCCACGCTCGGCTCGGTGCGGGCGCTGATCGACGAGCGCGAGCGGGTGGTGCGGGCGCTGCGGGAGATGGGTTTCTCGCCGGTGCCCAGCGACGCCAACTTCGTCCTGTTCGGACGGTTCGGGGACGCACACCGCGCCTGGCAGCGCTACCTGGATGCCGATGTGCTGATCCGCGACGTCGGCATCCCCGGCCACCTGCGGGTCACCATCGGCACGCCGGAGGAGAACGACGCCTTCCTGGCGGCGAGCAAGGTCGTGAGCGAGGAGATCACCCAGTGACGTTCCAGCAGGGGACCCGGATCGGCCGGGTCGAGCGCACCACCAAGGAGTCCTCGGTGCTGGTCGAGCTCGACCTCGACGGCACCGGCCAGGTCGACATCGACACCACGGTGCCGTTCTACGACCACATGCTCACCGCCCTGGGCACGCACGCGGCGTTCGACCTGAAGGTGAAGTCGACCGGCGACACCCACATTGACGCCCACCACACGGTGGAGGACACCGCGATCGTGCTCGGTCAGGCCCTGCGTCAGGCGTTGGGCGACAAGAAGGGCATCCGTCGTTTCGGCGACGCCTGGATCCCGATGGACGAGACCCTGGCGCACGCGGCGGTGGACGTCTCGGGCCGTTCCTACTGCGTTCTGACCGGGGAACCGGAGCAGTACAACAGCTTCACGATCGGCGGCAACTACCCGTTCGTCCTCAACCGCCACGTCTTCGAGTCCCTGGCGTTCCACGCCCAGATCAACCTGCATGTCCGGGTGATCCACGGTCGGGACCCCCACCACATCGCGGAAGCCCAGTACAAGGCGATCGCCCGAGCCCTGCGAGCCGCGGTGGAACCGGACCCCCGCTTCGCCGGAGTAATCCCCTCCACCAAGGGCGCCCTGTAACAGATCCTCTCCGGTGAGGGGCGCCCCTGAGCGCTCAAGGGCGCCCCATACCTCCGTCAGGGCAGGTCGAAACGACCGGCCTTCGCCGAGCGGATCATGGCGGTGAACTCGCTCGGCGCGAGCAGCAGCGCGGGTCCGGTGGGGTTCTTCGAGTCCCGGACCGCGGTGAACTCCGCGGTGGCACCGACCTCGACGCACTGGGCACCTTGCTGGCTGCGGCTGCTCTTGCGCCACTGAACCGCTAAGTCGGATGCCCGGTCAACGTGGCTCACATGAACTCCTTCTGCAGCTTGCGGATGAACGACAGTGACTTTAGCGGTTCCAGCGCGGTGCTGGTCAGATGATGAAAGTTCGTCTTCAGCCTGCGTACCTGCGCTGGCTTCTCCGGGTAGACGTTACCCGCCGCGCAGTCCACGTAGCCGATCTCGGGATCAGTGGGTTCGGCGAACTCGACGAGCGTGAAGGAGCCGCTTGCCGCGACATGCTCACCTGCGCTGAACGGCAGGACCTGAACCGTGAGCTTGGTGCTTTCACACAACGTGAGCAGGTGTTCGAGCTGTTCGCGCATGACCTCTGGGCTGCCCACCCGCCTGCGGAACACCGCTTCATCGAGCACGGCCCACACGGTGAGTGGGTCGGTTTCCCGCGTCAGTGCCTGTTGCCGTGCCATCCGCAGACCGACGAGCCGTTCCAACTCGGCATTGGGCCTGCCCGGATCCTCCGCGCGGAGCCAGGCCCGGGCGTAGTCCTCCGTCTGCAAAAGACCAGGCACGATCAACGTTTCGAAGATGAGCAGCGACGCGGCCGCTTCCTCAACGCTGAGGTACAGGTCGAAGTCGGTGGGCAGGACGTCATCGAACTCCTGCCACCACCCGCGCTGCTCCGCAGCCTGAGCGAGTTCCAGGACCTTCTTCCGCGTCTTGTCGTCGGCGTTGTAGGCGTCGAGCAGAGCTCGAATGTCCTTCAGGAGCACCACGTTATGGCCGGTTTCGAGCCGCGAGAGCTTCGCCGTGGACATGCCTGCGCGCCGCCTGGCTTGCTCGTTGCTGAGTCCAGCGCTGAGACGCAACGCCTTCAGCACGCCTCCCAATCGGCGCCGTCCCATCGTCGGGGCCATTCCGGCCATGACACCTCCTGCGGTCGTGTACCTGGTCAGTCTCCATGTCGATCGATCGGCTGCCAATGAGCGACACGACCCGATTGGTGGACTTTCGGAATGAATACTTCAGTGTAACTTACAAAGAGTCGATCACGTGGTCAGCAGAAATTCGACCAGGAACCATGCTGAAAGCCGAGGTAGATGCGATGGCCACCGAGTACGCCGCGAACCGCCACTACTGGTTGCCCATTCCGGGTGCAGGCGACATCGGCGGGACGCGCCACGCCTTCCGCGGGCTGCGCTGGGAAGGACAGTCTTCGGGATCAACCGTGTGTGGTCAGGAAGTCGCGATGGCCAAACCGTCCGAAATGGACTGGTGTCTCTTCCCGACCTGCCAGCTGTGCAACGGAATTCTCGTCGCAGAGCAGCGCCCTGATGATCGACGCGAAGGGGCCTGAGCTGATCACGTGGATCACTGCCGCCGGCGTCGCCTCCATCTGCGCGCCACGTGGTTCCGCTACCGTTGCTGGTCGTATGCAGCACGCCGGAGGCGGCGATGGTGCGCTGATGGTCCGGTATCTCGGCAAAGCACCCGAATTCGCGCGCTACCACCCGCAGCGCGGGCAAGGGACTCACATGGCCATGCGCGCAATCTTCTTGTGCTGCAACGAATCCTCGCTGGATTGCGGCGCATGTAGACCCGGCTCGGTGCTGGTCGCTTCCCTCCCCGACACCCAGCACCGAGCCGCCCGGCCGTGGCGGTGTGTGGCCCCCGACGCACCGCCCGGCCGGATCCAGGTCCACCTGCCGTCACCGATGCAGCTCGGAGTGGTGATCTCCCGCGACGGCCGCCCGCTGGCCGACCTTCCCGCCGGGGCGAAGATCGGCACATCCGCCGTCCGCCGCCACGCCCAACTGGGTCTGTACCGGCCTGATCTGATCATAGAGCGAGTCAGGGGCAGCGTGAACCGCCGGATCAACAAGCTCGACGACGGTGAGTACGACGCGATCCTCCTTGCCCGCGCCGGCCTGGAACGGGTGGGCCTGGACCACCGCATCACCGAAGTCCTGCCCACCACGTGGGCCGACGGGGAAACCCCCGCCATGGTTCCCGCCGTCGGCGCAGCCGTGATCGGCGTGCAGGCCCGCACCGCGGACGAGCTGGTCATGCGGCTGCTCGACGAACTCAATGACCCCGGCACCGCCCGGCACATCACCGCCGAACGGACGATGCTGCACATGCTCCGGGGCCACTGCAACAGCCCCATCGCCGGACACGCCCACACCACCGCCGACGGCCAGCTCAGCCTGTTCGGCATGGTGTTCAACCGCGACGGCTCGCGGTGGGTCCGCTCCCACGGCTGGGGTCCCACCGACGACCCTGCCAGCCTGGGCGCATGGGTCGCCGGAGACCTGCTCCGCCAGGGAGCCCGACGCCTGATCACCGCCACGCGCAAGTGAGAACCCGAGTCGCCTTAACCGTCCCATGTGGACGTTCGCGGGTACGGGTGGTGGGCGACACCGCAGCACGGCCGCGTCGAGAACGGCCGACCCGGTGTCACCGGCTGACGTGGCCTCGCGGGTAGGCTGCCGGGCATGGCGGACTACCTCCCGATCGTGCTGCTCGCGGTCGCAGGCTTCCTGGTCGGCGGCGTCTACGCGACCTGGAAGACCGCGCGGGGCTGCGCGATCCTGCTCGCGGTGGCCGCCGTCATGGCGATCGTCGGCGGCATTGGCTGGATGGTGTACGGCTGAACGCTCCACCAGCCGATAACGTACGCAGATCGTGCACGTTCCGTGACGATCTGACTACTCTGCTTGCTACAGTGCGCGGTTGGTCGTCGGCCTGACCTGGTCGACGTCGAGCGGGATCGACTCGTGCGGCGGGGAGGACTCTGGGGATGGCAACTGCTGCGGCGTGGCTGGTGCGCGGTGGTCGAGATGGCGAGCGAGAGGACCGTGCCCTGAGCTCCGGCCTGGTGATCGCCGGGTGGACCGAGGTCGGTGACCTGAGCGGATCGACCACCAAAGCGGACGTGCGGGAACACATCGAGCGTTCCTATCCGCACGAGAGCAAGGCGAGGGTGGCGAACTGGACCGGGCAGCTATGGCGGCTTGTCTCCGAGATGCAGGAGGGGGACCACGTCGTCATGCCGCTCAAGACCCGGCCACAGCAGATCGCGATCGGTCGCGTCAGCGGACCATACCGCTTTGACTCCACCGCGCCGCCCGGCTTCCAGCACGTCCGCCCGGTGGACTGGATCCGCAAGGACGTTCCGCGGGATGCGGTGCAACGCGATCTGTTGGACAGCATGGGATCGTTGTTGACGATCTGCAGGCTGCAGCGTTTCGGGGCAGCCCGGCGAGTGGCACAGATCGCCGCACACGGAGTTGACCCCGGGCCCACCGCAGACGAGCAGGAGTGGCATGGGGTGCGGTCGCCGCGCGATCTGGTCGACAAGGCAGTCGCCGCCTCAGCAGAGTCTCCGTTTCAGCTTTCGATCAGGGAACTGCTGGCGTGTTGGGGGGTGCTGCGCCGCACCCCGGCCAACATCGCTGCGATCGAGGCTGATCTGAGCGAGTTCGGAATCACCACCAAACCGCCGTTCACCGAGGGGTGGCTCGACAACAAGGTCGAGATCGTGCCGGTCGGTGAGGAACCTGGTGATGCGGAGGAGCCGGCAAGTCGCGCAGCGACCGAGAACACGCAGGAAGCGTCCGAGTTTCCGCCCATCACGTTGCGGATGGGCATGCTGAAGTCGGCGAACAGCGGTGTGGCCAGCGTTCGACCCGGCGACACACTGTTGAGCGCGACGACTCGGATGGTCGCCGACAACTATTCGCAGCTGGCAGTCATCGATGACGAGGGACACCTGCACGGTGCGGTCAGTTGGGAGTCAATCGGCCAGGCTCGCATGTCGCGGACCCCGAGCCTGGTGTCAGACGCGATCGTGCCGGCCCGGACTGTCGAGCACAGCGAAGATCTCCTGACTCAGTTGGACGAGATCTACCGCAGCGGCTACGTCTTCGTCCGCGGGGCAGACCAGGCAATCTGCGGCATCGTGACGACAGCGGATCTCACCGGACAGTTCGGCGAAATCGCCCGCCCCTTCGTACTGATCGAGGAAGCCGAGCGGCGGTTGCGGCGGCGGGTGGACGAGGTGTTCAGCCTGGGGGAGATCCAGTACGTGGCGCGTCGAGGTCGTAGTGCGGTGCGGTCGGCCGCGGATCTCACCCTCGGGAACTACCGATACCTGCTCGAGCCGGTTGCACACTGGCAGCGGCTTGGATGGCCGCTGGATCACCAGGTTTTCCTCGACCGCCTGGAGCAGGTCCGTGCTATCCGGAACGAACTGATGCACTTCACCCCAGACCCACTCAATGCCGCGCAGCTCGATTGCCTGACCGGATTCGTGCGGATGTTGCGCACGGTCGACCCGCGCGGCTGAGCAGGTGACAAGGGCCCGGCCAGCGCTGTGGCCGGGCCCGTCGTGCGCGCGTTAGTTCGCCGCAGCCGTGACCTTGTCGGGTTCCTGCTGCTGGCCGCCGCCGTGGCCGTCGTCGACGAAGGACTGCTCGTCGAACGGCTCGCGGCCCGCGAAGACCTGCTTCATCCGGTCGCGGTCGATCTCCTTGGTCCACGCGCCGATCAGGACCGTCGCCACCGCGTTGCCCGCGAAGTTCGTCAGCGCCCGGGCCTCGGACATGAACCGGTCGATGCCCACGATCAGGCCGACGCCGTCGAGCAGTTCCGGCCGGTGCGACTGCAGGCCGCCCGCCAGCGTCGCCAGGCCCGCGCCGCTGACCCCCGCCGCGCCCTTGGAGGCGATCATCATGAACAGCAGCAGGCCCACCTGCTCACCCAGCGACAGCGGGGCGCCCAGCGCGCTCGCGATGAACAGCGACGCCATGGTCAGGTAGATCATCGTGCCGTCCAGGTTGAACGAGTAGCCGGTCGGCACCGTGATGCCCACCACCGGCTTGCTCACCCCGAGGTGCTCCATCTTCGCGATCAGCCGTGGCAGGGCCGCCTCCGACGACGAGGTGGACACGATCAGCAGGAACTCGCGGCCCAGGTACCGCAGCAGCGAGAAGATGTTGACCCGCGCGAACATCCACAGCACCGGGCCCAGCACGAGGAACACGAACAGCAGGCAGGTCACGTAGAAGCCGAACATGATCACGGCCAGACCCTTGAGCGCCTGCACGCCGGTCGCGCCGACGACCGCCGCGATCGCGCCGAACGCGCCCACCGGGGCCGCCCACATCACCATCGCCAGCATCTTGAACACCAGCCGCTGCAGGTGCTCGATGCCGCGCAGGATCGGCGCACCCTTGTCCCCCATGGCCTGCAGCGCGAAGCCGGCCAGCAGGGCGACCAGCAGCGTCTGCAGCACCTCGCCCTCGGTCAGGGACGACACCAGGGTGTGCGGGATGATCCCGAGCAGGAAGTCGGTGGTGCTCTCGGCGCCCTCACCGGCCTGCGCGGCGCCCTGGCCGCGCAGCGCCTCGGTGATGTGCAGGCCCTCGCCCGGGTGCAGCACATTGCCCACCAGCAGGCCGATCACCAGCGCCACCAACGACATGATCAGGAAGTACACCAGCGCCAGGCCGCCGACCTTGCCGACCTTGGCCGCCTTGCGCACCCCGCCCACGCCGAGCACGATGGTGCAGAAGATCACCGGCGAGATCATCATCTTGATCAGGTTGACGAAGCCGGTGCCCAGCGGTTTGAGGGCCTTGCCGAGGTCGGGGGCGGCGAACCCGACGACGATCCCGGCCACCACCGCGACGATCACCGCCAGATACAGATAGTGCGTTCGATCTCGACGGCGGGCCGGTGCAGCGTCCTTGCGTGCCACTGTTGCGCTCCTACGGGCTACCGGGTAACACTCCAGCCACTCGTGTCCCAGGTCACGGTGTGGCTCGGGATGGAACTATCGGTGCCCGGTATCGTCCTCGTCACGCTTGTGTTCATTCTGTTCACGTCCTCGTCACGGGACCGCCATGCCCACTGCCGATCCCCGCAACTGGTTCGGCCGCGTCCGGCCGGGCTGGAGCCTGGCCCGTCAGCTGTTCGTGTTGCAGGTCGTGGTGGTGGCCGTCGTGGTGCTGGCCGGGGCGGGACTCGCCTGGTACGACGCCCAGCGGCGCACCGAGGAGGCGGCCGGCGACCAGGTCGTGGCGGTCGCCCGCACGCTGGCCGCGCTGCCCGATGTTCGCCAGGGCATGGTCGCGCCGAATCCACCCGCGACCCTGCAGCCGCTGGCCGAGCGGGTCCGGGCCGACACCGGGGTCGACTTCATCACGATGATGTCGCCGCAGGGGATCCGCTATACCCACCCGGATCCCAGCCGCATCGGGCAGCGGTTCCTGGGACACATCGAGCCCGCCGTGGCGGGGACGGCGTTCACCGAGACCTACACCGGCACCCTCGGCCCGTCGCTGCGCGCCGTCGTGCCGGTGTACGACGACGCCGGTCGGCTTGTCGGCCTGGTGTCCGTGGGGATCACGATGCCGGTGCTCACCGCCGAGCTGCGCCTGGCGGTGGTCGGGCTGGCGATCGTCGCCGGGGCCGCGCTGCTGCTCGGCGGGCTGCTGACGTACCTGGTCAGCGCGCGGATCCGCCGCCACACGCACGGCCTGCGACCCGCCGAGCTGAGCCGCATGTACGAGTACCACGACGCGATCCTGCACGCCGTGCGCGAGGGGCTGCTGCTGGTGGCGCCGTCCGGCACGGTGACCTTGTGCAACGATGGGGCCGCTGTGCTGCTGTCGTTGGATCCCGCCGATGCCGAGGGAAGGCACGTCTGCGAACTGGGACTGCCGCCGTCGCTTGTGGACACCCTCGGAGCCGGGCGCGCCGTGCGGGACGAGGTGCACCTGACCGACGAGCACGTGCTGCTGGTCAACGTCTCGCCGATCCGCAGCGGAGGCCGGGACCTGGGCGTTGTCGCCACGCTGCGTGACCACACCGAGCTGCAGGCGCTGAGTCGGGAGCTGGACTCGATGCGCGGCTTCGCCGAGTCGCTGCGATCGCAGGCCCACGAGTCGGCCAACCGCCTGCACACCGTGGTGTCGCTGATCGAACTCGGCCGCCCGGACGAGGCCGTCGCGTTCGCCACCGCCGAACTCCAGCTCGCCCAGCGGCTCACCGACCGGGTCGTCGGGGCCGTCGGCGAACCGGTGGTCGCCGCGCTGCTGCTCGGCAAGAGCGCCGAGGCGGGCGAGCGCGGTGTGGAGGTGGTGCTCACCGAGGACTCCGAGATCGACGACGTCGCCGTGCAGCACCTCGACTCCCGGGACCTGGTGACGATCCTGGGGAACCTGATCGACAACGCCGTCGAGGCCACCCTGGACCGCCCGCACCCCAGGGTGGAGGTGACCATCCGCTCCACCGCGGACGGGGTGCTCATCCAGGTCGCCGACAACGGGCCCGGCCTTGACCCGCGGGCCGCCGAGCAGGTCTTCCAGCGCGGCTGGTCCACGAAGAGCGACGGCCGCGGGCTGGGGCTCGCGCTGGTCGGCCAGAGCGTGCGGCGCCACCGCGGCACGATCGAGGTGCGCGGCGAGGGCGGCGCGGTGTTCACCGTGCGGCTCCCGGCCGGATCGGGCGTGGTGCGGTGATCACGGTCCTGGTGGTGGAGGACGATCCACTGGTCGGTGAGGCGCATGAGACCTACGTCAACCGACTCGACGGGTTCTGCGTCGTCGGCCGGGTCCGCACCGGGCAGGACGCGCTGCGGTTCGTCGAACACACCCCGGTGGACCTGGTGCTGCTCGACCTGCGGCTGCCCGACATGGACGGCCTGCAGGTGGCCCGCGCGCTGCGGACCGCGGGCAGCAGCGCGGACGTGATCGCGGTGACCTCCGCCCGAGACCTCAAGGTGGTGCGCGCCGCGGTGTCCAGCGGCGTGGTGCAGTACCTGCTCAAGCCGTTCACCTTCGCCACGATGCGGGAGAAGCTGGAGCACTACGCGCGGTTCCGCGCCAGCCTCGGGCACGACCGGGAGGCCAGCGGGCAGGCCGAGATCGACCGGGCGTTCTCCGCGCTGCGGGGCGTGCACCGGGCTTCGCTGCCCAAGGGCATGGGGGAGGAGACCCTCTCCGTCGTCGTCGCCGCGCTGCGGGCGAACCCGGAAGGCGCCTCCGCCGGGGTCGTCGGCGAGGCGGTGGGGGTGTCCCGGGTGACCGCCCGTCGCTACCTGGAGTACCTGGTGAACAACGGCATGGCCGAGCGGCGCCCGCAGTACGGCGGGGTCGGCCGCCCCGAGATGACCTACCTCTGGATCGGCGAGCCCTGAGCCCTCAGCGCCGGACCGGGGCCCGGGCGCGGCCGAGTCAAAGGCGACCCCACGGGTGTCTCAGCGGCGGTCCTTGGTCGGGCGCAGGAGCGGGGCGCCCGGGCCGAACTCGGCGAGCCGGTCGTCGGCGTTGTGCAGCGCGCAGGTGCGCAGCGACAGGCAGCCGCAGCCGATGCAGCCGGTGAGGCGGTCCCGCAGGCGCTGCAGGCCGTCGATACGCGCGTCGAGCTCGTCGCGCCAGCGCCGTGACAGCCGCGCCCAGTCCGCCTTGGTGGGCGCGTGGTCGTGCGGCAGCGTCGACAGCGCCTCGGAGATCTGCTCCAGGCTCAGCCCGACGCGCTGCGCGGAGCGGATGAACGCCAGCCGCCGCAGCACCGATCGGTCGTAGCGGCGCTGGTTGCCGCTGGTGCGGGTGGTGTGGATCAGCCCGCGCTGCTCGTAGAAACGCAGCGCGGTCTGCGCGACCCCGCTGCGGTGGGCGACCTCTCCGATGGTCAACAGTTTCGGTAGCTTCGACACGACCGCCAGGCTAGCCGAAAACTTCGAGTTTGGTTGAGGTAATTTTCCTTCCGTCGCCTTGACTTCCAGCGCGCTGGAGGTTCCACGCTGGGTGACATGACGATCACCGCACCGCTCGGCTACGCCGACCTCCGGCCGCTGATGAGCGCCATGACCGGCGACGAGAAGCACTCGGCGGCCGCCACCTCCACGCTCGACGTGCTGTGGGTCCTCTACGACCAGGTCCTGTCGGTCGACCCGCAGCGCCCCGACGACCCCGACCGCGACCGCTTCCTGCTGTCCAAGGGCCACGGGCCGATGGCCTTCTACGCCGTGCTGACCGCCAAGGGCTTCCTCGACCCCGCCGAACTGCCCCGCTTCGGCCAGTTCGACTCCCGCCTCGGGTTCCACCCCGACCGCGTCCTGGTCCCCGGCGTGGAGATCGGCAGCGGTTCCCTCGGCCACGGCCTGCCGCTCGGGCTCGGCATGGCGCTCGGCCTGCGCGCGCAGGGCCGGCACCGGCCGCGCGTGGTGGTGCTCGTCGGCGACGCCGAACTCGACGAGGGCAGCAACCACGAGGCCATCCAGGTCGCCGGCCGCTGGGGTTTGTCCCAGCTGACCACCGTCGTGGTCGACAACCGCTCGTCCAGCACCGGCTGGCCCGGCGGCATCGCCGAGCGCTTCACCCGCGAGGGCTGGGCGGCGCACACCGTCAACGGCCGCGACCACGCGCAGCTGCGCCGAGCCCTCACCAGCACCCGCCCGGACCGCCCGCTCGTGGTGGTCGCCGAAGTCGAACCCAAGGAGTTGGCATGACCGCACCCGCCATCGCCCCCACCATGCGCGAGCAGTTCGTCCGGACCACCACCGACGCCCTCGACACCGACCCGCGGGTGGCCCTCGTGCTCGCCGAGATCTCCGCCGACCGCTTCACCGAGGCCGCGGCCCGCCACCCGCACCGGGTGCTCAACGTCGGCATCCGCGAACAGGCCCTGATCAGCGTCGCCGGTGGGCTGGCGCTGACCGGACTGCGCCCGGTGGTGCACTCGATCACGCCGTTCCTCGTCGAGCGGCCCTTCGAACAGCTCAAACTGGACCTCAACCACCAGGACGTCGGTGCTGTCGTGGTGAGCACCGGCGCCTCCTACGACTATCCGACCTCCGGCCGCACCCACATGGCCCCCGGCGACGTCGCGCTGATCGACACTCTGCCCGGTTGGACGGTGCACATCCCCGGCCATCCCGCGGAGGTCGACGCGCTGCTGCGCGCCGCACTGGCCGGCGACGACCGCGTCTACCTGCGGCTGTCCGAACGGGTCAACACCGAACCGCTGGTCACCGGCCCCGGCTGGCACACCGTCCGGCGCGGCAGCCGCGGCGTGGTGCTCGCCGTCGGGCCGGTGTTGCGGCCGGTGCTGGCCGCGACCGCGACGCTCGACGTGACCGTGCTGTACACCGCGACCATCCGGCCGTTCGACACCGCCGGGCTGCGGGCCGCGGTGCAGGCGGCGACCGCGGACGTCGTGCTCGTCGAGCCCTACCTGCGCGGCACCTCCACCCACGTCGTGGGCGACGCCCTCGCCGACACCCCACACCGCGTCCTGGCGCTGGGCGTCCGGCGGGACCGCGAGCTGCGGGCCTACGGCACCGCCGAGGAGCACGAGGCCGCGCACGGCCTGGGCCCGACCGAGATCGCCGCCAGCGTGCGGGAGTTCCTGGACGGAGCAGCCCGGTGACCTTCGGGCCGAGATCGATGACGGGCCGGACCCTCGGGAGCCTGACCTCCCGCGACGTGGGCTGACCTGCCGCCCCGGTAGCCTGGGACCGTGGCACGAGTCGTCATCCTGGACTACGGATCAGGCAACCTCCGCTCCGCCGAGCGGGCGTTGCAGCGCACCGGCGCCGACGTCGAGGTGACCGCCGACCATCGTGCCGCCATGGAGGCCGACGGTCTGGTCGTGCCCGGCGTCGGCGCCTTCGCCGCCTGCATGGAGGGACTCCTCCAGGTCGGCGGCGACCGGATCATCGACCACCGGCTGGCCGGGGACCGGCCCGTCCTCGGCATCTGCGTGGGCATGCAGGTGCTCTTCGACGAGGGTGTCGAGCACGGCATGCAGGCCAACGGCTGCGGCCAGTGGCCCGGCACCGTGGAGCGGCTGCACGCCCCCGTCCTGCCGCACATGGGCTGGAACGAGGTCCAGCCGCCCGAGGGCAGCGTCCTGTTCGCCGGCATCGAGCCCGGCACCCGGTTCTACTTCGTGCACTCCTACGCCGTGCGCAAGTGGGAGATGCAGCCGTCGGAGTCGATCGCGCCGCCGCTGGTCACCTGGGCCGAGCACGGCGAACCGTTCGTCGCCGCGGTGGAGAACGGGCCGCTGATGGCCACCCAGTTCCACCCGGAGAAGTCCGGCGACGCCGGGGCCCGCCTGCTGCGCAACTGGGTCGAGAGCCTGTGACGCGGCGGCACGGCCTGCTCGGGCCCGGCGCGGTGCGGGTGATCGCGCTCGTCCTGGCCCTTGGGATGGTCATCGGCATCGGCGCGCCGTACCTGGTGCAGGCCGGGTTCTCGGGGTGGGCCGTGCTGTTTTTGTCCGCGCTGGTGCTGGCGGTGCCGTTGCTCGCCGTCGCGCACTCCGAGCGCACCCGCCGCCAGCCTCCCGGGAGACGGCGCCTGTGACCGCGGACCGCGTGACGGGCCGCGGTGCCTCGCGGAGCGGCTGGTCGGGTGGTGCGATGGGGCCGGACGGCGGGAAGTAGGGTTGGGACGTGACTTTCACGCTGCTTCCCGCTGTTGACGTTGCCGACGGTCAGGCGGTTCGCCTCGTGCAGGGCGCCGCCGGCACCGAGACCTCCTACGGTGATCCGCTGGACGCCGCCCTGGCGTGGCAGCAGGCGGGAGCGGAGTGGATCCACCTGGTCGACCTGGACGCCGCGTTCGGCCGCGGCTCGAACCGTGCCCTGCTGGCCGAGGTGACCGGCAAGCTCGACGTGAAGGTGGAGCTCTCCGGCGGCATCCGCGACGACGCCTCGCTGGAGGCCGCGCTGGCCACCGGCTGCGAGCGGGTCAACCTGGGCACCGCCGCGCTGGAGAACCCCGAGTGGGCCGACCGGGTGGTTGCCGAGTACGGCGAGCGCGTCGCCGTCGGCCTCGACGTGCGGATCACCGAGCAGGGCCACCGGTTGGCGGCCCGTGGCTGGACCAAGGACGGCGGGGACCTGTGGGAGGTGCTGGCCCGGCTGGACGCCGCCGGCTGCCGCCGCTACGTGGTCACCGACGTCAGCAAGGACGGCACGCTGCAGGGCCCGAACCTGGACCTGCTGCGGGCGGTCTGCGCCCGCACCGACGCGCCGGTGATCGCCTCCGGCGGTGTGTCCAGTGTGGACGACCTGGTGGCGCTGTCCGAACTCGCGCCGCTGGGCCTGGAGGGCTCCATCGTCGGAAAGGCGCTCTACGCCCGGAACTTCACCCTGGAACAAGCCCTCGCCGCCGTCCGCTGAGGAGTGCCCCGGTCGACGATGCCGTCACCCCGCTGCACGGTCGTGGGGTGGCTGGGCGGCACCCGAACATGAACGGTGCCGCTCACCCGTCACCCGGGGTGGGATCGCCCCGTGCGCCGGAGTGCGCGGTCGTGTCTCTACCCTGGTGACATGGCCGTTGCGGTGCGCGTGATCCCCTGCCTGGACGTCGACCAGGGGCGGGTCGTCAAGGGTGTCAACTTCACCAACCTCCGGGATGCGGGCGACCCGGTCGAGCTCGCCCGCGCCTACGACGCCGAGGGTGCTGACGAACTGACCTTCCTCGACGTCACCGCTTCCTCGGGCAACCGCGAGACCACCTTCGACGTGGTCCGCCGCACCGCCGAGCAGGTGTTCATCCCGCTCACCGTCGGCGGCGGGGTGCGCAGCACCGACGACATCGACCGGTTGCTGCGCGCCGGTGCGGACAAGGTCAGCCTCAACACCGCCGCCATCGCCCGGCCCGAACTGCTCAGCGAGGCATCGCAGCGATTCGGCGCCCAGTGTGTGGTGCTGTCGGTGGACGCGCGCCGCGTGCCCGAGGGCGGGCAGCCGACCGCGTCCGGCTACGAGGTGACCACCCACGGCGGTCGGCGCGGCACCGGCATCTGCGCCGTCGAGTGGGCCGCCCGGGGCCAGCAGCTCGGCGTCGGCGAGATCCTGCTCAACTCGATGGACGCCGACGGCACCAAGGCCGGGTTCGATCTGGAGATGATCCGCGCCGTCCGCGAGGTGGTGGACGTGCCGCTGATCGCCAGCGGCGGCGCCGGAGCGGTCGAGCACTTCGCCCCCGCGGTGCGCGCCGGGGCCGACGCGGTGCTGGCCGCCAGCGTCTTCCACTTCGGACAGCTGCGGATCAGCGAGGTCAAGGACGCCCTGCGCGCGGAAGGGATCACGGTGCGATGAGCGGACTGGACCCGGCGATCGCCGCGCGGCTCAAGCGGAACGCGGACGGGCTGGTCGCGGCCATCGCGCAGCAGCGCGGCACCGGCGAGGTGCTGATGATGGCCTGGATGGACGACGAGGCCCTGCACCGCACCCTCACCACCCGCCGCGGCACCTACTACTCCCGCAGCCGCCAGCAGTACTGGGTCAAGGGCGAGACGTCCGGGCACACCCAGTACGTGCACGAGGTACGGCTGGACTGCGACGGTGACACGGTCCTGCTCGTCGTGGACCAGGAGGGCGCGGCCTGCCACACCGGCGACCACACCTGCTTCGACGCCGACGTGCTCCTCAAACCCGAGTTCTGACCGCACCGGGTCCGACGTGGCCACAGCCGGAACCCCGTTGCGCGACAACGCCGCACCATCGATGCCGACTCCTGGGGCCGGTTCCGGGTCACGGGGGTGTCCCGAGGTCGCCGGTGAGGTAGCGCTGGAGGTTCGGGGCCACCGCGGCGACCACCGTGTCGTGGTCCGCCGACGCCAGCGGCTCCAGCCTGACCACGTAGCGGGCCATGCCCAGCCCGACGATCTGCGATCCGCACAGCGCCGCGCGCAGCTCCGGCTGGTCCATCCCGAGTGCCTCGGTCAACCGGCCGAACAGCAGCGTCGTGACGAACTCCTTCAGCATCGCCACCGCCTCGTCGTGCACGGCGAGGCTGCGCACCAGGGCCACGAACTCGCCGCCGCCCGCCTCGTCCCACACCGACAGGAAGCGGCGCACCATGCGCTCGGCGAGCTGCTCGGGATCGCCCTGTAACAGCTGCGGGATCACCTCGGCCGGGTTCACCGGGATCGACACCGCGGCGGCGAACAATCCCTCCTTGCCGCCGAACCAGTGGTTGACCATCGCCGGATCCACCCCGGCCCGCCCGGCGATCGCCCGCACGGTGGCACCGGTGTAGCCCTGCTCGATGAACACCTCGCGCGCCGCCGCCAGCAGCGCCGCCCTGGTGTCGGCGCCGCTGCGTCGCCGCCCGCGGCGCCTGGGTTCCGTGCCGTTGCGGTCGATTCCACTGCTCACGTGCTCATCCTGGCTGCCGCGGGCCGCGGAGAGCAAAGTGGTCCGGAGGCGGCGCGCAGGCCGTGACGGGTGGGCGGCACAATGACGACATGGTCGGCGACGGTGATATCGGCACAATCAGCCCCGGACGCGAGGAGTTCCGTGCCCTGGCCGCGGACCGCCGGGTGATCCCGGTGGTGCGGCGGCTGCTCGCGGACGACGAGACACCCCTCGGGGTCTACCGCAAGCTCGGCGGGGACCGCCCCGGGACGTTCCTGTTCGAATCCGCCGAGAACGGTCGCTCCTGGTCCCGATGGTCCTTCGTGGGCGTGCGCAGCGCGGCCGCGCTGACCGCCCTCAACGGCGAGGCGCACTGGATGGGCACCCCGCCGGTCGGCCTGCCCGACACGGGCGACCCGCTGGAGGCGCTGCGCGAGACGGTGCGGCTGCTGCACACCGACCCGCTGCCCGGGCTGCCGCCGCTGACCGGTGGCATGGTCGGCTACCTCGGCTACGACGCGGTGCGCCGACTGGAGCGGCTGCCGAACCTCACCGAGGACGACCTGCGCATTCCCGAGCTGGTCATGCTGCTGGCCACCGACCTGGCCGCGCTGGACCACCACGAGGGCACCATCACGCTGATCGCCAACGCGGTGAACTGGGACGACAGCCCGGAGCGGGTCGACGCCGCCTACGACGACGCGGTGCGGCGGCTGAACGTGATGACCGAACAACTGTGCACCCCGGCAGCGCCGACGGTGGCCACCTTCACGCGGCCGAACCCGCAGTTCCTGCGCCGCCGCCAACCCGACGAGCACTTCGCGGCCGTCGAGAAGGCCAAGGAGGCGATCCGCGACGGCGAGGCATTCCAGGTCGTGGTGTCGCAGCGGTTCGAGATGCAGACCAGCGCCGACGCCCTGGACGTCTACCGCGTGCTGCGCACCACCAACCCCAGCCCGTACATGTACCTGCTGCGGCTGGAGGCTCCTGATGGTGGCACCCCGTTCGACATCGTCGGATCCAGCCCCGAGTCGCTGGTGACGGTGCGCGACGGGCAGGCCACGACGCACCCGATCGCCGGCACCCGGTGGCGCGGCGCAGACGAGGACGAGGACGCGCTGCTGGAGAAGGAGCTCATCAACGATGAGAAGGAGCGCGCCGAGCACCTGATGCTGGTCGACCTCGGCCGTAACGACCTGGGCCGGGTGTGCAAGCCGGGTTCGGTGCACGTCGTCGACTTCTTCCGCATCGAGCGCTACAGCCACGTCATGCACATCGTCTCCACGGTCACCGGGCAGCTGGCCGAGGGGCGCACGGCGTTCGACGCGATCGCCGCGTGTTTCCCGGCGGGCACCCTGTCGGGTGCGCCGAAACCGCGGGCGCTGGAGCTGATCGAGGAGCTGGAGCCGACGCGGCGCGCCCAGTACGGCGGCGTGGTCGGCTACCTCGACTTCGCCGGTGACGCCGACACCGCGATCGCCATCCGCACCGCCCTGATGCGCGACGGGACGGCGTACGTGCAGGCGGGCGGTGGCATCGTCGCCGACTCCGATCCGGTGGCCGAGGACCAGGAGTGCCTGAACAAGGCCCGGGCGGTGCTCAACGCGGTGGCCACGGCCGAGACGCTGCGGCGTCCGGTCGACGAGGTCGTGGAGGAGCGGGTTGACCACCGAGCCGGGATCTGAGCAGCCACTCCCGCCGCAGCGGTCCAAGGGGCTGCTGTGGACGGTGGTGCTGCTGATGCCGGCCGCCGCTGCGATGTTCTGGGGCGCCAGCGCCCTGGTCTGGGTCGGCCAGCGGTTCCGGTCACCGTTCGGCAACGAGGTGGCGACCGGTGCCACCGGCGCGGAGGTGCGCCCCGAGCTCGTCCCGGTGGCGCTGGCCTCGCTGGCCGCCGTCGCCGCCGTGCTGGCCACCGGAGGCTGGGTGCGGCGCGTGGTCGGCGGGCTCGTGCTGGCGGCCGGGGCGGCGCTGCTGTGGCGGGTGGTCCAGCAGGTGGAGTACGGCTGGTTCGCCTACACCCCACAGGGCGACGTTCCGCCCGGCAGCACCCCGATCGGGGAGATGTCGACCCAACCGGGTGGGCCGTTGCTGATGACCGGTGGCGCGGTGCTGCTGGTGGTCGCCGGGATCCTGGTGGCGCTGCGGGGCGGGCGGATGCCCGCGATGGGCGCGAAGTACGCGGCGCCGGGCGCGGCCAGGCCGAAAACGCACGATCCGGACCGCCGGATGTGGAACGAACTGGACGCGGGACGCGATCCCACCGAGGACCAGGATCGGTGAAAGGACGTCGAGATCGTCGAACGTGGAAAACCCAGTTCGGCACGGTTCCGAACGGCTCTGCGGCCTCGCCACCAGGGCCGAAGGTCCTTGCTGTGCCGGGACGTTGAGCCCACCCCTTGGTAGGACCGGAGTCCGGTGAGGTTTAGCATCGGCCATGCGACGGCACGGCGGGAAGGGGAGTGTCGTGATCGAGCGCAATGAGTTCATCTGCGCATCCGGCGACTTGCGGACCCACGGATCGCGGGTCGGTGTTCGGGGCACGGCCGGCGAGGTGTTCGCGTGAGCGTTCTGGAATCCATCATCGAAGGTGTTCGCGAAGATCTTGCCATCCGGGAGTCTGCGGTCCCCTTCGACGAGATCAAGCAGCGGTCTGCGGCGGCGGCACCGCCGCGCGACGTGCTCGCCGCGCTGCGCGCGCCGGGTGTCGGGGTCATCGCCGAGGTCAAGCGGCGCAGCCCGTCCAAGGGCGAGCTCGCCGAGATCAGCGAGCCCGCCGACCTGGCCGCCGACTACGCCGCGGCCGGGGCGCGCGTGATCAGCGTGCTCACCGAGCAGCGCCGCTTCGGCGGCTCGCTGGCGGACTTCGACGCGGTGCGCGCCCGGGTCACCACGCCGCTGCTGCGCAAGGACTTCATCATCAGCCCCTACCAGGTGCACGAGGCGCGGGCGCACGGCGCGGACATGGTGCTGCTGATCGTGGCGGCCCTGGAGCAGAACGCGCTGGAGGCCCTGCTGGACCGGGTTGAGTCGCTGGGCATGACCGCGCTGGTGGAGGTGCACACCGCCGAGGAGGCTGACCGGGCGCTCGAGGCAGGTGCGAAAGTCATTGGCATCAACGCGCGCAACCTGCATACGCTGGAGGTCGACCGCGACGTGTTCGGTCGGATCGCGCCGGGGCTGCCGCAGGAGGTCCTCAAGGTTGCCGAGTCCGGTGTTCGCGGACCCAGCGACCTGTTGGCCTATGCGGGTTCCGGGGCGGACGCGGTGCTGGTGGGCGAGGGCCTGGTGACCAGCGACAACCCCAAGAGCGCCGTCACGCAGTTGGTGACTGCGGGGTCGCACCCGGCGTGCCCCCGGCCGAGCCGGTAGCCGCGTGGTCATGGGTTCGGGCGCCGACGAGGCTGATCAGCGTCGACCGGGGCGGTGTCGGCGCAACGCACAGGAGGTAAGGCAATGACCGTCGGCGCAGAGACCGCGACCGCGCACGCCCACCGGCCGGGCAAACCGGTGCCGGAGGGCCACGACCCGGACGAGCGGGGCCACTTCGGGCCCTACGGCGGTCGCTTCATGCCCGAGGCGCTGATCGCGGCGCAGGACGAGCTGGCCGCCGAGTACGCCAAGGCGCAGCGCGACCCGCAGTACCTCGCCGAGCTGGACGACCTGCTGCGCAACTACGCCGGCCGCCCGTCGCTGCTGACCGAGGCCACGCGGTTCGCCGAGCACGCGGGCGGCGCGCGCATCCTCCTCAAGCGCGAGGACCTCAACCACACCGGCTCGCACAAGATCAACAACGTGCTGGGGCAGGCGCTGCTGGTCAAGCGGATGGGCAAGCGCCGCGTGATCGCCGAGACCGGGGCCGGCCAGCACGGTGTGGCCACCGCGACGGCCTGCGCGCTGCTCGGCCTCGAATGCGTGATCTACATGGGCAAGGTCGACACCGAGCGGCAGGCCCTCAACGTGGCTCGGATGCGCCTGCTCGGTGCCGAGGTCATCCCGGTCAGCGCCGGTTCGGCGACCCTCAAGGACGCCATCAACGAGGCGCTGCGCGACTGGGTGACCAACGTCGACCACACCCACTACCTGCTGGGTACCGCCGCGGGCGCGCACCCGTTCCCGATGATGGTGCGCAACTTCCACCGGATCATCGGTGACGAGGCCCGCGAGCAGGTGCTGGCGATGACCGGGCGGCTGCCCGACGTGGTCGCCGCATGTGTCGGCGGCGGCTCCAACGCCATCGGCATCTTCCACGGCTTCATCGACGACCCGGACGTGCGGCTGGTCGGCTTCGAGCCCGCCGGGCACGGCATCGAGAGCGGCGAGCACGGCGCGACGCTCTGCGAGGGCAGCCCGGGCACCCTGCACGGCGCCCGGTCCTACCTGCTGCAGGACGACGACGGCCAGGTGATGGAGGCGTACTCGATCTCCGCCGGGCTGGACTACCCGGGCGTGGGTCCGGAGCACTCCTACCTCAAGGACACCGGGCGCGCCGAGTACCGGTCGGTCACCGACGACGAGGCGATGCAGGCGTTCCGCCTGCTCTCGCGCACCGAGGGCATCATCCCGGCCATCGAGTCCGCGCACGCGCTGGCCGGTGCGATCAAGCTCGGCCAGGAACTCGGCCCGGACGCGATCATCCTGGTCAGCCTGTCCGGGCGCGGCGACAAGGACATGGACACCGCGGCGAAGTACTTCGGTCTGGTCAACGGATCGGCCACCCAGGCCACGGAACAGGAGGAGTCGCGGTGAACCTGCGCGAGGTTTTCCACGCCTGCCGCGAGGAGCAGCGGGCCGCTCTGATCGGGTACCTGCCCGCCGGTTTCCCGACCGTCGACGGTTCGAAGGAACTGCTGCAGGCGATGCTGACCGGGGTCGACGGCACCACGGGATGCGACATCGTGGAGGTCGGCCTGCCGTTCTCCGACCCGGTGATGGACGGGCCGACCATCCAGGCGGCCAGCGACAAGGCCCTGCGCGCCGGCTTCCGGGTGCGGGACGTGTTCGACGTGGTGTCCTCGATCGCCGACGCCGGTGGGCACGCCGTGGTGATGACCTACTGGAACCCGGTGCACCACTACGGACCGGACGCGTTCGCCCGCGACCTCAAGGCCGCCGGCGGGCTCGGCGTGATCACCCCGGACCTCATCCCGGACGAGGGCGAGGACTGGATCGCCGCCACCGACGCCCACGGGCTGGACCGGATCTTCCTGGTGGCGCCGTCGTCCACCGAGGAGCGGCTGGCGCTGACCGCCAAGGCCGGCAGCGGGTTCGTCTACGCCACGTCGGTGATGGGGGTGACCGGGGCACGCGAGTCGGTCGGTTCGGCCGCGGCGGGCCTGGTGCAGCGCACCCGGGCGCACACCGACCTGCCGATCGGTGTCGGCCTGGGCGTGCGCTCCGGCGAGCAGGCGGCCGAGGTGGCGTCCTTCGCCGACGGCGTCATCGTCGGGTCCGCGTTCGTCACCCGCGCCGAGCAGGACGGTGTCGCGGGGGTCCGCGAGCTGACCGCCGAGCTGGCGCGTGGCGTCCGCTCCCGCTGACGTCGCCGCCGTTCACCCGCTCCGGTTCCGGCGGTCGTCGAGTTCGCAGGGCGTGTCGGGCGGGTGGTGCTCGCCCTCCGCTGCGGGCCCGATACGGTTAGCGGCGTGAGTGCCCCGGTTGCTGCCTCGGCGAACGCCTTGCTGACCACCATCCCCAGCCCCTCCCAAGGTGTCTGGTACATCGGCCCGATCCCGCTGCGCGCCTACGCGCTGTGCATCATCGCCGGGATCATCGCCGCTGTCTGGCTGGGCAGCCGTCGCTGGGTGGCGCGCGGCGGCCGCGAGGGCACGGTCATCGACGTCGCGGTCTTCGCGGTGCCGTTCGGGCTGGTCGGCGGCCGCCTGTACCACGTCGCCACGGACTGGCACAAGTACTTCGGGCCGGACCGCGACCCGCTGGACGCCCTCAAGGTGTGGGAGGGCGGCCTCGGCATCTGGGGTGCGGTGGCGCTGGGCGCGGTCGGTGCCTGGATCGGCTGCCGCCGCCACGGCATCCCGCTGTCCGCGTTCGCTGACGCCGTCGCCCCCGGCATCGTCCTGGCACAGGCCATCGGCCGCCTCGGCAACTGGTTCAACCAGGAGCTCTACGGCGGGCCGACCGATCTGCCGTGGGGCCTGGAGATCTACCGGCGCATCGACCCGGAGACCGGGCTGGCCGACCCGATCGCGGGGGTGGCCGTCGACCACACCCCGGTCGCCGTCGTGCACCCGACGTTCCTGTACGAACTGCTGTGGAACGTCGGCGTCTGCCTGCTGGTGCTCTGGGCCGACCGGAAGTTCCGGATGGGCCACGGCCGGGTGTTCGCGCTCTACGTCGCCGGGTACACGGCCGGTCGGTTGTGGATCGAGCTCATGCGCGCCGACGAGGCCACCCACCTCTTCGGCGTCCGCATCAACGTCTTCACCTCCTTGCTCGTCTTCGCTGGGGCGGTGCTGTACCTGGTGCTGGTCCGCGGCAGGCGCGAGGACCCCGAACAGCTGAAGGGCAGGCCGCTGCCCGGCGACGACGATGTCGACGCCGCCGACCCCGGTGCGGCCGACCCCGGTGCCGCCGCGCCGAAACAGACCGCGGCCGCCGCGACGGAGGACACCGCCGACGCGGACGAATCCAGCGCCGACGGGTCCGGCGACCGGGCCGAGGACGACCGGGCGGAGGCGCGCAGCAACGGCACCGACGGCCACAAGAACCACGAGGGCTGACGCGCCGAGGGGCGCCCAGCCGGCCTTGGGTGGTGCTCAGGAGCGCACCGGCGCGATCACTGGGGAACCGTCGGGGGCGTGCAGGACCGTCACCCGGGCCGTGTAGCGCTCGGCGAGCACCGCCGGGGTCAGCACGTCCGCCGGGGAGCCCTCGGCGGCGACCCGCCCCGCGTCCAGCAGCAGCAGGCGCTCGGCGTACTGGGCGGCCAGCGTCAGGTCGTGCAGCGTCATCACGACCGTCGTGCCCATCTCCCGGCGCAGCTCGTCGACCAGGTCCAGCAGCGCCTGGGCGTGCCCGACGTCCAGGCCGGTGGTCGGCTCGTCCAGCAGCAGCACGCCCGCGCGCTGCGCCAGAGCCCGGGCCAGCACGGCCCGCTGCCGTTCGCCGCCGGAGAGGGTCGTCAGCGGCCGGTCGGCGAGGGCGGTGAGGTCCAGCCGCTCCAGCAGGGAACGCACCACGTCCAGGTCCTTCGGGCCTTCGCGGCCCAGCACGCCGAGGTGCGGCGTGCGGCCGAGCAGGACGTAGTCGGTGACGGTCAGTCCGATCGGCAGCTGCGGGATCTGCGGCGCATAACCGACCACCCGGGCGCGTTCGCGGCGGCGCAGCGCGGCCAGCGGGCGCCCGTCGACCAGCACCCGTCCCTGGTGCCGCACGACGCCCGCGATCGCCTTCAGCAGGGTCGACTTGCCCGACCCGTTCGGCCCGATGACCCCCAGCCAGCCGCCGGTGTCCACAGTGGTCGTGACGCCGGAAAGCACCGTGCCGCGGCGGTATCCGGCGGAGAGGTCCTGCACCTGCAGTGTGCTCACGCGCGCCTCCGGTGCAGCAGGACCGCGAAGAACGGGGCGCCGGTGAACGCGGTGATCACTCCGATCGGAATCTCGGCCGGGGCCAGCAGCGTCCGGGCCAGCATGTCGGCCAGCACCAGAAACATCCCGCCGAACAGCAGCGACAGCGGCACGATGATCCGGAAGCTGCCGCCGACCGCCAGCCGCACCAGGTGCGGCACCACCAGCCCGACGAAACCGATCAACCCGGCCACCGACACCGCTGCCGCGGTGGCCAGCGACGCGGCGACGAGCACGAGCGCCCGCACCCGCGCCGGGTTCACCCCGAGCGCGGTCGCTTCCTCGTCGCCGGTTCCGAGCAGGTCGAGCAGCCGCGCGCATAGGCACAGCACCACCGCCGCAAGCACCAGATGCGGCAGCACAACCAGAACCTCCCGCCACCCGGTGGTGCTCAACCGCCCCAGAATCCACATGTACACCTGCTGCAATGACTCCACGCGCAGCTGCTGCACGAAGGTCTGCCCGGCGGTGAGGAACGCGCCGACCGCGACCCCGGCCAGCACCAGGGTCGCCGCGTCGCGGCCCGCGGAGCGGCCCACCAGCCACGTCAGGCCGACCCCGCCGAGGGCCCCGGCGAACGCCGCCAGCTGCACCGGACCGGTCACCCCGGCCTGCGGCGCGGCGGTCATCACCACGGTGACCGCCAGCCCGGCTCCGGACGCCGACCCCAGCAGGTACGGGTCGGCCAGTGGATTGCGAAACACGCCCTGGAACGCCGCACCGGACGCCGCCAGTGCCGCGCCGACCAGCACCCCGAGCACCACGCGCGGCACCCGCAGGTTCCACAGGATCGCCGCCTCCCGCTCCGACAGCGGCGACACCCCGCCGGTCAGCTGGGCGACGATCTCGGCGAGCACCCGCTGCCAGCCCAGCTCGGCGGCACCGAGCAACACCGACAGCACAACGCTCACCAGCAACGCCGCCACCGCGAGCAGCACATGGCGCAGCCGCAACGTGCTGCGCGTGAGCGGGGCGGGGTTGCGTAGCGCGCGGGTCACCCCTGCTGCGTCCTGGTCACCTCGGCGCTGATGGCCCGCACCAGCTCGACCACCCGCGGGCCCCACCGCCCGGCGATGTCGTCATCCAGCTCCACGACGTGGTTGCGGCGCACCGCGTCCAACGTGCCCCAGCCCGGCCGGGCCGCCACCGCCGCAGCGGTCACCTGGCAGCACTTGGTGTCCGCCACGAAGATCAGGTTCGGGTTGGCCTGCAGGATGTGTTCCTGGGACAGCTGCGGGAACTTCCCGCCCGCCGGGTCGGCGATGTTGACCAGGCCGAACAGGTCGTAGACGTTGCCGACGAAGCTCTGCGACGTCGCGCTGTAGAAGTCCGGGCTGACCTCGTGGTAGTAGCTCAGCGGCTGCGGCGGTCGAGGCGTGTCGCGGACGATCCGGTCGATCTCCGAGCGCATCCGGCCCACCAGCTCGCGGGCCTGCCGGGTGTGCCCGGTGGCCTGGCCGAGCACCTCGATCTGCCGGTAGGCGTCCTCCAGCGTGGCCGCCGACGGGGTGAGCAGCGTCGGCACGTTGACCACCTTCAGGCCCTCGGCCAGCTGCGTCGCGTTGTCCGGGGCGATGACCAGATCCGGCGTCCGCGCGCCGACCGCGGCCGCGTCCGCGGAGAAGCCCGACAGGTCGGTGCGCGGCGCCTCCGGCGGGAAGTTCGAGTACTGGTCGACGGCGATGACCTGGTCGCCCGCGCCGATCGCGTACAGCGTCTCGGTGGCGGTGGGCGACAGCGAGACGATCCGCTTCGGCTGCTGGGGCACGGTCACCGGCGGTTGACCGGGCAGTCCGACCTTGACCGGGAACGCCGAGGCGGGGTCGTCGGCCGGGACCGGTGCCTCGGAGTGGGGGCGGGTGGCGCAGGCGGTGACCCCGGTGACCAGGGCCAGGACGACGAGCAGCAGGGTGGCTAGGCGGCGGAACCCGGTCATGTCTTCCCTACGGTTCGGCCGGTGCGGCGGGCGTGGCCTCGCCGGAGCCGGGCGGCCTTGCCGAGCCTCCCCGAGCGAGTCGCACCCCTGCACCGGGGGTGGCGGACTTCGACGCCAGCGTGAGGCGACCTGGCTCGTGCCCGGCGCGCCGGGCCATCGCAGTTGCGGCACAGCACCGGGTTCGCACCGGTTTCGCTCGTCGCTGGCGTCCCGCGAGCACCCGGTTCGCGGGTACTCTGAGCTGGAAAGATATCAGGAGAAGATCCACGCTCCGAGCCGCCGCCGAGTGTCGGAACGCACGCTCCCTACACCGCGGACCACCGAGCGGCTAGATTTGACAACGAATCGTGTTCGACGACGTACGGCGCCGGGAAGTGCATTGAGAGACCGCACCCGGCGGCCGCGCGGAGGGAGGTGGGAACGTGCTCGCTCGCACGTGCGGTGAATCCGGCGGCGGAGCAGCTTCCGCCCCTCGCGCCACACGCCCCCTCTAACCCATCCGGGGGCGTTACAACAAGATGGTCAGCATCACTTCCACGGTGCTGCTTCCAGGTATCCTGGCTGTTAAAGTTCCCTGAACGCTCCGGTCGCCCCATGCGGGCTGTCAGCGCCCGAACAATCCTGCCGTGCCACCGGAAGTCAACTGCGGGCCAGCGCCGTCCCGTGCCAGAAGTCATGAAGTCCCGGTCAGCAATTGACCGGCGCTTGCGCACGAGTACTGACGAGGGAGGTCCGCGCAGTGGCTTTCTCCGCCGTCCCCGCAGCCCAGGGCCTGTATGACCCGGCTGCGGAGCAGGATTCCTGCGGTGTCGCCATGGTCGCCGACATCCGCGGCCGCCGGTCCCACGGCATCGTCGCCGACGCGCTGACCGCGCTGGCGAACCTCGAGCACCGCGGCGCCGCCGGTGCGGAGCCCACCAGCGGGGACGGCGCCGGCATCCTGATCCAGCTACCGGACGAGCTGCTGCGCGCCGAAGCCGGTGTCGAGCTGCCGGAACCCGACGAGGCCGGGCAGCGCCGCTACGCCGCCGGCATGGCCTTCCTGCCCACCGACGTCGAGCAGCGCCGCCGCGTCGTCGAGCTCGTCGAGCGGATCGCCGCCGAGGAGAACCTGCGCGTGCTCGGCTGGCGGGACGTGCCGATCGCCCCGGAGAAGGCCGGCATCGGCGCCACCGCGCGCACGTGCATGCCGCACTTCGCCACCGTGCTGGTCGCCGGGCTGGGCGACGAGGCCGGGATCGAGCTGGACCGGTTGGCGTTCTGCCTGCGCAAGCGGGCCGAGCGGCTCGCCGCCCAGGACGGGCTGGAGCTGTACTTCCCGTCGCTGTCCAGCCGCACCATGGTCTACAAGGGCATGCTGACCACCGAGCAGCTGCCCGCCTTCTTCCCGGACCTCACCGACGAGCGGCTGGTCAGCGCGATCGCGCTGGTGCACAGCCGGTTCTCCACCAACACGTTCCCGTCGTGGCCGCTGGCGCACCCGTTCCGCTACGTGGCGCACAACGGCGAGATCAACACCATCCGCGGCAACCGCAACCGGATGCGGGCCCGCGAGGCGCTGCTGCAGTCGGACCTGATCCCCGGTGACCTGTCGCGGCTGTATCCGATCTGCGCCGAGGACGGTTCGGACTCCGCCTCCTTCGACGAGGTGCTGGAGCTGCTGCACCTGGGCGGCCGGAGCCTGCCGCACGCGGTGCTGATGATGGTGCCGGAGGCGTGGGAGAACCACGCCGAGATGGACCCGAAGCGCAGGGCGTTCTACCAGTTTCACGCCAGCCTGATGGAGCCGTGGGACGGCCCGGCCTGCGTGACCTTCACCGACGGCACGCTGGTCGGCGCGGTGCTGGACCGCAACGGGCTGCGCCCGGCGCGCTGGTGGCAGACCGCCGACGACCGGGTGGTGCTGGCCAGCGAGACCGGGGTGCTCAACGTCAAGCCCGAGGAGGTGGTGGCCAAGGGCCGCCTGCAGCCGGGCCGGATGTTTCTGATCGACACCGCGCAGGGCCGCATCGTCGACGACGACGAGATCAAGACGCAGCTGGCCGAGGAGCACGCCTACGACGAGTGGCTGCACGCGGGCCTGCTGCACCTGGACAAGCTCCCGGACCGCGAGCACGTGGTGCACACCCACGAGTCCGTGGTGCGCCGCCAGCTGGCGTTCGGCTACACCGAGGAGGAGTTGCGCCTGCTGCTGGCGCCGATGGCGACCAGCGGCGGGGAACCGCTGGGCTCGATGGGGTCGGACACCCCGCCGGCGCCGCTGTCGCAGCGCTCCCGGATGCTCTACGACTACTTCGTGCAGCAGTTCGCGCAGGTCACCAACCCGCCGCTGGACGCGATCCGGGAGGAGATCGTCACCTCGGTGGCGCGCGTGATGGGGCCGGAGCAGAACCTGCTGGCGCCGTCGGCGGCGTCCTGCCGGCACATCGTGCTGCCCAGCCCGGTGATCGACAACGACGAGCTGGCCAAGCTCATCCACGTCAACGACGATGGCGACCTGCCCGGCTTCGCCTCCGCCGTGCTGTCCGGTCTGTACGAGGTGGGCGGTGGCGGTGCGGCGCTGGCCGAGGCCATCGAGCGGGTCCGGCAGGAGGCGTCGGAGGCGATCGCCGCCGGGGCGCGCGTGCTGGTGCTCTCCGACCGCGACTCCGACCACCGGATGGCGCCGATCCCGTCGCTGCTGCTCGTCTCGGCCGTGCACCAGCACCTGGTGCGTACCAAGGAGCGGCTGCGCGTGGCGCTGGTGGTGGAAAGCGGCGACGCCCGCGAGGTCCACCACATCGCCACGCTGCTCGGCTACGGCGCCGCGGCGGTCAACCCGTACCTGGCGTTCGAGACCATCGAGGACATGATCGCCACCGGGGAGATCACCGGCATTCGGCCGAAGGTGGCGATCCGCAACTACGTGCAGGCGCTGGTCAAGGGCGTGCTGAAGGTGATGTCCAAGATGGGCATCTCCACCGTCGGCGCCTACACCGGCGCGCAGGTCTTCGAGGCCGTGGGTCTGTCCAAGGAACTCGTCGACGAGTACTTCCACGGCACCGCCTCCAAGCTCGGCGGGGTCGGCCTGGACGTGCTGGCCGAGGAGGTCGCGCAGCGGCACCGCCGCGCCTACCCGGACAACCCGACCGAGCGGGTGCACCGCAAGCTGGAGATCGGCGGCGACTACGCCTACCGCCGCGAGGGCGAGCTGCACCTGTTCACCCCGGAGACGGTGTTCTTGCTGCAGCACTCCACCAAGACCGGCAGGTACGACGTGTTCCGCAGGTACACCGCGGAGTGCAACCGGCTGGCGGCCGAGGGCGGTACGCTGCGCGGGCTGTTCAAGCTGGACAGCGGCCGGGAACCGATCGACATCGACGAGGTCGAGCCGATCTCGGAGATCATGAAGCGGTTCTCCACCGGTGCGATGAGCTACGGCGCGATCTCCGCGGAGGCGCACGAGACGCTGGCCATCGCGATGAACCGCATCGGCGGCAAGTCCAACTCCGGTGAGGGCGGCGAGGACGTCGACCGGCTCTACGACCCGGAGCGCCGCTCGGCGGTCAAGCAGGTCGCCTCCGGCCGCTTCGGGGTCACCAGCGAGTACCTGGTCAACGCCACGGACATCCAGATCAAGATGGCGCAGGGCGCCAAGCCTGGCGAGGGCGGCCAGCTGCCCGGCCACAAGGTGTACCCGTGGATCGCCAGGACCCGGCACTCCACGCCGGGGGTCGGCCTGATCTCGCCGCCGCCGCACCACGACATCTACTCGATCGAGGACCTGGCGCAGCTGATCCACGACCTGAAGAACGCCAACGAACACGCCCGGATCCACGTCAAGCTGGTGTCCGAGGTCGGCGTCGGCACGGTCGCGGCCGGGGTGGCCAAGGCGCACGCGGATGTCGTGCTGATCTCCGGCCACGACGGCGGCACCGGTGCCGCGCCGCTGACCTCGCTGAAGCACGCGGGCACACCGTGGGAGGTCGGACTCGCCGAGACGCAGCAGACGCTGCTGCTCAACGGGCTGCGCGACCGCATCACGGTGCAGGTCGACGGCGGGTTCAAGACCGGCCGCGACGTGATCGTCGCCGCGCTGCTGGGCGCGGAGGAGTACGGCTTCGCCACCGCGCCGCTGGTGGTCGAGGGCTGCGTGATGATGCGCGTCTGCCACCTCGACACCTGCCCGGTCGGCGTCGCGACCCAGAACCCGGAGCTGCGCAAGCGCTACACCGGCAAGGCCGAGCACGTCGTGAACTTCTTCGAGTTCGTCGCGCAGGAGGTCCGCGAGTACCTGGCGCAGCTGGGCTTCCGCACCCTGGACGAGGCGATCGGCCAGGTCTCGGCGCTGCGCACGGACGAGGCCATCGAGCACTGGAAGGCCCGCGGCCTGGATCTGTCCCCGGTGTTCGCCGAGCCGGAGACGCCGTACTCGTCGGTGCGGCGCCGGGTCCGCGAGCAGGACCACGGCCTGGAACACGCGCTGGACCGCACGCTGATCCAGCTCGCCGAGGCGGCGTTGGAGGACGCCCGCCCGGTGCGGCTGCAGCTGCCGGTGCGCAACGTCAACCGCACCGTCGGCACCCTGCTGGGCGCCGAGGTCAGCCGCCGCTACGGCGGGGAGGGCCTGCCGCCGGACACCATCCACGTGGAGCTGGAGGGCTCGGCCGGGCAGTCGCTGGGCGCGTTCCTGCCGCCCGGTATCACGCTGGACCTCATCGGTGACGCCAACGACTACGTCGGCAAGGGCCTGTCCGGCGGCCGGATCGTGGTCCGCCCGCACCCGGACTCGGTGTTCGCCGCCGAGGACCAGGTGATCGCGGGCAACGTGATCGGCTACGGCGCCACCAGCGGGGAGATCTTCCTGCGCGGCAAGGTCGGCGAGCGGTTCTGCGTGCGCAACTCCGGGGCCGTCGCGGTCGCCGAGGGCGCCGGGGACCACGCCTTCGAGTACATGACCGGCGGCCGGGCGGTGGTGCTGGGCAGCACCGGCCGCAACGTCGGCGCCGGCATGTCCGGCGGCATCGCCTACGTGCTGAACCTGGACCCGGTGCGGGTGAACACCGCGATGGTGGACCTGCAGCGGCCCAGCGCCAAGGAACTGAAGTGGCTGCACGAGATCGTGCAGCGGCACCACGAACTGACCGGTTCGGCGGTGGCGGCCTCGCTGCTCGGCGACTGGCCGCGGCGCTCCGCGGCGTTCACCAAGGTGATGCCGCGCGACTACCAGCGCGTCCTGGAAGCGATGCGGATGGCCAAGGTCGAGGGCCGAGACGTGGACGAGGCGATCATGGAGGCTTCCCGTGGCTGACCCGAAGGGATTCCTGAAGTACACCCGGGCCGACGCCCCCAAGCGCCCCGTCGAGGACCGGCTCGGCGACTGGCGCGAGGTCTACGCGGCACTGCCCGCGGCGGAGCGCAACGAGCAGGTCGCGACGCAGGCCACGCGCTGCATGGACTGCGGCATCCCGTTCTGCCACTCCGGTTCGGCCGGCTGCCCGCTGGGCAACCTCATCCCGGAGTGGAACGACATGGTGCGCCGCGGCCAGTGGCAGGTGGCCAGCGAGCGGCTGCACGCCACCAACAACTTCCCGGAGTTCACCGGCAAGTTGTGCCCGGCGCCGTGCGAGGCCGCCTGCGTGCTGGCGATCTCGCCCGAGGCCGGTGGCGCCGTGACCATCAAGCGGGTCGAGGAGACCATCGCCGAGGTCAGCTGGGAGAACGAGTACGTCTGCGCGCAGGTGCCCGAGGAGCACACCGGCAAGCGGGTGGCCGTGGTCGGTTCGGGGCCGGCTGGGCTGGCCGCGGCGCAGCAGCTGACCCGCGCCGGGCACGAGGTGACCGTGTTCGAGCGCGACGACCGCATCGGCGGGCTGCTGCGCTACGGCATCCCCGAGTTCAAGATGGAGAAGTCCGTCCTGGACCGCCGGTTGGCGCAGATGCGTGCCGAGGGCACGAAATTCGTCACCGGGTGCGAGGTCGGCGTGGACCTTTCCGTCGAGGATCTGCGCGCCGGCTACGACGCCGTGGTGCTCGCGGTGGGTGCGTTGCGCGGCCGCGACGACCGCACGATCCCCGGGCGGGACCTCAAGGGCGTGCACCTGGCCATGGAGCACCTGGTCCCGGCGAACAAGGAGTGCGAGGGCGACGGCCCGTCGCCGATCTCGGCGCGGGGCAAGCACGTGGTGATTCTCGGCGGTGGGGACACCGGCGCGGACTGCTACGGCACCGCGACCCGGCAGGGCGCGCTGTCGGTGACGCAGCTGGACAACTACCCGCAGCCGCCCACGACCCGCGACGACGACCGGTCGCCGTGGCCGACGTGGCCGTACATCCTGCGCACCTACCCGGCGCACGAGGAGGCGGGCGAGCGCCGGTTCGCGGTGGCGATCCAGGAGTTCGTCGGCGACGACGAGGGCAACGTGCGCGCGGTGCGGCTGCGGCACGTCAAGGTGCAGCGCGACGCGGACGGCCGCCGGCAGGTGATCCCGGTGTCGGACGAGGTGGAGGAGCTGCCCTGCGACCTGGCGCTGCTGGCGATCGGGTTCGAGGGCGTCGAGCACATGCCGCTGCTGGACGGCCTGGGCATCGAGCTGACCAAGCGCGGCACCATCGGCTGCGGCTCGAACTGGGAGACCACCGCGCCGGGCGTGTTCGTCTGCGGTGACGCGCACCGCGGGGCGTCGCTGGTGGTGTGGGCGATCGCGGAGGGCCGTTCGGTGGCCAACGCGGTGGACGCCTACCTGACCGGCGAGTCGCAGTTGCCCTCGCCGGTGCACCCCACGGCCCTGCCGCTCGCCGTGGCCTGATTTCCCGCGGTGCAGGGCCGCGGATCAGCCGGGATAGCTCAGCCGTAGGGCACCGATGGCGATGGTCCTGAGTCCTACCAAGGGAATCAGGACCATCGCCGTTGCCATCACGTGACGATCCGCGGCGCAGCCACCAACCGGCGGCTTTGGGGTGAACCGGTGTTCCATCCCAGATCACCACGCCGCGGACGGGGGTCAGATGCCGCGCAGGGACGCGGGGAGTTCGCCGGTGTGCACGACGCCGAGGCGCTGGGTGGCCCGGGTCAGCGCCACGTAGAGGTCGTTGCGGCCCTTCTCCGACTCGGTCACGATCGCCGCCGGTTCCACCACCAGCACCGAGTCGAACTCGAGCCCCTTGGCCTGCTCGACGGTCAGCAGCACCACCGGCGACTCCAGGTCGTCGGGGCGGTCGCCGAGTACCGCCTGCGGCAGGGCCGCCACGAGCCCCGGGCCGAGGTCCGCCCACAGCCGCGGCGGCAGCAGGACCGCCAGGCGACCGTCCTCGACCTCGCGCAGCTCGGCCTCGACCAGCGCCGGTAGTTCGGCGGCGAGGTCGTCGACCCGCCTCGCCCACGGCCGGTGGCCGCTGGTGCGCACCGAGCTCGGCGCCTCCAGGTCGGTGTCCATGTCGGACAGCACGTTCGCCGCGACCGCCATGATCTCCGCCGGGGTGCGGTAGTTGACGGTCAGCTCCGCCAGCTTCCAGCGGTCCTGCACGTAGGGGTGCAGCACCTCGTGCCAGGTCCGCGCCCCGCCCAGCGCGCCGGTCTGCGCCACGTCGCCGACCAGCGTCATCGACCGGCTCGGGCAGCGGCGCATCAGCACCCGCCAGGCCATCGCCGACAGCTCCTGCGCCTCGTCGACGATGACGTGCCCGAACGTCCAGGTGCGGTCCTCGGCGGCGCGTTCGGCCGCCGTCAGGTCGCTGCGCGCGCGGAACCGCTCGGCGAGCAGTTCCGCGTCGAGCACGTCGGAGACCCGCAGCCGCTCCTCGTCGGCGATCTCCTCGTCCTGCTCCATGATGTGCAGCACGCCCTGCGCGTAGGCGAGTTCCTCGCGTTCCTGCCGGGCGCGTTCGGCGCGTTGCTGGGCGTCGTCCTCGCCGAGCAGTTCGGCCAGCTCGTCGAGCAGCGGGACGTCGGCGGGCGTCCACGGCGCGCCGGGGGGTCGCAGCAGTTCGGTGCGTTCGGCGTCGTTGAGGTGCCTGCGGGACGCGGACTCCAGCCGCTGCGGGCTGCTGAGCAGGTCGTCCAGCAGCTCCTGCGGGGTCAGTTCCGGCCACAGCTCGTCCAGCGCCTTGGTCACCACCTGGTCGGCGCGCAGTTCGCGGTTGATGTCGTCGAGATCGCGGCGGTCCAGCAGGTCGCGGCCCAGCCGGTCGGCGACCTGCAGGGTCAGCGCGGAGAACATCTCGTCGCGGAACACCCGGCGGGCCAGGTTGTGCGGTCGGCGGGTGCGGCGGGCGCGGGTGCGCGCGTGTAACGCGTCGCGGCGTTGGATGCGCAGCGCCTCGCGGTCGAAGGTGACCTCGACGTAGTCCTTCGGCACCTGCTGCCGGTCGCGCACCGCGGTGTGCAGCACGTCGACCATGGCGGCCCGGCCCTTGATCTCGGCGGCCCGCGCCGACTCCTCGCCGGTCGCCGTGATCCCCGGGTACAGATCGCCCACAGTGGACAGGAGTACGCCGGTTTCGCCCAGCGAGGGCAGGACCTGGCCGATGTAGCGTAGGAACGTCGGGTTCGGGCCGACGACCAGGACACCGCGCTTGGACAGCTGCTCGCGGAAGGTGTACAGCAGGTAGGCCGCCCGGTGCAGCGCGACCGCGGTCTTGCCGGTGCCGGGACCGCCCTGCACCACCAGCACCCCGTTCATCCCGGCGCGGATGATGCGGTCCTGTTCGCGCTGGATGGTGGCGACGATGTCCTGCATCTGCCCGGTGCGGCGGGCGTCGAGCCGGGCCAGCAGCGTGGCCTCCCCGGCCAGGCCCAGATCGCTGCCCTGCTCGGCGGCGTCGAGGTCGAGCACCTCGTCCTCGTAGTCCAGCACCCGTCGCTGGCTGGTGCGCAGGTGCCGCCGACGGCGAACGCCGTCGCGGGCCGCGGCGGTGGCCAGGTAGAACGGCCGGGCCGCCGGGGCGCGCCAGTCCACCAGCAGCGGTTCGTACTCGTTGTCCTCGTCGAACAGCCCGAGCCGGCCGATGTGGAAGGTCTCGCCGCTGTCCAGGTCCAGCCGCCCGAAGCACATGCCGTGCTCGACCGCGCTGAGCTGCGCGAGCCTGTCGGTGTACATCCGGGTGGAGATGTCCCGCTCGGTGCGGGCCTGCGGCGGGCCGCCGCTGTCGCGCAGCGTGTTCCGCAACCGCTGCGTGGTCTCCTCGCGCAGCGCGTCGAGCTTTGCGTACAGCATGGTGAGGTACTGTTGTTCGGCCGCGATCTCCTGTGCGCGCACGGCATCCCGATCGGCTCGGGCGTTGGACAATTGCGCCACCTTTTTTGGCTGGGGATCAGGGAAGAAGCCCGACTCGGGCCCGACCCGCCAATATACCGCCCGCGGCGGGGCGGTCGCAGGGCCGCGGAGCCGGGCTCCCGGTTGCTCAGGCGGCGAGCAGGGTTTGGTGCGCTCTGCGCAGCAGCATCGCCATGCCCCTGCGGTGCCACGTCGACATCGGTGACCAGATCCGGGCCGCGAAGGCGTTGTGGTATCTGACGATCGTCGCAGCTGACACCTTCTCGTCTGCGACGCGGACGACGAGGTGGACCGCCAGTGACCAGGAGGTGGCTTCGATCCGCAGCCACCGGTCGCCGCGACCGCCGATCTTCCAGCCGCTCAGGTGGTCTGGTGACGGCCGCCGGTCCAGGCGCAGCTGCAGGAGCCCGCGGAAGATCAGGCGCGCCAGCGGGCCGGCGAAGGTCTTCTCGAACGCGGCGCGCGCCCATTCCTCGGCCGTGTGGTCGGCGACGCCGGTCGCCGCCAGCGTGAAGAAGTCGGTGTAGTGGGGATCGGTGATCGTGCTGAGCGCGCGGATCTCCCCGGGCACGACCTGGTGTTCGTGGATGGTCGGCACGGAATCGGACTGCATGTCCCTGTCTCTACCTCGGTGCCCTGGAAGGGCTTGGGAGCTTCCTCGCGGGGCACGCCCCGCACGACGTCGAGCTCGCCGAGCAGGCGATCCGCGGCGTGCTGGGGCTACCACCGGTTTCCAGGTTTGCCTGAGTCTGGGTGCTCGTCGTGAGCGCCGGCCGCCACCCACGACCGCTGGTCACAGCACCGTCGACAGGCCCAGGATCACCGCGAACGAGACGACCGACAGCAGCGTCTCCATCACCGACCAGGTCCTGAGGGTCTGCCCGACGGTCATCCCGAAGTACTCCTTGACCAGCCAGAACCCGGCGTCGTTGACGTGCGAGAGGAACAGCGAGCCGGAGCCGATGGCCAGCGCCACCAGCGCACCCTGCGCCGGCGGCATCCCGGTCACCAGCGGCGCGACCATCCCGGCCGCCGAGATGGTGGCCACCGTCGCGGAACCGGTGGCCACCCGGATACCCACCGCGATCAGCCAGCCGAGCACCAGCGGCGACAGGTGCGCCCCGCTCGCCACGTCGGTGATCATGGTGTTCACCCCGGAGTCGACCAGGGTCTGCTTGAACCCGCCACCGGCGCCGACGATGAGGATGATCCCGGCGATGGCGGGCAGCGATCCGCCGATCACGTCGGACAGCCGGTCGCGGCCGAACCGGGCGCCGCCGCCGAGCACCACGATGGCGATCAGCACGGTCAGCATCAGGGCGACCACCGGGGTGCCGACGGTGTCGAGCACCCGGTAGCCGGCGCTGTCCTCCGGCAGCGTCAGGTCGGCGAGGGACTTGCCCAGCATCAGCACCACCGGCAGCAGCAGCATCGCCACCGACGCGACGAAACCGGGGCGCCTCTCCGGCGCAACCTGCTCCGGGGTCGTGCCCAGCAGGTGGGTGGCCGGGGGCAGGTCGACGCGGCGCGCGATGTGGGAGCCGAACAGCGGGCCGGCGACGATCGCGGTCGGGATGGCCACCACGACGCCCAGCGCGAGGGTGAGGCCGAGGTCCACGTGCAGTGCGTCGACGGCCGCGAGCGGGCCGGGGTGTGGCGGGACCAAACCGTGCAGGATCGACAGCCCGGCCAGCGCGGGGATGCCGATGCGCAGCATCGGCTGCTGGGACCGACTGGCCACCATGACCACCACCGGGACCAGCAGGACCACACCGACCTCGAAGAACATCGGCAGGCCCAGCAGCGCGGCGATGAACACCATCGCCCACGGCAGCGTCCGGCGGGTGGTGCGGCGTAGCACCGTCTCCACGATCTGCCCGGCGCCGCCGGTGTCGGTGAGCAGCTTGCCGAGCATCGCGCCGAGCGCGACGAGCAGGCCGACATCGCCGACAGTCTTGCCGAGGCCCTTGGTGAAGGTCTCCACGAGGTCCCCGAACGGCATGCCGGCGACGACGCCGAGTGTGGCGGCGCCCAGAGCCAGGGAGAGGAAGGGGTGCAGCTTCGCCCAGCTGATCAGCACGACGATGACCGCGATGCCCGCGACGGCCGCCACCAGCAGCCGGGTGTCGTGCGCGGTCCAGGTGCCCGCCTCGGTCGAGGCGCCGGCGAGGCTGCCGAAAAGGCTGTGCGACATGGGGGTTGGCTCCTCGTTGAGCAGCTGGTGCCGGCACAGCCTACGCAATAAGTATGACTTTATTGCCATATTGACCGATTAAGTATGTCTGTTACGCGCATCACCCGTCTGTGGTGGCTTAGAGTGCGCACGGATCGGAGCCGGGACGAATGCGACGCGGTGTTGTTGCCAGCCGCTGCCACGACGCCCCGCACCGCGAAGCGACGAGCGTCGGAGGGGATCGGATGGGCGGCGGACTGCACGACAGGGTGCTGGACGTGCTCGGCCACGAGATCGCCGCCGGCGCGCACCCGCCGGGCAGCGTGCTGCGCATCGACGAGATGGAGCAGCGTTTCGGGATCTCCCGCAGCGTGGCCCGCGAGGTGGTGCGCAGCCTGGCGTCGATCCGGCTGGTGGTGGGCCGCAAGCGGGTCGGCATCGTGGTCCGGCCGCGCGCCGACTGGAACACCTTCGACCCGCTGCTGATCCGCTGGCTACTGGCCGCCGACCGCACCGCGCAGCTGAAGACACTGGCCGAGCTGCGCACCGCCGTCGAACCGGTGGCGGCCGGAGCCGCGGCGCAGCGGGCCACCGACGCCGACGCCGCGCGGCTGGTCGAGCTCGCCGAGCGGATGGTGGCCACCGCCCGTGCCGGCGACCTGGACACGTTCATGGACGCCGACGTCGCCTTCCACCGCCTGGTGCTGACCGCTTCCGGCAACGAGATGTTCGCGCAGCTGCACGAGGTCGTCGAGGAACTGCTGCGGTGGCGGGCCGGGCACGGCCTGATGCCGGTGCACCCGCGCCCGGTCGCCGTGCGGCTGCACTGCGAGATCGCGGAGTGCATCCGCAGCGGTGACCGGGCGCGGGCGGAGGAGGCGATGCGCGAACTGGTCGCCGAGGCGCTGGAGGGCACGCTGTCCGAGCTGGCCGCGACGCACCGGTGACGGGACCTGATCCCCAGGTCCGGCAGGCGACCACCTGCGCCGCCCGTCGTCAGTAGCCCTGGTAGCTGCCGCCGGAGGTGACGCCCACGACGCCCGGCACGTCGGAGACCGAGCCGTAGCGGGCGATCGCGTAGCGGGTGGCGGCGATGATGTTGTCGACCGGGTTGTAGATGTCCCCGTGCCCGGGCAGCGCGAAGGACTCGAAGGTCGGTTCGATCGTCTGCATCAGGCCGATGGACGGGGTGCCGGCGGCCGCGTTGGAGTCCCAGTTGTTGGTGGCGGTCGGGTCGCCGTTGGACTCGTGCATGATGATCGTCCGGATCGCCTCGGCGTCGCACTTCTCGCGCGGGACACCGTTGGCCTCCAGCACCGTGATCGCCTCGTCGATCCACGCGCCGATCTGGTCCTTGGGCTTGACCTCGGCGGCCGGGGCCGCCTCGGGCTGCGGCGCCGGGGGCTGCTCCGGTGCGGGCGCGGCGGCGGCTTCGGGGGTCGCCTGCGGGGCGGGCGCCGCTTGCGGGGCGTCCTGCTTGACCGGCGCGGAGGCCGGCGGCACGGGCCTCGCGGCCAGCGGCTTGGCGTGCGCGGCGGCCTGCACGGCGGGCTGGTCGGTCGGGGCGCTGCCCGCGCCGGTGACCACGCCGAGCACGCCGACCGCGGCCACCGCGACGCCCAGCTGTATCGACCGCATCTTCGGGGGGACGCGGTGCTGCCGGTCGCCGCGGGCCGTGACTCCGGCGAGCGCCGCCCGCAGGCGGGCCGCCGGTCGGGTCCGGGTCGCTTCGTTGGGGACGTTCGGGTCGGGGGAATTCAGTTGGTCGGGGGTCACGAGAGCCGAGAATCCCGGCACAGAGCGTGTCCGTGCATCGCGGTTTATACGCGGTTAGGTACCTAGAATCGCTCGAATGGGCGACATACTGCCGGGATTTAGCTACACACTGTGAGGTTACTCAGCGGGATTATCGTGCACGTCACCCGTGCGCTGGGCTGCCAGCCACCCGGCGATCTGCGCGCGCGAGGAGAAGTCGAGCTTGATCAGGATGTTCTGCACGTGGCCCTCGACGGTGCGCTGCGCGATGACCAGGGTCTCCGCGATCTCCTTGTTGGTGTGACCCTGCGCCACCAGCTTCGCGATCTGGCGCTCCCGCCGGGTCAGCGGCATCTGGGGCCCGTCGCCGGTGCGCACCCGCGCGTGCCGCTTGACCTCCAGCGCGAGGTCCACCGTCTGTGCCAGCGACAGCCGGCGGCCCCGGTCGAACGCCTCCTGGAACGCCTCGTCGCCGAGTGCCGCCCGGGTCTGTGCCTCGTGCGCGTCGTGGTCGGCGGCGAACGCCGCCCAGAAGCCGGGAGCCGAGCGCACCGCGTCCCACGCGGCGGAGGCCGCCCCGAACAACCGGGCCGCGCGGTCGTGGCGGCCCTGCCGCTGCGCGATCCAGGCCAGGACGTCGATGCTGAAGGCCATGCCCAGCCGGTGCTCCAACTGGCGCTGGAGGCGCAGCGCTTCCTTGGCGGCGCGCTCGGCGCGTTCGATCTCGCTGCGGCGGACCTCGATCTGCGCGCAGCCCCACAGCGCGAAGGAGCGCCAGGCCAGCTCGCCGGCCTCCTCGCCCAGCCGGATGCATTCGGACAGCAGCGCCAGCCCGGTCTCGTGCTCCCCGGTCAGGCCCTTCACCAGGCCCAGGGCGAACAGCGCGAACAGCTCCCCGTCGCGGTCGCCGTGCTTGCCGAACCGGCTGAGCGAGTCCTCCAGCAGGCCCACGGCGTGCGGGGAGTCATCGGCGAAGAACGCGGCCATGCCGCGCACCAGGGCCAGATGCGCCTTCTCCACCTCGTCACCGCGCTGCGCGGCCAGCTCCGCTGCCTGGTCAAGCAGCGGCAGGGCCGCGTCGAGATCGCCCTGCAGGAGCGCGAACCAGGCGTCCACGCGCAGCGCGCGGACCCGCTCGGGCAGTCCCCTCGGGGTGAGGGCCAGCGCCTCGTCGAGCCAGTGCCGGGCTTCGGCGTTGAGGCCCCGAATGACCCAGTAGTGCCAGAGGTCAGTGGACATCCGCAGAGCCGTGGCGGCGGTTTCCGGCGCGCCCGCCGCGGTTCGCAGTGCGACCCGCAGATTGCCCTGGTCGTTGTGCAGCCGCTGCATCCAGGCGACCTGGTCGGGGCCGAGCCACTCGGCGGCGAAACGCCCGGCCAGCTCCGCGTACCAGGCCAGATGCCGCTGCTGCCGCGCCGCCAGCTCACCGGACTCGGCCAGCCTGTCCTGGCCGTACTCGCGCAGCGTGTGCGGCAGCCGGAACCGGACCTCCCCGTCGCCCTCCTCGCGCAGCAGCACCGACTTGTCCACCAGCGAGTGGATCGCGCCCAGCACCTCGGTCTCGGACAGGCCGTCGGTGGCGATGTGCTCGGCGGCGGCCAGGTCGAAGCTGCCGGAGAACACCGACACCCTGGCCCACGCCAGCCGGTCCTGTTCGGAGGCGAGCTCGTAGCTCCAGTCGATCAGCGCGCGCAGCGTCTGCTGCCGGGGCGGAGCGCTGCGACGCCCCTCGGTCAGCAGGTCGTAACGCTCGGAGAGGCGTTCCTCCAGCTGCTGTGGGGACAGCGAGCGCAGCCGCACCGCCGCCATCTCGATCGCCAGCGGGTTGCCGTCGAGCAGGTAGCACAGCCGCATCAGCGAGGTGGCGTTGTCGGGGGTGACCTCGAACTCCGGGACGGCGGCCCGCGCCCGGTCGACGAACAGCCGCACCGAGGGGAACTGCTCGTATGCCTCGGGCGGCGGGAGGTGCTCGATGTCGGGGGCCTGCAGCGGCGGGACCACCATGGTCGCCTCGCCGGCGACGCCCAGCGACTGCCTGCTGGTGGCCAGCACCCGGACGCCCGGGCACCAGCGCACCACCGCGTCCACCAGCAGCGCGACATCCTCGACCACGTGCTCGCAGTTGTCCAGCACGAGCAGCATCTCGCGGTTCTTGAGCTGCTCGACGACGGTGCCGAGATCCTCGCCGACGGACGGGCCGCTGATGCGCAGCTGCTCGATGACGGCGCCGACGACCAGTGAGCCGTCCTGCACGTCCTCCAGCTCGACGACCCAGGACTTGTCCCGGAACGACCGGCGCATGTTGGTGGCCACCCGGATGGCCAGCCGGGTCTTGCCGACCCCGCCGGGACCGGTCAGGGTCACCACGCGCGACTGGGCCAGCAGCCGCTTGGTGAGGGTGATCTCGTGGCGTCGACCGACGAAGCTCGTGACGTCGGCCGGGAGGTTGCCCGCTGGCTCCCGCACACGGGCCCGTGCAGTGGAGACCACGCCACGAGCTTAACCCGCTGCGCGGGGCCTGACCTGGGATCTTGCCTCCCCGCACCGGCGTCACCCGGACGAGTGGGCGGACTTGGGCGTGGTGACCGTGCCGGGTGCCCAAAGCACCCTGAGCTCGTGCCGCTGACGCTCGACACGGGCGAGCACGTCGACGGCGAGTGGCCGCCACTATCGTGCGATCGACGAACAGCACGCCCAGGACTTGCAGCGAGGTATCCAGCAGTGATCCGACGTTCCCGGTGTTGCGGGGCCCGGAGAGCCGCGACAGCAGTTCAGCTTCGAGACCGGCTGTCGTTTCGAGGGCGAGGACAGGTTTGTCTCGGTCTTCGAGAACCAGGAGAAGACCGTGGACAGCTACAAGTCCGACGGTAACCTGGGACAGCTACGAACCGATCGGCGAGATCGATGGCCGTAAAGCCGCCAGGGCTGTCGCCAAGGGTGCGTCCGGGCAGGGTGGCTGTTCGGCACTGATTGACGCTGGCGGCGGCGTGGTGATCGTCGATGTGGTCGGCGTGATGCGCGATTCGGTGCCCGACACCTGCGGCGAGGCCGAGCGGGCCGCCCGGCAGATCGCGCCGAAGCTGCCGAAGTAACGTGCCCGCCTGCGGCGTGCTCGGACGGCCCGTGGTCAGCCGCGAGTCGCTCGACGTGGCGATCCACAGTGGAGCCCCATCGAGGTGGCATGATGGGCCCGCTCGACGAGGTGGCGAATTCGGGAATCGGGCCAGGCGAGGGTTTCCAAGAAATGTGGGGGCGGTTGGGGGCTGGCTGGCACGATATCGAACACGTGGTCTAACATCCGGTCAGCGTGCCCGGACACGCGCAGTCGCTGCGTCGAGGAGGGGGATTCTCGGACGGCATCCGGGCTCCGCGTCCGGCGAAGGGGGCAGGGCGCTTTCTCGGTCGAGCTGGGAGAAGTGGTGGGGCGCAAGGCGGCCGAACAGCGGTTCGAGGGCTTCGGTAGGGGAGTGGTCGAGTTCTTCGAAGGACTCGAAGACGTCCAGGACGGCTGTCTCAGTGGTTCGCACCAAGAGATCGACAACGCCAAGACATACTGGAACGACCACCTCGAGCTCTACCGGGACCATGTGCGGCGGCCCATGGAGGCGCTGCTGGCCGAGCTGGAGCCGGAGTTCGCGCCGGGATTCGGCCGGGGCAAGGTGTTTCGCCCGCACCGCGACGTCCGGTTCAGCAACGACAAGTCGCCTTACAAGACGCACTGCGGCGCCGTGATCGAGCCGGGGCGCGGCGGCGGCGCCTACTACGTGGAGGTCAGCGCTGCCGGGCTGCTCGTCGCCGGCGGGTGCTTCCACACCGAGTCCGACCAACTCGCCCGCTTCCGGACCGCGGTGGACACCAGCATCCACGGCGAGCGGCTGCGGGCGCTGCTCGACGCGCTGGTGCGGCAGGACTGGGAGATCGCAGGCGAGACGCTGCGCAGCCGCCCGCGCGGGGTGGCTGCCGACCACCCGCGGCTGGATCTGCTGCGGCACCGCACGCTGTACGCGTTCCGCTCCTGGGAACCGGAGGATGTGCTGCACGAGCGCAGCTGCCTGGACCGGGTCCGGGAATCCTGGGCCGCGCTGCGCGAGCTCAACCAGTGGTGCGCCGACCACATCGGGGTCAGCGAGAAGAAGCGCCGTTGATCCGCCGCGCCGCCGCGACCACCGACCAGCCCGCGACCGCGCCCACCACGTCGACGATCCCGTCCACCACGTCGCAGCTCCGTCCCAGCGGCAGCAGGCCCTGCAGCACCTCGGACGCCGCCGCGTAAGCGACCAGGCCCGGCAGCAGCCGCGCGGTCGGGAACCCGGCGATCCGGCCGGTGGCGGCCAGCGCCGCGAACAGCACGAAATGCACCACCTTGTCGGTGCCCGGCGGCGCGGTCGGCACCCCCGACTCCGGGGTGAACAGAACGACCAGGCTGGCCAGCGCCGCCACCGCGAAAGGTATCCGGGTGAGCTGCGTTCTGTAATGATCCAGCAACGATCTCCCCGATCCGCATCCGCGGGCATGGCTGCGTGCTGCGTGCACCGGTCAACAGACTACGCTGGCATAACGTGAGTCGACGAGCCAAGATCGTTTGTACCATGGGCCCCGCCACCGCGACACCGGACAAGGTGGCTGAGCTCGTCAGCAGCGGAATGGACGTCGCCCGGCTGAACTTCAGCCACGGCAGCCACGCCGATCACCAGCAGGTCTACGAGATGGTCCGGGCCGCGGCCAAGGAGTCCGGCCGCGCCGTGGGCATCCTGGCCGACCTGCAGGGACCGAAGATCCGCCTCGGCAAGTTCGCCGCCGGGCCGGTGGAGTGGCGGACCGGCGACACGGTGCGCATCACGGTCGACGACGTCCAGGGCACCCACGAGCGGGTGTCCACCACGTACAAGGGCCTCGCCAAGGACGCCAAGGTCGGCGACCGGTTGCTGGTCGACGACGGCAAGGTGGGGCTGACCGTCACCGGCGTCGAGGACAACGACGTCGTGTGCGAGGTGACCGAAGGTGGTCCGGTGTCGGACCACAAGGGAATCTCCTTGCCGGGCATGGATGTCTCGGTGCCCGCGCTGTCCGAAAAGGACATTGAGGACCTGGAGTTCGCGCTCGAGCTCGGCGTGGACTTCGTGGCGCTGTCGTTCGTCCGCAGCCCCGCCGACATCGACCTGGTGCACCAGGTGATGGACCGGGTCGGCCGCCGCATCCCGGTGATCGCCAAGCTGGAGAAGCCGGAGGCGGTGGACAACCTGGAGGCCATCGTGCTGGCCTTCGACGGCGTCATGGTCGCCCGCGGCGACCTCGGCGTCGAACTGCCGCTGGAGCACGTGCCGCTGGTGCAGAAGAAGGCGATCCGGATCGCGCGCGAGAACGCCAAGCCGGTCATCGTCGCCACCCAGATGCTCGACTCCATGATCAACAACTCGCGCCCGACGCGGGCCGAGACCTCCGACGTCGCCAACGCGGTGCTCGACGGCACCGACGCGGTGATGCTCTCCGGCGAGACCAGCGTCGGCCGCTACCCGGTCGAAACCGTGCAGACGATGGCCCGCATCATCGAGGCCGTCGAGGCCGGTTCCGCCGCGCCGCCGCCGCTGAGCCACGTCCCGCGCACCAAGCGCGGCGTGATCTCCTACGCGGCCCGCGACATCGGCGAACGGCTCAACGCCAAGGCGCTCGTCGCCTTCACGCAGTCCGGCGACACCGTGCGCCGGTTGGCCCGGTTGCACACCCGGCTGCCGCTGCTGGCGTTCACCCCGGAGGAGAGCGTGCGAAGTCAGCTCGCTCTCACTTGGGGGACAGAGACGTTCCTGGTGCCTAAGGTGGACACCACCGACCAGATGGTGCGCCAGGTGGATCAGGCGATGCTGTCTCTCGGCCGGTCGCAGCGCGGCGACATGGTGGTCATCGTGGCGGGTTCGCCGCCCGGCACGGTCGGTTCCACCAACCTCATCCGCGTGCACCGGCTGGGCGAGGAGGACCACGTCTGATCCCAGTTCCACCGGACGGGAGCCACCCGGCGCTCCCGTCCGGCGACCGGGCGTGAGGACCGAGGAGCGTGCAGTGACCGAAGCGGCCCGAGCAGCAGCCGCCGATCCCACCGGAAGCTGGGAGGGAACCGTCCCACTGGACGTCAACGGCCTGCCGCACGGACAGCCGGTCCTGGACAGCCTGGTGGCGCTGCTGGACCTGGAGCGCATCGAGGAGAACATCTTCCGCGGGGTCAGCCCCGCCTCCTCGCCGGTGCGCGTCTTCGGCGGTCAGGTCGCCGGCCAGGCGCTGGTCGCCGCCGGCCGCACGGTTCCGCCGGAGCGGCGGGTGCACTCCCTGCACGCCTATTTCATCCGGCCCGGAGACCCGAGCATCCCGATCGTCTACGAGGTCGACCGCACCCGCGACGGCCGGTCCTTCACCACTCGCCGCGTGGTGGCCGTGCAGCGCGGAAAGGCGATCTTCTCCCTGTCGGCGTCGTTCCAGCTCGACGAGGAGGGCATCGACCACGCCGACCCGATGCCGGAGGTGCCCGACCCCGAGTCGCTGCCGACCTACGGCGAGCAGGTCGGTGACCTGGTCGAGGTGCTGGGGCGGCAGCCGCGGCCCATCGACGTCCGCTACGTGACCGACCCGCCGTGGGTGAGCCGCGAGAAGGAGACGCGGGAGGCGCGCAGCCAGGTGTGGATGCGGGCGGACGGCGTACTGCCCGACGACGACCTGCTGCACGTGTGCATCGCGGCGTTCGCGTCGGACATGACGCTGCTGGACGCGGTGCTGGCGCGGCACGGCGTCTACTGGGGACTGGACCGGGTCAACGGCGCGAGCCTGGACCACGCGATGTGGTTCCACCGCCGCTTCCGCGCCGACGAGTGGTTGCTCTACGACTGCGCCTCGCCCAGCGCCTCCGGAGCGCGTGGCCTGGCGACCGGTCGCTTCTTCTCCCGCGACGGCCGCCTGGTGGCGACGGTGGTCCAGGAGGGCCTGCTCCGCGTCAACCGCTGACCACCGCGCGATCCAGCGGAGATCGACTTCGGTCAATCCGGCCGCTCAGCGACGGCGTCGTCTGCGGCGCAGGTGCGGTGGGGGCGTCAGGGCCCTGGTGTGCAGTTGTTCCAGGACGATCGAGCTGGTGAAGTGGCGGACCTCCGTACGCGAGGCGAGCTTGTCGACCAGGAACTCCTGCAGGTGAGTGGTGTCGGCGACCGCCACGTGCAGCAGGAAGTCGGCCTGCCCGCTGACGTGCAGCAGCGAACGGGTTTCCCGCTGCGCCATCACGAACTCCCGGAACTGGTCGACGACCTCGCGGGTGTGCGGTCGGACGTTGATCGCCACCACCGCTTCCAGGACCAGCCCGGTCGCCGCCGGGTCAACGTCGATGTGTGACCCGGTGATCACGCCCTGTTCCCGCAGCCGCCGGACCCGCTGCAGGCAGCTGGAGGGGGCCAGCCCCACGCGCTCGGCCAGCACCCGGTTCGGCAGCGTCGCGTCGTTCTGCAGTTCCTCCAGGATCAGCCAGTCGACCGAATCCAGTTCGACAGATTCCCGCATAACCGAACATCCTACGGCGTCACTGGAAACGCGGCGAACATATGACGGACGATGTGGGCGACTTCCACCCGACCTGCGAGTTTGCGAAGGAGCTGTCGTGCACATCGCCTGGGGGTCGTTCCTGCTGGCGCTGCTGGTGATCGTCCTGGTACCGGGGCCGGACTTCGTCCTGGTGACCCGCAACGCGGCCAACGGCGCGCGCTGGGGATGGCTGGCCGCCGCCGGGGTGACCTGCGGTCTGCTGCTGCACGCGACGGCCGCCACCCTGGGGCTGTCGGCGCTGGTGGTGACCGTGCCGGGGGCGCTGCTGGTGGTGAAGACCATCGGCGTGGCCTACCTTGCCTGGATGGGGTGGCAGATTGTGCGCCGGTCCGGCGCGGCGGCGCAGCCGACCACTGTGGACACCCCGCGGTCCGCGGGTGCGGTCTTCGCACGCGGCCTGCTCACCGATGTGCTCAACCCCAAGGTGATGCTGACCTTCCTGACGCTGCTGCCGCAGGCGATGGACCCGGCGGCGGCGCCGATGCCGCAGGCCGCGCTGCTCAGTGGTGTCGCGGTGACCGCGTTCGGCGTGTGGTGGCTGATCGTGGTGCCGTCGGTGCGGTGGCTGTCCGCGCTGCTGTCGGGGCCGCGGCGCCGCAGGGTCTTCGAGCGGTGCTGCGGCGGGGCGCTGCTGGCCATGGCCGCCTCGATCGCCGTCGGCTGACCGCCGACCGGCGGATCAAGACAGACCATGCGGAGTCGTTGGCCAACCGTCATGATCGTGCATGATCTGTGCGGGGCGGGCCGAAGGAGCTGCGCGATGCGTCGACGCTGGGCGTTCGGGTTGGTGCTGGCACTGGGGATGCCGTTGGCGTCCGTGGCCGTTTCGGGCGCGGCCCCCGCCGGCCCGGACGCGCTGCGGGTCGATCTGGACGACATTCTCGCCGACGCCCGCCTCAGGGGCGCGCACGCCGGGGTGGTGGTGCGCGACCCGGCCACCGACGAGGTGCTCTACAGCAGGCAGGCCGCGGACCGCGCGACCCCGGCGTCGAACGCCAAGCTGCTCACCGCCGCCGCGGCGCTGGAGGTGCTGGGGCCCGAGTACCGCTTCCGCACCGAGGTCGTCACCAACGCCCCGCAGCTGGGCCCGGTGCTGCTCGGTGACCTGTACCTGCGCGGCACCGGTGATCCCACCCTGCTGGCCACCGACTACGACCGGTTGGCCGAGCAGGTGGCGGCGGCAGGAATCCGCGAGGTCCGGGGCCGGCTGCGCACCGACGACACGTGGTTCGACGACGTGCCGCTGGGCACCGGCTGGGTATGGGATGACGAGCCGTACTACTACGCCGCACCGGTGTCCGCGCTGACCGTCGCCCCGAACACCGACTTCGACGCCGGAACCGTGATCGTGCGGGTTGTCCCGACCGTCGAGGGGCGGCCCGCGCAGGTGTCGCTGGACCCGCCGACCAGGGCCGTGCGGATCGACAACCGGACGACGACCTCGGCCGAGGGGGTGGCCGACGTGTCGGTGCTGCGCGACCACGGCGGTTCCCGGGTCGTGGTGAGCGGAACGATCCCGGCGGGTGCGCAGCCGGTCGAGGACTTCACCACCGTTTTGGACCCGTCCGCCTACGCCGCGGACGTCTTCGCCCGCGCGCTGGCCGCCCACGGCGTGGTTGTTCGCGGCACCGGGGAGGGCACCGCGCCCGGGGGCGCGCGGGTGCTGGCCGAGCGGCAGTCGATGCCGTTGCGGGAGCTGCTGGTGCCGTTCATGAAGCTGAGCAACAACGGACACGCCGAGGTGCTGGTCAAGGCGATGGGGCGCGAGGTCCGCGGCGAGGGCAGCTGGGCCGCGGGCCTGGCGGTGCTGACCGAGCAGGTGCGCGGGCTGGGCGTGGACCCGCAGGTGCTGCGTCTGGTGGACGGCTCTGGATTGTCCACGATGGACTCCGTGACGCCCGAGCAACTGACCGTACTGCTGGACAATGCGCGGGAACGACCGTGGTTTCCGGTCTTTTACGACTCGTTGCCGGTGGCGGGCGTCGCGGACCGCATGGTCGGCGGCACGCTGCGCAACCGGATGGGTGGGACGGCCGCGGCCGGCAACGTGCACGCCAAGACCGGCTCGCTGACCGGGGTCATCTCACTGTCCGGTTACGTCACCGCGGCCGACGGCCGCGAGCTGGTGTTCTCGGTGGTGTTCAACGACTTTCTCGGCAGTTCCCCGCAGGATCTACAGGACGCGATCGCGATCCGGCTGGCCGGGTACGACGGTGCCGCGGACCAACCGCGGGGCCGGGTGCGGGTGCCGCGGGCTCGCGTTCTCCAGGACGATCCGGCCACCTCGGTCGACGAGAGCGCGCTGGAGTGCTCGTGGGTCAAAGCGTGCTGAATGCACCTGGGAAAAACGGGAAACTGAGGCCAACCAGCTGATGTGCGATACGGTCTCGGGACGATTCGGGGGATCCCGGAGACCGCGCCGCGGGTGCGCCGGTAGCGTGACGCCAGTTCGTTGCCCGCGCACAGCCGAGGAGCCCGGTGAAGTGACGTTCATCAGTGACATGCTGGCCCTGGTGGCCGGACTGCCGAGGCCGTTGCTGGTCCTGGTGACCGGCGCTCTGGTGCTGGGCGAGTGCACCATCGGGCTCGGCTTCCTGGTGCCCGGTGAGACCGGGCTGCTGGTCGCCTCGGCCGCGGTGACCGACCTCGGGTTCTTCCTGACGCTGGCCGGGATCGTCGCGCTGTGCGCCGCGGTCGGCGACAACATCGGGTTCTGGCTCGGGCGCCGCTACCGGTTGAAGATGCGCGAGACGAAGGTGGTGCGCAAGCTCGGCCAGCACCACTGGGACCGCGCGGGGCGGCTGCTGTGCCGGTGGGGGATGGGCGCGGTGCTGGTGGCCCGCTTCCTGCCGGTGGTGCGCACGCTGATTCCCGCGGCGGCCGGCGCGAGCGGCATGAGCTACCTGCGCTTCTTCGTGTCGTCGCTGGTCGGTGCGGTCGCGTGGTCGGGTTTGCACGTCGGGATCGGCTGGGCGGCCGGGGCCTCGGCGAAGTACGTCGAGGAGCTGCTCGGCCGGACCAGTTGGGTCCTGGTGGTGGCGATGATCGCCGTGGGCGTGGGCATCCGGGTGTGGCGCCGCCGCCGGGCCAACCGCGAACCCGCCGAGGAGATCGCGGCCGAGGCCCGCGACGACGTCGAGTCCGCGGCCTGACCCAGCGGCGGTTTTTCGGTCAGGCGTTCGCGGGTTGGTCGGTGCCGACTCCGCGGCGGCGGATCGCCACCAGGTCGTGCCGTGCCTGCGGCAGGGTCTGCTCGTCGGTGCCCTCGATGGTGAAACCGGCGTCGGCGATCATCTGCCGGTCGTCGGCCCCCGGCTGCCCCTCGCTGGTCAGGTAGTCGCCCAGGAAGATCGAGTTCGTCACCTGCAGCGCCAGCGGTTGCAGACTGCGCAGGTGGATCTCCCGGCCGCCCGCCAGGCGCACCTCGACGTCCGGGAAGCAGAACCGGAACAGCGCCAGAATCCGCAGGCAGCGCACCGGCGTCAGGTGCCAGTCGGCCTCCAGCGGGGTGCCCTGCATCGGGATCAGGAAGTTGATCGGCACCGAGTCCGGGTGGAGTTCACGCAGTTGGAACGCCATGTCCACGACGTCCTCATCGGACTCGCCCATGCCGAAGATGGCCCCCGAGCACGGCGACAGGCCCGCCCCGGTGGCCTGCCGTACGGTGTCCACCCGGTCGGCGAACGCGTGCGTGGAGCAGATGTCGGCGTAACGGGTTTCGTTGGTGTTGAGGTTGTGGCTGTAGGCGTCCACCCCGGCCTCGCGCAGCCGGTCTGCCTGCCCCGGCTTGAGCAGGCCCAGGCAGGCGCAGATCTCCACGCCCGGCTGCCGCGCCCGGATCGCCTCGATCATCTCGGCGACCCGGCCGATGTCGCGCTGCCCCGGGCCGCGCCCGCTGGCCACCAGGCAGATCCGCTTCGCACCGGCCTGTGCCGCCCGGTCGGCGGCCTCGGCCGCCTCCGCCGGACTGATCCAGGAGTATGTGAGGATGTCCGAAGTGGACCCCAGCCGCTGCGAGCAGTAGCTGCAGTCCTCCGGGCACAGCCCGCTCCTGACGTTGATGATGGTGTTGAGCTTGACCCGGCGGCCGAAGAAGTGCCGCCGGACCCGCCCGGCCGCGGCCACCACGTCCAGCACGTCGAGTTCGTCGGTGAGCAGGGCGAGTGCCTCGTCGTGGGTCGGCGCACCCCGGCGGAGTGCCTTGGCGACCAGCTCGTCCAGCGAGATCGTCATGCCGAGAGCCTCGCCGACCCACGGCCGGGCCAACAACGTCGCGTTCCTACAAGATCCGCACCAGCGCCTTGTCGGCGTGGTTGGGGATGTCGGGAAGAACCAGCGATGTTCAGTCGCGGGCGGGTTCCCGCTCCGGCTGCCTGCGGCGCACCGCGAGGTAGCCGACCGCGACGGCGATCGCCAGCGGCGGCGTGATGTAGAGCGCGATCCGGGTCTCCGCGTCGAAGGCCAGCAGCACCACGACGAACGCCAGGAACGCCAGGACGACGTAGTTCGACAGCGGCGCGAGCGGCATCCGGAACGGGCTCGCCTCGAGCTCGCCGCGGGCCACCTTCCGGCGGTAGCCGAGGTGCGAGATGACGATCATCGCCCAGGTGAAGATGGCGCCGACCGTGCTCGCGCTGGTGATGTAGGTGAACGCCTGCTCCGGGACGACGTAGTTGAGCACCACGCCGATCAGCATCGCGCAGAACGTCACGCCGATCGCCCGCGCGGGCACGGCACGGGTGCTCAGCCGCCCGACCGCGCGCGGGGCCTGGCCGTCCTCGGACAGCGTGCGCAGCATCCGCGCCGTGGAGTAGATGCCGCTGTTGCACGACGAAAGCGCCGCGGTGGTGACCACGAAGTTGATCACGCCCGCGGCGGCCGGGATGCCGATCAGGGTGAATGCGTGCACGAACGGGCTGCCGCTGACCGGGAACTGGTTCCACGGCACCAGCGCGGTCAGCGCGATCAGCGCGCCCACGTAGAAGATCAGGATTCGCCAGATCACCGAGTTGACCGCCCGCGGCAGCACCTTCTGCGGGTTGGTGCTCTCGCTGGCGGTCTGCCCCACCATCTCGACGCCGACGAACGCGAACATGACGATCTGGAACGCCAGCAGCGACGAGGCCGCCCCGTTCGGGAAGAGTCCGCCGTGAGCCCAGATGTTGCTCAGTGACGCGGTGTCGCCGAGGTCGCTGAAGCCGAACGCCAGGATCGCCGCGGCGAGCACGATCAGGCCGATGATGGCCAGCACCTTGATCAGCGCGAACCAGAACTCGAACTCGCCGAACAGTTTCACCGCGATCAGGTTCACCCCGCTGAGCACGATGAGCGCGCCGAGCGCGGGGATCCACTGCGGGACGTGCGGGAACCAGAACTGGAAGTACTCGCCGACCGCGGTGATCTCCGCCATCCCGGTGACGATCCACACCAGCCAGTAGCCCCAGCCGACGGCGAACCTGGCCCACGGGCCGACGAACTCGCCCGCGTATTCGGCGAAGGAGCCGCTGACCGGGCGGTACATCAGCAGTTCGCCGAGCGCCCGCATGACGAAATAGATGATCAGGCCGCCGATCGCGTAGACCAGGATGAGGCCCGGACCGACCTGGTGGAGCGCCTTGCCCGAACCGAGGAACAACCCGACACCGATCGCACCGCCGATGGCGATCATGTTGATGTGCCGGGTACTCAGGTCCTTCCGGTATTCCTCGGCGACTGGTTGGCTCATCGAGTGAACTCCTCACTGCCAGCATGTTGTGCTGAAACTGCGGAGATACTCGGACATCCGACGAGTGGAAGCAAGAGTTTTCGCCGCTGTTGTAACCCCTTTTTCCCCATCGGGTAGTCCACTTAGGACAAAAAGGGAGCGCGCCACGGCACTCCGGACCAGATTGTCCGGAATGCCGTGACGCGCTGCCGCGTCGCCTCACATGTTCAGTTCGCCGGTCACCGGATCAGCGGTTCGGGTACAGCGGGTGCTTCGCGGCCAGCGCCTCGACGCGGGCCCGCAGCTTGGCTTCGTCGTAGCCGGGCTTGAGGGCTTCGGCGATGATGTCGGCGACCTCGGTGAACTCGTCCTTGCCGAAACCGCGGGTGGCCAGCGCCGGGGTGCCGATGCGCAGCCCGGAGGTCACCATCGGCGGGCGCGGGTCGTTGGGCACCGCGTTGCGGTTGACCGTGATGCCGATCGAGTGCAGCCGGTCCTCGGCCTGCTTGCCGTCCAGCTCGCTGTTGCGCAGGTCCACCAGCACCAGGTGCACGTCGGTGCCGCCGGAGACCAGCTGCACCCCGGCCTCGGCCGCGTCGGCGGCCAGCAGCCGCTCGGCCAGGATCCGCGCGCCCTCCAGGGTGCGCCGCTGCCGGTCGGCGAACTCCTCACCGGCGGCGATCTTGAACGCCACCGCCTTGCCGGCGATCACGTGCTCCAGCGGACCGCCCTGCTGGCCGGGGAACACCGCGGAGTTGAACTTCTTGGTGAACCCTTCGTCGGAGGACAGGATCACCCCACCGCGCGGACCGCCCAGCGTCTTGTGCGTGGTGGTGGTGACCACGTGCGCGTGCGGCACCGGGTTGGGGTGCAGTCCGGCCGCGACCAGCCCGGCGAAGTGCGCCATGTCCACCATCAGGTAGGCGCCGACCTCGTCGGCGATCTCCCGGAACCGCGCGAAGTCCAGCTGCCGCGGGTAGGCCGACCACCCGGCGATGATCAGCTGCGGCCGGTGCTCGCGCGCCAGCCGGGCCACCTCGTCCATGTCGACCCGGTGATCGGTGTCGCTGACGTGGTAGGGCACCACGGTGTAGAGCTTGCCGGAGAAGTTGATCCGCATGCCGTGCGTCAGGTGACCGCCGTGCGCCAGGTCCAGACCCATGATCGTGTCACCCGGCTTGAGCAGCGCGAACATCGCCGCCGCGTTCGCCTGCGCCCCCGAGTGCGGCTGCACGTTGGCAAACGAGGCCCCGAACAGCTTCTTGACCCGGTCGATGGCCAGCTGCTCGATGACGTCGACGTGCTCGCAGCCGCCGTAGTAGCGCCGACCCGGATACCCCTCGGCGTACTTGTTGGTCAGTACCGAACCCTGCGCCTCCAGCACGGCCTCGGGCGCGAAGTTCTCCGAGGCGATCATCTCCAGCGTGGTCTGCTGGCGGCTCAGCTCGGCGCCGATCGCCGCCGCCACCTCGGGGTCGACCGCGGCCAGCTTGTCGTTGAACAGGTCGGGTGTCGACATGGTGTTGCCTCCAGGTGTCTCGTCAGGCGTTGCGGCGGTAGAAGGGCAGCTCGACCACCCGCACCGCAACGGGCTTGCCGCGCAGGTCCACCTGCAGCTGGCTGCCGGGTTCGGCGTGGTCGCGGTCCACGTAGGCCATGGCGATCGGGTGCCCCAGAGTCGGCGACGGCGCACCACTGGTGACCACGCCGATCTCGGCCCCGTCGGCGTCCAGCACGCGGTAGCCGTGGCGGGGCGCGCGCCGCTGGTCGGTGGTCAGCCCCACCAGGGTGCGGTCGGTGGGCTTCTCCGCCGCCGCGGCCAGCGCCGCCCTGCCGACGAAATCGCCCGGTTTGTCGAGCTTGACGACCCGGCCCAGGTTGGCGTGGTAGGGCGTGAGGTCGGCGGACAGCTCGTTGCCGTACAGCGGCATGCCCGCCTCCAGCCGCAGCGTGTCGCGGCAGGACAGTCCGGCCGGCTGCAGGTCGTGCGCGGCGCCGGACTCGGTCAGCGCCTGCCAGACGGCCTCGGCGTCGCCGGGTGCGGTGAACAGCTCGAAGCCGTCCTCGCCGGTGTAACCGGTGCGGGCCAGCAGCACGTCCCGGCCCGCGACCTGGCTGCGGTAGCCCGCGTAGTACCTGACCTCGTCGAGGTTCGTGCTGGTCAGCGGGGCAAGGATGGCGACCGCGTGGGGGCCCTGCACCGCGATGAGCGCGTAGGAGTCGGAGACGTCCTGGTGCTGGGCGTCGAACCCGGCCACCCGCTCGGCCAGCTGGGCGGAGACCACGGCGGCGTTGGCCGCGTTCGCCACCACCAGGAACTCCTGTTCCTCGAGCCGGTACACGATCAGGTCGTCGAGCACGCCGCCCTCGGCGTTGCAGATCATCGTGTAGCGGGCGCGGCCCGGCCGGATCGCGGACGCGTGGGCGACCAGCGCGTAGTCCAGCGCCTCGGCGGCCTGCGGCCCGGTGATCCGGATCTCGCCCATGTGGCTCAGGTCGAACAGTCCGGCGGCGGTGCGCACCGCGTTGTGCTCCGCGGTGTCCCCGCGGTAGCGCAGCGGCATCTGCCAACCGGCGAACTCGGTGAACGTGGCACCGAGTGCCTCGTGCACGTGGTGCAACGGCGTCCGTCGTGGCGACGACATTGAGACTCCTCCTGGGTGGGCGCCGGTCGGCAGTCGAGGGCCGGTCAGCTCACTGCGCCCAACCTTATCGGGGGCACCTCGACCCCGACCTGCGCGGGTTGGCGCTGGTCGGGCGGTCTCCCCGGAGTCATTGGCCTGAGAGTTTCACCACTCGCGACGGGTGGCTTGCACCGTGGGCGAGAAGCGCGTGCTTCTGCTTTTCTCCGTGTTCGCCTGGTGCCGTGCGGTGACGGTGCCTGAGAGTTTGCTGGGGAGTGTTGCTCCTTCGGCGCCCCGCCCGCAGCGAGGTCTCTCCCGCACGACGTCATCGGCGCGGTCTTCAGTTGTGCGATCTGAACCTACGGACGGGGGCGGACCGAAGTCAACCGACCGGGGCCCGCGGGCGACGGTCACTCCCGCGGTGTTCCGCTCGTGGTGGTCAGGTCGCGGTACTGCTTCTGGAGGCCGTCGATGAGGGCTTCGAGGGCCAGCTCGAAGCTGCCCTCGTCGATCTCCGCCGCGTGCTCGCGCAGCAGGTGGGCCTTGTTCAGGTGCGGGAAGCGCTCGTCGTAGAGGGCCGCGTCCGCCGGGAAGCCGCTGCTGAACGAACCCAGGGCCGAGCCCACCACCAGGTACTTCGTCGAGGCGCCGATCATCGTCGCGTAGCGCTGCGGCCAGCCCGCCCTGGTCAGGCCACCGTGCACCGCGTCCGCCCGGCGCAGCGCGTTCTCCCGGCGGGCCGGGCCCGAGGCCAGAAACGGGACCAGGTTCGGGTGCGCCACCAGGGCCGCCCGGTAGGAGCGGGCCCAGGTGCGCAGGCCCGTCGTCCAGTCCTGCTCGAACCCCGAGACGTCCACCGCGGCCATCACGTCGTCGGCGATCTCGTGCAGCAGCTGGTCCTTGGTCGCCACGTGGTTGTACAGCGATGCCGCGCGCACCCCGAGCCGGTCGGCCAGCCGCCGCATGGACAGCGCCTCCAGGCCCTCGGCGTCGATGATCTCCAGCCCGACGCGCCGGATGCGTTCCGGGGACAGCAGGGGGGTGCTCGGTCTGGGCACGGTCCTCCTCCTCACCAATCCCTTGCGGTGCTCGCCGGGACGGTTTTAGGCTGCCATAAAACTAACGTCGTTAGTTAGGTGGTCGTGGGAAAGGAACTCCGGCGATGGTCGACTTCTCGCTGTCCGACACCGAGCGCGACATCCGCGACTGGGTCCGCAACTTCGTCCGGCGCGAGCTGGTGCCGCTGGAGCCCGAGGTGCTGCGTCGGGAACGGGCGGGTGAGCGCGGCCTGACCAGGGAGGAGCAGCGGGCCCTCCAGGACAAGGCGAGGCAGGCCGGGTTCTGGGGCGTGCAGACCCCCGAGGAGTACGGCGGCATGGGTCTGTCCGCGGTGATGACCGCGCTGATCGAGGTCGAACTCGGCCGCACCTTCGTGCCGTTCCGGTTCGGCGGCTACGCCGACAACATCCTCTACCACGCCAACGAGGAGCAGAAGCAGCGCTACCTCATCCCCACCATCGAGGGCGAGCGCACGTCCTGCTTCGCGATCACCGAGCCCGGCGCCGGATCGGACGCCAAGAACCTGCGCACCACCGCGGTCCGGGACGGCGACGAGTGGGTGATCAACGGCGAGAAGACCTTCATCACCGGTGGCATCGACGCCGACTTCGTGATGGTCTTCGCCGTCACCGACCGGGACAGGGGCGCCAACGGCGGCGTCACCTGCTTCCTGGTCGACCGGGACATGGGCTGGAAGTCCGAGCCGATCGACATCATGGGCCCGTGGGAGCGCCAGCCCGCCGCCCTGGTGTTCGACAACGTGCGCGTGCCGCGCAGCAACGTACTCGGCGAGGTCGGCCACGGCTTCGCACTCGCCATGCAGTGGATCGGCCGCGGCCGCTACCTGCTGCCCGCCCGCGCCCTCGGCGCGTGCGAACGGCTGGTCGAGATGGGTGTGGAATACGCCAAAACCCGCGAGACCTTCGGCAAGCCGCTTGCCGAGCGGCAGGCCATCCAGTGGATGATCGCCGACTCGGCGGTGGAGATCGAGGCGCTGCGCTGGCTGGTGCTGCAGGCCGCCTGGCAGGTCGACCAGGGCATGGACTCGCGGCACGCGCAGTCCATCGCCAAGCTCTACGGCGGCACCCGCGCCAACGAGATCGTCGACCGCATCCTGCAGATCCACGGCGGCATGGGCTACACCAAGGAACTGCCCATCGAGCGCTGGTACCGCGACCTGCGCCTGCTACGCATCTTCGAAGGAACCGACGAGATCCAGCGCCGCACCATCGCCCGCAACGTGCTCAACGGCCACGCCTCCCTCGGCGGCGTCCTCGGGTAGGGCCCGGGCGGTTCCGGCGCGCTGAAGCATGACCGTTTCGTCGGTAGCCTGGTGGTAGCCGTGACCGCGACCCGCCGGGAGGAACGATGTCGCTGTTGAAGAAGGTCACCGAGTTCGCCCACAGCCCGCAGGGCAGGAAGGTGCTCGACCAGGCCAAGAAGTACGCCTCCGACCCGAAGAACAAGGAGAAGATCGACCAGGTCGTGCACAAGCTCTTCGGCAAGGGTGGCAAGAGCCACTGACTCTCCTGCGCCATGCCCCCGGCACCACGCCGGGGGCATGCCGTAGATCGCCTGATCATCGGCTGTGCGGCGGCGCGATCGACAGTAGAGTCGCGCCGGGTGCCCAGCGAAGAGCCGCGGAGGGTGCGATGGGCAGCGCGTACGTGGTCGGGACGTTCGACACCAAGGGCACCGAACTGCGCTACGTCGCCGGACTCCTGGCGCGCGGGCACTCCGTGGTCACCGTGGACCTGTCCACCAGCGGTGCCGCCTCCGATGCCGACGTTCCGGCTGCGGCGGTCGCCGCGCATCACCCGGACGGGGCCGAAGCGGTGTTCACCGGTGAGCGCGGCACGGCTGTGGCGTCGATGGCCGCGGCGTTCGAGCGGTTCGTGGTGGGCCGGGACATCGACGGCATCATCGGCCTCGGCGGCTCGGGTGGCACGGCGCTGATCGCACCGGCGATGCGCGCCCTGCCGATCGGCGTGCCCAAGATCCTGGTGTCCACTGTGGCTTCCGGCGACGTCTCGCCCTATGTGGACGCAACGGACATCGCGATGTTCCCGTCCGTCACCGACGTGGCCGGACTGAACCACATCTCCCGCCGCGTGCTGGGCAACGCCGCGCACGCGCTGCTGGGCGCACTGACCCACCCCGTGCCGCCGCACGAGGGCAAACCGGCCGTCGCGCTCACCATGTTCGGGGTCACCACACCATGCGTGACCGCGGTGGCCCGGGAACTGGCCGCCGACCACGACCCGCTGGTGTTCCACGCGACCGGCACCGGCGGCCGGGCCATGGAGAAACTCGTCGACGACGGCCTGGTGTGCGCGGTGCTGGACATCAGCACCACCGAGGTGTGCGACCTGATCGCCGGGGGAGTGATGAGCGCGGGCGAGCAGCGGCTGGACGCCATCGCCCGCACCCGTGTGCCCTACGTCGGCTCCTGCGGAGCCCTCGACATGGTGAACTTCGGCGCGCTGGACACGGTTCCGGCCCGGTACCGGAACCGCACCCTGCACGTGCACAACCCGCAGGTGACGTTGATGCGCACCACCGCCGACGAGTGCCGCCGGATCGGGGAGTTCATCGCCGCCAAGCTCAACGCCTGCCATGGACCGGTGCGGTTCCTGCTGCCGGAGGGCGGGGTGTCCATGTTGGACGCTCCGGGGCAGCCGTTCCACGACCCCGGGGCCGACGCGGTGCTGTTCGACACGATCGAGGAGCGGTTGCAGCAGACCACCGACCGCCGGCTGCGGCGGTTGCCGCACCACATCAACGATCCCGAGTTCGCCGCGGCACTCGTCGCGGCCTTCCGCGACATCGCTTTCCAGGAGGCACGATGAGCCGATTCGACCGCGCCGAGCTGATGCGGCGGTTGCGCGCCAAGGTGGCGCGCGGCGAGCCGATCGTCGGCGGCGGGGCGGGCACCGGGCTGTCGGCGAAGTGCGAGGAAGCCGGCGGCATCGATGTGATCGTCATCTACAACTCGGGCCGCTACCGGATGGCCGGGCGCGGGTCGCTGGCCGGGCTGCTGGCCTACGGCAACGCCAACGAGATCGTGCTGGAGATGGCCCGCGAGGTGCTGCCGGTGGTGCGGCACACCCCGGTGCTGGCCGGGGTCAACGGCACCGACCCGTTCCTGCTGCGCGACCGGTTCCTGGCCGAGCTGCGCGACCTCGGCTTCGCCGGCATCCAGAACTTCCCGACCGTCGGGCTCATCGACGGCGTCTTCCGGGCCAACCTGGAGGAGACCGGCATGGGCTACGGGCTGGAGGTGGAGCTGGTCGCCGCCGCGCACGAGGCCGACCTGCTCACCACGCCGTACGTGTTCTCCAGCGACGACGCGCGGGCGATGACCGAGGCGGGCGCGGACATCGTCGTCTGCCACCTGGGGTTGACCACCGGCGGTGCGATCGGCGCCCAGACGGCCAGGTCCCTCGACGACTGCGTGGCGCTGATCGACGAGTGGTCAGCGGCGGCGACCGAGGTGCGCGAGGACGTGCTGGTGCTCTGCCACGGCGGGCCGATCTCGATGCCGGAGGACGCGGCCTACGTGCTGTCGCGGACCAAGCGCTGCCACGGCTTCTACGGGGCCAGCAGCATGGAGCGGCTGCCCACCGAGCGGGCGCTGACCGAGCAGACCCGGGCGTTTCGGAACCTGACGAAGTGAGCTGGTGGAGGTAGCGGTGGCGAAGTCCTACGCGAGCGCGGTGATCGAGGCCCCGGCCGAGCAGGTGTGGCAGGTAGTGCGCGACTTCGACGGACTGCCGAGGTGGCATCCGGCGATCACCGCCAGCGAGATCGAGGACGGCGCGGCGGCCGACACGGTGGGCTGCGTCCGGCACCTGACGTTGGCCGACGGCGGGGTGGTCCGCGAGCAGCTGGTGTCGCTGGACGACGCCGACCGCAGCTACACCTACGACATCGTCGAGAGCCCGTTTCCGGTGCGCAGCTACCGCGCCACCATTCGCGTGCGCCCGATCACCGACACCGGACACAGCTTCGTGGAGTGGTACGCGCACTACGACGCGGACGCGGCCGACGAGGACCAACTCGACCGGACGTTCGCCACGGACGTCTATCGGACCGGGTTGACCGCCCTGCGCAACCACCTCCGCAACCCGAACACGGGCGTGTGGGGTGTTGGTGACGCGTGACGGGCGCCCCTGACCAGGCAGGTCGGGCAACGGGGCCCCGCATCCGTCAGCCCCCTTCGCTCGGCTGGGTGATGGTGGGGCGTACCCCGTGCGGAACGGGCGCGCGGCGGGGGTCCTAGAGTCTGGCGCGTGCCAAGCAGCGTCACCCACCCCGCCGCGGACACCGCCCAGGCCGACCGGGTCGTCGTCACCGGAGGATCCGGTTTCGTCGGCCGAGCCGTGGTGCGCGCCTTCCTGGAGCGCGGCACCCCGGTCACCGTCGTCGACCTGCACGAGCCACCCGCCGAGCTGCGTCACGAGCTGCTGACCCACGTGCCCGGCGACCTGCGAAACGCCGCGGTGCGCGACGCAGCGGTGCCGGAGGGCGCCGCCGGGATCATCCACCTGGCCGCGATCACCTCCGTGCTGCGCTCGGTGGACCGGCCCGTCGAGACCTACGCCAACAATGTCGAGGTCACCCAGGAACTGCTGGAACTGGCCCGGCAGCGCGGGGTCGGCCGCTTCGTGCTGGCCTCCACCAACGCCGTCGTCGGCGACATCGGCCACGGCACGATCACCGAGACGCTGCCGCTGCGCCCGCTCACGCCCTACGGCGCCACCAAGGCCGCCTGCGAGATGCTGCTGTCCGGCTACGCGGGGGCCTACGGCATGGCGACCTGCGCGCTGCGCTTCACCAACATCTACGGCCCGGGCATGGGCCACAAGGACAGCTTCATCCCCCGCCTGATGCGGGCCGCGCTGGCGAACACCGGCGTCGAGGTGTACGGCGACGGGGCCCAGCGCCGCGACTTCGTGCACCTCAACGACGTCGTGCAGGGCGTGCTCGCCGCGTGGGACAAGCAGTACACCGGCACGGCGATCATCGGCTCCGGCCGGTCCATCACGGTGCTGGAGCTCATCGACGCGGTCCGCGCCGCCACCGGCGAGCCGCTGCCGGTCACCCACGTGCCCGCCAAGAACGGCGAGATGCCCGCGGTGATCGTGGACATCACCAGGGCGCAGCGGGAGCTCGGCTACGCACCGGACGTCGAACTGACCGACGGGCTGCGCACCGTCTGGGCGGACTTCCGCCGCGGGATGCCATGACGGGAGCGCTCGCGCGGGTCCTGCGGCGGCACTGGCTGCTGGCGCTGCTCGTGCTGGCCGGCCTGGCCCTGCGGGTCGTGGTGCAGCTGGCCTACCGGCCCGCGCTGCTCTACATCGACTCGTTCCGCTACCTCGACGACGTCGGGGCGTTCTTCCCGGGCGGCCTCAACCCGGTCGGCTACGAGGTCTTCCTGTGGCCGCTGCTGGCCGTCGGCAACCTGACCCTGGTGGTCGCCGTGCAGCACCTGCTCGGTCTCGGCCTGGGGGTGGGCAGCTACGCGCTGCTGCAGCGGCTGGGTGTGCGGTCCTGGATCGCCGCGGTGGCCGCGGCCCCGGTGCTGCTGGACGCCTACCAGCTGCAGATCGAGCACAACATCATGTCGGACCTGCTGTTCCAGGTCCTGCTGCTGGCCGCGATCGGGGTGCTGACGTGGTGGGGCCCGCCCGGCCCGAAACTCGCCGCGCTGGCCGGGGTGGTGCTGGCCGCCGCCGTGGTGGTGCGCCTCGTCGGCGTCACCCTGGTCATCCCGGCCGCGTTGTTCGTGCTGCTGGCCGCCGGGCGGCGACCGCGCGACGGCTGGCGGCGACGGCTGGTCGCCACCGCGGCGCTCGGCGGCGCGTTCGTCGCGGGCGTGTTCGGCTACGCGCTGTACCACCTGGCCTGCACCGGAGCGCTGGGCATCGGCGGTTCCCACGGCGGGGCGCTCTACGGGCGGGCCGCGGTGGTCGCCGACTGCGAACACCTCGACCTCACCCCCGAGGAGCGGCTGGTCTGCCCGGCCGAGCCGTTCGAGCAGCGCCAGCGCAACGGCATCGACTTCTACATCCACTTCTGGCACGTCCACGACAACGTCGAGCAGTTCCTGCCGGAGGACATGGACGTCGCCACCGCGCAGGGCTCGTTCACCCGTAAGGTGCTGCTGCACCAGCCGCTGGACATGGTCGGCGGGATGGTCGAGGACTTCGGCAAGGGGTTCGCCCCCACCCGCACCCAGACGCCCGGCGACGTGCCGCTGGATCGCTGGCAGTTCCAGGTCCGGTACCCGATGTACGCGCCGGACTGGTACGTCACCGAGTGGGCCGAGCTCTACGACGACGGGCAGCTGTCGGTCGATTCGGACCTGGCCGGGTTCCTGCGCGCCTACCAGCTCGGCGGCGGTTACACGCCCGGCACCGCGCTGGGCGGCGCGCTCCTCCTCGCCGCGCTGGCCGTGCTCGGCGTGGGCCGGGCGCGCCGTTCCGGGCTGCGCGCGGTCTGCCTGCTCCCGGCGGGCCTGGCGACGACCGTGCTGGCCACCGCGGCCGCCATGGAGTTCTCGTGGCGCTACCAGCTGCCCGGTCTGCTGCTGATCCCACTCGCCGGGGCGCTCGGTGTCACGGCGCTGACCGGCCACCGCCGCCCCGAATCACCGGCCCCGACCGTATTGCACAAGGAGAGTCAGATGCCCAGCTTCCCCGACGAGGTCGACCAGGCAGCGCTGGAGGACTACGCCGCGCGCTGCGGCGACCACCGGTTCGCGCCGGTGGTCGTGCTGATCGCCGCCTACAACGAGGAGGAGTCGCTCGGCGAGGTGCTGGACTCGATTCCGGCCCGCTGCTGCGACCTGGACGTCGACAAGCTCGTGGTGGTCGACGGCGCCACCGACCGCACCGCCGAGGTCGCGATCAAGCACGGTGCCTGGACCTGCGTCGCGCCGACCAACCGCGGGCAGGGCGCGGCGCTGCGGCTCGGCTACCGGCTGGCGGCCGAGCGCGGCGCGCGCTACGTCATCACCACCGACGCGGACGGCCAGTACGACATCACCGAGCTGCCGATGCTGCTGCGCCCGCTTCTCGACGGCCGCGCCGACTTCGTCACCGGCTCGCGGCGGCTGGGCAGCAACGAGCGTCCCGCGCTGATCCGCCGAATCGGCACCCACGTGTTCGCCTGGCTGGTCAGCGCGCTGACCGGGCAGCGCATCACCGACACGTCCTTCGGGTTCCGCGGGATGCGCGTCGAGGTGCCGAACTCGGTGACCCTGGAGCAGCCGCAGTACCAGTCCTCGGAGCTGCTGGTCGGCGTGCTCAGCCACGGCTACCGGGTGCTGGAGCAGCCGATGCGGATGCGGCCGCGCGTCGCCGGGCGGAGCAAGAAGGGCAACGACCTGCTCTACGGCTACCGCTACGCGCGGGTCGTGCTGGGCACCTGGTGGCGGGAGCGCCGCACCCGCCACACCGCGGGCGAGCAGGAGCGGGTCAGCGAGCCCGCTGCGGTGGGCGAGCGGTGAACACCAACCGGTCCACCAGCACGAACTTGACCACGAACATCACCGCGTAGGTGCCCACGAAGGCGCCCCACACGACGGCGACCTGGCCGGGCCGGGACTGCGGGAACAGCACGTGCGCCAGCGACTCGGCGTGGTGCGTGGCCAGCGCGGCCAGCAGTGCGGTGCCCACCGAGATCACCGCGTAGCGCACGATCTCGCCGCGCAGCGCCTCCCGGCCGCCCCCACCCCAGGTGCGCCGGTTGAGGGTGAAGTTCGGGACGGCCCCACCCAGCCAGGCCAGCACCGTGGCCACCACCGGCGCCGCACCCAACGAGTAGGACAGCAGGAAAACGAGCTGGCTGATGCCGGTCGCCACGACCGAGGCCGCGGCGAAGCGGCTCAGCAACCGCCAGTACCGTCGTGCGGCGGGGCGCTCGGCGGTCTGCGCCACGGTGGCTCCTCTCGGGCGGGCGGTTGCTCCGGTGGCACCATACCCAGTCGGCATTCCCAGCTGATTCCCAGCTTGAGCCGGGAAACGGGCAGCCCTTCGGGCGAAGGTCACGAGATGAGAACATGCCCGATGTTGTATCCATCGGGTGAAGCCGCGCAGCGGCGCGACATGGAGGAGATCAAGGCGTGCGAATCCTCGTCCTCGGGGGGGACGGCTACCTCGGGTGGCCGACCGCCCTGCACCTGTCCGACTGCGGCCATGAGGTCGCCGTCGCCGACAACTACGCGCGACGTGGCTACGACCATGAGATGGGGGTGGACAGCCTCGTCCCGATCGAGCCGATGCAGGTCCGCCTCGACGCCTGGCGCGAGGTCTCGGGCAGGACCATCCGGTCCTACTACGGCGACCTCGTCGACGGCGAGTTCACCGTCGAGATGGTCGCCGACTTCCGCCCGGACGCCATCGTGCACTTCGCCGAGCAGCGCGCCGCGCCGTACTCGATGATCGACCGCAAGCACGCGGTGTACACCCAGTACAACAACGTGGTCGGCACCCTCAACGTGCTGTTCGCGATCCAGCAGGTGGACCCGGAGATCCACCTGGTCAAGCTGGGCACGATGGGCGAGTACGGCACGCCCAACATCGACATCGAGGAGGGCTGGCTGGAGGTCACGCACAACGGTCGCACCGACCGGGTGCTGTACCCGAAGAAGCCGGGCTCCTTCTACCACCTGAGCAAGGTGCACGACAGCCACAACATCGAGTTCGCCTGCCGGATCTGGGGTCTGCGCGCCACCGACCTCAACCAGGGTGTGGTGTACGGCCAGGAGACCCCGCAGACCGCGCGGGACCAGCGGCTGGCCACGCGGTTCGACTACGACGCGATCTTCGGCACCGTGCTCAACCGGTTCGTCATCCAGGCCGTGCTCGGGCACCCGCTGACGGTCTATGGCACCGGCGGGCAGACCCGCGGTCTGATCGACATCCGCGACACCGTGGAGTGCATCCGGCTGGCGGCGGAGAATCCGGCCGACCGCGGCGAGTTTCGGGTGTTCAACCAGATGACCGAGGCGTACTCGGTCGGCGAGATCGCCAAGATCGTGGCCAACAGCTATGCGGGACCGGTCGAGATCGAGTACCTGGACAACCCGCGGGTCGAGCAGGGCGAGCACTACTACAACGTCAAGCACACTGGCCTGATCGAGCTGGGTCTGCAGCCGCATCTGCTGTCGAACACGCTCATCGAGTCGCTGTTCCGGGTGGCGGACAAGTACAAGGAGCGGGTGGACCTCGCCGCGATGCGGCCCACGGTCAACTGGCGGCAGGCCGCCAACCCGCTGCGCGCGCCGCGCTGACACCCCTCAGCCGTTCCGGAGGGGGCTGGCTGACTGCGTGGCCCGGGCTGCTGCGCCAACCGGACCTACGACACGGCCGACTGGGGGCTGGAATATGCCACCCAGTCGGGGCACACTGGGCTGCACACGTTGCGGTCGCGTCCAAGGGCCGTGGTACGGGGAGCGGTGCCCCGGGCGCGGAGCAGTGGCTCCGCCTCCCGGGGCGCCTACCGTGTGTCGGGGGGCTTCCACACGGTCTACTGAACAGTAACTCGTTCGGACGGCCGCTGCGATACGGCACGTGGGTAATTTGTTGCGGGGACCGACCTACTTCCGCGTGACGGCGCCCGTCACCCGGTTGGCCGGTGAGCAGCGCGCGGTTGGTCCCCGGCGAAGGCTCCCAGGTGCAGGCAAACTTGGCGGTCGGTCCCCGTCCCGAGTCGTGTGCCGCGTCAGTTGCGGACCGGTTCGCCGGTCTCCTCGACCTCGTCGAACTCGCGCCGCTCGGCCAGCACCACCCGGACCGTGTAGGCAATCGCGGCCACCCAGGCCACCACGATCGCGGCGTAGATGATCGTCGACGACGGGGCGGGCAGGTCGATGTTCTTGATCAGCGTCCGGGCGTTGGTCAGCACGATCAGCCCGCCCGCGCCGACGCCGATCAGCCGCATCGGCACGATCCGTACCAGGTACGCCGCCAGCGGCGCCGCGATGACCCCGCCGAGCAGCAGCGCGCCCACCATGGTCCAGGACAGCTCCTGGTGCGCCAGCGAGGTCAGAAAGCCCAGGCTGGCCGCGAACGCGATCAGAAACTCGCTGGTGTCGACCGAGCCGATGACCTTGCGTGGTTCCACCTTGCCGGTGCTCAGCAGCGTCGGCGTCGCCACCGGGCCCCAGCCGCCACCACCGGTGGCGTCGACGAACCCGGCGACCAGGCCGAGCGGTGCGAGCAGCTTGGGGCTCACGCCGGTGAGCTGCCGGCGGCGCAGCGGGCGGACGGCGAACTTCAGCAGCACGTAGATCCCGAGCACCAGCAGGATCGTGGACATCCACGGCTCGGCGGCCTCGGTGGAGAGGTTGCTCAGCACGGTGGCGCCGAGGAAGGCGCCGACCGCGCCCGGCACGCCGAGGGTCAGCACCACCTTCCAGTCCACATTGCCGAACCGCCAGTGCGACAGGCCCGATGCCACCGACGTGCCGAGCTCCGCGAGGTGCACGGACGCCGACGCGAGCGCGGGGCTGAGCCCTGCGGTGAGCAGGATCGTCGTCGAGGTCACCCCGTAGGCCATGCCGAGGGAGCCGTCGACCAACTGCGCGACGAAACCACCGATCGCGAAGATCAGGAATGCTTGCACGATGTCTCCGTTAGGTGCGGGGTGCCTGGACGGGCGCGCGGCGGAACGGGCGCGAGCAGCGCCTGCCGTGATGAGAGGGAAGTCGAGCAGAGGTGGAAGCGGGGCCTACCGCGTGCACCGACACCCTGCGGAGGTGACGCGGCGCAGGTCTACGTGGAGGCGCTGCACCAGCAGCCGCCACTGATCACCAGGCGTCATGCGGGACAGTGAATCAGATCAGGCCGTCGTGTGGCACCGGCTCCCAGACTGCGGGAGGGATGACCGCGGTGTGTGCCCAAGACCACTTTCGGCGGTACTCGATCTCGTGAGCAGTGTTCCACCGACCGCCGCCTGATCTGTCCGGTGTGGACTCGCCGCCGGCCGGATGCGGTGCGCGGTGGTCGCAACCGGGTTCGTCCTGGCGTGATCGATTCACGCCAGACCTGCGAAAACGCCGATTTCGGCGCTGGTTGGGCAGCTGGGGTTGCGGTCCTGTCGCAGCCGCGCACGAACACGCGTGCGGCAGACCTCGCCGTTATCAGAAGGTCATCTTCTTTGATTTCGAAGAGTAATCAGTTGGGCAGTGCCAGTGCGCTTTGATCTCCTCAAACGGGTGAACGATTGCATGTATCGGTAACGCTCCGCTACGTTCGGCGCTCGCAAGTCACGGTTCGGTCACGTCACGCGCCTCGCCCCCGAGAGGTGCTCCCGCGCTCCCCCGGCGGGAAGGGACCGGATCCCCCCGAGACGGAAGGTCAAGATGGGCAAGCACCGCAAGGAGGGCGGCCATCCCCCGAAGACCGCCTCCCTGGTCCGCAACAAGGTGGCTGCCGTGCTCGTCGCCGGTGGCGCCTTGGCAGCCGTCGGCCAGCCGCTGGCCGACGCCGAACCCGGTCCGGTCGAGCGACCCACGCAGGTGGCCGGCAACCACGACCTGAGACTGGCGCTCACCGGCACCGAGCAGACCCCGGCCGCGGTCAGGCTGCTCGCGGCCCAGCGCCCCGTCGACTCGCGCGTCGAGTCGCAGAAGATCGACAAGAGCCAGGCCATCGAGCAGGCCCGCATCGCCCGCGAGGAAGCGGCTGCGGCCGCCAGGCGCGCGGCCGAGGAGGAAGCGGCCCGCAAGGCCTCGGACTACGTCAAGCCCGCCGAAGGCACGTTCACCTCCGGCTTCGGTGCCCGGTGGGGCACCAGCCACTACGGCATCGACATCGCCAACAGCATCGGCACGCCGATCCGCTCGGTGGCGGCCGGGAAGGTGATCAACGCTGGTCCGGCCAGCGGCTTCGGACTGTGGGTGCGGGTCCAGCACGACGACGGCACGATCACCGTCTACGGCCACGTCAACACGATCGAGGTCAGCGTCGGCCAGCGGGTCGGCGCCGGCGAGCAGATCGCCACGATGGGCAACCGCGGCCAGTCCACCGGGCCGCACCTGCACTTCGAGGTGATCCAGAACGGCAAGAAGATCAACCCGCTGCCCTGGTTGAGCGCGCGCGGCATCTCCGTGCAGTGACGCGCCCCCCAGCTGCCGCCCGGGACCCGAAATCCCCCGACGGGTTCCGGGCGGCGTCACATCTGATCGCCTCGCATGCCGCCACCTTCGGTGCGCGGCGCCGGTCAGTCGCTGACCGCCTCGGTGGGGCGGTCCTCCTCCAGGCGCTGGCGTAACCACGCGAGCGTGCGGGCCAGCAGGCGGGAGACGTGCATCTGGGAGATGCCGATCTGTTCGGCGATCTGCGTCTGGGTCATGCCGCGGAAGAACCGCATCACCAGGATGCGCCGCTCCCGCTCCGGCAGCTCCGCCAGCAGCGGGCGCACCATCTCCCGGTTCTCCACCTCGGCCAGCTCGGCGTCGTCGGAGCCGATGGCGTCGCCGAGCGGGATCTCGTCGGTGTCGGTCAGCAGCTCGTCCAGCGAGGCGCTGCGGTAGGCGTTGCCCGCCTCCAGCCCGCGGTAGACGTCGTCGGTGCTGATCCCCAGGTTCCTGGCGAGCTCGCTCGGCGTCGGCGCGCGCCCCAGCTCCTGCGACAGGCGGGCGATCGCCGCCGACACCGACAGGTGCAGCTCCTGCAGCCGACGCGGCATCCGCACCGCCCACCCGGTGTCGCGGAAGTGCCGCCGGACCTCGCCCATGATCGTCGGCACCGCGTAGGACAAGAAGTCCACGCCGCGGTTCGGGTCGAACCGGTCCACCGCGTTGATCAGACCGAGCGTCGCCACCTGCGCGAGGTCCTCCTGCGACTCGCCGCGATGGCTGAACCGACGGGCGATGTGCTCGGCGACCGGCAGGTGCTCGGTCACCAGGGTGTCGCGCAACTCGGCGCGACGCGGATCGTGCTCGTCGAGCTCCGCGAGCTCGACGAACAGCGGCGCCAGTCGGTCGTAGCGCTCGTTGCGGGAGTGTGCAGTCGGCTCGGTTTCCGCTCGCTTCACCCGTGGGCCGTCCGTCCCTTGGTCAACTCGATCCGGACCAGGTGACTGCCGTTGGCAGTCGGGTCCGACTCGACCGAGGTTGACACATCATCGGCGAGCGCGCTGAGCACGCGCCAGCTGAAGGTGTCCTTACGCGGACCGAACGCGTCGTCGCTGGACACCTCCGCCGTCACCGACAGCCCGTGGTCATCGGAGCGGAACCGGCACACCAGGGTCGCTGCCGGGGCTGCGAGCCGGATCAGCGTCGAACACGCCTCGTCCACCGCCAGCCGCAGGTCCGCGATGGAGTCGACGTCGTAGTCCGCGCGCATGGCAAGGTCCCCGACCACCGCCCGCATCACCGCCAGCTGGGCGGGCTCCGCTGCGATCCGCACCTCGACGAGGTTCGTCGCGGACTTCTCCGGCTCCACAGAAGCGAGCTCCCGCTCCACGCTCATTCCGGCACCTCGTCTCAGTTCGGTGCGTGCCGCGCACACCTTACTCACAGTCACCTGGTACCCGAGCCCTGCACCGAACAAACGGGCGGCTCGGGCTACAAAAGGGTGATCCAGTACTCCCAGAACGCCTGCAGGACCAGGACCACGATCACCAGATACCACACCACGAGCACCGTGCTGTGGAACCGGGCCAGCGCCGCGCCGGTGCCCGGTCGGCCACCGAGGTCGCCGCTGGTGAGATTGCGCAACGTCGTGTACCAGAACAGCGGGATCGTCGTGGCCCACACGACCATGCAGTACGGGCACAGCGCGCCGATCGTGTAGAGGCTCTGGACCACCAGCCAGTGGATGAACAGCACGGCCAGCGTGGTCCCGGCCTGCATGCCCAGCCAGAACCAGCGCGGCGGCCGGAACCCGGCCAGCAGCGCGGCCCCGGCGGTGACGATCACCGGGAACGCGGCCACCCCCATCAGCGGGTTGGGGAAGCCCAGCAGCGCCGCCTGCGGGGTGTCCATCACCGTGCCGCAGGACAGGATCGGGTTGATGCTGCACGTCGGCACGTAGTCCGGGTTGGCCAGCTTCTGCAGCTTCTCGACGGTCAGGGCGAACGAGGCCACCAGGCCGACGAGGCCCCCCACGACGTACAGCCAGGCCAGCCCGCGCGGCGCGGCCGGAGCCGGCTGCTCGGCCTCGGCGCGTTCGATGTCGATGCCCGTGGTCACTTCGCGAGCTCCGCGTTCAGCTTGCCGAGGAAGTCGTCGGCCAGCTGCCGGAAGGTCTGCACGTCGTCGCCGGGCTGGTACTTCCGACCGTTGATGAACAGGCTCGGGGTGCCCCTCACCCCGGCGAGGTTGCCGTCGGCGACGTCGGCGTCGATCTTGGCGTTGACCTGCGGCGAGTTCACGTCCTGCCGGAACTTCGCCACATCCAGGCCGATCTGCTGGGCGTACTGCTCGAACAGTGCGCTGGCCTTCGCCGTGTCACTGCTGACGTTCGCGCCGTCGGGAGCCAGCGCCCAGGCTTCGTAGTTGTCGTAGAGGGCGTGGTACATCTCCTTGTACTTGCCCTGCAGCCCGGCGGCCTCGGCGGCCTGCGCCGCCGAGCGCGCCAGCGGGTGGCCCTGCAGCGGGAAGTTGCGCGTGACGAAGGTGATCCGGCCCGCGTAGTCCTTCTCGATCTGCTTGGTCAGCGCGGTGTAGTAGCTGTGGCAGGCCGGGCACTGGTAGTCGAGGAACTCCACGACGGTGACCTTGTTGTCCGGCGAGTCGATCAGCGCGTGGCTGTCCGGTTTGCGCAGCACCTCGGCCGGGACGGCCGGGGCGGGGGCGGCGCTGTCGCCCGAGCCACCGCCGCGGTTGAACAACAGGATCCCGCCGATCACGACGACGGCGACGACCACCACGACGATGGTGAGCACGACGTTCACGGACAGCCCGCCACCGCGGGTCACCGGGTTCTGGTTCTTCGGCATGGTGCGCTATCACCCTCGGGTCCACTCCGGAGCACAACAGGCCCAGTTTCCCGCATTCACTCGATCAGGTTTTTCAGCGGGGGCAACTCACAGCGCGTTTTCAGACCCTTCTCAGCCTTACCGGTTTTCCCACCCGCGGCGTCCGGGTAGCCGTTTTCCGATGAACGATCCGTTCCCGCTGCTCGACCCCGCCGAGCAGGCCAGCCTGCGGCCGTGGCCGGGCGGCACCTGGCACGAGCCGCAGCTGGCGACGCTGACCCACCAGCGGTTCTCCGACCAAAGGTGGATCTTCGAGCGCAAACTGGACGGGGTGCGGGTGATCGCCGGGTGCGACGGGGCGCAGCCGCAGCTGTGGTCCCGCAACCGCAAGCGGGTCGACGCCGCCTACCCCGAGCTCCTCGACGCGCTCAGCGCACAGGGCGCGGAGCGGTTCGTGATCGACGGCGAGGTGGTCGCCTTCGAGGGCAACCAGACCAGCTTCGCCCGGTTGCAGAAGCGGATCCACCTGACCGACCCGCGCGCCGCCCGGCGCACGGGTGTCCCGGTCTACTACTACGTCTTCGACCTGATCGCGTTCGGCGGCGTGGACCTCACCCGCCTGGCGCTGCGGACCCGGAAACGGTTGTTGCGCGAGTGCTTCGAGTTCGCCGATCCGCTGCGCTTCAGCGCGCACCGCTCGGGCACCGGCGAGCAGTACTTCCGAGAGGCGTGCGCGCAGGGCTGGGAGGGGCTGATCGCCAAGCGCGCCGACCGGCCCTACCGCGCGGGACGCAGCCGGGACTGGCTGAAGTTCAAGTGCGTCAACGACCAGGAGTTCGTGATCGGTGGCTTCACCGAGCCCAAGGGATCCCGGGTCGGCTTCGGCGCCCTGCTGGTTGGCTACTACCAGCAGTCCCGGCTGCGCTACGCGGGCAAGGTCGGCACCGGCTACGACGAGCGGACGCTGCGCGACCTGCGCGCCCGGCTGGACGAACTGACCGTCGCGGACCCACCGTTCGCCGACCCGGTCACCGAACCCGGTGCGCACTGGGTGGCGCCGGAACTGGTGGCGCAGGTCGGCTTCACCGAGTGGACCGCCGACGGCAGGCTGCGGCATCCGCGTTTTTCCGGGCTGCGCGAGGACAAACGCCCGTCGGACGTGGTGCGCGAGGGGTGAGCGCTCAGCGCCCGACGATCGGCACCTGGTTGGCGGTGGGCTGGACCGGAGTCTGCGGAGGGCTCCACGCGGCGAGAAGAACAGTCGTGACGACCATCAGTACCGTTCCGACAACCGACACGATCGTGCGGCTGCTGCTCTGCATGCTGGGTGCCCCGGCTTTCTCGCGTAGGGATTCTCGGATGGGAGGCAGGCGGCGGCGGACGTCCCCTAACAGGGGTGTCGCCGCTGACGGGCACAACGTTAACGACCTCCCCGTTGTTCCGGGTGTGACGCGGAACGCCCTGGTAGGGGCGGGTTTTCGGGCTCGGGCCAGAGCCCCCGTTGCTGCAGGTGGCGGATCAGCAACTCTCCGGTGCGGACGACGTGCCGCTGCATGCCCACCCGTGCGGCGACGGGATCACGGTGCTGCAGCGCGGAAAGCACGGCGTGGTGGTCGGCCACCGCGATCTCCCGCCAGTCCGGCAGGTCGCTGAGCACGGTGTGCGGCGTGTAGCGCCGGGCGACGTCGAGGAACCACGCCAGCTTGGGCGACTCGGCGACCCGGGAGACGGTGGTGTGAAAGCGGGTCACCAGCTCGCCCACGTCCACCAGCACGAACGGGCTGGACAACTGCATTTCCTCGTGCAGGGCCGCGAGTTCGGCGAGCTGCGCGGCGCTGATCCGGCTGGCCGCGCGGGCGGCCAGCTCGCCGCCGATGACGGCCTGCAGCCGGTGGGCATCCTCGAAGTCCTGGCAGTCCAGCGGCGCGACGGTGAAGCCGCGGCGGGGTTCGAGGGTGACGAAGCCGTCGCCGCGCAGCGCCAGCAGCGCCTCGCGCACGGGAGTGACGCTCACGCCGAGTTCCTCGGCGAGCCGCTCCAGATGCAGGTGGTCGCCCGGCCGCAGGTCCCCGGCCATGATCCGGTCCCGTAGCCGGGCGGCAAGCGCGTCGGGCAGTCTCGGGGCGTTCGTGCGCATCGCCGTGGGGGTCACCGCGCGACCACCGGCTGTCCGACGACCCCCTGCCGCACATGACGCTGGTGCACGGCCTCGACCGGCACGCCGAGGGCGTGCAGCTGGCCAGCCTGGATCACGCGATGTGGTGTCACGACGTCCTCCGCGCCGACGAGTGGCTTACGACCGGACTGCCCGGTTGTCGCGGGCGGCCGGGTGCTTGGACGCGGCACCGTCTTCGACCGTTCCGGCCCGCCAGGTCGCCACCGTCGCGCAGGAGGGGCGGCGGTGCCTCAGGCGCCTCCGCCGACGGGTCCGAACGGGGCCGGGCGGCCGGTATCGTCCAGAACGTGGTAGCTGATCCTGCCGACTCCGCCACCGAAGTGACGCACGCGCTGGCCCGGGCGCGGCTCGCCGACGTGCCGGCGCTCACCGAGCGGCTGATGGCCGCCATCTTCACCGACAACCCGGAGTGGACCGACTACAGCCCGGTGCCCAAGGAGGACCTCTGGGAGGGCTGCCGCCAGTACCTCGGGCGCATCCTGGAGATCCTCAGCGGTGAGGTGGGCGGCCCGGACGGCGACGACGTCGCGGCCGCGATCGGCCGCCGCCGCGCCGAGCAGGGCGTGCCCTTGGAGGTCATGCTGCGGACCTTCCGGCTCGGTGGGCGGATCGTGTGGGAGGCGCTGGTCGACCAGGCGCACCAGGACGGCGCCGACCCGGACTCGATGCTCGGGGTGGCCACCTCGATCTGGACGGTCATCGACGGGCTGTCCTCGACGCTGTCGACGTCGTACCGCAACACCGAGATGGAGCGGGTGCGCCGCGACGACCAGCGGCGCCACGCGCTGGTGGAGGACCTGCTCGCCGGCCGGGCGCGGGACATCGCGTTCGCGCAGCGCACCGCCAAGGAGCTGGACCTGCCCACCGGCGGGTCGTACCTGGTGGTCGTCGCGGAGATGACCCACGACGGCGGTTTCGCCCTGCGCGGCCACCAGGACGCGCTGAGCGCGCTGCACTTCCGGTCGGTGTGGCAGGTGCGCGCCGACTCGCTGGTGGGACTGATCGCTTTGGAGCAGCGCGGCAAGGATCTCGCGCTGGACGCGCTGCGGCCGCTGGCCCGCGGGCGCGTGGCGGCGTCGCCGGTGGTGCGCGGGCTGGCCGAGGTGGGCCTCGCCCACCAGCTCGCGCTGACCACGCTGGGCACCTCCTCACACGGGGCCGCGGAGCTGGTGACGCTGGAGGAGCGGTTCCCGGAGGCGCTGCTGGTGCAGTCGCCCGACCTGGCGCAACGCCTGCTGGAGACGCAGCTGGGTCCGGTGCTGGAACTGCCGGTGCGGGAGCGCGACATGCTGCTGGACACGCTCACGGCGTGGCTGGAGGAGAACTGCTCCACGGCCAACGCGGCGGTCCGCCTGCACTGCCACCGCAACACCGTGCTCAACCGCCTCCACCGCATCACGTCGCTGATCGGCCAGCCGCTCTACGGCCGCACGGCCTACGTGTCCCTGTCGCTCGCGCTGTCCGCCCTGCGCCTCCGCGACGGCCTGCGCGGCTGAGCCGGCGGGGTTGACAGCCCCGAACGAAAACCCGCCCGGTTCGACGATCACCGGGCGGGCTTGTCGCTGCGCGGCTCAGCGGTCGAACCGGCCACCCTTGATCGCGTCGATGAACGCGGCCCACTGCCTGCCGGTCGCCGTGAAGTTGCCGGCGTCGCGGTTCTTCGTGTCGCGCACCGCGGCGCCACCACTGATGCGACCGACCTCAACGCAGTTCTCGGCCCCCTGGCTGCGGCTCACTCGTCGGATGTTGTAACTGTGCGCAGTGTATCGAACACCTCACGTAACGACCAGTGTGAGCGAGCGTGTCCAGGTTCATCGCCGACACGAGCCGTAACTGTCGTGTTACATGTTGTGTTCGTCACGTGGGGAAATGTGCGGAGTGCACATTTGGCCGGGGGGTAAGTCTGGGCAACCGGGCATAGCGCGCACGTGGTCGCGCTCACGACACTCACGGTGAGAATTGCCCGCTCGATCCGGGCTTTCCGTAACCAGCGCGTGCAGTCAAAGGAGCACAGCGAAGTGCAGGAGTTCGACCTTCTCGTGGTGGGCGGCGGCCCGGGTGGTTACGTCGCCGCGATCCGGGCCGCACAGCGCGGTCTCTCGGTCGGTGTGGTGGAAAAGGAACGGCCCGGCGGGGTCTGCCTGAACTGGGGCTGCATCCCCACCAAGGCGATGCTGCGCTCGGCCGAGGTCTACGAGACCGTCCTGCACGCGGCTGACTTCGGCGTCAACGTCGAGAACGTCAGCGTCGACTACGACGCGATCCGGCGCCGCAAGAGCAGCGTCGTCAAGGGCCTCACCGACGGCGTGGCGGGCCTGCTGAAGAGCAACGGCGTCACCGTCATCAACGGCCACGCCCGGTTCACCGGACCGACCACCGTGGACGTCTACGCCACCGGGGACTCGCCGCTGGGCGCCGACGGCCCGCGCTACGCCGCCGAACCGGCCGGCGCGCAGCCGATCGAGCAGGTCTCGGCCCGCGACGTCATCATCGCCACCGGCTCGGTCCCCGTGCAGCTGCCGCTGCCCGGCGCCGACCTGCCCGGCGTCATCACCTCCGACGGCGCCTTCGGTCTGACCGAGGTGCCCCGCCGCATCGCCATCATCGGCGGCAGCGCGGTCGGCGCCGAGTGGGCCACCCTCTTCGCCACCCTCGGCAGCGAGGTCAGCATCATCGAGATGCAGAAGACCCTGGTGCCCGCCGAGGACGCCGAGATCGGCAAGGCCCTGGGCCGCTCCTTCACCAAGCGCGGCATCAAGGTCCTCACCGAGGCCACCGTGTCCCGCATCGACCAGGGCGCCGACGGTCTCGAGGTCACCGTGGACGGCGCGAAGCCGCAGAAGATCGACGCCGACGTGGTGCTGGTGGGGGTTGGCCGCAAGCCCAACACCGCCCACCTCGACCTGGACCGGACCGGGGTGGCCACCACCGAGCGCGGGTTCATCGTCGTCGACGACAAGCTACGCACCAACGTCGAGCACGTCTACGCCATCGGCGACGTGACCGGCAAGGCGCTGCTGGCGCACGTCGCGTCCCACCAGGGTGTGGTCGCCGCCGAGACGATCGCCGGGCACCACGCCTCGATCGACTACAACGTGATCCCGGCCGCCACCTTCACGCACCCGGAGATCGCCAGCGTCGGCCTCACCGAGGCGCAGGCCGTCGAGGCCGGGCACGAGGTCGTGACCGCCAGGTTCCCGTTCGCCGCGCTGGGCCGCGCGCAGAGCTACGGCGACACCGAGGGCTTCCTCAAGATCGTGGCCGGCAAGAAGTACGGCGAGGTCCTCGGCGTGCACATCATCGGCCACTCCGCCAGCGACCTGATCACCGAGGGCGCGCTGGCCATGGCGCTGGAAGCCACCCTCGACGAGCTCGCCGAGACCATCCACGCGCACCCCACCCTGGGGGAGATCGGCATGGAGGCCGCGATGGCCGCGCTGGGTCTGCCGGTCCACATCGCACCGCCGAAGAAGCGCTGAAGGCAGAGCCTTTTTCCGAAAGGGGATCCGTCATGGCACAGACGGCCACGCGCAGCAAACCGTCCACCCGAGGTGCTGCCAAGTCGCGCCGCGGCAGCGCGGTACGCGGCTCCGGCGGCGGTGCGTTCGCCGGGGAGTCGCCGGAGCTGCTGCGGGACTACTTCCACGAGATGACCCTGATCCGCCGCTTCGAGGAGCGCGCGGCCCAGGGCTACACCCAGGCCAAGATCGGCGGGTACTGCCACCTCAACCTCGGCGAGGAGGCCACCGTCGTCGGCCTGATGCGCGCCCTGCGCAAGACCGACCTGCTGTTCACCAACTACCGCGAGCACGGCTACGCCATCGCCAAGGGCATCGAGCCCGGTCGCGTGATGGCCGAGCTGTACGGCCGCACCACCGGCACCTCCAAGGGCTGGGGCGGCTCGATGCACATGTTCGACGTCGAGGCCGGGCTGCTCGGTGGCTACGGCATCGTCGGCGGCCAGATCCCGCTGGCCACCGGTGCCGCGCTGGCCATCGACTACCGCGGCGGCGACCAGGTCGTGATGTGCCAGATGGGCGACGGCACCACCAACATCGGTGCCTTCCACGAGGCGCTGAACATCGCCGCCCTGTGGAAACTGCCGGTGGTCTTCGTGGTGATCAACAACCAGCTCGGCATGGGCACCACGGTGGAGCGGTCCTCGGCGGAGTCGGAGCTGTACAAGCGCGCCGCGGCCTACCGGATGCACGGCGAGCGGGTGGACGGCACCGACGTGCTGGCCGTGCGCGACGCGGCGACCCGGCTCGTCGAGCGGGCCCGCTCCGGCGGCGGCCCGGCCCTGCTGGAGGCCGTCAGCGAGCGGCTGAAGGGCCACTCGGTGGTCGACCCGGCCAAGTACCGCAGCGAGGAGGCGGTGGAGAAGGCTCGCCAGGCCGACCCGGTCGCCAACTTCCGGGCCCAGCTCATCGAGGCCGGTGTCCTCGACGAGGACGGCGCCGCCGAGATCGAACGCAAGGCGCAGGCCGAGGCCGACGCGGCGGTCGCGTTCGCCGACGACAGCCCGCACCCGGACCCGTCGACGCTGTTCGACTACACCTACGCCACCCCGGTGGCCAACGATTCGCGACGGCTCCCCGCCGACCCGGTGTTCTGACGCCACTTCCGGGTCAGCCGAACCGTCGCGGTATTTGCGACACCCCGCCACGTTCCACCGCGGGCCTTTCGCACGCCACTGCGGAAGGCCCGCGGTACACCAAATGCTTTTTGTGCAGGAGTAACAACCTTGGCCGTCATCTCGTATCGCCAAGCGTTGCACGACACGCTTCGCGAGGAAATGCTGCGCGATGAGGACGTCTTCCTCATCGGCGAGGAAATCGGGGTCTTCGAGGGCTCCTACAAGATCACCGCAGGGCTGCTGAAGGAGTTCGGCGAGAAGCGGGTCCGCGACACCCCGATCGCCGAGGAGGGCTTCGTCGGCGCCGCGGTCGGCGCCGCCATGCTGGGCCTGCGGCCGGTCGTGGAACTGATGACGATCAACTTCTCGCTGATCGCGCTGGACCAGATCGTCAACCACGCGGCCAAGATCTACGGCATGTTCGGCGGCCAGACCAGTGTGCCGATGGTGCTGCGCACCCCGGGCGGCGGCGGCCAGCAGCTCGGGGCCACGCACTCGCAGAACATCGAGCTGTACTACGCGTTCGTGCCGGGCCTGAAGGTCGTGGCGCCGAGCACCCCGGCCGACGCCAAGGCCCTGCTGCTGGCGTCCATCCGGGACAACGACCCGGTGCTGTTCCTGGAGAACCTCGCGCTGTACAACACCAAGGGCGAGGTGCCCGACGTGGTCGAGCCGGCCGAGATCGGCAAGGCCAAGGTGACCCGGGAGGGCACCGACATCACCATCATCGGCTACTCGCGGATGGCGATGATCGCCCAGCAGGTGGCGGAGAAGCTGCACGCCGAGGAGGGCATCAACGCCGAGGTCGTCGACCTGCGGAGCCTGCGCCCGCTGGACCGGCACACCATCGTGGAGTCCGTGCGCAAGACCGGCTGCGCCGTGGTCGCCGAGGACGACTGGCTGACCTACGGCATCGGTGCGGAGATCGCGGCGTCGATCTCCGACGGCGCGTTCGACTACCTGGACGCCCCGGTGCGCCGTGTTGCGGCGGCGGAGGTGCCGCTGCCGTACGCCAAGCCGCTGGAGCGCGCCGCGCTGCCGTCCGCGGAATCCTTGACCACGGCCGTCCACCAGACCCTGGAAGCGGTCGGCCGCCGCCGCTGAGTCTGTGCTCACCCGAGGAAGACGATGACTGAGATTCAGATGCCGAGGCTCTCCGACACGATGGAGGAGGGCGTCATCTCGACCTGGCGCAAGAAGGTCGGCGACCAGGTCAGCCGCGGGGACGTGATCGCCGAGATCGAGACCGACAAGGCGGTCATGGAACTGGAGGCATACGACGACGGGGTGCTGGAGAAGATCCTCGTCGAGGAGGGCGCGACGGTGCCGATCGGCACGCCGATCGCGATCCTCGGCGACGGCTCCGGTGCGGCCGCGGAGGCCGCTGCCAGCCCGGCGCCCGCCGCCCCGGCCGAGCCGGCTCCGGCTCCGGCGGTGCCTGCCGCCCCGGCCGCCGCCCCGGCTCCGGCTGCCGAGTCCGGTGCCCGGCCGAAGGCGTCGCCGCTGGCCAAGGCGGTGGCCAAGGAGAAGGGTGTGGACCTGTCGACGGTGCGGGGCACCGGCCCGGGCGGGCGGATCATCCGCGCCGACATCGAGGCCGCCGCCGCGGCGCAGAGTGCTCCGGCCGCCGCTCCCGCCGCTCCGGCCGCCGCTCCCGCCGCTCCGGCCGCCGCTGCCGCCCCGGCGGCCAGTGCGGACGTCGAGGAGATCCCGCTCAGCAACATCCGCAAGGTGACCGCCAGGCGGCTGACGGAGAGCAAGCAGCAGGCGCCGCACTTCTATCTGACCAGCGCGATCGACGTCACCGACCTGATGGCGTTCCGGGCGAACCTCAACGAGCGGCTGCAGGCCGCGGGCGGCCCGAAGGTCAGCGTCAACGACCTGATCGTGAAGGCGGTGGCCACCGCCCTGCGCGCGTATCCCGCGGTGAACGTCTCCTTCGCCGGGGACACGATGCTGCAGCACAAGCGGATCAACCTCGGCGTCGCGGTGGCGATCGACAACGGCCTGGTGGTCCCGGTGATCAAGGACGCGGACCGCAAGAGCGTCTCGGAGATCGCCGTGGAGAGCCGGGAGCTGGCCGGGCGCGCCCGCGAGGGCAAGCTGAAGCTGGACGAGATGTCCGGCGGCACCTTCTCGATCTCCAACCTGGGCATGTTCGGCATCGAGCAGTTCAGCGCGGTGATCAACCCGCCGGAGGCGGCGATTCTGGCGGTCGGCGCGGCTCGCGACGAGGTGCAGGTGCGCGACGGCGAGTTCGTGGCCCGCAAGATCCTGCGGGTGACCCTGTCGGCCGACCACCGCGCGGTGGACGGCGCGGTCGGCGCGGCGTTCCTGCAGCAGCTGACCAGCCTGCTGGAGGACCCGATCCGCATCATCGCGTGACCAGCGGGCGGAGGGGCCATGGTGCTCCTCCGCCCGCCGGGACACCGGCGTGGTTGTGCCGGTGGCGACACCCGGTCCCGCCGCGCGTTCGGCCTGGCCCCTTCCGCGACGTCCCCGACCGTCGCGGAAGGGGCCTTTTCACGCCCCACATCGCTCGAGGCGCATGCCGTGCTGGTGTGGGTGCGACCGCGGCCTGGGACCGGGTTTCGGCGAAGTTGGGAGGTGGGGATGCTGTCAGGTGAGGGCGTTGGCGAGTTTGGGGGTCAGGCGGTCCAGGGCGAAGGGAATGCTTGACACCGTTGCCGAGCCGAGCGCCATGGTCAGGTCGTAGTCGTCGAGCAGGACCAGCGCGCCGCGCTTGGCCGCGGGCAGGTTGTTCAGCAGCGGGTCGTTGCGCACCGCGTCCACATCGGTCGGTCTGGCGGTGGTGACGATGACGACGTCGGCGTCCAGCAGCGACACCTGCTCCTTGCTGATCTTGACGTTGAACCGGCCGTCGCTGTCGAGGCTGTCGATGCCCGGCGCCAGCCGCAGACCCAGCTGCTCCAGCAGCGCGGTCCGCGCGTCCTGCTTGGTGTAGGCGGCGTAGGTGCCCGCCGAGTCGGTGCGGACCGTGACGTGCGTGCGGCCCTCGAACAGCGGGTTCGCCCGCCGGGTCTGCTCGATGCGCGCCTGGGTGTCGGCGACCATCCTGGCGACGTCAGCCTCGCGGCCCAGCACCCGGCCGATGGTCTCGGCCTGCACCCGCCAGTCCACGCCGTAGTCGATGGCGTTCGGCGGCTGCGCCACCACCGGGTTGAAGCTGCTCAGCCGGTGGTACTGGTCCTGGGTCAGCGCGCTCTGCACCGCGATCATCACGTCCGGGGCGAGCGCGATGACGCCCTCCACGTCGACCTCGCTGCCGAAGATCTTGGGCCGTTCGGCGCCCAGCAGGGGCTGCACCCACGGGCCGACGCCGCTCTCCCACGGTCCCCACCTGGTCAACCCGGCCGGGACGACGCCCAGCGGCAGCAGCACGTCGTGGTCGGTGATGCCGAGGGTGACGACGCGCTTCGGGGCCGCCTCGATCCGCGCGGTGCCGTACCGGTTCGGGATGGTCACGGGGAAACCGGGCCCGGCCGGGGCGCGGCCCGTCGCGTCGGACCCGCCGGTGCCGCACGCCGCCAGCCCGGCCGCGAGCACACCGGTCACGCCGAGCACAAAGCCCCGGCGGCCGAACGTGCCGGTCCGGGTCGCTGGGGGAGGCGTCATCACGGGTCCTTCGTCCTCGGAGTCGATCTACACAAGCAAGGCTAACCTCACTGGCACGGTCGGCCGAATCCGATCGCCTGGTGAGCCGGATCACTCGCACAGATCGGCGAGGTATCGTGAGCACACGCTCACGGTGCGCAACGGGGCGCGGGATGCAGGAGTCGCCATGAGTGACGATGACGTGTTCGGCCGTCGTTGGGTCCTCGCCGAGGACGAGCTGCTGAGGATGCTGTGGCGCTGCCACGCGGGCGAGAACCCCGACGTCGTCCTGCTGGAGCTGCACGCCAACCGCCGTGAGGACCGGCGCGAACCCGCCGCCGGGCGCGCCCCCCGCGTCACCCGCCACCTGCGCCGCGACCGCCACCGGGCGGTGCGCTGAAATCCGGCGGACCGCCGCCCCGGCCGGGCGGGCGGCCGATACGGTGTCGTTGATCGCCACCGCACTGGAGACCACACCTGATGAATTCGTTCTTCGCCGGAACCCGCACGCTCGGCACCGGATTCGCCATCATCCTGCGCAGTCCCCGGCTGCTGTTGCTGGGTGCGTTGCCGGCGCTGATCAGCGCCGTGCTGCTGCTCGCCGGCCTCGGCGCCCTGACCTACTTCAGCGGTGACGTGGTCACCTGGCTGACCCCGTTCGCCGAGGGGTGGAGCGACGTCGCCCGCAACGCCCTGCGTATCCTGCTCGGCGTGGCGCTCGTCGGCGCCGCCGCGGTGCTCGCCTCGGTGTCGTTCATCGCGCTGACGTTGCTGGTCGGCGGCCCGTTCTACGAGCACATCGCGGAGCAGGCCGAGGAGCGGCTCGGGCTGGACACCTCCGATGACGGCGCCGGCCTGGTGCGCTCGCTCGCCCGCGGCATCCGGGACTCGCTGAAACTGGTCGGGATCGCGGCGGTCGGCGCCGTCGTGCTGTTCGCCATCGGGTTCGTCCCGGTCGTCGGGCAGATCGCGGCGCTGGTGCTCGGCGCCCTGTTCGGCGCGTGGGTGCTCGCCCTGGAGATGGTCGGCCTGGTGTTCCAGCGGCGCGGCCTCACGCTCGGCGACCGCCATCGGGAGCTGCGCCGCCACCGGGCGGTGGTGTTCGGCTTCGCCCTGCCCACCTACCTGCTGTGCCTGGTCCCGGTCCTGCAGCTGGTGGTGATCCCGTCGGCGGTGGTCGGCGGCACGCTGCTGGCGCACCGGGTGCTGGGCCCGGCGCCCCGGCGAGGTGCCGTTGCGCAGCGGTGATTCGCGCCGCACCGCGTTCGGCCTAGAGTCGGGGTGTGACGCAGCCTGGGCGACCCGATGACTCCTACCTGCGCGCGGTGTCGGCGGCGACCGAGCGGGCGGTGGCCGCGGCCGAGCCGATCCGGTCTGACTTCGCCGGTGCCGGCGAGGCGCTGCGAGCCGACGTCGAGCGGTGGGTGGACGACCACGCCGCGGACCTGCTGGCGCTGAGCCACGACCTGCACGCGCACCCCGAGGAGGCGTTCGCCGAGCACCGGTCCGTCGCGCGGGTCGCGGAACTGCTGCGGCAGCGCGGTTTCGACGCCGAAGTCGGTGTCGGCGGACTGGAAACGGCGCTGCGCACCGGGATCGGCACCGGGAGTCCGCACGTCGCGGTGCTGGCCGAGTACGACGCGCTGCCCGGCATCGGGCACGGCTGCGGGCACAACATCATCTGCGCTGCCGGGGTCGGAGGTTTTCTCGCCGCGGCCACGGCCGTGGCGGTCACCGGCGGCCGGGTGACCCTGGTGGGCACTCCGGCCGAGGAGGGCGGCGGCGGCAAGGAGCACCTCGCCAGGGCGGGCGTTTTCGACGACGTCGACGCGGTCGTGATGCTGCACCCGTTCTCGCACGACATCGCCACGCACCCGTTCCTGGGGCGCCGCCAGCTGGAGGTCGTCTTCCACGGGGTGGCCGCGCACGCCGCCGCGCAGCCGTTCATGGGGCGCAACGCCCTGGACGCGGTGGTGGCGACCTACCAGGGCGTGGCCGCGCTGCGCCAGCACATCCCCTCGACGGACCGGGTGCACGGGATCATCACCGACGGCGGCAAGCGCCCGAACGTGGTGCCCGACCGCGCCGCGGCGCTGTTCTACGTGCGTTCCGCGGAGCCGGGTTCGCTGCAGGACCTGGCCGCGCGCATCGAGGCGATCGCGCACGGCGCGGCCTCGATGACCGGCTGCGGCGTCGAGCTGAGGTGGGACGAGAGCCCGGCCTACCTGCCGATCCGGCACAACGACACGCTGGCGGCCCGCTGGGCGCGGCACCAGGCGCGCCGGGGCCGCACGTCGCTGCCGCGGGGTGTGGTGCCGGAGTACCTGACGGGGTCGACGGACCTGGGCAACCTCAGCTACCGGCTGCCCGCGATCCACCCGATGATCGGCCTGGGTGATCCGAACCTCTCGCTGCACACCGAGGAGTTCGCCGCCGCGGCGGCCTCCGCAGCGGGGGACCAGGCGGTGCTGGACGGCGCGGTGGGCCTGGCTCTGACCACAGTGGACTTTCTGGCGGACGCGGAGCTGCGCGCGGCGGTCCGCGAGGAGTTCGAAGCGGCGGGCGGAGCCCTTGACGTCACCACCTACTTCGCCTGACTCCGCCGCCGCGGAGCCATGATCTGCGACGGAAGATCGGCGCACCGCGGTCGAACCGGAGCTCGTCGTGCGCGCGTCCGGCTGCGCTACGCTGGAACGCGGCCTGTCACCGAACACGAGATGTCTACTGTGGATGAATTGGTGCGGGAGTGGACCGCGCAGCTGCTCGACCCGGGCAACGCCGCCGCCCTCGTGGTGGGCGCGGTCGCGCTGGTCCTGGTGCTCAACCGCAGCACGTGGCCGCTGCTGCGCAACGTCGTGACGATCGCGCACGAGGGCGGGCACGCGGTGGTCGCGTTGCTCAGCGGCCGCAAGCTCAACGGCATCCGGCTGCACTCCGACACCTCCGGGCTGACCGTCTCCACGGGGCGGTCGAGCGGACCCGGCATGGTCCTCACCCTGCTCGCCGGGTATCCGGCCGTGTCGCTGCTGGGACTCGGCGGCGCGTGGCTGGTCGCCGCCGACCTCGCCCAGGTGATGCTGTGGGTCGCCATCGGGTTGCTCGTCGTGATGCTGCTGGCCATCCGCAACGCCTACGGTGTGCTGTCCGTGCTGGTCACCGGCGGTGTGCTCGTCGCGGTGTCGTGGTTGGCCACCCCCGCCTGGCAGGCCCTGTGCTGTGCGCTGTTCAGCTGGTTTCTGCTCTTCGGCGGCCTGCGGCCGATCGGCGAGCTGCGGCGCAAGCGGTCCCGGGGCCGCGCGCCGGACTCCGACGCCGACCAGCTGGCCCGGTTGACCGGGGTGCCGGCTGCGATGTGGCTGCTGTGCTGGTACCTGATCGGCGTGGTGGCGCTGCTGCTGGGCGCGCGTTGGTTGCTGCTGATGCCGCAGGTGTGAGACGGCGCTCGTTGCCTGTCGGCCCGCCATCCACCACCATCGCGGCGTGACAAGTTCTTCCACTGTCTTGGGCGGCGAGTTCGCGCTGGGCGCGGACGTGACGGTGCACCGAGTCGGTTTCGGCGCCATGCAGCTGGCGGGACCAGGCGTGTTCGGCCCGCCGACCGATCGCGACCGGTCGATCCGCGTGCTGCGCCGGGCCGTTGAGCTGGGCATTGACCACATCGACACCAGCGACTTCTACGGCCCCTGGGTGGTCAACGAGCTGATCGCCGAGGCGCTGCATCCCTACGGCGACAACCTCGTGCTGGCCACGAAGATCGGCGCCTACCGGGACCACCAGGGAGCGTGGCTGCCGCTGAGCCATCCGGACGCGCTGCGCGCCCAGGTGCACGACAACCTGCGCCGCCTGCGGGTCGAGGCGCTGGACCTGGTGTACCTGCGCTACATCGCCGACCAGCCCGGCATCGAGCTGGCCGACCAGCTCGGGGCGCTGGTCGAGCTTCGTGAGCAGGGGCTGGTGCGCAACATCGGGCTGTCCAACGTGTCCGCCGAGCAGTTCGAGCAGGCGCGGCAGCACACCGAGATCGCCGCCGTGCAGAACCTTTACAACGTGGTGAACCGCAGCTCCGCGGACCTGCTGGACCGCACCGCGCGGGTCGGTGTCGCCTTCGTCCCGTTCTTCCCGCTGGGCTCCGGGTTCTCCGCCAGCCGCGCCCGCGAGGACGGCGTGCTGCGCTCGATCGCGGAGCGGCTCGGCGCGACACCGGCCCAGGTGTCCCTGGCCTGGCTGCTGCGGCGGTCGCCGAACGTCCTGCTCATCCCGGGCACGTCGTCGGTGGCGCACCTGGAGGAGAACACCGCGGCGGCGGTGGTGGAGCTCACCGCGGACGACGTGGCGGCGCTGGACGCGCTGGTCGCGGAGGGCGAAAGCCTCGAAGCAGCCCACTGATCATTCGGAGTTGCGTGGAGGGCATCTCCGGCCAGGTGGTCAGGGGGTGCCCTTCACCCGGAACGGCCTCACGTGATCAGGCGCAGCTTTGTCCAATTTGTTCGAAAAGTCGTCTCGATCGATACGGATGGTCGCGGCACGGTCACGCCTCACCGGCCCGGCTGGTGTCACCCAGTAGTCTTGCCGACACGCACTGGCACAAGGAGTGAGGCGCCACCGTGACCGAACAGGCGACGTGGGTTCCTGACGACGTCGACGAGGAGGTTCCCAGCGCGGCGCGGCTCTACGACTACCTGCTCGGTGGCGCGCACAACTTTGCTGCGGACCGCGCGCTGGCCGAGAAGTTCCTTGCCGCCCTGCCCAGCGCGCGGGACGTGGCCCGCCTCAACCGGGCCTTTCTGCGCCGGGCAGTGGTGTTCCTCGCCGATCAGGGCATCCGGCAGTTCCTCGACGTCGGCTCCGGGATCCCGACGGTCGGCAACGTGCACGAGATCGCCCACGACATCGACCCGCAGGCGCGCGTGGTCTACGTCGACCACGAGTCCGTCGCCGTCGCGCACAGCCAGCTGCTGCTGGACGGCAACGACAACGCCACCATCGTGCAGGCCGACCTGCTGGAGCCGGACGCCATCCTGCAGCACCCGGAAACCCGCCGGCTGCTGGATTTCTCCCAGCCGATCGGGCTGATCATGGCGGGGGTCATCCACTTCGTCCCGCACGAGGCCGACGCCCCGGCGATCATCGCCGCCTACCGCGACGCGCTCGCCCCTGGCAGCTACCTGGCGCTGTCGCACTTCACCGCCGACATCAGTCCGGACGAGATGGCCGGTGTGGTGGAGATCATGCGCCGCAGTTCCGACCCGATCCACCCCCGCACCCGCGCGGAGATCACCGAGCTGTTCGCCGGCTTCGAGATCGTCGAACCCGGCATCGTGGGCACCGCGCTGTGGCGCCCCGACCGGCCGGAACAGGCCGCCGACGAGCCCGGCGGCTCGCAGATCTACGCGGGGGTGGGACGCAAGCTGTGAGCCGCTCACGGGGGGCGTGTCGCAGATCGTCGATGATGTTGTTAGGAAGGTGGCATTGCCAGCGAACGCGTGACGGACGGTCAAGATGAGCGAGGGAACTGCCGACGCCCCTGAAGGGACGCCGGAGGTGCTGGTCCCGCAGCGGTACGACGCCGAGTGGCGGGCCGAGGTGGCCCGCCGGTGGGCCGCTCAGCTGAGCACCGCCTCCTACATCCCGCTGGCCCGCGACACCGTCGAGCACACCCTGCAGGACCTGCTCACCGACATCGTCAAGGCGCTGGACGATCCGGTCGCGGTGGAGGAGGTCGGCCGCGCCGTGGGCAGCCGACTGGTCGAGATCCACGCCACCGGTGAGGACAGCCTGACGCTGAGCCTGGCCGTGCTGCGCGACGCGCTGGTCCACCAGCTCGGCAACGACGAGGTGCGCGGCATGATGGGCCTCGTCGCCGCGATCGCCGCCGGGTACGCCGCGGCCGACCGCGAGAGCACGTTCATCCAGCAGGAGACGCTGAAGAAGGCGCTGCTGCGGTCGAAGCTGAAGGCCGACCGGGAACTGGCGGCCAGCGAGGCGCGGTTCGGGGAGGTGTTCACCACCACCCCGATCGGGGTCGCGATCTGCGACCTGACCGGCAAGTTCGTGCAGGTCAACCCGGCCTGGGAGGCCACCCTCGGCTACCACTCGCAGCACCTGGCGTCGATGACGATCCACGACCTGTTCCATCCCGACGACGCCGAGTACCTGACCAGCGCCTACGCCGAACTGGCCGAGGGCGGCAGCGCCCAGCGGCTCAGCGAGCGGAAACGCCTGCTGCGCGCCAACGGCGAGGAAGCCTGGGCGTACCTGGCGGTGTCGGTGCTGCGCGGATCGGACGGGGCGCCGTGCAACTTCGTCACGATGGTCGAGGACATCACCGAACTGCACATGCTGCAGGAGCGCTTCCAGTACCAGGCGCTGCACGACGCGCTGACCGGGTTGCCGAACCGGCAGTTCTTCCACACCCGGCTGGAGGCGGCCATCGCGCAGCTGCCCGCGGACGCCCGGCTGACGCTGTACCACCTGAGCCTGGACGGCTTCGAGCTGATCAACGACGGGCTGGGCTACGAGGTCGGCGACCGGGTGATCAAGGTGGTGGCCCGGCGGCTGGAGGCGCTGGTCGAGAACGAGGAGGCCATCGTCGCCCGCTTCGGCGGCACCGAGTTCGCCGTCATGATCTGGGAGCAGGCGACGACCCCACCGGTCGCGCAGCTGCCCCAGCTGATCAACGAGATGCTCGCCGAACCCATCTACGTCGGCGAGCACGGCATCGCCGCGTCGGCCAGTGTCGGCGTGGTCCAGCGGGTGGTGGCCGAAGCGGACGCGGCGAACATGCTGTGGGCCGCGGACGTCGCGTTGCGCCGCGCGGAGTCGGCGGGCAAGCGGCAGTGGGCGCTGTTCGACCCGGACCGGGCGCCGGAGGAGCGCGTCGAGTCCAAGCTGGCGGCGGTGATGCCGGGCGGCCTGGAGCTCGGGGAGTTCGACGTGGTCTACCGGCCGCTGGCGCGGCTGGACTCCGGTCGGCTGGTCACGTTGCGGGCCGAACTGCGATGGGAGACCGGTCAGTACGGCACCTTCGAGCACACCGAGGTCCTGCGGCTGGCCGAGCGGTCCGGGGTGACGTTGTCGCTGCGGGACTGGATGTTCCAGACGGCCTGGCAGCAACTGCGCGAGTGGCACGAGTCCGGGCACCGGGTGCGGTTGACGCTCATGCTGAGCCGCAACCAGGGCCAGGATCCCGACCTGGCCGCGATGATCCACCGCGCGCTCGACGCGGGGGACGTCGATCCGCAGTGGCTGCGGCTGTGCCTGCCGGTGGCGGCGGTCGGCGGCGACAACGAGGAAGCCCGCGACAACGTCCGCTATCTCGCCAACCGCGGCATCGGGACGTCCCTGCACGGCTTCCACGGCTCGCCCGAGGAACTGCGGCTGCTGCGCGACCTGCCGGCCGACGTGGTGCGCCTGGACGACGCACTGGTCGACATCGTGCGCACCGCGGAATCCCCGGAAGTGCCCGAGGTGCAGGCGATCCGCAGCCTGGTGCCGCTGGTGCACGCATGCGGCGCGGCGGTGTGCGTCAGCGGGGTCGACTCCGAGGAGCAGGCGGCGGTCTGGCGGGAGATCGGCTGTGAGATCGGCGCCGGAGCGCTCTTCGGCGAACCCCTACTGTCCTTCGACGTCCCCGACTTTCTCGAGGGCACCAACCTCGCCTAGCGCTCCGCAGCGCCCCTCTCAGCAAGCACCGAGCCGCCCGGGGCGGCGATCCTGCCAGGGTTGCAGCCGCCGCTGTAGCCCGAAAAACAACGGGATCACGCCTCCAGTGCGGCGCGCACGATCGCCAGCGCGTCCTCGCGGCGGATGCCCAGGGCCCGGGTGATCTGCGCGTACGTCGCCGCCGCTTCGGCGGCCCGCGCCGCCGCCTGGTCGCCCGCGTCGCTGACGAACGTGCCCGCCCGGCCACGGGTTTCCAGCAGCCCCGCCTGCTCCAGCTCCCGGTACGCCCGGGCCGCGGTGTTCACCGCGATGCCCAGGTCGGCCGCCAGCGCGCGGACCGTCGGCAGCTTCGCCCCCACCGGCAGCTCGCCGCTGTTGATCTGCTCGGCGATGGCCGACCGCACCTGCTCGTAGGGCGGGACGTCCGAGGTGCTGTCAACACTGATCCGCATGGCTCTCCGAGACTCTCTGAAATGGTCAGGACTTCCGGAAGGCGTCGAGCAGCCGGTCGGCGGCGAGGCTGGCGGTGAGCTCCCCGGCGCGCACCGCGGCCTCCACGTCGTCGACGATCGCCCGCACCGCCGGGTGGCGGGTCAGCTCCGACATCAGCTGGTCGCGGACCAGCGCCCAGGTCCACTCGACCTGCTGGCGGCTGCGCTTCTCGGTCAACTCGCCGGTGTCCTCCAGTACCGCCCGGTGCCGCACGACCTGCTCCCACACCGCGTCCAGGCCGGTTCCGGTCAGGCCGCTGCAGGTCAGCACCGGGGGAGTCCAGTTCGCGCTGAGCGGGGTGAGCAGGCGCAGCGCGCCGCGCAGCTCGCGGGCCGCCTTGCGCGCCTCGGCCTCGTGATCGCCGTCGGCCTTGTTGACCGCGATGACGTCGGCCAGCTCCAGCACGCCCTTCTTGATGCCCTGCAGCTGGTCGCCGGTGCGGGCGAGGGTGAGCAGCAGGAAGCAGTCCACCATGCCCGCCACGGCCACCTCGGACTGACCGACGCCGACGGTCTCCACCAGCACCACGTCGAACCCGGCCGCCTCCATCAGCACGATCGTCTCGCGGGTCGCGCGCGCGACGCCGCCGAGCGTGCCGGCCGACGGCGACGGTCGCACGAACGCCGCCGGATCGGTCGCCAGCCGCCCCATCCGCGTCTTGTCGCCCAGGATGCTGCCGCCACTGCGCGTCGACGACGGGTCGACCGCGAGCACCGCCACGCGGTGCCCGGCGGCGGTCAGCATCGAGCCCAGCGACTCGATGAACGTCGACTTGCCGACCCCGGGCACCCCGGTGATGCCGACCCGGTGCGCGCCGCCGCTGTGCGGCAGCAGCTCGACGAGCAGTTCCTGCGCCCGCGCGCGGTGGTCGGCGCGGGTCGACTCCACGAGCGTGATCGCCTGCGCCAGCTTGGTGCGGGAGCCGGCGAGCACGCCCTCGGCGTAGTCCTGGACGTCGATGGTGCGGGGCATGACCAGACCTGTCTGTCGAACTCGTTCTGCCAAGCGGCTGCGCCGCTGCACAGGACAGTCTCTCAGTGCTCCAGCCGGGTGCGGAGTTCGTCGAGCAGGCCCAGCGCGGCGTCGGCGATCACGGTGCCGGGCGGGAAGATCGCGCTCGCCCCCGCCTGCCGCAGGGCGTCGAAGTCGGAGGGCGGGATGACGCCGCCGACGACGATCATGATGTCCTCGCGCCCCAGTTCGGCCAGTTCGTCGCGCAGCGCGGGCACCAGCGTGAGGTGCCCGGCGGCGAGGCTGGAGACCCCGACGATGTGCACGTCGGACTCGGCGGCCTGCCGGGCCACCTCGGCCGGGGTCTGGAACAGCGGCCCCACGTCGACGTCGAAACCGAGATCGGCGAAGGCGGTGGCGATCACCTTCTGCCCGCGGTCGTGGCCGTCCTGGCCCATCTTGGCGACCAGAATGCGCGGTCGGCGGCCCTCGGCCTCGGCGAACTCCTCAACCTGGCGGCGAACTTCAGCCAGCCGCTCCGACGGCCCCGACTCCTCCCGGTACACGCCGGTGATGGTACGGATCTGCCCGGAGTGACGGCCGAAGACCTTCTCCAGCGCGCCCGAAATCTCCCCGACGGTCGCCTTCGCGCGGGCCGCGTCCACCGCCAGGGTCAGCAGGTTGTGCGCCAGGTCGTCCGGTCGCTCGCCGGACATCGCGGCCTCGGCCGCGGCGGTGAGCCGACGCAGCGCGTCCTCGCACGCCTGGGGGTCGCGTTCCTCGCGCAGCCGCCGCAGCTTCTCCAGCTGCTGCGCGCGGACCACGGCATTGTCCACTTTGAGCACATCGACCTGCTCGTCGCCGTCGTAGCGGTACCTGTTGACACCGATCAGTGGCTGGCGGCCGGAGTCGATGCGGGCCTGGGTGCGGGCGGCGGCCTCCTCGATGCGCAGCTTCGGCAGGCCCGCGTCGATGGCCTGCGCCATGCCACCGGCGTTCTCGACCTCGGTGAGGTGCGCCCAGGCGCGTTCGGCGAGGTCCTGGGTCAGCCGCTCCAGGTAGTAGCTGCCGCCCCACGGGTCGATCACCCGCGTGGTGCCGGACTCCTGCTGGAGCACCAGCTGCGTGTTACGGGCGATGCGCGCGGAGAAGTCGGTGGGCAGCGCCAGCGCCTCGTCGAGCGCGTTGGTGTGCAGCGACTGGGTGTGGCCCTGGGTGGCGGCCATTGCCTCCACGCAGGTGCGCACCACGTTGTTGTAGACGTCCTGGGCGGTCAGCGACCAGCCGGAGGTCTGCGAGTGGGTGCGCAGCGACAGCGATTTCGGGTTCTTCGGCCCAAACTGCCTGACCAGCTTCGCCCACAGCAGGCGGGCGGCGCGCAGCTTCGCGACCTCCATCGCGAAGTTCATCCCGATACCCCAGAAGAACGACAGGCGCGGGGCGAAGGAGTCGATGTCCAGCCCGGCCTGCAGTCCGGCGCGCAGGTACTCCACCCCGTCGGCCAGCGTGTAGGCCAGCTCCAGGTCGGCGGTCGCCCCGGCCTCCTGGATGTGGTAGCCGGAGATCGAGATGGAGTTGAACTTCGGCATCCGCTGCGAGGTGAAGGCGAAGATGTCGGAGATGATCCGCATCGACGGCTGAGGCGGGTAGATGTAGGTGTTGCGGACCATGAACTCCTTGAGGATGTCGTTCTGGATGGTCCCGGCCAGCTTCTCCGGCGGGACGCCCTGCTCCTCGGCGGCGACGATGTAGAGCGCCATCACCGGCAGCACCGCGCCGTTCATGGTCATCGACACGCTCATCTTCTCCAGCGGGATGCCGTCGAAGAGCTGCCGCATGTCGTAGATCGAGTCGATGGCCACCCCGGCCATGCCGACGTCGCCGGCGACGCGCGGGTGGTCGGAGTCGTAGCCGCGGTGGGTGGCCAGGTCGAAGGCCACCGACAGGCCCTTCTGCCCGGCGGCGAGGTTGCGCCGGTAGAAGGCGTTGGACTCCTCGGCGGTGGAGAACCCCGCGTACTGCCGGATGGTCCACGGCTGGGTGACGTACATCGTCGGGTACGGGCCACGCAGGAACGGCGCCAGCCCCGGGTAGGTGCGCAGGAAGTCCAGCCCCTCGGTGTCGGCCGCGGTGTACAGCGGCCGGATCCCGATGCCCTCCGGGGCCTCCCACACCAGGGCGTCGGCCTCCTTGCCGGTGGCCGCGAGCACGTCGGCCCGCCACCGCTGCAGCTGCGGCTGATCGGCCGGGGCGGCGGCCGTGTCCAGGGGGATCTCGGCGAAGTTCGGGATCTGCGTCATCGTCCCACTCCCAACCTGTCCTGGACGTCGGTGAGGACGGCCAGCGCATCGCATCCGGCGAAGACGAACCCGTCCGCCCGCGCCGTGCCGGGTTTCCCGGCCAGCAGCACGTGCCGGGCCCCGGCCTGCCTGAGCGCCCGGGCGGTTTCCTCGGCGCGTTCGGCGTAGAGCTCGTCGCTGGAGCACAGGCACACCACCGGTTGCCCGCGGTAGGCGGCGAGAACGTCCGCAGTGGACTCCGTGGCCCCGGCGTCGGTGCTTGCGATGCCGCCCGCGGCGAACAGGTTCCGGGCGAACGAGGCCCGCACGTGGTGCGCGGCCAGCGAGCCCAGCGTCGCGAGGAACACCGCGGGCCGGGTGCCGGTGGCGGCCAGGTGCGCGTCGGCGGCGTCGCGGAGCCGTTCGAAGTCCTCGGCGTAGCGGTGCACCGGCAGGCCCCCGCCGGGCCGTTGCGGCAACGGCACGCGCTGCAGCGGCGGCTCGTCGAGGTTCGGGAACTCGCTGACACCGGTGATCGGGTCGCGGCGGTGCGCGATCGCCTCGCGGCGCCGCTCCCAGGTGGCGGCGAGCTCGTCGGCGACCAGCCCGGACTCCAGCGCGGCGGGCAGCCCCCCGGCCGCTTCGATGCGCTGGAACCAGCGCCACGCCGCCCGCGCCAGCTCGTCGGTCAGGCTTTCCACGTACCAGGAGCCGCCCGCGGGGTCGATCACCTGCGCCAGGTGCGACTCCTCCAGCAGCAGCGACTGGGTGTTGCGCGCGATGCGGCGGGCGAAGGAGTCCGGCAGCCCGATGGCGGCGTCGAACGGCAGCGTGGTCACCGCCTGCGCGCCGCCCATCCCCGCGGCGAAGGTGGCGATGGTGGTGCGCAGCATGTTCACCCACGGGTCGCGGCGGGTCAGCATCGCCGCCGAGGTCACCGCGTGCTGCGCCTGCGCCCGCGCCGGTTCGGCGACGCCGCAGGAGCGGGTCACCTGCTCCCACAGCCGGCGGGCGGCGCGCAGCTTGGCGATGGTGAGGAACTGGTCGGCGGTCGCGGCGTAGCGGAACTCCAGCAGCCGGGCCGCGGTGTCCACGTCCAGCCCGGCCTCGGTCAGCCACCGCAGGTAGGTGGTGGCGGCGGCGAGCGAGCAGCCGAGCTCCTGCGCGTCGGAGCCACCCGCCTCGTGGTAGGGCAGCCCGTCGACGACCAACGCCCCGAGTTCGGGGAAGTCCGCGGCGCAGCGGCGCGCCAGCGACACCGCGACCTCGGCGTCCGCGGGGCGGCCGGTCCTGGCCTGCTCGGCCAGCGGGTCGGCGCCGAGGTTGCCGCGCAGCGCGCTGCCGCGCACCCCCTGCTCGGCGGCCAGCGCGAGCAGCGCCTCCGCCGCGACGCCGGCATCCGCACCGGCGTCCAGGGTCACGCCGATCATGTCGAGGTGGACACCGTCGAGGGCGTCCGCGAGGTCGTCCACGGCCAGCCCACCGGCGCCGAGCCGCAGCCACAGCGACGACACGCCGTTGTGGAGGTCCGCCAAGATCTCCCGGTTGGTCTCCGCGGCGTCGGGGTTCTCGTGCCGCTGCCGCACGTCCCAGCCGTCGGCGACGCTGCCCTGCGGGCGGCTGCCGCGCACGAACGGCGCCAGCCCAGGCAGCCCGGACTCCGTCGGGCCCTCGGTGTAGAGGGGGTGCACGGTGATGCCGTCGTAGGTGGTGGTGGCGAGCACGTCCTCCACCGCCTCGCCGGGGGCCTGCTCGCTGAGCAGCCCGGACCGCGCCAGCACCGTCCGCACCTGGTCCCGCCACTGCTCGCGGGTCGGTTCCGGGAACTCCGCAGCCAGGACGAGTTCCGGTCCGCCGCAGCTCGCCGTCGAGTGCGCCACCATGGCTGTGATGGTAGGCCGGTGCCCCGGGACCGAACCCGATCACGACTGTGAGGCACGTCGCAGGCCGCGCGAGCGGCCCGCCGGTTGTTGGGACCCCGAGCCGCCGGCCCGCCGGATTTGGCGGGATCCCACAAACGCGCGGTGTGCTCGGCGTCTGATCCGGCGATCCGGGGCGGCTACGGTTCGTGGCCGCGGCCGCAGAGGTGGTAGACCCACCCCGCCTCCGGCGTGTAGTGGAGCTCGTAGTGGGTCTCGATCTTCGGGCCGTCGTGCAGGTAGATGTGGCGCAGGAGGCGGCCGGCGACCGCCTCCGAGTCGCGCAGGCCCTGCACGCGCCCGTCCAGCGGCCCGCCCACGAAGCGCACGTGTCGGTTCGTCATGCCTTCATTGTCGAGCACCGCGCGCGACGCGTCTGCCGTCGAAGAGGTGGTCGGCCCGCAGCGCCTGGGCCGGTGGTGGCCGCCCACCGCAGGCGTCGCCGCCGGTGACCACCGCGTCGCGCCCGCAGGGCCACCCCGGCTGGCCACCGCCGAAGCTGACCAGGGACGATCGGAGGCACGATGAAGCTCACCGACCTGCTCCCCGCGCCCGGCACCGGCGACCCGGACCCGGACGCGATCCTCGACGCGTTCGTCACCTGGACCACCGACCAGGGCATCGAGCTCTACCCAGCGCAGGAGGAAGCGCTGATGGAGGTGGTGACCGGGGCGAACCTGATCCTGAGCACCCCGACCGGGTCCGGCAAGAGCCTGGTGGCCACCGGCGCCCACTTCACCGCCCTGGCCGCCGGCAAGCGCAGCTTCTACACCGCGCCCATCAAGGCCCTGGTGTCGGAGAAGTTCTTCGCCCTGGTCGACGTCTTCGGCGCCGACAACGTCGGCATGATGACCGGCGACAGCAGCGTCAACGCCGACGCGCCGATCATCTGCTGCACCGCCGAGATCCTGGCCAACGTCGCGCTGCGCGACGGCGACCGCGCCGATGTCGACCAGGTCGTGATGGACGAGTTCCACTTCTACTCCGAGCCCGACCGGGGCTGGGCCTGGCAGGTGCCGCTGCTGGAGCTGCCGCGCACCCAGTTCGTGCTCATGTCGGCCACCCTCGGCGACGTCAGCTTCTTCCAGAAGGACCTCACCCGGCGCACCGGCCGGGAGACCGCGGTCGTCACCTCGGCGGAGCGGCCGATCCCGCTGACCTTCCGCTACGCGAAGACGCCGCTGCACGAGACCATCGAGGAACTGCTGGCCGGGAACCAGGCCCCGGTCTACGTCGTGTACTTCAACCAGGCGTCCGCGCTGGAGCAGGCGCAGGCGCTGATGAGCGTCAAGGTCGCCACCCGCGAGCAGCGCGACCGCATCGCCGAGGCGATCGGCGACTTCCGGTTCACCGCCGGGTTCGGCAAAACCCTGTCGCGGCTGGTGCGGCACGGCATCGGCGTGCACCACGCCGGGATGCTGCCGAAGTACCGTCGGCTGGTCGAGCAGCTCGCGCAGGCCGGGCTGCTCAAGGTCATCTGCGGCACCGACACCCTCGGCGTGGGCATCAACGTGCCGATCCGCACCGTGCTGCTCACCGCGCTGACCAAGTTCGACGGGACCCGCACCCGGCACCTGAAGGCCCGCGAGTTCCACCAGATCGCCGGGCGCGCGGGCCGCGCCGGCTACGACACCGCGGGATACGTGGTGGTGCAGGCGCCGGAGCACGAGATCGAGAACGAGCGGGCGCTGGCCAAGGCCGGGGACGACCCGAAGAAGAAGCGCAAGCTGGTGCGCAAGAAGGCGCCCGAGGGCTTCGTGTCCTGGAGCGAGAGGACCTTCGACAAGCTGGTTGCCGCCGAACCCGAGCCGCTGCGCTCCAGCTTCGCGGTCAACCACGCGATGCTGCTGAACGTCATCAACCGCCCCGGCGATGCGTTCGCCGCGATGAAGCACCTGCTCACCGACAACCACGAGGACCGGCCGGCGCAGCGACGCCACATCCTGCGCGCGATCGCGATCTACCGCGCGCTGCGGGCCGCCGGGGTGGTCGAGCAGCTCGACGAGCCCGACGAGCAGGGCCGCCGGGTGCGGTTGACCGTGGACCTGCAGTTCGACTTCGCACTCAACCAGCCGCTGTCGCCGTTCGCGCTGGCCGCCATCGAGCTGCTGGACGCCGAGTCGCCGAGCTACCCGCTGGACGTGCTGTCCGTCATCGAGTCCACGTTGGACGACCCGCGGCAGGTGCTGGCGCAGCAGCAGTTCAAGGCCCGCGGCGAGGCGGTGGCGCAGATGAAGGCCGACGGCATCGACTACGACGAGCGGATGGAGCTGCTGGAGGAGATCACCCACCCCCGTCCGCTGGCCGACCTGCTGGAAGCCGCCTACGAGACCTACCGCAAGGGCCACCCGTGGGTCGGCGAGCACGAGCTGTCGCCGAAGTCGGTGGCCCGCGACATGTACGAGCGGGCGATGAACTTCGTCGAGTTCGTCAACCACTACGGGCTGGCCCGCTCCGAGGGTCTGGTGCTGCGTTACCTGGCCGACGTGTACAAGGCGCTGCGGCACACCGTGCCCGATGACGCCAAGACCGAGGAGCTCACCGACATCATCGAGTGGCTCGGCGAACTGGTCCGCCAGGTCGACTCCAGCCTGCTCGACGAGTGGGAGAAGCTGCGCCATCCGGGTGCCGAACCCACGGCCGCCCCGGTCGACGAGGAGCCCGAGCGGATCACCCGCAACCAGCGGGCCTTCCGGGTGCAGGTGCGCAACGCCCTGTTCCGCCGCGTGGAGCTGGCGGCCCGCCGCTGCTACGACGAGCTGGGCGCGCTGGATGCCGACAGCGGGTGGGACGCCGACGCGTGGGCCGACGCGCTGGAGGAGTACTTCGACCAGCACGACGAGATCGGCACCGGCCCGGACGCGCGCGGCCCGGCGCTGCTGATGATCACCGAGGAGCCCGACCGCTGGCTGGTGCGGCAGATCTTCGACGACCCGGAGGGAGACCACGACTGGGGCATCAGCGCCGAGGTCGACCTCGCCGCCTCCGACGAAGCGGGCGCGGCCGTCCTCCGCATCACGGCCGTCAACCAGCTCTGACCGGCGCCTCACCCGATCGTGGGGTACACCGACGGCGGTGGCGGCCACGGTGGGGCCCGCCTAGCATCCCTGGCGAGCTCGCAGAGAGGAGTCCGCACATGCCGCAGACAGTCGCAGTCGGAGTGGACGGGTCGGACGAATCGGTGCGAGCACTGCGCTGGGCCGCCGACCACGTCAGGCAGGTCGGCGGGATCGTGCACGCGATCATGGTCTGGCACCAACCGGTGCAGTTCGGATATCGTCTGCCGACCCCGGACAGCGAGCTGGAGCAGCGGGCCCGCACGGCGCTGGACACCGCGGTGGACGCGGTGCGCGGCGAGTTCCCCGAGGTGGACCTGCGTTCCCGGCTCATCCGCGGGCATGTGGTCGACGAGATCGTCGGGCTGTCCGAGCAGGCCGATCTGCTGGTGCTGGGCGACAAGGGCCACGGCGCCTTCACCGGCATGCTGGTCGGATCGGTGGCGCTGAAGCTGGTGCACCACGCGCGCTGCCCGGTGGTCGTCGTCCGCTGAGCACTTTCGACAACCGGCCTAGCGCCGGACACATGGAGACGGGTGGGCATGCAGCAGGCCGAGGGCATCACGCTGTTCGGGCTCGGTGGTTGGCGCTGGTTGAACCAGCCGGTGAACTGGCTGTCCTACGCGGGACTGACGGTCACCGCGGATTCCGGCACCGACTTCTGGCGGACGACGCACCACGGCTTCGTGCGCGACACCGGTCACGCCCTGTTACGCCCGGTGGGCGGCAGGTTCAGGCTGTCCACCCGGTTCTTCGGCGACTACCGTGAGCAGCACGACCAGGCGGGGCTGCTGCTGCGGCTGGACGAGAGCAACTGGATCAAGGCCGGGATCGAGTACGTCGACGGTGAGCAGATGCTCAGCGCGGTGGTCACCCGCGAGGTGTCGGACTGGAGCGTGCTGCCGCTGGAGGCGGTGTGCGGTCCGGTCGAGTCGGTGACCATCGAGATGGAGCGGGCCGACGACGCGGTGACCATCCGCTACGCAGCGGAGGGCGGCACGCCGAAGGCGGTCCTGCGAATCGCCTACTTCCCACCGGACGTCCCGGCCGAGGCGGGCCCGATGTGCGCGTCCCCGGACGGTGCGGGCTTTCCGATCCGCTTCGCCGAACTCGATTTCACCGACGCCGAACCGCCCGTCACCCCCGAACCGTCCGGTGCCGAGCCGGGACTGTCCGACTAGGAGCGCACCCCCCGGTCATCGCGGGCGGGGTGCAGCGACCGGTTGGTGGTCAGGTCCTCCACCGCGATCCGGCTCCCCGGCGCCGAGTTGTCGTGAACGCCCCGCAGCAGCGCGGCCTCGGCCGCCGCGGGCAGGTAGACGAGCAGCCCCTCGGCCAACCACGCGGTCGGCCGGGCCGGGTCGAACCCGGATAGCGGCCCCGCCAGCGGCGCGGCGTACGGATCGTCGATCAGCCGGTCCTCCCGGCGGCTCTCCAGAGCCCGCCGCGGCGACCATCAACGCGGTGACGCCGACGCCCTCGGACACACCCCACTGCTCCGACGACACGACAACTCTCTTCCGCCCACGTCAACCCGGAACCCTGCCACCCGCCCCACCGCACCCGGGGAGCGGGGCTTGACGACGTGTGGTGATGTCGGCACCGTCCGTTGCTCCGCCCGGTATGGTCTCCGGAGGAGGAGATCGACAGCGCCGGTGTTGGGGGTCGGAGTTGGACGCGTGGCAGAACGGCAACAGCGGTTCCGTGGACGGCAACCTGATCCAGGCCGGTCGCATCGACCAGCTCCTGATGCAGTTCGGCGGCCACCGCGAGCCACCGGTTCCGGACATGCTCACGCTCGACCCGCGGCACCTGGGTTTCACCAACCGGACCGCGGAGCTGCACGAGCTCGACCGGCTGTGGCGGGAGGCGGAGCAGGCCGGGGCGCCGCTGGTCGTGGTGCTCAGCGGCATGCCTGGCATTGGCAAGACGTTGACCGCGCTGCGGTGGGCGCACCGGATGCGCGAGGAGTTCCCAGGCGGCATCTTCGTCGGTGACCTGCACGGCTCCGATCCCGCGGGGGCCCGCACCCCGGCAGAGGTGCTCGGCACGTTCCTCGGTCGACTCGGGTTGAGCGGTCCGGCGCTGCCGTCCACGGAGGAGGAGCGCGGTGCGGCGTTCCGCGAGATCACCGCGTACCGCCGAATCCTGGTCGTCCTCGACGACGCGGCGACCGCCGCGCAGGTGCGGGCGCTGCTGCCGTCCTCACCGACCAGCGCTGTGCTGGTCACGAGCCGCCGCGAGCTGACGTTCCTGGCGAGCGGCATCCGGTCGCTGCCGCTCGCGCCTTTCGAGGAGGACGCCGCTGTCGAGCTGCTGACGGAGGCACTCGGCAACGGGGCAGCGGCCGAGCAGCACGCGCTGCGGAAGTTGAGCGAGGCGTGCGGGCGGCATCCGATGGCGTTGCAGGTGTTGGCTACGCAACTCGGCGACCGGACCTCCATCTCGTCCTATGTGGATCGTGTGGCCCCGGACCTGTTGCGACGCTTGGAAGTCGACGGGGAGAACCCCGTCGCCGGAGCCTTCGAGGTCGGCTACCGGGCGTTGTCGGCGGACCAGCAGCACGCCTACCGGTTGCTGGGCTGCCACCCGGGCTCGGAGTTCACCGTGGCTGCGGCCGCGGCACTGCTCGACCGACGGGTGCACGACGCAGAGGACCTGTTGCGGGCTCTGCGCCGGACGCACCTCGTCGTCCCGGCGGCGCCGGGGCGGTACGGCATGCATGCGCTGCTGCGGCAGCACGCGCGGTCGAAGCTGACCTCTGACGACGATGCGCAGTCGGCGCTTCGCCGGCTGGTCGAGCACTACCACGACTTCGCGATGGCGCGGGACGTGGTGCTGTCTAAGCGCCGTCGGCTCAGCACCCGGTACGAGGCGGTGGTTGCCGCGCACCGGGGCGAAGGGGCCGTGCAGCGGGCGCTCGACGAGTTGGAGGCGGAGCGGGAGGCGCTGATCGCGCTGGTGGGCATCGCCGTCGAGGTGGGTGCGCCCGACCGGGCCTGGCAGCTGTGCGAGACCCTGTTCCCGTTCCTCAACGACCGCAACCACTTCGCGGACCTGCTGGAGATCCAGGAGGTCGGGGTCAGGGCCGCCGAAGCGGCCGGTGACGAGCGAGCCCTGGTGCGCATGCACTCCCAGTACGGCTCGGCGCACTTCGCGGTCGGCGAGTACGACGCTGCGGAGCAGCAGTTCGACCGTTCCGCCGAGATTGCGGAGCGGAACGACGACGCCTGGGGCCAGCAGAGCGCGACCGAGTGGCGCGGGCTCATCCACGAGCGGCGCGGCGATCTCGATGCGGCCCTCGCGTGTTTCGAAGGCTCCAAGGAGATCATCGAAACCCGTTTCGAGCCGGGGCGGCAGCGGCGTCCGTTGGCGTTGTACCGCATGCATTCCGGACGGGTGCTCACCCGCGCAGGGCGTGCCGCGGAGGCAGTGCCGCGCCTGCGCGAGGCGTTCGAGACCTTCTCCGAGTTCGAAGAAGCGGCGAACAGCGGGAAAGTGGCGTTGTCGCTGGCTGAAGCACTGTTGCAGCGCCATGAACAGGTGGACGCGTCGATGTGGGCGCGCAGGGCGCTCGACCTGTGCCGGGCGGCGCGGATGCCTGCCGACCAGGCCGCTGCGCTGGAACTGCTCGCCGAACTCAGCGCGCGGAACGGGGACGAGCAGGGTGCCGCCGCGCGGCGGCGGGAGGCCGCAGAGATCCTCACTGTGCTGGGGAACCGCCGGGCGCGGGCGCTGCTGCGCGGGGGCGGCGATTTCAGTGGAGATCGACCGACACCAGGTGGCCGTTGACGGTCAGGCCGGGGGAGAGGTCGGCGAGGTCGCGACCGGCGGCCAGCCACTCGAACACCGCTGAGGCGTGCAGCGCGGGCTCGCCGGTTCCGCTGAGCCGCACCTGCTCGCCGCTGCGCGTCCGGACGGTGCAGGTGCCCCCGTCGACCGCGGCTGCCAGTTGCAGGCCCGGTTGGGCGGACAGAGCGTCCGACAACCAGGTTCGAGCATGACGGCCCCACGCGGTGGCGTCGGTGAGCACCGCGATGTCCGCGACCGCGCGCATCCGTCGACCCGGGTGGTCGGCCGCCACCACCAGGTGGCTCCGCGAGGGGATCTGCTCGGGCCGCAGCATTTCCGCCGGGTACCGGTCCAGCGCCACGCTGCGTCCGCTGTGGACTGATCCGGTGACGTACATGGCCGTGGGGCGCCAGGGCCACGGTGCGTCGGGGAGCCCGGCCGTGGTGTCCGGTGGCACGCCGGGCTCGGTGCGCGGTTCGTCCAGCTCCAGCATCGAGTAGCACAGCGCCCGCAGGCGGTCCGCCGCCTCGTCCGGGCAGGAGGTGATCATCTCGTGCACGGCGGCGGCTTTCGCCGGGGTGTGCTCGGCCGCCGCCTTCTGCAACTGCGGCAGCAGCGGCTGGGCCAGGTCGAGCCGGGGGGCGAGGGAACCGAGCACCGCCACCGCGGACCCGGCAGCCACCCGGGACTCCGGGAACGCGGCCAGCGAGGTGGGCAGCCCGATGGCCGCGCCGTACGCGGTCACCGAGCCGTGGTCGCCGATCAACTGGTCAGCGGCCACCAGGGCCGCCCGCCACCCGCGCTCGGGCGGCACGACGAGCAGCCCGGAGCGCTCGTGCGGCGCCAGCCAGCGGTGCACGGCGTCCGGGCCGTGCTGGTACCAGATGTGCGGGTGCAGGATCGCCACGAGGCGGAACTCGTCGACGGGCAGTTCGGCGAGCAACCGCTCGTACAGCTCGGAGACCTCGCCCAGCAGCGACTCCTCCCGCCAGGTGGAGCTGATGGCGAGCACGGTCTCCCCGTCGTCGGCGCCGAGCGCGCGGCGGTAGCGCAGCCGCCACGTGGCGCTGGCGCGCAGCCGGTCGTAGCAGGGATCGCCGATGACGTGTGCGACGTCGGCGGCCTCGGGGGCCGCCGCCCGCAACCGAGCCCACTGCTCGTGGTGGGACAGCACGATCGCCGAGGGGATCGGGACGCCGTCGTGCACCACCAGATCACGCGACAGGCCGAAGGCTTCCGGCTTCCGGCTTCCGGCTTCCGGCTTCCGGCTTCCGGCTTCCGGCTTCCGGCTTCCGGCTTCCGGCTTCCGGTACCACTTTAGTGTACCGAATTCCGTGCGGTACCGAGACAATCGGAGCCCTGATGCCCGACAGTCCACTGTGCCCAGCGGTGATGGCGAGGTCGAACCGGCTGTCGCCGATCTCCTCCGGTGGCAGCGGGAAGACGCCCTTGGCCGCGAACAGGTCGGCGAGCCCGTTCGGGGTGGGGTCGGCGCTGTTCCAGGCGAACTCCAGCCCGACGCGGAAGTCGCCCTCGAACAGGTCCACCACGTCGAGCAGGCGGGTCATCGCCGTGACGTTGTCGGCGACGACCAGCACCTGCCGCACCGGCCGGACGGTCCGCAGGTCCGGGTCGCGACGCACGCCTCGACCCGGATCCCACGCTCCGCCGCCGCATCTCGTCATGCGGTCACGATAACCGCACGGGTCAGCGGCTCCGCCAGGCACGTTTCGCCGAGCAGCCGCAGCCCGTTGAGGCCGACGATGATGGTGGAGCCCTCGTGGCCGGCCACGCCGAGCGGCAGCGGCAGGTGGCCGACCAGGCCCCACACCACCAGGACCGTGATAAAGGTGCCCGCGATCACCAGGTTCTGCTTCACCAGGCGGCGCGCCCGCCGGGACAGCTCCACCACCTTCGGCACTGCCGCCAGTTCGTCGCGCACCACGACCACGTCGGCGGTCTGCAACGTCAGGTCCGCGCCCGCGCGCCCCATCGCGACACCGCAGTGCGCGGCGGCCAGCGCCGGGGCGTCGTTGACGCCGTCGCCGAGCACCATGGTGCGCTGCCCAGACTCCCGCACGGCCGCCACCTTGTCCGGCGGCAGCAGTCCGCCGCGGATGTCGGTGATGCCGACCTGTGCGGCGACCTCCTTGGCGGCGCGCTCGTTGTCGCCGGTGAGCAGCACCGGCTCCGCCCCGGTGAGTTCGCGCAGCTCCCGCGCCGCCTCGGCGGCGTCCGGGCGCAGCCGGTCGGCGATGCCGAGCACCCCGGCCTGCGCGCCGTCCACGGTGACGACCACGGCGGTGTGGTTCTCGGCCTCCAGGTCCGCGGGCTGTCCGTCGCGGGGGGCTGGTGACCCGCACCCGCAGCGCGCCGGTGCCGTTGAGGGTCCCGGCGAACACCTCGTCGCCGGGCTGCTTGGCGACCGGCAGCGGTTCGCCGGTGATGGTGGCCTGGTCGACGTCGCTGCCGCCGTCGAGCACCTCGCCGTCGGCGCCGATCCGCTCGCCGGACCGGACCACGATCACGTCGCCGACCTGCAGCTGTTCGGTGCTGACGGTTTCCTCGACGCCGTCGCGGACCCGCACCGCGGTCTCCGGGGCGAGGTCGAGCAGGCTGCGCACCGAGTCCTTGGTGCGGGCGGTGGGACGCGACGTCGGCCGCCTCGGTCGCGGAGACGCTCCAGGCCCTCGCCACCCCGTCCCGCCTGCTGATCCCTCAGCGAGCTGCGGCAGCGGCCGATGGCGGTGACCGGACTGGCCGACGCCATCGGCATGGAGCAGTCCGCGGTCTCCCACCAGCTGCGCCTGCTGCGCTCGCTGGGCCTGGTGGTCGGCAACCGCTCCGGCCGCAGCGTCGTGTACTCCCTGTACGACAACCACGTCGCGCAGCTGCTCGACGAGGCCGTCAGCACCTGCGCCTGGGCATCTCCGACTAGGTACTGCTTCGCAAGCGGCGTCAGCCGCTGGCGGTGTGGGACTCAGCTCGCACCGCCACCCGCACCGCCACGCAAAGCACTTCTGCCGCACTTCCCGACGGTCAGCCGGTGCGCGGGGCGTACATGATGACCGCGACGCCGAGCAGGCAGATCAGCGCCCCGATGACGTCCCAGCGGTCCGGCCGGAAGCCGTCGACGAACACGCCCCACAGCAGGGAGCCCGCGACGAAGACCCCGCCGTAGGCGGCGAGGATGCGGCCGAAGTGCGGATCGGGCTGGAGGGTGGCGGCGAACCCGTAGAGGCCCAGCGCCACCACCCCGGCTCCGATCCACAGTAGGCCGCGGAGCTCCCGGACCCCCTGCCACACCAGCCAGGCGCCGCCGATCTCGGCGATGGCGGCCAGCACGAACAGCACCACGGAACGCAGGACGGTCATGCCACCACGGTATTTCAGCGGGCGCGGCGGGGGACGCCCACGCCGCCTGCGACCACCACCGCGACCATGAACGCGCCGAAAAAAGGGTGATGCTGAGCGGGAGACCGACGGCGTCGCCGAGGTACCCGACGGCGACCGGCAGCGCCCCGGCGGGCAGGTAGCCGCCAGCGCTGAACGCTGCGTTGGCCTCCGCCCGCCGCTGCGCCGGGACGTGCTTGTTCAGCAGGGACAACCCGCCGAGCTGGCCGAAGCCCTGTCCTGCCCCGGCCAGCACCGCCGCCGCGACCAGCAGGGCTGCTGAGGCCCAGTGCACGGCGAGGACCAGCGCCACCATGCTGGCCGCGGTGGCCGCGGTGCCGGTGAGCAGGATCGTGCGGATCCGCAGGCGCTGCACGGCGAACTGGACCCCGGTGGCGGCGGCGAACATCACGAAGGCCGTGCCGCCCGCGAGGATCCCCCGCGATGTCGCAGGCGTAGACGACCGTCAGCACGCCCGCGGAGAAGCCCATTTCCCGTTGCCACAGCACGTAGAGCGGGGTGGCCGCGTTGGAGCGCGAGCACGGCGGTGACCGGCCAGGCGGCCAGCCAGATCTCCCATCGGGGCGGTTGGTCGGTGCGGGCGGCGGTCGCCGAGGACGGGGCGAGCTGGGTCATGGCTGCTTCCTCGGGGGCGGTGTACGATTCGAGTCGAACTTAGCCGAAGTACGAAGAAACTCGTACAATCGAGGGATGTTGCCGATGTCACCGGCCGCCGCTGCCCGCCGGAAGCAGCCGGAGCCCGCGGGCCTGCCGGACCCGCTGCCCGAGCCCGCCGCGGACGAACTGCGCCTGGAGACCGTGTTCGCGGCCCTGGCGGACCCGCTGCGCATGGAGGTCGTGCGCAGGCTGCTGCTGGAGTCGGAGGAGTTCGACCACCCCTGCGGCTGGTTCGGCTTCGACCGGCCCAAGTCGTCGCTGACGCACCACTTCAGGGCCCTCCGCGAGGCGGGCCTGATCCGCAGCGCCAGTACGGCGCGGAACGCCGCAGCCACGTCCGCGTCGACGACCTCAACGCCCGCTTCCCGGGCCTGCTCGACCTCGTCGCCGCCTGGAACCGCGAGTGAGGGCTGCCCTTCGCCGAGCCGCTCGGCGAAGGGCAGCCCGGACTGATCAGTTGAGGCCGATGATGTTGCCGTTCTCGTCGATGTCGATGGATTCCGCTGCCGGGTGGGAGCCCAGGCCCGGCATCGTGCGCATCTCGCCGCAGATCGGGTAGATGAAGCCCGCGCCCACCGAGGCCCGGACCTCGCGGACCGGCAGGGTCCAGCCCGTCGGGGCGCCGAGCAGCGTCGGGTCGGAGCTCAGCGAGAGGTGCGTCTTGGCGATGCACACCGGCAGGTCGCCGAAGCCGTTGGCCTCGTAGGCGTCCAGTGCGCGGGACGCCGCCGGCTGGTAGGACACGCCCGCCGCGCCGTACACCCTGGTCGCGATGGTCTCGATCTTCGTCCGCAGGTCCGCTGAATCCGGGTACAGCAGCCGGAAACCGCTGGGTTGCTCGGCGGCCGCCACCACCGCTTCGGCCAGCTCCACCGCGCCCTTGCCGCCCTCCAGGTAGTGGTTGCTCACCGCCACGCGCGCGCCCTCGGCCTCGGCCACCTCGCGGATCGCCTGGTGCTCGCTGGGGTGGTCGGTGGGGAAGGCGTTGATCGCCACCACCGGGGACACCCCGTGCAGCCGGATGTTGTCGATCTGCTTGCGCAGGTTCGCCGCCCCGGCCAGCACGTCGTCGGGGTTCTCCGCGAGCATCGCGGGCGGCAGCGGCCGACCCGCCACCACCGTGTACCGCCCGGAGTGTGCCTTCAGCGCGCGCACCGTGGCCACCAGCACCGCCGCGTCCGGACGCAGCCCGGAGACGCGGCACTTGATGTTGAAGAACCGCTCGGCGCCCATGTCCGCACCGAACCCGGCCTCGGTGACCACGTAGTCCGCGCACCGGCTGGCGATCCGGTCGGCCACCACCGAGGAGTTGCCGTGCGCGATGTTGCCGAACGGGCCCGCGTGCACCAGCACCGGCGTGTTTTCGGTGGTCTGCATCAGGTTCGGCTTGATCGCGTCCCGCATGATCACCGTCATCGCGCCCGCCGCGCGCAGCTGCTCGGCGCTCACCGGCGCGCCGTCGCGGGTGTAGCCGACCACGATCCGCCCCAGCCGCCGCCGCATGTCCTGCAGTGACGTGGACAGCGCCAGCACCGCCATCACCTCGCTGGCCGCGGTGATGTCGAACCCGGTCTGCCGCGGGGTGCCGTCGGCGCGGCCGCCCAGCCCGGTGACGATGTTGCGCAGGTCGCGGTCGTTGACGTCCAGCACCCGCCGCCAGGTGATCCGCTGCGGGTCGATGCCCAGCGCGTTGCCCTTGTGCAGGTGGTTGTCCAGCATGGCGGCCAGCAGGTTGTGCGCCGCGGTGACCGCGTGCATGTCGCCGGTCAGGTGCAGGTTCAGCGCCTCCATCGGCACCACCTGGCTGTACCCGCCGCCCGCGGCCCCGCCCTTGATGCCGAACGTCGGCCCCATCGACGGCTGCCGGATCGCCACCGCGGACCGCTTGCCCAGATACCGCAGCGCCTGCCCCAGACCGACCGTCGTGGTCGTCTTGCCCTCGCCCAGCGGGGTGGGCGTGATGGCCGAGACCACCACGTAGCGGGCGGTCGGCCGGTTGGACAGCTCCTCCATGGCGTCCAGCGAGATCTTCGCGACGCTGCGCCCGTGCGGTTCGAGCAGGTGCGCACCGATGCCCAGCTGCGCGGCGACGTCCTCCAGCGGCGTCAGCGGGGTGGCGCGGGAGATGTCCAGATCGGACGGAATGGTCATGCCGGAACCTCCCGGAGTCGGGCGACCAGATCGTGGCGCCACTGCACCGTCTTCGCAACTTCGTTGAACGTGAAGAAGTGCCAGCCCGCGATGCCGCAGGCGGGGTCGACGAGGTGGGGGGACAACTCGTCGAGCAACTCCTCCGGCGTGTAGCGGGTCAGCAGCTTCGACACCACGCCGTGCTGCTTGCGCAGGAACCGCATCGACTCGCCCAGCCCGATCCGCAACGAGATCCGCAACAGCCTGTGCGCGTCCACCACCCCGGGAATCCCGATGTGGATCGGCAACCACACGCCGCGGGCCCGCACCTGCTCGATCCAGGTGGCGATGGTGCGCGGGTCGTAGCAGATCTGCGAGACGACGTAGTCGGCGTGCCGCGACTTCTCCGCCATCGCCCGGATGGTGGAGACATCGGAGATGAACGCGTGCCGCTCCGGGTAGCCGGTGATGCCCACGCACGGCGGCCGCCGCCCCACCTCCTCCATCGCGCGCAGCAGGGCCAGCGCGTCGGGGAACTCGCCGCGGGGCTGCGGGGAGTCCCCGGCCACCACGAAGACCTCGGCCAACCCGAGCTCGGCCACGCGGTCGAGCACGGCGGCCAGGTGTGCGCGGTCGGCGATCAGCCGGGCCGCCAGGTGCGGCACCGGCCGCAGTCCCCGGCCCGCCAGCTGGGCGCACAGGTCCAGGGTCGCCTCGGTGCCCTTGGCCGGGGACGCCGTGACCGTCACGGTCGTCCCCGGCGGCAGGTGCTCGGCCTGGTCGACGGCGCCCCGCAGCGGCAGCACCTCGAAGCGGGCTCGTGCCAGGGATTCCTGCAGGTGCTCGGTGCTCATCGCGCTCACCGCCCCAGTCAGATCGTCGCTACGCGCTCGCGCGCACGAGCCGCTTGGGAATGTCCTTGGTTGGGTCCAGGAACGGCTTTTCCACCACCACCGCCTCCTGCGGGCCGTGCTGGGTGTGCACCACCAGTTCCGTGCCCAGCTCGTGGTAGGCGATCGGCACCATCGCGTAGCCGATGTTGCGCTGCAGCCGCGGCGAGTAGCAGGCCGAGGTGACCTCGCCGATGCGCAGCCCGCGCGGGTCGTGCACGTCGAAGGCGTCGACCATCTCGCCGTCGTTGAACGACCCCACGCTGGGGCCGCTGATCTCCACGCCCACCAGCTTGCGGCTGATGCCCTCGCTCTTGATCCGCTGCAGCGCGGCCTTGCCGATGAAGTCCGCCTCCTGGTCCAGATCGACCATCCAGGTCTTCTCGAAGCCGTAGCCCACCTCGAACGGGTTGGTGTCGTAGGTGATGTCGCAGCCCCAGGACAGGATTCCGGCCTCGATGCGACGGATGTGGCACGGCCCGATCACCCGCATGCCGTGCGGTTCGCCGGCCTCCCAGATGGTGTTCCACAGCTTCACACCGTCGCGGCTGGCGTTGTGCAGGTAGATCTCGTAGCCCAGCTCGGCGGTGTAGCCGGTGCGCGACACCACCACCTGCATGCCGTCGAGCTCGCGGTCCACCGCGTAGTAGTAGGGGACGTCCAAAATGGACTCCCCGAACAGGTCGACCATCACGTCGCGGGACTTCGGGCCCTGGATCTGCACCGGTCCCACGTCTGGTTCGCGGATCTGCACGTCCATCCCGAGGTGGTACGCCAGGCCCTTGGCCCACAACATGACGTCGCTGTCGGCCAGCGACAGCCAGAAGTGGTTCTCACCGAGCCGGAGCAGCACCGGGTCGTTGATGATGCCGCCGTCCTCGGCGGTGATGAACACGTACTTGCACTGCCCGACCTTGCACTTGGTCAGGTCCCGCGGCACGAGCATGTTGGTGAACTCGAACGCGTCGGACCCGGTGATCTCCACCTGCCGTTCCACGCCGACGTCCCACAGCGTGACGCCGTCCAGCAGCGCCCAGTACTCGCCGACCGGGTCGCCGTAGTGGCGCGGGTGGTAGGTGTGGTTGTAGACGCTGTAGAGCCCCACGCCGTGCCGTTTCGACGCGTGGAAGAACGGCGACTTGCGGATGCGCGGGTAGAGCAGGACTCCGGGGTTGGGGTTGATGCTCATGGGGAGGCTCCAATCTGGGGTCGGCCGTGGCGGATTTCCGGGTGGCGGCAATCCCACCGCGCCGGCCGGGAACCGGCGGGGCGTTCTGCGGTTGGGTGGTGAACGCGCCGCTCAGCAGCGCATACGAAACATCTCGGGGTCGAACACCGGATCAGCGACGACCGTGGCCGGATGTCGCTCGTCGAAGTAGGACACCCGCACCGGGGTGCCCGGTTCGGACAGCTCGGCGGGCAGCCACGCGTACGCGAGGCTGGCCCCGACGCTGTGGCCGTAGCCGGCGCTCGTGGTGAACCCGACCGCCTCGCGGGCGGTCGCGTCGGCGAACACCGGCTCGGACCCCATCAACACGGTGCCGTCGTCGATCGTCAGACAGCACAACCGCCGCCGCGGTGCGCGTTCGCGACGCCGCAGCAGCGCCTCCCGCCCGATGAAGTCGCCCTTGTCGGCCTTCACGGCGAAGGCCAGACCAGCCTCATCCGGGTCGTGCAGGCTCCACATGTCCGCACCCCAGGCGCGGTATCCCTTCTCCAGGCGCAGGCCGTTGAACGCGCCCCGCCCGCCCGGGAAGATGCCGTGCTCGGCGCCGGCCGCGGCCAGCAGGTCCCACAGCCGGCGGCCGAACTCCGCCGAGGCGTACAGCTCCCAGCCGAGTTCACCCACGTAGGACAGCCGCAGCGCGACCACCGGCACCTCGCCGACGTGCAGGCGCCTCGCCCGGAAGAACCGGAACCCCTCGGGGGAGACGTCGCAGTCGGCCAGCGGGGCGAGCACGTCCCGGGCGCGCGGCCCCCACAGGCCGATGCAGCAGGTTCCGCCGGTGATGTCGCGGACCATCGTGGTGGCGTCGGCGTGCCGCCGCAGCCACGCGATGTCGCGCGGCCCGTTGCAGCCGACCTGGAAGGTGTCGTGGTCCAGCCGGGCGACCGTGATGTCGGACCGGATGCCGCCGGTCGGCTCCAGAATCAGCGTGTAGGTGACGTAGCCGGGCGGGCGGTCCAGCTGGTTGGTGGTCAGCCGCTGGAGCAGCCCCAGCGCACCGGGGCCGCTGACCTCCGCGCGGGCCAGGGAGGTCATGTCGTACATCGCGACGCGCTCGCGGGTGGCCTGGTGCTCGGCGCCGACGATGGGCGACCAGTACCGCCCCGCCCACGGGCCGGGCCGGGCGATGTCGCGGCCGTCGACCAGCGGCGCGTTGCTGGCGTACCAGTGCGGTCGTTCCCAGCCGCTGGCCTCCAGGAACACCGCGCCCAGCTCGCGCTGGCGGTCGTAGAACGGGCTGGTGCGCAGCGGACGCGGGTGCTCCGGCGGTTGCTGCGGGTGGATGATGTCGTAGACCTCGCGGAAGTTCTGCGCGCTACGTTCGGCCACATAGGACGGACTGTGCGCGAAATCCTCGAAGCGGCGCAGATCCGCCTGCCGCAGGTCGATGTCGGGCACCTCGCCGGTCAGCCACTGCGCCATCGCCCGGCCCACCCCGGCGCCGTGCGTGATCCACACGGCCTCGGCCACCCAGAAGTTGTCGATCTCGTGGGACGGTCCCAGCACCGGCATCCCGTCCGCGGTGAACAGGAACAGGCCGTTCATGCCCTCGGTGATCTCGGTGCGCTCCAGCACCGGCAGCAGTTCCCGGGCGTCGGCCCAGGGCTTGGCGAAGTCCTCGGGCGTGAACTGCTGCACCGAGGCCATGCCCTTCCAGCCGCCGCCCTCCGAGGGCGCCTCGGCACCCGCACCGGGCGCGGCGGTGGGCTGCAGGTCGCGGCTGTCCACCGGGATCGCGCGGTGCTGGTAGGAGCCGATGCCGTAGCGGTCGTGGATCTGGCGGAAGTACATGGAGCTGTCCTGGTGCCGCAGGATCGGCTGCGCCACCTCCTCGGCGCCCGCCACCAGGCCGGGCACCGGGCTGGTCACCGCGTACTGGTGCGCCAGCGGTTGGACCGGGATGGACACCCCGGCGAGCCGGCCGATCTTCGGTCCCCAGATCCCCGCACAGCACACCACGGTCTGCACCGCGACCTCACCCCGGGTGGTGCGTACGGCGCGGACCTTCCCGCCGTGGACGTCGAACCCGATCACCTCGGTGTTGCCGGCGAAACGCACCCCGCGCCGCCGTGCCTCGCGGGCCATCGCCTCGGCGGCGCGGACCGGTTTGGCGATGCCGTCGCTGGGCACGTGCAGTCCGCCGTGGATGCGGCCCGGGTCGAGCTGCGGGATGCGGGCGTGCACCTGCCGCGGGTCGAGCAGTTCGGCCTCGATGCCCCAGGCGGCCGCCAGGCCGAGCTTGCGTTTGAGGTCGTCCCAGCGCTGCGGGGTCGCCGCCACCTCGATGCCGCCGACCCGGTGGAAGCAGGGGCGCCCGTCGAGTTCGAGCTCGGTGTAGGTCTGCACGGTGCGGGCGGCGAGCCGGCTGAGCATCTCCGACGGATTGGTCTGGAAGACCAGCCCGGGCGCGTGGGAGCTGGAGCCGCCGGTCGCGAACAGCGGTCCCTGCTCGACGACGAGCACGTCGGTGACGCCCTGGCGGGCGAGGTGGTAGGCGGTGCTGCACCCGACGATCCCGGCGCCGATGACGAGCACTTGGGCGGTTGAATCCATCGCTTCCGCCTTGTTGCGTCTACGACAACTCCCTGCGTTACCCGCAACAGTGCGCCTTCGGCAGGGGGCGCGTCAATGACACGTGCGAGTCAATTTGCGATTCGCCGGCGGTGGTCGATCACCGGCGGCACGACGGCACACTCCGTGGTCACCGGCGCGCGTCGGCGACCACGGATCCGTTGATGGGTAAGGAAGTTCCCCAGGCCGTGCCATCCTGGGCCGCTCGGGATGGCGGACGGAAGGGTCAGAGGACCTGGCGGATCGCCTGCTCGAAGTGGTCGACGTGGGCCACCGCGATGCGGTCGGCCCGGTCGGCGTCCGCGGCGATGACCGCCTTGAGCAGCTCGGCGTGCTCGCCGACGTGATCGGAGACGTCGGGCAGCCGGTCGAAGAACAGGTACCAGATCCGCAGGGCCAGGTTGTAGTAGTGGTTCAGGGTGCCCTCGAGGTAGCGGTTGTGCGTGCAGCGGTAGATCGCGCGGTGCACCCTGGTGTCGACGTCCATGATGACCGCCTGCTCGCCGGACACGTCCTTGGCGAGCAGCCGCAGCTGGTCCAACTCGGACCGCTCGGCCTCGCTGGCGCGCTCGGCGGCGCGCCGCGCGGCGTGCCCCTCCAGGCGGCGGCGCACGTCGGCGATCAGCGCGTGGTCGGTGATGTTGACCTCGGTGACGAAGCTGCCGCGGCGCGGGTAGATCGCCACCAGCGACTCGGCCTCCAACCGCTTGACCGCCTCCCGGAACGGGGTGCGCCCGATGCCCAGCTCGGTGGTCAGCGGCTCCTCCTGCACCGGGGCCCCCGGCGGCAGCTGCAGGGTCAGGATCAAATCGCGCAGCGTCAGGTACGCGCGCTCGGCCTGCGACAGGTTGTCGCCGGAACGGGAATTGACGCCTGCGGACACGTCTCGTAGCCTACCCCACATACTGATATATCAGTTGCCGATAACGTCTGCGCTTTCTTTTCCGCTGGTCGTTCCCTCGCCCTGCTGGAGGCTGCGGTGGCCCCACCCCTTCTGCCCGAGCCGCCCGCGCGGCTGTGGCGCAACCCCGAACCCAGACGGCACTACGACGTGGTGATCGTCGGCTCCGGCGGCCACGGCCTGGCGACGGCCTACTACCTGGCACGCAACCACGGCATCCGGGACGTGGCGGTGCTGGAGCGCGGTTGGCTCGCGGGTGGCAACATGGCCCGCAACACCACGATCATCCGCTCCAACTACCTCTTCGACGAGAGCGCCGCGCTGTACAACCACGCGCTCAACCTCTGGGAGCAGTTGCCCGCCGAGCTGGACTACGACTTCCTGCTCAGCCAGCGCGGGGTGCTCAACCTCGCGCACACCGAGCAGGAGGTGCGCGACTCGCGGCGGCGGGTGTTCGCCAACCAGCTCAACGGGGTCGACGCCGAGTGGGTGGAACCGGCCGAGATCGCCGAGCTGTGCCCGATCCTCAACCTCTCCCCGGACGTCCGCTACCCGGTGCTGGGCGCGACGTTGCAGCGCCGCGGCGGCATCGCCAAGCACGACCACGTGGCGTGGGCCTTCGCCCGCAAGGCCGACGAGTTCGGCGTGGACCTCATCCAGGGGTGCGAGGTCACGGGATTCCTCACCGACGGGGACCGGGTGACCGGGGTGCGGACCTCCCGCGGGTCGATCGGCGCGGGCCGCGTGGCCCTCGCCGCGGCCGGGCGCACCACGCTGCTCACCGACACGCTGGGGCTGCGGTTGCCGCTGCAGAGCCACCCGCTGCAGGCGCTGGTGTCGGAACTGCTGGAACCGGTGCATCCGTGCGTGGTGATGTCCAACCACGTGCACGTCTACTGCAGCCAGGCGCACAAGGGCGAACTGGTGCTGGGCGCGGGCATCGACTCCTACAACGGCTACGGCCAGCGCGGCTCGGTGCACGTGATCGAACGCCAGATGGCCGCGGCGCTGGAGCTGTTCCCGATCTTCGCGCGGGCACACGTGATCCGCACGTGGGCGGGCACAGTGGACGTCACGCCGGACGCCTCGCCGATCATCGGACCGACGCCCTACGAGAACCTGTTCCTCAACTGCGGCTGGGGAACAGGCGGGTTCAAGGCCACCCCCGCCGTGGGCTGGGTCTTCGCGCACACCATCGCCACCGGCCGCCCGCACCCGCTCAACGAGCCCTACGGCCTGGAGCGGTTCACCACCGGAGCCCTGATCGACGAACACGGCGCCGCCGCCGTCGCCCACTAGCGAGAATCCTGGCTGGAGATCCCATGTTGTTGATCCGCTGCCCCTGGTGCGGGCCCCGGGACGAGACCGAGTTCCGCTACGGCGGCCAGGCCCACGTGGCCCACCCGGACAACCCGGCCGACCTGGACGACGCGGCCTGGGCCGAGTACCTGTTCGTGCGCGACAACCCGCTCGGGTCCTTCCCCGAGCGCTGGGTGCACATCCACGGTTGCCGAAGGTGGTTCACCGTCGTCCGCGACACCGCGACCAACGAGATGGACCCCGAGGAGGTGGCGCGATGACCCGCCTCGGCATCGGCGGTCGCATCGACCGGACCCGCACCCTGCGGTTCACCTTCGACGGCATGGAGTTCACCGGCCACCCGGGCGACACGCTGGCCTCCGCGCTGCTGGCGAACGGGCGCGTCGAGGTCGGCCCGTCGATCTACCGCGACCGGCCCCGCGGCATCCTCACCGCCGACGGAACCGAGCCGAACGCCCTGGTGCAGGTGCTCAGCGGCGGACCCGAGCCGATGGTGCCCGCCACGCGGCTGGAGCTGTCCGACGGACTGCAGGTGGCCAGCCTGTCCGGCATCGGCTGGCTCAGCGACGCACCCGATCCCACCACCTACGACAAGAAGTACGTGCACGCCGACGTCGTGGTCGTCGGCGCCGGGCCGGCCGGGATCGCCGCGGCGCTGGCCGCCGGGCGCAGCGGCGCCCGCGTACTGCTGGTGGAGCAGGAGCGGGAGCTCGGCGGGACGCTGCTGGACGGCGGCGAGCGCATCGACGGCCGTCCCGCCGGCGAGTGGATCAGCCGGGCGGTGCGGGAGTTCGTCGAATCGCCGGAGGTGCGGGTGCTCACCCGCGCCACCACCGTCGGCCTCTACGACCACAACTACCTGCTCATCGCCGAGCGCCGCGCCGACCGCCAGCGGCTGTGGCACGTCCGCGCCCAGCGCGTCGTGCTGGCCACCGGGGCGCACGAGCGGCCGATGGTGTTCGCCGACAACGACCGGCCCGGGATCATGCTCGCCTCCGCGGTGCGCAGCTACCTCAAGCGGTACGCCGTGCTGCCGGGGCGGGACGCCGTCGTGGTGACCACGTCGGACAGCGCCTACCTGACGGCGTTCGACCTGGCCGGGGCCGGGGCGCGGGTCCGTGCGGTGGTCGACACCCGGCCGCGGCCGCCGCAGCGGCTCGTCGAGCAGGCCCACGCGATCGGGGCGCAGGTGTTCACCGGCTCGGCCGTCATCGGCACGTCCGGCCCGGGGCGGATCTCCGCGGCCCGCGTCGCCGGGATCGACGAGGCGGGGCTGATCAGCGGCGACCCGGTGGACCTGGACTGCGACCTGCTGGCCGTGTGCGGCGGCTGGAGTCCCGCGGTGCACCTGTTCAGCCAGGCGGGCGGCGCGCTGCGCTGGGACCGGCTGGTCGCGGGGTTCGTGCCGGAGCAGGCGCCCGGACTGCCCAAGGTGGTCGGCGCCGCCCGCGGCACCTACGACCTGGCGGGATGTCTGGCGCAGGGCCTGGCCGCCGGGGCCGAGGCGGCGACGGCCAGCGGGTTCCGGGTGGCCGCGCCCCCGGTGCCGCCGGTGGCGGGCGACCGCCCCGTCGCGCCGCCGCGCCCGCTGTGGGTGGTGCCCGCCGAGACCGGCGACCCGGCGCAGTGGACGGACCACTTCGTGGACCTGCAACGGGATTCCACCGTCGCCGACGTGTGGCGCGCGGTCGGGGCCGGCCTGCGGTCGGTGGAGCACGTCAAGCGCCACACCACCATCGGCACCGGCAATGACCAGGGCAAGACGTCCGGGGTGAACGCGATCGGCGTGATCGCCGAGGCGCTGCGGGCCGAATCGCCCGGTGAGGTGGGCACCACCACGTTCCGCCCGCCCTACGCGCCGGTGTCGTTCGCGCTGCTGGCCGGGCGTGACCGGGGCGAGCTGCACGACCCGGTGCGCACCACCCCGATGCACTCCTGGCACGTCGCCCACGGGGCGAGGTTCGAAAACGTCGGCCAGTGGAAGCGCGCGTGGTACTACCCGCTACCCGGCGAGGACATGGACGCCGCCGTGCAGCGCGAGTGCCTGGCCGCGCGCACCGGGGTGGCGATGATGGACGCCACCACGCTGGGCAAGATCGAGATCGTCGGCCCGGACGCCCCGGAGTTCCTCAACCGCATCTACACCAACGCCTTCGCGAAGCTGCCGGTCGGCAAGGCGCGCTACGGCGTCATGTGCACCGCCGACGGCATGGTCTTCGACGACGGCGTCACCCTGCGGTTGGCCGAGGACCGCTACCTGATGAGCACCACCACCGGCAACGCCGCGGCCGTGCTGGACTGGCTGGAGGAGTGGTTGCAGACGGAGTGGCCGCAGCTGGCGGTGCACTGCACCTCGGTCACCGAGCAGTGGGCCACGGTGGCGGTCGTCGGTCCGGACTCGCGCGAGGTGGTGGCCCGGCTGGCCCCGGACCTGGACGTCTCGGCGGCGGCGTTCGGGTTCATGGAGTTCCGGGAGACCGTGCTGCGCAACGGGATTCCCGCCCGCATCTGCCGGATCTCGTTCTCCGGCGAGCTCGCCTTCGAGATCAACGTGGCGAGCTGGTACGGGCTGGCGGTGTGGGAGGCGGTGTACGAGGCCGGGCAGGACTTCGGCATCACGCCGTACGGCACCGAGACCATGCACGTGCTCCGCGCGGAGAAGGGCTTCGTGATTGTCGGCCAGGACACCGACGGCACGGTGACGCCCCACGACCTGGGCATGGACTGGGTGGTGTCCACGCGCAAGGACTTCGTCGGCAAGCGCTCGTTCGCCCGACCCGACACCGCGCGCGCCGACCGCAAGCAGCTCGTCGGCCTGCTGCCGGTGGATCCGGCCGAACGGTTGCCGGAAGGCGCGCACCTGGTCGAACCGGATGTGCCGCTGGAGCCGCCGGTGCCGATGCTCGGGCACGTCACCTCCAGCTACCGCAGCGCCACCCTGGGCCGCACCTTCGCGTTGGCTCTGGTGCGGGGCGGGCGGCAGCGCATCGGCGAGGTGCTGCACGTGCCGGTCGACGGCCGGAGGATTCCGGTCGAGGTGACCAAGCCGGTGTTCTACGACGAGGAGGGAGCCCGCCGTGACGGTCGCTAGCCCGGCAGACCCGAGGGCCGCCGCCCTGTCCCTGCGCCGCAGCCCGCTGGCGGACCGGGCCGCCGAGCTCGCCGAGCGCGGCGGCGAGCGCGTCCGCCTCACCGAGGAGCCGTTCCTGACCCAGGTGGACCTGCGGGTGCACCCGGGCAGCCCGGCGGTGGCGCGCATCGAGCACGCCCTCAACCTGGCGCTGCCGCACCACGAACCGAACCGGGTCAGCGGCGACGAGACCGCGGCGGCGCTGTGGCTGGGCCCGGACGAGTGGCTGCTGGTGGCGCCCGACGGCCACGCCGAGCGCGTGGTAAGCGCGGTCCGGGGCGCCCTCGCCGACTCCTTGGGGTCCACAGTGGACGTCTCGGCGAACCGGACGACGCTGCGCCTGTCCGGCCCGATGGCTCGCGAGGTCCTGGAGAAGGTGTGCTCCCTGGACCTGCACCCGCGGTCCTTCGGCCCGGGCCGCTGCGCCCAGACCCTGGTGGGCCGCACCCAGGCGATTCTCTGGCAGCTGAGTGCCGAACCGGCCTACCGCCTGCTGGTCCGCTGCTCGTTCGCGAACTACCTGGCGGACCTCCTCCTGGACGCGATGGGTGAATTCACCACCTGATCACCGGAGACACCGACCACATGCGGGGCGCCCTTCGCCGGGCACCCCGCACTCGTCTGACCACCGCGGATGTCAGGTTCTGGCCAGCAGGGGAGCGGGGGACGGGGCGAGCGCGGTGACCAGGCGACGGCGGTGGACCGCGAACTGCTTCGGGCTGTTCATCGCGAACACCGCCGTCGTGCGGCCGCGGCGCTGGTAGGTCGCCACGAACCGGCGTGCCTTCAGCGAGCCATCCACGATGGTGATCCGGTCCTTCGGGCCCGCATACCCCGCGAACTGCAGCGTCGAACCGTACTGCCGGGACCAGAAGTGCGGCACTCCCGTGTAGGTGGCGACCGTGTGGCCCGCCAGCAGGTTGCGCACCGCCACCGGAGGCTGGTTCATCGCCGTGGACCAGTGGTCGCTGCGCACCGTGTGCGAGCGGTGCACCGGCTGGTAGCGGGCGACGGCGCCGACCGCCACCACGTTCGGCAGCGACGTCACGCAGCCGGAGTCGGTGACCACGCCGTCGCGCAGCTTCAGCCCGGAACCGCGCAGCCAGCGCGTGGCCGGTTCCGCGCCCACCTCGACGACCACCACGTCGGCCGGGATGACCCGCCCGTCGGCGAGTTCGACGCCGGTGACCCGGTCCTCGACGAGCACCCGGCTGGCCGGGGTCCCGCACCACACCCGGACCCCGTGGTCCTCGTGCTGGGCGAAGCACAGCGGCGCCAGCTCGATGCCGAGGGTTCGCGCCAGCGGCAGGTGCTGGGCGTCGACCAGCGTGACCTGCGCGCCCAGCGAACGGCAGGTGGAGGCGATCTCGGTGCCGATCAACCCGCCACCGACCACCACCACGCGCGCGCCCGCGCGGATGTCCTCGCGCAGCGCCATCGCATCGTCGAGCGTGCGCAGCCGGTGGCAGCCGGGGATGTCGGCCTCGCCGGGCAGCGTCCGCCTGGTCGAACCGGTGGCCAGCACGACGCCGTCGGCGCGGACCTCGCTGCCGTCGGCGAGCACGACGGCACCGCGCCGGGGGTCCAGCCGGACGGCGGCCACACCCAACCGCCACTCCGCGTTGAGGTCCGCTTCCTCCTGTTCGGTGCCCAACAGGAGCTCGTCCGGCTGTACTGTGCCTGCCAGGAACTCCTTGGACAGCGGTGGGCGGTCGTAGGGCCGGTGGGATTCCGCGCCGATGATGACCAGGCGCCCGTCGAATCCCTGTTCACGCAGTTCCTGTGCGGCTCGCCAGCCCGCCAGGGACGAGCCGACGACCACAACGGTGTTCATGCTCGGACCACGGCCGGTGCGGCGGCCCCAGGGAATGACAACAAGCCGACCTCCGTTGCACAATATGGAACACCGCGTAGTATGTGCAACAAATCTGACCCTTTTATTGCGACAACGTCAAGAGGGACAACGGCTGGTTCCGGTATGTGCACCTTGAGCGGATACGGTTGACCAGTGGGTAGCGCAGCTGAATCACGTGGAAGGAGTTCTGGCGCTCTGGTGCAGTCCGTCGATCGGGCTGTGACCGTCTTGGAACTGCTGGCGCGCAACGGCGAGGCCGGCATTACCGAGATCGCCGGGGAGCTGGGAGTGCACAAGTCAACGGCCTCCCGGCTGGTCAGCGTGCTCGAGGCACGGGGCCTGGTGGAGCAGCTCGGCGAGCGCGGCAAGTACGCCATCGGCTTCGGCATCGTCCGGCTGGCCGGGGCGGCGACCGAGCGGATGGACCTGCCGCGGCTCGGACGGCCGTTCTGCGAGTCGCTGGCCGCCGATCTGGGCGAGACGGTCAACATCGCGATCCGGGACAACGACGTGGCCATCAACATCAGCCAGGCTCGCGGCCCCGCCGCTGTCACGGCGCACAACTGGGTCGGCCAGCGCACGCCGCTGCACGCCACCTCCAGTGGCAAGGTGCTGCTGGCGCACGCGCCGACGGAGGACCAACAGGCGATCCTGTCCCGGCCCCTGGAGCGGTACACCACCCGTACCGTCACCAACGCCACCCAGTTGCGCAAGGACTTCGAGCTCATCGTCCGCGACGGGTACGCGACCAGCTACGAGGAGCTGGAACTCGGACTCAACGCCGCAGCGGTGGCGGTCTACAACAACGAGGGCGAGGTGATCGCGGCGTTGAGCGCCTCGGGCCCGTCGTACCGCTTCTCGCGCAAACGCATGCGTGAGGTGGTCGGCGCGATGCGCGTGGCCGCGAAGGAACTCTCCGAACAGCTCGGCTTCCTCGCGTAGCGCCCCGCGCAGCCGGAGGCGGGTGCACCCCGACGCGCCGATGCGTGCCCCGGTCAGTCGCGGGAGAGCCAGAGCTCTTCCAGGTCGAGCTGGTGCATGACCCGGCGCAGCACCTCGTCGTCGATGCGGCGGTTGTCACGGAATTGGACGAAGACGGCGCGCTCGGCCGCGAGCATCTCGCCGCGCAGGCGGCGGTACGCCGCGGTCGGGCTCTCGCCGATCTCCTCCGCCGACCGGCCCAGCCGCTCCCACGCCTGGTTGCTGCGCTGCTGCGCGGCGCGCCGCAACTGCTCGACGACGTCGCCGGGCGGCTGGGACTGCGCGGTCAGCTCGTCGAGCCGCTCGCGGGCGGCCCGCGCCGCGTTGTACTGCGCCTCGGCCTCGGCGAGCGCGTCGGTGTAGTTCTCGGTGCCGCGCACGCCCAGGGCGCTGATGACCCAGGGCAGCGTGGTGCCGTGCAGCAGCAGCGTCGCCAGCGTCACGAAGAACGCCAGGAACAGCAGCTCGTCGCGGTGCGGGAACGGCGCCCCGGTCAGCGTGCTGGTCGGGATCGCCGAGGCCGCGGCCAGCGACACCACGCCGCGCATCCCCGCCCACGCGACGACCACCTTGTGCCGCCAGTCGGGGCCGCGGCGCCGCAGCAGTTCGGGCAGGTACATCACCGCGAAGACCCAGGCGAAGCGCGCCAGCACCACCCCGGCGGTCAGCGCCAGCCCAGCCAGCACCAACGGCGCGAACGCGGTCGACACACCCTCGACCACACTGTGCAGTTGGAGCCCGATCAACGCGAACACGACCGCCTCCAGCAGCGTGTCGGCCGCGGCCCACACCGCCCGGTCCTGCAGCCGGGTCGCCGCGCTGCGCCACGGCGACCGGTGCCCCAGGTAGAGCCCGGCGACCACCACGGCCAGCACGCCTGAGGCGTGCACCTCCTCGGCGAACAAATACGCCACGAACGGCACGATCAACCCGACGGCGCTTTCCAACAGGTCGTCGCGCAGCAGCCGCCGCACCCGGTGCACCAGCCAGCCGATGGCGTACCCGATCACCACCCCGCCGACCGCGGCCAACAGGAACATCCCGACCCCGGCCAGCAGCGAGGAGGCGGTGCCGATGGCGGCGGCGACCGCGACGCGGTAGGCGGTGAGCGCGGTGGCGTCGTTGACCAGGCTCTCGCCGCTGAGCACGGTCATGATCCGGCGCGGCAGCCCCAGCCGCCGCCCGATCGCGGTGGCCGCCACCGCGTCGGGCGGGGCGACCACCGCGCCGAGGACCAGAGCCGCGCTCACCGGCATGCCCGGTACCAGCCACCACGCGATGACCCCGGCGACCGCGGTGCAGAACAGCACGAACCCGAACGCGAGGAGCCCGATCGCGCGCAGGTTGGCCCGGATACCGACCGTGGAGCTGTTCAGCGCCGCCGAGTACAGCAGCGGCGGCAGCACCAGCAGCAGGATCACCGACGGTTCGATCGCGTAGTCCGGTACCCCGGGGATCAACGACACGGCGAGACCGACCACCACCAGCGCGAGCGGCGCGGACAGGCCCAGCCGCCGGGCCACGGCGGTGACCGCGAGGGCCCCGGCCAGCAGGGCCATCAGCTCGGGTAGCTCGTGCATGCCTTCCCCCCCCCGCAACGCTGCGCGCACCGCGACCGGTGACGTACGTTCGACACGTCATTGTTCGGTGCAGACCGCGTGTCGACCAGCAGGAGGTTTCGATGTCCGCGAACTGCGCGCACCTGCTCGCCGCGGTAAACCGCACTCCGGTGCCGGGCAGCGCGGACGGGTGCGAGGACTGCCTGGCCGCCGGCCACCACGTGTGGGCCCACCTGCGGATGTGCACCGAGTGTGGGCACGTGGGCTGCTGCGACTCCAGCCCGAACAAGCACGCCACCGCGCACTACCGGCAGACCGGACACCCGGTGGTCCGGTCGTTCGAGCCCGGCGAGTCGTGGACCTGGTGCTACGTCGACGAGCAGCTCGCCCCGTGAACCCCCGGCGCCCGCGGGACACCAGGGGAGTTCGCGGTGCGCCTCAGAGTTCCTCGGCGGCCTCCTCGATGGACTCGCCCCGGCCGAGGCGGCTCCGGTGCTGGCTGTAGGCGAAGTAGACGACCAGCCCGATCAGCATCCAGATGCCGAACCGGACCCAGGTCCAGCCGACCAGGTTGATCATCAGGTACAGGCACGCGACCGCGGCCAGGATCGGGATGACCGGCGACCCAGGCACCCGGAACGCCCGCGGCAGGTCCGGCCGGGTCCTGCGCAGCACCAGCACGCCGATGGACACCAGCACGAACGCGAACAGGGTGCCGATGTTGGTCATCTCGGCGAGCACGTTGATCGGGGTGAACGAGGCGATGATCGCCACCACGATCCCGGTGATCACGGTGATCCGGTAGGGCGTGCGGAACTTCTTGTGCACCTTGGCGAACCACACCGGCAGCAGGCCGTCCCGGCTCATCGCGAAGCCCACGCGGGCCTGCCCCAGCATCAGGATGAGGATGACCGTGGTGAGCCCGGCGATGGCGCCGAGCGAGACCAGGCCCGCCGCCCAGGGCGCCCCGATCGCCTCGAACGCGGTGGCCATCGGCGCCGCGGTGTTGAGCTGGTCGTACTTGACGATGCCGGTCATCACCAGCGACACCAGCACGTACAGGACCGAGCAGACGGCCAGCGAACCGATGATGCCGATCGGCATGTCGCGCTGCGGCCTGCGGGTCTCCTCCGCACCGCTGGCGACGATGTCGAAGCCGATGTATGCGAAGAACACCAGGGCGGCCCCGGCCACCAGACCGCTGAGCCCGTACGACCCGGTCTGCCCGAAGAGCACGTTGACCACCGGTTCGTCCAGCGGCGCGGAGACGGCGCCGGGTTCCGGAGGCTGGTACGGCGGGATGAACGGGCTCCAGTTGGCGGCCTTGATGAAGAACGCGCCGAAGATGACGAAGAACAGCACCACGGCGAGCTTGATCGCCACGACCACGTTGGTCACCGCGGCGCTGAGCCGGATGCCGACCACCAGGACGACGGTCAGGATCAGCGCGATGATCGCGGCCGGCAGGTTCATCACACCCCCGGCGCCGGGCGCGGCGGTCAGCTCCGCGGGCAGCGCCAGGCCGACCGACTGCAGCGCCGCGACGAAGTACCTCGACCAGCCCACCGACACCGTCGAGGCGCCCACAACGAACTCCAGCATCAGGTCCCAGCCGATGATCCAGGCGAGGAACTCGCCCAGCGACGCGTAGGAGAAGGTGTAGGCGGACCCGGCGACCGGCACGACCGAGGCGAACTCGGCGTAGCACAGCGCGGCCAGCCCGCACGCGATGCCGGAGATGACGAACGAGATCGCGATGCCCGGCCCGGCGTCGGTGGCCGCGGCGACCCCGGTGAGGACGAAGATGCCGGTGCCGATGATGGCGCCGATGCCGATGCCCAGCAGATCGACGGCGCGGAGTACCCGTCGCAGCCGGAACTCGGGGGCCTCCGCGTCGCGAATGGACTGCTCGACCGATTTGACGCGCATGATGCTCATGGGTGGCCTCCTCACCCTGGTGCCCCAGCAGGTCGGTTGGCCCGCTCGCGCGTGGCGCGCTGAGCACCAGGATTGTGGCTGACATCACAAGTGGCAAGATGGTCAAGGACATCGTGAGGCGGCCGTGATCGGGGCCGTGGCGGCCTTCGCGCGACGCGCCGGGCCGGCAAAGCGCGGAGCGCAGCTGGTCGTACGAACGCGGTGTCCTGCTGCCGCTGCGGTGAATCAGTTCTGGCGGGTTGTCGGGTTGCGCCACTGCTCGTCGAGTGCGGCGGCCGCCGTGGTCGTGGTCTCCTCGTCGAGCCTGTCCGGGTCGACCCGCGGTTGCCGCAGCGTGCCAGGAGCGGCGACCGGTTCGAGGTCCGGGCGGGTCGGCTCGCGCCGCCGGGCCGGCGGGGCCATGGCGCGGGGCCGCGGTGGGGCCGGTTGGCTGCCGCTGAGGTACAGACCCTGCAGGACGAGTAGGACCACGCCGACCGCGAGCGAACCCGCGGCCAGCCACATGCCCCATGGGGCGCGGCCGAACCACCACAGCGCCGTTGGCACCCCGCACGCCACGCCGCACACGATCGCCAGCAGGTGGAACAGCAGGTGGACGGCGTAGCCTCTCACGACCCGGTTACCTCCCCTGGAATGCGATGGCGCAGCCGGAAGAATCTTCGGGCTGGAACGAACACGCCCGCCGCTCGCGAGCGGTTGCCCGGACATGTTCCGCGTCACACGGCGCGTCGCGAGGGGATCGGACCCCGGCGCCGATGGTAGCGCTCGTCGCGCCGCACCGACCGGAGCGAACAAGTCGGGAAATCTGACGAATGTGATCTTTTTTCACCTGTTCGGGGGAGCGCCGAGCGACGCGCCCAGCGGCCCCGACCTGCCGGAACTACCGTGAATCACAGCAGGTCCGCCGCGTCAACCGGGCAGTGGTGCGGCTGCCGGTCCGCCCCGGACGTGCGGTCTGCAACGCGGTGGGGGGGTGATGCCGGTGACCAATTCACTGGCTGGATTCGCGCTGGCTGCCACGGTCGGTCTGGGAGCGATTCCGGTGTGGCTCGTCGTGATGGCGTGGGTGGAGCGGATGATGCTCGGCCCCGGTCGGCTTCGGCGTGAGTCCGAACGCACTCGAACACCCGCGCGCCGCGGTGCGTCGGTGCTCGTGGTGGTGGCGATGGCCCACAAGGCGCTCGGCTGGCCCGGCGCGGTGCCCGCGTGGCGCCGCCGGTGCACGGCCTGTGCCGACGGGCCGGGCGCGATGCGCCGGCCCGGTCGGCGGCACCGCTTCGACCGGCCTACAACACGTGGCAGTCGGCGAAGTCGAAACCGGGCGAGACCACGCAGGTGACCAGCGTTTCGACCGTCGCAGCGGCGGTCGCCCGCTGCCAGGTCCCGGCCGGGACCACCGCCTGCGGCGTCTGCCCGGCACCCGCCCCGAGCACGATCTGGTCGGGCTTCGCCGCGGGTTGTGCGCCGCGCCCGCCCAGCGACAGCGTCAGCGGTCCGCCCCGGTGCCACAGCCACAGCTCGTCGGAACCCACGGTGTGCCAGGCGGAACGCTGCCCGGGCGGCAGCAGGAAGTAGATCGCCGTGGCCGACGGGCGCTCGCCCTGCGGTGCGTCGACCGGGACCGCGCTGGTCCACGTGCGCCGGTACCAGCCGCCCTCCGGGTGCGGCAGCAGGTCGAACTCCTCGGCGGTGCGGCAGCGCGTCTCCAGGGCCAGGAAACGGCCCGCGGCGTCGCGCCGGGCGTAGCGAACCCCGATCACCGCCTCCCGCTCGAGTGGACCGTAGACGTGCGGGAACAACGCGTCGGCGGGGACGCCGTCGGGAGGTGCCGGGGCGGCGGCCTCCCAGCGCACCGGCGCCGACAGCCGCGCCGGGTCCAGTTCCAGCGCCACCATCGGTTCGTCGACGTCGCGGTAGAACCGGTTGGCGACCGCCAGCGCGGTGTGTACGTCTGGCGAGCAGTGCACGAATCCGTCGACGTCGAGGGTGCCGCGGATCGGCGCGGTCCGATCGGCGTGGAAGATGCTCAACGGCAGCAGGTGCAGCAGCGTGGCGTCAGTCACCCGGCCAGTCTCTCGCGACCGACGGGCCGCGCGCGATCAGGGAACGGCGTGGCGGGGACATAGGATCTCCTCCGGGTTGCCGGTCGTGCCGAAGGAGGAGGCGTGGCTGTTCGGGTCGCGGTGCTGGACGACTACCAGGAGGTCGCGCGGGACTACGCCGACTGGGATTCGCTGCCCGCGCAGGTGGAGTTCTTCCACGACCACGTGCGCGACCGCGCCGAGCTGGTGCGGCGGCTGCAGCCGTTCCAGGTGGTCGCGGCGATGCGCGAGCGTACGCCGTTTCCGCGGGAGGTACTCGAGGCGCTGCCGAACCTGCGGCTGCTGGTGACCACCGGGATGCGCAACGCGTCGATCGACCTGGCCGCGGCCCGCGAGCTGGGGATCGTCGTCTCCGGCACCGGCGGGGCCGGTTCCGCGCGCCCGTGGGCGCCGACCGCCGAGCTGACCTGGGGGCTGATCTTCGCGCTGCTGCGCAACATTCCCGCCGAGGACCGGGCGATCCGGGAGGGCGGCTGGCAGCGGACCATCGGGGTGGAGGCCGCGGGCCGGACCCTGGGGGTGCTGGGCCTGGGCAGGCTGGGCAGGCAGGTCGCCACCGTCGGCCGGGCGTTCGGCATGGACGTGATCGCCTGGAGCCACAACCTCACCGACGAGGCCGCGGCGGAGGTCGGCGCGCAGCGGGTGGCCAAGGAGGAGCTGTTCCGGCGGTCGGACGTGCTGACCATCCACACCGTGCTCAGCGAGCGCACCCGCGGCCTGGTCGGTGCCGCCGAGCTGGCGCTGATGAAGCCGACCGCGTACCTGGTGAACACCTCGCGCGGACCGGTCGTCGACGAGGTCGCGCTGCGGGAGGCGCTGCACGCCGGCCGGATCGCGGGTGCGGGGCTCGACGTGTACGGCACCGAGCCGCTGCCGGCGGACGACCCGTGGCGGAGCACGCCGCGCACCGTCCTCACGCCGCACCTCGGCTACGTCACCGACGAGACCTACCGGGCCTTCTACCGCGACACGGTGGAGAGCATCGCGGCCTACCTGCAGGGATCTCCGGTTCGGGTACTCAACGCCGAATGAAGGGTGATACAAACCAGTCGGTCTGTTCGGGCGGGGCTGAGAACCGCCGGAACGGGTGGTCAGGATGGCACTCATGACAGCGGACGTGACGATCATCGGCGGCGGCATCGTCGGGCTGGCCACCGCGCACGCCCTTGCCCGGCAGGACCCCGGCTGCCGGATCACCGTGCTGGACAAGGAACGCCACTGGGGCGCGCACCAGACCGGGCACAACTCCGGTGTCATCCACAGTGGACTGTACTACCCACCGGGCAGCGCCAAGGCCCGGTTCGCCCGCGTCGGCGGCGAGGCGATGTACCGGTTCTGCGCCGAACACGGGATCCCGGTGCGGCGCACCGGGAAGGTGGTGGTCGCCACCGCCGAGGACCAGTTCGGCAGGCTTGCCGAACTGGCCCGGCGCGGACGCGCCAACGGGGTCGGCGTCAGCGAACTCGACCACGCTCGGCTGCGCGAGCGCGAACCGCACGTGCGCGGCCGGCGCGCCCTGCTCGTGCCGGAAGCCGGAATCACCGACTTTTCCGCGGTGTGCCGCAAGCTCGCCGAACTGCTCGCCGAACGCGGCGCCGACCTGCGCACCGGCACCGAACTCGTCGGCGTGCACCGCGACGGCGCGGACCTCGTGCTGAGCACCACCGGTGGCGAGATCCGCACCCGGCGGGCGGTCAACTGCGCCGGGCTGCACAGCGATGTCGTCGCCGAACTCGCCGGAACGCGCCCGCCCGCGCGGATCCTGCCCTTCCGCGGCGAGTACTACGAGACCACGTCCTTCCGCCGCGACCTGGTCAACGCCCTGGTGTACCCGGTGCCCGACCCGGCGTTTCCGTTCCTTGGCGTGCACCTGACGCGGATGGTTGACGGCGGCCTGCACGTCGGGCCGAACGCGGTGCCCGCGCTGGCGCGCGAGGGCTACGGCTGGACGACCTGGTCGCCCGAGCACCTGCGCCGCCTGGTGCGCGACCCCGGCCTTCGGGCGCTGGCCAGGAAGTACTGGCGCACCGGTGCGGTCGAGATCGCCCGCTCGGCGCTCAAGCCGCTGTTCGTCCGCGCGGCCCAGCAGCTGCTGCCCGAGCTGCGTGGGCGTGACCTGCTGCGCGCGGAGGCGGGGGTACGGGCCCAGGCGGTCACCGCGGACGGGGTGCTGGTCGACGACTTCCTGGTGGTGGAGGACGAGCACTGGGTGCACGTGCTCAACGCGCCCTCCCCGGCGGCCACCGCGTCGCTGCTGATCGGCGAGGACATCGCCGAACGCATCAAGACCCGTCGGTGAGCGCTGCCCGGCGGCGGCAGCGGCCCGACGTCGCCGCCTCCGCCGCCCGCGCTGATGATGCCCGCGGCGTGGACCGAGCAGCCCCGCGAGGACGCGATCACCCTCGCGGATCTCAAACTCGGTACGAGCACGGGTAACCTCGTCCGGTTGCGGCGGACCGCGAACGGTCCCGAAGCCAACGTCGTCAACGGGTCCTCGGCGTTCACGCTCACGTGCGTGTTTCCCAGGTTTGCAGCATAAAGTTGGGAGTCAGCCATCCCCGAAAGGGGTTTCCATGTTTGCCTAGAATTGGGGGCCGACCTGCCGTGCCTTGGCCGCCTCGCGTAGCCCCACGGTGAACCGTGCGGACATCCCGCCGGCCCGCCGCATCTCCGCCCACGCCTCCCGGACGCGACGAGACCCCTCCGTGGCAGTTCGCCCCGATCATGCGGGACTCGCTCGAACGGCTGCTCGTCGGACTGGAGCGGATAGCCCCCGATCAGCGGTGCGCCCCCGGCGCGTCGGTACCGAACGACGAACAGCGCGATCGGCAGTGGTGCGAGGTCACTGCCGAGTCGGATCCGGAACGGTGGTTGGCGCAGGTCTACGCGAACAAACCCCTTGTGACGCAGCTCGGCGAGCTGCATCACGGCGGTATCGGGCCGACGTCGTCGTCTTCGTCGCCCGCGCTGATGGCGCGGATGCTTGAAGTGCTCGACGTGCGCGACGGGCACCGGGTGTGTGAGATCGGGACGGGCACCGGATGGAACTACGCTTTGTTGGCGCACCGGCTCGGACCCGAGAACGTGTACTCGGTGGACCTGGACGGCGAGCTCGTCGAGCAGGCGAGGGAGAATATTCGCCGGGTCGGCTACGAACCGAACCTCGCCGCCGCCGACGGCGCCGAAGGCTGGCCCGGCGGCGGATTGTTCGATCGGTTCATCGCGACGTGCGCGGTGAACCGGATTCCTGCGGCGTGCATCGAGCAGACCCGTGAGGGCGGGATCATCCTCGCGGATCTCAAGGTCTATACGAGCACGGGTAACCTCGTTCCGTTGCGGCGGACCGAGAACGGGGCCGAGGGCCACTTCGTCGACGGGTTCTCGGCGTTCATGCTCATGCGCGGCGAGACGCACCCGCCGATCTCCGGATACCCGGATCGTGACCGCCGGCAGGCGCGGCACCGGTACACGTCGGTGCGGGAACAACGCCCGTGGGAGGCGCCGGTCTGATGGTTCCTGGCGTGCCTGTCCATGCCGTTCGGGGGGCGCTTTGGCTACACCCTGAACCCGGTCACCGGGCAACCTGACGCCGTGTCGCTGAGCTGCCCTGACGGATCGTGGTGTGAGGTCTCGCTCGACGCCACCCGCGACGGCCGGAAGGTGTGGGAGGCCGGTCCCGTGTCGTTGTGGTCGGCCGTGGAGCAGGCTCGCGACATCTGGTCGGCACACGGGCGACCGGAGTGGTCCCGGCTCGGGGTTACGGTCTCTCATCGTGCGCACACGGTGTGGATCGACAACCAGGCGGGACCGAGTTGGACGCTCCCAGGTTAGGGCTCTCCGAAAAACGGGCGTGCGCACCGTGCCCGTGGGCCCGGCGGCAGGTCTAGCGGGGTAGGGGTTGGGTCTGTTCGCTGGTTGTCGTCCACAGGTCCTCGACGAAGCCCTGCAGGGTGCGTCCGAGGAGGTAGGCATCGGCCGGGGCCACCATGCAGTACGTGTCGTCCGGTGACTCGGGGATCACCGCGACCCGCCCTGTCGGTGCGTGGTGCACCTCGACGGCCAGTGGCCCGATCCGCAGTGCCCCGGACGCCGCGCGCAACCCCACGGTGAACCGCGCGGCCATCCCGTCGGCCCGCCGCATCAGGTCGCTGATCGCCCGCGCGTCGTCCGGCGGCACCTGGCGCAGCTTGAGCTCGTAGGCCAGCCAGTCCACCCGCTGCTCGGTGCGCCGGGTGGCCTCGGCACGCGCCTCGGCCAGCACCCGCGTCGGCACCGTCACCTCGCAGCCCTCGGCCGCCGCCATGTCCGGCAGCACGCCGACCAGGGCGGGCCACGGCGCGTCCGGCCGGATCTCCTTGGCGGTCACCGTCCCGTCCGCCACCACCATCCGCGCGGCGTGCCGGTTGCCCACCGCGACGACCGCGCGCCGCTCAGGGCCGCCGGTGACCTCGACGAACCCGAACACCGACGCCCGCCGCAGGCCGTCGGCCAGCTCGTCCCACCGCGAATCCCGCGGTGCCCGCCCGGCGTCGGTCCCGCCGAGCAGGAACGCGCCGATCTCCGGTGCCACCGCCTGGTCGCGCAGCAGGCCGCCGAACTCGTCCAAGCCGCATCGCATCGTCGTCACCAGGTTCCGCTGTGGACAGACCTGGTCGGCAATATATCCGGTGGGCGGCACTTGCCGCGGTCGTTCGGCGCCGCAACCACCCGAACGTCAGCGCTCGTCCACCGGGGTGCGGGTGCGGCGCACGATCCCGGCCAGCGCGCTGCTGACGATCGTGACGATGAGCGCTCCCCAGAAGGCGGCCCAGAAGCCGTCGACATGGAACGGCAGCCGCAGCTCCCCGGCCAGGTAGCTGGTCAGCCAGAACAGCAGGGCGTTGACCACCAGCCCGAACAGGCCCAGGGTCAGCAGGTACAGCAGGCAGCCCAGGGTTTTCGCGATCGGCTTGAGCACCACGTTGACGAGGCCGAACAGCACCGACACGGCCAGCAGGGTGAGGACCTTGGCGGCGGTGTCCTCGCCCCCGAGGTGGATGCCCGGCAGCGCGGTGGTGATCCACACCGCCACCATGGTGATCAGGATGTGCAGCACGACGGCCACGACCCGTCCTCCTTTTCGGCGATGAACATCATCGACGCTACCCGCGTCCGGATGCGCGCCGCGCGCTGACGGATCAGCGGAAGAGGGTGGGGACCAGCCGCAGGGCGTCGCCGCCGCTGTCATCGTGGGCCTCGGCGAAGCGAAACACCAGGCCCTCGCGCAGGCCCCACGGGCAGATCTCCAGCTCCGCGACCCCGATCGTGCGCAGCACCAGCTCGGCGACGATCGCCCCGGCCAGGATGCGCCGGGCCCGGCTGCGCGACACGCCGGGCAGGGCCGCCCGCTGCCGCTGGTCGAGGGCGGCCAGCCGCGGGATCCAGGGCTGGAGCCTGGCCAGCGACAGCCGGTCGGGGTGGCGGACCACGCGGCCCGGCTCGCTCTCGGTGAGCACCGCCAGCTGCCGCAGCACCTTCGACAGGGCGATCGGGTGACCCAGGTCGGTCCCGGCGAAGGTGCGCAGCGACCGGGGGAGGGTCTCGCGCACCGCCGCGACCAGCTGGTCGACCTGCTGCGGCCGGGGCGGGTCGTCCGGCAGGTACTGCCGGGTCAACCGGGCGGCGCCGAACGGCAGCGTGACCACCTCGGTCGGTTCGGCGCCCCGTCCGGTGGCGACGTCGATCGTGCCACCCCCGATGTCCACAGTGGTCAGAACGGATCCGCGGCGGCCGTGCCAGCGGCGTGCGGCGTGGTAGGTGACGGCGGCCTCGTCGCGCGGGCTGAGCACGCCGATACGCACTCCGGCCGCCTCGCTCAGCCGCTGCCGCAGCTCCGCGCCGTTGGCGGCGTCGCGGACCGCGGACGTGCCGAAGGCGACCAGCGCGTCGGGCCGCTGGTCGGCGGCGGCCGCCACGCAGTGCCGCACCGCGCGCACCGCGTGCTCGATGCCCGAAGCGCTGACCGTTCCGTCCGCGCCGGTGTGCTCGGCGAGCCGGGTCCGCGCCTTCACGCTCCAGTCCGCGCGCGGCATGCGGGAGCGGTCCAGATCAACGATCTCCAGGCGTGCGGCGGTGGAACCGATGTCCAGCAGGGCCAGTTTCATGCGGCGCCCACCCGCGCACCGGGCCGGCTGGACGGCGACGCGGTGGACTCGACGGACGGCATGCCCCCATTGTCCGGGTTGGCAGGGGGAAAGTTCCCGCCAGGACAAGAAAATCCTGAGACGTGCGTCACAACCCGCGGTGCTCGCGGCGGCTCCCGGGGTGCCCGTACTCGGCGGTAACCTCGAGGCGACCTCGGCGGCGTGGCCCCGGGCATCGCCGCTGCCGCGACCGGAAGGAACAGCCGATGCGCATCGGGATGCCGCTGAACTACAGCGGGGGCTTCAAGGAAACCGTCGACGAGCTGGCCACCTACGAGAAGGCGGGACTGGACATCGTGTTCGTCCCGGAGGCGTACTCCTTCGACGCGGTGAGCCAGATGGGCTTCATCGCCGCCCGCACCGAGCGGCTGGAGATCGCCTCCGGCATCCTGCAGATCTACACCCGTACACCCACCCTGACGGCAATGACCGCGGCCGGGCTCGACTACGTCTCCGACGGGCGCTTCACCCTCGGCATCGGCGCCTCCGGGCCGCAGGTCATCGAGGGTTTCCACGGGGTGCCCTACCACGCCCCGCTGGGCCGCACCCGCGAGATCGTCGAGATCTGCCGTCAGGTGTGGCGCCGGGAGAAGGTGCAGCACAGCGGCAAGCACTACCAGATCCCACTGCCCGCTGACCGGGGCACCGGCCTGGGCAAGCCGCTGAAGATCATCAACCATCCGGTGCGGGACCGGATCCCGATCATGATCGCCGCGATCGGGCCGAAGAACGTGGAGCTGGTCGCCGAGATCGCCGAGGCGTGGGAGCCGATCTTCTACCTGCCGGAGAAGGCCGCGGACGTGTGGGGCGAGTCGCTGGCCGCGGGCCGGGCCAGGCGCGACCCGTCGCTGCCGCCGCTGGACGTGGTCGCCCAGGCGCCGCTGGCCATCGGGGACGGGCTGGACGACCTGCTGGACCTCGTCCGGCCGCACGTGGCGCTCTACGTCGGCGGCATGGGGGCGAAGGGCAGGAACTTCTACAACAACCTCGCCCGTCGCTACGGCTACGAGGCCGAGGCGGAGCTGATCCAGGACCTCTACCTCAGCGGCAGGAAGGACGAGGCCGCCGCGGCCGTGCCGCGCGACCTGCTGGAGAAGACCTCGCTGATCGGGCCGGAGGGGCACGTCCGGGAGCGGCTGGCGGCGTTGAAGGAGTCGGGCGTGACCACGCTCAACGTGACCCCGCTGGCCGGGGACGCGGCGGGCCGCGCGAAGCTGATCGAGCGCGTCAGGGAACTCGCCGCCGACGCCTGATCCGCCGACGGTCTGATCGGGTGAGCCGTCACCTGGTCGTCGACCGACCGGCCACGGTGGACACCGGCGCCGTCGCCCAGGAGTGCCGGTGACGGCGCCCTTCGTTCCGGGATCGCGAGTGCGGCGGTCGCGTTAGCCTGGGGGCAACGGCGCCGGACGGGGGAAAGAAGGACAACGTGGAACTGCTGCTGCTGTCCAGTTCGATGACGCACGGCACGGGTTTCCTCGAGCACGCGATGCCCGCGGTGGCCGAGCTGCTGGCCGACCGGAATCGACTGCTGTTCGTGCCGTTCGCCAAACGGGACCACGACGGCTACACCGCCACCGTGCAGGCGGCCGTGGAACCGCTGGGCGTCACCGTCGACGGCATCCACCGCGCCACGGACGCGGTGGCCGCGGTGCACGAGGCCGACGCCGTGTTCATCGGGGGTGGCAACACCTTCCGCCTGCTGTCCACACTGCACCGACTGGGCCTGCTGCCCGCGCTGCGCGAGGTGGTCCGCGGCGGCACGCCGTACCTGGGGGCCAGCGCCGGCACCAACATGGCCTGCCCGACGCTGCGGACCAGTAACGACATGCCGATCGTGGAGCCGCCGTCGTTCACCGCGATCGGCCTGGTGCCGTTCCAGATCAACCCGCACTACCAGGACCCGGACCCGACCAGCACGCACATGGGCGAGACCCGCGAACAGCGGATCGTCGAGTTCCTGGAGGACAACGACGTGCCGGTGCTCGGACTCCGGGAGGGGGCGTGGCTGCGGGTCCGCAGGGACCACGCCGAGCTGGGCGGCAGCACCGGCGCCCGCCTGTTCACCCGCGGTGCCCAGGCCCGCGAGCTGCGGCCGGGAAACGACGTCTCGTTCCTGCTGCGCACGGAGCCGCGCTACGACGCGTGACGTCACCGCCGGGCTTGGCCCGACAAGGTAACCGAAACCCACCCGCTTGATCACACTGTGCTATGGTGCGTTCGCCCTGCTGGGTGGCTTTAGGGAAGCGCGCCCACGTTAGTGGTACCGGTTCGGCTGCGAGACGAGGTTGCTGGTGCATGGCCACGCCGAAAGGCGCCCAGCCGAGCCGGTGTGGTGCTGGGTTGCGGCGCGACCGCCCGCACCGGTCTGAGGCCGGGCGCGTCGCGGAGCGGTTCGACAGTTGCGGAGCACGGTGACGCGGACGAGCAGTTCCGGTGGTGGGTACCGAGCGATCCGGGCCCGCCTGACGCGGGTTGGCGTGATGCCCAGCGCGATCCTGCTGGTCATCTGGCTCGGTCTTGCCTCCGCGACGGTGTACGAGGCGTACTGCTCCCGACTGCTGGCCGCCGGGGTGACGGACGCGTCGCTCCCCTCGGTGCACAGCCTGACGGCGCTGCAGAAGGAACGCCGGCTCGCACTCGAGCGGCTGAACCGCCCCGGCACCGACCCGGCCGCGCTGCCCGCCCAGCGTGCCGCGACCGACCGGGCCGTGGGCCAGCTGCGGATGCACCTGCGGACCCTCGCCAACGACGCCCCGCCGGAGATCGGCGCCCGCATCCGCGACCTGACCGCGCTGCTGGACCAGTTGCCGCAGCAACGCGCCCGGTACGACGCCGGACAGGCGTCCCGGACCGCCACCGTCGACTTCTACAACCGGCTCCTCGACGCCGGAGTCGCCCTGGTGGACACCCAGGCGCGGGTGATGCCGGACGCGCGCGCCGGCCAGGCCAGGCTGACCGCCACCGAGATGCTGCGGGCCACCGACCAGATGTCGCGCGCCACGTCGCTGGGCACCGCGGCCCTGGCCCGCGGCCAGTTCAGCACCGAGGACCACCTGTCCTTCGTCCACCTGGTCGGCGCCTACCGCACCAGGCTGGACACCGCCATGGCCGTCGCGGAACCGCGCGCCGCGGAACTGTACCGCCGACTCATCGGCAGCGAGGCGTGGCGGCGGGTCACCGCGGTCGAGAACACGCTGGTCGAGCACCCGCCGCAGCGCAGCGGCCGGTTCGGCGTCGACCAGGCCGCCTGGCGGGAGGCCACCGGTGAGGTGTCCGACGACCTGGCGGCAATCGTGGCGGCGCAGGCCGACTCCGCCTCCGACATCGCCATGGACGACACCAACACGCGGCTCGCCGTGGTGCTGGCGGGTAGCGCCGCCGTGCTGGTGGCCATGCTGCTGGGCATCGTCCTGACGACCCGCAACGCCCGGCGGCTCGTCGACCGCACCCTCCTGGCACGGCTGGCGAAGCTGCGCGACGACACGCTGGAACTCACCAGCCGGCGGCTGCCGGACATCATGTCCAAACTGGACCGTGGCGAACGCGTCGACGTGGCGGCCGAACTGGCGCCGCTGGACCACGGCGTCGACGAGATCGGGCAGGTGGCGGACGCGTTCAGCGCCGCGCACCACACGGCGGTCGCCGCGGCGGTGCGGGAGAGCGAGGCCCGCGAAGGCGCGACCAAGGTGTTCCTCGGCATCGCGCACCGCAACCAGGGTCTGGTGTACCGCCAGCTGAAGGTGCTCGACCGGATGGAGCGCAGCGAGGAGCATCCGGAGCGGCTGGACGGCCTGTTCCAGCTGGACCACCTCGCCACCCGCGCCCGCCGCAACGCCGAGAATCTGATCATCCTGGCCGGTGAGCAGCCGGGCCGGCAGTGGCGCAAACCGGTGCGGCTGGTCGACGTGGTGCGCGCGGCGGTCGCCGAAACCGAGCACTACTACCGGATCCACGTGCATCCCACGCCCGACGTCTCCCTCGTCGGCGCGGCCGTCGGCGACGTCATCCACCTGCTGGCGGAGCTGATGGACAACGCCACGTCGTTCTCCTCGCCGCGCTCCCAGGTCCAGGTCTACAGCAGCGACACTCCGCGCGGGGTGCTGCTGCAGATCGAGGACGAGGGGCTGGGGATGCGCCCGGCCGACCGGGACGAGGCCAACGCGCTGCTCGCCAGCACCCCGCGGTTCGAGGACATCACGCGACGCGGTGACTCCCGGCTGGGCCTGTTCGTGGTGGCCCGGCTCGCCGCGCGCCGCAACATCGAGGTGGACCTGCGCGAGGCCGCCGAGGGCGGCACGGTGGCGTTCGTCCGGCTGCCCCCCGACATCGTGGCCGCCGAGCCGCTCTTCGACCGCGGGGCGGGCAGCGCCGACTCCCCGACCTGGGCCCGCGGCCCCGCTCCCGCGGCGAGCCACGCCGATGCCCCGCAGTTCCCGGTGGCGGACCCGGACGCGGAGCCGCCGCCCCGGCGCAAGCCCGGCCAGCGCAGTTCCGGGCGACTGCTCCAACCGGAGGGCGCCGGGCAGTTTGAGCCCTCGCCGGAGCGCACGCGTGACAACATGACCGCGTTCCAACGCGGGACGCAGGCCGCGCGCCGCGCCGAGGGCGGCGAGTGACCCGAGCAGGAGGAGCGCAAGAGGGCATGAGCAACGGGATCGGTTCCGACGGGGAGCTGAACTGGCTGTTGGACGACCTGGTCACGCGGGTCGCCGGGGCCCGCGACGGGGTCGTGCTGTCCGCGGACGGCCTGCTGCTGGCGAAGTCCGCTGGGCTGCCCGCCGAGGACGCCGAGCGCCTGGCGGCGATGTCCTCGGCGATGCAAAGCCTGGCCCGCGAGGCCGGTCGGCACTTCCGCGGCGGGGACGTGCGGCAGACCGTGGTCGAGCTCGACCGCGCCTTCCTGCTCGTCACCGCCGCCGGCAGCGGGGCGTGCCTGGCGGTGCTGGCCGAGGCGGAGGCCGACATCGGCATGATCGCCTACGAGATGAACCTGCTGGTGGTGCGCGTGGGCGACTACCTGAGCTCGGCGCCGCGCGTCGCGGTGACCGAGCAGCCGCGTGGCCGGTGAAGGCCCGGCCGTGACGCGGCACGAGGGTGAACTCTGGTGGGACGAGGAGAACGGCCCGATGGTGCGGCCGTATGCGCTCACGCGCGGCCGCACCCGGCCGACCCGCCCGGACCTGGACGTGGTGACGCAGCTGGTCACCGAACGGCGCGCCGAGAGCTCCGGGCTCGGCGTGGAGCACCGGGAGATCCTGGAGCTGTGCGTGCGTCCGCTGTCGGTCGCCGAGGTGGCGGCCTACCTGGACACACCGATCGTGGTGGTCAAGGTGCTGGCCAGCGACCTGATCGAACGCGGTTACCTGGTCACGGGCGCACGGCCGCGGCCAACCCGCCCGGACCGCAAGCTGCTGCAGGCGGTCCTGGAGGGTGTGCGCCGGCTCTGACGTCCCGCACCGTTGCTGCATACCGGCGATCGTCCGCAGTGGACGGTGGTGGGCCCCACGTCGGGGGTGCGGGGCCCACCACCAGGATTCAGGCGGGGACGGCGGCCAGCTCGCGCTCCGCGGCCAGGTCCCAGTCGTCCCCGACCGGCTCGGTGTCCGGTGTGGACACCGGAACCCGCGCCCGGCGGTCCGCGGCGGCCAGCGCCCCGGTGAGCACCAGGCCAAGCACCGACAACGCGACGCCCACCACGCTGGGCGCCAGCAGGCCCAGGCCGTGCGCGATGACCAGACCGCCCGCGTGGGCACCGATGGAGTTGGCGATGTTGAACGCCGACTGCAGGGCCGCCGAGACCAGGGCGGGCGCGCCCCCGGCCCTGTCCATGACCACGGCCTGCATGATCGGCGCGACCATGAAACCGACGGCGCCGATGGCGAACACCGTCACCGCGGCGGTGACCTTGTTGCCGGAGGTGAGGGTGAACGCGCCGAGCACGACGGCGATGCCGACCAGCGCGGCGCACAGGCCCGGCAGCACCGCCCGGTCGGCGATCCGGCCGCCCAGGTAGTTGCCCAGGGTCATGCCGAGGCCGGCCACGACCAGCAGCAGCGTCACGCCGGTCCCGGAGAACCCGGAGACGTCGGTGAGCACGGGGGTCAGGTAGCTGAGGCAGGCGAAGGTGCCGCCGAGGCCGAAGGTGACGATCGCCAGCGCCAACCACATCTGGGGCTGGCGGAACGCGGCGAGCTGGTCCAGGACCGAGGACCGGCTGGCCCGCGGCCGCACCTCGCCGGGCACCAGCCGCGCGATGGCGGCGACGGTGACGACGCCGATGGCGGCCACGACGGCGAAGGTGGCCCGCCAGCCCACGTGCTGGCCCAGCAGCGTGCCGAGCGGCACGCCGACGACGTTGGCCAGGGTGAGGCCCATGAACATCATCGAGACCGCCCTGGCGCGCTGGCCGGGCTCGACGAGGCGGGCGGCCACGACGGCACCGGCGCCGAAGAAGGCGCCGTGCGGCAGACCCGCCAGGAACCGGAAAGCCATGCCGAGGTCGGCGCTGGGGGCCAGCGCGAACAGCGCGTTCCCGGCGATGAACAGGCCCATCGTGGCGACGAGCATGGTCCTGCCGGACAGCCGCGCGCCCAGGACGGTCAGCAACGGGGCACCGATCACCACGCCCAGGGCGTAGCCGGTGATCAGGTGCCCGGCGGTGGGGATCGAGACACCGAGGTCGGCGGCTACCTGCGGCAGCACACCCATCATGACGAACTCGGTCGTGCCGATGCCGAAGGCACCAACGGCGAGTGCGAGCAGCGCGATGGGCACAGTTCTCCTCTCGGGGCAGGCAGAAGCAGTCGTGCTGTGGGTGGGGGTGCACCGCGCGAGGCACGGCGGGCCGGCCGGTGCCACCGCAGGAGCTCGGGGGAGCGTGGTGGTACTGAATCGATGCAGCACCGGCCGAAAAGGGAGACAGACGAGTGGGCGGGAACCCCCCAGAGGCTCACGCTTTCGGCTGTCTGGAACCCAGTCTCAAGGGGTGTCAGGCCCCATGTCCACCTGAAACCCGGTGACTCCAAACACGCACAGTCAGCACAACATCACGTAACCATCCCAAAAGGGCGAACAGGGTCCGCCGAGACCAACGTCCGGCTACCGGCAGTGGTGCGCTCCGGGCCGGTCTGACCTGGAAAAGCTACCCTCCACAGTAGACAAACCGCCGCCGGGGCCCGCGCCTGGCGCACCGCAACGACACGACCCGCAGATGGTGCACATCACCCCATACCGGACCGTGCACCATGAGGCGGCTCACAACAGTCCCAGGTCGCGAGCCTTGGCGATGGCCTCGACCCGGTTGCGCGCACCCAGCTTGCGGCAGGCGTTCTGCAGGGAGCTCTTGACAGTGTTGCGGGACAAGAACATCGCTTCGGCGATCTCCGGGTTGCTCTGCCCCAGCGCCACCCGGCGCAGCACGTCGTACTCGCGAGCCGTGATCAGCGTGAGATCGTGTGAAAAACCCCCATCTGGAGGTGCTCGCTGATCTGCTCGGTGCAGCATGCTGCGGTCGCGCCGACTCGACGGCAGTGTGAAAACCATCACCGAGAGGACCGATTCCATGCAGACCACCGCAGCAGTGCTTCGCGAAACCGGCAAACCGCTGGTTGTCGAGGAGGTCGACATCGACGAGCCGCGTGCGGGGGAGGTGCTGGTGCGCATGGTCGGCGTCGGGGTGTGCCACACCGATCTCGGCGTGATCGCGACCGCGGCCCCGGAGCAGCTGCCGGTCGTGCTCGGTCACGAGGGGGCGGGTGTGGTGGAGGCGGTCGGGGAGGGCGTCACGACGCTGGCCCCGGGTGACCACGTGGTCCTGAGCTACAACTCCTGCCACAACTGCGACCTGTGCGAGCGCGGCGTGACCGTGCACTGTCGCAACTTCGTGCCGCTGAACCTGGTCGGGGCGCGGCTGGACGGCTCGTCGCCGCTCGGCCGTGGTGGGGAGAAGATCTTCGGGCACTTCTTCGGGCAGTCGTCGTTCGCCCGGCACGCCATCGCAACCGTGAACAACACGGTCAAGGTCGACCCCGATCTGCCGCTGGAGCTGCTCGGGCCGCTTGGTTGCGGTGTGCAGACCGGTGCGGGGGCGGTGCTGAACTCGTTGAACCCCGAGGAGGGCTCCAGCATCGCGGTGTTCGCGGCCGGTTCGGTGGGGCTCAGCGCGATCATGGCGGCGGTGGCGGCGGGGTGCTCCACCATCATCGCGGTGGATCCGATGGCGAGCCGGCGGGAGCTGGCGTCGCGGTTCGGTGCCACGCACGTCGTGGACCCGACTGATCGCGACCCGGTCGAGGCGATCCGGGAGGTCACCGGTGGGACGGGTGCCCGGTACTCGGTGGACTGCATCGGGTTGCCGCAGGTCGTTCGGCAGTCGCTGGAGTGCCTGCAGTCCTACGGCGTGTGCGCCACCGTGGGCTTCCAGGGCTTGAACAACGAGGTCACGATCGACCAGGGCCACCTGCTGTTCGGCCGTTCGCTGGTCGGTGTCATCGAGGGCGACGCGGTGCCCGCGGAGTTCATTCCGCGCATGATCGAGCTCAACCGAGCGGGCCGCTTCCCGTTCGACCAGCTCATCACCACGTTCCCGTTCGACAAGATCAACGAGGCGATCGAGGCGGCGCACCACGGCGAGGTGGCCAAGGCCGTGCTGACCTTCGACGCCTGACCGACCAGAGCACCAGCGGCCCGGGCCGCGCCGGCCAGCGAAAGCCCGCGGCCCGGCCGCGCCGGCGACTTTCGCCGGCCGGAGACATGGCCTGACGCGCGCATCGTCCGGCGGCGACTGAACAAGGTTGGATCCGAACACGTTGATGACCGTGCCGAATCCCCGGCACGGTCATCAACGTGCGAGCTGTTTCGCGGTTGTCGTGTCGTGGTGGTCAGGCGATCTGCTCGAGCCGATGGCCCATCCGGTTCCGCTTGGTGGCGAGATACGCCGCGTTGTGCTCGTTCGGCTGGGCTTCGAGCGGGATGGTCTCGCTGACGGTCACCCCGCATGCGGTGAGTGCGCGGCACTTGTCCGGGTTGTTCGTCATGAGCCGGACCGACGCGATCCCGAGGTCGGCCAGGATGCCGGCCGCCGCCGTGTAGTCGCGGCTGTCCACCGGCAGGCCGAGCGCCACGTTGGCCTCGAGGGTGTCCAGCCCCTGGTGCTGCTGGAGCTCGTAGGCGCGCAGCTTCTGCCCCAGGCCGATGCCACGTCCCTCGTGTCCGCGCATATAGACGATCACGCCGCGGCCCTCGTCCGCGATCGCCGCCATCGCCATGCGCAGTTGCGCGCCGCAGTCGCAGCGCAACGAGCCGACCAGGTCGCCGGTGAGGCACTCGCTGTGCAGGCGGACGAGAACGTCGTCGGCACCGTCGGTGTCACCCATTGTCAGCACCAGGTGTTCGACGTCGTCGGCGCCTGACTGGTAGGTGCTGGCCCGGAAAGTCCCGAGATCGGTGGGAATCGTGGCCTGCCCCGTCCGGCGCACCCCCGAGTCGGCATCCTGCAGCCAGCTGATGAGGTCGGCGATGGAGATCATCGGGATGCCGTGTCGCGCGGCGAATTCCGCGAGTTCCGGGCCGCGCATCATCTGCCGCCGGTCCGGGGTCACGACCTCGCACAGCAGGGCGGCTCCACTCAGCCCGGCCCGGCGGCACAGGTCCACGCCCGCCTCGGTGTGCCCGGGGCGTTGCCGCACCCCACCCGGTTTGGCCAGCAGCGGCATCACGTGACCCGGCCGCGCCAGGTCGGCTGGCTCGACCCGCGGGTCGCCCAGCGCCCGGATCGTCTTCGCCCGGTCCTGCGCGCTGATCCCCGTGGTCGTCCCGTGCTTGTAGTCGACGCTGACCAGGAAGGCGGTGCCCTGGCTCTCGGTGTTGTCCCGCACCATCAGGTCCAGCTCAAGCGCGTTCGCGCGGGCGCCGTCGATCGCGACGCACAGGAAACCCGAGGTGTGTTCCAGGAAGAACGCGACCTCGTCGGTCGTCGCGTACTCGGCGGCCATGATCAGGTCGCCCTCGTTCTCCCGGTCCGCATCGTCGACGACGAGCACCTTCCCGCCTGCGGCGAGTGCGGCAACGGCTTCGGGAACGCTCGACCAAGGCATGGGTTCACTCCTGCGACTGTGCACCGGTGCGCACGAATCGAGGCACACCTCTTTTCCCGTGCGACCGCGTTCGGATCTACTGCCTGCGCCACTGCCACCGGGTGGCGTTCAGATAGTGACTAGTTCGTTCGAATACGATGACACGTGTCATCATCGGCGTCAAGAGTCATCCTGCATTCGCCGCCCAGCAGTTGACATGACGCTCTTGGCCTCTTGACGCGACGGGCCGCGCGGTTCACACTGAGGCGCGATTGTTCAAGATGTGAACGAATCGACCAGTTTTGTGATCGACTGTCGCGTGTAGCGCAGGACGACCAACCCAGCAGAACCGACCACGACGGAGTGTCACCGTGCCTGACAAAGCCGATGTTGTAGTGATCGGCGGTGGGATCGCCGGACTGATCACCGCCCGCGAGCTCAGCCGCAGTTCCCTTCGTGTCCTCGTGTTGGAAGCCCGCGACCGGCTGGGCGGCCGGGTGTGGACCGACCACCGGCTCGGCCGCGACCTGGAGATCGGCGGCACCTGGCTGCACTGGGTGCAGCCGCACGTGTGGGCCGAGATCACCCGCTACGGCCTGGAGGTCACCCGCGGGCCGCGGCCCGAAGAGGCGTACTGGCTGGCGGGCGACGAGGTCCGCAAGGGCACGCTCGACGGCTTCATGGAGCTCATCGACCCGGGCATGCGGCGGCTGCTGGCCGACACGATGCGCTGGATCCCCCGGCCGGACCAGCCGCTCGCGGAACCGGAGCTCGCCGAGGTCGACGCCTGCAGCATCCAGGACAAGCTCGACGAACTCCACCTCCCGGTGGAGGAGCGCCAGGCCAACGAGGCCGCGTGGGTCGGGCACTTCAACGCCCCGCTCGACGAGGGTGCCTTCACCAGCGGCCTGCGCTGGACCGCCGCCACCGCCGGCTCCTGGCACCTCATGCACGAGGCATCCGCGGTCTTCCGGCTCGCGACGGGAACCCGATCCCTGGTCGAGGCGATCGTCGCCGACGTCGACGCCGAGATCCGCACGTCCACCGAAGTGCGCCGCATCGAGCACGACGCTGAGGGCGCGGTGATCACCACCGCGTCCGGGGAACAGATCCACGCGCGGCGGGTCGTGGTGACGCTGCCGCACAACATCATCGGCGACCTCGACGTGTCGCCGGCACTGTGCGCGGAGAAACTGGCGGCGAGCAAGGAGAAAACGGCCTCGAAGGGCGTCAAGGCGTGGATCCGCGTGCGCGGTCCGATCAAGCCGTTCTTCGCCTATTCCTCCGCCTCCCACCCCCTGTCGGTCGTGCGCACCGAATACCTCGGGGACGACGACGCCGTCCTCGTCGCCTTCGGGGCGGACGCGCAGAAGATCTCGCCGGACGACCTCGACGCCGTCCGCGCCGCGCTGCGCGTGTGGCGCGACGATCTCGAGGTCCTCGAGGTCACCGGCCACGACTGGATGTCCGATCCTTACTCCCGCGAGACGTGGCTGATGCACCGGCCGCACCAGCTCACCCGCTACCTCCAGGCCCAGCAACGGCCGGAAGGCGTCCTGCACTTCGCCAGCAGCGACAACGCCAACCTGTGGGCCGGGTTCATCGACGGAGCCATCGAAAGCGGCCTTCGCGTGGCACGCGAACTCACCGCGCAACTCACCGCCTCGCGCTAGGCGCCGACACCTGCTTGGAGGAACCGATCATGACCGCCTCGCTTTCGACGATCGAGCCGCGGTACTTCCGCGACGTGATGGGACACCTGCCCACCGGTGTGGTGGTCGTGGCAGGCCGCCAGGTGGGCACCGGCGAACCGGCCGGACTGGTCGTCGGGACCTTCCAGTCGCTGTCGCTGGATCCCCCGCTGGTCAACTTCAGCGTCGCGCTGACGTCCACCAGCTGGCCGAAGATCCGCCCCGCTGGTCGGTTCAGCGCCAGCGTGCTCGCCAGCGGGCAGAACGACGTCTGCCGGGTCCTGTCCAGCAAACGCGACGACAAGTTCCGCGCGGTGGCCTGGCACGAGTCCGCCGACGGTAACCCCCGGATCTCGGGCGCACACGCCTGGATCGACTGCGAGATCCGGCACGAGCTGGACGGCGGTGACCACGTGATCGTGGTGGCCGACGTGCGCCACCTCGAAGCGGGCGAGGGCGAGCCGCTGATCTTCCACCGTGGACGGTTCGGCCGATATCGGGAGATCAGCGCCTGAGCGCCACGGCACCGACCCACGTACGAACGGAGAGTACCCGATGACCACAGTAGACCAGACAGGCCGCGAGGAGTCGGCAGCGGAACTCGATCGCTGCCTGGGTGCGGCGGCCGCCGCCGCCGACGAGTGGGGGAGGTGGACCCCGCGCCGGCGAGCCGAGGCGCTCTCCGCGGTCGCCGACGCCCTGGACGCCGCCGCCACCGACCTCGTGAGCATCGCCGGTCAGGAAACCGGGCTTGGCGAGGCGCGGCTCACCGGTGAGGTCAAGCGGACGACGGTCCAGCTGCGCATGTTCGCCGACGTGCTGCGGGACGGCTCCTACCTCCGGATCGTCCTCGACCGCCGCGACCCCGACTTCGTGCTCGGCACGCGGCCGGACCTGCGCCGCTGGCTGGTTCCGCTCGGGCCGGTGCTGGTGTTCGCGGCGAGCAACTTCCCGTTCGCGTTCTCGGTCGCCGGCGGCGACACCGCCTCCGCGCTCGCGGCAGGCTGCCCCGTGGTGCTCAAGGCACACCCCGGCCATCCGGTGACCTCGCAGCGGACGGCGGAGGTCGTGCGGTCGGCGCTGGCGCGCAGTGGCGCACCGGACGGAACGTTCAGCCTGATCAGCGGCCGGGAGGCCGGGGTGCGGGCGCTGCGGGACCCGCGCATCTCCGCCGCCGCGTTCACCGGCTCGGTCGCCGGCGGCCGGGCCCTGTTCGACATCGCCTCGTCCCGGGAGTCACCGATCCCGTTCTTCGGCGAGCTCGGCAGCATCAACCCGGTGGTGGTCACCGCCGAGGCGGTGCGCGAACGCGGCGAGCAGATCGCCGCGGGCTTCGTCGGGTCCTTCACCCTCGGGGCGGGCCAGTTCTGCACCAAGCCGGGCGTGTTGCTGCTCCCACGCGGAACGGATCTGCCCGAACGCCTGGCCAAGCTGGTCCACGACGTTCCGGCGGCACGCCTGCTCACCTCCGGAATCGCCCAGCGGTACCAGGAGCGGATCGAGGAACTGGCTGGTGTTCCCGGTGTGACGGTCCTGGTGGCCGGGCGCGAACAGGCCGACACCTCCGGCGTTCCCGCGTTCACGCCGACCCTGTTCCACGCCGGTTCGACGCACAACCTGCTCGAGCACCGCGCCGTTCTGCTGGAAGAGAACTTCGGTCCGTCCACAGTGATCGCCGAGTACGACGCGGACGACGACCCGGCGGAGATCGTCGCGGCGGTCGACGGCAGCCTGACCGTCACCGTGCACACGTCGAGCGAACCGGCTGACGCCGAACGGGCCCGCCTCGCCCCGCTGCTGGACCTCGCGGCCCAGCGCAGCGGCCGGATCGTCTTCAACGAGTGGCCCACCGGGGTTGCGGTCACGCCGGCCCAGCAGCACGGCGGCCCCTACCCGGCCACCACCGCGGTGTCGCACACCTCGGTGGGCACGGCGGCGATCGAGCGGTTCCTGCGTCCGGTGACCTACCAGAACGCGCCTGATGCCCTGCTGCCGGAGGCACTGCGGGAAGCGAACCCGTGGGATCTGCCGCGGACCGTCAACGAGGCCGGCCAGTCCCGGAACTGGAGGTGACCACGACCATGGCGGAAGCCGCGGCCGTGCCGAGGACGATGGCCGCCGTCCTGCTCACCGGCCACGGTGGCCTGGACAAACTCGAGTACCGGACCGACGTGCCGGTTCCTCGGCCGAAACCGGGCGAGGTGCTCATCCAGGTCGCCGCGGCCGGGATCAACAACACGGACGTGAACACGCGGATCGGGTGGTATTCCAAAGGCGTCACAGCGGAGACCGGCGAGGGTGGACAGACGGGCTTCGCCACCGTCGACGACAGCGACGCCACGTGGTCGGGCGCGGCGCTGGAATTCCCGCGCATCCAGGGCGCGGACGTCTGCGGTCGCATCGTCGAGGTGGGGGACGGTGTTTCCCCCGACCGCATCGGCGAGCGAGTGCTGGTCCGGAACATGCTGCGCACGCCCGTCGGCCACCGGCCGTTTCAGTGCTGGACCTTCGGCAGCGAATGCGACGGTGGATTCGCGCAGTTCACGGTCGCCCCAGCGCAGGACACCTACCGCGTCCGCAGCGACCTGTCCGACGAGGAGCTGGCCGCCGTGCCGTGCGCCTACTCGACCGCGGAGAACATGCTGCACCGAGCCGCGGTCGGGGCCGAGCGGGTCCTGGTCACCGGCGCCTCGGGCGGAGTCGGCCTCGCGGCGGTGCAGCTCGCGAAGCGCCGCGGCGCGACGGTCACCGCGGTCTGCTCGGCCGCCAAAGCCGCCGATGTCAGGGCACAGGGCGCTGATCGCACCGTGGAGCGCGGTGCGGACCTGATCGCCGCGCTCGGCCGCACATCCGTCGACGTGGTGATCGACCTGGTCGGCGGCCCGCAGTCCGCGCAGTTGCTGGACCTGCTGCGCCCGGGCGGCCGGTACGCCATCGCGGGTGCCATCGGCGGACCGGTCGCGGAGCTGGATCTGCGCACGTTGTACCTCAACGACCTGTCGATCTTCGGCTGCACCTTCCAGGAAGACGTCGTGTTCGAGAATCTCGTCGCATACCTCGAACACGGCGAACTGCGTCCCGTCGTCTCACGCACCTACCCCCTGGCCGAGATCGCTCGGGCCCAGGCGGACTTCCTCGCCAAGAAGCACCTCGGGAAGCTGGTGCTCGTCCCGCCCGCCGTGGCCGGATGAACACCAGAGACCGGCCGACCAACGGAGCGGCAATGAAGATCTCACGAATCGATCTCTACAACGTGGAACTCCCGTACGCGGGTGGGGTCTACCGGCTGTCCGGCGGCCGGACCTACGAGTCGTTCGAGGCCGCCATCGTTCGCATCACGTGCGATGACGGCACCGAAGGCTGGGGCGAGAGCACACCGTTCGGCTCGACCTACATCGCGGCACACGCGGCGGGCGCCCGTGCCGGCATCGCCGAGCTGGCACCGGCGCTGCTGGGACGGGACCCCCGGCAGACCGACCGGATCGCGGACGTCATGGACAGCACCCTGGCCGGTCACCATCACGCCAAGACGCCCCTCGACGTGGCCTGCTGGGACATCTTCGGCAAGTCGGTGGGTCTGCCGGTGAGCGAACTTCTCGGCGGCTCCACCGGCGTTGCCCTGCCCATGATCTCCTCGATCCACGCGGGCGATCCGGACGAGATGCGCAGCCGCGTGGCCGAGCACCGGGCCAAGGGCTATCGCGGTCACTCGATCAAGATCGGCGCCCTGGACAGCGAAGGCGGGCCCGCGCTGGACGCCGAACGCATCACCGCATGCCTGGCCGACCGGCGCCCCGGCGAGTTCTTCCTGGTCGACGCCAATGGCGGGCTCCTGCCGGAGACCGCGCTGCGCATGATCCAGCTGCTGCCGCACGGGCTTGACTTCACCCTCGAGGCACCCTGCGCCACGTGGCGCGAAACCCTGTCACTGCGCCGCAGGTGTCCCTACCCCATCCTGCTCGACGAGCTCGCCCAGCTCGACGAGGACATCGCGTTCGCCGCGGCGCACGACGTGGCCGACGGCATCGGACTGAAGATCTCCAAGGCCGGCGGGCTGACGCGGGGCCGCCGCCATCGGGACATCTGCCGCGCTGCCGGACTCACCGTCAGCGTGCAGGACACCGTCGGGTCCGTCATCGCCTTCGCCGCCATCGTCCACCTGGGTGCCACCGTCGCACCGCGATCGCTTCGGTGCGTGCTGAACTGCGCGGACATGGTGGCGTTGCAGACGGCGGAGTTCGACGCCGTGTTCACCGGGGACGGAGTTCTGCCGTCCAGCTCGCCCGGCCTGGGAATCGTCGTCAACCAGGACGTTCTCGGCGACCCGGCCATGACCTGGCAAGCCTAGGAGGTCGCGGGCGCCACGGGATCGGATCTCGAGGACCTCCGGGGCCGGTGTGGATCACACCGGCCCCGGAGGTCCTCGTGTGCCTACCGCGGTTGCCGGGGTCGGCTTCCGGTTGGTGTTCTCGTCGTTCGGCCGGCCGGCGTTCCGGTCTCCCGTTGGAAGGGCTGCTGGAGCGCCGTCTCGATCTCCGCGGCCGCGATGCAAAGTCGGCGGGCCGATTCGTCGATCCGGCCGATCATGCGCGAGGTGGGGCCGGAGATGTTGATGACGGCGATCAGGGTGCCGGTGTGGTCGCGGATCGGGACGCCGACCGAGGTCAGGCCGATCTCCACCTCCTCGCTGGCCACCGCATAGCCCCTGTCCCGCTCGACGTGCAGTCGTTCGAGGAGCTCGTCGACGGTCCGGGGCGCTGCCGGGCCGGAGATCGGCATGCGGAGATCGTCTTCGGTGAGCGCTTCGACGAGGTCGTCGTCGGAGTCGAACAGCAGAGCCCTGCCGGAGGCCGTGCAGTGCATCGGGGAACTCCGGCCCACCCAGCCGCCTGCCCGGAGGGACTGGGTCGATTCCTCGCGCAGGACGGTGAACGAACGGTTGCCCCGTTGCACGGACAGCAGCGCCACCTCCCCGGTACGTGCCACCACTCGGCGCAGCGCCGGTCGGGCCGCACGCAGCAGGGCGGAATCTCCCGCACTCGAGGCGAGCACCAGCAGGCTCCATCCCAGGCGGTAACGCCGGGTCTGGGGGTCCTGCTCGACCAGACCGCCGCGTTCGAGCGCCTTGAGCATGCGTGAGACCTGACTGCGCTCGCGGCCCACTGCCCGAGCGAGGTCGCTCACCCCATGGTCGTTTCCTGCCCCACCTGCGCCGAAGGCGAGCAGCAGTGCGGCGACGCGTTCCGCTGCCGAATCCATCGCGGGCACCATCCCACATGTTGCTACATGAACAACACCATCGTTCGAACTTTCGTGAAAGTACCAGGTCACACTGTTTCTGGCGTTGTTGTGACAGCAACACCGATGGACCGTTCGGGCAGGCGTGCCTAGCGTTGCGGCTCCGCGGACAACCGCGGGATCAGGTCGCTTTCGACGAGGAGAGTGAGACGGTCGATGACTGCCGAGCTGGATGTCACGACGCCGCGAGATCAGCTCTACGGGCTCCAGACGGAGCTGGGGGTGGAGAACTTCCCGGTGCGTGGCCGCACCTTCGGTGACGTGGTGCCGTTCGTGCGCAACTACGCGCGGGTCAAGCTGGCGGCCGCGCGGGTCAACCACGCGTCCGGGGTGCTCGACCAGGCGCGCTGCGATGCCATCGTCACCGCGTGCCAGGAGATCATCGCCGGCGAGCACGCCGATCAGTTCCCGACGCCGCTGGTGCACGGCGGCGGCGGGACCACGGCGAACATGAACGTCAACGAGGTGATCGCGACCCGCGCGAGCGCGATCGCCGGGATCACGGTGCACCCGAACGACCACGTCAACGCGTCGCAGTCGACGAACGACACCTATCCGACAGCGATGGCCCTGACGATCCTGGAGCTGGTTGAGGCGCCGGTCGCGGCGTTGCGCGAGCTGTCCGCCGCGTTCGAGCGCAAGGCAGTTGAGTTCGATCAGACACCGCACCTCGGGCGTACGTGCCTGCAGGACGCAGTCGCGGTCACCGCCGGGGACACCCACCGGGGCCACGCTGCGGCGATCAGTCGTGTCGCGGCCGGGCTGGCCGATGCTGCCGCGGGGCTGAGTGCGGTGCCGATCGGGGCGACCGCGATCGGCACCGGCATCGGGGCCCCGGCTGGGTTCGGCGAACGCTGCGCAGAGATGCTGGCCGCCCTGACCGGACGCCGCATCACGAGTGCGGAGAACCGCTACGACAGCCTGGCCCACCTCGACCCGTACGCCGAGATCGCCGCAGCCGGGACCCGTGCCGCGATCACCATCGCGAAGATCGCCGCTGACCTCCGAATCCTCTCCTCCGGCCCGCACGGCGGGTTCGGCGACCTCACGATCCCGGCTGTGCAGGCCGGATCGTCCATCATGCCGGCCAAGGTCAACCCGGTGATCCCCGAGTACGTCATGCAGCTCAGCTACCGGGTCCGGGGCCAGAGCCACACGGTGGACTGCGCCGTCGCGGCAGGGGAACTGGAACTCAACGTGATGGAGCCGGTCATCCTGGACGCGCTGACGACCATCTTCGACGACATCGCCGCCGCAGCCGACACCTTCGCTCGGCGCTGTGTCGACGGCCTGGCGTGGAACGGCGTCCACCGGGAACGCAACCTCACCGGCGCGCTGGACCAGTGGGTGGAGCTGTCCGCGGCAGAGGGATACGAGACCGCCACCAGCCGACGGCGCGGTGTCTCCGGGAACGGAGGACCGACGCAATGAGCACCTCAGCCCGAAACACCACCGCCCCGCTGGCTTACGAGAACGCACCCCTCACCCGTTTCCACATCAGGGTGACCATCGCCGGTACCGGTGGGCAGTTCAGCGACGGCTTCATCCTGGGCATCATCGGGATCGTCATCGCCGCGGCGACCAAATCCCTCGGACTGACCCCGCTGTGGGTCGGGTTGCTGGGCGCGGCCACCCTGGCCGGCCTGTTTTTCGGCGCGGTCCTCACCGGCCCGATCGCCGACCGCATCGGACGCCGCCAGATCTTTGCCTGGGACATGCTGGCCTTCGCCGTGCTGTCGCTGGCGCAGTTTTTCGTCCAGACACCCGGCCAGCTGCTGGTCCTGCGGCTGCTGCTGGGCCTGGTTCTCGGGGCGGACTACGTGGTCAGCAAATCCCTGGTCACCGAACACGCACCGGTCAGATTCCGCGGCAGGTTGACGAGTCTGCTGGCCGTCGCCTGGGCCGCCGGCTACGTCTTCGCCTACCTGATCGGTTTCCTGCTCACCGATCAGGGCGGAGACTCCTGGCGCTTCATGCTCGCGACCAGCGCCGTTCCCGCGCTGCTCGTCTTCGGTTTCCGGCTCGGCGTCCCCGAAGCGCCGCTGTGGCTGTCGCGGCACGGGCGCGACACCGAAGCCGCCGCGGTCGTCCGGCGCCACCTCGGCCCGAACGTGCTCCCACCCACCGCAACACCGGCCACGGCCCGACGCGGGATGCGCGCCCTGTTCAGCCCGGCCCACCGCAGGCGCACCGCCGTCGGTGCCCTGTTCTACGTCTGCCAGGTCATCCCGTTCTTCGCTCTCGGCACCTTCTCACCCCAGGTGATGGAGGCGCTCGGGGTCACCAGCAAGCTGGGAGCCGGAGCCCTCTACAACGTCTTCCTGCTGGCCGGCGCGATCGTCGGCCTGCTCATCATCGACAAGATCTCCCGACGCCTGTTTCTGATCGGGACCTTCGTCGTCGGCGCCGCACTGCTGGCCGCGCTGACGGCCTTCGCCGACATCGGCGGACCGGTCGTTTCGGTCGGCCTGTTCACGGCATTCGCGTTCGTCCTGGCGGCAGCGGTGAATCTGGAGTTCGTCTACCCGCCCGAGCTCTTTCCCACCGACCTCCGCGCCTCCGGTGTGGGCATCGCCGTGGCCGCCAGCCGGATCGGCTCCGCAGCGAGCACGTTCCTGCTTCCGCTCGTGGCCAGCGGCTACGGCATGGACGTCGCGCTGGGCGGCTGCGTGGTCGTGCTGGTCCTCGGTGCCCTCGTCTGCTGGGCATGGGCACCCGAGACGGGTACGGAATCACTGGACGACATCGACACCCGCACCTGATTTCACCCCAGCTCCACCCTCGCCCGGCGCGGACAACCACCATACGGCTGTCCGCGCCCGGCGAGAGGCTCCGGGCAGCTCGCCAGTTCCGTCGGCTCGCTTTCCCTCGCAGAAGACCCGCTCGCGCGCACCGTCAGCCAACGACCGTCACCGGAGCGCCGAACCGGCGCTCGTCTGGCGTGATGCCCAGGCCGGTTCCGGACGGCAGGTCGATGTGGCCGTCGACGACCCTGAGGCCGCCCTCGGGGGCGTAGTGGTCACCGAGGTACGGCTGCGCGATCCACACGCCTTCGTTGAGCCGTGGATGCACCGTGGCGCCGATGTGGGTGCAGGCCGCCGCGATGACGTCCCCGCCCCACGCGTCGTCGCACGTGTGCGGCAGCGACCGCGCCTCGCAGATCCCGCGCACGGTCGTCATCGGCAGCAAACCACCGAGACGGGTGACCTTGAGACCGAACCCGTCGCAGAGGTTGGACCCCACTGCTCGCAGCACGGCGTTGACGTCCACTGTGGTCTCGTCGAGGTAGATCGCGTGCTCGATCCGGTCACGGATTCCGTGCAGTTCGTCCATGGTGCGGGTGGGCTGCTCGAGGATGAACGGAATGTCGCGGCACTCGCGGCTCAGCCGCAGCACGTCCCGCGTCACCAGCGAGCGGTTGGCGTCCACCGCCAGCCGCACGCGCCCGCCTACCCGTTCCCACACCTTGCGCACGACCTCGATGTCGACGTCCACGGGACGGTTGCCGATCTTCACCTGCAGGCGCGGATAACCCTCCTTCGCGCGCTGGTGGGCCTGCTCGGCGACCTCATCGGGTTCCCCGACGCTCAGCGCGTAGTACGACGGCACACGTTCGGTCTGCACTCCGCCGAGCAGGTCGGCGACGCGCACGCCGAAGTGCCTGCCCGTGATGTCGTGCGCGGCGATGTCAATGGCGGCCTTGGCGTACTCGTGGCCGTCCAGCAGCGCGTTCATGCGGCGGTGCAGGCTGAGGATCTGGGTGGGGTCCGCGCCGATCAGGCCCGGGGCCAGCTCGGCCAACGCCGCCTGCGCGCCGGCCGCGTGGTGTGGCTGGTAGACGGGGCCGACGGGGCAGGTTTCGCCCCAGCCGACCAGGCCACTGTCGGTGACAACCTTGACCAGGGTGGTCTCCAGCGTGGTGAGTTCGCCGACGGACATCCGGTAGGGCCCGTGGACAACGGGAATCTGGTGCGAGTAGACGGCGATCTCGGAGATCTTCACGCGCTCTCCCTCAGCTGATGGCGGTCGTGGGTGGGGGCCGTCAGACCCGGCGGGCGCGGTCCAGGTGCGACCGCGCGATCTGCTCGAGGTGAACCAGATCGCCCTCGATGCTGATGAAGTCGAAGCCGAGGGCCAGGCGCGCTGCCGCGGTGTCCCCGTCGTCGGCGTGGATGCCCACCGCCTTGCCCGCGGCGTGTCCGGCGCGCAGGATGCGGTGCAGCGCCGCGTCCCGGGCCTCGACGGCGGCCGGATCGTCGGGGTGGCCGCCGCCGATCGCGAGCGTGAGGTCGTACGGGCCCACGTAGAGCGCATCGACGCCGGGCACGGCTGCGATCTCCGCCACGTTGTCCAGGCCCGCCGCGGTCTCGATCATCACGGCCACCAGCGTCGTGTCGTTCACCACCGCAAGGTCCGAACCGCGCCGCAGCTCGGAACGCATCGGCCCGTACGAGCGGCGCCCCAGCGGCGGGTACTTCGCGTTCCGCACCGCCTCGCGCGCCGCCTCCGCGTCGTCGATCATCGGCACGATCACGCCGGCCGCGCCGGCATCGAGTGCCTGGCCGATGCAACGCGGGTCGTTCGCGGCCGTGCGTACGAGCCCCACCGTGGGGCGCGGACCCAGGGCGCCGCCCGCATCGATGGCCATGAGGCCGTCGCGGATGCCGCTGTAGCCCATGAGCCCGTGCTGCTGGTCCAGGCACAGGTAGTCGAAGCCGGTCCGCGCCAGCCGCTCGGTCATCACGGGCGAATCGGCCAGCAGCCAGTACCCCACGAGCGGCTCGCGCTCGCGCACGCGCCGTACGAAGTCCGCGACCGGCGTCGCTGACTGGTTCGCCCTCGTCAAGTTTCCTCCTCGTCGTGGTCCGTGCGGCCAGCGCCCGGCCGCTGGCCGCACGGTGTCGGTGGGCTCAGGCGCGCTCGTTCACGCCCGGCAGGGGCGCCAGGAGCATGGTCGAGGTGTCCAGGCGCTCGTTCGTGTCCTGGCCGGCGACCAGCTCTCGGGCCTCCGCCCTGCTGGACACCACCGGGACCGAGCCGAGCAGCGGCCGCGAGGCGGTCTCGCGCATGCACAGGGCGGCGACGAGGGCGAGGGCGGAAAAGCCCATGACGTAGAAGGCGGGCGCATAGCTGTTCCCGGTCAGCTCCACGAGCAGCTGCGACACCAGCGGCACGGTGCCGCCGAACAGCGAGGCGGCGATGTTCTGCGTGAACCCGACGGCGCAGTACCGCGAGGCCGTCGGGTACAGCTCGGCCATGATGGCGGCGTTCATGCTCAGAAACAGCGTTCCCGGGATCATCACGAGTGCCAGCGCGACATACAGCGACCACGTGGTCCCCAGGTGCATCAGCGCGAACGCGGGAGTCAGCAGGATCAGGTTGCCGATGGCCGCCATGAGGTAGACCGGTTTGCGCCCGAGCTTGTCCGACATGCGTCCGAAGACCGGCAGCAGGATGGCCTGCAGGATGAGGATGGCGACGGTGGCGATCGCGGTGTGGACCGAGGCGATTCCGACTTCAACCTCGAGGTACGTGGGCATGTAGCTGGTCAGGGTGTACGACGACGCGCCGTCGGCACCGATGAGGGCCACGCCGATGAGGACCTGCGGCCAGTAGAGCCGCAGGACTCCGGACAGGTTGTGGCGCACGAAGATCGGGTCGACATCCTGCACCGCGGTTTTCTCCCGGGTGGCCTCGAAACTCGGAGACTCCGCGATGCGGCTGCGCAACAGCATCGCGATGATGCCGAGGACGAACGCCATGAGGAACGGGACGCGCCAGCCGCCGTTGAGCATGGCGTCCGGGCCCCAGAAGTGGGTGGCGATGCCGGTGGTCGCCGCGACGACGGCGGCACCTGCCGCGAATCCGAGCTGTGAGCCGCTGTTGAGCATCGAGGTCCAGAACCCGCGGCTGCGGTCCGGCGAGAACTCCGCGACGTAGGTCGCCGCGCCGGCGTATTCGCCGCCGGTGGAGAAGCCCTGCGCCATGCGCAGCAGGTAGAGCAGAACCACGGCCCAGCCGCCGATCGTGCTCGCCTCGGGCAGCAGGCCGATCAGCGTGGTGGCAGCGGCCATGAGCGCGATGGTGAAGAACATGACCTTGCGGCGGCCGATCTTGTCCCCGATCGGGCCGAGGATCATGCCGCCGAGGGGCCGGACCAGGAACGACACGGCGAAACCGAGCAGTGTCACGAGCAGGCCGAGCTGCGGGTCCATGCCCTCGGTGAACACCTTGGTCAGGGTGACGGCCAGGTAGCCGTAGACCCCGACGTCGTACCACTCGATGAAATTGCCCACCCCAGCACCGATTTGCGCGCGGACGAGCGCCGGTTTGTCGACGATGATGCAGTCCTCTTCGCGGAGCCGGCGCGTGCCCTTGCGGGCTCCGGAGCGGAGACTTCTGGGTGAATCAGACATCGTTGTCCCTCGTTTCTGGCGGTTGCCGCGAGTCAGCGTGGTGCGGCCGCGGCTTCGGGGTGGGGAGAGCCAGGGGCGCTTCCTTTGTGGCCGAACAGCGCGGGGAGCGGAGCCGGCTTAACCCGACAAGTGATCTCCGTGGTCGGGTCGGTCCCTTCGTCGCGGTGGCGATGAGCGAGAGGCGGCACGGCCGATACTTTCCGGACTCAGCGCGCGGCGATCGGGTCGAGGTGGGAGTCAGCGGCAGCCGCGTACTCGAAGCTCACCTCTCCCCACCCGGCGAAGCTGCCCGTGATGCGGTGTCCCGGCACCAGCTTCTCCGCCGCCAGGATGCTGCCCGGCAGGATCAGCTGGCCGGCCTTGAGCGTGACGTCGTACTCGGCGATGCGACGGCAGAGCCAGGCGAGCGCGCCGATGGGGTTGCCGTAGACGGCGTTGGTGTTGCCCGTGGCCTTGACCTCGTCATCGAAGCGCACCTCCCCGGGGGTATCGGCGAGGTTGACCTCGGAGAGCTTGCGCGGACAGCCACCGACGATCACGGCACCGCTGGAGCCGCAGTCGGCCAGCGTGTCGTAGATCCCGATGTTCCAGTTCCGCACCCGGGAATCGATGATCTCCAGGGCGGGGACGACGAAGTCGGTGGCGGCCATGATGTCCACGGCCGTGACGTGCGGACCGCCGACGTCCTTGTGCAGCACGAAGGCCGGCTCCACCTCGACGAACGGCTCGATGAACTCGTCAGCGGTGATCGTCAGGTTCTCCGGGCGGAACTGGCTGGCCAGCAGGTAGCCGTAGTCGGGCTCGTCCACACCGAACTTGGTCTGCATCGCCTTCGCGATGTTGCCCAGCTTGAAACCGGCGACCGCGTCCCCAGCAGCCACGCGCCGCCGGATGACCTCCTCCTGGGCGCGGAAGGCGTCCGCTTTGGTGGGGCCGTCCGCTTCGTCAATGAGTTTGTCGACGGGGCAACGGGACTGCTGGGCCGCGATGATGCGCTCCGCGGTCTCGACGATGTTGATCGCCACGGTGAGAATTCCTTTGTTGGTTGGTGATTTCCGGACAGCGCCGGTCAGGTGCTGCGCTTGCGCTGGTCGCCCAGGTGCCAGATTCCGACGGCGGAGAGCAGCTCCCGCGGGTCCCAGACGACGGACTCGTCGGTGATCTTCCCGTTGCGGTGAGCCACGAAGGAGGCGCCGGTGACGGTGACCGTGCGGCCGGTCGGGGGAACGCCCATGTACTCGCCGGTGTGCGTGCCGGTGCTCTCCCAGTGGATCGCGACGAGGTTGTCGTCCTCGATGGCGCGCAGAATCCGCATGCTGAAGCCACTGAACGCGGCGTGCTGCTCCTCGATCTGGCGAACGACCTGTTGGATGGACTCCTCGCCGGACTTCGAGTGACGTACGTAGCCGGCGTCGACCAGCTTTTCGAAGGCGGCCGTGTCGCCGTTGCCCCAGGCCCTGGTCCAGGCGTCGGTGACGCGTTCGAGCATCGTGGTCATGACCGTCATGCCTTTCCGTCCGAGGCCGGGGTCGGCCACAGGGTGAATTCGCCGAACTTGCCGCCGCGGAACAGGAGGGCCTCGCCCTGTCCGGCGACGAGCTCCTCGATCGAGCCCACGATGACGTAGTGGTCGCCGGCCACGACCTCGGAGAGGACTTCGCAGTCGACCCAGGCGACGGCGCCGGGGATGCGCGGGGTCCCCAGCGGGCTCTCCTCGTACTCGATGCCGCGGAACTTCTCCTCGCCCTTGCGCGAGAGCGCGCGGCAGACGGGCAGCTGCTCGGTGGAGAGGATGTTCGCGGTGAAGCGCCCGAGGCAGCGCAGTGTCGGCCACGTGCTGGAGCTCTTGTCCACGCAGAAGGTGACCAGCGGCGGGTCCAGTGACAGGGACTGGAACGTGCCGACCACGAAACCACGCGGAGCGCCATCCGAGGTCAGGCCGGTGATCGCCGTGACGCCGGTGGGGAGCGCGCCGAAGACCTGACGCTGGACCGCCGGATCGATGGACGGAGGATTCCGCGTGACGACGACGGACATGATCGGTCTCCTTACCGTGCCTGACGAGTGGCAGATGCAGACGTGGTGCGGGCGGTGCCCAGCCGGTGATGAAGGCCGCGAATCCGCCGCTGGCCCCCGATGCGGGCCGCCCGGTCCGACCGGACGGGTAAGCCTCGTCGGCCCCTGACACGATGCGAATTCAGTTCGCTTACTGGTGATTGCGTTCAGATACTGCTTCGACGCCGGGCGCGTGTCAACACCCGAATCGATACCGAAGCCGGGGTCGCGCGCCCGCGGATGTCGGCCTGCACAGCCGTCTTCTCGTGAGTTCGCGCCCCATGCCCGCACCCTTGACGCGGACACACGGCCGGGGCACAATTGGCGCCTATAGTTCACTTATTGAACAACTCGTTCACTGTTCTTGTTCGGCCAGGTTCTCGCCAAGGAGGCGTGATGGGCGATCGTCCGCTCAAGCTGTTCGCTTTCGATGTTCAGGCCCCGGCGCATCTGACCGCCGGTTCGTGGCGCAACCCTGACGACCAGGGACACCGCTACACGGACCTGCGCTACTGGACCGACACCGCGAAGCTGCTGGAGGAGGCGTGCTTTGACGGTCTCTTCCTGGCCGACACCGTCGGCTACCACGACGTCTACGCCGGCGGGCCGGACGCGGCCCTGCGGGACGCCGCCCAGTTCCCGATCAACGATCCGACGCTGCTGGTGTCGGGGATGGCCGCGGTCACCGAGCACCTGAGTTTCGGGGTCACCAGCTCGCTGACCTACGAGCAGCCGTACTCGCTGGCACGCAAGTTCAGCACCCTGGACCACCTGACCGGTGGGCGGGTCGGCTGGAACATCGTGACCTCCTACTCCGACTCGGCCGCCCGGAACCTGGGGCTGGGCAAGCAGATTCCCCACGACGAGCGCTACAACCGCGCCGAGGAGTACCTGCAGGTCTGCTACAAGCTGTGGGAGTACTCCTGGCAGGACGACGCGGTGGTCCGGGACCCGGAGACGGCGACCTACATCGAGCCCAGCCGCATCCACCCGATCAACCACCACGGACAGTACTTCCAGGTGCCCGGATTCCACCTGTGCGAGCCGTCGCCGCAGCGCACCCCGGTGTTGTTCCAGGCGGGCACCTCGTCGAAGGGTGTCACGTTCGCGGGCACGCACGCCGAGGCGGTGTTCATCAACACCATGACGCCCGAGCTCACCCGCCGCAGCGTGGACAAGGTGCGTCAGGCGGCCGCGGCTGCCGGCCGTGATCCCCGCAGCATCAAGATCACCGCGTTGATCACGGTCATCGTCGCCCCCACCGACGAGCAGGCGCAGCAGAAGTACGAGTCCCACCTGCGGTCGGTCAGCTACGTGGGCGCCCTGGCGCGGTTCGCGGGGTGGACCGGCATCGACCTGTCCGGGTACGACCCGGACATGCCCCTGAAGTACGTCGAAACCGACGCCTCGCGGTCGCTCGTCGAGATGTTCTCCAAGGCCGACCCGAGCCGGACCTGGACTCCGCGTCAGATCGCCGAGTTCCTGGGCATCGGCGGCACCGGCGCGGTCGTCGTCGGATCGCCGCAGACCGTGGCCGCCGAGCTGCGCCGCTGGCGGGACGTGGCCGACATCGACGGCATCAACCTCAGCTACGCCAGCAAACCGGCCAGCTGGATCGACTTCATCGACCTCGCGCTGCCCGAGCTGCGCCGCCAGGAGCTCGTGCAGGACAGCTATGACCGCAGCGCGGTCACCCTGCGGGAGAAGCTCTACGGCGCGGGCCAGAACCTGACTCTGCCCGACCACCCGGCCTCCGCGCTGCGCGGCCGGCACACCGAGGCCCCGTTGACCGAGGCGAGTGCACTCGCCTGACGGCACCCCGTGTCGCAGGGTTGCCGCCATGTCCGCCGTCCGGGAGCGGAGCACCAGGACCACCGGGTGCTCCGCTCCCCGCGTTTGAACATGCCGGACGGCCGAGGACATTCCCATCAGCGCGGTTCTCCGGGGCCGCGGCGACCCCGACGCCGCCGGGCGCTGATGGTTCCACTGTGGACGAGCCCGGTGCGTCCCCCGGCCCTGCCGGGCAATGTCAGTCTTCGGCGTCAGTGGTCCACAGTGCGCTGGTCATTTGGTCCGCGGCAGCGCGCAGCCGGCTCACCGCCTGCGGAATCCTGTCCCGGCCGAACCGGTAGCGCGGTGCGTTGAGGTTGATCACGGCGACCAGCGCCCCGCCGGAGTCCCGGATCGGGCAGGACAGCGCGATCAGCCCTTCTTCGAGTTCGTTGTCGATCACCGCGTAACCCTGTTCGCGAACGTGCTCGAGCTCCCGGAAGAGGACGTCCCGGTCGGTGATCGTGTGCGGGGTGAACGCTTCGAGCTCGGCGGGCAGGAGCTCGTTGACCCGTTCGATCGGCAGTTCGGACAGGAGCACCTTTCCGCTGGAACTGGCGTGCAGCGGGTACTGCTGCCCGACCATCCGCGCCAGGCTGGACGACGTGGCGCCGACGACGTGCGACCCCTGTGCCTCCGCCACCAGATCGAGCCGGTCCGCGGAGTTGACCGCCGACAAGGTGATCGACTCGTTGAACTCGTCGGCCAGTTCCTGCAGGTAGGGCTGGACGCGGGCGACCAGGCCGGCGTAGGGGTCGGCCTTCTGTCCCAGGCGGGCGAGTTCCCACCCGAGGACGTAGTGGTTGCCGATGCGATCCACCATGCCCACCCGTTCGAGGCTGGTGAGCAGCCGGAACGCGGTGGGGCGCGAGAGGCCGACCGCCTTGGCCAGCGTCGATGCCGTGGCACCGCTCTTCTGCTGTATCGCAAGCTCCCGCAACAGGCGTACCGCCTTCAACACGGACTTGTTCAGCAGCTCCGCCGGCTCGGACGCCTCACCCATCGGCCACCCCTCAGTCCGCCTGTATTCCCTCGCTGCATCGCCCTGGAGTGTACATGCTGTCCAAATACTGAACGACATGCCGAGTGTTTGTCCTCGACGCTCGTCCCGTGTGCAGATTTGCCCCGCCTTGGCGCGTCATGCCGCTGCGGGCGAAGCCTGGCGGTGTGCTGGAGCGGGTGGGGCATACCGAAGCCGGGGGTAGACGCCTCGTCGTCACCAACTCCGACGCTGCGCATCGCAGCCGTCACCAACGGCACCGGTCCTGCCAAAGACTACGGCTGCGGACTCCTCACTCCGCACCACCACGCCGCGGCTGAGTTCCCCGGCGTGGATTGCGGAGCACGCGCTTCTGCTGCTGCAGCTTCCTGTTCCTGATGAACGTGGCGAAATCAGGGCGCACGGCAGCGCGGAACTCCTCACGCAGCTCAGCCAACCGCGGAGTCGTCCCGGAACTCGCAGCCGCGAGCAGCTCCTTGACAGTGCACGTGAGCATGACCCCCTGCCAACCCGCGTACACCACCAGCGTGCTGATGCCCAGCACGTCATCCCAGTCCACAAGCAGGTACCCCAGGACCTGCCGCAGCCACTCATCCACCGGCGGCACGGGACGCGTGGTGATCTTGACCTCGACCAGCGCATCACCGACGACGAGATCGGCAATGCCAAACCCACCAGCAATCTCGGGGGCCACGAGGACGGGAGCCCCCATGTCCCGGAACGTCTCACGCGCTTGCCCCGCGTACCGCGCCCATGCTTTGCCCAACGCGTCGCGCGCCTCGGGATCTTCCCCAAGGGAACGGTCTTCGGTATTCGTGATGAACCAGAATCGCCGCCGCTCGACCGACCAATCCGGGTGCTTGTGGGCCAGACCGCTGACCTCCATCAGGTCCAGGCAGGTCGTGAGGGCACCTTGTTCCTTCTCCTCGTCGACGCACTCCGATTCGGAGTTTCCGGGCACCCGTTCCCATTCCCACAGTAGTGGTTCACTGGTGGCACCTGCAGCTCGTGACGCACACCCGCTCTTCCGCTCCATGCCCACCGACGTCAGCAGCTCCACATACCGATCCGGAGGAAGGTAGGACAGCAACTCCGCAGGCTCAGGATGATGACCGAGATCAAGGCCAATCCGAAGTTCGAAAGCCCGCCCGACATCCTCCCACCGATCGCGCAAACCACACTCCGGCCCAGGGGAAGCCTGCAGCAACTCCCTCCAGCTGGCCTCGACATCACCAAGATGAGGCAAGTGACGCCTCAAGAACCTGGACAACGTGCTCGCCGGCCGTTGAGCCTGATCACCGATCGACATGTCCGCAGGATCCCAAAACCCAGCGACAACCCTCCAGCTCCCGACCACACAGACGGCGCAATCGCTCGTGCAGCAGGAACATGGTCGGTGGGGGACTGCGCACTCCTCGGTCTCCCACCGACGCCCGAGCGGTCGCAGTTCGGGGTGGCAGGTCGGGGACTGCCCCGCGACCGCTCGGTGCCTACACGGGTATCGGCACGTCCGCCTCGTGGCGGACGCCGTCGGTCAGGTACTCCTGCAGGCAGCGCAGGAGAGCAGCCGGCTCGGGAAGTTCCCAGCCGACGTCCACCGGCGTGACACGCCAGTTGTAGGAGAGGCGGTCGTCGATCGTCGGCAGAAGCGGCACGGAGAAGTTCCTGCCGCCACTGGACCAGTACCGCATCACCGAGGTCTCGGTGGCTGGGCCGCGGACTCGGCAAACAGGAACCAGGGGACTCGTCGGGTTGCGGCAATGGGGCCACGGCATCCTGTCGCAAGCAGCGCGGACGTCAAGGGGCAGCTTTCGGTATGCGGAGCCCAGGAGCTCCACACCCCAGGGGCCGCGGAAGCCCGTCTTCTTGATCGCATCGATGAGAACCCTGCGACGTCGAACTCTCCTTCGCCGCTGCAGAAGGTCCGTCCGGTGAACGTGTCCGCGATGATGTCGCCTTCGAAGTTCATTGGAGCATCGTTAAGTTCGATGTGGCCGATGTACTCACCGGGAGTGTCGCCGAGGGAGGCGATGCCGACTCCGGCGCGCACGAGGTGCCAGATGTCGATGAGGATCTTACCGGCGGGGTGGTTGGCCTTCTGAACGAACTCCGGTGCTTGTTGGGGGGTGGTGACGTTGACGAAGGGCATCGGCTCGAAGACCACTCGGGTACCCGCAACAGCGGCGTCCGTGGCGAGGGCGTAGAACTCCTCAGCCATGTGATCAGGTTCGAACGGCCCACCGGTGAAGTCGCCACCGACCTTGATGTGGCGGGCACCGACCGCCTCGGCGGCACGCAGCATGTTCGCGCGCTGCTTGTCGGCCCCCGCTACGAATAGCATGTGGAATATCTCTGCTGGGACCTCTGACTTTGCACCGCTGGCACTTGCGTGGAGGTGCAGCTGCGCGGCGCGGCCGCCTTCGTCCGCCTCCTGGACGCTGCCAACTATCGGTTCTACGGGCTGTAGGTTTGGTGGCCTCGACCGGCATGCCGGGGCGGCAAGAGCAAGCGGAATCGACGGCCGGTCGCCCTCGACCGCTACACGATGGCGCATGGAGTCCGGCACAGCGTCGCCACGATCGCCCTGCGGTCCGATGTGCACTTGAAGATCGTGAGCAGTCGGCTCGGCCACTCCACGGTGGCCTTCACCTTGGACAGCTACTCCGGAGGAGGCGTCCCGCCCTGCCCTGAACACCCGTGTGGCCCCTGTCCTTACTGGTCAGGGGCCACACGGAGGGCGTGGGCGATACTGGGATCGAACCAGTGACCTCTTCGGTGTGAACGGAACGGGGTGCATCTCACAGATCGCGTGAGTACGGCTGCATACCGGCTCTGACCTGCCCTAATGTCCCTGCGTGTTGCGCTCCGTCTCAGTTGTCGCGCCTGGTTCCGTGCCGTTCCAGGCACTGGTTTAGGCACCGAGCCACTGCACGAGAAGCAGGTGGACTTCCTGCTGCTCTTCGAGTACCAGGTAGATCACCTGACCTGCGTGGTCGTGACCGAAGTCCCAGCGGCGAACTGGACCGTCGGGATTGGCCTCGTGCAGGGGCTTGCCATTCCAGGGGGTGAGTTGGAACACGTCGAGCACGCTGGCGTAGGCGGCCAGGGCGTCGTCCGGCAGCGCGGCGACCTGGGCCAAGACGGCCATGTCGGGGACGAGTTGGTACACCTACCGGCCCAACCGCCGGCGGATCAGCGCCTGCATGTCTTCCAGCGACGCGGCGGCGGGGTTCTGGCCGGTGCTGGTGATCTGCTCGGTCTTGGCCAGCAGGCTGAAGTAGGTGCCGGGGGAGAGCTGTTCAGCGTGGGCGAGGTGACGCCACTTGTGCAGGAGCTCGAACACCTCGGTCAGATCGTGCGATGACTTCGCGCGATCCAGGGCGAGTTCCCATTCCGCATCGAACTCGGCGGCGACCCTTGGGGTTAGGCACGCGCGGATGGTCGCGGCGTCCGCTGGTGGCGGAACCGGGTTGGTGCTCGATGCTGGGTAGGGCGCAGCCACATGACCACCATATCCGTCGACGTCAACCAGGCCGCCAAGCTGAGAGGGGCTCCGAGCGCGTTCAGAGGGTATCAGGACGCCAGGGAAGTCGTTTCGCCGCCTCTACGGCGATCTGAGGGCGTTTTCGCAGGTGGCTGGCGTCAAGTCTCGGAAGTAAGGGTGTTCTGCACGACGCGAAGAGGGCCCGACAGACCCCGAGTCGAGTTGCTACAGGGCCTCGCCCAGCCCGGATGGCGGGGTTGTGGCCCGGTATGCCCGTGGAAGACTGCGCAGAAGTCATGGGAGAGGAGACCGCATTGATGGTCGACACGCGCGGCAAGGAGCTTGTGACGTGGGCGTTCGCCACCGCCGAGCAGAAACTCGCCGAAGCTCTACCCCGTCGATGGGCTCACGTGCAAGGTGTTGCCCGTCGTGCTCGGGAGCTCCGCCCCGTAGCAGGTAGTGAGGCCGACATCCTCGAAGCGGCTGCCGTTCTGCACGATGTCGGTTACGCCCCAGATATCGCCCACACCGGTTTCCACCCGTTGGACGGCGCGCGGTTTCTCCAGGAGCTCGGTGCTCCCGACCGAGTCGTCCACTTGGTTGCACACCATTCATACGCCGCACTTGAGGCTGAGTTGCGCGGCCTGGCGGCCGAGCTGGCGGAATATGACGACGAGGGTGGTGTGATTCGAGACGCCCTCTGGTGCTGCGACCTGACAACGACTCCGGACGGCGCATCCATTGCGGCGCGCGACCGAATTGCCGAGATCAAGCAGCGTTACGGTCCGGGCCACTTGGTGACCGAGTTCATCACCAATGCCGCTCCAGAGCTGCTTGCAGCGGTTGACCGTACGAAAGAGCGTCTCTCGGCTGCGACGGCGATCAGCTGAGGTACGGCTCTGCGCGCTCCTCAAGGGCGTGCTGAATGCGCAGGAGCATCGAGGGGTGAACGTTCAGCCGATCGATCTCTTTCGGTTCTACCCAATGCACCTGCCTTGATTCCGAACTCGTTCGCGGCTCTCCTCCGACCCTCTTGGCGTGGAAGACGATGGAGAATTCCTGTCGCACTTCACCATCGTCGTATGCAATTACATGCCGAGGGTCGGAGTAGATGCCGACGATTCCGGTCACTTCGACTTTGATGCCAGTTTCTTCCAAGACTTCGCGGATGGCGGCCTCGCGCGTGGTTTCGCCGATGTCCTGGGCTCCGCCAGGCACAGCCCACAGCCCGTTGTCCGTGCGTTCGATCATCAGCACGCGGCCAAGTTCGTCCCGTACGATGGCGGCGACGGCCACGACCAGGCTGTTCGCCGTGGGAGCGTGCGGATCGTCGTAGTAGTCCTTCTTCGGCATGCATCCTCCCTACCACATGTGCGGCCGAGCGCTCTCCCAAACGGCATCGAAGCTCTCCGCGTACGTCGTGAAGAGAGCGCCTGCCGAGAGCCTGCGAAGATGCATCGCTGGGGCATGAGAGGCGATCTTTCCGTACACGTGAGGATTGACGATCATCTCGTCATCGAATCGGTAGATCGAGTTGTACAGGACGGTTCCATGGGTGCGAACTTCGACACCAGGCACGTTTGCGAGTGGGCGAAAATGAGCGAGAGCGTGGTCTATCTTCGCTGAGATCGTGTTCCGTCCGATTCCCTCGTCCAGGCTCCGCTGAATCACTGCGTCGCTATTTCGATCTCCGAACAGGAGTCGTATCTTGGCTCCATCCGCTGTCGGTCGCCGAGCGCGGCGTGTGTCACGGCGAAAAGCGATGCCATCCATGCTTGTGCCGCTGGTGGTGCGTCCTTGAGGTGGGACTGGGCGCGGTGCAGCAGTCGCAGCTCCTGGTGTGGGTCGCCGGATTCGGTTGCGTAGTACGCCCGAGGCTGGCCGTCATGTAGGCCACCAGCAGCGGGTTTTGGGCCGCTTCGGCATTGTGGATGCTTTCGACGTAGCGTCGACGGGCTGTGGCGGCATCGCATCGGTCGGCGGCCAGCCACGCGGACAGGCGGCGATCTCGCTGAGGGCGGCGTAACCGCGTGTCGTGCGGAGCGGGCCCGTCACGACCTTGGTGGCGAGGGTGAGGTGTTCCTCGACCGCTGGAGTGAGGTCGGGTGTGGGCATGGACGACTCCATGCGCCGGTAGTGCTCGATGGGACCGGCGACCGTGGCGACAAGCTCGTCTGCGTGAGCGAACTCACCAGGGGCTTGCCGTGCGACAAGCGCGCCGGCGACGCTCCCTCCGAGCGCTTTGATGAAGGTCTTGCGGTCCACGTCCTCACTTCTACCCCGGCGGGGGCGGCGGAAACCCAGCGCGGCGTCGGTGTCGGCCCCGAGGATGTCGCGAAGTGCGGCGCGGTAGTGGGCCGCTGGCCAGCGGACGACGCCGCGTTCCCATTTTCCGACGTGGTTGGCATCGACCGCGGTGATCTTGTTCGAGGTTCGGTAGGCGTGCTCGTTGACCAGGTCCGCGAGTTCCTTGCGCGTCATCGGAGCACCCGGTGTTGACGGTGATTCGATGCGCTTACGGGCCGCTCGCAGCAGGTCATTGGTCTCTGGCACGTCCGCTCCCTGATTAACACCGTGCTGGCTCTGACTGTAACCGGTCGACTACCGACAGGGAAAGCGAAGTTTCCCCATTTTCCCCTTGCCTTCCCCGCTGCGTTCTGCCCGGCAGAGTCGTGTGGCGAGCAGGCTTGACGAAGTCGGGGGCTGCTGCGAAGCGTTGGCCGGAGCACTGTGGAGTCGAAAGAAGACGATGGCAGCGACGAGCGGCGCTTTTGTCGGCGTTGTGGGTCGCCTGCTGTGATCGGATCGACGTGGGTGGATTTACGGGGCGTGGTGCACATCCAAGAGGGTGCCGTCACGGCTTGGGGGATCCCGGTTGAGCCCGTGGCCTCGCTGCCGCAGTCTGAAGGGTGCGCAGCGTGTGTCGCCGAGGTCATTCGGCGTCCGGCGCGTCGCGGTGTTTCGAGTTTGCGGCTGCGACTGGAGCGATGTCGCAGCGTTGGGTGATCAGTGCCGGTGAGACGCGGTGGCACACCGTCATCGGCTGCGACGCCGTGGGGTGGTCACGGCCTGCGGTCATCGCCCTCGTGGACGGGTCCACGGCCGGAGCGGACGGGTGCCACCACGGGGCGATCGGCACATCAGCCTGTCGAGCCAACGCGACCTGTGTGAGGGGTGCCTGTTCACGGCGCGTTTCACAGCGCAGCGGTCGCCTCGTGCCGTTGCGAGGTAGCTGGGGCACCCGATTCATCGGCCTGTCCTAGGTCACGAAGCCCAGATGCTCCTGCCCTAGCACGGTTAGGGTGCCGGACTTCCTGCACCCATGGGCGCATTCGGTTCGTCGAGGGTTGGATGCGATGCTTGTTCCATTCCGGTGACGTCAGCACGTATCGCCCCGGGTCGCCCAGCTCCTGAACTACGGTGCTGCTGGTGCAGTGAACCCGAAGTCGAGAACGGAGTCGTATGACCGACGGGTTTCGCGTCGACCTACCCGCGTTGACCCGAGCTTCAGAGGGGGTGAACAAGACTGTCGAGTCGGTTTTGAGGCAGCCGGTGAGCGACATTGACTGTCCGGCGGAGGCGTTCGGGCATGGTCGGCTGGCGACGACGGTGGCTGAGTTCTGTGAGCGCTGGGATGAAGGCGTGTCCAACCTGGCCGACGACGGAGCGGAGATCGCTGCTCGTCTGGCGCAGTGCGTCGAGGTCTACCGACGGACCGACGAAGCGGTCCACGCTCACTTCAACGGGATCGTGCAGCGCGCGACGGGAGAGGACCCAGCGGCGCAGTGACGCCCGAACTCGGAACAACCAACGACCCCAAGGCCCTCGTACCCGGCGACCCGGACGCCGTGCGCGCCACCTCAGCGGCGATGATCTCCTACGGCGATGCGCTGCACGAAGCGGGCGATGGGCTCAAGCGCATCAACACCGCCGAGGGTTGGGACGGCCAGGCCGCTGACCAGTTCCGCGACGCCTTCGACGGCGAGCCGACCCGGTGGCTGGAAGCAGGGGACGCCTTCCACCACGCGGCGGGCGCGCTGGACCACTACTCCGGCACCCTGACCTGGGCGCAGAACGAGGCGGCCTCGGCGATCCGGTTGTGGAATGAGGGCGAGGCCGCTACCCGCGCAGCTCAAGTCGAGCACGCCCGCGCCGTCGACCAAGCGCAGCAGCAGGCCCCGCCCGGGGCACCGGTCACCCTCCCGTTCCACGACCCCGGTGAGGCCAAGCGGCAGGCTGCCCGCGACATGCTGGCGCGCGCTCGCCGCCAGTTGGCGGCCGCGGGCGAGCAGGCCGCCGATGTTGTCGGCCGCGCGCGGGACAAGGCTCCCGAGAAGAGCTGGCTGGGGCAGGCCCTGGATACCACGGGTGATGCGGCGGGCACCGCGGTCAACGCGGTGGCCTCGTTCGGCAACGCCGCCGTGCAGCACCCGGAGTTGCTGGCTGGGCTGGTGGGCGGCGCTGCGTTGACGGCTGTCAGCTCGATCGGCATGGCCGGGGGCGTGGCGCTGGACGCCACCGGCGCGGGCGCACTCGCAGGCGGCCCGCTGACCTACGCCTCGGGCGCGGGCATCGTGACCGGTGCCGGGATCATCGGCTCCGCGGCTATGGCGTTGGGCGCCGAAGCCGCGGGCGATGACGAAGTCGAGGTCATCGACACCACCGACGAGCCACCTGCCCCGGCGCTACCGTGGGAAGACCCCGTTGTCCAGGAGAAACTTCCGGACGAGTGGGGAGAAGGCCGCCCGAACAACAAGGGTGTTGGCCATCGCTGGCAGGACCCTACCAACGAGGGCAACGGTGTCCGAATCGACCAAGGGAACCCGAACAACTCCCAACCCACCCAGCAGGTCGACCACGTCATCGTCAGAGACAATGGCAAGGTGATCGGGCGCGATGGCCAACCGATCCCAGGTGCCATCCGGGACTACCCTGAGCAATCACACATTCCGCTTAGTGAATGGAAGACGTGGAAGCAGTGGAATCACCCGTAGACCCGATCCGCTTTCCGGACATGCGAGCTGAAGTCGTCCTCGCGGTCAAGTCCCTCGCAGACCCGGACTACCAGCAGCGCGTCTGGATCCGGCACGAGTACCCCCACGAGGGCTTCTACGACGACTTCACCCAGAACGTGCACATCCTCTTCGACGACACGTGTGTCTTGCCTGAGCCGCACCAGCGAGTCGGGAGCGTCCTCTTCCCGAACGAGGTCGACGTGATGAAGGCGCTTGGCGATGTGCTCGATCCGCTCATTGACGAGCTGGGCGACGCCAGCGACGCCCAGTACCTCGCGCATCCGCAGTGGACAGAAGTGGTGCATAGGGCCAGCAACGCGTACCAGGTGCTTCACGCGAACGATCAACGGTAAGACGCCACGTTTCGACGGATGTGTTGATACCGAAAGGGCACGCGCACGCGGCGATCCTATGGCTGTTGCCATGCGTCCTTACCTCTCCGCTCCGGAGCATCACCCATTTAGGGTATTGCTGTTGCCAATCTGGAGACTCCCAACGTGTTCGCTGATCGACCGGACCGTTCACACCAGAGCTCACGTGCCTGGTCAACACCGGGGGTACTGCATGGAAAACGGCGACATCGTCCCATACAGCTCGTCTAGCCCTGTCGCTAGCGCTCAGATAGAGCAACGCGTCAGGTTTTTTCAGTACAAACCGGACATCGTGGCGACCTGGTGTCGCGTCGCCCACGCGATCCAGCGTGCCGACGCCGACACCGTCACAGCCGCCTGCGGAAGGGCCTTCTACGCCCACCAGGTCGAAGAGTGCGCACCGCCAGACCAAGCCCCCGGGGTTTGTGATCTCTATGGCGGCTGTGTCGATCTGTCAGGGGTCCCGCCCAGGTAGGCTCATCTCTTAATAGCCCCGTTCGGCGAAAACCCGACACGAACGATGGCCACACCTGATCGTGTCCGGACATGGACGCCGAACGACGGCATCCGGTGAGGCGGCGCAGTACGTGCCCCTTCGAAAGGCCGATCAGAAGGTCGGTTTGCGCAGTTCTGCAAGGCGGTCGCCAAAGTCCCGTTCGAACTCCCGCAGCAGCGCCGCGCCTTTCTCAGCGCTGGCCTTCGACGGTTCGCCAATCACGCCCGTGTTCGTGTAGGGCCGCATGCCGTGCAGCAACAGGTCAGGTCGGATGTCTGCGCGATGGTCGGCACCTCGGTAGCCCTCGCCGACGAGCTCGGGGAGCGCATGCAGCAGGATGCTCGTCTCACCTTCGCCAGCGTGCATGTCTTGGTGCGCAGCCAGATCACACCCAGCGGCCTTTCGGGCGCGATCCCACGCCCCGCTGCCGGGGTAGAGCAGGATGCGGCGTGACGGGGAGACTGACGCTTCTTGGGCGACGTGCGACAAAACGTAGTTACCGCCGTGACCGTTGATGATCGCGAGCCGTTGGATGCCTTGCCGTTCGAGAGAGTCGGCGATATCGGTCACAACCGCACTGAGTGTGGTGGCCCTGATGGAGACGGTGCCGGCCAAGCCTGGCAATCCTTCGTGCTCGTGGGAGCACGAGATCGTGATTGGCGGGAGCAGCAGCAGTCCGTAGGCGTCGGCGAGGCGTGTGGCGATGATGTGAGCGATGAGAGAGTCTGTTGCCAGTGGAAGGCAGGCGCCGTGCTGCTCGAAGCTGCCGACCGGCAGCAGCGCGACGTCGGCGTTGAGGCGCTGGGCGTCGGCTGCGGTGATCGTGGGAAGCAGGTACACGGCATGGGTTCCTTACTGCGAGAGGATCGATCGGATTCGGTCGGAAAGTTCGGTGGCTTCATGCTGACGGCGCAGTGGCTGCAACGCCTTGCGGAGGAGATCGAGTTCGGCGAACGCGCGCGTGGAAATCGCTGCCTGGACAGCCTCTAGTGCTTGATGCCCGACTACACATGCAAGTTCAAGGTCGCCACTGAGAAGGTGAGCACGAGCCAACCGCGAGAGGCCGATACCGCGATCGCGAGCCTGGTTATCTGGCCATTGCTGTAGCGCTTCAGTCAGAAGAGCGATCGCCCGATCTGGTCGGCCCAGGCGTACCCATGCGGCTGCCCCTTCTGACTGCAAGTACGACGCTCCGCAGTATGGCGCGAGACCTGATGTCTCGGATCCGCTTACGACTTCGTCGAGGGCCTGGTCGATGGCGATCCCGGCGTCGCGTTCCCGCCCGGCGATCGCATGTGCGTTGGCCTGCTGACGCAAGGCAAGGGCGCGAAGGTCGGAAGTGATGGCCTCGGACACGGCGCTGTGCGCCAGCAGCAGTCCTTCAGCGGCGTGCCCCGTATCGGTGGCCACATTGGACCTACGCATCCAGATGTAGCTGCTCAGCAGCGGGTCTCCTGCCTCAGCTGCCAGGTCTGCGGCTTTTGATGACCAACTCGCGGCCGCGGCGTAGTCGCCGGAGTCCTGAGCGAGCCATCCTGCGAACTCGGCGTATCGAGCGCCGACGCGCGCGACCTCGATTCGGAGGCTCCCCGACGTCTGCTGCAGCATGCCCTCAAGTGTCCGCAGCTGCTCACGTACGGCCCCAACTGCCGCGAGCGGGCCAACAAGGGCATCCAGCTGCGCGTACTGGTCCAGCATGGTGACGTAGATGCGCAGCGTCTCGGGAGTGATTGCACCGCGGTATGGCACTGTCGGCGGCGGGTCGATGCCGTCGATGGGGGCGGCGCTGTCGTCGAGTCCCAGCGCCTCCTCGGGACAGTCGAGAACCCAGCACAGCAGCTTTCTGGACGACTCCTCAGGCACGTTGCGCCCGTTTTCCCACCGCGACAGCTTGACCCGTAGTGCGCTGCGGGTACTGGACAACCGCACACCGGCGAGAGGTGCCTGCCGCTCCATCTCGACCGCCAGCCGTTCTTGGCTCCACCCCTTCGCAAGGCGCAGCTCGGCGATTCGCGGCACCCGGATCATGCTCCTCTCACCTCACTGTTCTCGCAGGTCAAGTGCGCTCCCTGAGGGGTAAGTATGCGTTCCGCGTAGCGATCCGGCCAAGGCTGTAGCACTGTGGCGTGCTACAGGCTGCTACACGATGCCACATTCCGAAGACAGGGGTTGTTGCAGCACTGTGTGGGCATGCGGGTAGGTCAACTACGGGCTCATGCGGCAGCGACGGCTTCGAACGCTCGTTCCCACCACAGCGGCGGCGAACCAGCGGTCACACGCGTCAGTGACGCTGTCGCTTACTGGATCGTGCCGGTCGGGAACAGGCGTCGCCATGCGACGGAGCTGCGGCCGACCTCCCTCAGGCAGTTTGGTCGCTTTCGTGCCCTGTGCGGGTTCGATGCCACGGTCCCCGGGGCGACGCCGAACGACCGGATGCCCCGCAGCAGGCTCGTCACTGTTCGCTGCGTCGGCTGCGCAGCCGAGGTCGCGCGCAGGAATCTGCGTTCGGTGAGCTGGGACTACTAAGAGCACTCGGCCGGTGGAGACCCCTTCTTTTCCAGGACATTCGATGCTCCACCGATCACAACGTCCCCGCGTTCGCGCGCAGAACGCAGGGAACTCCCGGTCGGGGTGCCGAGACGGCGCGGCGGCATCCCGACCGGTTGTCACGCCAGCCATACAGACGAGGGAAGGCGACATGGCGGACAGCTACGCCATCAGAACGGTGGATTGCACGAATCAAGCCGGTCAGGACGCCAAGATCATCGTGACCAGGAGAGGCCGCACGATCGCGATACAGCTCGGCGAGGCCGTTGCGGTGCTCGACCCGGTGCAGGCCGAGGCGTTGGACCTCACCCTGCACGACCAGATCTCCGCGGTCAGTCGGCAGGCGCAGGAGGCGGGAGCATGACCGAACTCGTCACCGGCTGGCTCGCCGCGCTTCTGTTCGCTGTCGCGTTGGGCGGAGGCTTGTGGTGGTGGATTCTGCCGAACCCGGCAAAGGCGGATGCAGTGCTGCGGAAGACGGAGGGAAAAAGATGAGCCGCCCAATGCGGCGCGGGATGCGAGCCTCCGGCCCTGTGATCTCCCGCGCCCACCCTGTGATCTCGAACGCGGGGTCTGCGCACTGGGCGGCCAATCGAGACGGATCGTCAGTCATCCACCTGACGGCGAGCCCGGACGACGTAGCGCCGCTCTGCGGGTTCGTGTTCCCACCAGGAGCCACGGTCGACGTGTGCTACGGGTACCTTCCCGGCTGGTGGATGTATGGCTACGTCATTTGCTGGCGTTGCGAGACTCGTGTAGCCGTCGACCTCGACGAGATCGCCGAAGTTCGCAGGCCGCTCAGCGTCGACGAGCTACCGACCGCTGTCATCCCGGTCGTTCGGAGTGGGACGCTCCCAGTCGACGATGCGCCGACAGAGAGTATTCCGCTTGCTCCTGCTGAACCGGCGTCCATGTCCCCGGCTGCCGACACCATGGAAGCAGAAGGCGTGCCTGTCACCCATCGCTGTCCGTTGCGAGCGGCAACGTCCAGGGCCGATCGTCAGCAGTCAGAGGCCACAGTCGAGTTTGGTAATCCGCACGTCGATGCGACCCGACCGCGCCATACTTGTCCCGTGGCGGGCGACGGCTGCATCGTCGACGTACCCACCGACCTCATCCCGGTTATGTCGCATGGGACGAACCTGTTGGAGCTCGAAGCTCTGACCGCTCTGGGCTACGAGCTGGGACATGGGGTCGGCAGTGCCTGCCTGCCAGGGGTATCGACGAAGGCTACCGTCCGCGTCGAGGCGCCGAGCAACTCGCGTCGCGTGCTAGGGGAGGCGGCATGACGACGATCTCGGGTCGCCGTGGTTTCGTGGCGAGTTTGTCGCGGCCTGGAGGCGAAAACCCGGCCCCGCGTCAGACGGTGCGCTATCCGTGCCCCCCCGGGGACATGACTTCGGGATCACGTTCGCGGCCGAGGCCGCACCGCCGCCGATGTGGCGGTGTCCGCGCCATGGCGTCGAGTCTCGGGTGATTGATGGCCGGGCGGGGCCGGTGAAGGAGAAGAAGCCGCCGCGGACGCACTGGGACGTGCTGCGGGAGCGGCGCACTATTCCCGAACTGGAAAACCTCCTTAGAGAACGTCTGGAGATCTTGTGCAGGAAAAGGAGAATCCCTATACCAGCACGACAGCGTTCATGCCGTGGATTCAGGCGGTAACCCGGTAAGCGGCCTCGGTGTGGGGACCGGCGCAGTGTCCCCGCACCTTCCCTCTTTTTCGCTTCAAGGCAGTCAAAACTGGAACAGCATGCGATTCAAATGGTGGCGATGGCTCCTGAGTGCTGTGGCCGTCTACATGTTCTTAGCTTTCGTACGCTACCAATTGGGGCAGCTCGATATGGTTTTCCCGCGCTTGCCGCACTATGAGTACGCGCTGCTCTCCCTTCCGAACGACATCCACACGCTGCTAACTGGCGAACCTCCCTTTCTCATGGGTATCGGCTTCTGGGAACAGTGATGCCACGCAGATCTCCGTAATGCGAATCCCACTGCAGCCCTGAGGATTCCTGGCCGGCTGTTTCCGCGGGAATGTCCCCACAGGTCTTCGAGATGTTCGTGGAGCTACGGATCGCCAAAGCACGTCGGCTCAACTCTGTGATCGCAGTCCGTCAGATATTGCCGCCAGCTACTTACAAGCTGTACTTTGCCGACGGCAACTTCGTGGCGGGTCGAACAAAGGCAAAAATACTCATGAGAGACAAGAACTAGGGGGATGAACTAGGGGGATGGGAGTGTGGCCGTTCAGCCAACCGAAGATGGTCGATGGCCAGTCGCAGGCCGCTTTCGGTTGGCTCAGTGTCGACGCGTATCAGGCTGACTACGAGGCCAGGTTCGCGGGTTCAGCCGGTCACGACTCATGGAAGCTGGAACGTCGACAGCACTTCCGCGAGCCGGGGAATCCCAGCTGGGAAGCGTTCGCCCGGCACGACTGGCCGG
>NZ_BMMT01000003.1 GCF_014646075.1 Saccharopolyspora thermophila
GAAAACCATCAAGTCACCGGTTTTCAACGCACGCAAGCGATATTAACTTCATCAAAGTGCTGTCATTTTTCGGGCTCGCCCACTCTACCACTCACCCGTGGGAGCTTGGTTCGCGACCCCGCCGTCAGCCCCGGCCCGGATTTCCCGGCCCGCGTCGCGCTGACGGGGAATAATCTACACACCCCCGAAACACCCCCTGAAAGCACCCCCCTTCAACGACAAAGCGCCAGGTCAGGGGGCAGTTCGAGGCCGAAGAGAACCGCCAGCTCGGTGACCGTCGAATCGACGTCCCGATGGTGCACGCCGACCATTCCCGCGTCCACCGCTCCGGCCACATTGTGGTGGAGGTCGTCCACGAAGACGCACTGCCGCGCGTGCAGCCCCAACCGGCGAGCGGCCAGCACGTAGATCTCACGGTCCGGCTTGGCGACCCCCACCGCACCGGAGAGCACGACGGCGTCGAACACGTCCGCGACCGCCGGGTCGGGCAATCTGGCGGCGTTGGACACCACCGCGATGCCGATCCCGCTCCGGCGGACGTGGCGGGCCACCTCGAGCAGCGGTGGCACGCCCGTCGACGCGTGGCCCGGATCGTCCAGCACTCCGGCGTAGTCGAGCAGCAGTCCCTTGAGCTCCACCGCTGCACGGTCTCACACGATCCGGCGTTTCCGGGGCGGAACGTGACCGGAATCCGGCACCGAGTTCCTCAGTACAGCTGGGAGAAATCCGGAGGTGCCATGACCGCAGTCCTGTCCGTCGAAACACCCGTCGCCCACCGCCCCGAGGAGTGCAGCGCGGTAGCCATCGCCACCGCGCTCGCCGAGGAGCTCTTCCCCGTTGTGGCCGGCCGCGCCCCGGTACACCGGGTGCGCGACCACGTCACCGCAGCGGTGGCCGGGAAACTGCTGTCCGCACGGGCGTGGACAGCACAGGGCCCGGACTTCCGGCTGCGATCCGTGCACGCGTGTCCGGTCACCGACTACGCGGTGGAAGCCTGCGTGATCATCGGGACGCAGGACCGGGTCCGGGCCCTTGTGTTGCGGCTGGAGCAGGACTGCGGGCGCTGGATCTGCACCCGGCTGTCCCCGGTCTGATCAGCGCCTGCGCTGCTTCTTCGCCTCGGCGCGAGCGGCCGCACGGCGCTCGCGCCGACTACCACTGCGGGCCGCCGGGCCCGCGGGGTCGCTGGTGGTCTGCACGTCGCCGGTCTCGGTCGGCCCCGAGTAGTTGAGCCCCTGCTGGCGCGGCGCGTCCAGGCCCCTGCCGCGCAGCGCGCTCGGAACCTGGTCGCCGGCGGCGCCAGGTGCCGCGGCGAGCTGGCTCAACGCGGGGCCGGCCGATGCGGGCCTGCGGCGCTTTGGCTGCGGCGTCTGCGGCACGTCCGGCGTGCCGGTGCTGACCTGGCTGACCGACACCGGAACGGACGGCTCCTCCGGCGCGGGCTGCGGCTCGGCGGCCTCCACCTGGACGTTGAACAGGAAGCCGACCGACTCCTCCTTCAACGCCTCGAGCATCGCCCCGAACATGTCGAAGCCCTCGCGGCGGTACTCGATCAGCGGGTCACGCTGCGCCATCGCCCGCAGGCCGATGCCCTCCTTGAGGTAGTCCATCTCGTAGAGGTGTTCGCGCCACTTGCGGTCCAGGACGCTGAGCACCACGCGGCGCTCCAGCTCCCGCATCGCACCCTTGCCGACCTTGGCGTCGACCTCGGCCTCCCGCCGGGCGTAGGCCGCGCGGGCGTCCTCCAGGATCACCTCCAGCAGGCGCTCCCTGGTCAGGTCCTCCTCGTCCTCGACGAGCTGCTCCCAGCTGATCGACACCGGGTACAGCGTCTTGAGCGCGGTCCAGAGCTTCTCGAAGTCCCAGTCCTCGGCGTAGCCCTCGGCGGTCTCCGCGTCGACGTAGGCGGTCACCACGTCACTGAGCATGTGCATGACCTGCTCGTGCAGGTCCTCGCCCTCCAGCACGCGGCGGCGCTCGTTGTAGATGACGGTCCGCTGCTGGTTCATGACCTCGTCGTACTTGAGGACGTTCTTGCGGATCTCCATGTTCTGCTGCTCGACCTGGGTCTGCGCGCTGCGGATCGCGCGGCTGACCATCTTGTGCTCGATCGGCACGTCGTCGGGCACCCTGAGCCGCGTCATCACGGTCTCGACCATGGCCGCGTTGAACCGCCGCATGAGCTCGTCGCCCAGCGACAGGTAGAAGCGGGACTCGCCGGGGTCGCCCTGGCGGCCGGAGCGGCCGCGCAGCTGGTTGTCGATGCGGCGGGACTCGTGGCGCTCGGTGCCGAGCACGTACAGGCCGCCGAGCGCACGGACCTCCTCGGCTTCGGCCTCCACCTGGGCCTTGATCTTCTCGACCACCGCGGGCCACTCGGCCTCGTACTCCTCGCGGTTCTCCACCGGGTCCAGGCCGCGGCGGCGCAGCTCGGCGTCGGCGAGGTAGTCGATGTTGCCGCCAAGCACGATGTCGGTCCCGCGGCCGGCCATGTTGGTGGCCACCGTGACCGCGCCCTTGCGCCCGGCCTCGGCGATGATCGCGGCCTCGCGCTGGTGGTTCTTGGCGTTGAGGACGTTGTGCGGGATACCCCGCTTGGTGAGCAGCTTGGACAGGTACTCGGAGCGCTCCACGCTGGTGGTGCCGACCAGCACCGGCTGGCCGGTGCGGTAGCGCTCCTCGATGTCGTCGGCGACCGCCTCGAACTTCGCCGGTTCGGTCTTGTACACCAGGTCGGGCTGGTCGACGCGGGCCATCGGCTCGTTGGTCGGGATCGGCACCACGCCGAGCTTGTAGGTGGTGTGGAACTCGGCCGCCTCGGTCTCGGCGGTACCGGTCATGCCGGCCAGCTTGTGGTAGAGGCGGAAGTAGTTCTGCAGCGTGATGGTGGCCAGCGTCTGGTTCTCGGCCTTGATCTCGACGCCTTCCTTGGCCTCGATGGCCTGGTGCATGCCCTCGTTGTAACGGCGTCCGGCGAGGATGCGGCCGGTGAACTCGTCGACGATCAGCACCTCGCCGTCGCGGACGATGTAGTCCTTGTCGCGCTTGTAGAGCTCCTTGGCCTTCAGCGCGTTGTTGAGGTAGCCGACCAGCGGGGTGTTGGCCGCCTCGTAGAGGTTGTCGATGCCGAGCTGGTCCTCGATGAGGGCGACGCCCTCCTCGGTGACGCCGATAGTGCGCTTGCGCTCGTCGACCTCGTAGTGCACGTCGCGCTGGAGCATCGGCGCGAGCCGGGCGAACTCCTGGTACCAGCGGGAGGACTGGTCGGCCGGGCCGGAGATGATCAGCGGGGTCCGGGCCTCGTCGATGAGGATGGAGTCGACCTCGTCGACGATGGCGAAGTGGTGCCCGCGCTGCACGCAGTCGGCCAGGCTCCACGCCATGTTGTCGCGCAGGTAGTCGAAGCCGAACTCGTTGTTGGTGCCGTAGGTGATGTCCGCGGCGTAGGCCCTGCGGCGCTGCTCCGGGGTCATGTCAGCGAGGATGGCGCCGACCTCCAAGCCGAGGAAGCGGTGCACACGGCCCATCCACTCGGCGTCGCGGCGGGCCAGGTAGTCGTTGACGGTGACGACGTGCACACCCTTGCCGGTGATCGCGTTGAGGTAGGCGGGCAGCACGCAGGTGAGGGTCTTGCCCTCACCGGTCTTCATCTCGGCGATGTTGCCGAGGTGCAGCGCGGCGCCGCCCATCAGCTGCACGTCGAAGTGGCGCTGGCCGAGGGTGCGCTTGGCACCTTCGCGGGCCACGGCGAATGCCTCCGGGAGCAGGTCGTCGAGCGATTCGCCGTCGGCGTGGCGGCGCTTGAACTCGTCGGTCCTGCCCCGCAGCTCGGCGTCGGACAGCCCGACGACGTCTGGTTCGAGCTCGTTGATGTGCGCTGCGATGTTGCGCAGACGCTTGAGCATCTTGCCCTCGCCGGCGCGGAGCAGTCGGGACAGGACCATCCGGTCGACCTCACTAGCTGATCGTGACGCGTCCGTCACGGACGCTTTGTGGCCATGGTATTAGAGCTGGTCGGGACGACGCGTCCGCCGGGCCGGTCCGTCCGGGCGACCCCGCACACGACTGTCCCCCGCGAACCACGGTACGCGGGGGACAACCGCTGAGGCTGGCTGTGGCGCAGACTCGCCCAGCCGGATTCATTCGTCCTACCGGGGCTCGGTCAACCTGATCACTCCGTAGTCGAATCCCTTCCTGCGGTAGACCACGCTCGGCTTACCTGTGTCGGCGTCGGCGAACAGGTAGAAGTCGTGCCCGACCAGTTCCATCTCGTAGAGGGCCTGGTCCACGGTCATCGGTTTGGCCGGGTGTTCCTTCTCGCGGACGATGCGGCCGGGCTCGTAGTAGCCGTTGTCCTCGGCCATCCGCTGTTCGGGCACCTCGGCGGCGTGCTCGTCAGCCGGTGCTTCCAGTAGCGCGGTCCGGGTCTCGCCGACGGCTCCACCCATCGCCACGGGGCGGCTGGCCATTGCTGCGGTCGCTTCCGCGACGGAAGTCGGGTTGTGCTGGCCGTAGTGCACCTTTCTACGGTCGTGCAGACGCCGGAGGCGGTTCTCCAGCTTGGTCGTGGCGGCATCGAGTGCGGCGTAGAAGTCGCCTGCGCATGCCTCTGCGCGGACCGGCGAGCCCTTGCCCACGAGGGTGATCTCAACTCGCTGGCAGTTCTTGGCCTGGCGCGGGTTCGGCTCGTGGAACAGCTCCACGTCGGCCCGGATGGCCTTCCTGTTGTACCGCTCGAGCCGGGTCAGCTTCGTGGTGACGTGGTTCCGGTAGTGTTCGGGAACCTCGACGTTGCGACCCTTGACGACGATGTCCATTCACGACCTCCGTTCCTTGCGTGCTCCGTAGTAGAGGTGTGCACGGGATGCGCCGGGAACGGCGATCAGCTCGGTTCCGGCGCCAGGGACATGGGTTTCGCTCCTCCCTCCGGGCCGGGGTTGGCTGGATTGAGTGGCACGTTAGCTTGCTTTACCGAGTTGTGACACCCCCCGAGTCGGGCGAAGTCAAGCAGCCACTGAGAGTGATTGGTGCCACCGAAGGAAGCAGGCGACGTGTGCTGAACACCGCGTTCGCGTTGCCACCACCGATCGGTTTTTCACCCGTTCGGGCGTACGGGGCGGTCGCTGCGCGAGGTCGGCACGGCACCGGTTCCTGCCTGCTCACCCCCCGGGAACGTGTGGTGGCGGACACGAGTTCCCGCGCCCGTTCGGGGCGTCGGGGTCCACCCGTTCGTCGCAGTCGGCCGTCGCCGTCAGGCTGAGCACCGCCGCGGCGCCCGAACCCACTGCCGCCAGCACCGCCAGGCTGCTCGCGGCCGTCGCCGCGGTGGTGATGACGTCGTCGACGAGCACGATCTGCGCGCCGCGGGGCGGAAACCGACCGGTCCGGGCGAGCACCCGACCAGACAGGTTGGCGACCCGTTCGACGGTGTCGAGCCCGGCCTGGTCGGCCGCGGTGGACGCGGTCACGAGGCAGTCCGCCACCGCGGTCGGCCAACCCGACGCCGTGAGCGCGGCCGCCGCGCGGTGCGCGATGCGGGTCATGTGCGCGCCGCCGCGGCGCCGGGCGGCGATCGCGCGGGACGGCGCGGGCACCAGCCACCACGAGCGGTCGAACCCGTGCAGGGCGGTGATCACGCGCAGCCCGGTCACCAGGTGCTCGGCGAGCGGGGCGGCGAGGTGCCGCTGGCCGGCTTCCTTGTAGGCCAGCACGGCGCGACGCGCGGCACCGCGGTACCGGCCCAGCGCGTAGACCGGCGGTTGCGGTCCCAGCAGTGGCCGTGCCACCCGGTGCAGGCCGCCCAGTTCGCGCGCGCAGTCCGCGCACCAGGCCGTGCCCGCGCGACGACAGCCCGCGCAGTGCAGCGGGAGCAGCAGGTCGACGAGTCCAGAGAGCCCTTCGGCAAGCCAGTGCATCGGTCCAGCATGGCCGGATTCACGTTGCGACTCACCGGAGCGTGTCGGGCCATCGTCCTCCTCGTCGGCGCGCGCCGCCGAACTCCCTAGCCAGGGAAGAACGGGAGGGAGTTGCCGCCGATGGGCACCTGGAGCAGGGCCCAGACGTCGTCGGTGTCGCGGGACTCCCACAGCCCGCTGTGGTCGGCGACGACCACCCGGCCGCCCGGGGCGACCGTGACGGCCCGCAGCGGCTGGCCGAGGTTCGCCGCCGTGTACTGCTTCCACCGGTAACCGTCGACGGACAGCTCGTAGACCGGTGTGGCGTTGCTGTCGGTGATGGCCACCAGCGTGTCGTTGCGCAACCACTCGACACCGGTGATCCGCACGTCGTGTGGGCTGGGCAGGATGGTCGGATGCCGCACCGCGACCCGGCCGTCCTGGTCGGACACCGCGGCCACCACCACCTGGCCGCCGACGACGGCCGCGATCCGGGTGCCGTCCCGTGACAGCCGCAGGTCGGTGACGGGGCTGCCCGCGGTCAGCTCCCGGGCGTCGACCCGTTGGGCCGACCAGCTGTTGCCGCTGACCAGTGCCCGGTACACCTCGCGGCCGTCCACCGCGGTCCACACCTCGTCCCGGCCGCGCCAGGTCGGTTTGGTCATGTCGACGCCCACCACGGGCAGTTCCGCCAGCTGCCCACCGTAGCGGCCGACGCGCAGCACCACGCCGCCGGGGCGGCGGGTGACGGCCGCGATCTGGCTGCCGTCGGGCGACTGCCCGGCGCGGACCACGTCGTACTCACCGGACCCGGCCGGACCGGGGACCGGCAGCGCGTTGCGGTCGAGGCTCACCAGGCGCTCGTCGACGACGGCGAGCCCCGGCAGGTCGGCGCGGGGCGCGTTGTCGGTCTCGTAGCTTGCCAGGTCGGTGGGCCGCAGGTCCTGCGCCTCCGGCAGCAGCGGCATGCCCTCCTCCTTGAGCCGCACCCGGGCGGTGCTGACGCTCTGCAGGGAGAACACCACCTGGGCGGCGATCAGGCGGCGGGTCTCGCGGGAGACGTCGCCGAGCTCGGTGAGGTTGACCTCCAGCGCGCCGTCACCGGCGGCCTCGCTGGTGTTGGTCTTGGGGTGCACGCCGGCAGGGATGGCGGTGCGCATCGCCGAGCCCGAACCTTCCGAGGGACCGGCGGTGAGCAGGTCGATGACCCGCCTGGGCAGGGTGCTCGCCGGTTGCGCCACCACGTAGCGCAGGTCGGGGACCACGCCGGTGGCGTCATGGTCCAGGAAGTAGATCGGGACCGCGCGGTACACGCGGTCGAAGGAGCCGCGGCTGACGACCAGTTCCGGCGGCGGGGTGGCGATACGCCACGCCCCGTCGGCCTGCCGCTCCACCCGCACCTGCGCCTGGTACTCGCCGCTCTCCGGCACGAAGGACGCGTCCGGCAGCAGCCGGCCCACCTTGTCGGCCTGCAGCGTCACCACCTGCACGCCGTCCGGCAGCGCCACCTGCTGCGGGGCGGGGATGGTGTCGACGTTGTCGACGATGAGCATGCTCGGCGCCGGGGACCAGTCGCGGCCCACCGCCGGGGCCAGGTGCAGCCGCGCCGACTCGTGGTTGTTCTCGGGCGCGGCCGCCGAGTCGACGAAGCTGCGCACCAGGGCGAGCGGGTCGGTGCCGACGGGCGGCGGGCTGATCGGGGTGCTCGGGTTGATCTCTCCGACGTTCTTGACGGCCTTGGGGACCGAGCTCTCGGGGATCGACGCGCAGGCCGACACCACCAGCAGCGCAACCACCAGGGACGCCACGAGCCGGGCGGGTCTGATCACGCGTCCTCCCAGGTCTGCTCGGACAGCCGGGCCGGTCCGCGGTCGCGGATCTCCGGTTCGGCCGGCTCGCCTTCCTGCGGCGGGTCGACGGGGGCGGCCAGCAGCGCTTCCGGCGCGGCGATGCGGCGGGTGCTCGCCAGCGGCAGCGGGCTGGTGTCGAATTCCCCACCGGGGTGCCGGGGCAGGGTGAGCCGGAAGCACGCGCCCTCCCCGGGTTCGCCCCAGGCGTCCAGGGTGCCGCCGTGCAGCCGGGCGTCCTCCAGGCTGATCGACAGGCCCAGCCCGGTGCCGCCGGTGCGCCGGTTTCGGGACGGGTCGGCGCGCCAGAAGCGGGTGAACACCAGCTCCGCCTCGCCGGCGCGCAGGCCGACGCCGTAGTCGCGGACGGTGACCGCGACGGCCTTGTCGTTGCCGCCGAACCGGATCTCCACCGGCCCGCCTTCGGCGTGGTCGATCGCGTTGGCCACCAGGTTGCGCATGATCCGCTCGACGCGGCGCGCGTCGGCGACGATGTTCAGGTCGGTCTCCGCGCCGGGCAGGAGGGTCCGCAGTTCCACGCCGCTGCTGTCGGCGATGGCGCGCAGCGACTCGATGGTGCGCGCCACGATCTCGGTGAGGTCCAGCGGTTCGGCGGCCAGGTCGGCGACGCCGGCGTCAAGGCGGGAGATCTCCAGCAGGTCGGCCAGCAGCAGTTCGAAGCGGTCCAGTTCGTCGACCAGCAGTTCGGTGGAGCGGGACAGGCCGGGCGGGAACTGCTCGCGGGAGGCGTGCAGCACGTCGGCGGCCATCCGCACGGTGGTCAGCGGGGTGCGCAGTTCGTGCGAGACGTCCGAGGTGAACCGGCGCTGCAGCTGCCCGAACTCCTCCAGCTGCGTGATCTGCTGCTTGAGGCTGTCGGCCATCTCGTTGAACGACTCGGCCAGGCGGGCCACGTCGTCCTCGCCGATGACGCGCATCCGCTTGTCCAGGTCGCCCTGGGCGAGCTGTTCGGCGATCTGCGCGGCCTGCCGCACCGGCCGGACGACCTGCCTGGTGACCAGGTTCGTGATGGCGCCCAGCAGCACCAGCAGGACGGCGCCGCCGAGCAGCAGGGTCTGCTGGACGACGGCGAGGGTGCGCTGTTCGGCGGTCAGCGGGAACAGCAGGTAGACCTGCAGCGGCCGGGTCGCGGTGCTCACGGGGGTGCCGACGGCGAGCATGGTGACGCGGCCGTTCTCGTTCTGCACCGTGGTGATCTTGGTGGTGAGCAGGCCGCGTTCCACGGACTGCCGCAGGTCCTGCGGCACCTCCTCGATGGGGCCCGCCGCCGGTTGCAGCCGCCTGTCACCCGGGGCGTGACCATCGACCAGCACCGGTTCGAAGGCCCCGGCCACCGTTTCGGTGGTGGACTGGCCGGAGGAGGTGGTGGTGAGCCGGTTCAGCGCGGCCTGCAGCTGTTCGGAGACGTTGTCGGCGTTGGGGTCGACCGCGGTCAGCTCGCGCTCCAGGATCGGTTGGCTGTACTCGACCTGCGCGATCGCCGCGTTCTCCTTGGCGGCCAGCAGCTGGTCGGTGATCTGCCACTGCAGCACCATGCCCAGCGCGCACACCACGGCCGTCGACAGCGCGAGCGTGCTGACCACGACCCGCAGCTGCATCGAGCGCCGCCACAGCGTTTCGAAGCGGCGCCACCGGCTGCGCAGCTCCTCACGGACACGAGCGACCAGCAGCCGCACCGCGCGGCCGCGACGTGTCCACATGCTCACGGCAACCGTCCCCCGGGGCCCCTCCACAACCACGACCCGACCAGCAACTGTGTCAGAAGCGCGGATCCGGGCACGCACCGGTCCGCGCGCTCACCGGCCGGGGCTCATCGGGGGACGGCCCGCGGCCCACCGGCCGCACGGGTCGGTTCCGGATCACGGCGGGCCCGCCTTGTAGCCGACGCCGCGGACGGTGAGCACCACCTCGGGGCGCTCCGGGTCGCGCTCGACCTTGGAGCGCAGCCGCTGCACGTGGACGTTGACCAGCCGGGTGTCGGCGGCATGCCGGTAGCCCCACACCTGCTCGAGCAGGACTTCGCGGGTGAACACCTGGCGCGGCTTGCGGGCCAGCGCCACCAGCAGGTCGAACTCCAGCGGGGTGAGCGCGATCGGCTGGCCGTCGCGGGTGACCTCGTGGCCGGGCACGTCGATGGTCACGTCGCCGATGGTGAGCACCTCGGCGGGTTCGGCGTCGGTGCGGCGCAGCCGGGCGCGCAGCCGGGCCACCAGCTCCTTCGGCTTGAACGGCTTGACCACGTAGTCGTCGGCGCCGGACTCCAGGCCGAGCACCACGTCCACGGTGTCGCTCTTGGCGGTCAGCATCACGATCGGCACGACGGACTCGGTGCGGATCGCCTTGCAGACGTCGATGCCGTTCATCCCGGGCAGCATCAGGTCGAGCAGGACGAGGTCGGGTTTGAGTTCCCGCAGGGCAGGCAGCGCCTTGGTGCCGTCGCTGACGACAGCGGTCTCGAATCCCTCTCCTCTGAGCACGATGGTCAGCATCTCGGCCAGGGCCGGGTCATCGTCCACCACGAGCACGCGTGCCTTCATGACCACCATGGTTGCACTTGTCACTCCGCTGCCGTGCATCCACCCGCTGATCGTCGCCGCAGGTCGCGCCGCAAAGACCGGTTCGGCACACCCGGTACCGCCGAATGGAGCAGCGATGTGCATTCCTGCTCGCGCCGAACCGCGGCAGCGGACACATCGGACTGTTTCGGCGCGTGTCCGCGCGGTCGCAGTCGGGAACGGCTAGCGCAGTACGTGGTCGTCCACGAGCGCCGCGAAGTCGACCTGGCCGACACCGTCCACCACGATCCACGGCGACCACCAGCCCAGGTCGGCCAGCTGCGCGTACACCTCGGCGCAGCGCTGCTGCAGCGGGACGTCCGACTCGAAGTTGTCGCGCTGCCGGTCCACTTCGGTCCGTTCCCGGTGCGCGGCGCGACTGGCCGCCACCTCGGTCGGCACCCGCAGCAGGATCTGCAGGTCCGGCCGCGGCAGCGCGAAGCGCGTCACCTCCAGGTCGTGGATCCAGGTGACGAAGTCGCCGCGGGCGTCCTGGTGGAGCCGGGCGGCGCCGTAGGCGGCGTTGGAGGCGACGTAGCGGTCGAGGAGCACCACGTCGTGCCCGGCCAGGTCGGCGCGCAGCGTGTCCGCCGCGCCGCGGCGGTCGAGCGCGTAGAGCACGGCCATGCCGTGCACCGAGGCGCCGAGGTCGCCGTGCCGACCGCGCAGCGCCTCGGCGACGAGTTCGGCGTGGATGTCCTCGGCGTAGCGCGGGAAGGCCGCGCGGGCCACGGAGCAGCCGCGGGTGGCGAGCTCGGCGGCGAGCCCGTCGGCGAGCGTCCGCTTGCCGGCGCCGTCCAGTCCTTCGATGACGATGAGCCGTCCCACGCCGACGACGTTAGCCGAGCAGCTCCGGGGGCCGGCTGAGGAGGCTCCCCACTCGGCTTCCGGGGCATTCGAGCCCGACTGCCCGCCAACGTTTCGCACCGAACCCATGACGCGGCGTAGCGCGGGCGATCACAATCGGACCGGTAGCGCTCGCCAGATGTCGATCGCCGGTGGAGAATCGACCACCGGCGTCGATGATCAATGACCCACCCAGGAGGCTCCAGTGCAGGTACCCGGGCCCGACACCCGCGTGGTCGAGCTGCGGGTGCACGGCATCCTCGGCACCACCGGCGACGAACTGACGGACGCGGTGGCCTCGGTGGACGTCGCCGGGGACGGCGTCGGGCGCATCGTGCGACCGGCCGACCGGCTACGCAGACCGGTGCCCGGGCCGATGTTGTCGGCCGGGGACCGCTCGGTGCCGCGGATCGTGGAGGGCTACGTCTGGGGCAACATGACCTCGGGTGGGCCGGCGAAGGCAACCTGGGCGCTGCTGTTCCCGTTCGCGCTGGCCAACATGGCGCACTGGATGCTGCCACCGGCGAGCATGAGCAACCCGGTCAGCCGCGCCCTGTCCGCGGTCCTGCGCGGGCTGCTGCGGCTTGCCGCGCTGCTGCTGACGATGCTGTTCGTCGCGCAGCTGACCGTGGTGAGCCTCGACCTGGTCGCCGCGCAGTGCCTGCAGCCCGGCACGCCGTGCATGGACTTCGTCCCCGAGGCGCTGCGCGGTCTCGACCTGGTGCGGGCGACGATCGCGCTGCTGCCGATCGCGCTGGTCGTGCTGCTGATGCACCGGCTGTCCACTGTGTCCTGGCAGGTGTCGGCGCCGAAGACCGACGAACCGCGGCACTCGGCGCGCGCCCCGATGCTGCCCGGCGCGAACGTGGTGTCCGATCCGGACACCCCGGCGCTGCGCGCGCTGCACGTCACCGCGGCACTGTCCACTGCGGCCATCCTGGTGCTCGGCGGTCCGTTCGCCGTCTCGCTCGACCCGCGGTGGCTGGTGGCCGCCGGGCTGCTCGCCATTGCGCTGGCCGGCACCGTGGCACTCGACGACCCGGCCGGGATGCGGCTCGACGGCCGGGAACGAATGCTGCGCACCATGCTCGGCCGCGCGCCCCGGCGCGTGCTGATGACCGCGGCGTCCGTGCTGCTGGCGTCCGTGGCGCTGCTGCCCGGACCGCTGGCCGGTCCGCTGCCCGGCTCCGGCAGCACGATCGACGCGATCACCGGCGCGATGGTGATCACCTGCGTGGCGGTGGCCGTGCTGCTCGTGCCCGCCGCGCTGCTCGCCAGGCCGGGCTGGAAGTCGTGCCCGCGCCCGCTGCGCCCCTGGGCCGGTGGCTGGATGAGCGCACCGGTGCTGATGCTGGCGTGCATGCTCGGCAGCGGGTTCGGCGCGGGTCTCGCGCTGAGCGTGCGCGAGGCGCTCAACACCCCGGTCGAGCTGCGGCTGCCCACCGCCTACGACGACGTGACGGTCTTCTGGGGCGCCACCGCGGTGCTCATGGTCATCGCCGCGGCGGTCGCCGTCCCGTGGGTGCTGGTGCGGCGCTGGCGCGACGAGCGCCACGACAACGACGACATCCCCGACGAGGTCGCCCTGCTGCACGCCGGGCGCAAGCAGGACCAGCACGCCGCGGCCAACGCCTGGAAGTGGGCGGACCTGCAGCGCCGCTACGCGCATTACGTGCTGCTGGTGATCGCCGGGGTGCTGACGGTCAGCACCGCGATCACGCTGGTCGCGCGGGTGGCCGGGATGCCCGCCTGGACGGGGGCGCCCTGGCTGGTCGGCGTCGGCGTCGCCGCGCTGGCGACGCTGGCCGTCGGGTTGCTGCGGATGGTGCACCTGGCGGCCACCCGGCGCGACAACGCGCGCTACCTCGGCGTCCTGTGCGACCTCGCGCTGTTCTGGCCGCGCGAGGCGCACCCGGTGGTGCCGCCGTGCTACGCGCTCAAGGTCATTCCGGAGCTGGCCGACCGGGCCGCCGAGCACCTCACCGACCCGAACACCCGGGTCGTGCTGGTCGGGCACAGCCAGGGCAGCCTGCTCGCCGCCGTCGCCACCGCCCGCCTGCTGGAGTCGCTGCCGGAAGCCGATCGCGAGCGGGTCGGCCTGGTGACCGCGGGCTCGCAGCTGCAGTGGGCCTACCCGCGGGCGTTCCCCGGCGTGGTGCCGCACGCCGCGCTGCGCGATCTCGCCGGGGCGCTGGGCGGCCGCTGGCGCTCGCTGTGCCGGGGCACCGATCCGCTCGGCGGCGCGGTGTCGACGTGGAACCGGCAGGTTTACGGCGGGATGCTGATCGGCGTCGGCTTCCGCGCGGACGGCACCGAGGGACCGCTGCCCGCCGCCACCCGCGGCCCCACCGGGGCCCTCGTGCTCGGCAGCGACCACTGGCTGCCCGACCCGCAGCGCGGGCCGTTCTCCTGCCGCCGCTGGGTTCCGGGCGTGCTCGCGCACACCGACTACAGCGGCGACCCGGAGTGGGACCGCGCGGTGGCCATGGCCGCGGGCCTGGAGACGCCGGTGCGCGGCGCCGGGCTCCCGTCGACCGCCCACCGGGTGCCGAGCGCGCCGCCCACCCCGCACCTGCACGCGCAGGGCGGGGACGGCGGTTCGCTGACCGAGAGCATCGAGGAGCTGGCCCAGCAGCCGGCGGAGCCGGAACCGGAACCGGCGCGGGCCAAGCCCGCGGAGCGGGAGCGCAGCGCACCGCGTCAGCAGGGCGCGAAGCCCCGCTCGGAGCCGTCGGTGTTGCCGGAGATCACCGAACCCCGCGGGCGGACGGCACCGTGGGAGCGCGCCATGGCGCTGCGCGCCTCCGAGCACTGACCCCCGACACGCGGCGGGCGGGGTTGCCTCACCCACCCTCGCGGACACGAAGAGGCAAGCGAAGAATTTTTACCGGCAATACAGGGAACGGAAAAATCTTGACCGAACGCACGGGTTGACGCCTGGGGCTTCCCAGGTTCGCCTGAGATTGGGGGCTCACCCGGGCCTGGGGGCTCACCTTCCGGCATATTTCGGCGGGAAAAACGGACGGCGTCGCCCCGATTGGGACGACGCCGCCTGGTGAACGTCATCAGCGATCAGTCGGCGCCGCGGGGCACCTCGCCACCCGACTCGACCTCCGCCGCCTGCGCCTGGCCCAGGCGCGAGTGCCGGCGGCCGTACAGGAAGTAGATGACCACGCCCGCAACCATCCAGACCACGAACCGCACCCAGGTCAGCGCGGTCAGGTTCAGCATCAGCCACAGGCAGGCCAGAAGCGCCAGAATCGGCACCACCGGCACCAGCGGCGCGCGGAAGCCGCGCGGCAGGTCGGGCCGGGTCCTGCGGAGCACGATCACGCCGAGCGACACGAGCACGAACGCGAACAGCGTGCCGACGTTGACCATCTCCTCCAGCTTGTCCGCCGGGAAGAAGCCCGCCGCCACGACCACGACCGCGCCGACCAGCACCGTCGCCCGCACCGGGGTGCCGTGCTTCGGATCGGTCCTGGCGAGGCCGCGCGGCACCAGGCCGTCGCGGGACATCGCGAACAGCACGCGGGTCTGGCCCAGCAGCAGCACCATGACGACCGTGGTGAGACCGGCGAGCGCGCCCACCGCGATGATCGCCGCCGCCCACGTGACGCCGTGCTGCGCGAACGCGGTGGCCAGCGTCGAGCGGGTGCCGTCCTCCTGGGTGGCCAGGTCGGTGTAGGGCACCATGCCGGTGACCACCAGCGCGACCGCGACGTAGAGCACCGTGACGATCGCCAGGCTGCCCAGGATGCCGCGCGGGGCGTCCCGCTGTGGGTTGCGGGTCTCCTCCGCGGTGGTGGCGACGATGTCGAAGCCGATGAACGCGAAGAACACCAGCGACGCCGCGGCCAGCAGACCGAACACGCCGTAGGTGCTGGTCTCACCGCCGAGGATCAGCGACAGCAGCGACTGCTCGATCTTCGGGCTGTCCTCGGTGGCCGGCTGCGCCGGCGGGATGAACGGCGAGTAGTTCGAGGCGTTGACGTAGGCCAGGCCCACCACGATGACCAGCAGCACCACGGCCACCTTGATCAGCGTGATCACCAGGCTGACCCGCGCGGACAGCTTCGTGCCCAGCGCCAGCAGCGTGCTCAGCACCACCACCAGCAGCACCGCTCCCCAGTCGAACTGCAACGGGCCCAGTGGCAGCACCGTCTTCACCTGCACGCCGATCAGCTCGAGCACCTGCTCCAGGTACACCGACCAGCCCTTGCCGACGGCGGCCGCGGCGACGGCGAACTCCAGGATCAGGTCCCAGCCGATGATCCAGGCGATGAACTCGCCGAACGTCGCGTACGAGTAGGTGTACGCGCTGCCCGCGACGGGCACGGTGGAGGCAAACTCGGCGTAGCACAACGCGGCCAGGCCGCACGCGATCGCGGCGAGCACGAACGCCAGCGACACCGACGGGCCCGAGACGTCACCCGCGGTGCGTGCGGCGAGCGTGAAGATGCCGGCACCGATCACCACCGACACCCCGAAGACGATCAGGTCCCAGGTGCCGAGATTCTTTCGTAGTTTGGTATCCGGCTCGTCGGTATCCAAGATGGATTGCTCGACCGACTTGGTTCGCCACAGCCCAGAGCCTGGCACTGTCGCCTCCCTCATTGATCCCAAATGGTGGGTCACACCCTAGGAGAGTGCGCGGAATGGCTTGCGTAGCGTGCGGGTAGCCCGCGAACGCTGACTGTCCGCGTCGCGAACGACACCGATCGTCAGCGCCTCCACCTCCACTCCGCGCGGACTCTAGCGCGGCAATGCCTCGTCCGGAACTCGCGGACTTGAGTTCGCCACACAATTCGTTAACGCCTCGTGATGCGAACCGGTGGCTCAGGAGGCCGCCGCGCGGCTGCGGTCCAGGTCCGGTTCCAGGTAGATCAGCCGCGCCGCGGGCACCTTGTCCCTGATCCGTGCCTCGGCGGCGTCGATCTCGGCGGCCACCTCCGGTACCGACAGCGACGACACGAGACCGATCTTGGCGGCCACCAGCAGCTCGTCCGGCCCCAGGTACTGGGTGCGGATGTGGATGACCTTCTCCACCCGCTCCGACGCCCCCAGCTCGGCGATGATCTCGTCGAGCACCTCGCGGTTCGCGCCCTCGCCGATCAGCAGGCTCTTGGTCTCCACGATCAGCACCACGGCGATCGCGCCGAGCAGCAGGCCGATGCAGACGGTGCCGATCCCGTCGAACACGGGGTTGCCGGTCAGCACCGTGAGCCCGACACCGCCGAGCGCCAGCACCAGGCCGATCAGGGCCCCCAGGTCCTCCAGCAGCACCACGGGCAGCTCGGGTGTCTTGGCCTGCCGGATGAACTGCCACCACGTCAGCGGGCCCTTGAGCGTCCGGGACTCCCTGATCGCGGTGACGAAGCTGAACGTCTCCAGCCCGGTGGCGATCAGCAGGATCACCACCGCCACCCACGCCGACTCCAGCGGCTCGGCGTGCTGGATCTTGTGCACGCCCTCGTACACCGCGAACACCGAACCGAGGGTGAACAGCAGCAACGCCACCACGAACGAGTAGAAGTAGCGGTCTCTGCCGTAGCCGAACGGGTGCTCCTCGGTGGGCTTGCGCTGCGAGGTCTTCTTGCCGAGCAGCAGCAGCCCCTGGTTGGAGGTGTCGGCCACCGAGTGCACCGCCTCGGCGAGCATCGACGAGGACCCGGTGAACAGAAACCCCCCGAACTTCGCCACGGCGATGCCCGCGTTGGCGGCCAGTGCGGCAAGGATCGCCTTGGTCCCGCCTCCTGCTGACACGATGTCTCTCCCGATTGCGTGTGGGGTCCGGGCGGTGCCCGGCTCGACGTCGCCGAGGAATCTACCCGCTGCGCGACGCCAGCGTGGCCCGAAGGGCGGAACGGAGTACTCGCGTCGGAAGGCAGCGGTGCGGGACGGCCCGCCCGCCGCGCGGCCGCCGACCTCGTGTCATCACCGGGTCAGAACACACCCGCGGCGGCCCGGAACACCTGGGCGGTGCCGTCCTCGAGTTCCACCGGCTGCACCGACACGGCCGGGTCGGAGGCGGCCAGCCACACCGACTGGCCGCGCGGCAGCAGCAGTTCGCGGGGCAGTGAGCCGTTGCCCTGGTGGCGGCTGACCAACCGGACGCTTCCCTTGGTGCACAACAGGATCTGTGGCCCGGGCGAGTCGAGGTGGACGGTGCCGGACTCGGCCGGCGTCCAGTCCAATCTGGACAGTTCGAACTCGTCGGCCGGGGTGCGGTAGGCGGTCAGGTTCGCGTCCAGCGACTCCCCTTTGAGCACCCGCATGTCCCCGCAGGCGAAGTCCAGCACCCGCAGCAGCTCGGGCACGTCCACGTGCTTCGGGGTCAATCCGCAGCGCAGGATGTTGTCGGAGTTCGCCAGGATCTCGATGCCGGTGCCGTGCAGGTAGGCGTGCAGGTTCCCGGCCGGCAGGAAGATCGCCTCGCCGGGCTGGAGCACCAGCCGGTTCAGCAGCAGGCTGGCCAGCACCCCCGCGTCGTGCGGATAGGTCTCGCCGAGCTCCAGCACCGTCCGGCACTCCAGGGAGAACTCGCCGTGCCCGCGCACGTGCTCGACGCACGCCTCCAGCAGTTCCGGCAGGATCTCGCGCAGGTAGTGCTCGGGCAACGTGATCCACGTCGTGAACAGCGCGCGCAACCCGGCGGCGTCCGGTTGCGCGGCCAGCAGTTCACGGTGCGCGCGCAGACTGGGCACCGCCAGCTCGTCCAACAGGCGCACGGTGCGCTGCGCCTCGCGGAAACCGGCCAGCGCGTGGAACTCGGTCAGCGCGCAGATCAGCTCCGGTTTCGCCGTCGGGTCCGGGTAGTTGCGGTTCGGGGCGTTGCGGGCGATGCCCGCCGCCTCCTCCCGCGCGAAGCCCTCCGCGGCCTGCTCCGCCGACGGGTGCGCCTGCAGGCTCAGCGGCTCGTCGGCGGCGAGCACCTTCATCAGGAACGGCAACCGGCTGCCCCAGCGGCGAACACACGCATCGCCCAGGTGGTGCGCGGGATCGGCGTCGAGCAACGACAGCAGCGACACCTCCTCGCCGTCCGACCGCACTACCCGGGACGGGTCCCCGGGATGCGCGCCCATCCACAGCTCTGCCTCGGGGTGCGGGGTGGGGACGGGGCGGCCGAGCAGATCAGCGATAGCGGTACGCGAGCCCCACGCGTAGGGGCGCACCGCGTTCCGCAGTAGCTCCACAGTCGTTCTCGCTTCCTCGTGTTGCGCCTGCTCGTCCGACGCCCAGCACAGCACAGCGCACCTGCCCCGTGGGCGGCATCGGGAGTATTCCCGGAACTTTCCCTCAGTGCACCGCCAGCGCGGGCCAGCCGGGGCCGTTCACCGTCCCGGTGGCCAACCCCAGGTAGACGGCGGCCAGGTCGAACCGGGTGGCCAGTGCCGCGGAGCGCAACACCGCGTCGGCGCGCACCGAGTCGCCGGGCGCGACGATGTCTGCTCCGGGCAGATCGCGCGCCGCGGCCCGTTCGTGGAGCTCGCCCCGTTCGTCGTGCCGGGTGGTGACCAGGAACACGCGCATCGGCGCCCCGGGGGTGTCCTCGGGGTCGGCGAAGATGTCCGACTCCGTACCCACCGCCGCGGCGGCCCGGTGCAGCGCCCACTCGGTGACCGCCTGCGAGTAGTCGGCGACGTCGCAGGCCACCCCGGCGTGGCAGCCGAGGGCGAACGCGCCGTGCAGCGCCACCGCCGTGGACACCGGGTCGATGCCCCACAACAGCGGGGCGCGGTCAGCCAACCGCAGCGCCAGCGACTTCGCGGGGTTGGTCAGCGACTCGTGCCCCGGGTGGGCGCGTTCGGCTTCCTTGTCCATCTCGTCGGCGAGCTGGTCGGCGTCGAAGTCCAGCAGGCCGAGGGCCTTGAGCGTGCACAGTCCGACCGTCAGGGCGTGCGCGAACGACAGCGCCGGCGGCACCGGGATGCGCGGCGGCAGCACCCTGGCGCGCCCCGCGCCGGCCGCCGCGACCGGCCCGTCCGCCGGGACCGCGAGCACGACCGTCGCGCCGCGGCGGCAGGCCACCGACACCGACTCGGCCAGCACCGCGTCACCGACGTCGTCGGTGTGCGCGAACACCACGTCCAGCGCACCGATCCACGCGGGCACGACGTCGGAGATCACCACCGGGACCGGGCAGCGCGGCCCGGCCAGCGCGGCCAACAGTCGACACACGGCCGGGCCCACACCCGGGCGGGCCAGCAGCACCAGCGCGCGCGGCCGGCCGTCGGCGAGGTCAGCCAGCCCCACCTCGGCCGCGGTCTCCACCGCGGCGCGGACCTGCGCCCCGGCCAGCGCGGCGGCGCGCAACAGCCCGCCGGTGTCCACGTCGGCCAACCGGGCCGGGTCGTCGAACAGGCTGTCGTCCAGCACGGTGCCTCACCCCTCCCCGGCCGTGCCGGGGTCCGGTCCCCCCACGGCCTCGTCCAGCAGCAGCACCGGAATTCCGTCCCGCACCGGGAAGGCGCGGCCGCAGGAGGTGCAGGTCAGGTAGTCGGCCTGCGCGTCGTCGCCCAGCCCCGGGCGCAGCGGCGCGTGCTGCGGGCACGGGCAAGCCAGGATCTCCAGCAACTCGGATTGCAGGTCAACGGCCACTTTTCCTCCCAAACTCGCGCACCGACCCGGCGGATACGCACTCGGCCGTCGCGGCGGCGCCGGCACTTCACCCGCGGACGACCGCGAGCACCTCGTCCCGCAGCGCGGCCATGGCCTCAGTGTCCCTCGCCTCCACGTTGAGCCGGAGCAGCGGTTCGGTGTTGGACGGGCGCAGGTTGAACCAGGAACCGTCCCCCAGCTCCACGGTAAGCCCGTCGAGCTCGTCGACACGAGCGCCGTTGCGGTGGCCGAAAGCCTCGGCGACGGCCCGCATCCGCTCCCGCTGGTCGTCGACGGTCGAGTTGATCTCGCCGGAGGCGACGTAGCGCGAGTAGTCGGCCATCAGGTGCGACAGGGGCCTGTCCTGCCCGCCGAGCGCGGCCAGCACGTGCAGCGCGGCCAGCATGCCGGAGTCGGCACGCCAGAAGTCACGGAAGTAGTAGTGCGCCGAGTGCTCGCCGCCGAAGATCGCCCCGGTCTCGGCCATCGTCTGCTTGATGAACGAGTGGCCGACGCGGGTGCGCACCGGCTTGCCGCCGTGCTCGGCGACGATCTCGGGCACCGCTCTGGAGGTGATGAGGTTGTGGATGATCGTCGCACCGGGCTCCTTGGCCAGCTCGCGCACGGCGACCAGCGCGGTGATCGCGCTCGGCGAGACCGGTTCGGCCCGCTCGTCGACCACGAAGCAGCGGTCGGCGTCGCCGTCGAACGCGAGCCCGGCGTCCGCGCCCATCTCGCGGACCTTGGCCTGCAGGTCCACCAGGTTCGCCGGGTCCAGCGGGTTCGCCTCGTGGTTGGGGAACGTGCCGTCCAGCTCGAAGTACATCGGGACCAGCTCGATCGGCAGGTCCGCGAACACGGTGGGCACGGTGTGCCCGCCCATCCCGTTGCCCGCGTCGACGACGACCTTCAGCGGACGGATGCCGCGCAGGTCGACGAGTTCACGCAGGAAGGCGGAGTACTCGGCGACCATCTCCCGCTGGGTGGCGGTGCCCTTCGCGCCCAGGAACTCCGGCACCCCGTGCGCGACCAGCTCCTGGATCTCCGACAGGCCGCTGTCCTGGCCGACGGGCGCCGCTCCGGCGCGGCAGAGCTTGATGCCGTTGTAGCGGGCCGGGTTGTGGCTGGCGGTGAACATCGCGCCGGGCAGGTCGAGCCGCCCGGACGCGAAGTACAGCATGTCCGTGCTGGCCAGCCCGATGTTGATCACATCGACGCCCTGGCCGGTGACGCCTTCGGCGAACGCGGCGGCCAACCCGGGCGAGGACTCCCGCATGTCGTGCCCGACAACCACGGCCGGACCCCCGACCAACCGGGTGAACGCGGCGCCGATCTCCCGCGCCACGTCGACGTCGAGCCCTTCCCCGACCACCCCGCGGATGTCGTACGCCTTGACGATCCCCGACAGGTCCCGCACGTGCACCCTCCCAAATCGCGTCCCCACGACGTGGTCAGAAGCCTACCGGCGATCGACGTCGTGGTGGCGTCCGCTGGGACGCGGAGGAGCTGTTCGTCACGATGTGTTCAATCGTCGATCGGATCGGGCAACGCCCGCAGGTGCCCGCGGCGGCTGCCGCCCGGTCCGAAGTTCGGCGGCTCGACCGGCCGGTCCGGTCGACCGGCCTCCCGGACCGCCTCGGCGAGCGCCGTCAGGTCGTCGTCGGACGGTCGCGGCGGCGTGAACTCACCTTCGTGGCGCACGACCTCCCAGCCCTTGGGCACGGTCAGCCGCAGCGCGTGCGCCTCACACAGGTCGTAGCTGTGTGGTTCGGCGTACGTGGCCAGGGGACCGACCACCGCGGTGGAGTCCGCGTAGGCATAAGTGAGCGTGGCGACTGCCGGGTTGGTACACCCGGTCCGCGAGCACCGCCTCACGCTCCGCACGAACAGCACGATAGCGCCCCCGATCCGGCGCGCGCCGCAGGCACGCGGAAACCGGTGCCCGGGGACCCCGGAACCCCTGGTTCCGGCCGTTCTGCTGATCGCGAACCCACCGGTGCGGCGAGCCACCGTGAAATCCCCCCGACGCTTGTCCCGGCGGGGGGTGCTGAGGGCGTACCCTCGGCCCGTGGTGACCGCACGTGGATCTCGGCGTCGAAGCCGCTTCCGGCGGGACCGGCGCGGCCGCGGCCTGCGTGGACCGCTGTACCCATCCTCCGTGCCGGTGTCGCGTAGCCGCTCGCAGCGGTTCGACGCCCTGGTTCTGGAGGCTCTCGAACCGATCGAGCAGCGCTGGCACGCGGAGCTGACGCAGCTGGATGTGGCGGTCGACGAGGTGCCGGAGATCAGCAGCACCACACCGGACAAGCTGGTGTGGGACGACGACGTTGTGGTCGACGCCAACGTGCCACTCGCGCGGCTGGTCCCGGCCGGCGTCGACCGGCGCGGCCTGCCCACGCGCGCCCGCATCGTGCTGTATCGGCGGCCGCTGGAGGCGCGCGCCCGCGACGGCACGGACATGGCGGACCTGCTGCACGACGTGCTGGTCGAGCAGGTCGCCGCCTACCTGGGCCTGGACCCGGACGTCATCGAGGGGCAGTGAGCGCCCGCACCAGCGCGTCCAGCGCCGCCGGGTGGGAGCGTTCGGGCGGCGGCCACCCGACGGGGGCACCCGGGCGGCGGTGACGTGCGGCGCAGGCCCCGGCGACCGCTCACGCCGGCGCGGCGCGGCGGCGCCCCGGAAGCGCGGCGACCAGTGTGAAGAGCACCGCACCGGCCTGCACGGCGAGCAACGCCGTGCGCGGCACCTCCGTGTAGCCGACCCGCACCTCGGCGGCATGCTCCGGCAGCGGGATCGCCACCTGGTGGCCCCAGGCGGTGGCCAGCGGGACCGTACGGCCGTCGATCCGCGCGTACCAGCCGGGTTCGTTCTCCGCGCCCAGCACCAGCGCCCGCCCGGCACCGCCTTCGGACACCCGGACGGTGACCTGCGGCAGGTCGGCCGCCACCACGAGCGGCCGGGCCTGCGGGGTCGGTGCCGGTTCGGTGCGGGCCTGCCGCGCGAGGTCGGGGCCGAGCAGCTCGACCGGGCTGGTCGGCAGCAGCACCCGCAGGACGCGCCGCCCGTCGGGCAGCCTGCCGTGCTCGGCGACGAGGTCACCGGCGAGTTCGGGCAGCCGCGACGCGTCGGGGACGGCGAGGAACGCCACTCCCCGAGCGGCAGCCGCCGCCAGCGCCCCGCGCGCCCGTGCCGGATCGGCGGCCTGCAGGTCGTCGTCCACGCGGCGCAGCCAGGGCACGGCCGTGCCGACCGGGGCGAGGTCGTCGTCGCCGAACCGCGGACCGGTGCGGTCGACGAGCCGCGCGGGCTGCGGGCCGGGATCCAGCACCAGCAGCGGGCCCGGCAGGTCCGTGGCGACGTCCCGGCCGGTGCGCAGCGGGCCGCTGATCATCGCGACCGCGCTCGCCGCGGCCAGCACGACCACCCCCACCGACACGAGGGAGCGGGGCAGCCTGGCCTGGTGCGTCTCCACCGCGATCCACGCGCACCCCGCGGCGACGAGCACCAGGGGCCCGCCCGTCCAGCCGGTGGTGCGCACCCCGCCGCTGATGGGTTCCGCCGCGACCACGTCCACCAGAACCGCCAGCACCAGGCCGGCCACCGCGACGACCGCTCCGGGCACCATCCGGCGGGTGCGGCCCAGCACGACCGCGAGCACCGCGGCGACGACGAACAGCGCACCGGCCAGGCTCGCCGGCGACCCGTCCGGACTCAGCGCCAGCACCCACGCCCCCGCCGGTTCCTCCACGGCCCGGGCGCCCGGGCCGTGGAGCAGGATCTCGGGGTGCTGCAACCACACCACCGGCCACGGCAGGAGGCACGCCACGGACAGCAGCACCACCGCGGCCAGCCCGGCCACCCGGCGGAGACCGCGCGCCTCCCGATCGGGCAGCACCACGAAGGCGACCAGCGCCAACGCGATCAGCGCGAGGTGCGCCAGCGGCGCGAAAGCCCCGAGCACCGCCAGGCCGAGCGCCGTCAGGCACGCCGTGGGCAACCACTGCCCCACCGGCCGCGCGACGACGGCCCCGATCCCGGCGATCAGCGGCGGCACCAGGATGTGCGCGGCCACCACGTCGAGCCGCCCCTGCCCGGCGGACACCGAAGCCGCGGGCAGCAGCGCGTACGCCCCGGCCGCCACGGCGCGGCGTACCCGGGAAACGGGCAGCGAGCGTGTCGCGGCGTACGCGCTGACACCGGCCAACGGGGCGCCGAACAGCACCAGCCCGGCAGCCACCGCGGACGGTCCACCCAGGACAGCACCCAGCACCGCGAGCACCAGCAACGACGGCGAGGCGGGCGAACCCGTGCCGCCGCCGACCGGGTGCCACGCGGCCAGGTAGTCGTGCCACGTCGTTTCCAGGTCCGCCACCGGCAGCAGCCGCCCGCCGTGCAGGCCCGCCCCGAACCGCCCCGCGATGAGGCCGTTGACCAGTGCGAACAAGATCAGGACGGCGGTGAGCACCACCGGTGGGGCCGACAGCACCCGCAGCACCCGGCGCCGCGGTGCGAATCCGGCTGCGGAGGTCGTCGCCTGCCCCACTCCCAGTCGCGCCAGCACTTTCGGCAACCACGCCGCGGCGCCCCGACGCACCACCACCGCCAGCACCGGCGCGGTCGCGACCACACTGCCCTCCCCCGGACCTGATCCACTCACCGCTGCACGCTAGTGCACCAGAAGGGGAAGGATGCTCGCCTGAATCGGGCGTGACCGCAGTGAAAAACTTGCCGGATGCGCGGTCGACGGCCGTTCGGCCCAGCGGCATGACGTCCAATGGACGCGAAGGTGCGTCACACGGCGCGGCGCTTGAGCTTGCGACGCTCCCGTTCGGACAGTCCACCCCAGATGCCGAAGCGTTCGTCGTGCTGCAGCGCATACTCCAGGCATTCCGAGCGCACCTCGCAGCCGGCGCAGATCCGCTTCGCCTCCCGCGTCGAGCCGCCCTTCTCCGGGAAGAACGCCTCCGGGTCGGTCTGCGCGCACAGCGCGCGCTCCTGCCACTCCTGCTCGTCGTCGCCCAGCTCGAACAGCTCGGCCAGCACGTCGAGTTCCGCCACGGAAGCGTCCCCACGCTCCGCGAGACGGCTGTCCCCTGGTTCCCACATCGTTTGTTTCCCCCGATTTCTCCCGTTCCCGCCGGCCCTCCCCAGGGCCGGAACAGGACGCACTCCTGCTCGCAGGTCGGCCGGTCCCGGTCCGGGACCTCGCACTCCGACGGCGGCGCCGCCGTCGCCGACCACCAGCGCCGCCCCCTCTCACCGCCGGCGGCACGGCGATCGACCGGTGCCCGACCGGGTCTCCCGCTCCCGGTCGGTCGCTGCGCGACCGTCAACGCCAGACGATCGTTTCAGCGACGAATGACACTGCTGTGATTACACCCGTGTAGCTCCTCGCGGTCAAGCGGAGACCATCCGTAGGGGGACATCCCCACCCTGGGCCGCGAGTGCCACCGGGTGGGCGCTTTCGGCGCAGCACCGGTAGTCCGTCCGACCGCACCGGCGTCCCAAGATCATGGATACCACCCCTTGGTCAACACCGCCGGTCTCGCGTTCGTGGACACTGGTGCCGTGCAGAACACCACGGCGCGCGTGAGCCCCCTGTTCCTCGGCCTGGTCGCCCTGACCGTGCTGGGTGGCGTGCTGTCCACCTTCGACGGCGACGGTCTCCGGGTCACCGGCATCGTGCTGCTCGTGCTCGGCGGCTGGGCGACCTCGCTGTGCCTGCACGAGTTCGGCCACGCCGTGACGGCCTACCGCGGCGGCGACCTCGCGGTCCGCGCGAAGGGCTACCTGACGCTGGACCCCCGCCGCTACACCGACCCGGTGCTCAGCATCGTGCTGCCGCTGATCTTCGTGGCGCTGGGCGGCATCCCGCTGCCGGGTGGCGCGGTGTGGATCAACCACCACGCGCTGCGCACCCGGCGTATCGAGTCGATGGTGTCGCTGGCCGGCCCCCTGACGAACCTGGTGCTGGGCATGCTGATCGCCGCGGCGGTGCAGCTGGTGCCGATGCCGCTGGGGCTGTCGTCCGGGCTGTCCTACCTGGCGTTCCTGCAGGTGATCGCGTTCGTACTGAACATCCTGCCGATCCCGGGTTTGGACGGGTACGGGGCGATCGAGCCGTGGCTGTCCGGCCCGGCGCGCCGGTTCGGCGAGCAGGCCCGCCCGTGGGCGCCGCTGGCGCTGTTCGTGCTGCTGATCGGGGTGCCGCTGGTCGGGCGGGTGTTCTTCGAGCTCGCCTACGTCGTCTTCGGCCTCGTCGGCGGCGACACGGTGCTGACCTACCTGGGCCAGAGCGCGTTCCGCAGCATCTTCGGTTTCCTGTGACGAAGGCCCCAGGTCCTCGGCCGGGTGAGCGCCGTGGCCGTCGGGCCGCGTGCGAGGATCGGGGCCGTGAAGGTCGTAGTTCTGGTCGGCGGGGTCGGCGGCGCCCGCTTTCTGCTCGGGGTCAAGGCCGCATTGGGCCTGCCCGCGGTCGGCGAGCCGGCGGAGCCGTCCGAGCACGAGATCACCGCGGTGGTCAACGTCGGTGACGACGTGTGGATGCACGGCCTGCGGGTGTGCCCGGACCTGGACACCTGCATGTACACACTGGGCGGCGGGGTCGACTCGGCGAAGGGCTGGGGGCGGGTCGACGAGACCTGGTCGGTCAAGGAGGAACTGGCCGCCTACGGCGTGGAGCCGAGCTGGTTCGGGCTCGGCGACCGGGACATCGCCACCCACCTGGTGCGTTCCCGGATGCTGCGCGCGGGCTACTCGCTGACGGCGGTGACCGAGGCGCTGTGCGACCGCTGGAAGCCGGGGGTGCGGCTGCTGCCGGTCACCGACGAGCGGCTGGAGACGCACGTCGCCATCGACGACCCGGACAGCGGTGATCCGCGCGCGGTGCACTTCCAGGAGTGGTGGGTGCGACACCGGGCGGAGCCGACCGCGCACGCGTTCGTGCCGGTGGGGGCGTCCGAGGCGAAGCCGACCCCGGCGGTGCTGGACGCGCTCGAGCAGGCCGACGTGGTGCTCGTGGCGCCGTCGAACCCGGTGGTCAGCATCGGCACGCTGCTGGCGGTGCCCGGTTTCCGCGACGCGCTGCGGGCGACGTCGGCGCCGGTCGTGGGGCTGTCCCCGATCGTCGGCGGCAGGCCGCTGCGCGGCATGGCCGACGCCTGCCTGGCCGGCATCGGGGTGGACAGCACCGCGGAGGCGGTCGGTCGGCACTACGGCTCCCGCCGGGATTCCGATGGCATCCTGGACGGCTGGCTGGTGCACACCGGCGACCGCGCGGAGGTGCCCGGGGTGCGGGTACGCGCGGTCCCGCTGCTGATGTCCGATGTGGACGCCACCGCGGCGATGGCCCGGGCGGCGTTCGACCTGGCCCGGGAGGGGCGATGAGGGATCACGCGGCCACCGGGGGACTGCGGCTGTTCGCGGTGACCGGGTTGCCGGAGTTCGGCCCCGGCGACGACCTGGCCGCCTCGATCGCCGCGCACGCGCCGTGGCTCAGCGACGGCGACATCGTGGTGGTCACCAGCAAGGTGGTCTCCAAGGTCGAGGGCCGGATGGTCGCCGCGCCGCGTGACCCGGAGCTACGCGACCGGCTGCGCCGGGAACTGGTGCTGGCCGAGGCCGACCACGTGGTGGCCCGGCGCGGGCAGTTCCTGATCACCCAGAACCGGCTCGGCATCGTGCAGGCGGCCTCCGGCGTGGACGCCTCGAACGTGCCGCTGGACCGGATCGCGCTGCTGCCGGAGGACCCGGACGCGTCGGCCCGCCGCCTGCGGGCGGGGCTGGCCGAGCGACTCGGCGTCCAGGTCGGGGTGGTGATCACCGACACGATGGGCCGCGCCTGGCGGGTCGGGCAGACCGACGTGGCGATCGGCGCCGCCGGGATCAGCGTCCTGCACCGCTACGGGGGCAGCATTGACTCGCAGGGCAACGAGCTGGCGGTGACCGAGGTCGCGGTGGCCGACGAGATCGCCGCGGCGGCGGATCTGGTCAAGGGCAAGCTGGGCGCGGTTCCGGTGGCCGTGGTGCGGGGGCTGGCGACCGAGGACGACGGGTCGCGGGCCCGCGACCTGGTGCGGCCGGTGGCGGACGACCTGTTCTCCATGGGCACCGCGGAGGCCCTGGCGCAGGGCCGACGCGAGGCGGTGCTGATGCGCCGCTCGGTGCGCACCTTCGCCGACACACCGGTGGACACCGACGCCGTGCGCCGCGCGGTCGGCGCTGCGCTGACCGCGCCCGCGCCGCACCACACGCACCCGGTGCGCTTCGTGTGGCTGCGCGACCGTCCACTGCGGACGAAGCTGCTGGATGCGATGCGCACCGCGTGGCTGGACGACCTGCGCGCCGACGGGTTGTCGGAGCAGGCCGCGCAGCGCCGCGTCGCACGGGGCACCCTGCTCTACAGCGCGCCCGAGGTCGTGCTGCCGTTCCTGGTGCGCGAGGGCGCGCACGACTACCCCGACGAGCGGCGCAGCGACGCGGAGCGGCAGATGTTCACCGTCGCGGGCGGGGCCGCGGTGCAGGCCCTGCTGGTGGCGCTGGCGGCCGAGGAGCTCGGGTCCTGCTGGGTGTCGTCGACGTTGTTCTGCCCGGACGTGGTGCGCTCCGCCCTGGACCTGCCGGAGAACTGGGAGCCGCTGGGCGCGGTGGCGGTGGGCCATCCCGCCGAGCCCTTTGACGGCCCGCGCGAGCCCCGCGGATTCGACGACGGATTGGTGGAGCTGTGAGCGGACTGCACACCGACACCCGGCGCGTACTCGGCGACTGGCGTCCCGACGACCCGCAGCAGGAGGCGCTGCGGCACGCGTTCCTGACGCTGCTGGACACTCGTGCGGACGCGTGCCTGCGGGCGTGTGAGCCGGGCCACGTGACGGCGTCGGCGGTGCTGGTGGACGCCGCGGGCGAGAACGTGCTGCTCACCCTGCACCCGCGGGTGGGTGCGTGGTTGCAGCTCGGCGGCCACTGCGAACCGGAGGACACCTCGCTGGCCGGGGCGGCGCTGCGCGAGGCGACGGAGGAGTCCGGGGTGGACGGTCTGGTGGTGGACCCGGAGCCGGTGCACCTCGACGTGCACCCGATCACCTGCTCGCTGGGGCGCCCGACCCGCCACTTCGACGTCCGCTTCGTCGTCCGCGCCCCGGCGGGCGCGCAACCACAGCGCAGCGACGAGTCCCTGGACCTGCGCTGGTGGCCGCTGGACTCCCTGCCGGAGCAGTCCGACCTCGGCCCCCTGATCGCCGCGGCCCGAACCCGCCTGAGCTGATGGCCGTCAGATCGTGCGGTAGTCGCGGACGGGCATCCGGGGGGCGTGGCGGGGGCGGTTGGCCCCGGCCGCTGCCAGGTAGCGGACCGCCCGGTGGCGGTGGCCCTCGTAGGGGGCCAGCACCTCCAGCATCCCTTCGTCGTCGAGGGGGTGTCCGACCAGGGCCGTGCCCACGATCGCCGGCAGGTGGAAGTCGCCGACGCTGATCGCGTCCGGGTCGCCCCACGCGCGCTGCGCCACCTCCGCCGCCGTCCACGGCCCGATGCCGGGCACCTTCTGCAGGAACTCGCGGCCCTCGGCGCCGCCCAGCTGCACCGCGCGCTCCAGGCTGGTCGCCACCGAGGCGGCGGCCCGCAGGGTGCGGCGGCGGGCCCCGTCGACACCCGCGCGGTGCCACTCCCAGTCGCGGATGCGGCGGATCTGCTCCGGATCCGGCGCCACCCACAGCTTTCGCACCGGTCCCGGCGCGCGGGTGCCGAACCGCCAGCACAGTTCCCGCCAGGAGCGCCACGCCTCCCGGTTGGCGACCTTCTGCTCCAGCACCGCGGCGACCAACACGTCCCACACCCGCCCCGAGGCGCACAGCCGCACGCCGCGGGAGGCGCGCATCCCCCGCGCCACGGCCTCGTGCACCGCGACGAAACCCGTGTCGTCGTCGGCCGCGCCGAGCAGGGTCGGGACGGTGTCCAGCACGAGGTGCGCGCCCGGTCCCCAGGCCGTCGCCAGCACCTCTCCGGCGGGCCCCCGGCGCAGCCGCAACGTGGCGGGACCGGCCGCGGTCGTGGTGCCCCACCACACGTCGCCCGACGGGTCGACCCGCGTGGTGGGGTCGCCGGTGCCGCGGCGCAGCGGGGCCAGCACCCGCGGCAGGTCCAGCGGGTACGGCGGTCGCCACGTCCGGGTCAGGGCCTCGGTCATCGCATCAGTCCGCGGAAAACCGCACGCTGTAGGGCGGCAGCTCGACGCCCGGCCACACCCGGACGCCGTGCAGGAGTTCACAGTCGGCGCCGATCCGCGCGCCGTCACCGATGACGGCGTCGCGCAGCACAGCGCCCTCCCCGATTATCGCGCCGGCCCCGATCACGCACCGCTCGACCACCGCGCCGCGGGCCACCCGGACGCCGTCGAACAGCACCGACTCCACCACGCTGGCGCCGGCTTCGACGACGCAGTCCGCGCCGACGGTGCTGCCCCCGCGCACCTCCGCGTCGGCGGCCACCCACGCGCCGGCGAGCACCAACGCCTCGCCGGGTTCACCGGGCAACGCGTTCGAGGGCGCGGTGCCGAGCACCAGGTCCGCCGACCCGCGCACGAACGCCGCCGGGGTGCCCATGTCCAGCCAGTAGGAGTTGTCGACGTAGCCCTGCACCCGCGCCCCGGAGGCGAGCAGCTGCGGGAATGTCTCGCGCTCCACCGACACCGGGCGCCCGGCCGGGATGGTGTTGATCACGTCGCGGCGGAACACGTAGCATCCGGCGTTGATCTGGTCCACCGGCGGGTTCTCGGTCTTCTCCAGAAACGCCGTGACCCGCCCGTCGGCGTCGGTGGGCACGCAGCCGAACCAGCGCGGGTCGGCCACCTTCACCAGGTGCAGCGTCACATCGGCCGCCGTGCCGCGGTGGGTCGCCAGCAGGTCGTTCAAATCCACCCCGGAGAGGATGTCGCCGTTGAACACCAGCACGTCGTCGGCGCTCAGCCGGTCCGCCACGTTGCGGATCGCGCCCGCGGTGTCCAGCGGCTCCTGCTCCACGACGTACTCCAGCTGCAGCCCGAGTTCGGAGCCGTCGCCGAAGTGCTCGGCGAACACCTCGGCCTTGTAGGAGGTGCCGAGCACCACGTGCTCGATGCCCGCGGCCCGGATGCGCGACAGCAGGTGGCTCAGGAAAGGGACCCCGGCGGTAGGCAGCATCGGCTTCGGTGCCGACAGCGTCAGCGGGCGCAGCCGGACGCCCTGGCCGCCCACCAGCACCACGGCTTCCGCCGCCGGCGGCGGGTCCTGCACATCGGCGGACATCGACCTCGGTCCTCCTCTTCCTGATGGACTTCGATGACGAAAACCCATTGGGGGGAATACTCTGGCAGGGACGGCGGCATAATGGGCACCGGGCCCGCCGCAGCGGTCCCCGCTCGACGCCCACCGAACTGCGAAGTATTGAGAGGGCAGCCCTATGGACCCGCGCCTCCGAGCCGACGAAGCACTTGCTCGCGCGCGGGCACGCGGCGCATTCGTCGTCACCCCCGACAACGCCACCTCTCCGATGGACGCCGCGAGCACCGTCCGCATCCCGCGCGAGGTCGTCAACCAGGCCGACTCCTCCCCGGACACCACGCAGGTCCTGCCGTCGTCCGGGCAGCAGCGGCCGCTTGAACAGCGGTCGCTCGAGCAGCGGCTCAACCCGGAACCGCGGCACGGCGGCTGGCCCGCCGAGGACTACGGACAGGAGCAGCTGCCGCCCAACCCGTACCAGGCCAAGCGTGGCCCGAACGAGTTCGGGCCCCTCGGTTCCCAGGCGCAGAACTACCACCAGTACTAGCTGCCCGCCGAACGGGTTTCGATGCGCGCCCGGAGCTCCAGACCGGCGCGCAGGGCGGCGCGCAGCGGGGCCCACACCGGTCCAGGGTGGCGGTCAGCTAGGTAGCGGTAGGCGCTGCGGTGGTGTTCGCGCAGCATCCGGGCCGAGGCGCCGGAGGTGGAGTGGCCGCCGATGTGCATGATCTCGGCGCTGGGCACATAGACGTTCAGCCAGCCGGCGCGGCCCAGCCGGTCGCCGAGGTCGACGTCCTCGAAGTACATGAAGTAGCGCGGGTCGAAGCCGTCGACCGAGTCGAACGCGGTGCGGCGCAGCAGCAGGCACGACCCGGACAGCCAGCCCGCGGTGCGTTCCTCGATGGCCGCCTCGGACTGCCGGTAGGCACGGGACCACGGGTTGTCCGGCCAGATCTTGCCGAGCACGGCGTGCCCGGCGCCTCGGCCGAGGGAGGGCAGCAGCCGCGCCGAGGGGTAGACGGCCCCGTTCGGCTCCCTGATCAGCGGGCCGAAGGCGCCGCCGCGCGGCCAGCGCCCGGCCGCGGCCAGCAGTTCGTCGAGGGAACCCGGTCCCCACTCGAGGTCGGGGTTGGCGACGACCACCCAGCCGTACTCGTCGCCGAGTTCGGCCACGCCGCGGTTGGCCGCGCTGCCGTAGCCGAGGTTGCCGCCGGTGGGCACGAAGTGGACGTGCTCGCGGTCGGCGGCAGCGCGCTGCGGCGCGCCGTCGGTGGAGCCGTTGTCGGCGAGGATTACCCGCACCGAGCGCTCCGTGGCCTTGTCCAGGGTGTCGAGGAACCGCTCCAGGGTTTCCCCGGGCGAGTAGGTCACGACGACGACGGCTACTTCGTCGCCGTAGGTGCGCGCGTCGGTCACGCCGTCACATTCTGCCGAACCGGGCATCATCGGCGGCAGCAGACCCGCTGGGAGTCATCGGGACCGGGTGTGCGCGTGGTGGGCGCGGTCGTAGGCCGCGCGGTGTTGGGCGGCGCAGGCCGCCCAGGTGAACTCCTTGGCGCGTCGCTGGGCCGCCGCGGCGAGGGCCGCGCGGCGCGCCGGGTCGTCGAGCAGTTCCGCCAGGCCGGCGGCGATGTCTCCCGCGCCGACACCGCAGTAGGCGACGGCGTCGCCGCCCACCTCCGGCAGGCTCAGCCGCCGTGTGGTCAGAACCGCCGCGCCGCAGGCCATCGCCTCCAGCACGGGTAAGCCGAAGCCCTCGCCGACGCTCGGGTAGGCCACCACCTGGGCGCCGCCGAGGAACCCGGCCAGCTGCCGGAACGGCAGGTAGCCGGCGCGGATGACGCGGATGCGGTGCGGCACCGCCTCCAGGGCGCGTTCGACGCGGGTGTCCCAGCCGGGCTGCCCGGCCAGCACCAGCGCGGGCGAGTCGGACCGGCCCTGGCAGGCGAGCATGAAGCCGCGGATGAGCGCCGGAACGTTCTTGCGGGGTTCCAGAGCGCCGAGGAAGGCCACGTACGGCTGGTCGTAGAGGCTCAGCCGGTCGCGGACCTCCTGGACCTCCTCGGGCGTCGGCGGGTGGAACCGGTCCGGGTCGACGCCGTGGTACATCACCTGCATCGCGGCGGGGTCGGCGCCGACCGAGCGGGACAGCTCGGCCGCGGTCGCCCGGCTCGGCACGATGCACAGGGTGGCGCGGCGCAGCGCGGTGCGTGTCCAGGCGCGGAAGAACCTGGCCTTCACCGGGGAGTGCACGGCGGGGTTGGTGAAGAACGTCGCGTCGTGCAGGGTGACCACCGAGGCGGCGGGGTTGGCCAGCGGCGTGGTGTAGTGCGGCGAGTGCAGCACGTCGACGCCGAGGCGGCGCACGAGCAGCGGCAGGGTGGTCTGCTCCCAGGTCAGGCGGGCGGTTCGGGTGGCGACGGCTTCGGTGGCGGGCACCACGTCGGTGTGCGGTGCGAGGCCCGCGTAGAGCTCGGCGTCGCGGGGCTGGCAGGCGACGGTGAGCCGGGCGCCATCGGCGTCCAGAGCCGCGAGCAGCGAGTCGACGTACCGGCCGACGCCGCCTCGGTCCGCGGGTACCGCAGTTGCGTCGATGAGAATGTGCGGCTCGCCTCTGTGCACCAGAGCAGCGTAAGGCGCGAACCACGTCACCCGTGCGGGGTCTGTGAAAATGTGTCCTGTTTCAGCGGGCGGCGCGGTCCAGGTGCACCTGCCACACCGCGCGGGCCGCGCGGGTCCAGGTGAAGTGCGCCGCGCGGCGGACACCCGCGGCGACGAGCCGGGCGTGGTGCGCGGGGTCGTCGACGACGGCGCGCAGGGCGGCGGCGAGCGCGGCCGGGTCAGCGCGCGGCACCACCACCCCGGCGCCACCGGCGACCTCGACGAGCGCGGGGGCGTCGGAGTGCACCACCGGTGTGCCGAGCGCCATCGCTTCGACCAGCGGCAGGCCGAAGCCCTCGGCGAGGCTCGGTGCGGCGAGCACGGTGGCGCGGCGGAGCAGGACGGAGAGTTCGTCGTCGGTCACCGATTCCAGCACGCGCACCCGGTCGCCGAGGTCGACATCACCCCAGCCGCGGCGGCCGGCGATCAGCAGCGGCACGTCCGGCGCACCTGGTTCGGCCATCGCCCGCACCAGGTGCTGGTAGCCCTTGCGCGGCTCGATCGTGCCGACGGCCAGCACGTACCGGTCGGGCAGCGCAAGCCGTTCGACGACCGCCGGGTCCGGTTCGGACAGCAGCGCCGGGGTGACGCCCTCGCCGATGACGTGCAGGTCGGCGGTGACGCGGACGTGGTGTGCGAGGTCGGTGGCGACCGCGGCGGTGGGCACGACGATCGCGTCGGCGCGGCGGGCGGCGCGGCCGATCGCGCGCCGGTGCCACGTGACGCCCCGCGGCGTCAGCGTCTCCGGGTGCGTCCAGGGCACCGTGTCATGGACGGTCACGACCAGTCCGCGCCCGCGCCGGGCCGGTGGGGCCAGCGGGGTCATGGCGTGCACGGCGTCACCGCCCGGCCAGAGCGGAACACCGCGTTCCCAGGCGGCGATCAGCGCGCGGCGCGGTAGCGGCAGTACCCGCGGCCCCCGCACGCCGGGCACCCGGGCCACGGCCGGATCGCCACTGCGACTGACCACGCTGGACAGTTCCCAGCCGTCCGGCGCGGTGGCCGCCATCGCGCGCAGCAGTTCCCGCGTGTAGCGACCGGTGCCGCCGGGCACCGGGGCGAGCAGCTGCTCAGCGATCACGACGAGCTCGGGCACCCGCACAGCTTCCCACGAGCCGTCGCCGGGCCGTCGTTGGCGTTTGCCCAGGGGTGTGCCGGCCCCGGAAGCGGGGTTTGCGCAGCTCAACAGGGCCCTGCCAGCTGATCGAGTGACCTGCTGCCGGGTGGCGGTAACGTCATCGGGCGTGACGTCGGATCAGGTGCGCAGCACGGTGGTCGTGGTGACCTGGCGGGGCCGGGACCACCTGGGTGCCTGCCTGGACGCACTGGCCGCTCAGGACCGCCCGCATCGGGTGCTCGTCGTCGACAACGCCTCCGACGACGGCTCCGCCGACGTCCTCGCGTCGCATCCGAGCGCTCCGGAGGTGCTGCGCCTGCCGCGCAACACCGGCTACGCCGGGGGCGTCGCCGCTGCGCTGTCGCGCGTTGGCACTCCGTTCGTCGCGTGGCTCAACGACGACGCCGCGCCGGCCGCCGACTGGCTTTCCGCGCTCGAGGCCGCGCTCGACGCCGACCCGGGCGCCGCTGCGGCGTCGTCCGTGCTCCGCACGCCCGACGGCCGGGTGCAGTCGGCGGGCGTGCGTCTCACCGCGGACGGCCACGGCGCTGACGTGCCTGACGCCGCCGGCGACGTGTTCGGTTTCTGTGGGGGTGCTGCGCTGCTGCGCACCGCCCACCTTCGTTCCGTCGGCGGGGTGCCTGCGCATTTCTTCTGCTACTACGAGGACACCGACACCTCGTGGCGGCTTCGCCTGGCCGGGCACCGCATCGTCGCAGTGCCGAACGCGTGCGCTTGGCACCTGCACGGTGCCACGACGGATCTGGGGTCGGCGTTGTTCCACCGCTGGAACGAGCGGAACCGGTTGTTCATGCTGCTGCGCTGTGCTCCCGCGCTGGTGGCGCTGCGCGAGCTCGCTCGCTTCGCCGCGATCACGTTCGTTCTCCCGCTGCGTAGGCACTCCGCGCCGCCGCCGAACTTCCGCGTCGCCCTGCGGCTCCGTGTGCTGGCGGAGGTCGTCGCGGGTCTCCCGGCGGCGCTGCGCGCCCGGGCCCGCATCAGTCACTTCGCGTCCGTCTCCCGCCGCACCGTGTGGCGCGCATGGTCCGGTGTCTGAACCCGTGCCGACTCGGTCCCCGGGTGGTGCCGGCCTCCCCGGATTCGCCGACACCCCGCACACCCGGGTGGGGGATGGTGCAGTCTTGTGGGCGTGGCTGACTTGTCCGATCGCAGCGTCCTGCCCCTGGTGTCGGTGATCGTGGTCAACTACCGCGGCGCGGACGACACCATCACGTGCCTGCGCGCGCTACGCGACGAGCTGGACTACCCGGCCGACCGACTGGAGGTGCTCTGCGTCGACAACGCCTCGGGTGACGACAGCGTCGAGCGGATCCGCGCCGCCGCCCCGGACGTGCGGGTGATCGAGTCGGACCGCAACCTCGGGTTCGCCGGGGGCTGCAACCTCGCCGCCCGCAACGCATCCGGTGAGGTGTTGGCGTTTCTCAACAACGACGCCCGCCCGGACCGCGCCTGGGTGCGGGCCGCGGTGGCGGTGCTGCGCGCGGAGCCGACCGTGGGCGCGGTGGCCAGCAAGGTCCTGGACTGGGAGGGGCGGCACGTCGACTTCGTCGACGGCGGGCTGACCTGGTTCGGCATGGGATACAAGCGACACGCGGGCGAGGTGGACGACGGCTCGCACGACGCGGCCCGGGACGTGCTGTTCGGCACCGGCTCGGCGTTGTTCGTGCGCGCCGAGCTGTTCGCCGCGGTCGGCGGGTTCGACGAGCGGTTCTTCATGTTCTACGAGGACGTGGACCTGGGCTGGCGGCTGAACCTGCGCGGCTGGCGGGTCCGCTACGAGCCGCGTTCGCTGACCTTCCACCGCCACCACGCGTCGATGGCCGAGGTGTCGTCCGCGCGCGAGCACTACCTGCTGGAGCGCAACGCGCTCGCGGCCCTGTACAAGAACCTTTCGGACGAGACCCTGGCCCGGGCGCTGCCCGCGGCGATGGCGCTGGCCGTGCGGCGGGCCACCGCGCGCGGCGAGATCGACCCGACCCAGCTGGAGATCACCAGGCGGGGCGAGCGCGAGGACGACAGCCCGGTGCCGATCGACCGTTCCGCGCTGGCCGGAATGCTGGCCATCGACCAGTTCGTGGAGATGCTGCCGTCGCTCAGGCGGTCCCGCGAGGAGGAGCAACAGGCCCGGGTGCGCACCGACGCGGACCTGGTTCCACTGATGCGCAAGGCGATGGAGCCCGCCTACCCGCTGCCGCGCTACCTCGCCGCGCACGACGCGCTGGTCGAGGTGTTCGGCCTGGACGAGGTGTTCGGGCGCCCGCGCAGGATCGCGGTGATCACCGGGGACACGGTCAGCGAGCGGATGGCGGGTCCGGCGATCCGCGCCTGGCACATGGCCGAGGTGCTCTCCGCCGAGCACGAGGTCCGGTTGGTCAGCGTCAACGCGCTGGTCAACCCGCCCGAAGCGGGTTTCGCCGTGGTGGCCGCCCAGCCGCGGGAGCTGGGGGCGCACGTGGACTGGGCGGACATCGTCGTGCTGCAGGGGCACGTGCTGGAGATGGTGCCCGCGCTGAAGAAGGCCGAGTCGAGAAAGATCGTGGTCTGCGACGTCTACGACCCGATGCACCTGGAGTTGCTGGAGCAGGGCCGCGACACCGACGACGAGCGGCGCGCCAAGGACCTCATCGGCGTGACGAACGTCCTCAACGCCCAGCTGCGGCGCGGTGACTTCTTCCTCTGCGCCTCCGAGCGGCAGCGGCACTTCTGGTTGGGGCACCTGGCGTCGTTGGGGCGGTTGACGCCGGGACTCTACGACAACGACCCGACGGTCCGCTCGCTGCTGTCCGTGGTGCCGTTCGGGTTGCCATCGGTGCCGCCGCGGCGGACCGGCCCGGCGATCAAGGGCGTCCGGCCGGGCATCTCCGCCGACGACAAGGTGGTGCTGTGGGCGGGCGGCGTCTACAGCTGGTTCGACCCGTTGACGCTGCTGCACGCGGTGCACCGGCTTGCCGAGCGGCGCGCCGACGTCCGGTTGTTCTTCCTCGGCATGAAGCACCCGAACCCGGACGTACCGGAGATGGGCATGGCCGAGCAGACGCGAGCGCTGGCCCGGCGGCTCGGCCTGACCGACAAGTTCGTGTTCTTCAACGAGAGCTGGGTGCCGTACGGGGAGCGGCAGAACTACCTGCTGGACGCGGACTGCGGGGTGACGACGCACTTCGAGCACGTGGAGACGACGTTCGCGTTCCGCACCCGGGTGCTGGACTACCTGTGGTCGGGGCTGCCGGTGGTGACCACCGACGGTGACTCGTTCGCGGACCTGGTGCGCGACGAGCGGATCGGCGTCGTGGTGCCGCCGGAGGACCCCGACGCGCTGGCCGCGGCGTTGGAACAGGTGCTCTACGACGAGGAGTTCGCCGCGGAGTGCCGGCGCCGCATCGATCCGGTGCGGGAGCGGTTCACCTGGGAGTCGGTGCTCGCGCCGCTGACCGAGTTCTGCCGCGATCCGCGCCCGGCCGCCGACCGGCTACCGGCGTCGGCGCCGCTGGTGCGCACCCCGCGGCCCGGCCGCGTGGCGGCGATGCGGCGGGATCTGGCTCTGCTGCGGGAGTATTTCGACGCGGGCGGGCCGGTGGAGGTCGCCAGGCGGGCGACCGGGCGGCTGCGGAGGCTGGCCGGTGAGCGGCTCCGCGGGCGCTGAACCGCGGGTGCTGCTCGACGGCACTCCGCTGCTGGGCAGGCGCACCGGCATCGGCCGCTACACGGCGTCGCTCGTCGCCGAACTGGCGTCCTTTGTGGACGTTCGGCTGGTGGGTTTCACCACCCGGGGATGGCGGGAGCTGCGTTCGGTGGTACCGGCCGGGACCCGCGCGGTGGGTCTGCCGGTCCCGGCGCGCGCGGTACGGATGTTGTGGCGGCGCAGTGCTTTTCCGCCGATCGAGCTACTCGCCGGGCGGGCCGCGGTGGTGCACGGCACCAATTTCGTGCTTCCGCCGTCCGTGCGCGCGGGCGGCGTGGTCACCGTGCACGACCTGGCCTTTCTCGATGATCCGGCGCTGGCCGATCGAGATCTTGCTGTGCTGGTGCGCAGATCCGCGCATCGAGCGGCTGTCGTCTGCACCCCGACGGCGGCGGTTGCGGACGTCGTCAGTGCTCGCCTGGACGTGCCGCCTGAGAAGATCGTGGTGACGCCGCTGGGTGTGGATCCGGAGTGGTTCGACGCGACTCCGCTGGACGCCGCCACGAGAGTCCACTATGGAGTACCCGCGGAATATCTGCTGTTCGTCGGCGCCGAGGGCCCCCGCAAGGGCCTGGACGTGCTGCTGGCCGCGCACGGCCCGGACCTGCCTCCGCTGGTCATCGCGGGGCCTTCCGGCGCGGCTTGCGGCAACGGCGTGATCCGCACCGGCTACCTCCCGGACAACCACCTACGCGGCCTGGTCGCCGGTGCCGCGGCGCTGGTTCTGCCGTCCCGCGACGAGGGTTTCGGCCTGCCCGCTCTGGAGGCGCTCGCCTGCGGAACCCCGGTGGTGTGCACGGACATCCCGGCCCTCCGCGAGGTGACGGCAGGCCACGCCTACCGCGTTCCGCGGGGCGACGCTGCGGCCCTGAACGAAGCCCTGCACCACGCCCTCACCGCCCCGCCCGGCCGGGAGGAGGGCCGAGCCAGGGCGAGAACCTTCACCTGGCGCACCTGCGCGGAAAAAACCCTGGAAGCCTACCGCCAGGCAGCAACCTGACCCCGCAGTCCCAAGCCTCCCGGCCCCGGCCTTCCGTCCCGCCCCCACAGGAGCGCGCGACGCCGAAAGACACCCAAACTTACCTGGAATTGGGAATTTACGGGGTGCGGAGGGCTTCTCCGTCCTGGGCGAAGGCCGCCGCGAGGGCTTCTCGCCAGGGACGCAGGGGCGTCAGGCCCGCTGCTCGCCAGGCCGCGTCCGACAGGACCGAGTAGGCGGGGCGAGGGGCCGGGCGCGGGAAGTCCGCCGTGGTGCAGGGGTGGACCCGGGACGGGTCCAGGCCCAGCTCCTCGAAGATCGCGCGGGCGAACTCCCACCAGCTCGCCTGGCCGGAATTCGTGCAGTGCAACACCTTCTGCTCCGGCCCGCGCCGATCAGCCACGCGCTCGGCTAGTTCCACCAGGCCCCGTGCCAGATCCGCCGCCCACGTGGGGCATCCGAGCTGATCGTCCACAACGGACAGAGTTTCCCGCTGCGCGGACAGCCTCGCGATGGTCCTCACGAAGTTCCCGCCCCGCGCGCCGTACACCCAGGCGGTGCGCACGATCCAGGCGCGCGCGCCGGACTCCAGCACCGCACGCTCCCCGGCCAGCTTCGTGCGGCCGTAGACGGTGCGCGGTCCCGTTTCGTCGGTCGGTTCGTACGGCCGGTCCGCATCGCCCGGGAAGACGTAGTCGGTCGAGATGTGCAGCAGCGGCAGGCCGCTCTCCCGGCACGCCACGGCCAGGGCCGCGGGACCGTCGGTGTTGACCCGGGCAGCGCGGTCCGGCTCCGACTCCGCCGCGTCCACGGCGGTGTAGGCCGCCGCGTTCACCACCACCGGCCGCAGTTCGGCGTCCCGGGCTGTCTCGGCGAAGGAGTCGACCGCGTCGTCGACCTGCTCGGGGTCGGTGATGTCCAGTTCTCCGGAACCCGGTGCGTGTACCAGGGCGCCGGGCCGCGCGGACAGCAGCCGGCGCAGTTCGGAGCCGACCTGGCCGTGACCGCCGGGCACCAGCAGGGCCAGTCCGCGGGTCACCGGGCCACCGCCGCGCGCGCCTTCAGCGGCTCCCACCAGTCGCGGTTCTCCCGGTACCAGCGGACGGTTTCGCGCAGCCCGGTCGTGAAGTCCACGCTGGGCGCGTAGCCCAGCTCGCGGACGATCTTGCTGTGGTCCACCGAGTAGCGCCGGTCGTGACCCTTGCGGTCTTCCACCGGCCGTACCATCGACCAGTCCATGCCCATCTCGGCCAGCACCAGCTCGGTGAGCTCCTTGTTGGTCAGCTCGGTGCCGCCGCCGATGTTGTAGATCTCGCCCGGCCGCCCGGACTGCGCGACCAGCTGGATGCCCTGGCAGTGGTCGGTCACGTGCAGCCAGTCGCGCACGTTGAGCCCGTCGCCGTAGAGCGGCACCTGCTGCCCGTCCATCAGGTTGGTGATGAACAGCGGCAGCACCTTCTCCGGGAACTGGTACGGGCCGTAGTTGTTGGAGCAGCGGGTGATGCACACCGGCAGCCCGTGGGTGCGGTGGTAGGCGCGCGCCAGCAGGTCCGAGCCGGCCTTGGCCGCCGAGTACGGCGAGTTCGGCTCGAGGGCGTGGTCCTCCGGCCACGAACCGGACTCGATCGAGCCGTACACCTCGTCGGTGGAGACGTGCACGAACTTGCCGACCTCGGCCTCCAGCGCGGTCTGCAGCAGCGTGGTGGTGCCGACCACGTTGGTGACCACGAAGGCGTCCGCGCCGGTGATGGAGCGGTCCACGTGGGTCTCCGCGGCGAAGTGCACGACGAGGTCGACGCCGCGCATCAGCTCGGCGACCAGGTCGCGGTCGCAGATGTCGCCGCGGACGAACCGCAGCCGCGGGTCGTCGGCGACCGGGGCCAGGTTCGCCTCGTTACCCGCGTAGGTGAGCTTGTCGAGCACGATCACCTCGGCGGCGTCCACCGCCGGGTAGGCGCCGCCGAGCAGCTGCCGAACGTAGTGGGAGCCGATGAAACCGGCCCCACCGGTAACCAGGATTCGCATCGGGCCCTTCCTCACCTCCGGTCGTCCTGCGCAGTCTGGCATGCCACGGGGAGCGACCGAAGGCCCTCCCTCGCTACGGGTAGTCACGAACAGTGCTCACCCGTATGAGGGATGTCACCCCTTATCCCGGGACCTACACACGCACCGCAGGATCACCGTTAGCCTTCATCCGGAACACGAGCAAAATCACTCCGCCAAGGTGTAACGCTCGCGGTGAGGCCAAGGAGGAAGCGGCGTGGAGGACCGGCCGAGGTGGCCAGGCGGCCCACAGGGGCAACCGGGCAGACCCGTTCCGCCCCGTGGCCCCGGCGGTCAGGGCCGGGCCGGCGGCGTGGGCGGCAACCCGCCGGGCGGTCGGCGCAGCGGCCGCGCGGGCAGCGCCCCACCTCCCGGTGGCCCCGGCCGCAAAGCAGCGCAGGGTGACGCCCGCCGCAGACCGGCCACCCGTAAGGGGCAAGAAGAGCTTCCCCCGGAAGACGACATCTGGGAGCGGCGCCCGAAGCGCCGCGGCGCCCGCTACGCCGGCCGCACGCTGTTCGCCCTGCTGTCCGTGCTGGTGCTGAGCACCACCGGGTTCGGCTGGGCGATGTTCCGGCCCGGCGCGGGCAGCACCTCCACCGCCGACGTCATCCGCCGCGGCCTCAGCGCACCGGACGGCGCCACCGACATCCTGCTGATCGGCAACGACAGCCGCACCGACGCCTTCGGCAACCCGCTGCCCGACGAGGTGCTGCGGGAGCTGCGCACCAGCTACGACGGCGGCGACCTCACCGACGCGATCATCCTGATGCGTATCCCCAACGGCGGGCAGAGCGCCAGCGCGATGTCCTTCCCCCGCGACACGCTCGTCGACATCGGGCTCGGGGAGGGCAAGACCAAGCTCACCGAGACGCTGAACCGCGGCAAGCAGGCCGAGATCGCCAAGCTCCGCAGGCAGGGCATCACCGACGAGAAGGAACTCGCCCAGAAGGGCGGGCAGGCCGGACGAGCCCTGCTGCGCCAGACCATCGAGAACCTCACGGGCGTCACCATCGACCACTATGCCGAGGTCAACCTGCTCGGCTTCTACGAGATCACCAAGGCCGTCGGCGGCGTCGAGGTGTGTCTGAAGAAGGACACCAAGGACAGCTACTCCGGCGCCAACTTCCGCAAGGGCGTGCAGACCATCCAGGGCGGCGACGCGCTGGCCTTCGTACGGCAGCGGCACGGCCTGATCAACGAGCTGGACCGCGGCAAGCGCCAGCAGGCGTTCCTGTCGGCGCTGGCGCGCAAGATCCTGTCCACCGGCACCCTGGCCAACCCGGCCAAGCTGACCGCGCTGGTCAACGCCATCCAGAAGTCCATCACGCTGGACCCCGCGCTGGCCAACGACATTCTCGGCTTCGCGCAGCAGATGCAGGGCATCGCCGGCGGGAACGTGCAGTTCTACACCGCCCCGGTGCACCTGGTCGGCAAATCCGGCGAGGAGGACGTCACCATCAACATCGCCGAGACCCGGCAGTTCACCGCGGACCTGCTGCTGTCCCCGCAGGAGCGGCAGCGGAAGATCGCCGCGCGGCAGGCCCGGGCGTCGATCACGGTGAGCGTGTTCAACGCCTCCGGCGTCCGCGGACTGGCCGCACGGGTGCTCGACGAGGTGTCCGCGCAGGGTTTCAAGGCCGGCGGCGGTTCCAACGCCGAGGCCAGGAACGGCTCCGTGATCTACTTCGCGCCCGGTGAGGACGCCATCGCCGCTCAACTCGCGGACCTGCTCGGCGGGCTGCCCACCGAGGCGCGCAGCAGCGTGCACCCCGGCAGCGTGCAGGTCTACCTGGGCAAGGACTACAAGGGACCGGGGGCGCAGAACTTCGCCGGGCCGCGGACCGTCCGGCTCGACGGCCCGCGGCAGGCGGCCGCGCCGCTGCACACCCAGCAGGAGGACGCCGCGGAGCAGCCCATCACCGCCGGCGGCATCGTCTGCGTGAACTGAACCGGGCGGCGTTTCCCTCCCCACGCGGTGACCATTACTCCTCACTGAGGTGCCGCGCGCGCCCCGGTGCCGGTTAACCTGGGTCGGCAGCGGAGGCGCTCGGGGGAGGGGGAAGGTGAGCGAACCGGAACAGCAAACCCCGGAACAGCAGGGTGTGGAACGGGCGGGCCCACGCGGGTCCGGGTTCCGCATCGCCGGTCGCAGCGCGATGGCGCTGGTCTCGGCCGTCGTGCTGGCGCTCACCGCGATCGGCTGGGTGGTGGTGGACCGGCTCAGCGACGTCAGCTCCGCGAGGGTGCTCGCCGACGTGCCGCAGACCCCGCCCGCCGACGACGGGGCGATGGACGTGCTGCTGGTCGGCAGTGACAGCCGCACCGACGCGCAGGGCAACCCGCTGCCGGAGAGTGTGCTCAAGCAGCTGCGCACCGAGGCGATCGGCGGGCTCAACACCGACAGCCTCGTGGTGATGCGGATTCCGCACAACGCGGCGCAACCCACCGCGGTGTCCATCCCGCGCGACACCTACGCCAGGATGCCCGGCGGGCGGTCCGAGAAGATCAACGCGGTCTACGGGCTGACCAAGAGCGCCACCGCGGACCGGTTGCGCGCCGCCGGCACGCCGGAGGCCGAGGTGGAGCACGCGGCCCGGCTGGCCGGACAGCGCGCGCTGGTGCAGACCGTGCAGAACCTCACCGGGGTGCGCATCGACCACTACGCCGAGATCAACCTGCTCGGCTTCTACGAGCTCACCGAGGCCGTCGGCGGCGTCGAGGTGTGCCTGCGCAACGCGACCAGCGACAAGGATTCCGGAGCCGACTTCACGGCCGGGCGGCACACCGTCTCGGGCGGTGACGCGCTGGCGTTCGTGCGGCAGCGCCACGGGCTGCCGCGCGGTGATCTGGACCGGATCGTCCGGCAACAGGTCTTCATGGCGGCGCTGGCGAACAAGGTGCTGTCCACCGGCACGCTCACCGATCCGGCGATGGTGAACGACCTGGTGCAGGCCGCCCGCCGGACCGTGGTGCTGGACGAGGACTGGGACCCGATGGGCTTCGTGCAGCAGATGCAGCAGTTGGCGTCCGGCCGGGTCGCGTTCGTCACGATGCCGGTCCTTGACGCCGGTGCTCGCGACGACCGCGGGCAGAGCATCGTGACCGTCGATCCGTCCGCCGTGCAGCGGTTCTTCAGCGGTCTGACGGCGGCCGAGCCACCCCGCCTGGGCCCGACCGCCCGGCTGGCGCTGGACGGCACGGCCCACCGGCAGCAGCCGATCACCTCCGATGGCGGAATCCCCTGCGTCAACTGAAAGACCGGTCCGGGGCGCGTGCGGGGGCGGCGGTTCGGGGCCCGGTTAGGCTCGGGGCATGAGCGTTACCCAGGCACTGCTCGGTCCGCTGCTGGCCAGTGGCGCCCCCAAGCCGCTGATCACGCACTACGACGACACCACCGGGGCGCGCATCGAGCTGTCCCGCGCGACCGCCGCGAACTGGGCTGCGAAGACGGCGAACTGGCTGGTCGACGAGATGGATCTACAGGCCGGGGCGCCGGTCGCGGTGGCGCTCCCGGCGCACTGGCAGACCGTCGGTGTGCTGCTGGGCGCGTGGTGGTGCGGGGCACACATCACCAACGACCCGAAGGGCGCAGAACTCGCCTTCGTGCCCGCGTCCGACCTGGACCGGGGCACGGGCGCGGCGACCGTGGCCGCGGTGGGCCTCGACCCGCTGGGCGCACCGGTGCGGGGTCTGCCGGGTGGCGTGGTCGACTACGTGTCGGACATCCGCGTGCACGGCGACGACTTCAGCCCGCTGGTGCCGGTCACGGGTGACGAGCCCGCGCTGCTGGGGATGTCCGTGGACGACGTCGTCGCCGCGGCTCGGCAGCGAGCCGCTGTCCTGGGCATCGGCCGCGACGACCGCGTGCTGTCCACACTGGAGTGGAGTTTGCCGGACGGCGTGGTGGACGGCCTGCTGACCGTGCTGGCCGCGCAGGCCGCCCTGGTGCACTGCACCAACCTCGACCCGAACCGGCTGGAGCGACGCCGGGCCGACGAGCGCATCACCGTGGAACTGTGACTTTCGCGGCCGCTCAGGGGGTCGCGGTGCGGCGTTTGAACATCGCCTGGAGCGTGTAGCGCGGGCAGCTGAAGCCGAGCGCCAGGCTGGCCGCGGCGAGCACCAGCACGTATTCGAAACCGCCGTCCGAGGCGAAGAATCCGCCGCCGAGGTGGGCGGTGAACAGCGCGCCGACCATAACCGCGGCGAGCAGGACCCCAGCGACGGGTAGCAGCACGCCCAGCACCAGGGCGAGGCCGCCGAGCAGCTCGACGAAAGCGGTGAACCACGCCGCGGGCGCGGGCAGGCCCATCCCGGCGAACGACGCGATGACTTTGTCGATGCCGTAGAGCACGAACTTCTGGTAGGCGTGCGCGAGGAACGTCCCGCCCACGACGAGGCGGGCGATCAGCACCATCACGTCGCGGAGGCTGTGCTGCATGGGGGAACCCTTCCGGGGTCGGCTGCGGTACCGCCGCAGCTTATACATGAAGCTTCAAGCAAATGCCGGACTGAGTACAGGGTCACACGTGCCCGGCGATACCCGGCGCGACCAGGACAAAGTCGCCAGTTAACCGGGAACGGCCGCCTACCCGACCTTACTACTCATCGGTAACATCGAGGGATGTTCGACACCGAGGCACTGTTCACCACCGACGGCGACCTGTTCGTCCCCACCGCGGCCGCGGGCAACCCGTGGGGCGAGTTGACCGGCGGCGGCCCGGTCGCCGGACTGCTGGCCCGCGCCGTCGAGCGCGCCGCCGACGACCCGGACCTGTTCGTCGCCCGGCTCACCGTGGACCTGATGCGCCCGGTGCCGCGCACTCCGCTCGCGGTCTCGGTCCGTCCACTGCGGACAGGAAAGCGCCTGCACGTCCTGACTGCGACCCTCACCGCAGGCGACACCGTGGTGTCGCACGCCACCGCCCAGCTGCTCCGCTGTTCCACTGTGGATGGCGCGGAACCCGTTGCCGGCACGCCGTTTCCCGGACCGGACGGCATCCCGGACGGCCACCTGCTGCCGCCGGAACTCGGGCTGCGCCCGGGCGTGCACGACGTCGTGCGGGTCCGCTGGCTGGCCGATCAGCGCGCCACCGGCACCGGCCGGGCGTGGATGCGGATGCCCCTGCCGCTGCTGCCCGACGAGCCGCTGAGCCCGCTCTCCCACGTCGCGGTCCTCGTCGACTGCATCAGCGCCGCCAGCCCGATCGGGCCGATCTTCGGGCCGTGGATCAACACCGACATCACGCTCTACCTGCACCGCCCGTTCCAGGGCGAGTGGCTCGGCATGGAGATCGAGCGCGACGTGCACACCACGGGCATCGGCGTGGCCAACGCCCGCCTCTACGACGAACGCGGCCCACTCGGGGCCGCGCACGAAGCAGTGATGGTCAACCAGCTCGGCTGATGCCGCGTCCGGTGGGCGCTCAGCCCTCCAGCTTCTGTTGGAGGGCGGTGTGCTTGTCCAGGACCATGTTCTCCAGCCTTGACTGGAAGGCCGCCATGGCCGCCCGCAGCCTCGCGCCCAGCTCGCCGGAGTCGGCCGCCAGCGTGCGGACCGCGAGCAGACCCGCGTTGCGCGCGCCGCCGACCGAGACCGTCGCCACCGGCACCCCGGCGGGCATCTGCACGATCGACAGCAGCGAGTCCATGCCGTCCAGGTGCTTCAGCGGCACCGGCACGCCGATCACCGGCAGCACCGTGGCCGAGGCGACCATCCCCGGCAGGTGCGCGGCGCCGCCCGCACCCGCGATGATCACCCGGATGCCGCGATCCGCTGCGGTGCGCGCGTAGTCCAGCATCCGCTGCGGCGTGCGGTGCGCGGAGTAGACGCCGACCTCGTAGGGCACGTCGAACTCGGTGAGCGCGTCCGCGGCGGCCTGCATCACCGGCCAGTCGGAGTCGCTGCCCATGATCACGCCGACCAGGGGGTTCTCGGCTGCCACGTGGAACCTCTCGCTTTCTCGGGCGGACCTGCCGCGGGATTCAGTGGATCTGGTGGCCGTCGAGCCACTCGCCGCGCGAGAGCCAGTGCGCGGCCAGCCGCGCCTGCTCCCGCACCTGCGCCAGGTCGTCGCCGAGCAGCGTGATGTGCCCGAGCTTGCGGCCCGGCCGCTCGCTCTTGCCGTACAGGTGCACCTTCGCGTGGGGGTAGCGGGCGAACAGGTGGTGCAGCCGCTCGTCCACGCCCATCTTCGGCTCGGTCGGCGAGCCGAGCAGGTTGGCCATCACCACCGCGGGTGCGGTCAGCTCCGTGCTGCCCAGCGGGTAGTCCAGCACCGCGCGCAGGTGCTGCTCGAACTGCGAGGTGCGGGAGCCCTCGATCGTCCAGTGCCCGGAGTTGTGCGGGCGCATCGCCAGCTCGTTGACCACCAGCCCGTGGTCGGTCTCGAACAGCTCCACCGCGAGCACACCGGTGACGCCGAGGGACTCGGCGACCCGCAGCGCCAGGGTCTGGGCCTGCTCGACCAGTTCCGCCGAGGCGTTCGGGGCGGGCGCGAGCACCTGCACGCAGATGCCGTCCTGCTGCACCGTCTCGACCAGCGGCCACACCGCGCCCTGCCCGAACGGGGAGCGCGCGACCAGCGCGGCGAGTTCCCGGCGCAGCGCCACCTTCTGCTCCACCAGCAGCGGCGCACCGCTGTCCAGTAGCTCGCGCACGGTGCGCCTGGCCCCGTCCGGGGTGTCGAGTACCCAGACGCCGCGGCCGTCGTAGCCGCCGCGGGCGGTCTTGAGCACGCACGGCCAGCCGTGCTCCGCGCCGAACCGCAGCACGTCGGCAACCTCGGTGACCTCGGCGAAGGGCGGCACCGGCAGCCCGAGCTCGGCCAGCGCGCGGCGCATCACCAGCTTGTCCTGGGCGTGCCGCAACGCATCCGGCCCAGGTTGCACGGAAACCCCGGACGCCTCCAGCTCGCGCAGGTGCTCGTTCGGCACGTGCTCGTGGTCGAAGGTGACCACGTCGCAGCCCTGGGCGAAGTTCTTCAGCGCCTCCAGATCGGTGTGGTGGCCGATCTCCACGTTCGGCGCGATGAGCGCGGCGGAGTCGTCCGGCGAGGTGGCCAACACCTTCAGCGACTGCCCCAGCGAGATCGCGGCCTGGTGGGTCATTCGGGCGAGCTGGCCCCCACCGACCATGCCGACAACAGGAGTTCCGGTGCGCTGGTCCACGCGTTCAGCCTAGAGCCGTGCAACGCCCGCACCAGCGGCGGGACCGGCGAACGCGACCCACCTCACAGGCAGGCCGGCAGGGCGCGGGCCACCGCGTGGTCGACACCGGGAGCGCCTCATGCTCACCGCGGCTCCTGCGCACCACTCCCTGTCATCAGGACGGAGCAAGGTGTCGCCCAGGACGGTGCACTCGATGGCGTTCGCAACAGAAGGTAGATCACAATAAACGTCACCTCCGGCGCGTCATGGTCGCCGCTGACCGTGACTCCCTACGACGACGGACACGACAACGCCCCGCGGGGAGGAAGGTGCGGCGTGGCCACGGTCCCGGCTGATGTGCACGGTCCGAGCGACGGGGAGCTGCTCGACGAGGTCCGGAGCGGCTCGTCGGCGGCCTACGCCCAGCTCTACGAACGGCACGTCGGCGCGGCGTACAACATGGCCCGGCAGCTCGCCAGATCCCCCGCCGAGGCGGACGACCTGGTGTCCGAGGCGTTCGCGAAGGTCCTCGACACGCTCCGCGCCGGACGCGGGCCGACCAGCGCGTTCCGCGCCTACCTGCTCACCGCGCTCCGGCACACCGCCTACGACCGGACCCGGCGGGAGCGCAAGGTGCAGCTCGCCGACGACCTGGCGGAGGTCTCCGGTGCCGACCTCAGTGTCCCGTTCACCGACACCACGGTCGACGGGCTCGAACGCACCCTCGCCGCGCATGCCTTCGCCCGCCTGCCCGAGCGGTGGCAGACGGTGCTGTGGCACATCGAGATCGAGGGCCAGACCCCGGCGCAGGTCGCACCGCTGCTCGGGCTGTCACCCAACGGTGTGTCCGCGCTGGCCTACCGCGCCCGGGAAGGGCTGCGCCAGGCGTACCTGCAGGTGCACCTCGGGCAGTTGGCTGACGAGTCCGGTGCGCAGCGGTGCCGCGCCACCGTGGACCGGCTCGGTGCGTGGACCCGCGGCGGGCTGTCCAAGCGGGAGACGGCGCAGGTGGAGGCCCACCTCGACGGCTGCGACCGGTGTCGCGCGCTGGCCGCCGAACTCGCCGACGTCAACGGCACGCTGCGGGTCGTCATCGCGCCGCTGGTGCTCGGTGCCACCGCCACCAGCTATTTGGCGGTGTCCTCGTCCGGCGCGGCGGCCTGCGGCGCTTCCGGGGCGGCGGGAGCGGCGACCGCGGTGCCGCGGCAGACGGCCGTCGCCGGGTTGTCGGCGGCCGCGCTCGTCGCGGCGGTCGCGTTCGGCCTGACCGCGGGCGAGCAGCAGTCCGCCCCGATCGCCGCAGCCCCGCCGCCCCCGGCGCGGGTCCAGCCGCCCGCGCCGCTGCCTCCGGCTCCCCAGCGGCCTCCCGCACGCCCGGCTCCGCGCCCACTCACACCGCAGCCGCCGCAGGCACCCCCGCCGCCCGGCGTGACGGCGACGCTGGACGCCACCGGCCCCGGCGGGCCGCTCCAGCTGGTGCCCGATGGTGACCCGGTGCCGCTGCCGATCACGGTGCACAACATCGGGACCGGCCCCTCCGCGCCGGTCAGCACCACTGTGTCGCTGCCGCCCGGCGTGACGGCACGGATCCCGAGCGCGGTGCCGTCCGGCCCGGCCTCGACCGCACCGCAGAACGCAGGCCCGGCGGTCTCCCGCACGCAGGGGCCGTCGGTGCGCTGCGCCACCGCGTCCCGCTCGGTCACCTGCACCACCGACCGCGGTCTGCAACCCGGCGAGTCCTTCGTGTTCGACTTCCAGGTGCGGGCCGACGACACCGCGTCCGGCGGCGAGATCGCCACGCACATCAACGCGGGCAGCACCACCGCGCTGCGGCTGCCGGCGATTCCCGTGGTGATCCGGCCCCCGGTGGACGGCGTCGAGGTGACGATCACCGCCTGGTACCACGCCCCGTGGCTGGGCAGCCGGATCACGCTCGACGTGCGCAACACCGGGGCCAGCGTGGGGCGGGTCGAGATCGTCGCCGACCTGCCCGACGGCGTCCTGACCCTCGGGTTGCCGCCGCGGTGCGAGGCGCAGCCGGTCGACCGGCGGATCCGGTGTGCCGCGCCGCTGGAGCCCGGGCAGTCGTTCACCGCTGCCGTGTGGGTGACCCCCCTGCCGGACCACCCGTGGCCGGTCCCCGCGGAGCGGGACCACGACGGGATCGTGCGCACGGTGCGGATCCCGGTGACCGCCGCGCTCGGCTCGGCCGGGGACCACGACTCGGTAGAGGTCGGGCTGTGGTTCCCGTCCACATCGGGCACACCGCCGTCGAGCGCACCACGACCGAGCACCCCGAGTAGCACCCAGTCGCCGGGTCCGACGACGCGGCCGACACCATCGGTGATCCTCCGTTGACGCCACATCCCCCGGATGGCCCAGTTCCGTAGACTCGGGGGCGTGTCCGGTGTCGACTCCGTGCTCGCGCGCATCCCGAAGCCGTACCGATCCCTGGCGATCCGGTACCGCGAGCTACTCAAGTTCGGAATCGTCGGCGCAATCACGTTTCTCATCGACACCGGCATCTTCTACGTGCTGAAACTGACCATCCTGTCACCGAAACCGGTGACGTCGAAGGTCATCGCGGTGCTGGTCGCGACGATCGTGTCGTACGTGCTGAACCGGGAGTGGTCGTTCCGCACCCGCGGCGGGCGTCGGCGGCACCACGAGGCCACGCTGTACTTTCTGATCAGCGGTATCGCCGTGGGGGTGTACTCGGCGCCGCTGTGGATCTCCCGCTACGTCCTGCACCTGCAGGAGCCGTACACCAGCCGCCTGGTGGAGGAGATCGCCGACTTCACCTCGGGACAGATCATCGGGGTGCTGCTCGGCATGGCGTTCCGCTGGTGGGCGTTCCGCAAATGGGTCTTCCCGACCGAACAGGTCGACAGCCACCCCCGACCGGCCCGACGCCACCACTCCCTCACCCGCTGACCGGGGAACCGTCGCGGCGGTTCTCGGGGAAGCGCGGTTGTCCACAAGCATCGGTGTGTCGTGCGTACGACACACCGAGGGCCTCCAAATTTGGCCGAAAGTTGGGCGGACCCGGTTCCCACATTCAGGCAAAACTGGGAACCCGGGGCTTCGTTCGCGCGGGGCCGGGGTTTGGTTCCCGGGTGGGGTGGCGCGGGTTCCGACGTGGGTCAATGCGGGTTCCCACGTGGGTCAGTGCGGGTTCCCAGGTGGGTCAGCGGGGGGTGGACTCGATCTTCCAGGGGACGCCGAGGATGTCGTCGGCGCGGGCGATCGGCAGGAACACCTCGAACATCGCCGGTCGGGCCTGGCTCAGCTCCAGCCGCCCACCGTCGGCCTCGACCAGCGCCCGCGCCAACGCCAGCCCCACCCCCGTGGAGCCATGCCCGGAGAAACCGCGCTCGAAGACATACGGCACCAGCGCGTCCGGCACCCCCGACCCCGAGTCGCTGACCTCGACGACGACGGTGCCGCTGCCCTGCCGCGCGGCCAGCGTGACGGTGCCCTCCCCGTGCCGCAGCGCGTTGTCCAGCAGCACCCCGATCGTCTCCCGCAGGCGGGTGGGCGTGGCGCGCGCCAGCAGCCCGTCCGAAACCTTCAGGCGCAGCGTCCGCCCCTCGGCCTTCAGCGGGTCGCGCCACTCGGCGGCGACGTCGGACAGCAGACTGGAGACGTCCAGCGGCTCGGCGTCCCGCGCCCGCGCCGCGGTCGCCGCGGCAAGCAGGTCGTCGAGCACCCCGGCCAGCCGTTCCGCCTGTTCCAGGGCCGCGCTCGCCTCCTCCCGCACCTCCGGATCCTCGGCCGCGGCGAGCGCCTCCAACCGCAGGTGCAGCGCGGTCAGCCTGCTGCGCAGCTGGTGCGAGACGTCGCCGACGAGGTCGCGTTCCCGCTGCACCAGCTGGGACAGCGCCGCCCCGGAGGCGTCGAGCGCGTCGGCGACCCGGTCCAGCTCCGGGACCTCGTGCCGCTTGGGGTCGGGCCGGAAGTCCCCGGCACCGAGCCGGGCGGCACGGGCCGCGACGTGCCGGAGCGGGTCGGCCAACCGGCGCGCGGTCAGGATCGCCACGATCATCCCGGTGCCGGCCGACAGCACCACCAGCATCAGCACCAGCGCCGCGACCTGAAGCTGCTGCGTGCGCACCGGCGCGCTCGGCGCGGCGATGGTCACCGTGCCGCTCTGCACCATGGGCACGCTCTCCACCAGCGGGTCCTCGCCGGGATCGGGCCCGTAGACGTAGTCGTGCGCCTGCGTGCGCACGATCAGCCGGGCGCCGTCCGGCACGGCCAGCCGCACCGCGTTGAGGTCGATGGCGCGGCGCGAGGCGATCTGCTCGTCGAGCAGCGTCGCGATCTGCTGGGCGCGGGTCGACAGGTCACCGGCGGTGATGTCCTGCACCAGCTTGAGCGCGCTGAACCCCAGCGGCAGCCCCAGCACGACCGCGGTGACCGCCACCGCGAGGAGCGTGGCCTGCAGGATCCGGCGGCGCATCGGTCAGTCCGCGTTGAAGCGGAACCCGACGCCGCGCACCGTGGCGATCCGGGTCTCGTCGAGCCGGCCGTTGTTGTCGCTGAGCTTGCGACGCAGCCAGGAGATGTGCATGTCCAGCGTCTTGCTGCCCTTGCGGTCGGACTCCGGCCAGACCTCCTCCAGGATCTCCTCCCGGGTCACCACCTGGCCAGCGTGCTGCATCAGCACCCGCAGCAGCTCGTACTCCTTGTTCGCCAGCTGCACCTCGTGCTCGTTGACCAGCACGCGACGCGCGGTGAGGTCGAGCCGGACCCCGGACGCCTCCAGGGTCTCGGGGGCGCCGCGGCGCAGCAGGGCGCGGATGCGGGCCATCAGCTCGGCCAGCCGGAACGGCTTGGCAACGTAGTCGTCGGCGCCCGCGTCGAGTCCGACGACGAAGTCCACCTCGTCGGTGCGGGCGGTGAGCATCAGCACGGGCAGGCCGCGCCCCTGCGCCCGCAACCGCCGGCACACCTCCAGGCCGTCCATCTCCGGCAGCCCTAGGTCCAGCACCAGCAGGTCGACCCCGCCGGAGGCGGCGGTGCGCAGCGTCGAAGGGCCGTCCTCGATCACCCGCACCGTGTAGCCCTCACGCTCCAGCGCCCTGGACAGCGGCACAGCGATGGCCGGGTCGTCTTCTGCCAGCAGCACCACGCTCACGTCTTCCAGACTAGAGGGCACTGATGATCACGTCCGCCGTATGGGCGTTTCGCCGGACCCGCCTGGTTGCGGGGCGGGCTCCGCCGCGCGGCGCGCGCTGCACTAGGGTTCCCGCCGTGACCAGCGATCTCGATCTCGCACTACACCTGGCCGACGTCGCCGACCGGATCACCGCGGACCGGTTCCGGGCGCGGGATCTGAGCGTGGACCGCAAGCCCGACCGCACCCCGGTGACCGACGCCGACCTGGCCGTGGAGGACGCGGTGCGCGAGGTGCTCGGCAAGCACCGCCCGGACGACGTGGTCGCCGGTGAGGAGCGCGGCGGCACGGCGGGCGAGGGCCGGGCCTGGGTGCTGGACCCGATCGACGGGACGAAGAACTTCCTGCGCGGCATCCCGGTGTGGGCGACGCTGATCGCCCTGGTCGACGGGGGGCGCCCGGTGGTGGGCGTGGTGAGCGCCCCGGCGCTGGGCAAGCGCTGGTGGGCCGCAGCCGGGGAGGGCGCCTGGTGCCGCACCGGTGACGCCGAGCCGGAGCGGATGTCGGTGTCGGGCGTGCGGGACCTCGGCGACGCCTACGTGTCCACCACGCACCTGGGCACCTGGGTGGAGCACCGGTCGCGGGAGTCGTACCTGCGGTTGGTCGACGCGTGCTGGGAGAACCGCGCGTTCGGCGATTTCTGGCAGCACTGCCTGGTCGCCGAGGGCGTGATCGACATTGCGGCGGAGCCGATCGTCAACCCGTGGGACGTGGCGGCGGCGCAGGTTCTGGTGGAGGAGGCGGGCGGCCGGTTCACCGACCTGGCGGGCGAGGCCCGCTACGACGGGGGCACCGCGCTGTCCACCAACGGTCACCTGCACACCGACGCGTTGCGGCTCCTCCAGCTCTGACGGTCAGGCGCGGCCGAGCAGGCGGGCGTAGCCCGCTCCGGCCGCGAGCAGGATCAGGCCCGCGCAGAGGAAGGCGACGACGCGGCCGAAGCCGTCGAGGGTCGCCAGGTCGAACAGCACGAGCTTGGCCAGCGACACCGCGATCAGCACCATGCCCGCGATGCGCAGGTGGATCACCTGCACGCCGCGCAGCAGCAGGGCGATCGCCGCCACCACCCACAGCAACGTGATCAGGATGTGGCCGGTGCGGAACCCGGCGCGCGCGTCGTGCACCAGCAGGCAGGCCGCCATCGTCGCGCTCGCCGTGCCGTACAGCAGCGCCAGCCCCGCGAGCGACCACAGCGGCAGCAGCCCGGGCAACCTGCCGATCCGCACCGCGGCCGTCGGCAACGCCACCGCGACGACCGCGATCAGCAGCCCGGTCAGCAGGCCGGGGACCCCGGTGCCGTCGTCGTACCACAGCAGCGCCGTGAGCGGGACCTCGTTGACCAACGCCAGCAGGAATCCCGCTGCCGCGTAGCAGGTGGCGCCGATCAGCACACCGGCGCTGCGCAGCAGGTATCCGCCGACGCCCAGCAACAGGGCCTCCACGAGCAACGCCGTCCCCCAGGACGGGGAGTCCACAATGGTCAGAGTGGTGTGCACGACGGCGACCGCGCCCATGCCGCCCGCAGCGCCGACGAACCTGGCCGGGAGCCGCACCGCGGGCACGAAGCGGCCGAGCGCCCACGCCGCAAGCAGCAGCACCGCCAGTGTGCCGCCGATCGTCCCGGCGGCCGGGCGTTCCAGCACCAGCGGCCCGGCCAGGAACGCCGGTGTCGGGGCCGCGACCAGCAGACCGATCGCGGTGACATCCGCCCCGGCCCGGGCGGTCACCGCCGCGATCAGCACGCCGAGGACCGCGGCCACCATGATCGCCGCGACGAGTCCCGGGTCGGACATCCGCCACGCCCACAAGCTCGCCGCCAGCGCGGCCAGCACGACCGGAATCCCGGCCGCCGGCACCAGTCCGCGCCAGCTGCGCCGGATCTGCACCGGTGTCGCTGCGACCTGCAGCGACACCAGGAAACCCAGCAGCAACGCGGCTGGCTGGCGGGTGATCAGGGGCGAGCACAGCGCGGCGGCCAGCACAACACCGATGGCCAGGGGCTGCGCCCGCCACCAGTCCGCGAGGGCGAGCCCGGCGACCGCCACGAGCAGTCCAACCACCAGACCCGCGGTCACCGACAGGTAGCCGTACCGCGCGGTCGCGGCGACCACGTCAAGGAACAGCGCGCCGAAACCCGTCGTGGCGAGGGCAAAAGCGGCGATCCGCCCGGCCGAGCGGCGGCGCAGCCACCAACCCGCCGCGACCAGCAGCGTCGCCAGCACCGCGCCTCCGGCGACCCGGGCGGCCGGGCCGAGCCAGTCCTGCTGCGCGGCGAGGATGAGCAGGAACACCACTCCGAGGAGCGTCACCCCGGCCCCGACCCAGGCCAGCACACGGCTCGGCTCCAGGCCCGGATTGGGCTGCGCCGCCGGAACGTCCGGCACCGGTGGTACGTGCATCGGCGGCTGTTCGGGCTGCTGCGGCGCCGGTTGTGGCGGCACCAGCTGCTGCGCGGGGTGCGGTCGCTGGGATTCCTGCGCCACCGCCTGCACCATGCTGCCCAGGTAGGTCAACCGCTGGCCGATGGCGGACAGCTCACCAGCGATCCACTGGAGCGTTTCACCGGGCTGTGGTTGGGACATGCCCCGGAAGTCTGGGCGTAGGACACCGCGTCCAGCATCGGTAGCACTACTCAGATCCGATCACGGATCGGTACGAGTGCGCGCGGCTGCCACGCCGGGTCCTCGCCCGGACGCGCTCAGTGCTGCTCGCGGGTGCCGAACATGCCGACGAACGTGAAGCGCATCACCCGTTCGGAGCCGCGGTCGGCGGTGCCGGTGATCTCCACCAGGCCGAGGTTCGGTCGGCCACGCGACAGCCTACGGCTGTTGACCTCCATCTTCATGTGCAGCACGTCGCCCGGGAACACCGGGGCCAGCCAGGAGAGCTCGTTGCCGCCGGGCGACCCCTGCGAGGTCGAGTCCGCCAGCACGTGGTCCACGTAGGCGCGCATCCACAACGAGGCGGTGAACCAGCCCGACGCGCACAGGCCGCCCAGCACCGAGTTTCGGCCCGCTGCCTCGTCGAGATGGAAGGGCTGCGGGTCGAAGCGCTCGGCGAACGCCAGCATCTCGGCACGGTCAACCTCGACCTTGCCCAGGTCGAACACCTTCCCCGGTTCGAGGTCCTCGTACGCGATCGTGGCCATACCCCCATCGTCGCAGCCGGGACCGTGACCGGCGCTGAGACGGTACTCACACACCGTGACCGGCAAATCGGGCGATCCGCTGCCGATGGCCGACCGCGCGTCGGAATCCGCGGTGCGCATGGAACCATCTGTCCGGCGGATGCGTCCAATGCGTGGCGCGCCGTCTGCGGTGTGCCGCGGACGACCGCCTGCCGTTGCCGACCGACCACCGCGCATGGTGGTTGCCGCGAGCCAACAGGAGGGAGCGGCTGTGCCCACCGATCACCGCGCCCAGGTCGAGGAGCTGATGGCGGATTACCGGCGCAGCCGGGAACGCCTCGCCGAGACCCGCCGCGACCTGTCCTCGATCGCCGAGTCGGCGAGCAGCAGGGACGGCAGCGTGCGGGTGGTGGTCGGTCCGCAGGGCGTGCTGCGCGACGTCGTGCTCGCCGACAACGTCTACGACCGGCATCACCCGGATCGGCTGGCGGAGATCATCGTGGAACTGGCCGAGCAGGCCGCGCAGGCCGCCGCGCGGCGGGCCGCCGACGTGCTCGCCGAGGTCCTGCCGACCGGAACCGATCCAGAGCTGCTGCTGGGCGGACGCGCCGACGGCGAGTCGGTTCCGGTGCTGCGCAACGAACCGCGAGGCATGGACGACAATGTCGGCGACAGCGCCGACGATTTCTGCGATGGCAGCTGGTTGCAGCAAAGCCCGGCGAAACGGACGTGACCATGGGTGGTTTCCGCACTGATCTCGGGCGGCTGGGCAGCAGCGTCGGCGAGTTCGAGGACCTCGCCGGGCGGGCGCAGCGGATCGCCGACGAGCTGCGCCAGGCCGTGGCGGCGGCCGGTGCCTGCTGGGGCGGCGACGACATCGGCGCCAGCTTCGCCCGCACCCACCGCGCCCGCGCCGACCGGGCCCTCGACGACCTCGGCGCGATCGCGGTGCGGTTGCGCGAGATGGGCGCGAAGTTCGCCGAAACGGCCGCGACGACGCGGCAGGTGGATGCCGGCGGCGCCGACGAGCTCGGCCGGACCACCGGACGGGGGTGAGTCGATGGGCATCGAACTTCCCGCGGAACTGCGGGATGTCGCGGCGCGTGCGGGGGCTCGCTGGCCGGAGGCCGACGAGGACGCGATGCGCGCGGCGGCGTCCGCGTGGCGGGCCGCGGCCAGGTCGATCGACGCGCTCGCCGGATCGGCCGACAGCGCGGCCCAGAGCGCGCTCGCCGCGTTCGACGGCGACGCGGCGCAGGCGGCGCGCCGGGAGTGGAACGGGCTGGTGGCCGACGACGGGATGCTGCCGTCCTCGGCTCGGCAGTGCCGGGCCGCGGCGGACCGCCTGGAGCACGCCGCGGAGCAGATCGGCGCGGCGAAGGTGCAGCTCGTGCGGGAGCTGGTGAACCTGGCCAAGCAGACCGACGCGGCCGAGCAGGCGGCAGCGGCCGGACACCCGCAGGCGCTGGCGGCGCTGGACTCGGCGCTGCACGGCGTGGCGGCAAACGTGGCGAAGGTCCACGAAACCCTGGCGAAGGCGGTGGACTTGGACAGCGGAGTGCTGGTGGAGCCGACCAGCATCCGCCTGCCGTCCGGCGCCACCAGCCTCGCTTCCTCCACAGTGGACAGTGTGGGTGCTGTGGCCGGACACCTCGGCGGTGGTGTCGGATCGGCGGCGAAGGACGTCGCCGGTGACGTGGGAGCCGCTGCCGACGAACTCACCTCCGGTGCCGGTTCTGTCGCGGACGGCGACGGCCAGGCGTCGGGTGTCGCCGACGACGTCGGCAGCGCAGCTGAGCACGTCGGCACGTCAGCCGGGGAGGCCATCTCCCGCGGCGCGGCGGGTGCGTGGCAGGGCGATGCCGAGCACACCGGACCGGTGCGGGTCGATGCGAGAGGCTGGGCTCCTGGCCTCGCCGACGCGGGCACCGGCCCCATCCCCACGGTCGGCGACCACCCCGCCCGCCCCGGCTGGATGCCCGCCGGGACCGACCCGGCGTCGAGCACCGCGCCGCACCAGGTGCGCTCCGCCTGGGCTGCTGCCCCGCAGCCGCCACCGCCGCCTGCGGCTCCCGGCTTCGCCGCACCGCCTCCGGCGGTACCGGGCGGCCACTTCGCGGCGCCGCCCGCGCACCAGCCGCCCACCACGGCACCTCCGGTATCCGCCGCGCGGCCTCCGATGCCGCCGGCCGCGGCTCGCGGCCCAATCTCGTTCGGCTCCCAGCCGGTGCCGCAGGTGCGGCAGGTGCCGCGCGCTCCGCTGCGCCCGCTCCCGGCTCCGGTGGCACCACCGCCCCCGCCGCAGCCGGAACCGTCGCAGCGGCCGCTGCGGCAGGCCGGGCGCAATCCGGATGTGGTTGCGTTCGTGCTGCACCAGTTCCCGATCGGCTACCTGCCGGTGGCAGCGAGCCACGCGAGCAGGCAACTGCCGGTGCCGGAGTCGCCCGACGCGCGGCGGCCCGGCCTGCGGTTCCCGCCGCAGGACCATCCGCAGTCGCACCTGGTGGACGACAGCGCCGCGCTGGAGCGGGCGCGCTCGACCGAGGTCTACGCAGCCGCGCGGCGCGACCGGGAGGAGCGCGAGGAACCAGAGCGGCTGCCCGCAGAGCTGGTGGCGGACCACGAGCCGTTCGGCGAGCTCAGCGAATGGGAGTGGGAGCACCGGTTCGTGGTACGCGACGGCGAGCGCAGCGAGTACGCGTGGCCTCCGGCGGCGGAGTTCCCGGAGGGCGGCGTGGAACCGGCGGAGCCGGTGGTGCTGGCGCCGGATGCGGTGATCGACTGCCTGGGCGGCGGGGACGGCCGCGTGGCGTTCGCGGCGGGGACGGCGTTCGCGCAGCGGTCGCTGCCGCCGGAGGACCGCGACCGCGCCTACCGGCGCTACCGGGTCATGCGCCCGCTGCCCGTGTGGCAGTCGGTGGCGGCGCCGTGGTTCGCCCAGCCGGGCGGCGGGATCCGCTACCGCACCACGTATTCCCTGGTGGACCTGGTTGCCCTGGGTTACCTGGTGGAACTCACCAGGGCCCGCGCGAACGCGGAGGCCACGACCCTGCGCCTCGACCGTTCCGCGGCGAATCCCCGGCAGCAGGACGGTGTCTGCGCACCGCTGCGGGCGGTTGCCCCGCAAGGAATCGCTTCCGAAGGCGACGAGTCGGATGCTGCGGCACGCGACGACTCTGCCCCAGAAGTCCCGCAGGCGACCGACGGTGAACCGACCGCGCGCGACAGCGACGCGGCTGAGTCCGGTCGACGTGCGGGCGAGGACTCCACCACCGTGCGCACCACGCACGTGACCGAGGGCGGAGGCGCGTCGGCGCGCGGGAAGCCTGGTGGTGCCGCGGTGGAGACGGTGCGGATCACGCAGGGTGACAGGGAGGCCGGAACCGCGGACGCGGCGGGAGCGGCGGACGACGAGGCGACGCAGGAGGCCGGGAATTGAACAGCGAATCCGTGGTCGGCTGGTTGTCGGCGATGGGTGTCCCGGAGGAACTGGTGTCGGTCGGGGCGGAAGCCGACGACGCGTGGTGTCTGGTGCGCGACGAGACCGACGGCAACCCGGCCTGGGAGGTTTTCTGGCGGGAGCAGGGAAACCGTTACGACTGGGCGCGTTTCAGCAGCGAGCAGGTGGCCTGCTTCTACCTGTTCGGCAGGCTGACCTGGACCCAGGCCCTCCGCGGCGTGGTGGGCCCGGTGGACGTCGCGGACACCCCGGCCAAGGGGACCCCGGCCCAACGCCTCTGACCCCCACATCACCGCCGCCCACACACACTGCGGCTACCCCCGACCGCCCCAAGCGTTCACCCCGTCCCAGGCCGCCCAGCTGACCACAACCGGGAGCACTCCACACAACCCAGCCAGCTGTGGCTGAGGGTGCGGGTCAGCCGTGGCGGGGGTGCTCGACGCGCAGACCTGCCGTGACCGCCGCGTGCACCGCCCGGGCCAGCGGCGCGCCGATGCGGGAGCGCGGGCCGCCGTACGGCTCGGCTTCGCCGTCGGCCGGGCAGAGCACCACCGTCGCGTCGGTGACCGTGCCGGTCCCCGCCACGCCCGCCTCCAGCAGTGCCTGCGCCTTGGCTTCCGCCACCGTCGCGACCGCGTTGACCAGCGCCGCCTCGCTGAGCCGCACCGGCGACCAGCACACCGCGTTGATCGTCCCCGGCGCCCACAGCTGCTGCGCCGATTCCGGTTCCGCCGCCCAGATCGGGTGTTGCGCGCCGGTCGTCACGCTGACCTGCACGCCGCCGTCGAACGCGCTCACCTCGTGCCGCACGTCCACGGCGGTCAGCAGGCCCACCCCGTCGCCGGACAGGCCGACCGCACCGGCCATCTCGTCGATGTGCGCAGGTGGGTCGGGGTGGTCGTAATCGGTTTCGACGGTCGCGTTGAGCACCCAGGAGCGCAGGCCGATGCCGCCGCCGCGGGGCGCCGAGGAGACCGCCAGCCACGGCCGCGCGCAGCGCCAGACCAGAAGCGGGCGGTCCGCCACCTCGCGCAGCGCCGGTTTCGGCGCGCTCACGAAGCGAGGGCCCTGACCACCCGGGACGGGCTCGGCCGACCGAGCCGCTCCGCCATCCACACGCTGGTCTCGACGAGCTTGGTCAGGTCGACGCCGTGCTTGACGCCCAGCCCGTCGAGCATCCACACGAGGTCCTCGGTGGCCAGGTTGCCGGTGGCCGACTTGGCGTAGGGGCAGCCGCCCAGCCCGCCCGCCGAAGAGTCCACAGTGCTCACGCCGTGCCGCAGCGCGGCGTAGGTGTTGGCCAGGGCCTGCCCGTAGGTGTCGTGGAAGTGCACGCCCAACCGGTCCACCGCCACCCCGGCGGTGCCGAACGCGCGCAGCAGCGTCTCGACGTGACCGGGCGTCGCCACGCCGATGGTGTCCCCCAGGGACAGCTGGTCGCAGCCCATCTCCAGCAGCCGCCGCCCCACCGAGACGACCTGCTCGACCGGCACCGGCCCCTCCCACGGGTCGCCGAAGCACATCGAGATGTAGCCGCGCACCGTCAGGCCCTCCTCCACGGCGCGCCGCACCACCGGCTCGAACATCGCGAACTGCTCGTCCAGGCCGCGGTTGAGGTTGCGGCGGGTGAAGGTCTCGGTGGCCGAGGCGAAGATCGCGATGTCCCGCACGTCCGACTCCAGCGCCCGGTCGAGGCCGCGCGAGTTCGGCACCAGCACCGGGTAGCGCACGCCCGGTGCCCGCTGCAGGCCGGCCAGCAGCTCCGCCGCGTCGGCGAGCTGCGGCACCCACTCCGGGCGCACGAAGCTGGTGGCCTCCAGCACCCCGAGTCCGGCGTCGGCCAGGCGGTGCAGGAACTCCAGCTTGACGTCGAGTGGGACGATCTCCTTCTCGTTCTGCAGACCGTCGCGCGGCCCGACCTCCCAGATCGTCACGGCTGCGGGCAGCTCCCCCGGCTCCGGCGAGGCCACCTGCATGGGCAGGCCCAGTTCACGCGACGTCATCGGCGTTCCTCCGTCTCTCCTACGACGCCCGCACCTGGTCGGACCCGGCGCGGTCACTCGTCCAGAGCATCGTCGGTGACCTCCCGGTAGAGCAAGGTGTGCACCTTCTCCACCTGCGGGATGTCGTCGAACTCCAGCGGCTCGTCCGAAGCCGACTCGACGATCAGCGTGCCGCAGCCCAGCAACCGGTCCAGCAGCCCGTGCCGGAAGCGCACCGAGTTGATCCGCGACATCGGGATGTCCACTCCGGTCCGGGTGAACACGCCCTCGCGGACCATCAGCCGGTGCGTGGTGACCACGAAGTGGGTGGTGCGCCAGCGCACCAGCGGGGCGAGGGTGCACCAGATGATCAGGATCGCGCCGACCGCACCGAGGGCGATCCACACCGGCACCCGCCAGCTGGTCGTCGCGGCCAGCGCCGCGAGGTAGGAACCGCCGCCGACCACCACGAACAGGACCAGCACCGGGACGACGAGCATCTTCCAGTGCGGGTGCTTGTGCACGACGACGTACTCGTCCGCCGCCAGCAGGCCATCCGGGTAGGCCACGCCGATCCTCCTCACCCTCGTCGCCGGTCACCGATCACGTTACCGATCAGGACCGGCGCAGGTGGACCACGTCGCCGGCGGACACCGCCGTGCTGGTGCCGTCGGCCGCGCGCACCACGAGCCGCCCGGCCGCGTCAATGTCGGTGGCGACGCCGCGCACCTGCTCATCCGGCCCCAGTTCGACGCGCACCTGCTGACCGAGGGTGCTGCACAGGGCCCGGTACCGGTCCAGCAGGCCGGTCGCGACCACGTCCCCGCCGGTGCCCCGCCAGACGTCCTCGAGCTCGGCGAACGCCGTGAGCAACGCCACCGCGAACGCCTCGCGGTCCACGTCCGCGCCCTGCGCCACCAACGACGTCGCGGGCAGGCCACCGGCGCCGCGCGGCAGGTCCTCGGGCCGCTGGTGGACGTTGACGCCCATGCCCAGCACCACCGCCATGCCGTCGGGTCCGGCGACGGCATCGGCCAGGATGCCCGCGCCCTTCAGCCACTCGTCGCCGTCGCCGAGCAGGAGGTCGTTCGGCCACTTCAACGCGGCCGGCACGCCGGTCTCGCGCCGCACGGTCTCGGCCAGGGCGACCCCGGCGACCAGCGGCAACCAGGCCAGGGCGGTCGGCGGCACGTCCGGCCGCAGCAGCACGCTCACGAACAGCCCGCAACCGCGCGGCGACGCCCACTGCCGCTGCAATCGGCCGCGCCCGGCCTGCTGCTCCTCGGCGATCAGCACGGTGCGGTCCGCCGCGCCGCGGCCCGCGGCGGCCACCAGGTCGGTGTTCGTCGACCCGGTGACGGTCACCACGTCCAGCGCGCGGTAGGGCCCGCGGTCGACCAGCCGCGCGCGCAGCCGGGCGCCGTCCAACAACACGGGAGTCGTCACCACCCCAGCCTATGTCGCGGACCGCGCGGCGGCCGGTCCCCGCGAAACCGGCTCGACCGGGACCGGTGAACGACCGCGGCCCGCGGCGGTTGCTCCACCGCCGCGGGCCGCGATCACCGGGTCAGCCGGTCACCAGGCGGAGGTTGTAGGCGCTCAGCGCCTCCTGCACCGGCTGGAAGTAGGTCGTCCCGCCGAAGGTGCAGTCGCCTGACCCGCCGGAGGTCATGCCCTGCGCCTGGTTGCCGCTGATGAACGAGCCGCCGGAGTCACCCGGCTCGGCGCAGACGTTGGTGCGCGTCAACCCGTAGACCGTGCCCTGGGGGTAGCGCACGGTCTGGTTCAGGGCCTGCACCGATCCGCAGTGCCACCCGGTGGTCGAGCCCGAGCGGCAGATCGACGAGCCGACCGGGGCGACCGACGCGCCGGAAACCAGGCGGGTGCTGCCGTTGTAGAGGTTCACCCGAGGCTGGGGGGTCCAGCTGGAGTTGGTGGCCACCCAGGCGTAGTCGTTGCCGGGGAACGACGAGTCTCGGAAGGTGCCCATCGAAACCCCGTTGTAGCCCTGCACCGCGGTGCCGGCTGTGCCGCAGTGGCCGGCGGTCACGAAACCACCCGCACCGGAGGACGTGCGTACCGAGAAGCCCACCGAGCAGCGCCCACCCATGTAGTAGGCATCCCCGCCGATGATGTCGTAGAACGGGCGGGGCGACTCGGCGACCTCCTCGACGCGGACGGCGTCGCTGGCCGCGCGCACCCGGGTGAGGAAGTCCTCGGTGGCAGCGTCGCGCTGCGCGCGGTTCACCGACACCACGACGCTGTTGGACCGCACGTCCACGTACCAGCCCGTGACGGCGCGGGGTGCCGTGGACTCCATGCTGTCCAGCATGGACTTCGCGGCGTCCAGCTCCCGCGCGCTGTTCGGCACGACCACCGCCTCCGCACCGGCTTCACGCACCGTCCGCGCCGCAGCACCGTCGGTCACCGCGACGACCAGTTCGGCCCGCGCGGCGTCGAAGTAGGAACCGGCGAAGGAGTCCCCGGTCGACCGGCGCAGCGTCTCGTCGAGCCGCATGGCCTCGGCTTCCTGCACCAACCGGGCCCGCGCCTGCGGTGCGGTCAGGCCGAAGTCGCGCTGCATCGCCGCCAGCAGCTCGGATGCCACGTCGGGGGTCGGTGCGGCGGTGGACGGGACCGCCAGTGCGGCGATCGTGCCAGCGGCGAGCACGGCCGCGCCGAGCAGCCGAACGGTTCTTCTCCGACTCATGGTCGTCTCCCTAGATCCATGTGCAGGGATCACCCGCGCGTGGCCGATCGCGGCCGAGATGCGCGCGGGAGCTTGGTCCACCCCGGCCGTCGCCGGGACGTGCGGGATCACCCGGTGATCAGCCGGGTCGGTGAGGAGAGGAGTTGGCGGACCGGTCCGCTCGCGAGACGGCGGCCCGTACGCAGAACATTAGGATCAGTCCGCCAAAAAGGACACCACTGTTCGGAGCATCCTGCGCGGCCGAGAGGTCGCGCGACCCGGAAGTCCCTCCGTCACAACGATTCTCGGTGTTGCGGTCGTGTTTCGTGCGATTCCACAACAGGTTTCGCGACCCCCGCGGACAAATCCGGGAAAGCTGGTGAAAGGCGCCGGGGAGCCGCGCCGCCGGCCCGCTACCATCGCAGTCGTGCGTTTCGTGCTCGCCTCCGCTTCTCCCGCCCGCCTGTCCGTCCTGCGCGCCGCCGGGATCGAGCCGCTGGTGCGGGTCTCCGGGGTGGACGAGGACGCGGTGGCCGCCGCGCTGACCGACCCCACCCCGGCCGAACTGGTCACCGCGCTGGCGCGGGCCAAGGCGGACGCCGTGGCCGCCGAGATCGCCGCGGCGGAACCAGACGCGGTGGTCGTCGGCTGCGACTCGATGCTGCGGACCGCGCAGGGCGAGGTGGTCGGCAAGCCCGGCACCCGCGAGGCCGCCGCGAAGCGGTGGGCGGACAACGCCGGCAGCACGGGGTACCTGGTGACCGGGCACGCCGTGGTCCGGCTGACCGGCGGCGAGGTCAGCGAACGGGCGCAGGGGCATGTGAGCACCGCGGTCCGTTTCGGCCGGCCGACCGAGGCCGAGCTGGACGCCTACCTGGCGACCGGGGAGCCGCTGCACGTGGCGGGCGGGTTCACGCTGGAGGGCTTCGGCGGGTGGTTCGTGGAGGGCGTCGACGGTGACCCGTCCAGCGTGCTCGGCATCAGCCTGCCGCTGACCCGTCGGCTGCTCGCCGAGGTCGGGGTCGGGGTCGTGACGTTGTGGAACACGCCGAACGCGCAGTGACACCATGATCAGCGCATTCGGGTGAACATGAACACAATTCGGTTACCTCTGGATTAGTGAGGACTTGCGGGTAGTTACAACTGTTCGCGATGGGAACCGGGTGGTATCTGACCTCGCGCCTGCACGTCGACCTGCGACGGCAGGCCAGCTCTACCTGTCCGTGATCTGACGCGCCGAAACCCGGCGCCGATCCGGCCTGCGCAGTCCCACTTCCCCGAATCCAGGAGATTCTTGTGCCTTCCCACCCTGGGCGATCGCGCCCGCGCCTCAACCCCAAGCTGTTCGCCGTCGCCGTGGTCGCCTCGCTCGTCGTGGGCGCGCTCCTCGGCTGGATCGCCAAGCAGACCGGAGCCGACTGGCTGGTCACCACCCTGGACACCATCGGCTCGACGTTCACCAAGCTGCTCACCTTCACCGTGTTGCCACTGATCTTCACCGCGATCGTGGTGGGCATCGACAGCCTGCGCGGCGTCGGCGGTGGGCGCGCCGCCGCGCGGCTCGGCGGCAAGACGGCGCTGTGGTTCGCCATCACCTCGCTGATCGCCGTGCTGATCGGCCTGGCCGTCGGCTGGCTGTTCCAGCCCGGGCGCGGCCTGGTCATCGAACCCGACCCGGACAAGCTCGAAGCGATCGGCCAGAAGACGCAGGGCTCCTGGCTGGATCTGGTCAACGGCCTGGTGCCGAGCAACCTGATCAGCGCCTTCGCCGAGGGCGAGACGCTGCAGGTGGTGTTCGTCGCGCTGATCATCGGCGCGGCCAGCTACAGCCTGGGCGACAAGGCGGCGCCCTTCGTCACCATCAACAAGGCGGCCTTCGAGATCATCCAGCGCGTCCTCGGCTGGATCATCCGACTCGCCCCGCTGGGCACGCTCGGCCTCATCGGCAACGCGGTGGCCAGCTACGGCAACGAGTTCTTCGTCCCGCTGCTGAAGCTGATCAGCTCCACCTACGTGGCGTGCGCGCTGGTCCTGTTCGGGATCTACCCGCTGCTGCTGGCCCTCGTCGCCCGGGTCAGCCCGGCCCGGTTCTTCGCGAAGGCGTGGACGGTGCTGCAGTTCGCCTTCGTCTCCCGCTCCTCCAGCGCCAGCCTCCCGCTGACCCGGCAGACCGCGGAGAACCTGGGGGTGCCGTCGTCCTACGCGAGCTTCGCGGTGCCGCTGGCCACCACGACCAAGATGGACGGCTGCGCCGCGATCTACCCGGCCATCGGGTCGATGTTCATCGCGAACCTCTTCGGCCTCCAGCTCGGCCCGGTGCAGTACCTGACCATCGTCGCGGTCGCGGTGTTCGGCTCGATCGCCACCGCGGGCGTCACCGGCTGGTTCACCATGCTGACGCTGACCGTCGGCGCGCTGGGCTTCCCGCCCGAGGTGGTCGCCACCGGCATCGCCATCGCCTACGCGGTGGACCCGATCATGGACATGATGCGCACCGCCACCAACGTCGGCGGCCAGATCGTGGTCCCGGTGGTCGTGGCCCGCAGCGAGGGCCTGCTCGACGACGAGGTCCTCGCCCGGCCGAGCGCGCCACCGCTGCTCGACAGGGAGCGCGCCCTCACCGGAGCCTGACCGGTCGTTCCTCCCGGCGGAGTCCACCCAAGGTCGTCCGGCCGTTCACCTCGGCGCGAGGGGCTCTTCCGGCGGTCATCCGACCGTAGGATGACGGTGTGGAGAACGGTCGACGGGGCAGGGATCTGCGGGTCGGCGACCCCGAGCGGGAACGCGCCATGCAGCTGCTTGGCGAGCACTTCACCGCCGGACGCCTCGACGTCCAGGAGTACGACGAGCGCTGCCAGCGGGCCGCCGCCGCACGGATCCGCTCCGAGCTGGACGCGCTGTTCCGCGACCTGCCCGAGCCACACCCAGCCACCCCGCCCATCCCGGTGAAACCATCGGTCCCGGCCGCGAAGGTGGTGTTCGCGGTGTGCGCGGTGGCGTTGGCGGTGGTCCTGCTGTTGGCGGCGCGCCAGTTCGGGCTGCTGCTGTTGCTGCCCCTGCTGGTGGTGTTCTGGTTCTCCTGGCGACGCTGACGCTCGACCTACCGCCACCGCCGACCGGGCTTCGTTACGGTGAAGGTCATGCGATGGATCATCGGGGCGCTCGGCGCGGCGACGGCCGCGGCCACCCTCACCGGCTGCGGCCTGTGGTACTCCGAGCGCGCGGTCGGCACGGCACCGCCGTCGCCCCCGCCGCCGCCGCCGCCGACGACGAGCGCTCCCCCGCCGCCGCGACCGTTCGAGCTCGGCCTCGACGGCGTCGACCCGTGCCGCCTGCTCACCGACGACCAGCGCAACCAGCTGGGCTTCGACCGCGACCCGATCCCCGACTCCGAGGCGGGCTTCGGGAACGCGGCGACGTGCAGTTACCGCAACACCACCGGCAAGGTGGGGGCCCGGTTGGCGCTGATCACCACCGAGGGCATGGGCGTGTGGACCGACGACACCGCGCAGGTGGAGGCGACGCCGGTGGTGATCGGCGGCTTCCCGGCACTGGTGATCAAGACCCCCGGGCTGGACCTGTCCTGCAACGTCGCGGTGGACGTGGCCGAGGGCCAGCACCTCGACGTCCTCTACCGCGACGACGGCGGGCGGCCACCGCCACCGGTCGACCAGTTGTGCGCCGGGGCGCAGCGCGTGGCCGAGGACGCCATCAGCACGCTCGCGGAACTCGAGCTCGTGACGTCCGGCACCCGGTCCAGCGACGCCGAATCGGGCGCCACGAATTGAACACGCTACGCAACGGGGCGGGGCGGAGCGAAAGCGATACTCACCGCGTATGGAGCACTCCCCAGCGTGACGATTGGTGACTACAGTGGTCCGCGGACGTTTGAGTAGCTTGAGCGTTCGGGTGCCCCGCACCCGGTGGACGCCGCCGCCCACCTGAGCGTTCAAGCGCAAGGGCCCGCACCCGTACCCGGCCCGTGACCTGTGGGAGGGGAAGACGTGCCGCTCACTGCTCCGTGGGGTGACAGCTCGACCGATGCCCTGCCGGGAACGTCCGGCGGCTCCGTGCAGATCGATCCCGCCGCCATCCCGAGGCTGGTCAACGCGCTGCAGGAATCGCTGGACGCGGTCGGCCTGCAGATCGAGCACGCCATCACCGAACTGCGGATCCGCCCGTGGGCGGGCGATCCGATCAGCGCCGACGCGGCCGAGGAATTCAACCGGCGCTCCCTCGGCGGTGGTGACGACGCGCTGACCGCCCTGTGCGGCTACCGCGACCAGCTACAGGCCGCCGCCGAGTCCTTGCAGCGCGCCAACCGCCAGTACGAGCGGATCGACGAGGACAGCGCCGCAGGTATCGGCGGGGGTTGCTGACACCGATGAGCGACCACCGCTGGCAGGGGTACCGCCACGCTGAGCTGTACGCGCAGATCCACGAGGGACCGGGCCCGGAGGGCTCGGTCGACAGTGTCCGGCGCTGGAGCGAGCTGACCCGCACGCTCGGCGAAATCGACTCCGGGCTGGCCGCCGCCCTGTCCTCGGCGATGGCCGGGTGGCAGGGCGCCGCCGCCGACAGCGCGCACGACGGCGTGCGGCCGCTGGGCGACTGGGCCGCGCAGGCGCAACAGGCCGCGAACCTGATGCGGGAGCGCGCCGAGCAGCAGGCGGAGTTCATCAGTAAGGCGCGCCACGACATGCCCCCGCCGGTGCAGGTGACCTCCGAGGAACCCAGCACCGCCGAGTCGCTGCTCATCCACCTGTTCGGCGGGCAGACCGACTACGAGCGGCAGGAGGCCGAGCAGCACGCCGCCGAGCAGCGGGCGTTCCAGGTGATGCGCACCTACGAGGCGTCAACGGTGGCCAACACGACGTCGCTCGCATCGTTCACGCCGCCGCCGCGGGTGGTTGTGGACGCCCCGGTCGCCGGTGGCCCGTCGGCACATGGTGGCCACCCGCCGGTGACGATCAGCTGGGCGGCGCCCGCCGCACGCGTGCCGGTGTCGCCGCACGTCGGCGAGCAGCGCCCCGCACGGCCCGGCGGTGCGGGCCCGACGCGCGGCGACGGGCGCTCGACCGGGCCCGGCCCCGGCGGCAAGCGGGCGCGGCGGGAGCGCGACGACCCGGTCGACCGGAAGGTGACCGAGCAGGTCGGGCGGCCGGGCGGGTTCTTCGACGCACCGCAGACCCTGTCCCGCCCGGTGATCGGTGGCGAGCCCGGTTGATGGCCCGCACCAACCCGCCCCGGCTGGTGACCCTGTCAGCGCTGGAGTTCGACGTACTCATCGAGCACCTCCGGCTGGAGACCACACCGCTGGTGCTCAAGGTCCCCTCGCCGGGCCGCACCCACACCGAACGAGCCGAACTGGTCGAACGGGCGTGGCGGTCGCTGGCGTCCCGCGACCTGGGCCGCCCCACGGGGCTGGATCCGGAGCTGGAGGCGATGCTGCGCCTGCTGGCCCGTCCCACCCGCGAGGTCGATGGCCGGATGTGGCTGGGGCGCAGCGTCCGCGTGCTCGCCGCGGCCGACGACGACGCCGGGAGCGCGGTGCTGGTCATCAAGGACGGTGACGCGCTGACCATGCGGTCGGCGGCGATCACCGGACTGCCGCGGGAGGCCCTTTCCGCGCTGCCGCCGCAGCCGCCCGGCCCGGGCCGTTCCGTTTCGGTGCGCAGCAGTGATCTCGACGCCGCGGCGGCCGAGGCCGGCGACAACGTGGAGCAGCTGAGCGGTGTGCTGCAACGGCGCGGTGTCCGCCCGGACGACGCGGAAACGCTGACCGGCATGGTGGCCGGTGCGGCAGCGCGCGGCCAGTTCGGCGCGGCGGCACGCAGCCGAAGCGGTCGCCGCGTGCGCGCGGGGCGCGTGGTGGGGTTCTTCGACACCCCGCACGGCCGCTACGCCCAACTCCGCCGCGAATCCCCCTCAGGCGAGCTGTGGAGCACGGTTGCCCCGGTGGACGCTCGCCGCCTGACGGCGCACGTCGAAGAACTCCTCGCCGAAGTCACCGACCAGTCCTGGCAGCGCCCCTCCCCCACCTGGGAAGCTGCCGAGCTGTCCACCCCCACCGGCATAGGGAACACGCCGAGCCACGCCACCTTCCCCCACCGCGCCCGGGTGTCACCCAACCCCGGATCACCCATATCCTATTAGGACAGTGCCTGGAAACCTGAACATGCGTGCTCGGCCGAAGGCGCGCTTCGCCTGCTGGTCCGTTGTGGACGCCTCAGGAATCCGTTCGGACCAGGCCGTCCCGCGCCTCCGGCGCCGCTGAGCGCTTCGCGTCGGCCGCCTGGTCGTCCGGTTGCGTCTGCGAGTCGCGCTCCGCCTCGACACGCCTGGTGTACACGTCCACCTCGCGCGCCACGCGCTCGTCGTCCCAGCCGAGCACCTCGGCCATCAACCGCGCGACCGGTTCGGCGCAGTCCACGCCGCGGTGCGGGTACTCGATGGAGATCCGGGTGCGCCGGGTCAGCACGTCCTCCACATGCAGCGCGCCCTCGTGGCTGCACGCGTAGACCGCCTCGGCCTGCAGGTAGTTCGGCGCGGCGGGAATCGGCTTGAGCAGCTCGGGCCGGTCGTCGCCGATCGCGAGCACGTCGTGGACCTCCGATCCGTAGCGGTCCAGCAGGTGCCGAATGCGGTACGGGTGCAGACCGTGCGCCGCAGCCAGCTGGTCGGCCTGGTTGATCAGCGCGTGGTAGCCATCCGCGCCCAGCAGCGGCACCCGGTCGGTGATCGAGCGCGGGATGCGGCCGGAGATGTCCGGCGCGACCGCGTCCACCGCGTCGGCCGCCATCACGCGGTACGTCGTGTACTTGCCGCCGGCGATGGCCACCAACCCGGGCGCGACCCGCGCCACCGCGTGCTCCCGGGACAGCTTGGAGGTCTCCTCGCTCTCCCCGGCCAGCAGCGGGCGCAGCCCCGCGTAGACGCCCTCGATGTCGTCGTGGGTCAGCGGCGTGGCCAGCACCGAGTTGACGTGATCCAGGATGTAGTCGATATCGGCCTTGGTGGCCGCCGGGTGTGCCAGGTCGAGGTGCCAGTCGGTGTCGGTGGTGCCGACGATCCAGTGATTGCCCCACGGGATCACGAACAGCACGGATTTCTCGGTGCGCAGGATCAGCCCGGTCTCGGCGACGATGCGGTCCCGCGGCACCACGATGTGCACGCCCTTGCTGGCGCGCACCCGGAACCGGCCGCGGCCGCCGGACAGCTTCTGCAGCTCGTCGGTCCACACCCCGGTGGCGTTGATCACCGCCTGCGATCGGACCTCGACCTCCTCGCCGGTCTCCACATCGCGCACCCGCACCCCGGCAATTCGGTCGGCTTCCCGCAGGAACCCGGTCACCTGCGCGGAGTTCAGGACCACCGCGCCGTAGCGGGCGGCGGTGCGGGCCACCGTCATGGTGTGCCGGGCGTCGTCGGTCTGGGCGTCGTAGTAGCGGATGCCGCCGATCATGGCGTTGCGCTTGAGCGCGGGGACCATCCGCAGCGTTCCGGCGCGGGTGAGGTGCTTCTGCCCCGGCACGGAGCGGGCGCCGCCCATGGTGTCGTAGAGGAAGAGGCCGGCTGCGGTGTAGGGACGCTCCCAGAAGCGATGGGTGAGCGGGTAGAGGAACGGCACCGGCTTCACCAGGTGCGGTGCGATGCGGGTGAGCATCAGCTCGCGTTCCCGGAGTGCCTCGCGCACCAGGGAGAACTCCAGCTGCTCCAGGTACCGCAGGCCCCCGTGGAACAGCTTGCTGGACCGGCTGGAGGTGCCGGAGGCCAGGTCCCGGGCCTCCACCAGGGCCACCCGCAGGCCGCGGGTGGCCGCGTCCAGTGCGGCCCCGGCACCGGTCACGCCGCCGCCGATCACCACCACGTCGAACTCCTCGGCGCCGAGGCGCCGCCAGTTCTCCGCCCGCTCGGCGGGTCCGAGCGCGCCCTTCAACCGGCTCTCGGTCTTGTCTTTGGACACCGCGTCCTCCTCGCTCGATTCGCGTCCCACCGGTGACCTCATCGCCGACGCGGAACCGGACTCCGGCACCAGGTGGAGGTCATCATGCCCGACCAGCACGGTCCGTGCTCGATGCCGAACCGCGTGCGGTCCCCGCCTGTTCGACCAGCGCACCGCGCTCGCGCAGCACCTCGATGTCGGCGGCCGACGTGCGGGAATCGACGATCACGATGTCGAAGTCCTCGACGGGGGCCACCGCGTGCAGCGCGCGACGCCGGAACTTCGTGTGGTCGACGTAGAGCACCCGGCGCTGCGCCGAGGCCAGCATGGCTTTCTTGATCTGCACCATCTCCTGCTGCGGGTAACAGCCGATGCCGTCGGTGACCGCGGAGACCGACATGATCGCCAGGTCGACGCGCAGGTTCCGCAACGCGTCCAGGGCCATGCCGCCGACGAACGCGTCCGCCCACGGCAGGTAGTCGCCGCCGACGCAGATCAGGCTGATGCCCGGCGCGCCGGCCAGTTCGCCGAACACGCCGCGGTGGTTGGTGACCACCGTCAGCGGTGCGCGCTCCGGGAGCAGCCGGGCCAGGTACACACCGGTCGTGGAGTCGTCGAGGACGATCGCCTGCCCGGGCTCGACGAGTTCCGCCGCGGCGCGGGCCAGTTCCTCCTTCTCGGTCTGGTTCTGCTGCAGCCGGTACTCCGAGGCGGCTTCGTAGAGCAGCGAGGACGCCGCCGAGACGTTGCCGCGGTTGCGGTGCACCAGGCCCTGCGACTCGAGGTCGGCGAGGTCGCGGTACACGGTCATCGCGCTGGCCCCGATGGTCGCGACGAGGTCGTCGATGCGCAGGGTGCCCTCCGCCATCACCAGCTCGGTGATCTTGCGGCGCCGGTCCTGCTGCTTGCTGGACGGACGTCGACCGGACATCGTCGCGTTCTCCTATCCCCGCTGATCGACCGAACGGCGCCGGCCGGGGTGCGCCGACCGGGCGCGCGGGTGCCGCTGCCCGGAGTGCACCCCCACAGCAACCGCGTAACTCGATAAAAACATCATCGAGAAGGTATTGCAACGTGCTTTTTAACAAGCCTAGTGTGACCGCGATGTCCGGGAGCACCGGGTCGCGCGGCGCGGCGGACCACCGGGGAGCAGGGGCGCAACGCCGCCCACGCACCCGCGGAGAGCCGCGCCGACCCGTGCTGCCACCTGCGGGAACACCCGGCTTGGGCAGTACGGACCAACGGGTTGCCCACGAGTGGCGGCAGGCGTGGACACGTGTTGCCATGCGGCAGTAGCGTCCCGCTCCATCTCGGACAGTCACCATCCGATCCCGCCCTGCCAACGGCGGCATGACGAGGGGAACGCAGTATGGCCAGTCTTGGTGCGATCTTCACCTGGGAGTTACTGGGGACGGCGATGCTCACCTTGTTGGGGTGCGGTGTTGTCGCCAACGTGACCCTGCGCAACGCTCTCGGGCACAACGGCGGCTGGTTGCTGATCAACTTCGGCTGGGGCTTCGCGGTTTTCGCGGGCGCGAGCGTCGCGTGGGAGTCGGGCGCGCACATCAACCCGGCGGTGACCCTGGGGCTGGCGGCGAACGGGCAGACGCCCTGGTCGCAGGTCCCGGTCTACATCGTCGCGCAGCTCATCGGCGGCGCCCTGGGCGCCGTGCTGTGCTGGGCCGCCTACAAGCTGCAGTTCGACACCCACGACGAACCGGCGAACACCCGCGGCATCTTCTGCACCGGCCCCACGGTGCGCAACGCGCCGTGGAACCTGCTCACCGAGATCATCGGCACCTTCGTACTGGTCCTGTGGATCATCCTCAGCCCGCAGGCCGGCCCCGGCGACGCGGACGGTGTGCCGACCTTCGGCAACTCCGCGCTCGGCTACGCCGCGGTCGCGTTCCTGGTGATCGGCATCGGCAACTCACTGGGCGGGCCCACCGGCTACGCCATCAACCCGGCCCGGGATCTCGGGCCGCGCATCGTCTACGCGATTCTGCCGATCCGCGGTAAGGGCTCGGCCGAGTGGGGGTACTCATGGGTCCCGATCGTCGGGCCGATCGCCGGTGGCGTCCTGGCTGGTCTGCTGGCGCTCGCCCTGCCCATCAGCAGCTGATCGCACAGCTCCACAGAGGAAGGTAGAACGGCAATGGCCTCCTACGTCGCCGCCATCGACCAGGGCACCACCTCCACGCGGTGCATGATCTTCGACCACTCCGGCCGCGTCGTCTCGGTCGACCAGATGGAGCACCGGCAGATCTTTCCGAAGGCCGGGTGGGTCGAGCACGACCCGGCGGAGATCTGGACCAACACCCGGCAGGTGTGCGCCGGTGCGCTGGCCAAGGCGGACCTGGTGTCCTCGGACATCGCCGCCTGCGGCATCACCAACCAGCGGGAGACGACCGTGGTGTGGGACCGGGCCACCGGCAAACCGGTCTACAACGCCATCGTCTGGCAGGACACCCGCACCGACGAGATCGTCAACTCACTCGCCGCCGACGGCGGGCAGTACCGCTACCAGAGCCGGACGGGTCTGCCGCTGGCCACCTACTTCTCCGGCCCCAAGGTCCGCTGGATCCTGGACAATGTGGACGGTGCCCGGGAACGGGCGGAGAAGGGCGAGCTGCTGTTCGGCAACATGGACACCTGGGTGCTGTGGAACTCCACCGGTGGCCCGGACGGCGGTCTGCACATCACCGACCCGACCAACGCGTCCCGCACGCTGCTGATGGACCTGGAGCGGCTGGAGTGGGACGCCGACATCTGCGCGGAGATCGGCGTGCCGACCGCGATGCTGCCGCAGATCCGCTCGTCCTCCGAGGTGTACGGCAAGTTCCGGGAACGCGGCGTGTTCGCGGGCATCCCGATCGCGGGCATCCTGGGCGACCAGCAGGCGGCCACCTTCGGCCAGGCGTGCCTGTCGCCGGGCGAGGCGAAGAACACCTACGGAACCGGCAACTTCGTGCTGCTCAACACCGGCACCGAGCGGGTGATCAGCGAGAACGGTCTGCTCACCACGGTCGGCTACAAGATCGGCAGCAACGACACGGTGTACTGCCTGGAGGGTTCCATCGCGGTCACCGGCTCGCTGGTGCAGTGGTTGCGCGACAACCTCGGGCTCATCGCGACGGCCCCGGAGATCGAACAGCTGGCCCGCACGGTCGAGGACAACGGCGGCGCGTACTTCGTGCCGGCGTTCTCCGGCCTGTTCGCTCCGCACTGGCGTTCCGACGCCCGCGGCGCGATCGTCGGCCTCACCCGCTACGTCAACCGCGGCCACCTGGCCCGGGCGGTGCTGGAGGCCACGGCCTTCCAGACCCGCGAGGTGATCGAGGCGATGAACGCGGACTCCGGTGTCCCGCTGAAGTCGCTGAAGGTCGACGGCGGCATGGTGGTCAACGAACTGCTGATGCAGTTCCAGGCGGACGTCCTCGGTGTCCCGGTGATCCGCCCGGTAGTGGCGGAGACGACGGCCCTCGGCGCGGCCTACGCGGCCGGTCTGGCGGTGGGCTTCTGGACCAGCGAGGAGGACATCCGCTCCAACTGGGCCAAGGACAAGCAGTGGGACCCGCAGATGCCGGAGGAACTCCGCGAGAAGAAGTACCACGAATGGCAGAAGGCGGTGACCAAGACCTTCGGCTGGGTCGAGTGACCAACGCGATCCAGTAGCACCACCCCGGCGGCGTGACCGGCACATCGCGACCCGCGAGACCAGGTCACGCCGCCGGGGTTGTCTTTTCCCCTCGCTGAGCCGAGTCTCGCATCTCGTGCGGAATGTCAGAGAGCCCTGAGCGCGCAGACTGGCGGTACCAAGCGTTCCTTCATTGCTTCGATTCTCATGATCGAACCGCCCCTGGTGTCGGTTGGGCCGGTGTGGCCGGCGACCACGCGGGCCATCCAGTCGAGCGATTCATCGTATTTCCAGTAGTCGCTGTGGTACGACCAGGTGTGCACCGGCAGTTCGCGTGCACCGAAGGACGGATCGGACGGGTCGCGACCGAACCAGTGATCGTCGAAGGGGTCGCCGTAGTCGAGGGGTCAGGTGACGGCGTGGCGACCTCGATAGCGTCGAGTCCGGTTGTGCCGGAGCAGACATGGTCGGGCGCGACGCCCAGTTCGCTTGCGTGGTCAATGCCGACACCGGGCGAATCCAGGAACACGATGTTGTCCGCGGCCGACGGCGATCCGTGCCTGAGCGCCACGGCAGACCATTGATCACACAGAAGGCGCAACGCTCGCAACGAGCGTGAGCAGCAGCCCCAGCCCAAGCACGATCTTGGACATTATGTGGCAAAGCCCCCACACGATGGTGATGATGACGGCCGCAATCCACCACAGGATGAACCACAGGAGGAAGCCGAACATCACCCAGCCCATCGACTAAGGATCGGCGTCGAGGCTACCGGGGGCAGTGAGGCTGAAGCTGACGAAAAACCACCATCGGTTCAGGCTCAAGACTGCCAGGATCGCGGCGATGGGGGTGCCGACTCCTTGGGCGATTCGCCATCCGGTCTTGGTGCGGTCCGGGTAGCCGTCGATGTCGGGGGCTGTCACTGGTGTGTCCCTTCTGCGCGGCCGACCACGATACGCGCCAAGGCATCGACCGTTTGCGGGTCTTTCCAGTAGTCGTTATGACGCGTCGTCGGGCTGCTCGGAATCTGGTTTCCACCGAACGCCGGGTCAGCCGGATTCATTCCGTACCAATGCTGGTCCGGGAACCCGCCCCAGGTTCGCGGATCGCCGTCGACGGCGAAGTGAATCTCGTCATCACGCGAGGTGCCAGCCCATACATGCTCTGGCGGGACACCGAGATCACGTGCGTGGTCAACGCCGACACCCGGCGAGCCCAGGAACGCGACCTCGTCGGCATGGAGGCCCGCATCGCGGGAGGAGTAGCCGACCACGGTAGAGCCGTAGCTGTGACCGACGGTGTTGTGCGACGGCGCTCCTTCGTGGGTGGCTCGGAGTCCCTTTTGGAACTCCGACAGGTCCTGTTTGGCTCCGTTCGCCTATTTTTCCGCCGCGGCACCAGGCACGAGGCTTGACGGTGACTCGTAGCCTTCCCACACGATGGTCGCCACCTTCTGACCTGGAGGTGCCAGCTGCTGGGCTCGGTCGTAGATCGCCTGGTTTAGTAGCGCAGCTGGTGCGCGTGCACTCCGGTCCTGCGGCTCAGTTCCCCGATCAGCACGCCGACTCCCGCTTGACCTTCATATCGATGTGAACGTTGATGATTCTGCCATGACGACCACCGCCTCCTCGCGAGCAAGCTCCGCGCACACCCCGTGACCGTCCTGGTCCTGGCCTGATGGGTTCGTGCGCTACGGGTACCCCACGACCGTGGGAAACCGGGCCGCACCCACGGCCGAACAACTGATCGAGCTGTGGCCGGGGCGGCGACAGGTGTGCGGCGATGATCGAGTAATTCCGGAAACCAGCAGAGGAGCGGTTATGACCAGCACGCAGTTCGACCCGCACGCGTTGCTCGCGGAAAGCCGACTCGGCGTCCTGGCGACGATCAAGTCGTCCGGGCTCCCGCAGCTCTCCCCCGTCATGCCGTTCTACGACCGGGAGGCCGGTGTCCTGCACATCTCGACGACGGACGGCAGGGCGAAGACGGCGAACCTGCGGCGGGACCCGCGAGCCGCGTTGGAGGTCACCAGCCCCGACGGACGTTCGTGGGCCACCGCCGAGGGCGCGGTCACGATCACCGGTCCGGGGACCGACCCCCACGGCCCCGAGGTGGAGGCGCTGGTGGACTACTACCGCGCCGCCGCCGGGGAACACCCGGACTGGGACGAGTACCGGTCGGTGATGGTGTCCGACCGCAGGGTGCTCCTCACGATGAGGGTTGAGCACGTCTACGGCGCGACCATCGGCTGACTAGCCAACGCTGGACCAAATGTGCCGATCAATCTCCGCCAGATGGGGCTCGACCCGGGTGACGTAGTCCGGGAAACGGGCCTCCGTGCCGGGGTTTCCTCCGTGACCTGTCGACACGGCGGAGCCCAGGCACCGGCTTCACCGGCAGGCATCGGGGAAAACCCGGAAACGGTCAGGAGGAGACGGCCGCTGCCCCTGGGGTTCGAACGGGGTATCCGGTGAGCGAGCGCGCAGCAGTCCAGGTCGATCCTTCCAGCACCGAGCAGTTCAGCGCCGAGTCCTCAGTGGACGGTGAGGGTGTCGCGGCTCCACTGGAGCGCGACACCCCCGACCACCGCTCAGTCGTCGTCAGCCGACTGCTTGCTCGGCTTCTTCGCGGACTGCTCGGTGGCCCCACCCTCCGAGTTCGCGCTGGACACGGTCTTCGTCTCGCCGTCGCTGCTCACCGACGCGTGGGCGGTGCCGTCCTGGCCCTCGCCGTCCTGACCCGAACCGCTGCTGCCGTCGAGCAGCCCGGTGACCCTGAGCAGCGGCTTGGCCTCCGCACCGCCCTGCGCACCCGCGGTGGTGGCAGCACCCAGCAGGACAACCGCAGCCAACCCGGTGCCCGCGGCGAGAACGCGAACGAATCGCACGTGCATCAACTCCCATCCTCGTGATCGGCCCCCCTGTTCCACCCTGGGTGATGTGATCGACCGCAGCAGCGCGGCATCCGATCAACCACACGCTCGGGTTGGGACCCGCGGAGTTGCGGTGCGATTCAGCTCTCCTTCGCGTGGGCCCGGAGTGCCTCGATCAAGAGCCGGGACCGCTGCCCGTCGTCGACCACCTCGGGCCGCCGGGTGCAGGCGACGTCCAGGGCACGGACCCGCCCGGTGGCCAGGGCGCGGCAGAGGGCCGCGGTGGGGCGACGGTGATCACGCCCGGAGGCAGGGCGAGGCCCGGTCCCCGGCAACCGCTCGTCGAGGTGGAAGAGCGCCCGGGGGACCGCCCCACGGGGAACCCGTTCGCCCGCGACGAAAATCGCCGCGGCCGACGAGAAGCGCGCTTACTGTGGCTGACATGGACGTCGTCACCGTGGTGCCGAACCTGCACCTGCTGCGATTCGAGTTCGGCCAGGCTTACCTGTGGCGGGAGGGCCGCTCGGCGACACTGGTCGACACCGGTATCGCCGGAGCCGGCGCGGACATTGTCCGGTACCTGCGCGAAATCGACGTCGAACTGGCCCGGATCGTGCTCACCCACGGGCACGAGGACCACGTTGGCTCCGCCGCCGAGGTCCGCGCCGCGACCGGTGCCCCGGTGCTCGCCCACCGCGATGACGCACCGATCGTGCGCGGCGAACGACCACGCCCCGATCCGGTGCTGCTCGACTGGGAACGCCCGCTGTTCGAGAGCATCGCCCCGAACGTGCCCGCGCCGCCGCCGTGCCCGGTGGACCAGGAACTCGTCGGCGGCGAGGTGTTCGACTTCGCCGGCGGAGCCCGGGTGCTGTCCATCCCGGGACACACCGACGGCAGTATCGCCCTCCACCTGCCCAAGCAGCGCATCCTGTTCACCGGCGACACCGTCGCCCACGTCACCGAGGTCATGCTCGGCACGTGCAACCTGGACCGGCCGCGGGCGGTCGAGTCATTCCACCGGCTCGCCGAACTCGACGTTGAAGTCGCCTGTTTCGGCCACGGCGACCCGATCACCACCGCGGCCGGAGCCGAACTCCGCGCCGCGGCGGCGAATCTCACGCCGTAGCCGAACGGCCTCGCTCACGTCGGCGAATCAAAATGTCCAATTTGTACACCAGGTGCTGGGGTAGGCGCGCTGAGAAATGCTTGCACGCCCTTGCAGCAGAAGTCGAGTGCGATGATGTCGAGTCGGCATCATTCAGTCCGCTGTGCACGGACTTGGAGCGACTGTTCGGCGTGCATAGCACGAGCTCGTCGGCAGTACCGTTTCCTAGGATCGTCATGCCCAGACTTTGCGTCGGTCCTGGGCGATCGTCGTGAGGACAAGCCTGACGAAGCCCGTTTTCGATGGACCACCGGTTCGTTCCTGGCCATCGTTCAGGCTGCCATGTCCGCGAGTTCGTCAATCGCCTCCTCCACCATCTTCCGGGTGTGCCGAAGTTCCCGACTGTCCAGCGTGTCGCGCAGTTCCCGGAGATCCCGCTCGGTATCCGCGCGCGGACGCCCCAGCTTGTCCAGGCTCTTCAGCAGCCCCAGCCGGGCCAGCGCCGCACCACGCGGCTCGTTGATCGACCGGAACATGTCCCACGCTTCGCGATAGGTGCGGGCCGCCTCGCCGTACCAGCAGGCGCGGAACAACACGTTGCCACGCATCTTGCGGTTGTAAGCCAATGCGCTGGACAGGTCCATGCGGCGGCAGATCTGCTCACCGCGCGATAACAAGCACAGCGCCTCGTCGGGCTCGCCGCGCAGCGACAGCACGTCGGCCATGCCGCGCAGGGCCCAGGCGAGCCCCCGCTCGTCGCCACCGCCCTCCGCGAGCTCCGCAGCCTCGGCGAAGCGGCGCCACGCCGAGTCGAGATCGCCGCTGTTGCGGTCGAGCTGGGCCAGCCCTTCCAGCGCCCACACCGTGTGCCGGCACTCGCCGCGCTTGCGGGCCTCGGCCAACAACTTCTCGTGTAGGTCACGCGCTTCCTCCTGGTCACCGCGGATTCGCAGGGTCTCGGCGATGCCCGCCTGGGAGTACCCGTAGGCGACCACCTCGCCCGCCTGCTCGGCCAGGTCCCGCGCCAAAGACAGCCACCGGACCGCGGCATTGAGCTGGCCGCGCTGCCGGGCGAGGGTGCCGCCGCTCCACAGCGCCCACGCCATCGCGCCCTTGTCCTCGGCGCTGCGCGCCGCCCGGTAGCTGCCACGCCAGGCCGCGTCGGCCTCGTCGAGCCTGCCGAGCCGACGGCACGCCTCGGCCACCGCCAGCCGGGCCTGGGCGAGTTCCAGCGCGTTGCCCGCCTCCGCGGCGCCGTGCTCCCGCTGCCGGGCGGTCTCCAGCACGTCCTCGTAGGCCGTGTTCACCGACATGTCCCGCAGCGCCCCCTGGTATTCCGGAGCGAACGCCTTGCCGTACATCCCGAGCCACCTCGTTTTCCTGCTCGTTGGTGCCTCAAGACGCACCAACCCGCTCATGGGGCCGGGCCCGCCCGATCCCCTGAACGGCGGTGCCCGGCCTTCTCGAACCCCCGACGACCTCCACGTTATGAAGCAGCGGGGGTTCGGCGGATCAGCCGATATGGCAGGCGAGGTCGACCGATCGGCCAGAAAGGTGATGACCTTCTCTAGTACTTTCGGCCGAGATCACTGGGCTTCAGGAGCCGTGCCGGTGGCCCGGGCGTTGCTCGGGCGGCAACTGGCATGCGGGCGTGGCGCCCGGCAACCGGGAGCGGTTGTCCGCCACCCACCGGTACACCCGCTCGGCCACCCACCGCAGCACCGGCGCGGACATCGCCCAACCGACGACCGGCCACGGCAGGCGGGCGCTCCGGAGCAGCTCGGCGACCGCCGCAGCACCGCCGAACACGCGCCCCGAAGGGGCGACCCACAGCACCTCGTGCCGGGCCCGCTCCGGCGTGGTCCGGTAGGCCGCCAGATCGGCCTCCTGCCAGGCGAGGATCCGCATCCGTACCGGCAGCCGCTCGGCCCAGCGCACGCTGCGCGTGCAGAAGCCGCAGTCACCGTCGTAGATCAGCACGGGCAACTCGCTCATGACCGCCGACGCTCCTTCCCGCCCGGGGCGCTCGCTCCCGCGAACAACGGTCGCAGACGCGGCCGCACCCGGCACAGCACGTAGCCGTGGCGACCGGGCAGTCCTCAGTCGAGGTCGTCGTGGCGCATGAGCTGGCGGCCGGCCTCGGTCAGCGAACCGGACAGCGACGGGTACACCGAGAACGTGTTCGCCAGGTTCTCCACGGTGACCTGGTTCTGGACCGCGAGCGCGATGGGCAGGATCAGCTCGCTGGCGTTGGGGGCCACGACCACACCACCCACCACGACACCGGTCTGCGGACGGCAGAACACCTTGAGGAAACCGCGCCGCAGGCCCTCCATCTTCGCCCTCGGGTTGGTGGCCAGCGGCATCATCACGGTGCGCGCGGGAACCTCCCCGCTGTCGATGGCCTGCTGGCTGATGCCGACCGTGGCGATCTCGGGGTGGGTGAAGACGTTGGCCGCGACGGTCTTGAGTTTGATCGGTGTGACGCTCTGGCCCAGCGCGTGCCACATGGCGATGCGCCCCTGCATCGCGGCGACCGACGCCAGCAGCAGCACGCCGGTGCAGTCACCCGCGGCGTAGACACCCGGGACGCTGGTCCGCGACACCCGGTCGACCGGGATGTAGCCGTTGCGGTCGGTCTCGATGCCCACCCGCTCCAGGCCGATGTCGGTGGTGTTCGGCACCGAGCCGACGGTCATCAGCGCGTGGCTCGCCTCCACCTGGCGGCCGTCGGCCAGGTGGATCAGCACGCCGGAGTCGGTGCGCTCGACCTTCTCGGCCCGGGCGTGCTTGACGACCTCGGTGCCGCGCTCGGCGAACACCTCCTCCAGCACCGCGGCGGCGTCGGCGTCCTCGTGTGGCAGCACCCGGTCGCGGCTGGAGATCATGGTGACCTTCACGCCCATCTCGGTGTAGGCGGAGGCGAACTCCACACCGGTCACACCGGAGCCGATCACCGCCAGGTGCTCGGGCAGCTCGGGCAGGTCGTAGAGCTGGCGCCAGGTCAGGATGCGCTCGCCATCGGGTTCGGCCCCCTTGAGGATCCGCGGGGTGGCACCGGTGGCGATCATGACCACGTCCGCGGTCAGCTCCTCGAAGCTGCCGTCGGCCAGATCGACGCCGACGTGGTGCACCGCCATGCCCTTGGTGGGGTTGGTGAAGCGGGCCCGGCCGGGCAGGATCTTCACGCCCTCCCGGCGGACCCGGGAGCGGATGTCGGCCGACTGGGCCAGCGCCAGGCCCTTGACGCGGCCGTGCACGACCGCGACGTCGACGTCGGAGTCCTCGGTCTTGGCGCGGATGCCCAGCTCACGGGCGTCGCGGAACGCCGAACGCGCACCCGCGGAGGCGATGAAGGTCTTCGACGGCACGCAGTCGTACAGCACGCAGGCCCCACCGAGGCCCTCCGGCTCGACCAGCGTGACGTCCGCCCCGTTCTGGGCTGCGACCAATGCCGCCTCGTAGCCCGCCGGGCCGCCTCCCATGATCACGATGCGGGTCACTTCGCGCTCCTCTTCGAATCCGAGTCCTCGTGGGCGCCAGGCTCACGGTACGCCGCGGTGAGGTCGGTCATTTCGGGTGGTGTCACCCGAGTTGACCACAGTCACGCTACGGACGGGTAGGCACGTCGGACCGCTGCGGCGGACGCTGCCCGCACACGACGAGGCCGGTCGCCGCAAGCCGACGGAGACCTGTCGTACCCGGATTTGTGATGTGATCCGTTCCGCCGCTCGGCCCGTCGATCGCTACCCTGTTGGGCGTGCCTCTGTACGCCGCGTACGGGTCCAACATGGATCCGGCCCAGATGATGAAGCGCGCCCCGCACTCCCCGATGGCGGGAACGGGCTGGCTGATGGACTGGCGGTTGACCTTCGGCGGGGAGGACTACGGCTGGGAGGGCGCCCTCGCCACGATCGTCCCGCAGCCCGGCTCCCAGGTTTTCACCGTGCTCTACGACGTCAGCCCGGAGGACGAGCGGCAGCTCGACAACTGGGAGGGCGCCGAGCTGGGCATGCACAAGAAGCTGCGCCTGCGGGTGCAGACGCTCGACGGGCCCGTGCTGGCCTGGCTGTACGTGCTGGACGCGTACGAGGGCGGGCTGCCGTCGGCGCGCTACCTCGGCGTGATGGCCGATGCGGCCGAGGCCGCCGGGGCCCCAGCGGACTACGTGGAGAAGCTGCGGACCCGCCCCTGTCACAACGTCGGCCCGTGACATCGAGGCCACACTTCACGCCTGTCGTGTGATAATCACTCCGATCGCACAGGCGTAGGGGGTGTTCGTGGCCGACTCGGGCGGCACGCCGGTCAGCCAGCAGGACCGGCGCGAGCAGATCCGCCAGGAGGTGCTGGCCAGCGGATTCGTCCGCATCGAGGCGCTCGCCACCAAACACGGCGTCAGCGGCATGACGATCCACCGTGACCTGGACGTGCTGGAGCAGCAGGGCTGGTTGCGCAAGGTCCGCGGCGGCGCCACCTCCACGCCCACCGCGCTGCTGGAGACCTCGGTGCGCGCCCGGATCGCCGATGCCGCCGAGGAGAAGGCGCGGATCGCCGAGCACGCGGTGCGGCTGGTCTCCCCGGGCCAGGTGGTGGCCCTCGACGACAGCACCAGCGCCCTGGCCGTGGCGGAGCGGTTGGCGCCGCTGGCGCCGCTGACCGTGGTGACCAACTTTTTGTCGGTGATCAACCTGCTCAGCGGCGAGCCCGGGCTGCACCTGATCGGGCTCGGCGGCGACTACCAGCCGTCCTACGACGCCTTCCTGGGCCTGCACACCGCGGCCATGGCCCGCACGCTGCGCTCCGACGTGCTGTTCATGTCCACCACCGCGGTCGTCGGCGGCCACTGCCTACACCGCTCGCAGGAGACGATCCAGGTCAAGCGGGCGCTGATGGAGACCGCCGGGAAGCGGGTGCTGCTGCTGGACCACTCGAAGTTCGACCGGCGCGCGGTGCACGAGCTGGCACCGCTGACCGAGTTCGACCTCGTGGTGGTGGACGGTGGAACCCCGGAGGCGCTGCGCGAGGAGCTGCTGGCCGCCGGGGTCACGCTCGAAGTCGCCGGTTGATCCCGTCAGATCCAGCCACGGTTGCGCAGTTCGCCGACGAACCGCTGGTAGCTGGCGTCGAGCGCGGCGACCTCCGCACGAACCGGCTCGACGAGCTCGCCCTCGGGAACCATCGCCGCGGCAGCCGTGCTCAGGTCCGGGTGGACGGAACCGCTCGCCGCGAGCAGGGCCGCGCCCAACGCCGTACCCGCTCGGTGAACCCGCAGCACCGGCCGGTCCAGCACCGATGCCCTGATCCGGGACCAGGCGACACTGCGCGCTCCGCCACCGGCCGTGCGCACCGGGCCATCGACCGGGGCGCCGAGTTCGGCCAGTCGCTGCAGGGCCAGTCGTTCGCAGAACGCGACGCCCTCGAGCCGGGATCGGTACTCGTCGACGCGGTCCTGGGGCGTGCCGAGCACGAAACTGGTGGCCTCGGGAGCGAGGAACGGGAACCGCTCCCCGGCTCCGCGCAGCGGGTAGTTGACCACGCTGGCCGGACCGCGCTCGGTGGCCGCTTCGTCCAGCTGCGGCAGCTCGGCCGGGTCCACATCGGACAGTGCGGAGCCACCGATGTTCGCCGCGCCGCCGGGCAGCCACATGCCGTCCGGGTGCAGGTGGCTGTAGACCGCGCCCGCCGGGTCGTGCACGAGTTCCGCGGAAACGCCCTTCAGCACCAGGGTGGTGCCGAGCACCGTGACGAACTGCCCGACGTCGACGGCCCCGCACGCCAGTTGGCCAGCGCAACCGTCGGTCATGCCCGCGCGAACCTCGCAGCCGACCGGCAGCCCGGTCAGCTCCGCCGCCGGCGCGCCGACGGTGCCGAGCACGGTCGTGGGCCGCACCACCTCGGGCAGGAGGTCGGCGGGCACCTTCAGGGCGTCGAACACCTCGGTCGCCCACTCCCCCGCGACCGGGTCGTAGCCGCTCTTCAGCGCGTGGCTGGAGTCGGTGGCGACCGGGTGGCCGACGAGCTTCCAGGCCAGCAGGTCGGGGGTGTGGCAGATCCGCACCGCGCCGTCCGGCAGGTGGCCGGCCAGCCAGCCGATCCGGGCCAACCCCGATCCGGCCGACGGCGTGATCCCGGTGCGCCTCCAGCGCTGCGCACCGACCTCCGCGGCGGCGCGGGCCGCCTCCTCGGCGCGGCGGTCGTCGTACATCAGGGCCGGTGCGAGCGGGTCGGCGTCGCGATCGACGACGACAACGGTCCCCGAAGTCGCCGAGATCGCCACCGCGGCAATGTCGGCGGCACGCCCGCCCAGCGCCCTGGTGCACTCGGCCAGGCTGTCCCGCACCGCAGGCCACCACGAGCCGGCGTCCTGCTCGGAGCGTCCTCCGGAGGACCGCACCGGCTGCGGCAGTTGCCGGGACGCCGCGGCCACCACCGCACCGGACGGGTCGTGGACCTGCACGCGCACGTTGGCGGTCGCGACGTCCACACCCGCGACCAGTTCGCTCATCACTCCCCCTGCAACCGATCGAGCGCCGCGGGCAGTTCAGCGAGGGAGTACACCACCACGTCCGGTTCGGCCAACTGCTCCGGAGTCGGTTCCGGTGGTGCCTCGCCGCGCACCACCCACACCGTGCGCAGGCCGACGCGGTGCGCACCGCGCACGTCGGTGTCGAGGCGGTTGCCCACGTGCACCGCGTTCTTCGGCTCGACCCCGGCTTCGCGGAGCGCGTACTGGAAGATCCGTGGATCGGGCTTCTCGGCGCCCACGACCTCCGAGACCGCCCAGATGTCGATGTGGTCGGCGACCCCGTCGCGGCGCAGTGCGTCGACCACCACCGCCCGCTGGTTCGCCACGATCGCGATCTTGTAGCGCCCGGCGAGCTGCCGCAGGGTCGGCAGGACGTCGGTGTACAGCGCCGAGGGCGGGTACTCCCAGTAGCGCTCCGCGCGGTCCGACAGCCGCTGCCGGTCCTCGGGCGTCAGGAACCGCCCGGCGATCGCGGTGCGCAGGGACCCGCTCTGGGCCTGGCGGCGCTCGTCGTAGACCCGCTGGAACTCGGCTTCGTCGACGGTGCGGCCGTCTTCGGCGGCCAGTTCGGTGGCCGCGCGCAGCAGCGCGTCCCGGTACGTGGCGTCGTCGTAGATGGGGCCACCGACGTCGAGCAGCACGAGGTCGATCCGGTCGGCTCCGGAGTTGGAATGCACGTCGCGTCCTTCCGGTCGTGGTCCGCAACCGGGACCTGGGTGTCACATTCCAGCGCAAACATAACACTAATCTTGCAATCTTTAACACTTGATGCTGTGATGTTCACGGGTCGAGCCGACCGGTCCGACCCGGCAGGCGGGAGCAGAAGGGATCGACCGTGATCACCATCGGGATCGACGCCGGCACGTCGGTGGTGAAGAGCGTCGCCTACGCCGAGGACGGCACCGAGCTGGCGGTGGCCCGCCGCCCGACCAAGGTCGAGCACCCACGGCCCGGCTGGGCCGAGCAGGACATGGACGAGGTGTGGGCGGCCGTCGCCGACACCGTGGGCGAACTCGTCGCCGCGCTGGGCTCCGAGGTCGCCGCGCTGGCGATCACCGCCCAGGGCGACGGGTGCTGGCTGGTCGACAACACCGGCCGCCCGACCGGGCCAGCGCTGCTGTGGAACGACGCGCGCGCCTCCGACATCGCGCGGAACTGGGCTGACTCCGGGCTGCTCGGCGAGCTGTTCAAGATCAACGGCTCGGTCGGCTTCGCCGGCCTGCCGCACGCCCAGCTCACCTGGCTCAACGCCCACGACCGGGACCGGGTCGCCACCGCCGCGAAGGTGCTGACCTGCGGCGGGTGGCTGTTCCACTGTCTCACCGGACGCCTGGCGTGGGACGTCTCCGAAGCGTCGAACCCGTTCCTCGACGCCCGCACCGGCGACTACTCCCCAGCCGTGCTCGCCGAACTCGGCCTGGGGTGGGCGGAGCGGCTGCTGCCCGACGCCGTCGACGGCCAGCAGCGGATCGCACCCCTGCGCGCCTCGGCCGCCGAACGGCTCGGTGTCGCCGCGGGCACGCCCGTGGTGCTGGGCTCCTACGACGTGGTCTCCACGGCGATCGGCGCCGGAGTCACTGAACCAGGCCAGGTCTGCACCATCCTCGGCACCACCCTCTGCACCGAGGTGATCAGCGACGATCCCCGGCTGGACCGCGAACCGGTGGGAATGTCGCTGCGCACCCCGATGCCCGGCAGGTGGATGCTCGCCAGCCCCACCCTGGCGGGCACCGAGGTGGTGGAGTGGGCCTGCCGGATGCTCGGCCTGCCCAACCCGGAAAACCTCACCGAACTCGCCGAGCACGCCGAGCCGGGCAGCAAGGGGCTGCTCCTGCTCCCGTACCTGTCGCCCGGCGGGGAACGGGCGCCCTTCTACGACCCGGCCGCCCGCGGGGTCCTGCACGGCCTGAGCCTGGAGCACGGCCCGGCCGAGATCGCCCGGGCCTGCCTGGAAGGGCTGGCCCTGGTGATCCGGGACTGTCTGCGGGCCAGCATCGCGCACCCCACCGAGCTGCGGGTCACCGGCGGCGGTTCGGCGAACCCGCTGTGGCGCCAGGTGATCGCGGACGTCACCGGGCTGCCGGTGGTGCGCACCACCGACGAGCAGGCGGGGGCGCGCGGTGCGGCGGTGACCGCGCACGCACTGCTGGAACAGCGCTGCATCACCGAGGTGGCCCGGGACCTGGTCGGGACGTCGGAGCCGCTGCGGCCCGTCGACGCCCACCGCACGTACTACGACGACGCGTACGCGCGCTTCCTGCGGATTCGGGAGAGTGCCCAGGCCAACGAGTGGTTCCGGACGGCGGGCTGATCGGCTCATCGCGCACCCCCGGCCACGAGTTCGTCGGGTGGCCGGGACCAGGCCAGCTCCAGCAGGGCGGCGGCCTGCCGGGTGCCCCTGCGGTCCCGGCGCCGGGCCAGCCGCTCCGCGACCCGCGCCCGGAAGTGCTCGCTGGTGTCGTCGAGCTGTGCCAACGCCTGCTCCAGACAGGCCAGGGCCAACCGCTGCGGCCCCGTGCACAGGAGTTCGGCTATCGCCACGTCCAGCGCCTGGACGCGGAGCCCGTCGAGTTCGACGACGTCGCTCTCCCGAACCCACGCCTGGTGGACGATGAGGTCCGGCGCGGAGCGGAGCTCACGGTCGTAGGGCACGGTCACGTGCAGCACGTCACCGGCCGCGGCACCGCACCCGTGCATGGCTGCGGCCGTCGGGCCGGACAGCAGCGAGTACGGTCCGCCGCGCAGCAACGCCGCCGCGGCCCGGGTCAGCGGGTCGTGCTGGCGCGTCTCCGGGACGAGCACCCCGTGCCACGGTTCCACCCACAGTCCTTCGGCGAGGCCGGCGGCGATCTCGGCGCAGCCGAGCAGCTCTTCGGCTTCACGGCGCAGAATGGCACCGTGCCGGGCGGGGAGGGTTCCGGGGGCGGCCGGACCGGTTCGCGGGCAGCTGATGTTCGCAGTCATGCCCTCAAAGAGGCGGCGACCCCTCCCATAGATGCAGCTGCCGCCGGATACACCCTGATCGGGTGGAAACCGCCGAGCTCACATCGGCGTGCAAGGGCGCCTTCGACCGCCTGGCCGAAGGCGCCCGTTTCAGCTGGTGGTCAGTGCTGCAGGCTGAGCAGGGCGGTGTGCACCATCGCCCGGACACCCACGAACAGGGAACGCTCGTCCAGCGCGAACGTCGGCTGGTGCAGGTCCTTGACTCGGCCGACCCCGGAGTGCACGCCCAGCCGCGCGAAGGACCCCGGCACGTGCTCCAGGTACCAGCCGAAGTCCTCGCCACCGGAGGACTGCGGGGTGCTCGTCACCGCGTCCTCGCCGACCGCGGCGGCGATACCGGCCTGGAACAGCGCCGTGCTCTCCTCGTCGTTGACCACCGGCGGCACGCCGCGGCGGTGCTGCAGGTCGAAGCCCACACCCAGCGGCGACAGCAGGCTGTGCACCAGTTCGTGCACCAGCGGCTCCAGCTTCGCCCAGGTGTCGCGGTCGCTGGTGCGCAGCGTCCCGCTCAGTACACCGTCCTGCGGGATGGCGTTCGGCGCCTCGCCCGCATGCACGGCACCCCAGGTCAGCACGGTTCCGGTGCGCGGGTCGACGCGGCGCGACAGCAGCGTCGGCAGGCCGGTGATGACCGACCCCAACGCGTGCACGAGATCCGCGGTCAGGTGCGGACGGGACGTGTGTCCGCCCGGCGAGGTCAGCCGCAGTTCCAGCAGGTCGCTCGCGGACGTGATGGGACCGACCCGGGTGCCGATCTTGCCGACCGACAGGCGCGGGTCGCAGTGCAGCCCGAAGATGCGGTCCACGTCGTCGAGGGCGCCGGAGGCCAGCACGTCCAGCGCGCCGCCGGGCATGACCTCCTCGGCGGGCTGGAAGACCATCCGCACCCGGCCGGGCAGCTCCGGCGCCGCGGCCAGCGCCAGCGCCGCGCCCAGGGCGACCGCGGTGTGCGCGTCGTGCCCGCAGGCGTGCGCAACGCCGTCCACTGTGGAGGAGAATGGCAGTCCGGTGTTCTCGCTCAGCGGCAGGGCGTCGATGTCGGCCCGCAGCGCCACGGTCCGCTGCCCCGGGCGGGCGGTGCCGATGTCGCAGATCAGACCGGTGCCCACCGGCAGGATGCGGGGCCGCAGCCCGGCCCGGGACAGCCGCTCGGCGAGGAAGGCCGTGGTCTCGTGCTCGGCCCGGGACAGTTCGGGGTGGGCGTGGATGTGCCGCCGCCAGGCGACGATCTGCTGCCCGTGGGCCTTCAGCCAGGCGTCCAGCCAGGACGGTCCGCGGCCGGCGCCGAGGTCTGCCACGGAAGATTCCACACCGGACCCCACGCTGGACATGGTGCTGCCAATCGGCCCACTCGGCCCGTCCACACCCGGCGCCACGAGCGTCCCCTGCGCCACGGCGGACCGCTCCGCCGCGTCCCAGTCCGCTTCCTCGACCGCCGAACCGCTGTTCGAGGGTCGGCCCGGCTCCGAGCCACGAGAATCCACCACGGTCACGCCACGCCTCCAGCATCTCGCGGGACACCCGCATCCGGCCGGCCGCCATGAGCAGAAGAACGAGTGTCGCTCATGCAGCCTCCAGAACGTGCACACTCTTCCGACGTACTGCGCCCGCGCGCCCCCGCCAGCAGGCGGTCGCGTTGCGCCCCGTCCAACGCGGCGGCCACCGCGGTCCAGGCCATCGCCAACGCCCCGTCGATTACCGCGCGATCCGCGGCCGGGGTCGCGCATGCGGCGGCGAACTCCGCCTGGTGGTTGACCGCGTCGCCGCAGTCAATCGCGATCATCGGATGGATCGCGGGCAGGTGCTGGGTCACGTTGCCCATGTCGGTGCTGCCGATGACCCGGCTCTGCTCTTCGCCTCGGTCGAGCGGTTCGCGCCCGAGCTCGGTGATCGCGCGGCGGTACGCCTCCGACAGCCATTCGTCGGGACTCAGCTCCGCGTAGACCGGGGAGATCTGCACGACTTCGTGCTCACACCCGGTCGCCGTGGCGCCCGCCTCGAAACAGGCCCGGATCCGGTTCTCCAGGCGTTGCAGGGAGGCAGCCTCGGCCGCACGCAGGTTGTAGACCGCCGCGGTGTACGCGGGAACGATGTTCGGTGCCGCGCCACCATTGGTCACGATACCGTGCACCATCTGTTGCGGTTCGAGGTGCTGGCGAAGCAACCCGATCGAGACCTGCGCGACGGTCAGCGCGTCGGCCGCGTTGCGGCCCAGTTCGGGGGCCGATGCCGCGTGCGCCGCGCGCCCGGTGTAGCGGACCTCCAGGTCGGTGATGGCCAGCGACGTCGGTCGGCAGATCTCCTCTGGCCCGGGGTGCACCAGCATCGCCATGGCCACGCCGTCGAAGACGCCGCGTTGCAGCATCAGGACCTTGCCGCCGCCGGTCTCCTCGGCCGGGGTGCCGATCAGCCGGACCGTGATCCCCAGGTCGTCGGCGACGTCAGCCAGGGCGAGCGCCGCGCCGACCCCGGCCGCGGCGATGATGTTGTGCCCGCAGGCGTGCCCGACCTCGGGCAGGGCGTCGTACTCCGCGCAGATCCCGACCACGAGTTCCCCGCTGCCGGACTCGGCGACCAGCGCGGTGTCGAGGTCCGCGACCGGCGCGCGCACCGCGAAACCGTGCGCGTCGAGCAGGTCGGCGACCTTGGCGGCGCTGCGGTGCTCGGCGAAGGAGAGCTCCGGCTCGGCGTGAATGCTGCGGGACAGCGCGACCAGTTCCGGTTCGTGGCGCTGCACGGATTCGCGGCAGCGGGCACGCAGGTCGGCGGAGGGGTCTTCACGGTTCGAGGTCGGGGCGGTGCGCATTTGCGCCCATATTGCATCGTCGGGGCCGGTGGTGCTGCTGATGCCGCACGGCGGGGAGACAACCGGTAGCGGTACTGCGCCGAACGGGTGGCGCGGATTCAGCGCGACCGAAGAATTCGAGTCCAGCCGTTGCCCGCGGCAACGGGTTCCGCGGAACAATTGAAAGCTCAATCACGCACGGCCCAACGCGGCCCGGGAGAGCTACGGAACGGAAAGGGTGTGGGCCGGCACCGGTCGGGGGGCTTCCCGGTGCCGACCCACGTTCGTGGGGGGCTGCTGCCCCGGTCGCAGCGGCGTCGGCTACTGCGTCGCGGGCCGGGCTCGTACCGGTCGCGGGCAGTCCGCGCACGCCGTCAGTTGTGAAAATCCCACAGGTTCGCCGCCAGGTCTAGTCCATGGCGAGAATTCCCACCGAAATATTTTCGCAAAGAACCGACCGGGCTGCCGGTTCTTCCGCTACTTCTTCCGCTTCACGAAGAAGACCGGCAACTTGCGGATCTTGCGGGACACCAGGACCAGCCCGATCAGCACCACGCCGGTGGTGCCGATCGCCATGCGCTGGCGCTCGGTGAGGGAGTCCTCATCCTGCGGCGGCGGGTTCGGGGTCGGCTGCTGCGCCACCACCGGGGCCGCCTGGTCCGCCCACGCCGCAGCGGCGGTGGCCGACGGGGCCAACAGCAGGAACAACGCGATCGCGAGGCCAGCGAGCACGCGGCCAGTCCGCCACATGATGGCTCCACACCCTTCTGAGCCGCGTCGATTCACGACACTTCCGCGGGTCACCCGTACTGGTCCATTTGATCATATTCAGCCCGGGGAGTGACCCACCGCGGGCGTTTTGTGCCGGATCGGCGCAGTGCCGCGTCAGCGGACCCGACGCTCCCGCTCGATGCGGTCGCCGAGCTCGTCGACCACCAGCGTGTCGCGGCGGTTGCTGTCCGCCCGGTACGCCGCGCGGCCCACCAGCTGCGCCATGACCGGCGCGGTGAGCATCTGGAACAGGCCCACGAGGATCAGCCCCGAGGCGTAGACGAAGTCCAGCTGGACCGCCGTGCCGACCAGGATCAGCAGCAGCCCCAGGGTCTGCGGCTTGGTGGCCGCCTGCAGCCGCGCCGTCACGTCCGGGAAGCTCAGCAGCCCGACGGCGCCGAGCAGGCACGACAACGCACCGCTGATCAGGCACACCGCGGAGAACACGTCCAACCAGCTCACCGGTACGGCTCCTTCTTCTCCACCAGCCGCGCGACGCTGACCGAGCCGATGAAGGCCAGCAGGGCGAACGCGGCCAGCAGCGCGATGTTCGACCCGTCCTGCTGCCAGGCCATCCCCACGCAGGTGGCCGCGATGATCAGCGTCACGAACACGTCCACCGACACGATCCGGTCCAGCGTGGTGCGCCCGCGCAGCAGCCGCACCAGCACCAGCAGCCCGGCCGCGCACAGCAGGCCGAAGGTCACCGCGAAAACCCAGAACACCTCACACCTCCCGCCCGCGCACCAGCGCCACCTCGTCCGCCGAGCCGACCGCCCGCACGATGCGCGCCTCCAGCTCAAGCACGCCCCGGCGCACCGCTTCGGCGTCCTCGGCCCGCATGCCGAGCGCGTAGACGTAGCAGATCCGGTTGGCCCGGTCGATCTGCAGCACGAACTCGCCCGGGGCCAGCGACACCGCGTTGGCCACCATCGCGGTCAGGTGGTCGGAGTCGGTCCGCAGGCGCACCGCGACGATCCCGGCTCTGGCGCGCGGCCCGTACCGCACCGCCTGCCAGGACACCCGGAACGTGGAGACCACCAGGTCCCACGCCAGGTAGCCGACCAGCTGCAGCAGCGGCAGCGGCCGCACCACGAGCCGGGTGTTGATCGCCGGGAGCGGAAACACGGTCACTACCAGCAGCGCGACCACCAGCCCGAAGACGAAGGTGCCCACGTCGAACGTGCCCCACAGCATCACCCACACCAGGGTCAGCCAGGCCACCAGCGGCAGCCGCTGCAGCACCCGCCGTCGCCTGCTGATCAGCCGCTCGGACATCAGCCACCTCCCAGCACCGCGCTGCGGTAGGTCTCGCCGTGCACCAGGTCCGCCGCCGCGCGCCCGCTGACGTTCGCCAGCGGACCCGCGACCATCGCGATCACCACGCTCGCCGCCACCAGCACCCCGGTCGCGATGACCATCGGGCGCGACGAGCTCGCGGTGCCGACGACCAGTTCGTCGGTCGGATCCGGATCCGCCTCCGGCGCCTTGACCTGGCCCCAGAACGCCCGCGTCCACACCCGCGCCATCGCGTACAGGGTCAGCAGGCTGGTCAGCACCGCGCCGCCGGTCACCGCGTACGCGGTCCAGGTGCCCGCGCCGACACCGGCCTGCAGCAGCGCCAGCTTGGCGACGAAACCCGAGAACGGCGGCACCCCGGCCAGGCTCAGCGCGGGCAGCGCGAACAGCACCGCGATCAGCGGCGCGGCCTTGGCCAGCCCGCCCATCCGGGTCAGCGCCACCGTCCCGGTGTGGCGCGTGATCAACCCGCTGACCAGGAACAACGTGGCCTGCACGGTGATGTGGTGCACCACGTAGAGGATCACCCCGGTCAGTCCGACCACGTCATAGACGCCGAGCCCGAACAGCATGTAGCCGATGTGGCTGACCAGCAGGAACGACAGCAACCTGTTGAGGTCGTTCTGGGCCAGCGCGCCGAGGGCGCCGACGATCATGGTGATCAGCGCGATGCCCAGCATCAGGTTCCAGCTCTCCTGGTGGCTGAACACCAGCGTCTGGGTGCGGATCAGCGCGTAGATGCCGACCTTGGTGAGCAGCCCGGCGAACACCGCGGTCACCGGCGCGGGCGCGGTCGGGTAGCTGTCCGGCAACCAGAAGTGCAGCGGCACCATCGCCGCCTTGACCCCGAACACGATCACCACGAGCAGTCCGAGCGCGACCTGCAGGCCGTCCGGCAGCTGGTGCACCTTCTGCCCCAGGTCGGCCAGGTTCACCGTGCCCGCCGAGGCGTACACCAGCGCGATCATGGTGATGAACAGCAGCGACGAGGCCAGGCTGACGATCGTGTAGGTCATGCCGGCGCGCACCCGGGTGGCCGTGGTGCGCCGCGTGATGAGCACGTACGACGAGCTCAGCATGATCTCGAAGGCGACGAACAGGTTGAACAGGTCGCCCGTGAGATAGGCCAGCGACACCCCGGCGCACAGCATCAGGTACATGGGGTGGAACGTGGTGCTGGAGCGCTGGCGCCCGTAGTCGGTGATGCGCTGGCCGATCGAGTAGATCAGCACCGCGAACGTCACCACCGACGACACCACCAGCAGCAGCGCCGACAGCCGGTCGGCGACCAGCGTGATGCCGAACGGCGCGGGCCAGGCGCCCATCTGCAGCACCAGCGGACCGTCGCGGTCGGCGACGTGGAGCAGCACGGCGGCGTCGGCGATGATCGCGCCGAGCACCACCAGGCCGAGGACGCGCTGCAGGTCGGCGAACCGGCCAAGCGCCAGTGACAGTCCCGCGGCGGCCAGCGGCAGCAGCACGGGCAGGGCCACCAGAACCGTCACTGTGTCGCCTCCTTCTCCAGTTCCTCCGCGGCGTCCTCCTCCGACTCGGCCAGGCGGCGCTCGAGCCGTTGGATACGCCGGTCCTCCACGTCGTCGCGGACCTCGTCGTGGCCCAGCAGCGTCCACGACCGGTACGCCAGCGCCAGCAGGAACGTGGTGAGCGCGAAGGTGATCACGATCGCGGTGAGCGCCATGGCCTGCGGCAGCGGGTCGGCCATCTCCTCCGGTCGCGCCGAGGTGAGCATCGGGGCCCGGGCGGGCGGCCCGCCGGCGGTCTGCAGCAGCAGGTTGGAGCCGTGCCCGAGGATCACGATGCCCAGCAGGATGCGCATCAGCGAGCGCTGCATCAGCAGGTAGAAGCCGACCGCGTAGAGCACGGCCAGCACCAGCGCCATCGTCAGGTTGATCGTCATCGCTGCCCCCTGGCCGCGGCCTCGGCGTCGGCCTCGATGCCCGAGCCGAGGGTGCGCAGCAGATCGAGGACCACGCCGACGATCAGCAGGTAGACACCGCTGTCCAGCAGCAGGCTGGTGACGACCTTGAGCTCGCCGAGCACCGGCACGGAGACCTTGTAGATCGCGGTCTCCAGGAGCTGGCCGCCGAAGGCCAGCGGCAGGAACGCCGACGCGGTGGCGATGGTCAGGCCCAGGCCGATCAGCACCGGTGGGCGCATTGACACGATCGCGCTGTCGTCCATCCGGCCGCCGGCGAGGTAGCGCAGCACGAACGCCTGCCCGGCGACGAGGCCGCCGCTGAACCCGCCGCCCGCCCGGTCATGCCCGGCGAACAGCAGGTAGATCGACAGCACGAGCACGGTGGGGAACACGATCCGGGCGGCCAGTTCCAGCAGCACGGTGCGCTGCCTGCCGTCGCGGCAGAACCCGGACAGCAGCCAGCGCTCGGTGGGGATGTCCCAGGTCGTCCAGGACTCCCGCTTCGGGGTCGGCGAGGTCATTCGCGCACCTCCTCCTTCTGCCGCTGGCCGGACGGGATTGGTGTCCTGACCCGCACTGGTGTCGTGCGGGTGCTGCGTTTCCGCCGTTCGTGCCGGGACGCGAGGATCAGGCTGGCCACGCCGGTGGCGGCGACGGCCAGCACCGCGATCTCGCCGACGGTGTCGAACGCGCGGAAATCGACGATGATCGCGTTGACCACGTTGGTCGCGCCCGCGCCGTGCTCGGCGTTGGCGATGAACTCGGCGCTGGCCTCCGGAGGCGCCTGCCGGGCCGCGCTGAAGATCACCGAGGCCAGCGCGATGAACACGCCCGCGGCCCCGGCGATGATCGCCTTCGGCACGCGCAGCGCCCGGGCCGTGTCGGTCTGGGTGAACCGTGCCGGCAGGCGACGCAGCACGAACACGAACGCCACCAGCGTCAGCGTCTCGACCAGGAACTGCGCCAGGGCCAGGTCGGGGCCGCCGTCCACGATGAACAACCCGCCGATGCCGTAGCCGACCACGCCCACCAGCAGCACCGCGGTGAGCCGGCGCTGGGCGCGCAGCACCGCGATGGCGGCCACGACCACCACGATCGCCAGCGGGATCTGCAGCGCGGTGTCGTAGACGCGCAGGTCCTCCGGCACGCTGGCCCGGACCACCAAAGCCGCCCCTGGGATGGCCAGCACAGTCAGCAGGATGATGCCCAGGTAGGTGGGCAGCGAACCGACCTGCAGGCGACCGGTGACGCCGACCGCGACCCGCTCCAGCAGCGCCATGATCCGCTCGTAACCGCGCTGCGCGTCGGGCAGCCGCGGCAGCCGGTTGCGCAGCCCCGTGACGCGCACCCGGCCGAGGTGCAGCACGACACCGCCGACCAACGCCGCGGCCGACATCAGCAGCGGCAGCGTCCAGCCGTGCCAGAGCGCCAGGTGGTACGGGTCGTCACCGGGGACGAACGCCGCCGCGTACCCGCCGGCCAGCTCGTCGGCGAGCGGGTAGCCGATGCCCAGGACCACGCCCGCGACAGCCGGGAGCGCGGTCGGCACCAGCGCCTCGGCACTCGGCGGCTCGGCCTCGGTCGGGGCCTGTCCGGGCTTGTCGGCGAACGCGCCCCACAGCGTCCGGAGGCTGTAGGCGACGGTCAGCATCGAACCGACCACCAGCACCACGTCCACCAGCAGTTCGGTGGGGCCGCCCCGCAGGAAGCCGGTGAAGGCGGCCTCCTTGCCGAGGAAGCCCAGCAACGGCGGCAGACCCGCCATCGAGGCCGCGCCCAGCGTCGCGATCACCGCGAGCGCCGGCATCCGGTGGCCCAACCCGGACAGCTCGCGGATGTCGCGGGTGTGCGCCTGGTGGTCGACGATACCCACCACCAGGAACAACGTCGCCTTGAACAGGCCGTGCGCGAGCAGCATCGCGGCACCCGCCAACGCGGCTGTGTAGGTGCCCGCGCCGAAGAGCACCATCAGGAACCCGAGCTGGCTGACCGTGCCGTAGGCCAGCAGCTTCTTCAGATCGTGCTCGTGCAGCGCCCGCCAGCCGCCCAGCAGCATCGTGACCAGGCCGAACACCACGGCGGGCAGCCACCACTGCGGCACCCCGGAGAACACCGGGCCCAACCGCGCCACCAGGAACACACCGGCCTTGACCATCGACGCGGCGTGCAGGTAGGCGCTGATCGGCGTCGGCGCGACCATGGCCGCGGGCAACCAGTTGTGGAACGGGATCTGCGCGGACTTGGTGAACGCGCCGACCAGGATCAGCACCGCGGACACCGCCATCGGGGCGCCGCTCGGCGGGTGCGCGACCAGCTCCGAGATCCGGTAGGTGCCCGCGGACTCGCCGAGCACCACGAAGCCGAGCAGCATCACCAGCCCGCCCAGGCTGGTGACCATCAGCGCCTGCAGCGCGGAGCGCCGCGACTCGCGGCTGATCCCGGCCTGCCCGACCAGCAAAAACGAGCACACCGTGGTCAGTTCCCAGAAGACGTAGACGGTGATCAGATCGTCGGCGAGGACCAGCCCGAGCATCGCCCCGGCGAAGGCCAGCAGCAGCGGTGCGCAGCGCCGGGCGTCGCCGCCGCCGCGGCTGAAGTAGGCGTCGGAGTAGACCAGCACCAGGGCGCCGATCCCGGCCACGAGGATCGTCATCAGCAGCCCCAGCGGATCGAGCCGGAAGCTGAACTCGAGGCCGATCAGCGGCGCCCACGCGACCGTCTCGCTGCGCACCTGCCCGGACAGCACCGGCCCGGCCTGCGCCAACACCCACACCAGCGCCGCCGCGGGCGGCACCGCCGCGGTCAGGAAGGCGGCGCGGGTGCTGCGCCGGGCCAGGAACGGCAGCCCCAGGGCCACCAGCAGGTGCAGGAGGACGAACGCGAGCAAGGGCACCTCCTTGACGCCGATTGGTCGTCACCGGGGACCCGCCGACTCCCGACCACCGGGATTGTTCGTCACCACCGACACGGGCGCACCGCGACGATCCGCGTTCCTGCGGGCGACCGCTGCACGGATCGGCATGAGGAAGACTCGGGCCAGCGAGGTCCGATCGCCGTCCAAGTTATCCGAAACGCACCAGTCCCGGCCACTGGCGCCGAGATCGGCATCCTGGCCGCTCGGCGGCCAATTTTCGTTGCGACGAAAAGACCTTGGTCACTTCGTCGGGGCGCGGACGGGACGGCACGGGGTGGGATTGTTCACTTTTGGTAACGCCGTGATCGGGCTTGGCCGCATCGCAGGTGGGCAACGATCCTGCCGCGTTCGGCCTCGGGCGACTGATCCGCTGTGGAGAATGTGTGCGTGTCCGCGGAGAACAACGAGACCCTTGCCGGCGCCGGCCGGCTGATCGGTGACCGGTACCGCCTGGAGCGCGAGCTCGGCGGCGGCGCGATGGGCACCGTGTGGTCCGGTGTGGACGAACTGCTGCGGCGACCGGTGGCCGTCAAGGAGGTCAGGTTGCCGCCGGGGATGCCCGCGGAGGAGGCGGCCGAACTACGGGAACGCGCGCTGCGCGAGGCCCGCGCCATCGCCGTCCTCTCGCACCCCAACGTCGTGACGCTCTACGACGTGGCGCGCGAGGACGGGGAACCGTTCGTGGTCATGGAGCTGGTGCCCTCGCAGAGCCTGGCGGCGATCCTCGCCGAGCACAGCGCGCTCGACGACCAGCAGCTCGCGGTGATAGCCGACGGCGTGGCGGCCGGATTGGAGGCCGCGCACCGAGCCGGGATCGTGCACCGCGACGTCAAACCCGGCAACGTGCTGATCGGCGACGACGGCCGGATCAAGGTCAGCGACTTCGGGATCTCCCGCAACATCGCCGAGCACACCATCACCCGCACCGGCATCCTGCTGGGCACCCCGGCGTTCATCGCCCCGGAGGTCGCGGCGGGCGAGGCGGTCACCGACGCGGCGGACCGGTGGGGGCTGGGCGCGACGCTGTTCGCCGCGGCCGAGGGCCGCCCGCCCTACGACGTCGGCGACGACCCGCTGGCCACGGTCACCGAGGTGGTGCGGGGCCCGGTGCCGACGACGACTCGCCCCGGGCCCGTCGGCGAGGTCATCGCCGGCCTGATGGTCAAGGACCCGGCGCAGCGCATGTCGCTGACGGAGGTGCGACGCAAGCTGCAGCACCTGCTGCCGGAGCCGGGGGCGCGCCCGTTCTCGATGCTGCTCGACCCGGACGCGCCGACGGTGCGGGTCCGGCAGCGGGTGGCCGAGCCGTCGTTCCGGCAGCCCGCGTCGGTGGCGGCCTCGGCGCCGCTGGCCCGCGACCCCGGTCTGCCGCCGTTCGCGCTGAAGGATCCGCCGCCGAGACGCCGCTCGCCGTTCGCGGTGCTCGCGCTCGGGACCGCCGCCGCCGTGCTGTTCGCGGCCGCGCTGGCCGGTGGCTTCGCCGGGACGCGGTTGCTCGCCGGGCGCTCCGTGCTGCCGCCGCACCAGACACCGGCGGCGACCGAGGAGCCCGATCCGGTGGCGCAGTTGTGGTGGGTCCGGCACGAGGACGTCGCCGAGCACACCGGGGCCGCCGGCGGCAGGTTCAGCATCGACGCCCCCGCCAACAGCGGATGGCGGGTGTTCCACAGCGAGCGCACCGACATCGCCACCAGCCTGGTGGTGTCGTTCGTGTCGCCGGACGGGGCAACGGAGATCGCGGTCCAGCGCTACGGGGGTTACTTCCGCTCCGGGCGGACCACGTCGGACTACGTGAATCGGTTGCGCGCCTCCGTGGAGGGGTCCGACGCCGACTTCCAGCTGTACTCCGCCACCCTGGACGGGACCGAGCAACGGTTGAGGTACTCGGCGGCAGCCAAGGCGCTGCTGCAGTCGCGTGCTCTGCTGCAGCAGCGCAGCACGGCGGCGGAGGTACTCCGCCGCGGCGACGACCTGTGGGTGGTGCGGGTGACGGTGCCGGAGGACCAGGCGTCGATCGCCGAATTACTGCTCGACCGGGTTCTGCCGACCTTCCGGACCGGACGCTGACCCGGGTGGCGGGTTGTCGCAGCGAGGAGCGCGACCATGCCTGCCCCGGACTAAGCTGCGCGGCCGTGACGCCTACGACGTTTTCCGACCCCGCTGCCGAGAACGCCGCCGCCCGGCTGGCCGAGATCACCGGCGCCGCGCGCCACGACCTGGCCGTGGTGCTGGGCTCCGGGTGGCAACCGGCGGCCGAGGAGATCGGTAGCCCCGAGACCGAACTGAGCATGTCCGACCTGCCCGGGTTCGCCGAACCCGGCGCGGTGGGGCACAGCGGCAAGGTCTGGTCCGTGCCGGTCGCCGGCAAACGGGTGCTGGTCATGCTCGGGCGGACGCACCTGTACGAGGGCAAGGGCATCGAGCCGGTCGTGCACGGGGTGCGCACCGCCGTCGCCGCCGGGTGCCGGACCGTGGTGCTGACCAACGCCGCGGGCGGGTTGCGCGAGGGCATGGCGGTCGGGCAGCCGGTGCTGATCAGCGACCACATCAACCTGACGGCGCGCTCGCCGCTGGTCGGCGCGACGTTCGTCGATCTCACCGACCTGTACTCGCCGCGGCTTCGGAAACTGGCCCGGGAGATCGACCCGTCGCTACAGGAGGGCGTGTACGCCGGGCTGCCGGGCCCGCACTTCGAGACCCCGGCCGAGATCCGGATGCTGCGCACCTTCGGGGTGGACCTGGTGGGCATGTCGACGGTGCTGGAGGCCATCGCCGCGCGCGCCGCGGGCGCCGAGGTGTTCGGGCTGTCGCTGGTGACCAACCTGGCCGCCGGGTTGAGCGGGCAGCCGCTGAACCACGAGGAGGTACTGGAGGCGGGCCGCGCGTCGGCCAGCCGCATGGGCAAGCTGCTGCGCTCGCTGGTGGAGGTTGCATGAGCAGCACTTCGGGCCGCGGAACTCGACGTCCCGATCTCCAGGGCGCTCGCGGCCGTGCGGTCGCTTCCGCTGGGCGCGACGTCGAGTCCGCCGCGCTGCGGGACGCGGCGCAGCGCTGGATCGACGACGACATCGACCCGCGGTCGAAGGCCGAGTTGCGGCGCCTGGTCGACATCGACGCGTTCGACGAGCTGGCGGACCGGATGTCGGGGATGCCGCGGTTCGGCACCGCCGGGCTGCGCGCGCCGGTGCGCGCGGGCGCGAACGGGATGAACCGGGCGGTCGTCGTGCGCACCACCGCCGGGGTGGCGTCGTGGCTGGCCGAGCGGGGTTTCGGCGGCGGGATCGTGGTGGTCGGCCGCGACGGCCGCCACGGCTCGGAGGACTTCGCCACCGACGCCGCGGCGGTCCTGGCGGCGGCCGGGTTCGACGTGCGGTTGCTGCCCGAGCCGCTGCCCACCCCGGTCGTCGCGCACGCCACCCGCGCGCTGCGGGCGGTTGCCGGAATCCAGATCACCGCCTCACACAACCCGCCGCAGGACAACGGATACAAGCTCTACCTGCGCGGCGGGATCCAGTTGGTGACACCCACCGACACCGAGATCGAGGCCGCGATCGCGGCGGCCCCGGCGGCGAAATCGGTGCCGCGCGAGGAAAAGTGGACGATCCATGAGTCCGCTTTGGACGATTACCTGGCGCGGGTGGCGACGTTGCCGCGCGGCACGGCCCGGGGCCTGCGCGTCGCCGCCACGGCGCTGCACGGCGTCGGCGCGCGGCCGCTGCTCGACGCGCTGCACCGCGCGGGGTTCGACGACGTCCATCTCGTCGCGTCGCAAGCGAAGCCGGATCCCGACTTCCCCACCGTGCGCTTCCCGAACCCGGAAGAGCCCGGCGCGACCGATGCGCTGCTGGAACTGGCCGCCGAGGTGGACGCCGACCTGGCGATCGCGCTCGACCCGGACGCCGACCGGTGCGCACTGGGCGTGTGCGAGGACGGGACCTGGCGGACGCTGCGCGGCGACGAGACCGGCGTGCTGCTCGCCCAGCACGTCCTGGCCACGCTGGACCGGGCGGCGACACCGGATCCGCTGGTGGCCACGACCATCGTCTCGGCGACGATGTTGCGCTCGATCGCGGCCGACTTCGGCGTCCGCTACGCCGAGACGCTGACCGGGTTCAAGTGGCTGGTGCGGGCCGGGGACGGCGCGGGCACCGGTCTCGTTTACGCCTACGAGGAGGCGCTCGGGCACTGCGTCGACCCGGACCACGTGCGCGACAAAGACGGCATCTCGGCGGCGGTGCTGGCCTGCGACCTCGCGGCCACCGCCAAGGCCGCCGGGCGCGGCCTGCCGGAACTGCTGGACGAACTGTCCACCAGGTACGGGGTGCACCAGACCGGCCAGGTGTCGGTCCGCGTCACCGACCTGAGCGTGATCCCGCGGACCATGCAGCGGCTGCGCGCACAGCCACCCACCCGGCTCGGTGGGACCACAGTGGACACCCGCGATCTGCTGCCGGACACCGACGGGCTGCTGATCACCGGGCCCGGCGGGCTGCGCGTGGTGATCCGCCCGTCCGGCACCGAGCCGAAGCTCAAGTGCTACCTGCAGGTCGTCGAGCCCGTCGGCGGGCTTTCGCTGGCCGCGGCCAAGCAGCGCGCCGCGGACCGGTTGGCCGAGCTGACGGAGTCGGTGTCCGAACTCGTGCGGGAGGGCTGACGATGGCGCGGTTGCTGATCGTGCACCACACACCATCGCCGGGGATGCAGGCGATGTTCGAGAAGGTCGTCGCCGGGGCCACGACCGACGAGATCGAGGGCGTCGAGGTGGTGCGCCGCCCCGCGCTGAGCGCCACCGCCACGGACGTCCTCGAAGCCGACGGCTACCTCCTGGGCACCCCGGCGAACCTCGGGTACATCAGCGGCGCGGTGAAGCACTTCTTCGACACGATCTACTACCCATGCCTGGACGCGACGGTGGGCCGCCCCTACGGCTGCTACGTACACGGCAACGAGGGCGTGGAGGGCGCGCTACGGGCCATTCGGTCGATCACCACCGGCCTGTCGTGGCGGCAGGTGGCCGAGCCGGTGACCGTGCTGGGAGCGCCGGACAGGGAGTCGCTGGAGGCGTGCTGGGAGCTCGGCGCCTCCGTCGCCGCGACCCTCATGCCATGACCGGGCGCGGACTTCCGTTGCTGGACAGCGAAAAGACCCCAGTTGATCTTGGTCGTGATCGCCGGAGTAACCTGATCGTGTCGTCGGGGCGCGCCCCTTGACGACAGCGGTGCGCCCTGGACAAAGCCCGCCTTCCCTCATCAACGTGCGATGTTCAGGGCGCAACCGCACCGGCTCACTCGTCGCGCCGACCGCGGACATGACCTGCACGAACAGGCATCTCCGGTGGGCACTGTCCCAACACGTCCCAATAGGGGAAAGCGCAGGATACGAGGTTGGGGTTACCCTGCGACAGTGAGTGAGGAAACGATCCGACTCGAACTCGACGACTCCGGCGTCTCCGTGGATCTCCCCCGGCCCACTGGCCCCCAGGACCAGGTTCAGGGCGTTCCCTACCGACCCGTCGAGTTCCGCGACGACGACCTTCCGGCCGCCCTGGAGCGGTCCGCCGAGTGGCTCCGTCAGGCCCAGGAGTGGCTCGGCGAACCCGTCGACGTGATCGCAGTCCATCTGGATTACGACGATCGCGAAGGCGCCCCGTACTACGACCTGAAGTTGCTCTGCAACGAGGAGGACCTGGCGGGGGCACCGATCGCCCTGCGGCGCCTCCAGAGCGGCGCCGCCAGCTGACCACACCACCGCGGCCCGTCCGTGGCCTCGGGCGGGCCGCGGCCCACTCAGCCGTCCTTCGGCCTGGCCCAGCTCTCCAGCCGGTCGGCCACCTCGACGAGCTCGCGCTGCTCGCGCCCGACCTCCCGGACCAGCACCAGCGCCGCCTCGTCGTCGGCCTCCACCCACCAGCCGTTGACGTCGCACATCGCCACCGCGGCAACCCAGCCGAGCCGCCAGTTGCCCTCGGCCAGCGGCCGGGTGCGCACGACCGAGTCCAGCAGCGCGGCGGCCTTCAACCACAGCGTCTCGTACGCCGGGACGCCGAACACCTCGGCGCGGGGCCGGTACGCGGCGGCGTCGAGCAGGCCGCTGTCGCGCACCATCAGGTCACCGTCGGTCACCGCCGTGGCGAGCAGCAGCAGGTCGGACGTGTCGAGATATACGGTCACCCGTCAATAGTCGATCATGCGGAACCGAGCCGGTCCAGCAAGCCCCGGTACCGGGGCAGCACCCGTTGCATGACGTCGTGGAGCTGTTGCTCCTTCTGCTGGCGAGCCCAGCGTTCGGCCAGCGCGCTGCGCACGACCTCCTGCTTGGACCGCCCTTCGGCTGCCGCCAGCGCGGTGAGCCGCCGGTTCTCTTCCTCGGTGAGGCGCAGGGTCATGGCCATGCGGTTGATGGTATCGCGCTGATACCACTCGCTGAAGACGATACTTTCGGCCAATGGCGAGACCTCGAGCGCACGACGAGGCCCTGCGCACCCGGTTGCTCGACCGAGCCGGGGAACTGCTGTCCGCGCACGGCCCCGAGGGCCTGAGCCTGCGCCGCCTGGCCGCTGACGTCGGCACCTCCACCACGGCGGTGTACTCCCTGTTCGGCGGCAAGCCCGGATTGGTTCGCGAGCTGTACGTGGAGGGTTTCCGACGGCTCGGCGAGCGGCTGGCGCGGGTGGCCCCCACCGACGATCCGATGCGCGACCTGGCCGCGCTGGGCCACGCCTACCGGGACAGCGCCCTGGCCAACCGGCACTTCTACTCGATCATGTTCGGCAACGCGGTCCCTGACTTCACCCCCGACGAGGAGGCCCGGGCGCGGTCGCTGCAGACCCTGCAGCCGCTGCGGGACGCCGTCGTCCGGGCCGTCGAAGCCGGCGAGCTGGTGGACACCGATCCGAACGAGATCGTGTTCGCGTGCTGGAGCCTGGTGCACGGCCTGGTGTCGCTGGAGCTCAGCGGCGCGGCCCCGGACGGCGACGAGCGCACCGCCCGCTACGAACGGGCGCTGCGCAACGGGATGGCGGGCTGGCGGCGCTGACCCCGCGCGCAACGGGGGATTCCCGGGGCAGCGCCGTCGCGGGTGGCCGGGGCCGCGAGCGGGGCATGTCCCGGTGAGCGCCCGTCACCCGGAAGGCTCAGTGCACCGCGCCGTACTCGCGGTCCCCCGCGTCGCCGAGGCCGGGGACGATGAACCCCGACTCGTTGAGCCGCTCGTCGATGCTCGCGGTCACCACCCGCACCGGCAGGCCGGACTCCTCCAGCCGCCGCACGCCCTCCGGCGCCGCCAGCGTGCAGATCGCCGTGACGTCGCTGGCCCCGCGGTCGGTGAGCAGGCTGATCGTGTAGACCATGGACCCGCCGGTGGCCAGCATCGGGTCCAGCACGAACACCGGCCGACCGGACAGGTCGGCGGGCAGCGACTCCAGGTACGGCGTCGGCTGCAGGGTCTTTTCATCCCGAGCCAGGCCGACGAACCCCATCTGCGCCTCCGGAATCAACCGGTGCGCCTGGTCGGCCATGCCGAGCCCGGCCCGCAGCACCGGCACCAGCAGCGGCGGGTTGGCCAACCGGTAGCCGTTGGTGCGCGCGACCGGAGTGTGGATCGGCTCCACCGTCACCTCGGCGTCGCGCGTTGCCTCGTAGATCAGCATCAGCGTGAGTTCCTGCAGCGCGGCGCGGAACTCGGCGCTGTTGGTGCGCGCATCGCGCATTGTGGACAGCCTCGACTTGACCAGCGGGTGATCCACGACCCGAACATCCATGGGCAACAACAGTAACGGCCCACCCGCACGATGACGTTGCGGCTGGTCACGAACGTGTTCCCGGTCGCAGGACGCGGCAGGGCGGGCGAGCCGACCGCGCCGGCACCTCGGTGCCCGGTCACCGCGAAGGACGCGCCCGGTCCTACCCGGACCGCTCGGACGCGTGCTCGGCGAGGCCGCGGACGATCAGGTCGAGACCGAACTCGAAGCGCTCGTCGGCGTCGCCGGACATCAGCGCGGGCAGCATCGCCACGATCGTCGGGAACCGCTCGGCGGGCAGTTGCGTGAGGTACTCCCCGACCTGCCGCATCCGGTCGCCGAGCTCCGCCTCGTCGAGCCCGAAGCCCGCGCTGCGCTCCAGGGCCGCAGCCGTGCCGTAGAGGGCGAGGATGTCGACGCCGAAGGCGACCGCGCGGTCCGGGAGTCCGGCCGAGCGCAGGATGGCGAGCATCGCCTCGGTGATGCCCAGCGCGTTCGGGCCGGTGGGTGCGGGGGTGCGTAGCACCACCTGGGCGATGCCGGGGTGCCTGGCGAGCACCTCCACCTGCCGGCGGATGACGGCCTTGATCTGGTCCTGCCACCGCCGCGGGTCGGGCCGGGGTACCTCGATCTCGCCAAACACCAGGTCGAGCATCAGCTCGTGCAGCTCGTCCTTGTTGCGGACGTGGGCGTAGAGCGAGGCGGCGCCGGTGCCGAGGCGCTGGGCGACCTTGCGCATGCTCACCGCGTCCAGTCCCTCCGCGTCGAGCAGGTCGAGCGCGGTGCGCACGATCAGCTCCAGGCTCAGCGGCTGTTTGGGCGCTCGGCTGCGCGCGGCTCGCTGCTGCCAGGGCGGGACGGGCACGGACATCGCTGGGACCTCCTCGACGACTTCCTGCCGAACACCGTACTTGACGCGAACACCGTTCGATTGTAGAACAGTGTTCGTTCGTCGAACGGCGTTCGCGAGAGAGGGATTCATCATGTCGGAGCGCGTTCCCGTCCTGATCGTCGGAGCCGGGTTGTCCGGCCTGTCGACCGCCGTCTTCCTGGGCCTGCACGGCACGCGGTCGCTGGTCGTCGAGCGGCACGCGAGCACGTCGTCCCACCCCAAGGCACGCGGCCAGCAGCAGCACACGATGGAGGCGCTGCGGCTGGCCGGTCTGGAGGCCGAGTTCACCGCCGCCTCGCCGAAGAGCCGGGGATTCCTGTTGCGCATCGCGGAAAGCGCGAGCGGGCCGGTGTTCCGCGAGATCCTGCACGACACGTTCCTGCCGATGGGCCACCTCACCCCGGCGAGCGCGGCCGACGCCAGCCAGGCCAACGCCGAACGCATCCTGCTCGCCCGCGCCCGCGAACTCGGGGCCGAGGTCCGCTTCGGCACGACGCTGGAGTCCTTCGAGCAGGACGACGCTGGCGTGCGGGCGGTGCTCGCCGACGCCGGAGGCAACCGCATCGTGCAGGCGGACTACCTGGTCGCCGCCGACGGCCACCGCAGCCCGATCCGCGAGCAGCTCGGCATCGGCACGCACGGCCGCGGCACCCTCGGCCACTCGATCCACTGGCTGGTGCGCGCCGACCTGTCCCACGTGGTCGGCGACCGGCAGGTCATGTACTACCTGCAGAACCCGCGCCTGTCCGGCGGGACCGGCGTGCTGGCCAGCACCGACCGCGCGGACGAGTTCGTGGTCGGCGTCGGCTTTGACCCGCGGCGGGAGGGTCTGGCCGACTTCACCGAGCAGCGCCGCCTCGAGCAGATCCGGCTGGCCACCGGAGTCCCGGACCTGCAGGTGGAGATCCTGCAGGCAAACACCACGGAGATCGGTATGCGGGTGGCGGACCGGTTCAGCGACGGCCGGGTGTACCTGGTCGGCGACGCCGCGCACACCATGCCGCCGCAGGGCGGGATGGGCGGCAACACCGCGGTGATGGACGGCTTCTACCTCGCGTGGAAGCTCGACGCGGTGCTCCGCGGCGAAGCCGGTCCGGGCCTGCTGGACAGCCACGACGCGGAGCGGCGACCGGTGGGCGAGCTGATCGCGGAGAACCAGTACCGCAACGCGCTCGTGCGCAACCTCCCCGACCGCGCGGTCGAGGGCGACGCGCCGATCGAGGATCCGGCCCTGCTGATGTTCGGCTACCGGCACAACGGCGCGGTGGTCCGCGAGCCCGGTGATGCGGGGGAACTGCTGGAGGACCCGACCCGGCCGACGGGCCGACCGGGGTCCCGCGCCCCGCACGTCGTCCTGACCACCCCGACCGGTGAAGTGTCCACAATCGACCTCTTCGGTCGCGGTTTCGTCCTGCTGACCGGCTCCGCCCAATGGGCGCGCACCGCGGAGCGGGTGGCCACCGAGCTCGGCGTCCGCCTCCGCCCGCAGCTGATCGGCGGCGAGACCACCGGCGACTGGACAGGCCCGTACGGGGTGCGTGAGGACGGCGCGGTGCTGGTGCGTCCGGACCGCTTCATCGCCTGGCGCAGCCCGGGCCCGGGAACCGCGGCGGACCTCGAGAAGGCCCTGCGCACCGTCCTCGATCGCTGAGATCGGTCAAGGGCACCTTCTGCCTGAACTGGTCCCCGGTGGTTGGACTGTGGAATTCAGTGCCTGTTCAGGCTGCAAGGTGCCCTTGACTCGTCACTTGACCGCGGTCACGGGTGCAGGACGACCTTGGTGTAGCCCTCCACGCGCTGGTCGAACTTGCGGTACGCCTCCGGTGCCTCGGTCAGCGACAGCTCGTGGGAGACCACGAAGCTCGGCTTGGCCCGGCCCGCGATGATCAGGTCGCGCAGCTGCCGGTTGTAGCGCTTGACGTTGCACTGGCCGGTGCCCATGACCTGGCCCTTCTCGAACATCTTGCCGATGGCCACGCGCAGCATGCCCTGCTTGGCGTGCTCGTCGACACCACCGGGGTCCGAGGGCACGTACAGCCCGGGCACGCCGATGCGGCCGGTCGGGCGCACGGTCTGGATCACCGAGTTCAGCACGATGGCCGGCTCCTCCTTCGAGGCGTCGCCGACCTGCGCCTGGTAGCCGACCGCGTCGACGCCCTTGTCGGTGCCCTCGCCGTCGGTCTGCTCCTTGATCATCTCCACCGGGTCGCCCTGGGAGAAGTCGATCGGGATGGCCCCGATCTCCTCTGCCTTGGCCAGCCGCTCCGGCACGCGGTCGACCGAGAACACCCGGGCCGCGCCGCGCAGCAGCGCCGAATACGCGGCCATCAGGCCGACCGGCCCCGCGCCGTAGACGACGACCGTCTCGCCAGGCGAGACCTGGGCGAGCTCGCAACCGTGGTAGCCGGTCGGGAAGATGTCGGCCAGCAGCACGAAGTCCGCCTCGTGGCCCTCCTTGGGCAGCTTCAGGCAGTTGAAGTCGGCGTAGGGCACCCGCAGGTACTCGGCCTGGCCGCCGGTGTAGGGCCCCATCGCGACGTAGCCGTAGGCGCCGCCGGCGAAGCCGGGGTTGACGGTCAGGCAGAAGCCGGTGTTGCCGGCCAGGCAGTTCTTGCAGAACCCGCACGCGACGTTGAACGGCATGACCACCCGGTCGCCGCGTTGGAGGCTGGTGACGCCCTCACCGACCTCCTCGATGATCCCCATGTTCTCGTGGCCGAACACGATGCCCGGCTCGGCGGCCGTCCGGCCTTCGTACATGTGCAGGTCGGACCCGCAGATCGCGGTGGAGGTGATGCGCACGAGCACGTCGTTGGGGTGCTGGATGCTGGGTCGCTCCACTTCACCGATCTCGACGGAGAACGGCTCTCGGTACACGACTGCCTTCATGGGTGACCACCTCCGGAGTGGAAGACGCACAAAATCTGGGTCAATGCCCAGCCACGGGCTACCCCGGCCGAACGCCCACGAGACCCGGACGGGGGTCACCCGAACGAGGGCGCTTCGGGGAGTGAGAACGTGTGCGGGGCGCGCGCCGTTCGCGGGTCAGGGCTTGCGCCAGCGGAGGCGGTAGCGCCAGAAGAGGCAGCGGCGGAGGTCAGAGCCCGGCAGGGTCGCCGCCGTTGCCGCCCGGAGTTCGCGGAGGGTGGTGGTCGGGGTCTGGACGGGCATGCGGTCAGCGTGGGGTTTGCCCGCGCGCCCGCGAACCGCCAGGTATGCGCCCATCGCCGCGTTCGCGGGCAGGGCCAGTGCCTCCGTCGCGAAGTCCGCTGGCGTTTCCGACCGGTAGAGGCCGACGACGGCGAGAACGCCGCCGGGCCGCACCAGCTCGGCGAACCGCTCCAGAGCCGGGCGCAACGGCATGTGGTGCAGGCTGGCCACGGCGGTGACCGCGTCGTACCCCGCGGGATGCAGGTCGAGGCCCGGATCGAGCACGTCCCCGATCAGCCACCGCACGTTGTCCGCACCCGGCAGCGACGCGCGAGCGTGGTCGATCATGTCCGCCGAGAGATCCACGGCATCGACCGCGTCCACGCGCCCGGCGATTCTCCCGACCAGCTGCCCGGCCCCGCACCCTACGTCGAGCACTCTTCCGCCGCGCTCCGGCAGTTGCCGCAACAACCAACCGTGGTAGTGCGCGTTGTGGTCCCAGAGCAGCGCCCGCGGCAACCGGATCACGGCGCGAGAATACCGACCACCCCGGAGACGCCGGGTCGGCACGGCCGGGGCGCGCCGACCCACCACCGGGCGACGAGCCGCGGCCGCCCCGGTCGGACGTTCCCAGATCTGCCGAAATGTGGGAAGTTCGGCCCACGGCGTGGGGGGTTCACGGGCGTGGTGGGGTGCTTGGTTGAATCTTGGCGGTTCGGTGATGCGGGCGCTTAGACTTCGGGGCATGGCACCGTCGCCGACACCGCCCGAGCTCGCCGACGCCGTCCGGGACGACCGGTCGCTGCGCCGGTTCCTGCACGGCCTGCCGGGCGTCGACCAGGTGGGGCTCGAACAGCGGGCCGCCGGGCTGGCCACCCGCAGCATCAAGAAGACCGCGAAGCGGTGGGCGATCGACACCGCGATCCGGATGGTCGACCTGACCACGCTGGAAGGCGCCGACACCGAGGGCAAGGTCCGCACGCTGTGCGCCAAGGCGCGCCACCCCGATCCGGAACACCCGGACACGCCGCAGGTCGCCGCGGTGTGCGTGTACTCCGACCTGGTTGAGACCGCCGTCCAGGCCCTGGACGGCACCGACATCCGGGTCGCCTCCGTCGCGACCGCGTTCCCGTCCGGACGCTCCGCGCTGGCCGTCAAGCTCGCCGACGTGGAGTTCGCGGTGGCCGCCGGGGCCCACGAGATCGACATGGTCATCGACCGCGGCGCGTTCCTTGCCGGCCGCTACGGCCAGGTGTTCGACGAGATCCAGGCGGTCAGGGCGGCCTGCGGCGACGCGCACCTCAAGGTCATCCTGGAGACCGGCGAGCTGGCCACCTACGACAACGTGCGCCGCGCCTGCTGGTTGGCGCTGCTGGCCGGTGGCGACTTCATCAAGACCTCCACCGGCAAGGTGTCGCCCGCCGCGACGCTGCCGGTGACGCACCTGATGCTGCAGGCGGTACGGGACTGGCGGGACGCGACCGGGCAGCTGCGCGGGGTCAAACCCGCGGGCGGCATCCGCACCACCAAGGACGCGATCCGCTACCTGGTGGTGGTGCACGAGGTCGCCGGGCCCGAGTGGCTGACCCCGGAACTGTTCCGGTTCGGCGCCTCCAGCCTGCTCAACGACCTGCTCATGCAACGGCGGACCCAGCTCGACGGCCACTACAGCGGCCCCGACTACGTGGCGGTGGACTGATGATCGAATGGGAGTACGCCCCCGCGCCGGAGTCGCGGGACATCGCCAACCTCAGGCCGAGCTACCAGATGTTCGTCGACGGCGAGTTCGTCGACGGCGGCGGGGAGCCGCTCAAGAGCATCAACCCGGCCACCGAGGAACCGCTGGCCGAGGTGTCCAGTGCGGATGAGTCCGATGTGGACAAGGCGGTGCGGGCGGCGCGGCGGGCCTTCGACGACACGTGGTCGGCGATGCCAGGCAAGGAACGCGCCAAGTACCTGTTTCGCATCGCCCGGCTCATCCAGGAACGCGCCCGCGAACTGGCGGTGTTGGAGACCCTGGACAACGGCAAACCGATCAGGGAGTCGCGGGATGTCGACGTCCCGACCGCCGCGGCGCACTTCTTCCACCACGCCGGGTGGGCCGACAAGCTCTCCTACTCCGGGTACGGCCCCGACCCGCGGCCGCTGGGCGTCGCCGGTCAGGTCATCCCGTGGAACTTCCCGCTGCTGATGCTGTCCTGGAAGATCGCGCCGGCGCTGGCCTGCGGCAACACCGTGGTGCTCAAGCCCGCCGAGACGACCCCGCTGACCGCGCTGGTGTTCGCCGAGATCTGCCAGCAGGCCGGCCTGCCGCCGGGCGTGGTGAACATCCTGCCGGGGGCTGGTAACATCGGCGCCGCGCTGGTCGGGCACCCCGGCGTGGACAAGGTGGCGTTCACCGGCTCCACCGAGGTCGGCAAGCAGATCCAGCGCGTCGTGGCCGGGTCGGGCAAGAAGCTGACCCTGGAACTCGGCGGCAAGGCCGCGAACATCGTCTTCGACGACGCCCCGCTGGACCAGGCCGTCGAGGGCATCGTCAACGGGATCTTCTTCAACCAGGGCCACGTCTGCTGCGCCGGATCGCGGGTGCTGGTGCAGGAGTCCATCGCCGAGGAACTGCTGGCGAAGCTGCGGAACCGGGTGCGGACGCTGCGCGTCGGCGACCCGCTGGACAAGAACACCGACGTCGGCGCGATCAACTCCGCCGAGCAGCTACGTAAGATCACCGAACTGGCCGACAGCGGCGACGCCGAGGGCGCCCGGCGCTGGACCAGCCCGTGCCCGCTGCCGGAGCGGGGTTTCTTCTTCGCCCCCACGGTGTTCTCCGAGGTCGAGCAGTCGATGCGGATCGCCCGTGAGGAGATCTTCGGCCCGGTGCTGTCGGTGCTGACCTTCCGCACCCCGGCGGAGGCGATCGCCAAGGCCAACAACACCCCCTACGGGCTGTCGGCCGGGATCTGGACCGAGAAGGGGTCCCGCATCCTGTGGGCCGCGCAGCGGCTGCGGGCCGGTGTGGTGTGGGCGAACACCTTCAACCGGTTCGATCCGACCGCGCCGTTCGGCGGCTACCAGGAGTCCGGGTTCGGCCGCGAAGGCGGGCGGGCCGGTTTGGAGGCGTACCTCGATGTCTGACGACCGCACCCCGGAGCGGCTGCCCGTGGCCAAGACCTACAAGCTCTACATCGGCGGGGCGTTCCCGCGCTCCGAGTCGGGCCGGGTGTACCCGGTGCACGACGCGGACGGGCGTTTCCTCGCCAATGCCGCGCTCGCCTCACGCAAGGACGTCCGCGACGCGGTGGCCGCGGCGCGCAAGGCGTTCCCCGGCTGGTCCGGGGCCACCGCCTACAACCGCGGCCAGGTCCTGTTCCGCATCGCCGAGGTGATGGAGGGGCGGCGCGCGCAGTTCGCCGCCGAGGTCGCCGACGCCGAGGGCCTGTCCCGCAAGCAGGCCCGGTCCGCGGTGGACCAGGCAGTAGACCGCGTGGTCTGGTACGCGGGCTGGACGGACAAGATCTCGATGGTGCTCGGCGCGGCGAACCCCGTCGCGGGGCCGTACTTCTCGTTCAGCGTGCCGGAGCCGACCGGTGTGGTCGGCGTGCTCGCCCCGCAGGACTCGGCGCTGCTCGGGCTGGTCAGCGTGGTCGCCCCGGTGATCGCCGCCGGGAACACCTGCGTGGTGGTGGCCAGCGCCGACCGGCCGCTGCCCGCGGTGACCTTCGCGGAGGTGCTGGCGACGTCGGACGTGCCCGGCGGGGTGGTGAACGTGCTGACCGGCCGAGCGGCCGAGCTGGGCCCGTGGCTGGCCGCGCACGCCGACGTCAATGCCCTCGACCCGACCGGGGCTGGCGAGCAGGTGCGGGCCGAGCTGGCGCAGGCCGCGGCGGGCACGGTCAAGCGGGTCCTGCCGGTGCGGCGCGAGCCGGACTGGACCCGCGAGCCGGACCTCCAGCGCCTGCGCGCCTTTACCGAGATCAAGACGGTCTGGCACCCGGTCGGGACGTGACCGGGGCCAGCCCGGGTGTCGCGGTCAGCGGATCTGCCAGTCCAGGCGGCCGTCCTCGGTGACCGTGGCGTAGCTGTGACCTGCCGGGACACCTTCGGTCAGGGCCCGGTAGACGTCGGACAGCATCGTCGTGACGCCCTGCCACTCCGGGCGCAGCACCTGGGCTGTCTCCTGCTCCCACTCCAGCACGCAGCCGCGCAGCGGACCCGGGCGCAGGTCCACCACGAGTTCGTCGGCGAAACCGTCACCGGCGATGGGGATCCAGGCCGGATGGAAGCTCGACCCCGGCGAACCCGCGTAATAGTCGCAGGCCGGACGCTCCCACCGGGCCATCCAGGTCCTGCGGTGCTCCCGCCACGCCCGCAGGGCTTCGTCCGCGCTGTAGGGGGTGTAGAAGGGTGGCAGCACGTCTGCCAGCACGTCGGTGTCGGTGCCGCCGCAGCATGTCCACAACTTGCGGAGCTCCTCGGGCAGATCGACGGCGAACTCCGCCTCCAGCTCGGCGAGATCGGGCGGTGAGGGGGGACGTAACGCCGCTGCGGTGACCGGCGCATGCTCCCCGAGCCAAAGCACGATCTTCGTCCACAGCTCCGTGACATCCATTCCGATCATGATCGTCCGCGGTGGAGCAGTTGGGTACCGCCAACCGGGACCTCGACGCCGCCCGCGCCCCCGGCTGCCCCGGAAGGGGCAACGCCCGTTGGGCCGTTTCGGCCCAGGTGGAGGAGGATCGTTACCAACTGTTCCGTCGGCCGTTGCCTTCGGCGGACTCGATACGGTGACAGCTGGACCGGGAAACACGGTGCGAACCGGCAACCCGTAGGCTTCCGCGAGGTCTGGTTCGGTGACCGGAGGTAGAGAGATGGCGCAGGACATCGTCCCCATCGAGCTCGGGCTGCCGCAGGGCGACGTCGTCACCTTGTGGGCGCCACGCTGGCGCGAGGACGGCGAGGAGTGGGAGGCGTTCCTCGGGCACGAGGACGACCTGTACGCCTTCCCGGATGTCGCGCGCCTGGCCGCGTTCGTGCGCACCGCCCGGGAGCACGACCTGGACGACCACCCGGCCTGGCACGTGGTGCCCGCGCTGTCGGCGATCGAGCTGAGCCCCGACGAGGACCATCAGTACGACCTGGTCGGCGTGCCCGAGCTGGTGGCCGAGCCGCCGGACACCTGGACCATCAACGAGCTCGCCGACATCGTCGAGATCGCCCGCTCGCTGGCTGACGTCTGCGAACTCGACGTGGTGCACGACGTGCTCGACGCCGCCGACGGGTTCGCCATGCTCGACCAGGGCACGTTCGCCTTCTCCGGCAAGGACGGCCAGCGCCGCTGGAACGAGCTGTGCCAGGTGGTCGTCGAGCGCTGGGACGAACTGCTGGACGCCATCGACGCGGTGGTCATCACCCCGGAGGTCCCGGCGGACGCCGTCGCCACGGCCGAGGCCGAACTCGCCGAGGCGCTGGAAGCCGACGACGACCAGGAGCCGGCCACCGCCGAAGCATCCGAAGTGGACGACATCGAGGAGGTCGAGCTCGGCTTCTGGGGCGAGGTCGGCATCGACCCCATCCGGATCATCACCAGCACCGGCGAGCACTACACGCTGCGCTGCTACCTCGGCGACGACCCCATCTTCCTGGGCAGCGACGGCAAGATCGACGTGTTCGGTTCGCCGCGTGCGCTGGCCCGGTTCCTGGCCGACGACACCGCCGTCGAGGACACCGACCTGGCGCGCGTGGCGACCTGGCCGCAGATCCGCGAGAAGGCCACCGGCGGCGAGCTGGAGATCGACGTCGACCCCCAGAACACCTACGTGCTGACCGGGTTGGACGACGACCTGGGCGCCGGTCCCTCCGAAGTGGACCCGACGCAGCTGGATCTGGCCGAGGAACTGCTCATGGATGCGGCGGCCTGGGCCGGTGACGACAGCGTGGAGGCGGCGCTGCAGCCCTCGGAGCGGCTGGGCTGGCTGGTCTCGTTCGTGCTGCGGCCCAGCCCGAACCGGCTGCCCCCGAGCCCGCCGTTCGACGAGGAGGTCGCGTCCTGGCGCAAACTCGTGGAGGCCCTCGAGGAACGCTTCCGGACCCACTGATCAGCGGGACTTCCCGGCGTGACGGGCACCTTCCGAGCAGCTCGGACCGAGGCGCCCGTCACGTGATCACGCGAAAGAGGGTGTTTCAGGCCACCCTGGGCAGCAGGCGGCCCGATGCGGCGAGGCGGCGGCGGACCGGTTCACCCCGGTAGACCTGCCAGTACGCCTCGCGCAGGCCCTTGCGGGCCCGGTAGGCCAGCGCGGCCGCGCTGTTGCGGCTGATGCCGAAGCGCTCGCCCACCTCGACCGCCGACAGGCACTCGACCTCCACGTACCAGAGCACGTGCTGCCAGCGTCGCGGCAGCCGCGCGAACGCCTCGGCCACCAACGACCGCTCCCACTGCACCACAGCCGGATCGGTGAACGGCACGGCGAACCCCGCGAGGTCGAACGCGTCGAGCTCACCGGCCAGCTGCACTCGGCGACTGCGGGCGCTCGACGCCGCCGCCAGGTTCCGCACCGTGGTGAGCAGGTAGGCGCGGAACGCGGTGTCCGGGCCGCCGCCCCGGCGCAGCACGTCCAGAATCTTCGTGAACGCTTCTGAAACGAGGTCCTCGGCGTCGATCGGCGAGTCCGCGACCTGCCTGGCCATGGTGTGCGCGGCGGTGTTGTGCCGCGAGTACAGCTCGCCGAACGCCTCGGCCGACCCACTCCGCACCGCCTCGAGCAGTACCCGTTCGTCTCCTTCGGACATCGTTCCCCTCGGTGCCTGTGCACCGGTGAGGGGCGTGCCACCGGCGGAATGGTGGACGCCCCTCACCGAATGCGCCCCCGCTGCACCGATGCTCGCGGGCGGCGCGTAGACCGACAAGGTAAAGATTTTCAGATGGTGATTGACGAGTCCTGGCGCGCCGGCGTGAGGCGGACCGTCGCGGGAGGCCAGCAACGGCGCGCGCCACCGCGACGGCACTGCTCTGCCCGGCAACCCGGAGTTCACCCTCCTGTGGGCAGATCTCCTGCCACGGCGAGGGTTCTGCTGATCTCCGCGGCCGCGGCGCGCAACGGCTTCGCGAAAGTCCGGGTGTCGGCCAGCTTGTGTGCCGGGAAGGAGATCGCCAACGTCACCGGCACCTCCGCGCCGACAACCGGTGCCGCCAGGCACGCGGTGCCCAACGAGTACTCCTCGGAGTCGGTGACCATCGGCTGCACCGGGCCGTCGATGAGGTCGCGAACCCGGGTGATCGTGCGCGGGGTGAGGTCCGCGGGCGGGTACCGGGCGAAGTGGTCGGCGCGCTCCTCACGGCTCAGCCCGGACAGCAGGCACTTGCCGATCGCGGTCGCGTGCGCGGCCTGCCGGAAGTCAGCCCAGGTGTCGACCCGCGGGGCGCGCGGGCTGTCCACGATCTCGGCCACCTCCACCTCTCCCTCGTGGTAGCGGGCGAGGTAGATGGCGGCGTTGAGGTCCTCGCACAACCGACCCATGACCTCGCGGATCCGGCGGCGCAGGTTCTGCTGCTGGGCGGCCGCGTGCAGCCCGGCCACCTGTGCGCCGATCACGAACGCGCCGTCGTCGAGCTTCTCCAGGTAGCCCTCGTGCACGAGGGTGCGCAGCAGGTGGTAGGTGGTCGGCAACGCGATCCCGGTGCGCCGGGCGAGGGTCTTCGCACTGCACCCACCCGGGTGTTCGCCGACGGCTTCCAGCAGCCGCAGGGCGCGCTGGACCGATGTGATCAACGTGGGTTCGCCGTCCCGTGCCACCTGTCCCTCCTGGTGTTCCGCGCACCGCAGCCGTTCGCCACTACCGCAGCCGTTCGCCACTGTCGTGCATCGCGCTCGGAATCGGCGGTGTCCACTGCCGCCGCGACGGTGCGCCCAGTCCCGGCCGCGGTGCCGAGTCAGCCCAGCAACGCGGCGTAGCCGGGCTTGATCACGTCGTTGATGATCTCCAGGCGCTCGTCGAAGCCGATGAACGCCGACTTCATCGCGTTGACCGTGAACCACTGCATGTCGGCCCAGCCGTAGCCGAACGCCTCGTGCAGCGCGGCGAACTCGCTGGACATCGTGCAGTGGCTCATCAACCTGTTGTCCGTGTTCACCGTGACCCGGAACCGCAGTGTGGTCAGCAGCCCGATCGGGTGCTCGGCGATCGAGCTCGCCGCCCCGGTCTGCAGGTTCGACGACGGGCACATCTCCAGCGGGATGCGGCGATCCCGCACGTAGGAGGCCAGCCGCCCCAGGTGCACCGAGCCGTCCTCGGCGACCTTGATGTCGTCGACGATGCGCACCCCGTGCCCGAGCCGCTCGGCGCCGCAGTGCTGGATCGCCTCCCAGATGGACGGCAGGCCGAACGCCTCACCAGCGTGAATGGTGAAATGCGCGTTCTGCTGGCGGAGGTATTCGAAGGCGTCCAGGTTACGGGTGGGGGGATAGCCGGCTTCGGGTCCGGCGATGTCGAAACCGACCACCTCGGCATCGCGGTAGCGGACCGCCAGATTCGCGATTTCCGCCGAGCGCGCGTTCTGACGCATCGCGCACAACAAGGTACCGATTCGGATACGTTTTCCGGATTCCGCGGCGCGTCGCTCGCCTTCCCGGAATCCGTCCTGCACGGCCTCCACGATCTCCTCGAGGGTCAGGCCGCGTTCCTGGAACAGCTCGGGGGCGTAGCGGACCTCGGCGTAGACCACACCGTCGGCGGCCAGGTCCTCGGCGCACTCCGCGGCAACCCGGGTCAGCGCCTCCTTGGTCTGCATGACCCCGACGGTGTGCGCGAAAGTCTCCAAATAGCGCTCCAGCGAGCCGGAGTCGGCCGCGGCCGCGAACCATTCGCGGAGCTCATCGGGGTCTTCGTGGGGGAGGTCGGAGTAGCCGGTGGCCCGCGCGAGGTCGATGACGGTCTGCGGTCGCAGCCCGCCGTCCAGGTGGTCGTGCAACAGCACCTTCGGGGCCAGCCGGATCGTGTCCAGGGTTACCGGAGTCGACATGCGCCCACGTTACAGCGCCACACCGCGTCATCACCGACAGCTACCGACGGGCCACCGGGCAGGACCGCCGGATGACGGCGCTGGACGAGTACCGGTAACCAGGACATTCGTACGGCGAAACTCACCCGAATGGATGTAATCACCACGATTGGGCCATTTGGCCGCAAACATTCGCGACGTTCGGTCGCATGCCACTGGGCCGAATGGATTCAGAAAAGAAGTCGCAATCACGCAAAGTATCGGGGGGTGTCTGGGAACGCGAGAAGCGAGTAGCTACGCTCCATGAGTCCTCACCTCCCCTCGACGAAGGACGCCCCTAGCCGTGACCGAGAACATGTCGTTCGACCGCATGCGCAACATGCTCACGCGTGCGGCTGAGATCCGCGAGAGCGAACAGCAGCAGATCTTCGACGCCCTGGACGAAATCCACGCCCGGCTGTCTCCGCTGGAGTCACTGGGCTCCGTGCGGAAACGACTGTCCGAGCTGCCCGACCGCACCGAGGTCAGCGTGCTCGCCGAACGACTCGACGAGGCACTGGCCAAGCTCGAGGCGCACGACAGCGCGCTGCTGGACCTCAAGGGCGCCGTCGAGAGCCTGGTGGACAAGCTCGCCAAGCCCTTCGCCCAGCTCGACGGTCGGCTGGACGGCGTGGCGGGCCGGATGGACGGTGTCTCCGGCCGGATGGACGGCCTGGAGGACAAGCTCGGCCACATCCACAAGCGCCTCGACGAGCTGGGGCTGCACCTGGACAAGCAGGACAGCCGCCTGGAAGCGCTGCCCGCCACGGTGCACGGCCCGGTGAAGGAGCGCATCGACTCGCTGGAGACGAGCCTGCGCGGTCGCTTCGCCGAGATCGACGAGGGAGTCCACGAACACCTCGACGGCACCCGCGAGGCCCTGCAGCGCGCCGTCACCGAGTCCACCGGCAGCGCGCAGCACGCGCTGGCCGAGGCGGTCGCCGGCACCCGCGACCAGCTGGACGCCAAGCTCGACCAGCTCGCCGCGCGCCCCGCCGTCGACCCGACCGACCGGCTGGACAAGCTGGCGGAGCGGCTGGAGCTGCTCACCAACCGGCTCAACGAGGTCTCCGACCGTCTCGACCAGGTGGAGAGCAACGTCAACGCCCGGATCGACACCGTCGAGCACGGTGTCAGCAGCCGCCTGGACACCGTCGAGGAAGGCGTCAAGAGCGGCCTCGGCGAGCTCGGCGGCGCCCTGTCGAAGAACCTGACGCAGCTGTCCGGCACGCTCGCCCAGCGGCCCGACAGCGAGACGCTGGGCGCGCTGGTCCGCCAGGCCAACGAGGAGAGCGAGCGGCGGCACGCCGGGCAGCTCGACGAGGCCATGGCGACCTTCGCAGAGCTCATCCTCGGCGGCAGCGCCCCGTCGGCCCCGCCGCCGCCCACCACGCTGCCCCGGCAGCAGCGCCGCGGCCGGTCCAAGAGCGCCAAGCGCGAGCCCGACAAGGCGCTGACCGCCGACGGCGACGACGACTTCGCAGCCGAGAGCGCCTGATCCGGGCGCGCGTCTGGTCCGGGCTGCCTGGATCAGACGCGCTCCGGTCTTCCGCGGGCGGGTCAGGACGATCCGGCTGGTAAGCGCTCCGCTCCCACCCGGTCCAGGATCAGCGGCGTCGACTTCCAGTCGGCGCCGCTGATCTCGTATGCGCCGGCCAACGCCTCCCGGGCGCCCGCAGTGGTGTCCGGCCGGTCGGTGTGCAGCTCCAGCAGGGGCTGCCCGGCCTGCACCTGGTCGCCCGGCTTGGCACGGCACAACACCCCCGCCGCGTGCTGGACGGCATCCTCCTTGCGGGCACGTCCGGCGCCGAGCCGCCAGGCCGCCACCCCGACCGCGTAGGCGTCGAGCCGGGTCAGCGTCCCCGTCTCCGGTGCCGTGACGACCTCGACGTACCGAGCCACCGGCAGCGGCGCCTCCGGATCGCCACCCTGGGCGGCGATCATCCGGCACCACGTCTCGAAGGCGCGGCCGTCCGCCAGAACCTCAGCTGGGTCCACATCGGACAGTCCGGCGTGCGCGAGCATCTCCCGCGCCAGTGCCACCGTCAGTTCCACCACGTCCGCCGGGCCGCCGCCGCGCAGCACCTCCACGGCCTCGGCCACCTCGAGCGCGTTGCCGACGGCCCGGCCCAGCGGCACCGACATGTCCGTGATCAGCGCGCTGGTGCGCAGGCCGTTGGCGGTGCCGATCTCCACCAGCGTGGTGGCCAGCCGCCGCGCCTGGTCGAGGTCCTTCATGAACGCGCCCGACCCGCACTTGACGTCCAGCACCAGGGACTGCACGCCTTCGGCGATCTTCTTGCTCATGATCGAGCTGGCGATCAGCGGGATGGACTCGACGGTGCCGGTCACGTCCCGCAGCGCGTACAGCTTGCGGTCGGCCGGGGCCAGTCCCTCGGTCGCCGCGCAGACCACCGCGCCGACGTCGTCGAGGCGGGCGCGGATCTCGTCGGCGGACAGCCGCGCCCGCCACCCCGGGATGGACTCCAGCTTGTCCAGGGTGCCGCCGGTGTGTCCGAGTCCGCGTCCGGACAGCTGCGGCACGGCCGCCCCGCACGCGGCGACCAGCGGTGTCAGCGGCAGGGTGATCTTGTCGCCCACCCCGCCGGTGGAGTGCTTGTCCACAGTGGGCCAACGCACCCCGTCGAGCACCAGGGTCTGCCCGGAGGCAACCATCGCCGCGGTCCAGCGCGCCGTCTCCGCCGCCGTCATGCCGCGCAGCAGGATCGCCATGGCCAGCGCGGCCATCTGCTCGTCGGCGACCTCGCCGCGGGTGTACGCGTCGACCACCCAGTCGATCTGCTCGTCGGTCAGCTGCCGCCCGTCGCGCTTCGTACGGATCACGTCGATCGCGGAATGCACCGTCCTCGCCTCCTCGCCGCAGGAACTTCCCCGCCAATAAAGAGCAACGAACCCCGCCCGCAGATACACCCCGGACGAGTGATCTCGGTGGCGCTCACAGCTCGAAGGCGTCCGGCAGCACGTCGCGCATCGGCAGGACACCGCGCGGGGTGTCCACGAGGCAGTCCGGTCCGCCGAGCTCCTGCAGGAGCTGGCGGCAGCGCCCGCACGGCATCAGCAGCTCACCGCTCCCGCTGCGGCAGGCGACCGCGACGAACCGGCCGCCACCGGTCAGCCGCAGCTGGCCCGCCATCGTGCACTCCGCGCACAGCGTCAGCCCGTACGAGCCGTTCTCCACATTGCAGCCGACGACCACCCGGCCGTCGTCGCACAACGCGGCCGCCCCCACCTGCAGACCCGAGTACGGGCAGTACGCCAGCGCGGCGGCCTCCACCGCCGCCGCGCGCAGCGCGTCCCAGTCCACCGTTGTCGTCATCGAGACCGCCGGCTCCGCAGGTGCGTGGTCGTCGTCCTCGACGCGGCGAGGCCGCCTGGCCCGCCCGGGCAGCGCGACCGCCTGCGCCAAGCGAGTCCAGAACCGGCCATTCAGTCCTCACCCCGGCGGTACGGCAGGCCGTTGGCCGCGGGTGGTCGCAGGCGCTGCGACGCGGCTGCCAGCACCACGAGCGTCACCAGGTGCGGCGTGTAGGCCGTGATCTCCTCGGGCAGCTCGTCGGTGAACCAGTACACCGAGTACATCACCGCCGCGAAGACCAGCCCGAGCCCGGCGGCGAACCAGTTCCGCCGCCACAGCTGCACCGCCACCACCGCCACCAGCACCAGCGTGGCCGCGTAGAACAGGGCGTGCACGCTGGTCTCACCGCTGCGCAGCTGGAGGCCGTCGGAGTAGCCGAACAGCGCGGCACCGCCGAGCAGCCCACCCGGCCGCCAGTTGCCGAAGATCATCGCCGCCAGGCCGATGTAGCCGCGGTTGTTCGTCTGGCCCTCCAGGTATCCGGCCTGGCCCGGGTTGAGGATCAGGGCCGCGCCGCCGAGCCCGGCCAGCGCCCCGGAGATGACCACCGCGAGGTACTTGTAGCGGTAGACGTTGACGCCCAGCGACTCGGCCGCGACCGGGTTCTCCCCGCAGGAGCGCAGCCGCAGCCCGAACGGCGACCGCCACAGCACCAGGTAGCTCACCGGCACCAGCAGGTAGGCCAGCATGGTCAGCGGCGACACCTCGGTGACCAGCCCGCCGAGGATGCCCGCCAGGTCGGAGATCCCCACCCGCTGAAGGTCCTCCAGCTGCTCCAGCCAGGTGCCCAGCGGCTGGGCCGAGTAGGTGTCGAACTTCGGCACCGGCGGTGACTCCCGCGGGTTCTGCGAGATCGGCTCGAACAACAGCGTCGACAGGTACTTCGCGGTGCCCGCGCCGAGCAGGTTGATCGCCACGCCGGACACGATGTGGTTGACGCCGAAGGTGACGGTGGCCACCGCGTGCACCAGGCCGCCGAGTGCGCCGAAGACGGCCGCCGCGACCAGCCCGGCCAGCGGGCCCCACTGGTAACCGGCCCAGGCCCCGCCCCAGGTGCCCAGGATCATCATGCCTTCCAGGCCGATGTTGATGACCCCGGCGCGCTCCGCCCACAGGCCGGCCAGCGCGGCAAGCAGGATCGGGATGCCCAGCCGCACCGCGGACTGCACGGTGCCCGAGGAGGTCAGCTGCGGCACGCCCGTCTGGTACGAGGTGATCGACACCGCCACGAACCCGACGGCCACCCACAGCAGCACCCGGGCCCAGCCCGGCAGCCGCCGACCCGCGCGCTGCCGAGTGGCCGGGGCCCGTTCGGTCGCGACCGCCGTCATGCCCGCTCACCTCCGGTTCCGGCGGCGGCCGGTTCGGCCGCGGTACCCAGCGCACGCCCGACCCGCCGCTGCTCTGCGGCGAGTTCGCGGCGGCGCACCAACTCGTGGGCCACGACCACCGACAGCACGATGGTGCCCTGCAGGATGGTCACGATCTCCTTCGCGACGCCGATGTTGTCCAGCGTCAGGGAGCTCTTGTCCAAAAAGGACCACAGCAGGGCGCCGAACGCCACGCCGACCGGGTGGTTGCGGCCCAGCAGCGCGATCGCCAGCCCGGCGAACCCGTAGCCGGTCGGGAAGTTCAGCGTGAACGTGTGGTCGCGACCCAGGATCTCCGGCAGCCCGGCCAGCCCGGCGATGGCACCGGACAGCAGCATCGCCGACATCACCAGGCGCCTGGAGTTCACGCCACCGGCGACCGCCGCGGTCGGCGACAGGCCGGCGGCGCGCAGCTCGAAGCCGTACCGGGTGCGGTCGATGAGCACCGAGTAGCCGATGCCCACGACCACGGCCAGCAGCACCAGCCCGAAGACGGTGCCCGCGCTGCCCAGCGGGATGCCCGGCACCTGGCCGCTCTCCGGGATGATCGCCGTGCCGCGGGTGTTGCCGCGCAGCTCGCCGAAGGTCGGCACGAGGTAGGCAATCAAACCGATGGCCAGGGTGTTGAGCATGATCGTGGAGATCACCTCGGACACCCCGCGGTACACCTTGAGCACCGCGGCGATCCCGCACCACAGGGCGCCGGTGACCGCGCCGACCACCACGATCAGCGCGGCGTGCAGCCCGAACGGCAGGCTGACCGCGCCGCCGACGATCGCCGCGACGCACGCGGCCAGCTTGTACTGGCCCTCGATGCCGATGTTGAGCAGGTTCATCTGGAACCCGATGGCCGCCGCGACGGCCACCAGGTAGTACGCCCCCGCGGTGTTGACGATGTCCACCGCGGTCGTCCCGCGACCCACCTGCGCCACCATCTCCAGCAGGGTGGCGATCGGGCTCGCGCCCGAGACCAGCAGCACCGCGCTGCACAGCACCGCCGAGAAGAGGATCGCCGCAGCCGGGGGCAGCAACCGAGCCCGCCAGGTGTTCACGCCGCATCACCGTCCCGCGCGCCGGTCATTGCCGCGCCGAGGGTCTCCGGGGTCACCGTACGGGGATCGGCCTCGGCGACCAGTCGTCCCCGGAACATGACCCGGATCGTGTCGGACAGGCCAATGAGTTCGTCCAGGTCGGCCGAGATCAGCAGCACCGCCAGCCCGGCGGCGCGGGCGTTGCGCAGGTGCTCCCAGATGCCCGCCTGCGCGCCGACGTCCACGCCCCGGGTCGGGTGCGCGGCGATCAGCAGCACCGGGTCACCGGACAGCTCGCGGCCGACGACGAGTTTCTGCTGGTTGCCGCCGGACAGCGCCGCCGCGTCGACGTCGATGCCCGGGGTGCGGATGTCGAACTGCTCGACGATCCGCTGCGTGTCGGACTTCGCACCGGGCCGGTCCAGCCACATGCCGCGGGTCACCGGGCGCCGGGTCTGGTGGCCGAGGATGCGGTTGACCCACAGCGGCTGGTCCAGCAGCAGGCCCTGCCGGTGCCGGTCCTCGGGTACGTAGCCGATGCCCGCCTCGCGGCGGGCCAGCGTGGACAGCCCGGTCAGGTCGCGGTCGCCGAGCACGATGCGGCCCGCGTCGACCGGGCGCATGCCCATGATGGCCTCGACCAGCTCGGTCTGACCGTTGCCCTCCACGCCGGCGATGCCCACCACCTCGCCGGCGTGCACGGTCAGGTCGATGTCGGACAGCACCGCGCGGTCCTGGTCCGACGCGGACAGCCCGGTGACCCGGAGCACCGCGCGCTCGGTCACCGTGGACGGCCCGTGCTCCGGCACCGGCAGCTCGCTGCCGACCATCATCTCGGCGAGGCGGCGGCTGCTGACGTCCGCGGCGGCGACGGTGCCGACCGTGGTGCCGCGGCGCAGCACCGTGATGGTGTCGGCGATCGCCCGCACCTCGTCGAGCTTGTGCGAGATGAACAGGAATGTGAAGCCCTGCTCGCGCATGGTGCGGAGGGTGTCGAACAGCTCGTCGACCTCCTGCGGCACCAGCACGGCGGTGGGCTCGTCGAGGATGATGATCTGCGCACCGCGGTAGAGCACCTTGAGGATCTCCACGCGCTGGCGGTCGGCGACGCCGAGCTTGTCGACCAGCACGTCGGGGCGCACCTGGAAACCAGCCCGCTCGGCCAGGTCCAGCACCTCGCGCCGCGCTGTGGCGCCGATGCCGTTGCTGCGCTCCGCGCCGAGCACGATGTTCTCCAGCACGGTGAGGTTGTCGGCGAGCATGAAGTGCTGGTGCACCATGCCGATCCCGGCGCGGATCGCCTCGGCGGGCGAGCGGAACCGCACCTGCTCGCCGCGCACCCGGACAATGCCCGAGTCCGGGGCCTGCATCCCGTAGAGGATCTTCATCAGGGTGGACTTGCCGGCACCGTTCTCGCCGCACAGCGCGTGGACCTCGCCGGCGCGCACCGAGAGGTTCACGTCGGAGTTGGCGACCACGCCGGGGAAGGTCTTGGTGATGCCGGTCAGCTCGACGGCCGGTATCCCGGTGGTGCCGGGTGGGCCGGGGTCCGGCGCAGCAGTGGTGTTCATGGGGCTCCGTGGGACGTCGGTCACCGGAAGCGAACCAGATGGACACTCAACAATGGACGCTTTCGCGCCAACCGGGACGATCTTGGCGGGAAACCGCCACGCGATCGGATGAAAGGCGAGGGACACCCCCGACCTGGCCGGAGGTGTCCCTCGTCCGCGGCGGTCACGGCTTGGCGGAGACCTTGATCTCGCCGCGCGCGATGGCCGCCTTGTAGGCGTCCAGCGTGGGCACCAGGTCGTTGATCCTGCCGCCGGAGGTGGAGTAGTCGACGCCGCCGATGGACAGGTCGAACCTCTTCGGCAGCGTGCTCAGGTCGTTGCGCGCGACCGCCACGATGTAGTCGTACACCGCGAGGTCCACGCGCTTGAGCATGGAGCTGATGATCACGTCCCGGTACTCGGCCACCGTCGGCTGGTTGTACTGGTCGGAGTCCACACCGATGGCCATGGCGTCCGCCGACTTCACCGCGGAGAACACGCCCTTCCCGGAGGCGCCGGCCGCGTGGTAGAGCACATCGGCCCCGGCCTCCAGCTGGCCGGTGGCGATCTCCGAGCCCTTGTTCGGGTCCTGGAAACCGCTGAAGTCACCGGCCGGGGTCAGGTACCTGCGTTCGATCTTGATGTCCGGCGCGGCCGTCCGGGCCCCCTGCACGAAACCGGCCTCGAACTTCTCGATGAGCGGGGTCTGCACGCCGCCGACGAAACCGACCTGGCAGTTCCTCGACCGGTGCGCCGCGATGACGCCCGCGAGGAACGAGCCCTCCTCCTCGGCGAAGACCAGCGACGTGACGTTCGGCACTCCCTCGATGGTCTCGTCGATGATCGCGAACCTGGTTCCGGGGAACTCCGGGGCGACGATCTTCAGCGCGTCGGCGTAGGCGTAGCCGACGGCGATCACCGGGTTGTAGCCCTCCCGCGCCAGCTGCCGCAGCCGCGTCTGCTTGGCGTCCTCGGGCTCACCGGCACCGGCGTCAAGCTCCTTGACGTCGGTGAAGCCCATCTCGGCCCTGGCCCGGTCGAGCCCGGCCACCGAGGCGTCGTTGAACGAGGCGTCGCCGCGCCCGCCGATGTCGAAGGCCAGCCCGACCCGAAGGTTGCTCGCGTTCGGCGCGGGCTGCTGTTGGGTGTTCTGCGTGGTCGGGGCCGGCGCGGCGGCCGGCGGCGGGTTCAGCCGGCACCCCTGGCCAGCGGCATTGTCGCCGCCCCCTCCCCCGGTGTCTTTGGCGCAGCCGGCCAGCGCGACGATACTCGTGAGCAGCACTGCGGCGATTGATGCGCCGCCGCGGCGACCAGCAGTGACCGTGGCGCCATTCCGGCGCGAACGTCCGGCACCCGAGCGCCTTCCCCATGTCGGCGTTCGACGCATGCCGTTCCCCTTTCCTGTCGGTCCCACCGCGACCCCCCAGCCGCGCCTCCGGGCACGCCGGAGGGCCGCGGCGCCGGACGAACGCCGCCCGGAGCTGACGGCTTCCGGGTGGAATTGTTCTTCCGGTGCGCGGCGCACGCCATTCGGTGACGTGGCTCTCGAAATTAAGTCTTGACGCTGCGACTTGGGCATCGCTCGGACGTCACGAAATGATTTCTACATCGATCAACCGGATCGGGGTGCTTGTCTGGTCGATCACAGACGGCATAGGCGAGTAGGCCCGGGCGATACGTCGGGTCTAGCATCCCATGCGTCAAGGCCCCAGTTCGTGGCCGGTGACGGGCGTGCACCCAATGCCAAGTTGGGACCAACTGCGACTCGGGGCCGGTCGCCCCAGTTCGGAGAACGGGGCCGTCAGTCCACCAGCGAGGTTGGAGGCCTTCCACCATGGCCAGCACCACCGCCTCCGCGGCCGAGGCACCACAGCGCGCCACCGCACCGCGCGCCAAGGGGCGTCTCTACCGCGGCGATCTGGGCATGTGGTCGTGGGTCGCCCACCGGATCACGGGCGTACTCACCTTCTTCTTCTTGTTCGTGCACGTCTTGGACACCGCCCTGGTCCGGGTTTCCCCGAACGCCTACGACACGGTGATCAACACCTACAAGCACCCGGTGATGATCCTGTTCGAGCTGGGCCTGCTGGCAGCGGTGTTGTTCCACGCGTTCAACGGCATCCGGGTCATGCTGGTCGACTTCTGGTCCAAGGGGACCCGGTACCAGAAGCCCATGCTCTGGACCGTTGTGGCGCTGTGGCTGGTGCTGATCGTCCCGGCCGCCATCACGCTCATCGGCCGCGCCGTCACCGAACTCCTCGGGGGGCACTGACCATGACTGTCACCGAAGCACCGCTGTCCGTGGACAAGCCCCGGTCGTCGTCCCGGCCCGCTGCACGCCGTAACAACTTCGAGCTCTACAGCTGGCTGTTCATGCGGCTGTCCGGCGTGGTCCTGCTGCTCCTGGTGCTGGGGCACGTGCTGATCATGCTGTTCCTGGACGGCGGCGTACAGCGGATCAACTTCGCGTTCGTGGCCGGCCGGTGGGCGTCGCCGTTCTGGCAGTTCTGGGACCTGACGATGTTGTGGCTGGCCGCCCTGCACGGTGGTAACGGCCTGCGTACCGTCATCAACGACTACTCGCGCAAGGACGGCACGCGCTTCTGGCTGAAGATGCTGCTGTACGTCTCGGTCTTGCTCACCGTGGGTCTGGGCACCTTCGTTCTGTTCACCTTCGACCCGAACATCGGCTAGCGCCGCGGACGACCACAGCGTGGCGAGATCGACGCCGATCGCGGGTCTCGCCACAGCCCGAGGAGGCGACCATGCAATTCCACAAGTACGACGTGGTCATCGTCGGCGCCGGTGGCGCCGGGATGCGTGCGGCGATCGAGGCCGGGCAGCGGGCCCGCACCGCCGTGCTGACCAAGCTCTACCCCACCCGCTCCCACACCGGCGCGGCCCAGGGCGGCATGTGCGCCGCACTGGCCAACGTCGAGGAGGACAACTGGGAGTGGCACACCTTCGACACGATCAAGGGCGGTGACTACCTGGTCGACCAGGACGCCGCCGAGATCATGGCGAAGGAGGCCATCGACGCGGTCCTCGACCTGGAGAAGATGGGGCTGCCGTTCAACCGGACCCCGGAAGGCAAGATCGACCAGCGCCGGTTCGGCGGCCACACCCGCGACCACGGCAAGGCGCCGGTGCGCCGCGCCTGCTACGCCGCGGACCGCACCGGCCACATGATCCTGCAGACGCTGTACCAGAACTGCGTCAAGCACGGCGTGGAGTTCTTCAACGAGTTCTACGTGCTCGACATCGCCCTCAGCGAGGGGCCGGACGGCCCGGTCTGCTCCGGCGCCATCGCCTACGAGCTGGCCACCGGCGAGATCCACGTCTTCCAGGCCAAGTCGGTCATCTTCGCCACCGGCGGGTTCGGCAAGGTCTTCAAGACCACCTCCAACGCGCACACCCTGACCGGCGACGGGATGGGCATCATCTACCGCAAGGGCCTGCCGCTGGAGGACATGGAGTTCTACCAGTTCCACCCGACCGGCCTGGCCGGCCTGGGCATCCTGATCACCGAGGGCGTCCGCGGCGAGGGCGGCATCCTGCGCAACGCCGACGGCGAGCGGTTCATGGAGCGCTACGCCCCGACGATCAAGGACCTGGCCCCGCGCGACATCGTCGCCCGGTCGATGGCCCTGGAGGTGCTGGAGGGCCGCGGCGCGGGTCCGAACAAGGACTACGTGCTGCTGGACGTCACGCACCTCGGCGAGGAGCTGCTCGAGGCCAAGCTGCCGGACATCATGGAGTTCTCCCGCACCTACCTGGGCGTGGAGCCGACCAAGGAGCCGGTGCCGGTCTACCCGACCGCGCACTACGCGATGGGCGGCATCCCCACCAACGTGCAGGGCGAGGTGCTGCGGGACAACGAGCACACCGTCCCCGGCCTCTACGCGGCCGGTGAGTGCGCCTGCGTCTCGGTGCACGGCTCGAACCGCCTGGGCACCAACTCGCTGCTGGACATCAACGTGTTCGGCCGCCGCGCCGGCATCGCCGCCGCGGAGTACGCGCTCAGCCACGACCACGTGGAGCTGCCGGACGAGCCGGCCAAGCTGGTGCAGGGCATGGTCAACCACCTGCGCACCGCGCAGGGCGGCGAGCGGGTCGCCACGATCCGCACCGAGCTGCAGCAGACGATGGACGCCAACGCCTCGGTGTACCGCACCGAGGAGACCCTGAAGACGGCGCTGTCGGACGTGCAGGCGCTCAAGGAGCGCTACGGCCGGATCTCCGTGCACGACAAGGGCAAGCGGTACAACTCCGACCTGCTGGAGGCCATCGAGCTGGGCTTCCTGCTCGACCTGGCCGAGGCGCTGGTCAACGCGGCGCTGGCCCGCAAGGAGTCCCGCGGCGGGCACGCCCGCGAGGACTACCCGAACCGCGACGACGTGAACTTCATGCGGCACAGCATGCAGTACAAGGTGCTGCCGGAGAAGGAGGACCCGAACGCGCCGCTCGGGTTGACTGGCTTCCAGGCCGACATCCGCCTGGACTACAAGCCCGTCGTCGTCACCCGGTACCAGCCGATGGAGCGTAAGTACTGATGACCGCCGCCACCACGAACAAGGACACGACCGACCTGCCCTCCGACGCTCCGCCGATCCCCGACGGCGCCACGATGGTGACCGTCAAGATCCTGCGGTACAACCCGGAGACCGACGAGGACATGCACTGGGAGTCCTACCGGATCCCGGCGCTGCCCTCCGACCGCGTGCTGAACCTGCTGCACTACATCAAGTGGTACGTCGACGGCACGCTGACCTTCCGCCGGTCCTGCGCGCACGGTGTGTGCGGCTCCGACGCGATGCGGATCAACGGCGTGAACCGGCTGGCCTGCAAGGTCCTCATGAAGGACATGCTGGCCAAGGGCGGCGAGACCACCCTGACCATCGAGCCGATCAAGGGCCTGCCGGTCGAGAAGGACCTCGTGGTCAACATGGAGCCGTTCTTCGAGGCGTACCGCGCGGTCAAGCCGTACCTGATCACCACCGGCAACGAGCCGACCCGGGAGCGGATCCAGTCGGTGGCGGAGCGGGCCCGCTTCGACGACACCACCAAGTGCATCCTGTGCGCGGCGTGCACCACGTCGTGCCCGGTGTACTGGTCCGACGGCCACTACTTCGGCCCGGCGGCGATCGTCAACGCGCACCGGTTCATCTTCGACAGCCGCGACGAGGGTGCCGAGGAGCGTCTGGACATCCTCAACGACGTCGACGGCGTGTGGCGCTGCCGCACGACCTTCAACTGCACGGACGCCTGCCCGCGTGGCATCCAGGTCACCAAGGCGATCCAGGAGGTCAAGCGGGCCCTGATGTTCCGCCGCCGCTGACCACACCGACCGAACGGCGCTCGTCCCCCCCGGGGACGGGCGCCGTTTCTGCGTCGCACCGCATCTGGGCGTGTTCGTAGGGTGAGTGTGCTCGCGATCATGGCCCAACCCGGACCGCCCCCGGATTTCCCGACCGCTGCCCGTCGGCACTACCAGAACGCTCTGCTGCTGCGTAAGGAGCAACGGCTCCCGAATGCCGACCACGTCGCGGGCATGGCTGCCGAATGCGGGCTGAAGGCGATCCTTATTGGTTACCTGGACGGGTTCGTTAACAAGAAGAACAACAAGCCTGACCATCCCGTCCATCCATCGGGCAAGCCTGGCCCGTCATACGGCCACCTGCCCACGTTGTGGGAGGAGATCTGCCTGGTGGCCAGCGGGCGCAACGCGAATGCGTTTTATCTGGCCATGACGCAGAAGAACCCGTTCCATCGGTGAAGGGTCACAGAGCGTTATACCGATGGCCAGCACATCGATGCATCGCGTGTCGACGAACACCTGGAAGCCACCGAACGCATACCGTTCTTCTACCAGAAGGCCCAGCTCGATGGGGTGCTGCCGTGACCGTTCGTTTCGACACTGCGTGGGAGAACGTCTGCACACTTGCCGCAGAGGTCAGCCACAAAGGGCTTGACGTCGTGCTGGTACGCGACCTGGTCGGGCGACTTTGCCTGGTCATCGACGACCACGGTACGAGTTGTCTCCCGACGGCTCTGGACGACCGGATTCGCGAGGCCGCCGGTCCGTTTGCTGCCGCCACCCCACTGTTCCGTGCCAGTGAAATCTGTTCGATGCACTCGAATGGCTCCACTCGAATCGGGATCACGCCGACCAGCTGACGATCGGGATTCTGCAGGACGCGCAATCTTCGAGCTAAGGTATTTATACGGCACGACTGGCTCGACAAGCTCCAACTCAACTTCTCTCAGATGCCTCCAAGATCCTCTCCAATCCGGCGGACCTCGAATGGCCCCGCTCCAACCTTTACGGCCTACTCTTCCATTATCTCGGAAACGCGGACCACGAATACGCCCACATGTTCCGCCATATGACCGGAACATGGACGAGCAGTAGTAACAGGTTTCTACCGCCGGAGCCGTTGCTCGGAGACCCCGAGCGACAGCGTACTGTCTCCGTCTCGATTGCCGGTCCCTACATGGGCCTGACCGAAGGAGAGGGCACACCTACACATGGGTTCCCAACCACCTTGCTGATGGGGCTGGCCAAGTTAGCCCACGCAGCTTCCTCAACGCGCTCCGGACTGCCACCGAAAACTCCGAGGATCAGCACCCAGGACACTCCTTTGCGCTGCACTGGGAACCGATCAAGCAAGGCGTTCAAACCGCCTCTTCCATGCGCCTGAAGGAAATCACCGACGACATCAATTGGGTGCCAACCGCGATTGAACCGCTGCGTGGCAAGCAGGTTCCCATCGAGCAAGCCGAAGTGGAGGCGTGTTGGCAGCACGCAGGACCGCGGTCCGAGTTGGCAGCACTTCAGCAGAGGTCGTCGCACAATGAGTCGTCACCTGCGGGCCCTCGTGACCTCAGGCCGGGAAAGCTCATCGACGAGTTGATCGAACTGGGGATCATGACGCGCCGGAAGGACGACAGGCTTGACCTGCCGGACATCTACCGGATCACGTTCGGCCTGGGACGAAAGGGAGGGGTCCCCAGGGTAAGGCAGTCCTGACTCCTGGCGCTGATCATGGTCAGCGGCGGGCGGCGCGGTAGGCACGCCAGCCGAGCACCCCGATGATGGTGCCCAGGACCAGGGAGACCACCGCGATCACCAGGTGCACGACGAGGTAGCTCGTCGGGGCGCCGTCGGCCCAGGAGCGGTCGCTGTTCCAGATGTTGCGCATGAAGTTCGGCCACAGCAGGTACGACCACACGCCGAAGGCCAGCAGGAACAGCGCAACACGTCGGGAAATAGTCACGTTGCCCAGTATCCGCTGTAACGCGCTTCACCCGGCGGTCAGGGTCGTCCGGTCCGCGCCGCCGTGTGACGCCGATTGGCTAGCCTTCTCTGTGTGCCGTCGTGTGACCACAGTTCGGTCGTCCGCGCCAGGATCGCCCTGTGCGCCCTCGTCGCCACCGCGCTCCCGCTGACCGGCGGCGCTGCCGCGGCGCAGCCGCCCGCGTGCCCCAACGCCGTCGCCCCGCCGCCCCCGGTGGACACCTCCGAGGTACCGCCGCCGGGTGTGCCGGCCCCGCCACCGGTGCCGGTACCGGAGACGCCGGTCGGCGGCGACCGGTTGGCCGACTGCGGGCTGATCACCGCGCCGGGCGCACCGCTGCCGCCCGCCGAGGTCACCGCCGCCAGCTGGGTGCTCGCCGACCTGGACACCGGCGAGGTCCTGGCCGCCCGCGACCCGCACGCCCGGCACCGGCCCGCCTCGACGATCAAGGTGCTCACCGCACTGACCGCGCTGCGCGAACTCCGGCTGAACGACACGATTGTGGCCACCAAGGAGGACGCCAACCAGGAGGGCAGCCGGGTCGGGCTGAGCCCGGGCGTGACCTACACGGTCCAGCAGGTGCTGACCGGGCTTCTCCTGCAGTCCGGCAACGACGCCGCGCACGCGCTGGCGATGCGGATGGGCGGGATGGAGGCCACCGTCCAGAAGATGAACGCGCTCGCCAAGGAGCTCGGCGCGCTCGACACCCGGGCCGCGACACCATCCGGTCTGGACGGTCCGGGGATGAGCACGTCGGCCTACGACCTGGCGGTGATCTTCCGGGCGGCGATGCGCGAACCCGCCTTCGCCGCCATCGTCGCGACGCGCAACGCCACCCTGCCGGGCGCTCCCGGCGGCCCGCCGCTGGAAGTCTGGAACGACAACCAGATGCTGCGGCACTACCCCGGCGGCCTGGGCGGCAAGACCGGGTTCACCGACGACGCGCGGCACACCTACATCGCGGCGGCGGAGCGCAACGGACGCCGCCTGGTCGCGGTGCTGATGCGTGGCGAGAACAAGCCGGAACGGCTGTCCGCGCAGACCATGCGCCTGCTGGATCACGGCTTCGCGCTGGGCGGCGCCGAACCGGTCGGCGAACTCGTGACGACCTCGCCACGCCCACCGGCCGCGGAAGCCCAGGCGCAGGACAACGCCGCGCAACCCCAGGCGTCGTCGCTGTTCGGCACGGTGGGCGGCCCCCTGTCTCTTCTGGCGGCAGCGGCCGTCGCGGTGGCCGCGGCGGTCGGCGTGCGCCAACGCCGAGCCCGCCTCGCGGCAGCGGCCCGCCGCAACCGCCCCGAGGACGCCGACCACCCCTGACGCCTCACGTCGGCATCCGCAGCACTCGCACCGAGCACTCAGGCGTCCACCGCCGGGCGCGCTGTACCGGGGATCCCGTGGGTTCACCGACGAATTGCGCGCCACCGCGCAGCATGTCGTCTGAGCCGAGGAGGGACGTTGCCGATCGAGGCCGAGCTGAAAGCCCGCGTGCGTGATCCGGGAACCTTGTCCGCGCGGCTGCTGCGGCGGGGCGAGGCCGAGCAGTACACCGATGCCGTGGCAGCGCAGCGGGCGAACTGAGCAGACGTCGCCTGGGCCCCTCAGGGGCGTCGGCGCCGCCAGGCCCAGCCCGCCACCGCGCCCAAGCCGACCAGACCCACGGCGGAGCGCAGGCCCGGCCGGTGGCGGACCTGGACGACCGGCCGGATGATGGCCGGGCCCGGCGGCTCCGGCCGCGCCAGCTCCAGGTTCTCCGGCGCGGACGCCGTCCAGGCGGTGACGAACAGGATGAACCGCGACGCGAGGTTCGCGAACACCAGCAGACCGAGAATCGGCCCGAACGCCGCGCCCGCCGGCGACGTGGTGACGCTGTTCAGGTAGAGCACGCCGACCTGCTTGAGAATCTCGAAACCGATCGCGCCGAACAGCGCGCCCCGCACCGCGCTGCGCAACGAGACGGGTTTGCGCGGCAACCGCGCCAGCACCCAGAGGAACACCAGCCAGCTCGCCGCCAGCGACAGCAGTATCGACAGCAACCGCAGCACCAGCAGCGCGACCGGGCTGTCCTCGACCCCGACCAGCTCGAACAGCCGCCGCCCGACACCGCCGAGGGCGCTGATGCCGAAGGAGAGCACGATCGCGGCGCCGAGGCCGATCAGCGACAGCAGGTCGGACACCGTTCGCCGGACGATCGACTGCTTCTCCGCCTCCTGCGTCCACTGGGCGGTCAGCGCCTCGCGCAGGTTCGTCATCCAGCCGAGCCCCGAGTACAGCGCGGCCAGCAGCCCGATCACGCCGACCGCACCGGCCTGCCGGATCGCCTGCTGGACGACCCCGGTGAGCATCTCGCTCATCGCCGGGCTGGGCACCGCCTCGGTGATCGAGGTCTGCAGCCGGGCCAGCAGGTCGGGGTTGCCGGCCAGCACGAAACCGGCCACCGCGAAGGCGATCATCAGCAGCGGCACCAGGGCCAGCACACTGAAGTAGGTGATCGCGGCGGCGTAGTAGTCGCCGTACTGGCGCTGGTAGCGCTCGAAGGCCCGGATCAGCCGATCCAGCCACGGGTGCCGACGCCGCAGCAGGGCCAGCCGACCGGGCTTGGTGGAGTCCTGCTCACCGGCCACGGTGCACCTCCCGCCGCAACGGCTTCCCCCGAACGGTGGCAGGCTACCCGTTGTCGATCAGTTCAGCGCACCGGCGGCAGGAAGCCCACCCGATCGAACACCGTGCGCAGCGTCTCCGACGCGACCTCGCGGGCCCGCTCAGCGCCACGGTGCAACAGCTTGTCCAGCTCCGCCGGGTCGTCGAGGTAGCCGCGGACCTTCTCCTGGAACGGGGTGACGAACTCGACCACGACCTCGCCGAGGTCCTTCTTCAGGTCGCCGTAGCCCTTGCCCTGGTAGGCCGCCTCCAGGTCGGTGATGCTGCGGCCGGACAGCGCCGAGTAGATCACCAGCAGGTTGCTGATACCCGGCTTGTTCTCCACGTCGTAGCGGATCTCGCGCTCCAGGTCGGTGACCGCGGAGCGGATCTTCTTGGCCGAGCGCTTCGGCTGCTCCAGCAGTTCGACGACCCCGGCGGGCACCGACTTGCTCATCTTCGACGTCGGGTCCTGCAGATCGTAGATCTTGGCGGTGTCCTTGGGGATGTGCGCGGCCGGGACGGTGAAGGTCTGCCCGTAGCGGGAGTTGAAGCGCTGCGCCAGGTTGCGGGTGAGCTCCAGGTGCTGGCGCTGGTCCTCGCCGACCGGGACCGCGTCGGCCTGGTAGAGCAGGATGTCGGCGGCCTGCAACACCGGGTAGGTGAACAGCCCGACGCTGACGTGGTCGGCCTCCTGGCGGGCGGACTTGTCCTTGAACTGGGTCATCCGGCCGGCCTCGCCGAACCCGGTCAGGCACTCCAGGACCCAGCCGAGCTGGGCGTGCTCGGGGACGTGGCTCTGCACGAAGAGCGTCGAGCGGTCGGGGTCGATACCGATGGCCAGCAGCTGGGCGGCGGACAACCGGGTGCGCTGCCGCAGCAGCTCCGGGTCCTGCGCGACGGTGATGGCGTGCAGGTCGACGACGCAGTAGAAGGCGTCGTGGTCGTCCTGCATGGTGACCCACTCCCGCAGGGCGCCCAGGTAGTTGCCGAGGTGGAACGAGTCGGCGGTCGGCTGGATGCCGGACAGCACGCGCGGGCGCGGCTGTGCGTTGTTCTGGGGTGCGGGGCTGTCGCTGCTCACGCCGTGATTCTCGCAAGTGCGGCCGCGGCGGCGGGAGCGACCCACCGGTTCGCCCCTGCTCAGTTCTTGCGCTGGTTCTCCGGCTGGATCTTCTTCTTGCGGAAGGCACCGGCGACCATGCCGACCACGCCGAGCCCGACGGCGGTCAGGCCCACCGGGGTGCTCAGCGATTCGAGCGGGCTGCGTTCGGCGATCACGGTCAGCTCAGCGGCAGCGGCGCCGCTTGCGGTTACCATCAGCGCGGCGGTGGGTGCGGCGCTGAGCACGGTGATCCGCGCACCGACGCGAGACATTCGGCTACGCACGAGCGTGCCTCCCTGCGACAGTTGACCCGTTCGGGTCACCTATTCGTTCGAGTTCGGTGGCGGACCGTACCGACCGCCGGGGAAAGTCGTGGTCGCTCCGCGTACACCGGCCACGACGGAGTGATCATATTTTCCGCTTCGCGGGCTTCGGCGCGGGGGCTCCGCCGGACGCTGTCGGCCCAGATCAGCGGGGTTCCGGCGGGGTGCGGGCCGCGGTGGCCCGCGCACAGCCAGGCGGTTGAGCGGAGGTGATGCCGAGCTGCACCCGCCTGGGTCGCCCGTACGTGGTGGTCCGTTGCCGCGCCGGACGGCCCACCCGGTCCGCCAGCCGGTGCAGCTCCTCCACGGTGCGTGCGGAGCCGTGCTCGGAACCGGCCATGCGGCTGATGGTCTCCTCCATCAACGTGCCGCCCACGTCGTTCGCCCCGCCGTCGAGCACCTCGGATGTGCCGTCGTCGCCCAGCTTCACCCACGAGCACTGGACGTTGTCGATACGGCCGTGCAGCAGGACGCGGGCCATCGCGTGCACCGCCCGGTTGTCGCGGCGCGTCGGGCCGGGCCGGGCGAGACCGGCCAGGTAGATGGGCGCGTTGCGGTGCACGAACGGCAGCGGCACGAACTCGGTGAACCCGGCCGCGCCGTGCTCGGCCGCGCGGTCCTGCACCGCCGCGAGGGTGCGGAAGTGGCCGAGCCAGTGCTTCGGCGCGTCGACGTGGCCGTACATCATCGTCGACGACGACGGGATGCCCAGCCGGTGCGCGGTGCTGATCACCTCGATCCATTCGGCCGCCGGCAGCTTGCCCTTGGTCAGCACCCAGCGCACCTCGTCGTCGAGGATCTCCGCCGCGGTGCCGGGGATGCTGCCCAGCCCGGCCTCCTTCAGCTCGGCGAGCCAGTCGGCGATGCTCACCCCGGCCTTGGCCGCGGCGCTGACCACCTCCATCGGGCTGAACGCGTGGACGTGCATCTCCGGCACGCGCCGCTTGACCGCCCGCACCAGCTCGGCGTAGCCGGAGGTGGGCAGGCGCGGGTCGATGCCGCCCTGCATGCAGACCTCGGTGGCCCCGGCGCGCCATGCCTCCTCGGCGCGGTCGGCGACCTCCTCCGGCGAGAACCGGTAGGCGTCGGCGTCCCGCTCCCGCTGCGCGAAGGCGCAGAAACGGCAGCCGACGTAGCAGATGTTGGAGAAGTTGATGTTGCGGTTCACCACGTAGGTGACGTCGTCGCCCACGACGTCGTGGCGCAGCGCGTCGGCGATCCGCGTCAGCTCGTCCAACGCGGGCCCGTCGCAGGTCAGCAGGGCCATGGCCAGCGCAGTGCGGCTCTGGTCGAGCAGCGCGGCCGGGTCCGACTCGGCCAGCCGCAGCCCGTCGCGCACGTCGGCGTCGAGATGTTCCGGCGCGCGCCCGCCCGGCAGCTGCTGCCGCAGCTCGTCCCAGTCGCCGTAGACGGTGTCGAAGTCGCCGCGGCGGTCCGTGGTGCGGCCCGCGGTGTCGATGCTGCGGTGCAGGTCGGTGCGGCCGAGCGAGGCGAAACCGCCGTCGGGTTCCTGCCACTCGCGGCCCACCGGCTCGGCGTCCGGACGGGCGAGGCCGTCCGGACCGGCGAGCGCGGCGACGTGCCCGGCGACCCGCAGGTCCAGCCACTGGGTGGAGTCCGCGGCCAGCCCGGCCCGCACGTAGCGCGGGTAGGCCGTCAGGCGTTCACGCAGTTCGAAACCGGCTTCCCGGGTCATGGCCTCGAGCTCGTCGACCCGCGGCCACGGGTGCTCGGGGCTGACGTGGTCCGGGGTCACCGGCGACACCCCGCCCCAGTCGTCAATCCCGGCGCGCAGCATCAGCAGCTGCTGGTCGCCGACGAGGTTCGGCGGCGCCTGCACGCTCACTCCGGAGGGCATGAGCAGCCGGGCCACCGCGACGGTCGCGGCCAGGTCATGTAGGTCGGCGTCGGGCACGTCGCGCATCGCGGTGTCGGGTTTGGCGCGGAAGTTCTGCACGATGACCTCCTGCAGGTGCCCGTACTGGCGGGCCAGTCCGCGCAGGGCGAGCAGCGACTCGGCCCGCTCGGTGCGGGTCTCGCCGATGCCGATGAGGATTCCGCTGGTGAACGGCACCGCGACGCGCCCGGCGTCGGCCAGTGCCCGCAACCGGACGGCGGGTTGCTTGTCCGGGCTGCCGAAGTGCGGGCCGCCCTTGCCGCGCCACAACCGCTCCGCGGTGGTCTCCAGCATCATGCCCATGCTCGGCGCGACCGGCTTGAGCCTGGTCAGCTCCGTCCAGGACAGCACGCCCGGGTTGAGGTGCGGCAGCAGGCCGGTCTCCTCCAGCACCGCGATGGCGCAGGCGCGCAGATAGTCCACTGTAGAGGAATAGCCGCGCGCCGCCAGCCACTCGGCCGCCGCCGACCAGCGCTCCTCCGGTCGGTCGCCCAGGGTGAACAGTGCTTCCTTGCACCCGGCGGCGGCACCCTGGCGGGCGATCTCCAGCACCTCCTCGCGTTCCAGGAACGCCGACTCCACGCGGTGCGGCACGGTGGCGAAGGTGCAGTAGTGGCAGCGGTCCCGGCACAACCGCGTCAACGGGATGAACACGTTGCGGCTGTAGGTGACCACGTCGGCGCGGCCCTCGGCGACCAGGTGCGCGTCCCTGGCCCGCGCGGCCGCGGCCATCAGCGCCTGGAGGTCGTCGCCGCGGGCGTGCAGCAGGGTCGCGGCTTCGGTGACGTCCAGCGAGACGCCGTCCGCGGCGCGGCGGAGCGCGCGGCGCATCGCCGACTCGCTGGGAGTGGGCTCTGGCGGGGCGAGTTCCAGATCTACCGACACCCCTGCGACTCTAGGCACTTTCCCAGGCGCGGCAGCCCGTTGTGCGAAACCGCACGTGCCGCAACCCGTTCGCCGGTCGCGCGATCCCGGCGTCTCGGACATCGTGGCGGAGGGCCGCAGGAGTCGTTCCCGGCTACCGAATTACTCCGTTCCGCCCTACCCGCGATCACCGGATCAGGTCAGAATCCGACGAAACCCGCTCGGGCCGGGCGAGGACCGCGCCGACGTGCCGTAGTGGACGCGTCGGCGATCACGGGGTGGGTCCGCGCGGAACGCCCTGGGCACCGCTGGGTGAATCGCACTTTGTCTCCACAGGAGGGACACACGTGTCACGCACAAGGATGAGCGGTCGGGCGGCGCGCATCGCCGGTTCGGTGCTCGCGCTGGCGCTGCTGGTGCCCACCGGCATCGTCGGCGCCGCCGAACCCGCGCCCGCGGCCACCGCCGCGCCGGCGCACTTCGTCGTGCTCGGCCCGACCGGCGACGGCCTGCGGCAGACCGAGGACTCGGTGCGCGCCGCCGGCGGCACCGTCGTGCAGAGCTGGCCGCAGATCGGCGTGGTCATCGCGACCTCGACCGACCCCGGGTTCGCCGCGGCCGTGCGCACCCAGCCCGCCGTCGAACAGGCCGGGGCCAGCCGCAACCTCGCCGAGCAGCTGCCGCCCGCCCAGTCCACCCGACTGGAGACGCTGGAGGGTGAGCTGAACGTCAACGCGCTCGCCGCCAGGCCCGGGCAGGAGCCACTGGAGCCGGAGCAGTGGGACCTGCGGCAGATCCGGTCCGACAAGGCCAACGCGATCTCCCAGGGCAGCAAGGACGTCGTGGTCGGCGTGCTGGACTACGGCATCGACCCGCAGCATCCCGACCTCAGGCCGAACCTGGACGTGTCCAAGTCGGTGAGCTGCGTGAACGAGGGTGTGCCGGACACCCGCCAGGAAGCCTGGCGGCCGCAGAACACCGAACAGGCCCACGGCACCCACGTCGCGGGCAGCATCGCCGCCGCGCGCAACGGCGTCGGCGTGGCCGGGGTCGCCCCGAACGTCACGCTCGCCTCGGTGCGCGTCATCGACGACGACGGGTTCATCTACCCCGAGTACGCGGTGTGCGGGTTCATCTGGGCCGCCGAGCATGGTTTCGACGTCACCAACAACTCCTACTTCGTCGACCCGTGGTACCTGTGGTGCGACAGCGACCCGGACCAGCGGGCGGCTGCCGAGGCGGTGCGCCGCGCGGTCGCCTACGCGGCGAGCAGGGACGTCGTCACGGTCGTCTCGGCGGGCAACAGCAACTGGGACCTGTCCAGGCCGATCCGCGACACCAACAGCCCGAACAACGGCGGCCCGACGCAGGACCGCCTGACCGACCATGAGTGCCACATCCTGCCGGGCGAGCTGCCGGGCGTGGTCTCGGTGTCGGCCGTGGGCGTGCAGGCGGTGAAGTCGTACTACTCCAACTACGGGCTGGGTTCGATCACGGTCACCGCGCCGGGTGGTGACGCGCGGCAGATCCCGCCGACGCCGTCGCAGAACGGCCGCGTGCTGTCCTCGGTCCCCGGCGGCGGTTGGGGCTGGATGCAGGGCACCTCCATGGCCGGACCGCACGCGGCGGGCGTGGTGGCGCTGCTGCGGAGCACGCACCCGACGTGGAGCGCCCAGCAGGTGGTCGGCGCGCTGACCAACCAGGCGGACACCCTGCCGTGCCCGGCGAACTACGACCCGGACGGCGACGGCAAGCCGGACGCGGTGTGCGCCGGTGGCCCGAACGGAGCGGGTTTCTACGGGGCGGGCCTGGTGGACGCCCTCGACGCCGTGAAATAGCCCGGAAGAGTGATGTGTGCGGGGCACCTCCGACCGAATCGGCCGGTCGGGGGTGCCTTTTCGCCTGGCCGGGTTGCTGGGCGGGGGTTGCGGCAGGAGAGTTTGATCGGACGGTGTTGTCACCTGGGAGCGAGGCGGAACCGTGGCTGGTTCGGAGACGTTCGTCATCGTCGGCGCCGGGATGGCCGGTGCGAAGGGCGCGCAGGCGCTGCGCGAGCAGGGTTTCGACGGCCGGATCGTGCTGATCGGCGACGAACGGCACCGCCCGTACGAGCGTCCCCCGCTGTCCAAGGGTTACCTGATGGGCAACACCGACTTCGACACCGCCTACGTGCACGAGGAGCGCTGGTACGCCGACAACCGGGTGGATCTGCAGCTCGGGACGTCGGTGCGGCGCATCGACCGGTCACTGCGGCAGGTGGAGCTGCCGGACGGTTCCCGCCTGGATTTCGACAAGCTGCTGCTGGCCACCGGCGCCAACCCGCGTTCCCTGCCGGTCCCGGGCATCGAGGCCGACGGGGTGCTGCATCTGCGCCGCGTGGCGGACTCCGACCGGATCAAGCAGACCCTGGCCGAGGTGGAACGGCTCGTCGTGGTCGGCGCGGGCTGGATCGGCCTGGAGGTGACCGCCGCGGCGCGCGCGGCCGGGGTGGCCGTGACCGTCGTGGAGACCGCGGAGCTACCGTTGCTGCGGGTGCTCGGCCGTGAGGTCGCGGAGGTCTTCGCCGCCCTGCACCGCGACCACGGCGTCGACTTCCGGTTCGCCACCGTGGTCACCGAGATCATCACCGCGGACGGGCGCGTGCGTGGTGTCCGGCTCAGGGACGGCACCGAACTGCCCGCCGAAGCGGTGCTGGTGGCGGTCGGCGTGGACCCGGAGACCTCGCTCGCCCGCGAAGCCGGGCTGCGGGTGAACAACGGCATCGTCGTCGACGCCTCGCTGCGCACCGCCGACCCGAACATCGTCGCGGCCGGTGACGTGGCCAACGCCTTCAACCCGCTGCTGGGCAAGCAGATTCGCGTGGAGCACTGGGCGAACGCGCTGAACCAGCCCGCGGTCGCGGCGGCGGCGATGCTCGGCCGCGACGACAAGTACGCCGAACTGCCGTACTTCTTCACCGACCAGTACGACCTGGGCATGGAATACCGGGGACTCGCCGGACCGGACGACTACGACCAGGTGGTCTTGCGCGGCAATGTCGAAGGCCGCGAGTTCGTGGCGTTCTGGCTGCGGGACGGCAGGGTGCTCGCGGGCATGAACGTCAACATCTGGGATGTGGGCGACCAGATTGAGAGGTTGATCAGATCCGGTTCCCCCGTTGATCCAGCACGCCTCGCCGACACGGAGACCCCCCTCGACGACCTCCTCCCCCGCTGAGCACTTCTCTCGCACGCGCCCGGAACATGTTGCTGGACAACGACGAGCGCGCGGAGTTGGCGCGGTTGCTGACCGCGTGAGTCAGGTGGCCAGGCAGCGGTCGACGAAGGTGCCGATCAGGTCGTCGACGTCGAACGGCGCCAGGACGTCGGGGACCGTGAGGTTCTCCAGGATCAGACCGGTCATCGCGTAGTAGAGCAGGATCGTGGTCGTGTCGTCGCCGGGGAGGCCGGAGTCCCGGCGGCCCTGGACGTTCCGTTCCAGGTTGGTGCGCAGGGTTTCGGTCAGCGCCGCCCGCAGCTCCGGGCGGCGGGTCGCCTCCAGCCGCAGTTCCAGCAGGGCCAGCCAGCCGGTCCGGTCGGCGGAGATGTGGTGGTACAGCGCCCGCATCAGCTCGGCGAGCAGGTCACGGGACGGCGGCTGCGCCGGATCGACGCCGGCGGGGTCGAGGGACAGGCGCTCGTGGATGTGCGCACCGACCTGGTTGAGCAGATCGTCCCGGTTGGCGAAGTAGTTCGACGCGGTGCCCTTCGGCACCCCGGCCTCGGCGTCGACGGCGCGGAAGGTCAGGCCGCGCGCGCCGTCCCGCGCCAGCACCTCGATCGCCGCGTTGACCAGCGCGGTCCGCCGCGCCGGGTTCTGCACCATCGCTCCTCCTGAGAAAGAGCCTTGCAACCACTACGTACAGAGTACTACATTCGAAGTACTACATCCGAAGTGGTTCAGGGATCGGAGGTTCCCATGCGCAAGCTCACCTACCTGGTCGCGTCGACCATTGACGGCGTCATCACCGGCCCGGCCAACGACAACCCGGACTTCTTCCTGCACGAGGGCGACCACGGCGACCACCTCCACGCCGAGTACCCGGAGATCATCCCGACGCACATCCGCCCGCTGGTGGGCCTCACCGACGCGCCGAACAAGCACTTCGACACCGTCCTGCAGGGCCGCCGCAGCTGGGAGATCGGCGTCCAGGCCGGAATGACGAACGCCTACCAGCACCTGCGCAGCATCGTGTTCTCCCGCAGCATCACCGAAAGCCCCGACCCGACGGTGGAGTTCGTCAACACCGACCCGCTGGAGCGCGTCCTGCAGCTGAAACGGGAACCAGGCGCGGGCATCTGGCTCTGCGGCGGCGCGACGCTGGCCGCGGCGCTGCGCCCGGCGATCGACGAACTCATCATCAAGCTCCACCCGATCGTCGCCGGAGCGGGTATTCCCCTGTTCAACGGCGAATTCTCACCCCAGCAGTACGACCTGACCAACGTCCAGACCTTCGACAGCAGCGTCGTCCACCTGACCTACACCAAGCGCGCCGAGCACGCACCGGACGAGCTAGGCCACGGTGTGGCGCTACGGGGTTCGACCGGTGATCGCCACCCTGTTGGATGACCTGATCGCGCGTTGATCTCGGCATTCGGCCTGGCCGGTACGCTCCGGGCATGGCCGGACACGTGATCGTGGTAACGACGACCGACAGCGAGGACAGGGCGCGCGAGCTGGCGTCGAGCGTGATCGACGCGAAGCTGGGAGCCTGCGCGCAGATCGTTCCCATCACCAGCGTCTACCGCTGGGAGGGCAAGGTCGAGACGGACCCGGAATGGCGCGTCGAGATCAAGACGGCTGCTGATCGAGTGGCCGACCTGACGGACCACCTGAAGAAAATCCACACCTACGACGTGCCGGAGATCGTTGCGATCCCGATCGAGGGTGGCTCGGCCGAGTACCTGTCGTGGGTGGTGGACGAGACCCGCAGCTAGGTCTTCTGGTGCAAGCTCTCAGTCAGCCGCTCGCGGGCCTTCCCGCCGCTTCCCCGCCCTGGGGTAGGCAGGAGTTCCACGGCCTCCCACAGCCACGACACCGGGACCGACCACCAAGTTCGCCTGAACCTGGAGGTTGCTGCCCGAGTCGGCCCGTCGGGCAACCCGATGCGGCGCCGGATCAGTCCCGGTAGGTCACGGTGACCGGGGCGTGGTCGGACCAGCGCAGGTCGTAGGAGGGAGCCCGTTCCACGCGGGCCTCCACCGCTCGCTCCGCCAGACTCGCCGTGGCCACGTGGTAGTCGATGCGCCAGCCGGAGTCGTTGTCGAACGCCTTGCCCCGGTAGGACCACCAGGAGTACGGGCCCGGTCCCTCCGGGTGCAGGCGGCGCACCACGTCCACGTAGCCGCTGTCGAAGATCTCGGTCAACCAGGCCCGTTCCTCCGGCAGGAAACCGGCCTCCTTCTGGTTGGCCTTCCAGTTCTTCAGATCGATCTCGCGGTGCGCGATGTTCCAGTCGCCGCACACCAGAACCTCGCGGCCGTCGGCCGCGGCGCGCTCGCGGAGGTCGCCCAGGTACGCCTGGAACTCCTTCATGAAGCGCTCCTTCTCGTCCTGGCGCGGGGTGCCGACGTCGCCGCTGGGCAGGTAGAGGCTGCCGACCACCAGGCCGGGCAGGTCCACCTCCGCGTACCGGCCGCTGTCGTCGAACTCCGCGGACCCGAAGCCGATGCGCACCGCGGACGGCTCGACCCGGCTGTAGACGGCGACGCCGGCGCGGCCCTTCGCCGAGCTCGGGGCCAGGACGCTGTGCCAGCCGTCGGGCTCCCGCACCCCGGGCGGGAGCTGGTCGGGCTCCGCGCGTGTCTCCTGCAGGCAGATCACGTCGGCCCCGGTGGCGGCCAGCCACTCCACGAAGCCCTTCTTCGCCGCGGCGCGCAGGCCGTTGACGTTCACGGTCGACACAGTCAGCACGGCCCGAGGGTAACCACCACCCCAACCGATCAGTCCGCGCGGTGCGGCTGCGGTGACGCACCTCGCGGCCCGGTCAGGTCCGGCGGAACGGCTCCCGGCACCGCGTGCAGCGGGCGGCGCGCGGTGCGGCCGGTCGCGGCCGCAACCACATGCAGACCCGGGCCCCGCCGAGACTCGAGCGGTCGACGGCGAGCCGTCCTCCGGTCGACTCCGCGACGCGGCGCGCGATGTCCAAGCCGAGCCCGGTGGACCCGGCGCTGCTCCGGCCGCGCTGCACCGCCGCGGACGACTCGGCCACCCCGGGCCCGGCGTCCTCCACCACGACCCCTACGAGCCCGTCCCCGCGCTGCAACGACACCACGAACTCGGTGCGCTCGGGAGTGTGCCGGAAGACGTTGCCCACCACCGCGTCCACCGACGCTTCCAGCTCCGCACGCGGCACCGGGACGTACACCTCGCCGTCCGCGCCGCGCAGGCTCCACGGCCTCCCCTGGTCCTCGGCCAGCGCGGACCAGAACTCCAGCCGGTCCCGCAGCAGTTCCGCCACGTCGCAGTCGGCCTCGTCGCACGGACCGGCGCGGCGGGCGCTGGTGATCACCAAATCCACCTCGCGCTCCAGCCGGTCGATCGCCTGCCGGGTCTGCTCGGCGGCCGGTCCGTCGCCGAGGGCTTCGGCGTTGAGCCGCAACGCGGTCAGTGGGGTGCGCAGCCGGTGCGAGAGGTCCGCGGCCATCTCCCGCTCGGCGGCGAGGAGGTGGCGGACCCGGTCGGCCATCGCGTTGAACGCCCGGCCCGCCTCGACCAGCTCCGGCGGTCCGCTGGGGTCCACCCGGACCGTCAGGTCACCGGCACCGAGCGCCGAGGACGCCTCCGCCAGCCGCGTCGTGGCCCGGACGACGCGCGCTCCGAGCCGGTCGGCGACCACCAGCGACGCGCTGACCAGGACCAGACCGACGGCGCCGAGCACCAGCCACGACCGCAGCACCCCGCGGGTCTGCTCCTCGGCCGGGACGAAGACCTCGGCGACCGCGGTCCGGCCCCCATCCAGTGCGATCGACTGCACGAACGCGGTGCCGCCGGGCACCCCGACGGACGCGGTGCGCATCTCGGCCATCGCCGCGCGGACCTCGCTCGCACCGATCCGGGACCGCCCCACGACCCGGCCGTCGGGCAGGTACACCGCGAGGCGACCACTCTGGCCCGCGCGGGTGCTGGCGACCGCGCGGGCGACGAGCCCGGGATCGGTGGTGGTTGCCAGCACCGGGGCCAGCGCCACGGCCTGCCGCTCGGCGTCGGACATCGCCTGGTCGCGGGCCATTTCGCGGATCATCAGCCCGAGCGGGATGAGGAACGCCAGCGCGACCATCGAGGTCACGGCCAGCGCCACCAGCACGATTGTCCGCCTCATTCCGGAGCCACGATCTTCACGCCGACACCGCGGACGGTGTGCAGGTAGCGGGGGTCGGCGGCGCTTTCGCCGAGCTTGCGCCGCAGCCAGGACAGGTGCACGTCGATGGTCTGGTCGTCGCCGTAGGACTGCCGCCACACCTGCGCGAGCAGCTCGCGGCGCGGCACGACGCGCCCCGGCCGGGCGGCCAGGTAGGCGAGCAGGTCGAACTCGCGGCGGGTCAGCTCCAGCTCGGTGCCGTCGAGGTGTGCCACCCGGCTGTCGACGTCGATGCGCAGCCCGCCGACCTCCAGCAGCTGCGGTGGTTGCGCGCCCCGGGCGCGCCGCAGCACCGCTTCGATGCGGGCGTTGAGGTGTTCGCTGGAGAAGGGTTTGACGACGTAGTCGTCGGCTCCGGCGCGCAGCAGGCGCACGATCTCGGTCTCGTCGTCGCGGGCGGTGGCCACGATGGTGGGCACGTCGGAGATCCCGCGGATCATCTTCAGCGTCTCGCGACCGTCGAGGTCGGGCAGCCCGAGGTCGAGGATGATGACGTCCGGCGGGTGTTCGGCCACCTCCCGCAACGACGCCAGGGCGGTCCCGACGCTGCGCACCACCCAGTCGCGCGCGCTGAGGTCGCGGATCATGGCCGCTCGCACGACCGGGTCGTCCTCGACAACCAACACCACAGCCATGGCGCGACGATACGGGGAGTATGAGAAAGCTTCGTATTCTGGTCAGCGGGTCAGGCACGCCCGGTCGGCGCTTGCGCGGCCCCGACCGGACGTCGAGGATATGGCTCCCATGCGCGCGAAACGAGTTCTCACCTACGCCGGCGTGTGGTTGGCCGCGACCACGGCGGCCGTCACGCTGTCCTGGCTCGGCGTGCGCGATGTCATCCGCGGCGCCGTGTTCGACCAGCCCGACTCCGTGCCCGTGGTCCGTCCGGCGGCCGAGCCCGCGCCGCCGCCCACCACCGGCGCACCGCCCGTCACCAGCACCCCGACTCCGACACCCCCACCGCCCGAGCCAACCATGCCCAGGACGACCACAGTGGAGCGACCGGTGGCCCGAGAACCCGCTCCCGCACCGGCGTCCGACGGCGGCGACGTGCGCGCCTACGACATCATGGGCGGTCAGGTGGTCCTTTCGCTGCACCCGAATTACGCCGAACTCATCTCGGCCACGCCGAGCCCCGGCTACTCGGTGCGGACGTGGGAGCACCCCGACGGCTGGCTGCGTATCGAGTTCACCGCGGGACAGCACGGTTCCTCACTGATCGTGACCTGGCACGACGGCCCGATCCGCGTGTCGACGCAGGCGTACTGACTCAGGGCTTGCGGGCGAGGCCGCCGACCAGCAACCGGTGGTAGGGCTCAACGGGTTCGGTCCGCGGGCCGTCCGGCCACCAGTCCGTGACCGGCACCAGACCCGGCTCGAGCAGGTCGAGACCCCCGAAGCAGGTGGCGATCTCGGCGTGCGGGCGGAACCAGCCGGTGCCCATCTCGCTGCCGAGGTAGGCCCGCTCCATCTTGTCGGCCAGCTCGGTGGCCGACGCGTCCGCGGGGTCGGGTCGGCAGAAGTGGCTGATCGCCACGTAGGACCCGCGCGGCAGCGCCTCGACGTAGCGGGCCACCAGCTCCGCGGGCCGGTGTTCGTCGCCGACGTGGTGCAGGATGCCGAGCAGATACAGCGCGATCGGCCGCGACCAGTCGAGCCCGCGGGCCACGCCCGGATCGGCGAGCAGCCGCGCGGGTTCGGTGAGGTCCCCGGCCACGAAGTGGGTGCGGTCGTTCTCCGCCAGCAGCGCCCGCCCGTGCACGATCGCCGTGGGGTCGTTGTCGACGTAGATCACGGTCGCGTCGGGGTTGATCCGCTGCGCGACCTCGTGGGTGTTCTCCTGGGTGGGCAGCCCGGAGCCGCAGTCGAGGAACTGGTCCACGCCGCACGTGCCGGCGAGGTACCGGGTGATCCGCAGCAGGAAGGCGCGGTTCTCCCGGGCGAGCGCGCCCGGTTTCGGGGTGATCGCGGCGAGCTTGTCGCGTACTTTGCGGTCGGCGGCGTAGTTGTCCTTACCGCCGAGGAGAGCGTCGTAGACCCGGGCGCTGCTGGGCCGTGTCGAGTCGATTTCCGCCGGGACACCCACCCGCCCGTCACCAGTCCGCGCCATGCCTCTCCCCAACCGCTGTTTTCCCCGGCAAAACCCAGCGTAGGGGATAATCCGCGCTGCGGATACGTACGGGGTAGCTGCCCCCGATCTGGGTAAGGCACTCGACCTGTGGCGGGATTCCACTAGTATCCCCTCGCGTAACGTTCCGCCACCGGATCGCGACAGGCGAGCAGAAGCCCGCAGCAGCAGGAGGTCTCGGCGTGGCCCCGGACAGCGCCACGGGAAGCGGCCCAACGGCCCGCCGTCTCGTGCTGGGCAGCCAGCTTCGCAGGTTGCGTGAGGCAAACGGGATCTCCCGCGAGGACGCCGGTTATGCGATCCGCGGTTCCGGCTCCAAGATCAGTCGGCTGGAGCTCGGTCGCGTCGGCTTCAAGGAGCGCGATGTCGCCGACCTGCTCACGCTCTACGGCGTGACCGACGAGCAGGAGCGCGCCACGTTCCTCGACCTGGTGCGCCGCTCGAACGAGCCGGGTTGGTGGCACAGTTTCAACGACCTGATCGCGCCGTGGTTCCAGGACTTCGTCGGCCTGGAGGAGTCCGCGGCGCGGATCCAGACCTACGAGATCCAGTTCGTGCCCGGCCTGCTGCAGACCGAACGGTACGCCCGCGCGGTCGCCACGCAGGGGCGGCCGGAGTTCACCGAGGAGGAGCTGGACCGGCGGGTGCGGCTGCGGATGCAGCGCCAGAAGCTGCTCCACCAGCCCAAGGGCCCGCGGCTGTGGGCGGTGATCGACGAGTCGGTGCTGCATCGGCCGATCGGCGGGGTCGAGGTGCTGCGCGAGCAGATCGAGCACCTGCTGGACGTGACCGCGCTGCCGACGGTGACGCTGCAGATCCTGCCGTTCGAGCTTGGGCGCTCGGGTGCCGAGGGTGCGTTCACCATCCTGCGCTTCGCCGAACCGGAAATCCCGGACATCGTCTACCTGGAGCACCTCTGCGGGGCGCTGTACCTGGACAAACCCGACGAGGTCGAGGTCTACAGCAAGGTCAGCCACCGGCTCGCGGTTGACGCGCAGACGCCGGAGGAGACCCGCAAGACGCTCAAGGCCGCGCTGACCCGCTCGTGGTGATCCGCGCTCGCGTGCACGCTCTCTTCCCGTTCTTCCCGGAGTGATCCGGCGGTTGACAGGGTCCGCCGCGCTGGGCCGACAAGCCACCCCGCGACGCCTTTCCGCAGGTCAGAAAGCGTACGCCGGGCGAGTGCGAGGACAACGACGGGCCAGCGCCGTAGTCACGCGTTACCGCCGGAAGAGTGATCAACATCTCACTCATCTGCACGTGCATTTAACCGTGCATCTGCACCTGCTAACGTGAGTGCACGATCAACTGCACGTGCAGATGATCGTGCAGAGTTATTCGGGGAAGGGTGGGGTTCGGATGACGGACATCCGCAACGGCATGCCCGCGAAGCAGCTTCCCGACGTGGTGTGGCGGAAGAGCCGCCACAGCGGAGCGGTGGGCAACTGCGTCGAATTGGCACCACTGGTCGACGGCGGGATCGCCGTCAGAAACTCGCGCTACCCCGATGGCCCAGCACTGGTGTACAGCCGGGACGAAATCGCCGCATTTCTCCATGGGGCCAAGGACGGGGAGTTCGACGATCTGATCGTCTGACGCACCGGCGTCCGAGGCTCCAGCCATGGTCGACGTAGCCCTTACGAGGAAATTCGGTGGCGCCATGAACGAGATAACGAACGGCCTACAGGCGCTGGTGGCCCGCGGATTCCAGTTCGCGCACCCGCGCGACGCCAACGGCGGACTGGTCGCAGTGGTCGGCATCCGCGTGCACCGCGGCGTGTTCGACATCCTGCAGTTGTTCGGGGAGACCGACGCCGACGCGGCGCGTATCCCCGGCGACGAACCGGACGTGCTGTTCCCGAGCAAGGTGCTGTGGCGGACCACCGGCCCGGCCCGCGAGGTGATCAACGACCTGCTCGCCCTGTCCGAACCGGCACCGGAACTGGGCGCGCAACCCAAGGGCTGCTGGCTGCCCGCCCACGCGGGCCGCTCGACCTGGCTGGCCGCGTCGGCCTGAGCCCCCAGAGGCGGACCGCCGCCCCGCAGCCCCGCCCCGACCCCGGCGCCGGTAAATCCATCCGCCGTCCCCCTTCCGGCCCGGGTGTCCCCCGAAAGAACCGAGTTCCCGCGCCACGGCGCCCGGCGCGGGAACTCGGTCGGGCCACTCCGCTCAACCCACCTCGTACATGGGATTGGGCAGCTTCACCGGGCGTTCGGCGTGGCCTCCGTCGAGGTCGGACTGCTGGTCCCCGACATTGAGGACGATCCGGTAGCCCTGCCGCTCGATGTCCGCCCGGGCCCCGCTCTTGTACGGCACCACCGACGGGTTGTGGTCGCCGACCGGCCGCAGGTACAGACCATCCGGTTCCGGGTAGCCCTCCTCGCGCAGGTCCTGCGCGCTGGCCTGGCGCATCTGCGCGGTGTCCCGGCGGCCGGTGACGAAGAAGACCGCCACGCCGTGCTCGTCGGCGAAGCGCACCAGATCCCGGGTCGCACCGATCGCGGTCGGCTTGCGGCCCAGTACGAACTCGTCGAACTCCGCCTTGTCGTAGCCGAAGTCGTTGGCCACCTCATAGTCGTAGGTGGACAGACTGGTCTCGTCAATGTCCAGCACGACAGCCGGTTTCGGCACGCCCTGCTGCAATCGGTGCGCCAGGTACCGCCGGGCCTGCTCGTCGATGCGGGCGATGTCGGCGTCCCAGCGACCCGAATCGTGGTACTCCACAATGGACTGCTTGAGGTCGGACAGGTTCGGTCGCGGCTCACCGGACGCGCCACCGGCGCCCTGGGCGGCGGCACAGCCGCTGGCGAGCGCGCCGACCAGCGCGAGAGCCGCGGCCGTCGAGGCGCGGTGGGTTGGCGTGGAACGGGACAAGTCAGGAAACCTCCTTGCGCGGTGATCCAGACACATGCGCGCCCCGTCGTGCTCAGCTGGAGCGCTGATCACCGGCGCGCAGCCGCTACGACGATAGTTCCGCGGGGCTGCGGGCACCGGGCAGTTCAGCCAGCCTGGGGTAGGGCGCCGGTGCCGCCGCGAGCCGGTGCCGCGTGTCGGTCACCGGCGTTACGGTCATCGGACCGGACCCGGTCCCGCGAGGGGAGGCAGCGGGTATGCCGAACGCCGCAGTGCATGCCGCGCGATTTCTCGCCGACCACGCCACCGACCCGATCAGGCTGGCTGACGTCGCGGACTACGTCGGCTACAGCCCGTTTCACCTGGCCAGGTGCTTCGAGCGGGTGCTCGGCGTGCCTCCGGGCCAGTTCCTGGCCGCGCACCGCTTCCACCGCGCCAAGCAGCTGCTGCTCGCCGGCGACGACCGGATCGCCGACATCTGCTTCGCGGTCGGGTTCAACTCGATCGGCACCTTCACCCGGCGGTTCGTCGAGGTCGTCGGGGTCAGCCCGACCGAGTTCCGCCGCCTGCCGGACGCCCTGACCGACGCACCACCGGAACCGGTGCACGTGCCGGGCCCGGTGCCGCACGGCGGCGCCGTCACCGGCTCGGCCCGCATCAGCCCGGCGGCCCAGGCCACCCTCGGTCCGGCCGCGGTGTACGTGGGGCTGTTCCCGCGCCGGTCCGCGCGCGGCATCCCGGTTAGCGGGGCGCTGCTCGACGACACCGGCGAGTTCGCGCTCACCGGTGTCCCGCCGGGGGACTACTGGCTGCTGTCCACCGCCCTGGCGTCCCGGGCCGACGCTTCCACCCAGCTCGTCCCCGCGCGCAGCGTCCTCGGCAGCTCGCCACGCCCGGTGCACATCTGCGCCCAGCAGCGGCACCACCACCGCGACCTGCTGCTCGACCTCGCCGCCGACTGGATGGCGCCCGTGCTGGTCGCGCTGCCGCCGCTGGCCTCCCCCATTGCGCAAGATCGGAGAAGACAGGGCTGACCGACAGGTCTAGCGTGACCAGCGACAGACGCCCCTGGGGACGGTCAAGGAGTGCAGGATGAGCCGGGTTCGAGTTCTGGTCGGCACCCGCAAGGGCGCCTTCGTGCTGACCGCCGACGGCACACGGCAGGACTGGGAGATCAGCGGGCCGTACTTCGGCGGCTGGCAGGTCTACCACCTCAAGGGATCGCCGACCGCCCCGGACCGGCTCTACGCGTCGCAGTCGCTGGGCTGGTTCGGCCAGCTCATCCAACGCTCCGACGACGGTGGCCGGACCTGGGAGCCGGTGGACAACGCCTTCACCTACGAGGGCAGTCCCGGCACCCACCAGTGGTACGACGGCACGCCGCACCCGTGGGAGTTCGAGCGGGTCTGGCACCTGGAGCCGTCGCCGACCGACCCGGACACGGTGTACGCCGGGGTCGAGGACGCGGCGCTGTTCCGCACCACCGACGGTGGCCAGTCCTGGCACGAGCTCCCGGCGCTGCGGGAGCACGAGTCGGCCGCGGGGTGGCAGCCGGGTGCGGGAGGTCTGTGCCTGCACACGATCATCCACGCGCCGGACAACCCCGACCGCCTCTTCGCCGCGATCTCGGCGGCCGGGGTGTTCCGCACCGACGACGGGGGCAAGAGCTGGCAGCCGATCAACCGCGGCCTGCACTCGCAGGGCATCCCGGACCCCGACGCCGCGGTCGGGCACTGCGTGCACCGCATCGCGCTGCACCAGGCGCGGCCGAACGTGCTGTTCATGCAGAAGCACTGGGACGTGATGCGCAGCGACGACGCCGGCGAGTCGTGGTACGAGATCAGCGGCGACCTGCCCTCCAACTTCGGGTTCCCCATCGAGGTACACGCCCACGAACCCGACACGGTGTACGTCGTGCCGATCAAGAGCGACGAGCAGCACTACCCGCCGGACGGCAGGCTGCGCGTGTACCGCAGCCGGGTCGGCGGGCACGAGTGGGAGCCGCTGACCGACGGGCTGCCGCAGAGCAACTGCTACGTCAACGTGCTGCGGGACGCCATGGCGGTCGACTCGCTGGACGACTGCGGCGTCTACTTCGGCACCACGGGTGGCCAGGTGTACGTCTCGGCCGACGCCGGGAACAGCTGGCGACCGATCGTCCGGGACCTCCCGGCGGTGCTGTCGGTGGAGGTGCAGACGCTGCCATGATCCGGGTCGCACTCCCCACCCACCTGCGCAACCTCGCCAGGATCACCGACCACGAGGTGCTGCTGGACGTCGACGAGCCGGTGACGCAGCGGGCGGTCCTCGACGCGCTCGAGGACCGGTTCCCGATGCTGCGCGGCACGGTCCGCGACCAGCAGACGCAGCGCCGGCGCGCCTTCATTCGGTTCTTCGCCTGCGAGGAGGACCGCTCCCACGACTCCCCGGACGACCCGCTGCCGCCGGAGGTGGTCAGCGGAAAGGAGCCGTACCTGATCGTCGGCGCGATGGCGGGCGGCTGAGGAGCGTTCGGGATACCCGCGAGTACCTCGCGACCGACGATCCTGTGTGGACGCTTCCGCATTCCGCCGCACACCACCGGTTCCGCCACCGGCACCGCCGCGCGAAACCATCCCCGCAGCCTCTAATGGGTGGTCAACTCGGATCGTGGGCGTGTTGGCGTGCCGACGGGTGATCTCGGTGGCAGGTTGTGCCGCGTCGATCCGCCGGTCGACGTCCGGTTCCTGGCGGAACCGACCGGCGGCACGACGCAGTCAGCAACCATCGAGATCGGAGTCTGCGAAGTGCGTAGTTCGGTTCGTGCGCTGTTCGCCGGTGTCGCTGCCGCCGGGATGCTCGCGATGGGCGCCACGCCCGCGCTGGCCGCGAAGGACAGCAAGAAGGAGTCCGACGACGACTCCACCGTCACCGCGGCCGCCGAGGGTGGCGACGGCGGCAACGGCGGCAACGGCGGGTTCGCCCTGAACATCTGCCCGGCGATCGGGATCCTCGCCAAGGCCGAGGCGGACTGCAGCGCCGCGAACGGCGGCGACGCCAACGGCGGCGACGCGGACGCGTGGGCCGAGGACGACAGCAACGAGATCGAGCGGTATCGGGACTAAACACCGCTGCCGGGTCAGGGGGGTCCGCGGGTACCGGATCTCTCCCCTGACCCACCGGCCCGATGGCGGTCGGCTCAGATCGAACGACCTGAAACGGAGTACCAGTGACCAGTTCTGTTCGCCTGCTCGGCACCGCCGTCGCCCTCGGTACGAGCCTGCTGGCGGCGGGCCTGCTGCCCTCGGCGGCCGCGTTCGCCGACAGCGACATCGGCAAGGCCGGCGACGTGGGCGAGGACGGCGCCGGGTTCAGCGTGTGTAAGCCGATCAGCTTCACCGGCCAGATCACGGTGCAATGCTCGGTCGCCCCGAACGGCGGGGCTGCCGACGGCGAGGCAACGGCGGCTGTCGCGGAGTCCGAGGAGGACTCGGAGAGCTCGGACGACTGAGGCGACACCGCGCGCCCACGGAAAGTGCCGACCCCGCTGTGGGGTCGGCACTTCTGCGTTCGGGGGCGGGAAAAGCGGCGGGGCCGACCGCTGGTGTGCGGCCGGCCCCGTTTCGCGCGCGGGAAGTCGCCGAGCGCTACTTCCGCTTCTTGATGTGGTACTCGCGGTCGTTGTTGTCGTCCTCCGCGTAGGCGTCCGCGTCACCGCCGTTGGCGTTGCCGCCGTCGCCGGCGGAGCAGCTGGCCTTCGCCGGGGCCAGCAGCGCGATGGACGGGCAGATGTTCAGGCCGAAACCACCGTTGCCACCGTTGCCCCCGTCGCCGCCCTCAGCGGCCGCAGTGACCGTGGAGTCGTCGTCGGACTCCTTGTCCTTGCTCTTGGCCGCGAGGGCGGGCGATGCGCCCGCAGCCAGCATCCCGGCTGCGAGAGCCCCGGCGAGCATGAACCGAACAGTGCGCACTACGTACTCCGATCTGGATGGATACCACAGAGTCGAATTCCGGCTTCGCGCCGGGAACGCGCGACCGAACCAGAATCGACGCGTGGACTCTGGCACCGGAGCGGCCGTCACGCACAGACCGACATGCGGGCGACACCCCGAAGTCACCCAGAGGTGCGATGGGGGCGCGCGAAAAAAGAGCGTGCCGACCGGCACTGGCCGATCGGCACGCTCGGTGCGGACGATCAGGGATGTCCCTTCAGGCGACCTCAGTCGTTGTTCGAGGCATGCGAGTCGGCGTCGCCACCCACGCCGTTGCCGCCGTTGCCCGCGTCGCAGGAGCCTTCGCCCTCGCCGAGGATACCGACGCCGATGCCGCAGATGAGGTTCACGCCGAGGCCGCCGTCGCCGCCCTCGCCGTCACCACCCTCGGACGTGGCAACCGCGACCTGACCGTCGTCCTTGTGCTTGTCGTGGCCACCGGCGAAGGCCGGGGAACCGACAGCCAGCATCGCCGCAGCAGCAGCAGTAACACCCAGAAGGCGAATCGACGTACGCATTCGATCTACTCCCATCCATGGTTCGGACTGTGCCAAGTCGGCATGTTGGTTCCCGCGATATCCGGGAGATTGGGGTGCACCGACCGGCAAGAGAAACGTTCGCACCATTCCGCGGGTTCTGCCATGCCCTGCACCACCAAAGAGATTTGCCCGCCACACGAGCGGCTGCCCGGTTACTCACCGTCTACATGGGACGACTGTTTCCAGGCAGTCATCTCAACTGATCAGATGATTGAAATCGAGCGACGCGAACAAGATCGAAACAGTAGAATTGCGCGATCACCTGAAGATCAATTAAGTCCGGATCTGTTGCCGCGGCGAAGAAAACGGCGCTACGGGGAAAACCCTGCTCGGGTGGGTAGCTCGTTGGTGCCAAGTAGTCCGCGAGTGCCGGGCGTCCCCCGCGGACCCCGCCTAGCGTTCGTAACTGCTTTGCTGACGATCCTCATTTCAGGAGGCATGACATGGGAATCCGCCGTGACGTCACGGTCGCCCTGGCCGCCCTGGGCACCCTCGCCGGGGGTGCCGCGGCCACCGCGACGGCCTGGGCCAACCCGCCGCTGCACGTCGAGATGAGCCAGGTGCGGTGTTTCGACCCCGCGAAGTTCGACCTCACCGCCTGGCTGCCGAAGGGCATCCGGATCGCCCCACAGCCCACGGTGCTGGTGACCGTCCGCAGCTCCACCGGAGATGCGCGCCCGATCGCGTATTCGGTCACTGTGGACGGTCAACACCGGGCCAGCGGCTCGGTCAGCGGCGGCGGGATCTCCGCCAACGGCGTCACCGTCGCCAACGGCAGGGCATCCAGGATCGTTGTCACCACCAGCGACAAGGTGGTCGTCCTGGACCGGGTGGTGACCGGCCGCTGCTGATCCGCCCGCACAACGACGAGTGGCTCCACCGGGAAACCCGGTGGAGCCACTTTCGCGAGTGCGGCGCAGGCGGTTCGAAGGGCGAGAGTCACGCCCTCCAGGGCACGCAGAACTCACCTTGGCTCCGCCCGCGGTGTGCGCTGGCCCGCGAACGGTGACTTTCACGCCACACTCCCGCCTTCTCGGCAGGATGCCGCGTCCGCAACCGCCAAGCGAGCTACCGACGCGGCGTTGGGTGATCAGAAGTCGAACACGGCACCCGTCTGGTGCTTGAACGCGCAGAGGTTCGCCCCCGTGGCGCGGTAGTCGATCGGGCGGCCCCGCCAGGTCCCGACCGCGGTGGCCCACACCTGGCGGGCGTCCTTGGTGCAGTGCCCGGCCCTGCCGGATCCCAGGCGCTCGAGGTTCCCATCGACCTTCATCAGGTCCGCACAGGCGAGCTCGGCGCGCGGATGGTTGCCGCCGACGGGTTCGCAGTGCAGGACGACACTTCGGGAAATCTGACGATCTGCCACGGTCAAGGTGATGGTGCTCTGCGCAGCGCTGGATGCGGCCGACGCGACTCCCGGGATCAACGCCGCCACCAGCAACGCACTTCCCGCCACGACACGGCCCAGCAACCGATGAGCGCTCATTGTCCCGCCGTCCTCCATGTTGACCGGAATTCGACCCCTGTCCTCTCTTACCGCACCCGGATCGATCTTTCCTGGCGAGACCCCAACGATCACCTTTCGGATGGCCCCGGAACGGTCATCACTACCGCCCGCCACCGCGGGATCGGGCCGGATGCGCAAAGCGCGTCGCATGACCGGATGACCGCAGCACGACCCGGCGATGCCCGCGACCGGCGGACGTGACACCACGCAACCTGAATTGCCCCACCAGTGTTCCGGGCGCGGAATCTCACGCGGAACCGGCAACCGCAATTCATGTCGACAAGTCGCCCGGATGCCCTTTCGACGCGCGCATCTCACCGCGGCCGGCCGGCGCGCAAATCGAGATCACGTCGCACATCGGGCACGCACAGTAGTCGAGATGACACACCAGCTGGTGGCCGCGTCCTCCAGCTCGTGATCACCGCGCGCACGGAGACTGCCGCCTTCCTGCACGCAACGCGGTGACGAGTCCCGTTCGGGTGCGGACGCCGCGTCGAAAGATCCAGTCCGGTTTCGTCCTGGATCATCACATGAGGTGAGCCCCGCAAATCTCGGCTTGCGCGCCTTTCCGACCGCGCTATGTTTTAGACGGCTCCGCCACGGCGGGCTTTTCCAAAACCCCGACAGGAATCTCATGGGCCGATTCGCCACGGGAAAGGGCAATCGGGGGTTCCTTGCGGCGCCATTCACCCATCATTGGAAAAGTACGAAGGGGATTGTAGATATGCGGACTGCCAAGCGCGTCATCGCTGCCACGGCTCTGGGCTTGCCCCTCCTGCTCGGTGCTCCGGGGATGGCGCTGGCGGACGGCGACCACCACGGTCACGGCAAGCCGTGCCACGAGAAGTGCGACGGGAAGCACGGCAAGAAGAAGGTCTGGGTGCAGGACCAGGACCTGAGCCAGGACCAGCACGCCAGCACCGACCAGCAGAACCACAACTCGTCGCCGATCTACCAGTGGAGCGTCGGGAGCAAGGGCGACCAGAACGCGCTGAACTGGGTTGCCCAGGACAACAGCAGCAGCACCGACCAGGTCGAGGTTGCGGCTCAGGAGCAGGAGCAGGAAGAGGAAGACTGACCCGTCCTGCAGTTCCACCGAGCTGCACCGCCCGCGGGCGGCCGCAGTCGAGCTTCGAAAGAAACAGCTTGGCCCGGCGATGAATTCGCCGGGCCAAGCCTTGTCCTGCGAACGGTTATCGCGCAGGTGCGACAGCTCAGTCGTCGTCCTGCATCTCGCTCTCGGTCTGCTCGGTGCCGTTGGCGTTGTGCTGCTGCGTCCAGGTCATCGCGGACAGGTCGCCCTTGCCGTTGTTGATCTGGGTCACCGGTGAGACGTTGATGTTGTTCTGCACCGTGTGGTTCTGTGCAGCCTGCGACTGGGCCTGCTCCTGGATGCGCTTCTGGATCTGGGATGCCTTCGGAGCCTTCGCCGGGCGGCCCTGCCCGTCGTCGGCCAGCGCCGTGCCTGCCACTCCGAGCAGCAGCGGCAACCCCACAGCCACCGCGGTCAGCAGGCGCTTCGCAGTACGCATGAACCGTTTCCCTTCGTAGACCGACCATTTCCTGAGGCGTCGGGGACAATCCGCGCACCAGATCTGCGAGGCAGAAATGCGGCCGGTTCCCCGCGTTTCCCAACTCCTTGAACAGGAGCAGGATGAACCTACCGGCGAGATCGCGCCTGAGGGCCACTCGACACCTCTGCGATCACCCCATGTAGTGATCGAATGCGGGCCGCGGGGCGACACCCGTTGTCCACAGTGCCCGCTCCCGGGCACGAGAAAGGCCCGCTGGGCCGGCGCCTGCGCACCGACCCAGCGGGCCTGCCTCCCCGGGGACGCCTCAGAACGGGCTGATCGTGAAGATGCTCGACCTGTCCGGGTCGAACGTCCGGTTGTGCTTGAGCACCACCGGGCTGCCCGGGAGGCCGATCTCGTAGACCGAGGCCGCCAGCTCCGGAGCGATCTCCGGGCTGAGCACGGTGCCTTCCGGCCGCTGCTGGACGCGCCAGTCCTGCACGTCGCTGAAGTTGCAGGGCGCGGTGACGACCTCGGCACCGGGCACGAATGCCTCGGGCTGCGCGCACAGGCGGGTTTCGACGTTCTGGATGGTCACGCTCCCGTCGTACTTGGGCGTGAGGATCCACTTGTTCGTCGCGCCCGGCGAGAACTGCGTGGCCCGGACCGGCCCGTACCGGTACGACCCGTCCCAGCTGGTCCGGTCGATCGCGTTGGTGATCTCCGTGATCGCATCCGGCGCGGGAGCCGCCGAGGCGGGCAGCGCCGCACCGAGAGCCATCGTCGCCAGGGCCCCTGCCGCCCCCAGCATCCACCGTGCACGCGTCATGACAAGCCCTCCACAACAAAGATCTTTTTCGGAATGGAAGACGGTATTTCCCGTCATCCGAATAAGATCTCTACCAGCGGCGGGGCCGGAGCACCCCTTGGATCACCACAATGGGTGGTACGCGCCGGAATGAAAAGGCGAATACTCCGAAGTGGACAGATCCCTGGACGGCCGACGATGGCGCGGACGCCCATGTCCTTTCTGCCGTCCTCCATGATGGGAACGCGGCGCACGCCCAGCAGATCCTCACCGGCTGCGCGCGCCGCCGGGCCGGGTGGCCGCGTGATCGTCGTCGAGCAGCTGCGCGAGGAGGCCGAACAGGTGCTGCCCGCCGTCGCCACGATACGCGGCGACTGGCCGATGCCGAAGCTGGTCATGACCCGCTCCGGGCTGCTGGCACCCCATGGCGGAGCAGAGCCGCTGACCTGCGGAAAAACCTGGTGCGCGATACTGGGATTGAACCAGTGACCTCTACCGTGTCAAGGTAGCGCTCTCCCACTGAGCTAATCGCGCTCGCTGCGTTCGACACCGAGTCTAGCCCACGGTCGATCACCGGTTCGCAGCACCCCCTGGGCCCGGACCGGGCGCGCGTGGGTACGGCATCGGCGTCTCCCGTCGGCCGCGACAGCTGTCATGGCGGTCGGCGCGGCGTCGGCTCAGGGTTCGCAGGTGCTGCCGGGGACCGGCGCGAGGAATTCGTTCGCCGCCCAGCGACCGGCGCCGAGGTCGCGGAAGCCGCCGACCAGGTTTGGCGTCGCGGTGACCTCCTCGCCGTACCGCAGCGAGCCGACCCGGCGCTCCGCGACGCTGGGCCCGGAGCGAACGTTCAGGGCGTCGGCGGTCACGTGGAAGGTGCACGGCTTCGCCCCACCGAGGCTGGTCGTCGCCGGGTCGACGCCGGTCAGTGCGATCAGGCCGAGCACGCCGGTCGCGGCCAGCAGCAGTGTTCGGGGTACCGGGATCACGACACACCTCCTGGTTGAGCGTGCGGTCACCCACAGCTGTAATGCCTGGTCGCGGGCCCGCGAAACCGGAAGCACCCGTCGGCGCGAGCGGTTCAACGCGTCAGGTGTCGCCCGCCCGGCTTCCGCGCACGCCTGGTAGCCCGGTGGCATCGCCGCACGCTGCACGGACCTCGCGCTGGGCGCCGCCCTGGTCCGCACCCGCGACGCGGAGATCGACCGGCACGTCCTCGCCCGCCCCGGAGGACACCGAGTTCTGCGTCGTCGCGCCCTGACCGGCCCCGGATACGCGACAACGCCGCCCCTGGGCGGGACGGCGTTCGCGGGTCGGCGAAGATCAGCGGTTGGCCATCTTCTTCTGCAGGTTCTCGTCCAGCGTCGCGAGGAACTCCTCGGTGGTCTGGTACTGCTGGTCGCCGCCTACGAGCAGCGCCAGGTCCTTGGTCATCCGGCCGCTCTCGACGGTCTCGATGACGACCTTCTCCAGCGTCTCGGCGAAGCCGATGACCTCCGGGGTGGAGTCCAGCTTGCCGCGGTGCTGCAGGCCGCGGGTCCAGGCGAAGATCGACGCGATCGGGTTGGTCGAGGTGGGCTTGCCCTGCTGGTGCTGGCGGTAGTGCCGGGTGACCGTGCCGTGCGCGGCCTCGGCCTCCACCTTGCCGTCGGCGGTCATCAGCACCGAGGTCATCAGTCCCAGCGAGCCGAAGCCCTGCGCCACGGTGTCGGACTGCACGTCGCCGTCGTAGTTCTTGCAGGCCCAGACGTAGCCGCCCTCCCACTTCAGGGCGCTGGCGACCATGTCGTCGATCAGCCGGTGCTCGTAGGTGAGGCCCTTCGCCTCGAAGTCGGCCTTGAACTCGTTGTCGAAGATCTCCTGGAACACGTCCTTGAACATGCCGTCGTATGCCTTGAGGATCGTGTTCTTGGTCGACATGTAGACCGGGAAGCCGCGCTCCAGGCCGTAGCGGAAGGACGCCCGCGCGAACTCCTCGATGGAGCGGCGGTAGTTGTACATGCCCATCGCGACGCCGCCGTCCTCGCCGAACTTGGCGACCTCGAACTCGATCGGCTCGCCGCCGTCCTCCGGCGTGTAGGTCAGGGTGACGGTGCCCGGGCCGGGGACCTTGAAGTCGCTGGCCTTGTACTGGTCGCCGTGCGCGTGGCGGCCGATGACGATCGGCTTCGTCCAGGTGGGGACGTAGCGCGGGATGTTGGAGATGACGATCGGCTCGCGGAAGATGACGCCGCCGAGGATGTTGCGGATCGTGCCGTTGGGGCTCCGCCACATCTTCTTCAGGCCGAACTCCGCCACGCGGGCCTCGTCCGGGGTGATGGTGGCACACTTCACACCCACGCCGTGCTTGGCAATGGCGTTGGCCGCGTCGACCGTGACCTGGTCGTCGGTGGCGTCCCGGTGCTCGATGCCGAGGTCGTAGTAGTCGAGGTTGATGTCCAGATACGGGTGGATCAGCTTTTCCTTGATGAAGGACCAGATGATCCGGGTCATCTCATCGCCGTCGAGCTCGGCAATGGTGCCCTGGACCTTGATCTTGCTCATGTGGCGGGGTGCTCCTCTCGCGAGACGCAAGCGGTACAAGCGTACTGCTATACGCGTTCGATTGTGCCCTGCCCCCGTCGCCGACCACCACCCTCGCCGGGAGCGCTGTTCGCCACTACCGCAGGGCCAGCCGCGGTGTCGTGATCTTCTTCTACGCTCGATACCCGACCGAGTGATCTTCGACGGGGCGATCTCTGGAGGTGCCCATGGCGACCGGACCGACGCACGCGATGAGCGGGTTGGCCGCCTGGGCGGCGGTGACCGCCCTGGCCGACACGCACGCGATAGGGCAATTATCCCCGAAGACCTGGGTGGTCGGGGCCACGCTGGCCTCCGGGGCCGCGCTGCTGCCCGACATCGATCACCCCAGGTCGACGGTCGCCAGCACGTTCGGCGCCGTCTCGCGCGGCGCGTCGGCGGGCATCAGCGGCATCAGCGGCTTCCTCTACCGGCTGACCCGCACCAAGCGGGACAGCAACCGGGACGGCACGCACCGCGGCTTCACGCACACCCTGGTCTTCGCGGTGCTGGCCGGGCTGATCACCACGGCCATCGTGCAGACCAGCGAGGGCACCGCGCTGGGCGTGCTGATGTTCGTGTTCGCCGGTCTGGCCGTCCGCGGGCTGCTGCACACGTGGAGCCCGAACAAGGACGCGCTGCTGATCACCGCGGCGTCGCTGCTGCTCACGCTGGCCTGCTGGGCGTGGGCCGGGGACCAGCCCACCGACGCGGCGGCCTTCGGTGTGGCGGTGATGATCGGCTGCGTCGCGCACTTCGTCGGCGACGCGATCACCGAGCAGGGCTGCCCGATGCTGTGGCCGGTGCCGCTCGGCGGCAGGACCTGGTACCCGGTGGCGCCGCCGAAGGCACTGCGCATGAAGACCGGCGGCAGGGTCGAGATGGTGCTGGTGGGTCCCGGGTTGACGATCGCGGCGCTGGTGCTGAGCTCGGTGGTGCTCTACCGCATCGGCGCGGCCCCCTGGCTGGCACAGCTGGACCTGCCGCCGGAGGTCATGGCCTGGATCGCCCCGTCGTAACGGCGTACCGGGCGGCGATCGGATGCGACATTTCGCCCATCGGGCGCTGCGGGGTCGATAGGGTGCAAGAGCGGCACCACGGCGGTGCCGCTGGGAGCACCGGAGGGAAGATGCGAGCTCGGAAGCAGTTCGTCGGGGCAGCCCTGGCGCTGCCGCTGTTGGTCGGCCTCGGCGCGTGCGGCGAGATCCAGGAAGCCCAGCAGGGCCTGCAGAATGCCAGCGAGCAGGCCCAGCAGGCGCAGGAGAACCTGGACGCGGCGGGGGACTGCCTGCAGGCGATCAACGTCGCGAGCTTCATGCCGAACTTCGCCGATCCGCAGCAGGCGCGGGCGGACGCGCAGGCCAAGGTCGAGGAGCTCGGCCGGCTCGCCGAGCAGACCGCGGACCAGACGCTGCGGCAGAACCTGCTCGACGTGCAGAAGTCGGTGGAGCAGGTGGCGTCCGGCCAGGTCACCCTGGAATCCAGCGCCGAATGGACCGCCGCCCAGCTGGAGAAGTACCAACAGGTGACCACGACCTGCTCCCGGATCGGCGGCTGAGCCGTCAGCCGCTTCCGCCACCTCCGTGTGCCATCCGGTGCGAGGTGTGGCTTGGGTCACCTAATCTGGATTCGCGGAGGTGATGGGTGATGAGAGCAGCCGTGGGTGACAAGATCCACGTGCACAGCAGGCACGTCGGCGAGGCCGAGAAGATCGGCGAGATCCTGGAAGTCCGCGGAAAGGACGGCGCGCCGCCGTACCGGGTCCGGTTCAGTGACGGCCACGAGAGCGTGGTGTATCCAGGCGGCGACTGCGAGATCAAGCCGCCCACCCCTCGCGAGGGGGACTGACCCGCTGCGACGTCGGGCCGGTCGGTGCCGCCGACCGGCCCGTTGCACGTGTTCACTCCCAGGGCTGGTCGAGCACCAACTCCACCTCGGCCTGGAACAGGGGCTCCGGGTCGACGCCCATCCCGCTTCTGACCCCGGAACCTGGCGGCCGGGTTCTGGTGCGCACCGAAGCCGTCGGGTGGCGTTCGCCGAGGTGCAGATGCTGCGCGGACGCTACCCGGCCAGCCCCGGTCCCCGTTCGTGCCCGGCTGCGACCTCATCGGCCGGATCGTCGAGGTCGGCCCCGGGGTGACCGGGTGACGCGCGGGGTAGCGCGTGGCGGCCATGCCCCGCACCGGCGGCCGACCACGTCGTGCTCCGCACCGCCGACCTGGTCGCGGTACCGGAGGAAAGTGGACGCCACGGAAGCCGTGGCCGTGGTCCTCAACGGCGTCACCACCTGGAAGCTGCTGCACCGCACCGCGGCGGTCCGAAGTGGACAGACGGTGCCGGGGCACGGCGTCGGTGGCGGGGGGCACGTTGCTCGCGCAGCTCGCGGCGGCCGTAACCGCGGCGTAGCCGCGTGCCCGGGCGAGGCCAGCTCCGACGCGCGTCGCGGCACACCGGGAATCGGCGCATTCCGGGCGGCGTCTGCGGTTGCGTCAAGTGACCACCTATGCAGAACGAGTTCGCAGACAGCTTCTAAGGTGGTCCGCGATGAGGGGAGTCCGGCTAGGAGGCGGTGAAGTGTTGCGAGACGACCGGGACGTGGGGGCACCGGCCGACCTGTCCGCTGTTTTCTTCGGGACCCATGCCGGGGTTTCCGTTCCGCTCCCGCCCGGCGAGATCCTCACCGAGCAGACGGCGCTCGCCGACAACCCGACACCGCTGTGCTGGGTCAGCGACGAGGCACCGTCGCCGCAACTGGTCGCCGCGCTGCGCGCCGAGCACCCCACCACCGGGTTGTGGCCGTTGCTGCTGTGCGACAACGACGAGGTGTACGGCGAGCGCTGCACGGTCGGTGTGGTCCCGCCCGAGCCGCTGGAGCACATCGACCGGTGGCGCGTCGTGGACGTGATGACGCGGATCTGGGACGGCCTGGTGCAGGCCGACGACGACCTCGGCCCGGCCTACGACCTCGACGTGCTGGCGCCCTTCGACTACCACTGCCCCGGCCCGGCGCCGGCCGGGAACCTGCTGGCGGACCCGGACATCCTGGCCAACCAGCAGCTGCCGCGGTTCATCGACGACAACACCCGGCTGGCGCTGGTTCCGGTGCGCCGCGGCGCGGACGTGCTGACCGCGCTGGGCTGGTCGGGCGCGGCCAACCACGTGTCGCGCACCGCGGGGCTGTCGGCGATGGCGCGCAGCTGGGAGGACCGGTTCGGGGCCCGGCTGCTGCGACTGGGCCCGGACCGGCTGGATCTGAGCGTGGCGGCGCCGCCGCAGGACGCGGACCACGCCGCCGCGGTCGCGGCCGAGCACTGGACCTTCTGCCCGGACCGCATCCTGCAGGAGACGGGCAGCATCTCGGCGTACGCGCAGGAAATCCGCGGCCGCCGTACCTGGTCGTTCTGGTGGGAGTGACAGGCACCCCGGTGCAGGGTACCCCCTCTCCCCAGCCTGGACGGGAATCCGCACGGACCGGCTGGTCGGCTCGCCACGGCCGCTCAGCCGAACAGGCCGCCGCGGATGGTCATCGCCACCGCGATGATCACCAGGCCGAACCCGCTGTAGAGCACCAGGTCGACAACGCGGCTGCGGATCGCCAGCAGCCCGGCCCGTTCCTGCGGCACCACGACGCGCAGGAACGCCGCGAGCAGCAGCGCGACCCCGAGCATCACCGCGCCGCGCCGCCAGTGCTGCATCGCCACGAGCAGCAGACCGATCAGGCCCACCGCCCCGACCAGGGCGAACGGCACGTGCACCGGCAGACGTGACCTGCCGCCGAACCGATCTCCCACGCCGTCCCTCCCGTGGTCCTGCACCGGAAAACGCGTCGGTTTCACTCGGAAACCCCGTCAGCCCGCGCGGCGCTCGGCGGCCTCGACCACGTTGGTCAGCAGCATCGCCCGGGTCATCGGGCCGATACCGCCCGGGTTCGGCGACAGGTACCCGGCGACCTTTGCGACGTCCGGGTGCACGTCCCCCGACAGTCCGGCGTCGGTGCGGGTGACCCCGACGTCCAGCACCGCCGCGCCCGGCTTGACCATGTCCGGCGTGATCAGGTGCGGCTTGCCGGCGGCGGCCACCACCACGTCGGCGCGGCTCACCTCCGCCGCCAGGTCCTTGGTGCCGGTGTGGCAGAGCGTGACGGTGGCGTTCTCGCTGCGCCGCGTCAGCAGCAGACCGATCGGCCGCCCGACGGTGATGCCGCGGCCGACCACCGCCACCCGCGCACCGGCCAGCGGCACGTCGTAGCGGCGCAGCAGCTCGATGATGCCGCGCGGCGTGCACGGCAGCGGCGCCTGCTCGCCGAGCACCAGGCGGCCGAGGTTGATCGGGTGCAGCCCGTCGGCGTCCTTCTCCGGGGCAATGCGTTCCAGCAGCGGGCCCGCGTCGAGGTGCCGGGGCAGCGGCAGCTGCACGATATAGCCCGTGCAGGCCGGATCGGCGTTGAGCTCGTCGAGCACCGCCTCGACGTCGGCCCGGGTGGCGTCGGCGGGCAGCTCCTTGCGGATCGAGGTGATGCCCACCTTCGCGCAGTCGTTGTGCTTGGCGCGCACGTACGAGTGCGAAGCCGGGTCGTCACCGACCAGCACCGTCGCCAGCCCGGGGGCCTGCCCCTGCTCGACGAGCCGGGCGACCCTGGGCCGCAGCTCCTCGAAAATCGCGTCCTTGGTGGCCTTACCGTCGAGAATCGTCGCACTCACGGCTGTTCATCGTGGCAGACGGCGCGCGGCCCGTCCCGCCCGGTCCGGCATTGCGGCCACACCGACCGCCAGCAGCGTCAGCAGGACACCGACCACAGTGGACGCGGGGACACCCGCACCGGTCGCCGGGGCGAACACGTCCAGCACCAGCGCCCCCACCAGCTGCCCGGCGATCATGCCGAGGCTGAGCACCAGCACCCCGGTCACGCGAACCAGCGCCACCGACCCGCCGATCACGAAGATGCCCAGGAGTCCCCCGGTGTACAGCCACACCTCGGCCGGGAAGGCGGGGAACCCGCGCAGCACGACCTCCACCGCGAAGGCCACCGCCAGCGCGACCATGCCGACGCCGAAGTTCACCGTGGCCGCGAACACCGCCGAATCAGCGGCCTGCTTCATCCGCCCGTTGACCGCCGCCTGCCAGCCGAGACCGAGCCCGGCCAGCGCCGGCAGCAGCACCAACCAGCTCCCCTCGGTCCCACGCAGCTTCGCCGAGACCGCGATCACCACCGCCACCACGGCCAGCCCCGCGCCCAGCAGCCGCGTCGCGGTCACCCGCTGCGGCCCGGCCGGCCCCAGTCCCAGCCGGTCCACGACCAACCCGCTGGTGACCTGCCCGGCGACCACGGCCACCGTGAACATCGCGACGCCCAGCACTGTCGCCGCCATCCCGTGGCTGAACACCAGGTACCCGCCGCACACCCCACCGAGGCACTGCCACCAGCGAAGCCCGCCGGGCCGACGCAGCTCCGCGACGAGGTTGCGTGCACCGCGACGTGCCTGCGGCAGCACGACGCTGCCCACCAGCAGCACGACGAACCCACCGAAGAAGGAGACCAGGCCAGCGGCCACCGCGTCGTCCATGCGGGCGCCGAGCGCCCCGTTGATGCGCGCCTGGACCGCCAGCAGCGCACCGATCCCGGTCGCGCCGACCATGCCCAGGCCCCGAACGCGGGGCCGGTCACGCTGCTGTCGCACCAGGGGAACAGTCACGTGACCGCAGTCTGCTGCGCCGACCAGCCGGAACGCGATGTCCGGACGCTGTGATGTACGACAAACCCCACGGCCAGCAGCGCCAGACCGCCCGCCGCCGCAGCCGCCCCGGCCGGGCCCGACATGTCGAGCATCCACCCCGCAAGCGGCGCCGCGATCGCCCCGCCCAACGTGGTCGCACTGCTGGACCAGCCGAACGCCTCGCTGCGCTGCGCCGCGGGCGCCAGGTCCGCCAACCGCCCGTTGCTCGCGGCCAGCGTCGGCGCGACCGCCGTGCCGCCGACCAGCAGGACCAGCCCGATCACCCACGGCGAGCCGACGTCGACGACCGGTGGCAGCGTCGGCACCAGCGCCAGCAGGCCGACGGCGGCCAGCAGCGCCCGCAACCACAACCGGGGCCGCCCCGACACCCCGCCCATCACCAGGCCCCCGATCAGCGAGCCGACCGCCCACACGGTCGCCAGCACCCCGGCCAGCTCCGGCGCTCCCTGCCCGCGTGCCCAGCCGACCAGCACCAGGTCGATCGAGATCAGGCCACCCACCAGCAAACCCAGGAAAGCCAGCAGCGCCGTGAAACCGGGCACCCGGAACAGCACACCGACCCCGCCGGCCCCGCCCGCGCCGCCGCCCATCGCGTCGCGCAACCCGGCGCGCCACAACGCGCCCGCGAACAGCACCGGACCGACCGCCGCCCACACCGCGACCGCCACCATCGCGGTCACCGCACCCCACAGCGCCACGGTGAACGCGGCCAGCGTCGGCGTCACCACGAACAGCAACTCCTGCAGCGTGGCCTCCACCGCGTACGCGGCCTCCCGCGACGGACCGGTGCACAGATGCGGCCACATCGCGCGCCCCACCTGCGTGATCGGCGGGTGCGCCAGCCCGGTCAGCAGCGCCACCGGGAGCACCAGCCACCAGCGCGCCGGGTCCAGCAGCTGCGTCACCACGACGATCGCGGCCATGCCCAGCCCGGACAGCAACCCGGTCAGCACCAACAGCTTCGACGCCGAACTCCGGTCGGCCGCGCGGCCGCGCATCGGCCCGGCCACCGTCTGTCCGATGGTGATCGTGCCGCCCACCACACCGCCGACGGCGTAGGAGCCGGTCCAGTCCACGACCAGGAACGCCAGCACGATCGAGATGCCCGGCATGTGCAGGCGGCCAAGGAGGCTGAAGAACATGAGACTCGGCGCGTGCGGAACCGACGCGAGTAGACGGTAGGGGCGCAGCACCCGATCACTGTGGCTTCTGGCACAGCCGTACCGCTACTCGTTTTCCGCCGACCGTCCACCGCAGCATCCGCACCGCTGATCCATTCCACCTGGTGGTGTGATGTTTCTTCGGCCGCTCAGCGGGCAGGCTTTGTGACGTGATCACCGCAGGCAGTGATCACGATCTTGGAAATGGGCACGTGTCCTGGATCGACGGCACCGAACTCGCCCGCAGCGCACATGGCGGGGCGCGCGTCGAGTAGCGTCTTGGCAGGGTGGAGTCGGGTTGCCTCGTCGAGAGGGGGAGGATGTCACCCATGTCGCGTCCGACAGCGATCAGTCCGGAAGAGCAGGAGCAGATAGCCCGGCGGATCGGGGTTGTGCTGTTACAGGCCGCTCCGGAGGACTGGCAGGAGATCACGGTGGAGTACCGCGCCACCGGTGAGTACCACGACCTGCTGGGTGAGGTTGCCGGGCAGGACGGCAGTTCCCGCCCCTGGGAGCCGCCGGCCGAGCTGCAGGACATCTTCGAGCGGCTGCGCGAGGGCATGTACCGGCCCGACGTGGGGACCTGGCTGAGCGCCCTCTACGTCGTCGAGCGCCCGTCGAGCTACCGGATCGATATCAACTTCGACTCCGAGCCGCGCTGGCAGCGCCCGCTGCCGCGCGCCGCGTACATCGACGAGCTGCGCCGCTACCCGCGCGCCGAGGAGAACATCCCCGACTGGATGCGGGAACGCCTCGACGGTACCGCCCAGCCGCAGCAGCCCGTCGCCCCGGCCGACACCCCGTCCGCCGACGTGACCGACACCCCGGTCGCCGAGGCGCCGGTCGACCCCACCCCCGACCCCGTCCTCCCCTCGCCGCCGGTGCCGGAGCCGAGCACCGCGGAGCTGCGCATCGCCAACGTCTTCGACGACTACGACGACCAGGGCCGCCCGGTGGTCGCCACACGCCCGCCCGTCGCGGCGGACGAGGCCGGCGCGCTGCGTCAGTACCTGGAGAACGCCCCGGTCGTCCTCGGCGCCGAGGAGAACGAGGAGGACCAGCTCGACCCGGAGCGGCCCACCACCGTCCCCGGGGCCTGGCACACCGACGGCAGGTGGCTGTGGCCCGGCTCGGTGGCCTTCTACCTCGCCCAGTACGGCCTGCCACCGGAATCCGAGCTGGTGCAGCACATCCGCGACCGCGGGTTCCAGCTGCCCGAGGTCGACCGCGACACCCTGGACCGGGCCGCCGCGGAACTGCGGGACCGGCGTGCCGACGCGCGCACCGAGCGCGCCGAACCGGAAGCGCCCGCCGAACCGGGGCCGCAGGTCGAGGCGACCGCCCCGGCCGAGCCGGAGCCGGTGCTCGACGAACCGGCCCAGCCCGGCGGCTCCCGGCACGTGCTCGAGGAGCCCGAGGCACCGGACACCCAGGAAGTGCTGGCCACCCTGCACGACCGGCTCACTGATTACCGCGTCGACGGCGACGCCTACCGGGTCGGCAGCCACAGCCCGACCGCGCGCTGCCTGGTCCAGGAGGGTGCGGACTGGGTCGTCACCGCCGGCGCGGACGGCGGCGGGGACGTGCGCTTCGCCCGCGTCGATCACGCGGCCGCGTACCTGCTGGGCAGCCTGCTGATGGACCGCCCGCCGGCCGCGGTACCCCTGGCCCCGGCTCCGGCCCCCGCGCCGGAACCGCCGGTCCCCGCGCCGGAACCGCCGGCGGCACCGCAACCTCCGGCCGCCGCGGAACCCCCGGCGGCACCACCGGCTCCGGAACCCCCGCAGACCGGCGGGAACCCGCTGTTCACCGCGAACCAGGACCCGGAGTTGCCGAGCACCCCTCCGGAACCGCCGTTCCAGGACCCGGCAGCCCAACCGGGCGACGACGCCACCCGGTTCCAGCCCGGCCCGCGTCTGGACCGTCCCGCGCCGCCTCCGGCGGCCCCGCCAACGTCCCCGCCGTCACCGCCGGTTGGGCAGCCCGCTGTCCCGGCCGCCGGTGGACCGGGTGCGCCGCCGCCGCTGCCCAAGCGCCAGCCGCGCCGGGAGAGCGGAGCCCCGGTGCCGCCGGGCGGTCCCGCGCAGGCGCCGGTCGGCGGTGCGGAGCGGCGTCCGGGCCCCGGCGGCCCCGGCATGGCCGGGCCGCACCGGCAGGGCCCGCCCGGGCCGCCGCGTCCGCCGCAGGGCCAGCAGATCCAGCCGCTCAGCGGTGAACCGCCGCTGACCCTGTACCGGGACCGGCGGGTGGTCATGCTGCAGCCCGGCACTGAACTGGACCGCTTCGGCGAGCCGAACGGCAACGTCACCTACGCCATGCGCACGCCCTACACGCACCGGTCGCTGCCGCCGCAGTGGGCGAACCGCTCGTACTTCGCCTACCGCGTCCAACGCCCGATCCAGGCGCTGCGCGGCACGGCGGTCCCGTGGTTCGAGCAGCCGGGTGGCGGCACGGCGTTCGTGCTGCCGGCACCGATCAGCGACCTGCTTGCGGACGGCACCCTCGCCGAGATGCCGGCCACCGAGCGCCCGCCCATGGAGTGATCCGGGCCCAGCTCGCGGGCGCCCCCGACGCGCGGTCGGGGGCGCCCTGTCGTCGGTGCGGTCAGTCGACGCGGAGGCCGTGCGCGGCGGCGAACGCCAGGGCGGTCACCGTGTCGATGCGGGCGCCTCGCGGGAACCGGATGCCGCGCAGGTCCAGCCCGCGCAGGTCGGCGCGGCCCATGCCGACCAGCGTCAGATCCGTCTCGCCCAACACCCAGGCCCCCAGGCGGCAGTCGACAAAACTCGACCCCAGCAGGCTGCAACCGTCCATCGTGGACGCGTGTGCCAACTCCGCACCGACTTGTCCGTGGCAGCGCGACTACCGGGGGTCGTCCGGCTTCGCCCCGGCCCCCACCGGCAGGCGGACCGTCACGGCACCACGACGACCGGACGCACCGCTTCGACCACCAGGGTGGCGGGCACCGTGCCGAGCAGACCACCCCGGCGGCGGGAACGTCCCACCACGATCAGGTCGGCCCGGTACTGCTCGGCCACCTGCTCCAGGCCGACCGCCGGATCACCGCGGTGGTGCACGAAGTCCCAGTCGATGTCCACCCACTTCAGATGCGACACGACCTCCTTCTTCAACTCCTCCACCAGGCTTTCGGCCGCCTCGCTGGCCACTGCGACGCCCATCGGTGACCAGTAGGCGACGCCGCCCACCGCCTCGACGTAGACCAGCACCAGGCGGGCGCGCTCCCGCCTCGCCAGGCCGGCCGCCCACGCCGCGGCGTGGAAGCTGGCCGGGCTGCCGTCCATGCCCACGACGATGCCGCCCAGCCCGTCCTTGCCGATCTCGAATTCCCGCTCGGTCCTGTCGCCTTCGGCCACGCGGGAATGGTAGTGGCCCCCGCGCCGGGAAGTTGGACGCATGCGACACACTCGACACGTGACCGCCGCACCGATCCCCTCTGACCTGGAACGTCGCGCGCTGGATGCGGTGGACGCGAAGAGCATCCTGGAAGATCTGCGGGAACTAGTCGCGATCCCCAGCGTCGGTGGCACCGTGGGCGAGCACGACGCCCAGCAGTGGTGCGCCGACAAGCTCGCCTCCCTCGGCTACCGGGTGGACCACTGGCGCATCGATGTCCGCGAACTCGCCGAGCACGACGACTTCCCCGGCCAGGAGGCCGACCGCGACATCGCCCACGGCTGCGTCGGGGTGAGCGGCGACGGCACCGAACCCGCGCTCGTGTTCTGCGGGCACACCGACGTGGTGCCTCCCGGGGACCTCGACCGCTGGCCCAACCGGGATTCGTATGCGCTGCGCGTCGACGGCGACACCGCAGCCGGGCGCGGCACCTGCGACATGAAGGGCGGCCTGGCCGCGATCTTCGGGGCGTTGCACGCCCTGCGGACCGCAGGCATCGAACTCGCCCGGCCGCTGGCCGTGCACACGGTCGTCGGCGAGGAGGACGGTGGGCTCGGGGCGTTTGCGACCCTGCGGCGCGGCCACCGCGGTGCCGCCTGCGTCCTGGCCGAACCCAGCTCGGGCACGATCGTCACCGCCAACGGCGGATCGCTCACCTTCCGCCTCGAGATCGCCGGCCAGGGCACCCACGGATCGACCCGGTACCGCGGTGTGAGCGCCCTGGACAAGCTCGCCGGGCTGCTGCCGGTGCTGCGGGATCTGGAAGCCCGCCGCAACGCCGACCCCGACCCGCTGGTCGCCCACCTGGAGGTGCCGTACCCGCTGTCGGTCGGCCTGGTGCGGGTCGGTGACTGGGCCAGCACGGTGCCCGATCTGGCCATTGCCGAGGGCCGCTACGGGGTGCGACTCGACGAGTCCATCGCCGACGCCCAGGCCGAGTTCACCGACGCCATCGCGCGCGCCTGCGCGGTGGACCCGTGGCTGGCCGAACACCCGGTGCGGGTCAGCTGGCCGGGCGGGATGTTCGCCAGCGGACGCCTGCCCGAAGGACACCCGCTGCTCGGCGAAACCCGCTCCGCCGTCGTCGATGCCGGAGCCGCCGAACCCGCCGTGGTGGGCGCGCCCTACGGGACGGACCTGCGTCTGTACGCGGCCGCCGGAATCCCGACGCTGCAGTACGGTCCCGGCGACGTCCGCTGCGCGCACGCCCACGACGAGCACGTCCCGATCGCCGAGCTGGAACAGGCGGCCCGCACCTACGCCCTCCTGGCCATCCGCCGGTGCGGCGTGGTGCAGGCGTAGCACCCGACACGCGCGCCGCGGCAAGCCTTTCAAATTCGCCGAAAATTGGGGCCGGCATTCCCGGGTGTCGGGGTGGGGTTTCTCAGTTTGGTGGAAGTTGGGGCCGGCATGTTCGGGTGTGTTGGAGTGGGGTTGTGGTGCTGGTCCGGTCCGGACGTCCCGCGAAGCGACATCCTGGGAGGGGAGGTGGTTCCGAGACGACCGGGCCGGTCAGCTGCCGCAGGCACCGGCGTTGGTGCAGGAACTAGTGGAAGTCGCGCGAGACCGAGGGGATGCGGACTTCCAGCTTCTGCAGCCGGTCTGCTCTCAGGTTGATCACCCCCTCCGCCTTCTCCACCACACCGCGCACCAGCAGGGCCCCGCTGGTGCGCCCGACCTTCCGGTAGCGCGCCCACAAGCCCGGCGAGCACATGACGTTGACCATGCCGGTCTCGTCCTCGAGGTTCAGGAACGTGACCCCGCCCGCGGTGGCCGGGCGCTGCCGATGTGTCACCGCACCACCCACCAGCACCCGGGCCCCGTGCTCCACATCGGACAGTTGTGCCGTGGGCACGGCGCCCAGCCGGTCCAGCTGGGAACGCACGAACTGGATCGGGAAGCTGTCCGGCGAAACCCCCGTCGCCCACACGTCGGCCGCGGCCAGGTCCACGCCGTCCATGCCCGGCAGCGGCGGAGCCGCGGCCGAGGCAGTGGTCCCCGGCAAACGGTCCGGCCGGTCGCCGGCCGCGGCGGCGGCATTCCACAGCGCCTCCCGCCGGGACAGCCCGAAGCAGCCGAACGCCCCCGCGGTCGCCAACGCCTCCATCTGCGGCGCGGTCAGCCGAACCCGACGCGCCACGTCGGCCATGCCGGTGTACGGCCCGTTCGCCTCGCGCTCCGCGACCAGCTGCTCGGCGAGCTTGTCGCCGAGCTGCCGCACAGCCGCCAGTCCCAACCGCACCGCCCGTCCGCCCGTGCTCCCGGCGTCCGGTTCCAGATCGGCCTTGGCCCGGCTGGCGTTGACGTCCGGGCCCCGCACCCGCACCCCGTGCCGGCGGGCGTCGGCGACCAGCGACTGCGGCGAGTAGAACCCCATCGGCTGGGCCTTGAGGAGCGCCGCGCAGAACACCGCCGGGTAGTAGCGCTTGAACCACGCACTGGCGAACACCAGCAGCGCGAAGCTCAACGCGTGGCTCTCCGGGAAGCCGTAGTTCGCAAAGGCCAGCATCCGCTGGTAGATCCGCTCGGCCAGTTCCCCCGTGATGCCGTTGGCCGCCATCCCGTCGAACAACCGGCCGCGGAGCCGCTCCATCCGTTCCGCGGAACGCTTGGCGCCCATCGCGCGCCGCAGCTGGTCCGCCTCCGCCGGGGAGAACCCCGCGACGTCGACGGCCAGCTGCATCACCTGCTCCTGGAACAGCGGGACGCCCAGGGTCTTCTTCAGCGCACCAGCCATCAGGGGATGCTCGAAGTCCCACTTCTCCTGGCCGTTGCGCCGCCGGATGTACGGGTGCACCGAGCCGCCCTGGATCGGGCCCGGGCGGATCAACGCCACCTCCACCACGAGGTCGTAGAACTCCCGCGGTTTCAACCGCGGCAGCGTGGCCAGCTGTGCGCGGCTCTCCACCTGGAACACCCCGACCGCGTCGGCCTGCCGCAGCATCTTGTAGACCTCGTCGTCGTCGAGGTCAAGGGCGCCGAGGTCGACCTCGATCCCGTGGTGCTCCCGGGTCATGTCGATCGCGTAGTGCAGCGCGGAGAGCATGCCGAGCCCGAGCAGGTCGAACTTGACCAGTCCGACCGCGGCGCAGTCGTCCTTGTCCCACTGCAGGACCGTGCGGCCGGGCATGCGCGCCCACTCCACCGGGCAGACCTCGCTGACCGGCTGGTGGCACATCACCATCCCGCCGGAGTGGATGCCAAGGTGCCGGGGGAAGCCCATCAGCTCACCGGCCAGCTCCCGCACCGGTGCGGGGATCTCCGAGTCCGCCGGCAGCGGTCCCCAGTGCTCGATCTCCTTGCTCCAGGCATCCTGCTGGCCGGGCGAGTAGCCGAGGGCCCGCGCGACGTCCCGCACCGCCGACCGCGGCCGGTAGCTGATCACGTTCGCCACCTGCGCAGCGTGCATCCGGCCGTGTTTGCGGTAGACGTACTGGATCACCTCCTCCCGGCGGTCCGACTCGATGTCCAGGTCGATGTCCGGCGGCCCGTCCCGCTCCGGCGCCAGGAACCGCTCGAACAGCAGCTGGTAGCGCACCGGGTCGACGTTGGTGATCCGCAGCGCGAAGCACACCGCCGAGTTCGCCGCCGAGCCCCGGCCCTGGCACAGGATGTCGTGGGTGCGGCAGAAGTCCACGATGTCGTGGACGATCAGGAAGTAGCCCGGGAAGTCCAGCTCCTCGATCACCGCCAGCTCGTGCTCGATCTGCTGGTAGGCCGCCGGGTTCTCCTGGGGCAGGCCGTAGCGCTGGAGTGCTCCCCGGTAGGTCAGCTCGCGCAGATGGTCGGCCTCGGTGCGGCCCTGCGGCACGTCGAACGGGGGCAGCCGGGGCGCCACCAGGCGCAGGTCGAAGGAGAACTCCCGGCCCAGCTCGGCAGCCCGCTGCACGGCTCCGGGGTGGCGGGCGAAGATCTCGGCCATCTCGGCACCGGAGCGCAGGTGGTTCCCGGCCCAGGCGGGCAACCAGCCGTCCATCTCGTCCAGGCTCCGCCGGGCGCGGATCGCCGCCACCACCGCGGCCAGCCGCGCGCGCTCCGGTCGGGCCAGGTGCGCTCCCGTGGTGGCCACTGTGGACACCCCGGCGCGCCCGGCGAGCTCGGCGAGGGTGTCGTTGCGTTCGGAGTCGGTGGGCAGCCCGTGGTCGGTCAGCTCCACGGTGACGTGGTCGCGGCCGAACAACGCAATCAACCGGTCCAGCTCCGCGGCGGCCGCGTCCACGCCGCCCGCCACGAGCGCCGCCGGGACCGCACCCTTGCGGCAGCCGGTGAGCACCTGCCAACGCCCTTCCGCCGCATCGGCAAGCTCCTCCAGGTCGTAGACGGGACGCCCCTTCTCCGCACCCTTCAACTGGGCCTTGCTGATCTCCCGGCACAGCCGTGCGTAACCGCCCGGGTCGCGGGCCAGCACCAGCAGATGCTGCCCCTCGGGGTCGGGGACCCCGTTCTGCGGGCCGGACAGGCCCAGGCTCAGCTCGGCGCCGAACACGGTGCGCACCCCGTGCTCGGCCGCGGCCTCGGCGAACCGCACCACCCCGTACAGCCCGTCGTGGTCAGTCAGCGCGATCGCCTCCAGCCCCAGCCGTGCCGCCTCCGCGGCCAGGTCCTCGGGGTGGTCGGCCCCGTCAAGGAAGCTGAAGTTGGAGTGCGCGTGCAGCTCGGCGTACGGCACCGCCGAGGCCGCGGCACCCGCCACCGCCTCGTACGGCGCACACCGCCGAGTCCACGATGGACTGTCGCTGCCGTCCCCAGGGTGCGGCTCGTCGCGCGGACCGCGCCCCTCGTCCGGGACCTGTCGGCCGGACAGCGCACGTTCCAGCTCGGACCAGCTCTGGTGCGGGTTGAACCAGCTCATGAGGCCATTGAACTTCTGTTCGAATCGTTGCTGCCACCGAAAATCGGATACTTCACTAGAACGAGTGTTCGCCTACTTGTACGCGCCCTGCACCCACCACCGCGACGCCTCGTGGACCAGCAGCAGCGCCACCTCGCCCTCGTCCAGATCGTCCCCACCTGAGCCGCCCTCGCCGGCGAGCACCACCTGCATCCGCACCACCGACCGCGGCGGCAGCTGCGCCACCGGAGCCGTCTGCCCGGCACCGTCGGACAGCAGTTCCACCCACCACCGCTCGGCCACCGGCCACGGGCCCGCCCACCGCACCACCTCTCGGGACCGACCGCCCGACACCTCGACGCGACGCGGCGCGGCGGTGAGGCGGTGCCGCTCGGTGACGCCCACCGGTCGCCCCTGCGCGTCGAGCACCACCGCAGGCCACGGCGAGTCCGGGACCACCGAGGGGGAGGGCGCCGGAATGCGCCCCGGCCACGGCTGGTCGGGATCCAGCGCCGGACGGCGCTCATCGCCCCACGGCACGAACCGCACCCGGTCACGCAGATCCCGGCCGCCGTCAAGCACCCCCGTCAGCACCGCGTCCGGCCCGAGCATCCCCTGCACCCGAGCGAAAGCCCGGCCCGCCCGGGCGTCCGCCTCGCCGGTTGCCGCGTTGAGCAGGTCGAGTTGCAGACCACCCGCCCCGACCACCTCTTCCGGTCGCAGGGTCAGCAGGCCGACCCCGGCCGTCGGGCGCCGCTCGCGCCCGCGGCCGTGCAGCCAGCCGTCGAGCTGCCACCGCACCCGGTCCGCGGTGGCCGACGGGGTCAACGGCTCCGCGCAGCGCCAGACCCGGTGCAGTTCCTCGCCGTGCTCGGTCCGCGCCGAGATCCCCAGCCGCGCGCACGCCAACCCGAGTTCGGCCAACCTGGCGTGCAGCCGGTCGGCCAGGACCTTCGCCACGAACGCGGCCTGGTCCACCCGGTCCACCGGTGGATCGAGAGTCTCGGCCACCTCCAGCTCGGGCGAGGGCCGCCGCCGGAGCACCGGCCGCTCCTCGCGGCCCGCGGCCGCGCGGTGGGCCAGCATCGCAAACCGGCCGAACCGGGTGGCGACGTCCGCGGGCGACAGCGCGGCGAACTCACCCAGGGTGCGGATCCCCAGCCGTCGCAGCAGGTCCACCAGCTCGGCCAGCTCGGCGGCGCCGCGCTCGGTGAGCCGGTCGGTGAACTGGTCGATCTCCTCGATGGCCAGCGGGACGAGGAACTCGCGACTGCGGCCGGGTTCGACGACCTGGCCGCGCCGCGCGGCCAGGACCGCCGCGAACAGCCCGTCCGCGATGCCGACCTGGCACTCGACGCCGACCTGCGCGTCGATCTGGTCCAGCACCTTCTCGGCTGCGGCCGCCTCGGAACCGAAGTAGCGGGCCGGGCCGCGCGCCGGGACCGCGACCAGCCCGGGGCGCACGACCTCCACCCCCGGCACCACGTCCTCGACCGCGGCCACGACGGGCTCGAACAACCTCGCGTCCCGCGCGGGGTCGTGTTCGTACGCCACGAGTTCCGGGCATCTACCCTGCGCCTCGCGGCGCCGCATGCCGCGGCGTACCCCTGTGCTGCGCGCGGTCGCCGAACAGGCCACCACCCGGTTCGCCGCGAACACCGCGGCGGGTACCAGCGGGCCGAGGTCGGCCGCGCGGGCGGCAGCGACCACCGGCCAGTCGGGGCACCAGACGACGAGTCGGCGGGGCGGCACGGAACTCATCCCGCCACCGGACGCAGTCGCGGCCGGACGCCCCGGTCCTCGGCGGGCAACCCGATCGACCCGTCGCGCGCGGGGAGCAGCAGTCGGCAGGAGCGCGGGCGAGCGGCTGCTCCGCGCCCGCGCGACCGCACCGTCACAGCGCGTTCGCGCAGGTGGCCATGGCCTTCTCCGATGCCGTGCCAGCTCGCGCCGACGCAGCGCAGCTGCACTTCCGCGCCCGGCCAGGCACCGAAGGGAAGCAACACCGAACCGAGGTTGCGCGCTCGCGCGGAAAGCCGCCGAGCGTCCTGATCGGACACCTGCCGGGTGTTGCCGACCACCACCAGGTCCACGCCGTCCAGCAGCGCGGCGACCACGCCGACCGGATCCCCGCCCGGCCGCGGCACCATCGCCAACCGGTCGAGGTCGACCCCACACTCGCTCGCCGCGACCAGGCTGATCCCGGGCAAGCCCACCACTGCCGCCCACGACCCGTTCCTCGTCGCCTCGGAGAGCAGGGCGAACACCAGCGACACCGACCCATGCACCGCCACCGTGCTGCCGCGGCGCAGACCCGGCCACGGCAGCACGGCGGCGAGTTCCGTCCGCGTGGGCAGCACCCGCCCCGCTCCGGGAGCTGCCGCCTCGACGGCGGACGCACCCGCGGACACCCCGGCAGCCGCGGACGCGTTCAACGTCGTCAAAGACGCCATCGCGGACATCGCTGCCTCCCCACATCGAGACCGCACGGGTGCCCGACCCCGGCGCGGGCACCCATCCGCCGCTGTGGGGAAGACAGCGGAGGAGCCAGCACTGTGCCTGCACCCGAACACAGTGCCGCTCCGCTCGGAGCGGTCGACCCCGACACCGACCGCTCCGATCCATCCGAACTCGAACCTCAGTTCGAACACTTCAAGTAAACCGTGCCCGGCGGCCCGCGTCAAGAACTCCGACCAGATCGGGTGAACATTCGTTCGATTGTCCGAAATTCAGCTGATCTACCTGCGTAAACCCGCTACAACATGATCAGCGACCGCCCTTTCCGCAGGCTCCGCGGAGACGGCTCGAACCGGCCCTGCGGCGAATGCGGGCACCGCCCGTCCGGCCCCGCCCACGCGGCCACGCAGGCCACCAGAACGCCAGGCGCACCGCCCGGCCCGACCTCCCGGAGGAGACGACCATGCGCACGCTGCCGACGATCACGAACCCGACGAGGCCCTCCGGCACCACCGGCCCAGAAAAGCAAGCGGTGCGGACGGCAACAGCCGCCCGCACCGCGCGCACAGACCGGGGATCGGCGCGCTCAGTGCGCGAAGTGGCGCGTCCCCGTGAGGTAGAGCGGCACACCGGCCGCCTCAGCCGCGGCGATGACCTCGGCGTCCCGGACCGAACCGCCCGGCTGCACGACCGCGCGCACGCCAGCGTCCAGCAGCACCTGCAGGCCGTCCGCGAACGGGAAGAACGCGTCGGAGGCAGCCACCGAGCCCTTCGCTCGGTCGCCCGCGCGGGACACCGCGAGCCGCGCCGAGTCGACGCGGTTCACCTGCCCCATGCCGACGCCGACGGTGGCCCGGTCGTTGGCCAGCAGGATCGCGTTGGACTTCACCGCCCGGCAGGCCCGCCAGGCGAACTCCAGGTCCGCCAGGGTGGCCTCGTCCACCGGCGACCCGGTCGCCAGCGTCCAGTTCACCGGGTTGTCGCCGTCCGCGTCGATCGCGTCGGAGCCCTGCACCAACATGCCGCCGGAGATGGCGCGCATCTCGACCCGGCCGCCCCGCGGCGGCTGGGCCGTCAGGATCCGGATGTTCTTCTTGCGGCTCAGCACCTCCACCGCACCGTCGGCGTAACCCGGCGCCACGATCACCTCGGTGAAGATCTCGGCGACCTGCTCGGCCATGGCCACCGACACCTCGCGGTTGACCGCGATGACGCCGCCGTACGCGCTGACCGGGTCGCATTCGTGCGCCTTGCGGTGCGCAGCGGCGATGTCATCGGCGACCGCGATCCCGCACGGGTTGGCGTGCTTGATGATGGCCACGCAGGGCTCACGGTGGTCGTGCGCCGCGCGCCAGGCGGCATCGGCGTCGACGTAGTTGTTGTACGACATCTCCTTGCCGTGCAACTGCGCTGCGGCCGCGAGACCGGTCGCCTCCCCGCCGGAGACGTACAGCGCGGCGGGCTGGTGCGGGTTCTCGCCGTAGCGCAGCGCGGAGCGACGCTCCCAGGTCTCCCCGATCCAGCCGGGGAACACCGACTCGTCCCCGGTCGGGACCTTGCTCATCCAGGACGCCACCGCGACGTCGTACGACGCGGTGTGCCGGAAGGCCGCGGCGGCCAGTTCGACGCGGTCGGACAGCGTGAAGCCGCCCTCCCGGACCTGCTCCAGCACCCACTCGTAGCGGCTGGGGTCGACCACGACCGCGACGTTGGCGTGGTTCTTGGCCGCCGCCCGGACCATCGCCGGACCGCCGATGTCGATCTGCTCGATGACCTCGTCCGGGGCGGCCCCGGACGCCACCGTCTGCACGAACGGGTACAGGTTCACCACGAGCAGCTCGAACGGCGCGATGTCCAGGTCGCGGAGCTGGTCGGCGTGCTCCGGGCGGCGCAGGTCGGCCAGCAGCCCGGCGTGCACCCGCGGGTGCAGCGTCTTGACCCGACCGTCCAGGGCCTCGGGAAAGCCGGTGAGCTCCTCGACCGGTGTGACCGGCACGCCTGCTTCCGCGATCGTGCGCGCGGTGCCGCCGGTGGAGACGATCTCGACTCCGGCGGCGTGCAGCCCGGTGGCCAGCTCGAGCAGGCCGGACTTGTCCGACACGCCGATCAGCGCACGGCGAACGGCTCGCCGCTCCTGCGGGTTCGCTGTCACGGGATACTCACCTTCCGTCCCTGCACGGTCCAACCGTGCAACGCCAGCTGTTCCAGGGTGTCGACCAGCAACCGCCGTTCGACGGCCTTGATGCGCTCGTGGAGGCTCGCTTCGTCGTCCTCGGGCAACACCTCGACGGCCTCCTGCGCGAGGATCGGCCCGGTGTCCACACCGGCGTCGACCACGAACAGCGTGCAACCGGTGACGCGCACCCCGTACTCCAGCGCGTCGCGCACCCCGTGCATCCCGGGGAATGACGGCAGGAGCGCCGGGTGGCTGTTGAGGTACCGGCCGCTGAAGCGGGCCAGGAAGTCCGCGCCGACGAGCTTCATGAAACCCGCGGAGACCACCAGGTCGGGTTCGTACGCGGCGCACGCCTCGGTGAGCGACCGGTCCCAGTCCTCCCGGCTCGGGTGGTCCTTGACCCGGCGCACGAACGTCGGAACGCCGACTCGCTCGGCGCGCGCCAGCCCCTCGATGCGGTCGCGATCGGCGCCGACCGCGACCACCCGCACCGGGTAGTCCGGCTTTGCCGCCGCGTCGAGCAGGGCCTGCAACAGGGTGCCGGAACCGGACACCAGCACGACCACCCGGGCGGGGCGAGCCGTGGCGAACCGGTTGGGCTGCGAGCGCGCCGCGCTCGGCTGGTCAGTCGTCCTCGGGTTCAGCGTTCGCTCCTGACATGCCTCGGCACGCACGATCTCAGCCAGCAGCGTAGGCGCTGTTCGCGGCGGCGACGCCGCCAGGTCCCGGGCCGAGTGGCGCAGCCCTCACCCGCGGCGTGCCCGGTCCGGGTCGGTGCCCGGTCCGGCCGGCCCGCGAGGTGGGTCCGGTTCGTCGTCCTCGACGAGGTCGGCGTCGAACTCTGTGGGGTCGAGTTCCTGGACCGGCTTGGCGGCCAGGTGGTCGTACTCGGCCGCCCGGGCGTGCGGGATCGCGGCGGTGAGGTCCTCGGTGTCGCGGGTGTCCGCAGGCTCTTCCGGAGCAGCCGCGGCTGCCTCGTCCTCGGGTTGCGGGGCGTCTTCGCACTGGGGGCCAGTCTCGGTGGCCGCTCCTGGCTCCGGAGTGGAGTCCGGTTCTTCGTCCCGGACTTCTCCGGTCGTGTCGTCCTCGATGTCGGTAAGGGGCGCGAACCACGCGACGGCCACGGCCGGGGCGGCGATCCAGCACAGCGTCGCCGCAGCAAGCGACAACGGGTGGAGGGTGACCAGCCCGAACGGGCCGTTGCCGAGCTCCCCGCCTGCGGCGTGGGCGAGGACGAACGTCGCCGCGGCAGCAGCGAGGGCCGCGACGCCGACCGCCCGTAGACGGCGGGTCAGTCGGCCGCCGATCCGGCGGCAGGCCACCCCGACCACAACCCCGACGAACAGCGGAAGGAGAAAACACCCAGTCCACCAGATCGGCAGTGCGTGCGTTGGCAGCACCGCGAGGAGCGGCAGGTCCGGTGCCGGCCCGGGCTCGACGTGGAGCGGGTGCACCGCGAGCCGACCGACCGACAATCCGGTGCCTGCGGCGAACGCCCAGCCCGCCAGTACCGCGTTCGGCAGGTACACGACCGACAGCAGGGTCGCTCCGATCGCGTCACCGGCGGTGCCGGACCGGTCGAGGGACGCCGCCATGTCCGGCGCGGACAGGCAGACGGAGAGGAGGAGTACGACACCGCCCGCGGCGATCAGCGCGGCGAACGCGAGCAGCCCGACACGCAGGCCAGACCAGACCACGGCGTCGACTCGTTCCCAGACCAGGTAGACCAGTCCGCAGCGGTTGGCGACACCGGCCGTCGCCGCGATGGTGGCAGTGGCCGCGCAGCTCAAAAAGGCGTCCACCGGCACTGCGTTGACCGGGCCGTCCAGCAGTACGGCAATGGCGGTACCCGCCATTCCGTGCACCAGGCCCATCGCGGTGATCACCGGCCACGCCTGATCGGGGCGGCGCACCCGCGACCGGCGCGCGACCCAGCCGGAGGCGCTGGCGATCAGCAGCATCACGAGCGCGGTTGGCAACAACGGCAGGACGCTCAACGGCGCACCCGTGATCGTCAACGCCGCCTGGTGCAGCGCCAACCATCCGGGCAGGGCGGCGATCAGGGCGACGACCGGGTCGAACTGCGCACTGGTCGCGGTGGCCGTGACCAGTGCGATCAGCCCGGCGGTGGCGAGGTAGCCGACGAGCAGGACGGTGGTGATCGCCGCGGCCAGCAACCACCAGCGGATGCCCACTTTCCGCTCGTGCGGGGCGTCGGCGATGGCGTGGGGTATCGAGTCGAGCACGGACACGAGGCCGAATGTCGCACCGGTGTTCCGCCGAAGGGGCCAGAACACGCCGCCGACTCCGCCCATCGGGCGACGGCAACTGTCCACTGCGGACGGAGGTGATCACGAAGCGTTCGCGCCGTGCCGGGAGCGGGCCACGGGTGGGGGACGTCAGAACAGCAACGCGCGCCGACGGTGACCCGTCGACGCGCGCGGCCGTGAAAAGATCAGAAAGGATTGGCGCCGGGGTGCGGCATCTGCTGGGTGCCCTGCGGCCCGGTGTGGCCCGACTGGCCGTGCTGCCCGGACGAGGACCCGCCCTGGCCCGGCTGGCCGGACTGGTTCTGACCGGACGGAGCTGGACCGGACTGGGCTGTGTGGGACGGAGCCGCGGGCTGCCCGGGCTGGCTGCCCGAGGCCGGTACCCACCCGCCCGGCTGCGGCGGCTGGGTGCCGACCGGGCTCCAGCCACCGGTGCCCGGCTGCGCCGGCTGGCCCGTTGGCCACCCGGGACCACCCGGCCCGCCGGGTGCGCCCGGCTTGCCGGGCTGGAACGGACCGGGCTGGCCGAACGCGGGCTTCGACGGCTGCGAGGGCTGCGACGACGGCAGGGTGAGAATGCCGCCGTCGATCAGCAGCACGCCGAGGACACCGCCGAGCTGGGCGAGAGTCAGCAGCAGGAGCACGACGGTGACGCCGCCCGCGGTGCCGCCGACCAGGTCCTGCAGCAGGGCGAGCGTGGCGTAGGCGGCCAGCGGTGCCGCCGCGAACAGGCAGTCGGGCGTCTTCGGCACGAAGCGGAGACCGGCCAGCGCCGCGGCGCAGATCAGCGCGAAGCCGGTGAGGCTGCCCATGACGACGCCGGCGGCCTCGTCGAAGAAGCCGATCAGGTAGCCGATCAGTCCGGCTCCGGCCGCCACCAGGGCCAGGATCTCCCTGATCCCGAGCGGGAGCCGGGTGGATTCCGGGCTTGCCGACGGTGGCGACTGGGGGAATGCGGACATGGCGGAACGGACTCCTCGGTAAACGCTCGGGTGCGTGGTGCGGCGCGGGCTGGCGCTGTCGGAGCGGTCCACGCGCCGGTGTTGCCTGGACGCCAGTGTGCCGTACAGCGGCGGAAAGCCACCGGGGCCGGACCCCCGAAGGCGTCCGGCCCCGAAATGCGCGCAGAACCGTCGACTCAGCCCTTGATGATCTCGCGCATCAGCTTGGCGGTCTCGCTCGGTGTCTTGCCGACCTTGACCCCGGCGGCCTCCAGCGCTTCCTTCTTCGCCGCGGCGGTGCCGGACGAGCCGGAGACGATGGCACCGGCGTGGCCCATCGTCTTGCCCTCGGGGGCGGTGAAGCCGGCCACATAGCCGACCACCGGCTTGGTGATGTTGGCCTTGATGTACTCGGCCGCCCGCTCCTCGGCGTCGCCACCGATCTCGCCGATCATGACGATGGCCTCGGTTTCCGGGTCGTCCTGGAACGCCTGCAGCGCGTCGATGTGGGTGGTGCCAATGATCGGGTCACCGCCGATGCCGACGCAGCTGGAGAAACCGATGTCCCGCAGCTCGTACATCATCTGGTAGGTCAGCGTGCCCGACTTGGACACCAGACCGATCTTGCCCGCGCCGGTGATGTCGGCCGGGATGATGCCCGCGTTGGACTTGCCGGGGGAGATGATGCCCGGGCAGTTCGGGCCGATGATCCGGGTCTTGTTGCCGGTGGCCCTGGCGTGCGCCCAGAAGTAGGCGGAGTCGTGCACCGGGATGCCCTCGGTGATGACCACGGCCAGACCGATCTCGGCGTCGATCGCCTCGATCACGGCGTCCTTGGCGAACTTCGGCGGCACGAAGAGGACCGACACGTCGGCGCCGGTCTCCTTCATGGCTTCCTTGACGGTGCCGAAGACCGTGAGCTTCCTGCCCTCGATCTCGACCGTCTGACCGGCCTTGCGGGCGTTGACACCACCGACGATGTTGGTGCCGGCACGCAGCATCCGAGCGGTGTGCTTGGTGCCTTCGGAGCCGGTCATGCCCTGAACGATGACCTTGCTGTTCTCGTTGAGGAAGATAGCCATGGCCTCATGCCCTCGCAGCCAGCTCGGCGGCCTTGTCGGCCGCGCCGTCCATGGTGTCCACCATCGTCACGGCCGGGTGGTTGGCCTCGGCCAGGATGCGACGGCCTTCCTCGACGTTGTTGCCGTCGAGCCGGACGACCAATGGCTTGGTGGCCTCGTCGCCCAGGATCTTCAGCGCCTGCACGATGCCGTTGGCGACGGCGTCGCAGGCGGTGATGCCGCCGAAGACGTTGACGAACACCGACTTCACCGCCGGGTCGCCGAGGATGACGTCCAGGCCCGCGGCCATGACCTCGGCGGAGGCGCCGCCGCCGATGTCCAGGAAGTTGGCGGGCTTGACGCCGTTGTGCTTCTCACCGGCGTAGGCGACGACGTCCAGGGTGGACATGACCAGACCGGCGCCGTTGCCGATGATGCCGACCTCGCCGTCGAGCTTGACGTAGTTGAGGCCCTTCTCCTTGGCCTTGGCCTCCAGCGGGTCTTCCGCCTCCTTGTCGACCAGCTCGGCCTGCTTGGGCTGGCGGAACGCGGCGTTGTCGTCAAGGGTGACCTTGCCGTCCAGCGCGATGATCTTGCCCTGCGGGTCCTTGACCAGCGGGTTGACCTCGACCAGGGTGGCGTCCTCGGCGACGAAGGTCTCCCACAGCTTGACGATCACGTCGGCGACCTGGTCGGCGACCTCGGCCGGGAACTTGGCGGCGGTCACGATCTCCCGCGCCTTGTCCTGGTCGACGCCCTCGATCGGGTCGATCGCGATCTTGGCCAGTGCCTCGGGCTTGGTGGCGGCGACCTCTTCGATCTCCATGCCGCCCTCGACCGAGGCCATCGCGAGGAAGTTGCGGTTGGCGCGGTCGAGCAGGAAGGAGAAGTAGTACTCCTCAGCGATGTCGGAGGCGGTGGTCACCAGCACCTTGCGGGTGATGTGGCCCTTGATGTCCAGTCCGAGGATCGCCTCGGCCTTGGCCTGGGCCTCCTCCGGGTTCTCGGCCAGCTTCACACCGCCGGCCTTGCCGCGGCCACCGGTCTTCACCTGAGCTTTGACGACGACGGGCCCGCCCAACTCTGCAGCGGCTGCCTTGGCCCCTTGCGGGTCGGTCGCCACGGTGCCGGGCAGCGTCGGCACGCCGTGGGAGGCGAAGAGCTCCTTCGCCTGGTATTCGTACAGGTCCACTCGACTCTCCTGCGACGTCGGTGTCGGACTCCGGTGACGATATCGACCTGCGACGACGCATGGGGCGGCGCACCCGGTGAACTGCCTCACCTGCGGTAGGGCGTTGCGCCTGGTCAAACCGTCCAGCACGGGATTCGCCTGCTCCGGCAGGCCGATATCGACGTCCGTGGTGACGAACGGAACAGCGCACCGTGACGGTGTCGCCGGATTCTCGACCGATCCCGAACGACCGGGCAAGCCGTCAGATCGAGTGATTCGCCCGCCGGGGACGGGCTGGATCGCGCGCTAGGCCAGTTCCGGATCGCGACGACTGCGGGCGGCGGCGAGGGCCGTGCCCAGGAGGACCGCGGTGCAGGCCAGTCCGAACCAGAGGCCGGGGCCGGGGTTGGCGTCCGGGAAACGGCCGGCGGTGAGCGGGTACTCCAGCACGCGGACGGACACGACCAGCGCCGCGCCGCACAGGAGGGCGGCAGCCCGCTGCGGACGGCACATCGGGGCCAGCACCGCAGCGCCGACGACCGCGGCGAGCGCGATTACCAACCCCCAGGACGCCGTGCTGAAGGCGGTGAACACCCCGGGCGCCGTGTAGTCGGACGCGGTCACCACCGGGACGCTGAACGCCCCCGCGCCGAGCGGGAGCGCCACCAGCGACGGGAACAGGACCAGCCGGTGCATCGCCATCTCGGTGAGGTCGACGTCGTCGCGTTCCACTCCGCCGGCGACGGCCGCGATCGCTGCGGCGAGCGCCGCGAACAGCACTGCCGCCCCGGCGGCCCACGATCCGTAGTCCGCTTCCGCTTCGGCTGCCTGCATCGCGGTGAACACCGCGTCCAGCACTCCGGCCGCCGCGAGCGGGACCACGACCCACACCACCGGCAACACCGGCCGCAGCCAGCGCCCGACGCGCGGCAGCAGGAGGAGGCCACCGACCAGCACCAGCAGGCCGCCGGCGGGCCACAGCACCCGGGCCGGGTACGGCGACGGGTCGCGAAGTCCGAACGGCATCTCCACCTGCGGCATGGCTGCCGCGACCAGCGCCAGGGTCCCGGCGATCAGGGCGAACACCGCTGCCAGGGCGATCAGCCGGGTGAACGTCGGCAGGCTCAGGTCCCCGGTGGCCTCGACCGACCGGTTCCGCCCGGCCGGCAACGCGAGGGTGGCCAGCGCGACCACCGCGACCAGTCCGAGGACCGGCCCCCAGGCGAGGGTGAGCTGGTCGAGGACGGCGACCGCCACCAGCGGGGGGAGGACGATCCCGGCCAGCGCGACGGCGAGCCCGAGCAGCCCGCCGCGTGCGACGTCCGGGTCACCGGCACCGGCGAAGAACCCGGCTGCGGTGGGAGCACCGACGGCGAGCAGCACGCTGCCGACCAGCACCGGCAGCGGCGCGTCGACTGCGGGGTTCGGCAGCAGGTACGGGTCGTCGGAGGCGAACGGAGCCATCAGCACGGCGACCGCGGCCAGGAATCCGGCGCACAGGACGAGCGTGAGCAGGCCCTGCCGGTGCGCTCCGGCTGATTCCTCGCCGTGCTGGATGCCGCGCACGGCGAGGAGCCCGCCCACAAGCGAGGCCACGTGCCCGGCGAGGAGCAGCCAGGTCCCGGCCGACGGCGTGTAGGCGTCGAGCGTGTCGACCCGCAGCAGTTCCGGCCGGGCCGCGCGCCCGGCGTTGACGAGGAACTGCAGGTCGAGGACCAACCGTCCGGGGGCCAGCACCGCCGGCCCGATGAGCAGCGCGGCCGCGGTCGCGGGGTGGCCGACCTTCGCGAAGGCGGCGGCAAGCGCGGGCGCGGCCAGCGCGAGCGGCAGGAGGAGAGGCCAGGCGGCGAAGGCCGCCGATGCACCGGGGGCGACGAGCCCGGCGAGCGGGCCCAGTCCGACGAGCGCGGCACCGACGGCGGTGAGCGCGATCGCGGCGCGCAGAGGCGCTGGTCGGTCTGGGGTGGGCTGCGGATTCGTGGCCGGAGCCGAGGAACCGCCAAGATCGGGCCGCGCAGTCACTGCGCCGACGCTAGCAACTCGGGGGTCGTCGGCGGACCACCGGTCGGCCCCGCCCGGGTATCCCGGATCGGCCGACCGAACGGAGCACCCGAGGTTGCTCGACAAGCGGCTCTTTGAGTGTGACTTACGACACAATTTTGCGCCGCCGCGTGTCTGGATCAAGACACCGGGACGCCCGCCCTGGGCCGATCGGATGGACCCGCGGTGATCACGAAGTCGCAGGCAGCTCCGGTGTGCGATCGCCACGCCCAGTATCCACACGAGCCCGACAACGGACACCCGAGCACCACGGCCGACCACCCACCGTGTCCGACGCGTCACGGTCCGGGATTTGCCCCTAGGGGACCAGCTTGGTTACTGTCCCCCGGTCCGTTGTCACGGTCTGATCACGACGCCGGTTCCCCGACCGGCGCCCGGGACCCCCGCTCCGGCGAGTGGTCGGACTCCCCGAGACGGAAGGGCAGGCATTGGCTCGACACCGCTCCCCCGGCGGCGAACGACTTTCTGTGGGCTGTGCGGAGGCGTCCCCCGACGACCCCTCCAGCAGTGGGAGCCCGGGACGGGGCTCCTCGACCGCTTCGGTCTGGCGCGGCCGCGTGGTCGTCGCCGCCGTGGCAGCCGGCGCCTTCGCGGCAGCCGGTCAGTCGTTGGCCGCCGGCGAAGGGCACGCTTCCCCGGACCACGACGACTTCAATCCCTCGGACGCGTCGGCTTCGCTGAACAGCGCGATGACCGAGGCCAGCTACACCGGAGTCGGCGGCAGCGCCCCCGCCCCCGAGGTGCTGCCGGTGGCCAGGACCTCGGACCTCAACGCCGAGATGGCCAAGCTCGTCAAGGGCGAGCGCATCGAGCAGGAGCGCATCGCCGCTGAGGAAGCGGCTCGCGCCCCCAAGTTCGTCCTCCCCACGATCGGCAACTTCACCTCCGGTTTCGGTGGCCGCTGGGGCACCACCCACTACGGCATCGACATCGCCAACGCCAAGGGCACGCCGATCTATTCCGTCGCCGACGGTGTGGTGATCGAGGCGGGCCCGGCCAGCGGTTTCGGCCTGTGGGTCCGGGTCCAGCACGAGGACGGCACGATCACCGTCTACGGCCACGTCAACACCATCACGGTGGACGAGGGCGACAAGGTCAAGGCCGGCGACCAGATCGCCACCATGGGCAACCGCGGCTTCTCCACCGGTCCGCACCTGCACTTCGAGGTGTGGAACCCCAGCGGCAAGAAGATCAATCCGCTGCCCTGGATGCGGGCCCGCGGCATCTCCCCGGTCTGACGACCGTGTGGACCGGGTCGCCGCCAGGGCCCGGTCCACCCGTCACGTGGTGCCTGTCGACTTCCGCTGGCGGCGCCACTTCTCCATGAGCCCGGGGAACTCGCCGCGCAGGAACTCGAAGAACTCTCGGGTGTCGGCCAGTCGCCGTCCGGCGCGCGAGTCCGCGCCGAGTGCCGCCTCTCCTTCGGCCAGCGTGTTTTCCCAGGCCAGCAGTTGCGCGCCACGGTCCATGACGGTGGTGTACCAGAGGTCGTCGAGCACCCGGTAGTCGTCGCGTCGTTCCCCCGGTCTGCGTTCCCGCACCACCAGTTTCACCTGCACCAGGTACCGGACCGCGCCGGACACCGCGGCCGGGCTGACCTGCAGGACGTCCGCGAGTTCACCGGCGGTGCGCCGGCCGTCCTCGGCGACGAGCAGGCTGGCGAACACCCGCGCCGCCATCCGCGGCATCCCGGCGTCGGCCAGGTCCAACGCGAACCGCTCGACGAACCGCCGAACCCCCTCTGATTCCCCGGTTCGTTCGTCACGCGCCATGTCCCGCTCCCTCCCCCACCCGCTTGATCACTGACGGAGTTCACACAGTTTCTACATTTCACAACTTTGTGAAACAAGTGTAGCTTGAGCGCCGTGACCAACCAGATCCGGTTGACCGGTGCACAACAGACGCTCTTCGGCCCGCTCTACGCGCGGGCGCTGGACAACCGCAGGCTCGATCCGGTGCTCGGCGACGAGGCCGCCGAACAGGTGCTGAACCGCGTCGACGTCGACCTCCGCGCCGCCAGGCTCGACATCGGGGATCAGCTGACGGTGGTCCTGCGCGCCAAGGAACTCGACGACTGGGTCGCCGGCTACCTCGCCGACCACCCTGACGCGGTGGTGCTGCACCTGGGTTGCGGTCTGGACAGTCGAGCCTTCCGGCTCGGCCTGCCCACCGGGGTGCACTGGTACGACGTCGACATGCCGGACGTCATCAAGCTGCGCGACCAGTTGTACCCGGACACCCCGGAGAACTACCGCACGATCGCGAGCTCGGCGACCGATCCGCAATGGCTCGACGAGATCCCGACGGGACGACCCACCCTGGTCGTCGCCGAGGGGCTGACCATGTACCTGACCGAAGCCGGCGGGATCGGGCTGCTGCGGCGGATCGTCGAACGGTTCCGCGTCGGCGAGATGATGTTCGACGCCGTCCTGCCGTATGTCCTCCGGGCCGCGCGCTACTCGCGCTTCCTGCGACGGGCCGACGCCGAGATCCACTGGGGTGTCGGCGACCCGCACTCCCTGGAGCTGCGGGTGCCGGGGTTGCGCCTGCGGCGCGAGCAGCCGCTGGTGGACCGGCCCGGTCTGGCGCGAATGCCCGCTGCGGAGCGGGCGATCGCGAAGCTGATGAACAGCACCGGGTGGATGCGCAACGCCCTGCGGCTGCTGCACTACAGCTTCGCGCACCGGGAAACCGAGCGCGTGGACCTGACCGGCGCCCAGGCGACCATGCTGGCCACGCTGTACCTGCGGGCGCTGGACAACCGCTCGGACGACCCGCTGCTCGGCGACCACTACGCCGACGAAGCCGTGCAGCGCATCGACTTCGACTTCGGCAGGTTCCGGGTCAGCAGCCGCGACTCGGCTTCGGTGGCGATCCGCGCGAAGGCGCTGGACGACTGGGTTCGCGACGCGCTGCGCCCCGGGATGGTCGTGCTGCACCTCGGGTGCGGGATGGACAGCCGCTTCGAGCGCATCTGCCCACCGGAGTCGGTCGAGTGGTACGACATCGACCACCCCGACGTCGTCGGGGTGCGCCGCCGCTTCTTCCCCGATGGCCCGCACCGCCACACCATCGGCGCTTCGGTGACCGCCCCGGATCTGCTCGACGGCATCCCCGGGGACCGGCCGGTGCTGGTGGTCGCCGAGGGCCTGACGATGTATCTGTCCGAATCGGACGGTGTGGCGCTGCTGCGCCGCGTCCGCGAGCACTTCCCCAGCGGCGAACTGCTCTTCGACGCCTTCAGCAGCCTGGGGGTGTGGGTGTCGAACCGATTCAATCCGGCCGTGGTGCGAGCAGGGGCGCGCCTGTCCTGGGGCATCGACGACCCGCGTTCGCTGGAGGCCGCCGTGCCGGGGCTGCGGCTGGTGACCGAGTGGTCGTTCACCGACGCGCCCGAACTCGACCGGTACCCGCGGCCGATACGCACCGCGTTGCGCGCGTCCGGGCGCATCACCGCTGTTCGCCGGCTGGGGCGGCTGCTCCGCTACCGATTCTGAACGCGAGATCCAGCAGCGAACTAGCCGCCGCCGTGGCACGGTTTCGCCGCGGTCTGCCGGTCACGCGGCTGCGCCGCTTCGAGGACAGGCCCCGAACGGCGTCACCGCGCCGGGATGTGCGCGAGGCCGTGCGCGCCTGGCTCGCCGCTCCGGGAAATCTGCAGGGTCGCGAGCGTCTCGTGGGACTCCAGATCCACGACCGACACCGTCGACGACACCACCGCCGCGACGTACCCGCGGGTCCCGTCCGGCGACGAGGTGATGGTGAGCGGGAAACAGCCGACGTCGACGCTGCCGAGCAGTTCTCCGCTGTCCACGGCGAAGATCCACAGCACGCCGGGCTGCTGTGCGCCCAGGGCCGACTCGCCGTCGGACATCCGCAGCCCACCCGCGAGCAACAGCCCGGTGCTGGTGCAGTGCACGGGGAACACGCGATGCTCCGTCGGAATCGTGCGCACCACCTCGTTCGTTGCCGTGTCGATCAGCTGGATGGCGGTCTGGGCGCGCAGCGGGTTGCGGAAATCGCCGTACGGGGTGGCGACGCAGACCTGCGCGCCGTCCGGGGTGATCGCGATGCCCTCGCTGCCCGGCACCGGCACGCGCCGCAGCAGCCGCCCGGTCTCCAGGTCGACCGCGGAGACGAACGGGGCCTCCTTGTTGGTGGCGTAGCCGCGGCGGCCGTCCGGCGTGATGGCGAACCAGTGCGGCCCCGGGGCCTCGGTGTCGATGCGGCCGGTCACCTTGCGCGTCCTGGTGTCGAGCACCACCGCACCGCCCGGCCCCGCCGAACCTTCCTCGACGCTGATATAGAGCAGTCCCCGCGCACCGTCCAGCGCGAGGCCGTGCGGCCCGTGCTCCGGCGCCAGGTCGATCACCTCGAGGACTCTGCGGGCATCGGGGTCGATCACCACCAGCTCGCGAGCCCGCCCCTCGTTGGCGTGGTAGTAGCCCGCACGGTAGGCGATCGAGCAGTACAGCAGGCGGTGCTCGGGGTCGAAGCACAGCTCGTGCGGCTCCGCCGGCACCTCGACGGTGCCGAGGAACCGGAAGTCGTCGGCGTCGTGGAAGACCACGGTCGGGCCGCTCTGGCTCACCACCGCGAGCACGTCACCGGTTGGCATGTGTTGTTCCCTCCTGGATTCGGGTCGAGGACCGCGATCGCGGGCGCACGTCCAGCCTCGACCGGAAAACCAGTTACCGCCATCACAACCTCGGCATGGAATAGTTGCCGCGTACGTAAAGAACCCGGCACCGACACCGGGAACGAGACGCACCGCGGAGACCGATGTCCACATTGGACCTGAACCTGCTGGTGGCGCTCGACGCGCTGTTGCAGGAGCAGAGCGTGACCCGCGCGGCCGAAAAGCTGCACACGTCACCTGCGGCGATGAGCCGCACCCTCGGCCGCATCCGGCGGATCCTGCACGACCCGATCCTGGTGCGCGCCGGCCAGAGCATGGTCATGACCCCTCGGGCCGCGGAACTCCGTGACGAGGTGCACGCCGTCGTCACGCGCTCCCGCGCCCTGCTCACCCGCGGCGCGCCGGTCGACGTGGCCGCCCTGTCCCGCACGTTCACCGTGCAGTCCAGCGATCTGCTGATCGCGGCGCTGGCGCCCGCGTTGCTCGCCGTGACCCGGCGGGACGCCCCGGGCGTGACGCTGCGGTTCGCCTCCGAGGCGACCGAGGGCACGCCCGCGCTGCGCGACGGCCTGGTTGACGTCGAGGTCGGCGTGCTGGATCACCTCGACCCGGAAACCCGCACCGCACCGCTGGTGTCGCTACGCCTGGTCGGCGCGGTGCGCCCCGACCACCCGATTGTCCAGCAGCCGATCACCCCGGAGCGGTTCGCCGAAGCCCCGCACATCAGCGTGTCCCGGCGCGGCCGGTCGTGGGGACCGGTGGACGACCGGCTCGCCGAGCTCGGGTTGCGGCGGCGTGTTGCCGCCGTGCTGCCCGGGCACGCCGCCGCGCTCGCCCTGGCCCGGGAGACCGACTTCATCTGCCTCACCACGGAATCCGCCGCGCGGCAGCTCGGACTCCACGCGTTCGAGGTGCCGCTGGAGCTGCCACCGATCGCGGTGGGCATGGCGTGGCACCCCCGCACCGACGCCGATCCCGGGCACCAGTGGCTGCGCGCCCGGCTGCGGGAGGCCGCCGCGGACCTCGGCGACGCCCACGGGTGACGGCGTTCCGCCGAACGGCCGCGAGGATCGATCACGTGGAGACGCCCCTGGAACCCGGACCGGCGGAGCGCGGCCCGTTCGTCGGGACCAGCGCCGGGGTGGTGCGGGACGGACGCAAGCTGCTGGGCGGCCTCGGTGGTCAGAGCTTGGTGATGGGGACGCTGCCGATCAGCATCAGCCGGACCGTGCCGGAGCTGCCGAAGTCGATGGTCGCCGTCGCCCGTGGCCCCTCTCCCTCGGTGGACAGCACCGTGCCCAGGCCGTACTTGTCGTGCGTGACCCGGTCACCGGCGCTGAGCTTGATCGCCACGGTGTCCTTCCAGCCCTTCCTGCCGGTGCTGCGCATGCCGCGGGCCGCCAGCCCAGCCTGGGCCGAGTCCGCTCCGGTGCGGTCGAACCCGCCGCGGGTGCCCCAGGTGCTGCGCACCTGCGGGGCCGCGCGTTCCGGCTCGATCCGGCGCCAGTGCATCAGTTCCTCGGGGATCTCGGTGAGGAACCGGGACGCCGGGTTCGTCATCGGCTGGCCCCACGCCGACCGCATCAGCGCCCGCGACACGTACAGCCGCTGCCGCGCCCGGGTGATGCCGACGTAGGCCAGCCGCCGCTCCTCGGCCAGTTCGGCCGGCTCGCCCAGGGCCCGCAGGTGCGGGAACACCCCATCCTCCCAGCCGGTGCAGAACACCACCGGGAACTCCAGGCCCTTCGCGGTGTGCAGGGTCATCAGGGTGACCACACCGTCACCGGACTCGGGCAGCGAATCGGCATCCGCCACCAGCGAGACCCGCTCCAGGAACGCCGAGAGCGAGTCGTCCGCGGGCAGGTCCGCGGCGTCCTCGTCGTCCGCCCCGGCCGGCAGCACCGCCGCCACCACGGACTCCGCCGACGGGTCAACGCCCGAGTCGGTGGTGGTCGGGGCGGCACCCGCGCGGGTCTCGGTGAACTCGCGCGCGACCGTGACGAGCTCGGTCAGGTTCTCCACCCGGGTGGCGTCCTGCGGGTCGTCGCTGGCTTCCAGCTCGGCCCGGTAGCCGGTGCGCTCCAGGACGGCCTCCAGCACCTCGGCCACGTCGGACTCGGCCGCCACCGCCTGCAGTTCGTCGAGCAGCGCCACGAAACCCGCGATGGCGTTGCGCGAGCGCGTGGGCAGCGGGACCTCACCCGCGGCCGCCTTGCGCAGCGCCGCGGCGAACGAGATCCGCTCCTGCTCCGCGTGCGCGGCCACCACGGACTCAGCCCGGTCGCCGATGCCGCGCCTGGGCACGTTCAGGATGCGGCGCAGGCTGACCGTGTCCTCCGGGTTGTCCAGCACCCGCAGGTAGGCCAGCGCGTCCCGGACCTCCCTGCGCTCGTAGAAGCGGACCCCGCCGACGACCCGGTAGGGCAGGCCGAGGCGGATGAACACCTCCTCGAACACCCGGGACTGGTTGTTGGTCCGGTAGAACACCGCGATGTCATTGAACGTCGCGATGCCCTCGTCGACCAGTCGGTCGATCTCCCCGGCGACGAACGCGGCCTCGTCGTGCTCGTTGTCGCCGACGTAGCCGACGATCGGCTCGCCGTCTCCCGCGTCGCTCCACAACCGCTTGTCGCGGCGGTTCGGGTTGCGCCGGATCACCGCGTTGGCCGCGGACAGGATCGTCTGCGTGGAGCGGTAGTTCTGCTCCAGCAGGATCGTCCGGGCCTGCGGGTAGTCGCGTTCGAACTCCTCGATGTTGCGGATCGTCGCGCCCCGGAACGCGTAGATCGACTGGTCGGCGTCGCCCACCACGCACAGCTCGGCCGGTTCCACGCCGGTGTCGGTCGCCTCGGTTCCGACCAGCTCGCGGACCAGCACGTACTGCGCGTGGTTGGTGTCCTGGTACTCGTCGACCAGCACGTGCCGGAACCGGCGCCGGTAGTGCTCGGCGACCGCCGGATGCCCCTGGAGCAGCTGCACTGTGCGCATGATCAGGTCGTCGAAGTCCATCGCGTTGGAATCGACGAGCCGACGCTGGTAGGCGGCGTAGACTTGGGCGACCTTGCGCTCCATGTCGTTGCCCGCCTGCTCGGCGGCGTCCTCCGGGGTCAGCAGCTCGTTTTTCAGGTTGGAGATGTGCACCGCGAGCGTGCGCGCCGGGTAGCGCTTGGAGTCCAGGTCCAGCTCCCGGGCGACCATGGTGATCAGCCGCCGCGAGTCGTCGGCGTCGTAGATCGAGAAATTCGACGACAGCCCGAGCGTCTTGGCCTCGCGCCGCAGCACCCGCACGCACATCGAGTGGAACGTCGACACCCACATCGCGTTCGCCCGGCGCCCCACCAGGTCAACCACGCGCTCCTTCATCTCGGCCGCGGCCTTGTTGGTGAAGGTGATCGCCATGATCTGACCGGCGTGCACGCCGCCGGCGAGCAGGTAGGCGATGCGGTGGGTCAGCACCCGCGTCTTGCCCGAGCCGGCGCCCGCGACCACCAGCAGCGGCGAGCCGGTGTGCACGACGGCATCGCGCTGCTGCGGGTTCAGGCCGTTGAGCAGGGCTTCCGGATCCGGTCCGGACCGCCCGGCGGAGCCGTTCCCGGCCGACTGCAACGATCCGTGCTGCGGGAGGTCGAAGAGGGTGCTCATCGTCCCTCCACGTTACCGGCCACCCCGGACAGAACCCGCATCCCGGTTTCCGCGCCGGCAAGACGCGGCCAGGCCCGGGAACACGCGGTCCGGGCGCGGGAACGCACGGCCCATGCCCGGGAACGCACGGTCCGCGGCCGATAGCAAGGCCATTCCGGGGGCCGTCCGCATCCCTTGTCGAGGCCATTCCGGGGGTTGGCCCCATTCCTTCCGGGGCCGCGGCACGGGACGGTGGAGCCATCATCCCGAACTACTGCGGAGCGAGCCGCCCCATGGACCTGATCAACCAGATCGACACGGCGATCCAGGCATGCCTGGCGTGGGCCGCGACGCTCGACCCGTGGCTGTGCGTGCTGAGTGCGGTGCTGCTGCTCGCGTTGGAGACCTCCCTCCTCGTCGGTCTGCTGGTACCGGGCGAAGCGACCCTGCTGCTGACCACCGCGGTGCTGGGGCCGCGGTGGGCACCGGTCCTGTTCGCCGCCGCCGTGGTCGGCAGCGTGCTCGGCCAGTCCGGCGGGTACTGGTTGGGCCGGGCCGTCGGCCCTGGGCTGCGCGCGACCTGGCTGGGCCGCCGGATCGGCGCGCACCGCTGGCAGGCCGCAGCGGATGTCGTGCAGGACGCGGGCGGACGCGCGCTGGTCACCACCCGCTTCGTCGCCGTGGCGCACGCGGTGGTCCCGGCCATGGTGGGCACGCTGCGGCTGCCGTACCGCCGGTTCGCCGGGTTCGCGGCGATCGGCGCCGTGCTGTGGGCCGCCGTGCAGACGGTCGTCGCGGTGGTCCTCGGCGAGGCCGCCCGCGCGGTCGGCTACGGCTGGGCGGTGCTGGCGCTGGCCTGCGCAGGTGGTCTCGCGGCGGTGTGGGTGATCGCCCGCAGCGCTCGGCAGCACGCGAAGCAGCGCACCGCACCGGCAGCCGCAGCGGTCGCCGAGAAGCGCAAGCGGTGCCCCCACGAATCGCGCCAGCCTGATGTGTCCCCGGTCGACTTGTCGCCGGGCGGGCAGGAAGCCTGATCATCATGAGTCCCAAGATCCTCGCTGGTCAGCAGCCACGTCAACGGAATAACTCGAACGTGTGATCGACGCCGGGCGTCCACGCTCCGGGAGGTGCGGCCCACCTCATGGCCCGCCGACCGCGGCTTGTGGCACACTGGTCCCCGTGCTGACGCAGACGTACGAGTTTTTCTACGGGCCCGGACTCCGGCGCCCGTAGCTGCGTGAGCTCACAAACCACTACGACGCCCCGGGGTCCAACGGACTCGGGGCGTTGCGCGTTCCGGGACCGGGGACGGGGCCAAACCGGAGGACAACGCCCGATGAACGCCGCCGTGGACGGTGACCACCAGCAGTCCGACACCACCGCGCAGGACACCGCGGAGACGATCGACAGCTACCGCGCGGAGATCGACCACCTGGACGCCGAGATCCTGCGCCTGGTCAAGCGCCGCGCCGAGATCTCCCGCCGGATCGGCCAGGCCCGGATGGCCGCCGGTGGCCCGCGGATCGTCTACAACCGCGAGATGGACGTCCTGGCCCGCTACCGCGAACTCGGCCCGGAGGGCCGCGAACTGGCCATGATCATGCTCCGCCTCGGGCGGGGCCGCCTCGGCCGCTGAGCACGCGTCAGCCGGTTCCAGCGGATCCGCACGCCGACACCTGCCCGCGATGAGCCGCGGCGCTCGAACCCGGGATGCGGGGTGGGAGGCCGACCTCCCACCCCGTCCTCACACCGCGTTGTCGGCCGCCAGGTCACGCTGCCGGGTCTCCGGCGAGAGGACCACCGCCACGACGGTGATCACCGAGCAGACCGCCACGTAGATCGAGATCGGCGCCGACGAGCCGAAGGCGCTCAGCAGCGCGGTCGCGATGATCGGCGCCAGCGACCCGGCCACGATGGACGCCAACTGGTAGCCGATGGACGCGCCCGAGTACCGCACCCGGGTGCCAAACAGCTCCGCGAAGTAGGCCGCCTGCGGCCCGTACATCGCGCCGTGGAACACCAACCCGATCGTGGTCGCGAACGTGATCACCGGGAACGACCGGCTGTCCAGCAGCCCGAAGAACGCGAACGCCCACACCCCCGTGCCGATCGCGCCGATCAGGTACACCGGCCGCCGCCCGACCCGGTCGGACAGCGCACCCCACAGCGGGATGCTGGCGAAGTGCACCACCGCCGCGATCAGCGACGCGTTCAACGCGACGCCGCGCGGCAGCTGCAGGAACGTCGCGACGTAGGTGAGCACGAACGACGTGAGCACGTAGTAGACGACGTTCTCCGCGAACCGGGCTCCCATCGCCGTGAGGACCTCCCGCTTGTACGTGCGGAGGACCTCCGCGACCGGCGCGTGCCGCTCCGCTCCCCGCTCGGCCGCCTTGCGCGCGGCCTCCAGGAACACCGGCGACTCCGCCACCGCCAGCCGCACCCAGAGGCCGATCAGCACGAGCACCCCTGACAGCAGGAACGCGATCCGCCAGCCCCACGCCAGGAACTCCTCGTCGCTCTGCACCGCGGCCAGCACCGCCAGCACCGCGGTGCCGAGCAGGTTGCCCATCGGCACGCCGGCCTGCGGCCAGGACGCCCAGAAGCCGCGGTGTTGCGCCGAACCGTGCTCGGACACGATGAGCACCGCGCCGCCCCACTCACCGCCGATGGCGAAGCCCTGCACCAGCCGCAGCACCGTCAGCAGCAGCGGGGCCGCCACACCGATCGCCTGGTAGGTGGGCAGCAGGCCGATCACGAACGTCGCCCCGCCCATCAGCATGAGGCTCAGCACCAGCAGCTTCTTGCGGCCCAGCCGGTCGCCGTAGTGGCCGAACACCAGTCCGCCCAGGGGGCGGGCGACAAACCCGACCGCGTAGGTGATGAACGCGAGCATGGTGCCGACCAGGGGGTCGTCCGCCGGGAAGAACAGCTTGTTGAACACGAGTGCGGCGGCCGAGCCGTAGAGGAAGAAGTCGTACCACTCGACGGTGGTGCCGACCAGGCTGGCCACCACGACCCGCGCGATGGACGATCTCGCCGTCACTGCTTCGGAACTCATCGCGACGTCCTCTCTGCCGAGCCGCCCCGCACTGCCGGAGCCGCGTTCGTCCGCACAGGGTCAGTTGGCTGCCCAGCCGCCGTCCATCGGGAACGACGCCCCGGTGATCGAGGCGGTGGCCGGGCCGCACAGCCACAGCGCCAGCTCGGCGACCTCGGTGGGCTCCACCAGCCGCTTGATCGGGGTGCGGGCCAGCAGGACGTCCTCGACGACCTGGTCCTCGGGCACCCGGTGCAACTCGGCCTGCTCGGCGACCTGGCGCTCCACCAGCGGAGTGCGCACGTAACCCGGGCACACACAGTTCGACGTCACGCCGTGGGCGGCGCCCTCCAGGGCGATCGTCTTGGACAACCCCTCGATCGCGTGCTTGGCGGTGACGTAGGCGCTCTTGAACGGTGAGGCGCGCAACCCGTGCACCGAGGAGATGTTGATGATTCGGCCCCAGCCGCGGGTGTACATGCCGGGCAGCGCGGTCCGCACGATACGGAACGGCGACTCGACCATCACCCGCAGCATGGTGCTGAAGACGTCGGTCGGGAACTGGTGGATCGGCGCGACGTGCTGCAGACCGGCGTTGTTGACCACGATGTCGGCCCGCTCGCCGAGCGGCGCGGCGGCGTCGGGGTCGACGAGGTCGACGACGCGGGCCTCGGCGTCGATCTCGGCGGCCAGCGCCTCGACCGCGTCGGCCGCCCGGTCCACGGCGATGACCTGTGCGCCGGCCGCCGCCAGACGGCGGGCCACCGCCGCCCCGATGCCGCTGGCCGCGCCGGTGACGAGGGCGCGTTTGCCCAGCAGCTCGGGACCGCGGGCACTGGTTTGCGCGGAGTTCGTACCAACCGGCACGGCCGAGCGATCACTCATAGCCTAAAGAACCTAGGCGTGAGTCCCGTCTCAATCCAGGGGTCCGAGGACAACCAATTGCGGTCCTCGCGACGGCGACCGCGGAGCCTGCGGGGATATCCGGGATATCACCCATACCGGGCAACGCCGGAGCAGGGCAGACTGTGGTCATGGTGGTTCTCGGTGTAGTGGCCTTCCTGGTGACGCTCGCCGCGCTGCTCGCGGCCGCCGGGCACGCGGGCTACCTGGCGATGCTGACATCGGCGGCGAAGAAGCGGCCCGGTGGCCAACCGGCCGTGGACTTCGCCCGCAAGCGCTTCCCGATCGCCGGGGTGGGCCTCGGGGTGACGCTGCTGGCCTTCCTGATCGGCACCGGTGACTCGGCGGGCGCGGACGTCTTCGCGACGCTGCTCGGCGCGGGTGGCGGCATCGGTTCGGTCAAGGCCCTCCAGTCGACGCAGCGCAGGTTCCGCAAGGGCGAGTTCTGAGCGCAGCCGCGCCACGCCCCGGAGTGATCCTTTCGGTTTCAGGCATGCGGCCGAACGAACCGGTTCGTCACGGTGCGCAATGGATCCACCCCGGAGCGGAGTCGGCGCGCCCGCGCCTTAGGCTGTGACCATGACCACGTTGCCGGAGCCCGCGGAGCGCGTTCTCGTGGTCACCGCGCATCCGGATGACGTCGACTTCGGCTCCGCCGGGACGATCGCGTCCTGGACCGCCGCGGGCGTCCAGGTCACCTACTGCGTGTGCACCTCCGGCGACGCGGGCGGCTTCGACGACACACCACGGGAGGCGATGCCGCGCCTGCGTCAGGACGAGCAGCGGGCGGCGGCCGCCGCCGTCGGTGTCACCGACGTGCACTTCCTCGGTTACCGGGACGGCCAGGTCACCGCCGACCTGCAGCTGCGCCGGGACATCACCAAAATGATCCGCGCGGTCCGGCCGCACCGGGTGGTCACCCACTCTCCCGAGATCAACTGGGACCACCTCGCGATGTCACACCCCGACCACCGCGCCGTCGGTCAAGCCACACTGGCCGCCATCTACCCGGATGCCCGCAACGAGTTCGCCCACCCGGAACTGCTCGCCGAGGGGCTGGCGCCGTGGACGGTGCCCGAGCTCTGGATGTCCGAATCACCCGACGAGCGGGTCAACCACGCGGTCGACGTGACCGATCACTTCGAGGCGAAGCTGGCGGCGCTGGCCGCGCACCGGTCACAGACCGCGCACCTGGAGGACCTGCGCGGGATGATCCGGCGGCACCTGGCGCGTACGGCGGAGCGGCACGGCCTGCCGGGCCGCCTCGCCGAGGTCTTCCACGTGGTCGACACGTCCTGAACTCCCCGCGAGTCGCAGAAAGTCGAGATCCGGATGCACAGCGGCAGAACCCCCGGCTGGAGCGGTCAGCTCGACCGGCCGCCGGCCCCCGAACCACCCGCCCGGCCTCGCAGGGCCGGTTCGGCGGCGCCCCGCACGTCCACGGCGGGACACCCCCTGGTGATCGATCCGCTGGCCGACACCGCGCCCGTCGGGGGCCTGCACAAGTTCGACCTGGGCATGGTCCCGGCCTCGGTGACCCCGCCGCGCACGTGGCGGCACGCGGCGTGGTTCGTGATCGCGTCCGCGGCCGCCGCGCTGGGCGGCCTGGTGCTGGTGAGCGCGATCGCGACGGACGGCAGGTCGAGCTTCGACGGACTGGAGCTGCCGAGCATGCCGCGCGGCGAGTATCCGCGGCCGTCCGCGGACCCGTACTACCTGGCCGGCGACCCGACGCGGTCGGCGGCGCCGCGCCCGACCGGGGAGGTGCGGCCGCTGCCGCCCGCCGTCGTGGCGGAAGCACCACGAGGGGCGCCGCCGACCAGCAGCGCAGCCGCGCCCGGCGCGGACTCGGCCGCACCCAGCCCCACGCCGACGGCCCAACCGAGCACCAGCAGGGCACCGTACGTCGCCGTGCTGACCGACACCGAGGCGATGCGACAGCGCGCGGAGGCGTATTTCGCCGCGATCAACCGCGGTGACCTGCGCGGCGCCTACGCGATGACCGCCGGTGCGCTGCGCGCGGAGGGCTACGACGCGTTCGCCGCGGAGTACGCGAACGTCGACTCGGTGGAGGTGGTGGACGTCTTCGCCACCCCGGCGAGCACCGTGCACACGCTGCGGGTCACGCAGCTCGACGGGTCCGTGCGGACGCAGCGCCGGGAACTGCGGTACACCTCGGGGAACGACCCACTGGTCAGTTCGGACGAACAGCTCCGTTGATCACGGAACGTGCGCACTACTCCATTCGATACCCTGCGCAACCACACCTTTCGGTGAACTCGGTGGCGGATCTTCGCGATCGGGGCCACTGCCGGGGTACGAGTTTTCGTCGGTACCAGGCGCACGCGCGAGGACGGAACGTCGTGGAGAACCCATCGACCAGCCGGCGGCACGACCACAACGGCCGGAGCCCGGTCACCGTGGCGGAGCTGATCAGGCGCGAACCGCTGACGCCCGAGCACGAACGCCTCGTGACCGAGCTGCTCGCCGCGCCGGAACCGACCGACGGCACCCCCGCACTGGGAAGCCGGCTGGCCTTCGGCGCCCTCGGCGTCGTGCTGATGGTCGGCGCCGCGATCGCCGGCGCGATGATCCTCGCCGACCCCGCCTCGGCACCCCGCCCGGTCACCACCACCGCACCGATCTCCGGGGTGCTCGCGCTCCGGCCGGACCTCGTACGCGACGCGACGTGGCCGTTCACCGACAACGGCGGCGTCGCCGCGGCGTCCGGCACCGGTGCCGTCGACGAGGAACCGGCCGCCGCCGTGCGCAGCACCGCGAACCCCACCGCGGGCAGCGAGAAGTCCGCGATCAACGTGGTGACCGAGTTCTACCGGCGCCTGGAGCAGGACCCGCCGAGCGCGACGGCGCTCGTCTCGCCACAGCTGCTGGCCGGGCAGCGCGCGGAACTGCTGGGTGCGTGGACCGAGGTCAACTCGGTGCAGCAGTCGGTGCGGGTCGACTCCGACGGACGGGTGCTGGCCGAGATCGAAGCCGGCTACCCGGACGGGCACCGCGTGGTGCTCCGCCAGCGGCTCACCGTCGAACACGGCATCGAACCGGAGATCGTCGGGGCCGAGTTGGTGAGCGCCCGCCACCAGGCACCGCGGTGACCGCGGGCCCGCGCTCTCACAACAATGCGGCAACGACCGATCGACACGCCGCGACAGCCGACAGCTGTCCCGCCCGGCGCCGGGCAAACCGACCGGCACCGGGTCGGTTGGGCCGCGCAACTACCGTGCGGTGTCCCGGAACACCCGCGAGAACCAACATCACCAGCGGAAACGGCTGTTCGGATGATCCTGTTCGGCCGAGTCGGCATCCCGCCCGGCGTACCGCCGGAAAAGCGGCGTACGGATCTTGGCGACTTCGGGCCTACGCCGCGGCGCCGTCGGCTAGGCTCCCGTAGCGCGGTTCGGACCCGGCCACCAGCCAATCCGAGTCGTGGTGAGAACGTGTACGTGTCGGAGGGCCGGAGCCGGTCCGCCAAATCCGCCGATGTTCGGTGGGACCGCGCCCGGGGACTCCCCGGGGGGTCGCGGTGCTCCTCGGGCATCGATAGCAGTACGGGGAGACGTCGGTGAGCGACGAAGGTCGCCTGGTCGCCGGACGCTACCGAGTGCAGCGACGCATCGGCAGTGGCGCGATGGGCGTGGTGTGGGAGTGTGTCGACGAACGCCTGCACCGCACGGTCGCGGTCAAGCAGTTGCTCCTGCAGCCCGGGTTGGATCCGGGTGAGGCAGAGGAAGCGCGGCAGCGGGCAATGCGGGAAGGCCGCATCGCGGCCCGGCTCCAGCACCCGAACGCCATCTCGGTGTACGACGTGGCGGAGGACGAAGGCCAGCCGGTCCTGGTCATGGAGTACCTGCCCTCCACCAGCCTGGCCGCGATGATGTCCGAACACGGGCCGCTGCCGCCGCGCGAGGTCGCGCGCATCGGCGCCCAGGTCGCCTCCGCGCTCGGCGCGGCGCACGCCGCCGGCGTGGTGCACCGCGACATCAAACCCGGCAACATCCTGCTCGGCGACAACGGCACGGTGAAGATCACCGACTTCGGTATCTCCCGCGCCCAGGGCGACGTCCAGGTCACCAAGACCGGCATGCTCGCGGGCACGCCCGCCTACCTCTCGCCCGACGTGGCGATGGGCCACGAACCCACCCCCGCCTCCGACGTGTTCTCGCTCGGCGCCACGCTCTACGCCGCCATCGAGGGCCGCCCGCCGTTCGGACTCAACGAGAACACCCTCGCGCTGCTGCACGCCGTGGCGGCCGGGAAGATCGAGCCGCCGCAGCAGGCCGGGCCGATGACCCAGCCGCTGATGGCGATGATGGCCAACCGGGTCGAGGACCGGCCCGACATGGCGCAGGTCCGCGAGATGCTGCAGGCCGTCGCCGACGGCGGTTCGGTGACCTCCATCCCGACCATGGCCGCGCCGATCCCACCCGCCCTGGCGCCCGAGTCCAGCCGGCCCGACCTCGCGCCGACCAGCGTCGTCGGCCAGGGCGGCACCACCGTCGCCTACTACGAAGACGACCCGTACAGCGAGCAGCCGTACGAGAACGCCACCTCGTACATGGGCAAGGACCCGCGGGCCGACGCGGCGATCTACGAGAAACCGCGGGGCAGCAAGCGGCCCGTGGTGATCTCCGGCATCGCACTGGTGGCCGTCGCGGTGATCGCGGTGCTGGTCACGTCGGCCCTGATGAACGGCAACAACCAGCCGGAGAACACCGGCAACACGCAGCCGACCACGTCGGCGCCGGTGGTTCCGCCGCCGGTGGAGACGACGAGCTACGACGAGGAGCCGAGCGCCACGCGGCAGTCGTCGACCGGCAGCGCGACGCGCACCACCTCGCCGCCGCCGACCTCGTCGGAGGAGGAGACGAGCAGCCTGCGGCCGACGTCGAGCAACAACCGGCCGACGTCGTCCCACCAGCGGCCGACCAGCAGCAAGGAACGGCCGACCGCCACCAGCGAGGCGGACAGCTCGGAGAACTGACGGCGGATGTCGACATCGGTGGCCGGGGATGCTGACCACCCCGGCCACCAGGCGTTTCGGCCGGCGTGATAGCCCCGGGGTGTACCCGGTTCCCAGACGCCCAGTAACGTTGCACACCGTCGAGTGAAAGCTGGCCACGGGGGTCCGGTCAGTCCCAGTTCCAAGCAGGCACGTCCGCACAGGCAGTTCCAGTTGGGCACAGCCAGTACCAGGAGACACCGGTGAGCGCCGAAGGTCGGGTTATCGCAGGCCGATATCGCTTGCAGGAACAGATCGGCAGCGGCGCCATGGGCGTGGTCTGGCGTGCTGTCGACGAGCGGCTGCACCGCACGGTGGCGGTCAAGCAGCTGCTGCTGCAGCCCGGATACACCCCCGAGGAGACCGAGGAGGCCCGGCAGCGGTCGATGCGCGAGGGCCGCATCGCCGCCCGGTTGCAGCACCAGAACGCGATCGTCGTGTTCGACGTCGCCGAGGACGAGGGCCAGCCGGTGCTGGTCATGGAGTACCTGCCGTCCCGGAGCCTGGCGTCGGTGATCGACGAGCAGGGCGTGCTGCCGCCGATGCAGGTGGCCCGCATCGGCGTGCAGGTGGCCGCGGCGCTGGCCGCCGCGCACATGGCGGGCATCGTGCACCGCGACCTCAAGCCCGGCAACATTTTGCTCGGCGACAACGGCATCGCCAAGATCACTGACTTCGGCATCTCCCGCGCGATCGGTGACGTCGCGGTCACCAAGAGCGGCATCCTCGCCGGGACCCCGGCCTACCTGGCGCCGGAGGTGGCGCTGGGGCGTGACCCGGCCCCGGCTTCCGACGTGTTCTCGCTGGGGTCGACGCTGTACGCGGCGATCGAGGGCGAGCCGCCGTTCGGGGTGGACGAGAACGCCATCAGCCTGCTGCACCGGGTGGCGCGCGGGCAGTTCGAGCCGCCGCGGCAGGCCGGTCCGATGACGCCGGCGCTGATGCAGCTGCTGCGCCCGGACCCGGTGGACCGGCCGACCATGGCGCAGGCCCGCGACCTCCTGCAGGCGGTGATCGACGGGCGGCCGATCCCGAACGCCTCGCCGAGCGCCGGCTGGCAGCGGCCGCCCGCCCCGCAGGCGCCGCGCACGCCCGCGGCCGCGACCCGCCTGGGCGGTCCGTCGATGAGCAACCCGCCGACCCGGGTCGGCGCGGCCGCACCCGCGGTCGAGCCGCAGCGGCGCAACTACCGCCAGGTGGCGCTGTGGATGGTGGCGATCGTGGTCGCGGTGCTGGTCGGCGTGCTGGCGGCGAACGCCTTCGGCGACGGCGCGCCGCAGGGCCAGGCACCGGACACCCCCGCCCCGGACCCGGCCACCCCCACCGCGCCCGCCACCACCTCCCTGTCCTCGCGGCCGAGCAGCAGGCCGTCGAACCCGCCGACCTCCCACCCGCCCACGTCGAGCAAGGCCAAGCAGCCGACATCGGACGAGGTCGTGTCCGTGGTGCAGCGGTACTACTCGCTGGTGCCGGACAAGCTCGAGCAGGCGTGGAAACTGCTGGGCCCGAACCTGAAGGCGCAGGGCAAGGAGCGCTACGAGCGGTTCTGGAAGACCATCGACGACGTCGAGATCATCGGCGAGCCGGTGATGATGGGATCGAACGTCATCGTGGTGCTCAGGTTCTCCCGGGACGACGACGAGATCACCGAGCGGCACGTGCTGGGCATGGTCACCACGACCGACGGTCAGCCCCTGATCAACACCGACCGGCGCGCCTGAGCCCGGGCCCTGTCCCCGGGGATATCGCGGGCCAACGCGGGTGCCGCGGCAGCCCGCGCGGGCCGGTGGGCCGCGGTCAGCCGCGGGCGGTTTCGGCGAGGGTGGCGAGCAGGGTGCGGGTGGCCGGGCGGTCCGCCACGGTGTCGCGAACCGCGACGTGGATGTGCCGCACCGGCTCGGGGTTGCGCAGGGGGCGCACGACGACCTCCGGGTGCACCACGTCCAGGCCGAGGCGCGGCACGAGCGCGACGCCGAGACCGGCCGCGACGAACGCCTGCGCCGAGTAGGTGCTGTCGGTCTCCAACGCGATCCGGGGCGTGAACCCGGCGCTGGCGTAGGCGTCGCGCAGCAGCCGAGAGCAGACGTCGTCGCTGGTCACGGCGCTGTTCACCCAGGATTCGGCGGCGAGCTGGGCCAGGTCGACACAGTCCTGCTCGACCATCGGGTGCGACGTCGGCAGCACCACCCGGTACGGGTCGTCCACCAGGTGCACCAGCCGCACGCCGCGGCGTTGGGGGCGCTGGCTGCCCACCACGATGATCGCCAGGTCCGCCCGGCCCGCGGCCACGTCGTCGAGCAGCCCGACCTCCGCCATCTGCAGGTCCAGTTGCACTTCGGGGTGTTCGGCGCGGAACTTCGCGACCGCCGGCGGGATCAGGCCGACGCTGGCGGTGTGGAAGAACCGCATCCGCAGCAGGCCGGTGCGCCCGGCGCGGATGTCGGCGAGCTCGGCCTCGGTGCTACCGAGCACCTCGGCGATCTGCTCGGCGCGCTCGGCCAGCAGGGTGCCGGCGGGGGTGGGCCGCAGCCCGCGCCCGACCTTCTCCAGCAGCGGAGTCCCGGCCTCCCGCTCCAGCGTGGCGAGCTGCTGGCTGATCGCGGACGGGGTGTATCCAAGGTTGGCCGCGGCCGCGCTGACCGAGCCACTGCTGACCACCGCGCGCAGCACCTGCATCCGTCGTACGTCCAGCATGCCCCCACGTTACAGCAAATCTTAAATGTTGATGGAGATTATTTCACTTGTCCTTACTGCTGGGGTGTCGCACCGTAGGAGGCGGAGATCGGTTCGGCCGAGGCCGGAGCGACCGCCACCCAGCCTCCGGGCGAACCCGCGTCAGGACACGGAGGGGACATGAACAACCCGACCAGTTACCTGCGGATCGGCGCATTGGCGCTGCTGTGGGGGTCCAGCTTCCTGCTCATCAAACTGGCGCTGGGCGCGCTGTCGGCGACCCAGGTCGCGCTGGTCCGCATCGTGCTGGGCACCGGGGTGTTGCTGGGTTTGTGCGCGCTGCGCGGGCTGCGGCTCAGCGGCGACCGGCAGCTGTGGCGGCGCGTCGCGGTGGCCGCGCTGTTCGGCAGCGCCCTGCCGTGGGTGCTGTTCGGCCTCGGTGAGCAGACCGTCGACTCCGGCCTCACCGGCGTGCTCAACGCCACGACACCGCTGTGGACCGCGCTGTTCGGGCTGTTCGCCGCCCGCGAGGCGATGCCGCCGCTGCGGGCCGCCGGGCTGCTGCTGGGCTTTGTGGGCGTGGTGGTGCTCTTCGCGCCGTGGCAGGCCGGTGACCTGCTCGACGGAGGCGTCCTCGCCTGCCTGGCCGCCGCGGCCAGCTACGGCGTGGCGTACGTCTACATCGGACGGAAGCTGACCGGGCACGGCGTGCCACCGCTGCCGTTGGCCGCGATGCAGATGACGGCGGCCACCGGTTTCGCGCTGGTGGCACTGCCGCTGGACGGCCTGCGGCCGGTGCACTGGGATCCGGTGGGGCTGGCGGCGGTGGCCGCGCTCGGCGTCTTCGGCACCGGGATCGCCTTCGCCATCAACTTCCGGGTCATCAGCGACGAGGGGGCGACCACGGCATCCACCGTCACGTACCTGATGCCGCTCGTGTCGGTGCTGCTGGGCTGGCTGCTGCTCGACGAGCAGCTGGGCCCGCGGATGCTGCTGGGCATGGCGATGGTGCTGCTCAGCGTGGCGCTGACCCGCCGCGGCCCGACGCGCGAACCGGCCCGGGTTCCCGTGGTGCAGACGTCGACCCCGCTGCACACCCCGGCCCCTGCTGGTCTGGCGGCCGCCGTCGCGGCCCCGGCCACGGAGCTGCCGCCGCTTCAACCGCTGAGCCGCTGGGCGCGGCTACGGCTGGCCGTCATGCGCGGCTCCCAGCTCTACGCGGACCTCGCCACCAACCACCCCATGAAGTGACCGGGCACCCCGCGGGCAGGCGCACCCGGGAGTCAGACGAGGCGACGGTCGGAGGCCCAGCGGGACAGCTCGTAGCGGTTCGACAGCTGGGTCTTGCGCAGGACGCTGGAGACGTGGGTTTCCACCGTCTTCACCGAGATGAACAGCTCCGAGGCGATCTCCTTGTAGGCGTACCCGCGGGCCAGCAGGCGCAGCACCTCGCGCTCGCGGGGCGTGAGCAGGTCCAGCTCCGGGTCGCCGACCGGCGCCGAGTTCGGCCCCTCGGCGAACGCGTCGAGCACGAAACCGGCCAGCCGCGGCGAGAACACCGCGTCCCCGTCCCGCACCCGCTGGATGGCGTCGGCCAGTTCCCGGCCGGAGATCGTCTTGGTGACGTACCCGCGCGCACCGCCGCGGATCACCGCGATCACGTCCTCGGCGGCATCGGACACCGACAGCGCCAGGAACACCACATCGGTGTTGCGGCTGCGCACCTGCCGCAACACCTCGGCTCCACCCCCGTCGGGCAGGTGTACGTCGAGCAGCACCACCTCGGGCTGGTAGTGCGCGATCCCGGCGACGGCCTCGGCCACCGACCCGGCCTCGCCGACCACCTCCACCTGCTCGGCCGCCGCGGCCAGCTCGGCGCGCACCCCGGCGCGGAACAACGCGTGGTCGTCGACCAGGAAAACCCGCACCGGACGGGTTTCACTGGCGTCGGCTGCACCGGTCACGATCACCATCCTTCACCACAGACTGCGTCCGACAGCAGCGTACGCGGTGTCACGCCGCCGTCCTGGGCATTTCCATCTGCACCTCGGTCCCGGAGCCCGGGGAGGTGCGCAGTTTGACCCGCCCACCGTGCCGCTGCATGCGCCCGCGGATGGAGTCGGCGAGACCGTGCCGGTCGGCGGGCACGCTGTCCGGGTCGAAGCCAGCGCCCCGGTCCCGCACGTACACCGACACCTGGCTCGCCTCCACTTCCGCGTACACGCTGACCTCGGCGACCCCGGCGTGCTTGGCGGCGTTGACGACCGCCTCGCGGGCGGCGGCGAGCTGCGCGGACAGCCGGTCGTCGAGGTCGCAGTCGCCGACCACGACATGCTGGACCTTGATGGCGAAGGTGTCCTCCACCTCCCCGCAGATGCGGCCCAGTTCCGCGGCGAACGTGGCGGGAGCGGTGTTCTCCACCGGCGCCGCGCGCTCCGCGCCGTAGCCGTCCGGGCCGTACAACCAGTTCCGCAGCTCGCGTTCCTGGCCGCGCGCCAGCCGCCGCACCTCCCGCTCGGAGTCGGCCTGCTTCTGGATCAGCGCGAGGGTCTGCAGCACCGAGTCGTGCAGGTGCGCGGCGATCTCGGCGCGTTCCTGGGAGCGGATGCGGTTGGCCCGCTCCACGTTGAGGTCGCGCACCAGGCGCACCCACCACGGCACCGTCAGCACCGCGACACCGATCAGCGTGGCGATCACCGCCACCAGCGCGAACCGCACGTCCTCGATCGACGCGCTGCCGGCCACGAAGGTCGCGATGCCCACCACGACCAGCGTCGTGCCGGCGAGGACCCGCACCACGGCTGCCCGGCCGCCACCGCCGAGCAGCGCACCGGCCACCCCGGAGCGGGCGCCCTGCCGCCACCGGCGGCGCTGGGACTCGTCGGCCTCCCGCCACACCACCGCGGCCCCGACCAACGCCACCACCAGCGGGGCGGCGAACCAGAGCGGCAGCGACACCAGCGACCCCAGCGCGACCATCGCCCCGGCGCCCAGCAGGATCACGCCAAAGCCCTGCTGGCGCTCCTTGACCGAGACCGGGCTTTCCGCACCGGTGTCCTGCGGCACGAAGACCCAGAGCAGCGCGTACGCCACGACCCCCGCCCCGGCGCACACGGCGAGCACGGTGAACGCCGCGCGCACCCACAGCACCGGCAGGCCGAGGTGATCGGCCACGCCACCGGCCACCCCCGCGACCAGCCGCCCGGTGCGCCGCCGCCGCAGGTGCGCGTACGCGGGCGCCACCTCCGGTTGCCGGGCCACGGTCCGGGGTTCCGGTGCGAGGTGGGCATACGGCGCTGCGTGGGTGCGCTTGTTCCGGGCTTTCACGACTTCGATGGTCACACGGGTGCGCCAGGGGCGGCATCAGGGAGCGGCCCTGACTTTCCGGGCCGTCTCAGGGGCGTCCCCGATGCTTCCGGCCCCCGCGGACGCCGATAGTGGGAGCCATGAGCAGCGCAAAGCGATCGGGTGTCGCCGGTGTCGAGGACACCCTGCAGAACCTGTGGGAGACCCGGCCGGTGCGACCACGCGCCGGACGCAAGATCGCCGGGGTGTCCGCGGCCATCGGCCTGCGGTACGGCATCGACCCGATCCTGGTGCGCGTCGCCTTCGTCGTCGGTGCGCTCTACGGCGGCGCCGGCCTGGTCCTGTACCTGTTGGGATGGCTGCTGCTGCCGAAGGAGGGCGACCCGATGCCGGGGTCGGCGCAGCCGACGCGGCAACCAACGGGGACCGCGATGGCCGTGCTACTCGTGCTGCTGCTGATTCCCAGCGTGTTCTGGTTGACGAGCTCTCGCGCGATCATCGGTCTGGCGCTGGGCCTGGGTGCGCTCTACCTGCTGCACCGCAACTACGGCGACCGCACCGCGCCCCCGGCGCCCACCCCGGGGCCCACCTCGGCGCCGGTCGTCCAGCAGGACGCCAACACCTGGGTCTACCCGGGCACCACCTCCGCCGCGGAGGCGCCCCGCCAGACCCCGCCGTCCTGGGACCCGCTGGGCGTCGCACCGTTCGCCTGGGACCTGCCCGAACCGAGCGAGCCCGAGGAGGAACCCGCCCCGCGGCGACCGCGCCGGCGGTGGATCACCTTCGTGACGCTCGGCGTGGCGGCGTTCGCCGCCGGCCTGGCTTCGGTGCTGGGCGCGCCGCTGGAGGTGTCGCTGGCCATCGCGCTGGCCGTGCTGGGCGCGGGCATGGTCGTCGGTGCGTTCACCCGCGGCGGTCGCGGGTTGATCGGTGCCGCGATCCCGGTCGGGGCGCTGGCGGTGGTGCTCGCGGTGCTGCCGGGCACCGGGTTCACCGGCGACTTTGGCGACGACGAGGTGCGGGCCGCGGCGCCGCACGAGGTCGCGCCGCACTACCAGCGATCGGCCGGTTCCATCACGCTGGACCTGCGAGATCTGCGGATCGCCGACGGCCAGGAGGTGCGCACCGGGGCCACCGTGGGCATCGGTGCGATCCTCGTCCACGTCCCGTCCGATGTGGACATCACCGCGCGCTGCGCGGCGGAGTTGGGGTCCGTGCACTGCCTGTCCGACTCGGCCGAGGGCCGCTCGGTCGAGCGGTCCGTCGTCGACCAGGGCGACAACGGCCCTGGTGGGGGCCACATCGTGCTCGACCTGACGGTCGGCACCGGAGACGTGGAGGTCGTCCGTGACTGAGCCGAACCGCCGCCCGGACCGCGATGGCCCCGACATGGTCACGCTGGTGGCCGGGCTGCTCTCGCTGGCCACCGCCGGATACGTGCTGTTCGGCGGCGGTGGCCAGCTGCGGTGGGTGCTGGCCGTCGCCGCCGTCGCGGTGGGCGTTGTCATGCTGGTCGCCTCGCTGCGGCCCCGCCGGGACGGGTGAGTCGGCGGGTTTCCGCCAAACCGGACCGCTGGGGGCCGGGTCCCAGCATACTCGGCGGCGTCCGGAACGGGGGGCACGCCCATCACGACGAAGGAGCGTTATGGCCCCCCGAAGCCTGCTCGCGGCTGGTGCCGCACTCGCCCTGTTGATCCCGACCCCGCTGCTCGAAGCCGACGCCGCGCCACGCGCCGAGATCTTCTTCGACGACTTCTCCGGCACCGAGCTCGACCGTTCGAAGTGGACGGTCGAGGTGACCGGGGAGAACTTCGGCACCGTCAACCAGGAGCAGCAGGCGTACGTCGACTCCCCCGAGACGATCTACATCGACCATGACCCGAACACCGGGGCGAGCAACGGCGCGCTGGTGCTGCATCCCCGCTACCGGCCCGGTTTCCGGGCCCCGGACGGGCAGACGTACGACTTCGTCTCCGGCCGGGTCAAGACGCAGGACAAGGTCGAGTTCACCTACGGCAGCTACTCGGCGCGGCTGAAGCTCCCGGAGAACGCCACCGGCACCGGGTTGTGGCCGGCGTGGTGGTCGCTGGGCACGAACATCGACGCGGGCAAGCCGTGGCCGCAGTGCGGCGAGGTGGACGTGATGGAGCACGTCGGCGAGCCGTGGACGAGCGTGGCGATGCACGGACCGGAGTACCACGGCAACACGCCGATCGCCGCGCGGCAGAACTTCGAGGGCAAGAACCCGGCCGACTGGCACGTCTACCGGGTGAACTGGACGCCGGGGGACTTCACGTTCTTCGTCGACGACACCCAGGTCTACCGCATCACCAGGCAGGAGATGCAGAACAACGGCTGGACCTGGGTGTTCGACGACCCGCAGTTCATGATCCTGAACTTCGCTCTCGGCGGCACCTACCCGAACGGCGTCAACGGCGTCACGGAGCCGTACTTCGGTCTCCCGCAGTCCACGGTGGACAAGGTGGCCGTGGGCAACGTCCGGTACCTCATCGACTGGGTCCGCGTCGAGCAGTGACCCCCATCCGGTGACGAAGGCGGCCTGCGCCGAGCAACTCGGTGCAGGCCGCTTCTCGCCCCGGTCAGCCGGGGGTCACTCCCACTCGATGGTGCCCGGCGGCTTGGACGTGACGTCGAGGGTCACGCGGTTGACGTCGGCCACCTCGTTGGTGATGCGGGTGGAGATCCGCTCCAGCACGTCGTACGGCAGACGGCTCCAGTCGGCCGTCATCGCATCCTCGCTCGACACCGGGCGCAGCACCACCGGGTGCCCGTAGGTGCGGCCGTCGCCCTGCACGCCCACCGAGCGGACGTCGGCCAGCAGCACCACCGGGCACTGCCAGATGTCGCGGTCCAGTCCCGCCGCGGTCAGCTCCTCGCGAGCGATCGCGTCGGCCGCGCGCAGCGTCGCCAGCCGCTCCGCGGTCACCTCGCCGATGATCCGGATGCCCAGCCCCGGACCCGGGAACGGCTGCCGGTGCACGATCGTCTCGGGCAGGCCCAGTTCCAGGCCGACCCGGCGCACCTCGTCCTTGAACAGCGCGCGCAGCGGCTCCACCAGCTCGAACTGCAGATCCTCCGGCAGGCCGCCCACGTTGTGGTGGCTTTTGATGTTCGCCGCGCCCGAGCCGCCGCCGGACTCCACCACGTCCGGGTACAGCGTGCCCTGCACCAGGAAGTCGATCTGCTCGCCGGCCTCGCCCGCCTCGGCCTGCAGGTCGCGGGCGGCCTGCTCGAAGACGCGGATGAACTCCCGGCCGATGATCTTGCGCTTCTCCTCCGGGTCGGTCACCCCGGCCAGCGCGCCGAGGAACCGGTCCGTCGCGTCGACGGTGACCAGCCGGACGCCGGTGGCGGCGACGAAGTCCCGCTCGACCTGGGCGCGCTCCCCGGAGCGCAGCAGGCCGTGGTCGACGAACACGCAGGTCAGCCGGTCACCGATGGCGCGGTGCACGAGGGCCGCGGCGACCGCGGAGTCCACCCCGCCGGACAGCCCGCAGATCGCCCGCCGGTCGCCAACCTGCTCGCGGATCGCGGCGACCGTCTCGTCCACGATCGACGAGGTCGTCCACTGCGGGCGAACCCCGGCGATCTCGTGCAGGAACCGGCGCAGCACCTCCTGCCCGTGCGGCGAGTGCGCCACCTCGGGGTGGTACTGCACGCCCGCCAGCCGCTTCTCGACGTTCTCGAACGCCGCGACCGGGGTGTCCTTGGTGCCGGCGGTGACGGTGAAGCCCTCCGGGGCCTTGCTCACCGAGTCGCCGTGGCTCATCCACACCGGGTGGTGGGCGGGCAGCTCGGCGTGCAGCATGCCGCCGTCGCCGGTCACGGCCAGTTCGGTGCGGCCGTACTCGCGGGTGCCCGTGTGCTCCACCGTGCCGCCGAGCGCGGAGGTCATGGCCTGGAAGCCGTAGCAGATGCCGAACACCGGCACGCCGCTGTCGAACAGCGCCGGGTCCACCTGGGGCGCGCCGTCGGCGTAGACGCTGGACGGGCCGCCGGAGAGCACCACCGCGGCCGGGTTGCGGCGGAGGATCTCCGCGACCGGGGTGTCGTGCGGGATGACCTCGGAGTAGACCTGCGCCTCCCGAACCCGCCGCGCGATCAGCTGCGCGTACTGGGCGCCGTAGTCGACAACGAGAACAGGCCCCTGGGCGCTGTTGCTTGCGGAACCGGACACGTCGTCGAGACCTCCTAGGGTGGAACCGGTGCGCTGCGGCTCATTCTCCCAGGTAACCGACACCACAGCGGCGGCGACCCCGTTCGTGCTGCGGGCGCCTTCAGACCAGGGGCAGGCGCAGGGCCGCAGGAGCCGTTGCGGGGACCGCCGGGGACTTCGGGGCCACCGGGGCCACCCGGCGGTAGCCCTCTCCCTGCGGCGGGCGCGGGTCCTGCTCGCCCTTGTTCGGCCACATCGAGAAGGCCCGCTCGGCCTGCGCGGTGATCGTCAGCGACGGGTTGACGCCCAGGTTCGCGCTGACCGCCGATCCGTCCACGATGGACATCGTCGGGTAGCCGAAGGCGCGGTGGTACGGGTCGATCACGCCGCGCTCGGGGCTGTCGCCGATCGGGCAGCCGCCGAGGAAGTGGGCGGTCATCGGGATGTCGAACAGCTCACCCCAGCTGCCCCCGGCGATGCCGCCGATCTGCTCGGCGACCAGCTCGTTCGCCCGCTCCCCGGCCCGGATGTAGGTGGGATTCGGCGCCCCGTGGCCCTGCTCGGAGGTCAACCGCCAGCGGCCGAAGCGCTTGCGCAACCGCGTGGTCAGCGAGTTGTCGAGGCTCTGCATGACCAGCAGGATCACCGTGCGCTCGCTCCACCGACGCACCGAGAGCAGGCGCAGCGCGGTGATCGGGTGCCGGAGCACGTACTGCCACCACTGCCGCCACCGCGACTCCTCGACGCCGCCCCTGGTCGCCAGGGTCTGCAGGAGTCCCATCGCGTTGGCGCCCCTGGTGTAGCGCACCGGCTCGATGTGCGTGTCGGCGTCGGGGTGGAACGACGAGGTGATCGCCACGCCGCGGGAGAAGTCCCGCTCGGGGTCGGCCTTGCGGATCTGGGCGCCGATGATCGCCTCGGAGTTGGTGCGGGTGAGCCTGCCCAGGCGCGGCGAAAGCCACGGCAGGTCGCCGCGTGCCCGGCAGCGGTGCAGCAGGTTCTGCGTGCCCCACGTCCCGGCCGCCACCACGACCTGGTCGGCGCGGAAGATCCGCGGCCGCCGGTTCAGCTTCGCGCCGGTGCGCACGGTCGCGATGCGCCAGCGGCCGTCGCGGCCCGGTGCGAGCCGGGTCACGGTGGTCAGCGGGAACACCTGCGCGCCCCCGGCCTCGGCCAGGTACAGGTAGTTCTTCACCAGGGTGTTCTTGGCGCCGACCCGGCAGCCGGTCATGCACGCCCCGCACTCGGTGCACCCGGTGCGGGCCGGCCCGGCGCCGCCGAAGAACGGGTCGGCGGTGGTCCGGCCCGGCTCGCCGAAGTACACGCCGACCGGCGTGGTGTGGAAGGTGTCGGCGACACCCATCTGCGCGGCGACCTGCTTCATCACCACGTCCGCCGGGGTTTCGCTCGGGTTGTCCACGACGCCGAGCATCCTGGTCGCCTGGTCGTAGTACGGGGCGAGCTCGGCTTCCCAGTCGGTGATGTGCGCCCACTGCGGATCGCGGTAGAACGGCTTGAGCGGCCGGTACAGGGTGTTGGCGTAGTTCAGCGAACCGCCGCCCACCCCGGCACCGGCCAGGATCAGGCAGTTGCGCAGCAGGTGGATCCGTTGGATGCCGTAGCAGCCGAGCTGCGGCGCCCACAGGAACTTCCGCAGGTCCCAGGACGTCTTCGGCAGTTCGTCGTCGGTGAACCGCCGACCGGCCTCCAGCACCGCGACGCGGTAGCCCTTCTCCGTCAACCGGAGCGCGGCCACGCTGCCGCCGAAACCGGAACCGATCACGACCACGTCGAAGTCGGTGTTGTCCTCGTGCGCCCCGTCGCGTCCCGCCATGCGCGACAGACTAGACGTAACTACTCACCAGTAGCCAGCGCCGGACGTGCGAAATCTCGCGGAACGCGAAGCGGGGCCTGGTCCGGTGTCCCAGGCAGGAGCCCCGGCGATCAACCGCGGAGCATGAGGCCGACCTTCTGGAACTCCTTGAGGTCGCGGTAGCCGGTCTTGGCCATCGCGCGGCGCAGGCCACCGAAGAGGTTCAGCGTGCCGTACGGGTCGCTGCTCGGGCCGAACAGCAGCGTCTCCAGGTCCGCGCCGGAACCGGCGAAGCCGACGATCTCGCTGCGCGGCAGACTCGGGTGCGCCGCGGCCGAGGTCCAGTAGTAACCCTGCGCCGGGGACTCCGACGACTCGGTCAGCGCCTCGCCCAGCATCACCGCGTCCGCGCCGCAGGCGATCGCCTTGGCGATGTCACCGGAGTACGACAGCGCCCCGTCGGCGATCACGTGCACGTACCGGCCGCCGGTCTCGTCCAGGTAGTCGCGGCGCGCCGCAGCGGCGTCGGCGATCGCGGTGGCCATCGGCACGCCGATGCCCAGCACCTGGGTCGTGGTGGTCGCGCGGGACTGGCCGAAGCCCACGATCACCCCGGCCGCGCCGGTGCGCATCAGGTGCATCGCGGTGCGGTAGTCGCCCACCCCACCGGCGATGACCGGCACGTCCAGCTCGGCGATGAACCGCTTGAGGTTCAGCGGCTCGCCGTCGCGCGCCACATGCTCCGCCGAGATGATCGTGCCCTGCACCACCAGCAGCTCGACCCCGGCCGCGAGCAGGTCGGGGGTGAGCTCCTCGGCGTGCTGCGGGCTGACCCGCGCCGCCACGGTGACGCCGGAGTCCTTGATCTGGCGGAGCGCGGCGGTGAGCAGGTCGAGGCGGATCGGCTCGGCGTGCAGCTCCTGCAGCAGGCGGATCGCCGCCTCCGGGTCACTGCTCTCCTCGGCGGCCCGCACCACCTCGAACAGCTTCTCCTCGACGTTCTCGTGCCGCGCCCACAGGCCCTCTGCGTTAAGCACGCCCAGACCGCCGAGCTCGCCGATGCGGATCGCGGTGGCCGGCGAGACGACCGCGTCGGTGGGGTGCGTGACCAGCGGGATGTCGAACCGGTACGCGTCGATCTGCCACGCCAGGGACACGTCCTTGGAGGACCTGGTCCGCCGGGACGGGACGATCTCCACGTCGTCCAAGTCGTAGCCGCGCATGGCCGTCCGGCCCATGCCGATCTCCACCTGATCCCGCACGTCAGTCCTTCCTCGCGGCCCCGATGTCCAACGAGACATTCTCTCTGCGGCATCCGGGTGACCTGCAACGGGGGCATGCCTCGCTGCGGGTCACCGGACCGTCACGGCGGGTCAGAACACCGGGAGGGACGGACATCCCCCGCACGCCGGGATGAGATTTCCCAGTTCTACCTGAAGTGGGAACCGACACGCCCGGGCGCGGCGCGGGCGCGCGGCCCTCCCGGTGACGCCTCAGCGGCGGCTGGTGTAGTTCGGCGCCTCGACGGTCATGGTGATGTCGTGCGGGTGGCTCTCCTTGAGCCCGGCCGCGGTGATCCGCACCAGCTTCGCGTCCTGCAGCTCGGGGATGGTGCGGGACCCGGTGTAGCCCATGCCCGACCGCAGGCCGCCGACGAGCTGCGCCACCACCTGGGCCAGCGGCCCGCGGAACGGCACCCGGCCCTCGATTCCCTCCGGCACCAGCTTGTCCTCGGAGAGCACGTCGTCCTGGAAGTAGCGGTCCTTCGAGTAGGACTTGCCCTGGCCCCGCGACTGCATGGCGCCCAGCGAGCCCATGCCCCGGTAGACCTTGAACTGCTTGCCGTTGACCAGCACCAGCTCACCGGGGGCCTCCTCGGTCCCGGCCAGCAGGCTGCCCAGCATCACGCTGCTGGCGCCGGCCGCGATGGCCTTCGGGATGTCACCGGAGTACTGGATGCCGCCGTCGCCGATCAGCGGCACCCCGGCCGGGCGGCAGGCCAGGCTGGCCTCGTAGATGGCGCTGATCTGCGGCACGCCGACCCCGGCGACCACGCGGGTGGTGCAGATCGAGCCCGGGCCGACGCCGACCTTCACCGCGTCCGCGCCCGCGTCGACCAGCGCCTGCGCGCCGGCGCGGGTCGCGACGTTGCCGCCGATGACGTCGACCGAGTTGCCGAGCTCCTTCTTCAACGTGGCCACGGTGTCCAGCACCGCGCGGGAGTGCCCGTGCGCGGTGTCCACGACCAGCACGTCGACACCGGCGTCGACCAGGGCCATCGCGCGCTCGTGGGAGTCCACGCCGACGCCGACCGCCGCGCCGCACAGCAGGCGGCCGTCCGGGTCCTTGGTGGCGTGCGGGTACTGCTCGGTCTTGACGAAGTCCTTGACGGTGATCAGCCCACGCAGCTTGCCCGCGCCGTCCACGATCGGCAGCTTCTCGATCTTGTTCCGCCGGAGCAGCCCGAGCGCGGCCTCCGCGGTCACACCGACCTGCGCGGTCACCAGCGGGGCCGGGGTCATCACCTCGCGCACCCGGCGGGTGTGGTCCACCTCGAAGCGCATGTCGCGGTTGGTGATGATGCCGACCAGCGTGCCGTCCGGGTCGGTCACCGGCACACCGGAGATCCGGAAGCGGGCGCACAGCGCGTCGACCTCGGCGAGTGTGTCGTCGGGGGAGCAGGTGACCGGGTCGGTGACCATGCCCGCCTCGGAGCGCTTGACCACCTCGACCTGCGCGGCCTGCTCCTCGACCGACAGGTTGCGCTGCAGGATCCCGACGCCGCCCTGGCGGGCCATCGCGATCGCCATCCGCGCCTCGGTCACGGTGTCCATCGCCGCCGACAGCAGCGGGATGCGCAACCGGATGTTCCGGGAGAGCTGGGTGGACGTGTCGACGGCGCTCGGGATGACGTCGGACTCGTCCGGCAGCAGTAGCACGTCATCGAAGGTCAGACCCAGAGTCGCGAACTTCGAGGGGAGGCCGGGTGCGGTGAGTTCGCTGGTCATGGCGAGGGATGTGCCTTCCTTCACGCTGTGGTCCACAACCGGGGGAAGCGGCTGGAGTCGGTCGGCCCATGCGGCGATTGCGTCGTACAACGCAGTGTCGGCGTGGGGATTCCCCCAATGATAGGGACCACAGGTCAGCGGGGGTGCGCCCCGCCCGTGCAGGCGTGCGGTACGCCACGCGCGCGGGCCAGCGCGCAAAAAAGGGCGCCCCGAGGCCCCCACGGGGCCGGTGCAGCCGGTACCGTGCGGGCCGTGCCGCACGATCCGATGCCACCAGACCCGTTCGCGGGCGACCCGGAAGACCCGAGCATGGCACTCGGTGATCACGACGCCGACCACGGCCCCCCGCTCGGCGACGAGGAACGGGCCGAGCTGCTCGCGGACCTGACCGATCTCGCCGTCTACCAGGCGCTCCTGGAACCGCGCGGCATCCGCGGCATCGTGGTGGACTGCGCGGACTGCGGCGAATGCCATTACCACGACTGGGAACTGCTGCGCGCCAGCCTGGAGCAGCTGCTGCACGACGGCCGGATGCGCCCGCACGAACCGGCCTACGACCCGAACCCCAGCGAGTACGTGACCTGGGAGTACTGCCGCGGCTACGCGGACGGCGTCACGGAGAGCGAAACCGCCCTCTGACCGCAGCCGACGACCAAGGGGTTCAGGCGGGGCTGAACCCCTGTCCGGGCCTGCGCCGACGACCTCAGGGAGTGCGGCTGCTGTTGTGGGGGAACAGGCTCGATCCCCAGCCGCTGGACGGGTTCTCCGAGCTGCCGCTGGTCTCACTCGGCGACGTGGTCGGCGCCGTGGGCGTGGTCGAGGTGGGCGGCTCGGAGGTGCTGTCGGTCGGCGGCACCGGCGGGATCTGCGGCTGCGACGGCGAGGGCGAGACGCTCGGCGTCGGCGGCGTCTGCGACGTCGACTGCTCCGAGGTCTGCGCGTTGTCGCCGCGGTCCATCCGCGCGGTCAGCGAGGCGTGCGCGGCGCGCAGGTCCGACAATCCGTGCTCGTCGTCGACACCGCGCATCTGCTCCTGCGCGGACTGCAGCGCCGCCGCGGCGGCCTGCCGGTTACCGTGCTCGATCGCGCTCTCGGCGGTGTTCAGGTCCTCCCGCGCCGAGCTGGCAGCCTGCACCGCACGCGCATGGTCGGTGTAGAGCACCTGAGCCACGCCCCACAGCATGTCGCCGGGCTGGGCGTCGCGGGCGGCCACGCCGACACCGGTGAAGGTGATCATCAGCACCGCGGCCGCGGTGGCCACCGGCACCAGGTGGCGGCGCCTGAGCCGACGGAGCGGGCGGTGCCCCTCCGCGATGGCGGCGGCCGCGGTCTCCACGTCGACGAGTTCGCCGATGGGTGCGGCGTCGACGTCCTGCCGCCAGGCGACCAGCAGCGCCTCCAGGCTGGGGCGCTCGTCGTCGGCGGGGAAGGCCACGTCGGGGTTGGTCCCGCCGAGCGCGTCCAGCAACGCGTCGTCGTCCTGCAACGCGGTCAGGTCGACCGGCTCGCCGCCGACGTCGTCGATGTCGACCACTTCGTCCTCGGCGTCGGGGCGCTGCCGGAAGGTGAACACCTCGGCACCGCCCGACCCTGTCTGCGCGGTGTCGGATTCGGCGGTCTCGGACTCGGCCGAGTCGGCGGAATCCCGGTGGTTCTCGCTCAGTTCCGTTCCCTCGTCTGCGGACCCCTGCGCGGGAGCCTGGTCCCGCTCGTCTGCGCCGTTCGAACGGTCCTTCAGCTGGCCGGACTCGAGTTCCTGTCCTGCCTGCTCCTCCTCGGGCCCCTTCCGCTCAGCCATTCAGACCACCTCCTCCGCGGACAGCGTCTTTCGCAGCCGGGCCAGCGCGCGGTGCTGGGCAACGCGCACAGCGCCCGGCGTCGAACCGACCGCTTCGGCGGTTTCCTCCGCGGACAAGCCGACGACGACCCGGAGCAGCAGGATCTCCCGCTGCTTGGCCGGGAGGACGCGAAGCAGTTGCGCCATCCTGCCCGAAAGCTCACCCTGCATCGCCCGCTGCTCCGGTCCGGCATCCGACTCCGGTGTGTCCGGAACATCCGCCACCGGTTCGGAGCGGTTGCGGGCCAACGCACGGTGCGCATCAGCCACCTTGTGGGCGGCGATGCCGTACACGAACGCCAGGAACGGACGACCCTGGTCCTTGTAGGTGGGCAGCGCGGTCAGCACCGCCAGGCACACTTCCTGGGCCACGTCGTCCGCTGACGCGAACGACCTTTCGTTTCGTCCGACTCTGGCGCGGCAGTACCGCACCACCAGAGGACGGATTTCGGCCAGCAAGCGCTCGATCGACTGACGATCGCCGTCGACGGCGGCGCTTACAAGAGCGTCCAGCCCGTCCCCCACGTTGGTCATCGCAGACAGCAGCCCTGGTGTTACGCGTTCAAGCGACTCGGATTTGCCCGGTGAACATCGCGTGCGCCGCACGCCACGCCGAGCTCACCGTACCGGGCAAGGAGTGATCGTTGAACAGGGAGTGGGGGTCGAGGGCCGTCGTCGTCACATATTCACCAATACCAGACGCCGGGCCCGGGAGCGTTTCACCAGGCCATCGAGATCTCGATGCGGCCCCGCCCGGATGACGGAGACGATCTTCACACATCTGGGACGACGAGTCGGCCACGGCGATCTCGGAGCCGGTGCGCACCGATTCGCCGCAATGTCCGAATCTGATCTGACCACCCGAACGGATCAGCCGTGACCCGCGCCACCTCGGGAGTCCGCCCGGCGGGCGGATCCGCTGTGACGCGAGCCATGGCGTCAACGTCAGCTCGCCGGAAGCCGGCGCCCTCGTCGAGCACCGACCACGGGTCAGCGCCCTCCGCTCGGGCGGAACGGGCGGCGGGTGCCGCGCGGTCAGCGTCACGCCACGAGGCCGCGGCGGAACCCGTGCGCCACCGCCTGCGCACGGTCGCGAACGCCAAGCTTGCGGAACAGCCGGCGCGCGTGGGTCTTGACCGTGTCCTCCGAGAGGTAGAGCTCGCGGCCGATCTGGCCGTTGCTCTTGCCCTGGCTCATGCCACGGAGGACCTGGAGCTCGCGCTCGGTCAGCTGCACACCGGGGTCGGACGGCTGTCGGGGCGCCGGGACCGAGGTGCTGGCCAGGGTGTGCGCCAGCGCCGCCACCAGCTCCGGCCGGGACGCGTCCCAGCGGAGGTAGCCGCGGGCACCGCCGGCGATCGCCGCTGCGATGCTGGCCGCGTCATCGGGCGCACCGAACACGATCACGTTCGCTTGCGGGTGCGCCGAGACGAGCCGCCGGGTTGCCTCGACGCCGTTGGGCACCGCGCGCTGGGTACCGACCAGAACGACGTCGACGGCCTGCCGCGAGAAGCGGGCCAGCAGCTCGTCACCGTGCGCAACGCAATCGATCCGGCTCACTCCCGGGACAGCAGACATCACACGAGTGAGCCCTTCCCGGACGCTACGCCGGTCATCGCAGATCAGGACCGTCGTCACGGGAACTCCTTCCTGCAGGCGAGTGACGTTCCACCTCCCCTATCGGACGCAGCGGCCAAAACCTTGACACGATCCGGTGCTTAATCCGTCAAGAAATTTTGAGGCCACCCGGTCCGTAGGAGTGTTCACCGGAACGGAGCAAGCCGGCGGCCACTACGCCGCGAAGCCGTCGAAAGCCGTCATACCTGCGGTGTTCACCCGTTCGCACTGTGTCGCTCTCGCAGTTTCGCCCATCCGAATGAACCCGGTAACCCCGCACGCCGAAACCGGTTGTGATTTATCCCACATAGAGATCAGTTCAGCCGAGAACCGTCTCCGACACGCGGGCGACCGCGACCTCCAGCGAGTCGAGCTGCTCCACGTGCGCGGGCAGGGTCTGCTGCGCCCAACCGGCGCCCGCGACGAAGGCCCGGGCTCGCTGCCGCGTGATCGGGATGCCCTCCAGCACGCGCGGAGACGCGTAGTGCGACTGGTCCGCCCACAGCACCACTGCGGCGGGCGCGGAGCGCCGGACAGCGGCCGCCAGCCCCTCGCGCGGCAGGGCGGCACCGAACAGGCGGTGGTCGACGCGGTTGACCGCGAGCGCAGCGGCGAGCGCGACGAGTTCGAGCTCCTGCGCCTCGCCGGGCACCGGCGCGAGCACCACCGGGCGCGGATTGCGCGGCTCCGGGGCATTGGCGATCACCGACCGCAGCGCCGTGGACGCGCAGTCCACCAGCATCTGCAGCACCTCGACGCCGGAGCCCGAGCGCTGGCGGCGTTCGTGCACCGCGCGCAGCACCGGCTGCAGCATCTCGTTCCAGGTCCGGACGACGCCGTCGCTGTTCATCGACTCGATCAGCAACCGCTGCACGGACCAGGAATCCAGGGCGAGCGCCGCACGCCCCAGGCCGCGCGTGCGGGGACCGGCACCGGGAAGCCTCAGCCCGCGACCTCCGGTGTTGGTGCCGCCGACCAGCTTCAGCTCGGTCTCGCCGTCCAGGACACCGGACAGCAGCACCGGGCCGTCACCGGAGCCGTCGGCCGACGCCTGCTCCGCTGCCTCCGGGTACCGCTGGGGCGGCGGCGCGGCGACGGTCCGGGCGTACCGGGCGGCCTCGGCGGGCGAGGCACCGCGCAGGAGCGCGCGCTGCATCTGCTCCAGCCGCGCGATGTCCGCCGGGCCGTAGCGGCGGTGCCGACCGCTGGTGTGATCGCTGGGCCCCAGTCCGTAGCGGCGGTCCCAGGTCCGCAGGGTGGCGGGGGCCACGCCGAGCCGGCGGGCCACCGCAGCCACGCTCAGCCGCGGTTCGGCGTCCGCAGGGGCGCCGTCGGAGGTCTCGGCCGGCCCGGGCTCGTCGATCGGATGGGGGGGTGCCCTGCCCCTGGTCAGGTTCCGGCCGCGTCGTCACGCGGGACATGTTCCGGTTCTGGCCCCGCAAGGGCAAGCCGGTCGGGCGACGATCACGCCACCACGAGATCACTCCAACGATGAACAGCTTTTGGCTCGATAAGGGTTGAACAAGTTTTGGCGCGGTTCTACGGTTGGATCATGCGAGGCTGCGGCGCCCGCCGCAGCAGGGAGGGGATCCACCGGTGGGAGGTGGTTGTCGCAATGGCAGACACTCGACGTCTTCCAGGACCGAACGCCGATATCTGGGATTGGCAGATACGGGGCTCCTGTCGAGGAATGGACAGCGCGTACTTCTTTCATCCGGACGGCGAGCGGGGCCCGGCACGAGCTCGGCGTGAGGCGAAGGCAAAAGAGGTGTGCCAGCACTGCCCGGTGATCGCGCAGTGCCGTGCCCATGCCCTGGCGGTTCAGGAGCCGTACGGCATCTGGGGCGGCCTGTCGGAGTCGGAACGCGAAGTGATCATCAAGGCGCGCAAGCGCCAGCAGCTGGCGGCCGCGGCCAGCTGACGCGCTTGCTCCGGCCGGGACCGGCCGGTCCGGCGGGGTCGAATGGCTACGAGGGGCGCCATTCGGCTCCGGTGCGGAGATGGATCGGGGCGGCACCCATTGCGCGATGGGTGCCGCCCCGGAGGTGTGCGCCGGGCTGAGCCCGGCTTCGAGCGAGCGCTCGCTCAGTGGCCGTGCCCGTGGCCGTGCCCGTGCCCAGCGGCCGCCGGAGCCTCCTCCGGCTTGTCCACGACCGCGCTCTCGGTGGTGATCACCATGCGGGCGATGGAAGCCGCGTTGGCGACCGCGGAACGGGTCACCTTCAGCGGGTCCACGATGCCTGCCTGCACCAGGTCGCCGTACTCGCCGGTGGCGGCGTTGTAGCCGGCACCCCAGTCGAGCTCGCGGACCTTGGACACCACGACGGCGCCCTCCTGGCCCGCGTTGCTGGCGATCCAGAACAGCGGCGCGTCGAGCGCATGGCGCACCAGCTGCACGCCGGTGGCCTCGTCACCGGACAGACCCAGGTTGTCGTCCAACACCTTGGCGGCGTGGACCAGGCTGGACCCGCCACCGGGGACGCTGCCCTCCTCGGCCGCGGCCTTGGCCGCCGCCACCGCGTCCTCGATGCGCGACTTGCGCTCCTTGAGCTCGGTCTCGGTCGCCGCACCGACCTTGATCACCGCGACGCCGCCGGCCAGCTTGGCCAGCCGCTCCTGCAGCTTCTCGCGGTCCCAGTCGGAGTCGGTGGCCTCGATCTCCTTGCGGATCTGGTTGGCGCGCTCCTGGACGTCCTCCGCCTTGCCGCGGCCGTCCACGATCGTCGTGGTGTCCTTGGTGACGGTGACCCGGCGGGCCGAGCCGAGCACCTCCGGCCCCACCTCGGACAGCTTGAGGCCGACCTCGGGGGCGATGACCTGGGCACCGGTGACGACCGCGAGGTCGTCCATGAACGCCTTGCGGCGGTCGCCGAAGAACGGCGCCTTGACCGCGGCGACCTTGAGCGTCTTGCGGATGGCGTTGACGGCCAGGGTGGACAGCGCCTCGCCCTCGACGTCCTCGGCCACCACCAGCAGCGGCTTGCCGCTCTGCGCGATCTTCTCCAACAGCGGCAGCAGGTCCTGCAGGTTGGAGATCTTCTCCCGGTGCAGCAGGATCTGCGCGTCCTCCAGGACGGCCTCCTGCCGCTCCGCGTCGGTGACGAAGTGCGGTGAGATGAAGCCCTTGTCGAACTGGACGCCCTCGGTGATCTCCAGCTCGGTGGCCAGCGTCGAGGATTCCTCGATGCTGATCACGCCATCCTCGCCGACCTTCTCCATCGCCTCGCCGATCAGGGCGCCGATGGCCTCGTCGCGGGAGGACACGGTGGCGATCTGGGCGATGTTGTCGCGGCCCTTGACCGGGGTGGCCTTGGCCTTGAGAGCCTCGACCACGGCGTCGGTGGCGGCCTGCACGCCCTTGTTCAGCGCCGCCGGGTTCGCGCCCGCGGCCAGGTTGCGCAGGCCCTCCCTGACCAGCGCCTGGGCCAGCACGGTGGCGGTGGTGGTGCCGTCACCGGCGACGTCGTTGGTCTTGGTGGCGACGTTCTTGGCGAGCTGGGCGCCCAGGTTCTCGAACGGGTCGCTCAGTTCGATCTCGCGGGCGATGGTCACGCCGTCGTTGGTGATCTGCGGCGCGCCGAACTTCTTGTCCAGCACGACGTGGCGGCCACGCGGCCCCAGGGTGACCTTGACCGCGTCGGCGAGCTGGTCGACACCGCGCTCCAGCGCGCGGCGCGCCTTCTCGTCGAAGGTGATCTGCTTAGCCATGGTTCCAACAGCCCTTCATGGATTCCCGATCTTGGGGGTTGCGCCCCGACATGCGACCGCCCCGGAGGTCCCGGTCGGGACCGCCGGGGCGGCAGAGCTCGCGCGGTGCGGCGTCAGTTGACGACGGCCAGCACGTCGCGGGCCGAGAGGATCAGGTACTCCTCGCCGTTGTACTTGACCTCGGTGCCGCCGTACTTGGAGTAGATAACGACGTCGCCTTCCTTGACATCCACCGGGATGCGGTTGCCCTTGTCATCGACGCGACCCGGGCCGACGGCCAGAACCTTGCCCTCCTGGGGCTTCTCCTTGGCGGTGTCCGGGATCACGATGCCGGACGCAGTCGTCGTCTCGGCCTCGCTCGCCTGGACCACGATCCTGTCCTCAAGCGGCTTGATGCTCGCCACGGTGTGACCTCCACCTTCTGGGGCCTTCGAAGCGTTGGCTGGATAGTCGACGGCTCCGTGGCTCCCCGCCGTCGCGGGTGCCGGGGCGCTCCGGCGCCGTTCTGCTAGCACTCTACCCAGGAGAGTGCCAACGCTCAACAACCACCCGCGCGCCGGGCGGGTCGGCATCGCCGCACCGGGTGACGCCGGTTCCGGCCCAGGTCATCAGCCTCCCGATCGGTACAGCCGGGAAGCCGCGCCGACCGGACGGGCAGCAGCTCAGGACGGCGCCGGACGGCGGTGTCAAGCGGCCGACGGAGTGGATCGCCGCGGGCGCCCACCGTGGCGGGAGGGGTTCCGCGGGCGGGCGCAGGTGCCGCCACCTGCGCAGTTGTCACTGACGATCAGCTCTCCGTGATCATCGCAGGTAGATCAGCATGCGGGAAATGTCACCAATGCCACGAGGTGCCTCACGCCGGAGGTGCTCGGTGCCCTAGGTTCCCAGGCATGCCCGCCCTCTCCAAGCCCGCGAACCGCCCGTGGGAGCGCCGCCCCCGACCCGCGCGCCCGCCCGGCCCGTCCGGTCCGCCGAGCCGGTCCAGTTGGCGCCCGAAGTGACGGCCGCTCACCCCTGGGCCCGGTTGCGGTAGATCGCCGCGTACCGGTCCGCCCGCTCGGCGCGGACGGCGGCCTGCGCCGCCTCCCGCGTTGCCCGGCCGGTCCCCATCGCGAACCCGTGCCTGGTCAATCGGTACTCGCTGGTGTGCTCCACGTAGGACAGCGAGTACCACAGGGCCAGGATCACGCCGCCCAGCACCGCCATCGCGCGGATCCACAACGGCCCCGGCAGCAGCAGGAACAGCAGTCCGGGGGAGATCTGGACGAGGGTGCGGATCGCGTGCCGGAGCACCCAGGTGCGGCAGGTGACGTCGTGCAGCACCCAGTCCCGGTAGCGCTCCGGCAGCCGGCCGCCAAAGGCGTACCAGACCCACAGGAACGGGTTCGGGCGTCGAGCAGCGGCCACATCCCCTCCTCTCGGCAAAGACGGTCGCGGTCGACGATACACTAATCATTAGTGCGCTAATAATGAGCGCGCTAGTTGCGGAGGGAGAACCGTGGAACAGATCGACCTGGGCGAGGACCCGCTCGCGCTCGAACGCCAGGTGTGCTTCGCACTGTCCGTGGCATCGCGCAACGTCATCTCGCTCTACCGCCCGCTGCTCGCGCCGCTCGACCTCACGCATCCGCAGTACCTCGTGATGCTCGCGCTGTGGGAGCGCGAGCCGAGGTCGGTCAAGGACCTCTGCGGCGTGCTGTACGCCGACCCGGCCACGCTGTCGCCGCTGCTGAAACGCCTGGAGAGCATCGGCTACGTCAGCCGCCGCCGCAGCGCCGAGGACGAGCGGCTGCTCACCGTCGAGCTCACCGCGAAGGGCCGCGAACTGCGGGCGGAGGCCGAGAAGATCCCGTACCGCGTCGTCGAGCTGCTCGGCATGCGGGTCAGCGAACTGGAGGAGCTCAACGCCACGCTGGGCAAGGTGATCGCGGCGACCCGCCGCGCCCTGGACGGACAGCCCGCGAAGCCGGCCGGATGACCCTGGACGCCGCCAGGCTCGGGCGGCACCCGCTACCGCCGTCCGCAATCTCCTGGAAGCAGCGGGTCTGGTAGCCGCGGAGTTCCCGGCTCCGACGAGACCGCGCGACCCGCGCCGGGCGCTGTGTCCGACGCCGTCGTCGCGCTCGGCTGATCGGTGCTGCAGCGCTACGAGATCACCGCCGGGCGGGCGGCCGTCCCGCGATGAGCGGCGAGCGGGATCGGCCGGGGTGGCACACTGCACTGGTGCGCGGACTTCGGGTGGTGCTCGCGGCGCTGGTCGCGTTCGGTGTGGTCACGGGCGTTCCGTCGGGATGGGCGTGGGTCCGCAGTGCCCGCCGCGTCCGGTCGGTGCCCGACGTGCCCGCCACGGAGGTCGCGTTGGTGCTCGGTGCCGGGGTGCGGTGGGACGGCGTGCCCAGCCGCATCCTGCAGGGACGGCTGAACGTGGCGCGGGCACTGTACGAGGCGGGCAAGGTGCGGCGGATCATCGTCAGCGGCAGCCCCGAGTCGCGCGGGTACAGCGAGCCGGTCGTGATGCGCCACCACCTCGTGTCGCACGGGGTGCCGCCGTCGGCGGTGGTGCTGGATGAGTCCGGTGTGGACACCTGGCGGTCCTGCCGCCGGGCGGCCGAGGAGTTCGGGCTGCGGCAGGTCACCGTGGTCACCACCCGCTTCCACGTGCGCCGCGCGGTGGCGCTGTGCCGCCGCCTCGGTGTGGACGCCTACGGCGTCGGACACGACGCGGCGGCCGACGGCCTGCGCCGCGTCTCCGCCCGCGGCGCCCGCCGCGAGTTCCTGGCCACCGTCAAAGCCTTCTGGTACCACCGCTAACCCGGCCCGCCACTGCCCCGGACCGCCGCGAAGCCCCGGCCGCTGGTTACTGGATGACGATGGTGTTGACTGGGAGTCCTGGGTTGGCGGGCATGTCCAGGGGGGAGGGCTTGGCGCCTGCGGCCAGGACGTGGGCGCCGAGAGCCGCGATCATCGCGCCGTTGTCGGTGCACAGGCGCGGTCGCGGCACGCGCAGCCGGATGCCCGCCTCCGCGCAGCGCTGCGCGGCCAGCGCGGACAGCCGGGAGTTCGCCGCCACCCCACCCGAGATCACCAGGGTGTCCACGTTCAAATCCCGCGCCGCGCGCACCGCCTTGGCGGTCAGCACGTCGGCCACCGCCTCCTGGAACGACGCGCACACGTCTGGCACCGGGATCTCCCGGCCCGCCCGCTGCTCGGTCTCCACCCAGCGCGCCACCGCGGTCTTCAGCCCGGAGAACGAGAAGTCGTACCTGGGGTCGCGGGGACCGGTCAGCCCGCGGGGGAACGCGATCGCCGCCGGGTCGCCGAGCCTGGCCTGCCTGTCGATCGGCGGCCCACCCGGGTAGGGCAGGTCGAGGATGCGGGCGACCTTGTCGTATGCCTCCCCGGCGGCGTCGTCGATCGTGGAGCCGACCTCGGTGATCTTCTCCGCGATGCCCTCCACCAGCAGCAGCTGCGTGTGCCCGCCGGAGACCAGCAGGGCCAGGCACCGCTCCGGCAGCGGCCCGTGCTCCAGAGTGTCCACCGCGACGTGCCCGCCAAGGTGGTTCACCCCGAACAGCGGCACGCCCAAGGCGGACGCGTACGCCTTGGCCGCGGCGACGCCGACCATCAGCGCTCCGGCCAGCCCCGGCCCGGCCGTCACCGCGATGGCGTCCACATCGGACAGTTTGAGGCCGGACTGGTCCAGCGCGCGGCGCATCGTCGGAACCATCGCCGCCAGGTGCGCGCGGCTGGCGATCTCCGGCACCACCCCGCCGAAGCGGGCGTGCTCGTCGACGCTGGAAGCCACCGCGTCGGCCAGCAGCTCGACCGTGCCGTCCGCGGTCAGCCGGACCAGGCCGACACCGGTCTCGTCGCAGGAACTCTCGATGCCGAGCACCACTCGGTCGCCAGTCATCCCCCGGCCTCCGCAGTTTCCGCAGCTGCGCCCAGCGGCGGGCGGCGCATGGTGTGCGCGTCCGCGCCGGACGGTTGGTAGTAGCGCCTGCGCAGCCCGACGATCTCGAAGCCGTGCGCCCGGTACAGCGCGATCGCGGCCTCGTTGTCGGTGCGCACCTCCAAAAAGGTCGTGGCGCGCACCTCGTCGGCCCTGGCCAGCAGCGCCCGCAGCAGCGCCTTGCCGACCCCGCGGCCCTGGTGGGCCGGGTCGACGCCGATGGTGTGCACCTCGGCTTCCGCGTGCGGCGGGCGGCCCGCCACGGCCAGGCCCGCGTAGCCGATCAGCTGCTCGCCCTCGTAGGCGCCGACGTAGAAGTGGCCCTGGTCGAGTTCCGCGGCGAACGCCGCCCGCGACCACGGGTCGTCCCCGGGGAACAGCAGCTGCTCCAGTTCCGCACAGCGCTTCAGGTCGCTGCGGCGCAACTTCAGCACCCGCAGCGCGGTGGTCGCGCGGTCGGTCACTTCCCACCCCTGGTCAGCACGGACTTCCGCTTGCCCGGCTCCGCGGCGTCGGGACGCCGCAGATACAGCGGCACCAGGGGCGCGGGCTCGCCGGACAGCGCCTCGCGCGCCGCCGCGACCAGGCCAACCGGCGTCGGGTGGCGCGGCTCGGCGACCGCCAGGCCCAGCAGTTCGGCCATCGTCCCGGCCGCGGTGGTGAAGCCGCTGGTGGGCACGTCGGCCGGGCGCTGCACGTGCGGCCCGTCGATGCGCCTGCGGTCCGCGTCGTAGGCGGCCCAGTAGACCTCCTTGCGCCGGGCGTCGGTGGCGACCAGCAGTGGGCCGTCGACGGCGGCCTCGGCGGCGATCGCGTCGAGGCTGCACACCGGGTGCACCGGCCGCCCGCACGCCTGGCCGAGGGCGGCCGCGGTGGCCATGCCCACCCGCAGGCCGGTGAAGGGCCCGGGTCCCGCCCCGACGACGATCGCGTCGGCGTCGGCGAGCTCGTGGCCCGCCTCGGCCATGGCGTCCAGCAGGTGCGGCATGAGCAGTTCACCGTGCGCACGCGGGTTGATCGTGGCGCGCTCGGCAAGAGCGCGCGGTCGACCGCCGTCCAGGGCGACCAGCCCGGCCGTGACCGCGGGGGTCGAGGTGTCCAGCGCAATGACGAGCACGACTGTTCAGCGTACGTCAGCCCTGGTCACCAGGGTTACGCACCCCGGACCGCGCCAAAGGCGCCGAGGCCGGGCCACGCCCTGAACCCTGGCGGGACTAGGTGAGCAGCGCCGCGAGTTCCGCCGGGAGGGCGGCGTCCGCCGCCAGGGGCCGCTGCGCGACCAGCTGGGTCGCCCGCTGCGCGGTGAGTCCGGCTTCACCGGTGAGCACCGCCGTCGCGTGCGCCTCCGGTAGGGCGTTGAACCAGCGCCGGGCCAGCTCCGCCCGCCCGGCCGCGCTGGCTTCGCCGTGCAGCCGCAGCCGCGCCATGCCGCCGTCCGGGTAGATGTCCAGGCGCACGTGCGTCACCTCCGCCCGCACCGGCAGCTTCAGGCGGTGCCGGGTGTCCGGCTGCAGGCGGGTGCGCGGCAGCAGCTCGGTCCACGAGCCGGGGTCGTCGGGGTCGGCGGTGCGGGCGTCGCAGCCCGACAGCGACGCCCAGCCCGGCGCGTTGCCGATGAAGTAGCTCGTGTCCAGCTCCGCCCAGTGCACGGTGCCGGGCGCGGCGAGCCGGACCGAGACCCAGTCGTTGCCGTCGTCGCGGCGCCGCGCGGTCTCCCAGCCCTCGCCCATCACCCGGGTCAGGCCCGGGGCGAACAGGTTCGACGGCGACGAGTAGAACATGTTGCTGCACCCGGTGACCTGGCTGCCGTTCTCCAGCGCGGCCAGATCGAGGGTCCCGGAGATCCAGCGCGGGTCGGCCACGGGTTCGCCATGCACGCGCAGGCGCGCGATGCCGCCGTCGGGGTGCATGCACAGCCGCACGTGGGTGTAGCGGCGGTCGCTGTCCACGTCGTAGACGTTGCGCGTGTCGCCCGCGGCCGGGGATTCCGGCAGGAGCTCCTCCCAGTCGGCCGCGGCGAGCTCCTCCGGGCTCGGGTAGCCCTCGACCGCGCATCCCTGCACCGACACCGCGGGCGGGTAGTTGCCCTTGAAGAACGCGGTGTCGACGACCAGCTGCCGGACGATGCCGGGCAGCCCGAGCCGGATGATGGCGTGATCCACGCCGGGTTCGCGGCGGCGCCGGGTTTCCCAGCCGTCGTAGATCTGTCCTTTGTGGCCGAACGTGTAGGGCTGGTAGACGGGTTCCTCGGGCTTGATGAGGTTCTCCCGCTCGGCGAACAGTTCGTCGTTGGCGAACACGACACTGCCGCCGACGGCGCGGGATGCCAGGTCCGGCAACGTCGCGCGCCGAACGTCGTTGTGCTGCATGGATTCTCCGTAACCTACGCTTCCTGGCGGATGAGCAGTTGCCCTCGGGGGTCGGTGATGTCCACGCCGTCGCCGGCGATCTGCTGACCGCGCAGCCAGGTCTGCCGCACCACCCCGGCCAGCGGCCGGCCGTGGTACGGCGAGACCGGATTGCGGTGGTGCAGCTTCGCCACGTCCACCACGAAGGCGTCGTCCGGCGCGAACACGCAGAGGTCGGCGTCCTGCCCGACCGCGATGGAGCCCTTGTGGCGCAGCCCGGCCAGTTCCGCCGGTTTGCGTGCCATCCACCGCACCACGTCGGCGAGGCTGTGGCCGCGCAGCCGCGCCTGCGTCCACACCGCGGGCAGGCCGAGCTGGAGGCTGGCCACGCCGCCCCAGGCCACGCCGAAGTCGCCGATGTCGAACCGCTTGAGCTCGGGTGTGCACGGCGAGTGGTCACTGACCACGCAGTCGATGATGCCGTCGGCGAGCCCCTGCCACAGCAGTTCCCGGTTGCGGGCCTCGCGGATCGGCGGGCAGCACTTGAACTGGGTGGCGCCGTCGGGGATCTCCTCGGCGGTGAAGCTCAGGTAGTGCGGGCAGGTCTCGACGGTGACCCGCACCCCGTCGGCCCGCGCGGAGGCGATCAGCGGCAGCGCGTCCGAAGAGGACAGATGCAGGATGTGCACCCGCGCGCCGATGCGCCGGGCCAGTTCGATGACCTGCGCGATGGCGACGTTCTCCGCGCCGCGCGGGCGGGACCGCAGGAAGTCACCGTAGGTCTCGCCGTGTGCCGTGGGGGCGTGCGCGATGGCGTCGGAGTCCTCGGCGTGCACAATCATCAGCGCGTCGTACCCGGCGAGCTCGCGCAGCGCCGCGTCGAGCTCGGTGGGGTTCAGCGGCGGGAACTCATCGACGCCGGAGTGCAGCAGGAAGCACTTGAAGCCGAACACCCCGGCCTCGTGCAGGCCGCGCAGCTCGGCGAGGTTGCCGTGCACCGCGCCACCCCAGAAACCGACGTCCACGTGGACCTTCTCCCGCGCTGTCTGGCGCTTGACCTCCAGCGCAGTGACGTCGATCGTCGGCGGCAGGCTGTTCAGCGGCATGTCCAGGATGGTGGTGATGCCGCCGGCCGCGGCGGCCCGGGTGGCGGTGTCGAAACCCTCCCACTCGGTGCGGCCCGGGTCGTTGACGTGCACGTGGGTGTCGACCAGCCCGGGCAGCAGGACCTCGTCCGCGGCGAGCTCGATGGAGCGGGCGGCGTCGAGCTGGGCGTCCAGCGCCTCGACGGCCGCGATGCGGCCGTCGCGCACCGCGACGCTGCCGGACGTCTCCCCGTTCGGGCCGATGAGCCGTCGTGCGCGGAACACGACGTCGAAGGGCTCGGGCAACGCGGCTACCTCCTCGTCTGAAAACTTCAACAAAGTGTTGAACTCCGCTGCTCGCCGGGTCAAGGCGAGCGGCCCGTTCGACCAGCCGGTCCGGGCGGGCGCCGCGGATCAGCTCGACCGGCCATGCTCGGCCGGCGACCGTCTCGCGCCAGTCGGTGCCGCGCCAGCAGGCTCGCGCCGACCATTCTTTCGTATCGTGAAGTATACTTATCGTTGACTGAAATACTCGGCGATGTCCGACGCCCCGTCAAGAGCCTCCGGGGCGCAATCGATTCAGCGCAGCGTGCCGGACTCGCCACGGCTTCACATCGGCCGCCGTTCGTCCTGCCGCACGTGTTGGACACCGCGGACACGAGACGCGGTTGAGCAGGTCAGAGGTGGTTCTTGGCGAGTTGCTCGGCGACGTCCGCAAGCAGGGTGGCCGCTTCGCGGATGCAGCGCTGCGCGTCCGGTTCGACGTCCGCCAAGGCGTAGACGCCCTCGATGCCCGCCTCGCGGAGGCGTTCCGGCGCCAGCTGGCAGCGGCCCGCCACGGCCACCACCGGGACGCCCTCCGCCGCGGCTCGCGCGGCGACCCCGGCGGGGCCCTTGCCGTGCAGGGTCTGCTCGTCGATCGAGCCCTCGCCGATGACCACCAGACCCGCTCCGGCGAGCAGCCGGTCGAAGCCGATCAGCTCGAGGATCACGTCGACACCGGGCCGCATCCGCGCACCCAGCACCGCCAGCGCCCCGTAGCCGACGCCGCCCGCGGCACCGGCGCCGGGCTGGTCGGCCACGTCGCGTCCGCCCGCCGCCAGCACGGCCCGCGCGAACCGCGCCAGCGCCTCGTCCAGGAACCGCACCTGATCCGGGGTTGCGCCCTTCTGCGGCCCATACACGTGCGCGGCGCCGTTCGGGCCGAGCAACGGATTGTCCACATCGGATGCCAGGATCACGTCGGTCTCCGCCAGCCGGGGATCCAGCCCCGAAAGGTCCACTTCGGCCACCTCGGCGAGTGGTCCACCGCCCGGGGGCAACGGGTTGCCCGCAGCGTCCAGCACCCGTGCCCCCAGGGCGGTGAGCATCCCGGCGCCGCCGTCGGTGCTCGCGCTGCCGCCGACGCCGAGCACCACGGTCCGCGCGCCCGCGTCGAGCGCCGCCCGGATCGCCTCACCGGTGCCCACGCTGGAGGCCGACAGCGGGGCCAGCGCGTCCGGGTCGAGCAGCGCCAGCCCGGAAGCCGAGGCCAGCTCCACCACGGCCGTCTCGCCGTGCAGCGCGATCTCGGTGTCCACCGGCTCGCCGACCGGGCCGGTGACCCGCACCGGCACCGCCGCGTACCCGCTGGCCACCGCGGCGCGCACGGTGCCGTCGCCGCCGTCGGCGACCGGCGCCAGCCTAACCTCCACGTCGGCCCGGACACGACGCAGTCCGGCGGCCACCGCCTCGGCGACCTCCGCCGCGGTGAGCGAGCCCTTGAACTTGTCCGGCGCGATCAGGACTGGACCAGGCACAGCGAACTCCCGAGATCATCAGGGTGGTGTCCTCCGCCGGGACGCCCGGCACGAACCCGGCGGAGGACACCAATGGGTCATCGGGTATTCCACCCGACCACCCCGTCCAGGGGAAGTGCGATCCCACCACACGTCATGCGTTCGGCACCGGCTCCGGTTCGATCATGGCGTCGATGCGGATGCCGCGGGCCGTGGTGGCCTCGCGCTCGATCATCACCTCGACCAGGACCGGGCGACTGGTGGCGACGGCCTCCTTGCGCGCCCACTCGATGGTCTCGGCGAGCTCGCCCGGCTCGAAGACGCGGCGGCCGGAGCAGCCGTACGCCTCCATGATCCTGACGTTGTCCGTGCCGTGCTCGTCGTAGTGGATGTCCACCTCGGTCTTCATGCCGAACGCGTCGCCCTCGGCCTGCCGGATCAGGCCCAGGTACTCGTTGTTCAGCATGATGATGACGAACGGGATGTCGTACTGGGCGGCGACCGCCAGCTCCTCCACCAGGAACTGGAACGAGTAGTCGCCGACCACCGCGACCACCTCGGCGTCCGGCCTGGCGGACTTGACGCCGATCGCGGCCGGGATCTCCCAGCCGAGCGGCCCGGCCTGGCCGCACACCTGGTAGTGCCGCGGCAGGTGCGCGGTCTGGAACTGGCCACCCCAGATCTGGTACAGGCCGATCGCGGTGACGAAGTAGGTCTCCGGCGGGAAGATCTGGTTGATCTCCCGGTACACCCGCGGCGCCTTGATCGGCACGGTGTCGTAGTCGTCCGGCCTGGTCAGGGTCTGCTTGAGGACACCGACCCGGGCCACCCACGAGGAGAAGTCCGGCCTCGCGCCCCGCTCGCGGGCGGCCGCCAGCAGCGCGTCCAGGAACAGCCGGGTGTCGGAGACGATGCCGAGGTCGGGCCCGAACACCTTGCCGATCTGGGTGGGTTCGATGTCGACGTGGATGAACCTGCGCTGCCCCCGGTAGACGTCCAGCGCACCGGTGTGCCGGTCGCCGAAGCGGGCACCGAGCGCCAGCACCAGGTCGGCTTCCAGGAACGACTGGTTACCGTAGCGCTGGCTGGTCTGGATGCCGGTCATGCCGGCGAACAGCTCGTGGTCCTCCGGGAAGGAGCCCTTGCCCATCAGCGTGGTCTGCACCGGGATGCCGAGCAGTTCGGCCAGTTCGCGCAGCTGTTCGTGGGCGTCGCCGAGGATGACACCGCCGCCGGCCAGGATCAGCGGGCGCTCGGCTTCCAGCAGCATGTCCAGCGCCCGCTCGACCCGCGGCTGGTGCGGCTCGACGCGCGGCACCGGCAGCGGCGCGTCCAGCCCGGGGTCCCACTCGATTTTCTGCATCTGCACGTCCAGCGGCAGGTCGATCAGAACGGGGCCGGGGCGGCCGGAGCGGGCGATGCGGAACGCCTCGCGGAAGATCCACGGCGCCTGCGCGGCCTCCCTGACCTGCACGGCCCACTTGGTGACCGGCCTGGCGATGTCGACGATGTCGACGGCCTGGAACGCCTCCTGGTGCAGCTTGGTGGACACCGCCTGGCCGGTGATGCACAGGATCGGGATCGAGTCGGCCTGGGCGGTGTAGAGGCCGGTGATCATGTTGGTGCCCGCGGGGCCGGAGGTGCCGATGGCGACGCCGACCTTGCCGGTGGTGCGGGCCCAGCCGTCGGCCATGTGGGTGGCGCCCTCTTCGTGGCGCACGATCAGGTGTTTGATGCCGCTGTGCTCCATGGCCGCGTACAGCGGCAGGATCGCCGCACCGGGGCAGCCGAAGGTGATGTCGACGCCCTCGGACTTCAGCACGTCGACGACCGCCTGCATGACGGGGACTTCGGGCATGGTGTAAGACTTCCTCTCGGGTGCGCGCCGCGGCGCGCACCGTGTTGGGAGCGGGTCGGTGGTCGAGTTGCTTGGCGGCGCTGGACCGCCGACCCGTGACCGTTGTACTGCTTCGCGGGGTTTCCGCGTTGGGGATCAGGTGGTGCTGCGTGGTCGCCGCAGGAGACGAGGGACCCGCACGCAGCACCACCCGGCCGGGACGAGTTCGAGGACACCCCTCAGTCGCGACCGTTGAGCTGGGTGATCTGCCTGAGCAGGCCCGAGTGGTCGAGCTTGCCGTCGCCCTGCGCGACGGCGGCGGCGACGAGCTGGCTCACCAGCGCGCCGAGTGGGATCGTCAGGCCCGCCTCGCGTGCCGCGGACTGCACGATGCCCATGTCCTTGTGGTGCAGTTCGAGCCGGAAGCCGGGGGCGAACTCGCGGTTGCGCATCTTGTCGCCCTTGGCGTCGAGCACGGCACTGCCCGCGAGCCCGCCGCCGAGGACCTTCAGGCCCGCCTCGGTGTCCACGCCGTGCGCCTCCAGGAACACCAGCGCCTCGGCGAGCAGGCCGATGTGGCCGGCGACCATGAGCTGGTTGGCGGCCTTCACGGTCTGTCCGGCCCCGGACGGTCCAACGTGGACGATCGTGGAGCCGACGGCCTCCAGCACCCCGCGGGCCGCGGCGAAGGCGTCCGCCTCGCCGCCGACCATGATCGACAGGGTGCCGTCGATGGCCTTGGGCTCACCGCCGCTGACCGGCGCGTCGAGAGCCTTGACGCCCTTCTCGGCGCCGGCTTCGGCGACGCGGCGCGACACGTCGGGGCGGATGGTGCTGCAGTCGATGAGCAGCGTGCCCGGCTCGGCGTTGGCCAGCACGCCGTCCTCGCCGAGCACGACGGCTTCGACGTCCGGCGAGTCGGGCAGCATGGTGACCACAACCTCGGCGCCGCGGACGGCCTCCGCCACACTCGAGGCGGCCTTGCCGCCGTCGGCGACCAGCTTGTCGACCTTGGCCCGGCTGCGGTTGTAACCGGTGACCTCGTGGCCGGCCTTGACCAGGTTGGCGGCCATCGGGCCGCCCATGATGCCCAGCCCGATGAATCCGACCTTGCTCATTGGCACTCCTCCATGTCGTGTGGTCGCGCGCTCTCCCGCACGGCGGCACGACCGCGTCAGCGCTTGATCCAGTGGAAGCTGTCGGCGCTGGCCCCGCTCGGCTTGTACTCCAGGCCGATGTTGCCGGCGTAGCCCGCCGCGTCGAGCTTGTCGAAGTAGCGCTCGAAGTCGATCTCGCCGGTGCCTGGCTCGTTGCGGCCCGGGGCGTCAGCGATCTGCACGTGCCCGATGGCGCCGGCGTGCCGGTCCAGGACCGCGTCCGGGTCATCGCCGTTGACCACCAGGTGATAGATGTCGAACAGCAGGCGCAGGTTGTCCACGCCGCCCTCGGCGTGCACCCGGTCAATCACCGCGAGCGCGTCGGCCGCCGTCTTCAGCGGGTACGCGGGCATGCCGCTGACCGGCTCGATCAGCACCACCCCGTCGATGCGGGACACCGCCGTGGCGGCCCGAATGAGGCTTTCGGTGGCGACCTGGTCCTGCGCGGCCGGGTCGACGCCGTCGGTCCGGTTGCCGTACAGGGCGTTGAAGGCCCGGCAGCCGAGCCGTTCGCCGATGCCGACGACGACGTCGACGTTGTCGGCGAACTCCCCGGCCCGGTCGGGGTCAGACAGCACGCCGCGGTCCCCGGCGGGCATGTCACCGGCGAAGAAGTTCAGCCCCACCAGGGAAACCCCGGCGTCGGTGATGGCCCGCACGAACCGGTCCACGTCGCGGTCGGACGGCACGGCGACCGGGAACGGCCACCAGAACTCGACCTTGTCGAAGCCGGCGGCCTTGGCGGCGGCGGGCCGCTCCAGCACGTCGAGCTCGGTGAACAGGATCGAGAGATTGACGTCGTAGCGGTTGGGATCCATCAGCACCCCCCGGTTCGGGGATCTGCGGCGCGACGACGTCCGCGCCACATCCCTCGCTTATTTCATAATATGGAAGTCTTATTTCGTACAACGGTAGATTAACCGCGTTTCGTCCGGCGGTCAACGCCACCGTCGGAGTTACCGGCCGGTCACCGCGACGCCACCACCAGCGCGGACGCCGCCGGCCTGCACACACCGGACCGCAACGGCAGCGCAGCGGATACCGTGCGAGCAGGAGGTCACCATGATCTTGCGAGCAGAGTTCACCACCGAACCCTTCGAGGGCGAAGGCGAGCCACCCGCGCACGCCACGGCCGCCCGGGACCGCCTCCGCGCCGCGGGCCTCGAACCCGACTTCGGCCCGCTGGGCACCTCGGTCACCGCCGAACGCGAGGTGCTCCTGCCCGCACTCGCCGCGGTGCTCGACACGGTGCTGGACACCGGGGCGCACCGGATCACCCTGCAGGTGACGGTCGGCCCCACTGAGGACGAGGTCTAGGCTGGTCAGCGTGCATCCGCTCGGCCACGCGATCGCCCCACTGCTGGAGCGCGTCGGCGGCACCGCCGTGCCCGCCGACGAGCGCGAACCGGGGGACATCGTCCTGTACTGGGAGGGCGTCCCGGCGGTCGCCGTGCGCCTGCCCGGCGAGGAGCTGACCAGCGCGCTCGACCGGATGATCCGGACCGTCGAGGACGAGCTGGGCGGACGCCTGCCGGACCTGCCGCGCGCGGACAAGCAGCGCGCGGTCCGGCTGCTCGAGGAGCGCGGCGCGTTCACCCTCCGCAAGTCGGTCGAGACGGTGGCCAAGGCCCTCGGCGTCAGCCGCTTCACGGTCTACAACTACCTCAACCGCGAGCAGTCCCGCGGCTGACGAACTCCCCCGATTGGGCTACTCGCACACCTCCTCACCAGGATTTTTCAACAAAATGTTGACACCTGGCGGAGCGCGGTCGTAACTTGTGCCGCACCAAACGCCGACCAGCCGCCGCGGCCGCACCGGGCCTGCTCGGACCTGGCGTCCACCGCCCGCCCCTCATCCCGGAAAAACCACCTCGGGGCCGCGCGCATCCTGTGGGGATCTGCGATGTCACACACCGAACCGGACCGGCTCAACGGCCTCCCCCGCGCCGACCTCGTCCGCGAACTGCTCGCCTGCCTCGACGTCCCGCGCTGGGCCGAGGAGATCGCCGACCAGCGGCCCTTCCCCGACGTCGCGGCGATCTACGCGGCCGCGGACACCGCCGCGCCGGAGCTGACCGCTGAGGAGATCCACCGGGCCCTCGCCGCGCACCCCCGCATCGGGGAACGCGCGCAGGGCACGGACACCTCGGCCGAGTGGTCGCGCAGCGAGCAGTCCGGCGTCGATGCCACCGACGCGGACCTCACCCGGCGGCTGCGCGAGGGCAACGACGCCTACGAACGCCGGTTCGGGCACGTCTACCTGGTGTGCGCCAGCGGCCGCAGCGGCGCCGAACTGCTGGAGATCCTGCACTCCCGGCTGGACAACGACCCGGAGACCGAGCTGCGGATCGTCGCCGACGAACTCCGCACGATCGCACGTCTGAGATTGGCAAGGGTGATCGAAGGATGAGTGCCGTCACCACACACGTGCTCGACGCCGCGCGGGGCAGGCCCGCCAGCGGCGTCGCGATCCGGCTGGAAGCCGCCGTGGCCGGCTCCTGGGAGAAGGTGGCCGAGGGGCACACCGACGACGACGGCCGGATCCGCGACCTGGGGCCGGACCAGCTGGACGTCGGCGACTACCGGCTGACCTTCGACACCGGCGCCTACTTCGACGCCCAGGGCGTCGCCACGTTCTACCCGCAGGTCCAGATCACCTTCCGGATCACCGATCCGGCGCAGCACTACCACGTCCCGCTGCTGCTCAGCCCGTTCGCCTATTCCACTTACCGAGGGAGCTGATCACCCCATGGGCATCGTCATGGGCCCCAACCAGTACGGCAAGGCCGAGGTCCGCATCGTCTCGGTGAACCGGGACACCCCGCGCCACACGATCAAGGACCTCACCGTCAGCACCTCGCTGCGCGGCGACCTCGACGCGGTACACCTCGCCGGCGACAACAGCAAGTGCCTGCCGACCGACACCCAGAAGAACACGATCTACGCCTTCGCCAAGGAGGCGCCGATCGGCGAGATCGAGTCCTTCGCCCTGCGGCTGGGCCGCCACTTCGTCAGCACGGCGGAGGGCATCAGCGGCGCCCGCATCCTCATCGACGAGTACAGCTGGGAACGGATCCCGGTCGGCGGCACCGGCCACGACCACTCCTTCGTCCGCGGCACCGACGAGAAGCGCACCACGGCGGTCACCATCGACGGCGACAAGGAGTACGTGGTGTCCGGGCTCAGGGACCTGGTGGTGCTCAAGTCCACCGGTTCGGAGTTCTGGGGTTATCCGAAGGACAAGTACACCACGCTGGCCGAGACCCGCGATCGGATCCTGGCCACCGCGGTGACCGCCCGCTGGCGCTACCTGCACACCGACGTGGACTGGGCCAAGAGCTTCGAGTCGATCCGCGCCACCATGCTGGAAGCGTTCGCCACCACGCACAGCCTGGCCCTGCAGCAGAGCCTGTACGAGATGGGCAAGGCGGCGCTGGAAAAGCACCCGGAGGTCGCCGAGGTGCGGCTGTCGCTGCCGAACAAGCACCACTTCGTGGTGGACCTCAGCTTCTGCGGCCTGGACAACGACAACGAGGTGTTCTACGCCGCGGACCGGCCGTACGGCCTGATCGAGGGCGTCGTCACCCGCGACGACGTCGAGGAGGCCCCGCGTGCCTGGTACAGCCTGCCCGAGTTCTAGTCGTTCCGTGTGGCGGTGCGAGCCGTGTGGGTCTGCTGGGCGAGACCCGAAGGATCACCGCTGATCCGCCTTCTGGGGGCCACCGGGGGAATCCTGGTGGCCCCCTGCTGCTGTCCGACTCGGGTACGTCCCGAGGAGCTTTCGATCCACTGTGGATCTGACGTTGATTTGCCAGCAACACCAGAAGAACCCGGCGTTGATGTCGACCTGAACTAACCGAACCCAGCGGCTCAGGAGTCCCCCATGGCCCTCTTCAAGGCCCGCCGCAACCGCGGCACCCGCAGCGGAAGACCCGACAGCGTGCACCCGGTGGACGAAGTGCTGCCACCGACCCGGATGCTCGCCTTCGGCGTCCAGCACGTCGCCGCGATGTACGCCGGTGTGGTGGCACCGCCCCTGATCGTCGGCGAGGCGATGGGTCTGCCGCCGGTGCAGCTGACCCTCCTGATCGGGGCGAGCCTGTTCACCGCGGGCCTGGCCACCGTGCTCCAGTCGCTCGGGGTGTGGAAGATCGGCGCGCGGCTGCCGTTCGTCAACGGCGTCACGTTCGGTTCCGTCGCCCCCATCCTGGCCATCGTCGCGCAGCAGGGCCAGCACAACGCGCTGTCTGTCGTCTACGGTTCGGTGCTGATCGCCGGGGTGCTGGCGTTCGTGGCGGCGCCGTACTTCTCCCGGCTGGTGCGGTTCTTTCCGCCCGTCGTCAACGGCACCGTCATCACGCTCATCGGCCTGTCGCTGATGCCGGTGGGCATCAGGTGGGTCGCCGGGCCGAACCCGGAGGCGCCGGACCACGCCGCGCCGGAGAAGATCGCGATCGGCGCGCTGACGTTCGTGCTGGTGCTGCTGTTCAACCGGTTCCTCACGGGGTTCTGGAACCGCGTCGCGCTGCTCATCGGCCTCGTCGTGGGGACCCTGGTCGCGTGGCCGGTGGGGTTGATCGACACCACGACCTTCGAGTCGGCGCCGGTGTTCAACCTGCCCACGCCGTTCGAGCTGGGCGCGCCGGTGTTCGACCTGACCGCGACGCTCTCCCTCTGCATCGTGATGCTGGTGGCGATGATGGAGAGCACGGCCGACATGATCGCGCTCGGCGAGATCGTCGACCGGCCGGCGGACGAGAAGACCATCGCGGCCGGGCTGCGCGCGGACGGCGCCGGGAGCGCCCTCAGCGCCGTGTTCGGCGGGTTCACCTGCAGCGCGTTCGCGCAGAACATCGGCCTGGTGGCGCTGACCCGGGTGCGCAGCCGCCACGTGGTGGCCACCGCCGGCGGCGTGCTGGTGCTGCTCGGGCTGTTCCCGGTGGTCGGGGCGGTCGTGTCGCTGGTGCCGCAGCCGGTGCTGGGCGGGGCCGCACTGGTGCTGTTCGGTTCGGTGGCCACCAGCGGCATCCGCACGCTCGGCAGGGCCGACCTGGGCGACCCGTTTCACTCGCTGATCGTGGCGGGGGCGCTGGGCATCGGCATGATCCCGGTCGTCGCACCGCACTTCTACGAGCACTTCCCGGCCGCGCTGCGCACGGTCCTTGACTCGGGCATCAGCACCGGCTGCATCGCCGCCCTGCTGCTGAACCTGCTGTTCACCGCGATGCGCGGGCAGCGCTCCGAGCCGACCCCGGCGGTGGGCGGCGACACGGTGGCTCCGACGAATCCGTGACCGAGCAGGGAGGTGAAGCGCTTGGCGAGCACAAAGATCGTGGCTGCCGGACCAGGGCTTGAGGTATATCAGCACCATACCCGTCGAACAGTGGACATCGGCCGTCGTCCCGGCCGTCGTGGGGATTGTCCTCATCGGCTCTGGCGTCTGGCGGTGGCATGCGCAGCGCCGGTTCGACCGCGTCGCCGTGCGCACGAACGCCCGGTATGTCCGCGACTACCACTCCGGCGCGCACTCGAGCCTTTCACATGACTCCCCTCTCCGGTATGCCTCCGTTCCGGAGCTGACGTTCCGCACCGCCGACGGCCGCGAGGTCACCACCATCGTCGTCGACTCCGCGCGCTCCGGTCCGCGCCCGCACCTGCACGGCACGGACGTCCCGATCCGGTACGACCCGGCGAACCCGGAGCGCGTCGTGCTGGAGTCCGACCACACCGCCCCGCAGCTACGCTGGCCGCTGCTGACCGGTGCCGGCGGGGTGCTGGCACTGGTCGTCGCCGGCGTGATCGTTTTCTGGCTTGGTTGAGAGGAGATCCGCTCGCCCGCCGCCGCGCTGCCGCAAAACTTCCTCGACCGCGCGTCCGGATCCAGGAACAATGATCAGTGACGCGGGGCGACCGGCTCCCGCGAACACCAGCACCGAGCGACAGGGGAGCATGGGCCGATGGACCTTTCGAAGCTGTTCAGGATGGTCTCCCCGGCGAAGCACCACTCGTACGGGCACGACAGCAGCCACCGCCACCACCGCTGGCACTCCTCCAGCAGCGGGCACCGGCGCCGCTACTCCAGCAGCAGCGGCCACCGCCGCCGGTACCGCTCACGCAGCAGCAGCGGTGGTTACTACCGCCGCCGCAGCCACAGCTGACCGCACCGGTGCTGATCGACTCGTTGAGCTCGTACTACTACGGCGAGCCGGACCAGGACTGGGGCGAACCGGGTCCGCTCCTGGCATCCGGCGAGGTGCTGGCCCCCGGGTACCGGGTCGTCGCGCACCTGCGCCGCGGTAGTCGGCTCGACGTCTACGACGTGTGGAGCGAGGAGCGGTCCTGCCGCTGCATCGCCAAGACCGTCCGCCCGGAGCGGGCCGAGGACGCCCGCGCGGTGGGGTGGCTGCGCAACGAGGGCGTGCTGCTCACCCAGTTCACGCACCCGCACCTGGTGCGCGGCTACGAGATCGTGCAGACCGAGCCGCCGCGGCGCCCTGCCGTCATCACCGAGACGCTGCCCGGGCGCACGTTGAGCTACCTGATCGAGCAGCTCGGTCGGCTGCGCCCGATCGACACCGCCGTGCTGGGCATCCAGCTGTGCTCGGTGCTCGGCTACCTGCACCGCCGCGGCTGGGTGCACCTGGACGTCAAACCGTCCAATGTGGTCGAGATCGGCGGCCGGGCGGTGTTGCTGGACCTGAGCCTGGCCTGCCGGATCGGCGAACGCAGTTCGGCCGGCACCTTCGACTACCTGTCCCCGGAGCAGGCCGAGGGTGGCGTGATGACCCCGGCGGCGGACGTCTGGGGGCTCGGGATCACCTTGTACGAAGCCCTTTCCGGCACCACGCCGTGGGCGCACGTCTCGCACCGCGAGCGCACCAGCAACGGCGGCCGCTACTACCCGCAGCGCACCAGCGTCGCGGCTCCGCTGCGCACGCACCGGCGGCTGCCCGCCGCGCTGTCGCGCACGGTCGACGCCTGCCTGGAACCGGACCCGACGTCGCGGCCGACGATCCAGGAGGTGGCCGAGCGGCTGATCAGCTGGTCCGGTATCGACCCGATCACCGCCGGCACCTGAGCAGCGGCCGGTCAGCGCCGGCGGCGGAAGGCCAGCGCGACGGCGACCGCGATCACGGCGACCGCGAGCTGACCGCCCCAGACGATCCGGTTGACGCTGACCGCCGGGTGCCAGGCCACCTTCCCGTCGGCGGACACCGAGAACGCCCCGACCGGCCGGGACACCACCCCGACGCCGCGCCCGTCGTCCCGCCCGCGGCGACCGCCGCCGACGCGGATGCTGGCGACCGGCAGCAGCGTGGTGTCGCCCTGCCGCACGGGCTCCCCGAAGACCTGGTGCTCCCGCACCTGCTCGGCGAGCCTGTCCAGGATGTCCGCGTGGTCCGACTTCTCCGTCATGAAGCTTCCCCTCGTCTCGCCCGGAACTCCGACCGACGGTAGCCGCTGCCGCGGACCCGCGCCGCGCGATCGGCTTGTTGCCTGTCGAAGTCGGACCACGCGGCGTGCTCAGAACCGGATGACCTGACGCATGGCGCGCCCGGCGGACAGCTCGTCCATGGCGTGGTTGATGTCGTCGAGGTCGATCGTGCCCGAGACGAGCTGGTCCACCGGCAGCTTCCCGGCCCGCCACAGGTCCGCGTACTGCGGGATGTCCTGGGCGGGCAGCCCGGACCCGAGGAACGAGCCGATGATCGTGCGGGTCTCGCTGACCAGCGCCAGCGGCGAGATGCTGCTGCGCGCCTCCGGCGACGCCAGGCCCACCGACACCGTCCGCCCGCCGGGTGCGGTCACCTCCACCGCGGTCTCGAAGGCCCGCGCGTTGCCGCTGGCCTCGACGACCACCGCGGTCCGGTGCCCGGACTCCACCGCCTCCTCGGGGCTCAACGCCCTGGTCGCGCCGAGTTCGAGGCCGCGGGCCCGCTTGTCCGGCAGCGGGTCGACCACCGTCACACTGCCCGCCCCCAAGGCGATCGCCACGAGCACCGCCGCCATGCCGACCCCGCCGACGCCGACGACCGTGACGTCCTCGCCCGGTTCCAGCCGGGCCGCGTTCTTCACCGCGCCACCGCCGGTGAGCACCGCGCATCCGAGCAGCGCGCCGACGTCCGGGGGCACGTCGTCGGCGATCGGCACCACCGAGTGCCGGTCCACCACGGCGTGGGTGGCGAAACCGGAGACGCCGCAGTGGTGGTGCACCTGCTCGCCGTTCCAGCTCAACCGCCGGGCACCGGACAGCAGCGTGCCCGCGCCGTTGGCCTCCCACCCCGGCGTGCACAGGACCCGGCCGCCGGCCCGACACGCGTCGCACTCCTCGCAGCGGGGCACGAAGTAGAGCACCACCCGCTGGCCCTCGGCCAGGTCGGTGACGCCGGGCCCGGTCCGCACCACCCGACCGCACGCCTCGTGGCCCAGCAGCATCGGCACCGGGCGCACCCGGTTTCCGTCCACAACGGACAGATCAGAGTGACAGACCCCGGCGGCCTCCAGCTGGACCAGCAGCTCACCGGAGCCGGGCTCGTCGAGGTCGAGTTCGGTGACCGCGATCGGCTGGGTCTGCTGCCACGGCCCGGGCCGCCCGCACTCCTGCAACACCGCGCCCCTGATCTTCATCCACCACGCTCCTTCGCCAGGTGTTCCCTGCACATCTGTGCACGTCGAACGCCAACTTTCAAGAGGCGCGAACGCGGATTACGACGAGAGGCAGGGCACCTCCCACCAGTCGGTCGGAGGTGCCCCGCACTCGACACCCGATGGCGTCTACAGGCGCCCGAGCTTGCGGATCTCCGCCTCGCTCAGGCCGGTCAGCTGCTGGACCTCCTCGGCGTCCGTGGCGCCGCTGTCCAGCGCCCGCACGAACGACACCGCCAGCGCCCGCGCGGTCGCCGGTTCGTCCAGCACCGCCCCGCCGCTGGCCGACACGTACGCCGACAGCCGCGCCGCCTCCGCGGGGGCGGACTCGCGGAAGGCCGCGAACACCGCCGCGTACCGCGTCACCAGCTGCGCCGGGTGCAGGTCCCAGCCCTGGTAGAAGCCGTGCTCAAGCGAGCGGCGGACGAGCTCGTAGTGCGTCCGCCAACCGTGGTGGACCTGGTCTGCGACCGGCAGTACGTTCGTCGACCCGTCCGAGAGGAACACCCCGGTCCCGGCCGCCGACACCTGCATCGCGTGCCGCGCGAAGTCGCAGGCGCGGTGCGCGAGGTGCTGGTGCGCCGCGGTCAACCCGCAGCTGGCGGTGTAGTCGTAGGTGCCGAAGTGCAGCCCGCTGACCCGGCCGCCGCCCGCCTGCAGGAACCGGGGCAGCGCGAAGCGCCCCTGGGAGTCCACGATGGACTGCGTGGTCTCCACCTGGATCTCGAAGCGCAGCGCCTTCTCCGGGATGCCCAGCTGGTGCTCGAACAGCTCCAGCAGCTCGACGAACACCTCCACCTGCGCCGCGTCGACCACCTTCGGGAAGGTCAGCACGAACCCGGCGGGCAGGCTGCCCCACTGCTGCAGCAGGGCGGTGAGGAACACGTCCAGCGTGCGCACCGAGCGGGCCCGCAGCTCGGGCGTGTCGAACGACTTCACCCGCAGGCCGAGGTTCGCCGGTTCCGCGCCGTCGCGCAGCCAGTCGGCGACCACCCCGGCGGTGCGCTCGGCGTCGGCGTCCTCCACGTCGTCATCGGGGCGGCCGTAGCCGTCCTCGAAGTCGATGCGCAGGTCCTCGACCGGGTCGTCCTGCAGCTTCGCCCGCACCCGCGGGTGCACCGCGCGGGCGATCTCCGGGTCCATCCCGACGATCCCGGCGAGGTCCTCGGGACGCGCCGCGTCCCGGTCGAGCGCGGCCAGCGCCTCCTGACCCCACTGCCCCACCGTCGCCACGTCCACCTTGTTCGCCGGGACGTAGCAGGTGTGCACGGGTTGCCGGGCCGCGCTCGCCCCCGGATAGGTGCGGGCCATCTGCTCGTCCACGGCGGACAGCCGGGCGAGCCGTTGCGCGATGTCGGCGGATTCCAGCGAGGTTCTGGCCACGTGCGCTCCCTTCAACGGTTCCGGCGGGGCCCTCCGGACGTGCCGGAGGGCCCCGCGGATCGGTCAGTCGATCTGCTCGTAGGCAGGCAGCGTCAGGAAGTCGACGAACTCGTCGGCCACCGCCACCTGCTCGAACAGCTCGATCGCCCGGCCCAGGTTGTCGACCGGGAAACCCTCCTCGGCGCGCAGCTGCTTCTCGGTGTCGGCGAGGACCTCGCGGACCAGGTCATGGGTGACCCGCTCCCCGCCGGCCAGCACGACGTCGTTGTGCAGCCACTGCCAGATCTGCGACCGGGAGATCTCGGCGGTCGCGGCGTCCTCCATGAGGTTGTGGATCGCCGCGGCGCCGTTGCCGCCCAGCCACGAGACGATGTAGCGGACCCCGACGTCGACCGCGGCGCGCAGGCCCTCGATGGTCTTCTCCCCGGGGGTGTCGGCGACCGCCAGTAGCTGGTCGGCGGTCACCTGCACGTCGTCGCGGGTGCGGTCGATCTGGTTGGGCTTGTCGCCCAGCACCGCGTCGAACTCCTCGTAGCAGACCGGCACCAGACCGGGGTGGGCGACCCAGGAGCCGTCGAAGCCGTCGCCGGCCTCGCGCTTCTTGTCGTCGTGGACCTTGGCCATCGCCTTGTCGTTGGTGGCCGGATCCTTGGTGGGGATGAACGCGGCCATGCCGCCGATGGCGAACGCGCCGCGCTTGTGGCAGGTGCGCACCAACAGTTCGGTGTAGGCGCGCATGAACGGCGCGGTCATGGTGACCGAGTTGCGGTCCGGCAGGATGTACTTGTCGGAGTCACGGAAGGTCTTGATGACGCTGAACAGGTAGTCCCAGCGGCCGGCGTTGAGGCCCGCGGAGTGGTCGCGCAGCTCGTAGAGGATCTCCTCCATCTCGAACGCGGCCGGGAAGGTCTCGATGAGCACCGTGGCGCGGATGGTGCCGTGCGGGATGCCGAGCTCCTTCTGGGCGTGGGTGAACACGTCGTTCCACAGCCGCGCCTCGAGGTGGCTCTCCATCTTGGGCAGGTAGAAGTACGGCCCGCTGCCGCGGCTGATGAGCTCCTGGGCGTTGTGGAAGAAGTACAGGCCGAAGTCGACGAGGGCGGCCACCACGGGCTTGCCGTCGACCAGGATGTGCTTCTCGTCGAAATGCCAGCCGCGGGGCCGCACCAGCGGGACGGCGTGCCGGACGTCGTCGCGCAGCTTGTAGTGCTTGCCCTCCGGGCTGGTGTACTCGATCTGCTTGCGCACCAGGTCGTAGAGGTTGACCTGGCCGGAGACGACGTTGTTCCAGTGCGGGGTGTTGGCGTCCTCCAGGTCGGCCAGCCAGATCCGGGCCCCGGAGTTCAGCGCGTTGATCGCCATCTTCCGGTCGGTCGGGCCGGTGATCTCCACGCGGCGGTCGGCGATGTCGGCGGGTGGTTCGGCCACCTTCCAGTCGCCCTCACGGATGTGCCGGGTCTCCTCGAGGAAGTCCAGGCGGCCCTTGCGGGCGGCTTCCTCACGGCGCTGCCTGCGGCGCTCGAGCAGTTCGTCGCGCCGGGCCCCGAAGGCCCGCTGCAGGCCGGCGACGAACGCCAGCGCCTCCGCGGTGAGGATCTCGTCCCCGCGCTCGACCGGTCCGCCGAGCACCTGCACGCCGGGTGCGGATTCGGACATGAGGGTCCACCTCTTTCTGCTGCCGGGTTCCAGACGGTGGCTGATGGCTCACCTTGCCGCGTGGCGGGCACTCGCGCACCCGCGGTGCGCGGCGGCCGCCCCGCTAGCGGTACGTCCGTTATGTTTTTCTGCATCGTGGATGTTAGTTTCCATATAGCGTTCGAAGCAACATGAGCTGGCGCACCTGCCACGGACTAGACTGCGCCTGGAGCGAGCTAGGTACGAGGGAGTTCTTGCGATGACCACTGGCCCGCAACGGGCGAAGCAGGGCGGAGGGGTGCAGTCGGTCGAGCGCACCTTCGAACTGCTGGGGCTCATGGCCGACGCGGGGGGCGAAGTCGCCCTCTCCGAGCTCGCCGAGAAGTCCGGGTTGCCGCTGCCGACGATCCACCGGATCATGCGCACCCTGGTGGGCAGCGGATACGTCCGGCAACAGCCGTCCCGCCGGTACTCGCTCGGCCCCCGCCTGATCCGGCTCGGCGAGACCGCCAGCCGGGCGCTGGGCGCCTGGGCCCGCCCGTACCTGGCCGAGCTCACCGAAGCGACCGGCGAGACCTCCAACATGGCGATCCTGGACGGCACCCAGATCGTCTACGTCGCGCAGGTCCCCTCGCAGCACTCGATGCGGATGTTCACCGAGGTGGGCCGCCGGGTCGACGCGCACGCCACGGCGGTCGGCAAGGCCGTGATGGCCACGATGCCGCCCGACGCGGTGACCCAGATGCTGTCCCGCACCACGATGCACGCGCAGACCGAGCGCACCATCACCACGATCGAGGCGATGCACGAGGAACTGGCCCGCATCCGCCAGCAGGGCTACGCGCTCGACGACGGGGAGCAGGAGGTCGGCGTCCGCTGCTACGCGGTGGCCGTCCCCGGCGCACCAGCGGGCACGGCGATCTCCATCAGCGGCCCGGAGGGCCGCATGGCGCGCATCTCGACGGACGAGGTCATCCCCCTGATGCAGCGCCTCGCCCGCGACCTCGCCGCGGAAATCACGGTCAGCAACACCGCCTGACCCAGGGCGGACACCGCGGACATTCAGACCCGGTCCGCGTGGGACTCCGGGACGTCCGCCGTGCGGTTCGCGCCAGGGCGCGCGGGGCATCGGCGGCGGAGTCGCCAGACCGCGAAGGCGACCAGCGCCGCCACCGCCAGCAGCGGCATCCCCGCGACACCGACGACCGTCTGAACCTGCTCGTAGGCCGCTCCGGACCACGCGCCGAGCAGGACCAGGGTCGTGGCCCAGGCCGCGGCCGCCGGTGCGTTGCAGGCGGTGAAGCGCAGGTGGGACATGCCGGAGTGACCCGCCAGGCGCGGCACCAGCGTCCGCACCACCGCGAAGCACTGCGACGTCGACACCGCCACCGCGGCACGACCGTCCATTGCGGACTCCAGCCGCGCCAGCCGCTCCTCGCCGACCCGGCGCACCAGGTGGCGCTGCACCGGACCGAGACTCCTGCCCCGCAGAAACCCGTGCTGGCAGCCCAGGGCCGTCGCGCCGAAGGCGCTCACCGCGGCCACCCACACCTCCACCACGCCCTGCCCGGCGAGCCAGCCCAGGGCGAGCACCGTGCCCGATCCCGGTAGGAACACCCCGACCAGCAGCCCGGACTCGGCGAACAGCAGCACCACGGCGGCCACCAGCGCGAGCGGGGCCGGGACGCCCGCGAGGAAGTCGGTCACCGGGCGGCGAGTTGCGCCAACCGCGGCGCCCACGACTCGCCGTGCGGTTCCGCGGTGAGCTCGCGGACGTCGTCGTCGCGGCGACGCAGCCGCAGCAACAGATAGGAGTCCGCGAGCCGCTCGGCGAGGCCCTCGCCCCACTCCACGACCACCGCCGACTCCGTCAGGTCGGTGTCCAGGTCCAGGTCGTCGATCTCGTCCAGGCCGCCCAACCGGTAGGCGTCGACGTGCACCAGCGCCGGGCCGTCACCGGATCCCGGCCGGTGCACCCGCGCGATCACGAACGTCGGCGAGGTCACCGCACCGGTGACCCCCATCCCGGCCGCGATGCCGCGCGCCAGCACGGTCTTGCCCGCCCCCAGCGGGCCGTCCAGCAGCACGAGATCACCCGCGCGCAGCAGCGCCCCCAACCGCCGGCCGAACTCGAGCGTGTCGGACTCCTGCGGCAGTTCAATGGTGTGCAGCGCAGCGCTCAACCCCCGGTCACCTCCCCGGTCTTGTCCTCGACCGCCCGGCGCAGCAGCGCGATCAGCTCCTCGGTGACCAGCTCGTGCCGCTCCAGCATCACTGGGTGCCCGGCCCCCTCCACGCGCACCACCCTGGCGTGGGGCAGCTCCGCGGCCATCACCTCGGCATGCGGCGAATACGGCGTGAGCCGGTCGACGTCCCCGCTGAGCACCAGCACCTCGCAGGTGCTCAGCGCGGCGAGCGCGGTCCGGCGATCGTGCGTGCTGATGGTGTCGAGGAAGTTTGTGACCACCTCGACGGTGGTGGCGCCGATCATCTCGGCCACCAGGTCCACCACCGCCGGGGAGATCTCGCCGTCCCCGAACGACAGGGTGCGGATCAGGCTCCAGGCCAGCCGGTCACCCATCCGCCGGGTGCGCTCGACCAGCTCCGGCTGGAACCCGGCGAGCAGCGCCAGCCCGCGCGGCACGGGATTGGCGCGGGACAGCCACGGCCGCGGCAGCCCGGACGCGCCGATCGCCCCGGCCGACGTGCCGATCAGCGCCACCGCCCGCACCCGGTCGCGGAACAGCTCGGGGCGCTGCTCGGCCAGCGCCATGATCGCCATGCCGCCCATCGAGTGCCCGACCAGCGCGACCGGCCCCTCGCGGGCGGTTGCCCGCAGCACCGCGTCCAGGTCCCGGCCGAGCTGTTCGATGGTGCTGTTGTGCTTGGCCGAGCGCCCGGAGCGGCCGTGGCTGCGCTGGTCGAACAGCACCAGCCGCACCCGCGGCGCGGTCAGCTCCGGCAGGTCGCGGCGCTGGAAGTGCCAGCAGCGGGAGTCGAGCGCGAACCCGTGCACGAGCACCACGGACAGCTCGGCGTCACCGCCGTCGACGGGCTGGATCTCCTGCACCGCCAGCGGAACGCCGTCATCAGCGGCCACAGTGGACTCGCGGTCCGGGCGCAGCCGGCCCAGCGGCTCCGCGGCGTGCGGGTCGGCCTTGCGCAGCGCGGCCACCCGCGAGCTGTGCGCGGCCACGCCCACCACGGCGCCGGTGATCGCGGCGCCGAGCACCCCGCTGGTCCAGGCCAGCGCCTGCCAGACCGGCTTCACGGCCCCTCCGCGGTGCCCCGCGCCTCCTCGGCGACCACGGTGCGCGTGACGCGCGGCCGGTACAGGCCGGTCACGATCTCGTAATGGATCGTCCCGATCGCCTCCGCCCACTCCGCGGCGGTCGGCTCGCCCCGGTCGCCCGGGCCGAACAGCAGCACCTCGTCGCCCTCGCGGACCTCGTCGTCGCCGCAGTCGACCACCAGCTGGTCCATGCAGACCCGCCCGACCACCCGACGCCGCCGCCCCGCCAGCCACACCTCCATACGCCCGGACAGGGTGCGCGGCACGCCGTCGGCGTAGCCCACCGGCACCAGGGCGAGGGTGGTCGGCCGCGGCGCGGTCCAGGTCTGGCCGTAGGAGACGCCCTCCCCGGCGGGGACGCGCCTGGTCGCCACCACCGACGAGCGGAACGTCATCGCCGGGCGCAGACCGTGGTCGCCGTCCTGCGGGACGGGATCCAGGCCGTAGACGGCGATCCCCGGCCGCACCAGCTCGAAGTGCAGGTCCGGTCGGGTGAGCACCGCCGCCGAGTTGGCCAGGTGGCGGATCGGAGTGAGCCCCGCCGCGCGGGCCTGCTCGTAGGCGCGCTGGAAGCGCTCCGCCTGCCGGTCGATCGAGGGGTGGCCGGGTTCGTCGGCGCAGGCCAGGTGCGACCAGACGGCCACGGCCTCGATGCGTCCGTCGGCCTCGGCCTTCGCGGCGGCCTCCACCAGAGCGGGCCACAGCTCGGGCGGGCAGCCGTTGCGGCACAACCCGGTGTCGATCTTGAGGTGCACGCGGGCGGCGCGGTCCCGCTGCTCGGCCGCGACGATGATCCGCTCCAGCTCCGTGGGTGTGGAGGCGGCGAGGTCGATGTCGGCCGCGACGGCGGGGGCGAAGTCGTCATTCGCGGCGTGCAGCCAGCACAGCACCGGGGCGGTGATGCCCCCCGCGCGGAGCTGGAGGGCCTCGCCGAGGGACGCGACGCCGAGGCTGTCCGCGCCCGACCGCAGCGCCGCGCGCGCGACCGCCAGGGCGCCGTGCCCGTAGCCGTCGGACTTCACGATCGCCATCGTGCGGGCGCCCGACCTGCTGGCACGCCCCGACAGCACGCTCACGTTGTGGCGGATCGCGTCGAGGTCGATGCGCAGGTCGGCGCGGTGGGCGGGCTGGTCACTCATGGCATCGCCATCGTCGCACACCACCCGCAGCGCAGGTCCCCGGTCCCGGACCAGCACACCGGCATGGACCAGCGCAACCCCACCCGGACCGGCAGCGTTCACCCGGGTGACCGGTCCGACGGCACCTGTTCAGGTGAGGGCTGCGGTGCGGACCAGGCGGATCGCATCGGGGACCGCCGCGAGCAGGGCCGACGCTCCGATCGGCGCCCCCACCTGCGCGCCGGCCGGGCGGTCGCGGGTCGCCCCGCGGGCCGCCAACTCCGCCGCCAGGGCGTGCACGTGGGCAGCGTAGCCGCAGGCCAGCCACGGTTCGATGCCGCTGGCCAGGAGGGCCCCGATCAGGCCGGTGAGCACGTCACCGGACCCGGCCGTGGCCGGCCAGGCGTGACGCGAGTCGTTGACCAGCACCCGGCCGTCCGGCGCGGCGATGATCGTGGTGTTGCCCTTCAGCAGCAGCACCGCGTCGAAGCGGGCCGCGACCTCCCGGGCCGCCGCGACCCGGTCCGCGCCCGGTTCCTCCCCGGCCAGGCGAGCGAACTCCCCGGCGTGCGGCGTCAGCACCACCGGCACGTCCGGGTCGCGGGCGTCCCACAGGGTCTCGTCGGCGGCGAACAGGGTGATCGAGTCCGCGTCGGCGCACACCGGCCGCCCGGACTCCAGCACGTGGCGAAGCACGTCCCGGCCGCTCGCGCCGGTGCCGATGCCCGGCCCGACCGCCCACGCCTGCACCCGCCCGGCGTCGGCGACGGACCCGGTCGCCACCACCTCCGGCCAGTGCGCGCGGACCACGTCGGCCGCCGGCCCTGCGTAGCGAACCATGCCGGAGGTCGCCTGCACGGCAGCACCGCTGGCCAGCACCGCCGCGCCGGGGTAGGTCGCCGACCCGGCGGCCACCCCGACCACGCCCTGGCTGTACTTGTCATCGTCGGCCCGCGGTACCGGCCAGGCCGCCCCGATCTCCGCGGCCTCCAGCAGGGACAACTCCGGGTCCGGCAGCTCGTCGGCCACTCCGATGTCGACCACCTCGACGTCCCCGGACAGCACCGAGCCGGCCCCCAGCACGTGGCAGGGCTTGCGGCCGCCGAACGTGACCGTCACGTCCGCCTCGACCGCCGGGCCGTCCACCGTCCCGGTCACCGGGTCCACACCGCTGGGCAGGTCCACGGCGACGACCGGCACGGTCACGCGACGCACCAGCTCCGCCGCCGTCGCCCGCAGCGGGCCCCGCCCGGACAGCCCCACGATGCCGTCGATCACCACGTCGGCGCGTTGCACCGCGTCCGCGGCATCCGCGCCGATGCCCGCGGTGTCCGGGCTCGCGCCCTCCGCCGGGACCGCACGCCCCCCGGTGCGGCGCAGCGCGGCGAGCCCGGCCGGGTGCGCCTTCTCCGGGGCGAGCAGCACGGCGGTCACGCCAACGCCGCGGCGGCGGAGGAAGGCCCCGGCCCACAGGGCGTCGCCGCCGTTGTTACCCGCCCCGACCAGTAGCGCCACCCGGCGACCGGCCACGCCGCCAGTGGATTCGGCCAGCACGCGGGCGGTGTGGACGGACACGGCGAACGCGGCGCGGCGCATCACCGTCGGCTCGGGCGTCCGGGCGAACAACCGCTGTTCGGCGGCGCGGATCTGGTCCGGGGTCCACACTCCCTGCATCGCGTCCTCCCTCATCACCGGTGCGCCCAGTCTGCCCGCCCGCGGCGCGCGGCAGATCCCGACATGCCCGGCGCGGAACACCTTTCGACGACGACGAACGCCCGGCGATCACTCCAGGGGTGTGCGTGCGCGAAGCTCACTCGACGGTGACGGACTTGGCCAGGTTGCGGGGCTTGTCCACGTCGTATCCGCGGGCCCGGGCGATCTCGGCCGCCAGCACCTGCAGCGGCACCGTCGACACCAGCGGCTGCAGCAACGTTGGCACCGCCGGGATGGTGACCAGTTCGTCGGCGAACGGCCGCACCGCCTCGTCACCCTCCTCGGCCAGGACGATGGTGCGCGCGCCGCGCGCCTGGATCTCGCGGATGTTGGACACCATCTTGGCGTGCAGCAGGGCCCGGCCGGTCGGCGACGGCATCACCACGACCACCGGCAACCCCTCCTCGATCAGCGCGATCGGGCCGTGCTTGAGCTCGCCGGCGGCGAAGCCCTCGGCGTGCATGTAGGCAAGCTCCTTGAGCTTGAGCGCGCCCTCCAGCGCCACCGGGTAGCCGACGTGGCGACCCAGGAACAGCACCGCCTTGGCGTCGGCCATCTCGCGACCCAGTCGCCGCACCTGCTCCACAGTGGACAGAGTGCGGCGCACCGCGTCCGGCATCGCGGCCAGCTCGGCGAACTCGCGCGCCACCTCGTCGGAGTACTTCGTGCCGCGCGCCTGCGCCAGGGCCAGCCCGACCAGGTAGTTCGCCGCGATCTGGGCCAGGAACGTCTTGGTCGCGGCGACCCCGATCTCCGGGCCGGCGTGGGTGTAGAGCACCGCGTCGGACTCGCGCGGGATCTGCGCGCCGTTGGTGTTGCAGATCGCCAGCACCCGCGCCCGCTGGGTGCGCGCGTGCCGCACCGCTTCGAGGGTGTCGGCGGTCTCGCCGGACTGCGAGATCGCCACCACCAGGGTGTCGCGGCCCAGCACCGGGTCGCGGTAGCGGAACTCGCTGGCCAGCTCGACCTCCACCGGTACCCGGCACCAGTGCTCGATGGCGTACTTGGCGAGCAGCCCGGAGTGGTAGGCGGTGCCGCAGGCGACCACGAAGACCTTGTCCACGTCGCGCAGGTCCTGCTCGGTCAGCCGCAGCTCGTCGAGCACGATGCCGCCGGAGGCGAAGTGCCCGCGCAGCGTGTTCTCCAGCGCCTCGGGCTGCTCCTCGATCTCCTTGAGCATGAAGTAGTCGTGGCCGCCCTTCTCGGCGGCCGACAGGTCCCAGTCGACCCGGAACGGCTTGGCCTCGACGTCCTGACCCCAGAAGTCGGTCACCCGGTAGCCGTCGCGGGTGATGGTGACCACCTGGTCCTGGCCGAGCTCCACCGCGTCGCGGGTGTGCTCGATGAACGCGGCCACGTCGGAGGCGACGAAGTGCTCGCCCTCGCCGACCCCGACGACCAGCGGGGACGACCGGCGGGCGGCGACGATCGTGCCCGGCTCGGCGGCGTGCGTGACGACCAGCGTGAACGCGCCCTCCAGCCGCCGGACGACCGCGCAGACGCTGGCGGTCAGGTCACCGGCGGTCGGGCCGTCGGCGTAGGCGGCGGCGATCAGGTGCGCCGCGATCTCGGTGTCGGTGTCGCTGGCCATCTCGGTGCCCGCCGCCTCGAGCTCGGCGCGCAGGACCGCGAAGTTCTCGATGATCCCGTTGTGCACCACCGCGACCTGGCCACTGCTGTCGCGGTGCGGGTGGGCGTTGCGGTCGGTGGGCGCCCCGTGGGTGGCCCACCGGGTGTGCCCCATGCCGCTGTTGCCCTCGAACCGGGAGCCGTCGGCTTCGGCGAGCCGCTTCTCCAGGTTGGACAGCGCGCCCGCGGCCCGCTCCACCGCGATGCTGCCCGTCCCGTCGAGCAGGGCCACCCCGGCCGAGTCATAGCCGCGGTACTCGAGCCGCCGGAGTCCGCCCAGGACGACGTCGAGCGCCTGGCGATGTCCTACGTAACCAACGATGCCGCACACCCGAACCAGCGTAGCTACTCCGAATGGTTTGAACCTCCGCAGCCGTGGACGGGACGCCGGCCGGTTCACGCGGCAGTGCAGGTCGCGGGCCAGGCACGTGGCCCGGTTGTGGGATCCCCGACACCGCCCGCGGAGCCGGACCCACGCGGCAGCGACCGCGCGTGGCCGCGCGGGTCCGCTACCGTTGCTGACCATGGCGCGCACTGCCAAAAAGGCCCCTTCCGCGAAGAAGGCGTTCGAAGAACTGTCCCGGCGGGGACCGCACGACGTGCTGCACGGCGACCTCGCCCTCGTCGGGCTGCCCGGCATCGTGTGCACGCCGCGCAGCGGCCTCGGCCTGCCCGCGGTCGCGTTCGGGCACGGCTGGCTGCAACCGCCGCGGCGCTACCTCGGTCTGATGCGCCACCTGGCGTCGTGGGGCATCGTCGTCGCCGCGCCCGCCACCCAGCGGGGGGTTTTCGCCTCGCACCGGCTGTTCGCCACCGACCTGCGCACCGCGCTCGACGTCTGCGTGGGCGTCCGGCTCGGCGACGGCGGCATCAGCGTCGACGAGCAGCGGCTCGGGGTGGCCGGGCACGCCATGGGCGGCGGGTGCGCGGTGCTCGCGGCGGCCGAGGACGAGCGGGTGCGCGCGGTGGCGACCCTCGCCGCGGCCGAGACCAGGCCGTCGGCGTTCGAGGCGGCGAACCGGGTGCGCGTGCCCGGCCTACACGTCGCGGCGGGCAACGACCTGCTCGCCCCGCCGGTGGCCAACGCCGAACCGATCGCCCGCGCCTGGGGCGGCCCGGTGCAGCTGCGGATCGTGAAGAAGGCCAGTCACCTCGGCTTCGCCGAGGGGCGGCACTGGACGCAGCTGGTCCTGCACGGCAGGTCGGAGTACGCCACGCAGCGGGTCACCAGGGCCCTGCTGACGGCGTTCTTCCTGCGCACCCTGGCCGGTGACCGGCGCGGCGAGGCGCTGCTGGGCGCGGACGTCGGCGGAAGCAGCATCAACCACGACCACACCCGTGGCGACCTCGCCGCGTGACCCACACCTCGGGCGCGATCTCCAGGGCCACGGGACACCCTGTCATCGATCGACACTCCCCGTGAGCAGGTGATCAAAGCTCTGCTGCGGTCGCTGCCGACGAAGTTCGTTCGGGCGGTCGGCAGTTCGCGGTCCACAGCATCGCCCCGGTGGGCCACAATCGGCGCCATGACGTCGCCGCAACCGCCCTACGGGCATCCGCCACAACAGCCACCCGGCCACCCGCACCAGCCGGGTTACCCGCAACAACCCGGCTACCCACAGTGGAACGTCCCACCGCAGCAGGGATATCCGCCGCAGGTTCCCCAGCAGCCCGGCGGACCTTCCCAGCAGGCGCCGCGGCCCAGCCCCGTCTTCGCGATCATCCTCGGGGCCGTCTCGATCGTCGTCGGGCTGGTCGTGCTGATCGACTACCTCGACAGCTCGCTGATCAGCCTGCTCCTGTGTGTTCCGGGTGCCCTGGCGCTGATCGCGGGTGGTGTGCTGCTGATCCTGCGCCTCCGGATCGCGCCGATCCTGATGGTCGTCGCGGCCGCGCTGCTGCTGGGCAACCTGGTCAAGGAGATGGTCCTCGGGTACCTGAACATGGAGCCGGAACGCGGCGAGACGCTCGCCGACGCGCTCTACTCCTGGGCCGGCATCGTGACGTTCGTGCCCGCGGCCGTCCTGGCCGGGCTGGCCTTCCTGCCGCCCGTGCGCAACGCGTTCCGGCCGAAGGGCGGCAGCGTCCCGCCGTCCACCCCCCAGTTCCCGCAGGGCGGGTATCCCCGACAGTGAGCACTTCGGGCTGTGCTCGCGCGATCACAGCCCGAAGTCCGTCAGCGCAGCCAGCTCTGGTTCTCGAAGTCGTCGTCATCGTCGATGACCGGCTGCCGACGCGGTGCCGGTTTCGGCGCCGGTGGCTTCGGCGGTGCCGCCGGAGGCGGTGTCGGCTGCTGGTTGCGGCGGCCGAACCGGCCTGCCTGGACGGTCCAGCCGCTGCTGGGCTCCGGGTCCGGGGAGGCGTGCCGACCGGGCGGCGCGGACTGCGGCGGGGCCGCCGACTGCGCCGCCGTGGCGGCCGGTTCGTCGGCCTTGCTCCGCTGCTGCGCGTACAGGTGCTGGGAGAAGCGCTCGACCTCGGGATCCGGGTCCTCGGTCTCCGGTTCCTCGCCGACCGCGATCTCCTGCACCCCGCGCTTCTCGTCGGCCCTGCGCAGGTTCTCGGCGCGTTCCCGGATGCGTTGGACCAGCTTCTGACCCTTCTCGGTGAGCTCCTGGGCGCTCCTGTCCGCCGCCTTGGCGGTGTCCGCCCAGGTCTGCTCGACGACCCGGACGCTCGCTACGTGCGTCGTCGTCAGGGCCTCCATGTAGTTGCGGAAGGCCCGCGCACTGTCACTGACGGCCGTCACTGCCCCACCTCTTCATCGGCCCTGCCGCTCATCGCTGCCGGTCCTCACCGAGCACCGACCGGAACCGCACGTTGGACGCGTCGACACCGTCGTCGAACAGCTGCCCCTGGGTGCGCCACGGGCTGGAGTTGGTGCGCTCCTGGTCGCCACCCTGCTGGCCGCCGTGGCCGCCCATCGCGCCCATGCCGCCCATCATGCCGCCCATCGCGGGGGTGCTCTGCCCGGAGCTGCCGGACGTGGCGCCGTTCGGGTCACCGCCGAGCGAGGACAGGCCGGTCGCGCCCTGCGGGCTGCCGGGGGCCGCGTCGCTCAGCGACGACAGCCCGGTCGAACCGCTCGACCCGGGATGGTCGGACTGGCCGAACCCGCCGGCCGGCTGCCCGCCTCCCGGATGGCCACCGCCCGGCTGGTCCTGATCGAGGCCGAACAGCTGGCCGGAGGCACTGCCGAAGGAATTCGGCACCCCCTCGCCGTACCCGCTGAACGAGCCGAAACCGGCCGACTGCGGCATCGTGGCGGCCGGTGCCCCCGTCGCAGCGGGCGCGGTCACCTCGGGAGCCGCACCGCCGGTGTCCGGCGCGGGCATGGTGGTGAACCCGCCCGCGTCCGCAGGCATGGTGGTGAAACCACCCGCATCCGCAGGCATGGTCGTGAACCCGCCCGCGTCCGCAGGCATCGCGGTGAAACCACCCGCGTCCGCAGGCATCGCGGTGAAACCACCCGCATCCGCAGGCATCGCGGTGAAACCACCCGCATCCGCAGGCATGGTCGTGAAACCACCCGCGTCCACGGCGGGGCCACCGGGCCGGCCGCCCTCGGCGCGGAACGCCTCGGTGTACTCGCCCGGCCGGGTCGCCCCGGCACTCATGTAATCGCGCTCGCTGACGTGCTGCGGCTTCGGCTGCTCGTCGCCGAAGTTGATGGTCTGGTGCAACGGCGGCTGGCCACCGCCGTTGTCCACGTTGACCCGGATCTCGCCGGTCGGGGTGCGCTCCAGGGTGATGGTGCGGTCGCCCTCCCGGATCACCGCCTTGCCGTCCTCGCCGGCCTGCACCGGGATCGGGCCCTGACCACCCTGCGCCATGCCACCCGGCATCTGACCGGGCGCGGGCATGGTCCCCCCACCGGGGTGCCCCGGCAGCTGACCTGGCAGCTGGCCCGGCGAGGGCCGACCGGGGTCGCCGGGCTGGCCGAAGTCGACCTCGTAGGTCTTCGGCTTGCCGTCCGGGCCCATCAGCTCGACCTGCATCGTGCCGTCCGGACCGGGTTCCTGGATGGTCACCGCGTCCTGGCCCTCGCCGAGCGTGACCTCCTGCTGGTCGCCCGTGCCACCAGCGCCGCCACCCTGACCCGGCATGCCGGGGACCTCGGGCATCTGCGGCATCTCCGGCGGCTTGGGCGTCTCCGGCATCTCGGGTTTCGGCATCTCGGGCGTCTGCGGCGTCCCGGCGCCGCCGCCACCACCGCCGCCGCCGGTCCCGGCACCACCGCCGCCGCCACCGCCGCCTCCGCCACCGGAGCCGCCGCCCTGCTTTCGACCGCCGCCCTTTCGGTCACCGCCGCCGTCGTCGTCCTTGCCGCCGGGGTTCTTGAAGGGGTTCTCCTCGGCCTTGCCCAACTCGTCGTTGAGCTTCTTCCAGGCGTCGTTGATGTTCTTCTTGGTCTTGTCGCAGAGGTCGGTGAACGCCTTGCACTGGTCCTCGACGGACTTGGCGAAGCACTCACGGACGCCCTTGCGGCACTCGTCCTCGATCTTGCGCTTGACCTCCTCGGTGAGGTCACCGCAGTCCTCGTCGATCGGCACGTTCCAGATCGAGCAGGCCGTGCGCAGCGTGGTGTCATCGTCGGTGCCGTTGGCGACCTTGATGGTGGTGTCCCAGTCCTGCGGCGCCTTGCCACCGATCCTGTCGGCGTACTGGTCGAGCTGGAGCACCGCGCTGGCCTTGCTGCGCACCATCTCGGCGACGGCCTTGACCGTGTCCTGGGTCATCGACGCGGCGTCGCTGACGGTGCTGATCACGCGCTCCTGCGCGGTGGGAGTGAACTTCCCGGAGAAGAACTTCTGGGAGGCATCGGAGGCGCTGCCGGTCCAGCTCTTCCACAACGAGCCGAGCTTGTCGGACATGGTCTGCAGGGATTCCCGCATGCCCTTCTCGGCGGCCTTGAGGTCGTCGATGTTCTTGGCGAACTTGTCGAAGTTCAGCTGGCGCTGCTCGTCGTAGCGCTCCCTGATCTTGTCGACCTTGAGGACCTTGCTGCGGTCGTTGACGTCATGCTCGATCTTCTCGTAGAGCGGGACCCAGTTCTCGAAGAACAGCAGGCCCGGCTTGCCCGCGTCGAGCAGCTCGTCGGCGGTCTTGGCCCCGGCGCCGCCGTGGTCGCCGTTCTCGGCCTTGCGCTTGCTGTCCTCCAGCGCGTTCTTGCCGTTCTGGACGGCCTGGTCGTGCTTCTTGGCCTTGTCGGCGGCCTTGTCCGCCTCCTCCTTGGCGGACTTGTAGGCGTCCTTGAGGTTGTCGTCGCGGTTGAACGCCGACGCGAGAGACTCACCCTGGGTGCGCCAGTAGCCGTCGTCGTACTTGTCCAGGTACGGCTCGACCTCGTCGCGGACGCCGAATATCGCCCAGTCGTCCTCGGCGGCGTAGGCGAGCGCCAGCTGGCGCTTCTTCTCGTCGGAGACGTTCGGGTCGTCCAGGAGCTTCTTGATGTCTTCCCACTTCGGCGTGTCGTCGGACATCAGTTACCCCCGGACTTGACGGTGTCGGCCGCGTCGGCGTCGGACCAGGTGTAGCCGGAGCCGGTCTTCTCGATCTTTCCGGCGAAGTCGTCCATGGCGTCGGCCATGCTGGCCACGCACTTGGAGATCTTGGTCATGGCCTGCTGGTACGGGCCGAAGTTCTCCCCGTGCGCCTTGCCGAAGTCGGCCTGCCCCATCCCCATGTCGGCGATCTTCTTGCTGTGGTCGTCCCGAACCGGGTCCGCAGCACCCCTGATGCTGCCCGCTGTGGAGACGAATTCACCGGCATTTGCCCCGAACCCGGACACCGTTCCCCCTCCTCATCGCTGAGCCGCCCGCCACCGGGACGGTGACGTCGGCAATGGCTCCGACGCCTGCCAAGACCATGTGGTTCCACATCTTGGCAGGTTCGGGCGAGGCAGGATGAGAGATCGGCGTAGGTGCTTGCATCCGTAAAGGATCACCGCGGCGGGTGAGGACCCTGCGGCGGCTGCCCGAAGCCCTGCTGCTGGGCGACGAAGGTCTGCGGCTGCGCGGGCTTGTTGTTCCGGAAGATCAGGAAGGCCACGAGGAAGCCCAGCGCTGCCCCGATCAGCAGTGAGATCAGCACGAAGATGAGCATCGCCGTCATGTCCTGCTCCGTTCCAGCACCGGAGGGGGAATCTGCCGAGCCTGCCCCGGTGCGCATCGCAGGCCGAGCCAGTCCGAGCTGGTCACTGCGGCGGGTAGGGGCCCTGCGGCGGCTGGCCGTAGCCCTGCTGGGGCGGGTAGGGCCCCTGCGGCGGCTGGCCGAAGCCCTGCTGCGGCGGGTAGCCGTACTGCTGGGGCGGGTAGCCGTACTGCTGGGGCGGGTGCCCCGATTTCGTGCGGTTGCTCCGGATGACGAGCACCGCCACAAGCGTGCCGCCACCCACGAGGAGGAGCACGAACAGGATCATCACGAGTTCCCAGCCGCCGATCACGGCACCGATGATGCCAGTTCGGCCGGCAGACCGGGACAGGGTTACTCGAAGATCGTGTGCAGACCCCAGCCCTGGGCGAGGACGACAGCGAGCACGAAGGCGCTGAGGACCATCAGCACCAGGGGTACGACGAGGACCATCATCAGGTCGCCGAGGAACCGTCCGCGCATGGTGCGCCTACCGCCGCCTGCGGTTGACGAACCAGGAGCGGCTCTCGTGCGCGGCGTTCACGGCCTTGAGCCCGGCCAGCGCGAGCGTGGAGAAGATCACGAGAGCGACGACGAGCCCGACGGCGACGAGCCCCACAACGATGGCGACAACGATGGCACCCATGTGAGGAGGCTCTCACAGATCGTGGCCGCATGAGAGATCAAAATCACAAAAATCACCGGATTGCGGCAACGACCTCCGCCAAACGCGCCGCCACCGCCTGCGCACCGTCCTCGCTCGGCGCCTCCACCATCACCCGCACGAGCTGCTCGGTGCCGGACGGGCGCAGCAGCACGCGCCCCGTGTCACCCAGCTCCGCCTCGGCCGCCCGCACCGCCTCACGCACTGCGGGCGCCGCGACCACCGCGGCCTTGTCCGCCACCCGCACGTTGACCAGCACCTGCGGCAACCGGCGCATGACCTTGGCCAGCGACGCCAGCGGTGTGCCGGTGACCGCCACCCGCCCCATCAGCCGCAGCGCGGTGAGCAGGCCGTCACCGGTGGTGGCGTGCCCGGGCAACACGACGTGGCCGGACTGCTCTCCGCCGAGCGCGAAGCCGCCGGCCCGCAGTTCCTCCAGCACGTATCGGTCGCCGACCGCCGTGGTGCGCAGCTGGATGCCGTGCTCACGCATCGCCAGGTGCAGACCGAGGTTGCTCATCACCGTCGCGACCAGCGTGTTCTTGGTGAGCTCGCCCGCCTCGCGCAGCGCCAGCGCGAGGATCGCCATGATCTGATCGCCGTCCACCACGGCCCCGCTGGAGTCCACCGCGAGGCACCGGTCGGCGTCGCCGTCGTGCGCGATCCCGAGGTCCGCACCGTGCTCCACGACCGCGGTTTGCAGTGGCTCCAGGTGGGTGGAGCCGACGCCGTCGTTGATGTTGATGCCGTCCGGTTCGGCGTTGATGGCGATCACCTCGGCCCCGGCCCGGCGGTACGCCTCGGGCGCCGCCGCGGCAGCCGCGCCGTTGGCGCAGTCCACCACGACCCTGAGCCCACCCAGCGGTTGCGGGGCCGCCTCGAGCAGGTGATCGACGTAGCGGTGCACCGCGTCGGGCACGTCCCGCACCCGGCCGACCTGGGCGCCCGTGGGCCGCTCGACCGCCTCCGGCAGCCGCGCCTCGATCTCGTCCTCCACCGCGTCCGGCAGCTTGTGCCCACCGGCGGCGAACAGCTTGATCCCGTTGTCCGGCATCGGGTTGTGCGAGGCAGAGATCATCACGCCCAGGTCCGCGCCCAGCTCGGCCACCAGGTGCGCCACCGCCGGGGTGGGCAGCACGCCGACCCGCAGTACGTCTGCCCCGGCCGAGGTCAGGCCCGCCGTGACGGCCGCCTCCAGCATCTCGCCGCTGGCCCGCGGGTCCCGGCCCACCAGCGCCACCCGGCGCTGCGAATCGTCCCGGTCGTAGAGCACCCGGGCCGCCGCGGCGGCCACCGACATCGCCAGTTCCGGCGTCAGGTCGGCGTTGGCCAACCCGCGCACCCCGTCGGTGCCGAACAACCGAGACATCAGCAGCACGTCCTCCTCATGCGACGCGGAATCTACGCGCCCGGCTACCAGCGCGCAGCGGTGGGGACCAGGTTACGCATACGACTGCGGGAGCAGCCGTTGTCCGCAGTGGACTATCGGCTACTCCCGCAGATCGGATGAAGTTCGCGTCAGCGCTTGCTGTACTGCGGCGCCTTGCGGGCCTTCTTCAGACCGTACTTCTTGCGCTCCTTCTCCCGCGCGTCGCGAGTGAGCATGCCCGCCTTCTTCAGCGCCGGGCGGTCGTCGGGGTCGTAGGCCACCAGGGCCCGGGCGATCGCCATCCGCAGCGCGCCGGCCTGGCCCGACGGGCCGCCACCGCGCAGGTTGGCCACCACGTCGAAGCTCTCCAGCCGCTCGACGGTGACCAGCGGCTCCTTGATCAGCTGCTGGTGCACCTTGTTCGGGAAGTACTGCTCCAGGCTCCTGCCGTTGAGCTTGAAGCCGCCGTTGCCCGGAACCAGCCGGACACGCACCACGGCCTCCTTGCGGCGGCCCACGGTCTGCACCGGACGGCCGGTCGGCACCGGGACCGGGGCGACGGCCTCGGTGGCCTCCTCCGGCGCGCTCACTGCTTCTTCCTGCTGAAGTTCGTCAGTCACTTGTTGACCTTGCCCTTGATCTCGAACGGCTGCGGGTTCTGGGCCTGGTGCGGGTGGTTCGGCCCGGCGTAGACCTTGAGCTTCTTGCCCATGGCCCGGCCAAGCTTGTTCTTCGGCAACATGCCCTTGATCGCCTTCTCGAGCAGCCGCTCGGGGTGCTTCTGCAGCACCTCCCCGAAGGACTGCTTGCGCAGACCACCGGGGTAACCGCTGTGCCGGTAGTGGAACGCCTGCTCGCGCTTGTTACCGGTGAGGGCCACCTTCTCGGCGTTGACGATGACGACGAAGTCGCCGGTGTCGACGTGCGGCGCGTAGGTCGGCTTGTGCTTGCCGCGCAGCAGCGTCGCGGCCTGAGTCGCCAACCGGCCGAGCACCACATCCTCGGCGTCGATCACATGCCAGGCGCGGGTCACCTCGCCGGCCTTCGGGCTGTACGTGCGCACGGGTCTACCTCGTCGTTCGCGTCGGAGTCGTCAGTGCGGAGCCCGTCTTGACCACGCCGGTCGGTTCCCCGGGGAACCCCCTGGAGGGAACCGGCACGTCCATCAGTACGCCGCCGCCGACCGCGATCCGGCTTGCGCCGATCCGTTCCGCTGGCGCGCACTGCAGCCGCGCACCGCACAACAAAGAATGAGGGTACTGGGTGGCTTCTGGCCCGGTCAAAACGGGTCCTCGGTAGCGGGGGCGAGGCTGTTGACCTGCCAGATCGCCATACTCAGGATAGCGAACGCCCGGGGGCGGTACCCCACGCACCCCGGGCAGCGGTGCGGCCCCGGCGGATCACCGGGGCCGCGTGATGACGATCTCAGGAAGCGAGCTCAGAGGAAGCGAGCGGCGTTCTTGGCCTCGCCCGCCTGGAACGCCTCGTTGGCGACGCCGACCGCGGTGCCCATCTTGGCAGCGGTCTCCTGCATCCTCTTGGCCTCCTCGTCCCACTGGCGCTGGGCCTCCTGGTAGGCGGCCTGGGCGTCGCCCTCCCAGGTGGCGACGAGCCGCTGGATCTTGCCCTCCAGCTCGTCCAGCTCGGCCTGGATCTTCTGGGCGGCGGCCTGCAGGTCGTCCGACGCCTGCTGCAGCTCCGCGAAGTTGACCTTGATCTCGCTCATTACCTGTCCCCTCGGAAGAAAACTAATGGTCTAGAAAGTGGAGTTGCACTCGCCGGAGGCGACGGGCTCAGCCCTCGAGCAGCGACTGGATCTTGGAGATCTCGGCCGCCTGCTCCTCCTGGGCCTGCGCGTAGTCCTGACCGGAGCTCCTGACGTTCTGGCCCAGCTCGTCCAGCTTCTGCAGGATCTTCTTGCCGCTCTCCTCGTACTGCTCCATCAGCTTGCGGAAGACGTCGGCGGCCTGGCCCTTCCAGTTCTGCAGCGGCCCCTCCAGGTTGCCGTGCAGCTGCTGGAGCGCCGCCTCGACCGCGCTGCGCGCCTCATCGATGTCGACCGACGCCTGCTGGATCGCCTCGACGTCTGCACCCATTCCAGCCATCTGCGGATGACCCCCTTCGATCTCGTCACCAAGTTCGGATGAACCTGCGACGCAGACATTGCCACGTTCGGTTCCACGTTGTCCCGGATTTCCGTGGAACCCGTTGCTGATGTAAACGCAAGAACGCAAACCCGCAGGTCATCGCATGATTCGCGCTTGCGAAAAGTCGAGATCGCTGCCGTCGGAGGGCGTTTGCTCCTGCGATTTGGGTTCTGCGGAGTTCTGCGCGGGCGCATTCGACTCCGGCTCGGCGAACTCCGGAACCTCCAGTCCCATCCGCTGCCGGTAGGCGAGCGCGGCGGCGCGGTGCTCGGCCGCGGCCTGGCCGCCGGAGCTGGCTTCGCCGCCGGGTTTTGTCGGGCGCTTTCGCGCATCCTCACGGCGGTGGAGGGCTTCGCGGCGGGCCCGGCGGCTGCGACCGACCGCGTTGGCGAGCTCGGATCGGAATCGACGCAGGGATTCTGTGGAATCTGCCATATCAAAGCCTTCCTGCCGGGCGGGCGGATGGGCGTTCGGCGATCCGACGCGCGCAAATTCTCCACCGGTTCAGCGCACTCGGACCGATCCAACGACCTGTTCGCACGCGCGCAGCACGTCCTCCTTGTCGGCGGAGCCGTACTTGCACCCGACGCTGATCCGGAATTGCCCCTGGTACAGCAGGTACCAGTCGACCGTCGCACCGGACAGCGTTTCCTGGTAGTACACCACGTCCCGACCGGCGAAACTGGCCGAAGCGTTGAACCGCGAGAAATGCTCGCCGCGGGCGACTGCCGCCTGGTACTCGGCGCGCAGCTGCTGCACCGCCCGGTTGCGGTCGGTGTCCGTGTCGTAGTCGAACCTGCCCTCCTCGACCGCCACCAGCGAGTCCTGGCTGCCCTCCTGCGGGCCGATCAGGGTCTGCAGTTTCCGCGGATCGCCGCCGATCTGCTTCCAGTGCGCGGGGTAGTCGAACTCGTAGTCGTACTGGACGACGCGGCGCGGTGGATCGTCCTGTTCGGCCTGCGATCCGCTGCCGCTGAAGGCGACGAGCGCGCCGACCGCTGCGGCCAGCACCACGGCCACCGCACCGGCCCCGACCAGCCACGGCGTCCTGCGGGCCCGGCGGCGGCTGCTGCGCTGGTGCCGCACGGGCATGGTCTGGTCGCTGCCGCCGATCACGATGGTGCGGGCGCGGCTAAGCGAGTCGCCCGCCGTCGTGCCCGGGCCGGCCGGGTGGCCACCGGACGGCGGGCCGGAGACCGGGAAGGAACGCACCGTCGTGGCACCCGCCCAGGCACCGGCGGGTGCCAGCCCGCCGCCACGGTCCGGGTCCAGCCGCACCGCGCGCAGCGCGCCGCGCGCCACCACGGTCTCCGGCTGGTCCAAAGTGGTCGGGACGACGCCGGTGCGCTCGTGGATCAGCCGCGCCACCAACGGGATCCGGCTGGAGCCGCCCACCAGGAACACCCCGGCCAGCTGCTGCCGCGGCACGTTGCCCTCGCGCAGCGTGGTCAGCACCAGGTCGGCGGCCTTGGCCAGCGGCGCGGCGATCAGCGCCTCCAGGTCGACGCGGGTGACGTGCGCGTCGGAGAACGGTGGCGGCATCGGCACGTCAGTGTAGGTGTGCCGGGACAGGGTCTCCTTGGCGCCCCGGACGTCCTGGCGCAGTACCCGGCGCCGACGGCGGTCGGCAAGTTCGCGGCCCTCCACCAGCCGCCGCCACGCCTCGGGATCGGTGGCCGAGACGAGGCGTCCCACGTGGTCCAGCAGCGCCTGGTCGATGTCCGCCCCGCCGAAGTTCGGTTCCCCGCGGGTGGCCAGCACCTGGAACGACGAGCCCTGCTTGCGGACCACGCTGGCGTCCACCGTGCCGCCGCCGAGGTCGAGCACGGCCAGTGCGCCGCCGTCGGGCAGTCCGTGGCCGGCGGAGTGGAACACCGCCGCGGCCACCGGTTCGGGCACCAGGACCAGTTCCTTGCCGAGCCCGGCGGCGGCCTGGCGCAGCACCCCGGTGCGCACCGACCCCCAGTCCGCGGGGTGGGTCAGCACGAGCAGGTCGACGGCCGCGCCCCCGGCGAAGCGCCGGGCCTCGCCGACGGCGCGCTGCAGCACCGCGCGCACCACGTCGCCGACCTTGAGCACGCTGCTACCCAGCAGCAGTTCGCCCTCGTCGATGCGGCGCTTGGGGTGGGGTTCGAAACGGGCGGGGTCGACCGCGGCCTGCCGCTCGGCCTCGTGTCCGACGAACAGGGTGCCGTCGGCCGCGGCGAACACCGCCGACGGCACCAGCGGCTGGCCGTCGATGACCACCACCTGCGGTTCGGCACCGCCGACGGACACCACCGTGCATGTGCTCGACGTGCCAAAGTCAATCGAGACGTGCAGGGACACCCAAAGCTCCTTCACCGTCGCCGGAGCGCCTTTTCCGGCGACGTCGTTCGTCCGGCGGCCGAGGCGTCGGGCCCGCCGGCTCCCCCCGAGCACCCTAGTAGCCAAAGGTGCGAGCGCTCCAACAGTCTGCCCCTGATCGGTCGATTCGCGCGAGCACCTGATCGAAGTCGTTTCGCGCAGGTCCGTTCCGCGGCGCCAACCCCGAACGCCGGCGCGCTGCGACCGGTCGCGGCCCCGCACCGGTGCCCCGGACAAGGGAAGACCTCCCCCGCCGCGTGGTGGGGGAGGTCTTTTCGGGACCGTTGGATCAGCGCTTCTGCTGTTCCTTCCAGGGGAAGGCGACCTGGATGGTCTGCTGGCCGTCCTTGACACTGCGGGCGACCAGGATGCCGCGGCCCGGCGGCATCTTGCGCGACTTGATGTTGCCGACCAGCTGGCCGTCGTCCTTGTTCGCGCTCAACGCCAGGCCCGGAGCCACCGACTCCTTGAGCTTGCCGATGATCGGCTCGTACAGCGCGCTGCTCGCACCACCGGAGTTGCGCGCCAGGATGACGTGCAGACCCACGTCGCTGGCCTGCGGCACGAACTCCGCCAACGCCTGCATCGGGTTGGCGCCGCGCGGCGCCACGATGTCGTAGTCGTCGACGATGACGAACAGCTCCGGACCGGACCACCAGGACCGGCTTTCCAGCTGCTCCTGCGTGATGTCGGGACCGGGCAGCCGCTTCTTCAACGCCGCGCACACGTCGTTGATGTTGCTCTTGACCTGGTCGGCGTTCATCGAGTACTCGAGCGTGTGCGGGGTGTTGCGGAAGGCCAGCATGCTGCGCCGGTAGTCCACGAACAGGATCAGCGCTTCCTTCGGCGTGTACCGCTCCATGATCCCGCGCGTGATGGTGTGCAGCAGCGCGGACTTGCCGGACTGCGGCTCGCCGAAGGCGTACAGGTGCGGCTCGGCGTTGAAGTTGAGGTACACCGGCTGCAGGCCGTCCTCGTTGATGCCGATCGGCACCAGCTTCGGGTTCGGCTGCTGGTCGGGACGCGGCAGCTGCTCGATCGGCAGCACCTCCGGCAGCAGCCGCACCTGCGGCGCCGGGCGCCCCTTCCAGGAACTGCGCACCCGGTTGACCAGGTCCGCCGCGCCCTCGGAGACGTCCGCACTGTACAGCTGCCAGGCCGGGGTCGGAGGACGCCGCTCCTCGTCGGCCCGGACCAGCTCCTCGCCGACCCGGTCACCCATCCGGTCGCTGTCCACCCGGGGCAGGGCGATCAGGTAGTGCAGGTCGCCCTCCCAGTACAGGCCCCGGCCGGGGAAACCGATCGGCACCCGTTGGGCCGCCTTGCGGCCGATCTCCGACTCGCTCGGGTCACCGAGCCGCAGCTCCACCCGAACACCCAGCATGTCCTTCAACGCCGGGCGGATCTCCGCCCAGCGCGTCGCGGAGACGATCACGTGCACGCCGTAGGTCAGGCCCTGCGCGGCGATACCCAGCACGTCCTGCTCCAGCTGCTCGAAGTCCTCGCGGAAGGACCGCCAGCCGTCGATCATCAGGAACACGTCGCCGTACGGGTCCTCGATCTCGCCGCGGCGCCGGCGCGCCCGGAACTCGGCGATGTCGATGCCCTGCTGCTGGAACAACGCCTCCCGCTGCGCGATCAGCGTCTTGATCTCCGCGATCGTGCGCCGCACCATGTCCGGGTTCTGGCGGCTGCCGTACGCGCCGACGTGCGGCAGGTTGCGCACCTGCGCCATCGCACCACCACCGAGGTCCACGCAGTAGAACTGCGCCTCCTCCGGGGTGTTGGTCAGCGCCATCGACGCGATGATCGTCCGCATCACGTTCGACTTGCCCGACTGCGGACCACCGACCACCGCGCCGTGGCTGCTCAGCAGCTCCAGCACCAACGGCTCCTGCCGCTGGTGGTACGGCATGTCGATGAGACCGATCGGCGCGGTCAGCTTGCCCGAGTTGGCATACCCGGCCGCCGTGTAACCGCGGTCGTCGGTCGCCTGCAACGGCGGCAGCAGAGCGTCCAGAGTGGGCGGCACGTCCAGCGGTGGCAGCCAGATCTGCCGCGCCTGCGGGCCCTGACCGGTGACCTTCTGGATGACAATCTCGAAGTCGGTCGGCCCCTCGTCCTTCTCCTTCTTCTCCTCCGGCTCCTCCTCCGGCACCTCGGGTTCCGGCGGCTTCTCGATGTACTCCGGCACGAACAACTGCGGCATCTTGTCCGCGGTCACCACGGCCACGTTCTGGCTCGCGGGGCGGACACCGCTGGTCTGGTGCAGCCGACCGGACACGAACGCGGCGCGGAACCGCTCCATGCCGTTGGGGTGCTTGAGGAAACCGTGACCACCCGAGCTGGGCAGGTCCGCCGCGTCCGGCACGCCGATGACCGCGCGGGAGTCGGCCGCACTCGTGGTGCGCAGACCGATCCGGTAGGTCAGGTGGGTGTCCAGGCCGCGCAGCTTGCCCTCTTCGAGCTTCTGGGTGGCCAGCAGCAGGTGCATCTGCAACGAACGACCGAGTCGACCGACCATCACGAACAGCTCGGCGAACTCCGGCTTCTGCTCCAGCAGCTCGGTGAACTCGTCCAGCACGATGAACAGTGCCGGCATCGGCTCCTGGGCGTACGGGTCGCCGGCGTCGCGCTTCTTGCGGTAGTCCCAGACGTCCTTGGCCTTGGCCGTCGCCAGAATCTCCTGCCTCCGGGCCATCTCACCGCGGATGACGTCTTCCATACGGTCGATGAGGATGGCGGCGTTCTCCAGGTTGGAGATGTTCGCGGCCACGTGCGGCGCGCTCTCGAAGCCGTTGAACGTCGCGCCACCCTTGAAGTCGACCAGCACGAAGTTCAGCAGCTCCGCGGAGTGCGTGGCCATCATGCCGAGCACGATGGTGCGCAGGAACTCCGACTTACCGGAACCGGTCGAACCGATGCACAGGCCGTGTGGGCCCATGCCGCCCGCGGCACCTTCCTTGATGTCCAGCTGGACGATCTCGCCCTGCTCGCCGGGGCCGATCGCCACCTTGTACATGTCGTCGCGGGGACGCGGCCGCCACGCCTCGTTGAGGTCGAAGGTGATCACGTCACCGGCCAGCCCCAGCTGCTCGATGTAGTTCAGCGGCGTGGTCAGCGGCTCGTAACCACCGGAGTCGTCGACCGCGCTCGCGCCACCGGCGACCCGGTACGGCGCGAGCTGGCGGGCCAGCGCGGTGGCCTCCTCCATGCTCAGCGCGTCCGGCTTGCCGAACCACTCGACGCCCGCACCACCGCGGGCACCGATGCGGTCCTCCTCCACGACCATCCGCATGCCGCGCCGGGCGGTGAGCTGCCCCAGCAGGTCGGACAGGTCGATCATGGTGACACCGGCGAGCCCGTTCTCGACGATCAGCGCCTCCTCGCGGGAGATCTCGGCGTCGTCGAGCACGATCACGATGTGCGGCTGGCCCTCCGGCGGCGGCGTGTTGCGCTGGAAACGCGGCCGACCGGCCAGCTGCTCGGCGAGCATCTGCTCGATCGCGGCCAGCGACCCGTCCATCAACCGCATCTGGCCGATGCCGTCGGTCTCCGTCGGGTGCTGCGCGTGCGGCAGCCACTTCACCCATTCCCACGCCGTGCGCGCCGGGCCGCTGGCGGCCACCGCGATGAGCACGTCGTCCGGGGTGTGGAAGGTGGCCAGCTGGCAGATCATGGCGCGCGCCAGCGCGCGGGTCAGCTCGCGGTCACCCTGCAGACCGACCGCGGCGAAACCGCGCAGTGACGTGGCGATGGGCAGGTCCGGAACCAGCGAGTGCGCGCGCACGAAGCGGCGCAGCGCCAGCGTGGTGATCGGCTCCAGCTCGTCGACCGGACCGGTCTGCGGCGGCACCAGGCGGGTCTCCAGACGCTGCGCACCGCGACCGACCCGGACCTGGCAGAAGTCGTTGTCGTTGGGGCGCCGCTCCCACATCCGCCGACTGTGGACCATCGACCACAGGATCTGCGGATCCGGGTGCACCCACTCCCGGGCCAGCCGCTGCTCGTCGGCGGCCTCCCGCGCGCGATCCCGCATCTGACCGAGATACCGCAGGTAGTCCTTGCGGTCCTCGTTCATCTCGGCCTTCTTCTGGCTGCCCTCGCGGCCGCCGCCGGCCATCATGCCGAAGGTCGAGATGAGCATCATCATCGGCATCATCATCATCATCGGGTTGTCCCGCGCCCGCTGGAGCATGAAGACCATCATTCCCAGCGAGGCGACGATCATGACGCCCGGAAGGACCTTCTGGACGATGTTGCCCGGGATCGTCCGCGGAATCTCCGGCGGTGGTTCGAGGTGCACCTCCCCGCCCGGTGGCCTGGGAGCGGCCAGGCGTGGCGTTCGCTTGAACTGCAGCGTGCTCACCGGACGCAACAACCTTTCCGTGTCGAACGTGCGAATCTCGCAGCCAGCATTCTGTACCGCTGCACCGCCACCGGCGGCGGGGTGGGAGTCCCGACGTGACCAACCCGATGCGAACTGGTTGGAACGAGTTCCCCCAAACCTGTCACCCCCCGACGGCCGGTGTGGCCATACTAGGGGCGCTCTTCGACCGGGCGGGTGGGTTTCAGCAGAAAATCCGGGCTTGGTTGGATCGAGACCAGCGACAGACGAACGCAAGGCATATCGGACTTCAGGGAGTAGGGGGCCCAAGTGGCGACCGGGACCACGGTGTTCAGCCGCGTGACGGTGGTGGCGCCTACAACTCGCATCGACCTGGCGCTTCCCGCGGACGTGGCGGTGGCGGACCTGCTGCCGATGCTGCTGGAGATGGCGAAGCAAGTCTCCCCGGACGGCGGTTCGAGGCACGGCGGGTGGTGCCTGGCCAAGCTCGGTGAGAGCCAGCCCCTCGACCCGAGCCAGACCCTCGCCGCGCAGGGGATCGTCGACGGCGACATGCTCCAGCTGCGGCGCAGGTCGGACAACCCGCCGCCGCCGCTGTACGACGACGTCGTCGACGCGCTCGCGGAAGCCGAACCCGGCAGCTACCGCCCGTGGACCAAGGAGACCGCGCAGAAGGTCGGGCACATCGCGGGTGCGCTGGCGTTCATCGCCGCGGCCCTCGCCATGGGCCTGGCGGGCCCGGCGTGGCTGTTCCACCAGATGGACCAGACCTCGGCGATCGTGTTCCAGGTCGTGGCGGCGGTCACCGCGGGGGTCGTGGCCATCTTCGCCACCGGCGTCGGCTCGATCGTCGCCCGCGCCTACGCGGCGCCGACCACCGGCACCGTCATCGCCGCCGCGGGCGGCCTGCCGATGGCGTTCGTCGCGGGCTTCAACATCGTGCCCGGCCGGGCACTGGAACCGCGGCTGCTGCTGGCGTCCGCGCTGGTACTGATCTTCGCCTCGGTGTCGATCATGGTGATCGGCGCGGGCATCGTCACGTTCATCGCCGCCGCCACCGTCGGCGCGTTCGCCACCCTCTCCTTCGTTGTGGCGGTGCTGGTTCCGGGCGCGACCACCGCCGGGATCGCCGCGGGTGCGGCGGCTGTCGGCCTGGCGGGCATCTCGCTGCTGCCGCGGATCACCATCCAGCTGGCGAAGTTGCCGCTGCCGCACGTCCCGGGCAGCGCGGAGGACCTCAAGGAGGACACCGGTTTCCCGGACTACCGCATGATCGAGCGGCAAACCGGCCTGGCGCACCAGTACATGACCGGTCTGATCATCGGCTGCGGCCTGGTGGCCGCGCTGGGCGCGATCCTCGCGGCGCTCAATGGCATCTGGGGTGCGGTGTTCTCGATCGTGGTGTCGGCGGTGCTGCTGCTGCGCGGCCGCAACTACGCCAACGGCAGCCAGGCGATCGCCCTGTTGCTGAGCGGTCTGCTGTCCTCGCTGGGCATCACCGTCGGGCTGCTGGTGCAGGTGGCGACCACGCCGATCGCGGTGGCCTGGGTGTTCCCGCCGCTGCTGGTGCTCGGCATCCTGTCGCTGATCTTCGGCGTGGTGTTCCCGAACCGCCGGTTCTCCCCGGTGCAGCGCCGGACGGTGGACATCCTGGAGGCGGTCCTGATCGCCCTGGTGCTGCCGCTCGCGCTGGCCGCGATGGACCTCTACATGAAGATCCGCGACCTCAACATCAATTTCTGAGGGGCAGCGTGATGCGCTCTAGGCACCTCCGCTCCCGCGGCGTGCTGCGCGGTGTCGCGCTGTGCGCCGCGGTGGGCACCCTCACGCTCGGCGGTCCGACGGCCCCGGCGGTGGGCCAGACCATCGGCCCACCGCCGCTGGACGAGTCCCAGAAGGCCAGCAGCCGCGTGGACGCGATCAGCGGCGACTACGAGCAGAAGCAAGGCTGTATGCAGCGGAACACCGGCAACTCCCTGATCGAGGAGAAGCCGTGGAGCCAGCTGGTGCTCGGCTACGAACGCGCCCACGAGCAGGGCATCACCGGTGCGGGACAGACGGTCGCCGTCATCGACACCGGGGTGAACCAGCACCCGCGGCTGCAGCACCTGCGGGGCGGCGACAGTGCCCTTCCCGGCGGGGCCACCACCGATTGCGACGGGCACGGCACGCTCGTGGCGGGCATCATCGGGGCAGCCCCGGACGAGACCGGCCAAACCGGATACGTCGGGGTCGCGCCGGACGCCACGATCCTGTCGATCCGGCAGACCTCCCGGCTGTGGAGCAGCCGGGCGAACAGCTCGACGGTCGGCAACACGCACACGTTGGCGCAGGCCATCAACAGCGCGGTGGCCTCGGGCGCCACCGTCATTAACATCTCCCAGTCGTCCTGCCAGCCGATCGCGCAGGCGGCCAACCCCGCTGACTGGGGAAACCAGCAGCTGCACAACGCGGTCCGGGACGCCTACAACGCCGGTGTGGTGGTCGTCGCGGCGGCGGGCAATGCCGACCAGGTGTGCCAGAAGAACCCGGTTGGCAGCCCGACGACCGCGGTGCTGCCGGCCTGGTTCGACGACTACGTGCTCACCGTGGCATCGGTGAACCAGCAGGGTGCGCCCTCGGAGTTCACCGTGCCCGGCCCGTGGGTGGACGTGGCCGCACCGGGCGAGAACCTGATCGGCCTCGACCCGGGTGCCGGCGGCCGGGGTCTGGCCAGCCAGATCACCGAGGGCCAGAACGGCCAATTGGGACCGATTCAGGGCACCAGCTTCGCGGCTCCGTACGTGGCGGGCCTGGCGGCGCTGATCAAGCAGAAGTTCCCGCAGCTCAGTCCCAAACAAGTGATGGACCGGATCACCCAGACGGCGCTGCACCCGGGCGGCATCAACGGGCGCAACGACATCGTCGGCTACGGCATGATCGACCCGATGGCCGCGCTGGGCGACATCCTCCCGTCCGAGTACGGCAAGCAGGCACCGCCGCCGAAGCAGACCCGCCTGCAGGCGGACGTGATCCCGCAGAAGGACTTCCCGGCCCTGATCGTGGCCATGGGCGGCGCCGGAGCGGGCATCGCGGCGATCATCTTCACGGCGTTCCTGGTGAACGCGGTCCGCAACGTCCGAGCCAGAACGCGCGGCAACCGCTGACGAATCGCGACACGGCCCGGTGTCCACAACGGACACCGGGCCGTTCTCGTCAGTCCTGCTTGCGTGGCTTGGGCGGCGGAGCATCACCGACCGACGCCGTGCCCGTTTTCGGCTTCGGTGGCGGAGCATCGCCCACCGAGGCCGTGCCGGTCCTGAGCCTGCGCCGCGGGGCTTCCGAGGACGTGCTCGTCGTCAGCCTCCGCGTCGTCGCACCCGAAGCCGCAGCCGGTTTCGGGTGCAGGGCGTCGTCGATGGACCTGCGCGGGCCCGCCGGTTCCGGCGTCGACGGCAGGTTGAGGCGCCCCGTACCCGCCGGTTTGGTGGCGGCGGGCTTGTTACCGGCCTGCTTGCGCGGCGGGTCGCCGAGCACGGCCGGGGCCGCGTCCGGGGGCGTGCCGAACAACTCCTCCGGTCTGGACTTCAGCCGCGAGCTGTTCTTGCGCTCCTGCTCGCCGCCCTGCTGGCCCATGCCGCCCATCATGCCCATCGGCATCATGCCGCCGTACATACCACCGGCTCCCGCGCCCGCGGCCGCCGCACCGGCCGCCGCGGCACCACCCGCGGCCGCGGCCGGGGGCATCGTCGAGGGCTCCACAGCCCGCGTGGTCCCACCGGGGGACAGTTCCGGCTGCGGCGCTGTGCCACCGACCCCGGCGGCGCCCGCGCCACCCACGCCGGCAGCACCGCCACCACCACCCGCGGTACCACCGCCACCGCTCGCGGCACCGGCGCCTGCCGACGCGGCCTCCGCGGAAGCGGGTGGCGCGGGCGCAGGAGCCGGTGCGGGCGGCGTGAAGTCCCACGGCTTGTCGGGCATCCGGCGGTCGAACCGGGTGTCGCCGACGTCGCGCCCCGCCCCCAGGTCGTCACACAGCCGCGCAAAGGCCCGATAGGTGTCCGCAATGGACTCCGCGAGGTCCGCCGCCGGTTCCGCCAGGTCGAGGAGGTGCCGGCGCGCCCGGTTCGCGCCCTCGGCCGGGGCGAGCAGCGCCGCGGACACCGAATCAGCCGTGTCCGCCAGCAGATCCCCCAGGTCCTCCAGCTGCAGGCGGATCGCCTCCGCGGTCTCCTCCAGGGCGTCGCCCAGCACGCGCATGGTGTCCACCAGGTCGTTGCCCGCGAGACCCACCTGCTGCATGTGGTCGAGGAACGCGTCGGCGTCCGCGCCCTGCCACGCGGAATCGATACCGCCGAGCTTGCCCTGCACGTCGCCCGCGGCCTTCTCCACGCGCTCGGCACCGCGCCGCCACACCGCCGCGGCCTCGCGCAGCATGTCCTGGTGCCCCACCAGGTCCGCGAACACCTCGGGCACCACGTCGGAGACGTCGAGGGAGTCCGCGATGCGGGTCAGGTAGTCGAGGTGCTCGGCCACCTCGGAATCGCTGCGCGCCATGCTCACCCCTCCTGCTTCCGGGCCAGCTGGCTGGCGCTGTCGTCGTCGCCCCCGGCGTGGAACTCCACAACCTGCCTCAGCTCGTCACCGGCGCTGGTCAACGTCTCCCCGGCGCGGCGGTGCTGGTCCAGCAGCAGCGTGCAGAGCCGCTGGTAGGACTCGGCCGCACCCACCTGGCGGCCGACCTCCCCGAACGCCTCCGGCGTGAGCTGCGCGGCCAACAAGGGCTGCTGCGCAGCGGAAATCTCCTCACCGGCCAACCGCACCTCGCGCGCGTAGGCGGCCAACCACTCGGTATCGACCCGGATCCCCGACATCGAGCACCTCCCACTTCGGTCGCTCTCAAGACGATCCGCCCGCAGCGTCACGTCACCGTGCGCTGCGGGCGGATCGCTTGCTCCTCGGACGTTGGAGCCGGCCTGTTCGGTTCCCGGTCAGCGGCCGGCCTGGGCGACCTGCTGCTGTTGCTGCGGCTTCGGCGGCTGGCGGTTCACTCCGCCCGGCCCCACCGGCACCGAGTCGTAGGTGATGCTCGCATTCGCCGGGTCGAGGAAGTCGCCCTTGGGCAGCGTCCGCATCAGCCACGCCGGACCCGCCTTGATGTCCAGGGCACCGCCGATGACACCGAGGCCCTGCGCGGTGGCCACGTCCTTGATGCCGTACTGCACACCCTGGTCGGACACCAGGAAGATCGGCCCGCTGTCCGCACCGGCCTCGTTCGCGGCGCCGCGCACCACGGCCGCCTTGCCCGCCGGCATGTAGTAGTAGTCGACCTTCGGACCCGGGCCGTCGAACTGGGCCAGCTTCACCGGCGCCTTCGCGGCCGGTGAGCCCTTGTGCAGCGTCACCGTGATGTTCTGGTCACCCAGCACGTTCTTCCAGCTCAGGCACGAGGTGTCGGACTGCTGGAAGGACACCGGAGTGGGCACCGCCATCGGGAAGTTCGACAGGTCGAGCTTCTCCTCTGCTTCCGGCGCGTCGGTCACCGCACCGGTCGCGTTCGGGATGTCGCGGCTGTTGTTCTTGTCCGCGTGCAGCACGGCCGCGGCACCCTCGTTGATCTTCTGCTTTCCATCCTGCAGCAGCAGGAAGAACTCGTCGGGCTGGCCCGGCACGGTCCGCCGCACCACGTCACCGACCTGTCGGTTGGGCATGTAGGACAACCGGTCGCCCCGGCCATCGATGTCCGGCACCACCAGGTCCGGCACGGACGGGATCGCGTTGAGCATGTTGGTGCTGATCGTGCGCGGCGTCGCGCCCCGCAGCCCGAACATGTCCAGCACCGCGCCCTCGGACCGCCGCACCTTCGCCTTCACGGCGCGGGTGTGCGGGCGGCCCGGCAGGTTCTCCACCCGGTAGACGAGGTACTCGTCACCGGAGGTCTGGTCCCTGACGTACAGCGACTGGTTCGGCGCGAGCTCGGTGCCGTGGTTGCCGTCACCACCGATCACCGTGGTCTCCACCTTCGTCGCGGCCTCCACCCGGGCGGAGTTGAGGGAGTTCCGGACCAGGCCCACGTCGCAGATCGCCCACGACGGCTCCGCCGGGTTGTCGGCCTTCGGCAGGTAGGTGGGCGCGTTCACCAGACCCGTCAGCGAACCGCGCGGGAAGTCCGCGAGGGCCGCCTCCTTGACGATCGTCGGCTCCACCGATCCACCGCCCTGACCGCCGCCCTGCGCCATCACCAGCAGCTTCGCCGACGCGAGGTTGAGCATCGGGATGAGCCGCTTCTGCGCCTGCTGGTCGGAGGTGACGACGTAGACGGCGCCGCTTTCCTTGGCGATCACGATCGATCCCGGTTCGGGCACCGTTCCCCTGCCGCCGAACAGACCCCAGACCAGGAATCCGATCATGCCGACGGCCGCGAGCACCGCACCCGCGATGGTGGCCCGCTTGTGCGCACCCATCGGATCGTGGAGCATCACCGCGTCTTTGCGCACCAGCGCCGATTCCATCCGGCGCAACACGAAGCGATACGCCTGGACCTGTGACTTGGTTGTGGGTGTTGATGCCATTCTTCGCCTACAGCTCTCCCGTCCGAGGTACGGTTTCGCAGGATAGTCGCAGAGAGATACCGAATGGGTGCGGTTCGACCGAGTCCGTCAGTATTCTCGTCACGCGGCTGACCGAGGAACGCGTCCCAGCGCACCGCGCGCCGCACCTACCTGCGAGGGGGAGAGACCGAACGGATGTCCGTGACGACACAACATCCGGCCCAGCCGAAAACCCCCGGGCCCGCCAGCCCGCCGCCCCGCGCCCGAATCCGCGCGCGCCGGCGGCGCACCAACGGCGTGACGCTCGGCGGCATCCCGGCGGCCAACATCGTGCTCATCGAGGTCGGCCTCGCCATCGGCCTGATCCTCTTCCTGGTCAACCAGATGCTGCTGCCGGTCGGCGCGGGCGTGGCGGTGTTGACGCTCATCATCGCGCTGCTGCGCCGGCGCGGCCGCTGGTTCACCCAGTGGTTCGGGCTGGTGCTGGACTACCGCGGCCGCAACCACACCCGGGTGTCGCACCCGGTCAATGTGGACGCCACGGAACCGGCCGAGGACAAGGACGGCGACGGCATCATCGGGCCCGACGAGAACCACCGGGTGGCGCTGCTGCGGCTGGTCGTCGAGGATCTGGTGGTCGCCCGCACCCAGGACCACGACCGCAACCCGGTCGGCATGGCCTGGCACAACGGCAAGTGGACCGGGGTGCTGATGGCCGAACCCGCGCCGTCGCTGCTCAACCCGGTTGAGGACACGCCGAACCTGCCGCTGGGCGTGCTGGTTCCGTGCCTGGAGGACCGCGGCGTGGTGCTCGACGCGATCCAGGTGATCTGGCACTGCTACCCGGGCAGCGCGGCGCTGCCGTCGAACTCGCCCGCACTGAACTCCTACCTCGAGGTCCTCGGTCGGCTGCCCGCGGCGGCCCGCCGCACCACGTGGATCGCGGTGCGCCTCGACCCGCAGCGCTGCGCCAAGGCGATCGGCGAACGTGGCGGCGGTGTTCTCGGCGCGCACCGGGCGCTCATCGGCGCCATGTCCCGCGTGCGCAACGCCCTGGAGCAGCGCGGTGTCGTGACCCGGCCGCTGGACCCGGACGAGCTGCTGCAGGCCGGGATTTCGTCGGCGGAGCTGCACAGCGCGCTCGGTTCGCAACGCCCGGTGGGGCTGAAGGAGCGCTGGGACGGCGTCACCGCCGGCGGTGTCGGGCACTCCAGCTACGCCATCACCGGCTGGCCGAGCCAGATGAACGACAGCCTCAACGTGCTCACCGGCATCCGCGCGCTGTCCACGAGCATTGCGCTGTCCATCTCGCCGACGGGCGAGGAGGGCGAGGTCGGGCTGCGCGGCCTGGTGCGGGTCAGCGCCCGCACCCCCGCCGAACTCGACACGGCCGATGAGCGGCTCAAGGCGATCAGCAGCCGCATCGGGCTGACCCTCACCCCGCTGCGCGGTTCGCAACTGGCCGGTCTTGCGGCGACGCTGCCACTGGGAGGTGCGGCATGAGCCGAAGCAGGACGATCGACGTGCCCGGCGCCCATGGCCCGGCACCGGAATTCCTCGTCACCGCGGAAACCCTGGACGCCGTCAGCCCGTCCCCGGACCGCGGCGGTGTGATCATCGGCTCCGACCTGAACGGCCGGGCGCAGGCGGCGTCGATCCTGCGGCCGCATCCGACCCGCATGGTCACCGTCGGCGGCCTGTACCTGGCCCGGCAGCTGGCGCTGCGCGCCCTGGCCACCGGCGCCTTCGTGATCGTGGCCACCGGTCGCCCGGCGGCATGGAAGATGCTGGAGCGCGCGGCCGGGCAGACCCCGGACGGCAAGCCGGTCCCCCTGATGCAGATCCGTCGGCTCACCCAGTTCGACCTCCCGATGTCCACTGAGGACACCCCGCTGCTGATGGTGCACGACGGCGGCGCCGTGCCGCAGGAGCTGTTCCCGCCGCGGGCCCCGTGGCAGACCACCATGTACGTGCTACCCTACCTGCACCCGCAGGTCAGCAGCGGCACGGCGGCGAACACGGCGGACCTGGTCCTGCTACAGCGCCTCCCGCTGAACCAGGCCCAACTCGCCCAGCGCATCTGGAGCCTGCACGGCCACCAGGTCCAGCAGCTGACCCAGCTGGCGGACGACGGCGTGGTGGCCCTGGGCAACATGAGCTGGAAGACGATCCGCCTGGTGACCAAGCACAAGGAGATGGAAATCCTCGGCCCCATCCGCCGAGGAGACTGACCCTCCCCGCAGACATGCCGAAGCCCCGGCCCAACCGGCCGGGGCTTCGGTGTCTGTGCCCTCGGACGAGCGAGGTTCGGATGCCGCTGGGTCAGGGGAGGGTGCGGACGGCTCTGGTCTGGGCTGCCCGGGATGCGAGGTCCTCGTCCGACGGGTAGTCGATCGCCGTCAGGGTCAGGCCGTGCGGGGGAGCCACCGCCGTGGTCCGCGTGGCTCCCCGCAGGAGTTCCGCCGGCCACGGCGGGGTTCTGCGGCCGTCTCCGACCATCAGCAACGTGCCCACCAGGCTGCGCACCATCGAGTGGCAGAACGCGTCCGCCGTCACGCTCGCGACGACCAGGTGCTCGGACACCCGCTCCCACGTGAAGCGCTGCAGCTCCCGCACCGTCGTGGCGCCGTCGCGCGGCTTGCAGTACGCCGCGAAGTCGTTGAGACCCACCAGTTCCCGGGCGGCCTCGTTGAGCGCCTCCACGTCCAGCGGGCGGTTCCAGGCCAGTGTGTCGCGGCGCCGCAGCGGGTCAACGCCCCACGGCGCGTCCGACACCTGGTAGCGGTAGTGCCGCCGCAGCGCCGAGAACCTGGCGTCGAACCCGGGGGGCGCCACCCGCGCGCCCAGCACGCGCACGTCCGGCGGCAGGATGCGATTCCACCGGTGCACCATCCGCTCCAGGTCCGGAATCCCTCGCTCGTCGACGGGGAGCCGCCCTCCGGCAGCCGGATCCAGGGGCTCCACGTCGACGTGCACGACCTGGCCCGAGGCGTGCACCCCGGCATCGGTGCGCCCGGCCACCACGACCGGCCGCGGCACCGAACGGCCCGGGGGCTGCTTGGCCAGCGCGTCCTCCAGCAGACCCTGCACGGTACGCAGACCGGGTTGCTTGGCCCAACCGGAGAAGTCCGTGCCGTCGTAGGACAGGTCCAGGCGTAGACGGACAAGCCCGCCCTCCCCTGCGGGAGTGGCGGGCTCGTCCACGGCAGCACTGCTTCGAATCAGGACTCGTCCTTCTTCTCGGCGGCGGTGTCCTCGGCCTTGGCCTCGGCGGCCGGTGCCTCGGTCTCCTGAGCCTCGGTGGCCTCGGCCTTCGGGGCCTCCGGCTCGGCCTTCGGCTCGTCCTTGGCGAACTTCGTGCCGCGAGCGGCCTCGGCCTCGGCGGTGACGGTCTTCTCCGTCACCAGCGCGATGACGGCCATCTTCGCGTTGTCACCCTTGCGCGGCATCGTCTTGATGATGCGGGTGTAACCGCCGTTGCGGTCGGCGAAGAACGGGCCGATCTCGGCGAAGAGCTTGTGCACGACATCCTTGTCGCGGATGGTCTTCATGACCTGGCGACGGTTGTGCAGGTCGCCCTTCTTGGCCTTGGTGATCAGCCGCTCGGCGAGCGGCCGCAGCCGCTTCGCCTTCGCCTCGGTCGTGGTGATCCGGCCGTGCTCGAACAGCGAGGTGGCCAGGTTGGCCAGAATGAGCCGCTCGTGCGCCGGCGACCCGCCGAGACGCGGACCCTTGGTCGGGGTGGGCATCGGTTGCTCCTCTCAGGGCGCGCCGGTGACCCCGGACGCGCAACACAGCTACAGCTGCTCTGTCTCCGCGTAGTCCTGACCGTCGTCGTAGCCGTTGTCCTGCCCGACCGTGCCGACGGTGCTGGTCGGCTCGGCCGGCCAACCCTCGGTCGGGTACTCGGCCGCGGCGGCGGACGGGTCGAAACCGGGCGGGCTGTCCTTGAGCGCAAGACCAAGACCGGCCAGCTTCATCTTGACCTCGTCGATGGACTTCGCACCGAAGTTGCGGATGTCCAGCAGGTCCGCCTCGCTGCGCGAAACCAGCTCACCGACGGTGTGGATGCCCTCCCGCTTGAGGCAGTTGTAGGAGCGCACCGTCAGGTCGAGGTCCTCGATCGGCATCGCGTAGGCCGCGATGGTGTCAGCCTCGGCCGGCGACGGACCGATCTCGATGCCCTCGGCGTCGACGTTGAGCTCGCGGGCGAGCCCGAACAGCTCGACGAGGGTGCGACCGGCCGAAGCCACCGCGTCCCGCGGGGTGATCGACGGCTTGGTCTCCACGTCGAGGATCAGCTTGTCGAAGTCCGTCCGCTGCTCGACACGGGTCGCCTCGACCTTGTAGGTCACCTTCAGCACCGGGGAGTAGATCGAGTCCACCGGGATGCGGCCGATCTCGGCACCGGTCTGCTTGTTCTGCATCGCGGGGACGTAGCCACGACCACGCTCGACGACGAGCTCGATCTCCAGCTTGCCCTTCGCGTTGAGGGTGGCGATGTGCAGGTCGGGGTTGTGCACCGTGACACCGGCCGGCGGCACGATGTCAGCGGCGGTGACCTCGCCAGGACCCTGCTTGCGCAGGTACATCGTCACCGGCTCGTCCTCCTCGGAGCTGACGACCAGCTCCTTGATGTTCAGGATGACGTCGGTGACGTCCTCCTTCACACCCGGAATCGTGGTGAACTCGTGCAGCACACCGTCGATGCGCAGGCTGGTGACCGCCGCCCCCGGGATGGACGAGAGCAGGGTGCGGCGCAGCGAGTTCCCGAGGGTGTAGCCGAAGCCCGGCTCCAGCGGCTCGATGACGAACCGGGAGCGGGTCTCCGACACCGTCTCTTCGGACAGTGTGGGTCGCTGGGAGATGAGCACTGGACTTTCCTTTCCTCACGGCGCCCGCCATTTGACGCCGACGGAATGGCGTGCCCGCGAAGGTCGCGGGCGGGCGGCGGATTCCGGTACCGCCACCGGTAGCGGCGAGCCGCCGACGGCCGCGGACGGCCGCCGGCGGGACGCGTCACTTCGAGTAGAGCTCGACGATGAGCTGCTCGGTGACCGGGGTGTCGATCTGCGCGCGCTCCGGGCGCTGGTGCACCAGGATCCGCAGGTTGGAGGGCACGACCTGCAGCCAGGCCGGAACCGGCCGCTCGCCCAGGGTCTCCTTGGCGATGATGAACGGCGTGGTGTTCAGCGACTTCGGCCGGACGTCGATGATGTCCCACTTCGAGACCTGGAAGCTGGGGACGTTCACCTTCTTGCCGTTGACCAGGAAGTGGCCGTGGCTGACCAGCTGCCGCGCCATGCGGCGGGTGCGGGCCAGGCCGGCGCGGTACACGACGTTGTCCAGCCGGCACTCCAGCAGCTGCAGCAGGTTGTCACCCGTCTTGCCCGGCCGCCGGTTGGCTTCCTCGTAGTAGTTCGAGAACTGCCGCTCCAGCACGCCGTAGGTGAACTTCGCCTTCTGCTTCTCCTGGAGCTGCAGCAGGTACTCGGTTTCCTTGACGCGGGCGCGGCCGTGCTGCCCCGGCGGGTACGGACGGCGCTCGAACGCCTGGTCGCCGCCGACGAGGTCAACCTTCAGCCGGCGGGACTTGCGGGTCGCGGGACCGGTGTAACGAGCCATTGTTGTTCCCTCACTCCTTCCCGCGGCTCAGACCCGACGACGCTTCGGCGGGCGGCAGCCGTTGTGCGGCTGCGGGGTCACGTCCTGGATGGTGCCGACCTCGAGACCGGCCGCCTGCAGCGACCGGATCGCCGTCTCACGGCCCGAGCCCGGGCCCTTGACGAACACGTCGACCTTCTTCATGCCGTGCTCGGCGGCCTTGCGGGCAGCGTTCTCCGCGGCCATCTGCGCGGCGAACGGGGTGGACTTGCGGGAGCCCTTGAACCCGACGTGGCCGGCGGAGGCCCAGCTGATCACCGCACCGGTGGGGTCGGTGATCGAGACGATGGTGTTGTTGAACGTGCTCTTGATGTGCGCCTGGCCGTGCGCGACGTTCTTCTTCTCCTTGCGCCGCACCTTCTTGACGGCGCCAGCGCGTTGCTTGGGTGGCATGTTTCAGCTGTCTCCTAGCGAGGCTTACTTCTTCCCGGCCTTCTTCTTGCCGGCGACCGTCTTCTTCGGGCCCTTGCGGGTGCGGGCGTTGGTCTTGGTCCGCTGCCCACGCACCGGGAGGTGGCGGCGGTGCCGCAGCCCCTGGTAGCACCCGATTTCGATCTTCCGGCGGATGTCGGCCTGCACCTCGCGGCGGAGGTCACCCTCGACCCGGTAGTTGTTCTCGATGAAGTCGCGCAGCTTGGTGAGCTGCTCGTCGTCGAGTTCGCGCGGACGCGCGTCGGGCGAGATGCCGGTCGCGGCAAGAATCTCCCTCGACCGGGTCTTGCCGATCCCGTAGATGTAGGTGAGCGCGATCTCCATGCGCTTGTCGCGCGGGAGATCGACACCGACGACCCGTGCCATGAGGCCGGTTCTCCTTCGTGTCGTCCAGGTCTGCTCCCCCGCCGTCCCCGCACGTGGGTGCGGAGCCCCGGCCTGGTCCGGGGGTCAGCCGACTCACTCGCGAGCCGACAGGTCGAGGGAGGTCCTTACTCATCGCGACGAAGTGCCGCGCTCAGCCCTGACGCTGCTTGTGGCGGGCGTTGTCGCAGATCACCAGGACCCGCCCGTGACGGCGGATGACCTGGCACTTGTCGCAGATTCGCTTCACACTCGGCTGGACCTTCACGGTCGTGCTCTCCTGCTCGGACGCGTGTCCGGTCGCCCGGACACCGTGGAGGTCACTTGTAGCGGTAGACGATGCGCCCACGGGAGAGGTCGTAGGGCGAGAGCTCCACCACGACCCGGTCCTCAGGCAGGATGCGGATGTAGTGCTGGCGCATCTTGCCACTGATGTGTGCGAGGACCTTGTGGCCGTTCTCCAACTCGACGCGGAACATCGCGTTGGGGAGCGGCTCGATCACCCGACCCTCGACCTCAATGGCCCCGTCCTTCTTGCCCATGTCCTCCGCGTTTCGTGACGGTGACGGTTGTTCGGACCTGACGGTCCCGCCGCCGGCACCGGAGGCCCCGGCGCCCGCGACGAGCACACCGCACCCCGGTCCGCCGAACCTGCTGATTTCGCCCGACCGAGTGGATCGGGCGCGGATACTCAGGTGAATACCCAGGCAGGGCGAACCGGCGCTGCGAGTGCACCGATGCTCCACTGTACGCGCCGCTGGTTCGGGGCCGCACATCGGGGCAGCTCATCGCCACCGCGAGCACGGAGCGCAACGATCCCACCTCGCTCCGCCACCGGGGAGCCGTCGGCGGCTTGCGCGGTCGCTCCGGGGCTCATTACTTTCGATCACGCGCTCGACAGCGGGGGCGAGAACCCACACCGGGGGACAACCGAGGAGAAGCGTGACACCCCAACAGCACCGCTCGAACATCGGACCGTGGATCGACCGGGTCGCCCAGAACGCCGCCAGCAAGCTGGTCGAGTACCGGACCTTCCTCGGCACCGCGGTGCGCAACCCGAAGATGGTCGGCGCCGCCACCCCCACCTCGGCTGCGGTCGCCGCCACCGTCGCCCAGGTGGTGCCCACCACAGGAACCCCGGTCGTCGTCGAACTCGGCCCGGGCACCGGGTCGCTCAGCAACGGCATCCACCGCCGCCTGCCCGCGGGTGCCCGGCACATCGGCATCGAACTCGGCAAGGAGTTGGTCGAGCACCTCCGCGCGCACAAGCCGTGGATGGAGATCGTGCACGGTGACGCGGCCGACCTGCTGGCGCTGCTGGACAAGCACGGCGTCGACCGGGTCGACGCGGTGATCAGCAGCATCCCGTGGTCCCTGCTGCCCGGCGACGCCCAGGACCACATCCTCCGCCAGGCCGCCGAGGCGCTGGCCCCGCAGGGCGCGTTCACGGCGCTGACCTACCTCCCGGCCGACCAGATGCCGGGTGGGCGACGCTTCCGCGCCAAGCTCACCCAGACCTTCGACGAGGTCCTCACCCACATCACCTGGCGGAACCTGCCGCCGATCCTGCACTACATCTGCCGCCGCCCCCTCTCCTGACGCACCGGCTTCCGGCGGAACGCATCGGACGCCGCGGCACCCACCCGCGGCGTACCCGCAGGTCATCCGGAAGCGGAGAGCTTGCGCTGCGGTCCGACCGGAAGGGTTGCACGCTGCGTGGCAGCAGCGCGTCCACCGGAGAGCGGGAGCAGCCGTGAGCAGCACACTGCGCGAGTATGCGACGTTCCTGGCCCGCGCCGTCCGCCAGCCCACCCGGGTGGGCGCCGTGCTGCCCACATCCCGCCACGTCGCCACGGCGGTGACCGCCGTGGTACCCAGCTTCGGCAGCCCGACGGTCCTCGAGCTCGGCCCCGGCACCGGCGCGCTCAGTGGCCCGATCCAGCGGCGTCTCGCGGAGGGCGCCCGGCACCTCGCGGTCGAGATCGACCCGGAGATGGTGCGCTACCTGCACCGCAGCAAGCCGTGGCTGGAGGTCATCGAGGGCGACGCCACGCACCTGCGCGAGCTGCTTGATGCCGCCGCGGTCGAGCAGGTGGACGTGGTGATCAGCAGCATTCCGTGGACCCTGCTACCGCCGGACCGGCAGCGCACCCTGCTCCGCGAGGTCGCCGCCGTGCTGGTGCCCGACGGCGTGCTGACCACGATCACCTACCTGACGACCCTGTGGCGACCGAACACGCGCGCCTTCGTCGCGGCCCTGCACGACACCTTTGACGAGGTGCTGCCGCGGACCGCGGTGTGGCGCAACCTGCCGCCAGCCCGGATCTACGCCTGCCGCCGCCCGAAGGCCGACAGCGTCACTCCTCGGCAGCGGTGAGCACCCAGGGGCCGTCCTCGGTGATGGCGACGGTGTGCTCCCAGTGCGCCGCGCGCGAACCGTCGGCCGTCACCACGGTCCAGCCGTCGTCGAGCTCCTCGGTCTCCGCGGTACCGAGCGTGAGCATCGGCTCCACCGCGATCGCCATGCCCACCCGCAGCTTCGGGCCCTTGCCGGGCTTGCCGAGGTTCGGCAGGAACGGCTCCATGTGCATCTGCGACCCGATGCCGTGACCGCCGTACTCGGCGATGATCCCGTACTCCAGCCCGTCGGCCGCCGCGGCCGACCGGGCCGCGGTCTCCACCGCGTGCGAGATGTCGGTCAGCCGGTTCCCGGCCCGCACCTGCTCGATACCGGCCCACATCGAGCGCTCGGTGGCCGCCGACAGGGCGCGGTCCTTGGGACTGACCTCGCCGATCGCCAGCGTCACCGCGGAGTCACCGTGCCAGCCGTCCAGGATCGCGCCGCAGTCCACCGACAGCAGGTCGCCCTCGGCGAGCACCTCGGTCCGCGCCGGGATGCCGTGCACCACCTTCTCGTTCACCGACGCGCAGATCGACGCCGGGAACCCGTGGTAGCCCTTGAACGAGGGCACCGCACCGGCGTCGCGGATCACCTGCTCGGCGACCTCGTCCAGCTCGCCGGTGCTGACGCCCGGCCTTGCCTGCGCGGACACCGCGGCCAGCGCGCGGGCCACGACGAGCCCGGCGGCGCGCATCGCCTCGATCTCGCCCCGCGACTTGAGCTCAATGCCCTTCCCCCGACGCAACACGGCACTCATCCTTCAGTAGAGCCTTCGAACGGTTCGCGCAGCGGCGCAGGCGCGGCAGCCCGCGCCGCTCGCGGAGAACGCCCCGGTCCGGGGCGACCGGTTCACGCGCGCAGCGCCGCCAGCGCACGGGCGGTGATCTCCTCGATCGAACCGACGGCGTCGATCCTGAGGATCTTGTCCCGGTAGTAGTCCAGCAGCGGCTCGGTCTCCTCGCGGTAGACCGCCAGCCGGCGCCGGATCACGTCCTCGGTGTCGTCCGAGCGCCCGCGGGCCAGCATCCGCTTGACCAGCTCCTCCTCGGGCACGTCGAACTGCAGCACCGCGGTCAGCTCGTGGCCCTGCTCGGCGAGCATCTCGCCGAGGACCGTGGCCTGCGCGGTGTTGCGCGGGTAGCCGTCCAGCAGGAACCCCTGCGCGGTGTCGGAGTCGGCGAGCCGGTTGCGGACCATCTCGTTGGTGACCTCGTCCGGCACCAGCTCACCGGCGTCCATGTAGCTCTTGGCCTTCTGGCCGAGCGGTGTCTCGTTACCGATGTTCGCGCGGAACAGATCTCCGGTGGAGATGTGCGGAACGCCGAGCTCCTCGCTCAGCACGGCCGCCTGGGTGCCCTTACCCGCACCGGGCGGGCCGACGAGAACCAATCGCACCAAGGGTCTGCCTCCGAATCAATCCGATCGCGCGCCACCTGCCGGCGAGCGCTCCGCCTGCCCGCCCTGCCACCGGACACCGGTCCACCCTACGCATGTGCCGGTACCGCCGGACGGACGCATCCACTAGCCCGCGCCGACGTACCGGGCGCGGGCTAGTGGATGCACCAAGGCGTCCAGACTACCGGAGGAAACCCTCGTACTTGCGTTGCGTGAGCTGGCTCTCGATTTGCTTCACGGTGTCCAGGCCGACGTTCACCATGATCAACACCGCGGTGCCGCCGAACGGGAAGTTCTGGTTCTGGCCCTGACCACCGGTGATGCCGAGGAAGAAGTTCGGCAGGATCGCGATGATGCCCAGGTACAGCGAGCCGGGCAGGGTGATGCGGGAGAGCACGAAGCTCAGGTACTCGGCGGTTGGGCGGCCCGGCCGGATGCCCGGGATGAAGCCGCCGAACTTCTTCATGTCGTCGGCGCGTTCTTCCGGGTTGAACGTGATCGACACGTAGAAGTACGCGAAGAAGATGATCAACGACATGTACAGCAGGATGTGCACCCAGCTGGACGGCGAGACGATGTACTGCTGGATGAACTGCGACCACCAGGTGTTGGTGTTGCCGGCCAGCTGACCGATCAGCTGCGGCAGGTACAGCAGTGAGGAACCGAAGATGATCGGGATGACGCCTGCCTGGTTCACCTTCAATGGCAGGTAGGTCGAGGTGCCGCCGTACATCCGGCGGCCGATCATGCGCTTGGCGTACTGCACCGGAATCCGGCGCTGCGCCTGCTCGATGAACACCACCGTGGCGATGATCGCGATCGCGAAGGCGCAGACGACGGCGAACACCAACCCGCCGTGCGAGGTCAGGATGGCGCCACCCTCGGCCGGGATACGGGCCGCGATCGACACGAAGATCAGCAGCGACATGCCGTTGCCGATGCCGCGCTCGGTGATCAGCTCACCCATCCACATCAGCACCGCGGCGCCGGCGGTCATCACGATCACGATGGTGATCAGGTTCAGCACCGAGTCGTCCGGGATCGGCGAGGTCGAGCAGCCCTGGAACAGCTGGCCGCGCACCGCCAGCGCGACCACGCCGGTGCCCTGCAGGATCGCCAGCGCGATCGTCAGGTACCGGGTGTACTGGGTGAGCTTCGCCTGCCCGGACTGGCCTTCCTTCTTCAGCTGCTCGAACCGCGGGATGACCACCTGCAGCAGCTGGATGATGATGCTCGCGGTGATGTAGGGCATGATGCCCAGCGACAGCACCGACAGCTGCAGCAGCGCACCGCCGCTGAAGAGGTTGAGCAGGGAGTACACGCTCTGCGCGCCACTGCCCTGGATCTCCTCGATGCACTGCTGGATGTTCGGGTACGACACCCCGGGCGAGGGGATCGTCGCCCCGAGCCGGTACAGCACCACCATGCCCAGGGTGAACAGGATCTTGCGGCGCAGGTCCGGCGTCGCCAGAGCCGAGCGGAAGGCGCCGAGCACGCGAACCTCCTGTACGCGAGCCGGTCGGAACCGGCCGGAAAAGTTGCGGCAGATGTCCTGCAGCACCCACTGATGACGGCACTGCCGGGGCGACTCTAGCAGGCCGACCGGCCACCACGTTCGGCGACCGAAGCCACCCGGCCGGTCACCGCGTCCGCCATCGGCGAACACAAGCGTGTTCCCAGTTTCACCGGGAAATGCGCCCCGTTCACGTGATCGGGCGGCGGGTACAGGGCACCAGTGACCACTCGGTTCGAAGGCGCCCGGCACTCATCACTCGATCGTGGAAAAGGGCCGGTCGACCGAAGCCGACCGGCCCTCCGCGCCGTTTTCGCTCAGCGGTCCAGCTTGGTCACCGAACCACCCGCAGCGGTGATCTTCTCCTGGGCGCTGCCGGTGAACGCGTGCGCGGTCACGTCCAGCTTGACGCCCTCGAGGTCCCCGTCGCCGAGGATCTTCACCAGCTCGTTCTTCTTGACCAGGCCCGCGGCGATCAGCTCGTCGATGCCGACGGTGCCGCCCTGCGGGAACGCCTTGGCCAGCCGGCCCACGTTCACACCCTGGTACTCGGTGCGGAAGCGGTTCTTGAAGCCCTTCAGCTTCGGCAGCCGCATGTGGATCGGCATCTGCCCGCCCTCGAAGCGCGGGGAGACGTTCTTGCGGGCCTTGGTGCCCTTGGTACCGCGACCCGCGGTCTTGCCCTTGGAGCCCTCACCGCGACCGACTCGGATCTTGTCGCGCTTGGCGCCGGGGGCCGGACGCAGGTCGTGCAACTTGATGACCATGTCAGTCGACCTCCTCGACCGTCACCAGGTGGGCGACGGTCTTGATCATGCCGCGCACGTTCGGGTCATCCGGGCGCACCACGGACTGACGGATCTTACGCAGCCCGAGGGTGCGCATGGTGTCGCGCTGCTTCTGCCTGGTGCCGACCAGTCCGCGCACCTGGGTGATCTTCAGCTGTGCCATGTCGATCAGACTCCCTGCCCCGCGCGGATTCGCAGCATCTGCGCCGTGGCAACGTCCTCCAGCGGCAGGCCCCGGCGAGCGGCAACCTCCTCCGGGCGCTGCAGCTGCTTGAGGGCCGCGACCGTGGCGTGCACGATGTTGATCGGGTTGTCGCTGCCCAGCGACTTGCTCAGCACGTCGTGGACACCGGCGCACTCCAGCACCGCACGCACCGGGCCACCGGCGATGACACCGGTACCAGCACTGGCCGGGCGCAGCAGGACCTTGCCCGCGGCGTCCTCGCCCTGCACCGGGTGCGTGATGGTGCCGCCCAGGCGCGGGACGCGGAAGAAGTTCTTCTTCGCCTCCTCGACACCCTTGGCGATCGCCGCCGGAACTTCCTTGGCCTTGCCGTAGCCGACACCGACCATGCCGTCACCGTCGCCGACGACGACCAGCGCGGTGAAGCTGAAGCGCCGACCACCCTTGACGACCTTCGCGACCCGGTTGATGGTCACGACACGCTCGAACTGCGGGGTCTTTTCCTGGGCCGCCCCGCCACGGCCGCCGTCGCGGCGGTCCCGGCGGTCCTTGCCGCCGGACTCCCCGCCCTCACGCCGAGTGCGTCCAGGCATCAGGCGTCCCTTCCGTTCTCCGTCGTACGCACTTGTCAGAACTCCAGTCCACCGTCGCGGGCCGCATCGGCCAGCGCCGCGACCCGACCGTGGTAGGCGTTGCCGCCCCGGTCGAACACGACCTTCTCGATGCCGGCGTTCTTGGCCCGGGCCGCGATCAGCTCGCCGACCTTGGTGGCCTTGGCCTTCTTGTCGCCCTCGAACGCCTGGACATCGGCCTCCAGGGAGGACGCCGAGACCAGGGTGTGGCCCTTGGTGTCGTCGATGACCTGCGCGCGGATGTTGCGCAGCGACCGGGTCACGACGAGCCGCGGGCGCTCCGGGGTGCCAAAAACCTTCTTGCGGATACGCGTGTGCCGCTTGGCCCGGGCAAGCCGACGCTTGGTCGCGATGTCCTTGCCCACGGGCTTGCGCTTGGTCGTCGGCGAAGCCGACGCATTTGCCGTAGCAGTCGTCTCGCTCATGGTCACTTACCCGTCTTCCCGACCTTGCGGCGGATGGTCTCACCCGCGTACCGGACACCCTTGCCCTTGTACGGGTCGGGCTTACGCAGCTTGCGGATCCTGGCCGCGATCTCGCCGACCAGCTGCTTGTCGATGCCCTTGACCGACAGCTTGGTCGGGCCGTCGACGGCGAACTGGATGCCTTCCGGCGGCTCGACCACGATGGGGTGGCTGTAGCCGAGGGCGAACTCCAGGTTCGAGCCCTTCAGCTGGACGCGGTAACCGACGCCGTGGATCTCCAGGTCCTTCTGGTAGCCCTGGCTGACCCCGATCACCATGTTGTTGATCAGCGTCCGGGTGAGCCCGTGCAGCGAGCGGCTCTCCCGCTCGTCGTTGGGGCGCTTCACCAGGACCGCACCGTCGTCGTCCTTCTCGACGGTGATCGGCTCGGCCACCCGGTGCTGCAGGGTGCCCTTCGAGCCCTTGACCGTCACCGTCTGGCCGTCGATGGTCACCTCGACGCCGGAGGGGACGGTGATCGGCAGCTTTCCGATGCGCGACATAGCCGTTCCTCCTCCCTCACCAGACGTAGGCGAGAACTTCCCCGCCCACACCCTTCTTCATGGCCTGCCGGTCGGTCATCAGACCGCCGGAGGTCGAGATGATCGCGATACCCAGGCCACCAAGCACCTTGGGCAGGTTGGTGGACTTGGCGTAGACCCGCAGACCCGGCTTGGAGACCCGGCGCAGGCCCGCGATGCTCCGCTCGCGGTTCGGGCCGTACTTCAGCTCGACGACGAGCTGCTTGCCCTTCTCGCCCTCCTCGACGCGGGAACCGGCCACGTAGCCCTCCCGCTTGAGGATCTCGGCGATGTTCGCCTTCAGCTTCGAGTGCGGCATCACGACCTCGTCGTGGTATGCCGAGTTCCCGTTGCGCAGACGCGTCAGCATGTCTGCGATCGGATCGGTCATCGTCATGACCTGCTCAACCTTTCTCGTCTGGTTCCGACGGGCCCCGACCGGGTCCCACCCGGCGGACCGGGTGGTCGTCTGGGCCCTGGCCTGGACGAAGTTCGGGGTCGCCTACCGCGGGCGGCAGGCCCCTTGTCAATTCGCGTGCAAGCACGGCCTTCGCCGCGGAGCGTGGGCATCAGCCCTGGTAACGCCTGCCGAGGGTACCGGTGTCCGGCAGCGCCCCGGCAGGCGGGAGGTTCACCAGGAGGACTTGCTCACGCCGGGCAGCTCGCCCGCGTGCGCCATCTCGCGGAAGCACACCCGGCACAGCCCGAACTTGCGGAACACCGCACGCGGCCGCCCGCAGCGCTGGCAACGGGTGTAGCCACGAACAGCGAACTTCGGCTTGCGCGCCGCCTTGATAACCAGCGCCTTCTTGGCCATCGCTTCAGTTCTCCTTGAACGGGAAGCCCAGGCGCCGCAGCAGCGCTCGGCCTTCCTCATCGTTGGTGGCCGTGGTAACGACGGTGATGTCCATGCCCCGCGGACGGTCGATGGTGTCCGGATCGATCTCGTGGAACATCGACTGCTCGGTGAGGCCGAACGTGTAGTTGCCCCTGCCGTCGAACTGCTTCGGCGACAGCCCGCGGAAGTCGCGGATGCGCGGCAGCGCGATGGTGACCAGGCGGTCCAGGAACTCCCACATCCGGTCGCCGCGCAGGGTGACCCGCGCACCGATCGGCATGCCCTCGCGGAGCTTGAACTGCGCGATCGACTTGCGGGCCCGGCGGATCTCCGGCTTCTGACCGGTGATGGTGGCCAGGTCGCGCACCGCACCCTCGATCAGCTTGCTGTCCCGGGCGGCGTCGCCAACACCCATGTTGACCACGACCTTGACCACACCCGGCACCTGCATCACGTTGGAGTACCTGAACTCCTCGTTGAGGGCCGGGCGGATCTCCTCGCGGTAACGGACCTTGAGCCGCGGGACGATCTTCTCAGCGGTCGTCATGATCAGATGTCCTTACCGTTACGACGAGAGATGCGAACCTTCTTGCCGTCCTCACCGATGCGGTAGCCGACTCGGGTGGGCTTGCCGTCGGAGTCCAGGATCATCACGTTGCTCACGTGGATCGGCGCTTCCTGGGTGACAATGCCGCCGGACTGCACACCACGCTCGGTCCGGGAGACCTTGGTGTGCTTCTTGATGCGGTTGACACCCTCGACCAGCACACGCTGCTCCTTGGGCATGGCCTTGATGACCTTGCCCTTGGCGCCCTTGTCCTTGCCGGAGATGACGACGACCGTGTCACCCTTCTTGATCTTCATCACAAAACCTCCGGCGCGAGCGAGATGATCTTCATGAACTTCTTGTCGCGCAGCTCGCGGGCGACCGGCCCAAAGATACGGGTGCCCCGCGGCTCGCCGCCGGGCTTGATCAAAACCGCGGCATTCTCGTCGAAGCGGATGTAGGACCCGTCCGCCCGACGCTTCTCCTTCTTCTGCCGGACGATGACGGCCTTGACCACATCGCCCTTCTTGACGCCGGCACCGGGGATGGCTTCCTTGACGGTCGCCACGATGATGTCCCCCAGGCCCGCGTACCGCCGACCCGACCCACCGAGGACCCGGATCGTGAGGATCTCCTTGGCCCCGGTGTTGTCGGCGACACGCAGTCGCGACTCCTGCTGGATCACGTCTGACTCCTGACCCTAAGTGCCCGAGCGCTCTACCCGGGCACACTCTGGCACGCCAAATTTCCGACCTGACGCGCGCGGTCAACTTCCGGCACGCGAACCGGCCGATCGCTGGGACAATCGCCCCTGCGTTGCTCGGGTGCGGGTGTCCCGCAGCGATCGGCCGACCGCGGACTGTGCCAGTGCGGGATACCCGCACCCAGTCGGACGACATGAGGCGCCACAGAAAGCGCAGTGCCGCTCATGTCGCCCCCCGGACGTTTACTTGGCCTTCTCCAGGATCTCCACCAGCCGCCAGCGCTTGGTCGCCGACAGCGGACGGGTCTCCATCAGCAGCACCCGGTCGCCGACACCGGCCGAGTTGGCCTCGTCGTGCGCCTTGACCTTGGTGTTGCGGCGCATCACCTTGCCGTAGAGGGCGTGCTTCTTGCGGTCCTCGAGGGAGACCACGATCGTCTTGTCCATCTTGTCCGAGACGACGTAGCCCTCGCGCACCTTGCGGCGGTTGCGCTCCACGCCCTGTCCTTTCTCGCTCATGCCGCGCCCTCCTCAGCGCCCTCGGGGGAAACCGTCAGGCCCAGTTCGCGCTCGCGCATGATCGTGTAGATCCGGGCGATGTCCTTCCGGACCGTGCGCAGCCGCTGGTTGTTCTGCAGCTGACCGGTGGCCATCTGGAAGCGGAGGTTGAACAGCTCCTCCTTCGCCTCCTTCAGCCGCTGGACGAGCTCCTCGTCGCTCAGCTCGCGCAGCTCAGAAGCGGTGACACCCGCTGCCATCAGAAGTCACCACCCTCGCGGGACACGATCTTGCACTTCATCGGGAGCTTGTGCGCCGCACGGGTCAGCGCCTCGATCGCCGTCTTCTTGTTCGGGAAGGTCAGCTCGAACATGATGCGACCGGGCTTGACGTTGGCGACCCAGGACTCCGGCGAACCCTTACCGGAACCCTGACGGGTTTCGGCCGGCTTCTTGGTCAGCGGGCGGTCCGGGAAGATGTTGATCCACACCTTGCCGCCGCGCTTGACGTGCCGGGTGATGGCGATACGGGCCGACTCGATCTGCCGGTTGGTCACGTAGCCGTGCTCGATCGCCTGAATGCCGTACTCACCGAAGTTGATCCGGGTGCCGCCCTTGGCGAATCCCTTCCGCTTCGGCGCGTGGCTCTTGCGCCACTTCACCCTGCGTGGGACGAGCACGTCTCAGCCCTCCGTCTTCTCTTCGGCCGCAGCAGCCTGCGGCTGCTCGCCCTCCGAGGCCCTGGCCTTGTCGGCGGACTTGTCCGCCGCGGCGCGGTCACCACCGCCACGACGACGGCCACCGCGCTCGGAGCGGCCCCCGCGGTCGCCGCGCGGCGGGCGGACCTCGGACTCCTGCTGCTTCTGCTTCAGGCCGCCGACCAGCTCGCCCTTGTAGATCCACACCTTGACGCCGATGCGGCCGAACGTGGTGCGGGCCTCGAAGAAGCCGTAGTCGATGTCCGCGCGCAGCGTGTGCAGCGGCACGCGGCCCTCGCGGTAGAACTCCGAGCGGGACATCTCGGCGCCGCCGAGACGACCGGAGCACTGCACCCGGATGCCCTTGACCTGCGGCGAGCGCATGGCCGACTGGATAGCCTTGCGCATCGCACGCCGGAACGACACGCGATTGGACAGCTGCTCGGCCACGCCCTGCGCGACCAGCTGGGCGTCCGCCTCGGGGTTCTTGACCTCGAGGATGTTGAGCTGGACCTGCTTGCCGGTCAGCTTCTCCAGCGAACCGCGGATGCGGTCCGCCTCGGCACCGCGACGGCCGATCACAATGCCCGGCCGGGCGGTGTGGATGTCCACCCGGACCCGCTCACGGGTGCGCTCGATCTCCACTTTGGAGATCCCCGCGCGCTCCATCCCGCGAGACAGCTGCCGGCGGATCTTGACGTCCTCCGCGACGTACTCCGCGTACTGCTTGTCGGCGTACCAGCGGGACTTCCAGTCCGTGGTGATGCCGAGTCGGAAGCCGTGCGGGTTGATCTTCTGACCCACTACCGGGCACTCCCCTTCTGGCTCTTTCGGGACTTGGCCGCCTTCGGCCGCGACTCGACCTCGACCGTGATGTGGCTGGTCCGCTTACGAATCCGGTACGCACGGCCCTGCGCGCGCGGCCGGAACCGCTTCAACGTCGGACCCTCGTCCACGTACGCGTGGTGCACCCACAGCGTCTCGGGGTCGAGAGAAAGGTTGTTCTCCGCGTTGGCGATCGCACTGGCGAGCACCTTCGACACCGGACCGCTGGCGGTCTGCGGCGCGAACTGGAGCACGGCCAGGGCATCGCTGGCGCTCCGGCCCTTGATGAGCTCGACCACGCGGCGTGCCTTCATCGGCGACACGCGGACGAACCGGGCCCGCGCCACTGCGCGCGGGGTCTCCTCCGCGGCAGTGTCGTCGGAACGGGCTGTCATCCTGCTACCCCTTGCTCTTACTCGTTCGTGTCACAGACCCGCTCAGCGGCGGCGCGACTTCCGGTCTTCCTTGACGTGACCCTTGAAGGTGCGGGTCGGGGCGAACTCGCCCAGCTTGTGCCCGACCATCGCCTCGGTGACGAACACCGGGACGTGCTTGCGGCCGTCGTGCACCGCGAAGGTGTGGCCGATCATGTCCGGGATGATCGTCGACCGGCGGGACCAGGTCTTGATCACGGTCTTCTTGCCCGACTCGTTGAGCGCGTCCACCTTCTTGAGCAGGTGGTCGTCCACGAACGGGCCCTTCTTCAGGCTGCGTGGCATGTTCCCTTACCTCCCTGCTCAGCGCTTCTTGCCGGTGCGGCGACGGCGGACGATGAGCTTGTCGCTGGGCTTGCGGCGGCGGGTGCGCCCCTCCGGCTTGCCCTTCGGGTTGACCGGGTGGCGACCACCGGAGGTCTTACCCTCACCACCACCGTGCGGGTGGTCGACCGGGTTCATGACGACACCGCGGACGGTGGGGCGCCTGCCCTTCCACCGCATGCGGCCCGCCTTGCCCCAGTTGATGTTGGCGTGCTCGGCGTTGCCAACCTCGCCAACCGTGGCCCGGCACCGCGCGTCCACGTTGCGGATCTCGCCCGAGGGCATCCGCAGCTGGGCGTACGGGCCGTCCTTGGCCACCAGCTGCACCCGGGCGCCCGCGGACCGCGCGATCTTGGCGCCGCCACCGGGGCGGAGCTCGATCGCGTGGATCACGGTGCCGGTCGGGATGTTGCGCAGCGGCAGGTTGTTGCCCGGCTTGATGTCCGCCCGCGCACCGCTCTCGATGACGTCGCCCTGCTTGATGTTGTTCGGCGCGATGATGTAGCGCTTCTCGCCATCGGCGTAGTGCAGGAGCGCGATCCGAGCGCTGCGGTTCGGGTCGTACTCGATGTGCGCGACCTTGGCCGGCACACCGTCCTTGTCGTTGCGGCGGAAGTCGATCAGGCGGTAGGCCCGCTTGTGCCCGCCACCCTTGTGCCGCGTGGTGATCTTGCCCTGAGCGTTGCGGCCCGCCTTGCGGTTCAGCGGACGCACCAACGACTTCTCCGGCTCCGACCGGGTGATCTCGGCGAAGTCGGACACGCTCGCGCCACGACGGCCCGGCGTCGTCGGCTTGTACTTGCGAATGCCCATCTCTAACGCAACCTCGTCCTCATCAGCGCCGGGTCAGACGGCCGGTCCGCCGAAGATCTCAATCGGCTTGCTCTCCGGCGACAGGGTGACGATCGCCCGCTTGGTGTTCTTGCGCTTGCCGTACCCGGTGCGGGACCGCTTGCGCTTGCCCTGGCGGTTGATCGTGTTGACGTTGGTCACCTTGACGCCGAAGATCTTCTCGACCGCGATCTTGATCTCGGTCTTGTTCGAGCGCGGGTCGACCAGGAACGTGTACTGCCCCTGCTCGAGGAGCCCGTAGCTCTTCTCGGAGATCACCGGCGCCAGGATGATGTCTCGCGGGTCGGTGCTCACTGCTCTGCCTCCTCTGCGGAAGACGCGGCGGCCTTGACCGACCGGCCCTTGGCCGAGCTCGCGACGAAGCGCTCGAACGCGGCCCTGGTGAACACCACGTCGTCGCTGTTGAGCACGTCGTAGGTGTTGAGCTGGCCCGGGTCGATCAGGTGCACGTTCTGCAGGTTCCGCAGGCTCAGCCACGAGGTCTCCTCCTCGCGGCGGTTGAGCACCACCAGAACCTTCTTGGCCTCGGTCCAGTTGCGCAGCGCGGCCTTGGCCTGCTTGGTGGACGGCTTCTCGCCGCCGACCACCCCGGTGACCACGTGCAGCTGGCCGGCGCGAACCCGGTCGGAGAGGGCGCCACGCAGCGCGGCGACCTTCATCTTCTTCGGGGTCCGCTGCGAGTAGTCCCGCGGCTGCGGCCCGTGGACGATGCCACCTCCGGTGAACTGCGGGGCCCGGATGGAGCCCTGCCGCGCGTTGCCGGTGCCCTTCTGGCGGTACGGCTTCTTGCCACCGCCGGACACCATGCCGCGGGTCTTCGTGGCGTGCGTGCCCTGGCGCGCGGCGGCCAGCTGGGCCACCACGACCTGGTGCATCAGCGCCACGTTGGCCGGTACGTCGAAGATCTCCGCGGGCAGCTCGACGGTGCCGTCGGTCCCGCCGTCCGGGGTACGGACATCGAGGGTCAGGCTCATCACGCACCACCCTTCGCGATCTTCGCCGGGGTCTTGACCAGGACCAGGCCGCCCTTGGGGCCGGGCACGGCACCCTTGATCAGCAGCAGGCCGGTCTCGGCCTCGACCTTGTGCACGGTCAGATTCTGGACGGTGACGCGGTCACGGCCCATCCGCCCGGCCATCCGCATGCCCTTGAACACGCGGCCCGGGGTGGCGCAGCCGCCGATGGAGCCCGGCTTGCGGTGCACGGCCTGCGTACCGTGGCTGGCGCCCTGGCTGCGGAAGCCGTGGCGCTTGATGGTGCCCGCGAAGCCCTTGCCCTTGCTGGTGCCCACCACGTCGACCAGCGCCCCCGCCTCGAAGACGTCGGCGTTGATCTCCTGGCCTACCTCGTACTCGGAGGCGTCCGCGGTGCGCAGCTCGACCAGGTGGCGACGCGGGGTCACGCCGGCCTTGGCGAAGTGGCCGGCACGCGGCTTGTTCACCTTGCGCGGGTCGATGGCGCCGAACGCCAGCTGCACGGCCGAGTAGCCGTCCTTCTCGGGGGTTCGAATCTGGGTGACCACGTTCGGCCCGGCCTGCACGACCGTCACCGGGACCACCCGGTTCTGGTCGTCGAAGACCTGGGTCATGCCGAGCTTGGTGCCCAGAATCCCCTTGATCTGCCTGTCAGACATGGGTCTCGTTCTCTCCAGCTACCTCGTCGCCGCGCTTACTGGATGTTCACGTCGACGCTGGCCGGCAGGTCGATGCGCATCAGCGCGTCGACCGTCTTCGGCGTCGGTTCGAGGATGTCGATGAGCCGCTTGTGCGTCCGCATCTCGAAGTGCTCCCGCGAGTCCTTGTACTTGTGCGGGGAGCGGATGACGCAGTAGACGTTCTTCTCCGTGGGCAGCGGCACCGGCCCGACGACCCGAGCGCCGGTGCGCGTCACGGTCTCGACGATCTTGCGCGCGGACGCGTCGATCGCCTCGTGGTCGTAGGCCTTGAGCCGGATGCGGATCTTCTGTCCCGCCATAGTGGCTTGCCGTTCCTCTAGTCTCGTGCCGCGGTTTGGTCTTGGGGCGGGCGCACCGCACCCTTGCGGGCGGTGGTGCCCCACGCGGCCTCAGCCTTGTGTCGTCCCCGAATGCAATACCGGGAGCCACAGCCCTCGGTCCGCCCCTGTTCAGGTTTCTGGTGCCCGGTACACGCGGTCGGGCGTGTCGCCCGGCTACCGCACACCGGTCCCCTCGAACGTCGCCGAGTGGATGGGCCTGACGGCCCGTACACCTTCGTGTGCCCCGTTCGGCACCGCCCACCGCACAGGCGGTCGGTCTACCACGAACAAGGGCGCGAGGCCCTCGCAGCAGGGCGGCCGGACCTTCCGATGCTGTTCGAAGAATCCGGCCGCCCTGAACGAGCAACCCATACAGGATGGCATACCCGAGATGCCACCCCAAATCGGGGGTCGCTCTCCGCCGAGGACCCGCCCTGGCCCCGCCCTGCACGGGCGGACCGAGCGGCATCACCGCTTCGCCAGCGGTGCTCGGCGAAAGCGAAGAGGGCCCGCCCCCGCAGCACGGGAACGGGCCCTCGCCACGTCACTTGATGATCTTGGTGACGCGACCGGCACCCACGGTGCGGCCACCCTCACGGATGGCGAAGCGCAGACCCTCTTCCATCGCGATGGGCTGGATCAGCTGCACCTTCATGTCGGTGTTGTCGCCCGGCATGACCATCTCGGTGCCCTCCGGGAGGGTCACCACACCGGTCACGTCGGTGGTCCGGAAGTAGAACTGCGGCCGGTAGTTGTTGAAGAACGGCGTGTGCCGACCACCCTCGTCCTTGGACAGGACGTACACCTGGGCCTCGAACTCGGTGTGCGGGGTGGTGGTGCCCGGCTTCACGACGACCATGCCGCGCTCGACCTCTTCGCGCTTGATACCGCGAATCAGCAGACCGACGTTGTCGCCCGCCTGGCCCTCGTCGAGCAGCTTGCGGAACATCTCGACACCGGTGACGGTGGTCTTGATCGACTTGTCCTTGATGCCGACCAGCTCCACCTCCTCGTTCACCTTGATGACACCGCGCTCGATGCGGCCGGTGACCACGGTGCCGCGGCCGGTGATCGAGAAGACGTCCTCGATCGGCATCAGGAACGGCTTGTCGATCTCGCGGACCGGGTCCGGCACGTTCTCGTCAACCGCGTTGAGCAGTTCGAGGATCTTCTCGCCCCACTCCTTGTCGCCCTCCAGCGCCTTGAGCGCGGAAACGCGGACGACCGGCACGTCGTCACCCGGGAACTCCTGGGCCGACAGCAGCTCGCGGACCTCCATCTCGACGAGCTCGAGGATCTCCTCGTCGTCGACCATGTCGGCCTTGTTCAGCGCCACCAGGATGTACGGCACGCCGACCTGGCGGGCCAGCAGGACGTGCTCACGAGTCTGCGGCATCGGGCCGTCGGTCGCCGCGACCACCAGGATCGCGCCGTCCATCTGCGCGGCACCGGTGATCATGTTCTTCACGTAGTCGGCGTGACCGGGGGCGTCGACGTGGGCGTAGTGACGCTTCTCGGTCTGGTACTCGACGTGCGCGATCTGGATCGTGATGCCGCGCTCTTTCTCCTCCGGCGCCTTGTCGATCTCGTCGAACGGCGTGAAGGGGTTCAGCTCCGGGTACTTGTCGTGCAGCACCTTGGTGATGGCTGCCGTGAGCGTGGTCTTGCCGTGGTCAACGTGACCGATGGTCCCGATGTTGACGTGCGGCTTGTCCCTCTCGAACTTCGCCTTCGCCACTGGATTGTCCTCCTGGACTTGTTCACTTTCCGCCGTACGACTTGTTGTTGCCAGGCGGAGTCCTGTCGGGTAGGTGGCGAACGGGGCAGCCCCGCCGGGAGCCGCCCATCCGCCGCCGAATGGAGGGGATTGCTCCCCGTCGCCAACGCGTGCGCTTCCCGTGCTCCGGTCCCGGGCGGGACCGGAGCACCAGGTCACTCGCCCGTTGCCTTGGCGATGATCTCCTTAGCCACGTTCGCCGGAACCTCGGCGTAGGAGTCGAACACCATCGAGTAGTTCGCCCGACCCTGGGTCTTGGACCGCAGGTCGCCGACATACCCGAACATCTCGGACAGCGGCACGAGAGCCTTGACGACGCGGGTACCGCTGCGCTCGTCCATGGCCTGGATCTGACCACGGCGGGAGTTCAGGTCGCCGATGACATCGCCCATGTAGTCCTCGGGCGTGGTCACCTCGACCGCCATCATCGGTTCGAGCAGCGTCGGGCTCGCCTTGGCGGCGGCCTCCTTGAGCGCCATCGAACCCGCGATCTTGAACGCCATTTCCGACGAGTCGACCTCGTGGTACTGGCCGTCGAGCAAGGTCACCTTCACGCCGACCAGCGGGTAGCCGGCCAGCACGCCGTACTGCATCGCGTCCTGCGCACCCTGGTCCACCGACGGGATGTACTCCCGCGGGACGCGGCCACCGGTGACCTTGTTCTCGAACTCGTAGGTCGGGCTGTCCGCGGACTGCTCGATCGGGTCCAGGGCGATGATCACGCGCGCGAACTGACCGGAACCACCGGTCTGCTTCTTGTGCGTGTACTCGTACCGGTCGATCGACTTGCGGATCGTCTCCCGGTAGGCCACCTGCGGCTTACCGATGTTCGCCTCGACCTTGAAGTCGCTCTTCATCCGGTTGACCAGCACCTCGAGGTGCAGCTCACCCATGCCCTTGATGATGGTCTGACCGGTTTCCTCGTCCTGCTTGACCTGGAACGTGGGGTCTTCCTCGGCGAGCTTCTGGATCGCCGTGGACAGCTTCTCCTGGTCCGCCTTCGTCTTCGGCTCGATGGCCACCTCGATGACAGGCTCCGGGAAGGTCATCGACTCCAGCACGACCGGGTTCGCCGGGTCGCACAGGGTGTCACCGGTGGTGGTCTCCTTGAGACCGATCACCGCGTAGATGTGACCGGCCTGGGCCTCGTCGACCGGGTTCTCCTTGTTGGAGTGCATCTGGAAGATCTTGCCGATGCGCTCCTTGCGCTCCCGGGTGGAGTTCATCACCTGGGTGCCGGCGGCGACCTTGCCGGAGTAGACCCGGATGTAGGTCAGCTTGCCGTAGAACGGGTGCACCGCGATCTTCGACACCAGGGCCGAGAACGGCTCGTCGATGCTCGGCTTGCGCTCGGCCTGGGTCTCGCCGTCGAGCAGGAGGCCCTGCACCGGCGGGACGTCCAGCGGCGACGGCAGGTAGTCCACGACCGCGTCGAGCATGGGCTGCACGCCCTTGTTCTTGAACGCGGTGCCACACAGCACGGGGAACGCCTCGCGGGCCAGGGTGAGCTTGCGGATGCCGGCCTTGATCTGCTCCTCGGTCAGCTCCTCGCCGCCGAAGTAGGCCTCCATCAGCTCCTCGTCGGACTCCGCGACGGCCTCGATCAGCTTCTCGCGGTACTCGGCAGCCTTGTCGGCGAGCTCGGCCGGGATCTCCTCGACCTCGTAGTCCTCACCCTTCTTGACCTCACCACGCCAGGTCAGCGCCTTCATCCGGACGAGGTCGATGACGCCCTCGAACTCCGACTCGGCGCCGATCGGCAGCTGGATGACCAGCGGGCGGGCGTTGAGCCGCTCCTCGATGGTCCGCACGGAGAAGTAGAAGTCCGCGCCCAGCTTGTCCATCTTGTTGATGAAGCAGATACGCGGGACGTCGTACTTGTCCGCCTGACGCCAGACCTGCTCGGACTGCGGTTCGACACCTTCCTTGCCATCGAACACCGCGACCGCGCCGTCGAGGACGCGCAGCGACCGCTCCACCTCGACGGTGAAGTCGACGTGGCCCGGGGTGTCGATGATGTTGATCTGGTTGTCGTTCCAGAAGGTGGTGGTAGCAGCCGAGGTGATGGTGATCCCTCGCTTCTGCTCCTCCTCCATCCAGTCCATCGTCGCGGCGCCGTCGTGCACCTCGCCGATCTTGTAGTTGATCCCCGTGTAGAAGAGGATCCGCTCGGTCGTGGTGGTCTTGCCCGCATCGATGTGGGCCATGATGCCGATGTTGCGGACCTTGGTCAGGTCTGTCAGCACGTCGCGTGCCACGAGTTTCTTCCCCGTTCCCTACAGCAGGTGCAAGCTGTCGAACCGGTGAGCCGAGGCGGGCAAGACCCGACCGACATCACCAGCGGTAGTGCGCGAAGGCCTTGTTGGACTCCGCCATCTTGTGCGTGTCCTCACGCTTCTTGACGCTCGCGCCGAGGCCGTTGCTCGCGTCCAGCAGTTCGTTCATCAGGCGCTCGACCATGGTCTTCTCGCGGCGCTGCCGGGCGAAGCTGACGAGCCAGCGCAGCGCGAGGGTGGTGGAGCGACCGGCGCGCACCTCGATCGGCACCTGGTAGGTGGCGCCACCGACGCGGCGGCTGCGCACCTCCAGGGTGGGCTTCACGTTGTCCAGGGCACGCTTGAGCGTGACGACCGGGTCGGTGCCGGTCTTCTCCCGGCAGCCTTCCAGCGCCGCGTAGACGATCCGCTCGGCCAGCGAACGCTTCCCGTCCACCAGGACCTTGTTCACCAGCTGCGTGACCAGCGGCGAGCCATACACGGGATCGGCATGCAGCGGCCGCTTCGGGGCCGGACCCTTGCGGGGCATCAGCTCTTCTCCTTCTTCGCGCCGTACCGGCTGCGAGCCTGCTTACGGTTCTTCACACCCTGGGTGTCAGCGGAACCGCGGATGATCTTGTAGCGCACGCCGGGGAGGTCCTTCACACGGCCGCCACGAACGAGCACGATCGAGTGCTCCTGCAGGTTGTGGCCCTCACCCGGGATGTAGGCCGTGACCTCGATGCCGCTGGACAGCTTGACACGAGCGACCTTGCGCAGTGCCGAGTTGGGCTTCTTCGGGGTGGTGGTGTACACGCGGGTGCACACGCCACGCCGCTGCGGGCTCCCCTTGAGCGCCGCAGTCTTGGTCTTCGCGACCTTGTCCTGGCGGCCCTTACGGACCAGCTGCTGGATGGTGGGCATGGACCGGCTTTCTGTCAGCGTTCGCGTCTTCTGGGTACTCGACCAAGCAGCAGCTCGTTCGAGCTCCGCGTGCCCTGGCGTCGAGCACCTGTCAGGCACTGTGTTCTCCAGGCTCCCCCCACACCACGAGGTCGGGCGTGTCGCCCGCTCCTCGGCCTTTCGGCGCCGGTGCGCCCCAACGGGAACGACCCCAGAGGGTTGTCGAGAGGAGTTCCACACATCCTCGGCGCTGCCGCGGCCGACCAACACGTGGCGACCACGTCATGCACGGGCATGCGGATCGACCCGATGGCTGTCGGGTCCGATAAACAAAGATACCCGCCCCGTTCTCAGGGGGTCAAAACGGGGTCCCTCTTGACCTGCTCGATCACTCTGTTCGATCACCGGCCGCCGATCGCGGCCACCTTCCCGAGTGCGAGCTCACGTCTTGCTCGCCACACACTGTACCCGCCCTGACAAGGGCTTCCCGCTGAGCGAGATCGGTCACACCTCCGCCAGCCAGCCGTCGGCGACCAGCTGCTCCAGCGTGTTCGGCAGCACGAACGCGGTGCCACCGCCGACCTGCCCGTGCTCGGGCCGGACCACCCCGGAGACCACCTCGAAGCCGTGGAGCACCCGGTACCGGCGGTAGTCGCCCGGGGGCTGCTGCGGCGGCATCGAGCGCTGCGGCAGCGTCGTGCCCGCCACGAAGACGGTGTTCCCGGTGGGTGGGCCGAACCGGTCGACCTCGTCACCGGCCCGCAGGTCGACCAGCCGCTTGCCGTCGTAGGCGGACAGTGGCGGCTCGCCCGGCAGCGGCCGGATCGGGCACTCGAAGTCCTCCAGCGGCTCGTCCGGGGCCCGCAGGAACCGGTCGCGGGTGAGCGCCATGGCACCGATGAGGTGCGCGGCGGCGGCGAACGGCTCGGGGAACCGGGAGCGGTTTTTGACCGCGCCGCCGTCGACGCAGAACACCGACCACCAGCCGTCGGACTCGCGCAGCATGCTCCAGCCGCCCTCGATCGGCTGCTCGAAGCTGTAGTAGCGGCGGCTCATGCCCATGGCACCGATGAACCCGCGGGCCAGGTCCATCGCCTCGGCGGGCTTGGACACCTCCAGCGAGTCGGCGTCGGCGCCCAGCACCAGCGCCTTGGCCTCGGCGGCGGCGCGCTCGGCGACCACCTCCGGCGGCCGGTGACCGTTGCGGCGGATGTGGTCGAGGAAGTCCCGCGGGGGTGCCACGTCGTGCACGTCCAGGTAGTAGGCCATCGCCAGCGGCCACACCCAGGTGCCGTCGGTGTGGAACTGCTTGGGCACCTCCGGCGGGCGCTGCGGGTCCAGCTCGTCCGGGGAGCCGCCGTGCGCGGTCAGCAGGATCTCGCCGGCAGCGAGGTAGTCGAGGACCATCCGCTTCTCCGTCCACGGCAGGGCGGGCCGGTGGGCCGTGGGGCGGTCGTCGGCCCCGCGGCCGTCGAAGACCTGCACCATCCGCACCCCGGTGGGCAGCTCGGCCTCGCCGCGGGCTGCCTGGTGATACGCCCAGGCCGGTTCGAGCAGCCACTCCGGGGCGTCGTGCCGCGGGAAGTAACGCAGCTCGTCGTGGTGGGTGCGCTGGTGGTCACCGGAGCGCAGCCACCGTGGGGCGTCGTACCCGGTGCGGAGGTCCGCGCCGTCCCGGTCCAGGCGGAAGCGGGCCGCGGTCCACGCGCCCGGCTCCGGCGCGTAGTCGATCGCGCGCAGCCGACGCAGGCAGTCGACGACCTCCTGGGTCGGCAGCCACGGGTGCTCCGCGTCGGTGGTCACGGTCGCGGTGATCTCGACGCGGGTGCCCAGCGCGGTGCAGTCCACCTGGGCGGCGCGCCAGCCCTCCGGCAGCCCGGCCTCGACGGCGTCGCGCAGGGCGTCGAGGAGGTCGCGGTGCTCGGCCGAGCGGTCCGGCACCGAACCGAACGCGGCGCGCGCCGGGAACTGGTGCGGCACCGGCCGGGGGGCGTCCTCCTGCTCGACGAAGACCGCCGCGACCTGCTCGACCGGCACCGGCTGCGGGCTGCCACCCACCTGCGCACCGGCCTCGGTGATGTCGAGCAACGGGCGCAGCTCGCCGTCGACCGCGCAGACCGCCCCGGCGATCGGCCGCCCCAGGATCACTGGTTGTCCCCCTCGAACGCTCGCGTGTGGACGACGCCGTTGATGTGCCGCGGTGCGGGTTTGGGCGCCGGGAACTCCGGCGCGGCGCCGGTGTCGGACCGCGGTGCGGGCTCCACCACGGACGACCACTGTGGACGGACAGGGTAACGCTCGTGCCAGTCCTCGTCGGTCGGCGGCTCGATCGAGGACTGGCCTGGCTGGAACGCACCCCGGCCGAACTCGGCCACGCAGTCCAGCGCCACCTGCTCGACCACGTCACGCAGCTCCAGCTCCGCCAGCCAGTCCACCGGCAACGCGCCAACGCCGTGCAGGGCGCCCACGATGTTGCCGCAGATGGCCCCGGTCGAGTCGCTGTCGCCGTCGTGGTGCACGGCGACGCGCAGCGCCAGCTCAACGTCGTCACCGGCGACCAGCGCCGCACACACCGCGATGGCCAGCGCCTCCTCACCGACCCAGCCACCGCCGAGCCGCTCGGCGATCCGCTGCGGGGTCGGCACACCGGCCTCGGCCAGCTCCACCGCGGCCTTGAGCATCGCGGTGGTCTCCTCGTGGTCCTCCCAGGTCTCCAGCACCTGCAGCGCCAGCCACACCCCGTCGTCGAGGCTGCGGCCAAGCAGCGCCTGCTGCACGATCACCGCCAGCGCGCCCGCCGAGTGGTAGCCCGCCGGGTGGCTGTGGGTGAGCGCCGCGGTGCGCGCGGCGAGCCGGAACACCGCCGCGGGATCGGTGGAGGTCAACGCGACCGGGGCGGCGCGCATCACGCCACCGCAGCCCTTGGAGTCGTTGATGCGCTCGGTGAACGAACCGGCCGGGCGGCCCGCCCCGAAGTCCTGCAGGGCGCGCAACACGGTCTTGCCGGGGGCACGGGTGCTGAACAGGCCGGGAACCTCGATCAACCAGCCGTCCGGAGCGGGGTAGTCGGCGAGGAACGGTCCGGCGGCCGACTCCCACGCCACGCCCTGGGTGTGCAGCCACCGCTGGTAGGCGAGCTGCACCTCGGCCAGGGGGTCCTCGGTGCCGAGCATGCGCTGCGCGACGCTGCCGCGGATCAGGCCCTCCGCGGTGAACAGCGTCATCTGGGTGTCGTCGGTGATCGCGCCGTGCACGCCGTACGCCTCGCGCAGCCCGCGCGGCCCGTCGGGGCCGAAGCGGGCGGTGATCTCCGCGGCGGTGCTGAACTCCAGGTCCGCGCCGAACGCGTCACCGAGCGCACCGCCGAGGAAGCAACCCAGCACACGCTCGGTCAACGACGGAGCGCTGTCCCCGGGACCCTCTACTTTGGCGTGTTCCCCCCGCGCGATCGGCGCGGCGGCGGGAGCTGTCTCGGCGGCAGCACCGTCCGGCTCCGCCTCGGCCGCCGGTTCCCGGTCGAGGGCGGGTTCCGGGGTGTGGGGGAATCCGGGGTCGCCATCCCGGTCGACGTCGGCGACATCGGTCTCCGGCATGGCGTCGGCGACGGACTCGGCGGCATGAGCGGGATCGCCGACCGAATCGGGTTCGACCGAGCGGGCGGCAACGGGTTCGTGGTCCATCGGTTCCGGTCCGCCTGCGGTCTCCGGCTCAGCCGTCGACCCCACTTCCCGGTCCGCCCCAGCTTCCGGTTCGACTGTGCTGTCCGGCCTGACTGGGCCGTCCGGCTCGGCCGAGGCCCCCGGCGTGGCCACGCCACCGGGCCATGCCAGGTCATCGATACCGGCCGCGGCCTCCGGCTCCGGTTCTTCTCCGAGCCCGGTCGCACCGTCCGGTCCCGCTGCGGGCTCCTGCCCCGGAGCAGCTTCGGCCACGGCCGAAGCCTCGGCATCGACGGGGCCAAGCTCGCCCGTGGACTCCGCTTCCTCGGCTTCGCTGCCGACGGACTCCTCGACCGCCGCGGGCTCGGCGGCTGCCGGATCGTCGTCGGCCGGGCGTGAGGCACCCGCCACCGAGCGACCGGATGCGGGGTCCGACGGCTGATCGGGTCGCTGCGGTTCGATGCCGTCCGCCGGGAGGTCCTCCTGGGTTGACTCATGGGTCGTGAGGTCGGCGTCGCGTTCCTCCGGCGCCTGCGCCAGCGAGGGTTCGGGGACCTGCGACTCCGGAGCGGGCGCCGGGGCGTCGCTGCTGGGTGTGGTCGGTTCGAGGTCGATCGGGGCCCGCGCGGGCGGCTCCAGGTCGACCGGCATGCGTTCGAACGACGCCCGGCGCACGCTCGGCACCTCGTCGAGGTCACGAGCGTCCTCGGGCTGCTCGACGTCGTCCTGCGAACCCGGCGGTTGCTGGACCGCGACGTCCTCGGGCTGCGCCGGGAGGTCGTCGGCCGGGACGCTCGGCTCGGCCCCGGACCGGTCGTCGTCGACGACCGGTAGTACGGCCGTGGACTCCACCGCGGTCTCCGCGGAGCGCAGGCGCGGCGCCGGGATGGGGCCGGTGTCGGATGGTTCGGTGACCTCGAAGGGCTCGCGCTGCGCCGGGAATGTCGGGGCGCCGATGCCCTGGGACGGTGTCGGCGGTGCGGCCCCGATGGCCGGCATCACCATGGTCTGCTCGGCAGAACCCTCCACGGTGTTCGCCGCGGGGGCGCCGAGCTGCCGCGGGTTCGCCACATACCGCTGGGCCCACTGCGGCCGTTGCGGCGGGGCGAACGCCTCGGCGGCGTCCTGGCAGAGGGTTTCGATGACCTCCCGCACCTCGAGCTCGTCGAGCCAGCGCCGCGGGATCGCGGACGGCCCGTGGAGGGCCCCGGCCAGCTGTCCGGCCAGCGCCCCGGTGACGGCGCTGTCGCCGGAGTGGTTGACGGCGATGACCACCGCGTCCGCGAAGCTGCTGCCGGCGGCGACCGCGGCCAGCGCGACGCCCAGGTCGCCGGGGCCGCTCCGGGTGTCGAACTCGATGTCCAGCTGGGTGGGGGTGGGGCGGCGTCCGCCGCTGGTCGCGAACATCGCGGCGTGCACGGCCCGCAGCGCGCCGCCGGGGCGGGTGTTCGAGGTGAAGGCGCGCTGCGCCTGCCACGATTCGACGGACGGCCACAGGCCGTGTCCGAGCAGCAGTTGCGCCAGCACGTCGGCGTGCAGGCGGGTCGCGGTGAGCACGTCGGCCAGCCCGGTCAGCAGGCCCGCCGCGGCCTTGGCCTCCTGGTTGACGGAGTTGAGGTCCTGGCTCCACGCGGCCACCGGCGCGGTCCAGGCAATGCAGTCGCTCAGTCCGTCCGGGAGGGGCGGGTCCAGCTGCTGGGCGTCCGGGAAGGGCGGCCGATGCACCAGGCGGCCGATGCCACAGAGCGCCGGGCCGCCGGGATTGCGGGTGGAGTACAGCTCGCGTCGCTGCAGCAGCCAGCCGGTCGGTTCGCCGGCCGCGTACTTGGACGTGGCGTACGCCCACGGCACGCCCTGGGTGTGCAGCCAGGCGAGGTGGTTCGCCTCGATGGCCGGCACGGCCGACGACGCGCCGGTCGCCCGGGCACGCAGCAGCGCCTCCAGGGTGAACACGGTCAGCTGGGTCACGTCGGTGACCGCGCCGCGCCGCCCGAACACCGGCAGGTAGTCGACGACGCCTCGCGGGCCGAACCACTGCTGGATCTCGGCGGTGGTCGCGGTCCGCACCCCGGCGCCGAGGGCGTCGCCGACGGCGCCGCCGAGCATCGCGCCGCGGAAGCGATCGGCCCAGGTCAGCGGCGAGCCGGATGGAGCGTCGGTCATCGCAGGGTCTCCCTCGTGGTCACCAGGCGGGGTAACGCCGGCTCCAGGCCGGATCGGTCGGCGGGCCGGGGCTGAACTCGACAAGCGCGTCGCCGGCCAGCGCCTCGACCAGCTCGCGCAGTTCGAGGGTCGCCAGCCACTCCGGCGGAATGGCCCGCGCCCCGTACAGCGCCCCAGCAATGTTGCCGCACACGATCCCGGTGGAGTCCGAGTCCCCCGAGTGGTTCACCGACAGCAGCAGCGCGTCCCGCATGGTGTCGGTGGCCAGCACGGCGTAGAGCCCGATGGCGAGCGCTTCCTCGCCGACCCAGCCCTCACCGAGGTTGTCCCTGAGCGCCTCGGGTCGCATCGGGCCTCGCCTGGCGAGTTCGACGGCGGCGTCGAGGATGCGCAGCTGCTCCTCGTGCCCGCGCCACCGGATGAGCAGATCCCGCGCCATCCGCACGGCGTCGGGCAGCGGGACGTCCCGGATCAGCTGGTGCACAACGACCGCCAGTACCCCGGCGGACAGGTAGCCGCTGGGGTGGCTGTGCGTCAGCGCGGCGGTCCCGACCGCGGCGTGGAACACCTCGGCGGGGTCGTGGGACCACACCGCGACCGGCGCGGCCCGCATGACGCCACCGCAGCCCTTGGAGTCGTTGATCCGGTGCTCCGGCGTGGCGTGCTGGTGGGTCCGCGCGAAGGTGGCCAGTGCGGACATGCAGGTGCTTCCCGGCGCCCGGGTGCTGAACAGCTCCGGGTGCGTGATCAACCACCCGTCGGGCTGCCGGAGGTGCTGCGCATAGGGCCCGCCGGCGCTCTCCCACGGCTGGTTCTGCGTGTGGTACCAGCGCAGGTAGGCGTGCTGCACCTCGGGAACCGGATCGTTGTCCGCCGGCTTGAGCCGCCGCGCCACATGCGCCCGGATCAGCCCCTCCAACGTGAACAACATCAGCTGCGTGTCATCGGAGATCTGCGCCACGCCGTCCCGCAACACCGGTGACGTCAGCCCGGCCTCCCCGTGATGACGCCGGATCATCCCGATGTCGTGGAACTCGATCGCGTACCCCAGCGCATCCCCCATCGCCCCGGCCAACATCGACCCGATGAACCGCTCATGCGGATCGATCGGCGGCTGCTCGGCGGCGTGCTGTCCGGTCACCTGCTCACGCGCGGTCATCCGCGCATCCTGCGATTCCGTCATGCCACCTCCTCGTCCCCAGTGGACCGTCGTGTCTCACCACGCCGGGTAGCGCCGCATCCAGACCTGGTCGTTCGGTGGCCCGGGGCTGAATTCCGCCAGGGCGTCCTTGGCCATCGTCTCGACGACGTCACGCAACTCCAGAGTCGCGAGCCACTCCGGCGGAACGGCCCGCGCACCGTGGCGGGCACCGGCGATGTTGCCCGCCACGATCCCCGTCGAGGCGGAGTAGCCGGAGTGGTTCACCGCCAGCACGAGCGCGTCCCGCACGTTGTCGGTGGCCAGCACCGCGTACAGGCCGATCGCGAGAACTTCCGCACCGACCGTGCCCCGGCCCAGCGTCTTCTCGAGTTCCTCCGGACTGACCGGCCCCCGCTTCGCCAGCTCCACCGCGGCGTCGAGAGCCCGCAGCTGCGCTTCATGCCCACGCCACCGCAGCAACAGATCCCGCGCCAACCCGACGCAGTCCGGCAACGACACGCCCCGGATCAACTGGTGCACGATCACCGCCAGCACTCCAGCGGGCAGAAATCCGCTGGGGTGACCATGGGTCAACGCAGCGGTACCGACCGCCGCGAAGAACACCTCGGCCGGGTCGTTCGACCACACCGCAACCGGCGCGGCCCGGATGACGCCACCGCAGCCCTGGGAGTCGTTGCCCGGGAACTGCGGACTCGCGTGCCGGTGCGTCCGCGCGAACGCCCGCAACGCCGAAAGGCAGGTCGCCCCCGGACCACGCTGCCGGAACAACCCGGGGTTGCCGATCAACCAACCATCCGGCTGCGGAAGATGCCGCACGTACGGCCCGCCGACCTCCGCCCACGGCTGCCCCTGGGTGTGCAACCACCGCTGGTAGGCGTGCTGCACCTCCGGAACCGGATCGTTGTCGGTCGGCTTGAGCCGCCGCGCCACATGCGCCCGGATCAGCCCCTCCAACGTGAACAACATCAGCTGCGTGTCATCGGAGATCCACGCGACACCATCCCGCAGCACCGGAACGAAAAGCCCGACGCGCCCGTGATCCTGCCGGATCGTCGGCATGTCATGCGGCTCGATGGCGAAGCCCAGGGCATCCCCCATCGCGCCGGCCAGCATCGACCCGACGAACCGCTCATGGGGATCAACGGACACCTGCGCCGCTGCCTGCCGACCGGCTTCCTGACGCGGCTCCTCGAACGGGAACAGGTCGTACTTGGCGCGGTAGTGGTCGATGGCGTTCGGGCCGTCGTTGTCGCGGATGACGGTCTCCCACACCTTGTGCACGAAGTGGACGTGCTCGGGGTCGCTCTCGAAGCGCACCAGGTACGCCAGCCCGATGTCCTCCGTGTGCGCCGGATCGGCCGGCTCGCCGGTGGCAGCACGAGCGCGCTCGATGGCCTGGGCAGGGGAGGTGATGGAGACCCGCGGCTCCGGATCCAGCTTCCACGGCCGCATTCGGCGCGGGTCGGTACCGACGTGCTCGGCGACCTGCACTCGCAGGGCGGCCGGGAAGTCGACCGAGCACGCCCGCAGCGGCTTGAAGAGCTCGTACTGCCGGTGATCGCGTATGTCAGCCGGCACCCAGGGCGTGACGGCATCGGCGATCCGGTTGGCGAGCACGATCGCCCGCACCTGCCAGGGCATCGTGCTCAGGTGCTCGGCGTAGAGGTGGTACACGAGTCCGTCCGCGACCTCGACACCGTCCTCCTCGGACGGATCCTGTGGGCTCACTGCCGACCGCAGGAGCGCCAGCACCCGTGTCTGCTCCTCGTCCGCATTGGTCACGCGGAGGCGATCACCGCCGTAGAGGGGGTCAATGGCGTTGAAAACCGCCGTGGCCGCAAGCACGTCCGGATCGGTGACCCCGCCCTTGACCAGCACCTCGACGGCGGTGATCGCGACCTCGACGGCGCGACTGCGGTCGGTTTTGACCTCGGCGAGCTTTCCCCACCGGGCCAGGGCCTGCTCAATCGCCGTGAACGTCGGCATGTCGACCAGCTCGGCAAGCCGTGCACTGTGCTGTACCCAATGCGATGGGCCGACGTCGAGACCACCCGAGGGGTTGGCCAGGAGCAGGCCGTCGTTGCGCAGCGCGGCAACCAGGTCCGCAACCGGGTACTGCACCTGCAACTCGGCACTCCCGTTGACCACCAGGACCACCTCTGGCGGGAGCACCCGCAACAACCTCGGCAGGTACATCAGCTCCGCGCGCGCATCCTCCGGCACCAGGCTGGACCCGACATACGCCGTCAGACGAGGAGCATCCGGAGTGGTGAGCATCATCAGCTGCCCGTCCGGTGTCACGAGAACGGGCAACACGGCCTTGGCGATCAGCTGGAGGAAAACGTACTGGTCAATCCGGCCGGCCATGGTCAACCGCATGCCGCGGTCGAGCCAGTTCACCCACGGCACCCCGCGCTCGACCGGCGACGGCCGATAGTGGGGATTGGCCTGGAACTGCCCGATCTCGCCGTTGTCATCGACCGCGAACACACCCTTGATCGCATGCGCCGGAACATCACCGTTCGGGTCGTACATGCGATCAACCACGTACAGGTAACCCCCAGCCCGCTTGCGTGCCTCCGCCCGCATCGCAGGCGTGATCGGCGGCACACCGACTGGCTGTTCACTCTCTGACATGCTCATCAGCCCTGGAGGTTCTTGTAGTAGTAGGGGTTGTGGTACGTCCCGAGCAGCTCCCCGGTCTGCACATCGTAGACGTCGCAACTCGGGATGTACCGGAAGTCAATTCCGCCGACGAAGGCCACTTCGGACTCATCCACGTCGTGCCCCAGATTGCTCGATGACATGTTCATGTCGAGACCGCCCGCTGCGTCGATCCGGTATACGAACGCGAATCTCTGGCCCGCTCCCCTTGCTCCGGCGATGGCTCGGTCGCGCGCGTAGTCGTGGTCGCGGGTGGTGGAGACCAGGCCACCACCCTGGCCGTTGTTCCCGTCGAAGTGGTTGCGCAGGCTGAGCTCATCAGTTTTCGGCTCAAAACCGACCTTCCCGCCCCAGATCTCGTTGGGATGGCGATTGTCATGCCGATAGAGCTCGCCAAGGTCGTCGCGCCAGTGCAGATGCACGTCGTGTCGCCCATGGGAAAGGGCGTGCTCGACGGCTGCCTGGTCCATCCCGCTGCTGTCCGCCACGCTGCCGAACGGGTTCCTGCTGTCCGGAGCGGCGACCGGCTGAACGGATTTGTCGACTTCGAAGTTCAGCAGGGGAGGCTGGGGCTTGCGCGGCCCCAGCTCCTTGTCAACTTCTTCGTCAATCCAGTCCAGGATGTCCGGGTCTTCGCCGAACTGACTGATGTACTTCTCTCTGAGTCGCTGGCGTGCTTCAGGAGTCGCATTCGGGTCCGCCGGAACGTAGCCGCCTTTGGCACGCCCATCGCCGACACCCATCGGATCGAAGTCGCTTCTGGCACTTCCACCAGCCGGACCGGAACCACCGTCGGTACGACCACCGGAACCCCGCGGACCGAAGCCCTCGCCGGGACGCGGGGCGTGCGGCGGCCCGGCGGGCTGCTGTGGTGGGCGCGGCGGAGCCAGCGGTCCCGCATGCGGACGCTGGGGCATCACCGGTGGCTGCGGCCTGCGCGGCGGGTACGGCGGCTGCCCAGCGTGCGCAGGCGTGGTGGCCGGGTTCGGCCCGTGGCCTGCGCGCGGGACATGGTGGGGTGCCGCCGCCGGCGGAGTCTGACCGGGGTGGAACCTGCCCGTGTTCGGGTCGACGTGGCCGAGCGGCTCCCACTGGTGCGTGCGGGGGTTGAAGCGGCCGAGGTCGTGGTAGCCGCTGGCGTCCCGGTGAACCGGGATCCAGCGGCCGAGCTCGTCCGTGCGGCCGTGCGCGATCCACTGGCCGTGGGCGTCGTAGTGCCCGCACGGAACCAGCCTGCCGTCGGCGTCCAGGCGTCCCGGTACCCAGCGGCCGAGGTCGTCGACGTGGCCGTGCGGCACCCACGTCCCGTAGGCGTCGAGATGACCGTGCGGGACGAACTCGCCGGTGGGTGAGAGATGTCCGGGTATCGGCGTCCCGTAGTCGTCCAGGCGGTGGTGCATGCCGCTGAACGCGGGTCCACCAGGATGGAGGAACTCGCGGGGGATGCCCCGGCGTTCCGCTGCGTCGGCCTGGACGCCGTGGCGGATCCATTCCGGTTCGTGGCCCGGGGGGTAGGGGCTCTCGTGGACCGCTGTGGTGCCGTCCGGGCGGAAGGCGACCCATTCGCCCGGGTCGTCCAGGTGGGGTTGCGGGGTGCCGGAGGCGTCCGGTTCGAACCTCGCCTGGCTGCCGCTCGCGTAGATGTTGCCGTGGTTGTCGACCCAGGCGTCCGTCTTCGGCGCCAGCACTTCGACGCCGAGTTCCTTCGACAGCTGCTCGGCGAAGCTCGGGCTGCCGTCCGGCAGGTCCGCGCCGGTCCGGCAGGACAGCAGGCGGACCGGCGTGCCCGGTTCGTAGGCCGGGGACCCCTTGATGATCTCGGCAAGGCCCTTCGCGCTGAGTTCGACGCCCCGGACCGACACGCCGTTGGGGCTGCCGTGCACCTCGACCGTGAAGCGGCGCGGGTCCGGCATGGGGTCCGGCAACCGGCGCCTCCCGGCCACGTCGTGCATGTCTGGTCGCCCGTGGACCATCGAGAGCCCGGCGCGGCTGTGCAGGATGCGCTGCAGGCCGTCTGTGCCGAGCTTGGCCTTCAGCTCGTCGGAGATGTTCAGCGGGGAGCTGTCCCTGACCCCGGCCCGGACGTCCCACCGGTGCTGGGACGGGTCTCCTTCGGGTGGCCTTTCGGCAGCCATCGACTCCGTCGTGGACCAGCCGTCCGGTGCGGGTTCCGGGTCGACCGGCCGCTCCGGCGCGCTGCCCGGTCCCCAGCTCGGCGAGCCCTGGGGTTCGGCGGTCGCGAAGTCGTCACGCCGGAGACCGTCCCACCGCTGCGCGTCAGCGGAACGCGCCTGCACCGGGGCAACCGGGCGCGGGGCGGTCGGCCGCTGACCACCCGGGTGCGGCCCCACCGGACGGCCTGCCGCGCCCGGGTTGCCGGGCGTGCCTGTCCAGCCTCCAGCGCCGGGGCGGCCGGTGTGGGGCACACTCGGTGCGGCACCTGTCGTTGGGCCGCCGACGGGGCCACCTCCCATCGCGCCACTGCCGGCGACCGGCTGGTCGGCGCGCGGCGGGGCGATGCTCGGCGGAGCTGTGGGTGCGTCCGGTCGAGTCGGGGCTTCCACACTCGCCGACGACGTGCCCGCCGGGTGGGTGGGCACCTCGTGGGGCGATGACCCGGAACCGCCCGGGTGCGGACCACCGGAGGAATCGACGCCGCCACCGGATGGACCGATCCCCGATCCACCGGTTTGCGGCGCGCTGGACGGACCGGAGCCGGAGTGCGCCGCAGCACCACCGTCGGAAACGGCGGCAGCGCGGGGACTTTCCGCCGTAGCGGTCGGACTGTCCACTGCGGACGACGAAGCGGGGGCGCCAGTCCGGGCGGACGCCTCCGGCGAACCGCCACCGGTTCCGGAGCCGGTCGGTCTCGCGGAGCCGTCCCCGGGCGAAGCGCCAGCGGGACCGGGCGGACCGCCGGACGACTCCGAGCCATTCCCACCCGGACCCGAGCCGTCGCCCGGTGAGCCAGACCCGCTGCCGGATGCACCAGAACTGCCGGACGAGCCCGAGCCGTTGCTCGAGCCGCTGCCGTCGGAGCCTTCGCCCGGGGCGTCGAACGTCGCGTTGTGCCTGCCGACGACGTCCGTGCCGAAGGTGTCGTCGACCTTCTTCCACGCCTTCTCGGCGACCTTGTCCGAGAGCTTGCCCGCGACGTCGAGCCTGTCCGCGACCCTGCCGATGCGGCCCGCCGCGGCGCGGACGCCGTCGGCCGCCTGCTTCCCCAGCTTGCCCAGGGCTTTCATGATGTCGCCGAAGACCTCGACCAGCTTGGCCAGCTTCGGCGCCACGTTGCTGATCGTCCTGATCAGTTTGGTGACGATCTTCGCGATGCGGGCAACGGTCCTGCCGATGAACCCCACCGCCTGCGGCACCACCCATGCCAGCGAGACCCCGGGCGGGGCCAGCGCTTCCAGGGCGTAGGTGATGAGCCGGGAGATGCAGTCGGCGACCAGGTCTCGGACGAACTCGCGGACGAAGGAGACGACCTCGCCCATGATCGTCACGACGGTGCTGATGGTGTTGGCCAGCTCCGCGGCGC
>NZ_BMMT01000004.1:0-80190 GCF_014646075.1 Saccharopolyspora thermophila
TGTCGGCGACCTCCCGCATGGCTTGCACGGCCGTGCGCAGGGTTTCGATGCCGTGCTGCTCCACCGGGTCGAGCATCCAGGCAAAGGGGCGGCACAGAATCCCGTACGCGTCGTTGTCCAGCGACACATGCTGGGCGGCATCCACCGCGGTGTTCAACTGGTCCACCACACCGTCCACTTTGGAGGCATGGGAACGCAGGTTCTCGATGACGACGTTCATCTCGCCGGCCATCGCGTGCTCCCCTCGGTGCTCAGCGCAGGAACGAACCGCTGCTGAAGTCCTCGTCGTCGAAGTCGTCCGGTCCGCGGCGGCGCGGCGGCGCCGGGGGTTGCTTCCGCTGCTGCGGCGCGGTGGGGCGAGGTCGCTGCTGCGGTTCCTCGTCGTCGTCGATCCCGAACCGCATCTCCTGCACGCCGGAGCCGGGCCGCCGCGGCTCGTCCTCGTCCTCCGGTGGATCCGGAAACTGCTCGCGGGCCCGGCCCACCACGTGCTGCGCGGCCGGGTCGTCCAGGCCGACGGTGTCGGCCACCGCCTGCTCCATCAGGTCGGGCAGCTTGGCCTGCGCCGCCTGCACCAGCCGCATGATCTCCGCGGAGAGCTTCGCCATCGGACGGTTCCCGGCCTTCTCCGACAGCTGGAGGTTCCGTAGGATGCCGTTCGAGCCGACGGTCACCTGGATGGCGTCGTCGCGGGACGACTCGGTGACCGAGATCTGTTCGATCCGCTGCTGCATGCGGCCGAACTTCTCCGCCTTTTCGGCGGCACGCTCCTGCCACTCACGGACCATCCGCTCGGCAGCACCGATGTCGGTGCCGAAGTCCTCGTGCACGGCGCCTCCTTCGGCGGAACCTTGTTGTTCGCCAAAGAATGACGTGTGCTATAAGGTTTCGGTGCCGCGTTGGCGGACAATGCGGCCGAACGGCAGGTCCTGTTGCGCCGAACGGACCAGGTCAGCGGCGCAGTGCGGCACGCGTGGTCTCGGGCGGGTACGGCGAGCGCGCCAGGGCTTCGGCAGTCGTCAGCCGGCCGGCGGTGACGTCGCGGCAGATCCCCGCGAGCTGGGCGATGTCAGTTCGTTGCGTCCGGACGAAGGCCGGTTCGACCGGATCGCCGTGCCCCGGGACGACGATCGCCGGGTTGAGCGCCAGCAGCGCGTCCAGTGTGGACGGCCAGTGTTGCGGGTGCGCGTCCTCGAAGTCCGGCGGAGCCCCCTGCTCGACCAGGTCGCCCGCGAACACCGCACCGCTGTCGGGCACCACGACGACCACGTCGTGGTCGGTGTGCCCGGGCCCGAGGTGGCGCAGCTGCGCGGTCCGCCCGCCGAGGTCGAGGTCGGCGGCGTCGGAAATCAGGTGGTCCGGCACGGTCGGGCTGGACGCGGCCAGCGCCTCGGCGGTCGCCGCGTCCCCCTGCTCGCGGTAGTGGCGGACCCACTGCTCCCGCTGGTCAGCCGCGGTGCGGGCCAGGTGCGCGGGGCAGCGCTCATGGGCCCACACCGGCGCGGGCAGGAAGGCGGCGGTGCCGAAGCAGTGGTCGAAGTGCCCGTGCGTGATCACGACCTGCCACGGCAGCGGCGTCACCCGGCGCACGGCGGCGGCGAGCTCCGCGCCCTGCGCGCGATCCCCGCGAGTGTCGATCACCAGCGCCGACTCGGCCCCCACCACGAGCCCGACCGACAGGTCCAGCTCGCCGTAGCGGCGCACGAACACGCCGTCCCCGACCTCCCGCCAGCTCATCCGGCCGCCAGCGCCCTGCCACGCTGCACCGGCGTGGTGCGGCTGGTCTTCACTTCGGCGTTCGTCCTGGTCACGGGGGTTAAGCCTAACCAGGGTGTGCGGGGCCGGTGGGCCGTTTGGCAGACTGCCCGCGTGCGCGTCTACATCGGCTCCGACCATGCTGGCTTCGAACTCAAGAACCACCTCGTCAAGTGGCTGACCGACAAGGGTCACGACGTGACCGACATCGGTCCGGCCGTCTACGACGCCCAGGACGACTACCCGCCGTTCTGCATCGAGACGGCTCGCCGCGTCGTCGCCGACGAGGGCAGCCTCGGCCTGGTGCTCGGTGGCTCGGGCAACGGCGAGCAGATCGCCGCGAACAAGGTGCCCGGCGCTCGCGCCGCGCTGACCTGGAGCGTCGAGACGGCGAAGCTCGCCCGCCAGCACAACAACGCGCTGCTGGCCGGGATCGGCGCCCGCATGCACACCGTCGAGGAAGCCGAGCAGATCGTCGAGGCGTTCCTCACCACCGAGTTCGAGGGCGGCCGCCACCAGCGGCGGATCGACCTGCTCAGCGACTTCGAGAAGACCGGCCAGCCGCCGGCCCTGCCGGGGAACTGACGGATGGGACGACCGGCCGCGGCACTCCTGACGCCTCTCGTGGCGCTCGGCGGGACCGCGGTCGGCGTCGTGGCGCTGTTCGCCGCGCAACGCGCGCTGGCGCCGGCACTCGTCGGCGGACCCGGCTCGACGTGCCCCCAGCCCGACTGCACGCTCGGCGTGGGGGTGTGGCTGATCGTCGGCGGTCTCGCGGCGCTGCTCGCGGCCCTGGTCGCCGGGCTGCTGCTGCGGCACCCGGACCGGCCCGTCCGGCGCGGCCTGGTCATCGCGCTGTGCTGCGCGGCGGCCTACCTGGTCGAATCGATCGTCCTGTGGGTCCTCGTCTAGCCAGCCGCTCACCAGAACCGAGTGACGTAGTGAAGGGCGCCTTCGATCGACCGAACGAAGGCGCCCGTCACCTCGTGAAAGGGTGGTAGATGCCTGAGGGGCACACGTTGCACCGGTTGGCCCGGTTGCACGGTGACCTGTTCGCCGGGACCGAGGTGCGGGTGCGCAGTCCGCAGGGGCGCTTCGCGGCGAGCGCCGAGCTGCTCGACGGCTTGGTGTTCGAGCGGGCCGAGGCCCACGGCAAGCACCTGTTCCACCACTACGGGCCGGACCGGATCGTGCACGTGCACCTCGGGTTGTACGGGACGTTCACCGAGGCTGAGCTGCCGTTGGCCGAACCGCGCGGCCAGGTGCGGATGCGGGTGATCGGCCGCACGCACTGGGCCGATCTGCGCGGACCGACGAAGTGCGAGCTGCTCACCGACGCCGAGGTGGCGGCGCTGCGCGGGCGGCTGGGGCCGGACCCGCTGCGCGCCGACGCCGAACCGGACCGCGCCTGGGAGCGGATCTCGCGGTCCCGCACCAGCATCGCCGCGCTGCTGATGGACCAGAAGGTGCTGGCGGGGGTGGGCAACGTCTACCGGGCCGAGGTGCTGTTCCGGCACGGCATCCCGCCCCTCACCCCCGGCCGCGCGCTCGGCCGCGAGCGGTGGGAGCTGATCTGGGCGGACCTGGTGGAGCTGATGGCCGACGGGGTGCGCGTCGGCCGCATCGACACCGTCCGGCCCGAACACCTGCCGGAGGTCACCGGCCGCGCCCCGCGGCGGGATCGGCACGGCGGCGAGGTCTACGTCTACCGGCGCGCCGGGATGCCGTGCCTGCTGTGCGGCACGCCGGTGGCGATGACGGACCTGGTCGGGCGCAAGCTCTACTGGTGCCCGACCTGCCAGGCCGAGGACTGAGCGGGCCCTAACCGACCCGGCGCACGTCGACGTCGAGTTCGCGGAGCCGGTCGACGTGCTCCAGTAGGTGGTCGCTGCAGAACAGCAGCTCGCCACCCGTCGGCAGGACCGCCCGGATGCGGGCGTCGTGCTCGCAGCGGTCGCAGGCGTCCACGGGTGTCCTCCGGGGGAGCTTCGGCTGGGTCAGCATGTCCGTCACCGTCCTTCGTGGCGTGTTGTTACCTCAGACGGTGTCAGCTGCGGCCTGGCCGATCGAGGGTGCGTGCCCGTGTTCTCAAGGTGGGGCGGACCCCTCAGAAGAAGCCGCCCATGTCGAACCCGCCCGCGTCCATGCCGTCGAAGCCACCCGCGTCGCCGTCGAAACCGCCCAGGTCGCCGTCGGCGTAGGCGGCTCCGGCAGGCACTCCGGCCATGCCGCTGAACAGGGCGCTGGTGAGCAGGAACGTGCCCACGCCCCAGGCACCGGCGACCAGCGCGGGCTTCCACCACGGTTCGCTGTACCAGCCCTGCGGTACCGGACGCCCCGCGACGGTGCCGCCGGGGTAGTAGTGCGGGGTGCGTTCGGTCGGCTCCGGGGAGGCGGCCTGCTGCCGCCCGTCGACGTCGACCTCGCGGAACTCGGTGACCCGGCCCGCGCCGCGCTGACCGGGCACCTCGGGCAGCTCCGGCCCGGGGTCCATGTCCATCGCGATGCGCGCCGCGCGCACGTAGTACAGGCCCTCCAGCGCCGACTCGGTGGTCATCCGCGCCTGGGCAGCGGTGGTGGCCCGTTCCAGCTGCGACACCGCCGAGTAGTGCCGTTCCGCGGCGTCGGCCAGGGCCTGCTTGGCGGCCTCGTTGGTGCCGGTCAGGTTGAGCACCTGGCCGCCCAGGCGTTCCACCCAGCGGCGCGCCTCCGCCTTGGCGTCCGCCAGCTGGCTCCGCTGGTGCGCGACTGCCTTCTGCCTGGACCACCAGATCGCGGCGATGATCACCACGAGTGCGACCACGATGATGACGACTGACGTGGACACCGCTGCCTCCCGCGTCCACCCGGGTGGTTGGTTGCTTCCGACGGTACCCGTCCGGCGGGCGAGGCAGGGGATCTCGCCGTCAGGAGCCGAGCGGCACTTCCGCGATGGTCTCCCACTCGGAGCTGGAATGGTCGCGGGTGAGCTTCACCAGCGACAGCGCGGGGATCTTGGCCGTGACCGGTTCGACGGGGGTGGCGCTGAGCGTGGCGATGGCGAAGATCGCGGGCCCGTCGGTGATCGAGTGCGCGAGGCTGACGTGCTTGTCGATGTCCTCGGGTTCGGGCGGCAGCGCCGCCTCGCCCAGCACCTCGGCGGTGGCCTCGCGCACCGCAGCCCGCAGTTCCAGCACCGTCGACCGGGGTTCGGCGGGCAGGGACAGCGACTCCGGCAGCACGACCGCGTGGTGGAAGGCCAGCGTCAGCGGCAGCACGGTGGACAACCGGGTGCGGGCCGCCGCCAGCAGCGGCTTGAGCTGGTCCTCGTCGACCTCGTCGGTGAACCCGATCTCCTGCACCAGGATGTGCATCCACTCGAGCGGAACGAGGTCGAAGCCCGGCAGGTCGCGCAGCGCGTACTGGTAGTCGTTCACCAGCTTGCGCAGCCCGGGCTGGTCGGACAGCGGCAGCAGCCACGCGTAGCCGGTGCGTCCGGCGTGCCAACCGGGGCGCCAGCGGGCGTGGTTGCGGACCTGATCGGCGTGCGGCATGTGGGTCACCCTTCACATAGTGCCCCGGGGCACCGACGAACGGGGTGAGCTTGACCTATCTCACGGTCCCGGAGCTCCGGCTCCCACCCGCCGGGGTCGCGGCGCGGTCCAGGCTGGCCGCCGCGTCGGAGTCGCGGACCCGCAGTCCCAGCAGCAGACCCGCGGTAGCGAACAGCACCGAGACCAGGAAAGCACCGTGGTAGGCGGACAACGGCGCGTGCCCCGGACCAGCGGGCTCCACTGTGGACGCTCCGCTGAGCGCGACCAGGACGGTGGCCACGACGGCGGTGCCGAACGCGGTGGCGACCTGTCGGCTGACGTTGAACATCGAGGTGGCCTGCCCCATGGCCGTGCTGGAGATGCGGGCGAAGGTGGCGGTCTGCACCGGGGTCATCAGCAGCCCCATGGCCACGCCCTGTACCGCCAGCAACGGCACGAGCAACCACAACGAGGTGTCGGTGCCCTGGAACTGCAGGCCCACCCCGATGAGCACCTGCACCGAGAACCCGGCCAGGATGAGCCGCTTCGGCCCGACCCGCCCGTAGACCCGGCTGATCACCTGGGTGGTCAGCAGCATGACCACGGCCTGCGGCATGAGCACCAGCCCGGCGGTGAACGCCGGCACGCCGCGGAGGTTCTGCAGGTAGAGCGGCACCAGGAAGAGAATCCCGAACATCGCTCCGGTCTGGCACAGCAGGAGTAGGTTGCCGGTACCGAACAGCCGGTCGGTGAGCAGCCGCAGGTCCAGCATGGGCGCCCGCGTGGTCAGCTCCCGCCGGATCAGCCCGCTGATGAGCGCGACGGCGGCGACCAGGCTGAGCCACACCTGGGGCTGGGTCCACCCCAGCTGCGCGCCCTGTTCGAGTCCGTAGAGCAGCGTCGCCAACCCGGCCCCGGCGAGCACGAACCCGGGCAGGTCGAACGGGCCGGGGGCGCGTCGCGGCTCCTCGCGCAGGAACAGCACGGCGCACAGCAGCGCGAGCGCACCGACCGGCACGTTGATGAAGAAGATCCAGCGCCAGCTGGCGTATTCGACGAGGAACCCGCCGAGCACCGGCCCGAGCATCGGCGCGATGGTGACCGGGATGGCCAGCACGGCCCCGGCCTTGGCCCGCTCGTGCGGTGGGAAGGCGCGGTACAGCATCGCCTGCCCGACGGGCACGAGCATTCCGCCGCCGACCCCCTGCAGCACCCGGGCCGCGACAAGCATCCACAGTGACCCGGAGACCCCGCACAGCACCGAGGCGAGTGTGAAGATGACCACGGCCAGCTGGAACGTCCGCTTGCTGCCGTACCGGTCGGCGATCCACCCGGACGACGGGATGAAGACGGCGAGACTGATCATGTAACCGGTCAGCACCCACTGCAGCGCGGCGGCGTCGACGCCGAACTCCCGCCCCAGCGTCGCCAACGCGACATTGAGGATCGTCACGTCCAGGATCTGCATGATCAGGGCGAGCACGAACGTGATGCCCACGAGCCACTTGTACTCAAGCCCACGCACGAGACCCCCAAGTCGAAGAGCGGAAGGAGGGCGACCCCCGACGTCTCCAGCTTCACCCATACCCCCGACAAACCCAACCGATTACCGAAACGCCACACCGGAACACCACCGCAGTTCCCACCGAGACCACGAACATCCCGAACCGGCCAAGGGGTGAGGAATCGGGCAACCAGGACGACGAGGAGCAACGAAGCCGCCAGCACGGCGACGACCGGACCGCCCACCACCGAACGCATCGATGACGTGACGTTGCGCGGGGACCCCAGACCCGAACGAGCTCGCAACTTTGGGCAGTACTCGGGCGAAGACGAAGAGTGGAGGCCGGGAGAGCGAACGCTCTCACCGGCCTCCACCCGACCCGGAGCGGGCGACGGGAATCGAACCCGCGTCGCCAGTTTGGAAGACTGGGGCTCTACCATTGAGCTACGCCCGCGTGCCGGTTTCGCCGCGCCCTTCCCGGCTGCCTGTTCCGGCTGCCGGGGCGGGTTTGACGACCTTGCGTGCCATAGCTTAGCGGGTCGCGATAGGCTCTTCGCAACGCACCGGGGGTCTCCGGGTGCGTCGCACGTCAGACGGGGTGTGGCGCAGTTTGGTAGCGCACTCGCTTTGGGTGCGAGGGGCCGTGGGTTCAAATCCCGCCACCCCGACGTTGCGACCGGTCGCCCGCATCGGCGGGCGGCCGGTTCTCTTTCCCGGTTCGCGGCTGGTTTGTCCTGGTGACGTGCGTCGCAGGCGGACGCGGCGGGTGGTAACGGGCGGTCGCGGGGTTCCGATTCCTCGGTCGTGCGTGGTTGGAGTGTGGTCGGGTTTCGCGTGCACCCACCGGCGGTGGCGGTGTGCGCGGTGCTCGGCGCCGTCATGGCCATGCTGGTCGCCGTGTCGTTGTGGGTTCCCGGGCCGCCCGCGCCGTTGATCCCGACTCCCGCGGACGGGATCTCCACGGCGGTGACGCCTACCGAGTTGGGGTCGGCGGCGGGCCCGGTGCGGCTCGAGCGGTGATGCCGACGACCTCGACGGCGGTGGGCCGCACGGCTGCCCTGCCGCAGCTGCTGGGGCGGGGCGGGTTGAGTTCGCGGTGGCGGACAGCCACCTGCCAGCGGCGTCCGTCGTGGTGGGTGATCTCGACTTCGCCGTCCTGCTCGCCGGTGACGCGCAACGCGTCGACGAGGTATTCGCCGATGTGCTCGCGGACGGCGAGTTCGGCGGCCTGCCCGGCGCGGGTCCAGGTGGAGCGGCCGCGGCAGTGCTCGAGCATGACCTTGCCCGCGGCGGCCGCGGAGAGCACCGCGTCGGTGGCGTGCGGCGTGAGCCGCCCGTAGGTGTAGCCGCTGGGCAGCAGCACCGCGGCGGGGGCGAAGCGGTGCCCGCCGGTGTGGCTCGATTCCCAGAGGACGCCGTCGTGCCGTCCGGCGAGCGAGGTGAGCAGGTCGCGGCCAAGGAGCGCGCAGCAGCGGTCGCGGCGCCCGTTGGTGCACACCAGCAGCAGCGGTTCGGCGACGGGTTCGCCCCAGCCGTCGTGGTGGCCGGCGGCGATCCGCGCGAAGTCGAGGTCCAGCAGTTCGGCCGGGTCGGTGAGCACCGCGCTGCGCAGCCAGCCGGTGTCCGGACCGGTGTGCGCGAGGAAGACCCGCCGAGGCTGCGGTGCGGCGGTGTCGGCGTGCCGTCCGGGTGGCCGGATCAGCTGCACCCGCACGCCGTGCTCGTCGCCCCGCGCGGCCAGCGTCCGGCCGATGCCGGGGTCCAGGTGGCTCTGCACGAGCGCGTTGTGGCCCCACGGGCCGCGTTGTTCCAGGCACAGCCAGCTGCCGGCGACGGCGGCGGTGCCGGCCAGCGGCTCGGCGTACGCCTCGGACAGTCCCGCGCAGGCGGCGGCCTCGGCTGCGGTGTGGTGCACGTTTCCACTGAAGCATGGATGGCCCGTTGATGTTAGGTGAGGCTGCCCAACGCGCGTCAGGTGCAACCCCGGGCCGTGGGCCCGCACGGGAAGCAATAGACTCGGAGGTCAGCCCGGCATCTCGGGCGTGGTGGCACTCGGTGGGCGAAGGGCACCGTGACGGGCACCGCGCCGCTGGCAGTGCCGGGAACCAAGCACGTTCGCACTAGGAGACCACGTGAAGAGCACCGTCGAGCACCTGAGCCCGACGCGCGTCCGGATCAACGTCGAGGTGCCGTTCGACGAGCTCAAGCCGAACTTCGACCGGGCGTACAAGACATTGGCCCAGCAGGTCCGCATCCCCGGCTTCCGCCCGGGCAAGGTCCCGGCGCGGGTCCTGGAGGCCCGCATCGGCCGGGGGCCCGTGCTCGACGAGGTCGTCAACGAGGCGATCCCGGCCAAGTACCTGGAGGCGGTCAACAGCAGTGAGGTGCGTACCCTCGGTCGCCCCGACATCGAGGTGACCAAGATCGAGGACGGCGCGGAACTCGCGTTCACCGCCGAGGTCGACGTCCGCCCCGAGATCACCGTGCCCGCGTTCGGCGAGCTGTCGGTCAGCGTGGACGACGTCGAGGTCACCGACGAGGAGGTGACCGAGCAGCTCGACGCGCTGCGCGCCCGCTTCGGCACCCTGACCGGCGTTGACCGGCCCGCGCAGCAGGGCGACTTCGTCAGCATTGACCTGTCGGCCACCGTCGACGGCGAGGAGGTCGAGGACGCCCGGACCAGCGGTCTGTCCTACGAGATCGGCTCCGGCCAGCTCGTGGAGGGCATCGACGACGCGCTGGTCGGCGCCGGTGAGGGCGAGACCAAGACGTTCACCACCAAGTTGGTGGCCGGTGAGCACGCCGGCAAGGACGCCGAGGTCACGGTCAAGCTGAACTCCGTCAAGGAGCGGCAGCTGCCCGAGGCCGACGACGAGTTCGCCCAGCTCGCCAGCGAGTTCGACACCATCGAGGAGCTCACCGCCGACCTGCGGGAGCGGCTGGGCCGGGTCAAGCGGATGCAGCAGGGCATGCAGGCCCGGGACAAGGTCCTGGACGCACTGCTGGAGACCGTCGAGGTGCCGCTGCCGGAGAAGATCGTCGAGGCGGAGATCGAGGCGCGCCAGCACGACGCGGTGCACCCGTTCGACCACGACGAGAAGCGCTTCGAAGAGTGGCTTGAGCAGGAGGGCAGGACCCGCGAGGAGTTCGACGCCGAGACCCGCGCCAACGCGGAGAAGGCGGTCAAGACCCAGCTGTTGCTGGACACGATCGCCGACGCCGAGGACGTCTCGGTCTCCGACGACGAGTTCACCCAGCGGGTCATGTACCAGGCCCAGCGCTTCGGGCTGAGCCCCGACCAGTTCATTCAGCAGGCCCAGCAGGCGGGCCAGCTCGGCGCGCTGTATGCCGACGTCCGGCGGAGCAAGGCGCTGTTCTCGGTGGTCCGGCAGGCCACGGTGAAGGACGCGTCGGGCAACACCCTGGACCTCGACGAGCTGTTCGGGCCGCAGGAGGCCGAGCAGGGCGAGGCGGCGCCGGAGGCGGCCGAGGCCGCGAAGGCGGAGTGATCCGGCTCTCGGTCGACAACTGAACACGCATGCTCTAAGCGAACGTGGGCGGTACTGGGAAGCTGGTGCCGCCCACGTTCGTTAGGGTCGGTTGTAGCGGATCATCCGAGAGGGAAGCAGACGTCATCGGGGTCGCCGACCTCGTCCGAAGCCCGGTCCACTGTGGAGGCGGACCGGGTCGGCGGCCCCGGTGCAGCAAAGGCCCAGTTGTGGGAGAAGGCAGGGGAGACGTGACGCAGCACCTGACTGTTCCGGCGTCCGACGCGCTGTCCCCGTCCATGCGGACGGGCACGAGCGGACTCTCGCTCAACGACTCGGTGTACGAGCGGCTGCTGCGGGAGCGCATCATCGTCCTCGGCTCCCAGGTCGAGGACTCGATCTCGAACCAGATCTGCTCGCAGCTGCTGCTGCTGGCGGCCGAGGACCCGGACCGCGACATTTCGCTCTACATCAATTCGCCGGGTGGTTCGGTGACGGCCGGCATGGCCATCTACGACACCATGCAGCTGATCAAGCCCGACGTGGTCACCGTGGCGATGGGCATGGCTGCCTCGATGGGGCAGTTCCTGCTGTCCGCCGGTGCCAAGGGCAAGCGCTTCGCCCTGCCGCACGCGCGGATCATGATGCACCAGCCTTCGGCGGGGCTCGGTGGCACCGCCGCCGACATCGCGATCCAGGCCAAGATGTTCTCCAGGCACAAGCAGGAGATGGCGGAGCTGATCGCCGGCCAGACCGGCAAGTCGGTGGAGACCATCATGGCCGACTTCGACCGTGACCGGTGGTTCACCGCCAGCGAGGCCCGCGACTACGGGTTCGTGGACCACGTGGCGACTGCGGCGAACCTGCCGAGCAGCTGATCATCCGCCCTGGATCTAGTTACGAGGAGTCACCTGTCGTGAACTCATTCCAGCCCCTCCAGTCCCGCTACGTGTTGCCCTCGTTCGTCGAGCGCACCGCGTACGGGGTCAAGGAGTCGAACCCGTACAACAAGCTGTTCGAGGAACGCATCGTGTTCCTCGGCGTCCAGGTTGACGACGCCTCCGCCAACGACGTGATGGCGCAGCTGCTGTTCCTGGAGTCCGACGACCCGGACCGCGAAATCTCGATCTACATCAACTCGCCCGGTGGCTCCTTCACCGCGTTGATGGCCATCTACGACACGATCCAGTACGTTCGTCCGGACGTTCGCACCATCTGCCTGGGGCAGGCGGCCTCGGCGGCGGCGGTGCTGCTGGCCGCGGGCACCAAGGGCAAGCGGCTGGCGCTGCCGAACTCGCGGATCCTGATCCACCAGCCGTCGGTGGAGGGCATCTACGGCCAGGTCTCCGACCTGGAGATCCAGGCCGCCGAGGTGCAGCGGATGCGGGAGCTGCTGGAGACCACACTGGCCAAGCACACCAGCCGGTCCCAGGAGCAGGTCCGTGAGGACATCGACCGGGACAAGATCCTCACCGCCGAGCAGGCCGTCGAGTACGGCATCATCGATGAGGTGCTGCCGTACCGGAAGCTGTCGGCGCAGAAGTCCTGACCGGCCCGCCGGTGCCCGGGGCCGTCCAGCAGCGGCCCCGGGCGGCGTTCCGGAAGGGCACTGGTGAGGCGACCGGGCGCGGTGCGCCACGCTCGGTCGCCGAAGGCGACACGCCGGACGCGGTGCTGGTGGTCACACCACGCTCGGCTATGGCGGACACTGTGAGTCTCCCCGAACCCGGGGAACGGCAGGTACCGTCGGAGGCACATACGTTCAGGCGCGCTACCGGACGGCGCGCCGGAGGGGACGGGGTCAGCGGTCATGGCACGTATCGGTGACGGCGGCGACCTGCTGAAGTGCTCCTTCTGCGGGAAGAGCCAGAAGCAGGTGAAGAAACTCATCGCCGGCCCCGGCGTGTACATCTGCGATGAGTGCATCGATCTCTGTAACGAGATCATCGAGGAGGAGCTCGCCGAGGCGGGCGACGTCAAGCTCGACGAGCTGCCCAAGCCGGCGGAGATCCACGAGTTCCTCGACCAGTACGTCATCGGACAGGACGCCGCAAAGCGCAACCTCTCGGTCGCGGTCTACAACCACTACAAGCGCATCCAGGCCAGCGAGCGCCGGGAGAGCCGGGGCGAGGAGCCGGTGGAGCTGGCGAAGTCCAACATCCTGATGCTGGGTCCGACGGGGTGCGGGAAGACGTATCTCGCGCAGACCCTGGCCAAGATGTTGAATGTGCCGTTCGCGATCGCGGATGCCACGGCGCTGACCGAGGCGGGGTATGTGGGCGAGGATGTGGAGAACATCCTGCTGAAGCTGATCCAGGCTGCGGACTACGACGTCAAGCGCGCCGAGACCGGGATCATCTACATCGACGAGGTGGACAAGATCGCTCGTAAGAGCGAGAACCCGTCGATCACCCGGGATGTGTCGGGTGAGGGTGTGCAGCAGGCGTTGCTGAAGATCCTGGAAGGCACGACGGCGAGCGTGCCGCCGCAGGGTGGGCGCAAGCATCCGCACCAGGAGTTCATCCAGATCGACACGACGAACGTGCTTTTCATCGTGGCGGGGGCGTTCGCGGGACTGGAGAAGATCGTCGAGGACCGCGTGGGCAAGCACAGCGTCGGTTTCGGTGCCGAGCTGCGGTCGAAGCGGGAGATCGACACGACGGATCACTTCGCGGACGTGATGCCGGAGGATCTGATCAAGTTCGGGTTGATCCCGGAGTTCATCGGTCGGTTGCCGACGGTGGCGAGCGTGACGAACCTGGACAAGCCGTCGTTGGTGCGGATCCTGACCGAGCCGCGGAACGCGCTGGTGAAGCAGTACAAGCGGTTGTTCGAGATGGACAACGTGGAGCTGGAGTTCACCAGGACGGCGCTGGAGGCGATCGCGGATCAGGCGATCCTGCGGGGCACGGGTGCCCGGGGGTTGCGGGCGATCCTGGAGGAGGTGCTGTTGCCGGTGATGTACGACATCCCGAGCCGGTCGGATGTCGCGAAGGTCGTCATCACCGAGCAGACCGTCCGTGAGAACGTCAACCCGACGATCGTCGCCCGCCAGGCCACTCGCCGCGAGCGTCGGGAGAAGTCCGCCTGACCCGCCGCGTCCGCTGTGACGATGGCCTCGACCCCGGTGGCACCCGCGTCACCGGGGTCTGGTGTTTCTGGAGTCCGGTCGATCTGCCGGTTGCCGGGTGCGAGCGCCCGGGCGGGACGGTTGGCCGCGCTCCGGTGCGGTCGAGATGACCGGAACCGGTGGGTACCGGTCGTACGCGCTGCGGACCCCGTCCGGTTGGATGATCATCGGTACGACCCAGACCACCGATTCCGGGAGCGGTGCCATGAGCGAGATGCATGTCCTGCTGGTCCACGGGATGACCGGCTCCGGCCCCTGGCACTGGCAGCAGTGGCTCGCCGGGCAACTCCGCGAGCAGGAGGGCGTCGTGGTGGACCTGCCAGCCCTCCCGGATGCGGACCGGCCGGTGCTGGAGCGGTGGCTGCCGGTGCTGCGGGAGCGCCTGGCCGCGGTGCCACCGGACGCGGAGCTGGTCGTGGCCGCGCACGCCTGCGGCGTGGCGCTGTGGCTGCACCACGCAACCACCATCGAGGGCCGCTTCCGGCGGGCGGACCGCGTGCTCCTGGTGGCGCCGCCCGCACCGGACTGGCAGTACCCGGACGCCCGGGGCATCACGCCGTACCCAACGGACGCGGCGGCGCTGCGCCGCGCGGCGGGCATCACGCGCCTGGTGGTGGGCACCGGCGACCCGTACCTGTCGATGTACCAGGCGCACGCGCTGGCGGAGGCGCTGCAGGTCGAGATGGACGTGATCCTCGACGGTGAGCACCTGAACACCGACGCGGGCTACGGCCCGTGGCCGTCAGTGCTGCGCTGGGCCCGCTACGGCACGGTCCCGCTGAACGACCGCTTCGACTCGGACCCGTACACGGCCGACCACTCCCGCCACCGCCTCCGCCTGGTCTGACCCGGGGGATTTCTCACCCCTCATCGGACAGTGCCAGTTGGGCGCCAACGAAGTCGACCAGCTCCGGCAGCGCCTTGCGGTAGTAGCGGCTGTTGTGGCCGCCCGGGGTCGTGGAGGCGTACTCGGGCTTCGCCTGCCGGATGAACCGGCGGGTGCCCTCGATGAACCGGTCCTCGGTGCCGCACCACACGCCCAGCGGCACGTCGCCCAGCGCGTCGATGTGGCGCAGCGGGTCGATCGCCGCCCACTCGGCCTCGTTGGCGAAGGCACGCCGCTTGCTCATCTCCCGCCAACTGGTGATCAGCGCCGGCGCGACCACGGCGGCGGCGCTGAGCGGGTCGCCCTGCTCGCGGCGGCGCCGGGCGTAGAGCAGCGCCCCGAAACCGCCCATCGAGATTCCCGCCGCCGCGAACGGCAGCCCGCCCTCGCCGCCCAGGTCCCGCGCGGCCAGCCAGCGGGGCACCTCGTCAAGCAACATCCACATCGGATCGTCGCCGGGCCGACGGTGCCAGTAGCTGTTGCCGCCGCCGTCCACCGCGAGGAACGCGTACGGCGGGACGCGGCCCGCGGCGACCGACCGCGACAACCACGTCGGCAGGCCGCTCGCCGATCTGCGCGCGTCGCCGAACCGCCCGTGCAGCATCAGGCACACCGGAAGTCCTTCGCGCGCAACGCCTTTCGGGAACATCGTCACCAGGTTCACGTGGCGATTGCGGGCGTGCGAGTAGACCTGTTCCACGAACACGTTCTGCTGGTTGGCCAGCGGCACGGCGTGGTGGACGCCACCGGTGCTCAGGCCGCTGGCCAACGCCACCCCGAGGGACGCGGCCCCGGTGATCCCGGCGGCCAGCACGCTGCGGCGGCGCAGCAGGCGGCGACCGCTCGCATCACCCATGCACCCTCCTGTCGCAGTTCCCCGCCGTCATCGTGCCAACGGCGCGCGAGGAGCTCCAAGCGGGTCCGCTCGTGTCAGGCGATGTTCTTGGTCACGATCCGCTCGGCCCCGGCGTAGACGTTCATGGACCGGCCGCGCAGGAAGCCGACCAGCGTCATGCCCTGCTCGGCGGCGAGGTCCACGGCGAGCGAGGACGGCGCGGAGACCGCGGCCAGCGCCGGGACGCCGGCCATCGCGGCCTTCTGCACGAGTTCGAACGACGCCCGCCCCGACACCATCAGCACGCAGCCCCGCAGCGGTACGCGTTCGGCAAGCAGCGCCCAGCCGAGGACCTTGTCGACCGCGTTGTGCCTGCCGACATCCTCGCGCACCACGAGCGGCTCGCCGTCCGCGGTGAACAGGCCTGCCGCATGCAGCCCGCCGGTGGTGTCGAAGACGCGCTGCGCGGCCCGCAGCCGGTCCGGCAGGTCGGCGAGGGTTCCGGCGTCCAGCACCAGCGGGTCCGCGGCGGGGGAGTGGCGGGTGGTGAGCCGGACCGAGTCCAGCGCGGCCTTGCCGCACACGCCGCAGGACGAGGTGGTGTAGAAGTTGCGGGTCACCGAGGAGTCCGGCGGCTGCACGCCCGGCGCGAGCAGGATGTCCAGCACGTTGTAGGTGTTGCGGCCATCGGGACCGGGGCTGTCGCAGTAGCGGGCCGTGGCCAGCTGGTTCTTGTCGTGGATGACGCCCTCGGTCAGCAGGAACCCGTGCGCGAGTTCGACGTCGTGGCCCGGGGTGCGCATGGTGACCGTGAGCGGGCTGCCGTTGACCCGGATCTCCAGGGGTTCCTCGGCGGCCAGCGTGTCCGGCCTGGTACGGCTGCCGTCAGCGGCGATCCTCAGCACCGGGCGGCGCACCGTTACGCGTCCCATCGCGTTCTCCCTCTGCGGAACATCGCCCTCGTACGGGCGGCTTGTACACCGTATGCACGGCCGCGTGATCGGCCCCATATTGCCGGGAGTCCCATGGTCGCAGACCTGCTCGCCGTTGCCCGCATCGTCGCACTCGCCGCACGTCATGACCGGCCTGCCGGTCGTCGGCTTCGTCGCCAACACTGTCTCCGTCGTGGGTTCGCGAGCAGCGTCCGAGCGCGGTATCAAGATTGCCGTCACCATTGCCAGGAACCTCGTGGAGCGGGACATCACAGTGATCTCGGGTCTGGCCAAGGGTATTGATACCGCAGCGCACACAGCCGCGCTGGAGGCGAACGGCCGTACCGTTGCCTGCATTGGCACTGGAGTCGCGAACTACTATCCGACGGAAAATCCTGCGCTGCAGGACAGGATTGCGACGGAAGGGCTCGTGCTGTCGCAGTTTTGGCCTGATACGCCGCCTCGCCCGCAGAATTTTCCGATGCGAAAAGCGGTGATGTCCGGTTATGGTCGAGCAACGATCATCGTGGAGGCGGGCGAGAAGAGTGGCGCGCGAATCCAGGCCCGGCAGGCTGTGGCGCACGGTCGTCAAGTGGTGCTCACCGATTTCGTGGTCGCCAGGAATGAGTGGGCAAAGAAGCTCGTCGGGCGCCCGGGAGTGCATGTGGCCGAAAGTAACCGCCACGTTATGGACCTGGTAGAGAACGAGATTTTCAGCGAACTCCCGGCGGATGATCTCATCGCGCAGTTGGTCGGGTTGGCGAAGCAGGTCGGCCGCCGTCCAGGATGGCGATGACTGGCGATCAGTCCGGGTGGAGCTGGCTTGGCGTGTTGGTGTCGATGAACGACATCACGCACTGTCCGGTGGCTGGCGACGGGTCCTGCTTCACCTGATGTCACGCCCGGTCGCGTGGGGTTCGAAGCGGACGATGACCGCCTTGGAGACCGGGGTGTTCGAGCCCTCCGCCACCGAGCCCAGCGGCACCAGCGGGTTGGCCTCCGGGTAGTACGCCGCCGCGCAGCCGCGGGCCGTCGGGTAGGCCACGAGGCGGAAGCGGTTCACGCGGCGTTCCTCCACCGAGCCGTCCGGGGCCGTCCACTCCGACACCACGTCCACCAGATCTCCCGCCGTGAAGCCGAGTTCCGCGATGTCCTCGGGGTGGGCCAGTACCACGCGGCGGCCGTCCTCGATGCCCCGGTAGCGGTCCGACAGGCCGTAGATCGTGGTGTTGTACTGGTCGTGGCTGCGCAGCGTCTGCAGCAGCAGCCGCCCGGTCGGGACCTGGATCGGCTCCGGCACGTTCACCGTGAAGTTCGCCTTGCCGGTCGCGGTCGGGAAGGTGCGGCTGTCGCGCGGCGGGTGCGGCAGCACGAACCCGTCCGGCTCCCGGACCCGGCGGTTGTAGTCCTCGCAGCCGGGCACCACCCGCGCGATGTGGTCCCGGATCACGTCGTAGTCCCGCTCGAACGACTCCCAGCGCACCGGGTGGTCCGGGCCCAGCAGCGTGCGGGCCAGGCGGCAGATGATCGCGACCTCCGACAGCAGGTGCTCCGAAACCGGGGCGAGCCGCCCGCGCGAGGCGTGCACCACCGACATCGAGTCCTCGACCGTCACGAACTGCGGACCACCGGCCTGCACGTCGCGCTCGGTGCGGCCCAGTGTCGGCAGAATCAGGGCGGTGCGGCCCGGCGTGACGTGCGAGCGGTTGAGCTTCGTCGACACCTGCACGGTCAGCTCGCAGCTGCGCAGCGCCGCCGCGGTGGCCTCCGTGTCCGGGGTGGCGGACACGAAGTTGCCACCCATGCCCACGAACGCCCGCACCCGGCCGTCCCGCATGGCCCGGATCGTGTCCACCGTGTCCAGGCCGGGGTGCCGCGGCACCGGCACCCCGAACTCGGCCTCCAGCGCGGCCAGGAACCTCTCCGGCATCTTCTCCCAGATGCCCATCGTCCGGTCGCCCTGCACGTTGGAGTGACCACGCACCGGGCACACCCCCGCGCCCGGCTTGCCGATCATGCCGCGCAACAGCAGCAGATTGACCACCTCGCGGATGGTCGCCACGCCCTGCCGGTGCTGCGTCAGGCCCATCGCCCAACAGGCGACCGTACGCTCCGAGGAGATCACCATCTCGGCGATCCGCTCGATCTGCTCCTGCGGCAACCCGGTGGCCTCGGTGGTGGCCTCCCAGTCGAGGTCGGCCTGGGCGGCGAACTCGGCGAAGCCGTGCGTGTGCGCCGCGACGAACTCCTTGTCCACCGCACCGGCCCTGAGCACCAGCGCGTTGAGCGCCTTGAACAGCGCCAGGTCGCCGCCGATGCGGATCTGGGCGAACTCGTCGGCCAGCGGCGTGCCGCCACCCAGCACCCCGCGCACGTTCTGCGGGTTGCGGAACCGCATCAGCCCGGTCTCCGGCAGCGGGTTCACCGCGACGATCCGGCCCCCGCGCCGCTTCATCTTCTCCAACGACGACAGCATCCGCGGGTGGTTGGTGCCCGGGTTCTGGCCCACCACCAGCACGAGATCGGCGTGCTCCACATCGGACAGCGACACCGATCCCTTGCCGACGCCGAGGGTCTCGGTCAACGCCGCCCCGGACGACTCGTGGCACATGTTGGAGCAGTCCGGCAGGTTGTTCGTGCCGAAGCAGCGCACCATCAGCTGGTAGAGGAACGCGGCCTCGTTGCTGGTGCGCCCGGAGGTGTAGAAGGCCGCCTGGTCCGGCGAGTCCAGGGCCCGCAGGCCCGCCGCGATCACCTCGAACGCCTCAGCCCAGCTGATCGGCCGGTAGTGGGTGTCGCCGTCGCGCAGCACCATCGGGTGCGTCAGGCGTCCCTGCTGGCCCAGCCAGTAGTCGGTCCGCTCGGCCAGCTCGGCCACCGGGTGGCGGGCGAAGAACTCCGGTCCGACCCGCCGCGTGGTGGCCTCCTCGGCGACCGCCTTCGCGCCGTTCTCGCAGAACTCGGCGATCTTGCGCCGGTCGCCCTCGGCCTCGCGCGGGTCCGGCCACGCGCAGCCCGGGCAGTCGAAGCCGTCCCGCTGGTTCAGCAGCGGCAGCGTTCGCGCGGTGCGGGCCAGGCCCATCTGCTCCCAGCTGCGCCGCAGGGAGACGAGCACGCCCTTCACCCCGGCCGCGGCATCGCCCGGCCGCCCTACCCGGAGGGCGCTCTCGTCGATGTCGTGTTCCGGTGCTCCACGTGACATGCGCCCAGCGTGCGGCACCGCCCATCGACCGGCACGGCAGAGTGTCATAGATCACATCTGGGCCGGTTGCGGGCCCGGCTGGAGCCCGGCAAAGGCGCAGCACCGCCACTCGTAGAATTCGGCCTGTGACACAGACCCATGCCGCCCAGCACCGTGCACTTCCGTCGACCTGGAATCCGGCCGACCACGAGGCCGAGCTCTACCAGCGCTGGGTAGCTGCCGGGTACTTCACCGCGGACGTCAACAGTGACAAACCGCCGTTCTCCATCGTCATCCCGCCGCCGAACGTCACCGGCAGCCTGCACATCGGGCACGCCTACGAGCACACCCAGATGGACATCCTCAGCCGGCGCCGCCGGATGCAGGGGTACGAGGTTCTGTGGCTGCCGGGCATGGACCACGCCAGCATCGCCGTGCAGGCCCTGGTCGAGCGGCAGCTCCGCGAGGAGGGCATCGACCACCGCGAGCTGGGCCGCGAGGCGTTCCTGGAACGCGTGTGGCAGTGGAAGGAGCAGCACGGCGGGGCCATCCTGTCCCAGATGTGCCGTCTCGGTGACAGCGTCGACTGGAGCCGCGAGCGCTTCACCATGGACGCCGGGCTGTCCCGCGCCGTGCAGACGATCTTCAAGAAGCTCTACGACGACGGGCTGATCTACCGCGCCGAGCGGCTGGTGAACTGGTCGCCCGAGATGCGCTCGGCGATCAGCGACATCGAGGTGGAGCACAAGGAGGTCGAGGGCGAGCTCGTCTCCATGCGCTACGGCGACGGGGACCGTTCGATCGTGGTCGCCACGACCCGGGTCGAGACCATGCTCGGCGACACCGCCGTCGCGGTGCACCCCGACGACGACCGGTACCGGCACCTGGTCGGCACCGAGGTCGAGCTGCCGCTGACCGGGCGCAAGATCCCGATCATCGCCGACGAGCATGTCGACCCGGAGTTCGGCACCGGCGCGGTCAAGGTGACGCCGGCGCACGACCCGAACGACTTCGAGATCGGCAGGCGGCACGACCTGCCGATGCTCACGATCATGGACGAGGCGGGCCGCATCGCCCACACCGGCACCCGCTTCGACGGCATGGACCGCTTCGAGGCGCGGGTCGCGGTGCGTGAGGCGCTGCGCGAGCAGGGCCGGATCGTCGCCGAGAAGCGCCCGTACCTGCACAGCGTCGGGCACAGCTCGCGGTCGAAGGAGCCGATCGAGCCGCGCCTGTCGCTGCAGTGGTTCGTCAAGGTCGGCCCGCTGGCCAAGGCCGCCGGGGACGCGGTGCGCGACGGCCGGGTGATGATCCACCCGCCGGAGATGACCAAGCGCTACTTCGACTGGGTCGACAACCTGCACGACTGGGCCATCTCGCGGCAGCTGTGGTGGGGCCACCGAATCCCGATCTGGTACGGCCCGAACGGTGAGGTGGTGTGCGTCGGCCCGGACGAGGAGCCTCCGTCGGGCGAGGGGTGGCACCAGGACGAGGACGTGCTGGACACCTGGTTCTCCTCGGGGCTGTGGCCGTTCTCCACGATGGGCTGGCCGGAGGACACCGCGGACCTGCGGAAGTTCTACCCGACCAGCGTGCTGGTCACCGGCTACGACATCCTGTTCTTCTGGGTCGCCCGGATGATGATGTTCGGGCTGTACGCGATGGACGGGCAGCCGCCCTTCAGGATCGTCGCGCTGCACGGCATGGTCCGTGACGCGCACGGCAAGAAGATGTCGAAGTCGGCGGGCAACACCGTGGACCCGCTGGTGTGGATGGACACCTACGGCACCGACGCGCTGCGGTTCACGCTGGCGCGCGGCGCGAACCCGGGCACCGACTCGCCGATCAGCGAGGAGTGGGTCGCCGGGTCGCGCAGCTTCTGTACGAAGCTGTTCAACGCCACCAAGTTCGCGCTGATGAACGGCGCGCGGGTGCCGGAGCGGCTGCCGGAGCGGGGCGAGCTGACCGACGCCGACCGGTGGATCCTGGGCCGCATCGACCAGCTGGTGTCCGATGTGGACGATCTGCTGGAGGACTTCCAGTTCGCCAAGGCCACCGAGGCGCTGTACCACTTCACCTGGGACGAGTTCTGCGACTGGTACCTGGAGCTGTCCAAGGTCCAGTTGGACGGCGAAGGGGAGCGGGCGGAGCGCACCCGCGAGGTGCTCGGGTACGTGCTCGACGTGCTGCTGCGGCTGCTGCACCCGACGATCCCGTTCATCACCGAGGCGCTGTGGACCGCGCTGACCGGCCGCGAGTCGGTGGTGGTCGCGGAGTGGCCGAAACCGTCCGGCGAGGCGGTCGACGAGGCCGCCGCGGAGCGCGTCGCCGCGCTGCAGAAGCTGGTCACCGAGATCCGGCGGTTCCGGTCGGACCAGGGGCTCAAGCCGGGGCAGCGGGTGGCCGCGAAGCTCAGCGGGGTGGCCGAGCTGGGGCTGGCCGACCACGTCCCGGCGGTGCGGGCGCTGGCGCGCGTCACCGAGCCCGAGGACGGCTTCACGTCGTCGGCGTCGATCGAGGTGGGCCTGACCGGCGGCACCGTCCTGGTGGAGCTGGACCTGTCCGGGGCGGTGGACGTCGAGGCCGAGCGCAAGCGGCTGGCCAAGGACCTCGCCGCGGCGGAGAAGGAGCTGTCGGGTACCGAGAAGAAGCTGAACAACCCGGCGTTCCTGGACAAGGCCCCGGCCGAGGTGGTGGAGAAGATCCGGGCGCGCCGCGAGACCGCCCGGGCGGACATCGAGCGGATCAACGCCCGCCTGGCGGCCCTGCCGCAGGGCTGATCACCTGATCGTGTGGTGAGTGGAGGGCACCTCCGGTTTGATCGGCCGGAGGTGTCCTCCACCGCGTTCTGCCTCGCTCTGGCGGACGGCGGCGACGACGACCGGGAGGGCGAAGAACAGGCGGTCGTTCTCGGCCCGGTGCCGTTGCTCGGCGATCCAGGCGTCGGCTTGCTCGGGGGTCACCGCCGCGGTGGCGCGGGCTGATTCCGCGAGGCCCACCAGCACCGGCAGCACCAGGTCGCCGGTGAGCACACTGGTGTGGACCTCCACGGAGACGTCGTGGAAACCACCGTCCAGCAACAGGTTCCGGTAGCGGCGGGCGGAGTGCGGGTGCCGCACGGTGGACAGCCGCGCCTGCACCACGGCGCGGGTCAGCGCCATGTCCGCAGCATCGACCAGGATCGCCTCCCAGTCCTGGCCGAGCAGGACGATGCGGCCGCCGGGCGCGAGCACCCGGCGGGCCTCCGCGAGGGCGGCCGCCGGGTCCGCCACCGCGTGGTACACCTTCTCGGCCCGGTAGCCGGTCAGCTCGCCGTCGGCGAACGGCAGCGCGGCGGCGTCCGCCACCCGGAACTCGGCGTCCGGGTAGCGCGCGGCGGCGACCGCCACCACCTCCGCGTCGACGTCCACCCCGATGGTCGGCACCCCGCGTCGGCGCAGCTCGGCGACAGCCAGCCCGGTACCGCAGCCCACGTCGACGGCGGCCGTGGTGGGGCCGAGGAGTTCGTAGGAGCGCTCCCGCAGGCGGGCGGCCTCCGGCTGGGCGTCGAAGCGGTCGAGGATCTCGATCAGGTTTGTCGTTGACATGCCGGACAGCCTGCGACTTCATGTCGACGTGAAGTCAACGATGAGCATCGGCGACCTTGCCGGACGGTTCGGGCTGGCCACCCACGTGCTGCGGCACTGGGAGTCGGTGGGGCTGCTGAGCCCGGAGCGCGTCGCCGGCCGCCGCCGGTACGGCCCGGACGACCTGTACCGGGTCGCGATCATCCTGCGGGCGAAGGAAGCCGGGCTGGGTCTCGACGCGATCCGCGAGATGTTCGCCACCAAGGACCCGATCGCCCGGCGCGGCGTCATGCGGCAGCACCGCGACGACCTGCGGCGGCGGATTGACGCGCTGCGTGCCTCGCTGGAGCTCGTCGAATGCGCCCTGGAATGCGAGCACGTCGACGTCGCGACCTGCCCGCACTTCCGAGCCGTGCTCGACGCCCGGATCGAGGACGCCGCCCGCACCGCCACGCACCCCGGTCCGGGCGGTATCTAGACTTCGAACTGAGGCCGTCGTCCTCGTCGTGCCCAGCCTGAACCAGGGGAGTGAGCTTGTGACCGGCACCGATGCCGCCGCGCTGCACGAACTGCGCGTGGTGGAGGCCGAGCTCAACGAACGCTGGCCGGAGACCAAGATCGAGCCGTCGCTCGACCGCATCCGGGCGTTGACCGATCTGCTCGCCGAGCCGCAGCGCAGCTACCCGGTCGTGCACGTCGCGGGCACCAACGGCAAGTCGTCGACCACGCGGATGGTGGACGCGCTGCTGAGCGGTCTCGGGCTGCGCACCGGCCGCTACACCAGCCCACACCTGCAGCTGGCCACCGAACGCATCAGCATCGACGGTCGGCCGATCAGCCCGGCGGCCTACGTCGAGGCATACCGCGACATCGCCCCGTACGTCTCCATCGTGGACGCGCAGAGCGACGTGCGGATGAGCAAGTTCGAGGTGCTGACCGGCATGGCGTTCGCCGCCTTCGCCGACGCCCCGGTGGAGGCCGCGGTGCTCGAGGTCGGCCTGGGCGGCAGCTGGGACGCCACCAACGTGGCCGACGCGAAGGTCGCGGTGATCACGCCGGTCGCCCTGGACCACGCCGAGTACCTGGGCAGCGAGCTGTCCGGCATCGCCCGTGAGAAGGCCGGGATCATCAAGCCCGGCTCCATCGTGGTGCTGGCCGCGCAGGCCGCCGAGGCGCAGCGGGCGATCATGGAGCGCATCGCGGAGATCGACGCGACGGTGGCCCGCGAGGGCCAGGAGTTCGGCGTGCTGTCGCGGACGGTCGCCGTGGGTGGCCAGATGCTCCGGCTGCAGGGCCTCGGCGGGGTCTACGACGAGATCTTTCTGCCCCTGCACGGCGAGCACCAGGCGCGCAACGCCGCGGTGGCGCTGGCCGCGGCGGAGGCGTTCTTCGGGGCCGGCGCGCAGCGGCAGCTCGACGTCGAACGGGTCCGCGAGGCGTTCGCGAGCGTCATCACACCCGGGCGGCTGGAGCGGGTCCGCTCCGCGCCGGCGGTGCTCGTCGACGCCGCCCACAACCCGCACGGGGCGAAGGCCCTCGCCGACGCACTCAGCTCGGAGTTCTCCTTCCGCCGTCTGGTCGCGGTGGTCGGCGTGCTCGGTGACAAGGACGCCCGGGGCATCCTGGAGGAGCTGGAGCCGGTCGTCGAGGAGGTCGTGCTGACCCGGAACTCCTCGCCGCGCGCCTTGGACCCCGACCAGCTGGCGGGCATGGCCAGGGACATCTTCGGCGCGGACCGGATCGTCGTGGAGCCGCGACTGGACGACGCGGTCGAGGCGGCCATCGGCCTGGCGGAGGAGACGTCGGATCCCGGCGAGTCGATGTCCGGCGGCGGCGTGGTGATCACCGGTTCCGTGGTGACCGCGGGGGAGGCCCGCGCCCTGTTCGGCAAGGAACCGGCATGAGTGAGGCGGGATCCGTCGTGACCGATCAGCCCGAATCCGAATCCGGCCTGCCCGAGGCGCCGCCCGGGGTGCGCGACCCGTGGAAGGGCCTGCGCGGCATCATGGCGGGCACCCTGGTGCTGGAGTTCATCGCGTTCCTGCTCGCGCTGCCGGTGGTGTGGAAGTTCGGCGGCGGGGTGTCCAGCGTCGGTTTCGTGGTCGTCGCAACGCTGTCGGTGCTGATGCTGCTGGCGGCTTTCGTGCAGCGGCGCCGGTGGGGGCTCGGTGTCGCGCTCGCCCTGCAGGTGGCGATCATTTTGTGCGCTTTCGTGCACCCGGCAATCGGCATCATGGGTGTGGTGTTCGCCCTGGTCTGGGGCTACATCCTGCACCTGCGCCGCGACGTGGCGAACCGGATGCGCGCGGGCCTGCTCTACGACCAGCTCGGCCACCCGCCCGGCTACCCCCCGGAGAAGACCGACTGATCGGGCTGGCAGTCGGGCTCGCTGCCTAGCCGATGTCGATGACCGCTCGGCCGACGATCTCACCGCGCCCGAGGGCGTCGTAGGCATCCTGGACCTGCTCGAACGGGTAGTGGCGGCTGATCGCGTTCTGCGGGCGCAGCAGACCGCGGGCCACCAGGTCCAGCAGCACCGGCATGTCGCGGCGCGGTTTCGCACCGTAGGAGCCCTTGATCTGCAGCTTGCGCCGGGCGATCGTGGCCAGGTCGAACTCCCCGGTGGTGCCGCGGGGCGCGATACCGACGACCACGATCTGCCCGCCCTCCACGACCGCGTCCCGCGCGATGGTGAACGTGGGCACCGCGCCGAGCGCCTCGAAGGCCACGTCCACACCACGACCACCGGTGAGCTCCCGGATCACCGCCGGGGCGTCCGCCTCGGCGGAGTTCACGGTGTGCGTGGCGCCGAGCTCCCGAGCCCTGGCCAGCTTCTCCTCGCTGATGTCCACCGCGATGATCATCGCCGCGCCGAACACCGCGGCGAGCTGGATCAGCGCCGAACCGACACCCCCGGCCGCGACCACCGCCACGGTGTCGCCCACGCGCACGTCCGCCGCGTGGCGCAGCGCGCCGTAGGCGGTCATCGTCGAGCAGCCCACCGAGGCCACGTCGGTCAGCCCCACCCCGTCCGGCACCCGGAACACCGCGGTGGCGGGCGTGACGCAGCGTTCCGCGAGCCCGCCCATCGAGTACATCCACACCGGTTCGCCGTCCGGCCGGAACAGCCGGGTCTCGTCGTCGTAGAGGCGACCCCGGCCCCGGTTGAACTCGAAGAACCGCTGGCAGATCTCCTCGTTGCCGCGGCGGCACTGCTCGCACTGGCCGCACGGCATGATGAAGCTGGTCACCACCCGATCGCCGACCGCAAGGTCGGTGACGCCGGACCCGATCTCGGCGACCACACCCGCCACCTCGTGCCCGAGGACGGTCGGCGTGGGGAACGGCAGCTCGCCCCTGAGCACGTGCAGGTCGGTGTGGCAGACCCCGCAGGACCGCACGTCGATGGCGACCTCACCGGCCTTCGGGCGGGGATCGGCGAGCTGCTCGATCCGCATCGGCTGGTTGGCGGCGGTGTGCACGGCGGCGCGCATCCTGACCTCCTCGTCAGACCGGCCAGTCGGTTCGACCGAGAAGCTATCGCGTCGCCCCGCCCGGTACCAGGTCACGAAAGCGAGCGCCGCGCTTGACGTCCCGGCCCCCGGGAGCGGCGGACCCGCCGGCTGCCGCGGTGGGAGGCACCCCGGCCTGAACCGCCGATCGCATGGCGACGCAATGGTGGGCGAGCACCCGCCGCGAAAGGCGTGCTTTCCCCACCTGCCAAGCAGGGACGTCCCCATCGATTTCCCGCTCGGCCACACCGCACACTTTTGTCCAGTGCGGCGACGAGTCAGGGCACGCAGCTGCTGATCCGCACTCCGCACACAACCGAAAGGCAGCACAGATCAATGAGAATGACATCACGGGTCCTTGGTGTGACCCTGGCGCTTTCCACCTGCGCGTTGGCCCCAGCCACCGCTTTTGCCGAAACGAATCTGGCGCCGACATCGAACACCCGAAACGATGTGCACACGATGCAGCGGCCTGATAACGTCGAATCCGATTCGGGCAGCAGCACGGGAACGCAGTCGACGACCAGCGGAACAAGTGCACGCTCCGCCACCGGCGGTAAGACCACTTCGCAGTCCCCCACTGATGATGTCGAGTCTCCGTCCACGTCAAGCGGAAAGAGTTCTTCATCGACCACCGGTGGCGCCGGTGCACACACGACGCCCGACGGCGGCACGTCCCAGCCCGCCACCGGAAGCACGAGCCCGAAGTCCACCAGCAGCGACCAGCCCTCGCAGCCCACTACGGGGGCGAACGGTTCGCAACCGACCACCAAGGGGACGGACTCGTCCACCAACGACCAGTCCAAGGCGGCACCGACCCCGACTGGCAAGAACCCCGGCTCGCGCACGGACCAGCGCGATCCCTCCGCCGACCGGAGCGGGCCCGACGTCGACCCGGGCTACAAGCGGCCCAACGCCGGACCAACCGGCAACGACGACGGTGCTGCCCCGGGCGACCGCCCGGACGCGCCTGCCCGGGGCAAGGAGCCGCCGAAGCCATCCACGACGGACTACTTCCGGCCGGAACTCGCACCCAGGCCGCCGGACGTGATGTACCCGCCGCCTCCGCCGCCGGTGAAGCTGCCGGATCGGCTGGATCTCCGCGTCACGGAAAAGGGCCCTGACGGAAACCACGTTCCGCGAGACGGCCAGCAGGCAGACATGCCTTCGGGGAAGTCGACGCTGGTCGGCGATTTCTCTTTTGGTGATCTGTACGAAGATCTGGCCGACGATATCGGTGGGGGGCCGGCAGGTCTGGTTACGGGTCTCTACATCGACGCCTACGTTGCAGGATACGGTGTTGTGACGATCGTGGACAATTTCGTCGTTCAGCCTGTCGAAAATGTCTGGAACTGGCTCAGTGATGGCTTCGGTGGCCTCTTCGGAGGCAGCTATGTTCCCACTGGCGGCGTCGGCGCTGCGATGACTGGACTCGGTGATGGAGTCACGGACGCCGGTTCGGCAATCGTGGACGGTATCGGCGACGCCGTGGACGCGGTCGAGGACTATGCGCCCTGGAACTGGTGATCACCCCTCGACTCCTGACTGAATCGACCGTGGAAAGCCGGACCGCGGGTGGGAAGCACCGTCACGGGCCGAAGAGAACCCGGATGCTCCAGACCGACATCGACGCCGTCAAGAACGGCAAGACCCGACCACGTCTGCGCAGACCGCCGTGCTGTGGAGCCAGATGCTTCTGGGCTCTGGTTCGACTCAGTGGGCTGTGGTGTGGGAGCAGAGTGGCCAGTTTCGTAGCCGCGAGCGAGGCGGGCTGGGACCGTCGGACCCCGCCAGGTGGAACCGCCGGATCAGCGACACGGCATCATTACGTCGTAATCCGACGAAAGGAATGCCATGTCTGTCGATGTGCAACGCACGCTCGTGCTGCTCAAGCCGGACGCTGTCGCCCGCGGGCTCGCCGGTCGCATTCTGGGGCGGTTCGAGGACGCGCTGCTGAAGATCGTCGGCGTGAAAATGGTTCAGATGGACGCCGAGTTCACGCGCAAGCACTACTTCGACCTCGAAGAGCGGCGCGGCGCTGAGGCGTACAACAGTACCGCCGAGTTCATGCAGTCCGGCCCGGTGATCGCGGTGGTGCTCGAAGGCGTCGACGCGGTGACCAAGGTCCGCGGCATCGTCGGCTCCACCTTCCCGGAGGAAGCTGCTCCGGGCACCATCCGCGGCGACTTCGCGCACCAGACGAAGGCATCCTCGAACGCGTCCGGCAAGGCGATCATGAACCTCATCCACGCCTCCGGCAACGCCGAGGAGGCCAAGTACGAGGTTGAGCTGTGGTTCAGCCCCAACGAGCTCTTCGAGTACAGAGGCGTTTCGGACGCGTTCGCGTACTGACCGAAACGAGACGGGAAAGCCAGATGATCGCCGACGCAGGGCCAACCTGGTGGGGTTGCCGCTGCGTCCGCGCTGTGCCGTAGCCGCGATGTCTTGGTCGCGCCCGGAACGTGGGCGCGACCAAGATCGCTGGCCGGATAGAGTGCTGCCGGTGGGGGCACGGGAGCGGAAGGCTGCGGTCCCGCAGTGTCCACGTGAACACGTGACCAAGCCGTCCTTCGGCAGCCTGATCGAGTTCAAGGGAGCTCTGAGCATCGTGGCCGACGACATCGACCCGGCGGGCTTCGTCACCGGTCCGCACCGCGTCGACACGCCGCACCCGGACCTGGCCCAGGCTCTGGCCGACCTGTGGGGTCGGGTCACCGTCGCCGGAGGTGCGGTGGGCTTCAGCCCGACCGACCCGGTGGACCGGCTGCGCGAGGCGGCCACCGCGCTCGTCGAGGACGTCCGCCACCGCAGGGCGCACCTGATCACCCTCGGCCAGCAGCACGTGCTGGTCGGCATGGCGGCGCTGCGGGCCCGGCAGCTGCCCGTCCGCCAACACACCGGCGAGCTGGTCTGGCTGGCCGTGGACCCGCAGCTGCAGGGCAAGGGCTGGGGCAAGCAGTTGCATGACGCGGTCGTGGCGCAGGCGCAGGCGCTCGGCCTGGAAAAGCTGGACCTGGTCACCCGCAGCGGCCACGGCCTGGAGCGCTTCTACACGAACCTGGGCTGGGTCGAGCGGGGCCGCTGGCCCGGTGCGGTGCGGGTCGCTCCGGGCGACGACCGCGACGAGATCTGGCTCACCCGCGACGTCTGAGCCTCCGAGGTCCTGTCCCGCTCCGCTCGGTCACGCCACCGCTTCCCTCCGGTGCGGGGCGGGCCTTTACCCTGGTCGGGTGCGTGTGGAGTCCGTTTTTGACAGGTTGGAACCGCTGCTGCCGCGCGTCTCCAAACCCGTGCAGTACGTGGGTGGGGAGCTCAACGCGACGGTGAAGGCGTGGGACGACGCCGCCGTCCGCTGGTGCCTGATGTACCCGGACGCGTACGAGGTCGGGCTGCCCAACCAGGGCATCCAGATCCTCTACGAGATCCTCAACGAGCAGCCGGACGTGCTGGCCGAGCGCACCTACGCGGTGTGGCCGGACCTCGAGGCGCTGATGCGCGAGCACGGCATCCCGCAGTTCACCGTCGATGCCCACCGGCCGGTGGGCGCCTTCGACGTGCTCGGCGTCAGCTTCGCCACCGAGCTGGGCTACACGAACCTGCTCGGCGCACTCGACCTGGCCGGCATCCCGCTGCACGCGACCGACCGCACCGACGACCACCCGATCGTGCTAGCCGGCGGCCACGCCGCGTTCAACCCGGAGCCGATCGCCGACTTCCTCGACGCCGCGGTCCTGGGGGACGGCGAGGAAGCCGTCCTGGAGATCACCGACGCCATCCGGCGCTGGAAGGCCGAGGGCCGCCCGGGCGGCCGGGACGAGCTGCTGCTGCGGCTGGCCGAGTCCGGCGGCGTGTACGTGCCGAAGTTCTACGACGTCACCTACCGGGCCGACGGGGCGATCGAGCAGGTCGTGCCCAACCACGAGCGGGTGCCGTACCGGGTGTTCAAGCGCACCACCATGGAGCTCGACGACTGGCCGTACCCGAAGAAGCCGCTGGTGCCGCTCGCGGAGAGCGTGCACGAGCGGATGAGCGTGGAGATCTTCCGTGGCTGCACCCGGGGCTGCCGGTTCTGCCAGGCCGGGATGATCACCCGTCCGGTGCGGGAGCGCTCCATCGAGGGAATCGGCCAGATGGTGCAGCGCGGGCTGGAGGCCACCGGCTTCGAGGAGGTCGGGCTGCTGTCGCTGAGCTCGGCGGACCACTCCGAGATCGCCGAGATCACCAAGGGCCTCGCGGACCGCTACGAGGGCACCAACACCGGGCTGTCGCTGCCGTCCACGCGGGTGGACGCGTTCAACATCGACCTGGCCAACGAGCTGTCCCGCAACGGCCGTCGTTCCGGGCTGACCTTCGCCCCCGAGGGCGGCAGCGAGCGCATTCGCCGGGTGATCAACAAGATGGTGTCGGAGGAGGACCTGATCCGCACCGTCTCGGCGGCCTTCGCCAACGGCTGGCGGCAGGTCAAGCTGTACTTCATGTGCGGTCTGCCCACCGAGACCGACGAGGACGTGCTGCAGATCGCCCAGATGGCCAAGGAGGTCGTCCGCGTCGGCCGCGAGGTCTCCGGGCGCAAGGACATCCGCTGCACGATCTCCATCGGCGGGTTCGTGCCCAAGCCGCACACCCCGTTCCAGTGGGCGTCGCAGGCCGACCCGGACACCATCGACGACCGGCTGCGCAAGCTGCGGCAGGCGATCAACGCCGACCGCAGCCTGGGCCGCAACATCGGCATGCGCTACCACGACGGCAAGCCGTCGCTGATCGAGGGCCTGCTGTCCCGCGGCGACCGCCGGATCGGCCGGGTCATCGAGCGGGTGTGGCGCGAGGGCGGCCGGTTCGACGGCTGGAACGAGCACTTCTCCTTCGAGCGCTGGGTCTCCTGCGCGGCCGCTGAGCTGGAGCCGCTCGGAGTGGACCTGGACTGGTTCACCACCCGCGAGCGCACCGAGGACGAGGTCCTGCCGTGGGACCACCTCGACTCCGGGCTGGACAAGGAGTGGCTGTGGGCGGACTGGCAGGACGCGCTGGCCGCCCGGGAGCAGGACGACTGCCGCTGGACGCCGTGCTTCGACTGCGGCGTGTGCCCGACGATGGGCACCGACATCGAGGTGGGCCCGTCCGGTCGCACGCTGCTGCCGATCTCCCCGGTCGGGCAGGGCTCCCCGGTGCGCAACCCGGCGTTCCACCGGGGTTGATCACCGGCCCCGCTCTCGCCGCTCACGGGCGTCCTTGCGGCTGGGAGTTGCGGTTCGGTCGCCGGACCGCGTCCCCCGGTGCGGGGGAGGTCAGCAGAGGTACGGTCCATCGAAAGATGAGCCGCAGGTGTTGTCACACTGCGGTTGAGCAAGCAAGCATCGGCATCGGAACAGGTCGGCGACGACCACCGATGACGATCATGGTCGGGAGGGCATCCTGAGTCGGCGAGATCACCCCAACCCCTCGGCGCCTCCGGTGCAGAAGGTGCGGCTGCGCTACGCCAAGCGTGGGCGGCTGCGGTTCACCTCGCACCGCGACGTGGCGCGCGTCTTCGAGCGGGCGCTGCGCCGGGCCGGGGTACCGATGGCGTATTCCCAGGGCTTCAGCCCGCATCCGAAGGTGTCCTGGGCGGGTGCGGTGCCCACCGGCGTGGCCAGCGAGGCCGAGTACGTCGAGCTCCAACTGGTCGAGCGGGTCGACCCGGCGGTGCTGCGAGCCGAACTCGACGCCGCGCTGCCCGACGGCATCGACGTGCTCGACGCGGTGGAGGCCGGGTCGGGCCCGCTGGCCGACCGGCTGGAGGTCAGCCGGTGGCGGATCGATCTCCCCGGCACCGGGGTCGAGGAGCTGCGGCGCGCGGTGGACGCGCTGCTCGCCGAGGACTCCGTGCTGGTGGAGCGTATGACCAAGGACGGCCGCCGGACGATCGACGCCCGCGCGGCCCTGCTGAGCGCGGAGGTGCTGGACAGTCGCCAGGTGGTCGCGCTGCGTGATCGAAAACCGGGTTCGACCGCCCGAGTGGACGATTGGCCGGAGGCCCCGGCACCGTATGGGATACTTGTAACGGTCGTGCGGCAGACAACACCGGTCGTACGACCCGACGACGTACTGAGCGCCCTGCGTGTCGTCGCCGGTTTGGCACCGTCGGCCGCCGTGAGCGCGACCCGGCTGGAACAGGGTCGGCTCGACGACGGGGGAGGGATAGCCGACCCGTTGGCCCGGGACTCAGGCGGCGACCGGACTCCGGCGGGAGAGCATACGGCCGGGTGACGGAAGGCGCGGACGTCGTCGACCCGCCGTATGAGCTTCCCGGCCGCAGGCGGCCCGGGGCGGAGGGGCCACCAGAAGAATTGCCGTCGCCTGCGGGTGGCGGAGACCGAAGAACGCACATGCCTCTGTGCGGCCGCGTCCACCAGGACGCGCCCGGGGGCGGAGGAGCTGGATGTTGAACATGGACACGCCCGCTGGGAGCGCCAGCGGGCAATCGCCCACACCCGCCCGAGAAGAGCAGGGCACGATCGAGCTGCCCGCCAAGCTCCGGGTGCACGCACTGGCCAAGCTGCTGGGATCCAGCAGCCGCGAGATCATCACCACGCTGGAGTCGCTCGGCGAGCCGGTCCGCAGCGCGCAGTCGAACATCACCCGCGACGTCGCGTTGCAGGTGGTGCAGTCCCTGCACCCCGAACTGCTGACCGAGGCGGAGGCCGACGAAGCCACCGCGGAGGAGACCGCTGACCAGCCGGCGGCCACCGACCAGCCGGCCTCCACCGACCAGCCCGCCGGGGCCCCGTCGGTGCCCGCTGCGGACTTCACGCCCGCTCCGGTGGAGCGGGAGCCGGAACCGGGACCGAGCGCGCCAGCCACCACAGGGCTGACCCCGGTGTTCGCCGCGCCGGAGGCGATGTTCCTCGCACCGCAGCCGCAGCAGGTTCGGCCCGCGCCGAAGGCCGAGCCGGAAGCCGAGGCCCAGCCGGAGCCCGCCGAGGCCGAGCCCGCCGAGCAGGCGGCCGGTGAGGACGAGTCCGAGCCCAGCGGCCGACGTCGGCGCCGGCGTGGCCGCCGCGGACGCGGCCGGGGCCGTGGCGCCGAAGCCGAGCAGCAGGGCGGCGAGGAGCAGCCCGCCGAGGAGACCACCGAGGAGCGCGCCGAGGCCGCCACCGAGGAGGCCGCGGAGCAGGCCGCCGAGGAGACCACCGACGAGCAGCCCGCCGCCGCGGAGGTCGAGGTCACGAGCACCCGCCGTCGGCGTCGGCGCCGCCGCCGTAAGGGTGCGGCCGACGACGACAGCGGAGCCCGCGAGGACGACCCGCCGAACACCGTCGTGCACGTCCGCGAGCCCGCGGAGACCCGGCAGGACAGCAGCGACGACGAGGTCCGCGCGGTCAAGGGCTCGACCCGCCTGGAAGCCAAGCGGCAGCGCCGCCGGGACGGCCGGGAGGCCGGTCGCCGCCGCGCCCCGGTGCTGTCCGAGGCCGAGTTCCTGGCCCGCCGCGAATCCGTCGACCGCAAGATGGTGGTCCGGCAGAACGGCGACCAGACCCAGATCGCGGTCCTCGAGGACAACGTCCTCGTCGAGAACTTCGTGACCACCTCGGGTTCCGGCTCGCTGGTCGGCAACGTCTACCTGGGGCGCGTGCAGAACGTGCTGCCCAGCATGGAAGCCGCGTTCGTCGACATCGGCCGGGGCCGCAACGCGGTGCTCTACGCCGGTGAGGTCGACTGGGACGCCGCCGGCCTGGCGGGCAAGGCGCGCCGCATCGAGCAGGCCCTGCAGACCGGCGACAGCGTGCTGGTGCAGGTCACCAAGGACCCGGTCGGCCACAAGGGCGCGCGCCTGACCACCCAGATCAGCCTGCCCGGCCGCTTCCTGGTCTACGTGCCGGGCGGCGGCGCCACCGGCATCAGCCGGAAGCTGCCGGACACCGAGCGCAAGCGGCTCAAGGAGATCCTCAAGCGGATCGTCCCGGACAACGCCGGGGTGATCATCCGCACCGCGTCGGAGGGCACCAGCGAAGAGGCGCTGGACCGCGACGTGCGGCGGTTGCAGGCCCAGTGGGAGGTCATCAAGGAGAAGGCCGAGGCCCCGGGCGCGCAGGCCCCGCAGCTGCTCTACGAGGAGCCGGACCTGCTGATCAAGGTCGTCCGCGACCTGTTCACCGAGGACTTCTCGGCCATGACGGTGCAGGGCGACGACGCCTGGGACACCATCGAGGCATACGTCCAGCACGTGGCGCCCGACCTGGTGTCGCGCCTGCACAAGCACGTCGGCAAGAACGACGTGTTCACCGAGTGGCGGATCAACGAGCAGATCGCCAAGGCACTGGACCGCAAGGTCTGGCTGCCCTCGGGCGGCTACCTGGTCATCGACCGCACCGAGGCGATGACGGTGATCGACGTCAACACCGGCAAGTTCACCGGCTCCGGGGGCAACCTGGAGGAGACGGTCACCCGCAACAACCTGGAGGCGGCCGAGGAGATCGTCCGCCAGCTCCGGTTGCGTGACATCGGCGGCATCATCGTCATCGACTTCATCGACATGGTGCTGGAGTCCAACCGCGACCTGGTGCTGCGCCGCCTCACCGAGTGCCTCGGCCGCGACCGCACCCGCCACCAGGTCGCCGAGGTCACCTCGCTCGGCCTCGTGCAGATGACCCGCAAGCGGGTCGGCACCGGGCTGCTGGAGGCATACAGCAGCACCTGCGAGCACTGCCGGGGCCGCGGCCTGATCGTCTCCACCGACCCGGTCACGCACGCCAACGGTCAGGGCGGCAACGGCCGCCGCAACCGCCACCGCGGCAAGACCCACGACCACGTGGAGCAGCCCGCGCCGGAGCCGCGCACCGAGGCGAAGCCGGAGGCGGTGGAGGAGAAGACCGAACCGGCCGCCGAGACGCCGAAGGCCGAGCCGAAGCCGGAGGCAGTAAAGGCGAAGCCGATCGAGCAGCCCGCGCCGAAGCCGGTCCCGCCGCCGAAGGCGGAACCCGAAGCGGTCGCGAAGCCGGAGCCCGCGGTACCGGCCGTCGAGGGCGCTCCGGAGACGGCGCCCGCCGCGGCGGAGCAGCCGGAGCCGGAGTCGGCGGCGGCCCGCAACGGTCGCCCGCGGCGCAAGGCGACGCGCGCCGCGGGCAGCGCGGGCGCGCCGGTGACGCCGCTGGTGCTGCCCAAGCCCGAACCGAAGCAGTCGACCGAGGACGTGCTGTCCGCCGTCGCCCCGGCGGCTCCGGTGCGTCGGGCGCGTCGGGCCGCGTCACGCCCGGCCGGTCCGCCGGTCGGCCGGTCCGCCGAGGACTGAGCCTCGAGGTGGCCGATCCGTCCCTGGGACGGGTCGGCCACCTGCTTCTTCGCCGCTCCTGGGTGCACACGGAGACCCTTCGGGCGTTGCTCGCGCACACCGCGCGTGACCGGGTGGTCGCCATCGGTGATCGCGTAACCGGTCGGTCACCTGGACTCAAGAACGTGCGTCACGGGGCGTGGCCGGCACGGCTGGTGCCCGCGGTGCGGTCGGCGACCAGCACGGCGACGTCGTCATCCCGACCGGTGCGGTGCAGCACCAGCTCGGCGAGCAGGCCCAGCGAGATCATCTGCACCGCGAAGATCTCCAGCAGGATGCCCAGCGTCAGCAGCGGCCGGGTGCCGATCGACTGGTCGGTGAACAGCCAGACACCGCTCAGGTAGAGCAGGATCAGCGTCCCGATCGAGCCCGCCAGCAACCCGAGCCCGCCGAACAGGTGCGCCGGACGCCGCCCGTAGCGGGTCAGCGCGACCACCGTGAGCAGGTCCAGCGCGCCGCGCACATAGCGCTCCAGGCCGTACTTGGACCTGCCGTGCAGCCGCGGCCGGTGGTGGACGGCCAGCTCGCGCACCCGGTAGCCGAGCTGGTGCGCCAGCGCCGGGATGTAGCGGTGCAGCTCACCGTACAGCGGAACGCGCCGGTACACCTCGGTCCGCGCCGCCTTCAACCCGCAGTTGTGGTCGGACAGCTTCAGCCCGGTGATCAGACCGGTGACCCAGTTGAACACCTTCGACGGCAGCCGCTTGCCCAACGGGTCCTGCCGCTGGGCCTTGTGCCCGCTGACCAGGTCGGCGCCCCCGTCGAGCTCGGCCAGCAGCCGCGGGATCTCGGCCGGGTCGTCCTGCAGGTCGGCGTCCAGCGTGACCAGCAGCTCGCCGCGAACCTCGGCGACCCCGGCGGCCAGCGCGGCGGCCTTGCCGAAGTTGCGCCGCAACCGGATGCCGCGGATGCGCGGGTCCGCCGCGGCGTGCTCGGCGATCACCTCCCAACTGCCGTCGGTGCTGCCGTCGTCGATGACCAGCAGCTCCCAGGATCGGGGCTGCTGCTGCATGGCCTCGCGGATCTCGGCGAACAGCCGGGGCAGGTTGTCGCGCTCGTTCTTCGCCGGGGCCAGCAGCGAGACCTGCGGTGCTTCTGTCATGGCAGGACCTGCGGACTTTCGGTCAGAGGCCGGATCCACCAGCCGTCGGGGAACTGGAAGGCGATGCGCAGCGGGCCCGGCTGGGCGGGAGCGACGGCCTGGAAGCCGAGCCCGATCTCGATACCCGGGGTCTGGGTCTCGGCGTCGGAGCGCGGGATGTCCACCACACCGCCGCCGACCACGGTCCCGGTCTGGTCGAGCACCGCGATGCATCGGGCCCGTTCGATGCCGGAGATCGCCCAGCCCTCCAGCATCCGGGCCCCGCCCTGCACCTGGTCGGTCTCGACGTTGAGCACCACGTCCCGGCCGTCCGGGCGGGGTTCGCGCAGGTTGCCGACGCTGGGCGTGCGCCAGGTCGCGGTGTCCACCCGGTCGCCGATCTCCAGCCCGTCGGGGCAGCCGAGGGTGAACTCGGGGGAGAACGGATAGTGGCCGAGCGCCCGCAGCCGCGGCAGCAGCCGCTCGGGTTCCGGGAAGCGGTCGGCGAAGCCGTCGGGGTGGCCGATCCGCGCGGCGATGGCCAGTAGGTTCTGGTTCGGCGCGTCGGCCCGCACGGCCTGCGCCATCGGCGCGCCCAGCGCGACGGTCGCCAGCACCGTGCCCGCCACCGCGACGGTGCGGAACCTGGGCCAGCGGGCCCAGGCGACCGCGATCACCAGCACGGCGATCCACAGCGCGGCGCTCATGCTGTTGTAGCGGCTCTGGAGCCCCGCGGACTCGCCGAACGCCGCCCGCGAGCCGGAGATCATCACCGCGCAGCCGACGGCGTAGAGCACCAGCCCCCACCACGGTGCCGCGCTGCTGCGCTCCTCGGACGTCTGCCGGCCGTGCAGCGCCAGCACGGCCAGCCCGGCGACCCCGGCGATCAGCGCGATCGACGGCTCGGTGCCGGTCCACACCATGCCGAGCATGCTCAGCCCCGCCAGCAACGCCTGCGCCGGGTCGTCGGTCGGCGTACTGCCACCACCGCCCTGCGGGCCGCGCAGCACGAACCACGCGGCGACCACGACCACCCCGACCACCGCGGGCGTCGCGACCCACCGGCGGCGCTCCCCGCGCAGCCACGCGACCAGCGCCAGGGCGGGCCAGACCGCGAAGGACGTGCCGTAGCTGATCGAGGCGAGCAGGCCGAAGACGATCGCGGAGATCCGGTGCTGCCGCTGCATCGCCAGCAACGCCGCCAGCACCAGCAGCAGGGCGAGGAGCCACGACGCGCCGCTCATCGAGCGCACGTAGTTGTGGATGCCGTGCGGGTTGAACACCAGCGTCGACGCCGCCGCGACCAGTCCCGCCCGCTGCCAGCGGTTCAGCGTCCGCGGCAGCAGCGCCCACACCAGCAGCACGCAGCCGACCCCGAAGGCGACGATCAGCAGCCCGAGCGGCTGGTTCAGCCCGTGCCCGTAGCGGGCGCTGAGCCAGAACAGCAGGCTCGGCAGCACGAACGGGTGCTCGTTGCGGAAGCCGAGCAGCGCCTCGGGGCGCAGCGACCCGTCGTCGCGGGTGATGTCCAGCAGCACCCACCAGTAGTCGTAGAAGTGCATCTGCGGGTAACGCAGCACTTCCCGCAACATCATCAACGGCGGCACGATCGCCGACAGGCCGAGCAGCACGGGGCCGAACCGCTGCACGGGGCTCGGGGCTTCGGGGGCTGCGCGCTCGTCGGCGGCGGATGCGATGTCAGTCACGCTGTGTGTCCCCAGATCCAGTCGAACGGCGACTTACGGTAGCAAGATCGGTGTACACGCGGCACGTTCCGACGTAGATGCTTGTGGCGTGATTTGACCTCTGGGCGGCGCGGCCGTAGTCTTGCGCGGCCGCTCGCCGCAAGCCGATCGCGGCGGCGGAGCACCCCCATGGACCGCCCCGGCCGATCGGGTCGGCGAACGCGGTCTGTATGATGGGTGAGAACTTCTCGCCGCCGGACGGGCGGAGAGGCTAAACGCCTGTTTCGGGTGCGATTGCCGGTGCGGCCTTCAGCTGCCGGAACAGGAACCCACCGAGACGCTGCACCGCGGCGTGGTAGGAATCCCCGATCCACGCGGTCGGGGTGGGCGTCCGCCGCAGACGTAGAACCGAGCAGCAGGAGACTTCCGACTCATGTACGCGATCGTCAAGACCGGCGGCAAGCAGTACAAAGTGGCTGTCGGGGACGTCGTCGAGGTCGAGAAGCTCGATGGCGAGCTGGGCTCCGAGGTCACTTTCCCGGCGCTTCTGGTCGTCGACGGCTCCGAGGTCACGACCGACGCCGACGCGCTGGCCAAGGTGTCGGTGACCGGCAAGCTCGTCGAGCACACCAAGGGCCCCAAGATCCGCATCCACAAGTTCAAGAACAAGACCGGCTACCACAAGCGGCAGGGTCACCGGCAGAAGCTGACCCGCGTCGAGGTCACCGGCATCACGAAGTGAGGACCTGAGTAGTCATGGCACACAAGAAGGGCGCATCCAGCTCTCGGAACGGCCGCGACTCGAACCCCAAGTACCTCGGGGTGAAGCGCTACGGCGGTCAGGTCGTCAAGGCCGGTGAGATCCTGGTCCGGCAGCGGGGCACGAAGTTCCACCCCGGGCTGAACGTCGGGCGCGGCAACGACGACACCCTGTTCGCGCTGTCCGCTGGCACCGTCCAGTTCGGACGCTACCGCGGCCGCAAGGCCGTCAGCGTGCTGCCGGCCGAGGTCTGACCCGGCTCTCGGCTGCGAGTACTTCCCGACGAGGGGCGGGTCCGGTTTGTCCGGCCCGCCCCTCGTCGTCTGCTTCGCGCAGGGCGGGCACGCCCCGCGCAGGACAGCTCTTCCCGCCGGGCGCGGCTCGGCTGATCTTCCTGGAGGCATTCGTGTCGCGGTTCGTTGACCGCGTGACCATCCACGTCGCGGCAGGCGATGGCGGGCATGGCTGCGCCTCGGTGCACCGGGAGAAGTTCAAGCCGCTCGGCGGCCCGGACGGCGGCAACGGCGGCAAGGGCGGTGACGTCCGGCTGGTCGTGGACCGCGGTGTGCACACGCTGCTGGACTTTCACTACCGGCCGAACGCGCGCGCGGCCAACGGCAAGCCGGGCAAGGGCAGCCTGCGCAACGGCGCCGCCGGCGAGGACCTGGTGCTGGCTGTGCCGGACGGCACCGTGGTGCTCACCCCGGACGGCGAGGTCCTGGCCGACCTGGTCGGCGAGGGCACGACGTTCGTCGCCGCCGCCGGCGGTCGCGGCGGCCTGGGCAACGCGGCGCTGGCGTCGAAGGCCCGCAAGGCGCCGGGTTTCGCCCTGCTCGGCGAGCCGGGCGAGGAGCTCGACCTGGTGCTGGAGCTGAAGTCGGTCGCCGACGTGGGCCTGGTCGGGTTCCCGTCGGCCGGGAAGTCGTCGCTGGTCTCCGTGCTGTCCGCGGCCCGCCCGAAGATCGCCGATTACCCGTTCACCACCCTGGTCCCGAACCTGGGCGTGGTGACCGCGGGCGACACCGTGTTCACCATGGCGGACGTGCCGGGGCTCATTCCGGGCGCGAGCGAGGGGCGCGGACTGGGCCTGGACTTCCTGCGCCACATCGAGCGCTGCGCGGTGCTGGTGCACGTGGTCGACTGCGCCACCCTGGAGCCCGGGCGCGACCCGGTGTCCGATGTGGACGCCCTGGAAACCGAGCTCGCCCAGTACACGCCCGCGCTGCAGACCGAGCAGGGCGGCGTCGACCTCGGCTCGCGCCCGCGCATGGTGGTGCTCAACAAGGTGGACGTGCCGGAGGCGCGCGAACTGGCCGAGCTGGTTCGGCCGGACCTGGAGGCACGCGGGTGGCCGGTGTTCGAGGTGTCCACCGCGACCCGCGAGGGACTGCGCGAGTTGAGCTACGCGATGGCCGCCGAGGTGGAGCGGTACCGGGCGCAGCTACCGCCGCCGGAACCGGCGCGCGTGGTGGTGCGGCCGACCGCGGTGGACCGCGGCGACTTCACCATCGAACCGGACCCGGAGGTCGAGGACGCGTTCGTGGTGCGCGGCGAGAAGCCCGAGCGCTGGGTGCGGCAGACCGACTTCAACAACGACGAGGCCGTCGGGTATCTGGCCGACCGGCTGGCCAAGCTGGGTGTGGAGGAAGCGCTGGCCAAGCACGGCGCGCGAGCCGGCAGCCAGGTCACCATCGGCACCATGACCTTCGACTGGGAGCCGTCCACCCCCGCCGGGGTGGCGGGCGTGATGGGCCGCCGCGGCACGGACCTACGGATCGACCAGAGCAACCGCACCTCCGCGTCCGAACGCAAGGCCGCGAAGAAGGCGCGCCGCAGTTCGCTGGACGAGTTCGGCCGGTACGTCGAGGAGGACGAGGAGGAGTGACCGAGCAGCTCTCCGCGACCCGGCAGGCGGTCGCGGCGGCGCAGCGTGTCGTGGTGAAGGTCGGCTCGTCGTCGCTCACCACGACCGAAGGCGGGCTGGACGCCGAACGGCTGGCGGCGCTGGTGGACACCGTGGCGCGCCGGGTGGCCGCGGGCGGCCAGGTGGTGCTGGTCTCGTCCGGCGCGATCGCGGCCGGCATCGCGCCGCTCGGTCTGCGCCGCCGTCCGAAGGACCTGGCCACCCAGCAGGCCGCCGCCAGCGTCGGCCAGCAGGCTCTCGCGCACGCCTACGCCGAGTCGTTCTCGCGCTACGGCCTGACGGTCGGTCAGGTGCTGCTCACCGCCGACGACGTGGTGCGCCGCGGGCACTACCGCAACGCGCAGCGCACGCTGAACCGCCTGCTCGGTCTGGGCGCGGTGCCGGTGGTCAACGAGAACGACACGGTCGCCACCACCGAGATCCGGTTCGGTGACAACGACCGCCTGGCGGCGCTGGTGTCCCACCTCGTCGGCGCGGACGCGCTCATCCTGCTGTCCGATGTGGATGCCCTGTACGACGGCGATCCGCGCCACGGCGGGGCGACGGCGATCCGCGAGGTCAACGGCGAGGCGGACATGGCCGGGGTGCGGGCGGGTGGCACGGGTGCGTCCGGGCTCGGCACGGGCGGCATGGCCTCGAAGGTGCAGGCGGCGAAGATCGCGTGCTCCTCGGGAATCCCGGTGCTGCTGACGTCCGCGGCGCTGGCCGAGCGGGCGCTCGGACCGGCTGATGTCGGCACCGCGTTCGCCGTCACCGGCAGCCGCCTGTCGGCCCGCCGCTTCTGGCTGGCGCACGCGGCCGACGCCAACGGCCGACTGTGGCTGGACGACGGCGCGGTCGCGGCGGTGGTCCGGCGTCGCCGCTCCCTGCTGGCGGCCGGGATCACCGCGGTGGAAGGCGCGTTCGACGGTGGTGACGTGGTCGAACTGGTCGACCCGACCGGAGCGGTGGTGGCGCGCGGCGTGGTCGCCTACGACGCGGCGGAGCTTCCGGAGCTCATCGGCCGCTCCAGCCACCAGCTACCGCCGGAACAACGCCGCGAGGTGGTCCACGCCGACGACCTCGTCCCGCTGCGCTGACCAGTGACCTTCGCCACAGGCGTTCGTGCACCCGCGTTGGTAATCGACGGACCGATCTCCAGGAATCTCGACCAGGGTCAGCGCAGTTCGGTGCCGCGGGTCTCCGGGAGGGTCCGGATCACGAAGAACGCAACCGCCGCACCGACCGCCAGGTACCAGAAGAACGCCGTCGACAGCTCGTAACGGGCCAGCGTCTGGATCACCAGCGGGGCCGTGCCGCCGAACACCGCGACGGTCAGGTTGTACCAGGCGCCGATGCCCAGCCCCCGCAGCTCGGTGGGGAAGAGCTCCGACATGATCGCCGGAGCGATCGAGGTCATCGCCGTGTACAGCGCGATGCCGACGCAGAACACCACCAGCAGGTTGATCAGTCCAGGCCGCACCAGCGTGGACAGCGGCACGATCAGCACCGCCGTCGCCGCCGACCAGACCAGCAGCTGCGGCTTGCGGCCGATGCGGTCCGACAGCGCGCCCATCGGGTACTGCAGCGCGACGAACAAGGCGGTCGCGATCGACAGTGCCAGGAAGACGTCGGTGGCGTCGGCGTGCCGGTTCTTCACCGCGAACGGCGTCAGCGCGCTGAAGAACGTGTAGTAGCACAGCGTGGACAGCATACTGAAGCCCACCAGCTGGCCGACCGCCTTCGGGTGATGCCGCAACGTCATCCACAGTGGATTCTTCAGCGCCTTCGCCTTGGCGCGGTTGTCCTCGAACTGCTCGGTCTCCTCCAGCGTGCGGCGCAACCAGATGCCGAGCAGGCCGAGCACGCCGCCGATCAGGAACGGGATGCGCCAGCCAAAGTCGGTCAACTCCTCCTCGGTGAGCAGCGCGGTCAGCGCATAACCCAGCAGCGATGCGACCAGCAGGGCCGAGCCGGTGGAGATGTAGAAGAACGCCGAATAGCGGCCGCGCCTGGCGGGCGGGGCGATCTCGGCCAGGTACGCGGAGGCGTTGGACACCTCACCGCCGAGCGACAGGCCCTGCCCGACCCGGGCCAGCACCAGCAGAACCGACGCGGCCCACCCGATGGTGTGGAAGGTGGGCAGCAGACCGATGATCAGCGATCCGCCGGCCATCAGCGAGATCGTCACCAGCATCGCGGTCCTGCGGCCGCGCAGGTCGGCGAACCGGCCCAGCAGCCAGCCGCCCAGCGGCCGGAAGAAGAACGCCAGCGCGAACGTCGCCAGGGTGTTGATCAGCGCGAGTTCGCCCGGGAAGAACGCGGACGCGAAGTAGACGCTGAAGGCGGTGTAGATCGTCCAGTCGTACCACTCGACGGCGTTGCCGATGCTCGCGGCGACCAGCTTGCGCAGGGGAAGGCGGGATCGCTCGGTCGCAGCCGTGTCGTGAGCCATCGCATCCTCCGGTGTCGTGCGCCCGGGAGGCAGGAGTGCGCGCCCCGGACGGTGACGACACAGTACGGTCTGCGCCGCGCGGGTGGAAGATCCGGATTCAGCCAGTGGGAAGGCCCGGACCACCGGGAGCGAGGTGGGTACCGGCCAGCTCGTGCGCGGCCCTGTTGCACTCCGGGCAGGTGTTCCACAACCACGCCACGTCGGAGTTGTCCACAGTGATCTGGGCGCCGCACAACGTCTCGATCGTCGTGTCGGCCGGGAAACCGCCGCGCGGCCGGGGTTTCAACGTCGCGTGCCGCTGACCTTCACCGGGTTGCCAGCGAAACGGGTAAGGCATGCACGATCACCGCCTGTTCCAAGTCGGTTGAAGGCGACTGCCGCGCGCCGCCGCGGGGTGCGTCGCGTCCGGGGCAGCCGGTTCGGGCCACGATGTCCACGGGAACCGGATCGGCCGGAGCCGTCCGCAGAGGTGCGGCCGCCGCCGATCATCCGCATGGTCGACTCCTCGGTAGGTTGTCGTGGCCCGTACCATTCTGGTGGTACGGAAACGGCTGGCCAATTACCTGAACAGGTAGTAGTTACCAGAGTCGAATTCTGTTTCTCTAGACTTCATGACCCGTACCACTGGGGGCACGCCGAAGGCCCGCGCCCTCGGCGCTGAGCTGCGCGAAGCCAGGGTGTCGGCGGGGAAGAGCCTGCGTGCCCTCGCGCAGGAGCTCGACACCAACCACGTTCGCCTGATGCGGTACGAAACCGGCCGATCGGTGCCCGCGCCGGAGGTCGTGGCCGCTCTGCTCACCGCGCTGGGCGTTCCGGAGGTCGAACGCGACCGCCTGGTCGAGATGGCGCGCGACGCGGACGCGCCGAACTGGCTCACCGCCGACCGGGCCGGCGTGCGGCAGGAGCTGACCGCGCTCATCGAGTTCGAACGCACGGCCACCCGGATCACCAACGTTGCCACCGGGCTGATCCCCGGTCTGCTGCAGACCTCCGACTATGCGCGCGCGGTGATGCGCGGCAAACCGGTCGGTGAGGTCGAGAAGCTGGTGCTGATGCGTCTCGGTCGGCGGGAGATCCTCTCCGCCCGCAACGGGCCCCAGCTGACCGCGATCATCAGCGAGAACGCGCTGCGGGAACCGATCGGCGGCCACGAGGTGATGGCCGAGCAGCTGCGCAAGGTGGCGGAACTGGCCACCTGGCCCAACATCTCGGTGCGCGTGGTGGCGAGCGGTTCGACGACGTGGCATCCCGGGCACGTCGGACCGTTCGTGGTCTTCGAGTTCCCGAAGGCGCAGCCGATCGTCCACTTGGAGCACTACCGCTCCTCCGCCTTCCTCTACAACCCCGGTCTCGCGCAGGAATACCTCGACGCGATCACTACCCTGCTCTCGTTCGCGATGGACGAAACCGATTCCCTCGAGTTCATCGCCAAGTGTGCGAACGAGATGGAGGCTTTTGCGTGAACACGGCACAGCCTGTCGGATGGCGGAAGTCGAGCCGGTCTGCCCAGGAAACCGACTGCGTCGAAATCGCCCGCTTGGGTGGCGGTGTGGCGGTCCGCGACTCGAAGTGCCGGGAAGCCGGCTACTTCACGGTGTCCGGGGTGCAGTGGCGGGCGTTCGTGGCCGGCATCCAGGCCGGTCGGTTCGATGGCTGACGCTGGATCGACGTGGTGCCCTCGCCGGGCCGGTCGGGGGCACCATTGTGCAATTCCTTTCACCTTCATGATCCATTTCGGGTGAATTCCCACCGGGCCTGGATCGCAGCTGATCGAGGAGCGCGCCGAAGGGCACTCGGGTTTCCACGTTTGTTTGCCCAAATCTGGGTGCCGTCGACACCGCCGGACACCTGATCAAGCGGTCGTGGCGAGCGTGAACGGCAGCACCGCGGGGGCGCCCGCCCGTCGCAGCAGGCGGCTGACCACCGTGATCGTCCAGCCCGTGTCGGCGTAGTCGTCCATCAGCAGCACCGGCCCGTCCAATGCGGCCAGCATCGCGGCGAGGTCGTCGGTCACCTCGAACCGCGGCCACAGTGACGCGACCCGCTGGGCGCTGTTGGTGGCCCGCCGCGATGTGGTGTCCGAGTTGGTCGCCACCTCGCCCAGCAGCGGCAACCGGCCGATCTCGGCGATCCGTCGGGCCAGGCTGCGGACCAGCTGCGGTCGGGTGCGTGAGCCAACCGCCACCACGCCGACCGGCCGCTGCTGCCAGTCCCACGCGGCCAGCACCTTGATCGCCGCCTGGAACAGGTCGTCGGGCAGGTCCTGGTCGGGGGCTGTCCCGCCGAGCAGTTCGCGCAGCCGGTTGCCCCAGCCGATGTCGGTCAGCCGCCCGATCGCGCGACCTTCCACGGCCTGCTCGGCAGCCGGGATCCTGCCCGATACCGGCACTCCGAGGGCGGCCATGCCACTTGGCCACATCGTGCGCGGGGACACCTCGATCCCCGGCCGCCGCAGCCGTTCCTCGGCCTGCCGCACCGCTTCCGGGTCGACCTCACCGGAGTACCGCACGCCCGTGCAGTTGTCGCAGCGCCCGCACGGTTCGGCGTACGGGTCGTCGAGCTGGCGGCGCAGGAACTCCATGCGACACCCGGCGGTGCCAAGGTAGTCAACCATGGCCTGCTGCTCGGCCCGGCGCTCCGCGGCGATGCGCTGGTAGCGCTCGGCGTCGTAGTGCCACGGCTCGCCGGTGGCCTCCCAGCCGCCCTTGACGCGGCGCACGGCACCGTCGACGTCGAGCACCTTGAGGACCATCTCCAGCCGGGACCGCCCCAGGTCCACGTGCGGTTCCAGCGCCGCCGTGGACATCCGGCCCTCGCGGGCGAGAGCGTCGAGGACCGCGCGCACCACGGGTTCCGGCGGGAAGGCCAGGGACGCGAAGTAGTTCCAGATGTCGCGGTCCTCCGGGCCGGGCAGCAGCAGTACCTCAGCGCGCTGCACGCCGCGTCCGGCCCGGCCGATCTGCTGGTAGTAGGCGATCGGCGAGGACGGTGCCCCGAGGTGGACGACGAACCCCAGGTCGGGTTTGTCGAAGCCCATGCCCAGCGCGGAGGTGGCCACCAGTGCCTTCACGCGGTTGTTCAGCAGGTCCGACTCCGCCTGCTGTCGCTCGGCCGGGTCGGTGCGGCCCGAGTAGGAGGCCACCTGGAAGCCCCGCTCCCGCAGGTACGCCGAGACCTCCTCGGTCGCGGCCACGGTGAGCGTGTAGATGATCCCGGACCCCGGCAGCTCCGCCAGGTGACTGGCCAGCCACCCCAGGCGGGCCTGCGCCGTGGGCAGCCGCACCACGCCGAGCCGCAGGCTCTCCCGGTCCAGGCTGCCCCGCAGCACCAGCGTCGCCTGCGGGTCGGTGTGCTGACCGCCCACGCCGAGCTGGTCGGCGACGTCCTGCACCACACGGTCGTTGGCGGTGGCCGTGGTCGCCAGCACCGGCACGCCCTCGGGAAGTTCGGTGAGCAGCGTCCGCAGCCGCCGGTAGTCGGGGCGGAAGTCGTGGCCCCAGTCCGAGATGCAGTGCGCCTCGTCCACCACGAGCATCCCGGCGCTGCGCGTGAGCTCGGGCAGGATCGTGTCCCGGAAGTCGGGGTTGTTCAGTCGTTCCGGGCTGACCAGCAGCACGTCCACCTCACCGGCGGCGACCTGCTCCTCGATGCCGGCCCACTCGTCCGGGTTCGCGGAGTTGATCGTCGCCGCGTGCACGCCCGCGGCCGCGGCCGCGTCGACCTGGTTGCGCATGAGCGCCAGCAGCGGCGAGATGATCACCGTGGGGCCTTCGCCGAGTTCCCGCAGCAGCGCGGTGGCGATGAAGTAGACGGCGGACTTGCCCCACCCGGTGCGCTGCACGACCAGCACCCGGCGGCGTTGCAGCACCAGCGCGCGGATTGCGTTCCACTGGTCCTCGCGCAGCGAGGCGTCCGGGCCCGCCAACGCGCGGAGACGGTCGTCGGCGAGTTCGCGCAGCGCGTGTTCGTCCATCTCCCGATTCCTACCGGATGCCGCTGTTCGCCCTCGTCCGGGGCCCTCTGGGCGGGCCGGTCCGGGTGGCGGGACGGGCCGCGAATCCCGTGTCGGCGGGCTGCAGGAACCGACTACTCTGAACTGGTGACCACCACCGAGTCCACGACCACGAGCAAGGTGTCCGGCGACGAGCTGCGCGAGCAGGTTCGCGACGCGGCGCGGCGGGCCAGGCGGGCAGCGGCCGAGCTGGCGCTGGCCAACCGGGGAACCAAGGATGCGTTGCTGCACGCCATGGCGGACGCGCTGGTGCGGCGTTCCGCGGAGATCCTCGCCGCCAACGAGCGCGACGTCGAGGCGGCCCGCGAGGCGGGCATGTCGGAGGCGCTGATCGACCGGCTGGCGCTGAGCGAGCCGCGCATCGACGCGATGGCCGACGGCCTGCGCACGGTGGCCGGGCTGCCGGATCCGGTGGGCGAGGTGGTGCGCGGCAGCGTACTGCCGAACGGGCTCCAGCTCCAGCAGGTGCGGGTGCCGCTGGGCGTGGTGGGCATCGTCTACGAGGGGCGTCCCAACGTCACGGTCGACGCCGCGGGCCTGACGCTCAAGGCGGGCAACGCCGTGCTGCTGCGGGGTTCGTCGTCGGCCGAGAACTCCAACACCGCGCTGGTCGAGATCCTCGCCGACGTGGTGCGCGAGCGCGGCCTCCCAGCCGACGCCGTGCAGCTCCTGCCGTGCCACGACCGGGCCTCCGTGCAGCACCTGATCACCGCGCGTGGGCTGGTGGACGTCGTGATCCCGCGCGGCGGGGCGGGGCTGATCTCGGCGGTCGTGGAGCAGGCGACGGTCCCGGCCATCGAGACCGGCGTCGGCAACTGCCACGTCTACGTCGACGCCGCCGCGGACATCGACACCGCACTGCGCATCCTGCTCAACTCCAAGGCGCGTCGCCCCAGCGTGTGCAACGCGGCGGAAACCCTCCTGGTGCACAAGGACATCGCCGGGGAGTTCCTGCCGCGCGCGCTGGCCGAGCTGCAGAACGCGGGCGTGACCGTGCACGGCGACGAGCGGGTCGTGGCCGTGGGCGGCTCCAACGTGGTCGCGGCGACCGAGGAGGACTGGGGGACCGAGTACCTGTCGCTGGACATCGCCGCGGCGGTGGTGGATTCGCTGACCGACGCCGTCGAGCACATCCGCACCCACGGCTCGGGGCACACGGAGGCGATCGTGACCAGCGACGTGCGCGCCGCCCGCCAGTTCACCGCACGGGTGGACGCCGCGGCGGTGATGGTCAACGCCTCAACGGCGTTCACCGACGGCGGCGAGTTCGGGATGGGCGCGGAGATCGGCATCTCCACGCAGAAGCTGCACGCCCGGGGCCCGATGGGGCTGCCCGAGCTGACCTCCACGAAGTGGCTGGCCTTCGGCGACGGGCACGTGCGGCCGGGCAGCGCCCCGGCCACTCCCGGTTCCTGCCCGGGGAGCTGAGTTGCCGCAGGCGCCGCGCCGCAGGAGGGACTCGGCTGCCACCAAGGAAGCGCTGTTGCAGGCCGCGTCGGAGTTGTTCGCCGAACGCGGCTTCACCGCGACCACGGTGCGCGACGTGGCGGCGAGGGCAGGGGTCAACCAGGCCCTGCTGTTCCGGTACTTCGGATCCAAGCAGGAGCTGTTCGCAGCGGTCCTGAGCCACAACAGCAGCCGAGTGCTCGACGAGCAGCCGCTCGAGCAGTTGCCCCGGCGGATCCTCGACAACCTTCTGTCCCCCGAGCTGCGCAGCGGGCAGGAGCACCCGATAGCGGCGATGCTGCGGTCCTACAGCGACGAGCGCGCCGCGCACGTCCTGCGCACCGAACTGGGGGCGCGCTACACCGCCCGGCTCGCGGAGCTCAGCGACGCAGCGGACGCCGAGCTGCGCGCCGATCTGGTCCTGGCGTGGTTTTTCGGCATCGGCATGGTCCGGTCGGTGCTGGGCAAGTCGCCGTTGGCGGAGGCCGATCCGGAGACGCTGACGAGTCACGTGGTGCGGGCGATTTCCGTGCTGCTGGAGCGAACGGACCTTCCGGGCGAAACGTGACGGTGGCGTGCGCGCGTCTGCGGGGGCGCGTACGGTGATGTTGTAAGCGACTGCTTACATCAAGTCACCGGGAGCTGTGCATGACCACCACGGAGCCGAGGACCTACCCGTTCAGCGAACCCGACCGGCTGAACCTCGACCCCCTCTACGCGCACCTGCGCAAGCAGGAACCGCTGACCAGAATCCGGTTGCCCTACGGTGAGGAGTCGTGGCTGGCGACCCGCTACGCCGACGTCAGGATCGTGCTTGGCGATCCCCGCTTCAGCCGGGCGGCCGCCGTGGGGCGGGACGAACCGCGCCTGCGTCCCCGGCGCACCGACGAGGGACTGCTGGCCATGGATCCACCGGACCACACGCGGCTGCGCAAGCTGGTCGCGAAGGCGTTCACCTCGCGCCGCGTCGAGCAGTTGCGGCCCCGCACCCAGGAGATCGCCGACGGCCTGGTCGACGCGATCGTGGCTCGCGGCGAACCGTTCGATCTGGTTGAGGAGTTCGCCCTGCCGCTGCCGATCACGGTCATCTGCGAACTGCTCGGCGTGCCCTACGACGACCGCGCCGACTTCCGGAAGTGGTCGGACGCCTTCCTGTCCACCACCAAGCTGACGCCGGAGCAGATCGACGACTACATCGAGCGGATGCTGGACTACATGGCGGGGCTGATCGCCGAACGTCGGAAGGCCCCGGCCGACGACCTGATCACCGGCCTGATCGCGGCCCGCGATGAGCAGGACCGGCTCACCGAGGACGAGATGGTCCGGCTGGCGGCCGGGATCCTCGTCGCCGGGCACGAGACCACCGCCAGCCAGATTCCGAACTTCGTCTACGTGCTGCTGACCCACCCCGACCAGCTCGCCCAGCTGCGCGCGGACCTGGACCTCGTGCCCTCGGCGGTCGAGGAGCTGATGCGCTACGTGCCGCTCGGCGCCGGCGTGGCCTTCGCCCGCTACGCGACCGAGGACGTCGAGCTGGGCGGGGTGCTGGTCCGTGCCGGTGAGCCGGTGCTGGTCAGCGCCGCCGCGGCGAACCGGGACGAGTCGGTGTTCAGCGAACCCGAGCAGCTCGACCTGACCCGCAACGAGGCCACCCATCTCGGCTTCGGGCACGGCCCGCACCACTGCCTCGGCGCGCAGCTGGCGCGGATGGAGCTGCAGGTCGCGCTGCGGACCCTGCTGACCCGGCTGCCCGGGCTGGACTTCGCCACCTCGGCCGAGGACGTGGTCTGGAAGGCGGGGATGCTCGTCCGCGGACCCCAGCGGATGGTCCTGTCGTGGCACGGTGTCAAGTGATCTCGCTCATCACGGGAAGAGGTGGCGCATGAGCTGGTCGGTCGAGGTCGACGCGGGCACCTGCATCGGGTCGGGCATGTGTGCGGGCGTCGCGCCGGACCACTTCGAGCTGGTCGACGGGTACTCGCGGGCGAAGCGGGCGGAGGTGGAGCCGGCCGACGAGGTCGTCGACGCGGCCGAGTCCTGCCCGGTCGAGGCGATCCTGGTCAAGGAGACCGGGAGCGGGAAGGTGATCGCGCCGGAGGAGTGACGCGGAGACCCCGGTTTTGCGTCATGGCGCGCACGGGTGGGGGTGTCCCACCCGTGCGCGCCTGCAAGACGTCGAGAGTCGCGCGAGCGGTCCACCGGATGCGATCCGCGACACGTCCGCCGCTCCCCGGCGATCGCCGCGGGGAGGCGGCTTTCTAGGCTTGTCAGCTATGTCGCGTCGGCGTCGGATCGGGGTCATGGGCGGCACCTTTGATCCCATTCATCACGGACACCTGGTGGCCGCCAGCGAGGTCCAGGCCCAGTTCGGCCTGGAGCAGGTGGTCTTCGTGCCCACCGGGCAGCCGTGGCAGAAGAGCCACGAGGCGGTCAGCCCCGCCGAGGACCGCTACCTGATGACGGTGATCGCCACCGCCTCCAACCCGCGGTTCCTGGTCAGCCGGGTGGACATCGACCGCGGCGGCCCCACCTACACGGCCGACACCCTGACCGATCTGCGCGAGCAGTACCCGGACGCGGACCTGTACTTCATCACGGGCGCCGACGCGCTGGAGCAGATCCTGTCCTGGCACCGGGTGGACGAGCTGTTCGACCTGGCCCACTTCATCGGGGTGACGCGGCCCGGCTACTCGCTCAACGGCGCCCACCTGCCGGCCGGTGCGGTGTCCCTGGTGGAGATCCCGGCGATGGCGATCTCCTCCACGGGCTGCCGGGACCGCGTCCGGGCGGGCCTGCCGGTCTGGTACCTGGTCCCCGACGGAATCGTCCAGTACATCACCAAACGCGGCCTCTACCGGGAAGTCACCCCCGAGTGGGGCCCGTAGCGGCCGGTGCTGGTGGAGACGGGTTCGGGCTGGTCGGGTGGAGGCTGGCTATCCTCGTACCCGGCGTGAACCGCACCCGGGTCCGCCCGAGAGGAGTGACGTGGCAGCCACCGAGAACGCCCGCCGGCTGGCCCTGATCGCCGCGCAGGCCGCGGCCGACAAGAAGGCCACCGACGTGGTCCTGCTCGACGTGTCCGAACAGCTGGTCATCACCGACTGCTTCATGATCGCCTCCGCGCCGAACGAGCGGCAGGTCGAGGCGATCGTCGACGCCGTGGAGGAGAAGCTGCGCGCGGCCGGCACCAAGCCCGTGCGCCGCGAGGGCGCCCGCGAGGGCCGGTGGGTCCTGCTGGACTTCGTCGACCTCGTGGTGCACGTCCAGCACTCCGAGGAGCGCGCCTTCTACCAGCTGGAACGGTTGTGGAAGGACTGCCCGCGGATCGAGTTCGAGGACGCCCACGGCCCCGCCGGGACCGAATCCCCGGACGCTGACGCGTGAGCCTCGACCGATTAGTGCTCTGGCGGCACGGCGAGACCGACTACAACGCCGCCGGCCGCATCCAGGGGCACCTCGACAGTTCGCTGACCGAGACCGGTCGGCTCCAGGCGCGGCGCGCCGCGCCGACGATCGCACGGTTCGAACCGGCGGTCGCGGTCAGCTCGGACCTGACCCGGGCGCGCTCGACTGCGGCGGCGTTCACCGAGGTCAGCGGGACTGCGGTGCGCTTGGACAAGCGCCTGCGCGAGACGCACCTGGGGCAGTGGCAGGGACTGAGCGGAGCCGAGGTCGAGCACGGCTGGCCGGGCGCGATGACCATGTGGCGGTCCAACCCGACCTGGGCTCCGCCGGGCGGCGAGTCGCGGGTGGAGGTCTCCGAGCGCGCCTTCGAGGTGGTCGAGGAACTGGACCACCAACACCAGGGCACCGCGCTGCTGTGCGCCCACGGAGGTCTGATCACCGCGTTGACGGCGAAGCTGCTGTGCCTGCCGCTCGACCTGTGGCCGGGCCTGGGCGGGGTGGCCAACTGCCACTGGGTGGTGTTGCAGCGCCGCGGCGGCGGCGACCACCGCTGGCGGCTGATGGCCTACAACGCCGGGGTGGCCGACTGACCGCTCTCGCCGATCATCCCGGCGCGTGACGTCGTAGGGTTGCGGCGTGCCCATTGCAGTCGTCACCGACTCGACGGCGTACCTGCCGGCGGGATACGCCGACCGCTTCCAGGTCCGCACCGTGCCGCTGCACGTCAGCGTGGACGGTGCCGCTCCGGTCGCCGAGTCCGATTTCGGTCCTGCCGACCTCGCGCGCGCCTTCGACCGCAAGCACCGGGTGACCACGTCCGGAGCGACCCCGCAGGAGTTGGCGAAGGCGTACCGGGCGGCGTTGGACGCGGGCGCGGACGGGGTGGTCGCGGTGCATCTGTCCCGGCAGCTCTCGGGCACCTGGGACGCGGCGAGGCTGGCTGCGCGGGAGGTGGACGCCGAACGCGTCCGCGTGGTGGATTCCCGCTCCACCGCAATGGGATTGGGTTTTTCGGTGCTCGCCGCCGCCGAGGCGGCGCAGGCGGGGGCCGGGCTGGCGGAGGTGGAGCGCATCGCGGAGCTGACCGCTGGCCGCACCACCACGTTGTTCTCCGTGCAGACGTTGGAGCACCTGCGCCGGGGTGGGCGGATCGGGACGGCTGCGGCGGTGCTCGGCACGGCGTTGGCGATCAAGCCGCTGCTGCACGTCCACGACGGACGCATCGACGCTCTCGAGAAGGTGCGCACGACCACCCGCGCCATGGCTCGTCTGCTGGAGATCTCGTCGTCCGCGGCCGGTTCGGGCACCGCTTCGATCGCGGTGCATCACCTGGCCGCGCCGGAGCGGGCGGAGCAGTTGGCGGGGCGGTTGCGCGCGGAACTCGGGAGCGCGGCCGAGTGCGTCGTCTCGGAGGTCGGGGCGGTGATCGGGGCGCATATCGGTCCGGGCGCAGTGGGGGTCGTGGTGCTTCCGGACGGGTGGCGCACGCGGAACTGAATACCTTTCGAGGGACGGATTTCATTCGATCCGGCTGAATCCGGACACAAGTTATCCACAGTGGCCCGGTTTGTCCACAGGTTCGAAAAATGGTGCTGCGCAACGTGTTTCGGTTGCTCTACCGTCGAGCGCATGTTCGACGTCCGAGGTTTCCGCGCTGACGCAGATGAATTTGACGAGGAACTCGATCCGCGCACCAGGCTGCGGATGTTGCGCCGGAGCGCCGCGCGCGATGATCCCGAGGAGCGCGCCGGGCCGAACTACTCCGTCGCGCCGCCGAATCCCGCTGTGCGGTCGCGGCTGGGCAAGTTCGCCGCCAGGTGGCTCCCAGAGCCGTTGTTGCGGTCCAGAGTGGACCCCGGCCGGGCCGGGGTGCTCGCGCTCGCATTGGTGGCCTCGGCTGTTCTGCTCGGGGTGCTGGCGCTGGCGTGGGCTGGGAGGCCGACGGCCGAACCCGCGCCTCCGCCCGTCCTGCCACCGCCCCCACCGGCCACGACCACGGCTCCGCCGGAGCTGGTGGTCAGCGTCGTGGGCAAGGTGCACCGACCCGGACTGGTCACCGTCGCACCGGGAGCCCGGGCCGCCGACGCGGTCGCGGCGGCCGGTGGTCCGCTGCCGGATGCCGACCTGTCCGGGCTCAACCTGGCGCGGCGGCTGGTCGACGGCGAGCAGCTGCACGTCGGGGTGCCGGTGCCACCGCAGGCCCAGTCGGGCCAGGCAGGGGACAGCAAGGTTGATCTCAACACCGCAACGGAGGATGAGCTCGATGAACTGCCCGGAATCGGCGAGGTCACCGCCCGGCGGATCGTCCGGTGGCGCGCGGAACATGGCCGCTTCGAGTCCGTGGAGCAGCTGCGCGAGGTGGGTGGGATCGGTGAGGCGCGGTTCGCCAGGCTGCGGGAGCTGGTGCGGGTATGAACGCCGGGCTGGATCTGCGGTTGGTGCCTGCTGCCTTGGCGGTGTGGGCGGTGACCGTGGTGGGGCTGCTCGCCGGGTGGCTGGTCGCCGCTGCGGTGGCAGCGCTCGCGGTGCTCGCCCTGCCCGTGGTGCTGTCGGCAGCGCGATTCCGGGTGTGGGCCCGGGGCGTGCTGGGGGTGCTGCTGCTGGGCGGGGTTGCCGCGACCGGCATCGCGGTCCGCGGCCACGGCGTTGCGCACCACCCGCTGCGCATCGCCGCCGAGCACGGCCAACGCGTGATGGTCGAGGTGGAGCTGACCAGTTCGCCAAGGCCGTTGCGCGGGGCGGCCTTCGGGGCGCGGCGGGTGCAGGACCGCTCGGTCGTCCACGCCGATCTCGAGTCCGTGGACGTCGGCGGGCGGCGGCTGCGGGCCGGTGGTTCGGTCGTGCTGCTGGTGCCCACCGACGGGTGGCGGGATCTCGTTGCGGGGCAACGAGTCACGGCCGTCGGCAAGGCGGCCCCGCCCCGTGACGGGGAGCTCGTGGTCGCCGCACTCCAGGTCTTCCGGCCACCGGGTGAGATCACTCCCGCGCCGGGGTGGCGGTACGCGGTGGACGACCTGCGCACCGGGTTGCGGGAGGTCTCCGCCGCTGTGCTGAGCCCGGCTGCCGCCGGGCTGCTGCCGGGCTTGGTCGTGGGTGACACCAGTGGACTGCCGCCGGAGGTGGAGCAGGACTTCGACACCGCCGGTCTGGCCCATCTGACGGCGGTGTCCGGCGCCAACCTGGCGATCGTGTGCGGGGCCGTGCTGGTGTTGTTGCACCTCGTCGGCGTGGGGCCGTGGGTGTCGGCGATCGGAGCGGGCGCGGTGCTGGTGGGGTTCGTGCTGCTCACCGGACCGGAACCCAGCGTGCTGCGCGCCGCGGTGATGGGTGCGGTCGCGCTGCTCGCGCTGGTGCTGGGCAGACAGCGGTCGGCGTTGCCGGTCCTGGCGGCGAGCGTGATCGGACTGCTGCTCGTGTTGCCGGAACTGGCGACCAGCCCCGGCTTCGCGCTGTCGGTGGCGGCCACGGCGGGGCTGGTGCTGCTCGCCCCGCGCTGGTCCGCAGCGTTTCACGTCAGGGGAGTCCCCGTCGGTGCGGCGGAGGCGATCGCGGTCCCGATGGCCGCCCACGTCGCCACCGCTCCGCTGGTCGCCGCGCTGTCCGGCGAGGTGAGCCTGGTGGCGGTGCTGGCAAACCTGCTGGCCGGGCCGGTGGTGGCGCCCGCGACGGTGCTCGGGGTGCTGGCCACCGCCACCGCGCCCGCTTCGACCTGGCTGGCCGAGCTGTGGGTCCGGCTCGCCGCGCCCGAGGTGGAGTGGATCCTGCTCGTGGCCGATCAGGCTGCGGCGATTCCCGGTGCCGCCGTCGAGTGGCCCGCGGGCGCGGTCGGTGGGTTGCTGCTCGCCGGGGCCGTCCTCGTCGGCCTGATCGCCTTGCGCGGCAAGCGGGTTCGCTGGGTGCTGGTGATCGCCGTGCTGCTGGTGGCCTTCGTGCTGGTGCCGGTGCGCGCAGTGCTGCCGGGCTGGCCGGTGCCGGGCTGGAGCGCGGTGGTGTGCGACGTCGGCCAGGGCGACGCCCTGGTGCTGGCCACCGGACATCCGGGCGAGGCGGTCGTGGTCGACACCGGACCGGAGCCGCGCCGGGCGGCGCAATGCCTGCGGCGGCTGGGGATCGAGCGGGTTCCGCTGGCGGTTCTGACCCACCTGCATGCCGACCACATCAGCGGACTCGCCGTGCTGCTGGCGGACATCCCCGTCGGTGCGGTCGGAATCGGTCCGCTGCGGGAGCCCGCGTGGGCGATGGACGACGTCGCCCGCGACGCCCGCGCGCACCGCGTCCCGGTGGTGCCGCTGCTGGCCGGGCAGCGGGCGAGCTGGCCCGGTCTCGTGCTGGACGTGCTCGGGCCGGACAACGTCTGGGCGAGAACGCAGTCCGAGGACGACGCCAACGACGCATCCGTCGTGCTGATGGCCACCACACCCGCCGGTCGGGTCCTGCTCACCGGCGATATCGAGCTGGCGGCGCAGGGCAGGCTGGTGTCGTCAGGGCTGGACCTGCGGGCCGACGTGCTCAAGGTCCCGCACCACGGTTCCCGGTACACCACACCGCGTTTCCTGCACGCAGTCAGCCCACGACTGGCGTTGATCAGCGTCGGCGACGGCAACAGCTACGGGCACCCCAGCCCGTTCGTGGTCGACGCGCTCACCCGGGCCGGCGCGAGAGTGCTGCGCACCGACCAGGAAGGAGATATCGCGATCCTGCCCGGGCCGCAGGGCCCCCGCTTCGCGGCACGCGGCGATCCGCTCCGCGCCGCGGCGTGACGGCATCCCGGAAAACCGGGCGGCGGCACCGCAGTGCGATGCCGCCGCCGGATACCAGGTCAGGGGATCACAGGCCGAGGGCCTGGTTGACCGCCTCGGTGGTCGGCGCCACCGTGGCCTTCGGGCCGATCTGGTCCTCGACCGCGTCCAGGGTCTTCAGCCCGTCGCCGGTGATCAGCAGCACCGTCTCGGCGTCCGGGTCGATCTTGCCGGTCTCGATGAGCTTCTTCGCGGTCGCCACGGTGACACCACCGGCGGTCTCGGCGAAGATGCCCTCGGTACGCGCCAGCAGCCGGATGCCCTCGCGGATCTCGTCATCGCTGACGTCCTCGATGGCGCCACCGGTCTTGCGGACGATGTCCAGCACGTACGGGCCGTCAGCGGGCGCGCCGATCGCCAGCGACCGGGCGATGGTGTCCGGCCGCACCGGCTGGACCACGTCGTGGCCGTTCTTGTACGCGGTGGACACCGGGGCGCAGCCGGATGCCTGGGCGCCGAAGATCCGCACCGGGCTCGGCTCCACCAGACCAACCTGGCCGAGTTCGTTGAAGCCCTTGTACACCTTGGTGAGTTGCGAACCGGAGGCGATCGGCACCACGATCTGCTCGGGGATGCGCCAGCCGAGCTGCTCGGCGACCTCGAAGGCCAGGGTCTTGGAGCCCTCCGAGTAGTAGGGGCGCACGTTGACGTTGACGAACGCCCAGTCCTCGTGCTCCGCGGCCAGCTCGGTGGCCAGGCGGTTCACGTCGTCATAGTTGCCGTCCACGGCCAGCAGCGAGCCGTCGTAGACCGCGCTCATCAGGATCTTGGCCCGCTCCAGTGTCTTCGGCACCAGCACCACCGAGTCCCACCCGGCGCGGGCCGCGGCCGCGGCGACCGCGTTGGCCAGGTTGCCGGTCGACGGGCACGCCAGCACCTTGAAGCCGAACTCGCGGGCGGCGGCCAGCGCCACCGCGACAACACGGTCCTTGAAGGAGTGGGTGGGGTTGCCGGTGTCGTCCTTGATCCAGATCCGCTTCACGCCCAGCGCCTTGGCGAGCTTGTCGGCCCGGATCAGGCGGGTACAGCCCGGCTCGGTGTTGGGGTGCTCCTCGACGTTGGACGGGACCGGCAGGAGCTGCTTGTAGCGCCAGATCGACCGTGGGCCGGACTCGATGTCCTCACGGCGGATCCGGCCGAACTCGTAGGCCACTTCCAGCGGCGAGAAGTCCTCGAGCGAGACGAATTCAGGAGCCAGCGGCTGGCGGTGCCCCTCTTCCTTGGACACCAGTTCGACGGCGTTACCGAGATCGAGCGCCTTGTTCGCGCCGGCGCGGACATGGGCAGCTGCAGTCATCGCGAGGTCCTCTCCTCATCTGTCCCGCGGACGGGTCGGAATTGGCACCGCTTTCGCCGGTGACCTCGCGCGGTGAGAACACGATTCGCCGGCGAACGGTTGCCGGGGCTTCATCGGGCCGGTCCCTCTGCCCCTCTGGATGAGCTATTCGGTTGTGCCGGCAACGCTAGTGGACCGTGCCAGGTTCTGGCCAGCGCGATCCAGATGCCGGGACGTCGGAGGTGCGTGCGACCATGCCTGTATGAGCGCACCGGCAGTCGTCCCCGATCCGCTGCAGTTGGTCCTCGGCGACGAAGAACTGCTGGTGGAGCGCGCGGTCCGGGCCGCGGTCGGGGCCGCCCGGGCGGCCGATCCGAACGCCGAGTTACGCCGGGTGAGGGTGAGCGAACTCACCCCGCCGGAGCTGGCGGAGTTGCTCAGCCCGTCGCTGTTCGCCGAGGCGCGGGTGATCGTCGTGGAGGCCGCGCAGGACGCGGGCAAGGAGATCGCCGAGGCCCTGCTGTCGCACGCCCGCCAGCCGGCGGAGGGCGTCACGCTCGTCGTCGTGCACAGTGGGGGCGGGCGGGCCAAGCACGCCAAGGAACTGCCCGGCGCGTTGCGCAAGCTCGGCGCCCGGGTCACCGAGTGCAACAAGATCACCAAACCGGCCGAGCGCGAGGCGTTCGTCCGGGACGAGATCCGCCGCGCCGGCGGCAAGGCGGACCCGTCGGGCGTGGCCGCGCTGATCGAAACGGTCGGCTCGGACCTGCGCGAGCTGTCGTCGGCGGCGACGCAGCTGGTCGCCGACACCGGCGGCAAGATCGACGAGACCGCGGTGCGCCGCTACCACCGCGGGCGTGCCGAGGTCACCGGTTTCGCGGTCGCGGAGAAGGCCGTGACCGGCGACCGGGCGGGAGCGCTGGAGGCGCTGCGGTGGGCGGTGCAGCTCGGCGTACCGCACGTGCTGATCGCCGACGCACTCGCGGACTCGGTGCGCACCATCGGGCGGGTCGCCTCGGCAGGTGGCCGCAACGACCCGTTCCGGCTGGCCGGTGAGCTGGGCATGCCCGCGTGGAAGGTCAAGAAGGCGCTGGCGCAGGCCCGTGGGTGGAACGCCACCAGCCTGGCCGAGGCACTGCAGGCGGTCGCCGAAGTCAATGCCGGGGTGAAGGGCATGGCTGCCGACGCCAACTACGCCCTGGAGCGCACCGTCCTGCGCCTGGTCGACCTGCGCAACGGCCGCTGAATTGGGACAGCAGAAAGCCCTTCCCCGCAGCGGGAAAGGGCCTGCCTGACCTGTCGGCTCAGAGCTTGTTGACGCGCAGAGCCAGCGCGGACTTCTTGTTCGCGGCCTGGTTCTTGTGGATCACGCCCTTGCTGGCGGCCTTGTCCAGCGCCCGGGCGGCGGCGCGCTGCAGCTCGATGGCCCTTTCCTTGTCGCCGGCGTCAGCGGCCTCGCGGAACTTGCGGATGGCGGTCTTGATCGAGGACTTCACGGCCTTGTTGCGCTGCCGGTTCTTCTCGTTGGTCCTGATCCGCTTGATCTGGGACTTGATGTTGGCCACTGTCGCGCCTCTTCCTCGTCGGTCGATGGGGTCGTGCCGCGCTTTCGTCGGCCCTGCCTGGGGCAGGTCTTCCTCCACTGCGGAATGCCGCACGGCACGGTCGTCCATGCTAACAGCGGCCAGCTTCGCGAACGCCAGGCGGCCCACCCAGCCAAAACCAGCCACAACAGCAAACCCGAAACCTTACCCTCAGGTAACCTCCCCGTTTGCCTGAATCTGGGTGCTCTTTCCCCCGGGAGACGGAAGGTCGCCGTGAGGGTGCAGGTATGCGGCGTGCCCGGTTAGCATGACTCGCGGTTGTGCCTAGGGTTCCGCTCACGCCCTGCTTCGCCGTAGGCATCCCACAACCAGGGGCGTGGAGGGCTGGTCCGAGCGGCACCGGCGGTCGCGGTCGGAGCGCGGCCGCACATCTGACGGGACAAAAGCCTGGAGGAGCCCGCGCTGCCGCGCGCCCGCGCGGCACGGAGAGGGTTCCATGGGTCTGGCCGCCGTCCTGCTCGTCGTCGCCGCCGCGTTCGCGCACGCGGGCTGGAACTTCTTCGCCAAGCGCGCCGGTTCGGCCGGAGCGGGTTTCGTGTGGTTGACCGCCACCTGGTCGGCGGTGCTCTACCTGCCGGCCATGCTGGGTGCTCTGCTGTGGTCGGGCGTGCCACCGTGGGAGGACTGGCTGTTCGGGGTGCTGGTCAGCGCGGTGCTGCACCTCGGGTACTTCCTGCTGCTCCAACGCGGGTACGCGGTCGGTGACATGTCGGTGGTGTACCCGCTGGCCCGGGGCACCGGGCCGATGCTGGCGATGCTGGTCGCGATCGCGGTGCTGGGCGAACGCCCAGGCTGGCTCGGGGTGCTCGGCGGACTGCTGGTGGTCGTCGGCGTGTTCGTGATCGGCCTGTCCGGCGGGGTGCCAAGGTCGGGCGCGAGCCTGGCCGGGGTGGGCTTCGGCCTGCTGACCGGCGCGCTGATCGCGCTTTACACGGTGTGGGACGCCCACGCGGTGACGGGGTTGGCCCTGTCGCCGCTGCTGTACGACTGGGCGAACAACCTCGCCCGCTCGGCCCTGCTCGCCCCGTACGCGGTGACCCGCCGCGAGCAGCTGACCGTGGCCTGGGCGGCGCACCGCCGCGAGATCCTGGTGGTGGCCCTGCTGTCCCCGCTGGCCTACATCCTGGTCCTGTCCGCGATGCAGCTCGCCCCGGTGAGCCTGGTGGCCCCGGCCCGCGAACTCAGCATCGTCCTGGCGGGCCTGCTGGCCTGGCGGGTCCTGGGCGAGCCACAACCGGGCCGCCGCATGGCGGGAGCGGTGGTGGTCCTCGCCGGAGTGGTCCTCCTCGGCATAGCCTGACCAGCGATCCGGGTGACCCCAAACCGGGCTTTCGGGGTGGACGGTTCGCGCGATCATGGGAGTTGCGATGACTGACCGGAACGGTCCGGACTTCTCCAGGATGACCGATGCCGAACTCGCAGACTGGCAGTACGAGCACCGGGACGAGCTTGATGCGAAAGAGCGGGGACTGCGAACCGGTCGAAGTCGACGTCGCACCGGCCTTCGAGGTGACGGGGTTGGGTGGGGGCGGGTAGAAACGCTGGGCATGGAGGTGCTGAACAGCCGCCTGATCGTTCGGCCCCGGGATCGGCAGCGGTCGCTGCGGTTCTACCGGGACGTGCTCGGTTTGGCGATCGCGCGGGAGTTCCCCGGGGGCACGGTGTTCTTCCTCGGACAGGGGTTCCTGGAGCTGTCCGGGCAGGGCGGGCCGGGCCCCAGCCCCGACCAGGTGCTCTGGTTGCAGGTCCGCGACCTGGCCGCCGAGTTCGACCGGCTCCGCGCCGCCGGCGTGACCGTGCTGGCCGAACCCGCCCGGCAGCCGTGGGGGCTGGACGAGGGCTGGATCACCGACCCGGACGGCATGCGCATCGTGCTCGTCGAGGTGCCCGCCGAGCATCCGATGCGCGCCGATCTCCGCAAGCTGTGAACGTGATCCGCACCGGGCACCGCCGCACGATCATGGTGGAAACTCGGCAGGGTGACCCGAACACCAACGCCTAGGGGCGGATGGCGCGGGTCTGGGCCTGCGTGGTGCCCCGCCGGGGTTTCCACGCCCACGTCTGCACGTCGACGAAACCGGCGCGCTGGACGTCGGTGTGCAGGCCGGCCCGGCCGCCGGGCAGCCAGCGCTCGTGCGTCGACAGCAGAAGCAGCCCACCAGGGCGGAGGACGCGGCGCAGCTCGGTGAGCGCCGCCGGTCGGTCCGGCCACAACTGGACGTTGTTCACGCTGAGCACCACGTCGAAGGCCGCGTCGTCCTGGTCCGTCGCCTCGGCGCTGCCCGCCCGCACGACGACCTTCCCGGCCTTGATGAGGTCCGCGCACCGGCGCACCGACGCCTGCCGCATGCGCTCCGAGGGCTCGATCCCGACGACCCGGCCCGCCTGCTCGCCCGCGGCCCGCAGACCCACGCCCGGCCCGGGGCCGACCACGAGCACCCGTTCCGTGCCCGTCAGCCGGGCCAGCCGCACCACCTGCTGCTCGGCCTCGGCGTTGCCGCGGGCCATCAGCGCACCGCCCACGGCGCCGAGCAGACCGCGGGGGTGCCCGAAGGCACGATCCAGGGCGAATGCGGCGAAACCACTCATAGCCCCAGCTCAGCACCGCCCGCGGGTCGGCGGCATCGGGGATGACCCGGAGTTGGGCACCGGGTACCGGGAGTGTCATGGGACGATGGGGTGAATCCCGCACCAGTCGACATCCGCGAGGAACACTGAGTGAGCAGTTTCGCCGACACCACGTTCACGCCCCCGGAGCGGATCCGGAACTTCTGCATCATCGCGCACATCGACCACGGCAAGTCGACGCTGGCCGACCGCATGCTGCAGCTCACCGGCGTGCTGGAGGAACGCGCGTACCGGGCCCAGTACCTCGACCGGATGGACATCGAGCGCGAGCGCGGCATCACGATCAAGGCGCAGAACGTGCGCCTGCCGTGGACCGTCGACGGCGTCGACCACGTGCTGCACATGATCGACACCCCGGGCCACGTCGACTTCACCTACGAGGTCAGCCGGTCGCTGGCCGCCTGCGAGGGCGCGATCCTGCTGGTCGACGCAGCCCAGGGCATCGAGGCGCAGACGCTGGCGAACCTCTACCTGGCGATGGAGCACGACCTCCAGATCATCCCGGTGCTCAACAAGATCGACCTGCCCGCCGCCGAACCGGACAGGTACGCGGCCGAGCTGGCGCACATCATCGGCTGCGAGCCGGAGGACGTGCTGCGCGTGTCGGCCAAGACCGGCGAGGGTGTCGGGGCGGTGCTCGACGAGGTGGTCCGGCAGATTCCGGCTCCGGAGGGCGAGGCCGACTCCCCACCGCGGGCGCTGATCTTCGACTCCGTCTACGACACCTACCGCGGCGTGGTCACCTACATCCGCGTGGTCGACGGCCGCATCACCCCGCGGCAGCGGATCCGGATGATGTCCACCGGTGCCACCCACGAGCTGCTGGAGGTCGGCATCATCTCGCCGGAGCCCAAGCCCTCCGCGGGGCTCGGCGTCGGCGAGGTCGGCTACCTGATCACCGGTGTGAAGGACGTCCGGCAGTCCAAGGTCGGCGACACGATCACTGCGGAGCGCAAGGGCGCCGAGCAGCCGTTGAGCGGCTACCGCGAACCCAAGCCGATGGTGTACTCGGGCCTGTACCCGGTGGACGGCACCGACTACCCGCTGCTGCGCGAGGCGTTGGACAAGCTGCAGCTCAACGACGCGGCGCTGACCTACGAGCCGGAGACGTCCGGGGCGCTGGGCTTCGGCTTCCGCTGCGGGTTCCTGGGGCTGCTGCACCTGGAGATCACCCGGGACCGTCTGGAGCGTGAGTTCGACCTGAACCTGATCTCCACCGCCCCGAACGTGGTGTACCAGGTGCACATGGACGACGGCGCCGAACTGGTCGTCACCAACCCGTCGGACTGGCCGGACGGCAAGATCAAGGACGTCTTCGAGCCGGTCGCGAAGTGCACCATCATCGCCCCGTCGGAGTTCGTGGGCACGATCATGGAGCTGTGCCAGAGCCGGCGCGGCCAGCTGGGCGGCATGGACTACCTGTCGGAGAGCCGCGTCGAGCTGCGCTACACGCTGCCGCTGGCGGAGATCGTGTTCGACTTCTTCGACCAGCTCAAGTCCCGCACCCGCGGCTACGCCTCGATGGACTACGAGGAGTCGGGCATGCAGGCGTCGAACTTGGTGAAGGTGGACATCCTGCTGCAGGGCGAGCCGGTGGACGCGTTCAGCGCGATCGTGCACCGCGACGCGGCCTACGCCTACGGCACGAAGATGGCCACGAAGCTGCGGGAGCTGATCCCGCGGCAGCAGTTCGAGGTGCCGATCCAGGCGGCGATCGGGTCGCGGATCATCGCCCGCGAGACGATCCGCGCGCTGCGCAAGGACGTGCTGGCCAAGTGCTACGGCGGCGACATCAGCCGGAAGCGCAAGCTGCTGGAGAAGCAGAAGGAAGGCAAGAAGCGGATGAAGACCATCGGCCGGGTCGAGGTTCCGCAGGAGGCGTTCGTCGCCGCGCTGTCCACCGACGAGTCCAAGGACGACAAGGCCAAGGGCAAGAAGTAGCGCCTGGCAGTGGGGGCCGCTGCGGGACGCTCGCGCCAGGAATAGACGTCTTCTATCGGCTGCATCGAGAACCGGTCTGCGGCCGCGACGATCAGGGCTTCATACCCCCGGTTGTGGCGCAGACCGCTTGTCACCGTGCCCGGCCGGGCTCCTCGCCCGGCCCGCCCGCCTTAACATCCGCTGCGTTCACGCCGATTCCGCAGCGGAGGTCGAGGATGGACGTGTCCCGCGAACGGTTGCCGATCCCGGACCCGCAACTGCCGCCCGCGACCGCGATCGACGTGCGCGACCAGCGTCCGCCCTTTCCACCACGGCAGCCGCTGCGCGCACCGGAGGGAGCGCCGAACGTCGTCGTGGTGCTCATCGACGACATGGGCTTCGGTGCACCGAGCGCCTTCGGTGGTCCCTGCCGGATGCCGACCGCCGACCGGCTGGCCGACGGCGGGCTGCGCTACAGCCGCTTCCACGTCACCGCGATCTGCTCACCGACCCGGCAGGCGCTGCTCACCGGCCGCAACCACCACTCGGTCGGCATGGGCGTCACGACCGAGATGGCCAGCGCCGCGCCCGGCTACTGCGGGGTGCGACCGCTGAGCGCCGCGACGATCGGCCAGATCCTGCAGGGCAACGGCTACAGCACCGCCGCGTTCGGCAAGTGGCACCAGACCCCGGCCCGCGACGTCAGCGCAGCCGGCCCGTTCGACCGCTGGCCGACCGGGGAGGGGTTCGACGCGTTCTACGGGTTCCTGTGCGCCGAGATGAACCACTGGTACCCGCTGCTGTTCGACGGCACGAAACCCGTAGAACCGACACGCCGCCCGGAGGACGGCTACCACCTGTCCGAGGACCTCGTCGACCACGCCATCGACTGGGTCCGCGACCAGCGGAGCCTCAAACCGGACCACCCGTTCTTCGTCTACCTGCCGTTCGGGGCCACGCACGCGCCGTACCACGTGCCACCGGAGTACCGGGAGCGCTACCGCGGGAAGTTCGACCACGGCTGGGATGCGCAACGCGAGATAACCCTGCGGCGGCAGAAGGAGATCGGCGTGGTGCCACCAGACGCGGAGCTGGCACCGTGGGCCGAAGGCGTGCCGCACTGGGACGAGCTGTCCGCCGCGGAGCGCCGCGCGGCGGCCTCACTGATGGAGCTCTACGCCGGGTTCGCCGAGCACACCGACGTCCAAGTAGGACGGTTCGTGGACGCCTTGGAGGAGCTCGGGGAACTCGACAACACCCTGTTCTTCTACATCCTCGGGGACAACGGCGCCTCCGCCGAAGGCGGCATCGGCGGCACGCTCAACGAGCACCGCTTCGCCAGCGGAATCCCCGACAGCGCCGATTTCATCAACTCCCAGGACGCGGTCCTCGGCGACGCCACCACGCACGCGCACTATCCGGTGGGCTGGGCGCTGGCGATGAACACGCCCTACCAGTGGACCAAGCAGGTCGCCTCGCACTTCGGCGGCATCCGCGACGGGATGATCGTGCACTGGCCCGCCGGGATCGCCGAGCGCGGCGGTATCCGGCACCAGTTCCACCACGTCATCGACGTGGTGCCCACGATCCTGGAGGCCGCGGGCATCCCACACCCGGTGGAGGTCAACGGCGTCGCGCAACAGCCCATCGAGGGCACCAGCATGCTCTACAGCTTCAACGACGCCGAGGCGCCCGACCGGCACACGGTGCAGTACTTCGAGATGGTCGGCAACCGCGGCATCTACCACGACGGCTGGATGGCGGTCACCCGGCACGGCACCCCGTGGGTGATGGTGCAGGACGGAATCCGCCGCTCCTTCGACGAGGACCGGTGGGAGCTCTACAACACCAACGAGGACTGGACGCAGGCCCACGACCTCGCCGCGGAGCACCCGGAGAAGCTGCGTGAACTCCAGCAGCTGTTCCTCATCGAGGCGGCCAAGCACAACGTGCTGCCGCTGGACGACCGGATGACCGAGCGGGAGAACCCGCTGGAAGCCGGGCGGCTGGACCTGATGGGGCAGCGCCGTTCGGTCACCTTCCACGCCGGTGCCAAACGGCTGACCGAGGAAACCGCGCCGAACGTCAAGAACCGCTCGCACTCGCTCACCGCCGAGGTCGTGGTGCCGCCGGGCGGTGCGGAAGGCGTGCTGGTCGCGCAGGGCGGCCGGTTCGGCGGCTGGTCGTTCTACTTCCACGAAGGCCGGCCCAGCTACGCCTACAACTACTTCGGGTTGGTGGTGCACCGGGTCCGCGCACCGCACCCCGTGCCGCCCGGTGAGCACGAGATCCGGCTGGAGTTCCGCTACGACGGCGGCGGCGTCGGCCGGGGCGGGGACGCGACACTGCTGGTCGACGGCCAGGAGGTGGCCACGGGCCGGATCGACGCGACGATCCCGTACTACTTCGCCTTCGACGAGACCTTCGACATCGGCGTGGACCGGGCCACCCCGGTCACCGACGACTACCCGGTGCTGGACAACCGCTTCACTGGCCGCCTGCACTGGCTCCGGGTGGATCTCGGCGACGATCTGCACACCGACCTGGCCGCCGAACACGCCTTCCGCACCGCCCACGAGTGAGTGCTCGCCGCGGGCTGCGCTGACGCGGCGGTCATTCGGCGGGTGACGGGACCGCCGGCCATCGGGACGCTGCCACTCTGCGGTGTCCAGCTCGTGGACATCGAGCAGCCCAAGGGCGCGCAGGTGCCACGATGGTCAGGTGGCCCAGTGTGGGCCGGACCTGGCGCGGGATCGGTGGGACGTGGAACGGCGGGAGCTGGAATACTTCTTGGCCATCGCGGAGCACGGCAGCTTCACCGCTGCCGCCCAGGCCCTGCACGTGGCCCAGCCCTCCCTGTCGCACGCCATCCGCAACCTGGAGCACGAGCTGGGCGGCAAGCTGTTCCACCGGCTGCGGCACGGTGTCGCGCTGACCGCGGCCGGGGAAGCGTTGCTGGAGCCGGCGCGGCAGGTGATGCGGGATCTGAGCACCGCTTCGGCGTCCGTCCGGCAGGTGCTCGGGTTGTCCGCCGGGCGGCTCGACGTCGTCGCGCAGACGACGCTGGCCGTCGACCCGCTCGCCGAGCTCGTCGGCGCGTTCCTGCGCGCGCATCCCCAGGTCACGGTGACGGTGTCGGACCCCGAGCCGGGGGCTGATGTCACCGCTACGGTGCGGTCGGGCGAGCGCGAACTGGGTGTGGTCGACGCGACGCTGCCGGTCGAGGATCTGGAGAGCATGCTGCTGCGCAGCCGCGAGATCTTTGCCGTGCTGCCACCGGGTTCGGCACCCGGCCGCCGGCGGCTCGGGGTGGCGGAGCTGTCCACTCTGGACTGGGTGGCGACACCGCCCGGCACGGCGACCCGCGCGGTCATCGAGGACACCGTGGGTTCCGGCGGGGCCACCCCGTCGGTGGCGGTGGAGACCGCGCACCAGGCGATGATCGTGCCGCTGGTCCTCGCCGGGGCCGGCGCGACGCTGCTGCCGCGTTCGATGGCCCAGGACGCCGCCGACCGCGGAGCGGTCGTGCTCCCGCTGCGCCCGCGAGTGGTGCGGCGAGGGGTGCTGTTCTGGCGTCCCGGGCCGCTGTCCCCGGCCGCGGCGGAGTTCGTGCGGATGGCCGAGGCCATCGCCGAGCCCCGCCGCGGCTGATCAGTCCTGGTGCGCCTCGACGAACGCGTACACGTCCGCCTCGTCGACGCCGGGGAAGGTGTCCGAGGGCAGCGCGGCGAGCACGTGCGAGTGCGCCCGCGCCGACGGCCAGACCATGCCTTCCCAGCGGCTGGCGAGGTCCGCCGGTGGCCGCTGGCAGCACTCGCCGTTCGGGCAGCGCGACTTGGAGTGGTTGTTCGTGTCCCGGCCCCGGAACCACCGGGACTCGGTGTAGGGCACGCCCAGGGTGATCGCGAAGTCCCGTCCGCGGCTGGGGTCGACGTGCGCCACGCACCAGTGCGTCGCCCCCGGCTTGTCGGTGTACTGGTAGTAGGTCGAGTAGCGGTCCGGTGACGCGAACACCTGCCGCCCCGCCCAGTAGCGGCACATCCGCTGACCCTCGATGGCGCCCGTCGGGTCGCTGGGGAAGACCAGCCCGTCGTTCTCGTACGCCTTGTAGATGATCCCGGTCTCGTCGTTGCGCACGAAGTGGCAGACCAGGTCCAGGTACTGGGTGGCGAGGTTGGTGAACCGGTGCGCGGCCATCTCGTAGGACACCGAGAACACGTCGCGCAGGTCCTCCACCGCGATGTCCCGCTCGGCCTTGGCTTCCTGCAGGAACGGCACCGCGGCCGACTCCGGCACCAGAACGGCGGCGGCGAAGTAGTTGGCCTCGACCCGCTGACGGAGGAAGTCGGCGAAGTCGCGGGGCTGGCGGTGGCCGAGGGTGAGGTGCCCGAGGGTCTGCAGCAGGATCGTCCGCGGGCTGTGCATGCCCAGCGACTCGCGGCGCAGGAAGATCCGCCGGTTCTTCATGTCGGTCACCGAGCGCACCGAGCGTGGCAGGTCGGTGACGAACCGTAGGCTGTAGCCCAGGTGCGTGGCGATGGACTGGATCATCCCCTCCGACAGCGGGCCCCCGTGGTAGCCGACCTGGTCCAGGATCTGCGCCGCGGCCTTCTCGATCTCCGGGAAGTAGTTGCCGTGCTCGCGCATCATCCGGCGCAGCTCGGCGTTGGCCTTGCGGGCCTCCTCCGGTGTGGCGACCTGCTTGGTCTCGCGGCGCTTGAGCTCCTCGTACAGGGCGAGCACGTGTTCGAGTGCCTCGGTGGGCACCCGCTTGCCCACCTTGAGGGGTGGTACGCCCAGCCGCTGGTAGAGCGGGTCCAGCTGGGCCTTCTCCACCGCGATCTCCAGCTCGGCCCGCCGGTTCGGCGGCTTCTTGGACAGCAGCTCGTCGACGGAGGTGCCCAGCGCGTCGGCCAGCGCGCGCAGCAGCGACAGCTTCGGCTCGCGGTGCCCGTTCTCCAGCAGCGACAGCTGCGACGGCGCACGCCCCACGCGTTCGCCCAGCTCCACGAGGGTCAGCCCGGCCGCCCGCCGCAAGTGCCGCAGCCGCTGACCGAAGACCAGAAGGTCGTGTTCCGTGGAAAAATTACGGTCTTCTTCGGCGACAAACTCCGTCATAGCGTTGATGCTAGCAGAAAAATCCCGAAAATTACCAAGGAATTCTTCTCGTGTTTCGCCGTGGCGTGGCCAAGACTGGGTTCCAACAGGCCGCCGACCAATCCCGGAAGGGGAACAAGATGAGCATCCGCGAGCAGGCGAAGCAGGCCGCTGAGGAACTCCAGCGCGACTGGGACACCAACCCGCGCTGGAAGGGCATCGAGCGTACGCACTCGGCCGAGACCGTCATCCGCCTCCGCGGTTCCGTGCGTGAAGAGCACACCCTCGCCCGCCAGGGCGCCGAGCGGCTGTGGAAGCTGCTGCACGAGACCGACTACGTCAACGCGCTCGGCGCGCTGACCGGCAACCAGGCGGTCCAGCAGGTCCGCGCCGGGCTGAAGGCGATCTACCTGTCCGGCTGGCAGGTCGCGGCGGACGCCAACCTGGCCGGTGAGACCTACCCGGACCAGAGCCTGTACCCGGCCAACTCGGTCCCGGCGGTCGTGCGGCGGATCAACAACGCCCTGAAGCGGGCCGACCAGATCAACTGGTCCGAGGCGCTGGACCCGGAGGCCAAGGGCACGGAGGACGAGTCCATCCACTGGATGGCCCCGATCGTCGCCGACGCCGAGGCCGGTTTCGGCGGTGTGCTCAACGCCTACGAGCTCATGAAGGCCATGATCACCGCCGGTGCCGCGGGCGTGCACTGGGAGGACCAGCTGGCCTCCGAGAAGAAGTGCGGCCACCTGGGCGGCAAGGTGCTCATCCCCACCGGCCAGCACGTCAAGACGCTCAACGCCGCGCGGCTGGCGGCGGACGTCGCCGGGGTGCCGACCCTGGTCATCGCCCGCACCGACGCGCAGGCCGCGACCCTGCTCACCAGTGACATCGACGAGCGCGACCGGCAGTATGTCACCGGTGAGCGCACCCCGGAGGGCTTCTACAAGGTGCGCAACGGCATCGAGCCGTGCATCACCCGTGCGCTGGCCTACGCGCCGCACGCCGACCTGATCTGGATGGAGACCTCCACCCCGGACCTGGAGGTGGCGCGCCGGTTCGCCGAGGCGGTCAAGGCCAAGTTCCCGGACCAGATGCTGGCCTACAACTGCTCGCCGTCGTTCAACTGGAAGAAGAACCTCGACGACAGCACGATCGCCAAGTTCCAGCGCGAGCTGGGCCACATGGGCTACAAGTTCCAGTTCATCACGCTGGCCGGCTTCCACGCGTTGAACTACAGCATGTTCGACCTGGCCAAGGGCTACGCCGCGGACGGTATGACCTCCTACGTCGACCTGCAGGAGCGCGAGTTCGCCGCGGAGGCCAACGGCTACACCGCGACCCGCCACCAGCGCGAGGCGGGCACCGGCTACTTCGACCTGATCAGCACCGCGGTGAACCCGGACTCCTCGACCACCGCGCTGGCCGGCTCCACCGAGGCGGCCCAGTTCCACTGATCATCCAGACCGTGGTCGGCCGAGCGCCGGCCACCCCGGACGCACCAGCGGCCCTGTGGCGGGGTGTCGGAAATATCGCGATGGTGCGAGCGGGCGGGAACCCAGGCGTCGGGTTCCCGCCCGCATTTTTGTGCCCCGATCCGGTGATCGACTGCGGTGGCTGTATCTGTTCGGGGGGTCCGCTGCTCTTTATCCGCGAGGGCCCGGGGAAGCCGGGCCGCGAGCGGGAGGAGTGCGTCATGTCGATCGGTCTCGGCGGCCGATGGTTCACCGTCCAGGACCTGGAGGGCATGCCCGATGGCGGCCGCCGGTACGAACCCGGTGGAGTTCTCCCCGGCCGACGTGGTCGCCGGGCTGCGCCGCTGAGCCGGGATCAGCCGCCGACCGGCCGCCACATGCCGTACGCGGTCAGCCCGCCGGCGATCGGGAACTCGTGGATGACGCGGAACCCGAACCGCTGGAAGTGCGCCACGCTCGCGTGCGCGGTCGCCTCCAGGTAGACCGGTGTGTCGTGGGCGTCAGCGCGGGCCAGCCCGGAGGTCAGCAGGGCGCGGGCGTCCCCGCGGCCCCGGGCGTGCGGGGCGGTGCCGAGTGCGAACAGGTGCCAGTGCGGCTCGTCCGGCCGGTGGCTGTCGCTGGCGTTGAACGTCTGGATCGCCCGCGCTGCCTCGGGGAGCCGCCAGCGGAACACCGACAGCAGGTTCGGCAGGTGGGCCAGGCGGCGGCCCAGCAGCGGCACCTGGTTGCCGGGGCGGTCCCAGACGGCCACCGCCTCGGGGCGCTGCGCCCGCACGGCGATCTCGGTGCCGTGGTCGACGTGGTCCTGCGAGAGCAGGAGAGAGAACAACGCGGGGAGCTTGTTCGCCCGATGCGCCGGGTCGGGCAGCAGGGCGGACATCCGCGGCTCGTGCTGGTACGCCGCGCCGAGCAGGTCGGCGATCGTCTTGGTGTCCTCCGCGGAGGCGGTGCGGAGGACGAGGTCGTCGTGCTTGGTGCTGTTCATGGGTTGGCCTTTCCGATCAACTCCTCATCATCCGTTATGCCGCAGGGGAAAGGGGAAGCAACAGTTGAGGGTCCTGTGTAAATCGTGACGGATCACGGGTTGTGATGCGGACGATGTCCCGATGTGCTGCGGGCGGCCGTGCGACTACCGTCGGAATATGATCGCAGAGCGAGAGATCCCGCTGATCGCCGCGCCGATGGCCGGTGGCGTGTCCACGCCGGAGCTGGCCGCTGCGGTCAGCGGTGCGGGCGCATTCGGCTTCCTGGCGGCCGGATACCTGTCCGCGGAGGCGTTGGCCGGGCAGGTCGAGCGGCTGCGGGCGCTGACCTCGGAGCCGTTCGGGGTGAATCTGTTCGTGCCCGGTCGGCACCGCGACGTGGACCTGGCGGACTACCAGGAGCGGGTGCGGTCGGCGAGCGCGCGCTACGGGGTGGACGCGGGATCGCCGCAGTGGGACGACGACCAGTACCCCGCGAAGGTGGACCTGGTGATCACCCAGCGGATCCCGGTGGTGTCGTTCACTTTCGGCCCGCCGGACAGGTCCATTGTGGAGCTCCTGCACGAGGTGGGGTCCGAGGTGGTGGTCACGGTCACCACGCCCGCGGAGGCGCGACTCGCTGCCGAGGTGGGCGCCGATCTGCTCTGCGTGCAGGGCATGGAGGCCGGTGGGCACCGGGCGATCTTCGAGGACGACCGGGAGCTGCCCGGTGGTGGTCCGTTGTACGGCCTGCTGGCGGCGATCCGCCTCGTCCAGGCGGAGGTCGACCTGCCGGTCATCGCGGCCGGTGGGTTGGTGCACGGCGCGGATGTCGCCGCGGTCCTGGCGGCCGGAGCGGTGGCGGCGCAGCTGGGCACGGCCTTCATGGTCTGCGACGAGGCCGGGACGCAGCCGGTGCACCGCGCCGAAATCGCCGCCGGGTCAGCGCGAAACCGCGCTGACCCGGGCGTACAGCGGGCGCCCGGCCCGCGGGCTGGTGAACCGGTTTCTGGCAGACAACACCGATGCACCCGCGGCCTACCCGCAACTGAACAACCTGACCAAGCCGATGCGCGGCGCGGCGGGCAAGGCCGGCGACCCGGAGCGGATGTCGTTGTGGGCGGGCCAGACCTATGCCCAGGCGCGAGCAGTGCCCGCGGCCGAACTGGTGCTCGCCTCATCGACGAGGCAGGCGCGTCCCTGGCGCGGGCCACGGCCCGGCTGGGGTGACCAGCGTCGCGTGCCGCGAAATTCGGTGGGGCCGGGGTGGGTGGGTTTGTAGGTTGGGCGCATGGGAGTCGTCCAAGCGGTGAACGTCGCGGTGGTGCGGACCGGCGACTGGACGGGGCGCGTCGGCCGGACCGGCATCGACAAGCGGCCGGTCGAGCACGCGGTGCGTTTCGAACCGACCGGGGTGCGGGGTGACGTGGTGTGCGACACCAAGCACCACGGCGCCTGGTACCAGGCCGCCTATGCGTTCGACGTCGAAGAGCTGCGCTACTGGTCGGCGGTGCTGCGCAAGGAGCTGGTCCCAGGCAACGCGGGCGAGAACCTCACCCTGGCCGGGTGCGACAGCACCTCCGCGGTGATCGGCGAGCGGTGGCGGGTCGGCGGCGCCGTGCTGCGGGTGACCGGACCGCGCACGCCGTGCCGAGTCTTCGCCGGGTTCTGGGGCGTCAAGAGCCTGGTCAAGCGGTTCACCGAGCACGGGCGCACCGGCGTGTACCTGGCGGTGGAGGAGCCGGGCGAGGTCGCGGCGGGTGACACCGTCGAGGTCCTCTCACGGCCCTCGCACGGCGTGCGGGTCGACGAGCTGTTCGCGTTCCAGATGCGCGGCCGGCAGGAGTTGGCCGAGCACGTCGCGCGCGGTGTGGCCGACCTGCCGGAACCGTGGCGGGAGGACGTGGCCCGGAAGGTGCGCGCTACCGTTGCGGTCGGCACTCGATGACGGCGTAGCCGTTGTCCAGCGGGGTGAAGTCCTCGACCGCCAGGCCGGCGGCCGCCGCCACCTGCTGGATGCGGTCGAGGTCGCGCATCCGGCCCCCGGCGTAGATCATCATCCGCAGGTCCAGCTCGGTGAACTGCGCCATCCGGTCGTTGTCGGGCAGCAGCTCGACGATCAGCACCTGGCCGTCGGGGCCGGCGGCCCGCGCGCAGTGCTGGAGGATTCGTGCGGCGTCCTCGTCGTCCCAGTCGCCGAGCACGTCGCAGAGCACCACGCAGTCGGCCTCGAACGGCAGCGGTTCGAAGAAGTTCGCGGTCACCACCTCGGCGCGCTCGGCCACGCCCTGCTCGTCGAGGTAGGCGGCGGCGTTGCGGGACGGGCCGACGAGGTCGACGAGGATGCCGTGCAGGTGCGGCGCTGACTTCAGGATCTCGGCGAGCAACACGCCCTTGCCGCCGCCGACGTCGGCGACCCGGGAGTGGACGCTCCAGTCGTGCGCGGCCACGACCAGCGGTGCGATGTCCTGCGTCTTGTTCTCCATCAGCTCGTCGAAGGAGTCCGACAGCTGGGAGTTGTGCGCGAGGTCCTCCCAGAACGACCGCCCGAACGCGGCCGGGTACGCCGGGTGGTGGCCGCGCACCTGCTCGATGAGTTCGACGAACGCCAGGTCGGCGCGGCCCACGGCGCCGTCGAGGTCCAGCCAGGCCCGCGGGCTGTCGGCCGCGTCGCTGCGCAGCGCGTCCGAGAGGTCGTTGGGCCCGAAGACGTCGGTCTCCGGTTCGGTGAACATGCCGTGGTGCACCAAAAACCGCAGCACCCGGCCCAGCGGGTCGGGTTCCGCCCGGCAGCGGTGCGCGATCTCGGCGAGCGGGACCGGGCCGTCCTTGACCACATCCGGGACCCGCAGGGTGGCCGCGGTCCGAACGGCGAAGGGGGTGGCCAGGTCGGCCATCGCCCAGATGTCGAACGAATCGTGCGGCATGGGTTGCAGGGTAAGCCCGCGGCAGCGGGCCAGCGCGCCGCGAACCGGCCGGGCGCGGCACCGTGCTTTGTGGACCCTGCTCAGTCCTCTAGCAGGGCGACGATGCGGTCGGCCGTCTCGCGCATGTGGCTGGCCATGACCACCCGGGCGCGACCGGCGTCACCGGCCTCGATGGCGTCGACGATCGGCAGGTGCCGCTGCCAGTCCATGTTGCGTAGCGCCTGCTCCGGTCCGGATCGGACGATCGTCGCCCGGGTCAGCCCGGACAGGTGTTCCCAGGACTGCACCAGGGTCTGGTTGCCGGTCAGCTCGCACAGCCGCCGGTGGAACGCCAGGTCGGCCTCGACCCGCTCGCCCATCGACTGGTCGGCGTCGCGCAGCCGGTCGATCGACTCGCGCAGCTGCCGGACGATCTCGGTCCGGTCCGGGATCGCGCACAGCGTCTCCACGGCCAGCGACTCGAGCGCGCCGCGCACCGCGAAGATGTCGCCGACCTCCGCAGGGCTGAGGGCCCGGACCAGCAGCCGGCCGCGCTCGTCGGCGACGACCAGGCCCTCCTGCACCAGGTGGCGCAGCGCCTCCCGCAGCGTGCCGCGGGAGACCGACAGCGCCTCGCTGAGTTCGGTCTCGATCAGCCGGGTGCCCGGCGCGAGCTGACCGCTGCTGATCGCTTCGCGGAGCTTCTGCAGGCTCTGCTCGCGCAGGGTCTGCCTGTCGACGCCGGTCAGCGCGGGAACGTCCAGGGACACCGGTCATCGCCTTTCTGGTCGTCAGAAGGTCTTCACTTTAATCCATCCCCGTTGAGATCAACAGTTGATTGTTGACAGTCGACTCATCGGCGGCGTTAGCTGCGCGGCACTTCCAGCACGAAGGGGTGTCGCGTTGAACAGTCAGCCGTCCGAACTGGGATGCTCGACCATCTCGTTCCGCCACCGCTCGCTCGCCGAGGCGTTGCGGGCGGTCGAGGGCCTCGGACTGCCCGGGATCGACCTCGGCGGTCTGCCGGGCGTCTGCGACCACATCCCCACGCCGCTCGGCGACCTCGCCGCAGAGCGCGGCGTCCGCCTGCTGGTGGAGGGTCTGCACCACTACCGGTTCTGCCGCACCCGGGACCGCACCCGGGCGGTGCTGGACCGGGTGCCCGCCGAGTCGGCCGGATTCGTCCTCGACGTCAGCCACCTCGTGGCCGGCGGGATCGACGAAGTCGGCCCGGCCGCGGCCGGGGGTGAGGTTGGCCACCGGCCTGGGCGTCGAGCAGACCACCGCGGCGGTCGCCGAGGGATTCGGCAACCTGATGGCCGAGGTCGGGTTGATCATCGGCTTCGGCGTGCTGCTGGGCTCCTTGCTCTCCGCGACGGGGACCCTGCAGCGCCGCGGGGAGGATGGGACTGGGGCTGGGCATCCATGGCGAACCCGGGTGTCCGAAGTGGACCTCCCGAGCGTAGCCGAGGTGGCCGACGCGCTGGTGGCGGGCGTGCTCGCGGGCGCCCCGGCGGACGCGGGGCAGCGGGTCGGCGTGATCCTCAACGGGCTCGGCGCCACCAAGCACGAGGAGCTGTTCGAGCAACAACGCCCAGGTGCTGACCTTCGGTCAGCGCGTCATCGGCCTGGAGCTGGCGCGGCGGCTGGCCCGCGAGTGGCTGGGCTACCGCTTCGACCCGGAGTCCCCGTCGGCCCGCAAGGTCGCCGTCCTCACCGACTACGAGAGCTGCTGACCGCACCCGGGCCACCCGGCCTGCGGTACCGTGTGCGAAAGCCCGGGAGGACGGTCCGCGATGCACTTGTCCGAGGTGGCCGACCTGGCCAGACAGGACGCTGCCGACGGGGTCGAGCAGCAGATCGTCGCCGCTGTCATCGACGTCGGCGGCCGGGTGCTGCTGGTGCGCCGGTCCGCGGGCGATTCCCGCGGCGGCGAATGGGAATTCCCCGGTGGCAAGGTGGATCCGGGCGAGGACCTCGACACCGCGCTGCGCCGCGAGGTGGCCGAGGAAACGGGCCTGGACATCGTGGCGGTCACCGGTTACCTCGGCGCTTTCGACTACGTTTCGCAGCGCGGCCGGTACAACCGCCAGCACACCTGGTCGGTCACCGTCACGGCGGCCGACCAGGTGCGGCTGACCGAGCACGACGCCTACACCTGGGTCTCGGCGGGCGACGAGCACCCGCTCGGCGGCGAGCTGGAAACACTGCTGCACAAGCACTTCCAGCAAGCCGGCTGAGACCGGCGTCGTGGAGCGGCAGCTGCTGGGGGCGCCTCCGGCGGCTGCCCCGGTTCAGCCCGCCCCGAACGTAACCCGATCACTCCGCCGATACATCCGACCACAGGTCGAGCTGGCGGGCCGGGGCCCCAGGGGTCAGCCCAACGCGTCCAGGACGCGCTTGACCACCCGGTCCGTCGACAGGCCGTAGCGGTCGTGCAGGGTCGGCAGGGCGCCGGCGGCCAGGAACTCGTCCGGCAGGGCGATCGGCAGTAGGGAGCGGGGCGCGCCCCCACCGAGTCGCACGGGTCCACAATGGTCAGACCCGGCACGCCGCGCAGGATCGCGATGTCCTCGGTGGCCTGGTGGCTCGGCCCGTAACCGGTGGTCAGGCCCGGGAGTCCGCCCACCACGTTGACGTTGAGCCCCGGTTCGGCGATGTCCGGGCACAGGAAGTCGTACGCGCGCCGGGTGGCGAACACCGAGTAGGTGCTGGCGAACGGCACCAGCCCCACCTCCTCCATGCCCGCCGCGGTGCCCAGCAGCAGCTGCTCGGCCATGCCCAGCTGGAAGTACCGGTCCGGGTGCGCCTGGGCGTAAACGTGCATGTCCGTGTACCTGCCCAGGTCCGCGGTCAGACCGACCACATCGGACCGTTCGGCGGCGGATCGCATCCCAGCCGAAGGCGGACCACTTGTCGGCCACCGGTTCCGCGGACAGCACCGCCTCGGTGGGGCCGTCGGCCTGCAGGCCGTTGAGGTCCACCAGCGCGACGAGGTTGCCCAGCCGGTGGTGGCCGAGCTGCCCTGGCGGCGCAGGCCCAGGGCCATGCCGACCGCCACGGTCAGGCCGTGGCCCAGCGAGCCGCCGGAGATCTCCATGCCGGGTGTGTAGGAGGCTATCCCGGACATCGGCAGCCGGCTGTTGTCGGAGCCGTAGGTCTCCAGCTCCGCGATGTCGATGGTGCCGGCCTCGGCCAGCGCCGCGTACCGGGCGATCGCGTAGTGGCCGGTGGACAGCAGGAACCGGTCCCGGTCGGGCCAGTGCGGGTCGTCGGTGCGGTAGCGCAACCGGTCCCGGTAGACGGCGGCCAGCAGGTCCGCCACGCCGAGCGCCTGGCCGACGTAGCCCTGTCCCTGGACCTCGCCCATGTTCGGGATGTGGTGGCGCATGCGGTGCGCTGCCGCGGCGACGGTGGACACCGTTCCTCGCAGGTGCAGCCATGGAGTTTTCCTTCCCGTTACCAACGCCCTCCGAGTGTTGTTGACTGTCAACAGTCGGTCAGGTCCGAATCGATGCTGTGAGGCAGCGCACCCTGTTGCGGTGCTCCGCATTCTGGGAAAGATAGGAGTACAAATGGTTTGAGATCCGAGTAAATTCCGACCGGTTCGGCGGAAGGTGCGGTGCGTGATGACCAACGAGCTGGAGCACTTCATCGGCGGGAAGCGGGTGGGGGGCACGTCGGGCTCCTTCGGCGACGTGTTCGACCCCAACACCGGGCGGGTGCAGGCCAAGGTGCCGCTGGCGTCCGCGGAGGAGGTCGTGGCGGCCGTCGACAGCGCCGCCGAGGCACAACCGGCGTGGGCCGCGCAGAACCCGCAGAAGCGCGCCCGGGTGCTGATGCGCTTCCTCCAGCTGGTCAACGACGAGATGGACTCGCTGGCCCGGCTGCTGGCTTCCGAGCACGGCAAGACCGTCGCCGACGCCAGGGGCGACATCCAGCGCGGCCTGGAGGTCGTCGAGTTCGCCGTCGGCATCCCGCACCTGCTCAAGGGCGAGTACAGCGAGAACGTCGGCACCGGCATCGACGTGTACTCGATGCGCCAGCCGCTGGGCGTGGTCGCCGGGATCACCCCGTTCAACTTCCCCGCGATGATCCCGCTGTGGAAGGCGGCACCGGCCATCGCCTGCGGCAACGCCTTCGTGCTCAAGCCCTCCGAACGTGACCCGTCCGTGCCGCTGCGGCTGGCCGAGCTGTTCATCGAGGCCGGGCTGCCGCCGGGGATCTTCAACGTGGTCAACGGCGACAAGACCGCGGTGGACGCGATCCTGACCGAGCCGCGCGTGCAGGCTGTCGGGTTCGTCGGCTCCTCGGCGATCGCGGAGTACATCTACGCGACCGCGGCCGCGCAGGGCAAACGCGCCCAGTGCTTCGGCGGCGCCAAGAACCACCTGATCGTCATGCCCGACGCCGACCTGGACCAGGCCGCCGACGCGCTGATCGGCGCCGGCTACGGCTCGGCGGGCGAGCGCTGCATGGCGATCTCGGTCGCGGTCCCGGTCGGCGAGGCCACCGCGGAGGCGCTGGTCGGCAAGCTCGTCGAGCGGGTGCGCGAGCTCAAAATCGGCACCAGCTTCGACGAGACCGCCGACTTCGGCCCGCTGGTCACCAAGGACGCCTGGCAGCGGGTCCGCGACCTGATCGGCGTGGGCGTCGAGGAGGGTGCGCAGCTGCTGGTCGACGGGCGTGACTTCACGCTGCCCGGCCACGAGGACGGCTTCTTCCTCGGAGCTTCGCTGTTCGACCACGTCACGCCCGAGATGCGGATCTACCGCGAGGAGATCTTCGGCCCGGTGCTCTCGGTGGTGCGCGCCGCGGACTATGACGAGGCGGTGCGGCTGCCCAGCGAGCACGAGTACGGCAACGGCGTCGCCATCTTCACCCGCGACGGTGACGCGGCGCGGGAGTTCGTCTCGCGGGTCAACACCGGCATGGTCGGCGTCAACGTGCCGATCCCGGTGCCGATCGCCTACCACACCTTCGGCGGCTGGAAGCGGTCCGGTTTCGGTGACCTCAACCAGCACGGCCCGGACTCGGTCCGCTTCTACACCAAGACCAAGACGGTCACCTCGCGCTGGCCCTCCGGCCTCAAGGAAGGCGCCAGCTTCACCATCCCGACGATGCACTGATCCACCGGTCGTGGGGGGGGGGGGGGGGGGGGGGGGGGGGGA
>NZ_BMMT01000004.1:80199-291415 GCF_014646075.1 Saccharopolyspora thermophila
GTGGTGCGGGAGCCAGCCGCTCCCGCCCCACGACCGTGCGAAGGGAGTCGACGTGTCCGTTGCAGCGGTAGCCGGTCCGGCGTCGCCGTTCGAACTCACCGACGACCAGCGAGCCCTCCAGGAGGCCGCCCGGGAGTTCGCCGCCGAGCAGCTCGCCCCGCACGCCGTCGAGTGGGACCAGACCAAGCACTTCCCGGTCGACGTGCTGCGCGCCGCGGGCGAGATCGGCATGGGCGGTGTCTACGTGGACGAGTCGGTCGGCGGCAGCGGGCTGAGCCGGTTCGACTCGGTGCTCATCTTCGAGGCGCTGGCCACCGGCGATCCGTCGATCGCCGCCTACATCTCCATCCACAACATGTGCGCGGGCATGATCGACCGGTTCGGCACACCCGAGCAGCGGGCCCGCTGGCTGCCCCGGCTGTGCTCGATGCAGCAGCTGGCCAGCTACTGCCTCACCGAACCCGGGGCAGGATCCGACGCGGCGGCGCTGCAGACCCGCGCGGTCCGCGACGGCGAGGACTACCTGCTGACCGGCGTCAAGCAGTTCATCTCCGGCAGCGGCAGCTCCGGGGTGTACGTGGTGATGGCGCGCACCGGCGAGCCCGGTGCCAAGGGCATCTCCACCTTCGTCGTCGAGGACGGGGTCGAAGGGCTGTCCTTCGGGGCCAACGAGAAGAAGATGGGCTGGAACGCCCAACCCACCAGGCAGGTGATCTTCGACGGCGTCCGGGTGCCCGCCGACCAGCGGCTCGGCGACGAGGGCATCGGTTTCAAGATCGCCATGGCTGGGCTGGACGGCGGTCGGCTCAGCATCGCGGCCTGCTCGCTCGGCGGCGCCCAGGCCGCGCTCGACAAGAGCCTCGCCTACGTGCGGGAACGCAGCGCGTTCGGGCGCAAGCTCAGCGAGTTCGAGGCGCTGCAGTTCAAGCTCGCCGACATGGCCACCGAACTGGAGGCCGCCCGGCTGCTGCTGTGGCGGGCCGCGTGGGCGCTGGACGTCGGGGACCCGGGCGCCACCCGGTTGTGCGCGATGGCCAAGCGGCTGGCCACCGACGTGGGGTTCGCGGTCGCCAACGAGGCACTTCAGATCCACGGTGGATACGGCTACCTTGCCGAGTACGGCTTGGAGAAGATCGTCCGCGACCTGCGGGTGCATCAGATCCTGGAAGGTACCAACGAGATCATGCGGCTGATCATCTCGCGGGGACTGCTGGGGGCCTGAGGGCCGCCGCCGGCGGGTGGCAGCGCGAAGACACGGGAGTCGCACCATGACAGAGCCCGAGATCCTGCTGCGCGAGCAGGGATCGCTCGGACGGATCACGCTCAACCGCCCCAAGGCGCTCAACTCGCTGACGCTGGGGATGGTGCGGGCGATGGCGCAGGCGCTGGAGCAGTGGCGCACCGCCGACCACGTCCAGGCGATCCTGATCGACGGGGCGGGGGAGCGGGGGCTGTGCGCGGGCGGTGACGTCCGCGCCCTGCACGACGCGGCCAGGGCCGGTGACGAGTCGCTGGCCGCGACGTTCTGGACGGAGGAGTACCGGCTCAACTCGGCGCTGGCGAACTACCCGAAGCCCGTCATCGGGATCATGGACGGCATCTGCATGGGCGGTGGGGTCGGCATCACCGCGCACGGCTCGCACCGGGTGGTCACCGAGCGCTCCAAGGTCGGCATGCCGGAGGTCGGCATCGGATTCATCCCCGATGTCGGCGGCACCTACCTGTTGTCCCGCACCCCCGGTGAGCTGGGTACGCACCTGGCGCTCACCGGCACCCCCGTGGGCGGTGCCGACGCCGTGTACTGCGGGCTCGCCGACTGTTACGTGCCGAGCGCGAACCTGCCGGAACTCGCCGACGCGCTGAGCTCCGGGGCGGTGGACGAGGTGCTGCGGAAGTTCTCCGAACCGGCCCCCGAGGCTCCGCTGGCCGCGCAGCGGGGGTGGATCGACGCGGCGTACGCCGCCCACAGCGTCGAGGAGATCCTGCGCCGCCTGCGGGAGCGCCCGGAGGAGGCCGCCCGGCAGGCCGCCGAGACGATCGGGCACAGGTCGCCCACGTCGTTGAAGGTGACGCTGAAGGCCCTGCGCACCAGCTACGAGTCGCTGGAGCAGGCCCTGATGCAGGAATACCGGCTGGCCATGGCGTGCGTGCGCATCGGCGACTTCGTCGAGGGCGTGCGGGCGACTCTGGTGGACAAGGACCGCAACCCGAGGTGGTCCCCGTCCAAACTGTCTGATGTGGACGATTCTCGGGTGCGGGAGTTCTTCGAACCGAAGCCGGACGAGCCCGTGCTCTTCGGCTGAGCGGCCGCGGCCTTGACGAGCACCAGCGCAGGAGGGAAATGACAATGGTTGTCATCGGTTTCATCGGGTTGGGCCACATGGGCGGTCCGATGTCGGCGAACCTCGTCAAGGCCGGGCACGTGGTGCAGGGCTTCGACCTGGTCCCGGCGGCGCTCGAGGTCGCCGAGCGGCACGGGGTGAACGTCGTGACGTCGGTGGCCGAGGCGGTGACCGGGGCCGACGCGGTGATCACCATGCTGCCCGGCGGCGAGCAGGTGCTGGGCTGCTACGACGACGTGCTCGCCGCCGCGAAGCCGGGCACCCTGCTCATCGACTCCTCCACCGTGGACGTGGCGGACGCCCGCCGGGCGCACGAGCGAGCCGCCGAAGCCGGTTTCGACGCCATCGACGCCCCGGTCTCCGGTGGCACCGCGGGTGCCGAGGCGGGCACCCTCACGTTCATGGTGGGCGGGTCTGCGGAGAACTTCCACCGCGCCGAACCGCTGCTGGAACCGATGGCGCGCAAGGTGATCCACTGCGGCGGGCCCGGCAACGGGCAGGTCACCAAGATGTGTAACAACCTCATCCTCGGCGCCTCCATGATCGCGGTGAGCGAGGCGTTCGTGCTGGGCGAGCGGCTGGGGCTGTCGCCGAAGGCGCTCTACGACGTGGCGTCGATCTCCACCGGGCAGTGCTGGGCGCTGACCACCAACTGCCCGGTGCCGGACCTGGTGGAGACCAGCCGCGCCAACCACGACTACCAGCCCGGGTTCGCCGCCTCCCTGATGCTCAAGGACCTCAAGCTGGCCGCCTCGGCGGCCGAGCAGAGCGGCACCGACATCGCCATCGGCCGGTTGGCCACCGAGCTGTACCAGCGGTTCACCGACGAGGGCGGTGGCGGCTACGACTTCGCGGCCATCATCAAGTCCATCCGCGAGCACTCCGAGCAGCGCTGAAGTCGAGCACTCCGAGCAGCGCTGAAACCATCGGGCCGATGGCGCGTCTGTCGGCGGGCGTGACGACGTTGTCGGCGGGTGGGTGCGTGGGGTGGCCGCCATTGGGGGCGGGGCCGCGGACGGGGGCCGCTGCGGCGCGCGTACCCTGGCGCTTTGTGTTGGAGTGGCTGGTCGAGTGGTACGACGGCGTCGAGTTGTGGCTCGTACAGCTCGCCTATCCGCTGCAGGTGACGCTCGTCCTGGCGGTCCTGCTGCCGGTCTGCTGGGCCCTGGCCCGGGTGGTCGACCGCGGCATCGACGGCCTCGGCGCGAAACTCACCCGGGTGCACGACGCCGAACCCCCGGTCGGCCGCCAGGACGGCGAGCGGAGCGAGAAGGGAACACCGGCGTGACCTCGCGCAAGCGCATCTCGGTGGCCCTGGTCGGCCTCATCGCCCTCGTCGTCATCGGCTGGTTCGTCCGCGACCACACGGGGCTCGGTACGCAGCGCGCCGTGCCGGGAGCGGAGTCCGGGCTGCCGGTGCGGGAGATGTCCGAGCTGCCGCCCGAGGTCGGCCGGACCTGGCAGCTGATCCTCCGCGGCGGGCCGTTCCCCTACCCGGGCAAGGACGGTTCGGTGTTCGGCAACCGGGAGGGCGTGCTGCCGCAGGAGCCCACCGGGTACTACCACGAGTACACCGTCCCGACCCCGGGCTCCCCCGACCGCGGCGCCCGGCGGCTGGTCACCGGCGAGCGCGCGGAGCTTTACTACAGCAGCGACCATTACGGATCATTTGTGGTAGTCGACCCCGCAGGTTGAGTGCGATGTTTGCGACGAAGTGGGCCAGCAGGCTGCGGAAGGAGCCGACGGTGAGCGAGCTGGAGCAGCCGTCCGCCGACATCACGGCGCGCGAGGCCGTGCAGCAGGCCGAGCAGCGCGGCGCGACCGCGCACGTGCTGGACGGTGCCGAGCTGGTGAGCAAGCGGACCACGCTGGACGGCATCGCGGCGGTGCTGAACTTCCCGGAGTGGGCGGGCCGCAACCTCGACGCCCTCTACGACTGCCTGACCGACCTGTCCTGGCTGCCCGAGGGCGAGCACGTGCTGGTCTGGTCAGGATTCCAGGCCCTCGCCGAGCACGACCCGAAGGCGTTCAGCGGCATCAGCGCGGTCCTGCGCGACGCGGCCGAACACCCCTTCTGCGGCCGGGAGTTCACCGCGGTCCTCACCCGCTCCTGATCGCCCGATAGTGAACGCGGGCGGCTCGTAATACTGGCTCCCGTGCAGAACTGGAGGCAGTATGGCTGTCGTGAACATGGGGGCGGACGAGCAGTACGTACCGATGACCGTCGACGACCTGGAGCGGCTACCCGACGACGGCCGCCGCTACGAGCTGGTCGACGGGAGGCTTGACGTGTCTCCCGCTCCGGTGAGCATTCACTCCCTCGCCGAGACTCGGCTGAGCCAGCACCTCGGGACTGTCGCACCCGACGAGTACGTGGTGCTCCAGGGCGCGGGGGTCGTGTTCAACCCTGATCGGACGCATTACCGCATCCCGGATCTCCTCGTCATCAAGGCGGAGGACTTCGACGATCCGTACCTGGTGAAGCCGCCAGTCCTGGCCGTCGAGGTCGTTTCACGCAGCAGCGTTTTCCGCGACTACAACACCAAGAGCCAGGAGTACGCCAGGTTCGGCATCCAGGCGTACTGGATCGTCAACCCGACGATGGATGAACTGCAGATTAACGAGTTGCGCCTCACCGACGGCGAGTACCGCGAGGTGCAGCAGGTAGGTGGCGAGAACGTCTTCCGGACGGACTTCCCCTTCCCCGTCGACATCGTGCCTCGTTGGCTCACGGTTCCGACCGGTGCGTGGCGCAGGCACATCGGCGGGCAGGACAGCTGAGCCCTACCGCAGGTTTTCCGGGACGCAGGACGGTGTGCGCTTCTCCGCGGGACGCGTGCATGCCTTCCTCTCCTCACCCGCTCCTGATCGCCCGATAGTGAACGCGGGCGGCTCGTAATACTGGCTCCCGTGCAGAACTGGAGGCAGTATGGCTGTCGTGAACATGGGGGCGGACGAGCAGTACGTACCGATGACCGTCGACGACCTGGAGCGGCTACCCGACGACGGCCGCCGCTACGAGCTGGTCGACGGGAGGCTTGACGTGTCTCCGTCGCCAGTGAGCCTGCATTCCCTCATCGAGGCCAAACTCTGCGGTTTCTTCAACTACGTCGTGGCGCCGAAGGGGTACCTCGCATTGCAGGGCGCGGGTATCAACTTCAATGCCGACCGGACTCATCACCGGATTCCGGACGTCGTTGTCATCAAGGCGGAAGAGTTCGTTCGACCGTATCTCGTGCGACCCCCCTTGCTGGTGATCGAGGTCGTCTCGGAGACCAGTGTTTTTCGGGACTACCACACCAAGCCGCGTGAGTACGCCGAATTCGGTATTCCTGCCTACTGGATCGTCAACCCGACGATGGCGGAACCCAGGATCGTCGAGCTCCGGCTGGACGACGGCGAGTACCGCGAGGTTCAACAGGCAACTGGCAAGGACCTCTTCACGACCACCTTCCCGTTCCCAGTCACGATCATTCCTGATCGCCTGCTGCACGCGGACGGACTGTGGAACCTCAGTGGCGAGGAGGACGACTGACCGGTCGTCCGGTCACCGCAGGTTTTCCGGAACCCAGGACGGTGTGCGCTTCTCCGCGAACGCGCGCATGCCTTCCTGGCCCTCCTCGCCCGCGAAGAACTCCGCCGAGAGTTCGAGCATCTGAGCGAACGCTTCGGACATCTTCGCCGGGCGCTGGGCGGTGAGCATTTCCTTGGTCGCGGCCAGGGCCCTCGGGCCGCCGAGGGCGAGCATGTCGGCGTAGCGCTGGACCTCGGCGTCCAGCCGGTCCGCCGCGACCGCGGCGTTGAGCAGGCCGATCTCGGTGGCGCGGTGGGCGTCGAAGGTCTCGCCGGTGAGGAACAGCTCGTGCGCCTGGCGGGCGTTGAGCCGGGGCAGCACGGTCACCGAGATCACCGCGGGCACGACGCCGATGCGCACCTCGGAGAAGGCGAACGTGGCGGTGTCGACCGCGACGGCGATGTCGCAGGCCGCGACGATGCCGACGCCGCCGGCGCGGGCCGGTCCGGCGAGCTTGGCGACCACCGGCTTCGGGCTGGTCCACAGCTGTTCCAGGATCGCCGGGAACTCCTGGACGCCCTGGTTCTGGGCGTCGGCGGAGCGAGACTCCTTGAGGTCCATCCCGGCGCAGAACACCGGCCCGGTGTGGTCCAGGACGATCACGCGCACCGCGTCGTCGGCGATGGCCGCCGACAGGTGCTCCCGTAGTTCCCGGCGCAGCTGCGCGGAAAGCGCGTTGCGGTTGTGCGGGGAGTCCAGCGTGATGGTGGCGATGCCGTTGTTCACTGCGCAGTGCACAAGTTCGTCCATGACAGGCACGTTAACCGCCGTTGACTGACAGCGGCCAGTGAGCCACGTCGCACTTCGCACGCTCAGGTCGGCGGGTAGCGGTCGCCCCAGTCCGGTGGGCGGGGCCCGAACTCCAGGACCGCGTCGTGCGCGAGGCGCTCGATGACCTCGTGCAGCTCCAGTTCCAGCGTCCAGCGCTCGGGGATCCGCGCCGCGCCGACGACCGCGCCGACCAGGCTGCCCGCCACCGCACCGGTGATGGCGCTGTTGCCGGAGTGGTTCACCGCCACCGGCAGCGCCGCGTCGAAGTCGCCGTCGCACACCAGCGCCGCGTACAGGCCGATGCCCAGCGCCTCGGCCGCCGTCGCCCCGGTGCCGATGCCGCGTTCCAGGTCCTCCGGTGCGGCGCTGCCGTCGCGCGCCAACCGGACCGCGGCCGTGATGCGGCGGGTGACGTCCTCGTGCCCGTTGTGTGGTGCGAGCTGGTCGAGCGCGGCGTCCACCGCCGCGCCCAGCGGTTCTCCGTGCACCAGCCGGGACACCACGAAGGCGAGCGTTCCCGCGCTGAGCAGGGCGCTCGGGTGGCCGTGGGTGAGCGCGGCGGTGTCCATGCCGACCTGGAACACCTCCGCCGGGTCGTTGCTCCACAGGGCGGCCGGCACCGCGCGCATGATCGCGCTGCTGTCCGGGGAGTCGCTGACCGGGTTCTCCGGGGTGCCCATCGCCTGCTGGCCCTTGGCGAAGGCGATCAGCGTGCGCATCATGGTGCGCCCCGGGTTGCGGATCTGGAACAGTGCCCGCTGGCCGACCAGCCAGCCGTCCGGTGCGGGGGTGCCGCGGAGGAACTCGCCCGCCGCGCGGGGCCAGCTCAGGTGCTGGGTGTGCAGCCAGCGCTGGTAGGCGTGCTGGATGTGCCGGGTCGGGCTGGTGGCACCGCCTTCGCGGCGGCTGACGTTCGCCCGGATCGTGCCTTCCAGCGAGAACAGCAGCAGTTGCGTGTCGCTGCCGAGCCGACCGGAGGGGTGGCCGGCCGGGACGTAGTCGGTCAGGCCGTCGGCGCCGTGCCGGGACCGGATCTCATCCCAGCTGTCGGCGGCGACGGGCATGCCGAGGGCTTCGCCGACCGCGCAGCCCACCACCGCGCCGACGAAGCGGTCGCGGGACGCAGCCAGCCGCGGCACCGCGGTCAGGCCGGTCCGGTAGTCCGCTGTGGACGGAGCGGTGGGCACGGCGGTGTCGGTCGGCGGGTACCGCTGCTCCCAGGCGTCGGATTCGTCCGGGTAGGGCCCGAACTCCGCTGCCGCGTCCTCGGCGATCCGTTCGACGAGCGAGGTGATCGGCAGCTGCTCCCGCCATCGCGCGGGGATGGCCGTCGGTCCGTGCAGCGCGCCCAGCAGCTGTCCGCAGATCACCGCCGAACTCGCGGGGTCGCCGCTGTGGTCGCTTGCCGCGCGGATGGCCGCGGCGAAGTCGTCCTCGCACGCCAGGGCGGTCCGAAAGGCGATGGCCAGCGCGTCCAGGCCGCTGCGGCCGGGGCGCATCGCGTCGAGCTGGGCCCGGCCGGGCCGCAACCCCGCGGGGCTGAGGCGGCCGAGCCGCACGGCATGCAGCAGCGCCGTTCGCCCGGACTGCCAACCGGTTGCCGCCTGCTGCAGCGACGTGCGCAGCCGGTCTCCGTGCAGCAGCGACAACACCGCCGTCGCGAGCACGCCGGCCGGGATGTGGCCGTGCGCGTGGCCGTGGGTCAGCGCGGCCAGGTCGCCGCCGAGCGCGAACACCGTTCCCGGGTCACCGGACCACAGCGCCGCCAGCGCGCCCAACGGCACGGCGGTGGCGGTGTCGGAGTTGGTGACCGGTCGCTGACGCGAGCCTGCCGGGTGCCCGGCCGCGACGCGGGCCAGCGCGGTGAGCATGGTCGGTTCGTCGGTGGCCGTGGAGTGCAGCGTGGCTTCCCGCACCAGCCAACCGTTCGGTCGTGGGGCGTCGGACCCGCAGTCGGCCCAGGGGACGCCGCGGGTGTGCAGCCAGCGCTGCAGGCCGCGCAGGACCGCGCCGACCGGGTCTCCGTCACCGGCGGACCGGGCCCGGGTGTGCGCCCGGATCAGTCCCTCCAGCGCGAACAGCACGGCGGCCGTGCGTTGCCCGACCCGGCCGTCGAGGGCAACGAACTCGCCGACCGCCCCGCCCAGCAGCATGCCGAGCAACCGGGCCGGTGCCTCGGGCAGCGGTCCGCGTCGGTTCGCCAGGCCGGTCGCGGGCGTCGGCGGCTCGGCTTCGGCGGTGAGCCGGTGCTGCAGCGCCGCGGCCCACAGTGGTCGGGTCGCCGGGTGCCGTCGCCACTGCCGCCAGGTGTCCAGTAACCGCTGCTCCACCGGGTCTCGGCGCCGGCTTTCCCGCCAGGCCCGCAGCAGTGCCCGTTCCGCCTCGTCCACGGGTTATCCGGGGTAGCGCAGCGCCCACTCGGGCAGCGGACCGTAGGTGGAGATCTCGGTCTGCGCGCGGTGCTCGTCGGCGACGAGCCCGGCCAGCACGTCCCGCAGCTCCAGCTCCGCCAGCCACTCCGCGGGGATCTCCCCGGCGCCCCGCGCGGTCCCGAGCAGGCTCCCGCAGATGGCTGCGGTGGCCGCCGTGTTGCCGGCGTGGGTGGCGGCCAGCGACACCGCGTCGGCGAAGGAGTTCGGATGCGACAGCGCCGAGGCCACCGCGATGGCCAGCGCCTCCGGCGCGTTCCAGCCCAACCCGAGCTCCTCGAACCGGGTCGGGGTGGCCGGACCATGGCTGGCGAGCTCGACCGCCGCGCGCAGCCCCTGCGCGGTGTTCTCGGCGCCTTCCATCTGGTCGAGCTCGACCAGCACCGCCTGCACCGCCTCGGCGAGGGTCTGCCCGTTGTGCAGCGCGCACACCAGACCCGCCAGCGCACCGGCGGGCAGGTAGCCGTCCGGATGCCCGTGGGTCACCACGGCGATCTCCGCCCCGACCGAGAGCGCGTCCTGCGGTTTCCCGGTCAGCAGGCCGACCACCGCACCGCGCACCGTGGCGGCCGCCGTGCGGGCCGCGTTCGGCGGGTTGGCGGGCGTGGGTGCCTCGCGGCGGTCGCTGGCCAGCGCGGTCAGCGTGGCCTCGTCGGGGAACCGCTGCACGCGCAACGCCGCGGTCTCGGCCAGCTCGCCGGGCTGCAACCAGGACATGGGCACCCGTGCGCCCTGGGTGTGCGCCCAGTGCTGCAACGTCCGGCGCACCATCGAGGGACGGTGCGCGCTGATGCCCCGCAACACCGAGCGGATGTGCGCGCGGATCAACCCGTCGAGCACGAACGCGGTCTGCTGGGTGTAGGCGGTGGCCGCGCCGCGCCTGCCGAACGCCTCGGCGAACTCGCGCACGCCTTCCGGGTTCGCGTTCAGGATCGTCCGCAGGTCGGCGAACAGCCAGGGCGCGCCGAGCGCGTCGCCGACGGCCGAGCCCAGCACGCAGCCCTCCACCCGCTGCTGGCGGGACAGCTGCACCTGGTTCTCGGCGGCGAGTTCGCCCGCGGGTTCCGCGGCGGCCTCGCCGATCAGCTGGGCCGCGCGCTCCTCGCCGAACGCCTCGACGAGCAGCTTGTGCAGGCCCTGCGTCAGGTCGGCGGAGTTGCCGTCCTCGTTGTCGCGGAACTTCCGCCACGCGGCGAGCAGCCGCAGCTCCTCCTCCGACAGGCCGTCGTCGGCGTCGTCCTCGGCCACCGGCTCGGCCACCGGCGCGGGCCCGGCGACCGGCTCCGCGGCTTCGGCAGGTGCCTGCGCGACCGGAACAGCGGTGTCCTCGACGACCGGTTCCGCGACGGGCTCGGGTTCGGGTTCCGCCTCGACCGGCTCCGGCGCGACCGGCTCGGGTGCCGGAGCCTCGACGACCTCCTGCTGCGGTTCGGCACTGCCCACCGGGTAGCGCTCCAGCCACTCCGCGTCGCGGGGCGGGTTGGCGCCGAACTCGCGGATGGCGTCGGCGGCCAGCGCCTCGATCACCTCGCGCAGCTCCAGCTTGTCGCGCCAGGTCCGCGGGATCGCCGCCGCGGTGTGCGCGGCGCCCATGATGTTGCCGCAGATCGCCGCGGTGGAGTCGCTGTCGCCGGAGTGGTTGGCGGCCAGCACCACGGCGTTGGTGAACGACTCGGGGTGGGTCAGCGCCGCGCACACGGCGATGGCCAGCGCCTGCTCGCCGTACGTGCCGACGCCCAGCACCTGCTCGATGCGCTCCGCCGTCGGGGTGCCCTCGGTGGCCAGCTCGATCGCCCGGCGCAGCGCCGCACCGGTCTCCTCGTGACCGTCCCAGGTGGACAGTTCGGTCAGCGCGCGGTCCACGGCCTCGGGCAGCGACCGACCCGCCAGCAGCTGCTGGACGATCACCGCCAGTGCCCCGGCGGGCAGGTAGCCGCTGGGGTGGCCGTGGGTCAGCACGGCGGTCAGCGCACCGACGCGGAACACCTCGGCGGCTTCGTCGGACCACAGCCCGGCCGGGGCCGCGCGCATCACCCCGGCGCAGCCCTTGGCGTCGTTGAGCCGGTTCGTGAAGGAGCCCTGCGGGTTGCCGTTGGCGTAGCCGTGCAGCGCCTGGATGCAGGTGCTCGCGGGGGCCCGGCGGACGAACAGGCCCTTCTGCTGGATCAGCCAGCCGTCCGGCGGGGAACCGGCGAGCGGGCCGCCGGCCTCCTTCCAGTCGAAGCCCTGCGTGTGCAGCCACCGCTGGTAGGCGTGCTGCACCTGGGTGGTGGGCTCGTCCTCGCCGAAGAGGCGGCGGCGGATGCTGGCCCGGATGAGTCCCTCGAGAGTGAACAGGGTCATCTGGGTCTCGTCGCTGATCGACCCGCCGGGCCGGTGCGCGTCGACGAAGTCGGTCAGCCCGGCCTCGCCGTACTTGCGCCGGATGTCGCGCAGCGAGTCGTCCTCGATCGGGTAGCCCAGGGCGTCCCCGACGGCACCGCCGAGCAGGAAGCCCAGGATGCGCTGCGACCACAGGTCCGCGTCGTTGTCCCCGGCGGGCGTGCTCTCCGCGGCGGTTGCCACGACCGGTTCCGCCGCAACGGGTTCGGGGGCGGGCTGCTCCGCCGGTGCGGCCTCGACCGGTGCCGCGGTCTCAGTCGCCTGGTCCACCGCGGGTGCCGCCTCGGCCGGCTCGGGCTGCGCGGCCTCGTCGCTGCCGGCGAGCGGCACCTGCGAGGTGAAGTCGAGGTCGCCGATGTCACCCGCGATCGGGTACCGCGTGCTCCACGCCTCGCCGGTCGGCGGGGTCGGGCCGAACTCCAGCAACGCGTCCTTGGCCAGCGCCTCGATGATCTCGCGGTGCTTGAGGTCGCGCAGCCACACGCCGGGCAGCGCGCGCGAGCCGTAGCGGGCGCCGACGATGGTGCCGCAGATCGCGGCGGTGGAGTCGCTGTCGCCGGAGTGGTTCACGGCCACCATCAGCGCGTTCGCGATGCTGTCGGTGCTCAGCGCCGCGCACACCGCGATCGCCAGCGCCTCGTGCCCGGCCCAGCCGCCGCCCAGGGTGTCCTTGAGTTCCTCGGGGCTGGGCTTGCCCCTGCGCGCCAGGTCCACGGCCGACTGCAGGGCGCGCTCGGTGTCCTGGTGGCCCGCGTACCGCACCAGCAGTTCCCGGGCCTGCCGCAGGGCGTCCTCCAGCGACTCCTCCCGCAGCAGCCGGTGCACGATGACCGCGAGCACCCCGGCCGGCAGGTAGCCGTTCGGCTTCGAGTAGGTCAGGGCCGCGGTGGCGGCGGCGAGCTCGAAGACCTCCCGCGGGTCGTCCGACCACAGCGCCACCGGCGCCGCGCGAACCACGCCGCCGCAGTCCTGGGAGTCGTTGATGGGCCGCGCGAACGTGCCAGGGGCGCCGACGGAGGCGAACTCGCGGAGCGCGGTGATGCAGCTGCTGTTGGGGGAGCGGACGGCGAACAGGTCGCGCTGCTCGATCAGCCAGCCGTTGGGCTTGGGGTGGCTCATCGCGAACGGGCCGGCGGCCCGCATCCACGCGTAGCCCTGGGTGTGCAGCCAGCGCTGGTAGGCCAGCTGCACCGCGGACAGCGGGCTGGTCGCCCCGGTGGTGCGGACGGCGATGTGCCCGCGGATGAGTCCTTCCAGCGTGAACAGGGCCATCTGGGTGTCGTCGGTGAACTCGCCCGGCTCGCCGCTGCGGTCGTACTCGGTGACGCCCATCGCGCCGAACCGGCTGCGGATCTGGTCCACCGGGTAGAACTCGACCGGCGCGCCGAGCGCGTCGCCGATCGCGCCGGCGAGCATCGAGCCGAGGAAGCGGCGGCCGAACTCGGTCTCGGTCGGATCGGTCTGCGGTTCGGCGGCGGGCGGTGCGGGCTGTGGGGGCGCGGGCGGGGTCGGTCCGGCGGCCGGGGGCTGCGGTGTGGTGCCGGGGACCACGAGCGGCATTCCGTTGGCCGGGGACACCGGCACCGTGGGGGTCTTCGGCGGGACGGCCGCGGCGGCCTTGACCAGCTCCTCGCCGGGCAACCGGGCCTTGACCGGGCTGGTGGGGTTGACCTGGATGTCGATGCCGCCGAGGTGGTGCCCGGCCAGCTGGCGGCCGGTCATCCGCTGCCAGGTGGTCCAGTTCGACGGCAGGAACGCCTCGGAGGTGAACACCTGCAGCTGGCGGCGGCCGGACTCGTGCTCCATGGTGAACAGCCCGCTGCCCTGCGGTTGGGCGAACAGAATCAGCTCGGCGTCCAGCATCGCGGTCAGCAGGGTGTGGCCCTGGGCGTAGCCGGTGGTGGTCAGCTGCAGCGCGCGCTCGACGTCGTTGGTCGGCGCGGGCAGCCGCAGTGCGACGGGGGAGGGCCGGTAGTTCGGGTTCGGCGAGAAGTCGTCGGTGATCTCGCCCTGCTCGTCGACCCGGTAGCCGCCGATGAACCCCCACGGCGGCACCTCGGCGTTCGGATCGGTGAAGATCGGGTCAACCACGTACAGCCAGCTGTTCGGCTGCTTGAGGGCCTGCTCCCGCATAGCCGGCGTGATGACCGGCCGACTCGGCTGCTGCGTGTTCATCTCGCGCTGTTGTCCCCGACTCCTCATCCAGCCTTGCATTGAACGCCCCCACACCGGCGGTCACGTGATAGCGCGAACCTGACGGGTAACGACGTGCACAGGGACCGGCCGGTTCCCGATGCCGACGCCGACTCAAACTCTCTCATGACCACTTGGGGTGAAGTTTAGGGTTCGCGAGAACGACTCAGAGTTAAGACAGCGTTTTTCCGGTCAGGCGCGCGGCTGCTCCGGGCGGACCACAGCGGCGGCGGCACCCGGTGGTCCGATCAGACGGACGAGTCGGCCAGCGCCGCGGCCATCAGGCAGCGCAGGCAGGGCATCCCGGCCGGGCCGTCCAGCGCCTCGGCCTGCCCGGGCATGATGTCGAAACCGCAGTACGCGCGGAGCACCGAGGGCAGCGTGCTGTCCTGCGGCAGCGGGAAGAAGTGGCAGGACCTGCCCCGCTCGCTGCGCGCGTACTCACTGCGCACCCGAGCGATCACGTGCGGTGGAGCGTCCATCTGGCCCCCAGGGAAACCGCGGTCAAGTCGGATCCGGCAGCGACCTGGGAGTCGGGGTGTCCCAGCCGCTGCCGGTCTTCGGTGAACCCAGCTGGATCACACGTGTCACATCATGCCCCGCAGGTTGCCCCCGATCCCGGATCTGTCGACTTTTGGCCACGTCGTGCGCCGCACCGCGGAGTTCTTGTCAGCGGTCCACCGATGCCACCAGGCTGGTGACACCACCCCCCGGATCATGCGTTCGACTGGGGGCGCAGGTCATGCCAGGCCCAGCGACCAGAGCTCTTGATCAGAGCCACGAAAGGTGTTGGGAGAGCGAGCACGGGGTTGGGAGCGCTCGTCACAGGGCGTGGGAGAGGTGTGGGGTCGTCGCGGCGGTGAGGGCTTCGGCGTAGCGGTCGAGGACCAGCTCCGCCACCTCCGGGGCGTCGGCCATCGGGGCCGCGATCAGCGGGTCGGCGGCCGACTCGCGCGCCAGGGCGGTGATCCGGTCCGGGAGCAGGCCGGGCGCCAGGAACCAGGAGGCGACCGCGAAGCGCCGGGCGCCGCGGGCCCGCAGCGCCGCGATCGCCGCGGGCACGTCCGGGTCCGCCGCCGCCGCGAACGCCGCCGAGGTGCCCGCCCACGACGTGCTCGCCCACCACCGCCGCGCCACGTCGGCGACCAACCGGTTCGCCGGGGCGTGCGAGGACCCGGCGCCCGCCAGGACCACGCCGAGCTCCGGGTCGTCGGGCCGGGCACCGGTGTCGGCCAGCCGCCGCCACGCCGCCCGGTCCAGTCGCGGGTCCGGACCGAGCACGTCCGCGACGTGCACCCGGAACCTCGGGTAGCGCCGCTCCGCCTCGGCCACCGCGGCCGGCACGTCGACGCGGGAGTGGAACGCACGGCCCAGCAGCAGCGGCACGACGACCGCGGAATCGTGCCCGTCGCCGTGCACCGCGCTGAGCACGTCACCCACCCGCGGCGCGGACAGGTCCAGGAACGCCGCGCGCACGTCCAGGTCCGGTCGCATCCACCGCACCACGTCCAGCAGGGCGTGCACGGTCGCGGCCGAGCGCGGATCGCGACTGCCGTGCGCGACGGCCACCAGCGGGGTCATCAGCGGCTCAGTCCGACGCGCGGGCATGAGCGGCGTTTCTCCGCCCTCTCATGACGGCTGACCGGCTGCGGATGCCGACTCCGCCAGCGGCGCCAGCGGCACGCCGATCAGCCCGGCGGCCAGCGTGGTGCCATCGGCCGGGTCGATCACCAGGAACGACCCGGTGCGGCGGCTGGCGGCGTACTCGTCCACCGGCAGCGGCTCCGCGGTGCGCAGCTGCACCCGGCCGATCTCGTTGAGCTGCAACTGCTCCGGGCTGTCCACGCTGGACAGTTGCTGCTCGTCGAAACGGGCCGACAGCTCGGTGACGATCGCCTGCACGGTCCGCGTGCCGTGCTTGACCAGCACCCTCGCGCCCGGCCTGAGCGCCTTCTCGGCCAGCCAGCACACCGTGGCGTCGAGCTCGTCGGTCAGCTGCGGGGCGGCGTCGGCGGCGGCGATCAGGTCGCCGCGCGAGACGTCCACGTCGTCGGCCAGCAGCAGGGTGATCGAGTGTCCGGCCGCCGCACGCGGCTTCGCGCCCCCCGGGGTGTCCACCTTGGACACGCGGGTGCGCACCCCGGCGGGCAGCACCACGACCTCGTCGCCTTCCGCGACCACACCGGCGGCGACCTGGCCCGCGTAGCCGCGGTAGTCCGGGTACTCGGCGGTGCGCGGGCGGATCACGTACTGCACCGGCATCCGGAACGGCGCATCGTGCGGGTCCGGCGCCACCGGCACGCTCTCCAGGTGCTCCAGCAGCGACGGCCCCTGGTACCACGGGGTGTTCGCCGAGCGCTCCACGACGTTGTCGCCCAGCAGCGCGGAAACCGGGATGGTCACCACGGAGTCGTCGCGGTAGCCCAGGGCTCTCGCGTGCTCGGTGAACTCCGCGGCGATGCGGGTGAACACCGCCTCGTCGAAGTCCACCATGTCGATCTTGTTGACCGCGAGCACCAGCTGCGGCACCCCGAGCAGCGCGAGCACCGCCGCGTGCCGCCGGGTCTGCTCCACCACGCCCTTGCGCGCGTCCACCAGCAGCACGGCCAGCTGCGCGGTGGACGCGCCGGTCACCGTGTTGCGGGTGTACTGCACGTGCCCGGGCGTGTCGGCGAGCACGAAGGTGCGCTTCGGCGTGGCGAAGTAGCGGTAGGCCACATCGATGGTGATGCCCTGCTCGCGCTCCGCGCGCAGCCCGTCGACCAGCAGCGACAGGTCCGGCGTGGCCAAGCCCCGGTCGGCGCTGGCCCGGTGCACCGCGTCGAGCTGGTCGGCCAGCACCGACTTGGTGTCGTGCAGCAGCCGCCCCACCAGGGTGCTCTTGCCGTCGTCGACGGATCCGGCGGTGGCCAACCGCAGCAGGTCGGTATGCACCGGCAGGGTCACCTCGGTGCCGCTGTCCGGTGCGGTGCGGGTGGTCGTCTCGCTCATTCTCGGGAACCCATTCCTGGATTGGGGAGTGCTCGTTCTGCGTGGCGGTGCGGGTTGCGGAACCTCGGACGCCTGCTCGCTGCCCGGCTACCGTCGATCCCTGCTCAGAAGTAGCCCTCGCGCTTGCGGTCTTCCATGGCTGCTTCCGAGAGGCGGTCGTCGGCGCGGGTGGCGCCGCGCTCGGTGAGGCGGCTGGCGGCGACCTCGGCGATCACGTCGTCCACCGTGTACGCCTCGGACTCCACGGCGCCCGTGCAGGACCCGTCACCCACGGTGCGGTATCGGACGGTCTTGACCACCGGCACCTCGCCCTCGCGCGGCCCGCCCCAGGGGCCCGCGGTCAGCCACATGCCGTCGCGCTGGAACACCTCGCGGCGGTGCGCGTAGTAGATCTCCGGCAGCTCGATCTTCTCGCGCTGGATGTAGCGCCAGATGTCCAGCTCGGTCCAGTTCGACAGCGGGAACACCCGCACGTGCTCGCCCGGCCGGTGCCGTCCGTTGTAGAGGTTCCACAGCTCCGGGCGCTGGCGGCGCGGGTCCCACTGCCCGAAGGCGTTGCGCAGGCTGAAGATCCGCTCCTTGGCACGGGCCCGCTCCTCGTCGCGTCGCCCGCCGCCGAACACCGCGTCGAACCGGTTGTCGCTGATGGCGTCCAGCAGCGGCGTGGTCTGCAGCGGGTTGCGGGTGCCGTCGGGCCGCTCCTGCAGGCGGCCGTCGTCGATGTAGTCCTGCACCGACGCCACCACCAGCCGCAGGTCGTGGCGTTCCACCAGCGCGTCGCGGAACGCCAGCACCTCCGGGAAGTTGTGCCCGGTGTCGACGTGCAGCAGCGGGAACGGCACCGGGGCCGGCCAGAACGCCTTGCGCGCCAGGTGCACCAGCACGGTGGAGTCCTTGCCGCCCGAGAACAGGATCACCGGGCGGTCGAACTCGCCGGCCACCTCGCGGAAGATGTGGATGGCCTCGGACTCCAGCGCGTCCAGGTTGTCCACCTGCGGCGGCGCCCCGGAGGCGTCCGGCAGCTCGACCTCGGCATCAGTTGCGGTCATGTCCCAAACCTCCGGAGATCTCAGCCGTGCAGGCCGCACTCGGTTTTCGCGGTGCCCGCCCACCGGCCGCTGCGCGGGTCGGCGCCCGGCGCGGGCTTGCTGGTGCACGGCTGGCACCCGATCGACGGGTAACCCGCGGGCACCAGCGGGTTCACCAGCACGCCGTGCTCGTCGATGTAACGCTGCATGTCCTCGTCCGACCACGCCGCAAGGGGGTTGATCTTGACGAGTCCGTTGCGCTCGTCCCAGGTGACGACAGGGGTGTTCGCGCGGGTCGGCGCCTCCACGCGGCGCACCCCGGTCACCCACGCCTCGTAGCTGGCCAGCGTGTTGCGCAGCGGCACGACCTTGCGCAGGAAGCAGCAGCGGTTGGGGTCGCGCTCGTACAGCCGCGGGCCCTCCGCGGCGTCCTGCTCGGCCACGGTCTGCGCCGGGTACGCGTTGATGATGGTGACGTCGTAGACCTGCGCCACGGCGTCGCGGGTGCCGATGGTCTCGGCGAAGTGGTAGCCGGTCTCCAGGAACAGCACGTCCACGCCGGGTTTGGCCTTCGCGGCCAGGTCGACCAGCACCGCGTCCTGCATGTTCGAGGCGACGATCAGTTTGTCGCCGAAGGTCTCCACGGCCCAGCGCAGCGCCTCCTCGGCGCTGGCCTCGGCCAGTCGCGGGGCGGCCTCCTCGACCAGTGCGCGCAGCACCTCGTCGCTGCGCCGGGTGCCGATGTTCGTGGTGGTGTCGGCAGTCATGGTTCTCCGTTCCCTCCGAGGGCCAGCCCGACGAGTCGCACGGTGAAGACCCGCCGGCACGACAGACACGTCCACGCCCCGGCGGGTTCGGCCTCCGGCGCGAGGTCCTCGTCACCGCAGTACGGGCAGTGCAACGGCACCGCCCGCTCCGGCTGGCTCACTTGAGGTCGTCCTCCTCGGCCCGCGCCACCCACTGGGCGAAGCGCTCGCCGTCACCGCGCTGCGCCAGGTAGCGGCGCACCAGGCGTTCCACGTAGTCGCCGAGTTCGGCGGAGGTGACCTTGTGCCCGCGGATCTTGCGGCCGAACCCGGCATCCTCGCCGAGGCCACCGCCCAGGTGCACCTGGAAGCCCTCGACCTGGTTGCCGTCGGCGTCGGGCACCATCTGACCCTTCAGGCCGATGTCGGCGACCTGGGTTCGGGCGCAGGCGTTCGGGCAGCCGTTGAGGTTGATCGTCACCGGGGTGTCGATGTCGCCCTGGATGTCGGCCAGCCGCTGCTCCAGTTCGTGGACCAGGTCGATCGCCCGCTGCTTGGTCTCGACGATGGCCAGCTTGCAGAACTCGATGCCGGTGCAGGCCAGCACGCTGCGCCGCCACGGCGACGGGTCGGCCTGCAGCCCGAGCTTGCCCAGATCCGCCACCAGCGAGTCCACCTCGGACTGCGGCACGTCCAGGACCAGCAGGTTCTGCTCCACGGTGGTGCGGACGCGGCGCGACCCGACCCGTTCGGCGGCCTTGGCGACCTCGACCAGGGTCGACCCGCTGACCCGGCCTGCCGGGGCCTTCACGCCCACGTAGTAGTTGCCGTCCTTCTGTGGGTGCACGCCGAGGTGGTCGCGGTGCCCGGTGGGGGTCTCCGGCGCCGGGCCGTCGATCAGCTTGCGGCCCAGGTACTCGTCCTCCAGTACCTGGCGGAACTTCTCCGGACCCCAGTCAGCGACCAGGAACTTCAGCCGCGCCCGGTGCCGCAGCCGCCGGTAGCCGTAGTCGCGGAAGATCTGCACCACCGCGTGCCACACCTCGGGCACCTCGTCCAGCGGCACCCAGGCGCCCAGCCGCACGGCCAGCTTCGGGTTCGTCGACAGGCCACCGCCGACCCACAGGTCGAAGCCCGGGCCGTGCTCGGGGTGCACCACGCCGACCAGCGAGATGTCGTTGATCTCCGGCACGGTGTCCCAGCGCGGCGAACCGCTGATGGCGGTCTTGAACTTGCGCGGCAGGTTCGACAGCGAGCGGTCGCCGATGAACCGCTCCGCGATCTGCTTGATCGCCGGGGTGGCGTCGACGATCTCGTCGGCGGCGATGCCCGCCACCGGCGACCCCAGCACCACACGCGGGCAGTCCCCGCACGCCTCGGTGGTGGACAGCCCGACCGCCTCCAGCCGCTGCCAGATCGTCGGCACGTCCTCGACCCGCACCCAGTGCAGCTGGATGTTCTGCCGGTCGGTGATGTCGGCGGTGTCGCGCGCGTAGGTCTGCGAGATCTCCCCGATGGTGCGCAACTGCTCGGTGGTCAGTGCGCCGCCGTCCACGCGGACCCGCAGCATGAAGTAGCGGTCGTCGAGCTCCTCGGGCTCGATCGCCCCGGTCCGCGCGCCCGGGATGCCCGGCGCGCGCTGGGTGTACAGGCCCCACCAGCGGAAACGCCCCCGCAGGTCGGCCGGGTCGATCGAGTCGAAACCGCGGTGGGCGTAGATCGTCTCGATGCGCTGGCGGACGTTCAGCGGGTTGTCGTCCTTCTTGGAGCGCTCGTTGGCGTTGAGCGGTTCGCGGTAGCCGAGCGCCCACTGGCCCTCACCGCGCGTCTTGCGCTTGCGGGCGGGACGAGCTGGGGCTTCCGTCGGGGGGACCATGTCCGACCTCCGGGACTGGGGCGCGGCGCCGCCGCGTGGAACACCGCCACCGTGGCGGTTCTCACTGATCGGCGTGCCCGGCGCCGACTGGACTTCACGGGTGCAACGCGGCGGCGGGATCAATCCGTGGTGCGGCAGAGCGCGCTGGACACCCGCCGCAGGTCCACGTAGCGGCGGGAGACCAGCAGCAGCCGCGGCAAGGTCGCACCCATGTCGGGCAGCCTGCCACGCACCCACCGGGTGGTCCAACACCATCCGAATGGTGAGACAGTGGGACCGTGCCTGCTCAGCTGCCCACCGGTGAACCCGCCCCGGCCGACGGGGAGCTGCCGCCCGACGCCCTCGCCGGGCTGGGCGAGCGGCCGTTCGGGGTCTACGTCCACGTGCCCTTCTGCGCCAGCCGCTGCGGGTACTGCGACTTCAACACCTACACCGCCGATGAGCTGGGCTCAGCTGCGGATTTCGGTAGCTGGCTGGACGGGCTGCGGGCCGAGCTGGACCTCGGCGCGCGGGTGCTGGCGGCCGGTGGCGGCCCCGTCCCGCGGGCCAGCACCGTGTTCGTCGGCGGCGGCACGCCGTCGCTACTGGGCGCGGCCCGGCTGGGCGAGGTGCTGGCCGCGATCCGCGGCTCCTTCGGGCTGGACGCTGAGGCAGAAATCACCACCGAGGCCAACCCGGAGTCGACCTCGCCGGAGTTCTTCGCCGGCATCCGCGAGGCCGGGTTCACCCGGGTGTCGCTGGGCATGCAGTCCGCCGCCGAGCACGTGCTGCGGGTGCTGGAGCGGCGGCACACCCCGGGCCGCGCCGCGGCGGCCGCCGCCGAGGCGCGGGCGGCCGGGATCGAGCACGTGAACCTGGACCTGATCTACGGCACGCCGGGGGAGACCGACGCCGATCTGCGCGCCTCGCTGGAGGTGGTGCTGGCGACCGGTGTCGACCACGTCTCGGCGTACTCGCTGATCGTGGAGGACGGCACCGCGATGGCCCGCAAGGTGCGCCGCGGCGAACTGCCGATGCCCGACGAGGACGTGCTGGCCGACCGCTACGAGATGGTCGACCACGTGCTGACCGGCGCCGGTCTGGGCTGGTACGAGGTGTCGAACTGGGCGCGCGGCGACGCGGCGCGCTGCCGCCACAACCTCGGCTACTGGCGGGGCGGCGACTGGTGGGGCGCGGGTCCTGGGGCGCACAGCCACGTCGGGGGTGTCCGGTGGTGGAACGTCAAGCACCCGGCCCGCTACGCCGCGCTGCTGGCCGAGGGGACGTCCCCGGCGGCCGGGCGGGAACTCCTCGACGACGAGGACCGCCGCATCGAGCGGATCATGCTGGAGCTGCGCCTGGCCGAGGGACTGCCGGTGGACGTGCTCGACGAACCTGGCCTGCTGGCGGCCAAGCAGGCCGCCGCGGACGGCCTGCTGCGCCCCGTAGCACTCGCGGCCGGGCGCTGCGTCCTGACCGACCGGGGCCGCCTGCTCGCCGATGGCGTCGTGCAACGCCTGATCGGCTGATCAGGCGGGCGAGCTGACCCGAATCCCGTTCGCCCGGGTCGCCTCCGCCAACCGCGCGTCGTAGGTGATCATCACGTCGACGTCGAGGGCGATCGCCGCGCCGAGGTGGATCGCGTCGAGCGAGGGGAGTCCGTTCGGATCAACCCTGCGGGCGAGATTCATGATGTCGAAGTCGAGGGGGTGCTCGGCGACGCCCAGCATCGCGTTGCGCAGATCCTCGGCCACGTCCTGGAACGTCGTGTTCCAGGCGTTGCGCAGGGCGCGCGCCACCTCGGTCCACGCCAGCGAGGTCGACACGAGCAACGCCTGCGCGCGGTGCAGCCGGTCGATCTCGTCGACCAGTGCGTCCGACTCCGCCTCGCGGACGACCCGCTTGATGAGCGCACTGCTGTCCAGGTAGACGCGCATCAGTTGCGGTCTTCTCGGTCGAGCAGATCGATCGTGCGCCGGCCCGCCGGCACCGTCTTCGTCGGAACGACCTTGCGGTAGGCGCCCCTGGGGAGCAGGACCTTGCCCGAGGTGATCAGGTGGTCCCACTCGTGCTGCGGTCCGGCGCCCGGGGTGAGGCCGAGATAGCGGTCCACGGCCTCGCGAAGGATCTCCTGCTGGGAACGCCCCGATCGTTCGGACTCGGCGCGCAGTGCGGCTTCCGCGTCGGCTCGAAGGCGCAGGTTGAGAGCCATACGGCGATGGTACCAATAGTGACGTCAAAGTTGGTACCATCTGCGCCGCATCGTTCTTGTGGCTATCGGCTCCGGTGAGAGAACACCGTAAACTCGATGGTGGTATCGAGGCCCCTGCCGGCCCCCTGGCGGCCCCGGGCCAGAAGGAGGTGGCGCGAGGTGAACGCGGAAGAACGCCGCTTCGAGGTGCTGCGGGCGATCGTGGCCGACTACGTGTCGACCAAGGAGCCGGTGGGATCGAAGGCGCTCGTCGACCGCCACAACCTCGGCGTATCCAGTGCCACGGTGCGCAACGACATGGCCGCGCTGGAGGAAGAGGGGTTCATCGTCCAGCCGCACACCAGCGCTGGGAGAGTGCCCACCGACAAGGGCTACCGGATGTTCGTCGACCGGCTGCACGACATCAAGCCGCTGACCGTGGCCGAGCGCCGCGCGATCCAGTCGTTCCTGGACGGTGCGCTGGACCTCGACGACGTGATGCGCCGCAGCGTGCGGCTGCTGGCCCAGCTCACCCAGCAGGTCGCCGTCGTGCAGTACCCGACCCTGACCCGTTCCACCGTGCGGCACGTCGAGGTGGTCACCATCACCCCGGCGCGGCTGATGGTGGTGCTCATCACCAACACCGGCCGGGTCGACCAGCGGGTGGTCGACCTCGGCGACGTGATCAGCGAGGACGACGTGGCCCGGCTGCGCACTATGCTCAACGGCGCGATGGCCGAGAAGCGGCTGGCCGACGCGTCCGCCGCGGTCGCCGAGCTGCCCGACCAGGCCCCGCCGGACCTGCGCAACGCGCTGGTGCGATTGTGCAGCGTGCTCATCGAGTCGCTGGTCGAGCACCCCGAGGAGCGGATGGTGCTCGGCGGCACCCCCAACCTGACCCGCAACGTCGCCGACTTCCCGAACTCCCTGCGCCAGGTCCTGGAGGCCCTGGAGGAGCAGGTGGTGGTGCTCAAGCTGCTCGCGGCCGCGCGTGACTCGGAGACCATCCGGGTCAGCATCGGCATGGAGAACGAGGCCAAGGAGATGCAGACGACGTCGGTGATTTCCACCGGCTACGGTTCTGATGGGATGGTGCTGGGGGGCCTCGGTGTCGTCGGCCCGACCCGGATGGACTATCCGGGCACCATGGCGGCGGTGCGCGCCGTCGCCGCCTACGTGGGTGAGATCCTGGTCGGTCGGTGACGTCCGCGCGACCGACGACAACTCGTTCAACGAGCAGAGGAAGTACGGAGAAGGTGGCCAGGGACTACTACGCGACCCTCGGAGTTGCCAGGGACGCGACACCCGAGCAGATCAAGCGGGCCTACCGCAAGCTCGCGCGGGAACTGCACCCGGACGTCAACCCCGATGCGGAAGCGCAGGAGCGGTTCCGGGAGGTGACGACCGCCTACGAGGTGCTCTCCGACCCCAAGAAGCGGCAGATCGTTGACCTGGGCGGGGACCCGCTGTCCAACGGCGGCGGCGCCGGTGCCGGGATGGGGGACCCGTTCGCCGGGTTCGGTGGTCTCGGCGACATCATGGATGCCTTCTTCGGCGGCGGTGCGGCCGGTGCCGGCCGCGGGCCGCGCAGCCGGGTCCAGCCGGGCTCGGACGCCCTGCTCCGCCTGGCGCTGACCCTCGAGGAGTGCGCCAGCGGCGTCAACCGCGACATCACCGTCGACACGGCGGTGCTCTGCGACGCCTGCGACGGCGGCGGCTCGCGGGCCGGCAGCGCCCCCTCGACCTGTGACACCTGTGGCGGTCGCGGCGAGGTGCAGTCGGTGCAGCGCTCCTTCCTCGGCCAGGTCATGACGTCCCGGCCGTGCCCGGTCTGCCGCGGCTTCGGCGAGGTCATCACCGACCCGTGCCAGCAGTGCGGCGGCGACGGCCGGGTCCGCGCCCGGCGCACCATCACGGTCAAGATCCCGGCCGGGGTCGGCGACGGCATGCGGGTACGGCTGGCCGGTGAGGGCGAGGTCGGGCCGGGCGGTGGTCCGCCCGGTGACCTGTTCGTCGAGGTCGAGGAGCTGCCGCACGACCGGTTCACCCGCGACGGCGCCGACCTGCACTGCACCGTGGAGGTGCCGATGACGGCCGCCGCGCTGGGCACCGTGCTGGTCCTGGAGACCCTTGACGGCGGTCGCGAGGAGATCACCGTCGAGCCCGGCACGCAGCCCGGCACCGAGCACGTGCTGACCGGTCGCGGCCTGCCGAAGTTGCGCTCCAACGGCAAGGTCAGCGGGCACGGCGACCTGCACGTGCACCTCGACGTGGTGGTGCCGACCCGGCTCGACGAGGCGCAGGCCGACCTGCTGCGCCAGCTGGCCGCGCTGCGCGGCGAGGAACAGCCGGAGCCGACGGTCACCGCGAACGGCAGCGGCAACCGGCACGGGTTGTTCTCCCGGTTCCGGTCCTTCGGGCACCGCTGAGGCCGGGCGTGACGACGCTGCCGGTCTTCTCCGTTGAGCAGCTCCCGGCCACCGGCGAGACCACCCTCGACGGACCGGAGGGCAGGCACGCGGCCACCGTCCGGCGGCTCCGGCCCGGCGAGCAGCTGCTGCTGTCCGACGGCCGCGGCGGGCTGGCGCGCTGCGCGGTGCTGGCGGCGGCCAAGGACTCGCTGCACCTCGAGGTGGCCGCGACCTGGCACGAGCCGCAGCCCGAGCCGCGGGTGCGGCTGGTGCAGGCCCTGATCAAGGGCGACCGCGGCGAACTCGCGGTGGAACTGGCCACCGAGGCGGGCGTGGACGCGGTGGTGCCGTGGCGGGCCGCCCGCTGCGTGGCGCGCTGGGACGACGGGCCGCGCGGCGCGAAGGCGCTGGCGCGGTGGCGCAGCACCGCCGCGCAGGCGGCCAAGCAGGCACGGCGCGCGTGGACGCCGCCGGTGGACGATCCGGTGACCACCCGCCAGCTGGCGGAGCTGGTCCGCGGCGCGGCCGTGGCCCTGGTGCTGCACGAGTCGGCGACCACGCCGCTGGCCGAGGTGGACCTGCCGACCAGCGGCGAGCTGGTCCTCGTCGTCGGCCCGGAGGGCGGCATCACTGACGACGAGCTCGCGGCGCTGGCCGCGGCGGGCGCGCACCCGGTCCGCCTCGGCCCGACTGTGCTGCGTGCCTCCACGGCCGCGGTGGTGGCGCTCGGCGCCCTCGGGGTCCGCACCGCCCGTTGGGCCTGATCGCATCCGGACGCACCAGGTCTGGTGACGGTCCGCGACGAAGATCAAAAATTTTTCCGGACTCGTAGCGCGAAGGTGTTACGGAGAGATACGCTCTGCGGTGCAGAGATCGCGGCGGGCTCCGGCCCGGCCGCACCGGTGCCGCACGGGGCATCGGACCCCAGCACTCGCCGGACACCTCCCCCCTCGGTCCGGCGAGAGCTGCGCCGCAACGGGACAACCCCCAGACCCGGTTGCGGCGCAGCGCGCCGGGGAGCAGCCGCGCTCGATCCGTCGGCCCCCGCGCCTCGGATAACCTTCCGGCATGAGCGACATGGACTCCCTGTTCCTGCGGATCATCGCGCGCGAACTGCCGGCCGACATCGTGTTCGAGAACGACCGGCTGATCGCGATCCGCGACATCAACCCCCAGGCGCCGACCCACGTGCTCGTGGTGCCCAAGAAGCGGTACCGCAACGCCGCCGAACTGGCCGCCGCCGACCCGCAGCTGCTCGCCGAGCTGATCACCACCGCGCACGACATCGCCGCCCAGGCGGGTATCGCCGAATCGGGCTACCGGCTGCTGTTCAACACCAACGCCGACGCCGGGCAGACGATCTTCCACGTGCACCTGCACCTTCTCGGCGGTGAGCCCCTCGGCGGGCTGACCGGAGGCCCGATCAAGGGCTGAACCGCCGAGCGGCCCGGTCCGGGGCCGAGCGGACCGCCCCGGACCGCCGCCCCCACGGACGGCGGCAAACTGATTGCCCGGTGGACTACCATCGACGCCAGGTAGACCTGACCGAACGACCCGCGCCCAGGCGCAGAAAGCAGGCCCGAAAACACGTGGCCGGTATCGCAGCGGGTGGCGCCGCCGCCCAGTCCGGAGAGCAGCCCCAGACCGCACGAGCCCGAGCTCAGTCCAAGGTGACGGTTCCCGACGACGTCGTGCTCACGCTGGTGGGCACCCGGGACGAGAACCTCCGAGTGGTGGAGGATCTGCTCACCGCCGACGTCCATGTCCGGGGCAACGAGGTGACCCTGTCCGGCGACCCCGCGGAAGTGGCCTTCGCCGAACGCGTCTTCGCCGAGCTGATCGCGCTGGTCGGCAAGGGCGGGCCGCTCACTCCGGACGTCGTCCGCCGCAGCGTGGCGATGCTTTCGGCGGACCACAACGAGTCCCCCGCCGACGTGCTCAGCCTGGACATCGTGTCCCGGCGCGGCCGGACCATCCGCCCGAAGACGCTCAACCAGAAGCGCTACGTCGACGCCATCGACCACCACACCGTGGTGTTCGGGATCGGTCCCGCCGGGACCGGCAAGACGTACCTGGCGATGGCCAAGGCGGTGCAGGCGCTGCAGGCCAAGCAGGTCAACAGGATCATCCTCACCCGTCCCGCGGTGGAGGCCGGCGAGCGGCTCGGGTTCCTGCCCGGCACGCTCTACGAGAAGATCGACCCGTACCTGCGGCCGCTGTACGACGCGCTGCACGACATGGTCGACCCCGAGTCGGTGCCGCGACTGACCCAGGCCGGCACGATCGAGATCGCGCCGCTGGCCTACATGCGCGGCCGCACCCTCAACGACGCGTTCATCATCCTCGACGAGGCGCAGAACACCACGCCCGAGCAGATGAAGATGTTCCTGACCCGGCTGGGCTTCGGTTCCAAGATCGTGGTCACCGGGGACGTCACGCAGGTCGACCTGCCCGGTGGGCAGCGCAGCGGGCTGAAGGTCGTGCAGGAGATCCTCACCGGCGTCGACGACGTGCACTTCGCCCAGCTGGACAGCCACGACGTGGTGCGGCACCGGCTGGTCACCGACATCGTCAACGCCTACGACCGCTGGCACGCGCTGGAGGACGCCGAGCGGAACCGCTCAGGGCGGCACAACGGGCAGCGACGGGGACGCGCATGAGCATCGAGATCGCCAACGAGTCCGGCATCGCGGTTCCCGAGGCGTCGATCGTCTCGGTCGCCCGCTTCGCCCTGGACAAGATGAGTGTCAGCCAGCTCGCCGAGCTGTCCATCGTGCTGGTGGAGCTGGACGTGATGGCCGACCTGCACGAACGCTGGATGGACCTGCCCGGCCCCACCGACGTGATGGCCTTCCCGATGGACGAGTACGACTCGGCCCGGCGGCCGGACACTGCCGGGGCCGGCCCGGCACTGCTGGGCGACATCGTGCTGTGCCCGGCGTTCGCCAAGGACCAGGCGCGCAAGGCCGGGCACAGCCTGCTCGACGAACTCCACCTGCTCACCGTGCACGGCGTGCTGCACCTGCTCGGCTACGACCACGCCGAGCCGGAGGAGGAGCGGGAGATGTTCAGCCTGCAGAACCGCATCCTGGCCGACTACCGCGCGGCCCGGGATGAGGCCGAGCGGGCCGCCGCGCAGCGCAACGCCGACGACCGGGTGCTCGGCGCCGTCGGACTGGACCAGCCGGAACCGCCGCCGGGCGGTCCGGTCCCGACCGACTAGGGGAGCCGGCGGTGGTGGTGACCGATTCCACCGCGTTCCTGGTGGTGGCGGTGCTGCTGGTGCTGGCGGCGGGGGTGTTCGCCGCCTCCGAGTCGGCCATCACGGTGGCCTCCCGCGCCCGCGTGGACGAACTGGTCCGCGAGGGCCGGGGCGGTGCCCGCCAGCTCGCGCAGCTGCTCGCCGACCGGCCCCGGCACGTCAACCTGCTCCTGCTGCTTCGGCTGGCCTGCGAGATGGGCGCCACCGTGCTGGTCACGGTGGTGGCGCTGCGGATCGCCGGCTCCGAGGCATGGGCGGTGGTGATCGCCGGGCTGGTGATGCTCGTGGCATCCTACGTGCTGGTCGGCGTCGGCCCGCGGACGCTGGGGCGGCAGCACCCGTACGGCATCGGGCTCAAGGTCGCCGCACCGGTGCGCATGCTGGCCCGCGTGCTCAACCCGCTGACCAGACTGCTGATCCTGGTCGGCAACATGATCACGCCCGGCAAGGGATTCCGGGAGGGGCCGTTCTCCACCGAGGTCGAGTTGCGTGAACTGGTCGACCTGGCCGGCGAGCGCGGTGTGGTGGCCGCGGGCGAGCGCGAGATGATCCACTCGGTTTTCGAGCTCGGCGACACCCTCGCGCGCGAGGTGATGGTGCCGCGCACCGAGATCATCTGGATCGAGCAGACGAAGTCCGCCCGCCAGGCGCAGGCGCTGTGCCTGCGCTCGGGGTTCTCCCGCATCCCGGTGATCGGCGAGAGCGTCGACGACATCGTCGGCGTGGCGACGTTGAAGGACCTGACGCGCGCGGTGCTGGAAAGCGGCGACCAGGTGGGACCGCCGGTGTCGGAGCTGATGCGCCCGGCGAGCTTCGTGCCGGACACCAAGCGCCTCGACGAGTTGCTGCGTGAGATGCAGCTGTCGCGCAGCCACCTGGCCATCGCCGTGGACGAGTACGGCGGCACGGCCGGGCTGCTGACCATCGAGGACATCATCGAGGAGATCGTCGGCGAGATCACCGACGAGTCGGACCTGGAGGAGCACCGGCCGGTCGAGAAGCTCGACGACGGCACGGTGCGGGTCAGTTCGCGGCTGCCGGTGGAGGACCTCGGCGCGCTGTTCGGCGTGCACCTGGACGACTCGGACGTGGAGACCGTTGGCGGGCTGTTGGCGCAGCGGCTCGGCCGGGTGCCGCTGCCGGGAGCGGAGACCGAGATCGCCGGGCTGCGGCTGCGCGCCGAGGGCGGCAAGGACCACCGGGGGCGGATCCGCATCAACGCGCTGCTGGTCCGGCCGGTGAACACGGACAGGGCACCGCTGCGCGGTGCGGATCAGGAGGGAAGCAACACTCGTGGCTGAGCACGTCGAAACGGCCGCCCCGCAGGAGCTGGACCCCGAGGACGCGAAGATCGTCACGCTGGCCCGGTCGTCCCGGGCCCGCACCGGAGCGGCCGAGGGCGCGGCGGTACGCGACACTGACGGCCGGACCTACGCGGCGTGCACGGTCGCGCTGCCGTCGCTGCGCCTGACCGCGCTGCAGGCGGCGGTGGCCGCGGCGGTCGCCAGCGGCGCCGAGGGCCTGGAAGCGGCCGCGGTGGTCACCGATGCGGACGGCGTCGACGCCGACTCGGTGGCGGCGGTCCGCGACCTGGCCCCGGCGGCACCGGTCTTCCGGGTGAACTCCGGCGGCGACGTGGCAGCGGTCGTCCGGCCCTGACACGCGCACGCGATTCCTCCGGGTGAAGGGCACCGGGGACCGGGCAGGCACCCAGGTTGAGGCACATCCGGAAACCCCCGCCGGGGTGGGCACCAACTTCAGGCACATTGGGGAACACCCCGCCGGGGTAGCGCCCTTGACCGGGAAGGGTGGTGCGCCGGGGCGCGAGCGGGCCGGTCACAATGGGGTGGTGACCACCTCAGACGTGCATCGCTCCGGGTTCGCCTGCTTCGTCGGCCGCCCCAACGCCGGGAAGTCGACCCTGACGAACAGCCTGGTCGGCACCAAGGTGGCGATCACCTCCAGCAAGCCCCAGACCACCCGGCACGCCATCCGCGGCATCGTGCACCGGCCCGACGCGCAGCTGATCATCGTCGACACCCCCGGTCTGCACCGGCCCCGCACCCTGCTCGGCCGGCGGCTCAACGACCTGGTGTACGAGACCTGGTCCGAAGTGGACGTGGTCGGGTTCTGCGTGCCCGCCGACCAGAAGATCGGTCCCGGTGACCGGTTCATCGCCGAGCAGCTCGCGAAGGTGGGCCGCCGCACCCCGGTGCTCGGCATCGTCACCAAGACCGACCTGGTCGGCAAGGAACAGGTGGCGCAGCAACTGCTGGACCTGCAGCGGGTGATGGACTTCGCCGACCTAATCCCGGTATCCGCAGTGGATTCCTTCCAGATCGACCTGCTGGCCGATCTGCTGGTCCAGCAGCTGCCCGAGGGACCGCAGCTGTACCCGGACGGCGAGCTGACCGACGAACCGGAGACCACGCTGGTCGCCGAGCTGATCCGGGAGGCCGCGCTGGAGGGCGTGCGCGATGAACTGCCGCACTCCCTGGCCGTCACCGTCGAGGAGATGACGCCCCGCGAGGGCCGCGACAACCTGGTTGACGTGTACGCGGTGATCCACGTCGAACGCGCCAGCCAGAAGGCCATCGTGATCGGCCGCGGCGGCGAGCGGCTGCGGGCGGTCGGTTCCCAGGCCCGCCGCCACATCCAGGCGCTGCTGGGTAGCAAGATCTACCTCGACCTGCACGTCAAGGTGTCCAAGGACTGGCAGCGCGACCCGAAGCAGCTGCGGAAACTGGGGTTCTGATCACAACTTCGCCGCGAATTGGCCGGAACCGACCACGCCCACAGGCCGTCTCAGGTACGTTGCTGGCCGTCTTCGCGTACGGCCGAGGACACATCGGCTTCTGTTGGAAAGTTGAAGGAAGACATGACTAATCCCTATGGCGGCCCGCCTTCCGGACCGAATCCGCAGGACCCCTACGGTCAGCAGCAGCCGGGCGGCTACGGCCCGTCGTCGGGGCCCGTGCCGCAGCAGCCGTACGGGCAGCCGGCCTACGGCCAGCAGCCCGGCTTCGGCGGGGCCCCGCCGAACAACAACATCGGCTGGGGTATCGGCTCCATCTTCCTGTGCTGGCCGTTCGCGATCCCGTCGCTGATCAAGGCCACCTCGGTGCAGAACCTGTGGGCCCAGGGCCAGTACCAGCAGGCCCAGGAGGCCGCGAACGAGGCCAAGAAGTGGGGCAAGATCGGCATTATCGTCGGTGCCTGCGGCTACGGCCTGCTGATCCTGTTCTACGTGATCGGCATCATCATCGCGCTGGCCGCGGCCAGCAGCTACTGATCGAACGGCGCGTTGCGGGCGGTCCCGGGCCGCCCGCAACGGTACCTCTTGGCGGAGGGGAAGCATGACCGAGCAGTCCGGGCCGAACGAGGTTCCGTCGCAGCAGCCGCAGCAGGTGCACCTGCCCGCACCGATGCCGCCGCACTCCTACGCCGCGCAGTTCGGGCTCAGCGCGGTGCCGGTGAACAACAACCTCGGATGGGCCATCGCGGGCCTGCTGGTGTGCTGGCCGTTCGGCATCCCGTCGCTGATCAAGTCCCTGCAGGTCAGCTCGCTGTGGGCGCAGGGGCAGTTCGACCAGGCGCAGCAGGCCGCGGACGAGGCCAAGAAGTGGGGCAAGATCGCCGTCATCGTCGGTGCCTGCCTGCTGGGTCTCTACATCCTCGCGGTCATCGCGTACTTGGTGGTCGTGCTGCTGGCCTTCGGCGCGGTCGCCGTCGCGGGCACATGACGGCGGCACGACTGCGCCCGATGCTGCTCCCGGCCGCCACCGTGCTGGCCGGGTGCGCGGCGGCGGCTGTGGTGCTGGCCGCCGATCCGACTTCCGACGCGGGCTTCCCGCTGCCGCCGTGCCCGATCCGCTGGCTGACCGGTTTGGACTGCCCGGGCTGCGGCGCGACGCGCATGTTCTACAGCCTGCTGCACGGCGACCTGCTGTCGGCGCTGCACTACAACGCGCTGGCGGTCGCGTTCATCCCGTTCTTCCTGTGGACCTGGGGCGGCTGGGTGGTCGGCCGCTGGCGCGGTCGACCGGTCCGTACCTGGGAGAACTGGCGCTGGTCCCCGCTGGTGTGGCTGGTCCTGATCGCCGCGTGGTCGGTGATCAGGAATCTCCCCTTCCCGCCGTTCTCCTCCCTCTACGTCTAGCCGTGCACGGAGTCTTTCGGGGCGCGCCCCGAAAGACCGCGCGATCAGTAGTAGCTCGCACAAACCCTCACGTACCTCGCGATGGAGAACACGACCGGCGGTGCGTTACGAGTTGAGCCAGTCGTAGAGGTCGGGGCCGAGCACCCCGGTTCCCGCGAGAATGAGAAACAGGATGAAGGCGAGCCAGAGGCCGGGCACCAGCCAGCCGACGATGATGCCGACCTTGGCCATGCTGCGGTTGGTGTACCGCTGCGGGTTCTGGTTGATCTCGCGCATCGCGACGTGCCCGAGGATGGCGCCGACCGGCCCGATCAGGATCGCGCCGTAGCAGGTGAAGATCGCGGCCAGGGACACGCACATGGAGGCGATCGCCATGCCGTTGTTGCGCGGTCCCATCGGAACGCCCGGCCCGTAGGGGTACACCTGCGGCGGCTGGTATGGGTTCGGGTTCTGCGGGTCGTGCGGGTAGGTCATCTCTTCCTCTCAGCGATGGGCTCGCGCTCCTGAGACGTCCCCGGAGGCGAACCGGACTCCCGAATTCACGCCTGGACGGCCGGGCGCCGTGCCCGAGGTGCGACGATGGGGGCGTGAGCCTCTACCGGGATACCGCGGTCGTCCTGCGGGTGCAGAAACTGGGCGAGGCGGACCGGATCATAACGTTGTTGACCCGCCGGTACGGCAAAGTTCGCGCAGTTGCCAAGGGGGTGCGCCGGACGACGTCGCGGTTCGGGGCGCGCGTGGAGCCGTTCTGCCACGTCGACGTGCAGCTCTACACCGGTCGCACGCTCGACGTGATCACCCAGGTGCAGACCATCGACGCCTTCGGCGCGCACATCGTCGACGACTACCAGCGCTACACCGCGGCCTGCGCGGTCCTGGAGACCGTCGACCGGCTCGCCGCCGAGGAGGGCGAGCCGGTGCTGCGGCTCTACCTGCTGGCCACCGGGGCGCTGCGGGCGCTGGCCGGGCGGGAACGCGACTCCTCGCAGGTGCTGGACGCCTTCCTGCTGCGCGCGATGTCGTTCGCGGGCTGGGCACCCGCGCTGGTGGAGTGCGCGCGCTGCGGGGCGGCCGGGCCGCACGCGGCGTTCAATGTCCAGGCCGGTGGGGCCGTGTGCGTGCGGTGCCGCCCGCCCGGATCCGTGCGGCCCTCGGCGCACACGCTGCCGCTGATGGAGGCGCTGCTGCACGGCGACTGGGAGACCGCGGAGGCGGCGCCCGGCGCGGTCCGGCGGGAGGCCAGCGGGCTGATCGCCGCGCACCTGCAGTGGTACATGGAGCGGCAGTTGCGTTCCCTGCCGCTGGTCGAGCGGACCGTGCCGGAGCTCATCCGGGAGCGCGCGGGAGACGCGCCCCTGGTCACGGTGGGGGAGGACGTCCCGGGACGGGCGATGGACTGATGGTCGACCCGGGCGAGGACAATGGGTGCCTCACGCCGAGCAGTCCGAAGGAGAACTCGTTATGTTGCGACGCCGTGGGCGGGGCAAGAACGACCCGACCGTGCGGCCGCCCGAACCGCACCCCTCCGGGGCGAAGCCGCCGGCGTTGGCGCCCGAATTCGTGCCCAACCACGTCGCCGTCGTGATGGACGGCAACGGCCGGTGGGCCAACGAGCGCGGCCTGCCGCGCATCGAGGGGCACAAGCGCGGCGAGGCCGTCGTGCTGGAGCTGGCCCGGGGTGCGATCGAGATCGGCGTCAAGTGGCTGTCGCTGTACGCGTTCTCCACCGAGAACTGGAAGCGGAGCCCGGACGAGGTGCGGTTCCTGATGGGCTTCAACCGCGACGTGATCCGGCGCCGCGTGGACGAGCTCGACGCGATGGGTGTGCGGGTGCGGTGGGCCGGCCGCAAGCCACGGCTGTGGCGCAGCGTGGTCAACGAGCTGCAGTCGGCCGAGGTCCGCACCAGGAACAACGAGGTGCTCAACCTCACCATGTGCGTCAACTACGGCGGGCGGGCCGAGATCGGCGACGCGGCGCGGGAGATCGCCCGGCTGGCCGCGGCCGGGAAGATCAACCCGGACCGGGTCGACGAGCGGACCATCGCCCGCTACCTGTACCAGCCGGAGATGCCGGACGTGGACCTGTTCATCCGGCCGTCGGGGGAGCAGCGAACCTCGAACTTCATGCTGTGGCAGTCCGCCTACGCCGAGCTCGTCTTCCAGGACACGCTGTTTCCGGACGTGGACCGGCGGCACCTGTGGCGGGCGTGCGAGGAGTACGCGCGCCGGGACCGGCGGTTCGGCGGAGCCATCGACCGGGCGGCGGTCGGCGCGTCGGCCGGCACCGTCCAGGAGGGCGATCGATGACCCAGGAGGCGGCGACCACCGCGCGACTGCTGACCGCCGCGAAGGAAGCGCTGGAGACCTACCACGACGTGCACGTCGACGACGACGGGGCGTTGACGTTCCGGCACGCCGACGTGCCCTGCGCGGTGCAGGCCATGCAGCTGGCGGAGGGCCTGACGGTGCTCAGCCTGAGTTGCGTCGTCGCCTGGGACCTGCCGGCGAGCGACGAGCTCGCGCAGTCGGTCGCGGAACGGGCCGGGCAGGGGCTGTTCGGCACCCTCGGTGTGGTGCGCACGGCGCGGGGGATGGATGTGACCCTGCGCTACGCCTTCCCGGCGGAGGGCATGACGACGACACCGCTGGGCACCCTGCTGATGCTCGTGGTGGCCACGGCCTCCCAGCTGCGCACCGAACTGCTCACCGAACCCGAGGGCACCTCGAAGTAGCGCTGCCTGGCGAGGTGGCGGGCGCTGGGGCCCGTCACTCCCACGGGGGACCCGCCGGTGTGTCGGCACATGCCCCGCGAACAGCGGTTCCGCGCCGCGGCGCGGGCCGCTGGGGGACTCTTGCGAACGATTATCACTTCGTGCTGGCACGATGGTCGGGTGACCAAGATCGCCGACCCACCGCGCCCCCGACGGCGCGTCGTCACCTCCCTCGAGGTGCTGTGCGCCCTGCTGGTGCTGGCGGTGCTGTTCCAGCAGCAGATCAGCGCCCTGCTGGACGTGCCGGCGCTGCGCACCGGTTCGACGGTCTTCGTCGCGGTGTGCGTGCAGGCGATGCCGTTCCTGGTGCTGGGCGTGCTCATCAGTGGACTGATCGCCGCCTTCGTGCCACCGGAGCTGCTGCGCCGCATGCTGCCGGCCAACACCGCAGTCGCGGTACCGGTCGCCGGTGTCGTCGGCGTGGCGCTGCCCGGGTGCGAATGCGCGTCGGTGCCGGTGGCGCGCCGCCTCATGCGGCAGGGCGTCGCCCCGGCCGCGGCGCTGGCGTTCCTGCTGGCCGCCCCCGCGGTGAACCCGATCGTGCTGGTGTCCACCGCGGTCGCCTTCCCCACCGAACCGCGGATGGTGCTGGCCCGCTTCCTCGGCTCCCTGCTGACCGCCTGCGCGATGGGCTGGCTGTGGACGCGGCTGGGTCGCGCCGAGTGGCTCGCCGAGCGGGCGCTGCGCCGGGTCGAGGCGCACCGCGCCGACGGCGGCCGGTGGGTGGTCTTCGCCGAGTCCGCGCGGCACGACCTGGTCGAGGCCGGGGGCTTCCTGGTGCTGGGTGGGCTGACCTCGGCGGTGTTCAACGTCGCGGTGCCCGCGCAGTGGCTGGAGCCCCTGGCCGGGCAGTTGGTGCTGGGTGTGCTGGTGATGGCGGTGCTCGCCGTGGTCCTCGCGCTGTGCAGCGAGGCCGACGCGTTCGTGGTGGCGTCGATGCCGGGCCTGCCGCTGCTGCCGAAGCTGGTGTTCCTGGTCGTCGGCCCGGCCGTGGACCTGAAACTGATCGCGCTGCAGTCGGGCGCGTTCGGCCGCCGCTTCGCGGCCCGGTTCGCGCCCGCGACGTTCGTGGTGGCGATCGTGTGCTCGGTCGCCGTCGGTGCGCTGCTGCTGGGAGGTGCGTGATGCGCCGGGAAACGCAGAACCTGCTGTTGCTGCTGCTGGGCGGTGCGCTGCTGAAGATCGCGTTGGGCGGCACGTACCTGCGTTACGTCAAGCCGTCGCTGCTGCCGTGGCTGGTGCTGTCCGGCGTGGTCATGATCGGGCTGGGGGCCTTCGCCATCCTGCGTGACGTCCGCGCCGGTGGAGCCGCCGACCACCACGAACACGCCTCGCGCAGCCCGTGGCTGTTGCTGCTGCCGGTGTGCGCGATCTTCCTGGTCGCCCCGCCCGCGCTCGGCTCCGACTCGGTCACGCGCGACCGGGTGGCGGCGCCCCCGCCGCCGCCGACGGAGTCGCTGTTTCCGGAACTGCCCGCGGAGCAGGCCCCGCTGCTGAGCATGTCCGAGTTCGTCACGCGCGTGATCTGGGACGACAGCGGCGCGCTCAACGGCCGCACCGTGCGTCTGCAGGGCTTCGTCGTGCACCCCGCGCCGAACGCCACCCAGCTTGCCCGCATGCGGATCAACTGCTGCGCCGCGGACGCGGCACCGGTCAAGGTCGACCTCGCCGGTCCGGCTGCGGGCCAGGTCACCGGCCTCCCGGCGGACACGTGGATCGAGGTGACCGGCACGCTCCGGCCGGGCTCGGCCACCGACGCCAACGGCCGGGTCCCCACGGTGGACATCACGACAGTGCGGCCGATCCCCACACCGCAGGACACCTACGAGTACTGAGAGCTACCGGCCCTGGGCGGCGCAGTCCGGGCAGGTGCCGACAATCTCCACGGTGTGGCTGACCTGGGAGAACCCGTACTCCTGGCCGATCCGCTCGGCCCAGTTCTCCACCGGCGGGTCGGCGACCTCCACGGTCCGCCCGCAGTGCCGGCACACCAGGTGATGGTGGTGGTGGCTGGAGCACCGGCGGTACACCGCCTCCCCGGACGGGGTGCGCAGCACGTCGACCTCGCCCGCGTCGGCCAGGGTCTGCAGCGTGCGGTACACGGTGGTCAGGCCGATGCCCTCGCCCTGCCGCCGCAGCTCCTCGTGCAGTTCCTGCGCCGAGCGGAAGTCGTCGATCTGGTCCAGCAGGTTCGACACCGCTGCTCGCTGCCTGGTGGCCCGCAGGCCCGGTACTCCGACCGCGGGACGCTCGCCGGTGGTCACGCTGTCTCCGCCTCCTGTCGGCCGTCGGTTGCGATGGAACGTGGTGCCGGACCCCGCGAGCGGGCGCTGGCGATCTCCTCCGCGTGCGCGGCGGCGTCCACCACGATGTGCGCCAGGTGCTCGTCGACGAGCCGGTAGACAACCTCCCGCCCATGCCGCTCGCCGTGGACCACCCCGGCGGACTTGAGCACCCGCAGGTGCTGGCTGATCAGCGGCTGGGCAACGCCCAGCGCGTCGACCAGCTCGTGCACACACCGCTCCGAGGCCCGCAGCTGCAGGACGATCGCGATGCGCACCGGGGCGGCCAGCGCCCGCAGCAGCTCCCCAGCCTCGACCAGGACCCGCTGGTCACGCAGCGGCACCGGACGCGAATCCCGTTCCGGGGAGTGCACCTGCTCCTCGGGATGGTCCAGCTGGCCGGTGTCCGCGGTCGACCGGGAGGACCGGGAATCCGGGCTGACGGCGGGCATCTCGTCCTTTCCGGCGGCCGCAACGCAGGGGCGCGCCTTCATGCGTGGTCACCTGCTGCGCCGGCGGCGGCCCCATGGCACTCGGTCACCGTTTGGCACATGGCCCACCGCGCGGGCGCAGCCCACAACACCCCATCCTACGGGTAGCGGTGGCGGGGTTCGTCACATCGACACCGCGGGCACCACCACCCGACGGTGCGCGGCCCGGGCGACCACGGTGGTCACCGGGCTCGGTACGCTGGGAAACTCCAGCCCGACCAGCTGGTCCCACGTATCCAGTGATGATTTCCGGAGTGAACGTGCCCGCCGACCAGATCGACACGATCGTCAATCTCTGCAAGCGCCGCGGTTTCGTCTACCCGTCCGGCGAGATCTACGGCGGTACCCGGTCGGCCTGGGACTACGGACCGCTCGGCGTCGAGCTCAAGGACAACATCAAGCGCCAGTGGTGGAAGGCCATGGTGCAGGGCCGCGAGGACGTCGTCGGCCTGGACTCGTCGGTGATCCTGCCCCGGCAGGTCTGGGAGGCATCCGGGCACGTCTCCGCCTTCCACGACCCGCTGGTGGAGTGCACCTCCTGCCACCACCGGTTTCGCGCCGACCAGCTCGCCGAGGAGTACGCCGAGCGCACCGGCAAGGAGGTCGCCGAGGACGACCTGTCCGACGTCCCGTGCCCGAACTGCGGTACCCGCGGCCAGTTCACCGAGCCGCGCGAGTTCAACATGATGCTCAAAACCTTCCTCGGCCCGGTGGAGAGCGAGGAGGGGATGCACTACCTGCGGCCGGAGACCGCGCAGGGCATCTTCGTCAACTTCGCCAACGTGATGACCACGGCGCGCAAGAAGCCGCCGTTCGGCATCGGCCAGATCGGCAAGTCGTTCCGCAACGAGATCACGCCCGGCAACTTCATCTTCCGGACCCGTGAGTTCGAGCAGATGGAGATGGAGTTCTTCGTCGAGCCCGGCGAGGACGAGCAGTGGCACCAGTACTGGATCGACGAGCGCATGAAGTGGTACGTCGACCTGGGCATCAGCCGCGACAACCTGCGGGAGTACGAGCACCCGAAGGAGAAGCTGTCGCACTACTCCAAGCGCACGGTCGACATCGAGTACCGGTTCCGCTTCGGCGGCCAGGAGTGGGGTGAGCTGGAGGGCATCGCCAACCGCACCGACTTCGACCTGACCACGCACTCCAACCACTCGGGCGTCGACCTGTCGTACTTCGACCAGGCCAGCAACTCCCGGTACCGGCCGTACGTGATCGAGCCGGCGGCGGGCGTGGGGCGGCCGATGATGGCGTTCTTGATCGACGCCTACCACGAGGACGAGGCGCCCAACGCCAAGGGCGGCGTGGACAAGCGCACGGTGCTGCGGCTGGACCGCCGGTTGGCCCCGGTGAAGGTGGCCGTGCTGCCGCTGTCGCGCAACGCCGAACTGTCGCCGAAGGCCCGTGACATCGCCGCGCAGCTGCGCCGGAACTGGAACGTCGACTTCGACGACGCCGGCGCGATCGGGCGCCGCTACCGGCGGCAGGACGAGATCGGCACCCCGTTCTGCGTGACGGTCGACTTCGACTCGCTGTCCGACCACGCGGTGACCGTCCGCGAGCGCGACAGCATGGCGCAGGAGAGGGTGGCCATGGACAAGCTGGAGGAGTACCTGGCGGTCCGCCTCGTCGGCTGCTGAGGCACCTCGACATCGCACCCGGGTCCGTCGTCCGCGCGAGTGGGCGGCGGACCTGATCTCGTTCCGAGGCGTCTGCGAGGATGCGAACGTGAGTCTTCATCAAGCCCGTCGCGTCCGGGTGCTGGGACGCGCGCTGATCGGTTCGCTGCTGGTGGCCCTGCTGGTGGTGGGCGGCACCGCGTTCCGCGTGTGGCAGGTGGCCCGCGCCGACGACCGCCGACCAGTGGACATCGCCGTGGTGCTCGGCGCCGCGCAGTACCACGGCAAGCCCTCGGACGTGCTGGAAGCGCGGCTCATGCATGCGCTGGAGCTCTACGAGGAGGGCTACACCCGGTACATCGTCACCGTCGGTGGCCGCAGGGCCGGTGACACCTACACCGAGGCGGAGGCGGGCAAGAACTGGCTGACCCGCAACGGGGTGCCTGACGACAACGTCGTCGACGTCGACGTTGGCAACGACACGCTGAGCAGCATGCAGGCCGTCGCGCAGCTGGCGCGCGAGCGCGGCTGGCGGACCGCGCTCATCGTCAGCGACCCCTGGCACTCGCTGCGGGCGCGGACGATGGCCAACGACTTCGGCCTGGCGTCCTGGGCGTCACCGGTCCGGTCCGGTCCGGTCGTGCGGACCCGCGAAACCCAGTTCCGCTACATCGTCCGCGAGACCGGGGCCCTGCTGTACTACCGCCTCACGCACGCGTCCGCGGAGCTGTCCGGCGACGGCCTGGGCTAGAGACCGTTGACGGGCGCCACGGGGCTGCGGACCCCGGCTGCCCCCGCCGAGGTGAGGTGCCGCGTCGGGATGTGGCCGTAGTCTGGGCCCGATGACCTCGCGAAACGGTTACGACGCGCACGATGTCCGGCGGCTGCTGCCGGAGCCGCCGAAGACCGCGGTGCCCGCCGGGGCCCGGTCCGACGACCGGTCCCCGTTCGCCCGCGACCGCGCGCGGGTGCTGCACTCCGCGGCGCTGCGCCGGCTGGCGGGCAAGACGCAGGTGGTCGGTCCGGAGGAGGGCGACGTGCCGCGCACCCGGCTGACCCATTCGCTGGAGGTCGCGCAGATCGGCCGCGGTATCGCCACCGCGCTGGGCGCCGATCCCGATCTGGTCGACACGGCCGGGCTGGCGCACGACATCGGGCACCCGCCGTTCGGACACAACGGCGAGCGCGCGCTCGACGCCCTGGCCGACGGCTGCGGTGGTTTCGAGGGCAACGCCCAGACGCTGCGCATCCTCACCCGGTTGGAACCGAAGTCCGTCGAGTCGGGTGACGTCGGGCGCGGGTTGAACCTGACCCGGGCGTGCCTGGACGCGGCGACGAAGTACCCGTGGCCGAAGCGGCCCGGCGAGGCCAAGTTCGGCGTCTACCCGGACGACCTGCCGGTGTTCCGGTGGCTGCGTGAGGGCGCGCCGGAGGGCCGCCGGTGCCTGGAGGCGCAGATCATGGACTGGTCCGACGACGTGGCCTACTCGGTGCACGACGTGGAGGACGGCGTGCTGTCGGGCCGCATCTCGCTGCGGTCGCTGACCCACGGGGACGAGCGCGCCGAGATCGTGCGGATGGCGGCCGAGCACTTCTGGGGCGACGGCGGCGACCGGACGGAGCTGCTCGACCAGGCGGCCGCGGAGCTGGTGCGCTGGCCGGTGGTGGCGGCCGTGCTGGACTACGACGGGACCTTCCGCGCGCAGGTCGCCCTCAAGCGGCTGACCAGCGAGCTGGTCGGGCGGTTCGTGGCGGCGGCGGTGACCGGCACGCGGGAGCGGTTCGGCCCGGGTCCGCTGACCCGGTACCGGGCGGACCTGGTGGTCCCGGAGTCGGTGGTGGCCGAGGTGGCGGTGCTCAAGGCGGTTGCGCTGCGCTACGTGATGAGCGACCCGCAACGGCTGCGCAGGCAGGAGCGGCAGCGCGCCGCGCTGACCGAGCTCGTGGAGGCGTTGCTGGCGCGGGCACCGGAGTCGTTGGACCCGGCGATGGCGGCGGCCTGGCGGCGGGCGGCCGACGACGCGGCGCGGCTGCGGGTGGTGCTGGACCAGGTGGCGTCGCTGACCGATGCCCAGGCGGTGGCGTGGCATCGAAAGCATGTACGGAATGTGTTCGACCCGGTGTGACATTCATCCGAACGGGGAGAGTTGATCTGGGTTTTGCCGCCAAAATCCTTACTTAGTGTGTTGCTCGGTCCTCCCGAAGCCGACAGCACCAGACCCCGATCCCCGTTCGGTTGTCCGCGCGCAGCGACAACCCGCGGCCCGGCCCCCGAACCCGCCGGGCCGCTAGGAGACCCCGATGCGCAACCGGCACTACATCCAGAAACTCGTCGTCGGCGGCGAGCCGTACGTGAACACCGACAACCTGGCCGACTGGGTCACCGACCTGCGGTGGCAGGACCCGGCCGCCGAGCGGGCGGCCCGCTACATCGCCCAGGAACTCCGCCTGATGGGCCTCTCCGACATCGAGGAATCCCTCCGGTAGGAAGGCCCGCGTCCGCCCCGATCGGGACTGCGGGCCCTCACCTGGAGGGGTGAGGGGTGGTGAGCGCGTGACCGGGCCGCGGCCCGGTCACGCGCTCACGTCCCCACGGCCGCCGTCCGGCTGGCAGACTCGGGATCAGTCCGAGGCACCAACCGACGCGGGAACGGAGCCCAGCGGCCGTGAGCGAACACCACCTCGACTTCAGCCTCTCCCTGCACCGACGCGTCGCGCCGCCGGTGGACCGCTCGTTCTGCTGGTCGCCGTACTCGGTGGCCAGCGCCCTCGGCCTCGCCGCCGCGGCGACCGGCGGCGAGACCCGGCAGGAGCTGGTGACCGCACTGCGCGACGAGCCGGCCGGGCTGCTCAAGCTGCTCGGCGGCGCCACCGAGCTCGACACCAGGAGTCCGGCCCCCGAGCCACCGGTGCTGGCCGTCGCCAACACCCTGTGGGCCCACGAGGACCTGCCGGTCGACGACGCCTACCTCCGCACGCTGCGCGACTGGCCGGGCAGCGCGGTGCGCCACGCCCCGTTCCGCACCGACCCGGAGCGGTCCCGGCAGCTGATCAACGCCGACGTCGCGGAGACGACCCGCGACCTGATCCCCGAACTGCTGCCCACCGGCTCGGTCGACGCCGAGACGGTGGCTGCCCTGGTCAACGCCCTCTACCTGAAGGTGGCCTGGCGGGATGCCTTCGACCGCAAGGCCACCACGGCGCGCACCTTCCACGCCCCGACCGGGGACCGCGAAGTGCCGACGATGCACGTCACCCGCCGCCTCGGCTACGCCGCCGCGGAGGGCTGGCAGCTGGTGAGCCTGCCCGCCGTCGGCGGCGTCGAGGGCGTGGTGCTGCTCCCCGACGACGGCCTGGAGGCGGCGGAGCCGGAACTCGACGCCGCGCGCCTCGGCCGGCTGCTGGCCGCGGCCGAGCAGCAGCGGGTCGAGCTGTTCCTGCCGAGGTTCGACGCCACCGGCGACGCCGAGCTGAGCTCGCCGCTCGGCGCGCTCGGCGTGCGGCAGCTGTTCACCAGGGCCGCGGACTTCTCGCCGCTGACCGACCAGCCGCTGCGGGTGTCGACGATCGTGCACCAGTCGGTGTTGAAGGTCGACGAGGCCGGCCTCGAAGGGGCCGCGGCGACGGCGGTGATGATGCGGCTGACCGCGATCGTGCGGGAACCCGACCCGATCCGGGTCGAAATCGACCGGCCGTTTTTGTTCCTGGTACGCCACCCGGGCAGCGGCGCGCTGTACTTCCTCGCCCGCGTCACCGACCCGAGCTGAGTGGCGGCCGCCTCACCAGGTGAGGTGGCCGAGCTTGTCGGGGTTGGCGATGTCGAAGACCGCGGCCGTCCGACCGTCGCGAACAGCGATCGCCACCGCCCGCGGGCCGAGCCGGTCGGCTGGGGAACCGGGGAACAGCAGGCCGAGGTCGCCGTTGACCAGCACCGGCCGAGCCTGAGCCAGTAGCGTGTCGTCGTACTTCCGCAGGAGGCCGACGATGAAGCGGGCCACCTTGTCGACACCGGCGACCGGGCGTCGCGCGGTGCGGGTCCTGCCGCCGCCGTCGCCGTAGACCACGACGTCCGGGTGCAGCACGCGGGCGATCGCGCCGATGTCCCGGGACGCGACCGCGGTGAGGAACTCCTCCAGCACCCGCTGCTGCTCGGGCAGCGGGACACGCGGCGGCGGCTCGGCCTCGGCCATCGCCCGCCGCGCCCGCGAGGCGTGCTGGCGGGCCGTCGGCACGCTGCACCCGAGCACCTCGGCGATCTCGGCGAACGGCACGTCGAACCCGTCGTGCAGCACGAACGCCAGCCGCTGGTCCGGCGGCAGCTCGTGCAGCACCCGCAACGCCGCGATCCGCAGGTCGTCCTGGTCGGCGACGATCTCGCCGGGGTCCGAGTCCAGCGGTGTCACCAGCGGCTCCGGCAGCCAGGGGCCGACGTACTGCTCGCGCCGCGCCGCCGCCGACCGCATCCGGTCCAGGCACAACCGGCTGACCACGGTGGTCAGCCAGCTGCCGAGGTCGCGGATCTCGTCCCGGTCGGCCGCCACCAACCGGAACCAGGCGTCCTGGACGGCGTCCTCGGCGTCGGCGAGCCGCCCGGTGAGCCGGTAGCCGAGGCCGATCAACCGGCTGCGGTGCTGGTCGAACTCCGCGGCGAGCGCGGCGGTGCTGGCGGTCACGACGGTGATTGTGCCGCACCGGCATGCCACCCGGGCATTGACGATCACGGTGCCCCTAGACTGGACGCGTGGCAGGGAGGATCCGGGAGAGCGACATCGCCGAGGTGCGCGAACGCAACCGGATCGACGACGTGGTCGGTGAGTACGTCGCGCTGCGCAACGCCGGTGGTGGCGCACAGAAGGGCCTGTGCCCGTTCCACGACGAGAAGACCCCGTCGTTCAACGTGCGGCCCAGCCACGGCACCTTCCACTGCTTCGGTTGCGGCGAGGGCGGCGACGTCATCGCCTTCCTGATGAAGATCGAGCACATCGGCTTCGTCGAGGCCGTCGAGCAGCTGGCGGACCGGGTCGGCGTCCAGCTGCGGTACGAGGGCGGCACGCCGGGCCCGAAGCGCGACCGCGGCACCCGGGCGCGGATGGTGGAGGCGCACCGCATCGCGGCCGAGTTCTACGCCGAGCAGCTGCGTTCGCCCGAGGCGCTCAAGGCTCGGGAGTACCTGGCACAGCGGGGTTTCGACGAGGCGGCGGCCGCGCGGTTCGGCTGCGGGTTCGCCCCCGCGGGCTGGGACAAACTCACGAAGCTGCTGCTGTCCAAGGGGTTCGAACTCGACGAGTTGATCAGGTGCGGGTTGTCCAGGGAGGGGCGGCGCGGGCCGATCGACCGGTTCCACCGGCGGCTGCTGTGGCCGCTGAAGGACCTCAGCGGTGACGTGGTCGGCTTCGGGGCGCGACGCCTGTTCGACGACGACCCGATCGAGGCGAAGTACGTCAACACCGCGGCCACCCCGATCTTCAACAAGTCGCAGGTGCTGTTCGGTATCGACCTGGCCAAGCGGGAGATCGCCAAGCGCCGGCAGGCGGTGGTGGTCGAGGGCTACACCGACGTGATGGCCATGCACCTGGCCGGGGTGCCGACGGCGGTGGCGTCCTGCGGCACCGCGTTCGGCGACGACCACATCTCCGTGCTGCGCCGCCTGATGATGGACGACGACTCCTTCCGCGGCGAGGTCATCTTCACCTTCGACGGCGACGAGGCGGGGCAGAAGGCGGCACTCAAGGCGTTCGACGGCGAGCAGCAGTTCGCCGGGCAGACCTACGTGGCGATCACCCCGGACGGCATGGACCCGTGCGAGCTGCGCGAGGCCCGGGGCGATGCGGCGGTGCGCGACCTGGTGGCGCGGCGCCGACCGCTGTTCGAGTTCGCCATCCGCAGCCTGCTCACCGAGTACGACCTGGATTCCGTGGACGGCCGGGTGGCGGCGTTGAAGCGCACCGTGCCGCTGGTCGCCCAGATCAAGGACCCGGCGAGCCGGGACGGATACGCCGCGAAGCTCGCCTGGTGGGCGGGCTGGAACGACGAGAACCAGGTGGTGCGCCGGGTCCGCGAGAGCGCGGGCACGCCGGTGCGCCAGCGGCGTAGATCCCGCCCGAACGAGGCCCAGCAACCGCTGGGCATGGAGATGGACCTGCCGAAGCGCCCGCCACGCCACGATCCGCGCTGGCTGCAGCGGGAGGCGCTGAAGGCGGCCCTGCAGGTGCCGTCGCTGGCCGGGCCGCTGTATGACTCGCTGCCGGAGGAGGCGTTCACCGAACCCGTCTACGCCGAGCTGCACCGGGCGCTGCTGTCCGCGGGCGGCACGATGTCCGGTCTGGGCGGGGCGGCGCTGGTGGACGCGGTGTCGCAGCAGTGCGAGAGCCAGGTGGCGCGCAGCCTGCTCACCGAGCTTTCGGTGGAGCAGCTGGAGGTGCAGTCCGAAGAGGACCCCCGCTACGTGGCGGCGGTGATCGCCCGCCTGCAGGAGCGGCTGGTCAGCAGGCAGATCGCGGACATCAAGTCGCGGGTGCAGCGGATGTCGCCGCTGGAGGACCCCGAGGAGTACAACGCGCTGTTCGGTGACATGGTCGCGTTGGAGGGCTACCGGAAGGCGCTGCTGGAACAGGCGATGAGATCGCTGTGATCTCCTGGCTGCGGCGGCTGGTCGCGCGGCTGGGCGGCACGGGGGACGTGCCGCCGGACTTCCCCGGTGCCCTGGAACCGGACGAGCACGTCCTGGCGGTGGCCAGGACGTCCGAGGGAGCGCTGGTCGCCACCCACCTCGGCCTGTGGCTGGCCGAAGGGCGCCGCGTCGGCTGGCATCTGATCAGCAAGGCGACCTGGCAGGGCGGGGTCCTCACGGTGGTCGAGGCGGAGGAGACCGGCACGGCGGGCGGCGCGGTCCTGCTGCGCGACCGGCCGGGCGTCCGGTTGCCGCTGACCGAGCCCGGCCGCCTGCCCGACGTCGTGCACGAGCGCGTCACGCGCTCGATCCGGTCCCGCCACCACCGGGAACTGCCAGGCGGAGGAGCGTGGTTCGTGCAGCGCAGGGTGCCGGGGCGTGACGGCATCGTCCTGCAGGTGCGGCCCGATCGCGGCACGGACGAGCAGGTCGTCGCGGAGTTCGCGGCCACCGTGGTGGAGAAGCTGCGGCAGGCCAGGGGAACCGACCGCGGCTGAACGCTCGACGGCATCCCGCGCCACATATACAGTACAAGCGTACTGTTGAGGGAGGTGTGGCGTGTGGGACCCGCAGAAGTACCTGTCCTTCAGTGACCACCGCGACCGGCCGGCGCACGACCTGGTGGCCAGGATCGGCGCGAAGACCGCCCGCCGCGCAGTGGATCTGGGGTGCGGCGCGGGCAACCTGACGCCCCTGCTGTCGGCCCGCTGGCCCGAGGCCGCCATCGAAGCCATCGACGCCTCGCCGGAGATGGTGCGGGCGGCGCGTGACCGTGGCATCCCGGCGAGCCTGGCGGACGTCCGCGACTGGAAGCCGCAACCGGACACCGACGTGGTGCTGTGCAATGCGGTCCTGCAGTGGGTGCCGGAGCACGTCGACCTCCTGCGCAGCTGGCTGCCGCAGCTTCCGGCCGGAGCGTGGTTCGCCTTCCAGGTCCCGGGCAACTTCGAGTCGCCGTCCCACGTGGTGATCCGGGAACTCGCGTCGGCCCCGCGCTGGCGGGACCGGGTGAGCGGCGTCCTGCGCGCGGACGCGGTCCGGACGCCGCTGGGCTACGCGGACGCGCTGGCGGACCTCGGCGCGGAGGTCGACGCCTGGGAAACGACCTACCTCCACGCCCTCCACGGCGAGAACCCGGTGCTGGAATGGGTGACGGGCACGGCCCTGCGTCCGGTCCGGGCGGTTCTCGACGACGCCGACTGGCAACGGTTCCGAGCGGAACTGGCGCCGAGGCTGGCGGAGGCGTATCCGCCCCGCGAAGACGGGGTGACCTGGTTCCCGTTCCGCCGCGTCTTCGTCGTAGCACACCGCCGCTGAACTGCGGAAACGCAACGCGGATCAAGAACAGGGGGGTCCCGTGAACGCCCCGGAGCGCATACGCTAAAGTAGTCCACGTCAGCGCGACAGGGCTGACAGGGACAACAACATTCCTCCGTAGCTCAATTGGCAGAGCATTCGGCTGTTAACCGAAGGGTTGCTGGTTCGAGTCCAGCCGGAGGAGCAAAAGCCCCAGGCCAGATGGCCTGGGGTTCTTCTTTTGGGCCGGTTTCGGCCCCGAGGGTGCAGAATCGCGACGCCGCGCCGCTATCGTGAGCGCTTGCGTCCGTCTCGTTACCGGAACGTGTCAGGGGGCGGTGGCCGTTTCGGTTGTTGGCCGTCATCCGTCGGGCTCGCCGTCGTCATAGCGCTGTTCGATCTCGTCGTCGTCCTCGCCGTGCGGGTCGGCGATGCCGGGGATGAACGGCTCGTGGGGATACTCGAAGTCGATGACCTCGATCTGGTCGGCGATGTCCTCGGGCATTTCGTTGTCGGCCAGGATCACCTGGAAGGAACGTGTGATGCTTCCGCGTGCGCCGATCTGGTTGAGGAAGTTGCGGTAGATGCGGTGGGCCAGCGCGCGATCTTCGACGTTGTTGCCGACGTTCTTGCGTGGGGAATCGATGACCAGCAGCATCGGTAGATCACATGGCCCGTAGCTGATGGCGTAGGACATCAGCGCGACGCTGTAGGCTACGGCGACCGCGCACTTGACGCCACCTCCGAGATCGCGGAACGACTGGCCGTCCACCACCGGCAGATACGTGTTGGGGTCCAGCCGTGCTCGCCCGGCGTACCAGGGGAGTTTCTGTTCGCCGATGGCTTTGCGGAACTCCCCGTCCAGCGTCGCGAACAACTGATCTTTGTTGACCACGAGGGGATCGAACTCCTCACGGCGGGCGTGCAGCTCGTCCAACTCGTCCTGCAGCACCAGGATTTCGTCCTGCATGGCCCGGATCCGCTCATGCGGCTCCTGTAACCGGGGCAGCATCCCAAGTCGGGTCCGAATAGCCGCCAAATCAGCGGTGGCTTGGGCGATGGCGTCGGTGAACGGTGCCAGCGCCGCGGCTGAGCGTTGGTCCAGCTCCTGACGCAGCCGGGCCACCTCGGCCTGGGCCTGTTCGGCCTCGGTACGAGCCTGCTCGGCACGAGCCTCAGCCTCGGCCACGGCCTGGGAGGCGTTCTCGCGGGCCGCGCGGTGTTGGGCAGCGTCGGCCGGTTCGAGTGGGGCGAGCGGCTGGGTGCACAGGCCGCAGTGGTTCGGTTCGACCGGTCGCTTGGCGAGGTCGGCCGAGCAGGCCGGGCAGCGCTCAACCGACGCGGTCGCTTGGTGTTGGTCAGCGAGCTCGTGGTCGATCGCGGCGAGAGCCCGCCGGGCCCTGCGCACGTGGGCGCGGTGCTCGTCGACCCGCTTCTCAGCCGCGTCGGCTGCGGACCGTGCGGCGGCGAGTTGTCTGCGCAGGTCCTCACCGGCGGTGTCGGCTGCGCGAGCGTCGGCTCGAAGGCGCGTGAGCCGGGCGACGGCATCTGCCTCGCGGCGTGTGAGCGTCGCCACCTCGGACGCCAGGGCATCTGCGTTGGTGGCCTCGGAGTCGGCCAGGAACTCCTGGAAGCGCCGCACCTTGGTCCTGGCGGAGCGGATCTGCCCCTCGACGCGACGGATGTCGCCCTGCAGCTTCTCCGATTCCGGATTGGTCAACCCAAACAACAGCTCGAACAATGCCCGTCGCCGATCATCCTGGCCATCCGGGAAGAGGATGAACTGATCAAGCGAGTCCTGCGGCAGATACAGGTACCGCAGCAGATCGTCGAATCCGAGCTGCGAGGAAGCACTGCGGCCCAGCCGCACGGCGGCGAACCCACCACGCAGCCCGAGCAGCTCAAGCAGCCAGTCCGACAGGGTCTCCGGGTGGGTGGCGGTGGCCCGGACCGGTAGCCGTTGCAGCAACGTCCCAGCTTGGTCGCGTACTTCGACGAGGTTCTTGCGGCTGCCTTGAGCCCGGCGCAGGCGGACGACCTCGTCCCCGACAAGCGCGGTCAGCTCAATGGCGCGCACGTGACGGCGCATCGCCTTGCGGAACGGGACGTCCCGCCCCAGGCAGTACATGCACGAGTCAAGCAAAGAGCTTTTCCCAGTGTTGACGGGGCCAACGATTCCCAGTACTTGGGCATCCAGGTTTCGCTCATGCCAACCGGTGTCGGTCTCAATTGCGAGTTTGAGAAAGCGCAGCGTGACAGGCACACCATGATCAACGGCACAGTCGATCGAGCTGTTGATCGGCCGTTCGGGCGTCGAATGGTGCGACAAACTGATCAGATCGTCGCTGATGTCGAGGCGGAGTTGGCCGCGGTCGAGTCGGCCGAGCGTGGCGAGCTGTCTGGTCGTGCTCGGCAGGCCGTGCAGTTGACCCGAGCCGACGCCTCTCCGCTGCAGGTCGCCGCCGCCGACGTCATGCTCAACGAGGAGCCGTTGGGCAGGTTGCGTTGTTCAGCGAGGTCGATTCCACGGCAGCGTCGGTGGCTGCGGCGCATTGGCTGCAGGCCGCTGCCGACGTGGTCGCTGAGGTCGCCGACACCGATCCGACTTCCCAATTTGCCTGAACTTGGAAGTGACAAACCCCCAACATTAAGCAAACTTGGTGGTCGGTCTCGGCGATAGGGCTCCCAATTTTAGGCGAACTTGGTAGTCGGTCCGTGCGGTAGAGCTCCGTGGGGTGATGCCCGTGGTCGTGGTGAGTAGTTTTCCGCTGTCTGCGAGCTGATCAACTTCAGTACAGTCCGACGTATGAGATCAATTCGCATTACGGTCACTGCTTTGGTAGCCGCTGTATTCCCGTTGCTCGCCACTGCAGGCGCTTCGGCGGCACCCGGTGCAGGGGTGCAGCCTGTGGCCTCGGGCGCTGGAGTCAGGACACCCGGCCAGATCGCTGACTGCCTCGCCAATCCAGCGATTTCACCGGAACAGGAGGTCGACCGCACCACCGTGTTCCCCAAACCTGGCGTGCCGCAGCAGGACATCGTGCTCAAGTGCGGCAACGTCGAGGTCTTCGGTGCCCGCCACATCCACGCCGGTCACCCGATCAACAATCCGGTGACCTTCGGGGAGTGTTACTCCACCGCACTGGCAGCCGATGAAGCACCAACCCCTGGCTCCAGCCCGGACTCCTTGGAATGGGACTACCAGTACGGTCCCGGTTTGTCGGTGGTGGTTATCACGGACACGATCGATCGCGACGTCATCACCGCATACACGACCGGCCCGAACAGCGCCGACTGGGACGGCTGCGCGGCAGCGATCCCCGGCCCGTGATCACCTCCTGTGGCATACCCGGGTGTTCCGGGTATGCCACACTGATCCACGGTGAACGCATTCCAGTCACGACCAACCGCTGAGCAGATTTCCGCCTTACCAGGCGAGCTGCGCGTCCACGCTGTTGCGGTACCCCGCGACGACTCGATCGCCGAGATGGTGTCCTGGTTCCGCTCCGAGCGCACCAAGGGCGGCGCCGAGCTCGCCGGGTTCCACATCGCCGAGCACCCCGTGTTCGACTGGTTCGCCTCGCGCCGCCAGTTGAACGATCAGGCTCTGATGAGCGCGGTACTGACGCGTCCGGCCGTGCGTGAGTCTCTACCACAGTTCCACATCACCGACCCGCTGACCTACAACCCCCACACCGGTCGATCGCCACGCGGATGGAGCCAGGTGTGGCCGCTGCAACTCCCTGGGGAATGGGCGACCTACCTCGACGCCGGCGGCGTATACACCAGACCGGACGAGCTCGCGCCTGCCGACCGCAACGCCCGTAGCAGCGCCGCACTGAACACTGCCAGGCGCGCGTACACGGCCCTGGTCGGCGACCGCTACCACCCCGCCATCACCGTCTACCGCACATCAGACCCGTGGTGTGCCTGGTTCCCCGGCCTGCTCAACGGCACCTGGATCATCTACGACCTCGACCAGCGCCTGATGTGGCTGCTCGCCATCACCGACACCGACTGACCGTCAGATCGAATCGGGGTCTTGAAGGTTCAACTACTACGATAATGCGCAACACTGATCACGATTCCCAGAACGGAAGGGCGCGGGAAACCGGAATTCAGATCCGTGTGCGATGTCGGACAGGATTGCGGGGATGGTGCTGGCAAGGTCAACCCGGCCACCAGCTACACCGGCACCGGAAGCGACACCAGTTCGCCACGCACGTCGTCGGGTTCCGTCGACCCCACCGGGTCGGTGCCCCCGGCCGGGCAGTCGTCGACGAGTCCGACACCGCAGTCCCCGGCCCAGTCCAGTGCGGCGTGGGCAACCCCGCCCGCAGCCGGACCGACTCCCGCGCCGACGGTCGGAGCGCCAGCCCCAGGATCGGGCGCTGGCCCTTCACTTCCCCCAGGAGCCCGCGGCCGGCACCAACCCCAGTACCCGGTTGGATTTTCCACTGTGGACTGATAGTCAGACACGAAAGCTCCAGAGGTCCTGAGACCGGCACGCGGGACGTCAGGGCAGGGGGGCCGACCACAGCAACCGGGTGCCGCCACTCGCGACACTTTCCACCGTGCACTGCCCTCCGGCGTCGGCGGCTCGCTCGGCCATGTTCCTCAGGCCGCTGCGCTCGACCGAGTCCGGGATGCCGATGCCGTTGTCGGTGACGTCGATGACCAGGTCGTCGTCCAGAGTGACGGTGATCGACAACTCGGTCGCCTGTGCGTGGCGCACTGCATTGCTGACTGCTTCACGGACCACCGCCTCGGCATGTTCGGCGAGCGTCACGGGCACGTCGAGCGGCCCGGACATGCTCACCGTCGTGCTGATCGCGGTGTTGGCCGTCAGCTCGTTGATGACGGTCTGCAGCTTCGGGCGTAGCCGGACCGAGGGTGGCGTGTTGGTGTGCAGCTCGAAGATCGCCGTGCGGACGTCCTGGATCACCTCGTGCACCTGGTTGATGTGTTCGTCCAACCGGTCGGCAATGTCGGGGGACTTCGTCCGGCGGAGGGTGCTCTGCATGGCCAGGCCGGTCGCGTACAACCGCTGGATGACGTGGTCGTGGAGCTCACGGGCGATCCGGTCGCGGTCGGCCAGGACATCGAGTTCCCGCCGCGCGACCTGCCCCTCGGCCTGCCGCAGGGCCAGCGCGGCCTGGTCGGCGAACAAGGAGACGACCAGGAGCTGATGCTCGTCGAAGGCGAGTGCCCCGAGCGCACGCGCCGCCAGCAGTACGCCGGAGATCCTTTCCTCCGCGCGCAGCGGCACCGCGAGTGCGGGGCCGAACTGCACCCCGTGGCCCAGTTCGAGGCTGGGGACGTTGCGGGGGATCCGCTCGTGGAACACCTGGCCAACGGTGGAACGCGTGATCGGGATTCTTTGGCCGGTCAGGGCACAGGCTTCCAGGCCGGCGCACACGGTCACGACGAGCTCGGTGATCTCCGCGGGGTCCTCCTCAGGGTCCTCCGGCACTGCGATCACCGCGTAGTCCGCGTCGGTCAGCTCCAGGGCACGACCGGCGATCAGGTGCAGGGCATCAGTCGGGTCACTGCCTCCCAGGAGCTTCGCGGTCACCTCGCCGCTGGCCTCCAGCAACCGTTCCCGACGGCGGACCTCCTCGAACAGCCGCGCGTTGTCCACGGCGACGCTGGCGGCGCTGGCCAACGCCTGCACCACGGCCTCGTCGTCCTCGGTGAAACTTCCACCGCCGCGCTTGTCCGCCAGGTAGAGCCGTCCGAACACCTCGCCGCGTGCCCGGATCGGGACGCCCAGGAAGGTGCGCATCCGGGGGTGGTGTGGCGGAAAGCCCACCGACGCCGGGTGAGCCGTCAGATCGTCCAGACGCAGCACCTTGCCCCCGTCGATCACCGCACCCAGCAGTCCCAGACCGCTGGGCGGCGATCCGATGCGTTCTCGGGTGGCCTCGTCGATACCTTCGTACACGAACCGGCCGAGCCTGGCGTCCTGGCCAAGCACGCCGAGCGCGCCGTAGCGGGCGTCGACCAGGTTGACCGCGGCGTGCACGATCCGCCGCAGCGTCGCATCCAGCTCCAGCCCGGCCGAGACGGCGAGCATCGCCGCCATCAGCTCGTCCGAGCGATCCCGGATGTGTTCCGCCAGCTCGTGCCGTTCCTCGGCTCCCACGTGCAACTTCCTTACCAGCGCCTCGCCCACGTCCTACCGTCCATGGGCTACCCCCTTTTGAGGGTCCGCCTTGTCCGGTCTCCATCGTGGCATGCGCACGTCAACGCACTGACCAGGGCGCAGGTCGCCCAGGTCAGCTGGTGACGGCGGACCACGGGTTGGTGACGTTGGGCACTTTCCCGACCACGCCCGCGATCTGGAGAGTGAACGCAGGACGCGCGAGGACGAGGGAGGAACGTGTGGTGGACGCTCGCAGCGTTCGGGTGGGCAGTCTGACGGCTGACCAGGTCGAAACGGCCGTGCTCCAGGCTACGGCTGCCCCCTCGTTGCGCAACTGCCAGCCCTGGCTGGTGCGCAGCACGCCACACGGCATCGAGCTCCACGCGGATCGCACCCGGATGGCGCCGGTGGCCGACGGCGACTGCCGGGAGCTGATGCTCGCCTGCGGGGCGGCTCTGATGAACCTGCGACTGGCGATCGGGAGCTTCGGTCGCTACCCCGAGGTGCACACCTTCCCTGATCCGGCCCGGCCGGACCTGCTGGCGGTCGTACTCCCTGGGGGTCCACGCCCCGTGGCGCCGATCGACCGAGCGCTCGCGGCGGAGATCCCACGGCACCGCACGAACCGGCGTCCCTTCGCCCCCGTCCCCGTCCCGGCTCCGCTGCGCAGGGAGCTCCAGATGGCCGCCGAGACCGAGCGGGCATGGCTGGCCATCGTCGACCCGGCACGGTTGTCCGCGTTGCATGAGCTGGTGCGCGAGGCACACCGCAGGCAACTCGACGATGCGCGGTCCAGGGCCGAATGGACGCCCCGGACCGGCGGGGTGCCTGCCCAGTGCGGCGGGCCGCTGGCCGAACCGCAGGACGAGTGGGTCCTGCGGGACTGCAGCGGCGGTCGAGCGGCGCCCGGCGAGCACGTCGATCCGTTGATCGTTGTCCTCGGATCCTTCCAGGACGGGCCCGCTGCGCGTCTGCAAGCTGGGCAGGCCATGCAACGGGTCCTGTTGACCGCCACCGCCGCGGGGCTGTCGGCATCGTTGTTGTCCCAGGTCGTCGAGGTAGCGGCCACGCGTGAACAACTGCGGGCGCTCATCGGTGGCGGGCTGTGGCCGCAGACCGTCCTGCGGATCGGTTACGGCTTACCCGTACCCGCGACACCTCGTCGGGGCGTGGCGGACGTGGTCCTGGTGGACGAGTACGCATCCGCTCGCGGTGGCCGCACGGGATGACCCCGAAGGGCGGTGCCGATCATTCCGCGGTGCGTTGCAACTGGCCCTGCAGACGGGCAGCCAGCACCGCTGCCTGGGTGCGGTTCTTGCCCAGCTTGGTCAGCAGGCGGGACACGTAGTTCTTCACCGTCTTCTCGGACAGGAACATCCGGGCGGCGATCTCCCGGTTGGTCAGCCCTTCCCCGATGTGGCCGAGCAGGACACGCTCCTGCTCGGTGAGCCCAGCCAGCGGCTCCGGCTGATCAGCTTTGGCACGCAACCGCGCGAGCACCGCCGCGGTGGCCCGGCTGTCCAGCAGCGAGCCCCCTGAGCCGACCGTGCGGATCGCCGACAGGAGTTTCGCGCCCTTGATGTCCTTGAGCACGTGACCGGCGGCCCCGGACAGGATCGCATCCATCATGGCCTGCTCGTCGGCATAGGACGTCAACATCAGGCACTTCAGATCGGGGAGTTCGGCACGCAACTTCCGGCACAGCTCCACACCGCTGGCATCGGGGAGCCGGACGTCCAGCACAGCCACATCCGGCCGCAGGGCCGGGATGCGGACCAACGCCTCGGACGCCGAGCACGCCTGACCGATCACGCGTAGGTCGGGCTCTTCGTTGAGCATCTCAGCCACGCCGCGCAGCACGACCTCGTGGTCATCGACGAGGAAAACCGTGATGACGCGCGGCTCCTGGTCCACCTCCGTGTTCACGGGCCCAGGCTATGACCATGCACGACCGGTTTCACCGGGACCAAAGTCATGCCTGAACGGACCGAAGTCACCTCTGGGCGGGCAGTGGGTACGCCGATTGTCGGCGCCGCGACGGCTGGCGGTCCCGCCACGGTAACCATCCAGCCCCAGCGATCCCTCCTGCCACAGCGACAACTCCGGCAACCACCCCGCACGCGGCAACGGCGTGTTCGGCCGGATGGCAATGCCGAACACGCCGCCCTAGCCGCACCCGTCAGCGGCTCCGCTCGAGCGAGTCTGCGTGACGCAGCGTCTTGCCGGTCAAACTGACGTGGGCCTCCAGTCGGAGCCGTTCGCTCAGGTGGGGGTAGTGCAGGTCGAACGCCGGACGCTCGGAGCGGATCCGGGGCAGTTCGAGGAAGTTGTGCCGTGGCGGCGGGCAGGGCGTCGCCCACTCCAGCGAGTTGCCGAAGCCCCACGGGTCGTCGACCGTGACGACCTCGCCGTAGCGGTAGCTCTTGACGATGTTGTAGAGGAACGGCAGCAGCGAGGCGCCGAGGATGAACGCGCCCACCGTGGAGATCATGTTGAGCGTGGTGAAGCCATCGGACACCAGGTAGTCGGCGTAGCGGCGCGGCATGCCCTCGTTGCCCAGCCAGTGCTGGACGAGGAAGGTGCCGTGGAAGCCGATGAAGGTCAACCAGAAGTGCAGCTTGGCCAGGCGCTCGTCCAGCATGCGGCCGGTGATCTTGGGGAACCAGAAGTAGATGCCGGCGAAGGTGGCGAACACGATCGTGCCGTAGAGCACGTAGTGGAAGTGCGCGACCACGAAGTAGGTGTCCGAGACGTGGAAGTCGAGCGGTGGGGAGGCCAGCAGGACGCCGGTGAGACCACCGAAGAGGAAGGTGACCAGGAAGCCCACCGAGAACAGCATCGGCGACTCGAAGGTCAGCTGGCCCTTCCACATGGTGCCGATCCAGTTGAAGAACTTCACCCCGGTCGGCACCGCGACCAGGAACGTCGCGAAGGAGAAGAAGGGCAGCAGCACGGCTCCGGTGGCGTACATGTGGTGCGCCCACACCGTGACCGACAGCATCGCGATCGCCATGGTCGCCCAGACCAGGCCCTTGTACCCGAAGAGGGGCTTGCGCGAGAACACGGGGATGATCTCGGAAACGATCCCGAAGAACGGCAGTGCCAGGATGTAGACCTCGGGGTGGCCGAAGAACCAGAACAGGTGTTGCCACAGCACCACGCCCCCGTTGGCGGGGTCGAAGACATGCGCCCCGAGGTGCCGGTCGGCGAGCAGGCCGAGGCCCGCCGCCGTCAGGACCGGGAAGACCATCAACACCAGGATGCTGGTGATCAGGATGTTCCACGTGAAGATCGGCATCCGCCACATCGTCATCCCCGGCGCCCGCAGGCACACCACCGTCGTGATCATGTTGACCGCAGCCAGGATCGTCCCCAGGCCACCCACGGCCACACCGACGATCCACAGGTCGGCGCCGACACCCGGCGAGTGGACCGCGTCCGACAACGGGACGTAGGCGAACCAGCCGAAATCCGGAGCACCACCAGGGGTGACGAAACCGGACACCGTGATCAGGCCGCCGAAGAGGAACAGCCAGAAGGACAGAGCGTTCAACCGCGGGAAGGCGACATCCGGTGCACCGATCTGCAGGGGCAGCACGTAGTTGGCGAAGCCGAACACACTCGGTGTCGCGTACAGCAGCAGCATCACCGTGCCGTGCATGGTGAACAGCTGGTTGTACTGCTCCTGCGACAGGAACTGCAAGCCGGGTTGCGCCAGCTCTCCGCGCATGAGCATCGCCATGGCCCCGCCCAGCACGAAGAAGGCGAAGGTCGCGACCAGATACATGACACCCAGCTGCTTGTGGTCGGTCGTGCCCAGTGACCGCAGCAGGCTGGTTCCTTTGACGCGCCGGCGCTTCGGGGATGTGCTGGGGGCGATCGGCGTAGGGGCTGTCGCCGTCACGGTCTCTCCTCTTCCACTGTTCCGATGCAGGTCAGTCTTTGTGACAGCGGAACCGGCGGTGAAGAGTCCGGGGTACTCATGATTGGTGACGAAGGTCCTCCCCGAGGCGCCTCCTTTCGGCATCCGCATCGCGGAGTGAAATCGCCCGACACGTGCTCCCGAGTTGCTTCGGTCCCCACGAATGAGGACCTGGGGTCCTAGCCGACAGCGTTCTCGTCGAGCCATCGTGTCCCGGGCTGCCCCGACCAGTGTGCCCGGGTCAGCCGGCGCAAGGACTCGAAACCGAGGTGGAACATGGGCCGAGTGATCGGCGTGGAGGAGTTGGGCCGGTCCAGGCGGCGGTTCCGCGGACCGCTGCTGGCCTGGGGGAACGTGTTCGTCCTGGGGTGGCTCGGCATTGCGGCGCTACTGGTCGTCCTGCACGACGGACTGGGGCTGCCGTGGTGGCTGGCGCTGCACGCGTTGCTGCTCGGTGCCGTCACGAACGCCATCGTGATCTGGTCGGAGCATTTCGTGACGACGTGGTGCCGCGTGCCCGCCCCACCGGAACGCCGGGTGGCGGTGGGGTTGTCCGTGCTCAACCTCTCCGTGGTGCTGGTACTCGTGGGAGTCGTCGCCGACTGGCACTGGGTGTCGGGGACCGGAGCCGGCGGGGTGTCCGTCATCGCGATCGTCCACAGTGTCCACTTGCTACGGATCAGGCGCCGGGCGCTGGCCACGCGGTTCGGACACCTCACCGCCTACTACGCAGCTGCGTCGATGTCGTTGGCCGTCGGGGGAACGCTCGGCGGGAGCATGACCGCGGGCGGCATGGGGTGGTACGACCGGTTGTGGTCGGCGCATGTGCATCTCAACCTGCTCGGCTGGCTCGGCCTGTCGGTGCTCGGGACGTTGTTCGTGCTGCTCCCGACCACGCTGGGCATTCGGGTTCGGCAGGACATGGCCGTCTGGGGGCGCGGCATCTGGTGGCTGCTCGTGACGGGACTGGTCCTGGTGAGCGTGGGTTCCCTCCTGGCCACCACGTGGTTGCTCATCGCCGGACTGCTCAGCTATGGGGCCGGTGTCGCGGCGTTGCTGGTGTCATTGCGCACGGGGGTGCCCCGCCGAGCAGTTCGTCAACCGGCGCCGTGGTTCCTGGTGTGCGCCGTGGGGTGGTTGCTCGTCTCGCTCCTGGTGGAAACCGGTTGGCTGGTGCGCTCGCCGGACAGCCTGTCGCTGGTGATCGACCGGCTGTTGCCGGTATTGGCGGTGGGTTTCGGTGCCCAGGTCCTGGTTGGCGCGCTGACCCAGTTGCTTCCGGTCGTCCTCGGTCGTGGTCCGCTCGAGAGCCGTCGCGTCGCTGCGGTGTTGCACCGCGGCTGGCTGCTGCGGGTGATCGCCGCCAACGTGGGGATTCCGTTGCTCGCCTTCGACCTGCCCAGGCCGGTCTCGGTAGCCGGTTGGGGACTGGAGATCGCCAGCGTCGGTACGTTCGTCCTGCTGGCGCTGTCGGTGGCGGTCCCGGTCGCGCACCGCGGCGGGTTGCCCACCGTCGGTTCGGGAAGTGGCGCCGTGCCCGGGATCGCGGCGGGACTCGCGGTGACACTGGTCGCGGTGTTCTTCGCGGTGAGTGGGGGCGAGCAGCCCGAGGTGGCCGGCCCCGCCCGGACCGTGGACGTCGTGTTGGCCAACATGCGCATCGAGCCCGCCGTGGTCACCGTCGCGGAGGGCACCCATCTCGTGCTCCGGGTGACGAACCGGGACGCCATGGCACACGATCTGCGGTTGGCCAACGGGGCGGCGACCGAGCGGCTGGCGACCGGCGACACGCAACTGCTCGACGTCGGGGTGGTCCGCGGGCCCCTGGCGGGATGGTGCACGGTCGCCGGGCACCGCGCCGCCGGGATGACCATGGAAGTCCGCACCGCTGGGAGCAGCCACTCCGCTGGGCACGGCGTCGAGCGAACCCATCTGCCCAGCGCTGACTGGCGACCGAGGGACGCGACGGTGCCTCCGGCGAACGCGACAGCGGTGCACCGGATCGAACTGCACGTCACCGAGCAGCTACTGGAAGTAGCGCCGGGCAAGCGGGAGCGGCGGTGGACCTTCGGCGGCACGATGCCTGGTCCCACGCTGCGCGGGAAGGTCGGGGACCGGTTCGAGATCACCCTGGTCAACGACGGGAGCATGGGGCACAGCATCGACTTCCACGCCGGTTCGCTCGCGCCGGATGGGCCGATGCGCACGATCGAGCCCGGTCAGCGGCTGATGTACGCCTTCACCGCCGAGCGCGCCGGGGCGTGGCTCTACCACTGCTCCACGGCACCGATGTCGCTGCACCTGGCCAACGGGATGTACGGGGCTGTCATCATCGATCCGCCCGACCTGCCGCCGGCGGCACGGGAGTACCTGCTCGTCAGCGGGCAGTACTTCGACGGTGCCCCGGACAGCGACGCACTGCTGGACAAGATCCGGCAGGGCAGGCCGGACGGCTGGCTCTTCAACGGGATGCCGGGGCAGTACGACCACGCGCCGCTGACGGCCAAGGTCGGCGAGCGCGTTCGGTTCTGGATCATCAACGCCGGTCCATCGGATTCGGTGAGCTTCCACATCATCGGCGGCCAGTTCGACACCGTCTACAAGGAAGGTGCATGGCTGTTGCGCCCTGGGGCGAGCGGCGGGTCGCAGGCGTTGGACCTCGCACCCGCGCAGGGCGGTTTCGTCGAGTTGACCTTTCCCGAACCGGGTCGCTACCCGTTCGTCGACCACGACCTCCGCCATGCCGAGAACGGTGCGCACGGCTTCGTGGATGTGACGCGATGATCGATCTCTGGGTTGCCGTCCGCTTCCTGCACGTGCTGGGTGCCGCGCTGTGGGTCGGCGGGCAGATCACCATCAGCCTCGTCGCGCTGCCGGTCGTGCGCGCGGTGCTGGACCTCCACCACCGTGCCACCGTGTTGAGAGCCGTCGGCAGGCGGTTCGCCCGAATCACCATGGCCGTGTTCGTCCCGCTGCAGATCACCACCGGAGTGCTGCTGGCGTGGCAGGCCGGGGTGACCTGGCAGTCGCTGCTGGAGCCGGGCTACGGCCGTGTTCTGGTTGCGAAGCTCGCCCTGTTCGTGCTGGTCATGGTGGCCGCGTCGGGGCACGGCATGCTGCACCGCAGGGGTTCGCCGAGAATCGCCAAGGCGGCCTCAACGGCGGCCATCGTCGGCTCGCTCGGAGTCGTGTTCCTGGCCACGTGCCTGGTACAGGCGTAGTCAGGTCGATCCTCCACACAGGACTCGTCCGGTTCCGCTGGTTCACCGCCAGCCGGGCCACCCACGCCGCGAGGGCCTGGGCCGGTGTGATACCGGGGCCAGGCCCTCGCCACCTGGAGTCCATCATGGACACCCGCGGCCGCCCTGGGAGCCCCGCGGACTCCCAGGGCGGAAAACGGATCAGTTCGGCGCGGAGGTTTGTTCCTGAGCCAGCCAGAGGTCCGGGCCGAAGACCTCGTAGTGGATGTTCGACGCGGGCACACCGCGCTCCAGCAGCTGTGCGCGGATGGCTCGCATAAAGGGCAGGGGGCCGCAGATGTAGGCGGTGGCGTCCTTCGGGATGTCCAGCTCCTCGAGGTCGACCAGGCCGGTCCGCTCGGCGGGCCACGGCTCGTGCGGCTCCTCGTACCAGACGTGCACGGTGGCGTCGGGCAGCTTCTCGGCGAGCTGTTCCAGGTCGGCCCGGAAGGCGTGCGTGTGCTGGCTGCGGTCGGCATGCACGGCGATGACCCGGCGCGGCGAGGCCGTGGTCGCCAGGTGGCTGAGCATGCTGATCAGCGGCGTGCAGCCGATGCCCGCCGAAATCAGCAGTACCGGGTTGGCACCCTCGTCGAGGACGACATCGCCGAAGGGTGCGCTGACCCGCAGGACGTCTCCCTCGACGCAGTGCTCGTGCAGGTGGTCGGACACCTCGCCGTCGACTCGCTTGACGGTGATCGCCAGAGCGTTGGCCGAGGTGCCGGAGATGCTGTACTGGCGGATCTGGTGGGCGCCGTCGGGGAGCTCGACCTGGACCGAGACGTACTGGCCGGGGCGGAACGGCGGTAGTGGCGAGCCGTCGGCTGGTTCGAGCAGGAAGGTGACGGTGTTCTCGGCTTCCGGGTAGCGGCCCACGACGCGGTACTCGCGCCAGATGTTGCCGTCCGGAGCGTTGGCCTCGGCATAGAGCCGGGTCTCGATGGTGATCAGCGCGTCGGCCATCAGCCAGTAGACCTCGTCCCAGGCCGCGGCGACCTCCTCGGTGACCGCCTCACCCAGCACCTCGGCGATCGCGGCGAACAGGTGAGTGTGGACGATCTCGTACTGGTCCCTGGTCACGCCGAGCGAGGCGTGCTTGTGGGCGATCCGGTTGAGCATCGCTTCCGGCGGAACGTCGGGGTGCGTCACCAGCGACCGGGCGAACGCGACGATGGATCCGGCCAGCGCCTGCCGCTGTTCCCCGTTGGCCTGGTTGCCGCGGTTGAACAGGTCACGCAGTAACTCGGGGTGAGCGGTGAACATCTTGCCGTAGAACACCGCGGCGATCTCATCAATCGCGGCGCTCACGGCAGGTAGGGTCGCGCGGACAGTGTCGGCCGACTTGGGGGACAGCATCGCCGATCTCCTGTTCTGGTATCTCAGATTCGTGTTTTCCGGCGTGCCGCACCGATGCAGGTGCACACCGAGATCAGCTGGTGGCGGGGAGTTGCGACAGACCGGCCGGTCCGGTCGGCGAGTCCACCAGTTCGTCGATGATGATCAGGTCCAGTGCGACGTGGAAAACGTTGCGGGCCAGTCGCTTCGCGATGCGCAGCGCCGGGTCCGTTCCCTTCGCCCGTCGCACACCTTGACCATAAGAAATACGAACCTGCGATTCCAATTTTGTGTAGGGCACGTCATACCGCCGTGGTGTGTCGGGCACGTCATACCGTCGTTCTTGGCTGGTGTTAGGAAGATTCTCGGCGGAATGATCGAGAACTGGTGCGGCTGCGCAATTACAGGTCGTTGCCCGCGTAGGAGAGGTTGAAGCTCTTGTTGGTCAGGGGGAAATCCGGGACGATCGTGTCGGCCAGGGCGACCGGCAGCGCAGGCCAGTTGAAGAAGCTCGGGTCGACGACCTTGACCCGGGTCAGCGTGCCGTCCTCGGCGAGTTCCACCCGGTGCACGGTGGTGCCGCGCCAGCCCTCGACGATGCCCACCCCGGAGCGGGCCGTGCCGCTCTCGGGCGGTGCTGCGGTCGCGCTCGTGCCCCGGTGGTCCAGCCTGCCCAGGAGATCGGTGATGTGCGCGATGGCGGCGGTGATCTCCTCGGCGCGCACCAGGAACCGGGACAGCACATCGCCGTCGGTGCGGGTGTGCCGGGTGCGCGGAAGTTCGTCGGGCAGGAACGGGTGGTCGTGCCGGGCGTCCACGGCGTGACCGCTGGCGCGCGCGACGTAGCCGAGCGTGCCCAGGTCGTACGCCTGTTGCGCGGTGAGGATGGCGGTGCCGGCGAAGCGGTCGCGGACGACGGTGTGGCCCAGCGCCAGGTCGACGATCTCGGCGGTGTCGCGGCCGATGGCCGCCAGCTGCTCGGGGTCGGGAAGCGTGACGGTGGTGACTCCGCCGGGTACGATGGCGCCGCGCAGCAGCCGGTGACCGGTGGTTTGGTCGTTGATCCGCAGGAGTTGTTCGCGGATGCGCTGGGCGTGGGCGTTGAGGATGCCGTGACCGACGTCGTTGCACAGCGCGCCGATGTCGGTGATGTGGTTGTAGAGTCGTTCCAGCTCCAGCAGGATCGCGCGGATGCGCTGCGCGTCGGGCGACACGGTCACCTCGAGGGCGTCCTCCACGGCCAGGCAGAAGGCCAGCGCGTGCCCCACGGCGGTGTCACCGCTGATGCACTCGGCCAGCGGGACCGCCTGTTCGGGGCGGCGGCCCTGGAACAACCTTTCAAGTCCTTTGTGGACGAACCAGAGGCGGGCCTTGAGGTTGAGGATGGTCTCGCCGACCACGGAGAACCGGAAGTGCCCCGGCTCGATCATCCCGGCGTGCACCGGACCCACCGGGATCTCGTAGACCCCGGGACCTTCGACGGTGCGGAACGGGTACGGTCCGGCGACGTCGCCGAACTCCGGCGGGTCGCCGGCGTCGGCGCGCATCGGATACCAACCCTGCGGCCAGTGGAAGTGCCGGACCAGCCGGCGCGGTAGCGGGTGCTCGGTGGGCACGATGCCGAACAGGTCGCGCATCTCCCGCTCGAACCGGCCGGCGGGAAACGACAGCGCGGCCAGACTTGGCACCCGCGGATCGTCGCGGTCCAGCGGAACCCGCAGCTCCACGCGGCGGTCCGGATCAGCGGCGGTGAACAGGTACACCGCCCGCAGCCGGTCGCCGTCGTCGTGACCGGCGACCAGCGCGACCCGGAACCCGTCGGCCAGCAACGATTCCGCGTGCGTGGGAAGCTCCTCGGGCGTGATGGTCAGGGCGGTGCGGTGAGCACCGACCGTCTCGCCAGCGGTCATCGGGCGCCTCCCAGCAGCTGAGCAGCGTCGGTGAGCAGGGGTGTGAGGGGAGCAGCGGTGACACCGAGTGCGGCGCAGGCCACGAGGCCGCCGACCAGCGCGATGCCGATCGACACCGGCACCCGGGACACCGCGGTGGCGGCACCGGGCCCCTCCGGTGGGGTGCCAAGCAGCATCCGGCTGGTGTGACCGATCAGCGCGGCGGCGATCACCAAAACCAGCAGCAGCGCGGCGGCGATCGCCCAGCCCAGGGACGTGGTGAAACCGGCCCGGGCGATGCCCAGCTCGCTGGCGAACAGGCTGAACGGGGGCAGGCCGATCAGCGCCAACACCCCGAGCCCCAGGCACCCGGCGAGCAGCGGACTCCGGGTGGCCAGGCCGCGGACTTCGTCGATCCGACTGGTGCCGGTCAGTTGCAGGACCCGGCCGGCGCCGAGGAAGGCGACGCCCTTGGCCAGCCCGTGCCCGAGGATGTGCAGCAGTGCGGCGGCCAGCGCCAGCGGCGTGCCGATCGCGGCGCCCAGTGCGACCAGCGCGAGGTGCTCAATGCTGGAGTAGGCCAGCATCCGCTTGTAGTCGCGCTGGGCCAGCAGCAGCGATGCGGCCACCAACAACGAGGCCAGTGCCATGCCGACCAGCAGTGCCCGGGTGAACCCGGTGCCGAGCGCGGCGTCGGCGATCACCTTGATGCGCAGGATCGCGTAGAACGCGACCGAGAGCAGCACCCCCGACATCAGCGCGGACACCGGTGCCGGGGCCTGGCTGTGGGCGTCGGGCAGCCAGGCGTGCAGCGGCGCGAGCCCGGCCTTGGCGCCGAACCCGATGATCAGCAGCACGACCGCGATGCGGGTGACGCCGGGGTCGAACTCTGCCGCGTGCGCGGCCAGGTCGGCCAGTTCCAGCCCGGCCGCGCCGGGAGCGTGCGCCGCGGCGTAGTTGAGCAGGAAGGTGCCCAGCAGCGCCACGGCGATCCCGGCCGAGCAGATCACCACGTACTTCCAGGCCGCCTCGACCGCGGCGCGGGTGCGGCGGTGGCCGACCAGGAAGGCGGTGATGATGGTGGTGGCCTCGATCGCCACCCACAGCACGCCCAGGTTGGCGGCCAGCACCGCGGCGACCATCGCGGCCAGGAACAGCTGGACCAGCACGCTGTGCCGGGTCGCGCTGCGCGGGGTGGCCCGCCCGGCCGTGATCTCACCGCGCAGGTAGCCGGGCATGGCGGCGGTGGACAGCGAACCGACCGCACCGATCACGATGAGCATGAACGCCGAGAGCGCATCGATCCGTACCATGCCGCCGAGTGCGGTGAGCGGGCCGATGCGGTGCACCTCGACGGCGAGGGCGGCCGCGGCGGTCAGCACCAGCACCGCGCTGGCGACGCTGGTCCAGCAGGTCGCCCTGCGCCAGCCCGCGCCGAGCTGGGCGAGCGCGCCCAGGACCGGCACCGCGACAGCAGCGAGCATCAACACCGTGGTCATCAGTCGCGCAACTCCCGCAGCTCGTCCAGATCGGTATCGCCGAACGCCTCCCGCATCCGGGCGGTCAGGATCTGCAGCACCAGCACCGCGAACAGCACGTCCAGCGACGCCCCGAGTTCCACGATCAACCCCGCCCCGGCGGTGGTGAGGAATCCGACCGCGGTGATCCCGTTGTCCAGCAACAGGAAACCGACCAGCTGTGAGAGCGCCAGCCGCCGGGTGACCAGCACGAAGAACCCGATCAGTGCCACGGCCATCGCGACCGGGATCGCCTGGGTGGCGGGTGCGGGAGCCAGGGCGACCAGCGGCCGGGACACCGCGTGGGCCAGCAGCGTCAGCACCGCCGCGGCCAGCAAGGATGCCGCGACGTTGACCAGCGGCCGGGTCTCGCGCCGCTGGTCGCCCGCGCTGGCCAGCGCGCGGCGCAGCAGCACGGGCAGCACGCCAGCGCGCAGCAGCAGGACGCTGGCGGAAACCACCCACAGTTCGGTGGAGTTCTCGTGCGCGGCGAGGATCGCGACGAGCACGGCCAGGGCGACGCCCTGGGCGGCGAACACCCGGATGATGACGGCCAGTTCGCGGCGCCACAGCACCAGGACCGCAGTCAGCAGCAGCGCCCCGCACGCCAGGTCGAGCAGTTGCACGGAGAGCGTCTCGTCCATCCGCATCCTCCTCGTCAGGCCAGGAAGAACGAGGCGCCGACGGCCAGCAGGGCGAGCAGGAACGAACCGGCCAGCAGCTCGGGTACCCGGAACAGCCGCAGCTTGGCCAGGAACACCTCGCCGGCGGCCAGCACCGAGCCGAGCAACCCGACCTTGACCACCAGCGCCAGCACACCGACCAGCAGCGCGACCGGGGTGAGCGTGGTGGCGATGCCCCAGGGCACGAACAGGTTCGCCAGCAGACCGAGCAGGACGCTCAGCCGCATCGCCGAGGCCCACTCCACCAGCGCCAAATCCCGGCCGGCGTACTCCAGGACCATCGCCTCGTGCACCATGGTCAGTTCCAGATGCGTGGACGGGTTGTCCACCGGCAGGCGCCCGGTCTCGGCGATGATCACCACGATCAGGGCGACCGCCGCCAGCAGGCTGACCGGGGAGATCACCCGGGCCGGTTCGTGCAGCATCGAGGACACGATCGCGGCGAGGTTCGTCGACCCGACCGGTACCGACAGCGCGAAGATCGCCGCCAGCAACGTGGGTTCGACCAGCGCGATGATGGTCATCTCCCGGCTGGCACCCATCCCGCCGAACGCCGTGCCGGTGTCCAGCCCGGCCAGCGCCAGCGTTGCGGTGCCCATCGCCAGCAGGGCCACCACCGCGAACAGGTCCCCCACCGAAGCGATCGCCGACGCGGTCGTGACGAACGGCGTGACCACCGCGACGACCAGTGTGGTGGCCACCAGGAAAAGCGGCGCGATGCGGAACATCTCGCTGGTTCCGCGTGGCGTGACCGGTTCCTTGCGGAGCAGCTTGCGCAGGTCCCGCCACGGTTGCAGCACACCCGCACCCTGGCGGCCCTCGAGCTTGGCCCGGACCTGCCGCATGGCACCGACCAGCAGCGGCGCACCACCCACGACCAGTACCGCCTGCACGACGCCGCCGACCACAGCAAGCATGCTCACCGGGTCACCGCCAGCAGGATCAGCAGCGCGCAGATCGTGTAGAAGCCGTAGCCGAGGTAGCGGTGCACGCTCCCGGTCGCCAACCGGCGTCCCCAACGACCCAAGGCCGACACGGCTGCGAGCACCGGTGCGTACAGGCGGCGTTCGATCCGGTCGGGCACCCGCCGCCGGAACTCCACGGCCCGCACCAGGTACCGGGACTCCTCGTAGTGGCTGACATCCACGTCCTGCTCCGGTTGCACCACGTTGTCGAAAACCCGTTGCAGCGGCTCGGCGAACGACGTCGCCGTGTACTCCATCCGCTCCGACAGCGGCCCCGCACCGCAGTCCCACAACCGCGCGGCACGACGGGCTCGGCGAGCCGACACCACCCGGACGACCACCAGGGTCAGGGCGGCCGCGACCAGGAGCGCGAGGGTGAGCATCAGCGGGGACAACGCCCCGGCCACCCCGGTGAGCTGGAGGGTTGCCGTGCCGGTGACCGCGGGATCGGCCGTGCCCAGCGCGCTCCCGCCGGCCGCCGACACCGCGGGCAGCACGAGCGTGGGGACCAGCGCCAGCACCGCGCAGGCCAGTCCGGCGAGTGCCATCCCCGCGAGCATGCTGGTTGGGCTCTCGTGCGCGGCCGCCGCGGCGCTGCTGCGGGGCCTGGCGAGGAACCCGACGCCGAACGCCTTGACGAAGGTCGCCACCGCCAGCCCGGCGGTGAGCGCGACCGCGGACACCGCCACCGGCAGCACGACCGCTTCCACGGTGCCCGAAGCGGGCAAACCGTGGATCAGCGCCTGCAGCAGCAGCCATTCGGACACGAACGCGGTACCCGGCGGCAGCGCGGACGCAGCGAGTGCTCCCCAGCCGAATGCCGCGGTGGTCAGCGGCATGCCCGTGCGCAGTCCGCCCAACGCGTCCAGATCACGGGTGCCGGTGGCGTGCAGGACGGAGCCCGCTGCGAGGAACAGCAGCGTCTTGAACGCCGCGTGGTTGCAGATGTGCAGCAACGCGGCGGCCAGCGCCACCCCCGCCAGTACTCGATCGCCGTTGGCGGAGAACAGTCCGGCTGCGCCGATGCCGATCAGCACCAGCCCCATGTTCTCGGTCGTCGACTGCCCCAGCAGGCGCTTGAGGTCGGTGCTCATCGCCGCCTGCAGGATCCCGTACACCGCGGAGACCGCACCCAGCGCCAGCACCAGCAGCCACCACCACTGCGGGCCGCCGTGGAGCAGGTCGAACCCGACCCGCACGATCCCGTACACGCCCAGGTTGACCATGGCCGCCGACATCAGCGCCGACACGTGGCTCGGGGCCTCCGGATGTGCTCGGGGCAACCAGGCGTGCAGCGGAAGGATGCCGGCCTTCGACGAGAAACCCACCAGCGCCACCACGAAGACCAGGTTGGCCAGGGCGGGGGAGAGCTCGGCTGAACGCAGGGCCGAGAACGCATCACCCCCGGCCGCCGCCGCGAACACCAGGAGCCCGATGAGGACGGCCACGAAACCCAGGTGGGTCATGACCGCATACCAGCGCCCGGCCGAGGCCACTTCGGGCCGGCGCCGATGCTCGGCCACCACGAGCAGTAACGAGGTCAGTGCCATCAGTTCCCAGCACACCAGGAACGTGCCCACGCTCGCCGCCGTCGGCACCAGCAGCATGGCCACGCCGAACAGCGGGAGCACCGCCTGCACCGGACGCGAGGACGAACCGCCGGACCGGCCGTAGGAGATGCCGTAGATCCCGGCGACGACCGCGACACCACCGGTCACCGCGGTGAAGAAACCGCCCAGCGCATCCAGCGCGATCGACACACCGGCCAGCGGCAGCAGCTCGGGCAGCGCGAGTGCGAAACCGGAGCCTGCCATCGCCGCGGCCCCTGCGATCACCCCGGCTGCTCCGGTCAGCGCGGTGGCGCACCCCGCTGCCGCAGCCCGGGCGCGGGTCGGCAGTGCGAGGGCGACCACAGCACCGAACACACCGATGGCCACGGCAGCGCCGAGCGCTGTTGCTGCGAGGTTCATCGACCGGTCAGCTTCCGCACTCCGTCGACAATGGCTTCCGGGCGCGGCGGGCAACCCGGGATCTCCAGATCCACCGGCACGACGTCGCGCACCGCACCCACAACCCCGTACGCACCGGCGAACACGCCGCAGTTGCGCGCGCAGTCACCGACCGCGACCACGGCCTTCGGGCCCGGGACGGCTTCGTAGGTGCGGCGCAACGGTTCGGCCATGTTCCGGGTGACCGGCCCGGTCACCACCAGCGCGTCCGCATGCCGCGGCGAGGCCACCAGCCGGGCTCCGTAGCGCTCGGCGTCGTAGACCGGGCCGAACGCCGAGCCGATCTCCACCTCGCAGCCGTTGCACGAGCCCGCGTCGACATGCCGGATCTGCACCGAACCACCAAGCTCGGCTGTGACCGGCAACGTCTCGCTCGCGGGCTGCGCGGGCGCGGGCTCGGCCACCCGACCGGTCCTGCGGATCTTCCGCCACAATCCCAGCACGTCGTTGCTCCTGATCCGGGAGGTGCGGTCGCCGCGCCGAAGGGAGGGAACAGCGCGGCGACCGCGGGTCACTCACGCTGTCGGCCCACCCCGCCGCTGGCGTTCGCTCGTCGAGGTGGACGCGGTGCGCAGGTCTTCGAGCAGCTCGACCTGGCCGGACAGCACCCCGGTGAGGATCTGCCGGGCGACCGCCAGCAGTTCCGCCACGTGCGGGCTCGTCAGCGAGTAGAAGACGGTCGAGCCTTCCTTACGTGTCACGACCAACCCGGCACGCCGCAGCACCGCGAGGTGCTGCGAGAGGTTGGCGGCCTCGATCCCCACGTCGGGCAGGATCTCGGCGACCGCGTGCTCGCGTTCGCTGAGCAACTCCAACACCCGAATCCGCACCGGATGCCCGAGCGTTTTGAAGAAGTCCGCCTTGACCTGGTAGAGGGGCCTGCTCATCAACACCCCTCCTCCTGACGTCGTGACGGACAACCCGGGCCATGGCGATCGATCGTGGTCATACCGCTGATCCTCCCTCATCGGTCCTCGCCCGAGGCGAGGGCGAGCCGGCGCGCCGCCCGCGAGGTTCAGCAGTTTCGAACCTTAGCAATTCCGAAGAGCCTTGGGTGGTGTCCTCCACCACACCGGGACGAGGGCGACGTACCCAAACCGGACGGCGCGGACGTGATGGCCACAGCTCCGCTGCGCCGACGTGCTCGGCTTCAGGTGCCAGTTGATCAGGTTCAGCTGCACCCACGGACCGTCCGCGAGCGTCGGCCGCACCAGATCCGGCGAACCCGCCGCCCAGACGACCAGCGTGACGACCACCAGCACGAGCGCCAGCGCGGGCAGCAGCCGACGAATCCGCCGCTCCAGAAGGCGACCAGCGACACCGTCCCCGTCGCCTCGACCTCCCGTAGCAGCAGACCGGTGATGAGATATCCGGACAGGGCGAAGCACAGGTCCACCTCGAGGAATTCGCCGGACAGGTGTCCGGTGTGGAACAGCAACACCGCGAGGACCGAAACCCCGCGCAATCCATCCAAAGAGGACAGATGTACCCGGCCCCCGCTGCCAACCTTGCTCAGGGCTTGCACACGCGTCATGGTCAACACCACTGGCTGTCCGGTTTCGTGCCAGGCGGCCAGGGCACGGCCGGTCGGTGTGTGGTCGTCACCCCGCAGGCCCAGGGTCAACACGGTGCTGGACACGTCGTCACGCAGCAGGCCGACCGACGCCCATACCTCGCGGCGCCATTCGGCGCGTCGGACACCGCGTCGGCGTGCGGATCGGCTCAGTCCACCGCCGGGGTGAGCACCGCGTTCAGGTTCACCGACGCAGGTTCGCCGATCCGCAGCAGGACGTCGTCGGTGTCCGCGGCACGAACCTGGCGAGTTCCCCGGCCGCGGCATGACCGGTGGCGCTTACCGCCGTCGTGATTGGGTTCGGTCCGGCGAGCGTCTCGACCCACAGCTGGAGTTCGGCCATGACGGTGGCAAGAGGTGGTCGATCAGGCGGTCCTTGTAGGCACGGAACGCGTCCAGGTCGGCGTCGTGCAGATCGATGGTGCGCTACAGCGAACTCATGAACGCCTGTGCGTTGTCGGCGAGATCGGTGAAGCGGTCAACGAGTGACCGCAGTGACAGATGCATTTTCGCCGGGTCAGGATCATCCTGCTGCGCCATTTCCAGCAGGACGCGCAGCTGCGTTGCGATGTCGGTGAGCGCAACGGCCTGCAGTGCCCCGCGTCTGCCGAGGGCCTCGTCATAACTGGCGAGCGCCTGCTCGGCGGCCTCGCCCGCATGCGTGAGCTGGTAGAGGAACCGAGCGCGGTGGAAATCCTCGACCGTGGTGACGCGACTGGTGTCCGGATCGGCGCGCAGATTTCCCCACTCCACCAGCCTGGAAAGCGCATCGACGATGGCGGGCACATCCCCGCCGATGGACTCGTGGACATCCTCGGGCCGAAGATGCACGATGAACCGGCGCTTGGCCTGCACGAAAGAGCCCATGATGCGGCGGTACAGCTCAGCATTGGGTGCACTGAGATGGGCGAACGGACGGAAGTCGACCCCCGTCAAGTGGGTACCCTCTCTCGACGGCCGCCGTCGAGGGTACTGCAGGCCCCAGGACGCGAGCGCCGCCCATCGAGGGCTCCGGGAAGTCCGATGATGGCGAGGGCATCACTGGCCCAAAGCCGACGAGCACAGGCGTACCGGTGGAGAACTGTTCAGGAAGGAGTTCCGGGGCTGGTCCGGATTCCTCGGACAGGTCTCGTCACAGCGAACCGGTGCGGAATCGCTGTGACGAGACCCTCCAGGACCAGGTGGTGATCGGCAAGCGTGCTACCGCGCAGACCTCCCGAAGGGCGGGCATCAACAGTGCCACCCCCTGCGACACCTCATCGGAGATCGCGCCAGCACGAACGGCCTGTCGATCACGGCCTGTTGCCAGGCCGAACTGTCGAGACACGCCCTGGGATCAGGCCGAGGCCTTACGAGCGACCTTGCCCTTCTTCAGGCACGAGGTGCACACCTTCAGCCGAACCGGGGTTCCGTTGACGACTGCCTTCATCGGCTGGAGGTTCGGGTAGAACATCCGGGACGAGCGGCCCTTGATCCGCCGCTTCTGGGCGCGAACACCGAGACGCGCCACCCGCCGACCGAAGGAAGGCGCCTTGTCGCAAACATCACAACGCTTAGACATCGAGCTCTCCGTATCGATACGTGTCGCGGGCGCAGAGCTGGCCTTCCCCATGAAGGACGCCGCTGAGCCCGTCCCATCCTAGCCCCCGCTGACCGGCACCGTTCGGCCCCCTGGCTGGACCGTGGCTGCCCGCGAGCCGGTCGAACGGTCGGACTATCGCCGTACCGGCCGCCACCGGGATCGGTCACGAGCGGCCCGGAAGCTGGCGCATGGTTATGCAACTCGGCTCAACGGCATTCGGCGACGACGGTCACCTCGTGCCTGTTGTGGTGCAGCTGCCTCGCGGCGCGCACACGGTAGCGCTGACGCAGCAGATCGAGGCACTCCCGCACCACCTTCACCGACCTGTGCCCGGAGAGTTTCAACGTGACGACGGCCAGTGCGCTTGGCCGCAGCAGCTGGGCCGCGTCCAGCATCAACCGGCACGAGAGTTCCGGATCCATCTTCATGTCGTTGACGACCATGTCGAACCGGCGGTGCTCGCTGCGGAAGAAGGCTCCCGCGGTCATCTGGATGTGCCGCACACCACGATCCCGGCGGAGTCTGTCGTCAAGATCCCCGGGGTCGATCGCCCACACGGTGATCCCGGAACGGCGCAGAACACGTGTCCAGCCACCCGGGCTCGCGCCCAGATCGAGTGCCGTCCCGGACGACGGGGGGCGAATCCCGAACGTCTGGAACGCCTCCTCCAGCTTGAACTCGGCACGGGAGACCTGGTCGTCGCTGCGGGCCAGCCGGGTCCGGCCGCCCGGCCAGTCGCTCAGCTGCTCGGCTGCGGAGGCGAGACCGATCGACAACCCGGCCCTGGTGAGGCAGAGCGACAGCGTCTTCGGCATGTTGGCGCGCCCGGTCGTCTTCCCCATGCCGGTCAGGGCCGCCATGCAGCGCCGGGCGAGCTCCGCGGAGCCATAGGATGCGGGGTTCTGCCCGCTCACCCAGGACTGGACCGCGAGTTTGTCCGCATCGACCTCGGCGGCCACCCGCTGTACGTGGTCGACCGCGGCGTCCAGGTCGCCGACCGCGGACAGCGGTAGCTCGGCGCGCTCGGCGGTGAGGTGCTTCACGAAGGCCACCGGCCGGTCCTCGCAGACCCGGGCGAGATGCCCGATGCGGACCCCCGGGCCGGACAGCCTGCCGAGGTCCGGCCCGAGCCGCTGCACGCTGACCGGCCCGGTCTGGTTTCCCGCGTAGACGTCGAGCAGTTCCGCCTTGGCGGCTTGGAAGTACTCCGGAGAGGTCGAGAACAGCACTCGTTCCCCGTCTTGGACCACGGGGGGACATGCTAGTCGGCATCAACCGACCGGCCCCGGTGAACCCCGTCCGCACCGTCGTCCCTCCGCTGCGCCGCGGTCGTCGAGAAGCCGAACTGGGCAGGTCGCTGCGGCAGCCAGCAGGCGATCACGGCGCCGACCGCGGTGGTGGCGACCAGCAGCCCGAAGGCCGCCGTGTAGGAGAACCGGTCGACCAGCCAGCCCATCAGCAGCGGGGCGATGGCGGCCGCGACCTGGCCACCCAGGTTCAGCATGCCCATCCCGATCCCCGCATGCTCGGTCGGCAGCACCCGCATCGGCAGCCCGAACAGGCACATCGACCCCAGGCTGGCCACCCCCAGCGCGATGGTCTCGTACACCGTGAACTGCACCGCGCTGGACGCGGTGAGCATCAGTGCCAGGAAGATCGCGGTGACCGCGACGATCGGTACCAGGAACCACCTGATCCGGTCGTGGAAGAAGCGGTCGAACAGCCAGCCACCGAGGATGGTGGTGCCGACCGTGACCAGCATCGGGATCGCGGCGAGCACCCCGGTGGTCTGTATCGAGAGGTTCCGGCTCTCCAGCAGGTAGCTGGGCACCCAGCTGACCAGGCCGGAGACGAGCAGGTTCATCGCACAGAACAGCGCGGCGAACTTCCACACCTGCAGCGACCGCAGCACCTCCCGGCGCGAGGCGGTGGTCGTCCGGCCTGCCGCGTCGACGGCCCTGGTCAGCGCGGCAGGCAACGGCCGGGGCAGCAGCGCCCAGAGCAGGACACCGATCGCCGCCCCGCAGGCGGCGAGCCAGAGGAAGGAGCTCCGCCAGCCAGCGGCGGCGATCAGCGGCGCGACGATCAGCGGCGCGATTCCGGGCCCGAAGCCGCTCGCGGACATCACCACGCCGGTGACGGTGCCCCGGTTCTTCGGGGTGGTCCGCTCGGCGACCGCCTTGAACGAGGCCGGCGGGAAGCAGCCCTGCGACGCGCCGAACAGTGCCCGTACCGCGAGCAGTCCCGCGAAGGTCCCCATCAGCCCGGTCAACCCGGTGAAGGCCGACCACAGCACCAGGGTCGTCAGCATCAGCCCGCGGGCGCCGAACCGGTCGGCGAGGTAGCCGGCCGGTACCTGGCAGAGGAGGTAGACCACGGAGAACGTGGTGAACAGCAGGCCCTGCATGGTCTTGCTGAGGCCGAACTCCTCGCCGATGAAGGGCATGGCCATGCTGATGGCGAACCGGTCGACGAAATCGATCGTCCAGGCCAGCAACAGCACGACGATCGTGAGGTACGCGGTCCGGCGGACCCGGTTCGCCGCGGGCGCCGGGTCCAGCGTCGCCGAAGATCGCAGCACCGGCATCACCGTCCTTCCTCACCGGCTGGCCGCTGACTGGGCCGCCCGCGCCTTCATGTAGTCGTTGTCGTGCGCGATGCCCAGCGCCTGGGCGCTCAGGAAGTCGACGCCGTCGGGGTAGGTGTAGGGCTGCATGAACCAGCCGGCCCGGATGTCGCGGTAGAGCCGGGAGAGCGGATGGGTGTTGACGTACGTCGAGCCGCCCACCACGGTGAGGCAGTCGTTGACGATCTTGAGCCCGAGCTCGTTGACGATCATCTTCGCGTACTGGAACGCCCGCATCATCCGCCGCCCGCGTTCCGCCAGGTCGCCGCTGAGGTCGGCGGACAGCAGGTCGGCCTCGGCCAGCGCCGTGCCGGTCGTCGAGCGCAGTGCGAACAGGCGCGCGTCGATCTCGGCGACCAGCGTGCGGATCGCCGCGGCCGGGGCCGCCGAGCGTTTGCCGCAGGTGGCGACGGCGATGTCGCGGGCGGCCTGCGCGATGCCCGCATAGATCCCGAGCATGGTGATCGAGCTGACGGTCTGCCCGGCCAGCGCCGCGTCGTCGGCCGCGTCGATCGGGCCGCGCATGAGGACGTTCTCGGCGGCCACCGGGCAGTTGTCGAACACCACGTCCAGCGTCCCGGAGGCCCGCATGCCGAGCCCGTCCCAGTTGTCGAGGACCGTGAGCCCGGGCGCCTCGCGGGAAACGACCGGGGCGGTCAGCATGATCGGCCCGTCCTCGGACCGCCACTGCGCGTAGACGACGAAGTCCGTGGCGATGGGAGCCATGCTCACCAGGGTCTTGCGTCCGGACAGCAGCCAGTCACCGTTGCCGTCCGGGGTCAGCGTGGTGACCGCCGACCAGTGGTCCTTCACCGCCCCGCACACCAACGTCTCCCCGGTGGCCATCCCGCGCAGCAGGCGTTCCGCCAGCGCCTGCGCCTGCGGTGCGCCGTGCTGCCATTCGTAGGTCAGGGTCAGCCCGCGGCTGAACTGCACGTGCAGCGCGAGCGCCGTCGAGGCGTCGACCTCGGCCAGGGTCAGCAGGGCGAGTGCCACGTCGTACAGCCGGTCGACGCCGAGACCACCCAGTTCCTTGGGCACGGTCGCGCCGAGCACGCCGTCCTTGCGGAAGGCATTGAAGACGTCAGTCGGGAAAAGGCCGTCGCGGTCGTTGTCCGCGGCTCCGGCGGCCACTTCGGGCAGGCGCGCGGAGAGCAGTTCGACGAGGTTGCGTCCCTCCTCGGTGACCGGTTCCCGCAGGTACGCCGGCGAGATCTGGTGCTCGCTGTTGTTCATCATGGGCATTCCACTTTCCTCTGACACCGATTGGGCTCGTCCGCGGCGGCGAAATCCACGCGTAATCACTCTGTTTCCGGGGCGCCGGTCAACGCGGCAACGGTGCGCTCCAGCCCCTCCGCCAGAGTTGTCTCGGGGCGCCATCCGGTGACCGCCCGGAAGGCCGAGGAGTCGACCACCATGCTGCACAGGTCCGTGGGCACGGCATCGTCCGGAGGCGGCACCGAACGGACCGGCACTTCGGGTTTTCCGGTGTAGGCGGCGACCAGTTCGGCGACGCGGCCGAAGACGTCGCGGAGGCGTTCGCCCCGGCCGGTACCGATGAGCCAGTGCCGCCCGGACAGCGCTGCCGCGTGGTCGATCGCGGCCACGAAGGCCGCCGCCACATCGCGCACGTGGACGAAGTCGCGCAGCACGGTGCCGTCGTGCCACATCGTGAGCGCTTCACCCGCGATCGCGCGCCGCACCATCGTGGTCAGCACACCGGGATCCGGCGGACCGGACGCCGAGTCCTGGCCGAAGACCGTCGACAGCCGCAGCGTGATCCCGCGGACCGCACCCTCGGCGGTGGCGGCGGCGAGGAGCTCCTCGGCGGCCTGCTTCTGCCTGTCGTAGGGGGTATCTGGCCGGTCGGGCTCGGAACCGTCGACCGGCACCGCGGGCGGCACGCCGACCTGCGACGACGAGCCTGCGAACACCACGGCGGGTGGGGGCCCGCAACCGGCGTGCGCGCGGAAGTGGTCCAGGAGATCACGCATCACGCCGACGTTCACCCGCTCGCTGCGCGGCGTTTGCTCGACCCCGCGCCAGCCCGCGGAATCCTTCACCAGGTGGATCACCGCGTCGGAACCGGCGAGCACGCCGCGGAGATCCACCGGCTCGGTGAGATCGGCGGTGCGGACCTCGATGCGTGCCCGGGCGTGCGGGGGCACCGGAGTCGGGCGGCGGGCAACGACCCGCAGCCGGATCGGTCGGTCCGAAAGCGCCGCCACGATCGCGGAGCCGACGAAACCGGAGGAACCGAGGATGGTCACCAGGGGCTGGGCGGCCCGCGATTCCCGACTCGACATGACTGCTTCCTTCTGCCGGTGTGCGGGCTGGTCAGGGCACATCGCGCCGGTAGAGGGCCTGCCAGTAGTAGCTCCACGGCCGCGCCCTGCTGTCGGCCACGTCGGTCCACCTGGGCCCGGGCCGGTACGCGGCGACGAACCTGGTGGCGTGCTCGGCCACCTCGGCACTGTCGTGGATGTCGAGGACATCGCGCAGCAGCCCGGTGCTCAGCGCCATGCTGACCAGTTCGGCACCCTGCGAATGGCTGTCCAGGGATTTGTCGAGGTACTTCCCGACGGGGTTCTTGACGTAGCAGTACCGGCACGTCCGGTCGATGAGGGCCAGGTACTCCAGGACGGTGTCGGCGTCCATCTCGGCGAACGAGTCGATGTTGACGCAGAGGTCGAACCGCGCGGTCGCGAAGGCTTCCTCGACGTCCTCGTTGCGCACGAACCTGACCTTGGCGAACTGGTCCTCGGGGAGCACCGCCTGCAGGTACGCCCTGGCCAGCGTCAGCGAGTTGTCGAGGTCGACGATGTGGTAGGCCGCAATGTCGTGATTGGACAGCACGGCGTGGCAGGTCCGGCCGTACCCGGCGCCGATCTCCAGCACCTCGGCGCCATCCAGGTCCACGTGGCCGCTGATGTACTCGAGCTCAAGAACCGCCTGGAGGTAGTCGAGGCAGACCGTCTCGCCGCCCACGCGGACCGTGATCGGGTCCCCGACGTCGCGGTTGCTGATGCGCCGCAGGGCGTCGAACGCGGCCGGACTCAACTGCTCGGCCAGGTTGTAGATCAGGGCCTTGAGGTACCGCACGCCGTTCGGCCGGGGATCCCACAGCGCCAACTTGAAGTTGGGTGCGCTGGACTTGAACCCGGCCAGGTCGGTGACGGGCTCGCCGGTGACGTGCGTCCTGTTGTAGTGCTCCCAGAGCGCGCTCCGGCCGTACTTTCCAGTCATTCGGGTGTTCCTCTCTGGGGAACTCGTCGTCTCCGGCGGCGTTCAGCCGACCTGGGCGGGGCCGGGGACCGCCCGGCCGAGACCCGGACGGCGCCTGCCGCGTTTCCGGTCGGTACGGCGCAGCCACCAGTGGACCAGCGCGAGGTTGATCATCCAGCTGAGCCACGGTCCCTCGACCTGGAACCGGGTGAAGGAGATGATGTCCGGCCCGATTCCCGGCAGGTAGAGCACGAAGTAGGCGACCGCGCGGCTGGTGATCACGTTCGTCGCCATCGCGAAGCTGTAGAGCATCCACCGCCGATGCTCGGCGAACCTGCGCTGGCGTACCCGCACGAAACCCATGACCGTGGTGAAGATCGAGAGACCGGCCCAGATGGCGGTGCCGATCTGCCCGAACACGGTCAGCGGGCCGGCGAGGATGAGCCCCAGGGACAGCAGCGCCGAGGGGATCATGCCCGCGAAGACGTACAGCCTGCCGCTGTACCGGTGGATGGCGGGATGCCTGGCGCGCAGCCATGGCCACAACTGCAGGCACACGGTGACGAACGTGATCACACCGAATCCGATGTGGAGCGTCATCATCGCGTAGTGCAGCGGCACCTCGGGGTTCATCGGAATCGGGGACCGCTGCGGGTCGAAGTTCAGCCATGGCGGAACCTTCCACACCACAAAGGCGCCCAGGAGCACGGCGAGCGGGATGATCCACGGCCGGTTCCACCATCGCCGGGCACGCCGGGCGGCGGGTGGGCTTACCGGGGACTGGGCCATGACCGTTCCTCTCTCGGCATGTCTCGGTTCACCACGGGCACAGCGCTGCCTCGATGGCCAGTGACTTCTCGTAGTCCGGAAGCAGTCCCGTGCGTTTGGCCTCCGCCAGCGTCGGTGCCTGCTGATCCCGGGCCGACAGGATGGGTTCGACGTCCTCCGGCACGGGAAGCGCGAGCCCGGGGTCGAAGGGGGAGATCGCCAGTTCGTTGGCGGGCACGTACTCCGAGGACAGCAGGTAGGTCATCACCGACTCGTCCTGCAGTGCCACGAACATGTGCGCGACACCCACCGGCAGGTACACCGCGCGTTGGCTTTCGTCGCCGAGCAGGACCGACTCCCAGCGGCCGAAGGCGGGGGAGCCCAGGCGGAGGTCGACCACGACGTCGAGCACCCTGCCCCGGGGTGAGTACACGTACTTGGCGACGCCCGGCGGCGTCCGGGTGAAATGCGGACCGCGCACCACGCCCCGCCGGGAAACGCTGTAGCTGACCTGCGCGACCGGGAAGGGAGGGTGCCCGACCGACTTGGTGAATTCCGATTCCTCGAAAGGGGATACGAAGAACCCGCGGTCGTCCGGAAAGGACTCCGGTTCGAAAACGAAAGCTCCGGGAATCGCCAGTTCCCGAGAAATCATGCTGACCCCTCTCGTCGGGTGTCACGATGCGCGGAACTCAGACAATCCTGACCGTCGGCACGTAGAGGATCCAACGCCCGCCGGCCTCCCGGAAGCCCTGTTCCTTGGCAATGATTTCTTCCGCGTGGTTCCAGGCGAACAGAACGGCGTAGTCGGGGTAGGGATCGCTGAAGGCCCCGGGCGGTTTCACCGGGATGTGCTTGCCGGGAGTCAGCCGCCCCTGCTTGGCCGGTGTGGAATCGCAGACGAACGACACCAGTTCGGCGTCGATTCCGCAGAAGTTGGTGACCGTGGCGCTCTTGGCCGTGGCGCCGTACCCGACGACCCGGCGGCCTTCCGCGCGCAGGGAGCGGAGCAGGCGCACGAGGTCGTCCCGGACAGTGGCCACCGCGCCGGCGAACGACCGCAGCGTCTCCGGTGCCGTCAGGCGCTGGTCGGCCTCCTCGGCGAGCAGCGCGTCGACGGCCGGGCTGGGTTGGCGAGCGCCGGCCCGGGCGATCGTGTAGCGGACTTCGCCACCGTGCACGGGCAGCCGTTGCGCGTCGACCAGCTCGAACCCGAACCGTTCGGCCGCGGCCCGCACGGAGCGAGCCGTGAAGAAGAAGAAATGCTCGTCGTAGATCTGGTCGAACGAGGTCTTGCGCACGATGTCACCGAGGTAGGGGTCCTCGAAGACGAACACCCCGCCGTCGGAGAGCAACGCGTCCACGCCGCGGAAGATCGAGTCCAGGTAGGGGATGTGGCAGATCGTGTTGGCCGCGTAGATGACGTCGGCCGGGCCGTGCTCGTCGCGCACCTCGACCGCCGTGGCCTCCTCGAAGAAGTCGGTGCGCACGTTCACCCCGTGCGACCGGGCCACCTCGGCGACGCCACCGGAGGGCTCGAACCCCAGGTGCCGGACACCGGCCTTGCTGATGGTCTTCAGCATGATCCCGTCGTTGCAGCCGATCTCCACGGCGAACGGGTCGGGCCCGGTGAGCTCGGTCTCCAGGAAGTGCTGCGCGGTCTGCTCGAAGTGTCGGCGCATCGTCGTGGAACCCGACGAGTAGTACGGGTAGTCGTGGTGGAACATGCGTTCCCGCGGCACTTCCTCGAGCAGTTGCACCATCGTGCAGGACTCGCAGTGGCCGACGGCGAGCCGGTAGAAGAACTCCCGCTCGATGTCCGATGGCGTGAGGAAAGCGTCGGACAGCGGTTGTCGTCCGAGATCCAGAAACTCCGTGACTCTGTTCCCACACACCTTGCACGCTGTCGTCATGCGGCTCCTCCGGTCGTCGTTGCGGCGTCGTGGCGGTGGCACCTGGGGGACGTCACAGCTGGGCCACCACCTCGCGGAGCGCGGCGATCACCTTGTCCTGCACGTTCCTGGGCAGCGACGGGTACATGGGCAGTGAGAAGATCTCGTCGGCCAGCCGTTCGGTCACCGGGAGCGAGCCACGCTGGTAACCGAGATGCGCGAAGCCGCTCATGGTGTGCACCGGCCACCGGTAGCTGACGTTGAGCCAGATGTCGTAGCTCTGCAGCCGCTCGATGATCTCGTCGCGGCGCGGGTGCCGCACCACGTACAGGTAGTACACGTGCTCGTTGCCCTCGGTCACCGACGGCAGGACGAGCCCGCCGGGACCGGTCAGATCGGCGAGCCCTTCGGCGTATCGCTGCGCCACCGCGCGGCGCCCGGCGATGTAGCTGTCGAGCCGTCCGAGCTTGCGACGCAGGATCTCGGCCTGCACCTCGTCGAGCCGGGCGTTGTGACCGGGGACGGCGACGACGTAGTAGCGCTCCTCCATGCCGTAGTACCGCAGTCGCCGCAGCCGGGCGGTGACGTTCTCGTCGTCGGTGATGACCGCGCCGCCGTCACCGTAGGCGCCGAGGACCTTGGTCGGGTAGAAGGAGAAGGCGGCGGCGTCGCCGAAGGTTCCCGCTATCCGGCCGTGGTGGCGGGCGCCGTGCGACTGGGCGCAGTCCTCGAGCACCACCAGGCCGTGCTCCTTCGCCAGTTCCATGAGCGGTGCCATGTCGACGCACTGGCCGTAGAGGTGCACCGGGAGCAGTGCCTTGGTCCGCGGCGTGATGGCCTCGGCCACCAAGCGGGTGTCCAGCAGGTAGTCGTCCTCCCGCACGTCGACGAATTTCGGTATGGCGCCGACGGAATCGATGGCCACCACGGTCGGTGCCGCGGTGTTGGCCACCGTGATCACCTCGTCCCCGGGGCCGACTCCCAACGCCTGCAGCCCGAGCTTCAAGGCGTTCGTGCCGTTGTCGACCGTGACGCAGTGCGCCGCACCGTGACAGCCGGCGAACTCCGCCTCGAAGCCGCGGACGCTGTCGCCGAGAATGAGCTGGCCGGATTGGAACACGGTCTCGACCGCGTCGAGGATGTCAGCCCGCTCGTTCTCGTATTCCGCGAGGTAGTCCCATACGCGAGTAGCCATCTACACCTTCCGACATACCGGTATTTGTCGTGTCACCACAGGGCGTGCGTGTGCAGTGCGGCCAGCAGGCTCCGCGCCTCCACGTTGAAGTAGTTCCCGTGCTGGTTGAGGTCGATGATCTGTCGAGCGGTGACCCAGATGAAGTCGTCGGGCACGTCGATCGGGAAGTCGTCGTCCGCCTCGATCACCAGGTAGCGGTTCTGCGCGTGGTAGAACCGGCCGCCTTCCTCCGAGTGGATGACGTCGTAGCGGATCTGGTCGGGTCGCGCGGTCAGCACGTAGTCGAGAAAGTGCGGACGCGGATCGCCGCTGCCTTCGCCGAGGTTGTCCGGTGCGCAGTGCACCGTCGGTGCCATTTCGACGACGTCATAGGTACCCGCCCCCGTGCGGGCCTGGACCAGGACGTGCAGCACCCCGTCGATGTTCTTGGTGATGAACGCGAGAATTCCCTGGCTGCGCGGCGCGAGCAAGGGTTGTGCCCAATGCGAGACCTCGCGATTGGTGGCTTCGACGTCCACTCCGAGCACGGTAAAGTACTTGCCCTGTTCGTGGTGGATGCCCTCGGCGGTGCGGATCCAGTTCCTGAGCTTTCCCAAGGGAATGAGGCGCTGGGTGAGGACGTGCCGCGCCTTGAACTCGGTGAACCAGCTGAGCAGGCCCGGCCGGTCGTGCAGGGCCCGGGAACTGCTGCTGAGCGAGTTGGCCAACGCCGCGCCGAAGGAATCGGAGTCGGGTGTGGACAGTCGGTCGGTCGGGGTGGCGAACGGGATGCAGGACAGCACCGTCCGCGCGTCCATGTTCACCAGATTGTCGATCCGCATGAGTTCGTGCAGCTGCCCGATGCTGAGCCAGCAGAAGTCCTCGTGCAGCGGGATGTCCTCCGTGGTTTCGATGACCATGTTGCGGTTGCGTTTGCGCAGGAACCAGGAACCCTGCTCAGACTGCAGCGCGTCGACCAGTACCCGGCCGCGCCGCGGCGACAGGAAGTGCTTCAGATACGGAATCGAGTTACCGCCGTGCACTCTCGTGTAGTTGCTGTACGTCGCCTGGATGGTCGGGGAGAGTTGCAGGGTGTTGACGTTGCCCGGTTCCATCTTCGCCTGCATCAGGCAGTGCAGGACGCCGTCAAACTCCCTGACCAGTATCCCGAGGATGCCGATCTCCGGCTGCACGATGATGGGCTGGGTCCAGGTGTGCACCTCGCGGCGGTCGGTGTTGACCTCGATCCCCTGCACCGAATAGAAGCGCCCACTGCGGTGCACGAGGTTCTGGGTGTCCGGCTCGAACGACCATCCGTCCAGCTGCGCGAAGGGAACTCTGGTGACGCGGTAGTCGTTTCGCCGGCGGCATGCGGCGAACCAGTCGTGGAAGTCCGCTGTGGGCATGACCGGACTGTCCCGCACCGCAGCGGACTCGCTGAATCTGCGAGCGATGTCGTCATCGGCGGTCCTGAGGCGCGTACCGCTGTCCGCGGTACCAGATACTGACACCGAAGTCTCCCATCGTCGTCACACGTTCCGATGTCGGGATGACTCGTTACCCCCATGCGGTCTCGCCCCGTATCCGGCAGCAATTTACTGAACCGGGTGACGCAGGGCCACCCCGCGCGGTGTAAACGGCATTGCCGGTCGGTTGTCGGTGTTGTTGCATTGACCATGACCGGGGACCGACCCGGCCGCGCCGACCGGTTGCCGATCAGCGGTTGACCGGACCGGCGCAGCCGTTCACCCGATTGTTCCCCTGTTCAACCGAGCGTTTTGCTCAGTTGAACACCCAGTACCTCTTGGTTCGCGCGCACGCGTGATCACCGGCGAAGAACTTGCAGCCAGATCGTCAGCCCAGCACGGTGAAGGGCGTGGAAGAGAAAGGAAACGGCCGCGCGCATGAGTGATCTGACGGGGGATCTGGCGATTGAGACAGCGGGCCTGGTCAAGATATTCGGCGACCGTCGCGCGGTGGACGGCGTCGATCTCGCCGTTCCGGCGGGCACCGTGTACGGAATGCTCGGCCCGAACGGCGCGGGCAAGACCACGGTGGTCCGGATGCTGGCGACCCTGCTGCGGCCCGACGGCGGCCAGGCCAGGGTGTTCGGCCACGATCTGGTGCGGGAACCCGACGCGGTCCGCAGGAGGATCAGCCTCACCGGCCAGTACGCCTCGCTCGACGAGGACCTGACCGGCGCGGAGAACCTGCAGCTGATCGGCAGACTCCTCGGGCACCGCAAGGCCGCGGCGCGGGAGCGGGCCGACGAGTTGCTGGCGGCCTTCGACCTGGCCGAGGCCGCGGGACGACCGGTGAAGAACTACTCCGGCGGCATGCGCCGCCGACTGGACATCGCCGCGAGCGTCCTGAGCACGCCGGATCTGCTCTTCCTCGACGAACCCACGACCGGGCTGGATCCCCGCAGCCGCAACTACGTGTGGAACATCGTCCGCGCGCTGGTCGCGCAGGGCACCACGGTGCTGCTGACCACGCAGTACCTGGACGAGGCCGACCGGTTGGCGTCCCGGATCGCGGTCCTGGACCACGGAAAGGTCATCGCGGAGGGCACCAAGGGCGAGTTGAAGTCCTCGGTGGGGGTCGGCGTGGTGCGTCTGTGGCTGCGCGCGCCGGACCAGCGCTCCACCGCCGAACGCGTGCTCGTCGACGCGTTGGGCGCCGCGGTCCAGATCGACCCCGACCCGTTCGAGCTCACCGCGCGGCTGTCACCGCAGGGCGGCGAGCAGGACGTCGGCGAGCTGTCGTCCCAGGCGCTCACCGCGCTGGCCCGCGCGGGGATCACCGTCGACTCGTTCTCGCTCGGGCAGCCAAGCCTGGACGAGGTTTTTCTCGCCCTCACCAACCGTTCCGCAACGAGCGAGGAGGAGGCCGCGGTATGACCACGACCGCCGGTCAGCAGCCGGACGCCGCACTGATCGCGCCCAGCACGGAGCGGCTCGTCGCCGTGCTGGGGGCCGGTCGGCGCCCGCCGCGTCCGGGCGCGCTGTCGAACTCGCTGGCGTTCGGCTGGCGAGCAATGCTCAAGATCAGACATGTTCCGGAGCAGCTGATCGACGCCACCGCGTTCCCGATCATGCTGACGTTGACCTTCACCTACCTGTTCGGTGGCGCGATCGCCGGCTCGTCCGCGGCGTACCTGCAGTACCTACTGCCGGGGATCATGACGACCAGCGTCCTGCTGATCACCATGTACACCGGTGTCTCGCTCAACACCGACATGTCGAAAGGCGTGTTCGACCGCTTCCGTACCCTGTCGATCTGGCGTCCGGCCCCGATCGTCGGCTACCTGCTCGGGGACCTCGTGAGATACCTGATCACCGCCGTGGTGATCATGGTGGTCGGTCTGATCCTCGGGTTCCGGCCGGCGGGCGGGCTCGGGGGCGTGGCCGGTGGCATCGCACTACTGCTGCTGTTCTCGTTCGCCTTCTCCTGGATCTGGACCATGTTCGGGCTGCTGCTGCGGTCGGAGAAGTCGGTGATGGGGGTCAGCACGATGCTGCTGTTCCCGCTGACGTTCGTCAGCAATGTCTACGTGGACCCGGAGACGATGCCGAGCTGGCTGACCGTCGTGGTCGACGTCAATCCGGTCGCCCACCTGGTCTCCGCGATCCGGGCGGCGGTCGCCGGGCGGTGGGACGGCGTCGAGATCGCCTGGGTGCTGGCGAGCTGCGTGGTGCTCGTCGCCGTCTTCGGCACGGCCACCATGCGGCTGTACAACCGCAAGTAGTCGAGGTGTACCGCCGATATTGTGGGAAAGACGGGGCTATCTGTGAAACCGACCAGGTCGCCTGTTAATGAAATGGCAAGTTGACCTTGTATCAGAGAGGTGCTATTCAGTTGACTGTTTGGTCGAACTATCACGGATGCACCAACTTGCTGGGGGAGGATCGGTGACTTCGCCGCGAAGATAGTCGCAGCATGCTCTGGTTTACGCGGCTGCTGATGTGTTCCGCCAGGTGGCCCAGCCGTCCAATTCCGTGTCGTCGGCGTCGGGAGAACTTCTGTGCAATGGAGAATCAGAGCTCATGGCGAAGTTACGAAAAATTATTGCTCGTCGGCCGTGTTTCGGGTAGGTCGTCATCCGAGCACAGCGGCCGTCGCGGCGTCGCCTGATCGCAGGAAGTCTCGTTCCGCTCATCGCTCTGCCACCACGTCCACGCCCTCTGCCGCTGCCATGTCCACACCGGGGGAACGCCCAGTTCGGGGGAAGTTATGAACAGCGTGCCGGCGCCTCGTGGCGCAGTGCCCGAAACGGAGGCCGGATTAGCAGCCCGCGACCAGTGGGTGAAGGAACAGCTGGACAACTGCCCGATCACCGTGGTGGACATCGATTCGCTGTTGCCAGCGGATTCGCCGCGGAGCTCGGGGGTGGACGCCGAGCACACGCATGCGCTGGCCGAGGGAGACGACGAGCTGCCGCCGATCGTGGTGCACGGACCGACCATGCGGGTCATCGACGGCATGCACCGGTTGGCCTCGGCGCGGGCTCGCAAGCAGCGCACGATCGAAGCCAGGATCTACGACGGGGACGACCGGGACGCCTTCGTCCTCGCGGTCCGGCTGAACGTGACCCACGGGCTGCCGCTGTCCCGCGCCGACCGCGCCGCGGCCGCCGCCCGGATCGTCGTCTCGCATCCGCACTGGTCCAACCGCATGATCGCGACCATGACCGGCATCGCCCCGGCCACTGTCGGCCGGATCCGGAAACGCTCGACCGGTCAGGCCGCCCAGTCGGACACCCGCGTGGGGCAGGACGGCCGGGTACGCCCCCTCAACGCCTCCGCCGGCCGCCAGCGCGCCTTCGAACTGCTCATCCAGAATCCCGACGCTTCCCTGCGCGAGGTCGCCCGGCAAGCGGGAGTCTCCCCGGCCACCGTGCACGATGTACGTCGTCGGCTCCAGGAAGGCGAGGAACCGACCCCCGCCCGCCAACGCCGCGGATCGGGCTCCGGTGGACGCGGACCCGAGCCTCGCCCCGCGGCCGGTTCCGCCACCCCGCACAGCAGACTCGGTGTCATCCTCGCGGACCTGAAGAAGGACCCCGCGCTCCGGTTCAACCAGAAAGGCCGTTCGCTGCTGCGCTGGCTCGACCGGCATTTCGCCGGGATGAACGCGTGGCGCCAGGTCATTTTCGACATCCCGGCGCACCGGCGGGACACCATCGCGGAGTTCCTGCGCATCTACGCCTCCGCGTGGACGGAACTGGCCGACGACATCAAGGAAACCGCACGAAACTCTGCCGAGAACACCTCCGAAACCACGCCGCGGAAGGGCTTTTCCCTGCTCGCCAACGAGCCGTCTGCCCTGCCGTGCGAGAGGTGACAAGCGACCAGATCGAACGCGTCACTGTCGACAGCCCAAGTGCGAGGGCACTGGAACCGAACTCGAAGGGTTTATTCGACATGGACTTCACCTGGCCTGAAGAATCCGAACGGGTCTACAAGCAGATCCTGACCGCCACCCAGAGCTGGCCCGCGCCGGAAGGGGCGCGGCCGTTCACGCGCGAGCAGTGGCGGCAGTGCGCCGAACTCGGCCTGCTCGGCCTGTCGGTGCCCACGCAGTACGGCGGTCAGGGATACGGGTTCCGCACCGCCGCGCGGGCGGTGGAGGCGTTCGGCGAAGGGTGCCAGGACCTCGGGCTGGTCTTCTCGGCCACCGCGCACCTGTTCGCCTGCACGATGCCTGTCGTCGAATACGGCAACCCCGAGTTGCGCGAACGGGTGCTGCCCAAGCTCTGTCGCGGCGAGTGGGTCGGCGCCAACGCCGTCACGGAGGAGGACGCCGGTTCCGACGCGATGGCCGGGAAAGCCCGCGCGATCCGGGACGGTGACGGTTACCGGATCAGCGGAACCAAGTCCTTCGTCAGCAACGGCCCGGCCGCGGACGTGTTCATCGTCTACGCGCACACCGAACCGAAGTTCGGCCACTTGGGACTTTCCGCGTTCGTCGTCGAGCGCGGGGTCGAGGGCCTCACGGTCGGCGAGTCGTTCGACACGCTCGCCTTCGAGAGCTGTCCGACGAGCGCTGTCACGCTCGAGGACTGCTGGGTCCCGGCCGAGTGCCGGCTTGGTGCGGAAGGCCAGGGCTCGGAGGTCTTCCACGCCTCCATGCGGTGGGAGCGCAGCTGCCTGTTCGCCGCCTACCTCGGCCAGATGACCCGGCTGATCGACCGGTGCGTGCGCCACGCCAGACAGCGGAAGCAGTTCGGCAAACGCATCGGCGCCAACCAGGCCGTGTCGCACCGCATCGCGGAGATGCGGACGCAGCTGGAAGCGGCCCGGTTGCTGCTGTACCGGGCCTGCTGGCGGCTGGAACGGGGCGAGCCGGCGACGATGGACATCGCCATGGCGAAACTGGCGGTGAGCGAAGCCGCGGTGCAGACCGCGTTGTCGGCCGTGCGCCTGTTCGCCGGCCAGGGAGTGCGCACCGATGTCGGGATCGAGCGGGAATTCAGGAACGCGGTGCCCAGCACGATCTTCTCTGGCACCTCGGAAATGCAGCTCGAGCGCATCGCCCGGGAGCTGGGGCTGTGAGCACCGGGCCGTTCAGCCGGCTGCACGACCTGGTGGTCGCCGCTGCCCGGCGGTTCCCGGACCGGCTCGCGGTGTCCGCTTCGGACGGTCAACTCACGTACCGGCAGCTCGACGAACTGGCGAACAGGATCGGCTGGGCGCTGCGGGCGCGTGGGGTGCGGCGTGGTGACCGGGTGGCCATCTGGCTGGACAAGTCGGTGCGGCTGGTCGCGACGATGCAGGGCGTGCTGCGGGCGGGTGCCGGGTACGTGCCGATCGATCCACTCGGGCCGGTCGACCGGGCGGCCAGGGTGATCAGCGACTGCGCGGCACGAGCCGTGGTGACCACGCCCGCTCTCGCCGACGCCCTCCGCGCGCACGGCCTGTCCCTCGACGGAGCGGACACGACCTGCCTCAGCGCATGGTCGGACGTGCTCGCATCACCGTCCGAACCACTGCCCGACCAGGGCGGTGGGGCAGACGATCTCGCCTACATCCTCTACACCTCCGGCTCCACCGGAACCCCGAAGGGGGTCTGCCTCTCGCACACCAACGCGCTGGCCTTCGTCGAATGGGCCGCCACCGAGCTGCGCGCCGTGCACACCGATCGGTTCGCGAACCACGCGCCACCGCAGTTCGACCTTTCGGTGCTGGACATCTACGCGGCCTTCCGCGCGGGTGCCTCGGTGCATCTGGTGCCGCACGAACACGCCTACGCCCCGGAAAAGCTGGTGTCGTTTTTGCACCAACAGGACATCACCGTCTGGTATTCGGTGCCGTCGGCATTGATGCTGATGACCAGGGAAGGCGGGTTGTGTGACGAGAAACCAGCGCGGTTGCGGGCGGTGCTGTTCGCCGGCGAACCATACCCGGTGCGGCAGCTGCGCGAATTGCGCAACCGGTGGCCGCAGGTGCGTTTCCTCAACCTCTACGGGCCCACCGAAACGAACGTCTGCACCTGCTACGAAGTTCCGGTGCTGCCGGACGACGATGACGACCAGATACCGATCGGGCGGGCCTGTTCCGGCGACCGGGTCTGGGCCGAGCGGGATGACGGGCACAAGGCGGGTGTCGGAGAAGAGGGTGAGCTCGTGGTGGCCGGGCCGACGGTGATGCTCGGCTACTGGGGCCACCCGCCCCAGCAGGACCGGCCATATCGGACCGGAGATCGGGTCGTGCTCGGCGCCGACGGGGCGTACCGGTATCTCGGCCGCCGTGACGGCATGGTGAAGGTTCGTGGTCATCGGGTGGAGATCGGTGAGGTCGAAGCCGCCCTGCACGCACACCCGGGGATCGCCGAGGTGGCCGTGACGGTGGTGGGCGAGGGGCTCGCGGCACGACTCGTCGCCTGCGCGGTGGCCAGCGGCGCGCAGGTTCCCGACCTGCTCGACATCAAACGGCATTGCGCGCGGTCGTTGCCCCGGTACATGATCGTGGACTCGGTCCGCTGGGTTGACGCATTGCCGCGCAACCACAACGGAAAGGTTGACCGAAAGCGGTTGCTCGCGTCCGTCGGCTGATTCGGCGCACGTGCGAATGTGGACAGTGACATCTTCTCGAATCCCATGGAAGAATCATGCCGGCAGGTCGGTCTGATCATTCTTGCGCCAGCGCTGTCGGCACCTGCGGTCCAGGCATCAGTGAACTCCGATCTCGGGTGAGGAAGATCCATGAAAGTTATTGCGAGTGCCGAGGCGTTCGGCTACGGGCCGGCGTCAAAACTCCACGCGATATGCTCGGAGATCGGCCGCAATGGTGGCGCCAGTCATTTCTTCGGTCATGACGTGGCGCTCACCTTCGCCCAGTCGAACAGCGACACCTACGCGTCGATCACGCCGGTGGACAGCATGAGCGACCTGGCCGCGGTCTCGCCGGACGACTTCGACGCGGCGATCAGCGTCATGGATCCGTTCCTGGTGGCCTGGGCCGCGTACCACCGCCTGCCCTGCGTCTATGTGGACAGCCTCTACTGGTTCTGGGACTGGTCCGGGATCTCGGAAACGGAGATGGGCCGGACCGCGGAGGCGATCACCGGTGCGGCGAGTGCGAACCAGGCGCTGCGGGTCATGGCTGACGTGCCGATGCATCCGAGCCAGTACCTCGCCCACCACCTGTGCACCACCGCGTGCGTGCAGCTGGCGCCCGGTGCGTCGGCGCGCGCGGAGGCTCTGCGCGGACATCCGAACGTGCGCACCGTCGACCCCGTGATCGACCTTGGCCATCGGGCACCCGCTCAGCCCGACTCCTGGCTGGTGACCACGAGCGGGTTGCTGAGCCCCGTTGTGTCCATCGACCTCGCGGTGTCCTGGATCCAGTCGGCCTGCGAGCTGGTGGACGAGGCCGCCCGGCTGATCGGCGCCGACGAACCGATGGTGGTCACCGGCAACCCGGAGGTGCTGGCCCACGTTGCACCGTTGCTGCCCGCCCGGTTCGAGGTGGTGGCGCTGAACCACGAGGGCGTCCTGAAGAGCCTGAACCACGCGATCGCGTGCCTCACCCCACCAGGGCTGACCACGATCCTGGAAGCGGCGGCCTACGGGACTCCGGTCGTGTTCCTGCCCGAGCAGCACTACGCGCACCTGGCGAACTACCAGCTGGTCAGCCCGGACTCGGGTCGGCCGAGGTACGCCGAGGCGCTGTTGAACACCCGGATCGACCGCAGCGCCGACGGCGACATCTCCGTCGAGACCAAGTCACTCATCGCCCAGCTGGCAGCCCACCGCACCGAGCGGACCGCGGCCTGGTCGGCGATGGTCCGCTCCCTCGCCGACGGCATGGCCGACGCCCGCGAGCACCGGTCCCGCGTCGCCGCAGCACAGAACGACCTGATCCGCGCCCTGTTCGGCGGTCATTCCGGCGCGGAGGAGGTCCGCCGCACCCTCGAGTCGGTCGTGAACACGGTGGGAGTCGTGGGATGAGCGCGGGCACAAGCGGTGCGCCGATCCGCGTCGGGATCGCGGGGCTCGGGCGCGCCGGATGGCATCTGCACGCGGGCACGCTGGCCGCGCTGCCGGCCGAGTACCGGGTGGTGGCGGTGCACGACCCGATGCCCGACCGGATGGCGGAGGCGGTCGCCGAGTTCGGCTGTGCCTCGTATCCGGACTACGCCGATCTGGTGGCCGCGGACGACGTCGATGTCGTGGTCGTCGCGAGTCCCAGCGCCACGCACGCCGAGCTAGCCGTGCGGGCGCTGGAACACGGCAAGCACGTCGTCGTCGAGAAGCCGTTCGCCACGTCGCTCGCCGAGGCCGACGAGATGATCGCGGCCGCGCGAACGGCCGGACGAATTCTGCTCGCCAGCCAGAACCAGCGCTACAGCCTCCTGTTCCAGACCGTCCGGGACGTCGTGTCCTCCGGCCGGCTCGGGCAGATCGTCGAGGCCAAGACGCACTGGCACGCGTTCCGGCGGCGGTGGGACTGGCAGACCATCCCCGAGCTGGGCGGCGGGACGCTGAACAACGACGGCAGCCACGCCGTCGACCACGTGCTGGCCCTGTTCGGCGGTGCCGGGGAGCCGGAGGTGTTCTGCCGCATGCGGACCACGCCGCTGTCGGCCGGCGGCGCCGAGGACCACGTGAAGATCGTGCTCGCCTGGGACGAACTCGTCGTGGACGTCGAGCTGACCAACGCCTGTGCCTATCCGCAACCGAAGTGGCTGGTCCTCGGCACGAACGGCACGCTCGTCGCCGACGGGGACGTGGTCCGCTGGCGTTACGTCGACCCAGACGCGCTCACCCCCCGGGTCGCCACCACCACACCCACCGAAGGCCGCCGCTACAACACCGAAGAACTGCCGTGGGTGGAGGAGGAGCGCAGCGTGGCGGGCGATGCGTACGCGGACAGCCACCGGCGCATGTACACCGAACTCGCACCGGCGCTGCGCGGTGGCGCGCCCGTGCCGATCCCGCTCGACGACATCCGGCGCCAGCTGGCCGTGCTGGACCAGTGCCGGGCGACCACGACGAAGACCCCGATCGCGGAGGATGTTCGATGAAGCTCGCGTACAGCACGATCGCCTGCCCGAGCTGGTCCTGGCAGCACGCCATCGACCAGGCCGCCTTCTTCGGGTATGACGGCATCGAATGGCGCCTGATCGACGGGGCCCCGGTGAGCGCCGACTTCTCGCTGGAGGCGGCACGCACCATCGGCAAGGCCACGGCCGCGGCCGGTCTGGGCGTGCCGGCCCTGGACAGCAGCATCCAGCTGACCGCCGAGCCGGGCGAGGCCAGGGACCGGATGCTGGAGGAGTCCCGGGGCATGCTACGGCTCGCGGCGGCGTTCGGCGCGGAGCACCTGCGCTTCTTCGCCGGGACCTACCCGGAGTCGGTGTCCGACGCCGACGCGCTCCGGTGGACTCAGGACGCGCTGGTCGCGCTGCAGCCGGTGGCCCGCGACACCGGCGTGCGGATGGCGTTGGAGCTGCACGACTGCGGCTGGGACCGGGTCGGCACCCGCGGCATCACCTCCAGCCGATTCCTCGCCGACGTGCTGTCCGGTGTGGACGTTCCGGAGGCATTGCTGCAGTGGGACCTCGCCGGGCCGTTCGTCGAGGGAGAACCGGCGGACAGGACGTGGGAACACGTGCGGTCCAGGCTCGCCTACCTGCAGATCAAGGACATCTCGTACAACGCCGACGGGACGTGGCGGTACGTGCCCATCGGTGCGGGCGAGATGCCGGTCGGCGACATCGTCGGCATGGTCACCGCCGACGGGTTCGACGGCTGGTTCTCCTTCGAGTGGGAGAAGTGGTGGCACCCCGAGCTCGCCGAGGCGGAGACCGTGCTGCCCGGTTTCCTTGCCCAGATGAACTCCTACCGCCGAGGCTGAACGGAGCGCCGGACGATGCCGACTCACGCCATTATCGGGTGCGGGCGCGTGGCACCGAACCACGTCGACGGGTTCCGCGCGCTGGACGACTACGACCTGACCTGGGCCTGCGACCGGGATGCCGTGCTGGCCAAGGAGTTCTCCGCCGAGCACGGCATTGCGCGCTGGTCGTCCTCGGTCGACGAGGTTCTCGGCGACGCCGAGCTGACCAGCGTCTCGATCGCCGTGGACCATGCGCAGCACGCGGAACTCGCCGAGCGCGCCCTGCTCGCCGACAAGCACGTCCTAGTGGAAAAGCCGCTGTGCCTGTCGGTGTCCGACGCCAAACGGCTCGCCGAGCTCGCCGCCGCCCGCGGCCTGGTGCTGTCCGCGGTGTCCCAGCACCGCTACGACCCGGTCGTGCTCGCGGTCCGCGAGTGGCTCCGCGACGGGCTGCTCGGCCGCCTGCTGTACGTCCGGGCGTCGCTGGAGGCAAGCCGCGAGCCGGAGTACTACACGGAGAGCTACTGGCGGGGTACCCGCGCCGGGGAGGGCGGTTCCGCACTGATCAACCAGGGCTACCACTGCCTCGACGTGACGCGGTTGCTGTGCGGCGAGCTGGAAGTCCGCGCCGCGGTGGCGAACACGACGGCGCTGGCCGGCACGATCGAGACCGAGGACACGCTGGCGGCGCTGTTGGTGGCCGGCGACACCCCGGTCAGCCTGCACGTCACGGTCGGCAGCACCACCCAGTGGCGCACGCGGATCGAGCTCGTCGGTGACCGCGGCACCGCGAGCTTCGACATCGACCACCCCGGCGCCGTGCACCGCGCGTCCGGCAACGCGGAACTGGAGCGCCGCGCCGAGGCCGTCCGCAACCGGGAGGTCGAACCACCACCCCCGGGAATCGGTTACTACGGCGTCTCGCACCGGCGCCAGATCGCCGACTTCGCCGCGGCGGTGCGCGACGGGACGCCGATGGCCGCGTCCGCCGAGGCCGGTGTCGGGATGGTGCGCCTGCTGACCGCGTTGTACGCCGCGGCCGGCGCGGCCTGACGCATGTCTTTTCTCTGCGAGGGGACACCATGCACGCGCTGCTTCTTTCCGGGCTCGGCCCGACCTACAAGACGTCCGACTACTTCGGCGAGTCGTCCCTGTTCCGGGCGCGGCCGGACGAGCGAATCCAGGCGATCCTGGCGCGTTCCGGCGTGCCCCAGCTCAGGCTGTCCCATCTGTCGTTCGTCCAGGGCGGCCAGCGGCGGCCGCTGCTGCGCCCACCGGGGATGAACCCGCACCTGACCACGTTCACGTTGGAGTCCATCCTGCAGGGCGCCAAGCAGGCGTACACCCGGATCCCGTTGGAGGAGATCTGGGCGGGCAACGACGTTGCGGCGCCCGCGAACACCGACGTGGTGCTGATGTCCACGACCTACATCTGGAACAAGCAGATGTTCGCCCTCGTGATGGGCTGGATTCGGGACAACTGCCCCGGCGTACCGATCGTCGTCGGCGGGCAGTACACGAACCTCAAGTACATGGTGATGATGCAGGCGTACCCGGAGATCACCGCGACCGTCCGGGGCGACGCGGAGATCGCCCTGCCGATGCTGCTGGACGAGATGCGGGTGTCCGGCGATCTGTCCAAGGTGCCGAACCTGGTGTGGCGGGACCGCGAGCGGATCCGGATCAATCCCATCGAGTACGTGGACCTCGACGCGTTCCCCTCGCCGTCGTTCCCGCACACCTTCGACGTCGCGCCCTACGAGTCGATGCGTGGCTGCCCGTTCGACTGCAAGTTCTGCTCGTTCCCGGCCGCTTCACCGAAGTGGCGGTACAAGTCGGCGCAGAAGATCAAGGACGACTGGCTCCGGTACGCCGGTGAGAACGGCGTCACCCAGATCTCGGCCATGGACTCGACCTTCACCGTCCCGCCGACCCGGCTGCGGGAGCTGCACCGGATCCTGCCGGGTTCGGGCGTGCCCCAGTGGTCGTGCTTCTCGCGGGCGAACTCGGTCAAGAACACCGAGTTCATCGAGGGCATGATCGCGTCCAACTGCACGCACCTGGAAATCGGCTTCGAGTCGATGAACGAGCAGACGCTCAAGCGGATGAGCAAGCGGGTGACGGCGAAGCAGAACCGGCGCGCCTTCGAACTGCTCAGGGCGAGCGACATCGGCTACGGCATGTGCTTCATGGTCGGTTATCCCGGCGAGGACGAGGAGGCATTCGAGGACACCCGTCGCTTCCTCGTGGACGAATTCGAAGGCCGCTTCGGTCTGTACGTGTTCTCGGTGAACGACGAGACCATGCCCCTGTGGGAGGACCGCGAGGCGCTGCAGATCACCGTCGATGACCCGCTTTCTCCGGACACCGCGTGGTCGCACATCGGCATGACCAGCGAGGACGCCAAGCGGCTGCAGATCGAGACGCTGGACGAGGTGCGCCGCAAAAACGATCACGCCGTGGTGTCGTTGTGGCAGCGCGAGTACGAGCGTCCACTCTTGCCAACCGCGGACCGAAAAGGCAACCTGGTCGTGGAAAAAGCGCTCGAGCGGCTGGCCATGGTGCCACGCGACTACAGCGACGTGGCGGAGGCCGCAGACTGCGTGACACGGCAGCTGGACGTGCTGCGCAGCAAGGGCGTCGAGTTCGATCCCGGGATGGAAGAGCTTCCCGGAGACGAAAATTCCGCACCGTGAGCGAATGACGACTCGCTTCGAAGATCCTGCGTCCTGGAAGGGGCCTTCATGGAGCACGCGGACGTGCTGGAAACCATCCGGAAATATCTCGTCGACGAGGTGCTGGAAGACGCGAACGCGAACCTGACCGGGGACACCCCGCTGCTGGAATGGGGCGTGCTCAGCTCCATGTCCACCATGCGGCTGGTCAGCTTTCTCTCCGAACGGTTCGGGGTCGCGGTACCGACCGACGAGGTGGTCGGCCAGAACTTCAAGGACCTCGACAGCATCACCCGGCTGGTGCTGCGGATGCGGGCCGAGTCGACCGAGGCCGACGTGGCGGCGCAGGCGGGAAGGTCGTGATGAGCGACCCCAGACGGTACGAGGCCGAGGTCGGAATCATCGGCGGCAGCGGCATTTACGAGCTGGACGCGCTGACCGACGTGCGGCGGGTGCGTGTGAGCACGCCCTACGGTGACCCGAGTGGCGAACTCGTCCTCGGTGAGCTCTCCGGCACGAGGGTCGCGTTCGTGCCCCGGCACGGCGCGAGACACCACATCCTGCCGTCGCGGATCCCGGCCCGGGCCAACATTCACGCACTGAAGAGCCTGGGGGTCCGGCAGATCCTCGGCATCAGCGCGGTGGGCAGCCTGCGCGAGGACTACGCGCCGGGCGATCTGGTGGTGCCGGACCAGATCGTCGACCGTACCCGCGCGGACCGCGGCGCGACGTTCTTCGACCAGGACGTGGTCGTGCACGTGGCGTTCGCCGAACCGTACTGCGGGCGGCTGCGGCAGTTGCTCATCGAAGCCGCCGGGCGGGCGACCATGGCCACGGTGCACGACTCGGGCACGTACTGCTGCATGGAGGGCCCGCAGTTCTCGACGCGAGCGGAGTCCGAGATGCACCGGCGCCTGGGCTTCGACCTCATCGGGATGACCGCGGTGCCCGAAGCCAAGCTGGCCAGGGAGGCGGAGCTCTGCTACGCGGCCCTGTGCCTGGTCACCGACTACGACTGCTGGTTCGACGGGCACGAGGACGTCACGGCGCAGGCGGTCGTCGACGTGATGCGGCGCAACAGCGAGGCGGCGAAGGCCACGCTCACCACCCTGCTCGCGAAGAAGTCCGTTGATCCGGAGTGCGCGTGCCAGAACGTGCTCGCCTCCTCGATCAACACTCCTCTCGAGGGCCTGCCCGACCGCGCTGTCGAACGCTACGCGCTGCTGCTCGGGAAGTACCTCCCGGCCAGCGCCTGACCCGGCAAGACTCCTGACGAACGTGTGACGAGGTGGTGGCAGTGAACTCCGTGCCACGCCGGGCCGCGCTGATGGCGATGTCCCGCGAGGAAGTTCCCCCCGACCTGCGGGACCGCGTCGAGCGCGCGGTGCGGCCGATCTGGGACCCCCGCTGGACCGCTCGCCACGGCACCCGGCCCGACGTGGAGATCCTGGTGACCGCGCACACCGACACCGACCTCACCCCGGAGCATCTCGCCGCCCTGCCCGGACTGCGGACCATCCTGACCACGAGCACCGCGGTTGACTACATCGACAGCACATACTGCAGGCAGCGCGGGGTGAGCCTGCACAACACACCCGACTACACCGGTTCCTCGGTGGCCGAACACGCCATCGCGCTGATGCTCGCCGTGCTCCGGCACATCCCGCGGCTGGACACGGCGGCCCGCTCCGGTGCCGACACCACCAGCCTCGTCGCCCGCGAACTGTCAGGCATGGTCGCCGGCGTGGTGGGGCTCGGCGGAATCGGCACCCGGATCGGCAACCTCGTCCGGGGCCTCGGCATGAGCCTGGTGTACGTCAACCGAAGCCGGCGCGAACACCCGGGTGCGCGCCAGGTCGACCTCCCGGACCTGCTCGCTGCGGCGGACGTCGTGTTCCTCAGCCTGCCGTTGGCCGCCGGCGCGGGCCCGCTGCTCGGCCCGGCGGAGTTCGCGGTGATGAAACCGTCGGCGGTGGTGGTGAACATCTCGGCGGACGGGCTGATCGACCGCACCGCGCTCGCCGCCGCGCTCACCGAGGGCCGGATCGCGGGTGCCGGGCTCGACGTGATCGGCGATCCCGCCCGGTACGCGGACCTGCCGAACACGGTCCTCACCCCGAGGCACGCCTGGTACACGCGGGAGGCGGTGCGGCGTCGCGCGCAGACCTGGGTGGACACGCTGCAGGGGCTGGTCGAAGGCCGGGAGGTGCATCGAGTGCTGTGACCGCGCGGGTGTTCGGGGACCAAACCACCACTGGGCTCGACGAATGGGGATCTGATCGATGACGCTGTTTGTGGCGTCCTGGGGCGCGAACGACCAACTGCGGGCACGAGCCCGCGACGTGCTGCGGGACTACGCCGGTTGTTTTCCGGAGTTGGCGGAATGCGGCGTCCGCGAGACCGGGTGGACCGGGCCCGTGCACGTCGCCTGGTTGCACGGGGCAGGACCGGTCACCGGCGAGCGGGCTGGTGCGGACCGGGTCACGCTGGTGGACGGGGTCGCGATCCGCGGCTTTGGGGATGCGGTGGTCACCGCCGAGGCGGTGGCGGCCCGGCCCTTCGGTGAGCTGGCCGGTGACAGCGAGCTGGACGGGCAGTTCGCCCTGCTCGACGCGATGCCCGACCGGCTCGGTATCGCGACCGACACGCTCGGGATGTACACGCTGCACTGGTGCCGCACCGCGGACGGCTGGCTCGTGTCCAACAGGGTCGAGCCGCTGGCCCGTCTCGTCGGTGCGGACGCGATCGACGCCGACGCCGCCGCCGCGTTCGTGGCGGTCGGCTGGGTGACCGGGGAGCGGACGCTGGCCGACGGGGTGCGCACGGTGCCAGGCGGCGCGCACTGGTACTGGACCCCCGACCGGGAACCCGTGTTCTCCCGCCCCCGGGACCCGTGGCGGATCGTCACCGCGCCGCGGACGCGGGTCGACATGTCCGCGCTGCGCGACGCGCTGGTCGCCAGGTGCGCGGCCGTCGGGGACTGGGCGGGCAGCGTGGAATCGGGCCTGACGTCCGGCCTGGACTCGCGGTTGCTCTTCATGTTGCTGCGGGCAGCCCAGGTCAAGACGATCTACATCACCGCCGGCCATCCGCAGAGCCCGGACGTCCTCGTCAGCCAGCGCATCGCGGAGACCTACGGCGTCGACCGCCGGCACATCCCGCCGTTCTCCGAGGAGGAGGTCCGCGATCAGTGGCAGACCCTCGCCCGCCAACTCGTCGTCCAGAACGACGGGATGGTCAGCCTCTGGCAGAACATCGACCTGATGCGGCCCCCGGTCGCCGCCCCGGTCTCGTTCTGGGGCGTCGGCGGCAACATCGGCCGGTCGTTCTACGGCACGCCGCGCGACCTGGCCACGGTCCGCACAGCTGCGCAGCTGGCCCGGTTCAAGGCGGCACGAACGGCCAACGGCCACGGCCTGGTCACCGCCGACGGGCTGGCCGCCAGCCGCCGCCAGGTCGATGAGTTCGTGAACACGGCCATCGCGCAGGGAACGTCCCCCGCGGACGTGCCGGACGCGTTCAGCGCGCTGGAACTCATCGGCCGGTGGTCCGCCCCGAACACCCGCAAGATCTACCCGACTCCGGTCTTCGGGCCGCTGTCCACGCGCCCCTACCTGCGAGCGACCTTCGCGTTCTCCCCGGTGCGGCGCTACTCGGAACCACTGCACTACCACCTGTTCCGGATGCTGGCGCCCGGGGAGGAGATCGCGAATCACCCGTCGGGCAAGTGGCGTCCGCAGATTCCCTACCTCAACCTCCTGTTCGGACGAGCCCGCCAGCGCGTGATGCAGAACGCCGGGCGCGACCCGCTCGGTATCCGCTACCGCATCCTGGAACTGCTCCGCGCGGAACTCGCTGCCCGGTGCCTCGACCGCACGTCCTCCCCGCTGTGGCAGGTGATCAGCCGGCCCGCGTTCGAAGCCGCGATGTCCGGCACGAGCGAAGCCGACGCCGAACGACGCACCACGCTGGCCAAACCGATTCTCGCGGTCCTCACGCTGTTCGAGTACGAGGCGATGCGCAGTGAGGGACGCGCATGACGGCGGGCACCCGGCCGATGCGGATCCTGGCCGCTCACCTGGACAGCCCGAACGGCGGCAATCCGGATCTGCCGCTGTTGTATTCGGCGATCCGGGCGGCGGGTGACGTGGTCGTCGAGCCGTTCTCGCTGAGCGCGCTGCGCCGGGGGCGGTGGGACGTGGTGCACGTCTACTGGCCGGAGTGGTGCATCCGACGCAACCGGGGTGCGGCCGTCATGGCGGTGGACGCCGCGCGGCTGCTGCTGGAGCTGCGTGCCGCCCGCCGGCGTGGCACGAAGATCGTCTGGTCGCTGAACAACCTCCGTCCACATGAGACCGACGGGTTCGGGATCGTGGACACCTACCTCGCCGCCTTCTCCCGCCTGGTCGATCTCGTGGTGTGCACCTCGCAGACCCTGCTCGAGGAGTTCGTCCGGGAGTACCCCGCCATCCGGGGTGCGGAGAGCCGGGTCATCCGGCCGGGCAGCTACCGGGACGTGTACCCGGACGACGGCGTGTCCGCGGCGGATGCCCGGGCGAAACTCGGGTTGCCGCAGGATGCGCGCATCCTGCTCTCGCTCGGCATGGTCCGCCGATACAAGAACATCGTCCCGCTCATTCGCGCCCACCGGGAGATCAGCGATGACACCGGCGATGCATTCCTGGTGATAGCGGGGGAAACGCTCGATCGCGAGTTCGCGCGGCGGGTGTGCGAGGAGTGCCGCGGGACCAGCTCGGTGCGGCTGGACCTGGGCTACATCGACGACGCCAGCATGCAGTACTACCTGCGCGCGGCCGACGCATTCGTCCTGTCCGCCGCCGGCGCGTCGTATTCCGGGAGTGCGATGCTCGCGCTGTCGTTCGACTGCCCCGTCGTCGTACCGCACCGGGGCACCTTCATCGAAATGCGGGAGGCGCTGGGTGCCGAGTGGGTGCGCACCTACGAAGGCGGTATCCGCAGCGCCGTGCTGCGTTCCGCGTCCCAGCAGGGCCGGCCACCGGGCCGTCCCCCGCTGGAGCGGTTCTACGAATGGTCCGCATGCGGGCAGGAGCATCTGCGCGCCTACCGGGAAATCACCTCGTGATGGACGTCTCGCCCCAGCGAACAGCGGTGATCGGAGCCGGTTACGTCGGCCTGACCACCGGTGCCTGCCTCGCCTCGCTCGGCCATCACGTGGTGTGCGTGGACGTGGACGAGGCCAAGATCGCCCGGCTCCGGCAGGGCCGGGTGGACATCCTTGAACCGGACTTACCCGAGCTGGTCGCCGCGGGGCTGACCGACGGGCACCTCGACTTCACCGGCGACGTGACCACGGCGGTGCGTGCGGCCGAGGTGGTGTTTTTGTGCCTGCCGACGCCGATGGCCGCCGACGGGCGGGCGGACCTGTCCGCGGTCGAGTCGGTGGTCGCCGAACTGGGCCCGTCGTTGCCGACGGGCTGCGTCGTGGTGAACAAGTCGACCGTCCCGGTGGGGACCGCCGCGTGGGTGCGGCGGATGCTCGATCGGGACGACCTCGCGGTGGTCAGCAACCCGGAATTCCTCCGCGAGGGCTCCGCGGTGCAGGATTTCCTCAACCCCGACCGGATCGTGGTCGGCTCCGACGACGAGGACGCCGCCCGGCGGGTCGCTGACCTGTACCGCCCGCTGCGCGCGCCGGTCGTTCGCACCGACGCGGCCAGCGCCGAGATGATCAAGTACGCGGCGAACTGCTTTCTGGCGGTCAAGCTGTCGTACGTCAACGCCATCGCCGAACTGTGCGAGGTGTTCGGCGCCGACGTCGACGCGGTGACGACGGGGATGGGGCACGACCCCCGGATCGGGCGGGCATTCCTGCGGCCCGGCCCCGGCTGGGGCGGGCCGTGCCTGCCCAAGGACTCCTCCGCGCTGCTGCGGATGGCGGACACCGCGGGAGTCCGGTTCGACCTGCTGCAGGCGGCCGTCGACGACAACACCCGCCAGGGCGAGCGCGTGGTCCGGCGACTGGCCGAGGAACTGGGCTCGTTACACCGGGCCCGCATCGGCCTGCTCGGCCTGGCGTTCAAGGCGGGCACCAACGACCTGCGGGGTTCACCCGCGCTGCGCAGTGCCGAGCTGCTGGTCGCCGCGGGAGCGGAGGTGACGGCCTACGACCCCGCGGTCAGCCTCGACCTGCACCACATCGCCGTCGTCGACGACGCCTACCAGGCGGTCAAGGAAGCCGATGCGGTGCTGCTGGCCACCGAGTGGCCCGAATTTCGCGCGCTGGACTGGACCGCGATCGCCGAGCTGATGAACGGCACGCTGGTTTTTGACGCCCGCAACCACCTCGACCCTGCGGCCATCGACGAAGCCGGTCTCACCTGGCGTGGCATCGGCCGCATGGTCACCGCCGGCTCGCCCGATCGCCGAACGCCTTCGACCAAAGGGGAGCGAAGTGAGCGAACTGCATGATCTGACCGCCGTCGAACAGGTGCGGGCGGTGCGTGCCCGGCGGGTTTCTCCGGTGGAGCTGGTGGAGCACTACCTGGACCGGATCGACCGGTACGACGGTGATCTGGCCGCTTTCGTGACCCTGACGCCGGATTCGGCTCGCGCGGCGGCCCGGGAAGCCGAACGGCGGGTGATCAGCGACGACCCGGAAGAGCTGCCGATGCTGCACGGCGTGCCCATCGCGTTCAAGGACCTGACGGTGACCGCAGGCGTGCGCACCATGTTCGGTTCGGCCGCACTCGCCGACAACATCCCGCCCTACGACGCCGACGTGGTGACGCTGCTCCGCGAGGCCGGGGTGATCAGCCTGGGCAAGACGGCGACCAGCGAACTGGGGATCTCGATCTCCTGCGAGCCGGACATCGCCCCGCCGACGCGCAACCCGTGGCGGCGCGACCTCATCGCGGGTGGTTCCTCCGGGGGCGCCGCCGTCGCCGTCGCCACCGGCTTCGTGCCCTTCGCCCAGGGCTCCGACGGCGGCGGCTCGCTGCGCGTCCCCGCGGCGCTGTGCGGGCTGGTCGCCCTCAAGCCGACTCGTGGCCTGGTCTCCCACGGGCCGCTGCACTCGGGGATGTTCGGCATGCCGATCAACGGTCCGATCGCGCGGACCGTCGCCGACGCCGCTGCGCTACTTGACGCGATGGCGGTGCCGATGCCGGGCGAACCGTACTTCTCGCCCCCGCCGCCGCCTTCGGGTTCCTACCTCGCCGAGCTGGGGCGCCCGTTGCAGCGGGCGGACGGGCGGCGGTTGCGGGTGGGCATGCACGCGCAGCCACTGCTGGCGGAATGCTCGGTGGACCCCGAGGTGCTCCGGGTGTGGGAGCACACCGGCAAGTTGCTCGAGTCGCTCGGCTGCGACGTCTTCGACGTGCCGGCACCGTTCGACCCCTCGCTCGGACCGGCTTTCCAGCAGGTGTTCGGCGTGCTGGCTGCGATGCCGATCCCGGCGGAGAAGGAGAAGCTGCTGCAGCCGCTCACCCGCTACGTGCGGGAGCAGGCCGCCCCGATCTCGGCGGTCGGCGTGCTCGGCATACTCAGCCAGCTGCAGAACGCGGCCCGGGCGGCCATGCGCGCCCTCGTCGACGTGGACCTCGTGTTGACCCCGACCCTCGCCGCGGTGTCGGCGCCGATCGGGTACTTCACCGAAGGCGGTGACCCGGCCGTCCACCTGGAGCGGCAGCGGCGCTTCTCGCCCTTCTGCGCGCCCTACAACCTGACCGGCCAGCCCGCGGTGTCGCTGCCGCTGGGCGCGACGCGGGACGGCTTGCCGATCGGCGTGATGCTCGCCGCCCAGCCCGGACAGGATGCCACGCTGCTCGCGGTGGCGGCGGCGCTGGAACAGGCGAGCCCCTGGGCCGACCGGCATCCGCCCGCGTGGTGAACACCGAGTGCACGATGAGGGTTCCGCCGCGTGCGGAACCCTCATCGCGTCACCTCGCTCAACCCACGAGGCGTTCGAGTTTGGTGATGACCGCGGCGGGGCTCGGCATCCGCGCGATCTCGTCGGCCACCTCACCGGCAACCTTGGCGAACGCCGGTTCGTCGAGCAGCCGCCGGACCGTGGCCTGCGCCTGGGCGACCGTCAGCGTTTCCGGATCGTGCTGCAGGGCCACCCCGCGCCGGGTCAACTGGTCGGCGGATTCGCGGTTTTCGCCGTACGCCGGCAGGACCAACTGCGGAACGCCGTAGGCGAGGCACGCCGCGATCGTGCCGGCACCACCGTGGTGGACGACCAGGGAGCAGCGCGGCAACACCGTCGAAAAGGGCAGGAAACCGGTCGGCACCACGTTCTCGGGCAACTCGCCCAGCTCGGTCAGGTCGGCGTTGCCGGCCGCGAGCACCACCTCGACATCCATGGTGGACAGCGCGTCCAGCGCGACGGTGAGGCTGGAGAACCCGGCGAGCAGGGGCACCGTGGTCCCCAGGGTGACGAGCACCCTGGGCCGCGCAGGCGGAGCGAAGACCCACCCGGGAGCAAGGACACCGCCGTTGTACGGGACGGACCGCATCGGCCACCATGGCCTGCCGTCGATCTCGTCGACCTCGTCGTCGACGATGCCGCCGAGACTCGGGGCCCGCGGGTCGATCCCGGCGAGCGGCACCGGCTCGGCAGCGGTGAGGTCCAGTCGCTCCCGCAGCAGCCTGGTGAGCGTGGGGTCGTTCAGGATGCTCGGCTTCTCGCGGAACTCCCGATCGCGCATCGCCCAGGCCATGCGGTTACCGACGTCCAGTGCGGGCACCCCGAGCTTGGCCGCGACGAACGGCCCCGAGCGGAAATCGGAAGCGTACACGACCAGGTCGGCACCGAAATCGCGACCGGCTTCGACGGTGGCGCTGATCGTCTTCCACGCGACATAGCCGTATGAGTTGTTCGACTCGATGATCGCGCGGACATCATCGGATTCGAAAGATTCACCGTGTTCTGCGATCTCGGCAAATTCCGCCCAGATGTCGCGGTCCGGATAGGTATCGACAACCTGCAGGCCGGCGTCGGCGAGCACCTTCGCCATCGGATTGGCACTGGCGAACAACACGTCGTGGCCGGCGGCGCGAGCTGCCCAGGCGAGTGGAACCAGTGGTAGCGACAGTCCATAGGCCGGCAGCGCGGTAAACAGCATCCTCACGAGCGAGAACGTAGCCACAAGTCGAGTTCCGGGCCAATACCGCGAATTGAACACCCCGGCTCGGCGCGAATGCGAAAAACCTGTACTGCGCCCGCGGATCGCTGATAGGGTCGTCGAGAAGATCTTCGAGCTGGTCGCTATCGCGTTCAGCCCCGCCGGGTACTGGCGTCTGCAATGACGAGCGTCATGCGGTGGCCCATTTCGCGGGGCATGGCGCGTCGCAGCTTCCCTGGCGCGAGGGTGCCGGAACCAATCGGCGGCGGACGCCGCGAGCTTCGTCGAACGACGCCCGAGGTTCGGGTTCGTTACTGGGGGCGACGGTCCGTCGTGCAGCCGCCGGCCGGCCGGGTCCGGTGCCACGCGCTCGCCATCGCCCGAACCGTCGATAAGCGGGGCCAACGGGTCTGCGGCGTGCCTGGCCGGTCCGCGCTGCCACGGGGCGTCAACGAGCTGCGGCGCACCGGCACCGCCATGGTGATCAGCTCCCTCGAGCGCATCGACCACCGGGAGGAATGCGATGACCGGCCCCCACACCTTTCAGGCCGCTCTGGCCGCCCTTGGCCTGCCGCCCGAGTGGCGGGTCGAGGTGGCGATCCGTCCGCGGCGGCGCACGACCGGCATCCAGGTCAAGGCGGGGGGCCGGGTCGCCGTGCTGATCCCGCCGGCGGCCGAACCGGAGCAGGTCGCGCGCTTCGTCGGCAGCCGCCGCCGGTGGATCACCGAGAAGGTGCGCACCGCCGCTGCGCTGGCCCCGAATCACGCGGTCAAGGAGTTCACCGACGACGAGGAGTTCGTCCTGCTCGGCCGACGCTGCCGGCTCCAGCTCGTCGACGCGCCGCCCGCAGAACGGGGTGGGTGTCCCGAGATCACCTCCGACGGTGCCCTGCGCGTGCGCAGACAACGGCCAGAGCTGGTCCGCCGGGCGGTGATCGGCCTGTACCAGCAGGTTGGGCTGGCGTGGCTGCGACGCGAGGGCCGCAAGTACGAAGTGGACGGCCACATCACCGGGCTGAACTACGTCGTGCGGGATCTCGGGCGTCGACGCTGGGGGATCTACGAGGGGCGACCGAAGCACACCACGACGCTGCACTGGGCCGCGTTCGGCCTGCCGATGCGGCTTGTCGAGTACGTGCTCGTCCATGAACAGGCGCACGCCACCCAGCCCGGCGGACCGGCGCACGGCCGCGAGTGGCAGCGGCGGATGAACCTCTGGATGCCGGACTGGCAGCAGCGCCAGACCGAGCTCACCGAGATCGGCCGTCACGCCTGGCTCGGCGACTGGAAGCGCACGTCGTCATCGACGGACCGTCCGTAGTCGGTCAAGATCGGGGGTGGCCGACGTCGGGACGGCCCCGCGCGACCGCGGATATCCGCTGGTCAGACCGCCGGGAAAAATCAGACGATGTCCTATCACAGGTGTGATAGGAATGGTTCGTGGTTCTTGGTTCGGTGCGGCGGCGGGTGATCGATGCCGTATTCCGGTTGGTCGTCCGGGGCGGGGTGGGGGAGGCTTCGCTGCGGAAGGTGGCCGACGAGTCCGGCGTCAACATCGGGTCCGTCCGGCACTACTTCGGCAGCCACGAGGCGTTGATGGTCGCCGCCGCCGAGGAGGTCGGGGCGCGCATGGAGCAGCGTCTGACCGCGGCGCTGCGGGCGACGCTCGACGCGTCGGACGTCGTCGGCCGGCGGGCCTTCGTCGAGGACGTCTGCCGGGCGGTGCTGCCGTTCTCCGAGCGTGACGAGCTCGTTCTGCTCGCAGAACTACTCACCGCCGCGCGGTTGCGGCCCGAGTTCCGGTCGCTGGCGACCCGGATGGGCACCGACCTGCGCGCCGTCCTACGGGAGGCGCTACGGACGGCGCGGGTCGCCGACGCCGACCTGGAAGCCGAGCGGTTGACCGCCCTCGTCGGCGGTCTGACGTTCGAGCTGGTGTACCCGCACGGCGCGACCGACAGCGCGCGCCTGGCCGAAGTCCTGCGCCGCCACATCGCCGAACTCATCCCGGCCTGATCCGTACTCCAGGAAGTTCCCGTGGGGGCGGGTTCGGGAGTCCCCCGAACCGGTGTGGGGTGTGTGACGAGCTCGGGCCCTGCTCCTTGGCAGGCTGTCGCCCGGCGAGGGTACGATGATCGGTGAGGCGTTCGTGGTGCGGCACAGCCGGTTTCGGCTGAGCGGGCTGCTGGTCCGGGCACCGTCGAGAGCGTGGCGGAACGGACCCGGGCCGTCGGCGTCCACTCAACCCACCACGACACGCGCATCACCTGTCCGAGGGATTCAGGCATCGGGTCGGATAACGATCCCGGGTCACCGTGCGATCTGGTCCTTGTCCGGCTCGCGGGTTTCGGCATGGCCGCGGATGATGAGTCCAGGCCGCGCGATCCACGAGCCGGCAACGACCGACCGCGTGGTTGATCCGCTCGATTGCTGACCGAAACGAACTCGTGATGCGTCGCGCGCAACGGGTTTCCGGGGCGCTTCGTCTCTTGAGCAGTGGTGTACGTCCAAGGGGACTGGTTTACAGGACGGGGGAAGTCAGGATGTCCGCACCAGGAATCAGCAAGGAATCGCAGTTCTCGCTGGACTTCGCATCGGTGACCCGACTGCCGAAGCCGATCAAGGCGATCGTCTACCTGATGATGCTGTCCGTCATGACGGTCGCAGCCATGGGCGCGCTGCTCGCCACCATCGCGATCATCGGCCAGCTGACCGGAGCGTTCGACGTCTTCCAGTTCATGAGCTGACGCGACCCGAAAAGCCGGGGTCGGTGCTCCGACCCCGGCTTTTCGCTGCCGCCGGGACCCCGGTAGGCCGGTCGGCGCAACGCCGCCGCACCGGACGTTCGGCCGGTCCGCCCAACCGCCCCGTAGGCCGCTCGGCGGCTCCACCCGGCGGCCCCGAACCCCCACGAGCTCGCTACGATCGCCCGTGTTGCCGATGCCACGGGGGCAGTAGCTCAGCAGGTCAGAGCAGCGGACTCATAATCCGTCAGGTCGTGGGTTCAAGTCCCACCTGCCCCACCATCTCCGCAGTTCAGAGCAGGTGCCGATCCGGCCCGTGGTCGACAGAGTGCTCGGTCCGCGGCATCGGGGAAGGCGCCGACCCCGTGAGGCCGCGAGGATCTGCTGGTGCGAGCACTCGACCACTGACCAGACAGACGAGACCGCCCCCAGGATCGGAAGGGGCGGCTCTGCTGTTGCACTGCTGTTGTCTGTGGGACTTACGCAGCATCCACAGTTGTGGTACCGATCGTCGACGGCTTCGGTATGGGCTGACTGTCCTCTCTCAGGTCCTCGATATGCAGCGCCATCGCCTCACGCATCTCCGCAACCGACTCGTCGTATGTGTCGCCAAGAGCGACGCATCCGGGCAGGTCAGGAGCCCACGCGCCATATCCGCCGTCTGCGGTGCGTTCGATCAACACCACATAGGTACTCACTCCAGCCTCCCCGTAAGCCCAGCTTGCTTGAGGATGCTCCGTTCGAGGCCCGGTGACAAGTCTCGGCTCGGCTTGCCGGGGACGGTCACCCGCCCTGGCTTGATAGGGTGTTAGTACTGCCGGTGGCTACCGCGGACCGTTACCAGGTACCACCCGTCCTGTTCGAGCCGCGCAATGATCTCCCCAACTTTCAGTGGCACGTGAATCCTCGTCTCAGATACCGGCAGGCACTTGAATCCCCCCGACCTGGATCCGACGTTGCGGGAGATTATGACAGAGGGTGATCAAACGGATTCGTGGGGTGGTCGGTTTGCTGTACGGTACTGGCTGCGATCAGCCCGGGGTTCAGTTCCACAGCAACGCTCCGCGCCTGCTGTCGCCCATCTGTGGCCCTCCATTCGGCCGCCGAAATGGAAAGAGGCCGCACGGCTCGGCCACCCAGGGGGAGCAATCCCCCAGTGATGGGTATTGCCCACTTGCCCACACAAACGGTGAGCATGTGTGGGAATCGTATGTTGAGAATCGGACGCCGGGAGCATGGCGGATCTTCTGAACGTACGGACCTGAGGCGGACGAGTTGACGATCATCACTGTCGGCCCGCATCCGTGAGTAGGTGCTTGCGTTGGACGGTCCCGCATCCCCGGACGGCAGCGGTTGCGCCTTGCCCAGTTCATCGATCGAGGGCTCCATGCCGCCCGCCGGCTCAGCGAGCTTCGCCGGATCAATCCAGACTCTCACGTGATTCTTCCCCTTGATCACGCTGCGTCGATCAACGGAGACGGTATCGGACACGATTAAGTAGGCACTCCGCGTTTCTATTCATTCCGCTCTGCGATCACCTGGACAGCGCAAGGTGAGTCGGTGATCACAAGCCGATCTTCGTGGCGACCTCCTCGCGACTCTGCACGTGACATGACCAACACGGATGAAGAGAACGCCCGAAATCTCGACCGTGAGAGCTGATGATTTGATGAGGCCCATGCGAACAACGCGATCCTCAGCCGTTGTAGGTGTGCTTGCCGCTGGACTCCTCCTCGGTGGCTGCGGGGGCGGTGGAGGTGACAAGGCCGCTCCGACCAGCGAGGCCCCGTCGTCGGGGCTGGCGAACTTCGACGTTTGCACGGTGCTGTCGCCGGAGGAGCTGCGCGGGTTTGGTGTGGACCCGGACAACAAGCGGGATGCCGATCAAGGCCTCGGCGACGTGGGCTGCAAATACATGGGTGACCCGTTCGTCCTCGGACTCTCGAAAGCCGAAGGCGACGACCTGGCTTCCTGGGAGCGGAAGCGGAGCAACTTCGACCGGCTGGAGCCCAACAGTGTCGCGGGCCGTGAGGGGCTCGTCGGCATCACGAAGGGTTCGACCGGCAAGGGGATCTGCCGACAGATCCTGGCTGCGGGCGGGGGCTCGGTCACGGTGCAGGTGACGTACACCGATCCGGACACGGGCTCCACCTCCGACCCGTGCGCCGACGCCACGAGGGTCGCGGAGCTCGTCGCGCCCAAACTGCCGTAGCTTTCGCACGTGCCTGCCGGAGGGGCGGATCACACGAGCACGCGCCAGTGTGAAGCGATCGCCACCCGCGAGGGAAACTTTCCCGATGTCGGGACCACCCAGGGGCGGAGTGCGGCTGAAGCGCGCGAGATGGCCAAGGATCTCGTCACTGCGATGCTCGACGTTCCGTTGGAATCCGTTGAGGTTCCCGTGACGTTGAAGCTCCTGACAAGCTTCGCGACGAAGTCAACGCTGCCCGTGAGGCGACACGTCAAGTGGCTTTGGCTCAGGAAGAGGCTGCGGCCAAGTCTCGGAGGGCCGTGGCTGACCTGAAAGCTGCCGGTCTGTCGGGAGCTGACATCGCTGCGGTTCTTGATCTGTCACCACAGCGTCTTTCACAGCTCGCCGAGCGCACGCCAGAGGATGATCATAAACGTGCTGAGTCAGTCCTGTCGTGGGCCCGCGAACGTGCTAAACCCCGCTCCACGGTCAAGGTGGCACAGCCCGGGTGCTTCCGCGTCAGCAAGCCGTCGAGGACGGCAGGGGCCAAACGATCGAACCAACTTGCCGCCGCCAAGGCGCGGAGAGCCGCGAAGTCGTAATGCTGATCGCCCCGGTCGATGCCCGGGGCGCTCTCATATCCACTTCATGCGCGCCCAACAGCCCGAGCGAACGCACCCCACCACTCTCCCGGTGACACCGCCAAGGCGGCCTGGGCTAGTGCCTTCCCTGTTGCTGTGGTCATCGCTCCTACACTTGACCGCACCCATTCGTCCAGTTGCTTGTAGCCCTCCTGCTAGTACTCCCGTGCTTGCAAAAGGAGCTCCAGCTTGTCGGCATCCCGGGAGCAACGGGACTCAGGCGTGGCCTCTGGCGTCTTCGCCGACTCGTGCTCGTCCACTGCGGCGACGATCCGCGCCGCCAGGTCCTCGGGAAGCCCCGCGGTCTGGTCGGTCACGATGTCGTGCGGTGCTGCCGTCTGGACGTACTTCTTCCCGACGCTGGGGATATCCGCGATCCGGGTCTCCGGAAGATCATGGAACAAGCCAAGGGTTGCCGCTCTCTCCGGATTGGCGCCTTCGCACGCGGCGATGACGAACGCGAGAATGCCGACCCTGTAGGAGTGTTCAGCGACGGATTCCGGGTTGCGCACGCCGCCGAGGAGCCACCCGGACCGGACGGTCTGCTTGAGGTGGCCGGTCTCGTGGGCGAACGCGATGATCTCGGCAAATCGCTGGTCAGGCATTACTCCTCCACGGCATAGGAAAGCTGGTCGAGCTTACGGACGGATTCACGGGTGACGAGGGGGCGCCCCTATGCTCGATGAGGTGTCCAGGGAGAGTACTTCCGGGCCTGGAAAGCGCTGAAAGTGGCTGCCCCGAGGAGACCATGATCATTTCCAGCGCTGACCCAGCGGGAACTCTTTGGCGAGTGGGTCAGCCGGGCCGCGCGAGGACAATCGACGGACGGTACGGGACAGGTACGAGCAGTTTGCGGCGCACGAGGTCAGACGACTCGTAATCCGTCAGGTCGTGGGTTCAGTCCCAGCTGCCCCACCTGTCCGTTCACGCACCACGCCCGGATGCGACGGGCCGTACCCGGCGCCAGGCCGTCACCACTGGCGGATGGCCACCTCACGCGCGGTAGTCGAGGGATGCGAACCAGTCGTCGCGGCCCTGGCGGGTCAGGTCGAGGATGTGCCACACCGGGCTGAGCAGGTCGATGCCGCGCTGGTCGATGTCGTCGGCCATGCGCGGGTGCGTCGAGTAGAAGTGGTGCACTGAGCCGTACTCGTCGCGGGTGAACACCGACACCGTGGAGTCCTGGTTGCCGTCGGCGTCCTCGCTGCCCAGGTCGAACTTGAAAGTGCTCTTCGCGGCGCTGAGCAGGCGCAGGTCCGTCCACCGACGGTTGCGGGCGTGCTCGCGCAGCTCGGGCAGCTCCGCGGCGGCGACGATCACCAGGTCGGCGTTCTGCGCGACATGGTGGGCGACACCGTTGAAACCGTCGATCCACATGGTGCACATGGGGCACGGCTGGGTCTGCCGCTTGCCGTACATGAGGTGGTAGACGACCAGATCGCGGTCCGGTCCGGTGAAAAGCTCACTCAGCCGCACCGTCTGCACCGGCTCGTCGCCCGCGTCCAGGTCACCCGGCCCTTCCTCGAACACGTAGTCGTCGACCACCGGTCCCAGCGGCAGACGGCGGCGCTGCTCGGCGACCCGTTCCCGGTGGTGCATCAGCTCGATCTCGGCCAGGCGCAGTTCCTCGCGGGCGCTGAGGTACTCGTCCGTCTCCCCGGTGAGATTGGTGTGGCGCATGATGGCCTCCTCGGCCGGGCCTGGTGCGGCTGCTCCGGCCACCATCGTCCGCCCGCCCCCGTGGGAAGCGCCACCTCGCGGAGGCCGCGCGTGCGAGCCGGCGCCGAGTCGGCCGGTGGCGCGTCCTCGACGGCGTGGCGGGAAGCCGGTGCTGGAGCCGGTCAGCGCAACGCTTCGGCGAGCCTCGCGAGGGACGTCGAGACGTCGTCGCCGAGGAACTGGACGGCCACGTGGTTCGCACCCGCCTGCAGGTGCGCCTCGACACCGCGGGCGACCTGCTCCGGGGAACCGTGCAGGGCGAGCGAGTCGATCAGGCGGTCGCTGCCCGGGACGGCGAGGTCGTCCTCGGTGAAGCCGGTGCGCCGCAGGTTGCGGGTGTAGTTGTTCAGCCGCAGGTACATCTCCACGGTGCCGCGACCGGTGGCCCGGGCACGCTCCGGATCGGTGTCGAGTACCACCTTCTGCTCCGGGGCCAGCAGCGGCCCCTCGCCGAGGACCTCCCGGGCGCGCTTGGTGTGCGCCGGGGTGGTCAGGTACGGGTGCGCGCCCGCCGCCCGCTCACCAGCGAGCCGGAGCACCTTCGGGCCCAGCGCGGCCAGCACCCGTCCCGAACTCGGCACGCCCGACGCGTCCAGTTCGTCCAGGTAGTCCACCAGCGCCTGGTAGGGCCGCGCGTAGGAGTCGGTGACCTCCCGATGGCCCACGCCGATGCCGAGCAGGAACCGGTCCGGGTGCTTCGCGGTGATCCGGTGGTAGGACTCGGCGACGGCCCGGGCCGGGGAGTTCCAGATGTTCACGATGCCCGTGGCGATGCTGATCCGGTCCGTGGCGTCCAGCAGCTGCTCCGCGATCGCCAGGTCCGCCGGTGGCGAGCCGCCGACCCAGATCGTGCCGTAGCCGAGGGACTCCGCCTCACCCGCGAGGTCGGGCCCGAGCTCCCAGGCCGGTCGCCAGATGCCGATCTTGCCGAGTTCCACCGCCATGCCGATGACCAACACCAGGAACGGAACCGGCATTCCCGGGAACACCCGATCGGGTCGCCGCCGACCACGGCTGCCAGCGGTCCGGATCAGCGGTACCCGGGACCGACTCAGGCGTCCTTGCGCCAGACGTAGGCCGCGGAGACCGGGTGGTTGCGGAACCGCTCCCACTTCGGTTTCACCGCCAGCCAGTCGTCGTCGATGACGCCCTCGCGCAGCTCCACCAGCCGCCAGCCCGTGGCCAGCGCCGCCGCGACGTGGTCGCTGATGAGGTGCACGTTCGTGGTGATCGCCACCGGTTCGCCGGTGCTGCTGGTGTAGTGGGTGGGCATGCCGGAGTCATGATGAAGTGCGGGTGGAACGCGACCAGCACGAACGCCGCCTTCGGTGCGGCCAGCCGCCACGCCTCCCGGTACAGCGGGCGCAGGTCGTCGAGGTGCTCGTCGATCAGCGACGAGATCACCAGGTCGTAGCTGCCCGTCGGCAGCCCGGTGGCGGCCACGTCCGCCTCCACCAGCCGGTCGTGGGCGCCGCGGCGCTCGGCGACGGCCAGCATCTCCGGGGTCAGGTCCACCCCGTCGATCGTCGGAACGCCCTTGTCCCGCAACCACTGCCCGGTGCGGCCGGTGCCGCAGCCGAGGTCGGCGGCGCGGGACACGGTCGCCCAGGACGGCTCCTGCAGGCGGTCGAGCAGCGCGATGTCCATCGCGTCCTCGACGGTCTGTTCGTAGTTGGTGACCCACTCGCCGTACCCGGTGCGCACGTCCACGGTGCGATAACCACGGGCGTCGAAGTCGCTGAAGTCCATGCGGCCGATCATCCTGCCCATACAAGCACGCCGAGAGCGATGTGATCCGGTTCGTCGAGGCCGCAATCTGCCAGGGTGGAACGACGGATGCGAGGTCACGAACTGACCAGGGAAGACCTTCCGAGGGCTCTCAGCAGCAGCGGGAGCCCGGTTGGGCGTCCTGGCGGTCGATGTGGCGGCGCCAGAACTCACGCTCCGGCAACGGCTCCTCGTCGGGGTGGTGGCGGCGCTGGTGCTCCAGGTACCGCTCGTAGGCGTTCTCGCCCACCACCCCGCGCACGATCTGCCAGGCTGCGCGGGCGGATTCGCGCAGCCTGGACAGCACCGTCGTCACGTGCTCGCTCCGGTCGTCTCAGCCGCGGCCAGCTCCCTGCGCACCCGCCGCTCCTCAGCGGTGGGGATGAGCCCGGACGGTGCCCACAGCTTCGACTCCTCGTACGGGGCCTCGGTGTCGGACAGCGGCGCACTGGCCCGTATCGCCTTGATCCAGACCCGGACCGCGTCGAGCAGCACGATCACGATGAGCAGCGCGAACAGGATGCTCAGCACCCCGTCCACGGTGGAGTTGAGGACGACCTTCTGCATCGCCTCGACGGTGTGCGCCGTGCCCTTGCTGGTCTGCCCGGCATCCAGTGCCGCCTGGTAGGCCGCGCGCTGTGCGAAGAACCCGATCTTGGGGTCAGCGGAGAAGATCTTCTGCCAGCTCGCGGTCAACGTCACCGCCGCGTCCCACGCCAGCGGCACCAGCGTCACCCACGCGTACCTGGCCCGCCCCGACTTGATCAGGATCGTCGTGGCCACCGCCAGCGCCACCGCGGCCAGCAGCTGGTTGGCGATGCCGAACAGCGGGAACAGCTGGTTGATGCCACCCAGCGGGTCGTTGACGCCGGCCCACAGGAAGTAGCCCCAGGCGCCGACGATCGCCGCGCTGGCAATCCAGTTGCCCGGCTTCCAGCTGATGTCGCCGAAGCGCTTCCACACGTTGCCCACGGTGTCCTGCAGCATGAACCGGCCCACCCGGGTACCGGCGTCCACAGTGGTCAGAATGAACAGCGCTTCGAACATCACCGCGAAGTGGTACCAGAACGCCTTCATCGCGTCCCCGCCGATGACCTGCGAGAACACCTCGGACAACCCGACCGCCAGCGTCGGTGCGCCACCGCTGCGGCCGACCAGCGTCTCCTCGTCCACCGCCGCGGCGGCCGCGGCGAGCTGCTCCGGGGTGACGTGGAACCCGATGCCGGCCACCGCCTGCGACGCCGACTGCAGCGTGTCGCCGAGCGCCGTGGCCGGCATGTTCATCGCGAAGTACAGCCCCGGGTCGATGATGCACGCCGCGGCCAGCGCCATGATCGCCACGAACGACTCGGTGAGCATGCCCCCGTAGCCGATGACCCGGACCTGCGACTCCTTCTCGATCATCTTCGGCGTGGTGCCTGACGACACCAGCGCGTGGAAGCCGGACAGCGCGCCGCAGGCGATCGTGATGAACACGAACGGGAACAGCGCGCCGGAGAACACCGGGCCCTGCGCGTTGAGCGCGAACTCGGTGATCGCCTCGGTCTTCATCGTCGGCAGCGCGATGAGGATCGACGCCGCCAGCATCGCCACGACGCCGACCTTCATGAAGGTGCTCAGGTAGTCGCGCGGGGCCAGCAGCATCCACACCGGCAGCACCGAGGCGACGAAGCCGTACACCACCAGCATGAAGGTCAGCTGGTTGCCGGTGAGGGTGAACGCCTCGGCCAGCGCGGAGTCGGCCACCCAGCTGCCCGCCACGATGCTCAGCAGCAGCAGCGCGACACCGATCACGGAGGTCTCGACGATCTTGCCGGGCCGCAGGTAGCGCAGGTAGAAGCCCATGAACAGGGCGATCGGGATGGTCATGCCAATGGAGAAGGTGCCCCACGGCGAGCCCTTGAGGGCGTTGACGACCACCAGCGCCAGCACCGCCAGCAGGATGATCATGATGGCCAGCACCGCGACCAGTGCCGCGATGCCGCCGATCGGGCCGATCTCCTCGCGCGCCATCTGCCCGAGGCTGCGGCCGTTGCGGCGGGTGGAGAAGAACAGCACCACCATGTCCTGCACCGCACCGGCGAAGATGACGCCGACGATGATCCAGAGCGTGCCCGGCAGGTAACCCATCTGCGCGGCCAGCACCGGGCCCACCAGCGGCCCGGCCCCGGCGATTGCCGCGAAGTGGTGGCCGAACAGCACCCGTCGGTCGGTGGGCTGGAAGTCGGTCGCGTTGTTCAGCCGCTCCGCCGGGGTCGCCCGGGTGTCGTCGGCTCCCAGCACCCGGTAGGTGATGAACCGCGCGTAGAACCGGTAGGCGATGGCGTACGAGGCCAGGGCCGCGAAGACCAGCCAGGCCGCGGAGATCTCCTCACCTCTGCTGAGCGCGAGGATGCCCCATGCGATCGCGCCGACGATCGCCACCAGTACCCAGACGGCGATCTCCTTGGGACTGATCCGCCGCTTCCGTGCCGTCCCGCTACTGGGAACCGTTGTCGTAGCCACTGTCCACGGACTCCATTCCTGCGTTGTGCTGCACGGGGACGAAACGCGCACAGCAATGAGAGAATCTGATTGGATATCGGTGGATGTCCAGCCTGTTCCGGCGACGTAACCAGGATGTAAGACACGCCTGGTTACCTGGGGTGACCGTGGTCAGCTGAGGCGTCCGGCGAGTTCGGCGAACTCGTCGAGCCTGCGCAGCGACTCGTCGCGGCCGCGGGTGGGCAGGTAGAACAGCGTGCGGTCGACGTCGGCCGCGGCGTAGGACTCGATGATGTGCGGATCGCGCGGCGCCCCGTACACGGTGACCGGGACCCGTCGGCCCGCGCGGTCGCGGACCTTCGCCACCAGCTCGGCCAGGTTCTCGGTGCCGGCGCGCGGCAGCCAGCCGCCGCCGTACTCGGCCACCCGCGCCAGGGCCCGCTCGCTCTCCCCGCCGACATAGATCGGCGGGTGCGGCTGCTGGACCGGCTTGGGCCAGGAGAAGATCGGGTCGAAGTCGACGAAGCGGCCGTGGAACTCGGCCTGCTCGGCGGTCCAGATCTCCCGCATCGCGCGGATCCGCTCGTCCATCAGCGCACCCCGGGTGGCCGGGTCGGTGCCGTGGTTGCGCATCTCCTCACGGTTCCAGCCCGCGCCCACCCCGAAGATGACCCGGCCGCCGGAGACCACGTCGAGGCTGGCGACCTCCTTGGCGGTGGTGATCGGATCGCGTTCGACGACCAGCGCGATGCCGGTGGCCACCAGCAGTCGCTCGGTCACCGCTGCGGCCGCGGTCAGTGCCACGAACGGGTCCAGCGTCCGGTAGTAGATGCGGGGCAGGTCGCCGCCTTCCGGGAAGGGCGACTCCCGGCTGACCGGGATGTGGGTGTGCTCGGCGACGAACAGCGAGTCGAAGTCGCGTTCCTCCAGCGCCCGCCCGAGATCCGCCGCCGCGATCCCCTCGTCGGTGATGAACGTGGAAACACCGAACCGCATCCGAGCCCTCCTCACCGCCAGATGCACCACACCTACCTCCGCGAACAGGTCGCGGCAAGCCGAAGGTGTCCCGTCCCCGCGGGGTTACGCCGTGTGCGCCGGGTACTGCTGCGGTGGGGCGGACCTGCGGTGATCCGTCTGGCGGCGGCGCCTGCGCGAAGCCGCCACCCGCTGATCAACTTCGACTGCATCGGTAAACTTCGCCGCCGTTGGGCGCAGCCGATGGGCGACCACACCGAATCCGGTCGCAACCACAGAGGGGGTCTCGGGCGTCGTGCACAGATGTGACGGTGTCGATCGCATTGCCCGTGACCGCCTGGCCGGGCGACGGGCTGGCGGCAATGGATGAACTGACGAGCAAGTTGACCGACCTCTACCAGGAGCATTACAAGCAGCTCTTGCGCATCGCCGTCCTGTTGGTGGACGACCGCGCCTCCGCGGAGGACATCGTGCAGGACGCCTACGTGCGGGTTTTCGACTCCCGCAGCAGACTGCGCGATCCGGACAAGGCGTTGGCGTTCCTGCGGCAGGCGGTGCTCAACCGCGCCCGCTCCATGCTGCGGCGCAGGCGGATCGCCAAGAAGTACCAGCCCCGGCTGGCCACCCAGGACTGCCAACCGGACGACACCGGGCGCGGGGTGGACCGGGCCGTGTTGGCCGCCGCCCTGGCGCAGCTGCCGCGGCGGCAGCGCGAGGCCGTGGTGCTGCGCTACTACGCCGATCTCAGCGAGGCCCGCACCGCCGAGGTGATGGGCTGCAGCCAGGGAGCGGTGAAGTCGTACTGCTCGCGTGGTGTCGCGCGGCTGTCGGATCTGCTGGGGGAGCGGGTGTGAACGACGGGAACAGCGCTCGGGAAGCGGAGCTGGTGCGCGCGCACCTGCACCGGCTCGTCGAGGACGTCGAACCCCGACCGGACGCGTTGCCGCGGCTGCTGGCTGCCGCCCGGCGGCGGAGGTCACCGCGACGACCGCTGATCGCCGCGCTGGGTGCGGTCGGCGCTGCCGCGGTGGCGTTTCTGGTGGCCGTGGTGTTCGTCCCGCAGCAGCCGGAGCTGGCGCCGGTCAGCGTGCAGCCCAACACCTACCTGGCCGCCCCGCAGCCGGGCGTCATCGCCTCCTTCGACGTGCTCTCCGGGCAGGAGAACAGCCAGGTCGCCACCGTCACCGGGGCCGACACCACCGTGCTGGCCGCCGACCGCGACCGGGTCTACACCGTGGTGTCCACAGCGGACGGTCGACGGGTGGCCGAGGTGTCCGCGCGGGGACAGCGGGTGCTGCCCGGGAAGGTCGGCGACAGCCGCGTCCTCGCGGCCGGTGGTGGTCGCGTCGCCTACCTCGACGGCACCGACGTGGTCGTCGTGCACGACCAGCAGCAGCACCGCATCCCGGTCCCGGCGCACCTGCGGGTCGAGGACCTGGCGCTGGCCGCGGACGGTCGGCTGGCGGTGCTGGTCACCCCGCGCGACGGCGGGCAGGCCAGCAGCGTGCTGGTGCTCCCGCCGGACGCGACCTCGCTGAGCGCCCGGGTTGAGGCGACGTCCGGCGAGGCGTGCGGTCCGGTGGCCGTCGCCTGGACGGGCCGGGACGTGGCCGCACTGCAGCCCGTGGACTGCGCCGACGACCGACTGCGGGTGGCGACCTTCGCCGGGGACAGCGGCCGCAAGATCGGTGCCGGAACGGTCTTCCGCACTCCGCCGCTGGCCCCCGGGAGCGCGCGGCTGTCCACCGATGTGCTGGGCCGGTTCCTGGTGTCCACCGCCGGCCAGGGCCAGTGGCTGGTCGACGGTTCCGCGGTGCGGCCGATCCCGCCTGCCTGCACCACCGACGGCGTCTGCGCGGCCGGTCCCGGCACGTTCTGGGGTTGATCACGCTCCGCAGCGCGGACACGCCCCTGATCAGATCAATGTCGTGCCCGGGCAGCGACCCGCCGGGATCATCTGATCGACTCCCGGCGCGAACAGACAGGGGTGGACGTGCAGGCGCAACAACGGGAACTGGCGCGGCTGTACCGGGTCGCCCTGGATCGGCCGCGCTGGCAGCAGGTCCTGGCGTTCGCGGTGTCGCTGTGGACGCTCGCGTGGATCGCCGGGCAGTTCCTCGGCCCGGACGACGCGCCGACCGCGTTGGGCGTGCTGGGCGAGCTCGCCGCCCGCCTCGGCCTCACCGGGGGCTCATGGTCGCAGCGCCTGGTCGAGACGTGGCAGACCAGCGGCGGCGGGTTCGCGCTGCTGGGCGGGCTGCTGTGGGCGGCGACGACCGAGCGCGGCCAACTGCCCGCGCTGCTCGGCTGGGTGGCCGTGATGCTGGGGTCCGAGCGCCTGGGCTACCAGCCGGCGATCCTGCTCGCGGTGGCGACCATGGTGGGTTTCGTGGTGGTGCTGTGGCTGGCGGCGTTGACCAGCAACCGGTTCGTCGACCGGCGCACCACCCTGCTGCCACGCGACGTGGTGCGCGCGGGGGTGACCGCCGCCGCGTTGTCGGCCGTCGTCCCGCTGTACTCCCTGGCGTTCTTCCTGACCTGCCTCGGCAGGCCGTACCTGACGAAGGCGCCCCGCCTGCTGCCGCTCGAGCGTGCCCCCGGCCGCGGCGGCGGGACCCGGATTCCCGAACAGCCCGCACCGCACCGCGAACCCGACGCGTGAGCCCCGCCGGCCGGTCCGACGCTCTCAGGGCTGGGGGGTCAGGCGCAGCCCGCGTTCGGCCAGGGCCCGCAGTCCCACGTCGCCCGGTGTCGAGCTGCGCTGCCGCCACACCGTCTGCACGATGCGCAGCCGGTTGCCGTTCTGCTCCACGACCTGCGCCGCGTTGTCGAACCCGTCGGGGCCACCGGGCCAGCCGCGGCCCTCGGCGACCAGGTCGGTGATCCCGCCGGTGCCCGCCGAGTCGAGGAGACCTCGCAGTTCGGTCGCGGCCTGCCGGTCCGGCAGCTCCACCACCGCCACCGACACGGCGGCCGGACGACCGGACACCTGGGTCTCGAACACCGCTCGGGTCAGGCTCCGGCACTCTCGCTGCTCGAACCAGTGCTGCACATCGCCGAAGGCGTGCCGCACGCACGAGGCGTCCCGGTCCCCGACCCGCTGCACGAACTCCACGCCGTCGACCCGCTGCACCGCCGGCGCCTGCGGCGGCGGACTCGCGGCCGGTTCGTCCAGCGCCCACCACAGCGCGGCCACGCAGACGAGCAGCACCAGGGCCGCGGCCGCCGCGATCCACCTGGTGCGCGGGGGCAGCCGACGGATCAGGTCAGCGGCCCGGGGCTCGGCGTATCTCGGGATCAGCATCGTGTCCGCGGTCGCCAAATCGGCGCTGGCCTCCTCCGGGAAGCCCTCCGCGACGAGCTCTTCGGCGGTCAGCTCGCAGCTCTCGTCGAGGACCCGCAGCAGCCGCTGCACGGGCTCGACCGGGCACGGTCGCTCGTAGGTGGCCAGCTCGCGGACGGCGGCCAGCACCGACGTCGTGTTCGGCGACACCACCCGCACCCCGCGGTGCAGGTCGGTCGTGGGCTGCGTGACCTGCCCGACGTAGGGGCCGACGGCGACGATCGCCGCCACCGGCAGCGGCTCCAGGTCCCGCGTCTGCAGGCTGCGGGCCAGCGCCGCGGCGGACTCCAGCGCCTCCAGGCCCGGGTTGACCGCGCCCTCGGCGCGCACCATCGGCCAGCCGTCGACGGTCCACGGGGTCTGCAGCGGCGCGTCCACCTTCAGCGCCGGCTCCGGCAGGTCGACGCCGACCACGACGATCACGCCGCGCGGCACCACGATCACCGCGTCCAGCGGCCGGGGACCGCCCGGTGGGCGGCAGCCGAACACCGCCACCCCGCCGAGCACCGAACCGCCCGCGCCCCACGCCGAGATGGCCGCCCGGACGTCGGCGCCGACCTTGGTCGGTTCCGCTCCGAGCCGCACCGTCCGCATGAGGACCTCCCCACATCCACCGCCGTCGAACCGGTGGTCACCCACTGTTCGATCGATGACGTTAGCCGGGTGGGGCAGGTATTGTCGCGGGGTTGCGCTATTCGTCCGATCGAGTGGTATCCACCACTCGTCCGCCGCTGTCGCACTGCTGCGTTCGAGCGACGCCGCACACCCCGGAAAGCGGCCCGGATCTGCGATTACCGCTATTCGGAGCAGTCTGCGGGGCGGTGCCCGCGAGCTGCCCGGCGGCGTGATCCCGCCAGACGGATGCCCCGGTTCTGGTGGCGAAGCGCTCAGGCCGCAATGCAGAATGGCGCCGCACCTGTTGATCGGCGCAGGTTCGCGAGGTCGTAGGGGAAGACGTCCCTCGTCGAACAGCGGAGGTCAGCAGTGAGCACCCGTGGCAGCGACAGTGGCCGCACATCTGGTGTGGTCTACGTCCACTCGTCGCCGTCTGCGGTCTGCCCGCACGTCGAATGGGCGATCTCTGGCGCACTCGGCGTTCGGACGGAACTTCGCTGGACGGCGCAACCGGCGGCCCCCGGGCAACTCCGCGCGGAGTGCAACTGGGTGGGTGAGCCGGGCACCGGCGCGCGTCTGGTCAGCGCGTTGCGCGCGTGGCCGATGCTTCGTTTCGAAGTCACCGAAGATCCCAGTCCAGGCGTGGACGGCCAGCGGTTCTGCCACGCACCGGGTCTCGGGCTGTGGCGCGCCTGCACCAGCGCCAACGGCGACATCGTGGTGAGCGAGGACCAGCTGCGCACCCTGGCGGCCAACGCCAAGGGCCCCGAGTCCTTCAGCCACCGGGTGGACCAGTTGCTGGGAGCCGCGTGGGACGACGCGCTCGAGCCGTTCCGCCGGGCCGGCGACGGTGCCCCGGTCACCTGGCTGCACCGCGTCGGCTGATCGTGGCGGAACCGCCCCGGGCGGATTAGCTGATGTGCGAAGCTCTGGGGCGTGCGTTCGTGGTTCACATGGGGTCTTGCGCTCAGCGTCGTCGTGTTGCTCGCCGCAGTCGGCGGGGGTGTGCTGCTGGCCCGCGAGGTTTACTCCGTCCCACCGGTCGAGCAGCCGCAGAGCCAGGCCCAGTCGATCAGGTCACCGCTGGGCATCACCTACAGCGCGGACGCTGCTGCGCACCCCGACTTCGCGCAGATCGACCTTCTGCTGGGCAACCACTTCAACTCGATCAACACCAAGAGCTACGACCTGTGGAAGTCCACAGTGGTCCCGTCGAAGTGGGATGAGCTGCCCGAGCAGCGGTGGCGGCAGAGCTACGGCTCCACTGAGGACCGGCAGATGATGGTGCACCGCATCGAGCGCGGCCCGGACGACTCCCTACTGGTGATGCTGACGTTCATGAGCACCCAGGACAAGTCGCAGGCGCCGCCGCAGCTGCGGGAGACCTGCATCGTGTGGAACGTGGTGTACCCGGTGGTCGTCTACGACCGCACGCTGCGGCTGGACACCGACAAGCTGCCCAACAGCGCCCTGCTGGACCGGTGCCGGCAGTAGCCGGGGGTCGCCGGTACCGCTAAGACTGACCCGTCTGATTCAGAGTCCGGCCGACCAGAGCGTGCTGGCGCAACCCCGGTATCGGTGGGGTCGCCCGCGTGCGGCGAACACGCGGGCGACCAGCGACGTGCGGCTGTCGCGCCGCAGCGCACCGGAAACCGGGGTGCGACCGGACCGGTGCGCCGCGGTCATGCCCGGGCGAAGGCGAGTGCGACGTTGTGCCCGCCGAAGCCGAAGGCGTTGTTGAGCGCGGCGGTCTGCTCGACGTGCCGTGGCTTGTCGGCCACCACGTCAAGCTCGACCTTCGGGTCGAGGTTCTCCAGGTTCCGCGTCGCCGGGATGACGCCGTGGTACAGCGAGAGGATCGTCACGATGCTCTCCACCGCACCGGCCCCACCGACCAGGTGGCCGAGCGAACCCTTCGGTGCGGTCACCACCGCGTCCGCGCCCAGCGCCTTGCGCACCGAGTTCGCCTCGCCCACGTCACCGACCACGGTGGAGGTTGCGTGCGCGTTGACGTGCCCGATGTCCGACGCCTGCAGACCCGCGCTGTCCAGCGCCTTGCGCATCGCGCCGACCTGGCCGATGCCGTCCGGGTGGCTGCCGGTGATGTGGTAGGCGTCCGAGGTGATGCCCACCCCGGCCAGCCGCGCGTAGATCCGCGCCCCGCGCGCCCTGGCGTGCTCGGCGCTCTCCAGGACGACCGCCCCGGCGCCCTCGCCCATCACGAACCCGTCGCGGTCCACGTCGAACGGGCGGGAGGCCCGCTCCGGCTCGTCGTTGCGCGTGCTCAGGGTCCGGGCCTGGGCGAACCCGGCGATGGTGATCGGGTGGATGCAGGACTCCGCGCCACCGGCCACCACCACGTCGGCGTGCCCCTGCCGGATCATGTCCCAGCCCTTGGCCAGGCCCTCGGCACCCGAGGCGCAGGCCGACGCGGGGGAGTGCACTCCGGCGCGGGCCCGCAGGTCCAGGCTGACCATGGCGGCCGGGCCGTTGGGCATGAGCATCGGGACGGTCAGCGGCGAGACCTTGCGCACCCCGCCGGTCTCCAGCAGGTCATCCTGCTGCAGCAGGGTCAGCGGGCCGCCGATGCCGGTGCCCAGCGACACCCCCAGCCGGTCGGGGTCGACCGGTTCGGAGTCGTCGGTGGGCAGCTCGAAACCGGCGTCCGCCCACGCCTCGCGGGCGGCGATGACCGCGATGGCCTCGCACCGGTCCATCCGGCGCAGCTGCACGCGCGGCAGCACCTCGCTCGGCTCGACCGCCAGCGGCGCACCGATCCTGGCCGGCAGCTCGTAGCGGTCCAGCCACTCGGCCTCCAGCCGGCGGATGCCGGTCGCGCCGTTGAGCACCCCGTCCCAGGTGGATGCGACGTCACCGCCCAGCGGCGTCGTCGCGCCCAACCCGGTGATGACGACCTCGGTGGTCATGCGTTCTTGGTGATGTAGTCCACCGCATCACCGACGGTCTTGAGGTTGGCCAGTTCGTCGTCCGGGATCTTCACCCCGAACTTGTCCTCCGCCTGCACGGCGATCTCGACCATGGACAGCGAGTCGATGTCCAGGTCGTCGACGAACGACTTGTCGGTGGTCACGTCGGCGGCGTCGACCCCGGCGACCTCCTCGACGATGGCGGCGAGGCCCTCGGTGATCTGCTCGTTGGTCAGCTCGTTCGACACGGGATGGTTCCTTCCTCGTTCTTGCGTTGTGCACCGAGGGCCCTCGCGGGCCCGCGGTAGTTTGGGGGGCTCAGGGGCAGACGGCGACCTGCGCCGAGTACGACAGCCCGGCACCGAAGCCCACGAGCAGCATCACGTCGCCGCTGCGGATCTCCCCGGCAGCCCGCATGTGATCGATCGCCAACGGGATCGAAGCCGACGATGTGTTGCCGGAGTAGACGATGTCACGCGCGACCACGAGGTCCTCACGCGCACCCTGACTCTGCAGCTTCCGCGCGATGGCCTCGATGATCCGCAGGTTCGCCTGATGCGGCACCAGGACGTCCACATCGGACAGCTGGAGTCCGGCGGCCTCGACCGCGCGGGCCGCCACCGGGGCGATCCGGGTGGTCGCCCACCGGAAGACCGACTGCCCCTCCTGGTGGATGTACTTGCCGTCGCGCAGGTAGATCAGGTCCACCAGGTCGCCGGCGCTGCCCAGCACGCTCGGCCCGAGCAGCGGCTCCTCGGACGGGCCGACCACCGCCGCGCCCGCGCCGTCGGCGAAGATGATGCAGTTGGCCCGGTCCTGCCAGTCCACCCACTCCTGGAACCGCTCCGCCCCGATCACCAGCACGTTGCGGGCCGACCCGGCGCGCACCGCATCAGAGGCCGCCGACAGCGCGTAGACGAACCCGGCGCAGGCGGCGTTGAGGTCGTAGGCGCTGCGGGCCTTGATGCCGATCTGGTCGGCCACCTGGGCCGCGGCGTTGGGGATGCCGCCCGGCATGGTGCAGGTGGCCACGATCACCTGGTCCACGTCCGACGGCGACAGGCCCGCGTCGGCGACGGCCTTGGCCCCGGCCTCCACCGCCATGCTGACCACGGTCTGGTCGTCGTCGCCGAGGCGGCGGTGCACGATGCCGACCCGCTGCCGGATCCACTCGTCGTTGGTGTCCACGATCTTGGCCAGGTCGTCGTTGGTGACGATCCGGTTGCCCTGCGTGCTGCCGAAACCCAGCAGTTTGGTTCCGGGCGGGGGCGTGGTCTGGGCAATGCGGGGACGGGTCACGCGTCGCTCCCGAGCAGTTCGGCGACCTTGTCCAGGTCGTGTGGGGTCTTGAGGGCGACGGTCGTGACGCCCTTGAGCTCGCGGCGCACCAGGCCGCTGAGGACTCCCGCGGGCGGGAGTTCCACCGTCGCCCGCACCCCCCGCTCGGCCAGCGCGGCCATGCAGCTGTCCCAGCGCACCGGGGCGGTCACCTGGGCGACCAGCCGGTCGAGGACCTCGGCGGCCCCGCTGACGACCGCGCCGTCGGCGTTGGACAGCAGCGGCAGGGTCGCGTCGGCGGCGGTCACCTTCTCCGCGTGCTGGGCCAGGGCCTCCTGCGCGGGAGCCATGAAGCGCGTGTGGAAGGCCCCGGCCACCGGCAGCGGGCGGACCCGCGCGCCGGCCGGGGGCTCCGCGCCGAGCTGTTCCAGGGCGGACAGGCGGCCCGCGGCGACGATCTGACCGGCGCCGTTGCGGTTGGCCGGGTCGAGACCAAGCTGTTCGAGGTGCGTGATCACGTCGTCCGGGTCGCCGCCGAGCACGGCGGACATCCCGGTCGGCTCCAGCGCGCAGGCCGCGGCCATCTCGCGGCCGCGGACGGCGGCCAGCGCGACCGCGTCGTCGGCGTTGAGGGCCCCGGCCACGGCGGCGGCCGCCAGCTCACCGACGGAGTGCCCGGCGACGTGCGTGTCGGCGGGGATGGTCACGCGGCGGCGCAGCTCTTCGGCGGCGATCAGCGACAGCGCCACCACCAGCGGCTGGGTGACCGCGGTGTCCTTGATCTCGTCGGCGTCGGCGGTGGTTCCGAGCCGGATCAGATCCAGGCCGGTCACCTCGGACCAGGTGCCGAGGCGCTCGGCGACACCGTCCAGCTCGAGCCACGGGTTGAACATCCCTGGGGTCTGCGACCCCTGTCCGGGGGCGAGAAGCGCGATCACTCTTGCTACTGAACACGCCCAGAGCGGGTCCACGTGATGTCGACAGAGACGAAGTCCGGCCGCCAAAGTTGTGGAGTGTCTACAAGCGTCGTCGCGGGACTGTGCCGCCGAGTGAGAAATCCTTGTCGGCTGTGTCCGGATGATGACGGACCGGTGAGCGCCCGCCAGGCCATGTTCCCAAAGCGCCCGCGCACCGGCCAGGCCCGGCGGGCCGACGACCGCGACATCACCCGGTGGGCTCACCACAGGCCGCGCGCCTTGGCCAGGCGGCCCACGGCGAGCCCCACCCGCAGCACGTGCGCGTCGCGGGCGTTGGACGGGGTGCGCCCGGTGAGCTCGGCCACCCGCCGCAGCCGGTAACGGACGGTGTTCGGGTGCACGTACAGCTGGCGCGCGCAGTTCTCCAGCACGCCGCCGACCTCCAGGTAGGTGTCGACGGTTTCCATCAGCGCGCCGCCGGCGTCCACCAGCGGCAGCACGATCCGCTCGACCAGCTGCCGCTCCGCCTCCGGGTCCCCGGCCAGCGCCCGCTCCGGCAGCAGGTCACCGGAGGGCACCGGGCGGGGCGCGGTGGGCCAGGCCACCACGGCCCGCAGCGCCGACATCGCGTCGCCCGCCGACCGGTGCGCCTCCGCCAGGCTCGGCACCGTCGGGCCCACCACGACCGGGCCGTCGTCGAAGGCCTCCGACAGCCGCCGGGCCGCCTCCTGGGTGGCGCGGTCGTCACCGAGCCCGCCGAACACCACCACCAGCCGGGACCCCTGCACGCCCAGCAGCACCGGGCAGCCGACCCGGGCGGCGCGGCTGCGCACCTGGTAGACGATCGTCGGCGGGTCGTCCGACGGGGCGTTGCCGACCAGCACGGTCGCCTCCGAGGACGGCTCCCAGCCGAGCGCGGCGGCGCGCGACAGCAGCGACTCCTCCGCGTCGCCGCGGACGATGCCGTCCACGACCAGCGCCTCCAGCCGCGCGTCCCAGGCGCCGCGCGCCTCCGCGGCGGCCGCGTAGGAGGTCGCCGCGGCGAACGCGATCTCCCGGGTGTAGCGCAGGATCGACTCGGTCAGCAGGATCCGCTCGTGCTCCTGGTCGGCCAGTTCGGGCAGCCGCTGCTCGAACACGTCGATCGCGACCCGCACCAGCTCCAGGGTCTGCCGCAGGCTGACCCACCGGGACAGATCCCGCGGCGCGGTCCGGAACGCCTCGGCGGTCAACCGGATCGCCTCGGTGGGGTCCTGCAGCCACGCGACGAAGTTGGCGACCCCCGTCTGGGTCACCAGCAGGACGCTGGCCCGCTGGTCGGCGGGCAGCCGACGGAACCACGGCAGCCGCTGCTCCATCGCGGTAACGCTGGCGCTGGCAAGCCCACCGGAGCCGTGTTCGAGGCGGCGCAGGGTGGCCGCGGAGATCTGCCGCTGCATACCGGTATCCCGCTCACCTGCGCGTTCGGTGCTCATGGCTCCAGAATCGCACGTCGCTGATCAGGCCCGGCGGGCAGCGGTGGGCGCGGTCCGCGGTCTCACCGAGGGCGATCGATTGATTACTCGGCATCTCTGATCACGCGAACAGGTGGAGGTGCTCACCCGGTGGGTGGGGCCCGGCCATTTTCCCGTGCTGGAGCGTGTCGTTCGACGCCGGTCACGCCACCATGAGGGAACGCACCAAGCCAGGAGGGTGATCAGCTGTGGCCTTGCCTCTCGTCTGGCTCGCGGACGTGCTGCGCGCCGCCGGGCTGACCGTCGTGGAAACCGACGGCTGGCGCGAGCGGACCGCGACCTCGGGACCGCAACCGGCGCCCGTGGGCGTGCTGGAGCACCACACGGCCACCACGGCGTCCTACGACAACCCGGCCCCGAGCGTGCAGCTGTGCATCGACGGCCGCCCCGACCTCGCTGGACCGCTGTGCCACGCGCTGATCGGCTTCGACGGCGTCGTGCACACGATCGCCGCCGGGCGCGCGAACCACGCCGGCAGGGCGAAGGCGTCCGGGCCCAATCCGGGCGGCGACGGCAACGCACTCTACGTCGGTTTCGAGTGGGACTACCAGGGCGTGCACCAGGGGCCGAGCCCGGCGCAGTACGCCGCCGCGCTGAAGGCGACCGCGGCGGTGCTGAACCACCTCGGGCGGCCGATGGACGCGGCGCGCGGTCACAAGGAGACCAGCGTCACGGGCAAGATCGACCCCGGGCACGTCGACATGGACCGGTTCCGCGCCGAACTGGCGGGCAGGCGTGGGCCGGGCGGCATGACGCCGGAACAGGACGCGGTGCTGCGGCGGCTGGAGCACGAACTGCTCGGTCCGCGCGGGCCGAACGGCGAGATCCAGGGGTGGCGGACCGAACTCGGGCCGCGCACCATCGTCGCGATGCTCGTCGACCTGGTCAACGCGCTGGTGGCCAAGCCGCAGGCCCCGGCGCCCAACGCGGACATGATCAAGGCAGCCTTCCGAGCCCTCCCGCCCGACCAGGCGGCCCCGCTGCTGGCCGAACTCGTGCGCATCCAGCAGGCCCGCCAGCTCCCCCCGGAACAGCACGCCGAACAGGCCACGAACTAGCCGTCGGCACCGCGTTCAGCGGCCGTGCGCGGCGCGGCGCCGCTGCCGTTCGTCGCGGCGGCGCTGGAGGCGTTTGACCAGGGCGGGCTGTTGCTGCAGCGCCTCGGGCTCGTCGAGGAGGCGGTTCAGCCGCTGGTAGTAGCGGTTCGGGGACACGCCGAAGCGCTCCTGGATGACCCGTTCCTTGTTGCCCTGGTAGTGCCAGTGCTCCTGCTCGAAGGCGAGGATGGCGCGGTCCATGTCGTTCATCCGACGTCCCCTCCTCGGCGCTGTCGATCTGCCGAGATCTTACTCGCAGGGGCACGGGTGTTCGATCAGCCATCCGGCTTGTGAGGGGCGCGTGCGGGCGCTTTTCCCTCCGCGTCGCGGCTTCTGTGACGCACCGCACGTATCGCTGCCGGAACAGGGTCGGCGCGGACGATGTTGTCGCCAGTGACCTGATCGTGCGCTCCGGGGCTCGGTGCAAGTCCGAACCGGCGGTGACAGTCCGCGAACCGGCTTCCTCGCGGGGGCCGGCCGAACCGGTGGAATTCCGGTGCCGACGGTGAAAGTCCGGATGGGAGGCAGCGCACGGGCGGCTGAACACGGCCGTCGACGCCGGGCGCCGACGGCTGCCGTCCGCGCACCCCGGCGCGCGCGTCGCCGGTGGGAGGAGCGGGCGTGCGAACTGTCGCGGAATGGTTGCTCGGCAACGGGATCACCGTGCTGGGCCAGCAGATCTCCTGGGCCGAACTCGTCGGGCAGCTGTGTGCGCTGGCCGTGGTGTTCCTGGCGCAGCGCCGGACCCTGGCGACGTGGCCGGTGCAGGTGTCGGCGACCGTGCTGCTGTTCGCCGTCTACGCCTCGGTCCACCTGGGCGGGCTGGCGATCCGGCAGGTGATGATCCTGCTGATCTCGCTCTACGGCTGGTGGGCATGGAACCGGCGCAGCGACCCGGTGTACGGCGTCGCGGTCCGCAGGGCCCGGCCGGTGGAGCGGCTGGTGCTGCTGGCGGCGCTGGTCGCCGGGACGTCCGCGTTCGCCCTGTTGCTGACGGCCCTGGACGCCTCCTGGGCACCGTGGCCGGACGCCTGGATCTTCGTCGGCACCCTCGCCGCCTTCTGGGCGCAGGGCCGCGGTCTGGTCGAGTTCTGGCTGGTCTGGCTGGCCGTCGACGCGGTCGGCGTGCCGCTGCAGGTGGCCTCCGGGCTGTACTTCAGCGCCGCGGTGTACGTGGTGTTCGCGGTCCTGGTGATCCACGGCTGGTGGAGCTGGAACCGCACCGCGAAGGTGCAGCGGGAGCGCGCCACCGCGACGGTCTGATCAGCGCTTTCGAGGGGCGCCCGGGCGAAGGGCGCCCCTCATTGCGCACCGGAGCCGGCTGGCGGTCACGCCACGCCGGGGTCCGAGGTCTGCGGACCCGCGGCCTGGACGTCGTCGAGCCGGTAGCGGCGCGCGGCCTCCACCACCTGCGACCGGTCCATCTCGCCGGCGCGCGCCAGGGCGGCCAGCGTGGCGACCACGGTGGACTCGGCGTCCACCAGGAACACCCGCCGCGCGGCCGGACGCGTGTCGGAGAACCCGAAACCGTCGGTGCCCAGGCTCACCATGTCGCCGGGCACCCACGGCCGGATCAGGTCCGGCACCGCGCGCATCCAGTCGCTGACGGCCACCACCGGCCCCGGGGCCGCCGACAGCGCCCGCGTCACGTACGGCACCCGCGGCTCCGCTCCCGGGTTCAGCAGATTGTGCCGGTCGACGGCCTCGGCCTCCCGCCGCAGCTGCGACCACGACGTCGCCGACCACACGTCGGCCTGCACGCCCCACTCCTCGGCCAGCATCCGCTGTGCCCGCAGCGCCTCCGGCATGAGCACGCCGGCGGCCAGGATCTGCGCCCTCGGCCCGGAACCGCCCGGTGCGGCCTGGTAGCGGTACAGGCCCCGCAGCAGGCCGTCGACATCCAGGTCCGCGGGCTCCGCGGGCTGCTGGTAGGGCTCGTTGTAGACGGTGAGGTAGTAGAAGACGTTCTCGGCGTCCTCCCCGTACATCCGCCGCAGGCCGTCCTTGACGATGTGCGCCACCTCGAACGCCCACGCCGGGTCGTAGGCGATCACCGCCGGGTTGGTCGCCGCGATCAGCTGCGAGTGCCCGTCGGCGTGCTGCAGGCCCTCACCGGTCAGCGTGGTGCGCCCGGCGGTCGCGCCGAGCACGAACCCGCGGGCCATCTGGTCGGCGGCGGCCCAGAAGCTGTCGCCGGTGCGCTGGAAACCGAACATCGAGTAGAAGATGTAGACTGGGATCATCGGCTCGCCGTGTGTGGCGTAGCTGGTGCCCGCCGCGGTGAACGACGCGGCCGACCCGGCCTCGTTGATGCCCTCGTGCAGGATCTGCCCCTGCTCGCTCTCCCGGTAGGCCAGCATCAGCTGGTAGTCCACCGGCGTGTAGAGCTGGCCGAGCGGGTTGTAGATCTTCTGTGACGGGAACATCGAGTCCATGCCGAACGTGCGTGCCTCGTCCGGGATGATCGGCACGATCCGCGGCCCGATCTCCTTGTCCTTGGCCAGGTCCTTGAGCAGCCGGACGAAGGCCATCGTGGTGGCCACCTCCTGCTTGCCCGACCCACGCCGGATCACGTCGTAGACCTTGTCGCCGGGCAGCACCAGCGGCTTGGCCTTGACCCGGCGTTGCGGCAGGTAGCCGCCGAGCTGGCGGCGCCGCTCCTGCAGGTACTGGATCTCCGGCGCGTCCGGGCCGGGGTGGTAGTACGGCGGCAGGTACGGGTCCAGCTCGTCGTCGCTGATCGGGATGCGCAGGCTGTCCCGGAACAGCTTGAGGTCGTCCAGCGTCAGCTTCTTCATCTGGTGCGTGGCGTTGCGGCCCTCGAAGTGCGGGCCGAGCCCGTAGCCCTTGATCGTCTTGGCCAGGATGACGGTGGGCTGGCCGTGGTGCTCGGTGGCCGCCTTGTAGGCCGCGTAGATCTTGCGGTAGTCGTGCCCGCCGCGGCGCAGGCCCCAGATCTGGTCGTCGGTGAGGTGCCGGACCATCTCCTTGGTGCGCGGGTCGCGGCCGAAGAAGTGCTCCCGGACGAAGGCACCGTCGTTGGCCTTGTAGGTCTGGTAGTCGCCGTCCGGGGTGGTGTTCATCAGGTTCACCAGGGCGCCGTCGCGGTCGGCGTGCAGCAGCGCGTCCCACTCGCGACCCCAGATCACCTTGATCACGTTCCACCCGGCGCCGCGGAAGAACGCCTCCAGCTCCTGGATGATCTTGCCGTTGCCGCGCACCGGGCCGTCCAGCTGCTGCAGGTTGCAGTTGACCACGAAGGTGAGGTTGTCCAGGCCCTCGTTGGCGGCCACGTGCAGCAGGCCGCGCGACTCGGGCTCGTTCATCTCGCCGTCGCCCAGGAACGCCCACACGCGCTGCTGGCTGGTGTCCTTGATGCCGCGGTCGTGCAGGTAGCGGTTGAAGCGGGCCTGGAAGATCGCGTTCATCGGGCCCAGCCCCATGGACACGGTGGGGAACTCCCAGAAGTCCGGCATCAGCCGCGGGTGCGGGTAGGACGGCAGCCCGCCGCCCGGCCCGGCGTGCGAGTACTCCTGGCGGAACCCGTCGAGCTGGTCGGCGGTCAGCCGGCCCTCCAGGAACGCGCGGGCGTAGACGCCGGGGGAGGCGTGGCCCTGGATGTAGAGGTGGTCACCCCCGCCCGGGTGGTCCTTGCCGCGGAAGAACCAGTTGAAGCCGACCTCGTAGAGGCTGGCCGAGGAGGCGAACGAGGAGATGTGGCCGCCCACGCCGACGCCGGGGCGCTGCGCGCGGTGCACCATCATCGCGGCGTTCCACCGCATCCAGGCCCGGTACCGGCGCTCGGTCTCCTCGTCGCCGGGGAACCACGGCTCCTGCTCGGTGGGGATGGTGTTGACGTAGTCCGTGCTGGTCAGCGACGGGACGCCGACGCCGCTCTCGCGGGCCCGCTGCAGCAGCCGCAGCATCAGGTACCGCGCCCGCTGCTGCCCGTTGGCCGCCAGCACCGAGTCGAAGGACTGCAACCACTCCTCGGTCTCCTGCGGATCGATGTCCGGCAGGTGGGAGGCGAGACCGTCCCGGATGACCCGCACCCGCTGGGTGGGGACGGCGGTGTCGTTGTTGAGCGGGGACAAGGGAACTCCTCGACTACGTCGTGGATGTGGCAGGGTGTCCGGACAGTGACGTCCGACACTCCCATGGTCCCCCATGGCAGGGGTCGATGCGTACATCCGGCGGCAACACCGCCCGCACCAAGGCTGTCGGTGCGGTCTTCACCGGTCTAGAGTCGAATCTCTACGCGTTGCTACGGCGTGTCGTGCCGTCAGCAGTTGCGCCGGTGGCGGTTGGCAGTGTTCGCTATCGGCCAGGTCGACAAGGAGTGCGGCGCTGAACGGTCGCCGCACCGGTGCATTGGAGGAGTGAGAAAGCCGTGGTCGCCGCGGGAGACGCCGGTAAAGGCAGGACCGACGTCGCCGAGAGGCTCGACATCGAGCCCGAGATGGTTGTCCAGGAGCTCGGCTGGGACGAGGACGTCGACGACGACGTCCGGGCCGCGATCGAGGAGCGCTGCGGGAGCGAGCTGCTCGACGAAGATGCTGACGAAGTGGTCGATGTCGTGCTGCTGTGGTGGCGCGAGGATGATGGCGACCTGACGGACACGCTTCTCGATGCCATGACGCCGCTGTCCGACGACGGGGTCATCTGGGTGCTGACGCCCAAGACCGGCCGGGACGGCTACGTCGAGCCGGCCGACATCGCCGAGGCGGCGTCGACGGCGAACCTGGCCCAGACGGCGAACGTCAGCGTCAGCGAGGGGTGGATGGGCACCCGGCTGGCCTACCGCCGGGCCAAGGCCCGGCGCTGAGCGCACGCCCACCCCGCGGGCACCGGCGTCGCCCACAGGCGCCCGCGGCGGTGGGCTGGTCGCGGGTGTCACGACCCGAGCCCAGGGCGTGCGGTCCGGTGGCCCCGCACGCCCTGGTCCCTGTCGGTGCGGAGAATGTGGTGCCCACGCCGTGGGAACCCGGTGTCGGCATCGGCGCCGGCGGCGGTGGCCCCGGTGTAGGTTCGGCAGTGACAAGGTCACGTCACACAGGAGGATGCATCCATGACGGTCGAGGTCGGTGCGCAGGCGCCGGACTTCACGCTGCCGGACTACAACAAGGAGAAGGTCTCGCTGGCCGACTTCCGGGGCAAGAAGAACGTGCTGCTGGTCTTCTACCCCTTCGCGTTCAGCGGGATCTGCCAGGGTGAGCTGTGCCAGGTCCGGGACGACCTCGGCGAGTTCCAGAACGACCGGGTTCAGGTGCTCGGGGTGTCGGTGGACTCCCCGTTCGCGCTCAAGGCGTGGGCGGAGAAGGAGGGCTACACCTTCCCGCTCCTGTCGGACTTCTGGCCGCACGGCGAGGTGGCCAAGGCATACGGCGTGTTCAACGAGGCCGCCGGCATGGCCAACCGCGGGACGTTCCTGATCGACACCGAGGGCAAGGTCCGCTTCGCCGAGGTGAACCAGCCGGGCGAGGCCCGCGACCAGAACGTCTGGAAGAAGGCGCTGGCCGAGCTCACCGCGTGAGCAGGTTTCCGAGCAGCGGTGGCGGTCGACCGGGTTCCGGGGACCCGGCCGAGCACCGGTAAGGTGTCGACGGTGATCCGACCGGCGGTGCCGGCCGACCGCCACGGGGGCGCATAGCTCAGTGGAAGAGCACCTGCCTTACAAGCAGGGGGTCGCTGGTTCGAACCCAGCTGCGCCCACCACCCAGGTGGCGACCAGGGACAACAGCGATTTCCTTGGTCGCGGTGTCTGTTGCACAGCCACAGCGACACCAGAACCTCCTTTTCGGGAATGCATCACACGGTGAGGCTCCAGTGGTGTTCGCCGTGCGGCTGGTCGATCCACAACCACTGATCGTCCGCCTCGGTGGTCACGCCGAGGCGCGACCACCCCGGTTCGCCCGCGGCCTGCCACACCTGGTGTGCCTGCTCGACCGCTGCCCATAGCGGTGTGGGTCCGCTTTCGGTCACCGGCCGTGTTCCGGCGGCGGTCGGTCCAAGCATCACGACGGCGTGCGATCCGTCCGGCGCGGTGATCGTCCCGGCGGTCGGCCGCCGGGTGTCGGGATCGATCCGTAGCCCGAACCGCGTTCCGGCCGGTAGGCCGGTGAAGTGGGCCAGGAACCACACCACGCGGTGGGTGTTCCACGGGTTCGGCGGCGTGTTCGTGGCACGTGTGCGCGCTCCTCGCCGTTGGGCGTGTGCAGGGCGGGCGGCTGTTCGTGGTGGTGGCGCATCGCCATGAACGCAGCCCACCGGTCCGTGAACCGCCCTTCCAGCCGTTCACCGTCCCGGCGCAGCAGCACGAGGTTTCCCGCGCTGGTGCCGACCTTGATGTCGACCAGGAGCAGCCCGTCGTCGACGAGCTGGTCACGCCAGGCGCGCGGCACCGTCGGCACCGAGCACGTCGCGATGATCCGGTCGTACGGCGCGTGCTCGCGCACGCCTTCGGCGCCGTCGCGGGTGACGAGCGTGGGGCGCAGGCCGATCGAGGCCAGCCGTTCCCGCGCCGGGTCGACGATCTCGGCGTCCAGGTCGACGGAGAACACCCGCTCGTCACCGAGCCGGTGCGCCAACAAGCCGAACGCGGCCATCAGCGACCGGACGCCCGCGGCCACGTCCATCAGCTCGTAGGTCAGGGCGTCGTAGTCCGAGCGCCAATCCACGTACGATGCCGCGTTGCCCGCATGGATCGCCGCCGCCGTCAGGTGCTCGCCTATGACGATGACACGCACCTCGAATGACTTCGGCACCCACCGCTGCACCACGTGGGTGGTGACCTCGATACCTCGGAGATCGACGAGGTCAGCGGCATCGAGAACCCGCGTCCACGACAGTTTCCGTGTTCCCTGTTCCGAGATCGTGTTCGACCCGAACAACTTGGTCACCGACCGGCCCTGTTCGGCGAAGTCACGGAACGCGGCTGGCTCGTTGGTGATCACCGTGTCCGGCACCGACAGCCCGGCCGCCGCGGCCCGCACCAGCTGCACCGGCTTGTGACATCGGCCGACGGATCGAGATCGCGAGCGAGGAACCATCTGGTCGGCTCGAGGTCGGCCGTGCCGGGGGCGGGTGGCTGGGCGGCGTCGGGGGTCTCGCCGCCCAGCCGTCCGGGTGCCGTCCCGCCCGGGAGATCGACGGTTGGGCGCCCGGATTCGGGGCCGGTCGGCGCGCCGGGGAAGCGCCGACCGGGTTTGGTGCCCGGCGGGGTGGTGAACCGAGGGGCGGCCCACCACCCCGGCCGGGGCGACTCGGTACCGGCGGAGGGGGTGCGACAGTACCGAGCCGGGTCTCACAGGGTTTCGAGCTTGGCCAGAATGCGTCGCAGTAGTCCGGGATGCCGGGACATCGCTTCGCTGTTGTCGACAGGTATCCCGGATTCGACCAGCGGCAGTATCCGTGTTTCCTCGTCGTCGGTCAGGTCCCCGCGAAGCTGCATCGTGCGTGGCTCGCGCAGCCGGTGCCGGCCGCCGCTGGTCTCGGCCTCGACTCGCGCGACCAGGTAGGCCACGGTCACCGCGCCTTCGCCACCCCCGGCATGCCGAGCCGGGGCGTAGGAGACCATCGCCCACAACGCGACACCGCCGACCCCGAGCGCCGCGACCGCGATCAACGCCGCGATCACCGCTCCGTCCTCCCGTCGACCACGCGCGGCGGAACGTAGGTGGCGCACTTGTCCCGCAGCGTCGCGGACAACTCCGCGAGCACGTCGGCCATGTCGATGAGCTGCCCGTCGGTGGCGCACCGCTCGCGCACGTCGTCGGCCAAGTCGTCCAGTGCCGCAGCCGCGCGCACCAACAGCGAGTGCAGCGGCGGAACCACGCTGCTCATGACGCACCGCCCGTCTTGGCGACCGCGTCGCCCAGCACCGGCGGGAGACCGGCGAGCACCCGCGCCGCAGCGTTGCACTCCGGGCACGTCTCCCACAGCCAGGCGGTTTCAGTGTTGTCCGCGATCAGCTGATGGCCGCACAGCGTCTGGACAGTCATGCCAGTGGGATAGCCACCCGCCGGTTTCGCGTCGGTGCTCGCGTGCCGCTGACCGACAGCGGGGACCCACGAGAAGGGATGCGGGCGGTACGGCATGGTGTCCTCCCAATAGGCTCCGGTCACCACGAACCGTGGTGCCATCATTACCAGTGTTGCGGCACCAGAGTGACAGTTGGTAAGGGTGAGCCGCAATGATCTGATCGGAGGATCTGTGCTCACTGCTCGCATCTGTTTATGCTGTGGTGCATGGCTGGTACCACACCGAAAGCGCGTGCACTCGGCGCCGAGCTGCGAGCAGCGCGTGAAGCGGCCGGGATCGGACTGCGCCAGTTGGCCGAGCAACTCGAAACGTCGCACGCGACGGTGTCGCGCTGGGAGACGGGCGCCCGCTCACCCAAGCCGGAACACGTAGCCGCGTACCTGGCGAAGGTCGGTGCTTCTGCCGAACAGCGGGAGCAGCTGGTCGAGCTGGCGCGGGACCCGGACGGGTCGCACTGGCTTTCGGTGGGAATGCCAGAGCAGCAGCGACAGCTCGCTGCGCTCCTGGAGATCGAGCGGGAGGCAAAGCGCATCACCACCGTGTCGCCGCTGCTGATCCCTGGCCTGTTGCAGACCGCCGAATACGCGCGGGAGATCATGAAGACGGGCGGCGTGCCAGCCTCCGAGATCGATACTCGGGTCGCCGTTCGTCTCGGGCGACGCGACGCGATCACCCGCAAGAATCCCGCTGAACTGCGTGCTTTCATTGGTGAATCGGTGCTCTACCAATTGATCGGTAGTGCGGAGATCATGACCGATCAGCTGGAAGCACTGCTGAAGTACGCAGAACTGGACAACGTCGAACTTCGAATCATCCCAACCCGATGCGGCTGGCACCCCGGGCTTGAGGGACCCTTCTCGCTGGCGGAGTTCGATGATCGAAACCGAACCCCGGTGGTGCACCTGGAAAACCGAATCTCGGGATTGTTCCTGCACGAGCCCGACGAGGTGAGTGCCTACGAGATAGCCCTCGATAGGGTGGAGGAAGTTGCGATGAGCCCGGACGCCTCTTCCAGGCTCATCGCTGATGTCATCAGAACGGAGACGACGTAATGAGCGTATCTCACGCCATCCCGATCGGCTGGCGTAAGTCGAGCCGCAGCACCAACACAGACAACTGTGTCGAGGTCGGCCGCATCGGTGACGGCGCCGCAGTGCGCGACACCAAGAACCGCGGCGGCGGGTACTTCACCACCACCGGGCCGCAGTGGTCCGCGTTCGTCGACGCGATCAAGAGCGGCCGGTTCGACCGCTGAACGCAGACAGCGAACCGCTCCCGGCGTCCGTGGCGCTGGGGGCGGTTCCGTTCACATCATGAGTGAGCAGCCAACGCCAGCCATCCGGCTGTCGCACGAGCCACCCCACGTACTGCCGCGATACATCAGCAGGTAGCCGTGCCTGGTGTCGCGACCGCGGACGCGGGCAACCGTCCACCCGTTCGCGGTGACCCACTGCGGTTCGGGTTCGCGCCATCGACGGCTCATCGCACACCTCCGACCCGCCGCAGAAATGTCTGGATCGGGGGAGCGAAACCGGGGCGTCGTGCGTCCTAGCGAGCGGTGGGCGTCCGGAGCTTTGGGGGCGCTCCGCAGTTATCCGCGCCCCCGGCCCCGGACGACCACCCGTCCTCGGCGCAGTCATCTGCCCGGAAGTCGGCCCCAAATTCCGGCAAACATGGGGGTCGGTCCCCCAGGTTCAGGCAGTGATGATGTGGGTGGTGATCGTTCGGGGCGTCTGACCCGAGTTTGGGCCGACACCCCTCTTGGGTGGGTTGTCCTGAGTTTGATCTGTCGGCGTCTCCGGGGGGTCACCGTGTTGTCGGGGGCGCCGGGTGTGTGGGGTGTGACCTGATAGGAGCCTGCAAACATGGGATCCAGCAGGGCCCCCCAAGTTTCGGCTTAGATCCTTGCCGAATAAGCGTGGCATCGAAGCGACATCGTCAGTTCGTCCACAGCAACCACCTCCCCGCCACATCATGCCCTTACACGCCCTCCAGATATACGCAACTGCGGTAATCATGACGGTCATCCCCGAAAGAGCCGCCCGAAGGGCACCAGGTCATCCCGAGGTGAGTGCCACACGCTCATGGTGCCGGTCGTGCTGAACGCAGTCTGCGCCGACGTGGGTGGTGCACCGTGCGCGGCTCGCGCAGCCGGTGCCGGCCGCCGCTGGTCTCGGCCTCGACTCGCGCGACCAGGTAGGCCACGGCAGGTGGGTGACCAGAGAAAACAAAGCTTTCCTTGGTCGGGTTGCCGAGTGTTGACCCCCCGGGGGGGGGGAGTGCGCTGATCCGTGACTTCGGCAAGGCGCTCAAGCGCGAGAACAAATCACCAAGACAGCTGGGCTCGGTCAAACAACCCGTTTACGCGCTGGACCAGCGCTCGCCCGTCCAGTAGCCTCGCCGATGCCCGGCCGCTGCGCCATCCCCATGTGCTGTGGCCGGGACCAAGCGAAACGCCCCCACATCCTTCCGGTTCGCCGGTCGGGTGCGGGGGCGATTTTTCTGTCGGCGCCCGGCTCGCTGGGGATCCAGGCCGAACGCGCGCGTCGATCGACGCGGCGCGGGGCCGTGCTCGCCGCGACCGCGAAGGCATCGACCGGCCGACCTGCACGACGAACGCGCCCCGCACCGGTCACCAGGTGCGGGGCGCGGGCTGGCGCGAGCGTGTTACTCGTCGGCTGGCAGCTCGATGCGGGGGAACAGCGGTGTGGGCTTGGCGAGTTCGTCGCCGCCGTCGCCGAGCTGTGCGGCAACGCGTCGAGCGGCGCCGGGCAGGAACAGGGTCAGCTCGTCGGCCACCAGGCGCTCGGCGTCGACCAGCGTGCGCAGCACCACGTCGAGACGGGCGGCGGCGTCCTGGTCGCCGTTTTTCTCCGCCTTCGCCAGGGTCCACGGGGCGTTCTCGACGACGTACCGGTTGGCCTCGTCCACGATCTCCCACAGTGCGGCGGCGAGCCGAGCTTGCGGCGAGCCAAAATCACGGTCACGACCGCATTTCGCCGCGGACCCGCAGGATCTCGGTGCGGCACGGGCCGCACTCGGGCATGGTGATCCAGTCCAGCGGCGACGATTCATCCAGGTTGACCACCACGCCGCACACCGTGCGGACCTCGGCCTCCTGGCCGTCCCAGCGGCGCCCCCAGAACGCATGACGGGTGCCTGCACGCACCCCGGCCCCTTCAACAGTCCCGTCGGATGCCGGTACCTGCTGGTCGGGTACCGGCATCCAGAACACCCGGTCCACGTGCGGGCTGTGGGGGCGGCTGTCGACCATGCTCATGCCCAGAACGTATGGGCGTTGATCGACAGCCTGGTAGGACGTGGTGTCCTACTACCTGATCAGCTGACCCCAAGGGTGGTGGCCAGGTTCCGCAGCACCGGTGACCGCTGTTTGGTGGTGTGCAGCAGTTCCCGGGTCACCACCTTGGGAAGTTGCTGGTGCTTGGCCCAGTTCGGCGACGACTGCACCGCCGTGGCCACCAGTGGAAGCGCGTTCTCGGGTTGCCCGAGACGGAGGTGAGCCAGCGCGCGGTCAGCCAGGTGGCGGCAGCCCGCCATCGTGGGCAGCGCCGCGCCCTGGTTGGGCATCGTCGCCGCGGCTCGCACTGCCCGGTCGTAGTCGCCGAGTGCAATGTGGACGTCGGCGGCCTGCATCGCGATCAGCGACGGCCCGAAGGTGGTGGAGTAGTCGTTGCGATCTTCACCGACCCGTTGGGCTACCTCGGCGGCTGCGTCGAGGTAGTCGTGAGCCGCGGCGCGGTTTCCGGCCCGCGCTGCGGCGTTGCCCGATTGCATCAGCAGCGACCCGTAGGCCGACAGGTGCGAAGCCGGTGCAGACCCGTCGGGCTCGATGCTGGCGGCGGCCCGGTCGGTCAGCCGCAACGACTCGGTATAGCGCCCGGAGACCATCAGCTGCCACGCCAGCGATCCCTGGACGGTGGCGTGCATCCACGGGTCGTTGCTTTCGGCGGCCAACCGCACCGCCCACCGAGTGGCGGCCGACGCGGTGTCGTTGTGCCGGAGATGCATCAGCGTTGACCCCGCCGCCCACAGCGTGCGGGACAGGGCGTAGGCGAGAGCTGGCTTGTCTGGGAGGTTGGCGGTGGCGTACCCGGCGCGTAGTCCGTAGATCAGGTTGGGGAGTGCCGCCGCGGCGGCGTCGTGGTCGCCGGACCAGTAGATCCCCCAGGTAGACCTCGGCGCGCTGGGCGGCGTCAACGTCGCGCGGTTCGACATCATCGGGTGCACCGATCAGGTCGTCCAGGTCCGTGACGGCGTGCCGCAGTTCGACCGCGTTTTCCTGCGGCGCCTGGTCCGGGATGCGGGCCGGGCCGATCAGGTCTGCCAGCGTGACGTCCAGCGCTCGCGCGATCCGGTGCAGCGTGCCCACCGATGCGGTGCTGCGCTGGCCCTGTTCGAGCTTGCGCACCACGTCGATGGACACATCCGCCTTCTCGGCGAGTTCCCGCTGAGTGAGCAGCTTGCCGCGCAGCTGGCGAACACGGTCGCCGATCGGCTGATGAGGTTCGATGACCCTACCCACGGTCACCCTCGATTCGCGGAGTCGGGGATCCTCGCGGAATGCCCCCAGCCGGGGCGTCATGACCGCCGCGAGAAGGTGCACGGCCAGGGTAGCGGCGAGACGATCAGGTGACGAGCCTGTCAGGTGGAAGCGGTGGGATCTTCGTGCGGGTGCTGGGCCTGCCGGGCTGCTCGATACTTGGCTCGGGACTGGGGGCTCGGGCGAAGGAGGGCGGCATGGGGCCATCGGAGGAGGCTCGGGCCAGGCTGGAGGACGAGATCCGTGCGCTGCGGGCCCGGCGGCGGGAACTGCTCGACGAACTGGAGCAGCAGCGGGACTGGGCGGGCGACCGCGGGGACTCCTCGCAGGAGTTGCAGGGCGGTGACGAGCTCGTCGCCATCGACGACCGCATCGCCGAACTCGAGTGGCGGCTGGCCGGAGGCACCGCCAAGACCAGCGGGCTGCCACCGGGCACCGAGGTCAAGCTCCGCATGGAGCACGGCACGGTGCAGACCTGGCGCGTGGTGGCGATCCCGGAGGAGATCGCGCCCGGGGCCGAGGACACGTCTCTCACCTCGGACAGCCCGCTGGGCATGGCACTGGTGAACAGCCGACCCGGCCAGACGGTCACCTACTCCACGCCGAACGGCGAAGCGGAGGTCGAGGTGATCGAAATCCGCCTTCCCGGCATCGGCTGAACCCGTCCGGGGCAAGCGTGACGGGCGCCATTGGTCGGGTGAGCCGGTTGGCGGCGTCTGACCGTTGTGGTGGTGCTGTTCAGGCTGTGGTGGGGACGGGTTCGAGTGCGGTCAGAAGTTCCTGCTGCTTGTGGCGGTAGGTGGCCGCGTTCGCCAGCTTGATGTCCTCATAACCCCGGACCATGTCCGGGAGTTCGGCCAGTTCCAGGGTCGCCGGGTGGTCCGGGTTCGCCAGGGCCCGGGTCATCGCCGAGCGGTACTCGGCGATGAGGTCGCGTTCCACGCGGCGGACGCGGGTGTGGCCGAACACGTCGAGGCGGGTGCCGCGGAGCCTACGCATGCCGCGGAGCACGCGCAGGACCGGGCGGAACCACGGTCCCAGGCTGATCTTGCGGTTCATGCCCAGGGCCCGCAGGACCGGTGGGTGCAGCTGGTAGGCGACGCGGGCGCCGTCGCCGAACCGGGCTTGGACGTCGGCCAGCACGCGCTCGTCCAGCGACAGCCGCGCGACCTCGTACTCGTCCTTGTAGGCCATCAGCTTGTGCAGGTTGCGGGCGACCGCCTCGGTGACCGCCGGCGGGGCCGCCCGGCGCACCCGTTCCACGAACTCCGCGTACTCGCGGGCGTATCTCTCGCTGTGGTAGTCGACGAGGTCCGGGATCCGGATGTCCAGCAGCCGCGCTAGCTCCGAGCCCTCCGGGGCGTCGACCAGCGCCCGCACCCGGCGCGCCGCCTCGCTCGGCGCGGGCACCGCCGCCGGGGCGGGCGGCGTGATCTCCGCCCGCAGCGCCTCGGGGTCGGCGATCGCCTGGCGGCCGCGGCGGAACGCCTGGATGTTGGCCGCCACCGCGGTGCCGTTCAGCTCGATCGCCTGCTCGATGGCCGTCGCGGACAGCGCCAGCGCACCGCTCTGGTAGGCCGCGCCCAGCTGCAGGATGTTGGCGAACTGGTCGTCGTCGAACAACTCCTCGGACAGCCCGCGCGCGTCCAGGTAGAAGGCCCGCGCGCTCGCCTCGTCCAGCGGGGTCCGGATGGTGTCCTGCGCCGGGAACGACACGCTCGTGTCCACCACCATCCGCCCCGTCGGGACCTCGGTCGTGGACACCACCGCGGTGGTGCGGTCCGGATCGGCCGCCGCCAGGTGCGTCGGGTCGGCACCCACGAGCAGGTCGCAGGCCAGGTAGAGGTCGCACTCACCGGCGGCCAGCTTCGGGGCCTGCGCCACCGGTTCCGCGGTGATCTTGAGGTCGGAGACCACCGCGCCGCCCTTCTGCGCCAGGCCGATCTGGTCGAGCGTGCGCACCTGCCGCCCGTCGATCACCGCCGCGGTGGCCAGGATCTGGGTCACCGTCACGACGCCGGTCCCGCCGATGCCGGTGATGCGAACCGTGAAGTCACCGGCAATCGACCGCTGCGGCTCGGGCAGCGCGTCCGCGGCCAGCTCCCCGACCCGGCGACCCGATCGACGCCCACCGGGCACCACGGTCATGAAGGACGGGCAGTCCCCGGCCAGGCACGAGTAGTCGACGTTGCAGGACGGCTGGTGGATGCGGGTCCTGCGGCCGAACTCGGTGGCCACCGGCTGCACGGACAGGCAGTTCGACTTCGCGCCGCAGTCGCCGCAGCCCTCGCAGACCCGCTCGTTGATCACCACCTTCCTCGCCGGGGTCGGCTGCTTGCCGCGGCGTCGCTTGCGGCGCTTCTCGGCCGCGCACTCCTGGTCGTGGATCAGCACCGTCACGCCCGGCACGGCCGCCAGCTCCTGCTGCGCCGCCAGCAGTTCGTCGCGGTGGCGGACCTCGACGCCCTTCGGCAGGCGCCCGGCGAGCCGCTTGGGCTGGTCGGTGGTGACGACGACCTTGGCGACGCCCTCCAGCAGCAGGACCTCGGCGAGTCGCGCCAGCGGCAGCGCGCCGACGGCGTCCTGGCCGCCGGTCATCGCCACGGCCGAGTTGTGCAACAGCTTGTAGGTGATGTTGACCCCGGCAGCGACGGCGGCGCGTACGGCCAGGCTGCCGGAGTGCGTGAACGTGCCGTCGCCGATGTTCTGCACGAAGTGCTCCGTGCCGACGAACGGCGCCATGCCGATCCACTGCGCGCCCTCACCGCCCATCTGGGTGAGCCCGACGACGTCGCCGACCTGGTCGGGGTCCATGAACAGCGCCATCGTGTGGCAGCCGATCCCGGCGCCGACCACCGTGCCGTCCGGCACCTTGGTCGAGGAGTTGTGCGGGCAGCCGGAGCAGAAGTAGGGGGTGCGGGCCAGCAGCGGCACGGAGATCCGCTGCGGACGGCGGCGCCGCCGCCACGCCTCGATCGGCGCCACCTCGCCGTGCGCGGTCAGCCGGCGGGCCAGCCCCTCGGCGATCCCGTCCGGGTTCAGCTCGCCGAGCTCGGTGAACAGGGTCCGGCCGTCCGCGTCCTTCTTGCCGTGCACGGCGGGCGCGTCCGGCAGGCCGTAGAGGACCTCCTTGATCGCCGACTCCAGAAACGAGCGCTTCTCCTCCACGACCACGATCTCGGTCAGGCCGCGGGCGAAGTCCCGCACGATGTGCGGGTCCAGCGGGTGGATGGCGCCGAGCTTGAGCAGCCGGACGCCGTGGCGGGCCAGTTCCGCGTCGTCGAGGCCGAGCGCCCGCAGCGCCTGCCGGACGTCGAGGTAGGACTTGCCCGCGGCCACGATGCCGATCCGGTCGTCGGCACCGCTGCGCACCACCTGGTTGAGGTCGCTGGCCCGGATGTACTCCAGCGCCAGCGGCAGGCGCACGGTGTACAGGCTGTGCTCCAGGGTGGCCAGCTCGGGGCCGAGCAGCCGCGCGTTGGGGCGGTGTGAGTAGGGCCTGAGCTCGGCGGGCAGCTGCGGTGCGCTCCAGTCCGGTCGCACCACGGCGGTCCCGGCGGCGTCGGCCACGTTCGCCACCACCTTCAGCGACGTCCACAGGCCGCTGGCTCGGGACAGCTCCACCGCGTGCAACCCGTAATCGAGCAGGTCCTGGGAGTCGGCGGGGAACAGCACCGGCATGGCCAGGTCGGCGAGCGCGGCCTCCGAGGCCGCGGGCACCGTGGACGACTTCGCGTTCGGGTCGTCGCCGACCAGCGCCACCGCGCCGCCCCGCGGGTTCGTGCCCGCCAGGTTGGCGTGCCGCAGCGCGTCGCTGGCCCGGTCCAGGCCCGGCGCCTTGCCGTACCAGACGCCGACCACGCCGTCCGGGCGCTGCGTGCCGAGGCGCTCGGCGAGCTGGCTGCCCAGCACCGACGTGGCCGCGATTTCCTCGTTCAGACCGGGCTGGTGCACCACGTCGTGGTCGGCGAGCAGCTTCGCGCGACGGGCGAGCTCCAGGTCGAATCCGGCCAGCGGGGAGCCCTCGTAGCCGGAGACGAACGCGGCCGTGCGCAGTCCAGAGCGGCGGTCGTGGCGGATCCGGTCGAACAGCATGCGCACGAGGGCCTGCACGCCGGTCACGTAAACCGTGCCCGCTTCCCGCAGGTAGCGGTCGTCCAGGGTGAAGGCGGCCATGGGGCAACTCCTCGTCGACTCCAGATCGGATGGTGATCGACGACACCTCAGCGGATCGTCCGCGCCCGCACAACACCACGCGCCGAACTACGGGTCAGCACGCAAAATTCGGTGGTCTCAGGACGACCATCCGGCCAAATTTTGCGTAACATGCCCACCCGTGGCCGACGCGACGTTGGATGCGACCGACCGGGAGATCCTCGAACTGCTGCGGGAGGACGCCCGCCGGACCCTGTCGGACATCGCCACCCGGGTGACCCTGTCCACCGCCGCGGTGAAGCGCCGCATCGACCGGATGCAGGAGCTCGGCGTGATCCTCGGCTACACCGTGCAGGTGGACCACGCCAAGCTCGGGTGGGGCGTGGAGGCGTTCATCGAACTGCGCTTCCTGGGCACCAGCGGCGTCGACGAGATCATCCAGACCACCACCCGGATGCCTGAGGCGCAGGCGGTGTTCACCATCGCCGGCGACCCGGACGCGCTGGTGTGGCTGCGGGTGCGCGACATGGCGCACCTGCAGCGCACCATCGACGAGATCCGCCGCAGCCACCGGGTGACCAGCACCAAGACGCTGATCGCGCTGGACTCCTGGATGCGCGGCCGCCGCTGACGTCCGCTCGCCCGGATCAGATCGACAGGACGAACCCGGCGGGGCGGAGATCCGCGGTCACATGACGGTGCCGATGTGCCACGGGACGAACTCCTCCTCGCCGTAGCCGAGGTCCTCGCTCTTGGTGTGCTCGCCGGAGGCCACCCGCAGGATCTGCTGGAAGATCTCCTCGCCGAGCGCCTCGACGGTGGTCTCCCCGTCGATGATCCGGCCGCAGTTGACGTCCATGTCCTCGCTCATGTGCTCATACAGCGGGGTGTTGGTGGCCAGCTTCAGGCTCGGGACCGGGGCGCAGCCGAAGGCCGAGCCGCGCCCGGTGGTGAAGCAGACGACGTTGGCGCCGCCCGCGACGATGCCGGTCACCGACACCGGGTCGTAGCCGGGTGTGTCCATGAAGACGAAACCCCTGCTGGTGATCGGTGCGGCGTAGTCGACGACGTCGCGCAGCGCGGTGGTGCCGCCCTTGGCGACCGCGCCCAGCGACTTCTCCAGGATCGTGGTCAGCCCACCGGCCTTGTTGCCCGGCGACGGGTTGTTGTCCATCGAACCGCCGTTCCTGGCCGTGTAGTCCTGCCACCAGGCGATCTTGGCCAGCAGCTTCTCGCCGACCTCGCGGCTGGCGGCGCGGCGCACCAGCATGTGCTCGGCGCCGTAGATCTCGGGCGTCTCGCCGACGATGCCGGTGCCGCCGTGGGCGACGAGCCGGTCCACCGCCGCGCCCAGCGCGGGGTTGGCGGTGATGCCGGAGTAGGAGTCGGAGCCGCCGCAGTTGGTGCCCAGCACGAGTTTGCTGGCGGGCACCGTGCTGCGCCGCGCCGCATCGACGTCGGGCAGCAGTTCGGTGAGCCGGGCGACGCCCTCCCGGACGGTTCTGGTGGTGCCGCCGAGTTCCTGGATGGTGGCGGTGGTGATCGGCAGGTCCTCACGCAGGTCGACGTCCTGGGTGATCCTGACGATCTGGTTGTCCTCGCAGCCGAGGCCCAGGACGAGGAAACCGGCGAAGTTGGGGTGCGTGAGGTAGCCGCGCATCACCCGGCGCAGTACGTCGATGCCCTCGCCGTCGGGCGCCATGCCGCAGCCGGTGCCGTGGGTCAGCGCGACCACGCCGTCGACGTTCGGGAAGTCGTCCAGCACGCCGGAGAAGCGCATCTGCTGGGCGATGAGTTTCGCCGCGGTCGCCGAGCAGTTGACGCTGGTGAGCACGCCGAGGTAGTTGCGGGTGCCGACCTTGCCGTCGGAGCGCACGTAGCCCTCGAAGGTGGCGCGCTGGTCTTCCGGCAGCAGGTGCTCCGGCTGGGCGTCGACGGAGAACTCGTAGGCCCGCTCGAACTCCCGGTACTCCAGGTTGTGCAGGTGGACGTGCTCGCCGCCGGCGATGTCGCGTCCGGCGAACCCGATCACCTGGCCGTAGCGGCGCACCTCGCTGCCCGCGGCGATGTCGTGCACCGCGACCTTGTGCCCGCGTGGGACGTCGCCGCGCAGCACCACCGCGGCGGTGCCGACCCGTGCTTCGGTTCCCGCGCTCAGGTCCGCGCCGGCGATGGCGACGTCGTCCTCGTCGCGCAGGTGGATGAGGGTCGGGCTGTTCGACATGCCTGCTCCGTGTCTGATATTTCGAACGTTGGTTGATATACCGTATTCGCGCTGCTCGTCGACTGTCAACGACAGCCGTGGGGCGATGCTGCCGGACGCGTCCGCTGCCGCGAGGCCCTGGTGGGGTGGGGTGTTCCCCACCCCGAGGCGGGGGAATTCCCGTCCGAAATTCTTCGGGTTCTGCGTCGCTTTTCGGCGGGTTCGCACCATCGGAGCGGGATGCCTCGGTCCGCAAACTAGATGCATCGGCATGAACGGAGCCGACGGAATCCAGAAGCCAAACCCACAGCTGTCAGGCCGCGGACACCAGGGCCGGGTGGGCAGCACCGGAAAGGAAGAAATCCATGAAGAAGACGACGAAGGCTATTGGTATCGCAGCTGCGATCGCTGCGGGTGCTCTTGCTCCGAGCACCGCTTTCGCCGCCACCCCGGCTCCCTCCGCGGTCGTGCACATGGCCGAGGACGACAACGTCAATGTGAACCAGTCGAACAACAATTCCGGTAACGCCAATGGTGGTTCGATCAGGCAGGAGAACAACAACTCGGGCAATGCTAACGGTGGTTCGATCACCCAGAAGAACAACAACAAGGGCAACGCTAACGGTGGTTCGATCACCCAGAAGAACAACAACTCGGGCAATGCCAATGGTGGTGTGATCAAGCAGGGGAACAACAACTCCGGTAATGCCAATGGTGGGGCGATCAAGCAGGAGAACAACAACTCGGGTAACGCCAATGGTGGTGTGATCAGGCAGGAGAACAACAACTCGGGTAACGCCAATGGTGGTGTGATCAAGCAGGGGAACAACAACTCCGGTAATGCCAATGGTGGGGCGATCAAGCAGGAGAACAACAACAAGGGCAACGCCAATGGTGGTTCGATCAGGCAGGAGAACAACAACTCGGGCAACGCCAACGGTGGTTCGATCAAGCAGCACAACAACAACGCGGGCCATGTCAAGCACCACGCGCCCGCCTGGGTCCCGCACTGGGTCCCGAGCTGGGTCCCGCCGTTCTGGAACTGGGTGCCGCCGTTCTGGCACTGGGGCTATTGGTTCTGATGCCCTGATCGGCACAACCGAACAACAGATCCCAGAGGGGGTCGGGGCGGGCGTCGAGGCGCCCGCCCCGACCCCGTCGGCGTGCGTGTTGACCTCCAGCGCGGTCGAGGTGTCAACGTTCCGACATGAGCGAACACATCAGGGACGAGTGGCAGATCGGCAGCCTCGACGTCGACGAGTACCTGGCGCGCATCTCGCACCCGCGCGTCGAGCCTTCGTCGGCGGCGCTGCGCTCGCTGCACGAGGCGCACGTGCGGACCATCCCCTTCGAGAACGTCGATGCCGTCCTCGGTGCGCATCCCGGCCTGGACCTGCCCGTCATCGCCGACAAGCTGGTGCGCCGCCGCCGCGGCGGCTACTGCTTCGAGCACGCCCTGCTCTTCGCGGCCGTGCTGGAGAACCTGGGCTTTGACGTGCAGCGCCGGATGGCGCGGACCCAGCCGCACCGGCCGGGCTACCGGACGCACATGATGCTGCGGGTGCGCGTGGACGGTGAGGATCACCTGGCCGACGTCGGCTTCGGCGCCGGGATGCTCCGGCCGATGCCGCTGCGCGACGGCGTCGTGGTCGACCAGGCCGGGTGGAAGCACCGCCTGGTGCGCGATGGTGCACTGTGGACGTTGGAGAAGGAGGGCGCGGGTGGCTGGGAGGCGCTGCACTCCTCCGACGAGATGCCGCAGCACTTGACCGACTACCTGGTGGCCAACCACTTCATCGCCACCCACCCGAAGTCGCCGTTCAGCCGGAAGCTGGTGGTCATGCGGCTGGACCACGGGATCAGCCGTCGCCTGGTCGGTGACGAGCTCACCGTGGAGCACGCCGACGGACACGTCACGACAACGCGGATCACGCCCACGCAGCTCGACGACACCCTGCGACAGCTCGACGTGGTGCTGACCCCGGAGGAGCTGGCCGCGCTCCAGCGTCACCAAGAGTCCACTCTGGATCAGCTTGACTTTGAGTAATGTCGAAGTTTCAGGATGGTGGGACGACGGCACCCACTTGGAAGGAGAACGGCCATGTCCGAGCGGGCCCTGCGGTTGGGCGTCATCGTCGGAAGCACCCGGGAGGGGCGCTACGGCCGGACGGTGGCCGACTGGTTCGCCGACCTCGCCCGCCAGCACCCCGAGCTGGACGTCGACGTCATCGACCTGGCCGAGTCCAGGCTGCCGCCGGTGCACCCGGCGCAGGACACACCACCGCTGCGAGAGTTCCGCGACCGGCTGGCCGCGGCCGACGTGTTCGCGGTGATCACCCCGGAGTACAACCACGGCTACCCGGCCTCGCTGAAGTTCGCCATCGACTCGGCCTACCAGGAGTGGCACACCAAGCCGGTCGGATTCGTCTGCTACGGCGGCATTTCCGGCGGACTGCGCGCGGTGGAGCAGCTGCGCCAGGTCTTCGCCGAACTGCACGCCGTGACCGTGCGCGACACGGTCAGCTTCCACGGCGTGCACGAGTGCTTCGACGAGACCGGTATTCCGAAGGACAATGCGGTCCCGGCCGCGGCCAAGGTGCTGCTCGACCAGCTCGTGTGGTAGGCCCGGGCCACGTCGGAAGCCCGAGCGCGGCGTCCCTACCGCTGACGCAACACCGGTCGGTGTCGGTGTGGGTGGCTACGCTCGGACGTCATGAGCGACCGTCGCCTGCTGCTGGTGCACGCCCACCCCGATGACGAGTCCACGGCCACCGGGGCCACCATGGCCCGTTACTGCGCGGAGGGGGCCGCGGTGTCGTTGGTGACCTGCACCAGCGGCGAACTCGGCGAGGTCGTCGCCGACGACCTCGCGCACCTGCGCGGGAACCCGGACGCGCTGGGCGAGCACCGGCGCCAGGAGATCCGCGAGGCGCTGGCCGAGCTGGGCGACGTCCGACACCACTGGCTGGGCGGCCCGGGCCGCTGGCGGGACAGCGGCATGGCGGGGGAGGCGTCCAACGGTGCGGACGGCGCGTTCGCGGCCGCGGACCCGGTGGAGGTGACCCGCGCGATGGTGGCGGTGCTGCGGGCGGAACGACCACAGGTCGTGGTGACCTACGACGAGTTCGGCGGCTACGGCCACCCCGACCACATCGCCGCGCACCGCGCGGTCATGACGTCGCTGGACCCGGCGGCCGACCCGGACTACGCACCGGAGCTGGGCGAGCCGTGGCAGGTGGCGAAGGTGTACTGGACAGCCCTGCCGCGCTCGATCCTCAAGCAGGTCGAGGAGGCCGGGGTCGAGGGCTTCGAGCCGTACACGGTGCCGGACCAGGAGCTGACCGCGGTGCTGGACGGCCGCGCCTTCCACGCGGCCAAGCTGCGCGCGCTGCGGCGCCACCGCAGCCAGGTGAACCTGGACGACGGCGGGTTCTTCGCCTCGATCACGGCGCGCCCGGAGTTCGCCATCGAGCACTACCTGCTGGTCCGCGGCGACCGCGGCCCCGGTTCCGGCCCCTACGACTGGGAGTCGGACCTCTTCGCCGGCCTGGACGGCTGAGCGGGTCTTCATGCTTGGCAGTGGTGGTGCGGGCAGCGGCTGCGCGCCCCGTCTGCGCGCGTCCTCGGTCAAACCGATCGCGCACTAAGGGGTGTAGTCCCGGTAGGCGGCGACCAGTTGTGCCTCGGCGGCGTCGAAGTACTCGTCGAGCCGGTCGGCCGCCCGGTCCAGCTGGCCGTCGCTGATCAGGTCCGCGATCTCCCGGTTCAGCTCCAGATACGGCTCGTGGAACTCCCGCGGGCGCGACATCACGTGGAACGCCAGCCGCAGCTCGGCCAGCAGCTGGCGCATCGTCTCGTTCACCCGCGGGCTGGCGGCCAGCGCGGCCAGTGCCTCGTGGAAGCGCATGTTCGCGGTGCCGACGTCCCGCCAGCGCTCGGCCGCCGCGGCACGCTCGCCGTCACCGACCGCCCTGTCGACGGCCGCGACGAGCTCCGGCACCGACCGGTCGGCCCGGCGCACCGCGCTGGTCTCCAGCAGGCGGCGGATCCGGTAGAGGTCGATGACGTCCTCGGCGCTGAGCACGCGGACGAAGACCCCGCGGTGGAACTCGTGCACCAGCAGGCGTTCATGGACCAGCAGGCGGAACGCCTCGCGCAGCGTGTTGCGGGACACCGCCAGGGCGCGACCGGCGCTTTCCTCGGACAGCCGGGTGCCCGGGGCGAGCGCGCCGTCGATGATGCGCTGCCGGAGCACGTCGGCGACCCGTTCGGCTGTGCTGGTGCGGTCCAGCAGCGACCGGTCGGCCGCCAACAGGTCCACCCACGGGGCGGCGGTGGTCAATCGAGCTCCCCACGACGCGAGTTGATCGGGGCTCAAGTCTAACGAGGAAGTTCCACCGAGGGTATTGCAGGATTGTTCAACAATTCACTATGTTGACCGGCGCCGCGGCCCACCGCTGCGGAAGTCGTCGTCCCACACCGGCCTCGACCCGGTGATCACGCTGATCGGAGTGCCATGGCTCAGACGACCACGGCCAGAACCCCGTCCTCGGCGGCCCGGCGCAGCACGCTGCTGGGCGCCGTGTTCCTGATGGCCACCAGCGCCATCGGCCCCGGCTTCATCACCCAGACCACCGAGTTCACCATCCAGCTCGGTGCCGCCTTCGCGTTCGCCATCGTGGTGTCGATCCTGGTCGACATCGCGGTGCAGCTGAACGTCTGGCGCGTCATCGGCGTCTCCGGCATGCGCGCCCAGGACCTGGGCAACCGCGTGCTGCCCGGCGTCGGCTACGTGATGGCCGCGCTCGTCGTCTTCGGCGGGCTGGTGTTCAACGTCGGCAACGTCGCGGGCACCTCGCTGGGCCTGGACGCGATGCTGGGGCTGGACGCCAAGATCGGTGGCACCGTCTCGGCCGTCATCGCGATCGGCATCTTCCTCAGCAAGCGGGCCGGGGTGGCGATGGACCGCATCGTCGTGGTCCTCGGCGTGGTGATGATCGCGCTGACCGCCTTCGTGGCGTTCTCCTCCGCGCCGCCGGTCGGGCAGGCGCTGGTCCAGGCGGTGTGGCCGGGCGAGGTTGACTTCCTGGCCATCACCACCCTGATCGGCGGCACCGTCGGCGGCTACATCACCTACGCCGGGGCGCACCGGCTGGTCGACGCCGGGGTGACCGGGCCCGACCGGGTCGTCGATGTCAGCCGCAGCTCCGTGGTGTCCCTGCTGGTCACCGGTGTCATGCGGCTGGTGCTGTTCCTGGCCGTGCTCGGCGTGGTCGCCGGCGGCGTCACCCTGACGTCGGCCAACCCCGCGGCCGAGGCGTTCCAGCACGCGGCCGGGGAGGTGGGCCTGCGGCTGTTCGGCATGATCCTGTGGGCGGCCAGCATCACCTCGGTGGTCGGCGCCGCCTACACCTCGGTGTCGTTTCTGGTCACCTTCTCCGAGAGGCTGGCTCGCGCCCGCAACTGGCTGGTGGTGGGCTTCGTCGCGCTGTCCGCGGCGGTGTTCCTGCTGCTGGACCAGGCTCCGACCACGCTGCTGGTGCTCGCCGGGGCGCTCAACGGGCTGCTCCTGCCGGTCGGCTTCGGGGTGCTGATGTTCGTCGCGGTCCGCCGGCGCGACCTGCTCGGGGGATACCGGTACCCGTGGTGGCTGCTGATCGTGGGTGTGATCGCCTGGTTGCTGACCCTCTACCTGGGTGCGAACTCGCTCAGCGGCATTGCCGCGCTGTGGAAGTGAGGTGGACGTGGACCTCAACTCGGACCTTGCCGAAGGCTTCGGTCGCTGGGAGCTCAGCGACGACGAGGCGCTGCTGCGCATCGTCACCAGCGCGAACGTGGCCTGCGGCTACCACGCCGGGGACGCCACGGTGATCCGGCGGGCCTGCGAGCAGGCTGCCGAGCACGGCGTCGTGGTCGGCGCGCAGGTCAGCTACCGGGATCTGGCCGGGTTCGGCCGCCGGTTCATCGACGTGCCCCCGGCCGAGCTGACCAACGACGTGGTTTACCAGATCGGCGCACTCGCCGCGTTCGCCCGCGTCGCGGGCACCGAGGTCGGCTACGTCAAGCCGCACGGCGCCCTCTACAACGCGATCGTGCACCACGCGGAGCAGGCCGCCGCGGTGGTGGCGGCGATCCGCAGCTACGACCCGTCGCTGGCGGTGCTCGGCCTGCCCGGGTCGCAGTGGCTGGAGCAGGCCGAGCAGGCCGGGTTGCGGGTGTTCCGCGAAGCCTTCGCCGACCGCGCCTACACCCCCGAGGGCACCCTGGTGCCGCGGCGCGAGCCCGGCGCGGTGCTGCACGACCCGGACGAGATCGCCGAGCGCTGCCTGAAGCTGGCGGCCGGCGAGCCGATCGAGGCCATCGACGGCACCGAGATCAAGATCGAGGCCGACTCGATCTGCGTGCACGGCGACAGCCCCGGCGCGGTGGCCATCGCCGAGGCGGTGCGGAACCGGCTGGTGGCGGCCGGGGTGGAGCTGGCGCCGTTCGCCCGGCGAGGTGCGTGATGCGGTTCCTGCCCTGCGCCGACTCCGGTCTGCTCGTCGAACTGGCCGATCTCGACGCCGTGCAGGCGCTGTACGCGGTGCTCGCCGAAAACCCGCCGGACGGCGTCACGGACCTGGTCCCCGCGGCCCGCACGCTGCTGTTGCACCTCGATCCGCGGCGGGCCGACGTCCGGGCGATCGAGGCGGCGGTGCGGGCCGCCGAACCGCGCAACGGTTGGCGCACCGAAGGCGAACTGCTGGAGGTGCCGGTCGTCTACGACGGCGCGGACCTCGCCGAGGTCGCCAAGCTGACCGGGCTCACCGAACGCGAGGTGGTGCGGCAGCACACCAGTGCGGAGTGGACGGTGGCCTTCGGCGGTTTCGCGCCCGGTTTCGGCTACCTCTCCGGTGGGCCACCGGACCTGGTGGTGCCCCGGCGGACCGAGGCCCGGACGAAGGTGCCGCCCGGCTCGGTGGGGCTCGCGGGCGCGTTCAGCGGCATCTACCCGCGTGAGTCGCCCGGCGGGTGGCAGCTGATCGGCCGCACCGAGCTGGAGATCTGGCGGGTCGACCGCGATCCGCCGGCGCTGCTGCGACCGGGGGTGCGGGTGCGGTTCCAGGAGGTCGGATGAGCTGTCTGGAAGTGCTCGCCACCGGACCACTGTCGACGATCCAGGACCTGGGCCGCCCGGGGCTGGCCAACATCGGCGTGGGGCCCTCCGGCGCGGCCGACACCGGCGCGTTCCGGCTGGCCAACCGGCTGGTCGGCAACGACGAGGGCGCCGCGGCGGTGGAGGTCACTCTCGGTGGCCTGGCGGTCCGGGCGCACCGCGATCTGACCGTCGCGGTCACCGGCGCACCCTGTCCGATCACAGTGGACGGTCGCGCCGAGCCGACCAACGCCGTGCTGCGGATTCCGGCGGGCACGGAACTGCGGCTGGGCGTGCCGCCGCGGGGCCTGCGCAGCTACCTGGCCGTGCGCGGCGGGATCGCCGTGGAGCCGGTGCTGGGTTCCCGCGCCACCGACGTGCTCGCCGGGCTGGGGCCGGACCCGCTCGCGCCCGGCGCGCTCCTGCCGGTCGGGCCCGCGCCCGCGCGGTTCCCGCTGGTCGACGTGGCCCCGGTGGCGCCGTGCCCGGATGACGAGATCGTGCTGCGCGTCGAGCCCGGACCGCGCCACGACTGGTTCGCCGAGAGCGCGCTGACCACACTGGTCAGCTGCCCCTACGAGGTGACCGCCGAGAGCAACCGGATCGGCATGCGGCTGGACGGTCCGGCGCTGGAGCGCTCCCGCACCGAGGAACTGCCCAGCGAGGGCATGGTCGCCGGTGCGCTCCAGGTGCCCCCGGCCGCGCGCCCCACCCTGTTCCTCGCCGACCACCCGGTGACCGGTGGGTACCCGGTGATCGCCGTGGTTACCGCCGCGGACCTGGACAAGGCCGCCCAGGCCCGCCCCGGCCAGCGGATCCGCTTCCGCTTCACCAGGAGGAGTGCCGCCCGATGACACAGCCGCACGAGATGACCCCGGAGCAGGCCAGAGCCGCGTTCCGCGCCGGGCTCCGGGTCCCGACGTCCGGCTACAGCGCGGGCTGGACGCAGGCCAACCTGATCGCGCTGCCCCGCGAGTACGCCTACGACTTCCTGCTGTTCGCGCAGCGCAACCCGAAGTCCTGCCCGGTGCTGGACGTGACCGAGCCGGGGCAGACGAGCGCGTCGATCTTCGCCGGCGACCTGCGCACCGACCTGCCCGCCTACACCGTCTACCGGGACGGCGAGCTCGTCGAGGAGCGCACCGACGTCACCGACCTGTGGCGGGACGACCTGGTGTCGTTCCTGGTGGGCTGCAGCTTCACGTTCGAGGCGGCGCTGCTGGAGGCCGGTGTGCCGGTACGCCACGTCGAGGCGGGCCGCAACGTGCCGATGTACCGCACGAACCGGGAGTGCCGCCCGGCCGGTCGGCTGGCCGGGCCGCTGGTGGTGTCGATGCGCCCGGTCCCGGCGGAGCTGGTGTCGACGGCGGTGCGCGTGACGTCCCGCTACCCGGCGGTGCACGGGGCGCCGGTGCACATCGGAGAGCCGGCGGCGCTGGGCATCCGGGACCTCGCCGCGCCGGACTTCGGCGAGCCGGTGGAGGTCCGGCCCGGTGAGATCCCGGTGTTCTGGGCGTGCGGCGTCACGCCGCAGGCGGCGGTCATGCGCTCCAAGCCGCCGTTCGCGATCGGCCACGCTCCGGGCCACATGGCGATCACCGACGCCCGCGACAGCCGCTTCCTCGTGCCGTAGCGCCCTGGTTCGCCCGGTGCGGCGTGCCGAGGCGTCGATCTGCGCCAGCCGCCGCAGCGGTGTGGGCCTGGCCCACCACTCGAAGACCCCCGCCGGTTTGAGAAGGCGGGGGTCTTCGCACGTGGCGGTCGATACGCCGGTCGCCTCTGCGGCGATAGGCGCGACGCGGCTCCAGCCGGACGGTATTCCGCGAAGGCAACAGTTGAGGCCCGGGGGACACGGGCGCATCGACCAACCTCTCCAACGGTCCGCCGTCCCACGGTGTTCCGGTTCGGGGTGTGAGCCATCCCTCACTTGATCGAGGCGTCGTCCCGGCGGAACCCTGCCCGGCTGCCGGGGCTCCGGTGCTCCCGGCCCACGGCAGAAATCGTCCAGGCGGACGGCGCGTCGGACAGCTCATCCACGGGATCACCGTCGGAGCACCTCACGCGGGGTTCTTCCGCTCGCGGACAACGCGCGTTCGCCTGCCGGAAAGGATTCCGTGAGGATTGTCGGAAAACGGTTTGCGGCGCGCCGAAAAGGGCCTTTGGTGAATGGGAACAACACTTTTGGACGAAACGCGGAACCGGCGGTGTTGATATTCCTGGAAAAAGGGGTACGGTGACCGGCGGAAAGAAGGGGAGTAGTCCGCAATATCGCGGTCGACATGCTGGTGCGTCGAATTCGCACCCGGTCGCGGAGCCCCGGCCATCGGGGTGGGCGAGACCTTCGGCAACCGGCAGTGCTGCCGGGCCGAGGTCATGCGCACCTGCGGCCCGGCTCGAGCGGAAAGGCGGACCTCGCGTGCTGGGCAGTCTTGCGGTCAGTTCGATGGCCATCTTCCTGGCCGAACTCGGGGACAAGTCGCAACTGATGGCGCTGACCTTCGCGACCCGCTACCGCGCGTGGCAGGTGCTGCTGGGCATCACCGTCGCCACCACCCTGGTGCACGCCGTGTCGGTGGCCCTCGGGTTCGGCCTGGGCGAGCTGCTCCCGACGGAGTGGATCGCGCTGATCGCCGGCGTGGCGTTCCTGGGGTTCGCCGCGTGGACGCTGCGCGGCGACCACCTGACCGAGGACGAGAAGCGGAAGGCCACCCGGCGCGCGGGATCCGCGGTGCTCGTGGTGACGGCCGCGTTCTTCCTCGCCGAGCTCGGCGACAAGACGATGCTGGCGACGGTCACCCTCGCCACGCACCACGACTGGCTGGGCACCTGGATCGGCTCGACGGTGGGCATGGTGCTGGCCGACGCGGTGGCGATCGGCGCGGGCCTGCTGCTCGGCAGGCACCTGCCGGAGAGGGTGATCCGCTACGGTGCCGCCGCGCTGTTCGCGGTCTTCGGCGGCTGGCTGGTGGTCGACTCGCTGATCGCCCAGCTGTGACGCTGACCGGGTGCGGGACCGGGCCGCGGTGCCGCACCCGGCCGGATCAGCACCTGTCGAAGGTCACCGACGGGGAGCGGTAGACGGCCCCGGTCGAGCTCCTCGTCTCGGTGTGCACCCGGACCTGGCCGCCGGTGGTGCAGGGAGCCTTCGCGGCCAGGTTGATCTCGGTGCCGCTCTGCACCAGCTCGCCGAGCACCTTCGCCGTCGCGTCCTGCTGCTCGAACATCAGGCGCACGGTCACCGTGGCGGTGTTCCGGCAACCGATGCGGCCGCCGGTGGCGACGAGGGTGTTGCCCTCGCGCGTCGGCTGGTTGGCGAACAACGTGCAGATCGGCGCCTGCGGGCTGGCGGCGAGCGCCGGTGCGGTGGGCAGGACCGCGAAAGCGGCGAGGGCTGCTGCAGCGCTGAACAGAACGGGGGAGCGTCGCATCCGATGCCTTCTTTCGTGGCAGAAGAATTGCTGACAGGGGTGCGAAAATTCGATCACCGGGCATGACGGCTGTCAATTTTCGGTAACCCGAATCCACCTTTTTTCACCCGAGGGGGTTCGGTTTCGCGTTGGAGTGGACGTTTCCCTCGAATGCGGTTCTCGGTGGTTCGGTCCGCGGCTCCGCGCACCGCGATCGCCGCCTCGCTCGGGCACACCCGCGGAGCCTGCCCACAGCCGCACGGCAGGCCGAGGCCGCGGTCACACTCGGGTGAGATCGGTGCGGCGAGGCAACCCGTGAGCGGGTTCGGGGGTGTTCGTCAGCAGGATGTTCAGCTGTGCCCGGGAGGAGCCCGATGACCTGGATGATCTACGGCGCGAACGGCTACACCGGACGGTTGGTCGCCGACCTGGCGGTCGACCGCGGTGAACGCCCCGTGTTGGCGGGCCGCGACCCGGCCAAGGTCGCCGGGCTGGCGGTACCGCGCGGGCTGCCGTACCGGGTCTTCGACCTGGCCGATCCGGACGCGGTGGCCGAGGCGTTGCGCGGCGTGGAGGTGGTCGCGCACTGCGCCGGGCCGTTCTCGGCGACCTCGGCCCCCATGGTGGAGGGCTGTCTGCGGGCCGGTGCGCACTACCTCGACATCACTGGCGAGATCGACGTGTTCGAGGCCGTCTTCGCGCGCCACGAGCAGGCCCGCCGCGCAGGTGTGGTGCTGCTGCCCGGCGCGGGTTTCGACGTCGTGCCCACCGACTGCCTGGCCGCGATGGTCGCCGCCGAGCTGCCCACCGCCACCCACCTGGACCTGGCCTTCCACGCCACCGGCGGGGTCAGCGGCGGCACGCTCAAGAGCGCGCTGGAAGGCGCTGCGGTGGGCGGCCGGGCGCGCGTGGACGGCGCGGTGCGCAGCGTGCCGCTGGCGTGGCGGCGGCGCGAGGTCCCGTTCCCGTCCGGTTCGCGGCGGGTCGCCTCGCTGCCGTGGGGCGACGTCAGCACGGCCTACCGCAGCACCGGCATCCCCAACATCACCACGTTCGCCCACCTGCCCGGCCTGGACCGGGTCGGTCCGCGTTCGTCGCGGCTGTCGGAGCTGGTGATGCGCTCGCACGTGGTGCAGCGGCTGGGGCGGGCGATGGTCAGCGCGGTGGTGCGCGGTCCGGCCCGTGTGACGCGGTCGCGCAGCTGGGTCGAGGTGTACGCGGAGGCGACCGACTCGGAGGGACGCAGCGTGTCGGCAGCGCTCATCGGGCCGGACACCTACGACCTGACCGCCGATTCGGTGTTGCGGGCGGTGAGCGCGCTGCGCTGCGAACCCCCGGCTCCGGGCGCGCACACCCCGTCGACGGCGTTCGGTGCGGACTTCGTCCGGCGCCTGCACGGTGTGCGGATCATCGAACCCGCCCGCCGCTGACCGGCACCGCAACCCGCGGTATGGACCGTGCTGCTGCCTGCGATCGCATGGCGCGGATGTCGTAGGCGGTGCTCCACTTCTGGAGCTACTCGGCGAGGACGCGCAGCATGCCCTCCGGGCCGGTCCTGCTGTGCAGGAACTCCAGGAACGGGCCCTCGTTGGAAGGCGGTCGCAGGGACGCGAACCCGGAGCGTTCCCCGGCAAGCTCCATCCCGGTGGCCTTCGCCCAGGAACGGGCCTGCGAGCGCGGGTCCGGGCAGTCCACCACGATCGCGGCGATCGGTCCGGTGTGCGCGTAGACCCTGCGGGGTTCGAGCACGCACAGCTCGTTGCCCTCCGGGTCGGCCATCACCACCCACGGCACGTCGTCGCTCTGGTCTATGTCGGCGAAGCGGGCACCGGCGTTGAACAGCCGCTCGACGATGTGGTTCTGGTCGTCGTGCGACCCGCTGCGCAGGTCCAGGTGCACACCGTTCTTGCGGGTCTTGGCGCGCGCGCTGACCAGGAACCGCAGCGGCACGCCCAGGGCGGTGGGCCGGACGACCATCCCCTCCCGGGTGTCCAGGCGCCAGCCGAGCGCCTCGGCCCACCAACGCGCCAACCGCTCCGGTTCCCGCGCGGAGAACTCCACCACGAGCGAAGGCATGTGCCGAAGCTACGGCCTTTTCGGCGGCCGCGCAGACCCGGGCGGGTCAGCTTCGGTGCGTTTCCGCAGGTCGGCGAGCAGCACGGACAGGACGGTCTCCTCTTCGACGGCCCGGGCCGCGGTGCTCATCAGCACCGGCAGCTCCGGGTCCCACGGGGTGTCGACGGGAGAACCGACGAGGTTGGGCAGGTCGGTGCGCTGCGCGGCGGCCCGGTCGAGAGCTTCCCGGTAGTCCGCCGCCGCCATCCGCCACGGCCGGGCGTCGCGAAGTTCGAGGAGGGTGCGGGCGATGGTGACGCCGGGCCAGTCGAAGTCGCAGTGGACGTGCAGGCGCGCACCGTCGTCAACCAACCGCCGCAGCAGCATGCGTGCGGCAGTCGACGGGAGGCCTGCCACGCACACGACGGGGTGGGCGAGGTGTTCGGCCACGGCGGCCTCCAGCACGCGCGGGTGCTCGCACACCGCGATGTCCGTTCCAGCCTCGACCAGCCGCGCGGGAGCCGTGCGTAGGTCGAGCAGCGTGAGGTGCGTGGGCAGACCGAGCGCGGTGCGCTGCCGGACCCCGCGGGACCACGCGTCCGCACCGACCAGCGGCAACGCCCAGCACAGCACCGTCGCCGACACCGCATCGAGCGTGACGCCGCAGCGCTCCCACAACGCGCGCCGCTCACGCTCGTTGCTCGGCGCGTCGACACCGTGCGCCAGCGCCGCGGCCCGGAGCACGACCCGGCTCAGCGTCGTGCCGTTGTCGAGCTCCGCCGCGTCTCCGGTGCGAGCGGCCAGCGAGCTGCGCGACGTCCACTCCTGCGGCGGTTCCGCCAGCGCCAGGTGCGCCAGCACGTCCGCCGCGCGCTCCGCGATCCGCGCCAGTTCCGCGTCATCAACGCGGCCGTACTGGTGGACCCACTGGATCCACGGCTCCGCCCACGCGGCCTGCGCCAGGCCGCGCCGTTCCAGGGCCGCGCGTAGCGTCCCGCCACTCCGCTCGCGGTGTTCGTCCCGCGCCGTGGTGCCGCCGCGCTGCACGGGCCGGCCGTGCAGGATCTCCAGCACCTCGGGCAGCCCCAGCCCGAACCGGCTGCCGCGCACCGCGTCGTCCAGTCTGGACACACTGATCCGGGTGCCGTGCCCGAGCATCGGGCGGCCGTAGACCTCGCCGACGGCTCGCTGCGCCTGCGCGTCGGGCAGCTCCAGGCGGAAGGTCCGCTCACCGGCCTCCAGCGCTTCCCGCGCCCTCGCCCACAGCCCGCGCAGCGCCGCCCCGCCCCACGCGGCGCGAACCTCGTCCGCTACGCCCATGTCCGCTCCGATCGCCTCGAATCTGGTGGGAGTCCTTCGCCGTGGTGGGTTCCGCACCACGCGCGCCCGCCGCGTCCCGGGTGTCCGATGCGGATCATCTGTCGGCGCGTTCGAGGCCGGTGCCGTCCCACGTCGTGTGGGTGCACGCGATGCCGTGGCCGCTTCGCGGGCGCAGGACGTCGTAGATGTGCATCTTCGGGATCTTCGGCGACACGCCCCAACCGCTGGGCCAGGTGATCAGCCAGTCCATGTCCAAATCCACCAGCAGGCCCAGCATCCGCGCGATGGTGGGGTCGTCGAGCCGCTCGAACGCCTCGTCCAGCAGCACCAGGCGCAGCGGGCCGCGCCCGTCGGAGGACACGCTGACCGCATCGTAGAACGCCGCCGCAGCGGCGAACAGCGTCACGTACGAGATGAGCCGGGTTTCGCCGGACGACAGCTGCCGCAGGCGCCGCACCCGCGGCTTGCCGTCCGGGCCCGTGTCGCGCACCCGCACGGTGAATGCGAACCAGGACCGGTAGTCCAAAGCCCGCGCCAGGATTTCCGCGTAGCCGCCGGAGGTGCTGTCCCGCTCGGACTCGATGAGGTTCGTGAACACACGGCGCAGCAACGCGTCCTGGTCGTCGCTGCGGTCGGCGAACGGGGTGCGCACCAGCTTGATGGCCTGCTTGATGTCGTCGCCCAGCGCGGCCGACGGCTGCCACTCCAGCTGGACGTGCACGCCCTGGCTGGAGCGGGCGCCGTCGAGCACCTCGTTCATCCGCCGGCACAGGTCCTCGGCGATGCCCACCTGGCCGCGCAGCCGGTCGGCGAGGTCGCGGATCAGGTAGTCGGCGAAGATCGACTGGTAGCGCTCGTTGAGGTAGCCGCGCTGCTCGGACAGCCGTTGTGCGACCCGGCGGGCGGCCTCGGCCACCGGCTGCGGGCCCTCCTCCCCGGTGACGGTCACCGTGAGCAGCCCGTCCTGGTCGGCGGCGGTGATGTCGTAGTTGCCGCTCAACGAGTGCTGCAACGCCTGCAGCCGGTTGAGCACGGTGGTCTCCGACGAGCCGCGCCGGTCGGCGTCCAGCAGCGCCCGTGCCGCCTCGTCCGGGTCCGGTTCCTCCTCGGAGACGTCCGCGGCCGACCACAGGCCGGGGACGCGCAGCGCCTGCCGGAAGGCGCGGTCGGCGGTGTCGGCCTCCTCCTCGCGCCCCGCGAGCTGCGACTGCTTGTGCTCGAGCTGCGTTTCCAGCCGCGCCGACGCTTCACGCAACCCGCTCAGCTGCTCCCGCGCCTGCGGCAGCCGCTCGCGCACCTCGCCGCGTTCCCGCTCGTACGCGGAGACCGTGTCAGCGATCTGCTGCGCCTGTCCGCCTGCGGCGGAGGTCAGCTCGGCCAGCGCGGCGGCCTGCTCCGCGTACTCGGCACACCGCCGCTCCGCCTGCGCCTCGGCCTCCATCCGGTCGGCCACCGCGGCGTCGTGGTGCAGGGTCACCTCGCGCAGGTCGGCGAGGGTCGGCAGGCAGCGCGACTCGATCGCCTCGCGCAACGCGTCGATCCCGGCCCGGGCGTCCAGCGCCGCCCGGTGGGCGGCCTCCAGGGCCTGCGTGTCGGCGGGCAGGCCGGCTTCCCCGGCCGCACGCACCAGTTCGGCCCGCTTCGCCTGCCAGCGCTGCTCGGCGCTGTCGTGCTGTTCCCGCAGCTGCACGGTCTTCCGGTCGGCGTCGGCCGAGGTTTCCAGCGCCGTCGCCAGCTTCGCGTGGCCGGTGAGCAGATCGCTGTCGTCCGGGTAGGACTCCAGGTGCTGCTCCAGCGCGGCGGCGTGCTCGGTCGCCTCGCGGTGCCGCCGCTCGGCTTCGCCGATGTCGGCGCGCAACCGCGCCAGTTTCTCCTCGAGTTCCGCGATACGCCGCGTCCGGGCGGCCTCCCGCGCGCCCGCCCCGACGTACTCGGCGGCGTCCTTGCACCACGAGCCGGACAGCACCCCGGCCTGCCAGGCACCGGTGACCGACACCGAAAGCCCGGCGTCGCCGTTGGTGGACACCGAAGCCAGCAGTGCCGCGACCCGCTCCGGCGGCACCGGGCAGTCCGCCTCGGCCGCGGGAACCAGCAACTCGGCCAGCGTCCCCGAGGTGCCTGCGCGCGCCGGTGCGGCGAGCAGGTCCGCGAGACCGGGCACCGAACCGTCCGCGGTGACCCAGGCGTTGAGCAGGCCGCTGGACTGCAACGCCGCCTCCAGCCCGGCCCGGTCCGCCGCGGACAGCGCCGGGTGGAAGTCGACCAGCTCGTAGAAGGCGCGCCCCTGCGCCGGGTCGCGGTCGGCCACGGCCCACTCCGGCCGCGCCGGGGTCCGTTCGTGACCGGCGCGCAGCTCAACGAGTTCCCGCTCGCGGGCCTGCAACACCGCCCGCAGCTCGGCGATCTCCTGCTCGACGGCCGACACCGCGCGCCGCGCCTCGTGCAGCTGCGGTTTCGCCCAGCGGCGCACGTCCTCGCGGGCCCGCCGCGTCGCGGCCCGGTCGGCGGCGAGCTCCTCGGCGGCCGGCGGTTCGGGCAGCGTTGCGTCCACCGTGGACGGCCATTCCGCCGCCCACTTCTGCGCCCGCTCCACCCACACCGCGGCGGCGTCGGTGAGTTCCTGCTGCGCCTGGTTGCGGCGGCCCGCCGCCTCGGTGGCGGTCAGCTGCGCCTGCCTGGCCAGCCGCTGCAGCTCGGCGACCCTGTCCCGCGCGGCGTCCAGTTCCCGGGCCTGCTGGTGTAGCGCCAGCGTCACCGCCGAACGCTGCCGCGCGACCTCGGCCGCGTGCGCCGAACCGCCCAGCGCGGCCTGGAACTCGGCGGTCAGGGCATCGGCGTCCAGCTGCGGCGCGACAGCGCGCTCCACGTCGGACGGTTCGGCGCCGGGGTCCGGGGAGATCCGCACCCGGGCCGGTTCGGTGCGCAGCTCGGCCACCGGCACCGCCGGCGGTCGCGGCACCAGCGACCCGTCCAACCCCGCGGTCGACAACTGCTGCGCGGCGCGCGCCGCGGCCTGTCCGGCCGCTTCGGTGTCCCCCGCCAACCGGCGCAGCAGACCCACCACCGATTCCGCCGACCGGTGCTCCTGCGCGCGGTGCCGGCCCGCGGTGTCCAACGCCGACACGGCGGCGTTGCGCGCGCTGTCCACCAGCCGTTCGCGGTCCCGCAGGTTCTGTAGCTCCGAGTACGCCGGGTGGGAGCGCAACGCGTCGATACTGGACTCCAGCTCCGCTTCACGCCGTTCCAGCTCGGCGATCGCCTGCTGCGCGGCCGCGCGTTCCGTGGCCTTGGCCTCGACCTGCCTGCGCAACCCGGTGAGGTCCCGGCGCAGCATGCGCAGCTTGTCCTGCGCGGCGCGGCGGGCCTCCGCGCGCTCCCGCAGCGCGGCGAACGCGTACCCGGAGTAGGTCGACAAAAACGCTTTCAACGCCTTGTCGGCGCTGGTCAACCGGACGATGTTGGACCGGATCGACTCCAGGTCGTCGAACGAGGTGGCCAGCCGCTCGATCAGCCCCGGGTCCAGCGGCGGCAGCGCGTCGGACAGGATCTGCTCCAGCTGGCCCTCCAGCACCTTCAACCCCACGTCGGGGTTGCGCAGCGTGCGCTGCAGGTGCAGCAGGTCGCCGTAGCGCGCGGCCGGCACGCCGTAGACCGTCGCCGCGACCTTCGCCCGGAACGCCTGGTCGTCGAGCACGCAGTCCGCACCCAGCAGCTCCCGCAGCTGCGCCGCCCCCAGCGGCACCCGGTCCGCGCCCACCAGGTGCAGGTTGATGCCCACCCGGCGGCTGGTGACGAACCGCCACGAGTCGCTGATCGACTGCGACGTCTTCGACGCCTTCACCCCGATTCCGCAGGTGAGGAATTCCTCGCCCCCGTCCGGGGTTTCGCGGCGCAGCTCGATCCACGAGTAGCCGATGCGGTTCGGCCCGCCCGGGTACTCGTCGAGCATCAACCGCCGGATGCTGACCGTGTCGAAGCCCTTGGAGCCCAGCTGCCGCAGATCGCCGTCCAGGCACAGCGGCAGCAGCAGCTCCAGGGTCCGCGACTTGCCGGAGCCGTTGGTGCCCTGGAAGATCGCCCGGCCGCCGTCGAGGTCGAACGTGGTCTCGGCGTACTGCCAGATGTTGACGATCCCGCCGCGGTGCAGCCGCCAGCGGTTCGCAGCGGGCGCCGGGTCGGTGCTTGCTGGGCTCACCGCGAATCCTCTTCCATCTCGTCGAACAGTGACCAGCCCGCGGGTTCCGGCGCGGGCGGTTGCGGTTCCCGGCCGGGCGCCGGGGTGGCGTCGGGCTGCGGCAACCAGCGGTGCGCGGCCGGGCTGAGCAGCCACCGCCCGTCGTGCTCCTGCACCAGTCCGAGGCGGCGCAGCAGCGCCACCACCGCATGCACCAGGTCCTGGTGGTCCTCGGTGGCCTGCCGCGACCACGCCGCGGGATAGGAGTCGACCAGCTCCTGGCAGACGTCGGTGAGGTCCTGCCAGGTCACCGGGTGCCTGCCGGAGCAGTCCGGCTCGGCCCGGGACAGCAGCTTCGGCAGCGCCAGCTGCGTGATTCGGGCGACCGTGCCGGGGCCGGGGAAGGCCACGTCGGTGAGGTAGTCCTCCGGGTCACAGACCACCACGCCCTCCGCGCGGCACTCGCTGACCAGGCCGAAGAACCGCTCCAGCAGCCGGGACTCCGCGACCACGTGCTCGCGCAGCCAGGCGGCCTGCTCTGGCGGCAGGTCGTCGTAGAGCACGACCGGATCCTCGACCAGCCGGCGACGCACCGCGTGCGCCACGTTGCGTGGCCCGGCCGCGGCGGCCAGCTCGACCAGCCGCTGCGGGCTGTCGGCCTCGCCCAGCGGCCCGGCGACGAGCTGGCCGAGCAGGTCGGTGTCGATGGTGATCAGTGCCTCGGCGATGGCGTCCGCGGTCACCGAGCCCTCCGTCTCGGTGATCACCCCCAGCGCCACCAGGTGCCGCAGCGCCGCGGTGAGCGCCCGGCGGTCCGCCGGGTCGTCGACCACCGGGATGTCGGCCTCCGCTGCCGCCGCCCGGATGTCGCTGACCAGCCGGGACAGCAGCACCTGGCGGCCGATGCCGGTCAGCGCCGCCAGCGTCAGCGCCAGGTACGCGTACCCGCGCGGCGACAGCGACGCCTCACCGCGGGTGGCGTCCGCCCCGGGACCCGACTTGTACAGCCGCGCGAACCGCCGCTCCACCACGAGCCGGTAGCCCAGCAGCGACGCGAACAGCTCCTGCAGCACGGTGCGCTGCCGGTAGATCATCGGCAGCAGGTCGCCGTCCGGTCCGTCCGCACGCAGCAGCGGGCGGCGCAGCAGCACCCGCGCGCAGCGCACCACGTTCGCCGCGTCGATGTCCGGCAGGTCGTCGAAGGTCGCGATCACCGGGCGGACCCCCGCGCGGCCTCGGGCACGGCCCCGCCGCCGGACACCTCCAGCACCGTGTCGCGCAGCGTCAGCGTGCCCGAAGCGCTACGGATCCGGGTCTCCCGACCGGTTTCCGGCCGGACCGTCACCCGCAGCCGGTGCACCGGGTCCAGCGCCGAACCGGCGTCGTCGGCGCCCTCGCGCTGCGCCATCGCCAGCGTCAGTAGCTCGCACAGCACACCCAGCGCGTCGGCGGACAGCTTCCGCTCGGCCAGCCGCCCACCCGCCGTCGCCAGCTCGGCGACCGCTGCGCTGCGCCGCTCGTCGGCCTGGCGGGCCTGCGCCAGCAGCGTTTCTTCGGTCATCGGGTCGTCGAGCACCCGAGAGGTCCGGCCGCGCGCGCCGCGGTCGCCGCGGCTGCGCACGCTCACCGTCACGTCGAGCACCGGTCCGTCCCGCCACGGCACCTTGTCGTTGTCGCTGTCGTAGTCCGGAGCCGGTTGCAGGTGCCGCGCCGAGTGCAGGCCGAACGCGGCCGAGTAGAGCTGGTGCGCGGTGTCGTCGTCGGCGGTGTCCAACCACTTCGCCAGCTTCAGCAGCTCACCCCGGCGACCCGGCACCAGACCACCACCCGCGGTGGCGCGCTTGACGCTGGCCAGCAGCGAGCCGATCGCGCGGGCGGTCGCCTCGCGCAGCGCGGACACCTGGCTCGGGCGGCCCGGCGAGTCGACGAACCAGTCGGTCAGCTCCTGCCAGTCCGCCGCGGTGCGGCCCCGCGCGCGCTCCACGTCGGCGCCCAGCTGGTCGGCCGGGCCGAGCAGCCGCAGCAGCTCGGAACGCACGCCCGCCAGCCCGGCGAGCGAGGCGGCGATGGTCTCGGTGTGCCGCAGCACGTCCTCGACGACCATCTGGATGTAGTCGACCAGCAGGTTGCGGAATCCGGAGATCTCGTCCGGCGCCAGCTGGTGGCGGGTCACCACCTGGCCGAGGTAGGCGTAGAAGTCGCGGACCGTGGCCGCGAGCTCGGCGTGCTGCAGGAACACCGTGGTGACCTGCTCGGCGAGCCGTTCCCGGGCCTGCCGCGCGGCCTTCGCCCCCGGGTCGCGGCGTTCGGCGGACAGCGCCTCCGACAGCGCCGCCCCGATCCCGGACAGTCCCCGGTCGATGGCTGGCAGCAGCTCACGGGTGACCTCGCGCGCGCCCTCGGGCGCCCGCAGCAGCGCGTCGACGTCCCGCTGCACCCGCACCGCGAGCTTGCTGACCTGGTAGCGGACGCTGCCGTGCTGGAACTCGGCGATGCTCGACGCGATCGTCTCCCGGCGGCCGACGACCAGGTTGCCCCACCGGACCAGCTGCTTGAGCCGGTCGATCACGGTGTCCACATCGGACTCACCGGGAGCCACCCGGCCCTCCCGCTCGGCCGCGGCCAGCGCCGCGCTGACCTCGCCCGCGGACAGGTCGGCCAGCAACGTCGAGGTGAACAGCCGCATGATCGCGAGGTACGTGCGGTGCTCGGGCGCCTGCAGGTACGCGAACAGCTGCAGGCGCTGCCCGTCGTCGCGGGTCTGCTCGGGAGCCTGCGTCGGCACGTCCGCCGCGGTGGTACCCGCGACGCCCGCGCGCAGCACGTCGGCTTCGTGATCCGGGGCCGTCACGGTCCGCCACGATATCCCGTCGGGATGACACGGCCGGTCACCTGGCAGGCGGTGACCGGTCCCACCAGCCCCAGCGGTAGCGTTCCGACCAGCTCCGCGGCTGTCGAATCCGCGGAGTGCACAGCGGTTGATCAGGAGGAATGGCACCGGTGAGTGCGGGACGGGCGGTCGGACTCTTACTCGGAGTGGCTGCGGACGCGGCGATCGGCGATCCGCGGCGTGGGCACCCGGTTGCGGCCTTCGGCAAGGTCGCGCAGGCGGCGGAGCAGCTGCTGCACCGCGACCACCGGCTCCCCGGCATCGCCTACACGGGCCTGCTGGTCGGCGGCACCGTCGGGCTCGGCGTGCTGGCGCAGTGGTTGTCCCGGCGCAGCCCGGTGCTGGAGGCGATGGTCACCGGCCTGGCGACCTGGGCGGTGCTCGGTGGCTCGTCGCTGGCCGACGAGGGCACCGCGATGGCGCGGATGCTCGACGCCGGGGAGCTCGACGCGGCCCGGGCCCGCCTGCGCAACCTGTGCGGACGCGACTCGGCCGTGCTCGACGGGCAGGGCCTGGCGCGGGCGACGGTCGAGTCGGTCGCGGAGAACACCTCCGACGCCGTGGTGGCACCGCTGGTGTGGGGCGCGGTCGCCGGGGTCCCCGGGCTGCTCGGCTACCGGGCGATCAACACCCTCGATGCGATGGTCGGGCACCGCTCGCCGCGCTACCGCAACTTCGGCTGGGCGTCCGCGCGCCTGGACGACCTGGCCAACCTGGTTCCGTCCCGCATCGCCGCCGTGCTGACGTCGGCCTGCGCACCGGTGGTGGGCGGTTCGGCGAGCGGGGCATGGCGCACCTGGCGGCGGGACGCCGCGGCGCACCCCAGCCCGAACGCCGGGCAGGTCGAGGCGGCCTTCGCGGGGGCGCTGCAGATCCGCCTCGGCGGTCGCACGGTGTACGGCCACGCCGTCGAGCAGCGCCCGATCCTGGGGGAAGGCCGCACGGCCGACGCGGGCGACGTGACGCGCAGCGTGGAGCTGTCCCGCGTGATCGGCACGGTCACGGGTGTCCTGGCAGCAGGCGTGGCCCTGACCCGCGCCCTCCGCCGCCCCCGCACCCCCTGACCCGCGCGCCCACGCCCCCCGCCGCACAGCGGAAGCTCCCAAATTCGGGCAAATACGGGGGTGGCTTCGGCCTGGCGCCGGGGTGTCCGTGTTGGGTTTGCGGTTACTGGTTTGCCGACGTTTCGCGGGCGTGGCGTTCTGCTTCCTCGCGGCGCTCGTCCTCGGCGATCGCCTCGGCCACCGACATGCGCCTGCGGCGGCCCTTGCGGGCCTTGTCGGCGGGAGCGCCGTCTGCGGCGCTGGCCTCGGCGTCACCCGACCGCAGTTCGGAATAGATCAGGTAACCGATCGCGATGATCGCCATGGTGCCGAAGGCGATCCACTGCAGCGCGTAGGAGAAGTACGGGCCCGATTCCAGACGTGGCAGGGGCAGCGCACCGAGCACACCCGGCTGGCCTTCGGTGAGCGCGAAGTAGCCCGGGCGCAGCGTGATGCCGGTGCCGGTGGCGACGGTCTGCGAGTTCACCGCATACGTCCAACGGTGGCCGTCGTGGTCGAACAGCGGGCGGTTCTTACTGTCCTGCTCGTCGGCGCGGACGCGGGCGACGACGGTGACGTCGCCGGTCGGTGGCGCCGCGTACTCCGGCGCCTGCGTGCCGTTGACGGGGCGGACGAAGCCCCGGTCGACCAGCACCGTCGAGCCGCCCTCAAGCCGGAACGGGGTCAGTACCTCGAACGCGGGCTCGCCGAGCACGGTCCGCTGCCAGGCCAGCGTCTCGCCCTCCGGCAGGTACCGGCCGCGCAGCACGACCTGCGCCCACTCGGTGCGCTCGCTGGGGGCCTGTCCGGCGGGAAGAACCTCGGCGAGCGGTTTCGGCGGTGCGTGGAACGACTCGCTGATCGCGCTGTTGCGCGCCTGCGTCTCCTCGTTGCGGCTGAACTGCCACGGTGCGAGCAGGGTGAAGCACAGCGTGGCGAAGACCACGACCAGTCCGATCAGGCCGAGCCACCCGGGCCGCAGCAGAAACTTCAGACGCACACCCCTACGGTAGGCGGCCACCGACGGGTGGTGCTGCCGCCCCCAGCGCCGGTGTCACCTGTTCCACATGGCGCGAGAACGGGGCGCGATGCGACGCCGTGCACTCAGCGGGCGCGGAGGGCGTTGCGGGCCGCGGCCACGGCTTGGGCGGCGTAGCCGCCGCCGAAGAGCACGGTGTGCACCAGCAGAGGGAAGAGCTGGTGCAGGTGGATGCGGTCGGCCCAGCCCTCGGCCAGCGGGCTGACCTCCTGGTAGGCGGCCAGCACCCGGTCCAGGTGTGGGCAGCCGAACAGGTGCAGCATCGCCAGGTCGGTCTCGCGGTGGCCGCCGTGCGCGGCCGGGTCGATCAACCAGGCCCGCTGCCCGCCCCAGTGCACGTTGCCGCTCCACAGGTCGCCGTGCAGCCGCGCGGGCGGTTCCGCCGGCCCGGCCAGCGCGTCGATGTCCGCGCACACCCGGCCGATCACCTCGGCCCCGTCCGGCCCGAGCAGGCCCGCATCCACCGCGCGCCGCAGGTACGGCTCCACGCGGTGGCGGGCGTAGAACGACGGCCACCGCTCGCAGGGTTCGTTGCGCATCGGCGCGAGCCCGATCCAGGCGTCCGCCGGACCGCCGGGCGGGGCGGCGCCGAACGCCGGTGCCCCGGCGGCGTGCAGCGCGGCCAGTTCCCGGCCGAGCCGCTCGGCGGCGCGTGGGGTGGGGGCCGCCTCCGGGATGTGTTCGGTGACCAGCCAGCGTTCGGTGTGCCCGTGCACGGCGGGTACCGCGACCGAGTCCGACTCGGCCAGCCACGCCAGGGACGCCGCTTCGGCCGCGACGGCGCCCGGCATCGTCTCCAGGGCGGTCTTGGCGAACACGGTCGTCCCGTCGTCGAGGCGGACGGCGAACGCCGCCGCCGTGTCGCCACCTCCGAGCCGGTGCACCTCCACCGGTTGCCGACCGGTGATCTCCGCCACTGCGTCCCGGGGGTTCATCGGTTCACACCCGCTCGCGAACCCAGTCCAGCAGACCCGGCATCGCGGCCTCGACCATCTCCAGCACGTCGTCGAACCCGCTCGGACCCCCGTAGTACGGGTCGGGCACCTCGGCCCGGTCCGCGGCGTCCGGATCGAAGGAGCGCAGCAGCCGCACCTTCGCCGGGTCGTCGACCATGCGGCGCACCGCCCGCAGGTGCCCGGCGTCCATGGCGACCAGCAGGTCGGCGCCGAGGTGCGTCTCGTCGATCTGCGCCGCGACGTGGTCGGTGGGGTAGCCGTGCTCGGCGAGCACCTTCGCGGTGCGCGGGTCCGCGGGTTCGCCGACGTGCCACGGCCCGGTCCCGGCGCTGCTGACCTCGACCTGCCCGTCCAGCCCGGCGCGCCGGACCTGCTCACGGAAGACCAGGGCGGCCATCGGGGACCGGCAGATGTTGCCGGTGCAGATGAACGAGATGTGCACGTCCGGGAAGCATACGTGCCCGACTCCGCCGCGGACCTCGGCGCACCACCAGCGCCGCTTCCACCGCGGGCGCCGCCCGAAGCCTCGTCCGGTTCGGCCGAGCCGAGGTGAGCACCGCCAGGCGGTGCGGACCGCAACGCTTGTCGACCCGGTGGGCTCGAAGGGCAGTCGTCGTGACCCGGCGTCGGGGTTTTCCGTCCTGGTTAGACTGCGCGGGATGAGCAGCGGGCATGATCGGGAGCTGTTGCGCCACCACGGCGACGTCGACGCCGGACCCGGCCTGCTCGACTTCGCCGTCAACGTCCGGCTCGACCGGCCCCCGACCTGGCTTCGCGACCGCCTCGCGGCGGCCCTGGACCGCCTCGGCCGTTACCCGTCCGCCGCCGACGACCTGGCCGCTCGGACGGCCGCCGCCGCCCGCCACGGCCGCGACGCCGACGAGGTGCTGCTGCTCGCGGGCGCGGCGGAGGGCTTCGCGCTCCTGCCCTCGCTGCGCCCCCGCCTCGCGGCGCTGGTGCACCCCTCGTTCACCGAGCCGGAGCTGGCGCTGCGCACCGCGGGGGTCGAGGTGGCGCGGGTGCAGCTGAATCCGCGCGACGGCTACCGGCTGGATGCCGCGGCGGTGCCGGAGCAGGCTGATCTGGTGGTTCTGGGCAACCCGACCAACCCGACCTCGGTGCTGCACCCCGCTGCGGAGATCCGCAAGCTCCTGCGCCCGGGGCGCGTGGTCGTGGTGGACGAGGCGTTCGCCGACACCGTGCCGGGCGAGCCGGAGTCGCTGGCCGGGTTCGGGGAACCGGGGCTGCTGGTGTTGCGCAGCCTGACCAAGATGTGGGGGCTGCCGGGTTTGCGCGCCGGGTACGCGCTGGGTGACCCGGGGCTGCTCGCCGAGCTCGCCCGCAACCGTCCACACTGGCCGGTCAACACGCTGGTGTTGGAGGCGGTGGCGGCCTGCTGCGAGCCCGCGGCGCTCGCGGAGTCCGAGCAGGCCGCGGCGCAGTTGCAGGAGCACCGGGCGGCGCTGGCGGGGGCACTGGCCGGAATCCCGGGGGTGCGGGTCAACTCGCCCGCGCGAGCGCCTTTCCTGCTGCTGGAGGTGCCCGACGGGGAGCGGGTCCGCGCGGGGCTGCGGGAGCGCGGCGTCGCGGTGCGCCGCGGCGACACCTTCCCCGGGCTGGGTGCCGACCACCTCCGGGTCGCGGTACGCGACCCGGAGACGAACGCCTTGCTGGTCAAGGCTGTGCGCGATGTCGTGGAACGGGGGTGAACCGGTGGCGGTTCGGATTCAGGACGTGGTCGAGGCGCTGGAGGCGGCCTACCCACCCGAGTTGGCGGAGAGCTGGGACGCGGTCGGCCTGGTGTGCGGCGACCCGCAGGCCGTGGTGCAGCGCGTGCTGTTCTGCGTGGACCCGGTCGAGGCCACTGTGGACGAATCGATCGACTTCGGCGCGCAGCTGCTCGTCGCGCACCACCCGCTGCTGCTGCGTGGCGTGCACGGCGTGCCCGCCGACGACCCGAAGGGCCGAATCGTGCACCGGCTGATCAGGGCCGGCATCGGCCTGTACTGCGCGCACACCAACGCCGACAGTGCGGTGCACGGGGTCTCGGACGCCCTGGCGGCGGCGCTGGGGCTGACCGTGCTGCGCCCGCTGGCGCCGCACGCCGAAGGCGCGCAGACCGGGCTGGGGCGGATCGGCGAACTGTCCGAGCCCGAACCGTTCCGGGACTTCGTCCAGCGCGTCGCCAACAGCCTGCCCACCACCGCGTGGGGCGTGCGCGGGGCCGGTGACCCCGAGCGCCCCATCCGCACCGTCGCGGTCTGCGGCGGGGCGGGCGACTCGTACCTCGCCACCGCCGTGGCGGCCGGGGTGGACGCGTACGTGACCGCCGACCTGCGGCACCACCCGGCGGGCGAGCACCTGTCGCGGGCCGACGTCCCGGGTACCCGGGTACCGGCGCTGGTGGACGTGGCGCACTGGGCCAGCGAGTGGCCGTGGTGCCAGCAGGCCGCCGACACCGTCGCTGCGGCGCTGCCGGATACAGTCGAAGTCCTCGTTTCCACCCGCCGCACCGATCCGTGGACCGTCCATGCGGGTGCGGCATCCGACCCAGGGAGGGCGCTCGCGTGAAAGCCGACCCCGCCGTGCAACGACGGCTGCTCGATCTCGCGGAGGCGGACGCGGATCTCAACCGCGTCGAGCACCGGCGGCGCACGCTGCCCGAGTTGGAGCAGATCGGCCAGGTCGAGCGAGACGTGCAGGCGAAGCGCGACGAACTGGTGGTGGCCCAGACGGCGTTCGGCGACCTGGACCGCGAGGTTCGGCGCCTGGAGAACGAGGTCGAGCAGGTGCGCGCGCGGGAGCAGCGTGACCGCGACCTGATGGCGGCCGGGGGCTCCGCCAAGCAGCTGGCGGACCTGGAGCACGAGCTGCAGACCCTGGCCCGGCGGCAGGGCATCCTCGAGGATGAGCTGCTGGAGGCCATGGAGCAGCGCGAGGCGCTGGAGGCGAACGTGACCCGGTCCCGCGAGGCGGTCGTCGCCGCCGAGGAGCGGCTGGCGGAGATCCGCGCGCGCCGCGACGAGGCGCTGGCCGACCTGGAGGTCACCCAGACGCGCCGCCGGGCGGAGCGGGAGCTGATCGCCAAGGCGCTGCCGGAGGACCTCGCCGCGCTCTACGAACGGATCCGTGCGCAGCGCGGGGTCGCGGCCGGGCTGCTGCAGGGCTCCCGGTGCGGGGCGTGCCGCATCGAGCTGGACCGCAGCGCGCTGAACGAGGTGCGCGAGGCTGCGGCCGACGAGGTCGTCCGGTGTGAGGAGTGCGGCGCGATCCTGGTGCGCAGCGGGGAGCCGGGCCGGTGAGCCTGCGCGTCGTCGTCGAGGCCGACGGCGGGTCGCGCGGCAACCCCGGGCCCGCCGGGTGCGGTGCGGTGGTGCGTGACGCGGCCTCCGGGGCGCTGCTCGCGGAGCGGTCGGTCGCGCTGGGCGTCACCACCAACAACGTGGCCGAGTACCAGGGGCTCATCACCGGGCTGCGGGCCGCGGCCGAGCTCGGTGCCACCGAGGTCGAGGTGCGCATGGACGCCAAGCTGGTGATCGAGCAGATGGCCGGTCGCTGGCGCGTCAGGCACGCCGCCCTGAAGCCGCTGCACGCCGAGGCGGCGCGGCTGGTGGCGGAGTTCGCCGCGGTGTCCTTCGAGTGGGTGCCGCGTGCCCGCAACGCGCACGCCGACCGGCTCGCCAACGAGGCGATGGACCAGCAGGCGGGCGGCCACGCGGCGGAGGGTGGCGGCGAGTCGCCGACCGCGACGGCCCGCGGCCGCGCTGCGGGCTGGCTCGACGCGGACGGCACCCCGACCAAGCTGCTGCTCCTGCGGCACGGCCAGACGCCGATGTCGGTGGAGCGGCGCTACTCCGGCCGCGGCGACGTGGCGCTGACCGAGTTCGGGCAGCGGCAGGCGCGCGCCGCGGGCAAGCGGCTGGCCGCGATGGACGGCGTGATCGCGATGGACGGCGTGGCCCCGGTGATCGCCTCGCCGCTGACCCGCACCCGGCAGACCGCGCAGGCGGTGGTCGACGCCATCGGCGGCGAGCTGCACTTCCACGACGGCCTGCTGGAAACCGACTTCGGCGCCTGGGAGGGCCTGACCTTCCGCGAGGCGGCCGAGCAGTTTCCGCGGCTGCACCGCGCCTGGCTGGGCGACCCGACGGTGGAGCCGCCCGGTGGGGAGAGCCTGGAAGCGGTCTTCGCGCGGGTGACGGCGGCCCGCGACGACCTGCTGGAGCGCTACGCGGGTCGCACGATCATCGTGGTGAGTCACGTGACCCCGATCAAGGCGCTGCTGCGGCTGGGCCTGGACGTCGGCCCGCAGATGTTCTACCGCCTGCACCTCGACCTGGCGTCGCTGTCCATCGTGGAGTTCTACCCGGACGGGAACGCCTCGGTCCGGCTGGTCAACGACATCTCCCACTGGGCCTGACCCACCGCGCCGGGCGGGACCGGAACACCCCTCGCCAGAGTACGGTCCCGCACAGCCATCCGAACGCGTACGGAGCCGGGCGCGTTCGTCTCGGCAAGATCCTGCAACCCGGACGGCGGCGCTGGCCGGGCTGCCCCCGAATCCGCCGTTCGCCGCACACACCTCGGCGTGCCTGGCCGGGGCGAACCTGCCCCGCGAGGAACGGGAGCTGCGCCGCGCGATGGCCGAGCGCGGCTGGTCGGCCTCGGTGACGGTGGCCAACGACACCTTCGCGCTGCTGCGGGCGGGCACCGAGGACGGCGTCGGCGTCGCCCCCGACGGGCGCACCGCGCGGTTCCCCGCGATCGGGCGCATCTCCGGCGACTGGGGCGGCGGGGCGTTCCTCGGCCACGAGGTCCTGTGGTGGGCGGTGCGCCGCGGTCGCGCCCGGGCCGAGGTGCGCCTGGTCGAAGCGGCCCCGGTCCTCGGTGCGGGCCTTCTCGGCCTGGACCACCTCGGTGCCGGCCCGCCGGCCCGGCGTCGGCTGCGCGGGGCTGATCCGCGGCCCGACGCCCGACACGGCTAGACTCGTCGGTGCGGATGAGCCGGCCGGGTGACCGCGGCGGGGAGCGAACCCGCCGAGGAAAGTCCGGACTCCACAGGGCAGGGTGGTTGCTAACGGCAACCCGGGGAGACCCGCGGGACAGTGCCACAGAAAACAGACCGCCCGGCGGCTGACGCCGGGTAAGGGTGAAACGGTGGTGTAAGAGACCACCAGCATCCCGGGTGACCGGGGTGGCTTGGTAAACCCCACCCGGAGCAAGGTCAAGAGGACGCCGGCGAACGGCGTCTGCGCGGACGTTCGAGGGCTGCCCGTCCGAGGTCCGCGGGTAGACCGCACGAGCCTGTCGGCGACGGCAGGCCCAGATGGATGGTCACCGAATGGGAGCGCCGCAAGGCACCCAGGAACAGAATCCGGCTTACAGGCCGACTCATCCGCTTCTCGTCGTGTTCCAGTGATGGCTTCGGCGTCGCGGGCTGCGTCGCTCGCAACGGCGTCGACGGTTGTCGGTTCTGGTCGCGCCCGTGCCTCGCGTCCGGATCGTGGGATGGGCATTGCCGTTCGGACAGGGCTGGTCCGGGTGGCGGGAGCGCGGATCGTCCATAGTGGCGGTTGCTCGTTGGGCTGATCGGGTGTCGGTGCATGGCGGGGCGGCCCTGGGGCGGACGGGCCGTGGCGTAACCGCTACTCTGAGATGGGCGCCAAGATCACCTTTTTCGGATCTGTTCCCGCGGCACCGTGTCCGCGTGAGCCGGTCGGGTGCATCGCGGCGCGATGTGCGGAAATCCACCGGCCCACCGGTTCGTGCACGGTGCGTTACGAAGGAGCTCGCAAGCGGGTGAACAGTCACGAGATTCCGGCCCGGAACCGGCCTGATGAGCGTCCTTTTCCCGGCAGTGCGCCGAAAGCGGCATGCCCGAACGGCCTATTCGCGGCGTGACGGCGCCAGATCCGCAACGCCGTTTCCGCCACACCCGGACTCGCAACCACTACTTCTGGTCACCATGTCATGTTCTACTCGTACCTGCGTGCCGGGTCACGCCCGGCGGGCTGAGGTACCGACCCGACGACACTCCGCGCACTCAGGGGTAACAAGATGACCGCCACGCCGCTGGAAACACTGGCGCACCTGGACGTACTCGCGCAGCAGACGCAGCTCGGCACCAATGGCATCCAGGGCTGGATCCTCAACAACCTGCTCCCCCTGCTGCTGCTGACCGTGGCGATCCTGCTGCTGTGGCTCGGCGGCGGCAAGGGCGACAACGCGGGCGTGATGCGCCGCGTCGGCGGCGTCTTCGTCGCCTTGGCGATCATCGGGTTGGCGGTGACCGGAGCCGGCGTCGACATCGGCACCTTCATCGCCGGTCTGTTCAGCACCAGCGGGTGATGACCAGTGCGGATCCGCACCGACGACGAGATCTACCGGGTCGACGCGGTCTGGCTCGGCCCGCCGAAGGCGACGTTCCCGTGGCGCGCCCGCTACGTGGCCTGGGGCGTGGGAATCGTGGTGTTCCTGATCGTGCTGGCCGTGGAACGCCGCATGAACATCGGCTTCGGCTTCTTCTCCACCGCCTGGGCCGTGATCATCACCATCGTCGTCACCCGCATCATCTGCTCGCGCATCAGCCACGAACGACCGCTGGGTGCGGTCATGGTGATGTGGCTGCGCGAACTCACCGCGCCCCGCGAGAAGACGTCCGGCACGGGGGGAGCCGCCAGCGCGGCGCGGATCAGGGTACGGGCGCAGCGGCCCCGCCCCAGGACGTCCAAGCGTGGCCGCACCCAACAGCGGCAGCGGCCCGCGCCGACCAGGCAGCAGGTCGCCCGCAGCACGGTCCCCAGCAGGCGCGCGCGTAGCAAGGAGGTTCGCGGTGTTCGGTCGGCGGCGAGGCCGTGAGCGCAACACGCACCAGGTCCCAGGTCCCCGCGGCTCGAACGGCAAGGTTCGCAACGCCCGGAAGCGCCCGGCCAAGCGCGGGCGGGGACTGGGTGACGAGCAGTCCATCCCCACCTACACGCCGTCGATCGCCGCGCGCTCGATCGACGGGCACCTGCTGCGCACCGGTCAGGACGTGTTCGCCTGGTACCGGCTCGCCCCGCAGCGCTGGTCGTTCCGCTCCGACTCGCAGCGCCAGGACCTGATCGCCGCGATCGCCGGGCAGTACGCCGAGCTGCAGGGCCGCTGGTTGCACCTGCGGGTGACCACCCGGCCCTACCCGATCCGGATGTGGGCCGAGGCGCACGTGCACAACGTCCGCAACCCGCTGCCGGACACCCCCGGCGCGCTGAGCTTCGACGACTACATGGTCGGCGAGCAGCAGCAGCTGATGGGCCGGTCGATGGCGGAGAAGGAGGTGTACCTGGGAGTCCAGGTGCAGACCCGCAACGTCGTGGACCGGGCCGTGGAGCGCGCCGCGCCGCTGTTGCGCCGGGTCTTCCCGGAAGCCGTGGACGCCGAACTCGTCGCCCTCGACAGCGAGATCGAGCACCTGGACCAGGTGATCGGCTCGGCCGGGCTGGACGGGCGGCCGGTGACCGCCGAGGAGATGTCCTGGCTGATGCACCGGTCGTGCTCGCTGGGGCTGCCCGCGCCGCGCAACCTGCCTGCGGTGCCCGGGGCGCCGTGGGAACCGGAGGACCTGGCGTCGTTCACCGACGCCGCCGACATGCACCAGGACCCGTACGCGCCGACGGTCACCGTCCGCGGCCGCACCGGCTCCAACGCGGGCGTCACCCGGCACGTGGCGGTGCTGACCGTCGGGCAGACCCACGGCCTGCAGATCCCGGAGATCGACGACCCGTGGATGCAGCACTCCGACCGGCTGCCCGCACCGGTGGAGTGGTCGGCTCGGATCTACGTGCGCCGCCCCGAGGACGTCGCCGGTGAACTGCAGCGCCAGATGAACAAGGTGCGCTCCCAGGTGCGGCACTACACCGAGGAGCACGGCCTCGAGCCGCCGACCTCGCTGGCCCGGCAGGCCAACCGGGTGCTGGAGATCGACGACGAGATGACCTCCGGGTTCACCGCGCTGGCCACTCGCGTCAAGTCGTGGTGGCGGCTGGCGGTGTCCGGCCCGACCGAACGCGACGCGTTGCGGCTGGCGCAGCAGATCCTCGACCTCTACAAACCCAAGATCGCCATCGAGCACCCCGAGGCGCAGTACGCGATGGCGCGCGAGTTCATCCCCGGCGAGCCGCTGGCCAACGGCGCCTACCTGCGGCGCGGTTCGGTGGTGTGGGCCGCCTCGGCGGTGCCGCAGGCCACCGCGGAGGTCGGCGACCGGCGCGGCATCCTGCTCGGCGAGACCTGCACCGCGACCCGTCGGCCGGTGGCCTGGGACCCGTGGATGGCGCAGGAGGTCCGCGATGCCTCGGGGCTGACGGCCATGGTCGCCGGGCTCGGCGGCGGTAAGTCGTTCCTCGGCGGCGGCATCGTCTACAAGACCCTGCGCTCCGGGGCGCACTGGACGCTGCTGGACCCGTCCGGGCCGCTCGCGGAGCTGTGTGAGCTGCCCGAACTGCGCCCCTACGCGCGGCCGATCAACCTGCTCAACGCCCAGCCCGGCATCCTCAACCCGTACCGGGTGGTCGCCGAACCCGAACTGGAGCACTTCGTCGACGAGGACGACCCGGAACGCAGCTGGCGCCGGGAACGCGCGCTGGCCGCGGCCACCCGCCGCCGGCTCGTCCTCGACGTGCTCACCGGTCTGCTGCCCTACGAGGTGGCACGACTGCCGCAGACCCGGATTGTGCTGCTGCGCGCGGTCCGTGCCGTCGGCGGACGCCCCGACGCCCACCCGGGCATGGTCTTCGAGGCGCTGCGCCGTGACGCCAGCGAGCACCACGAACACGCGGTGGTGGTGGCCGATTTCCTCGACGAGATCCGGGAGCGCATGTCGCTGCTGATCCCGGAGGCCAACGCCGACCCATACTCCGAGCGCCGCGAGGACCGGCTGACGGTGCTGACCATGGCCGGGCTGACGCTGCCCAAGGACGGCGTGGGCCGGGAGCACTGGACCGACGCCGAAGCGCTCGGCGTGGAGATGCTCAACCTCGCCGCCTGGTTGACGCAGCGGTCGATCTACGAGCGGCCCAAGAACGAGCGCAAGGGCGTCTGGATCGACGAGGCGTTCTTCCTCAGCGAGGTGCCGACCGGCCGCGTGCTGATGAACCGGTTCGCCCGCGACTCCCGTAAGTGGAACGTGCGCGTGTTGCTGTCCAGCCAGATCCCGGCGGACTTCCTGCGCATCCAGGGCTTCGTGTCGCTGCTGGACTCGGTGTTCATCGGCCGCCTGGACGACGAGCAGGCGCAGGCCGACGCGCTGCGGCTGCTCAAGGTGCCCGTCGGCGCCGGCTACGAGCAGGTGGTGGCGGCGCTGGGCCGCCGCCCGGGCCCGGCGCGCAACGCCACCGAGCGGGACCGCTCGCCGCGGCAGTTCATCTTCGGCGACGGCGCCGGCGGGGTGGAGAAGATCCGCATCGACTTCTCCGGGCCGCACCTGGCGCACCTGCGCGACGCGCTGGACACCACGCCCGCGGCCGAGGACCACGTCGAGCGACGCGCCCTGCAGCCGGCCGATAACGGCGCGAACTCCGACGCGGCGGTGCCGGCGCTGGCCCCGGCGGACGACTACGCCGACGACCTGGAGTCCTTCGACGAGTTCGAGCTGGAGACCGTCGGCATCGGCTACGACGACGGTGGCGACCGCTCGCCCCGCCCGGGCGAGCGGGGTGGGGACGACGCCCGGTGAGCGCCGCGGTGCTGGCGGCCGCCCTGGCCGCCGCGATCGTCACGGCCGTGCGGCTGCGGAAACGGCGTGGCGCTGCGGGCACAGCGTCGAGTCGATCGCCCTGGAAACCGCGCGCCAGGCGGGGCGCGGTGGCGCTGGTCGCCGGACTGGTGGCGATGCAGGCACTGATCGGCGCCCCTGCCTGGGGCCAGGGCTTCGACTGCAAGGAGGCGCCCAACCCGGAACGCCCGGGCTCGGGCATGGTCGGGGAGATCGACCGGGGGTCCCTCGGGACGGGGTATCCGGGCAGCCCCTACAACGAGGTCGGCTACGCCGGGCTGGTCTGGCACACCTATGACCTGGGCTGCGGCCCGCAGGGGGTGACCAACCCCAACGCGCTGGTCGACACCTGGGTCGGCAACGAGCTGTTCAACGTCGCCAAGAACCTCGTGGGCGCGACCAACGGGCTGCATTACGCGCTGCTCAACGGCAGCCTCCTCAGCCCGTTGGACGAGCTCATCGCCACCGGCACCGTGGCCCTCTACGACAGTGTGTTCGCGCCGTGGTTCGGGCTGGTCGCGCTGGTGCTGGCGATCGTGCTGTTCCGCTACATCTGGTCGGGCGACCTGGCGGCCATCGGCAAGCGCGGCATGTGGGCGCTGGCCGCGCTGTGGTTCGCCTCCGCGACGTATCTGACCCCGCTGGTTTACACGCATGCCCTGGACGACGTGCTGATCCGCGGGACGTCGGCGGTGCAGGCCGGTTTCCTGCAGGAGGTCGGCGTCGACGAGCGGCACGCGCTGCCGACGCTGCTGCACGACCAGGTCGTCTACCGCAACTGGCTGCGCGGTGAGTTCGGCTCTCCGGACTCGCCGCAGGCCCAGCAGCTGGGCCGGGAGCTGCTGCGCGCCCAGGCGTGGACCCGGCAGGAGGTCGAGAGCGGGGCGGACGCCGGATCGCCCGAGCCGAAGAAGCAGGCGTTCGAGGACGTCGCGGGCAAGATGGGCAGCGCCTACGGCTACTTCCAGGGGGTGGACGGCAGCCGGGTCGGTGCCGGGATGCTGGCCATGGTGCAGGGATTCGCCTACGCCTCGTTCCAGCTGCTGGCCAAGGCCACCATCCTGCTCGCCCAGGTGCTGCTGCGGGTGCTGATCCTGGCCGGGCCGCTGATCGGCCTCGTCGCGATGATCTACCACCAGGTGCTGCGCACCATCGGCCGGGTGGCCGGGGCCGCGGTGCTCAACGTGGTGCTGATCTCGGCGATGGCCGGGCTGCACACCCTGATCCTCACCTGGATCTTCGACCCGGTTCGCGGCTTCTCACCGCTCACCCAGATCATGCTGGCGGCCCTGGTGACGATCGTGTTCCTGCTGGTCGCCAAGCCGATCCGGCGGATCGGTCAGATGGTCCAGCTGTCGGTGGGCACCGTCGGCCAGGCCGTGCCGCGTGCCCCGCAGGGTTTCTTCTCCCGCTTCCGCGGCCGGCGGACCGAGGAGGCGGACGGCGGTTTCTGGGAGCAGGTGCGCGACATGGACCCGGACGCCGAGTACGCCGAGCCGCAGCGCGGGCGGCGCCGCAGCCGCCCGGAGGCGCAGCACCCGTCGGTGACGGCGACCGCGCAGCGGCTGGACCAGGTCGTGCCGGCCGAGGTGAGCGGCGGGGCCAGCGCGGCGCTGCCCGCGGGGATGACAGTGCGCCGACCGGGTGGTGCGCAGGCCCTCCCGGAGGGCCGCACCATGAGCCGCGTCGTCGACACCAACCCGGTGGCGGATGCCAGATGGGACGGGATGGACGAAGATCCGGTGCTGATCCCGTCTCGCGCAGCCGCGTCCCCGATCTCCGGCCCAGCCGAGCAGCAGGGCCCGCGCCGCGCCGAGATGGAGGTCGTGGCCGGCCGTCCGGTGTATGTGATCTACCGGCCATCGAGGGGGCTGGAGGTGGCCGATGGCTGAGTGGAAGAGGGGTAGCTGATGCCGATCCGGACGCACCGCGGGCGGGCCGCGGTGTACCGCAGGTTGTGGGGTTGGCCGCTGCGCTCGCCCAAACACCTGGTGGCCGCGGTGGTCGTGCTCGCCGCGGTCGCGACGATGATCGGTTTCCTGCTGCCCGAACCACCGCCCAGCCAGCACGTCGCGGCCGGCCGCACCACCGCGGCCGAGCACTCCGCCGTCGTGCCGCCCACCCGGACCAAGTCGCCGCCCACGATCTCGGTGCCGCAGACCCCGCCGCCGCAGGTGCCCCCCGACCCCGCCGGGTTGGCGGTCGTCGAGGCGTGGGGCCGCGCGTGGGTGGACCACCCGGTGGGGGCCGACCGGCAGCAGTGGCTCGACAAGCTGCGGCCCTACACGACCGAGGAGTTCCTCACCGAGATGGCGACGGTCGATCCGGCCAACGCCGGCAACGTGATCACCGGTTCGGCGAGCGCGCTCAGCGCGACGGAGGGATCGATGGTGGTGCGGTTACCCACGGACATCGGCACCCTACGGGTGATCGTCAACAGGACCCCGGCGGGCTGGCGCGTCGCCCAGTACGACAAGGAAGCCTGACATGCGCAAACTCGTGGTGGCGTTCGTCGTGCTCGCGGGTTTCGCAGGTCTGATCGGGGTGGGCGCGGTGACCGCGCTGCTGGTCGGCAGCGGAGGGCGCGGCGCGGGCTGGTCGGCCTGCAGCGCCTACCTCGGCCCGTGGGGCGACGGCGCGGGCCGCGGCGAGCGGGACGCGGCGACCCTCAACGAGGAGTCGATCGGCATCGTCCGGCGGATCATCGAGATCGGCAAGCAGCGCGGCCTGCCGCCGCGGGCGTGGCAGATCGCGATCCAGGCCGGCAAGACCGAGTCGAACCTACGCAACATCCACTACGGCGACCGCGACTCGCTGGGCATCTTCCAGATGCGGCCGTCGATGGGCTGGGGCACCCCGCAGCAGATCACCGACGTCGACTACGCGATCAACAAGTTCTACGACGTGCTGCTGGCGGTGCCTGGCTGGGAGGAGATGCGCCCCGGCACCGCGGCCCAGCGGGTGGAGCGCTCGGCGTTCCCGCTGCGCTACCACCGGTGGGAGCCGATGGCCGCATACCTGGTGAGCGTGGAGGGCGATGTCCCGGGCATCAGCGCCTGCGACGGCCTGCCGCGCGCCAGCGTGCTGGCCGCGCAGGCGATCCAGTACGCGCAGGCCCAGCTGGGCAAGCCGTACGTGTGGGGCGCGGCCGGCCCCCACGCGTTCGACTGCTCCGGGCTGACGCAGCAGGCGTGGAAGGCCGCCGGGGTGGAGATCCCCAAGTACTCCCAGACCCAGTACTTCCAGGGCGGCGTGCACGTGCCGCTGTCTCAGGCCCAACCGGGTGATCTGGTGTTCTGGGGTTACGGCCGGGACCCGAACAGCATCCACCACGTGGCGCTCTACCTGGGCGACAACGAGGTGCTGCACGCCCCGCAGCCCGGCGAGTCGGTCGAGGTCACCAAGCTCTGGGACGGCGGGGAGCTGCTGCCGACGGTGGTCCGCCCGGCGGCCGACACGCCGCAGCCGCCCTCGCCGGCACCCGCCGCCGAGGGCCAGCGTTAGGTAAGAATGGCGGCGGCCTGCTGACACCGCGAGCGCGCGGATCGGCTCGTGCGGGCGGTCCCGCGGTGGAACCTGCGGGAGGTCGACCCGCGCAGCGGGGATCCGCGCGCCTCCTCCGGAAAGGGTTGATCATGTTCACTCCGAACCCGATTCCGCGGCCGTCCGGTCCGCCCGCGTCGAGCACCCCGCTCGGCGACTACCTGAACCAGGCCCGGCACGGCGTCGACAGCGGCTACGCGGTGCTGCCCCGTTCGTTGGCCGAGGCCATGCCGTTGCCCTGGCAGCAGCAGATGCGCAACCTGCTCGCCGAGTTCCACCAGGCGTTCGGGCACCTGCAGTGGCCGGTGTACCGGGTGGTGCCGTCCCGCTACGAGCGGCTGGTGGACCTCGACGACGACCAGCTCGCCGAGGTCGGCTGCACCGTGGAGGTCGGTGACGACGGGGAGCTGGAGTACCGGATGCGGGACGGGCGGCGGATCGACGCTCCGGAGCAGCATCAGGTGCTGGTGTCGTGCCTGGATCCGATCCCGCGGCAGCACCCGGGCGGCTGGCAGCCGACCCCGGCCGCGCCCCCGCCCCCGGCCTGGTGAGCGGTTGGGACATCCCGGTCGTCTCGGCTCCGGACGCGTGACAGGCGCTGCTGCTCGTGCGAGGCTCGGAACATGGGCCGCGGAGGATGGTATTTCTGTCTCAAGCATCGGCAGGTCGAGCCGAAGGCGGGTTGCCGTGCCGCTGAGCGCCTGGGGCCGTACCCGGACCAGGAGACCGCGGCCCGCGCCCTGGAGATAGCCGCGGAGCGGACCAAGGCGGCGGACGAGGCCGACCGGCGCTGGGACCGCGAGGACTGAGTTCCGATGGCGGCGGCGGGTGGTCCACCGGGCGGCATCGCTGTTGCCGCCGCCGCGCCGTCCGGCCGGGTGCGTCCGGAAGCGGGATGGGACTTCTCGGCGGTCCGCGCCGAACTCGGGCTGCCCGCGGACTACCCGACGGCCGCGCTGGCCGAGGCGGAGCAGAGCGTCGCGCAGCCGGTGGCGACCGGGCAGCGGCTGGACGCCACCGGGTTGCCCCTGGTCACGGTGGACCCGCCGGGGGCCAAGGACCTGGACCAGGCGGTGCTGGTGCAGCGTCGGCGCAGCGGGTACCGGATCCACTACGCGATCGCGGACGTGGCCGCCTTCGTGGTGCCCGGCGGGGCGCTGGACGTTGAGGTCCGGCGGCGCGGGCAGACGCTCTACCTGCCCGACGGCAACGTCCCGCTGCACCCGCCCAGCCTGTCCGAGGACGCCGCAAGCCTGCTGCCAGGCCAGGTGCGCGCGGCAGTGCTGTGGACGATCGACCTGGACTCCGACGGCCTCCCGGTTCGGGTGGACGTGCGGCGCGCGCTGGTGCGGTCGGTGGCGCAGTTGGACTACGAGGGCGTGCAGCGCTCGCTGGCGGCTGGTGACCCGCACCCGTCGATCGCGTTGTTGCCCGAGGTGGGGCGCCTGCGGCGGGAGCAGGCGCTGCTGCGCGGCGCGATCGAGCTGGGGTTACCGGAGCAGCAGGTGGAGCCCGATGGTGACGGGGGTTGGCGGCTGGTGCTGCGTCCCCGGCTGGTCGTGGAGGCGTGGAACGCCGAGATCTCGCTGCTGACCGGGATGTGCGCGGCGGAGATGATGCTGGCCGCGGGGATCGGGGTGCTGCGGACCGTGCCCGACCCGGAACCGGAAACCGTGGCGGGGCTGCGCCGTTCGGCGTCGCGCCTCGGCGTGCACTGGCCGGACCACGTCCCGCCCGCCGCCGCGCTGGCCGCGATGGACCCGGTCCGGCCGGAGGCGTTGGCGGTGCACGTCGCGGCGACGCGGCTGCTGCGCGGCGCCGGCTACACCGCGTTCGGCGACGGCGCGCCCGCCAAGGCCAACCACGCGGGTATCGGCGCCTCGTACGCGCACGTGACCGCACCCCTGCGGCGGCTCGTCGACCGCTACAGCGCCGAGGTGTGCCTGGCCGTCTCCTCGGACCGCCAGGTCCCGGAGTGGGTGCGGGAGGCGCTGGCGGAGCTGCCGTCGGCGATGGGCAGTTCCGACCGGGTCGCCGGGCAGGTGGAGCGGGCCTGCATCGCCCAGGCGCAGGCGTGGTCGCTGGTCTCGCGGGTGGGGGAGGAGTTCGCCGCGACGGTGCTGCGGGTGCCCAACGGTTCGGCCGGTGAGGTCTTCCTGGCCGACCCGCCGGTGATCGCGCGCTGCACGGGCAGCGGTCTCGGGGAGGGCCAGCAGGTGCGGGTGCGGTTGGTCGCCGCGGACCCGGCGAGCCGTGACGTGGCGTTCGAAGTGGCCTGAAGCACACCCCGTGTCGGTGGTGCTTCCGCCGTCACCGGTTGATCGTGGATGGCGCAGGGTCGAGGGAGACGAAAGGGGCCGGGGTGGCTGATGTGCGGGAGATGACCGTCGGGGTCCTGGGCGGCACGGGTGCGCAGGGGCGTGGGCTGGCGATCCGGTGGGCGAAGGCCGGGCTGAAGGTGGTGATCGGCTCGCGCAACGCCGAGCGCGCCGAGCAGGCGGCCGCCGAGATCCGCGGCATCGCGGGCGGTGACGTCACCGGCCAGCACAACGCCGGGTGCGCCGCGGCGTCGGACATCGTGCTGGCCGCGCTGCCCTGGGAGGGGCACGCCGAGACGCTGAAGTCGTTGCAGGCGCAGCTGGCGGGCAAGATCGTGGTCGACTGCGTCAACCCGCTGGGCTTCGACAACAAGGGCCCGTACGCGCTGGCGGTGCCGGAGGGCAGCGCGGCGCAGCAGGCCGAGCAGTTGCTGCCGGACTCGCGGGTGACCGCGGCGTTCCACCACGTCTCGGCGGTGACGCTGGCGGATCTGAGCGTCGACCGCATCGACCTGGACGTCCTGGTGCTCGGCGACGACCGTGAGGCCACCGACGTGGTCCGCGCGTTGGCCGACGTGATCCCGGGGGTTCGGGGGATCTACGGCGGACGCCTGCGCAACGCCCACCAGGTCGAGGCGTTCACGGCGAACCTCATCGCGATCAACCGCCGCTACAAGGCCCACGCCGGACTGCGCATCACCGACGTCTGATGCGGGCGTGAGGGTGCAGGCCGTCGCGAGCAGTCGCCTCCGCGCGGAATTGTCGCCGCGGTGCGGCGGCGGCACCCTGACGACAGGGAGGTGGTCGGGGTGCCGGAACTGCCGGAGGAAGCCAGCCGCTGGAGCGACGACGAGCGGGAGCGTGCCGATGCGCTGCTCGACGGGCACGCCGTGGTCGTCAACGTCCGCAAGGGCGGCCCGCACAAGCATCTCGTCGCGTGGGCGGCGGAGCAGGGCCTGCTGACCTACGTCGGTCACGCCGGTCCGCGGCACAACTGGCCGGAGTCGGAGTTCGCCAGTCCCTTCGTCAAGGAGGCCAAGACCGACCGCGAGGCCATGGTGCGGCACTACGAGCAGTGGCTCGACGAGCAGCCGAACCTGCTGGCCAAGATCCGCGAGGGAGAGCTGAGCGGGCGGGCGCTCGGGTGCTGGTGTGCCCCCGAGCCGTGCCACGCCGACGTCCTGGCCAAACGCGCGGGCTGAACCGCCCGCCCCCTCGGCACCGCCGGGTGGAGCGGGAGCGGTGGACGCGCTGCGGGCCCGGATCGGGCGGGCCCGCAGCGCGTCCTGATCACATCTCGGCGCGGCGCCCGCCGTCCACCGTCCAGGCCGCCCCGGTGACGAAGGAAGCCTTCGGCGACAGCAGGAACGCGGCCACCGCCGCCAGCTCCGCCGGGTCGCCGGAGCGCCGCAGGGCACTCGCCTGTTCGGCTTCCTCCTTCGACTGGGGGTTGTTCGCGGCGATCTGGCGGGCCCGCTCGGTGTCGAAACGGCCCGGCAGCAGCGCGTTGACCCGAACCCCGCGCGGCCCCACCTCGTTCGCCAGGTCCTTGACGAAGCCCTGGGTGGCCGGGCGCGCCACATTGGAGCTGGCCAGCCCGGTCAGCGGCTCCGCTCCGGAGGTGGAGGTCAGCACGACGATGGAGCCGCCCGGGCCGAGTTCGGCGGCCACCTCGCGGGCCATGCGGATCGGCGCGATGGTGGCGATCTCCAGACCGCGGCGCAGCGTGTCGTCGTCGAGCCCGCTGGGCATCCCGGCGGGCGGGCCGCCGTGGCTGACGAACAGCCCGTCGAGCCTGCCGAACTGCTCGCGGGCGAAGTCGATCAGCCGGCGCGGGGTGGCGGGGTCGGTGAGGTCGGCCGCGAGACCGCGGGCGTTGTCGCCGAGTTCGGCGACGGCCGTGGCGGTGTTGTCCGCGGAGGATGACGACACGACGACGTTGGCCCCCTCGTCAACCAGCGCGCGGGCGGTCGCGAAGCCGAGCCCCTTGCTGGCGCCGGTGACGAGGAAGCAGCGTCCGGAAAGATCCAGGTCCATGCCCGCACCCTAAACCGCCGTCGCCGGCTGCGGAATATCTCGTTCCGCACCCCTGGCGCGGGCCTAGGGTAGGGAGTATGGCTGAGGCGCAGTTCGGGGCGGAGACCTCGCAGCGGGGCGAGTGGGTGCGGCAGACCAACCGGTTCACCGACCGGATCACCGCCGACGGGTCGTCGGGGTGGCCGGTGGAACCGGGCCGGTACCGGCTGGTGGTGAGCCTGGCGTGCCCGTGGGCGCACCGGGCGGTGATCGTGCGCCGCCTGCTGGGGCTGGAGGACGTGCTGTCGCTGGGCGTCGTCGACCCGATCCGGGACGAGCGCGGCTGGCGCTTCACCCTCGACCCGGGCGGCCGCGACCCGGTGACCGGGATCGCCTTCCTGTCGGAGGCGTACCTGGCTGCGGACCCGGATTTCACCGGCCGCTACACGGTTCCGGCGGTGCTGGACGTCGCCGAGCGCAGGGTCGTCACCAACGACTACCCGCAGCTGACCCTGGATTTGTCCACGGAGTGGGCGCGGTACCACCGCGACGGTGCTCCGCAGCTGTACCCCGAGCACCTGCGGGCGGAGATCGACGAGGTCAACGAACTGGTGTATGCCGACGTCAACAACGGCGTGTACCGCTGCGGCTTCGCCACCACGCAGCAGGCATACGAGGAGGCGTTCGAGCGGTTGTTCGCGCGCCTGGACTGGCTCTCCGAGCGGCTCGCCGAGCGCCGCTACCTGGTCGGCGACACGATCACCGAGGCGGACGTCCGCCTGTTCACCACGCTGGTGCGCTTTGACGCGGTCTACCACGGGCACTTCAAGTGCAACCGGCAGAAGCTGACCGAGATGCCGGTGCTGTGGGCCTACGCCCGCGACCTGTTCCAGACGCCCGGTTTCGGCGACACGGTCGACTTCGACCACATCAAGCGCCACTACTACGGGACGCACCACCGAATCAACCCGACCGGAATCGTCCCGGTCGGCCCGGATGTGTCGGGCTGGCACACCCCGCACGGCCGGGAGGCGCTCGGCGGCACCCCGTTCGGCGACGGAACCCCACCGGCCTGAGCGGAGCACCCCACACCAACCAACCGATGCGGGGTGCCCCTGACCCCTTGAGGCCGTGCCCCCTCGACTCAGACGAGATCAGTCGTCCCAGCTCGAGAAGGCATCTCGCCGATCGAGGTTCAGTGGAAGGAGTGCTCCGGGCCGGGGAACGCGTGGTTGCGGACGTCGTCGGCGAAGCGGGTCGCCGCGTCGGCCAGCACCCCGCCCAGGTCGGCGTAGCGCTTGACGAACCGCGCCGTGCGGCCGGTGTTCATGCCCGACATGTCCGTCCACACCAGCACCTGCGCGTCGCAGTCCGGGCCCGCGCCGATGCCGACGGTGGGGATACGCAGCTCGGCGGTCACCCGCTTCGCCACCTCCGCCGTCACCATCTCCAGCACCACGGCGAAGGCGCCGGCCTCCTGCAGCGCGAGGGCGTCGGCGAGCAGTGCGTCCGCCTGGTCGCCGCGGCCCTGCACCCGGTAGCCGCCGAGCCCATGCTCGCTCTGCGGGGTGAACCCGATGTGCCCCATCACGGGGATGCCCGCCGACACCAGCGCCTCGACCTGCGCCGCGTAGCGGCGGCCGCCCTCGAGCTTGACCGCGTGCGCGCGGCCCTCCTTCATGAACCGGGTCGCGGCGGCCAGGGCCTGCTCCGGCGACGCCTGGTAGGAGCCGAACGGCAGGTCGGCCACCACCAGCGCGCGCTCCACCGAGCGGGTGACCGCGCGTACCAGCGGGACCAGTTCGTCGACCGTCACCGGCAGCGACGACTCGTAGCCGTACACGTTGTTGGCCGCCGAGTCGCCGACCAGCAGCACCGGGATCCCGGCCTGGTCGAAGATCCGGGCGGTGTACATGTCGTACGAGGTGAGCATCGGCCAGGGTTCGCCGCGCTCCTTGAGCTGCTGGAGGTGGTGGATGCGCACTCGGCGCTTGGCGGGTGCGGAACCGTAGGGGGCGGACGTCTCGCCTTGGGCAGTTGTCATCGTTGACCGTCCTTCTTCCTCGAGGCCCGCGCCGCGGGTCCCCGGGTAGTAACGGATGGTTGTAACCGCAAGAGTCCCACGCCCGGTGCCGCCCTGCCGAGACCCTGGGGGCGAAGGTCACAGCCGCCCGGGCATCACCCGATCCAGGGCTGGGCGATGCGCGCGTAGGTGCCGTCGTGCAGGGCGAGGTTCAGCCACTGGTTCACCCACTGCTGGAACACCACGTCCCCCTTGGGCAGCAGGTACGCCTTCTCGCTGAAGGTGAACGGCTGGTCAGGGTGCACCGAGCACAGCTCCGGGTGCTGCTTGGCCTGCCACCGGGTCTCGGCGGCGTCGGTCATCATCAGATCGGCCCGGCCGTCGATGATCTCCTGGAAGATCGTGTTGTTGTCCGGGTGCTCGACGATGGTGGCCCGCGTGAGGTGCTGCCTGGCGAACTGCTCGTTGGTGCCGCCCGGGTTGACGATGGCACGCACGCCGGGCTGGTCGATCTGCGCGAGCGTCTGGAAGCGCGCCGCGTTCTCGCAGCGGGTGATCGGCGTCTTGCCGTCCACCACGTAGGCGGTGCTGAAAAACGCGTGCCTGGCCCGCTCCAGCGTGATCGACACGCCGCCGACGGCGATGTCGCAGCGGGCGGTGAAGTCGGCGACCAGGGTCTTCCAGGTCGTGGGCACGATGGTGGCCTTCACCCCGAGCTTCGCGGCCATGTCGTGCGCCATGTCGATGTCGATCCCGCTCCACGCGCCGGAGGCGTCCCGGTAGGTGAACGGCCGGTAGTCCCCGGTGCTGCACACCCGCAGTTCACCGCGCTGTACGACCTGGTCCAACCGGCTCGCCGCCGCTGGCTGCTGCGGCGCGGCGGGCGGGGCGCCGGAACACGACGTGCCCGACGCGACCACACCGGCCACGGCCAACCCGACAGCGAACCTCTTCCACCGCATGACGCCTGCCTTTCGATTTTCGTGAGTCATGCATAGCCGCTCGGACCGCCGAGAGCCAGAACACTCCGGACGAGGATCGGATGCCCACCGGGGGTCGCCTCACCTGGTTCTGGGAAAAACGGGAAAAAGTCAGGAGCAACCAAATCGCCTCCTCGGCGTCCAAGTGAGGGGAGTGCGTGGGAGCGCGGGAGGGAGGCACCTGGGGGTGCTTCCCTCCCGCAACCCGTTCCTCCGCCCCGCCCCCATGGCGCCGGAGGAGATCGGTGACGCGGGTGCCGCCGAATTCCCCAACTCGCCCCACGTCACCGACCCCCGCCCTAAGATCGACTGTGCCGCGCGAACGTCTGCTCCGGTTCTCCTGAACTGGCTACCGGTCGGGCGGCCCTGTGCAGGCACTGTCGAGATATCTGGGGGAGATACGTTGCCGCTTGACAACGTTGTGCTCGCAAAACTGGATGTTCCGGACACTCCGGAACTGCGGGCTCGGCTGACCGAACTCACCTGTCCAGACGGCGTGGAACTACAGCCGGCCAACAACTACGAGGCCCGCGACCCGAGCGGGTACGTCTTTGTCACCGTGGACAGGTCCGGGAAGGTAACGAATGTCCGGATTCGGTCGGGGTGGACCGACCACATCCGGCCGGACGCATTTCCGACCGTGCTCTTCACCACGTATATGACCGCGGTTCAGCGTGCGCTTGCCGTGGAGCTCAGCCACCGTCCGGAGAGTCCGTCGAATCAGCCCGCGCCGGACGACACCTATACCGACCCCGCAGAGCTGTCGTTTGAGGAGTGGGTCTCCCGAACCCAGTCCCGGCTCAACGCCATCGATGCCGAATACGACGCGATCCGCCGCCAACAGCAGGCTCGGGCAGCGGAGGACGTCACCGAGATCCGCAGTCCGCTCGGCTACCTGACCATGCACATGCGCGGCGGGGGCCCGGTCTCGATCAACGGCGACCCTCAGGCTCTGGACAACCCGTCGGACACGGTGCTGTCCGAGGAAATTCTGCAGCTGTTCGTCCGGGCGGGCCTCGGGGTCGCGCCAGACGGAGAGTCCCGTCCGACGCAGTCGCGCGGCAGCAGCGATGACGCGTACGACGAGGACTTCTCGGAGATCGACATGTTCGAGGATTGGAATGACTGAATTCCGAAGCGTCTTTGAGTGGATTCGAGACGAAGCCCAGAAATGGCAGAAAAAGGCCGACGACGCCGAGCCGATCCTGCGAGCGGTGCAGAGCGCGTACCTGTCACCTACGGCGTTCTTCGTCGGCGACCTCATGACCCTCGTCCCAGGTTCCATCAACGCCGATCTTGAGGCCGAGCAGTACGAAGAGTTCCGCGCGTACATCGAGCGACTTCTTCGGGAAGCGATCATCGAGTTCGATCAGATTGGCCAGGCATTGCGGAAGATCGCCGACGAGTACGAAAGAACCGACAGCGCCAACAGCATCGACGTCAACCAGGCTTTCCACGCGTAGGAGTCAATGATCCATATGTCCGAAGCTGACATACTGACCAGCCAGCTGGACCAAGCCTTCAATGGTCTGGAGGAAAAAGTCCAGGAGTGCGTCGACAAATTCAACGCCGCCGTCCATCACATCGTGGACTGGGCATTCGTGCTTGGTCCGGCGATGTTATACATCAATCCGCGTCTTGACGAGGTCCGTGAGGGTCTTGAAAAGCTGGTCAAGCTCGTCAGGACCGCAGTAGAGCATCACCTGCCCGTCGTGTCACTGATTGTGCAGTCCAACAAGTGGGTCGCCGATGTCAAGGCCCCCATGAACAAACTCACCCATTCAACGGAACACCTGCTGTATTACTGGGAAGGTAAAGCGAGCGAGGCGTACAAGGACAAGGTCGGACAGCAGAACGAAGCGATCGCTTTTATTGTGAACCGGGCGGACGCAGTCAGCGCGTGGCTAATGGACATCGCCAAGTATAACGTCGAGTACATGTGCGGGTTGACCAGGATGGCGACCGATTTCCTGGGGGCACTTGTCGCCGCCTCGATCGAAGCGGCGACGGTTGTCGAGATCCCGTTCGCGGTACAGAATCTCGCAGGCGCCATCGGAACCCTCGTCACCCAATACCTGAACAACCTGGTGGACACCGCCAAGAGGTTCGTGGAGGCGCTCAGCAAGGTACGTGACCTCAAGAGCGTGATGACCGACAGAGCGATTGTGGATGACAGATGGCCGCAGGCGGTCATCGGTTGAGTCCGTACCCGTCACAAGAAGGAGCTATGAGCGCTAGTTCGCATCGTGCCTGGGGTGGGCCGATTGTTGGTCTGGTGGTTGCGGCGATGATGTTTGCCGGTGGGTGTTCTGTCGAGCCGTACACGATGCCCACGTCGTCGGATCCGACGCCGACTCTGATTCCCGGTGCTGAGTCGACGCCGAGTGGTCCACCGCCGGGGCCGGTCAAGTACGATTTTGCAACTTTCAAGACTTGCTCTGAAATTCAGCAGGCGGTGCCCGACCTGCCGCCGCCGTTGACGCCGCAGCGTGAGGAAAGTGCAAGTCGGTTTTCGCAGAAGTGCACTTTCGCGACGACCTCGAACGAGGATAAACGTTACATCGCCTTCCGGGTCGAGCTTTGGGAAAACCAGCGAGACAGGTACGGCTATCACTCCGCGGCTGAGCTCGCGAGAATTGGTTTCAACGCCACCCCGCTGCCCGGCGTGGAACCGGAGACCGGTCTAGGATTCGGCTCGCAAGCCCAATGGAATGAATCTGACGTGAGTCGAAGCTGTCACCTGGAAGTTCTCGACGAGAACGCAGTGATGATCCTCACCTACTATTCTGGTGAGGAGGACCAAGATCCGCGAAGTGAGCAGTGTCGTGAAAGTGCGCGCACCCTCGCGAGGCAAATTCACGCCGCCGTACAGCCACAATGAGCGTCGCGATCTGTCGCCGACATCGAGATCCGCAGCCAGCTTGGCAACCTGACCAGGCGCGGAGGGGGTTGCGTTTGATGCATCTGCGTGGTGGTAGCCGGTTGATTCCGTGCCCGTCAAGAGAAAGAGCTATGAACGTTGATTCGCGCCGCGCCTGGGTTCGGCCGGTTGTTGGTCTGGTGATTGCGGCGATGATTTTTGTCGGTGGGTGTTCCGGCAAGCGGTACACGATGCCCGTGTCACCGGACCTGACCCCCATGCCCAGTTTTGAGCCGACGCCGAGTGATCCACCGCCGGGGCCGGTCAAGTATGGCTTGTGGACCTTCAAGAATTGCTCTGAAATTCAGCAGGCGGTGCCCGATCTGTCGTCGCCGTTGCCGACAGCGCGCTCTTCGCATAACGGGTGGCACACGCAAACTTGCGATTTTACGGTCTCGAAAGATCACGGGCCGTACGTCACCTTCAACGTTGAGCTTCATGAGAACTGGCAGGCATGGCACGGCAACTACTCCGGGGCCGAGCTTGCGGAAAAGGACTTCAACCGCCCTCCGCTGTCGGGCAAGGAAGAAGAGACCAGCCTGAACCTCGGTTCGCAGGCACGCTGGGACGTTGATCTTGGAGTGAGTAACAGCTGCAAGCTGGAAATTCTCGACGAGAATGCGGAGATGTTCATCACCTATTATCCTCTTCAGGATATTGGAAGCGAGCAGTGCCGCGAACGCGCGCGCACTATCGCGAAACAGATCTACGACGCCGTACAGCCGCAGTGAGCCTTTCGTGGGGGGCCTGTTGTGATCGTGGGGAGGCTGGGGGAGGCAGTTGAGTGTGCGGTTCCCCAGCCTCGTGGGCCAGGGCTGTCAGGCGAGACGTCGTACGAACTTGGTCCAGGTGGTGCGGTCGAACCGCAGGATCGGGCCGTCAGGGTCCTTGGAGTCGCGGATGTCGATCCCGTCGGGCGCGAAGCGGGCCTCGACGCAGCTGTTGTTGTTCGGGCCGCTGTAGCTGCTCTTGAACCAGTCGCGTTCGTTGTCGTCAGTCATCATGTTCCAGCTCCTCAACTCGTCGTGCGATGAACGATCGTGACTGCTCAGGCCCGAGTGCTACGGCACGGAGCTGATCAAAGGCGCGCATGCATGCTGCGATGTCCTTCTCGTCGACGACGTAGACACCGCCGCCTATGAAGGTTGGCTGATGCACGAGATCCGGTGCAAGGCCATCAAACCGGAGGATCTCGATCGAACCGCCGAGCAGTGGATGGTCCACAATAGACAACGGTGCCACTTGGATGACGATGTGTGGGTGTTGTTCGATCAGCGCGAGTAGCCGCTGAAGCTGACCGCGCAGCACCTTCCAGCGTCCGACCGGGCGGCGGAGTGCGGCCTCGCCGATCACGAACCACATTCGCGGCGGGTTCTCGCGCGTGATGAGTTCCTGGCGGTCAAGTCGGAACTGGACTCTTGCCTCGATGTCTTCGTGGCTTGCTGTACCCACCAGCGCCGCACGTCCAACCCGCATCATGGCGCGGATGTAGTCCTCGGTCTGGAGCAGACCGGGGATCAGTTCGCTGTCGGAGTAGTAAATTTCCGTGGCGTCTTGTTCGTGGTCGCTGAGTCTGCGGAACGCACCAGGGAAAGCGTCTGAGTACATCCGGCGTGGCTGACGCTGGCGAGCCAGCTGGGCGAGGCGGGTGATCTGGGCTCGGTCTTCCTTTGGTGCACCGTAGAAATCGAGAAGCGCCTCGATCTCCAGCACCTTGAAGGCGCGTTCGCCGCGCTCCACCCTGCTGATCTGGCTGACGTCGCACTCGATCGCGGCAGCAGCCTCCTTCTGCTGCTTGCCGGCCGCTTCGCGAAGTCTGCGCAGTTCTGCGCCGAGCTGGCGGCGTTCGAGTGTCGTACGTGGTCTGCCCATGCTGAAGATCAGCCTTCCAGGGTGACATGTGGCGTGGTCAAATGTCAGCTAGTCTCGCACTGTCTCAGAACACGCCTCCGTCTTGTTTGCGACGGAAGTCTAGCCAGTGGGCAGGGGAGTGGTGATGGTGCGTTTCGGTTATGTGCTGGAAGCTGTGTCGACCGGGGCTGAGGTCGTCGAGATCGCACGGAAGCCCGTAGATCCGGAGCAGCGGGACCCTGAGCTGCTGCGGCAGGAGCTACGGCCGTGGGCGGAGGCGGAACTGGTGCGGTCGAAGGCCGAATTCGGGCTCTACACAGCGGAGTTCGGTTCCTGGGGCGATGGGCGCTCCGGCTTCTACCTGCGCATGCTCTACATCGTCTGGGGCGGTGACGATGTCATCTCGGCGCATGTCGACGACAGCCCGGTCAACTACGCGGGCGTTCGCGCGCTTGCCAACCAGGCCGAAGCCTTTCGCGTGCTCCGTAAAGCAGAACGTCAGCACGTTGTCCGGGCAGGAGGTCACGAGCGCCTCATGGCGCGGTAGGCGGGGCGGAGGAGATCGGTGACGCGGGTGCCGCCGATGTCGATCGGCAGGTCGTCGAGCTCGTCCAGGACCGCGTCCGCGGCGGTGGGTTCGGAGTCCGGGATCACCGGGGCGGCGGGTCGTTCCCCGGTCGTCCAGAACACTTCGGGGGATTCCGGCAGGGTCGGCGCGTCCTCCGGTTCGCCCGCGTCGGGTCCGGTGACCGTGCCGCGAAGGGCGCGGAGCCGGTCCAGGAGCTCGTCGCGACCCCGGCCACGCCAGGCCAGGATCTGGAACGGGTCCTCGTCGAAGGACTCCGCCAGCAGGTAGCACGCCGCCGCCAGGTGCTTGCACGGGATTTCCCAGTCGGGGCAGGAGCAGTCCATGGTCAGCTGGCGCATGGTGTTCGGGAACAGCCGCAGGCCCAGCTCCGCGAAGACGTTCTCCAGGTCGGTCGGCATCTCCCCGGCCAGCAGCTTCGCCGCGTACAGCGCCCGGCCCGCCAGCGCGCGCTCGATGCGCTCCCACTCCGCCGCGGTGAACGCCTTGATCCCGATTCGCACCCGGTAGGGCTCCGGCCGCGAGCCCTGCACCAGCCCCACCACCACGCTCGTCGAGACCGTGAGGCTGCGGACCTGCCCGGCGCGCGCGTAGTTCTTCCCGCGCGCCAGCCGACCGCCCATGCCGAACGACTCCAGCACCTCGATGAACCGCCGCGACCACCAGGTCCGCGCGATCTCGCCGCGTCTGCTGCGCGCGCGGATGCCGCCCTCGACGCGGATCGGCTTCGCGGGCCGCGGGAATCCGCGCCAGTTATTCACCGACGGCCTCCGGTTCCAGCGTCATCAGTTCGCGCAGCTGGCTGGTGGACAGCTCGGTCAACCAGTTCTCGCCGCTGCCGACCACCAGCTGCGCCAGCGCCTTCTTGTCCTCAATCATCCGGTCGATCTTCTCCTCCAGCGTGCCGATGCAGGTCAGCTTCCGGACCTGCACGTCCCGCCGCTGGCCGATGCGGAACGCCCGGTCGGTGGCCTGGTCCTCGACCGCCGGGTTCCACCAGCGGTCCAGGTGAATCACGTGGTTGGCGGCGGTCAGCGTCAATCCGGTGCCGCCGGCCTTCAACGACAGCAGGAAGATCGACGGCCCGTCCGTTTCCTGGAACCGCTGCACCATCGCGTCGCGGGCCTTCTTCGGCGTGCCGCCGTGCAGGAACAGCACCTCGGTGTCGAATCGCGCCGACAGGTGCGGGACGAGCATCCCGCCGAACTCGGCGAACTGGGTGAAACACAGCGCCTTGTCACCCTCGGCCAGTACCGACTCGAGGATCTCCTCCAGCCGGGCCAGTTTCCCGGAGCGGCCGGGCAGCGGGGAGCCGTCGCCGAGCAGCTGTGCCGGGTGATTGCACACCTGCTTGAGCTTCGACATCGTGGCCAGCACCAGGCCGCGCCGCTCCATGCCCTCGCTGTCGGCGATGCGCGCCAGCATGTCGTCGACCACCGCCTGGTACAGCGACGCCTGCTCGGCGGTCAGGTTGCACAGCTGCTTCATCTCGATCTTGTCCGGCAGGTCGCTGATGATCGCCGGATCGGTCTTGACGCGGCGCAGCACGAACGGAGATGTGATGCGGCGCAACCGGGCCGCGGCCTCGGTGTCGCCGTCGCGTTCCACCGGCACCGCGAACCGGGCCCGGAACGTGCTCAACGAGCCCAGCACACCCGGATTGATGAAGTCCATGATGGACCACAGCTCGGCCAGCCGGTTCTCCACCGGAGTGCCGGTCAGCACGATCCGCTGCCGCGCGGACAGCTCGCGGACCGCCTTGGCCTGGCGGGAGGCGCTGTTCTTGATGTTCTGCGCCTCGTCGAGCACCACCCGCTCCCAGCGGACCTCCCGCAGCACCTCGGCGTCCCGCACGACCAGCGGGTAGGTCGTGATCACCAGGTCGTATGCGCCGACCGCCTCCAGCAGGTCCTCCCCGCCGAGCCGACCGCCGCCGTGGTGCACGTGCACCTGCAGCGACGGCGCGAACCGGGCGGCCTCCCGCTGCCAGTTGCCGACCACCGACATGGGGCAGACCAGCAGCGTCGGCCCGCGCGCCCCTTCGGCGCGGGACAGCGCCTCCAGCGCGAGCAGCTGCACGGTCTTGCCCAGGCCCATGTCGTCGGCGAGGCAGGCACCCAGGCCGAGCCGGTCGAGAAAAGCCAGCCAGGCCAGGCCGCGGCGCTGGTACAGGCGCAGTTCCGCGGTGAAGTCCTCCGGCGGCTGCACCGGTTCCAGGTGCTGGTCGACCTGCCCCGACAGCAGGTCCCCGAGCCAGCCGCGGGCGCTGACCTCGACCACCGGCATCGGCGGCTGCCCGTCCTCGCCGTGCGCCCTCCCGTGCAGTCCGCTGTGCAGCAGCACCTCCCCGGCGGTCATCCGACCGGTCCGGGACTTCTCCAGAAACGCCAATCCGGCGGCCAGCCGCTTGCGGTCGATCCGGGTCCACCTGCCGCGCAGGCGGACCAGCGGCACCTTCGCCGCGGCCAGTTCGGCCAGCTCCGACTCGGTCAGCTCCTCGTTGCCGAGCGCGAGGTCCCAGCGGTAGTCGACCACGGCGTCCATGCCGATGCCGGACTCCTTGGTCACCACGCCCGCCGTCCCGGTGCTGCCCGCCGAGAGCTTCAACCCGAGTTGCGGTGTGCTGCCCCACCACGACGGCAGGAGCACGCCGAAGCCCGCCTGGTCCAGCAGCGTCGCGTGGGTCAGGAAGTCGTGGGCCCCGGCGGTGTCCAACCACAGCTCCGTGGGATGCGGCACGAGCAGCGCCGCGTCGAGCCCGGGAAACACGCGGCTGGCCCTGCCGAGGTGGGCGAGCAGCAGCTCCTCCGGCTGCTGCACCCAGCGCTGCAGCACGCGGCTCTCCGCACGCCACACCTCCTGCGCCGGGACGAGGACGCTCGGGTCGTCGGCCGCCTGGAGCAGGAACTCCAGCCGCCAGTCCTCGTCGTCGCCCTCCGGGGCGTGCAGCCGGAAGCAGGTTCGCAGCGGGCTCTCGCGGGTGCCGCTGGCGCGCCACTCGTCCACCAGCCGAGCCAGTTCGCGGGCGGCCTGCGGGCCAGCGTCGAAGCGGGGCTCGCGCGCCAGCGCCCGCACCCATGCGGCGGCGGTGCTGCGACCACGGGGCAGGTCGATCTCGCTGATGCGGCTGCGCACGATACCGTCGACCAGCACGTCGAGCGCCGTGCGCAGCACCTCGGCCGGAGATCGGCCGCCCTCGCAGCGGAAGGCGGGTGGCATCGCCTCGCGCAGACCGGCGAAGCGCACCGCCTCCGCGCCCGACAGGGCCGGCCGCCACCTCGCGGTGGGATGTCCGGACTCGAAGACCAACGCGGGCAGCACGCGTCCGCGCGAGACGACCTGCTCGGCCAGCTCGGCGACCTCCCGGAGGAAGTGCGCGGACGCCCCCAACCGGCACCCCGGCGGGACCTCGTCGAGTGCCGCCGCCGCGGGACCGCACGACACGGCCGGGACCAGCCACTCCCGCAGCCGCAGCTTCCCCCGCGGCGCCGGCCCGGCGGTCAGTGGATCGCGCACCAGCTCCGGCGACGGCACCGGCGCGGAAGCGAACGAAGGCAACCGGAGCCGGACGGTGTCGACCTTGCCCTGCTCACCCGGCAGCGCGTCCCGCAGCGTCTCGCCCGGCACCGCGAACGGGTGCGCCACCGGCCCGCGCGGCGCCCGTCCGGGCACCCGCGCCGGCAGGTCCGAATCCTCGGCCCAGAGCACCAGCCGCCCGTCCGAGGTGCACGCGGCGTGCACGGCCCACACGGCACAGCCCCCTTCGGTCGTCGCAGTGCTCCTCCTCCCGGCCGAGACCGGGAGTCTGCCACGACCTTACGGGGCGACCTCGCGCCACCGGTTGGTGATCGGCAGCCGTCGGTCGCGCCCGAACGCCTTGAACGTGATCTTGGTGCCCGGCGGGTACTGCCGACGCTTGTACTCGGCGCGGTCCACCAACTGCAGCACCCGCTCCACCAGCTCCGCGTCGAAGCCGTCGGCGATCAGGTCCGCATACCCCCGGTCGCCCTCCACGTAGCCGTCCAGCACGACGTCGAGGATGTCGTACGGCGGCAGCGAGTCCTGGTCCACCTGGTCCGGGCGCAGCTCCGCCGACGGCGGCTTGGTGATCGAGTTCTCCGGGATCGGCGGCACCTCGCCCCGCTTCTCCGCCTCGGCGTTGCGCCACTTCGCCAGCTTCCACACCAGCGTCTTGGGCACGTCCTTGATCGGCGCGAACGCCCCCACCGCGTCCCCGTAGATCGTCGAGTACCCGACCGCCAGCTCGGACTTGTTCCCGGTCGCCAGCACCAGATCCCCGCGCTGGTTGGACAGCGCCATCAGCAGCACACCCCGGCACCGGGCCTGCACGTTCTCCTCGGCCAGTCCGGTCAGCTCCAGCTGCCGCACGTACACGTCGACCATGTCCGCGATCGGGTGCACCTCGAAGCGGCAGCCGATCCGCCGGGCCAGCTCGGCGGCGTCCGAGCGGGAGTGCTCCGAGGAGTAGCGCGACGGCATCGACACGCCGGTCACCGCGTCCGCCCCCAGCGCGTCCGCGGCCAGCGCGGCGCACACCGCCGAGTCGATCCCCCCGGAGAAACCGAAGATCACCGACCGGGCGCCGTTCTTGCGCACGTAGTCCCGCAGACCGGTGACCAACGCGCCCCACACCTCGGCCTCGTCGTCCAGCGGTTCGGCCGGCGGCAGCGGCGGCAGCGGCTCGTAGCGGGGCAGCGGGTCGGGCTGCAGCACGATGCGCCGCACGTCGAACGCGGGCATCTGAATCCGGCCGGGCTCCGCGGGCACCGTCGTGGCGGTGTGGCCCCCGGCGGGCAGGTCCATGTCCAGCACCAGCAGGTGCTCGGTGAACTGCGGTGCCCGTGCAAGGACCTCGCCATCGGTGTTCACCACCAGCGAGTCGCCGTCGAAGACCAGCTCGTCCTGCGCGCCCACCAGGTTCACGTAGGCCATCGGCGCCCCGGCCTCGGCGGCCCGCCGGGTGACCAGTGGCAGCCGCACGTCGTCCTTGGCCCGCTCGTACGGGGAGGCATTGATGCACACCAGCAGGTCCACGCCAACCTTGCCGAGCGCGGTCACCGGGCCGCCGTTCTGCCAGATGTCCTCGCAGACGACCACCCCGACGTCCAGGCCGTGCAGCCGGACGATCGGCAGGTCGTACCCGGGCGCGAAGTAGCGGGCCTCGTCGAACACGCCGTAGTTCGGCAGGTGGTGCTTGTGGTACGTGGCCACGACCTCGCCGCCGTAGAGCAGCGACGCGGAGTTCCGCGGCCCCTGGTCGTCGCGCCCCAGGTGCCCGACCACGACCAGGGCGTCGCCGCACCCGGCGTCCTGCAGGCGGCGGGCGAGCGCGTCCAGCTCGGCGAGGTTCGCCGCGGCGAATGACTTGCGCAGCGCCAGGTCCTCGACGGGGTAACCGGAGAGCACCATCTCAGGGAACGCCACCAGGTGCGCGGCTTCCGACACCGCGCGCCGGGTCCAGTCCAGGACCATGGCGCTGTTCCCGGCGATGTCGCCGACACACCCGTTCACCTGTGCTAGTGCGATCCGCAGCTGGGGCATGGCCCCATCTTCGCGCACCCGGCCGGGTGGTGTCGTGCCGCCCGGTGCGAATCACGCCCCCTGCGACATGCCACGATCCTGTGGTGACCCGCCTACTGACCGTGCTGTCCGTGTTGGTCGCGCTGGGCGCCGCGGCGTGCAGCGCCCCGACGCACGACGCCGAGATGCTGCAGCCGCACACCGAGAGTCGAGGACCCGCCGGGCCGGTGCCGCCGGGGCTGGAGCGCTTCTACTCGCAGCCGCTGTCGTGGGGCCCGTGCGAGCCGTACGCCACCACCGACAGCGATCGGCAGGTGTTCCGCGACGGCGGCCTGGAATGCGCACGGCTGGAGGTGCCGCTGGACTACGCGCAACCGCAGGGGCGGACGATCACCATCGGCGTGCTGCGCAGCCCGGCGAAGGACCCGGCCCGGCGCATCGGTTCGCTGCTGATGAACCCGGGCGGCCCCGGTGCGTCCGGCATGAGCACCGCGGCCAGCCTCGCCGGTTCCATCGCGTACACCGAACTCGGTGAGCGCTTCGACTTCGTCGGCTTCGACCCGCGCGGCGTCGGCGCCTCCCAGCCGGCGGTGCGCTGCCTGACCGACCAGGAGCGGGACGCGGAGCGGTTGGACAACGACGCCGACACCTCACCCGCCGGGGTGGCGCAGACCGAGCAGGAGGAGCGCGCCTACGCCGCCAAGTGCGCCGAGCGCACCGGTGTCGACGTGCTCGCCAACGTGGGCACCCGGGAGGTCGTCCGCGACATGGACGTGCTGCGGTCGGTGCTCGGCGACCAGAAGCTGAACTACCTCGGCTACTCCTACGGCACCCGGATCGGCTCGGAGTACGCCGAGACCTTCCCGGGCAACGTGCGCGCGATGGTGCTCGACGGAGCGATCGACCCGGGGCAGTCCACGGTCGACCAGCTGGTCGCCCAGGGCGCCGGGTTCCAGCGCGCCTTCAACGACTTCGCAGCCTGGTGCGCGGCCCGCCAGCAGTGCGCGCTGGGCCACGACCCGAAGGCCGCCGTGGCCGCCTACCAGCAGCTGACCCGGCCGCTGATCCAGCACCCGGTCCGCGCCGGCGACGGCCGCGTACTGTCCTACCCGGACGCCACGATGGCGACGATCCAGGCGCTGTACACGCCGAGCCTGTGGGAGCAGCTGGACAATGGCCTGACCGAGCTGCGGCAGGGCAGCGGCCGCGTCCTGTTGGCGCTGGCCGACAGCTACTTCGGCCGCGGCGCCAACGGCCGGTACGCCAACACCACCGACGCCTTCGACGCCGTGCACTGCGTCGACGACCAGCGCGTGCTGGACCCGGAGCAAGTCCGGGACGCCGACCGCCGCTACCGGCAGGCCGCGCCGTTCCTCGACGACGGCAACCCGCCGAGCGCGGCCCGCGACATGTGCGCGTTCTGGCCGGTGCCGGTCACCGGCGAGGCCGAGCAGCCGCAGGTAACGGGCCTGCCGCCGACGCTGGTCATCTCGACCACCGGCGACCCGGCGACGCCGTACCAGGCGGGGGTGGAGCTGGCCAAGGCGTTGCACGGCAGGTTGCTGACCTTCGAGGGCACCCAGCACACGGTCTTCCTGCAGGGCAATTCCTGCGTGGACGACAAGACCACCCGGTACCTGGTCGACCTCACCCTTCCGGCCGAGGGCACCCGCTGCACCCAGGACTGACCGCCCTGGCGTCACCGAGCAACCCGGCGGAGGGTGCTCCTGACCGCTGGTTCATGGACCAGTTACGCACAACGCGGTCCCAGCTCTTAGGCTGCCAGCATGAACCGCCAGCAGGAGTTCGTGCTCCGCACCTTGGAGGAACGTGACATCCGCTTCGTGCGGCTGTGGTTCACCGACGTCCTCGGCATGCTCAAGTCGGTGGCGATCTCGCCCGCCGAACTCGAAGGCGCCTTCGCGGAGGGCATCGGGTTCGACGGCTCGGCGATCGAGGGTTTCGCCCGCGTCTACGAGTCGGACATGGTCGCCAAGCCGGACCCGGCCACGTTCCAGGTGCTGCCCTGGGAGACCCCCGACGGGGAGCACTACTCGGCCCGGATGTTCTGTGACATCCACATGCCGGACGGCTCGCCGTGCTGGTCAGACCCGCGGCACGTGCTGCGCCGCACCCTGGCCCGCGCCACCGAGTCGGGCTTCACCTGCTACGTGCACCCCGAGATCGAGTTCTTCCTGCTCAAGAACCTGCCGGACGACGGCAGCGAACCGGTGCCGGCCGACTCCGGCGGGTACTTCGACCAGGCGAGCCACGACGCCGCCCCGCACTTCCGCCGCAACGCCATCGAGACCCTGGAGGCGATGGGCATCTCGGTGGAGTTCAGCCACCACGAGGGCGCGCCCGGCCAGCAGGAGATCGACCTGCGCTACGCCGACGCGCTCACCATGGCCGACAACGTGATGACCTTCCGGTACGTGGTCAAGGAGGTCGCGATCACCCAGGGGGTGCGCGCCTCGTTCATGCCGAAGCCGTTCAGCGCCCAGCCCGGTTCGGGCATGCACACCCACTTCAGCCTCTTCGAGGGCGACCAGAACGCCTTCTACCACCCGGAGAACCCGTTCGAGCTCTCCGACATCGGCCGCGCCTTCGTGGCCGGCATCCTGCACCATGCGCGGGAGATCAGCGCGGTCACCAACCAGTGGGTCAACTCCTACAAGCGCCTGGTCGTTGGCGGCGAGGCCCCGACCGCGGTGTGCTGGGGCCACGCGAACCGCTCCGCGCTGGTTCGGGTGCCGATGTACTCGCCGGGCAAGGCGTCGTCGCGCCGCGTCGAGGTACGCAACCTCGACTCGGCCTGCAACCCGTACCTGGCCTACGCGGTGATCCTCGCCGCCGGGCTGCGCGGCGTGCAGAAGGGCTACGAACTTCCCCCCGCCACCGAGGACGACGTGTGGAGCCTCACCGAGCGGGAGCGCAAGGCCGCCGGCTACGCCAACCTGCCGCAGAACCTCAACGAGGCGCTGACCGAGATGGAGTCCTCGGAGCTGGTCGCCGAGACGCTCGGTGAGCACGTCTTCGACTTCTTCCTGCGCAACAAGCGGGAGGAGTGGAACGCCTACCGCAGCCACGTCACGCCCTACGAGCTGCGCACCCTGATGCCGATGCTCTGAAGGCGCGACGGACTGGTGGGGTTGGCCGTGTTGCCGGGGCGGCCGTAGCGATAAGTTGCGCGCGTGACTGATTCGCAGGCGCACTCCGACCCGGCCAACCCCGACGGTGACACCGCCGCGGAATCCACCCTGGAGTCCGGGGTGCTGGAGCAGTCCACCGAACTGTTCGAGCCGGAATGGCCCGCCGAGGCCCCAGAAGACCTCGAGGCGGGCACCCTGCTCGGCTGCACGCTCGCCTTCCGCAACCAGCTCCCGGCCGCGCGGGTGCTCCGCGACTCCTTCCACCGCCACCACCCCGGCGCCCGCTTCGTGCTGCTGGTGGTCGACATGCCCGGGCGGTCGACCACCGAATCCGACGGCATGACGGTCGCCGCCATCGGGATGGACGAGCGGGAGTTCGCCCGGCTGGCGATGGGCTGCACCGCCGAGCAGCTGCGCAACGTGCTGCGCCCCAGGCTGCTGCGGCACCTGCTGGCCACCGGGGCCACGGTGCTGTACTTCGAACCGTCCGTGCAGATCTTCGGCCCGTTCGACGACCTGCTCGCCGGTCTGACCCAGGACCGACCGGTGGCGCTGGTGCCGCGGGTGCTGCGCCCGCTGGCCGTCGACGGCCTGCGCCCCAACCCCGCCGACCTCGCCGAATCGGGCACGTTCGACCCCAGCGTGTTCGCCGTGCGCCCCGGCGCCGAACAACTGCTGGACACCTGGATCGAGCAGCTGAGCGCGGACCCGGCGCTGGCGACCCCGATGCTCGACGACGCGCCCGCGCTGGTCGACCACCAGGTCATCCGCGACCCCGGGGTGGGGCTTTCGGTGTGGAACGCCGGGCAGCGGGAGCTCGCGATCGGCAGCGACGGGCGGCACACGGTCGACGGCGCGGTCCTGCGGAGCGTGCACTTCGACGGCTTCCAGCCGCAGCGGCCGTGGCTGCTGTCCACCACCTATGCGGACCGGCCGCGGATACTGCTGTCCGAGAACCCCGTGCTCGCGGGCCTGTGCGCCGGCTACCGTAACGCCCTGGTCGGCGCGGGGTTCACGCGGGAGCAGCCGTACCCGTTCGACGTCCTGCCCAACGGTGCGGTGCTGCCCGAGACGCTGCGGCGCGAATACCTGGCCGCCTGGCACTCCGAGGGGCAGCCGCCGCCCAGCCCGTTCGAACCAAGCAACCCGCTGGAGGAGTTCCGGGCGTGGGCGTGCGCCCCGGCCGACGAGCGGCAGCGTGCTGCGGGCGGTTCTCGCTGGACCGCGGCGGTGTGGGCGGACGACCCGATCCTGCGCCGCGACTACCCCGACCCGTTCGGGGCCGACGCGGAGGCGTTCCACGAGTGGTGCGTCGGCGTCGGCGTGGCCAGCGGCCGGGTGCCCGCCGAGGCCGTGCACCGCCGGGTCGACCAGGGGACCGCGCTGGTCGACCAGCTGGGCGTCGCGGTCCTGGGGGACGGGTCGATCGCCGAGCTGGTGCGCAGCGCCGTCCGCGCCTCCGGTCTGCCTTCCGCGGACACGCCGTACTACCCGGTGGTGCTGCGCTGTGAACCCGGCCTGCCGGTGCCCGCGGGCAGGTACGTGATCGACATCCGCACCGATGTCGCGGACAGCCCGGACCCCGAGGTGTCCGAGGTCTGGGTGCTGTCGGAGAGCAGCCGCGCCGCGGCCCGCCGCAAGGGCATGAAGACGCGCGTGGTCGCGCTGCCCGCCCCCGAGCGCGACAAGGTTGACCTGCCGACCCGCAAGGGCGCCCGCGCCCGGTTCGGGCTGTCCGACGAGTTCGTGCTCGGCTCCTTCGTCGACCACGCCGCCGAGCGCGCGGACAACGCGCTGGGCGTGGTCAGCGCCTTCCTGTCCGCCTTCCCAGAGCGCGACGACGTGCGCCTGCTCGTCGGGGTGACCGGCGCTGCCGAGCACCCGGAAGCGGCGGAACGCCTGCGCCTGGCGACCGCGACGGATCCGCGGATCCTCCTCATCGAGGACAACGTTGAGCTGCACCCCCTGCTGGCCGCATCCGACTGCTTCGTGTCGCTGCACCGCGGCGAAGCCGGTGACGGCCACGTGCTCCGGTTGCTGGAGGTCGCGGCGCACGGGATCCCGGTGATCGCGGGTGAGCATGGGGCGGTCGCCGAGCTCTTCGGCGCGGACGCGGCCCGCCTGGTGCCGTGCCCGGTTCCGGGTGAGCCGGACGTCGAGGCCGCGGCCGAGCTGCTGCGCAGCGTCGCCGACAATCCGGATGCCACCGCGGCGTTCGGCGTGGCGGCCAAGGAGAGCCTCCTCGCGATGCACACCGTCGCGCGTGCGGGCGCGCGGTTGCGCGAACGCGTCGAGCACGCGTACCGCAACTGGCGCACCAAGTGGTCGCGCAACGGCCACGGCCAGTTCGACGACCCGCTGCGACCGCTGCTGGTGGCGCGCCACGCGCTACACCGCACCCCGGACGTCAGCGTCGGCAGCCGCAACGCGATGGCCCCGGCGCTGCGCAAAGCGGTGCTGAAGGTGCTGAGCCACTACGACGAGCACCTCCGCGACGTGATGCGCTCCCTGGTCGACGGCGTCGAGCAGACCGCCGCGGAACTGCTCCGCCGCCAGTACGAGGCCGACGGCGAGGGCGACCTGGATGCTCTGCGCGCGGAGCTGGTCCAGCTCAACCGCCGCCAGGAGCAGCTCGGCGCGCAGCTGCTGGGCACCGACGACGGGATGGTGCGGGCCCGCGCTGACCTGGCCGAACAGCACCGCAGGCTGCGCAGGTTGGAGGAGGGCGCGGTCCACGACGAACGGATCGGCGCGCTGGCGGAGCGCCTGGACAGCCTCACCGGCGCGGTGGAGCGGATCCTCGACCGGATGGACGCCCTCGAACAGCGGCAGCAGGCCGGGCAGACCGTCGAAACGAGCGTGCGCGCGGCATCCCTCGACGCGGCGAACGCCCTGCAGCGCACCGACGTGCTGCAGCGCATCCTGCTCCGCGAACACGAGCGGACCTCCGGTTGGGGGGATGGCACGACGACCCCGGTGCTCTGCGACGCGGGCCTGCTCAGGCTGCCCGCGGACGACAGCTTCATGCTGCCGTGGCTGTCCTCGCACTCCAGCTGGGATTCCGACGTGTCGGCGCTGATCGACTCGTTGCTGGAACCGGACGGGATCTTCGTGGACGTCGGCGCCTACGTGGGCTACCAGACCGTCCGCGTGCTCAGCCGCATGGGCAACAGCGGTGCGGTGGTCGCGGTTGAGCCGTGCCCGCGTAGCGCCGAACTGCTCAGGCACAACGTCGAGATCAACGTGCCGGCCGCGTGGGGGCACCGGCTCGTCCTGCTCGAGGGCGCGGCCTGGGACAACGGGTGCGACATGACCGCCGAGCCGTCGCTGGCCGGCGGCGTGTCCGTGGCACCGGCGGTGGACGGTGAGCCGGCCGCGGTGCGGGGCATCCGCCTGGACCGGGAGTTGGAGAACCATGCCGCCCTGCAGGACCTGAAGCTTTCGGTGGTGCACGTGGACGTGGGCGGCCGGGTGCACCGGGTCCTCGGCGGCCTGGTCCGGCTGCTGCGCCGTGACCGTCCTTCGATCGTGTGCTCTTTCACACCAAACGCGATCAAGCAGCTGGGCGACGACCCGGCGGCGGTCCTGCGCGAGTTCGGCACGTGGGGCTACGAGCTGGTGCCGGTCGGCCGGACTCGGGCGGTCAGCGCCGCTGACCTGCTGGAAGCGATCGGAGCGGCGGGAGCGGCGAGCACCGTGAAGCTCTGGTTGCGGCCGAAGCAGCGGTAGCCGGTGATGCGACAAAGAGGTGGTGTCAAGACTCTGACCAGGCGATTTGACATTCACGCAGGGTGTGCGTAATTTGTTCTTCGCCGCACGGAAGGCCGGACGGAACAGGACGCAGGAGCCTGGCGGGGACGGCCTGGGGAGCGCCCAGGAGTTCGATCACGAACTTCGCGGAGCGCAGACCACCCGGGGCGCGCGGGTTTGACACCGCGAAGCGAACCGGGTAACGTAAAGCGGTCGCCAGGTAGACAGAAGTTCTACGAGGCGCGTTGATAACTCAAGCAACGGCTCGACCTTCGGGCGAGATCAGCGAGGGGGGACCCCCCTGAAAACGCCGAAATGAGGGCCTGCTAGAGTTGGAGACATCGAAAGCGATGGAGGAAATGCTCGGCTGAGCGTTTGTGCTTGGTGTGGGCGTGTTCTTTGAGAACTCAACAGCGGACTGTTTTGGTTGGTGTTTTTGTTTGCCCCTGGCCATGCAT
>NZ_BMMT01000005.1 GCF_014646075.1 Saccharopolyspora thermophila
ACGTCATCCCGCAAGTTATGCCGCTGATCCGCGGGCAGTGGGAGACGTTCAACCCGGGTTCGGCGGCGGTGCACGCCATCATCCCGGTGATCGTCTACGGCATCGCCGAGGTCATCCCGGTCATCCAAGCCCGGCAGCGACAGGTCCTCCTGCTGATCTACCAGGCCGCCGACACCGCCCACGTCGACGGCGACCAGGCCGACGACACCACTGACGGCGACGAGGACCAGGCCGACGAGCACGACCGGGCCGACGTCGACCAGTCCCGACCGGTCGACCAAGCCCCGGCACCCGCGGTTCCGGCACCGGCGCAGGAACCGCCGGCGGTGTCCCCGCCCCGGGTTCCGGGAACCGCGCTGCGACTGCCGCCGGACATGCTCCAGGCAGTCAAGGACGCCTACACCCGCGTCGCCAGCGAGGGCCGGGAGTTCACCACCGCCGACGTCCGCCAGGCCGCCCGGGTACCTGAACAGCTGGCGGAAAAGATCGTGGCCGAGTTCCAGCTCCACAATGGCCACACCTTCGCCTGAAAACCGCTACGACACAACTGAATACGCGATCCGTTCCACCACGCTCGGCGGGCAGTACCGCACAGGGCAACGGGGCTCGGGCGGCTGCTGTCCGCCGGGCCTTGCTCCATGGAGGTCACTGCATGGTGTTGCCCGCTGTCCCTGATGTGGACCGCATGAAGCGGCGCATCCAATCCCCCGACTACCGCGACTGGCGCAAGAAGGTCGAAGACATCTACGGCTGCCTGCACCCGGTCCGGCTGACCGGGCTGTGGGAGATCGCGGACAAGACCTCCGGCGAAGTCCTCAAAAGCACCGGCGGGCACATCTTCGCCCCCTGCGGCAACCGCCGCGAGAGCGTCTGCCCCGCCTGCTCCGACCGCTACGCCGCCGACGCCTTCCACCTCCTACGGGCGGGCCTCTCGGGGGGCTCGAAGGGCATCCCGGTCGAGGTCGCGGACAAACCGCGGCTGTTCGTCACCCTCACCGCCCCGAGCTTCGGCCCGGTGCACAACCGCCGGACTCGTCACGGCAAGCTCCTGCCTTGCCGCTGTGGCCGGTACCACCACGAGCACGATCCGCTGATCGGCCAGCCGGTCGACCCCGAGTCCTACGACTACGTGCGGCACGTGCTGTGGCAGGCGCACTCCGGCAAGCTCTGGAACCTGTTCACCAAGGCGCTGCGGCGTCAGATTGCCCGGGCCGCGGGGATCACCGTCCGCGAGTTCGGCGCCCACGCGCGGCTGTCTTACGCCAAGGTGGCGGAGTTCCAGCGGCGGGGCGTCATCCACTTCCACGCCGTGATCCGCCTCGACGGCCCCGACGGTGCGGTCGACACCACCCCAGCATGGGGCACGACCGAGTTGCTCGCCGACGCTGTGCGGGCCGCCCACGCGGTCACCGAGGTCACGATGAAGACCTTCACGATCGACGGGGCACCCGTGCGGTTCACCTGGGGTGACCAGGTCGACGTCCGGCCGATCCGGGCTGCCGATGCCCACCAGGTCGAAGAGGCCGACGGCACGATCAGTGATGACCGGATCGCCTCGTACGTGGCCAAGTACGCCACCAAGGGCACCGGCAAGTCCGGATCCGCCGACCGCCCGATCCGCTCCCGCGCCCAGATCGAGCGCCTGGCCACCACCGAACACCACAGGGAGATCATGCGCACCGCGTGGGACCTCGGCGCGCCGGTCGTCTGCCCGGACTGCCACCCCCACGGTCCCCACCAGGTCGACGGCTGCGGCTGCGCCGGGATCGACCACTGCGCCACCTGCGGCAACGGCGGGTACATCCCCGGCCCGCTGGACGGGCTCAACCTGCGGCGCTGGTGCCACATGCTCGCCTTCCGCGGGCACTTCCTGTCCAAGAGCCGTGGGTATTCCACCACCTTCAAGCGGCTCCGCGAAGACCGGCAGATCTGGCGGTTTGAACAGAACCTCGCCGACCTCGGCCGCTCCGCCGACACGGTCACCGTGATCAACCACTGGGACATGACCAGCGTCGGCCACCGCAGCGACGAGGAACGCGAGCTGGCAGCTGCCATCGCCGAACGCACCCGCGCCGCCCGCAAACACCGCTACCAGACCGAGAGGAAAGACTGACCATGATCCGCAACCTGTGGGGCATCGAGGACGTCTCCAACTACCTCGGCGTGCCCGTGAACACCCTTTACCAGTGGCGCACCCGCGGCTACGGGCCGACCGGCCGCAAGATCGGCAAGTACCTCCGGTTCAAGCCCGATGACGTCGAACGATGGTTCGAGTCCCAGGCAGAGGGGGTGATCTGATGGCCGGTCGACTCCCGCTTCCGCTGGGCGGCACGGGCGAGATCTCGGTGAAGAAGGTCGGCACCTCCTGGTCCGCCCGCGTCCGCTACCGCCGCGAGGACGGCACCTACTCCGACGTGCGCCGCCGGGGCCGGACCAAGGAACTGGCCAAGCAGGCCGTCCGGGATGCGATCAAGAACCTCGCCCCCTCGGCGGCTGCCGGTGCGCAGGTGACGGCCATGTCGCTGGTTGATGAGGTGGCGCAGTTGTGGCTGGCGCAGTTCCGGGCTGATGCGGAGAACGGGATCTACTCGCTCGGGTCGGTGGACACCTACAGCGACACCTACCGCAATCACGTCAAGCCCGCGCTGGGTCGCCTGCGGGTGTTCGAGGTGACGACCCCGGTTGTCGACAGGCTGTGCCAGGCGAAGCTGAAGGAGCACAGCGTGAGCCTCGCCAAGCACGTTAAGGCCGTGATCAGCCACATCATGACCTTCGCGATGCAGGCCGAAGCGATCGAGAGGAACCCGGTCCGCGGTATCGCCCCGTTGACGGAGCGGAAGGCCAAGACCAAGCGGAAGAAGGCGCGAGCCCTCACCAAGGACCAGGTGGTGGACTTGCTGGGCAAGCTCGATGCTGATGAGGAAGCCCGGCGGCGGGATCTGCCGGACCTGGTGCGGTTCTTCATCGCGACCGGAGAGCGGCGCGGGGAGGCGCTGGGCGCGCACTGGGAGGACTTCGACCCCGAGGCGAAGAAGCTTCGGATGAGCGGCAACATCATCCAGGCGCGCGGCAAGGGCGTTGTCCGCAACGACGGCAAGTCGGAGTCCTCGGCTCGGGACATCGCTCTGCCGGACTGGTGCGTGCAGATGCTCCTGGAGCGCATGGCCCGGCTGGGGGTCACCGACCTGTCCAAGCCGATCTTCACCAACACGCGGGGCGGCTACCTCAATTTCGCCAACGTGACCAACCGGGTGTGGCTGCCGTTCCGCACACGGGCCGGGTACGAGTGGGTGACCTTCCACACACTCCGCAAGACGTTCGCGACCCTGCTCGATGAGGCCGGGCTGACCGCCCGCCAGGTGGCCGACCTGCTGGGGCACTCGCAGGTGTCGATGACGCAGGACAACTACTTCGGCCGGGGGCAGGAGTCCCGCGCGGGCGCTGAGGCGCTGGCCTTTCTGGAGGACTTCCAGGAGCCCGGCGAGCGACCGAGGAAAGTTGGCAATTAGTTGGCAACCGGGGCTTGAGCGGCTGGCAGCCGCCCGCCCGTTCAGGCCCCGGAAAAACAAGAAACCCCCTGGTCAGGGGGTTTCTTGCTGTCTCGACCAGACGCGCGCCCGTAGGGATTCGAACCCCAAACCTTCTGATCCGTAGTCAGATGCTCTATCCGTTGAGCTACGGGCGCATGTTCAGTTTTGGGCTCCCACCTGGCGGCGGGAACCGCTGCGGAGGCTCCGGGATTTGAACCCGGGAGGGGGCATAACCCCCAACCGCATTAGCAGTGCGGCGCCATAGACCAGACTAGGCGAAGCCTCCCGGCGTCCTTCGCGGCCACCGGTGAAAAGACTACACAACCCCGCAACCGCCCCGCACAGGGGGGTCGATATTGGGCCACCGCAGGGTCCCCACGGCGGCCGATCACCTCGCCATCTCGGCTCTGAGCTGCACGAACGGCTCCAGGGCCGCCGGGTTCTGCAGGGCGTCGCGGCTGACCGCCCGCTCCGGCGGGGTGCCCGTGAGGATCTTCTTCACCGGCACCTCCAGCTTCTTGCCGTTGAGGGTGCGCGGCACCTCGTCGACGGTGACGAAGCGGTTCGGCACGTGGCGGGGCGACAGCTCGGTGCGCAGGGCCGCCCTGAGCCGTGGCTCGACGTCCGCCAGCGCGGCGCCCTCGGCCAGCACCACGAAGCACAGGAGTTCACCGTCGGTCTCACCGGCACCGGAGGTGTCGATCACCAGTGAGTCGACGATCTCGTCGAAGCCCTCCACCACCCGGTAGAACTCCGCGGTGCCCATCCGGATGCCGCCGCGGTTGAGGGTGGAGTCGCTGCGGCCGTAGATCACCAGGGTGCCGCGGTCGGTGATCTTCACCCAGTCGCCGTGTCGCCACACGCCGGGGAAGGTGTCGAAGTAGGCGTCGCGCAGCCGGGAGCCGTCCGGGTCGTTCCAGAAGAACACCGGCATCGTCGGCATCGGCCTGGTCAGCACCAGCTCCCCGACCTCGCCGTGCAGCTCCCTGCCGCGCTCGTCGTAGGAGGCCACCGCCGCGCCGAGCATCGGGCAGGAGATCTCACCCAGCCACACCGGCACGTCCGGGGCCGCGCCGACGAACGCCGTGCACAGGTCGGTGCCGCCGGAGACACTGGCGATCTGCACGTCCTCCCCCACCGCGTCGGCCACCCAGCGGAACCCGTCGGTGGTCAGCGGCGCGGCCGTGGAGCCGACCGCCCGCAGCGCGGAGAGGTCGAACTCGTCGCGCGGCCGCAGTTCGTGCTTGAGGCAGCTCTGGATGAACGGCGCCGAGGTGCCGAAATAGGTGACCCGGTGGCGCGCCGCCAGCTCCCACAACACGGACAGCGACGGGTAGCCCGGGCTTCCGTCGTACAGCACCAGCGCGGCACCCGCGAGCAGGCCGCCGACCAGGAAGTTCCACATCATCCAGCCGGTGGTGGTGAACCAGAAGAACCGGTCGCCCGGCCCCAGGTCGCAGTGCAGCCCGATGGCCTTGAGGTGCTCCAGGACCATGCCGCCGTGGCCGTGCACGATGCCCTTCGGCAGGCCCGTGGTGCCCGACGAGTACAGCACCCACAGCGGGTGGTCGAACGGCACCGGGTCGAACTCCAGCGGGGCACCGCGGTGGCGCGCCAGCAGCTCGTCCCACCGCTCGCTGCCGGCGAGCTCGGCACCTCGGCCGAGGTAGTCGATCAGCACCGTGGCCGCCAGGCCCGGCATCGCCGCGCGCAGCTGCTCGACGGTGGACCGGACGTCGAAGGTGCGGCCGCCGTAGCAGTAGCCGTCGACCGCGATGAGCACCTTCGGCTCGATCTGCACGAAGCGGTCGGCCACCGCCCGCGCGCCGAAGTCCGGCGAGCAGGACGACCAGGTCGCGCCGAGACTCGCCGCGGCCAGGAACGCCACCAGCGTCTCCGGGCTGTTCGGGGCCAGCGCCGCCACCCGGTCGCCCGTCCGCACGCCCAGTTCCACCAGGGCGGCGCGGGCGGCGGCGACCCGGGCACGCAGCTCGCCGTAGGTGATCTCCTCGGTGCGGCCGTCCTCCCGCACGAAGATCACCGCGAGGTCGCCGTCCGCCTTGCCCTCGCCGTCGCGCAGCGCGTGCTCGGCGTAGTTCAGGGTCGCGCCCGGGAACCACTCCGTGCCCGGCATGACCTCGGCGACCAGCACCTGCTCGGCGCGGTCGTGGAAGCGGACGTCGAAGAAGTCCGCGACCGCACCCCAGAAGGCACTCAGATCGGACACCGACCACTGCCACAGCGCCCGGTAGTCCCGCAGGTCCAGGTCCCGTTCGGCGCGCAGCCAGGCGCGGAACGCCGCCATCCGGCTGGCCGCCGCGCGCTCCGGGCTCGGTTGCCAGAGCAGCTCGGGGGTCGGTTCTGGCTGTGTGCTCGACGTCATAGCTTCTTCCTAGCCCACGAACACCTCGTTCAGCCAGACTCCGCCGCGGTCAGCGCAGGTGCAGGTCGAACCAGTTGCGGGCGCGCTGCCACGCCTCCGCCGCGGCGTCGGGATCGCGGTCGAAGCGGTGCCCGACACCCGGGTAGCGCACCACGTCGGTGGCCACCGGCGCGGTGTCGGTGACCTCGCGGAGCTTGGCGACCTCGCCCGGCTCCAGCTCCCCGTCGCCGTACAGGCCCAGCCACGGGCAGGCCAGTTCGCCGGCGATCTCCACCAGCGGCGGCAGGGTCTCGGTCAGCGGGTCGAGGATGCCGCGACCGCCGATGCTGACCGCCGCGCCGATGGTGCGGCTGGCCGCCACCACCAGTGCGGCTGTCCCGCCGATGTCGAAACCGATGACGCCCTGCCGGTCGGCGGCCACGCCCTGGTCGGACAGCCACACGAAGGACGTGTCGGTGTCGGTCAGGATTGATTCGCCGGACAATCGCTGCACCTGGGCGTGCACGTGTTGCTCCGGGTGGTGGTCGGGGAACTCGTCGGTGCCGTCGCGGTGGTAGAGGTGCGGCGCGACGGTGAGCCACCCCTCCGCGGCGAGGGCGCTGCTCAGGCGACGCACCCGCGCGGTGACACCACGGGCCTCGTGCAGCACGACCAGCCCACCGCGGACCACCCCGTCCGGTTCGGCGACGGTGAGCCGGAGCTGGTTTCCATCGGTGAGCGCAAGCGTCTCGGTCCGGGTCTGGGTCATGCCGTGCAGGTAATCACGCCGAGATGAACACGAGACAACGAGATCAGCCGGTTGGACGAGCGTTTTCCCTCGATGATCACCGAAACGAGGCCCCACATTCGCCTGTCCGACGGACAACGGTCGTCGAGGGTGCGGTGGTGCTCGACACCCCTGGGGCGAGCTACCGTCCCACTGCGGTGACCCACCGGAACTAGGAGATGCCAATGAGCGTGCGCACCCGTGCCGACCTCGATCAGCTGCCCGCCTACGTCGCGGGACGCACCGTTCCCGGTTCGATCAAGCTGGCCAGCAACGAGGTCTCCGAGGGCCCGCTGCCCAGCGCGGTGGCGGCCATCAACCAGGCCGCGGGTGAGGTGCACCGCTACCCGGACATGGGCGTCGGGCGGCTGACCGAGGCGCTGGCGGCGAAGTACGACGTGCCCGTGGAGCGGATCGCCGTGGGCTGCGGTTCGGTGGCGCTGTGCGAGCAGCTGGTGCAGGCCACCTGCACCGCCGACGACGAGGTCGTCTTCCCGTGGCGGTCGTTCGAGGCGTACCCGATCATCACCCAGGTCGTGGGCGCCAAGCAGGTCCGCGTGCCGCTGACCGGCGAGCACGCGCTGGACCTGGCGGCGATGGCGGCGGCGATCACCCCGGCGACCCGGCTGGTGTTCGTGTGTACGCCGAACAACCCGACCGGCACCCTGCTGCGGCGCGCGGAGCTGGAGGCGTTCCTGGACCGGGTTCCCGAGGACGTGCTGGTGGTGCTGGACGAGGCGTACTTCGAGTTCGTCACCGACCCGGAGGCACCGGACGGTGTGGAGATCGCCAAGCGCCGCGGCAACGTCGCGTCGATGCGCACGTTCTCCAAAGCCTATGGGCTGGCCGGGCTGCGGGTCGGCTACACCGTCGCGCCGGTGGAGGTGGCTGCGGCGCTGCGGAAGGTGTGCATCCCGTTCAGCGTCAACGCGTTGGCCCAGGTCGCCGCGATCGCATCGCTGGACGCCCAGGACGAGCTGCGCAAGCGGGTCGCCAACGTGGTGGCCGAGCGGGAGCGGGTGCACCGCGAGCTGGTCGCCCTCGGTTACGAGGTCCCCGAGACGCAGGCGAACTTCGTGTGGCTGCCGCTGGGCGAGCGCACCGCGGAGTTCAACAAGCACTGCCTGGACAACCGGGTCGTGGTCCGCGCGTTCGCCGGCGACGGCGCGCGCGTCACCATCGGACGGCCCGAGGAGAACGACGCCTTCCTCGCCGCGGCCCGGTCGTTCCGCCGATCGGCTCGGTGATCGTGCGACGGATCGCCGATTCCGGTGCGGTGATGCCCGGCGAAGAGAGGGGGATTACTCCGCCGGGCATCACCGTTGGGGTGTGGTCGTCCGAGCCGAACCGACCACGTGGAGTGCGTAGCGATCTACGCAGCACCGGAATCTAGTGACGTCAGCCGGGGCCTGCCAGCGACACTCGCGACCTGTCCCCCTTCGAGTGATCGCTGGCCGGTCCTGCCCGGGTCGCTCAGCCGGTGACCGCGTGGTGCCCGCGGACCGCGACCGGCGTCGGAGCGGTCGGCACGGACGGGTCGGTCACCGACGATCCGGTGTCCCGGTCGTGCATCGGGGGCTGCCCGACGCCCGGGGGCTGCGTGCAGTGGTCCGGCCACTGGCCCCACTTGTCGTGCCACTGGCCCCACTTGTCCGACCACTGGCTGCCCGGCCACTGGATCGGCGCCCACTCCTCGCAGGTCGGAGGCGTCGGCGGCTTCGGGTCGTGCGTCGGCGGCTTCGGGGTGCTCGGGTGGTCGACGATCGGCGCGTTGCCGCAGTGGTTCAGCTGCGGCGAGAGCAGGGAGACGACCGCCCCGAGCACCGCGACGTTGTTGCCGCACAACTGGACCGGCAGCACGCTGAGGTTGTTGTCGTTGCCGATGTTGATGCCGTCGTTGTCGGCACTGTCGGCGAACGCCGGTGCGGCACCGGCGAGCACTCCGGCACTCGCGGCGACAACGCCCGCGAGGCCCACTGATTTCCGCATCAATCGCACATCCTTCTCGTGTGTTCTTCGGGGGTTCCGCCAGCGGTGTTCACCGCAGGTGGACGAGGGTGCCCAGCGGCAGGGTGGCCAGCAGACGCAGTGCGTCGTCGGGCACCCGGACGCATCCGTCGCTGCTGGCCTTGCCGAAGACCGCGGGGTCGGGCCAACCGTGCAGGGCGACCGTGCCCGGGCCTCCGCCGTAGGTGCTGAAGGTGTCCGAGTGCGCGCCCAGCGGCAGGATGATCGGGCTGAACGTGGTCACGGTCTCCTGGATCGCCGCCATGATGTAGGTGCGTCCGCGGGGGGTCGGCGAGTCGGGTGAGCCGACGCCGACGACCCATTCGCCGACGACCGCGCCGTTGTTGCGCACCACGAGCCGGCGCGCGTCGATGTCGACGTCGATGGCGTAGGGGGTGCGGGCGCGTTCGACGGCGCCGTCGGTGCGGATCCAGCCGGTGGAGCCGTTGGGGCGGGACGGCAGGAGCACCTGCGCCCATGGGCCGCGTTCGGCGATGACCGGCACCCAGGTGGGGTTGTCCAGCTGGGTGGCGGGCAGGCGCGCGAACACCGCGCCGTCGGGCGCGTCGTGCACGGCGATGTCCCGCGTGACGTGCAGGACGATGCCGTCGGTCCCGGCATCGGGTGCCGGGTCCCGCGGCGCGGCGGGGAAGTCCGCGAAGGTGGTGGCGGACGACTGCATGCCGAGGTCGGCGCGGGCCATCGCATGCGCCGGTGCGGGTGGCGGGGGCGTCGCGCAACCGGCGAGCGCCAGGCACAGCGCCCCGATCGCGGCCACCGCGGCGGCGCGTCTGGCACGACTCGTACGACGATTCATGATCGGCTCCTGGCCCGAGTGGCATACCTGGTTTGGGCAGCGTCCGGCGAAGGCCGCGAAGCACCTGTTGCGGACGACCTGACCTGGGAGATCAAGTGCCGAACGGAAGCTAACGCGGGCCCCAGGCCCACCCGGCCACCGCCAGCGCTGCGGGACAGACCGGTGCAGCGGGTCTGATCAGGACAAACGAGTCAGAAAACCTGTCGACTGTGGAGTGTTACACAAAGTCGGTCACTCGATGGTGTGGGGTTTTTACCTCTGTTGAGCGACAAAAAGCCGGGCCGACCGAGTCGAGGGGACGCCTCGGACGGCCCGGCTCGGACCGCGTCACCTCCGGATGGCGACGGTGACGTCGGTGCCCGGCGGAACGCGAAAACCCGCTTCCACCGGGTGCTCGCGGAGCCGGAGTCGGCGCTGCGGTGAACGGGCTGGTCAGTCCAGCGCCCGGCGGAGGAAGAACCGGATGCCGAGTGCGCCGAAGACCACGCACGACGCCAGCAGCGCCAGCACACAGATCCACGGCGGCATGTGCGGGACGTCCGGCAGGAGCGCTCCGCGCATGCCCTCGCTGACGTAGGTCAGCGGGTTGATCGCGCACAGGACCTGGAACCAGCGCAGGTGCTCCAGCTGGGCCCACGGGAACTGGGTGGCGCCGGTGAACATCAGCGGCGCGAGGATCACCGCGAACATGATGTTGATGCGCCGCGGGGGCACCGCCGCCCCCACCGTCAGCCCCACCGCCGCACCGGCCAGCGACCCCAGCAGCATGCACAGCAGGGCGAACGCCAACCCGCCGAGGTGCCAGTCGATCTCGCCGAGCATCACCATGCCGATCGGCACCATCAGCACCGCGGCCAGCAGCCCGCGCAGCGCGCCGAACAGCATCTTCTCCACCGCCACCCAGCTGATCGGCAGCGGCGCGAGCAGCCGGTCCTCGATCTCGCGGGAGTAGGAGAAGTCGAGCACCAACGGGAACGACGTGTTCTGCAGCGACACGAGGAACGCGTTGAGCGCGATCATCCCGGGCAGCAGGATCTGCGCGTAGCCGGGTTGGGCGTAGCCGAGTTCGCTGAGGACCTTGCCGAAGATGAACAGCAGGGCGACCGGCTGCACCAGCACCTGCGCCAGGAAGCTCGGCAGTTCCCGGCCGGTCACGAAGACGTCGCGGCCGAGCACGGCCGTGAACGCGCGAACCGGACTCATCGCAGTTCCCTCCCGGTCAGGTCGATGAAGACGTCTTCGAGCGTGGCGGTGCCCAGCGACAGGTCGGTGACCGCCACCTGCCGCTCGTGCAGGGCCTGCGCGACCGGCCCGAGCAGACCCGCGGGCTCGCCGCCCACGTAGAGCCGCAGCCGCAGCTCGGCGGCGCCGTCCGGGGTCGTGTTCGCCGCGATCTGCTCGACCCGCTGCACGCCGCGCACCTCGGCGAGCAGGTCGGAGATCTTCGCGGCGTCGTAGCCGTCGGGCCGCAGCGTGGCGTCCACCGTGCCGCTGCCCGGTAACGCCCGGATCAGCGCCTCGGGAGTGTCCAGGGTCAGCAGCTTGCCGTGGTCGACGACGCCGACCCGGTCCGAGAGCTTCTCGGCCTCGTCCATGTCGTGCGTGGTGAGCACGATGGTGACGCCCTCGGCGCGCAGTTCGTTGATGCGGTCGTGGACGAACAGCCGCGCCTGCGGGTCCAGTCCGGTGGACGGCTCGTCCAGGAACAGCACCTCCGGGCGGTGGATCAGGGCGCGGGCGATCATCAGCCGCTGCGCCTGCCCGCCGGAGAGTTCGTCGACGCGGGCCTTCGCCTTCTCCCCCAGGCCCATGCGCTCCAGCAGCTCGTCGGCCCGCCGACGCCGCTCGGCGCGCGGGACGCCGTGGTAGGCGGCGTGCCAGAGGAGGTTCTGCCGCGCGTTCAACGACCGGTCGAGGTTGACCCGCTGCGGCACCACGGCGACCTTGCTGCGTGCGCCGACCGGATCGGCGGCCACGTCGACGCCCGCGACGCGGGCGGTTCCGCTGGTCGGCAGCACCCGGGTGGTCAGGATGCCGACGGTGGTGGTCTTGCCTGCGCCGTTGGGGCCGAGCAGGCCGAAGATCTCGCCGGCGGCGACCTGGAAGCTCAGGCCGTCCACGGCGTTGGTGGAACTCTTGGGGTACCTCTTGACCAGGTCGATCACTTCAACCGCTGGGGTCACATCCGCCTTCTTCCTCGTCCAGTCCACTCAGGACGGCAAGCAGGTACTTCCTGATCACGTCCGCTTCGGCCGGGTTGATCTCCGGCTCGATCCGGTGGAACTCCGCCCCCACCCCCTGCCACGCGGAGTGCAGCGCCGCGCGCCCCGCCGGAGTGATGCGCAGCCGCACGACGCGCCGGTCAGCGGTGTCGCGCTGCCGGGTGAGCAGCCCGTCGGCCTCCAGGGCGTCGATGACCGGGGTGAGCGTCGCCGGGCGCACCCAGCAGTGCTGCGCGACCTCGCGGTGCGTCCGACCGTCCTGCTCGTCGACCGCGGTGAGGGCGATCAGCGCGGTGCGGCTGAGGTCGGTGCTGCGTGCCACGGCCCGTTCCCAGTGCTGCGTCAGGCGCCGTCCGACCAGTGCGACCAGTCCGGTCAGCGGCATCCGCCGCGGATCGCGCTCCAGGAACCCGGCCACACCGAGATCGTAGCCGGAAAGAATGGTTAGGTGGCAAATCGTTTTTCGCTCGCGGCGAAGAGGCACCCAGTGCCGGTAACCTGATCGAGTGACCGAGGTGATGGGGCAGCGGACCCATTGGCTGGACGACTGCGAAATGGCCTCCTGGCGCGCCTACATCGTCGGCAGCGCGCTGCTGGAGTACCGGCTCAACCGCGAACTGCAGCAAGCCCACGGCCTGTCGCTCGCGGACTACGAGATCCTGGTCCGCCTGTCCGAGCGACCCAACCGCCAGATGCGGATGAGCGAGCTGGCCAAGGACATCGCGCACTCCAAAAGCCGCATCTCGCACCAGATCCGCCGGATGGAGTCGGCGGGCCTGGTGCGCCGCGACGATTGCCCCAGCGACGGCCGCGGAGTCCTCGCGGTCCTCACGGACACGGGGATGACCAAGCTCCGGGAAGCGGCCCCCACGCACGTGGCGGGCGTCCGAGCGCACATGATCGACCTTTTGGCGCCGGAGGAGCAGAAGGTCCTGGCGAGGGTCTTCGAACGTCTGACCGACCACCTCCGTGGTATCGACTGACCCCGACCGGCTGTCGGCGGACGCTCCCGCGTTGGCTACGCTGCGGCGTGGAAGCGTGGCAGAGCGGCCGAATGCACTCGCCTTGAAAGCGAGCGTCCCGAGAGGGACCGCGGGTTCGAATCCCGCCGCTTCCGCTACACCGCCCCTGACCTGCGCGAACGCCGGTCAGGGGCGATCTTGTTGGTACTGAGCTGAGCGAGCACAACGCTCGCAGAACGCTCGCCTGGTGACCTTTCGACACCAGGATTGAGATCATGAAAGGCCAGTACAAGTACGCCCCCGGCGAGTGGGGGACGCTGGCACGGGAGTACCGCCGCTCCCTCGAAGCTGACCACAAGTCACCCAACACGATCCGCATCTATCTCGGTGTGGTGTACCAACTCGGCTCGTGGGCGGCTTCGCTGGATGAGCCCGTCGACCCCTACACGATCACCAAGTCGGAGCTCCGCGACTACATCAGCAAGGTCCTCAAGGAGACCAGCGCAGGCAACGCGCACAACCGCGACCAGCACGGCCCGTCCGTCTCGGTGCGGGCGCATGTCGAGGACTCCCGCCGACTGGTTCGCTCGACCAGCGGCGAGGAACGGACACGTCACGGATCGTGGCAAAGCAGAGCTTGCCGCCGGTGCGGTAGAGCAGGACGCGACCGGCCACACCAACCCGCTCGCCGGTGTACTCGTCCGGGCCGAGGTGACCGTGTTTCTCGCGAACCTCGCCGATGGACACCGTGCGCGGTGAGCGCTCCATGAAGGGGTCGACCCCGGCTGCGCGGAGCCGGTCAAGCTTGCGACGACGGACTCGTACCTGTTCGGGAAGGTCCGCGTAGTCGTCGGCGTGATGCGCGTGAGTCACGGAGAGCAGCGTATCCAGCCTGCGGAAACGCCTGTCGGTGACCCTATGTGATCACTCCTCCGTTCCCGGCTCCATCGTGAGCAGCCCGGCCACGCGGCAAGCGGCCAAGGAACGCAGTCAGCGGCGGTAGCTATGCGTCGGGGTCCGGGGTGGCTTCGTGGCCTGGGAAGGGTTCGCCGTGCCGGTCGACGGTTCGCTCGCGTTCCTTCATCTCCGCTTCGTAGACGTGGCGCCTTCCCGCCAGGAGGGCTTCGCGGGTTTCTCGTTCCAGGTTCCGGAAGCAGGTCCAGTAACCGTCGTCGAACTCTTCCACGATCTGGAACGTCCAACGGCCGGGGAGGACGTTCCGACCCACCAGGTCCCGGTCGATCCGGTCCGCCAGGTCGGCGTGGCCCGCTCGGCGGAGCTGCCCGACCGCCTCGCACAGGGCTGCGTCTCCCGAGCCGATCAGTTGGTGGAACTCGTAGAGGTGCCCTCGGGCTCTCTCCACCGTCTCGAGCGCCTCCGCCAGCTTGCCCACCGCCTCGACCGTCAGGTCGTCCACGCCCTCCGGGCGGCGGTGCTGCGGTGCCGGGCAGTCCGCGCGCTCGTTGTTGGTCGCTGTTCGCCTGGGCAGGCCGTCGGTGTTCACACGGCGATTCTGCGGGACTTCGGCAGCCGCCGCGAACGCTCGCCGTTTCGCGATCTCCGCTGGCGGGAAGACACGACGTGACCCTTCTCCCCGGCCGCTCGCCGCCGGGGGACACCGACTCGACGACCAGGGGGCTGGCCATGTTGCACATGGTGCGGAAGTGGGGAATCACCTCGAACCACATGTTCGCCGCCGGAATCGCCTCGATCGGGCTTTCGGTGCTGAGCTGGCTGACGTCGCTGCGGGCCGAGGGCGTCTCCCGGGCCGACCGGTGGGGCATCTTCGTTGGCGAGTGGGCGCCCACGTTCTTCGCGCTGGGCGTGGGGTTGCGACTGGACGAGCAGGAGAACCCGAAGCTCAAGTAGCGGCGTCGTTCCGCAAACCCGCTCGCCACCTTCGGAAGATTGGGACGCAGGGCCTGGGTGGTCGCCGGTCAGACCAGTAGGTCTGTCCAGACCAGGTGGTGGTCGGAAGTGGTGTTCAGACGGGCCAGCGGGTCCTGTGAGGTTGGCCAGAACACCCCGGCGCGCAGCGGGATCAGCGGCGCGGCGGGCAGGACGTAGTCGACCCGCAGGTTGCCCGGGGCCTCGTCGCCGAAGTCCCCGGTGTCCAGGAACGGGTTGCCGCGCTGGTCCGCGTTCGCGCCGCCCTGGGTTGTGCCGGCCTCGACCGCTCCCGCGCTGCCGGGGCGCGGGTCGATCACCCGCGGCGCGTGCAGGATCTGGTTGGCCCCGGTGCTGTCGCCGTCCACCGGGTCGGAGTTCTGGTCGCCGGCGATGACGAACCGCGCGCCCGGCTCCAGCCCTCCGCGCACGCCCGCGTCGTCGTAGAGGTAACCGCCGCGGCCCGGCGTCACGTAGTCCGCCCAGAAGCGGATCTCGTCCTGGTTGCGTAGGCCGTTGCGGTCCTCCGGCCCGTCGAAGGCCGGCGGGGTCGGGTGTGAGACCAAAAGGTGCACGATGCGGCCGTCGACGTCAATCGGCAGGTCCCAGTGGGACTTCGACGACAACCGCAGCGACTCCAGCTCCTGCGGCGAGTACCAGTCCGCCGGTTGCGGGGTCGCCGGGTCGTCGGGCAGCCGCGCACCGGGCAGATCGACCCAGCGGAACAGCTGGAACGTGCGGGCCTGACCGATCGGGTACTTCGACAGCACGAGCATGCCGTACTGGCCGGGGAACTGCCCGAAGCCGTAGGCGTCGTTGGCGCCGCCGACGGTGCCGTCGTTGTCCAGGTCCATCCCGGACGGCACCCCGGTGTTCACCGGAGCCGTGTAGGCGTACGGGTAGTCGATCGGGGCGGCGCCGTTCTGCCCGATCGCCAGGTAGTTCGCCAGGAAGGCGCCGACGGCCCCGCCGGTCCGGTCATAGTCGAACTCGTTGAGCACGAGGACGTCCGGCCGCACCCGCTGCACCACCTCGGCGACCTGCCTGGCCTGCGGGTCGTCCGGTGTGGACAGATCGGCGAGCAGCTCCCCCTCGGCGGCCCGGTTCAGCGACGCGTTGAACGTCGCGAAGCGGACCGGCTCGGCGGCGTCCGCCGCCGGCACCACCAGAGCGGCGATCACTGCCGCGACGGCCAGGACGGCACGTTTCACGATGTCTCCTCCCCGGGGGAGGTGGCCGTCCCGGTGCGGGCCGGGACGACCACCCGCGGATCAGGCGCGGTCGAGGTGGCCGATGTGCTCGGCCGCGGCGAGGCGCTGCGCCATCAGCCCGATCTGTGCGGAACGCAGCTTCGCGCGCTCCGCGCGGCTCTGCATCCCGTTCACCGCCTCGGTGCTCTGCGCGTAGCCCTCGATGACCGTCGCGAGCGCCTTCACGTTGCGCTCCAGGGCGACCCGGTCCACATTGGCCAGGTTGTCCTGCGTGGTGTGGTAGTTCGGGTCGAACGCCACGCCCGCGGTGCCGCCCCACTTGGCGGCCTGCTCCTCGGTCTTGAGGTCCTCGACACCGGTGTGCAGCCCACCGGACGGGATGCCGACGGCGATGAACTCGCCGTAGTCGGAGCGGCCGTCGAAGTCGTCGCCCTCCACCTCGATGCCCTGCGCGGCCATCGCGGCGATGAAGTCCTGCTCGATCTGGCCGGAGCCCTGCGGGCCCGGACCGGCGCCGACACCGTCGGAGTTGTCGCCGTCGTAGGTGAAGTAGCCGGCGTTCGGGGAGCCGATCATGTCGAAGTTCAGGTACAGGGCGATGTCGAGCTGCTGCTCGAAGGTGAGGCCCTGCACGTACTTGGTGGAGCCGACCAGGCCGGACTCCTCCGCGCCCCAGAACGCGAACCGCACCGCGTTGTTCACCTTCGGGCTGCCGCCCATCCGCAGCGCGGTCTCCAACAGACCGGCGCTGCCGGTGCCGTTGTCGTTGATGCCCGGGCCCTCGGGGACGCTGTCCAGGTGTGCGCCGGCCATCACGACGTTGTCGGTGCGACCGGTCCTCGTCTGGGCGATGACGTTGCGGGTGGTCACGGTCTCCAGGCGGGCCTGGATGTCCAGTTTCACCTCGGCCCCGGCCTGCCCGGCCAGCGCCTCACCCACCTGCTTGGTGACCCCGGCGGTCGGGATGCGTGCCGCCTCCGGGTCGCCGAGGGTGCCGTTGAGCGAACCGTCGACGTTGTTGTAGATGATCGCGGCGGTGGCTCCCCGCTCGGCCGCGACCTGCTGTTTCTGCGCGAACGTGCAGGAACCGCGCTGGATCAGCACCACCTTGCCGGTCACGTCGGTGCCGTCGTAGTCGGTGGCCTCGCAGCCCGGGGTGTCGTCCACCGGCGCGACGACCAGCGGCGCGGTGAGCCCGCCCTGCGGCGTGGCCGGGGAGTACTCCATGACGTCGCCTTCGACCGGCTGGCCGGCCACCGCCAGGCTGAAGGAGTCGAGGAAGTATGCCTGGTAGGTGAATTCCGGGGTGGTGACGTCGAATCCGGCGCGGCGCAGCTTGCCCGCAACGTAGTCCACGCTGGCCTCGTAGCCCGGGTGCCCGGACGCGCGGTTGCCGCCGTTGGCGTCGGCGATCCGCTGGAAGGCGATGAGGTGGCGGTTCACCGCGTTGGCGGTGATCGTCGAGCCGAGGTCGGCCGGAGCCGCGGTGGCCGGGGCGACCGTGAACAGCGCGGCCGCGCAGGTGGCGGCGAGAGCCGTGGCCGAACGCCTGGATGTGATGGTTCGCGAACTCATCATGCTCCCCGCTTCGGGTGGATTCTGTGCTGGTTAGCCTCGAAAGATCACTCTGCGAAGTCAAGAGCGCACAGGTAAGCGTGAAACCAGGAATCTTTCCCGTTTTTCCCGCATTGTCTGGCTGCTGGGTGCGTCCCGCACATGCGGTACTACTACCGTCGCGGACATGTACGCGATCGCGATCCGAGAGCCGGGCGAACCGGACGTGTTGGAATGGACCGAGCATCCCGACCCGCGGCCGGGTCCGGGCGAGGTGCTCATCGAGGTCGTGGCCAGCGCGGTCAACCGCGCGGATCTGCACCAGCGGCAGGGAAACTACCCGCCGCCGAAGGGCGCGAGCCCCATCCTCGGGCTGGAGTGCTCCGGAACCATCGCCGAACTCGGCGAGGGTGTCGAGGGCTGGCAGGTCGGCGACGAGGTGTGCGCGCTGCTCGCCGGCGGAGGTTACGCCGAACGAGTGGTGGTCCCGGCGGCGCAGGTACTGCCGAAACCCGTTGGGGTGGACCTGGTCGAGGCGGCCGGGCTGCCCGAGGTCTGCTGCACCGTGTGGTCCAACGTGGTCATGGAGGCCGGGCTCCGCAGTGGACAGCTGCTGCTGGTGCACGGCGGCTCCGGCGGCATCGGGACGTGCGCGATCCAGGTCGGCCGGGCGCTGGGCGCGCGGGTCGCCACCACCGCCGGGTCGGAGGCGAGCCGCCGGCTGTGCCGCGACCTCGGCGCGGACCCGGTGATCAGCTACCGGGACGAGGACTTCGTCGCGGTGGTCAAGGAACTGGGCGGCGCGGACGTCATCCTGGACAACATGGGGGCGTCCTATCTGGACCGGAACCTGTCCGCGCTGGCCCCGGACGGGCATCTGGCGATCATCGGCATGCAGGGCGGCCGCAGAGCCGAGCTGGACCTGGGCAAGATGCTGGTCAAGCGGCTGCGGGTGTCGGTGCTCGGGCTACGTGGGCGGCCGGTGGAGGGCCCGCACGGTAAGGCGGCGATCGTCGCCGACGTGCGGCAGCGCCTGTGGCCGCTGATCGAGTCGGGCCAGGTGCGGACCCTGGTACACGACCGGGTGCCGATGCGCGAGGCGGCGCGGGCGCACGCGATGCTCGAAGCGGGCGACGTGCGCGGCAAGATCCTCCTGGTTCGCTGACCAGCACCGGCGTCCGGGGGACTCCTCGGGTGACGGAGCCCGGCCTACCCGGCTGCGCTCCGTCACCGCACCACCGCGGTGCGCGCGCATTCCGACCAGGTTTCCGAGGACGTCAGCCGAGTTCGGCGACGGCGCGGATGAGCTGGTCCACTTCGGAGGCGTTGGTGTAGTGGGCCAGGCCCACGCGGACCGCTCCCCCCACCTCGCCGACGCCCAGGACCGCGAAGACGCCGTGCGTGCCGGGGTCGGCGAAGGCGCACACCCCGCGCTCCGCGAGGTGCTCGACGGCGTCCACCGCCTTCACCCCGTTCACCGTGAACGCCATGGACGGCACCCGGCGCATCGCGTCGCCGATCACCATCACGTGCCGCATCCGGCGCAGCCCGTTCGTCAGGTTCGCCAGCAAACCGGCCTGGTACGACTTTACCGAACCCAGCGAGGTCAGCAGCCGCTCGCGGCGCGGCCCCACGGCCGCGTCGTCCAGCCCGGCCAGGTAGTCCACCGACGCGACCAGCCCCGCCAGCAGCGGGTAGGCGTGCGGGCCCAGCTCCAGCCGCTCCGGACCCCGGGCACCTGGCTCCAGCGCCACCGACGGCAGCTGGTCGAGCATCGCCGGGTTCCGGAACACCAGGGCTCCCACGGGCGGCCCGCCCCAGGCCGAGGCGTTCACCGCCACCACGTCGGCGCCCATCGCGGTGATGTCCAGCGGCACGAACGGCGCGGCGGCCGCGGCGTCGACCACCACCAGCGCGCCGTGCTCGGCCGCCGCCTCGGCGGCCGCCCGGACGTCCGGGCGGGTGCCGACCGCCCCGGACGCGGCGGTGAGCGCGACGACCTTGGTGCGCGGCGTCACCAGCTCCTGGTACTGCCAGGTCGGCAGCTCGCAGGTCTCGATGTCGACCTCGGCCCAGCGCACGGTGCCGCCGGAGCGCTGCGCGGCGCGCTGCCACGGCGCGACGTTGGACGGGTGGTCCAGCCGGGAGACGACCACGTCGTCCCCGATCATCCAGCCGTCGCCGAGCGCGTCGGCAAGCCGTTGCAGCAGCACGGCCGAGTTGGGGCCGAGCACCACCCCGGCCGGGCTGGCACCCACCAGATCTGCGATAGCGCGCCGGGCGGCCTCCACGATCGCCTCGGCGCGCTGCGACGCGGGGAAGATCCCGCCCGGCCCGGAGACGGGGGCCCGCAGCGCCGTGGAGGCCGCAGTCGCCACTTGTTCAGGTACCTGCATGCCTGCCGGAGCGTCCAGGTGCACCCACCCGTCGCCGAGCGCGGGGAAGAGCCCGCGAACCGCCGCGACGTCGAACGCCATGCCTGACACCGTACGGACAACCCGTCTGGATCTCGCTGCCGGGTGTTCGATATCGCATCATTCCGCCGCCTCCGGACCGCACGGAACGTACCGGCAGGTGGGTTGACGTACACCATCGCGCGGTACCGTCAGTCGAGCGGTGAAGCCGCTGGCCACCAGGCGCGCACAGCGACCACGCACGGTGACCGCGCTGGGCGATACGCAGTACCCGTGAGCCAGGATGGAGACATGACCCACGATCCGAGTGAGGGCAGGCCGCAGGTGTTCGTGGTCGGTGAGGACGGCAAGCCGATCGGGGCCGCCTCGGGCGCCGAGGAGCAGGCGGAGCGCGGCGAGGACATCAACGACCTGGTCGAGCAGCCGGCCAAGGTGATGCGCATCGGCACGATGATCAAGCAGCTGCTGGAGGAGGTCCGCGCGGCGCCGCTGGACGAGGCCAGCCGCACCCGTCTGAAGGAGATCCACCAGTCGTCGATCCGTGAGCTGGAGCAGGGCCTGGCCCCGGAGCTCGTCGAGGAGCTGGAGCGGCTGTCCCTGCCGTTCGCCCAGGAGTCCACGCCCTCGGAGGCGGAGCTGCGGATCGCCCAGGCCCAGCTGGTGGGCTGGCTGGAGGGCCTGTTCCACGGCCTGCAGACGGCCCTGTTCGCCCAGCAGATGGCGGCCCGCGCCCAGCTGGAACAGATGCGCCGGGGACTCCCGATGGGTACCAGCGGCGAAGCCGACCACGGCCACGGCCGAGGCACCGGCCAGTACCTGTGACGTTCGGTGGGCATGGGCGCGCTCGACGCCTCCGCAGGGGCGACGCCATCGAGTGATGCCCAGCCCTGGGCCACGGATGGGCGATCGGTACTCTGACGCACTGTGCAGGCCACAAGCACGGTAGACAGCCCCCCAACGCCCACCGATATCTCGTCGCGGTCCTGGCGCAGGGCGTTTAAGGACATCCACGACGGGCTGCGGCAGCGGCAGCTGTGGGCGCACCTCGGCTGGCAGGACATCAAGCAGCGTTACCGGCGATCGGTGCTCGGACCGCTGTGGATCACCATCGGCATGGGCGTGACCGCCGGTGGCCTCGGTCTGATGTACTCCACGATCTTCGGGCAGGACCCGGGCAAGTACGTGCCGTACATGACCGTCGGGTTCATGATCTGGTACTTCATCCAGGGCTGCCTGCTGTCCGGCACCGAGGTGTTCATCCACAACGAGGGCCTGATCAAGCAGCTCCCTGCGCCGATCAGCGTGCACGTGCTGCGCACGGTGTGGCGGGAGTTCCTGCTCTTCCTGCACAACCTCGTCATCTACCTGCTGATCCTGGCGATCTTCCAGCCGCCGGTGTCGTGGACGGTGATCACCGCGGTCCCGGCCATCTTCCTGCTGCTGCTCAACGGTGGCTGGGTGGTCCTGCTGTTCGGCGTCGCGAGCACCCGGTTCCGGGACATCCCGCCGGTCATCAACAGCTTCATGCAGCTGCTGTTCTTCATGTCGCCGATCGTCTGGCCGATCGACGTGCTGGAGCAGAACGCCGGGCCGCGCGCGTGGCTGGCCCAGCTCAACCCGATCTATCACTTCGTGGAGATCGCGCGGGCGCCCATGCTCGGCACCAACCAGTCCTGGCACCACTGGGTGGTCGTGGTGGCCTTCACCGTGGGTGGCTGGCTCGTGGCGCTGCTGGTCCTGCGCAACTACCGCGCACGCGTCCCCTACTGGGTCTGATCGGGAGCTGAGGAACTGTGGTCAGCATCGACGTCTGGAACGCCGCGGTCGACTTCCCGATCTTCGACGCGAAGTCGCGATCGCTGAAGAAGGCCGTGCTCGGCAAGGCCGGGGGCAAGATCGGCACCAACAGCCGGGTGCCGATCATCGAGGCCCTGCACGACATCAACCTCTCGCTGCGGCACGGCGACCGGGTGGCCCTGGTCGGTCACAACGGCGCGGGCAAGTCCACGCTGCTGCGTCTGCTCAGCGGCATCTACGAGCCGACCCGGGGCAGCGCCCGGGTGGTCGGCAAGGTCGCGCCGGTGTTCGACCTCGGCGTGGGCATGGACCCGGAGATCTCCGGCTACGAGAACATCATCATCCGTGGGCTGTTCCTCGGCATGACCCGCAAGGAGATGGAGAAGCGGGTCGACGAGATCGCCGAGTTCACCGAGCTCGGCGACTACCTGGCGATGCCGCTGCGCACCTACTCCACCGGTATGCGGGTGCGGCTGGCGCTGGGCGTGGTCACCTCCATCGACCCGGAGATCCTGATCCTCGACGAGGGCATCGGCGCCGTTGACGCGGAGTTTCTGGAGAAGGCCCGTGACCGGCTGCACGACCTGGTCCGGCGCTCGGGCATCCTGGTCTTCGCCTCGCACTCCGACGAGTTCCTGATCGAGCTGTGCAGCAGCGCCATCTGGATGGACAAGGGCGGCATCCGGGAGCAGGGGTCACTGCGCGAGGTCCTGACCCACTACAAGGGGTACGACCCCTTCGAGCACCTGAGTGAGGAAACCCTGGCCCGGATCGGCGAGTCCGCGGCCACGATCGGGAGCAAAGAAGGCGCATGAGCACCGACTCCGCACAGCAGCTTCCTGCCGGGTCCGTAGTCGCGGTGATCGTCACCAGGCACCGTCGCGAGCTGCTGGCCGAGTCCCTGAAGGTCATCGCGAGCCAGACCCGGGTGCCCGACCACCTGGTGGTGGTGGACAACGGTCCGGACGAGCCGGCGGCCGATGTCGTGGCCGACTGCCCGGTGCCCTCGACGTACCTGCCGTCGCAGCGCAACCTCGGTGGCGCGGGCGGGTTCGCGCTGGGCATGCTGACCGCGCTGTCGCTGGGCGCGGAGTGGGTGTGGCTGGGCGACGACGACGGCCGCCCGGCCGACGAGCACGCGCTGGAGACGCTGCTGGAGGTGGCCCGCAAGCGGCGGCTGGCCGCGGTGTCGCCGGTGGTGGTCAACATCGACGAGCCGGACCGGCTGGCGTTCCCGCTGCGCCGCGGCCTGACCTGGAAGCGGCGGGTCAGCGAGCTCGGCGTGGGCGACTTCCTGCCAGGTATCGCGTCGCTGTTCAACGGGGCGCTGTTCCGGGCGAGCACGCTGGACGTGGTGGGCGTGCCGGACTACCGGTTGTTCTTCCGCGGCGACGAGGTGGAGATCCACCGGCGGGTGGTGCGCTCCGGGCTGCCGTTCGGCACCACGCTGCGCACCCGGTTCCTGCACCCGGACGGTTCGGCGGAGTTCAAGCCGATGCTGGGCGGCCGGTTCCACGCGCAGGACCCGTCGGACGCGGTGAAGCGCTACTACACCTACCGCAACCGCGGCTACCTGCTGTCGCAACCGGGCATGCGCCGGATCGGCGCCCTGGAGGTCCTGCGGTTCGGGTTGTACTTCATGGGGCAGCGGCGCGATCCGAAGGCGTTCCGGGAGTGGCTGCGGCTGGTGCGCCAGGGGCAGCAGGAGAAGTTCTTCCGGCGCTGACCGGACCGCGCGGGGATCGCCACCCGCGGTCTCCGCGCAGTCGATCCGGCCGGAATCGGATGCCGCCGAATTGGTCACCGCGGGGTCACGGAATACTGAGAACGGCCTGAGAGCAACCTGAGTTCGCAGCTCACGGCGTTGGCCAGGGTGGCCATTCGCACACCCGCGGAATGCCGCGAAAAGGCCCGGACCAGCGACTACTATTCTCCACCCGTGCTCAGTGGCCAGGAAGAAAGCCGCCGAACGGACGATGCTTCGGCGCACGCCGAGATCAACCGCCCGCAGCAGTCGGCCAGGCGCCTGAAGCTTTTCGCGACGGTCCTCGGTCTGCTCGGCACGGTGTTCGCGCTGGCGGTGCCGTTCCTCCCGGTCAACTACAACATCACCACGCTGAAGTGGCCGACCGCCGAAGGCACCAAATCGGTGTCCGCGCCGCTGGTCAGCTACTCGCCGGTCTGGTTGACCGCCTCGGTGCCGTGCGCCTCGGCGCGCAGCCTCGACGCCCGCACCAACGGCCCGGGCATCCTGCTGAGCACGAACCCGCCGTCGTCGGACTACGGCAACCTGACCGGTCTGGTGCTGCAGGTCGACAACGGCCACCTGACCCTGCTCACCAAGGGCCAGCAGGTGGGCACCGTGCCGCTGCCTGCCGGGGACTGCTCGATCGCGCTGCACTCCGACGCCTACGGCACCACGGCCAGCGTCGGTGACGAGTCGCTGGCGAACCTGCGCGGCGACCAGCGCCCGCAGCTGACCGGGATCTACTCCAGCCTCGACGACGCCATCGACGACGTGCGCGGCCTGTCCTTCCAGGCCCGCGTCGACAACCGCTACGAGAGCACCGCCACCGCCGTGAAGGTCGTGGTGATGGTTCTGGCGGTGCTGGCGTTCATCGGTTCCGTGGTGTGCCTGCGGCGGCTGGATGTGCGGGCCGGTCGCCGCCCGCCGAAGCTCGTCCCGCGCGGCTGGTGGAAGCCGACGTTCCGGGACGTGTCGGTGATCGGCGCGCTGCTGGTCTGGTGGGTCATCGGCGCGATGACCTCGGACGACGGCTACATCCTGACCATCGCGCGGGCGCGCGAGAGCTTCGGCTACATCAGCAACTACTACCGCTGGTTCGGCGTGCCCGAGGCGCCGTTCGGCTGGTTCTACGAGCTGTACTCGGGGTGGGTGCAGATCTCCACGGCCACCCCGTGGGTGCGGTTGCCCGCGCTGCTGATGGGCATCGTCAGCTGGCTGCTGATCAGCCGCGAGGTGCTGCCCCGGCTCGGCCAGCAGGTGCGGCGCAGCAACGCCGCCGGCTGGGCCGCTGCCGCCGTGTTCCTGGCGTTCTGGCTGCCCTACAACAACGGCCTGCGCCCGGAGCCGGTCGTGGTGCTGTTCTCGCTGCTCGCGCTGTGCGCCGTGGAGCGGGCGGTGGCCACCGGGCGGCTGATGCCCGCCGCGCTGGGCCTGGTCGTGGCGGCGCTGTCGGTCGGCGCGAACCCGCACGGCATGGTGTCGGTGCTGCCGTTCATCGCCGCGCTCAAGCCGCTGTACCGGCTGGTGCGCAAACGGGCGAGCGAGTTCGGGTGGCTGCCGGTGCTGGCCCCGATCTCCGCGTCCGGGTTCGTGATCCTGACGCTGGTGTTTTCTGACCAGACCTGGCAGTCGGTCATCGACGCCACCGAGCTGCGCACCGACCTCGGCCCCAGCCAGAGCTGGTACGAGGAGCTCAGCCGCTACAACCTGCTGTTCAGCCCCACCCCGGACGGCTCGATGACGCGGCGCTTCCCGGTGATGCTGGTGCTGCTGTGTCTGGCCACCTGCGCGGTGGTGCTGCTGCGGCGCGCCCGCATCCGCGGCGCGGCGCTCGGCCCGAGCCGGCGGCTGCTCGCGGTGACCGCGCTGTCCTTCGGCGTGCTGGTGCTGACCCCCACCAAGTGGTCCCACCACTTCGGCATCTTCGCCGCGTTCGGCGGCGCGCTGGCGGCGCTGACCGCGTTGGCCACCAGCAGCACGGTGCTGCGCTCCAAGCGCAACCGCGCGGCGTTCTTCGCGATGCTGATGGTGATTCTGGCGTTCGCCGCCACCGGTCCCAACGCCTGGTGGTACGTCTCCGGCTGGGGTGTGCCGTGGTTCAACATGCCGCCGCAGCTGGGCGGCCACCACCTGAGCACCGGGTTTTTGATCATCGCGGCGATCGCGTTGATCGTGGCGTTCATCGAGCACCTGCGCATCGACGAGAACAACCCGAAGGTCGTCGACGAGCGCTTCGGGCGGCAGGAGAAGCGCAGCCGGGCGCTGCGGCTGGGTACCGCTCCGCTGTCGATCCTGTGCGCGCTGCTGGTGCTGTTCGAACTGGCGAACTTCGGCAAGGTCATCCAGAAGCAGTGGGGCAGCTACAGCCTCGGCGCGGACAACATCAAGCAGATCGTCGGCTCCAGCTGCGGTCTGTCGGACTACATCTACGTCGAGACCAACCCGCAGGTCGGCATGCTGCGGGTGTCGGCGGAGCAGCCGAGCAAGGCGGCGCCGTCCGAGGATCCCAACATCGGCATCCCGCCGAAGCGGCTGCGCGGCAAGGAGGACGCCGACCAGTACATGCGGGCCAAGATGGTTGGCTTCAACCGGCCCGGCCTGCCGCCCGGCGACGGCTCCGACCCGCAGGAACCGGACTGGAAGCCGCCGCACCAGTTCGGCAACGACAACGCGCCGGTGTGGGGCAGCTACGACGAGGCCGGCATCGGCACCGGTGAACTGCGCACCCAGTGGTACGACCTGCCGGAGCGGGCGAAGACCGGCGAGGTGCCGGTGGTGATCTCGCTGGCCGGCGCGGAGCTGGGCGCGAACTCGATCGCCCTGGAGTTCGGTCACGACACCGACCACGGGTTCCTCATCACCGAGCGCAAGTACGTGGTGCAGGGCCCCGGGCCGGCCTGGCGCGACTTCCGGTTCACCGTCGGCGGCAAGTCCGAGGGCGCCACGAAGGTGCGCGTGGTGGCGGTGGACAACTCGCTCGGCCCCAACGGCTGGGTGGCGGTCAGCGCACCGCGCGCCCCGCAGCTGGTGAACATGACGGACTTCGTCGGGGACCAGCCGACGTTCGTGGAGTGGACGACCGCGCTGGTGCACCCGTGCCTGCAGATCCCGGGCGTGCACAACGGCATCGCGGAGATTCCGAAGTTCCGGGTGGCGGCCGGTGCGGAGGTGCGCGAGATCGGGCAGGGCTGGTCGTCGCCGGACGCGGGCGGGCCGTTCGGTTGGCTCAACGTGGCGACCAGCATGCGTGAGCTGCCGACGTACCTGAAGAACAACATCCACCGCGACTGGGGTTCGCTGTACGCGGTGGACCCGTACGAGCCGGACGCCCTGCCCGCGCAGGCGGCGATGGACGTGCACACCGAAACGCACTGGGGAACCTGGACCCCGGGTCCGCTGTCCAAGACGGTCCAGTTGCCGGGCGACGTGCCCAGCAGCGACGACCGCAACGACGTCAAGGGCTTCGACGTGGAGGAAGAACAACCCGAACAGTAACCCCCACCCGGGAGGCGCCCTCCGACTTCCGGCAAACCCGGAAGGCGCCACCCAAGTTTCGGCGAACCTGGGAATCCCCCCGGCACCCACGTTTCGTGGCGGGGGTTGGTACGCGGTGAGCGAAAGGGGCTGGTGGGGGTGGGCGGTGGGGTCCGCTGAGGGTGAAACCGGGTGTCGGTGGGGCTCCGGGCGTGGTGTGTTGGGGATGCGGGAGTCAGTGCTCGCCCGCGTTGGGGGCGGGAGCTGGTGCCCGCACGCAAGGAACCCGAGACCCGTCCTGGCGTTGGGGCGGCCGACCGTGGGAGATCTCATGCCCGACACGCGACCCGGATTGGTGCTGCACCTGGCTGGGGTCAGCCAGCCGCTGCACGTGGCCCTCGACAACGCCGAGGCCGACGCGCTGCGCGACGTGCTGGCCGACCTGATGGCCAACGGCCAGACCAAGGCGCTCACCACCGCCGACGGCGGGAGCTTCGCGGTGAACTTCGCGCACGTGGCGACCGCGCACATCGAGACCACGCGCTCGGACGCGAACGCCTACGGCGCGCCGGCCCGCGGCACCGGCTTCGGCCGCAACTGACCGGCGGGTGAGGGACACCGGTCACCGAGGAACGCCGGTGTCGGTGCCCCTTCCCGGCGCACGCCTCGCGCGATGCCGGCTCACACCACTCCAGCGTGACACGGATCCTCCGACGGGTGATGGTCGTGACACGCGGGAGTGTCACCTGGTCAGTCGCGGAAAATCAGAACCCTGAGCATGATGAAGTTGATCAGGGTGCCGAGGCCCTGCGCGATGACCCAGAACAGTGTGAACTGCCACGGCTCCTGCGCGTCGAACACCACGCACAACACCTGGTTCGAGCCCATGTTCACGAAGAACGTGATGGTGTAGAGCAGGGCGAACGCGCCCGCCTTGGCCTTGGTGTTGCCGGTGTTCGCGCCGCTGAAGGTGAACTTCCGGTTGATCAGGTACGACGCCGTGGTGCCGAAGATGAACGAGATCGACTTCGACAACCACACCGGCCAGCCGAGGACGCCCAGCAGCAGCGAGTAGGTGCCGAAGTCGATGACAGCGCAGCCACCACCGATGACGATGAAGCGGAACAGCTGGTTGAAGACGCCCAGGCGCTTCGGTTCTGCGGGGGCTGCGGATTCGGCCACGGCCACTGGTTCACCTCGAAGCTCGACGACAGGGCCACCGGGGACGCGCGGGTGCCGCCACCGCGAACCGACCACGCACACGTCCCGAGCGAGTGTAGCGACGACCCGCCGCACACCGCCGAGGACCGCACGCACCCGCCCGTGTTGGCCCCGTCCGCGCAGATAGACTCGGCTGGGTGGGATCGGTAAAGGACGAGCTTCAGACGCTGACCGGCTGGGGGCGCACCGCGCCCACCAGGGCGCACGTCGTGAGCACCCCGGACGTCGAGGCGATCGCCAGGGCGGTCCGTGAGGCCGGTGAGCGCGGCGTCATCGCGCGCGGTCTGGGCCGCAGCTACGGCGACCCGTCGCAGAACGCGGGCGGCACGGTCATCGACATGACCGCTCTCAACCGGGTGCACCGCATCGACGTCGACGAGGCGACCGTGGTCGTGGACGCCGGCGTGTCCCTGGACACGCTGATGCGCCGGCTGCTGCCGTACGGGCTGTGGATCCCGGTGCTGCCGGGCACCCGGCAGGTCACCATCGGTGGCGCGATCGGCTCGGACATCCACGGCAAGAACCACCACTCGCAGGGCTCGTTCGGCAGCCACGTGCTGTCGCTGGATCTGCTCACCGCGGACGGCGAGATCCGCACGCTCACGCCGGACGGCGAGGACGCCGAGCTGTTCTGGGCGACCGTGGGCGGCATGGGCCTGACCGGCATCATCCTGAACGCGACGATCAGGCTCAAGCGCGTGGAGACCGCATACTTCCTGGTCGACAACGTGCAGACGAAGAACCTGGACGAGCTGATCGAGCATTTCACCGACGGTTCGGACGACAACTACGTCTACTCGGTCGCCTGGTTCGACTCGCTGGCCCGCGGCGACCAGATGGGTCGCGCGCTGCTGACCCGCGGCAACTCCGCGAAACTGGAGGACCTGCCGAAGAAGCTGCGCAAGGACCCACTGAAGTTCAACGCGCCGCAGCTGATGACCGCCCCACCGATCTTCCCCAACGGCCTGGTGAACAAGTTCACCATCACCGCCTTCAACGAGCTCTGGTACCGCAAGGCGCCGACGCGGTACGGGCTGGTGCAGAACATCACCCAGTTCTTCCACCCGCTGGATCTGGTCGGCGAGTGGAACCGGGTGTACGGCCCGAACGGTTTCCTGCAGTACCAGTTCATGGTGCCCTTCGGGCAGGAGGCGATGTTCCGCCGGTCCATCGACAGGATCAGCTCGTCCGGTCACGTGTCGTTCCTCAACGTGCTCAAGACGTTCGGCCCGGGCAACCAGGCGCCGATGTCGTTCCCGCGCGAGGGGTGGACGCTCACCGTCGACATCCCGATCACGCCCGGCCTGGACCGGTTGTGCACCGAGCTGGACGAGATGGTGCTGGAGGCGGGCGGCCGCCTGTATCTGGCCAAGGAGTCGCGCACCACGCCAGAGATGATCGAGCGGATGTACCCGCGGATCGAGGAGTGGCGCAAGATCCGCGCGACGGTCGACCCGGAGGGCGTGTTCCGCTCCGACCTGTCCCGGAGGCTGAGCCTGTGACCATCACCGTGAAGACCCTGACCGGCTGGGCACGCACCGCGCCAACCCGTGCCCGGGTGCTCAGCACCCCCGATGTGGACGCGATCGCGGAGGCGGTGCGCACCGCCGACGAGCGCGGCGTCATCGCCCGCGGCCTGGGCCGCAGCTACGGCGACACGGCGCAGAACGCGGGTGGCGTGGTCATCGACATGACGCCGCTGAACCGCATCCACCGCATCGACCCGGACACGGCGGTCGTGGACGTGGACGCCGGGGTGAGCCTGGACCAGCTGATGAAGGCCGCGCTGCCGCACGGCCTGTGGGTTCCGGTGCTGCCGGGCACCCGGCAGGTCACCGTGGGCGGCGCGATCGCCAACGACATCCACGGCAAGAACCACCACAGCGAGGGCAGTTTCGGCAACCACGTGCTGTCGATGGACCTGCTCACCGCGGACGGCCAGGTCCGCGAGATCACCCCGGACGGCCCGGAGTCGGAGCTGTTCTGGGCGACCGTCGGTGGCATCGGCCTGACCGGCATCATCCTGCGCGCCCGGGTCCGGATGATCCGGACCGAGACGGCGTACTTCGTCGCGGACCTGGACCGCACGGACAACCTGGACGAGACGATCGAGCTGTTCAAGAACTCCGACGACAACTACACGTACTCGTCGGCGTGGTTTGACTCGATCTCCACCGGTCCGCGGCTGGGCCGGGCCGCGTTCGGCCGCGGCTCGCTGGCCACAGTGGACCAGCTGCCGCCGAAGTTGCAGGCCGATCCGTTGAAGTTCGACGCGCCGCAGTTGGCGACGCTGCCGGACATCTTCCCGAACGGGCTGGCGAACAAGCTGACGTTCAGCGCGATCGGCGAGCTGTACTACCGGAAGACGCCCAAGAAGGCGCACGGCAGGATCCAGAATCTGACGCAGTTCTACCACATTCTGGATCTGTTCGGGGAGTGGAACCGCGCCTACGGGTCGAAGGGTTTCCTGCAGTACCAGTTCATCGTGCCGCTGGCCGCGGAGGACGAGTTCCGCCGTATCGTGCGGCGCATCGCGGAGTCCGGCCACGTCTCGTTCCTGAACGTGATCAAGAAGTTCGGTGCGGGCAACCAGGCGCCGCTGTCGTTCCCGATGCCGGGCTGGAACATCTGTGTGGACTTCCCGATCAAGCGCGGGCTCGGCGAGTTCTGCCGGGAACTGGACGCACGCGTGCTGGAGATGGGCGGTCGGCTGTACACCGCGAAGGACTCGCGGACCACGGCGGAGACGTTCCACCGGATGTACCCGCGAGTCGACGAGTTCCGCAAGATTCGCCAATCCGTTGACCCCGAAGGCATTTTCGCCTCAGACATGAGCCGGAGGCTTGAGCTGTGATCGACGCCGTTGGAAACCCGCAGTCCTTGCTCGTCCTCGGCGGGACCTCCGACATCGCGCTGGCGACCGCCGAGAAGTACGCGGCACAGCGCCCGCTGCGGATCGTGCTCGCCGCTCGCCCGTCGGAGCGGCTGGACGCCGCGGCCGAGCGGCTGCGCAGGACCGGCAGCACCGTGACGACGGTGCCGTTCGACGCACGCAAGCCGGAGACGCACGGCGAGGTGATCGAGAAGGCGTTCGCCGAGGGCGACGTGGACGTCACGCTGGTGGCGTTCGGCATCCAGGGCGACAACGAGCAGGGCTGGACGGATGTCGAGGCCGCTCGCGAGGTCGCCGAGGTGAACTATGTGGCGCCGATGACGCTGGGCGTGCGGCTGGCCGAGCGGCTGCGCAAGCAGGGCCACGGCCGCCTGGTGGCGATCTCGTCGCCGGCCGCCGAGCGGGCCCGCCGCTCGAACTTCGTGTACGGCTCGTCGAAGGCCGGGATGGACGCGTTCTACACGGGGCTGACCTACGCGCTGGCCGACTCCGGGGTGAAGGTCACCGTGGTGCGGCCGAACTTCGTGCACACCAAGCTGACGCAGGGCATGAAGCCCGCGCCGATGGCGCAGACGCCGGAGCAGGTCGCCGAGGTGATCGTGGACGCGGTGCGCCGGGGCAAGGAGCAGGTGTGGGCGCCGGCGCAGATGCGCTGGGTGATGATGGTGCTGCGGCACCTGCCGCGGGTCATCTTCCGCCGCCTGCCGTTCTGATCGGCTTTCCAAGTCGGGCCGCCGGGGCGATAACTCCGGCGGCCCGCACGGTTCAGGACACGACGAAGCTCGGGCCCGGGATGCCGCGGACCTCGGCGCCGCGCTGGCCGTTGTAGATGGCCGAGCCCAGGTAGCGGTCCCCGGTGTAGACGTCGAACTGCTCGTTGGTGGTGCCGCGGAGCCGGTGTGTCACGCAGGTCACCTTGCCGGGGACCTTGCCGGTGGTGATGGTGAGGCCCCCGCGGCCCGGGAACGTCACCCTGAGCGGGAAGTCCTGACCGCTGCAGATCGTCAGGTGTTGGGGGGTGGCGGCGGCCTGCGCGGACCCGGCGAAGGCCAGCGTGGCCGCCACGCCCACCGCGCCGATCGTCCCCGCCGCCTTGGCGATCCGGCCCTTCAGCGCCTTACGCATCTCGTTCATTCCTTTCGGCCGTGTGGTCTTACGGACGGACATCGTCTTTGGTACGCGGCGTTATGCCGCGTGTCCGCTCCATCGGGCCGTTCGGGGTAGAGGTGGGTCTGATTCCTGCCCGAAAGTCCGCCGCTGCACAATTCGGGGCAACTTCGCCGTTCCCAGCAACGTTCGGGGGCGCTGCGGCGATCAGAGTGGTGAGGACGTCGGTTCCGGCGTGTGACTTCCCGCAGCGCTACGCGCCCAAGGAAGCACGGATGCCTGGTGAAGTGGGGTTCTCCGGGTGTCCGTGGTCCGTGGGTCCTCCTCCTGCCCAGTTCGTTCGGGAGGACCCACGGAAATCCGGACGAATGCTGTTGCTTCCCGCGAAGCGGGGTTCATCGCACGAACGGGCGATCCACGAGTGCAGGGACCAACGAGAGGATGCTCGGATGGACCACAACTTTTCGGGCACGACGTGGCACAAATCCAGCTACAGCAATGCTTACGGCGGCGACTGCGTGGAAGTCACCTTGACGCCCACGGCAGTCGGTGTCCGGGACAGCAAGAACCGACAGGGAGGCATACTGGTCTTCAGTCGTGACCAGTGGCGCGCCTTCCTCGGCAGCCGCAGGACTTACCGCAGTGCTGCTGGGGGATAACAGACGTCCATCGGTAGCGGGAAGCGTCGGCGGCCTTGGCCGCCGTGTTCGACGATGGCCGTGGCTATGCGGTGGCAGAGCATGTCGACGTTGACCATGCGATGTCGGCCGGTGTCCGGATCCTCGTCCGGCCACACGATGTCCTCCGGCTCCGCGATGTCCTGCTGCGCGGCGATCACCTCGCGGAGCCGCCAGACGTCCACGGTGCCGGGCCCGGCATGCGCGTGCTGCCCGTTTCCGCCGCGCAACGGCATCACCCCCACCAATGCTGCGAAAACCACGAGTGCAGCAAGGAAAATCCACACCGCTCCGGTCATTTCTTACTCCTCCGATCCCTCTCGTCGCGCAGTTGCCGCGCCTTGTCCATGCACGTCGGGCACGTCGGATCCAACCAGTCCACTTCGGACGGATCAGTGAGCGTGATGGTGCTGCCGCACACGGTTTCCCGCGTCTGACCCGCACGAGGGAGTTCCGGCGGCCACAACGCGTGCCGCAAACCGCCGTGCGGCCGCCAGTACACCACAGGTCCAAGCGACGACATCGGCAACATCCCAGCCTCCCAAAGGGAAAATCATTCGGAAAGGGCGGCGGCCCGGTCGGGGGAAGGGGTTGCGAAATCTCGGGCCGCCACCTAGATCAACAGTAGAGGCTGTAGTTTCCCGAACGCATTTACACAGTAGGGTGATCATTGTTGCCACCTTGCAGGAAACTGCCGAAAAATTGGTACTTGCAGGGAAACCAAATCCGAAAGGCCCTCTCCCATGCCGATAACCACTCCTCCTGTCGCACGAATCCAACTCGGCCAACTGCTGCGCAAGCTGCGGGAGCAAGCTGGGAAGACGCAGGAAGCGGCGGCCGAGGCCCTCGAATGCCAGAAACCGCGCATCAGCAAGATCGAGACCGGCAAGGCCACGATCAGCGCCGGTGACGTCCGCTTGCTGATCGACCTCTACGGCGCGGACGAGGCCACCGGCCAGACGGTCGTCCAACTCGCCCGTGAAGCCCGCAAGCGCGCCACGGCGCGCATCCCGGACTGGGCCCAGCGCTACGTGGCGCTGGAAACCATCGCGTCAGCGATGCAGGTCTACGAACCCGAACTCGTCCCAGGACTGCTCCAGACGGAGGACTACGCCCGAGCCATCACCCGCGCGACAGATCCAACGCCGACCGAAGAGGAAGTCGAACGGCTCGTGGTCACGCGTATGGAACGAACCGCTCGCATCCACAGCGGCAACCCATTGCACCTCTCAGTTGTGCTGAACGAGGCAGTTCTCCGTCGTCCGGTCGGCGGTGCCAAGGTCATGGCGGACCAACTTCGCTACCTCCGCGAGGCGACTGAACTGCCGAATGTCACGCTGCAAGTCCTGCCCTTCAGCGCAGGCGCGCACGTCGCAATGGGGTCGTCCTTCTACATCCTCGAAATCGAGCATCCTGCGAAGGCAACCGTCGTCTACGTCGAATGCCTGACCAGCGGCGACTACGTCGACAACGCTGCTCAGATCGAGCGATTCGTGTCTGCCTTCAAACAGCTTCAGGTTTCCTCTTCCAAGGAAACCGAAACTGCCGCTACACTCGAACGGGCGATGAGAGACCTCACCTGACGAGGGAGGCGCGCAGTGCAGGACTACGACTTATCGCGTGCAGCGTGGCGCAAATCCAGCCGAAGCAACGGCTACGGCGGAGCCTGTGTAGAAGTAGCGGTGATGCCTGAAGTCATCGGCGTACGCGACAGCAAAGACCGAGACGGCGGCACCCTGACCTTCGGTCCTGAGCAGTGGCGCGCCTTCCTCAACAAACTCAACGACAGCATGTGAGCTGCTGGGTGAGGGCCCTTCACCAAGATACTTGGCGAAGGGCCCTCACCTACGTCAGAGTCGCGCTAGATCCTGCCGCACCTCGTCGGTCTCCGGGTCACGGAGTTCCTCGAAGATGGCCAGGGCTTGTTGCCAAGCCCGTCTCGCACCGTCGTTGTCACCCTCTGCGTGACAGGCAGCGCCCAACCCTCGGAGGCTTTGGGCGTGTCCTGGACGATTGCCGATCTCGGCCCGCAGATCGGCGGCTTGCCGGTACAGGCTTGCCGCTTCAGCTGCTCGACCAGCGCTGAGTGCGATCTCTGCCAGGTGGTGCAAGATGAAAGCTTCGCCGAACTTCTCGCCGGCCCGACGGTAGAACGCCAAACCTTCGGAGAAGATCTCCGTCGCTTTCTCGGGCTCACCGCGACGAACGTGCAGCACTCCCAGCACGGTGCACGCGTAGCCCTGACCGTGGCTGTCGTTGAGCTGTCGCTGGATTTCCAGCGCTCGTGACGCTGACTGGTACGCGGCGTCGTACGACTGCAACTCGATGTAGTCCTCAGCCAACGCGGTAAGAGCGGTGCCGGTCGAGTATTGATCACCAGCAGCCTCGAACAAGCCAAGCGCCTGTTCCTGGAAGTGCGCCGCCGTCTCGAACTGCTTGCGGGCGAAGTACGGGATTCCCAGTTCGTAGAGCAACTGTGCTCTGGCGGCGTCGTCTCCGAGCTCGCCGGCCGCAGCGATCGCCAGCTCGTAGCTGCTGATCAGGTCGTCCAGGTGTCCGCGGAGGCGGAGGAAGTACATCAGCGAGTAGGCGAGTTGCCAGGTGCGCTGGTGCTCGTGGGTGGCCGCCGCTTGGCGGACCGCGGCCACCAGGTTCGCGTGCTCCGTATCCCACCAGGCCAGCATCTGGTCGTCATGCTCGAAGGAGAGGCCGGTGATCGACGACTCCGGCAACCGGGGTGCGAACTTTCGGGAATGGCCGACCAGGTGCCGGTCGATCGCACTGCTTGTCCGCAGGTAGTGGTCGAGCAATCGGCGTACGGCCGCTTGGCGGGCTGCTGGTTCCTCGTCGGCTGCTGCGCATTCGGCCGCGTAGGCGCGGATCAGGTCGTGGAACTGGTATCGGCCCGGTTTGTACTGGTCGAGCAGGTTGGCTCGGGTCAGTTCCGCCAGGAGGGTTCGGGCCTCCCGCTGTGGCAGTCCGGCGAGGTCCGCTGCCGCCGCGAGGCCGATGTCCGGGCCGGTGGGGAGGCCGAGGAGGCGGAACATGCGGGCCGCTTCCGAGGTCAGGGAGCGGTATGACCAGGAGAACACCGCTCGGACGCCCGTCACGCCGCCCCCGTCGAGGGCGTCCAGACGGTCTCGTTCGTCCTGGAGTTCCGCGACCAGTTCGTCCAGCGGGAAGTCCGGGTTCTCCGCCGCGCGCACGGCGGCGATGCCGAGCGCGAGCGGCAGTCCGGCGCAGTGCCGGACCAGAGCCCGCACCGCGACCCGCTCGGTCGCCACCCGGTCGTCGCCGAGATAGCGGGCGAGCAGGTGCTCCGCCTCGTCGGGGTCGAGCACGTCGAGCGCGATGCGGGTCGCTCCTTCGCGGACCACCAGCTCGTGCAGCTGGTTCCGGCTGGTGACCAGCACCAGGCAGGTCGGGCTGCTCGGCAACAGCGGCCGCACCTGGTCTGCCGTGCGCGCGTTGTCCAGCAGGATCAGCATGCGTTTGTCGTGCACCAAACTGCGGAACAGCGCCGCCCGGGCCTCGGTGTCCTGCGGCATGCGCTCGCCCGAGACGCCGAGCGCCGCCAAGAACGACGCGAGAACGTCGGCAGGCTTCACCGGCTCGGCCGCCGGGTCGAAACCTCGGAGGTTCGCGTACAGCTCGCCGTCCGGGAAGCAGTCGCGCACTCGGTGCGCCCAGTGCACCGCCAGGGTCGACTTGCCCACCCCGGCGACCCCGTCGACCGTCGAGATCAGCACGAAACCTTCGGTGTTCGCGCCGTTCAGCAGGGTCGTCAGTGCGTCCAGCTCCACTGCCCGGTTGACGAAGTGCCGAGCCGCGAGTGGCAGTTGGCGCGGCACGACCCGCTCCTCCGGTGCGCGGTGGAAGTGCACGTCACCGTGAATCTCCCCCGCCTGCACGCTGTCGCCGCCGACCACCGACTGGTTGTGCACCCCGTTTGCTCCCGACAATCCTTGCGCTCGTTGATCACTGCGACGGAGGTTGGCAGAAGCGCGCACGCTGCGCTACCGCCAGACGTGCGCCATGAGCGTGACGCAGACCGCTCCGGTCAGACCGGCACGCTGGGCCGACGCCACGGTCGAAAAGCGGCAGGCCCGGAATCAGGGTGGTGCGTACCTTGGTGCGGCATGGAGGACCGCGACGACCGGCTCCGCGCCCTTCGCGAGGTCGCCGCGTGCTGCCGCCCGGCGGAATCCTGTTCGCCGCGGTGGTTTCCCGCTACGCGTCCACACGGATCGCATGCAGCCGCCCTTCGGGGCACACCGCAGTGCACCCCACCGACGCCGAGCCACTCGGTCGGGAGTGCGCCTTCACTCCGACGTTTCCGGTTCGGGTTCGCCCGGTAGGAGGGCGAGGTGGGCGGGTTCCGCCCACGTCGTGCCGATCCGCCAGAGCGGGTCCGGGCCGGGGCCCGGCTCGCGGCGCAGCACGTAATCCACCCGGAGCGGCTCGGTCGGCTGGAAGTGGCGGTAGTTGAGCTCCAGCAGCGCGCGGGTCAGCGGCGACGCGTCGGCCAGGCGCTTCTCCAGCTGGGCCGCCAGGTAGCCGCGGTCAGAGAAGGTGTCGACGATCGCGCAGTCGCAGAAGTACGCGAGCGCGCCGATCTCCCCCGGGCTGGCGACCGTGCCCGTGCCGACCACCCGGCCGAGCTCCGCACCGATGCGGGCGTAGTCGGCCGAGGTGGCCCAGTTCGTCGTGATCGCCGCCTCCCGCCACGGCAACCCGTGCTGCAGCGCGAACCAGCCCTGCGCGCCGAAGACCGCGCAGCCCGCCAGCACCGCGGGCACCACCAGCCGACGCGACGCGAGTAACCCGACACCACCGACCAGCAGCACCGTCAGGCCGATCAGGCTCGGCCCGTAGTACCAGTGGTACGGCGGCACGCCCATGAGCGTGTAGACGTAGTAGTGCGCGACAGCGCCCAACCCGATCAGCGCCCACGGCCACACCCGCGCGGCCCGGCGGAACAGCCGCAGCACGCACAGCCCGACCAGGCACACCAGCCCGAGCACCGCCGGGACCAGCGAAATCACCACCGCGGTCGGGAAAACCTGGTGGTAGAGCTGCAGGCCGTTGTGGAAGTCCCAGTCACCCCACGACCGCTGCACCTGCTTGATGACCAGCGTGTCCGGCACCGCCGAACCGAAGTAGAACCAGCTGAAGACGAACCACGGCAGCGCCGTCACCGCCGCCGCCAGCAGCCACCGCCACCAGCCGCGCCACAGCCCCGGTCGACCGATCAGGACCGCCAGCACGAACACCCCGAGGTCCAGCCGCGTCAGCGCCAGCAGCCCGGCGGCCACGCCGAACAGCACGTATCGCCGCCGCACGGCGGCGAACAGCAGCATCCCCAGCAGCGCCGACGCGAGCGTCATCTCCAGCCCGACCGTGGACAGCAGCAGCGGGTTGGCCGCCACCAGCAGCGCCCCGAGCGGCCCGATCCAGCCGGGCAGCCCGCTCGCCCGCGCGGTGGCGTGCAGGAACACCGCGAGCGCGACGTTGGCCAGCACGAACACGATGCCCAACGCGAGCACGGGATGCCGGACCACGGCCGTCACCGCGGCCAGCACCAGCACGTTCAGCGGCGCGGTCGCGGAATTCGAGACCTCGGCGGTGATCAACCCCCAGTGACCGTAAAACGCCAGGTTCCGGGCGTAGCTCAGCGTGATGTAGCTGTCGTCGATCAGTGAGCCGCGCACCAGCCAGAACAACCCGGCGGACAACACCGCCGCCACCCCGGCCGACCAGCCATACCGCGACCATCGCGGCCGGTCGGCCGCCATCCCGTCGGAAACGAACACCTTCTGACTCCTGTCTGCTCCACACGGAGCACGCCGTTGCGGCCCGGTTCGTTGCCCTGCGGCGGCAACCTCATACGTTGCCTGGGTCGTCAATCGGCCGGTTGAATCTAACGCGCCGCCGTTACTGGGCGCACTGGGTGTTCGCGAGGATGATCCGGGACACACCTTCGTCTCCCCCCAGGAGTGCGGTTGAGGCACTGGAACAGCACCGCGCAGCTCGACATGCCCGCCGAAACCCGGCTACCCGGCGGGGAAGGCCGGCAACCGTCCCGGCTCGGCGCGTGGCTGGCGCACCTGCTGTCGGTGTGCGTCGGGGTCGCCGGGCTGGTCTGCGCGGTGGCCCTGCCGTTCGCCCCGGTGTGGCTGGACCGGACGGAGGTGCGCTGGCCGTCCGGGCCCGCCGAGTCCACGACGGCACTGTTCACGCCCTACCGGCCCGCCGTGTTCGACGCGTCCGTGCCGTGCCCGGTGCTGCGGGCCGCTCTCGCCCGCCCCGGCCGGACCACCGTGCTGTCCACCCTGCCGCCGGGCAGCGACCGCGAAGGCATGGTGCTCACCACCCGCCTCGGCAGACCGGAACTCGTCCTCGGCCAGCACCAGGTGCCGCTGCCGCCGCTCGGGTCCGCCTGTGACCTGCGGGTGCACGCCGACTCGCAGCGGTCCGTCGTGACCTTCGGCGACCACCCGCCCGTGGAGCTGCCCGGCATCGCCGCGCCGGAGATCTTCACGTTCAGCACCGACCTGCCGCCACCGCTGACCGGCGGGCTCGCGGTCACCGCCACCACGTTCTCCTGGTTCGACACCGCGCCCACGGAGTTCAAGAGTGCGCTGATCAGCGCCGCGCTCGTGCTGGCGTTCGTCTCGCTGGTCCTGCTGTTCGCGCACGCGCCGCCCGCGCTGACCACCGTGCGGATCTCCGCGCCGCTGCTCGTGGTCGACGCCGCGGTGCTCGGGGTGCTCGCCGGGTGGCTGATCATCGGGCCGCTCACCGACGACGACGGGTTCGCGATGATGACCATCCGCAACTACGACGTCGCCGGCGACATCGGCAACTACTATCGCTGGTTCAACGCGTCCGAAACCCCGTTCACCCTGGTCCAGCACCTGATGCGCGTGGTGGCGGAGCACAGCCTCGCGCCCGCCTGGCTGCGGGTGCCCAGCGCGGTGGCCGGGCTGGTCACCTGGCTGCTGGTCAGCCGCGGCATCGTCAGCCCGGTCTGCCGCGGCACCCGCCGGTTCCCGCTGCACCTGCTCGCGGCGGTGTTCTTCCTGGCCTGCTGGTTGCCGTACGGGCTGGGTATTCGGCCCGAACCGTTCGTCGCGCTGGGCACCACCGCGCTGGTGGCGGCGCTGCTCAAGCTCGGCCGGACGCGCGCGCCGCACTTCTGGCTGGGTGTGGCCGCGCTGGCCGGCGGCCTCACCGCGGCCATCACGCCGACCGGCGTCAGCGCCCTGATCATCGTCGCGGTCTTCACGCCGCGCATTACCCGCGTGCTCGGGCAGGCCGGGCCGGTGCCCCGGTGGATCGCGGTGCCGACGCGCGTCGCGCTGGTCGGCAGCGTGGCCGCGGTGGGGCTGGTGGCGATGTTCGCCGACTCCACCTGGAACGGGCTGCGGGCGGCGACCGCGATCCACCACGAGTTCGGGCCGAGCTTCGGCTGGTACCAGGAGATCGAGCGCTACACCGGGCTGCTGGGCACCACCATCTGGGGCGCGTCCGGCAAGCGGATGGCGGTGTTTCTGGTGGTGGCCGGGGTGCTGATCGCCGCGGCGTGCGCGGTGCGGCAGGTGCACCGCTGGGTGGGGATGACCGACCTGCCGGTGGTGGTCGGCAGCGCCGCGGCCGTGCTGGCCGGGCTGTGGCTGACGCCGTCGAAGTGGTCCCACCACTTCGGGGCCCTGGCCGGGGTGGGATCCGCGCTGCTCGCGGTCAGCGTCGTGCTGCTGGTGCGCATGGGCCGGCACGCGCCAGCCGGGCGTGAGGCCGTGCTGCTCGGAATCTTCGGCGGCATCGGTGCCTCGGTCGCCGCGGCGCTGTCGTTCATGGGCCCGAACGTGTGGCCGATGCAGTCGGATTTCGCGATGCCGTGGTCGGACACCCCGGTGGAGCCCGGCCTGCCGTTGCCCGACCCGCTGCTGTGGATGGCCGCCGGGGCGGCCAGCGGAGTGCTGGTGTTCGCCGTGGTGCGCCTGCGGGCACTGGTCAAGCACGTCGAGCCGGGTCCCCGGAATCTCGTGTGGACGGTCGTGCCGGCGTCGGTGCTGGGGCTGGCCGCGCTGGCGTCGGTGCTGGTGCTGCTCGGGTCGTTCCTGGCCGCGCCGCGCACCATGGGCGACCGGTTCTCCATCGCGAGGATGAACAAGCAGAGCATCCGGGCCAGCACCTGCGGGCTGGAAAGCGACGTCGAGACGCTGCCGATCGCCACCCGCCTGACACCGGTGGACGGCGTCGACGAACTCGACGGGTTCACCCGCGGCGGCGACCCCCCGCAGGAGGCGGACCTGCGCGAAGGCAACCCCGGGGAGCCGCTGCGGGTGCCGACCGACGACCCCGAGTCCGACGAGGTGCAGGCCACCACGTCCAGCCAGTACTCCTGGACCAGCCAGGTCGGCGGACCGCAGACCACCGGCACGCTCACCTCCGCCTGGTTCGGCCTGCCGCAACTCACCAGCGACCAGGCACTGTCGTTGTGGGTCGCCGGGCGGCCGGAGCAGGGGAACTCGCTGGCGCTGGAGTTCGGTACCGCCGCGGGTCCACTGGAGGTGCGGGAACTGCGCGACCCGCCGCCGACGGAACTGCCGTTCGACGACCCGCGCCACGGCCGCCCCATCGACTGGCGCGACTTCCGCGGCTGGCGGCTGCTCACCATCGACGCGCACGACCTGCCCGCCGCGGCCGACCGCGTGCGGGTGCGCGCCGAGGACCGCACCAGCGACGAGCAGGGCTGGCTGTCGATCAGCGGCCCGGCGGTGCGCGACGTGGTGCCGCTGCGGCAGGCCCTCAACGCGCTGCCGCCCGCGCTGATCGACTGGCCAATGAGCTTCGTGTTCCCGTGCTGGTACGCATATCCGCAGGTCGGGCACGGTCTCGCGGGCAGCCCGCGGCTGCTGGTGACGCCGCCCGCCGGGGAGGCGTCGATGGCGTACGCGCGCGAGTGGGGTGGGGTGTTCGCGGGCGTGCCGATGCAGTCCCGCCGCCTGGAACTGCCCAGTCGTCTGCGCGACGCCCCCGGCCACACCTGGGGCCACCTCTACGCGGTGCGTTACGAGATCGACCGCGACGCCTACACCACGACCCAGCGCCGGGAGCTCATCGGCGGCGCCCACGGCGACCCGCCCTACCCCTTCGAGGAGCACTGACCGGCCGAGCATGCGCCACCGGGAGCCCGACCGCGGGGCCGGTGACGCTCGGCGACCGTGCGGGGTAGGGCGTCACCCGGTGGTGGCGCGTTTGTCGTGCGGTGGCGCGGGTTTCCGGGCACGGGGTGCAGGCGCTGCGGGATCGGTGGTTTTCCCCGAGACTTGGATTCGCCGCAGACCAGCCACGTGACCAGGGGGAACGTTTCGGTGCCGGACGGGATCGGACAGACCGCAGCACAGCTGTGCGACCCCGCGCCCGCCCAGATCGACGCGCCAGGCCGCCGACGACTGTCCACTGTGGTGCCCGTGCTCGTCGGAATGCTCGGCGTGCTGGCGGCGGTCGCGGTGCCCCTCGCGCCGGTGGTGACCCAGCAGGTCACCGTCACGTGGCCAAAGGCCGGGGAACTCCCCGAAGGAACCCTCGCGTTCGTCGTCCCCTACGAGCCGCCCGAGGTGCACGTGCGCGTGCCCTGCGCGGTGGTGCGGGCAGGGCAGCAGCGCGGCGTTCCCACCACACTGGTCGCCAGCCGCCTGCCCGGCCAACCCACCGAGGGCTTCGCGGTCACCACGGCCCGCGACCACGTCATCGCCCTGGTCGCGGGCCGCGAGGCGCTGCGTGCCCCCATCGGGCCGGGCTGCGACGTCGCCATCGACGCCGACAGCGCAGGCAGCCGGGCCAGCATCGGGGCGCAGGTCGCCGAACTGCCCGGCGCGCGGGTGCGCGACATCGTCGCCTTCACCACCGACCTGACGCCACAGCAGGCCGCCGGCCTGCACGTGCGGGTCACCACCGCCACCTGGTTCGAAAACTCCCCCACCGCCACCAAACAGGCCCTGATCGCCGCCCAGCTCCTGCTGGTCGCGGTGGCGTTCGCGCTGCTGCTCGCCCGCGACCGCGGCCGCCACGCCGCGCGCTCGCCGAGGCGTCCCGGGATGCGCCACCTGGTCGACGCCGGGGTCGTCGTGGTGCTCGGCGGCTGGTGGGTGCTCGGACCGACCACAGCGGACGACTCGTTCGCCGCGATGACCATCCGCAACGCCCTGGACACCGGCGACGTCGGCAACTACTACCGCTGGGAGAACGCCTCCGAAGCGCCGTTCGCGCTGGCGCAGCAGCTGCTCGAACCGGTCGCCGCGCTCAGCACCACCCCGCTGGTCATGCGCATCCCCAGCGTCGTGGCGGCCGTGCTGACCTGGCTGGTGCTCAGCCGCGGCATCCTCGGCGCGGTGCTGCCGGAACACGGGCGGCGCAGCGCCGTCCGGCTGCTGGCGGCGGTGAGCTTCCTGGCCTGGTGGTTGCCCTTCGGGCTCGGCGTCCGCCCCGAACCGTTCGCCGCGCTCGGCCTGGCCGCCGTGCTGGCCTGCGTGCTGCGGGCCGTGCGGACCGAGCGCGTCACCTGGCTCGGGCTGGCGGCGCTGGCCGCCGGGCTGTCGGTCGCGGTGACCCCGATGGGCATCGCCGCCCTCGCCCCGTTCGCCGTGCTCGCCCCGCGGATCCGGCACCTGCTCAGCACGCCGGTGGTGGCGCTGCTGGCGGGCATCGCCGCCACCGGGATCGTGGCGATGTTCGCCGACCAGTCCCTGTTCGGCGCGCGCAGGGCCACCGCGCTGCACACCCTGTACGGGCCCGACGTGCCGTGGTTCCAGGAAATCCTGCGCTACCAGTACCTGCTGGGCTTCGACCTGCAGGGCGACCTGGCCCGCCGCGCCCCGGTGCTGCTGACCTTCGTCGTGGCCGTCCACACCGGACTGCTGTTGCTGCGCGGGGCGGGTCGGCTGCCGGGGCTGCGGTGGGCGCACGTGCCGCCGCTGTGCCTGGCGGTCAGCGTCGCGCTGATGACCCTCACCCCGTCGAAGTGGACGCACTACTTCGGCGCGCTGACCGGCGTCGGAGCCGCTACCGTGACCGCAGGCGTGGTGCTGATCACCGCAACGGCCCGGCAGGTGTCGCGTGATCGGGTGGTTGTGCTGGCCGGCCTGCTGGGCACGGCGATGGCCGCGGTGGCGGCGGCGTTGGTGTTCGCCGGAAAGAACAACTGGTTCCTGCACTCGCAGTACGGGGTGCCCTGGGGAGAGCAACCGCTCCGGCCGCTGAACAGCCCGCTGCCGTGGTTGCTGGTCGCGGTGGTGCTGCTGCTGGTGCCCGGCCGCTCCCGGCAGATGCTCGTGCGGATGCCCGCGGTGATCGGTGCGGGAGCAATGGGGGTGACGGTGGCGGTCGTGCTGTCCTCGTTCGTCGTCGCACCCGTGCGCCAGGCCGGCGGCTACTCCATCGGCGGGCAGAACCTCACGGCTGGCTGTGGCATCGCGGACCACGTGGTGGTCACCCCCGACGTCCCCGGCGGCGCACTGACCAGCCACGACGACGCCCACGCCGCCGGATTCGCGGCCGGTCGCGGACACGCGCCGGGGTTCGACCCGCCGCCGGGCATACGCGAGTTCTGGGGCAGCCTGGACGGCGGCCAGATCTCCACCGGCACGCTGACCACCGGCTGGTACGCGCTGCCCGCGCTTCGCCCGGACCAGGAGCTCGCCGTGGCCGTGGCGGGCCGCAGCGGCGACGGCAACCGCGTCGTCCTGGAGTTCGCCTCGCCCACCGGGACCGTCGGCGAACGGGTCCTCGACGACACCTGGCTGGACACCGACGAGCGCCCCGCCTACCCCAGCGACCACGTCGTCCAGGACCGGCCGCAGGACCACCCGGCCTGGCGCGACCTGCACGTCCCCGCCCGCGACGTCCCGTCCGGGGCCGACCGGGTGCGGATCCGCGCGGTCGACGCCACCACCGACGCGGCGGGCTGGGTCGCCGTCGCCGGCCCGCGCGTGCGCGACGTCATCCCGCTGGCGCGGTACCTGCGCGGCCGGGCGCCGATCCTCGTCGACTGGTCGATGACCTGGAACGCACCGTGCCTGCGCGAGATGCCGCGGGTGGCGCACGGCCTGGCGGAGCCGCCCGCGTACCTGCTGAACCCGCCCGCGGCGCTCGGTTTCGGCGGCACCGCCGCCTACGAACGCGGGATCGGCGGGACGTTCGCCGGAGTGGCTGAGGTCGGCACCCAGGAGGAGGTGCCCACCCGGCTGGTCGGGGCCGAGCGAACACCCGACTACGCCGAGTGGGGGCACCTGATCGCGGTCCGTTACCCGCTGCCGGGCAACCGCTTCGACGTACGGAGCGTGTCCGTTCCACGGTGGGGTTGGCGAGGGGAGTGACCATGGCCGACGCGATGCGCCAGCGGGTCCCGGTTCCACGACGACACACCCACCAGTCCGGTACGCCGCCGCTGATCTCCTACGTGCTGCCGGTCTACAACGAGGCGGCGGGCATCCGCCGCTTCCACACCGAGCTGACCGCGGCCACCGCCACCCGGCCCGAGTTCGGCTACGAGTTCATCTACGTCAACGACGGTTCGGCCGACGGGTCACTGGAAATCCTGCAGGACCTGGCCAAGAACGACCCGCGGGTGCGGGTGGTGGACTTCGCCCGCAACTTCGGCCACCAGATCGCCATCACCGCCGGGCTGGACCACGCCGGGGGCGACGCGGTCATCGTGATGGACACCGACCTGCAGGACCCGCCGCAGGTCAGCCTGCAGCTGATCGACGAGTGGCTGGCCGGCGCGGAGATCGTGTCCGCGCGCCGCCGCACCCGCCGCGACAGCGCGTTCAAGCGGTTCACCGCGCACACCTACTACCGGCTGCTGCGGCGCTGCGCCGAGGTGGATATCCCGGTGGATACCGGGGACTTCCGGCTGCTCGACCGGCGAGCCGCGGAGGAGCTGCGCGGATTCCGGGAACGCAGCCGGTTCATCCGCGGCATGGTCGCCTCGATGGGCTTCCACCAGCGCGAGGTGCTGTTCGACCGCGACGAGCGGATCGCCGGCGAGACGAAGTACCCGATGCGCAAGATGCTGCGGCTGGCCGCCGACGGCGTCACCAGCTTCTCCACCGTGCCCCTCAAGCTCATCACCCGGATGGGCTTCGCGGCGTTGGCGCTGGCGCTGCTCGGCATCGTCTATGCGGTGACGCTGCGGCTTTTCTTCCCGGCCGTGACCGTGTCCGGGTGGACCATGCTGATGGTCGCGATGCTGTTCCTCGGCGGGCTGCAGATGCTGTCGCTGGGCGTGATCGGCAGCTACGTCGGCCGCATCTACCAGGAGGTGCAGCAACGACCGCTGTACATCGTGCGGGACGTGATCCGGCATGACCAGGACTGAACAGCTGCGCGCACCGCTGGGCAGCGGTTCGCTGGTGCGCTACGCGGCGATCGGCGCGAGCGGCGTGGCGCTGGACTACCTGCTGTTCCTGCTGCTGTTCAACCTCGCGGGCCTGCACGAGCAGCTGGCGAACGCGATCAGCACGACTGCCGGCATCACCAACAACTTCGTGCTCAACGCGCTGTTCAACTTCCGCAGGCGGGACCGGATTCTGGTGCGGCTGCTGCGGTTCTACGCGGTGGGCGTCGCCGGGATCGGGTTGACGTTCCTGCTGCTGCAGGTGTTCTCCGGCTGGCTGGGCGTCGACCCGAACCTGGTGAAGGCCGGGTCGCTGCCGGTCGTGCTGGTCTTCCAGTACACGATCAACAAGAAGTGGAGCTTCGGATGAGGGTGGGTGTGGTCGGGGCCGGGGCGACGGGGCTGACCGCCGCGTTCGACGCGGTGAAGGCCGGGCACGACGTGACGGTGCTGGAGGCGTCCGCGGAGCTGGGCGGGCTGGCGGCGTCGATCGAGGTCGGCGGCACCCCGCTGGAGCGGTTCTACCACCACAGCTTCCGCACCGACCGGGCGATGATCGAACTGGTCGAGGAGCTGGGCCTGGGCCACCGGCTGCGCTTCCACAGGCCCCGCACCGGGGTGTATGCGGACGGCCGGTTGTATGACTTCGGCACTCCGCGCGAGATGCTGATGTTCCCGAAGTTCTCGCTGCTGGACCGGGTGCGCTTCGGCGCGTCGTCGGCGGTCCTGAAGGCGATCCGCGACGGGCAGCGGTTCACCTCGGTGCGGGCGCTGGACTGGATGCGTCGCTGGGCGGGGCCGCGGGTGACCGGGATGATCTGGGAGCCGCTGCTGGTGGGCAAGTTCGGGGCCAGTGCGGAGCGGATCTCCATGGCGTGGCTGTGGGCGCGCATCCACTACCGCACGTTCGAGCTGGGGTACGTGCACGGCGGGTACGAACAGGTCTACCGGGCACTGCTGCACGCGGTGACCGAACGCGGCGGGAAGGTGGAGTTCGGCAAACCGGTGTCGACGATCCGCCAGCCCGGCGCGGCCGTTGAGATCGGTGCCGGGGACGGCAGCAGCTACGCCTTCGACCACCTGATCGTGACGGTGCCGCAGCCGGTGTTCGCCGAGGCGGCGGGCGTGCCGACGGACCACGTGCTGTGGCGCAACCAGTACCTGGGGGCGACGTGCTTCGTGCTGGAGTGCGACCGCAGCGTCATCCCGTACTACTGGCTGAACATCAACGACCCGGCGTTTCCGTTCCTGGCGGTCGTGGAGCACACCAACATGGTCGACCGCAGCGAGTACGGCGGGCGCCATGTGGTCTACGTCGGCAACTACGTGTCGCGCGACGACTGGCGCTTCACCACCGACCCGGCCGAGCTGCTGGAGCGCTACCTGCCGTGGCTGCGCAGGCTGAACCCGGACTTTGACCGCTCCTGGATCAACAACTGGCACTTTTCCAGGGCGGGCTTCGCCCAGCCGATCGTGACGCCGGAGTACCGGGCGCTGATCCCGGGCCACCGCACGTCGATGCCGGGCGTCACGCTGGCCACGATGTCCCAGATCTACCCGCAGGACCGGGGCCAGTCCTACGCGATCCAGATGGCCCACGACGTGGTCGACCGCCTGGGCCTGAACCGGGACCTGGAACGCACCTGAGGTCCCCAAAATCGGTGGACTCCGCGGCGCGGCGCGCGGTGGGGCCGCGCGCCGCCTCGGGGGTCAGATCCTGTTGAGGCCCGGCCTGCCGTCCTCGATCACGAAGGACGCCAGCGTTTCCACCGGCGCTCCCGGCCTGGAGACGTACGGCAGGACCCGGTAGTCCGCGCGCAGCCCGCCCGGGGTGATCTTCGTGCTGATGTAGCCGCGCTGGTTGCTGTACAGGCGGACGTGCGGGTTCTCGCGGAGGTAGGCCCGCTCCTTGTCCGTCAGGTTCGCAGAACCGTCGCCGCCGCTGGTGATCGAGGTGGTGGTCAGCTCGGTGCCCACGATCCGGTCGCCGTCGTGGATCTCGTTGGCCCAGTGGGTGTGCACGTCGCCGGTGAGCACCACGGGGTTGCGGGTCTTCGCCTGCTGCCAGCCCTGCATGACGCGCTGGCGGGACCCCACGTAGCCGTCCCAGGCGTCCGGGTTGTAGCCCCGCTCCTCGCCGTTGCGGTAGTCGATCTCGGCGAACATGACCTGCTGGCCGAGGATGTCCCAGCGGGCGTTGGACTGGTGCAGGCCCCTGAGCAGCCAGCGCTCCTGCTCCGCGCCGGTGAGGCTGCGCTTCGGGTTCAGCCGCTGCGGGTCCTGCGTCGGGAACCTGTCCCCACCCACCTGGTCGTCGCGGTACTGGCGGGTGTCGAGCATGTGGAAGGTGGCCAGTCGGCCCCACCGGACGCGCCGGTACAGCCGCATGTCGATGCCGCGCGGGATCTGCGCGCGGCGCAGCGGCATGTTCTCGTAGTACGCCTGGAAGGCGGCCCTGCGGCGCTCCAGGAAGTTCGGTTGCGGGATCTCCGGCTTCTCGTAGACCTCGTCGGCCCAGTTGTTGTCGACCTCGTGGTCGTCCCACACCACGACCCACGGGGCCATCGCGTGCGCGTACTGCAGGTCCGGGTCGGTCTTGTACTGGGCGTGCCGCTGCCGGTAGTTCGCCAGCGTCACGGTCTCCGGGCCCTGGTGGTCGCGCGGGTTGCCGCCCGGCGCCACGTAAACCCCGGCCTCGTACTCGTACTGGTAGTCGCCGAGGTGCAGCACCAGGTCCGGGTGCTCGTCGGCGAGGCGCCGGTAGGCGGTGAAGTAGCCGTGCTCGTACTGGGAGCACGACGCGAACGCCATCGCCAGGTCGGTCATCGCGCCCGGCAGCGGCGCGGTGCGGGTGCGGCCGGCCGGCGACAGCGACCCGGCGGCGCGGAAGCGGTAGAAGTACTCGCGGTCGGGGCGCAGGCCCGTCAGCTCCACGTGCACGCTGTGGCCCAGCTCCGGCGCGGCCTGCGCCTCGCCGCGCTGCACCACGCGCGTGAACCGCTCGTCCTCGGCGACCTCCCACTGCACCGGCACGGCCTTGTTCGGCATGCCGCCCATGCCGTCCTCGGCCAGCGGGTTCGGCGCCAACCGGGTCCACAGCACGACCCCGTCCGGCGTCGGGTCGCCGGAGGCGACGCCCAGCGTGAAGACCTCGCCGCGCGGGGCCACCCCGGCGCCCGGCAGCGCAGCCGCCGCCGGAATGGCTGCAGTGGACAGTGCTGCGGCGCCGGCGAGGGTGCCGCCCAGCAGCACGCTCCGCCGCGAGACGCGTTCAGGCACAACGACCTCCATCGTTCGGCAACGAGCCCACTCTCACCCCGAACGATGAAGGGCTTCTGCCCTCCGGGTGATCAGCGCATGAACACGCCGCCACTCACCGCGGCAGCAGGTGAGCCGGGTCGATCTCCAGCTCGGCCGATGTGTGCAGCCACATCGTGGTGGATTTTCCGCGGGTGGCGCACCCGGAATCCGGGCCGGACAGCGCAACGCCCCCGGCCAGGGGGTGGCCGGGGGCGTTGGTTGGTGTGGCTACAGGTAGAACGCCAGGAACAGGCAGCCCGCGAGGATGACGCCGAGGACCATCAGGACCTTGTCCTTCAGCACCACTTCCTCGGGCTCGCCCGCGACACCCTTGTCGATGTCCACCGCGTATCGCAGGATCGCGATCACCATCGGGATGATCGAGATCAGGCCCCAGCGGGAGTACACGTCCTCCTGGATGCTGTAGGCCCACAGCGAGTACGCCATGATCGTGATCGCCGCCGCGATGGCCCACACGAACCGCAGGTAGGACGGCGAGTACGCCTTCAGCGACTTGCGGATCTTCGCGCCGGTCTCCATCGCCAGCTTCACCTCGGCGTAGCGCTTGCCCGCCACCATGAACAGCGAACCGAACGCCACGACCAGGTAGAACCACTGCGTGATCCGCAGGTCCGCGGCCGCACCACCGGCGATGGCGCGCAGCAGGAACCCGGACGCCACGATGCACAGGTCGATCACCGGCTGGTGCTTGAGGCCGAAGCAGTAGCCCAGCTGTACCGCGATGTAGACCGCCATCACCACCAGCAGCGGCCCGCTGGTCAGCCCCGAGATCAGCAGCGACCCACCGAGCAGCAGCACGCACACCACGTAGGCGACCGGTACCGGGATCAGTCCGGCGGCGATCGGCCGGTTCCGCTTCGTCGGGTGCTGCCGGTCCGCCTCGACGTCGATCGCGTCGTTGACGAAGTAGATGCCCGACGCGGCCATCGAGAACACCACGAACGCGATGACCGAGTGCCACAGGATGCCCGGGTCCAGGATCCCGCCCGCCGCGAACGGCACGGCCAGCACCAGGATGTTCTTCACCCACTGCTTGGGGCGCAGCTCCTTGACCAGGCCGGTGACCAGGCCCGCGGTGGTGCCCGCCTTGGCGGTGACCTTCGCGTGGTAGGCGTCCGAGGACTTGTCCTTGACGTCGTCGGACCTCTTCGGCTCCGCCTCCAGCACCTCGTCGCCGAACTCGGCGCCGATGGTGCCCTCCGCGTCCGCCTCGATCTCGGTCTGCTTGGGCCGCGCGGCCCCGGTGTCCGCCCGGTCGGTCACCTCGCCGGACTTGCCGGTCGCGCCGTCCTCGGACACCGCGGCCTTCTCGGCCGCTCCGGCGTCCATCAGCACCGCGTCACCGACGTGGGCACCGTTGGCCGCGTCGGCCTCGGCCGAGACATCGGGATTTCCGGTCTCGGCCTCGGTTTCCTTCTTGTCAGCCACGGTTCCTCCGCCGTCTCATGAATCGCCGCACGCCCCACGCCACGACTCCGCCGAGCGCCGAGCCGGCGACCACATCGCTCGGATAATGAACCCCCAGGACAAGACGGCTGACCATCATCGGCGGCACCAGCACCGGGGTCAGCTTCCTGCCCGTCAACCCGCCGTAGAGCACCGCCGCAGCCGTCGTGGACGTGGCGTGCGAGGACGGGAAGCTCAACTTGCTCGGGGTGCCCACCAGCACCTGCACCTCGGGGTCGGCCGGCCGGCGGCGCCGCACCACCCGCTTGACGGCGATCGACGCCGCGTGGGCGGCGGCCACCCCGGCGGCGGCGGTCAACCACTCGCCGCGGCGCCTGCGGTCCACCAGCGCGCCGAGGGCACCGATGGCCAGCCAGCCGCCGGCGTGTTCGCCGAACAGCGACATCGCCTGGGCGGTCCTGACCACCGCGGGTTTGGCGAGAGCGGCCTGCACTCTGCGCAGCGCGATCGTCTCGGGGGTGACCGCCGTCGGCGCTCCGTCGGTTTCGGCGGCGACCGGTTCTTCGGGGGCGGTCGCCGTCGTCAGCTCTGCCACATCGTCTCCGGTTGGTCGGGGGTCACTTTCGGTCGAAGACCTGCTTCCAGGACTCCGCGCTGGTCAGCTCGGGCAGGGCCGCCCGGTAGGCGGCGCGCAGTCGCGACCACTCCCTGCCGAGCCGCTTGTAGTTGGCCACGGCGCGCAGGCCGAGGCGGCGGAACTCCTCGGGGTCGCGGCGGCGGAACGCCACGCCGCTGCCGTCGGCGTTGGACACCGTGGCGCTGTCCAGGTTGCCCAGCAGGAACCACCGGGCGCTGGCCGCGGGCACGTTCAGCTGCGGCCGGTCCGCGGCCTCCTTCGACGGCTCCTTGAGGTTGTGCAGGAGCGCCTTGGAGGCACGGGCCGCGATGACCGCCGGGTTCACCGGCGGCTTGAGCAGGCCCTCGGCCATGATCGGGTCCGCCGACGGCGGCGGGAACTCGCGCGCCGAGGGCAGGGTCCGGGCGTCGTCGTAGTGCTTGCGCAGCTCGCGGACCTCCGGCAGGGCCGTGCGGAGGCTGTCGAACAGTCCCTCCGGACCCGCCATGAAGTCCTCGAGTGCCTTCTGCTGGACCGCGACCGTGGAGTACTCCATCGACAGCAGGTGCCGGAGGGTGAGCTTGAGGCCCTGCTTGATGATGTTGGTGCGGACCTCCTCCGGGCTGTGCAGGGCGGCCAGGATCAGCCGGTTGCGGGTGTGGAAGTAGGCGGTCCAGTCCGTGGCGTCGTTCTTGTCGGTCCACGGCATGTGCCAGATCGCCGCACCCGGCAGCGTCACCGTCGGGAAGCCGTGGCCACCCGCGCGCAGCGAGTACTCGGAGTCGTCGTGCTTGATGAACAGCGGCAGTGGCAGCCCGGTGCGCTCGATGACCTCGCGCGGGAACAGGCACATCCACCAGCCGTTGTAGGTGGAGTGGATGCGCTGGTGCAGCTTGGGGGTCTTGCGCAGCGGTTTCTTGGCGAAGTCGTGGTCGGTGACCGCGCCCGGCGCGGCCCGCCAGTTGCCCTGCGCCAGGTCCACGACCTCACCCATCGTGTGCAGTCGCGAACGGGCCTGGAGGTTGAGCATCTGGCCGCCGACGATCACCGGCTGCGAGGCGGCGCGGGCGAACGCGTTGGCCCGCAGCACGGCGTCCGGCTCCAGCGCGATGTCGTCGTCGATGACCATGACCTGGGCGGCGTCGGAGTTGTAGACGCCCTCGTACATCACGCGGGTGAAGCCGCCGGAACCGCCGAGGTTGTCCTGCTCGATGACCTGCAGCTTGTCGCCGAGTCGCCGGGCGGCCTCGTCGAAGCCCTCGGTGTCGCGGATCTTCTGCGGGCCCTGGTCGGCCACCACGACCCGCTCCACGACCGCCATGACCTGCGGGTCCTCGCCCAGTGTCCGCAGCGCCAGCACGCAGTCGGCGGGACGGATGGTGGTGGTGCCGATGACCACCTGCTGCTTGGGCAGCGGCAGGTCGGTGGTCCACGCCGCGTCGTCGATCTCCAGCGCGGCGTCGTTGGTGAACACGTCGAACCAGATCCACCCGCCGTCCTCGAACGGCGTCAGCGCCACCCGGAACTCCAGCGAGGTCCAGTCCTGGCTGGCCACCGGCGTGCCCTGCAGGTGGACGCTGTCACCGTTGGCCTTCGAGCGGTAGACGTCGAGCCGACCGGCCCCCCGGACCTTCAGCCGCAGCACGACCTCCTCCACCCGGGTCCACCGCTTCCAGTAGCTGGCCGGGAACGCGTTGAAGTAGGACGCGAAGGAGATCCTGCTGTGCGCGGGCACCAGGACGTGGCGGCGGGACACCACGGTCGCGGTACTGGTCAGCGCCGCGGGCTCGTCGATGTACAGCGGCCGGACGTCCAACGGGTCCTCGTCGCGCGGGAACACCACGCGCTGCAGCACCTGCTCGGGCGCCGCATCAGCGGTCCCGGCGCGCACCGAAGTCACGTCGCTGAGCTTGCTCTCGCCCGCGGCGGCGGAAGGGGCCTCTCGGGGGGTCCGGTCGGTCACGTCAGTCCTCCAGCGAGCCGTCCAGGGAACGACCCTCGGTGAAGTAGGGGGCGATCTTGTTGTCGAACATGCTCAGTGCCGAACCGATGGCCATGTGCATGTCGAGGTACTTGTAGGTCCCCAGCCGACCGCCGAAGACGACCTTGCGCTCCTTGGCCTCCTTCTTGGCCAGTTCGCGGTATGCCTCCAGCTTGCGCCGGTCCTCCGGGGTGTTGATCGGGTAGTACGGCTCGTCGCCGCTCTCGGCGAACCGCGAGTACTCCCGGACGATGACCGTCTTGTCCTTCGGGTAGTAGTCGCGCTCCGGGTGGAAGTGCCGGAACTCGTGAATTCGCGTGTAGGGGATCTCCTCGTCGGCGTAGTTCATCACCGACGTGCCCTGGAAGTCCCCGGTTGGCACGACCTCCATCTCGAAGTCCAGGGTCCGCCAGCCCAGCTCGCCCTCGACGTAGTCGAAGTAGCGGTCCAGCGGGCCGGTGTAGACCACCGGGACGTCCGCGGGCAGGTCGGCGCGGACGTCGAAGAAGTCCGTGCTCAGCCGCACCTCGATGTTCGGGTGGTCGGCCATCTTCTGCAGCCACGCGGTGTACCCGTCGACCGGCAGGCCCTCGTAGGTGTCGTTGAAGTAGCGGTTGTTGAAGTTGTAACGGACCGGCAGCCGGCTGATCGTGGCCGCGGGCAGCTCCTTGGGGTCGGTCTGCCACTGCTTGGCCGTGTAGCCGCGGATGAACGCCTCGTACAGCGGCCGGCCGATCAGCGAGATGGCCTTCTCCTCCAGGTTCTGCGCGTCCGCGGTGTCGATCTCGGACGCCTGCTCGGCGACCAGCGCCCGGGCCTCGTCCGGGGTGAACGCCCGACCGAAGAACTGGCACAGCAGGCCCAGGTTCATCGGCAGCGAGTAGATCTGCCCCTGGTGCCTGGTGAACACCCGGTGCTGATAGTCGGTGAAGTCGGTGAACTGGTTCACGTAGTCCCACACGCGCTTGTTCGAGGTGTGGAACAGGTGCGCACCGTAGCGGTGCACCTCGATACCGGTCTCGGGCTCCGCCTCGGAATAGGCGTTGCCCCCGATGTGGTCACGACGGTCCAGCACCAGCACCCGCTTGTCCAGCTGGGTGGCGGCGCGCTCTGCGATCGTGAGGCCGAAGAATCCGGAACCAACAACGATCAGGTCATAGCCTGCGAAGCTCACAGCCGTCGAGGGTAGCGGGGACGACGCGCCGGGCCGAAACCGCGTTGACGTTCTCCGCTACACATCGCTACAGGGCGTGTCGATAACACCTCGATGGGCCGCGATTCCGCGTGTGCGCTGGAAGTTTACCCCCACAAGGGGTGACACGCTCAGTACTGCCCGGAGTCGGTTGCGCGCCCGCGGCGCCCTCATCAGGGGACCCGCCCGGCGAGTCGGGACCGGTAGCATCGCCACGGCGTTGACGCGCCCCGTTTCCGCCGCTCGATGCAGGTGTCCGGCGGTGTGCGGGCACTGTTTTCCAGGGTGGTGAGCATTAGGTTGGCACGGGCTCACGTAGGCCGGTTTCTGCTGGTCGCGGCGGTCATCATGGAGATCCTGGCGATCTGGTTCGTGCACTGGATCGACACCCGCGGCTACATCGATACCGAGATTTATCGGCTTGGTGCCCGCGCGTGGCTGAACGGTTACCAGGTGTACGGCGACGACCTCACCCCGGAATCTCCGGACACCGCCACGTTGCCGTTCATTTACCCGCCGTTCGCCGCGCTGCTGTTCGTGCCGCTGACCTGGCTGTCGTCGGACGGGGCGGTCGTGGCGATGACCGTGCTGTCGCACCTGGCGATTCTTGTCACGGCCTACGCGCTGGCCCGCTCCTCGCGGTACCTCGCGCCGCGGGCCGGGCACGTGGCGGTGGCGACCGCGCTGCTGATGCCGTGGTTCACGGTGATCGAACCGACCCGGGAGACGATCAACTACGGGCAGATCAACCTGGTGCTGATGGCGCTGGTCGCCGCGGACTGCCTGCTGCCGCGCACCCGGTGGCCACGCGGGCTGCTGGTGGGCCTCGCGGCGGCGATCAAGCTCACGCCGCTGGGCTTTTTGCTGCTGTTCCTGCTGCGCCGGGACTTCCGGGCGCTGGCCGTGACGGTCGGGACGTTCGCCGCCACCGTGGTCATCGGGCTTCTCGCCGCGCCGCGGGACTCGGCGGACTGGTGGCTGGACAAGATGCTGTCCACAGCGGACTCCTTCGGCACCGTCTACGCCGGCAACCTCACCCTGCGCAGCCTGCTGGCCAAGCAGGAGCTGACCGGGGTCACGCTGAACTCGCTGTGGGTGCTCGGCTCGGTGCTGCTGCTGGTGCTGACCGTGCTCGCCATGCGGTACGCGCTGGCCGCAGCGAACACGCCGCTGGCTCTGGTGTGCAACGCGGTGTGGGTGCTGTTGGTGTCGCCGATCTCCTGGTCGCACCACTGGGTCTGGGCCGGCCCGACGCTGGCGCTGCTGTTCGCGATGGCCGTGCGGCACCGCTGGTACGGGGTGCTGCTGACGGTCGGGCTGGGCGCGCTGACCGTCCTGGTGGGTCCGCAGTGGTATCTGCCGAACACCGACAACCGGGAGCTGGACTGGACGTTCTCGCAGCAGGTGGTCGGCAACGCCTACACGCTCATCGGAATCGGGTTCCTCGTCGCGGGAGCGGTCGCCTACCTCCGCTTCCGCCCGCGCTGCCGGCAGCCGGTCCCGGTGTCCACAGCAGACGCATGATCGAGCGCGCCGGCCGCGACAGGTGGTCACGCTGACCCGGCGGGCGATATCAACCCCGGCCCCGCGTCGAACCGGTTACCACCAGCGGGCGAGGAGGTGGGCCACGCCGTCCTCGGCGTTCGTCGTCGTCACCTCGTCCGCCGCGGCCAGGGCCGCCGGGTGCGCGTTGCGCATCGCCACGCCGCGGCCCGCCCACTCCAGCATCGGCACGTCGTTGGGCATGTCGCCGAAGGCGATCACGTCCGCCTGATCCACCCCCAGTTCCTCGGCCACCGCCGCCAGCCCGGTCGCCTTGTCCACGCCCGGTGCGGACAGCTCGATCAGACCGGCGCTGGTCGAGTAGGTGAGCTGAAGCTGCGAGCCGATCACCGCCTTCGCCGCGGTGGCCATCTCCGCGCTGGTCATGTGCTCGTGCAGGACCAGCAGCTTCACCGCGGGACAGCCGGTCAGCTCGCCGACCCCGGCCACCCGGATGTCGGAGTTCGGCCAGATCCGGCGGAAGTCCGACTCGGCAAGGCACTGCTCGTGCACCCGGTCGAGCGCGCCGTCGGTGGTCCGCTCCACCGCGAAGGCGCAGCCGGGCAGCTCGCGGCGCAGCTCGTGCACCACGTCGTGCAGCAGCAACGCGTCGATGACATGGCTGTGCAGCACCCGGTCGGTGGCCGCGTCGTAGCGCACCGCGCCGTTCGCGCAGACCGCGATCCCGGCCACGCCGAGCCCGTCGAACACGCTCGGCATCCAGCGCGGCGGACGGCCCGTGACCAGCACGAACGGCGTCCCCGAGGCCACCACACGCTGCACCGCGCGCGCGGTGCGCGGGCTCACCCGCTCCAGGGGATCGAGCAGGGTCCCGTCCACGTCGGATGCCACCAGTCCAGGTCTGCGCACCCCTTCATCCTGCCTGGTAGAAGACCTACGCGGGGCCGGACAGCGGGGCGCTGCCCGCCGGCGGCCCGGGGCACCCGGGCGGCACGGTCGGGTGGCGCGGTTCGTCGGCGGATCGGGCGGGGTGGTGACCACGTCCGAGCGGGGTCTCACTCGATCGGGTCGAAAGCGGTGGGGGCCGACCAGTACGGTCGACACGTGCGAGTTGGGATCGTGATTCTGCCCGAACACCGGTGGTGGGCCGCCGAGCCGCTGTGGCGGATGGCCGAGGAGTACGGCTTCGCCCATGCCTGGACCTACGACCACCTCGGTTGGCGGTCCCTTGTGGACAAGCCCTGGTTCGACGCGGTGCCGACGCTGACCGCGGCCGCCATGGCCACCTCCACCATCCGGCTGGGCACCCTGGTCGCCTCGGCGAACTTCCGGCACCCGGTGCACTTCGCGCGGGAGCTCACCGCGCTCGACGACATCGCCGACGGGCGGATCACCCTCGGCGTCGGCGCGGGCGGCGGCGGCTTCGACTCGGTGGTGCTCGGCCAGCCCGCGCTGTCCGCCCGGGAACGCGTCGACCGGTTCACCGAGTTCGTCGAACTGCTGGACCTCATCCTCACCCAGGACCGCACCGACTACACCGGCACCTACTACTCGGCCGTGCAGGCCCGCCGCGCACCCGGCTGCGTGCAGCAGCCGCGGCTGCCGTTCGTGATCGCCGCCAACGGGCCGCGCTCCATGCGGTTGGCCGCCCGCCACGGCCAGGGCTGGGTGACCACCGGGCGGCAGTCCGAGAGCCTGGACAGCTGGTGGCGGTCGGTCGGCGAGCTGTCCCTGCGGTTCGACGCGGTGCTCGCCGAGCAGGGCCGCGATCCCACGGAGGTCGACCGCTACCTGCAGGTCGACGCCGCCCCGGTGTTCTCGATGTCCAGTGTGGAGTACTTCCGGGACGTGGTGGGCCGGGCCGCCGAACTCGGCTTCACCGACGTCATCACCCACTGGCCGCGCGCCGACGGCCCGTACGCGGGCAAGGAGTCCACCGTCGAGGAAGTCGCCTCGGAGGTCCTGCCCGAGCTGTAGTTCAGCCCTCGCAGCGCGGCGAGTTGAGCAGCGCCGCGCCGACCGCCAGGAACTCCGCGGGCCGGTCGCCCAGGGCGGACAGCCGGTGCGGGACGCGCGCGCTGAAGCTGACGCTGTCCCCGGCGCGCAGCGTGGTCGACTCGTGGTCGAACTCCACGTGCAGCTTGCCGTCGAGCACGTACAGCCAGTCGTGGCCCTCGTGTCGCACCGGCCGGACACCGGACGTCGTCGGCAGGATCCGGTAGCGCGCCGCGTACAGGCCGGGGATCACCGAGCGCGGGGTGAGGACCTGCAGTGCCATGCCCCCGGAGTCCACCGTGGGCACCTCGTTGCCGCGCAGCACCACCACCGCCGGGCCCGGTTTGATGTCGCTGAACAGCTCCGACAGCCCGACGTCCAGCGCGGTCGCCACCTGCGCGAGCACGTCCAGCGACGGCGTCGCGTCACCGCGCTCGACCTTCTCCAGGTGCTCTGCGTCGAGTTCGGCGTGCTCGGCGAGTTCGACCTGGTCCATCCCGCGCGCCACCCGCAGGCGGCGAATCCGGTCACCGAGACCGGCCAGCGCGAGGGACCTCGCGTCGCGGGGGGCATCCGGTCGATTCGGCACGTCCCCCACCATAGGCCCGGTGGCGCGGCTGCGCCGCGACGATCGCCCAGGTCACGTGGGCGGTCCGCCCCGCAGCGGACCGCCTCACGGCGTCACTTCGGTTCCAGGACCTCGCGGCCGCCGAGGTACGGGCGCAGCGCCTCGGGAACCCGCACCGAGCCGTCGGGCTGCTGGTGGTTCTCCAGGATGGCCACGATCCAGCGGGTGGTGGCCAGGGTTCCGTTGAGCGTGGCCGCGATGCGGGTGCGGCCCTCCTCGTCGCGGTAGCGGGTGTTCAGCCGCCGCGCCTGGAAGGTGGTGCAGTTCGAGGTGGAGGTCAGCTCGCGGTAGGTCTGCTGGCTGGGCACCCACGCTTCGCAGTCGAACTTGCGGGCCGCGCTGGCGCCGAGGTCGCCGGCCGCGGTGTCGATCACCCGGTAGGGCACCTCGATCTTGGCCAGCATCTCCTCCTCCCAGGCCAGCAGGCGCTGGTGCTCGTCGCGGGCCTCCTCCTCGCGGCAGTAGACGAACATCTCCAGCTTGTTGAACTGGTGCACCCGGATGATGCCGCGGGTGTCCTTGCCGTAGGACCCGGCCTCGCGGCGGAAGCAGGTGGACCAGCCCGCGTAGCGCAGCGGGCCGTCGGAGAAGTCCAGGATCTCGTTCGCGTGGTAGCCGGCCAGCGGAACCTCGGAGGTGCCGACCAGGTAGAGGTCGTCCTCCTCCAGCCGGTACACCTCAGTGGCGTGCGCCCCGAGGAACCCGGTGCCGTCCATGATCTCCGGGCGGACCAGCACCGGCGGCACGACCAGGGTGAACCCGGCGGCGGTGGCCTGGGCGGCGGCCAGGTTCAGCAGCGCCAGCTCCAGCTGGGCACCGACGCCGGTGAGGAAGTAGAAGCGGGCGCCGGACACCTTCGCGCCGCGTTCCATGTCGAACGCGCCGATCGCGGTGCCCAGCTCCACGTGGTCCCTGATCTCGAAGTCGAACTCCGTCGGCACCCCGACGTGCTTGAGCACCGCGAAGTCGGCCTCGCCACCGGGCGGGGTCTCGGGCTCGATGATGTTGGAGACCGCCTTGTGCGCCAGCAGGAGCTCCTCGTCGGCTGCGGCCTGCTCGGCCTCGGCCTCCTTGACCTGCGCGGCCAGCTCCTTGGCCTTGGCCAGCAGGGCCTCGCGCTCCTCACCCCTGGCCTTGCCGACCTGCTTGCCGAGCTGCTTCTGTTCGGCGCGCAGCGTGTCCGCACGGGACACCGCGGACCTGCGACGCTCGTCGGCGGACAGCAGCGCATCCACCAGGGACGCGTCCTCACCCCGGGCGCGCTGCGATGCGCGCACGGCTTCCGGGTCATCGCGTAGCGTCTTCAGGTCGATCACAGCAGGTCAGCCTAGTCGCCCTGGCAAGCACCCCCAACGCTGGGGCGGCGTCCATCACGAACCGGCGGGGATGCGGTGCGGGACGAAGGCCGCGCCGTCGTCGGTGATCAGGCCCGCGGTCTCGCGGATACCCAGGCCCGCCGCGGCGTCCCCGACGACCCACGCGCCCAACGCCGGGCGCATCCCGTCGAACTCCGGCAGCGGGTCGAACGCCTGGTAGACGTAGCCCTCCTCGCCGTACACGCCGCCGGTCCGGGTCTCCCAGCCGGGCGCGACGATCGTGATGTTGTTGCCCTCCCGGCCGAGCCGCGGCTTGCGCACGTACTCGGTGAGCAGCCCGGGCTGGTCCAGGAACGTGGGCAGCAGGTTCGGGTGGCCGGGGTGCATCTCCCACAGGATCGCCAGCAGCGCCTTGTTCGACAGCAGCATCTTCCACAGCGGCTCCACCCACTGCGTGGCCGGCAGCCCGTTCACGGCGTGCGTGCCGAACTCGTCGTCGACCATCCACTCCCAGGGGTAGATCTTGACGACGGAGTTCATCGGCGCTTCCTCGAGGTCGACGAACCGCTCCAGCAAGCTGTCCCAGCCGATCTCCTCGATCGCCAGCCCGACCGTGTCCAGTCCGGCCTCCGCGGCGGTCTCCTGCAGGTAGGCGGCAGTCAGGTTGTCCTCGCCGGTGACGTCGGCCGCGGACCAGGTGAAGTGCACCTCGTTGGTGGCCAGCTGCGACTTGATCTCGCCCCAGCGCTCGACGAGCTTCTCGTGGATGGAGTTCCACTGGTCGTCGCCCTCGTGGCACTCGGTGAGCCAGTGCCACTGCACCACCGCGGCCTCCAGCAGGGAGGTCGGGGTGTCGGCGTTGTACTCCAGCAGCTTGGCCGGGCCCGTGCCGTCGTAGCGCAGGTCGAACCGGCCGTACAGGTGCGGGTCGTGGCGCTTCCAGGACTCGGCGATGTGCGGCCACACCCACTCGGGGATGCCGAAGTCCCGGTAGCGCTCGGTGGTGACCACGTGGTCGACGGCGTCCAGGCACATCGAGTGCAGCAGTTCGACGTCGGCCTCCAGCGACAGCACCTCGTCGAGGCTGAACTCGTAGTGCACGCCCTCGTCCCAGTAGGGGCGCGCCGAGCCGTCGGCCATGCGCGCGGGCGTGCCGAAGACGAGCCCGAGCTTTTCGACCTTGGCCTGCCAGTCCGGCCGTCGTGGGGTTGTTCTGCGCCGCACTCGTCAGCTCCCGCTGCTGCCCGACTTGCTGTTGATGCCGAAACCACCGCGCTGGATGGTCTTACCGCTGGTGTCCTTAATCGTCGTCCCGGTCGGCTTGGTGAAGCTGGAGCCGGGCACCGTGCTGCCGACGCTCGGGGGAGGTGCTCCGGGCGCGGTGTAGGCGTAGCGGTACTGCGGCACCGGAGGGCCGCCGATGAACAGCGGCATGAAGATGAAGCCCGAGTCGTGATCGATGTACCCGCCGTGCGAGGTCACGTAGGTCTCGTCGCACTTCTCGACGTCCGCGACGACGGCCTGCCCGTTCTGTTCGGAGGCGCAGTACCGGGTGACGGCGTTGGTCTCGTTGCTGATCTCCGACGCCGAGTACATCGCCGCGACCAGCGCCACGACGCCGACGGTCGCGCCGCCGCCGATCATGACGCGGCGCCGCTTCTGACTCCGGCGCTCGGCGGCCTCCAGCTCGGCGCGTCGCTGCTCCTCGCGGCGCTTCTCGGCCGCGATGCGGGCGCGCTGCTCCGCCAGCGTGGGTTCACGCGGTGTGGTGTGCTCGGGGTCCTGGTAGCGGATCCGACCGCGAACCGCGTCGCTGGTCTGTTCCGCAGGCTGCTGGGCCGACTCGAGCGGGGTCGCCTCGTCCCGCCGCGGCCGCTCGTCGTCTGCCAGTGGCTTGCCATTCTCCGTCATAACCCCACTCCCGGTAGCCACAGTACCCAGACAAGCGACGCGCCCGGCAACCAATCGGTTCCGAAGGCATGGGCGGGGTCTCGCGCAACCGGGTCCGTGGCGGGGCATGATGACATCGATGGCCCCGCCCGAACCCACCCCCCGCCCGAGCCGGACAAGGTCGAAGCTCCGGCTCGTGATGATCTCGGCCGCCCTCGGCGCCCTGGTCATCCTGGTGATCAGCGTGCTGACCTGGCCCAGCCGGAACTCCGGCGTCGGCGGGTCCGGCCGGGTCGGTTCCGCCCCGGCACCGCAGGTGGTGTTCGACGCCCCGGCGGGCACCTGCCTGAACTGGACGGAGCCGGACGCGACCGACATCAGCCAGGTCACCTGCGCCGAACCGCACCTGTTCGAGGTGACCGGCAAGACCGACCTGCGAGCCGAGTTCGGCGACGGCGCTCCGTTTCCGAACACCGAGCAGTGGCAGCAGCTCAAGCAGCAGCGCTGCATCGACGTGTCCAGGCAGTTCCTGGCCAACCGGTTCGACCCGTACGGCCGGTTCAGCGTCGGCGCGTTCACCCCGAGCGAGGAGGGCTGGGAGGCCGGCGACCGGACGCTGCACTGCGGCCTGCAGCAACCGGGACCGTCCGGCAAGCTGTACCGGACCACCGGCAGCGCGGCCAGCGTCGACCAGTCCAACACCTACGAGGTGGGCCGCTGCCTGGGCATCAACGGCACCGCGGTGTGGGACCCGGTGAGCTGCGACCAGCCGCACGCGGTGGAGATCACCGGGCTGGTCGACCTGGGCGAGCAGTTCCCCGGCGGATACCCGCCCGAACCGGACCAGGACGGCTTCCTGGCCACCCGGTGCGCCGACCTCACCGCGCAGTACGCGGGCGCGCCGACGGCAGCCCGGGACAAGGGCCTGGTCACCTACTGGGACACCCTGGCGCAGGAGAGCTGGGACGCCGGGTCGCGCAAGGTGAACTGCAAGGTCAGTGCACAGCTGCCGGACGGCAGCGGGCTGGCGCCGGTGACCGGCAGTGTGAAGGGCCAGGTCACCGTGGGCCGCGAGCCCGCGCCGCAGGTCACCAGCCCGGAGCAACCGGGCGTTCCTGCCACCGAACCGCGCTGAGCTGGGGTAGAACGGGGTCATGCCGGTGGAGATGACCCGCGCGCGGTTCGAGGAACTGGTGGCCGACGCCCTGGACCTGGTGCCCGCGGAGTTCGCGTCGGCGATGACCAACGTGGTGGTCCTGGTGGAGGACGTCAACCCCGACGACCCGTCGCTGCTCGGGCTGTACGAGGGCATCGCGCTGACCGAACGGGACCACACCTACAGCGGGGTGCTGCCGGACCGAATCACGATCTACCGGGAGCCGCTGCTGGAGATGTGTGACGACGAGGACGAGGTCGTCGACGAGGTGGCGGTGACGGTGGTGCACGAGATCGCGCACCACTTCGGCATCGACGACGACAAGCTGCACGCCCTCGGCTGGGGTTGACCAGCGGGCTCTGCCCTGGCGGGGTTGCCGGGTTCGCCTGAATCTGGAAGCCTTCGCCCGCCCCGGGTCAGTGGTCGCAGGTGCACGCGTCCCAGGCGACGCAGGTCCAGCCGGTGGGCACGTCGGGGTCGGCCTCCAGCACGATCAGGCCCGTGTTCGGCAGGTGCGTCGCGTTGGCCAGGGCACCGGTCACGTCGGTGGCCAGGATGTTCGCCGCCAGGCGCAGCATCGCCCCGTGGCTCACCAGCACCACCGCCCCGTCCCCGGCGCCGTCGATGGCGGTCCGCACGCCGGCGACGAAGCGGCTCACCGCCTCGTACCCGGTTTCCCCGCCGGGCATCGGCACGTCCAACCGGCCCGCGTGCCAGCTGGCGTAAATCTCGTCGAACACGCGCAACGCCTCGGCGTCGCTGCGCCCCTCCAGCTCGCCGACGAAGACCTCGTGCGTGCCGTCGACGACCGTCACCGGCAGCTCGTGCCGCTCCGCCAGCGGCTGGGCGGTCTGCTGCGCCCGCAACGCGCGACTGGCGTGCACCGAGACGACCTTCTCCCCGGCCAGGCGCTGCGCCAACCGCTGCGCCTGCTGCCGCCCCAGCTCGGTCAGGCCCGGTCCCGGCGGCACCGTGTCGAGCACGCCCCGCACGTTGGCCGGGGTCTGCCCGTGACGGACCAGGACCAGGCGGAGCCCGGTGGGAGCCTCGATCGCGAACTCGGTCATGCCAGCCGTCCCGCGCGCACGTCCTCCAGCCACTTCGCGGAAGCCCGGAACGCCTGCTCCGAGGCGGACGGGCGCACGGTGGCCGGTGCGCGGTCCGCCTTCGGGTAGGAGCCGAGGAAACGGACCTCGTTGCACCGGCGGCGCAACGCGGTCAGCGCGTCACCGATCCGCGCGTCCGCCACGTGCCCGTCGAAGTCGAGGAAGAACCGGTACTCGCCGAGCCGGTCCTTGGTGGGGCGGGACTCGATGCGGCTGAGGTTGATGCCGCGCAGCGACAGCTCGGAGAGCAGCTCGGTCAGCGACCCGACCTCGTCGCCGATCACGGCGGCCACCGAGGTGCGGTCGGCGCCGGTGGGTTCCGGCAGCGGGCCCGGTCGGCGGACCAGCAGGAACCGGGTGACCGCGTCGCGCACGTCGGCGAGCCCCCTGGCCAGCGGCACCAGCGAGCGGTAGTGCTCGGTCACGACCGGGGCCGCGAGCGCCGCGTCGAACTCGCCCGCCTCGGTGGCCTCGGCGGCGGCCGCGGTGGAGCTGGTGACCCGCTGGGCGGCGTCCGGCAGGTTCGCCGCCAGCCAGTCGCGGACCTGCGCGAGCGCGTGCGGGTGGCTGGCCACGGTGCGGACCTGCGCCAGCTCCACGCCGGGCCGGGCGAGCAGGTCGAACCGCACCGGCAGCAGGACCTCGCGGACGGCGACCAGCGGTTCGCCGGTGACCAGCGCGTCCAGCGTGGCCGGGACCGAGCCCTCCACGGAGTTCTCCACCGGCACCCCGGCGGCCAGCACCTCGCCCGCGCGGATCGCGGCCAGGGCACGGGGCACCGTGTCGTAGGGGATCAGCGCTGCGTCGAAACCCTCGGTCAGCGCGCGGGTGGCCTGTTCGGTGAACGTCCCGGGCGGCCCGAGGTACGCGATTTCTGGCACCCGCCCAGATTAGGGGGCCCGGTTGGCCCTGCTCGCACTGCCGGGTGGCCGCCGTCCGGGCAGGCCCGCGGGCGAATCATCGAATGTGTGACCTACCCGATGTCGCCGCGCCGGGCTTTCCTGCGATGCTGTGGGGTGTGACCGCGGATTCGGGGCGCTCAACGGAGGGAGCGGAGCCGGAGCTGCAGCTCGTCCTGTGCGCGTTGGACGAGCCACTGGCCGCAGCCTGGCAGGAGATCGTCGAGGGGCGGGCAGGACTCGCCGTGCACCGGGGTTCGGTGTTGGACCTGCAGGTCGACGCGGTGGTGAGCCCGGCGAACTCGTTCGGCTGGATGCGCGGCGGGATCGACGCCGTCTATGCCCGCGCCTTCCCCGACGTGGAGGAGCAGGTGCGCAGCGCGGTGCTGGCCTACCACGGCGGCGAGCTGCCGGTGGGCGAGGCGCTGCTGGTGCCGACCGGCGTCCCCAGTCCCATCTGGCTGATCAGCGCTCCCACCATGCGGGAGCCGGGTGAGCGGCTGCCGGTCGACACGGTGCACCCGTACCTGGCGGCGCGGGCCGTGCTGCGGCTGTGGTCCGACGGGGTGCTGGAGAACGGCGCACTGGTGCGGCAGGTGGTGCGCTCCATCGCGATGCCGGGCCTGGGCACCGGCGTCGGCGGGGTTCCGCCGGAGCTGTGCGCGCGACAGGTCGCCGCGGCCTGGGACGAGGTCTTCACCCGCGTCGACCAGATCTGAACGCGACGCGAGCCTGCCCGGCGTCTCGATCCAGGTCGGACGCGCCGACTCCGTCCCGTTCGGCGAAGCAAACTTGAGTCGCGCTGGCGCAGGTCTGGATGATCGAGCGGACACGGGTGGAAGTGAGTACCGTCGGGCGCACGGTCGACCACCGAGGAGGTCCCCAGATGCTCATTCGCCGCCTGGCCCGGCCGATGCTCGCCGCGATCTTCATCTACGGGGGCATCGGATCGCTGCGCGACGTGCAAAGCCACGCCAAGAGCGCGACCCCGCTGCTGGAGAAGGTCGGGCCGATCAAGGAGTCGCTGCCGGAACAGATCCCCACCGACCCGGAGACGCTGGTGCGCATCGACGGTGCGGTCAAGATCGGTGCCGGAACCATGCTGGCGCTGGGCAAGTTCCCCCGCCTGGCGTCCCTGCTGCTCGCCGGGAGCACCGCGGCCACCACGCTCGCCGCGCACCGGTTCTGGGAGATCGAGGACCAGGAGCAGCGGACCAACCAGCAGATCCACTTCCTCAAGAACATCGGGCTGCTGGGCGGGCTGCTGATCAGCGCCGTGGACACCGGCGGCAAACCGTCGGTCGGCTACCGGGCCCGGCGCGGCGCCCGCCGGTTCGCCGACCGCACACACCACACCGTCGACGTCGTCAAGGGCGCCGCGCACTGGAAATAGCGGGGAAAACCGGCACCCTCCGCGCGGCCGGCTCCGGGACGTACGTAGCGTGGGGTCGTGCCAGTGAGGGTGCTGCTTGTCGACGACCATGAGGTGGTCCGGCGCGGTCTGCGCGACCTGCTGGACACCGAGGACGACGTGACGATCGTGGCCGAGGCCGGCGGCGTCGGCGAAGCCCTGGTGCGAGCCCAGGCAACCCGGCCGGACGTCGCCGTCATCGACATGCGGCTGCCCGACGGCGACGGTCTGGAGCTGTGCCGCCGGCTGCGCGCCCTGCCCGAACCGCCGCACTGCCTGGTGCTGACCGCCTTCGACGACGAGCACGCGCTGGTCGAGGCCATCAACGCCGGCGCCTCCGGCTACCTGCTCAAGCAGGTACGTGGGCAGGACCTGGTCAACGCGGTGCGCGAGGTGGCCGCCGGGCGGTCGCTGCTGGACCCGGTCACCACCAGCCGCGTGCTGGCCAAGCTCCGGGAGTCGACCAACCCGGAACCGGACGAGCTGGCCGCGCTGACCGAGCGGGAGCGCAAGGTGCTGGAGCTGATCGGCGAGGGCCTGACGAACCGGCAGATCGCCGAACGGCTGTTCCTGGCGGAAAAGACCGTGAAGAACTACGTGACCTCGGTGCTGGCCAAGCTGGGCATGGAGCGCCGCACCCAGGCGGCCGCCTGGGTCGCCCGCCGCCAGGGCGCCGGGCCGTCGGAGCACACCAATCCCTGAACGCGAAGTCAGGTGGTCAGCGGCACTTCCCAGGTGACCGTGGTGCCGCTGTCCGGCGAGGACGTGATCACACACCGGCCGCCCGCGGCGACCGCCCGCTCCTCCAGATTCCGCAGCCCCCGCTTGCTCACGTCGCGAGGGATTCCGCAGCCGTCGTCGACCACCTGCAGCAGCAGCCCCGACTCGGCGCGGCGCACCCGGACCAGCACCGTCTTCGCCCCGGAGTGCCGCACCACGTTGGACAGCGCCTCACGCAGCGCGGCGCGCGCATGGTCGGCCACGTGCACCGGCACGTCGCTGAAGTCGCCGTCGATCTCCAGCGTCGGCGGACGGCCCAGCAGCTCCCCGGCGATCTGCACCTCGGCCCGCATCGAGTCGTCCAGCGCGGGCGCCTGGGCGGGGGTTTCCGGGTCCGCCGAGCGCAGGGTGCGGGCGGTGGCGCGGACCTCGGCGATCGCCTGGTCGATCTGCTCCATGGTCTCCGCCAGCCGCGACGCGTCAGCGCCGTCCAGGCGCCCGGACAACCTCCGCTCCAGCACGTCCAGCTGCACGCCGACGGCGTAGAGCCGCTGCACGATCACGTCGTGCAGATCGCGGGCGATCCGCTCCCGCTCCTGGTAGACGGCGATGCGCTGGCGCGCGGTGGAACCCTCGGCGAGCACCAGCGCGAGACCGGCCTGCGCCGCGAACGAGGTCAGCACGTCCACCGCGACGCGGGTGAAGGTGCTGGCACCGCGCCGCCGGTACACCGCGAGCGCGCCGAGACGGCGTTCCCGGGTACCGAACGGTGCCACCGCGAACGGGCCGTAGACCCGCAGCGCCGCGGGCACGAACGGGGCGGTCAGCGGGTCGTCGATCAGGTCGTCCACGACGACCGGGACACCGCTGCGCGCGACGCGCGCGGCCGCGGAGCGGGAGGACAGGACGGTGCCGACCGGGTCGGCCAACGGGCCGGTCGCGGACGGGGCTCCGTAGGCGGCCTCGACGGTCAGGCGGCCGTCCTCGCCGCGCACGGTGACCACGCCGAGATCGGCCTCGGCGAGTTCGGCGGCACGGCGGACGACCAGCGGCAGAACCGCATCCGGGTCCTCCGCGGACAGCGCCACCCGGGTGATCTCGGTGGACGCCGCCAGCATGCGCCGGGCGAGGGTGGAATCCATGACGTACATGAGGCTATAGCTCTCCGGAGCCGGAAGTGCGGCACGACGACGCAGGTCACAGGGCGGTTGCGGGGGTCCGGACCGCGCCGTTGCCGACGTGCACGACGAGGTCGGCGTGCTCGGTCTCCGACCAGCGGTGCGTCACGTGGACGACCGTGCGGCCGCGCAGGGCCCGCCGCAGGCGCTCCAGCAGCAGCTCCGCCGTCGGCACGTCCAGGTGCGCGGTGGGTTCGTCGAGCAGCACCAGGTCCGCGTCCTTGACCAGCAGCGCCCGCGCCAGCGCGAGGCGCTGCGCCTCCCCGCCGGACAGCGCCGCCCCGCCGCTGCCGACCACGGTGTCCAGCCGGTCCTGCCACCCGGGCAGCCCCGCCAGGTCCAGCGCCGCGACGAGTTCCTGGTCGTCGGCCCCGGGCGCGGCGAGCCGCAGGTTCTCCCGCACCGTCGTCGACACCAGCTGCGGTTCCTGCGGGCACCAGGCGATCTTCCCCGGGACGCGGACCGTCCCGCGCTCCGCCCGGAGGAAACCCAGCAGCAGGGCCAGCAACGTCGACTTGCCGCCACCCGACGGGCCGACCACGGCGACGTGCGCCCCGGCCGGCACCCGCAGGTCCACGCCGCGCAGTGCCGCCTCCCCCGCCCCGGGCCACCGCACGTCCACACCGACCAGCTCGATCCCGGAACCGTCCTCGGGTTCCGGAGCGCCCGCGAGCTCCGCACGCGGAACACCGGAGCCGTCCGCTCCGGGATCTCCAGGCTCGCGTCCTGCCGCGAGCAGCGGCGCGAGGCGATCCTGCGCCGCGCGCAGGGAACGCCACTGCTGCGCGGCGGGGGGCAGCAGCGCAACGGCTTCCGCCGCCGCCAGCGGCACCAGGCCGAGCAGCGGCGCCAGGTCGGGAGCCAGACGGCCCTCCGCCACCGCCGCAGCACCGAACCACGCACCACCCAGCACCGCGACGCCGACCAGCAGCGTGCTCACCGCCGTCGCCGCACCCGCCCCGAACGCCGCCCGCCGCGCCCGCTTCGCCAACCGCGCGTCCTCCGCCGCAAGCTCCGCCCGGCGCTGGACGTGCGCGCCGAACGCGAGCAGCTCCGCCGCGGCGTCGAGCAACCCGAGCACCCGCGCCGCGACATGCCGACGGCCTTCCGCCACCGCCGCCGTCGCGCGGCGCTCCGCCACCACCGCGGCCAGCGGGCTCGCCACGCATGCGACGAGCAGCGCCACCGCGAGCACGGCACCCGCCTGCGGCAGCACAAGCCACTGCAGCACCACCGCCGCCACCACCACGACCGCCGCGACCAGCGGCGGGAGCACCACCCGGGGCTCCAGGTCGCGGACGGTGTCGACGTCGTCGACGAGCCGAGCCACCCCCTCGTCGCGGCGCAGCCCGGCGGCGCGCACCGGACCGAGGGCCACGAGGGCGTTCCACAGCTGCCGCCGCAGGCGGCCGGCGAGCCGGAAGGCGGCGTCGTGCGTGACGAGCCGCTCCACGTAGCGGAGCACCGCGCGCGACAGCGCGAAGGTGCGCACGCCGACCACGGCCACGGACAGCGTGAGGATCGGCGGCTGCTGCGAGGCTCGGGCGATCAGCCAGGCCGAGGTCGCGGTCAGCGCGAGGCCCGACAGCAGCGACAGCGCGCCGAGGCCGACGCCGAGGAGCGTCCGCGGTGTGCTCAGGTCGCGGAGCCGGCCGCGCGCCGCGGGCAGGTCGGGCGCGGCTGCCGGGGCGGCCGCGAGACCCGCTTGCGGTTCGGGCGCGGCAGCATCCGGTCGGTGGCTGGCGAGCACCACCGCGGCGCCCGCCTCCGCGGCCCGGTGGATGGCGGCGTTGACCCGGTGCGCGGTGGCGGCGTCGAGGTGCGCGGTGGGTTCGTCGAGCAGCAGCAGCTCGGCGTCGCCGCGCAACCGCAGCAGCGCCCGCGCCACGGCGATCCGCTGTCGCTCCCCTGTGGACAGATCATCGATGCGGCGGTCGCGGAGGTGGCTCGCGGCGGCTTCGGCCAGCACGTCGTCCACGTGCGCGGTGAGGTCGGGTTGGTCGGCGGTGGCGACGGCCAGTTCGTCGGCGACCGTGCCGCCGGTGAACGCCGGGCGCTGCGGCACCCACGCGACGCGCCGCCGCCACTGATCGGGGGCGAACTCGGCGATGTCCACCCCGCCCCAGGTGATCGTGCCGCCGTCCGGGGCGGCGAAGCCGAGCAGCACCGCCATCGTCGTCGACTTCCCGCTGCCGCTGGGCCCGATCCCGTCGAAGCCCTCCAACCGCACCACCTCGCCGGGCCGGGCGTGGAAACTCAACCCGTCCGGGGCGAACCCGCCTCGCCGGGCCACCCGCAACCCCTCGACCGCGAGCCCATCGCCCGAGGTGGCGCTCGGTTCAGCACGGCGCGATCGCGGGTCGGTGGGCGGGGCGTCGGCGACGACCTCGTCCACGCGGCGGACGGCCTCCACGCCGTCCTCGCTGGCGTGGTGGGCCGCTCCGGCGGCGCGCAGGGGCAGATAGCACTCCGGGGCCAGGATGAGGACCAGGAGGCCGGTGGCCAGGTCGAGGTCGCCGGACACCAGGCGCAGGCCGATGCCGACCGCCACCATCGCCACCGACAGCGACGACAACAGCTCCAGGACCAGCGCGGACAGGAACGCGATGCGCAGCGTCACCAGGGTGGTGCGGCGGTGCGAGTCGCTGACCCGGCGGACCACCTCGCCCTGGGCGCGCGCCCGCCCGAACGCGGTCAGCACCGGCAGCGCCCGGATCAGCTCGAGCAGCTGCCCGGACAGCCGCTGCACCGCGTCGGCGGCCCGCGAGGTGCGCTGCTCGGTGTACTTGCCGACCAGCCACGCGAACAGCGGGATCAGCGGCACCGTGATCACCACGACCAGCGCGGACACCCAGTCGGAGACCAGGATCCAGGCACCCACCAGCGGCGGCACCACCGCCGCGGTCACCAGCGCCGGGAGGTACCTGGTGAAGTAGGCGTCCAGCGCGTCGAGCCCGCGGGTGGCCAGCGCGGTCAGCTCGGCGGGGCCGCGGCGCTGGATCCACTCCGGACCGTGTCGCAGCGCCGCGTCCAGGAGTTGGCCGCGCAGTTCCTCCTTCGCCCCGGCGGCCGCCCGGGCGGACACCGCCTCAGTCGCCCAGCCCAGCACGGCCCGCGCGACGATCGCGCCGGCCAGCACGACGAGGTGGCTGGTGATCCCGGCGGGGTCGACGCCGCGCACGACCACGGCGGCCAGCGCGTTGCCGAGCGCCCATGCCTGCACGATCAGCGCGACCGCGTTGCCGACCGAGAGCAGCCCGGCGACCACCAGCGCCCGGCGGGCCGAGGCCGAAAGCCGCGGCAGCGCTCCCAGCGGGCTCATCGTCCACTCCAGGGCGCGCTGCGCTGGTGGGGTGTTGGGATTCCGGGTTTGGCTGGCATTGGGGGTCCGTTGGCGTTACGACGGGACGTGGACCGGGGGGATGTGGTGGGTGCCGATGCGCTTGCGGAACACCCAGTACGCCCACGCCTGGTAGACCACCACCGCCGGGGTGCCGAACGCCGCCACCCACGTCAGCACCGTCAGCGTGTACGGGCTGGACGCGGTCTCGGCGATCGGCAGCGACCACGCCGGGTCCAATGTCGAGGGAATGACGTTCGGCCACAGCGCGCCGAACAGCGTCACCACCACCCCGGCCAGCGCGATGCCCTGCAGCGCGAACGCCTGCCCCTCACGGCCGCCGAGCAGCCGGACCAGCCCGGCCAGGGCCGCGACCAGCGCGATCACCAACGGCACCCACGTCCACGTCGAGCCCTCCCGCACCTGCGCGATCAGCACCAGCGCGACCACCGGCAGCAGCAGCGGCACGCCGGCGCGCAGCGCGAACCGCCGCGCCCGCTCGCGGATCTCGCCCTCGGTCTTGAGCGCCACGAACACCGCACCGTGCAGCAGCGAGAAACCGCAGACCGCGAGGGCACCCACCACGCTCGGCAGCGTGAAGATGGTCCACCAGCCGCCGACCCGGTCACCGTTGGCGTCCAACGGCAACCCGAACACGTTCGCCGACAGCACGAGCCCGACCACCAGCGGCGAGATCCAGGACGCCAGCACGATCACGGCGTCCCAGGTGCGGCGCCACCGCACGGTGTCGACCTTGCCGCGGTACTCGAACGCCACACCGCGCCCGATCAGCGCCACCAGCAACAGCAGCAGCAACAGGTATGCGGTGCTGAACAGCGAGGCGTACCAGCCGGGGAACGCCGCGAAGGTGGCGCCGCCCGCGACGATCAACCACACCTCGTTGCCGTCCCATACCGGACCGATGGTGTTGATCAGCACCCGCCGCTCGGTCTCGTTCCGGCCCAGGATCGGCAGCAGCATCCCGACGCCGAAGTCGAAGCCCTCCAGGAACAGGTAGCCCAGCCACAGCAGGGCGATCACGCAGAACCAGAAGGTGGGCAGATCCATCGTTGCCTTCCAAACCGTCAGTACGCGAAGGACAGGGCTTCCTCGTTCTTCTCACCCTCGGGTGGCTCCGATGGCAGCACCCCGGCAAACCCGCCGCGCACGTAGCGGACGATGAGGAAGATCTCGACGACCGCGAGCACCCCGTACAGCACGGTCAGGGTGATCACCGAGGTCAGCAGCTCACCGGGAGTCACCCCGGCGGACACCGCGGACGCGGTGTACATCCACACCCCGTCCACCCCGGACGGGTCGGGGTTGGGCACCACGACGAACGGCTGACGGCCCATCTCGGTGAACACCCAGCCGGCGATGTTGCCCAGGAACGGCAGCGCGATGCTCAGCACCGCCAGCGGCGCCCAGAAGCGCCCGGCCGGGAACCTTCCCCGGCGGGTCAGCCACAGCACGAGAACGGCACCGAGCGCGGCGAGAGCACCGAAGCCGATCATGAACCGGAAACCCCAGTAGGTGACCGGCAGGTTCGGCACGTAGTCGATCGGCTGCCCGGCGTACGGGCCCAGCCGGGGGTCGTCCGGGTAATGCGTGCCGTACCTGGCCTGGTACTCGGGCACCAGCGCCTGCACGCCCTTGACCTCACTGGTGAGGTCGCCGTTGGCCAGGTACGACAGGACGTAGGGCACGGTGAAGCTCTTGACGTCCTCGCAGTTGGGCTGGCGGACGTCGCCGATCGCGAAGATCGAGAAGCTGGCCGGTGCCTCGCTGTGGCACAACGCCTCGGCGGAGGCCATCTTCATCGGCTGCTGCTGGAACATCAGCTTGCCCTGGACGTCGCCCGAGATGGCCAGCCCGGCGAAAGCCACCACCGCGACCCAGGCGCCCAGCCGCAGGGACGCGTGCCAGGCGCGGCGGTCCTCGTCGTCGGGGCTGGAGTCGCGGTGGTGCCGGGCGATCTGCCAGGCGGCGATGCCGATCAGGAACGACCCGGCGACGGCGAAGCAGCCGAAGACGGTGTGTGGGAGCGCGGCCAGCACCGTGTTGTTGGTCAGCAGCGCCGAGATCGAGGTCAGGCGGGGTCGGCCATCGATGAGCTCGATGCCCACCGGGTGCTGCATCCAGGAGTTGGCGGCCAGGATGAAGTACGCCGACAGCACGGTGGCCAGCGAGAACGCCCATGCGCACGCCAGGTGCACGCCCTTGGACAACCGGTCCCACCCGAAGATCCACAGGCCGAGGAAGGTCGACTCGACGAAGAAGGCCATCAGCCCTTCCATGGCCAGCGGGGCGCCGAACACGTCGCCGACGAACCGGGAGTAGGCGCTCCAGGCCATGCCGAACTGGAACTCCTGGACGATCCCGGTGACCACGCCCATGGCGAAGTTGATCAGCAGCAGCTTGCCCCAGAACTTGGTCATCTTGAGGTAGCGCCGTTTGCCGGTGCGGTACCACGCGGTCTGCATTCCGGCGACCAGCACCGCCAGCCCGATGGTCAGCGGAACCATCAGGAAGTGGTAGACGGTGGTGATCCCGAACTGCCAGCGAGCGATGTCGAGCAGGTCCACGAGATCCACTGTGCCCGACGTGGCTGCGCTGCGCGTAGGGGCAACCGCCCCGCGTTCCCCGGCCGAGGGTCCCGGTCCGGACAGGACCTAGGTCCTGTCGACGCTGGGTGACAATCTCGGCGGGTCTGTTCCTTCTTACCAGCCGTTCGGGCGCGGCGGAAGATGTCAGCAGAAGGAATCGCGGTCAGCGCAGGGCTTCGGCGACCGCCTCGGCCGTTTCCAGGACGAGCGGTCCGATCTCGTCCGCGGTCAGCGGTTGCAGCGCCACCACCCCGACGCTGGCGCGCAGGCCCGGCACGCCCCGCACCGGCGCGGCCACCGTGAAGGCCCCGGGCTGCAGGTCCCCGCTGCTGGTGATCCAGCGCGGCCCGCCCGGCGGCAGGTCCACCGCGCGACCGGCCGCGCCGCGCTGAACCGGGTGCCGACTGCCGACCCGGTACGACACGTGGTAGCTGGTCCAGGACGGTTCCACGACCGCCACCGCCTGCGCCTCGCTGCCGTCGGCCACCGTCAGGTGGACCGTGGCCCCGACCTTCTCCGCCAACGCCCGCAGCGCGGGTGTCGACGCCACGCGCAGCTGCGGCAGTACGCGCCCGGCCAGCCACAGCACGCCGAGCCCGAGCCGCACCCTCGAGCCCTCGCGGCGCACCAGACCCCGGCTCTGCAGCGGCCCGAGCAGCCGGTACACGGCCGCGCGGCTGACCCCGATGGTCGCCGCCAGGTCGCTGATCGTGGGCGCCTCGCTCTCCGCGTCGGCAACGGCCTGCAGCAGGCTGAGCCCGCGGTCGAGCGTCAGCGAGCTCTCCTTCGGGTTCGCATCGCGTGGCAGGCCCAGCGGCGCCCGGATCGGCTCGGGGGTCGGTTGGACCATCGCGTCACCTCCGAGCCGCGGCCAGCACCGTGCCGGTCACCTCGCCGAGTCCGATCACCGTCCCGCCGGGCCCCGGCGCGCTGCCCCCCAGTGTCACCCGATCACCGTCCTGGAGGAAGGTGCGCTGCTCACCGTCCTGCAACGTGATCGGTTCCGCACCACCCCAGGTCAGCTCCAGCAGGCAGCCGCGCTGGTCGCGTTCCGGCCCGGACACGGTCCCGGAGGCGAACAGGTCGCCGGGCCGCACCGGGGCGCCGTTGACGGTCATGTGCGCGAGCTGCTGCGCGGGCGACCACGACATGTGCTCGAACCGCGGCCGCGCCACCACCGTCTCGTTACAACGCACCTCCAGCCGCAGGTCCAGGCCCCACGGCTCGTGCTCGACGAGGTAACGCTGCAGCGGTTGCTCGGGGCCGGGCAGCGGGATGCGGGCGTGCTCGAGTGCCTCCAGCGGGGTGATCCAGCCCGATATCGAGGTGGCGAACGACTTGGCCAGGAACGGTCCCAGCGGCGTGGACTCCCACATCTGGATGTCGCGCGCCGACCAGTCGTTGACCAGCACCACGCCGAACACGTGCTCCGGGAACTCCGAGGTGGGCACGCGGGCGGCCGGTTCGCCACCGCAGACGAACCCCACCTCGGCCTCGAAGTCCAGGCGTCGGGTGGGCCCGAACGCGGGGTGCAGGTCGCCGGATGCCTTGCGCTGTCCACTGGGCCGGTGGATGTCGGTGCCCGAGACGTACACCGTGCCGGAACGGCCGTGGTAGGCCACCGGCAGGTGCGACCAGCTCTCCGGCAGCTGCGCGACCGCCCGGTGGGCGATGCGGGCGACGTTCTCGGCGTGGTGGCGGGAGGAGAAGAAGTCGACGTAGTCGGCGACGGTGAACGGCAGCATAAGGGTGTGCCAGTCGGTGCGCACCAGCTCCGCGCCAGCCGGGGCGCGATCGGCGGTGACCAGCTCGGTCAGCCGTTCCCGCAGTTCGCGCCAGTGCGCGCGGCCCGCGGCCAGCAGCGGGTCCAGGGAGTCGCCCGCGACGAGGTCGGCGAGCCGAGGACCGAGTTGCCCGGCGATGCCCCGCAGCGGCAGCGCGTGCCGCCCGACCCGTACCGCCGCGACCGGGCCGCTGCCGGTCACCAGCACCCCGTAGGGCAGGGTCTGCGGGCCGAACGGCTTGTCCGGGGCGAACTCGGGGTCCTCGATCCAGGTCACAGCAACCCCAGCCCTTCCAGCTCGGCGATCGGGTCCTTCAGCGAGCACGAGCCGTAGGAGGCGAACACGTCCCGCACCGCGTTGGCGGCGTCGTCGGACAGCGACCGCGCCTCCTCGGCCAGCGCCGCGCCGTCGGTGCTGCGCAGCGCCTCCCGCACGTCCTTGCCGGACAGCGAGCGCGCGGTGGCGACGAGGAGGTTGAGGAACCCGTGGTGGGTGAAGCCGGTCTCCGGATCCGTGCTGCGCACCGCGGTGTGCAGGCCGGTGGTGGCCTTGAACGGCACATCCAGCGTGGCCGCGACGGCGAGGAAGTCGGTGACCACGTCGATGGAGGGCACCGACTCGGCGGTCTGGCCGCCGGTGCGCAGCTTCGGCCAGCAGCCGTGCTCGGCGACCCGGCGGATGCCGTCCAGCCAGCCGTCGCCGCCGCGCCGCGGTTCCACCACTCGGATGATGTCCTCGGGGACGAACTCGGAGACACGCTCGAGCCAGATGTCGTCGACGTCCGACGGCGCGGGCATCTCGACCATGCGCAGCGCGAGCAGCTCCTGGCGGCCCTCGATGATCGACAGCGCCTTGGGCACGCCGCCCAGCCCGGTGTCGCACACCAGCGAGAGCGGCACCGGCTCCGGCGGCTTCACCTTGGCGAGCTCGGTGATCAGCTCGGCCAGCCGGGACGCCCGGCACAGCATCGGGCCCAGCACGCCCGCGTACTCGCCGCTGCGCGCGTCGAGGTGGTCGGCCACGGCCTGGGGCACCGACGCGGTGCCCGGCGGGAACAGCGCGGCGTCGTCAACCAGTCGGGCGAACAGGGGCGGAATGCCGCGCGGACCGGGCGCGCGAAGCTCAACAGCGCTTGACACGGCAGACACGCTAATGCCGTGCCGCCCAGTGAACAAAGGTGCCCGATAACCGGACGTGTGGCGAGTTCATGGGGGCCTCCTCACCGCGTTTGGACATCATCATCCACCTGCCGCGACACGGCACGGCACACCCCCTGCCGGCGCCGCTTTCGGCTGACCACCCGCGACCGCGTTGGAGCTGGTAATAAGAGGAGGTGCGAACCGGGCGCCGGAGCCTGGCGCGGATCACCCGTCCGGGGGGCTTTGCCGGGTCGGGACGGACGACGTGCGGTGAACAACTTCCCCGCACCCGCCGTTTAAGTTAGGCTTGCCTAAGTTGGAGGTGAGCAGTGGGCGACACGACCAGGCACCGACCCGCGACGCCGAGCCCCGCGGAGCGCGCCAGGAGCATCGCCAAGCGCGGCGGCCGGGCCGCGCTCCTGCCGTCCGGCGAGGCTTCGACGCGCATCGCACCGCTCCTGCACCACGTGCACCCGGACGGCACCGCCACGGTCCTGCTGGCCGACGAACACCCGCTGATCTCCGCCGCCTGGCAGGCACCGCGCGGCGAGATCACCGCGGTGCTCGAACTGGCCGACCCCACGCCGGTGCGGATGCGCGAACCGGTGCGGGGCCTGCTGTGGCTGACCGGCTGGGTCCGGCTCCTTGACGGCGCGGAGGCCCGCGCCGAGGTGCTGTCCGTAGCCGAGCAGCGCCCGGACCCGAGGCTGCTCGACGCCGGACACGGGGCGAGCGTGCTGCACCTGGAGTCGGTGTCGCTGGTGCTGGCCGACGCCGAAAGCACCAGTTCGGTCGACCCCGCGGAGTTCCGGGCCGCCGACCCGGACCCGTTCTGCCTGCAGGAGGACACCTGGCTGCGCCACCTCGAGCTGTCGCACCGCGACGTGGTGGGCCTGCTGGCCCGGCACCTGCCGGAGTCATTGCGCGGCGGGCACATCCGCCCGCTCGGCCTGGACCGGTACGGGCTGCGGCTGCGGGTGGAGTCGGCCGACGGTGACCACGACGTCCGGCTGGCGTTCTCCCGCCCGGTCAGCACCACCGAGCACCTGGGCGCGGAACTCCGTCGCCTGGTCGGCTGCCCGTTCCTGGCCCAGCAACGCACCGCCTGAACCTGATGAGGTGACGGGAGTCCGCCGAACGTGAATCCGGGCTCCCGGCCGGCAGCGGACTCGCTCAGTCGTCCGGCCATCCGGCGCCGAGCGGGGTCATGCGGTGGATGCGGCCGCGGTGGAAGCGCAGCGGCTCCGCACCCGCGCCCGTCAGCACCGCCTCCTCCACCCACGGTCGCCGGGTGATCATCCACAGGAACGAGTGCGCCGCGATCGACGCGCGCCCCGGGGTCGCGCCGTCCTCGAACCGCACCAGCAGCCCGCCGGGGTCGCTGTGGCGCAGCTCCACCAGGACGCCGTCGCGCACGCCCACCACGTCGGCCGGCCCGACCGGGCCGTCCAGCACCTGGAAACCGCGCAGCGCCCGCAACGCGCGCACGGCGTGGTCGGGGCTCACCGCACCCCACACGAACACGTCCACGCCCCACCTCCGCCGGGCCAACACCGATCCGACGCCGCGCCCGCGTCACCAGTTCCGCCGGCCGCTTTCCCGGTATTGCCACCAGATCCGGCGACCGAACCCCGCCGGGTACGGTTCGTCGCGTGAGCACCCTCCGTGCCTGGTTGTCCCCGGCCCGCCCCGGTGAACCGGCGGCGATCACCGACCCCGGCGAGCGCCGGGCGATCCTGGTCGAGCTGCTGCTGGTGTTCACCGTGACGCTGGGGCTCTCCGGACTGCAGAGCCTGCTGTCGCTGCTGGACGCGCTGCTGCGGCCCGAGCCGCTGGCCGACCAGCACGTGGCGATCAACGCGCCGCAGGCCGAGCTGGGCCTGATCGACATGCTGCAGCAGCTGGCGAACGTGCTGCGCCTGTGCGCCTGGGGCGGCCTGGGCGCGTTCCTGCTGTGGCGCAGCGGCATCGCCCTGCGCCGGGTCGGCCTGGACCGCTCCCGACCGGGCCGGGACCTCGCCGCGGGCGCCGGTCTGGCCGCGCTGATCGGCATCCCCGGCCTGGCCCTCTACCTGACGGCGCACGCGATGGGGCTCAGCCTCACGGTGCAGCCGTCCACGCTCGACGCCGCCTGGTGGCGCGGGCCGGTGCTGACGCTGGCCGCGTTCGGCAACTCGTTCGCCGAGGAAGTGCTGGTCGTCGCGTATCTGCTGACCCGGCTGCGGCAGCTCGGCTGGTCAGAGAACCGGGCGTTGTGGGTGTCGGCGATGCTGCGCGGCAGCTACCACCTGTACCAGGGGTTCGGGGGGTTCGTCGGCAACGTGGTGATGGGCCTGGTCTACGGGCGGGCGTGGCAGCGGACCAACCGGCTGTGGCCGCTGATCGTCGGTCACGCGCTGATCGACGTCGTGGCGTTCGTCGGCTACGCCGCGCTGCGCGGCAGGGTGGGCTGGCTACCGTAGTGGCGTTTCCCGACACGCAATGATTCGATGGCATGCGCGCCCAATCGTTTAATGATCGATCGAAAGCTCCTCGGATTACGGACGTTTTGATTCGGCCGGAGCTAGGCTGGGAGCTCGTGAGCGAAGCACACGTCCAGAGCGAGGTCGGCCCGCTGCGCACGGTCCTGCTGCACCGTCCGGGCACCGAGTTGAAGCGGCTCACGCCGCGCAACAGCGATCAGTTGCTGTTCGACGCCATCCCGTGGGTCGACCGGGCGCAGGAGGAGCACGACGCGTTCGCCGAGGTGCTGCGCTCCCGAGGCGTGGAGGTCCTGCTGCTACGCGAGCTACTCACCGAGACGCTGTGCGACGCCCGCGCGCGGGCCGCCGCCGTGCTCTCGAGCGTGGACGAGCTCCGGGTGGGCACCGACATCGCCGACACCCTGCGCTCGCACCTGTCCAGTGTGGACCAGTCGACGCTGGCCGAGATCCTCATCGCGGGCATGACGTTCGAGGAACTGCCCGCCGCCGAAGGCCAGTCGCTGGTCCGCCGCATGCATCATCCGCACGACTTCGCCATCGACCCGCTGCCGAACCTGCTGTTCACCCGGGACTCGTCGATGTGGGTCGGGGACCGGGTGGCGATCGCGGCCCTGGCGATGCCCGCGCGCCGCCGCGAGTCGGCGCTGACCGACCTCGTCTACGCTTACCACCCGCGCTTCTCGCGCTCCGCCCGCGCCTACGGCGCGCACTCCGCGCCGGTCGAGGGCGGCGACGTGCTGCTGCTGGCGCCGGGCGTGGTCGCGATCGGCGTCGGGGAGCGCACCACCCCGGCCGGCGCCGAGTCCTTCGCCCGGTCGATGTTCGCCGACAACCTCGCGCACACCGTGCTGGCGGTGCCGATCGAGCAGCGGCGGGCGTCGATGCACCTGGACACGGTGTGCACGATGGTTGACCGCGACGCGGTGGTGATGTACCCGGCGGTCCAGCATTCGCTGCAGGCGTACACGATGCGCCCGCTGGATGGCGAGTTCGCGGTGTCCGGACCGACTCCGTTCTTGACCGCGGCGGCGGAGGCGATGGGCATCGACCACCTGCGGGTGATCGACACCGGTCTGGACCCGGTGACGGCCGAGCGCGAGCAGTGGGAGGACGGCAACAACACGCTCGCCGTGGCGCCGGGTGTCGTGGTGGCCTACGAGCGCAACGCCGAGACCAATGCGCGTCTGGAGGACGCCGGGATCGAGGTGTTGCGCATCAGCGGCTCCGAACTCGGCTCCGGTCGCGGGGGCCCGCGCTGCATGTCGTGCCCGATCGTCCGCGCGGCGCTGTCCCGCTGATCGCGAACGCGGCGGTGACGTGGAAATCGCATTCTCGTGATCCGCCCACGGATTATTCGACGCGGAAACGCCGCGATACGCGCAGGAAAACGTCACCGCCGCACAGCAGCCGCCTACCTGGGTAAACGTGCAAGGTTTGGCTTGGCTACCCTGTTTGAGGATTGCCTCATCTCACCATTGCGAACCAAGGCTGACCACATTTTTCTTAGGCGATCCTGAAATGAATCTGGACTGATTCCAGAGTATATTGGCGGCATGGCTATCACCGCGAAAAAAATTCATCACAAGGAATCGAAGTTCGAGCACCTGCTGCAGGAGCAGATCCGAAACGAGTTCACCGCCTCGCAGCAGTATGTCGCGGTCGCGGTGTGGTTCGACAACGAAGATCTGCCCCGGCTGGCGTCGTACTTCTACCGGCAGGCGCTCGAGGAGCGCAACCACGCGATGATGATCGTCCAGTACCTCATGGACACCAACGTCAAGCCGATCATCCCGGCCGTGGAGCAGGTCCGCAACGACTTCACCGAGGCCCGCGAGCTCGTCGCGCTCGCGCTCGAGCAGGAGCGCGAGGTGACCCGCGAGATCGAGACCCTCGCCAGGACCGCCCGCGAGGAGGGCGACTATCTCGGTGAGCAGTTCATGCAGTGGTTCCTCAGGGAGCAGGTTGAGGAGGTCTCCTCGATGACCACGCTGCTCAACGTGGTGGACCGCGCCAAGGGCAACCTCTTCGACGTGGAGAACTACCTCGCCCGCGAGTCGATCGGCGACGAGGGCGGCCTGGATGCCACGGCCCCGAAGGTCGCCGGCGGCGCCCTCTGATCCCGCGCCGGCAGGCACCTCCGCTGCCCCAGGGTGGAGGTGCCCGCAGCGCATGCGGTCACGGCGTGGCGGGATTCGCCTCGCTGGTCGGGTGCTGCGATGACGACTGGTTCGGGGCGCTGGTCTCGGACGGCTTCGTGGACGTCGGCTCCGGTCGCGTGGTCTCCGTCCGCAGGATCGTCGGCGACGGCGTGTGGCTCGGCGGCGGGACGGTGATCGCCGGGGCCGGCGGTATCTGCCCCGGCGGCAGCGGCACGGCCGGAGGCTCCGACGGGTGGCGCGTGGTGGTGGAGCTCGGTTTCGGCAGCGGATCCAGGACCGTCGGCACCGCCGGTCGCACCGGCTGGTCCGGCTGGTGGCTGACCAGCGCCACTCCGCCGCCCACCAGCAGCATCGCCGCGAGCGCGCTGCCCGCCGCGGCCATCATCCCGGCGCGCTGACGACGGCGGCGCGCGCCCGCGACCAGCGACCACTCCGCCCCGGTCCGCACCGGGATGTCCAGCCGGTCCTCCCGGAAGATCCGCCGCAGCTCCTCCTCCAGATCCATCACACGCCACCCCCCTCCACCAGTGCCCCGAGCCTTTTGCGCAGCGTCGCCAGCGCCTTGCTCGCCTGGCTCTTGACCGTCCCGCAGCTCACGCCGAGCGCCTCGGCGATCTCCGCCTCGGAGAGACCTTCGTAGTAACGCAGCACGACCACGGCGCGTTGCCTCGGCGGCAGACCGCGCAGCGCCTGCCACAGCGGCTCGTCCTCCAGGCGGTCGTGCCGGGCCGCCGCTGGGACGTCCGGGAAGTCGGCGAGCAGCGTCTCGCGCCGGGTGCGGCGCCATCGGCTGACGTGGGTGTTCGCCATCGCCCTGCGCACGTAGGCGCCCGGGTCCGCGCAGGTGCGGCTGATCTTCGCCCAGCGGGCGCCGACCTTCTCCAGCACGGTCTGGACCAAATCGGCGGCGTCGTGGGGGTTTCCGGTCAGGGCGTGGCCGTAGCGCATCAGCCCGGGCAGCGCCACCCGGACGAACTCCGCGAAATCATCTTCGATCGCCGCCATGTCCCCCCGACGCGCCCGCCCGCGGTAGGCGCCCGACGCCTCGGTGGCGGCCGGCACTGCGGGCAGGTGCGCGGTCACCCTCCACCCCCTCCAGGTCGGATATCGCCGTGGAGGGACACGCCGTCACAGCCCGCGGGGGTTGCCCGTGTATCGGTTTGATCACGCGAACGGCGCACCGCCGACCTCGGTTCCGGCGGGAACCGCGGTCGGCGGCTGGTTCAGCGGATGGTGACCTGGCGGCCGCGCAGGCCGTCGCGGGCGCGGCGCTCGGCGGCGTTCAGTGGCTCGTCGTCCAGCGACGCGAGGGCCTCGGTCAGCCGCCGCCCCATCGCCGCGGCAGGCTCGTCCCACTCGCGCGCGTGCTTCTCGCGGTCCAGGTCCCACACCGGGACCAGCAGGCCGTGCGCGCGGAACGATCCGGCGTACCGGCTGTCCTCGCCGAGGGAGAGCTCACCGCGCGCGGACAGCCGGGCGAGCGCCGCCAGCAGCTGCTCCTCCGGCTCCGGGCGCACCCACCGCAGGTGGGCCTTCTCCCCGGCGTCCACCCAGTAGGCCGACCGCACGCCCTCGGCGGTCAGCCGGTCGGTCGGCATGATCGCCGCGTTCGCCCGCTCCAGGGACAGCGCCACCTCTCCGGTCGGCTCCACGTCCTCCGGCAGCCACCAGGAGAAGTCCGGGTGCAGCTCGACCTCCAGGCCGGCGTCCGGGTCGAGCAGGTCCTGCAGGCGGGTCGGCACCGTGCCGACCTCGGCGGTCTCCGGCCCCACCACCGACAGGGACTGGCCGGGTTCGGCGGCCCGCACCCACTCCACCGCGCGGGCGAGATCCCGGCTGATATCACCGGAATGGGTCTGCACCTGGAGGCCGACGAACGACTTGTCGTCGTTGCGGCGCAGGGCCGCCGCGGCCATCGGCAGCACGGTCGCGAGGGTGACCTCGCCCTCCTCGCGCAGCGGCAGTCGTGCCGTCGCCGACGGCACGAACTCGCGCAGCGCGACCAGTTCGCATTCCGCGGCCAGCCCCTCGAAGGGCCTGGTCACGATCACGTCCGCGGCCCCGCCGGCGGCGCCGTGGCATGCCTTGTAGCGCTTGCCGGAACCGCATGGGCAGGGCTGCCGCGGCTTGATCCCGGTGTCCGCTGGAGGCTTCGTTGCGGTTCGCTTCGACACTGCGGGTCCCCTTACTCGCGGTTACTTCACCGTGACGCTACCGAACTGCCCGTTCCCCGATTCAGCCAGGTGGACGCGGGTGGCGGCGGGTGAGTTGGTGGCCACGAACCGCACTCCGGCGCGGTGGCAGAGAGCGACGTCGGCCGGGTCGTCCACAGTCCAACAGTAGGTGTCGCGGCCGCTCGCGGCGGCCCGGGCGACGAAATCGGGGTCGCGGCGCAGCAGCCGGATGTCCGGCCCGGCGAGGTCCGCCCATGGCGGCAGCTCGCCGGAGCGCCAACCGCTGCGGAACCGGTCGAACAGCAGCACCGTCGGGATCCGCGGCGCAGCCTTCCGGAAGCGGCGCACCGCGGACTGGGAGAACGACATCATCAGCACCTGCGACTTCTCCCGGTCCACCGGCGCGGCCAGGCCGTGGCGGGCCAGCAGGGCGACGAGCTTGTGCTCCACCAGCCCGCCGTAGCGGACGGGGTGCTTGGTCTCGATGAACAGCCGGACGTCGCGCGCGGTGTCGCGGACCAGGCCGAGCAGTTCGTCGAGGGTGAGCACGCCGTGCTCGCTGTTGTCCGGCGGCGGGCGGAGCAGGTCGTCGGCGGATTCGGGGAATTCACGGTGCCAGCCGCCGAAGTCGAGCGCGGACATCGCGGCGACGGTCAGTTCGCTGACGACGCCGCGGCCGCTGGAGGTGCGGTCGATACGACGGTCGTGCACGCACACGAGGTGTCCGTCACGGCTGACGCGGATATCGCATTCGAGAGCGTCGGCGCCCTGCTCGAGAGCCAGTTCGTAGGCAGCCCGGGTGTGCTCGGCACGGTGCGCGGAAGCCCCCCGGTGCGCAACGACGTCGGGGGTCGGCTGTGGCACGCGGCCCATTATGCGGGCGGCACCGGCTCCGCGCCGTCAGGTGTGACATAACGCTGAAATTCACCCTGGCCGGGGAACGTCGGGTCAGCGGGGGGCGGTGCTCGGGCGGGGCGCCCGCGGCGGCGGTGGCGCCGCGCGGACCGCGCGCACCCACAGGTGCCTGAGCTCGGTCGGGTTCACCGGGAGCAGCAGGCGGTTGAGGTACCTGATCACCCGGACGGTCAGCATCGCGAGGACCGCGACGAGGGCGTCGTTGAGCGCGTGCAGCACCACGCCGTCGGCCAGCGCCTGCACGCCGGTGCGGAATCCCCACGCGAAGGTGAACCAGCCCAGCAGCAGGGTCGCCGTCCACGTCACCCACCAGAACCGCACCAGCAGCGTCGGGTACGGTCGCGCACCGCGCTCCCGCTCGCCCTCCGCGGCCAGCACCGTGTGCTCCAGCTCGGCCAGGGCCGACCCGGGCACCAGCAGGTTGAGCCCGGGCACGAGCACGCCCACCACGACCTGCCAGTCCGGGCGGGCGTTGCGCACCCCGATGCGCTGCGCCGCCGCTGCCCGCGCCCGCAGCGCCCACAGCACCACGAACAGGCCGCTGAACGCACCGAGCGGCCACAGGATCAGGCCGGTCGTGCCGACCAGGGCGTCGGAGATCGCCAGCACCGTGCGCGACAGCGCCTGGCTGCGGCTGATCAGCAGCAGGACGTAGCGCCAGCCCTCGGCGAAGGCGGCCAGGCCCGCCACCCCGGCGGTGATCCACAGCGTCGCGACCGCGGTCGCGCCGGTCGCCTCGGCACGGCGCGCCGGATCGCCCTGCTGCTGCACCGGCAGGGCCAGCGGCCACCGCCACGCCAACAGCGGGAAGCCCCAGCGCGGCACGGCCGGGTAGGCGGGCGGACCGGTGTAGCGGCGCGCCCGCCGCGGCGGCCGGACGGGGCGCGGCCCACCCGGCGGAGTGGCGACCCACTCCACCCGGGCGGGCGGAACTCGGCTGCTCACAGCACGTACGGCTCGCCGTCGGCGTCGTCGGAAACCAGCGGACGGCCGAGGGCCGCCCACCCGTTCATGCCGCGCTCGACGTTGACCGCGTCCCAGCCGTTGGCGTTGAGGTACGCGGTGACCTTGGCCGACCGGCCGCCGGAGCGGCAGATCACGTAGAGCTGGTCGGCCTCCGGGATCTCGTCGAGCCGCTGCACGAGCTCGCTCATCGGGATGTGCACGGCGCCGGGCGCGTGCCCCGCCTGCCACTCGTTGGCCTCGCGGACGTCGAGGAGCACGCTGCCCGCCGGCAACTGCACGGGCAGCTCCTCGGGCTGCACGCCGGGCACCTGATGACCGGGAACTGGGGTAGTCACGCACCCGATGCTGCCACGCGGCGCGTACCAGCGGTGTGAGGGTCGTGTCGGCCCGGCGCTGACCAGGCAGGACGCGAGGTCGTTTCGGGGTTGCTCACGCTTTCGGAGGGAACTTCGGCGGGAAGACCGGTTTCAAGATCATTACGTGCCACAGTGGGCTGCGGTTGATCCAGCCGCCGACCGAAGGGGGACCCCCATGTCATGTCGAGCCATTCTCCGCTGGCCGAACGGCAGTCCGTGGGGACATCTGGCCACCGTCGGCCACGACGGCGGGCTGCCGCGCTTCGCCGGGTTCGTGCGGATGGACGATCCCCGGGTGCGTGCCCTGCTGGACCGCGTTTCGGTCCGGCACGTCGACGGCGACATGCTCGAGGTGCACTTCACGACCGAGTCCGAGCTGCCCACCGTGCACGACAGGGCGCCCCGCCCGGCGCACGGCCGGACAGGGCGCCCGTCACCCACGAGAACGTGATCAGTGCGAGACGGCCTTCTCCGCACCGGCGCCGGTCAGCGACCGGACCTCCATCTCGGCGTACTTCGCGTCGTTGAACGGCTCCTTGCTCAGCACCGTGCCCAGGTAGCCGAGCAGGAACGACACCGGGATCGACACCAGCCCCGGGTTCTTCAGCGGGAAGAACGCGAAGTCCAGCGACGGGAACATGGCGGTGTCGCTACCGGACACCGCGGGCGAGAACACGATGAGGCCGATCGTGACCGCCAGACCGCCGTAGATGCTCCACAGCGCGCCGGTCGTGTTGAACCGCTTCCAGAACAGCGAGTACAGCAGCGTCGGCAGGTTCGCCGAGGCGGCGACGGCGAAGGCCAGCGCCACCAGGAACGCCACGTTCTGCCCGTTGGCCGCGATGCCGCCGAGGATCGACACCACGCCGATGACCACCGCGGTGATCCGGGCGACCCGAACCTCCTGGGCCTTGTCGTCGACCGCGCCCTTCTTGACCACGTTGGCGTAGATGTCGTGCGCGAAGGAGGCCGACGCGGTGATGGTCAGCCCGGCGACGACCGCGAGGATCGTCGCGAACGCCACCGCGGAGATGAAGCCGAGCAGCAGCGGGCCGCCGAGCTCCAGCGCCAGCAGCGGCGCCGCCGAGTTCACCCCGCCCGGGGCCTTCTTGATCACATCCGGCCCGACCAGCGCCCCAGCGCCGTAGCCCAGGACCAGCGTGAACAGGTAGAACAGGCCGATCAGCCAGATCGCCCAGACCACCGAGCGACGGGCCTCCTTGGCGGTGGGCACGGTGTAGAACCGCATCAGCACGTGCGGCAGACCGGCGGTGCCGAGCACCAGCGCGATGCCGAGCGAGACGAAGTCCAGCTGGGTGATGCCGGTCTTGCCGTACTGGGCGCCCGGGTTGAGCACCTTCTCACCGGCGATCTCGGCCGCCGAGCCGAGCAGCCCGGACAGGTTGAAGCCGTACCGGCCCAGCACCCACACCGTCATCACGAAGGCGCCGGCGATGAGCAGCGTGGCCTTGATGATCTGCACCCACGTGGTGCCGCGCATGCCGCCGACCAGCACGTACAGGATCATCAGCGCACCGACGACGGCGATCACCACGGCCTGCCCGGCCTTGCTGGTGATACCCAGCAGTAGCGCGACCAGACCACCGGCACCGGCCATCTGCGCCAGCAGGTAGAAGAACGTCACCGCCAGGGTGGACAGCGACGCGGCGGTGCGCACCGGCCGTTCCTTCATCCGGAAGCTGAGCACGTCGCCCAGCGTGTACTTGCCGGTGTTGCGCAGCAGTTCCGCGACCAGCAGCAGCGCCACCAGCCAGGCGACCAGGAAGCCGATCGAGTACAGGAACCCGTCGTAGCCGTAGACCGCGATGGCCCCGGCGATGCCGAGGAACGAGGCGGCCGACAGGTAGTCACCGGCGATCGCGACACCGTTCTGCGGGCCGGTGAACGCGTGCCCGGCCGCGTAGTAGTCCGACGCGGTCCTGGTGTTGCGGCTCGCCCGGAAGACGATGACCAGGGTGACCGCGACGAACAGCGCGAAGATCCCGATGTTCAGCAGCGCGTTGTCGGAGGTGTCGCCCTGCGCCTGGGCGAGCGGGGACAGTGCGGCGATCACTTCGTGCCTCCCTCGACCACGTTCTGCTTGGCCGCGTCGGCCTCGTCCTTCTCGGTGACGTGCTCGGCGGCGTCCTTCTCGGCGGCGTCGGCGTCAGCCGCCTTCTCCTCGGCCGCGTCGGCGTCAGCCGGGTTCTTCTCGGCGGCGTCGGCGGTCTCGGCCGGGCCGTCGACAGAGGAGCCCTCGACGGTGCCCCTGATCTGCTCGGCGACCGGGTCGAGGTTCCGATTCGCGTACCGCACGTACCAGGTGGTGATGGCGAACGTGGACACGAACTGCAGCAGGCCCAGCATCAGGCCGACGTTGATGTTGCCGACCAGCTTGGTGCTCATGAAGCCGTGCGCGTAGTCGGCGAGCAGCACGTAGACCAGGTACCAGGCCAGGAACAGTGCCGAGACCGGGAAGACGAAGGTGCGCAGTTTGCGCCGCAGGGCGGCGAATTCGGGGCTGCTCTGCGCTGCGGCCCAGGTTTCGGCGTCCATACCGGACCCGGACCTGCTGTGGTCCGTGGCGCTCACGGCTCTCCTCCCACAACACAAGGCTCCGCCCCGGGTGACCGGACGGGAGCCCGCTGACCAGTTCAACGCGGGAACGCTACGTATTTCAACGACAGCTGTGAAGGCCCGTTGGGAGTACGCAAGCTAACGATCGAGTGAAGCTGAAAATCCAACTGTTGGCATCGAATTGCACCAATTTCGCAGCTTTTCACTCGTTCGTCCTATTGGACGGCGCACGCCAAACGTCGTGTTGATCGATCGTATTTCGGGATCAACACGATTGCGTCAAAATATCCGGCGCTCGCTCACGTCCGGCGCTCGTGGCGGCCTCGGGTCGGCCGCTGCTCCGGCGCGCTCGCCGACAGCCGCGTGTCCAGGAACCCGAGCCGATCGGGCGCGTGCAACCGCAGCATCACGCGCCCCACCCCGGCGGGCACCCGGGCCTTGGTCGCCAGGCTCACCACGTACGTCACCGCGAACGCGATCGGCACCGTCACCAGCGCGGGCTGCCCGGCCAGCGTTGCCCACCAGGTGCCCGCATCCCCGGCCACGTGCGTCACCACCACCGCGACCAGCACCAGGCTGCCGCCCACCACCATGCCGCAGGCCGCGCCCGCGGCGGTGAGCCCGCGCCACCAGATGCCCAGCACCAGCACCGGGCAGAACGTGGACGCGGACATCGCGAACGCCAACCCCACGCTGCGCGTCACGTCGTAATTCTCCGTGGGCAACGCCAGCAGCGCCGGGACGAGGCAGGCCAGCACCGCCAGCAGCCGGAAGTCCAGCGTCCAGCCGCCCAGCGCATCCCGCGACGACAGCACGCCCGCCACGCTGATCACCAGCCCGGACGACGTGGACAGAAACGCCGCGAAAGCCCCCGCGGCGGTGATCGCCGCCAGCAGGCCCCCCACCCAGTTACCCAGCATCGCGTGCGGCAGCAGCAGGACCGCCGCGTCGGCCTCACCGGTGACCAGCAGCTGCGGCACGAACAGCCGGGAAAGCAGCCCGAAGATCGTCGGGAACAGATAGAACGCACCGAGCATCGCCAGCACGTAGAACGTGGTCCGGCGGGCGCCGGTGCCGCTCGGGTTGGTGTAGAAGCGGGCCAGCACGTGCGGCAGGCCCATCGTGCCCAGGAAGGTGGCGACCAGCACCGAGTACGTCTCCAGCAGGCCGGAGATCCCGTCGTTGCCGGGCCGCAGCCAGCTGGCGTTGTCCGGTTCGGCGTCCACCACGACCGGGACCGCCGCGCCGGCCGGGAAGCGCAGCTCGGTGCCCTCACGCATCGAGTACTCGCCCGGCTGCAGGTACACCGTGTCCCCGCCCTCGGTCAGCCACACCGGTGCGGTGACCCGCAACCGCACGTCGGTGTCGATGCGCACCATGGTGTCCCGCTGGAACACCGGCGGCAGCGGCTGGTCCAGCCCCGGCTGCCGGTCCCCGCCCAGGAACACCAGGAACAGCGCGAAGGCCGGCACCGTGATCGCGAACAGCTCCACCCAGTACTGGAACGCCTGCACCAGGGTGACCGCCCGCAGCGCCCCGGTGGCCACGCAGGTCAGCACCATCACCGCCACCGCGAGAACGCCCACCTGGTACGGAAAACCCACGATCGCCGCCAGCGTCAGCCCGGCCACCTGCAACTGCGGCACCAGGTACAGCAGGCCGATCACCACCACCAGCACGGTGCACAACCAGCGCAGCCGCAGCGAATCCAGCCGCGCCTCGGCGAAGTCCGGCAGCGTGTAGGCGCCGGAGCGGCGCATCGGCGCGGCGACGAACAGCATCAGCGCCAGGTACCCGGCCGCGAAGCCGATCGGGTACCACAGCGCGTCCACGCCCTCCTTGAGCACCAGGCCCGCGACGCCGAGGAACGAGGCCGCCGACAGAAACTCTCCCGAGATCGCCGCGGCGTTGCGCTCCTCGCGCACCAGCTTCCGCGCGGCGGTGAAGTCCGAGGTGGTGTGCGCCGACCGGGAACCCCAGATCCCGATCGCGAAGGTCGCGAGGACGATCAGCACGACACCGAACAGGGACCAGGCGTTCGAGACCATCGCACCGACCTAGCGTCCGTTGTCCACTACTGCTCCACCATGTGGATGAAGTCGCGCTCGTGCCGCTCCGCGCTGCGCATGCACAGATACCCCACCAGCAGCAGGAACGGGTAGGCCAGCACGCCCAGCAGCAGCCACGGCAACCGGATGCCCAGCACCTGGACGTCACCGAGCCCCGGCATCACCCAGAACAGTACGGGTAGGCCGAATAGCGCCACGATGACCAGCCCGGCCAGCAGCAGGGCGCTGCGCAGCTGGACCTTCACCAGGTGCTTGACCAGCACCTCGCCGACGCTGGTCTGCTCCTCCAGTTCCATGATGGTGCGGGCGACCTGCCGGGTCCGGCGGTCGGCGAGCACGACCCGCTTGCGCCGCGGTCGGGGGGTGGTCTCCCCGAGTCTGGCGCGGATGTCGAAGCCGTGGTCGCCGCTCATGTGCCTGGACCGCGGGTCACGACGAGCCCCAGTTCTGCCGCGGCGCGCGCACCAGCCGGTCCTTGAGCTCGCGGGTGTGCCGCCGGCTGACCGGGAGTTCCTTCGGCGGACCGCCGCCGAGCACCACGGAGTAGCCTGACGATGACATGCGCAGCTCGGTGACCAGCGGCAGCGACACCAGATACGAGCGGTGGATCCGCAGGAATCCGGCCTCGGCCCAGCGTTCTTCCAACTGCGCCAGGGGGATTCGCACCAGGTGCGAGCCGTCGGTGGTGTGCAGGCGCGCGTAGTCGCCCTGCGCCTCCACCCAGCGCACGTGTTTGCGCGGGATCATCTTGGTCGTTCCGGCCAGTTCCACCGGGATGACCTCGTCGTCGTCCGGGGCGGCCTCGATCGCACGGGCACCCTTCGCCGCCTGGAGCTTGTTCTTCTCGATGGTGCGCAGCGCCCGGTCGACCCGTTCGGCGTTGGCGGGCTTCATGATGTAGTCCAGCGCCCCGACCTCGAATGCCTCCAGCGCGTTCTCCTCGTGCCCGGTGATGAACACCAGGGCCGGCGGGTTGCGGAAGGCGGTGAGCACCCGGGCCAGTTCCATCCCGCTGAGCCCCGGCATGGACACGTCCGCAAACACGGCGTCCACAATGGACTCATCCTGGTCCCGGCGGCCGATCAGCTCCGGATCATCGCTGCGCAGCAACCGCAGTGCCTCGGCCGCGTCGAAGGCGGTCAGCACCCGCCCGACCCTCGGGTTGTTGCCGAGCAGGTACTTCATCTCGTCCAGCCCGGCCATCTCGTCGTCGACGGCCAGGACGACGAGCCCCCCGGAACTCTCTCGCGTACTCACAGCATCGCCACATCCTGCCGCGCCCACCGCGCACCGTCCATGAGCGGGCGTACCTCCCACCCGCCGGGGCGCAGCGCCGCGTCCAGTCCAACAAGTGAGATATCAGTCACGCCCGCCAACAAAACTAGTTGTTCACGGAACGCGCAGGACAGCAGGGGGTGCGAGGCGCAGAATCCGGCTCAATGGATCGATTTTTCGTCCAAACGGCCGATCAAGTCGCGGCCGAATGAGTGACGCGAACCCGACGTGATCCACGCAGCCCCGAACACGCCGGTTACGGTCCGCTCGGTCAGAGCCCGAACCGGTTCCACAGGGCGCGGTGCTCCAACGCCTCCACCGCGGAGAGCACTCCATCAGCCACGGCACCGCGGCCGAACCGCACCGACGACGCGACGCCCAGCCGCGCCAGCAACGGCTTGCGCGACTCCACCGTCGTCAGGTGCGCGTCCGGGAACTTACGCTTCACCACCTCGCGCAGCGTGCCCAGGCCGTCGACCAGACCCAGGGACTCGGCTTTCGCGCCCGTCCACACCTCGCCGGAGAACAGCTCCTCGTCCGAGCCGTTCAGCCGGGAACCGCGGCGCTTGCGCACCCACTCGCGGAACTGCTCGTGCAGCTCGTCCTGCAGGCCCCGCAACCACCGCACGTCCTCCTCCTTCTCCGGGCGGAACGGGTCCAGCCGGACCTTGTGCTCACCGGCGGCGTGCACCCGGCGCTCCACGCCGATCTTCGCCAGCAGGCCGTCCAGCCCGAAGCTCGCGCTGACCACGCCCACGGACCCGACCATCGACGTCGGGTGCGCGTAGATCTCGTCCGCCGCGCACGCCAGCCAGTAGCCGCCGGAGGCCGCGACATCCTCGCAGAACGCCAGCACCGGCACCTGCTTCTCCTCGGCCAGGCCGCGGATCCGGTCGGCCACCAGCGCCGACTGGGTCGCGGCGCCGCCCGGGGAGTTGATCGACAGCGCCACGGCGCTCAGCCGGTCGTGCCCGAAGGCGCGCGTCAGCGCGGTTTCCACGGTCTGCAGCGAGATCATCGGCCGGGTCATCGGCGACGGCGTCGGGGTGATGACGCCGTGCAGCTTGACCACGGCCACCACCGGCCCGCGCTCGGCACGCTCGGCCAGCTTGCCGGGCAGCTTCGCGGACAGCTTCCCGGTCAACAGGTCGGTGAACTTCTGTGGCGCCTTCTCGTCCATGCCACGACGTTACCGGCTCGGCTGCGGCTCGGCCGCCAGCCCGACCCCCGGCTCGTCGATCGACTGCGGCGGCACCGGCCGCACGCCCGGCGCGAACTTGGGAACCCGCATGATGACCTTCATGCCCGCCCCCTTCTCGGTCTCCACGACCAGCCCGTAGTCGTTGCCGAAGGTGGCCCGCATCCGGTTGTTGATGTTGCCCAGGCCCACGTGGGCACCGGTGAGGTGCGCGTTGGTCAGCTCCGCGTCGAGCCGCTCCGGGTCCATCCCGATGCCGTCGTCGTCGACGCTGATCAACGCCTCCGTGCCGCGGTCCTCGGCGATCACCGTGACCGTGCCGCCGCCGGGCTTGTTCGCCAACCCGTGCCGGACCGCGTTCTCCACCAGCGGCTGCAGCGCCAGGAACGGCACCACCACCGGCAGCACCTCGGGCGCGATCTTGAGCTGCACCTTCAGCCGGTCCGGGCCGAACCGGGCCCGCTCCAGCGTCAGGTATCGGTCGATGTTGCGGATCTCGTCGGCCAGCGTGGTGTAGAGGCCGCTGGTGCGGAACGAGTAGCGGGTGAAGTCGGCGAACTCCTGCAGCAGGTCCCGCGCGTGCTCCGGGTCGGTGCGGATGAGCGAGCCGATGGTGTTCAGCGCGTTGTAGATGAAGTGCGGGGAGATCTGCGCCCGCAGCGCCCGGACCTCCGCCTTGGCCAGCCGCTCCTTGGACTCCTGCAGCTCGGCCAGCTCCAGCTGGGTGGACACGTGGTTGGCGACCTCGGCGGCGGCCCGCAGCAGCCGCTTGCGGTCGCCGGCCGCGATCACCGCCAGGGCGCCGCGGTTCTCGCCCTCGACCTCCAGCGGGACGACGACCGCGTGCCGCATCGGGCATGGCCGCTGGTCGCAGGTCACGTCGCCGTGGTCGAGGAACTCGCGTTTGCCGGTGCGCAGCACCTGCTCGATCTTGGTCCGCAGGTCCGCGTAGTGGTGGTTGGCTTCGCCGTCCCAGCTGAGTAGGGTGCCATCGGCGTCGATGATGCCGACGGCCACGCAGGCCAGCAGTTCCCGCAGGTGCGGCGCGGTCTTGTCGGCGGACTCCTGGGTCATGCCCTGCCGCAGGTAGGGGGCGGCGCTCGTGACCCGGTGCAGAGCCGCCAGCGTGGCGTCCTCCACAGAGGTGCTGACCCGGCGGGCGCGGCACAGCAGCACGAACATCCCGAGCACGGCGATCGCGGCGAAGGTGGTCAGCACGGTCCGCTCTGTCAACAGCTCCGGCACAACATCAATCTTCAACTACCACAACGCGGGGAATCAAGGCGACTACGCTCAGTGCACAGTTTCCGTCGGTGAGCGGCACCTCGCCCTTCCGTCCAGCGAAAATACGCGGCTCGACCAGCGGCACCGTGCACAACCGACCGAGTTGTCCACAGGTTGTGGACAACTCACTTGAGCAGGCGGGACAGCCGCCGATCGGCGAGCGGTCTGCCCCCGGTCTGGCACGTCGCGCAGTACTGCATCGAGCGATCCGCGAACGACACCTCACGCACCACGTCACCGCACACCGGGCACGGCAACCCGGTACGCCCGTGCACCCGCAGCCCCGACCGCTTCTCCGCCTTCAACCGGGCCGCGTCCTGCCGCAGCGCCCGCTGCACGGCATCCCGCAGGATCTCCCGCATGCTCGCGTGCAACCGCTCGACCGCAGCATCGTCGAGCCGACCCGCCGTCGCGAACGGCGACACCTTCGCGGCGTGCAGGATCTCGTCGGAATAGGCATTGCCGATCCCGGCCAGCGCCGACTGGTCGGTGAGCAGCGTCTTGATCCGCTCCGACCGCCCGGCCAGGATGGTGGCCAACGCGTCCCGGTCCACGTCCACCGCGTCCGGCCCCAGCCTCGCGATCCCCGGCACCTCGTCGGGTGCGGAAACCACCCACACCGCGAGCTTCTTCTGCGTCCCGGCCTCGGTCAGGTCGAAACCCGGACCACCCAGATGCACCCGCAACGCAATCGGCCCCCGTCCCGGCTTCGGCGGCACCGGCGACAACTCGTCCACCCACCGCAACCACCCGGCCCGGGCCAGGTGGCACACCAGGTGCAGCCCGTCGCAGTCCAGATCCAGGAACTTCCCGCGGCGCACCGCACCGGTGACCGGCCGACCATGCAGCTCCGTCCATGGCGGGCTCGCGGTCTTCAACACGCTCATGGACGCCACGTCGACGCGGGCCACGGTGCGGCCCACGGCGTGGTCGCGGAGGTGCTGGGCCAACGCCTCCACCTCGGGGAGTTCCGGCACCACCCCAGTGTGCCGTACGAGCCCGACACACCGGGCCGGCGCAAACTCACTCCACCGGCTGCAGGCCGCCGTTCATGTCCGGCTCCGCGTACAACTCGATGTGCCGCGCCACCTTGGACATCTCCTGGCGCACGCTGACGAACCCGCGCACGACCCCCACCCAGGTCTCCGGCGGGTGCTCGTCCTGGTCGCCGGGCGTCGCCGCGGTGATCGTCCACGGCCGCCGCAGCACCCAGCGCACCGGGAAGAACAGCACCGCCGCCACCAGCAGCAGGACCAGCCAGCCTGGCACCACCACCTCGGCGGGCGTCCACACCACGAACATCACAACCAGGAACACGAACACCGCGCCCATCAGGAACGCGGGCGCCGACCCCCCGTTCACGTCGTGCTCGAACTCGTCCGCCGAAATCGGGTTGGACCACTCCAGGTCCGCCCTGATGGTCCACTCGCGGCCGTCGGAGCCCCGCACCACCCGGTTCATCGTCGCCTCCCCGCCCACCCGGGCTGGTCGCCTCGCCACATGTCTCGCCACTCGACACCGTCGGTCACCGAGCGTGAAGCAACGGTACCGCGCGCGTCATGAGCCTGACGGGTGACAGTCCGCGCCCCGCAGGCTCGTTTCGCGCGACCATTGTCGATCAAGGCGAGCGATCGGGCCAGCCGTCATGACCGCCGCACACACGGGGAGTCCGCCGCCTGCCGGTACGCCTCCCGCAGGCCACGCCGCGCGCGGTGTGCCAGCACCGCGGTCGCGTTCGGCGTCAACCCCAGCTGGCCGGCGATGCTGGCCGGGCGGTGCCCCTCCACTTCCGTGGCCCACAGCACCTCCCGCCACCGAGCGGGCAACCGGTGGAACGCGCGGGCCAGCAACTCGCCCTCCGCCTGCACCGCCTGGTGGTCCCGCTGCCGCGGGGCGTACTCGCCGAGCTGTTCGGAGTTCATCAACTCGTCCCGCCGGGCAGCCGCCCACTCCCCGAGCACCCGCCGCACCACCGTGAGCAGGTAGGTGCGGATCGCGTCCCGCGGCCCATGCCCGGTGCGGACCGCGCGCAACACCCGCATGAACACCTCGGCCACCACGTCATCCACGTCGATGCCCGGCCGCGGCATGCTCAACGCGAACCGCCGCACCGCGGGCGCGTGCCGCCGGTACAGGTCGCCGTAGGCGCGGTCGTCCCCGGCCCGCAGCCGCTCCAGCAACACCCGATCGTCCGACGACAACCCCCCACCGACGACTTCGCTCATCCCCATGTCTCCCCCCAGCCGCCGGACGCCGCACCGCGCGCGCCACCAGCGGACATCGATACCGTGGGACGTGCCCGGACCGCGGTGGTCCCAGGCCCAGCACCCGGAGGTCGACGTGGATCTCGACGAAGCCCTCGCCGTCGTCCGCAAGCAGCACCGCGCCGTCATGAGCACGCTGCGGTCCGATGGAACCCCCCAGATGACCCCGGTGCTGGTCACCACGGACAGCGCCGGGCACGTCACCGTCAGCACTGTCGCTGGCTCCGCCAAAGTGCGCAACCTGCGCCGCCGCCCGCACGCCTGGCTGTGTGTCCTACCCGACCAGTTCTTCGGCCGCTGGATCCAGGTGGAAGGCGACGTGGAGATCGTCGGACTGCCGGACGCCATGCCGCTGCTCGAGGAGTACTACCGCGGCATCTCCGGCGAACACGAGGACTGGAACGCCTACCGGCAGGCCATGCGGGACGAGCACCGGGTGCTGCTGCGGATCACCCCGACCCGCGCGGTGGACTCCCCGACTCGTTAGGGGACCCCCTGTGCGAACGCCCCGCAACGATGGGTTAGAGTAGGCACCAACAGCCCACCGGGGCGGTAAAGATGCGGATGTAGCGCAGTTGGTAGCGCATCACCTTGCCAAGGTGAGGGTCGCGGGTTCGAGTCCCGTCATCCGCTCGGACCAGGAGCCGTGTGCACCGCACACGGCTCCTTCGTCGTTTCTGGGGTGCCCTGCGGTGGGGGCTGGCTCGAGTGGGTCACTCAGGGGGTGGTTGTGGGTCGCTCGTCCTGGGTTTCCAGCCGGAAGCCTATTTTCAGGCCCACCTGGTAGTGGGACAGTTCGTTGTGCTCCACGTGGCCTCTTATTTCTGTCACCTCGAACCAGTCCACGTGTCGCAGCGTTTGGGCTGCTCTGTCCACTGCTTTTCTTATTGCGTCCTCCACTCCTTTTGTCGAGGAGCCCACCACTTCTGTAACTCGGTATACGTTGTCCGACATGGGTTTATGGTTGGGGGTTCCGTTGGGGTTTGCAACTCGGGGGTGTCGGGGTGGTGCACTACGCTGAGGTTCATGCAGATCAACAATGCCGCGGAGCGCGGTCTTGAGTTGTTCGGTTCCGTTGTTCGAGGTGTTCCCGGCGATCAGTGGGGCGTTGCCACGCCCTGTGCCGGGTGGGACGCTCGGGATCTCGTCGGGCACGTGGTCGGCGTTCTGGAGATCGGTGTCTCCGCGATTCGCGGTGGTTCGCTGGGCGGGTCGCTTTCACCGGTTTCCGTCGGGGACGATCCCGTTGGTGCGTGGGAGCGGACCGCCGCTGTTTTTCGGAGCGAGGTGGCCGACGCGGACCTGGACGCCGTTCGGGAAACCGCGCTCGGTGCGCAACCGCTGTCGTTCGCGTTGACCTTCCCGACTTTCGACCTGTTCCTGCACTCGTGGGACCTTGGACGGGCCACCGGGCAGGAGGTTCGCATTCCCGACGACGTCGTGTCGTGGATCGACGGTTTTCTCCGGCAGCTCCCGCCGGAGCGGCTGCGCAGCCCGAACACCTTCGGTCCCGAACAACCCGCGCCGGCCGACGCCGATCCCACCACCCGCCTCATGGCGTTCCTCGGCCGATCGGTCTGACCCCCCGGGCCTTGTGCTGCGCCGGCGCCGTGGCGCCGTTGGACCATCTGGGTGAGATCGGTTTCGAGACGTGTGGTTCGAGGCCGATCTGCCCATGCCGAGAAGGCTGCTGGATATCCTCAACCGGCGAAGATCACGACGGCAGTGGGGGAGTTCTTGTCAGGGCGCTGGGATTCGACGCAAGCATGTTCGGCCCGCTCTGCTCCCACGCAGGACTCGCGCCGTAGGAAGGCAGCGAGCAGCGTCTGGTACCGCTGCCCCCCGGTCTGCCATAGGTACTAGCCGAAGCTGGCAACGAAATCTTGGAGCAGTCGTGACGGAAGTCCCAGATATCGAGTCGATGCTCGCTGACCTGAACGAAAAAAGGGAGCGGATGCGCGCGTTGCGTGAAGAAGCAGCGACGAGATATTTCACGGCAACGTCGGAAGATCGTGCTGTATCCGCTCGCGTGGATGGACTGGGAAAGCTGCACGACCTGTCGATACCCGACAGGGAACTACGCTCGGGCCATCCAACTGCGCTCGGTCCGAAGATCGCGTCTGCGATCAACGCAGCACGCACTCAGGCGATCGAGGACTCCAACGCAAGGCTACTAAGAGCCCTGCCTGGTTTTGGGAGCTGAACACCTTTGCAAAAGCTACCATCAGAACAGATCAAGAATGAACTTGCGAATGCCAGAGATCGCTACAACGAAGCGGTCCAACAGACACAGCAGCTTGCCAGCAAGCAGATCAGTATTGATCTGGACAGCGACCTTGGCCAGCTCATATTAACGGCATACGGCCAGTTGGTCGATGTACGACTGAACACCGACCAACTCGCCTTCGCCAACGGACGAAGCCTGGCCACCGCCGTCATGCGCGCCCTCGAACGCGGAGAGGAGGAAGCGCGCCGACTTCGCGAACCCAAGGAACCGAAGGGCTATCTTCGATGACCGATTACAGCGTCGTACCGCAGGCGCTGCGCGCCAACGTGAAGCTTCTTTTCGAGGCAGCAGACGCCTGGGACAGGGCATACCAAGCTTTGTCCGGCAACGAATTGTCCGATGACGACCTCGGTCTTCTCGGTGAACTTTCAGCAGCCACCAAAAATTACAACGCGGCGCTTGCCGAGGCACTCCAGCGGCTCAAGAAGGGACAAGAAGTCCTCGAAAAGGCAGCGAACAGCCTCAAGGCAGTGGCCGATGACTACGAAAGCCGGGACGCCGAGTACTATGAAAAGTTCGGCTACCTCAAGGCAAACATGTAGTTCAGATCTTCGTTAGGAGGAAGCCGTGACCGCGACCATCAATCTGGTTCCTCTTGAACCCTTTCCTGAAGCCGAAGCTCAAAAGGTTCTGGAGTACGCGAAGAAACTCGGCATGGATGGCATAACCGGGATCATAGACATGATCCGAGACCTTTTCGGCCATCCGGAGAACATCCTTGCGCGCATAGAAGCATGGGGCGACGAAGGAAAGCGAGCAATCGATGACTCCATAGATTCGATCACCAACGCAAGAGCGGACCTCAAAGCATACTGGGAAGGCCCCGCATTCGACAGCTTCGGAATTTACATCGATCACCTCGAAAAAGTTTTCACAGGTGCGGCGACCGTGTTCGGCAAGATGAAGGAGCACCTTCAAGACATTGCTTCCACGATGACCGACCTGTACAACCAGGCGATAGGGTTCCTGATCGATTGCGCTGACGCCATCATCCGGGCGACAGGTGGCGTGATCGCGAGCTTCCAAGAGTTCATCATTGGGGTTGCCGAACCGGTCGCCGACGCCATTGCCACCTTCATCACCATTGTGGGCGAGGTTCTCACCGAAGCGAACACCGTAATCCAACAATACCGACAGGCCAGCCAAAACCTCAAGATGGAAATCACCAACCTCAAAGTTCCCGAGACAATCCCATCCTCGTCGGTGGACACCGAGGGCTGGAAAGTCCGAAAGAGGGATTAGTGGGCATGCGGAAGTACTCTCGTTCTGCGCTACCTGGCGTCTTGATCACAACCACACTGCTCGGGGCGTGCACCGCGCAGCCAGCCCCTCCAGATCCATTCACCTCACTACCCGATGTCTGCGGCACGGTCAGCCAGCAAACCCTTCAAGAGATCGTTAGTGGCGCACAGGGCGATTCAGCAGACGGCAGGCGGAGCAAGTCTTGCCACTGGTGGTACCGCCCCAAAGAAACACCCGACCCTCCCCCGCAAGGGGTAATACCGTTCGCGCAGAAATTGGAGATTACGCTTTACCTCCACGAAAATCTGACCAGTCAGGATGACATGAGTGGCGTCGAGATCGCCAAAGCCTCATTTTCCGCCATGCGCAGGAACCGCGACATGGCCAACAAAGGAACAATCAGCGGAATCGGCGACGAGGCTTATGGCGAGTTCAACGACGCGAACGGGTACATCGAGTTCCGGAAAGGAAACGTCACAGCAGACGTGAGCTACCACGGCATTGTCGTGTCACAGCAAGGTTCGACCGGAATGGGGCGAGAAGCAATCCAAGCGGCTCTGACCAAGGCAGCGAACGACGTCACCCAGCACCTTCTGGCGAAGTGAGGACGACATGAGGAAAAAGATTTCCGCGATTGTGGGGAGTGTTGCGACCGCAGCGATGCTCGTCGTCGCCATGAGCAGTTGCGCCCGCAACCCCGGCCTCGATCCCAAGAACGATCGGTACAAGGCATTGCCAGACCTATGTGGTCTCCTCTCGGAAAAGTTCGTGTCAGACATCTTCGGCGGGCGCATCAGCAGCGTGATCTGTTCACGTTCCCCGAGGCTGCGACATGGACGCCGACTACCTGGAGAACGAGCGCGGTGTCCTGTGGCCAGAGTTCCTGTTCGCCCACAAGGCAAGCAGATACGCCTAACCTGGTCCGCGTGTTTCCGAGCGAGCCCGGGTGAGTCGGTCGGCGCCCCCACCCCGGCACCCTCTCGGCAGGCCGCACGTCGCGGCCCAGTACCGCAGCTCGGCACTCAGCTCTGCTCGCCGGGCGTCACGTTGAGGCCGATGGGGCAGGTGACGCCGGTGCCGCTGAGGCGGCAGTAGCCGTTCGGGTTCTTCGCGTCCGAGAGGTACTGCTGGTGGTAGGTCTCGGCATAGTAGAAGCTCTTCAGAGGCGCGATTTCCGTGGTGATCTGGCCGTGGCCTGCTGCGTGCAGGGCGCGTTGGAAGGCTTCCCGGCTGGCTTCGGCTTCCACTCGCTCGTTCTCGTTCTGGTAGTAGATCGCCGAACGGTACTGGGTGCCGATGTCGTTGCCCTGGCGCATGCCCTGGGTCGGGTCGTGGTTCTCCCAGAAGACCTTCAGGACCTGCTGGTAGGTGATCCGGGTCGGGTCGAAGACCACCAGGACCACCTCCGCGTGACCGGTGCGGCCCGTGCAGACCTCCTCGTACGTGGGGTTCGGGGTGAAGCCCCCCGCGTAGCCGACCGCTGTCGACCACACGCCGTCGGTGCGCCAGAACGCGCGCTCCGCGCCCCAGAAGCAGCCCATGCCCACCACGGCCGTGGCCAGGCCGTCGGGGAACGGTGGCACGATCCGGCGGTCCGGGAACACCGTGTGCCGCTCCGCCACCGGCATCGGGGTGTCGCGGCCCGGCAGGGCCTCGGACGCGTCGATCAGCCTGGTCTTGTCACCGAAGAGCGCCATAGCACCGAGAGTACGCGTCGCTCACGGGCGATCCAGCCCGCTGGGACGGCGCTGGGCCGGCCGGGTGTCCTCCTCCGGTACCGGCGGCTCCGGACGCGCGTGGCGACCACCCGCGCGGCGGGCCGGGGGCCGCGAGCCATCCAGATCACGGGACAGCCGCTTCGCCAGCACCGAGTCCTCCGGCACCGGGGCCGCGCGGTCCTCCGGCACCGGGGCCGCGCGCCGACCCGGCGGGAGGTCCACCGCTCGGTGCCTCGCCGGAGGCAGGGGGGCGCGGCCGGTGAGGCGGGAACCGGGCTGCTCCTGCGTGACGCTGTTCACCCGGGCTCCGTCGCCGCGGTCGGCCGGCCCGTCGCGGCGCGTGCCGTTGTCCGGGGCACCGGGGCGCTTCTTCGGCATGCCGCTCGGCGGCGTGGCCGGACGGCGCGCGGTGTCGGCGTCGGGCACTGACGCCGCCGGTGCTTCCGGGCGCACCCGGGTCTCCGCGCCTGGACGCCGGGACCCGCCCGAAGCCGCCAGCCGCTCCGGATCGACCCAGGCCGTCGTCTCCGCGCCCCGGCGCCGCCGCTCGTCCGACGCCACCGGACGTTCCGGACGGATCCGCGCCGACGGTGTGCTCGCATGCCGGGTTCCCCCCGACGCCAGCCGATCCAGGTCCCCCGTGAGCTTCCTCTCGGCACCTCGACGCCGTGGTTCGGCGTCGGCGGTCGCCGGCGGCCGAGGTCGCACGCGCGTGGGCTCCGAGCGCCGTGCTTCCGCGTCGGCGGACGAGGTCGTCCGCCGATCCGGGCGCACTCGTTTGACCGTCGTCTCCCGGGACTGGTCCGAGGCCGGTCCTGGACGGGGTCTGCGGGCCGGTCTCGCCGGTGGACGTTGGTCCTCGGTCGGGCCGGGCTCTGCGGGGCGACGGGGGCTTCGGCCCACTGCTGGAAGGACGGTTGTTTCCTCGGCGTCGGGCTCCCGGCGGGCGTCGTCGGGCTCATCGAGCTCGTCGAGGTCGTCGACGTCGTCGGGCTCGTCGAGGTTTTCCTCGGGCTCTTCCTGCTTCTTCGGCGCCGGGGTCACATAGTGCCGCAGCCGCATCGTGGGTTCTTCGATGAACTTCCAGGAGAGTGTGCCCATCACGTATGCCAGCGGCGCCGCGCACAGCAGCATCAACCACTGGTTGCCGATGCCCGCCATCGCCAGCAGCTGCTGGATCGGGAACCCCCACACGTACACGCCGTAGCTGCCGTTGACCCACAGGCCCGGCACCGTCAGCCGCGCCGGCCAGAAGTGGCCCGCGACCACCACCGCGTAGCTGACCACGAAGGTCATCAGGAACGACGCCGCGATGCTGTTCGGCATCAGGGCCAGCACCGCGATGCCCGCCCCCGCCGCCAGCGGCGACAGCGGGATCCGGTACAGGTTCAACACCACGCCGAAGGCGAAGGCGACCAGGAACGCCACCAACGACTCGATCGGCACGCTCAGGAACGACCCCGCCGACTCCGCACCCGGCAGCTGCTCCAGGTGCCGGTCCCACACCACCAGGCCGACCAGCGCCACCACGGTCAGCCAGCGGTATTTCTGCTTCCCGGCGCCCAGCAGCAGGAGGACGAACAACCCGCCGTAGGCGAGCAGCTCCATCGGCAGCGTCCACAGCGAGCCGTTCACCGCGTTCGGCCACGGGTTGTCCTCGAAGACGCCGGGCAGCTCGTGCTTCAGCGTCAGCAGGCCCGCGTTGTTGACGATGTAGCCCCAGGTGCCGTGCGCGGCGAAATAGTCCCCGACGGACAGCTTGGTCACCATCGGCCCGACGATCAGGGCCATGCCCAACGAGACGGTGAGCATCGGTGGCCACAACCGCAGCACCCGCTTGGCGGCGAACCGGGCCGGGTGGGGGTCGCGCATCCAGCTCTCCGTGATCTGGAAGCCGCTCATCGCGAAGAACCCCATGAGCACGCCCTCGTCGGGCTGCACCGGCCACTCCGGGGGGAACAACTCCCCCGTGCCCACCAGCGGCGAGCTGTGCCCGTAGATGACCAGCATCGCACCGATCATCCGGATCCATGCGAACCCGTGGTGCGGTTCGGCGAACCACTCCGGGCGGGTGTGGACGACCCGCGCGTCACCCACCCAGATCACCCCACCCCGTCATGCCCCCGCCGGAGAAGTCAACGCTGCGTAGCCTAACCCGGTGCCGGAGTGTTGTGGACCCATTACCGCCTGACGGCCCGCGGCGACCAGAGCACCGGCCGGATCGTTATCTGGCCGGTGCACCCCCGAGCCTCCGCCAGGTGCCAGAATGGCGGTCGATCGCAAATGGGGGCGTTCGCTAATTCCGGAAAGGGCGCATCGTGACCTGGCAAGACGAGCTGCAGAATCTCGACGCCGAACTCGCGGCGGGACGGATTTCCGCCGAGGAGTACCGGCAGCGGCGAGACGCCGTGCTCGGCCGGGCGCAAGCCGGACAGAACGGACCATCCTCGGGCGGGTTCCCGCAGCAGCAGCCCGGCACGCCGTCCGGGGGAGCGCCGCAGCAGCCCAATCCGTTCCCGCCCGCGTTCAGCTGGGGCGACGCCGCCGCCCAGGGCGCCCAGCAGCAGGGCGCGCGGCCGGAGGAGACCACACAGATCGTGCCGAACCCGCTGGCTGGGTCCGCGCCGCAGCCGCCGCAGGGCGGCTCCGAGACCACGCAGGTCGTCAACTTCGTCCCGCAGCAGCAGCCGCCGCAGTGGCCGACGCCGCAGCCGCAGTGGGGTCCGCAGCAGGGCTGGGGTGCGGCCGACAGCGTGGGCACGCCGTGGGGCGACGACCTGCCGGGCAGCACGCCCGAACACGGCGACGCGTCGTGGATGCGGCAGGGCCCGGAGGTCTTCGAGACCGCGGGCAAGGGCGGCAGGGGCAAGCTGATCGCCGGGGTGTCCATCGGCGCGGTGCTGCTGGTCGGCGTGATCGTCGCCGTGATCTTCTACTTCACCTCGTCCGGGGGCACCGATCCGGTGCCGCCCACCGCCGCGCCCCCGCCACCGGTGAAGACCAAGGAACTGCCCGCCCCACCCGCGCCGCGGGCCAACCCCCCGGCCAGCTCGCAGGAGGTGCTGGTGCCGGTCGCCGGCCCGGCGCACCCGTGGACCGGGGCGCTCGATGTGCCGAGCCTGCAGGGCGCGAAGGGCGGCCTGCTGCGACCGCAGTCGGTGCTCGACACCGCCATTCAGGGCGGGCTGGTCGACGGCTGGTTCAACGGCACCGAGGGCACCACGCCCAAGACGACGCTGCTGGCACTGCAGATGCCCGACTCCAACGCCGCGAAGAGCGTGGTGGACGCCTACCTCGAGGCACAGGAAGGTCTGTCCGCTGTGGACAGTCTTTCGTACCAGGGTGTCAAGGTGGTCGCCACCGGCGGCACCTTCCGCACCGCCTACGTGGCGCACAACTGGGTGGTGATCATCGACGTCAGCGGCTCGTCGGCTGAGAAGTCGGTGGCGCAGGAGATGTTCCGGTCGATCCTCGACCAGCAGATCAACCACCTGCCGCCCACCGTGCGCGACTGACGCCCACCAGCGCTCCCTGGGGCCTCGGCGATCCGCCGAGGCCCCGCGCCGTTCCCAGGCCCGGTTCGGGTGCGGCGGCCAGCGCGGTGGGCCGTCGTGTTCCCAAAAACAGCCTGAAGTTGGGAGCCTGTGGTGTCCCAGTTTTGCCTGAATGTGGGAGCCCCTACCCCGGTGCGGGGTCCCGAGCTCCCAAATTTGCTCGAAGTAAAGAGCTCTCGGGTTCCAGGTTTGCCGGAAATCGGGCGCTCCCGGCGGGGCGGGGTCAGGCTTCGTGGTGGGCGGCGTCGAGGAGGGCGCGCAGTGCTGCGCGGGAGACGTCGGGGCCGAACTGCGCCGCGATGGCCTTCTTGCCCGCCTCCGAGATGCGCTGCCACGCGTCGTCGTCGGTGAGCAGCCGCACCGTGGCCGCGGCCAGACCGGCCGCGTCGTCGGCGACCAGCACGTCACGATCGTCGACGAGGTGCATGCCCTCGGTCGCCACCGTCGTGCCGACCACCGGCACCCCGAGGCTCAGGCTCTCCCCAACCTTGCCCTTCACCCCGGCGCCGAACCGCAACGGCGCGAGCGTCACCCGGCTCACCGCGTACATCGGCTTCAGCTCCTTGACCCAGCCGTGCACCTTGACGCTCGGCCCGGCCAGTTCCCGGACCTCGTCGGTCGGGTTGCTGCCGACCACGTGCAGCACCGCGTCCGGGCATTCGTCCCGCACCAGCGGCATGATCTCGCGCGCGGCCCAGCGCGCCGCGTCGACGTTCGGCGGGTGGTCGAAGCTGCCGACGAACAGCACGTCCCGGCGTCCCTCGACCTGCGCCGGGCTTTGGTCCACTTCGTGCACGTTGGACAACACGCGGACGTCGGCGTCTGGCACGAGTTCCCGCAGCAGCGCCCGCTCGGCCTCCGACACGACCAGCGTGATGTCGCAGGCGCGGGTCAGGCCCAGCTCCATCTGCCGGGAGGCGAACGCCTTGCGGCGCAGCGCCTCGGCGCGCGCGGTGTCGCCCTGCTGTTCGGCGAGCTCGGCCTGCCGTTCCAGGCGCAGGAAGTGCACGTCGACGGTGTCGTAGGCGATCACTGCCTGCGGCGCGCAGGTGCGCAGTTCCTCGACGAGGCTCCAGGCGACCTGCGGTCGCGACAGCAGCGCCAGGGAGATCTCCGAGCCCGCTTCGTGCAGGAACGCCTGCTGGAGCTCCGGGGCGGGCAGCACGGTCACGCCGAGCTGCTGCAGGTCGGTGGTGTAGGGCTGCAGGGCCGCGTGGTTGCCCGGGAAGAACACCACCCGGCAACCGAGTTCGACGAACTGCTCCAGCACCCGGCGGATGCGCACCGAGCCGGAGTCGAAGTCCGGGCGCGGCACCTGGTGGTCCTTGACCAGCACGATCGGCCCGTGGTGACCGCGGGTGCCGCGCTGCCGCGCCAGCCACAGGTTGCGCGGCGATGCCTCGGGCAGGTTCTCGGCGGCGAGCGTGTCGGCCCACTTCTCGACGAACACGCGACGATTGAGCTCCTGGTGCTTCTTCACCCCGCTGCTCAGGTCGGTGCCGTTGGACACGCCCTCGTGGTGCACCACGACCGCCCTGGGCTGCACCACGGTGCGGTATCCGGCGGCGCGCACCGCGAACGCCAGGTCGGTGTCCTCGTAGTAGGCCGGGGCGAACCGGGTGTCGAAGCCGCCGACCTGCCGGAACACGTCGGTGCGCACCAGGATCGCCGCGCCGGAGCAGTAGTCGACGTCGCGGACCACGTTGAACTCGGCGCCGTTCGGGTCGGTGCCGCGACCGTAGTTCCAGCCGGTGCCGTCCGACCACACGATGCCGCCGCACTCCTGCAGTCGGCCGTCCGGGTAGACGAGCTTGGCGCCGACCAGCCCGATGCGCTCGTCGGAGCGCATCGTGTCCATCAGGATGTCCAGCCAGGACTCGGTGACCTCGGCGTCGTTGTTCAGGAAGAACAGGTACTCGCCGCGCGCGTGCTCGGCGCCGAGGTTGCAGGCACCGATGAAGCCGAGGTTGCGCTCGGCGCGCACCAGGCGGACGCCTTCGCAGGCGGCGAGCTTCTCGGCGCTGTCGTCCGGGGAGGCGTCGTCGACGACGATCACCTCGAACGGCACGGACACGATGTGCCCGCCGAGGAAGCGCAGGCACTGCCGGGTGTAGGGCCACTTGCCGTGCACCGGCACGATCACGCTGACCAGCGGGTTGTCGCTGCGGGGCACCGGCAGCGGCCCGGTCTCGACGGTCTCCTCGACCTGCGGGATGCCGGGCTTGCGGCCGAGGATGATCTCGTAGGCGTCCCGCCGCGCGGTGCCGCGCGGCGCCACTCGCTCGACGAGCTGGCGGTACCTGGTCACCGCGCGCTGCACCAGCGCGGAGTTCTGCGCCGCGAGCTCCGCGTTCTCCGCGGCCAGTTCCTCGGCCCGCCGCTCGGCGGCCGCGACGCGTCCTTCGAGCCGCGCGACGGTGTCGCGCAGCCACTCGATGCGCGCCGTGTCGCGCTCCGCGTTCTGCTGGGCCTCACGCAGCTCGCTGCGGAGTTTCGCCTGCTCGCGGATGCTGCGCTCGGCGCGCTGCTCCTCGCCCTGGCGCAGCTTTTCGAGCCGCGCGATGGCGGCTTTGAGCTCGTCGGCCTCGGCGCGGTTGCGCTGGTAGAGCTCGTTGAGCTTGGCGACGTCGGCCACGGCCGCGTCGCGCTGTTCGATGATCGGCGCGACGTCGCCGCCGCGGCGAATGAGGGTGAGGTCGGCGTCGGTGAGGACGGCGGCCGCGGGCAGTTTCGGCAGGTGCCTGTCGGAGGCGATGCCGAGCAGGTAGGTGTGCGGCACGCCCTGGCGGACCGTCCAGGAACCGTTGTCCTGCTTGATGGTCTGCAGGCGCACGCCTTCGATCGCGGTGTCCGGGTCGCCGTGGTCGGCGGGCGCCAGCAGCGAGCCGACGGTGACGTTCTGCTTGAGCACGGCCACGTGCCGGAACGCCCCTTCCAGGAGTTCCTCGTACTCCCGGGCGGTGAGTTCCTTGACGTGGTACGGGTTGTCGTTGCCGTGCTCGTGGCTGTAGACGGCGGTGTCGGGGGTGCTGCTGAAAAACAGCCCGCCCTGGACGAGGCGCGACTTCACCAGGCGCAGCACGGCGTCGTGGTCCTCGACGTGCTCGATGGCCTCGAAGCAGACGATGACGTCGAAGGGCTTGGCGTCGGCCAGCAGGTCGGGGTCGGTGATGGACCCGACGTGGAAGGTGACGTCGCGGCCGCCGTAGTTGCGCTGCGCGTGCTCGACGGTCGCCGGGTCGATGTCGACGCCGACGACCTCGGCGCCTTCGGCGGCGAGCAGGGCGCTGCCGTAGCCCTCACCGCAGGCCAGGTCGAGCACCCGCTTGCCGCGCACGAAGCGGGCTGCCAGGGCGTAGCGGTGGTAGTGCTCGTAGACGACCTGCACGTCGTCGGTCCACGGGACGCAGCGCTCCCCGGTCCACTCGATCAGCCGCTTGTCCATCCGGTCCCTCACTGCGGAAGAAAGTCCCCCAGCAGGCTAGCGCCCCCGATCAGGTGACCGTGGGGATATGCCGTCATCCGATACCTTCCACGATGCGGTCTCGATCTTCCGCATGCGCCCGTCCTCGGCAGGCGCGAAGATGAAAAAGCTCTCATCTGGGTTTCATGTTGCCGGTGCGGTGCGCGGAACAGAGTGGCAGGCATGAGATCGGTTCCCAAGGCGGTGCTGTTGCTGGCGGCGGTGGCGCTGCCGATCGCCGCGGTGCTGGTGAGCTTCGCGGTCACCGACGGTCCCCGCACGCCGCACGTCCCCGCGACGGTGCGGATCGGCAGCTCGGCCGGTCCGGACCCCAGTCACATGCCCCCCGTCTCGACGAACCCGCCCGCCGAACTACCGCCGCCACCGCCGGACGATGATGACGACGACGATGACGACTGAGCGCGCCGCCCCGGCGGCTCGTCCGGCGCGCCCACCGAAGCGGCGCGGCACCCGCGTCCCGGCACGCGCCCAGATCATGGGCTGGCTGCTGCTGGTCCTGGTGGTGGTGCTGCTGGCGGTGATCCTCATCGTCCGCCAGTTCCTGCACAACGACGTCAACAACCAGGTCACCGCGTCGCTGGAGCAGGAGGCGCGCGAGTTCGTGGCGTTCGCCGAACGCGGGCGCGACCCGGTGACGCTGCAGCTGCTCAACGACGCGCCGAGCCTGTTCGACTCCTACCTCAAGCGCCAGTACCCCGACCGCGACGAAGCGCTCATCGGTGTCTGGGAAACCCCGGCGGGGCTGGCGTTGCTCTCCCAGGAGCAGGACGACACCCACGTCAAGAAGGTCGCGCACGACCGGACGGTGCTCGGGCGAATCGCCGCGGCCCCGGACCACCACGGGGTGATCGAGACGCCGTTCGGCGACATGCGCTGGTTGAAGGTGGAGGCGAACCTGGGCCAGGGCGGGCGGGCCTGGTTCGTCATCGAGCGGTTCAGCGCCGACGCCATCGCCGAGGCCGACCGGACCGTGCAGCTGCTGGTTCTGGTCAGCGCGCTGGGCGTGGTGCTGGCCGCGGTGTCGTCGTGGGTTGTCTCCGGGCTGATTCTGGCTCCGGTGCGGCAGGTGCGGCTGACCGCGGCCGAGATCAGCGAGCACGACCTGACCAGGCGCATCCCGGTCGAGGGCCGGGATGACATCGCCGCGCTGGCCGACCAGTTCAACGCGATGCTGGACCGGCTGGAGGACGCCTTCCGCATCCAGCGCCAGTTCGTCGACGACGCCGGGCACGAGCTGCGCACCCCGATCACCATCGTGCGCGGCCACCTGGAGCTGCTCGGTGACGATCCCGCGGAGCGGGAGGAAGTGGTGCGGCTGTGCACCGACGAGCTGGACCGGATGACCCGCATCGTCAACGACCTGCTGGTGCTGGCCAAGGCCGACCGGCCCGACTTCGTCACCCCGGCCCCGGTGTCGCTGGCGGAGCTGACCAGCGACATCGAGGCGAAGGTGCGGTCGCTGGCGGACCGCCGCTGGGTGCTGGCCGACGTCGGGGAGGGCGAGGTCGTCGTCGACGAGCAGCGGGTGACCCAGGCGATGGTCCAGCTGGCCCAGAACGCGGTGCAGCACACCGCGGAGGGCTCGGAGATCCGCATCGGGTCGTCGCTGGTCGACGGGGTGGCGACGCTGTGGGTGACCGACCGCGGTCCGGGCGTCGCCCCCGAGGAGGTGGAGAAGATCTTCGAGCGCTTCGCGCATGGCAGCGGCCCCGGCAAGGGCGGTGCGGGGCTGGGCCTGGCAATCGTGAAGGCGATCGCGGAGGCCCACCACGGGCGGGTGCGCGTGGTGTCCACCCCGGGCGAGGGCGCCACCTTCGGCCTGGAACTGCCCGCGAAACCGCCACACAACGAGGAGACCAGCGGATGAGCAAGATCCTGATCGCCGAGGACGAGGCGGGCATCGCGGCGTTCATCGAGAAGGGCCTGCGCGCCAACGGCTTCACCACCACCGTGGTCGGCGACGGCGACACCGCCCAGAACTACCTGCTGACCGGCGATTTCGACCTGGTGGTGCTCGACCTCGGATTGCCCGGTAGGGACGGCTTCTCGGTGTTGCGGGCGGTGCGGGCGCAGCACGTGACGGTGCCGGTGATCATCCTGACCGCGCGGGACTCGGTGCACGACACGGTCGCCGGGTTGGAGGGCGGCGCGGACGACTACATGACCAAGCCGTTCCGGTTCGAGGAGCTACTCGCCCGGGTGCGGCTGCGGCTGCGCCCGGCGGACCGCGTCCCGGAGGTCACGGTGCTGCGCGAGGGCGAGCTGTCGCTGGATCTGCGCACCCGGCGCGCCCAGGTGCCCGAAGGCGTCGTGGACCTGACGGCGCGGGAGTTCGCGCTGCTGGAGCTGTTCCTGCGGCACGCGGGCCAGGTGCTGTCGCGGGAGCAGATCCTGTCGCACGTGTGGGGCTACGACTTCGACCCGGGGTCCAACGTGGTCGACGTCTACGTGCGGGCACTGCGCCGCAAGATCGGCGCGAAGCGGATCAGCACCGTCCGGGGTATGGGCTACCGCCTCGGCGCCTAGGCGGGTCAGGTGAGGGTGTAGCGGAGGATCGCGGCGGTGGGGCCGCCGTCCGGGATGTCCTTGGCGCGGACCGCCATCACCCGGCCGCCGGACAGCCACACGCGGCGGGCGATCTCGTCGAGCAGCCCGTAGGAGCGGGCGTCCTCGGTCTCCTCGTAGCGCACCCCGCCCGCCTCGTCGATGAAGCCCGGCGTGGTGTTGTCGATGTCGACGAAGACGGTGTCCACCGCACCGAAGGTGGCGTGCCGCGCCACGTCGGAGATGTCGGTGACCGTCCGGCCCTGACCGGTGCGCTGCTCGTACCGCTCGTGCAGCGCGCGCAGCCGGTCCGCGTAGACGTCGTCGAGCACGTCCCGGGCGGCCGAGGCCAGCTCGCGGTCGCTGCTCTCCTCCGGGTTGCCGGTCAGTCCCACCCGGGCCAGTTTCGGGGCGCCGCTGACGGAGCGGAAGATGCTCTGCAGCGGCTCGGTGGCGGCGAGGATCAGCGGCACGTCGTCGCGCAGCACCGGCCGCAGTGCGCGGTCGACCTGGCGGGCGAACTGGGCGATCCGCACCTTGCGGCCCTCGTCGGCCTGCAGCCGCCGGATCGGCGAGCGGTCGGCCGGGTACTCCCGGCCCACGGCGCTGTCGATGTCGGTGGGCATACCGCCCACGTCGACCCGGATGGGCTCCATCTCGGGCAGCACCTCCAGCAGCCGCACCGAGTTCTGCGCCAGCGCGAGCAACAGGGCGGTCTGCGGGAAGGTGATCGAGCGCAGCAGCGGTTTGATGTGGAAACGGTCGGAGACCTCGACCACCTCGCGCAGGTGGTTGGGCAGCCGGAAGGTGTTGATCGCCGCCGGGGTGGCGAAGACGGCGAGGCAGCGGGCCTGGTAGCGGAAGAACTCGTCGTCCTCGGCGAGGTCGGCGAGGTACTCGCCGATCGCGGCGATGCCGGCCTTGTCCGCCCCGGCCTCACGGAGCTGGTCGAGCGCCCGTTCGGCGAGGTTGCGCAGCTGGATGCGCTCGGGTTCGCCGTTGGACGCCGGGTCGGTCGGCAGGTAGATCGACACGCTCTCCGGCGAGCGTGCGGTCAGCAGCGCGTCGACCTGGGCCCGCGTCGGGATGTCGGTGTGCAGGATCGCCATCGAGGACCTCCAACCCGAGACGGTGCGCGCGGCTCCACCCGCCGGGTCGCCCGCGCGCGGCGGCGCGAAACATCCGCCGGGCTTTCCTGTTGGGGGTTCCGCCTGAGTGACCACCCACCCGAATCGGGTGGGAAAGCGGCTAGGGTGGGGCGCGTGAACTCGCACTGGCACCGCGTCCTGCCGCCGCCGTCCGCCTGACGGGCGGCGAACCCACCCCGCGCGCCGGACCTGATCTCGCGCCGGCCGTGCCCGCGCAGCTGTCGCGCTGACTTCGTACGCCCGTTCCGAGTCCCCGTCGGTTCTCGAAACGGAAGAGTTCACCGTGTCCAACGATCTGCTCACCGCATCTCGTGCTACCCGCGGTTTCGCCTCCGGGCCGCTGCTCGTGCTGCTGGCCGCCACCCTGTGGGGCACCACCGGCACCGCCGCGAGCTTCGCCCCGCAGGGGGCGAGCCCGCTGTCCATCGGTGCCGCCACCATGGGTTTCGGCGGCCTGCTGCTGCTCGCCGTGGCCGGCCGGTCGGCGCTGGGCGTGCTGCGGTCCGGCCAGGCCGGGCTGCTGGTCACCGGCGCGCTGGCCGTGGCGGTGTACCCGCTGGCGTTCTACTCGTCGATGGCGCTGGCCGGGGTGGCCATCGGCACGGTCGTCACGCTCGGTTCGGCCCCGGTGTTCGCCGCTGTCCTGGAACGCGTGCTGGACGGCGTTCGGCTCGACGGCCGGTGGGCCATCGCGGCCACGCTCTCGGTGCTGGGGCTGCTGCTGATCACCGGGGGCGGTCCGGCCGGGACGGGTTCGGCCGTGGTGCTGGGCGCGCTGCTGGGGTTGCTCGGCGGCGCGGCCTACGTCGTGTACTCGTGGGCGGCGGCACGGATGATGCGCGGCGGGCACGGGTCTCGTGCGGTGATGGGGGCGATGTTCGGCTGCGGGTCGCTGGTGCTGCTGCCCGTCCTCGCGGTCACCGGTGGTGCGCTGCTCGGTTCGGCGTCGGGCCTGCTCGTCGCGGGTTACCTTGCCCTGGTGCCGATGGGCCTGGCGTACGTGCTGTTCGGTGCGGGGCTGCGGCACACGTCGACGAGCACCGCGACGACGTTGAGCCTGCTGGAGCCGGTGGTGGCCGCGCTGCTCAGCGTCCTCGTCGTCGGTGAGCGGCTGGGTGCGGCGTCATGGCTGGGCGTGGCGCTCATCGGGATCGGGTTGGTGCTGGTCAGCACCCGCCGCTGACCAGTTGTCCACACCTGTGGACAACTCTCTCCACAGCTGTGCACAACCTCCCCCACCAGGAGACGTGTTTCCGCAGGTCAAGACCCTGTGGGCACAGTTGTCCACAGGGGTGTGGAAATCTCCCTCCGGGAGAAGATGAGGCGCTCCTCATCGACCGTTCACGCCCGGCTCAGCACCGCATCCGAGGGTTGGGACGTCGTTTCGCGCGCACCGGTGGTTCGTGAAGATTTTTCACCCCGGGCAATGCTGTGGAACCACTCGAGGGCGTCGAAGAGCACGTCCCGCGCCTGCGGCTGGCGCAGCAACTTCAGCGCAAAGCCGGGTCTGAAGTCGAGCTTCACCGCCGGCAGATCAACGCCCTCGATCTTGTTGAGGCGTTGCCGGAATTCGTCCCGAAGGGCGTCGTCGTCAAACGGGACCCGGACGCGCAGGTGCTGGAAGACGATTTCGAACTTGCCGCTGGGGTACACGGTGCGCGAGAGCAGGAAGCACGACGTCTCGCTGGCTGCGACTCCATAGGACAGGGTTCCGCCCATCTGCGTCCAGGCATTGAGGACCATGAGGACCGCGCTGGCGATCTCGTCGCCTTGCCAATCCTTCAACTGCTGGACGAAGCGGTCCCGCAGTTCTGGATCTTGACCCGGGGCCGGGTCGGGCACGAGCTCGTCGAGATCAGCGCCGATCAACGCGGCCAGTTCCGTGGTGCTGATGCGCTGGCTCTGCGCGGCTCGACCGTGCTCAGTGAAAGTCACGCCTTCAGCTTCGAGGACGTCCCTGGGATCATCGGAGCGCCCGGATTCCAGCCACGCGAAATCCCTTCGAGATCGTGCCGCCGGACTGCAGGACGCGATGCGCGTTCGGCGCTGGCTTGCTGGCCAGCCGCTGCCCGACCGCAATCGGGGAGCTGCCGATCAGGGCCGCGAGATCACATATCCGCGCAGCGTCGCGGTGAGCAGGCTGGTGTCCAGCGGCTCGGCGTGCGCTCAATTATCTCCCGAGCCGCCGCACCAACCTTCGTCTACGCGGCGACGACCGCGGGCTCATCGATCTTCCGCGCCGCATCACCGACCACCACCTCAACGCACCCCCGCCCCAGCCGTCGTCACATCAGGTTGCCCGGGAACAGCAGCAGTGACAAGGAGTCTGTCCCTGCGGGCCAGCGCCTTCGGCGCAACACCGCCCCCAGTCGGCGCTGTTCGTCAAGTCGAGCACCGAATCCCGGCACGGCGTACTCAAGCTGGCGTTGCCCGGGCGGACCGTCAGCGGCCTGCGGCGTAGCCCTGGGCTCCGCGGGCGTTGGCCGCGGCTCGGAGGAGTCCCGTCTCGGGGTCGCGGGAGACCGCCGAAAGGCGGCCCAGGGCCCACGGACCCGCGTCGACGACGTCGTGGCCGCGGCGGCGCAGGTCGTCAAGCGTTCGTTCGCCGAGGCGGGACTCCGCCACCACCCGGCCCGGCTCCCACGCGCGCGGATAGAACGAGCCCGGGAGCGCGCCGGTGTGCCAGGCCGGCGCGTCGATCGCCTCCTGCAGGTTCAGTCCACCGTGGACGTGCGCCAGCCAGAAGCACAGCTGCCACTGGTCCTGCTGGTCGCCGCCGGGCGTGCCGAACGCCAGCACCGGCATCCCGCCGCGCAACGCCAGCGACGGGCTCAGCGTGATCCGCGGCCGCCTGCGCGGCTCCAGGGAGTTCGGCAGCCCGCGATCCAGCCAGAACATCTGCGCCCGGCTGCCCAGGCAGAACCCCAGTTCCGGGATGGTCGGCGAGGACTGCAACCACCCGCCGGACGGCGTCGCGGACACCATGTTGCCCCAGCGGTCCACCACGTCCACGTGCACCGTGTCGCCGCGGCTCTCTCCGGTTGGCAACACGGTGGGCTCGCCGATGCCGACGCCGCTGGGGTCCTTCGCGCCGTCCACGCCGCGCCCCTCGGCGACGTGCGCGGGCAGCACCGGCTGGCGGCCGCCGGGCGAACCCGGGCGCAGCTCCAGCGAAGCCCGGTCGCCGACGAGTGCGCGGCGCTCGGCCGCGTAGTCGCGGGACACCAGGTCCGCGAGGACGCCCGGGGCGGCGGAATCGCCGTACCACGCCTCACGGTCGGCAAAAGCCAACTTCGCCGCCTCCACCGCGACGTGCACCGTGTCGGCATCGGCCACCCCGTCGACGTACCGGATCCGGTCGGTGAGCCCCTCCAGGATGCGCAGCTGCTGCGCCAGCGCGGGCCCCTGGGACCAGATGCCGAACTTCGCCAGCGTCCAGCCACCGGGCAGGTCGACGGTGAGCGGGGTCTCGTAGCTCGCCTCGAACTCGGCCATGTCCTGCGCGGTGATCACCCCCGCGTGGTCCCGGCCGGAGTTGTCGCGGTGCGGGATGCGCACGAACTTCTCCACCGCCTCGGCCACGAAGCCCTGCGACCAGGCACGGCGGGCGGCGTCGAGCTGCGCCTCGCGCCCCGGGCCGACCGCCTCGCCCTCCGCGAGCAGCCGCTCCCACGTGTCGGCGAGCGCGGGATTGCGGATCAGACTGCCCGGCCGCGGCGCGGCGCCGTCGATCAGCCAGAGCCGCGCGGAGGTCGGCCAGTGCTCGACGAACATCTCGCGCACCGTGTCGATGGTCTCGGTGATCCGCGGGACGACGGGAAATCCGCCGCGCGCGTAGCCGATCGCGTACTTCAGCACGTCCCGCAGCGACTTGGTGCCGTGGTCACGTAGCAGCAGCAACCAGCCGTCCCAGGCGCCGGGGACGGTGGTCGCCAGGAAGCCGGTGCCGGGCACCAGGTCAAGGCCGAGTTCGTCGCGGTAGTGGCTGATGGTGGCCGCGGCAGGCGCCGGACCCTGGCCGCACAGGGCACGCGGGCGCGGGTCGGCGGCGGTGGCGAACAGCACGGGGACCTCGCCGCCCGGGCCGTTGAGGTGTGGTTCGACGACCTGCAGGACGAACCCCGCGGCGACCGCGGCGTCGAAGGCGTTGCCGTCGTCCTCCAGCACCGCCATCCCCGCCGCGGAGGCGAGCCAGTGCGTCGAGGTGACCATCCCGTGTGTACCGGCCAGTTCCGGGCGAGTGGTAAACACGTCAACCACCTTAGGCGTGCATCACCCTTACGAGCGGCCGCGTCCGGTCGTCCGGGGCACGACACGCGCGAGCGCGATCCTCGGCGGTATCGCGGAGTCAGCGGGTGCGGCCGACGCCCCGCCAGGACAGGCCCGCCCGGTGCAGCACGTCCGGGTCCAGGTGGTTGCGGGTGTCGACCACGACCGGCCCGGTGAGCACCTCCGCCACCCGGCTCCAGTCCAGCGTGCGGAACTCCTGCCACTCGGTCAGCAACACCAGCGCGGCAGCGCCCTTCGCCGCCTGGTACGGGTCGTCGACCAGCGTCACCGAATCCGGCAGCTCCGGCTCGTCGCCGCGCAGCCCCGGGTCGTGCGCGACGAGTTCCGCGCCGCGCTCGGCCAGCAGGTGCGCCACCTCCAGCGCCGGCGAGTCGCGCAGATCGTTGGTGCCCGCCTTGAACGTCAGACCGAGCAGCCCCAACCGCACCCCATCGAGGGAACCGCCGCAGGCGTCCTGCACCTTCGCCACCATCCGCTCCCGCTGCCGCTGGTTGGACGAGATCGTCGCCCGCAGCAGCGGGAAGTCGAAGTCCACCGCCTCCGCCACCTGCAGCAGCGCCGCGGTGTCCTTGGGCAGGCAGGATCCGCCCCATCCCGGGCCGGGACGCAGGAACGACTGGCCGATCCGGCGGTCGTAGCCCATGCCCTCGGTGACGTCGGCGATGTCGGCGCCCAGCCGCTCGCACAGCTCCGCGATGGCGTTGACGTAGGACAGCTTGGTGGCCAGGAAGCAGTTCGCCGCGTACTTGACCATCTCGGCGCTGGCCGCGTCGGTGAGCACCGTCGGCGCGCCGAGCCGCGCGTACAGCGCCGCCACCCGCTCGGCCGCGTCCTGGCTGTCCGAGCCCACCACGATCCGGTCCGGGTTGAGGAAGTCGTGCACCGCCGAGCCCTCGCGCAAAAACTCCGGGTTGCTGACCACCGGGACGTCCTCGCGGCCGACCAGCTCCCGTAACCGCGCCGAGGTCCCGACCGGCACCGTCGACTTGGTCACCAGCACGCAGCCCGCGGGAAGCACCCCGCGCACCTCGCGCGCCACCGCCTCCACCGCGGCCAGGTCCGCGCCGCCGCCGGCCCCCATCGGCGTCGGCACGCACAGGAACACCACCTCGGCCTCGGCGACCGCGGCGGCGGAGCCGACGACGAACTCCAGCCGACCGGCGGCGATACCCTCCCGCACCAGCTCGGCCAACCCCGGCTCGTGGATGCGCACCTCGCCGCGCGACAGCTCCTCGACCTTCGCGGCGTCGACGTCGCTGCACACCACGCGGTGCCCCAGCGAGGCCAGGCACGCACCGGTCGTCAACCCGACGTACCCGGTTCCCACGACGACGATCCGACGGACGAACACCAGTCCCCTGCCCCTTCGCTCGCGCCCCCAGCGAATCGTGGCACATACCCCGGTCAGCGGAAGTGGCTTCGCGAAGTGTTCACGCGCCGTACGTCCTGCACGACGAGCAGGTGACCGGCCGTTTAGGCTCACCAGCCGTGGAACAGCGACGTCTGGGCGAATCCGGCCTGGTGGTCAGCGCGGTCGGCCTCGGGTGCAACAACCTGGGCCGCCCCGGCACGGCCACCGAATCCCTGTCCGGTGCGCGAGCCGTGGTGGACGCCGCGCTCGACGCGGGGATCACCTTCTTTGACGTGGCGGACGTGTACGGCTCGCCGCGCGGGCGCAGTGAGGAACTGCTCGGGCAGGCGCTGTCCGGGCGCCGCGAGCACGCCATCATCGCCACCAAGTTCGGTATGGACATGCAGGGCAACAACGGGCCCGACTTCGCCGCCCGCGGCTCGCGCCGGTACGTGCGGCGCGCCGTGGAATCGTCGCTGCGGCGGCTCGGCACCGACTGGATCGACCTGTACCAGCTGCACCGGCCGGATCGCCTGACGCCGCTGGAGGAGACCCTGTCGGTGCTCGACGACCTGGTCCGCGAGGGCAAGATCCGCTACGTCGGGCACTGCAACCTGGCGGGCTGGCAGATCGCCGACGCCTCGTGGACGGCGAAGTCGGCCGGGCTGGCGCCGCCGGTGTCGGCGCAGAACCACTACTCGCTGCTCGCGCGTGAGGCCGAGCGCGAGGTCATCCCGGCCTGCAAGCGGTTCGGGGTGGGGCTCATCCCGTACTTTCCGCTGGCCAACGGCCTGCTCACCGGCAAGTACCGGCAGGACCAGGAGCCGCCGGCGGGCAGTCGGCTGGCCAGCCGCAACCAGGTGCTGGCCGACGCCCCGTGGGAGCACATCGAGAAGCTGCGGGCCTTCGCCGAGCAGCGGGGCATCCCGATGACCGCGGTGGCGGTCGGCTGGCTGGCCGCCCAGGAGGTGGTCGGTTCGGTGATCACCGGAGCGACCACGCCCGAACAGGTGCGGGCGAACGCGCTGGCCGGTGAGTGGCGTCCGTCCCCGGACGAGCTGGACATCATCAACACCATCTGCCCACCGCACTGATGGGGTACACGTCTCCCGCTGCTGGATCACCCTGTGTGACAACGGATTTCGCCCGGACGGACAGCAGGTACGCACCGCTGGCCGAAGCGGCGGGGGCTGACGACCGATCACCCTCTTCGCATGGAACTCATCGGGATCGCCGCGCTGTTCGTCGGCCTCGCGTTGCTGGCCGCGCTGCCGCTGATGGGGTTGCTCACGCTGGCCGAGGCGACCTCGAGACGACAGGTGCAGCGCCATCACTGACCGCGGCTTCGCCGCCTGCCCGTTCCGCGTCCGGTGCTGGGCAACGCCGTCCCCAGGTGTTAGACATGCCGGGGTAGCAGCAACGAACGCAAAGGAACGAGCAGATGCTGATCACCGACACCGCGGCGATCGTCACCGGCGGGGCTTCCGGCCTTGGCGCGGCCACCGCCCGAGCGCTCGCCGCACGCGGGGCGCAGGTGTTCGCGGTTGACCTGCCCGACGCCATCGCCAAGGCGCCGGTCGTCGACGGTGTCACCTACACCGCGGCCGACGTGACCAGCGCCGAACAGGTGCAGACCGCCGTGGACCAGGCCGCCGGGACGAGCAGTCCGCTGCGGATCGTGGTGAACTGCGCGGGAATCGGGCCGTCGGCCCGAATCGTCGGCCGCCAGGGCCCGCACGACCTCGACCTGTTCCGCAAGGTCATCGAGGTCAACCTGATCGGCACGTTCAACGTGCTGCGGCTGGCCGCGGCGGCGATCGGCCGGACCGAGGCCGACCAGGACGGGCAGCGGGGCGTGGTGGTCAACACCGCGTCGGTCGCCGCGTTCGACGGGCAGATCGGGCAGGCCGCGTACGCCGCGTCCAAGGGCGGCGTGGCGAGCCTGACGCTGCCCGGTGCGCGGGACCTGGCCTCGTCGGGCATCCGGGTGGTGACCATCGCGCCGGGCATCGTCGACACGCCGATGCTGGCCACCGTCAGCGAGGAGTTCCGCACCGCGCTGGCCGAGAGCGTCCCGTTCCCGAAGCGCCTGGGCAAGCCCGAGGACTTCGCGCAGCTGGCGATCGACATCATCGAACACGACTACCTCAACGGCGAGGTGATCCGGATGGACGGTGCGCTACGCATGCCCCCACGCTGAGCCCCCGCCAGGGGTTCCCACATTCGCCTGAATTGGGAGGTCTGGGCTGGGTGCTTGGGTGGGGTGAGGGCGAACGGTGGGGGTGCTACAGGTCGGCGGCGTAGGGTACCTGGAGGACGTCTTCGGAGGCCATCCACTGCCGGATCGTCCAGGTGGCCCGCACGTCGTCCTCGTTGTAGCGCAGGATCCGGTCACGCTGGGACAGCACCGGCGCGCGCCCGCCGAGCCCCACCGCGTCGCGGTACCAGCGCATCGAGTTCTCCCCGCTGGCCTCGGCGTCCCGCCACCCGAACCCGGCGCTGGGCGCGATCACCTTGAGCCCCTTGCCGTTCGGGCACAGGAACTGCTCGCGGACCGTGGCAAACAGGTCGACCCACTCGGCGGAACCGATGAACTCGCGGACCTCCGCCACCGACGGCACCCCTGGTTTGCCCGCGAACCGCTCCGCGGACGCCAGCAGCCAGCGGTTCTCCGCCAGCTCGTTGTAGCAGTACGCGCGGAACGTCAGGCCGCGCTCGTACGCCCGGCGACGCACCGAGCTCAGCCACGTCCAGAACTCGGCGAACGACCGCGCCTCGTCGTCCGACGGCAGCGGTTCCCAGCTGACGAACGCCCGGTAGCCGGGCGCCTCGCCGACGTCCGCGCCGGACAACAGGCACCCCCACAGGTAGGCGCCCGCGTCGGCGTAGCTCTCCATGTCCACGTCGACTTCCACGTCGGCGCGCGGCACCGTCAGTTCGGGGACCCGTCGCACCAGCGGCAGATCGCGCAGCCACGCCTTGGCGAGCAGCACCGCGTCCCCGTTGCGGACCCCGGTCAACGGCAGCTCATCCACGTCGTCCGGCGACATCGCGGCCAGCTGGTCCACGGTGGACACTCCGATGTCGCGCAGCACCGCGGCGTCCTCACCGCGCACCACCAGGCTCACGTCGCGGGACTCGCGCAGTTGCAGTTCGCAGGTCGGCCACCACGGGCAGCCCTTGCACTCGGTGATCCGGGACGGCAGCGCCAGCGGTTCGGCGCCCGCCGCGGCGGCGGTGGCGACCGCCAACCGGTCGGCGAACCGGGCCTCGTACTCGGCGAGCGCGGTGCGCCCGCCCGGCCAGTTCGGCGTCCGCAGGTCGTGCCACACCACGACGTCCGCCTCGACCCCGATCACCCCGCCGACGTGCCCCGACGCCGCCATCCCGCACGCCTGAAGCAGGCGCACCGCGTGCGCCAGGCGGAGCTGGTCGCGGGGCTGCGGGCGGACCTTGCGGGCCTGGTCGATCGAAGCCGCCTCGGGCACCGGGCGGTCGAGCGGCGACACACGGGCGCCGCTCCCCGGATCGGTGATCTTGTGCCGCACCACCAGCACCGGCACGTAGCCGCTGCCGCTGCGCACCAGCAGGTCGACAGTGCCCCGCCGCCCCCCGGCCGGGTCATCCGGCAGCTGCGCCGCCGAGATGAACGGGGTGCCCGCGCGCATCGCGGCCAGGGTCAGCTCGGCACGGCTGTCGGTGACCCCGCGCGGGATCTCCGTCCACTCCTCACCGAGGACGGCGCTCAGCCACCTCGCCACGGCCTGGCGGTGCTCGGCGGCGTCCGCGATGCGCTGCTCGATGCCCAGGTCGAGCGGGGCCTTCGGCTGGTCAGCCATGGCGGGATCGTGTTCCAGGTGCACGCGTCGACGACAACGCGTCACGACGCCGGCGTCGAGCAGCACCTTCTCCTTCACGGCGCAAGGGTATGCCGTCGCCCCGACACACGCGCCCATCACCCCGGTGACACGACCCGCGTCATCGCTACTCAGCGTGCCCATCCGGTTTCCTTCTGCTGTCGTGGCTCACGGGGTTCGGACTTAGAGTGGCCGCAGCGCAACGGCGGGGGAAGGGGAGGTGTCGGGTTCGGTGAGGAAGCGCACCACCAGGCTCCGGAGGGTCTCGAAGAAGGCCCGCCCCGCCCGGGCCGCCCGGCAGGCCCGCAGGGCCGGCAGGAAGGCGCGCCGGGCCGACGAGAAGCTCACCAAGAGAGTCGACAAGAAGCTCGCCAAGAGGATCAGCGAGGGCGAGCACGGCCGCATCACGCCGGGCAGGGCGAAGAAGGTCATCGGCGTGGCCAAAGTGGTCGTCCCGGTCCTCGTGCCGTTCGCCCGGCACGCCGCGACCGCCGCGCGGGAGCGCTACGACCGGATGCGCGCCCGACACCTCGGCGTACCGGTGGACCAGCTCGGCTCCTTCAGCGGCCGCGGAGCAGCGCTGCACGCCCGCATCGCGGGGGACGCCGAAGCGCTGCGCGACCTGCGGACGCAGTCGGCCGGCAACGACGAGGTGAGCCTGGCCGCGGAGCAGTACGCGGAGCGGACGGCGGCGCGGCTGGCGCAGCTGACCAGCGCGGTGCGCGCCGCGGAGCGGATGCCCGCGCAGCGGCGGAGGTCGGCGCACCGCGCGGTGGACGCGGAGCTGGGCGAGATCGAGGACGAGCTGCTGACCCGCTTCGGCATCCGCGCCCGCACCAGGTAGCCCCCGGCGCGGGACCGTTCGGGTACGCGACGCCACCCGCGCCCGCCCGTGCTCACCGGGCGGAGCCGGGGAGGGTGACGAGGCCCTGCTCGACCATCCAGTCGCGGGCCACCTCGGCCGGGTCCCGGCCCGCCACGTCCACCTGGGCGTTGAGCCTGAGCAGCTCCTCGTTGGTCAGCTTCGCCGACACCGGCTCGAACACGCTGGTCAGCTGCGGGTACCGCGCCAGCAGCTCGGCCCGGGTCGTGATGCCGATGTTGTAGCGGGGGAAGAACGACCGGTCGTCGGCCAGCACCTTCAGGTTCAGCGCCTGGATCCGGCCGTCGGTGGTGAACACCTCGCCGAAGGTGCAGGTCCCGTCCGCGGTGGCCTGGTAGATGCTGCCCTCGGTGAGGACCTTGATCTTCGATTGGTCCACAGTGAATCCGTACTCCTGCTGCACCCCGGGAAACCCGTCGTTGCGGTTGGCGAACTCGGTGTCCACGCAGAACGTGGCGTCCTCCGGGTGCTCCGCGACGATCCGCGGGATGTCCGACAGTTTCGTCACGCCGAGCCGCCGAGCCGCGTCCTGGTTGACCGCGAACGCGTACGTGTTGTCCACGTTGTAGTCGATCGCGGTCCAGGCGATCCCGTGGCGCTGCAGATCCTGCTGCCGGACCGCCTCGAACTGCGCGCGAGCGTCCGGGATCGGGTCGGGGTTGCCGTTGTAGCTGATCCACGACGTCCCGGTGTATTCCCACAGGATGTCGATCTCGTCGTTCTCCAGCGCGTGCCGGGCCGTGGAGGATCCGACGATCGCGCTGAGGTCCCGCACGTCGGCCCCGGCCGCGGACAGCGCGAACTGGGCGATGTAGCCGAGGACGATCTGCTCGGTGAAGTTCTTCGACCCCACCGTGATCGTGACGCCCTCCAGCTCCGGGATCCGCTGGATGGAGCCGGGCTCCACGGCCAGCGGGATCGAGCCGCCGGAGCTCAGCCCGCAGCCGGACAGCAGCACGCCGGCCATCGCCACCGAGGCCAGCTTCAGTGCGCCGCGACGCGACGTCCGCAGGTTCATCGCAACCCCCTCGGCGACAGGAACGTCTCGGCCAGCGCGCCGAGCCAGTCGACCAGCAGCGCCAGCGCCATCGCCAGCACCGCGCCGACGATCATCACGGTCCAGTCGTTGAGCTTGTAGCCGGTGTCGATCATCTGGCCGAGCCCGCCGGCGCCGACGAACAGCGCGAGCGTCGCGGTGCCCACGGCCAGCACCAGCGCGGTGCGCAGTCCGGCCAGGATGTAGGGCACCGCCAGCGGCAGTTCGATGCGCACCAGGACGCGCCGGGCCGACATGCCGATGCCACGGCCGGCGTCGACCAGCGCGGGGTCGACCTGCTGCAACCCGACGATGGTGTTGCGCAGCACCGGCAGCAGCGCGTAGAAGGCGATCGGCAGCACCGCGATCCAAAATCCGGTGGCACCGCCGGTGACCAGGAAGAACAACACCAGCAGGCCCACCGACGGCGCGGCCTGGCCCACGTTGGCGATGCCGACGACCACCGGTGTCGCGCGGCGCGCCCACGGCCGGCTGAGCAGCACGCCCAGCGGCACCGCGACCAGCACCACGATCACCGCGACCACGAAGCTGATCAGAAAGTGGGTCCAGGTCAGGCTCAGGATCGTGGCCGCGTTGATGTTGCGCGCGGTCACCTCGTTGCCGTCCTGGCCGAACGCCCAGACCAGCACCGCGGCCACCAGCGCCACGACCGCCACCGGCTGCGCCAGCAGCCGCAGCCGCTCCGCCCGGCGGAAACCGGAGTCCGAGGCGAACTGGCTGCTCATGACTGGTCCTCGCCCGGATCGGCGTGCTCCTCGCGCAGCGCCTTGATGGTGTTCATGACCGTGTCGATGTCCACCACGCCGACGTACTCGCCGCGCGAGCCGGTGACCACGGCGACACCGTCGTCGTCGGTGAGGATGGCCTCCAGGGCGTCCTGCAGCGTCGACGACATCGCCACGCTGTCCTCCACCGGTCGCCCGGCGCGCTCCAGGGACGACACCGCACCGGCGTCGCGGGCGGTGGCCCAGCGTAGCGGGCGGTTGCGCCGGTCCAGGACCAGGCCGATCGCGCCCCGGCGGGAGCCGAGCCGCTCCCGGAGCGCCGACGGCGGCTCGTCGACGGTCGCGGTGGGCACCTGGCTCACCTCGATCTCGCGCACCCGGCGCAGCGTGAGCTGCTTGAGCGCGGCGCCCGCGCCGACGAACCCGGCGACCGTGTCGTCGGCCGGGTTGGCCAGGATCGCCTCCGGCGTGTCGTACTGCAGGATGCGGGACCGCTCGCCGAGCACCGCGATCCGGTCACCGAGCTTGACCGCCTCGTCAAAGTCGTGCGTGACGAACACGATCGTTTTGCCCAGGTCTGCCTGCAGGCGCATCAGTTCGTCCTGCAGCACGCCGCGGGTGATCGGGTCCACCGCGCCGAACGGCTCGTCCATCAGCAGCACCGGGGGGTTCGCCGCCAGCGCCCGCGCCACGCCGACGCGCTGCTGCTGGCCACCGGAGAGCTGCCGCGGGTAGCGGTCGCGGAACTCCGCGGGGTCCAGGTTGACCAGGTCGAGCATCTCGTCGACCCGCTCGCGGATCCGCTTGCGGTCCCAGCGCAGCAGGCTGGGCACCATGCCGACGTTCTCGCCGACGGTCATGTGCGGGAACAGGCCGGCCTGCTGGATCGAGTAGCCGATCTCGCGGCGCAGCAGGTCCGGGTCGAGGCCGAGCACGTCCTGTCCGCCGATGGTGATCCGCCCGGAGGTCGGCTCGATCAACCGGTTGATCATCCGCATGGTGGTGGTCTTGCCGCTGCCGGAGGGCCCGACCAGCACGACGGTCTCGCCCGCCGGGATGGTCATGGTCACCGACTCCACCGCGGGCAGCTTCTGCCCCGGGTAGCGCTTGGAGACCTCTTCCAGGCGGATCTCCACGCCGTGCCCGTTTGTCGGAGGGTTGTTGTCAGCCACGGATACCTCTCGAAGTCGTCAACCGCCCGATCAGCACGAAGACCGCGTCCAGCAGCAGGGCCAGGACGATCACGCCGACGGTGCCGGCGACGGCCATGTTCAGCGCGTTGGCGCCGCCGAGCTGGCCGAGCCCACTGAAGATCAGGTTGCCCAGGCCCGGACCCTTGACGTAGGCGGCGATGGCCGCGATTCCCATCAGCATCTGCGTGCTGACCCGCATGCCCGCCAGGATCGCGCGCCAGGCCAGCCGCAGCTCGACGCGCGTGAGCACGGCGAACCGGCTCATGCCGATGCCACGCGCGGCGTCCAGGATCGGTTGGTCGACCGTAGACAGTCCGACGATCGTGTTGCGCACGATCGGCAGCAGCGCGTAGAGCACCAGCGTCACCACCGACGGCGCCACGCCCAGCCCGAGCACCGGAATCAGCAGGCCGAACAGGGCGAACGACGGAACCGTCAGGATCGCGCTGGACAGGGCGGTGGCGATCGCCGCCCCGGCGGGGCTGCGGTAGACCGCAACCCCGACCAGGACGCCGACGATCGTCGCCAGCACGATGCACTGCACCACCATGCTGGCGTGCTGGAACGAATCCACCAGCAGCGACTGCCACCTGGACGCGACGTAATCCAGGAAACTCACTCGCTACTTTTCCTTCTTCTCGTCACCGTTGTCCTCGACGGGCGTGGTGACCAGCTGGAACTCGCCGTCGTGCTCCTCGGTGCCGATGATGACCGCCTGCTCCAGCACCTCGGCGCCCTTGGCGTCGCGCAGCGTGATCGGGTCGCTGCGCAGGTCCTTGAGCAGGGCCACGCACATCAGCACCATGACGATGGCGAACGGGAGCGCACCGATGAAGGTCAGGTTCTGGATGCCTTCCAGCGCCTTGTCCCCACCGCCGCCGATGACCAGCATGATCGCGGCGACGGCACCGGTCGCGGCACCCCAGAAGATCACCACCCACTTGCTCGGCTCGATGGCGCCGCGCTGGGACAGCGTGCCCATCACCACCGACGCCGCGTCCGCACCGGAGACGAAGAAGATCGCCACCAGGAACATCACCAACACCGCGGTGACCAGCGGGAACGGCAGGTGGTCGAGCACCGCGAAGGTCTGCGCCTCCGCCGAGCCGTCGCCGTAGACGCCGTTGCCGGCCTTCTGGCTGTCGATCGCGGCACCGCCGAAGATCGCGAACCAGATCAGGCTGACCACGCTGGGCACCAGCAGCACGCCGCCGACGAACTGGCGGATGGTGCGGCCCCGGCTGATGCGGGCGATGAACATCGCCACGAACGGCGTCCAGGAGATCCACCAGGCCCAGTAGAAGATGGTCCAGCCGGCCAGCCACTCCTGCATCTCCGCGCCGCCGGTGGCCCCGGCCCGCGAGGCCATCTCGCCGAACTCGCTCAGGTAGGACCCGACGGCGGTGGGCAGCAGGTCCAGGATGAACACGGTCGGCCCGACCACGAACACGAAGACCGCCAGCACCGCGGCGAGCACCATGTTGATGTTGGACAGCCACTGGATGCCCTTGGCCACGCCGGAGACCGCCGAGAGGATGAAGCAGACGGTCAGCACGGCGATGATGGCCACCAGGACGTTGGTGCCGGCCTCGCCGATCGGCCAGCCGGCCGCCTGCATCCCGCTGCGGATCTGCAGGGTACCGATGCCCAGCGAGGCGGCGGACCCGAACAGCGTCGCGAACAGCGCCAGGATGTCGATCAGCTTGCCGATCGGCCCCTCGGCGTTGCGCTTGCCGATCAGCGGCAGGAACACGCCGCTGATGGTCTGCTTGCGGCCGCGGCGGAAGCTGCTGTAGGCGATGGCCAGACCCGCCACGGCGTAGATCGCCCACGGGTGTAGCGTCCAGTGGAACAGCGAGGTCGCCATGGCCGTCCTGATGGCCTCCTCGCTCTCGCCGGGCACGGTGCCCGGTGGCGGGGAGACGAAATGGCTCAGCGGCTCGCTGACGCCGAAGAACATCAGACCGATGCCCATACCGGCGCTGAACATCATGGCTATCCAGGACACCGTGCGGAACTCCGGCTGCTCGCCGTCCTTGCCGAGCGGGATCCTGCCGTACTTGGAGAAGGCCAGGAACAGGGCGAAGATGACGAACGCGGTGGCCGCCAGCACGAAGCCCCAGCCGGTGTTGGCGAGCAGCCAGCTCAGCGCCGCGGACGAGGCGGTGCTGAGCGAGTCGGTGCCCACCGCGCCCCAGACCACCACCGCGAACATGATCAATGCGGTGACGCCGAAAACCGCCCAGTCGGTGCGGGGTTTCCCGGCGAACTCGGGGCTGCCTTGCAGTTCGGTTGAATGGTGAACCCTGGTTGGGTCACCACTTCGTTCTGTTTCGGTCGACACAGGTTTCGGCGTCGACTTTCGGCGACGCCCCCTCCTCTCCGTCGTCGTCAGTTACGACGATCCGCACTAATCGGGCCAGCGGGTGTGCAGGTTGGGTAGCTCGGACCGTCTGCAACCCGTAAACCGTGACCCAGTTGGGTGAACAAGGCAAGCGCACCTGCGGTCAGCGTGGCCGAACCGACACCTAGACTTGATGCTCGTGGCGGTCCAACTCGCACCTACGCAGGGCGCACTGCGCGTCCTGCGGGGGGGCGGCGTTGCCCTCACGTCAGCGTCACTGTCCGTGGCCGCGCACGCGGCCGCGGGCGGTTCGTTACCCGATCCGGGGCCGACCGCCGTGATCACCGCCCTGCTGGCCGGTGCCGGGGTCGCGCTCGCTGACCGCCAGCGCGGGCCGGGGGGCATCCTCGGGGCGCTGGCGGCCAGTCAACTGGCACTTCACGTGTTTCTCCAGCTCGTGGCGTCGCACCAGGACGGCGCCGGGCACCCCGGGATGCCGTTCTCGCCGCTGGCCATGACGCTGGGCCACGGCGTGGTGGTGCTGCTGACCGGGCTCGCGATGGGCCACGCGGAGCGTGCACTCTTCGTAGCTGCCCGCCTGCTGGCCCGGGTGCTGCCGCGCCGCCCGAAGCCGCTACTGATCGTGACCGCGCTGCGCACGGTGTGCATTCCCGCGACCACGGTGCGTATCCTCGCGCAGCTCTTTCATCAGCGCATACACGCCCGCAGAGGGCCTCCGAAATCTCCCGCACGAGCGACCGGTCGCGCGGATTCCGCCACGTGGCGGTTGCTCTTTCGTCATTCCAGCGCCTATACGCGCGCGGATATAACAAGACAACGGGAGATTTCAAGTGAACATGTCGACAAATCGATTCGCGGTGCGATCCGCGGCGCTGACGGCGGCCTGCGGGATCGTTGCACTGTTGGGAACGGGGACGGCTTTCGCACACGTGACGGCACAGCCGGGCAAGGCGGAGAAGGGCGGCCACGCAAAGATCGCATTCCGCGTCCCGAACGAGCGGCCGAACGCCTCGACCGTGCAGGTCAAAGTGACGTTCCCGGAGCAGTTCCCGCTCAGCTCGGTGCGCACCAAGCCGATGCCCGGCTGGACCGCGCAGGTGGAGCGGGTGAAGATCGCGCCGGTTGTGGTGGAGGGCGCCCAGATCGACGAGGCTGTGCGCAGCATCACATGGACCGCGCAGCCCGGCACCCGGATCGGGCCGAACGAGTTCACCGAGTTCGAGGCAACCCTCGGAACCCTGCCGGTCAACACCGACCGGCTCGTGATGCCCACCACACAGACCTACGACAACGGCGAGGTGGTGAACTGGGACGCGCCGCCACCCGCCCCGGGTGCCGAGGAGCCGGCGCACCCGGCTCCGACGCTGGAGCTGGTCGACGAGGCCGAGGGCGAGCACTCGCACGGCGCGGCACCCGCCCCGGAGGCGAGCGCGGGGTCCGCCGACGACACCGCCCGCTGGCTCGGTGGTGCCGGACTCGGGGTCGGCGCGCTGGGCCTCGGCGTCGGGGTGGGTGCCCTGGTGCGCAGCCGGAAGGCGCAGCCATGAGGCGCGTGCTCGCGATCGCCGCGCTCGCGCTGGTGGCGCTGTTCGGCGGCGCGGGCACCGCGCTGGCGCACAACGTGCTGGTCAGCAGCGACCCGCCGGAGGGCGCGCAGCTCGCCGTCGGGCCGAGCGAGGTCCGGTTGACCTTCGACCAGCCGGTGCGCGCCGGCGAGGGCTACAACACGGTGACGGTGGTCGGCCCGGACGGGATGTACTGGACCGACGGGCAGGTGCGGGTTGAGGGCACGTCGGTGATCGCGCCGGTCCGCCAGCTCGGCCCGGCCGGGACCTACACGATCGGCTACCGGATCCTGTCCAACGACGGCCACCCGGTCCCGGGCAAGGTCACCTTCACCCTGACGGCCCCGGGCGGCGGCACCCCGGCCCCGCCCCCGCAGCACGCGGACCACCCGGACCAGCAGGCGAACCCGGCGGAGCCGGGGGGCATGCCGGTCTGGCCGTGGATCGCGGGTGCGGTGGTCCTGGTGGTTCTGGGCCTGGTCCTGGCCCTTCGCCTCGGCAAGCCCAGGAGCTGACCCGATCAACCGACGAGTGACGGGCACCTTTCGACCGAGCAGGTGAAGGTGCCCGTCACCGACAACGGCTCAGCGGTCGAACCGACCGGCCTTCACGCCACCGATGAAGCTGCGGAACGCAGCGGCGGACGTGGCGAGAACGGGCGAGGAGTCGCCCAACTTCGAGTCGCGCACCAACGCGCGCCCCGGCAGGTTCACCGCGACTTCGACGCAGGCGTTGGCCTGCGCGCTGCGGCTCGACTTCCGCCACTGGGATTGGGTGCTCACGATCTACTCCTTCGGACCTCAGCCGTCGTACCTGCCGCTCTTGATCGCGGCGACGAACGCTGCCCACTGGTCGGCCGTCGCGGTGAAGTACCCGGCCGCGCGGTTCTTGGTGTCGCGGACGGCCGCACCGTCACCAACTCGACCGACCTCGACGCAGTTGGTCTCCTGGCTGCTCCGGCTCGACTTCCGCCAGCCGACGACAGCGGGCTGCTCTAACGTCACTTCATCGTCTCCTTCTGGTTGAGGACGCGAGCGACAAGTCCGGCTGTGGCGTCCGAGCTTATTCGCCACCCGCTCGAGATCTTCTCGCGCTGAGACGAATGCTTTCACGTCTGTCTCGTCACACAGAAACGCCGATGACGTGTGCGGTGATCATCACCGGGTAAGTTGGCCTGCCTTTCTGGGGCGGGTCGACGGAGTCGACGAGTGGTCACCGGCGTCGGCCGTGGTTCGGCGTCGGTGTGCTGGTCTGGGGTATTGGTCTTGGGCTTTCGAACCAGCCTCTGGGCTCTGAGCTCCTTCTGGCCTATCGGTTCCGGATGGTGATTCGCTGGTGTAGCTCGGGATCGAGGTGGCCGGCGCTGAGGTCGCGCAGCGGCACCATGAACCAGGGCTGGGGGCCTCCTCCTGGCCGGTAGATCGGGACGAAGGCTTGGTGGGCGAGGGAAATCGCGTAGTCGACCGAGACTTCGTGGTGGGCGTTGAGAACTGCCGTACCGTGCCAGGGCATCACGCCTGAGCCGCCGAGCGGGATGAAGCGGAACCGGCCCGGGGTGGGGCGGATCGAGAAGCTCATACGGACGCGGTCGCGGCCCCACAGGGCCCCGTAGTTCAGGTCCGCGTCCACGTGCTTGTTGGCCAGGTAGGTGATCGTCTCCCGCCAGGTCAGGTCGAGCAGGTCGGCCCGGGCGGCCCGGACCTCCGCGGGCACTGTTCGGTCGCTCAGCTCGTAGGGGTCGGCGTAGATCTGCTGGGACCAGGCAAACGGGTCACCGCCGCGGTGCGGAACATCGACCGCGTGCAGGACCGAGCGGAACAACTCGACGAACCGCGGCTGGCCGGGGTGGCCCGGATCGCGGGCGTCGGCTTCGGCGAGGACCGCCAGCGGGTCGCGGCGGATGTCCAGGCCCTCGAACGCGGCGGTGTACCGGGCCCGGTGCTCGTCCAGCAGTGCCGGGCGTTGCGCGCGGTCGCCGCAGTCCGGGTGCTCGTCGGCCGCGTCGTCGATGTCGCGCACCACGACGATGTCCCGCGCCCCGGTGCTGTCCAGCAGGTCCGCGAACGCCTCGTGGTAGCCCTGGTAACGCCCCGGCGCGCGGAACCGGAAGTGGCTGGGGTCCGCCAGCGCCGTCACCCGGATGCCCGGCGGGTGGATCTGCCGGATCGCCGCGTCGAGCTGGAGCAGCCGCGCCAGCATCGCCACCTCAGCCAGGTCCGGCAGCCCGCCCAACGCCTTCAGCCGCGACCCGTCCTGCTTCGTCGGCGGGCCGAGCATCACCAGCGGCACCGGCAGATTCGCCTCGACCGCCGCGCGCATGTCCGACTCGGCCGCCTCCGGCGGGTACGCGGACCTCGCCGCGCCGAACGGCTTGGCCGTGATCACCCGCCACAACGCCCGCACGACGCCCTCCGTCCCGGCACGGACCCGCCGGCCCAGCTGCCGACCTCGCTCGATGGCGTTGCCGCACAACGACTTCACGATCCGCCGCTGCTGCTCGGCGGTCAGCTCCACACCCCGGCGCCACACCGCGGGATGCGTGCTGAACTCGCCGACCCGCAGCTGCGCGATCGACGTCGCGTGCGACAACCGCGGTTCGGCCGCGCGCGGCTCGCCCGCGACGTGCACGACGTGCCCGCGCCCGAGCGGGAGCGGGTGCGGCACCGACTCGAATGTCGCGACGCGCCACGTGTCCTCCACGCTGTCCTGCGCGGTGAACCCGGGCGCGCCGACCGCGACGACCACGGCGTCCGGGAACGCGGCCCGCAGCGCGCGGCGGTTGGCCGCCGAGTCGTCGAACGCCGCGATGAGCTCGTGGCCCGCCATGCCACGCAGCGCCGCCACCTTCTGATCGGCGATGCCCGCCACCGGGCCGTCGTCGGTGGTGTGCAGCGGTACGTGCCCGAGACCGCACCGGGCGAGGAGTTCCTCGGTGGCGTCCCGCATCCGGTGGCGCCGACCGGTCAGCCAGACGACCCGGCCCCCGGCGTGCTCGACGTCCCGCACGAAGCGGACCAGGCCCGGCGCCACCTCGTCGGTGAGCAGCGCGGTGCGCTGCCACGACAGGGCACCGCGGAACTCGGCGTAGCAGGCGTCCCAGTCCAGCCCCGGATGCCGGGCCGGCAGCCCGGTGCGTTCCAGGAACGGCCGCCAGGCCGCCTGGTACAGCCCCGGCAGCACCGGCAGGCTCGCCGCGTCGACGAGTTCGTCGACGTCATACCGCTTCCCCACCGCGGACAACGCCTCGCGGACGCGCCGCCGCGGGTGCAGCGCGCAGAAGTCGAGGTCCACCGCGACGAGCGGCTGCGGCGAGCGCTCGTCACGTCGGCGTCGGGCGCCGGCCTCCCGGACGAGCTGGAGCACGTGCCGCACGAGTTCGTCCTGCTGCGCCGCAACGCAGTGCACGAACGGCCGCCACGGGTGCTCGCCCGCGAACGCCGCCGCCGCGTCCTCGGACAGGTAGCGCAGCTCCTGCGTCAGCACATCGTCCACGGCGGACAGCGCTCGCTGCTGCTCGACACCGGTGATCTCCGCCGCCGCCAGCACCAGGTCCACGAGCTGCTGGTGCACCGCGGAAACGGCCCGGGACACCGCCGGCTCGGATTCCGCGGTGATCACCTCGGTGAGCAGGACCCGCCCGGTGGCCCCCAGCTCGGCATCCGCTTCCACACCGATGTCCCCGGCGGGCAGCAGGCCGGCGACGAGCAGCCCGCGGAACGTCACGACCACGGGCCGCACCACGAACTCCAGCAGGTAGTCCAACTCCGCCCACGAATCCGGCCTGCTCTCCAGGAACCGCTTCACCGGCAGCGCTTCGCCGCGGAACTGCTCACCCAGCAGATCGCGCAGCAGCACCGCCTCCGCCGCCTCATCCGGCGGCACCACCTGGCAGTGCAGCGGCAGCAGGGCGTCCCGCGCGATCAGTTCCCGCGCACGTTGCCGCAGTCGGCCGGGACCGTACACCACTTCTCCAATCGGATCTTCGCTGTTGCTGGGCACGTTGCGGCACCACGGGAGCGCGCGAACCGCGACACGGGGGATCAACGCCCCCGCACCAGGGCGCGACAGAAGCACCGAATCATCCGGAGGAACGCGTGGCGAATCCGCGTTGTTCGGACCACGTGGCGGCCGCGATACATCAGGAATCGATCACGTCATGCCGCGGTTGGCGTGTTCCCGCCCCGCGGTGCATCCCCCGCCTGGGGCACGGGAACCGCTCGACAGCCCGGCCCGGGGTGGGCCGCGAAGTTCGGCCCGGGTGAACTCGTTTCCGCCGACCACCGAAAGCCCCGGTCAACGGGGGTGGCAGCGGGGCAGAGACGCGTCAACCCCAGGGATGACGCGTCTGTCGCCGAATGGTCATTCGCCGTCGGTGAGTTGCACCAACGGAACGTATCCGCACTGCTCCATCCGGCGCAGTGCGGCTCGGCCGCGCTTGTCCAGTTCTCGCCGGGAAATCCAGCCGGCGGCGTAGTGCCGGTAGGACTGTGCGAGCAGCACCAGTTCCGCGAGGTGGTCGGCGTGCCGGCGCCGGAGTTCGTCCGGCAACTGCGGCAACGTCTCGACCTGGGCGTCCACCACGTCGTCGAGCAGCTGCGCGGACCGCAGGGCGCGCGTCCGGCGCCAGCGCGGCAGGCCCGAAAGGAACTTCGCGATCATCGACAGCCCATCCAGTAGCAATGCACCGATGCACCAGTTCGCTCGTATGGTTTACCCCTTATGAATCAGCCCGCCACTAGGAATGACCAAGAGATCGCTCTGAGTGCCGAAATATCGCCCGTTCGGACGCACCCGGTCGGCCGCCGAGTCAGCTGTACGGAGCCCACTGCGTGACGAGATCACCCTCTCGGAGGGTGCGCAGCCGCCGGTGCAGCTGCTCCCGCACCCCCGGTTTGCTGCGCAGGATCGGCAGGACTCCCGTGGTGATCTTGAGTTCGCGCAGCTCGCGCAGGACCGGGAAACCCTCCCACGCGGTGATGTCGAACCCGTAGGCCCGCGCCAGCTCGTCCTGCCACGACGGCGGGTGGCCCATCCGCAGCCGCCCCACCGCGATCGGCGTCAGATCCCACTCCGGCGGCCCGATGCACACCGAGTCCAGATCGCACAGCACCGGACCATCCGGCCCGCCGATCACGTTGCCCAGGTGCGCATCCGCGTGGATGACGCTCCGCGGCAGCGGAAAACTCAGCTCGGCCAGGCGCTCCTCGAGGTGGTCGCAACGCTGCTCCAGGAACGCCCGGTCCGCCGGGTCGATCTCCACCGCGTCGGCCAACCGGCGCCGGATGTCGGCCATCGGCTGCCAGTCCAGAAAGTTCGGAGACGCCGGCTTCGAGTGCATCCGGCGCAGCAGTTCCCCCAGATCGGCGCCGCTGGGCATCGGCCCGATCTCCGGGACGTGCTGCCACAGCGTCGCCAGGTGCTCCCCCACCTGCACCGGCTGGTCCAGTCCCGGCAGCAGGCGCACGGCCGGGACGTCGTGCACGGCCAGCCAGCGCGCCGCCTCGACGGCGTTGAAAGCGCGGTAGGTGAACGACGGGGAGAGCACGACGCGCACGATGACGGGCTGCTCGCGAAGCAGGAAAACCCCGTTGTTGACGAATCTGATCAGCCGCGCGCCACGCGGATCCAGGCCGACGGACGCGCACACTTCGGTCAGTGCCAGCTCCAGCTCCGGCGGGGCGGACCGACCCTGTTCCACCTGGTATGTCTTCATGCCCATGTTCTCAAACCGAGGGTGCCGGACCGGCTTACCCGCATGGTCCGCCTCATGCCTGGCGGAACCGCCGGACGTCCTCGAACAGGTCGCGGACATCGGAGTTCATCCGATGCTTGCCCGCTTCCAGCTCCAACGGCTTGAGCCGGTCGGCGACCCGCGCGGACTTGACCCGCTCACCGAAATGCAGCGCCTGCCGCCCGACCTTGACACCCTCCTGCAGGTCGCCGGCCCGGAAGTGGTTGGTGGCCTGCAGGCTCAACCCGAACACGTGGGTGCGCTGCATGTCCGTCCCGTACGCCTCGTTGCACTTGATGGTCTCGGCGACGGCGATCGATGCGTGCTTCTTCGGGTCGAAGACGGCCAGCGCGTCGTGCGCGGAGCCGATCATGCCGTGCAGGTCGTTCTCGGTGAAGAAGCGCACCCAGTCCGGCGCCTCGTCCACGTTGGCGCGGGCGAACTCGTCCTTGGTGCGGCCCACCATCTTCTGCACCTGGTCGGGCTTGTTGAGCATCCCGTAGGCCCATGCCTCGTTGGCGCACAGCACGGCCACGGTCAGCGCCGAACCCGACTCCTGCGCGGCGATCTGCCCGAGCTGGAACAGTTTCAACGCCTCGTTCGGCTCCTGGTAGTGCAGGTAGACCCGGCCCATCCGGTAGAGAACGCTGGCCACCAGGCCGTCGTCATCGGCCTGCCTGGCGAACTCCAGGGCCTTGCCGAAGTGCCCACGTGCGGGGTCGAGCAACCCGATGTCGAACGACGTCCAGCCGGCGAGGCTGTGCATGTCCGCCAGGGCCACGAACAGCTGCTTGCGCACCGCCTCCGTGGCGGAGGACTCCAGCAGCTGCTGGGCCCAGGACAGCTGGGCCACCACGGCGTCGCGGCAGGTCCCGCCGCCGTAGCGGTAGTCGAGGTCGCGCAGGGCCTTGGTGGCGGCCTGGATCTGCTGCACGTCGGTCATGCCGATGCGTGCCGGTGCCGGGGTCTGGGCGCTCGCCGGTACCCAGGAACTGTCCTCCGCGCCGAACACAGCTGCACCCATGGTCACCGCCGCGGCGTGGGACAGGAACTTCCGACGCTTCACCGACTCGTCCTCCTCAGCATCGGGGGCGTTGCGTGCTTTCGCGACCCGCATCGCGGTAGCCCCGTCGTAGGCGAGGCCCATGTAGCCCCGCGGAATTCCCAACCCGTCGGCGATCCGGGCCAGCACGTCGTAGGCCATGACCTGCCGCCCCTTGAGGATCTCGGACACCTCGGACTGCGACTGCCCCGTGGAGGCTGCGATCTGACGTTGCGAGACGCCATGCCGACGGAGTTGCCGGTAGATCTCACTGACGTCGCGCCGCGCCAGCGCATCCCGCATCTCCCGATCGTTCCAAACGTCGGGTGTAACGGGAGAGCCGCCAGAACCGATTCCGTTCATTTAGACCCCCTGACGCTCTGCACGGGCGTTGGTCGCAGGGTAAGGGCACTGCGGCAACGCGGTGAAGTGCGGTTCGGTAGAGGTGATCGGCGGGGCTGAAGTCCGCCGACCGCTCGTCGTTGCCGTTGGCCCGGTCACCGCCCTGCCACTAGGCGATGAGGGCCATCCCGTTCCAATCTAGTCAGCACAGGCGAACCGAGCACGGATGGGAACGGACGAACAATGCGGAATGCCCACGGCGCGAACGGCCAACCGGCCGAGGACACTGCGCCGTCCGCGGTTCGTCACCGGTGGTGGCGGGTGGAATGCCGGGATGTGGCGAACACCCACCGCGTCCTGACCGTGCTGGTCAACCGGGACAGGGTGGTGCTCGTCGGACCGCCCGGCCGCGCCGCGGTGCTGTCGAGGGTCGGCCTCGCCGGGCTGACGACCGCGCTGCGGGACGCCGCTGTGCAGGCGAGAAAGTGACGGTGACGTTTCGGTGGATGAGATCCTGGGGCAGGTGCTGCGCAACGCGGTGCGGGAGCGGCTCGACATGCTGAGCGAGCTGGCGAACCGCGCTGACGCCCCGTCCCTGCTCTCCGTTGCGCGTTCCGAGCTACCTCGGCTCACGGAGGGATGGCGAACGCTGCTCGCCGCTCACGACGCCGACGACAAGGGCAACTGCCCGGAGTGCTCGAGCCGCTGGCGCCCGCAGAAGGCACCGTGCTCGGTGTGGCGCTCGGCCTACGACCACCTGGTGGCAGGTGCCCTGGCACCCCGTCCCGCACGGCACCAGCGCCCGGCGCACGCTCTGCGCCCGGCGGCGCCGGTGCCGTAAAGCCGGCGGACTCGGCCCCGGACAGCAACACCTCCTCCCCGACCCGGGGTGCCGAGCAACCGCCAGGTGGCGGCCGACGGGCGATCAGTCGTGCATCCCCGACCTCGGCTGGCGCCCGCCGGCCGCCACCGCGAGACCACAACTGCACAGACTTCCGCGGGCTGGTGCTGACGCACTCCCCTCCCCCCGACCGGTGCCGGTCCGCGGACTCCAACCACTCCGGACACCCGTTTCCCCGGACGGACCCGGAGTTTGGAAGGGTCCTGGTGCTCGTTTCCCCGACCGAGCCCCAGGACCCTTCTTGTCGGTACGTCCGGCACCCCCGTTCCCCGCCAAGTCCGGTCCCGGCACCCGGCTGGCTCCCGAAGACCTCGGCGTTTGCCTGAAGTTGGGCGACCGGCGGGGTTACCTGCGGCGGAGGCGGGCTCGGGCTGCGAAGTCCTCGTCGAGGCGGACTCCTGGGTGGGGGGCCGTGCCCCGGGGTGTCGGGACCGCTGGTCGGTCGACCAGGTGGGTTCGGTCCGCTGGGACCATTGCCCAGGGTTGGCGGGGGCCCAGCAGCGGCGAATACACCGGGACGAATCCCTGGTCCAGCAGGGAGATCGCGAAGTCCACCGCCACATGACCGCGCGGGTCCAGCACCCCCGTGCCCTGCCAGGGCAACAGCCCCGAGCCGCCGAGGTAGGTGAAGCCGAGGCAGCCCTTGCGGACCGCGCTCAGCGTCAACCGCACCCGGTTCGGAAACATCCGCTCGTAGCCGAGCTCGTCGTCGACCTGCATGGTCGCCAGGTAACGGATGACGGTGTGCCACGCGCGGCGCAACACCGCCCGGCGGGCCTGCCGCACCTCCGCCGACACGCCCTGGTCGGTCACGTGGTAGATGTCGGCATAGACCAGGGTGGACCACTCCAGCCGGTCGATGCCCTGCGGCACCGTGACCGGCACCGAGTACACCAGCGACATCAGGATTTCCCGGAACAGTCCGATGACGTGCGGCGCGAACTCGTCCGCCGTCGCCGTCCACCGGTGCACCCGCTCCAGCGTCCGCAGCGGGTTGTCGGTGATGTCGAAGCGGCGCAACGACTCGCTCAGCAACCTCCGGTACCGGGCGACACGCTTCGCCCGCTCCGCCTGGATGCCCGGGCCGAGCCGCCGCTCGGCCACCACGTCGATGTCCTCCACCGCGGTGCGGTCGCCGATGCCGACCAGGTCGACGTACTCCCGTAGCTTGCGCTGGTAGGCGTCGGTGATCGAGGCGGGCCGAGTCCGGAAGTGCCGCCCGTCGGTGAGGATGTGGAAGCGCAGGCCCGGCGGGTACACCGCGCTGACCGCGCGATGCATCTCCCGCAGCCGGGCCATCCCGCCGAGCTCAGCGAGGTCGGGCAGCGGGCCGGCGGCCTTCAACCGGTTCAGGCACTGCTTCACCGGGAAGCCGAGCAGCACCACGTCGATCGGTTCGCCGCGCCGCACGAGCGGTTCGGCGTCCGCCCGCAGGTCCGCCAGCTGGTAGTTGGACCGCGACCCCTTGATGAACTGCTTGCGGGTGAACACGTGATGCAGCGCGGCCAGCACGCGCTCGTCGTCGCGCTGCTCGTCCAGCCCGAACTTGGCGACCGCGCCGCGTCCGGTGCGGGCCGCCGCGCGGTCCGCGTCGGCCAGCACGGAGTCCACAATGGAATACGTCTCGCGGGCGGTCAGGTGCACGGCCCAGCGCTGCGCCAGCCGGTTCCTGCGCAGCGCGCCGATCTGCAGTTCCTCCAGCGAATGCGTGTTGGACAGCCGCGGGCCGACGCGCGCGCCCGGGCGCGGGGTGGTCTCGAAGGTGGCGATCACGCCCGCGCCGTCGGCGACCGGCCGGTCCGGGAGGCGTTCCACGGCGAGGCCGGGGATCTCCACCGCCACCGGCAGCGCTTCGCCAAACTCCTTGGTGACCGCGATGCGGTTGGCCAGCGCGTCGTCGAAGACCGCGACCACGTCGAGGTCGCCGAGCTCGCGCAGCTTCTCCACCGTCAGCTCCGAGTGCGAGCGGGCGCTGTCCTCGGGCAGGCACAGCAGCGTCGCGTCCGGCACCCCGGCGGCGGCCAGGACCTCCTCGGTGTGCGCCCGGAACCGCTTGCGCCGACCGGTGTAGAACACCACCCGGCCGCCGGCGTCCTGCACGTCCCAGACGAACCGAGCCAGGCCGGCGTTGACGCTGTCGGTGCGCAGCTTCTCCCGCGGCCGGGACAGAAAAGCCCGGACGAACTCCACCCGCACCTGCTCCCAGTCCACCGCCGGGTAGCGCTCGCGCAGTCCGCTGAGCTCGACGAAGTTGCGCCAGCTGCCGGGCGCATGAGTGGGCAGCACCGGCAGCGTGCCGGGACCGGCGAGTTCGAAGATGCCCTCCGGCGCGCCGGGCCGCGGTCCGGCGACCGAGCGGGCGGCGTCCAGAATGCGTTGCAGCGGGACGAGTCCGCACAGGTCGATGTCGATGACCACGGTCGGCTGCGGGACCCGGGCGTCGCGACGGCGTCGCTGGGCGCGCTGCTCGACCCTCTCGAGCACCGATCGAAGCACCGCGTCCTGCGATTCCGGCACGGTGTGCGCGTAGCACTGCAACGGCTGTTCGCCGGAGAGCAGGTCGGCGGTGTGCGGGGCGAGGTAGCGCAGTTCCTCGGCGATGACCCGGTCGACCGCGCCGCGCACCCGGCCTTCGTGGCGCCCGGCATCCAGGCGGCTGAACCCGGCGCTGAGCCGGTCCAGCGTGCTGACCAGCGCGCGCACCCCACCGTCCACCTCGGACTGGTCGGGTTCGTGGCTGATCCGCGCGTAGTCGGTGACCACGATCCGGCCGGTGGCCTGCAGTTCCGGGGACAGCTCGAAGGCGACCCCGGTCTCGTCCAGGTTGAACAGCCCGACGCGGTGGCTGTCCAGAGCCAGCCGGAACGCGCGCAGCAGCGGTCGGACGAAGTGCTCCAGGAAGTACTCGAGTTCGTCCTCGCGGCGCTCGAAGCGGTTGTCCAGCACGACCCGCAGCAGCCCCGGGGTGCCGTCGGCGGCCGGGCGCAGCAGCGCGGGCAGCGTGGCGGCGATGGTGCCGCCGGGGTGGGTCGGGTGCGCCGGGGCGGGTTCGGTGAGGCGGGTCAGTGCGGTCGAACCGGTGGCGGTGTCCACCACGGCCGCGGGCACCGGCTGGGTGGCGCAGTGCATCCGCAGGTTCGGGTCGGACTCCACGATGGACGAAAGCCGTTCCCAGCCACGCAGCTGGGTCAGCGCGCTCTCCCGCGGACCGCTGGCCTGCAGCTGCACGGTGCACCGCGGGCTGCTGATGGTGATCCGGTCGTCGGGGAACGGGACGCTGCGGTCGGGGCCGGTCACCGCGGCGAGGCACTCCTCGGCCAGGTCGTGCCGCGCGCAGACGAGCAGGTCGACGCGTTCGGAGGGGACGGCGACCGCGCGGTCCGGGCGAGTGTCGGCGGTGAGCGTTCGGGTGAGCCGGTGCAGCCAGGCCGCATCGAAGGTGCGGCGGGTGCGGCGCAACCGGATCAGGGCCCGGTACAGGTCGGCCCAGGTGGGTGCCTCGCCGAGCGGCAGGCCACTGCCCACGCCGCGGAGCACGACGCCCTGCGCGGACCACTCGATCCACAGGTCGTAGCCGCCCTCGGCGAGTAGCGCGTTGGCGGCGTGGCGGGTCAGCGGGTGCCAGAGCTCGGGCGCTGGCCTCGGGTCGTCGGCGGCGAGGTGCTGCTCCGCGGGGGCGGGCAGTTCCGAGGTCAGCCGCGCGGTCACGGTGTCGCGGTGCGCGTCGTGCGCGGTGCGGCCGAGCAGGCACGGGTGCCACAGCACCGGGGCCCGGTCCACCGGGAAGGCACAGCACGTGGAACGGCGGAGAGACGAGGGGCAGCCTCGCAGTGACCCACAATAACCCTTCTGTCACGGAGAATAACGACCCGACTACACTAGATAGTGACCTTGAGCGCTGACAACATGACGCACTGCATATCTCATGGGTGTAACGCGACCGGAACCGCAGGTCAGCGACACGCCGACCAACCAGTCGGTGACCGACGTCGGGGTGGTGGTCAAGGCATCAACCATTGATTCACCCAAACGAGTGATAGCGTCCTCGGCATGTCCGGAGCGCACGACCGCCCACAGGCCGGGAAACTGTGGACAACACCGGTGTGCGGGCCCTCCTCGCAACCCCCGGTGACGCAGAGCCGGGTCGAGCTCGGCACCATCTCCACCCAGGATTCCCCTGAAAGAGATTCACGGTCATGGTCGGCAAGATGGACAGAAAGATGATCAAGGAGTCGCCTTGCCCGCCGAAGTAGCCCCGCTGCGCCGCAGGCCGGTCCAACAGCGCAGCGCCCAACGCGTGGAGAAGATGTTGTCGGCCTGCGCCGAACTGATCGACGAAGTCGGCTACGACGGCTTGACGACCACCCTCATCGCCGAGCGTGCCGGAGTCGCGGTGGGGTCGCTGTACCAGTTCTTCCCGGACAAGCGCGCGGTCGTGCAGGAGCTGACCCTGCGCAACCTCGACCGCTTCGTGCGCACCGTCTCCGCCCGCTTCGAACAGCTGGAGCTGGAGCACTGGTGGGACGCGGTCGACGCGGTCTTCGACGTCTACCTGACCATGCACCGCGAGGTCCCGGCGTTCAGCCGGCTGCACTTCGGCGACGTGGTGGATCTGCGGCTGCTGGACCCGAGCAAGGACAACAACGCGGTCATCGCCGAGAAGCTCACCGGGCTGATCGCCGAGGAGTTCGGCCTGGACCCGGCGGACCTGCTGCTGCCGCTGGCCGTGGCGGTGGAGGCGGCGGACGCGGTGCTGCACCTGGCGTTCCGGCGCGACCCGGCGGGTGACCGCACACTGGTCGCCGAGGCCAAGGAGTTGGTGCGCGGCTACCTGTCCAACCGGATGCCCGACGGTCACCCGAAGGATTTGCCCTCACCGCGGTAGGTCGGCACGGTCGCGGCCACCCGGTCGCCAGTCACCAGGTGATAGTGCGCGAAGCGCTCGGCGAGCTCCCCGGCCTTGGCGTGCCGGAACCACACCCGGTCGCCGAGGTGGAGCCCCCGGGCCGCGTTGCCGACCACGGGCGTCTGCACCTCCCCGGCGCTCTCGGTGGCGATCAGCCGCAGCCCCGCGGGCAACCACGGCGTGGGCACCCGGTCCGCGCCGGGCGGACCGGACGCCGGGTAGCCGCCGCCGAACAGGGTCGCGATGCGGCTGCTGGGCCGGTGCACCACGGGCAGCGCGAACAGCACCGCCGGGCGCGGCCGGAAGCTGCGGTAGCCGTCGAACAGGGTCGGCCCGATCAGACCGGAACCGGCGGCGAGTTCGGTGACGGCCGGCTCGGCGGCGGTGCGCTCCAGGCTTCCGGTACCCCCTCCGTTGACGAACTCCAGCTCGGTCATCGACCGCACGGCCCGCACCACCGCGGCCCGGCGCTCGGCGAGCTCGGCGGCGGAGCGCCGCTGCATCCAGCGCAGCGCCGCCGCGCGCAGCGGGCGCCCGGTCGGCGCGTCGCCGAGACCGGCGATCTGGCCCTCGTAGGCCATCAGGCCGACGAGCCGGAACCCGCGGCGGCGCAGTACCAACCCGGCGACCCGCCGGACCTGCTCCACGGAGTGCAGGGGCGAGCGGTGGGCCCCGACGTGCAGCCCACGCAGCGGGCGCCAGGAGGCGTCGACCTCCAGGCAGAGCCGGATGTCCGGGCGGTTCGGCCCGACCGCCCGGTCGATGAGGTCGAGGTGCTCAACCGAGTCGACGACCAGCGCGATCGCCGCGGCCGCGGCCGGGTCGGCGGCGAGTGCGCGCAACGCGCCGCGGTCCACCGTCGGGTAGGCGACGAGGATGTCGTCGCTGAGCCCTTCGCGGTGCAGCCAGAGGGCTTCGGCAAGGGTGTAGCACATCAGCCCGGCGAAGCCCGGGAGGCGCAGGGTGCGTCGCAGGAGTTCGCGGCAGCGTACGGACTTGGTGGCGACCCGGATCGGCCGCCCTGCGGCGCGCCGGGCGAGGTCCGCCGCGTTGTGGTCGAAGGCGTCCAGGTCGACCACCGCGAACGGGGGGTCGAGCTCGCCGGTGATGGTGTCGAGCCGGAGCACGGCACAACCGTAGGCCAGGAACCCTTGTTATGCGAATTAGATTCACATAATTTCTCGATCACGGCACCCGAAGGAGTGGTCGGCCATGCAGCGATGGACCAACTGGGCGGGAACCGCGACCGCCACCCCCGCGTCCGTGGTGCGCCCGCGGGACACCGCCGAAGCCGCGGACGCCATCCGCGCCGCCGCCCGCGCCGGCCGCACCGTCCGGCCGCTGGGCACCGGCCACTCGTTCACCGCGATCGGCTCCCCGGACACCGGATGCGCGCTCGACCTCACGCACTGGTCCGGGATCGTCCGCGCCGACCCCGACACCTGCCTGGTCGAGGTGCGCGCGGGCACCCCGCTGCACCGGCTCAACGCCGAACTCGACGACCTCGGCCTGGCCATGGCCAACCTCGGCGACATCGACCAGCAGACCATCGCCGGGGCCATCTCCACCGGGACGCACGGCACCGGCGGTCGGCTCGGCGGCCTCGCCACGCAGGTTGAGCAGTTGCGGCTGCTGCTGGCCGACGGCACCGAGGTCCGCTGCTCGGCGACCGAACGGCCGGAGCTATTCGCCGCCGCCCGCGTCGGACTCGGCGCTCTCGGGGTGATCACGACCGTGACGCTGCGCTGCGTGCCCGCGTTCGCGCTCGCCGCCGACGAGCACCCGGAACCGCTGGACGAAGTGCTCGACCGGTTCGACGAGCTCGTCGCCGACAACGACCACGTCGAGTTCTACTGGTTCCCGCACGGGTCGAACACGCTGGTCAAGCGGAACAACCGGCTGCCGGCCGAGCAGGAGCCGCGTCCGCTGCACCCGGTCCGGCACTTTCTGGAGTACGAGGTGCTGGAGAACCGGCTGTTCGGCGCGGTCTGCCGGATCGGCCGCGCGGTGCCCGCCCTGGTGCGCCCGCTGAACCGGCTGTGCGGCTCGACCTGGTCGGCCCGCGCCTACAGCGACCGCTCCCACCGGGTGTTCACCACCCCGCGCACGGTGCGGTTCGTGGAGAGCGAGTACGCCATTCCGCGGGAGTCGCTGCGCGAGGTCATCACCGAACTGCGGTCCGCGGTGCGCCGGGTGGAGCACCCGGTGATGTTCCCGGTCGAGGTGCGGGTGGCCGCGGCCGACGACATCTGGCTGTCCACCGCCCACCAGCGCCCGACCGCCTACGTCGCCATCCACCAGTTCCAGGGCATGCCGTACCGGCACTGGTTCGACACCTTCCAGGACGTGGTCGACACCGTCGGCGGGCGGCCGCACTGGGGCAAGATGCACCGACTCGACGCCGCCGCGCTGCGCGAGCGCTACCCGCGGTTCGACGACTTCCGAAAGGTGCGGGCCGAGGTGGACCCGGGCGGGGTCTTCCGCAACGCCTACCTGGACCGCGTCCTCGGCTGGTGAACAGCCGCGCGGACCGCCTCCGCGACCGGGGTGTCGCCGTTGACCAGTTCCAGGGCGCGGCGCGCCGAGGCCGGTTCGTCCAGCAGCGCCACCAGCACCGCCGCGACGTCGGCACGGGTCACGTCGGCGCGTTCCACCGAGTCGCCGAGCACGACCCGGCCGGTGGGCGGATCGTCGGTCAGCCGCCCCGGACGCAGGATCGTCCAGTCCAGGTCGCGGCGCTGCAGGTCCTGCTCGGCGGCCCGCTTGGCGTCCAGGTAGGCGCCGAACACCGGGTCCACGCCGGGCGGGTTCGGCCGGGCTGCGCCCATCGCGCTGATCTGCAGGAAGCGGCGCACCCCGGCCCGCTCGCAGGCGTCGGCCAGCAGCACCGACGCGGCTCTGTCCACAGTGTCCTTGCGCGGTGCGCCGCTGCCCGGGCCGGCTCCGGCGGCGAACACCGCGGCGTCCACATCGGACAGAAGCGCGGCCAGCGCCGCGACATCGAGCCGCTCCAGGTCGGCCAGCTCGGGCTCGACGCCGTCGGCGCGCAGGTCCGCCGCGTGGTCCGGGTTGCGGATCAACCCGAGCACCGAGTCACCGCGTTGGACCAGCAGCGCCCCCAGCCGGCGGGCGATCTTCCCGTGGGCTCCGGCAACAACGATTCGCATGCTCCCAAGCTAGCCGCCACGCGCCGCAGCGGTGCGGACGTCGCGAGGTGCGGGCTGGTCGGGTGACGGGTCATGCACAGGTTGTGGACAACTCGGCTGAACCTGTGGACAAGTCGCGGTTCCAGCCGGTCCCGACCACTTGGGACCACCTGGAACCGCATTCCCAGGGGTTCAGCTGCGGGACGGCGCCGGGGCCTCGCTCGCGAGCAGCTGCTGGTAGATCACCTCGTTCACCCAGCGCGACACCGCGGTGTGCGCCACCGGCGGGGCGTCGTCGAAGCAGCGGCCGGGCAGTTCCTCCTGCACGCTGTCGCCGTCCGCGCTGAGCACCGCGATGCCGAACTGGCGGGCCCGGAACAGGCAGGTCGCGGCGAAGTCGGGGGCCACCGCGACATGCCGCGGCACCACGATCGCCGCGCTGGTGAAGCGGGCGAACGGCACCGCAGCCGTCAGCGCGCTGCGCCAGTGCCGGGCCGGGGCCAGCACCCCGGTGATGCGGGCGGCCGGGGGCGGCACCCGCCCGTCCATCTCCGGCCACACCCAGGTCGCGATCTCGGCCCGGTCGAGCACCGGTCCGCTGCCGAAGCACAACCGCTCGGCGTGCGCGTCGGGCAGCAGCTCGGCCACCGCGATGATGTGCCGCCCGAGCAGCTTCACCGGCGGCAGCACGCTGCCCGACCAGCACAACGCGTCCACCGACTGTTGGGCCAGCCGTCCCATGGAGGCGGCATGGCCGAGCGGGGACCGGACCTGGGTGCTGCAGATCCGGAACTCGTCTTCGGTCAGGGCACGTCCCGGCATTCCGGTCACAGCGTTCCGCCTCCCTATGCGCTGCGCTTGCTCTCTACGGCCCCGCCCGCGACGGGTCCAACTGCGACTAAAACAGCTCAAGGCCGTTCCTGCGCTGCTCAACCGGGGTCGCTGCGACCGGCGGCGGACATCGGTCGGTGACTGGTCGATGAACGACAACAGGACTTCAGCCCAGCGATGCGGCCATTCAGGTGATTCCCGGCGAGACGGAGCAACCTCACGCCGTTCTGACGTCAGCGGCGGAGCCGCTTGCCCGCCACCATCGCGGGTCGACCCGAGCCGCGTCAGCGGGAGAGCCGGTCGCAGCTGCTGCGCTCCTCCTCGATCAGCCGCTGCCGGATCGCTTCGGCCGCCGACAGCAGGGTTTTCACCAGCTTCGGGACCTCGGCGCGGACGCTGTGCGCCACCACGCCGAGCGCGGCGATCACCACGCCGCCGACGTCGTGCACCGGGACGGCCACCGAGCAGCTGCCGAGCGTCATCTCCTCGTTGGCCTGCGCGAACCCGCGGTTGCGCACGACCTGCAGTTCGCGCCCGAGTCGCCCGGGCTCGGTGATCGTGTACGGGGTGTGCCGGGACAACCCGCGTTCGCAGTACTGGTGTATGACGCTGGCCGGGGCGTGCGCCAGCAGCACCTTGCCGACGCTGGTCGAGTGCAGCGGCAGCCGGCCACCGCTACGGGACATGATCGGCACCGCGCGCGGGGTGGTGAGCTTCTCGACGTACACCACCTCCATCCCGTCGCGAACCGCCAGATGCACGTTGTCGTGGGTGCTCTGGCACAGCTCCTGCAGGTATGGCAGGGCGATCTCCCGGAGCCGGCTGTTCACCGGGGCGAGCTGACCGATCTCCCACAGCCGCAGGCCGATGGCGTAGCGCCCGTCGGAGTCGCGTTCGAGCGCGCCCCAGAGCTCCAGCTCGCGGACCAGCCGGTGCGCGGTGGCCAGCGGGATGCCGGCGCGGCGGGCGATGGCGGTGAGGGTCAGGCGGGTGTGGTCGCTGTCGAAGGCGGTGAGGACGCTCAGCGCCCGAGCCGTCACGGACCGACCGGGATCCCGGCTGTTCCCCGCCATCGTCGTCCTCCTGTGCCGCGGCTCCGGTGACCGCGGGCCTCCCGAGGTGGCACGGGCTCCGTGCCGCCGCAAGTACTCACCCAATCGATCGACAAGCCCAGCACATGGTCCGCTCGCCGCCAAGCCCGTTTCGCCGAACCGGCGGTCAGCAGCGGGGAGAGGAGGGCGGTGAACTCCGATCATCGCGGCGTAGATCGCCATCCACCACCCGCGTTCACAACCCGAGCAGTTCTCGCATCCGCGCGTACTTGCGGCCGAGCCGGTCGCGGGTCGATTCGTTCAACGCGGCCAGCCGCACCGGGTCGGCATTGTGCGCCAGGTCGGCTTCCTTGACCAACAACGCGCCGGGAGTACGCCGAATCCGGGCGGCGTAGTCGGCGAGGTCTTCGCCGGGCCGTCTGGTCAGCGCGAGCACGATGTCCTTGGTCCGCTGCGGCAACGCCGCCTCGACGAGCCACTGCTCGGACAGCACCCCGTCCTCCACGGAGTCGTGCAGCCACGCGGCGCATATCTGCGCGTCGTCGCCGCCCCGGGCGCGAACCCGGGCGGCCACGGCGGCAAGGTGCTCGGCGTATGGTCGTCCGGCCTTGTCGACCTGGCCCGCGTGGGCGCGCCGGGCGAGCTCGGCGACCTCGTCGACCGGCAGTGCGCGTTCACCCACGGCACCACGGTAACGCCGGAGCAACCTGAGTAACCCAGCTCGACCAGCCCTCGTCAGACGGGACTTTCGCCACACCCGCGAGCGAAAACCAAAGGATGCCAACGAAAAGCGCCACCGCACCGTGGCTGGTCCCTGCACGGCACACGCGCAAGAAGCACGCCCTGAGCGACCACCGCACCGTGGGGGCGTGGGGGCTCGGGCCCCCACAACAAAACACGAAGAAGACCCCCGGCCAAGCACGAGCCAGGACTTCGAAGCACGAGCCGAGGGCGTCAGGCTGGTCCCTACCCAGGCCGGGAACGACAACACGCGCAAGAAGCACGCCCTGAGCGACCACCGCACCGTGGGGGCGTGGGGGCTCGGGCCCCCACAACAAAACACGAAGAAGGCCTCGGCGAAGCATGAGCCGAGGCCTTCGAAGTGGGCGAGGAGGGAGTTGAACCCTCACGTCCTTTCGGACACACGGACCTGAACCGTGCGCGTCTGCCATTCCGCCACTCGCCCGTGGCTGGCTGGAAGCTTATCCCACTCGCTTCCGACCGTTGGCACCGGGGTCACTCTCGCTTCCCGCTGCCCTGTTGGCGTGAGAACATTAGCACGGCTTGACGCGCGGGTTTCACAGGGGGGGTTGCTCCAGTTGGGAACTGGGCGGTGTCCCGCCCCGTTGACCCGGATACGATGGGCGCCAGAAGTCGTACGCGTGGAGGGATTGTGCCGTGGGCCTCGTGCAGCGCTTTGAGCGCCGACTCGAAGGCATCGTCGGTAACAGCTTCGCGCGCGTTTTCGGCGGGAAGGTCGTTCCCCAGGAGGTCGCCCAGGCGCTGCAGCGGGATGCCGAGCTGCAGGTTCGGGAGCTCGCCGGGGGGCGACTGCTCGCGTGCAACCACTACGTTGTGCAACTGAGCCCGTCCGATCACGATCGGCTCACCGACGACGAGGCCAGGGTGACCGACCTCCTCGCCGACTGCGTTCAGGAGCATCTCACCGAGCAGGGGTGGGACACATATGGTGACGTCGTAGTCTCCCTGATGCGCTCTGAGACGCTGCACACGGGACAGTTTCGAATCAGCTCGACCGTCGACCCCGACGTGACTCGACGGCCGGCACAACCGCGTACCGCAGGAGACCGACCCATGAGCCAGCCCAGCCAGCCACCAGGCCACTACCCCCAGGGAGATCCGTACAACCAGCAGGGCCAGTACGGCTACGACCAGGGCTACGGCCAAGGCCAGGACCCCAACTACGGCTACGGCCAGCCCGGCGGTTACGACCAGGGCGGCTACGGCCAGCAGCCTGCTCCCGGTTATGACCAGGGTTACGGCCAGCAGCCTGCTCCCGGTTACGACCAGGGCGGCTACGGGCAGCCCGGCGGCTACGACCAGGGCTACGGCCAGCAGCCGGGCTACGGACAGCCGCCCGCTGCCGGTTACGACCAGGGCGGCTACGGCCAACCCGGCGGCTACGACCAGGGCGGCTACGGCCAGCAGCCGGGTGGCGCCTACCCGCAGTCGGGCGGGTTCCCGGACCAGGGCGGCTACGGCCAACCCGGCGGCTACGACCAGGGCTACGGCCAGCAGCCGGGCTACGGACAGCCGCCCGCTGCCGGTTACGACCAGGGCGGCTACGGCCAACCCGGCGGCTACGACCAGGGCGGCTACGGCCAGCAGCCGGGTGGCGCCTACCCGCAGTCGGGCGGGTTCCCGGACCAGGGCGGCTACGGCCAACCCGGCGGGGCCTACCCGCAGAGTGCTCCGGGCGGCTACCCCGCGGGTGGTCCGCGCCCGCAGATCACCGCGACGCTGCACCTCGACGACGGTTCGAACCGCTCGTACACGCTGCAGCCGGGCTCGAACATCATCGGCCGCGGCCAGGAGGGCCAGTTCCGCCTGCCGGACACCGGGGTGTCCCGCAAGCACATCGAGATCACCTGGGACGGCCAGAGCGCGATGCTCGCCGACCTCGGTTCCACGAATGGCACCACGGTGAACGGCACTCCGGTGCAGACTTGGCAGTTGGCAGACGGAGACGTGATCAGGGTCGGCCACTCGTCGCTGATCTTCCGCGCGCAGCAGGCGTGATGAGGCCGCGCGCAGACCGCGTCCAGACAACGGAGTAGGAGCGTTCACGACAGGTGCCAGAGCTGGTGATTCAGCTGACCAGAGCAGGGTTTCTCGCCCTGCTCTGGTTGTTCGTGCTGGCTGCGCTTCGCGTGGTTCGCTCGGACCTCTACTCGGCGTCCGGGATGCGGGTCCCGATGCCAGGTGCGGGTCGGCTCCCGGGCAAGCAGGCCCGGGGCAAGAGCAGGGCGCCCCGCCAGATGGTGGTGACGCACGGTGCTCTCGCCGGAACGCGCATTTCCCTGGACGGTCGGCCGATCCTCATCGGCCGGGCGGACGACTCCACGTTGGTCCTCGACGACGACTACGCGTCGACCCGGCACGCGAGGCTGTCGCTGCGGGGATCGGACTGGTACGTGGAGGATCTGGGCTCCACTAACGGCACATACCTCGATCGGGCGAAGGTCACGGGGCCGACCAAGGTCCCGCTCGGCGTTCCGATCAGAATCGGCAAGACGGTGATCGAGCTGCGCTCATGACCCTCGTCCTTCATTACGCAGCCCGCAGCGACCGCGGTCTGGTTCGTTCGAACAACCAGGACTCGGTCTATGCCGGCCCACGACTACTCGCCCTTGCGGACGGCATGGGTGGCCATGCCGCCGGCGAGGTCGCCAGCAAGGTCGTCATCGCGGCGTTGGCGCCGTTGGACGACGACGAACCCGGCGACGATCTGCTGGGCCAGCTCCGCGACGCGGTGCTGGCCGGCAACAACGCGATCGCCGAGCTGGTGGCCAACGACCCGGACCTGGAAGGGATGGGCACCACCCTCACCGCTGTGCTGTTCGCGGGCAGCAAGCTGGGGTTGGTGCACATCGGCGACTCCCGGGCGTACCTGGTCCGCAACGGCGAGCTGACCCAGATAACCCACGACGACACCTTCGTGCAGTCGCTGATCGACGAAGGCCGGATCACCGAGGAGGAGGCCGCCAACCACCCGCAGCGCTCGCTGCTGCTGCACGCGTTGACCGGCCACGAGGTGGAACCGAGCCTGGCGATCCGGGAGGCGCGCGCCGGCGACCGCTACCTGCTGTGCTCGGACGGCCTGACCGGCCCGGTCAGCACGGAGACGATGGCCGAAGCGTTGCGCATCCCGGACCCGCAGCAGTGCGCGGACCGAATGATCGAGCTCGCCCTCAAGGGCGGCGGCCCGGACAACGTGACCGTGATCATCGCCGATGTCGTCGACGTGGAGTTCGGCGACGACGCCCCGATCGTCGGGGGCGCGGCGGGAAATGGCGATGAGCACCCGCGACCTGATTCGTCTGCGGCGCGCGCTTCCGCGGTGACCATGCCGCGGCCGCAGCCGCAGCGTTTCGAGCCCACCTCACCGCCGCCGGAGCAGCCGCGCAAGCGGCGTTGGCTGCGCTGGCTGCTGGTGACGTGCGGCGTGCTCATCGTGTTGGCAGCAGGTGCGCTGGGTGGGCGTTGGTGGGTGCTCAACCAGTACTACATCGGTGCGAACAGCGCCGACGAGGTGGTGATCTTCCAGGGAGTGCAGGGCAGTGTGCTCGGCGTGTCACTGAGCTGGCAGGTCGAGACGTCGTGCCCGCCGGACTCGGCACCCGACTGCAAGCCGATCAAGGTCGGGGACCTGCAGGAAGCCCAGCGCCCGGACGTGCGTAACGGCATCACCGAGGTCAACGGGCTGCAGGACGCCCGCGAGGCGATGCGGCGACTGCGGATGACCGCGCTGCTGCCGGAGTGCCCGCAACCGCAACCCACACCGACGCCGAATCCGACGCCGAGCAGCCAGACGCCGCCGCCCGGGCAGCCCCCGGCCTCGGGCGAGCCCCCGGCTTCGGGCAAGCCCCAGGCTTCGGGCGAGCCCCCGGCTTCGGGTGAGCCCCAGGCGCCGGAGCCGGGCTCGGAAGCCACTCCGCTGGTGCCGGAGGAGCAGAAGCCCGGCGTGACCTGCCGGATGGTGAGCTGATGCCACAGCCGACGGCCGCGACCGGAGCGACCAGCGGGGCCCCGCGAGTCACGACTCGGCGGGGCACCGAACTGTTCATGCTCGTCTGCTCCGCGGTGATCACCACGGCAGCGCTGATCCTGGTGGAAATCTCCCAGGAGCAGACGATCACCCGGGAGCTGTTCTTCTACGGGCTGGCGTTTCTCGCGCTCTACGGTGCCGCGCACTTCGCGGTGCGCCGATGGGCTCCGTACGCCGACCCGCTGATCCTGCCCCTGGTGGCGTTGATCAACGGGATGGGCCTGGTGATGCTGCACCGGCTCGACCTGGCCGAGGTGGTCGGGTTCCCGTACACGCCGAAGCAGATCGTGTTCACCACGGCGGGCGTGGTGCTGTTCGTGCTGGTCCTGGTGTTCGTCAAGGACCACCGAACGCTCGCACAGTACGGCTACACCTGCGGATTCGTGGGGCTGGCGCTGCTGGCCCTGCCCGGTCTGCTGCCGTCGAGCATCTCCGAGGCCAACGGCGCGAAGCTGTGGATCAATCTCGGCTTCGTGTCGATCCAGCCCAACGAGTTCGCGAAGATCCTGCTGCTGATCTTCTTCGCCTCGTTCCTGGTGTCGAAGCGGGAGCTGTTCACCACGGCGGGCAAACGGTTCCTCGGCGTGGACTGGCCGCGGCCCCGCGACCTGATGCCGGTGATCGCGGCCTGGCTGCTGTCCATCGGCATCGTGGTGCTGGAGAAGGACCTGGGCACCTCGCTGCTGTTCTTCGGCATCGTGCTGGTGATGATCTACATCGCCACCGAGCGCGCGGTGTGGGTGTTCCTCGGCCTGTCGATGTTCGCGCTGGGTTGCCTCGTGGCGTTCAACCTGTTCGACCACGTGCAGGACCGGGTGAACAGCTGGCTGGACCCGATGGTGCGGGTCCCCGACGGCGCGCGCGATCCCGGCTACCAGCTGCGCACCGCGCTGTTCGGGATGGCGCACGGCGGCATCGACGGCACCGGCCTCGGCGCCGGCATGCCGCAGATCACGCCGCTGTCGTTCAGCGACTTCATCATCCCGTCGCTGGCCGAGGAGCTCGGCCTGGCCGGGCTGATGGCGCTGCTGATGGTGTACCTGCTGCTGATGATGCGGGGCCTGCGTAGTGCGCTGGCGGTGCGCGACTCGTTCGGCAAGCTGTTCGCCGGTGGTCTGTCGTTCACCATCGCGCTGCAGTTGTTCGTGGTCACCGGCGGGGTCACCGGGCTGATCCCGATGACCGGTCTGACCGCGCCGTTCCTGGCCTCCGGTGGTTCGTCGATGCTGGCGAACTACATGCTGATCGCGCTGCTGCTGCGGATCTCCGACGCGGCTCGCCGCCCGCAGACTCCGCCGAAGCCGAAGCCGAAGCAGGCGCCGATCGCGGAAGCGCATACCGAGTTGGTGGAGCGTCCTCGATGAACAAGCCGCTGCGCCGGGTGGCGCTGGCCATGATGGCGATGGTCGTGTTGCTGATGGGCAACGCGACCTACGTCCAGGTCATCAAGGCCGACGAGCTCAGCGACGACGCGCGCAACGTCCGCAGCCAGCTCGCGGAGTACTCGCGGGAGCGCGGCCAGATCATCGCCGGGGGCCAGTCGCTGGCCAACTCGGTGGCCAGCGACCACGAGCGCTACAAGTTCAAGCGGACCTACCCGCACGGCCCCGTGTTCGCGCCGGTCACCGGGTTCTACTCGTTCTTCTACGGCTCCAACGGCATCGAGCGGGCCGAGGACAAGATCCTCAACGGTACCGACGACAGCCTGGCGTTCGGCCGGTTCTCGGACATGATCACCGGGAACAAGCCGCGTGGCGGCAGCGTGGAGCTGACCATCAACCCGGCGATCCAACAGGTGGCCTACGAGCAGCTGACCAGCAAGGGCTACCAGGGCTCGGTGGTGGCGCTGAACCCGTCCACCGGCGAGATCCTGGCCATGGTCAACGCACCGTCCTACGACCCGAACCTGCTGACCTCGACGAACCGCAACGAGGACGCCGCGCATTGGCGGCAGCTGGAGGACGACCCGAAACGGCCGATGGCCAACCGGGCGGTGTCCGAGATCTACCCGCCGGGCTCGACGTTCAAGCTGATCACCACGGCGGCCGCGCTGCAGAACGGCTACACGCCCGACAGCAGGGTCGAGGACGCCGCGTCGATCATCCTGCCCCACACGAGCACCCCGCTGCCGAACTACGGCAACAGGCAGTGCGCGGGCAACACCCTGACCGAGGCGCTGGCGCACTCCTGCAACACCGCGTTCGCCAAGATCGCCGGCGAGGTGGGGGCGCAGAAGATGCGGGAGACCGCCGCAGCCTTCGGCTTCGGTCAGGACCTGCAGATCCCGATGAGCGTGGCCGATTCCAGCCTGGGCGAGATGGCCGACGCCGCCGCGCTGTACCAGAGCGGCATCGGGCAGCGCGACGTGCGCGTCACCCCGCTGCAGAACGCGATGGTGGCCGCGGCCATCGCCAACGGCGGCAAGCTGATGAAGCCGCAGCTGGTGAAGGCCACCCGTGCCCCCGACATGGAGGAGCTGGACTCCTTCCGGCCGGAGGAGATGAACCAGGCCGTCTCGCCGCAGATCGCGCGCATGATCCGCGACATGATGATCAAGTCGGAGAAGAACACCAAGGGCGTCGGCAAGATCTCCGGCATCACGATCGCGTCCAAGACGGGTACCGCGCAGCACGGCGACGCCGAGGACAAACCGCACGGCTGGTACGTGGCGTTCGCCCCGGCGGAGAACCCGGTTATCGCCGTGGCGGTGATCGTGGAGAACGGTGGCGACGAGGGCGCCGAGGCCACCGGTGGTTCGATTGCCGCGCCGATCGGCCGGGAGGTCATCCGGGCCGGTCTGCAGGGAGGTGGCTGACCAGTGCTGACCTCCGGCCAGTTACTCGCCGACCGGTACCGGCTGGGCAACCGCATCGCCGTCGGCGGCATGGGCGAGGTGTGGCAGGCGGTGGACGTGCGGCTGGACCGCACCGTGGCCATCAAGGTGCTCAAGGCGGAGCTGTGCGGTGACGCGGAGTTCCTGCACCGCTTTCGCACCGAGGCCCGCACCACCGCGTCTCTGAACCACCCCGGCATCGCCGCCGTGCACGACTACGGCGAGACCGCGGCCATCCCGGACGGCCCAGAGGACACCGCCTACCTGGTGATGGAGCTGGTCGAGGGCGAGCCGCTGGCCGCGATCCTGGCCCGCGAGGGCCGGATCAACACCGACCACACGCTGGACATGCTGGAGCAGGCGGGGCGGGCGCTGCAGGCCGCACACGAGCGCGGCCTGGTGCACCGCGACGTCAAGCCGGGCAACATCCTCATCACTCCCGACGGCAAGGTGAAGCTGACCGACTTCGGGCTCGCGAAGGCAGCCGACGCGGCACCGGTGACCCGGTCCGGGATGGTGATGGGCACCGCGCACTACATCGCTCCGGAGCAGGCGCTGGGCAACGACGCGACGCCGGCCAGCGACGTGTACTCGCTGGCCGTGGTCGGGTACGAGTGCCTGATGGGCCACCGCCCCTTCCGGTCCGAGAACGCGGTGACGGTCGCGATGATGCACATCCGCGACATCGCGCCACCGCTGCCGCCGGACGTGCCGCCGGGTGTGCGCGCGCTGATCGAGACGACGCTGGTGAAGGACCCGCGGCGACGCTACGCCGACGGCGGCGAGTTCGCCAACGCGGTCGCCGCGGTGCGCGCCGGACTGCCGTTGCCGATGCCGTCGACGCTGGTCCCGCAGCAGCAGCGCCAGCAGCTCAACGTCGGTGTGCCCGCCAACACCGGGGTGCCCCAGGTCACTGGATCGCACTTCCCGCCGATGGGCAACACCTATCCGCCGGGGCTGATCCCGCCGCAGGCGCCCGCGCCGCAACTGCCGCCGCCGTCGGGCGCGTCGCGCGGCAACAGGGTCGTGCTGTGGGTGCTCGCGGCGGTGCTGGCGGTGGCCCTGCTGGCCGCCGTCGGGCTGATCACCCTCTGGGTCGTCGACCGCGGCGACCTCGGTCTCGGCACCGGCCCGGTCTCCCCCGCCGCCGCTCCGGGCCACACCGTGCCGCGGCAGGCCACCGGGCCGGACCTGGTGGGGTGGTCGACCGAAGTCGGGGAGGCACCGGACCTGGGTGCTGCACCACCGGCCGGCGCAACGCACGTGATGGGACGATCGTTGACAAGGATCGGAACGACGCTTCGATGAGTTCGCCTCGACTTCTCTCCAACCGCTACGAGCTCGGTGAGACTCTCGGATACGGCGGCATGTCGGAGGTCTTCCGCGGCCGCGACACCCGTCTAAGCCGGGACGTCGCGGTGAAGATCCTGCGCGCGGACCTGGCCCGCGACCCGACGTTCCAGCTGCGGTTCCGGCGCGAGGCGCAGAACGCGGCGGCGCTGAACCACCCGGCCATCGTGGCGGTCTACGACACCGGCGAGACGGAGTCGGAGAACGGGCCGCTGCCCTACATCGTCATGGAGTACGTCGACGGCCGGACGCTGCGCGACATCGTCAAGACCGAGGGGCCGCTGGCGCCGCGGCGGGCCATGGAGGTCATGGCGGACGCGTCAGCCGCGCTGGACTTCAGCCACCGGCACGGCATCGTGCACCGGGACGTGAAGCCGGCCAACATCATGATCACCCGCTCCGGCGCGGTGAAGGTGATGGACTTCGGCATCGCCCGCGCGCTGGCCGACGGGCAGGCCGCGGTGACGCAGACCGCGGCGGTGATCGGCACCGCGCAGTACCTGTCGCCGGAGCAGGCGCGCGGCGAGGCGGTGGACGCCCGCAGCGACGTCTACGCCTCCGGCTGCGTGCTGTTCGAGCTGCTCACCGGCGAGCCGCCGTTCACCGGTGACTCCCCGGTCGCGGTCGCCTACCAGCACGTGCGGGAGGAGCCCCGCAAGCCGTCCGACGTCAACGCCACGGTGCCCGCGTCGCTGGACGCGGTGGTGCTCAAGGCGCTGAGCAAGAACCCCGCCAACCGCTACCAGTCGGCCGCGGAGATGCGCGCCGACCTGGTCCGGGTGCTGTCCGGGCAGCGCCCGAAGGCTCCGATGATCATGTCGGAGGAGGAGCGGACCGCGATGCTCACCCAGACCTCCGCGACCGAGCTGCTGCCGCCCGGTCGGCACCGCTCCGCGGAGCGCGCCAAGCCGGAGGAGGTCGCCCCCGCGCAGGAGCGCAAGCGCCGCAAGCACTGGCTGATCGCGCTGGTCACCGCGGCGTGCGTGGTGGTCTTCGCGCTCGCGGCGTGGTTGGCCACCAGCCTGTTCCAGAGCCAACCGAAGGGCGAGGTCCCGCCGAACTTCGTCGGCAAGGAGAAGGCGGCGGCGCAGGCGGAGGCCGCGGAGACGGGCTGGGGCGACGTCGTGCGGTTCACCGACTGCGCATCGACCGTCGATGCGGTCAACCGGGTGGTCAACCAGACTCCGCCGTGGCCGAACCCGGTCGTCAAGGGCAGCCAGCAGATCGTGCTGTGCGTCGGGATGGGCCCGGAGACCGTGCAGGTCCCGAACCTGAAGGGCATGGACATGACCGAGGCGTCGGAGACGCTCGAGGCGCACGGCCTGAAGCTCAACCTGAACCCGAAGTACCAGGAGACTAGCGACAGCTCCCTGGTCGGCAAGATCATCGACTGGAGTCCCCGCGGCGGCGTCGCCAAGAACACCACGATCAGCGTGACCCTCGGCAAGGAGATCGAGACGGTCAGCGTCGGGAGCGTCCGGGGCATGCCCTACGAGACGGCCAAGGCGTTCCTGGAAGGCGCCGGGTTCCAGGTGCAGCGAAGGGTCGTCGACTCCGACCAGCCGGCTGAGACGGTGATCGACCAGAACCCGGCGGGCGGCACCAAGGCCCGGCCCGGTTCGGTGGTGTTGCTGGTGGTGTCCAACGGCCAGCAGATCAGCATGCCGGATTTGCGCGGCATGTCGGCCGACGAGGCGGAGGCCACGCTGCGGGCGCGGGGCTGGAACGGCACGATCAACGAGGTCAAGCAGTCGACGACCGACCCGAACATGGACGACAAGGTGATCAGCTCGTCGCCGGCCGCGAACCAGAAGATCAGCCGGAACCAGGCGGTCACGATCTACATCGGCCGGTACGACTCGTCGTCGCCGACCAGCACCCCGTCCGACGGCGGCATCTTCCCGTCGTTCGGCTGAGCGAGTGAGCGGGTGCCCCTCGACCGGGTGTCGAGGGGCACCCGCTCGTTCCAGGGTCAGCGGTGCGCTGCGGCGGCCACCTCGCGCATGCCGCGTTCCAGCTCGGCGACCAGGCGCTCGTCGACCGGGTGCCCGGCCGCGGCCATCCAGTTCGCCAGCATGCGGTGCCCGCCGTCGGTGAGGACCGACTCGGGGTGGAACTGGACGCCCTCCACCGGCAGCTCCCGGTGGCGCATGCCCATCACGATGCCGGACGCGGTCCGCGCGGTGATCTCGAACTCGTCCGGGATGGTGTCGGCGCGGACGATCAGCGAGTGGTAGCGGGTCGCGATGAACGGCTCGGGCAGCCCCGCGAACACCCCGGTGCCGGAGTGGTGGATCTCGCTGACCTTGCCGTGCAGCAACTCGGGCGCCCGCTCGACGACGCCGCCCCACACCGCACCGATGGCCTGGTGGCCGAGGCACACGCCGAACACCGGTCGGCGCTCGGCGGCGCAGCGCTCGACGAGTTCCATGGTGCGCCCGGCGCGGTCCGGTGTGCCGGGTCCGGGGCTGAGCAGGACACCATCGGCGGCGGCCACCTCGTCGTCGGTGACGACGTCGTTGCGGCGCACCACGCAGTCCGCGCCGAGCTGGGCGAGGTACTGCACCAGGTTGTAGACGAAGCTGTCGTAGTTGTCGACGACGAGTACGCGCACCCGCCCAGCGTACGCGGATCGGCGCGGCGACCGCGCGCCCCTGGTCCGTGGTTGCCCGCAGCGGGTGGTGCGGCAGCTGCGGCCGGTCGGTCGGTGCGGGATCCGGATTGTGATTACGTTAACGTGGTACGTGGAACACGAGCCGCACCGTGGGAGGTGTCGCCCTCCCCGTCCCCGGCGCGGGAATCCTCGGTGCGGTCCGCCCGACCACGGCCACCACCTGGCGAGGACACACCCATGCCGAAGTCCAAGGTCCGCAAGAAGGACTCCTCTACCCCGGTGACGGATCGACGCACGCCGGTGAAGGCGAAGGCGGTCGGCCCGTCGCACCCCATCTACGTCGCCGTGATGCTCGGCATGATGTTGATCGGCCTGCTCTGGCTGGTGGTCAACTACATCGCGGGCGACAAGATCTCGTTCATGGCCGAGCTGGGCGGGTGGAACTTCGCGGTCGGCTTCGCGTTCATGATCATCGGACTACTGATGACGATGCGCTGGCGCTGATCGCGGGTGATCGGCGTCCGGGAGGAGCCATCCCTGGCGGGGCTCACCCGTCCCGTGGATCTCCTGACGTGTGGTTAGTGAACGACATGGGTGTAACTCATCCCCATTGGGGATAAGCCCTGTGGATAACTCGCGGGTAACCGGTGGACAACGGTGGATGAGCACTCGGACGGACCTCTGCAGTGGGCGACCCCGGTGGGCCTCGTCGCGGCCGGGTGGGTCCTCGCGGCCCTCGCGGCGGCGTGGCTGCTGCTCGCCGACACCGCCGTGGACCGGGTGTTCATCGGCGCCATCGTGCTCGCCCTGGCCGCGGTGTCCGCGCACGCCAGCATCTGCCGACCTCGGCTGGAGGCCGACCGCAGCGGCATCACCGTCCGCGGGGTGCGGGGCGAGCGACGCTGGTCCTGGCCGACGGTGACCATCCGGGTGCGCCGCGACCGGCGGCTCGGCCGCATGGTGCAGTCCCTGGAGCTGGACACCGACGCCGACCTGGTGGTGCTCACCCGGCTCGACCTCGGTGCGGATCCGCAGGACGTCGCCGACGCCCTGCACGACCTGCGCCGCTAGCCGCCCAGATCGCAGCGCGTCTCGGCACCCGAGCCGAAACAGACCACGTTCCCGAACTGCGCGTCCCGGGTCACCAGCACCGCCACCAGCACCAGCAGCAACGCGACCAGACCCCCGGTCTGGACCAGCACCCGCCGGTTCCGCGGCGCGTAGACCAGCGCGGCCGTCGCGGCCACGCCGAGCGCCAGGCCGCCGAGGTGCCCCAGCAGCGAGACGTTCGGGATGACCACGCTGGCCACGATGTTCAGCGCGATCACCGCAAGCACCGGCCGCAGGCTGACCTTCAGCCGCAGCGCGGCGATCGCGATCCCGCCCATCAGCCCGTACACCGCGCCGGACGCACCGGCCACCGGCTGCACGGCATCGCCGAACACGAACACCGCCGCGCTGCCGCCGAGTAGCGACAGGAAGTACACCGCGGCGAACCGCACCCGCCCGAGCACCAGCTCCAGGTCCCGGCCGATCACCCACAGCGCGATCATGTTCAGCGCCAGGTGCAGCAGGCCGAGGTGCAGAAAGCCCGAGGTGATCAGGCGCCACCACTGCCCGCCCGCGACCAGCACCGGCCACAGCGCGAAATCGTCGAACAGCGCGGCCGTGTGGTTGGCGGTGGGGCTGCCCGCCTGCACCGCCGTGAGCACGAAGACCACCACGTTCGCGGCGATCAGCAGCGGCACCAGGATCGGTTTGTCGGACAGCCTGGCCCCGGCCACCGTCACCGGTTGCCGGGCCACCCGGCGCCCCTGCGCCACGCAGTCGACGCATTGGTAGCCGACGGCGGCCTCACGCAGGCACGCCGGGCACGCCGGGCGCTCGCACCGGGTGCAGCGCAGCCCGGTGGGGCGGTCCGGGTGCCGGACGCAGGTCGGCAGCTGCGGCGGCGCCCCGTCCGCCCCGGGCCACGATCCGGGCGGAACAGTCACGTGGAGGACCTGCCCTCTGGGTCGGCGGCGGCGTCAGCCGCGTTCGATCGAAACCTTCTCGATGACGATGTCGGTGACCGGGCGGTCGTTCTTCCCGGTCGGCGTGCGGGCGATCGAGTCCACCACGTCCCGCGACGCCTGGTCGGCCACCTCGCCGAAGATCGTGTGCTTGAAGTTCAGCCAGTTGGTGGCCGCCACGGTGATGAAGAACTGCGATCCGTTGGTGTTCGGCCCCGCGTTCGCCATCGCCAGCAGGTACGGCTTGTCGAACTGCAGCTCCGGGTGGAACTCGTCGGCGAACTGGTAGCCGGGGCCACCGCGTCCGGTACCGGTCGGGTCACCGGTCTGGATCATGAAGCCCTCGATGACGCGGTGGAAGATCACCCCGTCGTAGAACGGCCCCGAACGCTCGCCCTTGGCGTTCGGCGCGGAGTAGTCCTTGGTCCCTTCGGCGAGGCCCACGAAGTTCTTCACAGTCTTGGGCGCCTTGTCGGGGAACAGGTTGATCCGGATGTCGCCCTGCGAGGTGTGCAGGGTCGCGGTCACCTTCGTCCCGACGAGCGATCCGTTGTCTTCAGCCACTCGACCATCCTGCCATCGAACAGGCCGATCGCGGCTTCTGGGTGCAGTATGGGGGCTGATCGCCGCCTGTCTCGCGGTGTCGGCGCCGTGGACATGGGTGATGACGTCGACCGGCGAACGCCGGGCCAAGGAGGCAACGCACGATGGACGAGGTGAAGGCTATGGCCCGAGCTGGTGAACGCGTGGGCAGAGCGCTCGGGACGGGTCTGCGGTCGGCGCGCCTCGGCGCCCGACGCGCCGGTGCGGTGGGGATGGCGCTGTCCCGCCAGGCCGCGGCCCGCGCGGAGCAGGAACTCGCCAGCCGTGGCATCTCCACCGAAGAGCTGCCGGAGCTGATCGCGCAACGCGCCACCGGCATGTCCCGCCGGGAGCTGGCCAAGCGCAGCCGGAAGGCGCGCCGCCAGTGGGAGCGGAAGGCGGCGCGGTCGCGCAAGCAGCTCGCGAAGAACGCCGTGGCGGCCCGCAAGGAGCTCGCCGCCCGCATCGACCCGTCGCTGCGTCGGCGCCGCCGCCGGTGGCCGTGGGCGCTGCTGGTGCTGACCGGGATGGTCGTCGCGGTGGCGGTGGCGTTCTCCCGCCGCCCCGAGGAGCTGCCGGTGGCTGGTGAGGACGACTTCGCCCAGCGCAACACCAAGGCGCGGCACCGCGCGGAACGCGCGGACGTGCCGACGCAGGCGGACTCCCCGGTCGACGCACCGGAGCGGTCGCGCTGAGCTGACCGGAGGCCGGGGCCGAACCGCGACTCTGGCCTCCTTGTTGCGCACATCACATGCGCGCGGGTCGTCCTGCTGGCGACGATGCAAGGCATGAGCGAGCAGAGCTACGACCTGAGCGCGTCGACGCGGGTGGCGGCCCCAGCGGCCGAGGTGTACCGGATCGCCAGCGACATCACGCGCATGGGCGAGTGGAGCCCGGAGTGCGTCGGCGGCCGGTGGTTGTCCGGTGAGCCGGGGACCGTGGGCGCGCGGTTCGAGGGCCACAACCAGAACCGCGACCGGCACTGGACGGCCGAGTGCGAGGTGATCGCGGCCGAGCCGGGGCGCCGCTTCGCCTGGGCGGTGCTGAGCCACTCCCCCACGCCGGACAACTCGGTGTGGTCCTTCGAGCTGGAGCCGGACGGTGACGGCTGCACGCTGACCCAGCGGTTCCGGATGAAGCAGCCGCCCAGCCGCCTGCTGGCGATCCGGGACAGCCTGCCGCCGGAGAAGGCCGCGACGTTCCTCGACTTCCGCCGGCAGCAGCTGCAGGAGGCGATGCAGCAGACGGTGGACCGCATCAGGGCGGCCGCCGAGCAGTAGCCCGGTCGTCCGGGACTCGTCCGCCGGGCGCCGCCGGGCCGGACCACGGCGTCCGGCGGCGCCGAGGGCAGACGACCACGGCGAGCGCGTAGAGAGCAGACAGACGACCAACAAAAACAACCCCCCGAAGAGTGGGGTTCGGAAGAACAGCGGCGGAACAACGGATGCAGGGCCCTACATGCGCCCCGAATGCGCCCCGTAGCTGAACACGAAAAAAGACCAAGTCCCCCTGACCTGGTCTTTCGTGGTGGAGACGAGGGGAATCGAACCCCTAACCCCCGCCTTGCAAAGGCGGTGCTCTGCCAATTGAGCTACGTCCCCGGACATCGCAGCACCACGCAGGACCGGTGACGCTCGCGACGGCTTACCGGCCACGTCGAGCGGGGCTCGACGCATGAGCTCGCAGCGCCCGAGCCGGTTTCACAGCGCCCAGCGGCAGGCGATCACGCCTCGGCGGTGGCCTCGCGCCACAGGTCGGCCTCGGCCTTGGCAGCACGGTTGCGCCGGATGACGAACAGCACGACTCCAGCAACTGCGGCGAGTACGAGCAGCTTCTTCACTTCCGGTCGCCTCCTAGCACGGCGTGCAGACCGTGACGCTCTCGGATCAGAAATAGTGACCAGTGGGCCTAGAAGGACTTGAACCTTCGACCTCTTCGTTATCAGCGAAGCGCTCTAACCGCCTGAGCTATAGGCCCTTGGTGTGCCTCAAACATTACAGGAAGCCTTCCGGCGCCCGAAACGGGGGGTCCCCTTTCCGGTCGGGCCGGACGTGGCGATCCCGGTCCGGGACCGGGATCGCCACGTCAGCGGCTCACTCCCGCTCGGACAGCGTGACCTCAATGCCGCCGGCGAAGTCGGCCGCCACGTTGTAGATGAACGCGGCCACCGTCGCCAGCGCGGTCACCAGCACGATGTTGATCGCGCCGATGATCGAGGCCACCCCGAACACCCGGCCCGCGCTAATCAGCGGCTCGCTGGCCGCGTCGTCGGGCTGGGTGAGCTCGGTGAAGGTGCCGTTGAGCTGGTCCCACACGCCCATGCCGTCCAGCACGCCGTAGAGCACCGCGACGGCGATCATCCACACGAAGAACAACGCCACGCTCAGCACCAGCGCGAGCTTGAGCACCGACCACGGGTCCAGCCGCTTGATCTGCAGGCTGGCCCGCCGCGGACCGCGGCTGGGACGCCGCGCGGACGCCGCCGTGGCGCGCGCGGCGCCGGTGCCCGGAGCACCCGCGAACGACACGGTCGTCCGCGCGGCCTGGGGCACCTCGGTGCGCACCGTGTCCTGGTCCTGCACCTGCTTCGGGATGTGCTGCGTGTCGTCGGGCTCGGCGCTCGGCGTGCTCGGCGCGGCCGACGAGCTGTCGGCCCCGGTTGCCGACGCGCGCTGCCACGGCGGCGGCGTGTCGGTGCCGTGCAGGGTGTCCCCGCCGTCGGCGGGCTGCTCCTGCTTCGAGCCGGACTCGGCGACCGCCCCCGTGCTGTCCTCGACTGTCTGGGTGCTGACCGGAGCCCGGTCCGCATCCTGCTGCGGGTCGGCGGACTCCGGCTTCTCGGAAGGTGTCACGAGCGATCCTTCGGTGATCGTCGGCTGCGTTGTGCGGCGTGGTGTCCCACGGTGTTACTTCTGCTGCTGCTCCGGCCCCGCAGCGTCCGGGTCGGCGGCTTCGTCGGCGTTGCGCGCGATGGCCACCAGCGTGGACCCCTCGTCCAGGTTCATCAGACGAACCCCCTTCGTCTGCCTGCCGGCCTTGCGCACCTCCTTGGCGGTGGTCCGGATGACCCCGCCCGTGGAGGTGATCGCGTAGAGCTCGTCATCGATGTCGACGATGAGCGCCCCCACCAGCCTGCCACGCTTGTGGTCGTGCTGGAGAGTCAGCACGCCCTTGCCGCCGCGGCCCTGCACCGGATAGTCGTCGATCGGGGTGCGCTTGGCGTAGCCGCCGTCGGTGGCCACCAGCACGAACCGGCCGGCCCGGACCACGCCCATCGCCAGCAGCTCGTCCCCGTCGTTGAACCGCATGCCCAGCACGCCTGACGTGGCCCGACCCATCGGCCGCAGCGCCTCGTCGGTGGCGTGGAACCGGATCGACTGGCCCTCGGCCGACACCAGCAGCAGGTCGTCCTCCGCCGAGCACAGCACCGCGCCGACCAGCTCGTCGTCATCCTTCAGGTTGATCCCGATAAGACCACCCGATCGGTTGGAGTCGAAGTCGCTCAGCCGGGACTTCTTCACCAGCCCGTTCCGGGTGGCCAGCACCAGGTACGGGGCCGCGTTGTAGTCCTTGATCTGCATGACCTGGGCGATGTGCTCGTCCGGCTGGAACGCGAGCAGGTTCGCCACGTGCTGGCCGCGGGCGGTGCGGTTGGCCTCGGGCAGCTCGTACGCCTTCGCCCGGTAGACCCGGCCCTTGTTGGTGAAGAACAGGATCCAGTCGTGCGTGGAGCAGACGAAGAAGTGCGAGACGATGTCGTCCTGCTTCAGCTGCGCGCCCTGCACGCCCTTGCCGCCGCGCTTCTGCGCCCGGTACAGGTCGGTCCGGGTCCGCTTGGCATAGCCGGTGCGGGTGATGGTGACGACCACGTCCTCGTCGGCGATGAGGTCCTCCATGGACACCTCGCCCTCGTACGGGACGATCTTCGTGCGCCGGTCCTCGCCGTACTTGTCGACGATCTCCATCAGCTCGTCGCGGATGATCCGGCGCTGCCGCTCCGGCTTGTCGAGGATGTCCTTGAGGTCCTCGATCTCCCGCTCGATCTCGGCCAGCTGGTCGACGATCTTCTGCCGTTCCAGGGCAGCCAGGCGGCGCAGCTGCATCTCCAGGATCGCGTTGGCCTGGATCTCGTCCACGTCGAGCAGCTCGATCAGGCCGGTGCGCGCCTCCTCCACCGTGGGCGAGCGCCGGATGAGCGCGATGACCTCGTCCAGCATGTCCAGCGCCCGGACCAGACCGCGCAGGACGTGGGCGCGTTCCTCGGCCTTGCGCAGCCGGAACCGGGTGCGCCGGACGATGACCTCGACCTGGTGCCTGACGTAGTAGCGCACCACCTGGTCCAGCCGCAGGGTGCGCGGCACCCCGTCGACCAGCGCCAGCATGTTGACGCCGAAGGTGGTCTGCAGCTGGGTGTGCTTGTAGAGGTTGTTGAGCACCACCTTCGGGATCGCGTCGCGCTTCAGCGTGATCACGATCCGCATGCCGCGGCGGCTGTTGGTCTCGTCGGCGATGTCCGAGATGCCGGTGAGCCTGCCCTCCCGGTGCATCGCGGCGATGTTCTCGATGAGGTTGTCCGGGTTGACCTGGTAGGGCAGCTCGGTGACGACCAGCGTGGTGCGGCCCTTGCTGTCCTCCTCGATGGTGACGACGGCCCGCATCTTGATGGAGCCGCGACCGGTGCGGTAGGCGTCCGCGATCGCGTTGGTGCCCAGGATCAGACCGTGGGTCGGGAAGTCCGGCCCCTTGATCCGCGCCATCAGCGCGTCGAGGAGCTCCTCGTCGGTGGCCTCCGGGTTCTCCAGCGCCCAGGCGATGCCGTCGGCGACCTCACGCAGGTTGTGCGGCGGGATGTTGGTGGCCATCCCGACCGCGATCCCGCCACCGCCGTTGACCAGCAGGTTCGGGAACCGCGACGGCAGCACGGTGGGTTCCTGGGTGCGGCCGTCGTAGTTGTCGGTGAAGTCGACGGTGTCCTCTTCGATGTCGGCGAGCATGTGCATCGCCAACGGGGTCAGACGGCACTCGGTGTACCGCATGGCCGCGGCCGGGTCGTTGCCCGGCGAGCCGAAGTTGCCCTGGCCGTCGACCAGCGGGTGGCGCATCGACCACGGCTGCGCCAGGCGGACCAGGGTGTCGTAGATCGCCGCGTCGCTGTGCGGGTGGTAGTTACCCATCACGTCGCCGACGACGCGGGAGCACTTCACGTAACCGCGGTCCGGGCGGTAGCCGGAGTCGTACATCGCGTACAGGACGCGGCGGTGCACCGGCTTGAGGCCGTCCCGCACGTCGGGCAGTGCGCGCGAGACGATGACGCTCATCGCGTAGTCGATGTAGGAGCGCTGCATCTCCTGCTGGAGGTCGACCGGTTCGATCCGGCCGTGTTCCGGCGGCAGGATTTCCGTCATGCTCGTCCTTCTCGTGCTGCGTGGGGCCGCCGGGCGGCCCGGGGTGGTCGGGGTCTACGGGCGCCGGGACGCGGTCAGACGTCGAGGAACCGGACGTCCCTGGCGTTGCGGGTGATGAAGGAGCGCCGCGCCTCGACGTCCTCGCCCATCAGCACGCTGAACAGCTCGTCCGCGGTGGCCGCGTCGTCCAGCGAGACCTGCAGCAGGATCCGCGTCTCGGGGTTCATCGTGGTGTCCCACAGCTCGTCGGGGTTCATCTCGCCGAGACCCTTGTAGCGCTGGATGCCGTCGTCCTTGGGCAGCTTGCGGCCCTCGGCGGCGCCGCGCTCCAGCAGCGCGTCGCGCTCCCGGTCGCTGTAGGCGTACTCCGGCTCCGACCGCGGCCACTTGATCTTGTACAGCGGCGGCTGCGCGAGGAACACGTGGCCGTTCTCGATCAGTGGCCGCATGAAGCGGAACAGCAGGGTCAGCAGCAGGGTCCGGATGTGCTGGCCGTCGACGTCGGCGTCGGCCATCAGCACGATCTTGTGGTACCGCAGCTTGGACAGGTCGAACTCGTCGTGGATGCCGGTGCCCAGCGCGGTGATGATCGACTGGACCTCGTTGTTCTTCAGGACCCGGTCGATCCGCGACTTCTCCACGTTGATGACCTTGCCGCGCAGCGGCAGGATCGCCTGGAACCGCGACTCGCGGCCCTCCTTGGCCGAGCCGCCCGCGGAGTCACCCTCCACGATGTAGAGCTCGCACTCCTCCGGGTTGTTGGACTGGCAGTCCTTGAGCTTGCCCGGCAGGCCGCCGATGTCCATCGCGCTCTTGCGGCGCACCAGTTCCTTGGCCTTGCGCGCGGCCACCCGCGCCTGCGCCGAGGACACCGCCTTGTTGACGATCACCTTGGCCTCGGCGGGGTTGCGCTCGAACCAGTCGGTGAGCCACTCGAAGGCGGTGGTCTGCACGAACGACTTGACCTCGGTGTTGCCCAGCTTGGTCTTGGTCTGGCCCTCGAACTGCGGTTCGCGGACCTTCACCGAGACGATCGCCGCCAGGCCCTCGCGGACGTCGTCGCCGGTGAGGCTGCCGTCCTTGTCCTTGATGAGCTTCTTTTCCTTGGCGTAGCTGTTGACCACGCGGGTCAGCGCGGCGCGGAAGCCCTCCTCGTGGGTGCCGCCCTCGTGGGTGTTGATGGTGTTGGCGAAGGTGTAGACCGACTGGTTGTAGCCGGAGTTCCACTGCATCGCGACCTCCAGCTCGTGGCCCTTGCCGGACGCGCTGAAGGACACCACCTTCTTGTGGATCGGCTCCTTGGTGGCGTTGATGTGGCGGACGAAGTCCTCCAGACCACCCGGGTAGTGGAAGACCTGCTCGGTGGCGCGGGCCGGGGTGCCGCTGGCGTCCTCGCCGGCCTCGCTCTCCTCCTCGGCCACGCGCTCGTCGCGCAGCACCATGGTCAGGCCCTTGTTCAGAAACGCCATCTCCTGCAGCCGGCGGGAGATCGTCTCGGCGTTGTACCGGGTGGTTTCGAAGACCTTCGGGTCGGCCCAGAAGGTGATGGTGGTGCCGGTCCGGTCGGTGCGCTCGCCGCGCTCGAGGTCGGACACCGGCTTGGAGTCCTCATAGCGCTGCCGCCACACGTAGCCGCCGGTGTGGATCTCGGCCTCCAGCGCCACGGACAGCGCGTTGACCACCGAGACGCCCACGCCGTGCAGACCGCCGGAGACGGCGTAGGCGTCGCCGCCGAACTTGCCGCCCGCGTGCAGCACGGTCAGCACGACCTCGAGGGTCGGTTTCTTCTCCACCGGGTGCATGTCGACGGGGATGCCGCGGCCGTCGTCGACGACGCGCACGCCGCCGTCGGGGAGCAGGGTGACCTCGACCCTGGTCGCGTACCCGGCCATCGCCTCGTCGACCGAGTTGTCCACGACCTCCCACACGAGGTGGTGCAGCCCGCGCTCACCGGTCGAACCGATGTACATGCCGGGACGCTTGCGGACGGCCTCAAGGCCCTCGAGAACAGTGATGGATGAAGCGTTGTATTCGCTCTTCTTCGGTGCCACGGGCCTCGATTTCTCCTTGCGCCGACTGTGCTGTCAGGGTGATCGGTGGTACCGGCGCACGCGCGCCCGGCGACCGCACCGAGGACCACTTCGGGGCGACTCATCTCCTCGTCGGCCGCACGCTGGTGCGACCGACGTCGTGGAAACACCGCGTCGCGCGCGATGTCGCACGGTGCCGAACACGGCGCTGACGCGGTGTCGAACACCCGTGTCAACCATCGTGGCGGCGGTCCGGCCGACTGCACCCTCACCCGATTCTACTGGGGCCCCGCAGCAGAAGTGGGGCAAGGACACCCCTGACTTGCTCACAGAGCGGAGAACTCGAATCAAGCCACCACCCGAGAGCCGTCGCTGACCGTCGGGGGATCTCTGCGGCGATCGGACGGTCGCCGCAGGGGTGCTAGCCGTAGGTGTCCCGCGGGCCGCGCCCGGGGATGTGCCGCGGCCCGTGCCGCCAACTCGGCGCGGCCGGACCCTGCACCCTGATGCGGCGGACCACGTCGCGGCCCACGTCCTCGCCGATGCGCTTGAGGATCTGCCGCTGCAGCAGCCGCAGCTGGGTGGCCCACGCGGTGGACTGGGCCTGCACGGTGAGCTCGCCGTCCTTGAGCGCCACCGGCTTGGTGTGCTCGGCCACGTCGGCGCCGACCAGGCTGGCCCACCGGGCGAAGACCTGGCCGCCGGAGAGCCGGTCGACCCAGCCGCGCTCGGTGGCGATGCGGGCGGCGAGCCGCCCCAGCGGCTGCGGGTCCCTGTCGTCCGGCCGGGGCCCGGACCAGCCACGACGCCGACGCGGCGCGGCGAACCCCGGCTTCGTGCGCCGGGTGCGGCGGCGGGCCGCGGACTGCTCGCGGGCGGCCTGCAGCGCGGCCCGCGCGAGGTCCGGACCGGTCAGCGCGAGGTCCGGACCGGTCAGCGCGGCGCCGGCGCCACCCGCGATGCGCTCGACCGATGCCGACGAGTTATCCACACCATCCACAGAGTTATCCCCAGATGTGGGTAGTTGGGGAGCACGCGGGGCATGATCCGTCACTCCGGGTGCACGAGTCGCCTGCGGACGGTCACCGGACACGGCTCACCTCGCCTTCGCAGACGTCGAATCGGGCACCGGTGAGCTCCGGTGGCACATCCTCCGGCACCGCCGCGGTGACCAGCACCTGCTCGGCACCGGCCACCAGCTCCGCCAGCCGGGCCCGGCGGTGGCGGTCGAGCTCGGCGAAGACGTCGTCCAGGATCAACACCGGCTCGGCGCCATCCTCGGTGAGCAGGTGGTAGGAAGCCAGCCGCAACGCCAGCACGAACGACCACGATTCGCCGTGGCTGGCGTAGCCCTTCGCGGGCAGCTCGCCGAGCAGCAGCTCCAGGTCGTCGCGGTGCGGTCCGACCAGCGACACACCGCGCTCGATCTCCTGCGGCCGCACCCGTTCCAGCTCGGTGAGCAGCGCCTTCTCCAGCTCCGCAGGGTCGGCGGGCGGGCCCTGCGGCACGCCGTAATCCTCCGGCAGCGCGTCACCGAGGCTGCTGCGGTAGCGCACGTGCGCCACCCGGCCGGACGGCAGGGTGGCCTCCTCGGTGGCCGCCACACTGGCGTAAGCGCTGGTCACGTGCGGTGCGATGGCGGCAACCAGGTCGAGGCGGCCGGCGAGCAGCTCGGCACCGAGGCGCGCCAGGTGGCCGTCCCAGACCTCCAGGGTGCGCAGGTCGGCGGAGCCACCGCTGCGGCGGGCCGCGCCCGCCGACTTCAGCAGGGCACTGCGCTGCTTGAGCACCCGGTCGTAGTCGGCGCGGACACCCGCGAAGCGGGGGGCGCGGGCGACCAGCAGGTCGTCGAGGAAGCGGCGCCGCTCACCGGGATCGCCGCGGACGATCGCCAGGTCCTCCGGCGCGAACAGGACGATGCGCAGGATGCCGAGCACGTCCCGCGGCCGCCCCACGGCCCCGCGGTTGATCCGCGCGCGGTTGGCCTTGCCGGGCGTGATCTCCAGCTCCACCAGCAGTTCGCGACCGCTGTTGACCACCGCGGCCCGCACCACGGCGCGCGACGCGCCGTCGCGGACCAGCGGCGCGTCGGTGGCCACCCGGTGGGACCCGAGGGTGGCGACGTAGCCGATGGCCTCGACCAGGTTCGTCTTGCCCTGCCCGTTGGCCCCGATCAGCACGGTGCTGCCCGGCTCCAGGGCCAGGTCGGCGTGCGGCCAGGACCGGAAGTCGGTCACCTGCAAATGGCGGACGTACACAGCGGTCCAACTTAGGGTGCGGTGCTCGTGGGTGATCTCCGCGGTGGAGAAACCCGAAGCTTACTCACGCGCGTCGGGGTGGCCGGTCCGCGCGTCGGCCCCTGTCGATCTGTCGACATATCGACAGGGGTGCCGGGTCGATGTGTCGACAAATCGACCCGGCACACTCAGTCCTCGCTCTTCTGCACGGCGTGCCCGCCGAACTGGTTGCGCAGCGCGGCGACCGCCTTCATCGCCGGTGAGTCCTCCTGGCGGGAGGCGAACCGGGCATACAACGACGCGGTGATCACCGGGGTCGGCACCGCCTTGTTGATCGCCTCCTCGACGGTCCACCGGCCCTCGCCGGAGTCGTTGACGTACCCGCGCAGCTCGGACAGCTCCGGGTCCTCCTCCAACGCCCGGACCAGCAGGTCCAGCAGCCAGGAGCGGACCACGGTGCCGCGGCTCCACGCCTTGATCGTCGCGGGCACGTTGGTGACCACGTCCGAGGCGGACAGCAGCTCGAAGCCCTCCGCGTACGCCTGCATCAGGCCGTACTCGATGCCGTTGTGCACCATCTTCGCGTAGTGCCCGGCACCGACCGGACCGGCGTGCGCGAACCCCTCCTCGCGCGGCCCCTCCGGGCGCAGCGCGTCGAAGATCGGCATGGCGCGCTGGATGTCCTCGGCATCACCGCCGGCCATCAGGCCGTAGCCGTTCTTGGCGCCCCACACCCCGCCGGAGACCCCGACGTCGACGTACCTGACGCCCTTCTTCGCCAGCAGCGCGGCGTTGGCCTGGTCCTCGGTGAACTTCGAGTTGCCGCCCTCGATCACCAGGTCGCCCTCGTCGAGCAGCCCGGCCAGCGCCTCGACGGTCTGCCGGGTCGGATCGCCGTGCGGCACCATGATCCACACGATGCGCGGGGCGGCCAGCTTCTGCACCAGCTCCGCGATCGAGGCGACGTCACTGACGTCCGGATTGCGGTCGTACCCGACGACGTCGTGACCGGCGGCGCGAAGCCGCTCGCGCATGTTGAAACCCATTCGGCCGAGACCGACAAGTCCGAGTTGCACCGGATCTCCCTAGAAGCGAGCTGTGTTTCGACTGGCCGCACCAGCTGAATCGATCTGCTTCGAGCCTAGCTCGCGACGCCGCAGGTGCCGAGTGGCCAGTGGGTTGGGTGTGACTCAGGCCCTCCGGGCGGTGCTCAGCCGGGCAGGCGGACAGGCATCAGCAGGTAGAGGTAGTCGTCGGTCACCTCACCATCGTCGCCGACCGGTTTGATGAGTGCCGGGCGGTTGGCCGTGGTGAACTGCATCTGGGCCCGGTCGGTCTTCATCGCGCCCAGGCCGTCGAGCAGGTAACCCGGGTTGAAGGCGATGGTCAGCGGCTCGCCGACCAGCTCCACCGCGAGCTCCTCCTCGGCGCTGCCCTCGTCGTCGCCGCCGGCGGTCAGCCGAAGCACCCGGTCGGAGAACTCCAGCCGCACCTGGGTGCCGCGCTCGGCGACCAGCGACACGCGCTTGATCGCCTCGACCAGCGGGCCCACGTCGACGTTGGCGCTCACCGCGCTCTCCGTCGGCAGCAGCTGGCGGTACTTCGGGAACTCCGCGTCGAGCAGCCGGGTGGTGTTGCGCCGCGCCGCGCCGGACAGGCCGAGCAGGCCGTCGCCGGAGGCGAGGGAGATCTCCACCTTGGTGCCCGCCGAGCCCAGGGTCTTGGCCGAGTCGGCGAGAGTCCTGGCCGGCACCAGCACCGCGGTGTCGGTGATCGACGTGCCCGGCTCCCAGCTGATCTCGCGCATCGCCAGCCGGAACCGGTCGGTGGCGACCATGGTCAGCTTGTCGGCCTCGAGCTCCATCCGGATGCCGGTGAGCATCGGCAGCGTGTCGTCCCTGCCTGCGGCGACGGCGACCTGGCCGACGGCCTCGCTGAACACCTCGCCCGGGACCGAGCCGGCGTGCTCGGGCATGGCGGGCAGCTCGGGGTAGTCCTCGACCGGCATGGTCGGCAGGCTGAACCGGGAGCTGCCGCAGGTGATGGTGACGCGGGAGCCGTCGACGGTGATCTCGACCGGGCGGGCGGGCAGCGCCTTGGTGATGTCGGCGAGCAGGCGCCCGGAGACCAGGGTGCGGCCGCTGGCGTCGATCGAGGCGTCGATGGTCACCTGCGCCGACACCTCGTAGTCGAACCCGGAGATGGTCAGCGCCTCCCCGGAACTGGCGTCGAGCAGCACCCCGCCCAGCACCGGGACCGGTGGCCGCGACGGCAGGCTGCGCGCGACCCAGGCGACGGCGTCGGCGAGACCGTCACGTTCCACGCGGATCTTCATGGGTGTCCTTTCGGTTCCAGCCGTGGCTCGGCTGCCGGAGAACCTGCGTCGAGCTTCAGCTCGTCACGTCGGTGTGCCCCAGTCCCCCGCACGCGGGGGCGGGGTGGTCCCGCGCGAGTGCCGCGACGCGACGTTCCCTCGGGCGGCCTTCGCGGGAGTTCCACCGTAGAGCGTGCGCCGCGATCTCCGCATCCGGGTCCGAGCAGTCCGCGACCCGCTTCGGCGCGTTCGGGCCGAGTTATCCACTTGTCCACCGCCCCTACGTCTCTTTGTTCTTTTTCTCCGTAAGGAGAAAGGAGCGCAGTCGTAGTAGGGGCTGTGAGTTGTGGGGATAAGTGCTGTTTGGGCTGGTCGTACGGCGTGGTCGGGTGTGGATGACCACGGGATGTGATCGTGGACTACGGCAACCGGGTGGTGGACAACTTCTGACCCCCTCCGGTTTATCCACAACCATCCCCAGTTGTCCACAGATCCATCCACAGTTGATGGGCCAGTTGTACCCAGCCCCTGTTGATTTTCCCCCTCTCACCCGATCCGGTTGTGGGCAAAGCTGTGGGAGAACTGTGGTCAACTGCCACCATCCTGTGAGCAGCTCGCGCCAACCTGTGCACAGCTTGTGGATGGATTGGGGATAACTCCAGGTCAGCCCTGGGGATCAAGGTTCTGTGGACAGCTCGGCGACCCGGCGGACTTTTTTGCCGATCGGGTGAGGCGAAGACCACCCCGGCTGCCAGAAAAGTTCGCCGCCCGATCCGCTCCCCTGGTGTATACGAAGCGGGTCGGCCGATCCTGCACCGTGGCTGTTCACCGCCCTGGCGGCGCGCGCGGGGTTTCCCGTGGCGGCCCCTGCCCTGAGCCGAGTGGTCCGGCAGAAAGGTTCCCGCGCGTCGCCAGGGTGTGGAAGCCACCGAGGCGCGTCCGCACTCCGCCTGGGCCGCCCGACCCCGCCCCTGCGGCGATCGACGCGCCACCTTTCTGTTGGCGTGGGTGGCTCGCAGCGGTGCGGTGCGGCAGAAAAGACGGGGACCGCGACCCGAGGCCCATCCACACCGGGGCGTTCGAGAAAGGGCGTCAGCGGGCTTCTCAGCGGGCGGGGTCTTTCCGGCCGTGGGTGGCCGCGGAGATCAGCAACCCGGACAGGCCCGGGCGCGTCGACCCGGGCGGCCGTGGTCAGCGGGACCGCTGCTTGATGCGGGCGGTGAGTTCCTGGACGTGCTCGTAGATGCGGCGCCGCTCGGCCATCTCCTTGCGGATCTTCTTGTCCGCGTACATCACCGTGGTGTGGTCCCGACCGCCGAAGTACTGGCCGATCTTCGGCAGCGACGAGTCGGTCAGCTCCCGGCACAGGTACATCGCGATCTGCCGGGCCTGCGCCAGTGCCTTCGTCTTGCCCGGCCCGCACAGGTCATCGATGGTCACGCCGAAGTAGTCGGCGGTGACCGCCATGATGGTCGGCGGGGTGATCTCCGGGGTCTGCGAGTCGGGGATGAGGTCGCGCAGCACGATCTCGGCCAGCTGCAGGTCGACCGGCTGCCGGTTCAGCGACGCGAACGCCGTGACCCGGATCAGTGCACCCTCCAGCTCGCGGATGTTGCGCTCGATGCGCGAGGCGATGAACTCCAGCACGTCGGCGGGCGCGTTCATCCGGTCCTGCGCCGCCTTCTTGCGCAGGATGGCGATCCGCGTCTCCAGCTCCGGCGGCTGGATGTCGGTGATCAGGCCCCACTCGAACCGGGTGCGTAGGCGGTCCTCCAGGGTCCGTAGCCCCTTCGGGGGCCGGTCCGAGGACACCACGATCTGCTTGTTCGAGTTATGCAGCGTGTTGAAGGTGTGGAAGAACTCCTCCTGGGTGCCTTCCTTGCCCTCCAGGAACTGGATGTCGTCCACCAGCAGCACGTCGACGTCGCGGTAGCGGCGCTGGAAGGCCACCTGGCGGTCGTCGCGCAGCGAGTTGATGAAGTCGTTGGTGAACTCCTCGGTGGACACGTAGCGGACCCGCATCCCCGGGAACAGCCGCTGCGTGTAGTGCCCGACGGCGTGCAGCAGGTGCGTCTTGCCGAGCCCCGACTCGCCCCAGATGAACAGCGGGTTGTACGCGCGGGCCGGGGCTTCGGCGGCCGCGACCGCGGCGGCGTGCGCGAACCGGTTCGACGACCCGATGACGAAGGTGTCGAAGGTGTACTTGGCGTTCAGCCGGGTCTGTGAGGTCGGCGGCGCGTGCTTCGGCGCGGTGAACGGCTGGCCCTGCTGCAGCTCCGTCGGCTGCCCGGCCCGCCCGAACGTCGGCCAGCCCTCGCTGGTCGGCTCCTCGCCCTCCGCCTCGGCGGCGCCGGGCTCCGGTTCGGCGTCCTCGCCGTCGCCCTCGGCGTCCAGCGGCTGCGGCGCCTCGCCGTTCGGCCACCTGAACTCGGTGGTCGGGAAGTCAAGCTCGGCCGACTCGGGTTTCGCGTGCCGCCCCTCGGCGCCCGGCAGCGGCCCGGCGGCGGAACCGGTGTGCGCGGTTGGGCCGAACGTCTCGCGGTAGCCGGGCATCGGCAGGTAGCCGCCAGGGGCCTGCTCGGTCGACCGCGGCGACCAGGTGTCGGCGGGGGCGGGCGCGGCCACCGGCCGCGTCGGAGCAGGCACCGCGGTGTCCACCTTCACCGCCAGCGACACCTCGCGGCCGAGGCGGCGGGACAGCGCGTCGGTGATCGGGTCGCGCAGCGCGCGTTCGATGGCTTCCTTGGCGAAGTCGCTGGGGGCGGCCAGCAGCGCGGTGCCGTCGAGCAGACCGATCGGACGAGTGACCCGCATCCACGCGCGCTGCTGAGGTGAGAGGGTGCCGGAGGACAGCTCCTGCACCACTTCGTCCCAAACTCGACCGAGATGATCGGCTTGGTGGTCGGACACCGCCGTGCTCCCCTCCCCTCGTTCGCGCAGCCCCCAGTGCGGTCCCGGGGGCCTGGCTCCCACGGTGCTCGGGTGCGGGCGGTGTCACGGGACGGTGGGGCCAGACTCCGCGGCCACCCGCTCTGGCAGGTGTCCACAGAGTTGTCCACAACTTGTGTATGAAGGTACGGCAGGGTGCTCCGGTGATCCCCCCTGGGTCCCGCAGTCGGTAGCGATCGAGGTCAGGACGTCCCCGGCGCGCTCCAGTGCTCCCACCCACCGGCCTGCGCTTCGCAGGGGGGCACGCTAACAAGGCGACGCCGTGCTCACAAGCACGCACCCGAAGTGTCGGGAAGACCGTGATGTGGCAGCCTGATGACCGCGTCGGCCACCCCGGTTGAGCCCCCGGAACCGGGAGTGCGTACCCTCGTACAGTCCCCCGCTTCCTCCAGCGGGCATGTCGTTGTGTCGATGTTCCGGCGTCGTGCACCGCTTGGTGGCACCGATGGCCGCACGGCCTGCGACACTGCGGCTTGCGGAACAGGGACACCTTGACCGAACCGTGGCTCACCGTGGCCAGCGGTGCCTGTAGTAACCGGGAGATCCGACCGTGAGCAAGGGCAAGCGCACTTACCAGCCGAACAACCGCCGCCGTGCCAGGAAGCACGGGTTCCGGCTGCGCATGCGCACTCGGGCCGGCCGGGCCATCGTGGCCGCGCGCCGTCGCCGCGGGCGCGCGCGGCTGACTGCCTGATCGCGTTCCGGCCGTGCTTCCCGCGGCAGCCCGGCTGACCAGGAGCCAGGAGTTCCGCCTGGTGGTCCGTCGTGGTCGCCGGGCCGGGCGAGTCCGCCTCGTGGTCCACGCCCTTCGCCCGGACCAGGAGCGGGACTCCGGTTCGCAACGCACGGTGTTATTGGACGCCGAGGCTGACACGGCACCCACCCGGACCGAATCGATTCGGGTGGGTTTTGTCGTGAGCAAATCCGTGGGTACGGCTGTGGTGCGTCACCGGGTCACCCGCCGTCTCCGGCACCTGATGCGCGACCGCCTGCCCGCGCTGACCGCTGGCACACTGGTGGTGGTCCGCGCCCTGCCGCAGGCGGCCGACGCCTCCAGCCGGGAGCTCGGCGCGGATCTTGACGCGGCGCTGCGCAAGCTCCGCGTGGTCGACCCGGGTGGTCCGGCGACGGGTTCCAGGTGATGGCTCAGGACCAGCAGCACGACGAACGGCTCCGCGCGCCCGCTCGGCGCCCGAGCCCGCTTGCCTGGGTGCTGCTGGCTCCGGTGCACGTCTACCGCACGGTGATCTCCCCCTTGCTGCCCCCGACGTGCCGCTTCTACCCGAGCTGCAGCGCGTACGCGGTGGAGGCGCTGACCGTGCACGGCGCGTTCCGTGGCGGGTGGCTGACCCTGCGCCGCCTGCTGCGTTGCGGTCCCTGGCACCCTGGTGGCCTGGACCCGGTGCCTCCGCCCCGCGAGCGATCCGCTGGGGGCGCCCGCGTTCCCGACGACCCTGCCGAGGAGTAGCCCGCGTGCTGGACTTCATCTACTACCCGGTGTCGGCCATCCTGTGGTTCTGGCACAAGGTGTTCGGTTTCGTCTTCGATCCGGCGAGCGGCTACGCCTGGGCGTTGGCGGTCATCTTCCTCGTCTTCACGCTGCGGGCGCTGCTGTTCAAGCCGTTCGTGCACCAGGTGCGGTCGCTGAAGAAGATGCAGGAGGTCGCACCGCAGATCCGCGAGCTGCAGGCCAAGTACGGCGACGACCGCCAGAAGTTGGCCGCGGAGATGCAGAAACTCCAGCTGGAGCAGGGGTTCAATCCGCTCAGCGGCTGCCTGCCGGTGCTGGTGCAGGTCCCGGTGTTCATCGGTCTCTTCCACGTGTTGAACGGGTTCAAGCCGGGCGCGCCGTCGAACTACATCTTCAACGCCGACGAGGTCGCCTCGTTCGTCGCCGCCGACCTGTTCGGCGCGAAGCTGTCCAACACGATCAGCCAGTCCGCCGAGGTGCTCGCCAGCTTCGGCACCGACCGGACGTCCATGATGCTGGTCGGCGTCCCGCTGATGATCGCGGCCGCGATCGCCACCCACTTCACCGCGCGCCACTCGGTGCAGCGGCAGAGCGCGGAGGCGGCGCAGAACCCGCAGACCGCGGTCATGAACCGGATGACGCTGTGGTTGTTCCCGATGTTCGCCATCATCGGCGGCCCGTTCCTGCCGCTGGCCATCCTGATCTACTGGCTCGCCAACAACTTCTGGACGCTGGGGCAGCAACGGGTGGTGTACCGCAAGATCGACCGCGAGGAGGCTGCGCGCGCCGGCGCGCCCGCGATCATCGACTCCACCGCCGTGGAGGGCACCATCCGTCCCGCCGATCCGGCGGCCAAGGACCAACCCGGTGAGGTCCCCGGGGTGATCGAAGACCGTTCTCGCGACACGGACAAGCCGGGTGAGTCCCGGTGAGGTTCGGCGCGAACCCTGGAGAGGAGACACCCAGTGTCTGAAACCGTGCAGGAGCCGGCCGCCCCGGTCGAGTCGGCTGCCGAATCCGAGATGTCCAGCACGGAAGCCCTTTTGGTGCGGGAGGGCGACATCGCGGGCGACTATCTGGAGCGGCTGCTCGACCTGCTCGACTACGACGGCGACATCGATCTCGACGTCGAGGCGGGTCGCGCGGTAGTGAGCATCGACGGCGGTGACGACCTGGAGAAGCTGGTCGGCAATCGCGGTCAGGTCCTGGAGGCGCTGCAGGAGCTGACCCGCCTCGCGGTCCAGCAGGAGACCGGGGTGCGCAGCCGTCTGATGCTGGACGTCGCGGGCTGGCGTGCGAGCCGCCGCCGGGAGCTCACCGAGCTCGGCCGTGCCACGGCGGAGGACGTCCTGGCGAGCGGCAAGGAAGTGCGGCTGCGGCCGATGACCCCGTTCGAGCGGAAGATCATCCACGACGCCGTGGCGGCGATCGACGGGGTGCACAGCGAGAGTGAGGGCGAGGAGCCGAACCGCAAGGTCGTCGTCTTCAAGAGCTGACCCCTCCTCCGCGCTGCGATGCCCCCGCCGGTCCGCCCGGCGGGGGCATCGGTATTCCCGGGGTGTTTCACGTGAAACACCCCGGGAATACCGCGTCGCGGTGGAATGGCGCCCGTTGATCAGCTCGCCCCCTTTCGGCGGTGTTTCACGTGAAACGTGGGTTGATGCTCGACCGCGGAGAGCGATCCGGCAGGCTTGTGGTCAACACCTGGTTCCACGTGAAACATCGACACGAGGTGACTGCATTGACCGGAGGTGCGCCGGAGGCGGCGCGGGTCGTGTTCGGTGCGCGGCTGGAGTTGGCCGAGCGGTTCGCCGACCTGCTACGCGAGCACGGGATCGAGCGCGGGCTGATCGGTCCGCGGGAACTCGACCGGCTCTGGGAGAGACATCTGCTGAACTCTGCGGTTCTCGCGGAGTTGCTACCCCCGAACAGCCGGGTGTTGGACGTAGGCTCTGGGGCGGGGTTGCCGGGCATCCCGTTGGCGATCGCCCGCCCGGATCTCACCCTCACCCTGTTGGAGCCGATGGCTCGACGGGTGACGTGGTTGCAGGAAGTCATCACCGAACTGGCGCTCACCGTCGAGGTGGTGCGCGGACGTGCCGAGGAGGGCCCGGTGCGCGAACGACTGGCCGGTCAGGACATCGTGACCGCGCGCGCCGTGGCTCCGATGGAGCGGCTCGCGAAGTGGTGCCTCCCCCTGTTACGGCCGGGTGGCCGACTGCTCGCGATGAAGGGAGCGAGCGCGGCCGAGGAACTCGAACGGGATGCGGCGGCGATCAGCGCGGCCGGTGGTGGCCGCGGCGAGGTGGTGTCGTGCGGCGGCGGCGTGCTCGAGGTCCCGACGACCGTCGTCGTGGTGAAACGGGTCGCGGCGACCCGAAGTGCGGCCGGTCGGCGTCGTGACGGTGGGCGTCGAACGAGAAAGGATCGTGGACGGTGAATCCGGAGTCGAACGGAGCGGGTCGTGTTTCACGTGAAACAAGGGGGCGCGGGATGGGGGCCATGCGCTTCCCTGCGAGGCCCACGGACGGCGATTCGCCGATGAGCGGCTTCGACAAGGACGACATCGGCTGGACTCCGATCATGGAGGAGGCGCAGCGGGCCACCCGGGTGCTGCACCCGGAGATGCTGGAACTCCCCCGTCCCGCGCGTCGGCGGATCATCACGGTCGCCAACCAGAAGGGCGGCGTGGGCAAGACGACCAGCACGGTCAACCTCGCGGCCGGACTGGCGCTGCACGGGCTGAACGTCCTGGTGATCGATCTCGACCCGCAGGGCAACGCGAGCACTGCGCTCGGCGTCGAGCACCGCTCCGGCGTGCCATCGGTCTACGAGGTGCTGCTCGGCGAGATCAGCATCGCCGACGCCGCGGCGCGCAGCACGCAGTCCAAGAACCTGTGGTGCGTCCCGGCGACCATCGACCTGGCCGGTTCGGAGATCGAGCTGGTGACCATGGTGGCGCGGGAAGCCCGGCTGAAGGAGGCGCTGAACTCCGAGGCGGTGGAGCAGATCGCGCCCGACTACATCTTCATCGACTGCCCGCCGTCGCTCGGCCTGCTCACGGTGAACGCGCTGGTGGCCGCGCAGGAGGTGCTGATTCCGATCCAGTGCGAGTACTACGCGCTGGAGGGCCTCGGGCAGCTGCTCCGCAACATCGAGCTGGTGCAGTCGCACCTGAACCCTTCGCTGTGGGTCTCGACGATCCTGCTCACCATGTACGACGCCCGGACCAAGCTGGCGGACCAGGTGAGCGCCGAGGTACGGAGCCATTTCGGGGACCTGACGCTGCGGACCGTCATCCCCCGCAGCGTCAAGATCTCCGAGGCGCCGGGCTTCGGCCAGACGGTGCTGACCTACGACCCGGGCTCGCGCGGTTCGATGAGCTACCTGGACGCAGCTCGGGAGATCGCTGAACGGGGTGCCGAGAGGAAGACAGCATGACCGAGCGACGAGGTGGCCTGGGTCGCGGGATCGCCGCGCTGATCCCCAGCGGTCCCCCGGCGGGCGCCGACGGTGCCAGGCTGCGGGGGCCGGGGCTGCGCGGCCCGAGCTTCGGGAACTCGGAACCGGCTCCGGAGGTTTCACGTGAAACGGGCGGCTCCGTGGCGGGCGCGGTGTACCGCGAGATCCCCGTCGCCGCGATCAAGCCGAACCCGAAGCAGCCGCGCCAGGTGTTCGACGAGGCGGCGCTGCAGGAGCTGGCACACTCCATCCGCGAGTTCGGCCTCATGCAGCCGATCGTCGTGCGCGAGCTGGGCTCGGACGAGTTCGAGCTCATCATGGGCGAGCGTCGGTTGCGCGCCTCGAAGCAGGCGGGGCTGGAGCTGATCCCCGCGATCGTCCGCAGGACCCAGGACGACGAGATGCTCCGGGACGCGCTCCTGGAGAACATCCACCGGGTGCAGCTGAACCCGCTTGAGGAGGCGGCGGCCTACCAGCAGCTGCTCGACGAGTTCGGCGTGACGCACGACCAGTTGGCCGACCGGATCGGTCGGAGCCGCTCGGTCGTCACGAACACCATCCGCCTGCTGCGGTTGCCTCTGGAGGTGCAGCGTCGGGTGGCGGCCGGGGTGCTCTCGGCCGGGCATGCCCGCGCGCTGCTCGGTCTGGAGGACCCGGGGCAGCAGGAGGACCTCGCGAAGCGGATCGTCGCGGAGGGCATGTCGGTCCGCACCACCGAGGAGCAGGTGAAGCTGATCAAGTCGGAGGCGCCGGCGAAGAAGAAGGCGGCGCCGAAGAAGCCGATCCAGGCCCCCGGTTTCGACCGGCTCGCCGATCGGCTGTCGAACCACTTCGACACGACGGTGAAGGTGGAGCGGGGCCGTCGGAAGGGGCGGATCGTCGTCGAGTTCGGGTCGGTCGATGACCTGGAGCGGTTGGCGGAGTTGATCTTGGGTGAACAGGCCCGTGACATCCGCGATCAATGACACCAGGTCATTTCGTCACGGTGACGATGACGCTGCGTAACTGATCTGCACCAAGGAAACGGGGTCGGTCTCCTCGGAGGCCGACCCCGTGTTTCACGTGAAACCAGGGAATCAGCGGGCCCGTGAGATCGCCCGCTCCACGAGCGTCGCGAAGACCTCCCCCAGCGACCGCCCCGCCGCCTCGACCGCCATGGGCAGGAGCGAGGTCTCGGTCAGCCCTGGCGACACGTTGACTTCCAGGAAGTGCGGCGTGCCGTGCCGGTCGACGATCGCGTCGGTCCGGGAGACGTCGCGCAACCCGAGGAGCCGGTGCGCCGCGATCGCCAGCTCGCCGGCCGCGGCGGCGGCCTCCGGCGAGAGCTCGGCCGGGGTGCGGTAGCTGGTGAGCCCTGCCGTGTAGCGGGCCGTGTAGTCGTAGACGCCGTCCGCCGGCTCGATCTGCACCGCGGGCAGCGCCTCCGGTCCGTCCGGTCCGTCGATGACGGTGATCGCCACCTCGGTCCCCTCGACGAACTGCTCGACGAGCACCGCGTCGCCGTAGGACAGCGCGCCCACCATCGCCGACGGGAGCTCGGCGGCGTCGCGGACCACGTGCGCCCCCAGCGCCGACCCGCCCTGGTCCGGCTTGAGCATCAGCGGCAACCCCAGCTTCGACACGAGCGCGTCCAGCACCGCCTGGGCGCCGAGCTCCCGGAACGTCGCGTGCGGCAGGGCAACCCAGTCGGGAGTCGCGAGTCCGGCGCGGGCCAGCTCCGCCTTGGCGGTCGGCTTGTCCCACGCGCGACGGCACGCGTGCGGGCTGGTGCCGACGTACGGGACGTTGAGCATCTCCAGCACGGCCTGCACCGCACCGTTCTCCCCCTCGCCGCCGTGCAGGGCGACCACCACCGCGTCCGGCCGCTCCTGCTCGATCCGGGACAGCAGCCGGGCGTCGGCGTCCCACTCCGCCACGGTCATCCCGACCGAGCGCAGCGCGGCGGACAGCCTGCGGCCGGAGCGCAACGAAACCTCGCGCTCGTGCGAAAGCCCACCCGCGAGCACGGCAACCCAGCGATCAGACACTCTTGGCACACCCCTGAAAACTAGTTAGTCCACTGCGCTCCGGCGGATCGGTGCGCAGTGGACTGCACGGTGATTCGGCGAAAGAACTCTACGCGGTGTCCGGGGACGGGGCCTGGGGGCCGGGCACGCTGCGCTGCGGCACGGTACCGAAGGTGCGCACCAGTTCCATCTCCTCGGTCAGCGTGTTGGCCAGCCTCCGCACGCCTTCGCGAATCCGCTCCGGCGTCGGGTAGCAGTACGACAACCGCATCTGCCGACTGCCAAAACCGTCGCGGTAGAACCCGGTGCCGGACACGTAGGCCACCCGCTGGGTCACCGCGCGCGGCAGCATCGCCTTGGTGTCCACGCCCTCCGGCACGGTCAGCCAGACGAAGAAGCCGCCGTTCGGTCGCGTCCAGGTGCATCCCGGCGGCATGTACTGCTCCAGCGCGCCGAGCATCGCGTCGCGGCGCTCCCGGTACTGTTCCTGGAAGATCTTGATCTGACCCTGCCAGTCGTGCGTGCTCAGGTAGCGCGACACGATCATCTGGTTCAGCGTGGGCGGGCAGAGCGTGGCCGACTCGGCGGTCAGCACCAGCTTCTCCCGGACCGCGTGCGGCGCGAGCACCCAGCCGACCCGCAGGCCCGAGGCGAACGTCTTGGAGAACGAGCCGAGGTAGACCACGTTCTCGGCGTCCATGCTGCGCAGCGCCGGGTACGGCTTGCCGTCGAAGCCCAGCAGGCCGTACGGGTTGTCCTCCACCACGAGGATGCCGTGCTGCGCGCAGATCTGGAGGATCTCCGCGCGCCGCGGCACGGCCAGCGTGATGCCGCCCGGGTTGTGGAAGTTCGGGATGGTGTAGAGGAACTTGATCCGCTTGCCCTGGGCGGTGACGTCCGCGATGGCCTGGCGCAACGCGGCCGGCTGCAGACCCTCCTCGTCCATCGCGACGTGCACGACCTCGGCCTGGTAGGCGGCGAAGGACCCCAGCGCGCCGACGTAGGACGGGCCCTCGGCGAGGATGACGTCACCGGGGTCGCAGAAGATCCGGGTGACCATGTCCAGGGCCATCTGCGAGCCCGCGGTCACCATCACGTCATCCGGGTGGGCCGAGATCCCCTCCAGCGCCATGACCTCACAGATCTGCTCGCGCAGCTCCGGCACGCCGTGCGCGGAGCCGTACTGCAGCGCGACCTGCCCGTCCTCGGACACCAGCCGCGCGACCTCGGCGGCCAGCGAGTCCAGCGGGAGCGCGGCCAGGTTCGGCATGCCGCCGGCCAGCGAGACCACCTCGGGGCGGCTGGCGACGGCGAAGAGAGCTCGGATCTCGGAGGCGGTCATCCCTGCGGTCCGCTCGGCGTAGTGCGCCCGGTACGCGTCGAGGTTGCGTGCGGGCGTTTCGGGCGGGCTGGGCTGTTCCGGCGTGGCCGGCTGGCTTCCGTGATCCGACATGTCGCGCTCCGGTTTCGGTTGTGCGCTCTGCTCGTCCGCCAGGGACGATCGGGCGATTCTACAAGGACTATCGTCGGCGCCCACCCCACGTGTAACGAGCGCCTCGCACACGTGCTGGATTCGGTTCGCGCGGCGACGCGGGTGGCGGGTGAGGGCGAAGCGGCCGGCGCCGCTGGCGAAACGCCTTCGGGCCTCACCTCTTCGGGGCGCTGACGCTGCCCCGCAGCGCTTCCACCGGCCGTGCGGCTTATCCTGACCACGTTCCCGCCTGTCCGTGTGCGGGTTCGGCGCGGGTTTTCCAGGAGGTCAGGTGTCGCGACGCGTCGTCGGCGTCACGCTGGACAACCTCGACCACCTGCCCCAGCGGTGTCGCCGGTGCGTTTTCTGGGAGCTGGCGCCGCACGTCCGGGAGCAGGCCGAGGAGTTCGGCGAGACCGAACTGGAGAAGGAAGCCTGGGTCTCCAGCGTGCTGCTGGAGTGGGGCTCGTGTGGCCGCATCATCTACGTGGACAACGTCCCGGCGGGCTACGCGATGTACGCGCCCCCGGCGGCCGTCCCCCGCGCCGCGGCGTTCCCGACCGCCCCGGTCAGCGCGGACGCGGTGCTGCTGACGGCGCTGCGGGTGATGCCGGAGTTCGAGCACGGCGGCCTCGGCCGCGTGCTGGTCCAGAACGTCGCGAAGGACCTGACCCGGCGCGGGGTCAAGGCGGTGGAGGCGTTCGGCGACCTGGCGGGCAGCAGCGAGAGCTGCGTCATCCCGGCGGGCTTCCTGCAGCAGGTCGGGTTCAAGACGGTGCGGCAGCACCCGAAGTGGCCACGGATGCGCCTGGAGCTGCGCACGGCCATCTCCTGGAAGGAAGACGTCGAGGCGGCCCTGGAGCGGCTGCTGAGCTCGGTGACGATCAAGACGGCGGAACCCGCCATCGGCCGCGCGTAGCGGCGATGCGGGCGGCCCCGCATCGCCACCTCTGGTGGGGGCTCCGGGGCGCCACGTCGACACATCGTCGGCCGCCCCGGGTTTGCGCACTCCGGGAGTCCGCCGGTGGGAACCGCTCAGGCGCCCTCGGCGCGGGCGAGTTCGTGGCGGAGCAGGTCGTCGAAGGTGAAGGTGCCGGTGGGCTGGTCGTCCTTGCCGAGCAGGTACAGCCGTTTCACCGCGACCAGCAGGCCCTCCGCGACGACATCCCGGAACGCCGGGTCCAGCAGCCGGGCCCGGTCCCGGTCGTTGGTCAGGTAGCCGATCTCCATCCGGACCGCGGGCATCCGGGTCAGCCGCAGCACGTCCCACGTCTTGGGGTGGATGTGGCAGTCCTTCAGACCCGTGCGGGCCACGATCTCGCGCTGCAGGAGGCCCGCCAGCGCCTCCCCCACGGTCGACGTGGTGCCGTTGCCGGTGCCGAAGTGGAAGCTCGCCACGCCCTCGGCCAGCGGCGACGGGTTGGCGTCGATGTGCAGCGACAGGAACATGTCCGCACCGGCCTCGTTGGCGAACGCGGCGCGGTCGGCGTCCGGCGGGCACGCGTTGGGCCCACGGGTGATCAGGGCCTCCATCCCGGTGGCCACCATCCGGCCCTCCAACCGGCGGGCCAGGTCCCAGGTCAGATCGGCCTCGGACACGTCACCGATGCAGGCCCCGCGGTCCGCGCCGCCGTGTCCTGGATCGATCACGATGCGCTTGCCGCGCAGCCGCGGCCCCGCGCGGCGCACCTTCTCCTGCTCGCGCAGGAACACCGGGCGGCCGCCGCGCACCTTCGGCGCGAGCTGCCTGAGCGCCCGCAGCGTGCCGGGGCCGCAGATGCCGTCGGGGTTGAGGCCGTAGTCGCGCTGGAAGCTGCGCAGCGCCTGCTCGGTCTCCCGGCCGAAGATGCCGTCCGGGCGGCCCGCGTCGTAGCCCAGCTCCAGCAGCCGCTCCTGCAGCGCGAAGACGTCGTCGCCGCTGATCGGTTTGGACACCAGGTAGGCCAGCGAGCGGTCGCCGAGCCGCCACCGCGCGTCGGTCAGCGCCCGGTAGGTCGCCGGACCCACCACGCCGTCCGTGATCAGCCCGCGTTGTTGCTGGAAGACCCGAACCGCCTGTTCCACCGCTTCGTCGAAGACCGCCGGGCCGGTCCGGCCGTTGGCCGGAAGCAGACCCAGCGCAGCAAGAGTGTTCCTGATCTCGGCAACGGCCGGACCGTCGTCACCGCGGTGGAGCAGCTGCATGCACTCCTCGCTCGATTCAGGCGCCGGTTCGACACCGACGCGAAGGATGGTCGGGGGAGCCCCGGTTTTCCCTTTCTGCGTGCCGGGTCCGCACCGGACCCGTCGGGTCATTGTGCCTTGTGTACCGGGACCCGGCGCTGCGGCCCACGGTCTGGCGGTGCGGACGTGCGACGACGGTCCGTGCGTGGACGATCTCCACGGGTGCGCAAAAACACGGTCCCGCCGTCACTGTTCTGTCGACTGGACGGCGGGACCGCGTTCTCAGGTTGCTTCAGTGGGTGCCCGAGGTCACAGGTACTCGGACAGGTCGGACAGCAGGGCCGCCTTCGGCTTGGCGCCGACGATCTGCTTGACCGGCTGGCCCTTGTCGAACAGCAGCATGGTCGGCACCGACATCACCTGGTAGTCGCGCTGCAGGCTGGGGTTCTTGTCGATGTCCAGCTTGGCGATGGTGATCTTGTCCTTGTGCTCGGCGGCGATCTCCTCCAGCACCGGGGCGACCATCTTGCACGGGCCGCACCAGGTGGCCCAGAAGTCCACCAGGACCGGCTTGTCGCTCTCCAGAACCTTGCTCTGGAACGTGTCAGCGTCCACGACCACCGTGTGGGTGTCGGCCATTTTCTCTCCCTTTGGTTGCTGCTGGTTGGCGGGGTCAGTGCGCGGAGCCGGGCCCGTAGCCGCCGCCGACGAGCTCGGTGGCGACCTCGGCGGTCGGGGCGTCGTGCTCGGCGAGCCAGCGCTCGGCGTCGATGGCCGCGGCGCAGCCGGAGCCGGCGGCGGTGATCGCCTGCCGGTAGGTGTGGTCCACCAGGTCGCCCGCGGCGAACACGCCCGGGATCCCGGTGTGCGTGGTGGGCTGCTGGACCTGCACGTAGCCCTCGGCGTCGACGGTGACCTGGTCGCGCACCAGCTGGCTGCGCGGGTCGTGGCCGATGGCGACGAACATGCCGGTCACCTCGAGGTCGGAGGTCTCGCCGGTGACCGTGTCGCGCAGCTTCAGGCCGCTGACGCTGGTGTCCCCGACGACCTCGGTGACGACCTTGTTGGTCAGCCACTTGATCTTCTCGTTGGCCCGGGCGCGCTCCAGCATGATCTTGGAGGCGCGGAACTCCTCGCGGCGGTGGATGATCGTCACCGACCGGGCGAACCGGGTCAGGAAGGTCGCCTCCTCCATGGCGGAGTCACCGCCGCCGACGACCGCGATGTCCTGGTCGCGGAAGAAGAAGCCGTCGCAGGTCGCGCAGGCGGACACGCCGCGGCCCAGCAGCCGCTCCTCACCGGGCACCCCCAGGTAGCGGGCGGCGGCGCCCATCGCCAGGATGACGGCCTTGGCGTGGTACTCCACGCCGTTGGCGAGCACCGTCTTGACCTCGCCGGTCAGGTCGAGCCGCTCGACGTCCTCGGCGCGCAGCTCCGCGCCGAAGCGCTCGGCCTGGGCGCGCATCTGCTCCATCAGGTCCGGGCCCATGATCCCGTCCCGGAAGCCCGGGTAGTTCTCCACCTCGGTGGTGGTCATCAGCGCGCCACCGAACTGGGTTCCCTCGAAGACCAGTGGTTCGAGCTCTGCCCGGGCGGCGTACACCGCTGCGGTGTACCCGGCTGGACCGGAGCCCACGATGATCACGTTGCGGACGTCGCCAGTCACCGCGCCCCTTCCGTCGTAGCGTCCCCGCCGCGCTCGGCGCGCGACCGTACTCGGTAGAACGCGATCCTATTCGGCTCTGTTCCCGATCACGGGCGCGCGTGCCCCATGGCACAGTGCGCCGGCTCCCGTCCTGCGGGACGGGAGCCGGGCGAACGGCCCGGCGGCTGGTCAGCCGCCGAAGGTGGAGTCCGAGATGGTCGCCGGGTTGCCTGGTCCGCAGTCGGGGCCGACCGCCAGCAGCCGGAACTGGCCGAGCCCGCCGGTGGGCAGGATCAGCAGCTGCGCCAACCGGCCGTTGAGCGTGATCTCCCGCGCCCCGAGCGGTGTGCCGCTGCTGACGCCGTTGGCCTGCAGGCAGCCGATGAGCTGCTGCGGGTCCGTCAGCGCGCTGACGTACTGCTCGGAGCCCATGACCTCCGAGAACTGCTGCCCGTTGAGGGTCACCCGGTCGCCCTGCAGCGCCAGCGGCCCCCGGCCGGGTGCCGTGGTGGCGTTCGGCTGCGCCAGGTCGCTGCTGGTCTGCGTACTCGGCAGCACCGAGAACACCACGGCGGCCGCCGCGGCCGCTGCCCCCACCAGGCCGGCGCCGAGGGTGAACCTGCGTCTGCGGCGCCGCTTGGCCGCGGCGAAGTCGACGATCTCCGCGCCGGGCTGGTCGGCCGGCGCCGTCGCGGGCGCGCTGCCCTGCTGCTCGGCCCAGGCCCGGACCTCGTCCTCCAGCGCTGCTTCGATACGGGCCGACACGTCATCCGGGATGCTCAACGGCGGCAGCGCAGCGAGGTCGGCGCCGGTGGCGTCCAGCGCCGCCAGGATCTCCCTGGCCTCCGGGTCGTCCTGGACCTGGACTCGCAGTTCGTCAGCGGTCTGCTGGTCCAAGACCCCCGCGTGGAGATCGGCCAGTAGGTCCAGGGACCACGGTGGCCCCTGCGGCGCCCCCGAGCGCCGTTGTTCACCACTCATCGTCCCTCCCGTCGACGCGTGGCCATCGCGTCATCTGGGACGTTCGCATCTGCACTGGGGTTCCGCAGGTGTCCCAGAAGTTTTGCGAGTTTGACCCGGCCGCGTGCACACCGGCTCTTGACCGTTCCCTCGGCCACGCCGAGCATCGACGCGGTCTCTGCCACGGAGTATCCCTCCACATCGACCAGCACGATCGCGGCACGTTGATCTTCGGGCAGTTCGGCCAGCGCCTCCTGCACCGCCATCCGCGTGTCCTGCTCCTCGATGGCGTCACGGGGTACCGCTGGTTCGGTGGGTCCGGTTTCGGGGAGCGGGACCGTCGGTCGGGCCTGGCGGCGGCGGATCCGGTCCAGGCAGGCGTTCACCACGATGCGGTGCAGCCACGTGGTGACCTGGGATTCGGCGCGGAACGACGAAGCGTTGCGGAAGGCCGAGATCATCGCGTCCTGAAGCGCGTCGGCGGCTTCTTCGTGGTCGCGCATGGTTCGTAGCGCCACCGCCCACAGCCGATCCCGATGTCGGCGGAAGAGCTCGGAGAACGCATGCGGATCTCCGTTGGTATGCGCCGCGATGAGGTCGGCGTCCGAGCTGACGGGGACAGACACGTCTCAGCACTTTACTGATGGTGAGAAGAGGCACAGTCGCCACACTGACGAGTGGTGCATCAGCCGTGTGCTCGGAGCTGTCTTCGCCCCCCGTTCTCCGCAGCGGGTCACCCAGCGAAACCCACCTGGACTGCGCTGATCCCCGACTCGGGGAAGCCCGCGGCGTCGGGCTGTCCGTCGACGTCCGAACCCGCGGGTGGTCTGGCCACGTGGCCATGCCGCTGCGAAGTCCGGGGAACTCACCGCACTCGGTCCGGTCAGCCCGCGGTGCCCCGGACGGTGATCTCGTTGATCTGCGCGGAAAAGCCGCCGTCCTGGGGGACCAGCTGCCTGATCACGACCAGGAGCTGCTGCACCGGGCGGTCCGCGTTCAGCTTGATCGAGGTGTCCCCGCTGGTGAGCGTCGCGGAACCGAGCAGCGTGCCGCCGTCCACGCTCGGTGACCCGTCCACCGTGCGCACCTCGACGACCGCGCCCGCGCTGGGCGAGGTGATCACCAGTTCGCGCGGCACCGCGGGCTGCTGGAAGAGCAGCAGAGCTCCCGTGCCGTCGCTGATCCCGCCCGGCCCGAGCTGCTGGTTGTAGCGGGAGCTGTGCCAGTCGGTCGACGGGTCGTCGTCGATCAGCAAACGAATCCTGCCCGGGTTGTCCGGCGAACCGTTGGCGCTGAACTGCGTCACGCCGCTGATGGGCACACGGATCAGGTCACCCTGCGGGGTTCCGGTGGGTTCCCCGCCGCCCGGGTGGTTGGCCGAGTGGCCGATGACCTGGCCGGTGCCGCTGTTGCGGTTGGACTCGGTGAAGATGCCGATCAGGCCGGTCGCGATCCAGCCGACCACCAGCAGGGTCGCCACCGCCAGCACGCCGACGCTGATCATCAGCTTCTTGCGCTTGGCCTGGTCCGGTTTCGGGTCCTCGCGCCGCCACACCTCGTTGTCGGCGGGCGGTGCGCTGGCGCCGCCCAGCGAACTGGTGGGCTCGAACGTCGCGTGCTGCTCCAGGACCCGCAGCACGGCGGCGCCGGTCCGCACGCCGCCCGTGGTGGTTGTGGAGTCCGGGTTGCCCAGCGCGCGGACGGCGACCGTGGACAGCTCCAGCGGCACGGTCGGGCGCAGCGTGCGCGGCGCGACGAGCGCGCCATCCGGACCGGTCGGTGCGCTCGGCAGGCCCTCGGGGCCGCCGTCGAGCGCCCACCGGCCGGTGAGCAGCAGGTACAGCGCGGCGCCGAGGCCGCGCACGTCGTCGCTGGAGGTGGCCTGCGGCATCGGGCCGGGAAACGCCATCCGGATCTCGCCGTCCGGGGTGACCCGGATGCGCTGCGGGTGGTCCGCGCCGAGCACCAGTCCGGCGTGGTGCGCCGCCTCCACCGCGGCGGCCAGCGGCTGCAGCAGCCGGGCCGCGGTGCCGGGCGGCAGCGGTCCCTCGGCGACCAGGTCCAGCAGGTCGGTGCCGTGGGTCCACTCGGCGATCACGATCCCGAGCACGCCCGCCGGATCGTTGGAGGACTGCGTGACGACGTCCAGCACCCGCGCCACGCCCACGTGGTTGAAGGTGCTGGCGTGCATCGCGCGTTCCAGCGTGCGGCGCGCGCCGGACGCGGCCTCGGAGTCGGACCGGTCCCCGACGAGGATCGTCAGCGCCACGTCGCGGCCCAGCACGCCGTCCTTGGCCCGCCACAGCTGGGCGTTGCAGCGGTGGTCCGAGCCGACCTGGGAGAGGAGTCGGTACCGGCCGTGATCCAGTACCGCGCCGGGTGTCAGCGCCTGCTCGGCCGAACCCTCGTCGCCGGATCCGTCGCGTTCCGCTGCGATCTGCTCGGTGGGTTTGCTGGTCACCTTCCCTCTCCCGCTCCTCCCGGTCCGCCAGGGGTTGCGTGCCACCCCTTCTTCCCTCGCGGGAGGAGACTTCGCCAACGAGGGTACGTGACGCGCCGGTCAGCGACGACGCAGCAAACCGGTGAGCCGCCCGATGGCCGGTTGGAGTTCGGACACCCGCAGCAACGACATCAGGCCGAAGATGGCCGCGAAACCGACCACGGTGCCGACGATTAGCTGCAACCATCCCGTTCCGGCACCGGCGTTTCCGGGGATGAGTGCGTCCACACCGAGCACGGCCGCCCAGGCCAGCAGTCCGCCGAGAACCGAGGAGATTAACGTTTTTCCCAGTGTGACAAGGAAACGCCGGCTGCCCAGCGGGCCGAGCCGGTGCCGCAGCCAGGTCTCGCCGACGAGCCACCCGACGACGAAGCTGAACGAGTTGACGAACGTCAGCCCGAACACCACGTTTTCGGGGTCGAGCAGCGCCGCCACCGCGATGGCCATCAGCACCTTGGCGGCGGTCATCACCACCATGATGAGCGTCGGCGTGCGGGCGTCCTGCAGCGCGTTGAACGTCCGCATCTGCATCATCGTCAGCGCGTAGGGCAGCACGCCGAACGCGGAGACGGCCAGCGCCAGGCCGAGCGTGGTGGCCTGCTCGGTCGAGGACTGCTTGAGGGCGAACAGCGCCATCGACAGCGGCACGCCGAGCGCGGTCATCACCGCGCTGACCGGCAGCAGGGTCACAGTGGACAGTCGGTTGCCCAGCGAGAGGTCGTCGATGACCTGCTCGTGGTCGCCGTCCGCGGCGGCGGCGCTCATCCGCGGCAGGATCGCGGTCATGATCGAGAAGCCGATGACGCCGTAGGGCAGCTGCAGCAGCATCCACACGTAGTTGTAGGTCGACCAGGCACCGGAGTCCGCGCCGGTCGCCACCCGGCTGAGCGCGACCAGCCCGAGCATGCTGATCGCGACGTAGCCGACCATCCACAGTGCGAGCCCGCCGAACTCGGACAGCCGCCGGTCCCAGCCCCACCGCCAGCGGAGCCGGAAGCCCGTCCGGCGCAGCGCGGGCAGCTGTACGACCGCCTGGCTGACGACGCCGAGGGTGGTGCCGATGCCGAGGGTGAGCAGATGCGCGTCGGTCATCCGGACCGGGTTGAGCGTCAACTCCCCCGGCAGCAGCACGTAGACCCCGATGGTGACGATCACGACCAGGTTGTTCACCACCGGCGCCCAGGCGGGCGGGCTGAAGATCTGCTTGGACTGCAGCACGGCCCCGGTGAGCGCGCTGAGCCCGTAGAAGAAGATCTGCGGCAGCAGCAGGTACGCCAGCGCGTTGACCAGCGCCGGGCTCGACGCGTCCGACTCGGTGACGAAGATCCACGTCAGCACCGGGGCGCAGACCATCGCGAGCACCGTGCCGACGCCCAGCACCACGGTGGCCAGCGTCATGAGCTGCTGCACGAACCGCTGTCCCCCGTCGGGGTCGCCCTTCTCGGCGCGGACCAGCACCGGCACCACGACGCTGGTCAGCACGCCGCCGAGGAGCAGTTCGAAGATACTGTTCGGCAGCGTGTTGGCCACCGTGAACGAGTCGTTGATGACCCCGAAGCCGACGGCCAAAGCCAGCATCAGCTTCCACAGGAAGCCGGTGATCCGGCTGGTCAGGGTGGCGATGGCCATCGAACCGCTGGCCCTGAGCAGCGACGGCTTGCCCGGGGAGACCGGGCGGATCACCTGGGTCTGCTCGGTGGCCTGCTCGGCGGCCTGGTCCACGCCCGGCTCGGGGATCACCGTCGGAATCGGCTGCGTCTCGGCGACGTGCCAGCCGCGGGGCTGGCTCGCGGCGGGGTGGCGGACCGGTGCGGCGGGGCGCTGGTACGGCTGCGGGGGGCGGTGCGGTGGCGGTGGCGCTGGGTTCGGCCAGTGGCCGACCCCCGGCGTCTCGGCGTCCCTGTCTCGGTTCACTGCCTCAATCCTTCGCCCGACGGGGCACCACCCGGTGTCACCCGCCGGTCTGCTCGACTCCGCGGAACATCACACCGCCGTGTGACGGTGCGCCGCCGCTCAGGATCTCAGTTCCCCGTCTCGATCACCCTCGGTGGTCGGGGTGTGGGCGCTCTCCGGTGTTTCGACCGCCGCGGCGTTCACCGCGCCCGCTTCCGCCACGGGCTGTTCGCTCTGCCTGGTGCGCTGCCTGCGGGCCAGCGCCCGCTTCACGATCCGCCGACCCGACATCAGCACCAGCAGCACCGCCGCGACCCCGGTCAGCCAGGGGATCAGCTCCCCGTAGTTGGTGGACTCCACCTGCATCCGCTTGGTGGTGCCCAGCGGGGTGCCGCCTTCGGTGGTCAGGCTCACGTCGATGGTGAACGTCCCGGCCCGCTGCGCATTGGTCTGCAGGGGGAACTGCCGGCGCCCGTTGGCCGGAATGAACGCGAGGCCGCCGAAGTCGAGCTGCATCTCGACCCCGGGCACCGGCGGGATGTGGAACATCACGCCCACCGCGATCGGCAGGTCGTTCACCACGGTCACCGGGATCGGGCTGTCGGCGGAGGACCGGGTGACCTGCCCGGGGAACTCCTCGACCCGGACTTTCGAGAGCACCTCGTCGATGGCGTTCGCGGCCTTCGACACCCAGTACCGGGCGCCTCCCGGGTTGCCGCGCCACGCGCTGGACACGCCGTGCAGCAGCCCGTTCGCCAGCGGCGTGGTCACCTGGCCCTTCTCCACGGTGCTGGACGGTTCCTCGCGCGACGACCGGTACAGGTCGCCGACCGCGAAGTTCTGCGCCGCCAGCTCGTCGATCACCGGCTGCGGGATCTCGTCAGAGCCCGCGGCCACCGGGTACGTCAGGTCGGCTTCCGGTAGCGTGGCCGGGTCGGGCCCGGGCAGCGCGGTGGGCCGCAGGTAGCCGGCGTCGGCGAGCTTCTGCATGCCGTCCAGCAGGCTGCGCAGGTCGTCGGCGCGCATGTTCCAGCGGCGCGGCGGGACCAGCACGGACGTGGCGTTGGCGACGAATCCCTGGGTGGCGCGGAAGACCAGCGCGGCCAGCGCGTTCTCGGCGGACAGGGAGCCGTTCTGCGGCGGCGACAGCGCCGTCACCTTCTGCGGGGTGTCGTGCAGCGGATCGAGCGCGCTGGTCAGCAGCGGGTCGATCGGCACCGCGGTGAGGTCGTGGCCGCGCACCCTCACCGGCGACAGCGACCCGGCCGGGATGCCCAGCGACTGCGGCTCCAGCAGCACGGTCTCGACGTCGCCGAGCTGGCCGGCCGCGGGTTCGTCCAGCGCGCCCTCGATCGGCCACAGCGCCCGGCGCGGTTCCACGTCCAGGATCTGGTGGACGTACTCGGTGCCGTAGAGCGCGTTGCGGATCACGTCGGGCAGCCCGGCCCGGCCGAGCGCAACGAGGTCCGCGTCGGCGTAGGGCAGCGCCAGCACGCAGCGCCCCGAGGTGGCTTCCTTCAGTTTGTTCAGCCACAGTTCGGCCGCACCGCCGCCGATGCCCTCGGCCAGCGAGCCGTTGGGCTGGCGCACCAGGTAGCCCTTGCGCATCGCTTCGACGGTGAGCAGCAGGTCCGGGTCGACGGCGAAGCACAGCGAGCTGCCCAGCGGGGAGCCGGGCCCGGCGCGTTCGGTGACCGCCTCGACCAGCTCATAGAGCCGTCCGCCGGGGGCCAGCGACGCGGACAGCTGATCGTCGATCAGCACCGTCGGCATGCCGGGGATGGCTTCCCGCTCCATCCGCGGGTAGTCGATGATCGGCACGACCATGCTGGTCGGCACGGGTTGCCCGGGGCGGACCGGGGCGCTGCCCGGGGTGGCCACGACGGGCAGCAGGAACCGCGCCTCGGCGATCCGCGCCCGGGAGCCGGAGCCGGGTGTCCCATTGAAGTTCACCAGCAGCGGGTAGCTGCCCGGCTGGCTGATCTGCAGGGAGTTCGCGCCGGTCAGCGGGATGTGCAGATCGAAGGAGACCTGCTGGCCGGGGGCCAGCCGGTCGGCGACGGTGCTGAACGCCGGTCCGGTGACCGTGGGCGTGTCGCCGCGCATCGCGCGCTGGGTGGCGGGTTCGGTGGTGGTCGGGTTGCCGCGCTGGACGCGGGCCTGGATGCCGCTGATGACCTGGTCGCTGGTGTTGGTCAACCGACCGGAGATGGTGACCTCGCCGGGCGAGTCGCCGGCGACCACCGACGGGGTGATCTTGGTCACGTCCAGTTGGGCGGGGGGCTCGCCCTGGGCGGTCGCCGCCGGGGGCCGCACCACCGGGACGAGTGTGCACAACACCACCGCGACGAGCGCGGCCAGCAGAAACCTCACCCCGGCTCCGTCCCGCTACCTCGTGCCGGCCGGGCCGTGAGCCGTCCGGTCGCGCCGTCCGCACCGCCGCCGCGCAGGTTCAGCGCGCGCCGCACCAGGCGACGCTCGTCGGCGTATGCCAGTACCTCGTCCAGTTCACCAAGCGGCACCCACGCCACCTCGGTGACCTCCACGTCCTCGTCGGAAAGCTCCCCGCCCACCGCATCCAGCAGGAAGTGGTGCACGGTCTTGTGTATGCGCCGGTTGCCCGCCACGAACCAGTAGTCGATCGTGCCGATCGGTGAGACCACCCGGCCGATGATGCCGGTCTCCTCGGCGACCTCCCGCACCGCGGTCTGCTCCGGCGTTTCCCCGGCCTCGATGTGCCCCTTCGGCAGCGACCACAGCAACCGGCCCTTGCGGTCCAGCCTCCCGATGATCGCAGCGAGCCCTTCGGCGCTGTCGACCACCAGTCCTCCGGCCGACGTCTCGTCGACGGTCCGCAGTTTGCGCCGCCGGCGTCGGTTCCGACGCCCCGGCTGGGCACCGCCGGAGCGGCCGGGCGACGGGGGCATGCCGTGATGGTAGTGCGATCAGGGGTGTCACCGGCACCACACGGAGCACGCGTTCAGGTTCTCGCGCCGGGCGAACCGCGACGTCGCCGCCCCGCCGCCGGGTTGACCGCGGACAGGTCAAAGCGCGCCCTGAGCAGGCGATACCCTGATATCTCGTGTCCCCTTCGCAGCACCACGACTCCGCCACGTCCGCCGACCTCCAGAGCCGGGAGCGCCAGGTGCAGCGCAACGCCGTCGTGGAGCTGGTGCGGGTCGCCCCGGTCGCGGAGGAACTCGCCGAGCGGTTCGTCGCCGCAGGTCACCGGCTGTACCTGGTGGGCGGCAGCGTGCGCGACGCGCTGCTGGGGCGGTTGGGCACCGACCTTGACTTCACCACCGACGCCCGGCCCGAGCAGGTCCGCGAGCTGCTGACCGGGTGGGCGGAGACGATCTGGGACACCGGCATCCAGTTCGGCACGCTGGGCGCCTACCGGCGGGGCACGACGGTGGAGATCACCACCTTCCGTGCGGACACCTACGACCGGGTCAGCCGCAATCCCGAGGTGGCCTTCGGCGACACCATCGACGGCGACCTGGTGCGCCGCGACTTCACCGTGAACGCGATGGCCATCGAGCTGCCGGGCCGCCGGTTCATCGACCTGCACGACGGGATGGCCGACCTGGTGCAGCGGCGGCTGGACACCCCGGCGGCCCCGGAGGACTCCTTCGCCGACGACCCGCTGCGGATGCTGCGCGCCGCGCGGTTCGTGGCCCAGCTGGGCTTCACCGCCAGCGACCGCGTGGTGCGGGCCATGTCCGAGATGGCCATCGAGATCACCCGGATCACCCCGGAGCGGGTGCAGCAGGAGCTGTCGAAGCTGCTGTGCGGTGAGTTCCCGCGGCGCGGCATCGAGCTGCTGGTGGACACCGGGCTGGCTGATCACGTGCTGCCCGAGGTGCCGGCGATGAAGCTGGAGATCGACGAGCACCACCAGCACAAGGATGTCTACCGGCACTCGCTGACCGTGCTGGACCAGGCGATCGACCTGGAACGGGCGGCCGACCCGGAGGCTGAGCCGGACCTGGTGCTGCGGCTGGCCGCGCTGCTGCACGACATCGGCAAGCCCGCGACCCGGCGGTTCGAGGCGGGCGGCGGGGTGAGCTTCCACCACCACGAGGTGGTCGGGGCGAAGATGGCGCGCAAGCGGCTGCGCGCGCTGCGGTACCCGAAGGACGTCATCAACGACGTGGCCGACCTCGTGTTCCTGCACCTGCGGTTCCACGGCTACAGCGACGGGCAGTGGACCGACTCGGCGGTCCGCCGCTACGTCAACGACGCGGGCCACCTGCTGCCGCGGTTGCACAAGCTGGTGCGGGCCGACTGCACCACGCGCAACCGGCGCAAGGCCGCTGCCCTGCAGCGCGCCTACGACGACCTGGAGGAGCGGATCGCGCGGATCGCCGCCGAGGAGGACCTGGCGAAGGTCCGGCCGGACCTGGACGGCAACGAGATCATGCGGCTGCTCGGCGTGGACCCGGGGCCGGTGGTCGGCCGGGCGTGGAAGCACCTGAAGGAGTTGCGCCTGGACCGCGGTCCGCTGTCGCACGACGAGGCGGTGGCCGAACTGTTCCGCTGGGCGCGCGAGGAGGGCATCGAGGTCCCGAACGCGGGCTGACGCGCGTCTTATTAATAGTGCGTCTTGCTATTGGCGGGTTGTACCGGTTGTTGATCAACCAGTGACATCCGCGACAGCATGGTTTGCGCACTCGTTGGGTCGCGGTGGGTCCGTGAGCGGGCAACCAGTGAGATCATGCGATGGTGGGATCAGACGCGGACGTGGAACCGGGGACGCTGCTCGTCGCCGCCCCACAGCTGCTGGACCGGAACTTCCGGCGGACGGTCGTGTACGTCATCCACCACCGGGCCGAGGGGACGCTGGGCGTCGTGCTGAACCGGCCGAGCGAGGTGGCGGTGCACGACGTGTTGCCGAAATGGGGGCAGCACGCGAGCCACCCGCAGGCGCTGTTCGTCGGCGGACCGGTGGAGCAGCGCACGGCGATCTGCCTGGCCACCCTGCGCGCCGGTGAGGACGTCACCTCGATCGCCGGGATGGTCGGCGTCCGCGGCCCGGTCGGCCTGGTCGACCTCGACGGCGATCCGGCGGACCTGGTGCCCCGGGCGCGTGGCCTGCGGTTCTTCGCCGGCTACGCCGGCTGGGAGGCCGGTCAGCTGGCGGGCGAGATCGACCGCGGCGACTGGATCGTGGTCCCGGCGCTGCCGGACGACGTGATCGCCGATCCGGGTACGGAGCTGTGGGGCCGGGTCCTGCGCCGCCAGGGACCGCCCCTCGCCTTCCTGGCAACCCACCCCGGCGACGTCAAGCTCAACTGACCATCCCGACCTGTCGGGTTCCGAGGCTCCGCCCCGGTCACCGGGCGAAACGTGTTCGCACTCCGCACCGCAGAACGGTGCGGAGTTATCCACAGAAATCGGAGTTGTCCACAGGGCTGTGGACAACCGGGTGGTCAGTCCTGCTGGAGCCCGCCGCAGCACCCGCCCGCGCACCCGGCGCAGCCGCCGGTCGGCGCCGGCGCCGGCAGCGCCTCGGCCGCGCGGTTGCCCATCACGCCGCCTACGGTCATCAGGGCGAAGGCACCGACCAGGCCGATCACCGCAACCATCACCACGCTGAACGCGGCCGCCAGCATCGGCAGCGACACCCCGGCCAGCACGGCCACCGCACCCCCGGCCAGCATCGCCGGCCCCGCCACGCGGTTGGCGAGCTCGAACGCGTCGTCGCTGCGCATGGCGGCGGGCGTGCGGACACCGACGTAGCGGTTGCGCGGCAGCTGACCGCGCAACCCGCGGAAACCGAGGAGCAGCAGCGCCGCCCCACCCAGGACCAGGACCGCGCAGAGGATCACCTGAACAGCGAACACCCGACCAGACTAAGCCTCCATCCGGGTGCTACCTGCCGGACACCCTGGTCAGGTGTGCTGTCCCACATGGTCACCACATCTGTCCCGAGCGCCCTGCTGGCGCTCGCCCTGCTGGCCGGTGCGGCGCCCCCGGCCGCGGCGACGCCCGGCGAGGTGCGCCTCGTCGGCGAAACCACGCTGCCGCACGCCCTGCAGTTCGACGGCACCACGGTCGGCGGCCTGTCCGGAATCGACTACCACCCGCGCACCGGGGAGTGGCTGCTGATCAGCGACGATCCCTCGGATCACCAACCCGCGCGGAGCTACACCGCGCGCATCGACGGCGGACAGGTCCGGCTCACCGGCACCCGTCCGCTGCTGCGGCCGGACGGCACGACGTATTCCGAGGGTTCCGTGGACCCCGAGGACGTCCGGTGGGACCCGCTCAGCAGCGACCTGTGGTGGACCAGCGAGGGCCAGCGCGGCGCGCAGCTGATCGACCCGTCGATCCGCCGCGCCGACACCGACGGCGCCGCCACGGGCGAACTGCCGCTGCCGGCGAACCTGCGGATGGCTCCCGATGCCGGGCCGAAGCACAACGAGGCGCTGGAGGGCCTGACCTTCGCCGACGGCGGCACCCGCGTGGTCACCGCCATGGAGGGGCCGCTCCTGCAGGACGGCGAGTCGCCGACCGTCGACCACGGCGCGCTGTCCCGGATCACCGTGCAGTCCCGCTCCGGTCGGGTGCTCGCGCAGTACGCCTACCCGCTGGACCCGGTGTTCGCCGAGTCGCCGACCGGCGGCTTCGCTAACAACGGGGTGTCCGGGCTGCTCGCCGACCGCGGCGGACGCTACCTGGTGATGGAGCGCTCCTTCGTCACCGGCGTCGGCAACTCGATCCGGATCTACCGGGTCGACCCGCGCGGCGCCACGGACGTGCAGGACGTCGACTCACTGCAGGGCGCGGGCGTGCGCCCGGTGCGCAAGGAGCTGCTGGTCGACCTCGCCGACCTGGGCCTGCGCACCGTCGACAACGTGGAGGGCCTGACCTGGGGCCCGCGGCTGCCGGACGGCAGCCGCAGCCTGGTGCTGGTCAGCGACGACAACTTCTCGCCGCAGCAGACCACGCAGGTGATCACCCTGGCCGTGCGGTGAGGTGCGTTACCCTGGGACTCGTGAGCACGAGGCACCTGCTCCTTGCGAGGCCGCGTTGACCGCTCGTTGAACCGGCGGCAGCGCGGCGACCCCTCATGCCCGGTAGGGCTGGGGGGTTTTCCGTTTTTCGCAGGCGGCACACTTGGGGGCGCACACCCGAGCGCTCGCCGGAGTTGGTAGGGAAGGACGCAACGCGATGAGTGGCCAGGCAGACGGCTCGACGACGGTGGTTGCCGAGGAGGTCCCGCCGTTCCGCTACACCGCGGAGACGGCGACCAAGATCGAGCAGCGTTGGCAGCGCCGCTGGGAGGAACGCGGCACCTTCCACGCGCCCAACCCGGTCGGGTCGCTCAAGGGCGACGCGCCCGAGGACAAGCTGTTCGTGCAGGACATGTTCCCCTACCCGTCGGGTTCGGGGCTGCACGTCGGCCACCCGCTGGGCTACATCGGCACCGACGTCTACGCCCGCTACCACCGGATGCTGGGCCGCAACGTGCTGCACACCATGGGCTTCGACTCGTTCGGCCTGCCCGCCGAGCAGTATGCGGTACAGACCGGCACGCACCCGCGGACCACGACCGAGGCCAACATCGAGCGCTTCCTGCGCCAGATCCGCCGACTGGGTCTGGGCCACGACGAGCGCCGCCGGATCGCGACCACCGACATCGAGTTCTACCGGTGGACGCAGTGGATCTTCCTGCAGATCTTCAACGCCTGGTACGACACCGAGGCCGACGGCGGCCGCGGCCGCGCGCGGCCGATCAGCGTGCTGGAGGAGCAGTTCGCCAGCGGCGCCCGGCCCACCCCGGACGGCCGCCCGTGGGCCGAGCTGTCCCGGGTCGAGCAGCGCAGGATCATCGACTCGTACCGGCTGGCGTACCTGTCGGAGGCGCCGGTGAACTGGGCGCCCGGCCTGGGCACCGTGGTGGCCAACGAGGAGGTCACCGCGGAGGGCCTGACCGAGCGCGGCAACTTCCCGGTGTTCCGCCGCAACCTGAAGCAGTGGATGATGCGGATCACCGCGTACGCCGACCGCCTGGTCGACGACCTGGACCGGCTGGACTGGCCGGAGAAGGTCAAGACCATGCAGCGGAACTGGATCGGCCGCTCGCAGGGCGCGAACGTGGTGTTCCCGCTGGACGGCTCGGCCGGGCAGATCGAGATCTTCACCACCCGCCCGGACACCCTGTTCGGCGTCACCTTCATGGTCCTGGCTCCGGAGCACCCGTTGGTCGACGAGCTGACCGCGACGGCGTGGCCGGAGGGCGTCGACGAACGCTGGACCGGGGGTGCGACGACCCCGGCCGAGGCGGTGGCGCAGTACCGCCGCGCCGCGTCGATGAAGTCCGACCTGGACCGCCAGGAGAACCGGGAGAAGACCGGTGTCTTCACCGGCGCCTGGGCGACCAACCCGGTCAACGGCGCCCGCATCCCGGTGTTCATCGCCGACTACGTGCTGATGGGCTACGGCACCGGCGCGATCATGGCGGTGCCCGGCGAGGACACCCGCGACTTTGAGTTCGCGCAGGTCTTCGGCCTGCCCGTGGTCCGCACGGTGCAGCCCCCGGAGGACTTCGAGGGCGGCGCGTACACCGGTGAGGGGCCGCGGATCAACTCGGCGAACCCGCAGGCCGGCCTGGACCTGAACGGGCTGAACCTGGACGACGCCAAGAAGGCCGTCATCACGTGGCTGGAGGAGCATGGCCACGGCCGCGGCACCGTGCAGTACAAGCTGCGCGACTGGCTGTTCGCCCGGCAGCGCTACTGGGGCGAGCCGTTTCCGATCGTCTACGACGAGGACGGCGTGCCACTGGCCCTGCCGGAGGACCAGCTGCCGGTCGAGCTGCCCGAGGTGGAGGACTACTCGCCGCGGACCTTCGACCCGGAGGACGCCGACAGCGAGCCGGAGCCGCCGCTGGCCAAGGCCACCGCGTGGGCCAACGTCGAGCTGGACCTGGGCGACGGGCTGAAGCACTACCAGCGCGACACCAACGTGATGCCGCAGTGGGCGGGGTCCTGCTGGTACCAGCTGCGCTACATCGACCCGGACAACGACGAGCGGTTCGTCGACCCGGTCAACGAGCAGTACTGGATGGGCAAGAAGCCCGAGCTGCACGGTCCGAACGACCCGGGCGGGGTGGACCTGTACGTCGGCGGCGTGGAGCACGCGGTGCTGCACCTGCTGTACTCCCGGTTCTGGCACAAGGTGCTGTACGACCTGGGCTACCTGTCGTCGGAGGAGCCGTACCGGCGGCTGTACAACCAGGGCTACATCCAGGCATACGCCTACACCGACTCGCGCGGCGTGTACGTCCCGGCCGACGAGGTGACCGAGGAACACACCGAGCACGGCGTCCGGTATCTCTACCAGGGCCAGGAGGTCCGGCGGGAGTACGGGAAGATGGGTAAGAGCCTGAAGAACTCCGTCTCCCCGGACGAGATGGCCGACGCCTACGGCGTGGACACGCTGCGACTGTACGAGATGTCGATGGGCCCGCTGGACGCGTCGCGGCCGTGGGTGACCAAGGACGTGGTGGGGTCGCACCGCTTCCTGCAGCGGTTGTGGCGCAACGTCGTCGACGAGCACACCGGTGAGCTGCGGGTGACCGACGAGCAGCCGGACGTCGAGATGCTGCGGGCGCTGCACAAGACGATCGCCGGGGTCCGGGAGGACTACGCGGAGCTGCGGTTCAACACCGCGGTGGCGAAGCTGATCGAGTTCAACAACCGGATCACCAAGGCGTACTCCAACGCGGCGGGGACGCCGCGCGCGGTGGTGGAGCCGCTGGTGCTGATGGTGGCGCCACTGACGCCGCACCTGGCCGAGGAGCTGTGGTCCCGGCTGGGGCACGACGAGAGCCTGGCGCACGGGCCGTTCCCGGTGGCCGACGAGGAGTACCTGGTCGAGGACACCGTGGAGTACCCGATCCAGGTCAACGGCAAGGTGCGGTCCCGGGTCGTGGTGCCGGCCTCGGCGGACCAGGACGCGGTGCGCGCGGCGGCGCTGGCCGACGAGAAGATCGTGGCCACGCTGGACGGCCGGGAGCCGCGCAAGGTGATCGTGGTGCCGGGCCGCCTGGTCAACGTCGTCGCCTGAGCCGCACGACGCCCCGGTGGGGTCGCGGTCTTCGCGGCCCCACCGGCGTCAGGGCTGGAGGGTGTTGAGCGGGGTGCCGTCCAGCAGGGCGCGGACCTGTTCCGCACCGGTGACCGGCAGCCCGTCGCGCTCCAGCAGCCCAACCTGCACCAGCAGCGACGCCTGGTCCCAGTAGATGTGCTCGTAGGCCACCTTGCCGTTCTCGCAGCCCACCACCGCCACCACGGGGATCTCCACTCGGCGGCCGGTCGGGGCGATGCCGGGCAGCAGCGCGTCGATCACCCGGTCGTGGGTGAAGCTGATGACCATCTCGTCCACCACCCGCTCGCCGTCACAGGTGCGGGAGACGCGGTGGATGGCGACGTCGTCCGGCCACTGGCCGATGAAGTGCTCGGAGTAGAACCGGGTCACCGCGTCGCGACCGGCGCCCCCGGCCGTGGTGGGCACGTGGTTGACCACGGGGTGGTCGGTCATCGTCGCCATGGTGGCGGCGACGTCCTTCGCGACGAACTCGTCAGCGACGTGCTCGTCGAACAGGGCGCCGAGATCGGTGGGGTTCGAGGTCATGTGCACCTCCTGGCCTTCGCACCGGACTACGGGATCGAACGGCAGCGTGGTCGCCGCGACGCGACCACTGTGATCCTCGGTCGTGTCCGGGCCCGGTGCACTCCGCCAACAGGCCGCTGGTCCGTGGCCAAACTCGAGTGCTTCCCCCAGGGGCAGGGCGCCCAACTTCAGGCGAATCTGGGTGTCCGTGCCGGGTTTCGGCTGGTCGGTGTTCGATCGGGAAGTCCACAGAGGACACAAGGGGTGCGGCCCGGCCGCGCACCCGCACCGGATTCGGGCGTGGCGCGAATGATCCTGCCACCCGCGGCGTTGCACGTCAGTGCGGCCCGGTGGGCATCCAACGCCCACGAGCCCGGGCCGAAACCGCCAGATCAGGAGGCATCACATGACCGCCGCAGTGCAGGAAGTCGTCGTCTACACCAGGCCGGGCTGCCCGTTCTGCACCTCGCTGCGCGCCGGGCTCCGGCGCCAGGGCCTGCAGTTCACCGAAATCGACATCTGGCAGGACCCGGAAGCGGCAGCGGTCGTGCGCAGCATCGCCGACGGCAACGAGACGGTGCCGACGGTGGTGATCGGGGACTGGCAGGCGGTCAACCCGTCGGCGAGCAGCGTGCTGGCCGCCGTTGGTGAGCACGCCCCGCACCTCCTGCCGGAGCGGAAGCCGGGACCGGTGGACGGCGCGTTGCAGGCGTTGGGCCTGCGCAAGGTCCGCGACTGATCACGACGGGCGCCCCGGCACCGGGAGTCCGCGGCGCTGGGCCCCGGAAAGCGCCGGGCCCGGGCAACGCTGGGGGCCGACCGCACGGGGGGCTTTACGGTCGGCCCCCAGGTGGTTGCGATCGTCGGTGGCGCGATACCGGCGAGCAGCAACGCGTCCAGTTTGACGTCTGGGGTGCCGGAAAAGATCCAAAAACCGTGTCAATTTAGCTCGAACGGTGGACACCCGACGGAGATCCACTGTGGCCGCGGACACAGAATGGCCCGTCCGCCGGGGCAGTTCGGCGAACGGGCCCTTCCGTGTCGGGATCGGTTCGGGGACCAGTCCGGTGCGCTCACTCCGGGGACGGGGCAGCCCCGGCCGAGGCGGCCGGGGCCTGCGCGGGTCGTGCCTGGCTGGTGTCGACCGGCTCACCCGGCGCGAGGTGGGGCCGGTGGGGCAGCTCCCCCGTCGGCGGCGGCAGTCTGTCCGCGCTGGCCTCGGGGGTGCGCCGCGCCTCGGGGCGGTTCTCGTCGGGGTTCGGGAGCGGGGCGGCGAACAGGCTTGCGATCGCGGCCAGAGGCTCGGCGAACCAGTCGAGTCGGGGTGTCGGTTCGGTGATCTGCGTGCTGATTGCCATGCCCAAAGCCTCGTGGTCGCGAGGGGTCGACGGGATCCGTACGGCTACTCAGTTGTTACTCATCGGTACGGGCGAGGTTGCGACATTCGAGGGACGTAAGAACCACTGTTGTCACTGCGCGTGTCCACGCTGGTCGCGGCGGCCCGGCCGTTCGGCGTACCCCTGCCTACGATCGCCCCAGAGGCCGAACGAGGAGGGTATGGTCTAGACCATGTCGCGCTTGACTGGTGTCGGAGTCAGCTCCGGCCGTGCCTCGGGGCCGGTCGCCCGGGTCGCCGATCCGCTGCCCGAGCCGCCTGCAACCCCCGCTCCGGCCGATCCCACCGTCGAGGCCGCCCGCATCCGGCCGGCCGCCGAAACCGTCGCCGAGCAGCTCTTCGAGCGCGCCGCCCGCGTGGAGGGCGACGCGAAGGCGGTGCTGGAGACCACCGCCGCGATGGCGCTCGACCCGGCGCTGCTCTCGCAGGCCGAGCAGCTCGTCGCCACCCGCTCCCTGCCCGCGCCGCGCGCCGTGTTCGAAGCGGCCAACGGCTTCGCCGACGCGTTGCGCGCCGCCGGGGGCTACATGGCCGAACGGGCCCGCGACGTGCAGGACATCCGGGACCGGATCATCGCCGAACTACACGGCGTGACCCCGCCCGGCGTGCCCGAACTGAAGCAGCCCAGCATCCTGCTGGCCCGCGACCTGGCCCCCGCCGACACCGCCGACCTCGACCCGGCGATGGTGCTCGCGCTGGTCACCGAGGAGGGCGGCCCCACCAGCCACACCGCGATCCTGGCGCGGTCGCTCGGCATCCCGGCGGTCGTCGCGGTGCGCGGCGTGCTCGCCCTGCCCGACGTGGTCGGGCTGACCGTCGACGGCAGCAGCGGTGAGGTCGAGACCTCCGCCGAACCGGTGGCGGTGCGCGCCGCCGAACGTGTCGCGGCGGCCGAGTGGAACGGCGTCGGCGCGACCGCCGACGGGCACCAGGTCAAGGTTGTCGCCAACGTCGGATCGGCCGCGGACGCGCGCGCCGCCGTGGCGGCCGGCGCTGAGGGCGTCGGCCTGTTCCGCACCGAGTTCTGCTACCTCGGGGCCAACGACGAACCGACGGTCACCACCCAGCGCCGGGCCTACCAGGAGGTGCTCGCGCCCTTCGTGGGCAAATCCGTCGTCGTGCGCACCCTCGACGCCGGTGCGGACAAGCCGCTGGCGTTCCTGGACATGGGCGTGGAGCCGAACCCGGCGCTCGGCGTGCGCGGGGTTCGGGTGGCCTTCGACCGGCCCGACGTGCTGGACCGGCAGCTCGAGGCGATCGCCGGGGCGGCCGCCGACTCCGGTGCCGAGGTGTCGGTGATGGCGCCGATGGTCGCGACCGCCGACGAGGCCGCCTGGTTCGCCGAGCGGGTGCGGGCCGCGGGGCTGCCGCGCGCCGGGGTGATGGTCGAGGTTCCGGCGGCGGCGCTGACCGCGGCGGAGATCCTCGACGCGGTCGACTTCGCCAGCATCGGCACCAACGACCTCGCGCAGTACGTCTTCGCCGCCGACCGGATGGCCGGGGCGCTGGCCGAGCTCAACGACCCGTGGCAGCCGGCGCTGCTGCGCCTGATCGCCGAGGTCGGCCGCGCGGGTCGCCAGCTCGGCAAGCCGGTCGGTGTGTGTGGCGAGGCGGCGGCCGATCCCCTGTTGGCCGGGGTGCTCGTGGGCCTCGGCGTGACCAGCCTGTCCATGGTCGCCGCGGCGGTGCCGGCCGTCGGCGCGGCCCTCGCGGAGCACCCGATCGAGGCGTTCCGCCGGGCCGCCGAGCAGGCTCTGGCCGCGGCGACTCCGGCGGCCGCCCGCGCGGCAGCCGACGCCGCGCTGAACCGGTAGCGCTACGCAGCAAAGCCGCTCGAAACTGTGCGGCGGTCACCAGGCCCGGGTGTGGCTAGTGTGCGTGGTGGTGTTCCTGTCGGTGGTGTTGCTCCTGCTGGTTCAGTTCTTCCTGGGTGTGCTGGTGCTCGTGCTCGTGGCACAGGTAACCCTGGTCAGGCCCGTGGCAGTGGTGGTGGTTGTGACTCCCCTGCTGCGGGGCGACCTGTGCGGCGACGGCCGGGAGCTGGCTCGTGGCTGACGACCCGGCCAGGGCGAACGAGGTGGGCCCGAACAGCAGCGGCAACGCCAGCACGAGACCGAGCAAGCCGCGGGTGGTGGTACGCATCAGCGCTACTCCTCTGGTTCCTGGCCACCCCGGAAATTCGCTGGGAAAGGTCACCAACGAGGAAGCCATGACGAAGGACGAACAGTCCCAGGCTAGGAGCCGCGAAAGTATGCGATAACCCTTGTGGTCGTGATCCTCGGTATTCGTTACCAAAGTCCCGGCCGCGCCGAATTCGCCGCGGTAGCGCGCATGCGCACGCAATGTCGCGACTGAAGCCCCTGGTCAACGGCAGTCGACGCGGTATGGCAGGGCGCACGCACGAGCCGCGAATTCCGGCCGGGACCGCGACGGAAAACGCCTAGGCCCGGGAGCGGGCCAGCACGGGGCTGACCAGGTCGCGCAGGTTCGGCGACGGTGCGATCCCCAGCTCCCGGTGCAGCAGGCGCTCGTAGCGCTGGTAGTGGCGCACCGCCTGCGCCGGGTTCGCCTGCTGGAGCAGCACCTTCACCACCGCGCAGTGCGCCGTCTCGCGGAACGGCTCCACCTGCGTCGCCGCCTGGGCGATCTCCAACGCGCTCGCCAGGTGCCGCGACTGCACCAGCCGCTCCGCGGCGACCTCCAGCGCGTGCACCTGCAGCTGCTGGAGGCGCTCGCGCTCGGTGATGACCCAGTCGTCGTACCAGCCGGGCAGCAGCGGGGCGTGCCGGGCCAGGTCGCGGCCGATCTCCGCGCAGTCCGCCGGGGAGTCGGCCGACTCCTGGTTCAGCAGATACCGCCCGGCGGCGACCAGCCCGTCGACGTCCAGCGACACCAGCGGCGCCAGCTCCAGCTCGTGCTGCGTGCTGATCAGCGCGCCCCGCACCCGCTGGCGTACCCGCCACAGCGTGGTGCGGAGGTTCGCCAGGGCGCTCTGGTCGTCGCTGTCCGGCCACAGCACGGCGGCGGCGTAGTCGCGCTGGGTGCGTCCGCGCAGGGCGAGGAAAGCGAGCAGCCGCTGACCGTTGCTGGACATCGCCACGCTCTTGCCGTCGGCGTGCAGGCCCCAGCCGCCGAGCAGGGTCAGCCGGAGCGGTTGGTCGGGCTGGGCCGGCGTGCGCACCCGTCGGCGGGTCGTCGGACGAACAGTTGCACTGCTCATGGTTCCCCCTCGACAGGCCGGGAACCGCCTCCCCCGGGCGGTCGCGCGGCCTGGTTGTCTCCCCAGAAACCCTGGTCCAGCGCGGGACCAGGGCCCACATCCGTGCCTATCGAGGGTGTCACCGGAGGCCGTTACGGCACTACGCACGGTGATGTCCGACGACGATCCGCGCCCCGCCGACAGCGCACTCCGGCCCGCGCCGGAAGGCAGGGGCCGGAGTGCGCCGCCGATGCGTTCAGGAGGGCTGGAACGACCCCGGGCGTTCGGTCCGGCGCCGGTGCCGGCCCCGCGGTGGCCTGATGGCCCTGCGGCGGCGGTGCCGGTTGATCATCTTGGCGACGCGCCGGCCGGTGCGGATCGCGAAGGCGGTCGCGCCCAGCCACGGCAGCATCAGGACCACGACGGAGAAGATCGCCAGCAGCACGACGGCGACGTGCCCCTGGCTGACCGCGTTCATCGCGACCTCCCCGTACCGCCACGCCTGCGCGGTGCCGGTCGCCAGGTAGTACGGCAGCCGGATCAGCAGCGACACCAGCGCGATGATCAGCACCGGGACCACGATCAGTACCCAGGTGGTCACCATGGCCCGCACCCGCGGGTTCAGCTGGTGGGTCTGCGGCACCCGCTTGCCCTTCATCCGCTGCAGAACGGGCCGCACGAAGGCGAACAGGTTGGGCACGCCCACCAGGTCGCCGAGGATGTAGTAGCCGTCCAACCGCAGCAGCGGCAGCAGCTGCTGCAGCATCTGCAGGTGGTTGAGCACCATGAACACGAGCAGCGGCGGGTAGTGCGTCACCGCGTAGACACCGGCCGTGGCCACGATGAAGATCGCGTTGAAGTAGATCCCGCCCAGGTCGGTGCGCAGCCGCCCGCGCCGGTCCAGCCGGTAGGCGTCGGTGACGTTGGTGTAGAAGCACGGGTAGAGGATCAGGATGCCGACCCCGATCGCACCCGGTCTCGCGCCACCGTAGTGGCAGCCGGCGGCGTGCCCGAACTCGTGGAACAGCGTCGACCCCACCCACAGCGCCATCAGGCTCAGCACCAGGACCGGGTCGCCGGCCGAGCGGTGGAACGCGGCGTCGATCCCCCCGTTCCACACCAGCCACCCGTCAACGGCGACGAAGGCGCAGATCATGATGGCGATCGCCGTCGGCCGGTAGAACGGGGCGAAGATCGGCGCGATTGCCCGGACGACCGGCCCCGGCAGCAGCACGCGGTGCAGGGCCAGCGACAGCAGCGGCCTCGCCCGCGGCGGGTCCGGCACCGGTTCGGACAGGGTGGCCACGCCCATGGGGTGCAGCTTCTTGTTGACCAGGTACTCCACCCCGGTCGGGGATACCTCCTTGTCCTGGGCCAGGGTGACGCGCTCGGCCACCTCGCGCAGCGTCCGCTGCCCGTCGATCTCGCTCGCCACCTGGTACAGCAGCGGTGAGACGAGCACCATCTGCCCGTCGGCCCGGGAGACGAGGTAGCGCGGCTCCGCGTAGCCCCCGCCCTCGTACTCGCCGCACAGCCGCACGCCGTCGACCAGTCGCGGAACCGCGGTCTCGTCCGTCGAGCCCACTGCCTCGACGTCGGTAGCTTCTGACATGACAACCTCCTGTGAGCCGGCCCGCGGGCAGGCTCAAGCCGCGCGGAGGAGCGGTGCCGCCCCCGCGCGGGTCAGCGGTCCGCCGAGTGCGTGGACAACGCGCCCGCCCGACCGGCTCCGACTTCTGGCCGGGAGCGGACGCCGTCCGCCCCCGGCCAGACGGCACGACGGCGCATCAGAAATCAATGTCAACCACGTTGCTGGCGTCGATGTCCTGGTGGATGTCGTCGCCGATGTTGACCGCCACGATGATGTTGAACTGGTTGACGACCACGATGTCGCCGAAACCGAAGTTCCCGCTGAGCGCCTCGCGCGTGGGCAGCAGCTCCACCGCCTGCGTCGACAGCTCGAGTTCTTCCATGTCCTTCTCCTCAGGTGGATGGGACCCCGGCCGCCCACCACGCGCAGCTGCGGTGGGCGGCCGGGAACTCAGCAGCTACTGACAGGCCGTCAGTGGGCGTTCTGGTCCACGTTCGCGTTGTTGAAGGCCGTGACGTCCACGTCACCGGCGAAGGAGTCGTTGTCGACGTCGACGTCGACATCCTGGTCGATGTCGATGTCCTGGTCGACGTCACCGAACTTGTCCCACCAGCAGCCACCAAGGGCTTCGCGCTCGGGCAGCAGTTCGGCGAACTCGTGGGTCTCGAACATGGTTTGCTCCTGTTCGCATTGACGGAATTTCGACTGCGGCTCTCGCGCCGCTGGTGACGAGTACGCCAGAGGCCCGTCACCGGGCCGTCACTGCTGCGTCACGCACCCCCGCGACCCCCGTTCGGCAGGGTGGAGGTGACGGTTCGTAGTCAGCGTCGCGACCAGGGAGAACTCGGCGCGGGAAAAGGATTTCGTCCCCGGTCCGGGTGAACCGGGAAAATTCGCCACGAGATCGCCTTCACCGAACGAAAAAAGGACCCGCCTCCGATCTGGTAAGCAGGTCCTGAACTGGGAAAACGCCGGGTGTTACACGCTTTGCCCGGCGCTGCCACGCGACGTCGCCGGGGCGCTGAAGGAGTGACCCCCGCCGGGGTCCCGGTCGCCCACCGCGGACCCCGGTGGTCAGACGCTGTCGGGCTCGGCCTCCTGGTCGAGGCCGTGCTCGATGGCGTACCGGGCCAGTTCCACCCGGTTGTGCAGCTGGAGCTTGCGCAGCGTCGACTGGACATGGTTCTCCACCGTGCGGTGCGAGATCACCAGCTTCTTCGCGATCTGCCGCGCGGTGAGGCCCTTGGCGACCAGCCGCAGCACCTCCGTCTCCCGGTCGGTCAGCGACGGCGCCTGCGACTCCTGGTCGGGCGTGATCGCCATCCGCCGGTACTCGCCGAGCACCAGGCCCGCCAGCCCCGGGGTGAACACCGCGTCTCCCGCGGCCGTCCGCCGCACCGCGTCCACCAGTTCCTCCACCGACGCCGACTTCACCAGGTAGCCCGACGCGCCCGCCTTCACCGCCTCCAGCACGTCGTTGTGCTCGCCGCTGGCCGACAGCACCAGCACCCGTGTGCCGGGGATCTCCTGGGTCACCTGCAGCGTCGCGGCGACCCCCGAGCTGTCACCCAGGTTCAGGTCCATCAGCACCACGTCGGGCTTGACCGTCCGGGCGATGCGTAGCGCCGACGCGGCGTCACCGGCGGTGGCCTTCACCTCGAAGCCGCGCTCCGTCAGATCCCGGGCAACCCCGTCTCGCCACATCGGGTGGTCGTCGACGACCATCACGGTGACGGGCGGTTCGCTCATCGCTTTCCTCCTCTGCGGCGCCTGGCCGGGTTCGCACCGGGGCGGGGTACCCGGGCCTCCCACTCGGTTCCCTCCCCCGGAGCCGTGTCCAGCGTGATCGTGCCACCCAGGCCCGCTACGCGTCCCCGGATGGACTTGGCCACGCCGAGCCGTCCCTCGGCAGCGGCCTCCGCGAGCCTGCCGTCCGGGATGCCGGGCCCGTCGTCCCGGATGCTCAGCACCACCTCGTCCGGCAGTTCCTCCAGCAGCACCCACGCCTTGGCGTCCGGCCCGGCGTGCTTCTCGACGTTCGCCAGCGCCTCGCGGACCACGGCGAACAGGTCCGAACTCATCGGCTCGGGCAACCGCACCGGGTTGCCCGGCACCGACACCTGGACCCGGCCGCTGCGCAGCACCTGCAACCGGGCGGCCAGGTCCGTCTCGCCGTCGGCGGTGCTCTCCTGCGGCGTGGTCGCGATCAGCGCGCGCAGCGCGATCTCCTGCTCACCGGCCAGCTTCGCCAGCTCGGCCGCCTCGCCGCCCAGCTCCGCGCCGCGCCGGCGCACCCGGGCCAGCACCTGCAGCACACTGTCGTGAATGGAGCGCGCCAGTCGCTCCCGCTCGGCCGTCGCGGCTTCCGCGCGCAGCGCGCGGGCCAGCCGCTCGGTGGACTTGCGCGCGGTGTCGGAGGACAGCCCGAGCACCAGTCCGGTGCCCACCAGCAGCAGCGTGTCCAGCGACATGGAAGGGCCGTAGTGGCCACGGATCAGGTAGTTGCACGCGGTGGCGATGATCCCCGTGGACAGCCCGCCGAACAGGCCCCACTGCGCGGCGGCCGCGGTGATCATCGTCGGGTGCCAGACCGTGACCACCGACGGGTAGTCGTTGAGCATCTGGGTCTCGGTCAGGATGAACTCGTTGCTGAGGAACAGCGCGGTGACCACGACGGCGTCGATGGCCACCATCCGGTTGGTACGCCCGGCCCGCGTCCAGTAGCGCCAGACCGTGAACACCGTCCACAGCCCCATGAGTGTGATGACCACCAGCGCCAGCCACGGGCGCTGGTACTCATGGAACTGGACCACGACCCACGCGCACGCGTACAGGAACGTCACGACGCGGAACACGTTGTGCCCCCGCCACAGCGGTGAGCGGCCGTCGGCGACCTGCGGTTGTTCCGACGGTGGTTGCGGACTGCCCACTATCGCTCCCTCCCAGCGGACCATCCTGCCGTACGCCCAGGGTCGACAGAGACCGCCGGATCGACCACTCTGCGTGTTTGTGATCACCAGGCGGTCCTGATCAGGAACGTCTGCAGTGGCGCGCTCCGCGGGCACACGTGGTGCCAGGCCCGCCGCGGGAGGCGGCATCCGCACGCTGCCGCCGAGATGTCCTGCTGCTCGGCGTGGCCCGATCGGGCGTCAGTGGGTTTCGTCGGGTTCCTTGGCCGGTTGGTCCAGGGAGTCCGGCGGTGTCTCCTTCTGGTCCGTCGGTTCCGGCGGTGTCTCCTCGCGGTCCGTCGGCTCCGGCGGTGTTTCCTCCTCGGACACCAGCGAGCGGATCGCCGAGTTCAGCACCGCCACCAGCGGAACGGCCAGCAGGGCCCCGACGATGCCGGAGAGCACCACGCCGACGCTGATCGCCAGCACCACCCCCAGGGCGTGGATCTGCACCGCCCGGCCCAGGATCAGCGGCTGCAGCACGTTGCCCTCGAGCTGCTGCACCGCCAGCACGATGCCGACCACGATCAGCGCGACGACCCAGCCCTTGGTCACCAGCGCCACCAGCACCGCCACCGCGCCCGAGGCGACCGCGCCGACGATCGGCACGAACCCGCCCAGGAACACCAGCGCGGCCAGCGGGATCGCCAGCGGCACCCCGAGGATCACCAGCCCCAGTCCGATGCCCAGCGCGTCGACCACCGCGACCAGCGCGGTCGCCCGCACATAGCCGACCAGCGAGGCGAACCCTCGGCAGCCCGCCACGTCAACCCGGTGCCGGCTCGCCCGCGGCACCAGCCGGATTACGAACAACCACACCCGGCGGCCGTCGTACAGGAAGTAGATCAGCGTGAACAGCGCCAGCACCAGGCCGGTCAGGAAGTTGCCGAAGGTGCCCGCGGTGGACAGTGCACCGCTGGTCAACGCCGCCTGGTTCGCCTGCAACCAGTCCTGCGCCTGCTGCAGGTAGCGCTCGATCTGGGCGTCGTTGATCTGCAGCGGCCCCCGTGCCAGCGAGTCCTTGAGGGCGTTGAGGCTGGCCAGCACCTGCCGCTGTAGGTCCGGGAAGCCCTCGATGAACGCGTTGATGACGAAGGTGAGCACTCCGCCGACCACCGCGAGTCCGCCGATGAGCACCAGCGTGGTCGCCAGCGCCCGCGGCACGCCCCAGCGGGCCAGCGCCGAGACGGCCGGGGCCAGCAGCGCCGAGAGCAGCAGCGCGATCGCCACCGGGATCACGACGACGTAGATGCGCCCGATCACCACGCCGAGCACGTACAGGGCGCCGAGGATGACCAGTACCCGCCAGCTCACCGCGGCCGAGACACGCAGCACGCGCGGGATGGCGGACGCGGCGTCGTCTCGCGTGGTGATCTTCATGTCGGTCACCTTGTCACCGTAGCGCCGAGAAGGGGGCCCGGGCGCGGAACGACCACGCCGCGCGACCGGCCACGATCACCAGTAACACGATGTAGCGATGTTGTCGCGCTGCGCTTACGGAACGGGCGGGTGTTTTGGGAGAGTGCGCCTCGGCGAGGAGGAGCTCCAGTGGGGAGTCACACCAGCCGAGGAGGTTCTGGCACCGAGATGGCCCGTGGCGACGACAGGACGGAAGCCGCCCGACCGTGGCGGCTGCTCACCCGTGCCCTGGTCGTGGTCGGGGCCACGGTCGCCGGAACCTCCGCGGCCTGGTTGCTCGGCACCGGCCTCCCGGCGGACGCCGCGGATTTGCGGCCCGCCGCGGCGGACAGCGCCGAGCAACCCGCGGCACCGGAACCCGCCGACGCGCGGACCGGTCCGGCGAACTTCTCGCTGGGTGGCCTCGATCCGCTCGGCCTGGTCCGCTCCGACGCGCAGCGGCTGCTCGACGCGGCCCAGCCGGTGACCGGCGTGCTGCGCGACTCCTCGGCGGAGATCCACCAGGTCGCGCACGGCGCGCTCACCACCACGAGCGCGGGGGCCAACTCGCTGTCCGAGTCGGTCGACAGTGGACTGAGCGAACTCGGGGAGCCGTTGCTGTCCGGTGCGAGCAGCTCCGCGGCACCAGACGCGCCCCCTCCGCAGCAGAGCCCGGTGCTTGACGCGCGGCCCGCGCCGCCGGTGCCACAGCTCAGCGCACCGACGCGGTCGGCGGAGCAGTCCGAGAGCACCCCGGAGCAGCACACGCCCGAACCCGCGCCGGAACTGCCCGGCGTCCCGCCGCTGTTCCACCTGCCCGCACCGACCGGGGCACCCGGCTGCGGCGGCGCCGCCGACGGTCCGCTGCACGGCACCACCGCGCTCGGCTGTCACCCGGCCGCGCCGGTCGCAGCGCCCGCGTTGCGTAGCGCTCCCACGCACGACACCGCGGACGCCCTGACCGGCGTCCCCGAGCCGCAGCCCGGCACCACCCCCGACTAGTCGCGGCGGCGCTTCCCGCTGCCACGCTTCGGGAAACGCCAGCCAGTACAGCGTTGTCCAGCATTCGCAAGGCCCACCGTCGCGAACCCCGGTGATCAAATTCCGGTGACGGTGTGGCGCCCGCAGTTGATTTTCTCCCCCGACCGGGGAAGTCTTGTGAAGGAGAAATCCCATGCAGACTTGGGCGAAGCGTGGCGTGCAGGCCGCGCTGGTCACTGGTGGCATGTTGGCCGTCGGCACCGGAGTCGCAGCCGCCAGCGAGACCTGCCCGGAGCGTCCGACCGCGCCGTTGGGAGAGTCGGTGTTGCCACCCGCCCTCGATGAGCTCGGCGACGAAGCGGCCCACTCGGGTCGGTGCCTGGCCGGTGAGTTGCTGCGTGACGACGCCGGCCAGCGGCAGCACAACGCCCCGCTGGTGGCCTCGCGCGCCGACCACTCGCAGACCGCGCTCCGCGGAACCCTCGATCCGGTGCACGACCTGCTGCCCGCCATCGAGAACGAGCGGACCCGCGAGTTCCCCGCGCTGCGCGAGGTGAACTGGCTGCGCCCGACCGAGCCACTGCACCTGGCCGGCTGGGTCGCCGACCCGGCCGCCGCCCGGCCGCTGGAGCCCGGTCTGCCGCCCATCGACGGCCGCCGCCCGGTCACCCCCGCGGAAGGCTTCCACCGCTCGCTCAGCTGGGCCGGGCCCATCGGCGAGGTGATCCAGGGAGGTGCCGGCACCCTCGACGAGGGGGCGTTTCGAACGGGTGCGGTCCTGGATGTCCCTGCGGATCTCGTGATTCCGCACGACGACCTGGTCTACTTCGACGGCTTCGCCGACCGCCCCGGCGGAATCGTCGACCTCTGGGAGGGCGTGCTCACCGGCGGCCGCGGCCTGGTGTCCGCCGAGCAGGTCGACCTCACCTCGGCGGAACTGCCCGGTCTGCGCAACGAGGTGCACACCGTGCCGACCGACGTGGTCGTCAGCGCGCTGTCCGCGTTCGCCGCTCCCCCGGCGCCGCGCCCGGACGTCGTGCCGCTGCAGGTGCCGGGCGAACACCAGATGCAGGCGCACGAGGTCCCGGACCTCAACAGCCTGCCGATCATCGAGGTGTCGCAGACCCAGCGGTTCGCGCCGCGCACCGAGTCCCCCGGTGTGTCCGCACCGCTGCCGGTGCTGGGAAACCTGAACGCGCTGCGGGGCGGACAGACTGCGGTGCCGCAGGTCAATCGGATCGCCGCCGCCCTGGAGGGTGCCCAGCCGCGCAGCCGCGTGGCCCGCACCGGCGGGCTGCCGGTACTCGGCGGCGTCCCGGACATCACGGCGGCGCAGGGCGAGACGCTGCTGACCCCGGGCGTCACCCCGAACAACGGCGTGTTGCGCACCCTGTCCGATGCGGACACCGTGGTGTTCGACCGGATCAGCTGACCCGCCAACGACAACCGGGGCGGGGAGCCGACCAGCTCCCCGCCCCGGTTTGTGTTGCTCAGGGGACCGGGACGGGGGCCTCCGGGGTGGGGTCGCCGTCGGCGGTGGGCCGGGTGATGGCAGCGCGGGAACGCCACCACAGGACCGCGTGGTAGAGCAGGAACGCCAGTCCGAAGTAGACGTAGGCGTTGCCGATCAGGTGCTCGAAGACGTTCCAGTGCAGTTCCTTGCCGCCGCCCTGCGGCACCTTCCAGTGCGGGCCCATGGTGAAGAACCCGGCGGCCATCGCGGTCGCCAGCAGCAGTGGCCACTCACGGCGCGCGTATGCCCCGCCGGCGAGCAGCACCAACCCCGGGATCGCCCACACCCAGTGGTGCGACCAGGAGATCGGCGACACCAGCAGACCGAGGATCCCGTTGATGACCACCGCCAGCGGCAGGTCCTGCTGCCGGATCGCATGCCGCATGCCCAGCACCGCCAGCACCAGCACCACCGCGGCCAGCGCGGTGAACAGCACCGCAAGGCTCGGCACCGACATCTTGCTCAGCAGCGACCGCAGCGACTGGTTGCCCGCGTAGGTCGAGGCGTCCCCGGTGAACTTCGGGCCGAACGACACGTTGCTCGTGCCGAAGATCTCCTGCAGCCAGAAGCGCCGGGCGTTGTCGAAGGTCAGCAGGAAGCCCAGCAGCATCGTGCCCAGGAAGGTCAGCAGCGCGGTCGCGATCGTGCGGAAGTCCCGGCGCAGCAGCGGCAGCAGCAGGAACACCAACGGGGTGAGCTTGATGCCGGCGGCCAGCCCGATCAGCAACCCGCGCGGGTATGGCAGCTTCCGCGGTCCGCGCACCCGCCACAGGCAGTCCACCGCCACCAGCGCCATCAGCACCAGGTTGATCTGCGCGTAGGTGATGGTCTCCATCACCGGTTCGGTGATCGTCGCCAGCGGCAGCAGCGCCGCGGTCACCAGCAGCACCTTGTCCCGGTGCGCCTGCAGGAACGTCGAGGCGCTGAGCACCACGTACAGCGTGACCAGCAGCGACAGGTGGCTGACCACCGTGAGCACCACGGTCGAGCCGAGCTTCGGCAGCAGCGCCAGCGGCGCGAACAGGATCGCCGCGAACGGCGGGTAGATGAACGGCAGCGCCAGCCCCGACTCGGTGGCCGGCAGGTTGTTGTAGAGGTCCCGGCCACCCAGCAGAGCCTGCGCGCCGAGCCGGTACACCTCGCCGTCGATGTGGTCGTGCGGGTTGATCGTGGACACCATGATCAGCGCGACCAGCTCCGCGACCACGATGACCGCCAGCAGCGACCGGTGTTCGCGCAGCCGCTCCCCGAGCGGTCGGCTCATCGCGTTTCCGTGCACCGGCATGCACCGTCCTCTCGCCCGAAACTCCCCCCGGCCAGCGTAGAGATCCCGGGCGCGGCCGGGGCCGCGGTGGCGGGTTGTGCGACCCGCGCCACCGGCCGGTTTCACCTGCTCGATCTCTCAAGCACCGTTCGCTGAGGTGACGACCGGGAGAATCCGCGGTGAAGCCCTGACGCACCGTGATGTGCGTTGCGTGAATACCACCATTACGGGTGGTCGCCGGGCTCTTGAATTCGGACCGGCCCGGAGGGGAGGCTCAAACGGACTGCTCCGTTTGGCGGGAGGAGGGGGCCGAATGAGTGTCCTGCACGTGACCGAACCGGCTCAGCTGGCGCCAGAGTGGGACGAACTCATCAGCGGACTCAACATCGGCGTGCTGCTCACCGACGAGCGCGGTCAGGTGCTGGCCACCAACGACGTCGCCGCCGAACTCATGCAGCTGTCCCGGACCGACCTGCTCACCGGCGCCCGGCCGGCCGGCTGGCAGGTGCGCGACGACACGGGGGCCCCGATGCCCGACTGGGCGGAGCTGGCGGGGCAGGTGCTGCGCGCCGGGTCCTCGCTGTCCATCCCGCTGGTGATCGCCCGCAGCGGCCAACCGCTCAGCCGCATCTGGGCGGACTACCACGCGGTGCGGGTGCAGGGCCGCAGCCGGGTGCTGGTGGTGCTGCAGTCGGTGCACACCGACGTGTCGCACAGCCACGGCCTGCTGGACCCGCTGACCGGCCTGCCCGGTCGGGTCCTGCTGCTGGACCGGCTGGAGCAGTCCCTGGTGCGGGCCCGCAGCCGCGGCATGCTGACCACGCTGGTGCTGGTCGACGTCAACCGGCTGGTCGAGTTCAACGCCGAGTTCGGCTTCGATCGCGGCGACGACCTGCTGCGCACGCTGGCCGACCGGCTGCGCGAGGGCCTCAGCGACGAGTACACCGTGGCCCGCTACGGCGGCGACGAGTTCGCCGTGGTGGCCGAGCACCCGAGCGGCGCCGGCGAGGAGATCGCCGTGCAGGTCCGCGAGGTCGCCGGATGGCCGGTCCGGGTGGGCCGGCGGAGCGTTCGGCCCGGTCTGCGGGTCTCCTGGGTGACCACCGACGGCCACGCCTCGGTGCACACGGTGCTCGCCCGGGCCGAGCAGCAGCTCCAGTACGGAGGAAGGAGGTGACCGCGTGGGTCTGGGGACGGACCCGAACACGACGAGGGGCACCCGTGCGACCACACCGGGTGCCCCTCCTGCTTGCCGAACGGACCCGCTGCCGAGGGCTGGCCGGATGCGGTTGCGCTCTTCGGCACCGCTGCGCAGCACGAGCCTGGAACGGGTCCACCCTCAGCGGTCGACCTTGCCTGCGATGAAGTCCTCGACCGCCTGGTAGGCGGCGGAGTCGGAGTACTGGACCGGCGGGGACTTCATGAAGTAGGAGGAGGCGGACAGGATCGGGCCGCCGATGCCGCGGTCCTTGGCGATCTTGGCGGCGCGGATCGCGTCGATGATGATCCCCGCCGAGTTCGGCGAGTCCCACACCTCGAGCTTGTACTCCAGGTTCAGCGGCACGTCGCCGAAGGCGCGGCCCTCCAACCGCACATAGGCCCACTTGCGGTCGTCCAGCCACGGCACGTGGTCCGACGGGCCGATGTGCACGTTGCGCCTGCCCAGGTCACGGTCCACCTGGGAGGTCACCGCCTGGGTCTTGGAGGTCTTCTTCGACTCCAGGCGCTCCAGTTCCTTCATGTTCAGAAAGTCCATGTTGCCGCCGACGTTGAGCTGCATCGTGCGGTCCAGGTGCACGCCCCGGTCCTCGAACAGCTTGGCCAGCACCCGGTGCGTGATGGTCGCGCCCACCTGCGACTTGATGTCGTCGCCGACGATCGGCACGCCCGCGTCGGTGAACTTCTGCGCCCACTCCGGGTCGGAGGCGATGAACACCGGCAGCGCGTTGACGAAGGCCACCCCGGCGTCCAGTGCGCACTGCGCGTAGAACTTGTCGGCCTGTTCCGAGCCCACCGGCAGGTAGGACACCAGCACGTCGACCTCGGCGTCCTTGAGCGCCTGCACCACGTCGACCGGCGCCTCGTCGGACTCCTCGATGGTCTCCCGGTAGAAGCGGCCCAGGCCGTCATAGGTGTGCCCGCGCTGCACGGTCACGCCCAGCGGCGGCACCTCGGCGATCTTGATGGTGTTGTTCTCGCTGGCGACGATGGCCTCGGAGAGATCCCGCCCGACCTTCTTGGCGTCCACGTCGAACGCGGCGACGAACTTGACGTCCCGCACGTGGTAGTCGCCGAAGGTGACGTGCATCAAACCCGGCACCCGGCTGTCCGGGTCGGCGTCGGCGTAGTAGTGGACGCCCTGCACCAGCGACGCCGCACAGTTCCCGACGCCGACGATCGCCACCCGCACCGTTCGACCGGGACGCTGTCCGCCCATGGCAGGGCCCTCCTTCTTGGTCATCTGTCGTGTCCTTGCACTTCGTGCCCGAGCGCCGCAGCAGCCTGCTCGGCGCGCTCGTGTTCGATGATCTGGTCGAGCCAGCGGACCTCGTTCTCGCTGTGGTCGAGCCGCAGGCGGTGCCACTCCCGTGTGTAGCGGTCGAACCGGTCGGCGCGGGCGAGCGCGCTGCGCAGGCCCTCCCGGCGCTCCTCGACACGACGGCGGCGTCCCTCCAGAATCCGCAGCCGGACCTCGGCCGGGGTGCGGGAGAAGAACACCACGTGCACGCCGAACGCGTTGTCCTCGCAGGACTGCGGCCCGCACTCGCCGACCAGCTCGGCGAAGCGGCTTCTCCCGGCGGCCGTGATGCGGTACACGCGCCGGGCCCGGCGTCCCCACCCGCGCTGCCCGGCGGTCTCGGGCTCCTCTTCGATCAACCCGGCGCGTAGCAACCGCCGCAACGTCGGGTACAAAGTTCCGCAGGACAGGGCGCGGAAGGCGCCGAGCGTGTCGTGCAACCGCTTCCGCAGCTCGTAGCCGTGCATCGGGCTTTCGTGCAGGAACCCGAGCACGGCGAGTTCGAGCATCCGCACCTCCCGGAATCCAGCGCCCGACCCAGATCAGCGGTGGCAGCATCCCCGCACCGGAGCGAGTCCGCAGGCCACGTGCAGGAGTATATCGCGCCGATATATCGGCGCACGTCTTGTGAACTGCCGCCGCAGTGGTCGTCGTCACGGCGGCGGAGGACGGCGGCCGGGGCTGCCCTGAACGGCGCATGGAGCAGTCGCGGTGGACACGTACCCTGTGGTCGTGCAGACCCAACGGCAGGTGGTCGATTACGCGTTGCAGCGCCGAGCGTTGCTCGCGGAGGTCCACGCTGGCCGGGTCGGGGTGATGGAGGTCTGCGACGCCGATCCGTACCTGCTGCGGGCGGCGGAGTTCCATGGTGAACCGAGCGGGATTCCCTGCCCGGTGTGCCGGAAGGAGCCGTTGACCCTCGTGTCCTGGGTTTTCGGCGACGCCCTCAAGCACGCGTCCGGTTCGGCGCGCGCCCCGGAGGAGCTCGACCGGATGGCGACCATGTTTGAGGAGTTCAACGTCTACGTCGTAGAGGTATGCCGCACATGTAACTGGAACCACCTGGTGCAGTCCTACGTCCTCGGAACCGGTGGCTTGAACGACGGCCGGTCCCGGCGCAAGACTGCAGCAGAGTGACCTCGGCCGTGCCCCGACGCGACCGAGCGCGCCCGGTGCGGCGCACTCCCGACGTGAACGCATCACCCGGCGTCCGATGACGCCTGTCCTGGAGGCCCACTCGTGAACGACGAGCGCGACGACCACTCCCCAGGCCGCCGCCCAAGGCCGCACCCCGATGGTCGAGGCACCCCACCACCGCCGCCGCGTCCCGGACCGCCGCGCCCCGGCGGTGACCCGGGTCGGCCTCCGCAGCGACCCGCGCCCGGTCCCGGCGCGGGCGGTCCGGCGTGGCCGGGCGCGGAAACGAGGCCCGGCGGGCCTGCCCGGCGGCCCGCTCCGCCGCCCGGCGGTCCGCAGTGGCCGGCCGAGAACCCGGACATCCAGGACACCCAGAAGCACCCACCGGTGCCGCCGCCGGGCCAGCACGCACCTCGGCCGGGCGGCGAGCCCGCGCAGGAGCGCACCGATGCCTGGACGCCGTCGTTCGACGACGATGACCAACCGGACCTGGCCAAACGGTTGAACGGCGGTGACGCGCCGACGGACAACCGCGGGGGCCGCACGCTCGACCTGCCCACCACCTACGCCGCGGCGCCGCCCGCTGGTCCGCGGCAGGGGCCGCGGCCCGGCCCGCAGCAGAACCGGCAGCCGCCGCCACCGCCGGGCGACGAACAGCCGACCCAGCACATCCCGCAGACCCCGGCGGACGACGACCGGCGTCCCTCCGGGGGTGCTGCGGCGGCCGCGGCGGGTGCCGGGATGGCTGGTGCCGCGGGTGGTGCTGTCCGGGGCGGCGACCCGGTCCCGCCCCGGGAGCCGCAGCTGCTCACGCACCAGGAGCAGGGCAGCACCTACGACTACTACGCCGACGACCACCCGGTCGACGACCCGTACCCCAGCTACGACGACGATCGGAACGATCTCGATGGCGACTACGACGGCGACGACCGAGATCCGGACGACCTCGCCGACCAGGACGACGAGATGAGCGCCAAGCAGGCCAGGCGCCGGAAGCTGTGGCGGCGCGTCCGGCGCTGTTGCTACGTCGCCGTCGCGTGCGTGGTGCTGCTCCCGGTCGCGGTCTTCATCTACGGCTACCTCGCCTGGGACGTGCCGGACGAGGCCAAGGTGATGAGCGCGGCCCGGCCGATCGAGCTGCAGTACGCCAACGGCGCTCCGCTCGCGCGCGTCGAGCCGAAGGGCTCGCGGGAGATCGTCAAGAACATCAACGACGTCTCCGAGGTGATGCGTAACGCCACCATCGCTGCCGAGGACGCCACGTTCCGCACCAACCCCGGCTTCGACTTCATGGGCATCGCCCGCTCGGTCTACTTCCTGGTGACCGGCTCGGGTGTCGGCGGCGGCTCCACGATCACCCAGCAGTTCATCAAGCTGGACCTGGAGCTGAACAAGAAGGACCCGACGTACGTCCGCAAGATCAAGGAAGTCGTCCTCGCGTTCAAGATGACGCAACAGCGCGAGAAGGACGACATCCTCCTGGCGTACCTGAACACCGCGTACTACGGCCGCGGCGCGGACGGGATCACCGCTGCGTCGCGCGCCTTCTTCAACAAGAAGCCGAGCGAGCTCAACGCGGCGGAAGCGGCCATGCTGGCGGGCATGGTGCAGCGCCCGCGCGACAACGACCCCCGCGTGGACCTGGAACAGGCCACCACGCGCTGGAACTACGTCGTCGAGCAGATGGAGAGGAACGGGTTCCTGCAGCCCGGCGAGCGGCAGACCATGCGGATGCCCGAGACGCTGCCCCGCTCGGAGTGGAAGTCCAACAACAGGCTCACGCCCGAACAGGACGCCATCTGGGAGGCCATCAAGGACGAACTGGAGGGCCACGACCTCTCCGCGAGCGCGCTCTCCCGCGGCGGCTACACGATCCGGACCACCATCGACCCGGAGGCGCAGCAGAAGGCCGAGGCCGCGGTCCACGCGGTGATGGATGACGAGCCCGAGTCGCTGCGCACGTCGCTGGTCGCGGTGGACCCCAAGAACGGTGGCGTCCTGGCCTACTACGGCTCGAAGAAGACCGTCGGCGACCTGGACTGGGCCAGCCGGCCGCAGCAGCCGGGCTCCTCGTTCAAGCCCTTCGTCGTGCTCGCCGGTCTGGAGAAGGGCCGGGGCATCGGCGAGACCTACGACGGCAGCTCGCCGCAGACCATCGCCGGGACCGAGTTCGCCAACGCGCCGGGCGTCAGGTGCGACGTGCCGGAGCACTGCGGCATTCGTGAGGCCATGACCAAGTCGGTCAACACGGTTTTCGTCAACCTCGCCAACCAGATCGGGGCGTCGAACGTCGCGAAGGCCGCGCACCAGGCGGGCATCCCGGAGTCCACGAAGCTCGCCAACGACAACGGCGTGACCGAGGCCGGTATCGCGCTGGGCATGTACCCGGTGCGCCCGGTCGACATGGCCGCCGCGTACGCGACGTTCGTCAACGAGGGCCAGCGGGTCAAGCCGCACTTCGTGGCGGAGGTGACCAGCCCGGAGACGGGCAAGCTGGACCTGGACGTTCCCGAACCGGAGCCGGCCTACGGCGACGAGGAGACCAGCAAGGACATGGCCTTCAACGTCGGGCAGACCCTGACGAGGGTCGCCGAGCACTCCAAGGCGCCGCTGAGCGGCAACCGGCCGGTGGTGTCCAAGACCGGGACCCACCAGTGGGGCAACACCACCAAGAACCAGAACGCGTGGATGATCGGCGCCACCCCGCAGATCTCCACGGCGGTGGCGATGCTCAACGACGACAACGGCCCGAAGCCGTTGGAGGACGCCAACGGCGAGAGCTTCTACGGCGGTGGGTTGCCGGCCAAGGTGTGGCAGAAGTTCATGAACGACTACCTCAAGGGCAAGAAGGTGATGCCGCTGCCCACCGGGGAGAAGATCGGCCAGTTCGAGGACACCCCGCCGCCCCCGCCGCCGGCGCCGACGACCCAGCCGTCGACCACCTCGAATCCGCCGACCTCGGAGGACGATGATTCGAGCGAGTCGGACAAGCCGGACCGGCCCACGCACAGCCGGCCGCGGCCCGGTGACGACTGCGGGGGCTGGCTGGAGCCGCCGTGCGACGACACCGGCGGTGACGACGGTGACGGGGACTCCGGTCCGCCGAACCACGTGGCACCGACGAGAACGAGGACTCGGTAGCGCAGCAGGGGCATCCGCGGTCGGCGGGTGCCCCTGCCGCTGTCCGGGGCCCAAGTAGCATCCGGTCGTGTCCACGTCGAGCGAGCCCACCAGCACCGACCCGCCGTCGCCCGGCAACCGTCCCAGCGCCGCGGTGGACAGCGACTCGCTCGGCCCCGCGGACCGGGTGGTGCCGACCTGGACCGAGCCGCTGGCGTGGGCGCTCAGCCGCCCCTTCGGCGGCCGGATGGGCCGCCACGCCCAGGTGGGGCGGCAGTGGTTCTGGACCCCGCTGCGGGTGGTGCTGCTGCTCGCGGTGCTGATGCTGGCCGCCGCGTGGCTGTTCAAGGCCCCCTGCCAGGTCACCCACGACACCGGCAACGGACCGCAGCTGGACTGGCGCGACCACCGCCAGTACACGGCGATGTGCTACACGGACATCATCCCGCGCTACGGGATGGGCGATCTCGCTCCGGACACCGCCTTCCCCTACAAGACCGCCTGGCTGGAGAACCCGGGCACGCCGCAGCAGAAGGTGCGGTACATGGAGTACCCGGTGCTCACCGGGCTGTTCCAGTGGGTCAACGCGCGGGTCGCCGACGGGTGGGCGACGCTGGCCGGGTTCGGCTGGCTGCCCGGCGGCATGATCACCGTGCTCTACTTCAACATCTCGGCGTTCTGGCTGGCCGCGGCCTGGCTGGTGACCGTCTGGGCGCTGGTGCTGCTGTGCCGTCGGCGGCTCTGGGACGCCGCGCTGGCCGCCGTCTCGCCGCTGGTCTTCGTGCACGCCTTCACCAACTTCGACGCGTTGGCCGCGGCCCTGGGCACCACGGGGCTGCTCGCGTGGTCGCGGCGCCGACCGGTGCTGGCCGGGGTGCTGATCGGTCTCGGCGGGGCGACGAAGCTGTACCCGCTGTTCTTCCTCGGCCCGCTGCTGGTGCTGGCGCTGCGTGCCGGGAAGCTGACCGAGGCGATGCGGTCCGTGCTGGCGGCCGCCGTGGCGTGGCTGGCGGTCAACCTGCCGATCCTGCTGCTGTACCCGGCGGGGTGGCGGGAGTTCTTCCGGTTGAACGCCGAGCGGCCCGCCGACCCGGACTCGCTCTACAACGTGCTGATGCACTTCACCGGCTGGGCCGGTTTCGACGGGCCGCTGGCCGACGGGCAGGTTCCGGTGGTGCTGAACCTGGTCAGCCTCCTGCTGTTCCTGGCGGCCTGCGCGGGGATCGCCTGGCTCGCGCTGGCCGCGCCGACGCGGCCGCGGCTGGCGCAGCTGTGCTTTTTGGTGGTGGCGGCGTTCCTGCTGACCAACAAGGTGTGGAGCCCGCAGTACTCGCTGTGGCTGGTGCCGCTGGCGGTGCTGGCGATCCCCCGCTGGCGGCTGCTGCTCGGGTGGATGCTGGTCGATGCGGCGGTGTGGGCGCCGCGGATGTACTACTACCTGGGCACCGGGAACAAGGGCCTACCGGAGGGCTGGTTCCTCGGCGCGGTCGTCATCCGCGACGCCGTGGTGGTCGCGCTGTGCGTGCTGGTGGTCCGTGAGGTCCTGCGACCGGCGGAGGACAAGGTCCGCGTCGCGCTGGCGGCGCGCGGCGAGCGTCCCGCGGGCGCAGTGGACGACCCGTGCGGCGGTTTTCTGGACGGGGCGCGGGACCGGTTCGTGTGGCCGTGGCGGGGACGCCGCGGCGAGCTGTGCCCGAACAGCGGAGGGCACCTGGTACCGCGCCGGTAGTCCCCGCCGTCCCCGGGAGGTTCGAGACGGCGGGCCAGGGACATTTCGGGGTTCGCCCCTGGTGCGGCGGGCCGCCGTGGCGGGGAACCTGGAGGCATGACAACGTACCGAATGCCCCTTGCCCGGCCGCGAGACGAGGCGATGATCGCGGGTGTCTGCGCCGGACTGGCCCGGCGGTTCGGCATGAAGCCGTTCACCGTCCGGGTCCTGTTCCTGCTGTCCTGCCTGCTGCCGGGTCCGCAGTTCGTGTTTTACATCGTGCTCTGGATCCTCATGCCCAAGCGCTGACCGCGGAGACTCGGCGTGGCGGGCGAGCAGCGAGCCCGCCGGGGCCGTGCGCGCGGGGGCGTCAGCGGTGGGCGTGGGCGTCGAGGACGTAGGCGATCGCCGAGGTGACCTTGGCCGCGAACGCCAGGTTCAACGACTCGTCCGGCACATGCGCGTTGCTGCCCGGGCCCAACGCCCCGGTGACCACGAACTGGGCGTCCGGGTAGGCGTCATGCAGCAGCCCCATGAACGGGATCGAGCCGCCGAGGCCCATGGTCCGCCATGCCGCGCCGAACACCTCGTCACTCGCCCGGTCCAACGCCGTCACCAGCCACGGCGCCGGGTCCGGCGCGTTCCAGCCCGGCCCGGTCTCGGTGTGGCCGAAGGTCACCTCCGCCCCGTACGGGACGTCGGTGGTCAGCGTCTCCCGCAGCGCGCGCAGCGCCGCCTCGGCGTCGGCGGTCGGCGGCAGCCGGAAGCTCAGCAGCACCGTCGTGTGTGGCCGCAGCACGTTGCCCGCGTCGGCCGGCAGGGGCAGCCCGTCGGCGCCGATCACCGACAGCGTCGGCCGCCAGGTGCTGTTCAGGGCGAGTTCGACCTCGTCCTCGGACACCGGGCGCACACCCTCCAGCCACGGCACCGAGCCGCGCACCAGGCCCGGCGCGGCCTCGACCGCCGCCCGCGCCTCGGCGACCCGGTTCGCCGGGATCTCCACGTTCAGCTCCGGCACCAGGACCTCGCCGGTGGCGGAGTCCTCCACCCGGTCCAGCAGCTGTCGCAGCACACGGAACGAGCTGGGCACGATGCCGCTGGCGATCCCCGAGTGCAGCCCGCTGTCGAGCACCCGCACCCGCAGCTCCAGCTGCACCAGGCCGCGCAGCGAGTTGGTCAGCCACAACCGGTCGTAGTCGCCCGCACCGGAGTCCAGGCACACCACCAGGGACACCTCGCCGAGCCGGTCCGACAGGTGCTCCAGGTAGGCGGGCAGGTCCGGGCTGCCGGACTCCTCACCGGTCTCCAGCAGCACCACGCAGCGCGCGTGCGCGCCGCCGTTCGCGCGGACCGCCTCGATCGCGGTGATCGCCGCGTACCCGGCGTACCCGTCGTCGGCGGCGCCGCGGCCGTACAGCCGGCCGTCGCGCGCCACCGGGGTCCACGGGCCGAGCCCTGGCGACCAACCGCCGAGCGGCGGCTGCTTGTCGAGGTGGCCGTAGAGCAGCACGGTCGAGTCGGCCACGCCGTCGGTGGGCGGGATGTCCACGAGCAGCAGCGGGGTGCGCTCGGGCAGCCGCACGACCTCGATCCCGGCGCCCGGGATGTCGCGGGCCGAGATCCACGCCCGCACGTGCTCGATGGCGGCGTCCAGGTGCCCGGCGGCGGCCCAGCCGGCGTCGAACGCGGGGGAGATCGCCGGGATCTTCACCAGGTCGGCGAGGCTCGGCAGGACCGATTCCTCCCACGCCCGGTCAACGGTGTTGGTCACGGCTGCACGATCCACGCCGCGATCCTATGCCCGCTCCCGACGCCCGCCCGGAGCTGTCCGGAACTGCCCAGCGCAGGAAATCCGCGCGGGCACGGAGTGCTGGCCGCTCAGCCGCCCGCCGAGACGATGATCGCCGGAACCGCGGTGATGGCGGCCAGCGTCGCTGCCACCGCCGCGCCGACGGCCTCACCCAGGTCCTCCCGCTCGGCGGTGGTCCGCAGCTCGGCCCGCTCGGCCCGGTTGAGGTCCAGCATGTAGGCGAGCCCGCTGCGCACGGTCAACGCGCTCAGCAGCGCCAGCCGCCCGTCGACCGGCCGTGTTCCGGCAGCCAGCTCGCGTAACTCCGCCACCAGCTGGTCGCGGGTCGCCCGATCGGGGTAGTAGCGGTCGTCGGGCAGCACCCCGAGGAACTTCCGATGCTCGCGCCGCAGCAGGCCCTGCTCGACGAGCACCTGCCGGTGCACCTGGAACGCACTGGTGCGTCCGGGCAGCCACCAGGTGAGGTCGACGGGCTGGTTGTCCGGCCCGGCCCGCTGCTGCAGCTCAGCCAGCAGCCGGTCCATCCACGGCAGCCCGCTCCACCCCGCGTCGAGCAGCCGAACCGCGGTGCCCCGCACCTCGACCCGGTCGCGCAACGCCAACTCGCCGATCTCCGCCGCTGCCGCGGCCGTGTTCGGGTTCGCGCTGACGTAGTACGTCCCGTTGTCCTTGTGCATGAGCAGGGCGATCTCGTCGGGCAACGAGAGCGGATTCGGGAACTCGGCCACGCGTTCAGTCTGTCTCATTCGTGCAGTTTTGTGCACCGTTGGCGGCACAGTCGGGAGCGCGATGGTCCAGGCCGCGTTAGTCGGACCTCCATTACTTCGATGACCTGCGGTTTTGCCGTGATCGACAGGGTTCTACGGTGATCTCGCGGGAGGACGCCGGTCGAGTTCCGGCCACGCGGAATCCCTGTGGCAGGGGTCACGAAAACGCCCGGTTTCGTGCCAGGATGGCGGAGAGCGATCCATCGCTGCGCCGCGGCCGCCCGGGTGACCCACCGGGGCGGCGGGATGCAGTTGTCGGACACCACGCCACAAGCGAGGTGGGCCGACGCGGACACGAGGAGAACACACATGTCCCCCGAGCACTGGACGCGACCCACGACCGAAGGCACCGCCGGGCCCCCTGCCACCGCAGCCAAACCCACACGGGAGCAGGTGATCGCCGGTTTGCGTGCCACGAGCGAAGGCGGAGCTGACCTCGTCCAGCTCCTCACCCCCGAAGGCCAGCGGGTCGAGCACCCGGACTTCGACATCGACATCTCCGACGCGGACCTGCGTGACCTGTACCGCGACATGGTGCTGGTCCGCCGCGCCGACCGGGAAGGCAACGCGCTGCAGCGGCAGGGCCAGCTGGGCATCTGGGTCCCGCTGCTCGGCCAGGAGGCGGCCCAGATCGGCGCCGGCCGCGCGCTGCAGCCACAGGACATGGCCTTCCCCAGTTACCGGGAGCACGGCGTGGCCTGGTGCCGGGGCATCGACCCGACCGAGCTGTTCGGTATCTTCCGCGGCACCGACCACGGCAGCTGGGACCCCACCGCCACCCGCTTCCACCTCTACACGATCGTCATCGGCAACCAGTGCCTGAACGCCGCGGGCTACGCCATGGGCCAGCGCTTCGACGGCAAGGTCGGCGACCCGGACGGCGAGGCCACCATGGTGTTCTTCGGCGACGGCGCCACCAGCCAGGGCGACGTGCACGAGGCCATGGTGTGGTCGGCGGTCTACGACGCACCCCTGGTGTTCTTCTGCCAGAACAACCAGTGGGCGATCTCCGAACCGCTGGAGCGCCAGACCCGCGTGCCGCTGTACCAGCGCGCCAGCGGCTACGGCTTCCCCGGCATTCGCGTCGACGGCAACGACGTGCTGGCCAGCCTCGCGGTCAGCCGGTGGGCGCTGGACGAGTGCCGCCAGGGCAACGGCCCGGTGCTGATCGAGGCGTTCACCTACCGCATGGACGCGCACACCACCTCCGACGACCCGACCCGCTACCGGCTGGCCGACGAGCAGGAGGCGTGGAAGCTCAAGGACCCGATCGAGCGGCTCCGGGTGCACCTGGTCCGCGAGCAGTTCGCCGACCAGGACTTCTTCGACGGCGTCGACGCCGAGGCCGACGAGCTCGCCGCGCGGCTGCGCGAGTTCTGCTTCACCATGCCCGACCCACCCCCCGAGCGGATCTTCTCCGAGGTGTACGCCGAGGAAACGCCGCAGCTCGCCGCCCAGCGCGAGGACTACCTGCGGTACCTGGCCGGGTTCGCAGACGAGGCGATGGCAGGAGGTGTGCGCTGATGGCCGCGCCCGCATTGGAACGTCCGACCGCCACGTCCGGCACCCAGACCGTCACCATCGCCAAGGCGCTGAACATGGGCCTGCGCGCCGCACTGGAGCGCGACCCGAAGGTGCTGGTCATGGGGGAGGACGTCGGCAAGCTCGGCGGCGTCTTCCGGATCACCGACGGCCTGCAGAAGGACTTCGGCGAGCACCGCGTGCTGGACACCCCACTGGCCGAGTCCGGCATCATCGGCACCGCGGTCGGCCTGGCCATCCGCGGCTACCGACCGGTGTGCGAGATCCAGTTCGACGGGTTCATCTTCCCCGGCTTCGACCAGATCGTCTCCCAGCTGGCCAAGCTGCACTTCCGCAGCCAGGGCAGGGTGAAGATGCCGGTCGTGGTGCGGGTGCCGTTCGGCGGCGGCATCGGCGCCGTCGAGCACCACTCGGAGTCCCCGGAGTCGTTCTTCGCGCACATCGGTGGGCTCAAGGTGGTGTCCTGCTCCAACCCGGTGGACGCCTACTGGATGCTCCAGCAGGCCATCGACTGCGACGACCCGGTGTTGTTCTTCGAACCGAAGCGCCGTTACTACGAGAAGGCCAGGCTCGACCCGACCACGCCGCCGATCCCGCTGTTCAGCTCCCGCGTGGTGCGGCCGGGCTCCGCGGTGACCGTGGCCGCCTACGGGCCGATGGTGCGTACCTGCCTCGACGCGGCCACCGCCGCCGCCGAGGACGGTCGGGAGCTGGAGGTCATCGACCTGCGCACGCTGTCCCCGCTGGACCTGGATCCGGTCTACGAATCGGTGCGCCGGACCGGGCGGTTGGTGCTGGTCAGCGAGGCCCCGTCGGAGGCGTCGATCACCTCGGAGATCGCCACCCGCGTGCAGCAGGACTGCTTCTACTCGCTGGAGGCGCCGGTGCTGCGCGTGACGGGCTTCGACACGCCCTACCCGCCGAGCAAGCTCGAGGAGGACTACCTCCCCGACCTTGACCGGGTGCTGGACGCAGTCGACCGTTCACTGGCGTACTGAGGGAGTCGATCGATGGCACTCAAGCACTTCCCGCTGCCCGACGTCGGCGAGGGGTTGACCGAGGCGGAGATCCTGGGGTGGCGGGTCAAGCCCGGCGACACCGTCACCGTGAACCAGGTGATCGTGGAGATCGAGACGGCGAAGGCGTCGGTGGAACTGCCCTGCCCGTGGGCGGGCACGGTCCGCGAACTGCTCGCCGAACCGGGCCAGACGGTGCAGGTCGGCACGCCGATCATCGCGATCGACCTGTCGGGTGGGGCGGCGGCGGAACCCGCCGCGGAGTCCGCGGGCGGCGGCAGGCTCGGTGAGGAGTCCAACGGGCGGATCGCCACGCTCGTCGGCTACGGCCCGCGCACCGGCAGCGTCAAGCGGCGGCCGCGCAAGGACCGGCGGGTCGCCGCGGTGGCGGCACCGGCCCGACCGGAACCGCCCGCACCGGCGCCGAGGCCGGCGCCCGAGCCGGGCCGGTCGGTGGGCGGCTACGTGCCGCTGGCGAAGCCCCCGGTGCGCAAGCTGGCCAAGGACCTCGGGGTGGACCTGCACGCCCTGTCCGGTTCCGGATCGGGTGGTGTGATCACCCGCGAGGACGTGCAGTCGGCCGCCAGCGGCGCGCAGCGAGTCGAGCAACCCGCCGCCGGGCGGGAGCGGCGGGAGCCGATCAAGGGCGTCCGCAAGGCGACCGCGCGGGCGATGGTGGACAGCGCGTTCACCGCGCCGCACGTCACCGAGTTCCTGACGGTCGACGTCACACCGATGATGGAGCTGCGGGAGCGGCTCCGGTCGCACCCGGAGTTCCGCGACGTCAAGCTGACGCCGCTGGCGTTCGCGGCCAAGGCGGTGTGCCTGGCGGTGCGACGCACCCCGGACGTCAACGCCACCTGGGACGAGGCCGCCGGCGAGATCGTCTACAAGGACTACGTGCACCTCGGCATCGCAGCGGCCACGCCGCGCGGTCTGGTGGTGCCCAAGGTCCGCGACGCCGACCGGATGTCGCTGCGGGAACTGGCCGAGGCGCTGGAGCGGCTGGCCACCAACGCCCGCGCGGGCACCACGCCACCGGCGGACATGGTGAACGGCACGATCACGATCACCAACGTCGGGGTGTTCGGTGTGGACACCGGCACGCCCATCCTCAACCCGGGCGAGTCGGCGATCCTGGCGCTGGGCGCGGTTCGTGACATGCCCTGGGTGGTCGACGGCCAGGTGGTGCCGCGCAAGGTGTGCCAGCTGGCGCTGAGCTTCGACCACCGGGTGGTCGACGGCCAGCAGGGGTCCCGGTTCCTGGCGGACGTGGGCGCGATCCTCGCCGACCCCGCCATGGCCATCACCTACTAGCGGCAGCGGGGTCAGGCGCGCCGGAAGGTCCGGACGCCCTGGCCAGGACGCCAGAGCCGGATCACCAGGTGGGTCTGGTCGTCGGCCACGCCGGTGCTGACCACCTCGGTCAGGTCCAGCCGGAACAGGTGCGAGTCCTCGCTCGGCGGCTGGACCTCCGCCACCCACGCGCGGTGTTCGGCACCGGTGACCTCCACCGCCCGGCCCGACACCTTCACGTCCGGATCGGCCATGGAGCCGTCACCGGGGTTGGCGTGCAGTGCGCAGCGGGGGTCCCGAAGCAGGTCGAGCGCCTTGCGGGAGCCGGGCATCGAACCGAGCGTGAGGTCCGGGCCCCGCCACGCGACCTCGATGCCGCTGACCCGCGGCGATCCGTCCCGGCGCACGGTGGCCAGCACGTGGTGTCGAGCCGCCGCGAACCGCTTTCGGACCGCCGCGGCCAGTTCCGGTGCTTCTGCTGCGAACTCCTGCCACGTCGTCATGCGCGCATCGTGGCAGGAGTCACCGACAGCGCGGGGCGGCTCAGTCGTCCTTGCGGCGGCGGCCGCCGCGGTGCGCGCCCGTCGACGCGGCCACCGGCTCGGCCTGTTCGGTCGACTGGGCCTTGTCCGCGGCGGCCTTCTGCTCGTCGTACTCGCGGAGGAAGTCGAAGGCGTGCTTGTCGAAGTCGTGGATGTCGATCTCCGGCAGCTCGCCGAGCTCCTTGTTCAGTTCCCGGAAGATCGGTGTCTCCAGATCAGGCGTGGTGTTCCTCACCGCTTCGCCCTCCCGTTCATCTCGAAGCTGCGGCCGGGCCGCCGCGAGCTGCTCGCCCGCCGCGTCCGGCGTCGAGCCCTCCCCGCTGAGCTCGTGCGGCGCGGGCACCGGCCCACACCCGCGCACGTCCTGGGGACGTGCGCGGCGGGACGGTGACCCGGCGCCACCGACATTCATCCTTTCGGACGAGTGTTCATGGTGCACCCTGCCCAGTGGTCCGGCGCAGGGACCCACGGAATCCTGCACCTTCTCGGCGCAACGCGGGGACTGTTTGTGCAATTCCGCACCGTGGCGAGCGCCACTCCTGATCCGGGCGGCCGTCACCCCATTGATCGATTCCGGTGGTGCCGGGCAGCGTCCGACGCGCCTCGATCGACACACTCGGTGACTGATCGTTCAGTCCCGGGCGCGAACGGATCAATCGCGGAGCGTGTTCCGCCGGTCGCCCGCACGGCCCAGCAGCCACGACTGGCGACGCCGGTCCGGCCGGGGGTCGCGCAGCCGGGCGATAACCCGCCCACCCGGACTAATCGGGCGGCGACGGTGGGCCGGTGGTGCAGATCATTCCGGTGCCGGGGCACGGTGTCCCGGCACCCCCGAAGGGAGACAGATCATGGGTAACCGCGTCAAGAAGGCTCTTGCCGCCTCCGGCCTCGGGCTCGGGATCATGCTGGCCACCGCCGCTCCCGCGCTCGCGGATCCATGGAGCACCTCGGCGCGCGAGTGCTGGTGGGGCGGCGGTCGGGTCGTCGCGCTCGACTTCAACACCTTCGTCTGCCACGGTGGCTGGAACCACGGCCAGTTCGTGACCCATTGGCGCTGATCCCAGGTGGCGCGGGCCGCCACTCCCCCGCGGCCCGCAGCCACGCCAGCGGCGGAACCGCCGCGCGGGCACCGACCCACCTCGGCCCCGGCTCGCCCGTGATCGGCTGAGCCAGCGCTCCCGGGCTGCGCCGCGTTCAAGGCAAACTTGGGAAAGTCCATCCCGGGGCAAGCACCCGACTTGAGAGGCCGTCATGGACCGCGTTGTCATTCTCCGCCTGGACGGGCTCCCCGGCCACGTACACCCCACCGGTCGGCACCCCATACCGCTGCGGCTGCACCCGGCGTGGTTTGATCGCGGCTGGTAGGGGCAGGTCAGTGTTGGGGCGGGCGGCTCGGGTCTTCACGCGAGCGCTGAGCCGTGGGAGGATCACGCGGCCCCGCCCGCCTTTGTCGGGACAAGGAAATGGCGGCAGGTGTCGCGTGGGCGCCGCCAGCGCACCGCGCGTAGCGCGTTGCCCCCGTGCTGGCGTCCTGGCAGTACCACTCCACGGCTGTGTGGACCCTGCGTGCAGCTGTCAACGTGGTCATCGGCTGGCGGCTCCTCGGTCCGGCGCCGGGGTTACTGCGCACATACGGCGCATAATCGCCACGATCGACGCCCGCATGTTCCGTCCGCGCGCCGTGGCGGACGGAACATGCGGGGATCAGCTCAGGCGATATGCCGCCCGGAAATGGCCCTGGCCACCACCAACTGCTGGATCTGCTCGGTGCCTTCGAAGATGTCGTAGATCTTGCGCGGCACCGAGCAGACCAGCAAGCTTCTTGGGAAGAGCCTTGTTTACCTGCGAAAACGTGCTCACCGTGTCTCGGTGGTTCTCACCCGCTCTCGACGTCCCACGGCCCAGCGACGGCCCAGCGCGTGGCGTCTGCGGAGGGCCGGTCAGTGTTGGGGCGGGCTGCTCGGGTCTCCGTACTCGGGCGTCTGCCATTCGACGTTGGTGGGTCGTTGGCCTGTCGTGAGGAATTCGCGGGCGGACCGGATTGCGTCGCCGGTTGGGATGGCGGAGTCTCGCGGGGCGTGGGTCCAGGTACCGCCGAAGTCGAATGCCCATTCTTCGGACGGCGTTTCCGTTGGGCTGAGGGTTGTGATGCTGGTCGTCACGCTTTCGGTGTCGTAGAAGGTCAGTGAGCTGATCTTGTCGGGGCGGCCGAGGCCGATATGGAGGGCGCGCTGTTGGTCGGGGTCGGTGATCTCGACGTAGGTCGGAATTGCTTCTGCGATGGCGTCTGCGTCGACCTGGTGAAGGAGTTGGTCGAGTTCTTCGGCGGTGGTGACTTCGGCCGGTGGCTCGTCGGGGTGGTAGAGCACGGAAAACGCGGTCATGGCTCGGTTCCTTCTCCTGTTCCCTCGTAAACCCGGTGTCCGCCCGGCCAGTAGACGGTCAGTCGGGTTCCTTTCGGCAGTTGTCCGGGCAAGGTGGCGTCGCAGCCAAATCGTCCCGGACACGGCCGGTTGTTGACATACAGGGTGGCTTCGGTGATGCCCTGCTTGCGCAGGCTTGTTCGCAGGAGCGCGGCGGCGTGGCCTTCGGCGTGTTGGGTGGCGACCGCGAAGTTCCTCCAGCGATCTCGGAGTTCGGGGCCTCCTTCTCCCGGTCCGCTTATGCCGCTGTTGACCTCGTGGAGTTTGGTGCCGTCAGTCGTGGTGAGTACGGCGTGCGTGGGGCTGCGTCGGTTGGGCCGCTTTGGCAAGGCGTCGAGGTGGCGGCGGTGAAGTGGTGCGGGGTGGGCCGGTGCGTCCATGTTCGGCTGGTAGCTGGGCGGCCTCCATGAGCTGGTGTCCGGGGCTGCGATGCCGATGGTGTCGGCGAGGTAGGCGGTGAGGTGTTCTGCGGCTGTGCGGAGCTTCGCGGCGGCCTGGTCGGCGTGCTGGGCGGCATCGTGCAGCCGTTGAAAGGCTCGCTGGAGTAGTTCGTTTTGGCTGTCCTCGCCCGCAGTCGCCACACGCTCGGCGGCCTGGTGGAGCGTGTGGCGGGCGTGGGTGAGTTGGTCGGTGGGCAGGGCGGCGAGGATGGCGGATAGGCGGGCGGCGAGGTCTTCGAGTCGGGACATCGGGCCTGCCCTCACAGGTGTTCTGCGTAGGTGCGCAGGTCTGCGGCTGCCTCGGCGGCGGCTCGGGCGCACTTGGTCGCCTGGTTGGCTGCGGCGGCGGTGTCCTGGTCGGCGCTGTGGGCGTGTTCGTTGGCGCTGCCGGTGAGGGCGTTGGTGAGGTCGGTGGAGGTCTCGGTGAGGCGTTCGGCAATCGCGGTGAGCTGATCGGCATAGAGGTCATCGGCGATTCCGGCGAGTAGGGAGCGGAGTTCTTCGAGCTGGCTCACGCGGTCCCCCTTGCGGTGGGTGACGGGTGTTCGACAACTCGTGATCTTCCCCTGTGCCCCCGACAAGGCGACCCCGATTTGCAGTTGGCAAGCCGACCCGGACCGCAGTGGCCGCCAGGCCCGAGGACCGGAAGCGGCGCGGCAGCGAGCGCCCCGACCACGTACCCAACTTGGCCACCTCGGCGCTCGGTGGGACTGGTGCGCGCTGATCTCTGGGGTGGTCGGTTCGGCTACCGGTCGGGCCATTGGTGCTCAAGCCAGGACGTGAGTCCGCGGTTGGCTGTTGAGGACCTGGTGGACGAGCAGCTTCGGAGATCCAGGCGTGAAGCACCGCAGGAGGCCAGCTCGTACGGGGCGATGATGGAAGAAGGTATGTCTTCCTTATTCCGACAAGGGCGGGCGGGGCCGCCGGTGCGAGAACAGCCGCGAGGCTGGAGCGCAGCACCGAGCGAGCCACCGCCCGCCGTGCGCCGCCGCAGGCGGCGCACCTTGATCATGTAGAGCTAGCCGCCGCGTGATCCTCCCACGGCCCAGCGACGGCCCAGCGTTCGCGTTCTCAGGCGATGTGACGGCCGGATATGGCCCTGGCCACCACTAACTGTTGGATCTGCTCGGTGCCTTCAAAAATGTCGTAGATCTTGGCGTCGCGGTGCATCCGCTCCACCGGGAACTCGCGGGTGTAGCCGTTACCGCCGAGGATCTGGATGGCCCGCTCGGTCACCCAGGTGGCCACCCGGCCCGCCTTCAGCTTGGACATCGAGCCCTCGCCCGCGGTGAAGCCGCCGTTGCGGCCCAGCCATGCCGCTCGCCACACCAGCAGGCGCGCCGCGTCGATCTCCATGCGCATGTCGGCCAGGGTGAACGCGATCGACTGGTTCTCGATGATCGGCCGGCCGAAGGTCTCCCGCTGCTGCGCGTACTCCAGCGCGGTCTCGTAGGCGGCCCGCGCGATGCCCACCGCCTGCGCGCCCACGGTCGGGCGGGACAGCTCGAAGGTCTTCATCGCGGCCTGGCTGTTGGCCTTGGTTCCCTCCCGGGCGCGGGCCAGCCGCTCGTCCAGCTTCTCCCTGCCGCCCAGCAGGCAGCGGCCGGGGATGCGGACGTCGTCGAGGAACACGTCCGCGGTGTGCGAGGCGCGCAGGCCGTGCTTGCGGATCTTGCCGGGCGACTCCAGGCCCTTCGTGCCGGGTGGCACGACGAACGCGGCCTGTCCGCGCGAACCGAGCTCCGGGTCCACCACGGCCTGCACCACGTGCACGTTGGCGATGCCGCCGTTGGTCGCCCACGCCTTCTGCCCGTTGAGCACCCACTCGTCGGTGGCCTCGTCGTAGACCGCGCGGGTGCGCATCGCCGCGACGTCGGATCCGGCGCCGGGCTCGGAGGAGCAGAACGCCGCGACCTTCGGGTCGTCGGCGTCGCCGTAGCACTGCGGCACCCACTCGGCGAGCTGGTCGGGCGTGCCCGCGGCGAAGATCCCCGCGACGGCGAGGGTGGTGCCGAAGATCGCCATGCCGATGCCGCCGTCACCCCAGAACAGCTCCTCGTTGGCGATCGGCAGCGACAGGCCCGTGTCGTCGGCCCAGAAGGTGGCCAGTGTCTCGAAGCCGTAGAGCCCGATCCTGGCGGCCTCCTGGATGATCGGCCACGGGGTTTCCTCGCGCTCGTCCCACTCCCGCGCGGCCGGTCGGATGACCTGCTCGGCGAAGCCGTGCACCCAGTCGCGCAGTTCCCGGTGCTCCTCGCTCAGTTCCAGGGAGAATGTCATGGCCGTCCTGTCATGCCTTGGGGATCTGGAACAGCTTGCTCAGGCCCGCGGCGAAGCCGAGATCACCGGCGACCCTGAGCCTGCCCGTCATGAACAGCATGGGCGCCGAGGCGTTGCCGGAGGCCAGTTTCAAAAAATCCGCGGGCGGCACGGTGATCGTCACGCGCGGCGCGTGGTGCGGGTCCTTGTTCACCTCGCACCGGCCGTCGGCCAGTACGCACTCGTAGCGCAGCAGGTCGTCGCCGGTGCCGATGCGCCAGCGCACCACGGCCTCGGTCCGGCCCGCCCGGTCCGGCTGGTAGTGCTCGCCCATCCGGCGGAACACCTCGTCGAGGATGCGTTCGCGCAGTTCGGGGCGTGCCATGACGGCCTGGATCTGGTCGTCGGAAGCGCGCGAGATCAGCCGCGCGAACTGCTCGGGGCGCAGCGCGCCGAGGTTCGCCTCGCCACTTCCGGCGACTTCGGAGGCTGCTTCCAGCAGGGCGACGAACTCCTCCGTGTCGACCTTCTTCGGGTCGAGCTCGCCGAGCGCGGCGATCGGGTTGGATGCGGGTTGCGGCATCAGGCCCCTCCCTTACCTACTCATGAGTAAGTCTACGGACCAGTAGGTTCGCTGACAAGTGCGCGGAATCGATCTGGTCTGATCTAGCCTGACCGGAAAGGACCAGCGTTAGAGGAGAAATGGTCGATCGTCAGGACAGCGACCGCCCCCGGACGCGGCGCCTGCCGCGGGCGGTGCGCGAGCGGCAGATCCTGGACGCCGCGGTCGAGGTCTTCGCCACGCACGGCTTCCACAACGCCTCGATGGACGAGATCGCCGATGTCGCCGGCATCTCCAAGCCGATGCTCTACGCCTACCTCGGCGCCAAGGACGAGCTGTTCGTCGCCTGCATCCGGCGCGAGGCCACCCGGCTGATCGAGGCGATCGGCGCGGCCGTGGAGGCCGGGCTCAGCCCCGCCGAGCAGCTGTGGCGGGGACTGCAGGTGTTCTTCGAGTACGTGCAGCACAACCAGTCCGGCTGGGCCGTGCTGCACCGGCAGGCCAACCTCCAGGGCGAGCCGTTCGTCAGCGAGCTGTCGCAGTGGCGGGAGCGTGCGACACGCCTGATCGCGGCGCTGCTGGCGCAGGCCACGGTGGACTCGGCACAGCCCATGCGGGTCGAGCAGACCGAGCCGTTCGCGGCCGCCCTCGTCGGCGCCGGGGAGGCGCTGGTGGAGTGGTGGCTGCACAACCCCGAGCACACCGCGGACGGCATGGCGATGCGGCTGATGAACATGGTCTGGATGGGCTTCGGAGACCTCGTTGAGGGCCGCTCGTGGTCACCCGGGAACGCGCGCTGACCCCAGCAGGTGCGGTTTCCCCGACCGGGAGCGCAGCGCGAAGTCCCACCCCGCGTCCACCCGCCGGGCGGCGAAGTCCACCGTGGCGGGCAGCAGCAGCGGTGCGCGGAACTCCACCGCCACCGCGCACGCCGCGGACAACCGCTCCGCGAAGGCCGCCAGGCAGCGCGCTTTCGACCACATGCCGTGCGCGATGGCGCGGCGGAAGCCGAACGCCCTGGCCGGCAACGAATGCAGGTGGATGGGGTTGCGGTCGCCCGACACCGCCGCGTACCGGCGGCCGGTGTCGCCGGGAACCCGCCAGGTCGCCGTCGGTTCCCCGGCCAGGTCCGGCCGCCGGTCCGCCCCGCCCTTCCCGGACGCCTCGCCGCGGCGCAGGTAGGTGCTCACCTCCCGCCACACCACCTCGCCACCGAGGCTGGTCTCCGTGATGACGTCGAACTGCCGCCCTTTCGGGTGCGGCCGCAGGTCCGCCACCCGCACCCGTTGCGTCAGCACGTCGGTCACCAGTAGCGGCCGCCGCTGCTCGATGGTGTTGGCCACGTGCACCAGGCCGACCAGTGGGAACGGGAAATCCGGGTCGGTCATCAGCCGCAGTGACAGGCCGAAGCCCAACACGTGCGGGTAGGTGATCGGCAGCTCGTCGCGCAGCCCGAAGCCGCACACCCGCGCGTAGTCGGCGAGGTGCTCGCGGTCGATCTCGATGTCGCGGCGCACGTACTCGGTGCCGGGCAGCTGGTCGCCGCGCCGGCCCGGCCCGGTGGCCACGGCCCTGACATACAGCGCGGAAAGCTTCGGTGTGGTGCTCACTTCCGGCATCGCGAGGTTCTCCGTTTCCGATCAGGCGCCGAGGAGGCTCTGGCCGCAGACCCGCACCACGTTGCCGTTCACGCCGGCCGAGGCGGGGTTGGCGAACCAGGCGATGGTCTCCGCGACGTCCACCGGCAGCCCGCCCTGGGACATGCTGTTCATCCGGCGCCCCGCCTCGCGCACGAACAGCGGGACCGCCGCGGTCATCCGGGTCTCGATGAAGCCCGGCGCCACCGCGTTGATCGTCGCGCCGCGACCGGCCGCGATCCCGGCGGTGGCCTGCACGTGCCCGATCACGCCCGCCTTGGACGCCGCGTAGTTGGTCTGGCCGACGTTCCCGGCGATGCCGCTGATCGAGGCGACGCCGACGAACCGGGTGGGCCGGACCGGCGCGAAGTCGGCCAGCAGGAACTCGTTGATCCGTTCCTGGGCGGTCAGGTTGACCGCGAGCACCGCGTCCCACTGCTGCCGGGTCATGCGGCCGAGCGTCTTGTCCCGGGTGATGCCCGCGTTGTGCACCACCACGTCCAGGCGGCCGTGGCGTTGCGCGCAGTGCTCGGCGATGCGGTTCGCGGCGTCCTCGGCGGTGATGTCCAGCTGGAGCGCGGACCCGCTGATGCGGTTGGCCACCTCGGCCAGCGCACCGCCCTGCGCGGGCACGTCGAGGCACACCACGTGCGCACCGTCGCGGGCCAGCGTCTCGGCGATGGCCTCGCCGATGCCCCGCGACGCGCCGGTGACCAGCGCGACCTGGCCGCGCAGTGGCTTCTCCCAGTCGACCCGCGGGATCTCGGCCGCGCCGATCCGGATCACCTGCCCGGACACGTACGCGGACTTCGCCGAGAGCAGGAACCGCAGCGTCGACTCCACCGCGTTCTCGGCACCCTCTGCGACGTGCACCAGCTGGGCGGTCGCGCCGCGCCTGAGCTCCTTGCCGACGCTGCGGACGAATCCCTCCAGCGCGCGCTGCGCGGCGGACACCCGCGGGTCGTGGTGCCGCGGGGTGCCGAGCACGATCACCCGGCCGCAGCGGTCGACCTGCCGGATCACGGGCCCGAAGAAGTCGTACAGCTCGTGCAGACGCGTACTGCTGTCGATGCCGGTCGCGTCGAAGACCAGCGCGGCGTAGCGCTCGCCGTCGACCGGCGTGCCGTGCACCTTCGCCTGGACGGCGTCGACGGTGGCGGTGATCGCCGCGCCAAGCCGGGAACCCGCCGCGCCGCCGACCAGCACCGGACCGGCGACGATCGGCTCGCCCGGCTGGTGGCGCCGCAGCGGCGTCGGAATGGGCAGGCCGAGCCGCCGGGCGATGTGCCGCCCGAACGGGGACGAGGTGAACTGCTGGTACCGGTCGGCCATGGCGCACTCCCGCGAAGTTCGGTGATCGCTCGACGCATAAGCTACCCGTGGGTAGGTTAGGCGTCGAGCGGATCGGGTACGACCGCAGGTCGCGGCGCGCGACCACCGGCACCGAGGGTTCCGCGTCGACAGGCAACGACAGGGAGACAAGCCATGGCCACCGTTCGGCGAGTCGCGATCATCGGCGGCAACCGGATCCCGTTCGCGCGGGCCGGCGGCCCCTACCGCCGCGCCGGCAACCAGGACATGCTCACCGCCGCCCTCGACGGCCTGGTCGCCCGGTTCGGCCTGCAGGGCGAGTTGGTCGGCGAGTTCGTCGCCGGTGCCGTGCTCAAGCACAGCCGCGACTTCAACCTGGCGCGCGAGGTGGTGCTCGGCTCCCGGCTCGACCCACGCACCCCCGCGCACGACGTGCAGATGGCCTGCGCGACCGGCCTGGAGTCGGTGGTGTCGGTGGCCAACAAGATCGCCCTCGGCCAGCTCGAATCCGGCATCGCCGGCGGCGTCGACACGACCAGCGACGCGCCGATCGCGCTCAACGACGACCTGCGCCGCGTGCTGCTGCGCGCCAACCACGCCAGGACCGCAGCCGAGCGGATCAAGGCGCTGACCGGTGTCCGCCCGCGGCACCTGGTGCCGGAGATCCCGCGCAACGCCGAACCCCGCACCGGCCTGTCGATGGGCGAGCACGCCGCCCGCACCGCGCTGGCCTGGGAGATCAGCCGCGAGGCGCAGGACGAGTTCACCGCGCGCAGCCATCAGCGGCTCGCCGCCGCCTACGAGCGCGGCTTCTTCGACGACCTGCTCACCCCGTTCCAGGGCCTGACCCGTGACCAGAACCTGCGGCCGGACAGCTCAGTGGAGAAGCTGGCCCAGCTCAGGCCGGTGTTCGGCCGCGGCGAGCGCGCGACCATGACCGCGGGCAACTCGACCCCGCTGTCCGACGGCGCGTCCACCGTGCTGCTGGCCAGCGAGGAGTGGGCGGCGCAGCGGCGGCTGCCAGTGCTGGCCTACCTCGGCGACGTGGTGCCCGCGGCCGTCGACCACGTCAGCGGCGACGAGGGCCTGCTGATGGCACCGGCCTACGCGGTGCCGCGGCTGCTCGACCGGACCGGGCTGGAGCTGGGCGACTTCGACTTCTACGAGATCCACGAGGCGTTCGCCTCGCAGGTGCTGGTGACGCTCAAGGCGTGGCAGGACCCGGAGTTCTGCCAGCAGCGGCTCGGCCGGGACAAGCCGCTGGGTGAGATCGACCCGGCGAAACTCAACGTGAACGGCTCGTCCCTGGCGGCCGGGCACCCGTTCGCCGCCACCGGCGGCCGGATCGTGGCGACCCTGGCGAAGCTCCTCGCCGAGAAGGGCTCCGGCCGTGGCCTGATCTCCATCTGTGCGGCAGGCGGCCAGGGCCTGACGGCCATTCTCGAACGCCCCTGACCAGCGGCCTCCCGCGTGCCGGGCCGATTCGCAGCCGCCACCTGACGAGGGTGCCGGGCGAGGAGATCACAGTGCCGCGCCGCGCCGATGCGGTCAGTCTCGGGGGATGCCGGTCGAAGAGAGCGGCGGTCGGGTGCTCGCCCTGTCCGACGGCGTCTTCGCGATCGCGGCGACGCTGCTCGCGCTCGACCTCCGCGTGCCCGAGGGGCTGGACAGCCGAGGGGTGCACGAGGCGCTGCGCGCTCTGGTCCCGTCGCTGTTCGGCTACGCGATCGCGTTCCTGGTCATCGGGGTGCTGTGGCTGGGACACCACGACCTGTTCGCCGGGATGCGCCGGATCGGGCGGGGTGTCGCCGCGGTGAACGTGGTGCTGCTCGGCTTCGTCGCGCTGCTGCCGTTCCCGTCGTCGATGCTGGCCGACTACGGCGACGAGCCGCTGGTGGTCATCTGCTACGCGGCCGACGTCGCCGCGATCGCGATGGCGCAGCTGCTCATCGTGGCGATCGCCCGCCGCGCCGGCGACTCCCGCGGTCCGGCGCTGTCGGCGTTCGGGCCGTCCGCGGTCACGGCGGGGGTCTTCGTCCTGTCGATGCCGGTGGCACTGGTCAGCCCGCAGTGGGCCCCGCTCTGCTGGCTCCTGCTGGTCCCGGCACACGCCGTGCTCACCCGGATCGAGAAGCCCGGAACCAGCACCACTGAAGGGTGACGTAGGACACATGTGGGCGGGCGTGTAACAGGCCGAGGGTGGGCGTCGATATGCCAGGTGACCCCGCGGTGCTGTCGGACCCCCGACCTGGCAGCATCGCGGGGCTTTCCAATTCCGGCGCTTCCGCCGATATCGGGCACCTCGCCCATCCACCACGATCAACCCGCAGATCCGGACGGTTGTTCCCGCATGCCCCGGACTGCCCGTCGCCCACCGAGGAGAAGCCGAGATGGAAGTCCTGATCGTCCTGGTTGGAACCCTGGTCCCCACCCTGGCAGCCACGGCCTACTACCTCACCGACCGCCGCTGACCCGCTCAGGGCGGCGGTAGCAACACGCCGACCTCGGCCGCGGCGTCCAGGAGTTCCGGATTCGGAGTTCCGCGCACGGGTGCTGCTTCGGCGCGGACGAACAGCGTCTTCTTCACGTCGGACGCGTAGTGCTCGCCGGTGAAGGACACCCCCTGCGCGGCGAGCAGGTGGTGCCCGAGCGCGGTGACGTCACCGGTGCCGTCCCGGTAGTCGAGTCTGTCCAGCCTGCGTGCCTGGCGAGCGGTGGGCATGCGGACCCAGGCGATCGACACGACAATGCTGTCGCCGCTCTCGTCCTCCAACGGCACCAACGTCCTGGTGAGCGACCGGCACGGGTTGCGGACAAAGAACTCCTGCACCTGGCCGAAGGAGTGCACGACGCAGTCGACGTGGTGCTCGATCGATGGCTGCCGCTTGAGGCGCAGCCGCATCCGCTGCCACGCCTTGTCCTGCTGGCCGTTGCGCGCGGACTGCTTGGCGTGGCTGGTGCGGACGGCCAGGCTCTCGCCCACCGCCGAACCGGCGGCGCCGGTGGTGGCGGCACCACCACCGGAGTAGGCCGCGATCGCCAACGCCGTCGCCCCAGCGGCGACCGCGACACCGCCGCGCCCCTCCCGGCCAGTGATCGGGTACTTCGTTCCATCAGGACGCGAACGGAATTCGACCACTTCCTGGGCTCCTCCTTTCGGCGCAGCGCTGATCATGGTCGGTTCGCGTCCAGCCGGCAGGTATCCGTGCGCAGTTCACCCGTTAAGACCAAAAACAGTCCGGGTGGCCCGTTTCCGCCACTGACCGTCCGTCGGCGGGAAGGACAGGACATGCGTCGGTCCAGATGTTTGCGTGCGGCGCCTCGAGCGTCGGCGTGATCACTTCGGCGATCTCCCGTCGCAGGCGTCCTCGTGTTCGCAGAGCTTCTAAAGGTCAGGCTCCTGATGTCCGCACCGGTAGCAACTGTGACTGAGCCGGGCTCTCCACTTCTCGAGCGACTCACCGCGGCGGCGGAGCATGTGGGGGCCGGATCGTGCTGGGCGTGTTCTTCCGGCTCTTTTCCGAGGTAGACGCGGACACGTCGGCGTTCCCTTTCCCTCCGCTGGCGGCGTTGGCGCCACCATCGCGACAAGTAACCCCACATCAGAAGGCCCTCCCCGATTCCTTGGAGGGACAGCCCCCGCCGACCGGTCAGGGGAAAGACTGGCTCCTGCCACAAAGGGAGTCACAGTCACGATCAACGGGGACCGTCCGATGCGTAGCATCGGAGCTACGCACGGTAAGCAGTAGGGTTTGACTGTTCACAGGTGTTCACAGTCGTGGGCGGGTGCCGGATGCCGAGCGGAGTGGAGCTGCGCGCAGCACGTGAGGCGGCGGAGATGAGCTTGTCGCGGATGGCTCAACGAACTCACTTCGCGAAGTCGTACCTGAGCATGGTCGAGACGGGGAAACGGCCGGTGCCGGACGACGTTGTGACCGCGTACGAACAGGTGCTCGGGGTGCCCCTGAGCGAGGGCCCGTGCGACCCTGTACGGCTTGCGCATGAATGGTTGGTCTCTGATTCCCCAGTTGCGGTTCACACTCGCTCGGGTCGTCGGGTGGGCGGGTCCCTTGCCTCAGCGCTGGAGGCTCGCGTCGTGGAGCTGAGGCACCTTGACGACGTGGTGAGCAGCAATGAACTTCTCCCCGCAATCACCAAGGAACTAGCGGAGGCGCAGGGGCTACTGCGTACCGCTTCGTACTCCGACGCTGTAGGGCGTCGCTTGTTCACCTTGGTGGGAGAACTGTCCCAACTCGCCGGGTGGGTGGCCAGTGACGCGGGCCAGTACGCAGACGCACAGCGGTTCTACATCTCCGGGGTGAGAGCCGCGGACGAGGCACGAAACCGCGTTCTCGGGGCTCAGCTCTTGTCCAGTCTGAGCTACCAGATGGCAAACATCGGCGATCCGAATGGCGCCGCTCTTCTGGCACGCACGGCGGTGCGGGGCGCGGAAGGGGCAACGCCTGTGGTTCGTGCGTTGTTCCTGGAGCGGGTGGCGTGGGCGTCTGCAAAGTCGAAGGATCCGGATGGAACCTGGAGAGCACTGGACGCGGTAGACGAGGCTTTCGAGCGGCGCGGCGGCGATGAGCCGGAGTGGGTCTACTGGCTCAACCGTGACGAGATTGACGTGATGGCGGCCCGCTGCATGATCGAGCTTGACAGGCCACGCGACGCGGAACCGCTGTTGTCGAGTGCCCTGGCGAACTACCCGCCGGATCACGCGCGGGAGGTGACGCTGTATCTCACGTGGCTGGCCGAGTCGCACGCGCGAGCGGGTGACCTGGACGCCGCCCGCGACGTCATCGAGCGAGCACGGCGGTACGCCGATGCCATGCCGTCAGCCAGGACGGAAAACCGGCTCGCGGCTGTGGCGGGGATGCTCTGACCTCCGAGCCCAGAACAACGAAAGCCCCTCCCCACCAGGTTTCGCCTGGGTCCTCACGCAAGCCCGGAAAGCACCCCAGGGGTTGGGCTCCCAAGTTAACCGCAGGGGCGTAAGAACCGCCTCACTACACGGCCGTGGGGCTAGTCGAACAACGAACCCTGCTCCGAGTCGCCGGCCTCGCGGTGGCGCTCACACCGACCGCCACCCGTCGCCACGGTGCACCGTCCCTTCGGAGTTGGGGCCCCGCACTGAACCTCGGGATCGTGCACGTGGCAGAACGGGCGACCCGGGCGCGCGTTCGTAGGGCACGGAGTACCGGACTTCGTGAGAGCTTCGCACTTCACCCTCGCTAGGGTCCCACAACCGCCCGGCCTGCCAGAGGGAGCGAGGGAGCGGAGGGAAGGGAGCCCCACCCCTCCGTGGATTGAGCATGGTTCCCCGGCGAGTAGCCAGGGGCTCAACTCACGGAGAGGGGAGAACTTGCACGTCTCTGGTGTGGGCCTACCGTGTTCCACTACGCCGTTTCCAGCGCAGCAACCACCAGCTGTCGAACCGCTTCGCTAGCCCGACCGGGCGACGCCTACCCAGAAACGTGCATAACCAGGGTCGGAGCTTGATCCACGCCCCTGGATCGCTAAGGCTGGACACATGAAGCCGCGCAAGGTCTCCGGGTGCGACAACGGCACTTGCGCGGCCGTCTACGTCTCCGACCAGGGCACGGCCGTCGTCCAGGGCAATTCCGTGGCCCACGCGGACGGGCTCGAACTCGGTGATGGGGAATCTGCGGTTGAACTCCCGCCGGATGTCGTCCTCGACGCGGTCTCGGCTCTCGTGGAATCCGCTCACGCGGCGGCGGTCCATCGGCTCCGGGAGGTTTTGGGGTGATCCTGGACGGGGAACAGTTCGGTCGGTACCTGACCGGGTACGAACGGACGGCGTGGCGCTTCGAAACCCAGCCGACCTACACCATGCCGGGCGAGCAAGAAAGCTTGCGGCTCTGGCGGGCGGGGAAACCGAAGCCCGAGGGGCATAACGCGGCATGGCACGAGACGGTGCGGTCGCTGGTGGCCGCTGGAAAGTCAATCGGGCGTGTGCGCACGGTCCGGCAGCCGCTCACGGAGTACCAACAGTACCAGCGCGATTGGGGAATCCCGGGGAACATCGCGGCTGGGGAGGACATTCGGATTCTCGACCTGACCGGGCTGGATCTCGACCTTCCGTCGCAGGACTTTTGGATCTTCGACGGGGTGACGGTGGTTGATGTGAACTTCCGGCCCGACGGGACTCTGATCAATGTGGACAAGCTGGAGAACCCGAACGTTGATCAGTACATCCGCTGGCAGGAAACCGCACTCGCGCACTCGGTACCGTTCAACGAATGGATCTGATCGAACCCGACAATCAGGATCAGGGGCGGAAGCGCCTTGCTGAGTCGCTACGGGAACTCCGCAAGGCAGCGGGGCTCTCGGGCGAGCGGTTAGCCGCACGCGCGTCCATGTCCCAGTCCAAAATCAGCCGCATCGAGTCCGGTAAAGCGCTACCGACCGTCGTTGACGTCGAGCGGTTACTCAAGGCTCTCGACGTACCGACCGAAGCCGCTAACGAACTCCTCGCGCTCGCCCGAACGGCGAATGTGGACTACTCGTCGTGGCGTTCATACGCGCGCGTCGGGCTGTGGCGTAAGCAGGCCGAGCTCAAAGCTCTCGCGGAATCCTCTTTCGTGGTGCGTCAATTCCTGCCCGCGATTCCGTCCGCGTTGATTCAAACGCCCGAGTACGCGCGAGCCGTTCTGACGCCGAGTGTGCAGGGCAACCCAGCGCGGGACGTTGATCGGGCCGTGCGCGCCCGCCTTGACAGCCAGGAAGTTCTCCGTGACGAATCACGACGGTTTCACTTCCTGCTGACGGAGCAGGCGATCCGGTGGCAGCGAGCGGAACCTGACGTGATGGCCAGCCAGCTACGGCACATGGTCGGACTCGCCGACCAGCCGAACCTCGATCTAGCGATCATCCCGAGTGGCGTCACCGTAAGCGCGACACCTTTCAACGTTTTCGTCACGTATGACGACAGACTGGTGATCGTGGAACTTTTCTCCGGCGAGGTCGCGCTCCGGGAGCCGCAAGACGTCGCCTACCACCTCAACCTGTTTGAGTACTTCCGAGATCGGGCGGTTTCCGGGGACGTGGCAAAGGTGCTACTCGAGTCGGTTGCCGACGAATTTACCCAACAACGTGCATAGGACTACGCCTCTTAGTACAGCGACCCGATATTGGTGTTAGAGCGGCCTTGGCGGCGCCCCCGACCGGCGGGGCCGCTCTTTCTTTCGGGATGGGGAGGCATTGGGGTGTGGAAGTGCTGGAAAGAACGATGGCGGCAGCGGCGCGAGTGCGCGCGAATGCGGAAGCGCCGAAAGCGGGTCGACATGCGTCGTTTTCCCCGTCGTTGAATCCCTGGACCGCCCCGGACGGCGTCGTCCACGTCCGCCGGCACGCCGCCCGCCGGACGTACTGCGGTCGGGATGCCTCATGGTCCAGCGAGGCGCCCCCACTCTCCACCTGTGATTCCTGCGTGGTCCTGTGGACGACGGACGTTCGGCACCCTGGGAGAATCTGAGTGCACAGAAACGCGCCTTTGCTTGTGTCATCGACGACCCGTTAAGCGGGGGCGGGGCACCTGACGACGCGGAGCCGGGCCCGCTCCGGCGCCTTCGCCGCGTCCAGCTTGATCCGGCTCCCGTGCGATCCACTCGACTCGTGCCCGCAGGTCCTCCAGCTCCGCCAACAACGCATCCCGGTAGCTCTCCACGTCCGTTCCTCGTGCTTCCATCGACCCCATGACACAGAAGCGCCCACGAGTCCGAGCACCCGAGCTGACCGGCCGCGCGTGGCTGAACACGGGAGGTCGTGACCTGCGGCTTTCAGACTTCCGCGGCAAGTGCTTGGTCCTTGACTTCTGGACCTTCTGCTGCATCAACTGCCTGCACGTGCTCGACGAGCTGCGGCCGCTGGAGGCCGAGTTCGCCGCCGAGGTCGTCACCGTCGGCGTGCACTCGCCGAAGTTCGAGCACGAGGCCGATCCCACCGCGCTCGCGGCCGCCGTCGAGCGGTATGCCGTGCACCACCCGGTGCTCGACGACCCGGAGCTGAGCACGTGGCAGAGCTACGCCGTCAAGGCGTGGCCGACGCTGGTCGTGGTGGACCCCGAGGGCTACGTGGTGCACGTCGCCGCTGGTGAGGGGCACGTCGAGGCGCTGCGCAGCGTGATCCGCGAGGTGATCGCCGAGCACGAGGCGAAGGGCACGCTGCACCGCGGTGACGGCCCGTATGTGCCGCCGGAGGCCCCGGAGACCACGCTGCGGTTCCCGGGCAAGGTCGTCGCCCTGCCCGGCGGGACCCTGCTGGTGTCGGACTCGGCGAACCACTCGCTGGTGGAGTTCGCCGCCGACGGTGAAACCGTCGTGCGTCGCATCGGCACGGGCCGGCGCGGCCGCGCCGACGGTGCTCCGGACGTCGCCGGGTTCGCCGAGCCCGCCGGGCTCGCGCTGCTGCCGCCGCACGTCGCCGAGCAGGTCGGCTACGACGTGGTCGTCGCGGACACCGTCAACCACCTGCTGCGCGGCGTCCGGCTCGCCGACGGCCGGGTGACCACGCTGGCCGGGACCGGCGAGCAGTGGCGCGACGGCAGCGACTCCGGGCCCGCGCTGGAGACCCCGCTGACCAGCCCGTGGGACGTCGCCTGGTGGGAGCCGGCGGGGGGCGTGGTGGTCGCGATGGCGGGCAACCACACGCTCGGCCTGTTCGACCCGGTCACCGGGCACGTCCGACGGTTCGCCGGGACCACCGTCGAGGGCCTGCGCGACGGGGCCGCCGACGAGGCGTTCTTTGCTCAGCCGTCCGGGCTCGCCGACGGCGGCGACCGGCTCTGGCTGGCCGACGCCGAGACCTCCGCGCTGCGCTGGGTGGAGGCCGTTGCCGGAGGCTTCGCCATCCGCACCGCCGTGGGCACCGGGCTGTTCGACTTCGGGCACGCCGACGGCCCGGCCGAGCGGGCGCTGTTCCAGCACCCGTTGGGCGTCGCCGTCCTGCCCGACGGCTCGGTCGCCGTCTGCGACACCTACAACGGCGCCATCCGCCGCTACGACCCGGCCACCGGTGAGGTGTCGACGCTGGCCACCGAGGTGGCCGAACCGTCCGGCGCGGTCGTGGTGGACGGCGAGCTGGTCGTGGTCGCCTCCGCCGCGCACCGGCTGGAGCGCCCGGTGCCCCCTGGTGTGGCCACCCGCCTCGTCGAGGGCGCGTCGCAGCAGGTCAAACGGCCCGCCACGGAGATCGGCGCGGGAGAGGTGCAGCTCGCGGTCGTGTTCACCCCGCCGCCAGGCACGAAGCTGGACGACCGCTACGGCCCGTCGACCCGGCTGGAGGTGAGTTCGTCGCCGGAGCACCTGCTCGTCGAAGGCGCCGGGGTGGGCACCGACCTGACTCGTCGGCTGGTGCTGGCCGAGGGCGTCACCGAGGGCGTGCTGCACGTGGTGGCGCAGGCCGCCAGCTGCGACGACGACCCCGCCACCGAGCACCCGGCATGCCGCCTGACCAGGCAGGACTGGGGGGTGCCGATCCGGATCACCCGCAGCGGCCCGAACCGCCTGCCGCTGGTGCTGGGCGGCCTCGACGAGAACGCCTGACCCGCTCACCCGTCGGCGCTCGGCAGGTCCGCGCGGGACCGAGCACCCCCGGTGGGCATCCGCGCCAGCCGCCGTATACAACACCGCCCCCGGGCGATTACCGGGTGGCGGCAAGTAGACTTTTCGGGTGACCGATGCCAAGCTCGAAATCCAGATGCTGCACGACCGGGTCATGGTGCGCATCTCGCCGGAGTCCGGGGAACGCCGCAGCAGCGGCGGCATCGTGATTCCCGCGACCGCCCAGGTGGCCAAGCGGCTCCTGTGGGGTGAGGTCTTCGGCGTCGGCAGCCACGTGCGGACCGTCAAGGTCGGCGACCGGGTGCTGTTCAACCCCGACGACCAGTTCGAGGTCGAGGTGCAGGGCCAGGCATACCTGGTGATGCGAGAACGCGACCTGCACGCTGTCGCCAGCGAGCGCACCGAACAGGGCACTGGGCTTTACTTGTAGCCGGCGGTGCGCCCCGACCGGCGCACGTGCGAAGGTGACCGACGGGCTACCGAACCTCCTCACGCGCCCCACCGCAGGACCGACAGGAGAAGGGGAAGCGGTGCCGGAAAACCACGATCGCCACGACGGTGCGGACCAGCCGACGGAGCGGTTGCGCACCGGGCAACGGCCTCCGGCGGCCGAACCGGAGAGCAGCGCCGAGCAGACCACCCGGATCCCTCCGGTGAACGCTGAACCTGATGAACGCACCCGCCCGAACCTGTCGGCCGGGGACCGCGCCGCGCCCGAGTCCGACGTCGAGCGCACCGAGCAGCTCGTCGCGCTGCCCTCGGACTTCAGCAACTTCCCGATCGGCGCCACCCAGGCGATCCCGCAGGTCACCGCGGAGCCCAGCGGCTGGACCGCCGCCGCGCAGCCCGACCGCCGGCGGCGCAGCCTGATCCGGTCCGGGATCGCCGCGGGTGCCGTGGTCGGCGCGCTCGCCCTGCTCTACGTCGGCGACCTGCTGTTCAGCAGCGGAACCGTGCCGCGCGGCACCGTGGTCGCCGGGGTGGAGATCGGCGGCATGGAGACCGCGGCGGCCGAGCGCGAGCTCCGCGAGAAGCTCGGCCCGAGCCTCGACGATCCCATCGAACTCCGTGTCGGCGACCGCAGCGCCACGATCAACCCCGACCAGGCCGGGCTGGAGATGGACTGGGCGGCGACCATCGACCAGATCGGCAGCCAACCGCTGAACCCGTTCACCCGGATCGCCTCGCTGTTCAGCACCTACGAGGTCGCCCCGGTCAGCCGTGGGGACCGCGGCCAGCTGGTGCAGGCGTTGGAGCAGGTCCGGCCGCAGCTGGACCGCCCCCCGGCCGAGGGAAGCATCCGCTTCGACGGCACCACGCCGGTCGCCGTCGACCCGGTCACCGGCCAGTCGATCGACGTGCAGCGCGCCGCCGACGAGGTCCTGGTGCACTGGGCCGACGACGAGCCGGTGCAGGTGCCCTTCACCGAGCAGCCGGTCACCACCACCCGCGAAGGCGTGCTGAAGGCGCTGCGCGAGGTGGCGCAGCCCGCCGTGTCGGCACCGGTCACCGTGCGCGGCGAGGGCAAGGACGCGACCTGGTCACCGCAGTCGATCGCCGCGTCGCTGCGGTTCGAACCGGACGGCGCCGGCGGGCTCAGGGCCGGCGTGGACATGCCGACCGCGATCGCCGGCGTCGAGCCGCAGCTCGCCGACACCATCAAGCCCGGCAAGGACGCCGAGATCGTCCTCGAGGGCACGACGCCGGTCGTCCGCCCGTCCACCGACGGCCGCGGCATCGACTGGAACAAGAGCTTCGAGCACATCGTCGACGTGCTCCGCACGCCGCAGGATCGCACCGTGCAGGCCGTCTACGTGCAACAGCCGGCCAAGTTCACCACCGAGCAGGCCAACCAGCTCGGTATCCGCGAGGTGGTCGGCGAGTTCACCACCGGCGGCTTCGAACCGGCGTCCGGGGTGAACATCCGCCGGGTCGCCGAGGAGGTCAACGGCGCGATCGTCAAGCCGGGCGAGACGTTCAGCCTCAACGGCTACACCGGGCCCCGCGGCACCGCACAGGGCTACGTCGAGTCCGGCATCATCAAGGACGGCCGCCCGGGGCGGGCCGTCGGCGGCGGTATCTCGCAGTTCGCCACCACCCTGTACAACGCCGCGTACTTCGCGGGCATGCAGGACGTCGAGCACCGGGCGCACAGCTACTACATCAGCCGGTACCCGGCGGGCCGCGAGGCCACGGTGTTCCAGAACCCGGACGGCAGCAGCGTCATCGACGTCAAGTTCAAAAACGTCTCCAAGAGCGGCATCATGATCACGACCCGGTGGACACCGTCGTCGATCACCGTCACGCTGTGGGGCACCAAGCAGTTCGAGGTGACCTCGCAGACCGGGCCGCACACCAACCCCACGCAGCCGCAGGAGAAGGTCGTGCCGCCGGGTGAGCCGTGCAGCCCGAGCAAGGGCGCCCCGGGCTTCACGGTGACCGACACCCGCACCATCCGCGACCTGTCCACCGGCCGGGTGCGCACCGAGACCCAGCGCACGGTGTACGACCCGCAGCCGATCATCCACTGCGGCGCCCCGCCCGGCCCCGGACCGGCGGCCGGACCGCCACCGCGCTGACACCGGCCCCTTCGGCGGGGCCGCGGTGGGGCCTTCCCCCGTCGCGAACAGCGGGACAGCCTCCGGTGAAACGGGGGCTTGCGCCATCGTTTCCGCAGGTCTCCGGGTCGCACTCTGGTTGTCGAAGGCAGCAGGGCCTTCGGACGACAACCACGAGTGCCGCCAGCGGCCGAAGGAAACACAGCGATGAACATGACGATGAGAGCGCTCGGCGTGTCCGCGGCGCTCGCCGCGTTCGGGACGTTCGGTTCCACCGCGGCGTTCGCCGACACCGCGCCCCAGCCCGGGCAGGATTCGGGCACGGCCACCGGTGCCACCGCGAGCGCAACGGGTTCGGACAGCACCGGGTCGTCCAGCGGCTCGGGTGGCACGGATTCCGACTCTGGTTCGACGAGCCCGTCGGGCCCGAAGGGTGATTCTGGTTCGGGCACGACGGGTCCGAAGGGCGGCACCGGTTCCGGGACGACGAGCCCCGAGGGCGGCACCGGGACACCACGGCCGACACCGTGCGACAGCTACCCCGGGAAGTGCCCGACGCCCCCGCCGCCACCGAAGCCACCGCCGTCGCCGTGCGATGTGTACCCGGGCAAGGACCAGGACATCAAGTGTCCATCCCCGCCGCCACCGCCACCGCCGCCAGCGTGCGACAAGAAGTACCCAAAGGACTGCCCGACGCCGCCACCGCCGCCGACGCCTCCGCCGGGCGGCGGGGGAGGCTCCGGCGGGTCGACGGGCTACCCGCCTGGCGGCTCGTCGGGCTCCGGCGGCTCGTCCGGCTACGGCAGCTCGGGCAGCCTCGCGGTGAGCGACAGCAGCTCGGTGGCCGTGTCGTCCGACCAGGTGACCGAGGTGCCCCTGGGCGGTGTCGCCACCGGTGGCGGTGACGCGGGTTCCGACCTCGACCTGGTGCTGCTCGGCGCGGGCTCCGCGCTGGTGGCCGGGACGACCCTCGGCGTGGTCGTGGTGCACCGTCGCCAGCAGGCGGTGGGCCGATGACCGAGCAGACCGCTCCGCGCCGCGGCCGCCTGGTGGCCGTCGTGGTCGCCGCGCTCGTCACGCTGGCTGCCCTGGTCGTCGGTTGGTCGGCGACCGGCACGGCGCCCAGGTACGACCAGGTGCGGGTGGACGCCCCGGCGGCCTCGGCGAAGCCGGAATCGAAGCCGGTGGCCGTCGACATCCCGTCGATCGGTGCCCGGTCTTCGCTGGTGGAGCTCGGGCTCAACCCGGACCGCACGCTGCAGGTGCCGCCGGTGTCGCAGCCGATGCAGGCCGGGTGGTACGCGAAGGGACCGACCCCGGGTGAGCCGGGCCCGGCCGTGATCGCCGGGCACGTCGACGGGCGCGGTCAGAAGGGTGTCTTCCACCGGCTGCACGAGCTGCAGCCGGGGGACGCCGTGGACGTGCAGCGGGAGGACGGCAGCACCGCCCGGTTCGCGGTCCAGCGGGTCGCGCAGGTGCCGAAAAAGGGCTTCCCCGGCCAGCAGGTGTACGGCGCGACGCCGGACGCGCAACTGCGGGTGATCACCTGCGGCGGGTCGTTCGACCCCCAGGCGCACAGCTACACCGACAACGTCGTCGTCTTCGCCAAGTTGGTGGAGTAGGTCGACAGCGGACCGGCCGGGCTCACCGAGCCCGGCCCACACGCGCGTCAGCGGTCGGTCTCGACGAGCAGCCCGGGGTGGTCACTGCCGTCGACGGGCAGCGTCTCGGCGCGCCGGAAGTGGAAGACGTCCATCGCGAGTACGTGCTGCACGCTGCCGTCGTCCTTGCGGTACCAGCCGTTCGGCACGCATTCCTGCACGTCGGGGGAACCGCCGGAGACCAGGTTGAAGTCGCCGGCGACGACGGTCTCGGCGTTCAGCGCGGTGGCCACGCCGGACAGCTCCCGGCACTGCTCGGCCGCCACCCGGGCGTCGGTGGCCGACAGGTGCGTGGTGCACGCGGCGACCGTCGAGAACGGCACGCACAGCAGCACCCGCTGTTCGGTGGTGGCGTCCTGGGCGGCGTACTGCCTCTCGATCGGCGCGCCGCCCGCCCCGAGGTCGGGGTGCGCCAGGACGGCGATGCCGTAGTCGCCGCGGCCGTCCCGGCAGGCGCGGGGGCCGCCGGTCGACTCGTCGCCGGCCGGGGTGAACTCCCACAGGTAGCCGGTCTCGCTGGTCATGCGGGTGATGTCGGAGGCGCAGACCTCGTTCAGCGTGACCACGTCCGGTCGCCGCTGCTGGATGAGGGCGATTGCCGAGTCGACCGCCCGGCCGTCGGAGGAGCAGTCCGCGGACCCGGAGTGGCACAGGTTCAGCTGCAGCACGTCGAACGACCGGGCGGCCGGGGCCTGAGCGTGTGCGGCGGGCAGTGCGACGGTGGCGACCGCGGCGAGGGCCGCCACCACCCACAGCGCGGCCGAACGACGCATCATCGTGGACCTCCCGGAAGGCGAGGAGCGGAGCACCTGCGACGCCGGTCCGCGACGGGGCACCGGCCATCCGCTGGAAGTCTCCTGAACAGGGGTTACCCGCTTCGACCGCCGGATGGCGTAGTGGCCACTTCTCGACAGCGACCCCCCGGTTGGAGATCATCCGTGCACCGAGCGTGATCACCCGGTTCCGTGGGCGCCGGGCCCGGAGCTGTCCCGGTAGATCCCTGTTGACCAGTGGCGCGTGCCACATGAGACTGAGTGCCACTCGACCGCAGCGGGCAACAACCCGCACGAACAGGGGAGGTGCGGCGAAATTCTTTTGCGTTCCCGGTGCTTCCCAGGAGGGTTTTGCCGCTCGACGGCCGATCGCCGAGCGCCCGCGTCGCCAAAACTTGATGGGTTCGCAACCGGCGGCATTGGGATTACGCCCGAACGAGTGGCACCATTCGAGCACTCGCGTTCTCACCTACTAGGAGTGACATCGTGGCGCGTCGCAGAACACAACGAGCGATGGCTCTGCTGCCCGCCCTCGCCCTGGCTACCGCCGTGGGCGCGGGGTGTGCCGAGTCCACCACCGGCGGTGGCGGCTCTGCCGACGGCGGCGTGCAGGTGATCGAGGCCGGATACCTCACCACCTGTACGCACATGGACTACAAGCCCTTCCAGTTCCACGACCAGGGCAGGATCGTCGGCTTCGACGTCGATCTGGTCGACGCGATCGCCGCGGACATGGGCCTGCGGCAGAAGATCGTCGACACCCCCTTCGAGGGCATCCAGTCGGGTGAGGACCTCAACACGCGGCGTTGCGACGTCGCGGCCGCGGCCATGAGCATCACCCCCACCCGCGAGGAGAACTTCGACTTCTCCGACCCGTACTTCGAGGCCACCCAGGCGCTGCTGACGAAGAAGGGGTCGAACATCCGCAGCCTCGCCGACCTGCGGGGCAAGAAGCTCGGCGTGCAGCTGTCCACCACCGGTGAGCAGTACGCCAACGACAACAAGGCGGCCAACGGCTACGAGGTCGTGCAGTTCGAGGACCTGCCGCTGTCGGTGACCGCGGTGCAGACCGGGCAGGTCGACGCGGCGATCAACGACAACAGCGTGCTCGCCGACTTCGTCAAGAACAACCCGGAGGTGGAGATCACCACCGAGTTCACCACCGGCGACCAGTACGGCATCGGCGTGGCCACCGGCAACACGGCGCTGAAGGACCGGATCAACGCGGCCCTGAAGAAGCTGAAGGACACCGGCGAGTACGACCGCATCTACGAGAAGTGGTTCGGCAAGAAGCCGCAGTGATCCGGGCTCAAGCCGCCAACGCGGGGCCGGCGGGTGCTCCAACCGTCGGCCCCGAACACTGATCGGGAGACTTCATGACAACCGACACCGAGCGGCCCAGGGCAAGGATGGGCCGCCGACAGCGGGCGCGGCTCAACCGCGGCATCCAGTACGCCGTGCTGATCGTGGTCGCCCTCGTCGCCGCCGTGGTCGCCGACTGGAATTCCATCGCGCGCGCGTTCTTCAACGTCGACGTCGCGGTCGCGCAGTTCCCCGAGGTGATCACCACCGCCCTGGTGAACACCATCATCTACACCGCGCTGGGCTTCGGCTTCGGCCTGGGGCTGGGCATCCTGCTGGCGCTGATGAAGATGTCGCCGGTGGGGCCGTACCGGTGGATCGCGACCGCCTACATCGAACTGTTCCGCGGGTTGCCCGCGCTGCTGGTGTTCATCGCGCTGGGCTTCGGCGTGCCGATCGCCTTCCAGCTGCGGTTCGACATCTACTCGACGGCGATGCTGGCGCTGGGCCTGGTCGGCGCGGCCTACATGGCCGAGACGATCCGCGCCGGGGTGCAGGCGGTGCCGCGCGGGCAGGTCGAGGCCGCGCGTTCGCTGGGCATGTCGACGACCCGCACCATGATCACCGTGGTGATGCCGCAGGCATTCCGGATCATCCTGCCGCCGCTGACCAACGAGCTGATCCTGCTCACCAAGGACTCCTCGCTGATCTACCTGCTCGGTCTGGCGGGCAACCAGTACGAGCTGGCCAAGTTCGGCCGGGCGGCGCTCAACGAGTACGCGTCGCTGACGCCGCTGCTGGTGGCCGGGCTGTGCTACCTGATCATCACGATCCCGCTCTCCCGGGTGTCGGACCTGCTGGAGCGCAGGTACGGCGGGGTGCGGACCAAGGCCGGAGGTGCGGGCGCATGAGCGAGGCGATGATCCAGATCTCCGGGCTGAGCAAGTCCTTCGGCCCACTGGAGGTGCTGCGCGACATCGACCTGGAGGTCGAGCGCGGCGAGGTCGTGTGCATCATCGGCCCGTCCGGTTCCGGCAAGTCCACACTGCTGCGCTGCGTGAACCTGCTGGAGGAACCGAGCGCGGGCAAGGTCGTGGTGGACGGCGTCGAGCTCACCGACCCGGAGACCGACCTGGACGCGGCCCGCCGGCACATCGGCATGGTGTTCCAGCAGTTCAACCTGTTCACGCACCTGCACGTGCTGGACAACCTGACGATCGCGCAGCGCAAGGTGCTGAACCGGGACAAGGCCGAGGCCGAGCGGGTCGCCCGGCACAACCTGGAGCGGGTCGGGCTGGCGGAGAAGGCGAACGCGATGCCCGCGCAGCTCTCCGGCGGCCAGCAGCAGCGGGTGGCGATCGCGCGGGCGCTGTCGATGAACCCGAGGGTGATGCTGTTCGACGAGCCGACGTCGGCGCTGGACCCGGAGCTGGTCGGCGACGTGCTCGGCGTGATGCGGCAGCTCGCCGACGAGGGCATGACGATGCTCGTGGTGACCCACGAGATGCAGTTCGCCCGCGAGGTCGCCGACCGGGTGCTGTTCATGGACGGCGGCGGCATTGTCGAGCAGGGCCCGCCGTCGGAGGTCATCGGCAACCCGAAGCAGGAGCGCACCCGCACGTTCCTGGCAAGGGTTCTCGACCCCACCCACACCCACGTCGCGGACTGACCGACGAGGACTGCTCGGGTCGCTCGGACGCCTTCTCGCGCGGGATCGCCGGCATCACGCATCCGCCGGCGCCGTCCTCGCGAGAAGGCGTCCCTGCTCGGGGGTCCCGCCGCGGTGTTTCACGTGGAACAGCTAATCCGATCGGGTGCGGTCCATCCCGGTGCACTGCACAGCGTTCCGCAACTTCGCGTAAAGATCACACGTCTGAGTATCAGAGGTAGTTGATCGGCTACCTTTCGTGTGGATCAGTGCGTGACAGTTCGGGGGCTGGGGTGCCGGTCATCAAACCGTGGGACAGCAGCGGTCCGCTGACCGCGGCCGAGCAGCGCTTCGAGGAGCAGCTTCGGCTGAGCAGGGCAGAACGCGCCGTGCAGGACCCCGGTCCGCCGCTCGACGTGCACGCCGAGCGCTACAGCCCGGACCAGGCGATCCGCGGCGAATACCTCAGCCGGCGGCTCGTCGAGTCGCTGGAGGAACCCGGCTGGCGCCCGTTCTCCCGGCGCAGTGGGGTTGGGCAGCAGCCGGTGATCACCATCGAGAACGCGGTCATCACCGGGCAGCTGGACCTGCGCGCCGCGGATCTGCCGTATCTGCTGGAGTTCGTCCGCTGCCGCTTCGAGAACGCCCCCGACCTCCGGCAGGTCACCGTCGCCGGACTGGTGCTGTGGCACTGCCGCTTCCCGGGCATCAACGCCCGCAACCTCAACACCGCCAACGACACCGTGCTGCGCAACTGCACGAGCATCGGCGGCGTCGTCGACCTCGCCGACGCGCAGCTCGGCGGCTCGCTGCTGCTCAACGACAGCGAGCTGCGCAACCCCGGCAAGCGCGCCATCTACGGCGACCGGTTGTCGGTGTCGGGTGCCCTGCTCGGGCTGCGCATCCAGGTCTCCGGCGAGATCCGCATCCCAGGAGCGAAGGTCGGCGGCAACCTGAACTTCTCCGGCGGTGCGCTGCGCAACCGCGGCCGGTATGCGTTGAACGCCAACGGAATCCAGCTCGGCGGCAGCCTCCGTTGCGAGACCGAGCCGCAGTCCCAGCGGCCGTTCACGGTGGCCGGGCTGCTGTTTCTGCCCAGCGCGCACATCGCCGGCGACGTGCGGCTGCGGGACGCGGTGCTGGAACCGGGGGTCGTCCCGCCGCGTCGCGGCGAGTCGAAGTACGACGACCCGACCAGCACGCTGGTCGCCGACCGCGGCGAGATCAGCGGTGACGTGCAGCTCGACCAGGGGTTCCGCAGCGGCGGCACGATCCGCATGGTCAGCGTGCAGATCGGCGGCGACCTGCGGATGTCCGAAGCGCACATCGACCTCAGCTGGTCGCGCTCGGCGAAGGCGTCGGTGGAGCAGCCGCTGCGCGCACTGCACATCGACGGCGCGCAGATCCACGGCAACCTGGAGGCGTCGAAGGTCGAGCTGCGCGGCCAGCTTCGGATGATCGACGTGCACATCCACGGCAGCTTCCAGCTCAACAAGGCCAAGGTGGTGGGGCCGCGTACCGACGCGGTGCAGGCCAGCCGCATCATCGTCGGCAGCAACCTGGACTGCCGGGACAGCGACATCATCGGGACGCTGCAGCTGCAGGGCGCCCGGGTCGGCGCGAACGTCGACCTGCGCGCGGCGCACCTGACCAAACCCGCCTGGCACCGGCACCGGATGGCCTACAAGTCCTCGCTGGACCTGCGCGCCGCGCACATCGCGCGGGACCTGGTGTGCGCGGCGGGCAGCCGCCCGTTCATCGCCGAGGGCGAGGTGCAGCTGCGGCGCGCCGAGATCGGCCGGCAGACCAACTTCTGGGGCGCCCGCCTCGGCGACGGCAGCAGCCGCAACGCCATCAACGCCTTCGGCCTGGTCACCCAGGAGCTCACGCTGGTCCCGGCGGTGCCGCCGCAGGGCCGCATCCGGCTGCGGCAGGCGCAGTGCGAACTGCTCGCGGACAACTCCGAGCTGTGGGCGGCCTCCGGCGGGGTGGACGTCGAGGACTTCGCCTACGACAACTTCAGCGAGCCGATCGAGCCCACCGACCGGGCCAGCGTGGTGGAGCGGCTGGGCTGGCTGCGCGCCAACTCCGGCGGTCGCTACCAGCCGGGGCCGTACGACCAGCTGGCCCGCGTCTTCCGCGGCAACGGCAACGAGGAGCACGCGGTCACGGTGCTCATCGAGAAGCAGCGGCGCCGCTACCAGGCGATCGCCGCGGCCACCCGCCCGGCGTTCCGGTTGCCGGTGCGGTTGTGGAGCATGCTGCAGCTGATCACGGTGAGCTACGGGTTCCGGCCGCTGCGCGCGATGATCTGGCTGGTGCTGCTGACCGCGGCGGGTACCACGTGGTTCAGCTTCCACCCGCTGGTCCCGATCAACGAGGAGGACCACCCGGTGTGGAACCCCTTCCTGTACACGGTGGACCAGCTGGTGCCGATCATCAACCTCGGCCACGACGTGATGTGGCAGGCGCACGGCAGTTCCCAGTGGATCACGGTCATCCTCATCGCGGCGGGCTGGATCCTGGCCACGACGGTGGCCGCCGGTATCACCAGAGCCCTGCGCCGCGAGCTCTGAGTTCCTGCCCTCGGACTCGCGGCTCCGCCGGCCCGCGCATGCCCGATCGGTGCGTTGTGCGGCTGACACCAGGCGATTCTCCGTGTCGCGGGGCGCGCCGCGTGCTAGATCAACGTGGCCGGTGCCAGCTTCTCGCAGGAGGTTCGCGTGGTCGCACGTCTCGGCCGTCTGGCCAACCTCGGTCTAGCCCTCGCCGCCACCGCCGCGCTCGCCCCGAGCGCGCACGCGGACGACGGTGTCGCCTACGTCGCGATGGGGGACTCCGCGGCGGCCGGGCCGCTCATCCCCGGCCCCGACCCGAACCTGCTGTGCTTCCGCTCGAACGTGAACTACCCGCGGGTGGCCGCGCAGCTGCTGGGCGCCGAGCTGACCGACGTGTCCTGCTCGGGCGCGAAGATCGACGATCTGGCCGGGCGGCAGCACGGCATCCTGCCGCCGCAGTACGCGGCGCTGTCCGAACGCACCGACCTGGTGACGCTCACCATCGGCGGCAACGACGTGGAGCTGGTGCAGGCGGCGGTGTCCTGCCTGAACCTGCTGCCGGAACCGGCCGGGAGCTCCTGCGCGGACGAGTTCACCGCGGGCGGCCGGGACGTGCTGGCGGAGCGGATCGCCGCGCTCGCGCCACGGTTCGACCAGGTGCTGGTGGAGATCCGGCGCCGGGCGCCCCACGCGCGCGTCGTGGTCGTCGGCTATGGCACCTACCTGCGGCCGGGCGGCTGCTACCCGAAGGAACCGGTGTGGCCGCGCGACGCGGACTACATTCAGTCCAGTGTGGACAAACTGAGCGCGATGCTCGGTGAGCGGGCGGCGGCGCACGGCGCGCGGTTCGTGGACCTCGGCCCGGTGAGCGTGGGCCACGACATCTGCGCGGCGCCGCGGGACAAGTACTACGAGGGCCTCATCCCGACCTCGATGGCGGCCCCGCTGCACCCCAACGCCCGCGGCATGCGCGCCTTCGGCGCGGCGGTGGCGGAAACCGCGTCCGATCTGGCACAGCTGACCGGCGATCCGGTGGCGCAGGCGCCCGCCACCGCTCAGGAGCCGAGGAGGGTGGCGAGGCGGGGCGAGTAGGCGTGGTCCAGCACCAGGGACGCCGCTCCGACCGCACCGGCGTCCTCGCCGATCAGCGCCGTCTGCACCTGCACCGGACGCACCTGCGGTGCCCACACCTGCGCCGCCACCACCTTCGCCACCCGGGACCGCACCAGTTCCGCGACGTGGCGCAGCGCCGGGCCGCCGAGCACCACGCGATCGACGTCCAGCACACTCACCACCGACGCCAACACCTGACCCAGCCGCGTTGCCGCCTGCCGCAGCACTTTCACCGCCGCGGCATCGCCGCCCGCCGCGCGACGGCACATCCGCTCGTAGGCCGCGGCGACCGAGTCGCCCTCCGGTTTCCCGCCCGCCGCCTGCCAGTCGGCGACGATGGCCCGCATCGAGCAGTACGCCTCCAGGCATCCCCGCCGCCCGCAGTGGCACCGCCGCGAACCGCCGCTGTGCACGTGCCCGATCTCCCCGGCGTTGTTGCTGACACCGCGGTGCACCTGGTCGTTGAGCACCACGCCGATCCCCACCCCGGAACCCAGGTACACGTAGACGAACGACCCGGCGCGTTCGGCGCACCCGGCCCAGCGCTCCCCGATCGCCGCCGCGGTCGCGTCGTTGTCCATCACCACCGGCAGCCCGGCCCGCTCCGCCACGATGTCGGCCAGGGGCACCGCCGACCAGCCCGCCAGGTTGGGCGGTGCGAGCACCTGCCGGTGCTCGGCGTCCAGCGGGCCGGGCACGGCGAGGCCGACGCCGAGCACGCGTTCGCTGTCGACACCGGACCGGCGCACCAGCTGCTGGAAGGTGCGGGTCAGCGCGGTGGCGACGGCGGACGGTGCGGCGCCGGTGGGTACGCGCCGCCGGCTGCGCAGCCGTACACCGCCGGCGAGGTCCAGCAGGACTCCGGTGATCTGCTCCGGGTCGAGGTGCAGGCCGACCGAGGTGTAGGCGTCCGGCACCACCTTCAGCAGCACGCGCCGCTTGCCTCCGGTGGACGGCGCGTGCCCGTTCTCGGTGACCAGGCCGTCCGCGATGAGTGCGCGCACGATGTTCGACATCGTCTGCGGGGTCAGGCCGGTGCGCTGGGCGAGCTCGACCCTGCTCACTTCACCGCGTTGGCGGATCGCGTCGAGCACGACGGCGCGGTTGAATCCGCCCACCCGGGGCAGGTTCGTGCCCTGCCAGGACGCTTTGGCCATGGGCGCTCCTCACTGGGACGACCGGCAAAGATCATTGACTTGTTCCAATGAATGGAATTAACGTGCCCAAAGTGTGATCCGCATCTCAGGGCGGGCGCAACCACTGCTGGTGGGAGGACCGCGATGCGCCGTTGCAGAGCCATGGTCGTGCTCATCGCCGCGATGCTCGGGTTCCCGCTCGCCGCGTGCGGCGGCGGCACGGCCGACGACCCGAACACGATCACCGTCGCCTATCACCGGTACGGCAACACGCTGCAGGTCGAGCAGTGGATGCAGCGCGTGAAACAGCAGTACGAGCAGGCCCATCCCGGCAAGACCGTCAAGCTCGACCCGGTCGTCGCGCCGGAGAGCGAGTACCTGTCGAAGCTGCAGCTGCGGATGCGGTCCCCGTCGACCGCGCCGGACGTGCTCTACGAGGACAGCTTCACCATCAACTCCGACGTCGAGGCCGGCTACCTGGAACCGCTCGACGAGCGGCTGGCCCAGTGGCCGGGGTGGGACCAGTACATCGACACCACCAAGCAGGCGGGCCGGGCGCAGAACGGCCGCATCTACGGCGTCCCGCTGGACACCGACACCCGGGGGCTCTGGTACAACCGCCAGCTGTTCGCCGAGGTGGGACTGCCGACCGAGTGGAAACCCCGCACCTGGGACGACATTCTCGCCGCGGCCCGCCAGATCAGGCAGCGGCGCCCGGACGTCATCGCGATGGACCTGCCGCTGGGCAAGGCCGAGGGCGAGTCGGTGAGCATGCAGACCGTCGAGATGCTGCTGTACGGCACCGAAACCGGCACCCTCTACGACGAGCAACAGAAGAAGTGGATCGCGCCGAGCCGCGGTTTCGCCGACGCCATGGGTTTCCTGTCCACGCTCCTGGCGGAGGGGCTGACGCAGAGCAAGGCGCAGATCGCCGACGCCCAGTACGACAAGAAGCTGCGCGACGACCTGACCCGCGAGGGCAGGGTGGGCATCCGGCTGGACGGCAGCTTCGCCTCCGGCAACTGGATCAACGCAGGCTGGCAGGACTGGGCCCGCACCATGGCGGCGACCCCGATGCCCACCCAGCACGGCCAGGCACCGGGCACCGTCACGCTCTCCGGCGGCTGGACGCTGGCGATCAGCTCGTCGAGCCACAAGAAGGACGACGCGTTCGAGTTCATCACGCAGGCGATGGCCAAGGACAACGTGGTGGAGTACGCCGCGGCCAGCGGCAACCTGCCCGCCCGCGCGGACGCCGCCGCGGATCCGCGGGTGATCGAGGCGAACCCGCTCAACCCGTTCTGGATCGGGCTGCTGGCCAACACGCACTACCGGCCCGCGCTGCCGGAGTACCCGAAGGTGTCCGAGGAGATCCAGAAGGCGGTGCTGGAGGTGGTGGCCGGTCGCCCGCCGGGCGAGGTGGCCGAGACGTGGGCGCAGCAGGTTTCGCGCATCGTGCAGCCCGCCAACACGCGGGCCGGTTGATGGCCGCGGGGGTAAGGCAGTGGCTGGTGCCGATGGCGCCGGCGCTGCTGTTGCTCGGGTTGTTCGTGGCGGGGCCGATCCTGTGGAGCATCTACGTCTCGTTCACCAACGCGGCGCTGTCCGGGGCCGCGGCCACCGACCCGGAGTTCGTCGGGCTGGAAAACTACCGGCGGTTGTTCACCGATCCGGCGCTGTGGCATTCGGCGTGGCTGACCGTGGTGTTCACGGTCGGCTCCGCGGTGCTCGGGCAGAACCTGCTGGGCATGCTGATCGCGGTGCTGACGCAGCACCGCAGGCGGTGGGTGCGCACCGCGGTCGGCACCGTGGTGGTGTCGGCGTGGGTGCTGCCCGAGCTGGTCGCGGCCTTCGCCATCTACGCGTTCCTCAACGCCGAGGGCACGCTGAACAACCTGCTCGCCAGCCTGGGGATGCAGCCACAGGACTGGCTGTACAGCGCGCCGATGGTCGCCGTGGTGCTGGGCAACGTCTGGCGCGGCACCGCGTTCTCGATGCTGGTGTACCAGGCGGCGCTGTCGGAGGTGCCGACCGACCTGGTGGAGGCGGCCGAAGTGGACGGTGCCGGGGCGCTGCGCCGGTTCTGGCACGTCACGCTGCCGGTCATCCGCCGCTCGGTGCTGACGAACCTGATGCTGATCACGTTGCAGACGATCGGGGTGTTCACCCTGATCTACGTGCTGACCGCGGGCGGTCCGAACGCGGCGACGCAGACGTTGCCGCTGCTGATGTACGACCAGGCATTCGAACTGGACGAGATCGGCTACGGCGCGACGATCTCGCTGGTGCTGTTGGTGATCGGCGGTCTGTTCGCGGTGGTGTACGCCAGAAGCCTGGGAGATCCCGACAGCCGGGAGGGCGGAGTCTGAATGGCTGCGGTGACGGTTGCGCGGCGGCACACGGTGTCCGTGGTGGTGCACCTGGTGCTGGCGGTGATCGCGCTGGCGTTCCTGGCCCCGCTGCTGTGGCTGGTCACGGCGTCGTTCGACGGGGACGCACCGCTGGCCGCGCAGCTGCCGAGCGCAGTCACCCTGGACAACTTCGGTGCAGTGCTCAGCTGGGAGCTCAGCGGTCGTCCACTGTGGAACGGTTTGGTGATGTGCGGCGGTGCGGCGCTGATCTCGGTGGTGGCGGCGGTGCTGTGCGCGTATCCGCTGTCCCGCTACCAGCTGCGCTTCCGGCGGCCGTTTCGGTACGTGGTGCTGTTCGCCTCCGGCCTGCCGATGACGGCCGTGATGGTGCCGGTGTACAGCATGTTCGTGCAGCTGCGGCTGATCGACTCGATGTTTGGCACCACCCTGTTCCTGGCCGCCACGTCGCTGCCGATCGCGATCTGGATGACCAAGAACTTCATGGACGGCGTGCCGATCAGCCTGGAGGAGGCGGCGTGGGTGGACGGCGCCTCGGCGATGCAGGCGCTGCGCTCGATCGTGCTGCCGCTGATCCTGCCGGGGATGAGCGTGGTGGCGATCTTCACGTTCATCACGGCGTGGGGGAACTTCTTCGTGCCGTTCGTGCTGCTGCTGGACCCGGCGAAGCAACCGGCCTCGGTGGGTGTGTTCACGTTCTTCGGCCAGGGCGGCCTGATCGCCTACGGCCAGCTGGCGGCATACTCGATCGTCTACACGGCCCCGGTGGTCCTGCTGTACCTGCTGGTAACCCGAACCCTGGGCGGGGCCTTCAGCCTCGCCGGAGCCATCAAGCACTGACCGCCCCTCACCACCCCCACCACGGCGACGTCTTCCGCAATGGGAAATGAGAGACCTGATTTCCATGGGGATCGCATGAGGAGGACGGGCTCGCGATGAACTGAACTGGTCCCCGGTGGTTGGACTGTGGAATTCAGTTCCGATCATCGGGGAGCGGTGGTTTGGCTGGGCGTAGTTCGTTGACCGCGGAGCAGCGTGCGGCGGCGATAGAGTTGTTTGATGATGGTT
>NZ_BMMT01000006.1 GCF_014646075.1 Saccharopolyspora thermophila
AACGAACCCGCAATCCGCGCCCCCCGCAACGGCTGCGACCCCGCATACTCCCTACGCGTCGCCATCAAACCCGGCATCTCATGCTCAGCCAACCGAATCTGATGCCGCCCCGCCTCCGCCAACGACAAATCCCGAACAGCAAACTCCACACCATTCACCCTCTGCACCTGCACGCTCACAACTTCCTTCCTCGAAATCCCCGTGTTGTCATCTCGACTGGATGTCCGAGGCGGAACCCGGGATGCCGTCGCGGCGGAAGGGGGCTTCAGCCGGGGAACGCGGCGCCCGCGGAGTCCCACCTGGTCCGGTGCCAGCCGCGCAGTCAGGCGGGCACCGATCGGGAAGCGTCGCCCCGGTCTGTTGATCTGGAGCCGGACATGGAGAACACCTCCCGTGGGAGGCGCCCTTTGGTCGTCCTACCGCCGACCGAGCGTGGCGGACCCGAGGTCCGTTGCAGCGCCTCTCGGCCGACGGCCGCGCCATGGGTGGCGCATCGTGTCGGTCAAACCCGGCGACCGCACATTCTGTAACCAACCGAGCCACTTGTCAATGCGATGGTGATCAACACCGCGCGGCCACCCGTGCTCGTGAGGTGTCGGAATGCCCAGATGCCGAATGATGCGCCGGCGAGGCTCGACCGGCCCCACCACCGGACCGCTCTCCGCAGCGCCCCGCCGGGCGAACCGTGGCGGACCAGCCGATGCGGTCGCCCACCAAGCCCGGCACCAACACCAGAAGTCCGCAATGGACAGAGGGTCGGTGGCTGACACGCCACGGGCCGCCGGGTCGCCGCCCGGGGCCTCCGGCACGGCTGCGACGGTGGCATTGCGTCCGCGTGACCTCAACTTCACCGCGCGCTGACCCGGGAGTCAGGGGAAGCAGTAGGAGTCCGACGAGGCGTCGCCGCCCTCCAGGCGCACCTGGTGCACGCGCAGTCCCCGGAAGTCCTCGCCGTGGGGAAAGAAGCGCTCGTCGACCACCAGGCCGCCACCGGCGTCCGGATCGGTGTCGAACTTCGCCATCCACCCGCCGACACCGTCCGGGTAGAACTGGTCGTCCCAGGCGCCGTACAGCGAGTTGGTCGCGTACACGCGGCGGCCGTCGCGGCTGACCTCCACCATCTGCGGCCCGCCGGACAGCGGCTCGGCCGGTTCGGACGGGTGCGCCACGCGCCCGGTGATGCCGCCCAGCCGCACCGAGCCGACCTCGCGCGGCCGCGCTGGATCGCCGACGTCGTACTGCTTCAGCTCGCCCGTCCCCCAGCACGACACGTACAGGAACCGGTCGTCGACGGCGAGATTGATGTCGGTGACCAGCGGCGGCACGGCGCCGAAGGGCTGCAGCGCGGGTGGCAGCTGCTCCGCGGGTGCCGGTTCGGCCGGGATGGTGATCACTTTCTCCGCCTGCCAGTTGCCGTCCTCCCGGTGCCACCGCCACACCGACGCCGACAGGTCCTCGGTGCTGACGACCACGCCCACGAACCCCCAGGTGGCGCCGGGGTCATGCGAGGGGCGCAGCTCCAGCACCATCTGGTGCTGCGCGCCGAGGTCGACGCGCTGCACGTGGCGGCCCTCGGCCAGGTCCCAGAAGTGCAGGGCGTGGCCGTACCGGTTGGCCAGCAGCAGCTCGGGGTCGAGGCCGTTCTCGATCATCGCGGGCGTGCCCCACTCGCTGGTGATGAGGGTGTTCTGGTTGAGGTGCCACCACGCGTCGTAGGCCAGGTGCTGTGGTCCGCGGTCGGTCTCCCAGGCACGGACCACGTCAAACGTGTCGTGGTCGAGCACCGCGATCCCGCCGGGGCCGTCGCCGCCGTTCGCGGCGCCGAGGCAGGACAGGTAGATCCCGTCCGGTCCGCAGTGCAGCGTGTGCGGCCGGGAGTAGCCCGCCGCCGCGGCGAGCTCGGCGGCGGTCACGGTGCGCGACAGCCGGGGCCGCCGGGGGTCGGGGTGGGTGTCGAAGACGTGGATGTTCGACGACCGCAGCCCGGGCAGCAGCAGGTAGCGCCGGCGCAGCCCGCTGGTGCGGTGCCCGGCGTGCGCGAAGGCGCTGCTGCACGCGTTCCACCCGAAGTGGTGCAGCTCGTCGCCGAACGTCGGCAGATCGGACCAGCCGACCACCCGGCCGAAGTCCGGCGAGTCCGGATCGGTGTCCACAACGGTGAGCGCGTCGGATACGGCGGCGTCGCGGTCGTACGCGACGACATAGGCCAGGCGTTCCGAGGGGGCGGCGATCGCCTCGCCCGGACTGCGGTAGAAGGTGGGATCGAGCTGGTGTTCGTGGGAGCTCATCACGACTCCTCGACAGCACGGCATCGGCACCCGGCGGCCTACCGCGCAGCGTCGACACCGCCCATCCTAGGACGGTGGCTGCGCCCTGCAGCCCGTCGCGCGCGTTCCAGACCAGCCGTGCAGTCACGACGCGGTGGTCGGGAGCGCCGGGGGGCGTGGAAGCCGCCGTCGGGCAAGGCACCCCCACCGCGACCACCGAGCCGGGCCACCCGATGCTGGTCGACCACGTGGCCGTCGACAAACACTGATCGATTCCGACCACAGTGGAGGGTGCGCCGCGGCGCATCCGCCAGCGGGTGCCGGGGCGGCGGCCGCGACCAGCCAGCCGGGGACCGCACTGCTCCGTCCGGGTTCCGCCCCGCTGATCTGGATCGCAGGCCGCCCGGCACCTCTCTACACTCCGAGTCCTGGCCGCGGCGGAAGCCGCGAGCCGGTGGCCGCAGGCGGCGTGCACTGCCCGATCGGTCCCCAGGAGAGCGAGGTCGCATGCAAGCGGGCGCGTCCGAACCGCTCCGCCGGGACGGGCTCCTGGCCCTGTTCGCCGCGCCCGGTGACGGCCGGGAGCGCATCGGGCTGGAGGTGGAGAGCGCCGTCGTCGACCCCACCACCGGCCTGGCCGCCCCGTACGCCGGCCGCGGCGGTGTCCGCGACCTCCTGCGGGCCGTCGCCACCGAGTTTGGTGGCGAGGAACTGCGCGACGGCGAGCTCCTGACCGCTATCCGCACCCCGAGCGGCATGATCGTCTCGCTGGAGCACGGCGGCGCCATCGAGTACTCCTCCGCGCCCACCGACGACCTGGCGACCGCGGTCGAGGACCTGCGGCGCGCGATGGAACACCTCGCCGACCTGGCGCGCGGGTTCGGCCTGGCGATCGTGCCCGGGGGCAACGTGCCCTTCAACCGCATCGAGAACGCGGCGTGGGTGCCCAAACCGCGCGGCGCGCTCATGCGCCGGTACTTCGGCGGCCTCGGCGAGGCGGGTGAGTGGGGGCCGACCGTGATGGCGCTGGCGCTGTCCACGCAGACCACACTCGACTACACCTCCGACAGCGACCTGGCCGAGAAGGTGCGCATGCAGGTGGCCGCCTCGCCCGTCGTGGCCGGGATGTTCGTCAACTCGCCGCTGGAGGGCGGTGCTCCCGCGGGCGTGCTGTCCCGGCGCTGCCAGTGCTGGTTGCGGACCGACGCGCGGCGCTGCGGGGTGCTGCCCACCGGGGTGCGGGAGAAGATGACCCCGGCGGACTTCGTCGAGTGGGCGCTGGGCGTGCCGATGATCTACCGGCGGACCGCGGACGGCTGCTTCCGGCTGGTCGGCGACCGCTCGTTCGGCTCGCTGCTGGACCGTGGCTTCCCCGATGGCACGAGACCGACCTGGGACGACTGGACCTCTCACCTGTCGCAGGTGTGGACCGACGTGCGGGTGCGCCGGACCCTCGAACTGCGCGCCGCCGACGGGCCGTCCTACCCGCACATCCCCGCGGTCCCGGCGCTGTGGGTGGGGTTGACCTACCACCGGCCGTCCCGGCTCGCCGCCTGGGACCTGCTGCGCGAACACTCGGTGGACGCCCTGCGGCGCACCGCCGCGGAGGTGCCCGCGAAGGGCCTGGCGGCCCGGCTCGGCGACGTCCCGGTGCGCGAGCTGGGCCGCGAGCTCCTGCGGCTGGCCAGGCAAGGGCTGGCGGCCCGCGTCGCGGCGGGCGCCGAACGCGCGGTCGTGCTGGAGTACCTCGACCCGGTCGAGGAGATCCTCGAGACCGGGACGACGTTCGCCGACCGGGTCCTGCGCCGCTGGGACGGTGAGTTCGGCCGCGACCCGGCGCGCTACGTCGCCGCCTACCGGGTGTAGCGGTCAGCGGCGAACCACGACGACCGTGCACGGCGCGTGGTGCACGCAGTGCTGGCTGACCGACCCGAGCAGGGCTTCGACGAAACCACCGTGCCCGCGGTGCCCCACCACCAGCAGGTCCGCATCCTGGGCCGCCTCCAGCAGCGCCCGGGTGGCGTGGTCCCGCGCGACCCGGCACTCCACCGGGATGCGCGTGCCCAGCAGCGCTGTGGTCTCATCGACGGTCTCGCGCAGCTCCCGCGCCGCCTGCGCGGCCACGTCGTCCTCCGTCGCCGGAAGCACCATGTCGATCAGCGGTGGAAGTCCGCACGCGATCAGCGCCGTGACCTGGCTGCCGCTCTGCTCGGCGTAGCGGAGCGCCCAGCGCAGCGCCGCGCGGGAACCCGGTGATCCGTCCGCGCCGACCACGATCCGCGACATGCCCCACCTCCACGACACCTCGGGCGGCTGGAACGGCCACCGCCCGGGTACCCCACTGAGCGCCGCAGCCGCGCACGATCGAGGAGGTCGGTATGAACGGCGGGCACCGCTACACGATCGTGGTCGGGGTGGACGGGTCCCCGTCCTCGAAGGAGGCCCTGCGCTGGGCCGCCTGGCACGCGGGGCTGGTGGACGGCGAGATCGTCGCGATCATGGCCTGGAACATGCCGATGATCTACAACTGGGAGGTCCCCGGGCCGCAGGACTTCGCGCACAGCACCGCCGCGGCGCTGGGCAGCACCCTCGACGAGGTGCTCGGCGAAGCCTCGGCCGTCCCCGGGCGCAAGGAGGTCGCCGAGGGCCACCCGGCGCGCGCCCTGCTGGACGCCGCGGAGGAGTACCGGGCGGACCTGGTGGTCGTCGGCAACCGCGGGCACGGCGGGTTCACCGGTGCCCTGCTCGGTTCGGTGAGCCAGCACGTCGTCCAGCACGCACGCTGCCCCGTCGTCGTGGTCCGGGAAACCCAGCAGCGCACCGGGTGACCGCGCTGCCCAAACCACGGCACACTGAAAGTGGAAGCAGGAGCAGGGATGAACGGCGCTGTCCCGGTCGGCCGAGTCGCAGGGGTGCGGGTCGAGCTGCACTGGAGCGTGCTCGGCATCGTCGTCCTCGTCGCCGCGGGGCTGGCCGCCTACCAGCTGCCGCGGGCACTGCCCGGCCATTCCGCGCTCGGCTACGGCGTTTCCGGCACCGCCACCGCGGTGCTGCTCGTCGGTTCCCTGCTGGCGCACGAGACGGCACACGCGGTCGTCGCCCGCCGCAACGGCGTGGCGGTGGAGGGCATCACCCTGTGGCTGCTGGGCGGGCTCGCCCGGTTGCGCGGCGAAGCGCGCAGTCCCGGGGCTGAGCTGCGTATCGCCGTGGTCGGTCCGGTGACCAGCGCGGCGCTCGCGGTGATCTTCGGGTTGCTGGCGCTGGGCGTGGCCCGGTTCGGGGGTGCGCTGGCGGTGGCGGTGCTGAGCTACCTGGCGGTGCTGAACGCCGTGCTGGCCGTGTTCAACCTCGTTCCGGCGGCCCCGCTGGACGGCGGCCGGGTGCTGCGCGCCGCGCTGTGGCGGTGGCGCGGCAACCGGTTCCAGGCGGCGGTGTGGTCGGCGCGCGCCGGGCTCGGGCTCGGATACCTGCTCATCGCCGGGGGTTTCGTCCAACTGGTGGCGCAGGGCGCGGAGGGCCTGTGGTGGGCTGTGCTGGGCCTGTTCATCACCAGCACGGCCGTCGCCGAGGAGCGGCAGGCCCGCGCGGGGCTGGCGTTGCGGGACGTCCGGGTGCGGGACGTGATGTCACACCCGGTCGAGACCGCAGACGGCGCGCGGACCGCCGAGCAGTTCCTGCGGGAGCTCAGGACGGAGCACGCCGCCTACCCGGTGCGCGGCGTGGACGGCTCGGTCGACGGGCTGGTCTCCCTCCGGCGTCTGCGCTCCCTCACCGCGGCGGAGCGGGAGCGGACCACGCTGCGCGAGGCCGCCTGCCCGGTCGACCAGGTGCCCGCGGCGGAACCGGACGAACCCCTGGCCGACGTCCTGCCCCGGTTGGGCGGCTTCGCCGAGGGGCGCGTCCTGGTCTTCACCGCGGGGCGGCTGTGCGGGATCGTGTCGCCGTCCGACATCAGCCGCAGCCTGGCCGAACACGGCGCCTCTTTCGTCCCGCGCGTGCGCGACGACCCGCGGCCACCGCCGCCGGACTGGTGGTACCCGGGCCAGCCACGTCCGGGATGACGGTGCCGGGATTGGTCGGTCTCGCGCGCGAACCGCTCTCCGCGAGCCCCGTCACCGGCCCCGCTGCCGCGGCCAGGCCGAGCGCAGCGGGGTGACGGTCAGGGACTTGACGACGGCCCGGCCGCCGGTGGCGAACACGGCCATGCCGTCGGAGTGGGGCCTCGGGAAGACCTGGTCAGTGAACACCACCGTGCCGTCCTCGGCGAAGACCTCCACCGACGAGCGGTCCACCAGGATGCGCAGGTCGAGCAGCCGGTCGGCGGGCAGCGGCAGGGGCGCCGCGGTGACCGCCGGGAACTCCGGGGAGAAGTCCACGTCACCGGATTCACGTCGGTCCAGCGACAGCTCCTGCCGCGCGGTGGAGTAGCTGATGCGGGTGCGCGCGCCGGATCCGGTGCGGACGTCGAAACCGACCTCCTGCGCGTTGCCGACGTCCACCACCGCGCGGATCTCGTAGCTCGTGCCGCGCTGGCCGGCCAGCAGGTTGCCCTTCGGCGGGATCGGGGTGTCGGTGATCGTGGCGGGCTCGCCGCCCAGCTGCTCGGTGAGCTGCGGGACCGGCTGCTGGGCAAGGCTGAACTCGCCGGGGCGCGCCGGGTCGGGAATTAGGTTGACGGTCCGGGCCTCGGTCATCTGCCCCCGCCAGGGCGGTGCGGTCGGCACCTGCTCGGCGTAGGCCCAGTTGCTCATCCAGCCCAGCCAGTAGCGCCGGCCGTCGGGCGCGCCGTCCCAGGACTGCGCGGCGTAGAAGTCCCTACCGAAGTCGACCTGCCGGGTCGGCTGGCTGGGGGTGAACCGGTGCCCGTCGAAATCGCCGACGGTGTAGTGGGTTCCGCCGTGCGAGAGCACCCAGCGGGTCCGGTCTCCGACCCGGATGGGGAACAGGTCGGGGCACTCGGTGAACACACCGTCCAAAGTGGACTCGTGCGTCCACTCGCGGAGGTTCTTCGAGGAGTAGAACTCGACCTGGCCGCCGGCGACGATCATGACCCACTTCTGCTGCGGCTCATACCAGAACACCTTCGGGTCGCGGAAGTCCTTGGCACCGTTGTTCGGGATGACCGGATTGCCCTCGTACTTGGTCCAGGTGCGGCCGCGGTCGCTGGAGTAGGCGATGGCCTGGCTCTCCCGACCGGTGACCGGGTCGTGGTAGGTGAAGGCCGCAACCAGGCCACCGGTGCCGGGCGCGAAGAAACCACTGGTGTTGTTGGCGTCCACGACCGCGCTGCCGGAGAAGATGTGGCCCTTGTCGTCGGGAGCCAGCGCGATTGGCAGTTCCCGCCAGTGCACCAGATCCGTGCTGACCGCGTGGCCCCAGTGCATCGGGCCCCACACCTCACCGTCCGGGTGGTACTGGTAGAAGAGGTGCCACTCGCCGTCGTAATACACCAGCCCGTTGGGGTCGTTCATCCAGTTCTCCGCCGGGCTGAAGTGGAACTGGCCACGGTGGGGCTCGTCGTAGACGGTTTTCGTGGCGGCCGCGGACGTGGGCAGCGGGGCCAGCGCCAGGGTCCACGGGAGCAGCAGGGCGGCGGCCAGGGCCGCGGTTCGGGATGGGCGCATCCGGACTTCCTCCTCCGGGTGTTGGTGGCGTGCGGCATCGGCACCGCGAGCCGGTGGTTCGCGGCGCGTGGTGGTCGATATCGGGTCAGACGACGATCACGCGCGGCCCGGCGGCCTCGATGTCGTGCACGAGGCGCTGGTCCACGCCGCTGTCGGTGATGAAGGTGTCGACCTCGTCGAGGCTGCCGAAGCGGGCGAAGTGGTCGTTGCCGACCTTGGTGTGGTCAGCGAGCAGCACGGTGCGCCGCGCGCAGCGGATGCTGGCGCGCTTGATCATGGCCTCCGAGGAGTCCGGTGTGGTCATGCCGCGCTCGGCGGACACGCCGTTGGTGCCGACGAAGGCGACCTCCACGAAGGTGTCGTGCAGCGCCTGCAGCGCCCAGTCGTCCACAGTGGCCAGTGTGCGGCCGCGCAGCCGACCGCCGAGCAGCATCAGGGTGATGTTGGGCCGGGCGCTGAGAGTGAAGGCGATGGTGAGCGAGTTGGTCACCACGGTGAGTTCGCGGTCGGTGGGCAGTTGTTCGGCCAACCGGCCGGTGGTGCTACCCGCGTCGAGCAGGATCGCGCCCTCCTGCGGCACCTCGGCCAGCGCGGCCTTGGCAATGCGTTCCTTCTCCGCGGTCAGCGTGGCGTCCCGCGTGGCGAAGCCGGGTTCGAAGCCCAACCGCTCGATGGGGATGGCGCCGCCGTGCACCCGGCGGAGCACGCCGTGGCGTTCCAGGGCGGTCAGGTCGCGCCGCACCGTCTCGTAGGTGAGGCCGAACTCGGCGGCGAGCGCGGCGACGTCGACGCGCCCCGCGGCCCGCGCCCGCTCCAGGATGACCCGCTGCCGCTCCTCCGCATACATGTGGCACCGCCTGTGTTTCGGGTTGGTTTTGGGTGAGATTAACCATGGGCAACGTGGCATCACAACAGGTTTCGTTGGTATTGCTTCCGAATAGTTGGTTTTGGCTGGTCGGTCTGGCCGCATGCCGCTGCACGGAATGGCGGCATGCGGCGCGACACGTCCGCACATCCCTGCCGACCCGCGCGTTCGGCGGCTCGGGCGCAGCGCCGGACGGAACAACGGCGCAATCTTTTGCAACGGGACGCGCAACGAGCGGCGGTAGATCTTGACTGGATTACTGAGGTGCTGAACCCTGGTCGCCACTTGTCATCCGAATCACCGGATGAACATTGCAAGAATTTTCGGAGCACTCCGCGGCATGCACGGGGTTGGAGGAAACATGGTCCGCAGGTCCGCGGTCGCCGCCATGCTCGCGGCGGGTACCGCGTTCGCGCTCGTTCCGCCCGTCGGCACCGCACAGGCCGCGCCGCCCGGGGACCGCGACGTCACCGCCGTGCTGTTCGAGTGGAACTACGACTCGGTAGCGCGGGAGTGCACCACCACGCTGGGCCCCGCCGGTTACGGCTACGTGCAGGTGTCGCCGCCGCAGGAGCACATCCAGGGCCCGCAGTGGTGGACCTCGTACCAGCCGGTGAGCTACCAGATCGCCTCGCGGCTGGGCGACCGCGCGGCCTTCCGCAACATGGTCGGCACCTGCCATGCCGCGAGGGTCGGCGTCGTCGTCGACAGCGTGATCAACCACATGGCCGCCGGGGACGGCACCGGCACGGGCGGTTCCAGCTACCAGAAGTACTCCTACCCCGGGATCTACTCGCCACCCGATCTCGACAACTGCACGACCTCGATCAACCCGTCGGACTACACCGGCGACCGCTGGCGGGTGCAGAACTGTGAACTTGTCGGTCTCGCCGACCTGGACACCGGCGAGGACCACGTGCGCGGCCGTATCGCGGCCTACCTCGACGACCTGCGCTCGCTCGGCGTGGACGGCTACCGGATCGACGCGGCCAAGCACATGAGCCCCGAGGACCTGGTCGCGATCAAATCCCGGCTCGGCGACCCCCATGCCTACTGGAAGCAGGAGGTCATCCACGGCGAAGGCGAGGTCGTCTCCCCCGCCGAGTATCTGGGCACCGGCGACGTCCAGGAGTTCCGCTATGCCCGCGACCTGAAGCGGGTCTTCACCGCCGAGAACCTGGCCTACCTCCGGAACTACGGGGAGGGCTGGGGCTACCTGGAGTCCGGCCGGGCGGACGTGTTCGTCGACAACCACGACACCGAGCGCGGCGGCGACACGCTCAGCTACAAGGACGGCGCGAACTACACGCTGGCCAACGTCTTCATGCTGGCCTGGCCCTACGGTTCGCCGGACGTGCACTCCGGCTACGAGTTCAGCGACCGTGACGCCGGTCCGCCGAACGGCGGGGTGGTGCGCGCGTGCTGGCAGGACGGCTGGAAGTGCCAGCACGCCTGGCCCGAGATCCGCTCGATGGTCGGCTTCCGCAACGCCACCCGCGGCCAGGCGGTGACAAACTGGTGGGACAACGGCGCGGACGCCATCGCGTTCGGTCGCGGCGACAAGGGGTTCGTGGTCATCAACCACGAAGCCACCGCGTTGACGCAGACCTTCCAGACCTCCCTGCCCGCCGGCGACTACTGCGACGTGCAGAGCGGCCGCGCGGTCGCCGTCGACTCCGCGGGCCGCTTCACCGCCACCCTCGCACCCAACACCGCACTCGCCCTGCACGTCGGCGTGCGCTCCTGCTGACCTCGGCGCTGGTCGCCCCGAGCCGGCGCCGGGTTCACCCATCCGTGTTAACAGTCATCGAGGGCGGGGGTGCTGAGCCTAACGTCGGTGCCATGCCCACGCCGAGACCGGGCGCCGCCGACCTCATCCCGTGGCGGATCGTCTGCGAGCAGTCGTCGTCCCCGATGACGCTGCTCGACCAGCATGAGCGCTTCATTTTCGTCAACGACGCGTTCTGCGACCTGCTCGGCTACGACCGCGACGAACTCCTCCGGCGACACCAGACCGACCTCATCCACCCCGACGACGTGCGTGCGCCCTCGCTGTTCGACGAGGTGCTGGCGGACCCCTCCGGGGAGGCAGCCCACGCGTTCCGGGTGGTGCGCTGCGACGGCGAGATCATCTGGCTGCTGCTGTCCGCGTCGGTGATCCGCGACGACTGCGGCCGAGCGCTGTGCGTGGCTACGGTCGCGCACAACATCACCGACCGGCGCGAGACCGCGCTGCGCTGGCAGCGCACGTTCGCCCACGCCCCGATCGGCATGGCCCTGCTGGACACCCGCGGCTACTGGACCGAGGTCAACGCGGCGTTCTGCAAACTGCTCGGCTACGAGCGCGCCGAACTGCTGCGCACCCCGCCGACCCGCCTGACGTACCCGGGCGCGCCAGGGGACTCCGCGCTCACCGACGTGCTCGACGGCCGGGTGGACAGCGCCAGCTTCCGCAGCTGCCTCCGGCACAAGGCGGGGTACCCGGTGTGGCTGTTCGTCCGTGTCAGCGGCGTGCTCGGCGCCGACGGCCGCCCGGCGCACCTGGTCGGCCAGTACGAGGAGCTCGGCGCCCGGCGGATGAGCGACACACACCTGGCGCACCTGGCGCTGCACGACCCGCTCACCGGGCTGGCCAACCGCGTCCTGCTGGGCGACCGGCTCGACCAGCACCTCGCGGAACTGCCGCGCCTGGGCGGCGTGCTCACCGTGCTGCTGGTCGACCTCGACGAGCTCAAACGTGTCAACGACCTCCACGGGCACGCGGTCGGGGATCGGATGCTGATGGCGGCCGGGGACGCGTTGCTGCGCTCGGCCAGCCCGGGCGACACCGTGGCGCGCCTCGGCGGGGACGAGTTCGCGGTGCTCAGCCGCCTGGCGGACCTCCGGGCCGCGCGGGCGTTCCGGGACCGCGTCGAGCGGTTCCTGCGGACCGACGTGCTGGTGTCGGGCAAGCGGCTGCCGATGCGGGCGAGCGTGGGGCTGGCCACCACGGCCGACGCCACCACGCGCCCGGCGGACCTCCTGCACGCCGCCGACCAGGACATGTACACCCGCAAGCGGCGCTGCGTGTAACCGCCGGTACGCGGCTCGTTCTGCGCGTCCCCGGCCGCAGCAGTGGGACCATGGCCCTGGAGCACCTGCGCGCAGAAGGGGGTGCGTGGACGTGCCGTTCGAGAACCGCGAGGACGCCGGCCGCCGGCTGGCGCAGCAGCTGGAACACCTGCGCGGGGAGGACCCGGTGGTCCTCGGGCTGCCCCGGGGCGGGGTGGTCGTCGCCTTCGTGGTGGCCCGCGCCCTGGACGCCCCGCTGGACGTCATCGTGGTGCGCAAGCTCGGCGTACCCGGCCACCGCGAACTCGGCATGGGGGCGATCGGCGAGGGCGACGTGCGGATCATCAACGACGAGGTGCTGTGGAAGACCGGCGTCAGCCCGCGCGACCTGGCCGAGGTGGAGCGCCGCGAGCGGACCGAGCTGGACCGGCGGGCGCGCCTGCTGCGGGCCGAGCGCCCGCGACTGGACGTGACCGGGCGGACGGTGGTCGTTGTCGACGACGGCATCGCCACCGGCTCCACCGCGCACGTGGCGTGTCGCGTGGCCCACAAGCAGGGTGCCGGGCGCGTGGTCCTCGCGGTGCCCGTCGCGCCGCCGCACGCGCTGGAGCGGCTGGCGGAGGTCACCGACGAACAGGTGTGTCTGGAGACACCGGAGTGGTTCGCGGCAATCGGCCAGTGGTACCGCGACTTCGCGCAGACGTCCGACGCCGAGGTGGTCGAACTGCTCCGGCGCGCCCGGAGCGCTCGCGCCGGTTAGGCCCGTGGCGTCGTGCCGCCCACCGCGAGAAGGCGTCCCGAGCAGGTCCACAACGGTCCCCAGCCAAGGGCAAGGAGCAGCCGAGGAGGAGCCATGCAGGTCGAAGAGGTCTTCCACCCGGGGACGCTGACGTGCCGCTCGTCCGACTCGCTGCAGGAGGTGGCGAGCCGGATGACCGCCGAACAGGTCGGGGTGCTGGCCGTGCTCGAGGACGACCGGATCGTCGGCGTCATCTCCGAGCGGGACGTGGTCCGGGCCGTCGCGCAGAGCGCCGACCCGCGCACCGCCACCGCGGATGCCTTCGCCTCCCACCAGGTCCACACGGCCACCTTCGGCGAGGACACCCGCGAGGTGGCGCGGCGGATGCTCGACGCCGGAATCCGCCATCTGCCGGTCAAACAGGGCGATGCGGTGGTCGGTGTGATCTCGATGCGCGACCTGCTGGCGGTCGAGACCTGGTTGTGACGGCAGCGCACCCACCGGATCGGATGACAGCGGGCGGGCTTCGTGTGGAAGGACCGCCGGGGCGGCGGCACAGTGACGTCCTGGACATTCCCGAACGCGGAGGCGAACCCCATGGACATGCCCGTCGTGAACCGATGCACGGCCGAGAACTGCGCCTACAACCAGGACCTGGCCTGCCACGCGCTGGCCATCACCGTCGGCGATCCCGCCCACGCCCAGTGCGACACCTTCACCAGCGCCACCGTCCGCGGCGGCAGCCCCGACGCGGTGGGGCACGTCGGCGCCTGCAAGATGGCGGACTGCCGGCACAACGTCGACCTGGAGTGCCGGGCACCGGGCATCACCGTCGGCTACCAGGACGACATCGTGGACTGCCTGACCTACCAGCCCGCGTGACGCGGTCCGGTTGATCCCACCACCGGCGGGCCACCTCGGGGACACACCCGGGGTGGCCCGCTGCCATCCGGCACCACTACGGTCGGTCCGGGTCACATCCGGAGATCGTCGGGCCGGCGCCGCCCTGACCTCCGCAGGCGCCGAACTTGACCTCGACCCTTTGGTTAGGCAAACCTCATCATCATGTCCGGTTTCCTGAACGGCCTCCGGCAGCGCTCCGCCGCCTGCATCGCCGCGCTCGTCCTGCTGCTCACCGCCTGCTCCGGCAGCCCCGGCCCGGCAGGCAGCGCGAACGGGCCGACCGCTGCCGAACCCGGTGCCTTCCCGGCGACCATCGCGCACAAGTACGGCACCACGACGGTTACCAAACCGCCGCAGCGCGTGGTGGCCGTCGGGTTGTCCGACCAGGACGCCCTGCTGGCCCTGGGGGTCGTCCCCGTCGCCACCACGCAGTGGGTCGGCGACTACCCCGGAGCCGTCGGCCCCTGGGCGCGCGACGAGCTCGGCAGCGCACCGCTCCCGGTGGTCCTGCGACCCGAGAACGGCGTCCAGTTCGAGCGGATCGCCGCGCTGCGGCCGGACCTGATCGTCGCGTTGTACTCGGGACTGACGCGACAGGACTACGACACGCTGTCGCGGATCGCACCGACGATCGCCCAGCCCGCCGCCTTCCCCGACTACGGGGTCCCGTGGCAGGAGCAGACGACCACGATCGGCCGGGCCGTGGGCAGACCAGCCCAGGCGCAGCGGCTCGTCGCCGACGTCGAGCGGCGCTTCGCCGACCTGCGCGGCCGACACCCCGAACTCGCCGGTGCCCGCGGTCTCGTCGCCACCACCTACGACGGGTACTTCGTCTACGGCCCCCAGGACCCGCGCTCCCGCGTGCTGACCGGGCTCGGCTTCACGCTGCCACCGGGGCTCGACCAGGCGGTCGGCGGCCGGTTCGGCGCGAACATCAGCCGGGAGCGCGCGGATTTGCTCGACACCGATGCGATCGTGTGGATCGTCGCCGACGGCGGCGAGCAGCTGCGCCGGGACAGCGTGCACAGCAGCCTGCGGGTCGCCCGGGAGGGGCGGGAGGTGTTCGTCGACGAGACCACCGACGACGGCCGGGCGTTCTCGTTCGCGTCGGTGCTGAGCCTGCCGTACCTGCTCGACCGGCTCACGCCGCGGCTGGTCGCCGCCCTGGACGGCGACCCGGCGACGCCGGCCTGACCCCGCACGGCTCGGGGGTGCGTTGGATCGGAGGTACTCGTGCCAACGGCGCGAAGTGTGCTGTGGGAATCGGTGGCAGCCCAGAAGGGCCGGGTTGCGGGGGCGTCGCTGCTGGCGTGCGCGCACCAGGGCGGCGAGGCACTCGTCCCGGTCGTCATCGGCGTGCTCATCGACGCGGCGGTGTCCACCGGGGACGGTGCGGCGCTGGTGCGCTGGCTGGTGATCCTCGGGGTCGTGTTCGCGGTCCTGTCGTTCAGCTACCGGTTCGCCGCGCGGGCCGCGGAAGGCGCCGCCGAGCACGCCGCGCACCGGTTGCGGTCAGTGGTAACCCAACGTGTGCTCGACCCGCGAGGCGGCGCCGAAGCCGGTCGGCTGCCGGGTGCTCTGGCGGCCGTCGCGATCGACGACGCCCAGCGCGTCGGCCGGATCGGTGCAGTGCTGCCGTTCGCCGCCGCCGGACTGGCGGGCCTGCTGGTGAGCGCGGTGGCCCTGCTGCGGATCTCCGTGCCCCTCGGGCTGCTCGTGCTGGTGGGTACGCCTCCTCTGCTGTGGGTGGCGCACCTGGTCGGCAGGCCGTTGGAACGCCGCAGCGAGGTGGAGCGGGAACGCGCGGCGCACGCCTCCGGCGTGGCCGCCGACCTCGTGGCGGGGTTGCGCGTCATCAAGGGCATCGGTGCGGAAACCGCCGCGGTGGCCCGGTACCGTGACACCAGCCGCCGGTCCCTGCGGGCGACGTTGCGGGCCGCTCGCGCCCACGCCGGGCACGACGGGGCGATCCTGGCGCTCACCGGCCTGTTCCTGGCGCTCGTGGCGCTGGTGGGGGCGGAACTGGCGGCGGCCGGGTCGATCAGCGTCGGCGAGCTGGTGGCCGCGGTGGGGCTCGCCCAGTTCCTGCTGACGCCGTTCCAGATCTTCGCGTGGGGCAACGGGGAACTGGCGCAGGCCCGGGCCTCGGCCCGGCGGGTCGCCGAGGTGCTGGCCGCGCCGCCCGCGGTCGCGTCCGGCTCGGGCCGACCGCGCGAGGTCGCCGGTCGACTGAGCCTGCGCGGCGTCACGCACGGCAGCCTGCGGGGACTGGACCTCGAGGTCGCGCCCGGCGAGCTGGTGGGCGTGGTCGCCGACCCGGCGCACGCGGCCGACCTGCTGGACTGCCTGGGCCGGGAGGTCGATCCGACGTCGGGCTCGGTGCTGCTGGACGGCACGCGGTTCACCGAGCTCGATCCGCACGAACTGCGCGAGGCCGTCCTGGTGGCCGCCCACGACGCGCACCTGTTCGCCGGCACCCTGCTGAGCAATGTGGACACTCGTGGCACCGGCGACGTCGAGCGGGCGCTGCGGGCCGCGGCGGCGGACGAGGTGGCGCGGACGCTGTCCCGCGGCGCGGACTCGCTGATCGCCGAACGCGGCCAGTCGCTGTCCGGTGGGCAGCGGCAGCGGGTGGCGCTGGCCCGCGCGCTCGCCGCGGACCCGCCGGTGCTCGTACTGCACGATCCGACGACCGCGGTTGACGCGGTGACCGAGTCCCGCATCGCCGAGCAGCTGGCCGACTTCCGGCGCGGACGCACGACGGTTCTGGTCACCACCTCCCCGGCGCTGCTCGCCGCCACCGACCGCGTCGTGGTGGTCGCGGACGGCGCGGTGACCGCCGAGGGCAGCCATGCCGCTCTGGTGCGTTCCGACGCGGGGTACCGGTCGGTGGTGCTGTCGTGACCCGCGAACTGCTGCCCACCGCGTCCGGCAGGCGCACCCTGCGGGCGGTCGTCGACCTGCTCCGTCCACACCGGACGCTCGCGGCCGGCGCCCTGACGGTGATGGTCGCGGCGACCGGCGTCGGGCTGCTCACCGCGCCGCTGCTGGGACGCCTGGTCGACACCGCGGCCGCCGGACGCGCGGACTTCGCGGCACCTGTGGCGCTGCTGGGGCTCGTCGCCGTCGTGCGTGGCGCCACGAACGCCTGGGGTCTGGCGCTGATGTCCCGGCTCGGCGAGACCGCGCTCGCCGCGCTGCGGGAGCGGTTCGTTGAGCGGGCCCTGCGGATGCCGCTGGAGCGTGTCGAGGCAGCCGGTGCCGGTGACCTGACCTCGCGGGTCACCAACGACGTCTCGGTGGTCGCCCGGACCGTGCGCGAGGGGCTGCCGGAACTGAGCCGTTCGGCGCTGACCATCGCGCTCACCCTCGTCGGCCTGGCCGTGCTGGACTGGCGCTTCCTGCTCGCCGCACTGGTCGCGGTTCCGGTGCAGGCCAGCGCGGTGCTCTGGTACGCGCGCCGGGCGATCCCGGTGTATGCGGCGCAACGCGAAGCGGTCGGCGCGCAGCAGCACCAGCTGCTCGACACCATCGGCGGTGCGCGGACCGTGCGGGCGTTCCGGCTCGGTGACGAGCACCTCTCCCGGGTGCGCGAGCGGTCCCGCGCGGCGGTCGAGTTGTGGCTGGCGGGCATCCGGCTGGCGACGCGCTTCTTCGCCCGGCTGAACCTGGCCGAGTTCCTCGGCCTGTCCGCGGTCGTGGTCACCGGATTCTGGCTGGTCCGCGACGGCAGCGCGACAATCGGCACGGCGACCGCCGCGGCGCTGTACTTCCACAGCCTGTTCAACCCGATCAACGCCGCGCTGGCGCTGGTCGACGACGCCCAGTCCGCCGGGGCGAGCCTGGCCCGGCTGGTCGGGGTGGCCGACCTGCCCGCCGAACCGGAACCCGAGCGCCCCGCCGCCCCGGCTGACGCGTCGGTCAAGATCGCCGACGTCGGCCACGAGTACCTGCCGGGCCAGCCGGTGCTGCACGGCGTCGACCTCTCGATCGCCCCGCAGGAGCGGGTGGCGCTGGTCGGCGCCAGCGGAGCCGGGAAGACGACGCTGGCCAAGCTCGTCGCGGGCGTCCACCGCCCGACCCGGGGTTCGATCGCGCTGGGCGGCGTCGCCCTCGACGAGCTCGGGCCGGACGCGACGCGGCGAGCCGTGGCGCTGATCAGCCAGGAGGTGCACGTCTTCGCCGGGTCCCTCGCCGACGACCTGCGGCTGGCCCAGCCGGACGCGGACGACGAGCAGCTGCGCCGCGCCCTGGCCGAGGTCGGCGCGCTCGGCTGGGTCGAGGCACTCCCAGCCGGACTGTCCACTGTGGTCGGCGAGGGTGGGCGGCGGCTCACCGTCACGCAGGCCCAGCAGCTCGCCCTGGCCCGGCTGGTGCTGGCCGACCCGCCGATCGCGATCCTGGACGAGGCGACGGCGGAAGCGGGCAGCGCCGGCGCCCGCGAACTGGAGGCGGCGGCCGCGAACGCGTTGCGCGGGCGCACCGGCATCGTCGTGGCGCACCGCCTCGCGCAGGCCGCGGCCGCCGATTGGATCGCGGTGCTCGACGCCGGGCGGATCGTGGAGATCGGCACCCACGACCAGCTCGTCGCCGCGGACGGCCGGTACGCGGCGTTGTGGGCGGCGTGGTCGGGCAGCCGTCAGCGCTGATGAGCCGACCGCGGCACGCCGACCGGCTCCGCCGGTGAGCAGGATGCGGGTCACGCCGCAGGGTCAGCGCTGGTCGTGGCGCACCGCCCCAGCGTAGCCGGACACGATCACGGTTCGACAACGACGAAAACCGGCGCCCGGCGCCTGCTCGGCGGCGCCCGAGAACCCATTCGTGGGCTCGATCCGGCCCGAGCGGGTCAGCGCCACTGGGCGGCCGGGGCGCGGTACGGGGAACCGCTGTTCAGCGGCTCGCCGCCGGCTTCGGCGAACGCCGTCAGCGCGCTGACCAGGGCGCGTCGCGCCGCCGTCGGCATCCGGCGGACGATCCGCGCGATCTCCGCGCGGCGGCGGGCGGTGACCCTTGCCACGGTGTCCGCCCCGGCCGCCGTCAGGGCGAGCACGCTTTCCCGCCGTGACGCCGGGTTCGGCCGCCGGTCCACCATGTCCGCCGCGACCAGGCGGTCGACCATCCGCGTCACCGTGGACGGGTTCACCCCGAGCTCCTCCGCCACGGTCGCCAACTTGCGCGGACCCGAACCGGCGAGCACCACCAGGAGCCGGAACTGTGGCAGGGTCAACGACTCCGCGACCGAGGCCACCGCTCGCGCCGACACGGCCACGAGCAGCCGCGACGCCGTCAGCACGGCGTCGGTCACGGCGTCCACGTCCTCAGCGGCCGGACGGCCGGCGGTCCTGGTGGGAGGCATGCCCTTGTTGTACCTCAGCGGCCGCGGCACCACGACACGAGCAACCCGCCCCACGAGTCCGGCACACCCTCCAAACAGGACATCAGCCCGCCGATCATTGCCTTTGGCAACACTTGCTCGGTGCATAGTAGAGTAGCCGGACGATTTCGCCTCACCCGGGCGGATGCCGGCGCCGCTCGCGCCCGCAACGCGACTGGTGTCCGCCTGCGGGCAACTCGGGAACACTCGTACTGTTGGGGGTTCAGCGGTGGCAGGTCTTCGCACTCAGCTCAGGTCCTGGGTCGCGCGCCGGTACGTGGCGCGCATCCGGAAAAAGGGCCTCGACTCCGGCTCGTTCGTGCCGAAGGCTGCGTTGATGCCGCTGACGCGCACCGGCCTGGACCCGGTGCCGGAGTTGGCGCAGCTGCGCGAGCGGGAACCGGTCAGCAGGCTGCCGCTGCCGTTCGGGGTGAACGTGTGGCTGGTCACCGGCTACCAGGAGAGCAAGGCCGTGCTGGGCGACGCGAAGCGGTTCAGCAACGACTTCACCAACCTGGAGCGGCTCGGTATCGCCGCCGCCAACAACCCCGGTGGTCTCGGTTTCACCGATCCCCCGGACCACACCCGGCTGCGCCGCCTGCTCACCCCGGAGTTCACCATGCGGCGGCTGGCCCGGCTGACGCCCGAGATCACCGCCATCGTGGAGCAGCGGCTCGACGCGATGGCTGCCGCGACCGGACCGGTCGACGTGGTGCAAGAGTTCGCGATGCCCATCCCGTCGCTGGTGATCAGCGAGCTGCTGGGCGTGCCCTACGACGAGCGCGGCGACTTCCAGCAGTTGAGCGTCGCCCGCTTCGACCTGTTCAGCGGCGTGGACGCCTCGCTCGGTGCGATGTCGGAGTCGTTGGCGTACCTGCACGAGGTGGTCCGGCGGCAGCGGGAGAGCCCGGGCGACGGCCTGCTGGGCGCGCTCATCAAGGAGCACGGCGACGAGATCACCGACCGCGAACTCGCCGAACTCGCCGACGGCGTGCTCACCGGGGGTTTCGAGACGACCGCCAGCATGCTCGCGCTCGGCACGCTGGTCCTCCTGCAGGATCCGGCGGCGGCCAGGCGCCTCCGCGAAGAAGACGACGCCGTAACCGGTTTTGTCGAGGAGCTGCTGCGCTACCTCACCGTCGTGCAGGTGGCGTTCCCCCGCTTCGCCCGCGAGGACGTCGAGATCGGCGGCACCACCATCGCGAAGGGCGACGTCGTGGTGTGCTCATTAAGCGGCGCCAACCGGGATGACGCGCTCGGGCCGGGCATGGAGCAGCTGGACCTGGAGCGCCACCCCACCTCGCACCTGGCCTTCGGCCACGGCGTGCACCGCTGCATCGGAGCCGAACTGGCGCGGATGGAGCTCCGGCAGGCTTATCCGGCGCTGGTGCGCCGGTTCCCGAACATCCGGCTGGCCATCGCACCGGAGGACCTGGAGTTCCGGCGGGCATCGATCGTCTACGGCCTCGAATCGCTGCCCGTCCTGCTGGACTGAACCGCCGCGCAGGGGTGTGCGGTGCAATCGACGTGCCGATCTCCCCTGGAATGCCCGCGGGTGACACTGCTCGCGCCGGCGATCGGGGGTGGCCAATCCGGGGCCCCGGGAGTCGAATAGGTGCATGAGTTCCGGATTGCTGCCGCGGCCCCGGGCCGCCGCCGTCGGGTTGCTCGCCACCGCCGCCGCGCTGGGCACGGGGCAACTGGTGGCGGGGGTCCTCTCCGCCCGCACGTCGCCGCTCGTGGCGGTCGGCAACACGGTGATCGACCTGGTTCCGGAGCCGGTGAAGGAACTCGCGATCGGCTTGTTCGGCACCGCGGACAAGGTGGTACTGCTGGCGGGGATGACCCTGGTGATCGCGGTGCTGGCGGTCGTCGCCGGGCTGCTGTCCCGGCGGAGCTGGTGGCCGGGCGCGGTCGTGATCGGCGCCTTCGGTCTGCTCGGTGTCGGCGCGGTCCTCTCCCGCCCGGACCTGGGCCCGGACGCGGTGGTGGCACCGCTGGCGTCGCTGGTGGTCGGGGTCGTGGTGTTCGCCTGGCTGCATCAGCTCGCGTTCCTGGAACCCGCGGCCGTGGACGGCGAGCGGCGCCGGTTCCTGGTGACCTCCGCGCTGGTGTTGTTGGGCGCCGGCGCCGCCGGGCTGGGCGGCGGGTTCCTGCAGCGGGGCGGCGACGCGGCGTTGTCGCGGCAGGCCGCCGCGGCGCGCATCCCCGCGGTCCCCATCCCGCCGGTGCCACCCGGCGCCGACTTCACCGCGTCCGGGACGCCGACGTTCCTGACCGCCAACCGGGACTTCTACCGGGTCGACACCGCCCTGGTGGCCCCGCAGCTGCGCGCCGAGGACTGGCGGCTGCGGCTGCACGGCATGGTCGGGCGGGAACTGGTGCTCGGCTACGACGACCTGCTCCGGCGCCGGTTGGAGGCTCGCCCAATCACCCTGACCTGCGTGTCCAACGAGGTCGGCGGCGATCTGATCTCGACCGCGACGTTCGTGGGCGTGCCGGTGCGGGATCTGCTGCTCGAAGCCGGGGTGCGGCCGGGTGCGCAGCAGCTGTTCACCACCAGCGCCGACGGCTACACCGCGGGCACCCCGCTGGACGTGCTGCTCGAACCGGACCGGGGAGCGCTCCTGGCCGTGGGGATGAACGGTGAGCCGCTGCCCGCCGAGCACGGGTTCCCGGTGCGACTGGTGGTGCCCGGCCTGTACGGCTACGTCTCGGCGACCAAGTGGCTGGTGGACGCCGAGGTCACCACGTTCGACCGGGTGCCCTACTGGCCGCGGCGCGGCTGGGCCCGGCAGGCGCCGGTCAAGACCCAGTCCCGCATCGACCGGCCGCGCCCCGGCGCGTCGGTGCCCGCGGGTCGGGTCGTGGTGGCCGGGATCGCCTGGGCGCAGCACACCGGGGTGGACCGGGTCGAGGTCCGCGCCGACGGAGGCGCGTGGCGCACGGCGGAACTCGCCACCGACGTCAGCCGGGACACGTGGCGGATGTGGCGGGCGGTGCTGGACCTGCGGCCCGGCGAGCACGTGCTGGAGTGCCGTGCCACCGACCGCGCCGGCCAGGTGCAGACGGCGCAGCGCCGCCCCGTGTTACCCGACGGCGCAACCGGATGGCACCAGGTCCGCATCACCTGCACCTGACCTCCCGGCTGGGCTCGGGCGGCGAAGGCCGCGCCAGCGCCCAGCACCGAAGAAGCACACCTTCCCGAGAACCGGGAAATCCCCAACTTCAGGCAAAATTGGAACCCCGAAAGTTCCCAGGTTGAGGCAACACTGGAAATCAGGCCCGGGCCGGCGGGCGGGTGAGCAGGTGTAGCGCGTCCTTCACGAACGGGTGTGGGTCGCTGTGTTCGAGCAGGCCCTGCTGGCACGCGCGTGCCGGAGTCCGAAGAGGACCGCGGCACGCGCCCGCTGACGGCTACCGGATCGGGGCGGCGCGGCGGCCAACGCGAATCAACCGCAACGCGGTTCACGTACGCCCCGCTTCTTCTCCCGGCGCTGCGGGACGAACCGCTCGAGCCCAGAATGGGGACATGGTCGCCGTCGAACCCGAACCCCTGCGATTACCTTGGTGGCGCGACGACTTCGGCCCCGAGGAGACGCCCGGGGACGAGTCGCGGCCGGCGGAGGCCGAGCCCGCGCGCCCAGGAGATCGTGAGTCACATCCCGAATTCCGATCAGTGCCGGAGCAAAGGTGATCGCCGATGGCGTGGGAAGACCACGCGCAACTCGAGCGTGCCGACCTGTGCGCGGAGGTCAGCTTCGCCCTGCGCAAGCGCCGAACCGCCCAGCGGGACGGTGATCGCGAGCTGGCGGACGCCGCCGAGTGGATGATGAACCACTACCTCGACCAGTTGTTCGCCCGAACACGGCGAGAACCGGACGGCGGCGGCGCCGCGAACCCGGACGGTCGGGGTCGCGGCAGCTGAGGTCAGCGCCGCATCCGGACGCCGTCCCGCGCGGCGGAGTCACCACGCCGCGACCGCCCCGGCCGCGGAGGTCCCCGAACGGGCGTCTTCATGAAATTTTCACGGCTTTCCGGGGGACACCGATCAGCCGAAGTTCGCCAGAACAGGCGACGGACAGCGAAGCTGATGTTGTATGGTGACGGTGCGTACGTGTCGCACTACCACAGGAGGGACTGGGGACGGTGGCTGAGGGCACGGGACCGCTGGACAGACTGCTCGACTCGAGGGTCAAGGTGCTGTCCGATGTCGAGGTCAACACCGACGAGGTCTCGATCGCCCGCGTCTACGACTACTGCCTCGGCGGCAAGGACAACTTCGCGGTGGACCGCGCCGCCTGCGCGGCGATGATGGAGGTCGTCCCCGAGACGCCCCTGCTGGCCCAGGCCAACCGCTGCTTCCTGCGGCAGGCGGTGCGGTTCCTGGTCGGCGAGGCCGGGATCCGGCAGATCGTGGACATCGGCTCGGGCCTGCCGACCGCGGGGAACGTGCACGAGATCGCGCAGGAGATCGACCCCGCGACCCACGTGGTCTACGTCGACAACGACCCGATCGTGCTCGCCCACGCTCGGGCGCTGCTGGCCACCGACGCGCGCACCACGGTCATCAACGCGGACCTGCGCGAGCCGGACGCGATCTTCGGGCATCCCGAGACCGCGCGGCTCATCGACTTCTCCCGGCCGTTCGCGGTGCTGCTCGGCGGCGTCCTGATGCACCTGGAGGACGAGGAGGACCCCGAGGGGGTGGCGGCCGACATCCGCGGCCGGCTGCCCAGCGGCGGGTACCTGCTGGTGTCCAACACCTGCGACACCGGCGAACCGCGGGCCCGGGAACTGACCCGGGTCTTCGCCGAGAGCGGGATGGGAACCCGCTGCTTCCGCACCTGGGAGGAGCAGATCCGCTACTTCGACGGCCTGGAGCTGGTCGAACCGGGGTTGGTGCCGCACAACCGGTGGCGGCCCGGCCCCGACTTCCCCGCCCCGGACAACCCGGCGCACGCGATGCACATCGGTGGTGTCGGGCGCAAGCCCTGAGCCCGGCACGCTGGTCGGTTGGTCTGACCCGCGATCACCGCGCCGTGCACGCCATGGTTCGGATCCGCGCGCCTGGCGGACGGCCACCGCAACCAGGCGGTGGCGCTACTGCTCGACGCCGCCGCGAGGCCGTGGGCGGTCGGCGCTGATCCGCGCTGAATACTGGCGCCCATGAGCACTCCGGAGCTGATGGTGGGCATCGACGTCGGCACGACGGCGGTCAAGGTCGCCGCGTTCGGGCTCGACGGCGAACCGTTCGGCGCGCACACGACCGGCTACCCGATCTCCCGGCCGCGACCGGGGTGGGCCGAGCAGGACCCGCTGGACTGGTGGCACGGCTGCGTGACGGGGCTGCGCACCGTGCTCTCCGAGGTGCCGGCGGGGGCGGTGCGGTCGGTCGGCGTGGTCAGCCAGGTCAACACCCACGTGTTCGTCGACGACCAGCTGCGACCGCTGGCTCCGGCGATCATCTGGCAGGACCAGCGCTGCGCCGAGGTCGCCCGGGAGCTCGACTCCCGGTTCACCGCGCAGGACAAGGAGCGCATCTGGGGTGGGCCGGTGGTGCTGGACGCGTCGTTCGTCGGGGCGCGCGCCGAGTGGTTCGCCCGCACCGCGCCGGCGAAGTGGGCGCGCACGCGGTGGGTACTGAGCCCCAAGGACTTCGTGGTGGCGTGGTTGACCGGCCGGATCGCCACCGATCCGCTGTCCGGGGTGCGGGTCGCTGGCCCGGACGGCTACCTGCCGGAGGCGGTGGGCTTGGTCGACGGGCTCGCCGGGAAGCTGCCGGAGATCCTGGACCCCGAGGTGCCGGTGGGTGCGGCGAACCTGCCTGAGCTGGGCTCCGCCGAGGTGGCGGTGGCGACGATGGACGCCTACGGGGCGGTGTTCGGCACTCGGACGACCGAGCCGGGCCGCGGCATGGTGTCGTGCGGGACGTCGCTGGTGGTCGCCGGCGCCTCCCGCGAGGCGGTGCCGGTCGGGGAGGTCGTCACGTTCCCGCCCCGCAACGGGCTCTTCGTGCACGCCGGGCCGACGCAGGCCGCAGGGGACGCGCTGCGCTGGTGGTCCCGGGTGTCGGGGCTGGGCATCGAGGAGGTGCTGCGCTCGGCGGCAGACGGCGTGCCGGGTGTGGTGTTCACCCCGCACCTGGCGGGCGAGCGCGCCCCGCTGTGGGATGCCGACATCCGCGGCAGCTTCTTCGGGCTGAGCTCGGCGACCACGACCGCCGACCTGTGCCTCGCAGTCCTGCAGGGCGTGGCCATGTCGGGGCGGCACGTACTGGCGTCGGTGGAGCGCGCGTGCGGTTCCCCGCTGTCGTCGCTGGCGTTCTCCGGGGGCGGCGCGCGCAGCGACGTGTGGACGCAGATCCACGCGGACGTGCTGGGACGACCGCTGGAACGGCTGCGGGTGCACGACAGCGCGGCCCTGGGCGCGGCGTTGCTGGGTGCTGTCGGCGCGGGCGTCTTCCCCGACGTCGAGTCAGCGGCGGCCGCGACCGTCGCCGTGGAGCGGGTTGTCCCGCCCTCCCCCGACGCGGACCGCCTGACTCCGCTGTTCGAGGCGTACCGGGACTCTCACGCGGCCCTGCGGGGCGTGCACGCCAGGCTCGCGGACTGGCGTGCCGTACACCAGCCGCGGTGAACCGCGTCACTGCGCGGGACGCATCTTGTCACGTCCCGAGCCGCCGCCCCGTCCTGTCTGTGCAACGACAAACCACAGCAGGGAGCGGAATCGTGGTCCAACCGTGGTGGCCGCTCGCCGCGCTGGCGCTCATCCAGCTCGGCGACGCGGTCCTGTGCCTCAAACCCGTGGCGTTCATCCGGCAGTGCCTGGTCGACGTCGGCTTCCCCCGCCGGTTCTGGTGGGTGCTGCCGCCGCTGAAGCTGGCGGCCGCAGCCGGTCTGGTGATCGGCATCTGGTACCGGCCGCTGGCGGTGCTGACGACCGCCGCCCTGGTGTGCTACTTCGTGCTCGCCTTCGCCACGCACGTGCGCGCCCGGGACTTCGGCCGGAACTTGTTCCTGAACTGCACGGGAATGCTCGTGCTGTGCGGCGCCGCGTTCGCCTTCGCGGTCACCGCGTGACCGGTCGCTCCACGGCGGGCCGGAACCAGGCGTCGAGCACCCGGCCCGCCCCGGATGGTCGACACGCCCGGAGCTTTTCGGTCCGCTGTGGTCACTTTCGGCTCGTCCGATGCGCGCCCAGCAATGCCAGAAACCATGGCGCGGAGATTTCCACACAGGATTCGTCGGCGACGAAAGCGGACCGACGGGTGCTCGCGGTGCGTAGTCGAGGGTCGACGGATGGTGCTCAGGGCGAAAGGCCCTGGTCAGATCCGTGAGCCGGACTAGGGTCGGTAGTGCGGCATAACGCGGAACACCTGATGGTGCGCTGAAGCGTAGTACGGGTTAGCACACGATATGCGCCTTTCGAATGCGGCCCCTCCGGGCCTGGTTCGGGAGGCTTGTTGGTGTTGTCGCACGGGCAACACCGCGAACCGCGAACACCACCGAACTCGCGAAGGCGAGAGGGGCCACCATGAAGATCAGCACCATTTTCTCCAGCAACCGAGGCGGCGGCTGGGGAGACGATGACAACTGGGGCCGCTGGGGTCGCTGGGGCTGGGGCCACTGGGGCTGGGGCGGCGGCTGGGGCCGCTGGGGCCGCTGGGGCGGCTGGGGCCGTCGGGGCTGGTGACGCCCTGCGCTGACGGCTGAATCGAAACCCCACCGAGGAAGCAGTACCGCGTAGCTCCCGTCCGACCAAGGACGGGAGCTACTGCTGTGCCCGCAGCGCACGGCACGCCACCCCGGCCTACGAACGACGATGCACATGCGTCGCGGCTGGTGGATCCGGTACGTTGACGGAGCTCACCCCGTGGATGACTGTCCACTGCGGACGGTTGGGGACGCCTGCGGTCAGCAGGTGCGTGGTTCCTTGTCGACGAAGCGGTCCTGCAGGAAGGTGACAACCACCGGGAATAACGCGAGCACCGTCGCCGCGTGCGTCGGCGTCCGCAGTGTCCCCTCCGCTGGTCCGGCCCGTGCGGGCGGGGCGGCTCAGAGTGCGCGGCCGAACAGCTCCAGCAGCACCGTCCAGTGCCGTTCCGCGGCTTCGGCGTTGTAGGCGGCGGTGTCCGCCTGGGTGTAGCCGTGGCGCGCGCCCGGATAGACCTCGCAGCGGTGGCGGACACCGGCGCGGGTGAGGGCCTCCTCGAGGCGGTCGATCTGCTCGGGCGGCAGGGCGTGGTCCTGGTCGGCGTGGCCGAAGTACAGCTCGGCGGTGACGTGGTCGGCGACCAGATGCGGGCTGTCGGGGGCCTCGGTGGCGAGGTTCCCGCCGTGGAACCCGGCCGCGGCGGCAACCCGCTCCGGATAGGTGCCCGCGGTGCGCAGCGCCAGGGCGGCGCCCATGCAGTAGCCGGTGATACCGACGGGCCCGTCGGTCGCCAGCGGGCTGTCGGCCAGCCAGCGCAGGTAGGCGCCGGCGTCGCGCATCGCCAGCTCCGGCGTCAGCGACCGCATGATCGGCCCGAGCTTCACGAAGATCTCCGGTCGGCTGCCGGGGTCGATGAACTCGGGCAGATCGACCACCGGAGCCCGCCCGTGCCGGTAGAAGACGTTGGGCACCAGCACGGTGTAACCGGCCTCCGCGAGGCGGTCGGCCATCTTCGCCAGATGCGGCCGCAGCCCGAAGGCGTCCATGTAGAGCAGGACGCCGGGGTGGGACTGCCCGTCGTCGGGGTGCGCCAGGTAGGCGTCGGCGGTGCCGTCCTGGGTTGGGACGTCCACGGAACTGCCGCGCACAGCGGTCATCACTGCCTCCCATCGACTCGGGGTCGCGCGAACCCAGCCTACTCACGCCGCCCGTCCGCCAGGGGCCGCCCCGGCGACATCGCACCAGCGTCCACAGTGGAAACCGGACGGACGGCGAGGAACCGGGTGCCGCGCCGCCGGGGCTGCCCGTGCCGGTGCGCCGTCAGCGGGGGCCGGGCCGGATCCGCAACGGGCCGCGCGACCGAGGACGGTGCTCGCGGTCGGAGCCATCCGATCAGCGGCTCGGCGGTACGCCCGGCATCGATCATCCTGGAAGCGGGCGAAGCACGCCCCACCGCAGCTGACCCGGGAGGCCGTTGGCATGAGCACCGATGACCGCAAGGAGACGCCGAGCACCACCGAAGCCACCGACCAGCCCGCCACCGACCCGACCGGCACCGTCCGGGTGCACCCAGACGACGACCCCGCCGATCCCGCCGCCCGCCGCTTCATCAGGACCATCGACGGCGGGTGGTCATCCCTGACCCACCCGCCCGGGTCCGCACCGGCTGCGGTGCCCTCCGACGCCGTGCGCGGCTGGCCCCGGCAGCCGCTCGCCGACCTCGCGTTGCGGCTGGGTCACCCGGACGGCCGCATCCGCTCCCGCGGCCGGGCGGCGGAGGCGCGTGCCGGGTCGGCGGCGGTGGCCCGGGTGCAGCACCAGCCTCACCACCGCCCGACGCGAACACCCCCGAGCACGCCATCGTTCTGGGAGGCGGCGAAGGTCTACTGCCGGGCGCTACGCACGATGAGCGACCTCATGGATTACTGGTACGAGCAGTACCAGGCGGCAACCGCCAGCCGGCCAGGTCCGCATCGGGGACAAGCCGAGGACGAGTCGCTGCACCACGTCACTCACCGAACAGCCCGACGGAGCACGTAACTGCCGAACTCCCTTCGAGCCCGAACATGGCGATGCAGTCTCATGTGGATGGCCGCTACGCGGTTCTGCCCGCCCGCAGGGGCCTCTCGCGGACCGCCTGGTCAGTTCAGCGCGACGATCGCCCCGTTGAGCACGGTCGCGAACATCGTCCACACCAGGTAGGGAACCAGCAGCGCCCCGGCCAGCCGGTCGCGACGCCAGAACAGCACGGCTGTCACGGCGACCACCACGTCGAGCAGGATGATCTCCAGCAGCGCCAACGTCCACAGCTCGGCGGCGAAGAACAGCGGGGTCCACAGCGCGTTCAGCACGAGCCCCAGCGCGTACCAGGACGTGCTGGTGCGCCGCGATGTGCCCGGACCAGCACACCACGCCCGCCATCCCGCGAACGCGATCAGCACATACAAGATCGTCCACACGGGACCGAACAGCCACGGGGGCGGCGCCCATCCCGGCCGCTGCAACAGTGCGTACTGCTCAGCGGAGGACGCGGCCGCCACCGATCCGACGGCTGCGGTGACCGCCACCGCCGCCGCGAACAGCGCTGCGGCGGTGATGGCCTGCCCCCTGGTGCACCCGAGACGCCACGCATTCGTCATGGAACCTCCCCGAGGAGCCTGCGATCACGACGTGCACGCCGGGCACGGACATGACCGGAGTCGTGGTTATCGGTGTACCCGCGGTAGCAGGTCATCACGACCGACTCGCGTTGCCGGTCGGTCAGCGGTGACACGCAGCGGCGCAGCTGGTCGGCCACCAGCCGGGACAGCGCCCTTCCGCGGTGATCGGTCCGACGGTCAGCTGCGGGCGAGGTCACGGGCCAGTTCGACGTTGGCGGTGGCTTCCGCGGGGGTGCGGCGCCCGTAGCCGCAGGCCGCACCGACCGCGAGGACGCGGTGCCCGAGCGCGAGTTCGCTGAGCACCAGCGCCTTGGCCGACCGGTCCGGATGCCGCTCGTCGACGCAACCGGCGATCACGTCGACACCGCGCGTCAGGCGGCGCAGCGGAGCGTACGCGGCGGGGTCCGCCGGCGGGGGCTGGTCGCCGTGTGCCATCGGGATGTGCACCGCGGGCACGGGACGTCCGAGCGCGCGCACCTGTTCGGCGAGGGCGTTGACCAGCACCACCGCAGGACCGAAGTCGTGCGGGCGGAACAGTGCCGTGTGCCCGAGGTCCCCGTGGCACAGGTGCACCGTCCACCGCACCGCACCACACGTGGCGGAGATGACCCGCGCGAGCTGGCGAGCCACGGCCCGGGCCACCGCGGTCCGCACCGCGCTCGGTGCCCGGTGCACGAGGTAGAGGGCAGCCGGGGACTCCAGCTGGAAGGTCACCTCCCGTGCGCCGTGGCGGTGCACCACCTCGGCCACCTCCGCGCGGATCATCCGCTCGAACACCGAGTAGTGCCGCAGGGCCCGCCCGGGATGGCCGAACGTGAACAGCGAAAGGTCCACAGGGGACGGAACACTCACCTGGACCGGCGGCAGGTTCGGGAACTCGGCTTCCAGCAACCGCCGCACGGCGAACGCCGCCGCGACCTCCCGCGGTCGGCCGAGGGCGACGTCCTCGATGGTGAGCCGGTGGCCGCGCCGCACCCGGTGGGTGGGGATGTCGGTGTAACTGGTGCACTCGCCCGCCTTGACGACGACGAATCCCGGATGCTGGGATCGGGACTGCACGTACCCGGTGATCCAGTACGGGTCGACGTCACACGGCACGGCGACCAGCCGGGCGTCGCCGGCGTGGGCGAGGACCCAGCGCATGCCGGTCGGCAGGTCGGGCGCGAGGCTGCTGGGCAGCGAACCCACCAGGTGCACGCCGCGTTCCCGGGTCGTGGGCCGCTTCCGCGCAGCGTCGGCCTGCGGTGCGCCAATGTCGAGCTGGGAAGCCATCTTCCGACCTCCTGAGTGCTGCGCGCCGATGGCGCGGGGGGGAATAGTGGGCACTGGCCCGCTCGACTCGGAGCATGGCCGCACGCCGTGGGCGGCTCATGCCGGAACTGCCGAATTCACACGAGACGAGGGCCTTGTTGATCATTTCGTGGGACACCCGCCAGCGGATCCCACCATCCGGACACCGGCGGAACTCCGCGCACCCGAAGGTCTTTCGCCGCGCTGGACGGCCTCGGGCGAAAACCAGGCCCTGTTGCGTTCGGTGCGCCCGGTGCGGCACCGGTATCGCGTGCTCCTGGACCGCTTCCGGCTCCACGACCACGTGGCCGTCGGGACCGGCGCCGGGTCAGCCCCGACCTGGAGCGTCGTGGAGCGCGACCGGATCGGTCGGCATGGCGCACGACCAGGTCGTCGTGGCGACGCGCACGATCACAAGCCTCGTTGCTGTGACGTTCACCACCGATACGTAACACCGTTCGGTATTTCCGAAGTCTTGACACGGTGTGCAGCTGACGTTCACTCTTTCGGGCCATGGACCTGTCTGACAGCCGGACAGCCGGACGAGCCGTCCGGCGCGTCAGCGCGATGGAGGCCGTACTGGCCCACCTGCGCGGTGCCATCGAGCGGGGCGAGTACGCGATCGGCGACAAGCTGCCCGCCGAAGCCAGCCTCAGCAAGGAGTTCGAGGTCAGCCGCTCGGTCGTGCGGGAGGCGCTGCGGGGTCTGCAGGCCCTCGGGCTGACGGTGTCGCGCACCGGCAAGGGCACCTTCGTGGTGTCCAACGAGCCGGTCGACAACCCCACCTTCGGCCCGTACTCGGCGCGGGACCTGCTCGAGGTGCGCCGTCACGTGGAGGTCCCGGCAGCGGGGTACGCTGCCCGCCGCCACACCTCGGACCACCTCGACGTGCTCACCGAGCTGCTGGAACGCATGGACCGCGAGACCGACAACACCGCCTGGGTGGCGCTGGACTCGCTGTTCCACATCACCATCGCCCAGGCGTCGGGCAACCCGGTCTTCGGCAAGGTCATCGAGGAGATCCGGGACGCGCTCGCCCGCCAGTCGGCGCTGCTCAACCAGCTCGGCGACCGCCGCCCCGCCTCGAACCACGAGCACCGGGTGCTCGTCGAGGCGATCAGCAGCGGTGACGAGAACGCCGCGACCGAAGCGATGACCGAACACCTGGCGCACGTCGAGAGCGCGCTGACCAACATCGTCGGATTCCGCAACGCAGCGGATGCTGCCGAGAAGAACGGGGACTCGGAGAACCCATGACCGACCAGACCCTGCAGGCCCCCGAGCACCAGCACGGGCCTTCCGACGCCGGGGACACCGGCTACCAGAAGTCGCTCAAGGCGCGCCACATCAACATGATCGCCATCGGCGGCGCCATCGGCACCGGTCTGTTCCTCGGCGCCGGCGGGCGGCTCGCGCAGGCCGGCCCGGCGCTGTTCATCGCCTACGCGGTGTGCGGCCTGTTCGCGTTCTTCGTGGTCCGCTCGCTCGGCGAACTCATCCTCTACCGCCCCTCCTCCGGCGCGTTCGTCTCCTACGCCCGCGAGTTCATGGGCGAGAAGGGCGCCTACACCGCCGGCTGGATGCACTTCCTGAACTGGTCCACCACCGGTATCGCCGACATCACCGCGATCGCTCTCTACGCGCACTTCTGGTCCGCGTTCACCCCGATCCCGCAGTGGGTGCTGGCGCTGATCGCCCTGGCGGTCGTGCTGACCCTGAACATGGTGTCGGTGAAGCTGTTCGGCGAGCTGGAGTTCTGGTTCGCCATCATCAAGGTCGCCGCCCTGGTGCTGTTCATGGCCATCGGGATCTACCTGCTGGTCACCCAGCACCCGATCGACGGCAACCTGCCCGGTCCGCAGCTGATCATCGACCACGGCGGGGTCTTCCCGGCCGGCCTGCTGCCCCTGGTGCTGATCATGCAGGGCGTGGTGTTCGCCTACGCCTCGGTCGAACTGGTCGGCGTGGCCGCGGGCGAGACGGAGAACCCGCAGAAGATCATGCCCAAGGCGATCAACTCGATCATGTGGCGAATCGGGGTGTTCTACGTCGGTTCCGTGGTGCTGCTGGCCATGCTGATGCCGTGGACTGCCTACACCAGGAACGAGAGCCCGTTCGTCACCGTGCTGTCCCACATCGGCGTCCCGGCCGCCGGTGACGTGATGAACCTGGTGGTGCTCACCGCGGCGTTGTCCAGCCTGAACTCCGGGCTGTACTCCACCGGCCGCATCCTGCGCTCGATGTCGATGGCCGGGTCGGCGCCGAAGTTCGCCGCCGCGATGAACAAGAACAGCGTCCCCTACGGCGGCATCCTGCTGACCGCGTCGGTGTGCGTGATGGGCGTCGGCCTGAACTACCTGGTGCCCGCCGAGGCGTTCGAGATCGTGCTGAACTTCGCCTCGATCGGCATCCTCGCCACCTGGGCCATCATCCTGCTCTGCCACCTGTTGTTCGTCCGCAAGGCCAAGCGCGGCGAGGTGACCCGGCCCAGCTACCGGCTGCCGTTCTCCCCGTACACCGAGATCGTCACCCTCGCGTTCCTGGCCTCCGTGGTGGTGCTGATGGCCTTCGACGAGGTGGGCCGCATCACCCTGCTGTGTCTGCCGGTGATCATCCTGGCCCTGGTCATCGGCTGGTTCCGGGTGCGCAGGCAGATCAACACGGCGGTGTTCGAGAAGACCGGGGTGTAAGGCCTCCGGCACCGGTGGGCGTCCCGCAGCACGCGCCGCTCGGGCACGTGCTGCGGGACGGTCTACCGTCCACAGTAGTCACCTCTTCGCCGCACCCAGAGTTGGGGTGGCGGGAGGGCTGTGCCCTCGCCTACTGCGTCCAGCAGTTGGCGGCGAGTTGCCCGGCGGGGGCCGGTTTGCCGATGTAAAAGCCTTGCGCCTGGTCACAGCCGAGGCGGTGGATCAGTTCGAGCTGCTGGGCGGTTTCGACGCCTTCCGCGACGACCGTGAGCTTGACCGCGTGCGCCATGGCGATGATGCTGCTCACGATGGCCTCGGCGTCGGGATTCTCGTCGATCCCGGTGATGAACGATCGGTCGATCTTGAGGGTGTCCAGGGGCAGTCGTTGGAGCTGGGCGAGCGAGGAGTAACCGGTCCCGAAGTCGTCGATCGCGAGCCTGACACCCAGTCGGCGCAGACCGCTGAGCACCTGCGCGGCCGCTGTCGGGTCGTGCATGAGGGCGCTTTCGGTCACCTCGAGGCAGACGGCGCTGGCGGGAAGCCCGGCTTCACCGAGCGCTGCGTGCACGTCGGTGTACAGGTGGGGGTCCTCGAGTTGGCGCGCGGAGAGGTTGACCTTGAGCCGGAGGTCGAGCTGGTGCCGGGAGCGGTGGGCGGCAAGTTCCGAGCTGGCCATGCGGAGCATGTGGGCGCCGATCTCGTGGATGAGGTCGCTCTCCTCGGCCAACGGGATGAACTCCCCCGGCGACACCGTGCCGTACAGGGGGTGGGTCCAGCGCAGCAAGCCTTCCACCGCCACCACCTGCCCGGTGCCCAGGTCGATGATGGGCTGGTAGGCCATCCAGAGCTGGTCCTTGTGCGCCGCCGCCCGGAGGTCCTGCTGCAGGTGGAGCTGCCGCTGCATGCGTTCGCGCAGTTGCACGTCGAAGAACGCCGTTCGGCCGCGGCCGAGCGTTTTGGCGTGGTACATGGCCACATCGGCGTCACGGAGCACGTCCGGAGCGGTCCTGGGGTCGCCGGGCCGCACCAGCACGATCCCGATGCTGGCGTCCACGTGCAGTCTCCTGCCGTTCGCGCCGATGGGATCGATGAGGCACCGACGCAGTTGTTCGGCGAGCGAACGGATTTTCGCGCGCTTGTCCTCGTCGTGGGTGATGACGACGAACTCGTCACCGCCGAGCCGGCCGACCACGTCACCTTCCCGCACCAGCTTCCGCAGCCGCTCCCCCACGATGCGCAGCACCTCGTCGCCGACGCTGTGGCCCAGCGAGTCGTTGATGACCTTGAACTTGTCCAGGTCGATGAACAGCACCCCGGTGGGGCGCGTTCGGTGCATGGACCGCATCGCGGACTCGAGGTGGCGCAGGACCAGGGTGCGGTTGGCCAGGCCGGTCAGCGGATCGTGCGTGGCCTCCCGCTCCAACCGCTCCCGGATGGCTCGGGATTCGGTGATGTCGGTGAACGACACGACGATGGGGTGCGGCGGATCGCTGTCCGGCGTGAGTGATCGCGAGGCCATCGCGAGCCACACGCGGCGTCCGTCGCTTCGCCGGAACCCGATCATCCGGGCGTTCTGCGCGACTCCGGTGGAGCTGGTCTGCGCTGACGGACGAGCGTCGGGCGGAATCGGCGCCCCGGTCTCGTCGAACAGCGGCCAGGCCGCGAGCGGGGAACCGACCAGCTCCGCTCCGGTGGTGCCCAGGATGTGCACCGCTGCGGGGTTCGCCGACAGGACGAGCCCCTTCGCGTCCGCCACGATCACGCCCTCGTCCAGCGCGTTCACCACGGTCGCGTAGTCCTGTTCGGCCCGTCGTCTCGGGGTCTCGTCGGCGCACACCAAGACGAAGCCGGACGGCATCTCGGCAACGGACACGCGGACGGCCAGTGCGGACCCGTCGGAGTGCCGGTGTCGCGCTTCGGTGATGCCACCAGCCGCCAGCAGCACCGCGGGGTCCAGCGGCGCGCCGACCACCGCACTGATGTGCTGGCCGTGGGCCCGCTCGGCGGGCCGCCCGTAGATGGCCGCGGCTGCCGTGTTCCAACTGGTCACCAGGCCGTCCCGGGTGGTCGCGATGATCGCGTCGCTGACGTGCTGGACCAGCGCGGCCTGGTGGTGCAGCCCGACCTCGGTCCACCGCTGGGCTGCGATGTCGCGTTGGATGACCTGGAATGCGGGTCGGCCCTGCCAGTTGGTGCCAACCGCCATCGATTCCACCCGCAGTGTGCTTCCGTCGAAGCGCCGCATCTCGATCTCCGCCGGAATCGCGGTCGCATCCGCGGGCGTCAGCGCCGCGAGCCGTTCATCGATGCCGGGAATCGCGTGTTCGGCGATGAAATCGGTGATCGGACGACCGACGATCTGCGCGCTGGATTCGGCCGCGAGCATGCGCGCGGTGGCGGAATTGGCGTAGACGACGACCCGGTCCTGGTGCACCCAGATTGCTTCCGGACTGCGCTCGACGAGGAGTCGGTAACGGGCGGCCAGGTCTGCCATGTCCCGCCGGTCCTCGTCACTCCGGGTGACGTCGGTGGTGATGCCGAGCAGACGCCCGGTGCGGGCGTCTCCGGTCATGCGTGCCCGGGAACGGAGCAACCGCTCTTGCCCGTTCGCAGTCGTGCATCGCTGTTCTCGCTCGACGACCTCCCCGGCCGGGGCCGAGCGGGCGGTCGCGGTCAGCGGATCGATGAGCTCAATCAGGCGGGCGCGGAGATCCTGCCGGGGAGCCCCGCGCATGCCGAGCAGGGAATCCAGGCCGGCCGCCCAGGTCAGCTGGTCGTGGGCGAAGCTGAACGACCAGGGGACCGCCGCGGTCAACGACCACACCGCATCCAGCAGTTCGCGTTCACGCGCCGCGCCCCCATCAGCGTCATACCGCTCGGTCATGAAACTCCGGATCTGCCGGGAAGGGTGGGGGAACTCTGCCGCGGCTCGTTCGCAGGACCCGCTGCCGCGAGCCCACGGCTCTGGCGGTGTCCGTCGTTTCTGGACGTGTTCCGGCGTGCACGTCGGGCAGATTCTCGATGCGTCCGGATCTGACCGATCCGGTTCCCGATGTTCGCCGAAACCATCCCCCTGATGTGGAAAGAACTCTACGCCGAAAGCGCGGGCATTCGTGAAACCCAGGTGCTGGAGTCACCGGTGGTGCCAGATTTCCGAAAGGAACAGCACCGGCGTCCGTGCCTGCACGCATTCGACCGCCGTCCTGCCGCCGTGCCGGTCCTGGCCGTCGGGAACGCTCGGTCACTTCTGGAGGTCGACAACGACCTTGACCTCGTCGGGCCTGGTCGCGAAGACGTCGGTCCAGTCGTCCAGCGGGATCCGGTGACTGATCAAGGATTCCAGCCAGGTCCGGTCCGCGGCGGTCAGCGCCCGCACGGCCTGGTTGTAGTGGCGCAGGTTGGCGTTCACGCTGCCCACGACGACGTCGTTGTCGCGCACCCATGCCTCATCGATCGCCTCCACCGGGACGGCTCGGGTGCGGGGGTGGCCCGTGGTGCTGGGCAGCACGGTGATGGCGTTGCGCGCGGTGTGCCGCAGCACCTCGAACACGACTGCCGTGGATCCGGTCGTCTCGATCACGACGTCCGGTTGACAGCCCAGGTCATCCAACGAGGAGTGGCCGGTGGCGCCCAGCGCGCGCACCAGGTCGTGTTTCGTCCCGCCGACGACGGGGACGAGGACGTGCACGTCCAGGCCGCGCTGCACGCCGAGCAGGGCGGCGAGCAGGCCGAGCGGTCCGGCGCTGGTCACCAACGCGTGTCGCGGAGCGAAGTAGGCTCGCCGACCGATCTGGTCGGCCTGCTCCCACGCCTTGACCACCACCGACGCCGGTTCGGTCAGCACGCCCAGGTCACCGAGCTCAGCGGTGACCTTGATCGCGAACCGGGGTTCGACGGTCCACCGCTGGGCACCGAATCCGTCCAGTTCCTTGATGCCGCGCTCGGTGTACCGGCCGTTGAGGCAGAAGTCCCACTGCCCTGCGGTGCACGCCTCGCACGGCTGCGGGTCCGGGCGCCGGACGACGCCGACCAGGTGGTCGCCCTCCTGGAAACCGCTGATCGCGGGGGCGTGGAGCACGCGGCCCACGGACTCGTGGAAGAGCACCATGCGGGTGCGCCCCGGTGGCGGTGGGCCATGCGCGCCTTCGGTGACATCGCGATCAACGCTGCAGAATCCGGCCAGCAGGCCCTGCACGAGCAGTTCGCCCGGCCGCGGGACGGGCTCGGGCAGGTCGCTGACCGCCGACAACTCCGGTCGGCCCGGGACCACGGTGGCGGCCTTCATGGCGCACCTCCCTTGCGTCTGCGCAACGGCGCGAACCGGCCGCGAGCATGCATCCTGCCCCGGCCCGACTCCGCAGCGTTACAGCCATGCTGTCGCAGTCCGGGCGCCGCTGCGACCGTGACACAACCGGCTAACCGCGGGGGTCGAACGGGATGCCGTCCGGCTTGGCCTTCTCGAGGTTGTCCTCGAAGGCGCCGTCCTTGATCGCCAGGCTGGCCTTGCCGAAGTCGGCGGCGGTCAGCCTGTCCCGGATGCCCTCGGGGAAGCCGTCCCAACCGACCAGGTCAGGGTACTGCCAGCTGCCGTGGTGGTTCTCCGGCTGCTCGTCGGCGTTGGCGAAGCGGAACGCGTGCGTGCTCGCCCCGTCCTTGTGGTAGACGATCTTCGGGTGGGTGCCCTCCCAGACGACCTCGGACGCCGGGCGCGTCTGGTACTCACCGTGCGCGGACGCCGAGACGTACCGGGCCTGGTCGTCGTGCACCCAGACGACGACGTGTTCGATGTCGTGCCGGTGGCCGAACGGGTCGACCCCGGCGACCGCCTGGTCCTTTTCGAAGTACAGGTCGTAGAGGTACGCGCACCAGCCGCTCGGGTCGCACGTGGCGCGGGAGTAGGAGTTGGTGTTGTCCAGATCGGACGCGTCGTGGCAGTTGCCGTTGAGGGCGCCGGAAGGCTCCAGACCTTCGGCCACGGTGCCGTCCGCGCCGATCGCCGGTGTCGGGTAGCAGCCGTCGCCGTCGTAGTCGAACGCCGGTTGCCACCTGGCGTCGGCTTCCGGGGCGTTGCCGGGCAGCGCCCTCGGCGGTTCGGCCCAGGCCGGCACGGGCTGCACGACGGCGAGCACCGCGGCACCGGCCAACCCCGCGGCCACCCGCCGGGCGCGCCGGAACCGGCCCCGCACCGGGGCGAGCGACACCGGTGGCTGCCGTTCCTCCTGCTTCGCAATGCTTTCCACGACCGGCACCTCCTGATCTCCGGCGGTTGAGCGCCGTGATCGTATGGGGTGCGACCGGCCGTGCGAGGCGATTGGCGGATTCCCGCCGGGCGGGTTCACCCGCCGTTCCGCGGCCGGTCCCGGGGTGACCTCGGGTCCGGACGGGCGTTCGACACCGGGGCATCGGTCGCCAGCGGTTCCCCACCAGATGTCGCGCGCCTCAGCGAGTTCCGCGCGCTCGACTGGCTGCCGTCGCCGTGAGCTGGTCTGATCGTGCCGTGACTGTGTCTGCGAGCGCGCCGTCCACCACCACCCGGCAGGACGGGCGCGGGGTGTTCAGCTGGGCCCTGTGGGACTGGGGCTCGGCGGCGTTCAACACCGTGATCCTGACCTTCGTGTTCACGGTGTACCTGTCCGACGCCGTGGCGGGCGACCCCGAGGCCGGGTCGCAGGCCCTCGGCGTCGCGCTCACCGTCGCCGGGGTGTGCATCGCGCTGGTGGCGCCGGTGTCCGGTCAGCGCAGCGACGCTGGTGGGCGGCGGAAGCGGTGGCTGGCGGTGCACACCACGCTGGTCGTGGCCAGCACGGCCGGGTTGTTCTTCGTCCGGGACGACCCGTCGTACCTGCTGCTGGGTCTGGTGCTGGTGGCCGTCGGCAGCGTGTTCTCCGAGTTCGCGACGGTGAACTACAACGCGATGCTGCTGCAGGTGTCCACCCCGGCGACGATCGGGCGGGTGTCCGGCTTCGGTTGGGGCATGGGCTACTTCGGCGGGCTCATCGCGCTGGTCATCGTGCTCGTCGCGTTCGTCCAACCCCAGGTGGGCCTGTTCGGGGTCACCGCGGAGGACGGGTTGAACATCCGGGTCGTCGCGCTGTTCGCCGCGGTGTGGTTCGGGGTGTTCGCGCTGCCGCTGTTCTTCTTCGTCCCCGAGGTGCCCTCCGCCGGGGAGCCGCAACGGACCAGCGTGGTCGGCAGCTACGTGCTGCTCGGCCGACGGCTGGCCCGGATGTGGCGGGACGAGCGGCGCACGCTGGGTTTCCTGGTCGCCAGCGCCATCTACCGCGACGGCCTGGCCGCGATCTTCACCTTCGGCGGGGTCATCGCCGCGGGCACCTTCGGCTTCAGCGCCACCGAGGTGGTGGTCTTCGCGATCACCGCGAACCTCACCGCCGGGGTCGGGGCGTTTCTCGGCGGTCGGGCCGACGACCGGTTCGGGTCCAAGGCGGTGATCGTCACCGCCCTGCTCGGCCTGGTGCTGGTCGGCGGGGCGCTGCTGGTGCTGCCGGGCAAGGCCGCGTTCTGGATGGGCGGGCTGGTCCTGGCGGTCTTCCTGGGCCCGACCCAGTCGGCCAGCCGCACGTTCCTGGCGCGCATCGCGACCCCGGGCCGGGAGAGCGAGGTGTTCGGGCTCTACGCCACCACCGGGCGCGCGGTGAGCTTTCTCGGACCGCTGGCGTTCAGCGGCGGTATCGCCCTGTTCGGCACCCAGCGCGCGGGCATGGGCGGCATCGTCCTGATCCTGCTCATCGGGCTGCTCGCGTTGCTGCCGGTGCGGGCCCCCGAGCGCCCGGCCTGATCACCTCGGCGGGGTTTTTGACCGCTGGGCACCATGTGCGGTCACCGCGCGGGCCGGTGCCCTACGTGTTCGGCAACCATCCGGTCAGGAGCGGTACAGGTCTGTCAGGAGGGTGACCACGTCGGGGGTCGCGGGGTGGTGGTCTTCTCGCCACCAGATCACACGGACCGGGACCGGGTCCACGTCGCGGAGGGGGCGGAAGACCACTCCTTTTCGAGGGTACTGGTGGACCGTGCTCTCGGTCGTGATGCCGATTCCGCGGCCTGCTTCGATGAGCGTCAGCCAGTCGTCGATCTCCTGAATGTGCTCGACCTCCGGGCGGCTTTCCGGGGGCCACAAATCCGTTGTCGTCGTGCCGCTGCGGCGGTCGATGAGCAGGGTGCGTTCGCTGATGTCACCCAGGCGGACGAATCGGCGGCGGGCCCACGGATCGTCCGCCGCCATCGCGCAGAACCTGCGCTCCAGGCCCACCACCGCGCTGGCGAAGCGCCGCTCGTCCACCGGCGTGCGCACCACCGCGAGGTCGCAGGCGCCCTCGGCAAGGCCGCCGGTGGCGGAGTTCGTCCGCACCAGGCGGAGTTCCACGTCGGGATGCAGGTCCGCCCAGCGGCGCTGGAACGTCGCCGTGTGCCGCCCCACCGCCGACCAGGCATAGCCCAGGCGCAGCCGGGTGTGGCCGGTCGTTGCCTCCCGGACGAGGTCCTCGGCCTCCGCCAGCAGGCGACGCGCCCGGCGCACGACCTGCGCGCCCACGGCCGTGGGCGCGACCTCGCGGCTGGTGCGGCGCAGTAGGCGCACACCCAGCGACGCCTCCAACGAGGCCAGGGTGCGGGAGACCGCGGCCTGGGACACGCCGAGGTCGATGGCGGCGTCGGTGAACGTGCCCGCGTCGACGATCGCCACGAGGCACCGCAGCTGCCGCAACTCCACATCCATGGGGTCAGCGTACGACCGCGAAACCATGATCGAACACGATCGCTGCACGGGACTCATGCCTGCGCCACGCCGAAGACGTTGGCTCTGTCAGGCTGGTTGGGACACGGTGCTGTGGATCTCCGCGTGGAGCACGTCCGGCCGGTTGGTGATGATGCCGTCGACGCCCCGGTCGAGCAACGTCCGCATCGTGGCCGGGTCGTCGACAGTGTACGGGTTGGTCCGCATGCCGTGCCGGTGTACGGCGGCGACGTACTCCGCGGTGGTTGCGGAGAAGTGCGGGTTGACCTGGTTCGAGTAGGTGGCCACCTCGGCGAGCTGGTCCAGGGTCGGCGCGCCGAGCACACCCACCCGCACCTGCGGCAGCAGGCCGTGGAGGTGGCGGATGAACGCCCAGTCGAAGCTCTGCACCACCAGGCGCCGTTCCGCCGGGTCGGGCTGCACCCACCAGGGCCACCGCGCCAGCTCGTCGGCGATGCGCTCGGCCACACCCGGGTACCGCGCGGGCTCCTTGGCCTCCAGCAGCAGGCCGGAGCGGCTGCGTTCCAGCACGTCCAGCACCTCGGCCAGGGTCGGGACCGGCTCACCCGCGAAGCGCGGGTCGAACCAGGAACCGGCGTCGAGCGTACGGATCTCGACGAGGGTGAAGTCCGCGATCCGCCACGGCGCACGGTCCGGGAACTTCTGCGCCACGTCGGTGGTGCGCGCCAGCGTGGTGTCGTGCACGACGACCAACTGGCCGTCCTTGGTCTGCTGCACGTCGACCTCGACGAGGTCCGCCTTCATCTCCACGCCCCACCGCACCGCGGCCAGGGTGTTCTCCGGAGCGTACGCGGAGGCCCCGCGGTGCGCGATGGTGGCGACCTCGGCGGGCGCGATGGTCCCGGCGTGGACCGCCGGTGCGGCGGCGGCCGAAGCCAGCAACGCCGTTGCGGCGGCAACGGCGACCCGGTTCAGCATGGGTGTCCCCTCGGCAGCTTTGTCCGGAAATGACGGAACGAGGCTGCTCAGCTCCGGTGTCCCGGACCTGATCACGAGCGGACCGGGTGGTGTCGCGGACGTGAATCCTTGCGACATTGCCCCCGGCGTCGGTTCGAGCCGGATTCGACGAGTCGATGACCACTGCGGTCGCCCGCCCTCGTGGGGCTGGACTCACCTGATCGGGTCGGCCGGGGGTGGAAGCTATCGTGCTGGCGTCTGCCCGATCAGCCGATCGGGCGCGGAACGTGGAGCTGCGGCGGGTGGGGCTTTCCGCCCGTCCGAGCCGAGGCGGGTTTCCCGCAGAACACCGAGGAAGTGCGATGAGCAAACTGACCGTGGTCGCCGAGCGCACCGTCTCCGCGCCGGTCGACGCCGTGCGGGAGTTCGTGGCCGACTACGCCGAAAGCAGGCCCAAGATCCTGACCGAACGCTTCCGCGAGTACCAGGTGCTCGAAGGCGGCGTTGGGGCGGGGACCGTGGCGCGGTGGAAGCTGCAGGCGACGTCGAAGCGCGTCCGCGACGTTGCGGCCGAGGTGACCCAGCCGGACCCTGGGACCCTGGTGGAGACCGACCGCAACTCCAGCATGGTGACGACCTGGACGGTGCGCGAGGACGCCGGTGGCAGCGTGGTCCGGGTCGAGACCACGTGGCAGGGCGCGTCCGGGATCGGCGGTTTCTTCGAGCGGATCTTCGCACCCGCCGGGCTGAAGCGCATCTACGGTGACGTGCTGAACAAGCTCGCCGACGTCGTGGAGGAGCAGTAGCGGTCCCCGCCCGGCCGCACCGGCGGCCGGGCCCGCCCTCCGGCATCGGCCACCACTGGGCGCTGGGCACCGCCGAGCCGAACGCCACGCGGTCACTGACCTTCGCGGCCTCGACCTCGTCCATCACCCCGCGGAACGTCGGCTGGCCCACCCGCGCGATCGGCGACGACGAAACCAGCCTCCGCACAACTCGTCGGGGTTTAGGTTCGGGGCATGGCAGACACGCAGTTCCAGGGCAGGGCAGTGATCGTCACCGGCGGTGGCACCGGCATCGGCCGGGTCACCGCGCGGGCCTTCGCCGAGCAGGGGGCGGACGTGCTGGTGGTCGGGCGCACCGAGGCCCGGCTCGCCGAGACCGCCGCCGGCGCACCGCGGATCCGGACGCTGGTGGCCGACATCTCGGCCCCCGGGACCGCCGACACCGTGGTGGGCACCGCGGTGGAGCTCTTCGGCCGGGTCGACGTGCTGGTCAACAACGCGGCGGTGGCGCGGCAGGCGCCGCTCGGGCAGGTCGAGCGGGCCGCCGCCGAGGAGATGTTCGCGGTGAACCTGCTCGCCCCGGTGCTGCTCACCCAGGCCGCCACCGACCACCTGGCCGAGACCGGTGGCGTCGTCGTCAACGTCAGCACGTCGACCGGGCAGCGCGGTTGGCCGGTGCCCGCTACCGCGTTCTACGCCGCGATGAAGACGGCGCTGGAGTCACTGACCCGCACCTGGGCGGTGGAACTCGCCCCGCGCGGGGTGCGGGTGGTGGCCGTGGCACCGGGGCCGATCGCCACCCCGATCGCCCAGGACCAGGGCCTGGACATCGAGCGGATCGAAGCCGTGCGGCGCGCCCTGACCGAGCACGTGCCGCTGCGCCGCCTCGGCACCCCCGAGGAGGTCGCCTTCTGGATCGTGCAGCTCGCCCGGCCGGAAGCGGGCTTCACCACCGGGCTCGTGCTCCCGGTGGACGGCGGGGCGGCGGTGGGCTGACCGGGCGGCGTCGCACGGATCGCGGAACTGGCGGACAACCACCGGTACCACCGACCGCCACCTGCGACCACTGTGGACACCCGGGGAGCCCGCGGTTGGCGCCGAGGACCGGGAAGACGATGCGGTGCAGGCGGGCGCCGGCTGGCCAGGACGGCCGACCCGGCGTCCGCCGCGACGTCCGCTGCCCGAGCCGCCCGTTGACCGGCGCATGGACGGCGGTCGGCACCGTTGGGTACCGTGGGGAACTAATCGGAAGATCTCCTTCCAGTTGAACCCGAGGGGGAACCGTGGCCCACCGCTTCCCAACGCCCGGACTCGCCCCTCGTCGCAACCCAGGGCAAGTGGAGGACGAACCGACATGCACGTGAGCGTGGACGAGGACAGGTGCTGCGGATCGGGCCAGTGCGTGCTCGTGGCCCCGGCGGTGTTCGACCAGCGCGATGACGACGGCGTGGTGGTCCTGCTCGACGCCGAGCCGCCCGTGCAGGTCCACGCCGCCGTTCGCGATGCGGCCGCGGTGTGCCCGGCGGCCGCCATCACGGTGAGCGAGGAAGCGTGAGCGCGCCCTCGAGCGTTCTCGTCGTGGGCGCGTCCGCCGCCGGGCTGACCACGGCCGAAGCCCTGCGGCGCGGGGGTTTCCGGGGCACGCTGACCCTGCTCGGCGCGGAGGTCCACGCGCCGTACGACCGGCCGCCGCTGTCCAAGCAGATCCTGTCCGGCAGGTGGGAGGCGGAGCGGGCGCGGCTGCGACCCGATACCGCACTGTCCTCTTTGGATGCGCATTTCGTCCTCGGCGACGCCGCGGTGTCGCTCGACGCCGCGACCCGCGAGGTCACCACCGCGTCCGGCCGGGTGCTGCGCGCCGATGCGGTGGTGATCGCCACCGGTCTGCAGCCCCGCACCCTGCCCGGGCAGGAGGACCTGGCCGGGGTGCACGTGCTGCGGACCCTCGACGACGCGCTGGCGCTGCGCGAGGACCTGCTCGCGGCCGACGCGGTGGTGGTCGTCGGCGATGGCGTGCTCGGCGCGGAGATCGCCGCCACCGCACGGGGCCTCGGCGCGCAGGTCACCCTGGTCGGCCCGCAGGCCGCGCCGATGGCCGCCCAGCTCGGCCCGCTGGTCGCCGGGGCGCTCGCCGAGCTCCACGCCGACAACGGGGTGCGGCTGCGGCTCGGCGTCGGCGTCAGCGGTCTGGTCGGGCAGGCCGGGCGGGTCACCGGTGTGCGGCTGGCCGACGGCCGCGTGGTGCCCGCGGACGTGGTCGTGGTGGCCGTCGGCGCGGCCCCGGCGACCGGCTGGCTGGCGGGCAGCGGGCTCACCGTGGCGGACGGGGTGGTGTGCGACTCGCGCTGCCGGGCAGCGGACGGCATCTACGCCGTCGGCGACGTCGCGCGCTGGCACCACGAGGGCCTGGGCACCGCGCTGCGTCTGGAGAACCGCACCAACGCCACCGAGCAGGCGTTCGCCGTCGCGGCCACCATCCTTGGCGAGGACCGGCCCTACGCGCCGGTCCCCTACTTCTGGACCGACCAGTTCGACGCCCGGATCCAGGTGCACGGCCGGGTCACCGCGGCCGCGGACGTGACCGTCGTGGATGGCGATCCGGCGCAGCGCCGGTTCGTCGCGCTGTGCCGCGAAGGCGGTCGGGTCACCGCCGTCCTCGGGTGGAACATGGCCAAGCAGGCCCGGCTGCACCGCCAGCACATCGGCACCGCAGGCCCCGAACCGGTGCCGGGAGGAGCGAAGCCCTGAGCGCGATAGAACCGGGGATTGCACATTTGCCCAGAGTGGGGAATCCCAACGCGGGCGGAACCCCAAGGCGGGCGTGTGAACTCGGGTGGCGTCACCCCGCGCATCGCCCTGCGGCGTGCCGGGTCACTGCCAGACGGCGATGCTGCGGCGGACCGGTACCGAGCCGGAGTTCGAGGCGAACAGTTCCGGGGAGCGCTCGCGAATCTGCTCGATGTCATCGAAGACCGCTCGCAGGTGAGCTCGCAGGAGGCGACGGGCCTGTGCCACGTCGCCCGAGACGAGGCTGTCGAGGACCGCTTCGTGCTGGTCGATGAAGACCTGCGGCGGGGTGGCGTCCTGCAGGCCGAGGCGGCGGGCCCGGTCCAGGTGGCCCTTCGCCGCCACCACCGTCGGCCAGGCGCTCTCGTGTCCGCCCAGGCGCAGCAGGCCCTGGTGGAACGCCTCGTCCAGGCGGAAGAAGTCGGCCAAATCGCCCGCCGCCTGCCGCTGTTGAGCCAGGTTGTCCCGCAGCTCCGCCACGACCTCCGGGTCGGGGGCCGGTCCGACGTCCTCCAGTGAGGCCAGCTCCACCGCCTCCCGGAGGAACTGGGCGTCGGCGACCTTGCGCGGGTCCACCCGGGACACGAACGACCCGATCTTCGGGAAGATCTGCACGAAACCCTCCTGCGACAGCAGGATCAGGCCCTCGCGCACCGGCGTCCGGGACACTCCCAGCGACGCCGCGAGCTCGTTCTCCGACAGCGGCGCACCCGGCGGGTACTCCAGCGTGACCACCTTGTGGCGGAGCGTCTCGTACACGGCGCGCCGGTTGGTGCGCTTGCTGCTGTCGGGCATGACCGCATCTTAGCCAGCCTTGACCTCGATTGCCTACAAGTGCTTGTATACCAGTCCTGTACGGCAGTGATCGGCACCTGCCAACGCCGCCACGCGGCGTCGAGCGGAAGCGAAGGAGCTGGAGTTCGTGAGCGTGATCGAGCGCGCCGAGGTCTTCGTCTGCTCGCCGGGCCGCAACTTCGTCACCCTGCGGATCACCACGTCCGACGGGGTCACCGGCCTCGGCGACGCCACGCTCAACGGCCGCGAGCTCGCCGTCGCCGGCTACCTGCGCGACCACGTGGCGCCGCTGCTGGTGGGCCGCGACCCGGCGCGGATCGAGGACATGTGGCAGTACCTGTACCGGGGCGCGTACTGGCGGCGCGGCCCGGTCACCATGACGGCCATCGCGGCCGTGGACACGGCACTGTGGGACATCAAGGGCAAGGTCGCCGGCCTCCCCCTCTACCAGCTGCTCGGCGGCCGGTCCCGGGACGGCGTCCTGGTGTACGCGCACGCCAGCGGCACCGACGTGCCCGCGCTGCTCGACGACGTGGCCCGGCTGCGCGACCTCGGTTAGTCGGCGATCCGGGCACAGGCCGCCGTGCCGGGCATCGGCGGCACCTACGGGGTGCGTAAGGGCACCGGTGCCTACGAGCCCGCCGCCACCGCGCTGCCCGACGAACAGGTGTGGTCCACCGAGGCGTACCTGGACCACGCACCGAAGTACCTGCGGGCCGTCCGCGAGCGGTTCGGCTTCGACTTCCACCTGCTGCACGACGTGCACCACCGGCTCACCCCGATCGAGGCCGCGCGCTTCGGCAAGGAGGTCGAGGAATGCCGGCTGTTCTGGATGGAGGACCCGACCCCGGCCGAGGACCAGGAGTCGTTCCGGCTGATCCGGCAGCACACCACCACCCCGATCGCGGTCGGCGAGGCGTTGAGCTCCATCTGGGACGTGCAGCGCCTGATCACTGAGCAGCTCATCGACTACGTGCGCTGCACCGTGGTGCACGCCGGGGGAATCACGCACCTGCGACGGATCTTCGACCTCGCGGCGCTGCACCAGGTGCGGACCGGGTCACACGGAGCCACCGACCTCTCGCCGGTGACCCTGGCCGCGGCCGTGCACGTCGACACGGCGGTGCCCAACTTCGGCATCCAGGAGTACATGGCGCACGCGGAGGTCACCGGCGAGGTCTTCCGCAGCGGCGTGCGGTACCGGGACGGGATGCTGCACGTGGGCGAGCAACCGGGGCTGGGCGTGGAGTTCGACGAGCAGGCGGCGTCCCGCTTCCCGTACGAGGCCCGTTACCTGCCCGTCGCCCGCCGCCTCGACGGTTCCGTCCACGACTGGTGATCTGGAGCGACCCGTGACCGCACCACGCCTGGACCGCACCACCGCGGCCCGACTGCCGGCTGACGCGCGCCCCCGGGTGGACCCGGGCGAGCTCCGCCCCAGGGTCGTCCACTTCGGACTCGGCGCGTTCCATCGGGCGCACCAGGCCGTCTACACCGAGACCGCCGCGGCGGCCACCGGCGAGCCCTGGGGGATCGTCGCGGTCGCACCGCGGTCCGAGGGCCCCGTGACGGCGCTGCGCGAGCAGGACCTCCTGTACTCGGTGACCGACCGGGAGCCCGGTGCGCAGCGCACCCGCGTGGTGGGCGCGTTCGCCGACGCCCTCCGCATGGGCCCGGACGCCGCACACCTCACCGAACTCCTCGCCGGCGAGGAGGTTTCGGTGGTGACGATGACCATCACGGAGAAGGCGTACTGTCGCCGCCCCGACACCGGCGCGTTGGACCTCGACGCGCCCGGCATCGCCGCGGACCTGGCCGCGACCGCCGTCGACGGCGCGCCGTTGGGCACCGTGATCGGTCGGCTCGCCGCCTGCCTGGTGGCCCGCCACCGCGCCTCGGCCGCACCGATCTCGGTGGTGTGCTGCGACAACATGACCGGCAACGGTGCGGCGCTCGCCGCCGCGGTGACCGGGTTCGTCGCCGCCTCGGCGTGGCCGGACCGGGCGGCGGTGCTGGACTGGATGGCCGGCAGCGTCACCTTCCCCGCCACGGTCGTGGACCGCATCGTTCCGGCCGTCACGCGGCAGGAACGCGATGCCGCCCGCGCCGCGCTCGGCCTTCGCGACGAGATGGCCGTGTTCGGCGAGCCGTACCGGCAGTGGGTGCTCGAAGACGCGTTCGCCGCACCACGTCCCCGCTGGGAGCTCGACGGCGCGTTGTTCGTCCCCGACGTGGCGCCCTACCAGCTGATGAAGCTGCGGCTGCTCAACGGCGCGCACTCGGCCCTCGCCTACCTCGGCCTGGCCGCGGGCTGCCGGACGGTCGCCGACGTGCTCGCCACCGGCTGGGGCGAGCGCCTGGTCCGCCGCTTCGGCAGCGAGGTGGCGACCACGCTGCCCGGCGCGGGCCTGGACCATCAGTCCTAACCTCGGCGACCTCGTCGAACGCTTCAGCAACCCCGCGATGCACCACCTGCTCCGGCAGATCGGCTCCGACGGTTCGCTGAAGATCCCGGAGCGGTGGCTGGGCCCGCTGCGGGAACTCCGGAGCGCGGGCAGCACCGCGCCGATGCTGGAACTCGCGCTCGCCGGGTGGATCAACGCGACGCGACCGGCCACCGGCGGTGGGCAGTGGTTCGGCACCACCGACCCGGCTTCCGCGCGCCTCGCCGACTGCTGGGCGACACCCGGCGGACCGCGGGCCGTGGTCGCCGCGCTGCTGCGCGCGGTGGGCGCCGCCGACCTCGCCGACGACGAGCAGCTGCTGACCGCGGTGGCCGACCGGCTCCCCGCGGTCGAAGCAGGCCGGATCGACCTTGAGAACCCGGTCCCCGACGGGACCACACCAGTCCGCTGCTGCGGGTGCAAAGGAGCACGCGATGACGCGCAACGGGTCGACCACCGCACCGGGGGTCGCCAACAGAACGACCGGTGACCTCGCCAGAGCCGCCGTCTCGGGGTGGCTGGGCACCGCCATGGAGTTCATGGACTTCCAGCTGTACTCGCTGGCGGCGGCGATCGTCTTCAACGAGATCTTCTTCCCCAACGTCAGCCCCGCCATCGGGTTGATCGCCGCGATGGGCACCTACGGCGTCGGCTACGTGGCTCGCCTGGTGGGCGCCATCTACTTCGGGCGGATGGGCGACCGCGTCGGCCGCAAGAAGGTCCTGTTTCTCACCATCGCCCTGATGGGCGGCTCCACCACGCTGATCGGCGTGCTGCCGACCTATCAGCAGATCGGCATCCTCGCGCCAGTGCTGCTCGTCGCGCTGCGGCTGGTGCAGGGCTTCGGTGCGGGCGCCGAGCTCGCCGGGGCCACCACCATGCTCGCCGAGTACGCGCCGGTGCGCCGTCGCGGCCTGATCGCCTCGCTGGTGAGCCTCGGCACGAACTCCGGAACCCTGGCGGCGTCCGCGCTGTGGGCGGTGCTGCTCGCGGTGCTGTCCGAGGAGCAGCTGCTGTCGTGGGGCTGGCGGCTGCCGTTCCTGCTCAGCTTCGCGCTGATGGTCTTCGCGGTGTGGCTGCGCCGGAACCTCAGGGAGAGCCCCGTCTTCGAGCAGCGCGCGGACGTGGCCGGCGGGGTGGCGCTGTCCCGCGAGGAGCTGCGCGCCAAGGCCGACGCGGGCGAGGGGCTGGAAGCCGCGCTGCACCAGCGCAAGGGCCGGGCGTTCCTGGTGGCTCTGGGCCTGCGGTTCGGGCAGGCCGGGAACTCCGGGCTGGTGCAGACCTTCCTGCTGGGCTACATCGCGACGTTCCTGCTGATGGACCGCGCCGTGGGCACCAACGCGATCATGTACGGCTCGCTACTGGGGTTCGCCACCGTGCCGCTGGTGGGCATGCTCGGCGACCGCTTCGGCCGCCGCCCGATCTACCTCGCGCTGACCGCGGCCACGGCCGTCCTGGCATTCCCGATGATGGCGCTGATCGCCAGCGGCAGCGTCGTCGCGCTGACCCTGGCGATGGTGGTCGGGCTCAACATCGGCGTGCTGGCGCTGTTCTCGCTGGAAAGCGTGACGATGGCCGAGCTGTTCGGCGCGCGCACCCGGTTCACTCAGCTCGGCCTGGCCAAGGAGCTCGGCGGGATCCTCGCGACGGCGACCGGCCCGGTGCTGGCCGCGACGTTCACCGAGCTCACCGGTCACTGGTGGCCGATCGCCGCGATGCTCGTGGTCTACTCGCTCATCACCCTGGTGTCCGCGGTGGTCTCCCCGGAGGTCCGCGGCCGGGATCTGGTCCGACTGGAGGATGCTGCATGAAGGCAGTCGTCGTGCACGGAGCGGGAGACCTGCGAGTCGAGCAGCGCCCGGATCCCCGGCCCGCCCCGGGCGAGGTGCTGGTCGCCATGGAGTGGGGCGGGATCTGCGGATCCGACCTGTCGTACTGGAAGCACGGGTCGACCGGGACCGCGGTGCTGCGTCACCCCATGGTGCTGGGCCACGAGGTCGCCGGGCGGATCCGCGAGCTCGGTGCCGGGGTGACGGGTCTGGAGCCGGGCCAGCCGGTGACGTTCCATCCGGCCAAGCTGGTCGGTCCGCTGCCGGAGCACCTCGCCGGGCGCAGCAACCTGCATCCGGAGGTGCGCTATTTCGGCTCGGCGGCGTCCGATCCGCACACCGACGGCGGGTTCTGCGAGCTGAAGGCGGTCCCGGTCGACCAGGTCCGGCCGCTGCCCGGTGGGGTGAGCACCCGGCACGGGGCGGTCGCCGAACCGCTCGCGGTCGCCCTGCACGCGGTGCGTCGGGCGGGGGACGTGCGCGGGCGCACCGTGCTGGTCAACGGGTGCGGCGCGATCGGGTCGCTGGTGGTGGCCGCGGCGAAGTTCGCCGGGGCCGGTGCGGTGATCGCCGCGGACGTCCGCGCGGCTTCGCTGGACGTGGCGCGCGCCATGGGCGCCGACCGCACCGTCAACGTGGGATCGGATGAGCTGCTGCCCGCGGACGCCGACATCTCGTTCGAGGCGTCCGGGGTGACGCGGGCGCTGGGGTCGGTGCTGCGCGCGACCGCCAAGGGCGGCACCGTCGTCCAGGTCGGTAACCTCCCCGGGACCGACGCGCCGGCTGCGCTCGGCGACCTGGTCACCAGGGAACTGACCTGGATCGGGTCCTACCGGTTCGCGGAGGAGATCGACGACGCCATCGCGGCGCTCGCCGAAGGTTTGGACGTGGGGCCGCTGATCACGCACACCTTCGGCATCGACGAGGCGGAGCAGGCGATGCGGGTCGCCGCCGATCCCGGGGCCGGCAGCGGCAAGGTGCTGCTGCGCCTCGGCGGCTGACCGCGGCGAACAGGTGGGCGGAACTCGCCCGCGGAGTTCCGCACGCGCGTCCGCCCGGAGGTGACCGGCGCGTTCATCTGGCGTCCTCTGTGGACGCCGAGGGCTGTCGATCTTCACGGCGCGTGGCCGCTCATCCCGCGGGGTGACCACCGGTCGGGTTCTCGGACATCGACTGGGGAGGCCCGACGCCGCGGATACGCAGAACGGGTTCCGCAGACAGCTCTCAGACCGGCTCGACCACCACGTCGGCGGACACGACACCGGTCGAGGCGACGACCCGCTTCGGCCGGCGCATGCCCCACGGGCCGCGCGGCGCCAGCGCGTCGACCGGAACCCGGCAGGCCCGCCCGCCCACCACCGGCGCGGGCATGGTCTCGTGCGCGTCGAAGTCGATCTCGTTGGACACAGTCGTCTCCCCGAATGAGACTTGATCCTTGAACGCGAGCGGGCGCGCGGCGTTCCGCCGCGGCCCTTCCCAGTGTGGCCCGTCGCGCCCGAACCCGCGCAACCGGGGGGCGGTTGACGCTTCCACCAGCGGTGATGCCGGCGGGCTCAGCGGCGCGGCAGCAGCGGGCCGGAGTCGGTCAGCACGGTGTCGGCGCTGCTCACGCGATCGCCCCACCAGCGCCGCCGGGCGCATCGCCGAGAGCCTGCACCTGCGCACCGGCGGCACCGAGGGCCGCCGGAGCTACCGCAACCCGCTGGCCCGCCGCCGCGACACCCTCGCCTTCCTGGACGACACCGTCGAGTCCGCGCTCGCACTGGCTGCCGAATCCTGACCGCGGCACCGCACCCACGAACCAGTCCCCACGAGACCGGGCTGCCGCGACCACTATGGACACCCGATGACGTCCCGAGATACGCACGCCGAGGCGGCAAACCCCCGGAAGTCTTGAACCCACACACCCACACGCGCCACAACGAGCCCCCAGGTTTGCCGAAACCTGGAGACCGACACGCCCTCGCGTGTTGGGTGGGGTTTTCCGAAAGTTGGTGTCGGGGGTGGTCTCTGGGGCGAAGTGGGGTGCCGGCGGACCCGCTAGAGATCTGCGGCCGAGGCCGCCGTGGCACCCGCCGGTGTGCCGAATCCCGCCAGCAGCCGCGCGGGGGTTCCCGCCACCGGCAGCCGGACCTCGCGGTTCCCGTGGCCGTCCACCTCGATCCGCTGCTCGGCCAGCACGGCACCTCCCGGGTCGACGACGAACAGGTGCACCACACCCGGGCCGTGCACCGCCAGACCCGCAAGGACCTCACCCTGCTCCGCGCGGGCACCGGTGAGCCGGGTGGCCCTGGCACCGGCGGGCGGTGCCCCGCCCAGCGAGGTACCGAGCCGCACCGCCTGCGCCACCGACTCCACGGAGTCCACGGAGGACAGCGCGTCGAGCGGGAGGACCGCGGCGGGCGGCGGGACCGGATCGCCCGCCGGGTGGTCCGCCAGCACCGCGCGACCCCAGCGGTACGGGTCGCCCTGCACGCCTGCCCACGTGGACCAGCCGATCCGCGACTGGCCGGTCTGGTCCTGCGTGTCGGAGTCGTACACCAGCACGTCCAAACCCATCCGCAGCGGGTCCACCGAGCCGGGCAGCACCCGCAGCGGGATCGACACCTCCACCGCGTACCCGTCGGCACGCACCTTCGAGGCGACCGTGACGCCCGGTGCGGTCTGCTCGCCGGGGCCCTGGTGGTTGTCGGCGTCCCGGACATGGCACGGGGGCCCGTCGCCCCGCGTGGTCGGCAGCACGGCCAGCTTGAACGTGCTCGAGGTGTTCTCGGAGTCACCCTTCGGGTCGATGGCGATCTCGACGGCGTCCGTGCGCCAGTGCCGCTTGCAGTCCTCCGGGGCCAGCGGCGTGCCCCGCTGGTCGTCCACCACGTCGACCAGCACGTGCAGGGCGTCGCCGTGCCAGGACAGCCGCGCGGTGGCGGCGCAGTCCGGTGGGGCGCACTGCTCGCCCTCCCACAGCGCGGACGCATCCAGCACCGCACCGGGGTATTCGCCCGGCCCGGCCTCGCCGTCCACTACCGGTTCCGCGGCGGCCCGCGGGATCGTCGTGGCCGGGACCAGTTCCAGCGCGGCCGTGCTCGTCCGGGTCGTGCCATCGGTGGTTCGCACGGTCAGCTGATACGGGTGGTCACCGCCCTGCGTTCCGGTGGGCATCCGCGGATCGGTGCTGCGCACCCGGAAGTCCACGACCCGGGTCTCGCCCGGAGCGAGGTCCGGGAACTGCTGCTCCGCCGACGCGACTTCGAAGCCCCGCGGCGGTTCGAACCGCACCGTCCCGGACCGCGCGGTGGCGCTGTTGTTGCGCACCACCGCCTGGACATCGCGTGCACCGAGCGCCGGAACGGTCTGCACCGGGTCCACCGCGTCCAGCAGCAACGGCAGCCCCGCCGCGGACGCCCACCGCTGGAACTCCGCGACGCCGGGCAGCGGAGCCTGCTCCGCCACGACCGGTGGCACGACGTCGACCCGCAGCTCGGTTTCGCCTTCGCCCTGCGCGGATCGCACCCGCACCGGCAGCGGCACCCGCCCGGGTTCGCGGCCCGGCGGCACGGCGATGTCGAACTCCGCCCGCGCGGTCGCGCCCGGTTCCACCGGACCGAACGCGCCGTCGCCGCGGACCTCCCACCCCGGCGGCACCTCCGGCTCGATCCGCCCGGCGCGCAGCGGCGTTGACGCCGGAGCGGTCACCTCGACGCCGACCCGCACGACCTCGCCCGGAACGACCCGCGCCCGGTCGGCCACCGCCGCCAGGCCGGTGCCGACCGGCAGACCGCCGGGGATCGGCAGCAGTGCGCCCAGCAGCGGTGCGTCCGGACCCTGCGCGCCCGGGGCGTGCGGCGCGCGGTTGGCCAGTTCGGTGAGATGGTCGCAGCCGATCCGCGCGGGGTCATCGGGGATGTCCGGGCGACCGGCCCAGCCCTGGGTGCGGTACTCGCGTTCGGCGAGCCGTTCCCGCTGCTCCCAGCTCATCCCGCCCGGGGCCGTGCGGCCACCCCACGCGTAGTACTCCGGCCCCGGCGATTCCGCCGGTGTCGTGCGCTGCTCGCAGTCCGGTCCGTGGACCTCCTCCTCGGCACCGGCGGCGTTGGACAGCACCCGGCGCACCGACCAGGGCGCCAGGCCCTCGTCGCCGATCTGCTCGGGGAAGACCGCCGGATCGGCCGCCGCCCGGTACGCCTCCAGCGCGAGGCGCGCGGCGTACTGGTGGTTGCCGTGGTTGCCCGGCGTGGGCGCGGGATCCATGGTGACGACCACCTCGGGCCGCGTCTGCCGGACGACGCGGACCAGCCTCGCCAGGACGTCGTGGTGGTTCCACGCGGATGCCGTCAGCGGCGCGCTCACCGTGTAGTACAGGTCCGGCTTGTCCAGGTTGTACACGTCGGAGACGCCGAGGGCGCCCACCGCGCGGCGCTCCTCGCTCTCCCGCAGCAGCCCGAGCGCCGGCCCTTCCTCCGGGCCGACCGCGTTGCCGCCGCCCTCGCCGCGGGTGATGGTCACGACCCCGATGCGCACCTGATGGTCGTGCTGCCACTGGCCGAAGGTCGACAGCAGCGACGCCTCGTCGTCCGGGTGCGCGCCGACGAACAGCACGTCCAGATCCGGATCGGCCGGCTGCGCCGATCCCGTGGGTGTCAGGATCCCGAAGCCCAGCAGCGCCGCCAGCGCAAGCGCCGGTCCGCCGCGTCGCAGTGGTCCCACCGCACTCTCCTCGCAAGATCGACTGCAGGGCCGAGGATGGCACGACCGCAGCTCCACCACTCAAGGCACTGCCGCGAGCTCCACGCCGACCTGCGCGGCCCGTTGTGCCGCCGTGGTCCGGCCAGGGGTCAGCGAAGCGCGGACGGTTGGTGCGCCGCGAACTCCAGGACGGCGGCGCGGACCTCCGCCAGGACCTCGGGGTTCGGCCCGGACAGGTAGAAGTGGCCGCCGGGGAACCACCGGCTGCGGAACGGCCCGGTGGTCGACTCCGCCCACGCCGCCAGCTCCTCCCGGTCCACCTCGGCGTCGCCCTCCCCCGCCAGGGCCACGACCGGGCAGTGCAACCGGCGGCCCGCCGGAGCGAGAAAGCTCTCGCTGAGCGCGAAGTCCGCCCGCAGCGTGGGCAGGAACAGCTCCACCAACTCCGGGTTCTCCAGGACCTCGCGCGGGGTGCCGTCCAGCCGTCCCAGCTCGGTGACGAACTCCTGGTCGGACAGCTCCGACATACGCCGCCGCCGGGTGGGCAGGTGCGGGGCGCGCCGGGCCGAGGCGATCACGCCCAGCGGTGCGGTGCGGCGCGCCAGCTCCCACGCCAGCCCCGCGCCCATGCTGTGTCCGAAGAACGCGTACGGCCGGTCCAGGGACGGCGCCAGCTCGCGGGTGATCTGCTCGGCCAGCTCGTCCATGCGGTGGTGCGGGCGTTCGGCGATCCGCGCCTCCCGCCCCGGCAGCGGCACCGGGACGACCTCGATCTCCGGGCCCAGCGCGCCCACCCACCCCCGGTAGGCGGACGGGCCGCCGCCGGCGTGCGGAAAGCAGAACAGCCGGATCTGTTGCACCACAACTCCCTCCTCGCGACCGGCTCCCGGTCGCGACCAACGCCATGGAACGGGCTTCGCGCAGCGAGACGGTATCCGCGGTTTCGCCACAAGACCCGCAAGCCAGCCCGCGAACTAGGTGTACCGGCGGTACTTCCACACCGACAGCGGCACGAACACCACCACAATCCCGCCGATCCACAGGAACGCCCCCAGCGCCGACGGCGCGACCGGGCCGCCCACGAACAGCGCCCGGCACGTGTCGGTGACCAGCGTCGTCGGGTTCACCTGCGCGAACGCCCGCAGCCAGCCGGGCATCGTGTCCAGCGGCACGAACATGGAGCTGCCGAACTGCAGCGGGATCGTCCAGATGAACCCCACCGACTGCACCGTCTCCGGGCTCTTGATGGCCAGGCCGATGAACGCCGAGATCCAGCACAGCGCGAAGCCGTAGGCGAGCAGCACCCCGATCGCCGCCAGCGCCGACACCACGTCGGTCTGCACCCGGAAACCGATGATCAGTGCGAACACGAACATCACCAGCTGGCCAAGCAGCATCCGGCACATGTCCGCGGAGATCCGCGCCGTGAGCACCGCGGAGCGGGCGATGGGCAGTGAACGCAGCCGGTCCATCACGCCGCGGCTGGCGTCCACGTTCAGCGTGACCCCGGTGAGCCTGGACGCGAACGACACCGTCTGCACCATGATCCCGGGCAGCAGGTACTGCTTGTAGTCGTTCTGGTCGTTGGCGATGGCGCCACCGAAGACGTACACGAAGATCAACGTGAAGATCATCGGCATCAACGTGGCGTCCAGGATCGCGCCGCGGTCGTTGACCACCTGCAGCAGGTTGCGCCGCGCGATGGCCCCGGTGTGGCGCAGCATCGCGCGCGGCCCGACGCGGCCGGACACCTCCCGCAGCCGCGACGGCTTCGGTGGTGGCTCGGCGCGGCGCGGCGCCGCCGGAGGCGGGCCGGAGCGGGCCGGTGGCTGCTGTGGCGCGACCGGCCGGGGCGGGGCGCCGTGGGCGCGCCCCGGCGGGCGGGGCTGTGGCGGAGGACCCGGCCGCTGGCCCGGGGGGACCGGGGCGCGGCGCGGCGGGGGGCCTGCAGCGGGCACGGTCATCAGAACACCCTCCGCAGCACCACCGTGGCGTCCGGGTCGGCCGGTTCGCGCGGCTTGTCGGTCAACGTCAGAAACACCTCGTCCAGGCTCGGCAGGTGGGTGTCCACCCCGGCGATCGGCAGCTGGGACGCGGCGAGCATATGGATCACGGCAGTCAGCTCGGCCTCGGTGACGATCGGCACCGACACCAACCGGTTTTCCCAGTCCACCCGGAAGTTGCGCACCCGCATGCCGTTGAGCCGGCGGGCCAGCTCCTCCAGGTGCTCCGGGCGGGCGGTGCGGACGCGCAGCACCTGGCCGCCCACGCGGGCGCGCAGTTCGCTGCTGGTGCCGGAGGCGATCACCCGGCCGCGGTCCATCACCACCACCGTGTCCGCCAGCGCCTCGGCCTCCTCCATGTACTGGGTGGTCAGCAGCACGGTGGTGCCGTCGTCCACCAGCGCGCGCACCGAATCCCACAGGTTGTTGCGGCTGCGCGGGTCCAGGCCCGTGGTGGGTTCGTCGAGGTAGAGCAGCGCCGGGTTGCCGACCATGCTGGCGGCCAGGTCCAGCCGCCGCCGCATGCCCCCGGAGTACTTGCCCGCCGGGCGCGACGCCGCCTCCACCAGATCGAACTGCTCCAGCAGCTCGTCGACACGCTCCCGGGCGCGGCGCCGCGGCAGGTCCAGCAGCCGGGCGATCATGTAGAGGTTCTCGCGACCCGAGATATTCTCGTCCACCGACGCGTACTGGCCGGTCAGGCCGATCAGCCGACGCACCTGGTTGGCCTGCCGCACCAGGTCGTAGCCGCCGATGCGGACCCGCCCGCCGTCGGGGCGGATCAGCGTGGCCAGCATCCGGACGGTGGTGGTCTTGCCCGCGCCGTTGGGGCCCAGCAGGCCCAGCACGGTGCCCTCCGGAATGGTCAGGTCCACGCCGTCGACCACCCGGCGGTCGCCGAACTGCTTCACCAGTCCCTCGACGAGCACCGCCGCCGTCATGACGCCGGGTTCCGTGGTCGGCGGCGCATTCCGGTCCACATGAGACTGAACCCTCCGTCGGCTGCTTCGGCTTGGCGACCTCCGAGTGTAGCCACGGCCCTTATCGGGGTGATATCGGAAAAGGAATCAATATCGGCGCGAAAAATGGCATGCCTACCTTCACCGCCACGGGTCGCCGCGGCACGCGGGCGATCGCAGCCGAACCGGAAGGTTGGTGGAGTATGTCGGTGGCAGTCCGCACCGAGGTGCCGGCGCAGACGGTGACGATCGAGCCGCCCGTCGCACGGGAGATCGAGCAGATCGCGCTCGACCTGCTGCCCGTGGCCGGGGGCCGGGTCGATGATCCGGCCTGGGTAGCGGCGGCGCGCGAGGCGTGGGAGCAGCTGCCCGCTCCGGTGCGCACCGCGATCCGGCGGTTCCGCCGGGATTCCGGCACCACCGGCGCGCTCGTGATCAACGGCCTGCCGCTGGGTCCCGGTGAGGTGCCGGACACCCCGATGGTCGAGGGTTCGGTGCAGCGCACCGCCACCGTGCCCGCGGCGGTGCTGATGATGGTCGCCACCGGCCTGGGGGATCCCGCCGCCTTCCGGCCGGAGAAGTCCGGTGCGCTGGTGCAGGACGTGGTGCCGGTGCCGGGCAAGGAGGAGTTCCAGGGCAACGCCGGATCCGTGCTGCTGTCGTTCCACGTCGAGAACGCCTTCCACCCGCACCGGCCGGACTTCGTGATGCTGTCCTGCCTGCGCGCCGACCACGAGGCGGTCGCGGGCCTGCGCACCGCCTGCATCCGCCAGGTCTTCGGCCTGCTCAGCGGCCCGGCGCGGGAAACGCTGTTCCGCGCCGAGTTCGTCACCGAGCCGCCGCCGTCGTTCGGGGCGGTGGAGGGCGACGCCACGCCGCACGCCGTTTTGACCGGCGCGGTCGACGACCCCGACATCAAGATCGACTTTTCCGCCACCAAGCCGCTGACCGAGCGGGCCCGCGAGGCGATGGACGAGTTGCAGAAGCTGTTCGCGGACAACGCCCACACCCACTACCTGAAGCCGGGGTCGATGGCCATTGTGGACAACCGGGTGACGGTGCACGGACGCACCGCGTTCCAGCCCCGTTACGACGGCAAGGACCGCTGGCTCCAGCGCACCTTCTCGCTGGCGGACTTCCGCGCCTCCCGCGCGCACCGCACCGCCGACGGTTACGTCCTCGACTGATCCGACCGCAGCCACGTCCCGGGCCCGGCGGTTCCCGTGGAGATGACCGCATCGGTTCCCGCCGAGATCGCCCGGAAAGAAATTCGATAACGAGGCAAAAGGCGGCGCGGTTAGCGTCGCCGGGGCCAGTCTCGAGTGGAGGGAGAGCCTCGGTTGAACCGGTCATCCGCCGAACGGCGCGCGTTCTGGACGAAGGTCCTGGAAGGCGCCGCCTTCACCCCGATCCCTCGCTGGCACGGCCCCGAACCGGAACCGCCGAGCACCGCGTGCCACGAGCTGGAGCTGCCCGCGGCCACGACGCAGCGGCTGCGGAGCACCGCTGAGGCGCTGGGCGTGCCGGTCAGCACCCTCGCACTGGCCGCGCATGTGAAGGTGATCGCCGCCGTGACCGGGGAACCCCAGGTGGTGACCGGGTTCCTGGTCGACGGCGGCGATCCGGCGCCCTGCTCGGTGAGGCTGCCGGACGGTTCGTGGCGCGCACTCGTGGCGCGCGTCCACAACGTGGCCGAGGAGATCCGCGCGCACCTGCCCGCCGAACTCGGCGGGACCGTCTTCGACACCGTCCTCGACCTCACCGCCGCGGCGGGTGAGCTCGGGGACGTCGTGCTGCGCACCGGCTTCACCGCCGAGACGGGCCTGCTGCGCCTGCAGCACCGGGCCGACCTGCTCAACGCCTCGCAGGTGCACCGCATCGGCGGCTACTACCTCGCGGCGCTCGACCAGCTCACCACCGACCTCGACGCTCCGCACAACGCCGCGTCGCTGCTGTCGGCGGAGGAGCACCACTACCAGATCTTCGGCCTGGCCGGTCCGCGGCGGGACCTGCCCGAGCAGCGCGTGCACGAGCTGTTCGAGGCGCGGGTGCAGCGCCACCCCGACGCGGTCGCCGCCGTGTACCGGGACCAGCGGTGGACCTACCGGCAGCTCAACGAGCGCGCCAACCAGATCGCGCACGCCCTGCTCGCGCGTGGCCTGCGTGCGGAGGACGTGGTCGCGGTGGTGACCGACCGGAACCTCGACTGGATGGCGTCGGTGCTCGGCGTGTTCAAGGCCGGCGGCTGCTACCTGCCGGTGGAACCGGACTTCCCCGCCGACCGGATCGCCAGGACGCTGCGCCGCAGCGACTGTCAGTTCGCGCTGGCCGAGGTCGGCCGCACCGCGAACCTCGACGGCGCCGACGTCGACGTCGAGGTGCTGCCGCTGCGCGACATCGGCGGTGACACCACGAACCCGGGTGTCCCGGTCGCGGCCGACCAGCTCGCCTACGTCTACTTCACGTCCGGCTCCACCGGCGAGCCCAAGGGCGCGATGTGCGAGCACGCCGGGATGATCAACCACCTGTTCGCCAAGATCCACGATCTCGGGATCGCCGAGGGCGCCGTGGTCGCCCAGACGGCGCCGCAGTGCTTCGACATCTCGCTGTGGCAGCTGGTCAGCGCGCTGCTGGTGGGCGGCCGCACGGTGCTGATCGAGCAGGACGTGATCCTCGACGTGCAGCGCTTCGTCGACAAGATCGCCGAGCACCGGGTGCAGATCCTGCAGCTGGTGCCGTCGTACCTGGAGACGGTGCTGACCTACCTGGAGGACTCGCCGCGCGAGCTGCCCGCCCTGGAGTGCGTCTCGGTCACCGGCGAGGCGCTGAAAAAGGAGCTCACCCAGCGCTGGTTCGCCACCTATCCGGGGCTGAAGCTGGCCAACGTCTACGGGCTCACCGAGACCTCCGACGACACCAACCACGAGGTGATGACCGAGGTCCCGGTCCGCGACCGGGTACCGCTGGGGCCGCCGGTGCAGAACACGCACGTCTACGTCGTCGACCCGGACCTGCGTCCGGTGCCGCTGGGCGCGCCGGGCGAGATCGTCTTCTCCGGGGTGTGCGTGGGGCGCGGCTACATCAACGACCCGGAGCGCACCGCGGCCGCGTTCCTGGAGGACCCGCACCGGCCCGGGAACCGGCTGTACCGGTCCGGCGACTTCGGCCGCTGGCTGCCGGAGGGCAAGCTCGAGTTCCTGGGTCGCCGGGACGCGCAGGTCAAGATCCGCGGGTTCCGCATCGAGATCGGCGAGATCGAGAACCAGCTGCTGCGCGTCCCCGGGGTGCGCGACGGCGCGGTGGTGGTCACCGAGGACGGCGGCGGCAACAAGAACCTGGTGGCCTTCTACACCGGCCCCGAACGGCTGGACCCGGAGGAGTTCAAGCGGTTGCTGAGCCGCGGCCTGCCGCACTACATGGTTCCCGACCACTTCCACCACGTCGAGGCGCTGCCGCTGACCGCCAACGGCAAGACCGACAAGAAGGCGCTCACCCGGCTGGCCGCGGAACGCGCCGCCGAGGACTCCGCGGCGCACCAGCCGCCGCGGACGCCGACCGAACGCGACCTGGCCGCGAAGTGGGCCGAGGCGCTGGGCGTCGCGGTGGACCAGGTGGGCCGCACCGACCACTTCTTCGACCGCGGCGGCACCTCGCTGTCGGCGGTGAAGCTGGTCATCAAGCTGGAGCGGCGGGTGTCGCTGAAGGACGTGACCGCCAACCCGGTGCTGGCCGACCTCGCGGCGGTGCTGGACGGCCGCACCGCGGCGGGCACCGGCGTCCTGCAACAGCTGTCCGTGGCGGACGGGTCGCGGCACGGGCTGGTGGTCTTCCCCTACGCCGGGGGCGGCCCGGTGAACTTCCACGCCTTCGCCCACGCCCTGCGTGCCGCCGGGATCAGCACCTACGCCGTGCAGTTGCCCGGGCACGACCTGGGAGCCGACGCCGGAGCGTTCGCCGGGCTGGAGCAGACCGCGGCGGACGTGGTCGCCGAGATCGGCAAGCTCGGTCTGGAGACGATCTCGCTGTGGGGTCACTCGGCCGGTGCGGCGTTCGCCGTGCACGCGGCCCGGCTGCTGGAACAGCAGGGAACCCGCGTGCACCAGGTGATCGTCGGGGCGCGCGCCCTGAATTCGGTCGAGGAGCTGCAGCGCGACATCGCCGAACTGGACGCCCTGTCCACCGAGGACATCAAACAGCGCCTCGGTGCCGAAGCCGCGTTCCGCGAACTCGACCGGCTACGGCCCGAGCACGCCGCCAACGTCGCCGAGGCGTACCGGCACGACGTGCGCGTCGCCGCCCGGTACCTCCTCGACCTCCAGACCGCTCCCCCGCGGCGGCTGTCCGCACCGCTGACCGTGGTGTTCGCCGAAGGCGACGCGGGCCTCGCCGAAGGGCTGGCGAGCCCGTGGGAGGTCGTCGCGCAGCACGTGGAGCGGCGGCGAATCTCCGGCGGTGGCCACTACTTCCTGGCCACGCACGCCACCGAGGCGGCCGCCGTGGTGCGGCCCGCCACCGAGAACCCGGCCCCGCAGCCAACCGGAAAGGTACGACCGATGGCCTCCGCTGAACTCGACGTTGTCACCGCCGCGGACAAGCCGGCCGTCCTGCGCGTCGGCGATGTGGCCGACGCCACCGCGTGGACCGCCGAGCACCGCGCCGAACTGCGCTCCCTGGTCGATGAGCACGGCGCGCTGCTGATCCGTGGCCTGCGGCTGACCAACGCCGCCGACTTCGGCCGGGTGGCGCGGGAGCTCGCCGCGCCGCTGATGCAGGAACGCGAGGCGTTCGCCCGCCGCTGGACCTACGAGGACGGCGTCTACTCCTCCTCGAAGTGGCCGCCGAACCAGCCGATGTGCATGCACCACGAGCTCAGCTACACGCTGGAGATCCCGGGCCTGATGCTGTTCTCCTGCCTCGACGCCCCCGACTCCGGCGGTGTGACCGGCGTGGCCGACGCGAGCGCGGTGCTGGAGGCGCTGCCCGCCGACCTGGTGGAGCGGTTCGAACGGGAGGGCTGGCAGCTGCTGCGCCACTACAACGAGATGGTCGGGGTGCCGTGGCAGGAGGCGTTCGGCACCGACGACCGCGCCGCGGTGGAGCGCTACTGCCGGGACAACGCCATCGAGTTCGAGTGGGACGGCGCGGACGGCCTGCGCACCCGGCAGCGCCGCTCGGCGATCCTCACCCACCCGAAGACCGGCAAGCGGGTGTGGTTCAACCAGGTCGCGTTTCTCAACGAGTGGACCATCGACCCGGAGGTGCGCGACTACCTGGTGATGGAGTTCGGCCCGGACGGACTGCCGTTCAACTCCCGTTACGGCAACGGCGACCCGATCGGCGACGACGTGATCGCCCTGCTCAACAAGGTCTACGAGGAGCACACGCAGCGCGAACCATGGCAGGCCGGTGACCTGATGCTGGTGGACAACATTGCCCGGGCGCACAGCCGCGAACCCTACGAGGGCTCCCGCGAGGTGCTGGTGGCGATGGGCGACCCGGTGCGGGTGGCCGACTGCGCCCCGACCGTGGCACTGTCCTGATCGCGCCGACCGGCGCGAACCACCGACGACAGGAGTTCCCACTCACCATGTCCGAACAAGCCAAGGTCCCCTCGTTCACCGTGATCTCCGGCGCCCAGGTGCAGCAGGCGCTGGCCGGGCGCGAGCGGCAGGTCGTGGACATCGTCGAGGCGGCCTACCGGCTGCACGGCGCGGGCAGCACGGTCAACCCGCCGTCGTACTTCCTGCGCTTCCCCGACCGGCCGACCTCGCGGATCATCGCGCTGCCCGCCTCGCTCGGCGGCAGCTCCGCGGTGGACGGCATCAAGTGGATCTCCAGCTTCCCGGAGAACGTCGCCGCGGGTATCCCGCGCGCCTCCGCGGTGCTGGTGCTCAACGACCACGACACCGGGTACCCGTTCGCCTGCCTGGAGAGCTCGATCATCAGCGCGACCCGCACCGCGGCGTCGGCGGCGCTGGCCGCTGACCACCTCAGCCGGGACCGGGGCCGACCGCGCCGCGTCGGGTTCTTCGGGGTGGGGTTGATCGCCCGCTACCTGCACACCTACCTGCACGCCACCGGCTGGACCTTCGACGAGATCGGTGTGTACGACCTGTCCGCCGACCACAGTGCCGGCTTCCGGTCGTACCTGGAGCGCGTGGAGTCCGGGCCGCGGATCACCGTGCACGACAGCGCCGAGGAGCTCATCCGCTCGTCGGACCTGGTGGTCTTCGCGACCGTCGCGGGCACCCCGCACGTGCACGACCCGGCGTGGTTCGCGCACCACCCGCTGGTGCTGCACGTGTCGCTGCGCGACCTGTCGCCGGAGATCATCCTGTCGTCGGTGAACGTCGTCGACGACGTGGAGCACTGCCTGAAGGCCGACACCTCCCCGCACCTGGCCGAGCAGCGCACCGGAAACCGCGACTTCCTCGACGGCACCATCAACGACGTCCTGGACGGCCGGCTGAAGATTCCGGGTGACCGCACGGTGGTGTTCTCGCCGTTCGGCCTGGGTGTGCTGGACCTGGCCGTCGGCAAGTACGTCTACGACGAGGTGCTGGCCCACGGTGAGCCGACCGTGGTGCCCGACTTCTTCGCCGAACTGCGCCGCTACGGCTGAGGGAGTTCGCGCGGCGGTGCGGGTGGTGTGTGGCACCGCCCGCACCGCGGATCGACCGCGCAAGGTCGCGGGTCGTGCTCGCCGGGAGTTCTTCGGACAAGACGAAAGAGAATTCGGTGCCCATCATCTCGCAGCCGCACGAATTCAACGAGGACGACCTGTACGTCGACCTCCGCCCCACCCTCGGCGTTCCGCTGTATCTCAAGTGCGAGGGCTTCAACTTCGCCGGGTCCATCAAGCTGAAGGCGGCGGAGGCGATGGTGGCCGCGGCGGAGCGCTCCGGTGCGTTGCGCCCCGACTCGATCCTGGTGGAGTCCTCGTCGGGCAACCTGGGGGTGGCGCTGAGCGTGCTCGCCGCCAGCAAGGGCCACCAGTTCGTGTGCGTGACCGACTCGCGGTGCAACCTGGCCACCAAGCAGCTGATGGAGGCGCTGGGCTGTCAGGTGCACACGATCACCGAGCCGGACCCCGAGGGCGGGTTCCTGGCCGCCCGGCTGGCGCACGTGCGTGAGCTGTGCGAGAGCGACGACCGCTACCTGTGGCTGAACCAGTACGCCAACCCGGACAACTGGTCGGCGCACTACCGGACGACGGCGCCGTCCATCGACCGCGCATTCCCGCGGCTGGACGTGCTGTTCGTGGGGGCGGGCACCACGGGCACCCTGATGGGCTGCGCCCGCTACTTCAAACGGTTCCGGCCGGACGTGCGCGTGGTGGCCATCGACGCGGTCGGGTCGGTGACCTTCGGCGGTCCGCCCGCGCCGCGGATGATTCCGGGGCTGGGCACCGGGGTCCGGCCGGCACTGCTCGACGAGTCCTTCGTGGACGACGTGGTGCTGGTGGAGGAGATCGACACGGTCCGCACCTGCCACCGCCTGGCCGCGCGCGGGTTCCTGTTCGGCGGCTCCACCGGCACGGTCGTCAGCGGTGCCACCCGGTGGCTGGCCGAGCACGACCTCGGCCCGGACGTCACCGCGGTGACCATCTCCCCCGACCTCGGCGAACGCTACCTGGACTCCCTCTACCAACCCAGCTGGGTCCAGCAGGTCTACCAGACCGCCCCCGTCGCCGACGAGCTCGCCACCCGCGGCTGACCGGCCGGCCCCTTCCGGTATGTCCGGGCGGCCCGCGCCGCTGTCGTGTCACGTGTCGGTACGGTGGACGAGTGCTGACGGACGTCAACGGAGTTCCCGCACATCAGCGATCGTGGTTGACGCTGACTGGCAGGAACTCCGTTGTCTCAGGTTTGCCACCCCAGAACCCTCAGCACGCGCTGGCCGTGTCAGCGGCCCATCGCTTCGATGAGGCTCTTCGGGCGCAGGTCGGTCCAGTTCTGCTCGATGTAGGCGAGGCAGGCGTCCCGGGTGTCCTCACCGTGGACCTTCCTCCACCCGGCCGGGATCTCGACGAATGACGGCCACAGGGAGTGCTGGCCCTCGTCGTTCACCAGGACCAGGTAGCGGCCTTCGGGGTCTTCGAACGGGTTGGTCATCTGGCTTCCTCTCCGGACATTCGGCTAGTTCGAGGCTTCGAGCACCTTGGCCAGTCGGCCGACGGTCGGGTGGTCGTAGAGCTGGTGGACCGCGACCCGGCCCGGCAGGGCGCCGTTGATGCGGGCCACCAGTTGCGCGGCGCGCAGCGAGTTGCCGCCGAGTTCGAAGAACGCGTCGTCGCGACCGACGCGGTCGCGGCCGAGCACCTCGCCCCAGATGTCGGCCAGCCGCCGCTCCAGCTCGGTCTCGGGCTCGACGTAACGGCGGCGCCCGGCTGCCGACTCGGCGCGCGCCACCGCCAGCAGCGCGGCCCGGTCGACCTCCCCGCTGGGTTCCCGCGGAATCTGCGCGACGCGGGTGAAGCGCACCGGCACGTCGCTTCGCGCCAGCAGCGCCGCCGTCTCGGTGCGTAGCTGCTGCTCGTCGACCGGATCACCGGTGTAGGCGACGACGATCTCCGCGCTGCGCAGGTGCTCGGGGGCTAGTTCGGCGATGATGTGCTCGTTGCGTCGGTCCAGCCCGATCAACAGGTTGGGCCGGTGCTGGCTCAGGGCAGCCAGCAGCGACGCCAGCCCTCCGGCGTCGTCGATGGGCACGAACCCGCGGGAGGCCGTCGCGGCGGTCGGGGCGCCCCGGTTCATGCCGCTGTCGGTCCACATGCTCCACGACAGACAGCGCACGGGCCGCCCGAGTTCGCGCCCCCAGTGGTCGGCGAAGCCGTTGAGGAAGCTGTTGGCCGAGGAGTACGCGCCGAAGGAGCTGCCACCGAACTCGCCGTTGACCGAGGAGAACAGCACCAGCAGGGCGTGCGGGCGGTCCCGCAGAACCTCGGCGACAGCCATCGTGCCGTACACCTTGGCCCGGTAGGTCTCGGCGAACTCGCTGCGCGTGGCGCGGGCGAGGGTGTGCAGCTCCAGCTGCGCCCACTGCGGCGAGACGTCGTTGCTGGCGAGGTGGAACAGCCCGGACAGCGGGCGCTGCCAGCGCCGCTCGGCCTGCGCCACGGCGCTGAGCAGGGCGGCGGTGTCGCCGACGTCCAGTGCCCGGTACTCGACCTCGCCGAGGGTCTGCAGGTCGGCGAGCCGTTCGGCTTTCACCGTGCCCTCGACGACGGGGCTGCGCCCGATCAGCAGCAGCCGCACCTGGTAGGTGGCCAGCAGGTACTCGGCGATCTGGTGTCCGATGCCGCCGAGCCCGCCGGTGATCGCGTACACCCCGCCGGGTTCCAGGTCGGGGGTCCCGTCCAGGTCCAGCGCCACGGGCCGGAGCCGGGGCACGAGGCGGGTCGCGCCGCGGTGGGCGACCACGTCGGCGTCCGGTGCCGCCGCCAGTTCGGTGCGGACGATCCCCGCCCACCGCTCGGGTTCGGCCGCGGGCAGGTCGACCTGCCGCAGCCGCGGGACGACGGCCTCGGCCACGGCCGTGCGGACCAGGCCCGGCAGCGCGGCTTTCGGCACGTCCACGGTGTCGCCGTCGCGGACCCACAGCCCGCCGGTGGTCAGGACGAGGACCTGCGGGCGGTCCGGGGCCGAGGCCAGTTCGGCCAGCAGCAGCCGCAGGGAGTGCGCCCCGGCGCGCAGGCCGCCGGTGAGGTCCCGGCTCGGTGCGGTGGCCCAGGCGTGCAGCACCACCGAGATCGGCCCGAACTGGCGGCGCACCTCCGCGAGCAGTCGGTGATAGTGCGTGGAGTTGTCCGGATCGATGGAGAACCGGTTGCCGTCGCGGGCGAACCGGGTACCCGGCAGCACCACCGCGGTGCGCTCGCCGAAGTGCTCCTCGTGCTCGGCGTCGGCGAACAGCAGTCGGACGCCGTCGGGTGATTCGGCGGCCACCGCGGCCTGCGGGATCCACACCCGCTCGAAGGTCCAGTCCGCGCTGCTGACCGGCTCGTCGGGGGCGGCGTCGAGGTCGCGCAGGACGTCGTCGAACTTCCCGGCGTGCAGGTCGGCGAGTAGCTGGGAGCGCTGGATCTTGCCGCTGCCGGTCTTCGGGAAGCTGCTGCGCTCCACGGGTACCACCAGGTCGGGCTGCACGCCCAGTTCCCCGGCCAGCCGGGCCCGGATGCGCGCCACCGTGCCGGGCACGTCGGGGTCGGCGGGCACGAAGAAGATGACCAGCCGGTCCGCCTCGGCCCCGCTGCCCGAGTCGCCGCACGCGGCGACGAACGTGACCTCGGTGCCGGGCACCTGCTCCACGATGGACTCGATGTCGAAGTTCAGGTGGTTGACACCCTGGATGACGATGAGGTCGCTGTCCCGGCCGGTCAGCGTCAACCGTCCGTCGTGGATGAACCCGAGGTCGCCGCTGTTGAACCAGCCGTCCTCGGTGTGGGCGCGGCGGTTGGCCTCCTCGTTGCGGTAATAGCCGGTCATCATCGTGGCGCCGGAGAACTGCAGGCGGCCCACGTGGTCCTCGGGCAGCACCCGGTTGCGCTCGTCGACGATCCGCATGTTCAGCCCGGGCAGCGGCCTGCCGACCTCGGTGAAGGTGATGACCTCGGGGTCGTCGCGGGGCTCGACCACCCGCAGCCGGCCGCCCAGCGAGGACTTCTCGACGCTGATGGTGCCCTGCTGCGGGTCGTCGGCGGACAGCGTCGAGTAGATCGTGCCGGAGGCGATCTCGGACATGCCGAAGGTCGGCAGCAGCGAGTCGGCGGGCAGCCCGAACGGCCGCAGGAGCTCCAGGAACCGCTGCGCCGTGCGGGTCACCACGGCCTCGCCGCCGTTGCAGATGTGCCGCAGGCAGGACAGGTCCCAGTCGCGGTCGCCGATCCGCTCGGCGTTCTCGTTGAACAGCGAGAACGCGAAGTTCGGCGCCCAGGTGTTGGTGACCCGGAACCGGTGCACCCAGTCCATCCACACCAGCGGGTCGGCCAGGAACGCGTCGGTTTCGGCGTTGACGTGCTGGTGGCGCAGCACCACGTTGCTGACGTTGTGCATGATCACGCCGCCGACGTGGTCCATCGGGATCCAGTTCAGCGAAACGTCGTGCTCGTCGAAGCCGTTGACGGCGGCGCTGGCCAGGGTGCGGGCGATGATGCTGGCATTGGCGTGGCGGACGCACTTGGGCACACCGGTGCTGCCGGAGGTGAGCAGTTGCACGACCGGGTCGCCGGGCTCGATGCGGGACGGTTCGGGATCCGCGCCCGGTCGGCGCAGTTCCTCGACGCTGCGCGCGGTGAAGTCCGGGTGCCAGTCGCGGCCCAGTCCGCCGACGGAGTCCAGCAGTGCGGCGTCGGTGAGCACCACCGGGTGCTCCAGCAGTTCCCAGGCGTTGCGCAGCTTGCGGGTGCCCGCGTTCTCCCGGTCGAAGCCCAGCGGCACGCCGCACGGCGTCGGCACCAGACCGCCGAGCACGCAGGCCCAGAAAGCGGTGACGAAGTTGCGGTTGTCGGCGAACTGGAACAGCACCGAGTCGCCGGGCCGCAGGCCCTCCTCGCGCAGTCCGGCGAGCAGTTCCCGCGACTCGGCGAGCAGGTCGGCGTAGCTCTGGAAGCTCTCGCGGCCGTCCGCGGCGAGGAACGTCGTGCCGCGCTGCGGGGCGAGTTCAGCGGCCAGCAGCAGCGCCTCGGACAGGGTTTTCGGTGCGTCCGGGGCAACCGGCAGGTCCCCGCCGTGCACCTCGGCCAGGGGCAGGTCTCCGGTGGGCTCCGGCTCGACCGGTGCCTCGACCGGGACGCGCTCGGCCACCGCCGACCTGGCCTCGCGGCGGACCACGCAGGCGACGTCGGTGACGCCCGGCTGCGACCGGACCGCTTCGGACAGCCGTGCCATCAACTCCATGGAGCCTGACCTCCTCACCGCTTCCCGCCGAGGAGGATCTGCCCGATCTCCTCGGTCAGCTCCGGCACCCGCTCGTTGAGGTAGAAGTGGCCGCCGGGGAACAGCCGGATCCGGAAAGCACCGCTGGTTTGCTTCTGCCACGCCCGCATCGACTGCTCGGGGGCGCGTTCGTCGTCGAGTCCACCGAGGACGGTGATGGCCGCGTCCAGCGGCGGTTCGCTGCGGTACTCGTAGCGCTCACCAAGGGTGAAGTCGGCGCGCAGCGCGGGCAGCAGCAACCGCATCAGCTCGGGGTCGTCGACGACCGACCGCGCGGTGCCACCGAGCGCGGCCAGCGCGGCGACGAACTCGTCGTCCGGCAGCTGGTGGAGCGGCTCGGCCACCGGCGGCTCGTCCGGGGCGGCCTGCCCGCTGAGCAGCAGGTGCGCCGGTTGCGGCCCGCCCCGGCGGCGCAACGCCCTGGCCAGCTCGAACGCCAGCAGCGCGCCGCCGCTGTGCCCGAAGAACGCGAACGGCCCCTGCAGGTAGGGCCGCATGGTCAGGCCCAGGGTGCGCACCGCGACGTCCAGGTCGGTCAGCGGCGCCTCCCGGATCCGGTCCTCGCGGCCGGGCAGCTGCAGCGCGATCAGCTCGACTTCCGGGGGCAGCCGGTCCGGCCACTCGGCGAACGCCGCCGCTCCGGCCCCGGCGTGCGGAAAGCAGAACAACCGGAACCGCCGGTCGGGACGCCGAGCACGCCGCACGTACGGCGACTCCACGGTGAACGAGTCGAGCATGCTCCCGACCCTAGGAACTGCGTTTATCAGCCCAATATCACGACACTTTCGCCCGCCGCCCCACCCCAGGCATTCCCCGGCGACCCGAAACAAACGATGTCCGAGGGGGTCAGCGGGAGCGGTCCAGGTGGTTTTCGATGACGGCGGTGATCTCCGCGAGTGGTTCCGGGTCGAGCATCTCGTCGTGGGTGCAGTCGACGCGCTCGAGCAGAACCTGGCCGCGCACGTGTGGTTCCCAGTCGGGGCGCAGGTCCGGATTGGAGTTCGAGGTGATCAGCACAAGGTCTCCGTCGATCGGTTCCGGGCGGGTGCCTGCCGCCAGGCGGATGCTGTTGGCGATCGCGTCCACCGCGGCGGGCAGGTGCTCGCGCGGGAAGGCCGCGAGGACGTCCTCGCCCAGCGCCTCGGCGATGCGGGTGCGCGGGTCCGCCGAGCCGTCCACCCCACCCACCACATCGGCGTGCAGGCGCGCCAGGACCTCCTGCTCGTCCAGACCGATGTCCGAAGTGGACGAATCGAGCAGGGCCAGCAGGTCGACGTGCCCGCCGCGGGACTGCAGTTCGCCTGCCACGGCGTGGGCGATGTTGCCGCCCAGGGAGTAGCCGAGCAGGCGGTAGGGGCCCTGCGGGCGGACCTTCTGGATCTGGTCGGCGTAGTCCGAGGCGAGTTCGTCGAGGGTGGCCGGTAGCCGGTCCCGGCCGTCCACGCCGCGCAGCTGCAGCCCGTACAGCGGCATGTCGGTGTGCCGCAGCAGCCCCGCGTAACACCAGGACAGCCCGGCAGCCGGGTGGACACAGAACAGCGGCACGCCGTCGCCGCCGCGGAGGGTGAGCAGGACGTCGAAGCCGTCCCCGCCGCCGTCCAGCTGCCCGGCGAGGTCGGCCGGGGTGGAGCAGCGGAACACCGCCTGCACGCCGATGTCGGCCCCCAGCACCTCGCGGATGCGGCTGACCAGCCGGGTGGCCAGCAGCGAGTGCCCGCCGAGCTCGAAGAACCCGTCGTCGACGCCGACCCGCGCCACGCCCAGCACCTCGGCGAACAGCTCGCACAGCACCTGCTCGCGCACGGACCGCGGCTGGCGGCCGCCGCCACCGGTCGTCATGGGCTGCGGGAGCCGCGCGACGTCGAGCTTCCCGTTGGGGGTCAGGGGGAACTCGTCGACGCTGACGACCGCGGCGGGCACCATGTAGTCCGGCAGCGTCCCGCGCAGGTGGCGCAGCAGCTCCGCCGGTTCCGCGGTCGAGACGACGTAGCCGACCAGGCGGCGGTCGCCGGGGCGGTCCTCGCGCAGCACCACGCGCGCCTGGGCCACCTCGGGGTGGGCGGTGAGCACGGCCTCGATCTCGCCGGGTTCGATCCGGAATCCGCGGACCTTCACCTGGTCGTCGGCCCGGCCGGCGTACTCCAGCTGCCCATCGGCGCGGCGGCGAACCAGGTCGCCGGTGCGGTACATCCGCGTTCCCGGCGGCCCGTACGGGTTGGCGACGAACCGCTCCGCGGTCAGCCCGAACCGGTCGCGGTAGCCCTGCGCCAGGCCCGGCCCGGCGACGTAGAGCTCCCCGACCACCCCGGTCGGCACCGGGCGCAGGTGAGCGTCGAGGACGTAGGCCGCCACGCCGTGCAGCGGCAGACCGATGGGCGTCGGGTGGTCGCCGGGCTCGCACCGGGCGCAGGTGACGTCCACCGTGGCCTCGGTCGGCCCGTAGGCGTTGATCATGGTGCGGCCGCGGCCGAAGAACTCGACGAGCTCAGCCGGGCACGGCTCGGCACCGGTGATCAGCACGCGCAGGTGGGGCAGGTCCACCCGAGGCACCGTGGCCAGCACCGACGGCGGGATGAGCAGGTGGGTGATGCGTGCGCGGTCCAGTTCGGCGGCCAGTTCCGCCCCCGTGCTGGTGTGCCGCGGCACGACCAGGCAGCCACCATGCAGCAGCGCCAGGCACAGCTCGGACACCGACACGTCGAAGCTCGGGGAAACGAACTGATACACCCGGTTGTCCTCGCCCGCCCCGTAGGAGCGGGCCTGGTTCCGGGCGAGGGTGGCGAACCCGGCGTGCGGCACCACGACGCCCTTGGGCAGCCCGGTCGACCCGGAGGTGTGGATGACGTAGGCGGCGGTGGTGGGCAGCAGCGGCGCCGTGCGGTCGGCGTCGGTGGGGTCGGTGGTGGGCTGGTCGGCGTCCCAATCCGTGTCCAGCAGCAGCGGCGATCCGGGCACCTCGACGTCCGAAGTGGACACGACGAGGTCGGCACCGGCCAGCAGTTGGCGGATACGTTCGGCCGGGTACCGCACGTCCACCGGCAGGTACGCGGCGCCGGTCTTGAGCACCGCGGTGATGGCCAGCACCAGATTTCCGGACTTCGGCAGCGCCAGCGCCACCACGTCACCGGGGCCGATGCCCCGGCCGATCAGGTGGTGCGCGAGCCGGTTGGCCCGCTCGTTGAGCTCCGCGTAGGTCCAGGCACCGCCGTCGAACTCCACCGCGGTGTTGTCCGGCACCCGCCGGACCTGCCGCTCGAAGAGCTCCGGCCAACTCGGCTGGTCCTGCGGCGGCGCGGGCCGCACCGCCAGCGCGGCGCGCTCCGCGCCGGTCAGGACGTCCACGTCGGACAACCGAAGCGCCGGGCGGGCCACGACCTGCCGCAGCAGGGCGGTGAGCCGCTCGGCGAGTGAGCGGGCGGTGGCCTCGTCGAACAGGTCGGTGCGGTAGGAGACCACGCCGTCGATCCCGGCGGGTCGCCCGTCGGCGTCCCGGTTCTCCCGGAGGCTGAAGGCGAGGTCGACCTTGGCCGCACCGGCCCCGGTGCCCTCGACCTCGACGTCGAGGCCGGGCCACTGCGGGAGTGCACCGTCGTCGTCGCCCTGGAGCGCGAACGCGACCTGGAACAGCGGGTGGTGCGCCAGCGACCGGGTCGGGTTGACCACCTCCACCAGCCGCTCGAACGGCACGTCCTGGTGCGCGTACGCAGCCAGGTCGGTCTGCTTGACCCGGGCCAGCAGATCGGTGAACCGCGGGTCGCCGGAGGTGTCGGTGCGCAGCACGAGCGTGTTGACGAAGAACCCGATCAGCTCGCCCAGGGCCTCGTCGGACCGACCGGCGACCGCGGTGCCGATCGGGATGTCCTCGCCCGCGCCGAGCTTGGTCAGCAGGGCCGCCACCGCGGCGTGCAGGACCATGAACACCGTGGCGTCGTGCGCCACCGCGAGCCCGGCCAGCCCGGCGTGCGTGGCGGCGTCGACGGCGAACTCCAGTGCGTCGCCGCGGTAGCTGGCGACGGCCGGCCGGGGCCGGTCGGTGGGGATCTCGATCCGCTCCGGCGCACCGGCCAGCGCGTCGCGCCAGAACGCGAGCTGCCGCGCCGCCTCCGAACCCGGATCGTCCTCGTCGCCGAGGACGTCCCGCTGCCACAGGGTGAAGTCCGCGTACTGCACCGGAAGCGGATCCCACTGCGGCGCGGAGCCGCCGACCCGCGCGGCGTAGGCGGTGGCCAGGTCGCGCACGAGGGGTGCCTGCGATGCGCCGTCGGCGGCGATGTGGTGCAGCAGCACCAGCACCTGGTGTTCGGTGCCGCCACCGAGCACCGAAACCCGCAGCGGGGTCTCGCGCGCCAGGTCGAAGCAGTAACGGGCGGCCTCGTCGAGGTCGTCGGCCTCGTGCAGGACGACCGGGGCCGGGTCGAGGACCAACTGGTGCGGGGTGCCGTCGACGTCCGGGAAGACCGTGCGCAGGATCTCGTGCCGGGCGACCACGTCTTCGACGGCGGCGCGCAACGCCGACCGGTCCAGCCGCCCGGACATGCGCAGCACCAGTGGAATGTTGTAGGTCGGGCTCGGGCCCTCCAGCTGGTGCAGGAACCACAACCTGCGCTGGGCGTGCGACAGCGGCACCAGCTCGGGGCGGGACGCGGGCACCAGCGGCGGGCGGGCCGGCCCGGTGCTGCCCAGCGCCTCGGAGATACCCGCCACGGTCGGCGACTCGAACAGGCGGCGGATGCCCACCTCGACGCCCAGTTCCGCGCGGATCCGGCTGATCAGCCGGGTGGCGAGCAGGGAGTGCCCGCCGAGCTCGAAGAACCCGTCGTCGATGCTCACCGACGCCACACCGAGCACCTCGGCGAACAGGCGGCACAGGACGGCTTCCCGCTCGTCGCGGGGGCCACGGCCGGTGGCGTCCCCGGCGAACTTTGGCGCGGGCAGCGCGCGGCGGTCCAGCTTGCGGTTGGCGGTCAGCGGCAGCTCGTCCAGCAGCACCACCGCGGCTGGGACCATGTACTCGGGCAGCCGCGCCGCCACGTGGTCGCGCAGCGCCGCCGGATCGCATTCGCCTTCTGGTACCACGTAGGCGACCAGCCGCTTGTCGCCGGGGGTGTCCTCGCGCACGATCGCGGCCGCGTGCCGCACGGACCCGTGCTGGTTGAGCGCGGTCTCGACCTCGCCCAGCTCGATCCGGAAACCGCGGATCTTGACCTGGTCGTCGACGCGGGCGACGAACTCCAGCATCCCGTCGGCGTTCCACCGGGCGATGTCGCCGGAGCGGTACATTCGGCTGCCCGGTGGGCCGAACGGGTTGGCCACGAACTTCGTCGAGGTCAGGCCGGGCCGGTTCAGGTAGCCGCGGGTCACCAGGTCCCCGGCGATGTAGAGCTCGCCCGCGACGCCGACCGGGACGGGGCGCAGCGCCGCGTCCAGCACGTACATCTGGGTGTTCCAGATCGGCCGCCCGATGGTCACCACCCCGGCGGGCACCCGGTCGCCGGGTTCGATTCGGAACTCGGTGCAGCCCACCGTGGTCTCGGTCGGCCCGTACTCGTTGATCACCGTGGCACCGGGGTGGCGGACCCGCCACTGCTGGAGCACCTCGCCCATCAGCGACTCGCCGCCCAGCACGAGCTGCTCGGTCGGCGAGCACTCCGGTGGCAGCGTCAGCAGCACCGGCAGGTGGCTGGGGGTGGCCTTGACGAACGTCGGCTGCCCGTCCAGCTGCGCGGACTCGTCCAGCTCCACCAGCTGCGCGCAACCGCCGGTGGTCAGCGGGGCGAACAGGCCGGTGACGGTGAGGTCGAACGACACCGGGGAGTGCACCAGCGCGCGCCCGGCGACCGCCGGGTAGGCCGAGCGGGCCCACGCCAGGTAGACGTTGAGCGAGTCGTGCTGGACGACCACGCCCTTGGGCCGCCCGGTGGACCCGGAGGTGAAGATGACGAACGCGGCGTTGCGCGCGGCCAGCTGCCGGTCCGGGTCAGAGTCGTCCACGGTGGACAGATCGAGTTCGTCGACCAGCAACCGCGGGGCCGTTGCCGGCAGCCGCTCGGCGCAGGTGCGGTCGGTCAGGGTGAGCACCGGGCGGACGTCGTCGAGCATGAACCCGATCCGCTCCGCGGGGTGCGACGGGTCCAGCGGCAGGTACGCGCCGCCGGTCTTGAGCACCGCCAGCAGCGCGACCACGAGATCCACCGAGCGGGGCAGCGCGATGGCCACGAACCGCTCGGGGCCGACACCCCGGGAGATCAGCAGTCGCGCCAGCCGATTGGCGCGACTGTTGAGCTCGGTGTAGTCCAGCGTGGTGTCGCCGAAGGCGACGGCCGGGGCGTGCGGGGTACGGCGGACCTGCTGCTCGATCAGGTCCGGCAGGGTCGCGGGCACCACCTCGTGCGCGGTGTCGTTCCACACATGCACCAGCCGCTCGCGCTCGTCGGCGGGCAGCACGTCCAGGTCGCCGATCCGGGTGTCCGGGTCGGCCGCTACCGCTTCCAGGACGCGCACCAGCCGGGCCGCGATGGCCTGCGCGGTGCGCCGGTCGAACAGGTCGGTGGCGAACTCCAGCACGCCCTGCAGCCCGATCGCGTCGCCGCGCTCGTCGTAGGACTCCTCGACGTGGAAGGTCAGGTCGACCTTGGCCACGTCGGTGCCGGCACGCTCCCGCTCCACGGCGAGCCCGGCCAGCGTGAACTCGGACCGCTCGTCGCGGTGGAAGTCCAGCATCACCTGGTAGAGCGGGTGCCGGGACATCGACCGGACCGGGTTGAGCACCTCGACGAGCCGCTCGAACGGCACATCCTGGTGGGCGTAGGCGGCCAGATCGCCGCGGCGAACCCGGTCCAGCAGGTCGGTGAAGGACGGGTCGCCGGAGGTGTCGGTGCGCAGCACCAGGGTGTTGACGAAGAACCCGACCAGGTCGTCCAGCGCCTCGTCGGCGCGGCCGCTGACGGAGGTGCCCAGCGGGATGTCCGTACCCGCGCCCATCCGGGTCAGCAGGGCCGCGATCGCTGCCTGCACCACCATGAACACGCTCGCCTGCTGCTGCCGGGCAAGCCGGACCAGCGCGCGGTGCACCTCGGGGCTGACGCCGAACTCCACACCGTCGCCTCGGTTGGTGGCCACGGCCGGGCGGGGCCGGTCGGTGGGCAGCTCAAGCTCGACCGGGATGCCGTCGAGGTGTTCCCGCCAGAAGGCGAGCTGCCGCGACACCAGGCTGTCCGGGTCGTCCTCGCGACCGAGCAGTTCGTGCTGCCACAGCGCGTAGTCGGCGTACTGCACCGGCAACGCGGGCCAGTTCGGGCTGCGCCCCTCGCAGCGGGCCGCGTAGGCGGTGGCGAGGTCGCGTTCCAGCAGGCCGCTGGAACGGCCGTCGCTGGCGATGTGGTGCAGCAGCACCAGCAGCACGTGTTCGTCGGGGCCGACCTCGAACAGGGTCATCCGCAGCGGCGGGTCCACCGCCAGGTCGAACGGTTCGCGTACCGCCTCGGCGAGCTGCTCGTCGAGCCGGTCGGCCGGCACCACGCGCAGCTCGGGGCCAGCGGCCAGCACCTGCTGGTGCGGCACGCCTTCCACCGAGGGGAACACCGTGCGCAGGCTCTCGTGCCGGTCCACGACGTCGCCGATCGCAGCGCGCAGCGCATCCTGGTCCAGTTGTCCGGAAAGCCGCAGCACCATCGGGACGTGGTAGGTGGCGCTCGGGCCTTCAAGCTGCTGCAGGAACCACAGCCGCTGCTGGGCGAACGACAGCGGTACCCGCTCGTCGCGCGGCACCGGCCGCACCGCGGGCCGCGCGTCGCCCGCCTCGTCCAGCCGGGCGGCCAACCCGGCCACCGTCGGCGACTCGAAGACCGCGCGCACCGACAGCTCCACGTCGAACGCCGTACGGATGCGGCTGATCAGCCGGGTCGCCAGCAGCGAGTGCCCGCCCAGCTCGAAGAAACTGTCGCCGGGACGGACCCGGCGGACGCCGAGGACCTCGGCGAACAGCCCGCAGAGGATGTCCTCGCGCGGCGACCGCGGCGCGCGTTCCGGACCGGTCGGTTCCTCGTCCGGTGCGGGCAGGGCACTGCGGTCGAGCTTGCCGCTGGTGGTCAGCGGCAGCTCCGGCAGTTCGACGAACAACGTCGGCACCATGTAGTCGGGCAGGGCGCGCCGCAGGTGGTCGCGCAACGGGCCCGCCGGGCCGACGACGTACGCCGTCAGCCGCTCCCGGCCCTGCTCGCCGCGCACCACCACCGCCACCTGGCGCACCTCGGGGTGTTCGCGCGCCACGGCCTCGATCTCGCCGAGCTCGATGCGCACCCCGCGCACCTTGACCTGGTCGTCGACGCGACCGGCGAACTCCAGGACGCCGTCGGCGCGCCAGCGGGCCAGGTCGCCGGAGCGGTACATGCGGCTGCCCGGCTCGCCGAACGGGTCGGCGACGAACCGTTCCGCGGTCAGCGGCCCACGGCGGTGGTAGCCGTGCGCGAGCTGGGTGCCCGCCAGGTACAGCTCGCCGACGGTGCCCACCGGAACCGGACGCAGCGCCGCGTCGAGCACGTACAACCGGGCGCCCGGCACGGGGCGGCCGATCGGCGCCGGGTCCTGCACGTCGTCGGCGGCGCAGTCGAACTGCGTGACGTCGATGGTGGCCTCGGTCGGCCCGTACAGGTGGTGCAGGCGCGCCTTGAGGGTGCGCCACACCTGCTGCTGCAGGTCAGCCGGCAGGAACTCACCGCCGCAGAACACCCGCCGCAACGAGGTGCAGTCCACCGCGCCGGGGCCGTCGAGGAACATCCGCAGCACCGGCGGTACGAAGTGGACGGTCGTCACCCCGTGCTCGCGGATCACCGACACCAGGTGGTCGACGTCGCGGTGCCCGCCGTCGGCGGCCAGCACCAGCGTGGCGCCCTCGGTGAGGGTCCAGAAGAACTCCCACACCGACACGTCGAACCCGGCCGGGGTCTTCTGCAACACGCGGTCGGAGGCGTCCAGCCGGTACTGCCGCTGCATGCCGGTCAACCGGTGCAGCACCGCGCTCCGCGGCACGACGACGCCCTTGGGACGGCCGGTCGAACCCGAGGTGTAGAGCACGTACATCGGGTCGGCACCGCTGGTGGTGACCCGGGGGTCGGTGACCGGCAGCGGCGGCAGCGGCTCGTCCAGCAGGATCACCCGCCGCCCGGTCACACCCGTGCCGCGCGTGGTGAGCAGCAGGTCGGGGTCGGCGTCGCGCAGCAGGTACTCGATGCGCTCGGCCGGGTGGTCGGGTTCCACCGGCACGTAGGCGGCACCGGTCTTGACGACCGCGAACAGGGCGACGACCAGGTCGACGGAACGGGGCAGCGCCACCGCCACCAGGCTGCCGCGCCCGACACCGGAGGCGATGAGGTGGTGTGCGAGGTGGTTGATCCGCTCGTTGAGCTCGCGGTAGGTGACCGTGCCGCCGTCGTGCACGACCGCCGGGTGATCCGGTGCCAGGCGCACGCGTTCCTCGAACCGCTCCACGACACCCGGGCCGTCTGGTGCGGCCTCGTGGTCGTTGAAGTCGTGCAGCAGCCGGTGACGCTGCGCCTGGTCGAGCAGCTCGACCCGGGCCAGCGGCTGGTCCGGGTCGGTGACGGCGGCGTCCAGGAAGCGGCGCAGGCGGCCCAGCAGCTCGGCGGCGTCGAACTCCTCCGGCCTGTGGTCCAGCCGGAACTGCAGGCCGTCGCCGGTGCGGGACACCACCAGGCCCAGCGGGTAGTGCGTCGCTCCCCCGCCGTCCACCCCGGTGATGCGCGGACCGGGCTCGTCAGCGTCGGCGAGCGCGTCCAGCGGGTAGTTCTCGAACACCAGCAGCGTGTCGAACAGCGGCCCGAGCCCGGCGATCCGCTGCACCTCGGCGAGGCTGATCTGCTGGTGGGACAGCAGTTCGGCCTGCGCGTCCTGCAGCCGCGCGAGGTTGTCCACCACCGACCGGGCGGGGTCCAGCCGCACCCGGACCGGCAGCGTGTTGATGAACAGGCCGATCATCGTCTCGATGCCGGGGATCTCCGGTGGGCGACCGGACACGGTGGCGCCGAACACCACGTCACCACGCCCGGTGAGCTGCCCCAGCACGGTCGCCCACGCGCCCTGCACCAGCGTGTTGACCGTGAGCCCGCGTCGTCGGCACAGCTCGTCGATCGGGCCCGCGGGCAGTTCCAGCCAGGCCCGCTCCGGCAGCCGTGCCGGACGGCCGGGCTCGGCCACCAGGGTGGGTGCCGTCAGCCCGTCCAGCGCTTTTCGCCAGGCCCGCTCGGCGACCGCCGGGTCCTGCTCGGACACCCAGCGCAGGTACTCCTTGTACGGGGTGACCGGACGCAGCCCACTGGTGTCCCCGCCGCTGCGGTAGAGCTGGAACAGTTCGTCGACCAGCAGCGGCGCGGACCAGCCGTCCAGGAGCAGGTGGTGGTTGGTGATCACCAGCCGGGAGGTGCCGTCGGGCAGCCGCACCAGCGCGCACCGCAGCAGCGGCGGGGTGCGCACGTCGAAGCGCCGGGTCCGGTCGGCGGTGAGGAATCCGTCCAGCTCCGCGGCGGTCACATCCACCACCTGCCAGTCGGGTTCGACGTCGCGCATGACGAACTGGACCGGCTGGCCGCCCTTGCGCTGGCGGAACCCCACGCGAAGGTTCGCGTGCCGCCGCAGCAGCACGCGCAGCGCCTCCCGGAAGCGCTCCGGGTCGACGTCACCGTCCAGTTCCAGCACCAGCTGCGTGTTGTAGACCTCGTCGGCATCGGAGTCGTACAGCGAGTGGAACCACAACCCCTCCTGTAGGGGCGACAGCGGCAGTACGTCTTCCAGCCTCGACGGGCTCATCGGGACTCCAATCGGCGGAACTCGGCGGCGGCGACCGCGGTGAGCGGGCTCGAGGGGTGGCGGTGGGAACGGACGGGACGGCGCCGCGCGTAAGGTTCTCGTGCGGTCATTCCAGTCCCAGCTCCGCTTCCAGCTCGTCGATCTCCTCCTGGGACAGGTCGCCGAGGGACGGGGTGCCGCCGCCCGCGTTCGGGTCCTCGACGTGGCGGATCAGGGCGCGCAGCGCTTCCACCCACCGCTCGGCCAGGGCGGCGACGTGGTCGCGGTCGACCAGCGACGTGTCCCACGTCCAGGTCGCCGACAGCCGCGGTCCTTCGGCGGTGTCCTCGGTGACCGCGTTGACCTCCACCGGGTGCGGCAGCGGCATCCGCGGGTCGCGGCCGGGCGGCAGCGGCAGGTCGTCGACGACCGCGAAGTCCTCCTGTCCTCCGCCACCCTGGAACCGGCCGAGGTAGTTGAACCCGATCTCGGGTGCCGGGCGGTCGGCCAGTTCCCCGGCGGTGCGCGGGTTGAGGTAGCGCAGCAGGCCGTAGCCGATGCCGTTGTCCGGGATCTCGCGGAGCTGTTCCTTGAGCTGCTTGACAACCTGGCCGAGCGCGGCGGAACCGGCGAGCAGGTCGTCGGTGTGCACCGGGCCGGGATCCAGACGCACCGGGTGCAGGTTGGTGAACCAGCCGACGGTGCGCGTCAGGTCGCCGTCCACGACCGGTTCCCGGCCGTGCGACTCGACGTCCACCACCACCGCCGTCCGCGTGTCCCCGCCCGACCGGCGGACGTGCAGCACGGCCACGGCCAGTGCCACCAGCAGCACGTCGTCGACCCCGGCGTGGAACCGGGCGGGCACCTCGGTCAGCAGCGCCTGGGTGTCCGCTGTGGACAGCACGATGTCGAGTTCGGCGGCCTCGGTGCCCGGACTGCGCCGGGGCGCGGGTTCGCCGAGCACGGACTGCCACAGCTCCAGTTCGCGTTCGCGCTCCGGTCGGACCGCCTCGGCGGTCAGCCGCTGCGCCCACCGGCGCAGCGAGGTGCGCACCGGTTCCAGGCCGCTGCCCCCGGTGTGCCAGGCGATCGCGAGGTCCGGCAACAGCACCCGCCAGGACACGCCGTCGACCGCCAGGTGATGGATGACCACCAGCAGCCGTCCGGCGGTGCGCGGACCGGCGTCGAACCAGACGAACCGGGCCAGCACCCCGTCTGCCGGGGCCAGCTGCTGCTGGGCGGCGGTGCCGCGGGCGGCGACGACCTCGGCGAGATCCGCCGCGTTGAGGCCCTCGACGTCCACCCGTTCGACGAGGTCCGCGGCGCGGATCGCGCCACGCGGCAGGACTTCCGGATGCCAGCCGGGGTTGAGGCGGATGCGTAGTGCGTCGTGCGTGTCCAGCAGGGCCTGCACGGCCGTGGTGAGCCGGTCGATGCCGAGGTCGGCGGGCACCCGCAGCGCCATCGACTGGTTGAAGCCGTCGATGTGCTCGGTGTGCTCGCGCAGCCAGTGCATGATCGGCGTGGCCGGGAACTCGCCGATGCCGGCGTCGGCTTCCTCGGCCACCAGGTCGTCGGCGCCCGCCGCCTCGGCCAGCTTGCGGACGGTGCGGCAGCGGAACACGTCCTGCGGCGTGATGACCAAGCCTTCGCGACGGGCCCGTGACACCAGTTGCAGCGACAGGATGCTGTCACCGCCGAGTTCGAAGAACCCGTCGTCGATACCGACCGCCGGCACCCGCAAGATCTCGGCGAACAGTCCGCAGAGGACTTCTTCGCGCCGGGTGCGGGGTGCCGCACCGGAGGTCGCGGTGAAGTCGGGGGCGGGCAGCGCCTTGCGGTCGACCTTGCCGTTGGGCAGCAGCGGCAGGTCGTCGAGCAGCACGAACGCGGACGGCACCATGTACTCGGGGAGCCTGCTCGCGGCAGCCGCCCGCAGGTCCGACGGTTCGGGCCGCGGCCCGTCCGGCACGACGTAGGCGACCAGGCGCCGGTCGCCGGGACTGTCCTCCCGCACCAGCGCGGTGGCGCGCGCGACGGCCGGGTGCCGGTCCAGCGCGGCCTCGACCTCACCGAGCTCGATGCGGAACCCGCGCACCTTCACCTGGTCGTCGGCGCGACCGGCGTACACCAGCGCGCCGTCGGCGGTCCACTTCGCCAGGTCGCCGGTCCGGTACATGCGCTCACCCGGTTCGCCGAAGGGGTTGGCGACGAACCGCTCCGCGGTGAGCCCGGCGCGGCGCGCGTAGCCCCGCGCGAGTCCGGCACCGGCCACGTACAGCTCACCGACGGTGCCCGGCGGCACCGGGCGCAGCGCGGCGTCGAGCACGTACACCCGGGCGTTGCTGATCGGGCCGCCGATCGGCGGGGTGACCTCCCCGGACAGCGGGGTGCTCATGGTGGCACACACCGTGGTCTCGGTCGGGCCGTAGGCGTTGATCATCGTGCGACCGGGTGACCACTTCGCCACCAGCGCGGGCGGGCACGCCTCGCCCGCGACCACCAGCGTCGTGCCCGGCGGCAGCGCGTCGTCGGGCAGCACGCCCAGCGCCGTCGGCGGCAGGGTCAGGTGCGTGACGCCCTGCTCCGCGACGAGTTCGGCCAGCGCCTCCCCCGGCAGCAGCCGGTGGGCGGGTGCCAGGACCAGGCAGGCCCCGGACAGCAGGCCCATGCACATCTCCCACGCCGCCGCGTCGAAGCTCAGCGCGGCGAACTGCAGCACGCGGCTGGTGCCGTCCACACCAAGGGTTTCCCGTTGCGCGGCCAGGAGGCTGGCGATGCCGTGGTGGGTGACGACCACGCCCTTGGGCCGGCCGGTGGAGCCCGAGGTGTAGATCACGTAGGCCGCCGCGGACGCGGGCAGGACGCCGCGGTCGGCGGCGGTGATCTCGCTGGTGGGCATGCCCGGCAGCGCCGCGGTGGTGTCCTCGCCGTCGAGCAGGACCAGCCGCACGTCGGCGTCGGCGAACACGGCGGTGTTGGCCGCGTCGGTGAGCACGAACTCGGGGCGACTGTCGCCGAGCATGTACTCGATGCGCTCGCGCGGGTAGGACAGGTCGATCGGCAGGTACGCCGCGCCGGACTTGAGGACCGCCAGCAGTGCGACGACCAGGTCGGCCGATCGCGGCAGGGCGACGCCGACCAGGCGTTCCGGTCCCGCGCCGCGGGTGATCAGCCAGTGCGCCAGCTGGTTGGACCGCCAGTTGAGTTCGGCGTAGTCGAGGGTGACGTCCTCGAAGACCACCGCGGGCGCGTCCGGCCGCAGCCGCACCTGGTCGGCGAACAGCTCCGGGAACGGGCGCGGGGTGACCGGGCGCGCGGTGTCGTTCCAGTCGATGAGGACGCGGTGGCGTTCGGCGTCGTCGAGCAGGTCGATCTCGCCGATCCGGCGGTCCGGGTCGGCCACGGCCGCGGCGAGCAGCCGCTCGTAGCGGTCGACGAGGGTGCGCACCGTGTCGCGCTCGAACAGGTCGGTGGCGTATTCGACGATGCCTTCCAGGCCGTTGGCGCCCTCCTCGAGGCTGAACGACAGGTCGAACTTGGCCACCCCGGTCTCCGCGCCCTCGATCGCGGTGCGCAGCCCGGGCAGTTGTGCCGAGCCGCCGCCCTCCTGGAAGTCCAGCAGGACCTGGAACAGTGGGTGGTGCGACAGCGACCGGACCGGGTTGAGCACCTCCACCAACCGCTCGAACGGCACATCCTGATGCGCGAACGCCGCCACATCGGTCTCACGCACCCGACCCACCAACTCGGCAAACGACGGATCACCCGACACATCCGTCCGCAACACCAGGTTGTTCACGAAGAACCCAACCAGATCCGCCAACGCCGCATCGGAACGACCCGCCACCGGAGTACCGATCGCAACATCAACCCCGGCACCCAACCGCGACAGCAACGCCACCAGACCCGCCTGCAACACCATGAACACCGTCACACCCCGCTGCGCGGCGAAGTCCGCCAGCGAGCGGTGCAGCTCGGCGCCCAACGTGAACTCCAGCAGGTCGCCTCGGTGCGAGGCGACAGCCGGGCGCGGGTGGTCGGTCGGCAGCTCCAGCCGCTCCGGCAGGCCCGCCAGCTGCTCCCGCCAGAACGCGATCTCCCGCGCCGCCAGACTGCCCGGGTCGTCCTCGGAGCCGAGCAGTTCCCGCTGCCACAGCGCGTAGTCCGCGTACTGCAGCGGCAGGTCCGTCCACTGTGGCGTTTCACCGGCGCGACGGGCGTCGTACGCCTGCGCCAGGTCGCGCAGCAGCGGGCCCTGCGACCAGCCGTCGCCGGCGATGTGGTGCATCAGCAGCAACAGGACGTGCTCCTGCTCGCCGGTCTGCCACAGCGTGGCGCGGATCGGCAGTTCGCGGGTGATGTCGAACGGTTCGCGCGCCGCCTCGGCGAGCTCCCGCTCCGCCTGCTCGGGTTCGGCCGTGCGCACCAGGAACTCCGGCCGTGCCTCGGCGGCGTCCAGCACCAGCTGGTACGGCTTTCCGTCGGTGTCGGGGAACACGGTGCGCAGGCTCTCGTGCCGGGTGACCACGTCGGCCAGCGCGGCCCGCAGCGCCGGGATGTCGAGCGCCCCCGAAAGCCGCAGCACGAACGGCATGTTGTAGGTCGCGCTGGGCCCTTCGAGGTGGTGCAGGAACCACAGCCGGTGCTGGGCGAACGACAGCGGTACCCGCGCCGGGCGCGGCCCGGCGACCGGCCCGGACCGCGCCGCGTCGGCCTGGTCGAGAACGCCCGCCAGCCCGGCGACCGTGGGGGTGACGAACAGCTCCCGGATCGGCAGTTCCACACCGAACTCGGTGCGGACGCGGCTGATCAAACGGGTGGCCAGCAGCGAGTGCCCGCCCAGCTCGAAGAAGCTGTCGTCCACGCCGACCCGGTCGACACCCAGGACCTCGGCGAACAGCCCGCAGAGGAGTTCCTCGCGGCGGGTGCGCGGCTCCCGGCCGGTGCCGGTGCGCTCCGGTTCCGGCAGCGCCCTGCGGTCAACCTTGCCGTTGGGGGTCAGCGGCAGTTCGTCGAGCACCACGAACGCCGACGGCACCATGTACTCGGGCAACCGGCGCAGCGCGAACTGCCGCAGATCGCCCACGTCGAGGTCCGCACCGGACCGCGGGACCAGGTAGGCGACGATGCGCTTGTCCGCGTCCGCGCCGCGGACCACGACGGCGGCCCGAGCCACGTCGGCATGTCCGGCCAGGCAGGTCTCGATCTCGCCGAGCTCGATACGGAACCCGCGCACCTTCACCTGGTCGTCGACCCGGGCCAGGTACTCCAGGCTGCCGTCGCGCCGCCACCGGGCGAGGTCGCCGGTGCGGTACAGGCGGGCCCCGGGCTCGCCGAACGGGTCGGCGACGAACCGTTCTGCGGTCAGCCCGGCGCGGTGGGCGTAGCCGCGCCCGACGCCGTGGCCGCCGATGTAGAGCTCGCCGGCCACGCCGACCGGCACCGGCCGCAGGTTCGCGTCGAGCACGTGCAGCGAGGTGTTGCCGATCGGGCGGCCGATCGGCGGCGGGCCGTCGACGTGGCGGATCTCCGAGGCGGCCGACCAGATCGTGGTCTCGGTCGGGCCGTAGAGGTTGATGACCCGGCCGTCGAGCCCGAGCATCCGCTCGGCCAGCACCGCTGGCAGCGCCTCACCGCCGACCAGCATCCGCAGCCCGCGCACCTGCTCGGGGACGTTGTCCACCAGCGCCTGCCACAGCGACGGCGTGGCCTGCACGTGGGTGACCGCGGTGCGCTGGAGGAAACCGCCCAGCGCGTACGGGTCGCGGACGGTGTCCTCGTCGGCGAGGACGACCGCGGCGCCGACCAGCAGCGGCAGGTACAGCTCCAGCCCGGCGATGTCGAACGACACGGTGGTGACCGCGAGCATCCGGTCCCCGGCGGCCAGGCCGATGTCCTCGCGCATCGAAGCCAGGAAGTTGTCCAGGTTCGCCCGGGAAAGCAGCACGCCCTTGGGTTGGCCGGTCGAGCCGGAGGTGTAGATGGTGTACGCCAGCTGCCGCGGATCCCGCACCACGTCCGGGGCTTCCGCGGTCTCGGTGGACACCGCGGTGTCCAGTTCGGACACGTTGAGGCGCTGAGTGGCCGACGGTGCCGGGATTTCGGTGCCGTCGTCGGTGATGAGCACCGCCGGGTCGGCGTCGTGCAGGATGTGCGCGAGCCGTTCCGTCGGGTGGGCCGGGTCGATCGGCAGGTACGCGGCCCCGGCCTTGGCCACGGCCAGCAACGCCACCAGCAACTCCGGGGTGCGCGGCAGCGCCACCGCGACGATCGTCTCCGGTCCGGCACCGATGCCCAGCAGGTGGTGGGCCAGCTGGTTGGCGCGCCGGTCGAGTTCGGCGTAGCTGAGTTCCTGCGTGGCGGTGATGAGCGCCGTCGCGTCGGGCTGCGCCCGCACCTGGTCGGCGAACTGCTCGACGAACGTCGTGGCCGGCAGCGGGCGCTCGGTGGCGTTCCAGCCAACGAGCTGGTCGCGTTCGGCGTCGGAGAGCACCTGCAGGGCGCTGATCGGCTGCTCGGGCCGCGCGAGCGCTTCGCGCAGCAGGAGGGAGAGCCGGTCGGCGAGGGACTGCGCCGTGTCGGTGTCGAACAGGTCCGTGGCGAACTCCAGGTCGCCCACGATGCCCGCCGGGCCGCCGTCGAAGGTCTCCCGCAGTTCGAACGACAGGTCCATGGTGGACGAGCCGGTGTCCACGCCCTCGACCCGCGCGGACAGGCCCGGCAGGGCCAGGTCGTCAGCGCCCGCGTCGTGGACGGTCATCATCACCTGGAACAGCGGGTGGTGCGACAGCGACCGGACCGGGTTGAGCACCTCCACCAACCGCTCGAACGGCACATCCTGATGCGCGAACGCCGCCACATCGGTCTCACGCACCCGACCCACCAACTCGGCAAACGACGGATCACCCGACACATCCGTCCGCAACACCAGGTTGTTCACGAAGAACCCAACCAGATCCGCCAACGCCGCATCGGAACGACCCGCCACCGGAGTACCGATCGCAACATCAACCCCGGCACCCAACCGCGACAGCAACGCCACCAGACCCGCCTGCAACACCATGAACACCGTCACACCCCGCTGCGCGGCGAAGTCGACGATGGCCTGGTGCAGGTCCCGGTCCAGCTCGACGTCCACGGCCCCGGCGCGGTAGGTCGCGACGGCCGGGCGCGGCCGGTCGGTCGGCAGCTCCAGCCGCTCCGGCAGACCCGCCAGCTGCTCCCGCCAGAACGCCAGCTGCGCCTGGGCGAGGCTGGTCGGCTGTTCGTCGTCGCCGAGCAGTTCCCGCTGCCACAGCGCGTAGTCCGCGTACTGCACCGGCAGCGGGGCCCAGTCGGGCTCACCGCCCGCGGCGCGCGCGGTGTACGCCTGCGCCAGGTCGCGCAGCAGCGGTTCGGTCGATGCGCCGTCCCCGGCGATGTGGTGCAGCAGCACCAGCAGGGTGTGGTCGGTACCGCCCGCGGTGAACAGGGTCGCGCGGACCGGCAGTTCGGTGCTGAGGTCGAAGGCGTACCGTGCGGCGGCCCCCAGCTGCTCACCCGGCTCCTCGGTGGTCACGACCTCGAACGGCGCCTGGCGGTCCACGACCACCTGGTGCGGCACCCCGTCCGTCTCGGTGAACAGGGTGCGCAGGCTGTCGTGCCGCGCCACCACGTCGCCGAACGCGCGGCGCAGCGCCTCGACGTCCAGCTGCCCGGACAGCTCCAGCACCAGCGGGATGTTGTGGGTCGGGGTCGGCCCGTCCAGCTGGTGCAGGAACCACAACCGCCGCTGCGCGAACGACAGCGGCACCCGCGCGGGCAGCTCCCGCCGCGTCAGGGCCGGTCGCGCCTGGCCCGCACTGGGCAGCCGGGCGGCCAGCCCGGCGACGGTGGGCGCCTCGAACACGGCGCGCACCGGCAGTTCCACGCCGAGCTCGGCGCGGATCTGGCCGACCAGTTTCGTGGCGCGCAGCGAGTGACCGCCGAAGGCGAAGAAGTTGTCGTGCAGGCCGATGTCGTCGACGCCGAGCACGGCGGCGAACAGCCCGCGCAGCGCCTCCTCCTCGGCGGTGGGCTCGCGGTCCTCGTGCCGAACCTCGGCAGCGGCCCGTTCGACGGGGAACTCCAGCGTCCCGTCGCGGCGCCAGCGGGCGCGTGCCCCGGTCCGCAGCAGGAGCCCGTCGCCGAAGGGGTTGTCGACCCCGTCGCGCAACCACGGCGTGCTTACGTGCACCTCGCCGAACACGCCGGGCGGGACCAGACGCAGCTGCTCGTCCAGCACGTACACCGCCACCCCCGGCGCGGGCCGTTCGGCCCCCGGTCCGCCGGTGGTCACGACACCGGTCTGTGCCCACCCGCGCGCGAGTTCCACCACGATGTCGGGGAACCGGCTGCGGAATGCGGCGACGTGCTCGACCACCGGCAGGTCCGGGCCGAAACCGACGACCCGGGACAGCTTCTCGGGCCGGAAGTCCTGCTCGACGGCGACCCGGCACAGCTCGTCCAGCAGTGCGTGCGGAAGGACGACTTCCTCGATGCCGTCCCAGTCCAGCCAGCCCAGCAGGTCCGACCCGGTGCGCGGCAGCTCCACCGGAGCCGCCACCGAACCGTCCACGATGGACGGGTCGATGTCGACGACGGCCACGGCCCCGGTCGCCCGCGCGGCCGGGGCGGCCACCGCGGGCAGCACGATCGCGCGGTCCTCCGCGTCGAGCAGCTCCACCTCGCGCAGCCGCACGTCCGGGTCAGCGGCCAGCGCCGACAGCAGCGCCAGGAACCGCTGCGCCAGCTTCTCCACGGTGGCCCGGTCGAACAGGTCGACGGCGTACTCCAGGTCGCAGCTGACACCACCGCCGGCGAGCTCCTGCAGGTGGAAGGTCAGGTCGAAGCGGGCCGCGGACATCTCCACGTCGCGCAGGCCGGTGCGCAGCCCCGGCAGCGCGAAGCTGTGCTCGGCGTCGTTCTCGAACACCATCATGACCTGGAACAGCGGGTGGTGCCGCAGGGTCCGCACCGGGTTGAGCTCTTCCACGATCCGCTCGAACGGCACGTCCTGGTGGGAGAACGCCGACAGGTCGGTCTCCCGGACCCGGCCGAGCAGCTCCCGGAACGTCGGGTCGCCGGTGGTGTCGGTGCGCAGCACGAGGGTGTTGACGAAGAACCCGACCAGATCCTGAAGTGCCTCGTCCGCGCGCCCGGCGACCGGGGTGCCGATGGGGATGTCGGTGCCCGCGCCGTGCCGCGTCAGCAGCGCGGCCAGCGCCGCCTGCACGACCATGAACAGCGTCGTGTCGGTCCTGCGGGCCACCGCCAGCAGGGCGGCGTGCAGGTCGGCCGGGATGACGAAGTTGACCTCGTCGCCCTCGTAGGAGGCCGCGTCCGGCCGCGGCCGGTCGGTGGGCAACTCCAGGCACTCCGGCACGCCCGCCAGCGCCCGCCGCCAGTGCGCCAGCTGGCGGGACACCAGGCTGTCCGGGTCGTCCTCGCTGCCGAACAGCTCCTGCTGCCACAGTGTGTAGTCCGCGTACTGCACCGGCAGCGGCGTCCACTGCGGAGCTTCGCCGCGCAGCCGCGCCGCGTACGCGGTCGACAGGTCGCGGGCGAAGGGCTCCTCCGAGCCGCCGTCGGTGGCGATGTGGTGCATCAGCAGCAGAAGGACGTGCTCCTGCTCGCCGACCCGGAACAGGGTGGCCCGCAGCGGTGGTTCGGTGGTGAAGTCGAAGGCGTGGCGGGCTTCGGCGGCCAGTCGCTCGGTCACCTCCGCGGCGGACACCTCGACGATCCGCAGACCCGGGACCTCCTCCACCACCAGCTGGTGCGGTTCGCCGTCCACCTCGGGGAAGAGGGTGCGCAGGCTCTCGTGCCGGTCGCAGACGTCGCGCACCGCCGCCTCCAGCGCCCCGACGTCGAGGTCGCCGGACAGCTCCAGCACCAGCGGCACGTTGTAGGTGGCACTCGGCCCCTCCAGCCGCGACAGGAACCACAGGCGTTGCTGCGCGGCCGAAAGCGGGATGCGCGCCGGGCGCGGCCGGGCGGTCAGCGGGGTGCGCGGCGCGTCCGCGGCCTCGTCGAGGCGCGCGACGACACCGGCCACCGTCGGCTCGGTGAACAGGGCGCGCACCGACAGCTGCACGCCGAAGGTCGCCCGGACGCGGCTGAGCAGCCGGATGGCCGACAGCGACTGGCCGCCCAGCTCGAAGAAGCTCTCGTCGACCGCCACCGGGCGTTCCAGGCCCAACACCTCGGCGAACAGCCCGCACAGGATCTCCTCGCGCGGCGACCGCGGACCCTTGCGGGTCTGACGCCGCTCCAGCGCGGGCAGCGCCGCGTGGTCGACCTGACCGTCGGCGTCCACCGGGATGGAGTCAAGCGCGACGTAGCGCGACGGCACCATGTAGTCCGGCAGCACCCCCTCGGCGTGCGCGCGCACCGCCGCCACGTCCACGGCGTACGCGATCACCGCGCCGTCCGGGTCGGTCGTCACCGCCACGGGGCCGGCCGCGCCGAGGATGCGCTCCACCTCGTCCAGCGAGACACCGATGCCGCGCACCTGGATCCACCGGCCCGCGCGGGCGACGATCTCGACCTCACCACCGCGCAACCGAGCCCGGTCGCCGGTGGGCACGAAACCTCCTTCGGAGGCCACGTGCAGCGCGCCGACCACGCCGGGCGGCAGCGGTCGGCCCGCCTCGTCCAGCACGACGTGCCGGGCGTCGGCCGCCGGGAACTCCTCGGGGGCCAGCACGTCCAGCTCACCGAGCCTGCGCTCCGGGTCGGCGGTGGCGCTGCGCAGCAGCCGCAGCAGCCGTTCGCCGAAAGAGTCGACCGTGGCGCGGTCGAACAGGTCGGTGGAGTACTCGATCTCGCCGACGATGCCGGCGTGCGCGCCGTCGGCGCCGTAGCGCTCCTGCAGCCGGATGTCCATCGCGAACTTGGCCACGCCCGCGACGACATCCTCCAGCTCCACCTCCAGCCCGGGCAGCTCGACCTCGACCTCGTCGAAGTTCTCGAAGGTCAGCATCACCTGGAACAGCGGGTGGTGCGACAGCGACCGCACCGGGTTGACCGCCTCCACGATCCGCTCGAACGGCACGTCCTGGTGCGCGAACGCGGCCAGGTCGGTCTCGCGCACCCGGTCCAGCAGCTCCCGGAACGTCGGGTCGCCGTGGGTGCGGGTACGCAGCACCAGGGTGTTGACGAAGAAGCCGAACAGCTCCTCCAGCGCCTCGTCGGTGCGGCCCGCGACCGGGATGCCGATCGGGATGTCGGTGCCCGCACCCATCCGGGTCAGCAGCGCCGCGACACCGGCCTGGATCACCATGAACTGCGTGGTGCTGGTGCGGCGCGCCAGCTCGTCGATGGCCCGGTGCAGGTCGGCGTCGATGCGCAGCGGCGCCTCGTCGCCGAGGTAGGTCACGGCGGCGGGGCTGGGCCGGTCGGTGGGCAGCTCGATCTTCTCCGGCAGCCCGCGCAGGGCGTCGGCCCAGAACGCCATCTGCTGGTTGATGGCGCTGTCCGGGTCGTCGATGTCGCCGAGCAGTTCCCGCTGCCACAGCGCGTAGTCCGCGTACTGCACCGGCAGCTGCGGGAACACCGGGGCCTCGCCGCGCAGCCGGGCGGCGTAGGCGGTGGCCAGGTCGTTGCCCAGCAGCGACTCCGACCAGCCGTCGCTGACGATGTGGTGCATCAGCGGCAGCAGCGCGTAGCGGTCGCCGCCCAGGCGGAACAGCCAGGCGCGGATCGGCAGCTCGGCGGTGATGTCGAAGTGGTACCGCGACGCCTCACGCAGCGCCTCGGCCACCTCCGACTCGTCGACGTCCACCACCTCCAGCACCGGCTGCGCCTGCTCGGGCGGCAGCACGACCTGGTGTGGAACGCCGCCCTGCTCCGGGAAGATCGTGCGCAGCGACTCGTGCCGCGCGACGACGTCGGCGAACGCGGTCCGCAACGCCTCGATGTCGAGGTGACCGGTCAGGCGCAGCACCAGCGGGACGTTGTAGGTCGCGCTCGGGCCCTCCAGCCGGGACAGGAACCACAGTCCTTCCTGGACGTAGGACAGCGGCAGCCGGTCGGGGCGCGGCATGGGCCGCAACGCCACCCGCGCGCCGTCCGCGGCGTCCAGCCGCTCGGTGAGCCCGGCGACGGTGGGCGCCTCGAACACCGCGCGCAGCGGCAGCTCGACGCCGAAGGTGGAGCGGATGCGGCTGACCAGGCGGGTGACCAGCAGGGAGTGCCCGCCGAGGTCGAAGAAGCTGTCGTCGATGCCGACGCCGTCGACCTCCAGCACGTCGCCGAACAGGCCGCACAGCAGTTCCTCGCGCTGGTTGCGCGGGGCGCGGCCACCGACGAGCGCCGACAGGTCCGGTGCGGGCAGCGCGCGGCGGTCCAGCTTGCCGTTGGCGGTCAGCGGCAGCGACTCCAGCCGCACCACCGCCGAGGGCACCATGTAGTCGGGCAGGGTCGCCGCGACGTGCCGCCGCACCTCGGTGGGGTCGATCTCGCCGGTGGTGACGACGTAGCCGACCAGGCGCTTGTCACCCGGCTTGTCCTCGCGGACCACCACCGCGGCCTGCGCCACCGCCGGGTGGGTCAGCAGCTGCGCCTCGATCTCACCCAGCTCGATGCGGAAACCGCGGATCTTGACCTGGTCGTCGGCGCGGCCGAGGTACTCCAGCACACCCTGGTTGTTCCACCGAACCAGGTCGCCGCTGCGGTACATACGGGAGCCGGGCGGGCCGAACGGGTCGGCCACGAACCGCTGCGCGGACAGCCCGGCCCGGTTCAGGTAACCGCGGGCCAGCCCGGCACCGGACACGTACAGCTCGCCGGGCACCCCGGGCGGGGTCGGCTGCAGCGACTCGGTGAGCACGTACAGCCCGAGGTCGGGGATGCCCGCGCCGATCGGGCTGCGCGGGTCGGCGGTGTGCGCGGCCGCCAGTGGGAAGTACGTGACGTGCACCGTGGTCTCGGTGATGCCGTACATGTTGACCAGGCGCGGGGCGTCCTCGGCGTGCCGCCGGTACCATCCGTCCAGTTTGGACGGCTCCAGGGCCTCGCCGCCGAAGATCACGTACCGCAGCGCCAACCGGTCGCCCAGTTCGGGGTTCTCCCGATCGGCCTGGGCGAGCTGGTAGAACGCCGACGGGGTCTGGTTGAGCACCGTGACGCCCTCGGCGACCAGCAGTTCCAGGAACTCCTTCGGCGAGCGGCTGACCAGGTGCGGCACCACGACGAGCCGTCCGCCGTGCAGCAGCGGACCCCACAGCTCCCACACCGAGAAGTCGAAGGCGTAGGAGTGGAACAGCGTCCACACGTCCTGTGGGCCGAAGCCGAACCAGTGGTCGGTGGCGGTGAACAGCCGCTGCACGTTGCGGTGCGGCACCACCACGCCCTTGGGGCGGCCGGTCGAGCCGGAGGTGTAGATGATGTACGCCGCGTTGTCCGGGCCGACCACCGCGCCGAGGTCACCGTCCGTTCGCCCAGACAGGTCCAGCTCGTCGAGCACCACCTTCGGCACCTCGGTGTCCAGCCGGGTCGCCGAGTCGGTGAGCAGCACGGTCGGGGCGGCGTCGGCGAGCATGAACGCGATGCGGTCCGCCGGGTAGTCCGGGTCCACCGGCAGGTAGGTGCCGCCGGCCTTGAGCACCGCCAGCAGCGCCACCACCAGCTCCGCGGACCGCGGCAGCGCCACCGCCACCACGTGCTCGGCCCCGACGCCGCGCGCCACGAGTTCGCGGGCCAGCTGGTTCGCCCGCGCATTCAGCTCGGCGTAGGTCAGGCGCTGCTGCTCGAAGACCAGCGCGACGGCGTCCGGGGTGCGACGCACCTGCGCCTCGAACAGCGCCGGTATGGTCGTGGTGTCGGCAACGTCGGTGCCGCTTCCCGCAGGAGTCGCCGGGCGCGGGGGCAGCAGGGCGCGCCGTTCGGCCGCGGACAGCAGGTCGATGTCGTCGATCCGGCGGTCCGGGTCGGCGACGACCGCCTCCAGCAGCCGCACCAGCCGCTGTCCCATCGCGGCCACGGTGTCGTGGTCGAACAGGTCCGTGGCGTACTCGATCAGACCCGCCATGCCCAGCGGGGTGCCGTCGTCGGCGTAGTCCTCCCGGAAGTCGAAGTCCAGGTCGAACTTCGACGAACCGGACCCGATGTCGTGGAAGCTGGCGCGCAGCCCGGGCAGGTTGAGTTCGGCCTCGGCGTTGTTCTGGAACAGCACCATGACCTGGAACAGCGGGTGGTGCGCCATGGACCGCGGCGGGTTGAGCACCTCGACCAGCCGCTCGAACGGCACGTCCTGGTGGGCGTAGGCGGCGAGGTCGGTCCTGCGCACCCGGGCCAGCAGTTCGCGGAACGTCGGCCGCCCGGAGGTGTCGGTGCGCAGCACGAGGGTGTTGACGAAGAACCCGACGAGTTCCTCCAGCGCCTCGTCGGAGCGGCCGGCGATGACGCTGCCCAGCGGGATGTCGGTGCCCGCGCCCAGCCGGGTCAGCAGCGCCGACAGGCCCGCCTGCACGACCATGAACAGTGTGGTGCCGGTCTGCCGCGCCAGTTCGACCAGGCCCCGGTGCAGATCGGCGTTGATGGTGAACTCGACCTCGCTGCCGCGGTAGGACGCCACGGCCGGCCGCGGCCGGTCGGTGGGCAGCTCCAGCCGCTCCGGCAGGCCCGCCAGTTCCTTCGCCCAGAACGCCAGCTGCTGGGAGACCAGGCTGTTCGGGTCGTCCTCGCTGCCGAGCAGTTCGCGCTGCCAGAGCGTGTAGTCCGCGTACTGCACCGGCAGCGGCGTCCACTGCGGAGCTTCGCCGCGCAGCCGGGCCGCGTACGCGGTCGACAGGTCGCGGCTCAGCGGCGCGTCGGACCAGCCGTCGCTGGCGATGTGGTGCAGCAGCAGGAGCAACGCGTGCTCGTGCTCGCCGAGGGAGAACAGACACACCCGCAGCGGCAGTTCGGTGGACAGCTCGAAGCTGTGGCGGCCGAGGTCGCGCAGGTGCTGCTCCAGCCCCGCCTGGTCGGTACGGATGAACTCGACGTGCGGCACCGCCTGCTCCGGCGGCAGCACCAGCTGGTGCGGGGTGCCGTCGGTCTCCGGGTAGATCGTGCGCAGCGTCTCGTGCCGGGCGACGACGTCGGCGATCGCCGCGCGCAGCGCGTCGGTGTCCAGCTCGCCGGACAGCCGCAGCAGCAGCGGTTCGGTGTAGGTGGCGCTGTCCTCCTCCAGGCGGTGCAGGAACCACAGCCGCCACTGCGCGAACGACAGCGGCATCGGGTCGGGCCGGGTGAACGGCGTCAGCGCGACGCGGGTGCCGGTGGCCGCGCCGAACTCCTCGACCAGTTCGGCGACCGTGGGCTTTTCGAAGAGGTGGCGCAGCGACAGCTCGACGCCGAACATCGTGCGCAGCCGGCTCAGCAGCCGGATCGCCGACAGCGAGTGGCCGCCGAGTTCGAAGAAGCTGTCATCGATGCTGACCTCGGCGACGCCCAGCACGTCGGTGTACAGCCCGCACAGGATCTCCTCCTGCGGGGTGCGCGGGGCGCGCCTGAGCTCCTGCTTGTCCACGGCGGCTCCCGCGGCTCCGACCGCGCGCACCCGCTGGTCCTCGGCGAGCACACCGGTGTCCGCGACCGGCTGGTCCGGGTTCTGCACGATCGCCTGCAGCAGCGCGAACATCTGCGCCGACAGGCGGTCGATGGCGGTGCGCTCGAACAGGTCGGGCCGGTACTCGAACCGCAGCCGCAGCCCCTGCCCGGGGATGACCGACAGGGTCAGCGGGTAGTGCGTGGCGTCGTGGTCCTCCAGGCCGGTGAGCTCGACGCCGGGCGCGGGGCTCCAGGACTGGCCGGGCTCGTGCGGGTAGTTCTCGATCACGGTGAGCGTGTCGAACAGCTCACCGGTACCCAGCAGCTGCTGGATCTCGTTGAGCCCCAGGTAGTGGTGGTCCAGCAGCCGCGACTGCTCGTCCTGCACGCGGGCCAGCAGCTCACCCAGCGACTCCTCGGCGCGCAGCCGCACGCGGACCGGCACGGTGTTGATGAACATGCCGATCATCGACTCGACACCGGGCAGCTCCGACGGGCGGCCGGAGACGGTGCTGCCGAAGACCACGTCGTCGCGGTCGAGGTTGCGGGCCAGCAGCAGCCCGAAGGCGCCCTGCACGACGGTGTTGAGGGTCAGGCCGCGGCCGCGGATCCACTGCTGGAGCTGGTCGACGAAGTCGGCGGGCAGGTCCAGCACGACCTGCTCGGGGGTCACCACGGTACCGCCGGTGCCGCCCGCACCGAGCAGCGTCGGCTCGGTGACGCCCTCCAGCGCGCCGCGCCACGCGGCGACGCTGGCGTCCTGGTCGCGGGCGGCCAGCCAGGACAGGTAGTCGCGGTAGGGCGCGACGCGGCCCAGCGCGCCGCCCGCGCTGCGGTAGATCGCGAACAGCTCGTCGAGCAGCGTCTGCATCGACCAGCCGTCGAACAGGATGTGGTGGTTGGTGACCACCAGGCGGTGCTCGGCCGGGCCGAGCCGGATGAGGGTGAAGCGCAGCAGCGGTGGGCGGGTGAGGTCGAACCGGCGAGCCCGGTCGGCCGCGGTGAGCTCGGCGACCGCAGCCGCCTGGTCGTCCACTCCGGACAGATCAATCTCCTGCCAGGGCAGCTCGACCTCCGCCGGGATGACCTGCACCGCGCGGGGCAGGCCCTCGTAGCGGAACGCGGCGCGCAGGTTGTCGTGCCTGCGCAGCAGGGCGGCCACCGCCTCGCGCAGCGCGGTCGCGTCCAGGTCGCCGTCGACCCGGAACACCTCCTGCACCGCGTAGACATCCGGTGCCTGCTCGTCGTAGAGGGCGTGGAAGAGCAGGCCCTCCTGCAGCGGCGCGAGCGGTAGCACGTCGCGCAGCGGGCCGTCCTGCTCCAGCTGCTCGATCTGGCTCTGCGACAGCGCGACCAGCGGCAGGTCCGACGGGGTGAGACCGGCGTCGGTGGTCTGCGCGGCGAGCAGCCGCAGTGCCTCGAACCAGGCGTTGAGGAGTTCGGTGACGCGGGCCTCATCGACCAGTCGGCCCGCCCAGGTGCAGGTGACCGCCAGCCGCGGCCCCGCGGGGTGGTCCTCGGTGATCGCGTCGATCTCCAGCGGGTAGGACAGCGGGAGCCCGGCGTCGGCCCCGCCGCCCAGCACCGCCCCGGCACTCGCCCAGTCCTCGTCCGCCTCGCCGGTGCCGAACCGGCCGAGGTAGTTGAACCCGATCTGCGGGGTGAACGCGGGCAGCGAGTCGCGCAGGATGCCGTAGCCGATGCCGTTGTCGGGCACCGCGCGCAGTTGCTCCTTGACCCGCTTGAGGACCCGGGCGCGGGTGCGGGGGTCGGCCAGCTCCTCCAGTCGCCGCACCCCGGCGTCCAACCGCACCGGGTAGGCGCTGGTGAACCAGCCGACGGTGCGGGACAGGTCCAGCCGGTCGGCGATCTCCTCGCGGCCGTGGCCCTCCAGCTCGAGCACGACTGCGGACTCGCCGGTGCCCCAGCGGTCCTGCACCTCGCCGAGCGCGGCGGCCAGTCCCGCCAGCAGCACCTCGTTGGGACGCCCGCGGACCGCGGTGGTGACATCGGACAGCAGCGCCCGGGTCAGGTCGGCCGGGAGTTCGCGGGTCAGGGTGCGGGCGGTGCCGCGGGTGTCGCGGGCGTGGTCCAGCTCCAGCTCGCCCAGCGGAGCGGATCGCTGCCCGACCACGTCCCTCCACAGCGGAAGCTCCGCGCGCCGGTCCTGCGCCGCGTCGCGCAGCACGTGCGCCCAGTGGCGGAAGGAGGTGCCGACCGGGTCCAGCCGCACCGGGCGCCCGGCGCGAACCGCCTCCCACGCGGCGCGCAAATCCGACACCAGCACGTGCCAGGACACGCCGTCCACGGCGAGGTGGTGCACCAGCACCAGCAGGCGGCCCGGTTCGTCCCCGGCGTCCAGCCAGACGACCTGCAGCACGACCCCGGCTCGCGGGTCCAGCCGCGACTGCGCGTGCGCGGTCTCCTCCGCCACGGCCGCGTCCAGGTCACGGTCGCCGACCTCGACGCGGTGCACGAAGCCCGACCGCGCCTGCGGCGGGATCACCAGGTGGTCGCCTGCCAGCCGCATGCGCAGCACGTCGTGGTGCGCGACGAGGGCGTCCACCGCGGCGACCAGGTCGGCCTCGGTCATCGCGGCCGGGGCGCGCAGCACCATCGACTGGAAATAGCCGTCGATGTCCCCGCCGCGGTCCAGCAGGGCGCGCATGATCGGCGTCAGCGGCACCTCGCCGTGCGGCTCGTGGACCGGTGCGCCGGTGTCGTCTCCGGTGTCGCGCGCGGCGACCGCGGCGAGCCGGGCGACGGTCTTGTGCTCGAAGACGTCGCGCGGCGTGAGCACCAGCCCGGCCCTGCGGGCGCGGCTGACCAGCCGGATCGCGACGATGCTGTCCCCGCCCAGGTCGAAGAAGCCGTCGTCCACGCCGATGTCGTCCACGCCGAGCACCTCGGCGAACAACGCGGCGAGCTGCGCCTCCTGCGGGGTGCGCGGGCCGCGCACCGCCACGTCGGCCACCGGCACGGGCAGCCGGTCGCGGTCCACGTCGCCACGAGCGTCCCGCGGCATCTCCTCCAGCACGACCAGGTCGGTGGGCACCAGGTACGACGGGACGCGGCGTTCGAGGTACGCCCGCAGGTCCGCGGTGCGCACGGCCAGCCCGGGCGCGGGCACGACATAGCCGACCAGGCCGGTGTCGCGGCCGAGCACGAAAGCGTCGGCGACGGCGGGGTGCGCGGCCAGTTCGGCCTGCGGCCGGTGCGGGTCCAGCCGGACGCCGCGCACCACGACCTGCTCGGGGTCGTGGACGTGGCGGCGTTCACCGGGGTTGAGCAGGTCCAGTTCGCTGAGCCGCGCGTCGGGTCGCCGCACGGCGGAGCGCAGCAGCAGCACCAACCGCTCCCACAGCAGCTCCACTCCCTCGCGGTCGAACAGGTCCGTGCTGTACTCGATGATCCCGTCCGCGCCGACGGGGATTCCCGCCGCGTCGTGGTGCTCGCGCAGCCGCAGGTCCAGGTCGAACTTGGCGACCCCGACCGGGACCTCGTCGACTTCCGCCCGCGCGTTGGGGAACTCCGGTCGCGCCGCGGCGAGGGTTTCGAAGGTCAGCATCACCTGGAACAGCGGGTGGTGCGACAGCGACCGCGCCGGGTTGAGCGCCTCCACCACGCGGTCGAACGGCACGTCCTGGTGCGCGAACGCGGCGAGGTCGGTTTCCCGCACCCGCGCCAGCAGTTCCCGGAACGCCGGGTCACCGCCGGTGCGGGTACGCAGCACCAGCGTGTTGACGAAGTACCCGACCACGTCGTCCACATCGGACGATCCGCGGCCGGCCACCGGGGTGCCCAGCGGGATGTCCGCACCGCAGCCCAGGCGGGTCATCAGCGCCGCGAGCCCCGCCTGCACGACCATGAACGTGCTCGTGCCGGTGGCCTTGGCCAGCTGCGCGAGCGAGCGGTGCAGGTCGGCGTCCATCCGCACCCGCAGCACGTCGCCGCGGTGGCTGGCGGCGGCCGGGCGCGGGTGGTCGGTGGGCAGCTCCACCAGCTCCGGCAGGTCGGCGAGCTGCTCGGCCCAGAACCGGGTCTGCCGGGCCAGCGGGCTGTCCGGGTCATCCTCGGTGCCCAGTGCCGCGTGCCGCCGGCTCATCTCCTCGGCGTAGCTGGTGGGCAGCGCCGTCCACTGCGGGGCCCGCCCCTCCAGCCGGGCCCGGTAGGCGTCGGCGAGGTCACGCACCAGCGGCCGCTCCGACCAGCCGTCGGCGGCGATGTGGTGCATCAGCAGCAACACGACGTGCCGGTGTGGGGCCGAGGACAGCACCCGCACCCGGAACGGGATCTCGGTCAGCAGGTCGAAGCCGTACCGGGCCTGGCGGACCAGTTCGGCGTCCACGTCGGCCGCGGCCACGTCGCGGAACTCGACGTCGACCGCCACGTCGAGCACCTGGGGCGAGGGCCGTCCGTCGTCCTCGGGGAAGATCGTGCGCAGCGTCTCGTGCCGCGCGGCCACGTCCTGCACGGCGGCGTACAGCGCGTTCGGATCCAGCGGCCCGTCCAGCCGCACGATCAGCGGGATGTTGTAGGTGGCGCTGGGCCCCTCCAGCCGATGCAGGGACCACAAGCCCAGTTGTGCCACCGAGAGCGCGGCCTCGCTCGCCACGGGCGCGGCGGGCTCGGCGATCCGCGGCGCGTCGGCCAGCCGCGCGGCCAGCGCCGCGACCGTCGGTGCCTCGAAGATGTCGCGGACCGACACCTCCACCGCCAGCTCGGCCTGGACACCGGCGGCCAGCCGGGCCGCCAGCAGCGAGTGCCCGCCCAGCTCGAAGAAGCTGTCGTCGACGCCCACCGCGGACAGGCCCAACGCCTCGGCGAACAACCGGCACAGCGCCGCTTCCCGCTCGTTGCCCGCCGCCCGGCCCGCACCGGTCCCCGACCACGGGTCCGGCAGCGCCCGCCGGTCGACCTTGCCGTTGGGGGCCAACGGCATCTGGTCGACGACCATGAACGCGGCCGGGACCATGTGCTCGGGCAGCGCCGCCGCGACCCGGCTGCGCAGGACGTCCACCCCGATGTCCTGGCGGGGCACCACGTGGGCGACGATCGCCCGGTCGCCTGCCGGGGTGTCGCGCACCGTCACGGCGGCCTGCGACACCTCGGCGAAACCGGTCAGCACCGACTCGATCTCGCCGAGCTCGATCCGGAACCCGCGGATCTTGACCTGGTCGTCGGCACGGCCGAGAAACTCCAGTTCCGCGCCGTTCCAGCGGGCCAGGTCACCGGTGCGGTACATCCGCTCGCCGGGCGCGCCGAACGGGTCAGCGAGGAACCGCTGCGCGGTCAGGCCGGGGCGGTGCAGGTAGCCGTGCGCGAGCTGGATGCCCGCCACGTACAGCTCGCCCTGCTCGCCGGGAGCCACCGGGCGCAGCCGCTCGTCCAGCACGTACACCCGGGTGTTCCACAGTGGACGTCCGATGGGCAGCGGACGCTGCCCGATGGCTGGATCGTAGTCCCAGTAGGTCACGTCGATGGACGCCTCGGTGGGGCCGTAGAGGTGCGCCAACCGCACGCCCCAGGTCGAAACCACGCGCGCGGCCAACGCGGGCGGCAGCACCTCACCGGCGACGAACACCAGGCGCAGCGGCAGTTCCCTCTCGCCGACATCGGCGGCCACGGCCAGCAGCGACGGCACGAACTGCGCGACGGTCACCTGGTGCTGTGCGACGAAGTCCACCAGGCGCTGCGGGTCGCGGACCACGTCGGCCGGGGCCAGGCACAGCGAGGCGCCGACGATCAGCGGCAACCACACCTCGGTGCCCGCTGCGTCGAAGCTGATCGCGGTGCGCGCCAGCACCCGGTCCTGCGGCCGCAGGTCCCAGGTCTCGGCCTGCCACAGCATGTGGTTGACCACGCCCTCGTGCGGCACCACCACGCCCTTGGGGCGACCGGTGGAGCCGGAGGTGTAGATGACGTAGGCGGGGTGCTGCGGGGTGGCGAGCGGTTCCGGGTCGGTGTCCGGGGAATCCGCGGCGAACAGCTCGGCGATGGTCGCGACCGCCGCGGTGCACTCGGGCAGGCGGGGCGCGAGTTCGTTGGTGGTCAGCAGCAGCGCGGGCCGGGAGTCGGCCAGCATGAACGCGATCCGCTCCGCCGGGTAGTCCGGGTCGACCGGCAGGTAGGCGGCCCCGGCCTTGACCACCGCGAGCAGGGCGGCGATCAGCTCCGGAGTGCGCGGCAGGGCCAGCGCCACCACGTCGCCGGGGCGCACGCCGCGGGCGATCAGCTGGTGCGCCAACCGGTTCGCGCGCTCGTTGAGCTCCCGGTAGCGCAGCTGCTGGTCGCCGAACCGCACGGCGACCGCATCGGGTTGGCGTCGCACACTGCGCTCGACCAGCTCGGCCAGGGTGGCATGCCCGTTCGTGCCGCGCTCAGCCGGATCATTCATGCCAGCCCACTCCTCGAAAAAGAACACAATCCTCGCTATCCGGCGCGAGGCTAACGACGACGAATTTCGGGTCGTTATCGTGTCCATTTCCGCTGCGTAGGGCCCCTGCGCGGCCCTCGCGGCGGCCGCGTAGCATCCGGCTGACGCCGCCCGCACGCGAGAGGACTGCGATGGGAAATCCGGATACCGGGGTCATCAGCCTGCTGATCGCGTCCGGCACGCTGCTGCTCGGACTGCTCATCTTCGCCCATATCCAACGAATGCGACTGCTGTGTGAACAACACGCGGAAACGGAGCGAACGAACCAGCTCGTCGCGGAGACCCGGGAAATGCGGGCGGAGTTGCGTGCGCTCAACGCGGAAATCGCGGAATTGCGCCGAGTGCTGACCGAGGCCGCCTGAGGACCTGCCTTCGACAGCGGCGCGCCCGCTTGGCCCGCCCACGGGAGGCGCCCACCAGCGGGTCCTCCGCCCACACCCACCATCGGGACTCACGGAGCCACCCTCCACAAAGCCCAACGCCCCCAAGCTCACCCCCCAACCCGGGAACCTCAACCCCCTGAACCCGGGACACCCATGCCCCGGAAGACTCCCAAATTTGCCTGGAATTGGGAACTTCCGCGGCCTGGACGGTTTCCAAGTTCGCCTAAAATTGGGAATCCTGGGCGCCTGCTTGGGGGCGCACGGGGCTCACCCGACTGACGGGGGTTGGAACCGGGGTGGGAACCACGCCGGGTGTGCCTGCTCGAAGGCGTGGGCGATGCGCAGCAGCACGGGTTCCGACCACGCCCCGGCCAGGAACGTGACACCGACCGGAAGTCCGCGGACCTCGCCCGCGGGCACGCTGATCGCCGGGTAGCCCGCCAGCCCCGGGATCAGCGCGCTGCCGCGCGCCGGCGGATCGCCGTGCACCAGGTCGATCTTCCACGCGGGCCCTCCGGTGGGCGCCACCAGCGCGTCCAACCGGTGCTCGCGCAGCACGGCGTCGATGCCGTCCTCACGGGACAACCGGCGCATCCGCTGCACGGCCGACACATAGTCCGGATCGGTGAGGTCGCCGCTGAGGCTGTCGACCAGCTCCAGCGTTTCCTGGCCGAAATAGGGCATTTCCACCTCGGCGTGCGCCCGGTTGTAGGCGATGAGCTCGGCGATGCTGCGCGGGTGCTCGCCCGGGGTCGCGGCCAGGTACGCGTCCAGGTGGTGCTTGACCTCCTGCAGCTGCGCCATCATCAGCCCCTCGTCGGACAGCAGCCGCGACACGCTCGGCACGTCGGCGGGGTCCACGATGGTCGCCCCGGCCGCCGCGAGCACCCGGATGGCCTGCTCGGCCACCGCGTCGGCATGGTCGTCGTAGCCGAAGAACGACTCGCGCGGCACGCCGATCCGGGTTCCCGCCAGGCTTTCCGCGCCCAGGCAGTCCCGGTAGTCCGAGCGGTGCCGCCCGGCAGCGGTCGCCGGGTCGCGCTCGTCGATGCCGGTCAGCACGCCCAGCACGGTGGCCGCGTCGGCGACGGTGCGGCACAGCGGCCCGATGGTGTCCAGGCTGCGCACTCCCGGGATCATGCCCGCGCGGCTGGTCAGCCCGACGGTCGGTTTCAGACCCACGACGCCGTTCACCCCGGCGGGGCCGAGGATCGAGCCGATGGTCTCGGTGCCCAACGCGACCACCGACAGCCCGGCGGCCACGGCCGCGGCCGACCCGGAGCTGGACCCGTGCGGCGAGCGGTCCAGCTGGTGCGGGTTGCGGCCCTGGCCACCGCGCGCGCTCCACCCCGCGGAGCCGCTGATCCACCCGCTCTTGTTCGTCTTGCCGAGCACGATCGCACCCGCCGCGCGGAGTCTGGCGATGACGGTGGCGTCTCGCTCGGGACGCGCACCCAGCAGTGCGGCGGTACCGTTGCTGGTGTGGATCAAGTCTGCGGTTTCGATGTTGTCCTTCACCAGCACCGGAATTCCGTGCAGGGCGCCGCGGAGGTGACCGCGTCGGCGCTCGGCGTCACGCAGCTCGGCGATCTCCAGCGCCTGCGGGTTGGTCTCGAGCACGGCGCGCAACTGCGGTCCACGCAGGTTCAGCTGGTCGATGCGGTCGAGATGGTACCGGACCAGTTCGACGGCGCTGAGCTGCCCGGTGGCCATGGCGGTCTGCAGCTCGGCGATGGTCGCCTCGGCCAGCGCGTCGGCGCGGGCCGAGCTCAGCGTTCCCACTTTTCCCACAGATCCTTTCGGTTCGTTATCGGTTCCCTATCGGAACGCCGCGCCCCCGAACCGGGGCGGCGCCGACCGGCTCGTCGATATTCCCAGGTCGCGTCCTTATCGTGAGGCGTAAGGCGTCCGGAACATGCCTGCTGTCCGAATCAGCGACCGGAACGAGGACGCGTCAATCCCCCTGTTTCACGGACGGTCAAGTCATTGACCCGATAGAGTGACAACGTGTCCTTCTGGCACGCTCGGGGGGCTCTTTGCGCACGGGATCAGTTGCTGACCCGCGAGGGAGCAACAGGAAGAAGACTCCATGACCGACCGTCTCGAATTCGGGCTGCTCGGGCCCTTACAAGTCGAGTTCAAAGGAAGGAAGATAGCGATAGGCGGCCCTCGGCAGCGGATCGTGCTGGCCATGTTGCTGCTCAATTCCGACCGGGTTGTCTCGATCGACCGGATCTCGGAAGCGATCTGGAACGGACACCCCCCGGCAACGGCCAGAACCCAGGTCGCGATCTGCGTCGCAGAATTGCGAAAAACATTCAGATCTGCGGGTTATCGGGACGACGTGGTGCTGACCTCCTCGCCCGGATACATGCTGCGCCGCGGCGACCACGTGATCGACCTGCTGACATTCCGCGCCCGCGTCGCCGAAGCCAGGGCACTGACCCGCCGCAATGAGATGGTCAAGGCCACCGAGGCATACGACGAGGCGCTGTCGCTGTGGCGCGGCCGCGCACTGTGCGACATCAATTCCGCAGTAGTGGAGCTGGAGGTCGAACGGCTGCAGGAACAGAAACTCGCCGTCCAGGAGGAGCGCACCGCCCTGCACCTGCAACTGGGGCGGCACCGTGAGCTGATCAGCGAACTGACCGCGCTGGTCGAGGAGCAGCCGCTGCGCGAGCAGACCCGGGCGCAGCTCATGCTCGCCCAGTACCGCGCGGGCCGCCGCGCCGAGGCGATGGAAACCTTCCGCCAGGGCCGGCGGGTCTTCATCGACGAGATCGGCCTGGAACCCGGTCCGGTGCTGCAGGAACTGCACGAGGCGATCCTCAACGACGACCCGTCGGTGCGGGTTCCGACGCCGCAGCTGCCGACCAGCGCAGCATCCGCGGGCCTCGGCGACATTCCGGCCGACATCGAGCCCTTCACCGGGCGAACCACCGAACTGTCCCGTTTGGACGGTCTGTGCGCCGCGCCGCAACCCCGCGTCTGCCTCATCACCGGCACCGCCGGGGTCGGCAAGAGCGCGCTGGCCGTGCACTGGGCGCACCGGGTGGCCGACCGGTTCCCCGGCGGCGTGCTGCACGCGAACCTGCACGGCTGCTGCCGCGGCCCCGCGGAGTCCGACGCGCGGGACACGCTGCACACCTTCCTGCGGCAGCTCGGCGTGGCCACCGCGGACATCCCCGCCGACCTGGACGCGGCCGCCGCGCTCTACCGCAGCCTCGTACACCAGCGGAAGGTGCTCATACTGCTGGACAACGTGGCCTCCTACCGGCAGATCGAGCACGTCCTGCCCACCGGGCCGGACAGCAAGGCGGTGGTCACCAGCCGCCACCAGATCAGCGAACTGGTCGCTGCGTCGCTGTGGCTGCGGCTGCAGCCCCTCGGCCACGCCGAGGCCGTCGACCTGCTCGGCACCCTGCTCGGCAACCGCGCCACGGCCGAGCCGCGGGCGCTGGCCGAGATCGCCGAACTGTGCGACCGGCTGCCCGCCGCCCTGCGCATCGCGGCAACCAAGCTCATCGCCAAACCGCACTGGACGCTGCAGCGGCTGGCCAGCCGGCTCCGCGACCCGCGCACCCGGCTGGACCACCTGGAGCACGGCGAGCAGAGCCTGCGTCGGCGGCTGCAGTCCAGCATCCAGCAGTTGCCTGCGGACGTGGCCCGCACCTTCCGGCAACTGGGCGGCCTGGAGACCACCGAGTTCAGTCTGCACGACGCGATCACTCTCCTGCGACTCGATCCGCACGAGGCGGAGGATCTCGTGGAGAGCCTGGTGGACGCTCACCTGCTGGAAGGCGTACCCGCGATGGGTTCCGAGGAGATCCGCTACCGGTTCCAGCCGCTGCTCAGCGCGTTCGCGACGGAACTGCACCGCGCCGACGTGCGGGCGGCCGAAACCGCCCGCACGCCCAGGCTGGTGGCCAAACCGGGCAAGGCGGAGCTGAGGTTCGTCATGTGAGGGCCGCGCGGACCGGCCGCGCCGCCCCGCGCGTCCGGTCAGAGCGCCCACTCCAGCACGGCCATCGCGCTGTGCATCTTGTCCCCGGCCTGGTCGAAGGCAATCGACCGCGGCCCGTCCAGCACGGCCGCGGTCGTCTCCTCGCCACGGTGCGCGGGCAGGTCGTGCATGAACCACGCGTTCGGGTAGCCGTCGAGCAGCTGCTCGTTGACCTGGAACGGGGCGAAGGTGCGGCGCCAGTCCGGGTCGGGCTTGGTGGTGCCGGTGGTCTGCCACCGCGTCGTGTAGACGATGTCGACGTCACTGGGCAGCTCGGCCATGTCGTGGGTTTCCCGCAGCACCGAGCCGGATTCCGCGGCGTACCGCTCGGCCTGCTCCCGCACCGCCGGCGCCAGCCCGTACCCCGGCGGGGTCCGCAGGTGCAGTTCGGTGCGCTCGAACCGGGTCAGCGACAGCGCGAGTGCCACCGCGGTGCTGTTGCCCTCGCCGACATAGAGCACCCGGATCCCGTCGATTCCGCCCAGGTGACGCTGGATCGTGGTGAGGTCGGTCAGCGCCTGCGTGGGGTGCTCGTGGGCGCTCATCGCGTTGATCACCGCCATGCCCGGCGGTTCGGCCAGCGCCCGCAGTTCCTCGGTGCTGCCCGCGGTGCGGCACACCAGGCCGTCGAGCATCCGGGACAGCACCTGCGCGGTGTCCTCGATCGTCTCACCGGTGTTGAGCTGCAGATCTCCCGGCCCGTAGCTGATGATCCGGGCACCCAGCCGCAGCGCAGCCGCGGAGAACGCGGTCCGGGTGCGGGTGGAGGTCTTGCGGAAGTAGATGCCGACGACGGCCCCGGCCAGCGGTTCCGCGGACCGCTCGCCGCGGGAGAACTCGACGCCGCGCTGGACGATCTCGCGTATCTCGCCGAGCCCCAGGTCCGCAAGCGAGATGAGATCACCGCGCACGGGTCCGCGGCTCGCGCTGGGAGCTGCCATCACGCCATCCTCCGTTCGGACGAATCATTTCGACCGCGCTCCGGACCCTGGCCAGAGCACGGCATGAGCAGCCTGGCATGCCGCGTTATCCGCGCCATATCAACCGCACAACCGGGGATGGTGGACTCGCTGGTCGGCACCAGGCAGAGTCGGGTGCATGACAGACGTCCTGCGCTACGCCGCGTTCACCACCGATCCTGCGGGCGGCAACCCCGCCGGTGTCGTGCTCGACGCAGACGGGCTCGACGACGCCGCCATGCAGCGGATCGCCGCCGAGGTCGGCTACTCGGAGACCGCGTTCGCCAGCCCGGCCGGTGACCACCGCTACCGGCTGCGCTACTTCAGCCCCCTGGCCGAGGTGGCGTTCTGCGGCCACGCCACGGTCGCCACCGCGGTGGCGCTGGCCGAGCGCGACGGGCCCGGCAACCTCGTCTTCGACACGAAGGCGGGCAGCGTGCGGGTGCGCACGCAGCAGCGGGACACCGTCGTCGCCAGCCTCACCAGCGTGCCGAGCAGCTCACGGCCCGCGACCGAGGACGAACTCGGCCGCGCGCTGGCGGCGCTGGGATGGTCGGTGGCGGACCTGGACCCGGACTGGCCGCCGCACGTCGCGTACGCCGGCAACGACCACCTCGTGCTGGCCGCGCGCACCCGCGAGCGCCTGGCGGAGCTGGACTACGACTTCGACGCCCTCGGCGACCTGATGCGCGACCGCGGCTGGACCACGGTGCAGTTGTTCTGGCCGGAAAACGCAGGCACCGTGCACGCCCGCGACCCGTTCCCGGTCGGCGGCGTGGTGGAGGACCCCGCCACCGGTGCCGCGGCGGCGGCCTTCGGCGGTTACCTGCGCGCCACCGGGCGGGTCCGCGAACCGCGGCGGCTGACCATCGTTCAGGGCGAGGACATGGGCCGGCGCAGCGAACTCGTCGTCGACGTCGACCCCGACGACCCACGCATCACCGTGACCGGCGCGGCCACCCGCATCTGACGCGAATCGCCACGCGCCGCACCAGGATCAGGCACATGGGCCGGGGCCTGCCCGAGTTCGTCTGCACGCTCGGTACCCCGGGCGGGGCAACTCCCGGCGAGTCAGGAATTGACGCCGGTGAGGGCGAAGAACTCCTGCCGGGAGCGGGGGTCCTGGCGGAGGGTGCCCAGCAGCGTGGAGGTGACGGTGCTGGACCCGATGGCCTGCACGCCACGCAACGTCATGCACGTGTGCTCGGCCTCGACGACCACGCCAACGCCCTTCGGCTGCAACTGGTCGGCCAGCCAGTCCGCGACCTGCTTGGTCAGCCGCTCCTGGACCTGCGGGCGGCAGGCGAAGTGCTCGACGACGCGGGCCAGCTTGGACAGCCCGAGGATGCGTTCCCCGGGCAGGTAGCCGACGTGCGCGACGCCGACGAACGGCAGCAGGTGGTGCTCGCAGACCGAGCGGACCGGGATCGACCGAGCCAGCACCAGTTCGTCGTACCGCTCCTCGTTCGGGAAGGTGGTCAGGTCGAACGGCCGCGGGCTGAACAGCTCCGCGTAGGCGCGGGCCATCCGGCCCGGCGTGTCGCGCAGGCTCTCACCGTCGGTGGAGATGCCCAATGCGTGCAGCAGGTCGGCCGCGGCCTTCTCGGCGGCGGCGAGATCGATCTCCCCGTCGGGTTCGTGGACGACGTGCAGGGCCGGTGCGGAGGTCATCAGCGTGCTTCCTCGGGTCGATCGCGGTCGGCGACGCCGCGGGCTTTTTCACCAAAGAACGCTAGTCTTATTCGTCGCGCCGAGTCAATGGACGTGGTCAAGCTCGCACCACACCCGATAGCACCCATCACAATGGGTGCGAAGACGCTACTGTAGGGGCATGCTTCCCGGCGAGCGATCCTCGGTGGCGGCCCTCGCCGCGCTGGACGACGAACTGCGGCGTGGAATGTATGAGTTCATCCGGCGCGCCCGGCGGCCGGTCGCCCGCGACGAGGCCGCCGCGGCGGTCGGCATCTCCCGCAAGCTCGCCGCCTTCCACCTCGACAAGCTCGTCGCGGCCGGTCTGCTGTGCGCGCACTTCGAGCCCGTCGGCGGCATCCGCAAGGTGGGGCGCACGCCAAAGGTGTACGAGCCGACCCGCACCGACATCCGGGTGAGCATCCCGCCCCGCCAGCACGATCTGCTGGCCGACATCCTGCTCGACGCGGTGCTCACCGAAGGCGAGCGGGAGACCGCGGCGCAGGCGGCCATGCGCGTGGCGCGGGAGCGCGGGCATCAGCTCGGCACCGCCGAACGGCAGCGCAACCGGCCCGGCCGGTTGGGCGTGGAGCGGGCGCTGACCCGGTCCGAGGAGGTCCTCGCGGCGCACGGCTTCGAACCCGACCGGGAGACCCCGACGTGCGTCCGGCTCCGCAACTGCCCGTTCCACCCGCTGGCGGCCCGGGCACCGGAACTCGTGTGCGGCCTCACCCAGGCGTTCCTGTCCGGGTTCCTCGACGGCCTGCACGCCCGCACCACCGACGCGGTGCTCGACCCGCGGCCCGGGGAGTGCTGCGTGGCCCTGGTCAGCGCGCCTCGGCGCGCCGCCGCAGCAGAGCCAGGGTCGACGTCATGAGCACGGCGCTCACCAGAGCCTGGGCCACCGCGAACCACACCCACGGCGCCGAGGTCTCCCCCGACGCCCACAGTGCCCCGCCGAGATAGGTGAAGTGCCGCCCGAGCGGCAGCGAGCCGAGCCCGAACACCACCTCCGGCCCCAGGTAGGCCACCACGGCGCTCCCGGCGAACGTCCGTTGCGCCTCGTCGAGCGTCCGGGTCAGCACCGCCAGCGTGCACAGACCACCGATCGCGACCACCGGCAGCAGCGCCGCCAGCGCACCCGCGGCCTCGGTGACCGTCGTGCTGCCGTACTCGACGGGAAACGCCGCGAACAGCAGGATGAACTGGGCCGCGGCCGCCCCGAGCACCACGAACGACAGCGGGTACCGGGGCGGGGCCACGAGCCGCACCCGCCTGGGCACGGCGCGGAACGGCGCCCACCGCACCGCCAGCCCGGCGGCCAGGGCGATCACCGCGAACAGCTCCAACCAGCTCCACACGTCCGCCGAGCCGTGCACCGAAACCAGAGCGTCCACCAGGAAGTAGAGGACACCCGAGGCGGCCAGACCGACGCCGATCACGCCGCGTCGCCCCGACTGCTCCATGACCACCAGACCGGCGACCAGCAGAGCCAGCCGGAGCGCGAAGAAACCGAGACCGAGGAAGCTGGACGCGGCGATCAGCTCGGTCGAGCCGATCAGCACGGTCGCCCCGAGCACCGCGGCGGCGGCGAACAGGAACTGGCGGCTGCGCACCCACGTCAGCCCGGCGAGGCGCTTCGCCCAGTCCCGGTGTTCCGGCGGCTCGGACCGCCCACGCGACCACGCCAGCACCGCCGCCGTCCGCGCCGAGAGCCCTTCGGTGCCCGCGACGGCCACGCGCACCTCTCCCGCCAGATCGGCGAGGGTGGTGTTCGCAGCCCGGGCCGCCACCTCGCTCAGGGCCAGCGGCGAACCCGCGCACAGCTCGACCAGCTCGGCCACCGCCTGCGGCTCCGCAGCCAGCCGCTGCTCGCCCAGCCGCCGCGCGAGCAGATCGCGCGCCTCGCCCGGGGTCAGCGCGTCCAGGCCGAGCGAACGTGCCCCTTCCGCGACCAGGCCGGTGAGCGGATTGCGGCTGGTCACCACGACGAACGAGGTGGACCCGCCGGGCAGCAACGGCCGCACCTGGTCGACGTCCCGGGCATCGTCGAGCACCACCAGCACCCGCTTGTCGGCCAGCAGCGTCCGGTACCGGCCCTCCAGCGCGGACAGGTCCGCGGGGATGTCCCGGTCGCCGAGGGCCGCCAGGAAGCTGCGCAGCACGTCCGCGGGGCGTGCGGGCCACTCGCCCGAACCCCGTAGGTCCACGTGGAGCTGCCCGTCGGGGAAGCGCTGCGCCACCCGGTTCGCCCAGTGCACGGCCAGCGCGGTCCGGCCGAGCCCCGGGGCGTTGTCCACCGCGGAGATCACCACGGCGCGGGCGGAGTCGGCGAGGACCGCGTCGAGCGCGGCCAGTTCGTCGGCCTGCCCGGCGAACGCCGCGACGTCGGGCGGCAGTTGCCGCGGCACCGCCCGCTCCTCGGCGCGCCCGCCGAAGTGCAGGCCCCCGTAGACGTTGCCCACCTGCGCCACCGGGCCGTTGACCGTGCCGCCCTGCTCGTTGCGTACCTCCGGCTCATCCCCCATGAACGGCCCTCCTCCACCCCACCCGCCTGCACCATGATCGTAGCGCCGGACCGACCTCCGCGATCCGAAAATCCGACATCGGTCTTGCGACGTGCGGCGCCCACACCACCCACATCATCACTGCCTGAAGCCGGGGGACTGTGGCGTCCTATTTAGACAGTGCGCGGAATTCCGCGATGGCGCGGTAGGGGTTGCCGTAGCCCTCGGTGGCGTACAGGCTCGGGCTGACCGTGTCGGTCCGGTAGCCGATCACCACCGGCCTGGTGACCAGCGGGATCATCTGCGCGTCCGCGTCGACCGCGATGCACAGGTCGCGCAGCGCCGCGGTGCGCTCCGCGCCGTCCGGGCGGGTGTTGGCCGCCTCGATGGCCCGGTCGAGCGCGGGGTTGGGACGCATGAAACCGCCGTTGAACCCGGCGGCGGCGGGATTCCACCACTGCGGCACCATGCCCGCGTCGGCGTACCCGGCGAACCAGGACAGCGCGGCGTCGAACCGGGCCGGGGCCTGGCCGTAGACCTTGTCCGCCCAGCTGGCCTCGTCGAGCTCCTCGACGGTGACCCGCACCCCGATACGGGCCAGGTTCTGCTGCACGACCCGGGCGACGGCGGGGGCGGGTTCGGTGGCAAAGACGGTCAGCGTGAACGACAGGTCCACGGCCCCGGCCTCCCGCAGCAGCTGGCGGGCACGCTCCAACCCGGCCGTGGCCGACGGCAGGTGCGCGGGGTCGCAGGCCCCGGGCAGGTCGACCGGGGTCGCGCCGGTCGGCCGGCCGAGCCCGCCGGTGGCCACCGCCGCGATCCGCGATCGGTCCAACGCGATGGCGATCGCCGTACGGATCCGCTGGTCGGCGAACTTCGAGCCGGGCGCCAGGGTGTTGAGCATCAGGTAGTAGAAGTCCGTGTTGCCCTGGGCGTGCACCGCGATGTTCCGCTCGTCCCCGAGCACCTGCGGGGCGGCGACGTCGCCCAGCACGACCATGTCTGCGGCGCCGCTCTCCAACGCGGACATCCGGGCGTGCTCCTGCGGCACGATCGAGATGGTGACCATGTCCACCACCGGTCTGCCGGGCATCCAGTAGCCTTCGCGGCGCTTGAACCGCCAGAAGACGTGCTGGCGGTGCGCCTCCACCACGAACGGACCGGTGCCGAGCATGGTGCGGGCCGGGTCGAGCGCGCCGCTGTCGATCTCGGCCATCGGCAGCACCGCGGCGGGCACGTTGGCCAGCGCGGCCAGGAACGGCGTGTACGGGCGGGAGAGGCGGAACTCGACGGTGCGCTGGTCGAGTTCGCTCACCGACTCGACGGGGCCCAGCTGGACCCGCCACACGCCGCGCCCGGACAGCAGGCGACGCATGCTGCCGACCACATCGGCGGCGGTCATCAGCCGGCCGTTGCTGAACGTCACGCCCTCGCGGAGGTGGAAGACGTAGCGGGTGGGTTCCGGGTTCTCCCAGTGCGTGGCCAGTCCCGGGTCGATCCGGAAACCGGGGCCCATCGTCACCAGCGTCTCGTACACCAGCGACATCAGCTGCCAGGAGGTGGCCACGTCGGTCAGCTGCGGGTCGAGGCCCACCGCGGTGCCGATGTCGACCGGCATCTGCAGTTCCAGCGCACCGCCGGGCTCGGCGGTGCGGTCGGCGACGGCGAGGTAGCCGGGCAGTGCGGGTGGGGCCGCATGCTCCCCAGCGCCCGCGGCACAACCCGCGACCAGCACCGCGGCGACCGCGAGAACCCCGGACCACCTGCTGATCCGCATCCTGTCCCGCCTTCCCACCGAGTCACGCCCGCCGGAACGTCCCGGCCCGGGCAGGATTCCAACGGCCGCCGCGTCCCTCAGTCAAGATCGCGCACGGAGATGGCAATGCACTCGAAATGCTTCTGTGCTGCGGTTTTACCAGGAATCACCCGGTCAGGTGACGTCGGCGCCGACCGCCCGGCGGGATCGTCGGGGCGGGGCGCGACCGACCGACGTCACCGCACTCGGTGTCCACTGAGGACGACGAGGCGGTGCGCAGCAGCCGCAGCTGCCGATCTCGGCGAACGTTCTTCGTCAGCTCGGCATTGCCCCAGCCGATCATGTGGGCGACGGCCGTCCCGCCGCCGGGCCGCCGTCGTGTGTGGGTCGCTCCCGCTGGGTAGTCAGGAAGCACACGAACGGCTGAAACAGCGGGACGACCATGAACCGGCACGACTGGACCAACGGGTTCGCGACCTCGGAGCGCGAACCCCTGGAGGAAGCCTGGTCGCTGACGGAGGCGGTGTACTGGTCGGTCGACCTCGCCGACGGAACAGCCGAGTGGGGCTGTGAGCTCGACGAGGTCCTGGGCGTCCGGGGCGCCCCCGAGGACGCGGTGCGGCAGCGGCTGTGCGAGCTGGTCGCCCCGCTGGTCGAGGCGGCCCGCATCGCCCCGTCCTGGCAGGTCCACCAGCTGGAACAGCGCTGCGAGCAGCCTGGTGGGTGGATGCGCCCGGTCCGGTTCCGCGCCCGGCGGCGCGGCGACGTGCTGATCGGTGTGGCCATCGACATCACCGGCGCCGTGGAGCCCAAACAGGAGCTGGCCGACCTCGCCGAGCGCTACCGGCACCTGGTGGAGCTGAGCCCGAACGCGATCTGCGTGCACCAGGACGGTGTCGCGGTGTACGTCAACCCCGCCACCGTGCGCATGCTGGGCGCCGAGTCCAGCACACAGATCGTGGGGCGGCCCGTCGTCGACTTCGTCGCCGAGGACTCCCGGTCGGCGATGCGGGAGCAGCTGGCGTCGCTGGCGGCCCCCGGCGCTGCCACCGAACGGGGCCGGGCCGTACTGCGCCGCCTCAACGGCGACCCGGTCGTGGTGGAGGTGGTGGCGGTGCGCATCACCTGGGAGGGGCGGCCGGCGTTCCAGGTCATCATGCGCGACATCACCGCGGACCGGGCCGCCGAGGCTGCGCTGCGCTACCAGGCGGCGCTGGTGGAGCACGTCAGCAACGCCATCATCGCCACCACCCACGACGGGCGGGTGACCAGCTGGAACCCGGCCGCGGCGCGCATCTACGGGCGGCCCGCCGAGCAGGCGCTCGGGCAGCCGGTCGACGAGGTCGTCGGGGCCCCGCTGGACCCGGCGGTGCTGGTGGAGGACGGGCAGGTCGCCGAGGCCACGCACCGCAGAGCCGACGGCGCGGCGTTGACCATCAGCATGTCCGCGGCGCAGATGGACGGCGGCTACGTGCTCGTGTGCACCGACGAGACGGCGCTGCGCCGGGCCCAGCGGCACTTCGCCACGGTCGTGGACGCGCTCGCCGAAGGTGTCGTCGTGGTGGGCGCCAACGGCCTGGTGGAGTCCGCCAACCCCGCGGCACTGCAGATCCTGGGGACCCGGGAGGAGGACTTCGTCGGCACCCCGCCGCAGTCGTGGCCGCTGTTCGACGAGACCGGCGGCCTGCTGCCACCGCGCGCGCACCCACCCGCCCACAGCCAGCGCACCGGCAAGCAGCGGACCGCCCAGCTGGTGCGCACCCGGCGCGGCGACGGCAGCAGCGTGTGGCTGTCGCTGACCTCCCGCCCGCTCAACCCCGACGACGAGCCACCGCACCCCATCGTGCTGTCGTTCACCGACGTGACCGAGTCCCGCGCGATCCGGGAACGCCTGGAGTGGGACGCCACGCACGACCCGCTGACCGGCCTGGCCAACCGCACGCTGCTACTCCGGCGCCTCGACGCGGCCCTGCACGCACGCCAACGCAGGCACGACCTCGCCGTGCTGTTCATCGACCTGGACAACTTCAAGGTCATCAACGACTCGCTCGGGCACAGCGCCGGCGACAAGGTGCTGTGCGTGGTCAGCGAGCGGCTCCGGCGGCTGACGCGGCAGCACGAGCTGGTCGGCCGGCTCGGCGGCGACGAGTTCGTGGTGCTGTCCCCCGACGAGAACGACGTGACCAAGGCACAGCTGCTGGCCAGGCAGGTGCGCCGGTGCCTGGCCGACCCGATCACCGTGGGCGACCGCCAGCTGCATGTGGACGCCAGCGTGGGCATCGTGTTGTCGCCGCCCGGTGACCCCCGCCCCGGCGCGGACGTGCTGCGCGACGCCGACGTGGCGATGTACGAGGCGAAGAAGCTCGGGCGCGGCCGTGCCGCCGTGTTCGACGTGCGGCTGCGCAAGCGGGTGCAGCGCCGCCTGAACCTGGAGCAGGACCTGCGGCACGCGGTGTCCCGGGGCCAGCTGTGGATGGCCTACCAGCCGATCGTGAACCTGCGCACCCACCGGGTCGGCTGGGTGGAGGGGCTGCTGCGGTGGACGCACCCGGTGCACGGCACCATCCCACCGGGGGAGTTCATCCCGCTGGCCGAGGAGAGCGACCTGATCAACAGCATCGGCATCCACGCGCTGCGGATGGCGACCCGGGAGATCGCCGCCCACCGCAGGCAACGGACCCTTCCCCTGCAGCTGAAGGCGAACCTGTCGGCGCGCCAGCTCGACGACCCGCACTTCGCGGTCGCCGTGCACGACGCCCTGGAGCAGACCGGGCTGCCACCATCGGCTCTGTGCCTGGAGATCACCGAGAGCACGCTGATGCAGGATCCCGAGGCGGCCGAGGCGGTGCTCAACGGGCTGCGCGAGCTCGGCGTCAAGCTCGCGATCGACGACTTCGGCACCGGTTACTCCGCGCTGGCGCTGCTGCACCGGCTGCCGCTGGACACGCTCAAGATCGACCGGTCGTTCATCGCCGGCCGGGACGGCACGGCCAACGAGCCGTTCATCGCCAGCATCGTCGCGCTGGCGCATACGCTGAACCTCAACGTGGTGGCCGAGGGCGTGGAGACCGCCGAGCAGCTCGCCACCATCCGCCGCCTGGGCTGCGACGAGGTCCAGGGCTTCTACTTCGGCCGTCCGGTGCCCATCGACGAGCTCCCGGACGCGGCCTGACCGCGGGCCCCGCGCTGACGTCCCTGTGTCAGGCGGCGGTCTGGGTGTCCACGCCCAGCCGGGCGTACAGGTGGCCCCGGTGCAGGTCCGCCACCGGGGCCACCAGGTCCGGATGGCGCAGCAGGGCGGCGGCCCGCCGGTCCTGCTCACCTGGGTCGAGCAGGCGGCGGAAGCCGTGCGACAGCGGGGAACCGTGCTCGGCGGCCAGCGCGGCGACCGCCTCGGCGGCCAGCTGCGGGTCGGCGAGCAGGCACGTCGCCCAGCTCGCCACCACCTCGTCGACCCAGGTGCGCCACGCGTGCTCGGCGTCGTCCGGGTGGTGCTCGGCCGCTCCGGCGAGCCGGTCCAGATGCGCCGAGCCGCCCGGCCCGGCCATGACGACCAGCCCGGCGTCCACCGCGGTCGGGTAGCGCAGCCACGCCGCGACGGTCACGGCCTGCTTGGCCTGCACTTCGGCGAGCGCGCGGCTGAACGCCCCCGCGCCGGGCGCGGGGTAGGCGCCGACCAGCCAGCGCGTGGTGGCCGCGATGATCGGGGACAGGTCCGCGGACACGGCCGAACCTCGCTTTCTCACCGGGGTGCGTCGGGGCGCCCGACCACGGTAACGAGCCGGTTGACGTGGGCAAAGACCCGCCGCCGAGGTGAGGGCGGAACCACAGCGGGCGCTGGCTGCGGCCGGCGCCGCGGACCAGGAACACCGTGCGCCCGACGACCGAAGACAGCTTCTCAGCGGTCCGAGCCATCCTCCTCGGTGCGCTGCCGCGCGCGGGCGCGCGTGCGGCGTTCGTACTCGCGCCTGCCGTAGGCCGCGCGGCGCACCGCGTCCTCGGTCTCCAGGCTGGCGCCCAGGGCTCCGGCGACGGTACCCATGGACGTCGACAGCCACACCAGCTGCAGGTAGTCGGTGGCGTCCGCGGGATGTCCGAGCACGGACGACAGGTACTCCGGTGTGATCACCGCCGCGGCCGCGAGCAGGGTGATGCCGAACAGCAGCAGATACCAGCAGGTCACCCCGATGAGCAGGGTGATCACCGTGGTGACGTTGTAGAGCGACGCGGTCTCGGAGCCCGTGCGGCGGCGTTCCCACAGGCCGTTGCCGAGGATCAGCCAGCCCACCATCATCGCCACCGCGACCGCGCTGATCAGCAGCAGGCGCCCGGTGCTGAGCGCGTCGGCCATCTGCCAGATGCTGGAGTAGAACACGCCGAACGCCGCAGCGGCCGCAGCGGCGGCGATCGCCCGGGACAGCCCCGCGACCAGCCGCCACGGCGCGTTGTCCCGCACCATCGCGGCCACCAACCGGAACCGCCCGCGCAGCCCGGACAGCACCACCTGCTCGATGCCCGGTTCCGTGGCGACCAGCCGGATCGTCCGGCCCAACCGGGCGGGAGGACGCCCCCAGCTCGCCCGCAGCTGGAGTTTCTCGCTGGCCAGCACGCCGACCAGGTGCACCAGCACGCGGCGGGTGTGGGACCGCTGCCGCAACCAGGAGATGGCGGGCAGCGAGGCGAGCGCCACCCCCTCCCGGGTGCTGATGTCGGCCACCACCGGTCCGGTGCGGTTGTGGCGCGGCAGGTCGGTCAGGCACACCACGAGGTCCCACTCCTCCTGCGCCAGCCACTCCCCCGCGTGGTCCTCGATCGGGATCCGGCCGTCCGCCTCCACCCGGATCGGGTCGGTGACCGCGCGGACGTCCCACGTCACCTGGTCGGTGACCTCCCGCGCCAGGGCGTCCGGCAGGTCGCGCGCGAGCCGCCGCGCCAGCGAGCTCGGCGCCCCCGGATCGGCCACGAGCCCCACGACTACCCGGTCCTCGGTCACGTCCGCGCCTCCACGAGTCGGTCCGCTCTCGGGGTGCCCACCACCCCCGCCGCGGATGCGGTTGTGGCCCACACACAGGCAGGCGGCACCGGGGAGATAGCCAGCCGCGGCGTGTCGTGCCTGATCGCGGCAGCGCCCCGGTCTGCATACCGGGGATCGGTGGCGGGTAACTCCAGCACCATGGACGCTGCTTCGCCGAGGGAGTCGCTGTGGGCGGCCGTCGACCGGCCGGTCTTCCCGGTGCTGCGGGGTGAACGCACTTTCGACGTGGTCGTGGTCGGGGCGGGCATCGCCGGGCTCACCACGGCTCTGCACCTCAAGCGCCGGGGCGCCCGGGTGGCCGTCCTGGAGGCGGACCGCGTGGCCTGCGGCGCCACCGGGAACAGCACCGCCAAGGCGACCGCACTCCAGTCCACCGTGTACAGCACGGTGCGGGCGTACCGCGGCGCGGAAGCGGCCCGGGTCTATGCGACCGCGAGCACGCACGCGGTGGCCGAGATCGCCCGCATCGCCGACGTCGAGCAGATCACCTGCGACCTGCAGCGCCGCCCCGCCTACACCTTCGCCACCGGCAGCGATCTGCGAGAGCTGGAGCGGGAGGCCGAGGCGACCCGGGAGGCCGGGTTGCCCACGACCCTCGACTCCGGCACCGACCTGCCGTTCCCGGTCACGGGCGCGCTGCGGCTGGACGACCAGCTGGAGTTTCACCCGGTCCGCTACGCGCTCGGGTTGGCCCGCGCCGTGTCCGGCGACGGCAGCGAGGTCTTCGAACGCAGCCGGGCGCTGAAGCTGACGGAAGGATCGCCGTGCCGGGTCACCACCGAACGGGGCGCCGCCACGGCCGACCAGGTGGTGGTCGCCACCCACTACCCGGTCTGGGACCGCGGGTTCTACTTCGCCAGGCTGGAGCCGCAGCGGTCCTACTGCATCGCGGCGCGCATCCACGGTACCCCGCCGCGCGGGCTGTCGATCAACGCCGCCGAACCGGTCCGCTCCGTGCGCTCCGCGGGCGAGATGCTGGTCGTGTGCGGCGAAGGGCACCCGACGGGCGAGAACAGCAACGCCCCTTACCAGCGGCTGGCGGAGTTCGCCACGCAGCACTGGGACGTCGCCGAGATCACGCACCGCTGGTCGGCCCAGGACCCGACGCCCTACGACCGCTTCCCGATGGTCGGGCGCTACCTCCCGATGTCCTCGCGGGTGTTCGTGGCAACCGGGTTCATGAAGTGGGGCCTGACCGGCGGGACGTTCGCCGCGACCGTGCTGGCCGACCTGATCGACGGGCGGGACAACGTGTGGGCCGAGGCGCTGTCGCCGAACCGGGTCTCGCCGTACTCGCTTCCGCAGCTGGTCCGCATCAACCTCAGGACGGGCCTGCACCTGGTCCGCGACCGGCTGGCCCGTTCGCAGGTCGTCTCGGCCGCCGAGGTGCCGGCCGGGCAGGCGCGCGTGATGCGTGACCGCACCGGGCTCACCGGGGTGTACCGCGACCACGACGGCGGGATACACGCCGTCGGGCTGCGCTGCACGCACCTGGGGTGCCTGGTGCGCTTCAACTCGGCGGAGAACACCTGGGACTGCCCGTGCCACGGTTCCCGCTTCGACGTCGACGGCGCGGTGCTGGAAGGACCGGCGACGCACCCCCTGCAGCGCAAGCTCCCCGGACCACCGCCCTGACCCACGCGACCTGGAACCGGGTTCTCACCGCGGTTTGCGGGCGACGAGGCGTTCGATGATGCCGAGCCTGAACCGCTCGGTGTGTTCGACGGTGAGCCCGGCGGCCCGCAGGTGCTCCAGCGGGCGGCGGCGGAAATGCTCGCCGCCGAGCGGCACGGTGACCAGTTCCAGCACCCGCTGCACGAGCCGCACCGGCCCCGAGGTGCTCACCACGTGGTCGGCCAGCACGAGGCGACCACCGGGGCGCAGCACGCGCGCCATCTCCGCGAGGGCCTGCCGCTCGTCCGGGATGGCACACAGGGAGAAGGTGCACACCACGGTGTCAAACGACGCGTCCGGGAACGGCAGGGCCTGGGCATCAGCCTGGAGGAGGTGGACGCGCCTGCCGAGCCGCGCCGCCCGCTGTCGCGCGAGGGCGAGCATCTGCCGGCTCCACTCGATGCCGGTGAGCCGCGCCCCGACCGGGTAGCCGGGCAGGTTCAGCCCGGTGCCGACGGCGACCTCCAGCACGTCACCGGACGCCCGGGAGCACACCCAGTCCCGGCTGTCCCCGGCGAAGAACCGCTCGAAGCAGCCCATCATCCGGTCGTACGAGGGCGCCGACCTGTCCCAGTAGCGGCGCAACCGAGGCTCGTTCACACCCCGACGCTACCGCGACCACTTCCGTCTCTTGTGGACCTCGCCACCGCCGGCGCGACCACGGCCTCGGGGCGGCGGCGGGAGATGGCGACGCCGACCAGGCAGATCACTCCGCCGACGAGACCGTATACCGTCGGCGTCTCGGCCAGCAGGAGCCAGGACAGCACCACCGAGACGGCCGGGGCCGCGTACGTGGTGGCGCTCAGGCGTCCCGCGTCCATCCGGCGCAGCGCGTAGGCCCACGTGGTGAAGCCGATCGCGGTCGGGAACAGTCCGAGGTAGACGGTGCCGAGCACCGCCCCGATCGGCGCGGTCCGCAGTTCGGCGAGCAGCTGCGGCAGCCACGGCAGCAGCACGGCGGTGGCGATCAGGCACCCGAGCCAGATCGCGACGAGCCCGTCCACCCGCCGCAGGGTCACCTTCTGGACCAGCACCCCAGCCGCGTACAGCAACGCCGCGAGCACGCAGAGCACGATCCCCATCCAGTCGCGGTGACCGGTGGATCCCGCGGCGATGACGGCCACCCCGCCGAGCGCTACGAGGGAACCGACGATCAGCGGCCGCGGGTAGCCCTCCCGCAGGAACAGCCCCGCGCCGAAGGCGATCAGCAGCGGTGCGGTGTTCACCAGCAGCGCCGCCGTGCCCGCGTCGACCTGCCGCTCCGCGGCGTTGAGCACCACCGTGTACCCGGCGAGCCACAGCACCGCGTACACCGCCACCAACGCCACGGTGCGCCGCGGGGGGAGCAGGCGCGGGATGCGGCGGCGGCTGGCCAGCACCAGCACGGACAGCGCGGCGGCCGCGACGGCGAGGCGCACCAGCGCCATGGGAGCGGGCGAGAGGCTGGGACCGATGGCGCGGATGGCGACGAACGCCGAAGCCCACAGCACGACGGTCACGGCGGCGGCCACCGCTGCCCGGCCGCGGTCCGCGGTCTTCGGCGGAGCCGCCTGGGAGATCTGGAGTTGTCCGGTCACCCGGCCATCGTCGCCAGCCCGATTCGCAAGAACAAGCGATTATTTCTGCACAACGGTTCAGCACTGCTGTACAGTCGGGCCATGCTGGACGTCGCCCGGCTCCGCCTGCTGCGGGCTGTCATCGCGACCGGTTCGATCCGCGCGACCGCGGCCGCGCTCGGCTACACACCGTCGGCGGTGAGCCAGCAACTCACCGCGCTGCAACGGGAGACCGGGCTGCGGTTGTTCGAGCGGGTTGGCCGGGGCATCGAGCCGACCACCGCGGGCCGCACGCTCGCGGCCGAGAGCGAGCCGCTGTTCGAGGCGCTCAGCCGGGTGGAGGGCGTCGTCAGCGACCTGCGTGCCGGCCGGGTCGGCAGCCTGTCGATCGGCTACTTCGGTTCGGCGGGCAGCGCATGGCTGCCGACGGTCGTGGCCACGCTGCGCGAGGAGTTCCCGGAGCTGCGGCTGGATCTGCGGATGACCGAGATCACGCGGGCCGACCCGGACATCGACATCTTCGTCGAGCACCCGCGCAACACCCCGGGCCCGCTGGCCGCCGTGACCCGGCTCGTCGACGACCCGTACCTGGCCGTCGTCCGGGACGACGACCCGATCGCCGCGCTGCCGGAGGTGCCGCTGGCCGTCCTGGCCGAACGGCGGTGGGTGGACAACGATGTGAACGAGGGGGCATGCCGCCAGGTGCTCCTCGACACCTGCGCAAAAGCCGGGTTCGCCCCGCAGTTCGCCGTCGAGATGCACGACTACCAGACCGCGATCCCGTTCGTGGCCACCGGGATCGGCATCACCGTGATCCCCGAACTCGGCATCGGGAACCTGCCCCCGGGGCTGACGGCGGTCCCCGTGGTGTCCCCGACCCCGATCCGGCGGATCAGCGTCGCGGTGCGCCGCTCGATCGCCGAGCACCCGGCGGCCCGCCGCACCGTCGAGATCCTCCAGTCGCTCGCCCGCGGCTCCCGCCCCGAGCGAACCGCGCGCGGGTGACCGGGTGGCGCTCAGCTGCCCAACGCGGTCGCGGTGCGGGCACGCATGTTCTCCAGTTCGTCGAACTGGTGGTGGGCCCGGGCGAGCAGGCCGCGCAGCGCCTGCTCGTCCAGCCGCGGGTACTGGTCGTGGACCGCCAGCAGGGTGCGCCACCCCGCGGCCTTGCCCTGCACGCCGAGGCACAGCGCTTCGAGTTCCAGCAGGGCGCTCAGGCGCGTTCGCCGCACCAGGCCGCCGTTCGGCTTCAGTCTGCCGAACTTCTCCGCCAGCCAGGCGGCGACGATCTTGTATCGGGCCGGGCGGACCCCGAGCACACGCATGATCTGCCGGAGTGCGGTGCGGTCTCGTTTGATCTCCCGGGCGACGGCGGTCAGCCGGGACCCGAACTCGTCTGCGTGGTGGTTGCGGGCCACGCGCTTCGCCAGCGCCGCACCGCTGGTCGCCCCCGCGAAGTGGTCGTTGAGATAGATCGCCAGCATCCGCGGCGCGGACGAGCGGATTGTCGGCGGTTCCTCGGTTCGCTGCCTCGCGAGCCGAGCACCGCGCAGAAGACTTCTCGACATCGGCCGTCTCCCTCCCGAGCACCTGGCCCCTTCGAAGTGCCCGGGACCACGCCCCGCACAAACAGCCTGCGACGTGTTCCGCCGGGCACGGTCGGGTAACCGTGCGCCATGCGAGCAAAGGGATGCGTCGTGGTGGTCACCGGGGCGTCCAGCGGTATCGGACGCGCCACGGCGGCGGCATTCGCCAGGCACGGCTGTTCGGTGGTGCTGGCCGCCCGGCGCGGTGCGGCGCTGGAGCAGGCGGCCCACGAGTGCGAGGCGCGCGGCGGCCGGGCGCTGGCGGTCCCGACCGATGTCAGCGACGCGACCGCGGTGCACGACATGGCGCGGAAGGCCGTCGACACCTTCGGACGCATCGACGTCTGGGTGAACTGCGCGGCACTGAGCCTGTTCAGCCCCTTCGAGGAGGCGCCGCTGGACGACTTCCGGCAGGTCCTGGACGTGAACGTGATGGGATACGTGCACGGCATGGGTGCGGTACTGCCCGTCATGCGCGAGCAGGGCCGGGGTGTGGTGGTCAACGTCTCGTCGGTGGTCGGCGTGGTGCCGCAGCCGTACACCCACGCCTACGGGATGTCCAAGTCCGCCATCCGCTCCCTCACCACGTCGGTGCGGCAGGAGCTGTGGCTGGACGGCGTCCGCGGAATCGACGTCTGCTCGGTCCTCCCCGCGACCATCGACACCCCGCTGTTCGCGCAGGCCGCGAACTACACCGGCCGCCAGGTGGTGCCGATGCCCCCGGTGTACGCACCGGAGCGGGTCGCGAGCGCCATCGTCCGGCTGGTACGCCGGCCGCGGCGCGAGGTGGTGGTCGGGCCGATGGGCCGCAGCGTCGTCCTGCTGCACCGGATCGCCCCCGGCATCACCGAGAAGCTCATGGCGTTCCAGGTGGAGCGCGCCCACCTGGCCCACACCCGCCGAGCGGAACCGACCCCGGGCAACCTGCACCACCCGACCGAAGGCACCGGTGCGGCGCACGGGGGCTGGACCAAGCCGCGCCACGCGACCACGCGCACAGCGGTCGCGGTGGGCCTCGCCACCGCGGTGGCAGTGTCGATGCGGCGCAGGCGCAGCGGAATCTGAGCTGTCCGCACCGGAGTGCCTACACCGGGCCGACATCGGGTTGCCGCCCGCGGCGCAGGCGCGCGTGCCGCAGCCCAGGCGCGTCGCGCGCGGCCAGCCGGTCGGCGACCAAGCCGGTGGCGAACGCGTACACGGCCTTGTGCAGCAGGTCGATGACGAGTTCGGACCGCGGCCACGTCCACGGGGGTGCGCCGGTACCGGTGGCGTTCTCGGCGATCTGGTCGTTGGTCAGCCGCACCACGGCGAACATCGACGACGCCCACGGCCCCCGCAGACCCGAGTCGGCCATGATGCCACGCACCGCGCCGAGCAGCACGCCCTGCCCGACGTGCATGGCCAGGTTCGCGCCGCGCCGCGGCATCGCCGCACCGGGCATGCGGCGGAAGGTTCGCCCGGGCACGTGCGAATCCGGCCGCCCGGTGAGCGCCTGCTCCGCCTTCTCCCCCGCGGTCATCGCCGCGACACCGACAGCTCCGGCGCACAAGCCGTGCAGCGCCCCGCGCCGCAGCACCCGAGCAGTCCGCTTCCGCACGGCAGCTGAAGAGTTCCGCCCCATGCCCACCCGATTACCCAGTCCCCGCATCGGGAAGACATCGGGCATCAAGTTCGGCCGGTGGTTGGAGGCGCTGCCCATCCGGACCGGGGTCGTCCACATCGGACCGTTCCGGTCAACGAGGTCCGCGTCGGCCGGGGCACCTGGGAGGTCCGCGTATGGCGCCTGCGGACTCCCGCGGCCCCGGCCGACGCGCCAACGTCCCCACCTCGCCGGGGAGGTGGGGACGTTCAGGGCAGCCGGGCGCGGAGGGCCCGGGCGAAGGCCACCGCCGCCGTGTCGACGCACTCCGCCTCGGCCGCCGCGCGCAGCCAGTCGGCCAGCGGGTGCGCCACGGCCGGGGAGAACGCGACGATCCAGCGAGCGCTGTCGGCTCGGGCTTCCGCGACGTGTTCGGTGCTGCCGTCGCCGCGGTGGGCGACCACCTCCGGCCGGGTGGCGAGCAGGCCGCTCAGCCGCCAGTCACCGGCGGTCGACACCGCCGCCAGCCGCTCCACCGCCTGCGCCGCGTCCAGCAGTTCCCGTCGCACGTCCGTACCCACGCGTCCGATTGTCTCCCCGCGATCCACATCGGACGCCGCCGGGTCAGCTGTTGCTGGGGAAGCCGAGGTCGATGCCGCCGTCGCTGGGGTCGGGCCAGCGGGTGGTGATGACCTTGCCGCGGGTGTAGAAGCGGACGCCGTCGGTGCCGTAGATGTGGTGGTCGCCGAACAGCGAGTCCTTCCAGCCGCCGAAGGAGTGGTAGCCGACCGGGACCGGGATCGGCACGTTCACACCGACCATGCCGGCCTGCACCTCCAGCTGGAAGCGGCGGGCGGCGCCGCCGTCACGGGTGAAGATCGCCGTGCCGTTGCCCCAGCGAGAGGAGTTGATCAGCGTGATGGCCTCCTCGTAGCTGGCCACGCGGACCACCGACAGGACCGGCCCGAAGATCTCGTCGCGGTAGGCGTCCATCTCCGGGGTGACCTTGTCCAGCAGGCTGACGCCGAGGAAGAAACCGTTCTCGTGACCGGCCACCACCAGGTCGGTGCCGTCCACGACGACCTCGGCGCCCTGCTCGCGGGCCTTCGGCACGTAGGAGGCCACCTTGTCGCGGTGCTCGCGGGTGACCAGCGGGCCCATCTCCGAGGCCGGGTCGGTCCCCGGCCCGATACGCAGGTTACGGGCCCGCTCGGCGATCCGGGCCACCAGATCGTCGCCGATCGGGTCGACCGCGACGACCACGGACACGGCCATGCAGCGCTCGCCCGCCGAACCGTAGGCGGCCGAGACCGCGGCGTCGGCGGCCTGGTCCAGGTTGGCGTCCGGCAGCACCAGCATGTGGTTCTTCGCCCCGCCCAGCGCCTGCACACGCTTGCCGTGCGCGCTGGCGGTGTTGTGCACGTACCGGGCGATCGGGGTGGAGCCGACGAAGCTGACCGCCGCCACGTCCGGGTGCTCCAGCAGCCGGTCCACCGCGACCTTGTCCCCGTGCACCAGGTTCAGCACGCCCTCGGGCAGCCCCGCCTCGTGCGCCAGCTCGACCAGCCGCGCGGTGGCCGACGGGTCCTTCTCGCTGGGCTTGAGCACGAACGTGTTCCCGCAGGCGATGGCCAGCGGGAACATCCACAGCGGCACCATCGCCGGGAAGTTGAACGGCGTGATCCCGGCCACCACCCCCAGCGGCTGGCGGATCGACTCAACATCCACCCGGGTGGACACCTGGGTGGAGGACTCGCCCTTGAGCAACTGCGGGATACCGCAGGCCAACTCCACGACCTCCAGGCCCCGGGCGACCTCACCGAGCGCGTCGGAGTGCACCTTGCCATGCTCGGCGGTGATCAACGCGGCGATCTCGTCACGGTGGGCGTTGAGCACCTCGCGGAAGGTGAACAGCACCTGGGTGCGCCTGGCCAGCGACATGCTGCTCCAGGACTCAAACGCCCTGGCCGCCGCGGCCACCGCGGCGTCCACCTCGTCAATGCCGGCGAACGGAACCCGGGCGGTCTGCTCACCCGTCGCCGGATTCGTCACCACACCGAAACGGCCCGAAGCGCCATCGGCAGGCTTGCCATCAATGAAATGCTGAATCGTCCTCACGTCGTTCCCTCGCGATCGGAGTCGGCTGAAGTTTTCCGGACGGTGTGCGTCGCGGCGCGGGAAGCGGCTCACGCCGCGTGCACAACCCCTACAGGTGGTGGCGCCGGGTGCGTACCTGGTCTTCGTAGTTCTTACGGGCCAGTTGCGTGCTTTCGCGGGTCGCGACCTCGGCGACCGGGACGTCCCACCACGCCTCGGCCGGCAGCTGCGCCTTGGCCGGGTCCGTCTCGACGTACACCGCGGTCGGTTCCTCGGCCGCCCGGGCGGCGCGCAGCGCGTTGCGCAGCTGGTCCACCGTGGCGGCCCGCAGGACCTGCATGCCGAGGCTCTCGGCGTTGGCGGCCAGGTCCACCGGCAGCGGTTGCCCGGTGAAGGTGCCGTCGGCCTCGCGGAAGCGGTAGGCGGTGCCGAAGCGCTCGCTGCCGACCTTCTCCGAGAGCCCGCCGATCGAGGCGTAGCCGTGGTTCTGCACCAGCACCACGGTGATCTTGATGCCTTCCTGCACCGCGGTGACCAGTTCGGTGGGCATCATCAGGTAGGTGCCGTCGCCGACGAGCGCGAACACCTCCCGTGACGGGTCGGCCAGCCGCGCACCGATCGCGGCCGGGATCTCGTAGCCCATGCAGGAGTACCCGTACTCGACGTGGTACTGCTGCGGGTCCCTGGCCCGCCACAGCTTGTTCAGGTCCTCCGGCATCGACCCGGCCGCGTTGATCACCACGTCGCGGTCGTCGAGCACCTCGTCGAGCACCCCGAGCACCTCGGCCTGGCCCGGTCGCTCGTCGCCCGCGGCGCTGCGGGTGGTGCGCTCCACCACCTCGGCCCAGCGCTGCGCACCCGCGCGGTACTCGCGCACGTGGTCCTCGGACACGCGGTGGCCCTCGAGCGCGCCGGTCAGCTGCTCCAGCGCCACCCGCGCGTCACCGATCACCGGGACGGCCGCCTGCTTGTGGGCGTCGAACGAGGTGATGTTGATGTTGACGAACCGCACGTCGGGGTTGGCGAACAGGGTGCGGGAGGCGGTGGTGAAGTCGGAGTAGCGGGTGCCGACGCCGATGATCAGGTCGGCCTGCCGGGCGATGTCGTCGGAGACCGCGGTGCCGGTGTGCCCGATGGACCCGAGCGCGCACGCGTGGTCGAACCGCAGCGAGCCCCGCCCCGCCTGGGTCTCGGACACCGGGATGCCGGTGGACTCGGCGAAGACCCGCAGGGCCTCCTCCGCGCCGCTGTGGTGCACGCCGCCACCGGCGATGATCAGCGGGCGTTTCGCGGCGCGGATCAGCGCGGCGGCGTCGGCGACCGACTGCGGGTCCGGCACCGGGCGGTGCACCCGCCACACCCGCTCGGCGAAGAACTCCTCCGGCCAGTCGTACGCCTCGGCCTGCACGTCCTGCGGCAGGGCCAGGGTGACCGCACCGGTCTCGACCGGGTCGGTGAGCACCCGCATCGCGTCCAGCGCGGACGGGATCAGCGCCTCCGGCCGCCAGATCCGGTCGAAGTAGCGCGACACCGGGCGCAGGCAGTCGTTGACCGACACGTCGCGCGCGTACGGGACCTCCAGCTGCTGCAGCACCGGGTCGGCGGGCCGGGTGGCGAAGATGTCACCGGGCAACAGCAGGACCGGCAGGTGGTTGATGGTGGCCAGCGCCGCGCCGGTGACCAGGTTCGTCGCACCGGGTCCGATCGAGGTGGTGCACGCGTAGGTGGACATCCGGTTGCTCTGCCGGGCGTAGCCCACCGCGGCGTGCACCATCGCCTGCTCGTTGCGGCCCTGCAGGTACGGCATGTCCCGCTCGTACTCCAGGATCGCCTGCCCGACACCGGCGACGTTGCCGTGGCCGAAGATGCCCCAGCATCCGGCGATCAGGCGGCGGCGCACGCCGTCGCGTTCGGTGTGCTGGTTGGCCAGGAACCGCACCAGCGCCTGCGCAACGGTCAGCCGTCGGGTGGTCATCGTGCCTCCGTGGCGGTCTCAGGGGCGCGGTAGAGCGGCAGCCGCGGATCGACCTCCTGGTCGGCCCACGTCTCGCGCACCCACGCGTGCGCCGGGTCGTCGCAGATCAGCCAGGCCCGGTCCGGTGACGGACCGGCCATCACGTTCAGGTAGTACATGTCGTAGCCGGGCACCGCCATCGACGGACCGTGCCAGCCGTCGGGGATCAGCACCACGTCACCGCTGCGGACCTCCGCGAGCACGTCGGTGGTGCGGTCCGGGCCGGACGGGTAGACCCGCTGGTAGCCCACGCCCGGGGTGCCGTGGGAGTCGGCGATCTCGAAGTAGTAGATCTCCTCCAGCCGCGACTCGCCCTCGCGGTCCTCGTCGTGCTTGTGTGGCGGGAACGAGGACCAGTTCCCGGCCGGGGTCAGCACCTCCACGGCGATCAACCGGTCGGCCTCGAAGACGTGCGCCGCGCCGAAGTTGTTGACCTGGCGGCTGGCCTGCCCGGCACCGCGCAGCTCGACCGGAACGCCGGAGGCGGGTCCGTAGCGCGCGGGCAGCCGGCGCTCGCAGCGCGCGCCGGTCAGCGCGAACCGGCCGCCGGCCGCGCTGCTGATGCGTACCCGCGCGTCTCGCGGCACGTACGCGAAATCGGTGACACCGCGGAACACGCTTTCCCGACCGGTCAGCTCGAACACCTCGCCGTCGCACTCGACGACGCAGCCGCCGGACAGCGGCAGCACGATCCACTCACTGTCCCCTGTGGACAGCTCATGGTCAGCGCCGGCGGCGAGTTCGAGCACCCGCAGGGACGAGTAGCCCCAGCCCGCCGACTCCGGGTCGACGTAGGTGGTGTACGCGCCGCGCGCGGTCGTTCCGGCGGGGCGGTAGAAGCGCTTGTCTGTCAACGCTGATCCTCCAAACTCGGTGCGCTCACAGCAGTGCGACCGCGGCGTCGACGGCGCCCGCGACGTCGTCGTCGTGCGGGTACAGCAGCGTCCGGCCGACGACCAGCCCACGCACGTTCGGCAGCTGCAGCGCCTTGTGCCAGCGCTCGTGGGTGGCGGCCGGGTCCGCGGACACCTCACCACCGAGCAGCACGGTCGGCAACGTGGTGGCCTCCATGACCTGGGCGATCTGGTCGATGTCGTCGACCACCGGGACCTTCAGCCAGGTGTACGCGGAGGTGCCGCCCAGTCCGGAGGCGATGGCGATGGATCGGGCGACGGCCTCCGGCGACAGGTCGTTGCGGACCCTGCCGTCCACGCGGCGGGACAGGAACGGTTCGACCATCGCCATCAGCCCGCGCTCGGCCAGCTCGTTGATCGCGTTCGCCGCGCCGCACATGGTGTTCAGCGTTCCGGGGTCGTCCGGGTCCATCCGCAGCAGCAGCTTGCCGGCGTCGAACCGCATCCGCTCGATGTCGGCGGCACGGTGCCCGGTGAACCGGTCGTCAAGTTCGAAGGCCGCCCCGGCCAGGCCGCCGCGGTTCATCGAGCCGATGACGACCTTGCCCTCCAGCGCGCCCAGCAGCAGGAGGTCCTCGAGGATGTCGGCGGTGCCGAGGACCCCGTCCACGCCCGGGCGTTGCAGGGCGGTGCACAGGCGCTCCAGCAGGTCGGCGCGGTTGGCCATGGCCATCGGGTTGCTGCCGGCAGCCAGTGCCCCGCGCGCCGGGTGGTCGGCGGCCACGATCATCAGGCGGCCGGTGTCGCCGAGCAGGGGGCGTCGGGTGCGCGCCGCCGCCGCTTCCGCGATGGCCTCGGGGCGCGTGGCGCGGACGTGCGTCAGTTCGGAGATGCTCAGGGTGGACACGGTTCTCGCTTTCCTGGACGCTCAGGCGCGCTGCGCCTGCTGGGACAACAGGTCGTCGACCTCGTGCTCGTAGGGCATCGCCGACGAGCAGGCGAGGCGGGAGGCCACCAGCGCGCCCGCGGCGTTGGCGAAGCGCATCGTGCGCTCCAGCTCCCAGCCGGAGAGCAGGCCGTGGCACAGCGCCCCGCCGAAGGCGTCGCCGGCGCCGAGCCCGTTGACCACCTCGACCGGCACCGGCGGTGCGACGACCTCGGTGTCGCGGGTGCGGGCCAGCACCCCCTTCGGACCCTGCTTGACCACGGCGAGTTCGACACCCGCGGCGAGCAGCCGGTCGGCCGCCTCCTGCGGGTCGCGGCTGCCGACGGCGCGCTCGACCTCGTCGAGGTTGCCGACCGCCACGGTGACGTGCGGCAGGGCCTGCTGGTACCAGTGCGTGGCCTGTTCGTGGTCGGGCCAGAACATGGGCCGCCAGTCGAGGTCGAACACGGTGGTGCCGCGCTTGGCGCGGGACCGCAGCGCCGCCAGCGTGGCCGAGCGGCTGGGTTCCTCGGCCAGGCCGGTGCCGGTCATCCAGAAGATGCGTGCGTTGCCGATGGCGTCGTGGTCGAGTTCGTCGGCGTGGATCTCCAGGTCCGGTGCCTTGGGCTGCCGGTAGAAGTACAGCGGGAAGTCGTCGGGCGGGAAGACCTCGCAGAAGGTGACGGGCGTGGGGTACTGCGCGACCGGGGTCACCCAGCGGTCGTCGACGTCGAAGCCCTTGAGCGCCTGGTGGATGTACTCGCCGAACGGGTCGGCGCCGGTGCGGCTGATCACGGCGCTGCGGTGGCCGAGCCGGGCGGCGGCGACGGCGACGTTGGTCGCGGTGCCGCCGAGGTACTTGCCGAAGGTCTCGACCTGCGGCAGCGGCACACCGGTTTGCAGCGGGTAGATGTCAACCCCGATCCGGCCCATCGTGATGACGTCGAACGGGCTGCTCATTCCAGGGACCTCCGGTGGAAAACGGGATGGCGGGGCGCGTCGTCCCTCTCTGTCTACTCGGCCCGCCTCAACCGTGTCAAGAGTTTGTCCGTACATACTTACTTAAGTAGGTCGGGTTGTCTTGCTACCGTAGGCGCGTGACCTCGACGAACCGCCGATCCGTGGAACCCGCCTGGGACCCCGCCACGCAGATCACCGTGGACCACAGCAGCCCGGTCCCGCTGTACTACCAGGTGGCCAGCCAGATCGAGGAAGCGATCGACTCCGGCGCGCTGCCGGTCGGCGCCCGGCTGGACAACGAGGTCGAACTGGCCGCCCGCCTGGGCCTGTCCCGTCCCACGATCCGCCAGGCGATCGGCTCCCTGGTGGACAAGGGACTGGTGGTGCGCAAGCGCGGCGCGGGGACCCAGGTCGTGTTCAACCGGGTCAAGCGCCCGCTGGAGCTGAGCAGCCTGTTCGACGACCTGACGCGGATCGACCAGCAGCCCACCACGAAGGTGCTGACCAACGAGGTGATCACACCGTCCCCGGAGATCGCGCACATCCTCGGCATCTCCGAGCAGGACCAGGTGCTGCACCTGGAACGCGTGCGCTCAGCCCGCGGCGAACCGATCGCCCGCATGCAGAACTTCCTGCCCGCGGGCCTGATCGAGCCGACCGACGAACTACTCGAGGAACGCGGCCTCTACCAGCTGCTGCGCGCCGCCGGGGTGCGCATGCACGCCGCGCACCAGACCATCGGCGCCCGGGTGGCCACCGAAGCCGACGCCGAACTGCTCGACGAGCCGGTCGGGGCGCCGCTGCTGACCATGCAGCGCACCACCTACGACCAGGCGGGCAAGGTCGTCGAGTACGGCTCCCACGTCTACCGCGCCTCGCGCTACTCCTTCGACCTCTCCCTCCGCGGCGACACCTGACCTGCGGTCGCCGCCAGGGTCACGGATCATTCCCCGCAGGCGGAACCTCAGTCGCCTGTTCGCCGCCGCCTGCCTGACGCCAGCGTGCGGTCACGCCCAGTGCGCACCCGCTCGCGAATGCGGTATGCCTTCCTGGGCCCACCCGGCATACCTAGATCCGTACGTAAATATGTCAGGACTAATCCTTGACAGGGTCGTCACTGCGGTGAAAACTACCGGCTGCCGAGCAGCGACGCGTGGCCCACGCCACTCACACCGGCACCCGGTCCGGCGCGCCCCGTCGCGCGCCGCCGCCGATCGCACCATGCCGGCGTCGCCCGCTGACCACCACACATGCCGTGCGCGGCACAGGAGGTTTTTCCCATGACGAATCAGGATCTTCGCGTCGGTCTCGTCGGCGCCGGGAAGATGGGCGCGGACCACGCGCTGCGGATCCACGAGCGGATCAGCGGAGCCCGGCTCGTCGCGGTGGCCGACCCGGACCTGGACCGGGCGCAGCAGGTGGCCGACACCGCGGGCGCGCGAGCGCAGCAGGACCCGTTCGAGGTCATCGCGGCATCCGATGTGGACGCCGTGGTGATCGCTTCTCCCGGAGTGGTGCACGAACCGCTGCTGCTGGCGGCCATCGAGCGCGGCGTGCCGGTGCTGTGTGAGAAACCGCTGACACCGGACCCGAAGTCCTCGCTGCGGGTCCTGGAGGCCGAGGAGGCCCGCGGCAGGCGCCTGGTGCAGGTGGGGTTCATGCGCCGGTTCGACGCGGAGTACGCGGAGCTCAAGCGGCTGCTGGACACCGGTGAGCTGGGGCGGCCGCTGCTGCTGCACTGCGCGCACCGCAACCCCACCGCCCCGCCCGGGTTCACCAGCCAGATGATGATCTTCGATTCGGTGGTGCACGAGTTCGACGCCACCCGCTGGCTGCTCGGCCAGGAACTCACCGCCGTGTCGGTGCGCGCGGGGCGCTCCACCGCGCTGGCCGCCGAGGGCCTGGTGGACCCGCAGGTGGTGAGCATCGAGACGACCGGTGGCGTGCTGGTGGACGTGGAAATCTTCGTCAACTGCGGATTCGGCTACCAGGTGCGCTGCGAGGCCGTGGGTGAGCGGGGCACCGCGCTCATCGGCGGCGACCGCGGACCCGTCCTGCACCGCGGCGGTCAGTGGGGCGGGGCGATCACCGCCGACTTCCGCGACCGCTTCGGCGCCGCGTTCGACCGGGAGGTGCAGCGCTGGGCCGACGCCGCCCGCCGCGGCGAGGTGGACCGCGCTGCCGCGAGCGCCTGGGACGGCTACGCCGCGGCGGCGGCCTGCGAAGCGGGCGTGCAGGCGCAGGCCAGCGGACAGCGCACCGAAGTGGAGCTGGTGGACCGCCCCGACTTCTACGCCTGACGCCACACCCGACGCTGCAGTGCAGCTCGATTTTCCTTCCCCAGCTTCGAAAACTCCAACGGCGGAGGTTTTCCCATGAGCGCCACCGGAACGACACCCACACATACCCCGCTACCCGCCAACACCCCGGGCCCGCACAGCCGACGGCTGGGCATGGTCGCCTTCGTGGCGACCTTCGGTGGTCTGCTGTTCGGCTACGACACCGGCGTCATCAACGGCGCGGTGGACCCGATGAAGGCCGACCTCGGACTGACCGCCGTCACCGAGGGCTTCGTGGTCAGCATCCTGGTCTTCGGCGCCGCGATCGGCGCGGCCATCGGCGGGCGGCTCTCCGACCGCTACGGACGGCGGCACAACATCCTGCTGCTGTCGGGCGTGTTCATCGTCGGCACCATCGGCTGTGCCCTGTCACCGACGTGGCCGGTGCTCGCCCTGTTCCGGTTCATCCTCGGCCTGGCCGTCGGCGGCGCCTCCACCACCGTCCCCGTCTATCTCGCCGAGGTGGCCCCGGTGGAACGGCGCGGCAGCGTCGTGACCCGTAACGAGGTCATGATCGTCTCCGGTCAGTTCGCGGCGTTCGTCGTCAACGCGATCATCATCAACGTGTGGGGCGAACACCCCGGGGTGTGGCGCTCCATGCTCGTCGTGGCCGTCCTCCCGGCGATCGCCCTGCTCCTCGGCATGCTCCGCGTCCCCGAAAGCCCGCGCTGGCTGGCCGCCCAGGACCGCGACGCCGAGGCGCTGACCGTGCTCAAACAGCTGCGCTCCCCCGAGCGCGCGGAGGCCGAGATGGCCGAGGTCCGCGCGCTCGCCGAGGAGGACCGGCAGGCACACACCGGCGGCTGGTCCGACCTCGCCGTGCCGTGGATCCGGCGACTGGTCATCATCGGGGCCGTGCTGGGCATCTTCCAGCAGCTCACCGGCATCAACTCGATCATGTACTACGGCACGCAGCTGCTGCAGACCGCCGGGTTCTCCAGCAACGGCGCGATCATCGCCAACACCGCCAACGGCCTGTTCAGCGTCCTGGGCATCACGGTCGGCATCATGCTCATCAACAAGATCAACCGCCGCGCCATGCTCATCGGCGGCTTCGCGCTCATCAGCATCTTCCACGTGCTGGTCGGCGCCTCGGCGATGTTCCTGCCGGACAGCAGCGCCAAGCCCTACATCATCCTCGTCTTCGTCGTGGCGTTCGTGTTCTCCATGCAGGGCACCCTCGGCCCGCTGGTGTGGCTGCTGCTGTCCGAGATGTTCCCGCTGAAGATCCGCAGCTTCGCGATGGGGCTGTGCGTGTTCGTGCTCTGGACGGCCAACGCCGGGGTCGCCTTCGGCTTCCCTCCGACCGTCGCGGCGCTGGGCATCGCACCGACGTTCTTCATCTTCGCCGCGATCGGCCTGCTCGGCATCGCCTTCACGGCCACCGCGGTCCCCGAGACCCGCGGCAAGACCCTCGAGGAATTCGAGGACGAGGCCCGCGCCAGGTACCGCGCGGCGTGACAAGGAGGAACTGACATGGCTGTTCTCGTCGCGGTCACCGATTCCGAGGAAGGCAGCACCGCACTGCGGACCGCGGCGGCCGAGGCCGCGCTGCGCCGCACGGACCTGCTGGTGGCCAACCTCCGGCTCGACCCGATCCCCGCCGACGACCTCCCGCAGCACGTCGACGTGCAGGTGGTGGAGCGCCGCCCCGGGGTGGAAGTCGCCGACCACGTGCTGGACCTGCTCGACGAGCACCCGGAGGTGGGCCTGCTGGTCATCGGCATGAAGCGGCGATCCCCGGTGGGCAAGCTCGTGCTCGGCAGCATCGCGCAGCGGCTGCTGCTCAACGCCGAGGTCCCGGTCCTGGCGGTCAAGGCGGCTGGTTAGCCCACTGATGAGCGGACGTGTGCGATCTCACGGCCTCGGGAACCTGCTGGTTCCCGAGGCCGCGGGCTTGGCACGCCGACCGCGCGGTCCCGCCGGCCGTCACCAGGCGGTAACCTCGCGGTTGCTGGTGGTCCGCCCGCCCCGGGACGCGTTCCGGGGCGGGCGGGGCAAGAGGGAACCCGGTGCGAATCCGGGACTGCCCCGCAGCGGTGAGCGGGAACGAACGCCGTCACCGGTCGCGAGACCGGGACAGCACTGGGCGCGTCGGCGCCTGGGAAGCGACGGCCAGTAGGAACACCCGGCGCAGTGCCGGGAAGTGCCCGCGAGTCCGAAGACCTGCCACCGGTGCGCGCACCCGGGTGGTGCGCGCTGGTCCGAGGTCTCGCGGGAGGACCTGGCGGACGAGGGGCCCATGGCGGGCCCGTCGGTCGCGCGCCTTTTGCGCAGACCTCGGCGCAGCAGTCGTCGAGCTCGCGAGGAGAGGGCGTTGACAGCAACCATCGGATCGACCGTGCTCGGGTATCCCAGGATCGGACCGAACCGGGAACTCAAGCGGGCGCTGGAGGACTACTGGTCCGGGCGCTGTGACGAGGCGCACCTGCGGGAGGTCGCGCGCGAGCTGCGCGCGGACACCTGGCGGGCGCTGCGGGACGCCGGCCTGGACTCGGTACCCAGCGGCACGTTCTCGTTCTACGACCACGTGCTGGACACCGCGGTCACCTTCGGCGCGGTCCCGGAGCGCCACGCGGCCCTCGGGCTGGGCCCGCTGGACACCTACTTCGCCATGGCGCGCGGTGCGGACTCCGCCGCGCCGCTGGAGATGACGAAGTGGTTCGACACCAACTACCACTACCTGGTCCCGGAAATCGCGCCGGACACCCGGTTCCGGGTGGCCGACCGGATCCCGATCGAGCAGTACCGGGAGGCCGCCGCGGCCGGGGTGCCCGCGCGCCCGGTGCTGGTCGGCCCGCTGACCTTCCTGCTGCTGGCCAAACCCGCCGCGGGCAGCCCGGATTCGTTCCGCCCGCTGGACAAGCTGGACGAGCTCCTCGACGCCTACGCCGAACTCCTCGGCGAGCTCCACTCGGCCGGGGCCGAGTGGGTGCAGCTGGACGAACCGGCGTTCGCCGCGGACCGCTCCCCCGCCGAACTGGACGCCCTGCGCCGCGCCTACCACCGGCTCGGCGGCCTGGCACGGCGGCCGGATTTGCTGGTGGCGGGCTACTTCGGCGACCTCGGCGAGGCCCTGGACGTGCTGGCGGTCACCCCCGTCGAGGCGATCGCCGTCGACCTGGTCGCCGGGCGGTCCCAGGTGGACCGGCTGCCGGGCCTGCCCGGGCTTCAGGACAAGACCCTCGTCGCGGGGCTGGTGGACGGGCGCAACGTGTGGCGCACCGACCTCGACGACGCCCTGTCGACCGCGGCGACCCTGCTCGGCCTGGCCGGTTCGGTCGCCGTCAGCACGTCGTGCTCGCTGCTGCACGTGCCCTACGACGTCGAGGCGGAGGCGGGCATCGACCCGCGAGTGAAGTCGTGGCTGGCCTTCGCCGTTCAGAAGGTCCGCGAGGTCGTCGTCCTGGGCCGGGCACTGCGGGAGGGCCGGGACGCGGTGGCCGACGACCTGGCCGCCGCGCGCGCCATCGCCGCCGACCGTGCCGAAGCCGACCTGGTGCGCGACCACCGCGTGCAGGCGCGGCTGAAGTCGTTGCGGCCCCAGCATTTCCGGCGCGCGGACTACGCGACGAGGCGGGTGGCCCAGGAGTCCCTGCGGTTGCCACCACTGCCGACGACCACCATCGGTTCCTTCCCGCAGACCAGCGAGGTGCGCCGGGCGCGCGCCGCGCTGCGCCGGGGCCGCATCGACCGCGCCACCTACCGGCAGCGGATGCGCGACGAGATCGAGCACGTGGTGCGGCGGCAGGAGGAACTCGGCCTCGACGTGCTGGTGCACGGCGAGCCCGAACGCAACGACATGGTGCAGTACTTCGCCGAGCACCTCGGCGGGTTCGCCTGCACCGACCACGGCTGGGTGCAGTCGTACGGGTCCCGGTGCGTGCGACCGCCGATCCTCTACGGTGACGTCTCCCGTCCCGAGCCGATCACCGTCGAGTGGGCCACCCACGCCCAGCGGCTCACCACGAAGCCGGTCAAGGGCATGCTCACCGGTCCGGTCACCATCCTGGCGTGGTCGTTCGTGCGCGACGACCAGCCCCTGGCCGACACCGCCGCGCAGATCGCGCTGGCCATCCGCGACGAGGTCCGCGACCTGGAGGCGGCGGGCATCCGCGTGGTGCAGGTCGACGAGCCCGCGCTGCGGGAGCTGCTGCCGCTGCGCGCCGCGGAGCACCGCCGGTACCTGGAGTGGGCGGTCAACGCGTTCCGGCTGGCGACCTCGGGCGTGGCCGATTCCACGCAGATCCACACGCACCTGTGCTACTCGGAGTTCGGCGACGTGATCGAGGCGATCGCGGCCCTGGACGCCGACGTCACCAGCATCGAGGCGGCCCGGTCCCGGATGGAGGTGCTCGGCGACCTCGCCGCCGTCGGCTTCGCCCGCGGCGTGGGGCCCGGCGTGTACGACATCCACTCCCCGCGGGTGCCGGAGGTCGACGAGATCGCCTCGCTGCTGCGCGCGGCGCTGGCGGCCGTGCCCGCGGAGCGGTTGTGGGTCAACCCCGACTGCGGGCTGAAGACCCGCGGCTACCCGGAAGTCGAGGCAGCCCTGGAAAACCTGGTACGCGCGGCCGCGCAGGTGCGGGCGTCGCTGGCGTGACCCGCGGGCCCGCGGGCAGCGGCACCGCCCGCGGGCCCGGTTCTCGCTGTATAACGGGGATTGAGCCCTCCGCTTCCGGGTGCCGGGAGGAGGGGTGCCCGATGGCCGACCACGACTTCTACGCGGACCTGGGGCTGTCCCCCGACGCCTCGCCTCAGGAGGTCAGGCGTGCCTACCGGCGGCTGGCACGCGAGCACCACCCCGACGCCAACCCCGGGGACGTCGCGGCGGAACGCCGCTTCAAGGCGGTCCGCGCGGCCTACGAGGTGCTGTCCGATCCGGTGCGGCGGCGCCAGTACGACCGGGCCCGGCGGCAGGCCGCGAGCGGTTCCGCCGGGGCACCCGGGGCGGGCGGCTTCGACCTGGGCGACTTCTTCGGTCCGGGGCCGCGCCTGCGCCGCAACGTCTTCGACGTCGACGACCTGCTTGGCGACGTGTTCGGACGGGTGTACCGGCCGTCCGGGCTGCGCCCGCGACGCGGCGCCGATCTGGAGGTCGACCTGCACCTGGCTTTCGAGACCGCCGCGCTGGGCGGTGCGGCACCGCTGCGGGTGCCGGCTCCGGGGCGCGAGCCGGAGGACGTCGTGCTGCGCGTCCCGCCGGGGGTCGACCCGGGGCAGCGGATCCGCCTGGCGGGGCGCGGCGCGCCGGGCCGCCACGGCGGTCCACCCGGTGACCTCCACGTAATCGTGCACGTCGAGCCGCACCCGGTGTTCGGCCGTCGCGACAACGACCTGACCGTCACCGTGCCGATCACCTTCCCGGAAGCGGTGTTGGGCGCGTCGATCTCGGTGCCCACGCTGGTCGACCGCGCCGAGCTGGTGATCCCGCCCGGCACGTGCAGCGGCACGGCGTTCCGGGTGCCCGGTGCGGGGATCCGGGCCTTCGACGGTCGCCAGGGCGACCTGCTGGTGACCGTCGAGATCGCCGTCCCGCGTCATCTGCACCGCGACGCCCGGCGCGCGTTGCGCGACTACGCGGCCAGCACCGCGGCGGAGCGGCCGCGTGACGACCTCGAACGCCGACTGCGCCGCTCCTGAGCGCTCGCGCGGACCCGCAACGAGCGGCACAGCCGCTTGGCCACCGTCGCGAACCAGCGGGGGCCGGCCCCGTCGGGACGGCCCCCGCCGCTGCTCGCACCGATCAGCTGCCTGCCTGCTCGGTGGAGCCCTCGATCACCTTGGGTTCGCCGCCACCGCGGCCGACCTCGATCCGGCGTGGCTTCGCCTCCTCGGCCACCGGCACCGTCACCGTCAGCACGCCGTCCTTGTAGTCGGCGGCGATGCCGCTCATGTCGACGCCCTCGCCCATCATCAGCTGCCTGCTGAACGTGCCCCGGGGCCGTTCGGCGGCAAGGTAGCTCGGCTCGCGCTGCTCGCTGCCCCGCGCCGGGGTCTTCCGCTCGGCGCGCACCGTCAGCGTGTTGTTCTCGGTGGTCACCTCCAGCGAGTCCGGGTCCACCCCGGGCAGGTCGAACTCGATCACGTAGTGGTCGCCGAGCCGGTAGACGTCCATCGGCATCGCCTGCGGTGCTCGCGTCGCGCTCAACACCTCGTTGGCCAACCGGCTGAAGTCACGGAACGGGTCGAACTGCAGCACCATTCTCACTCCTCCTCATGGAACGAGAATTCCTGCGGTCCGGTCGGGTGCTCGGCCGCCCGGCCGGACACCTCGTCGCCTCGACCTCACCTCCTCGGACGAGGATTGCTCGGTCGGTGACACCTTCATTCTGCGACCGGTAATCCAAGATTTCCACCGCGGTGGCCTTTGAAAATCTCGTTCAACGGATCCAAGATATTGGTGAGCACCAGTCAGGCCCGCTGCCCACCGGAGGACGCGACGCAATGCCCGGTCCCGTGAACAGCCATCGCGTGCCCGACGCGTTCGACGACGTCGACTACCCCGCCTACACCATGGGCCGGGCGGCCGAGATGCTCGGCGTCACGCCCGACTTCCTGCGCAGCCTCGAGGCCGCCGGGCTGCTCGCGCCCAAGCGTTCCACCGGCGGGCACCGCCGCTACAGCCGCACTGAGCTGACCCTCGCCGCGCGGGTGCGGGAACTGCTCGACGACGGGCTCACGGTGCTCACCGCCACGTGCCGCATCGTCGAGCTCGAACGCGAGTTGCACGCCGCCCGGGCGCGCATCGCCGAACTCGAGAAGGCCCTGAAAGAAGGCGGTGCGCGCCGACGCTCCCGCTGAATGCAACCGCCCGGCCAGACCTACCGCCGAACGAGCGCGATCAGCCAGGTGGGACACCGAGGTCCGCTGTCCTCCAGATTCGCCTGACCCTGGGGCCCGTGTGCGCTTCTTTGCCACGGCTGCGCCCGGGGTTATGCTCCGCGCCACACAGTCCGCCAATACCCCCGGAAGGGGTAGGAGGGGTCGTGCGAGCCACTGGCGACGCGTTGTTGCGCCCAGACGACCGGGATGCGTTCCGCCACGCCGTTCGGCTGGTGCGGCAGCGGACCGGGGTCCCGGTGTCGTTCGGCGGCCAGGCGGACGCGGACTCGTTGCTGCTCTCCGAGTTCCAGGGGGTGCGCACGACCGGGTTGAAGGGACTGCGCGTCCTGGCCTCGACAGGACTCGGTGGCCAGGTCATGACCCGGCGCCGCCCGGTGGGCGTGCGCGACTACGCGTCGGCGGCGACGATCAGCCACGACTACGACGCGGTGGTGCTCGCCGAGGGGCTCAGCTCGGTGGTGGCGGCACCGGTGACGGTGCGCGGCGCGGTCCGAGGTGTGCTCTACGGCGCCGCGCGCGGTCTCGCCCCGCTCGGCGACAGGGTGATCGATGTCGTCGCCGACGTCACCCGGGAGCTGGCCGGTGAGCTCGCCGTCCGCGACGAGGTCGACCGGCGGCTGCAGCTGCTTCGTGCGGCGGAGGTCGACGGCCCGCGCCCGACGGACCGGGCGGCCATCGAGGAGGTGCGGGAGCTGCACGCCGAGTTCCGCGCCATCGCCCAGGATCTCAAGGACCCGGCGTTACGCGAGCGGCTGCACGACGCGTGCCAGCGGCTGGCCACCCTCACGAGCACGGCGACGCGGCGTGGGCCGCAGCTGGCCCGCCGCGAACTGGACGTGCTCGCCCAGGTGGCCCTGGGGTGCAGCAACGCCGAAACCGCGCAGCGCCTGTCGCTGCGCCCAGAGACGGTGAAGGCGTACCTGCGCAGCGCGATGCGCAAGCTCGACGTCCACACGCGGCACGAGGCGGTCGTGGCGGCCCGCCGCTGCGGCCTGCTGCCCTGACGGCTCCACCACGCGGAACCGGCAGCCCGGCGAGCCGGGTCACCGCCGCGGTTCGGGCGGTTGCCGGTCGAGGCACCGCGCGTGCCACAACGCCACCGCCGGTGGCTGGTTCCACCGCGTGATCCCCAGGGACGCGTAGGTCTCGTCAAGCCTGCGGTAGATCTCGTCCAGGACAGTGGCCGCCAGCACGCCGGTGAGCGAGGAGCCCGCTTCGGACCCCGATTGGTCCGGCGCCGACCCGCCGCGCCCGACCGGCCGCCCCGACTTCACGGTCATCCGCACCACCGTCCTCGCCCTTGCATCAGTCCCCCGGCACCGCCGGCGGACGAGCGGTCACCAACAGCACCACACGGCACGGTAGCCGCACCGCGGATCGTCCGTCAACAAACAAGTGACTTCATCATAGTTACCCAAAGCGACTCACAAGGCTCTTCTGCGGGGGCAAGACCTCCATAAGTGAATTTCTGATAGTGCAATCTCGAAACGAGTCCGACCAGCTGACGGTGCGCCCCGGCCGGTGCCGGGGCATCCTGAAAGGCACCATGAACCACCCCGAGCCGGGCACGCAGTTCACCGACGCCGACTACCGCGAGCACCCCTACCCCGGTGCCCGCCCGGACTTCTCCTTCGTGCACCTCAACGGCTGCGGGCACCGGCTGCGACCGGACGCCACCGCGCCCTCCGGCTGGCGGGTGGGCGACGGTCGCAGCGCCGAGCCATGCCTGGACCAGTGGCTGGCCGAGCACGGCGCACCCCCGGTCCGGGGCCGGCACCCCGTGCTGGCCTACGGGTCCAACGCCTGCCCCGCCAAGATCACCTGGTTACGGGATCACCTCGGCCTGCGCGGCCCCGCCGTGGTGCTGCGAGCGGACTGCACCGGGCTGGCCGCGGTGTGGGCGGCCGGCCTGCGCATCAGGGACGCTCAGCGGCCCGCCGTGCTGGTCGCTGCCCCGGGAGTGGTCGAGCGGCACGCGGTCTGGCTGGCGACCGCGGACCAGCGCCGGGTGTTCGACGAGTGCGAGGGCCGCGGCATCCGGTACCGGCTGGTATGCCTGCACGGCCCCGAGCGGATCCGGCTCGAGGACGGCAGCGAACCGCGGCACGTGCTCGCCTACACCGGCGCCACCGCGCAGCGCGCGCCGCTGCTGGTCGACGACCGCCCGGTCCGGTGCGCCGAGGTCGACCAGCGTGCCGCGAACTTGCTGACCGGCGAACCCGGCCCCGGCGACGGCCTGTTCTGCACCGAGATCGTGGGCGACCCGCACAACCGCCGACGGTGACGGTTTTCTCTCCCGCACCGGCCCCGCGGGGCTGTGGCAGCGCCACCACCGCAGCAGCCCTGATCAGTCCACTATGTTCTGTTTATCCGCCTCGACTGCTGATCCGAAGTATCTTTGCGTACACGTCTCTTACGCTTTTCGGTTCCCCGATGATCACTTGCGGGTGAAGATGCCGTCCCTGGCTCGCCTCAGCGCTTCCGTTGTGGGATACAGGATCATGCAGTCGTGCTACCAACACCCTGAACCGGTGCGGTGGTCCCACGTGGCCACGGAAGGAGTTTGATGGACGTCGAGAGCAGTACCTCGAACGTCGAAGATCTCAAGCAGAAAGTCGCGCAGCTCCAGGGCGATCTGAAAAAGGACCTCATCTCGCTCGTCAGGATCAGGTCCCACCTTGGCGCGGAGAAGAAGAAGGCCGCGGACAAGGTCGTCTCCCTGCTCTCCGAAGCGGGTGTGCACAACGCCCAGACCATCTCGCTCGGGAACAGCGCTCCCCTGGTGCACGGATCAATCACAGTCGATCCCATCAAGCCCACGGTCCTGCTCTACGCCCACTACGACGTGCAGCCGCCGGGCAGCTGGAGCGAGGACGAAGCGTTCGACCCCAAGGAGAAAAACGGCCGCCTGTACGGGCGCGGCGCCGCCGATGACAAGTCCGGGATCATGATGCACGTCGGCATGCTGCGCGCCTTCGGCACGAAGCCGCCGGTCAATGTGGAGTTCCTCATCGAAGGCGAGGAGGAGAGCGGGACCGGGTCGCTGGAGGAGTACCTCGACAGGCCCGAGAACCAGGACAGATTCGTGGCCGACGCCTACGTGATCGCCGACACCGGTGGCGTGGCGGTCGGGTCTCCCGCGCTGACCACGAGCCTGCGCGGCATCGCCCAGGCCGACATCACCGTGCGGACGCTCGAAGGGCCGGTGCACTCGGGGATGTACGGCGGCCCCGCCCCGGACGCGTTCATGGCGCTCTGCCGGATCCTGGCGACCCTACACGACGACGCCGGGGACGTGGCGATTCCGGGCCTGCTGGCCACGAAGTGGACGGGCGCCGACTACCCCGACGCGACAACCTTCTGCCACAACGCCGGGGTGCTGCCGGGTGTGCCGCTGATCGGAACCAAATCCGTGGCGCAACGGCTCTACACCAAGCCGTCCCTCAACGTGGTCGGACTCGACAGCGACCTGCCGACGACGAAGGACTCGGTCAACGCGCTGTGCCCGCAGGCCACGGCCCGGGTCAGCATCCGCTTGGTGCCCGGGCAGGAGCCCGCCGCCGCGGTGGCCGCGTTGCGCGAGCACATCAACCGGAACCGGCCCTGGTTCCTGTCGGTCGACGTGGTGGACCGGGGTGGCGGCTCGGGGTTCGAGGTCAAGACCGGATCGAAGATCTACGCCATGGCCGAGTGGGCACTGAAAACCGCCTACGGCCGCGCCGTGACCAGCCTCGGCCAGGGCGGGTCGATCCCGCTGGTGCACAAGCTGCAGGCGCGCAACGAGAACGCCCCGGTCCTGCTGTGGGGCTGCGAGGAACCCGCAGCCAGAATCCACGCCCCAAACGAAAGCGTCGATCTCGGCGAGCTGGAGCGGATGACCCTGGCCGAGGCCCTCTTCCTCGACGAACTGTCCAAGCTCTGAGCGCCGCGCCAGAAGGAGGAACCGTGGAAAAAGCACCGAAGTTGGACGACGAGTTCTTCGAACTGCCCCGCAAGGGGCTCAGCGACGAGGACCGCAAGGCCGCCCTGAAGGAGCTCAAGGCATACCTGGACCACTACCAGCAGAACTTCCTCGGCTACCAGGTCAACCAGAACCTGGCCGAGGTCCGCGAGGACCTCGCGCCGTTCCTCGGGGTGCACACCAACAACATCGGCGACCCGTACGTCAACTCCAACCTGGCCACCCACACCAAGCCGCTGGAGAAGGCGGTGCTCAAGCGGTACGCGCAGTTGTGGGGAATCAAGCCCTACACCAGCGAGAACAGCGAGCAGGGCTGGACGAGCGCGTGGGGCTACGTGTTGTCGATGGGCTGCTCGGAGGGCAACGTCTACGCGCTGCTCAACGCCCGCGACTACCTGTCCGGCAAGATCCTGCTGGCCAACCCGGGCCCCGACCCGGGGTTGCTGATGTCGCAGGCCGAGGTTTGGGCGCCCTATCTGGACACCCCGGCCAAGCGGGCCAACGCGCTGCAGCCGGTGGCGTTCTTCTCCGCGGACACGCACTACTCGGTGGCCAAGGCGGCACACACCCTGGCCATCCCCACCTTCGGTGAGGTGGGCGCCAAGTACTACAGCGAGTTCGGCGAGTACGAGACCTGCGGCTACACCGGTGGCTGGCCCGCCGAGATCCCGTCCAACCGGGACGGCTCCATCGACATCGACCGGCTCGTCACCACGGTCGACTTCTTCGCCCGCCGTGGCCACCCGATCCTGCTGATCTGTAACCTGGGCACCACCTTCCGCGGCGCCTACGACAACGTCGGGGAGATCGCCCAGCGCCTGCAGCGCGAGGTGTTCGACCGCTACTCGATGAACGAGCGCGAGTTCAGCGTGAACACCAAGGGCGGCACGCCGATCAAGGACAAGCGGCGTGCGTTCTGGATCCACGTCGACGGCGCGCTGGGCGCGTCCTACCTGCCGTTCCTCAAGAAGGCGCTGGCGGACGGGCTGCTGAAGCCCGACGAGGTCGACTTCACCATCCCGGACTTCGACTTCCGTGTCGAACAGGTCAGCTCGATCGTCACCAGTGGACACAAGTACCCGGGTTCGCCGTGGCCGTGCGGGATCTACATGACCCGCCGCAAGTTCCAGCTGCAGCCGCCGCCGATGGCCGCCTACGTCGCCTCGCCGGACACCACCTTCGCCGGTTCCCGCAACGGGTTCTCCTCGATCGTGCTGTGGAACCAGCTGGCGAGGTTCTCCGAACAGGAGCAGGTCGAGGGCATCGTCCAGGCGGTGCAGCTGGCCAAGGAGACCGCCGAGGCGCTCCGGAAGCTGGTTGGCGAGTCGAAGGTGGAGCACACGGACGGCACGCTGAGCGTGCAGTTCCCGCGCCCCAACGACAAGATCGTGCGCAAGTACTCGCTGGCCAGCGTGCAGACCGGCGAGAACACCACGATGTGTCACCTGTTCGTGATGCCGCACGTGCTCGACCGGAAGGCCCTCGACAGCCTCCTGGCGGACCTGAAGGCCGACGACGCCTTCGAGCCGGCGGCCGCCATGGGCGTGGAGCCCGCGCCGGTCGAGTACCAGGCGTCGGAGAGCAACGAGTGGCAGGTCCTGCTGGGCACCAACCGCGGCTTCATGTGATCCGTTCGAACTGAACGGCCACCAGCGGCAGGCCCTGCGTCGCGGGACGAGATCCCGCGACGCAGGGCCTGCATCCATGTCGCTCTGCGGAGTGTGGTGTGCGGACGTGCCTGCGATCAGCGAGCCGGTGCGGTCCAGCGCAGCCGGGTGCCACCCGTCGCGCGCCGCTCGACCGCGCACTCACCGCCGCACTCGGCCGCCCGCTCGGCGAGGTTGCGCAGGCCGCTGCGGGCCACCTGCTCGGTGATGCCCACGCCGTCGTCGGTCACCTCGACCACCAGCTCCTCCCCCGCGCTCACCGCGACCGACAACTCCGACGCCCGGGCGTGCCGCACGACGTTGCTCACCGCCTCCCGGACGACCGCCTCGGCCTGCTCGGCCAGCTGCGGCGGCAGCACGTCCAGCGGACCGGACATCCGCACGGCCAGGTGCAACGGCGAGTCCCCGACCATGTCGGTGACGACCTGCTGCACCCGGTCCCGGAACCGCCGTGCCCCGGCCAGGCCGGCGTGCAGGTCGAAGATCGCCGCCCGGACGTCCTGGATCACCTCGTGCAGCTGGTCGATGTGCTCGGCCAACCGGTCGGCCACCGCCGGCGACTTCACCTGCCGGTGGGTGCCCTGCATGGCCATCCCGACGGCGAACAGCCGCTGGATCACGTTGTCGTGCAGGTCCCGGGCGATGCGGTCGCGGTCGGCCAGCACGTCAAGCTCGCGCCGCGCCAGTTGCGCCTCGGCTCGCTGCAGCGCCAGCGTCGCCTGGTCCGCGAACGACGACACCACCTGCAGCGCGTGGTCGTCGAACCGCTGGGCACCCGACGCCCGCACGGCCAGCAGCACCCCGGACAACCCGTCCCCGGCCCGCATCGGCACCGCCAGCGCCGGACCGAACCCGATGCTCAGACCGCCGGTGAAGTCGAACGCCAGCCGCGTCACGTTGCGCGGCAGCCGCTCCCGGAGCACCTGGCCGGACGTCGACCCGGCGACCGGGAGGCGGCGCCCCACCAGGTCGCCGATGCCGTCCCCGGCGCACACCGCGACGGTCAGCTCCTCGGCCGCCGCCGGGTTCTCCTCATCGTCCGGCACCACCAGCAGCGTGTAGTCCGCCGCGGTCAGCTCCAGGGCCCGTTCGGCGATCAGGTGCAGCGCGTCCAGCGTGTCGGTGCCCGCCAGCAGTTGCGTGGTGATCTCGCTGGTGGCGTCCAGCCACCGCTCCCGCCGCCGCACCTCGTCGAACAGCCGCGCGTTGTCCACCGCGATGCCGGCCGCGGCGGCCAGCGCCTGCACCACGGACTCGTCGTCCGCGGTGAACGCGCCGTCGCGCTTGTCGGCCAGGTACAACCGCCCGTACGTCTCCTGGCGCGCGCGGATGGGCACCCCGAGGAAGCTGCGCATCGGCGGGTGGTTCGGCGGGAAGCCCACCGAGGCGGGGTGCCTGCTCACGTCGTCCAGCCGCAGCGGCGCGCTCTCCTCGATGACCACGCCCAGCACGCCGCCACCGGTGGGCAGCGGCCCGATCCGGCGCCGGGTCTCCTCATCGATGCCCTCGTAGATGAACTGGCTCAGCGAACCATCCTCGGCGAGCACACCTATCGCCGCGTAGCGGGCGTCGACCAGCCGCATCGACGAGCGCACGATCTGGCGCAGCAGCGTGTCCAACTCCAGTTCGGAGGAGATGGTCAGCACGGCCTCCAGCAGCCCGTCGAGCCGCTCGCGGATCCCGACGATCTCCTCGATACGCTCCTGGACCTGCGCCAGGAGTTCCCCGAGCCGCACCAGGGACGACGTCCCCACGGGACCGGTCCACGCCCCCCGCGGACTCGGCAAGTCCGCCCTGCTCACAGGTCCACTGTGACACGACCGGGCCGTCCGCACCGCCCCGCCAGGTGACGATCGGCTCTACCGGCCGCGCCACCGCGGGCACGAGGCTGACAAGAACCCGGAACGAGCCGAAGGGATCGCGATGGAGCTCCAGCTGACGCCCGTGGCCTCGCTGACGGCCGACCAGGTGCGCGACGCCCTGCTGGCCGCCACCGCGGCCCCCTCGCTGTACAACAGCCAGCCGTGGCGGTTCCGCTGCACCCCCGACGCGATCGAGCTGCACGCCGACTTCTCCCGGGCGCTGCCCGCGGCCGACCCGGACGACCGCGAGCTCATGCTCGCCTGCGGGGCAGCCCTGCTGAACCTCCGCTTGATGGTCCGGGTGGCCGGGGTGCGCCCGGACGTGCGTCTGCTGCCCGACCACAACAGGCGCGGCCTGCTGGCGACCGTGCGCCCGGCGGGTCCGCACCCGGCCACCCCGGTGGACCGGGTACTGGCCGCCGCAATCCACCGACGCCGCACCAACCGCCGCCCCTTCCTGCCCACCCCGGTCTCCCCGGTGCTGCGCAGCCGACTGCGGCAGGCGGCCGAGGCCGAGCGCGGATGGCTGGCCGTCCTCGAACGCCCCCAGCTGGCCCCGCTGCAGGCCCTGGTGCGCTCCGCCCACGAGGCCCAGCGCGCCGACCCCGCGTTCGTCGCCGAGTGGCGGCAGTGGACCGGTCGCGACGCCGACAGCCGCGAGGGCGTACCCGCGCACACCAGCGGCCCGCTGCCCGAGCCGCAGGACGAGTGGGTGCTGCGGGACTACAGCGGCGGCACCGCGCCGACGCGGGTGGTGGGCAAGGACTTCGAACCCGAGCCGCTGATCTGCGTGCTCGGCTCCTTCCGGGACTCGACGTTCGCCCAGTTGCAGGCGGGGCTGGCGATGCAGCGGGTGCTGTTGACCGCCACCGATGCGGGGCTGGCGGCGTCGTTTCTGTCGCAGCTGGTGGAGGTCCCGCAAGCCCGCAAGGAGCTGCGCAGCCTCATCGGCGGCGGCCTGTGGCCCCAGGCCGTGCTGCGCATCGGCTACGGCTCTCCGGTCCCGGCCTCCCCGCGGCGCAGCCTGGCGGATGTGGTCATCTGCGACGCCGCGGCCGAGCGGAGCTGGTGATCAGCGCTGGCGGCGGGCCCGGGTGGCGATGACCGCGGCCTGGGTGCGGCGCTGCACGCCCAGCTTGGCCAGCAGGCGGGACACGTAGTTCTTGACCGTTTTCTCCGCCAGGAACATGCGTTCGGCGATCTCCCGGTTGGTCAGCCCCTCGCCGACGAGGTCGAGCAGGACGCGTTCCTGCCTGGTCAGATTTGGCAGGTCCGCCGAGGAGTCCAGGTCGGCACGCAACCGCTCGACCAGCGCGGCCGGGTCCTTCTCGCCGAACAGCGTCCGCCCGCTGCCGACCAGGCGCACCGCCTGCGACAGTTCCATGCCCCTGACGTCCTTCACCAGGTAGCCGGCCGCCCCGGCCAGCACCGCGTCCAACTTCGCCTGGGCGTCGGTGAAGGACGTCAGCATCAGGCAGCGCAGGTCGGGGATGCGCGACCGCAGCTCCCGGCACAGCTCCACGCCGTTGCCGTCGGGCAACCGCACGTCGAGCGCGGCCACGTCCGGCCGCACCGCGGGGATGCGGGCCAGCGCCTCGGCCACCGACCCCGCCTGCCCGACCACTTCCAGGTCGTCCTCGGCGTCGAGCAGGTCGGCCAGGCCGACGCGGACCAGCTCGTGGTCGTCGACGAGGAACACCCGGATCGTGCCCGCCGGTCGGCTGCGGTCCATGTCCCCAGCGTAGGAGCCGGGGGCCGAGACGTCCCGGTGAGCGCGCGGCGGTCATCCGTCCGCGGGCGGGACGCGGTGTGCCCCCGGGGGCCACAGGACCGTGACCGGGAGGCCCCTGGCACGGGCCGCTTCGACGATGTCCGCCGTGCCGCCGCGGCCGCGCGCGGGTTCGCCGTCCCAGACGGCCAGCAGTTCGTCGGACAGCTCCAGCATCCGCAGGCCCGCGTCCAAATAGGACTGCGGTGTCGGCTGCACGTGGTCCAGCCGGACCACCCGCACGGCCGCCGCCAGCAGCGCGTCGAAGACCGGGCGGTGGTCGTCGGGCAGCGCGTCCCGGTAGCGCGCCGCGGGCACGACCACCTCCAGGCGCCCACCGGCGTCCAGGACCGCCCGGGCGAACAGGGTGTCCGCGCCGTCCGCCAGGCACGTCACACCGACGAGATCGGCGCCGACGGCGCGGACCGACGCGCGCAGCGCCTCCTCCACCAGGGTCGCGGTCCGTTCCGGAAGGCCCCGATGGCCAGTGATCGCGACTCGTGCCACCCGACCTCCTCCACCTCCCGCACCCCGGCAGGGACGCGGACTGCTGCACCCGGCAGCCGGGCCACCGTCGCGAGAAACCCCCGGACGGACGTGCACGGTTCCCGGCCACGCCGATCCGCGTGAGCCTAACCCGCCGGCCCTCCGACGCGGTGCCCCACGGCGGGATCCGCGAGCCAGATCACGGCACGCCGTCGACGAGGAGATACTGGCCGCCATCGCCACCGGCGTCACGTCGATCGCGTGGTGCCGGGGCCGGTCCGGGTCAGTCGAGGCCGAGGAGCTTCTTGGCGGCTTCGCGCATCTCGACCTTGCGGACCTTGCCCGTGACCGTCATCGGGAACTCGTCGACCACGTGGACGTAGCGGGGGATCTTGTAGTGCGCCAGCTTGCCCGTGCAGAACTCGCGCAGCGACTCCGCCGTCAGCGGCTCGGCGCCCTCGCGCAGGCGCACCCACGCCATCAGCTCCTCGCCGTACCTGGCGTCCGGAACCCCGATCACCTGGGCGTCCAGGACGTCCGGGTGGGTGTAGAGGAACTCCTCGATCTCGCGCGGGTAGATGTTCTCCCCGCCGCGGATCACCATGTCCTTGATCCGGCCGGTGATGCTCACGTACCCGTCGGCGTCCATCACCGCCAGGTCGCCGGTGTGCATCCAGCGGGCCGCGTCGATCACCTCGGCCGTCATCTCCGGCTGCTCCCAGTAGCCCAGCATCACCGAGTACCCGCGGGTGCACAGCTCGCCCGCCGTGCCGCGCGGCACCGTCAGTCCCGTGTCCGGGTCGATGATCTTGACTTCCAGGTGCGGGCCGACCCGGCCCACCGTGGACACCCGGCGCTCCAGCGAGTCGTCCGCGCGGGTCTGGGTGGACACCGGCGAGGTCTCGGTCATGCCGTAACAGATGGCCACCCCCGCCATCCCCATCCGCTCGATGACCTGCTTCATCACCTCCACCGGGCACGGCGACCCGGCCATGATCCCGGTCCGCAGCGAGCTGAGGTCGTAGTCCTCGAAGTTCGGCAGGTCCAGCTCGGCGATGAACATCGTCGGCACCCCGTACAGCGACGTGCAGCGCTCGGCGGCCACCGCCGCCAGGGCCGTCACCGGGTCGAAGCCCTCGCTCGGGATCACCATCGCCGCGCCGTGGCTGGTGCAGGCGAGGTTACCCATCACCATCCCGAAGCAGTGGTAGAACGGCACCGGGATACACACCCGGTCCTGCTCGGTGTAGCCGCACAGCTCACCGACGAAGAACCCGTTGTTGAGGATGTTGTGGTGCGACAGGGTGGCGCCCTTGGGGAAGCCGGTGGTGCCCGAGGTGTACTGGATGTTGATCGGGTCGTCCGCGGACAGCCGGATGTCCGTCAATCGGGCGGGGTTCCCGCCGCCGGCGGCCAGCTCCGTCCACTCGGGACTGTCGAGGTGGACGACGCGTTCCAGCCGCGGGCACTTCGGCCGGACCTGCTCGACCATCGCCACGTAGTCCGAGGACTTGAACCGCTGCGCGGCGACCAGCAGGCGCACCCCCGCCTGGTTGAGCACGAACTCCAGCTCGTGCACCCGGTACGCCGGGTTGACATTGACCAGGATCGCGCCGATCTTCGCCGTGGCGTACTGCAGCAGCACCCACTCTGCGCGGTTGGGCGCCCAGATCCCCACCCGGTCACCCTTGGTGATCCCGGCGTCGAGCAGACCCAGCGCCAGCGCATCGACGTCCGCCACGAGTCCCCGGTAGGTCCACCTGCGGCCGGTGGCGTGTTCCACCAGCGCGTCGCGATCCGGGAACCGTGCCGCCGTGCGATCGAGGTTGGCCCCGATCGTCTCGCCCAACAGCGGCACATCCGACACACCCGAGGAGTAGGACAGCTGCACCGACGTCACGTCGCCTCCCGAAAACAGTGGTGCGGAGCAGTAGGCGGAAAGACTAGGCACGTCCAGCCCCTCCCGATTACCCCCGAAAGGGGGTGTATCGCACCCATTCAGGCCAGGAGGGGGCCGAGTTGGCGGGCGTGTTCACACACCAGTCCGACCGCAGCTGGACGTCCCGCCCACCGCGGGCGGCCACTGCCACGCAGGATGACGCCGGGCATGCCCGGTGTCCGCTTCCGCACGCCGGGCATGCCCGGTACTACCAGGATTCCTTCCTGGTCCAGGACTCCGGGGCGGGTTCCTCGCCCTGGAATTCATCCGGCGCCTCCGCCTCCTGCTCTTCGAAGAGGCTGTTGAGGTACTCGCCGACCTCGGTCGCGACCTTCGCACCGCAACCGACCTCGATGGCGACCAGGCCCTGCTGCAGCGCGTCGAAGGACGCCTCCTCGCTGAGCCGGGTCAGTTCCGCGGCGAGCCCTTCGGGACCGAGCGCGAGCGCCTGGTCGGTCAGCTCCAGCTCGACCAGCATGCCCTGCAGGTCCACCTCCAGCGAGATGCCCTCGCCCTCCGCGGTGCCACGAATCCGGTCCATGCTGGCGGCGAGGTCCATCGGCCGTTCCGGAATCCCCTCGGCGATGGCGATCAGGTCGTCGATGGTCCGTTCGTCGGCGTCCATCACGCCCTCCCCGCTTCCGTCGCGTCGTCTTCGTCGCTCAGCGGGTCCAGGCCCAGCACGGCCAGTTCCGCGTCGCTGAGCTCGCCGACCTCCTCGGCCATGGCCTGCCGGGCCGCCTGGTTGGCGACGCGGGCCGCCTGGCGCACCACGTCCTTGATGGTGGCGGCCAGCCGCTCGGCGCCGAGCTGGAGCGCCTCCGGTTCCAGTTCCACCGACCGCAGGGCGCCGCCGGGAGCCACCGCGATCGTCACGCCGTCGCGCTGCGCGCGTCCGATGATCGTCACTTCGGGTGCACCCCTCCGTAGAACTTGTCGGCGTCCTTGGGCAGCGTGTAGGTGCGGCGCGCGACCTGGTCGCCAGAGTTGCCCTCGATCGTGGTGATCTTGTTGCCCTCGACCTTCTCGATGATGCCGATGTGCTTGCTGGTGGCGGGGCTGTCCGGTCCGCTGCCGAACAGCAGTGCATCACCGGGGCGGGCCTGCTTGGCCAGCGCATCGGCGTCGTAGGCGGTGCCGTGCTTCTCGCCCCACTTGTAGACGTCGCCGCTGAAGCCGTACTTGGGGATGTCCACCCCGGCGTCCTGCCACATCGAGGTGGCGAAGTAGGAGCACCACGGCTGTCCGGTCGGCCCCCACTTGTTCCGGTTGTTGGCGCCCTCGTGGTAGCCGAGGTGCTTGCGCGCGTTCTCCAGGATCTTCTCGGCCTTGGCCGAGCCCTTGCGCTCGTCCTTGCCCTTCTGGCCGCCCTCGCCCTTGCCGGTGTCCTTGCCGGGCTGCTTGGCCTCGGATCTGGGGTCGGCGACCCCGTCGGAGTCGACGTCCCGCTGCAGCGCGCGGAGCTTGCGCGCGGCCTCGACCATCTCGTCACGGGCGTCCTTGAGCTCGCCACCGGACTGCTTGATGTAGCTGCCGGCGAGGTCGGCGACCTGGGCAACCGCGCGCATCAGCCCGGCCGGAGCGGTGATCCCGGCCGCGGCCAGCCCGGACTGCAGCAGCTTCGTCGCCGTGGTGATGAACTCCTCGACGATGTTGCCGACGGTGTTGTGCCGGCCCTCCAACGCCTGGTAGACCTCGGCGACGATCTTGGCGCCCTTGGTGCTGGCCTGCGCGGTGAGTTCGAGATCCCTGTCGAACCTGTCGGTGCGCTTCTGGAAACCGGCGGTGGCGTTGCTCTCCCACCTGCTCAGCAGGGTTTGGGCAGCCTTGCGGTGCGCGTCGCGCTGCTCCTCGATCGCCTTGGCGGCCGACTCCAGCGCGGTCTGCGCGTTCTGCGCCTCACCGGCCTTGCCCTCGAGCTTGGTCCGGTGCGCGATCAGCTCGCCGGCGAACCGCGTGGCGATTCCTGAGACATCCACTGTGGACTCCCTCGTCCGTCAGCCCAGAGCGGCCTTGAGTTCGCGAACCGCCGCCTGGTCGGCCTCTTCGTAGGTCCTCGCCGCCTCGCTGGCGGCCTTGCCCAGGTTGCGCGCGTTCGTCCCGGTGGCGGTGACCTGCTTCTTCAGGCTGTCGCTGAAGTCACCGAGCGCGTCGGTGAACCCGGTCTCCTTGCCGACCCGGCCGAAGGTGTCCTCGGCGATGCCGCGCACGGCATGGACGGTCTTCTTGCCGACCGCCTCCAGGCCGTCGGCGACGCCGTCGGCCTGCTTGGCGTAGGTGCGCAGGTACTCGGTCTGGACGGTGAAACCGTCGCCGCCGGGCTTGCCGGGGCGCTGGCCGCCCCCGGAGCCCTTGCCGTTGCCCTTGCCCTTGCCGACGTGCCTGACGGCCTTGCGCGCGTCGTCGAGGTGCTTCTTGTAGGCCCCGTTCTCGTACGTCGACCAGTGCCGGAACGACCGGTCGCCGTCGTCCTTCCAGATCTGGTAGGCGGCCTTGGCGTTCTCGTCTGGATCGAACAGGTCCTTGTTCGAGTCAAGGCCGTACTGCCGGCGCCGGGCCGGGCCCAGGTCGCCGAGCATGTTGATCTGCCAGAGGCCGTAGGAGTTGTCCAGGCCCTCGTGGTTGTGAGCACGGGTGTTCCCTCCGGACTCCGCAAGAGCCACGGCCACCGCGGTGGTCAGGGCCTCGCCCCGGAAGCCTGCGTCGTAGGCGTGCTGGGCGATCTGCTCCGCTGAAAGCTTGCTCACGCGATCAGTATTACCGCCAAGGTCCGCACCATGACCCCGTTTTTCACGATTTGCGCACGGAAACGGGTGCGCGCTCGGCGCGGTGGGGTCACTCCTCGCGGGCGAGCGTGCTCCAGCGCAGCTTCTCCTGCTCGCGCTTGGGCAGCCCGGCGACCACCAGGTCGTAGGAGTCCTCGATCATGTCCCGGACCAGCTGCTCGGGCACCGAGCCGTCCAGGACGACGGTGTTCCAGTGCCGCTTGTTGAGGTGGTAGCCGGGAGTGATGGCGGGGTACGCGCCGCGCAGCTGGACGGCCAGCTCGGGCTCGCACTTCAGGCTGACCCGCAGCGGCGTGGCGCCCAACCGGCTGATCGCGAAGATCTTCCCGCTGACCTTGAACACGCTGTTGCTGTCGTCGAACGGGAACTCCTCCCGCGCCCCGGCGAACCCCAGGCAGGCGGCCTTCAACTCCTCAGGCGTCACCCCACCACCCTATGCCCCCAACACGGCGTCAGTACCCACCTGCCGCCGCGGGTGCTCAACGCAGGCACAATCACCTTTCCCCACCCGGCGTGGGCGGCATTCCTGAGCGATGCCCGCAACGGTCGCACCGACACCACCAACGGGGTCGCCACCATCACCAGAATCGGCACGGACACGCTCGTCACCTCGTTAGCCACCGAGGTTGTACTGCGCTTCAACCAGGGCGAGTGGTCGGCCTTCCTCGCGGGAGCCGCAGACGGCGAGTTCGACTTCGCCGGTCAGCTGGCCGCCTGATCATGACCAGGGGGAGCAGCGCAACCTCGACCACCTGCTGCCGCTGCGCGGCTCCCACGGCGACCACCTCCACGTGTCGTCCGGTGATGAACCCGGTTGGCATCCACGGTGCTGCCCGTTGCCCGAGCTTGTCACTCTTGGCAGGGTCGGTGCAGGACGGACCGGGACGTGGTGGAGCGGGCGATGGACGCTGATGTGATCGTGGTGGGTGCCGGGCTGGCGGGTCTGGTGGCGACGGCGGAGCTGGCCGACGCCGGTCGTCGGGTGCTGCTGCTGGACCAGGAGCCGGAGACCGGCCTGGGCGGCCAGGCGTTCTGGTCGTTCGGCGGGTTGTTCCTCGTCGACTCCCCCGAGCAGCGCCGGATGCGCATCGAGGACTCCCCCGAGCTGGCATGGCAGGACTGGCTGGGCAGCGCTGGTTTCGACCGCGATGTCAACGATCCGCGCGGCGCCGACCACTGGGGCCACCGGTGGGCGCGGTCCTACGTGGACTTCGCGTGCGGCGAGAAGCGCGCCTGGTTGCACTCGCTCGGGGTGCGCTGGTTTCCGCTGGTGGGCTGGGCGGAGCGCGGTGGTTTCCTCGCCGACGGCCCGGGCAACTCGGTGCCGCGCTTCCACATCACCTGGGGCACCGGACCAGGGCTGCTCGCGCCGTTCGTGCGGCGGGTGCGGGAGGCGGTCGCCCGCGGGCGGGTCGAGCTGCGGTTCCGCCACCGCGTGGACGAGCTGACCTCGACCGGTGGTGTCGTCGACGGGGTGCGCGGCGCGATCCTGGAACCCAGCAGCGCGGCCCGCGGCACGCCCAGTTCGCGCACCGCGGTCGGCGATTTCGACCTGCGCGCCCAGGCCGTGCTGGTCACCTCCGGCGGGCTCGGCGCCAACCACGAGCTGGTCCGCGCCAACTGGCCCGCCCGCCTCGGCGACCCGCCGCGGCGGATGCTGTCCGGGGTGCCCGAGCACGTCGACGGGCGGATGCTCGGGATCACCGAGAAGGCCGGTGGCCGGGTGGTCAACCGCGACCGAATGTGGCACTACACCGAGGGTGTCGAGAACTGGGACCCGATCTGGCCGCGGCACGGCATCCGCATCCTGCCTGGTCCGTCGTCGCTGTGGCTCGACGCGCGCGGCAGACGGCTGCCGGCGCCGAACTTCCCCGGTTTCGACACGCTCAACGCGCTGCGGACCATCACCGCCACCGGCTACGACCACTCCTGGTTCGTACTCAACCGAAAGATCGTCGAGAAGGAGTTCGCGCTCTCCGGCTCCGAGCAGAACCCGGACCTGACCGGCAAAAACGTCCGGCTCACGCTCAGCCGGGTGCGCCCGGGGGCGCCGGGACCGGTGGCGGCGTTCGTGCGCAACGGCGCCGACTTCGTGGTCGCGCGAACCCTGCCGGAACTCGTCGCGGGCATGAACGAACTGACCGGGGAGCCGCTGGTCGACCTCGCCGAGGTGGAGCGGCAGATCGTCGCCCGCGACCGGCAGCTTGCCAACCCGTTCACCAAGGACCTGCAGATCATGGCGATCCGCAACGCGCGCCGGTCGCTGCCGGACCGGGTGCGCACCGCCGCGCCGCACCGGCTGCTGGATCCCGCCGCGGGCCCACTGATCGCGGTGCGGTTGCACATCCTGACGCGCAAGACACTCGGCGGGTTGCAGACCGACCTGTCCTGCCGGGTACTGGACGCCGACGGCCAGCCGGTGCCCGGGCTGCACGCCGCCGGTGAGGTCGCCGGGTTCGGCGGCGGTGGGATGCACGGGTACCGCGCGCTGGAGGGGACGTTCCTCGGCGGCTGCCTGTTCTCCGGTCGGCAGGCCGGTCGCGCGCTGGCCCGGGGCACCGCCTGACCCGCGTCGCGGAATCCCGGCGCCTTCCGGGCACGACACCGCGTCGCCGCCTGCGTCTGGACCACACCCGTCGTGGACACCTGCCCCGCACTGGGGGTATATATGGGGTTACAGAGCAGAGGAGGCGGCGTGCCGAAGATCAACGTGTACCTGCCTGACGAGTTGGCCGAGGCGGTCCGGACCGCCGGAGTGCCGGTGTCGGCGATCTGCCAGCGTGCCCTGGAACAGTCGGCGAAGCGGGTGATGGCACTGCGCGCGGCCGCGCTCGGCGATCTCGACGAGGCGGACCCGACCGAACGGTTGTCGCAGTTCACCGATCGCGCCCGGGCGGCAGTCCGGCTGGGCATCGAGCAGGCGCGCAACGACGGTGCCGCGCAGGTTGGCACCGAGCACCTGCTACGCGGGATGCTCGCCGAAGGCACCAACCTGGCATTGCGCGTGCTGCATGCCATGGAGATCGATCCGGCCCGGCTGGACACACCCCGGCAGGCCGAAGCGACCGACGCACCCGCCGCGCACTTCAGCGGTCCGGCGGCGAACGCCCTGGAACTCGCCGTGATCGAGGCAGTGGCGCTCGGGCACAACTACGTCGGCTGCGAACACCTGCTGCTGGGTCTGATCGCCGAACCCGACGGCGCCGGTGGTCACGCCCTGCGCGGCGCCGGGGCGGAGCTGCGCGCGACGCGCGGTGCCGTGGTCGCGGCGTTGGCCGGCTACGTGCACCTGCGGGCGCAGGCGGCCGGTGAGTCGGCGACAACGGTGGCAGCAGCACTCCGCCAGGAACTGCAACCGCTCCTCGACCGGATCGCGCGGTTGGAGGAGCACGTCGGCCTCGGTGGTTGACCCGTCGTGGCCGTCCTGAAATCCCTGCTGGTCTCGTTGCTGGTCGCCGTCGTGCCGGCGACCGGGTTGGGGGGTGCTGTGCAGAACCGCTTGTTGTTCCTGGCGACCGGGGACACCATCGCCTACCAGCCGCGGCGTTCGGCGGTCGCATCCGGCGCCGACCTGCTGGCCGCGTCCGGTTCGGCGCTGCCGGTGCACGTTGAGGACGTCCTGGCTGAGCCGAGCTGGGACACCACCCCGGCGACCATGCTGCGGTTGGCCCGCCGGGTCCGTACGGCGCTGGTGGACGACGGCTTCGACGGCGTGGTGGTCACCCACGGCCTCGACACGCTCGAGGACACCGCGTTCCTCACCGATCTTCTGGTGGGCCCGGCCGCCGCGCTCGGCGCCGTCGTCTTCACCGGAGCTGGCCGCACTCTCGACGCCCCGGACAGCGACGGCCCCGGCAACCTCGCCGCGGCGTTGACCGCCGCTGCCGCCCCGGCGCTGCGCGGCGCGGGTGCCGTGGTGTGCTGTGACGGCGAACTGCACGCCGCCCGCTGGGCGACCCTTGCGGACGCCGGTCGTGCGGCATTCTCCTCGGCGCCGCAACCGGTTCTGGGCCGCGTCACCGGGGACGAGGTGCTCGTGTCGGCCGCACCTCCTGCCCGCCCGCCGCGGGTTTCCGGCGAGCCCGAGTCGGACGTCGCGCTGATCAGGGTGTTTCCGGGGATGCCCGCCGCGCTGCTGAACACCGCGGTGGACGCCGGTGCCCGCGGGGTGGTGCTGGAGGGCACCGGCGCGGGAAACGTGCCCGTGGACCTGCTCACCACGATCAGCGACCTGACCGACTGGGACATCCCGGTGGTGATCGCCGGTCGCACCCGGACCGCACCGGGCGAAGCCCCGATCGGCGCGGCGCTGGCGCTCGACGTGGGCGCGATCAGCGCGCGTGGGCTGACGGCCACGCATGCGCGCAGCGCGCTGATGGTCGCGCTGGCCGACGGCGGGGTCGAAGCCGCCCGCAAGTGGTTCGACTCGCTGTGACGGAGCGGGGCCTCTTCGGGCGTTCAGGGATGCGCCCTACCACGGTCATCGCCCCCCTCAGCGGAGCGCCTCAGGCCCGCACCACCATCACCGGGCACGGCGCGCTGTGCAGCAGGGCTCGGCTGGTGGAGCCGAGGAGCATGCCGGTGAGGCCGCCGCGACCGCGGCTGCCCACCACAATGAGCTGGCCCAGGGCACCGTGCTCGACCAGGAACCGCACCGGCCGGTCCCGCACGACCACGCGCTGCACCGCCACGTCGGGATACTTCTCCTGCCAGCCCGCCAGCCGCTCGGCGAGCACCAGGTCCTCGGCCTGCTTGATCGACTCCCAGTCCCGCACATCCGGCGACAGCCACTCGTCGCTGACGACGTCGCTCCACACGTGCACCGCGACCAGCGGGACCCGCCGGATCGCGGCCTCCGCGTAGGCCGTCGCCAGGGCCTGTTCGCCGACCGGGGAGCCGTCGACGCCGACGATGACCGGGCGGCCCCGCAGGGCCTCGACGGGTTCGGTGCCGCCGGGCACGACGACCGCCGGGCAGCTGGCCCGCATCGCCACCTGCTCCGCGGTGGAGCCCAACGCCAGCCGCACGCCGGTGTACTCGCCGAGCCCGCGGGTGCCGACCACCACCCGCCACGCGCGCTCGGACTCGTCGAGCAGGACCTGGGCCGGCTTGCCGTGGCGCAGCTCCTGCTCGACCTCGACGCCCTCGGCCGCGTCGCGGGCCGCGTTGGCCGCCTGCAGCAGCCAGCGCTGCCGTTCGGCCTGGACGATCTCCAGGCCGCGTCCTGGTGGCAGTTCCGCGGACGCGGTGCCGCCGAACGGCACAGCGCACACCAGCCGCAGTGGAACGCGGTGTGCGGCGGCGTCCGCCGCGGCCCACCGCACAGCCTCCAACGCGGTCTCCGAGCCGTCGACGCCGACCACATCGCTCCTGCGCATCCGATCACCACCACGAGAAGCCCCGTGGGCCGACCGTACGACCGCACCCGCCGATCCGCGCGGTCAGGCGTCGAGGATCTCCACCTCCAGCTGGGCGAGCGCGTCCGGGTCGGCGAAGACCTCGATCGCGGTGATCCGGCCGTCGACGATGGTGAAGTCGAAGACGGACCGCGGCCTGCCGTCCGGTGCCCACGCCGCTCCGATCGCACCGTCGACGAGCGCGGGGCGGGCGCCCTGCGCGCGGCCCTTGAAGGTGTTGGCGACGGCCGACGCGCCGCGCAACAGCTTCGACAGCGGTGGTGCGGCGTGCGACGGGTCCGCTTGCGCCGCCCGCACCGCCACATCGTCGGCGCGCAGCACGACGTCGGGCGCGAGCACCGACAGCAGCGCCTCGAAGTCGCCGCCGCGGGCCGCGGCGAGGAACGCGTCGACGACCTCGCGGCGGCGGGCCGGATCGGCATCGGGTGCGGCGTCCGCGCGTTGCACCCGGCGGCGGGCCCGGCTGGCCAGCTGCCGAGCGGCCGCCGGGGTTCGGCTGACGACCGGCGCGATCTCGTCGAACGGCACCGCGAACATGTCGTGCAACACGAACGCGATGCGTTCGGCCGGGTCGAGGGTGTCGAGCACGACGAGCATGGCGACGCCGACGGACTGGGCCAGCACCGCCTCGTCCTCGGGGGCGGCGCCGTCGTCGGCGGTCGACTCGGGCAGGTGTGCGCCCACGAGCTCCTCGCGCCGCGACCGGCGCGAGCGCAGCATGTCCAGGCACACCCGGCCGACGACGGTGGTCAGCCAGCCGCCCAGGTTCGCTACGTCGCTGGTGTCCGAGCGGCTCAGCCGCAGCCACGCCTCCTGCACCGCGTCCTCGGCTTCGCTCGTCGAGCCGAGCATGCGGTAGGCCACCGCGCGCAGGTGTCCGCGGTGCTCCTCGAACCGCTGCGCCAGCCAGTCATGTCCGTCCATCAGGTCCTCCGTTCGTCACCAGCATTGACGAACCCGGCCGCGCCCGCGTGACCGAACTGGATTCGCGGTCGCTGTCGCGGACCGCGGGCATGCCGTCCGGCGGCAGTGCCTGCATGAGGCACGTACTCCAGCGCGAACAGAGTGGGTCGGGCGAACTCCCTGCGCAGCACATGACATCGTCCACTTCGGACAAGGCACGCCGGTGGGTGACGGAGGTCCTGTCAGTGGTGGTACTTGTGCACCACCGCGTGGCCCTTGCCGCGGCGGATCAGGACGCGGTTGACCGGCACGGTCACCACGAACGCCACAGCCAGGGAGAACGCGAGCGCACCCCAGAACAACTGGCTGGTCAGCCCGGCGTCCATGGCCCCGGGTACCAGCACCATGACGAGGTTGTCGACGATCTCCATCACCGCGATCGACACCGTGTCGGCGGCGAGGGCGATGCCGAGGGCGGCAGCGAGGCCGACGCCCGCGCGCAGCACGGGCAGGATCGTCAGGCTGTAGCCGAACACGAAGGCCAGGACCACGGCCAGGACGATCGTGACCGCGTTCGACAGGCCGAGTGCCGTGCCGATGACCATGCCCAGGATCTCGCCGATGGCGCAGCCCGTGAGGCAGTGCGCCGTGGCCCTGATCGCGGTACGCGTGAGCGCGCGCCCGCTGGTCATGTGGTGGCTGTGGGGCACGTGTTCGGTCACCGGGTACCCCCTCGGTCGGCTGCCGGTGGCGAGCGCCACCGCCGCGCCCTTTATACCCTAGGGGGTAAACCATGCAAGGCGTCAGTCGAGCTGAGCGGTGCCCTCTCCGGTCAACTCGGCCAGCACGACGTCACCCAGCCTGCCGTCCCGCACCGGGCGCAGCAGGCCGTCGTGGGCGAGCCGGTGGGCCGTCTGCTGGTCGCAGAACGCCACCCCGTCGATGTAGAGATCGGGTTCGCTGCTGCAGGTGATCTCCACCCGCCCCGCCGCGACAGCGCGCAGCGCCGCGCGTTCCCGGTGATTGAGCTCCAACGATGTGGGAGACACCGTCCCCACCTCCCCAGTGCGGACCAGCCGCAGACCGCCATCCTCGCAGCGGCGCACCCGGATCGGCAGGGCGAAAAGTCCCGGTCCGTGCACGACCCGGGGATCCGCACCCGAGCTCCGCAGGCAGGCCGTTCCGGTGACGTGGCCGGACACCAGATGGACTCCGCGCGGGGAGCTGATCGCCACCGCTGCGTCACCCGGTGCCCGTATGCTCCGGAACTCGTGAGCACCTCGCGCCGCGCTGTTGCCGCTGTTGTCCTCGCCGTGCTGGCGTCACTGCTGCCCGGCAGCGCGCACGCCGACCCCGGTCACCGGTTCTCGGCGCTCACCTTCAACATCCACGCCGGGATCGGCGTCGACGGGCAGCTCGACCTGGCGCGGACCGCGGCCGCCATCACCGCCTCCGGCGCGGACGTGGTCGGGTTACAGGAGGTCGACGTGCACTGGTCGGCGCGCAGCCGGTACGCCGACCAGGTCGCCGAGCTCGCCCGCCGGACCGGGATGCACACCTTCTTCGCGCCCATCTACGACCTCGACCCGGAACCGGGGCGCATCGAGCGCCGCCGCTACGGCGTCGCCGTGCTGAGCCGGTTCCCCATGATCCGCACCGAGAACCACCTGCTCACCCGACTGTCCACTGTGGAGGAGAATCCGGTTCCGCGGCCGATGCCGGGGTTCGCCGAGGCGGTCGTGGCGGTGCCCGGCGGCCCGGTGCACGTCTACGTGACCCACCTCGACTACCGCCCCGACCCGGCCGTGCGACGCATCCAGGTCGCCGAGACGATCGACGTCCTGGACCAGGACCGCGCGGGCGCCCGGCAGCTGCTGCTCGGCGACTTCAACGCCGAGCCCGACGCCCCGGAGCTGGCCCGCGTCCGCGACGGTTGGTCCGCCGCCAACGGGCCGCAGGGCGGCCATACCTACCCGGCGCCCGAACCCGTCAAGCGCATCGACTACGTAACGTGCTCGGACGCCCTCCGCCCCACCCGCGCGGCCGTGCTCGACTCCCCGGCATCCGACCACCTGCCCGTGCTGGTGGTGGTCACCACTCAACCCGCGTAGCGGTCCTCCCCGAAGTCAGGCCGAAGCCAACCGCCACCCCGACCCGCATAACAAGACGCCCCGCTCGTTCCGGACGGAGCGTCAGGGTTTGACGCCATCACACACGGATTCCGAGCCACGCCGTGAAGTGTGCGATACTGCCAGACTCCCGCCGCTCAGCAAGAGCGATCGCACGCGCTGTCTCATGCACCTGCGGGTGATAGCGTGTCAGCTGGGGAGCAACTCGGCGGGCCCGGTTCAGCGCGGCAAGCGCCTTGGAGTGCTCACCGGAGAGCACCCACGCCCGAGCGACATCCTGCCAGTGGTGGCCCACACGGGTAGCGGTTACGTCAGATGGAATTCGCAACGACGAGCCATTCCGCGCAGCGCGACCCGGATCACCCAACTCCAGCGAGACCGCAACATCGTGTATTTCGACGTTGCCAGGACCGAAACTGGTGTCGTAAGCATGCGATTCGCGACCAATAAGCGCACCAGATTCGCGGGCCTCCTTGATGTGTTCACAGGCCCGATCAGCTTTGCCGTGACGGGCACTTATGATCGCCCCGCGAAGGTGTGCCGCCCCGCTGAGTGCGACGACGCCTTCTGAATCAGTCTTGCTACCGAGCAGGTCCAGGGAGTGCTCCACCAGCCCAGGCGCTGGCGTTTCTGGCCGCCTGCGGGAAGTTCCCGGGCCGCAAGCTCTCGCCGTCGCCGACCGTGGACACCGGCTGGCACCAGTTCCTGCTCTACACCCGTGAGTACCGCGCGTTCTGCGATCAGGTCGCGGGCCACTTCATCCACCACGTCCCCGAGGACGAACCCGGCGCGCCCACGCACGCCAAGACCCCGGTAATGGTGCGTGACACCACGGTCGAGGCAATCCAGCAGGCCGGGTACGTGGTGGACCCCGATCTGTGGACGGTCGAGGACTACGCTCCGAGCTGCGGCAGCTGCCACGAGGACGGCATCTGCACCGCCAGCGGCGTTGACGGCAACGAGAACACCGAGACCCGTACCGGCTGATTCGCTCGGGGGCCAACATGATCACCTGGCAGGAGCTACCGCAGCAGGTTCGCGCCGCTGTGCAGGGGAATGTTGGCCCCATCGCCTCCGCCACACCGGTCACCGGGGGGCCAGAACAACGACTTCGCCGCCATACTCCACCGGGACCAGGACTCGACCGAGCACCCACGCACCCTCTTCTGCAAGGGCGTCAAGGGCGTCAGCCTACGCATGCGGTGGCTGCGCAACGAGATCACCGCCGGGAAACTCGCCGCCGGCATCGCTCCTGACGTCGTGTTCGCCGCTGATGTCGGTGACTGGCTGGTCGTGGGATTCGAGCACGTCTGCGGACGCCCGGCCGACCTCACCCCCGGTTCGGTGGACCTGCCGCTGGTGGCCACCACCGTCGACAAGATCGCTGCCCTACCCGCAACCGGTCTACGCCCCCTGCGGAACCGATGGTCCGGCGGGAACTGGTGGGCGAAGACCGCCGCCGAATACCCGGACCAGGGCTCGATATCGAGACCCTGACCCGCTGGGCTGATCGCTGCCCGCGTCGACGGTGACCGTCTGGTGCACACCGACCTCCACGTCGATCAATTCCTGATCAGCAACGACCACTGTGTGCGCGTGATCGACTGGGGCTGGCCGTCAGCGGGAGCCGCATGGGTGGACACCGCCCTGTTGGTGATCCGCCTGATCCTCGCCGGACACACCCCAGCCGAAGCCGAAGCATGGGCACACACCGTCCCATCTTTCTCCACCACCTCCCGTGATCACCTCGCCGCGCTCACCTCCTACGTGGCCGGACTGTGGACCTACCGAGCCGCCAGCGGCCAGATCCCTCACTCCCACCGACGCGCCCGCATCGCTCGCGACTACGCCGCGCACTGCGTCACCAACGCCAGCCGCCACCACATACACGTCTGACGCTTCCGAACCCCACGGCCGGCGCGAGACCCGGCGTTCGGAGTAGCAACGTGCGGCAACCGCCACCGATGCCCCGCGGCGCGAGCCAGCAACGCCGCGTTGAGCGCGGTGTCGCATTCCGGGTCAACCGAGGTTCGGCAGCACCAGCACCAGCCACAGGGCGGCCGGGACGATCGCGACGATCATCGCTCCGTAGACCAGCAGCCGCCGGAAGAACGCGTCGCGGTCCACGCCCTTGGCGTTGGCCAGGACGATAGCCCCGTTGGTGGAGAACGGGCTCACGTCGACCACGGTGGACGCCACGGCCAGCGCGGTGATCATGCCGACGGGGCCGATGCTGCCCTGCAGCAGGAACGGCACGGCCAGCGGGATGAGCGCGCCCATCAGTCCCACCGAGGAGGCGAACGCCGACACGACCGCCCCGATGTAGCAGAGCAGCAGCGCGGCCAGCAGCGGGATCCCGATGCCCGCCACGGAGTGCCCGACGTAGTCGATGGTGCCCATCTTCTCCAGTACACCGACGTAGGTGAGCACACCGCAGATCAGCAGCACCGTGGGCCAGGCAACCTCGCCGGGCGCCTGGCGGGCCGTCTTCGGCGACACGAGGCTGAGCACCACCGCGACGGACATGGCCACCAGGCCGACGTCGAGGCCGAAGCCGAGCGTGGTGACCACCAGGATCGCCAGTCCCACCAGGGTGAGCACCCGGTCGCGGTCGAGCCGCACGTTCTCGGTCTCGTCGACGACGACGTCCGCTCCGCCGCCGACCAGCGCGGGCTGGCGGGCTTCGGCGCGCACCAGCTTGAGTCCTCCGAGCACCACGAACACCACCGCGGCGATCACCGCGTTGACCGCGAAGCTGCCCAGGAACAGCACCACCGGGTTCGACGGCAGGCCGCTGCGGGCCACCACGCCGTTGACGATGGTGCCGTAGATGCTGATCGGCGAGAACCCGCCCGCCTGCGTCCCGTGCACGACCATCGCGCCCATCAGCAGCGGGTTGATCCGGTACTGCGCGGCGAGGTTGAGCGCGATCGGGGCGACGATGGCGACCGCGGCGGGGCTGACCGCGCCGATGGCGGTGAGCACCGCGCCGATACCGAACATCACCCAGGGGACGAGCGCGATCCGCCCGCCCACCAGGCGCACCGCCTGCCGCACCAGCCAGTCGGTGGTGCCGTTGGCCCGGGCGATGGCGAACAGGTAGGTCACGCCGACCAGGACGACGAACAGATCGCCCGGAAACCCGGCGAAGATGTCGTCTTCGGACAGCCCTGCGACCAGGGTGGCGACCAGGAACGCCGCGGCGAACGCGAGCACCCCCATGTTCACCGACAGCGTCGTGGCCACGGCGAACGCCGCGACCAGTACGAGGATTGAGATCAACTCGGGCGGCACCGTTGCCTCCTTGCCCGCGCGAGGCCGCCTCCCCGCCCCGACCAGCGGTGTGACGTGCGGCATAGTGGCTGATTGGCCAGTCCACTTTCGGCGAGCAGCCGCCCGAAGTCAAGCCTCGATTGGCGAACTGGTTCAGCCACTGACCCGTCGGTCCGGTCAGGGACGCCCGAACTCGAGGTACATGACGTGCAGGCCAACGCGGCCGAACCTCGGATGGTCGAAGGCGCCGGGCACGGTTCCGACGATCTGGAACCCCAGCCGTCGGTAGAGGTCGACGGCCGCGTGGTTGGTCTCCACCACGGCATTGAACTGCATGCCCGCGAACCCGCGGCGCCGCACCCAGTCCAGGGCGTGCTCGCACAGCGCCGTCCCCACCCCGCGCCCGCGTGCGCCGGAGGCGACCATGAAGCTTGCGGTGGCGACGTGGGAGCCGCGTCCCTCCCGGTTGGCCTGCATGTGCGCGGTCCCCACGATCCGGTCGTCCTCGACAGCGACCACCGTGGCGCCCGGCGGCCCCACCACCCAGGTGTCGCGGGCCTGCTCAGAGGTCATGGTTGGGTCGTAGGGGAACGTCTCCTCCGCCCGGATCACCTCCCGGACGATGGGCCACACCCGCGGCCAGTCGGCTTCGACGTAGTCCCGGACGCGCATGCCGGGCATGCTACGGCGCGAGCGCCGGCCGGGCAGCCGGATTTCCGCATCAGGGTCGTTATCGCTGCTCGACCCGGTCCTGTCGCGGGGTGTCCTCAGCGGATCTCCAGCGGCGTTTCTCCTAGCGGTCGCGGGGTTTGGCGCGGACGTGCATGCGCTCGCCCTGCGGGCCGAACAGGCTGATGATCTCCACCGGGCCGTCCCCGGTGCTGCCGAACCAGTGCGGCAGGCGGGTGTCGAACTCCGCGGCCTCCCCCACCTTGAGCACCACGTCGTGGTCGGCGAGCACCAGCCGCAGCCGACCGCTGAGCACGTAAAGCCACTCGTAGCCCTCGTGGGTGCGCGGATCGGGTTCGCTGCGGGTGGTGCCGATGATCATCTTGTACGCCTGCAACCCCCCGGGTTGCTGGGTCAGCGGCACCACGGTGGCGTCCCCGCGCCGGATCGGCTTCAGCCGCACCCGCGGATCACCCACCGGCGGCGCGCCAACCAGCTCGTCCAGCGGGACCTGATGTGCCTGAGCGATCGGCAGCAGCAGTTCGAGGCTCGGCCGGCGCTGTCCCGACTCCAGCCGGGACAGCGTGCTGACCGAGATCCCGGTCCTCTCCGACAGCGCCGTGAGGGTGCACCCGCGCTGCTGGCGGATGTGCCTGAGCCGGGGGCCGACAGCGGCCAGTACCTCATCCATGCCCCTATTGCAGTTTCGGCAAAGAAGTTTGTCAATCCGGCGTACGGGTGCGCATGGTCGAGGCCATGAGCGACGTGACACACGTGGATGTGCTGGTGATCGGGGGCGGGGCGGCCGGGCTGTCCGCCGCGCTGGTGCTGGCCAGGGCCCGCCGCCGGGTCCTGGTGGTCGACTCCGGGCGGCCGCGCAACGCCCCGGCCGAGGGCGTGCACGGGTTCCTCTCCCGCGACGGGATCGCGCCCGCGGACCTGCGCGCGACCGGCCGGGCGGAGGTCGAGCGGTACGGCGGGCGGATCGAGCCGGGCGAGGTACTCGCGGTGCGCCGCGTCGGGGACGGGTTCGCGGTCGAGCTGGCCGACCGCGCGGTGCGGACCCGCCGCGTGGTCGTGGCGACCGGGCTGCGCGACGACCTGCCCGACGTGCCCGGTCTGCGGGACCGCTGGGGCCGCGACGTGCTGCACTGCCCCTACTGCCACGGCTGGGAGGTGCGGGACCAGCCGCTGGGCGTGCTGGGATGGCAACCTGCCGGGGTGCACCAGGCGCTGCTGCTGCGGGGATGGTCCGACGACGTGGTGCTGTTCGCCGAGAACCTGGCCGACGCCGACCGTGCCCGGCTCGCCGCGCGCGGTGTGGCGGTGGTCGACGGGCAGGTCCGCGGCTTGGTCGTCGAGGACGACGCGTTGCGCGGCGTGCAGCTGGCGGACGGCACCACCGCGGCCCGCTCCGCGCTGTTCGTCCCGCCCCGCTTCAGGCCCAACGACGCGCTGCTGGCCGACCTGGGCTGCGAACGCGACAACGGCTGGGTCCGAGTGGACCCGACCGGGCGGACCAGCGTGCCCGGGGTGTGGGCGGCGGGCAACGTCGTCGACCCCGCGGAGCAGGTGGTGAACGCGGCGGCGGCCGGCGCCAAGGCGGCGATCGCGCTGAACGCCGATCTGATCGAAGCGGACCTGCTGGAGGGTGCGGCGTGAACCACGACGGCGTCGACTGGGCAGCGATGGCGGAACTGCTGGAACTGGAAGGCGAGACGCACAGCCCCTACGTGCGGCAGGCCGTCGCCGAACTCGCCGACCTGGTCCCGCGCCGCGTGCTGGACATCGGCAGCGGGCCGGGCGTCGCGGCGTGCCGGTTCGCGGCGGAGTTCCCGGCCGCCGAGGTGATCGCGGTGGATGGCACACCGCAACTGCTGGCCCGGGCCGAGGAACGCGCCCGGCGGCTCGGAGTCCGGCTGCACACCCGGGTGGCGGAGTTCCCGGCGGGGCTGGCCGACCTGCCGTCGGCGGACCTGGTGTGGTCGGGTCAGGTCGTGCACCATGTGGGCGACCAGCAGGCCGTCCTGGAGCAGCTGGCCGCGCTGCTCGAACCCGGCGGTGTGCTGGCCATCGTCGAAGGCGGCCTGCCCGCCCGGTGGCTGCCGCGGGACGTGGGCTTCGGCCGCCCCGGCCTGCAGGAGCGGCTGGACGCGGCGATGGCGGACCGTTTCGCGCGGATGCGCACGGAGCTGCCCGGTTCGGTGCGGGTGGTCGAGGACTGGCCGGGCATGCTGCGCGCCGCCGGTCTCACCGAGGCCCGCAGTCGGACCTTCCTCGTGGACCACCCGGCACCGCTCGCCGGGGCACCGAGGCGCTGGGTTCGGCGTTGTCTGGAGCGGCAGCGGGCGATGCTCGCCGACGAGCTGGCGGCCGAGGACATCGCGACACTGGACCGCCTGCTCGACCCTGCCGACCCGACGGGCGTCGACCACCGCGCGGACCTGTTCCACCTGACCGCCAAAACGGTCCACTTCGGACGCAAACCGCGGTCATGACGCCCGCCTTACCGGAAGGCGCCCCGCACCGAGTCGCTCGGTGCGGGGCGCCCCAGCCCGCCTGACCGCGGCACCATCTGGATGGCAGCCGCGCCGGGCACGAAGCCGCGAGCGTTGCGAACTGACGGTGCACACCGTCATCCGGGCGGCAGGGCGTGAAACAGGGCGTTTACACGAGGTGCCTTGAAAACGGGGCTCGCGGCGTGCATGGTGGCCTGCAACACACCGCCGACCTGCGAAAACTGTTCACGATCCGGGGTTCGGCGGAGTTGACCGGAGGCCGCCAGCGCGACGACAGGAAGGGGCCCGCAATGCTCCGAGACGACCCGCCACCGGAGCGCACCCCGCAGGCGCGCACCTCGCGCCGCAGGGCCAGCACCGTGGGCAGCCTGCGGCGCGCCATCTACCGGGAACTGGCCGATGCCGCCGCGCGGTCCGACGTCGTCCAGGCACCCCTGACCTGGCCGCTCGTCGCGCCCCAGGCGACACCGCACCAGGCGAGTCCCTGAGCTGCGCCACGCCGAGCACCCCGAACAGCAGCAGCGCACCGGCCAGGCCGAGGTTTGACCGCTGATCAGGACTTCTTCGGGCGCAGCGTCCAGCGGACGACGACCTCGCCGGTCGTCTCCCCTGCGGAGTCGCGGATCGTGCAGCGCACCGGGAACTCGGGGCGGCTGCCGGAGTCGAGTTCGGCGACGACCTCAGCGGCCGGGCGGTCCAGCACGGCCTCGGCCGTGAGCGGCCCGACCGCGAGCTTGCGGTAGTGCACCTCGGAGTTGACCACCAGCGGCGTGGCGCGCTCCATCTGCTCGGCGAACGCGGCCAGCCCGACCGCACCGGAAGCCGTCTCCGCCAGTCCGAACATCACCGCGGCGTGCGGCCCGCCCACGTGGTTGCGCTGGGATTCCAGGTCGGGCAGGGAGCACACGACGCGCTCCGCCTCGACCTCGCGGAACTCGATCCCGGCTGTGGTCACCCACGGCACGGCCTTCGTCATCGCGTCAGCCACCCAGCTGTAGTCAGCACTCATGCCCGGCGATGTTACTCACAAGTAACATCGCCGGCAACGGGCCATCCTGCAGGAGCCCGCGGCTACACAGGCAAACCGACACGCGCCGTTCCCAACGGGTCATACCGGGGCCCCGGATCGAGAAGGCGTCTGAGGTTCCGCTACCGGCACGGTCACCGGGAACGACCCGAGCAGTTCTAGGAGATGTACGGCATGACGTGGGTTGCCAGCTGTGCTGCCTGGTGCGAGTGGTCGAACAGGGGGCTAAACAGGATCATCTCCGCGCCCGCTTCGGCGACCGCGCGCAGTTCGGCGATGCAGTGGTCCGGGGTTCCGACGATCGCCGCGGCTTCGATCGTCTCCGAACGCCTGCCGTAGAGGCGTTCCAGCGTCGCGTTGACGCGGGCGCGGGCGCGGTCGGCGTCGTCGTCCACCGCGATGTAGACGCGCTTGGCAATCGGGAAGTCCGCCGGGTCCCGCTCGGCCTCGGCCAACGCCTCGCGCACCACCCGAACCTGGTCGGCGAACTGCTCGGTGGTGGACGATCCCGCGCCGAAGAACCCGCCGCCGTGCCGGACCGCCCGGCGCAGCGCGGCCGGGCTGCTGCCGCCGAACCAGATCCGCGGGTGCGGCTTCTGGGCGGGCTTGGGTTCCATGGCCGCGTCGGTGAGCTGCCAGAACCGTCCGTCGAGGGTGGTCCGGTCCTGTGTCCACAACGACTTCATCACCTCCAGCCCCTCGGTGAACCGGGCGACGAACCGCTCGGGGTCGACGCCGAAGGCGCCGAACATGCGCCCGCGACCGCCGGTTCCGACCCCGACCTCCAGCCGCCCGCCGGACAGCTGGTCCAACGTGGCCAGGCTCTTCGCCAGGTGCACCGGGCTGTGCAGGGTGGTCACGAAGACCGCGCAGCCGAGCCGCAACCGCTGGGTGCACGCGGCGGCGTAGGTCATCGTCTCGATCGGCCCCAGCTGCGGCATCGACCCGAGCACCTGCTCCTGGGTCCACCCGCTCTCGAAACCGAGGGCCTCCACCCGCGTCAGGTAGGTCCGGAAGGCTGCCGGGTCGAACTCGCCGTCGGCGTAGAACTGCGGAATCGAGATCGCGAACCTCATCCTGCGATCCTAACGCCGCTGGTCCCACCCGGGCACCGACCGCCCGCCACCACAAAGGATTCCACAGAGGACAACAATCCCGCGGACGATCGACGCGGTGCACCAGCACCGCTCGATCGGCGGATCGAGTCGGGTGGCCGTCCGCTGAACAATGCTGGGCAGGCGGACCGTCGACACAGGGAGCTGTTTCGTCGTGGAGTCGTACGACGTCGTCATCGTGGGTGCGGGATTCGCCGGGCTGGTCGCGGCGCGGGAGCTGTCCCGCCGCGGGCGCTCCACCGTGGTGCTCGAAGCCCGCGACCGCATCGGCGGGCGCACCTGGACCGACGAACGGCTGGGTCGGCGGTTGGAGATGGGCGGCACCTGGGTGCACTGGGCGCAGCCGCACACCTGGAGCGAGATCACCCGCTACGGCCTGGCCGTGGAACCCAGCCCCACCTCCGAGTCCGTCCACTGGATCGCCGGCGGCGAGGTGCACCGGGGCAGCTCCGAGGAGTTCGACGCCCTGATCGCGCCCGGCATGGACCGGCTGGCGGCCGACAGCCGACACTGGTTTCCGCAGCCCTACGAACCGCTGCGCCGACCGGACCTCGACCGGATCGACGCCCTGTCGGTCGCGGACTACTTCGCCGGTCTCGACCTCGCGCCCGCAGCACGCGAGGTGATCACCGGGGTGTGGGCCGAGCACTTCAACGCCCCGGCCGCGGTGTCCGGGCTCAGCCAGGCGATGCGGTGGTGCGCGGCGGCTTCCGGCGACTGGCGGCTGCTGCATGAGGCCACCTCCGGCTGTCGCCTCAGCGCCGGAACCGCGGCGCTGGCGAGCGCCATCGCCACCGACACCGCCGCCGACCTCCGGCTGGGCACCCGGGTCGTCGGCGTTGCCCAGCAGGACGGCGGCGCGGTCGTCACCACCGCCGACGGCAACCGGATCACGGCCAAGCGGGTGATCTGCACGCTGCCGCTCAACGTGCTCGACACCATCGACTTCCAGCCCGCGCTGCCCGCCGCGAAGCGGTCGGCCGCCACCGAGCGCACCGCCTCGCAGGGCCTGAAGACGTGGATCCGGGTGCGCGGCGAGATCCCGCCGTTCACCGCCTACGCCCCCGACACCCACCCGCTGACCTTCGCCCGCACCGAGTACACAGTGGATGGTGACACGGTGCTCGTCGCGTTCGGCACCCGGGCCGCCGACCTGGACCCCACCGACAAGGCGGGCGTCGCGCAGGCGCTGCGAGCCTGGCGGGACGATCTGAAGGTCGTCGACGTCGCCGGGCACAACTGGATGACCGACGAGTTCTCCCGCGAGACGTGGCCGATGCAGCGGCCCGGTCAGCTCACCGCCTACCTGGCCGCGCTGCAGCGGCCGCACGGCTGCGTCCACTTCGCCGGTTCCGACGTGGCCAACGGCTGGGCCGGTTTCATCGACGGCGCAATCGAAAGCGGCCTCACCGCCGCCGCCCAGGTCACCGCCGCGCCACGGCCGTGAGGGTCACAGCTCGCGGGGCAGTGGGATGCCGCCCGCCGCGCCGCGGTGCGGCCCGTGCTCGATGAAGTTCGCCGCGTAGCGCATGCCCGCCTGGTACGCCTCGACGCGTGCCCGGCCGATCTCGACCTCGATCTGCTCGGGGTGCAACTCGTCGGCCAACGAACGCAACTCGGCCAGGCGCTGGCGGATCTGGTCATCCATGTCCGTTCCACCGTTCCTGCATACGGCGGCCTGTGCCGACCGCCCCAACCCCACCGCGACGGGTACGCTGGATCGACGGCGATCGGAAGCAGCCGGGCATGGTGAGCCATGCCACGCAGGCGTACCCGGAACCGCGCGGTGGGAATCCCCTGCCACGATGCGGCCAAACCGCTGGCCGCGCCCTGATCATGGTGCAGCCACCGGGAAATTCGACGGGTCACCACGAATCGACCGCGCTACCGTGGGGCGGTGCTGAGCTTCGACCGCTACTGCGACGAGATCGTCGCCCAGACCGAACTGCTCCGCTCCCACCTCGCCGGGGCTGACCTGAGCGCCCCGGTGACCACCTGCCCCGGCTGGAACCTCGCGCACCTGGTGCGGCACCTCGGCGGCGCGCACCGGTGGGCGACGGCGATCGTGCGGACCCGGGCCACCGAACCCGTGCCGGACGACCAGGTCAACGACGTCTCCGACGACACCCGCGTCGACCCGGCCGAACTCCTCGACTGGCTCGCCGACGGCGCGAAGCGGCTGGCCGACGCCCTGCGCACCGCCGGTCCCGAAACCCCGGTGTGGACCCCGCCGCCCGACGGGACCGCGATCTTCTGGGCGCGTCGCATGGCGCAGGAGACCGCGGTGCACCGCTTCGACGCCGCCGCGGCCGCGGGCGCGACGTACTCCCTGGATCCCGAAGTCGCCGCGGACGGGTTGGACGAGTGGCTGGACTTCGGCGCCCTACCGCAGCTCTTCGAGGAGGAGCCGCAGGCCCGCGACCTGCTCGGGCCCGGCCGCAGCCTGCACTTCCACGCCACCGACACCGCCGCCGACCGGTTCGTGGACCTCACCGACGAGCCGATCACCTGGCGTCGCGAGCGCGCCGAGGCGGCGGTCGCCGTGCGCGGCGCGGTCGTCGATCTGCTGCTGGCGGTCTACCGCAGAGTCCCGGCCGGAACCGTGGCGGTGAACGGCGACCGCGCGCTGTTCGACGACTGGAGGGACCGGCTCAGCTACTGGCTGCAGTAGCCGTCAGGGGCACCGATGGGCGACACGGTGGCGGACGTACTGACCGCCGCGTTCGGCGACGTCGCACCGGCGGGGGGGGGGGCGACGACTGTTGGTGACATCGCGGATTCCTCCAAAGTTGGGGCCCGGCACGCCCACGCGTGTCGGAACGAGGTTCCCAAGCTTGCCGCTGTGCCGGGGGCGTGATGCCGGGTCGGGCCCTCTCCGGTCTCCCCGGTGGACTCCGGGGAGACGGCGGCGGGACGTGGTGGTCAGCGGATCACGGCGACCGGGCACGGGGAGTGGTGCAGGAGCTTGTGGCTGGTGGTTCCGAGGTGGGCTCCGGACACGCCGCCGCGGCCGCGGGCTCCGACCACCACGAGCTGCGCTCCCTTCGCGCGGGTCAGCAGTTCCGCGCTCGGCGAGCCGTGCGCGACGAACGAGTGGACCTCGACGTCCGGGAACCGCGGGCTCCAGTCCGCGAGCAGGTCGGCGACGAAGCCCTCCTCGCGTTCCTGCACCTGGTCGGCGGCCGTGCGGGACAGCAGTCGCCGCACGTCGGTGCCGATGACCTCCCAGGTGTGCACCACGTGCAACGGTGCGTCCCAGTCAGCCGCCACCTCGAAGGCGTGTGCCAGCACCGGCACCGCCGAGGTGGCGTCGTCCACGCCCGCCACGACGGGGCCCGTCACCGGGAAGGTGGGCGGGTCGCCGACGTCGGGCACCACGACGACCCGGGTGTGCGCGTGCGTGGCGACCCGCACCGCGACGGACCCGGCGAGTAGGCCGGTGAAGCCGCCGAACCCGCGGTCGCCGACCACCACCGCCCGTGCCGTCCGGGACTCCTCGATCAGCACCTTGTCCGGGAATCCCGGTTCGCACGCGACCTCCACCGACACCTGCGGGGCCTGCTGCCGGGCGCTGCGGGCGTTGCGGTCGAGGTACCGGGCGACCTGCTCGCGCACGTGGCCGCGGTGCTCCTTCGGCCAGTGCAGGCCGGGGATCTCCGGCAGCAGTGGCGCCTCGGTGACATCGGCGTAGACGATCCGCAGGCCGGTGCCGAGCCGGGCGGCTTCCCGGGCCGCCCAGCGCGCCGCGTTCTCCGCGACGGCCGAGCCGTCGATGCCCACCACCACCGGTGCACCGTTCACCCGCGATCCCCCTTCCGCGCAGGACACCAGGGTCGTCGACCGGGCCGCGCCGCGCACCCCGAGCGGCTCACCTGATCGGCAGCCGCCCCGGCACGAGCAGTTCGGCGTTGCGGTCGGCCGGGGTGCCCAGCCGGGTGTGGTCGGTGTGCGGATCGTTGCACGACAGCTCCCGGTACAGCGCGGCCAGGGTGTCCGGGCCGCGGTCGTCGTGGTCGACCTGGTACGGGCTGTCGGCCTCCATCAGCGTGGTGAACAGCGACAGGGTACCGTCGCCGTTGTCCACCAGTTCGACGATACGGGCCAGTTGCGGGAAGTCCACGTGGGAGGCCGTGTTGATCTCCCAGAAGCCGCAGTCCGGGTCGTCGGCCGGGTGCGGGGTGATCGCGTTGCGGTGCGAGTGCCCGTTGACCCAGGCGAGCACGTTCGGGAAGCGGTGCAGCAGCCGCACCACGGTCGCCCCGTCCACGCGGGTCTCGCCCGGCCGGCGGGAGTCGGGCAGCAGCGCCGACATGGTGCTGCTGGTGTGGTGGCTGAACAGCACGAACAGCTCGTCGGAGACGTGCTGCCGCCGCCTGCGCCCGAACGCGTCGTAGTACCGGGAGCTGCCGCGGATGAGCACCTGCTCCAGCCACTGGTACTGCGCCAGGCCGAGGGAGCCCTCGGCGAAGCCAGAAGTGTTGGTGGTGTCCAGGCTGATGCCGGTGACGCCGGGCGCGATGCGGAACGTGTAGTAGGCGACGACGCCGTCGGCGTTGTCCTCGGTGAAACCGTGCCCGACCGGGCCGGGCCCGGTATTGGCCGGGTCGAGGTGGGCGCGGACGAATTCGCCGGTGGTGAAGGGGCGGCGCCGCTCGTCGGGAGTGACGGTGCGGATGATGCCGCCGTCGAGCAGACCTTCCGCGGTGCGGTGGCCCCGAAGCAGGGCGGCGACCTCGCGGGTGCCGCGCTCGTCCCGAACGATGATCTTGCGGGAGCCGGTGTACCAGTCCGCCAGGCCCGGGATGAGGTGGTCGGGCAGCGTGCCGACGACGGTGTTGTCGTGATTGCCGAAGGTGGCGTACCAGGGCACCCGCAGGCCCTCGCTGTCGAAGGGCCGGATCGCCGCGGCGAGCAGGTCTTCCAGCACCGGGAAGCCCTTGTCCCGGAACCGGTCGGTGACCTCGCCGCCGGGGTGCCAGTACAGCGCGGAGCCGGAGTTCTGCACGCCTTCGTAGACCGCGGGATCGCCGGTGTTCTGCGCGACGCGACCACCGTTGAGCACGCCGAAGTACCAGTCCAGTTCGGCGGTTTCGTGGTTGTCGGTGCTGTCCCCGGTGGTGATGACGAAGTCCATCGGCCGCCCGGTGACCGGCGCCCCGGGCAGTGAGTTCACGCGGCGCACCAGGCGCGAGGCGGCCAGCGCGCCGAGGGTCTCCTGCGGCCGGAACGCCCCGCCCAGCAGGGGGTGCACGTATTCGAACCGCGCCGGGCTCTGGGCGTCGACCAGGTGCAGGTCGGTGAACTGGATGAAGGCCGCGATCGCGTCGCGACGGTCGTCGCGTTTCGGGTCGGCGTCGACGAGGTCGGTGCGCACCACGATGGGCCATCCCGGCCCCGCGACCAGGCGCCGGTAGCCCTCGCCGGGCACCGGGGTCGCGACCGCCTCCAGGGTGGTGCCCGCACCGTTGACGGCCCACGCGCGGGTCCGGGCGAGGGCCAAACCGGTGCCGAGCAGCCCGCTGCCCAGCAGCGTTCCGGTGAGGGCTGCGGCGCGCAGGAATCCGCGCCTGTCGATCCGAGCCATGTGACGTCCCCGTGCGTCCGGCACCACCAACCGACCCGAAAATATTTCATGTTTCAGTCGATCAGTCCACCGCCGGTGGGGTGACGGTCCTGCGAAATCCGGCCGGCTCAGGCGCCCAGCCACGCCATGAGGGACCGCGACGCTCGTCAGCGGTCAGCGTTCTCGCGATGACAGCGCCGTAATCCGGTGCGGCGGTCAGACAAGGGGGCGGCCGGTGCGGATTCGGCGGCGCACGTCCCAGAGGAGCGCGTTGAACGGGAAGCGGCGCAGCACCCCGGGGAGTGCGCGGACCACCACCCCGAGCACCGACATCAGCGCGTCGAAGCGGCGCTGGTCCCGGTCGGTCCACGGCAGGCGCATCTCGCGGCGGAACGGTTCCGGCAAAAAGCCCGTCGTGACGAACCTGTTGAAGCGGCCCAGCAGCAGCGACACCGGGCGTGGTAGCCAGGCCAGCATCGTCACGTCGTCGAGGTAGCGGCGCACCGCGTCGTCGATGGAGATCCGCTCCACCTGGTCGTTCCAGTACTTCTCGAACACCTCGCGATCAGCGGGCCACGCCTCCGGCGGCACCTGCAGGGTGGTGCCCAGGACCGCCCCGTCGCGGTAGAACGCCTCGCGGGTCTGCTCGTCCGGTTCACCGAAGAACAGGCGGTGCAGGTCCTCGAAACCCTTGTACAGGCAGGCCGCCACCCACAGCTGCAGGTCCACGTCGAAGGCGTTGTAGGACACCGGGCTGCGCTCGGTGGACCGCACCTGCGCGTGCGCGCGGTTGACGCCGCGCCGGAACAGCTCCCGCTCCCGCTCGGTGCCCATCGTCGCGACCGCGAGGTATGCCAGGGTGGTGCGGGTCCGCTTGATCGGATGCCGGAACAGCTGGCCGCTGTCCACCCGGCTCTCCACCACTCCGTAGCCCACTTCCGGCCGCGCCAGCTGCATGATCACGTTCGCGTTGCCCGCCAGCAGCCCCACACCCACCACCGCGTCGCAGATCCGCTCCATCCGCTGCGCCGTGACCGCCACCGTTCGCCACCCCCGCGTCAAGGCCATATCTGCACACGCACGTTTTCAGATAGCGAACAGTGGTTCCGGCGACCTGTCAAGATGGAGTGGTGAGCACATCACCACTGCGGGTCTACGGCGGGGTGCGGGGCGACGACCGCCAGGCGGAGCGCCGCGCGCAGCTCATCGAGGCCGGCCTGGACCTGCTCGGCGCGGCGGACGGCACCCCGGCGCTGACGGTGCGCGGCGCCTGCCAGCGGGCTGGGCTGGCCACGCGCTACTTCTACGAGAACTTCGCCGACCGCGACGCGCTGGCGGCGGCGGTCTACGACCACGTCGTGGACCACATCGCCACCACGACCCTGGAAGCGGTCAACGGCGCCGCGGACGAGCACGCCAAAATCCGCGCCGGACTGCACAACATCGTGCGCGCCATCGCGGAGGACCCACGGCGCGGTCGGCTGCTGTTCTCGGTGACCCTCACCAGCCCGCTGCTGGCGCAACGGCGCCTGGACTCCTCGCGGCTGTTCGCCGCCCTGCTCGGCGGGCAGGTCCAGGACTTCTACGGCATCCCCGGTAGCACCCGCCTGGAGCTGACCACCCAGTTCATCGTGGGCGGCCTGGCGCAGACCCTCACGGCCTGGCTGGACGGCACGCTGCGGGTCGACGACCGCGAACTCGTCGACCGCTGCACCGAGATCTTCCTGGCCCTGGCCGCCCAGCCGCCGACCTAGTTCCCGTGCGGGTCGAACGCGTTGAGCACCGCCACCACCTGGTCGTAGTTGCCGCTCGCCTCGGCGTGGCGCAGGAACTTGACGTTCTCCACCTGGATCTCCTTCGCGTCGGGCTGCGACTCCAGCAGCGCCACGACCTCGGCCACGAACTCGTTTAGTGGCATCGCGAACTCGCTGCTGTCCTGCCCGGGCAACAGCGAGGTGCGCACGGCCGGCGGCACCAGCTCCACGACCCGCACCGCCGTGTCGGCGAGCTGCAGCCGGATCGACTCGCTGAGCATGTGGATCGCCGCCTTCGACGCGTTGTAGCTCGGGGTGACCTTCAGCGGCACGAACGCCAGTCCCGAGGAGACGGTCATGATCGTGGCGTCCGGCTGCGCCCGCAGGTGCTCGATGAACGCTGCGATCAGCCGGATCGGGCCGAGCACGTTGGTCGTGATCACCGACTCCGCGGACGCCAGGAAGGTCTCCGGCGCGTGCCAGTCCTCGATACGCATGATGCCCGCCATCGCGACCAGCACGTTGAGGTCCGGGTACCTGGACAGCACCTTCTTCGTGGCGGCGCCGATGCTCTCGGCGTCCGTCGTGTCGATGCACACGGTGTCGATGCCGGGGTGCTCCGCGGCGATCTGCTCAAGCAGCGCGGCGCGCCGCCCGCCGACGATGACGGTGTTGCCCCTGCCCTGCAGTTCGAGCGCAAGAGCGAGTCCGATGCCGCTCGTGGCGCCGGGGATGAAAACGGTGTTGCCGGAAATCTTCATACCCCGAGCGTGCGCGGCGGGGCGGCGCACGTGCAGAGAGCGTTCATCGGGGGATCCGCGATCCCTGGTTGGGTCCGGCGCGCGGTCCGATACTGGGCACCATGGATCGTGCAGCGCTCGCGGCCTTCCTGCGCCGCCGCCGGGAGTCCCTGCGACCGGAGGACGTCGGGCTTCCCCGCGGCCCGCGGCGCCGGGCCACCGGGCTCCGGCGGGAGGAGGTCGCGGCGCTGGCCGCGATGTCGACCGACTACTACACGCGGCTGGAACAGCAGCGCGGTCCGCGGCCGAGCGAGCAGATGCTCTCCTCGCTCGCCCGGACGCTGCGGCTGACCGAGGACGAACGCGACTACCTGTTCCAGGTCGCCGGGCGCAACGCCCCCGCCTCCGCGTCGGCCGCGACCCACGTCGCCCCCGCGTTGCTGCGGGTGCTGGACCGGCTCCACGACACCCCGGCGCTGATCCTGTCCAACCTCGGCGAGACGCTCGTGCAGAACCGGATGGCCGAGGCCCTGTTCGGCGACAGGTCCGGCTTCACGGGCCTGGCCCGCAGCGAGATCTACCGCTGGTTCACCGATCCCGCCGAGCGGCTGCGCTACCCGGCCGAGGACCACGACCGGCAGAGCCGGGCCCAGGTCGCGAACCTGCGCGCCGCCTACGGGTCGGCGGAACTGCGGTCGCGGGCCGGTGAGATCGTGCGGGCGCTGCAGGAGAAGAGCGCGGAGTTCGCCGAGCTGTGGGAGCGGCACGAGGTGGCCAAGCGCTTCGCGGACCACAAGACGCTTCTGCACCCCGAGCTCGGCGCCATCGAGGTCGACTGCCAGGTGCTGTTCACCGAGGACCAGTCCCAGGCGCTGCTCGTGCTCACCGCCGACCCGCGCTCGGAGGACTTCCAGAAGCTTCAGCTGCTCGGCGTCCTCGGGCACGAGAGGTTCCGCGCCGACGTGCAGCCCGGCTGACACGGCGGCCCCGGGCTCACCTCGCTGCCCCGGAGCGGTCGATCTCCGCGCGCACCCCCACCAGCCGCACCGGGCGGTCCAGCGGAAAGCGGTCGAGCGCGGTGCGGGCAGCGGCCGCGATGGCCGCCGCGTCGCGGGTCGGCTCCGGCAGGGAGACGCCGTGCGTGCGGGTGGCGAACCGCGAGTCCCGCACCGTGACCACCACGCGGCGGGCCAGGGCCGTCGTCCGCGGCAAGGTCGTCGGCGACGGTCCGCGACAGGCGGGCGATCTCCGCGCGCACCGCCGCGACGTCGTGCAGGTCCCGCTGGAAGGTGACCTCGCGGCCGTGGGAGCGCGCCTGGTACGGCTCGTCGGTGACCGGCGTCGAGTCGTAGCCGTGGGCGAGTGCCACCAGCCACGGCCCGATGTTCGGGCCGAACTCACCGGCGAGGTCGGCCATCGGGGTCGCGGCCAGTTCGCCGACGGTCGCGATACCGCGGGTGGCGAGCTTCTTCGCGGTCTTGGCGCCAACGCCCCACAGCGCGTCGGTGGGCCGGTCCGCCATCACCTCGACCCAGTTCGACACGTCCAGCCGGAAGACCCCGGCGGGTTTGGCCAGGCCGGAGGCGAGTTTCGCGCGCAGCTTGTTGTCGCCGATGCCCACCGAACAGGCCAGGGCCGTGCGCTCCCGGACGTGCTGCTGCACGAAGCGGGCGGTCCGCTCGGCGTCGTCGGTGTCGACGAGCATGAACGCCTCGTCCCACCCGGCCACCTCGACGATGCCGCCGACCTCCCGCAGCGCGGCCATCACGTCCTCGGACGCGGCGAGGTAGGTCTCCCGGTCGGCGGGCAGGAACACCGCCTCCGGGCAGCGGGCGGCAGCGGTGCGCAGCGGCGTACCCGAGCGCACGCCGAACCGCCGCGCCTCGTAGGACGCCCCGGCCACCACGCCCCGCTGCGTCGGATCACCGGAGCCGCCGACCAGCACCGGCCGCCCGCGCAGCTCGGGATGGCGCAGCAGCTCCACGGCGACGATGAACTGGTCCAGATCCACGTGCAGCACGACCCGCTCCACACTGCCCAGCATCGGCGCGATCCGCGAAATCCGCCAGAGCGGCGGGGTGCGCGACACTGGTGGGGTGAGCAAGCGCAGCGCAGGGATCCTGCTGTTCAGGGTGTCCGACACGACGCCGCTGGTCCTGGTGGTGCACCCGGGCGGCCCGTTCTGGAAGAACAAGGACGCGGGCGCCTGGTCGGTGCCGAAGGGCGAGTACGAGCCGGACGAGGACGCGCGCGCCGCCGCGATGCGGGAGTTCGCCGAGGAGACCGGGATGTCCCTGGCCGAGCACGAGCTGATGCCGCTCGGCGAGGTCCGGCAGCGCAACGGCAAGCTGGTGACGGCGTGGGCGGTCGAGGGCGACTTCGACGAGCGGTCGTTACGCAGCAACGAGTTCGAGCTGGAGTGGCCGCCGAGGTCGGGTCGGCGGCAGTCCTTCCCCGAGGTGGACCGGGCGCTGTGGTGCGACGCGGAAACGGCGCGGGAGAAGCTCAACCCGGCCCAGACCGCCTTTGTCGACCGCCTGCTCGAACTCCTGCGCGCCCAGGGCCGAATCCCCTGATCAGTCCACAAAGGACCCCGGATCGGCTCGCCCGTGAAGATCGAGCGGGCAGTCGAGTCGCTGGACGTGGTCGTCCACCAGCCGCGGTGGGGCAGGGACGGCGACCTCGCCGCCCCTGCCGGGCGAGCTGGCTCGGCTCAGTCGTCGATGGACGCCTCGCGGGTCTCGCGGGCGGCCAGCAGCGCGAGCAGCGTGACCACGCCCACCACCGCCAGGTACCCGCCGACCCAGCCCAGCCCGTAGGCGCTGGCCAGCCAGGTCGCGATGTACGGGGCGACGGACGCGCCCAGCAGACTGGCCAGGTTGTAGGACACCGACGCCCCGGTGTAGCGCACCGCGGTCGGGAACAGCTCGGGCAGCATCGCGCCCATCGGACCGAACGTCATGCCCATCAGGGCGAGACCGACCACGAGGAACGACACCGTGGACAGCATCGACCCGGCGCCGAACCACGGACCCAGCAGCAGTCCGAACACGATGATCGCCATCGTGGTGGTGATCAGGGTGGGGCGGCGGCCGTAGCGGTCGGCCAGCCACCCGGCCAGCGGGATGGTCAGGCCGAAGAACACCACGCCGACCAGCAGCATGACCAGGAACTGGGAGCGCTCGAAGCCGAGGCCGTTCTTCGCCGTGCCGTGCGCCAGCGAGAACACCGTCATCAGGTAGAACAGCACGTAGGTGGCCAGCATGATCAACGTGCCGAGCACCAGCGCCTTCAGATCGGTGCGGAACACTTGCGCGAACGGCACCCTGGCCCGCGCGTCGCGCTCCACGACCTTCGCGAACGCCGGGGTCTCGTGCAGGCTCAGCCGGACCCACAGGCCGACGACCACCAGCACCGCCGAGACCAGGAACGGCACCCGCCAGCCCCAGGAGGCGAACGTGGCGTCGTCCATCACCTCGGACAGCACCAGGAACAGCCCGTTGGCGACCAGGAACCCGATCGGCGCGCCCAGCTGCGGGAAGGTGCCGAAGAAGGCCCGCTTGCGGGCGGGCGCGTTCTCGGTGGCCAGCAGCGCCGCGCCGCCCCACTCGCCGCCCAGACCCAGACCCTGGCCGAACCGGCACAACGCCAGCAGCAGCGGCGCGAGGATGCCGATCTGCTCGTAGCCGGGCAGCAGGCCGATGACCACGGTGGAGATGCCCATGGTCAGCAGCGAGGCGACCAGGGTGGACTTGCGGCCGATGCGGTCACCGAAGTGGCCGAACAGTGCGGAGCCGACCGGGCGGGCGACGAAGGCGATGGCGAAGGTCGCCAGCGACTGCAGGGTGGCGGCGGTGGCGTCCCCGGCCGGGAAGAACAGCTGCGGGAACACCAGCACCGCGGCGGTCGCGTACACGTAGAAGTCGTAGAACTCGATCGACGTGCCCACGAGGCTGGCGAGCACGACCTGCCGGGTCGAGTTCCGCGGGGCGGGATCCCCCGATGGTCCGGAACCCCGCACTCCGGGTGCTGGGGCGTGACCGACAGCCATGGCGCCGAAACCTCCTCGGTAACACGAACGGACTACAGCACTCTAACCTGTGATCAACCACGTACCGAGACGCGATTCCCACACAGTGGACCTCCTCGCGGGAGGTAACGCTCGCCGCTCGCCCGTCCGGATGATCATGGCGCCGCGACGTCCGCCGCGCGACGGGAGATCCCTAAACTTGGCTGGTTCCCTTCCGGAGTCGGGCGTCGACGCAGCGTGGTCGAGGAGTGCGCCGTGACAGAACAGGAACGCCCCGAGCCGCTGCGCGGTGAGCAGCTGGCGTTTGTGGGGATGCCGATTGGCGGGATCGGCTGCGGGCAGCTCTACCTCGGCGGTGACGGCCGCCTGTGGCTGTGGGACATCGACAACCGGATCGCTCCGGCCAACATCAACGACCTGCACTACACCCGGCCGCCGCGGCCGAGTTCGCCGTTCGACCACGGTTTCGCGGTCCGCGTCGCCGGCGGCCGCGCCCGCTGGCTGGACGCCCGCGGTTTCCCGGACGTCGCCTTCACCGGCCGGCCGCCCGCCGCCGAGGTCGACTACGCCGACCCGCGCGAGCGGGTGCGGATCCGGCTGCACGCCTGCTCGCCGTTCGTGCCCACCGAGATCGACGAGAGCTCCTACCCGGCGGTCGTGCTGGACTGGACCGCCACCAACACCGGACCGGACACAGTGGACGTCGAGATCGCCGGGTTCCTCACCAACCCGGTGTGCCTGACCAGCCGGCACACCCGGCCGATGCGCCTGCGCGGCGAGGAGTTCGCCCAGCACGGCACCCGCGGCGTGCGGTTCACCGCCGCCGAGGGCACCGTGGCGGGCCCGGCGCGGCCGGACATCGTGCTGGAAGACTGGGAGAAACCCGACTACGCGGGCTGGTCCACCACCGGCGATGCGTTCGGCACGGCACCTGTGCGCACCCTCGACCGCCCGGGCTACCAGGGCGAGGCCGGAGCGTTCGGTACGCGCATGGTGGACTCGCACGCGAGCGCCCCCGGCTCGGATGCGGCGGCGCGGGACCGAGCCACCGGGACGCTGCGCAGCGAACCGTTCCGCATCGAGCGCAACTTCCTGCGGTTCCGCATCAGCGGAGGCCGGTTCCCCGGCACCTGCTGCCTGAACGTGCTGGTCGACGGCGAGGTCGTCGGGAGCGCGACCGGCTCGTTCAGCGACCAGCTGGCCGACCGGGTGCTGTTCCTGGGACCGTGGCGGGGGCGCGAGGCGGTGATCGAGATCGTCGACGCCGAAACCGGACCGTGGGGTCACATCGGCGTCGACCAGATCCGGCTCACCGACCACGCCCCCGCGCAACTCCCGCTGCCGGAACTGCCCGACCACGGCAGCGTGGCGCTGGCCGTGGTCGGCGACCGGGTACGCATCTGCCCGGCCACATCGACGTGGGCGACGCCGGACGAAGTCCTGTCCCCGACGCCGGGTCCTGCCACGGTGAACGGGATCTCCGAGCGCTCCGCCGGGGTGGTGTCCGCCGCGGTGACGCTCCGGCCGGGCCAACAGCGCACCATCCGGTTCGTGCTGGCGTGGTACTTCCCGGTTCCCGACCGCGAGGGACTGGCGTTTTTGGAAGGCAGCCGCGAACTGCTGCGGCACTATGCGACCCGCTTCGCCGACGCACAGGACGTGGCGGTGCACGTGGCGTCCCGTCCCGAGCTGATGGAGCGCACCCGGACGTGGGTGCGGACGTGGTACGAGGACTCGACGGTGCCGCACTGGCTGCTGGAGCGGGTCGCGGCGAACACGGCGACCCTGTCGACGTCGACCTGCTACCGCTTCGCCGACGGCCGCTTCTACGGTTGGGAGGGCGCGTACTGCTGCGCCGGGACCTGCACGCACGTGTGGCACTACGCGCACGCGCTGGCGCGGCTGTTCCCCGAAGTGGAGCGGGACACCCGGGAACGGGTCGACCTCGGCATCGGGTTCCACGCGGCGACCGGGCAGGTGAGCATGCGCGGGGAGGCCGACCGCGGCCCGGCGGTCGACGGGCAGGCGGGCACGATCCTGCGGATCTACCGGGAGCACCAGATGTCCGCGGACTCCGGCTGGTTGCGGCGGGTCTGGCCGCGCACCCGGCGGGCCGTGGAGCACCTGATCACCTCCGATGCCGAACCGGACGGCGTGCTCGACGGGGCGCAGCCGAACACCCAGGACGCCACGTGGTTCGGGCGCAACAGCTGGCTGTCGGGGCTGTACGTGGCGGCGCTGCGGGCGGCGGAGGCCATGGCGGTCGAGGTCGGCGACGACACGTTCGCCCGGCGCTGCGCGGAGTTGGCCGACAGCGGATCACGAACCATCGTGCGCGAGTTGTTCAACGGTGAGTACTTCGTGCACGAGGTCGACCCGGCGCATCCGGGTTCGGTGAACACGAACCGGGGCTGCTTCGCGGACCAGCTGCTCGGCCAGAGCTGGGCCTGGCAGCTGGGTCTGCCCCGCGTCCTGCCGCGGGAGCAGACCCGCACGGCGCTGCGCAGCATCATCCGGTACAACTTCATGCCCCGGCCGCTGGAGTACCGTGAGCAGAGCCCGATCGAGGGCGGCCGGATCTTCTACGACGCCGATCTGCCCGCGCTGGTGATGTGCACGTGGCCACGCGGTGGCGGTGACGAGGTGGGCAAGAACTGGTCGGTCAGCTACTTCAACGAGTCGTGGCACGGCATCGAGTACCAGGTGGCCGCGCACCTGATCGCGGAGGGCATGGTCACCGAGGGCCTGGCGGTGGCCCGCGCGGTGCACGATCGCTATGACCCGCTGCGCCGCAACCCGTACAACGAGATCGAGTGCAGCGACCACTACGCGCGGTCGATGGCCAGCTTCGGCACGTACCTGAGCCTGCTCGGCTACGAGCACCACGCCCCGAAGGGCCACCTGGGTTTCGCCCCGAAACTCCACCCCGAGGACTTCGCGGCGGCTTTCACCACGGCGCAAGCCTGGGGCCGCTACCACCAGCGCCGCACCGAGGCGGAGCGCACGAGCACGATCGACATCCGCCATGGCAGACTGCACCTGCGAACCCTGGCCCTCGACGCCCCCACCGACGACCCGCGAGCCACCCTGGACGGCGAACCGATCGAGGTCCACGCCGTCGCCGAAGCCCCGCGACGCACCCGCCTGGAGTTCCCGGGCGGGCTCACCATCACCGCGGGGCAAATCCTCCACATCGGACTCTGACCGCCGTCATCCCAGGAACCTCATGAGGAATGCGGTCAGGGCGGCGGGATTGTCCTCCTGGACGAGGTGGCCGGCTTCGGGGATCCAGGTGAGGTCGGCGTGCGGGATGCGGCGGGTCAGGTCGCGGGCCCGGTCCTGCGGCAGCCACTCGTCGCGGACGCCCCAGGCGATGCGCACCGGGCAGTCCAGGTCCGCGTAGCGGTCCTCGACCTCGCGGGTGAAGCGTTCGTCGGCCTGGGCGATCTGGCGGTAGAACGCCGGTTGGCCCACCTCGCCCAGCCACGGCTCCACCAGGGCGTCCAGCACCTCGGCGCGCAGTTCCCGGTGCGCCGCCGTCGTGATGTACCGGCGGATGAGGGCTTCGTGCAGTGTCGGCGGCAGCGCGGCGAAAACCGGCGCCTGCTGCTGCACCAGGCGGAAGAACTCCGATCCCCACGGCCGGACGCTGACCGCGTCGACCAGCGCCAGGCGTGCGTAGCGGGCTCCGTCGAGCAGGGCAGCGCGCAGCGCCACCGCACCGCCGACATCGTGCGCGACCACGGCCGGGGCCGACAGGCCCCAATGCCGCAGCAGACCGATGAAGACCTCCTGCTGTGCGGCGAGGGAGACGACCTGGTCGTCGCGCATCTCCGATCGGCCGTAGCCGGGCATGTCCCAGACGAACACCCGGTGCCGCGCAGCGAGCACGGCGGCGACGTCCCGCCAGACGTAGGAGGAGAACGGCGTGCCGTGCAGCAGCACGACGGGATCACCGTCCCCGAGGACGGCCCACCGGACCGTTCCGTGCGGCGACTCGTACCGCTCGGGCACTTCCCATCCCATCATGCCCTCCACTACCGAATCGACGCTGATTCCCGCTACGGAGCACGCCACACATGCGCACCTACCGCAACCGCTGCGGGAAACCCCGGCCGACACCGGCGGCCACCGCCCGGGCCCGGAGCGTGCCCGGGCCCGGGTGCTCCCGATCAGCCGAACTGCCCCGGCTGGTAGTCACCGGCGGGCCGCTGGGCGATGACGTTGAGACGGTTCCAGGTGTTGATGAGGGCGATGAGGGACACCAGTGCGGCCAGTTGGTCCTCGTCGTAGTGCTTGGCCGCGTTCGCCCACGCCTCGTCCGTGACGCCACCGGCCGCGTCGGCGATGCGGGTGCCCTGTTCCGCCAGTTCCAGGGCGGCGCGCTCGGCCTCGGTGAACACCGTGGCCTCCCGCCAGGCCGCGACCAGGTTGAGGCGCACCGCACTTTCCCCGGCGTGCGCGGCGTCCTTGGTGTGCATGTCGATACAGAAGCCGCAGCCGTTGATCTGGCTGGCCCGGATCTCCACCAGGTGCTGCGTCGCGGCCGGCAGCGTCGAGTCCGCCACGGCCTTGCCCGCCGCGACGATGTGCTTCATGACCTTGGCCGCGACCGGGCTGCTCGCGTAGTCGAGACGCGCTTGCATGCTGATCTCCTTGCTGTGTTCGACCCTGACACAGCACTGACGAGTGGGCGCGCAGCGATGTGACCGACCGACGAGCCGAAGGGATGTGACGTGCGCCACCCCGATTCTACCGAACGCGAGGGCGCCTCCGACCACGTGGCCGGAGGCGCCCTTCGCGCACCGGGTCAGACGACGGCTTCGTCCGCGTCGTCCGGGGTGTTCGCCCCGCGGACCGGGAGGGTGGCGAACACCGCCGGCGGTTCCTGCCAGTACCGGGCGTTCGCGCCTTCCTGGATCGCCTTCCAGACCCGCTCCGGCGTGGCGGGCATGTCGATGTGCCGCACCCCGAGGTGGCGCAGCGCGTCGACCACCGCGTTCTGCACCGCGGGCGTCGAGCCGATCGTGGCCGACTCGCCAATCCCCTTGGCGCCCAACGGGTTCCGCGGGCTTGGGGTCTGCGTGTTGAACACCTCCAGGGACGGCAGGTCGGCCGCCGACGGGATGGTGTAGTCGGCGAGGGTGCCGGTCTCCGGGTTGCCCTCGGCGTCGAAGGTCACCTGCTCCCACAGGGCCTGCGCGATGCCCTGGACCGCGCCGCCGTGCTGCTGGCCGCGCACGATCAGCGGATTGAGCACCCGGCCGCAGTCGTCCACCGCGATGTGCCGCACCGGCCGCACCAACCCGGTCTCCACGTCCACCTCGACCACCGACACGTGCGCGCCGAACGGGAACGTCGCGCCGTCCGGCGCGAAGTCGACCTCCGCCGCCAGCCGGTCGCCGTCCTGCGCGGCGGCACGGGCCAGCTCCGCCCAGGGGATCGTCGCGCTCGGCACCCCGGCCACGCCGAGTTCGCCGCTGTCGGTGAGCTCGATGTCGTCCACCGACGCCTCCAGCCGGGCCGCAGCGAGCTCCTTGGCCTGCTGCAGCACCCGCTCCCCGGCCTGCCGGACCGCGCTGCCGCCGAGCTGCAGCGACCGGGACCCGCCGGTACCGAAACCGCGCGGCACCTCGGCGGTGTCGGACTGCACGAACTCGATCGACTCCATCGGGATGCGGAGGGTGTCGGCCACGATCATCGCGAACGACGTGGCGTGGCCCTGGCCGTGCGCGGAGGTGCCCACCTTGATCCGGGCGCCGTGCTCGTGCACCTCCACCTCGGCGTACTCACCGGCGCCACCGCCGGTGATCTCCACGTAGGCGGCGATCCCGATGCCCAGCAGCACCTTCTCACCGGCGGCGATGCGCCGGGCCTGCTCGGCGCGCAGCGCGTCGTAGTCGGCCTGCCGCAGGGCCTCGGTCAGCGGAAGGTCGAAGTTCCCGCTGTCGTAGTGGGCGCCCACCACCGTCTTGTGCGGGAAGACGTCCGGCGGGAGGAAGTTCCGGCGGCGCAGCTCCACCGGGTCCATCTCCAGCTCGGCCGCGGCCAGGTCCATCATGCGCTCCAGCATCGCCGCGGCCTCCGGCCTCCCGGCGCCCCGGAACGCGCCCACCGGAGTGGTGTTGGTCAGCGCCGCCACCGCGTCGTAGCTGATCTTCGGGATCTGGTACACGCCCTGTGCCATCGTCCGCGTCGAGCCGAGCGCCAGCGAGCCGCCGAAGCCCGCGTAGGCGCCGGCGTCGCCGATGACGCGGCAGCGCAGCCCCACGATGGTGCCGTCGCGGCGCAGCCCCAGCTCCGCGTACTGCACCTGCGCGCGGCCGTGCGGCATGGCCTGCATGTTCTCCGAGCGGGTCTCCACCCACCTCACCGGCCGCCCCAGCCGCTGCGCGACCGCGATGGCGACGGCGTACTCCGAAATCAGCCCGGCCTTGCCGCCGAACCCACCGCCGACGTGCGGCGCGATCACCCGCACCCGCTCCGGGTCCAGGCCGAACGCCTTGACCACACCATCCCGCACGCCGTGCGGCATCTGCGTCGACACATGCACGGTGACGTCGTAGTCCTGGTCGGGCCCGCCGGGCTCCACCGCGATCGCGTTGCCCTCCAGCGGCACCACCGCGACGCGCTGGTTCTCGATGCGGGCGCGCACCACCACGTCGGCCCCCTCCAGCACGTCCGCCCCCGCCGGGTCGCGGTACCCGGCGGCGATGTTCGACCCGAGTTCGGGGAACTGCGGTTCGGCGTCGGGCTCCAGCGCCTGCTCCGGGTCGGCGACCGCGGGCAGCGGCTCGTAGTCGACGTCGACCAGTTCCAGCGCGTCGGCGACCGCCGCGGCGCTTTCCCCGACGAGCACGGCCACCGCCTCGCCGACGAACCGGACCCGGTCGGTGGCCAGCGGAGGCCGCGCGCAGCGCGGGTTGACCTCGATGAACGGTGGCGGGATCGGCACGTCCAGCTCGGCCGCGCTGAACGCGGCGACGATGCCCGGCGCGGCGGCGGCCGCGCTGACGTCGACGCTGACGAGCTTGGCGTGCGCCACCGGCGACCGGACGAAACCGAGGTGCAGCACACCCTCCAGCTGGAGGTTGGCGACGTAGGTGCCCCGACCACGGAGCAGTTCCGGGTCCTCGACCCGTTGGACTTCGGTCCCCAGCAATGAACCCACCATGTTGCGAAACCCTATTCGTCGTATGGTCGCCAAGCAGCGACGAAAACCGGCTGCGGAGGCAACGGCGAACGCCCGGCGAAAATTCCCGCGCGTCACGCCGACACCAGGTCCACTCCGGTCACATTGCGCAGGAGGGTTTCCACGTCGGACAGCGGGCGCCGGGGTGCGGCACCGGGCACACCGGCCGCCCGGGGCAGTTCACGGTGCGCGGCACCGAACCGGTGCGCAGCGTTCGGTTCCAGCAGCGGGAGGCACTCGCCCCCGAGCAGTCGCCCGGTCGGCATGCCGGGCTCAGGTCCGTTGTGGTCGGCGACCACCGGTGCACGTGGGAGTTCCCATCACCTCAGTGCCCATGGTGGACGGCTCGCCGTGGCCGGGGTCCCCGCGCCGGAGCCGAGGCCACCCCGCAGAGGATCAGGAAACCCAGCACCGCCAGTCCGGCGTGCAGGAAGTTCTCGGCCGGGTCCAGGGAGAGCACGGTCCTGCTCTCACCCACGGTGCTTTCCGCGGTGCCGTAGAGGAACAGCAGGATTCCGCCGACCATCTGCGCCGCAGCGAACGCGGCAGTGCTCCACCGCCACCAGGACGCGACCACCGCCAGCACGCCCCAGCCCAGCAGCAGGCTGCTGTGCGCCGCGTTGAACTGGAAGATCCACAGCGCCGGGTAGTCGCCCGACGTCTGCCACCCGCCGCTGACCAACCCGGCCAGGCCGAGCACCACCAGCACCAGCCCCTGCGCGACCAGCACGACCTGCCACGCGGCTGCCCCGCGAGTCCGCGTCGCCATCATCGGCCACCTCCGCCCCGGGAGTGCCCGGCACCCACCGGTCGAAAACACCACGGTGCGAACACCACGGCGCGTTGGCCCGCACGGGGCGCGGCTGTACTTCTCACGACCACTCGACTGCTTCAGGCAGATGACACCTCGCCGGAGGGCTCGCGCACCTCCGCCCCGCACCGGTGCGCGCGGCGGTCGGCCTGAGCACGGGGGGCGATCGGCGACCGCATCTCGTTTCGGCCGTTGACCGGGTCCGTTCGCAACGGTAGCTTTCACATCCACACGTCGTATTTCACATATGTGAAAATTCCGGGACGCACAAAGGAGTGCCCGATGGGAACACCCGTCGCGACCGGTGACGATCCGTACGTTCTCACCGCGGACGGCATCAAGGAGCCTCCGCGGGGCTGGAAGGCCAGCCTTCGATACCTCGGCCCCGGCTTGATCGTCAGCGCCTCCATCGTCGGCTCCGGTGAGCTCATCGCCACCACGGCACTCGGCGCGCAGGTCGGCTTCGCCCTGCTGTGGATGGTCATCCTCTCCACCGCCGTCAAGGTCGCGGTGCAGGCCGAATTGGCCCGCTGGACCATCATCACCGGCAAACCCGCGCTGACCGGGTTCAACCAGGTCCCTCCGCGCCTCGGCCGGGTCGGCTGGATCAACCTGCTGTGGATGCTGATGGCGCTGTCCAAACTGCTGCAGGTGGGCGGCATCGTCGGCGGCACCGCGGTCGCGCTGAGCATGCTCGTGCCGGTCGGCGACGACCCGCTCGGCTCCACCTCGCTGACGGTGTGGACGGTCATCGTCGTGGTCGGCAGCATCGCGCTGCTCTACACCAGCAGCTACAGCCTGATCGAGCGCGGTGCGTTCGCTCTGGTCGCGGTGTTCTCGGTGGCCACCGTGGTGATCGCCCTGGGCCTGCCGTTCACCCCGTTCGGCTACGGCGGCGGCGACCTGCTCAGCGGGCTCACCTTCACCATTCCGGCCGGGGCGATCGGGGCCGCGGTCGCCATGTTCGGCATCACCGGTGTCGGCGCCGACGAGATCACCTTCTACACCTACTGGTGCGTCGAGAAGGGCTACGCGCGGTGGGTCGGCCCCAACGACGGCAGCGAGGAGTGGCACCGCCGTGCCCGGGGCTGGATCAAGGTGATGTACAAGGACATCTTCCTGTCCTGGGTCATCTACACCTTCAGCACGCTGGCCTTCTTCATCATGGGCGCGGCCGTGCTGAACCCGCAGGGCCTGGTGCTCGAGGGCAACGAGATGATCACCACGCTGTCGCAGATGTACACCGACGTCATCGGCGAGTGGGCGGCCGCCGCGTTTTTGATCGGCGCGATCGCGGTACTCGGCTCCACCCTGTGGGCGTCGATTCCCAGCTGGGCCCGGATGTACACCAACGTCCTGGCCGAACTGGGCGTGGTGGACTGGAAGAACGCCGCCTCCCGGCAGAAGTGGATCCGCGGCTTCACGGTGGGCCTGCCGCTGCTGTGGGGCGCGGCCTACCTGTTCATCAACTCGCCGGTGATCATGGTGCAGATTGGCGGCATCATGACCGGGATCTTCCTGCCCGCCGTCGTGGTCGCGACGTGGTACCTGCGCAACACCCAGGTGGACCGGCGACTGCACGGCTCCCGGTCGTTCAACGCACTGCTGGTGATCAGCAGCATCGCCATCAGCCTGCTGGGCCTCTACAGCCTGCTGAACGTCTTCGGCGTCGAGTTCGGCTGACCGCGGCCAGGCGCCGGGGCACCGCGGACCGGGTGGCCGGTGGCGCCCGCGCCTGTGTGCCGAAATTCGCTGGACGGACGACGATAATCGGGATCGGGTCCTCTCCTGGACAATCGCGGCGGTCGATGTGGACGATTCCGTCGCCATGCGCCTGCTGCGCGAGTACACCGACGACGTGGCCAGCCGCTACTACGGCCGCCCCGCCACCGAAGCCGAGATCGACTCGGCGATCGCCGACGCCCCCAACCGAGCACTGGTTCGAGAAGGCTTTGTAGTCCGGAACCGCAGCGCGGGGGAAGCGGCCGTGAATCCATACGTTCCGGACTGCGGAATCGGGCTGCCGCGTCCCGGAGCCGGTGGGCATCGCGTCCGCCGCCGCGGCGCTCTACGGTGGTAGGCGAACGACCGCGGCGAGCAGGTGGGACGACATGGCGGAAGCGCAGCGCAGACTGGTGGTGATCCGGCACGCGAAGTCCGCGCGGCCGGCGGACGTCGAGGACTTCGACCGGCCGCTGGCGGACCGTGGCCGCCGCGACGCGCCCGTCGTCGGCCGGTGGCTGCGCAAGCACAGCGTGCCGGTCGAACTGGTGCTGTGCTCACCGGCCCGCCGCACCCGGGAGACCTGGGAACTGGTGGCCCCGGAGATCCCGGTCCGGCCAACGGTCCGCTACGACGACCGGCTCTACGCCGCCTCGGCGAGCCAACTGCTGGACGTGATCCGCGAACTCCCGCCCCTGGTGATGACGGCGGCGCTCATCGGCCACAACCCGGGCCTGGAAGACCTGGTCCACCTGCTGACCGGCAAGCCGGCTGAGCTCAAGACCGCGGCGATCGCGATGCTGAGCACCCACGCGCCCTGGTCCGAAGCGGGCGAGCACTGGGCCGGTGCCCCCGCCTGCGCGATAGCCCGCGGCTGATGCCCAGCGAGGCGACCGGGCGAGGCATTGCGCACGCCGCGGTCGACCGCACCGGACCCGACAGACGCGGCAGTCTGGGAGCCGAGCGATGAGTTTCACGCTGCCTGCTGGTCACCATCGAAAAGACATGCAGACCGGAGGTTGACGAAGTGACCAATAGTGCATCCGAGAGCCGACCAGACGCCACCGAACCTGTCCTGATGACGATCCAGCCATCGATCACCGCGACCATCCGCCGCGTCATCTCGACGACCGATCTGGCGCAGTTCTTCGACACCTCGTTCCGCACGCTGCAAGAGACGATCTCTGCCCAGGAAATCGGCATCGTCGGATCCGCGTTCTGCCTTTACCACGGACCTGTCGCGAAAACCGTCGATCTCGAGGTCGGATTCCCCACGGACCGTGCGATCCGTCATGCCGGCGATGCGTCCGCCGGCTCCCTGCCCGGCGGACGCATCGCCCGACTCATGCACTGCGGTGGGTTCGACGGGCTCGCCGCGTCCTGGGCACGCCTGAACACCTGGGTCCACGACCAGGGACTCGATGCAGGAACGACGAGGTGGGAGGTCTACCTGACGAAACCCACACCCGACATGGATCCCCGCGACCTACGTACCGAACTCAACCTGACCCTCGCGAGCTGACGTCGGTCGTGCGTGTCAGCCCTGGGGGTCTGGCTCGCCTCGTCGACGGCCGCCTCGCCCGGAGTGGCCGCACTCGAAAACCGACACGAAGCCGTTATCGGAAATCCATTGTGGAATTTTTGTTTCTCTGATATACTGCGAGGTGTTGGTTGTATCGTGGCGCTCGATCCTGTTCTTTTCGAGCGGAGGGAACCGCCACTCGTGTGCTACGACGCCACCGCCCTGCCACCGATCGAGGACACCCCGCTGACCCGCGCGACCACGGCGCAGCTGGTGCTCACCTCCGCGGACGGCACCGGATTCGCCGTTCATTCCGCCGTACCGGGGCGGTCGCGCGGTGTCGGAGTCGTGGTCCTGCCGGACAACCGCGGGCTGTCCGACTTCTACGCCCAGCTCGTGCAACGGCTCGCGGAGCAGGGATTCGCCGCCGTCGCGCTCGACTACTACGGCCGCACCGCGGGGATCTCGCACGCGCAGCGCCCACACTTCGCCGACATGGCCGTGCTGCTGCCCCACCTGATGAAGCTCACCAGGGAAACCCTGCACGCCGACATCACCGCGGGAATCGAGCACCTGCGCTCCGGCGGCTGCACCTCGGTCGTCTCGCTGGGATTCTGCTTCGGCGGCCGGTTGGCGTTCCAGACGGCGATGCCGAAGTTCGGCCTGGCCGCCGCGATCGGCTTCTACGGCGTGACCGACCCGATCGGCGACGCGCCCGGGCCGACGCAGCTGGCCGCCGAGCTGCAAGCCCCGATCCTGGGGCTGTTCGGCGGCGCGGACGAGCACATCCCCGCCAGCATGGTGGCGGCGTTCGAGGCGGCGCTGACCGCGCACGGCGTGCCGCACGAGATCGTCACGTATCCCGGCGCGCCGCACGGCTTCTTTGACACGCACCAGCACGAGCACGCCGAGGCGGCGGCAGACGCGTGGCGCCGGGTACTCGCCGTGCTGCGGGACGTCGCGGGAAACTCGCGGCCGTACTTCGCCACCTGACGGCTGATCGCCGAGGTGGCAACGTACAGCCGTTCGGTCCACGCCACCTCCGGGAAGCAGCAGCCCCGACCGCACCGCATCCGCCACTCGCCGCCTCCTCCCTTCGGCCGCGGCCTACTCCGCCGCGACCCGCGGCGGCGTCCAGTCGCTGACGTGCTGGAACGTGCGGATCGCCAGCCGCTGGGGCAGCAGCCGCGCCCCGAGGTCTCGCGCGGCGACGGCGGCGGGGTTGGCCAGGTACGGGCCGAAGCGCCCAGCCAGATAGGAGGCGCGCGCGACGAGTCGGGTGCGCCGGCGGCGTTCGGCGTCGTAGCGCGCGAGGGCGGTCGGCACGTCGTGGTGCGCCGCGCAGGCGGCGACCAGCACCGCAGCGTCCTCCAGCGCCTGGCAGCCGCCCTGGCCGAGGCTCGGCGTCATCGCGTGCGCGGCGTCGCCGAGCAGCGCCACGTTTCCATCCACATAGGAATCCGGTCGTCCCGGGAGGTGGTGTATGTCGTGGCGCAGCACCGCTTCCCGTGGGGTTCGGGCGATCAGCTCGGTGATCGACGGGTGCCACGAAGCCAGGTGGCGCAGGAGATGGGCGTGCTCGTCGGGGTTGCGTTCGCCGGCCGGGGCGCGCGCCGCGAAGAACCAGTAGGTCCGCCCGTCCACCAGCGGGATTTCGCCGAACTCGGCTCCGCGCCCCCAGGTCATCACGATGTCGGTCCCGCGGCGGTGGTCCGCGATCGCCCGCCAGGCGGTAAGACCGGCGTAGCGCGGCCGCGGTGCGCGCGGCCAGTACTGCGCGCGCACCCGGCTGTTGATGCCGTCCGCTCCGACGACCAGGTCGGCGGGCGGCAGGTCCAACCCCGGCACGGAGCCGTCCCGGCCAATCCCGCGCACCCGCAGACCCGCGTGCAGCGCGTCCGCAGGCAAGGCGTCCAGCAACAGCTGGTGCAGCTGGGCTCGGTGGACCGGGAGCACCGGTCCACCGAGCAACCGCTTGATCCGGGCACCGTCCAGCGTGGTGAGCCACCGGCCATCGGCCGCGCAGAGCCGGGCGGACAGTCGCGCGCTGCCGAGGTCACGCACCCCGTCGCCGAACCCGAGCGCGTCCAGGGCACGCACCGCGTTGGGCCACAACGTGATCCCCGCGCCGATCGCGCCGAACTCGGGGGCCTGCTCCAGCACCGAAACCCGCCAGCCGATCCGGTGCAGACCGACCGCCGTGGCCAGCCCGCCGATCCCGCCACCGACCACCACCGCGTGCCGCATCCCGCCCTCCTCTACACCTGTAGCGGACTCTACGACTCGATCGCCGGGTACCACCGCGAGGACCCGCCCGCGGTGCACGAGCTGACGACCGGGACCTTTACCCGTTGTCTTCCTTACTGTTTCCGGCTGCGCAATGCCTGCTACGTCGGGGCGCTGCCCGCGCGGGCCGGTCTGTGGTGACAAGCACGGCGCCCGCGGACTAGCATCAGTTCACCAGATGGGGCAGCGGATCTTCGAGCACATCCTCCGGGTGGCGTCGGGTGAGCGGACCAAGAGCGAGGAACTCGGTTACGGCGAAGAGGAGTTCGTCCCCTGACAGCTGTCCACAGTGCTCTGACGCACGACCCCGGATGCGGTCCGGGAGGACCTGTCGCCACCCCTGCGAGGAGTCCGATGCGTGACCTGACCATTCCCTTTGTCGAGCTGCGCGGCAGCGCGCGCGAGCGCGGCCGCCAGCACGGCGAGTTCGCGCGCGGCCAGATCGGCAGCGCGCTGGCGTTCTACGCCGATGCGATCGGCACCGCGACCGGCTTGTGCTGGCCGCAGGTCACCGAGCGCGTGGCCGGGCTGCTCGAACCCTGCCGCCGCTTCGCGCCCGATCTGGTCGAGGAGATGACCGGCATCGCCGAGGGCGCGGGCGTCGAGCTGACCGACATCCTGGCGCTCAACGCGCGCGGTGAACTCGTCCGCGACCGCCTGCCCGCCGACGAGGACCTCGACTCCGACGGCTGCTCGTCGTTCGCGCTGCTGGCCGAGGCGACCGGCGACGGGCACGTGTACTGCGGGCAGAACTGGGACTGGCGGTGCGGCATCAGCGACACGATCGTCGTGGTCCGCATCGTGCAGCCGCCCAAACCGACAGTGCTGATGCACCTGGAGGCCGGACAGGTCGGCCGCCAGGGCGCCAATTCGGCGGGCCTGGCGCTCAACGCCAACGGACTCGGCGGCCGCTTCGTCACCACGCGGGGCTTGCCGCAGCCGCTGATCCGCCGCAAGGTCCTCGACGCCGCGACCGTGTACGAGGCGCTGGACGTGCTCAGCCGCGCCGACCAGCAGATCGCCAGCAACGCCCTGCTGACGCACCGGGACGGGTTCGCCATCGACGTCGAGACGACCCCCGGCGCGCACGGCTGGATGTACCCCGAGGGCGGAATCCTGGTGCATGGCAACCACTACCAGGCGTTCGTCCCGCCGCAGCTGGCCGCCGACTACCGCCCGCGGCCGGTGGACTCGCTGTACCGCGTGCCGCGGATCAGCGCGGCGCTGCGCCGCGCTCGCGAAGCCACCACCAGCGAAGCCGTGCGCCAGGTCATCCGGGAAGCCTTCGCCGACCACTTCGGCTACCCCGCCGCGGTGTGTACCCACCCCGACGAGCGCGTCGCCGAGGTGCGCCGCTGGTCGACGGTGCTGCACAACTGCATCGACCTCACCACGGGTGAGTACCGCGTGACCGCGGGCAATCCGTGCACCGAGGAGTACCAGCTCCTGCCATGGAACCTCCACGACGGCCCAGGAGCACCCGCGACGGGGTGACGGCACGCGAGGAAGATCGCCGGATGGAGTGATCGCGTGCGGTTCCGGCTCGCGGATCTCGTCGGCGTAATTTCGGTGGACACGCCCGGTAATCTCACTGCATGGGACGAGATGAACGTGGTGTGACGCCACAGAGCGCGGACTTCTCCGCCTGGTACAACGAAGTGGTCGTCAAGGCCGAGCTGGTCGATCGCGGACCGGCGCGGGGCACCATGGTCATCCGACCGTACGGCTACCGGATCTGGGAGCTGCTCCAGGCGGAGCTCGACCAGCGCATCAAGAGCACCGGCCACCACAACGCCTACTTCCCGCTGCTGATCCCGGAGAGCTACCTGCGGCGCGAGGCCGAGCACGTCGAGGGCTTCTCGCCCGAGCTGGCGGCCGTGACGCACGCCGGCGGCAAGGCGTTGGACGAGCCGCTGGTCGTCCGCCCGACCTCGGAGACCGTCATCGGCGAGATGATGGCCAAGTGGATCTCCTCCCACCGGGACCTGCCGTTGCTGCTCAACCAGTGGGCCAACGTGGTCCGCTGGGAACTGCGGCCCCGAATGTTCTTGCGCACCAGCGAGTTTCTGTGGCAGGAGGGCCACACCGCGCACGCCGATGCCGCCAACGCGATGGACGAGACCATGCTCGCCCTGGACATCTACACCGAGGTGGCGCGGGAGATCGCCGCGATCCCGGTGGTCGCGGGCGAGAAGACGCCGGGCGAACGGTTCGCGGGCGCGGTGCGCACGTTCACCATCGAGGCCATGATGCGCGACGGCCGGGCGCTGCAGGCCGGAACGGCGCATTACATGGGCGAGAACGTCGCGCGTGCGTTCGCCATCCGCTACGCCACCGAATCGGGCGAACTCGCGTATGCGCACACCACGTCGTGGGGCATGAGTACCCGCATGCTGGGTGGTGTGATCATGACCCACGGCGATGATCGCGGCTTGGTGCTGCCGCCGCGCCTGGCGCCGCACCAGGTGGTGATCGTGCCGATCGGTCGTGGCGAGCAGGGGGACCGGGCGCGGTGGGCGGCCCAGGAGTTGAGCGATCGGCTGCGGGCGGCGGCGGTGCGCGCGCATGTCGATGACCGGACCGAGCATTCCCCGGGGTTCAAGTTCAACCAGTGGGAACTGCGAGGTGTGCCTGTTCGGCTGGAGCTGGGACCCCGCGACCTTGCCGTCGGGGTCGTCACCGTGGCACGGCGTCTCGGAGAGGGCAAGGAACAACTTCCGCTGGACTCGGTGCCCCAGGCCGTGCCGGGCATGCTCGAGGACTTCCAGGCGCTTCTGCTGCGCCGGGCCGCCGAGTTCCGCGACGCGCACACCGCGGTGGTTGATGACTGGGCGGCGTTCTCGGCCGCGGTCGGTGTTGGTTGGGCGGCCGCATTCCACTGCGGCACTGTCGGGTGCGAAGCGGAGATCAAGAAGGACACGGCCGCGACACCACGATGCGTTCCCCTTGCTGCCCCGGAAGAATCCGGACAGTGTGTCCGTTGTGGTCTTCCAGGAGACTACGGAAGGCGGGTGTTGTTCGGCCGCGCGTACTAGGCGACGGCGAGACCGACGGCGAGCGCTGGCAGGCTTTGCGCGGCGGCGATCCGACAGCGTTGCCCTGGATCGCCGACTCGCTGCAAGCCCTGCGCTGCACTCCCTGTCCGCGAAGAGACCAGGGGCGCCCTTCCAGCACGTCGCTTGGCGGAGGGCGCCCCTCACCACGGGTTGTCAGGCCGCGACGGGGGTGCGGCGCGGCGTGTCCAGATCCCAGCGGTGGCGGGTCAGCAGCACCGGCACGTCGTCGCCGCGGGCCTGCGCCGCGAACACCTCCGCGCGCGCCCGGCGCCACCACACCGCCGTGCGGAACGCGCCGAACAGCAGCATCGCCACCAGGGTCAGCATCGCCACCCGGTACTCCGAGCCGCCCGGCATGCCCTGCGCCAGGTCCAGCACCAGCCCCACGCACAGCACCCCCAGAGCCGTGGCGGAGTGCCCGCCCGCGTTGGCCACGCCCGTGGCCGTGCCGACCTGGCACACCGGGTTGTAGTCACGCACCAGCGCGAACGCCACCGACGACACCGGACCACCGAAGGCGAACACCAGGAACGTCGCGACGATCACGGCCAGCGGCGGCCGGCCTCCCGGCCAGCCCAGCAGCAGCGCCCAGGACAGCGCGTTGACCCCCAGGTAGCCCATCACCATCCACATCCGGCACTCCGGGCGGCGGCCGATCAGCGCCCCCACCACCGGGCCGCCGACCACCTGGCCGATGATCAGCACGCTCAGCAGCACACTCGCCGTCGCCGCGGGCACTCCCAGCCCCTCCACCAGGTACGGGAAGCCCCACAGCAGGGTCAGCGCACCGGAGGTGAACATCGTGCAGAAGTGCGTCCAGAACGCCAGCCGCGTACCTGGCACCGACCACGCGGTGCGCACCTGCTGGACCACCGCGCCCCTGCGACGTGGTGGTGCGTCCCCCGGGGCCGCGTCGCGCACCATCGTCGAGGTGATCACCGCGTATCCCAGCGTCAGCGCGCCGACCAGCAGGAACGTCGCGGTCCAGCCCAGGCTCCGCAGCGCCGCCGCGAGCGGGAACGTGGCCGCCACACCGCCCAGCGCCCCCAGCGCGCTGGACACGGTCGCCACCAGTGCGTAGCGGCGGGCGGGGAAGCTCGTCGCGACCAACCGCAGGATGCTCACCCACGTCAACGCGTCGCCCAGGCCGAGCACGGCGCGGGCGACCAGGCCCATCGGGTAGGACGCGGCGATCGCGAACAGCACCTGTCCGGTGCCCAACAACAGGACCGCGGCCGTGATCACCCGGCGCGGTCCGAACCGGTCCACCAGCAGACCGGTGGGAATCTGCATGCCGGCGTAGATGCCGACCTGCAGGACGGTGAATGCGCTCAGCGCGGCCGGACCGACGTCGAAGCGCTCCAGCGCCTGCGTCCCGGCGACCCCCAAGCTGCCTCTGTGAAACACCGCGGCGAGGTAGGCGACCACCGCCGCGCTCCAGATCCACCAGGCCCGACGCTCCGGTCGGTCGGCAGCCACAAAAACCCTCCTTGTTCAGCTGTACCAAGAACATGATCGCGAAAGATCAGTCACTCACCTGGTTTGTCGGCGCAGCGCGACGCGGGATTACGTGTACTCCGCCACACCCGGTGGCGCGCACGGACGTGCACCCGAGCGCCTGCGACGCGCTCATGCCTCGACCGCGCGACATTCGGCACGATTTCCAGGACAGCACACCGAAAATCGTGGCCCGCAGTGACGCCGAAGAGTCCACTCTGGACTTTCAAACTTCGGCGGTGTGCCGACTGGGTCCGGGGTTCCGACGACGGGAGCTCTCAAGTTTGCCGAAACCTGGGAACATCCACATCCAAGATCTCCCAAGTTTGCCGGAATGTGGGAGCCGACGAAGGGTGGGCGGTGGTGAGGACCGAAACTTGCGTGGGGCTTCTCTTGGGGGGTGCCATTTGCGTGATGAGCTCGGGTCGCGGCGCGCGTTTCCGTTGAGCCTCGAACGGGGTGTGCTCGCGGTGCAAGCCCTGCGTGTCGGTGCGGCTCAGTCCGTGGCTTCCTCGCCGAGTTCGGCGAGGATCGCCTCGGTGTGCTGGCCCACGTCGGGATCGGGTCCATGCGCGGTTCGCGGCCCGCCACCGTCACCGGCGGCAGCAGGGCGCGCAGCGGCCCCGCCGGGGAGTCCACCACCTCGCGCCACCGGTCGCGTGCCGCCAGCTGCGGGTGGTCGGCGAACTCGGCCATCGTGCGCATGCGCGCGTGGGCGATGCCGGTCTCCTCGAGGCGCTGCTCGATCTCCACACTGGTCATCCCGGCGAACACCGCCTCGATGGCGTCCCGCAGCTCCGCCCGGTTCGCCAACACCCGGGCGCCGAGGTCGGCGAGCTGTCGGGTGGCGAACGCGAATATTACTCGCACAAAAAGCGTATTGACCGGTCAAATGAGCCGAGGCTAGATTGCGCCCATGGCGATCCCGGCTTACCTGCGCATCCGCACCGAACTGGAGGAGCAGATCCGCTCCGGTGCGCTGCCACCGGGCACCCGCCTGCCCACCGAGGCCGAGCTGCAGGAGCAGTACTCCGTCAGCCGGACCACCGCGCAGCGGGTGCTCACCGAACTGGCTCAGGCCGGGCTGGTGGAACGCCACCGGCGACGGGGCACGTTCGTCGCCGCGGGCGCCCGGCAGGAGAACCTGCTGCGCCTGGTGAACCCGACGCTGCGGGGCCCGGAGATCCCGGGCCGGCACGCGGTCGACACCGCGACCGTGGTGCCCGCCGGGGACGCCGACGTGGACCTGCCCGGCATCGCCGCGGACGCGCCGGTGCACCAGTTGCGGCGCCTGAAGTTCGACGTCGACGACAACCCGATCGCCGTCGAGCTGTCCGCGATCCCCTTCGCGCTCGCCCCCCGGCTCCTCGAGGAGGACCTGGAGCACCTGACGGTGCACGACTACTTCGCCCGGCACGGCATCCCGGCGGCGAAGTCCCGGGTCTACCTCGACCCGGTCCTGCTCGACCGGCCCACCGCCGACCAGCTGCGCACCACCCCCGGTCAGGCCGTGATCCGGCTGCGCCGGCTGACCTGGCTGGCCGACGGCGGGCTCGCCGAGGCGATGTGGCACATCATCCGCCCGGACCTCGTCGAGTTCTTCATCGAGCAGTCCGTCCTGTCCACGTAGGAAACTTCCCGCTCCACCTCGGCCACATCCGGCGACAACTCCCAGGAGCGCCCATGACCCCACCACGCGTTGCGGTCGTCGGCACCGGCGTCATCGGTGCCATGACGACCTGGCAGCTCGCCCGGCGCGGCGCCCGCGTGCTCGCCTTCGACACCTACTCCCCCGGGCACGACCGCGGCGCGTCCGCGGGCGAGTCCCGCATCTTCCGCACCGCCTACAAGGAGGGCTCTTACTACGTCCCGCTCCTACGGCGGGCGGGCCGGCTCTGGCGGGACCTGGAAACCACCACGTCCACCGCGCTGCTGACGATGTGCGGCGGCCTGACCATCGGCCCGGCCGACCACCCCGACGTGCTCGCGGTGCGGCACTGCGCCGAGAAACACCAACTCGATCACGAGGTCCTCGACGCCCCGGAGGCGCGACAGCGGTTCCCGCAACACCGGTTCGACGACGACGACATCGCTGTGCTGGACCCGGCGGCCGGGGTGCTGCGGCCCGAACCGGCGGTGCAGGCCGCCCTCCGCGCGGCCGCGCGCGACGGCGCGACGCTGCTGCCGCACCACCCGGTGGACGCGGTCGAGGAAACCGGCAACGGCTGGCGGATCATCAGTGTCGGCGCGGACTTCGACGCCGACCACCTCGTCCTCGCCCCGGGCCCGTGGGCCCGCCGGTTGGCCCCGTTGCGGGACCTGCCGGTCGAGATCCGCCGCATCACCGCGTGCTGGTTCGCCGCGCGCGACCCCGCCGCGCACCAGCCCGACCGGCTGCCGGTGGCCATCCGCCGACACCGCGACGCGGCGTTCTCCTGCTTCCCGGTACTGGACGGCGTCTCGATCAAGATCGTGCCGCACCACCTCGGCTGGCCCGTGCTCGACGATCCGGCCGATCTGCCGCGCAGCGCCGAACCCGAGTTCGCCCGGGCCGCCGCGGACGCCGTCGCACGGCTGCTGCCCGGGGTGACTCCGCACCCGATCCGCATCGGCACCTTCGCCGAGGGGTTCACCCCGGACGGGCACGCCCTGGTGGGCCCGCTACCCGGGCACCACAACGCCACGCTGCTGACCGGGTTCTCCGGCCACGGCTTCAAGCTCGCCCCGGTGTTCGGCGAGATCGGCGCCGATCTCGTCCTGCGGGGCACCACCAACCACGACATCGCCGCACTGGAACCCGGTCGCTTCAGCACGTGAGGTCCCCGGCTTTGACCTTCGAAGCGGCGTAGCCGCTCAGCACACCCGAACACATCGACCACCTACGGAATTTCAGCCGCCGACCGGCAAGGACAACGCCGACACCGCGCATCGGACATGGCGGAGTCGGCGCAGTCCGGGTGGCGGCTGAGGCTCCGCCAGACGACCCCCATGCAGAACGAGTTCGAAAAAGGCTTCTGCGGCACTCTTCCCCCGAACTGGAGGCAGCCATGCCCACAGGTTCCCCAGGTCAGATCATCGGAATCGTCATCGCCAGCCTCATTGTGATCGGCTCCGGCATCGCCATGTCCGTCTACTTCGGACGAAGAGCGCGCGGTGCACAGGACTGGCTCTCCGCGGGCGAGTCGCTCCCGCTGCTGGTCGTGATCGTCACCCAGTTCGCCACCGCCACCGGCGGCGGGGTGCTCATCGCCCACGTCGGCATCGGCTACCGGTCCGGCTGGTCGGTCTTCGTCTACGAGGGCTGCGTACTGGTCGGCTTCCTGGTGCTGATGCTCATCGCGAAGTGGTTGCGCGAGCAGCGGTTCACCACCGTGCCGGAGATCATCACCCGCCTGTTCGGTGAGCACAAACTGGTCACCGCGATCGCCGCGCTGGCCGCACTGGTGGTCCCGTTCGGCTGGTTGGCGACCCAGTTCGTCGCCTTCGCGCAGCTCTTCGGCCAGTTGACCGGGCTGCCGCCGACCGCGCTGGTGCTGGTGATCATGGTGGCCTCGCTGCTGTTCGTGCTGCCGGGCGGGCTGACCTCGGTGGCCTGGACCGATTTCGTGTTCGGCCTGTTCATGATCACCATGTCCATCGGGGTCGCCGCCTACGCCATCCACCTGGCGGGCGGTTGGGGCCACATCACCGAGACCGTGCCGCAACGCCTGTGGGGCTGGGAGGGCGTCACGGCGGTCGGCTGGGAGCAGATCTGGCTGTGGGTCGCGGCGATCCTGCCGGGCACGCTCACCAACCAGCTGTACTACCAACGGGTGTTCGCCACCAAGAAGATCTCCGATGCCCGGCGCGGCCTCGGCCTGTCCGGGCTGACGATGCTCATCGGCGGTGTCTACGCCGGCTGCATCGGACTTGCGGTGCACTCGATGAATCCCGGGCTGGCCAACGAGGAGGACGCCGCGGGCTGGCTGCTCACGCGGCTGCCGTCGTGGCTGCTGATCGTCTTCGGCGCGTTTTTGGTGTCGACCATCGTGTCCACCACGGGCGCCGCGCTGCAGTCGGTGGTGGCCAACCTGACCCGCGACGTCTACCAGAACATCGCGGGCCGGGCGCAGGAGGAGCGCCAGGCGGTGGCGCTGTCGCGGCTGATCACGGTGGGGGTCTCGATCCTGGCCGCGGTGCTGGCGATCCTGTTCCCGCGCGCGCTGACCTGGCTGGTCGCCACGTACGCCTACTCGGCGGCCGCGCTGGCCGCGCCGATCTTCCTTGGCTACCTGCTGCACCGGCGTCGGCGCCTGCGCCCGGCCGCGGCCATCGCGAGCATGCTCGCCGGGATCGCCGGCTGCGCGGTCGCACACGCTCTGGACACGACCGTTCCCTACGCCGTGTATGGCATCGCGGCGTCGGCTGTCGTGCTACTGGCGCTGGCCGTCCCGGCCCCGCGCGTGGCAGAAATCCGCACGGAACTGGTGAGGAACTCATGAATATCGCCGTGATCGGTCTCGGCGTGCTGGGGGCGAGCGCCGCGCGCTCGCTGGCCCTGGCAGGCGCCGAGGTGACAGTGTACGAACGCCGCGGCCCGCTGGCCGGGACCTCAGGCACGTCGTTCGCCTGGACCAACTCGCACCACAAGAACCCGCGCCCCTACCACGACCTTAACGTCGCCGGGATGGCCGAGCACGCCGAGCTGGCCGCCGCCCCCGGCCCGGTCCCGGCGTGGTTCGCGGGTACCGGAAACCTGGAGTGGGCCGAGGACGACGCGGGCGCCGAACGGCTGGCGGCGTCGGTGGCCGAACTGCTCGACCGCGACTACCCGGTGGAGTGGATCAGCCCGGCGCGGGCGCGCGAGCTCGTCCCGGACCTGCGAATCCCCGACCAGGTGCGAGAAATCGCCTACTACCCCACCGAAGGGCACGTGATCCCGGCCCTGCTGCTGGCCCGGCTGTGGGGCGAGGCGTGCGATCTGGGCGCGGAACTGCGCTGTCCCGCCGAGGTAACCGGACTGTCCGAAGTGGCCGGTCGCGTCCGGGTCGAGACACCGGGCGATACCGACACGTTCGACGCCGCCGTGATCACCACCGGACGCTGGACGGAGCCGCTCACCGCGGCGGCGGGCCACCGCATCCCGATGGCCGACCCGGACGCCGCGGGCTCGGCGACGGTGGGCTTCCTCGGGTACACCACCCCACTGCCGGTCCGGTTGGATAGGGTCCTGACCACGCCGCGGCTCAACGTCCGCCCCGACGGTGGCGGTCGCCTCGTGCTGCAGGGGCTGGATCTCGACGCGGACGCCGACCCGGCGGCCCCGCCCGCGCCGGATGGGCCGCTCGCCGACGAACTCTGCCGACGCCTGACCGACCTGCTGGCGGGCACCGGAGACGTCCGCCTGGAGTCCCTGCGGGTCGGCCAGCGCGCGATGCCCGCCGACGGTCTGACCGTCGCCGGATTCCTCGGCGGCAGCGGAAAGATCTACGCGATCGCCACCCATAGTGGCATCACCCTCGGTCCGCTGCTGGGCAGGTTGGCGGCCCAGGAGCTGGTCACCGGAAGTCCGGCCCCGGCTCTGGCGGAATTCCGCCCGGACCGCCTCCTCGGCCGCGATGACCTCCCGCCCCTGCAACCGGCCCGCCGCCCGGGCGAGCAGTGACGCGGGCGACCGGGCGCGGGTCCCGCTCCCGGAATCGACTCGTAATCGTGGGGATGACCAACGATCTGCCCTCCTGCTGTGTGAAGGCGCGGTAGCTCGTTGGCGTGAAAGCGGTCCGGAGCATCTGCCGATCACAACACGTCGTAGAGAAGCATGGGCCTTCCCATGTCGCCCGACCAGCGCGGAACCGGGCGGCAGGGGGAACGGGGCGTGTGGCGTACCGGGTGAGAGGGGGCCGCCACCGCCCCGTTTTCCACCGGTGGGGGCAGTACCTCGGTGGGGCCGGGCGGACCGCCACGGGCTGCCCGGCCGGAGCTTTCGCCGCGGCGGGTGCCGAACACCGCGGGAACTCGGCACCCGCGCGTGCCCTAGCTCGAAAGGGGTGTGCCTGGCTCCTCGTCGGTCAACTGGTCGAGGAACGTCGGTGCCGCGGAGAAACGCCAGTCGGTGCTGGCGGGGTCACACAGTTCCGCGGCGAGTGCGTCGTAGATCGGCGCCTGCTCGGTCCACTCCACGACCGGCCACTGCTCCCCCATGCCGTACTCCTCGTGATTGCCGGGGCGACGCCCACCGCCGCGGGTGTTCCACGGCACGGCGACGGCGGGCGCCCCTCTCTCCGTCGGGCGTCGACTCCGGAGATCGCCGCCACTTTCCACTCATCCCACGGATGCGGAGATCCACGCGAGGAGTACCCAAGCACAGGTACCGCGGGGCCTGACAAGTCGTCCGTATGCATATGACCCGACGGTGTTATCCAGCCCAACGAGCAGGACGCGCTTCGATAACGGAACCGACTCGGCTGCTCAAGTCCGCCGACGGCTCGCATTCCCCGGTCCGGCTCGCTCAGCCCTCGCCGGGCAGGTCGATGCTCGGCCGCGGGCGGCGGGCCCAGGCGACGCCCAGGAACACCGCCAGCAGGACGAGGGGCACGACGGCCATGGCGGGGGCGTTGAAGGCGAAGACCTGGGTGATCGTCGCCCCGGCCATCACCCCGGCCAGCCCGAGCGCGGCGAGCGCGGCCAGACGCGGGATGAGCAGGCCGACGGCGCCGAGCAGTTCGAGGGCCCCGGTGAGGTACCGGAACCAGTCCCCGAAGCCGATCACAGCGAACATCCGCACCACCGTCGGGTCGCCCAGCAGCTTCGGCAGCGCGGCCAGCGTGAAGAACACCGCCAGCGCAACCTGGAGCACCCACAGCGCCACGTGCGGTCCCCGGCGCCGGGACGGCGCGCTCGTCGCAGTCGTCATGACACGTCCTTTCCGCCACAGCAGGTCGGTTACCCATGCTGACCCGCGAGCGGCCGGAAACTCATCGGTCCCGGCGGAACGAGAGCCGCTCAGTGCGAGACGACCTGGTCCAGCACGGTGGTGAACACGTCGCGGTCCACGGTCGCCGGATCCTGGGCCAGCCAGCGGCCGATGTCGCGGACGAACTGCGCCGGGGTCATCGGCGCCACCTGGTCGCCGCTCTGGTCAACGGTGGTGATCTCACCGGCGCGACTGGGGTAGATCAGCAGCACGCCGCGCACCTCGACACCCGGCAGCAGGTCCTCGAACACGGCGATGCCCTCGGGGAGCTGGGTGGTGCCGCCGCGGAAGGGGTGGCCGTTGCGCCACAGGGCGCCGTCCTCGTCGGAGGTGTAGTGGCCGGGCAGCCAGCTCTTGGACTCCACCAGCACCAGCCGGCGCCCGCACAGCACCGCGTGGTGGATGTCCTCGAACACCGAGTCCGGCCAGGCCAGGCCGTGGAACACCCGCACCCCGGGGATGCGGGTCAGGTACTTCGCGCACAGCTCGGCGGTCAGCTGCTGGGCCCGCTCGTCCTGCGCGTCGGGAAGGCCGAAGATCCGCCGCCCGCCGAACTCGGCGGCGAACAGGTGGTCGGTCCGGCGGGCGCGGATGTGCCGCCGCAGCAGCGCCAGGATCACCGCGCCGGAGGCGACCAGCAGCGACAGCCACACGGCCAGCAGCACGGCGCTGAGCTCCACGGCCAGCCCGGCGAGCAGCAGCAGCGTCCAGCCGCCCAGCAGCGTCAGCGTGGGGGCTGCTTCCGGGCCGGTCACCGGCACGTAGCGGATGCGGGCGTCGGGGTCGACGCCGTCCCACCACGGGATGTCATCCACGCGCAGCCGCGGCAGACGCGGCACGTAGTTCGGGTCGTCGCCGAAGTCGCAGCGGGGGCGCCGCCGCTGCGGGCGCCTGGGTCGGAGCTCCTCCTGGCGGCTGCCGTCATAGCTGGCACGGCGCACCGGGTCGTTGAGCGTCTCGTACGCCTCCTGCAGCAGCCGGAAGGTCCCGGCGGTGCCACCGACATCGGGATGCATCGTGCGCGCCAGGGACCGGTACGCCGACTTGATCTCCGCCGCCGTCGCGTCGCGCGACACGCCGAGCAGCTCGTAGTAGTCGACCCCGCGCACGACCTCGCCACCTCCCACGACTGCGCGGTCATGATAGGACCTGCGCGGGAGGCAAGATCACCCGCGGTGCGGCGTTTCGTCAGCGACCTCCGCGACGGCCTGCCCGGGGGCGACCTGAGCCCCGTCGTCGATCAGGAATCGGGTCACCGTGCCGGCGGTGTCCGCCCGCACCGGGTTGTAGGTCTTGACCGCCTCGATGATCGCGATGGTCTGGCCTGGGTCGACGTGGCCGCCTTCATGCACGTAGGGGTCCGCCTCAGGGGCCGGACGCCGGTAGAACACACCTGGTTGCTGGGCCTTGACGGTGGACATATCGGGTACCGTGCCCCGTTCCACGCCCGATCGCCACTCGTCCGAGTTGATATCGCTGAAGAAATCCGCCCGGCCTGCGCCACGCCCCCGGGAGTCCGCCGCGGGCAGAAGCAATAGCCGGATGCCGGATGCGAAAAAACCCGCTGACCGATCGGCCAGCGGGCTCTTCCACGCGGGCGGCCGAGGCGATCTGGGCGACCGCCCCTCCCTTTTGACCACCCGGAACAGCCGGGCTCGGTCCTTGGTGGCGCCTGAGAACCGGCTCGGCTCGCTGTGCGGTTCACCGCCGGGTTCGCGGGCTGGACGCGCGGGATGCGCCAGCCAGATCGCCCGGCACTGCCAGGTCCTGTGGTCGGCAGGCGCGGAGCCCGCCGAGATCGATGACATCTTAACCGACGGCTGCCGTGCCGCGGACGCGAACACGGACCTGTGCGAACCTCCCGGTGGCGTTCTTCGCGGATCGATGTCATGGTCTCCACACGCCTGCCACCAAGGTGAGCCTTACCTGGTTGCCCGCAGAACCGTGTCGGAGCACGACGGAAGTAGCTGCGAATGCTTTTCAGCAATGCGCTCATCGGACTGCGCGAGGGACTGGAGGCCGTTCTCGTGGTCAGCATTCTGGTCGCATTCCTGGTCCGCACCGAGCGGCGCGGCGCGCTGCCGCTGGTGTGGGTGGGCGTTGGTGTCGCGGTCGCCCTGTCAATCGGGGTGGGCGCGCTGCTGACCTGGACGGCGGCCACCCTGAGCTTCAAGGCCCAGGAGGCTTTCGGCGGCATCGCCTCGATCGTGGCCGTCGTGTTCGTCACCGGCATGATCTTCTGGATGCGCCGGGCGGGCCGCACGCTGGCCGCCCAGTTGCGCGGCCAGCTCGCCGAGGCGCTGCGGCTGGGCCCGGCCGCGGTGGTGGCCGTGGCGTTCCTCGCCGTGGCCCGCGAGGGCCTGGAGACGGCCGTGTTCTTCTTCTCCAGCGTGCGGTCCGCGGGCGGGGGCACCGTGCTGCCGCTGGCCGGGTTCCTGATCGGCATCGCGATCGCGGTGCTGCTGGGCTGGCTGCTCTACGTCGGCGCCATCAGGGTCAACCTGTCGAAGTTCTTCACCGTCACCGGCGTGCTGCTGGTCTTCGTCGCCGCCGGGGTACTCGCCTACGGCCTGCACGACCTGCAGGAGGCCGGGATACTACCCGGCCTGCACACCCTCGCCTTCGACGTCAGCGCCGCGGTGCCGCCGACGTCCTGGTACGGCGCACTGCTGAAGGGCGTCCTCAACTTCTCCCCGCAAACCACGGTTCTGGAGGCGACCGTCTGGGTCGGCTACGTCGTGGTCGTGCTCGCGCTGTTCCTCCGTCTCCACCGCGGTGCCATCCGGCCCGCCGAGACCCGCACCGGAAAGCCGACGTGACCCCCCACCCCCGCACCTTGCTGCCCGCGGTCTGCGCGGCCGCGCTGCTCGCCGCGGCCTGCGGTGGGCAGCCCGCCGCGCCGGGCGCGATCACCGTGCAGGCCAGCGACACCGTGTGCACGCTGTCGGCGACCTCCGCCCCGGCGGGCACCGTCCGGTTCGACATCACCAACACCGGCAGCCAGGTCACCGAGTTCTACCTCTACGGCGAAGGCGACCAAATCATCGGCGAGGTCGAGAACATCGGCCCCGGCCTGACCCGCACGCTCATCGCCGACGTGCCGCAGGCCGGCCGGTACACCACCGCCTGCAAGCCCGGTATGCGCGGCGAAGGCATCCGCGGCGAGTTCACCGTGACCGGCTAGTCCCCTGGCCTCCGTCAGGCTCCGGGCGCGTCCGGGGACCGGTGCCCGCGGCCGGCGCCGGGGCGAGCTTCCAGCGCTCCAGGTGCTGTCCACAGTGGTCTTTCTGGCCTAGTGGACGCGGAACAGTTCGCCGCGCGGGGCTCGCGGACCCCCGCGAAGCGCGAACCGGCGGGTGCCGCACTCCGGCGCGATGATGAACGCATGGACGTCACCGAAGTATTGCTGCCAGGCGTGGGGCTGCGGTACGAGTTCACCACCACCGACGGTCAGCGCATCGGGGTGGTGGCCCGCCGCCGCGGCGACTTCGAGTTCGTCACCTACCCCGGCGATGATCCCGACGAGACCCGGGTGCTGTTCCGGCTCAGCGCCGAAGAGGCCGACGCGGTCACCGAGATCCTCGGCGCGCCGCGGATCGCCGAGCGGTTCGCCGACCTGACCCGCGAGGTGCCGGGCCTCAACGCCGGTCAGGTCGAGGTCACCGCGGGGTCGCCGTTCGACGGGCGCACGCTCGGCGAGACCCGCGCGCGCACCCGGACGGGCGCGTCGATCGTGGCCATCGTGCGCGGGGAGGACGTCATCGCCTCGCCCGGGCCGAGCCAGACGCTGCAGGCCGGCGACATCCTCGTGGTGATCGGCACACAGCAGGGCATCACCGGGGTGGAACGCATCCTGGCGGGATGAGCCGTGCACACCTCGATCGCCCTGCTGCTGGAGCTGGGGATCGTGCTGATCGTGCTCGGCGCGGTCGGTTCGGTGACCCGGCGCTTCGGGGTGTCCCCTATCCCGCTCTACCTGCTGGTGGGCCTGGCCGTGGGCGAGGGTGGCATCGCACCGCTGCCGGCCGCCCGCGACTTCGTGGAGCTCGGGGCGTCGATCGGGGTGGTTCTCCTGCTGCTGACGCTGGGGCTGGAGTTCTCCATCGAGGAGTTCACCGTGACGCTGCGCCAGCACGTGCCCTCCGGGCTGGTGGACATGGTGGTCAACGCGGCGCCCGGGGCGGTGGCGGGGTGGCTGCTGGGTCTGGACGTCACCGGGATCGTGGCGCTGGCCGGGATCACCTGGGTGTCGTCATCGACGATCGTGTCGCGGCTGCTGGACGACCTGCATCGGCTGGGCAACCGGGAAACGCCGGCGGTGCTGTCGATCCTGCTGCTGGAGGACTTCGCGATGGCGGTCTACCTGCCGATCCTGGCGGTCCTGGCCACCGGCGGCACGCTGCTGCACGGGATGGCCAGCGTCACGGTGGCGGTCGGGGTGCTGCTGCTGGCGTTGGGGGTGTCGCGGCGGTGGGGGCACCGCGTGGGGCACCTGGTGGAGGACGGCGACACCGAGCAGCTGCTGCTGCGGATCGTGGGCCTGGCCCTGGTGATCTCGGCGGTCGCCGAGCTGGCCGGGACGTCGGCCGCGGTCGGCGCGTTCCTGGTGGGCCTGGCGCTGACCGGCCCGCTGGCCGACCGGGTGCGGTCGCTGGTGGCCCCACTGCGCGACCTGTTCGCCGCGGCGTTCTTCCTCGCCATCGGCATCGCGGTGCCCCCGGCGAGCCTGCTGCCGCTGCTGCCGGCGGCGTTGGCGCTGGCGGTGGTGACGGCGCTGACGAAGCTGGCGACCGGCTGGTACGCGGCCGCCCGCGGTGGTTCCGGGGTGCGCGGCCGGTTGCGCGCGGGCAGCGTGCTGGTCGTGCGCGGGGAGTTCTCGATCGTCATCGTGGGGCTGGTGGCGGGCCCGACGGGGCCGCTGGGGCCGCTGGCGACCTGCTACGTGCTGCTGCTGGCGGTGACGGGGCCGCTGCTGACCTGGTGGGTCAGCCGCCCGGTGCAGTCGGCCCGAACCCCGTGATCCACGGGTCGCGTGCCGCCGACCACACCGCGGGCGACCGGAAGAGAACACGCAGGACTTGCCCGACAGACGAAGGATTTCCTTTGCTCGGTCGCGTTGACAGTCGATCTTGCCGTCCCTACATTTCGGCTCGGACCGAACCGGCGCGTCGGCGGGACCCGGTTCCCGGGCTCCTCGGTCGGTGCTCCACCATGTTTCCCCGCCGCGAACGAACGGCCGTCGCACGATCGACAGGAGAGCACGCATGTCCGGTTCCGCGCCCAGCCCTGGCCCCACTGTCGGTTGGCGGCGGGTGCTGCGGCGCAAACCGATCAGCACGCTCGTCGCCGAGAGCGGCGCGGACACCGGCGGCGGTGAGCTGCGCCGGTCGATCGGGGTGGGCCGGTTGACGATGATCGGCGTCGGCTCCACGGTCGGCACCGGGATCTTCATCGTGCTCAACCAGGCCGTGCCGGAGGCCGGGCCCGCGGTGGTGGTGTCGTTCGTGCTCGCCGCGATCACCGCCGCACTCACCGCGTTGTGCTACGCCGAGCTGGCCTCGACGATCCCGGTCGCCGGCGCGTCCTACACCTACGCCTACGCCACGCTCGGCGAGATCGTCGCCTATCTCGTGGGCGCCTGCCTGCTGCTGGAGTACGGGGTGGCGGCGTCCGCGGTGGCGGTCGGCTGGGGGGAGTACCTCAACGCGCTGCTCGGCGACGTCTTCGGCTGGCAGGTGCCCGCCGCGTTGAGCGCACCCCCGGGCGAGGGCGGTGTCCTGAACGTGCCCGCGGCCGTGCTGGTGACCGCGTGCTGCCTGCTGCTGGTGCGGGGCGCGAAGGAGTCGGCGACAATCAACGCGATCACGGTGGGCATCAAGCTGCTGGTGCTGCTGCTGTTCGTCGCGGTCGCGCTGACCGCGTTCAACGCGGACAACGCCACCCCGTTCGCGCCGTTCGGCATCGCGGGCATCGGCACCGCCGCCGCCACGGTGTTCTTCTCCTACATCGGGATGGACACCGTCTCCACCGCGGGCGAGGAGGTGCGGGACCCGCGCCGGACGCTGCCGCTGGCGATCTTCTGGTGCATCGCGATCGTCACCGCCGTCTACGTCCTGGTGGCGGTCGCCGGGATCGGCGCCCAGCCGTGGCAGGCGTTCGAGGGCCAGGAAGCGGGCCTGGCGACGATCCTGGGCAACCTCACCGGCTCGGGCTGGCCGGCGATCGCACTGGCCGCCGGGGGCGTGGTGTCGATCTTCGGCGTCACGCTGACCACGATCTACGGCCAGACGCGGATCCTGTTCTCGATGGGACGCGACGGCATGGTCCCGGCGGTCTTCCACGCGGTGCACCCCACGCGCCGGACGCCGGTTCGCAACACCCTGATCGTGTCGGCCTTCGTGGGCGTGCTCGCGGCGGTGGTGCCGCTGAGCACCCTGGCCGACCTCACCAGCATGGGCACTCTGGTCGCCTTCGCGGTGGTCTCGACCGGCGTGGTGGTGCTCCGCCGGACGCGTCCGGACCTGCACCGCGGCTTCCGGGTGCCGGGCTACCCGGTGGTGCCGCTGCTGAGCATCGCGGCCTGCGTCTACCTGATCTGGGAACTCCCGTGGCAGACCTACGCGATGTTCGCGGTCTGGATGACGCTGGCCTTGATCGTCTACTTCACCTACGGCATCAAGAAGTCCCGCCTGGCCCAGCCGTCCCCCGCCGAACTCGACACCACCCGCCCGTAGGGCAGGCGAAGGGTCGCGGCGCTCGGCTGAACCCCTGGCGCCCGTTCGAACGTATGGTCTAGCATGGTTACTGCGTGAGCACCCGTCACGCACGGCCGTTCCGGGTAGGGGAAGTGCCCGGATCGGCGTAGTCGCCCCGCGTCGGTCCACCGGCGCGGGGCGCACTGCTGTCGGGCAGGGGCGACCATGAGCAGGTGGCCTCGACGGTGCAGGTGCGCCTCGACCCGGAGCTGTGGTTCTTCGTCGCCGTGTCGCACCGGGTCGGGCAGTTCGAGCTGCGCCACGACGGCACCGCGACGCTCGGGCACCTCGCCGAGTCGCTGGGCGTGCCGCTGACCGAGGTGGGCGGGTTCCGGGTCGACGGAGTCGCCGCGGCCGCCTCCCACCAGCCCCGCCCCGGCGCGGCGATCGACATCGCACCGGTCGCGCGTCCGCAGCCGCTACCGTCGCGCTTCGTGCTGGATGTACACCTCGGGAAGCTGGCCCGCCGACTGCGGCTGCTCGGGGTCGACACCGCGTACCGCAACGACGCCGACGACGACGAGCTGATCGCGCAGGCCGAGCGGGAACGGCGGGTACTGCTGACGCAGGACCGGGGCATACTGCGCCGCCGCGCGCTGTGGGCGGGCGCCTACGTGCGAGGCGCGGACCCGGCGGAGCAACTGGTCGACGTGGTCAGCCGCTTCGCGCCGCCGCTGGCCCCGTGGACCCGCTGCACCGCCTGCAACGGCACCCTCGTTCCGATGTCCAAACAGGACGTTCTGGACGAGATCGAGGCGGGCACCCGGCGCCACTACGAGGAGTACGCGCGCTGCGCTTCGTGCGCCCGGGTGTACTGGCGCGGCGCGCACGCCCGGCGGATCGACCGGATCATCCAGGCCGCGCGCCGCGCCCACCCGGGCATCAGCCGGTGATGTCGTTGAGCACCGGCAGGAACGCCTTGGCGTGGCCGTCGACGTCCGGGTGGAAGGACTCGATCAGCGGGTTGCTCGGACCGTTGATCCACTCGTCGGAGGCGCACACGCCGTGCCCGGCGAACGCGTCGCGGGTGTCGGCGTAGGTGAACCCGGCGGCCGCGGCGCGGTCGGCGATCACCTCGGCCAGCACGTCGGCGCCTTCGTTGATGCGCTGGCGCTTGGCCTCGGTGTAGCCGGGGATGCCGCAGCTGCCCATCTCGTTGATGCGCGGGTAGCCGACCACCACGACCTTGGCGTTCGGTGCGGCCTGGCGGATGTTGGCGTAGGTGGTGTCGAGCTTGCCGGGCAGCTCGTTGCGGGCCTTCTCCTCGCCCGCGCTGACCGCCGAGTCACAGCTGGAGTCGGTGCCCAGCAGGCAGTCTCGGATGACGCTGGAGAAACCGATGTCGTTGCCGCCGATGGAGATGGTGACCAGCGTGGTGTCGGCGCTGAGCTGGTCGAGCTGTCCGGAGTTGACGTCGTCGGTGACGGCCCCGGAACAGGCGACGAAGGCGAAGCTGGAGACGTCGTGGGAATCGGCCCACAACTGGGCGTATGCCTTGGGACTGCGTTTGCAGTCCCCGCTGTCGTCGAAGTACTCCCGGGTGCCGACCCCGGATGCGTACGAGTCGCCCATCGCCGCGTAGTTCTCGGCGGCGGGCGCGGCGAAAGCCGGAGCGGCCAGGGCCGTGCTCGCCATCGCCAGTGCCACGGCGGCACCGACATTGTGCCGTAAGCGCATGCTTCCTCCGATCAAAGAGTGAAAGGCGTCACCATTGAAGGAGGAATGCGCGCAACTGCGGTCAATTTGGCGAATACCCGCCAGTAACACCGAAAAACGGCATGGCGAGCGATTCCGCGAAATCCGCCTTTTGGCCGGTTTTCGGGAATTGTGGTCCAGCCACAGTGGACTACTCCGGGATGCACTGTTCGGCCACAGCGCCGGTACGCCGGACAGCCCAATGCGGCCCGGCCCGGCCGGCCCGCGTTTCGACGTGATCACGGTGAGGTGGAACCGCGACCCGAAGGCGCGAACGGGGTCAGCGCCTGAACCGCCCAGCCTCGACGGCGCGCACGACCGCGGCGACATCGACGGCCAGGCGGCGTGTTTGGGTCACCAGGCGTCGCCGTCGCGCCAGTCGCAGGTGAGATCGCCCGCGAGGTCCAGCGGGACCGCGGTCGGGAGGACGTAGATGCAGTCGTCCTCATCCTCCGTGCGCTGGATGCCTGCGGGGCTCAGGGCGTAGGTCCTGCCCTGCCAGCGCTGCCAGCCCCGCGACGCGTAGAACGCCGCTCCCTCGTCGCTGGCCCCGAGAGCGCCCAGGTCGTACGCGCGGCGGATCACCCGCTCCAGCTCCGCCATCATCGTGCCCGCGATGCCCTGCCGCCGGTGGTCCGCGCGGACCGCCACCGCCTCGACGTAACCGGTGCGCAGCCACCGCCCCCCGTGCAGCAGGCGCCGCTGGATCACCGACGCGTGGCCGACGAGATCATCACCGTTCCAGGCCAGGGCGTGAATACCGCCCAGGGCGTGTTCCCAGTCGTGCTCGGTCATGTCGTCGTCGAACACGTCCCATAGCAGGTTCCGCGCTGCCTTGATCGCCGCGTCGTCCAGGTCTGCGGTATGCGCGGTGCGCACCTCGGTCATGACAGCCATCCTGGCAATGTCCGGCGCGGGCGCGCGACTCGTTCTGCGCCCGGGGAATTCGCGGGCTGCGCTTTGGTTCGGCACCGCCCTCGGTTAGGGTCACGGTCCGCTGTTGATCGGATCGGGAGGGTGTGCAATGGCCCAACGACTCGACTGGGTGCCGGACAACGTCGACATCACCAAACCCAGCGCTGCGCGTGCCTACGACGCGTTCCTCGGCGGGGCGCACAACTTCGAGGTGGACCGCCGGTTCGCCAGGCAGGCCGAGGAGGTTTTCCCTGGTGTCGGCGCGGCCTGCCGGGCAAACCGGTCATTTCTACGCCGCGCCGTGTTGTTCGGGCTAAAGGCGGGGATTCGCCAGTTCCTGGATCTCGGTTCGGGCATACCGACCGTGGGCAACGTGCACGAGGTGGTGCACGCGGTGGACCCGTCGGCCTCCGTGGTGTACGTCGACAACGATCCGGTCGCCACGGCGCACAGCGAACTCATCCTCAGCGGCAACGACCGGGCCGCGATCGTGCAGGCCGACCTGTGCACCCCGGAGGCCGTGCTGGATCACCCGGTGACCCTCGGCCTCATCGACTTCGAACAGCCGGTGATGGTCCTCATGCTGGCGCTGCTGCACTTCATTCCGGACGCCCGGCAGCCGGCGGAGATCGTGCGCGCCTACCGCGAACGGGTGTGCCCGGGCAGCGCCCTGGCGATCACCCACGCCACCGCCGCCGCCCGCCCCGACGAAATGCGCGCGTTGGAGGCCCTGTACGCAACGAGCAGCAATCCCGCGGTGGCCCGGTCGCCGGAATGGATCACCAGCCTGTTCGGCGAGTTCGAGCTCGTGGAGCCGGGCGCGGTGTTCGTGCCCGAGTGGCGCCCGGACGGCGCCACCCCGGTGAACCCGCAGGACCACATCTTCTTCGGCGGCGTCGCCACCAAGCCCTGAGGGATGCGTGGGGCGTGCGGCGCACGCACGCCCCACCGTCGCCTTTTCTCCTCCACGCGTTCGGCGCGCAGCACGAACCGCTACGGCTGCGGGAACTGCTCCGCGTAGACCTTCACCGCCTCCGCGATCGCCTGCAGGTTGCGGTCCAGGGCTCGGGTGTCCACGTTGTCCACCGTGTCGCACGCCCGGTGGTAGCACGGGTCGAACGCCTCGCCCGCCTGGCCGCCCCACTTCTGCGCCTGCTCCGCGGTCTTGACCTGCTCGGCACCGGTGAACGTGCCACCCGCCGGGATGCCGGCCTCGATGAACGGGCCGTAGTCCGAGCGGCCGTCGAAGTCGGTGCCCTCGGTCTGCACCCCCGCCGCGGCCAGCGCATCGTTGAGCAGCTTCTCGATCTGCGCCGACCCCTCCGGCCCCGGGCCCGCTCCCTCGCCGTCGGAATCGTCGCCGTCGTAGGTGAAGTAGCCCGCGTTCGGCGACCCCACCATGTCGAAGTTCAGGTAGGCGACGATCTTCTGCCTCTCCGCGTCGGGCAGCGTCCGCACGTAGTGCGTGGAACCGACCAGCCCTTCCTCCTCCGCGCCCCAGAACGCGAAGCGCAGCTTGTTCTTCGGCGTCGCGCCGCTGCCCGCGTAGTCCAGGGCCGCCTGCAGGATCGCTGCCGCCCCGGTGCCGTTGTCGTTGATGCCCGGGCCCCTGCTGACGCTGTCCAGGTGGGCGCCGAACATCACCACGCGGTTGGCGTCCCCGCCCGGCGTTTCGGCCAGCAGGTTGTAGGTGATGACGCCGAGGTCGTTGAACTCCTGCACCTGGGTGGTGAACCCGGCCGCGTCGAGCTGGGCCTTGACGTAGTCCAGCGACGCCTTGTACCCGGGCTGGCCGACCGCCCGGTTGCCGCCGTTGGCCTCGGCGATCCGCTGCAGCTCCCGCAAGTGCTCCTGCACCGCCGCGATCCCGGTGACCGGCTCGGCCGTCGCCGCCGTCGTCGGCAGCAGCAGGCCGGACACCACCGCCATCGCCGCCGCGGTCGCCAGGAGTGATCGGTTCCGCATGCCACGCACCTCTCGTCGTTCCGCCCCCGACGCGTGAGCGGAACGTAACGAGACGAGATCGACTCGTGGGTGCTTTGACGGGAAGTCGCCGTCCCGTTTTTCCCGGTTCGGCGCGAGACCTCGATCACATCCGGAAGGCCGTTGCGCGGCCCCGCTGAGCTGCATGCGAGCATCCCCGGGATCGATGGAGCACGCCGCGGGGACGGCGGAGTCGAGGGAGGGTTCAGGTGCAGGTCCTGTGGGGCATCGGCGGCATGCTGGTGGTGCTGCTGCTCGCGTTCGCGATGTCGACCAACAGACGCGCGATCAGCCTCCGCACCGTGCTCGGCGCGCTGGCCATCCAGATCGTCTTCGCGTTCGTCGTGCTGCGCTGGGACATGGGCAGGCAGGCCCTGGCCGCGGTCGCCGGCGGGGTGCAGCGGGTGATCGACTCCTCCAAGGAGGGCATCGAGTTCCTGGTCGGCCCGATCCTGCCGTCCCAGGGCACCGTGGTGGCCTTCCAGGTGCTGCCGATCATCATCTTCGTGTCATCGCTGACCGCCGTGCTCTACCACTGGAACATCCTGCAGTGGGTGGTGCGGATCATCGGCGGCGGTCTGCAGAAGGTGCTGGGCACCACGCGGGCCGAGTCGCTGAACGCGACCGCCAACATCTTCCTCGGCCAGACCGAGTCCCCGTTGGTGATCCGCCCGTATCTGGCGAGCATGACGCGCTCGGAGTTCTTCGCGGTGATGGTCGGCGGGCTGGCCACCGTGGCGGGCACCGTGATGGTCGGCTACTCCATGCTCGGCGCGAAGCTGGACAACCTGATCGCGGCCAGCTTCATGGCCGCACCGGCGGGGCTGCTGATGGCCAAGATCGTGATGCCGGAGACCGAGCGGACCGATGCCGCCCCGGCCGGCGAGGCGGAGACCGCCGCGACGTCGGATCGAGGGGAGGCGGTCGCGATCGATCCGCCAGATGACGCGTCGCCGGCCACCGCGGGCGAGCCGTCCAGACAGGGCACACCGGCCGCCGTGGCGGCCGAGCGTTCCGAGGACGTGGAACCCAAGCCGCGCAACGTCATCGACGCCGCCGCCACCGGCGCCTCCGACGGGCTCAGGCTCGCGCTGAACGTCGGCGCGATGCTGTTCGCGTTCGTGTCGCTGATCGCGCTGGTCAACCTGCTCGTCGGCGGGATCGGCGGGCTGTTCGGGATGCCCGACCTGACGCTGCAGCAGATCCTCGGCTACGCGTTCTCGCCGCTGATGTGGGTGATCGGCGTGCCGTGGGACGAGGCGGTCGCCGCAGGCGGTTTCGTCGGCGAGAAGCTGGTGATCAACGAGTTCGTGGCGTTCGCCGACTTCGGCCCGCAGATCGGGCAGTTCAGCGAGAAGAGCGCGACGATCATCACCTTCGCCCTCACTGGCTTCGCCAACCTCGGTTCGCTGGCGATCCTGCTCGGTGGCCTGGGCGGCCTGGTCCCGTCCCGCCGCGGCTGGATCGCCCGCGACGGCATCCGAGCGATCCTGGCGGGAACGCTGGCGAACCTCCTCAGCGCCACCATCGCCGGAATCCTGGTCTGACGCCCTCCCCCGGCCTGACGTCCCCGCCGGGAGCCCAGATTCAGGCAAGTTCGGAAGCCGGGCCCCAGGTTCAGGCAAATGTGGAAGTCGGGCCGGCGGGGAGCACCTGCTGGGGGTCTCCGACATCTGAGAGTGATCTTCGGCATCGGGGGTGCCCGGTTCGCTGCCGTGGGTTCGTTTGGTGCGCTAAGCACTAATTGTTAGTATCGCAAACGAACTGCTTCCGTCGCAGCGAGGAGATGGCGGCCGATGAGCGCCGGGCACGACATTCGGTTACTCGACGTTTTCAGGGGACAGCCCAAGGCGGTGTGGATCACCGCGTTCGCGGCGGTGATCGCCTTCATGGGCATCGGACTGGTGGACCCGATCCTGCTGTCCATCGCCGAGTCCCTGCATGCCGGTCCCGAGCAGGTCACCCTGCTGTTCGCGTCCTACCTGGGCGTCCAGGTGGTGGCGATGCTGATCACCGGCGCGTTCAGCGCCCGCTTCGGGCCCAAACGCACCGTGGTCACCGGCCTGGTGCTCATCGTGCTGTCCACCCTGGTCTGCGCACTGGCCGGCACCATCGGCCAGCTCGTCGCGCTGCGCGCGGTGTGGGGGCTCGGCAACGCGTTCTTCATCGCCACCGCGCTGTCGGTGATCGTCGGCGCAGCAAGCGGTGGGCAACAGGCCGCCATCCTGCTCTACGAGGCGGCGCTGGGCATCGGCCTGTCCACCGGACCGCTGCTGGGCGCTCTGCTGGGCACCATCTCCTGGCGCGGACCGTTCGCCGGAACGGCCGTGCTGATGGCGATCGCCCTGGTCCTCGCCGCCGGGTTCCTGCCCAGGGACACCGACCGCGCCGCGCGCCCGAAGGTCCGGCTGCTCGACCCGCTGCGGGCACTCGGGCACGGCGGCCTGCTGCGCACCTCGCTGGGCTCGGCCTGCTACACGGCGGCGTTCTTCATCGTCCTGGCCTGGTCGCCGTTCGTGCTGGAATTCGGCGCGATCGCGGTCGGCCTGGTGTTCTTCGGCTGGGGCGTGTGCGTCGCGGTCGCCGGGGTCACCCTCGCACCCCGGGTCGCCGCCCGCCTCGGCGAGGTCGGTGGCACCGTGCTCGCCGTGCTGATCTACGCGATGCTGCTGGGGGTGATGGCCATCGGCTCCAAGCCCGTCGTGGTCGTCGCGGTGATCCTCAGCGGCCTGGCGTCCGGCCTGCTCAACACGCTGTTCACCGGCTCCGCAATGAGCGTCAGCAACGCGCCGCGCCCGGTGGCCAGCGCGGGCTACAACTTCTGCCGCTGGCTGGGCGGCGCCGCCGCGGCCACCCTGGTCGGGCACATCGCCGAATGGCTCGGTTCCCAGCACGCCCCGTTCGCGGTCGGCGCGGCACTGTGCCTGATCTCCGCCGGACTACTGGCCACGGACCTGCGCTTCATGTCCGGCAAACACGAAACCCCCACCACGGCCGCACTGATCGGCGAAAGGCGCTGAACCCGAAGCCAGACAACACCGCCGCGACCCGGCCGGGCGTGAGCGCCAGGTGCTCCTGCGCCCCGAGGGCGCCCCGCTGGTGACTGCCGTGTTGGCCGGACGAGATCAACCCGACGGCCGGCATCACCCCAGATCCCAATCCCGAGCAGTGGCGCGACCACTACGGCGAGGCCGTCGAAGCCCGGGTGGATGCACCTGAAGCGGGGCCTGTTGCGAGAGGCCCGGTTCAGGACCACTCGCCGGGCTGCCACTGCACGCACGTCGGCCGTGCACCGGTGCGGCAGTACTCGGCAACCGCTTCGCGCACCTTCTCCAGCGGCAGGGACGCCGAAGCGGGGAACCACAGGTCGCCCTCGGGATCGGACAGCAGTGGCGGGGTGTCCTCCGTAGCGTCCGGGTTGCGCGAGTCGGCCAAGGCGCCGTCCGGAGCGCCGGGGTGCATCCAGTTCACCGCGCCCCACCCGTCCTGGCTGTAGGTGGTCACCCGCAGACGGTGGTCCGGGAACTCGTTGATCGTGCCGTCCTTGGACTGACGGCACGGGCGATCCCAGACGTAGACCTGGGAGAACTGGCGGGGCTTCTCGCTGACGATCGCCTCCACCAGGTCGCGGATCTCATCGGGCGTGCGGGCGTAGCGCCATTCCCGGCCCAGGATGCCGGTCACCACAATCCCGGCGTCACCGCTGTGGTTCATGGTCTCGCTTCTCCTCGAATCACGATCGGTTGGGTGGCTTCACCAGCCGAACAACACTGCTGCGGCCCCGCCGGGCACTCGTCGGAGTGTCAGTCGTTCAGCGCACTGGTCCTGCACCTCCCGTCCGCGCTCAGTAGGCCCCATGGTGGCCGCGTCCGCGGCCGTGAGATCGAGAGGAGAGACATCAATGGGCAAGCTGATGCGCGCCGCGCTCGCGGGGATGTGCGTGCTGGGTGCCGGACTCGTGGTCACGCCGTTGGCGTCGGCGGAACCCCAGCAGGGGTGCCGCTACTACTACACGAGCTGGGGCCAGGGCCCCAACGGCGAGACGACCGGGTTCGGCGAGTACCAGGAAGGCGACATCGACCCGGAGGGACGCGTCTGCCAGAACGGCTGGTGGGTCACCCAGACCCCGGACGAGAGCGAGTCCTGGCTGCAGCCGAACTGGCAGGAGCAGGGCTGGCAGAACCCCTGGGAAGACGAAGGGCGCTGAACGCGTGACGCGCACGGGGCCGTCCGGCAAACACCGGGCGGCCCCGCTGATTTCGACACCCTTGACCTCCAGCATGCTCAAACTTCTAGCGTGTGCGCAGGTCAGCGCGCGGTACGACGACGGGAGTCACGGCATGTTCGCCATCCGGCAGCACGAGTTCGGTCCGGCCGAGGTCCTCCGCTACGAGGAGGTGCCCGACCCGCATCCCGGGCCCGGGCAGGTGCGGATCAGAGTCGCCGCCAGCGGGGTCCACGTGATCGACACGACGATCCGGCAGGGCATCGACGGCGGGCCCTTCCCGCTCCCGGAGCTGCCGATGACGCCCGGCCGCGAGGTCTCGGGCATCGTGGACGAACTCGGCGCGGGCGTCGCCGCCGAGTGGCTCGGCCGGCGCGTGGTCGCGCACCTGGGGCCCACCAGCGGCGGCTACGCCGAGCTCGCGGTGCGCGACGTCGAGGCGGTTCAGGTGCTGCCGGAGGGGACCGACCTCGCCGCCGCGGTGGCGATGATCGGCACCGGCCGCACCGCGATGGCCATCGCGCGCATCGCCCAGGTCTCCGCCGACGACGTCGTGCTCGTCACCTCCGCCGCCGGTGGCCTCGGCGCCCTCCTGGTCCAGCACGCCCGCAACAACGGTGCCACCGTCGTCGGCGCCGCCGGTGGCCTTACCAAGGTCGAGAAGGTGCGGAGTCTCGGCGCCGACGTCGCGGTGGACTACACCCGGCCCGACTGGGGTGAGCAGGTGCGGTCCGCGCTTGACGGCCGTGCGGTGAGCCTGGTGCTCGACGGGGCTGGCGGCGCCTCCGGACGGGCGGCGTTCGACCTGCTCGGGCCGGGTGGGCGGATCGTGCTGTACGGCAGGGAGTTCGGCGAGCACCGGTTCACCTCCGACGATCTGGTGGCCCGGTCGGTGACCGCCACCACAGCCCTTGGGCCGAACCTGCTGAAGGTGCCGGGAGGCATGCGCGCGTTGGAGGATCAGGCGCTGGCCGCGCTGGCCGACGGCAGCCTGCTCCCGCTGGTGAACCCGCCGTTCGCGCTGGCCGACGCCGCGAAGGCGCACGCGGCGCTGGAGAACCGGGAGACCTACGGCAAGGTCGTGCTCATACCGTGACGTGCCGAACGGGCGGTGCTCGCCTAGCCTGGTGCGGAAGGTGATCAAGGTCGGCTGGCGGCCGCCGCCCGGTTTGTCGTAGGGTTCCGACCCGGTCGGAGGTCCAGCAGGACGTGGAGGTACACCCGGTGGAACAGGTCGTTCTGCTCGACGACGCCGGCCAGGCGATCGGTGTCGAGGACAAGGCAGTCGTGCACCACGAGGACACGCCACTGCACCTGGCGTTCTCGTGCTACGTGTTCAACGACCGCGGCGAGTTCCTGCTCACCCAACGCGCCCACCACAAGCGCACCTGGCCGGGGGTGTGGACCAACACCTGCTGCGGCCACCCCGCGCCCGGCGAGGACATGCGTGCGGCGATCACCCGGCGGCTCGGCGAGGAGCTCGGGCTGACCGTGCACGCCCTGGAACTGGCCCTGCCGGGCTTCCAGTACCGCGCGGTGATGGACAACGGCGTGGTGGAGAACGAGAAGTGCCCGGTGTTCGCGGCCTTCACCGACGCCACCCCGCAGCCCAACCCGGACGAGGTCGCCGAGACCCGCTGGGTGGACTGGAAGGAGTTCAGCGCCGAGGTGCTCGCCGGCTCGGCGGAGGTGTCCCCGTGGTGCGCGCTGCAGGTCCGCCAGCTGTCCGAGCTGGGCCCGGAACCGGCGCAGTGGCCCCGTGGCGCACGCGAGGACCTGCCCCCAGCCGCACACCTGGACTGAGAAGTCCCAAGAGGACGCGCACTGCGCGATCTCCAGGGGGATCGCGCACGGGCGTCATCCGGCCCGGCACCGCAGGTGCGCGTCAGGACCCGGCGACCGAACCGCGCATGTGGCAGGCTGGCGATCTGCGCCCGCACCAGGAACGCGACCACCCGCGCGCCGGGCCGGGCGCTGTCCCTGGCCTGGGTGGGGTTCGACGGAAGGGAAGGCCAATGTCCGACCGGGGCGACCCGATGCCGGGGCGTCAGGACCTGCGGGCGGACTGCGGCCGCTGCGCGGGGCTGTGCTGCGTGGTGCCCGCGTTCACCGCTTCCGCGGACTTCGCGGTCGACAAACCCGCCGGACAGCCGTGCCGCAACCTGCTGGCGGACTTCCGCTGCGGCATCCACGACCGGCTGCGCGACCGCGGTTTCCTCGGCTGCGTGGTGTTCGACTGCTTCGGCGCGGGCCAACAGGTCACCCAGGTCACCTTCGGCGGTCGGACGTGGCGCGACGAACCCGGCCTGGCGCCGTCGATGTTCGCGGTGTTCACGGTGATGCGGCAGTTGCAGGAACTGCGCTGGTACCTCACCGAGAGCCTGGAGCTGCTGCCCCGGGGCCCGCTGCGCGATGAGGTGTCGGCCGCGCTGGAACGCACGGCGCGGCTGGTGTCGGCGCCCGCGGCGGAGCTGGAGTCCTTCGACGGCGCGGCATACCGGCAGGAGGTCGGGCAGCTGCTGGGCCGCGTGAGCGAGAGCGCGCGGGAGGGGCTCCGCGGCGCCGATCGACGCGGGGCGGATCTGATCGGGGCCAAACTGCGGGGCGCGGACCTGCGCGGCGTGAGCCTGCGCGGGGCGTACCTCATCGGCGCCGACCTGCGGGGCGCGGACCTACGGCACGCGGACCTGCTGGGCGCCGACCTGCGGGCCGCCGACCTCGGCGGGGCGGACCTGCGGGGCAGCATCTTCCTCACCCAGCCCCAGCTCGACGCGGCCCGGGGGGACGCTGCCACCGCGCTCCCGGCCGCGCTGACCCGCCCGCGGCACTGGTCGTCGTCGGCGGCCCCGCAGTCGCGCCGGAAGCGCCGCCGCTGACGTCCACAGTGGAGGCCGCCACGCCCGCGTGCATACCCCCGGGACGCTCAGTTCCTGGGGTTCTGGCCGTACGTTGCGAACAGCTTCGCGCAGCGGGCCAGTTCCTCGTCGCTCAGCAGGTGCGGGTCGCCCACTCGGGCCGCCGTGAGCCAGAGTTCGCAGAGCCATTCCAGTTGGCGGGCCCGGTGGTACGCCTTCGGCAGGGTTTCCGCGATCGTGATCGTGCCGTGGTTGCGCAGGACACAGCCCGTTCGGCCGGCCAGGGCCTGCGACATCGACTCCGCCAGTTCCGGGCTGCCGAACGTCGCGTACCGCGCCACGCGCACCGCGCCGCCGAAGTCGGCCAGCTGGTAGTGGACCGCCGGGACGTCGTCGCGCAGCAGGGACAGCGCCGTCGCGTTCAGGGAGTGGGTGTGCACCACGGCTCCCGCGTCGTGCTCGCGGTAGGCGGTCAGGTGCATCGGCAGTTCGGAGGTCGGCTTGAGATCGCCTTCCACCACGTTGCCGTCCAGGTCCACCAGCGGGATGTCCGGCACCCGCAGGTCCTCGTAGTCCACTCCGGACGGGGTCACCGCCACCAGGTCGCCGCAGCGGACCGAGACGTTGCCGGACGTGCCGACCACCAGCCGGTCGGCCACCATCCGACGGGCGATCCTGATGACCTCGCGCCGTTGCTCGGCCAGTCGTGCGTCCACTCCACCCCCGTTCAACACGCCGACTCGTACTCGCCGATCGCCGCGACCTTCTGCGCCGACGGCGACGACTCGTCAAACCGGTACTCCAGCCATTCCGCGGCCAGCTTGCGGGCCAGCTCCAATCCGATCACACGCTGGCCGAAGCACAACACCTGGGCGTTGTTGCTCAGCACCGAACGCTGCACCGAATAGCTGTCGTGCGCGGTGACCGCCCGGATGCCCGGCACCTTGTTGGCGCTGATCGCCACGCCCAGGCCGGTGCCGCACACCAGCAGCGCCCGGTCAGCCCGCCCCTGGGCGACCATCCGCGCCGCGGTGACCGCCACGTGCGGGTAGGCGGTGTGCTCGTCCGCGCCCACCCCGACGTCCACCACGTCGGCGACCCGTGGGTCTGCTTGCAGATCCTGCTTCAGCTGCTCCTTGTACTGCAGCCCCGCGTCGTCGGAACCCACCACGATGCGCAACCGCTCGGTCACCTGTCCTCGTCCTTTCCGTTCCCGGCGAGCACCTCGCCGATCCGGTTCAGCGCCAGCGCCAGCGACGTCGCCCCCGGGTCGGGGGTGCCGACGCTGCGTTCGGCCAGCGGCCGCGCCCGGCCCGTGCGGGGCCGCAGCTGCGCGGTGTGCTCGGCGGCCTTCGTCGCCGCCTTCGCGGCCTGCCGCCACGCGTCCCGGCCGCTGGCGCCGGCGTCCACCGCGCCGCGCAGTTCCGCCACGAACGGCACCAGCGCATCCACCAACGTCTTGTCGCCGACCTCCGCGCGCCCCAGTCGCTGCACGGCTGCCAGCGCCGCCGACGCGCCGGCGGCCAGGTCGCCCGCCAGGGCCGCCCGGTGATCGGGCAGCTGGTCGCCGAACGACCGCAACGCCGCACCCCACAGGGCACCGGACGTGCCGCCCGCCTTGGCCGCCCACGCGTCGCCCGCCGCCAGCAGCACCGCCGCCGGGCCGACGCCCCTGGCCGCGGCTTCCTCGGCCGCTGCCACCGCGGCCGCGCTGCCACGCGTCATGCCGCGGCCGTGGTCGCCGTCACCGGCAATGGCGTCCAGGCGACCGAGTTCCTCCTCCTGCTCCGCCAGCAGATCCGCCACCGCGCGTAGGGACCGCAGCACCAGCGCCGCCGTCGCCTGCCCCTCCGGCGGGGCCACCACGGTGACCTGCTCCACGGCCGGCGGCTGGTGGTCCACATCGGACTCATCCGGTTCGGCGGCCGCCACCGTGCCCCTGCGGTAGGCGGGCGTGTCGGCCGGGGCCCGCCACAGCCGCTCCAACTCCGGGTCCAGCCAGGTCAGCGTCAGCGAGCAGCCGGCCATGTCGAGGCTGGTCACCAGCTCGCCGACCTCGGGGGCAACGACCTCCAGCCCGGCGTCGGCCAGCAGCCGCGACACCGTGCCCCAGACCACGAACAGCTCCTCGTACTTGGTGGCCCCGAGGCCGTTGAGGATGGCGGTCACCCGCCGCGAATCCGCCTCTGGTGCCTCCGCGAGCAGCCCGTCGACCAGGATCTTCGCCAGCTCCGCCGCAGCGGGCAGGTCCCGCTCGGACACGCCCGGTTCGCCGTGGATGCCCAGGCCCAGCCCCATCCGGCCGTCCGGCACCTCGAACAGCGGGTGGTCCTGGCCGGGCAGCGTGCAGCCGTCAAAGGCCACGCCCAGGCTGCGGGTGCGGGCGTTGGCGTGCTCGGCGACGCGCACCACCTCGTCGAAGGAGTAGCCCTCCTCCGCGGCCGCCGAGGCGACCTTGAACACCACGAAGTCGCCGACCACGCCGCGGCGCTTGTGCTGCTCGGCGGCCGGGGCGCTGGCCACGTCGTCGGTGACCACCACGTTGTGCGCGCGGATGCCGTCGCGCTCCAGCCGCTCCACGGCCAGGCCGAAGTTCATGTTGTCCCCGGCGTAGTTGCCGAAGGAGAACACCACCCCGGCCCCCCGGTCGGCGGCCCGACCCACCGAGTAGGCGTCCTTGGCCGACGGAGAGGTGAAGATGTTGCCGATCACCGCGCCGTCGGCGAAACCCGGCCCGACCACCCCGCAGAACGCCGGGTAGTGGCCGGACCCGCCGCCGGTGACCACGGCGACCTTGCCGCGCCGCGCGGGCCTGGCGCGCACCACGCCGCCCGGCACCTGCCGGACGTACTCGGGGTGGGCCGCCACGAAACCGGTCACCATGTCCTCGGTGAACGACGCCGGGTCGTTGTACAGCCGCGTCATCTCAAGCTCCTTGTCGGGGAAGTCAGGACGTCGCGCCCCAGTGCGGGCGGGCCCGGTCGATCGAGGCCAGGTAGGCGCGGTAGCCGCGCTCGTAGAACTCCACGGCGTCCGGGTGCGGCACCACGGTGCGCCGCGCGGCGGCCCACTGCTCGCGGTCCACCGGCTCGCCCAGCGAATCCCAGGCGGTCATGGCCGCGCCGCGCGCGCCCACGCCCACCTCGTGCGGCACATACAGCGGGCGGCCCAGCACGTCGGCGAAGATCTGGCTCCACGCCGCCGACCGCGCCCCGCCGCCGCACGCCGACACCGCACCGGTCAGGCCCGCGGTCTCCAGGTTGTGCCGGGCGGCGTAGGCAACCGCCTCGCACATCGCCCGCACCAGGTCGGCCTGGGTGGTTTCCAGCGACAGCCCGGTGAACTGGCCGCGGGCGCGCGGGTCGACGAACGGGGCGCGTTCCCCGGAACCGGACAGGAACGACAGCGCCGACACCCCGTTCGCGCCGGGCCTGCTGGCGGCCAGCAGCGACTCCAACTGGTCGATTCCGGCGCCGACCATGGCCAGCACCCAGTCGAGGTTGGCGGTGCCGACCATCGCGGGCATCACCCGCAGGTAGCGGTCCGCCAGCGGGGTGGCCAGCCACATGCCCGCGACCTCCCCGTCGGGGTCGATGGCGACGTCGTCGCGCAGGACCTGGCAGCCCAGCGTCGTGCCGATCACCAGCGCGCCGTCGCCGACCTCGCTGACGCCGGAACCGAAGGCGCACGCGGGCAGGTCGAACGGGCCCGCGGACACCGGCAGCCCAGCGGGCAGGCCGAGTGCCTTGGCGCTGCCGCCGTCCAGCGCGAACAGCTTGCCCGGCGGTGCGGGCTCGGCCAGCAGCCTGCGGTGCTCGGCCACACCGCACGCCTGCAGAGCCTCCTGCGAGTAGCTGCGGGTCGGCACGTCCAGGAACGGCAGCGACGCGTCGGAGGCGTCCACGGTGATCTCACCGGTGAAGCGCTGCACGATGGCGTCCACGCAGTACCCGGCGACGGCCGCACGCTCCAGGCGCTCCGGGGCATGCTCGGACAGGTGCGCCAGCAGCGGACCGGCCGAGCCGGGGAACATCCCCGAGCCGGTCAGCCGGTACACCTGCCGCTGCACCCCGGTCCGGCCCCACCGGTCCAGCACGTCGGCGGCGCGGGCGTCCAGCCAGGAGATCGCCGGGCCCACCTGCCGGCCCTGGTGGTCGCGCAGCCACAGCCCGTCGCCCTGGCCGGTGATGGCCAGCGCCTCCACCGGCACCCCGGCGCGGTCGGCCGCTTCGGCGACCTTTCGGACCACGTGGACCACCGAGCCGATGACCTCGTCGAGGTCCTGCTCCACCCGCCCGCCGGGCAAGCGGTGCAGGGTGCTGCGCATGCTGTGGGTGACCAGCGCGGAGCCGTCACGGTTCAGCAGCGACGCCTTGGTCACCGACGTGCCGACGTCGACCCCGATGATCATGGCCGCAGACCTTCGAACCGGGCGAGCACGTCCGGGTTGGCCACGAAGCGCGGCCGCTGCCCGGCAAGGAACCGGGCCACCTCACCGGCGACGATCTCGGCGGCGCGGTGCGCGGTCTGCCGGGTGGCGCCGGCCAGGTGCGGGGTGGTGATGACGTTCGGCGCGTCGAACAGCGGCCAGTCGCGCGGCGGGGGTTCGATGTCGTAGACGTCGACCGCCAGCGCTCCCAGGCGACCGGACCTGAGCAGCTCCGGCAGCGGCGCGTAGTCGAGCAGGCCGCCGCGCGCGGAGTTGACCAGCACGGCCCCTTCCGGCAGCAGCTTGAGGTTGTCGGCGTTGAGCAGGTGCCTGGTTTCCGGGGTCAGGCGCGCGTGCAGGCTGACCACCGAGCTGCGGCGCAGCAGGGTCTCCAGATCGACCAGCTCCACGCCGTCGCGGGCGGCGTCCTCGGGGTTGGCGAACGGGTCGGACACCAGCACGTGCGAGCCGAAGGCGCGCAGCACCCGGGCGACGATTGTGCCGATCGCGCCGTAGCCGACGAGGCCGACCGTGGCGCCTTCCAGCTCGATCCCGGCGTTGTCGTAGGAGTAGTAGTCGCCGCGCCAGTTGCCCGCCTTCAACTCGGCGTCGGAGCCGGGGATGCGGCGAAGCGCGGCGAGGATCAGGCCGACGGCGAACTCGGCGGCGGCCGCGGCGTTGCGCCCCGGCGCGTAGCTGACGATCACACCGTTGTCGGTGGCGGCCGCCAGGTCGACGTTCACCGGGCCACCGCGGCAGACGCCGACGAACCTCAGCTGCGGGCTGGCGTTGAGCACGTCAGCGGTGAACGGGGCCATCTGGGTGGCCACGATCTCCGCCCCGCCCAGCGCGTCGAGCAGCTGCTGCTCGGTGCCGCTGGCCTCCTGCACGTTGCCGACCGGCCCGAACGGCTCCACCGGCCACGGCAGCTGCAGCGTGCTGAACTCCAGGTCGTGCTCACCGGCGCTGCGGCGCAGCGCGTCGACGAACACCTCGGGCGCGACGAAGTGGTCTCCTGCGGCGAGAACCTTGGTCATGTCTGCGGACTCCTCTGTCACGTGTCACCGCCGGTGCGGGGCGGGGAAGAAGGGCCTTTCTCGTGCGGCGGCGTGCCGTCAGCTGCCGACCGGTTCGGGCAGTGCACCCACCAGGCGCAGCCGCACGTCGTCGAGGTTGGCGGCGACGTAGCTGGCCTGGGCCAGCGCGTCCTCGGCCGGGGGGTAGTCGGAGTTGGGAATGGCCACCACAGTCATCCCCGCTGCGGCCGCGGCGCGCAACCCGTTACTGGAGTCCTCGACCGCCAGGCAGTGCCGCGGGTCCTCGCCGAGCTTGTCGGCGGCCGACAGGTACACGTCCGGACTGGGCTTGCCCTTGGCAACCTCGGCGCTGGAGACCGTGGCGGTGAAGTGCCGGATGAGCCCGTGGCGGTCCAACACGGCGTCGATCAGCCGGCGGGGCGCGGAGGACGCGAGGGCGATCGGGGCCCGCGCGGCGACCTCGGTGACCATGCGTTCGGCGCCGGGCAGCAGTTCGATCTCGCCGCCGTCGAGGGCGGCGATCATGTCGTCGACCACGATCCGCTCGGTCTCGGCGGCGGTCTCGGCGGCGCCGCTGAACTCGGCGAGGAAGGCCGACCACTCCGGGGCGCTCATGCCCTGCACCTGGCGGGTCTGCGCGGCGGTCCAGGTGCGGCCCCGGGCAGCGGCGAACCTGGCCCACATCCGCTCCCACAGGTGCTCGCTTTCGACCAGGACGCCGTCCATGTCGAACACGACCGCGCGGTGGGTGTCGTTCGGCCCCTCGGACTGGGTCATCTCATTACCTCCCGCCACTCACTGACGGCGCTAAAATTAACATGATCAACGTTAATTGTCACCCTCCATTTGATAGTTCGTGCTCACGTGGGGTGTCCGGCACCGCCGCGGCGGAGCACGGGGCAAGATGACCCCATGGCGTCCGCACCGAAGAAGCAGTCCCCCCGGCTCCTGCGACAGCAGAAGATCGTCGATCACGTCGTCGCGCAGGGCTTCGCCAGCGCCGCGGAGCTGGCCGAGCTGACCGGGGTCAGCCTGATGACGGTGCACCGCGACCTGGACGACCTGGTCACCCGCGGCCTGCTGCGCAAGTTCCACGGCGGCGTCTCCGCCCAGCCGTCCACGGTGTTCGAGAGCAGCTCGGACTTCCGGCTGCACACCCACACCGCCGAGAAGGAGGCGCTGGCCAAGGTGGCGCTGGAGTTCATCACGCCCGGTCAGTCGGTGATGCTGGACGACTCCACCACCGCGCTCGCGCTGGCCCGGCTGCTGCCGGACGTCGGCCCGCTGACCGTGGTCAGCAACTACCGGCAGGTGCAGGAGACGCTGCGGGACGTGCCCGACATCCGGCTGATCGGTTTGGGCGGCGAGTACTCCCGCACGCACGACTCCTACCTGGGGTTGCCCTGCCAGGAGATGATCAGCACCTTCTCGGTGGACATCGTGTTCCTGTCCACCTCGGCGATGAACGCGCGGCTGACCTACCACCAGGAGCAGGAGATCGTGCTGGTCAAGCGGGCGATGCTGGCCAGCGCGACGACAAAGGTGCTGATGATGGACGCCAGCAAGGTGGCGCGGTCGGCGCTGCACCAGTTCGCGCCGGTCAGCGCGTTCGACCACGTGCTGCTGGCCGGCGAGCTCGACCCGGCCCTGATCGAGGAGATGCGCGAGCAGACCGACGTCCGCGTCGCCCCCATGGACTGATCCGGACCCGAACGAACGCGGCGCGAGCACGTCCGCGCCGGCGGTCCGCGCTGCCCCGCACCGGCCACACCCTCGACGCGGTGATCGGATTTTCTCCAAATTAACGTCTTGCGCGTTAAGTTGAACGGGGTGCATGATAGCCAGCACCCGTGGCCCGGACGCGTCGCGAGGACGTCACCGGGAACTTCCGATCCTTGGAGACAGTGATGTCCCACCAGACCACAGCGGAGACCGAGGCGAACCGCCCGGTCAGCAGACTCGACCGCATCGGTATCCCCAGGGAGCTGTTCTGGGGCTTCGTCGCCGTGCTCATCTTCATGATCGGCGACGGCGTGGAGACCACCTTCCTCTCGGACTACCTGCAGCAACCCGAGGGCGGCGGCCTGCCCGGCGCGACCGCGTCGTTCGCCACCGTCACGATCTACGGCGTCACCGCCATGATCGCCTCGTGGTTCTCCGGGACGCTGTCGTCGATCTGGGGTCCGCGCCGGGTGATGTGGCTCGGTGGCGCCTGGTGGGTCGTGTTCGAGGCACTGTTTCTGTTCGTGGCGCTGCCGGCGCACAACGCGACGCTGATCGTGGCCGCCTACGGCATCCGCGGCTTCGCCTACCCGCTGTTCGCGTTCGCGTTCCTGGTGTGGGCGCAGATCGCCAGCCCGACCAAGATGCGCGGGTCGGTCGCCGGGTGGTTCTGGTTCGCCTTCACCGGCGGTCTGCCCACGCTGGGTGCGGCCGTGGCCGCGGTCGCCATCGGCGTCTTCGGCATGACCCAGTACGGCACCCTGGTGCTGTCGCTGGTGGTGGTCACCACCGGCGTGCTCATCGGCAGCGTCGCGGTCCGCGAGGAGCACGGTCTCAAGCCGATCGCCGACGAGACGGTGGAGAACCCGCGCAGCATCAAGCGGCTCGGCGAGGGCGTGGACATCCTCTGGCGCGACCGACGCACGCTGGCCGGTGGTCTGATCCGGATCGTCAACACCGCCCCGCAGTACGGCTTCTTCGCGATGTTCCCGTTCGTGCTCGGCCCGGCCACGCCCGGCGGCGGCTTCCTCAGCGCCGCGCAGGTGGCCACCCTCGCGTCCATCAGCTACGGCGCGAACATTGCCGCGAACCTGTTCTTCGGCGTGTTCGCCGACCGCTTCGGCTGGCGGCGCACCATCACCTGGTTCGGCTGCGTGGGCTGCGCCATCGCGACCCCGCTGTGGTACTTCGCCGCCGTGAGCACCCAGAGCTTCGCGGTGACGGCCACCTTCGGCGTCGTCTACGGCATCCTGCTGGCCGGATTCGTGCCGCTGTCGGCGCTCATGCCGTCGATGGTGGAGCCCAAGGACAAGGGTTCGGCGCTGGCGATTCTGAACTTCGGCGCCGGTGGCGCGGCGTTCGTCGGCCCGGTGGTGGTCACCATCCTGTTCCCGCTGGTCGGCGGTGCCGGGGTGGCCGTCGCGTTCAGCCTGCTGTACCTGGCCGTGGCGCTGCTGAGCCTGAAGGTCAAGGACGCCTGCGACCCGGGTGAGCAGCGGCTCCGGGCCCGCTCGGCGAGTGCGGCGGAAACCGTCCGCACCCCGGCCTGACCGGCCGCTGCGCGCCCGCGTCCGCCGTGGACGCGGGCGCACGCGCATCCGGCCGTCGTCGCCGAGCGCGACCAGCACGTCACCAGCGGTCGTGATGCCCGGGGATCCGGGCGGGCAGGACCGTCCGGCGCCCGTCGGCGAGAACCGCGATCCGCCCGTCGCCGTCGCGCACCGCCAGCACCGGTCGGTCTCCCGGTGCCACGGCCAGGGCCGGGTCGGAGGTGGCGTCGAACTCCTGCACCGCCACCACCGACCACCCGGCCCGTTCACCGAGCACGACCAGCCGTCCCATGCCGGCTTCGCGAAACGCCGCGTGCCCCGGGGCCACCGCGACCGTGCCCGCAGGCCGGTGCGGTGCCACCTCGAGCGCGAACCGGCCACTACGGCCGTGCCAGTGCAGCAACCCCGCCTCCGCCGGGGCGAAGGCGTCGATCCCCTGCTCGCCCACCAGCAGCGACACGGTGTCGTGCACCCCGGTGCCACCGAGGTCGCCCCAGGGCTGGTCGGCGTGGCGGATGCTCACCCCGCCCCGGGCGTTGCGGGCAGCCACCACGAGTCGCCCACCGGGCAGCACGGCTGCTGCCGGTGGCCCGGCTTGGGCCCCCAGCGGCGGCCAGCCCCGGCGCCTCGCGAAGATGCGCCCGACCCGGTCCTGCACGACGAGGGTCCCCGGGTCGGCGAACACCACTGATCTCGGCTCGAACCCCGGAGTGTCCACAACGGATTTTCCGCGATCCGGACCGAGCACCAGCCGACCTCTGTCCACATGGGCGTATCGCAGGCCGTCAGGGCCGCCGGCAACCGCATTCGATCCCCACGGCCAGCGTCGGCGCATGCTCCGCAGCCAGGCCGCGTACGGTTCCCCCATGCCCACCACCGCGTCGTGCGCCGCGTAGCGCTCGAAGACCGCCCGCTTGTCCGCGACGAGCCGCAGGGACAGGTTCGGTGGCGCGTCGGCGGTGTTGTAGTCGCGGTAGTGGATCAGCGGCGGGCCACCGCGCAGCGCCGTCGCGGCGAGACGCGCTGCCATCACGTGGTCCGGGTGATCGTGGAAGCGGCCCCGCCGCGACCAGCGCGTCGTGCCACCGCTGCAAACCGCGCTCCTCGTTGCAGCACGGCACCACCACCGACAGGTCCATGGCACATCTCATCCAGATCACGAGAACCGAAGCCGCTGCGGGCCAAAGGAATCGGCATCGACGGTAGGAGCGGCGCCACGAGCGCACCCCTGCCGACACACCAGCGCATCCTCCGGTGGAGCGGACCCGCCGCCCGACGTCATCCGATCGGGGCCGCACCCGCCACAAGGGACACCTGCCAGCGCCCGCGCCGGACGCGGGTGGCAGGCTGGAGCCATGCCGTCCGCGTCGTTTCCCCGCCGCAGCGCCCGAACCCAGGGCTTCACGCTCGGCGCACCCCGCACCTTCACCGCCACCGGCGACGGCACGTCGGTACTGTTCCTGCGCTCGGCCACCGGAACCGACCGCAGCAACGCCCTGTGGGCACTCGACACCGCCACCGGGCAGGAGCGGCTGCTCGCCGACCCGGCCGCGCTGCAGGCCGGAGACGAGGTCTCCGCCGAGGAGCAGGCCCGCCGGGAACGGCTGCGGGAACGCGCCACCGGCATCACCGGCTACGCCACCGACCGCGCCGGGCGGCTGGCCGTGTTCACGCTGTCCGGGCGGCTGTTCACTGTCGACGTCGCCACCGGCGCCACCCGCGAACTGCCCGCGCGGCACCCGGTCGCCGACCCGCGCCCGGACCCCGACGGCCGGCGCATCGCCTACCTGTCCGGCGGTCAGCTGCGGCTGGTGGAAGCCGACGGGTCCGGCGACCGCGCGCTCGTCGAACCCGACGGGCCCGACATCACCTGGGGCGCGGCGGAGTTCATCGCCGCAGAGGAAATGGACCGGCACCGCGGCTACTGGTGGGCCCCCGACGGGTCGGCGCTGCTGGTGGCGCGCGTGGACGAATCCCCGGTGCAGCACTGGTACCTCGGCGACCCGGCCGACCCGGCACGCCGCCCCACCGCAGTCCGCTACCCCGCTGCGGGCACCGCCAACGCCGACGTGTCGCTGGCCGTGGTGCGGCTCGACGGCAGCCGCGTCGACGTTGACTGGGACCGCGGCAACCACCCGTACCTGGTCACCGCGCACTGGTCGGAGCACGGCCGCCCGCTGATCGCGGTGCAAACCCGCGACCAGCGCACCCAACTGGTGCTCGACGTCGACCCCGGCAGCGGCGTCACCAGCGAGGTGCACCGCGACACCGACCCGCACTGGGTGGAGATCAAACCCGGCTGGCCCGCCTGGACCCCCGACGGCCGCCTGGTGCGCATCAGCGCCGCTGACGGCGCGTACCGGCTGGTCGTCGGCGACCAGCCGTGGACATCAGCGCCGCTGCAGGTCCGGGGCATCATCGACATTGGGGACGACATCCTCGTCTCCGCCTCCGCGGAGGATCCCACGCAGGTACACCTGTACCGGGTCACCGCAACCGGTGTCGAGCAGGTCACCCGCGAACCCGGCGTGCACACCGGGACGCGCGGCGGCGACGTGCTCGTGGTGGCGTCCACGACGCTCGACGAGCCGCGCACCCGGGTCCGGGTGCACCGCGGTGAGAAGGAGATCGCCGAGATCGCCAACAACGCCGAAACCCACGGCATGGACCTCAACATCCAACTGCTGCGGCTCGGCGAGCGCGACCTGCGCAGCGCGCTCCTGCTGCCCAGCGGTCACCGCCAAGGGGATGGTCCGCTGCCGGTGCTGCTCGACCCCTACGGCGGGCCGCACGCGCAGCGCGTGCTGTCGCGCCAGCTCGGCTACCTGACCTCGCAGTGGTTCGCCGACCAGGGCTTCGCGGTGCTGGTCACCGACGGCCGCGGCATGGCCGGGCGCGGCCCGGACTGGGACCGCGCCATCGCCGGCGACCTCGCCGGGCCGCCGCTGCAGGACCAGGTCGACGCCCTGCACGCGGCCGCCGAGCGCCACCCGGAACTCGACCTGCGGCGGGTCGCCATCCGCGGCTGGTCCTTCGGCGGCTACCTCGCCGCGCTGGCCGTACTGCGTCGCCCCGACGTCTTCCACGCCGCCATCGTCGGCGCGGGTGTGGTGGACTGGCGGCTGTACGACACGCACTACACCGAGCGCTACCTCGGCGACCCCAACACCGCCCCGCAGGTCTACGAGGCCAACTCGCTGCTGTCGGACGCCGCCCAGCTGCGGCGGCCGATGCTGGTCGTGCACGGCACCGTCGACGACAACGTCGTCCTGGCCCACGCGCTGCGCCTGTCGTCGGCGCTGACCGCGGCTGCCCGCCCGCACACGTTCCTGCCGCTGCCCGGCGTCAGCCACATGCCGACCGACGAGACGACCAGCGAGAACCTCCTGCTGCTGCAGGTGGACTTCCTGCGCCGCGCCCTCGCCGACCCGGAAATCGCCTGATCAGTGCGGGGGCACCACCGGGTGCCCCCGCCTTCGCGGAAATCACGGTCACAGGACCTCCAGCGGGACCGGGTGCGGCGGGGCCGGGAAACCCGCGTCCAGCTCGGCCAGGTCCGCCGAGGTCAGCTCGAGATCCAGCGCCGCGCGGTTCTGCTCGACGTGCTCCGGGGTCGCCGCCTTCGGGATCGCGCACACCCCGTCGCGCGCCAGCACCCACGCGATCGCCACCTGCGCCGGGCGCACCCCGTGCCGCTCCGCGACCCGCCGCAACACCGGCTCGCCCAGCAGTCGGCCCTGCTCGATCGGCGAGTACGCCATCACCGGCAGCCCCCGCTCGCGGCACCACGGCAGCAGATCCCACTCCACCCCGCGCCGCGTCAGGTTGTACAGCACCTGGTTCGTCGCGGTCTGCCGTCCGAGATCGCTGGTGAACAGCTCCTCCATGTCGTCCGGCCCGAAGTTGCTCACCCCGAAGTGCCGGATCTTGCCGTCGGTCCGCAACCGCTCGAAGGCGTCCAGCGTCTCCGCCAACGGCGTGCTGCCCCGCCAGTGCAGCAGGTACAGGTCCAGGTGGTCGGTGCCCAACCGCCGCAGGCTGCGCTCGCACGCCTCGATCGCGCCCCTGCGGGTCGCGTTGTGCGGGTAGACCTTGCTGACCAGGAACACCTCGTCCCGCCGACCGGCGATCGCCTGCCCGACGACCTCCTCGGCGCCCCCGCCGCCGTACATCTCCGCGGTGTCGATCAGCCCCAGACCCAGGTCCAGGCCGTGCCGCAGCGCGGCGACCTCCGCCGCCCGCTGACCACGCCGCTCGCCCATGCCCCAGGTGCCCTGCCCCAGCACCGGCAACTCACCGCCGCCGGGCAGCCGTAGCCCTCGCATGCACACTCCGTTCGTCGACCAACGCCGGGCGCGCCCGCCAGCATACGGATCAGCGCTGCTGCGGCAGGACGGCGACCAGCTCGAAACCGCCGTCTTCGGACGGCCCGGCGTCCAACCAGCCACCTGCCATCCGCACCCGCTCCGACAGGCCCGCCAACCCGGACCCGCCACTGCCGACCTCGACCGACCGGCCCTGCGGGGCTCCGTTGCGCACGACGATGCGCAGCACGCCGTCCCGGCACCCCAACCGCACCGTGACACTCGCGCCCGGGGCGTGCTTGGAGGCGTTCGTCAACGCCTCCTGCACCACCCGGTACGCGGCCCGCTCCACCGCCGGCGGCACCCCGTGCTGCTCGGTGAGCTCGGTGGACAGCTCCACGTCCACCCCCGCCCGCCGAACCCGCCCCACCAGCTCCGGGATTCCGCTCAGGCCGGTCGGCTGCCCGGAGGTGCCCAACCCCAGCGTCGCCCGCATCTCGTCCAGCGCCTGCTTGGCCAGTGCGCGCATCCGCCCGGCCGTCTCCCGCGCGACCTCGTCCTGCGCGGTGGCGGCCAACGCCGCCGACTCCACGGCCAGCAACGTGACGTGGTGGCCCACCGCGTCGTGGATCTCCCGCGCGATGCGGGCCCGTTCCTCGGCCCGCGCCGTCTCCGCCTTCGCCGCCAACTCCGCCTCGGTGGCCTCCTCCAACCGCCGCAGGCTGTCCGCCAACTGCTGCCGCAGCGACACCAGCGCCCCCAACGCCATTGGCGCACCCGACGCCACCAGCACGAAGCTGATCGTCAGCATGATCGCCCCGAACCCGAGCGACTGCGTCGCCAGCACCGGCGCCGCCGCGACCACCGCGCACAGCAGGATCCACCCGGCCAGCGGCCACATCCGCGGCTGTGCCCGGCCCAGCGCGAACAACGCCACGATGATCGGCGCCCACCCGAGACCACCGGCCAACGCGGGCAGGCCCAGCAGCACGGCCAACCACGGCCAGCGATGCCGCAACGGCAACACGGCCGCGGCGAACAGCCCCGACAGCAGCGCGTAGCCGACGTGGTCGTGGGCGAACACCACCGCGACCGCCGGAATCCCGACGGCCAACGCCTCCGAGCCGAGCCGCCGCCACCGCACCGGCGTCACCGCCAGTTGCCCGCGCCACCCACGCGCTGCGCGATCAACGCCGCCTGCACCCGGTTCTGCGCCCCCAACTTGCTCAACACCGTCGACACGTAGCTCTTCACCGTCGCCTCGGTCAGCCCCAGCCGCGCCCCGATGTCGGCGTTGGAGCGGCCGTCCGCCAACAACTCCAGCACCTGCCGCTCGCGCGCGGACAGCGCCCGCACCAGCTGCTTCTCGTGCTCGTTGTCGCTGACGTTGCGCAACCGCGGCAGCAACCGCGCGGTGATCCGCGGATCCAGCACCGCACCACCGGCCGCCAGGTCGTGCACCGCCCGCACCAGCACCGCCGGCTCGGCGTCCTTGAGCAGGAACCCGTTGGCGCCGAACCGCAGCGCGTCCTCCACGTAGTCGTCCAGGTCGAACGTGGTCAGCACCGCCGCCACCGGCGCCCCCGGCACCGACCGCAGCTCCCGCAGGGCGGTCAGCCCGTCCTTGCCCGGCATCTGCACGTCGATCAACGCCACATCGGGCCGGTGCGTGCGCACGGCCGCCAGCAGCTCGTCACCGTTGCCGGCCTCGGCGACCACCCGGACGGTGCCGCCGCTCTCCAGCAGCACGCGCAGGCCCCGCCGCAGCATCGCCTCGTCGTCGGCCAGCGCGACCCGGATCGGCCCCCCGCCGTCGTCAGCCCGCACCTCTCGGTCACCTCCCCTGTTCCGAGGGTCGCCAGCAGATTAGCGGGGGCGCGTAAGCGCAGCGCACACACCACCCGAGCGCAGCGTGATCACCGGCGGGCACCCTTGGGCCTGCGCTCGCGGACCCGCACCGAGATCCGCACCGGGCTGCCCACGAACCCGAAGGTCTCGCGCAGCTTGCGCTCCAGGAACCGCCGGTACCCGGCCTCCAGGAAACCGGTGGTGAACAGCACGAACGTCGGCGGCCGGGTCTGTGCCTGGGTGGCGAACAGGATTTTCGGCTGCTTGCCGCCCCGCACCGGCGGCGGGTAGGCCGCGACCAGCTCCGACAGCCAACCGTTCAACCGGCCCGTCGGGATCCGGGTGTCCCACGAGTCCAACGCGGTGCGCAGCGTCGGCGCGAGCTTGGCCACCGCGCGGCCCGTCTTCGCCGACACGTTGACCCGCTCCGCCCAGCGCACCCGCACCAGCTCGCGGTCGATCTCCTTCTCCAGTTGACGACGCCGGTCCCCGTCGACCAGGTCCCACTTGTTGTAGGCGATCACCAGCGCCCGACCGGCCTCCACGACCATGGTGATCACCCGCAGGTCCTGCTCGCTCAACGGCTCCGACGCGTCGATGAGCACGATCGCCACCTCGGCGGCGTCGATCGCCGAGCGGGTACGCAGCGACGCGTAGTACTCCGTGCCGCTGGCGGTCTTGACCCGCTTGCGCAGGCCCGCGGTGTCGACGAACCGCCACACCTCGCCGTCCAGCTCCACCAGCGAGTCCACCGGGTCCACCGTGGTGCCCGCGACGTCGTGCACCACCGCCCGCTCCTCACCGGTGAGCCTGTTCAGCAGGCTCGACTTGCCCACGTTCGGCTTGCCGACCAGCGCCACCCGCCGCGGACCGCCACCGGCCCCGAACCGCTCGCGGGGGCTTTCCGGCAGCACCTCCAGCACCTTGTCCAGCAGGTCACCGGAGCCGCGCCCGTGCAGGCCGCTGACCGGCATCGGCTCGCCCAGGCCCAGCGACCACAGCGCGTGCACGTCCACCACACCGCGCTCGTCGTCGACCTTGTTCGCCGCCACCAGCACCGGCCGCTTGGACCGGCGCAGCACCTTCGCCACGGCCTCCTCGGTCGCGGTCGCCCCCACCCGGGCGTCGACCACCAGCAGCACCGCGTCCGCCGTGTGCATCGCCAGCTCCGCCTGCGCGGCCACCGACGCCTGCAGCCCCTTGGCGTCCGGCTCCCAGCCACCGGTGTCGACCACCGTGAACCGGCGCCCGTTCCACAGCGCGTCGTAGGCCACCCGGTCCCGGGTCACGCCCGGGGTGTCCTGCACGACCGCCTCGCGGCGGCCCAGCAGGCGGTTCACCAACGTCGACTTGCCCACGTTCGGCCGACCGACCACCGCCAGCACCGGCTGCGGCGCCGGCGGCGCCGCGTCCTCGGCCGCGTCGACCTCGTCGTACTCGGCCCACTCGGCCTCATCGGACCACGTGCCGTCCAGCTCCGGCACCGACTCGTCGGTCACGCTCGTTTCCCTTTCACCTCATCCTCGTGCTGGTCCGCGACCAGCCGATCCAGCTCGGCGATCAGCGCGACCAGCTCGGTGCGTACCCGCTCGGTGGCCGCGACCAGCCCAGCCCGGCCCTTGCCGACCGGCAGCGCGAACGGCTCCCCGAACAACACGTCGATCCTGCGGAAAAGCCTACGGCCCCCGCGCGGCACGGGTCGCGTGCCCCGGCAGGCCACCGGCAGGATCCGCGCCTCCGCCGCCCGCGCCAGCCACGCCGCCCCGTGGTGGGCGTTGGTGACATCACCCTCGCCGCGGGTGCCCTCCGGGAACACCGCGACCAGGCCACCGGCGCGCAGGACTCGCACCGCCGCCAGCAGCGGCGTGCGGTCCGCCTCGCCGCGACGCACCCCGAGCTGCCCGATCCGACGCAGGAACCAGCCCAGCGGGCCGCGGAACATCTCCTGTTTGATCAAAAACACCGCGGGCCGCGGCAGCATTCCCAGCAGCAGCGGCCCGTCCAGCATCGAGCTGTGGTTGGCCACCAGCACCACCGGACCGGTGCGTGGGATCCGCTCCGCCCCGCGCACCCGCACCCGGTACGGCAACCGCACGATCCGCCGCGATATCCACTGCCCGAACCGGTGCAGACCGGCTGAGGCGCCTTCGGGCAAGGTTGCGTCGTTCACGGCCTGGTCCGCTCCACGTCCACCCGTAGGCCCCGGTCGTCGACCAGCTCGTGCAGCCGCTCCAGCACCTGCGCCACGTCCAGCTCGGTGGTGTCCAGCTCGACGGCGTCCGCGGCCTTCCGCAGCGGGGCCACCGGGCGGCTGGAGTCCAGGGCGTCCCGGCGCTGCACGTCCGCGTGCGTGCGGTCCAGGTCCCCCGCCCGCCCCTCGGCGATGTCCTGCCTGGTGCGGCGCTGCGCCCGCGCGTGCGCCGAGGCCGTCAGGTACACCTTCAGCCCCGCATCCGGCACCACCACGGTACCGATGTCGCGGCCCTCCACGACCATGCCGCCCGGCGACAACAACGCCTGCTCGATCAACTGCCGCTGCTGCGCCACCAGCTGCTCGCGCACCGCCGCGACGGCCGACACCGCCGACACCGCACCGGTCACCTCTGGTCCGCGGATCTCCCGGCCCACGTCCTCGCCGTCGAGGAACACCGCGGGCGCCTCCGGGTCGGTGCCCATGGTCAGCTGCGCCTCCCTGGCGACGCGCGCCACCTCGGCCTCATCCGCCGGATCCACCCCGGCCCGCAGCACCGCCAGCGTCACCGCCCGGTACATCGCACCGGTGTCCAGGTAGGTCGCGCCCAGCGCGGACGCCAACCTGCGGGACACCGTCGACTTACCGGTGCCCGACGGGCCGTCGAGGGCCACCACACCCCGGAGCCTGGCGTGTGCCACGTCGCTTGTCCTCTCCCCGAAGTAACCGAACCGCACCGGCGATTCGCCGGACCAGCCGTCCATTCTGCCTGGTCCTCCCCCCGAGCATCCCACTCCCCTCCACCCGCCCCCCGGCGGAACCAAAGCGGAAGAATGACCAATAAGGTGAGGAGTGTGGACGTAACAGTGACCCCGCTCCCGGGCCTGGGTACGCGGCAGGACTTCACCACCCGCTCCGGCCACCGCGTCGGCGTGATCACCTACCGCGACGGCCGGCTCCAGCTGATCGTCTCCGACCACGAAGACCCGGACAAGGTGGCCACGTCGGTCGACCTGACCACCGAGGAGACCAGCACGCTGGCCAACCTCCTCGGGGCCCCACACCTGGTCGCCCGGCTCACCGAGCAGCAGCGGGAGGTCACCGGGATCACCACCCGGCAGCTCCCGGTCGCCCCCGGCTCCCCGTACGCCGACCGCACCCTCGGCGAGACGGAGATGCGCACCCGCACCTCCGTCTCCATCGTCGCCGTGGTCCGCGACGGCACCGTGCACCCCTCGCCACGTCCGGACTTCCGCTTCGCCGGCGGAGACCTGGTCGTGGTCGTCGGCACCGCCGACGGGCTGCGCGCCGCCGGCGAAATCCTGGAACGCGGCTGATCCGGCCCCACCTGACCCACCCGCCCAGTCATCACTGACCGGGACACGCGTCACCCACGCCGCAGTGGTCGGCGCGTGCCGAACTTCGACAACTCCATACGCAGGGAACACGCGAGAGGAAACACGGTGCACGACACGGCGATCTCCCTCATCGAGCTGGGAGCGGTGTTCTTCGGTCTTGGCATCCTCGGCAGACTCGCATGGAAGATCGGCGTCTCACCGATCCCGCTGTACCTGCTGGGCGGACTGGCGTTCGGCACCGGTGGTCTCATCCCGCTGCACGGCATCGAACCGTTCACGCACCTGGCCGCGGAGATCGGCGTGGTGCTGCTGTTGCTGCTGCTCGGCCTGGAGTACTCGGCGGGCGAACTGGTCACCGGGCTGCGCCGCTCGTGGCTGGCGGGACTGATCGACGTCGTGCTCAACGCGTTACCCGGCGCGCTGGTCGCCTGGCTGCTGGGCTGGGGCCCGATCGGCGCGTTCACCATGGCCGGGGTCACCTACATCTCGTCCTCCGGCATCGTCGCGAAGGTGCTGGGTGACCTGGGGCGCCTCGGTAACCGGGAGACCCCGGTGATCCTGTCCATCCTGGTCTTCGAGGACCTGGCGATGGCGGTGTACCTGCCGATCCTCACCGCCGCGCTGGCCGGGATCAGCTTCCTCGGCGGCCTCACCGCGGTCGGGGTGTCGCTGGTGGTGATCACGGTGGTGCTGGTGGTCGCGCTGCGCTTCGGCCGGTACGTGTCGGCGCTGGTCGACAGCCCCGACCCGGAGGTGTTCCTGCTGCGGCTGCTGGGGGCGGCGCTGCTGGTCGCCGGGATCGCCTCGGAGCTGCAGGTCTCGGCCGCGGTCGGCTCGTTCCTGCTGGGCATCGCGATCTCCGGGTCCACGGCGGCGAACGCCACCCGCATGCTGGAGCCGTTGCGCGACCTGTTCGCGGCGGTGTTCTTCGTGGTCTTCGGGCTCAACACCGATCCGGCGCAGATCCCGCCGGTGCTGCCGGTCGCGCTGCTGCTGGCTGCGGCGACCTGCGTGACGAAGGTCCTCACCGGCTGGTTGGCCGCGCGGATGCAGGGCATCGGCCGGATGGGTCAGCTGCGTGCGGGCGCCGCGCTCGTGGCCCGCGGCGAGTTCTCCATCGTGATCGCCGGGCTCGCGGTGGCCTCGGGCGCGGTCTCGGGTGAGCTGGCGGCGCTGGCGACGGCGTACGTGCTGCTGATGGCGGTGCTGGGCCCGGTCGCGGCCCGCGTCGTCGAGCCGCTGGCCCGGCTCGTCCTGCGTCGCCAGCCCAGCCGGGCCTGACGTCATCGGGCGGGCGGAACCACCTCCGCCCGCCCGAGTTCGGTCAGCACTGACGTTATCGAGACCGCAGGACTACAGACCGACGGAGCGGTACAGCGCACCGACCTCCTGCCGGTTCAGCGGGCGGATCGCCCCGGGACGCTCGTTGGTCAACCGCACCTCGCCGATCTGCGTGCGCACCAGCCGCTGCACCGGGTGGCCGACGTGCTTGAGGAGCCGCCGCACGATCCGCTTGCGGCCCTCGTGCAGCACGACCTCCACCAACGCGCGGTTCTGGTTGACGTCGACCAGCTTGAACTGGTCGACCTTCACCGGGCCGTCGTCCAGCTCCACACCCCGGCGCAGCCGCCGGCCGAGGTCCTTCGGGATCGGCCCCAGCACCTCCGCCAGGTAGGTCTTGCGCACCCCGTACCGCGGGTGCATCAGCCGGTTCGCCAGCTCACCGTCGTTGGTGATCAGCAGCAGCCCCTCGGTGTCCTGGTCGAGGCGGCCGACGTGGAACAGCTTGCCCTGCCGCTCCCGCAGGTAGTCGCCGATGCACGGCCGGCCCATCTCGTCGGACATCGTGCAGAGGATGCCGCGCGGCTTGTTCAGCATCAGGTGGATCAGGTCGTCGTTGACCATCACCCGGTTGCCGTCGACGTGGATCACCGCGGTCGCGGGGTCCACCCGCCGCCCCAGCTCGGTGACCACCTCGCCGTCGACCTCGATCCGCCCCTCCAGGATCATCTCCTCGGCCGCGCGCCGCGACGCCACACCGGCCTGCGACAGCACCTTCTGCAGTCGGACGCCCTCGGCCTGGGCGGTTTGGGAACGGGAATGCTCAGACGTCATCGATCGAATCCACTTCGGGCAACAAGGGGGCGAGCGGCGGCAGGTCCTTCAGCGACGACAGCCCGAGCCGTTCCAGGAACAGCTCCGTCGTGCAGTAGAGGATGCCGCCCGTCTCCGGGTCGGTACCGGCCTCTTCGATAAGGCCGCGCCCCACCAGGGTACGGATGACGCCGTCGACGTTCACACCGCGTACCGCGGCCACCCGGGACCGGGTCACCGGCTGCCGGTAGGCGATCACCGCGAGCGTCTCCAACGCCGCGCGGGTCAGCTTGGTGCGCTGCCCGTCCAGCAGATAGCGCTCCACGTAGGGCGCGTACTTCTCGCGCGTGTAGAACCGCCACCCGTCGCCCACCCGCCGCAGGTCGATGCCCCGCTCCGCCTCGGCGTAGGCGTCGGACAACCGGTGCAGCGCCGCCCGGACCCGGGCTAGGGGCTGGTCGAGGGTGTTGGCCAGCAGTTCCTCGCCGGCGGGCACGTCCACCACCAGCAGCAGCGCTTCCAGGGCGGCGTCAAGCGCGGAGTCGGACTCCAGGTCGGGCGCGGCCGGGGTCACTTCCGCCTCGGAGTCCGCACCGGTACCCGGTGCGAGCGGCTCGGGGGCGGTTTTCTGCTGCGGCCCCTCCGGCGCGGCGTCCTCCGCCGCTCCCGCGGGCGGCTGGGCTGCCGACGGGACCGGCTTCTCCGGCCGGGCCTCCGCGTCCTGCGCTGACTCCCGTTCGGCACGCTCGTGCGTCGAACCGGCCTGCGGCGCAGTGTTCGGTGCCGGCCGGCCTTCCGCGCCGGGCGCCGAACCCGCCGACCGCGGCGCGGCTTCCGCGCCTGCGGTGGGCGCGGCGCCGACCGGCGGCTCCTGGTCGCTCACCCGTACTCCTCCTCGTCCTGCCTGGCGCGCTGCGCCTCGGCGTCCGCCTGCGCCTGCTCGACGCTGCCGCCGACCCACCGCACGCGGAGCTCGCCCAGCGGGGTCTCCTGCTCGAACTGCAGGACCTTCTCCCGGTACAGCTCCAGCAGCGCCAGGAAGCGCGCCACCACCTCAACCGTGTGCCCGCAGTCCGACACCAGCTCGGCGAACGTGGCACTGCCCTGCTCGGCCAGCCGGACCCGCAGCAGCGCGGCGTGCTCGCGCACCGACACCTGGTGCTGGTGGATGTGGTCCAGCGACACCGTCGGCGGCGGTTTCGGCCGGAACACCGCGGCGGCGATCTCGGCGAACCGCTGCGGCGACACCCCGATCACCACTTCCGGCAGCAGGTTGTCGAACCGCTCCTCCAACGACACCGACCGCGGGTAGCGCCGCAACGCCCCGGCCTCCAGCTCGCCGAACAGCGCCGCGACCTGCTTGTAGGCGCGGTACTGCAGCAGCCGCGCGAACAGCAGGTCGCGGGCCTCCAGCAGGGCCAGGTCAGCCTCGTCCTCCACGTCGGCCGCGGGCAGCAGCCGCGCCGCCTTCAAATCCAGCAGCGTCGCGGCCACCACCAGGAACTCGGTGGTCTCGTTGAGGTCCCACTGCTCGCCCAACGCCCTGGTGTAGGCGATGAACTCGTCGGTGACCCTGTGCAGCGCCACCTCGGTGACGTCCAGCTGATGCTGCGAGATCAGCTGCAGCAACAGGTCGAAGGGCCCCTCGAAGTTGTCCAGCCGCACGGTGAACTTCCCGGTGGAGCCGGATTCCTCCGCCAGCTCCGCCGGAACCGCGGGTTCGGTCACTAGCCGGTCCCCTGCCGCAACCGCTGCACCAGCACCGAATCGGCGCCGCGCGCGTCGAGATCGGCGAGCACCACCGCGACCGCCTCGCGCACCACCCTGCCACGGTCCACGGCGATGCCGTGATCGGCCCGCAGCGCCAGCCGCGCCTGCTCCAAGCTCAGCAACTCCTCGTCGGACACGTACACGGTGATCTTCGCATCGTGCTTGCGCCGCCCCGACCCGGTCCGCCCGGCGGGAGCCGCCGGTGGCGGATCGGTGCGATCCGTCCGAGGAACAGTAGTACGGAACAGTTCGGCCGCGCCCGGCAGGGCGACCCGCCTGGTCATCGGGCGATCACCTCGCGGGCCAGCGCCCGGTACGCCTGCGCGCCCGCCGACCGCGGCGCCCACCGGGTGATCGGCTCCCCGGCCACGGTGGTCTCGGGGAACCGCACCGTGCGGTTGATCACCGAGTCGAAGACGATGTCGCCGAATGCCTCCACCACGCGCGCCATCACCTCCCGGGAGTGCAGCGTCCGCGGGTCGAACATGGTCGCCAGGATGCCACTGATCTCCAGCTTCGGGTTCAGCCGCTCGCGGACCTTCTCGATGGTGTCGATCAGCAGCGCCACCCCGCGTAGGCTGAAGAACTCGCACTCCAGCGGGATGATCACGCCGTCGGCGGCGGCCAGCGCGTTCACCGTCAGCAGACCCAGCGACGGCTGGCAGTCCACCAGCACGTAGTCGTACTCGTCCAGCGCCGGCTCCAGCACCCGGCGCAGCGTCTGCTCCCGCCCGACCTCGGCGACCAGCTGCACCTCGGCGGCGGACAGGTCGATGTTGCTCGGCAGCAGGTCCATGCCCTCGACGCTGGTGCGCCGCACCACGTCCTGGATGGAGACCGACCGCTCCATGATCACGTTGTAGATGGTCTGGTCGAGCTGGTGCGGCTGGACCCCAAGGCCGACGGAGAGCGCGCCCTGCGGATCGAAGTCCACCAGCAGCACCCGGCGTCCGTACTCCGCCAGCGCTGCGCCGAGGTTGATCGTCGACGTGGTCTTTCCTACGCCGCCCTTCTGGTTGCACATGGCGAGGACCTCGGCCGGGCCGTGGCGGTCCAGCAGCGGCGGTTCGGGGATGTGCCGACGTGGCCGGCCAGTGGGACCAAGGCCGCGGGAACCGGACGTCAGGTCGGCGTCCTCCACGTGGCCCGTCGTCTCCGGGGCGATGCTCAGGTCGACCGCGCCCCGGTGCCGCCCCTCGGCGGCGGGCTGCGGTAGCGACATGGCGATCTGACTCCTTCTGGTGCCGGTGGCGATCAAACGCAGCCTAAGTGGCATTCACTACCAGCGGCAACGCGCCTCGCCGGGGTGTCGGAAATGCGTCCGGTTCACTGTGATCTCCTGTGTGATCAACGTCTTACCGGCTGTGCCGCCACCCCGCATGCGCAGCGTGGCCAACTCACCCCGAAGCGTGGGCCCGGGGGTGCGCCATGGCGTAGACCTCCCGCAGTGTGTTCACCGTGACCAGCGTGTAGACCTGCGTGGTCGTGACCGAGGCGTGGCCCAGCAGCTCCTGCACCACGCGCACGTCGGCGCCGCCCTCCAGCAGGTGTGTGGCGAAGGAGTGCCGCAGCACGTGCGGTGACACCGAGCCGCCGATCCCGGCGCGCTGCGCGGCGGTCTTCAACGCGTTCCATGCGGTCTGCCGGGACAGCCGGGTGCCGCGTGAGTTCACGAACACAGCGGCGCTGCCGCGACCGCGCGCGGCCAGGCCCGGCCGCGCGCGCACCAGGTACGCGTCGAGCGCGGCCAGCGCGGGCCGCCCCACCGGAACCAACCGCTGCCGACCGCCCTTGCCGTCCAGCACCACGGTGCGGTTGGTGCTGTCGATGTCGTCGAGGTCCAGTCCGACGGCTTCGGAGATCCGCGCGCCGGTGGAGTAGAGCAGTTCCAGCAGTGCCCGGTCGCGCAGGCCGCGCGCGTCCTCGCCACCGGCGTGGTCGAGCAGCCGTGTGACGTCGCCGACCGACAGCGCCTTCGGCAGCCGCTTCGGCAGGCTCGGCGGTGCGACCTCGCGCGCCACGTCGATCTCCACCAGTCCCTCGGCCTGCGCGAAGCGGTGCAGGCCCCGGGCGGCCACGAGGGCCCGCGCGGCGGAGGACGCGGCCAGCGCGACGCGTTCCCCGGTGCCCTCCCGCAGTTGCGCGAGGAACGCCGACAGGTGCTCGGTGCGCACCTCGGCGAGCTCGGAAACACCTGCGGAGACGAGGAATTCGGCGTAGCGGCGCAGGTCACGGGCGTAGGAGTCCAGGGTGCTGCGCGCGGTGCCGCGCTCGACGGCCAGGTGGTTGAGGTAGCGCCTGATCGCGTCGGCGAGCTTTGGCGGCACGTCGTCGAAACCCTTCACCAGCGACTCCCGGCTAGCCGAACCCGTCCGGGGCACGGTAGCGGACGCCCGCAGCCGACCGCTCCCGTCGCTGTCGCCGCCGCTGTCAGCGGGACTGCCGCTGGTGGAACCGCCGCGGCAGGTCCGGCCATGCGGCGTCCACCGGGCGCGCCTGCTGCCGCCCGTCGCGCACCGCCTGGGCGGCGAGCAGCCCGGCGACCGCGGGACCGTTGGTAATCTCTCCGGCCAGTGCCATGCGCACCGCCTCGGCCAGCGGGAAGCGCCGGATCACCAGGTCGGCCTCCTCGTCGCCGACCGCCGCGGGACGCTCCACATCGGACAGACCGGTGGCCAGGAACACGCGCACGCTCTCGTCGGTGAACCCCGGCGAGGTCGCGACGTCGACCAGCACCGACCAGTCCCGCGCGGCCAGCCCTGCCTCCTCGGCCAGCTCGCGCTGTGCGGTGCGCACCGGTTCCTCCCCGGCCACGTCCAGCAACCCCGCGGGCAACTCCCACAGCCGCCGGCCGACCGGGTACCGGTACTGGTGGATGAGCACCACCTGCTCGTCGTCGTCGAGCGCCACGACCGCGACCGCGCCCAGGTGCTCGACGACCTCGCGGCGGGCCTGCCCGCCGCCGGGCATCCGGACCTCGTCGACCCGCAGCGCGAGGATCCGCCCGACGTGCAGGTCGGTGCTGCCCAGCGTGGTGAACTCGTGCTCGCCGTTGGTGCGCGCGACACCGCTGTCCGTGGTCTTCACGCCGACCACCATAGGAGGTCGCCCGCGACGATCCCGCCCTCACCCGGTCCAGCTACGGGTGACGGGCACCTCCGCCCGGTCGGAGATGCCCGTCACCCGCACAAGATCACACCGACGGGGCGGGTTCCTGGATCGGTTCCAGCTCCACCGGCAGGCGCTCCGCGGCGCGGTAGTCCAGCGCTGCCCGGACAAAAGCCGCGAACAGCGGGTGCGGGCGCGTCGGGCGGCTCTTGAGCTCCGGGTGCGCCTGGGTGCCGACGAAGAACGGGTGCATCTCCCGCGGTAGCTCCACGAACTCCACCAGCCGGCCGTCCGGGGACGTCCCGGAGAACACCAGGCCCGCCTTGGTCAGTTCGTCCCGGTAGGCGTTGTTGACCTCGTAGCGGTGCCGGTGCCGCTCGGCCACGTCGGTCGTGCCGTACGCCTCGGCGACGATCGAGCCCTCCTGCAGCGTCGCCGGGTAGGAGCCCAGTCGCATGGTGCCGCCCATGTCACGGTTACCCGAGATCACGTCGTGCTGGTCGGCCATCGTGCTGATCACCGGGTGCTGGCAGGGTTCCTCGAACTCCGTGGAGTTGGCCCGCTCCAGGCCCGCCAGCGCCCGCGCGGTCTCGATCACCATGCACTGCAGGCCCAGGCACAGCCCCAGGGTCGGGATGCCGTGGGTGCGCGCGTAGCGGATCGCGCCCAGCTTGCCCTCGATGCCGCGCACCCCGAAACCACCGGGGATCAGCACGCCGTCCATGCCGGACAGCGCCTGCGCGGCACCCGACTCGGTCTCGCAGGTGTCCGAGCCGACCCAGGAGATCTCCACCTTGGCGCGGTGCGCGAACCCGCCCGCACGCAGCGCCTCGGTCACCGACAGGTAGGCGTCGGGCAGGTCGACGTACTTGCCGACCAGCGCGATGCGGACCCGCTCCGACGGGTTGTGCACCCGGTCCAGCAGATCGCCCCACACCGACCAGTCGACGTCCCGGAACGGCAGCCCCAGCCGCCGCACCAGGTATGCGTCCAGGCCCTCGCCGTGCAGCACCCGCGGGATGTCGTAGATCGACGGCGCGTCCGGGCAGGCCACCACGCCGTCCACGTCCACGTCGCACATCAGCGCGATCTTGCGCTTGAGGTCCTCGGGCAGGTCCCGGTCGGCGCGGCAGACCAGCGCGTCGGGCTGGATGCCGATGTTGCGCAGCGCGGCCACGGAGTGCTGGGTGGGCTTGGTCTTGAGCTCGCCGGAGGGCGCCAGGAACGGCACCAGCGAGACGTGCAGGAAGAAGCAGTTGTCCCGGCCGACGTCGTGGCGGACCTGACGACATGCCTCCAGGAACGGCAGCGACTCGATGTCGCCGACGGTGCCGCCGACCTCGGTGATCACCACGTCGGGCGTGCGCCCGTCCTCGTCCGGCTCGGCCATCGCCCGGATCCGGGCCTTGATCTGGTCGGTGATGTGCGGGATGACCTGCACCGTGTCACCCAGGTACTCGCCGCGCCGCTCCTTGGCGATGACCGCGGAGTACACCTGGCCGGTGGTCACGTTGGCGTTGCGGGTCAGATCGCGGTCGAGGAACCGCTCGTAGTGCCCGATGTCGAGGTCGGTCTCGGCCCCGTCCTCGGTGACGAACACCTCACCGTGCTGGAACGGGTTCATCGTTCCGGGGTCGACGTTCAGGTAGGGGTCGAGCTTCTGCATGGTCACCCGCAGCCCGCGGGAGGTCAGCAGTTGGCCCAGGCTGGACGCCGTGAGTCCCTTACCCAATGAGGAGGCCACGCCCCCCGTGACGAACACGTGCTTGATCGTGCGTGCTTGCGGCACCAACAAAAGCTCCCCGTGGTCAAGCCGTCGCCTGGCTGGATTTCTGCACTGGCAGGACGGCTGGATCCGTCGCTCCCACGGAATTTCAGCCTAACGCACGACCGGAGTGCGCCGCACCAAGACCCGGTGCTCCCGGGTCTCCGTAACCGCGCAGGTCAACCGCCATCCGGTGCACTGCTGCCGGAGCCGCGACGGCACCAGCGCCCCGCCGCGCGGTCACGGCGGGGCGCTGCCGAGCCTCGAGCGGCTAGTCGCGGGTGCCCGGGACGGGCCCCTGGGCGGTGCTGGCGGCACCGTAGTGCCCGGTCTGCCGGTCGGCCTGCTCGCGCAGCGCCAGCACGACCGCCACCCGGCCCGCGGCGGTGTCGAGGTTGTCGACGGTGGAGAGCACCGAGGCGATCGCCGGATCGGCGCGCGCCACGCCCACCGCACCCGTCCCCGCGGCCGAGCCCGCGGCTCCGGCCAGCACCGCGCCCTGCCCCGAGCGGTCGAGCTGGGTGGCGAACCGGGCCAGCGTCGCGGCCCGGTCGCCGGGATCGTCCCCGGCCATTCGGCCGCCGGTCAGCACCACGGCCAGCTGCGCGGGCCGCAGGCCCGGGGAGGCGGTGGCGAAACCGCCGTCGGCCAGCCCGGCGAACGCCGCGGCCCGTGCCAAGTCGGAGGTCTGCGGCTGCCCGGACTGGGGGTTCAGCAGCGCCAGCGGCCCGATCAGGCTCCCGGCGAGGGTGCCCGGGTCCGCGGCGGTGGGCAGCTGCAGGCCCGCGGGCAGCAGCTCGGTGACCACCCAGCGCAGCTGGTCCGCGCGGTCGGGGCTGGTAAACGCCTCGCCGAGCCGCACCTCCCCGGTGACGTCCGCCCCGGCCGCGCGCAGCAGCTGCGCCACGGCCGCGCGCCGTTGGTCGGACACCTCGGCCGTGATGATGAGCACGACGCTGCGCTGCGCCAGCTGGCCCCGCACCGCCATCGGGCCCACTGCGGCGTCAAACTGCTCCGACGCGGCGACCTGCGCTTTCAGCGCGGTCCGTTCGGCCTCGAGGGAGTCGACCTGCTCCCGCAACGACTGCCGCTCGCCGCCGACTCCGGCCAGCAGGCGGTCGCTGAGCGAGGTGGAGCCCAGCACGACCCCAAGGGCCAGCGCCATAAACACCGCGGCGATCGACACGACGTGGTAACGCAACGACATCACTGGAACAGCCCCCTGAAGAACGCGAACGCGGACTCGGCCGACTCGGCGACCACGCCGAGGAACGCCGAGCCCAGCCCGGAGACGACCAGCGCCACCAGCACCACCAGCAGCGCCGAGCCCACCAGCAGCGCGACGGCCCCGGTGGGCACCCGGCTGCGCTGGAGCGTGGCGACCGCGGCACCGTCGATGACCTTGCTGCCCAACCGCAGCCGGGTCAGGAACGTCGACGGGTTCGAGCCGCTGCGCCCACGGTCGAGGAACTCGCCCAGCGTGGCCTGGAACCCCACGGTGATCACCAGGCTCGCCTGATGTGCATCGGCCAGCAGCAGCGCCAGGTCCTCCGGGTTGCCCGACGCCGGGAACGTGACCGCGCCGATGCCGAGGTCCTGGATGCGCTCCAGTCCGGGGGCGTGCCCGTCCAGGTCCGCGGGGATCACCAGCTCGGCGCCGCACCTGAGCGTCTCGGTGCTGATGCTGTCCGGGTCACCGACGATGACGTCCGGCCGGTAGCCGGCCTGGCGGAGCGCATCCGCGCCACCCTCCACGCCGATCAGCAGCGGCCGGTACTCGCGGATGTACCGGCGCAGCCGCTTGAGGTCGTCGGCATGGCCGTAGCCCGCCGCCAGCACCAGCACCTGTCGGTCGGCCATCGGTACGGTCAGCTCGGGTACGCCGATGCCGTCGAGGATCAGCGTCCGCTCCGTGCGCAGGAACTCGATGGTGTTGGCGCAGAACGCCTCCAGCTGCGCCGACATCCCGGCCTTGGCCTCGATGAGCTGGTCGGCAACCGAGTTGGCGTCCTGCTCGATGCCGCGGCCGATCTCGCGGTCGCCGACGAACACGGCGCCCTCGTGCAGCCGGATCTTCGTCCCGTCCTTGATCCGGTGCGCCAGTTCCGGGCCCACGCAGTCGATGAGCGCGACCCCGGCCGAGAGCAGCACCTCGGGGCCGAGGTTCGGGTACCGCCCGGAGATCGACGGGGCGGCGTTGACCACGCCGACGACCCCGGCCGACACCAGGGCCTCGGCGGTGCGCCGGTCGAGATCCGCCAGGTCGATCACCGCGATGTCGCCCGTGCGGACCCGGCGCAGCACGTCACCCGCGCGCCGCTCGACCCTGGCGATCCCGACGACTCCGGGCAGGTTCTCCCGCTGCCGGGCAAGCAGACCGCTGAGTTTCATGCACCGATGGTGACAAATCGATCACCCGGCGCTGCTCCGCCACGCCGAGAACACTGCTCCATTGGTCGTCAGCAACATTCGTCCATATGGCCCAGAGCACCGAAGGGCTTCGGTGCGGGCCTGCGCCGATCCCGCAGCGACCGGGCGCTTGTCGGCGATCACGCGCGTCGGCATCCGTGCCGACCCTCGTCGCCGCCGGAGTACCTCGGGAGGTCCGGCCGGTCCGCGCGCCGGTCACTTCTTCCTGCGGCGGAAGCGGTTCTGCGCCAGCTTGTACGCCGTCGCGTTTTCCAGCAGTTCCTCGGCATGCGCGCGGCCGGTCTCCGTGGAATCCATCCCGGCCAGCATCCGCGCCAGCTCGGCCACCCGCTGCTCGTCTGCGACGACCCGCACGTCACTGCGGGTCAGCCCGCCGTCGCCGGTGCCCTTGTCCACCACCAGGTGCCGGTCGGCGTAGGCGGCGACCTGCGGCAGGTGGGTGACGACCACGACCTGGTGGGTCCGCGCCAACCTGGCCAACCGCCGCCCGATCTCCACCGCAGCCCGCCCGCCGACGCCCGCGTCCACCTCGTCAAACACCAGCGTCGGCACGGTGTCCGCGTCGGCGAGCACGACCTCCAGCGCCAGCATCACCCGCGACAGCTCACCGCCGGAGGCGCCCTTGTGGATGGGCAGCGCCGGTGCGCCGTGGTGCGCGATCAGCCGCAGCTCCACCTCGTCCACACCGTCCGGCCCCGCGTGCAGGGTCCGGCCGTCCACCTCGAGCGCGTGCGGGTCGCCGGGGTCGGCCTCCTTCGGCTGCACCACGACCTCGAGCCGGGCCTGCGGCATGGCCAGCCCGGTCAGCTCCTCGGTCACCGCCGCCGCGAGCCGACCGGCCGCCTCCCGGCGGGCCGCCGACACCGCGGTGGCGTGCTCGGCGAGTTCGGCGGCGAGCTCGTCGCGGCGCGCGGCCAGCGCGGCCAGCGCCTCCTCCGAGGTGTCCATCCCGGCCAGCCGGGTCCGCGCCTCCTCCGCCCAGGCCAGCACGCCGTCCACGTCCGCGGCGTACTTCTTCGTCAGCTGCTTGAGCTCCGCCTGCCGCGCCAGCACCTGCTCCAGCCGCGCCGGGTCGGCGTCCAGCCGGTCGAGGTAGCTGACGAGTTCCCCGCCCACGTCAGCCAAGAGCGCGGCGGCCTCCGCCACCCGCGGCTCCAGCTCGCGCAGCACCGGGTCCTCGGCGGCCGACAACCGCCGCCGGGCCTCCCCGATCAGCCCGAGGGCCCCCGGCGCGTCCGGGTCGCCGTCAGTCGCCCCGGTCAGCGCCAGCTGGGCACCGGCGGCGAGCTCCCGCAGCTGGTCGACGTCGGCCAGCCGCCGGGCCTCGTCCACCAGCGCCTCGTCCTCGCCCGGTTCCGGGGCCACGGCCTCGATCTCCGCCAGCCCGTGCCGCAGCAGGTCGGCCTCGCGGGCCAGTTCGCGGGACCGCTCGGTCCGCTCGGTCAGCTCCCGGACCGCCTCGGCCCATTCGGCCCGGACCCGCTGGTAGTCGGCCAGCACCCGCAGCACCGAGTCCCCGGCGAACCGGTCCAGAACCGAGCGCTGCTCACCGGGCCGCAGCAGCCGCAGCTGGTCGTTCTGCCCGTGCACCGCCAGCACCTGGTCCGCCAGCTCGGACAGCACCGCGTTGGGCACCGATCGACCGCCGAGGTGCGCCCGCGAACGCCCGTCAGCGGTCACGGTGCGCACTGCGATCAGGCTCCCGTCCTCGTCGGGCTCGGCCCCGGCGTCGGCGGCGACCTTGGCCGCCGGCGAGCCGAGCGTGGTCTGGAACCGGCCTTCCACGGCGGCACGCTGCGCACCGGCGCGGACCCGGGAGGCGTCAGCCCGGCCGCCACCGAGCAGGTGCAGCCCGGTGACCACCATCGTCTTGCCCGCGCCGGTCTCGCCGGTGATGACGGTCAGACCCTCGTGCAGTGCGAGCGTGGCGTCGTCGATGACGCCCAGTCCCTGGATGCGCATCTCCGCCAACACAGCAAGCACCCTACTGGCACCGCCGGACGCACGGACCCCCGCTGGGCCGATCAGCACGCGGATCGTGACCAGACCGGCCGACCGTTCCTGCGCTACCGGCCGGCGGGGCCGCGCCAGCCCTGCACCGGCAGCTCGAACTTGTGCACCAGACGGTCGGTGAACGCCGTGTCGTGCAGCCGCACCAGGCGGATCGGGGTCTTCCCGGCCACCACCTCGACGCGCGCGCCCGGCGGCAGGTCGAAGTGCCGCTGCCCGTCGCAGCTGAGCACCGCGTGGTGCCCGTGCTGGTCGATCTCCACCGCGACCAGCGATTCCCGCGACACCACCAGCGGGCGCGCGAACAGCGCGTGCGCGTTGCTCGGCACGACCAGCAACGCCTGCACCTCCGGCCACACCACCGGTCCACCGGCGGAGAACGCGTACGCCGTGGAGCCGGTCGGGGTGGAGCAGAGCACGCCGTCGCAGCCGAACGCCGAGACCGGGTGGCCGTCGACCTCCACGACGACGTCGAGGATCCGCTCCCGGCTGCTCTTCTCCACGCTCGCCTCGTTGAGCGCCCAGGTGCGCGCCAGGACCTCCCCGTCGAGCTTCGCGGTGACCTCCACGGTCATCCGCTCCTCGACGTGGTAGCGGCCCTCCACGACGGCGGCGATCGCCTCGTCGAGGGCGTCGGAGTCAGCCCCGGCCAAAAACCCCACCCGGCCCAGGTTCACCCCGAACACCGGGACATCGGCCAGCCGGGCCAGTTCCGCGGCCCGCAGCAGGGTGCCGTCGCCACCGAGGACCAGCACCAGTTCGGTGCCCGCCGCGGCCTGCGGGCCGGGCGCGACCACCTGGCAGCAGCAGTCCGGGCCCAGTTCCGGCGCCTCGTCGGGGAGCACCCGCACCCGCAGGCCCGCGCCGACGAGCTGACCGGCGACCTTCTCCGCGGTGCGCAGGTTGTGCTGTCTGCCGGTGTGCACCACCAGCAGCACCTCTCGGGTCAACGGCCACTCCCTTGCCGGTGCGGGCTCCTGACTGCAGTCTGCGGCCCCCGTCGAACCGCGTCCACCACCAGCTCCTCGGCGGCTGCGGCGTCCACCGGGGCATCCGGCCGGAGCCACACGAAGTACTCGACGTTGCCGGACGGGCCGGGCAGCGGGCTGGCCACCGCGCCGCGCAGGCCCAGGCCAAGTTCCGCGGCGAACCGCACGACCTCCAGGACGGCCTCGGTGCGCAGCAGCGGGTCGCGCACCACGCCGCCCGAGCCAAGCCGCTGTTTGCCGACCTCGAACTGCGGTTTGATCATCGGCACCAGGTCGGCGTCCGGGGTGGCGCAGGCGACGAGGGCGGGCAGGACGAGCTTCAGTGAGATGAACGACAGGTCGGCGACCACCAGGTCCACCGGCCCGCCGATGTCCTCCGGGGTCAGCGACCGCACGTTGGTGCGGTCGTGCACCTTGACCCGCTCATCGGTCTGCAGCTTCCACACCAGCTGGCCGTAGCCGACGTCCACCGCCACGACCTCGCGCGCCTCGCGGCGCAGCAGCACGTCGGTGAACCCGCCCGTGGAGGCGCCCGCGTCCAGGCAGCGCCGACCGGCCACCGACAGGCCCTCGGGTTCGAATGCCTCCAGCGCGCCGAGCAGCTTGTGCGCCCCGCGCGACGCCCAGCCTGGGTCGTCGACGTCCGCGGCGACCACCACGGGTGCGTCGATCTCGATCGCGGTGGCCGGCTTGCGGGCCACCATGCCGCGCACGCTCACCCGCCCCGCCGCGACCAGTTCGGTGGCGTGCTCGCGGGACCGGGCGAGCCCGCGACGAACCAGTTCGGCATCCAACCGCGCCTTGCGTGGCACTCCCGTCAGCTCCTGTGCGCACTCGTTCCGGAGAGGAAGTTGTCGGCCTTCGACAGGGCGTCGGTGAGTGCGGCGTGCACCGCCTCGAACCGCTCGACATGCTCGGAAACCGGCAGTTCGCGCACGTCGTCGAGCTCCGCGAGGGCCGTCTCGATAGCGTCGATCGCAGGCTGGCCGTCGTCGGCCGGTCGCGCGAACATCGCGGGGCTGGGTGCCGGGGCCCCGCCCTGCTGCCCTGGAGAGGTCATCTGCTCCTGCTCCCCTCGATCACGCCGCTGCAGTGGCGACGTGTCCACGCTAGCCGAACGTCACGACAGTGACACCGCGACATGCGCCGCAATACGGGCGACCGCTCAGGCCAATCCCAGGTGCCGCAACGCATCCTGCGCGCGCTCGTCGACGCCGCGCACCGCCACGGGGCCCGCGGCCGTGGGCCACCACGCCGCGCACAGCGTCCGCAGCGCCGCCAGCGCGTCCCCCGCCTCACCGGGTTGGGTGGAGAGCTCCAACGCGTCGCCGTCCACGCGGACCTTCCAGCCCGGCTGCTCCGCGATCGCCGATTCCGCCGCCGGGCGGTGCAGCGCGCGCAGGTCGGCGGCGACGTGGTCGGGACGCTGGTCCGGGGTGGCGGCCAGCAGGTCCGCTGCGGTACTGACGCCGGTGAGCACCATCAACGACGGCATCCCGGCGTGGACCGCTCCCGCGATGTCGGTGTCCAGCCGGTCGCCGACCATCAGCGGCGCCTGCGCCCCGGCGGAGCTGACCGCCCGGTCCAGCAGCGGCCGCTCCGGTTTCCCGGCCACCACCGGTTCCTGCCCGGTCGCGGCCTGCAGGGCGGCGACCATGGCGCCGTTGCCGGGGACCTCGCCGCGCTCGGTCGGCAGGGTGCGATCGCTGTTGCAGGCCACCCACAGCGCACCGCCCCGGATCGCCAGGCACGCCTCGGCGAGGTTCCGCCAGGCGGTCTCGGTGGAGTGGCCCTGCACCACGGCTACCGGGTCGTCGGCGAGGTCACGGACCGGGACCAGCCCGACCCGGTCCACTTCGGACACCAGGGCGGGGGCACCGACGACGAGCACCCGGGAACCGGGCGGCAGCTGCGCCGCCAGCACCGCCGCGCCTGCCTGGGCGCTGGTGCTGACCTCGGTCGGCGCCGCGGTCAGGCCGAGACCGGTGAGGTGCTCGGCCGCCGAGCTGTCCGATTTGGACGCGTTGTTGGTGACGTACCGAACCGTGACGCCACGCCGGTGCACCTCGCGGATGGCCTCCAGCGCGCCGGGGACCAGTTCACCGCCCCGGTACACCGTGCCGTCGAGGTCGAACAGCACGACGTCGTGGCCGTCGAGCAGCGTGGCGCTCACTGCGCTCGCGCGCCTCCCTCTGCGTCCGCGCCGGTTGCCAACGCCTCGTCCTCGTCGTCCTCGGTGAGATCCGGGCTCACGATGTCCGTCTGAAGCTGGTCACCGGCCTGCTCGTCGGCATCCTCGTCATCGTCGGTCAGATCCGCGCTGGCGATCTCCGCCTGAAGCTGGTCACCGGCCTGCTCGTCGACCTGCTCCTCCGTGGCGGCGGACACGAGTTCCTCGACGGCGTCCGGGCCGCCGAGCTGCTCGGCGAGCTCGTCCAGGCGCTCGTCGGCGTCGGTCTCGCCTTCGTCGTCGGCGTTCGCCGCGTGCACGAACCAGGTGAATGCCTCCTCCGTGCGCCCGGCCGCCAGCAGGTTGTCGGCGTAGGCGTAGAACAGGCGCGCGCTCCACGGCTCCTGGCGCCGCGGGTCGAGTTCCGGGATCTGCAGGCTGACCACCGACGCCTCGACCTCGCCGAGGTCGCGGCGAGCACCGGCGGCCACGATCCGCAGTTCGACGGCGTCCTCCACGTCGAGCAGCGTCGCCTCCTGGCTGCGGCTGAGCTCCACCGCTCGTTCCGGGCGACCCAGGGCGCGCTCGCAGTCGGCAATGATCGCCAGATGGCCGGGACCACCGGCCATCCGCCGCACCGCACGCAGCTCGGACAGCGCCTCGTTCCACTCACCGGCCAGGTAGGCGGTGAGCCCGTTGGCCTCGCGGACCGACGGGATGCGGGAGGCGCGCTGGCGCGCGAAGCGCGCGTGCTGCAGGGCGCGTTCGGGCTCGGAGTCGATCAGTTGTCCCGCCGCGACCAGGTGCAGCGCGACCTTGTCGGCCAAGCCCTTGGGCAGCGACCGCAGCTGGCGCCGGACCTCGATGTCGAGTTCAGCGGGGTCCAGGCCCTCAGGGAGTTCCGGTTCGCCGCCCTTGGCGGGCCGCTCGACGGTCTCGTCCTGCGGAGCGCGCTGCAGCTCGGCTTCCTCCGGTGCCTGCTGCTGGGCCTCGCGGCGGACGTCGCGGCCCTGCCGGTCGTCCTGACGCCGGCCTTCCCTGCGCGGCCGGTCATCTCGGCGGCGGTCGTCAGCACGGCGCGGGCGGTCGTCACGGCGGACGTCGCCGCGGCCCCGCCGGTCATCACGGCGGAAGTCACCGCGTCCGCGATCGTCCCGCCGGAAGTCGCGATCGCGGTCGCCGCGGCGAAAGTCACGCCGGTCCCCGCGACGGAAGTCACCACGGTTGTCACGGCGCTCGTCCCGGGAACGGTCGTCACGGCGGCGGTCGTCGAACCTCCGCTCGCCGCGCTGGCGGTCGTCGCGCCAGCCGTAGCCGCCGCGACGGTCCCCGCGGAAGTCATCGCGGCCCCGGTCGTCGCGCCGGAAGTCACGCCGGTCGCCCCGACTGTCGTCACGGCGCGGCCGGTCGTCCCGCCGGAACTGGCCGCGGCCGCGGTCATCGCGACGGAATCGGGTTTCGTTCTCGTTGCGGAAGCCGCCCTCGCGGCGACCGTAGCCGCCGCGGTCGTCGCGACGTCGGCCGCCGCGCCGGTCCCGTCCGCGGTCGTCCCAGCCGCCGCGGTCATCCCAACCGCGGTCCTCGCGGTTGTCGCGGTAGCCACGGTTGTCACGGTCGCCGTGGCGGCGGAAGCCACCACCGTCGTGATCCCGACGCTGATCGCCGTAGGGGCCGCCCCGGCGGCCGTGGTCACCGCGGCCGCCTGAGTTGCCACCCCGGCCGGTACCGGCCCCGCGGCGGTCCCCGCCGCGCCTGTCGTCGGAACCGGACACCGAACCTCCTGAAAGCAGAAAAAAACTGAAGACACCACCAGGGTAGTCCCACCTCGTGGCGGGTCCTGGTGGGTGGCCGCCCCGTTGTGACGGGAGGCAACTCCTGACATGAAAAAAATGAGGGCCGACCGGACATCCGTCCCGAAAGGACGGAACCGGTCGGCCCCCACCCAAACAATGTGTCGGCGGTGTCCTACTCTCCCACACCCCACCGAGTGCAGTACCATCAGCGCTGGGGAACTTAGCTACCGGGTTCGGAATGGGACCGGGCGTACCCTCCCCGCCATCGCCACCGACAACCCACAC
>NZ_BMMT01000007.1 GCF_014646075.1 Saccharopolyspora thermophila
GAAGGTGGCGCGGTTGCATCTGGATGCGTTGGGGGTGAAGTTGACCCGGTTGACCAAGGAGCAGGCGGCCTACATCGGGGTGGATGTGGACGGCCCGTACAAGCCCGACCACTACCGCTACTGACCGCCGTGGGCGCGGCCGGGCCCCGGTCGCGCCCCACGACCCGCAAGGGAGAGCGAGGCCAGGCAATGACCAAGGTCATAGACCGGCTCCGCCCGGGCAAGACGGTCTTCTCGGTGGAGTTCTTCCCGCCCAGGACCGACGAGGAGGAGCGCCAGCTGTGGCGGGCCATCCGGGAGCTGGAGCCGCTGGACCCCGCCTACGTGTCGGTGACCTACGGCGCGGGCGGATCCAGCCGGGACCGCACGGTGCGCACCACGGGCCGCATCGCCACCGACACCACCCTGGTGCCGATGGCACACCTGACCGGGGTCAACCACTCGATCGCGGAACTGCGGCACGTCATCGGCTCGTACGCGGCCGAGGGCATCAGCAACGTGCTGGCGATCCGCGGCGACCCGCCGGGCGACCCGATGGGCGAGTGGATCCCGCACCCGGAGGGCATCACCTATGCCGAGGAACTGGTGCGGCTGGTGCGCGAGTGCGGTGACTTCTGCGTGGGCGTCGCGGCGTTCCCGCACATGCACCCGCGTTCGCCCGACCTGGAGTCCGACACCAGGCACATGGTGAACAAGCTGCGGGCCGGGGCGGACTTCTCGGTGGCGCAGATGTTCCTGGAACCGGAGTACTTCCTGCGGCTGCGGGACCGGCTGGCCCAGCGCGGCTGCCACCAGCCGCTGCTGCCGGGCATCATGCCGATCACCACACCGAAGGTGCTGGGCATGACCACGCAGCTGAGCAACATGACCATCCCGGACGAGGTGTCCGCGGTGCTGGACCCGCTGCGCGATGACCCGGCCGGTTTCCGCACCGCCGGACTGGAGATCACCACCCGGCTGTGCGAGAAGCTGATCGCCGAAGGCGTCCCGGCGGTGCACTTCTACAGCCTCAACCGCGCCAAGGCGACCCGCGAGGTCCTGGAGAACCTCGGCCTCTCTGACGGAGTGCTGAAGGGCTGAGCGCACGGACCGACACCCCGTCGTCCCGAAATCCCGGGGCGGCGGGGTTTTCGCTGTGTGGCGTGACTTCGGTCACGTCGCGTGGTGGTGTTCGCGGGGTCGTCCTGCGCGCGCAGTCATCGCGGCGCGTCCTGGCGGTCCTCGGGCGGGCTCGGTGTGGATTCGTGTGGGTGATCGCCGCGCCGCGACCGGCCACCCAGCGAAGCGATCATCGGGTGCGGGCCGCGCCGCCGCCGTTTTCCTCCGCGCCTTTTTCGGGTTAAAGTCGACGCATTCGGCGTTCTGCGGTCCGGTGATTCGGACTTGTCCTTCAACCGTGCGACGGGGCACGTGGTGGAAAAACTGTGCGCGCCGCGGGTGAAAGGAGCAGGTCGGTGGCGTTGTTACCGGGTCTTTCGGAAAAAGAATTCGCGTCCCTTTCGTCGGCGTTCCCCCGCCATTTCGGTTACCCCGGTTTCGTGAATCGACACCGCCGTGTAACGCGGCCGACCCATTTCCGGATTTCGCGCGCTGCGGTGAGGTGGGAGCGGTGACGACGACGACGATCTCGGCGCTGGACTGGGCCTTCCTGTGCCTGGAGCAGGACACCGCCCCCATGCACCTTGGCGCCGTCGCCGTGTTCCGGCCGAGGCGTCTGGTGCATCGGGAAGAGCTGCTGTCGCGGCTCGCCGAGCGAGCCGCGCGCATCCCCCGGCTGCGGCAGCGGATCGAATGGTCCTGGCTGCCCGGGCAGGCGCGGTGGGCGGAGGTGGCCGACTTCGACGCCGCCCGGCACGTGCACAGCCACCAGGTGGTCTCGCCGGGCGGGCGGGAGGAGCTGGCGGCGCTGGTCGCGGAGCTGGTCGCCGACCCGCTGGACCTGCGGCGCCCGCTGTGGGAGCTGCACCTGATCACCGGCCTGGACGGGGACCGGTTCGCGATCCTGGTGAAGTTCCACCACGCGCTCGCCGACGGCCGCGGGGCCGTCGAGATCGGGATGCGGCTGCTGGACGGGCTGGCCGGTGAGCCGACACCGGACCTGCCGGCGCCGCGCCGACCACTGGCCGATGCCCTGGACCTGGTCCGCCGACCGCAGCAGCTGTTCGATGCGGTGCGCGGCATGCTCGCCACATCCGGCGAGTCACTGGGCATCGCCTCATCGATGGTGCGCAACTTCCGGGTCCCGGTGCCTGGTTCACCACTGCGCGCGCCGTCCTCACCGGCTCGTCGGGTGGCGCTGGTCCCGCTGGAGCTGGCGCAGCTGCGCCGCATCCGCGCCCGGCACGGCGGCACCACCAACGACGTGGTGCTCGCGGTGGTGTCCGGGGCGCTGCGCCGGTGGCTGGACAACCGCGGTCACCCGGCCGAGGACGTGCCGGTGCGCGCGCTCGTGCCGGTCTCCCGCCGCCGCCCCGGACCGCGGACCGGCAACAACCAGCTGTCGGGGTACCTGTGCGACCTGCCGGTCGGCGAGCCGGACCCGGTGGCGCGGCTACGAACAATCCGGGCCGAGATGGGCCGCAACAAGAGCACGGGGCCGCTGCGCGGTCCGGGTGCGTTCCCGGTGCTGGCCGAACGGATGCCGCCGATCCTGCACCAGGTGGCGGCGCCGCTGGCCGGGCACAGCGCGGCGCTGCTGTTCGACCTGGTGGTCACCAACGTCCCGCTGCCGGACTTCCCGGCCCGGCTGGCCGGCGCGGAGCTCACCGAGCTCTACCCGGTGGCGCCGCTCGCGCCCGGGCAGGCGCTGGGCATCGCGGTGTCGCAGTATCGCGGGGCCGTGCACGTGGGCCTGCAGGCCAACCGCACCGCGGTCCCGGACCTGGAGAAGTTCTGCGAGGCGCTCCCGCTGGCGGCCGCCGAACTCGACGACCGGGTGTGACCGGTGCACCGCACTCCGTTCGGATGGTTGTATTGATGCATGGATCTTGTGGTGCTCACCGAATCAGGCGCTGTGCGGGGAGTCGCCAGCGGTGACGTCAGCGTTTTCAAGGGAATTCCGTATGCGGCGGCGCTGGAGGGGCCGCGTCGGTTCCAGGCGCCGGTGGCGCCGCAGCGGTGGGACGGGGTGCGGGACGCGACCTCGTTCAGCGCGTCGGTGCCGCAGCCGCCGATCATGGCGGAGGCATCGGGGCTGTGGACCCCGGGCGACAACCCGGACTGCCTGACCCTCAACGTCTGGACGCCGGACCCCGGCGGCGGACTGCCGGTGATGGTGTGGATCCACGGCGGGGCCTACCTCGGCGGGTCGAGCACGTCATACGACCCGGCGCGGCTGGCGCGGGCCGGGGTCGTGGTGGTCACGGTGAACTACCGGGTCGGGTACGAGGGTTTCGGCTGGGTGGCGGACGCCCCGGCCAACCGCGGCATCCTCGACCAGCTGGCCGCGCTGCGGTGGGTTCAGGACAACATCGCGGCGTTCGGCGGCGACCCGGGCAACGTGACGATCTTCGGCGAATCGGCCGGGGCCACCTCGGTGGTCGCGCTGGTCGCAGGATCGGCTGGGAGCGGGTTGTTCCGCCGCGGCATCGCGCAGAGCCCCGGATCGCTGTTCTGGGACGAGGAGGAGTTCCGTAAGGTCAGCGAACTGATCACCGGGCGGCTGGACGTCCCGGCCACGACCGAGGGGCTGGCCGTTCTGCCCGCCGAGGCGTTCCACGCGGCGCAGGTCGCCGCGATGGGCGAGATGAAACAGGCCCCCGGGGCGTGGACCAATGCCACGCCCTACGGCGTGGTGCTGGACGGCGAGGTGCTCGCCGACCTGCCGTGGGTGGCGCTGCGCGCCGGCGCGGGCCGGGACGTGGACCTGATCTGCGGCTACAACACCGACGAGGCGACACTGTTCACAGTGGACCTCCCGCCGGAGGCGAAGGACCCGGCGGCGCTGCTGCGCGAGCTGCGCCTGGCGCCGTCGGTGCTCGACGAGTACCGGGCCGGTTATCCGGACGCCTCCGACGCGGAGCTGTACACGCTGGTGCTGAGCGACCAGTTGTTCCGGATGCCCGCGACGTGGTGCGCCGAGGGCCACGCCGACGCCGGGGGGCGCAGCTACCTGTACGAGTTCGCCTGGCCGAGCCCGGCCCGCGGCGGGGCGCTGGGTGCCTGCCACGGGCTGGACCTGCCGTTCGTCTTCGGCACGACCGACAACGAGCTGGGGCAGCTGTTCCTCGGCGGTCAGGTGCCACCGGAGTTCGAGGCACTGTCGGCGGAGATACGCCGCGCGTGGGTGTCGTTCGCGGCGAGCGGTGACCCGGGCTGGCCCGCGTACTCGGCGGAGCGGCGGACGCGGATCTGGAACACGCCGCCGTCGGTGGTAACCGACCCGATCGGGGTTTCGCGGCGCATCTGGGCGCACCTCGCCGCGGGCTGATCCTGGCGAGTTCCCGCCACTCGGGCCGCCGCCCGCGCGGGACCGGGATGCTGGGCGCATGCCTGGCAGAACTGTCCGCGCGACGGCGGCCCTGGCGTTGGCTCTGTCGGTCGCGCTGCCCGCGACCGCGTCCGCGGCCCCGCACTGCGCGAGCATCACCGAGGCGACCAACCCGGACTGGATGGCCGCACTGCCCGACGGCTCCAGCCTGGCGCAGCTGTCGATCCCCGGCACGCACCAGAGCCTTTCGCTGCACGGCGGAGATCTGACGCAGACGCAGGAGAACCACGGCGACAGCGCCGAAACGCTCACCGCCCAGCTGCGGGCGGGCATCCGCGCCATCGACATCCGGGTGCGCCGCTACGACGACCTGTTCACGCTGCACCACGGGCCGTTCTACCAGAACGCCAACTTCGCCGACGTGCTGCGGGAAGCCGACGAGTTCCTGGCCGAGCACCCGGGGGAGGTGGTGCTGATGCGGCTCAAAGCCGAGTGCACCGGGGAGATCGGCTCCTGCGCGGACCACAACAGCAGCCTGGACGTCGGGCAGATCCTGGACCGGTACCGGCGGGAGGACCCGCACGGCGGGGTGCTGTACGACCCGGCGGGCGGAGCGGTGCCGACGCTCGGCGAGGTGCGCGGCAAGGTCGTGCTGGCGGTCCTGCAGAACGCGCACGGCGGCCTCCTACCGGGCCGCGGCCTCGGCCAGTTCACCGCCGACACCTGGGACGAGTACGTCCAGGACAGGTACGAGGTGCCGACGGTCTTCGACATCGACGACAAGTGGTTCGCGGTGCGCGACCACCTGGCCCGCACCGCGGCCGGTGACCCGTCCCGGATGTTTGTGAACTTCAGCAGCGGTTCCAGCCCCGTCGCACACCCGAACACGGTCGCCTGCGGCGCCCCCGGCATCCGGGGCGTCAACGACTACGCGCTGGAACACCTGACCGGCCAGGCCCCGTCGCGCACCGGTGTCGTCCTGATGGACTTCCCGGGTGCAGCCCTGGTCAACGCCATCATCGCCGCCAACCCGGATCGGCGCGCCGCGCGGTGATCCGCGCACACAGCGCAGCGATTCCGCCGACGACCCGGCCCCCGAAGACAGCTCGACGATGCCCTTCACCCGTCGGCGATCGGGGACGGTCAGGATTTGAGGAGGGCCAGGGCAGCCTGTTCGATCTGGTCCTCGTCCAGCAGGACGTGGTACGCCGCCGCGCCGAGCGGGATGAAGCTGTCCTCGCTGGTCACCCTCGCGATCCGCCCCTCGAAACCCGCGTCCACCAGGGCCGTCACCACCGGCTCGGACACCCCGCCGCTGCGGCGGGTCTCGTCCACCACCAGGACCCGGCCGGTCGCACGCGCCGCCGCCACCAGGTCCTCGACCGGTAGCGGCGCCAGCCACCGCAGGTCCAGCACCCGCGCCGACACGCCCCGCTCGCGCAGGCGCCGCGCGACGCGCAGGCTCATCGGCACCCCGTTGGCGAAGGTGACCAGCGTCAGGTCGGTGCCGTCGCCGTGTTGGCGGGCGCGACCGATCGGCACGTGATGCTCACCCGGCGCCGGGTAGTGCGCCAGCCACCCACCGTCCCCGGTCTCGTGCAGGTCGCGGGTGTGATACAGCGCGATGGGCTCCAGGAACACGCACACCCGGCCGTCCTCGTGTGCCGCCGCCACGCAGGTGCGCAGCATGGCCGCCGCGTCGTCCGGCCGCGACGGTGACGCCACCACCACACCGGGAAGATCGCGCAGCGCCGCCACGCTGTTGTCGTTGTGGAAGTGCCCGCCGAAGCCCTTCTGGTACCCGTAGCCCGCGATGCGCACCACCATCGGATTGCGGTACTGCCCGTCGGAGAAGAAGCTCAACGTGCTGCCCTCGCCGCGCACCTGGTCGGCGGCGTTGTGCACGTACGCCAGGTACTGGATCTCCGGAACCGGCAGCAGGCCCGCCAACCCCGCGCCGAGCGCGGTGCCCAGGATGCTCTGCTCGTCCAGCAGCGTGTCGAAGACCCTGGTGCCGCCGAACTTCTTACGCAGCCCGCGCGTCACGCCGTACACGCCGCCCTTGCGCGCGACGTCCTCGCCGAAGACCACGACGCGCGGGTCCCGCGCCAGTTCCTCGGCCAGCGAGCGGTTGATGGCCTGCGCCAGCGTCAACGGTCCCTCCGACTCGGGCAGCTGGTCGCCGAAGACCTCCTCGCGGCGCGGCGGCACCTCGCGTGCCCGCCGCGCGACGACGTCCGGTCGGTCCTGGCAGATCGCCTCCATCACCTCGGCGGCGCTGCCCAGCTTCCGCCGCCGCAGCGCGTCCTCGGCGACGCGGGCCACCTCGTCCCGCTTGGCCTCGTAGCGCGCCAGCACCTCCTCCGGGCGCAGAACCCCGTTGTCCACCAAGGCTTTCGCGGTGCCCAGCAGGGGATCGCGGCGGTAGTCGGCGGTGATCTCAATCCGCGACCGGTACGCCGACTCCACGTCGGAGCCCGCGTGGCCCATCAACCGCACCGTCCGCAGGTGCAGGAACGCCGGCGCCCGGTGCTCGCGGACCCAGTCCGCAGCGCGTCGCGCGACCTCCAGGCACTGCACCGGGTCCGCGCCGTCGGCGGTGACGTACTCCAGCCCCGCTCGGTCGCCGTAGGCCGACTCGATCCACCCCTGCGGGGTGCGCACGCTGATCCCGATTCCGTTGTCCTCGCAGACCAGTAGCAGCGGCATCGGCAGCCCCTGGTAGGCGCAGTGCAGCGCGGCGTTGATCGCGCCGGTGGCGGTGGAGTGGTTCGCCGAGGCGTCGCCGAAGCTGCACACCACTACCGAATCCGCAGGCCACGGGGTGGGCACGCCCAGCTTGCCGGCCCGACCCAGGGAGAACGCCAGGCCCACCGCGCGCGGCAGGTGCGAGGCGATGGTGGAGGTCTGCGGGATGACCGACAGCGCGGCGTTGCCGAAAACCTTGTGCCGCCCCGCGGAGATCGGCTCGTCGGCCGAAGCCACCACGCCCAGCAGCACGTCCCGCAGCGGGTGCTGATCCGGCACCTGCCGGGCCCGGTGCAGGTAGAAGCCGCCGGAGCGGTAGTGCAGCAGGGCCGGGTCGGTGGGCCGCAGCGCGGCCGCGACCGCGGCGTTGGACTCGTGCCCGGACGAGCCGATGCTGTAGAACCCCACGCCCCGCGCCCCCAGCCGTCGCGCCTGCAGGTCCAGGTGGCGGCTGCCGGCCTGCGAGTCAAACAGCGCCAGCAGGTCCCCGGCGACGGCCGCACCGGATGCGGGCCGCGCCGACCACCCGGCCACGGTGGTACGGAAATGCTCGTCGACGGGCTCAAGCTTGTCGTTCATCGGTCCTCCGTGCGGGAAAGAATGCGCGGCTCGGCTCGGTCTCGCCCGGCGGAACCCGCGGGCCGCCGAGCGTCAGGACGCCGCGTCGGTGTGCCAGTCGTTGGCCACCGCCGCGCAGGACTTCGCCAGGCATTCCAGGGCGGTCGGCAGCAGCGGGTTGGTGTTCTGCTTGCGGTACAGGACCTTCACCCGGCGGTGCGGCTGCCACCCGGCGATCCGGGCCACGCGCACCCGGTCGTCCGGGATCGCCAGCCCGGGCAGCACCGCCACCCCGAGGTCGCGAGCCACCAGGTCGCGGATCACCGAGTAGTCGTTGCTGCGGAAGGTGATCCGCGGGACGAACCCCGCGGCGGCGGCCAACCGGACCAGCGAGCGGGCGCCCGCGGTGTCCTGCCGGGTGCAGATCCACGCGTCGTCGGCGAGCTCCCGCAGCTCCACCTCGGCCTTCCCGGCCATCCGGTGCGACTCGGGCAGCGCCAGCCGCAGCGGCTCGGCCATCAGCTCCTCGACGCACAGCTCCACCGGCCACTGCCGCGGGTCGAGGTCATATTCGAACACCACGGCCGCGTCCACCGTCCCGTCGAGCACGCCGTCCAGCACCTCGTCCGGCTCGCCCTCGTCGAGCTGCACCTCCGCGTTGGGGCGCTGCGCTACCACGGCGGCCAGCACGTCCGGCAGCACCCGCGCGTTGGCGGTGGCGAAGCTGGCCAGCCGCAGGCTGCCCTCCTCACCGGCCACCATCGCCCGCACCTCGCGTTCCAGCGCGTCCAGCGCACCGAGCGCGTCGCGGCTGCGTTCGGCCAACCGGACGGCCAGCGCGGTGCTGCGGGCACTGCGCGCGGACCGCTCGAACAGTGGCGCACCGATCGCCCGCTCCAGCAGCACCATCTGCTGGGACACCGCCGACGCGGTGTAGCCCAGCACCCGCCCGGCCTCGGCGAACGAGCCGGTGCGCACGCATTCCTGCAGGGTTCGCAAGTGGATCGGGTTCAGCACGCCGGACCCCCTCCGTCCTCGTCCGCGACGCCGCTCGGGCCGCACCGCCGCGGTTTTGCCACCGGCATCGCCGCGCACCTGGAGTTCATGACAGCCTCACACGGTCGCGGGCCTGGGGAGCCTGCCACGCAGCTCCATCGCCGTGCGGACCCGCTGCTTGGCCAAGTCCAGCGCCGCCTGGTGCGGCAGCACCCCGGTGGCCTGGGCGGTGTCGAGAACCAGCACCGTGTTGGCGCGGGTGCGTTCGGCGACCGTGCGCAGGATCGCCTCCGGTTCGGGCCGGAACGCCGAATGCCGGGCATCCATCGCGAAGCCCGCCGCGATGGCGCCGCCGGCGTTGGCGATGAAGTCCGGCACCACGGTCACCCGGCGGGCCGCCAGCAGTTCCCGCGCCGCCGGGGTGGTGGGCAGGTTCGCGCCCTCCACGACCAGCCCGGCCCGCACCCGTGCGGCCACCGACTCGTCGATGACGTCCTGGCCCGCCGCCGGGATCAGCACGTCGCAGTCCACCACCAGTTCCTCGCCGCGCGGGATGTGCTGCTGCGCCGGGGCCTTGGCCACGCAGGCGTCGCCGAACTCGGCGCGTGCGGCCAGCCACTCCGGCACGTCCAGCCCGTCCGGATCGTGCACCGCACCGTCGATCGTGGACAGGGCGACGAGCTGCGCGCCGAGCTCGTGCAGGCGTCGGGCCGTGGCCGCGCCCACCGCGCCGAAGCCCTGCACGGCCACGCGCGCCCCGGCGACGCTGCGGCCCCGGTGGGCCAGCGCCGCGGCCACCGCCTCGGCCACCCCGTGCCCGGTGACGCCCAGCTGGTCGTAGGGCACCCCGCCCAGTGCCTCGGGCGCGCCGACCGCCGCGCCCCGGTCGCCGAGCTCGTCCTGGATGATCGCCGCATCGTGCTCGGTCATGCCCATGTCCAGCCCGGCGACGTAGCTGGCCGGGATCTGGTCGGCCAGCTGCCGCGCGAAGGCCCGCACGATCCGCTCCTTGTCGGGCGAGTCCGGGTCGGCGAAGATCCCGGCCTTCGCGCCGCCGTGGAACAGGTCGACCGCGGCCCACTTCCAGGTCATCACCCGCGCCAGCCGGGCGATCTCGGTGACGGTGACGGTCGGGCTCATCCTGGTGCCGCCCTTGCCGGTGCCGCGGGCGGTGTTGTCGATGACCAGCACCCCCCGCATGCCGGTGCGGGCGTCGGAGACGCAGACGACCTTCTCCGGGCCCCACTCGTCGATGTCCTGCAGCAGATCACGCACGGTTCGCTCCTCGGGAAGTGCGCGGGTTGGGTTCGGGGTCGCGCGGTGCGCGGCCCGGGCTCACACGCAGTTGTGCTCGGGGCGGACCTCGGCGTCGGCGAAGCGCCGGGCGTCCAGGCCGGAGACGTCGACGACCGGCGGGCGACCGAGCACCAGGTCGCGCATTACCTCCCCGATCGCCGGGCCCTGTAAGAAGCCGTGGCCGGAGAAGCCGGTGGCGTACAGGAACCGGCCAGGCCCCTCGGCCTCGCCGACCAGGGCGTTGTGGTCCGGGGTGATCTCGTAGAGCCCGGCCCAGCCGTGCGCGATGCCGATGTCGGCCAGCCGCGGGGCGCGCTGCGCCACGGCGTCGCTGAGGCGCCCGAGCCAGCGGTCGTCGGTGTTGAGCCGGAAGCCGAACTCCTCGTCGGGATCGGACATGCCGATCAGCAGGCCGGGCCCCTCGTCGTGGAAATAGAAGCTGGTGGCGAAGTCGATGGTGAACGGCATCCGGGGCGGCAGGTCCGGCACCGGTTCGGTGACCAGGATCTGCCGACGCAGCGGGCGCACCGGCAGGTCGACGCCGACGAACCCGCCGACTTCCGCCGACCACGCACCGGCCGTGCAGACCACCGTGGAGGTCTGCACGGTGCCGGCCGCGGTGTGCACCGCGGTGATCTGCCCGCCGGTGGTCTCGATGCCGGTGACCGCGCAGTGCCGCTGGATCCGGGCGCCGTGCCGCCGGGCGGCCTGCGCGTAGCCCTGCACCACCGCCTCCGGGGTGCAGTGCCCGTCGGTGGGGGAGAAGGCGGCCGCCAGCAGCCCGTCGGGCACCGCGTACGGTGACAGCTCGCATGCCTCGGCCACGGTCAGCATCCGGCTCGGCACCCCGAGCTCGTTCTGCAGCCGAACGCTCTTCTCGAACGCGGCGACGTCCTCGGGGTCCGACAGCAGGAACAGGTAGCCGTGCTGCTTGAGGTCGATCTCGCCGCCGGGCCGCCGCGCGAAGTCCTCGAAGGCTCGCAGGCTGCGCTGGCCGAGTTCGATGTTGACCGGGTCGGAGAACTGCGCCCGTACCCCGCCGGCGGCCTTGCTGGTGCTGCCGGAGCCGAGCTCGTCGCGTTCCAGCAGCAGCACGTCGACGCCGGCCTCGGCGAGGTGGAAGGCGGTGCTGACGCCCATCACCCCACCGCCGATCACCACGACCTCGGCCCGTGTGGGCAGTGGTGCCATCAGGCATCACCGCCGAGTTCCGGCGGCAGGCGGAAGTCCAGCTCCGGCTCGACGGTGTCGACGTCCATCTGGGCCTTCTGCAGCTTGCCGGAGAAGTCCCAGTTCAACGACTGCCACCGGGTGAACTGGTCGAGCACCCAGATACCGGACTGGCGGCTGCCGTTGCCGGACCTGCCGTTGCCGCCGAACGGTAGGTGCGCCTCCGCGCCGGAGGTGGAGTTGTTCACGCTGACCATGCCCGCGCCGATGCCCTGGCGGAACCGGAACGCGGTGGCCGGGTCGGTGGTGTAGATCGCCGCGGACAGCCCGTAGCCGGGCGCGTTGCCCAGCTCGACGGCCTCGTCGAGAGAGTCGTAGGTGGTGACGCCGACGATCGGGCCGAAGGTCTCGTTGCGGAAGACGTGGTCGTCCGGGAGCAGCCCGTCCAGCAGCACCGGATGGTAGTACAGCCCGGTCGACGGGTCGCCGCGGAAGCCCTTGCGCGGCCGGGTCTCGTCGATCCGCCCGACCGACTCCGAGCCCAGCACGGTGTGGTGGTCGGCGATGGTGTCCAGAATGGACTCGAAGTTGTCGGCGAACTTCTGGTCCAGCAGCGGGCCGTAGAGCACGTCCTCGGTGGGATCGCCGATTGCCGCCGAGCGCAGCGCGGCGTCCAGGCGGCGCAGGAACTCGTCGTGCACGTCGCGGTGCACGATCAGGTTGCCCAGCGAGGTGCAGCGCTGTCCGGCGGTGCCCCAGCCGGAGAACAGCGCGCCCTCCACGGCCAGGTCGAGGTCCGCGTCCGGGGCGACCACCATCGGGTTCTTGCCGCCCAGTTCCAGGCACGGGCTCTGCAGGTACCGGCCGCACAGCTCGCCGACGCGGGTGCCGACGGCGCTGGACCCGGTGAAACCGACCTTGTTGACGGTGCCGGCGGCCAGCGCGGTCGCCAAGCCTTCGAAGGTGGCTTCGCCGTCGGCGTAGACGAGGTTGAGCACGCCCTTGGGCACGCCCGCCCGCCAGACCAGCTCGGCCAGCGCCCGTGCCGCGCCCGCGGCGTACTCAGCGGGCTTCCACACCACCGCGTTGCCGCACAGCAGCGCGGGAACGATGTACCAGGACGGCACCGCCACCGGGAAGTTGCCCGCGGTGATCACCACCGCCACGCCCACCGGCACGCGGAAGGTGAACAGCTGCTTGTCGGGCATCTCCGAGGGCACGGTCTGCCCGTAGAGGCGGCGGCCCTCGCCGAGGAAGAAGTCGCAGGTGTCGATGATCTCCTGCACCTCGCCCAGCGCCTCCGCGTAGGGCTTGCCGATCTCGCGGGTCACCAGCCGGGCCAGGGACTCCTTGTTCGCCTCCACCAGCCGCCCCAGCCCGGCCACCACGCGCCCGCGCACCGGCGCGGGCATCTGCGCCCATTCGCGCTGCGCGCGCTGCGCCTGCTCCGCCGCGGCCGGCAGCGTCTCCGGGCCGCCGAGCTCGACCCGGGCGACCACGTCCTCCAGGTTCGCGGGGTTGCGCGAGAGGTACTCGCCTCCGCTGCCGGTCTGGGCGGGAGCGTCCGGACCGATCACGGAGCTCAACGTCGACTGCACCGAGATGCACCTCTTCCTGCTGGTTGGAGTTCTCGCCCGCGGACCCCTGCGCCGCTCGGGATCACCGTAATTCGTCCCGCGCGACTTCGCGGAGAATCAGAAGAGTGAATTCTGTTCGCTCTGAGCGACAGCATCGCTGATGCTCAGGGATCCGATCGGGTTCCGTGACCACGACCGGGTGTGGCACCGTGCGGCACGTGAAGCTGTGGAGCGACGCCGACGTGGCGGCAGCACTGGACCTGGACACCGCCATCGCCGCGCAACGCGTGGCATTCGAATCCCTCGGTCGTGGCGAGGCCCAACTCGCCGAGAAGGTCGTCATCCGCACCGGGGCGGACACCACCCTGTGCTACCTCAGCAGGCTCTCCCCGCGCCACGGAGCGGTCGGCAAACTCGTGGCCGTCCACCCCGGCAACGCCGAACGCGGTCAGCCCCCCGTTACGGCCACCGTGCTGGTGCTCGACCCGACCACCGGCCACCCCGTCGCCGTCATGGCTGCCACCGCCCTCACCGAGGTCCGCACCGCCGCGGCCAGCGCGGTCGCCGCCGACGCGCTGGCCGCGCCCACCGCCGACGAACTGGCCGTGCTCGGCTCCGGCGTCCAGGCACGAGCCCACGTGCGCGCGATCACCCGCGTCCGCGAACTCCGCGAAGTGCGTGTCTTCAGCCGCGACGCGCAGCGCCGCGAGGCCGCGGCGGCGGAGCTGGCCGATGAGCTCGGCATCGCCGTGCGCGCCGCGGCCAGCGCCGAGGCAGCGGTGCGCGACGCACCGCTGATCGCCGCGTGCACCCTCAGCGCGGAACCCGTCGTCCCGACCGCCGCGGTCGCGGCGGGAGCGACGGTGATCAGCGTCGGCAGTTTCGAGCGTCACCGGTGCGAGGTGGACGCGGAGCTGGTCCGCCGCGCGGGAGCGGTCGTGGTCGACGAAGTCGACACGGCCGTGGTGCACGCGGGACCGATCGCGCAGGCGCTCAAGCGCGGCGACCTGACGCGCGAGCGGCTGCGAGCGCTGGGCGCGGTGCTGCTCGGCGAGCAGCCGGGACGAACGAGTGACAGCGAGATCGTCTTCTACAACAGCGTCGGCCTGGGAGTCCAGGACGCGGCGGCGGCCCACGCGGTCCTCGGCACCCTCTGAGGTGATCGCGCGCCGCGCGGGTCGTGCCGCGGCTGTGCGACCGACGGGCGAGGCAGCGGAAGTGGTTCTTGCGGTCAGCCGCAGGCATCCGCGCGCTTCACCACCTTTCCCGGATGACCCGCATCGACGAACATCCCCGCATCGCCCGGGCACACCACGGGCGATGCGAGCGGGAGGTGTTGCGGTGCGGAAGGAAACAGCCGTCGGTGGCGGGTCGTTGTTCGGAACCGGGCCCAACGGGATCTTCCGGCGCACCGTGCCGAAACCCGAGGAACCGGACGACCGGCGCATGCTGCGCGTGCTCGGGCTGCCGCAGCTGACCATGATCGGCGTGGGCGCGATCATCGGCGCCGGGATCTTCAGCCTGGCCGGGGCGGTGGCCCGCGACGTCGCCGGGCCCGCCGTGCTGGTGTCGTTCCTCATCGCCGGGGCCGCGTCGCTGTGCGCCGCCTTCGCCTACGCCGAGTTCGCCGGGATGGTGCCGCGCGCCGGGTCGTCCTACACCTACGCCGCCGCCGTGCTCGGCGAGGTGGTCGGCTGGATCATCGGCTGGGACCTGCTGCTGGAGTACACCGCCATCGTGGCCACGGTGTCCATCGGCATGTCCGGCTACGCCGGTTTCCTGCTGGAGTCGGTGGGGATCGACCTGCCGGTGTGGATGCTCGGTGCGCCCGGCACCGGCGAGGGGCACCGGGTGGACCTCATCGCGATGCTGATCTGCCTGGGTGTGGCATGGCTGCTCAACCGGGGCACCAGGACCTCGGCGAAGGTCGACGTGGTGCTCACCGCGGTGAAGATCGCGGTGGTGCTGCTGGTCGTGGTGGTGGGCCTGTCCCGGGTCGACGTCGCCAACCTGACCCCGTTCGCCCCGTTCGGCTGGGGCGGTGCGGTGACCGGTGCGGCCACGGTGTTCTTCGCGGTGTTCGGCTACGACGCGCTGTCCACCGCCGCGGAGGAGTCGGTGCAGGCACGCCGGCTGATGCCGAAGGCGATGGTGTGGTCGCTGGCCATCTCGATGGTGCTCTACGTCGGGGCGTGCATCGTGCTCACCGGCATGGTGCCCTACCACCAAATCAACCCGGACAGCGGTTTCTCCAGCGCGTTCGCCAGCTCGGGGCTGCCGGCGGTGGCCGTGGTGATCGCGATCGGGGCGATCCTGGGCATCGTCACCGTCAGCTTCTCGTTCCTGATGGGTGCCTCCCGGTTGTGGTACGCGATGAGCCGGGACGGGTTGATGCCGAAGTGGTTCGGGCAGCTGCACCCGGTGCGTCGGGTGCCGCACCGCGCGACGTGGATCCTCGGCGTCGTCGCGGCGGTGCTGGCCGGGCTGCTGCCGGTGCAGCAGGCCGCTGAGCTGACCAACATCGGCGTGCTGTTCGCGTTCGTGCTGGTGTGCGCGGCGGTGACGGTGCTGCGCTACCGCCGCCCGGATCTGCCGCGCGGGTTCCGCTGCCCGGGCATGCCCGTGGTGCCGGTCCTGGGCGTGCTGTTCTCGGCGTGGTTGATGTCGTTTCTGGCTGCGCAGACGTGGCTGCGGTTCGCCGGGTGGCTGGTGGTCGGCCTGCTGGTCTACGCGCTCTACGGCTACCGCAGCACGCGGCGCGTGATGCCCGGCGGTTCGGTCGACCTCAGCACTCTTGACGAGGCGCGCTGATACCGCCCTGCGGCTGTTGTGGTGCGGGCGCCGCCCGGGGATCGTGGTCTGGGCGCAGCCACGCACGAGACAGTGGAGGAACGGTGGGGTTCGCGGAGAGATTGCGGGCGGAGCTGGCGTGGGACGGTTTCCCGGGACGCGTCGGGTTCGCGGCGTGGGCGCTGGACGAGCGGGAGCCGGTGCTCGTCGGCGCCGAGCGGGTGGTGCGCGCGGCCAGCACCATCAAGGTGCTGGTCATGATCACCGCCCTGCGCGCGGTGTGCAGTGGGCGGATCGGCCTGGACACCGAGGTGGAGCTGCCGGCCGAGCGGGTCGGCGGCTCCGGCGTGCTGCGGGAGCTGCCCAGCGTGCGGCGGATCTCCCTGCGCGACCTGGTTACCCTGATGATCATCATCAGCGACAATGCCGCGACCAATGCGGTGATCGACGTGGTCGGTCTCGACGCGATCCGGGACTGCGCGGCGGACCTCGGGTGCACGGACACCCGCGTGGAGCGGCGGCTGATGGACGTCGACGCGCCGGGCCGCAACGTGACCACCGCATTGGACCAGGCGCGCGTGCTGGACGCCCTGGCGCGCGGCGCCGCGCTTCCGCCGGACCTGACCGACCACGCGTTGGGCGTCCTCGCCCGTCAGCAGGTCCGCGACCGCCTGCCCGCGCTGCTGCCGGAGGGGGCGCGGTGCTGGAACAAGACCGGTGAGCTGGAGGGGTTGCGCCACGACGTGGCGCTGATCGGCACCGACCGGCCGCGGGCGGTGGTGGCGGTCCTCGTCGACGAGCTGACCGACGAGCGCTCCGCGCGCGGCTCCCGCGGTGGACCGGCCTGCGACGCGATCGCGGAACTGGGCCGGGCCGTCTACCGCTCGCTGGCGCGCTGAGCCCGGCCCGCGCAAGCACCTCGGTCCCAGCGCTTCGGAAGATCACGCTCGGCTCGTCATGCGACGATCCAGGAAGTTGGTTCGTACTGTCCGCGCTACACGTCCGAAGGACCCCCAAGTTTCCCTGAACTTGGGAAAATTGGGCGCCTCGCCGGGGGTCCGCACCGGGTCCCTGGCGCTTCAGCATCCAGGCGCGCTGGCCCGCCGATGCGATGCTGGAGTGCTGGTCGTCGGACCGGCTGCGGTCCGACAACGCCCAGCGGCGGCGTCATCGTCGGAGTCATGATGGCCAATCGCTCCGGCACGTGGACCGCCGCGGGACAAGTACCGAAAATGTGTTCTAAAAACGTCGCTGACGTGGTAGTATTCCCTTGTCGGGCAGGGGATTTGGGCGCACTCAGACCATTGTGGACCGTCGTGTGAGGCATTGGTCCGCGGCCGGGTGCGCTCGTGACCACGGGAAGGGGTGCTCGTGGACGGCGTTCAGATCAGTCTCGGTTCGTTTCTGGACTACGTACGCAGCACACCGCGCGGCTGCGCGGGCATCGTGCGGGACCAGCGCGAGATCTACCTCGACGAGACCAGCATGGCGTGGGCCTTCTACGGTCCGTTCCGGCTGGCGCTGCGGCGCGCGGTCACGTCGCCGGACGCACTGGAGATCATCGCCGCGGCGGTCCGCCAGGCGCGGCCGGTCCAGCAGCAGCACTTCCGGGAGTTGCAGGTCGGCTTCCAGCGGTGGTGGCAACGGGCCCGGGTGACCGGAGTCCCGATGACGTCCGGCTGCTGGCGCAGCGGCGACCTGGCGATCACCGTCTCGGAGCGCAGTTCGCTGGCGCTGCGCCACCCCGACGGCCGCCTGGAGGTCGTCCTGCCGTACCTGAAGGAACCGCAGCTGGAAGCGGACTCGGCCAACCTGGCCCTGCGCGTCCTCGAACAGGCGATGCCCGGCCTCCTGCCGGGGGCCACTCCGATGGTTCTGGACGTCCGGCGGGGCAGGCCGTTCCGCCTGCGTCGCAACGCCAACCGGGCGGAACTGGACGCCCTTCTGGCGGCGGAAACGGCGAAGTACCTCACCCACTGGTCCGCGGTGGCGTAGCCGGACGAGTGCGCACCCGGACGCCCGGGTGCGCACTCGCGCTGAACCGCAGGGTGCACCCCGCCGCCTGGGCCTACACTGTCCAGACCCGACCGGCCGCCGACGTCGCAGGAGTCCTCATGTCGCGAGCGGAGAACGCTCTGCCCGCCGAGCATCGCGCTGATGTCGAGGTCCTGTGGGACTACCACGACATGCACCACGTGCTTCGACCGAGCGACATCGGAGTCGGGCTCGGCGGCCACGACCTCAACGTGGCCACCTTCACCGCCGAGCTGTTCCACCGCGAAATGTTCCCGATCATCGTCTTCTCCGGTGCCAACGCACCGACGACGGTCGAGCGCTTTCCCCGCGGCGAGGCGGTCCACTACCGCGAACACGCCCTGGAGTTGGGCGTTCCCGATGACGCGATCCTCGTCGAGACGAAGGCCACCAACACGGGTGAGAACATCGAGTTCACCCGTGCGTTGCTCGCCGACCGGGGTCTCACCGTGCGGTCGGTGATCCTGATCTCGCGGCCGTACCAACAACGCAGGGCCTACGCCACGTGCCGGAAGCTCTGGCCCGAGGTCGACGTGCGCTGCGCATCGCGCCCGCTTTCGCTCGACGAGTACGTCGCGAGCATCGGTGATCCGGACCGCGTGATCACCATGCTCGTCGGCGACACCCAGCGCATCACCCGCTACGCCGAGCGCGGGTTCGCCGTGCCCCAGGCCGTCCCGGTGGAGGTCCGGAAGGCATACCGGAACCTGGTCGACGCCGGATACACCAGACGCCTCGTCGACGAGTGACAGTCCACAGCAGACAGTGGGACCACGACGGTCGTCCCGTGGCTCGCGCCTGCTCGGCCCCAGCACCGCGGCCGCCATGCCGAGCAGTCGTCCCACGTCATTCGGCGGCACACAGCCCCAAAAGCCGGAAATCACCAGCAGGACGGCGATAGCATCGTCTCTCCGGCCGAGGGCTCCGGAAGGGGTGATGCCCGTGAACGACGACGTGACGCTGGCGGACGTGGTGGACGGCGCCATCGGCAGGTGGCAGCGGATGCGGCAGGAGGCCACCAGACAGGTGGCCGACCGCGACTTCCAGACCTGGCTGTTCGAGACCGTCCCGGCGCAGGCGGCGCGCCTGGGCGAGTACGACCCGTGCGACCACGCCTTCATCGTGTACGAGATCGTGACCGCGCTCTACCGCGCCGGCAACATCGCTGACGCGTTCCTGCTGCTGCGTTGGTTCGGCGTGCATTACGCCCACCACCCGGACACCGACCTGGCCGAACGGGTGATCACCATGCTGACCGACCTGTGCGCCTACATCGGCCGCGCCGATGCGGCCGGCAACGCTGCCGCCGCCCGCGTCTTGCGTGACGTGGTGGACGGCGCTCGCCGGCCGGTGGACGTCCGCGTGGAGCGAGCGCTGTGCCGGGCGCTGGCGACCCACGCGTACCTGCGCAGCGATTACCTCGGGGCGGGCAGCCGATCCAGCAAGTACGCGGAACTCGCGGCGCTGTGGACCGAGATGTTCCGGCGATACCGGCACAGCCAGGACCCCCACCTGCGGGGGAGGGCGGCGCAGGGCCTGTACAACGCGGCGCTGGTGTGGCTCCAGAAGGGCCGCGACAAGATCGCCCGGAAGAAGTTCGCCGAACTTCTGACCTCGTTCGGGCAGGATCGGGGCAGCAATCCCGATGTCGACGAGTGGCTCAGCCGCGCGGAGCACGCGGGCACGGTGCTGGACCGGTTCGCGGTCGGCGAGCCCGAGCTGAACCTCAGCTACCTCCAACGGCAGCGCTACTGGGACATCCAAAGGCGGCGCAAGGGCTTCGGCGTGCCCTGGTTGCTGGCGGGTGCCCCGCGCAACCACATGGGCAAGCTCGTCCGCGCAGCTCGGGAGAAGCACCACAGCTCGGTCGGTCAGGTCCGCAGCTGGCTGTGCTCCGGTGAACCGTTCGTGCTGCTGCTGCGCAACTTCGACCTCGTCGAGGAATCGACCGCGTCGTCGCCGCTCGCGTCGGTGCTCGAGGACGACCCGCAGGGCGACCACGTGCACGCCATCTCCTACCGCGACTGCGAGGCCGCGCTGGCCGAACTCGAGCGAGCCGTCTCGATGATCACGGTGGCCAGCACGAAGGCCGGAGAGCTGGAGCTGGCGTCGACGTTCGGCCAGTTTGTCCCCAGGACCGCCCTGTACCTCCCGGATGCGACGTGGTTCGACACCGTCTCGACCCTGATTCCGCTCGCCACGCAGATCGTCGTCTGGGCCGCGGAGCTGACACCCGCCCTCGCGCAGGAGCTTTCCTGCCTGCAGGAGCACCAGCGCTGCGGCGAGACGTTGGTCATCATCGACACCCCGTCCTCGCCGATGCAGCAGGCGTTCCTGCCGGGCCCCGAGCACGACCACCTCACCACGGACCATCCTGCGCTCGTCGCGTTTCCGCACATCGTCAACGCGCACGAGCTCAAGGATCGAAGCGTCGCCGAATGCCCCTCCCTTCTCCGCGTCGTCCGCGCACTGGAGACGGCCCGCGCAGGGCCCGTCAGGCAACGCCTCGTGGCGATCAGGGCTCACCTGGAGGCGAGCTCACGCAGGGATTCGCGCTAGCCGACCACCGGGTCCCACGCGGCGCTCGGGGCCGGGATGCGCAGGCCCTCGGTGCCCAGCCCGGTGGGGCCGGTGGGCAGTCCCCCGCCCGGGCCGACCGGGGTGTTGTAGCGCAGCTCGGAGTCGACGTAGCGGCGGCACCTCCGGTGCCAGTTGAGGATTCCGGCCATCCAGTCCTGCAACTCCGTGGCGTAGCGGGTCAGTGCGGCGCGGGCCTCGGAGTCCAGGCCGAACTCCGCGATCAGCGCGGGCAGCTCGACGTCCACGGCGTGCTGGAACTGCTTCATCCGCGCGGTCATCAGGTCGTGCACGATCTCGAAGGCACGGTCCCGGTCGCAGTCCAGGAAGTTCTGCACCACCAGGACGGAGTTGTGCACCTCGCCCTCGAACTCGACCTCCTTGCGGTAGGAGAACACGTCGTTGACCATCGTGGCGTAGTCGGTCGCGGAGTTCTCCATGGCGCGGATCGTGCGCGTCCGGTAGATCTCCGGCGGCACGGTCTGCCCGTGGGAGAACCGCGACAGGCTCATCGTCAGGTCGGAGCCGAAGGTGCTGCGCCGCATCTCGATGTAGTCGACCGGGTCCGGAATCCGGTTCTGGTGCTGGTTGTCCAGCTCCCACAACCAGCTGTCCAGCATCCGCTCCACGGCCTGGCGGAAGGCGCGCCGCTGGTCCGCGGGCATCAGTACCGTGGTGCGCGCCCACAGGTCGGCCAGGCCGCGTTCCAGCGCGCAGCTCGGGACGAGGGGGCTGGCGCCCTCGACGGGCATGAGCTCCACCAGCCGCGCGTTGAGCGCTTTCGCCCCCGCCATGTTCCTGGCATGCCCGAAGACCTGCGGGTAGTAGTCGTCGCCGTAGGTGCCCCACGCCAGCCACGCCGAGGCCAGGTCCAGCTCCTCGACGGTGGCGTCCGGGTCCAGCCCGGCGGCGCACAGCGGCAGGTCGTGGATCCGCAGCAACGTCTCGTCCCAGACCTGCGGTACGTCCTCGAAGATGCCCGTCGCGCGGGCCCAATCCACCAGGTGCTCCCGCGAGACGTCCAGGTGCGGGCACAGCGTGACCTGGTAGGGCATGTAGATCTCGCGCCGCGGCACCGGGCCGACGGCGGTGCACGGAACGTGCGAGTAGCTGCGAAGTCGTTGCGGCGCAGTGGAGATCAGCGAGTTGACGATGGTGGCGGCGGATGTGCCGAGCCCCTGCGGACCGGCCAGCACGGACGGGGCGCCGTCCGGGTAGCGGCCGGATTGGGCGTGCCACTCGTGGCCGCCGGACTGCCAGTCCTGCAGGCCCTTGACGTAGCCGAGCACCGCCAGCCGCCCGGCCGGATCGATGCCGCGTTCGTCCAGCAACCGCGGCACCTCGGTCAGTGCGGTGTGCTCGAACTGGTGCATCCGGGAGGTGAGCAGGTCGTTGACGCGTTCGGCCGCCTCCTGCGTGGTGCAGCCGAGGAACTTCTCGAAGACCAGCACGCCGTTGCTCAGCTCGCCCTCGTCCTGCACCTCCCGCGCGTAGGAGAACAGGTCGTTGCGCAGGTGCACCGCGTCGGAGAACGTGTCGCGCAGCACCGCCATCGGCCGGGTCGCCGCGATCTCGGCGGGGACCTCCACGCCGACGGCGTGCTCCACCAGGTTCGCCGACCACGGCGCACCGCCGACCTTGCGGCGCATCTCGATGTACTCGATGGGGTTGGACAGCCGGTTCTCGCTGATGTTGGCCAGCTCCCACAGCGACTCATCCAGCAGGTGCTTGGTGTTCTCGGCGAAGCGACGCCGCCAGTCCACGCTCATCGACGGCACGGTGCGCTGCCACAGGTCCGCCAGACCGGCCTCCACCGGGTTGGTCAGCTCCGCGGTGACGGGGCCCTCCAGCGGCATGAACGCCGGAAGCCGGTCCAGATACGCCCGCGCTCCCTCCAGATCGGGATCCCGCTTGTACAGCTCCACGAAGTGGTCGTCGAAGTAGAACACCCACACGTACCAGCAGGTGATCAGGTCCAGTTCCGGCCCGTCCGCGTCGGGGTGCGTGTAGGCGCACAGCAGCGCGTAGTCGTGGCGGTCGAAGTCGGCCTCGTCCCAGATCGCGTGCCCCTGCTGTGGCACGTCGATCATGTCCATCCGGTACGCCCACGCCTTGCTGCGCTCCCGCGCGCGCTCCAGGTTCGGGTTCAGCCGAGCTGGGTAGGGCAGGTAGAACTCCGGCAGTCGAAAGGGCTGCATGCTCCGCGCACCGACCTCTCCGCGATGGTCACCGACGCTGCGCACGAAACCAGTGATCTTCTTGGCGGCCAATGTTTTCCGGACCGCTCCACACGATCGTGGTGGGCGGTCGCCCGACCGGCCCAGCGCGTCGTCGCAGGCGGTTACGTGCGCTCGTGGACGACCACGCCGTCGACCATGGTCAGGTCTACTTGGCACTGCCCGATCTCCTCCGGCGGCAGCGTGAACGGGTCGCGGTCGAGTACCACAAGGTCCGCGGCCCTGCCGACCTCGACCGTCCCGGTCTCGCCCTCGGCGTGGTTCACCCAGGAGCTGCCCGCGGTGTAGGCGGCCAGCGCGTCGACAAGGTCCATCGCCTGCTCCGGCAGGAACGGTTCGTCGTCGGTGTCCGGGGCGCGCCGGTTGACCGCGACGTGCACGCCCCGCAGCGGGTCGGTGTCTGACACCGGCCAGTCGCTGCCCGCGGCGAGCACCGCGCCCGCGGCCCGCAGCGACCGGAACGGGTACTGCCGGCCCGCCCGCCGGTGCCCCAGGCGCGGCGCGGTCAGCTCGGTCATGGCGGCGTCGTTGACCGCCCACAGCGGCTGGATCGTGGCGGTCACGCCGAGTTCGTGGAACCGGGGGATGTCACTGGGCTGCACGACCTGCACGTGCGCGATCTGGTGGCGCAGCCCGGTGCGCCGGGCCCCGGCGAGCGCGTCCAGCACGTCGCGGATCGCCCGGTCGCCGATGGCGTGGAAGTGCAGCTCGAAGCCCGCGTCGGTGAGCTGCCGCACCGCGGCGGCCAGGTCCTCGGCGGGCACGAAGGACAACCCGCTGCCGTGCGCGCCGAGGTAGGGCAGCAGCAGCGCGGCCGTGAAGTTCTCGCACACCCCGTCCTGCATGATCTTGACCGCATCGGCGCGGAACCGGCGGCCGCGGGCCCGCCGGCGCGCTGCCGCAGCTCGTCAACCTGGTCCCGCCCGCGGGTGCGGTCCCACCACAGCGCACCGCGCACCCGTCCGGTCAGCAGGCCCCGGCGGTCCGCGGTCAGGTAGGTGTCCAGGATGTCCGGGTAGCCCAGGTACGGGCCGACGATCGCGTCGTGCCACGACGTCACGCCGTGGTGGTGCAGGTGGCGCTGCCCCTCCAGCAGACCCGCCAGGCACTCGTCGGGACCCGTCGGCGGCAGCACCCGCTCGACCAGCCGCGTCGCGCCCTCGTGCAGCGTCCCGGCGGGTTCACCGTCGGCGTCCCGCTCGATCCGCCCGTCTGGGGGGTCCGGGGTGCGGCGGTCGATCCCGGCCAGCCGCAACGCCGCCGAGTTCACCCAGGCCCCGTGGTGGTCGCGGTTGACCAGGTAGGCGGGCCGGTCGCCGGTCACCGCGTCCAGGTCGGCCCGGGTCGGCGTGCCACCGGGGAACTGCGCCATGTCCCAGCCACCGCCGAGCACCCAGCCCGAGGTGGTGCGACGGTGCTCGGCGATGCGGCGTAGACAGTCGCGGGCGTCGGTGCTGTCGGTGAGGTCGCAGCGCAGCCGCTGCATGCCGCCGAAGACCGGGTGCACGTGGGCGTCATGGAAGCCCGGCAGCAGCAGCCGACCGCGCAGGTCGACCAGCTCGGCAGACGGCGTGGCGCGGTCGCGCACCGCGTCGTGCCCGACCGCGGTGATGCGGCCGTCGCGCACCAGCACCGCGTCGGTGAAGGAGCGGGCGGCGTCCATCGTGGCCACCCGTCCGCCCACGAAGGCCACCTCGCGCATGCCGCGATTCTCCCAGCCCTCGGGGCGGGAGCGGTCAGCCGCGCCGCTCGCCGGTGATGACCGCGACCGCCTTCTCGCGGGTCTGCTCGTCCACCTCGGGCACCTGGAACCCGCGGCTGCGGATGTGCGCCACGAGGTCGGCCTCCGGCGCGACGCCGTGCTGCCGCAGGTAGTAGCCGACCGCGCCGGGCCAGATCCAGCTGCCGTCGGTGTGGAAGGTCATCGGCACCGCCGGGCTGCGGTTCGGGTCCAGCCGGTCGGTGTCGTAGCTGCGCGCGGCCAGCACGATCGGCGCGCGCTCCAGGTACTCCACCACTCGGTCCCGCTCGGCGGGGCTGATCTCCGGACGCTCGGTGATGGGCCGCCCGTTGTCGTCGAACACCTCGGCGGTGCGCAGCACCGGCTCGGTGCCACCGGCGCCCGCGGCCAGCCACTCGGGGGTGGACTCCGCCGGGCGCGGGTAGCGGGCCAGCTCGGCGGCGAAGGCCGCCGCCGGGGGAGCGGTGTGCCAGTTCGGCTGGTAGTCCCCGTTGAAGTCGACGGTGTAGCTGCCGGGGCGCTGCAGGCGGTACAGCGCGCTCACCCAGGTGCCCCGGTCCGCCTGGTACATGCCGTGCCGGAGTTCGGCGAACAGCTCGGCCACCCCGGGCGGGGCGGCCAGCGGGATGACCGTGCCGTTGGGGGCCAGCAGGCGGGCCACCAGTTCGTGGTGCTCGCCCAGCGCGCGGTACTCGACGGTGACTTCCTGCCAACCAGGAGGCAGCGAGCGCACGATCGTCCGGCCGATCTCCTGGATCAGCTGCTGCTGGGCCCCCTCGTCCAGCGATCCCGGTTGGCCCTGGGGTCCTGGTTGGCTCATAGGTGCATCCTCCCAGTCGCGCGGGCACCTTGGGCGCCGTTTCACCCAAGTTCCGCCGTGCCCGCGGCACGCTTCCCGCGGCGCTGTGCCACGCCGCGATCGGAAGCTTAAGGCCCCGTCGGGGTGACGGGTGCGGCCCAGTTGGACAGCTCTGCCGGAGCCGTGACCGCCGCGTGATCCGCCCGCCACGCACCCGTTCCGATGACGTCACGCCAGGAGGCTCCGATGATTGTTGACAATCCGACGAGCCCGCCCTTAACTTCGAGCCATTCCCCGGCTGACGACTGCGGAGGTGGGCCATGCGAGTCGAGCGGTTCCGCAATCCGCGTCCGGTCCGGTGGCTGTCTTCTTCTTCGCTCTGGCTGCGACATCACTGAGCCGCTTCGTGCGGCATTCGTTGCGGTAGTACGGCGATCGTCGCGGGGTGCGACGGGTTGCCTGGTGATCGATCACTGGTGGATTCCGGGCGTGCGCGCCCAGGTGTGTCAGGTATGCGTACGGGAGGAGGTTCGGCCCATGGCAGTCGTCGACCGTGACCCGCTGTTGCGGGTGACCTGGACTGACCCGGTGACCGGGCGGAACGGCTATCTGGTCGTGCACAGCCTGGTGTCCGGTCTCGCCACGGGCGGGACCCGGATGCGCGCCGGCTGCACGATGTCCGAGGTGGAGGCGCTGGCGCTCGGCATGGCGCGCAAGACCGCCGTGTTCGACCTGCCGGTGGGCGGCGCCAAGGGCGGGATCGACTGCGACCCGAAGGACCCGCAGGCCCGCGGCGTGCTGAGCCGCTTCGTGCGGGCCATGCGACCGTGGCTGGCCGCCCACTGGGTGACGGCCGAGGACCTGGGGGTGCCGCAACACCTCATCGACGAGGTGTTCGCGGAGGTCGGGCTCGGGCAGTCCTACCACGCGGCGATCCGCCGGGCCCCGGACCCGGAGCGCACGCTGCGCCGCGTCCGCGCCGGACTCAACGCCCCCGTGCCCGGTGGTCTGCTGCTCGGCGACGTGGTCGGCGGCTACGGGGTGGCGCAGAGCTGCCTCGGCGTGGTGCACGCGCGCGGCTGGGACCCGGCGCGGACCACGGTGGCGGTGCAGGGCGTCGGGACCATGGGCGGCGGGACGGCGTTCTACCTGCACGAGGCGGGACTGAAGGTCGTCGCGATGGCCGACGCGGCGGGCGCCCTGTTCGACCCGGTCGGGCTGGACGTCCCGGCGCTGCTGGAAACCCGCGACCGCTTCGGCGAGATCGACCGCACGCGGGTGCCCGAGCACGTGCGGCGGCTGCCGCGCGAGGACGTGCTCTCCGCCGACGTCGACCTGCTCGTCCCGGCTGCGGTGTCCTACGCGATCACCGCGCCGCTGGTGCCCGAGATCAACGCCCGGGTCGTCGTGGAGGCGGCCAACACCCCGGTGACCGCCGATGCCGAGGAACTGCTGGCCACCCGCGGCATCCCGGTGATCCCGGACTTCGTGGCCAACGCCGGGGCGGCCGCCTGGGCGTGGTGGCTGCTGCTGGGCCGGGTGGATGCCGACCCGGTGCGCTCGTTCCAGGTGCTGCGCGAGGAGATGCTGGCCAAGATCCCACCGCTGCTGGCGGCCTGGGACACCGAGGGCCGCACCCCGCGGGCGTCGGCGCTGCAGCTGGTCGAGCAGCGCACCGAGCGCAACCAGGCCGCGGAGGAGAGCGGCCAGGGCCTGCTGAGCATCCCGTAGCAGGTGCGCCGCAACCGCCGCGACGCGGCCCCGCGCCGACCGCGTTGACATGCTGCGTTCGATGTGTGACATCGCGCGAACGGAGTGCTAGCGTTGCAGCGGTTGCGGTTTTGGTCCCAGCAGTACTGGAAAGTGCCTGCCAGAACGCAGGCACTTTTTTGTGCCGTGGCCGTTCGGCCGGGGTGATCATCTCAGCGACTTGGGGTCTGCGTGGTGTTGACCCTGGCCAGCAGAATCAGGAGAGACAAGGAATGGCTACCGGTACCGTCAAGTGGTTCAACGCGGAGAAGGGCTACGGGTTCATCACTCCCGACGGCGGCGGCGCCGACGTGTTCGCCCACTACTCCGCCATCGACGCCACCGGTTTCCGCACGCTGGAGGAGAACCAGCGGGTGGAGTTCGAGATCGCCCAGGGCCCGAAGGGGCCGCAGGCCGCGGGTATCCGCACCCTCTGATCCAGCCTCGAGCGGGGCGGTCGGGCCGGGCCGCGAGCGGCGCCCGGTCCGCCGCCACGGAAAACAGTCTATTTTCACCCGTTCCGGGTATGTCCGGCCGGGGTACGCTTCCACCCCGCTGACGTTGAACCCGGTGCGAGGTCGAAGTGCCCCTGCGTGTGGTTGTCGCCGGTGCGACCGGCGTGGTCGGGAGAACGCTGTTGCCCCTGCTGCGAAAGCGAGGTCACCACGTGACCGCGCTGGTCCGGCGGGCGGACGGGGTGGACGAAGCGGCCGAGGCCGACGACGTGGCCGTGGCCGATTTACTGGACCCGTCCGGGCTGCGGCGCGCATTACGCCGCGCCAGCCCGGACGTGGTCATCGACCAGACATCCGGTTTTGGCGGCCGCGACCGGGACGAGGGGCTGCGCCGCACCGCGGAACTCCGGGAGCGCGGTGCGAAGAACCTGGTCGCCGCTGCGGTGTCGGTGGGGGCACGGCGGATCATCGGGCAGAGCATGGCTGCCGCCTACCGCCCGCACGGCGAGGAGGTGCTGGACGAAGATTCTCCACTGTGGACGGATGCGCCGGGGTGCTGGGGCGCCGTGGTGCGCGGCCTGGCGGCGATGGAGGAGGCGCTGCTGACCTGCCCGGACATCGAGGGCGTGGCGCTGCGCTACGGCGCGCTGTACGGCCCGGGAACGCACTACGCGCCGGGAGGTGCGATCCACACGCGGGTGCGCGGCAGCGGCCTGCCGCTGGTGTCCGACGGTGTCGGCCTGACGTCGTTCACGCACGTCGACGACGCGGCCGGGGCAGTGCTGGAGATGCTCACCGCCGGCGAACCGGGCGCCTACAACGTGGTGGACAACGAGCCCGCCGAGTCCGCGGAGTGGCTGCCCGCCTACGCCCGCATGGTCGGCGGCCCGGCCCCGGTCTCGCTGACGATGGACCAGGCCCGGGCGCAGCTGGACTGGCTGACGGTGCACCAGCTGACCGAGCAGCGCGGTGCCACGAACTTCCGGTTGCGCGAGACGATCGGCTGGCGCCCGACCTGGCCGAGCTGGCGGGAGGGCTTCGCCGCGATGCTCAACCTCTGGCCCGGCTGACCACGGCGTGCCGACCGGCCCATGCGATCCCACGGCACAGCGGTGGACACCGCTCGGTGAGCACCGGTTGTGGGGTGGCTCACCATGATCGTTCCAAGGTTCTCCTGAGCCGTGGGAACGACGGTCAGGGGCTGGGAGTTCCGGCGACGACGGGTTAGGTTCGACAGGTCAGACCACTTCCACCTGTCGGAGACGATGCAGGCGATGACCACCACCGATGCGCACCCGCTGCGGGAGTTGCTGCCCGAAGGCCGCGTGTTCGACGACGTCGACGTGCTGGAGGCCCACCGCAGGGACCGGGCCACCTTCTGCCCGTCCGGGACGCCGTCGGTGCTGGTCCGGGCACGGTCCACTGAGGACGTCGCCACGACGCTGCGGTGGGCGAACGAGAACCGGGTGCCGGTGGTGCCGCAGGGCGCCCGCTCGGGACTGTCCGGCGCGGCCAACGCCCTGGACGGGTGCATCCTGCTGTCGCTGGAGAAGATGGACCGCATCCTGGAGATCGACGTCGAGGAGCAGATCGCGGTCGTGCAGCCCGGCGTGATCAACGGGGTGCTGGCGGCCGCGGTCGCCGAGCACGGCCTGTTCTACCCGCCGGACCCCGGCTCGCGCGACATCTCCACCATCGGCGGCAACGTGGCCACCAACGCCGGCGGCATGTGCTGCGTCAAGTACGGGGTCACCGGCGACTTCGTCCGCGGCCTGGAGGTCGTGCTCGCCGACGGCCGGGTGATGCGCACCGGGCGCCGCACCGCGAAGGGCGTCGCCGGCTACGACCTGACGCACCTGATCGTCGGCTCCGAGGGCACCCTCGGCGTGGTCACCGAGGTGACCGTGGCGCTGCGCCCGGCCGCCGCCCGGCCGCTGACCGCGGTCGCGTTCTTCCCGACCGTCGCCGACGCCGCCCGCACCGTCGCCGGCTACCTGGGGAAGGGGCACCGGCCGTCGGTGCTGGAGTTCATGGACCGCCCGACGGTGCTGGCGGTGCAGAAGATCGCCGACCTCGGGTTCCCGGACGGCATGGCGGGCATGCTGCTGGTGCAGTCCGACCGGGGCGAGGCCGCACCGGCGGAGCTGGCGGCCTTCGAGGAGGTGGCCCGCTCCTTCGACGCCGCCGAGGTCATCGTCGCCGACGACCCCGCCGAGGGCGAACTGCTCATGCAGGCCCGCCGCCTGGTCGGCGACGCCCACGAGCACCTGGGCCTGGCGCTGCTGGTGGACGACGTGTGCGTGCCGCGCCGCCACCTGGTGGACCTGGTGGAGGGGCTGGGCCGGATCGCCGACCAGCACGGCGTGCGGGTCCTGTGCGCCGGACACGCCGGGGACGGCAACATGCACCCGGTCGTGGCCTTCGACTCCGACGACGAGGCCGAGACTGCCCGCGCGCACCAGGCGTTCGACGCGATCATGGCGCTGGGTCTGGAACTGGGCGGCACGATCACCGGCGAACACGGCGTCGGCCACCTCAAGCGCCGCTGGCTCGGCGAGGAACTCGACGAACCGGCGCTGTGGACCCAGCGCGCGATCAAGAACGCCCTCGACCCAAACAACATCCTCAACCCGGGCCGCGTCCTGCCGTGATGCCTCCCGGGCTTGACAGGTGCATCGTCGCCGAGTCGGTCGCAGGTCGCCTTGCCGCGCCCCGCGGTGGCGGTCAGTCGTGGTCGTAGGCGTCGTCGAGCGGGACCGGTCGGCTCTGGTCCGCCGCGTCGGCCGGGTCGGCGTCCAGCGGCACCTCCAGCGTCCCTGGCTCCTCCTCGTCAAGAACGTCCTCCGCCGGGCGGACCTGTTCGGCGGCGTCGGCTTCCGGCGTTTCGGGGTCCATCGATCCTCCAGTCGGTAGCTGGGCGGAGCACCCGCCACGGTAGACGAGCCCGCCCGCACCGGTCATCCCGAAATGCGGGCCAGGCGATCGGCCAGCTCGTGCAGGAGCGCCATCCCCTCGATGCGGCGCAGCCAGGACTGGGGCCAGCCCGCCGCGCCGCGCAGGGCCCCGGTCAGCGCCGCCGCCATGCTGGCGATGGTGTCGGTGTCACCACCGGCGCGGATGCACTGGCGCACGACGTCGACCGGGCTGTCGTGGTGGGCGAGGAACGCCCACAGCGCCAGGGGCACCGAGTGCGTGGCGCGTACGTCGTTGCCCAGTGCCTCGGCGGCGCGGTGGGGGTCGCGGTGCCCGAGCTGCGCGGCGACGGCCTCCAACCGCCGCGCCCACCCCGGGTCCCGGATGACGCGCACCAACCTGGACAGGAACGACTCGGTATCGAGCGGTTGGGCCGCGTGCAGCGCCAGGTACGCGCCGCACGCCTGCACCGCGGCGCCTTCCTGGCCGTCGGGGTGGCCGTGGGTCACCGACGCGGTCCGGCGGCCCAGCTCGGCGGCGTGGTGGGCGCTGCTCGCGGCCAGCGCCACCGGCGCGCACCGCATCGCGCCGCCGTTGCCGAACGACCCGCTGCCGCGGAACACCGCCACCGCCGCGTCCCGCCACGGCATCCCGTTACTGATCTGCTCGAACAGCCCGGCCGCGGTGCGGGGGAACCCTCGCCACGGCTCGCGGGTCCACGCCTCCACCAGCGCGGCGGCCAGCTCGGCTTCGTCGAGCAGGTGCCCGCCGAGCCGCGCCCGGCTCAGCAGGTGCTCGGCGACGGCAATGGTCAGGGCCGTGTCGTCGGTGTAGCGCAGCTGGTCCGGGGAACGTTCGAACTCCCGCAGGGCCCGCTCGCCGACCGAGGGCTTGCCCTCGAACGGCGCGCCCATGGCATCACCGAGGCCGACCCCGGTCAGCAGACCGCGGGCGCGGTCACACGCGTTCACCCACGACCTCCCGGGACAAGGCGGTTGGTCTCCACGGTACGCCCCCGCCCACCGCGAATCGCCTTTGGCGCTCCAGCGGTTTTCCGGCGCCGAGCCTCAGCCGATGGCGCGGCGCGCGTAGTCCGGGGCGGCTTCGAGCAGCGCGGCGAGCCGGTCGGCCACCGCGGGCGGGAACCGCCGCGGCCCGGTCACAGCAGGTCCCGGCGGACGTCCTTGATCGCGCGCAGCACGGCGATCAACGCCCGGTCGCGCGCGGCGACCAGCTCGGCGATGCTGGCGCCCCCGGCGGCCTCCTCGCAGCCGTTGACCATCGCCTCCCGCAGCTCGTCGGTGAGCTCCGGTGCCTCCAGCCGGGTCCACGGCGACTTCAGCGACGGGCCGAAGTGGTCGAGCATGTGCGCCATGCCGCCCTCACCACCGGCCAGGTGGAAGGTCAGGCACGGCCCCAGCAGCGGCCAGCGCAGCCCGGGCCCCTCGGTGATCGACGCGTCGATCTGCGCCACGGTGGCCTCGCCGTTGGCGACCATGTGCAGCGCCTCCCGCCATATCGCCTCCTGCAACCGGTTGGCGGTGAAGCCCGGCACCTCGCGGTCCAGGACGATCACCGACTTGCCCGTGGCCGCGAAGAACTCCGCGGCCCACTCGACGGCCCACCGCTCGGTGCGCTCGCCGCCCACGATCTCGACCAGCGGGATGAGGTACGGCGGGTTGAACGGGTGGCCCACCACCAGCCGTTGCGGGGTCGCGCAGTCCACCTGCATCTCGGTCATGCCGTACCCGGAGGTGGATGAGGACACCACCACTCCCGGCGGGGTCGCGGCGTCGATGCGGGCCAGCAGGTCGCGCTTGACCGCCAGGTCCTCCGGCGCGCTCTCCTGCACGAACTCCGCCTCGGCCACGGCCTGCTCCAGCGTCTCGGCGACCACCAGGTTCTCCCGGGACGCGCCGTCGGCCAGGCCGAGTTCGGTCAGCGCGGGCCACGCGGCCTCCACCAACCGGCGCAGCCGGGCCTCGAAGTCCAGCGCCGGATCCCAGGCGCTCACCCGGAAGCCGCGGGCCAGGAAGTGCGCGACCCAGCCGCCGCCGATGACGCCCGTGCCGATGCAGGCGACCCGCCGCACCGCGGCCGGGCTCGGGGTGTTCTCGTCCACCTCAGCAACTCCCAGCCGTGTCAACGCTTCTTCAGGCCCAGCTGCTCGCGGGCCTGGTCGGGGGTGGCGACCGACATGCCCATCGCCTCGATGATCGTCACGGCGCGCTCCACGAGCTGGCCGTTGGTGGCCTTGACGCCCCTGCGCAGGTAGAGGTTGTCCTCCAGGCCGACGCGGACGTTGCCGCCCAGCGCGGCGGTCAGCGCCACCCAGCGCAGCTGGTCGCGGCCGATGGCGAAGCTGGCCCAGTTCGCGCCGGCGGGCAGCATGTTCACCATCGCCTGCAGCACGCCCGGGTCCGGCGGAGCGCCCCACGGGATGCCGGTGCACAGCTGGAACAGCGGCGGGGCGTCAATCAGCCCCTCCTCGATCAGCTTCGTGGCGAACCACAGGTTCCCGGTGTCGAAGATCTCCAGCTCCGGCTTGACGCCCAGCTCCTGGATCCGCGCGGCCCCGGCGCGCAGCATGTCCGGGGTGGAGACGTAGAGCTGGCTGCCCTCGCCGAAGTTCAGCGATCCGCAGTCCAGCGTGCAGATGTCCGGCAGCAGCTCCTCGACGTGCGGCAGCCGGTCCAGGCCGTTGACCAGGTCGGTGCCGTCCACCGGCTTGAGCGGGTCGTCCTGGTCGATGACCAGGTCGCCGCCCATCCCGGCGGTGAGGTTGATGACCACGTCGACGCCAGTCTCCCTGATGCGCTCCACCACCTCCCGGTACAGCGCCACGTCGCGGGAGCCCTGGCCGGTCTCGACGTTGCGCACATGGATGTGCACCACGGCCGCGCCCGCCGCCGCGGACTCCACGGCGGCCTGCGCGATCTGCTCGGGCGTGACCGGGACGAACTCGCTCTTGCCGGTGGTGTCGCCGGCGCCGGTGAGCGCGGCGGTGATGATCACGTGGTTGCCCATCGCTGGACTCCTTTCCGGGCCGCGGTGGCCCCGCGGATTTCGGGTGCCCGGTCAGCGCCGGACGATCTCGCGCTCGACGAAGTCGCGCAGCACCTGCCGCATCCGCTCCACCGACCGGCCGGGGCGCCCGGCGAGCACCTGGATGCCCAGCCCGTCGATCAGCGCGGTCAGCGTCACGGTGAGCTCCTCGGCGTCGGTGTCGGTGAACACGCCCTGCTGCTGGCCCTCGCGGATGGTGCGGGCGATGGTGTCGTGCCAGCGGGTGTAGGAGTCGCTGTGCAGTACCTGCAGGTCGGGGTTGAGGGCGCTCTCGGTCCACACCTGCAACCAGATCGACCACTCCAGGCGCAGCAGGCCCGGGGTAGGCAGCTGCAGCTCGACCAGGCGCAGCAGGCGCTCGTGCGCGTCCTCGATGCCGTGCAGTTCGGCGACCTGCCGGTCGAAGGCCAGCCGCACCGAGTACCGCAGCGTCTCGGTGAGCAGGTCGTTGCGGCCGGGGAAGTAGTAGTGGATGGTGGCCGCGCTGGTGCCGCACGCCTCGGCGACGTCGGCGACCCGCACCGAGTGGTAGCCGCGTTCGGCGATCAGCTTCCAGGCCGCGTCGAGGATCTGCTGGTAGCGGCCGGCCTCGCGGCGGTCGGCGGGTGCGCGGCCGGACCGGGCGGTGTGCTGCGGGACGGCGACCACCGTCTCGGCCTGGTCGCTGCCGTTGATCAGCCAGTTCACCGTGACCCCGCCGGCCTCGGCGATCCGGGCCAGCTCGGCGGGGGTGAACCGGCGGGTGCCGGTCAGCGACTTCGACAGCTTGGTCGGGTCCAGCCCGATGCGCTCGGCGAAGGCGCGCTGGCTCCCCGGGTACTCACGCAGCACGTCCCGCACCCGTTGGCGCAGCGCCGACATCGTGTCCTGCACGGGGCCAAACGCTAGCGTCCATTGCGAGAATCGCAATCTCCTGGATCGGTGTTGCGATCCTTGGTTGATCGTGCTTTCGGGGGAGGAGGGCTTAGAAATCGGGTGATGGGTCTCGCCCCGGCGCGGGCGGTGAGCTGCTTCGTTACTGACAAGTCAGTCGGTCGCAACGCTTGTGCACCCCACCACCACGCCCGGGGCGCTGCGAGCCCGCGGCCAACGTGCTGAGCTGTGTCGGTGAACGCGACCGACCCGGTGGAGCAGACCCGCCCGCAGCAGGCCGACCGGCACCGCTGGCGCGTGCTTGGCATCTGCCTGGTCGCGGGCTTCATGACCCTGCTCGACGTCAGCATCGTCAACGTCGCGCTCCCGTCGATCCAGCTGGGGCTGAACGCCCCCGCCACCGCGCTGGCGTGGGTGGTCTCTGGCTACGCGCTGACCTTCGGGCTGGTCCTGGTGCCCGCCGGACGTCTCGGTGACGACCGCGGCCGCGGCCGCATGTTCCTGCTGGCGCTGGCGCTGTTCACCGCGGCCAGCGCGCTGTGCGGGTTCGCGCCCGAACCGCTGTGGCTGGTGGTGGCGCGGCTGTTGCAGGGGGCGGCCGGGGGCATGCTCAGCCCGCAGGTGCTCGGCCTCATGCAGCAGCTGTTCCACGGCCGCGACCGGGGGCGGGCGTTCGGGCTGTTCGGGGCGGTGGTGGGGATCTCCACCGCGATCGGGCCCCTGCTGGGCGGGCTGATCATCCAGCTCGCCGGGGCCGAGGACGGCTGGCGCTGGGTGTTCTTCGTGAACCTGCCCATCGGCGCGGCCGCGATCCTCTACGGGCTGCGGGTGCTACCGCGCGACGTGCCGGCCGACCGGGCCAGCAGCCTCGACCTCGTCGGCGTGCTGCTGCTCGGCGGGGGACTGCTGTGCCTGCTGCTGCCGCTGATCGAGCAGGAGAGCCGCCGGGGCACCCCGTGGTACCTGCTGGCCGTCGCCGCGGTGCTGCTCGCGCTGTTCGTGGTGTGGGAGCACCTGTACCAGGCGCGCGGACGCGCACCACTGGTGAACCTGCGGCTGCTGACGATCCGCAGCTATTCCTTCGGCGCCGGCCTGGCACTGCTGTACTTCGCGGGATTCACCGGGATCTTCTTCGTCCTCGCGGTGTACTTCCAGCGCGGGCTCGGGTACTCGGCGCTGCTGGCGGGGCTGGCGCTCACGCCGTTCGCGGTGGGCTCGGCGGTGTCGTCGGCGCTGAGCGGACGTATCGTGCACCGGTTGGGGCGTCGGCTGGTGATCATCGGGCTGGTGGCGGCGCTCGCGGGTTTGATGGCCACGGATCTGCTGCTGGCCGCGCACCCCGGTCCGGCGGTCGGGTGGGTGACGGCGTTGCCGCTGCTGGTGGCGGGCGCTGGCAGTGGGCTGGTGATCTCCCCCAACCAGACGGTGACGCTCAGCGAGATCGACCCGGGCTACGGCGGCATCGCGGCGGGGGTGCAGCAGACCGGCCAGCGCATCGGTTCGGCGGTCGGCACCGCGGCGGCGTCGGGCCTGTTCTTCGGCGCGCTGTCCGCGCACGGCTTCGACGCGGCGATCGCCAGCGGCCTGCTGGTGTCGGTCGGCTTCGTCGCGGCGTCCCTCCTGGTGGCCGTCGCCGAAGCCCTCGTCCGCCGCCACACCACCTGATCACGACGCAACGAGCCCAACAACACTCCACCCGAAACTCGGGCACACCATCGCTTGCTCCGACACCGAACGCACGGCGCGGCCTGGTGCTGGGGCGAGTGCGGTGGCGAACTCCTTGAGGAGTGGAATGGGTGGGTTCAGGATCCCAGTGCCGACGGTAGCCAGTGCAGCACGCCGGGGGCCCCGGCGACGATCAGAAAGTGCAGCGAGCGGCCGAGCAGGCTCGCCGCGAGGAACCCGAGCAGCGGCAGGCCAGCCGCGCCGGACAAAAAGCACATCAGGCTGTAGGGCGGGATGCCGGGCACGGCGCTGACCGACAGCACGCCCAGTCCCCACCATGGGCGTTCCTCGGTGCGCTGGTGGAACTTCTCGAGCCAGTTCGCCCACCGGCCGCGGCGTCCGGCCTCCAGCCGGCGGCGCAGTCGTTCCCCGAGGGCGAAGCCGCCCTTGCCAGCCAGGTAGAACAGCGTCTTGCCGGCCACCTGGCCCACGGCCGCAGCCAGCCCGAACGCCCACCAGCTCACGCCGTCCACAGTGGACACCGCGCCGAGCAGGTACAGCTCGATGTTGACCAGCGGGAAGACACTGCCCAGCGCAGCCGTGCCCGCGGTGGCCAGCAGCCACCCGATCATCGAACCACCCAACCGGCGGCGCGTCCGCCGCGCGGCGGATCAGGGTGGTCGATCACGTCAGTCACTCCCGGAACACTCCGAGCCAGGCGCACCGACCATACCGGACCCCACCATCGATCACCCATCCGGGCGATTTCCGAGGTGCCAGCCGGTGCGGACCGTGGCGCCGGCGGCGTGTCGCACGCCTGGCGTCGGTGGCTGCGGCGTCGTGGGCGGCCGGCTCACTCCTCGCCGGCGCGGGCGTCGTCGTCCGGTTCCCAGGACAGCAGGCGGACCCGGCTGACCGTCCGCAGGTGGCGGCGCATCGCGGTGACCGCCGCCCGCGGGTTGCCCGCCCGGATCGCCTCGGCGATGCGCTCGTGCTGGGCCAGCGACCTGCTCGGCCGGCCGGGCTGGCGCAGTGACTCCTGGCGGCTCTCGGCGATCTCCGACGCGATGGTGCGCATGAAGTCGGCCAGCAGCGAGCTGTGCGCGGCGGCGGTGACCGCGGCGTGGAACCGCCGGTCGCCCTCGCTGCCCAGCTCGCCCGCCTCGATCTCGCGGCGCATGTCGGCCAGCGCCGCGTCGATCTCCGCCAGGTCGGCCTCGGTGCGCCGCTGCGCGGCCAGCTCGGCCAGCTTGGTCTCCAGCGCCTCCCGCGCTTCCAGCACGTCCGGCAGGCGACGCTTACGGGCCACCAGCTCATCGACCGGCTCGACGTCCAGCGACGCGCGGCGCAGGTAGGTGCCGCCGCCGTGCCGGACCTCCACCAGCCCCTGCACCTCCAGCACCACGATCGCCTGCTTGACCGAGGCACGGCTCACTCCGAGCCGCTCGGCCAGCTCGCGCTCGGGCGGGAGGCGATCGCCCACCCGCAGGCCCGAGTCCGCCACATGTTCGCGCAACCGCTGCACGACCTGCTCGTACAGGCGCGGGCGGGCGAGCGGGCGCAGGGCTTCGGACACCGCGATCCTCCAGGCCGGACGACGTTGTGGTCAGGCTAACACTGGGCATGTGGCCCAGTGGATGAGCCAATCCTGCCACGGGCCCTTGACGCGGTCCTGACGTGACGCAAAAGTGGACGAGCCAGTGGACCACTGCCGATCCGGCGGGCAGCCCAGGTCCCGGGGTGAGATGTTGCTGACGTGGAGGTGGCCATGGCACCGGTGCTGTTGCCGAAGTTGCACGAGCCCAACGACTCCGAGGCGCTGCGCTTCGGCTCGCGCGCGCTGAACTACCGGGAGCTGGCCTGCGTGGCCGCCGGGATCGCCGAGCAGGTCGCGGGCGCCGGGCGGATCGCGGTGTGGGCGACGAACTCACTGGAGACCTGCGCGGCCGTGGTCGGCGGGCTGACCGCCGGTGTCGCGGTGGTGCCGATCAACCCGAAGGTGGGGAAGCGGGAGCTGGCCCACATCCTTGGCGACAGCCGGCCGGAGGTTCTGCTGGTCCCGCCGGGTTTCCAGGCTCCCGAGGGGCTCGGCGAGGTGCCGGTGCGTGAGATCGACCTCGCCGTGCGGGGCGGCCAGCTGCCGCCGGAGCCCGACGAGGGTGAGCCGGCGCTGATCGTCTACACCTCGGGCACCACCGGGCCGCCCAAGGGCGTGGTGCTGCCGCGCCGCGCGATCCGTGCCAACCTCGACGCGCTGGCCGAGGCGTGGGAGTGGACCGCGCGGGACGTGCTGGTGCACGCGCTGCCGCTGTTCCACGTGCACGGGCTGATTCTCGGCACCCTGGGCCCGCTGCGGCTGGGCGGCGCCGTGCACCACCTCGGCAGGTTCTCCTCCGCCGCGGTCGCCGAGGAGCTGGCCGGGCCGGCCACCATGATGTTCGGCGTGCCCACCATGTACCACCGGTTGGCCGACGACGCCGAGCGCGACCCGGAGATCGGCAAGGCGGTCGGCCGGGCGCGGCTGCTGGTGTCGGGTTCGGCGGCGCTGCCCGCGGTGGAGCACGAGCGCATCGAGCGGCTGACCGGCCTGCGCGTCGTCGAGCGCTACGGCATGAGCGAGACGATCATGAACTGCGGTGTCCGGGCCGACGGCGACCGCCGCCCCGGCTACGTGGGGCGACCCCTCGCCGGGGTCGAGCTCAAGCTCGTCGACGAGCGTGGCGAGGAGATCACGGTCAGCGACGACGAGACGGTCGGCGAGATCCTGGTGCGCGGCTCGAACCTGTTCAGCGGCTACCTCAACCGCCCCGACGCCACGGCGCAGGCGTTCGTCGACGGCTGGTTCCGCACCGGTGACATGGCCACCCGCGCACCCGACGGCTACATCCGGATCGTCGGGCGCAAGGCCACCGACATCATCAAGAGCGGCGGCTACAAGATCGGCGCCGGGGAGATCGAGAACGCGCTGCTGGAGCACCCGGCGGTGGCCGAGGTCGCGGTCACCGGCGAGCCTGACGCCGATCTCGGGGAGCGGATCGTCGCGTGGGTGGTGCGCGCCCCTGGCCAGGAGGTGGCCGAGCAGGAGCTCGTCGACCACGTGGCGCGGCTGCTCACCCCGCACAAGCGCCCGCGAGTGGTGCGATTCCTGGACGCCCTGCCGCGCAACGAGATGGGCAAGGTGCAGAAGAAGGCGCTGCGGTATGGCTGAGCACTCCGCGGCTCGCGACCTGGTCGAGGCGATCAGCCGGGGGTTCGAGGAGTTCGAACCCCCGCCGGTGCCGGTGTTCCCGGACGGCCCGTTGGGCTGGCCGGGATACGACGACCAGTTGGCCCGCGCCGCCGAGCGCAGCGGTGCGGGCGAGTCGGTGCTGTGCGGGCGCGGACGGGTCGGCTCGGCGGAGGCGGTGCTCGTCGCCTTCGACTTCGCCTTCCTCGGCGGCTCGGTGGGCATCGCCGCCGGGGCGCGCATCGTGGCGGCCTTCGAGCAGGCCCGGGACCTGCGGCTGCCGGTGATCTCGCTGGTCGCGTCGGGCGGCAGCCGCATGCAGGAGGGCATCTGCGCGCTGCGCCAGTTGCAGGCCATCGCGCGGGCCTGCGTGCTGACCCGGCAGGAGCGCGTCCCGCACATCACGGTGTTGCGCAACCCGACCACCGGCGGTATGTGGGCAGCCCTGTCGGCCGCGGCCGACGTGGTACTCGCCTCGCCCGGTGCGGCGGTGGCCTTCGGCGGCAGCAGGGTGCGGCACCCCAGCGACACCGGTGCGGCGTTCAGCGCCGAGGGCAAGTTCGCCGACGGGCAGGTGGACCGGGTCGTGGACGACGCCGAACTGCCGGAGGTGCTGGCGGATCTGGTGTCGCTGCTGCATCCGCAGCGGTCGGTGCGCCCGCCCGATCCGGCCCCGGTCCCGCCGGCGCTCACCGCGGGTGCGCTGCCGGGCAGCGGGTGGGAGGCGGTGCAGCGGGCGCGCGCCGAGGACCGGCCGCGGGCACGCGCCTATCTGGACGCCTACTTCGCTTCCCGGTTCGAGATCAGCGGGGACCGGGCCGGTGGCCGTGACGACGGAATGATCTGCGGGTTCGGCGACCACGAGGGCCGCACGGTCGCGTTTGCCGCGCAGACGGGGACGGCCAACACCCCGGCGGGGTTCCGCACCGCGGCCCGGCTGGTCCGGCTCGCCGACCAGCTCGGCATCCCGGTGCTGACGCTGGTGGACACGCCGGGCGCGGCCAACGACGCCGCGGCCGAGCAGGGCGGCGTCGGCCCGGCCATCGCGGAGGTGTTCGCCGCGGTCGCCGAGGCACGTGTGCCGATCACCACGCTGGTCATCGGTGAGGGCGGGTCCGGCGGTGCGCTGGCGCTGGCCGCGCCCGAACGCACCTGGATCACCTCGGACGCCTACTTCGCGGTGATCGCGCCCGAGTCCAGCGCGGCGATCCTCAAGCGGGACCCGGCCGACGCGCCCGAACTGGCCGGGCTGCTCCGCCTGCGCCCGCAGGATCTGCTGGAACTCGGCTTCGTCGCGGGCATCGCGTACTGACCCACCACCTCTGCGCATCGAGGAATGTGCTGTCACCCGAGCAGCGGCGCGCCAGCGTCGGCGGGCGAGGGGGTGGCGAATCCTTAAGAGAGACTGATCCCCCGAGCCGCGGGAGTCGTCGCGGTCGGTGAGCAATGCCACCTCGTCGGAGGGAGGCTTTCGATCAGGTCCGTGTTCTAGACTCAGGCTCGCCTGACAAAGGTTAGGCTAGCCTGAGTTGCGAAGCGAGTGGGCATGAACCGGACCGGGATTGGCGGCAAGGTCGCCATCGTGACGGGTGCGGGCCAGGGCATCGGAGCGGCGGTCACCGCCGCGTTCGCCGGCCTCGACGCCACCGTCGCCGCGGTGGATCGCAACGCCGACCGTGTCGCGGCCGTCGCCACCAAGCTCACCGCGAAGGGCCACCAGGTCCACGCCCACTGTGCCGACGTCGCCGACTCCGCCGCGGTCACCGAGGTGGTCGACCGCGTCGAGCGGGAACTCGGCCCGGTCGACATCCTCGCCAACATCGCCGGCGTGCTGCAGGTCGGCACCGTGCAGGAGCTCACCGACGAGGAGTGGCACCGCACCTTCGCGGTCAACGCCACCGGTGTGTTCGCGATGTCCCGAGCCGTGTCCCGGCACATGATCCCGCGCAGGCGCGGCGCGATCGTCACGGTCAGCTCCAACGCCGCCGGCGTGCCGCGGCACGGGATGGCCGCCTACGCCGCCTCCAAGGCCGCGGCCACGCTGTTCACCAAGTCCCTCGGCCTGGAACTGGCCGAGTACGGCATCCGGTGCAACGTCGTCGCCCCCGGCTCCACCGACACCGACATGCAGCGCGGCATGTGGGCCGACGAGCGCGGCGCCGACCGCGTCATCGCCGGCTCGCCCGAGGTCTTCCGGGTGGGCATCCCGCTGCGCAGGCTGGCCACGCCCGAGGACATCGCCGACGCGGTCGTCTTCCTGGCTTCCGACCAGGCCCGGCACATCACCATGCACGACCTGTACGTCGACGGCGGCGCCACGTTGCGCGCCTGACCGGCACCGAACCGCGGAAAGGTTGCCATGACCACTGTGGACAGCGAGATCGACGGTATCGACGTCGTCGCCGATGACGCCGCGACCAGGCTGCTGGCGGCCTACCAGGCGGGTTCGTCGTTCTTCTTCTCCGGGCCTCACGGTGTGCTACTGGGCTGCGGCGTCGCTGCCACCGTGCCCAAAACGCAGTGCGCGCGCACCGGCCTGCCCGGGCGGGTGGCGGATTTCCTGCGCAGCGCCGAGGAGTTCGGCCGGCGCAACCCGGTGGTCGTGGGCGCGGTGCCGTTCGACGAGAATCTGCCGGCGCACCTGGTGATGCCCGAGGAGGTCGTCCGTTCGGCGCCGCTGAACGTCGTGGTGTCACGCGCGCCGCAAACCAGCGTCCCGGACTGCGGGGTGCGGCCGGTGCCCGCGCCCGCCGAGTACGAGCGCGGCGTCAGCCGCGTGCTGCGGCGGCTGGACGACGGCGAGCTGGGCAAGGTGGTGCTGGCCCGGTCGCTGGAGGTGACCACCGCCGCGCCCGTGGACGTCCGCGCCGTCCTGCGCAACCTGGCGTTCGCCGACCCGGCCAGCTACACCTTCGCCGTGGACCTGCCGCGGCGCGGCGAGGACGGCACCCGCGACAGCTTTGGCCCGCAGCCGCCGCTGGAGCGGACCTTCCTGGGGGCGAGCCCGGAACTGCTGGTGTCCCGCCGTGGAATGCGGGTGCGTGCCCACCCGATGGCCGGTTCCCGACCGCGCAGCGCCGACCCGGTGGAGGACCGGTGCCGCGCCGCCGAACTGTCCACATCGGACAAGGATCGCCGGGAACACGCCGCCGTCGTCGACGCGGTCGCCGAGGCGCTGCGCCCGTTCTGCCGCGACCTGCATGTGCCCGCCCGCCCCGAGGTGATCAGCACCGCCGCCATGTGGCACCTGGCCACCGAGATCACCGGGGAGCTGCGCGACCCGGCCACCTCCTCGCTGGAACTGGCCGACGCGCTGCACCCCACCCCGGCGGTGTGCGGTACGCCGGTGCGGCGGGCCCGCGAGGTCATCGCCGAGACCGAACCCTTCGACCGCGGCTACTACGCGGGCCTGGTCGGCTGGTCCGACGCCGCCGGGGACGGTGAGTGGGTGGTGGCGATCCGCTGCGCCGACATCGAAAACGACCTGCTGCGGCTGTTCGCCGGCGCGGGCATCGTCGCCGGCTCCGACCCCGCCGAGGAACTGGCCGAGACCACCGCGAAGTTCCGCACCGCCCTGTCCGCGATGGGCCTGGACCGGGTCGTCTGAGAGGACCGACATGACCGCATCCGTGCCCGGCTGCCCCACCTGGCCGCCGGAGTTCGCCGAACGCTACCGCGCGGCGGGCTACTGGCGCGGCGACACCTTCGGGCAGCTGCTGCGCGACCGCGCCGCCGAACACCCCGACCGCATCGCCGTCGTCGACGGCGACCGCCGGGTCAGCTACCGAGACCTCGACGTCCGCGCCGACCGGCTGGCCGCCGGGCTGCACCGGCTCGGCATCGGCGCGGGTGACCGGGTGGTGGTGCAGCTGCCGAACATCGCCGCGTTCTTCGACGTGTGCTTCGCGTTGTTCCGGCTCGGTGCGGTACCGGTGTTCGCGCTGCCCGCGCACCGGCTGGCCGAGATCGCCTACTTCTGCGAGTTCAGCGAGGCCAGCGCCTACATCACCGTCGACGTGGAGGCCGGGTTCGACCACCGCCGGCTGGCCGCCGAGGTCGCCGCGAAGGTGCCGGGGCTGCGGCACGTGCTCATCGCCGGCGAGCCCGGCGAGTTCCGTGCACTGTCCGATGTGGACGCAGATCCGGTGGAGCTGCCCGGCCCGCGGCCGGGCGACATCGCGTTCCTCCAGCTCTCCGGCGGCAGCACCGGCGTGCCCAAGCTGATCCCGCGCACCCACGACGACTACATCTACTCCTTGCGCGCCAGCAACGAGATCTGTGGCGTCACCGCCGACACCGTCTACCTCGCCGCGCTGCCGATCGCGCACAACTTCCCGATGAGCTCGCCCGGCATCTTCGGCGTCCTGTACGCCGGCGGCCGCGTGGTGCTGGCCCGCCGGCCCGGCCCCGACGAGGTCTTCCCGCTCATCGAACGCGAACGCGTCACGCTCACCGCGGCCGTGCCCCCGCTGGCGCTGGTCTGGCTGGACGCGGCACCGGACACCGAGCACGACCTGTCCAGCCTCCAGGTGCTGCAGGTTGGCGGCGCCAAGTGCAGCGAGGAGGTGGCGCGGCGGGTCAGGCCCGTGCTCGGCGCCACCCTGCAGCAGGTGTTCGGCATGGCCGAGGGCCTGGTCAACTACACCCGGCTCGACGACCCCGAGGAGGTCATCCTCACCACCCAGGGCCGCCCGATCTCGCCGGATGACGAACTGCTCGTCGTCGATGACGACGACAACCCTGTGCCGCCGGGGGAGACCGGGCACCTGCTCACCCGCGGGCCCTACACCATCCGCGGCTACTACCGGGCCGAGGAGCACAACGCGCGGGCCTTCACCCCCGATGGCTTCTACCGCACCGGCGACGTCGTGCGGCTCACCCCCGAGGGCAACATCGTCGTCGAGGGCCGGGCGAAGGACCAGATCAACCGGGGCGGCGAGAAGGTCGCCGCCGAGGAGGTGGAGAACCACCTGCTCGCGCACCCCGCGGTGCACGATGCGGCGGTGGTGGCCATGCCCGACGACTACCTTGGCGAGCGCACCTGCGCCTTCGTCGTGCCGCGCGGTACCCCGCCGAAGGCCCGCGAGCTGATCCGGTTCGTCCGCGACCGCGGCCTGGCCGCCTACAAGGTCCCGGACCGGGTGGAGTTCGTGGCGCGGTTCCCGCAGACCGGGGTCGGCAAGGTCAGCAAGCGGGACCTGCGGGCGGCCATCGCCCGCGACCTGGTCCCCGAACTGCACCGCCGGTGATTGACGACGACAGAAGGGACGCACGGTGGCGCTACCGGCCATCGCACCGTACCGGGTGCCGACGGAGGACGAACTGCCGGCGAACCGGGTGGCCTGGCGGCCCGCCCCGGAGCGGGCGGTGCTGCTCATCCACGACATGGAGCGGCACTTCGTCAACGCCTTCCCGGCCGGCCGGGAACCGCTGACCGAGATCGTGCCCAACATCCGCCTGCTGCGCGAGCGGGCCCGCGCGTCCGGGGTGCCCGTGGTGTACTGCGCGCAGCCCGGCGGGCAGACGCCCGAGCAGCGCGGCCTGCAGCTGGAGTGGTGGGGACCTGGCGTCGCGGACCCGGCGCAGGAGGCGATCATCGACGAGCTGGCGCCCGAAGACGGTGACGTGCTGATGACCAAGTGGCGCTACAGCGCCTTCCAGCGCACCGACCTGCGCGCCATGCTGCGCGGCTGGAACCGCGACCAGCTGGTCATCACCGGCATCTACGCGCACATCGGGTGCCTGATGACCGCCGCCGAGGCGTTCCAGCAGGAGGTGCAGGCGTTCCTGGCCGCCGACGCGGTCGCGGACTTCTCGCTGGAGGAGCACCGCATGGCGTTGAGCTACGCCGCGAAGCGGTGCGCGGTGGTGGACACCTCGCGGCGGCTGGCGCGGTCGCTGGTGGCGCCCGAGTCCGACGTGGCCTGACGAGCAACCGGGGAGTATGTGGGGATGTCGCAGAAGCTGACGCTGGAGGACGTGCGGGCGCAGGTCGCCGAGCTGCTCTTCGAGGACCCGACGGAGCTGACCGACGACGAGAACCTGGTCGACTGGGGCCTGGACTCGGTGCGGATTATGACGCTGGTGGAGAAGTGGCGGAAGCTGGGGGTGCGGATCACCTTCGCCGACCTCGCCGAGCGCCCCACCCTGGCCGACTGGTGGGCGGTCCTGGAACCCAACATCCCCTAGCGGACGTGCTCCGGCGGCACCGGCACGATCTCCCGGGAAACCAGCATGCCGGTCCAGGGCAGGCGCAGCGGCTCAGCGGAGGTGTGGAGGGCACCCTTCGCCGATCGGCCGCCCCCACCTGTCAGCCGGTGTCACTGCGCCCAGGGGATCTGGGGGGAGCGGTAGTAGTCGACGCCCATCGCCGCCAGGCGCGGGCCGTGCGCCGCCAGGCGCTGGCGGAACGACTCCCAGTCGTGGGCCGCCTTCGGCGACCAGCCCAGCTCCGCGATCGCCGGGAGCCGCGGGAACGCCATGAACTCGATGTGGTCGGAGGTCTCCAGCGTCTCGCTCCACAGCGGGGCCTCCACGCCGAGCACCGACTCCTCCGGCACGCCCTGCAGGTAGCTGCCCGGGTCCCAGCCGTAGGCGTCGGCGACCTCGATGAACCCGGCCCACTGCAGGCCCAGCGGCGTGTCTTCGTCGTACTTCATGTCCAGGTACGCCTTGTTCGCCGGCGACAGCAGGATCTTGTTGCCGCGGGCGACGGCCTCGGCCAGCAGCGGGTCGGCGTTGGTGGTGCCCCAGAACTGCAGCACCGCCTCGCCCTCCGGCTGGGCCCTGCCGTACTCGTGCCAGCCGACGACCGTCTTGCCGTACTTGGCCACCAGCGGCAGCACCCGCGCCATGAACTTCGTGTAGTCCTCCTCGCTGGTGGAGTGCGCCTCGTCGCCGCCGATGTGCAGGTACGGCCCGGGGGTCAGGGCCGCGAGCTCGCGGATGACGTCCTCGACGAACCGGTAGGTGATCTCCTTGTCCACGCACAGCGAGCTGAACCCGACCTCGATGCCGGTGTACAGCGGCGGTGCCACCCCGTCGCAGTTCAGCTCCGCGTAGGAGGCCAGCGCCGCGTTGGTGTGCCCGGGCATGTCGATCTCCGGCACCACCGTGATGTGCCGGGACGCCGCGTACCGCACGATCTCGGTGTAGTCGTCCTGCGTGTAGTACCCGCCGGGACCGCCGCCGACCTCGGTGCTGCCGCCGTACTCGGCCAGCCGCGGCCAGCTGTTGATCTGGATGCGCCAGCCCTGGTCGTCGGACAGGTGCAGGTGCAGCCGGTTGACCTTGTACAGCGCGATCTGGTCGATGTAGCGCCTGACCTGCTCGACGTCGAAGAAGTGGCGGGCCACGTCGAGCATCGCGGCGCGGTGCGCGAAGCGCGGCCGGTCGACGATCTCACCGCCGGGCACCGGCCACGGACCCGGCTGCGTGGTCGGGCTCTCGATCGCCGCGGGCAGCAGCTGGCGCAGCGTCTGCACGCCGTTGAACAGCCCGTCGGTGGTGGTGGCCTGCACGGTGACGGTGTCGTCGTCGACCGCCAGGCGGTAGCCGGCCGGGCCGAGGTCGGGGGAGCCGTCGAGGGTCAGCGCGATGTCGCCGGTGCCGAGCTGCCCGCGGTTGACCGGGACCGGGAACCCGGTCGAGGGCCGCAGGATCCCGGCCAGGTACTCGCCGACCTCGGCCGCCTCGCCGCGGGCCTGGATGGAGGTCTGCGGGGACAGCTCGAAGGTGGCGGAGGGGTCCGGCCGCACTGACTCGGGCGCGGGGATGATGGTGTCCATCGGGGACTGCTGGGCGGCGGGCGCGCCGGTGGCGGGTGCCACGACCCCGCCGGTGAGCAGCGCCCCGGCGACGGCGGCCAGCGCGGTCCGGCGCAGCATCGATCTGGCTGGTCCTGCGGTCATGTGCCTCGCTCCAGGATCGGGGAACGGTGCACACAAAGGTATAGACCACAGTTGGCGGCGAAAGCCTCCGAACGGACGTATCGGACCGTCAGCGGTCCCCGCGCAACGCCGGCCGCAACCGGTCCAGCACCGTCGGATTCTCGATGGTCGACGGCACCCGGGTGTCGCCGGTGTCGGCGATCTCGCGCATCGCCTTGCGCAGGATCTTGCCGGAGCGGGTCTTCGGCAGCCCGTCCACCACCGCCACGTCCCGGAACGCCGCCACCGGCCCGATCTCCGCGCGCACCGCCGCCACCAGCTCCTCGCGCAGCGTCTCCTCGGCGATGTCCACACCGGACTTCAACACCACGAACCCGCGCGGCACCTGGCCCTTCAGCGCGTCGTGCACCCCGATCACCGCGCACTCGGCCACCGCCGGGTGCGCGGCCAGCACCGCCTCCATCGACCCGGTGGACAACCGGTGCCCGGCCACGTTGATCACGTCGTCGGTACGGCCCATGACGAACACGTAGCCGTCGGCGTCGACGTAGCCGTTGTCCCCGGTGAGGTAGTAGCCGGGGTGGCGGGACAGGTACGACTCGCGGAACCGCTCGTCGTCGCCCCACAACGTGGGCAGCGTCCCCGGCGGCAGCGGCAGCTTCAGGCAGATCGCCCCGTCGGCGCCCGGCGGCACCGGCCGCCCGGCCTGGTCCAGCACGGCCACCTCGTACCCGGGCACCGGCACCGTCGGCGACCCCGGCTTGATCGGCATCGGCTCCAGGCCGCGCAGGTTCGCGCAGACCGGCCATCCCGTCTCGGTCTGCCACCAGTGGTCGACGACCGGCACGCCCAGCTGGTCGGACGCCCAGTGGTAGGTCTCCGGGTCCAGCCGCTCCCCGGCCAGGAACAGCGTGCGCAGGCTGCTGGTGTCGTGCTCGGCGAGCAGCTCGCCCTTCGGGTCCATCCGCTTGATCGCGCGCAGCGCGGTCGGCGCGGTGAACAGCGCCTTGACCCGGTGCTCGGCGATCACCCGCCAGAACGCGCCCGCGTCCGGCGTGCCGACCGGCTTGCCCTCGTAGACCACCGTCGTCGCCCCGGTCAGCAGCGGGGCGTAGACGATGTAGGAGTGGCCGACCACCCACCCGACATCGGAGGCCGTCCAGAACACCTCGCCCGGGCCGATGTCGTAGATGTTGGCCATCGACCACCGCAGCGCGACCGCATGCCCGCCGTTGTCGCGCACCACGCCCTTCGGCCGCCCGGTGGTGCCGGAGGTGTAGAGCACGTACAGCGGGTCGGTGGCGCGCACGGGCACGCACTCCGCCGGTTCGGCCTGCGCCAGCGCGTCGTTCCAGTCGACGTCGCGCGGTCCCAGCTCGGCCCGCGCCTGCTCCCGCTGGAACACCACCACCCGCTCCGGCTGGTGCTCGGCCAGCCGCAGCGCCTCGTCCACGATCGGCTTGTACTCGACGATCCGGTTCGGTTCCAGCCCGCAGGATGCGGCCACGATCAGTTTCGGGCGCGCGTCGTCGATGCGCGCGGCCAGCTCCCGCGGGGCGAACCCGCCGAAGACCACCGAGTGCACCGCGCCGATCCGCGCGCAGGCCAGCATCGCCACGACCGCTTCCGGGATCATCGGCAGGTAGAGCACGACCCGGTCGCCGCGCGCCACGCCCTGCGCCCGCAGCGCTCCGGCGAACAGCGCCACCCGCTCCAGCAGCTCGCGATAGGTGAAGGAGCGGACGGTGCCGGTCATCGCTGAGTCCCAGATCAGCGCCGGCTGCTCGCCGCGCCCGTCGCGGACGTGCCGGTCCAGGGCGTTGAAGCAGGTGTTGAGGACCCCGTCGGGGAACCACCGGTACAGCGGCGCGGCCGAGTCGTCCAGCGCCCGGGTCGGGGCCTGCTCCCACTCGACGGCGTTCGCCGCGTCGAGCCAGAACCCCTCGGGGTCGGTCAAACTCTGCCGATAGGTCTCGGCATAGGCACCCATGTGCACCTGCACCTCCCGCGTCGCTGCTGTCGCCCTGTGGTCTACCGCACAACCCCTACCCGCGCCAGGGAGTCGGCGCGAAACCCCGCTGACACACCGCGAAACGTGGCTGTGCGGACGAGCGGCACGCCGGGTTCGGTCGCGCTCGGCACCGCGCCGCCGGGCGCGCGCAGCTCGGCGACGCACCGCGTCCGCTGGGCGCGGGCCACGCTGATCCAGGGCGACAGAACGTGTCCGGGTGCACACAATCAAGGCGCCCGGGGAGATCGGGCTAACACCGCAACGGCTCTCACCGACAACGAAAACGGAGGTACTGCTGACGATGAGCACGGAACCGGACGCGCAGAACGCTGCCGCGGAATCCCAGACGCCCCAGCTGCCCACCACGCCCTGCAGCGTGGTCTGGAGTGGCGGCCACTCCTTCGTCCTCGAGGGCTCCGCGGGAGCCCGGTGGGCGGGCGTGGATGACCGCGGCCGGGCCCGGTTCCTCACCGACGCCGACCTCCACCGCCGCGGCTGGAGCCTCACCCGGGCCTAGCCGTCACCCGGCGGTCGTGCACCGGCCCGGCCGCCAGGTGTGTTGTGCGAGGAATGTGAGATCCTGACCCGGGGCGGGGATGCGGCACATGCGTCCCTGCGCGGGGTATGACGCACAACCATCCAGGGGAGGCTCGTGGTGCAGGATGCCGAGCGCACCACGGACGACACCACGAGCGGGGGGCGGGACAACCCCGGTCCGGGCCGACCCGATCCCGGCATCGCCCGGATCCGGGAGGCCGCCGCCGGCGTGTGGGCCGATCCATGGTGGACGCTGCCGAACCTGCTCAGCGTCATCCGGCTGGCCGGCGTGCCGCTGTTTCTCTGGTTGCTGCTCGGTCCCCAGGCCGACCTGCTCGCGCTGCTGGTGCTCGTCGTCAGCGGCATCACCGACTGGCTCGACGGCAAGCTCGCCCGCTGGCTCAACCAGTACAGCCGCATCGGCGAACTGCTCGACCCGGCCGCCGACCGCCTCTACATCATCGCCACCCTGGTCGCCTTCGTGCTGCGCGACGTGGTGCCCTGGTGGGTCGCCGCGGCACTGGTCCTCCGCGACCTCGTGCTCACTGTGTGCCTGCCCGTGCTGCGCTGGCACGGCTACGAGCCGCCCGACGTGCACTACCTGGGCAAGGCCGCGACGTTCTGCCTGATGTACGCGTTCCCGCTGCTGCTGCTGGTGCAGGAGCCCTTCCCGTTCGCCGATGTGGCGCGCCCCATCGCCTACGCCTTCACCTGCTGGGGAGGCGCGCTGTACCTGTGGGCGGGCATCCTGTATCTGGGCCAGGTCGTGGTCGCGGTGCGCCAGGCGCGCGCCAAGCCGGTCTAGCCGTCCTCCCGGGGGGTCGCCTTGCGGCGCCCGCTGCGCGGCAAATACGCTCGCCGAGCCGATCACGCGACCACCATCGCGCCCGGACAAGCACAGCAGCAGCGACGAGGAAGGCGGGACCACCGTGGCGGCCCCGGACGAGATCAGGTACACCGAACAGCACGAGTGGGTGCGGCGCACCGCCGAGGACCGGGTGCGCGTCGGGATCACCGACTACGCCCAGCAGCAGCTGGGTGACGTCGTGTTCGTGCAGCTGCCCGCGGTGGGCGAGCAGGTCGCGGCCGGCGACGCGCTCGGCGAGGTGGAGTCGACCAAGAGTGTCTCGGACATCTACGCCCCGGTCACTGGCGAGGTGGTGGCCCGTAACGAGCAGCTGGAGGACCAGCCGGAGCTGGTCAACTCGGCCCCGCTGGAGGACGGCTGGATGGTCGAGATCACGCTGGCCGACCCGGCTCAGTGGGACGGCCTGCTCGACGCCGAGGCATACCGGAAGCTGATCGACCAGGCATGATCGTCGGCTGTCGGGGTCGGCTGGGACGATGTCGGGAGTCGCGCGTTCCACGCCCGTCACCGCACGGTACGTTGGAACGTACTTGGCACGATCTATCCGCGTAGAGGAGAGCTCAGGTGAGCCAGAACAGCGGCTTCGGCGAGGTTCCGCCGGAGCAGTCACCGGAGACCACCTCGGTCTTCAGGCCCTTCCTCTCGGAGCCGGAAAGCACCGAGAGCGCGGCCCCGGAGCCTGCCGCAGCATCCGGGGTCGATGCGCTGCCCGCGGGGTCCGCCCTGCTGGTGGTCAAGCGCGGCCCGAACGCGGGTTCGCGGTTCCTGCTGGACCGGGAGACGACCAGCGCCGGACGGCACCCGGACAGCGACATCTTCCTCGATGACGTCACGGTTTCCCGTCGGCACGCCGAGTTCCGGCGCGAGGGCAACGACTTCGTGGTCGTTGACGTCGGCAGCCTCAACGGCACCTACGTCAACCGCGAGCCGGTGGACACCTCGGTGCTGGCCAACGGTGACGAGGTGCAGATCGGGAAGTTCCGGCTGGTGTTTTTGACCGGCCCGATCGAGGGGGGACAGACGAACCGGTAAGGGGACGCGCGGATCGGTCGCGCGACGGTGCGGCCGCCCCCGCGGGGGTGCGGCCCGCAACCGAGGTGCCGGGAGTTGTGGAGTGGGCGGAAGCGGCCGGTGTGGTCGCCCCCGGCAACCTCGTGTGCGCCACCGCGATCCGCGTCCTCACCGAGGCGGACAGGACTTCGCGGCGGGCAGCGGGGCGGTGTCAGGCGACGTCGCCCCGCTGGCACTCGCGGTGCGCGTGGTCGAGGCGCCGGCCTTTTCCGCGGGACCGGGAATTTCCCGGCGCTGCAACCGGTTTCCCCGTGACAGCGGCGGTTTTTCACTGCTCCGCGGGGGCGGTGGGCGGTGTATCGTGCTGAGTAATGCTCGATGACGAGCTCAGCCAGCGGTTCGGCCAGGTGCGCCGACTCGAACAGCCGCGAAACGGCGGCCGACCAGGCTGCCGTAAGGGATGGGCGTGTCCGCCGTATCGCGGGTAGCGTCGGAGGCGTCGGTGCGCGATCCTCGACGGGGAAGTCACGCTTCGGCGCGCTGGAGGAGGCGATGTGACGATGAGCAGCGAGATGCGCGTCGTCGGCGTGCGAGTGGAACTACCAGCAAACCAGCCGATCCTGCTGTTGCGCGAGGCGCACGGGGAGCGTTACCTGCCGATCTGGATCGGCTCGGTCGAGGCGACCGCCATCGCCCTCGAGCAGCAGGGCGTGCGCCCCGCCAGACCGCTGACCCACGACCTGCTCAAGGACGTCATCGGCGCCCTCGGTCGCGACCTTGAGCAGGTGCGGATCACCGATCTGCAGGAGGGCACGTTCTTCGCCGAACTCGTGTTCGACGGGGATGTGCGGGTCTCGGCTCGGCCGAGCGACTCGGTCGCCCTGGCGCTGCGGGCGGGGGTCCCGATCCACGCCGACGAGTCCGTGCTGGACGAGGCGGGCCTGATCATTCCAGACGAGCAGGAGGACGAGGTCGAGAAGTTCCGCGAGTTCCTCGACTCGGTCTCCCCGGAGGACTTCCGCGGCGCGGACACCTGACGAACAGGTCCACACGAGCAACCCCGGCCCCCGCGGCGCATGCAGCGGGGGCCGGGTCCATTGGGCTGCCCGCGCGTCGCGTTGACCTGCCCGCGGGCCGGGCTTACCGTCGAGGCACGCGAATTGCCCCGGTGTGATTCGGCCGGTGGGCGGTGTTCGCGGCCCTGGATCCACGCGATCCGGGCGCTGGTGATCGTCGTCGGCTTCGGGCCGGGTGAGGGGAGGCAGGCGTGGTCGAGGAAGCACCCAGCCGGGATGCTGCCGCGGAGCAGGGTGAACTGTTCCCCGACGCCTCGCTACCGGACGAACTGGTCGGCTACCGCGGTCCGGCCGCGTGCCAGATCGCCGGTATCACCTACCGTCAGTTGGACTACTGGGCCCGCACCAAGCTCGTCGTGCCGTCCATCCGCAGCGCGGCCGGCTCCGGGTCGCAGCGGCTGTACTCGTTCAAGGACATCCTGGTGCTCAAGGTGGTCAAGCGGCTGCTGGACACCGGGGTGTCGCTGCACAACATCCGGGTCGCGGTGGAGCACCTGCGCAACCGCGGGGTACAGGACCTGGCGCGGCTGACGCTGTTCAGCGACGGGACGACGGTCTACGAGTGCACCTCTGCCGAGGAGGTGGTCGACCTGTTGCAGGGTGGCCAGGGGGTATTCGGTATCGCCGTGAGCGGTGCGATGCGCGAGATCAGTGGCACGATCCACGAGTTCCCGGCCGAGCGGGCCGACGGCGCCGAGCTGGCCCCGCCGGTGGCCGACGAACTGGCCCGGCGGCGCCGGGACCGGCAGGCCGGGACCGGCTGAGTGCCGCCGCCGGTGTGCGGCCGGTGACATCGACGGTCCGCAGCAGCCCTGATCGGGTAAGCTGCGGCACATCGCCGACCCCGTGCGGGAGAGTCCGGCCCGGTTTCGGCCGCGGTCGGCGCCGAAGGAGCAAACCCTCCCCGACAACCTCTCAGGCCACCTGGACCGCGCGGGCGAGATACCTCTGGAAAGAGGGTCGCCACCGCCGTGGTGCACCCCGCCGACGGTGCAAGCCTGGGGCCACCCGGGTGAAGCTCTCAGGCGTTCGTTTCGCGGACAGTGACAGAGGGGGAGAGCGCAGCCGGTTCCTGCCGCGCTGCCGCCCTTTGCCCGCCGCGACGATTGAGGTTTGGCGATGACCGACGTGACCCATGACCGCATTCCGCTCGCTGCTCTGGAGCACGGCACGCCGTTCGCCGATCGGCACGTCGGACCGAGGCCCGCCGAGCTGGCCCACATGCTCGACGTGATCGGCGTCGGCTCGCTCGAGGAGCTCGGCCGCAGCGCGGTTCCGGACGCCATCCGTGAGGACGACCTGCAGCTGTCGCTGCCGGAACCGGCCACCGAGGCCGAGGCGCTGGCCGAGCTGCGGAACCTGGCACGGCGCTGCACCCCGCACACCGAGATGATCGGGCTCGGCTACCACGGCACCATCACGCCGCCGGTGATCCTGCGCAACGTGCTGGAGAACCCGGCCTGGTACACCGCCTACACCCCTTACCAGCCGGAGATCTCACAGGGCCGGCTGGAGGCGCTGCTGAACTTCCAGACGATGGTCGCCGACCTGACCGGGGTGCCGGTGGCCAACGCCTCGATGCTGGACGAGGCCACCGCGGCGGCCGAGGGCATGACCCTGGTGCGGCGGGCGGGCCGGTCGAAGTCGCCGCGGTTCGTGGTGGACGCCGACACGCTGCCGCAGACCATCGCGGTGCTGCGGACCCGCGCCGAACCGCTGGGCATCGAGGTCGTGGTCGCCGACCTGTCCGCGGGCGCGTCGGCGCTGCCGGACGGCGAGTTCTTCGGTGCGCTGCTGGCCTACCCCGGCGCCTCCGGCGCGGTGCGCGACCACGAGGAGATCATCGCCGAGGTGCACCGGCGCGGCGGCAGGGTCGTGGTGGCCGCCGACCTGCTCGCGCTGACCCTGCTGCGCCCGCCGGGCGAGGTGGGCGCGGACGTGGTGGTCGGTACCACGCAGCGCTTCGGCGTCCCGATGGGCTTCGGCGGGCCGCACGCCGGGTACATGGCGGTGGCCAAGGGCCTTGAGCGGCAGCTGCCGGGCCGACTGGTCGGGGTGAGCGTGGACGCCGACGGCAACCAGGCGTACCGGCTGGCACTGCAGACCCGCGAGCAGCACATCCGCCGTGAGAAGGCCACCAGCAACATCTGCACCGCGCAGGTGCTGCTGGCGGTGGTGGCGTCGATGTACGCCGTCTACCACGGCCCGGCCGGACTGCGGCAGATCGCCACCCGCGCGCACCGGATGGCTGCCGTGCTGGCCGAGCAGCTGCGTCGCGGCGGCGTGGAGGTGCTGCACCGGGACTTCTTCGACACCGTCGTCGCGGCGGTGCCCGGCCGGGCGGACGAGGTCGTCGCCGCGGCCCGCCGCAACGGCATCAACCTGCGCCGCGTCGACGCCGACCACGTCGGCATCAGCTGCGACGAGACCACCACGCGCGCGCACCTGGAAACCGTGTGGCGCGCCTTCGGTATCGACGGCGTGGACATCGACGAGCTGGACGCGCAGACCCCCGACGCGCTGCCCGCGGGGCTGCTGCGCACCTCCGAGTACCTGACGCACCCGGTGTTCCACACGCACCGCTCGGAGACGTCGCTGCTGCGCTACCTGCGGCGGCTCGCGGACAAGGACATCGCGCTGGACCGCAGCATGATCCCGCTGGGTTCCTGCACGATGAAGCTCAACGCCACGGCCGAGATGGAGCCCATCACCTGGCCGGAGTTCACCTCGCTGCACCCGTTCGCACCCGCGCAGGACGCCGAAGGGCTGCTGAGCATCGTGCATGACCTGGAGCGGTGGCTGGCCGAGGTCACCGGCTACGACGCGGTGAGCCTGCAGCCCAACGCGGGCAGCCAGGGTGAGTTCGCCGGCCTGCTGGCCATCCGCGCCTACCACCGCAGCCGGGGCGAGGCGGACCGCAACGTGTGCCTGATCCCGGCCAGCGCGCACGGTACCAACGCCGCCAGCGCGGTGATGGCCGGGATGCGGGTGGTCGTGGTGCGCTGCGACAACGCGGGCAACATCGAGCTGGCGCACCTGCGGGAACTGGTCGTCGAGCACGCCGCCGACCTGGCCGCGATCATGATCACCTACCCGTCCACGCACGGCGTCTACGAGGACACCGTCCGCGAGGTGTGCGCGCTGGTGCATGACGCGGGCGGGCAGGTGTACGTGGACGGCGCGAACCTCAACGCGCTGATCGGCCTGGCCCGGATGGGCCGGTTCGGGGCCGATGTTTCGCACCTGAACCTGCACAAGACGTTCTGCATTCCGCACGGCGGTGGCGGCCCGGGCGTGGGCCCGATCGGGGTGCGCGCGCACCTGGCGCCGTTCCTGCCCAACCACCCGATGCAGCCGACGGCCGGTCCGGAGACCGGGGTGGGCCCGATCAGCGCGGCGCCGTGGGGCAGCGCCTCGATCCTGCCGATCTCGTGGGCGTACGTGCGGATGATGGGCGCTGACGGGCTGCGTCGCGCGACGCTGACCGCGGTGGCCGCCGCCAACTACGTGGCCCGCCGTCTGAACCACTACTTCCCGGTGCTCTACACGGGCAAGGGCGGTTTCGTGGCGCACGAGTGCATCCTGGACCTGCGGCCGATCAGCAAGACCAGCGGTATCTCGGTCGACGACGTGGCCAAGCGGCTGGCCGACTACGGCATCCACGCACCGACCATGTCGTTCCCGGTGGCCGGGACGCTGATGGTGGAGCCCACCGAGAGCGAGGACCTGGCGGAGCTGGACCGCTTCTGCGAGGCGATGATCGCCATCCGCGCGGAGATCGACAAGGTCGTGGCCGGGCAGTGGCCCGCCGACGACAACCCGCTGGTGCACGCCCCGCACACGGCGGCCTCGCTGGCCGGGCAGTGGGACCACGCCTACTCGCGCGAGGAGGCGGCCTACCCGCTGGGCACCGGGGTGGCGAAGGTGTGGCCGCCGGTGCGCCGGATCGACGGCGCGCGTGGCGACCGCAACCTGGTCTGCTCCTGCCCGCCCCTGGACGCCTACCAGGCGTGAGGACGCCACCCGGGTGGGCCTGATCCACCCGGGTGTCCTCGAGGATGCGCACCCTCGTCACCCGGTGGTGGAACCGGAGCACGGCCGGGGGCGCTGTGGTGGGCGGGGCCGGTGCGACACGCCCGGGCGGCTTCCGTTTGCGCACCGGCGGGGGTGGATGAAACGGTGGCCACTTCACTGCCCAGGCTCCGAGAGGAAGTGGAGCAATGCTCACCATCAGCGAGAGCGCAGCCGAGGTCATCAAACTTGTCCTGGTCGGTGGCGACTCTCCGGAAGGATCCGGCCTGCGCATCGCGCCGGCCGGGGACGGCCTGCAGGCGGCGATCGCCGCCCAGCCACAGGAGGGCGACGAGGTGATCGAGGAATCCGGGGTGCGGGTGTTCCTCGAATCGCAGGTCGCGGTCCTGCTCGGCGACAAGACGCTCGACGCGGAGCGGGACGCCAACGGCGAGCTCGCGCTGGCCGTCCGCGACTGACCCCACGACTCGACCGCCGACCCGGGTGCACCCGCGCCCGGGTCGGCGGCTTTTTCGGGGCCGTGCGGGGGAAGGCGAACTGCGGGGGCCGGGTATGCGTGGCTGGTTCGTCCTTGTTTGTCCTGTTTGTGCAGTACCAAACCTCTCCTGCCAGGTAGTGGCGACAACGCACCTGCGGCAATTAGTCTCGTTGCGCTGTATTTCCGGCTACCGAGGAGCTCGCGATGCCCTCCACCACGCTCGCCATGCATATGAGCGACGGGCTGTTGAACGCGCCCACCGCGCTGCTGTTCGCAGCCGTCACCGTGGCCGGGCTGGCGATTGCGCTGGCCAGGGCGCGCGCCGACCTCGACGACCGCACCGCGCCGATGGCGGGATTGGTCGCCGCGTTCGTCTTCGCCGCCCAGATGATCAACTTCCCGGTGCTGCCGGGGGTGAGCGGACACCTGCTCGGCGGCGCGCTGGCCGCGATCCTGGCCGGACCGTGGGTCGGCGCGCTGTGCGTGGCGATCGTGCTGGTGGTGCAGGCGCTGCTGTTCGCCGACGGCGGCCTGACCATGCTCGGCGCGAACATCACCAACATGGCGCTGATCGGCACCGCGGTCGGCTACCTCGTCGCCCTCGCGCTGCGCCGCTTCGCGGTGCGCAGCCGCGCCGGGTTGCTGGTGACCGCCTTCGCGGCCGCCTGGGCGAACACCGTCGCCGCCTCCGGCGGCTTCGTCGTGGAGTACGCGCTCGGCGGGGCGGCCGGGTACGGCACCGGTACCGCCGCGATCGCGGTGATCGGCGTGCACTGCCTGATCGGGATCGGCGAGGGCGTTATCACCGCCGCCACCGTGGGAGCGGTCGCCGCCGCCAGGCCCGATTTGGTCCACCTGCTGCGCACCTGTGTGCGCCCGACCGAGGAGATCGTCCGATGAGCGTTCCACGACGGCGTTTCCTGCTGCTGTTCGCGGCGGTCGTGCTGGTCGTCGCAGGTGTCGTGGCCTACTTCGCCGACTCCGACCCGGACGGGTTGGACGCGGTGACCCAGCAGGGCTGCACGGTGGTGCAGACCGAGGAGGGCGAGCGACTGGAGGGCCGCTGCATCGCGCAGAACGCCGCCGACCACCCGTTCGCCGGTGGGCCGCTCGCGGACTACACCGTCGGCGGCGACGACCGTTGGACGGGGGTGGCCGGAGTGATCGGCGCGGTGGTCACGCTCGCGGCCGCCGGCAGCCTGTTCTGGGGGCTGCGGCGCCGCAACGGGGGCGTCTGAGCGATGGGTGCCGGACATGCGAGCGCGTTGCACCTGCCCGGCAATTCGGCGCTGCACCGGCTGCCGCCCGAGGTCAAGATCGTCGCCGCGTTCCTGACCGTGCTGTGCGTGGTCGCCACGCCGCGCGAGGCGTTCTGGGCGTTCGGCGGCCACGCAGCGCTGCTGCTGGCGCTGGTGGCCGCAGCCGGCATCCCGGTCCGCTGGCTGGCCAGCCGCCTGCTCATCGAGGTGCCGTTCGTGGTGCTCGCGTTCCTGCTGCCGTTCACCGCCGGCGGCCCGACGACCGACGTCGCGGGCCTGGCGCTGTCGGTGGAGGGCCTGCTGGCGGGCTGGAACATCCTGGCCAAGGGCACGCTCGGTCTGGCGACGTCGCTGGTGCTGGCGGCCACCACCGAGCCGGGCGAGCTCGTGGTCGGGTTGCAGCGCCTGCGGGCGCCCCGGCTGCTGATCACCATCATCACCCTGATGCTGCGCTACGCGGAGGTGATCGTGGCCGAGGCCGCGAGGATGCGCGTGGCCCGCATCTCGCGCGGCCACGACCCGCGGTTCCTGTGGCAGGTCGGCGCCACCGCGCGGGGCATCGGCAGCCTGTTCATCCGCTCCTACGAACGCGGCGAGCGGGTGCACCTGGCGATGGTGTCGCGGGGCTGGAGCGGCACCATGCCCGAACTGGGCAGCTCGCCCCGTTCGTCCTCGGCGCAGTGGTGGCTGGGCATGGTGCCGCCGTGCGTCGCCGTCGTCGTCCTGGGAGTGACCCTGTGGACCGTCTGAGCGAATCGTTGCCGGACCGCACCACCGCACCCGATACCGTCCCCGCCCTGGAGGTGCGCGGGCTGGTCTTCCGCTACCCCGACGGGCACCGCGCACTCGACGGGATCGACCTGAAGGTGGAGCGCGGCGAGCGGGTCGCGGTGCTTGGCCCCAACGGGGCGGGCAAGACCACGATGACGTTGCACCTCAACGGGGTGCTGCGCGCCGAGGCGGGTGAGATCAGCGTCGGCGGGCTGCCGGTGCGGGAGGAGAACCTCAAAGAGATCCGCCGCCGCGTCGGGCTGGTCTTCCAGGACCCCGACGACCAGCTGTTCATGCCCACGGTGCGTGAGGACGTGGCGTTCGGGCCGGCCAACTTCGGGGTGCGCGGCGCCGAACTGGAGCAGCGGGTGCAGGCCGCGCTGGAGGCGGTGGGCATGGCCACGCACGCGCACCGCTCGCCGCTGCACCTGTCCGGCGGCCAGCGCAGGCGCGTCGCCCTGGCCACCGTGCTCGCCTGCCAACCGGAAATTCTGGTGCTCGACGAGCCGTCGTCGAACCTGGAGCCGGTGGCGCGGCGGGAACTCGCCGAGGTCCTACTGGGGCTCGGCGGCACGATGCTCATGGTCACCCACGACCTGCCGTATGCGCTGCAGCTGTGCCCACGCAGCGTGGTGATCGACAACGGCCGGGTGGTCGCCGACGGCCCGACCGAACAACTCCTCGCCGATGCCGAGCTCCTCGCCGCGCATCGCCTCGAACTCCCCTTCGGCTTCCGGATTTCCTGACCCCCGGGGGCCGGGTGGGCAGCCGGTGACGGCGTCAGCCCCGCCAGGCCGGGTCGCGGCCGGTCAGGCCGATCAGCCGGTCCAGCGGCTCGGCGTCCGCGGACACCTTGACCGGCGGGTCGAACATCCCGGCGGGGGCGGGTTCGGCGGCGACCTCGGCGGCGAACTCCAGGGCGGTCGTCATCGACGCCGCGTCGCAGCTGTACGGCTGCCCGGTGGCGCGGGCCAGGTCCCAGCCGTGGACGACCAGTTCGTTCATCGCGACCCGGCCCGCGACCGCGCCGGGCAGCTCGAAGCCCCCGGCCTGCGTCATGCCCTCCCACGCGGCCGGGTCACGCCACGCCTCGGCGAGCTCGGTCAGCTGCCGCGGGATCCGGGTTCGCCAGTCACCCGGCAGCCGGTCGGCGTCCCCGGAGGGCCCGCCGGCGGTCGCGGCGCGGTCCTTGCCCGCCGCCGCGGTGAAGGCCAGGGACAGCCCGTTGAGATGGTCGATCAAATCGCCCACCGAATACTCGCGGCACGGGGTGGGCGCGCTCAGCTGCGCGTCGGTGGTGTTGGACAGCAGGCCCGCCAGGCACTGGGCGGCGGGGCCGAGATCGGGCATCGCGGACATCGGAACTCCTCTCGTACTACGTACGGGTTCCGACCGTGGCGCGGCGTCAAACTCCTCGCTGGTGATCCAGGCGCCGTGCGGCCTGACGTTCCCCCGGAACTCCTGCGTGCGAAGCGGGGTCTTGATGACGGACATGTCCTGCCGACGTGGCTCCCGGCCGTATGTGTCCCGCCCGGTCGCTCTGGCCTCAGCGCACGTGTGTGCCGTCGCGGACGGTCCCGACGTACTCCTCGACGAGGTCCTCCAGCGCCACCACGCCCACCGGATTGCCGGTGGTGTCGACGGCGGTGGCCAGGTGGCTGCCCGCGCGGCGCAGCGAGGTCACGGCCTCGTCGAGCCGGGCGTGCACCGCCACCTCCGGCAACCGCCGGATCCGGGCGGGCGCGATCGGCGTGGACGGGTCATGCCCGGCCTGGTCCAGCACGTCCTTGATGTGCAGGTAGCCCAGCAGCGCACCGTCGCAGCCCCGCACCGGGAAGCGGGAGAAGCCGGTCTCGGCGACCGCGCGCTCCACGTCACCCAGGGTGGGGCGCGCGGGCAGCGTGGTCAGGTCCGCCAGCGGGACCAGCACGTCGCCGACGGTGTGCTCCGCCGACGACAGCGTCTGTGCCAGCCTGCGGTGCGCGGAGTGCTCCAGCAGGCCCTCGCGGCGGGACTCCACCAGCAGTTCGGCCAGCTCGGCCGAGGTGTAGGCGGTCTCCAACTCGTCCTTGGGCTCCACCCGCAGCAGTCGCAGCACCGCGTTGGCCAGCATGTTGAACAGCGCGATCAGCGGCCGGGCCAGCTTGACGAACCCGACCAGCGGCGGCACCAGCCACAGCGCCAACCGCTCCGGTTCGGCGATCGCCAGGTTCTTCGGCACCATCTCGCCGATCAGCACGTGCAGCACCACCACCAGTGCCAGCGCGATGGTGAACGCCACCGCGTGCAGCACCGGCTCGGGGATGCCCAGCGCGGTGAAGGGCACCTCCAGCTGGTGCGCCACCGCGGGCTCGCCCAGGCGGCCCAGCCCCAGCGAGCACAGCGTGATGCCCAGCTGGGCGCTGGTGAGCATCAACGAGCCCTCCTGGCTGGCCCTGATCACCACCCGCGCCCGGGAGGTGCCCTGGGCCAGCAGCGCCTCCAGCCGGTCCCGGCGGGAGGACAGCAGCGAGAACTCCGCGCCCACGAAGAACGCGTTGAGCAGCAGCAGAACGGCACCGAGCAGGATCGCGAGGCCGTCGCTCATCACGCCACCTCCGGCTCCGCCACCGCATGCGCGGGCTGGTGGGTCAGCCGCAGTTCGGCGATGCGGTGCCGTTCCATCTGGGTGACCGTCAGCGACCAGTCGGCCAGCGCCAGCCGCTCGCCGACGTCCGGGATGCGGCCCAGCTCGGCGAGCACGAAGCCGGCGACGGTCTCGTAGTCCCCGTCGGGCATCTCGAACCCGGTGGCCTCGACCACCTCGTCCGGGCGCAGTAGCCCGGAGATGATCCAGGTGCCGTCGCCCAGTCGGCGCACCGCGGCGATCTCCCGGCGGTCGTGCTCGTCGCGGACGTCGCCGATGATCTCCTCGACCACGTCCTCCAGGGTCACGATGCCGGCCGTGCCGCCGTACTCGTCCACCACCAGCGCCAGCTGCAGGCCCGAGCCGCGCAGCTTGTCCAGCAGCGCGTCGGCGTCCAGGGTCCCCGGCACCGTCGGCGCCGGGCGGGCCAGCGAGCCGACCCGGGTGCTCTCGCGCTGCCCGGCGGGCACGCCGAACGCCTGCTTGACGTGCACGACGCCGTGCACGTCGTCCAGGTCACCGCTGTGCACCGGGAACCGGGAGAACCCGGTCCGCCGGGCGATCTCCAGCAGGTCCAGCACGTCGGCGTCGGCGGCCAGCGACTCGACCCGCACCCGCGGGGTCATCAGCTCGTCGGCGGTGCGGTCGCCGAACCGCAGCGAGCGGTCCATCAGCTGCGCGGTGGACTCGTCCAACGTCCCGTGCGCCGCGCTGGAGCGCACGATCGACCCCAGCTCGTCGGGAGAGCGCGCCGACCGCAGCTCCTCCTGGGGTTCGACGCCGAAGCGCCGCACCACCCAGTTCGCACTGTTGTTCAGCGCGTCGATCAACCAGCGAAAGACCCGCGAGAACCCGGCGTGGTAGCCGGAGACGGCGCGCGCGGTCGGCAGCGGCCGCGCGATCGCCAGGTTCTTCGGCACCATCTCGCCGAACACCATCGACAACGTGGTCGCCAGCAGGATCGCCAGGGTCAACGACACCGCCCCGGCCGCCGCGTCCGGCAGGCCCAGCGCGGTGAGCACCGGCTGGATCAGATCGCCGATCAGCGGCTCGGCGACGTAACCGGTCACCAGCGTGGTCAGCGTGATCGCGACCTGGGCGCCGGAGAGCTGGAACGACAGCGTCCGGTGAGCCCGGGAAACCGCGTTGGCGCGCCGGTCGCCCACCTGCCGCAGGTGGGCGTCGACCGTGCTGCGCTCCAGGGAGGTCAGGGAGAACTCCGCGGCGACCGCGAGACCGGTGCCCAGTGTGAGAACTCCGACGAAGAGCAGACCGAGAACCGCCAGCAGTACTTCCATCACCGGCCACCCCGCTGCGGGCGACCGGCCACCAGTCGCGGAAAGCCGGGACTATGTCCCGGCTCGGTACTGCCTTCAGGAGACTGTGCCGCAGGCACTGAAGTTGTCACTCCTCGAGTGAAAAACGGAGAAATACGGCGCCCAGTATATCCGCAACCCAGCGGTGCGCCAGGGACAACATCATCACGACCGGCGGCCGAGCAGCGCCAACAACCTGGTCTGCTCGTCGGCGTCGTCGGGCACCGGCACCGGTGGCGCGAAGAGGCCCAGATCCTGCCAGGCGGGCACCTGCGGCGCGAACACCGTGTGCACGGCCGACACCAGCCGCGGTTCCAGGCGGTCGTCGGCCCCGATGCCGCGGGCCAGGTCCCAGGCGTGCACCGCCAGGTCCAGTGTCATCTGCCAGCCGTAGTCCACGGCCGGGATCACCCCGCCCGTGACGTGCACCTCGCCCTCGGTCGCACCGGGCCGTTCCCACGCCTCGCGGGCCGCCGCCGCGGCACGCGACCAGGCGCCGACCGGGTCGTCGCCGAGCACGTCGCCATCGAACCGGTCGCCCACCTCGTCCAGGGTGGCGCCGTCGAGCAGCCACGGCGCCCACAGCTGCTCGGACACCAGGTGGTTGAGCAGGTCCCGGACCGACCACTGGCCGCACGGCGTCGGGGCGTCCCACTGGCCGGCGGAGATGCGCCGGACGCGGGCGTCAAACTCCGACGTGGCACTGCGGTGCGCGTCCAGTAGTCGCATCATTCCTCCTGGTGTCCATCTGGTGTGATTGCGGCCACCTGTCGCCGCACGGGGCTGCTGGTGCCGCTGGTCACAGTGTGACCGCTGTGGACGGTGGTCGCGGTCCGTCCGGCGGTTTTACGCCCCGGTGGTCCACACCACTGCGCCGCGACGTAACCTGCCGCAGGTTTGGTCTCGACCAGCGGCCACCGCCGCCCGGTCAACACACGACGAGAGGACGTGATCGTGAGCACACCCACGGTTGCGGACGCGCCGCAGAAGGGCTTCTTCGGGCACCCGCGCGGCTTGTTGACGCTGTTCTTCACCGAAATGTGGGAGCGCTTCTCCTACTACGGCATGCGCGCGATCCTGGGGTACTACCTGTACTTCGCGGTCGCCGAGGGCGGCTTGGGCATCCCCGAGTCGACCGCGCTGTCGGTGGTGGGCGTCTACGGTGCCTCGGTCTACATGACCGGCATCCTCGGCGGCTGGCTGGCCGACCGGGTCGTGGGCGCGCAGCGTGCCGTGTTCTACGGCGGCGTCATCATCATGCTCGGCCACATCAGCCTGGCCCTGCCGGGCGGTGTCACCACCGTGGTGCTGGGCCTGGTGCTGCTGGTGATCGGCACCGGGCTGCTCAAACCGAACATCTCCGGGCTGGTCGGCGGCCTCTACGGCGAGCACGACACGCGCCGCGACGCCGGGTTCTCGATCTACTACATGGGCATCAACCTCGGGGCGTTCGTCGCGCCGTTCGTGGTGGGCACGCTCGGCGAGAAGGTCAGCTGGCACGTCGGCTTCGGCGCGGCCGCGGTCGGCATGGCCGCCGGGCTGGTGCAGTACGTGCTCGGCCGCGGCAACCTCGGCGGGGCCGGGCTCAAGCCGGTCAATCCGCTGCCCGCCGGGCACAAGGGCCGGGTGCTGGGCCGCGCCGCCGGGCTCGCGCTGCTGTTCGTGGTCGTCCTGGTCGGGCTGTCGGTCTCCGGCCTGATGGGGCTGGCGGGCCTGGTCAACCTGATCAGCATCATCTCCGGTGTGCTGCCGGTGGTCTACTTCGTCGTCATGCTGTCCAGCCGGCAGATCACCAGAATCGAGCGGGACCGGCTGATCGCCTACATCCCGCTGTTCTTGTCCACCGCGCTGTTCTTCCTGCTGTTCGAGCAGCAGCCCAACACCCTGGCCAACCTCGCCGAGGCGGACACCGACCTGGACGTGTTCGGCTTCGAGGTCCCGGCTTCGTGGTTCCAGTCGATCAACCCGCTGTCGATCATCGTGCTGGCGCCGGTGATGGCGTGGCTGTGGATGAAGCTGGGCGAGCGGCAGCCGTCCACCCCGCAGAAGTTCGTCGGCGGCCTGTTCTTCGTCGGCCTGTCGTTCCTGTGGGTGGTGCTGTCGAAGTTCGTCGTCGGCCCGGACCAGCACCTGCCGGTGATGCTGGCGCTGGTGTTCGTGATCATGACCGTGGGTGAGCTGATGCTCTCGCCGGTTGGCCTGTCGGCGAGCACCAAGCTCGCGCCGAAGGTGTTCGCCTCGCAGACCATGGGCCTGTACTTCCTCGCCCCGGCGATGGGGCAGGGCCTGGGCGCGCAGGTGGTGAAGCTGTACTCGGTGGAGAACCAGCAGGTGTACTTCGGCATCGTCGGCGCCGCCACCATCGGCTGCGCGGTGCTGCTGCTGGTCGCGGCCAAGAGCATCAAGCGCTACATGCACGGCGTGCTCTGACCCTGATCGACGTACGGCTGAAGGGCATCGTTGACCACGTGGTCGACGATGCCCTTCACCGCGTCACGGCAGGGAAGTGGGTCTCAGTCGGCGGCGGCGCGCAGGACCTCCGCGATGCGGGCGACGTCCGCGCTGGTGGTCCGCCAGTTGCTGAATGCCGCGCGCAGCGCGGGCGTTCCCTTGTAGACGGTCGGGGTGAGGAAACCCGCGCCGGATTCCGCGACCGAGCGCACCACCGCATCCACTCGTTCGTGCGAAGGGTTGTCGCGCAGCGTGAAGCAGACGACGTTGAGCCGAACCGGGGCCAGCAGCCGCAGGTGCGGCATCGCGCTGATGCGGTCGCCGAGTTCGCGCGCCAGTGCGACGTCGCGCTCAACGATCTCGCGGTGGCCGCGCCACCCGTAGGCGGCGAGGGTGAACCAGGCGGGCAGCGCGCGCAGCCGCCGGGAGCTCTCCGGCGCCAGGTGCACCGGATCCGGGTCCGCGGTCGGCATGCCGAGGTAGGCCGCGGCGTTCTGGAAGACGCGGACCTGCAGGTCGCGGCGGCGGGTGAACTGCACGGCGCTGTCGTAGGGCACGTTCAACCACTTGTGCAGGTCCACGCACACCGAGTCGGCCTCCGCCAGACCCGCGACGAGGTGGGCGTGCTCCGGCGACAGCGCGGCGAACCCGCCGAAGGCGGCGTCGACGTGCAGCCAGAACGGGTACCGGCTCCGCAGCGCGGCGATGGCCCGCAGGTCATCGAAGTCCACGGTGTTGACCGTTCCGGCGTTGGCCACCACGATCGCGGGCCGACCGTCCAGCGCGGCCAGCTCCGCCGCGAGCCGGTCGACGTCCACGGCCTCCCGGTCCGCCACGGTCGGCACGAACCGGATGCTGCCGCGACCCAGCCCGAGCACCGACAGCGCCTTGTGGATGCTCGAGTGCGGGCTCCCGGACAGCACGGGTAGCTCCCCGAGGGCGGCGACGCCGTCCTGCGCGACCGACACCCCGAGCTGCTCCCCGACCCACTCGCGGGCGATGGCCAGGCCGACCAGGTTCGACATCGTCGCGCCGCTGACGAACACGCCGCGGTGCTCCGGGGTCAGTCCGAACAGCTCCCGCAGCCAGTCCATCACCTCGCGTTCCAGGTCGACCGCGGCCGAGTCGGCGCGGCTCACCGCGTTCTGGTCGAAGGCGCTGGTCAGCCAGTCGCCCGCGATCGAGGCGGGGGTGCTGCCGCCGGTGACGAACCCGAGGTAGCGCGGCCCGGCGCTGCCCGAGAACCCCGGCGCCCAGCGGTCACAGAACAGCTCCAGCGCTGCCGCGCCGCCGATCCCGTCCGCGGGCAGCGGCATCGGGTCGCGCTCGTGCGGCGGTGTGGCGACCGGCCGGTCGGCGATGTCCGAAAGTACCTGCGCGGCGTAGCGCTGCACGCCGTCGAGCAGGTCCGGCAGGGTGTCGAGGTCCTTGGCGAGCTTCGGGTCCACTACTCCACTCCACGTCCAGGCGCAAAGTCCGCGCTGACGGTAACCACCGGACGGCGCGCTGTCGCGGTCCAATTGGGATCAGGTGGCCTGCTCGCTGACCTGGCCGCGCCGCCGGTCAGCAGCCGCGGTGGCGGCGGACGCTCTCCTCGACGACGTCGAGCACTTCCCCGAGGTGCTTGGCGGGCAGCCCCATTGCCAGGTGCGAGACCAGGCCCTCCAGCACCAGTTCCAGGTAGGCGGTCAGCACGTCCACGTCGACGTCGTCGCGTAGGTTCCCCGACTCGCGCTGCCACTGCAGGCGGGCCCGGGTGGCGGCGGTCAGCTGCTCCGAGCGCTGCGCCCAGCGCTCCCGGAAGTCGCAGTCGGTGCGCAGCCGCCGGGACACCTCCAGTCGGGTGCCGAGCCAGTCCGCGCCGGGGGCGAGACCGCCGCCGTCGCCCGGTTCGGCGAGCAGGTCGCGCATCACCTGCACCAGGCCCTGCTCGGCCACCACGTCGGCCATCCGGGTCGCGTCGTCCTCGGCCAGCGCCAGGAACAGCGACTCCTTGTCCTTGAAGTGGTGGAAGATCGCACCGCGGGACAGTCCGGTCGCCTCCTCCAGGCGGCGCACGGTGGCGCCTTCGTAGCCGAAGCGCGCGAAGCACGACCGGGCGCCGTCGAGGATCTGGCGGCGCCGGGCGTCGAGGTGATCCTGGCTGACCCGGGGCATGTCCCCATCGTCCCAGGTGAGACGGCGGCATCGCAATCCGTACGTACGTTTTGCAGCCCGGTCCCCCCGTCCGGGTGGCGGTGATCACACCGTCGGTCCGATCAGGACTCCGCGGTGGCCAGCCGGCGCACGCCGCAGCGAGCCGGTGTCTGAGCTGCCGCCCCCGGCCCCGCCAGGCGGAACGCACCTTCCTTAGCAGGGATTCGGGGCAAGAACAAGGGGTGCGGGTGCCCCGGCCGCGCGGTAGCGTCGGTAATCGGTCAATCACAGGCGGTGATCAAACGTTGCCCGTGTCAACCGATCCTGCTGCAGCGGACTTCCCGACCTCCCGGGTGCGCACCCGAGCGGAGGCCGAGGCATACGTCGCGTCGGTGTGCTTCAAGCACGGCCCTCCGGAACTCGCCGGCGTCGAGCTGGAATGGACCGTGCACCACGCCGACGATCCAGGCCGACCGCTCGACGCCGCGGCGCTGATCGCCGCCCTCGGCCCGCACGCCCCCCGCTCCCTGGTCCCGGACAGCCCGCACCGCCGGTTGCCCAACGGCTCGGTGCTCACCGTCGAACCCGGCGGCCAGGTCGAGGTCTCCAGCCTCCCCACCCCCTCCATGCGGTCGCTGTTCAGCGTCGTCGAAGCCGACGCCGCGTACGTCGCGCGCCGCCTGCGCACCGCCGGTCTGGTGCTCGGCGACCAGGGCACCGACCCACTGCGGTTCCCCCGGCGCATCCTGCAGGTCCCCCGCTACGCCGCGATGGAGACCGCGTTCGACCGCATCGGCCTGGACGGCCGGCTGATGATGTGCAGCACCGCCGGCGTGCAGGTGTGTCTCGACGCGGGCGAGGCGCACCGCGTGGCCGCGCGGTGGAACGCGCTGCACGCGCTGGGGCCGGTGATGCTGGCGACGTTCGCGAATTCGCCGATGCTGTTCGGCGAGTGCACCGGCTGGGTGTCCACCCGCACCCGCGCGCTGCTGCGCACGGACCCGCCGCGCACCCGGCCGGGCCCGGTCACCGAGGACCCGCCCCGGAGCTGGGCCAGGCGGGTGCTGGACACCTCGCTGGTGTGCCTGCGCCGGGACAACGGCGACTGGACGGCTCCCACGGGCATCAGCTTCGCCGAGTGGATCCACGGCGCGTTGCCCAACCCGCCCACCCGTGACGATCTCGACTACCACCTGAGCACGGTGTTCCCGCCGGTGCGGCCGCGCGGCTACCTGGAGGTGCGCTACCTGGACGCGCAGCCGGGCACGGACTGGATGCTGCCCGCCGGGGCGCTGATCGCGCTGTTCCGCGATGAATCCACTGTGGACGAGGTGCTGGAGCTGACCGTACCCGCGCGGGGGCGCTGGGTGCAGGCGGCGCGGCACGGGCTGCTCGACCGGGCGCTGGCGCGCTGCGCCCGCGACGTGTTCGAGCTGGCGTGCCGCCGACTGGAGCAACCCGACAGCCCCGCGGAGCTGCCCGGTCGGCTGGCCGACCACGTCGCCCGGCGGCTCGCCGCGGTCGGCGACCGGTGAACCAGGCGAAAGGGGAGCGATGGAGAGCACGCAGCAGCTGGCGAACCTGGGAATCGAGGACCTGCGGGCCCACGTGGCCGCCGAACTGGCCCGCACCCGGCGCCGCAGTACCCAGCTGACCGACGCGGTGGACGACGACGACCTCATCCGGCAGCACTCGCCGCTGATGTCGCCGCTGGTGTGGGACCTGGCGCACATCGGTAGCCAGGAGGAGCTGTGGCTGGTCCGCGATGTCGGCGGCGCGCCGGCGATCCGCCCGGACATCGACGACCTCTACGACGCCTTCCAGCACCCGCGCGCCGACCGGCCGCAGCTGCCGCTGCTGGGACCGGCCGAGGCCCGCGACTACGTCGACACGGTGCGGGACAAGGTCTTCGACCTACTCGACCGGGTTCCGCTGGAAGGCCGTCGGCTGGTGGCGCAGGCGTTCGCCTTCGGCATGATCGTGCAGCACGAGCAGCAGCACGACGAGACGATGCTGGCCACCCACCAGCTGCGCAAGGGACCGCCCGCGCTGACCGCCGAGTCACCGCCCCCGCCGCCGTCGGAGGTGCTGCCGCCGGAGGTTCACGTGCCCGGCGGGCCGTTCGTGATGGGCACCTCCACCGAGCCGTGGGCGCTGGACAACGAGCGCCCCGCGCACGAGGTGCACGTGCCCGGGTTCTTCATCGACACCACCCCGGTCACCAACGGCCAGTTTCTGGCGTTCATTGACGCCGGGGGCTACGACGACCCGCGGTGGTGGAGTGAGGTGGGCTGGGCGCACCGGCAGCGCGCCGACCTGCGCGCCCCGCTGTTCTGGCGGCGCGACGGGGACCGCTGGCTGCGCCGCCGCTTCGGCCACGTCGAACCGGTGCCGCCGCACGAACCCGTGGTCCACGTCAGCTTCTACGAGGCCGAAGCCTACGCGGCGTGGGCCGGCAGGCGGTTGCCCACCGAGCAGGAGTGGGAGAAGGCCGCGCGGTTCGACCCGGGCAATGGGCGCTCCCGTCGCTACCCCTGGGGCGACGCCGACCCGACCCCCGAGCACGCCAACCTCGGCCAGCGGCACCTGCAGCCGGCGCCCGCGGGGAGCTACCCGGCTGGGGCCGCGCCGTGCGGCGCGCGGCAGCTCATCGGTGACGTGTGGGAGTGGACCGCCTCGGACTTCCGGCCGTACCCGGGGTTCTCGGCGTTTCCGTACCGAGAGTACTCCGAGGTGTTCTTCGGTCCCGACTACAAGGTGCTGCGCGGCGGCTCGTTCGGCACCGACCGGGCCGCCTGCCGCGGCACGTTCCGCAACTGGGACTTCCCGATCCGCAGGCAGATCTTTGCCGGGTTCCGCTGCGCGCGGACCGCGCGGGACGAGGAGGGCGACTGACCCATGTGCCGCCACCTGGGATATCTGGGACCGGTGACGACGCTCGCCGAACTGGTGCTGGAACCGGAACATTCGCTGCTGGAACAGTCCTTCGCGCCCCGCGACATGCGCGGGGCGGGCACGCTCAACGCTGACGGTTTCGGTGTCGGCTGGTACCGGCCGGACGGCTCCGGGCCCGCCCGGTACCGCGCGGCGGTTCCGATGTGGACGGACGGCTCGTTCCGCGACGTGGCCGCCGAGGTGGTGAGCCCGGCGGTGGTGGCCGCGGTGCGGTCGGCGACCGCGGGCATGCCGGTGGGTGCCGGCGCGTGCGCCCCGTTCTCCGACGGCACCTGGTTGTTCAGCCACAACGGGCGTGTCACCGGCTGGCCCGAGTCGCTGGCGAAAGCGGCCGCGCGGCTGGAGGTGGTCGATCTGCTGACCCTGGAGGCGCCCACCGACTCGGCGGTGCTGTGGGCGCTGCTGCGCCAGCGGCTGGGTGAGGGCGTGGCCGCCGAGCGCGCCGTTGCCGAACTACTGGGGGAGGTCGTGGCGGCAGCACCCGGATCACGGATGAACCTGCTGCTCACCGACGGCGCGCGGCTGGTCGCCACCACCTGGACGCACGCCCTGTGGGTGCGGCGCACCGACGAGTCGGTGGTGGTGGCCTCGGAACCGTTCGGGCCCGCCGACGGCTGGGTCGAGATTCCGGACCGGTCCCTAATGGTGGCCGACACCGGCCGGGTGGACGTCACCGCGCTGGCGGAGGTGTGGCAGCCGTGAGCGAACCCGAGCTGATCGTGCGCTTCACCGACGCCGATGCGGCCCGTGAGCTGCGCGGCGAGGCCCGCGCCGGGCTGACGGACCAGCCCAAGTGGTTGTCCCCCAAGTGGTTTTACGACGCTGCGGGCAGCAACCTGTTCGAGCGCATCACCGAGCTGCCGGAGTACTACCAAACCCGCGCGGAGCAGCAGATCCTGCAGCGGCGCGCGCTGGAGATCGCCGAGATCACCGGCGCCGCCACGCTCGTTGAACTCGGCTCGGGTTCCTCGGAGAAGACTCGGCTGCTGCTCGACGCGCTGCGCAAGCAGCAGACGCTGGAGCTGTTCGTGCCGCTGGACGTCTCCGCCTCCGCGTTGCGCGCGGCGGTGGACTCCATCGCGCTGGACTATCCGGAACTGCGGGTGCGCGGCGTCGTCGACGACTTCACCAGCGGACTCGGCGCGCTGCAATCGAACACCGCGCGGCTGGTCGCGTTCCTCGGCGGCACCATCGGCAACCTGCTACCCACCGAGCGGGCGGGGTTCTTCGACTCGGTGCGCGCGGCGCTGCGCCCGGGGGAGTGGCTGCTGCTGGGTACCGACCTGGTGAAGGACCCGCGGCGGCTCGTCGCCGCCTACGACGACGCGCAGGGCGTGACCGCCGAGTTCAACCGCAACGTGCTGCACGTGCTCAACCGCGAACTCGGTGCGGATTTCGCTCCCGGGGAGTTCGACCACGTGGCGCTGTGGAACGCCGAGCAGGAGTGGATCGAGATGCGGCTGCGGGCGCGGCGGCCGCTGCGGGTGCGGCTGGCGGAACTGGCGCTGGACGTGGACTTCACCGCCGGGGAGGAGATCCGGACCGAGATCTCCGCGAAGTTCCGCCGCGACCGGGTCCACGACGAGCTCGCCGCAGCCGGTTTCCGGCTGCACCGCTGGTGGCTCGACGACGCCGGTGACTTCGCGCTGTCGCTGGCCGTGGCGGCCTGACCGGCCGCCAGCGGATCGGGTGCAACCACCCCACCGCGGGGTGAGTGCGCTGGCGTGGCGTCGGCGGGGCACGACCATTGCGGATGCAGTTGTTCGTTTTCCCCGACGAAAGGACGACTCCGATGCGCATGCGCGCCCTCATCCCCGCGGCACTCGGTGCCCTCGGAATGCTGCTGTCGCTGCCCGGTTCCGCGGGTGCCGCGATCGGCAGCTTCACCTACTCCCTCAACCAGGACGGCGTGTTCACGCGGCAGGTGCTGCACAACCCGGTCGACGACGTCTGCCAGCACCTTGTGGCGCCGTGGGAGCCCGCGGCCTACCAGGTGAACAACTGGACCGACGCGACGGCCGTGGTCTTCCGCGACGCCGACTGCTCCTGGGACTCCTACTACGTGCTGGAGCCGGGTGAGAAGGCCCCGGCGGGAGTCCTGGTGCGTTCGGTGCTCTTCTGGCGCTGACCGCCTCCCTTCCGGGCACCTCCGAGGCGTTCGGGGGTGCCCGGTTCGCTGCGGCGGATCAGTCCGTGAGGGCCGGGGTGGCCAGCGTCGGGAACCCGCCGGACAGGCAGCGCACGCACGGCATCCCGGCCGGGCGCGTGGACACCTCGGCCTGCTCGGCGGGGATCCGCAGGCCGCAGAACGTCGACCAGAACTCCGGGATGCCGTGCTCGGGCGCGTGGGCCAGGTGGGCCTGGCGGCGGGACTCGCCGACCACGCCGGGGGCGAATCGGACGACGACGGCTCCGGTCATGACGCGGCCCCGCGCTCATCAGCCCGCAGCGCGGCCTGCCGGGCGGTTCGGTGCCGCTGCGGTCCGGTCGGTCGCCGGTGGTATCCGGGTCGCAACATTCTCCCCACCTCCGCTGACGGGACGAGCGCGCGCCGGGCGTGTGGTCGGTGTGCATGGTCCCGTTCCGCCCAACGCCGCCGCGGGGACATGATCACTCGTTCACCGAGCGGATCCCACACCGGGGGGCCTTTCCCACGGTCGTCAGAACAGACTGCGGGCGATGAGGAGCACCGCGCCGCCGCCGGACAGCGCGAGCACGCACGGGCGCATCCACCTGGTGTCCAGATACCGGCGCAGCGGTCCGGAGAGCGCGAAACCGGCAGCCATGAACGGCGCCAGCACCGCGCTGCCGAGTACCTGGGGCCACCCGATCTGCCCGCCAGCGGCCAGCGCCACCAGCGACAGCACCCCGCCGAAGGTGAGGTAGGCGGCCAGTGTCGCCCGGATCCGCGGACCGGTTTCGTGCTGGTACAGCAGGGCGACCGGGGGACCGCCGATCGACGAGGCGGTACCCAGCACCCCGCCGGCGAATCCGGCGACCACCAGCGCCGGTGCTGTCGGGCGCGGTCGCCACGACACCAGCGACGCCAGCAGGCACAGCAGGACGAAACCGCCCACCGCGGCGCCGAACGCGTCCCGCGGCAGCAACGCCACGGCCAGCGCGCCCAACGCGGTGCCGGGAGTGCGCCCGATGATGCTGAAACCCGTGCCGCGCCAGTTGACGTGGCCGAACTCCCCGCCGCATCGCCAGCACCGACAGGACCAGGGACGCCACCAGCAACGGTACCGGCACCAGGCGGGGATCCAGCAGCGCCAGCAGTGGGGCTGCCAGCAGGTTCATTCCCAGACCGGCGCTGCCCTGCACGATCGCGCCGAGCAGCACCACCGCACCGGCGATGCCCAGCACCACAAGCGGCGACATCGACGCTTCTTCTTTCCGGTAGCGCGGTAGGCGAGGCCGGCCGCGCACCCGGCAGCCACTGGGGGGAGGTGCTGCCGGGGCGCGACCAGCGGGGCCCAGGCTACACCCGCCAGGCGCCACGCTCCCGCGGGCGGGGGTGTCTTCCACTGAGCTGAAACCCCGTCAGCATCAGCGAAATCACCTCGTCAGCCCCGCGACATCCCGTCCCGGTGCCTCGGTGGCGCCTCCCTGACGAGCCGCCCACCATGGCCCAAACCTCCCAAGTTCAGGGAAATTCGGGAGCCTGGCGGGGTCCGGAGTTCCCAAGTGCAGGGAAATTCGGGGGTGGTTGGTGCGATCGGTAGCGGGTGTCGCGCCGGATCTGCGCGGGTTCGTTCGGTGCACCGTGGCCGGAGCGTCACGTTCGGCTGCGGGTGTCCCACGCCAGAAGCGCGACGTGCAACGACAACAGCGACTCCGGGCTGTCCAGCGACACCCCCAGCAACTGCTCGATGCGCGACAGCTGGGCGTAGTACGCGGTACGCGACAGGTGAGCCGATGCCGCCGCGGCGGACTTGTTGCCGCCGTGCCGGCAGAGTGACCGCAGGGCGTCCAGCAGCCGCTCGTGGGCCAGCAGCGGGCCGAGTTCCCGTTCCGCGAAGGCGATCACCCGTTCGTCCCCGCGCAGCAGGTGCAGCAGGCCGCGCAGCCGCACGTCATCGAGCCGGTGGAACTCGCGGCTGCCGTCGTCGACGTGCAGCGCCGCCTCCGCGACCTGCGCGGCCTCGGTCAACGTCCGCCGCGCCCCGCTGACCGACGCGGCCGAGCTGCCCACCGCGATCACCACCGGCAGCGAGTGCGCCTCCGCCGACCGCCGCACCTCGGCGGCCAGCCGGGACAGCACCGCGTCGCTGTCGGCGGGCACCGCCACCAAAGCCTGGACGGTGACGTCGTCGATCACCCCGGCCAGCACCGGCAGCTTCGCCCGGCGCGCGGCCAGCGCCGTCGCCTCGGCCAGATCGCGCAGCACCTGCTGGGTTTCCAGCGCGGGCGCGACCGTCGTGGTGGTGCGCGGGCGCACCGCGATGCCCACCAGTGGCCCGGTCAGCGGTACGCCCAGCCCCGCGGCGCGAGCCGCGAGATCGGCGGGGTCGGCACCGCCCGCGAGCAGCTCGGTCAACAGCGTCCGGTGCGTCTGCCGCTCCAGGCTCTCCCGGTCCCGGGTCACCAGCCGGTTCACCGCCAGCGCCGACGCCGCCCGCTCGGCCACCACGACGTGGCGGTGCGTCGGCTGCGGGGTCAGCACCACCAGCCGCCCCCAGTCGTCGCCGCGCGCCCCCACCACCGTGCTCAGCCACTGCTGGTCGGGCTCGTAGCAGGTGCGCCCGGTCTGCACCACCGACCGGGAGCGCTCCGACCAGTCCGACAGCAGCGCCACCGGATCCTGCCCCGCGGCGTCGTAGGCGAGCACCTGGTGTGCCAGCGCCTCCAGCACCACCGGGCACTCCACCAGCCGCGCCGCCTCCCGCAGCACCGCGGCGGGCTCCGCGCCGGAGGTGGTCAACGCGGTGAACGTCTCGTGGATCGCATGCGTGGCGCGCAGTTCCTCGAGCTGTGCGTCCCGGATGCGCGCGGCGACCGCTTCGGTCACCGCGACGAACCTCGTCTCCTCCGATAGCGTCACCAGCGGCAGGTCGTGCCGGTGCGCGGCGTCCACCAGCGCCGTCGGGACCCGGTCCCGCCACCGGCGCACCAGCTCCACCACCAGCCCGGCCGCGCCGACCCCGGCCAGCCCGTCGACGTAGCGCGCCAGCTCGGCGGGTTCCTCGGGCAGCGCGATGCCGGTGGTCAGCACCAGCTCCCCGCCGCTGAGCAGCGGCGCGATGTCGGCGAGCTCGGTCACATGCACCCAGCGCACCTGCCTGTCCAGCCCGCGGGCCCCGGCGACCACGCGCGGTTTGCCGCGCCGCAACACGGGCAGGTTGAGCACCTCGGACACGGTGGGCAGCGCCAGCACGTCCGGCGGGATCGGGTTCATCAGCCCTCCTTCCTGGGTGAACACACCGTAATGCCAGACAGCCCGATCCCGTACAGGTTGCCCATGGCTCCGCGACGCCGCGGCAGGCCAGACTGGCGCGGCGGAGCGGGACGCCCGAGGTCGGTGCTCCCGCGGCGAGAAGACGTCCACGTCACTCGCACCGCTGCGCACAACGAGCCGAGATTCCACCGAGAAGCGGGGGAAATCCATGACCGAGTCCGACCTGCTGGCGCGGCACCGCGCCGTCCTGCCCAGCTGGCTGGCGCTGTACTACGAGGAGCCCATCGAGATCGTCAGCGGCCGGGGACGCCACGTCACCGACGCCGACGGCCGGACCTACCTCGACTTCTTCGCCGGGATCCTGACCAACGCCATCGGCTATGACATCGCCGAGATCAGCGACGCCGTCCGCCGCCAGGTCGACACCGGGATCCTGCACACCTCCACGCTGTACCTGATCCGCCACCAGGTGGAGCTGGCCGAGCGGATCGGCGAGCTGTCCGGCCTGAAAAACCCCAAGGTGTTCTTCACCAACTCCGGCACCGAGGCCAACGAGACTGCGCTGATGCTGGCCACCCAGTACCGGCGCAGCAACCAGGTGCTCGCGCTGCGCAACTCCTACCACGGGCGGGCCTTCGGGACCCTCGGCGTCACCGGCAACCGCGGCTGGTCCGCCAGTTCGTTGTCCCCGCTCAAGGTCAGCTACGTGCACGGTGGCTACCGCTACCGCAGCCCGTTCCGGCACCTGTCCGACGCCGACTACATCGCCGCCTGCGTCGACGACCTGCGTGAGGTGATCGAGACGACCACCTCCGGTGACGTGGCGTGCCTGATCGCCGAGCCGATCCAGGGCGTCGGCGGCTTCGCCACCCCGCCGGACGGGTTGTTCGGCGCCTTCGCCGAGGTGCTGGATGAGTACGGCATCCTGCTGATCTCCGACGAGGTGCAGACCGGCTGGGGCCGCACCGGCGAGCACTTCTGGGGCATCCAGGCGCACGGCGTCACCCCGGCGGCGATGACCTTCGCCAAGGGCCTGGGCAACGGCCTGGCGATCGGCGGGGTGGTCGCCGAGGCGGAGCTGATGGACTGCCTGACGGCCAACTCCATCTCCACCTTCGGCGGCAACCCCGTGTCCACCGGTGGCGCCGCGGCCGCCCTGGAGTACCTGCTCGACCACGACCTGCAGGGCAACGCCGCCAAGCTCGGCACCCGGCTGCTGGCGGGGCTGCGCGCGCACGCCGAGCGCTGCCCGCTGATCGGCGACGTGCGTGGCAAGGGCCTGATGATCGGGGTGGAGCTGGTCGAGCCGGGCACCACGCGGCCCGCGCCCGCGGCGGCCACGCGGGTGATGGAGCTGGCGAAGCAGCACGGCCTGCTGGTGGGCAAGGGCGGACTGCACGGCAACGTCCTGCGCCTGGCCCCGCCGATGACGTTGACCGACGAGGAAGCGGCGCAGGGGCTGCAGATTCTCACCGACACCATCTCCCAGACCGAGCAGGAGCTCCACGCATGACAGAGCTGATCAGGCACTGGATCGCCGGCGGCGCCCAGCAGGGCGACCCGCAGCGCACCGGGGACGTCTTCGACCCCGCCACCGGACAGGTGACCAAGCAGGTCGCCTTCGCCACCGAGTCCGATGTGGACACCGCGGTGACCGCGGCGGCCGAGGCGCTCACGACCTGGCGGCGCACCTCGCTGGCGCGGCGCTCGGCAGTGTTGTTCGCCTTCCGGGAACTGCTCAACCAGCGCAAGTCCGAGCTGGCCGAGATCATCACCGCCGAGCACGGCAAGGTGCTCTCCGACGCCGCCGGCGAGGTGCAGCGCGGCCTGGAGAACGTCGAGTACGCCTGCGGCATCCCCGCCCTGCTCCAGGGTGGCTTCTCGGAGAACGCCTCGACCAGGGTGGACGTGCATTCGGTACGCCAGCCGGTCGGCGTGGTCGGGGTGATCTCCCCGTTCAACTTCCCGGCCATGGTGCCGCTGTGGTTCGTGCCCAACGCCATCGCGTGCGGCAACACCGTGGTGCTCAAGCCCAGCGAGAAGGACCCGTCGGCGGCGGTGTTCCTGGCCCGGCTGTGGCAGGAGGCCGGGCTGCCCGACGGCGTGTTCAACGTGGTCCACGGCGACAAGGTCGCGGTGGACGCGCTGCTGGCGCACCCGACCGTGCGGGCGGTGTCGTTCGTCGGATCCACCCCGGTGGCCCGCTACGTCTACGAGACCGCCACCGGCCACGGCAAGCGGGTACAGGCCCTCGGCGGGGCGAAGAACCACATGGTGGTGCTGCCCGACGCCGACCTGGACCTGGCCGCCGACGCCGCGGTCTCCGCCGGGTTCGGCTCGGCGGGGGAGCGCTGCATGGCGGTCTCCGCGGTCGTCGCGGTCGACCCGGTCGGCGACGAGCTGGTGGCCAAGATCGCCGAGCGGATGGCGAAGCTGCACGTCGGCGACGGCCGCCGCGGCTGCGACATGGGCCCGCTGGTCACCGCCGCCCACCGGGACCGCGTGTCGTCCTACGTGGACGCCGGGGTGAACGCCGGTGCCAAGCTTGTCGTCGACGGCCGGGACCTGCAGGTCGACGGCCAGCCGAACGGGTTCTGGCTCGGGCCGACCCTGTTCGACCACGTGAGCACCGACATGTCGATCTACACAGACGAGATCTTCGGGCCGGTGCTGTCGGTGCTGCGCGTGCCCAGCTACGACGCGGCGATCGAGGTGCTCCACGGCAACCCGTACGGCAACGGCACCGCGATCTTCACCCAGAACGGCGGGGCCGCCCGCCGGTTCTGCGAAGAGGTCGAGGTCGGCATGGTCGGCGTCAACGTGCCGATCCCGGTGCCGGTGTCGTACTACTCCTTCGGCGGCTGGAAGGACTCGCTGTTCGGCGACGCGCACGCCTACGGCCCCGACGGCATCCGCTTCTACACCCGCACCAAGGTGGTCACCACGCGCTGGCCGGACCCCTCGCAGGGCGGTGTCAACCTGGGCTTCCCGCAGAACACCTGACCCGGTCTGCGGGCAGCGGACAGATCCCGCGGAAACCAGGCGGTTTCCGCGGGATCGCCGCCAGGATCGCAACGGCCGCTGGCGCGACGGCGTGCTTCACAGCACTGCCACCCCCTCGATCACCCCAGGTCCGGGTACGCGGGCGCGGCGGATCTCCTAGGCTCGCGGGCATGCCCGCACTCAGCCCGCGCTCGATCCTCGAAGGCCGCAGCACCAACCGCGCCCCGATCTCACTGATCGTCGGCCTGGTCGTCTCCGGCGTGTGCCTGCTGCTGGCGCTGGGCCTGTACTTCGTGCAGGGCGGCCCGGTGAACGTCGTCATCGGCACGCTGCTGGCGCTGCCGACCGCGATCGTGCTCGTCGCGCTGATCCTGCTGGTCGATCGGCTGGAACCGGAACCGCGACTCAACCTGTGGCTCGCCTTCGGCTGGGGCGGGGGCGTGGCGATCGTCGGCGCGCTGATCGTCAACACCACCGGCGAGGTCCTCATGACCCCGGTGCTGGGACCGGAACCCGCCACCGCGGTGACCGTGTCGGTGGTGGCGCCGGTGGTCGAGGAGAGCTTCAAGGGCGCGCTGCTGCTGTACCTGCTGTGGGTGCGCCGCCACGAGATCGACGGTCCCACCGACGGGCTGGTCTACGCGGCGCTGTGCGGGCTGGGCTTCGCGCTCGTCGAGAACATCCTCTACTACATGCAGGGCCTGGACGCGGCCACGGGCGAAATCTGGATGACGGTGCTCATCCGCGGCGTCGTCGCTCCGCTCGGCCATCCGATGTACACCGCCCTCACCGGGCTCGGCGTCGCCTACGCCGCCACCCACCGCGGGGCGGGTCGGTTCTTCGCCGTCGTCGGCGGCTGGTGCGGCGCGGTGTTCCTGCACGCGCTGTGGAACGGCAGCCTGACCCTGGCCGGGTTCCCCGGCATGGTGGTGGCCTACCTAATCCAGTTCCTGGTTCTCGTCGCCCTGGTCGTGGTGCTGGTGCTGGACCGCAAACGGCTGGTCCACCTGATCCGCCGGTACCTGCCCGCCTACATCCCGAGCGGCCTGGTGCAGCCCGCCGACGTGCAGATGCTGGGCAGCATGGCGGGGCGCCGCCGGGCCCGGCACTGGGCGCGCACCCAGGCCGGGGTGACCGGGGCGCGCGCGATGGGCGACTACCAGCTGGCGGCCACCGAACTGGCACTCTTGCACGCGCACGCCGAGAAGGAGACGATCCCGCCGGAAAAGTTCTTTGCCCGACGGGAGGCGATCGTGGGGCTGATGGGGTCGGCGCGCGACGCGTTCTTCCGGCGCGTCCCGCGGGTGGCGCCGCCACCGTGGGTGCACCAGGAGCGCTCGGGCTTCCTCGCGCCGCCCGCGCAGCTGGCGACCGCCCAGCTGCCGGTCTACCGGCCCGGCATGCACCGGCCGCCGGGGCGCCCACCGCAGTCTCCGGGACCCAACGGGCCGCGGCCGGGCGGCCCCTGGGGACCGCGCTAGCCGGTGCGCAGCCGTGGCCACAGCGCCGACCACGGTCGCGACGGGTGTGTGTAGAGGGTGATCTTGGTGCCCTGCACCATGTTCACCAGGTGGGTCTCGATCCGCCCGAGCACCCGCGACTGTCCGAAGTGGTCGGCCAGCGGGGTGCGGGCGCCCACGTAGAGCACGGTGTCGGCATCGTCCGGCGGTGCGCCGAAGAACCAGTACCCGCGGTGCGGGCTGTGGGCGCGGGGCAGTCCCGCCGGGCGTCCCAGCACGTCAAGGGCTCCGGCCAGGTAGTAGGTCTCGGCGACGATCGCGGTGCGGGACCGCTGCTGCGGCGGCAGGTCGTGGTAGGCCCGCGAGACCGCCTCCACCAGGGCGGGCCAGCCCGTCTCGTACTGGCGCGGATAGCTGGGGAAGCCGGGGTGGCGGGCCAGGAAGTCCAGCGGGTAGACCGGCAGCATCGCCACCGGCAGCAGCGCCGAGCACAGGTAGACCGGCCACGGCCAGCGGCGCCGCCGCGCCCGGTGCTGGAGCCCGACGGCCGCCGCGGCGAACAGCAAACCGTACAGGCCCGCGACGTAGTTCGGCCGTCCCCCGGCGACCACGAACAACACCGGCACCGCCACGCACATCCACCCCAGGAAGCGCATCGGGCGCAGCGCGGGGTTGCGCACCAACTGCACCAGTCCCCAGCAGCAGAACACCGCGCCGACCACCGGGCCCGCGTAGAACAGCGCCGTCGGGATGAACAGCAGCCGGTCGTTCTCGGCGTCGACCACGGCACCCATCGCCACCGCGGGCCAGCCGTGCGCGGCCTGCCACCACAGGGTGGGCAGCGCGGTGCCGACCGGGATCGCGGCTGCCACCCAGAACAGCGGCCGGGTGAACAGGGCCCGCGGTCCGGTCCGCGCGATACCCAGCAGCATCGCGGCGACCAGCGCGACCACCTGGAACTTCGTCTGCAGGGCGGCCGCGACCACCAGCCCCGCACCGAGTAGCAGCCGGTCGCGCCGAATTCCGATCGCGTGCCACCGTGCCCACCGGGTCACCAGCCAGATGATCACGCCCCACTGCAGCGGGTCCATCGTGGACGCCGTCAGCCAGTGGCCGTTCACCAGCAGCCACGGCGACAGCGGGTAGGCGGCAGCGGCCAGCATCTGCGCGGTGCGGGCGCCGCCGAGCTCGCGTGCGATCAACGCGGTGACGACCACGCCCAGCGCGGTCACCAGGGCCGCAGGCAGCCGCAGGACCAGCAGCGAGCCGGGGGCGATCGCGTCCAGCCCGGCGGCGAGCAGCGGCACCAGCGGCTGCTGGTAACCACCGCTGATGCTCGCCGACGGTGCTTCGGCGGCGATGAACGTCGTGCCAGGCCGCCCGGATTGGGTTACAACGGGCATATGGTGCACCACCTGCAACCCGGGCAGAGCGAAGCGAAGGACAACGGCGAGCGGCTCGGCTGCTCCGCCGGCGGCCGACTGGTGCAGTTGCGACGCCGGGTCTCCGAACCGGGGTTCGTCGTCACCGTGGACGCTGAACCGCGCCCCGACGTCCCGGCCGAGCTGATCACGCACGACTGGGCCGCGGCCAACGCCGCGTTCGATCGGCTCATGCGCGCCTACTGACCAGGCGTCCACAAGGGATTGACATCGGCGAGCGCAAGTTTTCCTGTCGCCCGCGGACCGGATGACTCGCGCTGCAGGTCTTGCGGTCTGGCCACGAATGGCTTCACCATACGTCCACCCGACCGGAAGATCACCGGGCCCTCTCCTGGCGCCGATGCAGCACCCTGGAGTTCGCATGCCCTCTTCCCCCGTCGCGCGCGGGCTGCGGCTGGTCGTCGCGCTGCTCGTGGCGTTGGTCGCGCTCGGGTGCTCGACGCCCGACGAGCGGCTCGCGGAGACCGCGGACGGCCCGCAGTACGAGACCTTCGAGAAGGTCGCGGTCGACCCGGCGGTCGCCGCGCTGGTCCCGGCGCGGGTCCGGGAGGCGGGTGCGCTGCACGTGGTCATGAACGTCTCCAGCGCGCCGACCAAGTTCTACGCCGCGGACAACACCACCATCGTCGGGCTCAACGCCGACCTCGCCCGGGCGCTGGGCCGGGTGTTCGGCGTGCCGGTGACGCTACACAACGTGCCGCTGGACGGCATCATCCCGGGCCTGCAGGCCCACCGCTACGACCTGACCATCTCCAGCATGTCGCCCACGGCCAAGCGGCTGGAGGTGCTGGACATGGTCCGCTACGGCACGTGGGGCAGCGGCATCGCGGTCAAAACCCGCAACCCGCTCGGCCTCAGCACGCAGCGGCTGTGCGGATACAAGGTCGCCGTGCAGCAGGGCTCCATCCAGGAGTCGCAGCGCCTACCGGAGCTCAACGCGGCGACCTGCCGCGGCGCGGAACCGATCGAACCGGTCGTGTTGCCCAGCCAGAACGACGCGCTGCTGCAGCTGGACAGCGGCCGGGTGGACGCGGTGTTCGCCGACTCCCCGGTGCTGGCCTACGCCCAGACCCGGGCCCCGGACTCGTTCGAGCTGATCGGCGAGATGAACCGCAGCGCCATCACCATCGGCCTGCCCAAGGGCTCCGACCTCACCCCGGCCGTGCAGGCCGGGCTGCGCGCCCTGATGGCGAACGGGACCTACCAGCGGATCTTCCACCGCTGGGGGATGGACAGCAGCGCCATCACCGATCCCGTCGTGGAAACCCCCTGAAGTCCCGAGGAGAACCCGCGATGACCACAGTGGACACCGTGGTCGGTGCCGCCGACGAGCTTGTGATCGTCCGGCGGCGACGGCCCTGGCGGATCGTCGGGACGGCCGTCCTGGTGGTGCTGGCCGCCGCGCTGCTGCACAGCCTGGTCACCAACGAGCAGTACGAGTGGGACGTCGTCGCCGAGTACCTCACCGCGCGGTCCATCGCGCAGGGCGCGCTGCTGACCGTGGAGCTGACCGCGATCACGATGGTCGCCGGCCTGCTGCTGGGCATCGTGCTGGCCGTGATGCGGCTGTCGCCGAGCCGGTTGATCAGCGGGGCGGCGGCCGCCTACATCTGGTTCTTCCGCGGCACCCCGCTGCTGATCCAGCTCATCTTCTGGTTCAACCTCTCCGCGCTGTACCCGGTGCTGGAACTGAGGATCCCGTTCGGGCCGGTGCTGGTCGCCGGCAACGCCAACGACCTCATCACCCCCTTCGTCGCAGCCGTGCTCGGGCTGGCGCTCAACGAGGCCGCCTACATGGCCGAGATCGTGCGCGGCGGCCTGTTCGGCGTGGACCGCGGCCAGACCGAGGCCGCGCAGGCGCTGGGCATGGGCCGGTGGCACATCCTGCGCCGGATCGTGCTGCCGCAGGCGATGCGGATCATCATCCCGCCGACGGCGAACCAGACCGTCGCCACGCTGAAGAACACCTCGCTGGTCAGCGTGCTGGGCGCGATGGATCTGATGCACAGCGCCCAGGTCATCTACTCCCGCACCTACCAGACGATGCCGCTGCTCATCGTCGCCGCCGTGTGGTATCTCGCGATGACCTCGGTGCTCACCGTGGTGCAGCACCGCGTCGAACGGCACTTCGGGAAAGGAGCGGCCGCGTGAGCACTGCGCTGATCCAGCTCAGCAACGTGCGCAAGTCGTTCGGCTCGCTGGAGGTGCTCCGCGGCGTCGACCTGCAGGTGCGGGCGGGGGAGGTGTGCTGCGTCATCGGCCCCAGCGGCTGCGGCAAGTCCACCCTGCTGCGCTGCATCAACCACCTGGAGCGCGTGGACGCCGGCGAGGTGCTCGTCGACGGGCAGCGCATCGGCTACCGACGCATCGGCAACCGGCTCGTCGAACTGCCCGAACGCGAGATCGCCAAGCAGCGCGCCGAGATCGGCATGGTCTTCCAGCGGTTCAACCTCTTCCCACACCTCACCGTGCTGGAGAACCTGCTGGAGGCCCCCACCAGGGTTCGCGGCGAACCCCGCGAGCAGGTGCGGGAACGCGCCCGGCAGCTGTTGGACCGGGTGGGCCTGGCGGCCAAGGAGGACGCCTATCCCGCGCAGCTGTCCGGCGGGCAGCAGCAGCGGGTGGCGATCGCGCGGGCGCTGGCGATGCGCCCCAAGGTCATGCTGTTCGACGAGCCGACCTCGGCGCTGGACCCCGAACTCGTCGGCGACGTGCTGGCCACGATGCGCGACCTGGCCGCCGACGGGATGACCATGCTCGTGGTCACGCACGAGATCGGCTTCGCCCGCGAGGTCGCGAACACCCTGGTGTTCATGGCCGACGGCGACATCGTCGAACGCGGCGACCCGCGCCGGGTCATCGCCGAACCGGAACACGAACGCACCAGGGCGTTCCTGTCGAAGGTGTTGTGAGCGCGGGCGGTACCGGTGCGAGGGTGGGCCAAGCGGCTCGCCGCGGCGAGAAGACGGGATGTGAGGTCATGACTGTGCGCCACGCGCAGGTGGGCATCATCGGCACCGGCACGATTGGCAGCATGCTGGCCTGGCGGCTGGCGCGGCGCGGCGTCGACGTGCTCGCCTTCGAGCAGTTCTCCCCGGGCCACGACCGCGGGGCCGTGGGCGGCGAGACCCGGCTGTTCCGGCTGGCCTACGCCGAGGGCCCGCAGTACGCGCCGCTGCTGCGGCGGTCGCTGGAGCTGTGGCGGGAACTGCAGGCCGAGTCCGGCGACGCGGTCCTGCACCAGTGCGGCGGGCTGACCATCGGCGACCCGGCCGGGGACTACGTCCGTGGGTTGCTGGACAGCGCCCGCGTCAGCGGCACGGCCGTGCGGGTGCTGTCCACCGCCGAGGCGGCCGAGCGCTACCCGCAGCACCGGCTGCTCGACGGCGAGGTCGCCGTCCTCGACGAACAGGCCGGTTACCTGCGCTGCGAGCAGGCGGTGCTCAGCGCCACCCGGGTGGCCGAGCAGGCCGGGGCGCAGGTGTTGCGCTACACCGAGGTCGTCGAGATCGCCGAGGACGACGACAGCGTGTTGGTCCGCACCGCGGACGGTGCCGCGTACCGGGTTGGCCGGGTGGTGGTTGCCGCCGGGTCGTGGGCCGCCCGGTTCCTGCCCGCCGACCTGGCCGCGGCGGTGGAGCCGCGGCGCCTGCTGCTCACCTGGTTCGGCGCCGAGGACATCGACCAGTACCGGCCCGAGCGGTTCCCGATCTTCATCCACCACAGCCGCAACGCGCACCTGTACGGCACGCCGACGGTCGATGGCGTCATGGTCAAGGTCGCCGGGGCCGTCACCGCGCACCCGGTACCCGCGCCCGAGGCGGTGGACCGGCGGCACAGCCTCACCGAGGTCCGGGCGGTGGCCGCCGCGGTCGAGCGGGTGCTGCCGGGCCTGCACCCGCAGCCGATCCGCACCGACGCGTTCACCGACCTCTACACCACCGACGGGCAGGCGCTGGTCGGTCCGGTCGGCGGTGGCCGGGTCGTGCTGGCCACCGGGCACTCCGGCCGCGGGTTCAAGTACGCCCCCGGCGTCGCCGACGCCGTCGCCGACCTGCTCACCGGCGCCGCCGGGGCGGGCTGCGAGTTCCTCTCGCCGAGCCGGCTGCGCTGACCTGCGGGCCGCTGACCTCGCGGTTTCGCCGCCGATTCGGCCGGGTAGTGCCAGGGCGACACCGGAGACGGTGTGCGCTGACGACGGAAAGGACGCAGTGATGACGAAGGCGCGGGAAATCATGCATGCGGGTGCCCAGTGCATCGGCGAGGACGAGAGCTTGTACAAGGCCGCGCAGATGATGCGCGATCTGAACGTTGGTTCGTTGCCGATCTGCGGCCGCGACGACAGGTTGCACGGCATCATCACCGATCGCGACATCGTGATCAAGTGCTGCGCGGAGGGGCGCAACCCGGCTGAGGTCAAGGCAGGTGAACTGGCGCAGGGCAAGCCGCACTGGGTGGACGCGGAGTCCGACATCGACCAGGTGCTGACCATCATGGAGCAGCACCAGATCCGCAGGGTGCCGGTGATCTCCGAGCACCGGCTGGTCGGCATGATCAGCGAGGCCGACGTGGCCCGGAACCTCACCGACGACCAGATCGCGCACTTCGTGGAAAGCATCTACGCGGCGAGGTGATGGTGCCACACCCCCTGCGCCGCTCCGCGCGGCTTCCGGCCAGCGTCCCGGACCCGGCCTATTTATCCTGGTCAGTGCCCTCCCAGTGGGTCCGGTGCGAAGGGGGCGGAAGTTCCAGATGACGACGCGCGTGTTCGTGGTCGACGACCACGAGGTGATCCGACGGGGCATCGCCGCGCTGCTGGCCACCGAACCGGAGCTGGAACTGGTCGGGGAGGCGGCCACCGTCGGCGAGGCGCTGGCCTGGGTGCCCAAGGCGCAACCCGATGTCGCGGTGCTCGACGTCCGGTTGCCTGACGGCAACGGCGTCGAGCTGTGCCGCGAACTGCAGTCGCAGCTGCCCGAGCTGCGCTGCCTGATGCTGACCTCCTTCGACGACCACGACGCTCTGATGGACGCGATCATGGCCGGGGCGGCCGGGTTCGTGCTCAAGGGCGTGGTCAGCAATGAACTGGTGAATGCCATCCGCACCGTCGGGGCGGGCGAGTCGCTGCTGAGCCCGAAGAAGACCGAGGCGATGCTGTCCTGGCTGCGCAAGGAGCAGGAGCAGGCCGACCCGCTGCGCGAGCTGACCGCGCGGGAACGACAGGTGCTGGAGCTCATCGGCGAGGGACTGACCAACCGCGAGATCGCCGAGCGCATGTTCCTCGCCGAGAAGACCATCAAGAACTACGTGTCCCAGATGCTGGCGAAGCTGGCGATGCGGCACCGCAGCGAGGCCGCGGTGCTGGCCACCGAACTGCGCCTGGACCGCGGTTCGCGGAACAAGCGTTGAACCACGGCGCCCGTAGGGGGATGTGATGGCGCAGCAACCGGACGTCGTGGTGGCGCAGCGGGCGGCACCGATGGCGCCCGACGACGTCGTGCTGACACGGCTGGCGATGGGTTTGCGGGAGCTGCGGGACGGCAACTTCCGCCGCCGTCTGGTGTTCTCCGAGGGGGGCATGGCCACCGAGGTCGCCGCCCTGTTCAACGAGCTCGCCGAACGCAACCAGCGTTTGGTCGGCGAGCTGCAGCGGGTCGCCGAGGCGGCCGAGCAGGGCCAGTGGCCCATCGAGCCGATCGACTTCGATGGGACGCGCGGCGGGTGGAAGGCCGCGGCGACCTCCGTCAACGGCATGGTGCGCACCCTGGTGGGGCCGATGGCCGAGCTCAACCGGGTGCTGGGCGCGCTGACCCGAGGAGACCTGACGCAGCGGATGCCGCGGCGCGCCCAGGACATGGCGCTGCCCGGCGAGCTCGCCGGGCTGAGCACCGGCGTCAACGAGCTGCTCGACCAGCTCTCACTGTTCGCCCAGGAGATCACCCGGGTCGCGCGGGAGATCGGTACCGAGGGCAAGCTCGGCGGCCAGGCCCAGGTGCCCGGCCTGGTCGGCACCTGGCGGCAGCTGGCCGACTCGGTCAACGGTATGGCCGCTGATCTCACCGGGCAGCTGCGCGACATCTCGCACGTCGCCAAGGCGGTCGCCGCGGGCGATCTGACCCGCAAGATCACCGTCGAGGCCGCCGGCGAGATGGGCGAGCTGAAAACGACCATCAACTCGATGGTCGACCAGCTGTCGTCATTCGCCGACGAGGTGTCCCGGGTGACCCGCGAGGTGGCCGCCGAGGGGCGGCTGGGCGGTCAGGCGCAGGTACCGGGTGCGGCGGGCACCTGGCGCGCGCTGACCGACTCGGTCAACTTCATGGCCGACAACCTCACCGCGCAGCTGCGCAACATCGCCCAGGTCGCCACCGCGGTCGCCCGCGGCGATCTGTCGCAGAAGATCGACGTGGACGCGCGCGGCGAGATTCTGCAGCTGAAGAACACCATCAACACGATGGTCGACCAGCTTTCGGCGTTCGCCGACGAGGTCACCCGGGTGGCCCGCGAGGTCGGTACCGAGGGCAAGCTGGGCGGTCAGGCCCGGGTGCACGGTGTGGCGGGGACCTGGAAGGACCTCACCGACAACGTCAACATCATGGCCGACAACCTGACCAACCAGGTCCGCAGCATCGCCCAGGTGGCCACCGCGGTCGCCGGCGGCGATCTGTCGAAGGAGATCACGGTGGAGGCCAAGGGCGAGGTCGCCGCGTTGGCCGAAACCATCAACGGGATGGTCGAGACGCTGCGCGCGTTCGCCGAGCAGGTCACCCTCGTCGCCCGTGAGGTCGGCACCGAGGGCATCCTCGGCGGCCAGGCCCGGGTGCCGAACGTGGCCGGCACGTGGAAGGACCTCACCGACAACGTCAACATCATGGCGCGCAACCTGACCAACCAGGTGCGCAATATCGCCCAGGTGACCACCGCGGTGGCCCGCGGTGACCTGTCCAAGAAGATCGACGTGGACGCGCGCGGCGAGATCCTGGAGCTCAAGACCACGATCAACACGATGGTCGATCAGCTTTCGGCGTTCGCCGCGGAGGTCACCCGGGTGGCCCGTGAGGTCGGCACTGAGGGCAAGCTCGGTGGCCAGGCCGAGGTCGCCGACGTCTCCGGAACCTGGCGGCGGCTGACCGAGAGCGTCAACCGGCTGGCCGGCAACCTCACCACGCAGGTCCGCGCGATCGCGCAGGTGGCCACCGCGGTCACCGAGGGCGACCTGACCCGGCAGATCACCGTGGACGCCTCCGGGGAGGTCGCCGAGCTCAAGGACAACATCAACGCGATGATCAACAATCTCAAGGAAACGACCCGGGCCAACCAGGAGCAGGACTGGTTGAAGACCAACCTGGCGCGGATCTCGGCGTTGATGCAGGGCCAGCACGACCTGGAGGCGCTGGCACAGCTGATCATGACCGAACTGGCGCCGCTGGTCTCGGCCCAGTACGGGGCGTTCTTCCTGAGCCGGACCAGCGACGGCGGCCGCGTCATCCTGGAGCGCACCGCGGGCTACGGCACGCCCGGCGGCCGGAACGGCCAGCCGCCGCTGCGTTTCGAGGTCGGCGAGTCGTTGGTCGGGCAGGTGGCGCAGGACCGCAAGTCGATCCTGGTCAGCGACGCGCCGCCGGACTACGTCCGGATCGGCTCCGGGCTCGGCGAGACCCGGCCGAAGAACGTGGTGATCGTGCCGGTGCTGTTCGAGGGCGAGGTGCTGGCGGTCATCGAGCTGGCGTCGGTCAACGAGTTCACGCCGGTGCACCTGGATCTGCTGGAACGGCTGAAGGAGACCATCGGCGTGGACGTCAACACCATCGTGGTCAACTCGCGCACCGAGGCGCTGCTGGCCGAGTCCCAGCACCTGGCCCAGGAGTTGCAGGCGCGGTCCGAGCAGCTCCAGCAGCAGCAGACCGAGCTGCAGCGCTCCAACACCGAGCTGGAGGAGAAGGCGGCGCTGCTGGCCAGTCGCAACCGGGACATCGAACTGAAGAACATCGAGATCGAACAGGCCCGGCAGGAGTTGGAGGAGCGGGCCCGGCAGCTGTCGCAGGCATCGGCCTACAAGTCCGAGTTCCTCGCCAACATGTCGCACGAGCTGCGCACCCCGCTCAACAGCGTGCTGATCCTGGCCAAGCTGCTCAGCGACAACATGGAGGGCAACCTCACCTCGCAGCAGGTGGACCTGGCCCGGACCATCCACCAGGCGGGCACCGACCTGCTGCAGCTGATCAACGATGTGCTGGATCTGTCCAAGGTGGAGGCCGGGCAGATGCACCTGCTGCCCGAGGACGTCGAGCTGCCCGACCTGGCCACCCACCTGGAGTCGCTGTACGAGCCGCTGGCGGCGGACAAGGGGCTGGACTTCACGGTGGTCGTGGACCAGTCGGTGCCGCCGACGCTCTACACCGACCGCAACCGCCTGGAGCAGATCCTGCGCAATCTGCTGTCCAACGCGGTCAAGTTCACCGACAGGGGCGGTGTGGAGCTGCGGATCCGGCCGGCCCAGCCGACCGAGGTGCAGACCCAGCCGTTGCGGCGGGCCGAGCAGCGGCTGGCGTTCTCGGTGCGCGACACCGGCGTCGGCATCCCCGCGGACAAACTGAACCTGATCTTCGAGGCGTTCCAGCAGGTGGACGGTACGACGGTGCGCAAGTACGGCGGCACCGGTCTGGGGCTGTCGATCAGCCGCGAGCTGACCGCGCTGCTCGGCGGGGAGCTGCAGGTGCGCAGCGAATACGGGCAGGGCAGCACTTTCACGCTCTACCTGCCGGTGGAGCCGCCGTCCGGGCGGCCCACCGCGGCCGCCGAGTCGCCGGAGGAACCGGAGCGCCCGAAGCGGGTCTACGTGCCGACGGCGGCCGAGACCAGCCTGGACGTCTCGGTCGAGGGCATCGATCCGCCGTTGCGCTCCACCGAGCTGATCCGGCAGGAGGGTCACCACCACATGCTGCCCACCGAGCCGGAGGAGCACGCCGCGCTGCGGTTCAACGGGGAGAAGGTGCTGGTCGTCGACGACGATGAGCGCAGCGTGCAGGCGATGGCCATGCTGCTGGAGCAGCACGGGCTGCAGGTGGTGCGCGCGGACAACGCGCTGGCCGGGCTGAAGGCGCTGCAGCAGCACGGCGACATCGTCATCGTGCTGATGGACGTGATGATGCCCGAGATGGACGGCAACGAGACGATCCGCATCATTCGGGAGATGCCGCGCTACCGGGATCTGGCGATCATCGCGATCACGGCGAAGGCGATGAAAGGCGACCGGGAGCGCAGCATCGCGGCGGGGGCGACGGCGTACGTGACCAAGCCGGTGGACGGCGACGCCCTGCTGGAGCTGCTGGCCGAGCACCTCCCGGCCGGGATCAGTCCCGAGGCGGACAGCTGATCCGGACTTCGGGTGAGCGGCATCCGCCGCGCGGCGGATGCCGCTCACCCGTCCACCGGGGGCGCTCAGGACTGTTCGGAATCCGCGGGTTCTTCGGTCGTGGGCACCTGGGCGAGCTGCTCGCGCAGCTTCTGCGCCCAGGCGAGGTCGCGCGCGAAGGTCGCGTCGAGGTGGTCGATGCCGTGCGGTTCAGCCATGGCGGTTCCCAACTGTTGCTTGGCGACCACGATAACCGCTGGTAGCAGGCGCGTCGGTGGGGACGTCCCGAAAGTCACAGGGGCGCGCCCCCGGAACACCACACATGCGCGTTGTGAGCATCTTCGTCTCGACCATTGCGCGATTCGCGCACTTGTATCTATGGTTGGCGAGCCGCCGCGCGGGGTGCGCGACCGGGTTTCCGTGAGCGGAAGAGCAGGTGATCATGGGATCGCGAGTCTTGGTCGTGGCCGACGACCTCAGCGGTGCCGGTGATTCCGGAGTCCCCTTCGCGTTGCGCGAAATGCGCACCTTGCTTGCGTTGGACGACACCGGGGACGCGGAGGTCTTCGTCGCCGACACCGACAGCCGGCACGTCGAGCCCGTCGTCGCCGCCGAGCGCGTCACCGCGGCGCTGCGCGGTCACGCCGACGGGCGCGTGGTGTTCAAGAAGATCGACTCGACGCTGCGCGGCAACCTTGCCGCCGAGGTCGGCGCGGTGGTCGAGCACGCGGCCGGGGCCGGCGTCCTGCTGTGCCCGGCGTCCCCGGCCACCGGGCGCACGGTGCTCGGCGGGGTCGTGCACGTAGGAGGCATCGCCCTGCACCACACCGACGCGTGGGCCGCCGAGGCCGACGACCCCCCGGTGGACATCGCCTCGGCGCTCAAACCGCTCACCGTGCGGCACGTCGCGCTCGCCTCCATCCGCGGCAACCGGGCGGCCCTGCGGGTCAAGCTCGCCGAACTGCTGACCGAGGCCGACGTGGTGGTCTGTGACGCGGTCTCCGAAAGCGATCTGCGCACCGTGGTCGCGGCCGGGTCGGCGGCCCAGCCGCAGCCGTACTGGATCGGCTCGGCCGGTCTGGCCCACGCCCTCGCCGAGCAGCTACGACCGGGCCGCGACGCCGGACCGCCGCCACCGGTCCGCGGCAACGCCCTTGCCGTGGTCGGCAGCGCCAACGGCGTGTCCCGCGAGCAGGCCGAGTTCCTGGCCCAGCGGTTCCCGCACACCCGCCGGCTGTCCGTGCGCAACCTGCTCGACGCCAACGCCGCGGCCCTGGCCCGGATGTCCGAGCAGCTGCGCGACGAGCTCGCCACCGGCGACGTGGTGGTCACCCTGGACGGGCCGGTGGAGATCGCCGCCGCCCGCCGGGTGAACGCCGCACTGGCCGAGGTGTGCGCCCCGGCCACCCGGCACGCGGGCCTGCTGGTGCTCACCGGAGGGGAGACCGCCCGCGCCGTGCTCAGCCGCCGCGGCGTCACCGGCCTGCGGCTGCTCAACGAACTCGAACCGGGCGTGGTGCTGGCGCGCACCGAGCCGCAGCCCGTTTACGTCATCACCAAGGCCGGCGGCTTCGGCACGCCGGAGACACTGCACCGAGCCGTCACCGCGGTCCGGTCCGGAAAGGAAGTTGGATGAACCTGCCCACCATTGCCGTCACGATGGGCGACGCGGCCGGTGTGGGACCCGAGGTGGTCGTGCGCGCCCTCGCCGAGCCCGAGGTGCGCGGACTGGCCCGCTGCGTGGTGATCGGGGACGCCGCACGGCTGGCGCGGGCGGCCGAGATCTGCGGTGTCGACGTGCGGATCCACCCCGTCGAGGACCCCGCGAAGGCGACGGCCGAGCCCGGCGTGGTCGACGTCATCGACCTCGGCCTGATCCCGGCCGACCTGCCCTTCGGCGAACTGTCCGCCGTGGCCGGTGAGGGCGCCTACCGCTACGTGGAAAAGGCCGCGGAGCTGGCCATGGCCGGGCAGGTGCACGCGATCTGCACGGCCCCGCTGAACAAGGCGGCCCTGCACGCCGCCGGGCACCGCTACCCCGGACACACCGAGCTGCTGGCCGAGCTGTGCGGGGTGCCCGAGGTGTCGATGATGCTGTCCACCGGCACGGTTCGGGTCATCCACGTGACCACGCACATCGGGCTGGTCGACGCCATCGAGCGGATCGACCCGGGCCTGGTGGAGCGCACCGTGCGGCGCGGGCACCGCACCCTGGTCAACGCCGGGATCGCCGCGCCGAAGATCGCGGTGTGCGGCATCAACCCGCACGCCGGGGAGAACGGGCTGTTCGGCCGCGGCGAGGAGGAGGAGAAGATCGTCCCCGCGCTGGAGGTCTGCCGCGCCGACGGCATCGACGCGCAGGGACCGCTGCCCGCCGACACGGTGTTCTTCCGCGCCGGCCGCGGCGACTTCGACCTGGTGGTGGCGATGTACCACGACCAGGGACACGGGCCGGTGAAGATCCTGGGCCTGGAGGCCGGGGTGAACATCACCGTCGGACTGCCGGTCATCCGCACCTCGGTGGACCACGGCACGGCCTTCGACATCGCGGGCACCGGCCGGGCCGACGCGGGCAGCATGGTCGAGGCCCTGCGCCAGGCCGCAGCCCTTGCCCGCCGCCCCTGAAGCCGCCCGGCCCGGGTTCGGCGGTACCGCGACGCGGCCGGGCATGATGTCGGGGTTGCGCAGCGGTTGTTGGGAGGATGACGGGGTGAGCACGGAGTCCGGGCAGCGGATGCCCGCCGGCCAGCGGCGGGCGTTGATCGAGCGGCTGGTGACCGAGCAGGGCGCGGTCCAGGTCGAGCAGCTGGCGGCGTCGCTGTCGGTCACCCCGTCCACCATCCGCCGGGACCTGTCCCTGCTGACCGAGCAGGGCAAGCTCGCCCGCACCTACGGCGGCGCGATGCCCGCGGCCACCGCGGAGCCGTCGCTGGGGCAGCGCACCCGGTTGGCCACCGCGGAGAAGGACCGCATCGCGCGGTGGGCGGCGGCCCGGATCGGCTCCGCCGAGGCGGTGATCCTCGACGCCGGCACCACCACCGGGCGGCTGGCCCACCACCTGCGGGACCGCGCCGGGCTGACGGTGATCACCAACGGGATCACCGCGCTGACCGAGCTGGCCGACGCCGACGCGGTGCGGGTGATCGCGCTGGCGGGGGAGATGCGGCACATCAGCCAGGGCTTCGTCGGCCCGCTGGCCGAGCTGACCCTGTCCCGGATCACCGCCGACAAGGTGTTCCTGGGCGCGGACGGGTTGGACCCGCGGCTGGGCATCTGCGAGGCGAGCCTGCACCAGACGCGGCTGAAGGAGCTGATGGTGGAGCGCGCCCGCGAGGTCTACGTGCTCGCCGACGCCAGCAAGCTTGGCACGGCGCCGTTCAACGCGTGGGCGCCGCTGCCGAGATCGTGGACGCTCGTCACGGACAGCTCCGCCACCGATGAGGCCCTCGCCCCGTTCCGCGCCCTGCCGGGCGCGAAGGTCGTCGTCGTCTGACCCGCCGAGCAGGCCTGGTGGCCGTCCCGGCGCATCCGCCGCTTCCTGCGGGCGCGGGAGGACACGCTGATTGCGGTGACCGAGCGGATCCGCCGCCGTCGCGCCCGGCCGCCCGCCGACCACCCGCGGGACCTGCTGGACGTCCTGCTTGCGGTGCGCGAACCGGAGCTGACCGAACTGCAGGTGCAGCGCCTGCTGCGCGGCATCATGCTGGCCGCGTTCGGGGTTCCGGCCACGGCGCTGACCTGGCTGGTGTGGTCGCTGGCGACCCGGCCGGACCTGCACCGCCGCGTCGCCGGGGAAGCAGCGGCCTGGCAGGACGCGGCGGCACCGCCGCTGTCGGCGCTGCCGCAGACCGAGGCGGTGGTCGAAGTCCTGCGCCTGTGGCCGCCGACGTGGCTGATCGGCCGCACCGCCCGCCGCGAGACGACGCTCGGCGAGTGGCAGCTACGCCCGGACGACCAGGTGATGTTCAGCCCCTACCTGATGCACCGCGATCCCCGCTGGTGGCCCGACCCGGACGAGCCGGACCCGGACCGCTGGCTGGACCCGGCGAGAACGCCGAAACGCCACACCTACCTGCCGTTCGGAGCGGGCCCCCGGGTCTGCGTCGGTACCCAGCTGGGCATGATCCAGCTCGTCCTGGCGGCCTTCTGACTGGCCCGGCACCACGAGGTCCGCCCCACGACGCGGACCTGCGAACCCAGGTTCCACGACCTCCTGCTCCCGCAGGGCTTCCAAGCCCGCTTCATCCCCCGAACCCCATGATCTCCGACGAGGCGAGGGGCGCCCGACGTCGTCAGCGCTGTCTCAAGGGTGCCGTCAAGGCGGGCGCCTGCCGGGGTCTCCGCGCCGCACCCGCCGGGAATTGGGCGCCTGGCCAAGTAGGTCGGCCACCATCGCCACGCCGATCCATACCGGCAGCAACCGGTCCGGTGTCGACAACCGCACTACCACCGGAGCTTCTGCTGCGCGGGTCATGCGGTGACCGCCCCGGCGTCGGCGGGCACCAGCACAGACGAGACAGCCCGCAGCGTTTCCGGGCGCACGCGGTAGTAGATCCAGGTGCCGCGCCGTTCGCCTTCGATCACCCCGGACTCGCGCAACACCTTGAGGTGGTGCGAGATCGTCGGTCCGGACAGCTCGAACGCCCCGGCCAGATCGCACACGCACGCCTCCCCACCGGGGTGTGAGGCGATCAGCGACAGCAGCCTCAGCCGCACCGGCTCGCCGATCGCCTTGAACACGCGTGCCAGCTCGGTCGACTGCTCCGCGGTCAGCGGCTCCCGCATCACCGGCGAGCAGCACAAGGCCGCGTCGACCTGCCCGTCTTGTTTCGACATGCTTCTATCTTGACAGTAGTCGAATCAAAGGGGCAAGCTGGTGTCACCATCTGATTAGATGGTCATCTAATCAAGGGGATGAGATGTCTCGCATGCAACTCGCCCTTCGGGTCGGTGACCTCGAAGGATCGATCGCGTTCTACTCGAAGCTCTTCGGTGCCAAACCGGCCAAGTTGCGGCCGGGCTATGCCAACTTTGCCATCGCCGATCCGCCGCTGAAGCTGGTTTTGTTGGAGGGTGAGCCCGGCCAGGACACGGTGATGGACCATCTCGGTGTCGAGGTCGAGGACACCGAGACCGTCAACGACGCGACCAAGCGGCTGACCGAGCTGGGACTGTTCACTCAGGTCGAAAACGACACGACCTGTTGCTACGCCCGCCAGGACAAGGTCTGGGTCCATGGCCCCGGTCGCGAGCCCTGGGAGGTCTACGTCGTCAAGGCTGACTCCGAGACCGCCGGCCAACCCCCCAGCCTCCAGGTTCCGGAGGGCGAGCACTCAGATTCGCCTCCCGAACTTGCCTAGGTTGGGGAACCCTACCCGTGGGTAACCGTCCAAGTTTGATGCTCCGAACCTGGGGATCTGTAGTGCCTGGTGACCTGCGGTGCGCTTGTAGCGGCAGCTGACATCTGGGGGTGCGAGGGGACGGAGCCGGGGAGTGTGCCACGGGTGGGGTTGTGAGCCGCGGGTGGCGCTGGGTGGCGGGTCAGTCGTCTGAGTTCTCCGCGAGGTAGGTCTCGCGGGTGTGCTCGGTGTGTTCCCGCATCAGCTGGGCCGCCCGTTCGGCGTCCTTCTTGCTGATCGCGTCGATCAGGGCCGAGTGCTCGTCCCACGCCTTCCTGCCGCGGGATCTGGCCACCGGCGTGTGGTACCAGCGGACCCGGCGGTTGATCTGCGCGGCCAGCTCGTTGAGGATCTTGTTGCCGCTCATCTCGATGATGCGCGCGTGCAGTTCGGCGTTCGCGCTGACCACCTCGTCGATGTCGTCGGCCTTGAGGGCCTGCACCCCGCGCTTGTGGATCTGCCTGAGCTCGGCCACACCCTCCTTGGTGGAGTGCAACGCCGCCAGTCGAGCTGACTCCGCCTCCAGCAGGGTGCGCACGCTCAGCAGCTGGTCGGCCTCCTCCGGGGTGGGGCTGTGCACGAACGCCCCGTAGCCGGGGCGCAGGTCCACCCACTCGTCCTTGTTGAGCCACTGCAGCGCCTCGCGCACCGGCTGGCGGGACACGCCAAGCAGTTCGGCGAGTTCCTTTTCCACCAGGTGCTGCCCGGGCTTCAGTTCTCCGGCGATGATCATTTCCAGGATGGCCTCGTAGACCGTCTCCCGCAGCGGCACCGGGCGCGTGACCTGGCGCGCGGCGAGGCCCTGCGGCAGTTTCGAGGTCAGTGACATGCAATCAACTCCGGGGCTTGGCCGGATCCGCTCTGCGGTCCCGGTCGGCTCGTGCGGTTGGCGGCGGCGCCAGCGGATTTAGCATACAGTATGCGTCCATTCCGGGTGGTTCGTCCCGGATGTGCTGAATCCGGCTCGCGGTCCAGTCCTGTCCACTCAGGACAGATCGCTGACGGCCTTCGCGCTGTTCTCGGTGTCCGCGACCGCCCAGCTGGCTGCTCAGACCGACCTGCTGTTCGGCGCGAACACCCTCGCACTGCTCGGCCTGCATCCCCTGCGCCGCCTGCTCGGGCGCCTGGTCCACCGGGCGCCGGTCGGGCTGGCCGTGGTGCTGGTGTTCCTCGGCGTGAGACCGGTGCTGGCCGCTGCCGCCGGTCAGGGACCCGCAACACGACGCGCAGGTCGTCGTCCTGTCGCTGGTCATGACCGACGTGGTGGCTCGGCCTCAGCGCCATCACCGCCGCCCGAGCGGCCCGCTGATCACGCCAGCGGAATGTGCGTGGCCTGCGCGGCGTTGCGCAGGCACACGACTCGCAGCGGGAGGTCGGGATGGCCGACGAGTTCCGGGCGCTGGACGCCTACTCGCAGACGGTGGTCGCGGTGGCCGAGGCGATCACGCCCAGCGTGGCCGGCCTGCACGCGACCAACGAATGGGGCGAGGCAGCCGGATCGGCGGTGGTCGCCGACGGTGTCCTGCTGACCAACGCGCACGTCGTCGGCCGCGCCACCAGCGGCACCGCGCGGTTCGCCGACGGCACCAGCACCCCCTTCGAGGTGGTCGGCAGCGACCCGCTGTCGGACCTGGCCGTGGTCCGCGCCGACTGGCCCACCCCGCCGCCGGTGCGGTTCGGCGACAGCGACGAGCTGGTGGTCGGCCAGCTCGTGGTGGCCGTGGGCAACCCGCTCGGCCTGGCCGGGTCGGTCACCGCCGGGGTGGTCAGCGGCCTCGGCCGCTCGCTGCCCGCGCGCAGCCGCACCGCGGCCCGGATCATCGAGGACGTCATCCAGACCGATGCGGCCCTCAATCCGGGCAACTCCGGCGGTGCGCTGGCCGACTCGCGGGGCTCGGTGGTCGGCATCAACACCGCGGTCGCCGGGATCGGGGTGGGGCTGGCCATCCCGATCAACGCCACCACCCACCGCATCATCGACTCGCTGGTCCGGCACGGTCGGGTCCGCCGCGCCTTCCTCGGCCTGGTCACCACCCCGGCGCCGCTGCCGGACGACCTGGCCGCCCGCACCGGCCAGGACACCGGTCTGCGCGTGGTCGACGTGGTGGGCGGCAGTCCGGCAGCGCGCGCCGGACTACATCGCGGCGACCTGGTCCTGACCGCGGGCGGCAACCCGGTCCGCGACGCCCAGGGCCTGCAGCGGCTGATGTTCGCCGAAGCCATCGGCCGCCCCCTGCAGATCACGGTGACCCGCAACGGAGCCCTGGTCGATGTGATCACGGAACCCGTCGAACTCCTCGACGACCCCCGTTGACCCGCCGGCGGCCTGCGGTGCGGGGCCGGGGACATGGTCGGGACATAGAGTCGTCGGGTGAGTTCAGGTTCCATCCCGGTCACCCCGCAACTCGGGGCAGCCATCGCGCTGCTACTGGTCGCCGCTGCGGCGGTGGCCGGGCTCGGCGGGCTCGCCCGCCACCGCGACGTGCTGCTGGCCGGGCTGCGCGGCGCGGTGCAACTACTGGCGGTGTCCCTACTGATCGCCCACCTCGTGCGGTGGACCGCGCTGGCCGCGCTGTTCATCGTGCTGATGTTCGCCGTCGCCGCGCACACCGCGGGCGGCGCATCACCCGCGACCGCACATGGTGGCTGGCCGGGCTGCCGATCGCCGCCGGGGTGGCCCCGGCCGTCGGACTCCTGGTGGCCACCCGCGCCGTGCCGCTGACCGGGCTGGTGCTGATCCCGCTGGTCGGTCAGCTGATCGGGGGCGCGCTGGTGGCCACCGCGCTGGCCGGGCGGCGGCTGCTCGACGAACTGCACCAGCGCCACGGCGAGGTGGAGGCGGCGCTGGCGCTGGGCCTGACGGGCCGGGAGGCACGGTTGGAGATCGTCCGCCCGGTGGCGGGCACCGCCCTGGTACCAGAGCTGGACCAGACCCGCACGGTGGGCACCGTGACGTTGCCGGGCGCGTTCGTCGGCATGCTGCTCGGCGGGGCGAGCCCGCTGCAGGCCGGGATCGTGCAGCTCTACGTGCTGGTGGCGCTGCTGGCCGTGGAGTCGGTGTCGATCCTGGTGGTGCGGGAGATCGTGGCGCGCGGCCTGCTGACCAGGTCCGGCAAGCCCCTGTCCCTGCGGGCATGACGCTTTCTCAACGGCCCGCATCGCGGCAACCACCGCCGCGTAGGGGCGTGCGACCCCGGCGCGGGTCAGCCCTGGACGGCGGCGGCGATGGCCTTGCCGAGGTCCTCGGTCGTGGCCTGGCCGCCGAGGTCCGGGGTGCGGGGCGCGGCCGCGTCGGACAGGACGCGCTCGATCGCGCCGACCACGTCCGCCGCCGCCTCCGCCTGCCCGAGGTGGTCCAGCATCATCGCCGCCGACCAGATCTGCCCGATGGGGTTGGCGATGCCACGCCCGGCGAGGTCGGGGGCCGAGCCGTGCACCGGCTCGAACGTCGACGGGTAGGTGCGTTCCGGGTTGATGTTGCCCGAAGGCGCCACCCCGATCGTGCCGGTCACGCCCGGCCCCAGGTCGGAGAGGATGTCGCCGAACAGGTTGCTGGCCACCACCACGTCGAACCGCTCCGGCGTCATCACGAACCGCGCGCACAGGATGTCGATGTGGTACTCGTCGGTGGTGACGTCGGGGTACTCGGCGGCGATGGCCGCGAACCGCTCGTCCCAGTACGGCATCGAGTGGTAGATGCCGTTGGATTTGGTGGCCGAGGTGACGTGCGGCTTGTCCAGCTTGCGGGCCAGCTCGAAGGCGTAGCGCATGATCCGGTCGGTGCCGCGGCGGGTGAACGCCGCGGTCTGCAGCACCATCTCGTTCGGGGTGCCCTCGCCCTGCCGCCCGCCGAGCTGCGAGTACTCACCCTCGGTGTTCTCCCGCACCACCCAGAAGTCGATGTCGCCGGGCTGCTTGTCGCGCACCGGCGGCGTCACGCCGGGCAGCAGCCGCACCGGCCGCAGGTTGACGTACTGGTCGAAGGCGCGGCGGATCGGCAGCAGCAGGCCCCACAGCGAAATGTGGTCGGGCACCCCCGGCCAGCCGACCGCGCCGAGCAGGATCGCGTCATGGTCGCGTAGCCGGTCGAGGCCGTCGGCGGGCATCATGCGGCCGGTGCTCCGGTACGTCTCGCAGCTCCAGTCGAAGTGCCGGTAGCTGAACCGCAGGCCGTACTTCGCGCTGACCGCGTCCAGGACGCGCAGCGCCTCGGGCATCACCTCGTTGCCGATACCGTCGCCGGGCAGCACCGCCAGTTCGTACTGCTGCACACCACACCTCGCAGATCGTCGAAAAGAATTGTCGGCCGCCATTCAACGCCGCCGACCACGACGTGACCACCCCCCCCGAACCGAAAACGGTGGCGCACACCTCACGCCCCGCAGCCCGCCCGCCGGAGCCACGGCCGGACTCGGGTGGCGGGGCGGGCCACCAGGGGCTACCAAGGACCCGTGGATGCGGTACGAGCGCTGCGGGAAATCGCGTTCCGCCTGGAGCGGGCCGGTGCGCCGACCTACCGGGTGCGGGCCTTCCGGCGCGCCGCGGCGGTGGTCGACGACTGCGCCGACCTCGACGAACGGATCGCCGCGAACCGGCTGACCGAGCTGCCTGGCATCGGCGGCACCACCGCGGGAGTCATCGCAGCCGCCCACCGCGGCGAGGTCCCCGGCTACCTCGCCCGCCTGCGGTCCGAAGTGGACGTTCCGGAGCGGGGGCGCGAGCTGCGGGTCGCGCTGCGCGGCGACTGCCACACCCACTCCGACTGGTCCGACGGCGGCAGCCCGATCGCCGAAATGGCCGCCACGGCCCGGGAACTCGGCCACGAGTGGATGGTGCTCACCGATCACTCGCCGCGGCTGACGATCGCGCGCGGGCTGTCCGCGGACCGGCTGCGCCACCAGCTGGACGTGGTCGCCGAGCTCAACCAGCGGCTGGCGCCGTTCCGCATCCTCACCGGCATCGAGGTGGACATCCTCGCCGACGGTTCCCTGGACCAGGAGGAAGATCTGCTGGCGCAGCTGGACCTCGTGGTGGCCAGCGTGCACTCCGAGCTGCGGATGCCCGCCCCGCAGATGACCCGCCGGATGTGTGCCGCAGCGGCCAATCCACATGTCGACGTGCTGGGCCACTGCACCGGCCGCCTCATCGGCGGCAAGCGGCGCCCACCGTCCACATTCGACGCCGAGGAGGTGTTCTCGGCCTGCCGGGACAACGGTGTCGCGGTCGAGATCAACTCGCGGCCGGAGCGGCTGGACCCGCCGCGCGAACTGCTCCGGCTGGCCCGCGACACAGGCTGCCTGTTCAGCATCGACTCCGACGCGCACGCGCCCGGGCAACTGGACTGGCTCGGCTACGGCTGCGCGCGGGCCGAGGAGTGCGAGGTGCCCGCCGACCGCGTCATCAACACCCGCACCGCGGAGGACCTGCTGCGCGGCAGGCGCGGTCACCGGGCCAGCTGAAGCGCACGACCACCGCGGGGACGCCGACCTGCCGACCAGGACCGCGCTGCGTGAGCTGCGCCGCTGACCAGCGCAGATACCCCGAAGGGGCACATACCGGCGGATATGCTGGTGGAGTGACCGAACCGCGATGGCTGACCGGCGAGCAGCAGTGCGCCTGGCGGAAGTTCGCCGCGCTGATGACCGTCATCCCGGCCGCGCTCGACGCGCAGCTGCAACGGGACTCCGGATTGACCCACTTCGGGTACTGGGTCCTGGCGATGCTCTCGGAAGAGCCGGGCCGAGCGCTGCGGATGAGCGACCTGGCCGCCCGCTCCAACGCCTCGCCGTCGCGCGTCTCGCACGTGGTGGCCCGACTGGAGCAACAGGGCTGGGTACGGCGGCACCGCGCGTGCAGCGACGGCCGCGGCAACGTCGCCGAACTCACCGAGGCCGGGTACGACAAGCTCGTCGCGGCCGCCCCGGGCCACGTGGAGAAGGTCCGGTCGCTGCTGTTCGACGGCCTGTCCGCGGACCAGGTGCGCCAGCTCGACGAGCTCTGCACGGCGGTGCTGGCGCACCTCGACCCGGACGGCACCCTCACCACCGCCCCGCCCGCGACCACCTGACACCGCGGCGGATTTCCTGAAAACCGACGTGCCGGATCGCGCCGCTGTCCATCGGTGTGCCGGACGACCGACACGCCGCGGCACCGCAGGTGCCCAGCGCACGGCACCGGGGCTCGAACAGGGGCAGGTCAGGCCGCGTCCTCGGTGTCGGTCTGCTGCGCGAACTGGGTCCGGTAGAGCTCCGCGTACAGGCCGCCGCGAGCCAGCAGCTCCGCATGCGTGCCCTCCTCGGCGATACGACCCTCGGAGATCACCAGGATGCGGTCCGCCTCGCGGATCGTCGACAACCGGTGCGCGATCACCAGCGCGGTCCGGCCCGACAGCGCGGTCTGCAACGCCTCCTGCACGGCCGCCTCCGACTCGGAGTCCAGGTGCGCGGTCGCCTCGTCGAGCACCACGATCGGCGGTGCCTTGAGCAGCAGCCGCGCCAGCGCCAGCCGCTGCTTCTCCCCACCGGACAACCGGTACCCGCGGTCGCCGACCACCGTGTCCAGCCCGTCGGGCAGCGACTCGACCAGGTGCCCCAGCTGCGCCGTGCGCAGGGCTTCCAGCAGTTCCTGCTCGGTGGCGTCCGGTCGGGCGAAGGCCAGGTTGGCGCGGATGGTGTCGTGGAACAGGTGCGGGTCCTGGGTGACCACCCCCACCGTCGCGTACAGCGAGGACAGCTTCACGTCGCGCACGTCCACCCCGCCGATGCGCACCGCGCCCGAGTCGACGTCGTAGAGCCGCCCGGCCAGCTGGGTGATCGTCGTCTTGCCCGCCCCGGAGTGCCCGACCAGCGCGATCGTCTGGCCGGGTTCGGCGCGGAAGGACACGCCGTGCAGCACGTCGTGCGCGGGCGCGTTGTCCGGGCGCGCCACCGACTCCAGCGACGCGAGCGAGACGTCGCTGGCAGCCGGGTAGCGGAAGGACACGTTGTCGAACTCCACGTCGGCGGCCCCCGGCGGCAGCTCCCGCGCGTCGGCCTTCTCCTGGACCATCGGGCGCAGGTCCAGCACCTCGAAGACGCGGTCGAAGCTGACCAGTGCGGTCATCACGTCGACGTGCACGTTGGACAGCGCGGTCAGCGGTCCGTACAGGCGGTTGAGCAGCGTCGCCAGCGCCACCATGGTGCCCAGCTCGAACGCCCCGGCCACCACCAGCGACCCGCCGAGCCCGTAGACCACCGCGGTGGCCAGCGCCGCCAGCAGCGTCAGTGCCACGAAGAACACCCGGCTGTACATGGCCGAGACTACGCCCATGTCGCGCACCCGCTCCGCCCGGGTGGCGAACCGCTCGGACTCCTCCTCGGCTCGCCCGTAGAGCTTGGCCAGCATCGCCCCGGCCACACCGAACCGCTCGGTCATCAGCGAGCTCATCTCGGCGTCGACCTTCATCTGCTCGCGGGTCACCCGCTGCAGGCGGCGGCCGATCCAGCGCACCGGCAGCAGGAACAGCGGCAGCAGCGCCAGCGCGATCAGGGTGATCTGCCAGGACAGGGTGAACATGGTGGCCAGCACCAGCACCAGGCTCAGCACGTTGGACACCACCGACGACAGCGTGCTGGTCAGCGCCCGCTGCGCGCCGATGACGTCGTTGTTCAGGCGGCTGACCAGCGCCCCGGTCTGCGCCCGCACGAAGAACGCCACCGGCATCCGCTGCACGTGGTCGAAGACCTCGCGGCGCAGGTCGTAGATCAGCCCCTCGCCGAGCCGGGCCGAGTACCAACGCTGCAGCAGCGACAGCGCCGCCTCCAGCAGCGCGACCCCGGCCACCGCGACCGCCAGCCAGACGACCACCGCGGTGTTCCGCGGCACGATGCCGTCGTCGATGATCGCCTTGAACAGCAGCGGGTTGACGATGCCGAGCACCGCCGCAGCGGCGACCAGCACCAGGAAGGGGACGATGTCGCGGGTGTAGGGGCGGGCGTAGCGCAGGATCCGGCGGGCCAGCCCGGGGGAGAGGCGTTGCCGGGTCACCGACTTGTCACTGGCGAAGGAGCGCATCGTCTCCCAGGTCACCGTCATGGTCGCAGTCCCCTTCGAGGTCGTTCGAGGTGGTCCGCGACCATCCTCGAACTTCGCGTCAGGTGGAAGTCAACGCCGCGGTGACGGGCCCGATTCCCGCGCCCGGCGCCAGGCAACGACCGGGCCGGACCTGGCGCGCGCCGCCAGCAGCGAACTTGAATGGATCTTCAGATACGTTACTCTGTGCGCTGCTTCGAACACGATCCGAACACGGGGGCGGACTGTCGAACAGGAGAGACCGCGTGATGAGCATTTTGACCGGGGGTGACCGGTGACGGATTCGGGAGGCGACGCGCGCCTGCCGCTGCGCGTGGCCGATCGGTTCTTCCTCGCCGCACACACCGGTGAGCAGCGCCTGTCGGCCCGCGTGGACGCCGCGCTGGTGGCGCTGGGCTGCGCCGGGGGTCTGCTCGCCGAGCTGATCCTGGAGGAGGAGATCGCGGTGACGCCCAGCGTCCGGCCCAGCGGCCGGGGCCGCTGCCCGGACTTTCTGTCCTGGGTGGTGCTGCGGGAGATCCGCCAGGAACCGGGCCATGACCTGCGGACCTGGCTGGAGTACCTGGGCCAGACCGCCACCGAGAAGGTGCGTGCCCGGTTGACCATCACCGACGTGCTGCGCGAGGTGCCGGTGTCCGGCGGCTGGCGGGGCGGCTCGGCTGCGGCATGGCGGTGCGCCGACACCGCGGTCCGCCCGGCCGAGGACGAGCTGGAGCTGCTGTTCACCAGCGCCGAAACGACCAGCGGCAGCGGCATGATCACCGTCACCGACCGGCTGGCCGAAATCACCTTCGCGCTGCTGGTCCGGGAGACCGGGGTGCTGCGGCAGGTGCGGTTGCCCAAGCACGTCGCGCGGCAGGGCGAGTACCGGATGGAGTCCTGGGAGCCGCGCATCCCCGGCCCGCTGCGCACCCTGATCAACGAGGTCGCCGCCGCCCACGGGCAGTCGGCGATCACTCCCCGCCGCTGACCACCACCGAGGAGGGCGCCTTTGTCACCGTCCAAAGTGTCCGCCGCACTGGCCCGACATCGGTTGGGCGTGCTGTCCATTGTGTTCTTCACGGTCGCCGCGGCCGCCCCGGAAACGGTGGTGGGCGGCGGCGCGGTCAGCGGGTTCGCGGTGTCCGGAGTGACCGGAATCCCGCTGGGCTACCTGGCGATCGCGCTGGTGCTGGGCACGTTCGCGATCGGCTACGTGACGATGTCACAGCACGTGGCCAACGCCGGTGCGTTCTACGCCTACGTCGCCAAGGGGCTGGGCCGGGTGACCGGCACGGCCGCCGGCGGTGTCGCGCTGGTGTCCTACCTGATGATCCTGGCCAGCCTGGTCGGCGGCTTCGGCGTCGGAGCGGCGGACTTCGTGCGCCAGGTCAGCGGCGCGCAGGTGCCGTGGTGGCTGCCCGCCGCCGTCGGGTTGGCCGTGGTCGCGCTGCTGGGCGTGCTGCGTATCGACGTCAACGGGCGCGTGCTGGGCGTGCTGCTGCTGGCCGAGGTGGCGATCATCCTGATCTTCGACGTGGCGTTCGTGTCCGCGCCCGCTCCGACCGGGGTCGTGCTCGACACGCTGAACCCGGTGCAGCTGATGACCGGCGCGGCCGGAGTGATCCTGGTGATCGCCTTCACCGGTTTCATCGGGTTCGAGAACTCCACCGTGTTGGCCGAGGAGGCGAAGAACCCCCGCACGGTGATCTACGCGACCTACACCTCGCTGGCCGTCATCGGCGGGCTGTACTCGCTGTCAACCTGGGCGATGACGGTGGCAACCGGGCCTGGCGAGATCGTGGCGCAGGCCGACGAGCACTCCACCGAGCTGCTGTTCGTGCTCGCCGCGCAGCGGCTGCCGAGCGCCCTGGTGACCGTCGGTTCGGCGCTGTATGTGACGAGCCTGTTCGCCGCGACGTTGTCGTTCCACCACGTCTGTGCCCGCTACTTCTTCGCCCTCGGCCGCGAGGGCGTCGGGTTCGCCTGGTGGGGGTCCACGAGCGCGCGCACCGCGGCTCCGGCCGCCGGGTCGCTGACCACCACGGCGATCACCACCGCGGTGGTGGTTCTGGTCGCGGTGACCGGGATCGACCCGATCACCTACCTGTTCTTCTGGGGTGCCTCGGTGGGGGCGCTCGGGGTGCTCGTGCTGGTGCTGCTGACGTCCCTGGCCGTGGTGGGCTACTTCCTGCGCGTCCGCGACCACGGGCACAGCCGGTGGCGCACCACCGTGGCACCGGCTGTGGCGGCCGCGGTGCTGGCGGTGGTGCTGGTGCTGACGGTGTCGTCGTTCGGGACCGTGCTCGGGGTCGCCGAGGGCGACCCGGCGGCGTGGGCGCTGCCGATGGGCTTCCTGGTCGTGTTCCTGCTCGGCGCGGGGTGGGGCGCGGTGCTCCGACGGGCCCGGCCGGAGGCGTACGCGCGGATCGGCATGGGGCCACGGGCCACCACGGTGCAGTTGCCGAAGGAGACCGCTGATGTCCACTGAGGACGGAATGGATCCGCGGGCGCGTACGCTGGTGCGCGCCTTCGGCGACGACGCCTTCGCCCGCTGGCTGCTGCCGGACCGCGAGCACCGGCACCGCGTGTACCGGGAGTGGTTCACCATGGTGCTGGCCCACACCGAGCGGGTCGGCGACGTGATCAGCACGCCGGACGCCCAGGCGGTGCAGGTGTGGCTGCCCTGCGAGCGGGAACTGCCGAGCATGCTCGCCGAGGACGACATGCAGCGCCTGCTCGACCTCGCCGGGCCCCGGGCGCAGTGGTTTCGGATTTTTGGCGAGCTCAGCGCGCGGTGCCACCCGCGCGAACCGCACCAGTACCTGGCGCTGATCGGCGTCGACCCGGCCGTGCAGGGCACCGGCGTCGGCACCCGGGCGCTCGGCGAGGTCCTCCGCCGCTGGGACGCTGCGGGAACCGCGGCCTACCTGGAGGCCAGCAGCACCCGCAGCCGCCGCCTCTACCTGCGCCTGGGCTTCCAGGACCGCGGCGCCCCGATCGAGCTCCCGAACGACGGCCCGGACCTTTATCCGATGTGGCGGCCCCCGCAGGACTGATCACCGCTCGAACCGGCGCCGGTGGCGATCTCCAGGGAGATCGAACCGTCGATGTCCCTGGAGATCGCCCGGTGGGACGCGGTCCGCGCGCAGCCGGTTGCGCCCACCGCTGCCGGCCCGCGCTACGGCTGGGCCCCGACGTAGTCGAACACCCACGTCCCGTCGGCGCCCCGCGTGCTTCGCTCGTAGATGAGCTGCGGCGGCACCGCCTGGGCGTTGCGCACCCGGGCGGGCAGCGTGATGCGCGGGACCGGGTTGCCCGACGCGTCCGCCGACACTGTCACCTCGTGACCGTCCTCCGGCCCACCGCGCAGCTGAACCCGGATGTCCGCCACCCGAACTCCTCTCCTCGATCGTTCACGACACCGCTTTCGACCAGGCTTACCGGAATCCGGTTCCCGCTGTCACTGGATCGTGTGGCCTGGGCGGGGAACGGTGCGGTGGAAACGGCAGATGGGATGTCGCACGCACGGTCCGGCTGCGGTTCGAGGCCGGCGCGGTGGCCGCCGGGACGCACGTCAGCTTCCCGCTGGCCGACGTGGTCCCGCTGCCCGGCGAGGCCGACGAAGAGGTCGACGTCGAGGGCATCTCGCCCAACGGCCCGTACCTGTGCGTGGCCGGCTCGCACAGCAGCACGGACAGGCCGACTCTGAGGAGCACGGACAGGGGTTTCAGATCATCTCGGTGATGTTGGGTTCGACGTTGAGCAGCGCCCGGCCGAACACCTCGGCGTTGCTGGCCGGGTGCGACAGCGCGTGCCGGCTGGCGGTCTGGATGTCGCGCAGCACCGCCTGCAGCGGGTCCGCCTCGGCCAGCGCACCGGCACCGTACGCCGAGACCAGCACGTCCACCGCTTCGCGGCACTGCTGGACCGCGTGGCTGGAGTGCATCCGCAGCCGCGCCCGCTCCAGCAGGTCCGGGTGCGTGCCGGACAGCGCATGCCCCTCCACGACCGCCGCCGCCCGGTCCGCGACCAGCCGCGCGACGTCCAGCTTCATCGACGCCTCGGCCACGGCCAGCTGGAACCCGGTGGAGTCGCGCTGGCGCTCGTAGCTGGTGAAGGCGATGCCGCGCCTGCCGGACTGCGCGACCACGTGGTCCAGTGCGAGTTCGGCCATGCCAAGAAACGGCGCGATCAGAAAGGTGGCCAGGGTCGGCACCAGCGCGGTGCGGTACCGCGGGGAGTCGTTGCGGTGGCGCGGGAACTCGCCGCGGGTCGCGGGTCCGCGGCGCAGCACGCGGTGCTCGGGCACGAACACGTCCTCGCCGACCAGCAGGTTGCTGCCGGTGGCGCGCATGCCGAGGGTGAACCAGGTGTCCTTGACGCGGAGGTCGGCCATCGGCACCAGTCCGAACGCGGCGCCTCCGGGTTCGTCGCCGGCCTCGGGCAGCACCATGCCCAGCATCGCCCACCCGGCGTGCAGGCAGCCGGACGCCGGGGCCCAGTTACCGCTGACCAGCCAGCCGCCGTCGGTGCGCCGCGCGGTCGCCTTCGGTGTGAGGACCTGGCAGACGCGGGTGTCCGGGTCGGTGCCGAAGACCTCTTCCTGGGCCCGGTCGGGGAACAGTCCGGTGAGCCAGTCGCCGCAGGCGAGGATCAGCACCAGCCACCCGGCGGAGGCGTCGCCCTTGGTGACCTCGGCGGTGGCGTCCATGACGGTGCGCAGGTCGTGTTCCAGACCGCCGAAGCGGCGGGGTACCCAGGCGCGGAACAGACCGGCCTCGGTGAGCGCGGCGATCGACTCCTCGGGCAGCCTGCGTTCCCGCTCCCCTTCGGCGCGGTTGCGTTCCAGCACCGGTCGCAGCGTCGCCGCCCGGTCGACGAGATCCCCTCCTGACGCACCGGCCACCATGGTCGACTCCTTCGCATCACCGGTTCTGGTGATCAGTGTGCCCGGACGGTGATGTTGGACGTCACCCGGACGGTCGCGCGTGATCAGCAAGCGGCGTCGCGGCCCGCCCGGGAAGGCGGACCACCGGCTACGCGGAACGAGTTTGAAGGCGACTTCCGAGGTCGGCGGTGACCAGGACATGCAGGGTGCGCGGACCGTGCACGCCCTCCACCCGGTTGAGCTCGATGTCGCTGGTGGCGGACGGGCCGCTGATGAAGGTCATCGGGCGGTTCGGGTCGAGGCGGCGCAGCGCGGCGGGCACGTCGTCGGCGATCTGGGACTCCTCGACGACGCAGATGTGCACGTCCGGCACCAGCGTCACGGCGCGACGCCCCTGGCCCGGACCGTGGTCGAGCACGATCGTGCCGGTCGACGCGATGCCCACCACGGCCGTGGTGATCACCGCGTCAATCTGGTCCAGGCCCGCGGTGTCGATGCCCTCGCCGTCATCGACCTGCGCGAACTCCGGCCGCAGCGCGTCGTACCACGCCTGTGGTGCTCCGCTGGGGACGAGCACCCGGCGGGCTCCGACCGCCTTCGCGGCGGCCGCGATCGCCGCGGTCAGCCCGGTCGGCTCGACGCGCTCCACCGTGGCCCGGTAGTCGGCGACCCGCTCGCAGAACAGCCCCACCAGGTCGGCCGCCGGCCGCGCGATGCGGTAGTCCCGTGGAATGTCCGCCAGCGGGGTCCGCTCGGTCCCGGCCAGCGCCGACCGGACCCGGCCCAGCACCGCCTCGCGTGCCGAATGCGCCGTGCTCATCGCGAACTGCCTCCTCGGGTGCGTTGCCACCAGACGCGGAAGGACTCCTCGGCCGGTGCGGGTGCGTCACGCGCGTCCGTCCAGCGCGACAGCGGCGGCGGGAGCCGCCGGATGGTGCCGCCGCGGCCCAGGAACCGGCGGCTGAACGACGCGACCCGCTCCGCGGCGGCCAGCCGCCGCGAGTCGCCGAACACCCACGAGGCCAGGCGCATCACGGCGTCCAGCGGCCGAGACTTCACGTCGTGCTGGTCCACCACCCGGGTCCGCAGGTGAACCAGCAGGTCCGGGATGTTGATGGCCACCGGGCACACGTCGTAGCAGGCGCCGCACAGCGACGACGCGTAGGGCAGCGCCTTGTCCACTTCGGACGTCGTGCCGCGCAGCTGCGGTGTGAGCACCGCGCCGATCGGCCCCGGGTAGACCGAGCCGTAGGCGTGGCCGCCGGTGCGCTCGTAGACCGGGCACACGTTCAGGCAGGCCGAGCAGCGGATGCAGCGCAATGCCTGCCGCCCCACCTCGTCGGCGAGCGCGTTGGTGCGGCCGTTGTCCAGCAGCACCACGTGCAACGCCTGCGGGCCGTCCCCGGCGCTCACCCCGGTCCACGTCGAGGTGTAGGGGTTCATCCGCTCCCCGGTGCTGGACCGCGGCAGCAGCTGCAGGAAGACCTCCAGGTCCTGCCAGCGCGGCACCAGCTTCTCGATCCCCACCACGCTGATCAGCGTCTCCGGCAGGGTCAGGCACATCCGGCCGTTGCCCTCGGACTCCACCACGACCAGCGTGCCGGTCTCGGCCACGGCGAAGTTCGCCCCGGACACGGCGACCTTGGCGCGCAGGAACTTCTCTCGCAGGTGCCGCCGCGCCGCCTCGGCCAGCCGGGCGGGCTCGTCGGTGAGGTCCTCCGGCGCGGGCACCCCCACCGCGCCCATCTCGCGGCGGAAGATCTCGCGGATCTCCGCCCGGTTGCGGTGGATCGCGGGCACCAGGATATGGCTGGGCGGGTCGTGGCCGAGCTGCACGATCAGCTCGGCGAGATCGGTCTCCCACGCGTCGATCCCGGCCGCCGCCAGCGCCTCGTTGAGCGCGATCTCCTGGGTGGCCATCGACTTGACCTTGACCACCTCGCGCTCGCCGGTGGCGCGCACCAGGTCCACGACGATCCGGTTGGCTTCCGCGGCGTCGCGCGCCCAGTGCACGGTGCCGCCCGCAGCCGTGACCGCCGCCTCGAACTGCTCCAGGTAGGTGTCCAGGTTGGACAGCGTGTGCGCCTTGAGGGCGGCACCGGCCGCGCGCAGCTGCGCCCAGTCGTCGAGTTCGTCGACCACTGTGGCGCGTTTCTGCCGGATGGTGGCGGTGGCGTTGGCCAGGTTGTGCCGCAGCTGCGAGTTGGCCAGCTCGCGCTTTGCGGCGCGGGGGAAGGCGGGCATGCCCAGGTCGACGACCGTCACTGGTCCGCTCCTTCGGTCGAGGCGAGGATCTCGGCGAGGTGCAGCACCCGGATGCCGGAGCGCTGCCGCGACAGCAGTCCGCCGATGTGCATCAGGCACGAGCTGTCGCCGGCGCACAGCACCTCGGCGCCGGTTTCTCGGACGTGCCGGGCCTTGTCCGCCCCCATCGCCACCGACACGTCCGGGTTCTTCAACGCGAAGGTGCCGCCGAACCCGCAGCACTGGTCGGCGGCGGGCAGCTCGACCAGGTCCAGCGCGCGCACCGCGCGCAGCAGCCGCAGCGGTTTGTCGCCGACGCGCAGCAGGCGGGCCGAGTGGCAGGTGGGGTGGTAGGTGACGCGGTGCGGGAAGTAGGCGCCGACGTCGGTCACGCCCAGCACGTCGACCAGGAACTCCGACAGCTCGTACACCCGCGGCGCGATCCGCTCGACGGCGCGGGTGAGGCGCCGGTCCCCGTCGGCGACCAGCGCGTGCTGGTGGCGCACCGACGCGACGCAGGATCCGGACGGGGCGACCACGGCGTCGTAGTCGGCGAACGCATCCACGAAGGTCCGCACCGACGAGACGGCCTGCCGGCGGTAACCGGTGTTGGTGTGCATCTGCCCGCAGCAGGTCTGCGCGATGGGGAACTCCACCTCGTGGCCGAGCCGCTCCAGGATCCGCACCGTCGCCTTGGGGGCGGCCGGGAACAGTGCGTCCCCGAGGCAGGTCGCGAACAACGCCACCCTCATCTGCGCATCACTCCTCCGCTCGGCGTCCACCGAGATCCTCGCCGGGCCGCGCGCTCGACGCCGAACCAGCGTATGTGGACCATACTATGGTCGGACCATACGCGCACCGTACTCTCGTCGGTGACCGGACATGCGAAGGGGTGGGCCGAATGGCGGGGCAGGAGCAGGCCGCGAACTGGCGGCCGGTGGCGCGCGCCCACACCTACGAACTCGTCATCGACCGCATCGAGGAGCAGATCCTCACCGGCACGCTGCGCGTCGGCGACCGGCTGCCGCCCGAACGCGACCTCGCGGCCATGCTCGGCGTCAGCCGCTCCGCGGTGCGGGAGGCCCTGCGGGCGTTGCAGGCGCAGGGCGTGCTGCGGATGGCTGTGGGTACCGGCCCCGACTCGGGCACCACGGTCGCGGCCCTGCCCAGCCAGGCCATGACCCGCCTGCTGCGGCTGCACGTGGCGCTGGCCAACTTCCCGCTGCGTGACGTGGTCGAGGCCCGCGTGATGCTGGAGCGGGAGAGCGCCCGCAACGCCGCGGTGCGGGCCACCGACCAGGAGCTCGCGGACCTGCACCGGATGGTCGAGGAAATGGCCGCCCCGGACCTGGACCGCGACCGGTTCAACGAACTGGACATCGCCTTCCACGTGGCGATCGCCGAGGCCGGGGGCAACCGGCTGATCGCCGACATGACGATCGCCATCCGCGAGTCGCTGCGCCACCCGCTTTCGCGGGCCTTCCGCGACCTCGGCGAGAAGTGGACCGGCATCGCGGCGGGCCTCCGCGACGACCACCGGGCGATCCTGGCAGCGCTGCGCGCCCACGACCCGGACCTCGCCGAACACCGCATGGTCGAGCACATCCGCGGCTTCTACGCCACGATCCCCGCCGTCACGGCCTGAATTGATTGGGCGTGGCCGACGCGGGGTGTGCCAGGGTCATCGACCCGCGCGTACTCGTGTACCGGTTGATCGTCGACGGGCACACGCCAGTGCCGAGGCGTGGGTGCGCGACACGCCTGCGTGGGCCGCCGCGTCGGCCGAGGCGGTCGACGTGTTCGCCCGCGTCAACGCCCGCGTGTGGGAAGAGGCCGCCGCCACTGACCCGCACCCGTGGAAACAAGTGTCCACCGGAATCGCCACGTCGCTGGAGGACACGCCGAAACCGCGCATGCGGAGGTCAGCGGGGCAGGGCGCCGGCCCGGGGGTTCGGCGAGACCGCCAGGTCCGCGCCGATGCGGGCTGCCGTCTCCAGCAGCGGCGGCAGCAGCCTGGTCCGCGCGTCTTCGACGCTGGTGCGGCTGGCGTGTGAGGAGATGTTCACCGCCGCGACGACCCGGTCCGACCGGTCCCGGATCGGTGCCGCGATCGACCGCAGGCCCGCCTCCAGCTCCTGGTCCACCAGCGCCCAGCCCTGCTCACGTACCCGCGCCAGCTCCCGCTTCAGCTCCGCCGGGGTGGTGATGGTGTGCGGGCCCAGGGGTTGCAGCTCCACCTGGGCGAGGTGCTCATCCAGGTGCTCGTCCGGCAGGTCGGCGAGGATCACCCGGCCCATCGAGGTGGCGTAGGCCGGGAACCGGGTGCCGATGTTGATCGACACCGTCATGATCCGCGAGGTCGGCACGCGGGCCACGTACACGATGTCGGTCCCGTCGAGCACCGACACCGACGCTGACTCGTGCACCTCGGCCACCAGCCGCTCCAGGTACGGCTGGGCGATCTCCGGCAGCGAGATGCTGGACAGGTACGCAAAGCCCAGCTCCAGCACCCGCGGGGTGAGCGCGAAGACCCGGCCGTCGGTCCACACGTACCCCAGGTGAACCAGGGTGTGCAGGAACCGGCGGGCGGCCGCGCGCGACATGTCCGTCGCGCGGGCCACCTCCGACAGCGTCATCTCCGGGTTGGACTCGTTGAACGCGCGGATCACCAGCAGCCCGCGCGCCAGCGACTGGACGTACCCGCCGCTCGTCTCGGACACGGGCTCCATGGTCAGCTCCTGGTCAGTCGGTCCGCTCTTCGTCGAGGATCGTATGGGCGATCGCGACGGCACTGTTCGTGCGGGGTATCCCGGCGTCGATCGCGACGTGCACCGCGGGCATCACAGGCTCCTCGTGAAGTGGTCCAGCAGCAGCCGGTTGACGGCCTCGGGCTGCTCGACGTTGGCCAGGTGCGCGGCCGGGGACAGTACCTCCACGCGGGCCCCGGGCACGGTCGCGGCGATGCGCTCGGCGTGCGCAGGCGGCGTGGCCGGGTCCTCGGCCCCGGCGATGAGCAGGGTCGGCGCGGTGATCTCGGAGAGCTTCGGCAGCAGGTCCATGGTGGCGATGGCCTCGCAGCACGCCGCGTAGCCCTCGTCGTCGACGGTGGCGAGCATGCCGCCGAACTTCGCCACGATGTCCGGCCGCCCGGCCAGTTCGGGGGTGAACCACCTCGGCAGCGACATGTCGACCATCGCCTTCGTGCCCTGTTCGCGCACGGCCGCGGCGCGGTCCCGCCACCTCGAGGCGGGTCCCAGGTCGGCGGAGGTGCAGATCAACGCCAGCCGGTCGATGCGTTCGGGGGCGTGCTCGGCCAGCCACATGCCGGTCATGCCGCCCAGCGAGACCCCGGCGAAGTGCACCCGGTCGATGCCGAGCCGGTCGAGCAGCGCCAGCACGTCTCCGCTGAGCTGCTGGAGGGTGTAGGGGCCCGGCTTGGCCGGGGTGGCGCCGTGGCCACGCTGGTCGTAGCGCAGCACCCGAAACTCCCGCGCCAGCGCGGGCATCTGCGCGTCCCACAGGGTCAGGTCGGTGCCCACCGAGTTGGACAGCACCACGACCGGGGCGTCGTCCGGCCCGGTCAGCTCGTAGTTGACGTTCACCGGGTCTCCAGTTGACGTTTTCACCGGGTCTCCATCAGTTCGTGCAGCACGGTCAGCTCGGTCTCGGTCGGCTCCGGTTGCACGGTCGGCTCGGGCACGACCTTCAGCGGCCAGCCCACCGCCTCCTGCGCCTGCTCCACCGTGACACCGGGGCTGAGCTGGGTGAGGGTCAGTTCGCAGCTCTGCGGGTCCGGCTCCAGCACGCCCAGGTCGGTGATCACCTTAACCGGGCCGCGGCCGCGCAGGCCGAGCCTTTCCCGGTCCCCCCTGCCGCCGCCGTAGCCGACGGAGGTCACGAAGTCGAGCCTGTCGACGAAGTTCCGGGTGCTCATGCGCATCACGATGAGCACCTCGCGGCAGGACGCGGCGATCTCCGGGGCGCCTCCGGCACCGGGCAGCCGCACCTCGGGGTTGGCGTAGTCGCCGATGACCGTGGTGTTGATATTGCCGAAGCGGTCCACCTGCGCGCCGCCGAGGAACCCGATGTCGATGCGGCCGGGCTGTAACCAGTAGTTGAAGATCTCCGGGACGCTGACCACCGAGTCGGCGGTGTCGGCCAGCACGCCGTCGCCGATGGACAGCGGCAGCCGGTCGGGCTTGGCGCCCAGCGTGCCGGACTCGTAGATCAGCACCAGGTTTGGGGCGTGGGTGCGGCGGGCGAGGTTTGCCGCCGTGCTGGGCAGCCCGATGCCGACGAAGCACGCCGCTCCGTCGCGCAGGGACCGGGCGGCGGCGACGGTCATCATCTCGTCGGCGGTGAACTCGCTCATCGCGCACTCCTCGCGGTGCCGTGCACCTCGGCTTCCAGCCACTTCTCGAACTGCTCGCGGTCCCGGCCGATCGGGTCCCACTGCTGGTAGTAGGCGTTGTCGCGCTCGTAGTAGCCCTGCGCGTACGACGGCCTCGCCCCGCCGGGAACCTCGGCGACGGCGGTGACGACCCAGTTCGGCAGCACCACGGAGTGGGGCCGCGGGGTCAGCTCGTCGACGATCTCCTCGACGGTGACCAGCGACCGGGTGGAGGCGAGCACGGTTTCCTTCTGGACCCCGGTGATACCCCACATCTGCACGTTGCCCGCCCGGTCGGCCTGCTGCGCGTGGATGATGCCGACGTCGGGGTTGATCGCCGGGACCGCGGCCAGCTCCTCCCCGGTGAACGGGCACTCGATCATCCTGATGGTGCTGGTGTGCTGGGGCAGGTCGGTGCCGGCGTAGCCGCGGAGCACGGCGAACGGCAGCCCGGCGGCGCCGGCGGCGTAGCGGTTGGCCATCCCGGCGTGGCTGTGCTCCTCGATCTCCAGCGGCACGGGCCAGGAGTTCTCGATGGCGTCGCGGAACCGGTGCAGCGACCCGACACCGGGGTTGCCGCCCCAGGAGAAGATCAGCTTGCGCGCGCAGCCGGCGCCAATCAGCTGGTCGTAGACGATGTCGGGTGTCATCCGGACCAGGGTCAGGTCCTTCTTCCGCTGCCGGATGATCTCGTGCCCGGCGGCGACCGGGATCAGGTGGGTGAAGCCCTCCAGGGCCACCACGTCCCCGTCGTGGACCAGCTCCGCGATCGCCTCATCGAGCTGCAGGATGCGTGCCACCCCGACCAACTCCGCTCCTCGTCGAACATTGCTGTGCGCATAGAGAACACATGTGCTTTCTGCGAACGATAGGCGAGCGCGCGGGCAGCGGTCAAGGAATCGGCTGCCGCGGGACCTGGAGCGCGGTGTGAGTGGATCCCAGCGATCTTCTAAGGTCGAAGCCGTGCTGACTCCGCCCTTGCACGTGGTCACAGCGGTGTGCGCGGCGTTGCAGAGCCGCGGTGCGGTCGTCGCCCTCGGCGGCTCCGGGCTGCTCGCCGGCCTCGGCCTGGTCGACCGGGTGCGGGACTGGGATCTGACCACCGACGCGGACGCGGACCTGGTGCGCGAGGCGCTGGGGGAGGGGCAGTGGCCGTTCCGCGCCGCGGAGGTCCGCGACGGGGGCCACCGCATCGGCGAGCGGTTCGTCATCGAGACCGACCACGAGGTGGAGGTCTGGGTGGGCTTCGCGGCCGTGGTGGACGGGCGGGTGGTGCGGTTCCCGACGCGCGTCACCGGCCACTGGCGGGGCCTGCCGCTGGGCGACCCGGACGTCTGGGCGCGGGTCTACCGGGCCATCGGCCGCCCGGAACGCGCCGAGCTGCTAAAGAACCGCGGGTAACGGCCGGTGCTCAGAGGTAGCCCTCGTCGGGCAGCCCGTCGCCGGGCAGGCCGAGTACCGTGACGGCGGCCTCGGCGGCGGCCGTGGCCTGCAGGTACCCGGTTTCGCCCCAGGAGAGCAGGTCCCCGGCCTTGCCGGGGTGCACCAGCAGCCGCCGGTAGGTGCGCCCGCTGTCGGGGTCGGGCGCGGCGGGGTGCGCGGTGGTGATCAGCGCGGCCATCCGCACCTGCGCGTAGGGGGAGATGCCGTCGTCGACACACTGGTATCCGAGGTAGTGCGGGTCGTCGATGTCGACGGTGACCTCCTCCAGCGTCTCCCTCCGCAGGATGTCGGCGTACTCGACCTCACCGGGCTCGGGTCGGCCACCGGGCAGCGAGTGCTTCCGCCCGTCGACCCGGATGAGCACCCGACCGTCGGGTACGAACAGAAACCCGTACACCTGCCGCACCGGCAGGCCCTCGGGCACGGCGCGGGTGTGCCAGCTGAACTTCGGCATCGCGGCTGGTCCCTTCGCTCGGTGGGAAAGATCACCCTAACCGAGGACCACGCCGATTTCCCCTCCGCCGCGCCCCGATCCATCGCAATGAGGCCCTTCGTGTCAGCTGGCAGCAGGCTCGTCGTCGGCGCTTGCAATGGAGCCCCCGTACCTCGTCCGCAGTCGGTCGGCGAGGTCGCTCCGGCCATAGGTGCCGAACGCATTCAGCAGTGTCTCCAGCAACCACATCCTCTCGGCCTTGTCGGCGTCATCCAGGAACTCATCGACCAGACGTCCGGCCGAGTCCGACTGCTCAGGTTCCAGCGTGGTGCGCAGCAACTGGAAATCCTGCGCAACCTTCACCAGTTGATCCGGTTTGTCCAGGTTGTCGGCGAACCACCACGCTGTCGCCCGAAGCGGATCGGTGATCAGCGAACCAAGCCACCGGACCTCGTCCTCCCGCTGCTCGCGCTGCCAGGACAGGACCGTTCGGCGGCGAATCGTCTCCTCCCTGGCCGCCACCCCGGCGATCAGCTCCGGGTCGGCTTCGACGGACACGCAGTGCGCCCGAGCGTGGACACCTGTCATGGCAACCGGTTCCCAATGCAGCAGAGCGATGTTCAGCTCAGCGCGCAGCCGCTCGCATTCGGTCAGCGCGCGGAGCTTGCTGACCTCCTCGGCCCGGCGCGCGACGCCTCTAACCGCGATGTCCCCCGCGGTCAGCGGTGCGGGACCCGTGCCAGTCCATGTGAACTCGACGGACAGCTTCACGTCGAAGTACAGGGCCGGGTCGCTGCTGCGGAGCAGCAGCGGATGGTCGCTGCGCGCTGAACGTGACGGATCTGCTGATGCTCCGGACCCACTGGCCATCAGCTTTCGCAGTTGCCGCGCGGACCGGCGGTAACGCACGTGCCGTCCCCCTCTCCCAGTGCGGGCGTCCGGTGCACCTTCTACCGCCATACCGGATGGACTTCATCCAGCCGCGTCCGGAGGTGCCGGACGCTGTCGGCCACTCGCTTGTCGCCGAGCGAGGTGAAGTCGGGCAGTGTGCCGAAACTGCTGGCGTACTGGAGCTGGGCGATCCGGCGGGCATCTCCCCTGGTGGCCGCCACCAGTGGCTCCACCAATGCGCCTCGTTCCTCGGGCTCGAGGTTGGCGGCTGTGCGCAGCCAGCTTTCCGCGACCGGCCGCAGGTCGTCCGGGGCCATGCTGCCGAGGGCGCGGTCCCAGAAGGCCACTGCGGCATCGCTGTCGATGTCCGACGTCCGCTCGGCGAGCACGGATGCCACGCTCTCGCTCAGGATTTTCAGGCGTGCGGGCGAGGCGTCGTCAAACCACTCCGCCATGTAGCGCAGGAACGTCGAGACACCAAGTTCGCCACCGATCTGCAGCACCGCGGCCAGCACCGCGCGACGAACCGTTTCGCTCTCCGAGGTCGCCAGGTGCTTGAGCCTGGTGAGTGCGATGCGGGGGAACACCTGCCCGATCCCGGCGCAGACCTCGGCGGTCAGCAGTTTCCGGTCCGCGTTGCCGTCTCTTGACCACTCCCAGAGCTTCTGGCGGACAGACCTGCCCAGTGATGCATCCAGCGCGGTTGTGGTCAACAGGCGCACCGCGATCGACCTGCGGTAACGGTTCTTCCAGTGGTCGGAGGTCTCGGCTCCGTCCGACCGGTCTGCTGCCGCGGTCCTGGCCCATTCGTCCGCGAGCGACACCGCGATGTCGGCGCCGCCTTCGGCCGCCAGTTCAGCAACTCGGTCGGCGACTCGCTCCAGTTCCTTGCGGTTCAGGTCCTCGATCTGCCGCGGTAGATCCCTGATCCACTCCAGGAGAGTGTCGTGGACATCGGGGTGTTCCCGCCAGAAGTGCCGAAGAACCTGGGTTCCGAGTCCCGGAGGCTTCAGTTCGCACGTCTCCAGGTCGAAGTAGTCGTCGCCGAGGTGGTGCAACCGGGTGAACGGGCTCGGGCGCAGGAGCGGGATGACCTGTTCCCGCGCGACGTTGCTGTGCTCCAGCATCGTGTCCGCCGCGACCGCGATGTGCTTGGCCGAGGCGCCTTCCAACAAGCCTGCGGCGAGCAGCAGCGCGAGCCACTCGGTGTCTTCGGCCTGCTGTTTCCTCGTGATCTCGGCTCGAAGGGTGGTGGTCGGGTCCTTGGACTCGGTCTCCAGCACCGCGCGGAGAGCCTCGTCGGGATCTGTGCCCCGGTTGATCCGGTCGGACACAGCTTCCGCGAGATCCTTCACCTTCGGCGGCCACAGTCGCTCCACGCATTGCGCAACGCCCGACTTCTCGACCAGCTCGTGCGCGTTCTCCACACCCGTCAAGTGTCGGACGAACACGTCAACGGACGATGGCTTCGCCAGTCGGTGCACGCGTCCCGGGAAGGACTCCCCGAAGGCGGGCGCCAGGTTGTGCGGAATGATCAGGATCAGGTAGCTCCGGTACTGCTCGAGCTGGTCGGTGAATTCCACCAGACCTCGCCGAACGTTCTGGATCTCGTCGCGCCCGGCACCGCGTAGGTCAACCAGGACGGCTGCCGGTTCGTGCGCGACCAACAGCGTTTTCGCCTGCAGCCGGAACCCGGTATCCGCCAGTTCCTCTCGGACGACGAGCTCGGGGTGCTTCTCCTGCAGTTCGTAACCGAGTCGGAGAGCGGCAGAGAACTGACCACAGGCGCTTCCTTCGCCGGCGATCAACAGGACCCTGCGGTCGTGGAGCACCTGGAACGCGCTGCCCCGCTGCTCCCCGAGGAGGCCAGGGGGTGTCACGTACCTGGACGCCAGCCGTTCGAGCGCCTCCCGGTCCTGCAGGCCGCGGCCGTTGTGCTCACGGTCGTGTGCCCGTGCCAAGGCATCGGCGGCATCCTTGCCGACGATGAGCTGGAGGAGGTTGGTCACGGACTGGTCGATGTTCCCATACGTCGTGACATTGCCATCGCCGTTCACCGACATCGCAGGCGGCTGTGTCGGCACCTCGTCGAGACCGGTGCTCTGCGGGGGTTCGAACCGGGCACCGACGGGCTCGGGGCTGTCCAGCATGCCGAAGGCATCCACGTCGTAGCTCACGGCGCTCACCGTCCCACCGTGTCGTCAGTGTTGATGCGGCGACCGCTGGAAGGCCCGAAGTTGGCATCGCCATGCGTGTAGAAGTGCCCGGAGAACTCCTGCTTGTCCTTCGACTGGTCGATGCCGTGACCAGCGGTGGTGTTGCCGTTCCCCTTCACCACGATGCCGCGGTTCTGCGTCCCCTGGTTGATCCCGCCCGAGACATCGTGGGTCTGTGCGACGTTATCCGCTCTGCCGTGCACGTCGTTCGCGGTTCCGGCGATGGCCCGTTTTTCCGTTGTCGGTTCCGGATCTGGTTCCGGTTGTCCGAAGAGCAGACCCGAACTCAGCAGTTTTTGCGACGGTGCGGGCACGCGCAGGTACCCCACGCCTGAGTAGTCCTTGGCGTCGACCTGCAGCGGTGCTTCGACGAACTCGCTGGGCTTCCGGGCGGTCCGGCCAGCACGCACGACGTGTTCCATCACCGCGTTCGAGATGACCGACGCCACGAACGTCACGTTCGGGTCGGAATGGTCGAGCAGCGCCCGAACGGAGTCAGCGTCCACCATCCGCCCCGTGTCGACCATGACCTTCCCACTGGGTGAGTCGGTCAGGAGCGCGTCGAACGACTGCACGGGCCCGAGGTGAAGGCTGGTCCGCACGCGAAGCGTGATCTCGGCCGCTCGGAACTGCGCGGCCCGCTGGCGCATCGCACCTTGCAGGGCGTCGAAGAACCTGTCCACCACGGCGCTTACCAGGTCGACGTGGAAGCCGAAGAGGTAGCCGTCGCCACGCGGTGCGCGGAAATGCCCGTCCCACAGCTGCGGGAGACCTGCGCGGCTCGCCGACTGCTGGATGATCTCCGGTAGCAGGTCGATGATCATCTTCTGCTGAGCGTCGTTGTGCCTGCCGAAGCAGTGCACGTCCACCGCGAGGATGCCGCGGTACTCGCCCAGTGCGCGGGTGCTGTCGGGGAGTTCGAGTTCGTGGTCCACCGATTCGCCTCCAGTGGTGTACGTGGATGACGGTGCCGAGGTTGCCCGGTGGTCACGATCAGTTCTGTCCAGAAGTGGACACATCACCGCGGTGCATGTCGAGGAGTCCCGGGATGTCGAGGACGTGCAGCCTGGCGCGCGACACCTGGATCAGCCCAGCGGCCTTCCACTCGGCGAGGACCGGCGTGACCGCGGACCGCACCAGACCCAGCGCGGTCGCCAGTTCTTCCTGCGACATCGGAATCGTGGTCGGCGCAGGGTGGTCCGGACCGGCTGCCCCGATGAGGGCCACGAGGAGGTCCGCCAGCCGCGCCGCCGTGGTCCGGTGTGCCAGTCGCCACGCGTGCGGCGCGCTTTCCCGGACCTTGCCCAGCATGTAGCTGTTCAGCTGCGCCCTGATGCCGTGGCGGTCCACGACGTCGTCGAACCGCTGGTCGGAGAGTTTCGAGGTGACCCCCGGTTCGATCGCCTGCACGGTGGCCGACCTGGGTCGCCCGTCCTGCCCGGAGAATTCGCCGATCACGTCACCGGGGCCGCGCACGGCGAGCATCAGTTCGCGTCCCTCGGGTTCGGAGTAGATCACCTTCAGCCGCCCGGACACGCACAGCAGCACCCAACCACCGGGCTCGCCCTGGTGGAGCAGACGCTCACGGGCGTGGTGCTTCCTGACGATGCCGCTTTGAACCAGGGCCGCCCAAGCGGGGAAGGGGATGAGGGATCGGAAGCCGCGCGGTCGGCGGAATTCGTGTGCCTCGCTCACGTGTTCGTGTCTAGTCGGTGCCGTCCGAGTACGGGCGGGCGCCGAGCAAGATCACTCGAAGAGTCCGGTCTGGCTACGTCGGGTGACCAAGATCAGCCTGCGACTTGTCGCTCAGGTGTTCCCACCGCGTGTTCTGGACGGCCGATTCAGCGCGATCGGGGCTCCGAGGCGGGGTGATGCCGAGGTCGGTGCAGGTGGCCGGATCGAGGTAGTCGAGAGCCAGACGGCGGAAAACGTAGTCCGGGAGGGAGTGGGCGTAGCCGATGTCCGGGTCCGCCACCGGGCCCGACGGGTCGAACCGCATGCCCGCGTACCTGGCCACGTAGGTCTCCAGGGGGACACCGTGCTGCAGGCCCAGCGAGACCGCCGTCGACAGGCTCGCCAGGAAACCGCTGATCGGGGTGCCCTGGCCGTCGACGTGCACCCATAGTTCGCCGAGCTTGCCGTCCGGGTAGGCGTTGGTGGTCAGGTGGCCGGTGACGCCGCCGATGTCGAACCGCACGGTGTAGCCGCGGCGGCGGCGCGGCGGCTGCTGGCGCGGCGCGCTCTGCTCCAGCCGGATCACCCGCCGCCTGCGGCGGGCCGGGGCGACGTCGGTGCGGGCCATTGCCGCCAGGGCCCCCTTCGGGTCGCGTCAAAAGTCCTTTGAGGACAGCGACGGTACCGCAGCCGCACGTCAGCGCGGTGCTCGGGCCCGGGGCGCGGCCACCAGCGTGCCGTCGGCCAGGTGGACGTCCGTGCCGAACCGGCCGCTGACCCGGGCCAGCGTGCCGCACAACCACGCCGCATCCTCGGCCGACGCCGGCTCCAGGCGCATCCGGCGGGCCTGCATCGGCAGCATGCGCAGGTCGACCAGATCGCCTGCGGGCGACAGCGACGCGAAGAACAGCAGCCGCAGGTCGTCGCGGTAGCGCTCGTAGCCCGGGATGCCCTCGTAGTCGTCGATGAAGTCGCCGCAGCCGTACAGCACCAGGCGGTCCCGATAGATCTCGATCGGGCGCGGGTGGTGCGAGGAGTGCCCGTGCACCACGTGCACGCCTCCGTCGACCAGCCGGTGCGCGAAGCGCATCTGGTCCGGCCCGACGTGGTAGCGCCAGTTCGAACCCCAGTGCAGCGACACCACCACGATGTCGCCGGGGCGGGTGCGCTCCCGGATATCCGCGGTGATCTCGGCCGCCCACCGGTCGGTCAGCTCCGGCACGAAGTTGACACCGGAGCGGTTCCGGGTCGCCGCCCACCCGGCCGGGATGCCGCTGGTGGCCGCGCCGTAGCCGAACACCACGACGCGCCCGCGCGGTGCGCCGACCACCGCCGGGCGGCGGGCCTCATCCTCGTCGCGCCCCGCGCCGACCCGGCGCAGGCCCGCTGCCGACAGCGTGTCCAGCGTCTCGGCGAGGCCGCGGTGGCCGAAGTCCAGGACGTGGTTGTTGGCCAGGTTGCACACGTCCGGCCGGCCGGCGGTCAGGCATGCCACGTTCGCCGGGTTCATCCGGTAGTGCACGCCCTTGTCCGGGGCGAAGTCGTCGCTGCGGGTGATGCCGGACTCCAAATTGATCACCCGCACGTGCGGCGCCGCCTCGTCGAGCGCCCGCAGCGCGGCGCCCCACGGCCACGCGGGGTCCACCGGCCGCCGGATCGGCCCGTTGCGCTCCTCGGCCGCCGCGACGTAGTCCCGCGCATCCCGCAGGTAGCTCTCCGCCAGCCGCGGATCACCCGGGTGCGGGAGGATCTGGTCCACCCCGCGGCCCAGCATCACGTCACCGCACAGGAACAACCGGATCGGCTCCATCCGCCACCCCCGGTCACGGCGTCAGCACGGTCCACACCTGGCCGGGCGCGGCGGTCAGCGCCGAGCCGTCCGGCGCGGTCCAGGTGGTGGCGGCCTCGGGGGCGGGGCGGTTCCAGGTCCCCTCGAAGGCGCGGCCGTCACGCAGCACCACGACCCGGCCGCTGCCCACGGTCTTGGCGATCGGTGACGGGTTGCCCGCGGCGTCCCGGATCGCCGACTCGCGGACCGCCACCTGCTGGATCGCCACGGTGGACGGGGCGAGGCGCCCGCTGTCGCTCGCGACGTAGGGTTCGCCGTCCATGGACACCAGCCAGGCGCGCTGCTGGGGCGACCACGAGACCTCGACGGTGGCCGACGGGTAGTCGACCCGGCGGTGGTCGGTCGGGGTGCCATCGGCCGGCGTCGGCCCGAACACGGGGCGCGATTGGGCGGGCCAGGCCGCGCCCTGCGGCAGTGCGGCGGGGTGGAGGAAGAGGTTGTGCGGCACGGATCGCGATCTGTCGCGCGAGTAGGCGGCGGGTTGGTGGGCGTCGGAAGCGTCGGTCACCGGGGCGGCGGCGATCAGCGGCAGCAGTTCGGGCGCCGCGCCCGAATACGCCAGCGTCGGGTGGCCGAACTGGGGCAGCAGCTCCGCGTCGGTCTCGCGGGCGCTGCGCACCGGGCCGATCAGCGGTGGCAGATCATCACCGCCGAAGATCGTCAACAGCCGGCTGTAGCCGCCCTCCACCGGTTCGACGACGACCAGCTCGGCCGCGCCGATACCCACCGGCGGGCGAGCCTTCGCCACGTTGTCGATCTTCACCGCCAGCACCGGCGGTCCCGGCGGTGGTTCGGGCGGTGGCTCCGGAGTGGGGCTGGTCCGCGGAACGGGCGAGGTGGTCGGCGCCGCCGGCGGCGGCCGCGCAGGGGAACCCCCACGCGGTGCGGTGAACAGACCGCAGGCCGTGGCGAGCACCGCGAGCACGGTCAGCGCTGTCGCGAACCAGGCGCGTTGCATCCGGACTCCTCTCGAAATCCAGGCTACGCCGGTCAGCGCCACGCGAAGGCTGGCTGCTCCATGTCGGTCACCCGGGTGTCCGGCCGCGGAGCACCAGGCGGTGGAGGCGATGTGCGGCGTCCTGCCGCGCCGGAGCGCTGCTCGCGGTCCGCCGGTTGCGCCGTGCCCGCCGCTAGTCCGCCGCCCGGTGGCGGACGACGAGGGTTTCGGTCAGGTCCGCCACCGCGGTGCCGTCCGCCCGGGTCACCGCCGTCTCGCGCACGATGAACTCCAGGGCGCCGCCCTTTTTGACGTAGACGTCGCGGATCACCGGGCGCAGCACCAGGGTGTCCCCGGCGTGCGCCATCGAGTGATATGTGAACGCCTGCTCGCCGTGCAGTACCTTGCGCAGGTCGACTCCGAGGTTGGCGAGGAATCCGAAGGAATCCGGCCCGTCCAGGGTGAGCCCGAACAGGAACGTCGGTGGCACCGGCAGGTCCGGGTGCCCGGCGGCCCGTGCCGCCGCGAGATCGGTGTAGATCGGGTCGGTCTCGCCGATGGCGGCGGCGAAGAACCGCAGCCGCCCGCGCTCGACGTCAACGGTGATGACCGGCAGTGTGGTGCCGACCACCGCGGGATCGATCCCCATGCGGACCCTCCAGCCTTCGATGGCACCACGATAGCCGCGGGTACGCGCATCTCCTTACGGTGTGCGCCCAGAACGCGCAAGTTCAGGCGATCTTGGATGGTTACCGACGGGTAGGGGGCCCAGGTTCAGGCAAATTCGGAAGGTTGGTGTCCCGCGGGGCCGACCGCCTCGCGCATTCGAGGACCCGGATTCGGCTGGAGGTCGCATCGCGTTCCGACAAACGGGGTCCACTGTAGACATCGGATCATTTATCCACAATGGATTGGTGGTCGGCCAGGCGGGCGACGTGCTGGTCGATCAATTCGTCCAGCTCCGCCAAGCGTGCGCGCAGCCGCTCGGCGTGCCGGTGCGACGCGCTCGGCAGCTGCGCGGCGAGGTGACCGTACTCGGCCAGCACGCTCGGCAGGTCGTTGTGGCAGTACTGCCTGGGGATGTCGTCCATTCCACGATGGTGCGGCCGGCGGCCGGATTCGTCGATTCGATCAGCCGCGGCGCGATCATCGCCGGATATGCTCGCCCGGTTGAACCACATCGCGGATTCAGAGGGGTGGAAATGACCGACGCCACTGCACTGGAGCGAGCCCGCGCACTGCTCGCCGAGCACCCGGTGGTCGACGGGCACAACGATCTGCCGTGGGCGCTGCGCGAGAAGGTCGGATACGACCTCGACCGCTGCGACATCGCCCACGACCAGTCCGCGCGGCTGCACACCGACCTGGCTCGGCTGCGCGCCGGTGGTGTCGGGGCCCAGTTCTGGTCGGTGTACGTGCTGGGGGAGTACCAGGGCGACCAGGCGGTCAGCGCCACCCTCGAGCAGATCGACTGCGTGCGTGCGCTCGCCGCCCGCTACCCCGAGCACCTGCGGCTGGCGCGCACCGCCGACGAGGTGGTGGCCGCCCGCGCCGACGGCCGCATCGCCTCGCTGATGGGCGCCGAGGGCGGTCACTCGATCGCCTGCTCGCTGGCCACCCTGCGCGCCTTCCACGCGCTCGGCGTCCGCTACCTCACGCTCACCCACAACAACAACGTGCCGTGGGCCGACTCGGCCACCGACACTCCCGCTGCGGGCGGGCTGACCCGCTTCGGCGTCGAGGTGGTGCGGGAGATGAACCGCCTGGGCATGCTGGTGGACCTCTCCCACGTGTCGGCCGACACGATGCGCGACGCGCTCGAGGCCACCCGGGCACCGGTGATCTTCTCGCACTCCTCGGCGCGCGCGGTCTGCGACCATCCGCGCAACATCCCCGACGACGTGCTGGCTGCGCTGCCGGACAACGGCGGCGTGGCGATGGCGACGTTCGTGCCGAAGTTCGTACTGCCCGCGGCGATCGAGTGGAGCAGGGCCGCCGAGGCGGCGCTGCGCGAGCAGGGCTACCACCCGTTCGACATGACGCCGGAGGCGGTGGCCGCGTTGCGGGCGTACGAGGCCGCCCACCCGCGTCCGGTGGCCACCGTCGCGACCGTGGCCGACCATCTCGACCACATGCGGGAGGTCGCGGGCATCGACCACATCGGGATCGGCGGGGACTACGACGGCACGGCCTTCACCCCGCAGGGCCTGGACGACGTCGCGGGCTACCCGAACCTGATCGCCGAACTGCTCACCCGCGGCTGGTCCGAGACCGACCTCGCGAAGTTGACCTGGCACAACGCACTCCGGGTGCTCCGCGACGCGGAGGATGTCGCCCGCGAACTCCAGCGCACGGAACAACCGTCGCTGGCCACCATCGAGGAACTCGACGGCCCCCGATCCGGTGATGGGTGAGCCTCCGTCCAAGCAACCTGGCCGGGAGGCACGTGTTGACCACGTGTCTCACCGGCCGCTACCGTCGCGGCAGTCGAACACGCACCGAGACGAGGGGTGCGGGCATGAGGCGATTCGACCGGCTGGAGCGGATTCTCGCGCTGGATCCCGACCGCGACTGCGAGGAGATCTACCGGCTGCTCGCCGAGTACGAGTTCCCGTGGGACATCACCAAGGCCCTGGAGTTCGCGCTGTTCCGCACCTACGCGGTGCCGAGCATCGGTCGGCTGCTGGACCGCACCGGCGAGTTCACCCGGCGCCCACAGCGGCGCTATGACGACACCGTGCTGATCCTCTTCGAGATCTTCCACTGGGGTGTCGGCAGCGACCGCGGGCGGCGGGCGCTGGAGCAGCTCAACGCCATCCACGGCCGGTTCCGGATCAGCAAGGACGACTACCGCTACACGCTGTCGACCTTCGTGGTCACCCCGGTGCGCTGGATCGACCGGTTCGGCTGGCGGCGGTTGCACCCGCGGGAGGTGCGGGCGCTGACCAACACCATGCGACTGCTCGGCCAAGGCATGCGGATCAGCGCGATCCCCGAGACCTACGCGGAGTTCGAGCGGCTCTTCGACGACTACGAGCGGGAGCACTTCGGCTTCGACCCCGGCGGTCGCCGCGTCGCCGAGGCGACGCTGCGGTTGTTCGGGTCCTGGTACCCGCGACTGCTGTCCCCGGCGGTGGCGCACGCGGCGCGGCTGTTGATGGAACCGCACCTGCTGGCGGCCTTCGGGTTCCCGCAGGTCGGTGAAGCGGGGCGGCGAGCGGCGGAGCTGGCGCTGCGGCTGCGGGCCCACCTGGTGCGGGTCGGCCCGGCGCGGCCGGACTCGCGCCCGGTGGCCCCGACCCCGCTGTCCTACCCGAACGGCTACGAGATCGAGAAGCTGGGCCCGGACTCGTTCCACCGCCACCAGTGTTGACGGCACGTCAGCAGGCCGGAGCGACCATGGTCCACAGCAGACTCACCGTACGGTCCACCCAGGATTCCGCGGTGGCGTGACCGGCGATGCCCGCTCGGGCGTTTCGAGGTGGGCCGGGCGGGGGACTCGAAAGTCCGAAAGGGACCATCGCGTGGTCGAACACCGGCGCGAACCACCGGAAACGGCGATGGGCTGCTTTCACCCTGCGGGGCGGCAGTGGTGCTCATACGATGCCGGTTGCGCCTCCTGGTCGGCGGGATAGGAGGAGGGGGGTCGATGGTTTTGTCGTTGCCTGACGACGCTGTGTCCGGCGGGGATTCCGGTCATCCGGACAGTGCGTCGCGGTCGGCTGACCTGCCGCGGAGCGCGGCCGTGCTGGCCCGGATGCGCTCGGAGAACTTCCCCGTCGCGGCACGCATCCTGCCGACCGGGCTGCGGCGGCACCTGCACGCCCTCTACGGGTACTTCCGGCTGGTCGACTACGCGGGCGACGAGGCCCCCGGCGACCGCGACGCACTGCTCGACCTGCTGGAACTCGAACTCAAACGCGCCTACCAGGGCATCGCACGTATCCCGATCCTGCGCGCGCTGACCCCCACCGTCGCCGAGTGTGCCATCCCGCACGACGTGCTGGTCAAGTTGATCGACGCCAACCGCCAGGACCAGCGGGTCCGGCGCTACGAGACATTCGAGGACCTCGTCGACTACTGCGCGCTGTCGGCCAACCCGGTCGGCGAGGCGGTGCTGCACGTCGTCGGCCGCGCCGAGCCGCGGCTGATCTCGCTGTCCGACCGCATCTGCACCGCGTTGCAGATCCTGGAGCACTGCCAGGACATCGCCGGGGACCACCAGCAGGACCGCGTCTACCTGCCCGCCGAGGACCTGCGGCGGTTCGGTTGCACGGAGTCCGAGCTGATCGCCGCCCGGGCCTCCACCCGGCTGCGCGGACTGGTCAAGTTCGAAGTGGACCGCGCGCGGCGGCTGCTCGAGTCCGGTGCGCCGCTGGTCGGCGAGCTGTCCGGGATGGCGCGGGTCGCCGTCGCCGGGTACGTCGCCGGGGGCCGCGCCACGGCCGCCGCGTTCGCCGCGGCCGGGCACGACCCGCTGCGGGTGCGCGTCCGGCCGAGCAGGCGGCGCACGTTCCTCGAGTGGGGGCTGCTCTCTGCGTTGGGAGGCCCCCGGTGACCGGCATGGCGCGGATCCGCGCCGCCTACCTGGAGTGCGAACGCATCACCCGGGAGCAGGCGCGCAACTTCTCCTACGGCATCCGCCTGCTGCCCGGCCCGAAGCGCCGGGCCCTGTCGGCGGTGTACTCCTTCGCCCGGCGGTGCGACGACATCGGTGACGGTCCCCTGCCCGGCGAGGAGAAGCTGCGGCGGCTCAAGCAGGCCCGCGAGGCGATCCACGCGGCGAGCACCGACTCCGCCGACCCGGTGCTGGTCGCGCTGGCCGACGCCGCCGAGCGCCTGCCGATCCCGCTGGCGGCGTTCGACGAGCTCATCGACGGCTGCGAGGCCGACGTGCGGGGCGCTCGCTACCGGACGTTCGACGAGCTGCTGCACTACTGCCGCTGCGTGGCCGGTTCGATCGGCCGGCTGTCGCTGGGTGTGTTCGGCACCCTCGACCCGGACACCGCCGCGCGCCGGGCGGACGCCCTGGGCGTCGCGCTGCAACTCACCAACATCCTGCGGGACGTCCGCGAGGACCAGGCCCACGGTCGGGTCTACCTGCCGGGGGAGGACCTGGAGCGGTTCGAGGTGCGCCTGGAGCCGGGCAACGGACTGGTGGAGGACCCCGACCGCTGGGACCGGTTGATCCGCTTCCAGGCCGAGCGCGCCGAGCGGTGGTACGCCGAGGGGTTGCGGCTGCTGCCGATGCTCGACCGGCGCAGCCGGGCCTGCTGCGCGTCGATGGCGGGCATCTACCACCAGCTGCTGGGCCGCATCGCCGCCGATCCGCGGGCCGCGCTGCGCGAGCGGATCTCCCTGTCGGGGTGGCGTAAGGCGGGGGTGGCGGCCCGGTCGCTGGTCGGGATGGCGCTGTGAGCCGGGTCATCGTGGTCGGCGGGGGACTGGCCGGGATCACCGCCGCGTTGCACTGCGCGGACCGCGGCCACGAGGTCGTGCTGCTGGAGGCGCGGTCCCGGCTGGGCGGCGCGACGTACTCCTTCACGCGCGGCGACCTGGTGATCGACACCGGGCAGCACGTGTTCCTCCGCTGCTACACCGCCTACAGAGGACTGCTGCAGCGGCTCGGGGTGGCCGGCTCGATCCGCATGCAGAGCCGCTTCCGCATCCCGGTGCTGTCCGCCGACGGGCGTGCATCCCTGTTGCACCGCAACGGCTTTCCCGCTCCCGCGCACCTCGCCCCGGCACTGCTCGGCTACCGGATGCTGACGCTTTCCGAGCGCATCGGAGTCATGCGCACCGCGCTGGCCCTGCGGCGGCTCGACCCGGACGATCCCGAGCTGGACCGCGTCAGCCTCGGCCAGTGGTTGCGGGATCGGGGCGAATCACCGCGCGCTGTGGAAGCACTGTGGGCTCTGCTGGCGGTCGCGGCGCTCAACGCCGATCCCGACGAGGCGTCGATGGCCCTGGCCACCAGGGTCTTCCGCACCGGGGTGCTGGACACCGCGGACAGCGCCGACATCGCCATCCCGCAGGTGCCGCTCGGCCAGCTGCACGGCTCCGCGGCGCACCGAGCCCTGGCGGCGGCCGGGGTGGACATGCGGTTGCGCTGCAGGGCCCGGGCGATTCGCCGTTGCGGAGCGGGTTTCCAGGTTCCGTTGCGGGAGTCCACAGGGGACTCCGTGCGGTTCGCGGACGCGGTAATCGTCGCGGTTCCGCACCAGGCGGCCGCCGCGCTCGTGGCGGACCTGCCGGTGGCGGGGGCGAGGGCCTGGCAGCAGTTGTCGGCGGCGCCGATCATCAACGTGCACGTACTCTACGATCGGCCGGTCACGCACCTGGACATGGCCGCGGTGCTGGACTCCCCGGTGCAGTGGGTGTTCGACCGGACCGCGATCGCGGGCGCACCGCGCGGCCAGTACCTCGCGCTGTCGCAGTCGGCCGCGCACGAGCACATCCACACCCGCACCGAAGACCTGCGCGAGCTGTTCCTGCCCGCCCTGCAGCGGATCTTCCCCCGCGCCCGGCAGGCGGCGGTCCTCGACTTCTTCGTCACCCGAGAACCGCGCGCCACCTTCCGGCAGGCGCCCGGCACCGCGGCGGTGCGGCCCCCGGCGCGCACCGGTGTGCCGGGACTGGTGCTGGCCGGGGCGTGGACCGCCACCGGGTGGCCCGACACCACGGAGGGAGCGGTGGTGAGCGGCGCCCGCGCCGCCGAGGCGGTGGACCTGGACCTGCGATCGCAACGAGGCGTGGAGGTGACCGCATGACGACGGTGCTGCCCCCAGTTCTGCGCACGGCCCGGGAGGTGGTCGACCCGGTGCTGCGCAAGGTCGTCGCCCGGCTCGACCCGGACACCCGCAGGGTGTGCGAGTACCACTTCGGCTGGCGCAACGCCGACGGCACCCCGGACGGCGGCGGTGGCAAGGCGCTGCGCCCGGCGATGGTGCTGCTGTCCGCGCAGACCTGCGCCGCCGCGGAGCAACCGGTGGCCGCAGCCGCCGCCGTGGAACTGGTGCACAACTTCTCGCTGCTGCACGACGACGTGATGGACGGCGATACCTCGCGGCGGCACCGGCCCACCGCCTGGATCGTCTTCGGCCGACCGGCCGCGCTGCTGGCCGGCGACGCGCTGCTGGCGCTGTCCACCGACGTGCTGCTGGAGTCGTCATCGCCGCATGCCGCGGCCGCGGCCCGCTGGCTGACCGACGCCACCCGCGCCCTGATCGCCGGCCAGGCCGCCGACCTCGACTTCGAGCGTCGCCAGGAGGTGAGCCTGCGGCAGTGCCTGCGCATGGCGCACGACAAGACCGCCGCACTGCTGGCCTGCGCGGCCTCCATCGGCGCGGTCCATGTCGGCGCACCGCCGGAGGTCGTGTCGCGGCTGCATGCGTTCGGCACCGAACTCGGCATGGCGTTCCAGCTCGTTGACGACCTGCTCGGCCTGTGGGGCGATCCGGAGGTCACCGGCAAACCGGTGCTGGCCGACCTGCGCGCCCGCAAGAAGTCGGTACCGGTCGTGCACGCGCTGACCTCCGGCACTGCTGCGGGAGACCGGCTGCGCGAGCTCTACGCCCAGTCCGACCCGCTCACCGAGGACCAGCTGCACGAGGCGGCCGAGATGGTGCGGCGCGCCGGTTCCGCGGACTGGACGCGCCGCGAGTGCGACCGCCGGCTGGCCACCGCCAAGCGGCATCTGCCCACCGGCCCGCAGCACGCCGCGGCCGCCCTCACCGAACTCGCCGAGTTCATCGTACGGAGGAAACATTGACCGAACAGGTGCAGCAGCCCACCCCGACGAGCGCGGTCCCGGACGCGGCGACCGCGTTGGCCGCCGCCCGCGACCACCTGCTCTCCCGGCAGCACCCCGAAGGCTGGTGGAAGGGGGAGTTGGAGACCAACGTGACGATGGACGTCGAGGACCTGCTGCTGCGGCAGTTCCTGGGCATCCGCACCACCGCGGACACCGAGCAGGCGGCCCGCTGGATCCGCTCCCAGCAGCGCGCCGACGGCACCTGGGCGAACTTCTATGACGGCCCGGGCGATTTGTCCACCACGGTCGAGGCGTACACGGCGCTGAAGCTGGCCGGCGACGACGTCGACGCCGACCACATGGCGGCGGCCCGCACCTGGATCCTGCAGCAGGGCGGGCTGGAGGCCACCCGGGTGTTCACCCGCATCTGGTTGGCGCTGTTCGGCGAGTGGTCCTGGGACGAGCTGCCCGCCATGCCGCCCGAGATCGTGCTGCTGCCCCCGTGGTGCCCGCTCAACCTGGCCGACTGGGGGTGCTGGGCGCGCCAGACCGTGGTGCCGCTGACCGTGGTGTGCACACTGCGGCCGCGCCGCGACCTCGGGACCACCGTGCAGGAGCTGCGCACCGGGCGGCAGGCCCCGCGGCCCCGGCCGCAGTGGTCGTGGCAGTACGCCTTCCACACCCTCGACAAGGTCCTGCACGGCTACCAGCGCCGTCCACTTCGGGCACTGCGGCGGAACGCGATGCGGCGCGCCGCGGAGTGGATCATCGCCCGTCAGGAGGCCGACGGCTCCTGGGGCGGCATCCAGCCGCCGTGGGTGTACTCGCTGCTGGCGCTGCACCTGCTCGGCTACCCGATGGACCACCCGGTGCTGCGGCAGGGGCTGGCCGGATTGGAGCGGTTCCTGATCCGCGAGCAGACCCCGGCCGGGCCGGTGCGCCGGCTGGAGGCGTGCCAGTCCCCGGTGTGGGACACCGTGCTGGGTGTGCAGGCGCTGCGCGACGCCGGGGTGCCCGCCGACCACCCGGCGCTGTGCCGCGCCGTCGACTACCTGCTCGCCGAGGAGATCCGGGTCACCGGCGACTGGTCGGTGCGGCGGCCGGACCTGCCCCCGGGTGGCGGGTGGGCGTTCGAGTTCGACAACGACAACTACCCCGACATCGACGACACCGCCGAGGTGCTGCTCGCGCTGCGGCGCATCGACCACCCGGACCAGGCGGCCGTGCAGGGGGCCATCGAGCGGGGCGCCCGGTGGCTGCGCGGCATGCAGTCGGCCGACGGCGGCTGGGGCGCCTTCGACGCCGACAACACCCGCGAACTGGTGCGCCAGCTGCCGTTCTGCGACTTCGGCGAGGTGATCGACCCGCCGTCGGCGGACGTGACGGCGCACGTGGTGGAGGCGCTGGCCGTACTGGGGCACGACGACGAGGTCGTGCGGCGCGGCGTGAAGTGGCTGCTGGCCCACCAGGAAGACGACGGATCCTGGTTCGGTCGCTGGGGTGCCAACCACGTCTACGGTACCGGCGCCGTGGTGCCCGCCTTGGTGCGCGCCGGGCTGCGGCCCCAGCACCGGGCGCTGCGCCGGGCGGTGCGCTGGCTGGAGCAGCACCAGAACCCCGACGGCGGGTGGGGCGAGGACCTGCGCTCCTACGACGACCCGGCCTGGATCGGCCGCGGCGAGTCGACCGCGTCGCAGACCGGATGGGCGCTGCTGGCGCTGCTCGCCGCGGACCGGCACGACACCGAGGCGGTGCGCCGCGGTGTCGCGTACCTGGTCCGCACCCAGCGCCCGGACGGCGGCTGGGACGAACCGCAGTTCACCGGCACCGGTTTCCCCGGCGACTTCTACATCAACTACCACCTGTACCGGGTGATCTTCCCGCTCACCGCGCTCGGCCGGTACCTGCGGGCCGGGAGGTGAGATGCGACCGCGGTTGCTGGTCTGCGCGCCCCTGGCATCGGAAGCCAGGGCGCTGCGGGCGGCGCTGGGCCCCGACGCCGTGCGGCGCACGGGATTCGGTCCGCGGCGCAGCACCCGCAGCGCCGCGGGTCTGCCGGACTTCGACGTGCTGGTGGTCGCCGGGGTGGCCGGTGGGCTCGGCGAGGACGTCCGCAGCGGCGACGTGATCGTGGCCGACGAGGTGCGCGGTTGCGGCGGCACCGTCCGCTGCCGCACCGCGCCGGTGCTGGTCGCCGAGTTGTGCCGAGCCGGTTTCCCGGTGCGCTGCGGCCCGATCGTCACCGCCCGCCGCTTCGTGCACGGCGCCCGGCGGGCGGACCTGGCGCGCACCGGGGCGCTCGCGGTCGACATGGAGTCCGCGGTGCTGGCGCGTGCCGCCGGGAACCGTCCGGTTGCGGTGGTGCGCGTCGTCGTCGACACCGCCCGGCAGCCGCTCCTGCGGCCGGGCACCCCAGCGCGGGCCATGACCGCGCTCGCCCGGCTGCACGCCCTGGGCCCATGCCTGCTGCGGTGGGCGTCCACCGCCGTGCCGCACAAGCCGTCCGCCGCACCAGAGGAGGTGTCCTGACATGGGCATTCCCATGCGCCAAGCCGTCCGCGTCGGCGCCTACCTGCTCCGGCAGAAGCTCGCCCGCCGGGAGAAGTTCGCGCTGACCCTGGAGCTGGAACCGCTGTTCGCCTGCAACCTCGCCTGCGCCGGCTGCGGCAAGATCCAGCACCCGGCCGACGTGCTCAAACAGCGGATGCCGGTGGAGCAGGCCATCGCCGCCGTCGAGGAGTGCGGCGCCCCGGTGGTGTCCATCGCCGGCGGCGAACCCCTGATGCACCCCGAGATCGACGTCCTCGTCGCAGAACTCGTGCGGCGCAAGAAGTTCGTCTACCTGTGCACCAACGCGCTGCTGCTGCCCCGCAAGATCGACAGATTCCGGCCGTCGCCGTACTTCGCGTGGGCGGTGCACATCGACGGCCTGGCGAAGCGGCACGACGCCTCGGTCTGCAAGAAGGGCGTGTTCGCCCAGGCCGTGGACAACATCAGGGAGGTCCAGCGGCGGGGGTTCCGGGTGACCACCAACTCCACGTTCTTCACCTCCGACACCCCGCAGTCGGTCATCGAGGTGCTCGACTACCTCAACAACGACCTGAAGGTCGACCGGATGATGCTGTCCCCGGCCTACGCCTACGACAAGGCGCCCGACCAGGACCACTTCCTCGGCGTCACCGAGACCCGGGAGCTGTTCCGCAAGGTCTTCGCCGAAGGGCGGCGCCGCCGGTGGCGGTTCAACCACTCGCCGCTGTTCCTGGACTTCCTGGAGGGCCGGGTCGACTTCCGGTGCACCGCGTGGGCAATCCCGTCGTACTCGCTGTACGGCTGGCAGCGGCCCTGCTACCTGATGAGCGACGGCTACGCGAGCAGCTACCATGAGCTGCTGGAGGACACCGACTGGTCGGCCTACGGCCGCGGCCGCGACCCGCGCTGCGCGAACTGCATGGCGCACTGCGGCTACGAACCGACGGCGGTGCTGGCCACCGTGGGCTCGCTGCGCGAGTCGCTGCGCGCCCTGCGCAGCTGAAAGACCCGTGTGATTCGCCCGGGTATCACCCAGAGCTCTGGCCGGGCGAGCCGCGCATCGCGGGCCCCGCGGTCAGCCGAAGCGGCGGGCCAGGCGGTGGAACACCCCGGGCAGCGCGCCCTGCAGCCGGGCGGGAACCACCAGCCAGCGCGGCACGAAAACCTCCTCCTCGCCGCGCCGCACCGCCCGGACGACCGCCGCCGCCACGTCCTCCGGGCTGACCATGCGGGGGAACCGGCGCTCGTAGCGGCGGCCGTCGAAGTACGGCGTGCGGACCGCGCCGGGCAGCACGGTGGTCACGCCGACACCGTCGTGCTGGCGGAGACTCGCGGCGAACGCACGCAGCCCCGCCTTCGTCGCGGCGTAGACCTCCTCGCCGCGCACGCCCACGGCGGCGATCGACGCGACGAACACCAGGTGCCCGCGGCGCCGCCGCAACTCCGGCAGGATCGCGCGGGTGAGCTGCATCGGGGCGGTCAGGTTCAGCGCCGTGAGCGCCTCCAGCCGCTCCGGCGGCATCGCACCCAGCTCCCCGGCCCAGCCGACGCCCGCGCTGTGCACCAGCAGGTCCGCCCCGCGCGCGACGGACACCACCCGGTCCATCCCCGCCGGGTCGGTGAGGTCGGCCGCGACCGGATCGCCCCCGGTGCGCCCGGCCACCTCCGCGAGCCGCTGCTCGTCGCGACCCACCAGCACGACCCGGCACCCGGCGGCGGCGAGTTCGGCCGCGGTCGCCGCACCGATACCCGACGACGCGCCCGTGACCAGCGCGGCTCGCCCGCGCAGCATCATCCCCACGTCGCCTCCGCCTGACCGCCGTCGCGCTCGTCCATCGCGCGGCGCAACTGCTCGCCGCGGCGGGTCAGCACCACGATCCCGCCGATGATCATCACCACCGCGACCAGCTCCCCCGCCAGGATCGCCGGCGAGGCTTCGATGGTTTCGCCGAGCCAGCTCACCCCGATCGCCGCCGCCACCAACGGGTCCACCGTGGTGATCACCGCCAGCGCGGGCGACATCAACCGGCCCCGCTGGAAGGTCTGCTGGCTGAGCAGGAATCCCATCGGCCCGATCGCGCACACCACGTACAGCGTCCAGTGCTGGAACGGCTCGACCAGTCCGCCGCTGCGGAACTGACCGGCCACCACCTTGATCAACGCCGCGGTCACCCCGTACAGCACGCCGGTGGCCACCGCCATACCGATCACCCCGATCTCCCCGGGCAGCAGCCGCGCCGCCAGCAGCGCCGCCGCCGCGAGCAGCCCAAGCGCCAGCGACAGCGGCACGATCGAGGCACCGGTGAACTCGCTGCCCTGCCCGGACGGGCGGCCCAGCACCAGAAACGCCGACAACCCGCCCATGCAGGCCAGCGCACCCAGGCCCAGCACCAGGTCCAACCGGCGGTGCGCGAGCCACGCGGCGAAGGCCGCGCCGAACAGCACCGAGGTGACCAGCAGCGGTTGCACGAGCACCAGCGGTCCGAACGCCAACGCCACGACCTGCAGCGACAGCCCGACCACCACGGTGAGCACGCTGAGCACCCAGATCGGTTTGCGGATCAACACGAACAGCATGCGCGGGCTGAAGGTCCGCACCTTCGGCACCTGCTTGGTCACCCGGTGCTGGATGGCGCTGGCCAGGCCGAAACTGGCCGCCCCGGCGATCGCGGCCGGAACGGCCACCACCAGCTCCGTGCTCTGCGTGTTCACCGCGGATCGCCCCCGCCCCGTAGTTCGGTGAAGGCGTCCCGCAGGTGCCCGGCCAGTACCGCGGCGTCCGGGGCCAGCCCGGTGTCGGTGGTGATGCCGAAGCCGATCCGCTCGCCCCAGCTGATCGCGCCGACCGCGACCCCGACGCCGTCGGCCAGCGACAGCACCGGCAGCACCCCGGCGATGCGGCCTCCGCCGAAGTGCGCGGGGCTGCGCCGACCGGGCAGCACCGAGACCACCGCGTTGAAGAACCGCCGCTGGTAGATGCGGCGCACCACCCAGGCGTGCAGGGGAGCGGGCAGCAGGCCCAGCGCGGCCAGCACCGCGCTCGCCGCAGCGGGCTGCCCGGTGCGGTCCGGTGCGGCGAGGCGGTCGGCGACCTCCTCGATCCGCCGGGCCGGTGGCATCGGGCCGACCGGCAGGTCGATCGACAGCGAGGCGGTGTGGTTGCCGGGTGCGTCCGCGCCGACTCCGCCGCGCCTGGTGCGGGCGGTGCGCGGCACCATGACCCGGAACCGCTGGCCGGGTGTGGTGGCGCCCAGCGCGCGGTGCAGTGCCTCGGCGACCAGCGCCAGCAGCAGCGCGGTGGTGCTGACCCCGTGTGTGCGGGCGCGGGCGCGCACCGCCGCGGCCGGGAGTTCCAGGCGGCCGAACGACCGCCCCGCCGTGCTGCGCCCGGTCAGCCGCGTGGCCGGAGCCGGGCCCGCGGCGGCCAGGCTCACCAGTCCGCGCAGCACCTCGGCGGCCCTGCGATGCCACGGTCGCCCGTCGCCGCGCCCCGGCACCGCAGTCGGGGTGTGGCTGTCCGACAGCAGCCTCAGCAGGGTGCTGGTCACCACCACGCCGTCGCCGAGCGCGTGGTGCATCTTCGCCAGCAGCGATGTCCGACCGGTGGCGGTCTCGCCGAGCAGCAGCAGCTCCCACGGCTGGCGGTCGGTGCGCACCGGGGTGCTGAAAAACTCCTGGACCACCGCCTGCGCGCCGCGCTCGTCGCGCACCTCCCGGCACCGCAGGTGGTCGGCCGGGTCGATGTCGCCGTCGTGGATCCACTGCGGTCTCCGGCCGCGCCGCTGCACCAGCCGCAGCGACAGCATCGGCAGGGTGCCGGCGTGCTGCTCGATGCGCGCGGTGAGGTGCGCGCACCACTCGTGCACGGGCCTGCGGCGGCCCTCGATGAGCAGGATCGCGCCGGTCTGCTGGGAGACGAGCGGGGTGGTGGCGTAGACGAAGAACGCGTCCTGCGGGCGCAGCGGGCGGCGTCCGTGGTGCCGCGGCAACCGGGCCAGCGCGGCCACCTGGTCGGTGAAATCGGCGGCGCGGCTGTGCTTGAGCGCCTGTTCCTCCCGCCGGGCCGGTTCGTGCGGGTCGGCCGCCCAGCACCGCAGCGTGGCGGTCAGCTCGTCCTGGGTCGGGCACAGCTCGGCCAACCCGGCCTCGGCCATCAGCTCGGCGTTGGCCCGGCCGTGTCCGGCGATCGGCTCGAACATCACCACGGCCCGCCCGCACGCGAGTGCCTCCAGCGCGGTGGCCCCGCCCGCGTTGGTCACCACGACGTCCGCGCAGGCCACAAGGCCGGGCATGTCGTCCACCCAGCCCAGCGGGACGAGCCGTTCGTCGGGGTGCGCGGCGAACCGCTCCCGCAGCGCCTCGTTGCGGCCGCAGACGACCACCACCCGGCCCACCCCGTCGGCGCGCAGCGCGGCCGCAACCGCCCGTTCGACGGACCCGAAGCCCAGCGAGCCGCAGGAGATGAGCACCGCGAACCCGTCCTCGGGCAGGCCGAAGGCGCGGCGCGCCGCCGCCCGGTCCGCGGGCCGGAACGCCGAGACCACCGGGGGCACGCAGGCCGCGCCGACCGCGTCGGGCTCGGCCCGGTGCAGCGCCCGCAGGCTCGCCTCGCTCATCACGTAGTGCAGGTCGATCTCCGGGTAGACCCAGAACGGGTGCGGGCAGAAGTCCGACACCACCGCGGCCACCGGCAGGTCCAGGCCACCGCGGCGGCGCAGCCAGTCCAGCCCGGCGGTGCCCAGCGGGTAGGTGGACACGATCAGGTCGGGGGCGTGCTCGGCGACCGCCCGGCGCAGCGCCCGCCCGCTCCAGGCCCCGACGAAGCGGCGGGAGGCGGTGGCGAACCAGCGGTGGCGCCACAGCGAGTCGTAGAAGAAGTCGTACAGCCAGGGCGTGGACTCGACGTTGGTGGCGTAGATCCAGGTGAACGCCCGCGGCACCCAGCGGCCCATCGCGCGCAACGCGTCCAGCCAGGCAACCTCGCACCCTGGCCAGACCCGCCGCGCCGCCTCCTCGACCGCGCGGGCGGTCGCGTTGTGCCCTTCCCCGATGGTGGCACTGATCAGCAGCACCCGACGCGGCGTCACGCGGCTCGATCCTTTCGCCCGACCGTGCTCGCAGCAAAGGCTAGCGTGCGCGGCGGGCTCCGGCCGTTCGAGTGACCCGCACCGGGGTGGCCGTCGTCCGAAGTGGAGAACCCGGCGCAGCGTCCACAGTGGCCGGTGGGGTGGGAGCGTCCCGTGGGTCAGGCGGTCAGCGCGCCCTTGCCGGCGACCAGCCGGACGGTTCCCTCGGCCAGCCGGTAGGACAGCCCGGCCACCGCGCAGCGGCCCGCGGCGACCTCGGTGGCCAGCAGGCTCGACCGCTCCAGCAGCAGGTCCACGGTGCGCTCGATGTGCACGTCGACGATCCCGTCGACGTCGGTGGTGCCCGCCGCGTGGGCGGCCAGCACGCTCGGCGTCACCCGCTCCACGACGTCGCGGACGTAGCCGCTCGGCGAGACCCCTTCCAGGCAGGTCCGGCGGGCGGCCGTGACGGCCCCGCAGGAGTCGTGTCCCAGAACCACGACCAGCGGCGCGCCGAACACGCTCACGCCGTACTCGATGCTGCCCAGCGCTTCGGCGCCGACGACGTGCCCGGCGGTGCGCACCACGAAGAGGTCGCCGAGCCCCTGGTCAAAGATGATCTCGGCGGCGAGCCGGGAGTCGGAGCAGCCGAACAGCACCGCGAACGGCCGCTGCGCGGGCGCCAGCGCGGCCCGGCGGTCGGCGTCCTGGTTGGGGTGCACCGGGGTGCCCCCCACGAATCGCCGGTTGCCTTCGAGGAGGAGTTGGTAGACCTGCGCTGGGGTGGGCGGCGAAGCGGGCATGCCGGAAGTTAACCACTCGATCAGGTGAAGTGGTGTCGCCCAGTCCCCCGCCGTGGGCGACGCCACTGCCACCGCCCACGGGCTGCCGGACGACGCCTCCGCGGCGCGGGCCGACGGCGTACCGGGACGAACATTCCGCGGTCGGCTCGATACCGATCATCGTGTAACAGTTGCTACATTGTCGCGGGTGGCGGAGGAGACGCGATGGTTGGTGCTGGTCGTACGGTTGCCCGCGCAGCCGTCGCGGCACCGCGTGGCCGTGTGGCGCGAGCTGCGCCGGGCCGGTGCGCTGTCGTTGGGGCAGGGCACCTGGGCGCTGCCGGACGTGCCCGGCGTCGCCGACGGTGTGGCACGGGCGATCGAACTGGCCGAGCGCGGCTCCGGCGAGGTCATCGTGCTCTCCGCCACCGGGCGCGGCGAGCACGACGCGGCGCGGCTGACCGCGATGTTCACCGCCGAACGACAGGAGGAGTGGGCGGAGTTCCTGACCGAGTGCGGCAGGTTCGACGCCGAGATCGACAAGGAGCTGCGCACCGGCAAGCTCACCATGGCCGAACTCGAGGAGGAGGAGCAGAGCCTGGAACGGCTGCGCCGGTGGTACCGCGACCTCATGGCGCGTGACGTCTTCGGCGCGCCCGCCGCCGAGGAGGCCCGGCAGCGGCTCCAGCACTGCGCCGACCGGCTGGCCGACTACACCGAGCAGGTCTTCCAGGCCCTGCACCAGATGTGACCTGACACAGCACAGTGGACGGTGGAGGGGAGGTCCGGATGGCCGGGGCGGGTGCGCGGGTCCTCCCGCTGTACGCGGCGGGATTCGTCACGGCCTTCGGCGCGCACAGCATCGCCGCCGGGCTCGGCGCCTACACCGGGTTCTCCTCGCTGCTCACGCTGGGACTACTGCTCGCCGTCTACGACGGGGCCGAGGTGGTGCTGAAACCGGTCTTCGGTGCGCTCAGCGACCGGATCGGTCCCCGCCCGGTGCTGTTCGGCGGGCTGCTGGCCTTCGCGGCGGCGTCGGCGGCGTTCGTGCTGGCCGGTGATCCGGCCGCGGTCGGGCTGGCCCGATTCGGGCAGGGTACCGCCGCGGCGGCGTTCTCCCCGGCGGCCGGCGCCCTGGTGGCCCGGCTGGCACCGGCGGCCCGGCACGGGCGGGCCTTCGGCGGCTACGGCGCCTGGAAGGGCCTCGGCCACACGCTCGGCCCGGTGCTCGGCGGCGTGCTGATCACTCTGGGCGGCTTCGACCTGCTGTTCGGCACGCTGGCCGGGCTCGCGCTCGCCGTGCTCGGGTGGGCGACGCTGGCCGTGCCCGCGGTGCCGCCGCTGCCGCGTACCCGCCAGACGGTGCTCGACCTGGTCCGCCGGCTGACGGCACCGGGTTTCCTGCGGCCGACGGTGGCGCTGGCGGGCGCGACCGCCGCGCTGGCCGTCGGGGTCGGCTTCCTGCCCGTGGTGGGCGCGGCATCGGGGTTGGGCCCGTTGGCCACCGGTGGCGCGGTGTCGGTGCTGGCGGCGACCGCGACCCTGGTGCAGCCGTGGGCGGGCCGGGCCCACGACGCCGGGCGGCTGCCCGAGGGCGCGGGGATGGCGGTCGGCCTGGTGGTGGCGGCCGTCGGACTGCTGCTGGCGACCACGATCCCGGGACTGGCCGGCGTGCTCGCGTCCGCTGCGGTGCTGGGTGTCGGCACCGGGTTGGTGACGCCGCTGGGGTTCGCGCAGCTGGCCGCATCGTCGCCGCGGGAGCGGCTCGGGCAGACCATGGGCGCGGCCGAGGTCGGGCGCGAACTCGGCGACGCCGGTGGCCCGCTGCTCGTCGGGGTGCTGGCCGCCGCGGCCGCGCTGGGCGTCGGTCTCGCCGGTCTGGCGGTGGTGCTGGTGGGCATCGCCGCCGCGCTGCAGCTGGGCCGAACCCGCGTTCGGCGGTGATCGCCGCGATTTCCGCGCCGTGCGGCGGATTTTTCGCTCGCGACGGGACAACCGGCGGCGTATCCTCAGCGGGCGGTCGTTGGCACGCCGGTTTCCCGGCGCACCGCAGCAACACCCCCGGCACCGGCCGGTGCGATCCCGGCCAGCCGTGGCGCAGTTCGCCGGCTGGCCCCGGCCGGTCCGGGTGGTCGGTGGTGGGACGGGCGAGGGGGCCGCCTCACCACCGATGCGGCCGGACCGCGAGATTCCGCTCTGGGACGAATGAACACCGAACGTGCAGTCAGATGACCGGATCGAGTGATATCGCTGGTTGGTGAGGTGACCCGGGAGGCGGATTCCACGCGACACGTCCGTGTGCGAGGATTCGGCGCACTCGTCGAAGCCCAGTGCGAGGTCGCCCATGCCTGACCACTCAGAGTGGACACCTGCCCACGTCAACACCGAGGCGCCCAGCGCCGCGCGGGTCTACGACTGGCTGCTTGGTGGCGGCCACAACTTCGCCGTCGACCGTGCCGTCGGCCGGAAGGTGCTGGAGGCCCAGCCCGACGGGCTGCGCATCGCCCGGTCCAACCGGGCCTTCCTGGGCCGTGCGGTGCGCTATTTGGTGGACCAGGGCATTACCCAGTTCCTCGACCTGGGATCGGGCATCCCCACGGCCGGGAACGTGCACGAGGTGGCACAGCGCGCGAACCCGGAGTCCCGCGTGATCTACGTGGACTACGACCCGGTCGCGGTCGCACACAGCCAGCTGATGCTCCGGGACAACGAGCGCGCCTCGATCGTCGACGCCGACATCTGCGAACCGCAGGCCGTGCTGCAGGCCGCCGAAACCCGCCGCCTGCTCGACCTGGACCAGCCGGTCGCGCTGCTGACCGTCGCGGTGTTCCACTTCGTGCCCGACGAGCGGCGGCCCAAGGAGATCCTCGCCGAGTACATCGCACACCTCGCGCCCGGCAGCTACGTCGCCCTCTCGCACCTGACCGCCGACCAGATGCCCACGGAGATGGCGGGCGTGGTCGAGGCGATGAAGAACAGCCGCGACCCGATGTACTTCCGCAGCTACGCGGAGATCTCCGACATGCTCGAAGGGCTCGAGCTGGTGCCGCCGGGCCTGGTCGACGCGCCCAGCTGGCACCGTGAGGAAGGCGACGACGACGACCAGCAGGGCATCTACGCCGCCGTCGGCCGCAAGCCCTGAACCCGCGCAGCTCCTCGTCCACTGCGGACTAGCTCACGCAGGGGATTGCGGCGGTGGTGATCGCGTCGGCGCCGGCCCCCGGGGCCTGCCCGCTCCGGAAGCCGTCGAACACCACGCCGCGCGGTGGCGCGAAGCGCGGCGCGGCCGGTCCGCGGTAGTCACTGCCGATCAGGACCTGGACCCGGCCACCGGGCAGCGTGGCGTCGCGTTCGGTCGGCAGCCCGCCGAGCAGCTCCGCGACCCGCGCCGCCGCGTCGGCGCTGTCCGGGGCGTGGCGCACGACCGAGGTGCCGCGCGCCGTGGTGTTGCCGACCTCGCCGACCCGCACCCCGTGCCGCGCCAGCTCGGTGTGCACCCGCTGCGCCAGCCCGGACGTCCGGGTGGCGTTGAGGACGTCGGTGACGGCATCGGCGGCCGGGGCCACCTCGATCGCCGCCCGCACCTTGCGCGGATCCACCCGCACGGCCAGGCCGTCCGGGGTCTCGTAGGCGGGGTCCTCGACGGGGATCGTGGTGAACCGGACGGCCCCACCGGCCAGGTCGCGCAGCCGCTCGGCGAAGGCATGCACGTCCCAGTCCCGGTCGAGCACCACCGACTCCTGCACGGAGGTGATCAGCGCACGCAGCCGGGCCGGGTTGGCCAGCACGTCGCTGGAGAGCACCGTCTGTGCGAGTCCGGCCAGGAACGCCTGCTGTCGCACCACCCGGTCCAGGTCGCCGCGCGGCAGCCCGTGCCGCTGGCGGACGAAGGCCAGCGCGTCCGCACCGGAGATGGTCTGCCGCCCGGCGGGGAAGTTCGCCCCCGAGTAGCTGTCCCGGGCCGGGGCGGTCAGGCACACCGGGACGCCGCCCACGGCCTCGGTGATCCGGGCGAAGCCGAGCAGGTTCACCTCGGCGTAGTGGTCGACCGACACGCCGGTGAGCCCTTCGACGGTGCGCACCAGCAGCTTGCGCCCGGCGTCGGCCCCGAGGCGCTGCAGCTCGGCCGGGTCGGCGGGGCCGCGCCGCTGCTGACTCGCGATCGCCGCGTCCTTGCCGCGCCCGTACGCGGAGTTGATCTTGTGTTGGCCGTGGCCCGGGATGTGCACGTAGGTGTCGCGCGGGAAGGAGAAACCGACCGCGCTGGTGCCGTCGTTGGGGATGTGCAGCAGGATGATCGTGTCGGTCAGCGCGGCGTCGTTGGCGCCGGCGTGGAGATCCCGCAGGACGTGCGCGGGCAGCGGGTTGCCGTGCGCGTCGGTGCGGCTGTCCATCCCGACCAGCAGGATGTCGGTGGCCCCGTCGGCCGCGGCGCCGTCGGTGACGTCGCTGGTCGCCAGCCCGCTGAGCAGGTGCCGGTAGTTCGACCACGCGTACCCGGTGACGAAGAGCACGAACGCCGACAGGAGCGTGACCGCGACGCGAGCTCCGGTGCCCGCGGGCCGGTGCCGCCGCACGGGGCGGCGCGGGGGAGCGGGACGGCGACCGGCCGCCCCGGTGTCGTGTTGCGGTCGCACGGATCTCCTCCGGCTGGCGCTTTCCGGGCTGTCGGGCGCACCCCGGCAGCCCTTCCAGCATGGCATTCACCAGCGGACTCGGCAGATCGTCCGATCGCGGACGATCGTGCGACGCACCGTGATCGACAGAACGGCGAAGATCACCCGACCGCCGTATCCGTCCACTGCGGACCCTGATCCCAGGGTGCCGACGCAGCTCCCGTCGCGCCGCGGCCCGGATTGCGGCCCGGCCCGTGCGGGTAGGGTGCGAACGCCCAGAGGCTCGACTTCCCAGGTTCAGGCGAATTCGGGAACTCGACCGCCGCTCGCGCGATGCTCAGTCGCGGAACTCGCCGTCGGTGGGCCGTTCGGGCAGGTCCCCTTGGCGGATCCGGTAGACCTGCAGGGTGGTGTCGTAGTACTTGTCCGTTTCGCCGACCCACTCCATGCCGATGCGCTCGGCGGTGGCGATCGCGCGGGTGTTGTCCGGTCGGGTCAGCGCGAACACCTCGTCGATGTCGTAGGTGAACGCCCAGTGCAGCAGCGCGGTCGCCGCCTCGGTGGCGTAGCCGTGGCCCCACGCCTCCGGGCGTAGCTGCCAGGTCAGCTCCAGATCGTGGTCGTAGGGCGGGAGCATGCGCAGCACCAGGCCGCCGACGACGAGGTTGTCGGAGCGGCGCTGCATCGCCCACCGCCCGGTCGGCGGCAGCAGCAGGGGCTGCGACTCGGTCCAGGAGTGCACCACCGCCCGCATCGCGGCGAGGTCAGCGACGTTGGAGACGACCGGGGTCAGCCATTCGGTGACCTCCGGCCGGCCGTACAGCGCGAGCGCGGCCTGCACGTCGGAGTCGCTGGTCGTCCAGTCGCGCACGATCAGGCGTTCGGTCTGCAGGGGAGGCTGCATGGCGGTCTCGCCTTCGTCCGACGGCTTGGCAGAAATTCTAGTTCGAGGCGGCGGTCCGGCGGCACTGCCGGATTTCGGGTTCCCGCAGTACGGCGGGCAGTTCCTCGATCCCGGAGAGCACGCGGTGGGCCCGCCTCCGGGGCGGGCGGGAAGAACGGCCCGCCTGCGCCGAGTGGAGAACCCGCCGCCCTCAAGTCAATCCTATCCCTTCAGTGTCGACCGAAATCAACCCTCGTGGGCGTGCTCAACCCGAGACAGAGCGGAGCAGCAGGTGGAGGAGGAGACCCTTCCCTGGTCCCCTCGCCTCACACGAGCGGGTCAGTGGATGGGTGGGAGCGGGGGGAGGGTGCCCGTGTCGTCGAAGGCCCAGTCGTGCGGTTCGCCGACCGCGACCAGGTCCGGGTGGTCGGCCACCTCCTGGGCGTAGGACTCCGAGACCTCGATGCGCGACAGCGACAGGGTGTTGCGGATGCGCACCACCTTCGCCGGGCGGTCCTGCGGGCCGCGGGACAGGTGCAGGGCCGCCACGATCGCGTCGCGGTCGTTGGCCAGCGCCATCGGGATGCGGGCGCCGTCGGGCACCCCGGAGGTCAGCGAGTTCGTGTAGAAGGAGCCGAACTCGATCTGGTCCAGGCAGCGCTGGGTGGTCACGTCGGCCACGCCGAGGCCGCAGGCGTTGCCGTTGGTGTGCTCGGTCAGCCCCAGCACCACGATCCGCTTGATCGGCACCGCGTGGAACTTGTCGGAGTTTACCGGAGCGCGGCCGGTGATGTTGGGGTCCATCCCGGCGCCGCTGATGTCCTTGCCGATCTCGTCGACCACCAGCACGTCGATGTCGGACACCAGCAGCGTCGGCATCAGCCGCTTGGCCTCCTCGAGCAGCTCCGCCTCCCGGTCGAGCAGACGTTCGGGTTCGACCAGCTCCAGGTGCGCGACGTGCTCGTAGGCGTTCTCCACCACGGCCATGCCGAACTCGATCGGCACGACGTCCAGGACCGCGCGGGCCACCTCGGGAATGAGCGTGTCGAACTTTTCGAAGCCGTGCGAGTGCAGGACCGTCGCGCCGCGGTGCTTGCCGAGCCCGATGGCGATCATCTTGGCCAGGCCGCTCTCGTGGGTGCCGCGGAAGTCGGTGTGCGGCTTGACCCGCCCCAGCACCACCACGCCGTCGGCCTGCGCGGCTTCGGCGTCGAGGTGCACCGGGGTGCCGTCGGGCAGTTCGGCGACCACCACCGTCTCCATCGATGACACCACCGGGGCGCCCACGGTCTGCTCGGTGATGCCGTACTCGGCCAGCACCTGCCGCTGACCCTCGGCGGTGGCTCCGCCGTGGCTGCCCATGGCGGGCACCACGAACGGCTTGGCGCCGTGGTTGACGAGGGCGTCGACGAGGGTGGCCACGATGCGGTCGATCTGTGCCACGCCGCGGCTGCCCGCGGTGATCGCGATCCGCTTGCCGCTGACCGGGCGGATGCGGTCGTGCTCGGCGACCTGACCGCGGATGGTGCCTTCCAGGTCCGCGACGGTCGGGTCGGCGAACCGCTGCTCGATCGGGATCATCCTGGGGAGTCGGATGTCCGCTCCGGCCAACCGGACCTTCTCGACGTTGAACATGCGTCCGATCCTTCTTCGCGTGCTGTTCCCGGCAGTGGTCAGAACAGTTGACCGTGATCCTTGCATGCGGAACGGCCCGGTGGAAGGGGGCGTCGGGACGCGGGTTGTAGGCTGGCGCGGTGCCCGGCAAGCGCCCGAACCCCGTGATGTGGCTGTACTACCAGTTCGGCGGCACGCTGCCGGAGCGTCACCGGGAGTGGGTGCTGCACGACGGCACGTGCCGGACGTGGCTGCTGCGGGTGCTGCTGCGCGGCCTGCTCCAGATCGCGCCGTTGGCGGCGGTGGTGTTCGTCGGGCTCGGCGTCTTCGGCGGTTCCTGGCCGATCGCGGCGGGCGCCCTGCTGCTCGGGCTGCTCGTGGTGGCGCGGATCGTTCTGACGAGCGCGGTGGACAACGTGGATGCGCGCCTGGTCCGCCACGGTTACCCGCCGGGGCATGGCTCGGCGGTGCGTCGTCAGCGTGACGCGGAGGCGGCGGAGCGCTACCGAGCGGTCTGGCGCAACTCCCCGGACGCCTGATCGCGTCGGAGTGCGGGGGACCTCCGCCCCGGTCGCGTACGCCGGTCAGGCGGCGCGGCGCGGACGATCGCGACCGGGCAGGGGGCGTGGTGGAGCACTCCGTTGGCGACCGAGCCGAGCAGCAAGCCCGCGAAGCCGCCGTGCCCGCGGTGGCCTACCACGAGCAGTTGGGCGTGCCGGGCGGCGTCGCACAGCGCGGTCACCGGGTGCTGGGCGGCCACCTCGCGGCGGATCGGCACGTCCGGGTAGTCCGCGCACCAGCCGGAGAGCTGTTCGGACAGGTGCAGGTCCGCGCGGTCGTGCAGGTCGCGGCGGTCGGGTTGGGGGTAGGCGCTGCCGGTGAAGTACGTGTCCGGCAATGCCTGCACCGCCACGAGTTCGGTGTGCCGCCGGTTGGCGGCCTCGAACGCGTAGTGCAGCGCCGTGCGGCTGCCGGTGGAGTTGTCGACCCCGACGACCACCGGTCCGGACTCGGTCTCGTGGCCGCGCACGACCACGACCGGGCACCGGGCGTGCGCGGCCACCGAGGTGCTGATCGAGCCGAGCAGGGCGTCGCGGAACGCGCCGTGCCCGCGGGAGCCGACCACGAGCAGCAGTGCCGCGTCGGAACGGTGGATCAGTTCGGCCGCGGGGTGGCCGTCGTCGACGTCCGCGGTGATGTCGAGTTCCGGGTGGTCCAACCGGCAGCGTTCGGCGAGGTCGTGCACGGTCTGCTTGGCGAACGCCTCGCGGGCCGGGTCGTCGTTGACCAGCAGCAGGTGCACGGGTGCTGCCAGCCGCGCTGCTTCGGCGGTCGCCCAGCGCGCGGCCTGCGCGGACGACTCGGAGCCGTCGACGCCCACCACCACGGATTGCTTCGTCCTGACCACGACCACACCCCCAGGGTCATGCCTTCGCCTCAGCGTGCGATGGGGGCCCGCGCCCCGACAGGGCCGATGTTCCCGCCGTTGCTACGAACGGCGGCTCCGGTGCACCCGCCAGGAGGGATGGCCGCGTGCGGAACTAGTATCGACAGGTGTCCGATGAGCTGAATCCCGCGGCGATCTTCCGTGCCGGTACCCGTCTGCGGCAGGTGGTGCGGCGCACCCCGCTGGAGCTGAGCAGCCGACTGACCGGCGAGCTGGGCGTTCCGGTGCGGCTCAAGCGGGAGGACCTGCAGGTCTGCCGCTCGTACAAGGTCCGTGGCGCCTACAACCTGATCTCGTCGCTGGGGTCGGACGAGCGGGACCGCGGTGTGGTGTGCGCGAGCGCGGGCAACCACGCGCAGGGCGTGGCGTTCGCCTGCCACGAGCTGGAAATCCGGGGCCGGGTGTACCTGCCGGCCAACACGCCCCGGCAGAAGCGGCGGCGGATCGCCGAGATCGGCGGCCGGTGGGTGGAGCCGGTGATTGTCGGCAGCTCGTTCGACGAGGCCAGCGTCGCCGCGCACGAGGATAGCGCCCGCACCGGCGCGGTCTACGTGCACCCGTTCGACGACCCGCGGACCATCGCCGGGCAGGGCACCGTGGGGTTGGAGATCGCCGAGCAGCACGTGGGCCCGATCGACACGGTGGTGGTGCCGGTCGGCGGCGGTGGTCTACTGGCCGGCATCGTGCTGTGGCTCAAGGAGCACTTCCCCGAGGTGCACGTGGTGGGGGCGGAACCGGCGGGTGCGGCGAGCATGCGCGCGGCGCTGGACCACGGCGGTCCGGTGGCGCTGCCCACGGTGGACACGTTCGTCGACGGTGCCGCGGTGGGCCGCGTCGGCGACGTCAGCTACCGGGTGGTCCGGGAGCTGGTCGACGAGCTGGTCGCGGTGCCCGAGGGCGCGGTGTGCACCGAGATGATCGAGCTGTACCAGACCGACGGGATCATCGCCGAACCGGCCGGGGCGCTGGCCAGCGCGGCGGTCCGGATGCCGTTGCAGCGCCGACCGCGCGGTCCGGTGGTGTGCGTGGTCTCGGGCGGCAACAACGACCTGAGCCGCTACGGCGAGGTGGTCGAGCGGTCCCTGGTACACGAGGGGCTGCGGCACTACTTCCTGGTGACGTTCCCGCAGGAACCGGGTGCGTTGCGGCATTTCCTGGACGACGTGCTCGACGAGGGCCAGGACATCGTGGCTTTCGAGTACGTCAAGAAGAACAACCGGGAGACCGGTCCGGCGCTGGTGGGCATCGAGCTGGACAGCGCGGAGGACATCGACGCGCTGCTCAAGCGGATGGCCGAGTCGCAGCTGCAGATCGAGCAGGTGCCGCCGGGCTCCCCGCTGTTCTCCTTCCTGCTCTGAAGCCCGCGTGCCCGGCAGGGAAACCTTGCCTAGGCGGGCAGGTGCAGGGTGAAGGTGGTGCCGACGCCGACGGTGCTGCGCACCTCGATGCGGCCGCCGTGCACTGCCACGAGGTGGTGGGTGATCGCCAGGCCCAGGCCGCTGCCGCCCCGGTCGCGGCTGCGGGACTTCTCCGCCCGCCAGAACCGGTCGAAAATGTGCGGCAGCGATTCGGCGTCGATGCCGACACCGGTGTCGGCCACGTCGATGAGCACGTGGTCGCCCTCCCGCCGCGCCCACAGCGACACCCGGCCGCCCGGCCTGGTGAAGCGCAGCGCGTTGGACACCAGGTTGCCCAGCGCCTGGCGCAGCCGCGTGGGGTCGGCGGTAAGATCCGGGTCGCCGTCAACGGTCGCGGTCAGCTCGATGCCCACCGCCTCGGCACGACCCCGGTGCGCCGCCGTCACCTGCTCCAGCAGCGCCCCCACGTGCACCGGCTCGGGGTACACGCGCAGCTTGCCCGCGTCGGCCAGCGCGAGGTCCTGCAGGTCGTCGACCAGGTGCTGCAGCAGCAGTGTCTCCTCCAGCAGCGACGCCACCAGCGGTTGGTCCAGCGTCGCCACCCCGTCCTGCGCGGCCTCCAACCAGCCGCGCACGTTCACCAGTGGGGTGCGCAGTTCGTGCGCGACGTCGCTGACCATCGTGCGGCGCTGCTGCTCGCTGCGCGCCACCTGCTCGGACATCGCGTTGAACGCTGCGGCCAGCTCGCCGATCTCGCCGCGCGCCCGGGTGTCGACGCGCACGGAGCGGTCGCCGTCGCCCATCCGCCGCGCCGCCGCGGTGATCGCCGTGATCGGCCGCACCAGCCGGCTGGCGGCCAGCGCCGTCACCCCGACGGTGACCACCAGTACGCCCAGCGCCGTCCACGCGATCCGCGCCACGCCCACAGTGGACAGATCGACGGCGCTGTTGATGCTGCTGCCTGGGCGGGTGATGAACAGCTGGGCGGCGGGGGAGACGTAGGGGGCGAGCTGTTCGCGTCGCCCGGCGTCCACGCAGCGCTTGGTCTCCGGTGTCGACTGCAGCCCCTCGGGGAAGACGACCGACTCGGGCGCCACCGCCAGCGGCTCGAGCCCCTGCCGGGACAGGCAGGCGTTGACCAGCTCCAGCAGTTGCCGGGTGGCCTCGGTTTCGGTCGCGGTGGTCGGCGGCGGCTCCGCGCACCACCCGATCCGCTCCGCCGGCGGCGGTGTCGGGGCCACCACCAGCGGGAACGTCGGGGGCACCCTCGCGCTGGCCTGCTGGTCGAGTACCTGCACCGTCGTGCGGCCGGTGGGCAGTTCGACGAGGGTGGCCTGCTCCCCGCGCGCCCGCAGGCACGCCTGCTGCCGCTGGGCGTGCTGGCGGATGTCTTCGCGCTCGGCGTCGGTCAACCGGTACGGGCCCACCGCGCGGGCATCGATGCCGGAGTCCGCGGAGTCTGGTTTGAGCACCGGGTCGACGGCCAGCGGATCCACCACCGCGGACGGTGTCTTCGGCAGCGGGGGGTCCTGCGGGCCACCGGAGTCGGCGATGGGCGCGCGCGTGGTGGTGGTGACCGCGATGCGCCGTCCGGTCTGCGCGGCCAGCTCCGCCACCAGCTGCTGTACCCCCGACCACTGCGGGTGGGTGGCCGCGTGGCCCAGCAGCGCGTCGTAGATCTTGGCGTCGGTGGCCAGGGTTTCGCCGATCTCCTGGTTGATCGCGCTGTTGGTGCTCTGCGCGGCCAGCCACGCGGTGGCGCCGATCGAACAACCGGCCACCAGCACCGACATGGCCAGCAGCCGCGCCAGCAGGCTATGCCGCCGGGCCATCGGCGTCGCGCAGCTTGTAACCGATGCCGTACACCGTCAGCAGGTAAGTCGGCCGTCGCGGATCGGGTTCCAGCTTGCGGCGCAGGTTCATCACGTGCACGTCCACGGTCCGCTCGGTGATGTAGCGGTCGGTGCCGAACGCCTGCGACAGCAGCTGGGCGCGGGTGAAGGCGCGGCCCGGTTCGGCCGCCAGCACCGCCAGCATCCGGAACTCCGCGGGCGTGCAGTCCAGCAGTACGCCGCCCATCGTGACCTCGTGGCGCTGTGGGTCCACCACCAGCTCGCCCACGCGCAGCGGCTGCTCCCCGGATTCACGCATCCGCCGGACCCGGCGCAGCAGGGCGCGGATGCGGGCCACGAGCTGTCGCGGGCTGTAGGGCTTGGTGACGTAGTCGTCGGCGCCCAGGTCCAGGCCCAGCAGCACGTCGTCCTCGGTGGTGCGGGCGGTCAGCAGCAGGATCGGCACGTCGGACTCGGCACGGAGCACGCGGCAGACGTCCAGACCGTCCACCTTCGGCATCATCACGTCCAGCACCACCAGGTCGGGGGTGCGTCGCCGGGCCTCGTCGATCGCCGCGCGCCCGTCGTGCACCACGACGACGCGGTGGTTCTCCCGCTCCAGATAGCGGCGGACCAGTTCTGCCTGTTTCGGATCGTCCTCGGCGACCAGCACCTGTGCGCTCACGGCTCGCATTATCGCGGGCGCCGTGCGCCGGCGAGGCCGGAACGCGTGCGGTTGAACAGGATCGTTACATCCGGATTTTCCGAACGGGTTCTTCATCTTTGGTGGACTGGATCTTGATAAGACCGCGGCAGGCTCGCAGCCGTCCCCGAGGAATCCGGCCGCCGCGGGCGGTTGGATGGAGTGGAAGGAAGTGCTTGATGAAGCTTGGGCGCATGGCCGCGGCCGCGGCTCTGCTGGGCGCGACGGCGTTGCCGCTGACGGCCCCGCTCGGCTGGGCGGACGCGGAGCAGGCCCCGCAACCGGTGACGACCGAACCCGGGCAGTCCACGCCGACGGAGCCGCCGCAGGCCCAGACCCCACCGGTGCCGCAGGTGCCGCCGGGTGGCAAGCCGACGGAGGTGCCGCCGCGGGCCGAAGACCCGCAGGTGCCGCCGGGTGGCAAGCCGACGGAGGTGCCGCCGCGGGCCGAAGACCCGCAGGTGCCGCCGGGTGGCAAGCCGACGCAGGTGCCGCCGCGGGCGGAGCGCCAGCAGCCTCCGTCGGACGTCACGGAGGCGTCCCCGGCCCCGCAGGTGCGGCAGCGTCCCGAAGGCGCGCCGCAGACCGGTGGCCGACCGGACAACGGTGTCGACCCGGCGCTGCTGGGCGGTGCGGCCGCGGTCGCGGGCCTGGCCGGGGCTGGCGCGGTGTGGCTGCGCCGCCGGGCGAACACCAGGCACGTCGGATGACCGCGCGCGACCGCGTGATCCGGGGTGGTCGCGGCGTTGCCGCGGCCGCCCTGGCCGTGCTGCTGGCCGGGTGCGGGGTGGCCGCGCAACCCCTCGATCTGGCATCGGGCGGGTACCCCCCGGTCGCGCCACCGGCTTCCGCTGCCGCGCCACTGGCTTCCGCCGCCGCGCTGCCCGCGTCCGAACCGGTCTGGCTGGAGATCCCACGCATCGGCGCCAGGTCGTCGCTGGTGCCGCTGGGGCTCAACCCGGACCGGACGGTGCAGGTGCCGCCGCTGGACCAGCCGATGCTGGCCGGGTGGTACAAGCACGGCCCCACGCCGGGGGAAACGGGACCCGCCGTGATCCTGGGGCACGTCAACGGCAACGGCGAGGAGGGAATCTTCGCGCGCCTGCGGGAACTCCGGCCCGGCGACGAGATCCTCGTCGGCCGCCGCGACGGGCGGGTGGCCCGGTTCGTGGTGCAGCGCATGCGGCAGGTGCCGAAGGCGCGGTTCCCGTCCGACGAGGTCTACGGTGACACCACTGGCCCGGAACTGCGGCTGATCACCTGCGGCGGCTCATTCGACAAGGCGGCCCGAAGCTACCGGGACAACATCATCGCCTTCGCCATGCTCGTCCTCTGACGCGGAGGCGTCGCGCGCGGCTCGCGCGCATGCAGGTTCGGTGTGGCGCCCCACGACACACCGGACGTTGTGGACGAACCCGGCGATGTCAGTGGGAATCGGCGCGTACTCCTCGAAATCGGCGAACCTCGCGTCCCGGCGGGCGGCGCAGGTCCCGCCGGGACCGCAGCAGGCGGCGCTGGTGTTCGCCACCGAGCCGGGAACATCTACTGTGGACCGAAGTCAGCTTGGGGAGACGCCCGCGCCCAGCAGGAGCACCACGTCCAGCAGCGCCACGAGCAGCACGGCGTGGAACGCGGTGCGCGCCCCCGGCCGCCGCCCCAGCACCAGTCCCACCACCAGCACCAGCGCCGCGCCGGGCAACACCACCCAGCCCGCGGCGGCGAGGCCCGGCGGCCCGAACACCAGTGCCGTGGACGCGGCCAGCACCAGGGCCGCGGCCACCGCGCTGCTGCCCGCCGCGCCCAGCCGGTGCGGCAGGCCCCGCACTCCCGTCACCGCGTCGTCGTGCAGGTCCGGCAGCACGTTTGCGAAATGCGCGGCCGACCCCAGTAGCGCCCCGGCGAGCACCAGCCACAGCGGCGGCGGGTTGCCGCTGCCGAGCGTCACGAAAGCCAGCAGCAGCCCGAACGACACCGCGTACGGCACGACCGACAGCGGACCAGCCTTCACCCCGAGGTCGTAGGCCCACGCCGAAACCAGCGCCAGCACGTGCGCCGCCGCGGCGGCAGCACCGAACGGCACCGAGCCCAGCACCGCCACCAGCGCCGCCACCACGACCGCGACCAGCACCACGTCCCGGGACAGCACCCCCGCGGCGATCGGCTTTCCGCACCGGCCAACCCGCGCGTCCCGCTCGGCGTCCACCAGGTCGTTGAGCCACCCCACCGACAACTGGCCGGCCAGCACCGCCGCGGCGGTGAGCAGCAGACCGGCCGCGCCGCGCCCCGTGGTGGCCGCCAGCCCGGTCGCGATCGCGGTGACACCGAATGCCGGAACCGGGTGCGAGGCCCGGACCAGCGCGCACGCCGTTGCGAGGTGCCGCATTCGGCTGAGTGTGCCAGCCTGGAGCGCATGGCACGTTCCGACCGGACCGTGCGGCGCAACGATCCCCAGCTGTACGAGGTGTTCGCCGACCAGTGGTGGCAGCCCCGCGGCGTCTTCGCGATGTTGCACTGGCTGGCCGCCGCGCGCGCAGCGCTCATCCCGCCGGCGTCGCGCCGCGGCGCGGTGCTGGTCGACCTCGGCTGCGGGGCGGGCCTGCTCGCCCCGCACCTGGTGGGCAAGGGATACCGGCACGTCGGCGTGGACCGCTCGGAAACCGCGCTGCGCCAAGCCGAAGACCACGGGGTGCTGCTGGTCGTCGGTGACGTGCGGGCGGTTCCGCTGCCCGACGGGTGCGCGGACTGCGTGGTCGCCGGGGAGGTGCTGGAACACGTTGCCGACCTGCCCGCGGCCGTGGCCGAAGTCTGCCGTGTCCTGCGGCGCGGCGGCCTGCTGGTGCTGGACGCGCTGGCGGACACCGCGCTGTGCCGGGTGGTCGCCATCGGCATCGCCGAACGCCTGCCGGGCCTGGCGGTGCGGGGCCTGCACGACCCGGCGCTGCTGGTCGACCGTGCGCGGCTGCGTGCCGAAACCGCCCGCCACGGCGTCAAACTGGCGATGTGGGGACTGCGCCCGTCGGGGCGGGACCTGGCGGCGTGGGCCCTCCGGCGGCGAGCCGCGGTCCGGATGGTGCCGGTTTTCACCACGGCGGTGCTGTTCCAGGGCATCGGCCGGAAGGGAGGATGATCGCCGTTGTCGGTTTTCCCGGTCGCAGAACTATCTTCACCCGCCGCCGCGCGGCAGGTGGCGCGGGAACTCTTGCCGCGCCTGGCGGCACGCTCCCAGCAGCACGACGCCACCGGCGAGTTCCCTGCCGCGGACTTCGCCGACCTGCGCGAGCACGGCCTGCTCGGGCTGATGGTGCCCGAGGAACTCGGTGGTTCCGGCGCGTCGTTCGCCGACTACGCCGCGGTGGCCGTCGAACTGGGCAGCGGGGCGGGCTCCACCGCCCTGATCTTCAACATGCACGCCTCGGTGACCGGCGCGCTCGCACACACTTCCGACGAACTGCTGCGAGAACTGGGGGCCACGGACGCGTTTCTCGCCGAACGCGACCGGCTGCTCGGGGCAGCCGCCGCCGGGGCCCTGTACGGGGTGGCGATGAGCGAACGCGGCAGCGGTTCGCGGTTGTCGCGCACCACGACCACCTACCGGCGGGTCGACGGCGGGTACCGAATCCGCGGCAGCAAGGCGTTCGTTTCCGGCGCCGGGCACGCGGACGCGTACCTGGTCACCGCGAAGGACGGTGATGCGGCCGAGCCGACGGTGTCGTACTTCCTCGTGCCCGCAGGTGACGGCGTCCTGGTCGAACCGACCTGGGATGCGATGGGCATGCGGGCCACCGGCAGCCACGACGTGCACTTCGACGTGCGGGTCGGCCCGGAGGCGCTGCTCGGCGGAATCGAGGGGCTGGCGTTGCTGGTCGCGCAGGTCATGCCCCAGTGGCTGGTCGCCTCCTACGCCGCGGTGTACGTCGGGGTGGCCCGCTCTGCGCTGCGAAACGGTGCGGCGCACCTGTGCGAACGCGGCCTGCACGGGTTGCCTACGGTGCGGTCCCGGATGGGGCGCGCCGATGCGGCGGTGGCCGCAGCCGAGTCGGTGGTGCGGGAGGCGGCGCGGCGGGTGACCGAGCAGCCGGGGGAGCCGGAGACGAACCGCTGGGTGTGGCGGGCGAAGCTGGTCGCCGGCGACACCGCCGCGCAGGTGGCGTCGTCGGTGCTGGAGGCGGCCGGGGCGGCGGCGACCCGACGCGGGCATCCGCTGGAGCGCATCTACCGCGACGCGCGGTGCGGGGCGCTGCAGCCAGCGACCTCCGACGTCTGCGCCGACTGGCTCGGCGTGGCCGCGCTTGGCGGCGACCCCGACCACGACACCGACTCACCGCGTTGGTGACGCCGGTGATCGCGGGGCTGGGTTCGGCGCTGCCCGACACCGTCGAGCAGCAGGTGCTGTGGGACGACTTCTTCCGCGACCACTTCGGCGGGCGGCCGCTGGCGCGGCGGCTGTTCGCCGCGGCCGGGGTGCGGCGCAGGAACACCGTGGCCAACCCGATCAAGGAGGACCTGTCGGGCTGGTCGACGGCCGCCCGGATGCGCCGCTTCGACGAGGAGGCACCGCCGCTGGGGCACCGGGCGGTGGCCGCGGCCCTGGCCGACGCGGGTGTCGATGCCGGCGAGATCGGTCTGCTCACCGTGGCCTCGTGCACCGGATACGGCACCCCGGGGCTGGACATCAAGCTCGTCGACTCCCTCGGCCTGCGCCCGGATCTGCGGCGGTTGTTCGTCGGGCACATGGGTTGCTACGCGGCGCTGCCCGCGCTCGGCAGCGTCGCCGACTTCGTCACGGCCCAGCACCGGGCGGCGGTGCTGTTGTGTGTGGAGCTGACGTCGCTGCACATCCAGCCGCCCACCGACGACCCGCAGCAGATCGTCTCGCACGCGCTGTTCGGCGACGCCGCGGTGGCCGCGGTCCTGCACCCGCGGCGGACCGGGCGGCTGACGCTGGTGGACCTGGCCGCCTTCACCGACACGAGCGTGCGCGCCCACATGACCTGGGAGATCACCGATCTCGGGTTCCGGATGGGGCTGTCGCCGCGGGTGCCCGACGTGCTGGCCTGCCACGTCGGCGCGGTGGTCGGCGACCTGCTGGCGCGAAACGGCCTGCGGCGCGGTGACGTCCTCGGTTGGGCCGTGCACCCGGGCGGGCCGCGCATCCTCGACACCGTCGAGCGGACGCTCGGTCTGCCGCCGGAGGCGTTGTGGCCGTCGCGGGAAGTGCTGGCCGAGCACGGCAACTGCTCGTCGGCGACGCTGCTGCTGGTGGTCGAGGAACTGCTGTCCGGCGGGCACCTGGAAGCCGGAGGGCACGTGGTCGCGCTCGCCTTCGGACCGGGCCTGACGCTGTATGCGGCGCTGCTGCGGGCGGGGTAGCGGTGGGCGTCGAACCGGTCGCGCTGACGCCGCCGCACGCGGTGCGCTTCCCGCTGGTCTCGTTGGCGCTGCGCGACGTGGTGCTGCTGAACTGGCCGTGCCCGGCGCCGAAACTGGCACCGCTGCTGCCGCCCCGCACCCACGTCGACGTGTTCGCGGGCACGGGCTGGATCGGGTTGGTGGGCTTGCGGATCACGCTCACGGGCGTGGTGGGGCTGCGCTGCTCCCGGCGGTTCGACGAGGTCAACGTCCGCACCTACGTGGTGGATGACGAGGGGCGGCGCGGCGTGGTGTTCTTCGTGGTCGCGGTCTCCGAGTCCCTTCTCGCGCCATTGGCCGGCGCGGTGGCGCACCTGCCGTGCCGGGCTTGCGCGCAAGGTCGCGCGTCATCGCCGCGCGGGATCGAGTACCGGGCGACGAGCGGTGATGCGTCGCTGTGCTTCCGGGCCCGCCGCGGCCACCGCATCGCGCCGACGGACCTGGACCGCTTCCTGACGGCGAGGTGGCGGGTCTACACCCGCTGCCGCGGCACGACGGTCGTGGCTCCGCTGGCGCACGAGCCGTGGTCGCTGGATGTGGCGCAACTGCGCGACTTCTCCGACAACGGCCTGCTGGCAGTACTGGGTCTGCCGTCCGCACCGCAGATCCCGAGCACCCTCTTCGCGTCCAGAGTGGACGCTCGTCTTGGCGTACCCGTCCCGCACCACCAAGAGACCCGGCACCACGTAACGTCTTTCGTCTGATTGCGATCCGCTGTGGACGGAGTGGAGGGCACTTCACTCCGACGGTGCCCTCCACTCGTCACTCGTGCGTGGTGTGGTCAGCCGACGTTGAGGTCGATGCAGGCGTAGAAGGCGTTGGCGGTGTCGGCGATGTTCCAGACCGCGAGGACCTTCTGCCTACCGGAGACGCCGCCAAGGTCGACGGTGTGGGAGAGCTGGCTCGGGGGCTGCTGGCCGCCCTGGTCGAAGACGGCGATGCGGTTGCCGCCGATGAAGTACTCCCAGGTGGAGGTGCGGTGCGCGGCGGTGAGCTTCCAGTTGAAGGTCACCGAGTTGCCGACCTGGGTGGCGGTCCAACCCTTGCTGTCGTCGTCCAGTTCCGCGAACCGGCTGTTGCCGCCGCTGCAGCTCTGCAGGCCCTTCGGGCCCTCGACGCTCTGCGGCTCGTACTTGATGGCCCCGCAGGGAACCGTCCCGGCGGCGCACTGCTGCTGGCGGCTGGGCGGGCTGGTGATCCATCCGTGGGCGCTGGCGGTGCTGGTGGGGATGGCGACCAGCAGCGGGGCGAGGGCAGCGCCGACCGCGGCGGCGGCGAGCTTCGGCTTGAGGTTCATCGCAGCTCCTCTTCGGGGAGACGGTGCTGGTGGAGCTCGGCCGAGGAAAGGGAGAGGGGGGCATTCCGGCGACCTGCCGACCAGTCCGGGAGAGCGGTGCCGATCGGGTGGTCTGGACCATAGATGCGGTTTTTCCGACCCGTCAAGGAAACCGAGCAGCCCGAGGACAGTTCCCGCAGGCCAGCGTGATCCGGTGTGTTTTTCCCAGCGTTTTCGCGATTTTCCCGCTGCGGTCGCTGCGTCCACTGCGGACACCGGCCAGTCCGGCGACAGCAGCAGGAGCAGCGGCGCGGACCGCACTGGCAGCGCCATGTCCAGCAAGCTCCCGCAGCACCACAACCGGTTCACCACGGTGTTGCGGACTTGTCGATCATGGCGCGGGCGCCGGTGCTTGTCCAGCCCGAAGCGGGCGGCCAAGCCGACCCGGCCGGAACACAGTCCGGTAGACCCTGTTCCCGCCCGGGCGGCCGCGCGAGCCTGATGGGTACCCGGCGACGCGGGAGGGTGTCGTGATGCAGCATCCGGGCGGGAACACGTTGCGCGAGGCCGTCGCGCTGGCCAGCCGCGCTCCGTCGCTGTTCAACGTGCAGCCGTGGCGGTGGCGGGCCGGCGCCGGTGTCCTGGAGCTGCGGATGGACCGCTCGCGCGTGCTGCCGGAGACCGATCCGACCGGGCGCGAACTGGTCATCAGCAACGGGGCCGCGCTGCACCACGCCGTTCTGGCGCTGCGGGCGCTGGGTTGGCAGGTGCGCGTCGAGCGGATCCCGGATCCCGCCGAACCGGACCTGCTGGCGACCATCGAGGTGGTCGCCGCAGCGGAACCGGGTGGGACCGACGTCGCGCTCGCCGGAGCGGCCTGCGAACGCCACGCCGACCGCAGGCAGTACCGACCCGAGCCGGTGCCGGGTGAACTGCTGGGCGATCTCGTGCGGGCCGGTCGGGAATCCGGGGCGGACGTGCTGGTCGTCGAGGGGGAGCAGCGCCACGCTCTGGCCCAGGCGTTCATCAAGGCGGCAGTGATGCACGGGGCGTCCGAACGCTACCGCGCCGAACTGGCGGCCTGGACCGGGCTGACAGTCGAGGCAGCCGAAGGCATGCCGGAAAGCAGTTCGCCCGTGCACGGGCAGCGGTACGGCGACGTGGTGGTCCGCGACTACGGGCGCGTGCCGGTCGCACACGAGGAGGTCGGCTCGCCCGCGACCGCGGGCAGCCTCCTGCTGGTCAGCACCCGCGCTGACGACGTCCGCGCGCACCTGGCGGCCGGTGAGGCGACCAGTGTGGTGCTGTGCCGCGCCGAGCTGGCGGGGCTGGCGAGCTGCCCCCTCAGCGAGGCGTTCGAAGTGGTCGAAACCCGCGACCACGTGCGCCGAACGGTGCTGCACGGGCAGCAGTACCCGCAACTGGCCATCCGGGTCGGCTGGCCGCCGCGCACGGAGCGACCGCCGCGGACGCCACGCCGGGAGGTGCGCGAGATGCTCCGGGAACTGGCCGACCGCTGACGCTCCCTCGCCGAGGGCCCCTGATCACGCGTCGATCAGGGTGTCGGCGGCTTCGCGGCGCGGTGTGGGAACCGTCGGCGCCCCGTGGCCGATCCGCAGGAGCGCCTGCGGGGCCAGGTCGCCGCCGAGCAGCCGTCGCAGTTCGTCGCGGGTCTCGGGCACCTCGACGACCTGCGAGAGGACCGAGGCGACCAGGCCGCGGGTCGTCGCGGTCAACCACAGCCGCTGCAGCGCCTGCCCCGCCTGTAGGTCGGCTTCCCGGCTGCTGCGCGGCGAGCACAGCACGACCAGCAGCGGGGTGGCCTCGAACTCCACCTCGGCCGAGCGGCTGGCGTGGCCGCCGGTGAAGTCGCGGTGCACCCACTGGTCCTGCGGTTCCGGTTTGGGCCCGGCCCGCGACACCGGCACGCCCTCGGTGGTGTCGTCAGGCCGCCCGGTCCAGGCCGCCAGTTCGGCACGGAAGCGGGCACTGGCCTGCTGTGCGCGGTTGGCGCGGTGCACCAGACCTTCGAGGGTGCCGCGTCCGCCCGGCTGCACCACGTGCAACCAGCTTTTCTCCTCGCGGGCCGCGTTGGCCAGCAGATGCCGGACCTCGGCGGACACCGGGGTCGCCCGGAACGGGTCGCGGTGGGTGTGCCGCCGCGGGATCGCCTCATACAGCAGCGTCATCTCCGGGCGCGGGTTCGCCCGCCCACCGCTGCGCACCTCGGCCAGCGTGGTCGGCCCGGCCAGATGCGGCAGCAGGGTCACCACCGGCCGCACCCCCGCGTGCTCCAGCGCCAGCCGCAGGTTGAACAGCGCAGCGCCGCACGCCAGCCGCAGCTCGCGGTCCTCCGGGTCGGCGGCGGGCAGCCGGCGGTCCGGGTCCGCGTGCACCTCGATGGCGTGCGGTAGCACCCGGAAGCGCCAGGGTTGGCTGTTGTGCAGCGACGGGGCCATCCCGGCCAGCCGGACGCCCTGCTCCACCTCGTCGGGGTCCAGTCCCAGTGCAGCGGGGAACGTGCGCATCGCGCGACTCCTCTCCGGCGTACCGCCACAGTGACGGCGGCAAACGCCCGCAGCCCGGACCGGGTGTGGCTGATGCTGCGCTCCGGTTCCCGCAACATCCATGTGGAACCCCGCCCCCGCGCCCCAGGGGGGTGGTTCTTCCAACTTTAGGCGAATTCGGGACCTTGCCCGGTGTGTCCCTGGGTGGGTGGTTCTTCTGATGTTCAAGCAAATTCGGGACCGTGCAGCTGTGGCGGTTGCTGCGGCTTGCGCTGTCAGCCGCGTGATGTCGCTGGTGCATGGGGTGCTGGCGCGCACCGTGCCGGGCGCCCGGTTCGGCGAGCCGATCTCCTGCCACCACAACCACGTGGCCGAGGAGACCCACGACGGCGTGGACGTCTTGGTGCCCCCGCAAGGACACGATCCGCGCCGGCGCGGCGACCTGGGCATCATCCCGGGCAGCATGGGCACCGGTCCCTAGGGGGACGACCCGGAAAAAAGGGACGAAAGACCTGGGCATGGTGCGCGGTGGGCCGGGCATGCTGGCGGCGGTTGCCGGGTGGTCCGGCACCGACTCCACTTCCGACGCAGCACGAGGAGACTGTCTGGTGAACCAGACCTGGTACCGCACGCCCGCCCCGAGCAAGGATGTGACCTGGTTCGAACCGACCTCGCTCTGGACGGAGCAGTCCCGCTCGCCGGAGGCAGGCGCGAAGAGTGTGCCCCCGCCGCGTGCACCGGTCGAGCCGGAGGCGCGTCCTCGGCTGGTGATCCACCGCGGACCGGACGCGGGCACGGGGTTCGCGCTGGGCACGCCGCGGGTGACGATCGGTCGGGCGCGGGACTGCGACATCGTCGTCGATGACGCCACCGTCGCCCGCCACCACGCCGAACTGCGGTGGCGCGACGGCGCCTACGTACTGGAGGACCGCGGTTCCCTCACCGGGACCTACCTCAACCGCCGCCTCGTGGAACGGGCCGAACTCGCCGACGGCGACGAGATCTGGGTCGGCAAGGCCAGGTTCCTCTTCCGCGCCGGGAGCTGACGCACCGCAGCGCCCAGGGGCGCCGGTCGCCTTGCGGGACCGTCGCCCCCGGGCACCTGGCTCTCCTGGCAACGGGGACTGCGGTGGGTCCGGGGAGCACGACACGGCGCGGCGAGCGAACGACTTCGGGGCGTAGGGCCCTGGGGAGAAGCCGCGCCGGGGACCAATCTGGAGCAGTCGGATCCGTTTCCACCCATGCGAGGCGATCATGTCGAACGCGCAGGACAAGGCCGCCATGGCGGCCGCTGACCCACTGGCCCGGCTCGGCCGGTCCTGGGGTTGGTTGATGGCCTTCGGGATCCTCACCCTGCTCGCCGGCGTCGCCGTGCTGGCGTGGCCGGGTCCAGCGATCCTGACCCTGGCCGTGATCTTCGGGGTTCAGCTGTTCATCGGCGGGATCTTCTGGTTCGTCAGGGCCGTCAGCGCGCATCGGGAAGGTGCCCTGGCGCAGGTGCTGCTGGCCGTACTGGCTGTCATCAGCGGCGTGATCATCCTGCGGTCGCCGGTGGCGGCGGCCGTCATGTTCCCGATCGTGCTGGGGCTGTTCTGGATGGTCAGCGGCGTCATCGAGACCTTCCACGGCATCATCGGCAGCCGCGTCGAATCGCGCGGGTGGGCGATCGCGGCCGGGATTCTCAGCGTGCTCGCGGGCATCGCGTTGCTGGCCTACCCCGGCATCGGGCTGGTCACCCTGACCTACATCATGGGCATCTGGTTGATCGTCTACGGCGGGATCGCGACTGTTCGCGCGATCCAGACGCGTCCCCACGCGGTCCCCGCACCCGCGCACCACGCAGGCCCGGCCCCTGCGTGACCACGCCGAGCCCGCGCCCGCATCGCAGGCCGCGCCGGGAGGCGTCATTCGACGCGTGCGGGCGCGGGTTCCTCCTCCTCACCAGGCACTCGGATGTCGGAAACGGCGATGTTGACCTCCACGACGTCCAAGCCCGTCATCCCCTCCACCGCGGTGATGACGTTGCGGCGCACCGCGCGGGCCAGTTCCACGATCGAGACGTCGTACTCCACGACGATCTCCAGGTCGATCGCGGCCTGCTTCTGCCCGACCTCGACGACCACACCGGTGGTCTGCGACGAACTGCCGCCGGGGATGCGTTCGCGCAGCGCTCCGAACGCCCGCGCCATGCCGCCGCCCAGCGCGGCCACCCCCGGCACCTGCCGGGTGGCCGCGACGGCGATCTTCTGCACCACGGTGGCGCCGATCGTGGTGCGCCCCTGCGATGTTTCGGCGATCTCACCGGTGCTTCCCGCGGTGCCCCGCCCGGATGTCGTGGTCCAGTTCGTCCCGGTGCGCTCCGCCTGGGATTCCGCCTTCCGGGCTTCCTGCTCAGCCATCGCTGCCTCCGTTCGCACTCGCCCCCAGGACCGTCGTCGTACCCGCAAGCGCCGCCGCGCACACCCTGGCGGGACCCGAGCTCACCGAACCGGCAGGTGATCACCCAGCGAAGGCGGGGACGCGGGTCGAGCGCGGTGCGACATCGTGGGCCGCAGCACGAAGGTGATGAGCTGGGTCAACGCCCCGTACCGCCGCGCCAGGTGGCGACCGTGCGCGGGCACGGGCCCTCACCGCAGCGACGACGTGATGCGGGTGAGTAGCTCGCTCAGCTCGCCCGGCCCCGCCACCGAGTAGTGGGCCCAGGTCAGGCGGTCGCCGTGCTCACCGCTGAGCACCACGATCCCGATCCCGTCCCCGTGGATCTCGCGCAGCGCATCCTCGTCGGTCACGTCGTCACCGGCATAGAGAGGCACCGTGGCGCGGTCCGCGCCGAGGTGGCCGAGCAGCCAGCGCACGGCGCGGCCCTTGTGCCAGTCGACCTTGGGCACCAGTTCCAGCACGCAGCGGCCGTGCGTGAGCTTCAACGCGGGTGCCGCCGCGGCGACCCGCTCGACGGCTTCCCGGACGCGGTCGACGTCCTCGGCGCGAACGGCCCGGTAGTGCACCGCGAGCGCGAAGCGCTTGCGATCGACCAGGGTGCCCGGCACGGACCCGAGTTCGGCTCGCAGGCGCTGTTCGGCCGCGTCCAGCGCGGGTAGGGCGTCCTGCCCGCCTTGATGCGCGACGACCTCCTCCCCGGTCGGACCGGCCACCTCGAACCCGTGGCTGCCGACATACCACGCGGCGGCGACCCCGACGCGCTGCCGCACGTCCCGCATGTCGCGCCCGCTGACCACGGCCACCGGGCAGGACCGGGCGAGCTCTTCCAGCGCCCGCCGGTTGTCCGGGGGCATCTCGACCTCTTCCGGAGTGTCCCGGATCGGGCTGAGCGTGCCGTCGAAGTCGAACAGCAGCACCGGGGACCGCCCGCGCAGACGGGCGGCGATCTCGTCCCAGGCGGTGAGGGCGTCGGGGACCGCCGACAGCGGGCGTTCGCCGGGCGACACGGTGATCTCGTCGAGCGCGGACACGACCACGTCCGCACCCGAAGCCAGCAGGCGCTCCCGTGTCCCGCCGCGGTCGACGCCGACGATCAGGCCGAAGCCACCGCGCCGCGCGGCCCGCACACCCGCCTCGGCGTCCTCGAACACCACCGAGGCGTCCGGGGCCACGCCGAGCCGCCGTGCGGTCTCCAGGAACATGGCCGGATCGGGTCTGCCGGGCAGCCCGAGTTCCTCGGCCAGCACCCCGTCGACCTGGACGTCGAACAACCGCGCCAGCCCTGCGCCGGCGAGCACCGTCGTGCAGCTGCGGCTGGCGGAGACGACGCCGGTGCGGACGCCGCGTCGGCGCAGCACCTTGACCAGCGCGACCGCGTCCCCGGCGACCCGCACCCCCTTGGTCGCGATCACGCTGCGGAAGTGGCGGTCTGCGAGCCTGCCGAGCCCGTACCCGGTTTCCGCGCCCGCGTCGTCGTCCGGGGCTCCGCGGGGCAGGTCGATGCCCCGCGAGCGGAGGAAGTCCAGCACCCCGTCCACCGGGGGTTTGCCGCCGACGTGGTCGCGGTAGTCGGCGTCGTCGAACGGCCGGTGGTCCTCCCCGGGCACCGGCGGGCGGGTCACGAGGTAGTCGTCGAACAGCCGTTTCCACGCCACCGCGTGCACCGAGGCGGTGTTGGTGATCACTCCGTCCAGGTCGAACAGCGCCGCGTGGTAGCGGCCCGGATCGAGGTGCGTGGCGTCCATGGCGACCCTCCACTCGCGCAGCGAGCGTCCATGCCAATATCGCAGCGCGTCCCGGCCACCGCCGGTCTGAGCCCCGCGGACGGGATCCGCCGTGTGAGGGCACCTCGACCCGACGGGATGTGGACGACAGCCACCCGTCGGCGAGCGCGCTTCAGACCTCCAGCAGCGCGCGCATGGCCGCACGGTCGCTCTCGGGCACGTAGCCCGCGTAGTAGTCATAGATGTTGCGGCGGGAGATCCGGGCGGCGGCCTGGCCGTCCCCGGCCCGGATCGCGGCCAGGACCTCCCGGTGGTGCTGGAGGGATTCGCGCATCAGCGCCCGGCTGTTGCGCGAACGCGCCACCCTGTCCTCGATGAGCGACAGCACGACGCCACGCACGACGTTGTTGCACACCTGGATCAGGGAGTTGCGGCTCGCGCTCGCGATCGCGTCGTGGAAGGCGACGTCGGCCTTGCTGAACTCGTCGTAGCCGCGGTCGATCGCCTCCGCCATCACCGCGAGGGTGCGTTCCATGGCGGCGAGTTCGGCCGCCGAGCGCAGCCGCGCGGCGAGCAGGTTCGCCGCGGAGTCGAGGATCATCCGGAACGCGACCAGCTCCGCGACCGACATCTCCTCCAGTTGGGCCAGCCGGGTCATCTGCTTGGCCAGGCCGCTGGGCGAGAACGGCAGCACCTCGGGGCCGTGCGGGTCGCCGGGGCGGGAGCGGATCACGCCGTTGGCCTCCAGCACCCGCAGTGCCTCGCGCACCGTGGGCCGGGAGGCGCCGAACTGCGCGACCAGTTCCCGTTCGTTCGGCAGCCGCTGCCCGGGCCGGAACTCGCCGCGCGCGATGGCGCCCTCGATCTGCTCGACGATGGTCTGGTACAGCCGCACCGGCCGCACCTGCTGGAACCTGGCGTCGTTCACGAGTCCTCTTCCGGTCATCGCCGACGGGCCCGCACTCTTGACAACCGACGGCGTGATGCAGAGCATAACTGAAACCAGGTTAACTGGTCAGACCATTATGGTGGTGCGCGACAGCGGAGCACGTTCGGCGCTGCGGAGCACAGGACGGAGATCTGCGTGAGGTCCCACATCAGGAAGGCGGCCGCGGCGCTGTCGGCCGTCGCCGCGCTGCTGCTGGCATCGTGCTCGGCGGGGTCCGGGGCCGGCGGGAACGGCGCCGGAGAGGACGCGTTGAGCATCGGGTTCGTCGCCGAACCCGCGAACCTGGACTTCACCCGCACCGACGGCGCCGCGATCCCCGAAGCGCTGCTGTACAACGTCTACGAGACGCTGGTGAAGGTCGACCAGCGCGGCGACATCGTCGCGTCGCTGGCCCGGTCCTGGGACGTCTCGCCGGACCGCCGCACCTACACCTTCCACCTCGTCGAGGGCGCGACGTTCAGCAACGGCGCGCCGTTCACCGCCGAGGACGCGAAGTTCTCCCTGGATCGCGTCCGCACCGACTGGACGGTGTCGCTGAAGAAGGCCGCCGACGTCGTCGAGCGGACCGACGTGGTGTCGCCGACCGAACTGCGGGTCACCCTCCGCGAACCCAGCAACGACTGGCTCTATCGGATGACCACCCGCGTCGGTGCCATGTTCAGCCGCACCGGGGTGGACCAGCTGGCGACCACGCCGGTCGGCACCGGGCCCTACATCGTGCGGAAGTGGACCCGCGGCGACTCCATCATCCTCGCCCGCCGGGACGACTACTGGGGACCGAAGCCGTACTTTCCGACCGTCACCCTCAGGTACTTCAAGGATCCGACAGCGGTGAACAACGCGCTGCTGAGCGGAACGATCAACGTGATCAGCTCGGTGCAGACGCCCGAGTCGCTCGGCCAGTTCACGGGCAACCCCCGCTACCAGGTCATCGAGGGCACCACCAACAACGAGGTCCTGCTGGCGTTCAACGGCGGTTCCGGGCCGATGCGCAATCCGAAGCTGCGCCAGGCGGTGCGCTACGGCATCGATCACCGGGCGCTGCTGGACACCTGCTGGGCGGGCCGCGGCCAGCTGATCGGCAGCATGGTTCCCCCGACGGACCCGTGGTACGAGGACCTGACCGGGCTGTACCCGCACGACCCGGCGCGGGCGCGGCAACTGCTGCAGGAGTCCGGCGAGGCGGGCACGACGCTGCGGCTGCGGCTGCCCACCCTGCCCTACGCCACGTCCTGCGGCACGGTCGTCAAGAGCCAGCTGGAGCAGCTGGGATTCAGGGTCCACCTGGACCAGCTGGAGTTCCCCGCCGCGTGGCTGAACACCGTGTTCACCAACGCCGACTACGACATGTCGATCGTCGGCCACATCGAACCCCGCGACCTGGGGGCCGTCTTCGGCAATCCGGGCTACTACACCCGATACGACAACGCGGCCTTCCGCGACCTGCTGCGGAAAGCCGACCGCGGCACGCCGGAGGAGCAGGTCCGGTTTCTCAGGGAGGCCGCCCGCATGGTGTCCCAGGACGCCGCCGCGGACTGGCTGTTTCTGCTGCCGAACCTGGTGGTCGCCGACTCCGTGATCACCGGCCTGCCGCGCAACCGGCTCTCCGAGTCGTTCGACCTCACCGGACTGGGCCGGTTCTGAGGGCCCGGCCAGGCGGTGTCGTGAGGTTCGGTGACCAGCGGAAAGTCTTCGACGGGAAGGGGCGCTCGTGCTGCTGCGGCTGCTGCGGCGGACCGCCGTCCTGCTGGCCAGTCTCGCGGTGATTTCGGTCGCCGTGTTCGCGTTCATGGCGGTGCTGCCGGGTGATCCGGCCCGCGTCGCCCTGGGCGTGAACGCGTCCGAGGAAGCGGTCCACCAGCTGCGCGCGCGGTTCGGGCTGGACCGGCCGCTCGTGGCGCAGTACTTCGGCTGGCTGCGCGGGCTGGTCACGTTCGACCTCGGCGACTCCTACGTGTCCGGGGCCGCGATCGGGCCGCAGATCGCCGACCGGCTGCAGGTCACGCTGTGGCTGGTCGGCACCGCGATCCTGATCGCCGTCCTGGTGGCCGTCCCGGCCGGGACGCTGATCGCGGTCCGGCACCGCACACCGTCGGGCGTGCTGCTGTCGGCGCTGTCCCAGGTTGGTGTCGCGGTGCCGGCGTTCCTGGCGGGCATCCTGCTGATCACCGTGTTCGCGGTGGGCCTGGGCTGGTTGCCCGCCAACGGCTGGACCCCGCCGGCCGAGGACCCCGCCGCGTTCGCCAGCCAGCTGGTGCTGCCCGCCTTCTCGCTCGGCGTCGTGCAGGCTGCGGTCCTCACCCGCTACGTGCGCAGCGCGGTGCTCGACGTGCTGCGCGAGGACTACCTGCGCACCGCGCGGTCGAAGGGGCTGCGACCGATGCGGGCGCTGGTGCGCCACGGGCTGCGCAACGCCGCGGTGCCGGTGGTGACGGTGCTCGGGTTGCAACTGGCCACCCTGCTGGTCGGGGCCGTCGTGGTGGAGCGGGTCTTCGTGATCCCGGGGCTGGGCAGCCTCCTGCTCGACGGTGTCGCCAACCGGGACCTGATCCTCGTGCAGGACGTGGTGATGGTCCTGGTGGTGGCCGTGCTGCTGGTGAACTACCTGGTCGACCTGCTGTACCTGGTGATCGACCCGCGACTGCGGACGGGGGGCCGATGAGCGCACCGGACACCGGCCGCCGGTGGAACGCGAGCCTGGTCGTGGGCGGCGCGATCGTCACCGCGGTCATCGGCATGGCGCTGCTGTCGTTCCTCTGGACGCCGCACGACCCGACCCTGGTCGATGCGCAGGCGAGGCTGGCGGGACCGTCCTGGGAGCACTGGTTCGGCACCGACAAGTTCGGCCGCGACGTGTTCAGCCAGATCCTCGTCGGGGCCCGCACCACGCTGTTCGTCGGCTTCGTGGCCGTGGGCGTCGCCGCGGTGATCGGGGTGCCGCTCGGTGTCGTCGCCGGGATGGCGCCGCGCTGGTTCGGCGAGTTACTCATGCGCGGCAACGACCTCCTGCTCGCCTTCCCGGCGCTGCTGCTGGCCATCATGTTCGCCGCGGTGTACGGCTCGGGCACGCTGGTGGCCATGATCGCCATCGGCATCGCGTCCATCCCGAACTTCGCGCGGCTGGTGCGCAGCGGCACCCTGCAGGTGATGCGGACCGAGTACGTGCTCGCCGCCCGCATGGCCGGCCGCGGCCCGTGGGCCATCGGCGTCCGGCACGTGCTGCCGAACGTCAGCAGCCTGGTGATCGTGCAGTCCTCGGTCGGGTTCGCCATCGCCGTCCTCGCCGAGGCGGCGCTGTCGTTTCTCGGCTTCGGCACCCCACCGCCCACCCCGTCATGGGGCCGGATGCTGCAGGAGAGCCAGGAGATGCTCTGGTCGGCGCCGATGCTGGCCGTCTACCCGGGAGCCGCGATCGCCGTGGCCGTGCTGGGGTTCAACCTGCTCGGCGACGGCCTGCGCGACCTCCTCGACCCGAAGTTGGAGGGCCGCCGGTGAGTACGTCCGCGCAGACCGCCGCCGCGACCGGCCGGGCCCCGGCCCAGCCGGACCTGCTCACCGTCCGGGGCCTCGACGTGGTCAGCGGCGACCGGACGCTGGTGGCCGACGTCGGGTTCACCATCCGCGCGGGCGAGCGGGTGGGCCTGATCGGCGAGTCCGGGTCCGGCAAGTCCCTCACCGCGCTGAGCATTGTGGGCCTGCTGCCCGAGGGGGTGCGCGCCAGCGGTTCGGTCCGGCTCGCGGGCGTGGACCACGACCTCGTGGGCGCCGGTGAGGCGGCGATGTCGCGGGTCCGCGGCAAGCACGTCGCGATGGTGTTCCAGGAGCCGATGACCGCGCTCAACCCGACGATGCGGGTGGGCCGCCAGGTGGCCGAGGCCATGCTGGTGCACCGGACGCAGCGGGACCGCCGCGCGGCCGCCACCGCCGCGGTGGAGCTGCTCGACAGGGTCGGGCTGCCGGATCCGCAGGCCGCCGCCCGCGCCTACCCGCACCAGTTCTCCGGCGGGCAGCGGCAGCGCATCATGCTCGCGCTGGCCCTGGCCAACGACCCGGCGCTGCTGGTGTGCGACGAGCCGACCACCGCGCTGGACGTCACCGTACAGGCGCGCGTGCTCGATGTGATCGTCCGCGGCGTCCAGGAGCGCGACGCGGCGATGCTGTTCATCACGCACGACCTCGCCGTGGTCGCGACCGTGTGCGAGCGGGTGCTGGTGATGTACGGCGGACGCATCGTCGAGGCCGGGCCGGTGCGTGAGGTCTTCACCCGCCCCCGCCACCGCTACACGCAGGGGCTGATCGAGGCGTCCAACCTGGACGTCGACGACCGCGGCCGGCTCGCCACGATCCCCGGCTCGGTCCCGGCCGCGGGCCGGTTCCCGGCGGGCTGCGTGTTCCGCAACCGCTGCGCGCACGCTACCGGCGCGTGCGCCGAACGTCCACCGTGGACGGACATGGCCACCGGCACCGGCTACGCCTGCTTCCACCCGCCGACGAGCGAGGCCCGCCATGACTGACCAGGTGCACCTGCCCGAGCTGCCGCCGGAACCCGACCCGACGGCGGCGATCAGCGTGCGCGCCGTGACCCGCGACTACCGGCGGCCGCGGACCTCGCTGCTGCACCCCGCACCGCCGGTGCACGCGCTGCGCGGCATCAGCTTCGACGTCGCCCCCGGCGAGCACTTCGGCATTGTCGGCGAGTCCGGGTGCGGCAAGTCCACCCTGCTGCGCATCATCGCGGGCCTCGACCGGCCCACCAGCGGCACCGTGATGGTCGACGGCACCGACATCACCCGGCTGCCGGAGCGGCGGCTGCGGATGCTCCGCGAGCACCTGCAACTCGTCTTCCAGGACCCGATGAGCTCGCTGGACCCGCGGATGCGGGTCGGCGACATCGTGGCCGAACCGCTGGTGGCGCAGGGCCGCGACCACCGCGACGAGGTGCCGGCGCTGCTGGAGGCGGTCGGTCTGGGCCGCGACACGGCCGACCGGTACCCACACCAGTTCTCCGGCGGCCAGCGCCAGCGCATCGCGATCGCCCGCGCGCTGGCCCCGCGACCGCGGATCATCGTCGCCGACGAACCGGTGAGCGCCCTCGACGTGTCGGTGCGCGGCCAGGTGCTCAACCTGATCGCCGACCTCGTCGACGAGCTCTCGCTCACCCTGGTGTTCGTCTCGCACGACCTGGCCGTGGTGCGGCACGTCTGCGACCGCGTGGCGGTGATGAGCGAGGGCCGCATCGTCGAGATGGGGCCGACCGAGCAGGTCTACGGCGACCCCCGGCACCCCTACACCCGGCGGCTCATCGCCGCGATCCCCACCCTGGAGAAGGCCCTCGCCGGGGCCACCGCAGCCGACCTCGTCCAGGAGCCGACGTCATGACCGCACGCACGGGAGCCACGAACACCCTCGTCGACGTCCCCGGAATCCGGGTGGGCCACGCGCATCGCCGCGGCGACGGCTGGCTGTCGGGCACCACGGTTGTGCTCGCCCCGCCCGGCGGTGCCCGCTGCGGGGTCGACGTGCGCGGCGGGGGCCCGGGAACCCGCGAGACCGACCTGCTCGACCCCCGCAACGTGGTGGAGCACGTCGACGCGGTCGTGCTCTCCGGTGGCAGCGCGTACGGGCTGGCCGCCGCCGACGGCGTGATGCGGCGCCTGCGCGATGCCGGGGCGGGCGTCTCGGTCGGCGGACCGGGCGAGGTGGTGCCGATCGTGCCCGCGGCCGTGATCTTCGACCTGGGCCGCGGCGGCGACTTCACCGCCCACCCCGACGCCGCGATGGGCGCAGCCGCCTACGACGCGGCCGGGGACGGGCCGGTCCCGCAGGGCGTCGTGGGCGCCGGGACCGGGGCGAAGGCCGGGGCGCTCAAAGGCGGCGTCGGTTCGGCCAGCGCGGTACTCGACGACGGCACGACCGTGGCCGCGTTGGCCGTGGTGAACGCGGCCGGGTCCTGCGTCGACCCGGCGACCGGGGAGCTCTACGCCACCCGCTTCGGGCTGCCCGGCGAGTTCACCGGCGTGACCCGCCCGGACCCCGCAGACCTGGCGAGCGCCCCGACGGACCCGCCGCCGCTGCCCGACCTGGCGCGGCCCCCGATGGCGACCACCATCGGCGTGGTGGCCACGGACGCCGCGCTGTCCAAGGCCCAGTGCGCGAAGGTCGCCGGCGTGGCGCACGACGGCATGGCCCGCGGCATCCGTCCGGTGCACACGATGCTCGACGGCGACACGGTCTTCGCATTGGCCACCGGCGCCCGCGGCGCACCGGACCTGACGCGGTTCCAGCTGATTCTCGACGCCGCCGGGGACTGCTTCACCCGGGCGATCGGGCACGCGCTGCTCGCCGCCGAGACCGTCGAGACGCCCGCCGGCCGCTGGGTGAGCTACCGGGAGGCATACCCGTCGGCCTTCCGCGCCGCCAACGAGGGAGAGCGATGAACGAGGTGCAGGGCGAGTTCCCGGAGGGTCTGCCGATCGGCGAGTCGTGGGAACCGGCGCCGCGTATGGCGGCGGTCCGCTTTCCATACGACGGTTCGGTCGTCGCGCACGCACCGGTCGGCGACGTGGCCGCCGCGCGCCGCGCGCTGGACGCGGCGCTCGCGGTGCGCGACGCCGTGGGCCGGCTGCCCTCCCACGTCCGGCGGGAGGCGCTGCTCGCGACGCACCGGGCCATCGCGGACCGCCGCGACGAGATGGTGCGGCTGCTCATCGCCGAAACCGGCAAACCGCTCGTCGACTGCCGCGTCGAGGTGGACCGCGCGTTGCTGACGCTGCACACCGCGGCCGAGGAGGTGGCCCGGCTGCACGGCGAGACCGTGCCGCTGGACCTGCTGCCCAGTGGCGAGGGACTGCAGGGCTTCTGGGTGCGCAGACCGATCGGCGTGGTGGTGGGCATCGCCGGGTTCAACTACCCGCTGCTGCTCGCCGCGCACAAGATCGCGCCCGCGCTGGCCGCGGGATGCCCGGTGGTCGCCAAACCCGCGCCGCAGACCCCGCTGGCCACGCTGTGGCTGGTGCACCTGGTCCGCGAGGCGCTCGCCGCCGCCGGAGCACCGCGCTCCGCGGTCCAGCTGGTCACCGGCGGGGTGGACGTGGGCGTGGCGCTGACGACCGATCGCCGCATCGGCGCGGTGTCGTTCACCGGGTCGGCCGCGGTCGGCCACCAAATCGCGCGGGACGCCGCGCCCACCAAGGTCCTGCTCGAACTGGGGTCCAACGCGGCGCTCGTCGTCGCCGAGGACGCGAACCTCGACGCCGCGGCCGACGCCGTCGTGCGTGGCGGTTTCTACGCCTCCGGCCAGGCATGCATCAGCGTGCAACGCGTCCTCGTCGTCGACTCCGTCCGTGAGGAGTTCCTGGCACGGCTCGGCGACCGCGTGCGCGGTGTGGTCACGGGCGATCCGCGGGACCCCGAGACGCGCGTGTCGGCGCTCATCGACCAGCGGTCGACCGAGCGGGTCCGGGCGTGGATCGACGAGGCGGTGCGGGCCGGGGCCCGCGTGGTGAGCGGGGGAGGGGTGCGTGACGGCGTGATCGAGCCGACCGTGCTGCTCGACGTGCCCAAGGGTGTTCCGGCCTGGGACGAGGAGGTGTTCGGCCCGGTCGTCGCCGTCCGCTCGGTGCCCGACGTCGACGCGGCCTTCGACGCGGTCAACGACTCCCGCTATGGCCTGCATGCCAGCGTCTACACCGGATCACTGCGCACCGCGTACGCCGCGCTGGACCGGCTGGAGGTCGGCGGGGTGGTCGTCAACGAGGTCCCGGGTTTCCGCAGCGACACGATGCCCTACGGCGGCGTCAAGCACTCCGGGGCGGGCCGCGAGGGACCGCGGTTCGCGATCGAGGAACTCACCGTCACCCGGATGGCGATCATCCGTCCCGAACCGAACTGAGCGCCGGGCGTCGCAGCGGCGCCCTCGCGGTGCTGGGTGACCCCGGCGGCGGTTCCGGTGCGGATCGACGCGACGAACGTCCACCGGATTTCGCCGGATGCCACGCAGGACGAGTCCGAACGACATTTGCGAGGTGCACATGGGAACGGACCCGATGGCCGACTACGCGCGGCTGTTCCGGCTCGACGGGCGCAAGGCCGTGGTCGTCGGCGCGGGCAGCGGCATCGGCCGGGAGAGCGCGCTGGCCCTCGCCGCGCACGGAGCCGAGGTTGTCTGTGCCGACCGTGATGCCCAAGCCGCCGAAACGACGGCCGCCGCAGGGGATGCGTTGTCGGCCTACGAGCTCGACGTCCTTGACGGGCAGGCCGTCGTGCGGGCCGCGGCCGAGCTCGGCGCCGTCGACGTTCTGGTGTTCACCGCCGCGGTGAACGTGCGCAAGCGGCTGCTCGACTACACCGCCGAGGAGTTCGACAAGGTCGTGTCGCTGAACCTGCGCGCCTCCTTCGACCTCGTGCGCGCGTTCGGCGCAGGGATGGCTGAGCGGGGGCGGGGCAGCATCATCGGGTTCAGCTCGATCCGCGCCGCGACGGTGGAACCTGGCCAGGGCGTGTACGCCGCCACGAAAGCGGGTCTCGTGCAGCTGCTGCGGACCGCGGCCGCGGAGCTGGGTCCGTCCGGGGTGCGGCTGAACGCGATCGCTCCGGGCGTGGTGGAAACGCCGCTGACCGCGCAGATCAGCGCGGTCCCGGAGTGGTACGAGGCGTACGCGGGCAAGAGCGCGTTCGGTCGTTGGTCGCGGCCCCAGGAGCTCGCCGGGGCGGTGGTCTACCTGGCCTCGGACGCGTCCTCCTTCGTGACCGGCAGCCAGCTGTTCGTCGACGGCGGCTGGACCGCGATCGACGGCCGCTACACGCCCCCGACCTGACGCAGACCCGATGTCCGCGGAGGCGCAGCGCTGTGCGGACAGCGATTTCGCGGATATTCCGCGATCACACGGAAGACCGCGTTGCCGCTACAGCCGCGGGAGCTGCAGCGGCGTGGTGCTGAGGAAGTCGCGGAACTCCGCTGCCGGAAGCGGCGGGGAGAACAGGTAACCCTGGTACGCGTCGACACCGATGGCGCGGAGCAGGTGGTGCTGGGTGATGTTCTCGACACCTTCCGCGATGCAGAGGCATCCCATCGTGCGGGCCAGTTCGCTGACGGCTCGGGTGATGCCCAGGTCGGTGGGGTTGGCGCAGATGCCGCCGACGAACCCGCGGTCGAGTTTGAGGATCTGCGTGGGGAGCTCCCGGAGCCGGGCGAGCGAGGAGTAACCGGTGCCGAAGTCGTCCATGGCGAACCGCACGCCGGTGGCGGCGAGCTCGGTCAACACCTGGCGCGCTCGAGGCCCGAGCTCGGTCAGGACGGTTTCCACCATCTCCAGGACCAGGTGCCGGGGATCTGCACCGGCCTCGGTGATGGCCGCGGACACCTCCGCGGCGAAGCTCGGCCGGTCGGGCTGGAGCCCGGACAGGTTGACCGTTACGGCGATCGGGCGGTGGTCGGGCCCGCGCCAGCCGACGGACTCGCGCAGCGCCCGCCGGAGGACGTACCGGTCCAGCGCGGCGAGTAGGCCGCCCCGCTCGGCCACCCTGAGCACGACGTCCGGTGCGAGTCGGCCCAGGTCGGGGCGGCACCACCGCAACAACGCCTCGGCCATCAGCACCGACCCGGTGTTGTCGACGATGGGCTGGTAGTGCAACTCCACGCGGTCCTCGGCGATCGCCTCGCGCAGGGACTGCTCGATGGTGAGCTGGTCGGCGTCCGAGGGAGCGGGCACGACGAGACCGCGCGCCAGACCCATCCGGCCCTCTCCGCGCATCCGGTCTTCGACCATCGCCGCCTCGGCAGCGCGCAGGAGTTCGGGGAAGGCGACGTCGGCGTGCTCGGCAACGGTCCCACCGACCGCGGCCGAGACGTGCACCAGAGAATCCCGAACCGGTACGACCATCCGGAAGGACTCGGCGATATCCCGGCTGAGCGCGGCAAGCCCACCGGCGGCTTCCACATCCGAGCAGGCGATCGCGAACTGGTCTCCGTAGAATCGCGCGGCCGTGCATTTCGCGGGCAGTTCCGCGGTGAGGCGTTCGGCGACCGAGGCGAGCAGTTCGTCACCCGCCTCATGACCGAGCGCGTCGTTGACGCGCCTGAAGTTGTCCAGGTCGCAGAACAACACCGCGACCTGCCCGGCCGCGTCCGGGGAGAGCAGGGAGGACAGCAGTTCCTCGAACCCCCTGCGGTTGAGCAACCCGGTCGTCTCGTCGTGGGTGGCCTGGTAGCGGAGCCTCTCGGTGCGGTGGACCTCCTCCGTGACGTCGTGGAAGGTCGCCAGCCAGGCGTGGGTGCCGTCCTCGAGCACGGACGCTCTGCTGTGCACCTGGCACAGCACCGCTTGGCCGTCGGACCGCGCCAGCACCCGGTGCGGGATCGGCTGGTCAGCGCCGCCGGGTGCAGCAGGCCCGCCCACCAGCCCATCGCCCGGATCGCTCGGGTGGAGGACATCGCGGTCCAGCTTGCCGCAGAGGTCGCTGAGCCGGTAACCGAGCAGATCGCACAACGCACCGTTGGCGTCGAGGATGCGGCCGGTGTCATCGAACAGGCCGACGCCCGTCGAAGCGAGCTCGAACAGATCGGTGAATCGGCGCTTGGACCGCTGCTGGCGAACCTGCGCCACGGTCTCGTCGCGGGTCACCTTGATGAACCCGTTCAGGGTGCCGTCGAGCGCGCGTTGGGCGGTGATCACGACGTGGGCCCAGAATCGGCTCCCGTCCTTGCGGATCCGCCAGCCGCGGTCGATGAAGAAGCCGTGTTCCGCGGCCTGGTCGAGTTCCCACTGCGGGTATCCGGACTCGGCCTGCTCCCGCGGGTAGAAGATCGAGACGTTCCGCCCGATGATCTCATCGCTGCGGTAGCCCTTGGCCCGCTCCGCGCTGGCGTTCCAACTGGCCACGTTGCCCTGGGCGTCGAGGGAGAAGATCGCGTAGTCGCGCATGTCCTCGGCAGCGAGGACTTTCGCCGCGGTCACTCCCAGCTCCAGATCCCCGGGACGGTTGGAGGGCCTGGCCCACTCTTGAACCACCCGGCACCTCCTCGGCGCGTCATCCTGGCCTGCCCATGTAGCCCTAGACTGCCCATTTGCAAGCGGGTCAACCTGAACAGGTGAAAAGCTGACCTCGGTTCCGGGCCGTTCGGTCAACCTCCAAGCCTGACGACATGGTCCGCGAGGTGGGATCGGGCCCCGGCATCCGGTGACTTCAGCCCGCCTGGTGGGCGATCTGGATGAGGTTGCCGCAGGTGTCGTCGAGCACGGCCGTGGTCACCGGGCCCATGTCCGTGGGTTCCTGGGTGAAGCGCACCCCGAGCCCGCGCAATCGATCGTATTCCGCCCGGACGTCGTCGACGGCGAAGGAGGTGAACGGGATGCCGTCGGCGACCAGCGCCTCCTTGAACGGCTTCACCGCTGGGTGCACGTCGGGTTCGAGGACGAGTTCGGTGCCGTCCGGGTCCTCCGGGGACACCACGGTGATCCACCGGTGCTCACCCATCGGGATGTCGTTCTTCTGCTGGAAACCGAGGATTTCGGTGTAGAACCGCAGCGCCTTGTCCTGGTCGTCGACGAGCACGCTGGCCAGGTTGATCCTCATGGTGATCCCTCTCCCCCGTTCCGCGCCGGTGCGGTCACCGGCGTCTTCCCCGGTTTTCTTGAGCCACCGCTCGACGATCGGTTCGAGCGGTGTGGTGTTGATGTAGTGGAACTTGTAGCGGCCCTCGCGCCTGGTCTCGACCAGTCCCGCGGCCTCGAGGACGTCGAGGTGTTGCGAGATCGCCTGCCGCGACGAGCCGAGCCCGTGCTTGGAGGCCAGGCGCGCGCAGATCTCGAAGAGGGTCTGGCCGTCCCGGTCGGTCAGCTCGTCGAGGATCGTGCGGCGCGTGCGATCGGCCAGCGCCTTGAAGACCGCATCCACAGCCCGAAACGTTAGGCAAGTCGTCGCTTGCCTGTCAATCGTCCGGGGTGGAAGCGCAACATCAGCAATGTTGCTGATGTTTCTCCCGGGTGCTCCTGGTGATCTGGGTGTCGTTCCCAGGCAGCGGGTCCGAGGTCGAAAGCGAGAAGCCGCATGACGTTCATGCACGGCTCCGTCACCCGTGAACCGGGCAGGAGGACGAACGACCGGAGATGATCGACGAAACCGCATCGAACGCGATGGCCGCGGCCTCCGCCGGGGTGCAGGAGCTGGCCCGCGCCGCCACGTCCGCGCTCGACCAGGCCGGGCCGGGCGGCGCGCTGCTGCAGCCCGTCGTGGACGCCCTGCGCGACGTCTGGGAAGGCTACTTCGGGTCCCCGATCCCGCCGGGTGGCACGAACTGGAACGCCTACACCCACGAGCAGCTCTACCAGATGCTCTGGCAGAACGCCGACGTTGGCGACGTCAGCACGATGGCGGCCGAATGGGGGCGGCACAGCACCGAGCTGTCCGACCGCGCCGACGCGATGCGCCAGCAGCGCAGCGCCATGCAGGCCAACTGGAGCAGCGAGGCGGGGGCGCTGGCGGCGGACCGGCTCGGCGAGATGGGGGAGCGGGCCGCCGGGATCAGTGACCGCGCGTACACCGCCCAGCAGGCGACGCAGGAGGCGGCTGACGCGCTCGCCGCCGCGCGCAACGCGATGCCGCCGCCGCCCGGGGACCCGACGGGGAGCGTGCTGGCCGGTGCCGCGGCGGGCGCCGGGGCCGGCGCGGTGATCGGGGGTGTGGTCGGCGCGGGTGCCGGCGGTGTCGGCGCCGGGCCGGGTGCGCTGATGGGGGCGGCCATCGGGGCGGTGGCCGTCGGCGGCGCCAGCCTGTTTTTGTCCAGCGTGACGGCCGCCCAGAAGAAGGCCGAAGCGGTCCACGTGATGCAGCGCTACGAGATGAGCTTGCGCAACAGCAGCCGGCGGATCGCTCCGGTGTCGGCCGGTGCGCAGGCCGTCCGGACCTTCGACGCGCCCGCGCAGACCACGGCCGCCGGGTTCGCCGGTGGCGGTTCGACGTCGGCTGGCCTGCCCTGGCACCGGTTGGTCGGCGCGGACCCGCTGGAACCCGGGTTGCGCAGCGGCGGCGGTGCGCTCGGTGGTGCCCTGGCCCGCTCCGGCGTGTTGTCCGGTCTCGCCGCGGCGCGCGCGGCCTCCGGCAGCGGCCTGGTGCCGCCCGGGGCGGCGCCCCGGCACGGCGCGGACGACGAGGAGAAGGTGCACCACAACCGGCTGCCCACCATCGACCAGGGACTCTTCGACGACGACCGGCCGGCCAGCGCGCCGGTCATCGGGCAGTGACACCGACAGGAGCGACCGTGACTTCCGAAGCAGCACCCGCGCGCGGCTACCAGGTGGCGCCGCAGGACCTCACCACGCAGATCTCGGCGCTCGCCGGGATCGCCGACCAAACCAGCAGCCTGGTGCCTTCCGCGAACCGGTTGGCCGACCGGCTGCCGATGCTCGGCACCGCACCGCCCGCGATCCACCTGGCGGTTCGGTTGCGGGAGGCTGCGGGCCGGTCGGGGCTGGCCGGTGAGATCCAGTCGGCCGGCACCGAGCTGACCGACTTCCACCGCGCCCTGGACGCGACTCTCGCCGAGTACGTGGCCAACGATGCCGGGGCCGCGCAGGCGCTGCGGAGCACGGGCGGGGCCGAGGCATGACCGCGGCGACCGCCCCGACCGGAAGGTCGATCCTGTTCGGACAGGTCGAGCTTGACCTGATCGCCGCGCACGCCGGTGTGCCGTTTCCGTTCCCGCTGCAGATTCCCTCCTTCGGGCGGATCGACGGGGAGCGGGAGGTGCTGATGGCCGCGGCCGGTCGGACGCTCCAGCTGCGGGGGCTCGCCGACGAGGACGGCCCCGCCGGTGCCGCCGCCGAGCTGGTGACCGCCCTGCGCGAGCACCGCGGCACGGTCGACCTCGTCGTGGTCGACGGTGACGGCGCGACCGGCGTCGTGGCCGTCGTCTACCGGTCGTGGGCGTTGATCTGCCAGCAGCGACTCGACGGCGACCCGGCCACCCCGGTGCGGATTCGCCGGGTCGCGGCGAAGGACCTCACCGATCCGTTGCTGGCGGAGGTGCCGGAGCTCGCCGCGGCCCGGTCGATGCCGATCGCGCTGCCCGAACGGGCCCTGACCGACGCGGTACGGCTGATCGGCGAGATCGACGACGACGCGGAAAAACAGCGGTTCCTGCGGGACCTCGTCCACCGGCGCGGCGGCGATCCCGCCGCGCTCGACCGGCTCGCCGCCCTGCTGCCGACGCTGTCGGGGCGCGGGCAGCTGGGGGCGACGCGGCGGGTCGGCGGGCGCAGCGTCCGCGTCGGCCGCGAACTGTCCTGGTTGGACGGTCCGCAGGGCAGGGTGCGGGTGGACCGCTCTGACCGCGGTTGGGTGAGCGTGAACCCGCTGCGCGGCGCGGATTTCCGGTTCGCGCTCGAGGAACTGGCCAGCCTGGCCCGCGAACCCCGGCGACCCGGGGACAGGTGAACGACATCCGGAGGGAACACGTGGAATCGGCAGCACAGTGGCTCGCGGGCTACGACGAGAGGCTGACGCGGGCCGCCGCGGACGCCAAAGCGGTCAGCAGGAGCCTCAGCCAGGTGCGCGGCAGCGCGACCTCCCCGCGTGGGGAGGTCGCCGTGCAGGTCGGACCGGGTGGTGCGCTGGAGGACATCAGGTTGACGCCCGCGGCACGCGCGCTCGAAGCCGAGCAGCTCGCGAAGCTCATCCTGGCCACCGCACAGCAGGCGCAGCGCACGGTCGGCGCGCAGGTGGTGGAGATCATGGCCGGCTACGTCGGTGAGGGGCCGTCGCTGGACTTCGTCAAGGAGCACCTACCCCCCGCCGCGGTCCGGGAGGCCGAGGAGCGGCGGGGTCCGGTCGACGACGACGAGTACTTCGCGAACCCGGAGGTGATCGTCCGATGAGCAGCCTCCAGGTCGATCCCGGCCAGATCCGGGCGCACGCGGGCACACTCACCCAGCTCGCGGACGGCCTGTCCAGCACCGCGGCCGGGCTGCGGGGCGGCATGGGCGACAACGCCCTCGGCACGTTCGTGCAGTTCCTCACGGCCGCGCTGGGCAGTGCCATGACCCAGACCGCGGAGGCGATCACGCACGCGTCGTCGGCGGTCGACGCGGTGGGTGCGGCCCTCGTGCGCACCGCGGAGGACTACGAGCACGTCGACGAGCACAACGCAGAGCTGCTCGGCGGGGAGGCAACGCCATGACGAGCACCGCGGAGCTGCTCGACGAACTGAGGGCGACCACCGACGCCGTGTGCAACCGCGACTGGGTCACCGGTGGGCTCGGTGGGACGGGAGCCGGGCTGGAGTCGCTGGCGGGGCCAGCTTCCAGCCCGCTGTCCGCCCTGGCCGACGCCGGCTTCGGCTTCATCACCGCATCGGTGTCGTTCCTCGAGGAACCGCTGCACCAACTGGTCGGTGACCCGGCGGCGATCTCCACGGGCGCGCAGGGATTCCAGGACGCGGGCCGCGTGGTCGAATCGCTGGCCGACTCCTACCGGCAGTCCACCGGGCCGGAGACCAGCAGCTGGTCGGGTGAGGCCGCGGCGGGGTACCTGCGGACCGCCGCGGAGCTGGTGGACGGCCTCGCCGGGCTCGGCGAGTCGAGCGCGGCGCTGGCGGAGGTCGCCGCGGGCGCGGGACAGGTGGTCGCGGCCACGCTCCAGGAGGTCACGACGCTGGTCCAGGAAGCCACCGGCAGGATCATCATGATCCTCAACCAGGCGGTCGCCGCGGCCCAGGCCACCTTCGGCGCCAGCATCGCGGCAGCGATCCCGCAGGCCGTGCAGGTGGCGGCGGAGTACGGCGGCCGCATCGTCGCGACGATGCAGAAACTGCTGTCCAGCGCGCAGAACCTGGTCAAGCACGTCGCGAGGACGACCCGGGCGGTGGCGGGCCTGATGAAGACGATCGCCGAGATCAGCGAACGCTGCCAGGCGACGAGCAACGAGCCGACGAGCAGGTACCGCCCCGGCACGCCGAACGCCGCGGCGACCAGCAGCGTCCGGTCCCGCTCGGAGTCCGAGCCGAGGGAACAGAGCACACGGCGCGACCCGAGCGGCCCAGCCACGACAGCGGACCACGCCTGACGGGGCGGCCGTTCTGGTTGTATGGAGCCGTGGTGGGCGGGCGTGCTCGGCGGTGGTGGTTCTGGGCGGTGGGTTCGGGCAGTGCGTTGGTGATCGCAGTCGTTGTCGTGGTGGCGGTGGGTTTTCCCGCCGTGGCCGCGACGGTCTGTCTCGGCTGCTACGGGTTCGTCGCCGTCGGGCCGGGTGCGTACGCGGGCTCCGGGCTGTCCGAGGCGCAGCGGCAGCGGGTTGTCGACGCGGTCGTGGCCGCGCGGCAACGGGTCCACGAGTTCTACGGTGGCGTGGTGAGTTCGCCCCGGCTGCTGGTGTGCCTGGACGACGACTGCTACCGGCGGATCGGCGGGGGCCGGGAACGCGGCGTCGCGGTGCTCAACCGGGCGGTGCTGCTGTCGCCGCGGGGAGTCGATCCCGTGATCGCCTCGCACGAGATGTCGCACGTGGAGCTGCGGCACCGGCTCGGTGCGCACGCGGACCAGGTGCCGCAGTGGTTCGACGAGGGCTTGGCGGTCCTGGTCTCGGGTGATCCGCGCTACCTCCACACGGGCGGTGACCGCTGCCGGGTGGCGCCGACCGGGCCGCTGCCCGGCACCCTCGACGAGTGGCTGCGGGCCGCCAGCGCCGACGAGCAGACCTACGCCCGCGCCGCGTGCCGGGTGAGCCGCTGGATCGACGCGCGCGGCGGCGGTCGGGCCGCGGTGGCCGAGCTCGTTGCCCGGCTCACCGCGGGCGAGCTGTTCGCCGCCGTCGTGCCGGACTAGGGGCGCTCCGCGTTACGCACGCGCCCAGCAAGCCCAACCACCTCCCAGTTCGCCGAAACCTGAACACCCCACCCACGGGGGAGTCTGCCGAGTTTGCCGGAATTTGGGTGGGCCATCCGCCGGGGAGAGACCGTGGGTCGGGCGGGGCTGGAGCGTGGGGAAGGTTCGTTGGGTGCTGGACCGCTTTCTCGCGTCGGCCCGGCGACATACGTACCCGCGACATACGTATGCGTCTCCGTAGTTGCCCGGCAGCGGCGCGGCGCCACTGCCGTCAGGGTTGGCCTGGTATGTCTGTCATTCCCGAACCCCGAGGTCGCGTATGCCCCGAACGCACGGTCCAGGCTGGCTGCCGGTCGTCTTGAGCAGGGGCGGAGGTGTGCCGCGGTGACCGATCGGACTTCCGCGCCGGCCAACGTGGCGCTGTTGTGGCGGGCCGTACTGGACCAGTCGTTGACGCCGATGGCGCTGGTGACGCCGATGGGGCGGTGCGTGCACGTCAACCGGGCATGCGTGCAGCTGTTCGGGAGCCCGCCGGAGACCCTGGCCACCAGCGGTGAGGCCGGTGCCGGCCCACCGGACGAGCTCGTCCTGCGCCGTGGGGACACGACGGTCGAGCGGCGGTTGCAGCGCGCCGACGGCAGCGTCCGGTGGGTGACGCAGTGCGTGTCGCTGATCGGCGAACCCCGCTGCGAACGCCACCTGCTGCTCGTGCAGTTCCACGAGATCGAGGACCCGTTCCGAGCCGAGCAGCTCTGGCTGCGGGTGTTCGCCAACGCGCCCAACGGGATGGGCATGATGGACCTCGGCGGGCGATGGACGGCCGTCAACGACGCGCTGTGCGAGCTGCTCGGCTACTCCCGCGACGAGATGCTGTCAATGCGGTTCTGCGACGTCACCTACCCCGCCGACCTGGCCGCCAGCAACGACGCCCTCGCGGAGCTCCTGTCGGGGTGGGTGAGCTCGGCGCGACTGAAGAAGCGCTACCGGCATCGGGACGGCCACCCGATCTGGGTGATGGTCAGCTGCAGCGTGGTGCCGGGGCCGGACGGCAGTCCCGCGTCCTTCGTCGTGCAGTGCGAGGAGCTCAGCGAACGTTGCGCGGTGGACCCCGATCTGGCGCACCTGGCGCTGCACGACCCGCTGACCGGGTTGGCCAACCGCGCGCTGTTCACCGACCGGCTGGAGCAGGGCCTGGCGCAGCTGGCCCGGGACGGGGGCGTGCTGGCGGTACTCGTCGCCGACGTGGACTGCCTGAAACCGGTCAACGACGGGTACGGGCACGCGGTCGGAGACCAGCTGCTCATCGCCGTGGCCGATCAGTTGCTCACCTCGGTGGGCACCAGCGGCACGGTGGCGCGCATCGGTGGTGACGAGTTCGCGGTGGTCAGCCACGTGCCCGGCGTCGCGGCGGCGGAGCGGCTGCGGGAGCGGATCACCCGGCGGCTCGACGTCGACCGGGTCGCGGCGGGGCACCGCCTCCGCCTCCGCGCCAGCGTGGGCCTGGCCACCGCGGCCGACCCGTGCACCTGCCCGAAGGAGCTCATGCACCGGGCCGACCGCGACATGTACCGCCGCAAGCGCTCGCCCCGCGGGGCGTGACATCGCTCGGCACGGGTCCGTGGTGCTGTGGTCCTCGCCCGGGTGGCCCTCGTGCGATTTCCGGATCACGGCCCTGCCGCTGACCGTCCACAACGGACCGTCACGCCTGGCGGTCGAGTGAACCCCAGTCCGATTTCTGCTCGGTCACCAGCCGGTGCGCTTCGCGCAGCGCCTCCTCGGCCACCCACGCCAGCGGTCGGTCGCAGGCGACCAGGGGTTCGTTGTCCGGGCCCCGCGCGACCTCGGTGCCCGCCAGCAACCACGCCCGCACGTCCGCGCCCGGCTGGCGGTCCCGCAGGTGCCGGTAGTCGTGGAGACGGCGGGCGACCCACAGGCGCAGCGAACGGCTGCCCCACCACGACTCGACGCGCAGCGGGTTCGCCGACAGTCCGGGCAGCTCGACGCCGGTCAGCGCATCGCGGCTGACCGAGTCCGCGTCGAACCCCGGGCCCCGGGACCAGCGCAGGTACAGGTCCCTTCCGAGGTCGTGCCCCCGCACGACCTCGGACAGCTGTTCCAGGTCGTGCAACGTCGGCAGGTCCTGCGCTTCCACCACACCGGGATACCCGCGGTGCCGGTCGGCGCAGTCGGTGGATCGCCGAGATCGTGGGCACGCGATCGTCGATGAACCGGCCGGCTCACGGCTGGTCGGGCGGCGCCGTCAACGCCCAGCGGAGGGCGCCGACCACGCCGCGCCCGGCCAGGTGGACGGTCGTGGCTTCGGTGAGGGGGAGGTAGGGCAGCCGCAGCGGCCACCGGGCCCAGGCCGGGAGCATGGCGACGGCCGTGGCGGCCAGCAGCGCATACGGGCCGCGGGCCAGCAGCGGCAGCGGAGGCTCGAGCAGCAGGAACCGGGCGGTGCTGCGCGCTTCCCGGGTGCTGCGCAGCTCGGGCCGGTAGGCGTTGAGACGCGCCGTGAGGTCGGCCTGGGACCGCGGCGGATCGGACACGCCGAGCGCCGCCGCCACCCGGGCGGTGTCGGCGACGTACGCGTCGCATTCGGCCGGGGAGAGCCGCCGCGCACCGTAGCGCTGGTGGCAGCGCAAAAAGCTGTCCACCTCGGCGACGTGCACCCATTCGAGCAGGTGCGGGTCGGCGGCGTGGTATCGCCGGCCGTCCGGGGCCGTGCCGCGGACCTTGGCGTGGATTCGCCGCACGCGGTCAACCGCCCGTTGCGCGTCGTGCGCCGTGCCGAACGTGGTGACGGCCAGGAAGGTGCTCGTGCGCTGCAGACGCCCCCACGGATCACCGCGATACCCGGAGTGGGCGGACACCGCGGCGATCGCCAGCGGATGCAGCGACTGCAGCAGTAGCGCGCGCAACCCGCCGACGAACATGGCCGCGTCACCGTGCACCCGCCGGATCGGCCGGTCCTCGGCGAACCAGCGGGGACCTGGCGCGGTGTGGATCCGCTCCCGGGTGGCGGCGCCGTCCGGGCCTGCCACGCGTTCGAACAGCGCCGACCCGAGGCCGCGCCGCGCGGCATCGAGTTTCGCGGTGGTCATGGGCCGATTGTGGACCGCCACGACCCTGCTCGTCAGCTCCCGCGCTGCTGCGGAGTGCCCTGGAACAACGCGGACATCCACAGCAGCGACGGGGTGAGCAGGAGCGCTGCGACGAGCGTCGACACGAGAACGGCGTGGAGCAGTGCGGGTGCGCTGCGGTCGCCTCGATCGTCGTGTCGGGCGACCGGGCTTCTCAGCCACGTCGACGCACCGGGCTCGCGGCGCCTGACGGCGATCAGGGCGTGGCCGTGGGGTTGGCCAGGTTCTCCGGGCGCAGCAGCGCGGCGAGTTTCTCGGCGGGAACCAGGTCGCGCTCCAGCACCAGTTCGGCCACCCCGCGGCCGGTGGCCAGCGCCTCCTTGGCGATCTCGGTCGCTGCCGCGTAGCCGATCGCCGGGTTCAGCGCGGTGACCAGGCCGATGGAGTTCTCCACGTACCCGCGGGTGACGTCGGGGTTTGCGGAGATCCCGGCGACGCAGCGCTCGGCGAGCACCAGGCAGGCGGCGCGCAGGTGCGTGATGCTCTCCGACAGCGAGTGCAGGATGATCGGCTCGAACGCGTTGAGCTGGAGCTGCCCGGCCTCGGCGGCCATGGTGATCGCCACGTCGTTACCGATCACCTCGAACGCGACCTGGTTGACCACCTCGGGGATCACCGGGTTGATCTTGCCCGGCATGATCGACGACCCGGCCTGCACCGGCGGCAGGTTGATCTCGTTGAGTCCGGCACGCGGCCCGGACGACAGCAACCGCAGGTCGTTGCAGGTCTTGGACAGCTTGACCGCGATGCGCTTGAGGACACCGGACAGGTGCACGAACGCCCCGCAGTCCTGCGTGGCCTCGACCAGGTCCGCTGCGGTGGTCAGCGGTAGCCCGGTGATCGCCACCAGGTGGCGGCAGGCGGCCGCCGCGTAACCGGGCGGGGTGTTCAGCCCGGTGCCGATCGCGGTGGCCCCGAGGTTGATCTCGTGCAGCAGCGCCACGGCTTCGTCCAGCCGTTGCCGGTCCTCGCCGAGCATCACCGCGTAGCTGCCGAACTCCTGGCCCAGCGTCATCGGCACGGCGTCCTGCAACTGCGTGCGGCCCATCTTGAGCACGTCGCGGAACTCGACGGCCTTGGCCGCGAAAGCCCGCTCCAGCACCCGCATCGCGGCGGACAGCTGGTGCACGGCGGTGATCGTGGCGACGTTGACCGCGGTCGGGTAGGCGTCGTTGGTGGACTGGCTGAGGTTGACGTGCTCGTTGGGATGCACGCGGGCGTAGTCGCCCTTGGCGTGCCCGAGTAGTTCCAGCGCCCGGTTCGCGATGACCTCGTTGGCGTTCATGTTGGTCGAGGTGCCCGCGCCGCCCTGGATGACGTCCACGATGAACTGGTCGTGCAGCGCCCCGCCGCGGATCTCCTGGCACACCGTGGCGATGGCGTCGGCGATGCGGGGCGGCAGCAGCCCGAGCTCGGCGTTGGCGCGGGCCGCGGCCTCCTTGACCGCGGCCAGCGCGTTCACCAGGTGCGGATAGGTCGACACCGCCGTGCCGGTGATGGGGAAGTTCTCCAGCGCCCGCGCGGTGTGCACGCCCCAGTAGGCGTCGGCGGGAACGTCCTTGTCGCCCAGCAGGTCGTGTTCGGTCCGAGTCGTCACGGCATCGTCCTCTTGTGGTGATCGCGGAGGTGTGCGGCGAGGTCCCCGGCGACCGCGAGCCCGTCCGGGCCGCCGGGAGGGGCCAGCGGGAGCAGCAGGTCGCCGTCGACGCCCGCGATCCGCAGGGCGGCGAGCACGACCGGCAGGCGGGCGCGGTCGGCACCGTCGGCGATCTTGACCGCCAACGCGGTCCCGTCGGGCAGGGCGGCGATCTGCACGGCCTCGAAACCGTCCTTGGCCACCAGGCCCGGCACGGACCGCATCAGCGCCGTCACGTCGCGGCGGCTGCCGCCCACGTACTCCGGGTGGGCGCGCATCGCGTGCGCCACGAGCGCCTCGGGAGTGCCCGGCGCGGCGGTGGCGATGCGGCCGATCGCGGTGGCCAGGCCCCGCAGCGACACGGCGAACAGCGGGGCCCCGCAGCCGTCGGTGGCGGTGTGCGCGACCTTCTCGCCGGTGAGGTCCTCAACGGTGGCGGCGATCTCGCACTGCAGCGGATGGTCCGGGTTCAGGTAGTCCTGTGTGGACCAACCGTGCCGGCGCGCGGTGTGCAGCATGGCGGCGTGCTTGCCGGAGCAGTTGTGCGCCAGCCTGCGGGCCGGCCGCCCGGCGGCGATCCAGGAGTCCCGTTCGGCAGGGTCGAACGGCAGGTCGGCGGGATTTCCGAGGTCGTCCTCGGTGCCGCCGCCCGCCTCCAGCATGCGGCGCACTCCGGCGAGGTGGAACTCCTCGCCGGAGTGGCTGGCCGCGCTGAGGGCCAGCAGGTGCGGCGGCAGCGACAGGCCGAGGCGGGCCATGGCCACGGCCTGCAGCGGCTTGGCCGTGGAGCGGGGGTAGCAGGCCACGTCGACGTCACCGGCCTGGAACAGGACCTCGCCGTCGGGGGCCAGCACAACGGCGGAGCCGTGGTGGACCCCTTCGACGAGCCCGTCGCGCAGGACGTGCACCAGGGGGACGTGGGTGGGGACGGTGGTCGGGGCGGGGATCATGCGGTCTCCAGCAGCGCGGTCATCCGCGGTCAGGGCGGTCGGGGGACGCGCCGACGATGTCGGTGAGCGCGCGCTCGACGTGTTCCAGGTGGGTGTTCATCGCGCGCACCGCGGCGTCCTTGTCGTGCGCGGCGATGGCGTCGACGAGCGCGCGGTGCTCGCGGTTGGAAGCGGGGCGGCGGTCGCCGAGCTGGTTCAGGAACGCCGACTGACGGGCCAGCGCGTCCCGGATCTCCTCGATGACCTTGCCGAACACCGGGTTGCCCGACGCCTGGGCGACGGTGATGTGGAACAGGGAGTCCAGCGCCACCCAGAGGGTGTCGTCGGTCTCGCGCTCCATGCGCTCCAGCAGACCCGTGAGCGCGTCCAGGTCGTCCGGGCGGTGCCGCAGTGCGGCGTAACCGGCGGCCGGGACCTCGACGTGCCGGCGCACCTCCATCAGGTCGCGCGCCGAGTAGTGCCCGAAGGTGGGCATCTCGGCCGGTTCGGTGGCGACCACGAAGGAACCCTTCCCGGTGCGCGACACGGTGAGCCCGAGCGTCTGCAGGGCGCGCAGCGCCTCCCGCACGACCGAGCGGCTGACCTGGAACTCCTTGCTCAGCACGGCCTCGGACGGGAGCTTGTCGCCGATCGCGTACTCGCCTCGCTCGATGGCGCCGCGGAGGTGGGCCAGCACGGCCTCCATCGCGCTGACCCGGACCACCTGTCCGGCTGTCCGGCTGTCTGACAGGTTCACGCCCGTAAGCGTGAACCGCGTACCGGCACGTTGTCAAGCCGCGCTGCGCGGCGGGGGCGTGCGGGCAAGCCCGTCACGCGGCAGTCCGGCGAAGGGCACCCCGCTCCGCGCCCCCTCGTGCAAAGTTGGGAACCTGGCCCGGGGTGATGGTCCGCTCGTTCGGCGCGTGATCGTAAAGTCCCGGGAGTCTTTCGCGTCGCCGGTGCTGGGAACTCGTGGACGACTCGGCGCCTGACCTGTGGCGCGGTGTTCGGCGGCCGCGCCCGGGCCTCGCCTGATTCGCCGTGTGTCGCTCCGGAGCGAACGGGATCCGTTGCGGCGCTGATCTTTCGGAAACATTCGTCCTTTGTGGATAAAATTGATCGCTCCCTCCCTGCCCGGTGTTCGACCGGGGTGGGGCTGCTCCCGATTGGCGGAGTGGCAGCCGTTGTGGTGCCCTGCTCGCATGGCGGAGCGCGATGACGGCAAGCCGCGGCGGTGATGGCCGGTGGGGCGCGTCCTGGTCGCCGGTGTGGGCAACGTCTTCCGGGGTGACGACGGGTTCGGCGTCGCGGTCGCCGACCGGCTCAGCCGCGAACCCGTGCCGGGCGGCGTGGTGGTGGCCGACTACGGCGTCCGCGGCCTGCACCTGGCCTACGAGCTGCTCGACGGGTACGACGCGCTCATCCTCGTGGACGCCGTGGCGCGGGGCGAGGAGCCGGGCACGCTGTTCGTCGTCGAACCGGACGCCGAACCCGGCGGGGCGCCGCCGGTGGACAGCCACGGCATGAACCCGCAGGCGGTGCTCGCCCTGTGCAGGTCGCTCGGAGCCGAGGTGGGCCGGGTGCTGCTCGTGGGGTGCGAGCCCGCGGACTGCGGTGAACGCATGGGGCTGTCCGGCCCGGTGGCGCGATCGGTCGACGCGGCGGCACGACTGGTGCAGGAGGTTCTCCGGGACGTGCTGTGCGTGCGGTGAAGGGAAGACGGGGCATGGCGGAGCAGAAAATCCGCCCCGGGTGCCGGGTGCGGCTGAACCCGTCGCGGCGGTCCGATGTGGTGGACCTGGCGCTGGCCGGGCGGATCGCGGTCGTGGACCGCCTGGAGCGCGGCATGGACGGCAGCGAGCACGTCGTGGTGTCGCTGTTGGACGATCCGGCGTTCGACCTCGGGCCGATGAGCCAGCTCGGACACCGCTTCTTCTTCGCACCGGACGAGGTCGAACCCATCTCCGCCGGCACCGCGCCGCGGCTACTGGTGGCCAGCGCGGGCGACGAGCGGCAGCCGGGCGGTACGTTCGGCCGGGAGGTGCTCGACACCCTGCGCCGGCACGGTCTGCCGACCGGGGCGCGCACCGCCGACTTCGGCATCCGCACCGCGGATTTCCTGGCCGCGCTGGGCGACTGCGACGTCGCCGTACTGGTGTGCGCGGCACGCCGCGACGACCCGCCCGGATCGCTGGCGGTCGCGGAAGTCACACCGGACGAACTCGGGCGACTGCTCGGCGGCACACCGCCCGAAACCCGCGGAACGTGCCGGAGCTTCGTGGTGACGTGTGAACCGCGACACACCCCACCGGCCGCGGTCCCCGCCGCGGCGTTGATCATCACCTCCCTTGTGGACGCGGTGGCGCGGCCGCGATGACGGTGCGGCGACCGGGTTCCTTCGTCCGGGTCCGGGTCGGCAGATCGATTTGTGCCATCGGTTTCGCCGGTCCTAGCTTGGGTGGACCGAAGTCCCCGAGGTGAGGACGTGACTTCGATGCCGTGGCCGGAAAAAACCGCCGACACCGCCCTGGAGCAGATCTTCCAGCGACGCGTGCGCCCGCTGGACGCGCTGGCGCGCGACGCCGAGGAGGTCGCCCGCGCGTGCCACGCGATGGCGCGCCGGTTCCAGCAGGGCGGCAAGCTCGTCGTGTTCGGCAACGGCGGCCCCAGCACGGACGCACAGCACGTGGCCGTGGAGTTCGTGCACCCGGTCATCGTCGGCAAACAAGCGCTGCCCGCGATCTCGCTCACCTCGGACGTCGCCACGGTGACCGGGGTGGCCACCGGCGAGGGCTTCGAGGAGGTCTTCGCGCATCAGATCCGCCACCTCGCCGACCCGCCGGACATCGCGCTGGGCATCTCCACCGACGGCTGGTGCGCCAACGTGCTGCGCGGGCTGGAGGAGGCCCGGCGGCGCGGCCTGCTGACCGTGGCGCTGGTGGGCGGCGATGGCGGCCGGATCGCCACCGCGGGTTTCGACCACGTCCTCGTCGCGGCCTCCGACGACCCGCGGGTGGTCAAGGAGGTGCACGTGACCGCCTACCACGTGCTGTGGGAGCTGGTGCACGTGTTCTTCGAGCACCCCGGCGCACTCCGTACGGATGTGGTGGCATGACCTCCGCGGGGGTGCCGGGTCCGGAATGTCGCGGGGAGCACTGCGTGACGTGCTCCGACGCGGCCGTGGAGGTGCGCGTGGTGCGCCTGCTGGACGACCAGCTCGCGGTGGTGGACACCGGTGCCGGGCGGGAAACGGTGAGCGTGGCGCTGGTGGCGCCGCGGCCCGGCGACACCGTCCTGGTCCACGCTGGCGAGGCGATCGCGATCACGGGGGAGGGGCGCGGTGGGTTCCGCAGCTGACGACGTGGACGGTTTCGAGTCGCTGTACCCGTTCCTGGCCGAGGCCGAGGGAGACGCAAACGCCGTGCTCACCGAGGTCCGCCGGTCCACCGTGGACAAGATCGGCGAGATCACCCGGCTGCGGGCCGACCTGCTGGGCCGCTACCGGCGGCAGATCGTCGACTGCGCGGCCGCGATGGCCCGGCGGTTCGCCGTCGGCGGCCGGTTGCTGAGCTTCGGCAACGGCGGCAGCTCCACCGACGCACAGGATCTGGCGAGCCTGTTCCTGCACCCCGGACCGAACCACCGAGCCCTGCCCGCGATCGGCCTGACCAGCGACATCGCCGTGGTGACCGCACTGTCCAACGACGTCGGCTTCGATGTGGTGTTCGCCCGCCAGATCGCCGCGTTCGGCGGGCGGCACGACATCGCGGTGGGCCTGTCCACCAGCGGCAACTCGGCGAACCTGCTCCGCGCCTTCGACGAGGCGCGGTACCGCGGGCTGCTCACCGTCGGCATCGCCGGCGACCGCGGCGGCAAGATGGCCGAGTCCGACAGCATCCAACACCTGTTCGTGGTCCCGTCCTCGTCCGTGCACCGCATCCAGGAGGCGCAGACCACGCTGTACCACGCCCTGTGGGAGATGGCGCTGCTGGAGCTGGCGGCGCTCGACGACGAGGGAGCGGCCGATGTGCCTGGCGATCCCCGGTGAGGTCGTGGAGGTCCTGCCGGACCGGGCGGACCTGGCCAAGGTCGTGGTCAGCGGCGTCCGCCGCAACATCAACATCAGCCTGCTCGCCGAGGACCCGCCGGCACCGGGCGAGTGGGTGCTGATCCACGTCGGGTTCGCGCTGTCCAAGGTGGACGAGACAGAAGCCCGTGCCGTGCTGGAGTTCCTTGCGGGGATCGGCCAGTCCTACAGCGACGAGCTGGACGCGTTCGAGGACTCGCACATCGACTAGGAGGGGCGCGGATGCGGTTCGTCGACGAGTACCGGGACGCGGACAGGGCGCGGGCGCTGTCCGCGGAGATCGCCAGGCTCTGCGACCCCGGCCGTGAGTACAAGTTCATGGAAGTCTGCGGCGGGCACACGCACACCATCTACAAGCACGGCATCGAGGACCTCCTGCCGGACAACGTCACCCTGGTACACGGACCAGGATGCCCGGTGTGCGTGATCCCGATGGGCCGCGTGGACGACGCCATCCACATCGCGCGCCGCCCGGGCGTGCTGATGACGTCGTTCGGCGACATGATGCGGGTGCCGGGCAGCGACGGCTCGTTCTTCGACTCCAACGCCGAGGGCACCAGCATCCGGATGGTTTACTCGCCGCTGGACGCGCTGAAGCTGGCCCGCCAGGACCCGGAGCAGCACGTGGTGTTCATGGCCATCGGCTTCGAGACCACCGCGCCGTCGACGGCGATGACACTGCTGCGCGCCGAGGCGGAGGGGGTCGAGAACTTCTCGGTGTTCGGCAACCACGTGACGATCATCCCGGCGATCAAGGCGATCCTGGACTCGCCGGACCTGCGGCTGGACGGGTTCCTGGGCCCGGGCCACGTGTCCACGGTCATCGGCTGCCGGCCCTACGAGTTCATCCCGCGCGACTACGGCAAACCCCTGGTGGTCTCGGGGTTCGAACCGCTGGACATCCTGCAGTCGATCTACCTGCTGCTGCGCCAGCTCGCCGAGGGTCGCGCGGAGGTGGAGAACCAGTACACCCGCGTTGTTCCGTGGCAGGGCAACACCACCGCGCTGCGCGCCATCGCCGAGACCATGGAGCTGCGTCCCTACTTCGAGTGGCGCGGCCTGGGGTTCATCTCGCACTCGGCGCTGCGGCTGCGCGAGCGGTTCGCGCCGTTCGACGCCGAGAAGCGGTTCGACCTGCCGGGGCTGCGGGTGGCCGATCCGAAGGCGTGCCAGTGCGGGGAGGTGCTCAAGGGCGTGCTGAAACCCTGGGAGTGCAAGGTCTTCGGCACCGCGTGCACCCCGGAGACGCCGATCGGCACCTGCATGGTGTCACCGGAGGGGGCGTGTGCGGCGTACTACAACTTCGGCCGCTTCAACCGGCGGCGGGTGCGGGAGGTGAGCGGGGCGTGACCACCGACCGAGCGGCCGAGGCCGAACAGCAGGTGCTGGACCGTATCGAGCGCGCCCGATCCCGCAAGCCGAGGCTGCGGGAGGACCGGATCACGCTCGCGCACGGTTCCGGCGGCAAGGCGACCCAGACGCTCATCGAGGCGGTGTTCCTGGAGGCGTTCCGCAACGACGTCCTGGCGCGCCTGGAGGACGGTGCGGAGCTGGCCGCCGACGCCGCCCGGCTGGCGTTCACCACCGACTCCTTCGTGGTGTCCCCGTTGTTCTTCCCCGGCGGCGACATCGGTGACCTCGCGGTCAACGGCACGGTCAACGACCTCGCTGTCTCCGGGGCCACGCCGCGCTATTTGTCGGCCGGGTTCATCATCGAGGAGGGCTTCCCGACCGCGGACCTGGTGCGCATCACGCGTTCGATGGCCGATGCCGCCGCGGTGGCCGGGGTGCGGGTGGTCACCGGCGACACCAAGGTCGTGCAGAAGGGCAAGGCCGACGGCTGCTACATCAACACCGCGGGGCTGGGCACACTGCACACCGACCACCGGTTGGGCGTCGACTCGGTGCGACCGGGCGACGCGGTGGTGGTGTCCGGCCCGATCGGGGACCACGGCATCACGATCATGCTGGCCCGCGGCGAGCTTGACATCGACGCCGACGTCGAGTCCGACACCGCGGCCGTGCACGGGCTGGTCGGCGACCTGCTGGCGGCGGTGCCCGGCGTGCGGGCGCTGCGCGATCCCACCCGCGGTGGCGTGGCCACGGTACTCAACGAGATCGCCAGGGCCTCCGGGGTCGCCGTGGTGGTCGACGAGGACACGGTGCCGGTGCGCGAGGAGGTGCGGGGCGCGTCCGAGCTGCTTGGCATCGATCCGCTCTACGTGGCCTGCGAAGGGCGCGTCGTGGTGGTCGTGGACGGTGCGCAGGCCGCGGACGCGCTGCGGGTGATGCGGTCGCATCCGCTCGGTGTGGACGCCACCGCCATCGGCCGGATCGCCGACGACCCGCCCGGGCTGGTGCTGCTCAACACCGCCTTGGGCGGCACCCGGATCGTGGACCTGCTGGTCGGCGACCCGCTGCCGAGGATCTGCTGACGCGGTGCACGAACTCGGCATCACGCAGTGCATCGTCGACGCGGTCGTGTCCGCCACCGGCGAGGCCCCGGTCCGGCGCGTGCACCTGGAGGTCGGCGTGCTGTCCGGGGTGGTGCCGCACGCGGTGCGTTTCTGCTTCGACCTGGTGGCGCGGGGAACCCCGCTGGAGGGCGCCGAGCTGGCCATCGCCGAACCCGCCGGGCGCGGGAAGTGCCGGTCGTGTGGCGCTGAGTTCGCAATCGACGACCTGCTCGCCCGCTGTCGGTGCGGCAGCACCGATGTCGCCGTGGTGGCGGGGGAGCAGGTGTTGGTCAAGTCGGTGGAGGTGGTCTAGGTGTGCGGAACGTGCGGATGCGGTGAAACCCTGCAGGACCGGCGGGTCCGGACCGTCGAGCTCGAGCAGCGGGTGCTGGCCCGCAACGACGAGCTCGCCGAGCGCAACCGGGAGTGGTTGCGCGAACGCGGGATCGTCGCGGTGAACCTGATGAGTTCACCGGGCGCGGGCAAGACGACCCTGCTGGAGCGGACCGCGCGGACGTTCGACGACGTGCCGCTGGGCGTGGTCGAGGGTGACCAGGCAATGTCGCTCGACACCGACCGGCTGCGCGCGCTCGGCAGCCGCGTCGTGCAGATCAACACCGGAACGGGGTGCCACCTGGACGCCGCGATGCTGGCCGAGGCCCTGCGTTCGCTCGACCCCGTGCGGAATTCCGTGGTGTTCGTCGAGAACGTGGGGAACCTGGTGTGCCCGGCCCTGTTCGACCTGGGGGAGAACGCCAGGGTGGTGATCGCCTCGGTCACCGAGGGCGAGGACAAGCCGCTGAAGTACCCGCACATGTTCCGGGCCGCCGACCTGGTGTTGCTGAACAAGGTCGACCTGCTCCCGCACCTCGGGTTCGACGTGGACCGCTTCCGTGGCACTGTGGACCGCACCCGCCCCGGCGTCGAGGTGCTGCCCGTCTCGGCGCTCAGCGGCACGGGTTTCGACCGCTGGCACGACTGGTTGCGCGAACGCACCCCGGCGGCGTCGGGGTCCCCGGTCGGCTAGCTCTCCCGGCCGCGGTCGAGCGCACCGGCGACCGCGGCCTGCCCCAGGCTGATGCCGCCGTCGTTGGGCGGCACGCGGGAATGCACCAGGACCTGGAAACCCCGGGCGCGCAGGGCCGCCGTCGTGCGGTCCAGCAGCAACGCGTTCTGGAACACCCCGCCGGACAGGGCGGCGGTGCGAACACCGGTGCTGTCCCGCACCCGCACGCACGCTTCCACGATGGCCCGCCCGACCGCGTTGTGGAACCGCGCGGCCACCGCCGAGGGCGCCGCACCGGCGAGCACGTCGTTGACCACCTCGCGGATCAGGTCCGCCCCGCGCAGGCGCAGCACGTCGCCACCGGACACCGGCAGCTCGTAGCGCCCGCGCTCGGTGGGATCGGCCAACTGCTCCAGCTCAATAGCCGCCTGCCCCTCGTAGTCGTTGACGTCGCGCACCCCGAGGAGCGCGGCGACCGCGTCGAACAACCGGCCGGCGCTGGAACTCAGCGGGGAGTGGCGCGGAGTCCGCGTCAGGGCGGCGATCCGCGCCCAGCGGTCTCGGCGGCGCAGCAGAGCCAGACCGGCGGGGACGTCGTTGCCGTAGGCGCGCACGAGGTAGGACACCGCCACCCGCCACGGCTGCCGGACGGCCGCCGCGCCACCCGGCAGCGGCACCGGTTCGAGGTGCCCGACCCGCCGGTACCCGGCCAGGTCGGCAAGCAGGAACTCGCCGCCCCACAGGGTGCCGTCCGGTCCGTACCCCAGTCCGTCGAACGCCACGCCGACCACCGGCCCCGGGTGGCCGTTGTCGGCCAGGCAGGACGCGATGTGCGCGTGGTGGTGCTGGACGCCCAGGAGCTCGACGTCGTCCAGCTCCTCGGCGTACTTCGTGGACAGATACTCCGGATGCAGGTCGTGCACCACCACCTGCGGGTCGATGCCGAGCAGCGCGCGGAAGTGCTCGATGCCCCCACCGTACGACCGGAACGTGGGGTAGTCCTCGAGGTCGCCGATGTGCTGCGAGAGCACCACCTTTCGCCGCTCGGCGAGCGCGAAGGTGTTCTTCAGCTCCGCACCGCAGGCCAGCACCGGGCGTGGGAACTCCCACGGCAGCACCACCGGTTCCGGTGTGTACCCACGCGATCGCCGCAGCACCAGCTGCTTCCCGCGGAACGCGCGGACCACGGAGTCGTCGGCGGGCGCGTGGATCGGCCGGTCGTGGGTGAGGAAAACGTCGGCGATCGACGAAAGCCGTTGCAGCGCATCGTCGTCCCGGTGCGCGATGGGTTCGTCGGAGGCGTTGCCGCTGGTCAGCACGATGGGCTTCGGGAACCGGCGCAGCAGCAGGTGGTGCACCGGCGTGTACGGCAGCAGCAGCCCCAGCTGGGTGTTCCCGGGCGCGACCGCCGGAGCGACCGGTGCGTGCGGCAACCGGTCGAGCAACACGATCGGACGGCGGCGCGACGTGAGCAGGGCTGCCTCGGCGTCGTCCAGCGAGCACAGCTGCCGCGCCCGTTCGAGGTCGGCGACCATCACCGCGAACGGTTTGGCCTCGCGGTTCTTGCGTTTGCGCAGCGCGGACGCGGCGTCGTCGTCGGTGGCGTCCACGGCGAGGTGGAACCCGCCGAGCCCCTTCACCGCGACGATCGCGCCCTGCGCGAGCGCGGCCGCCGCACCGTCGACCGGATCGCCGGGCAGTGGGTTGCCCGCGGCGTCGACGAGCCGCAGCCGCGGCCCGCACTCCGGGCAGCACACCGGTTGGGCGTGAAACCGCCGGTTCGCCGGATCGTGGTACTCAGCCGCGCAGGCCGGGCACAGCGGGAAGTCCGCCATGGTGGTGTTGCCCCGGTCGTACGGGATGTCGCGCACGATCGTGAACCGCGGGCCGCAGCCGGTGCAGTTGGTGAAGGCGTACCCGTGGCGGCGGTCCGCCGGGTCGGAGATCTCACGCAGGCAGTCCTCGCAGGTTGCCACGTCCGCGGGAACCGAGACGGTGCGCGGGCCGCCGTCCGCGCTGTCGACCACCCGGAAGGTGCGTTCGCCGAGCGGGGGAACCGCGCTGACGGTGACCTCCTCGACCACCGCCAGCGGCGGGCACCGGGTGCGCAGCGCGTGAACCAGGTCCGCGATCGCCCCCTCCGGGCCCTCGGCTTCGATGATCACCCCGCGCGCGTCGTTGCCGACGTGCCCGCCCAAACCCAGCCCGGTCGCGACGGAGTGGACGAAGGGCCGGAAACCCACGCCCTGCACGACGCCCTCGACCCGGATCCGCCGCCGAACCAACTCGTCCACCGCGCCAGTCTCACGCCCCGCCCGCCGCACCGCATCCGGCGGGACTCCACCCGACCAGATCGACTTTTGCCGCCACGCCACCCGCCGTAGCGTGGACTCGTCGCGCAGCACGAATCTCACGCCACCGACGGCGAATCCGGTGGCGGATGGTGACAGAACCGGACCAGGACCTCGATGTGGCGAGGTCGGTCGTCAGGCGGAATCCCGGCAGGCGAACGCACCTGCGAACGCGACGCGATGCGGAGGCGGAAGGCCCTTGAGCGGGACAGCGAACGGCACGAGCGCAGCCGGCGGTGGCACCGGCACGGGGTTCGAGCGCGCGCGGGCGGTGGCCGACGCCGTGCTCTACGAGGGATACCTGCTGTACCCCTACCGCAGGTCGGCGGTGAAGAACCGGATGCGCTGGCAGTTCGGGGTCGTCGCGCCGCGGCGGTGGGCCGAGGCGTCGGGCCCGGTGGAGCCGGTGGTGGCCGGCTCCGTCGAGTCGTGGCAGCAGCAGACCGAGTGCCTGTTCGAGGCCGGGCGACCGGCGCGGGACGTGGTGATCCGCGTCCGGCTGCGCTTCCTGCGGGTGCGGGCGAAGGACGTCGAACGCCGGCTGGACGGGCGGTACCTGCCGGTGGACTCGGTGGACGTCGACGGCGTCGGCCACCTCTCGGTCGACGAGGCACTGCCGCAGGAGTTCGACGTGGCGGCGCGGTTGTCCGACCTGCTGGCGGCCGACCTGGTCCGCGACATCCACCTGCCCGGTGGCGACCGGATTGAACAACTCGGCCGCGGGATTCGGATCGTGCGCCGATCCGCGCCGGTCTCGGCGTCGCTGGTGCTGCACGTACACCGGGTCGACGCGGCCCTGCATCGCGTGCGGGTTCGCGTCGAGAACACCGGCGACGTGGACGGGGCGGCGTCGCGCGCCGAGGCGCTGCGGCACTCGCTCGTCGCGACCCACGTGCTGATCGGCGGCACCGGCCTGGCGTTCCTGTCCATGATGGACCCGCCCGAACCGGCGGTGGGACACGCCGAACGCAGCCGCAACATCCACACCTTCCCGGTGCTCGTCGGCGCATCCCGGGACCTGGTGCTGTCCTCGCCGATCCTGCTGCCCGACCACCCGGAGGTCGCCCCGGAAAGCCCGGGAGACCTGCACGAGGCGGCCGAGATCGACGAGCTGCTGTCGCTGCGGACGCTCACCCTGACCGACGAGGAGAAACGCGAGGCTCGCGCCACTGATCCGCGGGCCGCCGAGATCCTGGACCGCGTCGACACCATGCCGCCAGAGGTGCTCTCGCGGCTGCACGGCACGTTGCGCTCGCTGCGCCGCCCGCCGGCGTGAGCACCGAACGACTGCGGAGGAGGCCCACGACATGACGACCGACAGCGCACCGCGCACCTCTCCGGAGGAACCAGGCCGGGCCGAGCAGCGCGGCGGCTTCGACGAGATCGACATCCTGTGGATCTCCGAGGGCATGAGCTGCGACGGTGACACCGTGGCGGTCACCGCCTCCGGGCAACCTGCCATCGAGGACGTCGTGCTCGGGCTCATCCCCGGCCTGCCGAAGGTGAACCTGCACAACAAGGTGCTCTCGCCGAGCCCGGGCGGGGAGGACTACCTGCGGCCGTTCCACGCCGCCGCCCGCGGTGAACTGGGGCCGTTCGTGCTGGTGATCGAGGGGTCGATCCCGAACCAGAACATCATCGACGGCGACGGCTACTGGACCTCCCTGGGCAACGACCCGGAAACCGGCCAACCCCTGACGCTGAACTGGTGGATCGACCAGCTCGCGCCCCGGGCGTGGGCCGTGGTCGCCGCGGGCACCTGCGCCACCTACGGCGGAATCCACGCCATGGCGGGCAATCCCACCGGCTGCATGGGGCTGGCCGACTACCTGGGCTGGGAGTTCACGTCCCAGGGCGGCCTGCCGATCATCAACATCCCGGGATGCCCGGTCCAGCCGGAGAACTTCATGGAAACCCTGACCTGGCTGCTGTACCACGCGGCGGGCTCGGCACCACCGCCGCCGCTGGACGAGAAGCTGCGGCCGCAGTGGTTGTTCGGCAAGACCGTGCACGAGGGCTGCGACCGGGCCGCCTACTACGAGCAGGCGGACTACGCCAAGGACTACAACTCGCCCAAGTGCCAGGTGAAGGTGGGCTGCTGGGGCCCGGTCGTCAACTGCAACGTCCCCAAACGGGGCTGGATGTCCGGCGTGGGCGGCTGCCCGAACGTCGGCGGCATCTGCATCGGCTGCACCATGCCGGGATTCCCGGACATGTTCATGCCGTTCATGGACGAGCCCACCGGCGGCAGCCTGTCGACGGTGCTCAACAAGCCCTACGGCGCCGTCATCCGCCGGTTGCGCGGCATCACCAACGCGGTGGCCAACCGGGAACCGAAGTGGCACCACAACAGACCCGTGCTGACCAGCGGCTACAACCCCCGCTGGCGCACCCACCACCGGACGACGAGAGTAGGGCGGTGACCCATGGCCGAGGCGGTCAAGCAGGAGCAGGGCAAGCTCGTCGAGATGAACTGGGATCCGATCACCCGGATCATCGGCAACCTCGGCGTCTACACCAAGATCGACTTCGCCGGTGGCCGGGTCGCCGAGTGCCACAGCACCTCGTCGCTGTTCCGCGGCTACTCGGTGTTCATGAAGGGCAAGGACCCCCGTGACGCCGGGTTCATCACCAGCCGCATCTGCGGCATCTGCGGCGACAACCACACCGCGTGCTCGAACTACGCCCAGCAGATGGCCTACGGGGCCAAACCGCCGCCGCTGGCGGAGACGATCGTCAACCTCGGCGAGGCCGCCGAGTACATGTTCGACCACACGATCTTCCAGGACAACATGGTCTTCGTCGACTTCTGCGAGGCCATCGTCAAGGAGACCAACCCCGCCCTGCTGCGGCGCGCGGAGACCGCCGAGGCGCCCAACGCCCGCATCCACGGCTACCGCACGATCGCCGACATCATGCGGGCCTTCAACCCCTTCGAGGGCGAGATCTACAAGGAGGCGCTGCAGGTCAGTCGGGTCACCCGCGAGATGTTCTGCCTGATGGAGGGCAGGCACGTGCATCCGTCCACACTGTACCCGGGCGGGGTGGGCACGATGCCGGAACCCACCACGTTCACCGACTACCTCACCCGCCTGATCCGGGTCCTGGACTTCGTCAAGAAGGCCGTCGCCCTCAACGACGACGTGTTCGACTTCTTCTACGAGGCGCTGCCCGGCTACGAGGAGGTCGGCCGCCGCCGCGTCCTGCTGGGCTGCTGGGGCGCGTGGCAGAACTATGACGTCTGCGACTACCGCTACGAGACGATGCGCGACTGGGGCCGGGCGATGTTCGTCAGCCCCGGCATCATCGTGGACGGCGAACTGGTCACCAACGACCTGGTGGACATCAACCTCGGCATCCGCATCCTGCTCGGCAGCTCGTTCTACGAGGACTGGGTGAACGAGGAACCGTTCGTCACGCACGACCCGCTCGGTAACCCGGTCGACATGCGCCACCCATGGAACCAGACCACCGTGCCGGTGCCGCAGAAACGCGACTTCGACGGCAACTACAGCTGGGTGATGAGCCCGCGCTGGTTCGACGGCCGCAACCACCTGGCGCTGGACACCGGCGGCGGCCCGCTGGCCCGCCTGTGGTCGACGGCCCTCAACGGCCTGGTGGACACGCCCTACGTCAAGGCGACCGGCGGCAGCGTGCAGATCTCGCTGCCGCGCAGCGACCAACTGCCCGAGATGACCCTGGAGTGGCGGATCCCCCACGACAAGGAGGGCAAGCCACTGTCCAACGCGATCGAACGCGACCGGGCCCGGGCGTACTTCGTGGCCTACGCCGCGGCGATGGCGCTGCACTTCACCGAGCAGGCGATGGAGCAGGTGCGGGCCGGTGACATGCGGATCTTCACCGACTTCGAGGTCCCGGACGAGGCGATCGGCTGCGGGTTCCACGAGGCGGTGCGCGGGGTGCTGTCACACCACGTGGTCATCCGGGACAAGAAGATCGCCAACTACCACCCGTACCCGCCGACGCCGTGGAACGCCAGCCCCCGCGACAGCTTCGGCGTGCCGGGCCCCTACGAGGACGCCGTGGCGGACACGCCGATCTTCGAGGAGAACGGACCGGACGACTTCCGGGGTATCGACATCATGCGGACCGTGCGCAGCTTCGACCCGTGCCTGCCCTGCGGGGTGCACATGTATCTCGGCGGCGGACGCGAGCTGCGGAAGGTGCACTCGCCGACGTTCGGAGGGGCGCATGGCTGACCGGGGCGGGCTGGACGACGAGGCGGTTCGGGCGCGCCTGGCGCGCGTCGACGCACTGCTGGAGGTCGTCGAGCAGGCCCCGGGGCCGACGTCCGACGCGGCGCTGGAGGCCGTGCGGGAGCTGGTCGAGGTCTACGGCGAGGCGCTGGCCCGGCTGGTCCGCCTCGACGCGAGGTCGTCGCCGCGAACCGTGACCGACGACGAACTGCTGAACCACCTGCTGGTGCTGCACGACCTGCACCCCGACCCGGTGGGGGAGCGGGTGCGGCGGGCGCTCGACGATGTCCGGCCGCACGCCCGTCGGCGAGGCGTCCAGGTCGAGCTGGTCGATGTCGACGGCTCGGTGGCGCGGATTCGCCTGTCCGGCGGGTGCGGTTGCTCGTCGCCGCCCGACGAGGTGGCGCAGGCGGTGGCCGAGGCGGTGCGGGCGGTGGCGCCCGAGCTCACCGACGTCGATGTCGTCGCGGCGGAGCAGGGTGCCTCGGTGATCTCCGTCGACGCGGTCCTGAGCCGGGCGCGGAGGCCGGGGTGAGCACGGGAGCCCTGCACCGCCTGATCCGTCACGGAACGGGCCGACGCGCCGCGGAGGAGCGTTGCGACCTGTGCCGCGAGCCGCTCGTGGCCGAGCACCGGCATCTGGTCGACGTCGACCGCCGTGAGCTGATGTGCGCGTGCCGGGCCTGCGCGGTGCTGTTCGATCGCGACGCGGCCGGGCACTACCGGCTCGTGCCGCGGCGTCGGCACCGCCTGGCCCCGGTGCCCACGGCGTCCCTCGGTATCCCGGTCGGGCTCGCCTTCTTCGTGGTGCGGGCGGACGGCACCGCACTCGCCCACTACCCCGGCCCGGCCGGGGTGGCGGTGTGGGAGGTGGCCGCGCCGGCATGGCGGCAGGTCGCCGACCAGCGGCCCGAGCTCGACCACATGGCACCGGAGGTGGAGGCGCTGCTGGTCAACACCGCGCGCGGGCACCAGGAGCACTGGATCGTCCCGGTCGACGTGTGCTACCGGCTCGTCGCGGTGCTGCGTCGCGAGTGGCGGGGACTGTCCGGCGGGTCGGCGGTGTGGCCCGCGATCGAAGGTTTCTTCGCCGAACTGGCTGCCGATCCCAGGTGAGGGACCCGAGGAGGGAAGATGGGCGGAATCCGAGTCGGCCGCGCGGACGTGAAACCGGACACCCCCGGTCACGTCCGCGGCCTGCACCAGGGCAACCACGGGGCGTCCCGGCGGCAGGCGGGGCATCGCGCGGACGGCACGGCCGACGCGCGCCGCTCCACCGGGATCCACTGGAAGCACCACAACCCGGTCCGGCGGGCCATGCCGAACATCCCGCCGGGCTGAGACCACGACGAGAGGAGGGGAGCGGATGGCCAGGAAGGTGCTGATCGCGCAGGCTGTGCTGCTCACCGCCGGACTGCTCGCGCTGTTCGTGCGGGAACTGCCCGGGCTGGTCCGCGAGGTCCGGATGTGGCGCATGACGATGTCGTTCCGCCGCGGCATCCCGGGCAAGCACCCTCAGCGCGGCTGACCACGGAGTCCGCTGTGGACGCGGGCCGCGCGGCGGCCCGGAACAGGTGCCGGCGCGGAAACGCGGCGTTCCAATAACGTGTTCTGGAGTACGGCTTTGCCGACCGGATGCTCGCATGGCGCGCGCGGCTGGACTGCGGTGGATGAACGCGTTCTACTTGGTGTGTGGTGAGTCACCTGATTCAGGGCGAGCGCGTGACCATGCCGGTGCGCATCCGGGATGCCAGCGCGTGCGCGGCGATGTTCACCGTTCCCGCACGCCGGGCGCGCTCGGTGCTCTCCCATGCCGGGCTTGACCCCGTCGAACCGGTGCGCGGCACCGCGGTCTGCGCACTGGCGTTCGTCCACTACCGCGACGGCGACCTGGGGTCCTACCACGAGTTCGCGGTGGCCTTCCTCGTTCGCGACCCGGTGCGGCGGGGGAGCGGCGCCTTCATCCACTGGCTCCCGGTCGACCAGACCTTCACGTTGGCGGCCGGCCGGACCATCTGGGGCTTCCCCAAGGAGATGGCCGACATCGACCTGCGCCTGGGCGGGCGCACGAAGAGCTGCGTGATCCGCCAGGACGGTCGCCTGGTCGCCGGGCTGCTCGTCAAGCCCGGCATCCCGGTGCCCAGCCGCAGCGAGCTGGTTTCCCTGGACGCCTACACCCACCAGGACGGGGTGCTGCGCCGAATCCCCTGGAAGCTCAGGGCGCAGCGCGTGCGGTCCCGGCCGGGTGGGGCGCTGCTGCGCCTCGGCGACCACCCGGTCGCGAGGGAACTCGCCTCCCTCGGCCTGCCCAAGACGGCGCTGTGCACCAGTTCCATCGGGACGATGGCGATGACAGTCGCCGACGCGGACGTGGTCGGCTGAGCGGCCAGCCCCGCTCAGTCCGCCGGTGGACCGGTGGTGCCGCGCACCACGAGCTTCGGCTCGAGCACCACCTCCCGCGGTGGCAGCGCGGAGTCCTCCAGCCGCGCGACGGCCAGGCGAACGGCCTGCTCGGCCATGCGGTCCACGTCCTGGCGGATCGTGGTCAGGTCGACGTGCGCCAGGTGCGAGACATGGCTGTCGTCGTAGCCGACGACGGAGACGTCCCGCGGCACGTCGAGCCCCGCCTGCGCCAGCGTGCGCATGAGACCCAGCGCGCAGCGGTCGTTGCCGGCCAGCACCGCGGTGGGCAGCTGTCGTTCGCCGAGCAGGGACCGGCCCGCCTTCACCCCGGCGTCCTCGGTGTGGGCGCCGGGGATCACCCGTGCTTCGGCGGCCAGCCCGCGGGCGCGCATGGCCGTGAGGTAGGCGTCGCGCCGCTCGGGTGCGCCCGGTCCGTCGCCGCCGTCGATGTGGACGATCCGGCGGTGGCCGAGCTCGGCGAGGTAGTCGACGGCCTGCCGGACACCCTCGTCCTCGGCGGTGTGGACGCTGTCCACCCGCGCCCCGGTCGCTCGGCGGCCGACGACGGCGACGACCGCCCGCTGCCCGAGCTCGTCGAGCTGGTGGCTGCCGCCGCGGGGACCGAGCAGGATGAGGGCCTCGCAGCGGTGGCTGAGCAGCGACTCCACGGCCTTGCGCTCGTCGCGGGACGGCGCGGTGGCCGACAGCAGCACCTCGTACCCGAGCCGTTCGGCCTCGGGGTAGATGGCCTCCACCAGGTCGGCCTGGAACGGTTGGTGCACGGTCAGCATCACGCCGAGGGTGCGGCTGTGGCGACTCGCCAGCATGCGCGCCGCGGTGTCGGGGCGGTACCCGAGCTGGTCGGCGACGCGCAGCACGCGCTGGCGGGTGCGCTCGCTGGCGCCCGGCTGGTCCCGGAAGACGAGTGACACCAGCGCCCGCGACACCCCGGCGCGGCGTGCCACGTCCGCCATCGTCGGTCTGCGCCGGCCGTTACCCCGAGCGGATTCGTCGATCACTCCCGTGATCCTGCACCACCCCGCCTATGCCGATGTTTGACAGAAAGTCTTGACATACTGCTGTGGTCGGCACCATAGTACCGGGAACTAGAGCGCGCTAGTAGCGCGCGCCAGGCTGAGTCACCAGCGCCGATGATCGGCCTCAAGATCAAAAACTGCGGTGGGCACCGTCGCCCACCGACCGAGGAGGGTCCATGACAGCGTCGTCCCAGTCCGCTGCTCGTGTTGTGGCGGGCAATCTGTGTCTGGGTTCCGCGCCTGATTCGTGGGGCGTGTGGTTTGCCGAGGATGAGCACCAGGTGGGGTTCACGCAGTTCCTTGACGAGTTGGTGCAGGCCGGGTACCGGTGGTTGGAGCTGGGGCCGTACGGGTTTTTGCCGACCGATCCCAGGCGGCTGGCTGAGGAGGTTGGTGCGCGGGGTCTGCAGGTGTCGGGGGGGACGACGTTCGGTGCGTTGCACCGGCCGGATCTGTGGGAGGAGGTGGTGGCGAGCACGCGCAGGGTCGCGGAGTTGACGGCGGCGGTGGGTGCGCATCATCTGGTGTTCATTCCGCCGATGTTCCGGGATGAGAAGACCGGTGGTTACACGGAGTCGCCGGAGTTGTCCGCCGAGCAGTGGGCGGTGCTGGGTCGGGCGGCTGATGAGCTGGGCAGGATGTTGTTGGAGGAGTTTGACGTGCGGTTGTGTGTGCATCCGCATGCGGACAGTCATATTCAGACCCAGCCGGAGATCGAGCGGTTTTTGGATGCCACGGATTCCCGGTTTGTGAATTTGTGTCTGGATACCGGGCATGTTGCCTATGGTGGTGGTGACAATCTTGATCTGATTCGCCGGTATGCCGGGCGTATTGGTTATGTGCACATCAAGCAGATGGATCCGGATGTGCTTGCGCAGGTGGCGGCTGAGGGGTTGTCGTTCGGTGAGGCGGTCAGGCGGGGGGTGTGTGTGGAGCCGCCGGCGGGGGTGCCGGATCCGGCTGAGGTTGTTGCGGCGTTGTCGTCGTTGGATGCGGAGTTGTTCGTGATCGTTGAGCAGGATCTGTATCCGTGTGCGCCGGATGTGCCGTTGCCCATTGCCGTGCGTACCCGCGAGTACCTTGCCGGGTGCGGGCTGAGCGGCAGCAAACGGCCCACGATCCGGTGACGCCGGAAGCTCCGACGGAGGAGACCGATCCATGTCCACAGCGCACACCGACGTGCCTTCCCCGCACGCGGCAGCGCACGACGCCCGAGGCCCCCACGCACGCCGCCTGAGGACCATCACCCTCGTCGCCACCTTCGGTGGTCTGCTGTTCGGCTACGACACCGGCGTGATCAACGGCGCGCTGCCCTACATGCAGTCCGACCTCGGGCTCACGCCGCTCACCGAGGGGCTGGTCACCAGCTCCCTGCTGTTCGGCGCCGCCATCGGCGCATTCACCGGCGGCCGGCTGGCCGACGCCCGCGGCCGACGGCGCACCATCCTCGCGCTCGCGGGGATCTTCCTGGCGGGCACGCTGGCCTGCACGTTCGCGCCGGACGCGGCATTCATGGTGGCGGCCCGGTTCGTGCTCGGACTGGCCGTCGGCGGTGCGTCGGTGACCGTGCCGACGTACCTGGCCGAGGTGTCACCCGCCGAGCGCCGCGGCCGGCTGGTCACGCAGAACGAACTGATGATCGTCACCGGTCAGCTGCTCGCGTTCACCTTCAACGCCGCAATCGCCGGTCTGCTGGGCGAGTCCGCCCACGTGTGGCGCTACATGCTGGTCGTCGCGTCGCTGCCCGCCGTGGTGCTGTGGTTCGGCATGCTGGTCATGCCCGAAAGCCCGCGCTGGCTGGCGTCGCGGGGCCGCCTCGGCGAGGCGCTCGACGTGCTCCGGCAGGTCCGCTCCGCGCAGCGCGCCGAGGCCGAACTGGCCGACGTGCAGCGGCTGGCCGAGGAGGACGAGAAGGCGCAGACCGGCGGCTGGTCGGACCTGGCGGTGCCGTGGATTCGCCGGCTCGTGCTGGTCGGCATCGGCATCGCCGTCGTGCAGCAGCTCAGCGGCGTGAACACGATCATGTACTACGGCACCCAGATCCTGCAGAGCTCCGGGCTCTCCGCCAACGGCGCCCTCGTCGCCAACATCGCCAACGGCGTGATCTCGGTGCTGGCCACCTTCGTCGGCATCTACCTGCTGGGGCGGGTGAACCGGCGGCCGATGCTGCTGGTCGGGCAGGCGGGCACGGTCACCGCGCTGCTGCTGGTCGCGGTCGTGTCGCTGGTCGTGCCGGAGGGCACCACCCGAGCGCTGCTCGTGCTCGCGCTGACCGTGACGTTCCTGGCGTTCCAGCAGGGTGCCACCTCGCCGGTGACCTGGTTGATGCTCGCGGAGATCTTCCCGCTGAAGATGCGGGGGTTCGCCTTCGGCATCGCCAGCCTCACGTTGTGGGCCACCAACTTCGCCGTGGGACTGACGTTCCCGGTGCTGGTGGCCGAGCTCGGCATCGCCGCCACGTTCGGCGTCTTCGTGGTCGTCGGCGTCGTTGCCATCGCCTTCGTCGCGAGGTTCGTGCCCGAGACCCGCGGCCGGTCCCTGGAAAGCCTGGAATCCGAACTGCGCGCCCGTTACTCGTGACGAGCCCGGGCGCCGCACACAGCACCGACGAGTCCACTGCGGACTCGAGAAGTTCGAGGGAATCATGAAGATCGCACTCGACCCGTACATGTTCCGCATGCTGTCCATCCGGGACATGGTGCGGACCGTCGCCGACATCGGCTACGAGTACATCGAACTGTCGCCGCGCGACGACTTCATGCCGTTCTTCGTCCACCCCCGGGCCGACGATGACCGGGTCGCGGAGTTGAAGAGCGCGCTGCGCGAGACCGGTGTCCAGCTGGCCAGCGTGCTCCCGCTGTACCGCTGGTCGGGTCCGGACGAGACCGAACGCCAAGCCGCGGTGCGCTACTGGAAGCGCATGATCGAGGTGACCGCGGAACTGGGCTGCCAGCAGATGAACTCGGAGTTCAACGGCCGCCCCGAGCGCCCCGCCGAGAGCGAGGCGGCCTTCTGGCGGTCGATGGAGGAACTGCTGCCGGTGTTCGAGCGCGAGGGCATCGCGCTGAACCTGGAGGCCCACCCGGACGACTTCTGCGAGGTCAACACGCCCGCGGTGGACCTGGTGCGGGCGATCAACAAGCCGTGGGTGAACTATCTGTACTGCGCGCCGCACACCTTCCACCTGTCCGGCGACGACACCGGGGCGGACATCCCCGCGATGCTGCGCTACGCCGGGGACAAGCTGGCCCACGTGCACATCGCGGACACGTTCAACCACAAGGCGTCGTCCGGGCTGCGCTACATCCTGAACCCGCCGGGCACCCCGGCTCGCATCCACCAGCACCTCGACATCGGCCAGGGTGAGGTGGACTGGGACGCCTTCTTCGGCACCCTGCGGGAGATGGGTTTCGACGGCATCGCCACCGCGTGCGTGTTCGCCTGGGAGGACCGGGCCGTGGAGTCCTCGAAGTACATGCTCGAGCGGATCACCAAGGAACTCCGCCGCTGAGGTCGCGGTCCGCGGTTCCCCCGGGGACCGCGTTCCGGCTGCCCCCCGCCGCGGCCGTCAGCGGACCCCGGTCGGCCCAGGACGCTGCGGATGCGCGCCACCTCGGTCGACGGTGCACCAGCAGGTTCGCTTGCCGGGCCTCGCGCCGCGGACGTAGCGTGGGGTTCCGCTGGTTCACCGCGGGGGACGGGTCGATGCAGACGTTCCTGCCCTACCCGGGCTTCGCCGAGACGGCCCGGGTGCTCGACAGCCGGCGCCTCGGCAAGCAGCGGGTGGAGGCGCTGCAGATCCTCCGCGCGCTGACGGTGCCCGGGCACGGCTGGCGGCACCACCCGGTCACGGCGATGTGGGCCGGGTACGAAGAAGCGCTCGCCTGCTACGGCCTCGCCATCTGCGGCGTGTGGGTCGGCACCGGTCGCCGCGACACCTGCGCGGCGACGCTCCGCCGGGACCTCGAGGCCGCCACCGGCGTCGCGCACGTGCGCTCGCAGCGGGACCTGGCCGCCCGGGGCGAGCTGCCGCCGTGGCTCGGTGATCCCGCCTTCCACCGGAGCCACCAGTCCGCCCTGCTCCGCAAGGACCGCGCCCACTACACGGTGTTCTTCGACGGCGTGCCGGACGACCTGCCGTACGTGTGGCCGGTGTCCGACCGCGCCCGGCGGTAGCCGCACGCGCGTGCTTTCCTGGTGCCAACACAGGTGGGGCCCGCAGACGGGCGCCGCCGACTGCCCGGGTCGACGAGGACGTCCTCGACGGCTTGTGCACACCGCGGCAGGGCGTGCTCCTGGCCGAGGTCCGGGCGCTGGGGCTGCGGTGCCTGACCCCGGAGGAGGCCCGCGACCATCTGTGCGGGGTCGCGGTGGGCGGGACCGCCGCCTGAGCCCTTCGCGGCCGCGGCCGTCAGGGCAGTTCGAAGTGCTGGTAGTCGATCGGGTCGTGCCAGTGGCCGCCCCACTGCCAGCCACGGTCGACGAACGTGCGCACCGCGGGGTCGCCGTCGTGCAGCAGCCCCGGGTCGGCGCGGCTGCGGTCCAGGTAGGGTGCCGCGTTCCCCGGCTGGACCACCCCGGTGTCGTCCAGGTAGGGGTTGATCAGCGGGTTGACGTCGACCGCCCGGCCGTAGGCGTGCTGGGACCAGTGGCCGGTGCCGGGGATGTCCCGGCAGTTGAACGCCGAGGTGTTGTTGTCCCGCATGGACAACTCGTCGTCCGCGGCGGGGTAGTGGTCGACCGTGCGCATCTTCTCGATCGGGTAGCGCAGCCGCTCCAGCTCGGCGAAGACCGAGACAACCTGCGCGACCCGGTCGGCGTGCACGACGAGCTCGCCGCGGTGCGTCCGGCCGTCGAACCCGAGGTACGGCACCTCGACCCGGCGCAGCTGCTCGGGAGCCACCGGGCAGCCCGGCCGCCAGCTCGCGCCGAGCTCCGCTGCGGTGACCGGGTGGACGGTCCCACGGGCAGGCGGCGGGGCTGGGGCGGTGGTGCACTGCGGCAACACGAGACCGGCAGCCAGCACCGCTGCCAGCACCGCACCGCGCGTTCGACGAGCCGCGCCCATCGCTCTCGCCCCCATCCCGTGAAAATGATCGACCCCGGTTGGGAACCCGCCACCCACGGTACCGGTGTCGAGGTAGCGTCGGCCTGCCCGCCGGACTACGTCTGACCTGCGGGAACGCCGGTTATGATGCCGCCATGATGATCCGGCGACTGGAGTACCTGACGGCGTTGGCGCGGGAGCGGCACTTCGCCCGGGCGGCCCGGGCGTGCCACATCTCGCAGCCTGCGCTGTCCGCCGCGATCAGGAAGCTCGAAAGCGAGTTCCACGTGCCGATCATCCGGCGCGGCAACCGGTTTCTGGGGTTCACGCCGGAGGGGGAGCGGATTCTCCGGTGGGCCTACCGGATCCTGGCCGAGCGCGACGCCCTGGTCGAGGACGTGGGCGCGATGCGGGAAGGGCTCAGCGGGCGGCTGCGGATCGGCAGCGTCCCCACCGCCCTGAGCGTGCTGCCCCTGCTGACCGGGGCGATGTCGGCGGAGCAGCCTCGGGTCCGGTTCTCGGTGCGGTCGATGACCTCGGTGCAGATCCAGCGGGGACTGTCCCAGTACGAACTGGACGTCGGGGTGACCTACCTGGACAACGAGCCGCTGACCGGGGTGCGCACATGGGAGCTCTACCGGGAGCGGTACCTGCTGCTCGTCGGCGACGGGTTCGCCGACCGCGGCTCGGCGACCTGGCGGGAGGCCGCGGAGCTGCCGCTGTGCCTGCTCACCGACGACATGCAGAACCGCCGGATCCTGGATGCCGTTTTCGCGCGGGCCGGGGCGAAACCCACGCCGACCGTGGAGACCGACTCGATCACGGCCCTGTACGCGCACGTGCGGGACGGGCCGTGGGCGACCGTGCTGCCGCAGTCCTGGTTGCATCGGTTCGGGATCCCGTCGGGCATGCGCGCCGTGCCCCTCGTCGAACCCGAGGAGACCCGGGCGGTCGGACTCGTCGTGCACGACCGCGACCCGGAGCCGATCCTGGCGCGCGCCTTCCTCGACGTCGCGCGGCGCATCGATGTGCAGGCGGCGGTGGACCGCGACCTGCCGCGCTGAGTCGCCGCAGCGACGTAGTTGACATGCGTCACATCGGGACGCAACTTAAGCGATGTTTAGATCGATCTAAACCCTCGTTCTGGTTGTCAGGAGAAGGCGTTCCGCTGCGGTAGGGCGGCATCGTCTGCCGCAACGAACGTTGCGGCGTTGGGCATTGCCAACACCTTCTTCGACTTCGCGGTGCTGGGCGTTGGCGCTGTCTGGTTCAGCGCTCGTGCACTGCCCGAGACCCGGGGCACGTCGCTCGAAGAGCTCGAGGCCGAGTTCCGCCGCGAGTACGCCTAGCTCATCCGGGAAGGAACGTGCCATGTCCGTGCTCGCCGCGGCACCTCCCGGCAGAGTCAGAAGCTGCCTCAGTGCGTCCGCCGGCGAGCCGGGCCGGTCGTACTGCGGACGACGAGATGCGGGGCGAGCCGACAGACCCGCGGTTGGCTGTCGAGGCCGTTGTCGAGGCGATCGAGGGCTGTCTGGACGGCCAGCCGGGCCAGCTGCTCGGCATCCTGGCGCACGGTGGTGAGGTTGACGTGTGCCAGTCTCGCGAGTCGGCTGTCGTCGTATCCCACGATCGAGATCTGGCCAGGCACATCGATACCGGAGCGCCGCAGCTCGTCGAGCAAACCGACGGCACATTGGTCGTTGCCTGCGATGACGGCAGTCGGAAGCTCGTTGTCCTCGAGCAGGGTGCGTGCGGCGGCGATGCCGGACAGCTCGGTGTAGTCGCCGGGCAGCACGCGAGCTTGGTGCTGGAGCCCGTGGCTGCGCATCGCATCCACATACCCCGCTCGCCTCTCGACGGCCCCTGGCTGGTCGCCGCCGTCGATGTGGACGATGTCCTGGTGGCCCAGCGAGACAAGGTGCTCCACCGCGAGGTGGGTGCCCTCCTCGTCGGCGGTGTGCACGGCGTCGAACGACGTTTCGTTCGACGGGCGGCCGATCTCCACGACCGGGAGCTGGCTGTCGTGGTCGGTCCTGCAGTCCTCGCGCACACCGAGTGCGACGACCGCGGCGCAGCGGGATGCGACGAGTGCTTCGAAGGCACGGCGCTCGTCGCGAGTCGCAACGACCGCGCTGAGCACGACGTCGTAGCCGACGTCCTCGGCGGCGGCGTAGATGTGCTCGATCAGGTCGGCGTGGAACGGGTCCTGCGCACTGAACACCACGCCGATCAACTGACTCTGCCGACGTCGGAGCAGCTGTGCGGTGACGTCAGGGCGGTAGCCGAGTTCGGCGGCGGCTGCCCGCACCCGTTCGCGGGATTGCGCGCTCGGCCCCGGCGCGTCACGGATGACCAGTGACGCCGTGGCGCGCGAGACGCCCGCGCGTCGGGCGACATCCAGCAACGTGGGTCGCCGCTCGGTGCCGTTCTCCGGTGAGCGCGCAGCCGCCTTTCTGGGGGGCATGAGACCTCCGGGCATGAAGCTGTGACCGGGTAGAAGCTCAGGTGCTCGACCACCAGTGTAGATCGATCCAAGCAATCTCTTGACGCCACGACCCGGTCTGCCCGCCGCGCCCGGAGGCAGCTTCCCCGCGTGGATCACCACGGTGTGGCCACCGGAAAACCTTCGCCTGCTGGAACAGCAGTGGACCGTCGCCGTCGACTACTGGGGCGACCTGGCCGCCGAAGCCCAGCGGCGCGGAGTGAGGATCGCGGTCGAGATGTACGCCAACCAACTCGTCGACAGCGTGCCGGGCCTGCTGAAACTGCGCGAGGCGGTCGGCGACACGGTCGGGGCGAACTTCGACCCAAGCCACCTGCTCTGGATGGGTGCCGATCCGATCGCCGCCATCCAGGCACTGGACGGCGCAATCCACCACGTCCACGCCAAAGACACCCGCATCGAGGAAAGCGCCGCCGTCCGGTCCCGGCTGGAAACCCTGCCCAACGAACAGGTCGCCGACCGGGCCTGGAACTTCGTCGCCGTCGGTACCGGCCACCCCGACGGTGTTGCCTTCTGGTCCCGGTTCGCCACCGCGCTTCAGGAGGCGGGCTACGACGGACCACTGTCCATTGAGAACGAAGACTACTCGCTCGGGCAGCGCGAGTCGGTGGCCACGGCGGTCAGAACGCTCCAGGACGCGCTGGTCGGCCGCATCAACGGTCCACTGCCGACGGGTCGTGGCTGACTCCCGTACGGTCACCCATGGCCTGGGACTCTGCGGTCGCACCGACCGGACTGGTCGCGCTGGCATCGGCCAGTCGGCGCCCCCTGGTCTCCGGCGCCAGCGCGACGCAGATCGCGAACCCCAGAAGCGTGATCGCCGCCATGATCAGCATGGTTGCGCCGACCCCGATGAGGTCCAGGCCGATGGGCAGCAGGTAGGTCCCGATGGCGGCGCCGATGCGGCTGACCGCGGTGCCGATTCCGACCGCGGTGGCACGCACCTCGGTGGGGAAAAGTTCTGTGGGGTAGATGAATTCGAGGATGTTGGGGCCGCCGGAGAAGAACGCGTAGGCGCAGAAGCAGGCGATCACGACGGCGACGGGCGCTGTGGGCATCAGGCCCAGAATCGCCAGCGGGATGGTCATGAGCGCGAACGACCAGATGATGAGCAGCCGCCGCCCGAGTGTGTCGATGAGGCGCAACGCGGGCAGGCAACCGATGACGAACAGCACGCTGATCAACGCTGAACCGATGATCGAGTCGTTGGTGCTCGACATGCCGAACGCGTTGAGGATCGTGGGGCCGAACGTGTAGATCGCGAACAGGGGAACGATCTGCAGCAGCCAGAACAGGCCGACGAAAGCGGTGCGCCTGAGGTAGCCGCCGCGGAAAACCTCGGCGAAGCCCAGACCGTGGGCCGTCTCGTCGACCTGGAGCGACTCGATCGCTTCGGGGGTGGTGGCCTCCTCGCCGTAGACGCGCCTGAGCACCTCGCGTGCTTCGTCGACGCGGCCCCGGCTGATGAGCCAGCGAGGGGACTCGGGGGTCCCGATGCGGGCGATGATGAACACGACCGCCGGGACCGCGGCGCTGCCCAGCGCCCACCGCCACGCACCGGAATCGATGAGGGTGACGAAGGCGTATCCGACGACGTAAGCGGTTGCGGCGCCCACGAACCACGCGGTGATCAACATTCCCATGACGCGGCCGCGCTGAGCTCGGGGGAGCCATTCCGACAGCAGGGCACTGCCGATGGCGTAGTCGGCACCCAACGCGACTCCGATGACGAACCGCAGGATGCCCAGCAGCGTCGGATCGTTGACGAACATCGATGCGATCGATGCGGCGGCGATCACGACGAAGTGGAGTGTGAACAGCAGTTGACGGCCGATGCGGTCGGTCACGCGTCCGAAGACCAGACCGCCGGCGAACAGGCCGACGAGCGCAGCGGCGCCGATCAGACCTTCGTCGCTCGCGGAGATCCCGAGGTCTTCGCTCATCCCGAGAACGACCACACCGACGATGCTGAGCAGGTAACCGTCGAGGAACTGCCCGCCGGCGGTGAGGAGGAACATCTTCCTGTGGAAGGGCCCGAAACGGGCGTCGTCGATGATGGAGGCGGTCACCGGATCTCCTTGCTGGGGGCGGCGTCGATGGGCCCAGACCGTGCTGAGCACCGGGCTGGTGTGGCGTTGTGGAGGTCGAAACAAACCGAGCCGACGTCACCCGGTCCGCACAGTGCGTTCGGGCTCGTGCCGGTCGGCGGTCATGATGCCGCGCGAATGGCTGTGCTCGACGCTGGTGACCGTCGGGTGGCGACGATCAGATATTCAACTGGGATATCAGTTGGCTGGTGAGAGTAGGTGGTGTGCACCCCGGGGTCAAGGGCCTGGTCCGCGCTGGGCCGCAAGCCGCGGTTCGACTCCAGGACAGCATGCGGCGGGCGCAGGTCGTCAGCCCTGGCCGGGAGCTGGCGGGTTCTCCAGCGGCACGCCGTCTTCGGAGAGCTTCGGTGCGGGCAGGTCCGCGCTCGAGGTGAGCGGTGCCGCTCCCGTCAGGCGATCTCCGGCCGACTCTTGAAGGAACAGGGTGCTCACGAGCCCGATCACACCTGCCCCGATGAGGTAGTAGCCAGGCCAGTCGAGATTGCCGGTCGTGGTCACCGCGAAGCCGATGACGGTGGGTGCGGTGCCCGCGAACGCGGACACGAACACGTTGAAGATGATGGCCAGACCGCCGTAGCGGACGAACGTGGGAAACAGTGCGGGCAGTGCCGAGGGCGTCACCGCAGCGAAGCAGAGCAAAGCGAAACCCATGATCAGCAAGCCCAGGAGCTGGTCGGGAGGCCCTTCGCGCAGCAGCCACACCGAAGGCAGACCGAGCAGGATCAGCGAGACGCTACCGGTGATCAGGATCGGCTTCCGGCCGATCCAGTCGCTGAGGCTGCCGACGAAGACGATGGTGCACAGCATCGCCAGCATGACGACCACCTGGAACGCGCTCGACAACGCCTCGCTGGTGCCACCCTCGCCGTGGTGCGCCAGGGTGCCCGTCAGATAGGTCGGCACGTAGTTCGTCAGCACGTAGTTGGTGACGTTCCACGCCACGATCAGCCCACCAGCGATCAGCACGGCCGAGCGGTAGTGGGTCCCCAGAATCTGGAACACCCTGCGCAGTGACATGGTGGCCATCGCCGGCGAGCGCTCCATCAGCTGCCGGAACGCGGGGGTCTCCTCCAGGCGGATCCGCAGGTAGATCCCGAGGACACCCAGGGGAAGGGCGAGAATGAAGGGTAGCCGCCATCCCCAGGCCAGCAGGTCCTCCTCGGGCAGCGCGGCAACCAGGAGCGCGGACACACCCGCGCCGAGCGCGTACCCGATCAGCGTGCCGAATTCCAGCCAGCTGCCGAAGAAGCCGCGCCGCCGGTCCGGGGCGTACTCGGCGACCAGGGTCAGAACCCCGATGTACTCGCCAGCGACGGAAAAGCCCTGCAGCATCCGGATGAACAAGACGATCAACGGCGCCGCGAGGCCGATCGCGCCGTAGCTGGGAACCAACCCGAGCAGTGCGGTCGCGACCGCCATCAGAACCACCGCGGCAGCCAGGACCTTGGTGCGTCCGATGCGGTCACCCAACGGCCCCAGGATGATCCCGCCGAGCGGGCGAACCACGAACGCGGCGGCGAACGTACCCAGGGTGAGCACCGTTGCCCACTGCCCGGCATCGGGGAAGAACACCCGATCCAGGGCAACGGCTCCGATGTAGGAGTAGATGCCGAAGTCGTACCACGTGGCGATGTTGCTCAGGGTCGCGGCCGTTGCCGCACGACGGATGGTCTGCGCCTCCTCGACGGCCACCCGGCCGACCGCACCCCGGAACCCGTCGGCCGCCCCGCTCAACCGGCCGCTCCATTCCGTCCGAGGCACAACGAGGACATGCGATGGCGTGGATTCATGATCATCGGCGTTCCATCCGACTAATATATCTGTGTAAGCTAATAGATGTGTTAGTGGGGGTCAAGGGACTCCGCGCTGGCTGCTATGGGCCCGCCAGGCTCTGCAGCCGATCGAGTATCTCCGCGGCCGCCTCGGTGAGAATGCGCGCGGTGCGCTGGAATTCGGCAGGGGGCAGGTGGTACCCGTCCGCCGACACGCTCAGCGCTCCGGCAATGCGCCCGCCGGGACCGCGTACCGGGACGGCGACGGAGTGGAGATCGGGTTCGAACTCGCCACTCGCCGCTGCCCAGCCGCGGTCGCGCACCCGGTTCAGGTCCGCCAGCAAGGCGCCGGGTGAGGTGACGGTGTGTGCGGTGAAGCGCTGCAGCGGTCGCGACAGGGCGTCGTCGAGCTCCTCGAATCCGAAGCTGGCCAGGAGCACTTTTCCGCTCGCGGTCGCATGCAGCGGCACTCGGAGACCGATCCAGTTGCGCTCGGTGCTCGGCTCCTGCACGACCGCGGTCGCGCCGCCGCCCTCGAAGACGCTGAGGCTGACCGTTCCGCGCAGCTCGGATGCCAGCCGAACGCAGACCGGCCTGCTCTCCCTCGCGATGTCCAGCTGTGCCGCCGTTGCCCCGGCAAGCCGAACGATGCCGAAACCGAGCCGGTACTTCCCCCGGGGGCCGGCCTGTTCGACGAAGCGCTGCCGCTCCAGCGCGGCCAGCAGGCGCGACGCGGTGGACTTGTGGACGCCCAGTTCGAGCGCCAGCTCGGTCACGCCGGACGGTCCGCGCTTGGCCAGCAGGATGAGCATGGACAGCGCCCGGTCCACGGCCTGGGTGGGTGTCCGGGGTTCAGCGGCCGCTGAGACCTTGCCGTTGTTGTGCATGGTGCAACTCCGAACCTCGGTGAGCTCATCTGGGATCGGTTGATTGACGGGAAACGATAAGTGCCGGATGCTCTGTTGCGTATCACACGTCGTGTTCCGCTATGAGCAACAGGAGCAGCGATGATCTTAGTTGGCGCGGTGTCTGACATTCCAGTCGGGGAGTCGGTGCGCGTACAGGGCAGCGTGCCAATCGCGGTCTTCAACGCGGATGGTGTCTTCTACGCGATCGACGACACGTGCACCCACCAGGATGCCTCGCTTTCGGACGGCTGGCTCGAAGGGTGCGCGGTCGAATGTCCCCTGCACGCCGCCTGCTTCGATCTCCGCACCGGGCGACCCAGCGGGCCGCCCGCGCGGACACCGGTGCGTACGCACGAAGTCGTCATTTCCGATGGGATGGTCTACGTGCTCGAGTCGGCGGAAACCGGGGCGGACGTTGCTGAAGCGCTCGCGGAAGAGGTCCGATGATGCGGACGGTCACTGTTGTCGGAGCATCCCTGGCCGGGCTCACCGCGACCCGCGCGCTGCGGGACCAGGGTTTCGAGGGGCGCATCGTCGTGGTCGGCGACGAAACCCACGCGCCGTACGACCGCCCACCGTTGTCGAAGGAGTTCCTGGCCGGAACGGTTTCCGAAGACGACCTGAAACTGGCGACACCCGAGGACGAGGCACTGGCCGCGGACTGGCGTCTCGGGCGCACCGCGACCGCTCTCGACACCGCTGAACGGGCGGTGGTGCTCGACGACGGTGAACGGATCGTCTCCGACGGTGTGGTGCTGGCAACGGGTGCCCGGGCCAGGAACCTCCCAGGGGAGTTGCCCCAGGGTGTGCACACACTCCGCACGCTCGACGACGCACGGGCGCTGCGCGAGGAACTGGTCCCGGGAGCCCGTCTGGTGGTGATCGGTGCGGGGTTCATCGGTTCCGAGATCGCCTCGACGGCGGTGGGACTGGGTCTCGAGGTCGATGTTGTGGAGGCCGCGCCCGTGCCGTTGCTCAAGCCGCTCGGTGCCGAGATGGGTGAGGTCTGCGCCGGGCTGCACGCCACCAAGGGAGTGCGGCTGCACACCGGCGCGCTGCTCGCCGAGTTGGTCGGCGGTACGCAGGTGAAGGCCGTCCGCCTGACCGATGGCCGCGAACTCCCGGCCGATGTGGTGGTGGTCGGGATCGGGGCCGTGCCGTCCGTGGAGTGGCTGGACGGCTCCGGCGTCGACCTCGACGACGGTGTCGTGACCGATGCGCAGGGCCAGACGAACATCCCCGGTGTGGTCGCGGTCGGCGACTGTGCCAACTCCCATCGCAACTACCTCGGCGCGGCCCGGCGCCTGGAGCACTGGACCAATGCCGTGCAGCAGCCCGTTGGCGCGGTGTCCGCTCTGCTCGGCCGGAGCTACACGCCGCCGGCGCATCACGAGGTGCCGTACTTCTGGTCGGACCAGTACGGTCACAAGATCCAGTTCGCGGGTCACCGCACGGCGGAGTCCACCGTCGACGTGATCGAGGGCGACCTCGAATCGCTCGACTTCCTCGCGGTCTACCGCGACCAGGCCGGCAGCCCGGTAGCCGTTCTCGCGGTGGACCGCGCCCGTTCGTTCGGGCGGTGGCGCCGCCAGCTGGCGGGGTTGCTGTCCGGGCAGCGCTGACCCGACGCTCGCGGGCGGCGGCTCGGCCTTTCCCCGGGCTCGCCGCTGCCCCACATGCGTTGTCCAGCCATCGTCGTCGATCCGGTGTCGTGTCCCGACCGCACCGCGCCCTGGCCTGATATACCACTCGTATGTCAGAGTGGGCGGTGTCGTCATCGTAGGAAAGGAAGAAGGAGAAAGCGTTATGCCGCAGCACGTCCGCGGAGTCGTCTCGCTCGCGAAGGGCAAGCCCGTCACCGTCGAGACGATCGTGATCCCGGACCCGGGTCCTGGTGAGGCGGTGGTCCGGGTTCAGGCATGCGGGGTGTGCCACACGGACCTGCACTACCGGGAGGGTGGGATCAACGACGAGTTCCCGTTCCTGCTGGGGCACGAGGCCGCCGGAGTCGTGGAATCGGTCGGTGAGGGCGTCGTCAACGTGGCCCCGGGTGACTACGTCATCCTGAACTGGCGTGCGGTCTGCGGGCAGTGCCGTGCCTGCCGTAAGGGCAAGCCGCAGTACTGCTTCGACACACACAACGCGACGCAGAAGATGACCCTGGCTTCGGGGCAGGAACTGAGCCCGGCGCTGGGGATCGGGGCGTTCGCGGAGAAGACGCTGGTGGCCGCCGGGCAGTGCACGAAGGTTGATCCACGGGTCAGGCCGCAGGTGGCGGGCCTGCTCGGCTGCGGCGTGATGGCCGGCATCGGTGCCGCCATCAACACCGGGGAGGTGAGCCGCGGTGACTCGGTCGCGGTGATCGGCTGCGGTGGGGTCGGTGACGCGGCCATCGCCGGGGCTGAGCTCGCCGGGGCGAGCACGATCGTGGCGGTGGACCGGGACCCGCGGAAGCTGGACAAGGCCCGGGAGTTCGGTGCCACCCACGTCGTCGACGCCCGGGAGACCGATGTCGTGGCGGCCATCCGGGAGTGCACCGGGGGCTTCGGCGCCGACGTGGTGATCGACGCCGTGGGGCGCCCGGAGACCTGGAAGCAGGCGTTCGAGGCCCGTGACCTGGCCGGCACCGTCGTGCTTGTCGGCGTGCCGACGCCGGACATGATGGCGCCGGAACTGCCGTTGATCGAGTACTTCGCTCGTGGGGGAGCGCTGAAGTCCTCGTGGTACGGCGACTGCTTGCCCTCGCGCGACTTCCCGGCACTGATCGACCTGCACCTACAGGGCCGGCTGCCGCTGGAGAAGTTCGTCACCGAGGAGATCTCCCTCGACTCGGTCGAGGCGGCCTTCGAGAAGATGCACCGCGGCGATGTGCTGCGTTCGGTGGTGGTCCTGTGAGTCCCATCGAGCACCTGGTCACCTCGGGCACCTTCTCCCTCGACGGGGGTACCTGGGAGGTGGACAACAACGTCTGGCTCGTCGGTGACGACCGCGAGGTTGTCGTCATCGACCCCGCGCACGATGCCGAGGCGATCACGGCGCGGATCGGCGATCGCCGAGTGGTGGCGATCGTGTGCACCCACGCCCATGACGACCACGTCAACCAGGCCCCGGTGCTGTCTGACCGCTTCGATGCGCCCATCATGCTCCACCCGGCCGAAGCGCCGCTGTGGAAGCTGACCCATGCTGAGCGCCAGCCGGACCGGGAGCTGTGGGACGGGCAGATCCTCACCGTGGCCGGCATCGAGTTGCGGGTCCTGTCGACGCCGGGGCACTCTCCGGGCTCCTGCTGCCTCTATGTCCCTGAGTTGGGCACCGTGTTCACCGGGGACACCCTGTTCCGGGGAGGACCGGGGGCCACCGGCAGGTCCTACTCCGACTTCGACACGATCATCGGCTCGATCAGCCGCACGCTGCTCGCCCTGCCGGCCGACACGATCGTCCACACCGGGCACGGCGCCGCCACCACCATCGGCACCGAGGCGCCTCATCTGGAGGAGTGGATAGCGCGGGGCTACTGACAAAGCCCGGCATTCGCGAGAAGTTGTCCTCCGGCTGTTGACCGAGGGCGCAACAGCACCTAACGTGACATGTAACTGATATATCAATCGTCCAATACTGATGTACTCGGGAGGTCGGCCGCATGTCCGCAACGGTTGGTCGTCAAGGGGCGCCGAGCGCCGAGAGAGTGCTCGGCCTGCCGCTGGCGGAGACGGACCCGGAGGTCCATGCGGCCGTCAGCCGGGAACTGGCCCGGCAGCGCACCACGCTGGAGATGATCGCGAGCGAGAACTTCGCGCCGCTGAGCGTGATGCAGGCCCAGGGCTCGGTGCTGACCAACAAGTACGCCGAGGGATATCCGGGGCGTCGCTACTACGGTGGCTGCGAGAACGTCGACGAGATCGAGCAGCTGGCGATCAACCGGGTCACCGCGCTGTTCGGGGCCGACTACGCGAACGTGCAGCCGCACTCCGGCGCGCAGGCGAACTCCGCGGTCATGGCGGCGTTGCTGGAACCGGGCGACACCTTCCTCGGCCTGGACCTCGCGCACGGCGGGCACCTGACCCATGGGATGCGTCTGACCTTCTCGGGGAAGTACTTCAACGCTGTCGCCTACCACGTGCGCGAGAGCGACCACCTCGTCGACATGGCGGAGGTGGAGCGGCTGGCCAAGGAACACCGGCCGAAACTGATCATCGCGGGGTGGTCGGCCTACCCGCGGCACCTGGACTTCGCGGAGTTCCGGCGGATCGCCGACGAGGTCGGCGCCTACCTGATGGTGGACATGGCGCATTTCGCCGGGCTCGTGGCCGCCGGGCTGCATCCCTCGCCGGTGCCGCACGCGCACGTGGTCACCTCGACCACCCACAAGACGCTGGGCGGCCCGCGAGGCGGCGTCGTGCTCGCCCAGGCGGACCTGGGGAAGAAGCTCAACTCCAGCGTCTTCCCCGGCCTGCAGGGCGGACCGCTCGAGCACGTGATCGCGGGCAAGGCGGTGGCGTTCAAGCTCGCCGGCGAACCGGCGTTCCGCGAACGGCAGGAGCGCACCCTCGCCGGCGCGAAGATCCTCGCCGACCGGCTGCTGCAGGAGCCGAACGTCGGTGTGGTCTCCGGCGGCACCGACGTGCACCTGGTGCTGGTGGATCTGCGTAACTCCGAAATGGACGGCAAGCAGGCCGAGGACCGGCTGCACCGGGTCGGCATCACGGTGAACCGCAACGCGGTTCCGTTCGACCCGCGCCCGCCGATGATCTCCTCCGGGGTGCGCATCGGCACTCCGGCGCTGGCCGCGCGCGGCTTCGGTGACGAGGAATTCGCCGAGGTGTCCGACATCATCGCGCTGGCGCTCCGCCCCGAGACCACCGAAGCCGGACTCGACGCCCTCGCCGACCGCGTCGCGAAACTCGCTGAAAGTCGTCCTCTCTACCCGGAGCTGCAGGCATGACCGCACACACCACGCCGCCCGGCGCGCACCTGCCCGAACACCCCGACTTCCTCTGGCGCAACCCGGAACCGAAGAAGTCCTACGACGTGGTCATCGTCGGGGGTGGCGGGCACGGCTTGGCGACCGCGCACTACCTGGCGAAGAACCACGGCATCACCAACGTCGCCGTGCTGGAGAAGGGGTGGCTCGCGGGCGGCAACATGGCCCGCAACACCACGCTGATCCGCTCCAACTACCTGTGGGACGAATCCGCGGCGATCTACGAGCACTCCCTGAAGCTGTGGGAGGGCCTGGAGGAGGACCTCGACTACCCCATCCTGTTCGACCAGCGCGGTGTGCTCAACCTCGCCCACACCGAGCAGGACATCCGCGACTCGATCCGCCGGGTCGAGGCCAACAAGCTCAACGGCATCGACGCGGAGTGGCTGAGCCCGCAGGAGATCAAGCAGATCTGCCCGATCGTCAACGTCTCCGACAACATCCGCTACCCGGTGCAGGGCGCCACGTACCAGCCGCGGGCCGGGATCGCCAAGCACGACTACGTCGCCTGGGGCTTCGCTCGTCGTGCGAGCGAGGCCGGAATCGACCTGATCCAGGACTGCGAGGTCACCGGGTTCACCGTCGACGGCGAACGGGTGACCGGCGTGCGCACCACCCGCGGTGACATCGCCTGCGGGACCGTCGCGCTGTGCGCGGCGGGGCACACCTCCGTTCTGCTGGACATGCTCGGTGTCCGCACCCCGCTGCAGTCGCACCCGCTACAGGCGCTGGTGTCGGAGCTGTTGGAGCCGGTGCACCCGACCATCGTGATGTCCAACGCCGTGCACGTGTACGTCTCCCAGGCGCACAAGGGCGAACTGGTGATGGGCGCGGGCGTGGATTCCTACAACGGCTACGGCCAGCGCGGCGCGTTCCACATCATCGAGCGGCAGATGGCCGCTGCGGTGGAACTGTTCCCCGTGTTCGCCCGCGCGCACCTGCTGCGCACCTGGGCCGGGATCGTCGACGTCACACCGGACGCCAGCCCCATCATCGGGCACACCCCCTACGAGAACGTCTTCGTCAACGCCGGCTGGGGGACCGGGGGTTTCAAGGCCACGCCGGGTATCGGTTGGTGCTACGCGCACACCATCGCGCACGGTGAGCCGCATCCGTACGTCGCCCCGTTCGGCCTCGACCGCTTCACGACAGGGGCGCTCGTGGACGAACACGGCGCCGCTGCCGTCGCCCACTGAATCCGAGGACTGCCATGCAACTGATTCACTGCCCGTGGTGCGGCCCCCGCGAGGAGGTCGAGTTCCACTACGGCGGCCAAGCCGACATCTCCTACCCCGACGACCCCGCGGCCCTGTCGGATCAGGAATGGGCCGAGTACGTGTTCTACCGCGACAACCACAAGGGCCCGTTCGCGGAGCGGTGGAGCCACAGCGCCGGCTGCCGGCGCTGGTTCAACGCCGTCCGGGACACCCGCACGTACGAGTTCCTCGCCATCTACAAGGTCGGTGAACCCGTGCCCGAGGTTCCCGGGCTGGACACGACGAAGACGGAGGTGCGGGCATGAGCCGGATCGACGGATACGGCCGGATCGACCGCGGTCGCACGCTCACCTTCACCTTCGACGGCCGCACCTATACCGGCCACCCAGGTGACACGCTGGCGTCCGCCCTGCTGGCCAACGGGGTCCACTGCATCGGCACCAGCGTGAAGCTGGGGCGGCCGCGCGGGATCGGGGCGGCATGGACCGAGGACCCGACCGGCCTGGTGCAGATCGAGGAGCCCTTCCCGGAGCCGATGCTGCAGGCGGCCACGGTCGAGCTGACCGACGGGCTCGTCGCTCGGGGCGTCAACGGGCAGGGCCGCCTTGCCGAGGTGCCCGATCCCGCGCGCTACGACCGCAAACACACCCACACCGACACCCTGGTGATCGGCGCCGGCCCGGCGGGACTGCTGGCCGCACGCAGCGCCGCCCGCGCCGGGAAAAGCGTCGTCCTGGTCGACGATCGCCCCACCGCGGGCGGCAGCCTGACCGGCACCGAGCGGCTGGACGGGCGGCCGGCGCTGGAGTTCGTGGCGGAGGTCGTCGCCGAACTGGCCGCGAACCCCGATGTGCTGCACCTGCAGCGCACGACGGCGTTCTGCCACTACGACGACGGGTTCGTGCTCGCAGTGGAGCGCCGCACCGACCACCTCGGTCCCGAGGCGCCACCGAACTGCTCCCGCCAGCGGGTGCACCGCATCCGCGCGCAGCACGTCGTCATCGCGACCGGCGCTCATGAGCGGCCGATCGTGTTCGAGGACAACGACCGTCCCGGAATCATGCTCGCTTCGGCGGCACGGGACTACCTGCACCGCTACGGCGTGCTCGCCGGCCGACAGGTTGTCGTGTTCACCAGCGACGACTCCGCCTACGCCGCGGCGATCGACCTTGCCGACGCCGGTGCGCACGTCACCATCCTCGACGCCAGGGACGAGCTGCCGCCGGAATGGGCAACGCGTGCGGGGCAACGAGGTGTCGAGGTGTCCGCGTCCACTGTGGTCATCGGCACCGAAGGCGAGGAGCGCGTCAGTGCGGTGCTCGCGCGCAACGGCGATGACGAGGTGCGTCTGGCTGCGGACCTGCTGCTGGTGTCGGGTGGCTGGACCCCGGTGGTGCACCTGTTCAGCCACATCAGGGGCGCGCTGGCCTACGACGCGTCGCTCGGTGCGTTCCGGCCGGCCGGGAGCCTGCCCGGAGTGACCGTGATCGGCGCCGCCAACGGGGTCCTCGACCTGGCCGGCGTGGTGCGCGACGGGGCCGGTGCCGAGGCGCCGGCGGTCGGCACCGAGCCGGCCCGCACTCCGACGAAGGTGATCTGGCGCACGGAAGGTGATCCGCAGCGGCAGTTCGTCGACATCCAGCGGGACGCCACGGTGACCGACATCTCCCGCGCGGTCGGCGCCGGCCTGCGTTCGGTGGAGCACGTCAAGCGCTACACCACGATCGGCACCGCGCACGACCAGGGCAAGACCTCGGGGGTGATCGCCTCCGGTATCACCGCCGAGCTGCTGGGCCGTCCGATCGAGGAACTGGGCACCACCACCTACCGGCCGCCCTACACGCCGGTGGCCTTCGCCGCATTGGCCGGACGGGAACGCGGCAACCTGTTCGACCCCGTACGGATCACCGCCGTGCACTCCTGGCACGTCGAAGCCGGTGCGGTGTTCGAAGACGTGGGGCAGTGGAAGCGCGCCCGCTACTACCCGAAGCCCGGCGAGGACATGGAGTCCGCCGTGTTGCGGGAGTGCGCGGCAACGCGTGCCGGGGTCGGCATCCTCGACGGCTCGACGCTGGGCAAGATCGACGTCCAGGGACCTGATGCGGGTGTGTTCCTCGACCGGATCTACACCAACATGATGAGCACGCTCAAGGTGGGCCGCGTGCGCTACGGCGTCATGTGCGGCAACGACGGCATGGTCATCGACGACGGCACGGTGCTGCGGATCGAGGAGAACCGCTTCCTCGTCACCACGACCACCGGTGGGGCGGCGAAGATCCTGGACTGGATGGAGGAGTGGCTCCAGACGGAGTGGCCCGAACTGCGCGTGCACCTCGCCTCGGTCACCGAGCAGTGGGCGGTGTTCCCGGTCGTCGGCCCGCGCTCGCGCGAGGTGATCGGCGAGGTGTTCCCTGATCTGGACGTGTCGAACGAGGCGTTCCCGTTCATGTCGTGGAAGGACACCACGCTCGACGGCGTTCCGGTCCGCGTCGCCAGGATCTCCTTCTCCGGCGAGTTGGCCTACGAGGTCAACATCAACTCCTGGTACGGGCTTGCGATGTGGAAGAGGCTGCTGGAGGCCGGCGAGCGTTTCGACATCACGCCGTATGGAACCGAGACGATGCACGTGCTGCGCGCGGAGAAGGGCTACCCGATCATCGGGCAGGACACCGACGGCACGGTCACTCCTCAGGACCTCGGCATGCACTGGGTGGTGTCGAAGAAGAAGGAGGACTTCATCGGCAAGCGTTCATTCTCCCGGGCCGAGAACCGCAACCCGCTGCGCAAGCAACTCGTCTCCTTGCTGCCGACCGACGGGCGTACCAAGCTGCGCGAGGGCTCGCAGATCGTGGAGTACCGCGCGGACGGGACCCTTCCCGAGCCGCCGGTCCCGATGCTCGGTCACGTCACCTCGAGTTACCGCAGTGCCGAGCTGGGGCGCCCGTTCGCGTTGGCGCTGGTGAAGAACGGCCGCGCGCGAATCGGAGAACTGGTGCACGTGCCAATGGACGGCGCGCTGATCGAGGCGGAGATCGGCGACACCGTGCTGGTGGACCCGGAAGGAGCACGCCGCGATGGCTGAGACCCTCTACATCACGCACCCGCTGGAGGCATGGAAACCGGCGCTGGCGGCGCTGACCTGGGCGATCGACGGGCTGGTGGTCAAGCCCGAGGATCCCGTGGCCGCCGCGAACCTGCGCATCGACGCGACCGGACCAGGCCCCGACGCGGTGGAAAGTGCGTTGGGCTCGGCGCTGCCTGTCGAACCCAACACCTGGACGGCCACCCCGCAGGGCCAGATCATCTGGCTCGGGCCAGACGAGTGGCTCGTGACAGACAGGTTCGCCCGCCCGCACGAGCTGGAGGACTCGCTCGGCAAGGTCGTGGGCGCTCATGGCGGAGCGGCCGTGGACGTGTCCGCACAACGCACCTCGATCCGGTTGAGCGGGAAGCTGGCCCGCGAGCTGCTCTCGTTCGGGTGCTCGATCGACCTGCGGCCCGCGGCGTTCCCCACCGGATCGTGCGCGCAGACCACCGTCGGCCAGGCCGGAGTGCTGATCCTCGCCCTCGGCAACGGCGACGACTTCCGGCTCTTCGTGCGGCCGTCGTTCGCCGGGTACCTCGCGGACTGGCTGATCGACGCCGCCGAGGAGTTCCGCCCCGCCGCATAGGACCAGGTCGGCCGCGATCGTGGGCGCGGCCGACCTCCCCCACCCCACACCGCATCCTCCCGCGGTCACCGCAGACCGTCCAGTTAGGAGAGATCCCGCCATGAGCACCACCCCCCGCGTCGTCATCATCGGAGCCGGGATCGTCGGTACCAACCTGGCCGACGAGCTCACCGAGCGTGGCTGGACCGAGGTCACCGTCCTCGACCAGGGGCAGCTGCCCCTCACCGGCGGTTCGACCTCGCACGCACCCGGCGTCGTCTTCCAGACCAACGCCTCCAAGACCATGACCGAGTTCGCGACCTACACGGTCGAGAAGTTCCAGAACCTGGACGTGGACGGCGCCTGGTGTTTCAACCAGGTCGGTGGCCTCGAAGTCGCGACCACGCCGGAACGGCTCGCCGACCTGCACCGCAAGCAGGGCTGGGCCACCTCGTGGGGGGTGCCTGGCGAGGTCGTCGGGCCGGAGCGGTGCGCCGAGCTGCACCCGCTGATCGACCCTGAGCGCGTGCTCGGCGGTTTCCACACACCGACAGACGGCCTTGCCAAGGCATCCCGGGTCGTCGTCGCGCTGATGCGCCGCGCCGAATCCCGCGGGGTGGTGTTCCGCGGTTCGACCCGTGTCGTGGAAATCCTGCAGCAGGGCGGCCGCGTCGCCGGAGTGCGCACCGACAGCGGCGAGGAGATCGCCGCTGACATCGTGGTCTGCTGCGCCGGGTTCTGGGGGAAGGCCGTCGGCGAGCTGGTCGGCATGAAGGTGCCCCTGCTCCCGCTGGCCCACCAGTACGCGCGCACCGGGCAGATCGCCGAGCTCGTCGGCCGCAACGACGAGCTGATCGAGGCACGGCTGCCGGTTCTGCGCCACCAGGACCACGACCTCTACTTCCGTGAGCACAACGACTGCCTCGGCATCGGCACCTACGCCCACCGTCCCATGCCCACGCAGCTGTCGGAGCTTCCCGACGGCGACGGCGAGGAAGCGATGCCCTCGAAGCTGCCCTTCACCGAAGCGGACTTCGCCCCGTCGTGGCAACACAGCAAGGTGCTGCTCCCGTCGTTGCGGAACGCGAAGATCGAGACCGGGTTCAACGGTGTCTTCTCCTTCACCCCCGACGGCGGTCCGCTGGTCGGTGAGTCGCCGGAGGTGGCCGGCTTCTGGGTCGCCGAAGCCGTGTGGGTGACCCACTCCGCAGGTGTCGCCCGTGCCGTCGCGCAGCTGCTCGTGGACGGTCACAGCGACATCGAGCTCCACGGTTGTGACGTCAACCGGTTCGACGAGATCGAGACCACCGACGCGTACGTCAACGAGACCGCGCAGCGCAACTTCGTGGAGATCTACGACGTCCTGCACCCGTTGCAACCGAAGCTTTCCCCGCGGGATTTGCGGGTGAGCCCGTTCCACGCGCGGCAGAAGGAACTGGGAGCGTTCTTCCTGGAGTCGCACGCCTGGGAACGGCCGCACTGGTACGAGGCCAACGCGCGCCTGGTGAAGGACCTGCCGATCGAGTGGCAACCACCGTCGCGCGACGCGTGGTCGGCGATGTTCCACTCGCCGATCGCGGCGGCCGAAGCGTGGAAGACACGCACCGCGGTCGCCCTGTACGACATGACCCCGCTCAAGCGCATCGAGGTCAGCGGGCCCGGGGCGGTCGCGTTCCTGCAGCGGCTGACCACCGGCAAGATGGACAAGTCGGTCGGCTCGGTGACCTACACCCTGATGCTGGACAAGGCCGGTGGCATCCGCTCCGACATCACCGTGGCCAGGCTCGGAGAGGAGCTGTTCCAGGTCGGTGCCAACGGCAATCTCGACCTGGTCTACTTCCGAAGCGAGGCACCGGACGACGGCAGCGTCCAGATCCGCGACATCACCGGCGGAACCTGCTGCATCGGCGTGTGGGGGCCGCTGGCCCGTGACCTGGTGCAGCCGTTGACCAACGACGACTTCTCCCACGAGGCGCTGAAGTACTTCCGCCTCAAGCGGGCGACCATCGCCGGTATCCCGGTCACCGCGATGCGGCTGTCGTACGTGGGCGAACTCGGCTGGGAACTCTACACCAGCGCCGAGTACGGTCAGCGGCTCTGGGATGTGCTGTGGGAAGCTGGACAGCCGCTGGGTGTCATCGCCGCTGGGCGTGCCGCGTTCAACAGCCTCCGCCTGGAGAAGGGCTACCGGTCGTGGGGCAGCGACATGACGACCGAGCACAACCCGTACGAGGCCGGCCTCGGCTTCGCGGTGAACAAGAAGAAGACCGACTACGTCGGCTACGAGGCGATCGCCGGGCTGAGCGAGGAGTCTGTCACGCGTCGTCTTGCGTGCCTGACCGTTGACGACGGCAGAAGTGTGGTGCTGGGCAGCGAACCCGTCTTCCTCGACGGCGAGGCCGCGGGATACGTGACGTCGGCGGCGTTCGGCCACACCATCGGCAAGCCGATCGCCTACGCCTGGCTCCCCGCATCGGCCACGCCGGGTACCTCGGTGGAGATCCAGTACTTCGAGCGGAAGGTGCGCGCCACCGTCGCCGAAGAACCACTGGTTGACCCGGAGATGGCCCGCATCCGCCGCTAGCCCCTGAGCCGGGGTGCGCGGTATTGGCGGTCGGTGACCGCGCACCCCACCTTACCCGCGGGCCCAGCCCGCCGAGCAGGAAGACCGATGCCATGCGTAGGGAAACCCTCGAATCCTTCCTGGGTTCGCTCGCCGCCCGAGTGCCAGCCCCGGGAGGCGGGGCCAGCGCCGGGCTGCACGCTGCCCAGGCCGCCGCACTGGTCGGGATGGTCGCCCGCTACACCGACGGCGCGAAGTACGCAGAGCATGCCGCGACCGTCACAGCGGTGCGCAACGCCGCTGACGAGCTTCGCGAGCTCGCGCTGACGCTCACCGAAGAAGACGCCACCGCCTTCGGAGCTGTTGGGGCTGCCTACGCACTCCCGCGGTCCACCGACGAGGAGAAGGCCGCTCGTTCCCAGGCGATCGCGACGGCCCTGATCGGGGCGGGCCGGGTGCCCGCGAAGGTGGTCGCGGTTGCCGGGCAGATCGTCGGCCTGGCCGAACAGCTGCTTCCGATTGGTAACCGCAACGTGATCAGCGACATCGCAGCCGCTGCGGATGCTGCCCGCGCCGCAGCAACCACAGCGCGGGTGAACGTGGAGATCAACCTCGCCGGGATCACCGGAGCCGAGGAACGCGCCGAGCTGGCCACCGCCATTGCCGACGTTGACGACATCGCCGCGCGCGCCGACAAGGTGACCGCCGCGGTACGGGAGGTAATCAGTCGATGACCGGACAACTCGTCTCCGACGAGCCGACAACAGCCGTACTCAGCGGCGTCGCGCTCGCCAAGGAGATCCGAGCCGGAGTCACCACCACTGCGGCGGCGCTCGCCGAGGCCGGTATCCCGCCGCGCCTGGCGGTCGTGGTCGCCACCGACGATGAGTCCACCGCCTGGTATGTCCGCTCCATCGCGAACGCCGCAGCCAAGACGGGCATCCGGTGCGACGTCGTCGATCTGGGAGCCGACGCGAAGCCCGACCGGATCCGAACCGAGCTCGCCGCCCTGAGCGCGGACCCCACGGTGCACGGGATCATGCTGCAGACCCCGTTGCCCGGCGGGGCGTCCGTCGAGGACCTCGCGGCGTCGATCGCCCCGGACAAGGACGTGGATGGCGCGAATCCGGTGTCACTGGGCCGGCTCAGCGCCGGGCTGCCCGCATTCGTGCCGGCGACGGCCGCGGCGGTGCTGGAACTGCTGGATCACTACGAGGTTCCGCTGGCGGGGCGCCGTGCCGTGGTCGTCGGCCGCTCCAACGTCGTGGGCAAACCAGCAGCCCAGTTGCTGCTGCGTCGTGACGCGACGGTGACCGTGTGCCACCGCTACACCCGGGACCTCGCCGCGCATACCCGTCCTGCCGAGATTTTGGTGGTGGCCGTGGGCCGGGCCGGTCTGATCGGCGCTGAGCACGTCAGTCCTGGCGCGGTCGTGATCGACGTCGGTACCAATCCGACGGCCGATGGCGGCCTGGTCGGTGACGTGGACGCAGCCGCGGTAACCGGGTCGGTGGCGGGGCTGACGCCGGTGCCCGGTGGCGTCGGACCGGTGACCACGGCCCTGCTGTTGCGGCACACCGTCGAGTCCGCTTCCCGGAGCACAGCATGACCCAGCCGCGAACCACTGCTCGCGGCCCGGGTGCTCCCTCGGCTGGTGCTGCGGTGGGACGCCTGCTTCAAATGCTGCACGGCCCGCGCCGACTGGTGTGCGGAATCCTTAACGTCACACCGGATTCGTTCTCCGACGGTGGCGTCTACTGGCGCAACGGCGCGGCCGTCTGGCACGGGCTCCGCCTGATCGACGAGGGTGCCGACATCCTCGACATCGGCGGCGAATCGACGCGGCCGGGCGCGCATCCACCGAGCGTCGCGGAGGAACTCGACCGCGTGGTGGGCGTCATCGAGCAGCTGGCGCGGCGGACCGACACCCCGCTGTCGATCGACACCTCCCGTCCGGAGGTGATGCGGGAGGCCGTGGCCGCCGGGGCGGTGCTGATCAATGATGTCCGCGCGTTGCGCTATCCCGGTGCGGTCGAGACCGCGGCCGGACTGGGCGTGCCCGTCTGCCTGTCGCACATGCTCCGGCCGCCGCACCTGATGCAGCACAACCCGAGCTATGTCGACGTGCTGGCCGAGGTGGCAGAGTTCCTGCGGGACCGGATCGACGTGTGCGTGAGCGCGGGCATCCCGCGCGAGCACCTGGTGATCGACCCGGGGTTCGGCTTCGGCAAGACCCTGGAGCACAACCTGACCCTGCTGCGCTCGCTCAACACCTTCACCGAGCTCGGGGCACCCGTGATGGCCGGGCTGTCGCGCAAGGCGATGCTCGGCCAGATCACCGGACGGCCGGTGGGGGAGCGGGTGGCCGCGTCGGTCAGCGCTGCGGTGCTGGCGGCGCAGCGGGGCGCGAAGATCCTTCGGGTGCATGACGTGGCGGCCACGGTCGACGCGCTCCGGGTGCTCGGTGCGATCGAGGGGTGAGCGGCCGGCGATGCGGGCGGTCAGATGATCGCCCGGATCGCCTTCTCGAATCCGGTGACGTGGTCCCGGGCGATCTTCTCGGCCTTGCGGCTCTCGCCGTCGGCGACGGCCCGCAACAGGCCCACGTGTTCCTCGATGTGGCGGTCGAAATGCGTGACGCGGTCCAGGAAGACGCAAAAGATCCGCGTGGCCAGGTTGTTGTAGCGCACCAGGGTGTCTTCCAGGTGCGGATTGCCGGCGGCCCGGTAGACCGAGCGGTGCACCCGCAGGTCCCACCGCATCAGCTCGTGGCGGGACATGGCCATCACATCGTTGTTCTGGATGGTGTCGGCGAGCTCGGCCAGCTTGGTGCGCATGGCCTTCGCGGCGTTCTCGGCGGCGCGGCGGGCGGCCAGCGGCTCGAGCTGCACGCGGATCTCGGAGATGTAGGCGAGGTCGGTGATGTCCACGCCGGTGGCGAACGTGCCGCGGCGCGGGTAGGAGACCACCAGGCGATCGACCTCGAGGCGCTTGAGCGCTTCGCGGACGGGGGTGCGGCCGATGCCGAGGGCCTCGCTGAGGGCCAGGTCGTCGATCGGCGCCATCGGCGGGATGTCCAGCATGATCAGCTGGTCCTGGATCGCGGCGTAGGCGCGTTCGGCCAACGACGTCGGCGCCGGTTCGAGTTCTTGTGGGGCAGTGATCACGGCCATCATCTTAGGGCCTGAAATCCAGGAGGACGCACACACCCATGCTTCTGATGTATCTGTTGCGCAGAACTGATATATTAGTTCCCCATCTGAGGGATCACGGACCAGGGAGACGCTGATGACCATCTCCGTGTTCGACCTGTTCAAGGTCGGGATCGGGCCCTCGAGCTCGCACACGGTAGGCCCGATGCGGGCCGCTTACCTCTTCGTCTCCCGGCTCCGCGAGGCCGGGGCGCTCGATCGCACCGCCCGCGTGCGGTGCGAGCTGTTCGGCTCGCTCGGCGCGACCGGGCACGGCCACGGAAGTGTCAAGGCGGTGGTGCTCGGGCTGGCCGGTGAACAGCCGCACCTGGTCGACCCCGTGGCCGCGGACCCGGCGGTGCAGGCGGTGCGCGCCGACGGCCGGATCAGTCTCGGCGGAAAGCACGAGATCGCCTTTTCCGTCGATGACGACGTGGTCCTGCATCGCCGCAAGCGGCTGGACTTCCACAGCAACGGCATGGTGTTCGCGGCCTACGATGCCGACGGCGCCGTGATCGACCGCCGCGAGTACTACTCGGTTGGCGGCGGGTTCGTGCTCGACGAGGACGAGGCTGGGCGACCGGTGCTGGTCGAGGACGACACACCGGTTCGCTACCCGTTCGCCACCGGCGACGAGCTGCTCGCGCTCACCCGGGAAACCGGGCTGCGCATCAGCGACATCATGCTCGCCAACGAGCTGTCCTGGCGCGGGGAGGACGAGGTCCGTGCCGGGTTGCTGCACATCTGGGCGGTGATGCGCGAGTGTGTGGACCGCGGCACGCACACCGAGGGGACACTCCCCGGTGGGCTGAAGGTCCGTCGTCGTGCCGCGAAGCTGCGTGCGCAACTGGAGTCCAGCACGAACGAGGCGGACCCGCTGCACGCGATGGAGTGGGTCACGCTGTTCGCCCTGGCGGTGAACGAGGAGAACGCCGCAGGCGGTCGGGTGGTCACCGCCCCCACCAACGGCGCCGCCGGGATCGTGCCGGCAGTGCTGCACTACGCCCAGAAGTTCCTGCCCTCGTTCACCGACGACGACGTGGTGCGTTTCCTGTTGACAGCAGCCGCGATCGGCCTGCTGTTCAAGAAGAACGCATCCATCTCCGGTGCTGAGGTCGGCTGCCAGGGCGAGGTCGGATCGGCCTGCTCGATGGCCGCCGCCGGCCTCGCCGAGATCATCGGCGCTACTCCGGAGCAGGTGGAGAACGCCGCCGAGATCGGCATCGAACACAACCTGGGACTGACGTGCGACCCGGTCGGTGGACTCGTACAGATCCCCTGCATCGAGCGCAACGCCGTCGCCTCCGTCAAAGCGATCACCGCGGCCAGGATGGCAGTGCGCGGCGACGGGGCACACCACGTGTCACTGGACAAAGCGATCAAGACGATGCGCGAGACCGGTGCCGACATGAAGGACAAGTACAAGGAGACCGCCCGCGGCGGGCTGGCTCTCAACATCGTGGAGTGCTGAGGAGAACCCGCGTGAGTAACACCTTCACCCTCACCCTGAGCTGCCCGAACCGCACCGGCATCGTGCGTGCGGTGAGCGGATTCCTGTTCGAGCGTGGTTGCGACATCGGCGAGCACCAGCAGTTCGACGACGCCGTGCGCGGTCGGCTGTTCATGCGCACCCAGGTCACCGCCCCCGACGGCACCGACCTGGCGAGGATGTCGCGCGAATTCGCGCCGGTGGCCACCGAATTCCAGATGACCTACGAGTTCAGCGCCAACACCAACGCCCGGATCCTGGTCATGGTCTCCAAGCAGGGACACTGCCTGAACGACCTGATCTACCGGTGGCGGGCCGGAAGCCTCGGCGCCGACATCGTCGCAGTGGTGTCCAACCACCAGGACCTACGCCCGATGGCAGAAGCCGCCGGCTTGCCGTTCGTGCACATCCCGGTCACCCCGGAGACGAAGGAAGCTGCCGAGGCGCGCCTGTTGCAGTTGGTGGACGAGTACGAGGTCGACCTGGTCGTGCTGGCGCGGTACATGCAGATCCTCTCCGATGAGACCAGCAAGGCGCTGTATGGGCGTGCCATCAACATCCACCACTCGTTCCTCCCCGGCTTCAAGGGCGCCAAGCCCTACCATCAGGCATATGACCGCGGGGTGAAGTTGGTCGGTGCCACCGCGCACTACGTCACCTCGGATCTGGACGAGGGGCCGATCATCGAGCAGGAGGTCATCCGGATCGACCACACCTACGATCCCCGTGCGCTGCAGACCGTGGGACGCGACGCCGAGGCGCTCGCGTTGTCCCGCGCGGTGCGTTGGCACTGCGAGCGCCGGGTGCTGCTCAACGGCAACAGCACGGTCGTCTTCCGATGACCGTCCTTCCTGACCGGACTGCCCCGACGACGGCCTCGCACGAGTCGGGGCAGTCCGGCGCGTACGCCGGCGCTGCCGGTATTCCCGCTGTCGTCAGGTCCACCCTGGAGTAAACGGTGCCAGGTGGCGGCGCGCGTTTCGATGATCTCCGCTCGAAAACCGCATTGCGGTTCCCGGTGCCCTCCCGCGTGCTGGTCGCGTACCAGCCGGAGGAGGTGGTGCCGGTCCTCGACCTCGTGCAGACAGCCACCTCGAACGGCGGTTGGGCGTTCGGGTTCCTGGCTTATGAGGCCGCTGCGGGATTTGATCCCGGACTTGCCGTCCATCCCCCGCGGGAGGGACTGCCGTTGGCCTGGTTCGGACTCACGGCGCCTCCCCGGCAGGTGCCGGTGGTGGACAGTGGTTTCGCGGTCGGCGGCTTCGACGCCCGATGGACCCCGGACTGGTCGCCCCTGGAGTATCGCGCCCAGGTGGACACGGTCCGGGACAGGATCGCGGCAGGGGAGACCTATCAGACGAACCTCACCGTGCGGTTGCGCGGACGTTTCGCCGGCGATCCAGCTGGGCTCTACCGGAACCTGGCGATGTCGCAGAGTGGCGCCTACAACGCCTATCTCGACCTCGGGCGGTTCGTGATCGCCAGTGCGAGTCCGGAGCTGTTCTTCGAGTTGCGGGGCGACGAGGTGTTGTTGCGGCCAATGAAAGGAACGGCACCTCGCGGTCGTGATCAGGAGGAGGACCTGGCCCTGGAACGGGCGCTGCGCGCCAGTGAGAAGGAACGAGCCGAGAACGTGATGATCGTCGACCTGATGCGCAACGACGTCGCGCGGGTCGCGGTGCCGGGCAGCGTTCGCGTGCCGTCGTTGTTGTCGGTGGAGCGGTATCCCACGGTGCTGCAGCTGACCTCGGACGTCACCGCGCGCCTGCGTCCCCACACCGGGCTGACAGAGCTCTTCCGAGCGCTGTATCCCTGCGGTTCGATCACCGGCGCGCCGAAGGCGAGCACCATGCGGCTTATCCGTGAACTCGAGGATGGCCCACGCGGCGTGTACTGCGGCGCAATCGGTTGGTTCGCGCCGCCGTCCGCCCCGGTCAGGGGACGCTTCAACGTTGCGATCCGCACCGCCGTTGTCGACCGGCAGGCCGGCCAGGTCGAGTACGGGACCGGCAGCGGAATCACGTGGAGTTCGCACGCGGCTGCCGAGCATCGCGAGTTGCTCATCAAAGCCGAGATCCTCCGCCGGTCCGCGGCAGCGGCCGGGACCCGTGCTCCGGCTCCGGAGGAGTTCACGAGCGCGAGGTGATGTGAGACGAGCGTGACGAGGCACCGGATCTCGCCTCGTCACGCTCGGGTGGAACGGTTCTTCGGCAGGGCCACGACCGGTGGGCAACGGTCGTGGCCCCTGTTCCCAGAAGGCAACCCCGCCGACGCACGGGGTTGCCGTCCGGGAGGTTCAGTGCGAATCGGTGGGTATCGACGTTCTGGCTGCCTCAACCGTGGTGCGGTGGCCGTTGCCGGGTTCGGGATCGTGCACGTCGATCGGGATCGCACGGTGCGAGTCGTCCCGGTCCCCGCCCGTCCGCTCGGGGCCTGGAGCGCTCGTGTTGGTGCCGCGCACCTCGAGCTGGAAATCGCCGTCGTAGCGGCTGTCTCCCGTCCGCACCGCCGCCTCCATGATCTCGGCGCCCTTCTCGGCGCGCAGGATCATGGGATCGCTGCGCAGGTCCTTCGTCAGCGCTGCGCACAGCAGGACCATGACCACGGTGAAGGGCGCAGCCACGATGATCGTCAGATCCCGCAAACCGGTGAGCGCGTTGTCGCTGCCCCCGCCGATCAGCAACATGACGGCCGCGACCGCTCCGGTGGCCGCACCCCAGAAGATGACGACAGAGCTGCGCGGATGGATCGACCCGCGCTGCGACAGCGTGCCCATCACCACGGACGCGGCATCGGCGCCGGACACGAAGAAGATGGCCACGAGGATCATGACCAGCACGCTGGTGGCCGTTGCCCACGGGAAGTGCGCCAGCACCTCGAAGAGCTGGGCTTCCGTTGCACCGACGGAGGTCAGGTCGGTGCCGTGGCGCTGCACGTCGATCGCGGTGCCGCCGAAGATGGCGAACCAGACCACGCTGACCGCGGAGGGGACGAGAATGGCTCCGCACACGAACTGGCGGATGGTGCGGCCTCGGCTGATCCGCGCGATGAACATGCCCACGAACGGAGTCCAGGAGATCCACCACGCCCAGTAGAAGATCGTCCACGAGGACAGCCACTCCTGCATGGCCGTGCCGCCGGTGGCGCCGGTGCGCGACATCATCTCGGCCATCTCGCGGAAGTAGTCCCCGATCGCCGCAGGCACCAGGTCGAGGATGAACACGGTCGGCCCCACGACGAACAGGAACACGGCGAGGACCGCGGCGAGCACCATGTTGATGTTGGACAGCCACTGGATTCCCTTGGCCACGCCCGATACCGCCGACGCGATGAAAGCGACGGTCAGCAACGCGATCACCGCGACCAGCAGGCCAACGCCAGGCGAGTCCGACAACCAACCGGCAGCCTTGAGTCCGCTGCCGATCTGCAGGGTGCCGAGTCCGAGCGATGCGGCCGATCCGAACAGCGTTGCGAAGATGGCCAGGACGTCGATCAGCTTGCCCAGCGGTCCACTGGCGGTGCGCCGGCCGAGCAGGGGAGCGAACACGGAGCTGATCAGTTGACAGCGCCCGCGTCGGAAGCTGCTGTAGGCGATGGTCAGTCCCACAACGGCGTAGATCGCCCACGGGTGCAGGGTCCAGTGGAACAACGAGGTGGCCATCGCGGTCTCGACCGCCGCATCGCTGCCCGGCGGGACGGTCCCGGGCGGCGGCTCGGTGAAGTGCGCGAGCGGTTCGCTGACGCCGTAGAACATCAGCCCGATGCCCATGCCGGCGCTGAACATCATGGCCACCCAGGACACGGTCTTGAACTCGGGAGGTTCACCGTCGGCGCCGAGCGGGATCCGTCCGTACCGGCTGGCGGCCAGCCACAGGGCGAAAACCACGAGGCCGCTCGCGACGAGCACGAAGATCCAGCCCCCGTTGACGATCAGCCAGTCAAGCAGCGTCGAGGAGAACGTGCTCAGCGAGTCGGTGCGCAACACGCCCCAACCGACGAAGGCCAGGGCCAGGGCGGCGGCGATGCCGAAAACGACGCGGTCGACGCGGGGTGGTTTGTCGGCTTCGGGAGCGGGGTCGGGTGCAGTGGTGGGATTGTGCGGAGCCATGCGGATCGGCGTCCAGGAGACGCCGCCTCCTCTCGTTTCGTCAAAGAGGACGGTTTCGGGTACCCGCGTGCCAGCCACGGACGAGACGGACGGAACTGGACGTTCGTGGCATCTCGACGGTGAGCAGCGGGTGAAATCCCTGCCAGGGTGCGACAAACGCACTCATTCCGAAGTGTTGCTAGACCATGCCGTGCGGGGGGCCCGCTGTCAAGAATCCAGGAAGATCGATGAGCGCAGCCCGCTCGGAAGCCCGGTCTGCGAGGCAGCGACCGGGAATCCGGCTCTGCGGTGGTTCCGGTTGACCGCGGTGTCGGTCTCGGACGGCTTCATCAAGACGGCGCCGCGATGAGGACGGGATCCGGACTGTTGCGCATAGAAGGACACGACGTCCAGCCACGGCTTCCTGCTTGACAGTGGCGGTCACTGCCCTCATCGTGGGTTTCGCATCAAGAAACTGTGTGCATGCTCCGCAACACAGATGTTCTTGTCAGGTCTGGCTCACGGAGGATCTGCCCGTGCGTTGGGAAGTTCGCGGCATGGTGCCACGCAACGGTGGTGCGCCTGCCGAGTCGCAGGGCCACTCGCGGTACGGCGACTGCTCCCCCGAGGTTGTGACGGCTTCCGGCCGCATGCACCGCGGCGAGGTGCTGCGTCCGGTGGTGGTGCTCTGATGGGCGCCCGGGTGGAGCAGGTGGTGACCTCGGGGGTGTTCACCCTCGACGGCGACACGTTCGAGGTCGACAACAACGTCTGGTTGATCGGCGACGACCGCGAGGTGTTCGTGGTCGACCCGGCGCACGACCACGAGCTGATCCTGGAGGCGATCGGCCGCCGCGCCGTGCGGGCCATCGTGTGCACCCACGGCCACAACGACCACATCAACGCCGCGGTGCCGCTGGCGGACGTGGTCGGCGCCCCGGTGCTGCTGCACACCGAGGATGTCGACCTGTGGAAGCAGGTCAACCCGGACCGGCCACCCGACTGGACATTGTCCGACGGGGAGGTGCTCACCATCGCCGGGATCGAGCTGGAGGTGCTGCACACCCCCGGGCACACCTGGGGCAGCGTCTGCCTGCACGCCGCCGACCACGGCTGGTTGTTCTCCGGAGACACCCTCTTCGCGGGCGGGCCCGGTGCCACCGGCCGGTCCTGCTCCGACTTCCCGACCATCATCCGCTCGATCACCAGTCGGCTGCTCGCGCTCGACCCGGCCACGATCGTGCACACCGGGCACGGCGCCAGCACGACGATCGGCGCGGAGTCCCCGCACCTGGACGAGTGGCTCGCCCGAGGCCACTGAGGTCGCACAGTCGGGCGGACCGGAAGAACAACGCTGATGACCTCCGCATGCTTTTGGGTTCGGCGCGACCCGAACGCGCTGATCGACCCGATGGAAGAACACTGCAGTGATGGAGTGCCCCGTTGATGCACATGCACAACACGCGTTGACCGGGGTGAGCGGCTGCGATCCGGCACGCCCCTGATGCCGCCTGCGTGAACGTCTTGGCGGATCACCGCCAGGCGTCCCATGGAACGACCAGCTGAGCATGGTCGGTCACCGGCGTGGTCGCGTCGGTGTACGCCCATGTCAGTCCAAGCTCCCGAACGAGTCGAGGAGCTGTCCCACCACGAGAATGAGGTTGCTATGACGACGACCGGTCCGACGGAGAGCCTGCTGACGACGCTGCCGGGCCAGTACTACACGGATCCGGCGATTTTCTCCCTGGAGCAGTCCCGGATTTTTGAGGAGCTGTGGTTCTGTG
>NZ_BMMT01000008.1 GCF_014646075.1 Saccharopolyspora thermophila
CCGGCCAGTCGTGCCGGGCGAACGCTTCCCAGCTGGGATTCCCCGGCTCGCGGAAGTGCTGTCGACGTTCCAGCTTCCATGAGTCGTGACCGGCTGAACCCGCGAACCTGGCCTCGTAGTCAGCCTGGTAGTCGCCGAGTCCGAGCGGCACCCCCGAACCGTTCGACCACGTCTCAAGCATCCGGGATGTCTTCCTTGGCAGCGACGATCATGACGTGCGGAATGACGACGAGTCGTTCGTCCGGAGCGATCGTCACACCGTCAGGCAGCCGCGGAGCGTAGGATTCGGTGAGATCGCGCCCGATCACCGCGATGTCACCGTTGTCGAGTTCCCAGATGTCGGGGCAGCCCGTGCGTCCGCCCGTCTTGTCGAGCTCGGCTGCCGACTTGCCCAACCGTCGTGAGAACGAGGCGGAAGGGTCTGCTTCCCAACGTCTCATGGTCGGCGCTCCACCTTCTGCTTGGAAAGATCGAGATTTGGATGATATCGAGGTATTCTCTCGTGGGGGAGCCGCTATCCGGCGGAAGCGGGCTGCCGATCAACGTATCCGACCAGCCTTGATCGCGTGCCACCGACGCGCAACTGATCATGGGTTTCGCTCGTACGAGACCGGCACATCAGCCGGTACGGGCATATTTCGTGGTGTCCGTCACGCGTGGGGAGAGGGGGGCGGCGAGCGATGCGGAAGGCGTTGTCCGGCCGGGTTCCGAAGGTGGGGGCGGGGGAGGCGCTGCTCGATGCGGGACCGCGCGGCCCGGCCGCGGAGTGGGCCGAGCGGCGCGGGTTCGGGTCAGTCGACCCGGAATCCGTTGAGGTCCTTGAGGTTCTTGCCCTCCTCGTTCTTGGTCCTGGCCGCGATCTCGAGGTCGATGGGCAGTTCCTTGCCCGGCTCCAGGTAGCCCGTGCCCTGGACGATGACGAGTCGGCCCTGGTTCGTCGTCAGCGTTTCCGCCTTGCCCAGCCAGGACTTGTGCAGCTGGAGGCCGTCTGCCAGGAAGAACCGGAACTGCCAGGTCCTGATGGCGTTCTGGCCCGCTTTCAGGGTGACCCGGTGCGAATAGACCTGGCGCTTGTGCTCGCCCCAGCCCTCCTCGAAGTCCCCCTGGAACGTGTGCTTCGGCGTTTCGAGCTTCTCCTGCGGCTCCGGCGGCGGGGGCGGCGGGCCTGGCTGCGCCTTGGAGTGGAGGGCCCACCGGTAGAAGGCCCACAGTTCGTACCGTGGTTCGATCGACGAGGTGTCGCCGTATGACGTGTCCTTCAGGCTCGGGATGATGACGTCGTTGTCGTAGTTCGCCATGCTGACCACGACATCGCCCTTGGCCTCGGCATCGAACTTGCTCTGCGTCCAGTTGTTCGGGTTCCTCCCCCGGTCGGATTGCCAGTGCAGCGTCGCCAGCGTGTTGTTGGTGTCCTGCACGTTCACCTTCACCGTGCCGAAGGCGCTTTCGGTGCTGTCCGTGGTGCCGGTGATGGTCATGGTCACGATGCCGCCGGGTTTGAGGGTCCTGCCGTCCCAGGTGCCATCGCCGCTGAAGCTGATGTCATGGCCCTGGGACACGGCGGTCTTCTCGATGGTGATGTCGACCTCGCACCTGTTCTCACAGGTGCTGATCACACCGGTGTCGATTTTCGCTTCCTCCCGTTCCGGGCCCTCGGCTTCCACGTCAACTTCACGAGTCGACACAGAGTATCGCTCCTCCTGCGTGCTGAGCGGACGATGGCGAGCCGGTGTTGTCGCCAAAGACGGTTCGGGTGCGCCGCGGATACCCTTGTTCTCCTTTCTCGGCGGGGTCTGAAGCACCACTCAACCGACAGCGAAACAGTTTCGCAGTCCGCTAATCGAACTTTCCGCGCCGTTCCCGTGGCGCGGTTCGTGGGTGAAACACCGTGGTCACAATGCTTTGGGCGGACCAGGTGCACGCTGCCGAGTCTATGCGGGTGCGTCACGAACCGCGCCCCTTCTTTCGGGTGAAAGGGGAGATCGGCCATTCGCGTTTAATAAAGATTGTTCATGAGCAGTGTGTTTCCGGTGCTCTGGAATCGTCCTGCGGTGAGTTGGGTGGGGTTCGCGGCGGGGGGATCACCGCCGTGGTGCGTGCGCTCGAGCGGGTGGATCTGCGATCCCGACCGCGCCGTGGGCCACGGCCACCCGGTGGCGTGCCGATGCTGCCCCGAAGTGCGCGATGCCGTGCCCGTGTGCTTCTGGTGGCGGCGCGGAAAGTCGGCGATGCTGTCGTTCGGGCGGCTCGACGCGAGCGAGCCCGCGTTCTCCTCCTGCCGGGTGGCTCCCCCTCCGGTCGGCGGGAGGAAGTCCCGCGGAGGCCGGTGGGCGCCAGGTTCCGAAATGCCGGTCTCCGCGGGCCCCCGGGGCTCACCCACGCGAGTTGGGAGAGTGCGGCCGGTCCTGTGTGGACTCCTGTCAGGGGCCGGTGGGCGGGTCGCGGAGTTCGGTGAGGCTGTGCAGCAGGGGCGGCAGGATGCGCATGATGCTGTCCCGGGCGGCGCGGTCGGTGTCCTCCGCGCCGGAGAGAATCGCCTCCTGGATCGCGGCTTCCGCCTGGTTGACCACCATCTGTGTCAGGTCGACCGTGTCGACCACGAAGCGCAGCCCGACCGATTCGAGCGCGGTGTCGAGCAGGTCGGCGAGCTGCTGGTGGAAGGCGCGGGCGCTCTCCAGGAAGCGCGGGGCCACCTGGGGGTTGCGCATCGCCAGCAGGAGGAATTCGCTGTGCAGCAGGCACCACTGCTGGTCCATCGGCTGGGAGGCGATGATGTCGGCGAGCACCTCCTCGAGGACATCCGGGCCGGGTTTGCCCTCGACGCGCGCGAGCGGCGCGATCGCCTCGCCGAACCGCTCGCGCAGTGTCTCCAGCCGGGTGCGGTTCTCCCGCTCGATGAGCGCCAGGAACAGCTCCTCCTTGCTGTCGAAGTTGGAGTAGAAGGCCCCGCGGGTGAACCCGGCGTCGTCGGTGATCGCCTCGATCGATGCGCCGTTGATGCCGTGCTGGCAGAACTGACGGTAGGCGGCGTCCAGCAGCCGTTCCCGGGTCCTGGCCCGGCGCGCCGTCTCCCGCCCGCCGCCGCTGGGTGCCTCGGCAGCCGCTCTGCTCTTGCTCACGCTCTGTCCTCTCTGGGCCCGGCGGGTCCGGCGTCGCACCGTACCCGGTGGGCACCCGGCCATCATATTCCCGATACGCTCTTGTATCGGATACGGTGTCGTATCGGATACAGTCCTGTATCGGGTCGTGTCGTCCGTGGCAGAGACATCGACCTGCTGGCGACGGGAGTCTGGCGTGTCCTCGTTCCTCCACTCACTCGGCCGCAGAGCCTTCGCGGCCCGCAAGACCGTCCTCGCCCTCTGGCTGCTGGTGCTGGCCGTCGGCGGTGGCGCCGCCGGTCTGCTGAACAAGGGCATGGACAACACGGTCACCATCCCCGGCACCGAGGCGCAGGAGGCGCTCGACCGGCTGTCGGTGACCTTCCCCCAGACCAGCGGCGCGTCCGCGCAGCTCGTCGTGGTCGTCCCGGGTGGCGTGCGCGATCCCGGCGTGCGGCGCGAGGTCGAGCGCGCCGTCGGCGAACTCGACGGCATCGAGCAGGTCGCGCAGACCGTTTCTCCCTACGCGACCGACATCGGTGGCCAGATCAGCGACGACGGCCGGGCCGGTCTGATCACGATCCAGCTCGACGGCGTCGCCACCGCGATCGACCAGGCCACCAAGGACCGCATCGCCGCGATCGCGCACGGACTGCAGCAGCGGTTGCCCGCGGGCTCGCAGGTCAGCCACGGCGGCCCGCTGTTCGCGCAGAACTTCCCCGGCCTGAGCATCGTGGAAGCGCTGGGGCTGGTGATCGCGGTGGTGGTCCTGGTGATCACCCTCGGCTCGTTCCTGGCGGCCGGGATGCCGCTGGTCAACGCCCTCATCGGGGTGGGCATCTCGATGGCACTGATCTTCGTCGCGACCGCGCTCGGCCCGATCACCGCGACGACGCCGCTGCTGGCCCTCATGCTCGGCCTGGCCGTCGGGATCGACTACGCGCTGTTCATCGTTTCGCGCCACCAGCAGGAGCTCGCCGCGGGCTCGCCGCCGCGTGAGGCCGCGGCGCGGGCGGTGGCCACCGCGGGCTCGGCGGTCATCTTCGCCGGGCTGACCGTGATCATCGCGCTGGTCGGGCTCGGCGTCGCCGGAATCCCGTTTCTGACCACGATGGGCGTGGCCGCCGCGGTGGCGGTCGGCATCGCCGTGCTGGTCTCGATCACTCTGGTGCCCGCCCTGCTGGGCTTCGCCGGGAACCGGCTGCAACCGCGGCAGCGCGCCAGGCGGTCGCGCCGCGAACCGGTCGGCACCCGGTTCTTCACCGGCTGGGTGCGCGCGGTGACCCGCTTCCCCGCCGTCACCGTGCTCGCCGTGGTCGCCGTGCTCGGCCTCGCCACCGTCCCGGCGGCCGGGTTGCGGCTCGCGCTGCCCGACGCCGGGGCGCTGCCTGAGGACGACCCGGCGCGCGTCACCTACGACCTGGTCAGCGAGCATTTCTCGCCCGGTTTCAACGGCCCGCTGATCGTCACCGCCACCATCGTCACCAGCACCGACCCGCTGGGCCTGATGGACGACCTCAAGCGCGAGATCGAGCGGCTGCCCGGGGTGGCCGAGGTACCGCTGGCCACGCCGAACCCCACCGCCGACACCGGGATCGTGCAGGTGATCCCCGAAGGCGCACCCGACTCCGCGGAAACCAAACAGCTCGTGGCCGAGATCCGCGCGCTGCACGGGCACTTCCACGACACCTACGGCATCGACATCTCCGTCACCGGCTTCACCGCCGTCGGCATCGACGTCTCCGACAAGCTGGGCGCGGCGCTGCTGCCGTTCGGCGTGGTCGTCGTCGGCCTGTCGCTGTTGTTGCTGACCATGGTGTTCCGGTCCGTCGCGGTGCCGGTCAAGGCAACCCTGGGCTACCTGCTGAGCATCGGCGCCTCGCTGGGCCTGGTGACCCTGGTGTTCCAGGACGGCTGGCTGGCCGACGCGCTCAACGTGGAACGCACCGGGCCGGTGATCAGCTTCATGCCGATCGTGCTGATGGGGGTCCTGTTCGGACTCGCCATGGACTACGAGGTGTTCCTGGTCTCCCGGATGCGCGAGGAGTACGTGCACACCCGCGACGCGCGGGCCGCGGTCACCACCGGGTTCGTCTCCTCGGCACGGGTTGTCACCGCCGCCGCGGTGATCATGTTCGCGGTGTTCGTCGCGTTTGTCCCGGAAGGCGACGCGAACCTCAAACCGATCGCGTTCGGCCTGGCGGTCGGCGTGTTCGTCGACGCGTTCGTGGTGCGCATGACCCTGGTGCCGGCGGTGCTGGTGCTGCTGGGCGAGAGGGCGTGGTGGATGCCGCGCAAACTCGACCGCGCGCTGCCGTCGTTCGACATCGAGGGCGAGAGCCTGCGCGAGGAGCTGGCGCTGGCGGACTGGCCGCGGCCGGGCTCCGACGAGGCGGTCGCCTGCGAGGGACTGTGGTTGGCCGACCCGGACACCGGTCGCCCGGTCTACCGCGACGTCGGGTTCCTGCTGCCACGGCAGGGCGTGCACGTCGTGCGCGGCGCGGACGAGACCGCGGTCAGCGCGCTGCTGCTGACGTTGTCCGGCCGGTTGCAGCCGGACCGCGGCAAGCTGAAGGTCCTCGGCCACGCCCTGCCCGCCCGGGCCGCGGCCGTGCGCTCCCGGGTGGCCTACGTCGACGCGGGCGACGGCGGTGTCGAGCCCGTGCGGCGGGCGCTCGGCGAGCGCCCCGCCGTGCTCGTCCTCGACCGCACCGACCGGGTTTCCGACCCCGGCGCGCGCCGTGAGATCCGCGACCTGCTCGCCGGTGCCGGGTGCACCGCGATCGCGGGCACCACCGGCCTGGCGGACCTGCGCGACATCCTCCCCGCAGCAGAAGCCGCCACCACCACCGACCTGCGCGACGACGCAGTCGCGCCAGCCCGCGTCCTGTCCGGCGCGGTCGGTCAGAGGCTGTCGTGAACGCCGAAACGACCCGGAAAGCAGAGGCGATCCCCGTGAAGACATCGGTGCACGGCCGGTCCCGGCTCCCCGTGCTGCGCCTGCTCGGCCTGCTACTCGTGCCGCTGGCCATCGCGGGCCTGCTGATCTGGTCGTTGGGCGACCCCGAGGACCGGATGAAGGACGTCCGCGCCGCCGTCGTGAACAAGGACAAGCCCGTCGAGGTCAACGGGCAGCTCGTTCCGCTGGGCCGACAGCTGTCGGCGAAACTGGTCGGCGGCGAGATCGAGAGCAACTACACCTGGGAGTTCGCGACCGAGCAGACCGCGGCCGAAGGTCTCGCGGACGGCACCTACGCGGCCGTGGTCACGATCCCGGAGACCTTCTCGGCCGCGGCCACCTCGTTCTCCCGCGACCCGGCGCAGGCCACGCGGGCGACGATCGACGTCACCACCGGCGACCGCAGCCACCTCGCGGACGAGGCGATCAGCCGGGTGGTGACCGCCACGGCGGCGAACCTGCTCGGCCAGCAGCTCACCACCACCTACCTGGACAACGTCTACGTCGGGTTCAACACGCTGGGCGACCGCCTCGGGGAGGCGTCGCAGGGCGCCACGTCCCTGGCTGACGGCGCCCGGCAGCTCGCGGGCGGCACCGACCAGCTCTCCGCCGGTGCCGACCAGCTGGCGGCCGGGGCGCGGACGCTCTCGGACGGGCTCGGCGCGCTCGACGGTGGCGCCGCGCAGCTGGCGCAGGGCACGCGTCGGTTGTCCGACGGCCTGTCCCGGATGCGCGAGCAGACCGCCCAGCTGCCCCAGCAGACCTCGATGTTGGCCGATGTCTCCGCACAGGAGGCGCAGGGCGTGCGGCAGCTCAACGGCGGCCTGAAGCAGCTGGCGGCCGAGCTCGCCGAGATGTCCGGGCAGTGCCCGCCCGGTGTGGTGCCGATGTGCACCAAGCTCGCCATCCAGGCCGCCACCGCGCAGGCGCTCAGCGACGGGGCCGGTCAGCTGCAGCAGGCCAGCACCGGCGTCTCCACCGGCCTTGACGCGCTGGCCGGACGCACCCAGGAATCCAGCGGCGGGCTACCCGCGCTCGCCGCGGGCATCGACCAGCTCGCCACCGGCGCCGCCCAGCTCGACGACGGTGCGACGCGGCTGGCGGACGGCCTGTCGCAGACCAGGGGCGGAGCCACCCGGCTGGCCGAGGGAGCCGACCAGCTCGCCGCCGGGGTGCGCGGCGTCGCCGACGGCGCCCGGCAGCTCGACGACGGCACGGGCCGGCTGTCCTCGGGCCTGGACCAGGCGGTGCGGCAGCTGCCCAGCTACCCGGACGGCGACCGGCAGAAGCTCGCTCAGGCGGTTGCCGACCCGGTCACCACCGCCGGGGGCACGGCGCTCGGGTTCGGCTTCTCGGGCCCGTCGCTGTTCGCGGTGCTGGCGCTGTGGGTCGGTGCGGTGGTTGCGTTCCTGGTGCTGCGCGCCCGCCCGAAGCGGGCGCTGGAGTCGACCCGCTCGTCGTTCCGGTTGGCGTGGCAGCAGCTGCGCCTGCCCGCCGGGATCGCAATCGCGCAGGGCGTCCTGGTGGCCGCGGTCGTCGGGATCGCGCAGGATCTGTCGCCTGGGCGGTGGCTCGGCGCGACGGGCCTGCTGGTGCTCGCGGCGGTGGCGTTCACCGCGGTCAACCAGGCGCTGGCGGCGGCCTTCGGCGGCACCGGCCGGTTCGCGGCCATGCTGGTGGGACTGGTGGTGCTGGCCAACGGCTTCATCGCGGCGGTGCCCGCGGTGTTGGGCCGGGTGCAGTCGGTGCTGCCGGTCGGACCTGCCCAGGACGCGCTGCACGCGGTCATCGCCGGGACCGCCCCGGGCAGTGGTGCGATCGCCGCGCTGCTGCTGTGGGCGGCGATCGGCGTCGTGGTCACCTCCCTGGCGATCGAGCGGAGCCGCACGGTCCGCGTGACCCGGCTCCGCGCGCTGCGCCGCAGCCCCGGAGTGGCGTGACGGCGGAACCGGCCGGTCGCACCACCCCCGACCGGCCGGTCCACCAAGGGAAACAGCACTGGCCACAGTGGAGTCCGCAGATTCGTCCACTGTGGTGGTCCCGGAGTGGCCGCTGTCGCTAGGTCCGGGGGCGGCGGCGCGGGTCCCGCCGGGGCACGTCGACCCGTTCGGACTCCACCTGCAGCCGTGCCGCCGGTGCCCGGTCATCGGCGGCTCGTTCCAGCGCGGTGCGCAGTAGCGGCGTGAGCGTCGCGAGGGCGCGCAGGCAGGTCCTGGTCAGACCCCGGGGCAACCCGGTGAGGCGGATCTCCGCGCGGATCACCAGCGGGGCGTCTGCGGGGCGGGGATCTCGTCCGGTGCTCATCCTCGTGCCTGTCGAGTGGGCTGTGCCGATGGGGCCACGGTAGTCCTCCGGCGGGGCCGCGGTCAGTGGTTTTCTTCCCCCATCGGCACAGGCTTCTCCGTGACTTTCGGCCGTGCGTCCCCGGGCGTCCAGGCGCGCATACTGGGTCGTGGGGGGAGAGCGGGAGTGTCCGTTCGTGCGCCGCGGAGCGCGGTGGCCCCATCAGGAGGTGAGCCCCTTCGCCGACCCCGACCGGCAGTGAGGCCGCGTCGGAACAGCGGGTGCCCGGGGCGGAAGAGGTCACGAGGTGTCGGCCGCCGCGGGCGGGGGTACGCCCGAATTACTCCGCACGGGAGGTCGATATGGCAAGAGGACCTCAGATCGCCATGGCCGTGGCGATCGGCTACGCCCTCGGGCGCACCCGCAAGATGAAGCTGGCGATCGCGCTCGGCGGCATGCTGGCCGGGCGGCGCTTCAGGACCGGTCCCGGGGGACTTCTGGCGCAGGGCAGCAAGCTCGTCGAAGCCTCCCCGGAACTCAGCAAGCTGACCGGGGACGTGCGCAAGCACCTCGTGGAGGCAGCCCGCACCGCCGTCATGTCCGCGGCCACCACCAAGATCGACGAACTGGGCGAGGGGCTGAACAGACGGGCCGCCAGCCTGCGTATCCCGCACTCCCGCAGTGAGGAACCCGCCGAGGAGCGCGGCGAAGAACGGGGTACACGATCGGACGAAGGCCGCGGCGAGGAACGCGCCCGCGGTGGCGCGGCGCGGGCCAGGTCCACGGCCGGGAAGGCGACGTCGCGCGCCTCCGGCGGCCGGACCGAGCAAGCGCGGGAGCAGCGGCCCAGGCCGCGGCACCCCGCCAGGGCACCCGAATCGAGCGGGGGTGGCGGAGATGGCTGAGCAGGGCGAGCGTTCCCCCGGCGTCGGGACGCTGCTGAACGAGCTCCCGATGGACGAGCTCAAGAAGGGCGTGTTCAACGTGGCGACCGCGCTCGCCGATCGGGCGGCCGGTTCGCTCACCAATCGGTTGGAGGGCGTCGCGGAGCGATTGACCGAATCTGCCGGAAACGGCGGGAAGGGCCTCCTGTCGGCGGTGACCGGCGGGGGCGGGATCGGAGGAGCCGTGCTCAAGTCAGCGGTCGGCGGCGGGCTCAACAAGGTCAAGGACAAGGCGGCCGGGTTGCTCGGTGGCGGGAAGGCCGGCGGCGGCAAGAAGCGCGCCAACGTGGTCAACATCGTCGAGCACATCGACGTCGGGCTGCCGCTCCGCGTCGTCTACGACCAGTGGACGCAGTTCGAGGAGTTCCCCAGCTGGACCAGGAAGGTCAACAGCGTGGAGCAGGAGAGCGATGAGAAGCTCCTCTGGAAGGCGCAGATCTTCCTGTCCCACCGGGACTGGGAGGCCACCATCGTCGAGCAGGTTCCCGACGAGCGGATCGTGTGGACCTCCAAGGCCGCCAAGGGAACCGTGGACGGCAGCGTCACCTTCCACGAGCTGGCGCCGAACATGACGCGCGTTCTGCTGGTCATCGAGTACCGCCCGAAGGGCTTCTTCGAAAAGACCGGGAACCTCTGGCGGGCCCAGGGCCGCCGCGTCCGCTCGGACCTGCGGCACATCAAGCGACACATGATGACCCGCACGATCCTCGAGCAGGACAAGATCGAGGGCTGGCGCGGCGAGATCCGCGACGCCGAGGTCGTCCGCAGCCACGAGGACGCCCTGCGCGACGAGGAGGAGTACGCCACCGAGGAACAGGGTGAGGAGTACGGCTCCGAGGAGCGAGACGAGGACGAGCGCGGCTACGAGGACGAGTACGAGGACTACGGCGGAGGCGAGGACTACGAGCCGGACGAGGAGGAGTCCGGCGAGCGCGACACCCGTCGGCGCGAACGGGTGCGGTCCGGCGCAGGAGGTGACAGATGACTGTCGCGAGCACCCAGGGCGGCGGCTCGCAGGTACAGCGGGCGTCGGCCAGCACCCTCGCTGACGTGGTGGGGCAGATCCTGGACAAGGGCCTGGTGATCGACGCGTTCGTCCGGGTCTCCCTGGTCGGCATCGAGGTGGTCACCGTCGACGCCCGCGTCGTGGTGGCCGGTGTGGACACCTACCTGCGGTTCGCCGAGGCGACCAACCGGCTGGACCTGGAGGCCAAGGGCGGCAAGGACCTGCCCGAGCTGATGGAGGGCATGCAGCAGGGCGGCGTCGAGAGCAAGACCAAGGGCGTGATCGACGCGGCCAAGGACAAGTACGACGAGTTCCGGGACAGCGACCGGGAGCGCCAACCCGCCCGCCGGCGCGAACCGGGCGGCCGGGGACGTGACGACCGATGACCACGCATGCGGAACGCGGCGAAGAGGTGCTGGCGGAAGCGCCCGTGGGTGACCGCGGGGTCTACGTGTACGGCGTCATCCGGGAGCCCGGGGAACTGCCGGGCGACCTCGGAGCGGTCGGCGACGAGGACGCGGCGGTCCGCCTGGTGTCGCACGAGGGGCTGGCCGCGTTGGTCAGCGACATCCACCTGACCCGGCCGCTGGGCACACCGGACGACCTGTTCGCCCACGAGCGGGTCCTCGACACCGTCGCGGAGCACACCACCGTGCTGCCGATGCGTTTCGGCGGGGTGGTGGCCGGCGAGGACGCGGTAACCGGCGAACTGCTGGCGCCCAACCGGGAGTTCTTCGAGTCCACGCTCGACGAGCTCGAGGGCACGGTGCAGTTCGTGCTGCGGGGCCGCTACGTCGATTCGGCGCACCTGCGCGAGATCGTCACCGAGGAACCCGAGGTGGGGGCGCTGCGCGAGCGGCTGCGGAACCTGCCGGAGGACGCCGGGTACGACGAACGTTTGCGGCTGGGCGAAGTGGTGAGCGCAGCCGTGGCGGCGAAGCGGCAGGCCGACGCGGCGCACCTGGCCGACGCCGTGTCGTCGGCCGTCGTCGCCACCGCCCCGCACGAGGTGGTCGGTGAGGAGGAGGCACTCGACGTGGCCTGCCTGGTCGAACGCGAGCGGCAGGACCAGTTCGAGCACGTCGTGGACGAACTCGCCGAGCACTGGCGCGGACGCATCCAGCTGCGCCAGGTGGGGCCGCTGGCGCCCTACGACTTCGTGCCGGAGGGCTGACATGGGGCTCATCACCGGACTGCTCACCCTCCCGATGGCGCCGGTGCGTGGCGCGGTCTGGGTGGCCAGGCAGCTGAAGCAGCAGGCCGAGCAGGAGTACTACAACCCGGCCGTGATCCGGCAGCAGCTGGCGGAGGTCGACGACGCGCACGCCGCCGGGGAACTCACCGACGAGCAGCGCGACGAGCTCCAGCGGCAGCTGCTCGGACGCATCTACGAGGCGCAACAGCGGCCGACCGAGGAGATGTGACCAGTGGCCACAGCGCGGGACGACGACCGCCGCGGTGCGCCGGCGGAACGTCCGAGGCGCCCCCGGGCGCGGGAGCCCGACGGGGACGAGGCCCATGCGCGTCCGCGGCGACCCGCCGAGGATGACGACCGGCCCCGCAGCGCACCACCCGCGCTGAAGGCGCCGCAGGCCGCCCGCATGGCGGTGCGGCACGTGGCGGAGATGACCGGCAAGGACGCCGAGGGGGTCACCTCCCTGCAGCGGTCCGACGAGGGGTGGCTGGTGCACGTCGAGGTCGTCGAAACGCATCGCGTCCCCGACACCATGGACATCCTGGCCGTGTACGAGGTGCAGCTGGACGAGGACGGGGACCTGCTGTCGTACCGGAGGATCGACCGCTACGCGCGAGGACGAGGCCGGAGCGACGAGGGATGACCGATCAAGGGCACGCATACGGCGGACGGGCGCGGGCACCTGCCTGGTACGGGCAGCAGCAGGCGGCACCCGCCAGACAGGAGTCCGCGAACCTCGCGGACATCCTGGAACGGGTGCTGGACAAGGGCATCGTCATCGCCGGCGACATCCAGATCAACCTGCTCGACATCGAGCTGCTCACCATCAAGTTGCGCCTCGTGGTGGCCTCCGTGGACCGGGCGCGCGAGATGGGCATCGACTGGTGGGAGCACGACCCGTCGCTGTCGTCGGGTCGCCGCGGGCGCCTCGCCGAGGAGAACCGGCGCCTGCGCGCCCGCGTGCGGGAACTGGAGGCCAGCGGATCGCCGGAGGCCGTCGGGCCGGGCGAGGACGCGGACGAGGACATCGAGGAGCGGGACCGTGAGTGAGTCGGTGACCTACGTCTACGGGGTCGTGCGCAACCCGGCCCACGATCCGCAGCTGGACGTCGAGGGCATCGCCGGGGCTCCGGTCCGGCTCGTGCGCTGCGGAGACCTCGCGGCGCTCGCCGGTTCTGTCGACGCTGCGGAGTTCGGCGAACAGGGTCTCCGGGAGAACCTGGAGGACCTGGCGTGGCTGGAGCGCACCGCACGGGCGCACAACCGCGTCGTCGCCGCGGCAGCGGCCATCGTGCCCGTGGCGCCGCTGGGGCTGGCGGCGGTCTACTTCGACGACGACGGGGTGCGCGCCGCGCTGACCGAACGGGCCGAGGCATTCACCGAGGTGCTCGACCGGATCTCCGGTCGCGCGGAGTGGGGCGTGAAGATCTTCGCGGACCTGGACGATCCCGCGCTGCGGTCCGGTGGGGGACACGATTCCGCAGCGGCCGAGGGACCGGGCTCCGCCTACCTGCGCCAGCTGCGGGAACGCCGGGAGAGCCGGGTCAACGCCGAACACGCCGCCCTGGAACTGGCCGGGGACCTGCACGCCGAACTGGCCGAGCTCGCCGACGCCACCCGCACCCACCCGCCGCAGAACCGCCAGCTCGCCGGGTACGAGGGCCGAATGGTGCTCAACGCCGCCTACCTCGTCGCCGATCAGGTGGCCGAGGAGTTCACCGCCGCGGTGCGGGACGCGGCCGAGCGCGGCACGGGCCTGCGCATCGAGCTGACCGGGCCGTGGCCGCCCTACTCGTTCGCGGTCGTCCGGGAACCGGAGCGGGAGGGAACGCCGTGACCGCCGAGGTGACCCAGCGAGCGCTCGACCCGGTCGGCGAGGTGCGCGAGATCGCCCTGGTGGACCTGCTGGACCGGCTGCTGGCCGGTGGCGTCGTGGTGACCGGCGACGTGACGATCTCGCTGGCCGGCGTGGACCTGGTGCAGGTGTCGCTGCGCGCGATCATCACCTCGATCCAGGAGTCGGACCCCGATGTCCGGGACTGGGAGGTCACCGATGGCTGAGCCGGGCGAACCGCGCCGCGCGGGCAGGCTGCCGCGCCGCGTCGACGCCGATGCCGAGTCGGTGCGCCGCGACCTGGTGCGCCTGGTGCTGACCATCGTGGAACTCGTGCGCCAGCTCATGGAGCGCCAGGCGCTGCGCCGCGTGGAGAGCGGCACGCTCGCCGAGGAGCAGGTCGAGGACCTTGGCCTGGCCCTCATGGAGCTGGAGCAGGCGATGGCCGAGCTGCGGGACCACTTCGGCTTCACCGAAGCGGAGCTGAACCTGGACCTCGGCCCCCTCGGCCCTCTTCTGCCTCGGGACGGGTAGGAGAGACCCGGCGTCGTACTGCGAGGTCAGCGGGCACGGAACCGCCTGGTGGTCGTCCGCCTGGTGCGCCGCCAGCGCAAGGTCCATTCCCACGGCCCCAGCCTGACCGAGTACCCCCGCGTGCCCAGCGGCGTGCGGTGGCGGCAGACCGGACACCTGGACTGCCTGCGAAGTCGGGAAACCCTCATGTGACCGTCTCCTTTCGTGCGCGTCCCTCGGGTACCCGGGCGCGGGCCCGCCTGCGCATCGGCGGGTGGTGTCGCGGTGACGTCGCGGTGATGCATGGTCCGGTGCCGGACCGGGTAGTCGATCCGGTATCCACGCAGTCGGCGTAAGGAGACCCGCGATGGGCATTCTCAGCTGGATCTTGTTCGGACTCATCGCCGGCGTGATCGCCAAGTTCATCCTCCCGGGCAAGGACCCGGGCGGGATCATCCTGACCATCCTGATCGGCATCGCCGGTGGCCTGCTCGGCGGCTGGGTGAGCACCGCGCTGGCCGGTGGCGAGGGAGTCACCGGGTTCAACCTGATGAGCTTCGTGTGGGCGGTGGTCGGGTCCCTGATCCTGTTGGCCATCTACCGCGTGATCTTCCACCGCAAGCGCGGGCTCCGCGTCTGAGTCCGCCAGCGGATCGGTGCCGCCTGCCGGCTCGGTCGGCGGCGCCTTTGTGTCTACAAAGGACAAAGCTGGTCACGAGGCCGGGTTCATCGGCTTTCGATGGGCAGACGGGTCCGCAAGCTGTCCCGGGTGGTAGTGGGGTTGCCTCGACAACGCGTGGTGTCCCACTTTTCGCGGTGACGGGGCCGGGGCGGAGCACCACGAGCTGCCCGAGGCGGTCAGCGAAGGTCGGTGATGGCCTGGCCGGTTGCCGGGTCGCAGGGGTAGGAGACGTGCTGGTGGACCATCGTCCACCTGCCGTTCCTGCGCTGGAAGATCCGCGTTCCCCGGGACCAGCTCTCGATGGTCCGGCCGTCCGGCTGCTGGGCTCGCATCCGGTTGAGGCCCCACGTGGCGGCGAGGTCGTCACGGACCAGGATGTGCAGGTCCGGCACCTGCCAGTCGACCGGTCCAACCGACGCTTCCAGGCCGGCCCGGCAGACCTCGCGGACCTCGCTCCCGCCGACGTGCTCCAGGCGTTCTTCGTGCTCGTAGGAGACCACGTCGTCGGCGATGTACTCCATCAGCCCGTCCAGGTCCTTGGCCGCCGTCCGGTCGAACCACTGCTGGTGAATCCGGCGCACTTCCTCGGCCGCCGCTTCCGGTGCAGCGTCCTCGTACGGGAAGGAGTGGTGCTCGTGGGCGATGACCCAGCGACCCTGTTCCTTGCGCAGTCCGAGGGTGAGCCGGAGTCGCTGCTCGGGGTTGCGGGCCAAATCCTCCGGTGTTCCGCAACGCAGCAGGGCGTGGGCGAAGGCGACGTCGGCGCCGGCGGTGATGTCCAGCGACACGATCTCGAACGATCCGCCTCTCGCGCCTGCCACTCAAAGAACGGCGGCCACGTCTCGCGGTAGGCGTCGACGCCGTGGACGCCGTCGTGGGGTGGTGGCACGTCGAACATCACGATGTCGTCGGCGTGATCCGCGAGGACGCCGTTCAGGTCGCGGGCGCGCACCGCCGCGGCCCACCTCCTCGATCAGGGCTCGGATCTGCTCTTGGTCAGCCGACACCGCTCGCCTCCTGTTCCGCTGGAGCCTGACGTGCACCTGGGTGGACCGCACACCCCGGCAGAACTCATCGCTACCTGGACAGATTCCTGCGGCGGGGGCTCAGGATGCGTCCGCGCTCCTCGCGGGTCGCGGCCCGAGCCGTTCCGCGAAGAGCGCCATGACCCGGTCCAGGGCATCCCGGGTGGGGTGGCCTGGTTCGTCGACGAGGTCGACCGTCAGCACCGAGTGCGCGTTCTCCGGGATGCCGTGGGGATTGCCGGGTGACGAGTCGATCTCGATGCTCTCGAACGCCGTGCCCAGTGTCCGGCGCAGCGTCTCGAACCGCTCCGGGGGCGACTGCCGGTCGCGGGTGAACCGCAGCCCGAGCACGCACAAGCCGTCATCCTGCGCGCGCTGCTGGATCCGGCGCTGGTCGTCCGGGGCGAGCCCGAGGGCGGCACGTCTGCGGCGTCCGATCGGCGCGGGCAGCGCCGGTTGGCTCACCACGGCCGCGACGACGGCCGGTTCGAGCGCGGTGGCCAGGGCGAAACCGCCGCTGAAGCACATGCCGACCACACCGACCCCGCCGCACTCGGCGAACGCTCGAGCGGCCAGTGCCCGGAGCCAGGTCACCACCCCGCTGGTGCGATCGGTCAGCATCGCGAACTCCCGCGCGACGCACGCCCGAGCCACCGAACGGCGGATCGCGGCGCTGCTGTGTGGTTCACCCGGGCGACCCACCAGCGACGGCAGGTACACGGTGTAACCGGCGTCGACCAGACGCCGTGCGAACGCTACGACGCCTGGGTGCACCCCGGGCATCTCGTGAATGACGATCACCGCGGGCCCCGCGCCGGCCCGGTAGACGTCGTGCACGAGACCGGCGTAGCTGAACGACGACCGCGCGAAACCCGCCAGCACCTGCTGCTCCATGATCGGACCTCCTCCGGTCATCATGAACCAGCGTCGATCCACCCATTCGGAGGTGACCGCTGGCGTCGATCCCGACGCGGCGGATCCCGCGGGTGCGGGACCTGGGTGCTCGCCCCCGGCGGTGATGGCAGGAAATGCAACGATTTCATCTACAGTGGACACATTGAGAGGGTGCGCGGCCGGCCTCGGGAAGGTGCCGCAGACGATGTGGATGGTGCACCGGTGAGCCGGACACAGCGTCGGGCGGCGGGTCCGCACCGGTGCCGGACCCGCCGCCCGCTCAGCGCGAGTTACCAGACGTTGCCGCCGCCGTGCCCGCCGATGCCGCCGCCGCCCCAGCCATCGCCGCCGATGCCCGGACCGCCGTGGCCGCCGTCGCCGCCGTGACCGGCGAGCGACCCGAAGCCGTTGGCGTCGCCGCCACCGCCGCCGTCGCCGCCGGAGCCGCCGCCCTGGCCGCCGCCGGTGCCGCCGCCGTCACCGCCGTCGCCGCCGTTGATCACGATGGGCCCCCAGCCCCAGTCCCAGCCATGTCCGAACGGGAACGCCGACATGACCGTGCGCGTGGGCAGGAACTCCACGCGCTGGTCGTCGAGCTCCGCCGAGCTCACACCTCGAGTGCCTTCGAACACTTGGTCCTCCCTCGTCGATTGGGCTCGGAATCCATGCGGAGATCGATGCCCGAACAAGGTCGCAACCCCCAGATCCCCTATTTCCAACACCCCAGATTCGTTGGCATCAGCACGGAGGGTAGGAGAAGCGTCAGTGCAGCGCAGCCCGAAAGTGTTCGAAAGCAATTTCGCCGCTTCGGGTGACAGCGAGTGCAATTCATCCCCCAGTTGATTTTGCGGGGTGCGCGCACGGGTTTTGACCAGGCAGGACTGTCGGTGAGCAGCTTGGCTCGCGAATCCGTTCGGCACTGCGCCGCCTGTTCGCGACAGTCACCGCGGTGGGATGGCAGCGTGCCGATGTTTGTGGGTGAGAAATCGAGTTGTTGTGATAATGCGAAGTTCCGTAATTCTCGGGAGCCTGCCGCGTCGCCGTCGGCGACCCCGGCCGGATCCAAGCCCGGAGGCTGGACCGGTCGAGACGTGGCGTCCCGGCGCGCCGGGCGCGGCCCCCGTTAGCGGTACCGGGTGACGGTCGGCCCCGATTCGCCCGACACCACCGCCAAGATCCCCGCTTTCTGGATCATCTGGCCTAAGCTCGGCGGCTGTTTGGCCCAGTCCCATCACCCTGGGTGAGGAGAAAACATCGATGCGTAACCGTCCACATCGGGCCGTTGCCGCGGGAGTCCTGGGCGCGGCCCTCTCCGGCGGCGACCAGGCCGCCGCCACCCCGCGGTGGGAACGGCACCGCTGGCCGCTGCCCGGCGCCGCAGTCCTCGCCATCACGTTCAGCCTCCTCCCGGTTCACAGCGCCCACGCCGCGCCGCCCACCTGCACCCGCAGCTTCAACGGTTCCGGCGACGACATCATGTGCAGCCGTGGCGTCCCGGCCGGGATGACGCTCGACGGTACCCCCGGCGACGACCGGATCGTGCTGAACGGTGCGCTTGCGGGCACCCTCAACGCCGGAGCCGGTGACGACACGATCATCATCACCGGCCGCGCGGGCGGCCACGGCGGTAAGGGCGGAAACGGCCACCTCAGCCCGCGCAGCGGAGACCGCAGCAGCGACGGGAAGAAGGGCGGCGCCGACGGCGCGAGCACCGCAGGCACCGCCGGAACGCCGGGCGCGCCCGGTCCGACCGCGCGGGCGGGTGGCAGCGCCGGCACGGGCGGAGCCGGTGGCACCGGCGGTCCCGGCGTGGCACGCACCGGCGTGCTCAACGCCGGGCCCGGCGACGACACCATCAAGATCACCGGTGGCGCGGGCGGCAACGGCGGTGACGGCGGTGACGGGGGCCCGGGCAGTACCAACCCCGCCGACGCGCGCGGCGGCAACGGCGGCAACGCCGGAGACGGCGGGACCGGGAACCTCGGCCAGATCAACCCCGGTGAGGGCAACAACACGGTCATCCTCGTCGGCGGCGACAGCGGTGACGGCGGCAACGGCGGGCGCGGCGGCGACGGCACCGCGTTCAGCCGCAGCGGCGACGGCGGCAAGGGCGGCAACGGCGGCGGCGGTGCGGAGCGCCGCAACGGTCGCGGCGGCGTCGGCAACGGCCCCACCGGCACGATCACCAGCATTGGCACCGACGAGATCACCATTCGCGGTGGTCGGGGCGGCAGGGGCGGTCGCGGCGGCGACGGTGGGGGCAACAGCCCCGCCACCGCCGTCCGCGCCGGTGCCCGCGAATCGGAGGGCACCGGCGGCACCGGGGGGACCGGCGGTGACGGCGGAGTCGCCAACACCGGCCGAATCCTGTCCCGCGACGGCGGCACGTCCACCGTCCACATCATCGAGGGCACCGGCGGTGACGGTGGCGACGGCGGTACCGGTGGCGACGGCAGCGGTGGCGGGGGAACCCCCGGCCTCCTCGGGCTCGGCGGCATGAACGGCAGGGCGAACCACGGCGGCACCGGCGGCGCGGGCGGCGCCGGTGGCCACATCGGTACGGGTGCCGAGAGCGCTCGCCGCGACCAATAGTCCACAGTCGACTCCGTGCGGGCGCCGATCTTGCCCGGCGGGGTGATTTGAAGTGCATCCCGGGCCCGGTCCTCCTAGGTTCGGCCTCGTGCGCCAGCAACGTGCAGCTCGAGCCGGTCCACAGGAGTGGCCGAGTCCGGATTTCTGCCCGGCTGTTTCCCAACGATTGCTAAGGAGTAGCAGATGTCAGAAATCCGGCGGTCGCTGAGCTCCGCCGAACTGGCGGACCAGCGCGTGGCGTTCCTGCCGGCGCGCACGGTCATGTCGACGTTCTGGTTGCCCTGGAACGGCGAGGAACTCGTCGTCCTGCCCATGGACTACCCGTACGTCTACTCGCACACCGACGTGTACGGCAACGCCGATGTCACGGCCACCGGCGATGTCACCGGCGGCGCGGGCGGCACCGGTGGCGGCACCGGCGGTGGCCAGGGCGGCGGTAACGGTGGCGACGGTGGCGACGGTGGCAGCGGCGGCGACGGTGGTGACGGCGGTGACGGCGGCGACGGCATCGGCGGCAACGGCATCGGCGGTGCCGGCATCGGCGGTGCCGGCGGCGGAAACGCGAGCTGACGCCGCTTAGTGCAGCCCACCGGTCGGGGGGGGCGGCGGTTGTCGACGCCGCGCCCGCCGACCCCCGAGCGTTCCAGGAGTGATCGTGGCCGCTGCCCGCGACCAGGCCGGAACACCCCCGGCGGACGAGGAGATCGTGCACCGCACGGTGCCCGCACTCGCGCCGGGCACCGAGCTGATCGGCCGGTACCAGGGTTCGGGGTACCGAGAAGCGCCATACCTGGCCCGGCGCGCTGACGGCCAGATCCTGCAGCTCACCCCGCTGCTGTACCGGATCGCGGCCGGACTCGACGGGCGCAGCAGCTACGAGCGGTTCGCCGAGCGCCTCAGCGGCGAGTACGGGCGCGACATCACCGCCGGGCAGGTGTTCTTCCTGGTCGAGGAGCGGTTGCGCCGCGCGGGAATCCTGGCCGACGACCCCGCCTCCGGCCAGGTCGCCGTCGCGTTTCCGAAGGGCCGGGACCGGTTGCTGGCGTTGCGGTTCCGGGTCGCGCTGGTCCCCGAGCGGGTCGTCTCGGTCATCGCCCGCGTCTTCCAACCCCTGTTCTGGCCGCCGGTCGTGGTCGTCTCGCTGGCCGCGTTCGTCCTGACCCAGCTCTGGCTGGCCGCGCACGACGTCGTCGACCAGGCCATCGCCGGCGCGCAGGCGCTGCTGCAGCGCCCGGAGCAGATCCTGCTGGTGCTGGGCGTGCTGGTCGTGGCCGGGGCGTTCCACGAGTGCGGCCACGTCGCCGCCTGCCGCTACGGAGGTGCGCGCCCCGGGGCGATGGGGGTGGGCATCTACCTGGTGTGGCCCGCCATGTACAGCACGGTCACCGACTCCTACCGGCTGGACCGGATCGGCCGCCTGCGCACCGACCTCGGCGGCATCTACTTCAACGTGCTGGCGCTGCTGGCGTTGATCGCCGCGTACGCGGCCAGCGGGCAGCCGTGGTTGCTGGCCGCGGCCCTGGCGTGGCAGGCCACGACGATCTGGCAGTTCCTGCCGTCGATCCGGCTTGACGGCTACTACGTGCTCAGCGACCTGGTGGGGGTGCCGGACCTGTTCGACCGGATGGGACCGGTGCTGCGCAGTCTCCTGCCGGGGCGGCCCCCGCACCCGCGCGTCCGCGAGCTCAAGCCGTGGGTTCGGCGGGTGATCACGATCTGGGTGCTGCTGGTCATCCCTTTCCAGGCGTACTGGCTGGTCTTCTTCCTCATCATCGCCCCGCAGGTGCTGCCCGTCGTGTGGGACGCGCTCATCCTGCACTGGCACAGCGCCGGTGGCGCAGCCCGCGCCGGTGACGCCGCCGCCACCGCGGTTCACGTCCTGCGGATGTTCCTGCTGGTGCTGCCGTGGGCGGGCATCACGCTCATCTTCGCCACCCTGGGGCGGCGCCTGGTGCGGGCGGTCCGCTCCTGGCGCGCCCGGCGCGCGTCGTCCTGACCCGCCTCACCGCCCGGTGGGCATCCCGTCGGCGACGGGCCCGCCCAGGTGGTAGCCCTGGCCCTGATCGCAGCCCAGGTCGCGGAGCGCGGCCAGCTGCTCCTCGGTCTCGATGCCCTCGGCGGCGACGGTCAGCCCCAGCGCGTGGGCCATGGTGATGATGCTGCCCACGATGATCCGGAGTTCGTCGGAGTCGGCGAGGTCGGTGACGAACGACCGGTCGATCTTGAGGATGTCCAGCGGCAGCCGCCGCAGCTGCGCCAGCGACGAGTGGCCGGTCCCGAAGTCGTCGATGGCCAGGCAGACGCCCAGCTCGCGCAGCGAGTGCAGGACGCGCGCGGCGGCGGCCGGGTCCTGCATGATGGCGCTCTCGGTGATCTCCAGGCACAGCGCCCGCGCGGGCAGCCCGGACTCCGCCAGCGCGCCCTGCACGATGCCCTGCAGGTCGGGGTCCTCCAGCTGGCGCGGCGACAGATTGGCGTTGAGCTTGAGGTCCAGCCAGGGGCGTTCGGCGGCGATCCGCCGGGTTGCGGTGTGCAGCATGTGCGCGCCGATGGAGTTGATCAGGTCGCTCTCCTCGGCCAGCGGGATGAACTCGCCGGGGGAGACCACGCCATGCAGCGGATGCGTCCAGCGCAGCAGCCCCTCCACGGCCACCGCGCGGTCGGTGCGCAGGTCCACCACGGGCTGGTAGGCCACCCACAGCTGGTCCTGCCGCACCGCGTGCCGCAGGTCCTGTTCGAGGACCATGTGCCGCTGGACGCGTTCGCGCAGCTCGACGTCGAAGAACGCGTAGCGGCCGCCGCCGCGCGCCTTGGCCTGGTACATGGCCACGTCGGCGTCGCGCAGGAAGTCCTCACCGGACCGGGTGTCGCCGGGGCGGGTCACCAGTACCCCGATGCTGCCGGTGAGGTGCAGGTGCCTGCCGTGGAGCTGGATCGGGTGGGTGAGGGAGTCGAGGAGGTGGTCGCTGAGCGCGCCGAGCACGTCCTCGTCGCAGTTTCCCCAGGTGATGACGACGAACTCGTCGCCGCCGAGCCGCCCGACGACGGCTTCGCGGGGTGCCGCGCACACGAGCCGTTCCCCGACGATCCGCAGCACCTCGTCGCCGGTGCCGTGGCCGAGGGAGTCGTTGATGCGCTTGAAGTTGTCCAGGTCGATGAACAGCACCCCCAGCGGGGTGGTGCGCTGCGGGTCCCCGAGGTGTCGCAGGACGAGCGTGCGGTTGGCCAGGCCGGTCAACGGGTCGTGGGTGGCCTCGTAGGTGAGCCGCTCCTGGGCGGCCCGGCTCTCGGTGATGTCGGTGAACGAGGTGACCACCTTGTGCGGCGGCCGGTCCAGCGGGTTGAGTGCGCGGGCGGTGACCGCCAGCCACACGCTGCGGCCGTCGGCCCGGTGGAAGCGCACCACCCGGGGCCGTTCGGGGTGGCCGGTCCGCCGGGCCCGCACCGTGGGGAGATCTTCGGCGGGTAGTTTCGCGCCGGACTCGTCGAACAGCGACCAGCGCGCCGGCGCCGAGCCGACGAGTTCGGACGTCGACGCCCCGAGGATGCGGTGGGCGGCCGGATTCGCCGATTCGATGATGCCGTCCGGGCCCACCACGATGACGCCCTCGTCGAGAGTGGCGACGACGGTGGCGAAGTCCTGCTCGGCCTGGCGCCGCGCGGTCTCGTCGGCGCACACCAGCACGTAACCGGAGTCCATCTCGGCCACCGAGATGCGAATCACCCGGATCGCCCCGTCCCGGCGCCGGTGCAGGATCTCGCTGTCGCCGCGGGCCAGCAGCGCCCCCAGGGGCGCGCCCACCAGGTCCGCGACGGGCTCGCCCAGCGCCTGTTCCGCGGGCACCCCGTAGACCGCCTCGGCGGCGGGGTTCCAGCTGAGCACCACGCCGTCGCGGCTCGTGGCGATGATCGCGTTGCTGACGTGCTCGACCAGCGCCGCCTGGTAGCGCAGCGCGGCCTCAGCCTCGCGCTGGGCGGTGACGTCGCGGCCGATGACCTGCACCGCCGGTTTGCCCTCCCAGGTGATCTGCACGGCGACCAGCTCGACCGGGACCGGGGTGCCGTCGACGCGTTGCAGGTCGGCCTGCGCCCGCGGTGTGGTCGCCCCGGGTTCGGTCAGGGACCGGAGCCGCTCGCGCATGCCGGGGATCGAGTGCGGTGCCACGAAGTCGGCGACCGGGCGTCCGATGAGCTCCGCGCTGGACTCCGAGCCGAGCATGGCGCTCATCGCGGGGTTGGCGTAGCGGATGATCCCGTCCTGGTGGACGCAGATCGCCTCGGGGCTGAGTTCGACCAGCAGGCGGTACCGTCCGGCGAGGTCGGCCAGCGCCTGCCGGTCGCGGTGCAGATCCGTCACTTCGCGCACCAGCCCGATCAGGCGGCCGGTCGGCCGGTCGCCGGGCGGACGCGCCCGGAAGTGCAGCAGTCGCACCTCGCCGTCGGCGGTGACGACGGGTTGTTCGAGGTCGAGGCCGTGCCGGAGCGCACCGGTCCGCGCAGCGACCGTCCAGGGCTCGATGAGCTCGAGCAGCCGTGCGCGGACGGCCTCGTCGGTGGCGTCCGGCATGCCCAGGAGATGTTCCATGCCGGCGGACCAGCGGACCCCGTCATCGGCGGCATCGTACGTCCAGCGGATCTCGCCGTGCGAGGCCAGCGCGAGTTCGAGGAACTCGCGATCGTCGCCCGAGCTGACCGAGAGCCCGCTTCCAGGATCGATCCCCATGACCCGTCCCGTTGAGGAGTCCTCGCGCGCCAGCTCATCGCGAGGACCACTCCGCATGACCGTAGCGCTGCGTCACCGACCGACCTAGAAGTTCCCACATGCGTTGGTCGTCAACCTCCGCGTGACTGGACAGGCACCGGTGCTCGAAAGTGCCGACCTTCATCCTATTGGATGAAGGTCGGCACGATTACGAGCGCAGTGTGTAGCGATTCGTCCCTGTGTTCATCACTCTTGCGAGTGAAAGGTGGGCCGTTACCGCAGGTAGTTCGATCTTTGGGCGCACTCCGCCCGGTCGAGCGTCACCCGCTGCGGTGGCGGACCCGCGGCGGAATGATCACACTCCGAGGACGGTACGTCATGATCAACAAGCACTGCGGAATCAACGGCATCGGCGCGGTGTCCGGCTACGGCTGGGGCCGCGAGGCGCTCTGGAACGGACTGGCCGCCGGCGAGGTGGCCGCCCGCCCGACCGGGGGGCACGGACCCGACCGGGACCAGGAGGCGTGGGTCGCGAACGTCCCGGACGGCGGCGACGAACTGGACGGTCCCAGCCGCTTCGCCAGGGCCATGCGCGCCGCCGCTCGCGAGGCGATCCGCGACGCCGAGCGGCGTGGCTGGCAGCCCGGCCGTCGGGTCGGCCTGTTACACGCGGCGGTGCTTGGTGACCTGGAGTCCTGGCGTGACTTCTACACCGTGCGGGGCGCGGACGTCCCGGTGCGCGGCTACGTCTCCCTGATGCCCTCGACCCCGGTGTCGACGCTGATGCAGGAGTTCGGCTTCCACGGCCCGGCCATGAACGTGTCCGCGACCTGCGCATCCGGCAACGCGGGTCTGCTCACCGCGAAGGCGTGGCTGGACGCCGGGGTCGTCGACGACGTGGTGTTGGTGGCCACCGACCTGTCGTCGACTCCGGAAACGGTCCTGCACTTCGAGCGGCTCGGGGTCGCGGTCACCGACGTCGAGCCGCTGCAGGCGTGCCGCCCGTTCCAGGAGGGCAGCCGCGGCTTCATCATGGGCGAGGCGTCGGTGGGCATGGTGCTGTCCAAACGCGCGCCGAACCCGTACGCGCTGGTGCTCGGCGGCGCGATGTCGCACGACGCCCACCACGTCACCTCGGTGGACCCGGGCCGGGCGGAGCTGACGCGGTGCTTCGCCGAGGCGCTGGCCGACGCGGGTGTCGCGGCGTCGCAGGTGCGCTACCTCAACGCCCACGGGCCGGGGACCCAGCAGTGCGACCGCGCCGAGGCGGCGGTGTTCGACGAGCTGCTGCCCGCCGATGCCGCGCTGTACTCGGTGAAGCCGCTCGTCGGACACTGCATGGGTGCGGCCTCGGCGGTGGAGGTCGTCGCCGCGGTGCTCGGCTACGATCGCGGGCTCATCCCCGCGCCGAAACCGGTGGGCCCGGGCCACCCGCGGCTGCTGCCCGGCCCCACCGCGCCGACCGACGGGTTGACCCTGAAGTCGTCGCTCGGTCTCGGCGGCCACAACTCCGCGGTCGTGCTCGCACCCCCGCGCTGAGGAGCCATCCTCGAACTCGTACCGAGGATGGCTGGCGGAACCTCCGACGCCGCCCGGACCGCGCCGAGCTCGGTCGTGCCCGATCACGCGGCGTCGGGGCTCGCCGGTCGACGTCGGAGAACCCGCCCAGGCGCCATGCCGCGCGACGATCAACGGCAGGCTCTGACATCCCTCCACTGAGGATCGATCCGTCGTTTCAGCGCGCCTGTAAGGGGGTTCCGGTGGTGCTCCGCACGACCAGGCTGGGCTGCAGCAGGTGGCGCACCGGCTCGGCCCGTGGGTCCCGGGCCCGCCGCAGCAGCGCCTCGGCGGCCAGCCGCCCCATCTCCCGCCGCGGCTGGTCGATCGTGGTGAGGCCGACGTGCGCCAGGGCGGCCAGCGAGGTGTTGTCGTAGCCGATCACCGAGATGTCCTGCGGCACCCGCACCCCGGCCTCGTTCAGCGCGGAGATCGCGCCGACGGCGTTGTAGTCGTTGGCCGCCACGATGGCGGTGGGGATCGGATGACCGCGTTCCAGCAGCTTCCCGACCGCTTTCGCCCCGGCAACGTCGGTGTATTCGCTGGGCAGGACCAGGGGTTCCAGGCAGTGCCGGCGCATCGCGGCGAGGTAGCCGCGCTTGCGCAGCGCGGACTGGGAACCGCGACCGCCGTCGAAGTGCGCGATCCGGGTGTGGCCGAGCGCCACCAGGTGGTCGACGGCCAGCTGCGCCCCGGCGTTGCCGTCGTCGTTGACGGTGTCCACAGTTGACAGGTTCGAGGCGCGGGCGACGAGCGCGACCGGTGTCTTCGACGCCGCGGCGGCGATGTCGGCCGCGGCGACCACGGGACCGAGCAGCACCAGTCCCGCCGGCCGGAACGACAGCAGGCCGGCCACCGCCCGGCGTTCCCGCGCGGGGCTGCGGCCGCCGGTGTTGATGATGAGCTCGAAGCCCTCGCTGCGGGCAACCGTGTCCAGCCCGTCGACGATCTCCGCGAAGTACGGGTTGTGCAGGTCCGAGACCATCACGCCCAGCACGTTGGAGGTCCGCGAGGCCAGCGAGCGGGCCATGGCGTGCGGCGAGTACCCGAGCTCCTCGGCGGCCCGCAGCACCGCAGCCCGCCGCTGCGGGCTGACCTTGGGCGAGTTGCGCATGACCAGGGAGACCAGCGCGCGGGACACCCCGGCGCGGGCTGCGACGTCCTCCATGGTCGGCCGTGCCACGTGTGCTCCTCCTTGATCGTCGGCAGTGGGGGATTGACACCGTTGTGCCTGAGCTTACAGCATGAGAGCGCTCCAACCGTTGGAGCGCTCTAACTCCGTCGGTCGAGACGAAAACGAGGCAAGCGACGACATGAGGATCGGAGTAGCCGGGGTGGGGCGGATCGGCGCCATGCACGCCGCCAACCTGGCCGAGCTGGCAGACGTCGAGCAGGTCCTGCTGTTCGACCCGGCACCGGGCCGGGCCGCGCAGCTGGCCGCCGCGTCCGGTGGCCGGGCCGCGGCGGTGGACACCGTCGAGGACCTGCTCGCCGCGGACGGCGTGCTGGTGGCCACGCCCACCGCCACCCACCCCGACATGGTGCGCCGCGCGGTCGCCGCCGGCACGCCCGTGCTGTGCGAGAAGCCGCTCGCGCCGGACCTGGCCGCGATGGCACGGCTGGTCGAGGAGCTGGAGCGGACCGACGTGCCGGTCCTGGTCGGGTTCCAGCGCCGGTTCGACCCGGCCACGACCGAACTGCACCGCCGGCTGCGCTCGGGCGAGGCAGGTGCGGTGTACCTGGTGCGTGCGGTGTGCAACGACCACCTGCCGCCGCCAAGCGAGTTCGTCGCCACCTCCGGCGGGCTGTTCCGGGACTGCCTCATCCACGACCTGGACGCCGTGCCGTGGCTGGTCGGCGAACCGGTGACCGAGGTCTATGCCTCCGGCTCCGTGCTCGTCGACCCGGCCTTCGCCGACGCCGGCGACGTGGACAACGCGGTGGTCACCCTCCGGTTCGCCGGTGGCGCGCACGCGCTGCTGTCCGCGGGGCGCCACGACCCGGTCGGCTACGACTGCCGACTGGAGGTCTTCGCCAGCCGGGACACCCTCACCGTCGGGCTCGACGAGCGCACTCCGCTGCACTCGCTCGACCCCACCGGACCCCGATTCGAACGGCCCTGGTCGTCGTTCACCGAGCGGTACCACGGGGCCTACGTCAACGAGCTGCGGGCGTTCATGGACGTCATCGCCGGTCGCACACAGAACCCGTCGCCACCGCGGGAGAGCCTGCTCAGCCTGCGCCTGGCGGAGGCGTGCGAGGAGTCCGCGCGCACCGGGCGGCCGGTGCGGATCGAGCAGGAGGTGCGGGCATGACGTCGCAGTTCCGCATCGCCGCCGCACCGATCTCCTGGGGCGTCAGCGAGGTCCCCGGGTGGGGCCGCCAGCTGGACGCCGAGGTGGTGCTCGCCGAGATGGCCGAGCTCGGCGTGCGCGCCACCGAGCTGGGCCCGCCCGGCTACCTCTCCGACGCCCCGCAGGACCTGCTCGCCCGGCACGGCCTCACGCTGGTCGGCGGGTTCCTCGCGGTCCCGCTGCACGACGCGGGGGCCGCGGAGCGCAGCGTCGAGATGGCCGCCGCCTCGGCCGAGCAGTTCGCCCGCTGCGGCGCGGACGTGCTGGTGCTCGCCGCGGCCACCGGGCTGGCGGGCTACGACGAGCGGCCCGAGCTCGACGACCGGCAGTGGCGGACGCTGATCGGCACCGCCGGGCGCATCGCCGAGGTCGCGGCCGGGCACGGCGTGCGGACCGTGCTGCACCCGCACGTCGGCACGCACGTGGAGACCGAGGCCGAGGTGGAGCGGTTCCTCGCCGACTCGCCGCTGCCGCTGTGCCTGGACACCGGCCACCTGCTGGTCGGCGGCACCGACCCGGTCGCGCTGGCGCAGCGGCACCCGGAGCGGGTCGGCCACCTGCACCTCAAGGACGTCCGCGCCGATCTCGCCGAGCAGGTCCGCACCGGCGCCGTGCCGTTCGCCGCGGCGGTGGCGCAGGGCCTGTTCGTGCCGCTCGGCGACGGCGACGTGGACATCAGCTCGATGGTGGCCGCCGTGCACGAGGCCGGCTACCGCGGCTGGTACGTGCTCGAACAGGACACCGCGCTGGGGCCGGACTCCGCACCGGACGTGCCCCGGCGCGACACCGCGCGCAGCCTGGCATACCTGGACCAGGTGCTCTCCCGCTGGTAAGGGAAACGAGGAAGACAATGGCGTCTCATCCCAGATCCGCCGCCTGGCGGGTCCTGCTGGTCGTCCTGGCCGGTGCGCTGGCGCTGGCCGGCTGCACCGGTCCGAAGGCAAGCGGCCCGGCCCCGGGAGCCGGGCCGCACCAGGACACCGCGCGGACCGGGCCCATCCGGATCGCCGTGATCAGCCACAGCACCCCGGGCGACGCGTTCTGGAACGTGGTGCAGAACGGCGCCGAGCAGGCCGGTCGGGACCTCGGCATCGAGGTCTCGTACCAGGCCGACCCGGACCCCGGCAACCAGGCCAAGCTGGTCGACAACGCGATCGCCCAGGGCGCTGACGGCGTGGTCGTCTCGCTGGGCAGCCCGGACGCGCTGCGCGCCTCGGTCGGCAACGCCGTGCGCGCGGGCATCCCGGTCATCACCATCAACGCCGGTGAGGAGCGCAGCGCCGAGTTCGGCGCGCTGACCCACGTCGGCCAGAGCGAGGCGGTGGCCGGACAGGCCGCGGGGTCGCGGTTCGCCGCCGCCGGTAAGCGGAAGTTGCTGTGCGTCATCCACCAGGCGGGCGTGGAGACGCTGAACCAGCGCTGCGACGGTGCCCGCCAGGGGTTCGCCGGCGGCCAGGTGGTGAACCTGCAGGTCGACATCAACAACCCGACCGACGTGCAGTCCCGGATCAGGGGCGCGCTGCAGTCCGACCCCGCGGTCGACGCGGTGCTCACGCTCAACCCGCAGGTCGCCGGCAACGCGGTGAACGCGGTGCGCGAGTCGGGTTCCCGGGCGGCGGTGGCGACGTTCGACCTCAACAGCGACGTCGTGAGCGCCATCAAGGCGGGCGAGCTGCTGTTCGCGGTCGACCAGCAGCAGTACGAGCAGGGCTACCTGCCGGTGGTCTTCCTCAAGCTGTACCTGGAGAACGCCAACACCGTCGGCGGCGGACGGCCGGTGCTCACCGGCCCCGGATTCGTCGACAGGTCCAATGTGGATGCGGTCGGCGAGTACGCGGCTCGCGGGACGCGCTAGGAGGAACCATGAGCGACACCACCACCTTGAGCGTGCCCGACGAGCGGTTGGCCCGCACCGGACTGCTGGACCGGCTGGTTTCCCGGCCGGAGCTGGGCGCGCTGCTCGGCGCGATCGGCGTCTTCGCGTTCTTCTCGGTGATCACCGAGCAGTTCCTGTCGCCGCTGGGCGTCGCGACGTGGCTGGACGACTCGGCCACGCTGGGCATCATGGCCGTCGGCGTGGCGCTGCTGATGATCGGCGGCGAGTTCGACCTGTCGGCCGGGGTGATGACCGCGTCGACGGCGCTGGTGACCGCGATGGTCTCCGCGCAGCTCGGCCTCAACGTGTGGCTGGGGCTGTTGCTGTCGCTGCTGTTCGCGCTGGCGGTCGGGGCCTTCAACGGGTTCCTGGTGATGCGCACCGGGTTGCCGAGCTTCATCGTCACCCTGGGCACGTTCTTCGCCCTGCAGGGACTGAACCTGGGAGTGACGCGGCTGGTCACCGGTACCGTGCAGGTGACCGGCATCCGCTCGGCGCCGGGCTACGAGTCCGCCGGATTCGTCTTTGCCTCCACTGTGGACATCGGCGGTACGGCGTTCCAGATCTCCATCGTCTGGTGGATCGGCACCGCCGCCGTCGCCTCGGTGCTGCTGCTGCGCACCCGGTTCGGTAACTGGATCTTCGCGGTCGGCGGGGCGGTGGGCAGCGCCCGCGCGGTCGGCGTCCCGGTGCTGCGCACGAAGGTGCTGCTGTTCATGACCACCGCGCTGTGCGCGTGGCTGGTCGGGTCGATCAACATCCTGCGGTTCACCACGGTGCAGGCCAACCAGGGTGTGGGGCTGGAGTTCCAGTTCATCATCGCGGCGGTGATCGGCGGCTGCCTGCTCACCGGCGGGTTCGGGTCGGCGATCGGCGCGGCGGTGGGCGCCCTGATCTTCGGCATGGTCCGGCAGGGCATCGTGTTCGCCCGCTGGGACAACGACTGGTTCTTCCTGTTCCTCGGCGTGCTGCTGCTCGGCGCCGTCCTGGTCAACAACACGTTCCGCCGTCGGGCGGAACGGCTGCGGAGGTGACTGGAGTGACTGCGACACCCCTGCTGGAAGCGCGCGGGATCGGCAAGAGTTACGGCAGCGTGCTGGCGCTGCGCGACGTGTCCACGGTGGTCAACGCCGGGCAGGTGACCTGCGTGCTCGGTGACAACGGGGCGGGCAAGTCCACACTGATCAAGATCCTGGCCGGTGCGCATCAGCACGACGCCGGTGAACTGCTGTACCAGGGGCGGCCGATCCGGTTCGCCTCCCCGCGGGAGGCGCTGGACCACGGCATCGCCACGGTGTTCCAGGACCTGGCGGTGGTCCCGCTGATGAGCGTGTGGCGGAACTTCTTCCTCGGCTCGGAACCGTGCCGGGGGATCGGGCCGATCCGGTTCATCGACCGCAGGCGCGCCCGCGAGACGACCCGGACCGCGCTGGCCGAGATGGGCATCGAGCTGCGCGACGTCGAGCAACCGGTGGGCACCCTCTCCGGCGGTGAACGGCAGTGCGTGGCGATCGCCCGGGCGGTGCACTTCGGGGCGAAGGTGCTGATCCTGGACGAGCCGACCGCGGCGCTGGGCGTGAAGCAGGCGGGTGTGGTGCTGAAGTACGTGGCGCAGGCGCGCGATCGCGGCCTGGGCGTCGTGCTGATCACCCACAACCCGCACCACGCCTACCCGGTGGGCGACCGCTTCCTGCTGCTCAAGCGCGGCCGCAGCCTCGGCTGTTACGAGAAGGCGGACATCTCGCTGGAGGAGCTCACCCGGCAGATGGCCGGTGGCGCCGAGCTGGAGGCGCTGGCGCACGAGCTCCGCGGCGGCGCGACGTGATCTCCCGCGTGGGACCGGTCCTCGTCGCGAGGGCCGGTCCCGGTCCGCACCGCGGGGGGTTCGCGGTCACGGGTACGCGACCTGGAGGAGGTGGCCGTAGACGACCACGTTGTCGGTGTAGCTGCCGCGGGTCCTGTCGAACGCGCCGCCGCAGGTGATCAACCGGATCTCGGGACGGGGGACGTCGCCGTAGACGGCGTCGGTCGGGAAGCGGTCCTTGGGGACCACGGTGACCCGGTCGACGACGTAGGTGACCCGGATGCGGTCCTGCCGTTCGACGTAAACCCGGTCTCCGGGCCGGAGGTCCCGCAGCCGGTAGAACACGCCGGCCTCCGTGTGGGAGTCGACGTGCCCGGTCACGACGAACGGGCCCACCTCACCGGCGCCCGGGCCGAGCCGGAACCACCCGGCCTGCTCGGGCCGCTCGATCGGCGGCACCTCCGCCGAACCGTCGGGATTCAACCCGAGCGGCATGAGGCTGGAGGTCACCCGGATGGTCGGGATGGCGATGCCGAGCGGGCGGGCGGCCTCCCCGCCGGGCAGAACCACCGGTTCGGCGGGAGTGGCTGCCGGGTGGACCGGGCTGGCCGCGACCGGTTCGGCCGGTCCGAGGTCGGGTGGGCACGTCATGATCAGCAGCAGGGTGAACCATACTGCGAGCGCTGCGGCTTTCACGGTGCACCTCCGATTCGCGGACCGGCAGACCGGGACTGGTGACGCCAACTCCCGGGGGAGTGCACGCCACCAGTCCCGGACCGGCTCAACCGCGCTGCTCGGCGCGTCGGCGGCGGTGCAGGTAGGCACCACCGGCGGCCAGTGCGGCGGCGGCCGCCGCACCACCTGCGGCCCACATCGGGCCGGAGGTGTCGCCGGTCGATTCCTGAGCGGTGGCGCCACCACCGGCCTGGACACCGCCCACGGGCGGCTGCGGCACCTGCGGCATCGGCCTCATGGGTGTCGGCTGCATCGGCGTCGGTGGCACGGTCACCGGAGGCTGCTGCGTCGGCGGCTGTTGCACCGGAGGCTGCTGCGCCGGAGGCTGTTGGGCCGGGGGCGCGGCCGGCGGCGCGGCCGGCGGCGGAGCCACCACCGGAGGCGGTGCCACGGCCGGCGGCTTGAACGGCGGCTTCTCCGGCTTGAACGGCGGTTTCGGGCAGTGTTCCGGCTTGCACGGAGGCGGCTTCGGGCAGTCCTCCGGCTTGCACGGCGGTGGCTTCGGGCAATCGTCCGGTTTGCACTCGTCACCGTGGCCAATGCCGTCACCGTGGCCGATGCCGTCGTCGTGGTCGTCGCCATCGTCGTGGTCATTGGTCTCGGTGGTGACGAGTGTGAGTGGTGGCAGCGCCGGCTGCGCGGCAGCGGCTGCCACGGGCGTCAGACCGAATGACGCCCCCAACACGAAGGCGGCTATCCCGCCGAGGCGGACAAGACTTGAGGACACCCCAACCTCCCTATTGATCGCGGGCGCGTCGATCCTTCAAATTCGAGATCGTCCGTTTTCGATCTCGTCTTATCTGGTAAAGCGCCTGTCCGCTACCGTAAGCACGGATTTCCGGATCGGCAGCCGCAGAAATGCGTGATCATACTATCGAGGCAGCCCCTGATCAGTCCACTAGGGATAGTGGGTTACTGATCGTGAGCCAAGCACCGACTGTAGTCCGGTGTTCATGCCCCTTTAGTGTTTGGTCTCCCTCTATAGGGGAAGTTCGGCGGGAGATAGTCACTCTGCGAGGTGGAAGGGTGATCGTCTGCGAAGTTCGGTCGTTCCTATTCGACCAGTTCCCCTCCGGAAATGGGATCAGTGCTATTCGGAGCGACCTGCGGTGTCGGTCCACCGGACTCCACAGTGGGTAGATCTTCGCAGGTAGAAGTACCTAACAGTTGATCTGGGTGCGCGGGTCGGACCGCTTTGCGTGTCACCCTTGCGACTTGTTCTGGTGGCCGGGATCACGGCGGACTGCTGATCTGTTGTCGGGGTGGGGTTCCGGATGGTTGCGCGGATATCGGGCGGGTGTCGCATTTCGCATTCAACGATCACTTCCCGATCATTCGCGGGCGCCGTAGATCGGTTTTCTCGGCACCGCGCTCGACCGGATCTCCGCCCTGATCAAATCGGTATCTCGTGGATGGGGTGAAATGATGGGTGGACGATCTCTCAGGGCCGAGTCCCATGCCGAACGGCAACGACTGGGTGGTCCTGGAGCCCGCACGTAGCGCTTTCCTCCGATCCTGACCCGCAGGGGTGCGCCGAGCCCCCAACCGAAGTCCTATATGGACGGTCTCTCGGCTTCGCGAGTGCCTGCGGCGCGATGCGCCATCGTCGAAGGGCACCCTTACCCGTGGTGGCCGAAGGTGCCCTGCACCCGGTCCAGCGCGTGGGATCGGGTGGGGTCCGGGGCGCGTCGCCGAATCCCAGCACACCACACTTTCCGGTGAGAACTGGCTATGCTCGCTGGTGTGAGCGGTACCTGGGCGCCCGCAGGGGTGGGTGTGCTGAAACTCCCGTCGGGTCGGCTGGTGCGTGGCAGGGGGCTTCGGCACCCGCTGCCGGACGGGCCGCGGCCGGCGTTCGCGGTGTATCTGCTCGGGAAGGAACCACCCGCGGTGCCCTGGGAGGCGCGCTGGTTGCGCTGGCCGGACTTCTGGCTGCCGTCCGACCGCTCGGCCGCTCGGGAAGTGCTGCGTGAGGCTTGGGAGCGCGCCGAGAGTGAGCGCGTCGAGATCGCCTGTGGAGGTGGGCGCGGCCGTACCGGTACGGCGCTGGCCTGCCTGGCGGTCCTGGACGGTGTCCCGAACAGTCAGGCGGTCGACTACGTCCGCGCGAACTATTCCAAGCACGCCGTCGAGACGCCCTGGCAGCGTCGGTTCGTCGCTCGTTTCCCGAACTGAAACCGGCGGCGAGAGCGCCAACGGCCGCGACCCGGTTCCGGCCGAAGATCGGCACAGCATCAGCGCTCGAAGCGACCGGTCCTGATTCCGCGAAGGAAGGTGGACCACTGGGCGCCGGTCACGGTGAGGTGACCGGCCGCCCGGTTCTTGCTGTCGCGGACACCGATCGCTTCCGGCGTCACAGCGACCTCGACGCATTGGCCTGCGACCGCCGGGCCGGGAGGGTTCCCAAGTTCAGGCAAAACGGGATAGGGCGTAGAGAGGCTCTCAATGCATCGAACCCGGACATGCGTCGAAAAGTCGCCTCCCTGCAAACATTCAACAAAACATTCAATCACGCTGTGTGATCAACGCGGCGGGGCGGTGTGGTGACGTTGTGTCGTGGCTGCGTCGGTTCGCTGCTGCTGGGGCCTGGCTGCGTGGTTGCGGCTGGGCGTCGTGGGTGCGGTGGTGCGTGGGTGGCTGGCGTCTTGGTGGTGGGTCCTGCCCGAAGGTGCCACCGCCACCGCCGCCGTCGTCTACGGCCGCACCAGCTCGGACCCCTGCGTGATCGCCGCCGACGGTCGCAATGTCCAACTCCGCGTGGAACGCGGCCATCTGTCCATTCTGGACGGGATAGGGCAGCACCGCCGCACCCGCACCCTGTCGAAGATCGAACGCGAGGTTCGCCGGATCATCGTCTTCTGCGACACGGGCGGATACCGGTCCTGGGAGGCGGCCCGCTGGTGTGCCGAGGTCGGGATCACCGTGGTGCAGGCCGACCGGTCCGGCCGAGAACTCACGTCGCGGCCGAGCCCGCGCCGGACACCGACGACGTCCGGCTGCGGAGGGCGCAAGCCTTCGCGGGCGAAGACGGCCCCCACGCCGCCGTCGGGTTGGAGATCGCGAAATACATCCTGGCCCGCAAGCTCGACGGCAAGCGGCCATTGCCACGGAGTACCTGAACAACCCGGACGCCGCCGAGACGATCCGCGCCCACGCCGCCGACATCGCCACCGCCCCCACGATCAGCGCCGCACGGGTGCGGGAAGGCGCGGCCGGGGCGACGTGTATTGGCACGCCTGGTCCGGACGCGTCATCGTCCCGTTCGAACCCCGCGAGGCGTTCACCGTCCCCGCACACCGGACCACTTTCGTCGCCCGGAAATCACCGATCGACACCGCCAAGACCAACGGGCATTACGCGGCCGATCCGATCAACGCGCTGTTGAACTACGCCTACCGGCTGGCCGAGATCGAATGCCGCCTGGCCTGCCTCGGGGGTCGGGCCCGATCCCGCGATGGGCTTCCACCATTCCGACAAACCCAACCGCGATTCCCTCGCTCTGGATCTGTTGGAAATGCTGCGCCCTGAGGTCGAGCGGTTCGTGCTGGACCTGCTGTGCACGAACGGACCCATGCGGTACCTGTCCCCGAAGCTTTTCGTGGAGGAACCCGACGGGCATTGCCGACTGGTCGCGCCGATCACCCACGTGATCGCTGAACAGTGCTTGCACTGGGCGCACAGCATCGCACCTCACGCCGTGCACATCGCCCGCATGCTCGCCACCCACGCCAAAGGCGAGATCCGGCCCACCACACCCCGCAAGCACATCCGCCCCCGCAAATACAAGCGCACCAGAGCGCTGGGGCTGTCCGGGACGGTCACGGTCGAGCGGATCATTCCTGATCACTTGTGGGCTGACGTCGCGCCACTGCTGCCCCCGGCCCCGCAGCGGCGCAGCGTCGGACGCCCCCAAGCTGACAACCGCGCTGTACTCGCCGGAATCGTCTGCGCCGGACACCTCGGCTGCTCCTACACCAAGATTCCGCCCACCCTCGGAGTCAGTGCAAGAACCTGCCGCACCCGCCTGGACACCTGGCAGCACACCGGCACCTGGCCCGCCATCCAACGCGTCCTGGACGACAGCGACCACCTCCGCCAACTCCGCACCGAAACCACCCGCACCTGATCGGCACCCGGTGAAGGTGGCCAAACTGACCACCCCCACCCGCACCGGTCGGCACGGTCGCACCGGACACCCCCTGACGCCCCGTTCCTGGGGGGTATCCGGCGCGACCCACTGCAACGCTGTGATCAGGCACAACAGGAACCGCGGGACGCCGCCGGCAACACCTACCCCCTCCCGGTACTGCCAGAACGGGCCGCCCGGCCGCCCGGAACCGGAACCGTTCGCGGCCACGGTAAGCTGCGCTTCCTGGGGGAAGGCGCAACGAACGCCCCGAACCCGTCTCCCTCGGTTCCGGGCGTTCGTTGTTGAGGTGGTCTGAGTGGCGTGCACTGTCACGCCTGATGGTGGCTCTACTGACACAGTGCCCGGTAGGTTTCCCGCAGTTCCCCCGCCACGCTCAGGCCGCGGGCTTCGACAGCCCGTACGACCTCATCGGCCCTCCAGTAGTTCGAGGGCGCAACTCGACCGGATTCCAGAGCCTTTCGCGTAACCTCGGCGGCTTCATCGAGACGATCGCTGCCCAGCAGAGACAACCCCAGATCGAGATGCGCCGAGGCGACCCGCCGGGGCCATCGTTGATGGTCATTTTCCGCGCGGTCAAGTCGATCAATAACCGCGCGAGCGTACGCCTCGGCAGCAGGGTCGGCGATCCAGGCCAACGTGGTGGCGGTGTACGCAACAGCCTTGGTGGGATCGTACACATAGTGGCGTTCTGGTCGATCCGGCTGGGGTAGACGCTCGGCCATGCGGTGGACCTCGCCCAGAGCGCGGCGGGTTTCCTGCGCATTGCCCAACCGAGCCCACGCACGGCCCTCCTGGGCGGTCGCCTGAATCATCACGGACGATCCAGTGGGCGCGTGGTGTCGGGCAGCCTGTGACAGGGCGACCGCTTGCTGGTATTCACCCTTGGTCAGCACGCGCCACGCGGCGGTCTCGTAGCACCATGCGGTGATCTCGGCATGGCCGGTGTCGCCGGCGAGGCTCGCGGCGGTCCGCAGGTAGGCCGTCGCTGCCGGTTGCTGATCGAGGTCGATGTACACGGTGGCCGCCAGCAGGGACAGCCACGCGCCGACGTTGAGCAGTCGCGTGTGTTCGGACAGCGTCACGCGGGCATCGAGCAGGTTGGTCACGTGGCCGATGTGAGTGCGCAGACGGGAGGCGAGTTCGCCCGGTGGGGTTACCGGGTAGGCGGTGGCAAGGTCATCAACGATGGCCTCCAGATGCGCCAGCGTGGTGCTTCCGACGTTGCTGGACGCAGCACGGCGGGCGAGTTCGAGAGCGGCCAGTTCGGTATCACCCCCGGTGGCGGCCGGTGCCCGGTACTGCGCGGGGGCGTGCTGGTTCTGAGCTGCGCGGGCGAGCTGCCCGCCCGCACCAACAATTTCATCGAGGCGTTCAGCGGTGGCTGGGTCAACGGCCTGGAGACCGGATTCATACCGCGAAATCGTGGCCTGGCTGATCGGCACGAGGCGGGCTAGCGTCCCCTGGCCCAGCCCCGCAGCGCGCCGATAGCGGCGCAGCTCAGCGCCTTCGGTGCTCATGTTGTGTGGTCCTCTGCCCCTGGGTTGGTTGGTGTCTGCCCCAGGTGCCCCCGGTGATCAGCCGGGGGCGTGACCCAGGGCAGAGCCAGCATCGAGCGTATCGACGCCATCACCATTGGTGAACCACTGATCGACCCTCATACCTCATGCGTATGCCAATGCGTATGGCGTAACCCCTACACACGCAGTGACCGAGTGACGACGGTGAAGACATGCCGCAATGGTCACGGGTCACCCGCGACGGGCTGACTGCCGTGCTAACGCAAGACGGCAGTGACGTCGCTGTGTGTATCGGTGGACACCGGCGCGGCTTGCCGACGTCCATTCTCGCGCCCGTCCCCCCAGTACAGGCGCGGCGTCGGCACGCGGCGGGAACCGGCTTGGCCTCGATCACACGCCGTCGGTTCCCGCCGCCCACTGGCACCGAGATTTCCGGGGTAATCGTCGTGACCGTCCGAAAATTGGTGTCCGCCAACGGTGTTGAGCACTGGGTCATCCCCAATGCGTCCACCGCACTCTGCGGTGTGCCGCTCGTGTCGCTCACGCTGCCTGATCCCCTGCGGACTTACGTGCCGTGCACAGGTTGCCCCGGCAAGCTCGCTGCGCGGGAGACCACGGCATGAGCGCCCCGAATTCGCCGACGCGCAGCCACCCCCGCGTACTTCGTCCGGCGAGTGTCGATTACGTCGAACTTGCCAAGCTCATGCGGTCTGCGATCGTGATGCTCGGGTTCGCGGTCGATGACCTGGAACGCGGGCTGTGGACGCCTGACGAATGCGATCACCTCGCCGACGGTCTTGAGAAGCTGGTCGCGGCGCTGCGTAGCGGTGACGGCGGACGGACGGTCATCGATGTGGGAAGGGGCGAATAGTGATCGTCTGGAGGATTGTCCTGGTGGTTGTCACTTCGGGCTTGGCGCGGTGTTGGGGAGCTGTTGCACGTCTCGGCGGCAGCACGGCCGCGCTGGTGAGGGTGCACTGACCGTGCGGCATCTGGTCGAGCGGATTGAGGCGGAAACCGGCAACAGTGCCCGTCATGGGCCGGGGGAACCGGTGTCGATGCGCGGTGACCTCGCCGACGACATCGCCAACGAACAGACACGGATTCTGCCGCTGCCACCCGAAGTGCTTGCGGCGAAGCCGGACGAGGTCGCACGCAATCCGCTGGTGTTGCAACGCGTTCTCGCTGGGGTGCGGCGGTTGTAAGGCGTGGCTCGGTGTCGTTGCTCCCGAACTTCGGCACGGAGTCGCCCGGCGGGGGTGGTGCGTCGCCCCTCGGCGCACCACCCCCGCCGGTTCCAACCCGAGTAGCGGCACCTCGGGCGTGGTGCTGTGAGTGAGGCGAACGGGCAGAGCCTTTCAACACATTGGGGAGAGTCCATGATGGACTATGGTCGGATTTCGTTCGTGTGGCTGGAAATCACGGGCCGATGTCAACTGGAATGCGGGCACTGTTACGCCGAGTCCGGCCCGGCTGGTGACCACGGGCGGATGCGGGTGGAGGACTGGCGGCGGGTGATCGACCAGGCCGCCGAGATCGGGGCGTTGAGGTGAAGGTGTTTTCCAACCTGGTGTACGTGCGCCCGGCGTACGAGCGCACCAAGGCCAACATCCGTGAAGCCGTGCGCCGGGCGATCCCGCTGCGGGTCGGTGTGGTGAACCTGTGGGCGGGGCAGCGCAGTGACCAGGCGGTCGCCGAGCTGCGCGAGCTGGGGGTGACCGAGATCGGCACCGACCGTCTGCGGCAGGTCGGACGCGGCGTGCGCACGGGGCGGGCGGGGCTCGATCAACTGTGTGGGCACTGCGGGGATGGCAAGATCGCGATCTCGCCATCGGGCCAGGTGTGGCCGTGCATGTTCTCCCGGTGGATGCCGGTGGGCAACGTGCGGGAACGTGCGCTCGCCGAGATCCTGTCCGGCCCCCGTACGGCGGAGGTGGGTGCGACACTGCGCACCCACTTCGCCACGCGGCCCCGGTCGGCGTGCGACCCTCAGTGTGGGCCGAACTGTAGCCCTGCCTGTAACCCGTCGTGCTGGCCGACCGGCGCGGGGCCGTGTGGTCCCAACGGCGGGTGCCAGCCGAACTACGACGCCTAGGAGCCCTGTGTTCGTCCGTCGTGCCTACATCAGGGAGGCGAACCGGCCCGGCCGCGCTGAGCGCGGCCGGTGGCCGTTCACCGTGCCATGCGTGGCCGAGCTGGCTGACGAGGGTCTGACCTTCCATTCACCGGTGACGTTCTTCGTCGGTGACAACGGGTCGGGCAAGCCCACGCTTGTGGAGGCGATCGCCGAGGGGTTCGGGCTGGACTCCTACGGGGGTCGCCTCGGTGCGAAACGGGGCCGACCCAACCCGACCAAAACCCCGCTTGGCGAAGTTCTCTCGCTGGAAACCACCGCCGCCGGGTCTCGTATGCGCAGCGGCCCCCGATCGAAGAAGAAGGGCTTTTTCCTTCGGGCTGAAACCGCGTTCCAGATGACCGAGAACCTCGGCGGGGTACCCGGCTTCTGGGATGAGAACACCGCCGAAATGTCGCACGGTGAGGGTTTCTTGACGATGTTTCGGGACATGTTCAACGCCGCTGGCTTCTCCGTCATGGACGAGCCCGAGGCCGCCTTGTCGTTCACATCGTGCCTGCGCCTGGTGGGCCTCATGCACCAACTGAGCACCACGGGTGCTCAGGTCATCTGTGCGACACACTCACCGATCCTGGCCGCCACCCCCGGAGCCAACATCATCGAAGTGGGCGACCACGGAACCCGCCGCGTGAAGTGGGACGAACTCGAACTCGTGGACCACTGGCGGCGCTACCTCACCAACCCGGACAACTACCTGCGGCACCTCATCGACCCATGAGCCCGACAGACGCCGAAGTCGCCGAGGCCGACCGACAGTTCATCGTGTGGATGCGGGGCAACCTCGCCCGCGCCGCCGACCACTTCGCCGTCACCCTCGACGGTGAGCCGGTGTTCGGTTGGCGCTTGCGTTCCATCGGCACACGAGTGCGTGACGCCTCGGGGACGGGGTACTGGCTGCGGGTGGTGTCGGAATTCCCGCAATGGGCGCACGGGGAGTTCTGGACCGGAAACACCGACGCCAACACACTTCCCGCCAGTATTCCCAAGCCGTACGTTCTGGGTTGCTGCGAGTGGAACGAACGGGACTGGCGGCACCAGCGTGCGGAACTCTCCACGCTGCTGCCCGGTGACCCCTGCTCCACCACGGACGCCCCCACCACGGACCTCAACCTACCGCCCGCTTGGTGGGCGGACCTGCGGCGCACGCTCGCCACCCTGGCCGCCACCCCAACACTGCGCACCCACGCCGACCAACAACGGGTATCCCGCCGCATCCGCGACACCTTCGGCGATCACGTCGAAAGCCACATCGAACAGTGGGAAACCGTCCACGGAGACCTGCACTGGAACAACCTCCTACACCCACAACTCGGTGTGCTGGCCTGGGAAGGCTGGGGACGCGGCCCGGCCGGAACCGACGCGGCCACCTTGCTGTGTTCCAGCGTGCTCAACCCCGCCACCTACCGAGCCGTCCGGTCAGGGTTCGGTGACGTTCTCGACTCACCGACCGGCCGCGTCGCCCAGCTCTACGCCGCCGCACGCCTGCTGCACCGAGTCGAGACGGACCACCGCCACGAATTCGCCGCAGCCCTCCGCCGAACACGCATCCGCCCTGCTCAACGGGTAGGAACCCTGGCAGGCGAGCGACGAACGATCCGCCACACCTCACAAGCCCCACGCCCCGCACAAGCACGGGAGCCCCCGCAGCGGCGGGGGCTCCCGGCGACATGACCTCGGGGGAAGGCCACGCCCTCTCTCTAGGGGGGTGATCGGCCCGAAAGCCCCACGACATGGCACCCGCAGGACCCCGGCTGTGTCTTGCCGATCACCCCCGCCCATACCCAACAGATCAACACGGGCGACGCCAGTTCGGCAGAACCCTGCACAACCCAACAACACCAGCCACCACCGCACCCACGACGCCCAGCAGCAACCACGCAGCCAGGCCCCAGCAGCAGCGAACCGACGCAGCCACGACACAACGTCACCACACCGTCCCGCCGCGTTGATCACACAGCGTGATTGAATGTTCGTTTGAATGTTTGCAGGGAGGCGACCTTTCGACGCATGTCCGGGTTCGATGCATTGAGAGCCTCTCTACGCCCTATCCCAGTTCAGGCAAGACTGGACGTCCTTGGCGCCCAAGTGCCGGCAAATTGGGATTTTGCGCCCAAGTTCAGGAAAACGTGGACACTTCTGGTGCCCAAGTTCCGTCGAACTTGGGAACGTTCTGGTGCGTCTCGGTCGTGCTCAGCATCGTGTGCCTCGCCGCTTTCGTCGCCCAGACGCCCCTGACCACGTGCTGGTGGCCTGCGGAGTGCGGGGCGCGTCGAACCGGAATCGCCGTCCGGTGGGCCCGCGGTCAGTCCCAGGTGACGGGGAGGGCGTGGACGCCGAAGATGCCTTCGTCACGCTTGTACCGGAGGGTCGCCGGGTCCGCCGCCAGGCGGAGGGTCGGGATGCGGCGCAGCAGGGTCGGGTAGACGATCCGCAGTTCGGTGCGGGCCAGGGACTGGCCGACGCACTGGTGCGGGCCGAAGCCGAACGCCACGTGCTGGCGCGAGCCGCGCCGGATGTCCAGCACGTCGGGGTCGGCGAACACGGCCGCGTCGCGGTTGGCCGACGGCGTCAGTGCCACGATGCCCTCCCCGGCGCGGATCACCTGGCCGCCCACCTCCAGGTCCCGCACCGCGACGCGGGTGGTCGCGAACTCCGAGATGGACAGGTACCGCAGCAGCTCCTCCACGGCGCCGGGCGCCAGATCCGGGTCGTCGCGCAGCGCGGCGGCCTGCTCGGGGTGCTGGAGGAGGGCCAGCACCCCCAGCGAGATCATGTTCGCGGTGGTCTCGTGCCCGGCCACCAGCAGCAGCATCGACGTGGTCAGCACGTCCTGGCGGCTGAGCTCGCCCGCCTCGTGCCGGGCGACCAGGCGGGAGACGATGTCGTCGCCGGGTTCCCGCTGCTTCACCGCGATCAGCCGGTCGAAGTACTCCAGGATCGCGGTGTTGGCCGCCTGCGTCTCCTCCGGTGTGGTGGTGGCGTCGACGATGGTGCGGGTCCAGGCGTTGAAGCTGCCGATGTCGTCCACCGGCACGCCCAGCAGCCAGCAGATCACCGTGCTGGGCACCGGCAGCGCCAGCTCGGCCACCAGGTCGGCGGGCCGCGGCCCGGCCAGCATCGCGTCGATCCGCTCGTCCACCAGCCGCTGGATGTCCGGGCGCAGCGCCGAACTGCGCTTGATGGTGAAGTCGTGCGCCACCATCTGGCGCAGCCGGCCGTGCTCGGGCGGGTCGGTCCGGATGAACCCGGGGTGGAATCCCGCGTCGACCAGGGCCCGTTCGGCCGCGGAGATGATGGGGAATCCGGGGGCGCGCAGGTCCGCGCTCACCCGCGGGTCGCGCAGCACGGCACGCACGTCGGCGTACCGGCTGACCAGCCAGGTCGGGCTGCCGTCGGGCAGGGTGGCCCGGGCGACCGGGGCCGACTGCCGCATTGCGCGGTAGTGCTCCGGCGGGTCCAGCGGACAGCCGGTCGGCCGGGCCATCGGGAACGTCAACACCTCGTGGGTTTCGGTCACGCGGATCTCTCCAGTTTCAGCGCCTGTCCTTGATCTTTGTCGTGGCGGCTGGGTTCACCTGCGCAGGGCGACCACCCGTGCTCAGACGCCGACCGGGGCGAGAAATGCCCAGCTCGGGAGCCAGGCGGTGGCTGAGGTCGGATCCCGCAACGGGTTCCAAGACGGCCTCTCACCAGGTCACCGGAAGCTTCCGCACCCCGTGCACCAGAGTGCGGGGCAGGTATTCGAGGTCCTCGAACGGCACCGCCAGCCGCAGGTCGGGGAAACGCGCGAGCAGCGCCGGGTAGGCGACCTGCAGTTCCAGGCGGGCCAGCGGAGCACCAAGGCAGTGGTGGACGCCGTGCCCGAACGCCAGGTGCGGGGCGGGGGAGCGGTCGATGTCGAACTCGTCGGACCGGTCGTAGACCGCGTCGTCCCGGTTGCTCGATCCCAGCGACACCAGCACGAACTCGCCCGCACCGACGAGCTGCCCGCCGATCTCGACGTCTTCGCGGGCCTGCCGCATCGCCGCGTTGTTCACCACCGTCAGGTAGCGCAGCAGTTCCTCCACCGCGCGGTCGACCACCGCCGCGTCGCGGAGCCTCGCCAGCTGGTCGGGGTGACGCAGCAGCAGGAGCAGGCCGAGGGCGAGCATGTTCGCGGTGGTCTCGTAGCCCGCACCGAGCAGGAAGATCCCGATGCCGGACAGCTCCGCGTCGGACAGCTCGTGGCCGTGCTCGGCGACGAGCCGCCCCAGCAGGTCGTCGGTGGGGTGGGCGCGTTTGTCGGCCACCAGCCGCGCCATGTACTCGGTGGACTCGGCCCACAGAGCCGCGGCCCGCTCCTCGCTCATCGCCAGGTCGACCTGCGCCGCCGTGCGGCGCCGGAACTCGGCGCGGTCCGCGTACGGCACGCCGAGCAGCTCGCAGATCACCAGCGACGGCACCGGCAGCGCGAACTCGCGCACGAAGTCGACCGGACCGCCGCGCCGCGCCATCTCGTCCAGCTGCGCGGTCACGATCGACTCGACCACGGGTCGGAACTGGTCCATCCGCCGCACCGTGAAATTCCCGGCCAGCATCCGCCGCAGCCGGGTGTGCTCCGGCGGGTCCATGAACAGCAACACGCCGGGGCCGGGTTCGGCGACCCCGGCGTCGGTGGTGCCCGGACGCATCAGCCGGGCCGCGTCGACGCTGCGGAACCGGCCGTCGGTGAGTACCTGGCGGGCGTCGGCCTGGCGGGTGACGAACCACGCCTGCGCGCCGCTGGGCAGGTCGATGCGCGACACCGGCGCGTGCTCGCGCAGCCAGCGGAACTCCTCGCCCACATCGAAGGGGCAGAACACCTCGGCCACGGCTATCCCGCCTTGCGTGCGGTGAGCACGACGTAGCCGGTGTGCTCCTGCGCGTGCTCGACGATCAGCGGGATGGCGTGCTGCACCTGCTCGGCGATGCGGGCGCTGCGCTCCGACTCCACGGCCGGGCGGTAGGCGGCGATGGCCGTCAGGATCGCCTCGCCGGAGTGCCGGGTCTGCTCGGTGACGTCGAGGACCTCGGCCACCTCGAACCCGGCGTCGCGCACCAGGCCCGTCAGCTCGTCCAGGGGTGGCGGCACGTGGTTGGGCAGCACGCCGATCGCGGTCTGCGGGACCTTGCCGGGCGGGATCGGCTTGGTCTCGAAGAAGTCGGCGATGACCAGCCGCCCGCCGGGGCGCAGCACGCGGTGCTCCTCGGCGAGGGCCCGCTGCTTGTCGGGCATGTGCAGCAGCGACTCCAGCGCCAGCGCGGCGTCGAACTCGCCGTCGGCGAAGGGCATGTCCATCGCGTCGGCGTACTGGAACCGCACCCGGTCGCCCAGGCCGGTGGAGCGGGCCAGCTCAGCCGCCGTCTCCAGCTGGCGGCGGCTGATGGTGATGCCGGTGATGGCGCAGCCGGTGGCGCGGGCGAGCAGCGTGGCGGGGCGTCCGGTGCCGCAGCCGACGTCGAGCAGCCGTTCCTCTGGTCGCAGCGCGAGCTTCTCGCCCAGCAGCGCGGTCAGTCGGTCCTGGGCCTCGGTCAGCGACGCCGCGTCGACGCCGTCGGGCCAGTAGCCGTAGTGGATGCTCTCACCGAGGCAGGACGAGAAGAACTCCTCCAGCTGGTCGTAGAACATCGCGACCTCGTCCGCGGTGAACGTGGTCTGGTCGGTCACGGGGGATCTCCTCTCGGATCCGGGCTTCCAAGCGGTGTGGCGGCCCACCTGAGCGGGGTGGCCAGCCGGTGACCACCTGAGCAGTGCGAAGACGACCCTGTCAGGCGCGGTGCGCGGTGACGACCGCGTAGCCGGTGTACCGGCGGGCGTGCGCGACGATCTGCGGGATGGCCCGCTGGACCTGCTCGGCGATCCGCTCGGTCACGGAGTCCAAAGTGGACCTCTGGGCGGCGACGGCGGCCAGCAGCTCGTCGTAGGTGGGGCGGGTCGGCCCGGTGATGTCGACGACGTCGGTGACCTCGAACCCGGCGGCGCGGATCCGGTCGGTCAGCTCCGGCAGCGGCGGTGGCGGGGTGAACGGCACGCCGCCAGGCTGTTCCGGGGCGGGGGTGATCTGGAAGAAGTCGGCGACGACCAACCGGCCACCCGGCCGCAGCACCCGGTGCACCTCGGCGAGCGCCCCTTTCTGATCGGGCATGTGCAGCAGCGACTCCAGGGCGAGCGCGGCGTCGAATTCCCCATCGGCGAACGGCATGTCCATCGCGTCGGCGAGGGTGAACGCGACGCCGTCGACGTCGCGTCGCACCGCGGTCTCCAGCTGGCGGCGGCTGATGGTGATGCCGGTGACAATGCAGCCGGTGGCGCGGGCGAGCAGCGTGGCGGGGCGTCCGGTGCCGCAGCCGACGTCGAGCAGCCGTTCCTCCGGTCGCAGCGCGAGTTTCTCGCCGACCAGCGCGGTCAGCCGGTCCTGGGCGTCGGTGAACGACCCGCCCGGGCCGTCGGGCCAGTAGCCGTAGTGGATGCTCTCGCCAAGCCACGACGACAGGAAACGCTCCAGTCCGTCGTAGAACTCGGCCACCTCGGCCGCGGTGAACTGCTCGGTCAAACCTGCTCTCCTCGGTTGGTCAGCACGGCCCGTTCGGCCGCGGTGAACGGCGGATCGCCGGAGTCCAACGGCCCGGCGCCGCGCAGCAGCCCCGCGACCACCCGCGGGATCTGCGACAGCGGCGGCGCACCGGACAGCGTGTGCGCGCCCAGCAGCGCACCGAACACCACCGGGTCGCGCCCGGCCACCCGTTGCAGCCGGTCGGCCAGCCGCTTCTGCAGCAGCGCCGCGCGGGTCGGACCGCCGCCCACCACGCCCGGGTACAGCCGGTCCTGGCTGGTGGCCATCACCCACGAGACGTGCGTGGCGCGGACGATGCGGCGCTGCACCCGGCGGAAGCTGCCCGGGCGCAATCGGTGTTGGGACAGCTCCCGGTCCAGCGCGACGGCTTCGGCCGCCGCGACCGACATGCCGTGCGCGTACGTGGGATTCGTGGTGGCCACCGCGTCGCCGAGCACCGCGAACCCGTCGGGCCACTGCGCGAGCAGGTCAAAACGGTGGCGGCGGTTGGCGTTGTTACGGTAACCGCGGGCGCGACCGAGCGGTTCGGCGGCGGCGATGAGCTCGCCGATCACACCGTGCGGCAGGTTGCGGGCGAACTCCTCGAACCCCGCGTCGTCCACCGGGGGTTCCGCACCGCGTGTGCCAGACAGCGTCACCAGCCACTGCGCGCCCTCGATCGGGAAGATCACCGCGGCCCGCCCCGGACGCCCACCGCCCGGGTCGGCCTGGACCGACACGGTCGGGAAGTCCGCGGTCGGGGCGCGGTAGAGCCGCGTGGCGTACGCCAGGCCGGGATCCACCAGTTCCTCGCGGACCTCCGGCAGCCCGAGCGCGCGCAGCCACACGGTCGCCTTGGAGCCGCGCCCGGTCGCGTCCACGACCAGGTCGGCGTCGAGCGCGGCCAGCTGCCCGTTCGACCGGTCCCGGACCAGCGCGCCGGTCACCCGGTCGGCCGTGCCGCACAGCCGGACCGCTTCGGTGCCCTCGACCACCTGGATGCGACCGTCGCCGAGCACGCGCTTGCGGACCGTCCACTCCAGCAGGGCGCGGCTGCAGCACAGGGCGTACCGGATCTGCCGGAACCGCGGCATCCAGCCCTGCGCGGTCAGCGACACCACGTCGCTGGGCAGTCCCAGCCGCCGCGCGCCCTGGCCGACGAGCTCGTCGACGACGCCTGGCAGCAGCCGGTCGAGCCGCTGCGCCCCGCCGGTCAGCAGCAGGTGCCCATGGTGGGCCTGCGGCACGCCCTTGCGCACCACCGGCCCGTCGGGGTAGCGGTCGCGTTCCACGACCACGACCGAATCCAGGTGCCGGGCCAGGACCCGGGCCGCCAGCATCCCGGCCAGGCCGCCGCCCAGCACCACACCTCGTCGTCCGCTCATGTCCAGGCCGGAATCCTTCCCGCTCGGGGGTCGGGCAGGCCGAGCTGGTGCATGCGGTCCAGCACGGTGAACGGGCGGATGCCCAGCCCCGCCATGTTGTAGGTGGCCACGAAGCGCAGCCGGGCGTTGCGGCTGGTGCGGCGCAGCATCCGCCGGCCGATCAGCCGGCCCGCCCACGAGGTGTCGGTGACCATCCGGGTGGCGTCGTGGCTCATCCGGTCGATGTGACGGACCCAGCCCGCGCGGGCCCGCTGGTAGCGGTCCAGCGCGGTGTCCACCGTGGACTGGCCGCCGAGAAGCCCGGCCAGGGTGTGGGCGTCGGCGATGGCCGTGTTCATGCCCTGCGCGGCCATCGGGTGCACGGCATGCGCGGCCTCGCCGACCATGGCCAGGCCCGGAACCGCCATCCGGTCCGCGGTGAACCGCCACAACTTCAGCAGCTGCCGCGTGCCGAGGCTGTCGCGCAGCACGCCCAGCAGCGGCTTGAGTGCGGGCGTGCCGGCGACCACGCCGTCGCACCAGGAAGCCAGGTCGTCCTTGCGGACCCCCCGCAGCTCGTCCGCCCCGACCTGCACGTACAGCCGGATCCGGCCGCCCGGCAGCGGGTACAGCAGCCGCAGCCCGCGGTCGGTGAGGTAGCTGGAGACCTCGGCGGGCAGTTCCGGCCCGCCGGTGAGCTCGAACGACGCCAGCCGGTGCGGGTACTCGACCGGCTCGGCGCTGATCCCGGCCAGCCGGCGCAGCCGGGAGGACAACCCGTCGGCGGCCACCACCAGCGGTGCGCGCACCTCGACGCCGCGTCCGTCCTCGTCGACGACGACCCCGCAGATTCGGCCGGAGCCGTCGCGCAGCAGATCCCGCACCAGCGCGCCGCGCCGCCACCGCACCCCGTCGCCCAGGCTGTCGGCGAGCGCGCCCAGGATCTCGCCGTGGTCGTGGCTGAGCAGGTGGCGCTGCCCGGCGAGCGCGGCGTAGTCGAACACCATCACCCGGCGGCCGTCGGCCTCGCGGATCACCAACCGGTCCAACGGCACCGCGCCGCGCTCCTCCAACCGCGGCAGCACACCCCACTCGCGCAGGATCTGGATCGAACTCGGTTGCAGCACCTCGCCTTTCGCGACCGGGACCGGCTTGGGCCGCTTCTCCAGCAGCAACACCCGCAGCCCCCGCGCGCCGAGCGCGCACGCGGCCGCCAGACCGCCCACCCCGGCTCCGCAGACCACCACGTCAGCGGACTCAGCTGTCATCGCCCACCACCTCCGAACGCCGCGAGCGCGCCGACCGCGAGCCCCTGCGCGATCAGGGGGTCGCAGTAGTGCACGTGGTCGCGGATGTAGATGCAGCACTGGCCCGGTTCCCACCAGCCGTCCGGCCCCTGCGCGGCCACCAGCCACTCGACGCCGCGCCGCGCGGCCTCGTGCTGCCCGCAGGCCACGAGCGCGCTGATCGCGTGCCCGGTCTCGTCCGGGGTGCCGTCGCCGCGCCCGTCGCTCCACGACCCGTCGTCGCGCTGCGAGGCCAGCAACCAGTCCCGGGCGCGGATCGCGACGGGGTGCCCGCTCATGCCGAGCCGGCTCAGCGCGTGCACCACCGCCGCCGTGGCGGGCACGCCGCCGCGGTGCCACCGGGCCTCGAACGAGCCGTCGGGGGCCTGGCTCTTGGCGAGCCAGCGCAACGCCCGCTCGATCACCGGGTCGGCGGTGCTGACGCCCACGGCGTGCAGGATCTCCACCGCCACCGCGGTGATGAACGGGCACGGGCCGTCCAGAGGCACCAGGCTGTTGCGCACGAACGTGCTCCACGAGCCGCGGTTGTCCTGCTGCGCCCGCAGCCACGCGACCCCGCGGTCGAGGATGCGGTCGGTCTCCTCGTCGCGTTCGGTGTCCACCAGAATCCGCAGCACCAGCACGGTTTCCAGCGCATTCGGCCAGCCGGTGCGCCCCGTCCAGGTCCACGCACCCGCCGGGCTGGCGTAGACCACCGAGGGCTCCCGCTGCTGGCAGCGGGCCAACCAGTCGCGTCCGGCCAGCACCCGGGCGTCATCCGCCAGGCCCGCGCGGACCAGCCCGTGCACGCTGAACGCCATGCCGGTCACCTCCACCCGGTCGCGTTCGACGCCGTGGACGAGGTGCCAGGCCCCGCCCGGCTGCGCCGTCGCGCGCAGGTAGCCGACCGAGGCCCGCACCAGGTGCGGGGCCGCGTTCGCCCGGCTCAGCGCGGTGCACACCAGCCCGGTCAGCCACGGGTCGCCGCCGTAGGAGCCGGATTCGCCCTCCTGCCGGAAGAACTCCTCCAGCAGACGCACCGCGACCGGCCGGGCGAGGCGCTCGACGGCCCGGGCCAGGCGGCCGTGGCGGCGCTGCCGTGCCTGCATGAACGCCAACGCCACGAACGGCGGGGTGAGGTAGGACAGCAGCCTGCGGCGCAGCCTGGCGGGAAGCAGGAGCAGCTCCACCGGAACGCGGCGCAGGCGGTTCGCGTCGTACAGCCCGGCGATGGACAGCACCAACCCGGTCAGCTGGGCCATCATCGGGTCGTCCAGGCCCTCGACGCCGCCGCGGCGCCGGATCCAGCCCAGCCCGCGGGCCACGGCCTCCGCGCCGCTTTCGCCCGCGACCAGCCGCAGCGCCGCGGTCGCCATCGCGGTGGCCACGAAGTCGCTCGGGAGGTGCTCCAGCGTTCCCCAGCCGCCGTCGTCGTTCTGCGCGCGCACCAGCCAGTCCACGCCGTCGGCGATCAGGTCGGCCGACCGGTCCGGGTCGGCGACGTGCAGCGCCAGAACCGCCCCGGCCGCGCCGGACACCGCTGGGCGGCGCGGATTCGGCCAGGAACCGGGGCGTGCGGCGGCCAGCAGCGCCTTCCCGGCGTCGTCGAGCGCCTGCCGAACACGGTCCTGAGTGGACAGCGACCCGGTCATCGCGTCCTGCCGATCAGCGTGCCGGCCAGCGCCTTGAAGGAACGGCGCACCTGCTCGGGCATCGGCAGCGCGTCGAGCTGTTGCGCGACGCCGCGCAGCTGCCGCGCCGCCTCCTGCTCGGCGTACTGCCGGCCCCCGGCCTCCTCGACCAGCGCGGCGACCAGCTCCGGCTCGGCGTCGCCCGCCGGCAGGAGCTCCCGCAGCCGGTTCCCGGCCGGCGTACCGCTGGACAGCGCCGCGATCATCGGCAGGGTCTTCTTACCCTCTCGCAGGTCCCCGAACACCGGCTTGCCGGTCACCAGCGGATCACCCCAGATGCCCAGCACGTCGTCGGTGCACTGGAACGCCAGCCCCAGGTGCCGGCCCAGCGCGTCGAACGCCCGCACCGCCTCCGGGGACGCCCCGGCCAGCTGCGCGCCGCCCGCCGCGGAGAACGCCAGCAGCGCGCCCGTCTTGGCCTCGGCCATCGCCTGGTACTCCGCGACGGTCACCGCCTGCGCCCCGGACCACGGCCGCCCGGTGAACTCAATGTCCTGCACCTGCCCGATCACCACCTCGCGCATCGCCACCGCGAGACGCTCGGCGACCGCCGCGGCGTGCGGGCTGCCGGTGCCCAGCAGCAGCTCGAACGCCGCCGAGTGCAGGGCGTCGCCGATCAGGATCGCCGCGGCCACGCCGTGCGCCTTCCACACCGACGGACGACCGCGGCGCTGCTCGTCGCTGTCGATGATGTCGTCGTGGATGAGGCTGAAGTTGTGCACCAGCTCGGCGGCGGCCGCCGCGGGCAGCGCCGCCGACGGCGCGGCGCCGACCGCCTCGGCGGCCAGCACCGCCAGGGTCGGGCGGACCGCCTTGCCCGCGGCGAGCTCGGTGCCCGGCTGCCAGCCGAAGTGGTAGTGCCCGATCCCGGCCAGGGTCGGGCCGAGTGAGTCGACGATGGCGCGCAGCAGCGGCTCGGTCAGCCCGCGGGCGCGGCTCGTCGCGGTCGCGACCAGGTCGTGGTCGGCGGCGATCGGAGACGTCATGATCGACCTCGATCCTCGTGGTTGCTGGTGGGGGTCGGGGTGCGGCTCAGCCCGTGGGAACCGGCGCGGTGGCGCGGTTGTCCCGCACGGCCCGCGCGAGCCAGCCGCCGAAGACCAGGAACGTCGCGGCGCACACCGCGGTCCACGGCTGCCACAACCGCCCGGCGGCCGCGAGATCGGCGAGCAGGCCGAGGGTGATCGCCGCGGCGGTCAGCGGCATGTGCATCGACGCCCAGAACGTCACGGCGTTGGCGCGCCGGGGCTCCCGCAGTGCGCCGCTGGTGAGCTGCCGGGTCACCCACAGCGGCACCGGCGCGGTGGCCAGCATCAGCACGCCGACCACGGCCGGGACCACGCCCAGCACCAGCAGCAGCGCGATCGCGGCGTACCCGGCGACCTGGCCGACCGCGAACAGGCGCACCAGCCCGGTGGCGCCGAGCAGCACGGCCAGCGTTTTCTTGCCGACGGCCCGGTCGCCCTCGATGTCAGGAAGGTTCATGATCGCCATCCGCAGGAACTGGAAGCCGAACAGCACCGCGATGCAGCTCAACCCGGCCGTGCTGACCGTGCCGGCCTGCGCGAAGCAGGCCAGCAGCGGACCCAGCCCGTAGAGCACTGCCGCGCAGCTGATCTCGCCGAGGCCGTGGTAGTTCAGCCGCAGCGGCGGCGCGGTGTACAGCCAGGCCAGCGCGATGATCACCGCGCCCATCAGCCGCGTCGGCGTGCCGGGCAGCACAGCCAGCAGCAGCACCCCGGCGAACAGCAGCACGAACGCCGCGCTGAGGCTCACCACCGGGGCCAGGTGCCCGCTGACGAGGACCCGGCTGCCGCCGGTCCACGAGGTGGGGGCGGCGTTGGCCCGGTCGGCCTCCAGGTCGAAGTACTCGTTGCAGTAGTGCGTCATCAGGTGCGTGCACCAGGCGAACAGCAGCGTCACCAGGTACCAGCGCAGGTCGGCCGGGAACCCGCTGTGCACCGCGATGGTGACGCCGACGGCGACCACCAGCATGCTCTGGAACAGGAACTTCGGGCGGCCCAGTCGGACGAACGCGCGCAGCGGCCGCACCTCGGCGGGGGTCGTGGTCATCCTGCTCCTTTTCGCACGAGCGTCAGGCCGTGCTTCGAAATCGGCCGATCCTCAGAGGTTTCCGCGGCGGGCCTGCTCACGCTCGACCGCCTCGAACAGCGCCTTGAAGTTGCCCTTGCCGAAGCCCTGCGAGCCGTGTCGTTCGATCAGCTCGAAGAACAGCGTCGGGCGGTCCTGGACCGGTGCGGTGAAGATCTGCAGCAGGTAGCCGTCCTCGTCGCGGTCGGCGAGGATCTTCAACTCGCGCAGCTCGTCGACCGGGACCCGGGTTTCGCCGACCCACTCGTCGAGGGCGTCGTAGTAGGCGTCCGGGGTGTCCAGGAACCGGACCCCGGCGGCCCGCATCCGGCGCACCGTGGCCACGATGTCGTCGGTGGCCAGCGCGATGTGCTGCACCCCGGGACCGCCGTGGAACTCCAGGAACTCCTCGATCTGCGACTTGCGCTCGCCGGTGGCGGGCTCGTTGATGGGGAACTTCACCCGCCGCTCGCCGTCGGCGACCACTTTGGACATCAGCGCGGAGTACTCGGTGGCGATGTCGTCACCGATGAACTCCTTCATGTTCGTGAAGCCCATGACCCGCTGGTAGAACTCCACCCACTCGTCCATCCGACCGAGCTCCACATTGCCCACCACGTGGTCGATCCCGTGGAAGGCGCCCTCGGTCGCACCGCCGAACTCGCGCGGCTCGAACCCGGGCAGGAACACCGCGTCGTCTTGGCGCTCGACCAGGGTGTGCCGCACCTGGCCGTAGGCGGCGATGGCGGCGAGCCGCAGGCCGTCCGCCGGCTGGTGCGGAGCCGCCAGCCCGGTCGCGCCCCGCTGCACGGCGTGCGCGTAGGCGCGCTCGACGTCGGCGACGCGCAACGCGATGTCGGTGACCCCGTCGCCGTGCACCGCAAGGTACCGGTCGAGATCGGTGCCAGGGCGGGCCGCCCCGGTCAGCAGGAACCGGGTGCTGCCCGCGACCATCAGGTACTCGGCGTGGTCGCGGTGCCCGGTCTCCGGCCCCCGGTACGCCGCGCAGCGCATACCGAAGGCGGTCGCGTAGAAGTGGGCGGCCTGCTTGGGGTTGCCCACCGCGAACCGGAGGTGGTCGATGCCCAGCACCGGGAACGGATCCGCCGGTGCCTCGGAAGCGGTGTGCCGGTCGAGCACTTTCTCGGAAGGCGACATCGTGCGCCGGAGCCCCCATTCCGCCGTGTGGCGAGTGGTGTGAACGACGAACCGCGCCGGGCGGCTTTCGACGCCGCGTCCGGTCGCGCGGACCCGACGTCGTCGTCTGGTCCTGGCCGCGCCGGCGGCGATCCCGGCTGCCCGGCCGGTCGAAGCTTCCAGGACCCCGAGGCGGCCGACAATCCTTTCAGAGCAGCGTGAAAGGTAGCGCCAGGCGGGCGTATCCAAGATCACAAACACGTGCGAGCTGGCGGTGGCGAAACGCAGAATCCCCGCCCTGGGTTGGTTGATCGTTGTATCAGTTCCCGATTTCTTCGTCGTGGTGGGAAAAATGTGTTGTTCGCTACGCGGCGGACGCGGCGTCCGATCGGTAAAATGCGAGTTCCCCTTGATCGGCCGAGTGAGCGGATCCGTTACGGCAAACGGCACTATCTGCCCGACCGGGCACGTGTTGGAGTACGAGCGTGCTGAGAATCCACTTCACTCCGGCGGACGTTTTGCGGACGCGCATTCTCGACCAGCCCCACCCGATGTGGGAGCTCGCGCTGAGCCTGCACGTCCTGCGCGGCGCCGCGCCCTGGCCGCAGCAGCGTGCCTGGCAGCGGTGGGCGCGGCACCGGCTGCGGGACGCGGGGTTGTCGCGGCGGATGTTCCTGCTGTCCACGCTGGTGCCGGTGAAGGGCAACTTCCCCGACTTTCTCACCCCGGCCCCGGTCGGGTTCGACGAGGGCATCGAGACCATCCTGGCCGCGCGCCGCGACGACCTGCGCCAGGACCTGGCCCGGACCTTCCCGCGCGGCACGGCGCCGGCGTGGGTGCGGTCGCTGGCCGACGGCGACCGGGCCATCGTGATCAGCCTGGTCACCATGCTCCGTGACTACTTCGAGGCCGCCGTCCGCCCGCACTGGCGGCAGGTGCAGGAGCGGGTGGTCGAGGACCGCGTGCTGCGCACCCACCAGTTGACCACCGGTGGCGTGGAGCAGGCGTTCCGGTCGCTGCCCGCGCCGATCCGGTGGACCTGGCCGGTGCTGGAGACGGTCTACCCGGAAACCCGGAACCTGCACCTCGGCGGGCGCGGCCTGACGTTGATCCCGTCGTTCTTCTGCTTCGGCCATCCGATGACGTTCATCGACCCGGAACTGCCGCCGGTGCTGGTGTACCCCGCGCGGCAGACGCCGCAGCAGCGGCGCGCCATCGACAGCCACGACGTGCCGGAGAGCCTGGTCGCGCTGCTGGGCCGCACCCGGGCCCAGGTGCTGCTGGCGCTGCAGACGCCCTGCTCGACGTCGGAACTGTCCCAACGCCTCCAGACCTCGCTGCCATCAGCCAGCCAGCACACCTCGGTGCTGCGCCGGGCCGGGCTGGTGACCTCGACGCGACTGGGGAAGGCGGTGCTGCACGGGCTGACGCCCCTCGGCCAGCAGCTGCTGGCGCACAACAGCCCGTCGGACATCACGCACGAGGCGCTGGCCGGGTTCTGAAGCCCAGGAGGTGGCTCCGCCGTGCGGTGGGCCACCGGTTCACGCGTCCAGGACCGGAATCAGCTGCTCCTCCTCGTGGGCCAGGTGTCGCTCCAGCTCGTCGGCGAGCCGGTCCACTTCGGCCCGCACCAGCGCCGGGTCCGCCGCGGTCGACGAGACGACCTTGTGGAGTTCGGCCACCAGCGTGGCGATCCGCTCGTGCTCCGCGCGCAACCGCTCCAGCACCGGCGCGAGTTCGGGGTGGTGTTCGGTGAGGAACGGGAACATCGTGGTGTCCTCGCCGGTGTGGTGGTTGCGCAGTCCCTGGCACACCGTCAGGCAGTTGACCCGCAGCTGCGCTCCGATCCCGGGTCCGGACTCGGCGATCTCCCTGCGGATCAAGGAGAGTTCCCGCCGGAAAGCGTCGTGCAAAAGCTTCAGCCCGGCGCCCGGTGACGCCGCGTTCGGCGGTCCGCCGGAGACCGGTCGCAACGCCACGACCGGGATGGTGCGGGTGGTCCGGGCCTGGTAGGCGGCCCACCCCGGATCGGCCTCGGCGGCGCGGGCGAAGGCGCGGTCGCGGTCGGCGCCCTCGAGCACGGTGGCCCGCGCCTGGTAGGTGAACACGCCGTCCTCGACGGTGACCAGCGGATTGGCCACCAGGTTGTGGAACCAGTCGGGGTGCTTCGGGGCACCGCCGGCGGAGGCGATGACCAGGACCTGGTCACCACCGTCGGGCAGGTAGCCGACGGGCGTGGTGTGCGGGGCGCCGGTGCGCGCGCCGGTGGTCGTCAGCAGCAGTCGGCCGCCCTCGAAGGGGCCGCCGACCCGGCCGTTGTTGGCGCGGAACTCGTCGATGATCCGCTGGTTGAAGTCGTTGGGCATGGGGCTCCAGGGATGAGTTGGCCCGCGGGCGGTGCTGCGCGGAACCGTCCTTCGGGCAGGCTGAATTCGTTGTGGGAAAAGGAAGAAGGCGCGTTGAAGCCGCCGGTCGCCGGTACGACCGGCTCAGGCGCGAAGAGAGCGCGGCACCATCGATGCGGCGCGAACAGCACGCGGAACGCGTGGTATCAGGGAAAGGGCGGGCTCCGCGCCCGCCGGGGCCTCACGCCCCGGCCGGGAACCCAACTCGCTCGTGGCCCAAGGCCGACCCGGCAGTCACGACCGTGATCCTAGCCGAACGCAAACCACAGGAGCAACGACCACTCTCGCGCCGGGGGTGGGGATCCAAGCTCGCTCAACCTTGGGAGGTTTCCCGCCGGGGGGCCCTGGCTTGCGCCGCGGCAAGCGCCCGGGAGCCTGCCGCGGCGAGTGGGTGCGGGCTTGAGGCTCGGCGGGTCCGGGCGGGTGTGGGGTTCAGCGGAGTCTGCGGCGGAAGAGGTTCGGGGCCGGCTTGGGGTCGAACCACGTCGACTTTGCCGGCATCACCAGCCCGGCGTCCGATGTGGACATCAGCTGGTCGATACTCGGCGGGTGCGGGGCGAAGTGAATCGTCCGGTGGGTCGCGCACCAGCAGGTGTCCACGTTGTGGTGGCCGTCAACCGCCAGCTCCGGCAGGAGTTCCTCGTCCAGCACACGTGCGTCGAGCCCGTGGTACGGGTCGCGCCGGGTGCGCAGGTGCAGCCGGTACCACTGCTCGTCCAGCCGCACGGCGATCACCCCCGGTGCGGCCTCCGGCGCGGCTGCCGCCTCGATCCGCATCGTCGCCGGGTGCGTCGCGAGCTGCCGCAGCACCTCGCCGTCCGGCGGCACCGGCACGCACCGGTGGTAGCCGAGGATGCGCATCTCGTCGGCGGGGAACAGCGCCGCGAGCGTGTATGCGGCGGGGTGGGTGGGGCCGAGGTCGCGATGCCGGTCGGCGTACCGCCCGGCGACCCGCATCCGGTGGTGCCCGTCGGCGATGTAGAGCGCGTGGATGCGGCTGACCTCGAAGTTCACCGCGCGCGCCCGCTCCGCGTCGCGCCGGATCCACACCGAGTGGGTGACCTCGCCCGTGGTCAGCCGCACGTCGGGGTCGGTGGTGGTGATCTCGGCCAGCTGGGCGCGCAGCAGCGGATGCCGGCGGTGCACCAGCATCACCGGCATCTGTTCGATCCCGGTGGCCTCGGTCAGCTCCTCCAGCTCCCGCTCGCGGTCGGGCTGGGTGGCCTCGTGGCACCGGATCCGGCCGGTGCGGTAGTCGTCCAGCGAGACCTCCAGGACCACCCCGGTCTGCCGGTGCCGCCCGGTCTCCATGCGGTACACCACGACCGCGGGGCTGGGCAGCCGCGCGTACTGTCCGGACGTCGTCCTGACCTGCGCGCGCGGCGGGCGCGTGGTGATGCCGCGGCGGTCCAGCGCGGGCGTGGTGCTCATGACGCGTCGCCGCAGTTGACGCAGTGCAGGACTTCGCCGGACGCGAACGCGTCGACCATCCGCACCACCTCGGCGGCCACCGCGTGCTGAGCCTGCTCGGTGGAGGCCCCGATGTGGTGGGTGCCGTAGACGTTGGGGTGCTTGACCAGCCGCGAGTCGATGGTGCCGGTGCCGGTGGCGGGTTCGTCGGCGAAGACGTCCAGCCCGGCGCGGACGTCCTTGGTCTCCATCGCCTCGATCAGCGCGTCCTCGTCGATGAGGTCGCCGCGCGCGGTGTTGAGGATGATCGTGCCCGGTTGCACGTGGGCGAGCAGGTCGCGGTCGACGAGGTGCCGCGTCGCGTCGGTGGCGGGCAGGTGCAGCGACAGCACGTCGCAGGTCCGTGCGAGTTCGGGCAGGTCGTCGACGAACCGGATGCCGATGGCGCGGGCGCGTTCCAGGGTGTGCGGGTCGCGTCCGGGCTTGGCCACGGCGTACACGGTGGTGCCCAGGGCCGCGACCCGTTCGGCGAAGGCCATCCCGATCCGCCCGAGTCCGATCACGCCGACGCGGCGGCCGAAGATGCCGCGGGCCCGGGAGTAGCGCTTCTTGTCCCAGCGCCCCGCACGCAGGTCGGCGACATTGTCGCAGATGGTGCGGTCCAGCGCCAGCAGCAGGGCGAGGGCCAGTTCGGCGACGGCGATCGCATTGCGGCCGGGCACGTTGCAGACCCGCACGCCCCGCCGTGCCGCGGCGGCGCAGTCGATCGTGTTGGTGCCGGAGCCGGCGCGGATGACCAGGCGCAGTGCGTCGGCGTTGTCGAACACCTCGGCGGGGACCCGGGTGCTGCGCACGATCAGGACCTCGCGGCCGGACAGCCGGTCGGCCAGCTGCCCGGTGGTGGTGTCCGGTTCGTACCGGCAGTCGTGGCCGCGTTCGACCAGGTCGGCCAGGTGCGGCTCGGGGAAGGCGTCGGCGAGCAGAACCCTCATCAGCAACTCCCAACCTGGGCCTCCGCCGGGCCCGGCGAGCGGTCAGCGAACGAACAGTGTTGCTCATTGCGAGACGGTTTGCGAATAGCGCAATAGTGACGGTCGCGGTGAGCCGCCGTCAACACCCGGATACGCGTCTCGCCCGGGTCGAGCGACCATCGGTGGTAGCGGTCACGCCGCGTCGTCCGGTGCGGGAGCACCGTCGCGGTGCGGGGCGCCCTTCACCGATGCTTGCAGGGTGCCCCGCATCCCGTTCGGCCGCGTTCGGAGGATGACGGGACCGTGACGATCCCCGCCACCGCCCGTCAGCGAGGCGCGAGGTGGTCGGAGAGGTTCCAGGACCGCCAGTCCTTCTCGTCCAGTTCGTTGACGATGCCGGCGACGATCTTCTGCCGCGTCGGCTCCGGGAGCTGCTGCAGCGCCGGGATCGCGTCGCTGGACAGCAACGACAGGTAGAAGGCGTCCAGCTTGCCGGTCTGCTGGTAGCGGGCGATGTTGCCCTCGGCGATCAGTCCCTCCGGGTTGATTGCCGCCAGCGCGAGCAGCGCGGCCATCGCCGTGCCCACCACGGCCCTGGGCAGCCAGGCCGCGCGCAACCGCACCCCGGCCGCGATGATCAGCAGATACACCACGCCCAACCACAGCTCGCACGTCATCACCAGCACGCGCAGCACGGTGTAGCCGTAGGCGGCCTGGTAGGCGCTCATGCGCAGCAACGCCGACGCCACGATCACCAGGGTCAGCACCGCCAGCGCCCCGGCCAGGCCGCGCAGCAGGTTGCGGTCCAGTCGCGACTCCTTGGGCGCCCAGCGGGCCGCCGCGCCGATGATCGGCAGGGTGAGGATGGTGACCACCATCAACTGCCAGAATCCGCTGCGCGCGTAGCCGGAGAAGGTGAGCCGGTCGGTGGTCAGCACGTGCTGTTCGCCACCGAACATCGGCGTGCTCTGCACCGCGACGAACGCCGCGAACAGCACCACGAGCACTCCGATCGGCAGTGCCCACTCCAGGCGGCGCAGGGTCCGCACCGGGTTCGTCCGCTCCGCCAGCTCCGGCGGGCGGGCCGTGGTGAACGCCGCACCCAGCGTCCCGGCGGCGAACAGCACGAACACGAACGTCCAGCGGAAGACCGTCTCCGCGTTGAGCGTCGGCAGAATCGTCGCCACCAACTCGGCGAAGTTCTCGTCGGCGCTGGCGAACAACGCGCCGAAGACGACCAGCAGCACGATGCTGACCAGCACGGACACCGCCAGCCGCAGGCCGCCGCGGGTGCGCCGCAGTTCGCGGGTGCCGCGGACGGTCCACGGCAGCGCGCGCAGCGTCGCGATCGGGATCGCGATGCTGGCCAGGGCGAACGACAGCACGGTGCGTGCACCCGTGACGGCCAGCGTCCCGGCGACCGCTGCGGTGAGCACGCACAACGTCGTCAGCCACTCCGCCGCCCGGAAGGCGCACACCGCCAGCAGCAGCAACGCCAGGACCGCCCACCCGATCTGTCCGATGTGGACCTTCCGGCCGGCCTTGCGGCCCACCAGCAGCAGACCGGCCGCGGTGACCAGGCCGAGCAGCGGCCAGCCGATCCCGGGCGCGCCCAGCGGCACGAAGACCGCGGCTGCGGCGCCGCCGAGGACTGCGGCCAGCAGCGCGGCCGGGGCCGCGGACGGCTCGGGCCGGGGCCAGAAGTCGTCGAACATCGGCGGCACCGGCTGCGGGGTCCACGCGGCGGGCTGGTGGGGGAGGGGCGCCATGGGCGGCAGCGCCTGCTGGTTCGGCACCGATGCCATCCGCGGTCCGGCGGCCTGAGATACCACGCCGGCGGCCGGTTGCCCAGGGCCCTGCACGCTGTCCGCGGTCCCGCCCGGCTCGGCCTCGGCTGCTGGCGTCTGGTCCGCTCGCGGCTCGGCCGCGGCGCCCGCGGGCTTTTTGGCCTCGGTACCACCCGGCTGCTCCGCTGGCACAGCCGCAGCCGGTCGTGCTTCCGGTTGCGCGGCCACGGGCTCGGCCGCGGCACCCGCTGATCGCACCGGTCGGCCCGCCTCGTCGGGCTTCGAGGGCTCGCTCGCCTGGTCCGACATGTTCCTCCAGTCGTTCGTCCTTCATCCTCTGGGACGCACGGCGGGGCGAGTGGTTCACCGGATGACCGGAACGTTATCTGGCCACGGTCACGGGTCCTGCAGTTCGAGGAAGTTTCATCGCGCCCCCGGTGCGCCGCCGTGGTGGGCCCGCGTGGTGGTCGCCTCGAAGACATGCGTGTCGGGCCCGAAGACGTCCTCGCAGGTGTAGTCGATGCTGTCGGTGGCGCGCAGCCCCAGCACGTCCCAGTTGTCGATGAGCGTCGCCTGCTTCTTGGGGAAGGTGAACACCGGCACTCGCCCGGTTTCCGCGCACCGCGCGGCGGAATGCAGGTGGTCGGCCAGCGCGATGCCGGACGCGAACTGCCAGTGGCCGCTGATCCGGTGGCCGCCGTCGACGCGGACAGCCGTGCCGGGTTTGGTGCTCTGCCCGGCCATCAGCGCGTGCTCGCCGCGGGCGACGTCGGGGTACGGCTCCCGCGCCGCCTCCGGCCCGAGGTAGGCGGCGGTGGTGCCGGTGACCATCTGCAGCGCCATGGTCGTCCAGGCCACCGAAGCGTCCCAATAGGACAGTTGCGCGATGGTGGCAAGCTGCTGGCGCGGACTGAACTCGTAGCCGCCCAGCTCGCGCGGGATGCCGATCCGGAACACGCCGCTGCCGTGCAGGGCCCGGACCACCTCGTCGGTGAGCCCGCCCCGCCGGTCGCACTCGTCGGCGTGGTCCTGGAACAGCGGGGCCAGCTCGGCCAGCCTGCGGTGGAGCGGATCGAACTCGTCGCTGGTGCGAAGCCTGGAGGTCATCCTCGTCTCCCGATGGGGTGCGCTGGGCCGGTGCCGGTGTGATCATCGGCGCCTCGCAGGCTGTGCGGTGGCGGTGCGACGCGGGACATGTTTCGCCGGGCGGCCACCGGGACAGCTGTGATTGTGTGTCGTGCATGACGGTGAATTTCCCACTGAAACCCATGTGGGTGAAGGTAAATCTGTGGCCGACGGGTTACTGTCGTGACACGTGCGCACGAACTGCCCTCGCTATGAGGGCTGGACAACAATGGGGGAGAGCGCCGGGGTGTGCCTGGGGGCGTGGTTCCGGTGCGTGACCACGGGAGTGGTCTGAAATGGATCTTGCTACGCGTTGTTGCGACCTCCCGTACGAGCAGTTGCGTGAGGAGATCGAGATCGCCGTTCGGGCCCGCGCGGAGGCCCGGAGCAGGGGTTCGGCCGCCGATGCGGAAGTGGCCGAATCGGTGCTGAACTGGTTCCTGGAGGAACTCGCCGACCGGCTGCGCAACGGTGCGCAGCGCGAACCGGTGCCACAGTGACCGGTCACGAATGGTTCGACGCCGGCAGCTCGTCGATGAGCAGCTCGTCGGCGGACCGGCGGGGCGCGGCCGGGGACGGAGTCCCGTAGCCGATGCGGAGCAGCGCCTGGGGGTGCACCGCACCACCGAGCAGGTCGCGCAACTCCGCGCGGGTCTCCGGGAGTCCGACGACCTCGGGCAGCGCGACCGCGACCAGCCCGCGGGCGGTGGCGGTCAGCCAGACCCGTTGCATCGCCTGGCCCGCCCGCAGCTCGGCCTCCGGGCTGTTCTCGCAGGTGCCCAGCACGACCAGCAGCGGTTGTGCGTCCGGGGCGGCGGGCGGCGGGGTCGCTCGTTCCGCGAAGTCCTGCTGCGGCGACCGGCTGCGGGGTTCCGGGACAGCGGGCGCCTCGACGTCAGTCCGCTCGGCCCAGGTGGCCAGCTCGGCGCAGAACCGGGGATCGGCCATCCGGGCGCGGTGTGCGCCGCGCACCAGCACCTCGACCGCGTCGCGTTCGCGGGGCTGGACGAGGTGCAGGAAGCCGCCCTCGACCCGGGCGGCCTCGACGAGCTCGTGCTGCTTGCTCTCGGGGACCGCGGTGGGACGGAACGGCTGCCGCTGCGTCCGGCGGTCGCTGATGGCCTCGTACAGGGCGATCTGCTCGGCCTCCGGGCGCTGGTGGCCGGCGCTGCGCACCTCCGCCAGCACCGTCGGCGTGGCCGCTGGCGGCAGCAGGGACACGATCGGCCGCACACCGGCGTGCGCCAGCGCAAGGCGCAGGTTCATCAGCGCCGCACCGCAGGCCAGCCGGAGTTCGTGGTCGTCGGGATCGGCGACCGGCAGCCGTCGGCCGGGATCGGCGTGCATCTCGATGACGCGCGGCAGCACGCGGAATCGCCACGGCTGGCAGTTGTGCAGCGAGGGGGCTCGCCCGGCCAGCCGGATGGCCTGCTCGATCTGGTCCGGCACCAGGTCGAAGACCGCCGGGAACCGTTGCATGGTGCCCCTCCTCGCAGGTCACGAGCACCACCTGGCACTCGTCACGGTGCCAGCGCCGCGGTGGTGCGGGCAGGGTCCAACGACCTGCGACCCCGATCGTGCTCGGCAGGCCCCGCCGTGCAGCGCGGCGAGGCCGAGCGGTTCCTCAGTCGGCGCGGCGGGATTCGGGGCTGAGGCGGGAGCCGGGAGCGGCCAGGCTGCCGCGGGCGGCCACCAGCGCGGAGCGGGCGTCGTCGCGGTCGCCCCGGGCCAGGTGCTGGGCGGCGGTGCGCACGGCGGAGGCCGCCGCGGCGGAGATGTCGATCTGCGGGTTCTGGTCGAGCAGGCCGACCGCACGGGTCAGCTCGCGGTGGGCGCGTTCCGGGGTGTTGCTCTGCGCGGTGAGAATGTCGATCAGCGCGGTGTCCACCGCGTCGCGCAGGGCCGCCTCGGTCGAGGTGTGTGATCCGGCACTCACGAGGCGGCAGTCTACGGGGCTCGATGCGGCTTTCCAGCCCGCGAAGATCACCCACAGGGGTGATATCGGGTTGTGCCGCTCGGCTCATCGACGCTGGGCTGACGCGGGGACTTATGCCCCTTGAGCCGTTTTCGCGTCGTGTTATCCAGAAGACAACGACAGGTCCGAGGAATGGAGCCGCGGCATGGATGACCCTTCCGACGCCGGGTGCCTGGACGCGCACAGCTCGGGCATGGCCGCGGCGCGCCCGTGGTCGCAGGAGGAGCTGCGGGCGAACCGGGAGGCCCGCTCCCACCGCTGCACGCTGAACCTGGCGGTGCTGCGGGCACCGCTGGCCGGTGTCGAACTCGACTCCCGGGACCACGCGATGCTGACCTGGCTGGCCGACCACGACGAGGAGGTCGTGGTCGGCATGCGCAACCTGCTCGACCTCGCCCGGGCCGCCGAGCCGCTGCCGGAGACCTGATCAGACCCTAACCCTGCCGCGCCGCCTGCTGGTCCTCGGCGCGCTCGGCCAGCCGCCGCAGGGCGGTGGCGCGCGCCGACCGCACGTGGTCCAGGGCGGCCTGGCGGGCGGCGTCCGGATCACCGGCGAGCAGCGCGTCCAGGATGCGCTGGTGGTCCTCCCGGGCCGCCTCGACCCGGCCGGGCACCATCAGCGTCGTCTGCATGCCCTCGTGCAGGATCCGCTGCAGCACGCCGAGCGTCTGTTGGAGGAACTTGTTTCCTGCGGCCTCCACGATGGCCAGGTGGAACCTGGTGTCCAGCTGGTGCAGCCGGTCGAAGTCCCGCGGCACCTCCTCGGCGGCCGCCCGCATCGTCTCCAGCAGGTCCGACACCCGTCGCAGCGCCTCGGCGTCCTGCCGTTCGGCGGCCCACCCGGCGGCGGGCACCTCCAGCACCTCGCGCATCGCGAACAGCTCGTCGATGGAGTGCCGCTGGGTGGCCAGTGCCTCGCGCAGCTCACGGGTGGTCTCCGGCTCGGCGATGAACACGCCGCGCCCGTGCAGCACCTCGACGATGCCCCTGGCCTTGAGCGCGCCGATCGCCTCCCGAACGGTCGGGCGGCTGACCCCGAGCAGCTCGGCGAACTCCCGCTCGGGCGGCAGCCGGTCACCCGGGCTGTACCGCCCGGAGTTGATGGCCTGCATGATCTGCTGCTCCACCCGGCCCGCGATCGACGTCGGTGCCAGCCGCTCCCACATCCCGACCTCCGAAAACGCACGCGGTCCCACTCGCCGAAGCACGGAGTTTACGCCGCACCGCCGACTCGGCCCCCCGCCGCGCGGGGCGATCCGGGCCGGAGCGGACAGCGCTGCCCCGCGACCGGTCGCTCGGTGATCGGCGTAGCCTGGGGCCGTCCTGTCCCCGCCCCAGAGGAGTCGGCTCCGTGTTCTGGAACATCGTCGGATGGGTGATCTTCGGCCTGATCGCGGGCTTGGTCGCCCGCGCCCTGGTCCCCGGCAAGGACGACATCGGACTGGTGCGGACGGTCCTGCTCGGCATCGCCGGTTCGATCGTGGGAGGTTGGCTGTTCGGCCTGCTCACCGTGGGGGTGCGCGGCTTCGAGCCGGCCGGGTGGGTCGGGTCGGTGGTCGGCGCGGTGATCGTGCTGGTGGTCTACAACCGGATCACCGGCCGCAAGCGCCGCGGCGCCCGCTCCTGATCAGGGCCTGCGTCCGACACCGGCCAGGCCGGTGAACCGCTCCGGGTGCGCGCCCACGTCGTCCGCGGAGGCGGGCCGCCACAGCGGCAGGTGCACCAACCCCGGATCGACCAGCTCGAACCCCTCGAAGAACGCGAGGATCTGTGCCTTCGGGCGCATCGTCAGCGGCGTGGTGGTGCGCCTCCGGTAGAGATCGGCGTGCGAACCGGCGACGTCCGGCCGGCCCTCCGCGGTGGCGTGCGAGATCACCAGAAAGCTGCCGGGGGCCAGCGCGTCCCGGTAGCGGGCGATGATTCGGCCGGGCTGGTCCTCGTCGCCGATGAAGTGCAGCACCGCCACCATCATCAGCGCCACCGGCTGCGCCAGGTCCAGCAGCTCCGCCACCTCGGGCGCGCCGAGCACCTGGTCCGGGTCGCGCAGGTCGGCCCGCACGATGTCCGCGTCCGGGTTGCCGACCAGCAGGTTCTTGCTGTAGGCGACGGCCACCGGGTCGGTGTCCACGTAGACCACCCGGGCGCCCGGGGCCTCGCGCTGGGCGACCTCGTGCACGTTGTCGACGGTGGGGATGCCGGAGCCGAGGTCGAGGAACTGGCGGACGCCCCGCTTGACGCAGTACTGCACGGCGCGCCGCAGGAACGCCCGGTTGGCCTGCATGATCAGCGGCAGTTCCGGCCACATCGCGATGGCTTCCTCGGCCATCTGCCGGTCCACGGCGAAGTTGTGGCTGCCGCCGAGGTAGTAGTCGTAGACCCGGGCCGCGTTGGGCTTGTCCAGGTCGATGAACTCGGGCTCGGCCATCGCGTCTCCTCACGGCTGGGCGGGGCCACCGCCCAGCCGTGAGGATAGTTCAGGCTGCGGCGTCGGTGGGCTCGTCCACCGGGCCGAGCCGGGCGGCCACGCCGAGGGCGACCAGGGCGATCGCCGCCCCGCCGGTCATGGTGATCGCCATCGCCGGACCGTCGTTGCCGAGCAGCCCGACCAGCGGGGCGATCAGCGCGCCGAGCCCGAACTGCACGGCGCCCACCAGCGCGGCGGCGGTGCCGGCCGCCTCGCCGTGCCGGGACAGCGCCAGCGCCGGGGCGTTGGGCAGGACGAAGCCCATCGCGCCCAGCACCAGCCACAGCGGGATCACGAAGCCGAGCAACCCGCCGGTGCCGGTGGTGGCCAGCACGGTCAGCACCAGACCGGCGACGGTCGCGGCGGACAGCGCGCGGAACACGATCTGCCGCGGCGTGTACCGGTTGAGCAGGACGACGTTGCACTGGGACGCCCCGATCAGCGCCACCGCGCCGATGCCGAAGACCACGCCGAACACCTGCTGGTTGAGCCCGAACTGCTGCTGCAGCACGAACGACGAGCCGGAGACGTAGGAGAACAGCGCCGACATCGCCAGCGCCGCCACCACCGTCAGCAGGACGAAGTCGCGGTCGGTGATCAGCGTCCGGTAGGTGCGCAGCATCGGGCGGAACTGCGCGGCCTGGCGGCGTTGCGGTGGCAGCGTCTCCGGCAGCGCGAGGAGGGCCACCACGAGCAGCACGGCGCCGAGCGCGGCCAGCGCGCCGAAGACGCCGCGCCACGAACCGGCCAGCAGGATCGCCCCGCCCAGCGAGGGTGCCAGAATCGGGGCCACGCCCATGACCAGCACCAGCCGGGACAGCGCGGTGGCGGCGGCCCGCCCGGTGAACAGGTCGCGGACCACGGCCATGGCGACCACCATCGTCGCCGCCGCGCCGACGCCCTGCACGGTGCGCAGCACGCCGAGCACCGCGATGTTCGGTGCCATGAGGCACAGCATGGACGACGCGATGTGCAGGATCGTGCCCGCGATCAGCGGGATGCGCCGCCCGACGATGTCGGAGAACGGGCCGATCAACAGTTGTCCCAGGCCCAGGCCGAGCAGCGTGCCGGTGAGGCTCAGCTGCACGGTGGACGGGGACGCCTGCAGGTCGTCGCCGATGGCGGGCAGGGCGGGCAGGTACATGTCGATGGTCAGCGGACCCAGGGCGATCAGCGCCCCCAGGACGAGGATGACCTTGAGCCGGTCGGATCCGGTCGGCTCACCGGTTGCTGGTTGCGCACCATCGGCCGTCGGTGGGCTGTGCAGCGCAACGTTTTCCATCATTCCCCTTCGGATTCCACCGCGATCGGCGGGCGAAACTGACGACGGGTACCAGCAACCGAGTCGATCGTTTTGTTCCCGCTTCGGCAAGAAATGCGGTGTGATGCGGAATACATCGCGCCGGTGGGGCATGAAATCCTTAGCGGGGACAGTGCGTTTCGGGCTGGTCACGCGGCTGTCGCGCGAAGTCCACAAAGGACAGAAAAAGAAAACGGCTCAATGTCAAGTTAGTTTCCGCTGAACCGAAGGCACCGGTCGGGCGCCCGGTGCCGGGTCCCGACCGGCGCGGCGAAACGTATCCGCCAGCTCTCATGCCGTGTGGCCGCGGGCGATGAGTTCCCAGCGCTCCCGTTCACCGAGACCGCCCCAGATGCCATACGGTTCGCGGGCCCTGAGCGCGTGCGCGCGGCACTCACGGATCACCGGGCATCGGAAGCAGATGGACTTGGCCCGCGCCTCGCGGTTGTCGCGGGCGCTGCCGCGCTCGTTCTCCGGGTGGAAGAAGCGGCTGGTGCTGACGTCCCGGCAGGCCGCCTGGAGCTGCCAGTGCCAGGATTCGCCGACCGGTTTGGGTAATCGAGCTGTCGCGGCCACTGCTCTCACCTCTCCGGTGATGGTGCGTTCACTGGCGTGCCCGTTCACCTACCCAGCGCAGCCGCGCACAAACCTTCAGGCCCGTGACTCGGACCGGAGTCACCGGGCTGGCGCAGTGGCCGCGGCTCACTTCGCCGTCTCAAGCGGTTCCCCGCCCGTTGTGTCCCCCCGGTTCAACCGCGGTCCGGCGGCACCCGGACGCCGCAGTGCAGCAGCGGGTCGCAGTGGCCGTCGCGGCGCCGGCCCGCCGATGACCGCAACCAGTCCCGCAACCGGTGCAGCGCGGTGCTGATCCGGCCCATTCGTCACCTCCTCAGAACGCTGCATGACTGCCTTCCGACCATTGCCTTCCCGGTAACACCCGGGGCTGAAACGTGGTGCTGCCCGGTCCGGACCGGGCAGTCACGGCGCGGTCGCCGGCGCCGCACGTGGCTGATCCAGGGCCCGGCTCGAAGCCCCGGGGCGCTACCGGCAGGGGGTACCCTGAGCGCACCTGGCCGGTGATGGGAGCGCAGATGCACGGATACACCCAGGACAAGGACAACTACCTCAAGCGCCTCGCGCGCATCGAGGGGCAGATCCGCGGATTGGCCCGGATGATCGAGGAGGACAAGTACTGCATCGACATCCTGACCCAGATCTCCGCGGCCACCAAGGGCCTGCAGGCGGTGTCCCTGCGGCTGCTGGACGAGCACCTCAAGCACTGCGTGGCGGAGGCGTTGTCCGAGGGTGGCAAGAACGCCGACGAGAAGGTGCGGGAGGCCAGCGAGGCCATCGCCCGCCTGGTGAAGTCCTGAGCGTCACCGCCGGCAACGCCCGGCGATGCTGATCCTCGCGGCGAGCACCCCGAACTCCCCGGCCCGCCGGATGTCGACCCGGGCCGAGGGCACGAGCCGACGGCAGCAGAACCGCACCAGCGCCTCCCCGCCGGCCATGAAGCCACCGATCCGGCGGGAGCCGTGCACCCGCAGCAGGTCACGCATTCCGATCACATCCTTCCCATGACGGGGGTGGCATGGAGGGCATCGTCGCCGAGCAGGTCCGGCACGATGCCCTCCACTCCTCACCTGATCAGGACTGGGCGAGCAGGCCCTTCATGGTGGCGATCTCGGCCTGCTGGGCGTCGATGATCTGCTGCGCCATCTGTTTGGCCGCCGGGAACCGGCCCTCGGCGAGCTCGGTGCGGGCCATGGCGACGGCCCCCTCGTGGTGCCTGATCATCATCGTCAGGAACAGCCGGTCGAACTCGGTGCCGCGCGCCGCCTGCAGCTGCGCCATCTCGTCGGCCGACATCATGCCACCCATGCCGCCGTGGTCCATGCCACCGTGCGGCTCCGGGGCGCCCCAGTCGCGCAGCCACCCGGACAACGTGTGGATCTCCGGGCCCTGCGCGGCCTCGATCTGCCGGGCCAGGTCCTTGACCTGCTGGGACTGGGCCCGCTCGGGTGCCAGCCGGGACATGTCGATGGCCTGCTGGTGGTGCGGGATCATGCCCTGCGCGAACGCGACGTCGGCCGTGTTGGCGGCCTCGGCGCCGGGCTGGGCCGCGGTGGTCGGTGCCCCGTGCCCGGGCATGGGCGGCATGTCGCCGCCGCTGCACCCGGCCAGGACCGCGGCTGCCGCGGCGGCGCCGACGACAGCGGTGAGCACGCGTTTCATCGTGGTTCCTCGTCTCCTCCGGAGCTGGTTGTCAGGCATGCGGACGCCGGCCACGGTGAGCCGTGGCCCGTGCCGGTCAGCACCGGAGGACGCAGAGGGCGGCGAGTCGGCGGGGGACCGGGGTGGGCGGCCGGAAGAGGTCCCGGGCCGCTGTGACGAGGTGGTCGCCCCGCTCGTGGGCCGCGCGGAGGGCGCGGTGCAGCAGCGGCAGCAGGAGCACGACGAACCCGGTGAGGACCGCCAGGCAGAGGTGCAGCAGCAGCCCGTGGTCGGGGGCCGCCGGGCCCGGGTCGTGCTCCACCGGCGCCACGTGGTGGGCGGCTGCCGCGGGCGGGTGGGGCTGGTCGTGCTCGCCGGGCACGTGGTGCATGAGCACCACGCACAGGGCGAGGGCCACCAGCAGCCCCCACCGGAGAATCTCCGACCGCACCCGCACGGGACCTACCATACCGGGGCTGGGTTATTACGCCGGGTCGGGACCGGATCAGGCGGGCGATCGCGTCGCCGGCCTCCCGGGGCTTCGCGTCAAGGCGGTCAGCGGAACCCGCCTGGTCGGGACGCCTTCTTCGCCGCCTCCGGGTTGCGCTGCTCGACGCGCCGCAACCACAGCACGCCGCCGAGCTGCAGCAGCGCGGCTCCGCCGGTCAGTGCCACGGCCACCACGCCGTACCACGACCAGCCCGAGACGACGGCCAGCCCGACGGCGACCGCGAAGAACAGCGCGGTGCGCACCAGCAGTGCGGTGAGCCGGCTCCTGTCGATCATCAGACACCTCCCGGGCGGGACGTTCGCCGCTACGGTCCAGGCACGCCCGAATGTAGCTCGACCAGCGTGGACGCGGCCCGAGCAGGTCGACGCAGCAGCGGCACGAGCTGGTCCCGGCGAAGTCGGCGTGCACCCGGTTCGCGGCTCGCCGGGAGGCTGCCGGGATTGCACAGCTGAACGTCGGTGCGCGAAGCCTCCTGGCGGCGGTACGGGCGGTCTTTCGGGAGTGCCTGGATCGCTGGTGGTGATCCGCCGCCTCACCACGTCGCCGACGAGGAGTTCGCGAGGGGAAGGAGGCTGCGATGATCCGCCAGATCGTCGCCTGCGCCGCCACGCTGGCGCTGACCTGCACACCCGCCGCCCAGGCGGCCGAGGCGACGCCGGTCGCCACCGGGCTGGAGATCCCCTGGGCCGTGACGTTCCTGCCGGATGGCTCGGCGCTGTTCACCCAGCGCGACACCGGGCAGATCATGTCCCTGAAGGACGGTCAGGTTACCGAGGTGCAGCGCATGTGACCGCCACGTGATCGCGTGACGGGTGCGGGCGGGCGGGTCAGGACATGGCGTGCGCCAGTGCACAGATGCCCTCCGGGGACAACACGTTCTCGATGCCGGCGACCACCGCGCCGGCCAGTCCCGCGCAGCGGCCCAGGACGCTGTTGGCCAGCGACAGGTTCCGGGTGGCCAGCGGCAGCGCGCGCCGGTAGACGACGCTGCGGATGCCCGCGAGCAGGTCGTCGCAGACCGCGGTGATCAGTCCACCGAGGACGATCCGCCTGGGGTTGTAGAAGTGCACCAGCATCGCCACCACCTCGCCGATGGTGGCCGCGGCGGAGCGCACCTGGCGCACGGCGGTGGCGTCGCCGTCGCGCAGCAGGCGGGCGAGATCCTCGAGGGTCTGCGGCCCGCCTTCGCCGGTGCGCAGGCGGCGCAGCACCGCGCCGGCCGAGGCCACCGCCTCGACGCAGCCGACGTTGCCGCACTGGCAGACCACGTCGTCGGCGCCGGGGACCCGGATGTGCCCGATGTCCCCGGCCGCACCGTCGCCACCGCGGTGCAGCTCGCCGTTGGCGCAGACGATGCCGCCGCCGATGCCGGTGCCGATCTTGAGGAACAGCAGCGGGGACTCCTCGGCGGGCAGCGCGCGGGCCTCGCCCAGCGCCATCAGATTGACGTCGTTGTCCACCGAGGCCGTGCAGCCGAACCGCGCGGCCATCGTGTCGCCGACCGGGAAGCTGTCCCAGCCGGGCATGATCGGCGGGCGCACCGGCATGCCCATCCGCGGGTCGACGGGGCCGGGCAGGCCCATCACCAGGGATTTGACCTCGGTCGGCGCGACCCGCGCGGAGGCGAGCAGATCCCGCAGGTGCGCGGTGAGCCGTTCCAGGAACGGTTCGGGGCCGATGGCGATGTCGAGCCTCACCTGCCGTTCGGCGAGCACATCCTGGCCGAGGTCGGCCACGGCGAGCCGGGTGCTGTGCACGCCGACGTCGGCGGCCAGCACCACGCCCGCGCGCGGGGCGATGGCCAGCCGGTGCGCCGGTCGGCCGCGCCCGCCGTTGCCCTTCGCGCCGCGTTCGACGACGACCCCGGCCGAGATCAGCGCGTCGAGGTGGTTGTGCACAGTGGACCGGGCGAGGCCGGTGGCCCGCACCAGCTCGACGCGGCTCTCCGCTGCGCCCGAAGCGATCAGCCGCGCCAGGCCGCTGTGCACCAGGTTCTCGTCGGCCCGCCCGGACGTCCGCGGCACCGCCAGTCGGACCGGTTTCCACGCCATCGCGCTGCTCCTCGATCTCCGGCCGATTAATGACTGGAAAGAAAATAAATCATGGGGCTTGTCGGCCTAAATACGCGGCTCTAGTTTTGATCCCAACGAAATTCGGGCATGAGACACCCGTAACTGTTCCCACCGATCCGAGGAGACTCCGCGTGAGCCGTGTTCATTCCCCCGCCACCGAGCCCCGCGGCGTGGCGATCCTGGGCGCCGGCATGATCGGCGAGGTGCACCGGCGAGCGGCGCTGCTGGCCGGCGCCGAGGTCGCCGGAGTGCTGGCCTCGTCCCCGCAGCGCTCCGCCGAGGTCGCACGGAACTGGGGCACGGCGGCCTACCAGGATCTGGCCGAGGCGCTGGCCGACGAGCGGGTCCAGGTGGTGCACATCTGCACCCCGAACGCCACCCACGCGCCGTTCGCCGAGGCGGCCCTGGCCGCGGGCAAGCACGTGATCTGCGAGAAACCCCTGGGGATCTCGCTGGCGGAGGCGGAGCGGATGGCCGCCGCCGCGGACCGCAGTGGCTTGGTGGCCACGGTGCCGTTCGTCTACCGCTACCACCCCGTGGTGCGGGAGATCCGGGCGCGGCGGCAGGCCGGGGAGTTCGGCACCTGGCACCTGCTGCACGGCACCTACCTGCAGGACTGGATGCTCTCGCCGGACGCGTCGAGTTGGCGGGTCGACCCGGAGCTGGGGGGCGCGTCACGCGCGTTCGCCGACATCGGGTCGCACTGGTGCGACCTGGTGGAGTGGGTGTCCGGCGAGCGGCTGGCCGAGCTGTCCGCGCAGACCTCCATCGCGGTACCCACCCGGCCGGCCACCGGCGGCCCCAGCTTCGCCGGCCCCACCGGCGAACCGGCGGAGCGGGTTGAGGTGTGCACCGAGGACTCCGCGATGCTGCTGGCCCGCACCAGCACCGGTGTGCCGGTGTCCGCGGTGATCTCGCAGGTCGCCGCCGGCCGCAAGAACCGGTTGTGGTTCGAACTGGACGGTTCGCTGGGCAGCGCGGTGTTCGACCAGGAGGACCCGGAACGCGTCTGGCTCGGCGGGGTCGACGGCAACCGGATCCTGGTGCGCGACCCCGCGCACGGTTCGGCCGAGCAGCGGCGGTTGTCGACGCTGCCCGCCGGGCACGCGGTGGGCTACGCGCAGTGCTTCGAGGCGTTCGTAGCCGACACCTACGCCGCCATCGACGGCGGCAGCCCGGAGGGACTGCCCACGTTCGCCGACGGGCTCCGCTCGGCCCGGTTGGTCGACGCCGTGCTGCGCTCGGCTGCTGACGGCTCCTGGACCCAGGTGTGACCATGCAGCTGGGAATGCTCACCGCGTGCCTCCCGCAGTGGGGCCTGGACCGCATCGCCGCGTGGGCGGCCGACGCCGGGTACGAGGCGTTGGAGGTGGCGGTCTGGCCGAGCACCGGAGGGCGCGACTTCGAGGCCGCACACCTGCCGGTCGCCGACTTCGGCCCGCAGCAGGTCGAGCAGACCCTGGCCCTGTTCGACAGGCACGGGCTGACACTGTCGGCGCTGGCCTACTACGACAACAACCTGCACCCCGATCCGGCGCGACGCGAGGAGATCCGCATCCATCTGCGGCACGCGATCGACGCGGCGCAGGCGCTGGGCGTGCCCTATGTGGGTACCTTCGTCGGCCGCGACTGGACGAAGTCGGTGGCCGACAACCTCGCCGAGGCCGAGCGGGTCCTGCCGGAACTGGTGGACTACGCGGGGGAACGCGGGGTGAGGATCATCATCGAGAACTGCGTGATGGAGGGCTGGCATCCCGACGGCTACCCGGGCAACCTGGCGTACTCGCCGGAGCTGTGGGAGTGGATGTTCTCCCTCGGGCTGTACCTGAACTGGGACCCGTCGCACCTGACCTGGATCGGCATCGACCCGGTGGAGACCATCGCACCCCACATCGATCGGATCGTGCACGCCCAGGCCAAGGACGTCGAACTCGACCCGGCGGCGCGGCAGCGCTACGGCTTCTTCGGCAAGGTCGACAAGGGCGGCAACCCCTGGGACATGGGCTGGTGGCGCTACCGCGTGCCCGGGCTGGGGCAGATCGACTGGACGCGCGTGGTGGACCGGCTCTACGAGCACGGCTTCACCGGAACCCTGTCGGTGGAGCACGAGGACCCGGTGTGGGGCGGTGACGACGAGCGCGTCACCCAGGGCCTGCGCATCGCTCACCGCACCCTGCGCCCCCTCATCGTCGGCTGACCCGCCTGGCGGCTGCCCGGCCGCGGATCAGCGCAGGTTCGTCTCGCTGACCCGGAAATCCCGGAACTGCGCGTGCACGTCCCGGCTCGGCCCCCACGAAGTGTCGTGGCCGCCGAAGAACGTGGAGAAGAGGATGCCCCCGAACGGGATGTCGGCGATCTCGTGGACGGCCTGTTCCCGCAGCACCTCCCGGCCGTCGTACCAGACGGTGATCGTGCCCGAGGAGCGGTCCACCGACTGCTGCACGGTGTGCCACTGCCCGTCGGCCGCCCAGTTCCACGCGCCGAGGCCGACGTCCTCGCCGTAGCCGCTGCCCATCGACGGGTCGTAGACGTACACCGTGGCCTTCGGCTCGTCGCTGCGGATGCGCCACATGTAGCGCGTCGACCAGGCGTCCCCGTGCTGGCCGCCAGTGGCCTGCCCGGGCGGCCCGCCGTAGAGGCCGGGCAGCTTCCCACCGCGCTCGCCGAAGTCCCAGTCGGCCGGGAATCGCACCTGGTAGCTCAGGTACAGGGTCCGCGCGTCCGCCAGGTCGGCTCGGCCGATCGAGCGGAAGTCGGTGTAGAACTGCCCACCGCCCTCGCTCGGGCAGTCACCGCAGGACGGCGCCGAGGAGCCTTTGCCGTAGAAGACGTCCAGCGCGTCGCCCTGCGGCGTCATCCGGTCGAAGCCCCAGTCACCCTCGGTGAGGACACCCCACTGCCGCTTCCAGGAAGCGCTGGGGAAGTCGGCGAAATCGCCGGTCCACGGTTCGGCCGCGGGGGCCGCGTCGGCCGGCAGTGGTGCCAGCGCCGCCGCCAGGACCAGTCCAAGCAGTCGCCACCGGAATGCACGTGGTTCCCGCACTTCTCGCACACCTCGCATCCGATTGCTGAATCACCGGACCGGGCGGCGGAACGGTCCTCACCGGGAACGGCCCCGGCGATTTCAGCGAACACCACCATTCACGTCCGGTCAAGGTTTTCCGGACGCTGTCTTTCCACGATGTGAAACGGGTGTCGGGTGCGCTGCGGCAAAGAACGTCGTGACGGGTCCCGTCACCCTCCGACCGCTGCGCCAGCCGGGTGATCGTGGGCTTCGTCCCGGCGTCGGCGGGGGCGCTCACCGGGAGTTCATTCGGCCGCGTTCCCGCAGCGCACAGCTGGACCCGCAGGCGTACGGCAGGGTGCTGGGCGGCAATTTCGCGCAGGCCGCGCGCGTCCGCGGCCGGTAACGCCTCGGACGTCCGACTCCGATCACTAATGGGCGATCTTGATCCGCTACAGTGCGTTCGCATCAGGGGGACACGCGGACGTGTCGGAAAGCGGGAGTGCCGGCACCACGGTCGGGCTGCAGTGCTGAAAGGAGAGGTCTTCCGCATCAATCGAATCGAGATGCCTGTCGGCAGCGCACCTGCGTCCTCCACGCGCATCGGGCGCTGCATCCTGACATGCGTCCGCACGACGTGCCGGGCGGCCCGTCCCCGAGCGGGCCAGAACACACGATGGAAAGTGCGTAGAAGTGACTACCCAAGACGAGTCCTTAGCGCCCCCTGGACAGCACAGAAGACGCCGGGGCAGAGGTACGAACAACTCGATCCGGTCACGGCTGACCTGGGCCGTGGTCATCCCCTGGGTCGTCGTCGGTGTCCTGTGGGTCGTGGGGTGCGCCCTGTTCGCCTACGACGCCCTCTACACCCAGCAGATCGCGGCCAGCGTGCGGCAGATGTCGCTGCCCGCCGTGAGCGCGCTCGACCAGGTGCAGCGGGAACGGCTGCGTAGCCTGGAAGTCGTCAGCCAGCCGGGACTCGGCTCGGCCGAGCTCATCGCCCAGCAGCGCCGCACCGACCAGGCGCTCGCCGAGATGAACGCCACCGTCGGTCCGCTGATCGAGTCGGCGCCGGAGGAGGTCCGGCGTCCGATGGCCGACCTCACCGGCTACCTCAACCGGCTCAACGACATGCGTTCCCGGGTGGCGGCCGGGCAGGTCTCGGTGGGCGAGATCAACCAGTTCTTTGACGGCCTGTTTGATGCCGCGACGCAGCTGTTCGACGTGCAGTCGCGGATCACCCTTAACCCGGAGACGCTGCAGGGCGCCCTCGTGGCGACCGAGACGTTCCGGGCCTCCGACATGTTCTCCCGCGAGGCGTCGCTGGTTGGTGCCGCGCTGGCCGCCGGGCAGATGACGCCCGACCAGCACCGGCAGGTCGTGCACTACATCGAGGCGCAGCGCACGACACTGCAGCACAACGCCCCCAACCTGGTGCCCAGCGTGCGCCAGCAGTACGAGCTGATGCTGGCCAGCCCGTCCTGGCAGCAGCTGGTCGCGGTGGAGAACACCATCATCTCCAACGGCTCCTTCGACCGCAGCGACCCGCTCCCGGTCCAGTTGGAGGATTGGCGGCGGATCACCAACGACGTCGTCTCCAACATGTCCGGGCTGGTGTCCGCCCAGGCCGACGAGGTGTCCGCGAACGGTGTCCGCAGCGGTAACGACGCATTGTGGACGGTGGTGTGGGGCAGCCTGGTCGCCCTCGCCGTCGCGGTCGTGTCCTTCATCTTCGCCCGCCGCGTCTACCGCACGGTGGTCGACGAGGCCCTGCTCACCCGGCTGCAGGGCCTGCGGACCGAATCGCTGGCGATGGCGCAGAAGCTGCCCGACGTGGTTCGGCGGCTGCGCGAAGGCGAGACCGTCGACGTCAAGTCCGAGATGGTCGCGCTGGAACATTACGGGGACGACGAGGTCGGCGAGGTGGCGCAGGCCATCCGGGTGTTCCAGCAGGAGGCCGTGGAGGCGGCCGTCGGCGAGACCCGCGCCCGGCAGGGCGCCCGCGTGGTGTTCGTCGGTATGGCGCACCGCATCCAGCGGCTGCTGCGGCACATGCACGGCACGATCGACCAGCTGGAGAAGAACGAGGAGAACTCCAGCCAGCTGGCCAAGCTGTTCGAACTGGACAATTCCACCACCCGCGCCCGGCGCACGGTGGAGAACCTGCTGGTGCTCGGTGATCAGCAGCCGGGCCGCCGGTGGAGCCGACCGGTGCCGCTGATGGACGTGCTGCGTTCGTCGATCTCCGAGATCGACCAGTACTCCCGCGTGGTCATCGGGCACGTCCCCGAGGTGATGGTCAACGGCTCCGCGGTCGGTGACACGATTCACCTGATCTCCGAGCTGATCGACAACGCCACGGCGTTCTCCCCGCCGAACACGCAGGTCCACGTCGATGCCACCGCGGTGGCGCGCGGCGTCGCCATCGACATCGCCGACCAGGGTTTGGGCATGGACCAGGCGACTCGTGACCGGGCCAACGCGATGATGTCCGAACCGCCGGAGTTCGACCGGCTGGTTCTGGAAAACAACAAGGCCGAGCAGCTGGGCCTGTTCACCGCGGCGCGGCTGGCGCACCGCCGCGACATCTCCGTGGAGTTCGGTGTCTCCGCCTACGGCGGTACCCGAGCCACGGTGCTGCTGCCGGACCGGATCCTGGAGCACGACACGGCGGCCACCACCAGCAACGGCGCCGGTTCTCGCGCCGGGAAGACCGGCGCCACCCCGGCCAGCAGTGGCGGCAAACACCAACTCGAGGAGCCGACGGTGGTGCCGCGGCCGCGGGAGTTGAGCTGGAATGGGGTCATGACCGACCAGCCCACCCCGCCGGCGCCGAAGCCGGTCGAGACCACGTACGAGTGGCCGATGGCCGAACCGAACCCCGGTTCGCAGACGGCGCAGTTCGAACCGGTGCCACGACCCGACCCGACCCCGGCTCCATCGCCGACGCCCCCGTCGGCACGACGACGGCCTTCGAGCGGGCGTCCGCCGTTGCCGAAGCGGGTCCCGCAGACCCACCTCGCGGAGGGACTGCGCGACGATCCGGAGCAGGAGGAACAGGCCGTCGTGGCCTCTCCGAGCCGGTTGGCGGGCTTCCGGCGGGCGTTCCGCGGTGGCTTCGGCGACGAGCCCAACCGCTCGTGACCTGATGACAAGCAAGTGTGTGAGGTGGGCATGACCGAGACAGCTTCGAAACTGAGTTGGTTGCTGGACGACTTCGTGCAGGGAGTGCACGGTGCCGACCACGCCGTGGTGCTGTCCAACGACGGCCTCGTGATCGCCAAGTCCGCCGGTCTGGACCGCGACTCCGCCGACAAGCTGGCGGCTGCTTCGTCAAGCATGCGCAGCATCGGCAAGGGCGTCAGCAAGGACTTCGGCCGCGGCCAGGTCGCGCAGACGCACGTCGAGATGGAGCGGGGCTTCCTGTTCGTCTCCGCCGCTGGCAGCGGTGCCTGTCTGGCCGTGCTGAGCGCCTCGGAGGCCGACATCGAGCTGGTGGCCTACGAGATGGGGCGGCTGATCACGCGGGTCGGGACGTTCCTGTCGGCGGCTCCACGTGAACCGCGCGGTGTGGCGGCGGACAGGACCTGACCGTGGACGAGGCGTGGTATGACGATGAAGCGGGCCCGATAGTCCGCCCGTACACGATCACGCGTGGTCGCACTCCCGGCAAGCACAGCCGCCTCGATACGGCCGCCCAGGTGGTCACCGTCGAGCCCCGTCCGGAGACACCGCGGTTGGAGCTGACGCCCGAGCACCGGATGATCCTGGATGCCTGCATGCGTCCGGTTTCGCTGGCGGAGCTCGCCGTCATCCTGACCCAGCCGCTGGGCGTGGTCCGGGTCCTGTGCAGTGACCTGCTCGACCATGGCGCCGTCTTCGTGCGCTCGCCTCGTACAGAAGTCAGCCGAGAAATCTTGGAGCAGGTGTACCGTGGGCTTTGCAGACTCTAGCCTGGCCGAGGGCCGTTCCCGCAGAACAGCCCAGGGCCGCATCGACGCGCCGGGCGGTGACCAGAACGCGGCGCCGATCCCGGTGAAGCTGGTGGTCGCCGGTGGTTTCGGCGTCGGCAAGACAACGCTCGTCGGCGCGGTCAGCGAGATTCCTCCGCTGACCACCGAGGAGGAGATGACCGTCGCCAGTGAAGGCGTCGACGACCTCACCGGCGTCGAGCGCAAGGAGACCACCACGGTCGCGCTGGACTTCGGTCGCATCACCATCTCTGACGAGATCGTGTTGTACCTGTTCGGCGCGCCGGGCCAGAACCGGTTCTGGCCGTTGTGGAACGACCTGGCGCTGGGCGCCGTCGGGGCCGTGGTACTGGTTGACACGCGGAAGTTGGAGGACGCGTTCGCCTCCGTCGACTTCTTCGAGCGCCGCGGCATCCCGTTCGTGGTGGCCGTCAACATCTTCGACGACGCGTACCACTACGAGCCCGAGGAGGTTCGCGAGGCGCTGGTGATCCCGCAGGAGGTGCCGATCGTCATCTGCGACGCGCGGGATCGGGAGCTGGCCAAGAACACCCTGATCACCTTGGTGCGGCACGCGATCGACCGTACGCCCTAGTCCGGCTGCCAGCGCCAAGGACAAGGGGGCGTGACCACTTCGGCGGTCACGCCCCCTTCCGGTTTCCGCGGAAACCCGTTACACCGCGATCGGTTCGGTGCGGCAGCGGAAGTGCCGCAGGACTCCGGGCGCGTGGGTGAGGCGGTAACCCGGCACGCGTTCGGGATTCTTGGCGATGCCGGCCAGGATTTCCGCGACGTACTCCAGGTGGCTGTGGTCGTAGACGCGGCGCGGCAAGGCGAGCCGGACCAGCTCGAACGGCGCCGGGGTGACCAGCTCGTTCTGCGCGTCGAACGTCCCGAGGTACAGCGACCCCAGCTCGGCACAGCGGATGCCGCCCTCCCGGTACAGGGCGCAGGCCAGCGCGTGACCGGGGAAGTGCCGCGGCTGCAGGTGCGGCAGCACCCGCCCGGCGTTGAGGTAGATGGCGTGCAGCCCGGCCGGACGCACCGTGTCGACCCCGGCTTCCTGGGCGCGCTGGGCCAGAAACGCCGCCTCGCGCTCCCGGTCCTCCAGGTAGTGCGGGTCCAGCACCTCCCGCAGACCCTGCGCGAGTTGCTCCATGGTGTGCCCGGTGAGACCACCGTAGGTGCGGAAGCCCTCGGTGGCGATGACGTCGACCTCGCAGCGGTCGGCCAGGTCCGTGTCGTGCACGCCGATGAACGCCCCTTCCGGCGACAGGCCGTCCTTCTTGAGACTGGCGATCGCGCCGTCGGCGAGCTCGAACGCGCGCCGCGCCACCTCGCGCGGGGTCCAGTCCTGATAGCCGGGTTCGCGCCGGGTGACCAGCCAGGCGTTCTCGGCGAAACGGGCGGCGTCGAGGATCAGCGGCACGCCGTGCGCGCGGGCCACCGCGCTGACCGCCTCCAGGTTGGCCATCGACACCGGCTGCCCACCACCGCCGTTGTTGGTGATGGTGATTAGGATCTGGCCGACCCGCGAGCCGTCCGGTCCGGACAGGACCTCCCGGACCGCGTCGACGTCGATATTGCCCTTGAACGGCTCGGCACTGTCCAGATCGGCGGCCTCCCGGCAGGGCAGGTCCCGGGCCTCCGCGCCGAGTCGCTCCACATTGGCGCGTGTGGTGTCGAAGTGGGTGTTGCTGAGGCTGATCCGGCCCGGGCCGAGCAGGGCGCTGAACAGCACCCGCTCGGCGGCCCGTCCCTGGTGCACCGGCAGGATGTGTCGGTACGGCACGATGTCGCGCACCGCGTCGCGGAACCGGTAGAAGGACTCCGCACCCGCGTACCGCTCGTCGGCGCGCTGTGCCCATGCCTGCTGGTCGACGGAGACGGCGCCGGTGCCGGAGTCGGACAACAGGTCGATGCTGACCTTGTCGGCGGGTAGGTTGAACGGGTTGTGCCCGGCGCGGTCGAGTTCGGCGATCCGCTGCTCCCGCGTGGTGATCGGGATGGGTCGCACGACGGCGGCGACGAAGGGCCGGAGATGCGGCATCTAACGTTTCTCCCTGTGACGTTGCTGGTCTGTTCGTCGGCCGCGGAGTGCCGCGGCCGACGAGGTGTGCTTACCGCTCCCCGGCAGGCGTTCCCCCGTACGCCTCGGAGGAGAGGTAGACGGTGGTGCCGATGCGGTTCGGGCTCAGCCGCAGCGAGATATGGGCGAGCAGACCGGCGCGGGCGGCCAGCGGGCGGTCGGTGAGCGCGCCGATGGCCCGGTCGAGCACGGCGGGGTCGACGCCGACCTGCGGCAGGTATCCGCCGATCCGCTCGCGGGCCACCGCGTCGTTCGGCACGTAGTCGCGGATCGGCAGGTAGAGGCTGTAGTTGCTGGGCTTGTCCACGTCGTCGGCGACGAACGAGTAGCTGGACACCAGCGGTCGGCCGGTGAAGACCTCGGTGTCCGGCGCCAGCTGGGCGCAGAACTCGCGCACCAGCGCGGGGTCGATGCCGGGCACGGCGTCCGCGGCGGCCTGGGCGTCGGACGGCCGCGCGTCGCGCTGGCTGACGTACAGCTTGACGCGGGCGTGCGGGCTGTCGTCGAGGTCGAGTGCGAAGAAGACCGGGTCGTCGAGCCCGTCGCGGCGCAGCGCGTACCTGTGCACGGTCTCGTGGGCACCAGCCATGCCCAGGCGGTCGAACGCCTTTTTGACAAGCCGCGGTGCGGCGTCGGCACCGCGCACGTGGGGGTTGAAGTACACCTTGAACTTCGGCGCGCCGGAGGCGTCGAAGATGAACGAGAACCACCAGGAGAACTTGCCCTGCGGTTCGTCCGGGGAGAACAGGTCCTGCACCGAGCGCAGCCGGTCCAGGGCAAGGTGGTAGCGGTCGGCCAGCGCATCGACCAGCTGCCGGGCGGCAGCCAGGTTCGCGGCCGGACCGGGATGGGCCGGCAGCGCTTCGGCGAGGATCCGGAGGCGTCGCGACCCGTCGTCCTGGAACTGCAGCGAGTACTCGACGGGCGTGGCGTCGTCGGCGACATCGGACGGGTAGATCGGTGGTTCGGACAACGGGCGCTGGGCGGCCGGTCCGAGAACATCGGAGAGTAGTCGCAGCGCGGCGGATTCGTCGATGCCGACGACTTCGCAGAGGTTCTTTAACTGTGTTCCCGTCAACTCGCCCAGCGTGGCCCCGACAAAACGCATTGAAACCCCGATCCGTGTGTTTCCAGGCTACAACAACCGTGTCTGGTGTGACGGGCGGTCACAATAATACGTGGTTTTGGGGCAGGCCAGGTCCATGGGGGTGATCTTGAACAACTCGATGGGCCCAATTGGAGCCCGGTTCGGTTGCGCAGAGTTAGGGAAAACTCCTTGTTCCGCAGCCGAGATCAATTCGTAATCGAAGGTCTCTTCTGTGCTCGTTTGCGTAATGGTATCCGGTCCGCAATGGACACCTCGGATAACTGTTCGCCAGTGTTTCGAATGGGAACGCCTGTTCGAACTCGGTTATGGTGGGAAGTCGCCGCCGCGTAAGAAGTCGGTGCCCTCGGTGGGGTCGGGGGAGGACCACGTTGGCGCGCCGGCGCCGGGTCCACGATGGTCCCGTTGCCGGCTGCGCAGCACGGTATGACCGCGGCGGAGTGGAGTCGATGGCCCGGTCGGTGAGCCGCTGTGGGAGCATGCGGCTCGGGCTGGCGCCGACCGGGCTCCGGTAGACTTTTCCGGCCGGGCGACGATTGGGAAGCGAGAGTTTCGATGGCACGTGACGCGGACCGTGACGGTTCCGCCGCAGGGGCTTCCGCGATCCTGAAGCGGATCGATCCCTTCGTTTGGTTACCCGTGGTGCCGCTGCTGCTGCTCGCGGTGGTGGTGCTGATCGTTGGCGTCCCGGAGCTGGCGGCGATCCTTGCGGTGGGCGGTCTGCTGCTGCTGGGCTTCGACCTCTGGGTGAACAGCCGCAAGAGGCGCGGTGCGGCCGGTCGCCGGCCCGCCCGCCGTCGTGATGACGACGATCTTGACCTCGACTTCGAACCAGCCCCGCGCACCCCGTCGCGGCGGTCGCAGCAGCGTCCGGCGGAGCGCGCGGCCATGCCCCGCGCGTCCGGACCTCAGCGCACCGCACAGCGGAACCCCAACGCCCAGCGCAATCCCCATGCCCAGCGCAACCCGAACATCCAGCGGGCGGCCAATCCTCCGCAGCAGCGCGGTGCCAACCCGCCGCGCCGTACCGCCGCCCCGACCCGGCAGGCCCCGCGTCCGCAGCAGCGACCGGCCGGTGGTCGGCCCGGTGGCCGCCGCTGACCGGCGCGATTGCTGGGCGCTGCTATTCTCAACTCGCCTGTTCCGCGCAATTGCGGGGTGACGTGACAGTGGCGCGACGCAACCGGTTTCGTCCGGACGCGGTCGACTTCATGTTGGAGGAGTGGCAGCGGGAGGTTCCGGACGTCGATGCCTCGGCGATGGCCGTGTTCGGCCGCCTGCATCGCGCCTTCCGCGGCTACCATGACCAGCTGAACCGGATCCTCCACTCCTTCGATCTGACCATGGCGGGGTTCAGCATCCTGGCGTCGCTGCGCCGGGCGGGCAGTCCCTACCGGCGCACCGCCGGGGAGCTCGCCGACGCCGCGCTGGTGACCACCGGGGGGATCACGCAGCGCGTCGACAAGCTGGAGGCGGCGGGGCTGGTGCGCCGGGATCGCGATCCCAACGACCGGCGTACCGTGCACGTCCAGCTCACCGCGAAGGGCATCGCCTTCACCGACGAGGTCAGCGCGGTGCACTTCGCCAACGAGCGCCGCATGCTCAGCGGCCTGACCGCCACCGAGCAGGAGCGCCTGGCGGACCTGCTGAGCCGCCTTGAAGTCTCACTGGACCACGCGGCAGCCCAACAACCCAACCGCTGAACGCCACCGAGAGGCACCCTCCACCTGCCTGGCGGGCGGGTTCCGGGATCACGGCGTGGGAGGGGTCCAGACGGCGGTTTAGAGGCGGGTTCCTCCTCGGCGGTGGAGGCGGCGGAGGAACGACAGGACACCCGCGGTTCCCGTGGACCACGGGCCGCTCGCCGACTCCAGGGAGTTGTCCGGGAACACCGGGGCCGTGAGGTCGCCGCCGCTGCGGGCGAGCATGTGCACCAAGATTTCCTCGGCACCGCGCCAGAAATCCTCGTCGCCGGTGGCGGTGGCCAGGTCGATGAGGGCTTCGCCGATACGGCGTCCGGTTCGACGACGTGCAGCACCAGGTGCCCGGCGCCGATGCCGGCGACGCCGTGGATGTCCAGCTCCACCGCGGCCGCCACGCCCTGCGGGTGGTGCAGCAGTTCCAGCCCGAGCCCGGCCGAGCCGCTGTAGACGTTGGTCCTGGGCGGTTCGCCCCGGCCGGGTTCGGTCGGCGTCGCCGCCATCAGCTCGACGGCCCGGAGGCACTGAGCCACCGAGTGGTCCACAATGGAGGACAGGAGTTTCGCTGTCAGCATCGGAGTCTTCGGCCGGGAGGTCGACAGGGCGCGCAGGCGACCGGACCGCAGCTCGGCGAACGCCTCGGTGCGCACCGCGGGGGTCGAGGCTGAGCAGCGCGGGCAGCAGCCGCACCACACCGTTTCCCGGCTCGGGGCAGAGCAGGGTGCGCTCCACGTTGCGCGCCAGGTCCCCGTCCGCGCCGATCGGGTTGATGCCGGTGGCGGCGAAGAAAGTCGCAGTCCCGGGCCAACAGCAGCGGCAGCACGCGGTCGAGGGTCTCCGCGAGCGTGCCCGGCCGGGCGGAGATGCGCAGCTTCCAGCCCTGCACGGGGAGCGCAATGCCGTGTTCGTGCACGCTCACCCAGGTTTCGTCGACCGCGACCTATGCGACCCGCGTGCGTTGCTTCCCGTTCCAGCCGCTGCCCTACGCGCGAATCGGTTTGGTCGCAATTATGTCCATGTTCCGCGCTCCCCGGTCGACGAACCGGTGGAAAACGGTCGCACGGCGGCGAGGCCGGTCCGCCGCCGTTTTCCGTGACCGGTCTGATTACCGTTTTTCCTGCAATTCGTGGGGAAGGGGAAAGCGTTGTCGGTCAGATGATCGACGGACAGCACGGCCAGGTGCTGCACACCGTTCGCGTGCAGGTGTTCACGCAGCCTGCGGCCCGTGCAGGACCTCCTTGAGGTCGGCCTCGAAGCGACCGCGACGTCCTCGATCTCCAGCCCGCCCGCGTCGCGCGGTTCCAGGGTGAGAGTGGACATGCGAATCTTGCTTTCTCGTCCGCCGGTTCGGCGGCACGTTCAGGGCACAGCGCACAAAGAATCGGCGTCGTGCGCCGCGGATTTCCGATGCGGCCGGGTCACCCGGCGAGCCTGAAGAATTGTTGCCACAGGCCGCTTCGGCGACCTGGGCCCACATGGACGAACAAAGGCCATTTACACAACTCCGGTGTTTGGTCTCAGTTCACCGGTGTGACAGGGCGAAGCGGTTGTGGCACAACTCGTTCGACTCCCGGGCCGCGTCGATGAGGTGGCGGTGCTGGCACCCGCCGAACCCGCCGACCTCGTCACGCCCTACTGGCAGGCCCACGATGCCGAGATACTCGCGGCGAACTTCGGGGTGATCGCCCGGCGGTTACCGGACCTGGCGGGGGGTGCCCTGCACGTCGCCTGGCAGGCCAGCCGGGCGGACACCGCCGCCGCCCTCGTGGTGAACGTGCCGGCCGGATTCTTCACCGCCTCCGGCCTGCTGGCCAGCAATGACGTGCTGGAGTCGTTGTTCACCGACGGCGCCACCGTCGATCGGGTGCGCGCGGCGATCCCGGCGCTGCTGCTGGTGACCGCGCTACCCGACGGGTGGGCGGCGCTGCGCTCGGCACGGATGCGCTACGCCGCGTTCCGCCGGGTTTCCACCGCGCGGCGGCGCAAGTTCCTGCTCTCCGACCTGATGGCCGAACGGCTGCCCGCCGCCGAGGTGCGCGCCTTCACGCTGCGCCGGTTCCTGCTCGCCGAGTACGACCGGATCGCCGACTACGAGCAACGGGTGGAGCTCGACGTGGCCTGGCAGCGCGCCACGACGCGGGTCAGCGGCGACCTGCTCGGCGGTCTGGCAGGATCGGCACAACGCGCCGAGCACCGCGCGGTCGCGAAAGGACGGCGGCCGCTCACGACGTGGTTCGAAAGGGACAGGTGGTCCGGAACGGGCTGGGGTGCGGGCCGGGAGGGACTCGTCGCCCGGCACGGACACCCCGCAGCGCGCGGGGTGTCCGTGCCGGGGAGCATCAGGCCGGGACCGGCTGCTGGACCGGGGTTTCGGGGTGCGCCAGGAGGCCACGGCGGGCGAGTTCCGGGTGCACGCCCTCACCGAACCAGTACGCCTCCTCCAGGTGCGGGTAGCCGGAGAGCACGAACTCCTCCACGCCGACCGCGTGGTACTCCTCGATGAGGTCGGCGACCTCGCTGTGGCTGCCGACGAAGGCCGTGCCGGCGCCGCCGCGCAGCAACCCGACCCCCGCCCACAGCCCCGGGTGCACCTCCAGGTCGCGGGCGTTGCCGGTCAGCTGCCCGCCGTGCAGGGCGACCATGCTGCGCTGGCCGGTCGACTCGGTCCGCGCCAGCCTCTCCTGGGACGCCGCCACGTCCGCCGGGTCCATCTGGTCGACGAACCGCTGCGCGGTCGCCCACGCCTCGGCGCTGGAGTCGCGGGTGATGACGTGGGCGCGCACCCCGAAGCGCAGCGTGCGGCCCTCCTCGGCGGCCAGCTCGCGCAGCCGCTGCACCTTCCGGGCCACCGCGCCGGGCGGCTCGCCCCAGGTCAGGTGCACGTCGGCGCGCCGGGCCGCGACCGGCAGGGCGGCGTCCGACGACCCGCCGAAGTACAGCGGCGGCTGCGGGGTCGGCCGCGCGAACGAGGTCGCGCCGCGGACCTGGTAGTACCGGCCGTCAAAGTCGAACGGCCCGCCCGCGAAGATCCCGCGCAGCACGGCCAGGAACTCGTCGGTGCGCGCGTAGCGCTCGTCGTGGTCGAGCCAGTCGCCGTAGCGCTGCGCCTCCACCGACTCCCCGCCGGTGACGATGTTGAGCAGCAGCCGACCCCCGGACACCTCCTGGTAGGTGGCGGCCAGCTGCGCGGCCAGCGTCGGGGTCAGCGAGCCGGGGCGGAAGGCCACCAGGAATTTGATCCGGCGGGTGCGCGCCAGCAGCGCGGCGGTGGTGAGCCAGGCGTCCTGGCACCAGCTGCCGGTGGGGGTCAGCATGCCGGTGAACCCGACGTGCTCGGCGGCCTGCGCCACCTGCGCGAGGTAGTCGATGTCAGGTCGTCGCGGTGTGTCGGCCGCAGCCGCTGTTACGTGTGGACGGTCCACGATGGAGCGTCCGTCGCCGTGGGTGGGCAGGAACCAGTGTGTGGTGATGCTCATGCTTCCTCCGGATCAGCTGACCGCAGCGAGTTGCGCGGCGAACCTGGTGTCGACGAACTCGGCGAAGGAGAACCGGCGCGGGATCTCCCGGGCCGCCACGAAGGCGTCCGCCAGCTCCTGCTCGGAGCGGACCACTGCTTCATCCAGCGGCACCGGCAGGTCCGGCCCGGCGGCGGTGGCGCGGCGGGTGACCTCGATCGGCAGACCGGTGTCGGCCGCCCACGCCTGGGCCCGCTCCTCCCGGTGGGTGTCGGCGTAGCGCTGCGCCCGCGCCAGCCGCACCAGGTAGTCGGCGATGGCGGTGTTGCGGCCCGCGTCGGCCAGCGCGGCGGTCCCGGCGACCTGGAAGCTCAGTCCGTTGGCGGTGTGCCGGCCGTCGGCGATCACCCGGGCACCCGACTCCAGCTGCACCTGGGAGAAGTACGGGTCCCAGATGGCCCAGGCGTCCACCGCCCCCTGCCGGAACGCGCCGAGCGCGTCGGACGGCTGGAGGTAGACGAGTTCGACGTCGTCGGGCGTGAGGTTGATCGTGCGCAGCGTCAGCAGGATCTGGGCGTGCGCGGAACTCCCCTTGGCGACGGCGATCTTGCGGCCGCGCAGCTCGTCGACGCGCTGCAACGGCGAATCCGGCCGCACCACCAGCGCGTCGCTGGTGGTGTTGCCCTTCGACGCCGCGACCGCGCGGATCTTGGCGCCGGCCGCGGCGGCGAACAGCGGCGGCGTGTTGCCGACTCCGCCGAGGTCGATCGCGTCCGCCGACACCGCCTCCAGCAGCGGTGGCCCGGACGGGAAGGTGGCCCATTGCACGGTGTACGGGAATTCGTCGAGGCCCGCGGAGCGCAGCAGGGAACGGGAGTTGCCTTTCTGGTCACCGACGCGGAGGGTCACCTTCGCCAGTTGCTGCGGGGAGACCGGTGCGGGCACCGGCGCCTGCTCGGGCGCCCGCGACCCGCTGGCGCAGGCGCTGAGGAGGCCGGTTGACGCGGTGGATATGGCCAGCAAAGTGAGGAAATCACGACGACGCACGGTCGGTTACTCCAGGTTCGAAGAGGGAGTGAAGGCAGGCGAAAGCAGACCCGCGCGGCGGGCGCGGGACGGCAATGCGGATCAGCCCAAAAGGATCAGCGCACGAGGATCAACGGGGACGACATGCGGAGCTGGCCTGCCGTCGCAGATCGACGTGCAGGCGCCAGGTCAACGCAACGCGTCCGGTCACGGTGCGGATCTTCGCAACGGCGCGGCGGCAGCGTCAACGCCCCGGCGCGCCCTCCCACGGACCGGGAACGGCGGCGGTCCGCGCCCGCCGCCGTCAGTCGAACCGGATCTGCCAGTGCCGCGAGACGAGGGCGGCCGCGGCCAGCGAGCCCGCGGCGAGCACACCCCAACCCTCGCCGAGGAACAGGCACAGCACCGCGAGGATGATCGCGACCAGCGCGAGCAGCATCCGCGGCGACATGTGGGCCCGCACCCGGGTGAGCAGGCTGGTGTCGGTCAGCCTGCGGGCGAGCTTCGGATCCTCGCCCATAAGCTGGTTCTCGATCTCCTTCAGGCGGCGACGTTCATCCCTGGGCAGCATGGCCACCTCCAAGGTCATCCGCCTCGTTGAACAAGTATCGCAACGATCGACCTGCCTGGAAAGGGTCCATCGTCCCCGCCGCGGAGCAGTCCCGCTAGCCTGGGACCCGGTCGCTGCGACAAGGAGTTCTCGATGGAGATCTGGGTCAACCCGGCGTGTTCGAAGTGCCGTTCGGCGGTGGAGATGCTCGACGAGGCGGGCGTCGAGTACACGGTGCGGCGCTACCTGGAGCAGCCCCCGACCGCGGACGAGCTGGCGCAGGTGCTAGACCGCCTCGGTCTGGAACCGTGGGACGTCGCGCGGATGGCGGAGCCGGTGGCCAAGGAGCTCGGCCTGAAGGACTGGGACCGGGACGAGGCCACCCGCGGAAAGTGGATCGAGGCGATGGTGGCGCACCCGAAACTGATCCAGCGGCCGATCATCACCGCCGACGACGGCACCACCGTGGTTGCCCGCACCCCGGAGGCGGTCCGGTCCGTCCTGCCCTGACCCGGCGCTCAGGCGTGACCGTGGCGTGTCACCGGCCGCCGCCCGCTTGACGCGAGCTGACCGCCTCAGGTTCCGTCGCGGAGGGTTTCCACAAAGTGGGGTCCAGCGGGTCCACCGGCGCACAGCGACCGCGGGCATCCCGTCACTCCAGCGGCCAGCCGCGGTGCAGGGGACGCATCCCGTCGACCGGGCCGAGCCAGAGGTAGACCCAGCACGGTCGCCCGCCCAGGGGGACGCTGCGGCGCTCGTACTCGGGACCCTCGTACTCGTCCAGCAGCGGCAACGCGGTGGCCGGGTCGCGCAGCCGGAACACCTCCACCGGCACGCGGGAATCGCCGCCGAGCTTCAACGCCGGGTAGCCGTGGCCGGTGTCGTAGAGCTTCCCGGGCAGCCAGGTCGCCTCGCCGGGGCCGGTGACGTGCGGGGCGAGCAGGTGCCACGCCGCCGCGCCTGCCCGCAGCGTTCCGTAGACAGCAATGCGATCGGGCACGTCGGCGATTCTCCTGCAGGACGCGGCCGGGGCGCGCGCGTGGTGCGCCCGCCCCGGCCACGTGGCACCGCTCAGACCGCGACCGCGTGGTCGACCTGGAAGGTCAGCTCGCCGTCGGCGGTGCCGATCCGCAGCCTCGACCCCGCCTCGAGCCCACCGTCCAGGATCAGGTCGCTGATCCGGTCGTCGACCTCGCGCTCGATGGCCCGCCGCAGCGGCCGCGCCCCGAACTCGGGCCGGTAGCCGCGCTCGGCGATCCAGGCGACCGCCGCGTCGTCGAACTCAACGGCGATCCCCATGTCCCGCAACCGCTGCTCGGTGCGCCGGAGCAGCATCCGGGTGATCGTGCGCAGCTGCTCGTCGTCGAGCCGCCGGAAGACCACGATCTCGTTGATGCGGTTGAGAAACTCCGGCCGGAACGCCTCCCGCAGCCGCGGCATGATCAGCTCGTCCAGCGCCGGGTCGGCGTCCCCGCTGCTGAACCCGATGCGGCCGCCGGGGCTGGAGACGATCTCCGAACCGAGGTTGCTGGTCATGATCAGCACCGTGTTGCTGAAGTCCACGGTCCGGCCCTGGCCGTCGGTCAGCCGGCCGTCGTCGAGGACCTGCAGCAGCGTGTTGAACACGTCCGGGTGGGCCTTCTCGATCTCGTCCAGCAGCACCACCGAGTACGGGTGCCGCCGCACGGCCTCGGTCAGCTCACCCGCCTCGCCGTGCCCGACGTAGCCGGGCGGGGCGCCGACGAGACGGCTGGCGGTGTGCCGTTCCTGGAACTCGCTCATGTCCAGCCGCACCATGCGCTGCTCGTCGCCGAACAGCGACTCGGCCAGCGCCTTGGCCAGCTCGGTCTTGCCGACCCCGGTGGGGCCGAGGAACAGGAAGCTGCCAACCGGCCGGTTCGGGTCGCCGAGCCCGCTGCGGGAACGGCGCACCGCGCGGGCCAGCGCCCGCACCGCGTCGTCCTGGCCGACGACGCGCTGGTGCAGCTCCTGCTCCAGGTTCTGCAGCCGCACCTTCTCGGCCGCGGTCAGCCGGCTGACCGGCACCCCGGTGGCGCGGGCGACGATCTCGGCGATGTCCTCGGCGGTGATCTCCGGCCTGCCGTCGGACGGGCTGCTGCCGAGCTTGGCCTGAGCCTGGTTGATCTCATCGCGCAGCGCCGAGGCCCGCTCGTAGTCCTCCTGGGCGACGGCTTCGTTCTTCAGCTGCTCCAGCCGCTGGATGCGGCTGCGCAGCTGCTCCACGTCCGGCGCGAGCGCGGACAGCCGCTTGCGGGCACCGGCCTGGTCGATCAGATCGATCGCCTTGTCCGGCAGGAACCGGTCGTTGAGGTACTGGTCGGACAGCCGGGCCGCGGCCTGCACCGCCTCGTCGGTGTAGCGGACCTGGTGGTGCTCCTCGTAGCGCTCGCGCAGGCCGCGCAGGATCTCGACGGTGTCGGCGACGCTCGGCTCGGGCACCTGCACCGGCTGGAACCGGCGCGCCAGCGCGGAGTCCTTCTCGATGTGCTTGCGGTACTCGTCCAGCGTCGTCGCGCCGACCACGTGCAGCTCACCGCGGGCCAGGCGGGGCTTGAGCATGTTGCCCGCGTCCATCGCGCCCTCGGCGCCGCCGGCACCGACGACGGTGTGCAGCTCGTCGACGAACACGATCAGCTCGTCGCGGTGCTCGGCGATCTCGTCGATCACCTTGGTCATGCGCTCCTCGAAGTCGCCGCGGTAGCGGGTCCCGGCGAGCATGCCGGACAGGTCCAGCTGGACCACCCGCTTGTCGGCGAGCACCTGCGGCACCTGGCCGGCGGCGATGCGCTGGGCCAGGCCCTCGACGACCGCGGTCTTGCCGACGCCCGCCTCGCCGATGAGCACCGGGTTGTTCTTGGTGCGCCGGGACAGGATCTCGACGGTCTGCTCGATCTCGTCGGCGCGGCCGATCACCGGGTCCAGCTCGCCGGCGCGGGCGCGGGCGGTGAGGTCGCGGCCGTACTGGTCGAGGGTCGGGGTGTCGCTGTTCTCCTGCTGGCTCGGCGCGGTCTGCTCGGTGCGCTGCCGCTGGTTGGCCGCGCGCAGTGCCTCGGGGCCGGCTCCGGCGGAGCCCAGGAGGCGGCCGGTTTCCGACTCGGGGCTGGCCGACATCGCCAGCAGCACGTGATGCGGGCCGATGTAGGTGGAGCCGAGCGCCCGGGCCACCCGGTGTGCGTCGGCGAGCACCGTGCGCGCCGCGAGGGTCAGCGTGACGGCGTCGTTCTCCACCGGCGACTGGGCGGCCGGAAGGTGCTGCTCGACCTGTTTCGCGAAGGCGTCGGTGTCGACGCCGACCTGCTTCAGCAGCTCGCGGGTGGGGGCCTGCTTGGCCGCCGCCCACAGCAGGTGCAGCGCGTCCAGGCTGTGCTGCCCGCGGTCGCGCGCGAACCGGGCGGCCTCGCCCACCAGCTGCTGCGCCTGCTCGGTCATCAACTGGGTGATGTCGATCCGGCGGGAGCTGGGCGTGGCGTCGTCCGTGCCGAAGAAGCGCGCGAAGTACTCGTCGAACGGTCCGCCGACCGGTCCGAAGAACGTCGCCATTCCTGACCTCCTCGCGACGGTGTTGCTGGCTGTCGCCGCCATCTCCTTGAGTGTGCTGCTATCAACCAACGTTAGCCCGGCCCAGGTAATTCCCAGCAGCCCCACTGGTGTCGCACGTCACCTTCCGCGCATGCGCACGCTTGCGCACGTCTGGCGGGCCACGCCGGTTTGTCGGCGACCGTCCGCCGTTCGTGGTCCGGGTCTTGACCTCCAGTCCGCTCGAAGTTCCACGCTGGGGGCACCGACAGAGAGAGGTGTGGGCATGGAGACTTCGGTGGAGCGGTCGACCTTCGAGGAGGCGTACGCGGCGGGCTCGGCGCCGTGGGTCATCGGCGAGCCGCAACCGGCGATCGTCGAGCTGGAGCGGGCGGGTGGCATCCGCGGGGCGGTGCTGGACCCCGGGTGCGGGGCGGGCGAGCACACCATCCTGCTGACCCGGCTCGGCTACGACGTGCTCGGCGTCGACTTCTCACCGCGTGCGGTGGAGCTGGCGCGGCAGAACGCCGCCCGGCAGCAGGTCGAGGCCCGCTTCGAGGTCGCCGACGCGCTGCGGCTGGACGGCGAGTCGCGCTTCGACACCGTGGTGGACAGCGCGCTGTTCCACGTGTTCGGGCCCGAGGACCGCGCGGCCTACGTGCGCGGCCTGCACCGGGTGTGCCGCGCGGGCGGGGCGGTGCACGTGCTGGCGTTGTCCGACGTCGAGCCCGGCTTCGGGCCGCGCGTCGGCGAGCATGTGATCCGCGAGGCGTTCGGGGCGGGCTGGCGGCTGGAGGAGGTCCGGCCGAGCCACTACCGGGGCGTCGCGCGCGGCGAGGCGGCCGCGGAACTGGGGGTCGAGGACGGCGCGGTGGTCGACCTGGCGGCCTGGCTGGCCACCGCCACCCGGGCCTGAGCTCCACTGTGGACCGTATCGGGTGTGGCAGACTGGGGGCATGACCGAGGATGCCGCGTGCGCCGTGGCGCACGGTGAAGTTTCGATGGACACCGGTGATCGCGCGCTGGTGGCGGTCTTCGCCTCGCCGGTGGCCGATCACCTGCTCCGGTACGGCCGGGACCTTGGCTTCCGGCTGTTGCTGGTCGAGCCCGACCCGGAGCGCGCCGTGCCGGAGGGACTCGACGTGGTGCGGTCCGTGCCGGAGCTGGGCCCGGAGGTCGACGTCGTGGTCACCGACCACCACCGGGCCGAGCTCGGGCCGGTGCTGCGCGACGTGCTGGCGCACGACGTCCGGTGGGTCGGCATCATGGGCAACCCCCGCCACGTCGGACCGCACGTGGCGGCCCTGCGGGAGCTCGGCGTCCCGGATGCCGAGATCAAGCGGGTGCACCGGCCGATCGGGCTGAACATCGGCTCTCGCACCCCGCCGGAGATCGCGGTGGCCACCCTGGCCGGGCTGATCGCCGACCGCAACGGCAAACCCGGCGGCTTCACCTTCTCAGGGCCTGCCTGACGAACCACCCCTGCCTGGGGAATCCCCAGGCAGGGAAAAAGCGAATGGAACCTGACGGCGAGACAACAGCGACGTGTCCCTGCGCCGATCGAGTGAAGCGCTAGGTAGCCTGTTTCGCGGGTGAGCACAGGCCGCGACCTCTTTTTATCCCTGTCGGTACGGGGATCCTACCGGTCATCGGCTTTTTGGTCGACATCGCGGATGTGACAAAACGTGCTATGGAATGCTTGCGAGCATGGATGATCGTCTCGGCGACCGGGTTCCGGGTGCGGCTGCGTGGAATGTGGCGTCGGGTTCAGCCCAGAATGTGGTGCAGGCGGGAGTCGTCGAGGGTGGGGTCCATTTCCATAGCGCAGGACATGCGCCAGTCAAGCTGCCGTACTGGTCGGGCAGTTTCCCGCCACTTGCCGACAAGATTCAGGAACGAGATGTCACGAAGGCGTTGACGGGAGTGTTGGATTCCGGCGACACCGTGGTGCTGTCTTCGGACTCCGTCGTGGTTTCCGGAATGGGCGGCGTGGGCAAGACCCAAGTCGCACGGTACTACGCCGAGCGGGTGTGGAAGTCAGGTGCGGCTGATCTGGTCGCATGGGTGACCGCGACCTCACGGGAAGCCATCATCTCCGGCTACGCGCGCTTGGCGACGGAGCTAACTGGCATCGAGGACCCTGAGCCGGAACTTGGTGCTCAGCGGCTTCTTGCGTGGTTGGCCTCGACGTCGGTGCGGTGGCTGATCGTGCTGGACGACCTCCAGCGCCCGGACGACCTCCGGGATCTGTGGCCACCGAACACGAGCACCGGGCAGATCGTGGTGACCACCCGCCGCCGAGACTCCGCGCTGCGCGGTCACGACCGTCGCATGATCGACGTCGGAGTGTTCACCCCCGACGAAGCCAATGCCTACCTGCGGGCCAAGCTGGCAGACGAGCCTTCCCTGCTAGAGGGCGCGTCCGAGCTAGCGGAAGAACTGGGCTACTTGCCACTGGCGTTGGCCCAGGTCAGCGCCTACATGCAAGATCGCGCCTTATCATGCGCCGAGTACCAGCGGCGACTGACCAGCCGCCGCCACCAACTGGCATCCCTGCTGCCAGAACCCCAGTCACTACCCGACCAGCATCACGCGACAGTAGCCGCGACCTGGTCACTGTCGGTCGAGCTCGCCAACGAGCTGCGACCAGCCGGGCTCGCGCAACCGTTGTTGGAGGTCGCCAGCCTGCTGGATGCCAACGGCATCCCCCGCCTAGTTTTCGCCACCGAGGCCATCGCAAACCTGTTGACCACCACAGTGGGCCGCGAGATTGACACGGACCAGGCATCTGACGGTCTCGGCTGCCTGCACCGACTCAGCCTGATTACTCTCGATCCCTCATCGGTGTCCCAGGAAGTGCGTATACACGCGCTCGTCCAGCGCGCCACTCGCGAGAATTTCACCCACCAACAACACGAACTAACGGCTCGGGCGGCTGCGGACGCCCTACGGACCTGACCACCCCGACACCCTCACCACCCGCAACCAGCTCATCTACTGGAAAAACAAAAAACCAGGCGATACCACTGACTAGTGAGAGCTGCAGGAATGCTTCGTGCGTGAGGTCAGGTTTTCCCAGCGGATGCGGAGTCTGCGGAAGCCGGGTAGCCAGGCGATGGCGTGTTCACGACGCATGGGTAGGTGCTGAGTCCGGAGCCGTTCTCGCGCCCCCTGCGTCGCAGGAACGGGATGATGCCCATCGCGGAGTGCCTTGCGTGCGGCGTTGGAGTCGTAGGCGGTGTCGTCGTAGAGCTCCAGGAATCTTGTGTGCGGGCGTCCGTGCTTGCCCGCGATCGCCGGGAGGTCGGCGACCATGGGCAGTAGCTGGGTCACGTCGTGGGTTTCGCGGCGGTCAACTTCACCCGGATCGGGGTGCCCTGGGCATCGCAGATGATGTGGTGTTTGGAGCCCGGGCGGGCGCGGTCAACCGGACTCGGCCCGACTTCTGGGCTATCACGCCCCCGCTTGACCTGGACCGTCGACGAATCGATCACGGCCCGGGAAAAGTGATCACATCAGCCGCCCGCAACTTGGCCAGCAGCACCTCGACCAGCTGCTCCCACGCACCGGCCTGCTGCCAGTACCGCATTCGCCAGTCCCGAAAGGACGGTCGGCTCACTCGACGGCGAGGACGTCGAGGACCTGCCGACCGTACTTGGCCAGCTTCTGCTCGCCGACGCCGCTGATCGTGCCCAACTCGTCCAGTGTGGACGGCTGGACGGTGGCGATCTGGCGCAGCGTCGAGTCGTGGAAGATGATGAACGGCGCCTTGTTCTCCTCGCGGGCCGTCGCCGCGCGCCAGGCGCGCAGCCGCTGGAACACCGGCTCCGCCTCCGGCGGCATGTCCTGCGGCGCCTGCTTGGTCGCCTTCTCCCTGGGCGAGCCGGCGCGGGCGGTGTCGGTGCGCAGCAGCACCTGGCGCGGGTTCTCCCGGCGCAGCACCTCCTTGCTGGACTCGGTGAGCACCAGCGTGCCGTAGTCGCCCTCGACCGCGAGCAGCCGCTGTGCCAGGAGTTGGCGGATCACGCCGCGCCACTCGTGGTCGCTGAGGTCCGCGCCGACGCCGAAAACGCTCAGCGCGTCGTGCCGGAACTGCGCCACCTTGGCCGTCTTCTTGCCGCGCAGGATGTCGATGATCTGCCCCGCGCCGAACTTCTGGTTGCGCTCCCGGTCCAGCCGGACCACCGTCGACAGCAGCTTCTGTGCGGCGACCGTGCCGTCCCACGACTTCGGCGGTGCCAGGCAGGTGTCGCAGTTCCCGCAGGCCGTCGCCTCCTGGCCGAAGTAGGCCAGCAGCCGCACCCGGCGGCACTCGACCGTCTCGCACAGCGCCAGCATCGCGTCCAGGTGCCGCGACTGGGTGCGCCGGTGCGCCTCGTCGCCCTCGGAGAGCTCGATGAGCTTGCGCTGCTGCACGACGTCCTGCAGCCCGTAGGCCATCCACGCCGTCGACGGCAGCCCGTCGCGGCCCGCGCGCCCGGTCTCCTGGTAGTAGCCCTCCACCGATTTCGGCAGGTCCAGGTGCGCCACGAAGCGCACGTCGGGCTTGTCGATGCCCATGCCGAACGCGATGGTGGCGACCATGACCAGGCCGTCCTCGCGCAGGAACCGGGACTGGTGCGCGGCGCGCACCTCCTTGTCCAGGCCCGCGTGGTAGGGCAGCGCCGGGATGCCGTTGTTCACCAGGAACTCCGCCGTGCGCTCCACCTCCGAGCGGGAGAGCCGGTAGACGATGCCCGAGTCGCCGGCGTGCTCGGTGCGCAGCAGCTGCAGCAACTGCTTGCGGGGGTCGTTCTTCGGGACGATCCGGTACTGGATGTTGGGCCGGTCGAAGTCGGCCACGAAGTGCCGGGCGCCGGTCAGCTCCAGGCGGGTGGCGATCTCCTGGCGGGTGGCCGGGGTCGCGGTGGCCGTCAGCGCGATGCGCGGCACCGCGGGCCAGCGCTCGTGCAGCACCGACAGCGCCAGGTAGTCGGGGCGGAAGTCGTGGCCCCACTGCGCCACACAGTGCGCCTCGTCGATGGCGAACAGCGAGACCTCGCCGCGGTCCAGCAGGACCGTGGTTGAGTCGAGCCGGAGCCGTTCCGGTGCCAGGTAGAGCAGGTCCAGCTCACCGGCGAGGAACGCGGCCTCGGTGGCGCGCCGCTGCTCGTAGCTCTGGGTGGAGTTCAGAAAGCCCGCCCGCACGCCGAGCTCGTTGAGCGCGTCGACCTGGTCCTGCATCAGCGCGATCAGTGGCGAGACGACCACGCCGGTGCCGGGCCGGACCAGCGCCGGGATCTGGTAGCACAGCGACTTGCCCCCGCCGGTGGGCATCAGCACGAGGGCGTCGCCGCCGCCGATGACGTGCTCGACGATCTCCTGCTGGTCACCGCGGAAGGAGTCGTAGCCGAAGATCCGCTGGAGGACCTGCAGGGCAGTGGCCGACGAGCTGGTCGGCTCGGCCGCGCGATCGGGGGAAGCCACGGCGCGCATCTTACGCACGGGCCCCGATGGACCGGGGTGTCCGACGGGGCCGACACGCCCCGGCGCGTCGTGGTGGGCGGTGTGACGTGGGGCCCGGCTGCCCGTGGCCGCCGGGAACAACTCGCCGCGCAGAATCGTTCGCAGAAACAGTTGAATCTCGTACTAGTTCGGCCTGCGGGGGAGCGCACATGCAGTTCGGCATCTTCACGGTCGGTGACGTGACCACCGACCCGACCACCGGCCGCACGCCCTCCGAGGCCGAGCGGATCAAGGCGATGGTGCGGATCGCGCTCAAGGCAGAGGAGATCGGCCTGGACGTCTTCGCCACCGGCGAACACCACAATCCGCCGTTCGTGCCGTCCTCGCCGACGACGATGCTGGGCTACGTGGCGGCCCGCACCGAGCGACTGATCCTGTCCACCGCCACCACCCTGATCACCACCAACGACCCGGTCAAGATCGCCGAGGACTTCGCGATGCTGCAACACCTGGCCGACGGCCGGGTGGACCTGATGATGGGGCGCGGCAACACCGCGCCGGTGTACCCGTGGTTCGGCCAGGACATCCGCCTGGGCATCCCGCTGGCCATCGAGAACTACCACCTGCTGCACCGGTTGTGGCGGGAGGACGTGGTCGACTGGGAGGGCCGTTTCCGCACCCCGCTGCAGGGCTTCACCTCGACACCGCGCCCTCTGGACGGCATCCCGCCGTTCGTCTGGCACGGCTCGATCCGCAGCCCGGAGATCGCCGAGCAGGCCGCCTACTACGGCGACGGGTTCTTCCACAACAACATCTTCTGGCCCAAGGAGCACACCAAGCGCATGGTCGACCTGTACCGGCAGCGCTTCGAGCACTACGGGCACGGCTCGGCCGACCAGGCGATCGTCGGCCTCGGCGGCCAGGTGTTCATGCGGAAGAACTCCCAGGACGCGGTGCGCGAGTTCCGCCCGTACTTCGACCACGCCCCGGTGTACGGCGGTGGCCCGTCGCTGGAGGAGTTCAGCGAGCAGACCCCGCTGACCGTCGGCAGTCCGCAGCAGGTCATCGACCGCACGCTGGGCTTCCGTGAGTACGTCGGCGACTACCAGCGGCAGCTGTTCCTGATGGACCACGCCGGGCTGCCGCTGAAGACCGTGCTGGAACAGCTGGACATCCTCGGCGAGGAGGTCGTCCCGGTGCTGCGCGAGGAGTTCCGCAAGCTGCGGCCCGCGCACGTGCCGGAGGCACCGACACACGCCTCCCTGAAGGCAGCGGCCGAGGCAGCGAGGTCCGAGGCGGTGCGATGAGCCCCCAGGTTCTGCCTCAATGTGGGCACTCGCACTCCAGCGGTGGAATGCGGATACCGTGGCAGGATGGGGCCGGAGCGCATTCCCGCCGAGGAGCCGTCAGCGCTGGCCGACGTCGTGTCCCGGTTGCGGGCGGACGGCGTCGAGATGGTCGAGATGTCCTTCGTGGACAACGCCGGGATCGTGCGGGTGAAGTCGGTGCCGTTGGACCGGTTGCCCGCCGCGACGCGGTTCGGTGTCGGCGCCTCGCCGTGCTTCGAGACCTTCACCTGCGACGACGCGATGGTGCGCGGGCGCTACCTGGGCGGCCCGGACGGTGACCTGCGGCTGGTCCCGGACGCGTCGCGGTTGGTCCGCCTGGTGGCGCTGCCGGGCTGGGCGTGGGCCCCGGCCGACAAGTACGACCAGGACGGACACCGGTTCGTCGCCTGTCAGCGGGCCTTCGCCGGGCGCCAGGTGGACGCGGCAGCCGCAGCCGGTCTGATCGCGCTGGCCGCGTTCGAGCACGAGTGGGCGCTGAGCGCCGACGACACCCGGTTCGTCCCGGCCTGCACCGGTCCCGCCTACGGCCAGGCCCGCCTGGAGGCGACCGCCGACTACGCGCGCGAGCTGGTGGCCGCACTGCACGCGCAGCAGCTCCAGGTCCAGCAGTTCCACCCGGAGTACGCGCTGGCCCAGGTGGAGCTGTCGGTCGCGGCGAAGGCCCCGGTGGCCGCCGCTGACGACGCGCTGCTGGTGCGGCACACGGCGCGTGCGGTGGCCCGGCGGTACGGGTGGCGGGCGACCTTCGCCCCATGCCTGGTGCCGGGCGAGGCGGGGTCCGGGGCCCACCTGCATCTGTCGGTGCGCGACGCGGACGGCAACCTGCTCGCCGGTGGTTCCGGGCGCCACGGGCTGCGTCCGGAGGGCGAGGCGTTCCTGGCCGGGGTGCTGCGGGAACTGCCCGCATTGCTGGCGATCGGCGGCGGCAGTCCGGCGAGCTTCCTGCGGCTGGAGCCGTCGCGGTGGGCCGGGGTCTGGCAGGTGTGGGGCCGGGAGGCGCGGGAGGCGGCGCTGCGGCTGATCACCGGCACGGTCGGCACCCAGCAGTGGGCGGCCAACGCGGAGGTCAAGTGCTTCGACGCCACCGCCAACCCCTACCTGGTGGTGGGCGCGGTGCTGGCCGCCGGGCTGGCCGGGGTGCGTGCCGGTCTGCGCCTGCCGCCGGAGACGACCGGCGACCCCGCGGCGCTGGGCGAGGCCGCGCGGGCCGAGGCGGGCATCCGCCGCCTGCCGACGGATGCCGCGCAGGCCGCTGACGCGCTGGCGGCGTCGGAGGTGCTCGCCGAGGCCATGGGCCCGCAACTGCACGACGCCGTGCTCGCGGTGCGCCGCGGGGAGGCCGAGCGCTTCGCCGACGCCGACCCCGCCGATCTCGTCGCGCGAACGCTGTGGCGCTGGTGACCACGTCGTCCACCATCCGCGAGCAGCCCCGCGCACCGTCCGCAGAGGACGGCGTGTTCTGGGCCATGCCGTCCTGGCGCGGTCCCGACGCGGTGCGAAAGTATGGTCCGCGACACCTGCAGAGGGGAGGCTGCGATGGCTGAGGTGACCGACACGGCCAGTCGGCCTGCCCGCCGGACCCGGCCGCGTAACCGCCGCGCGCTGATCACCGCCGCGGCGGCCGACCTGTTCTACCGCCTCGGCTACGCGCGTGTCGGGATGAGCGACATCGCCGAGGCGGTCGGCGTGGGCTCCTCGGCGCTGTACCGGCACTTCGCGGGCAAGCAGCAACTGCTGACCCGGGTGGTGCTCGACGAGCTCCAGCCGTTCAGTGCGATCACCGCGCAGGTCACCGACCGCGACCTCGACGAGGTGGTCGCCGAGCTGGCCACCGCCGCGCTGGACCACCGCCAGCTGGGCGTGCTGTGGCAGCGTGAGGCTCGGCAGCTGCCGGAGGAGCAGCGCGACGTGTTGCGCGAGGAGCTGCGCGGGGTCGCCAGCGGGCTGGCCGAGGTGGCGCGCGCCTTCCGGCCGGAGCTGACCGGCGAGGACGCCCGGTTCCGCGCCTGGTGCATGTTCAGCGTGCTGACCAGCCCGTCGTACCACCAGGTGGACCTGCCGCGGCGGGAGTTCGAGCAGCTGCTGCGTGCGATGGTGGTGGTCATCGGCAACCAGCCGCCGCTGCGCTTCGCCGACCGGCGCGACGAGGACCCCGACCGGCGTGCCGCGTTGTTCGCCGGGCGCGCCTCGCGGCGGCGGCTGCTGCTGGCCGCGGCGATGCGGCTGTTCTCCGACGCCGGCTACACCAAGGTCACCACCGAGGACGTCGGCGCGGCGGCGGGCATCGCCGGTCCGAGCCTGTACAACTACTTCGCCAGCAAGCAGGAGCTGCTGAGCACGGTGATCAACCGCGGCAGCGCGTGGCTGGAGGTGGAGCTGGAGCGGACGCTGGCCAGCACCCCGGCCGCTGACGACGCGCTGCGGGAGCTGCTGCGCTCCTACATCACCTTCGCCTTCGACCACGGCCGGTTCATCGACATCCTGGTCAGCGAGGTCAACCACCTGCCGGACGCGGAGCGGCACCGGGCGCGGCAGACGCAGCACGCCTACGTCGCGGAGTGGGTGGGGCTGCTCTGCGAGGCGCGACCGGAGCTGGACCCGGTGCGCTCCCGGATCCTGGTGCAGGCCGCGTTGACCGCGGCCAACGACATGGCCCGCACCGGCGCGGTGCGCGACGTCGACGCGCTGCTGCGGATCGGGTCGGCGCTGATGCTGGACACCCCGGTCGAGGCGGTGCGACAGGACCTCCCCTGAGCGGCACAGGGCTGCTAACCACGATTCACTTAACAGTTCAAACCCGCTGAAAGTGACGTTACTGCTGGTCACGACATACTAGGGGCTGCTCACTTCGACGTTGACTTCGAGTGGCGGTCCGCACTACGCTCCGCGTGGACCAGGTCTGCCTGGGCGGGGGCTGGACGGTGGACACTGGAATCGAACAGGTTTCGAGGACGGGTTGGTTGCATGAGCAGCGCGACGGAACCGGTCGGTCAGCCGCCGGTTGACGTGCCGGACATCCACACCACCGCCGGCAAGCTGGCGGATCTGTACCGGCGGAGCGACGAGGCGGTGCACGCCGGCTCGGCGCGCGCGGTGGCCAAGCAGCACGCCAAGGGCAAGAACACCGCGCGCGAGCGGATCGACATGCTGCTGGACCCGGGATCGTTCGTGGAGCTCGACGAACACGCCCGGCACCGCTCGACGAACTTCGGGATGGACGCCAACCGGCCCTACGGTGACGGCGTGGTGACCGGCTACGGCACCATCAACGGCCGCAAGGTCTGCGTGTTCTCCCAGGACTTCACCGTGTTCGGCGGCTCGCTCGGCGAGGTGTTCGGCGAGAAGATCGTCAAGGTCATGGACCTGGCGCTCAAGGTTGGGTGCCCGCTGATCGGCATCAACGACTCCGGCGGGGCGCGCATCCAGGAGGGCGTGGCGGCGCTGGGCCTCTACGCCGAGATCTTCAAGCGCAACACCCACGCATCCGGTGTGATCCCGCAGATCTCGCTGATCATGGGACCGTGCGCGGGCGGCGCCGTGTACTCCCCGGCGATCACCGACTTCACCGTGATGGTCGACCAGACCTCGCACATGTTCATCACCGGACCGGACGTCATCAAGACCGTCACCGGCGAGGACGTCACGTTCGAGGAACTGGGCGGCGCCCGCACCCACAACTCGCGGTCCGGCAACGCGCACTACCTGGCCAGCGACGAGGCGGACGCGATCGCCTACGTCAAGGAACTGCTGTCGTACCTGCCCAGCAACAACCTGGCCGAAGCGCCCGTCTTCGAGGGCCTCGACAACAGTGTCGGCTCGGTGGCCGACGCGGTCACCGACGCCGACCGGGAGCTGGACGTGCTGATCCCGGATTCGCCGAACCAGCCGTACGACATGCACGAGGTGATCTCCCGGGTCGTCGACGACGAGGAGTTCCTGGAAACCTCGGCGCTGTTCGCGCCGAACATCATCACCGGCTTCGGACGGATCGAGGGACACCCGGTGGGCGTGGTCGCCAACCAGCCCACCCAGCTCGCGGGCACCCTGGACATCGACGCCAGCGAGAAGGCGGCGCGGTTCGTGCGGTTCTGCGACGCGTTCAACATCCCGGTGCTGACGTTCGTCGACGTGCCGGGCTTCCTGCCGGGCACCGACCAGGAGTGGAACGGCATCATCCGGCGCGGCGCGAAGCTGCTGTACGCCTACGCCGAGGCCACCGTCCCGCTGGTCACCGTGATCACCCGCAAGGCGTACGGCGGTGCCTACGACGTGATGGGCTCCAAGCACCTGGGCGCCGACATCAACCTGGCGTGGCCGACCGCGCAGGTCGCGGTGATGGGCGCCCAGGGCGCGGTGAACATCCTCTACCGACGGCAGCTCGCCGAGGCCGCCGAGGCCGGGGAGGACGTCGAGGCCCTGCGCGCCCGCCTGCAGCAGGAGTACGAGGACACCCTCTGCAACCCGTACGTCGCCGCCGAGCGCGGCTATGTCGACTCGGTCATCCCGCCGTCGCACACCCGCGGGTACGTGGCGAGGTCGCTGCGGATGCTGCGCGACAAGCGCGCCCACCTGCCCGCGAAGAAGCACGGCAACATCCCGCTGTGACGTCGAGGGCGGGACTCCCGCGAGGAGGTGTTCGATGAGCCAGGACGAGGGTGCGGCGCCGCTGCGGCCGGTGCTGCGCGTCGTGCGCGGCAATCCCAACGACGTCGAGATCGCCGCGCTGACCGCGGCGCTGACCGGTCTGGCCGCCGCGCGGGCCGCCGCGTCCGCACCGGTGCGCCAGCCGATGTCGCTGTGGGGTGACCGGTCCGCCGCGCTCCGCCACCCGGTGGGGCGCCGCCCGCTGCGGCCGGGGCCGCACGCCTGGCGTGCCTCGGCGCTACCGGGCTGAGCAACCAGATGTCACCAGTTGTCCGGCGTCGCGCCGGGAAATGAGGAGTTGACCACTGTGGACGTGACGCCGATCAGCAAGGTTTTGATCGCCAACCGCGGTGAGATCGCGGTGCGGGTCATCCGCGCCTGCAAGGACGAGGGCATCGCCTCGGTCGCCGTCTACGCCGAGCCGGACGCCGACGCGCCGTTCGTGCGGCTGGCCGACGAGGCGTTCGCGCTGGGCGGTTCCACACCCGGCGAGTCGTACCTCAACATCGACAAGATCATCGACGTGGCCAAGCGCGCCGAGGCCGACGCGGTGCACCCGGGCTACGGCTTCCTGTCGGAGAACGCCGACTTCGCCCAGGCGGTGCTGGACGCGGGCCTGGTGTGGATCGGGCCGTCGCCGCAGGCCATCCGGGACCTCGGCGACAAGGTCACCGCCCGGCACATCGCCACCCGCGCCGGGGCGCCGCTGGTGCCGGGCACCAAGGACCCGGTGTCCGGAGCTGATGAGGTCGTGGCGTTCGCCGAGGAGCACGGGCTGCCGGTCGCCATCAAGGCGGCCTTCGGCGGCGGCGGGCGCGGCCTGAAGGTGGCCCGCACCCTGGAGGAGATCCCCGAGCTGTACGCCTCGGCGGTGCGCGAGGCCGAGACCGCCTTCGGCCGCGGCGAGTGCTTCGTGGAGCGCTACCTCGACCGGCCACGGCACGTGGAGGCCCAGGTGCTGGCCGACCAGCACGGCACCGTCGTGGTCGTCGGCACCCGTGACTGCTCGCTGCAGCGTCGCCACCAGAAGCTTGTCGAGGAGGCGCCCGCGCCGTTCCTCACCGACGAGCAGCGCCGCACCATCCACGAGGCGGCGCGCGCCATCTGCGCCGAGGCCGGCTACCACGGCGCGGGCACCGTGGAGTTCCTGGTCGGTTTGGACGGGACGATCTCGTTTCTGGAGGTCAACACCCGGCTGCAGGTGGAGCACCCGGTGTCGGAGGAGACCACCGGCATCGACCTGGTCCGCGAGCAGTTCCGCATCGCCGCCGGCGAGAAGCTGCGGATCACCGAGGACCCGCAGCCGCGCGGCCACTCCATCGAGTTCCGCATCAACGGCGAGGACCCGGGCCGCGGCTTCCTGCCCGCGCCCGGCACGGTCACCCGCTTCGTCGCCCCGCACGGCCCGGGTGTCCGGGTGGACGCCGGGGTGGAGACCGGCAGCGTGATCGGCGGGCAGTTCGACTCGCTGCTGGCCAAGGTGATCGTGACCGGCGCGGACCGGCAGCAGGCGCTGGAGCGATCCCGGCGGGTGCTTGACGAGATGGTCGTGGAGGGCCTGGCCACGGTCCTGCCGTTCCACCGGCTGATCGTCCGCGACCCGGCGTTCGTCGGCACCGACGGCTTCACCGTGCACACCCGCTGGATCGAGACCGAGTTCGACAACACCGTCGAGCCGTTCACCGGCGGCGCCGAGGCGGAGGAGCCGGAGCCCCGGCAGACCATCACCGTGGAGGTCGGCGGTCGTCGCCTGGAGGTCACGCTGCCCGCCGAGTTCGCCGCGCCGTCGGCCGCCCCGGCGGCCAGGGCCAAGCGCCGCAGGCGTACCGCGGGCAAGACCGCCGCCGCGGTGTCGGGCGACGCGGTGACCGCGCCGATGCAGGGCACCATCGTCAAGATCGCCGTCACCGACGGCCAGGAGGTCGCCGCGGGCGACCTCATCGCGGTCCTGGAAGCGATGAAGATGGAGAACCCGGTGACGGCCCACAAGGCGGGTACCGTCACCGGCCTGTCCGCTCAGCCGGGCGACTCGGTGTCCCAGGGCACCACCCTCTGCGAGCTGAAGGACTGACGAACGCGGTGGGCCCCGCCTGGGAGCTCCGAGCGGGGCCCGTCTGTGCTCAGCGGTCGAACCGGCCGCGCTTGACGGCCTGTACGAACGTGGCGACGTCTACGCGCAGGGTGGGGCCGTGCGGGTCCTTGGAGTCGCGGATCTCGTCTAGGCTCGTCGTCAATTCGACGCAGGTCGCGGTGCTCTGACTGCGGGACGACTTGATCCAGACCTTCGGGTCGGTCATTCCTTCCGCTCCATCCTGCCAACCAGGTCCGCTATGCGCTTCGCCGAGTCTTCGGGGCTCAGCGTCTCTTTTCGTACCATCTCGATCGCCTGCCTGTACATGCGAATGTCTGCTTCTTCATGGAGGAAGAGGCCAGACTTGCGGTTCTCGAGGTGGACGGCCGCCCCGGAAGGGGTTTCGATCAGCATGAACGGTCCGTCGAGCGCGGGATTCCAGCCAGTGTCGGACCGGATGAGCCGCAGCTCGATGTTCGGGCGTTTCCCGGCCTTCAAGAGGTACCTGAGCTGCTCGGTGAGAACCTTACGGGAGCCGATGACCTGCGTCAGCGCCGACTGGCCGATCATGGCTACGAACTGGACGGGTTTGCGGGCCAGTCAGCACCTCGCGCCGCCCGACCCGGATCGAGACGCGGGTCGCGAGTTCGCCAGCGGGCAGACCTGATCCCATGATTCCGCGGATGTAGTCGGTCGTCTGCACCAAGCCGGGGATGAGCAGGGGTGACACCTCGGTTATCTTGGTCGCGTTTTGCTCCAGGTCGAGCAAGGCGGCGGTTTGCTGCCGGTTTTCGGGGAGCGTCGTCGCTACCCAGCTCGAATCGCTTGCGCCGTAAGCAAGACCGATGATTTCCTCGTAGCGCTCCCCGTTCACCCCCAGCGCCGTCAGGATCTGGGCGACCTGTTCCGGCTTCGGTATCCGATCACCCGTTTCCCATCGCGACAGGACCCCGGGGTCTCGGCCGAGCTGGGCGGCGAACCCGCGGACCGTCAGTCCTTGCTCCTGCCGAGCCTCGCGAAGCGCGTTCCCAAGCGCTCGGCTTCTGGGGGTTCTCGTCATAGCTCTCTCCGTTCGTAAGCACTGATCACCTGTTGCGCCCATGGTCACGGCGTTGTTGATGGTGGCACGTTGCAACAAAGTTCAGTAATGACCACATCGGGTGGTCGAGAACGAAAGCAGTGAGCGGAGGGATGATGTCCACGAAACCGGAATATGGTTCAACTATCCGGGCTGCCAAGGGGATTCGCCATTTCCAGTACCGGCCGGGGGTTGTGCCGGACTGGTGCAGGTTCGCGCACATTCGTTGCGGCGCAGATGATTCCTTGGTGCGGTCCTGGTGCCGCCGGCTGTTCCAGGCAGAGGAGGTGGAGGAGTGCTCGCCGCCGGGAGAGCCGTCCCCCGGGTTGCCGGCGGGGATGCACGAATGCGCGGATTGCTTCGTGGCCGCCGCATTTCCGGAGCTCGCCGACCGGGCAGTGGCGGACGGGATGATCCCGGCGCGGATCGACACGCCGCGTGAGATGGCGTCCGCAAATGCTGGTGTTGCAACAGGACCTGGCGGACGAGGCACGCCGTATCCCCACCGGTGACGTGGATGTGATCCGCCTCGGACGTCTGGCCGCCGACACCGAACGCTTCGCGAACGCTCTGCGCCGCTTCGGCTGGCTGGCCACGCGGGCCTGAAGGTCACCTCGGTTGCGGTGCGCCGCGCGCACGTGCCGGGCCGAGGCGGTTTCGGGCGTTCCCGCCGATTTCGCGCAAACCGCTTGACTCATCGCCGGCAGTGGTGACACTGGATCCCTCGGGGGTGATCAAGGGAGAGGGATGGCTGGGGGCGGCGAACTGGCCGGGCGGTCCGGCGTGGTCGAGGGGCTCGTGCGCCAGTGCGTGCGCCGTGACCTGCGCGCGGCGGGGGCGGACCTGCCCGTCATCGTGCTGGCGGGGCCGCGCGGCAGCGGCAAGACCGCAGCGCTGGGCGACATCCGGCGGCGCTGCGGGATGCTGGTGCCGCACGCCGCGTCCGATCTGGAGCAGCCCGACACCTCGCCGCGGGCGATCGTCACCGAGCTGGCCTTTGAGCTGAGCCGCAAGTACGAAAGCTCCGGCCGCATCCACTTCCGGCAGCTCATGCTGTGCCTGCTGGTCGTCGGCGCCCAGCTGAACCCGGAGAACCGGGAGAAGGCGCTGGCGCAGGTCCGCGCCGCCGCGGCGGCCGACGCGGAGTTCTCCGAACGCACGCACACCGTGGTCGAAGGCGTCATCGACAGCGTCATGCAGGGCGGCGTGGTTCCGTGGTGGTCGAAGCTGGCCGCCGAGACGTTGTTGCGGGGCAGCGAATCACTGCGGTGGCGACATAGACTGCGTCGCGCCTCCGGCATCCGGGAGGCCGTACCGGAGCGGTCCCCGAACCTGCAGGACGTGCTGGTGGACATCGGGGCCGCCGACAGCGACCTGATGGACGAGGTGTTCTGCGCGGCGTTCCTCGCCGACCTGCGGGAGGCGTACCGGGGCCGCCGCGGCCGACGGCGCAGGGCCAACTGCGTGGCGCTGCTGGACAACGTCGACTCGCCCGGCGGCATGCGGTTCCTCGACCTCCTGCTCACCCTGCGGCAGCGCCACGAACCGGACCCGCTGGTCGTGGTCGGCACCAGTCGGCAGTGGCACCCCAGGTGGGGGCAGCGGGGTGTCGCCCCGGAGCATGCCTCGCTGGCCGACTGGGCCGACCACCGCGAACCGGACCGGGGACCGGACTCCTGGTGGTACCCGATCGACCTACGCGACCTGGTGCCCGCGGAGGTGGCGATCGTCGGCCGGTTCGCGGCGGGCTCGGCGGCGGCGCCGTTCGTGCACGAGCTGACCGGCGGCCACCCGTGGGGTGTGCAGGAGGTCCGCGCCGCGCTCGGTGACCGGCCGACGGGCTCGGCGATGCGGCTGGTGCTGAAGCACCGCGCCGCGGGCGCCGCGCCCCTCGCCGAGCGGGCCCGGGACTACCTGCTGCGGGACTTCGACGCCGCGCAGCGGGAGGTACTGGTCGGCCTGTCGGCGGCGCCGAACCTGGAGCTGGCCACCCGCGCCGAGGTCCGCCTGGGCAGCGACGGCGCCGCGGGCGTCCTGCACGAGATCCGCAGTCGGCTGTGGTCGGTGCTGGATCACGAGAACCGGCTGGCCCTGCACCCGTGGCTGCGCCGGTTGCTGCTGCACGAGCTGGCGAACCGGCCCGACGACCACCCGCAGCGCTGGGTCGTGGTGCACACCCGGCACCGCGAGCACCACCGCGACAACGGCAACACCGCCTTGGCGCTCTACCACGCGCTGGCCCTGCAGGACCTGGGGGCCGTGGTGGCGCACCTCCAGCAGCGGTTCGAGCAGATCAGCACCGAGGCCGACGTGCACCCGTGGTTGCAGCGCCTTGAGCTGATCACGGCCGCGCCCAACCGCCTGCCCACCGACCGCGAACCCCGCGAGCAGGTGGAGCAGCTGGTGCGGGCGGCCCCGGCGGCGAACGCGAACCTGGCCCGGCTGGTGGCGGCGAAGTGGCTGATGTCCGACCCGCTGGGCGACCCCGGCCGGACCCTGCGCGGCATCGTGCGCAGCGAGTTCGAACAGCTCGCGCGGCAGGCGCGGGCCGGATTCGTGGTGCTGTTCGGCGAGAGCGAGAAGTACGCCTGACCCGGGAGGCAGTCGGTGGCGAATTACGTGGAGCGGACGTGGTGGCAGCAGCACCGGATGAAGGTGCTAGCGGTGGCCGCCGTCGTGCTGCTGCTGGCCGGTGGGGGCGTGTTCTGGGTGTGGCAGGCGGGCCGCTGCGCGGCGGGCGTCGACCGGCTCGGCCCGGACGGTGAGTGCATCGGGATATCCGACGGTTCCTTCGAATTCCACCCGATGCTGGCCGACGTCCAGCGCAAGATCAAGGAGGAGAACGACTGGGTGCTGGCGCAGGGCAGGCCGTACGTCAGCATCGTCTACCTCGCCCCGATGACGTTGGCCGAGGGCGACACCGTCACCGTCGAGGCCACCCGCAACGCCCTGCGGGGCGCCTACATCGCCCAGCTGCGCGCCAACCACGACGGCGGCTGGGAGGGCGACTTCCCGCTGATCCGGCTGCTGCCCGCCAACCCCGGAACCCGGTTCCAGCAGTGGGAGCCGGTGGTGGAGCGGATCCGGCAGGCGCAGCACTCGGACGACCGGGTGGTGGCGGTCGCCGGGCTTGGGCAGAGCCACGAGGGCACGGCGCGGGCCATCGAGCGGCTGGCGGAGTACCGCATCCCGATGGTGGGCGCGACGATCACCGCCGACGTGTTCACCGAGGCGGAGCGGCAGGGCCGGTTCACCGGGTTGATGCGGGTGGCGCCGTCGAACACCGAGCAGGTCCGGGCGATGGTCCGGCGGCTGGCCGGCACCCGCCGCGCGATGCTGGTGCAGGACGCCAACCAGTCCGACCTGCTGGCCAACAACCTGGCTGAGGCGTTCAACAGCGAGTACCCGCGGGACGGGCGGCAGCTGATCCGGCCGGAGATCTACGACTCGTCGCTGGGCACCGCGAACACCTTCCCCGCCATGGTGCGCAACATCTGCGCGGCGCGGCCGGACGCGATCTTCTTCTCCGGCCGCTACCGCGACCTCGCCCTGCTGATGGGGGCGCTGAAGAACCGGCCCTGCCCGGACCTGCGGCTGCGGGTGCTGGCCCTGGACAGCGTCGTCGACCTCGCCGGGGTCGACGAGGTGCGCCGCACGCTGTCGCCGAACACCACGCTGGAGTACACCCACCTGTCCACCCCGCGCGCCTGGGACGCGGCCCCGTGGGCGTTCGACCAGGAGGCGATCCGGTACTTCCGCGACCCGCAGCTGCGCACCTCCTACCGCAACGTCTTTCGCGACGACTCGGCCGGTGACGGCATGGCCATCGCCTCCTTCGACGCGGTGGGGGTGACGATCACGGCGATCCGCCGCGCGGCGGGCAGCGGCCAGGACGCCGCGGCGATCACGGCCGAGACGGTCGCCGAGCAGTTCCATGTCATGCACGGCTCGGAGGCGGTGCCCGGCGCCAGCGGCTGGCTGTCGTTCGACGCGACCGGTCACCCGGAGGACAAGGCGTTGTCGGTGTTCACGCTCTCGATCGACGACGGGCGGAGCGCGGGGCAGAACCTCCCGGACGTGGTCTCGGCCTCCGGCCACATCCGCACCCACCCCAGCTGACCGCGCTCCCACCGGATGTCCGGCACCGGCCGCGGCGTGCTCCCGGTCTCGGTGCGACCCTGCACCGCCCCGTTGCGGTGCTTGCGCCGCCCCGTTACGCCGCGGCGCTGCCCGTACCGGCGCCGCCGCGCAACGGGCGCGAACTCCGTGAATGCCCTCCGCGTGTCGTGTGTCGTGGGATGTCGCCGTGTCGGGGGCGGGCGGGGTTCAGTCCTTGGGGGAGAGGACCGTGACGACCGCGGAATCGTCCGCCGCGCCCAGACCCGCCCGCTCGCCGAGCAGGTAGAGCTGGTGGGCCGCCGCCGCGAGCGGGGTGGGCACGTGCGCGTCCCGGGCCAGGTCCCCCACGATGCCCATGTCCTTGACGAAAATGTCCAGGCGCGACCGCACCTCCGCGCCCTCCCCGTATGCCTCGATCATCCGCGGGCCGCGGTCGGCCAGCATGAACGAACTCGCCGCACCCTGGCTGAGCGCCTCGACGACCAGGTTCGGGTCCAGGCCGATGCCCCGCGCCAGCGCCACCGCCTCGGCCGCCGCCGCGATGTGCACCCCGGCCAGCAGCTGGTTGATCGCCTTGAGCGCCTGGCCGTCGCCGGGGTTGGGGCCGATGATCGTCAGCGTCGAGGCCAGCCGTTCCAGGACGGGTCGGGTCGCCGCCAACGCGTCGTCGGCGGCTCCCACCACGATCAACAGGTCGCCCCTGGCCGCACGCGCCGGGCCGCCGCTGACCGGCGCGTCCACCACCCGGTGGTCTGGCAGCCGTGCCGCCGTCGCCCTGGCGGCCTGCGGACCGACGGTGCTGGTGAGCACGACGTCCGCGCCGGGGCGCAGCGTCGTCGCGACGCCGTCGGGCCCGAACAGCGCCGCCTCGACCTGCTGCTGGTCACGCACGGCGAGCAGTACCACGTCAGCGTCGACCGCCGCTTCGGCGGCCGTGGTGGCCGGGGTGGCGCCCGCGTCGGCGGCCTGCGCCCGGCGGTCGGCGTCGAGGTCGAAAGCGGTCACCGGGAACTCGGCGGCGAGGCGGCCGGCCATCGGCAGCCCCATCGCGCCGAGCCCGATCACCGCGACCCGCGGCTTGCTCATCATTCCTCCACAGTGGATCGTCTGGTGTGGTGCCGGGTGCGGGCTCGGGCCCGCGACGCACACCCGCCGTGCGAGTCGGTGTCCGGTCTCACCGGTCGCGCAGCGCGCGGACGACGTGGGCCAGGGCCTGTTCGTCGCCGACGTTGCCGGGAAACACGACGTACGGGATACCGGCCGACTCGCCGGCGACCGGCTCCCACAGCGAGACCATGCCCGGCAGCAGGGTGCCGCGGGTGATGGCGCGGCGGATGCGCAGGCCGTCGGTGGCGATGTCGCTGGCGGTGATCCCGCCCTTGGCCACCACGAACCCGGGCCGGTGCGCGCGCACCGCCGCCGCCACGGTCGCCACCAGCGCGGACGACACCGCGCGGGCGATGGCCAGGCTGTCGTCGGCGTCGCGGCCGGTGACCAGGGCGCGGCTGGTGCGGATCACCGCGTCGCAGCGCGACATCGCCGCCGCGGCGCGGGCCGCGACCTCCGCGACGTGCGCGTCGCGGGCGGCCGGGTCCAGCAGCGTCGGCACGTCGAGCTCGACCTCCTCGATCCCGCCCAGGCAGCGCAACCCGGCGAGCTGGCTGGTGGTCAACCCGACGTGTGAGCCGACGGCGATCAACCCGTGCCCGCTGCCGTACGCGCGCAGCACCTCGCCGTCCAGCGGCGGGCTCGCGGCCTGGCCGGTCCGCGCCCGCACGAACGCCGGGCCGACCCGGTACAGCAGCCGGACGCCGTTCGATTCCGCCCGCAGCAGACCGAGGGCGAGCACCCGAAGGTCGTCGTCGCAGGCGGCGTCGACCACGACCTGCCGCCGGTCCCGGACACCGCCCAGCAGCTCGGCCACCCGCTCCGGCCCACCGGTGCGCACATCCGCCAGGGTGATGGCCAGAACCGCCTCGGCGGCGACCCGGCCGCCGGTCTTCTCCGCCACCCACTCGCGCAGGTCGGAGCTGCGGTAGCCGAAGGTGGCGTCGCGGGCGAACTCGGTGTCCCCGGCGGGCACCATCCCGGCAGCGGTGCGCGCCCAGTGCACCGAGTCGACGGTGAACCGGCCCGCGTCGGGGAAGGCGGGCACGATGACCACGCCGTCCACCGGGCGGCCGTGCCGTTCGAGGTCGTCGGCGAGCGCGTCGGTCTCACCCGGATAGTGGCCGCGCAGCGTCGAGTCGCTGCGGCTGGCCAGCACGAAGTCGACGCCTTCGGCCCGCGCCGCCGCGGCGAGCGCGTCGACGACCTCGCGGTTGCGGGCGGCGGCGTCGGCGAACGACAGGCTTCGCGTGTTGGTCAGCACGAAGCAGGCGCCGCCCGGTTGCCGCAGGCCCCACCGCAGGTCGTCGATGGTCCAGCCGGTCAGCACCGGGATGTCGGCGACGGTCTGGGTGCCGGTCGGGTCGTCGTCGAGGACGACCAGGCGCGGTCCGGTGGCGGTGCTCTCGGCGATCTCGGTGGGGTCGACCGTGCGAACCGGGGGCAGCCCGGTCAGCAGCTCTTCGACCGGGATCGGCGCGCTGGGGTGCGGCATTGCTACTCCACGGGGTGCTTGGCGATGACGTGTGTGCGCAGGTCGTCGGCGGTCTGGGCGAGGTGGGCGGCCATCGCCTGCCGCGCCTGCGCGGGATCGCCGGACTCCAGCGCGTGCAGGATGCGGGTGTGCTGTTCGAGGGCGTTGGCCCGGATCTCGCCGACCGCGGCGGTCTCCCGCCGACCCTTGACCAGCAACCTCCCGAAGGGCTCGAACATCAGCGGGATGATGGTGTTGCCGGTGGCCTGCATGATCGTGGCGTGGAAGGCGAGGTTCGGCGGCGACGAACAGCTCCACGTCGCCGGTCCCGGCGGCGGTGCGCATGTCCCGCAACTGGTCGCGCAGCTGCGCCAGGTCGTCCTCGGTGCGTTTGGTGGCGGCGAGTTCGGCCGCGCCGACCTCCCGCAGCCGCCGGGCCTCGATGAGGCTTTCCGACACCACGGCGCTGCACCGCGGGGAGCTCGCGGCCCGGATCATCGGGTCCAGTGCGCTCCAGTGCGCGGGGGCGTTGACGTAGGTGCCGCGGCCGCGCTGGATGCGCACCACTTCTGCACCCGCAGCGCCTTCACCGCCTCGCGGACCGTCAACCGGCTGACCGAGAACTGCTCGGCGAGTTCGCCTTCGGACGGTAGCGCGGCCCCGGGCGGGTAGGTGCCGTCGATGATGGCCGCGAGTAGCTGCTCGGCCAGCTCATCGGGCAGGGACACCGCGACCACCTACTGATCAGACGTCTGATGTCTTCGAAGTGGCGCGAAGTTATCCGCCCGTCAGTGCGGTGTCAAGGTGTCAGCCGGTAGACCCGGCGGGCGTTGTCCCGTCCGATCATCCGCGCCACCCGGGCGGCGTCCGATGTGGACCATTCGCCGGCGTCCACCCAGGCCGACAGCGCCCGGCGCATCCCGCGCCGCCACAGCAGCGCGCCCAGGTGGTGCAGTTCCGGCGGGCCGCAGGCGTCGGTGGAGAACAGGATTTTCGAAAACGGCGCGAGTTCCAGCGATTCGGCCACCACAGCCGCCGAGCGCAGCCCGGTGTGGTTGATGCCGAGCCCGACGTCGAAGTGCACGTGCGGGAACACCTGCGCCAGGTACCCGGCGTTGCGGTGGAACGGATAGCAGTGCAGCAGCAGGAGGTCGACCCCGGACGGCTCGACCAGCTTGACGAACCGGGTCAGCAGCAGCGGGTCGCAGCGGTGCAGCTCGACGTCCGGATCGCCGTAGCCGGCGTGCAGCTGCAGCGGCAGGCCGCGGTCGATCCCGCACCAGAGCAGGAACCGCAGCAACACCGGGTCGGCCACCGGACCGCCGGAGCGCAGCCAGCCCCCGGCCGCCGCGACGACTTCCGGGTCGCTCGGCCGCTGCGGGTCGAAGTCGAAGCCGCAGCGGTACGCGACGATGCTCTTGAGGGCGACGGCGTCGGCGGTGCGCTCCGCCAGCACCTCCGGGAACCGCCTCGGCAGTTCCCCGGCGGCCACCCCGTCGCGCGCCAGGTTCTCCAGCACCGCCTCCAGCCGCACCACCTCGTCCGCGCGGGCTCCGGACGCCGCCGCCATCCCGGCGGGCGAGAGCAGGTCGTCGCCGCCCCGGTAGCCGGTTTCCACGAGGTAGTGCTCGATGCCGCTGGCCGCCAGCAGGCGCCGGGTGACCTCGACGGTGCCGAGTTCGGTGCGGCGCGCGAGGTAGTCCTGCGGGCTGGCGTGCGGCGGCAGGTCGAGCACCGGGGCGCACCAACGGCGCACGGCGAAGCCCAGTTGGGAGTCGAACTGGGTCATCCACTCCGGGATCGGCCGGTCGGATTCGGTGAGCATGCCCTCCAACGCCGCGCGGTCGACGTCGGCGCCAAGCGCGCCGTGCACGTGGTGGTCGACCAGCGGTAGGTCGTCGATCACCGCGGTGAGGGCGTCGGTGGGCATCGGTGCCTCCAGGCGTTCCCGGTGCCACCAGGAAACCACGACCGCCCCGGTGTTTCGCGATGCGAAAACCACGCGGGCCCGCGGTGCGTCGTGACGAACGCCACTCGGCGGGCCGCCTCTGTCCATTGAGGACGACGGTGGTGGGGTGTGCGGTCGGTTCGGGGCGCTGGATCTCCCCAGCTTCGCGACGCTTTCTCGATCCAGTTCGGCACTGGACACGGACGGGATCGCGGCGGCGTTGGCACGGTTCGCAGGGCGCGTCCTGCGGCCACGAGCACACTGACCGGTTGGTATGCGTGTGGTAGTCCTGATGGGTGCCCTGGCCGGGCGTGTTCGGGAGGTGGAGTCATGGGCGACTCGCGGCACGAGTGGATGCGACCGGGCGCGTACGAAGTCGCGCCGGGAGTGCACCGGATCCCGTTGCCGCTGCCCAACGACGGGCTACGCGCGGTCAACGTCTACGCGATCGCCGACGGCGACGCGCTGACGCTGGTCGACGGCGGCTGGGCGCTGGCGGAATCCCGCGACCAGCTCACCTCGGCGCTGCGCCAGATCGGCGCCGGGCTCGGCGACATCAGGCGCTTTTTGGTCACCCACGCGCACCGTGACCACTACACGCAGGCCATCGCGCTGCGCCGCGAGCTCGGCGCCAAGGTGCTGCTCGGCGAGGAGGAACGGCACACCATCCGCGCCCTGATGGACCCCGGGCACCGATCTCTGGGCCCGCAGCTGGAGATGCTCGCCGAATGCGGCGCCAAACCCGTCCGCGACGCGGTGCTCGCCGCGCGCGACGACGGCCCGCCGCACTTCTGGGAGGAACCCGACGAGTGGATCGGCCGGACCACCGACGTGGGCCTCGCCGACCGGCCGCTGCGCGCCATGGCCACACCCGGGCACACCCGCGGGCACCTGGTGTTCCTTGACGACGCCCACGGGCTGATGTTCGCCGGGGACCACGTCCTGCCGCACATCACGCCGTCCATCGGGTTCGAGCAGGTCCCCAGTGCAGCCCCGCTGCGCGACTACCTGGAGTCGCTGCGGCTGGTCCGAACCCTGCCGGACATGCGGCTGCTGCCCGCGCACGGGCCGGTCACCGACAGCGTGCACCAACGCGTCGACGAACTCCTGGACCACCACGACACCCGGCTGCACGCGACCGCAGCGGTCATCGCCGCCGGGGCGAGCACGGCCTACGAAGCGGCCCGGGCGCTGACCTGGACCCGCCGCGAACGCACCCTCGACGAGCTCGACCCGTTCAACCAGATGCTGGCCGTGCTGGAAACCGCCGCCCACCTGGACGTGCTGGAACTGCAGGGCCGACTCCGCAAGGAACGAGTCGAGGGCGTGGTGCACTACTCCGCACCCTGAGTCCGGGGTGCCGGTCCCGCGGTTCACGGCCACGTCGTCACCGGCCTGCACGGGTGGAATAGCTCGTCACGCGCACGTGCTGATCTCCCGCCGATGCCGCGCGGCAACACTCGGTAACCGTCTGAAATCACCCGGCTGCCGCGTTCGGAGATCACCCCCGGCATGCGAATCTGGGGAGGTCACACGGGGGCATGGGGTCAGTGGGGTGCGGGTACCTCGATGGTGTCGATGCGGACGTCGCAAGGGGAGCTCGTCATGTTGAGCAGGCACGAGCGGAACAGGCTGGCCGAGATCGAATCCGCCCTGGTCTCCGACGATCCCCGGTTGGCCGAGAAGTTCGACCGGTTCGGCAGCGGTCCGAGCTGGCCCGGGATACGTCGGTTGCTGGTGTTCGCGGTGCTTGTGGTCACCGCGCTGCTGGCGCTGATGTGCCTGGTGAGCGGGCTGGTGGTGAGTTCGGTGGTGCTGGCGGTGCTGACCGCGGGCGGCGCCGTCGCCACCTGGTGGCACGCCCGCCACGAACACCGCACCTGACCGTCCTGCGTGGACTGATCAGCCGGTGAGGCGGGGCAGCGCCTGCAGTACCGTGTCCGCCTCGACGTAGATGCCCTCCGGCAGGGTCCCGATGCGCTCCAGATGCGGGGTCGGGGCGCCCTGCGCGACGCACTGCTCGACGATCTGCTCCTTGGTGGCGGGGTAGCGCACGTGGCAGAGGAACCGCAGCAGTTCCCCGCGGTCTGGTACCGGCATGACTGTCCTCCCGCTACGCTGTGCGGCCGGGCAGTCCTGGTTCTACCTCCGCCCGACACGGCACGCAGCGTGACCGTGGCGGATGGGTCGTCTGGTGGCTGACAGCGCGGCTGGTCGAGGTGGTGCTGGAGAGAAATGCGCACACCGGCAGACCGGCGCCGCGCCCAGCCGGCCCGCGGTGATCGAGGCCGGGGCCGCTGCGTGATCGGTCCTCGGCGGGCGGCGGACGTCAGCCGACGAGTTCGCGGGCCGCGGTGGCGATGGCCGCCGCGTCGATCCCCGCCTGGCTGAGCAGTTCCGCCGGCGTCCCCGACCCCGGCATCAGGTGCGGCGCCAGCAGGCGCACCGGCGTCGGCGAACCCGCGATCGCGCTCAGCACCGCCTCGCCAAGACCGCCTTCCGGCCAGTGGTCCTCCGCGGTGACCAGCCCGCGCGTCTCGCTCGCGGCCCGCCGCAGCGCCACGGCGTCGACCGGCTTGATCGAGTACAGGTCGATCACCCGAGCCCGGATGCCCTCCCGCTCCAGCGTCCCGGCCGCGCGGAGCGCCTCGTGCAGCGTCACCCCCGCACCGACCAGTGTCACGTCGTCGCCGTCGCGGACCACCTTCGACCCGCCGACGGGGAATTCCTCGTCCGGCTGGTAGATCACCGGCGTCGCGCCGCGGGTGGTGCGCAGGTAGCTGATGCCGGGCAGGTCGGCCATGGTCTCCACCAGTCGCGCGGTCTGGTTGGCGTCGCACGGGTACAGCACGGTGCTGCCGTGCACGGCGCGGAACGCCGCGAGGTCCTCCAGCCCCATCTGCGACGGCCCGTCCTCGCCGATCGCCACACCCGCGTGCGAGCCCATCAGCCGCAGGTCCGCCCGGCTCACCGCGGCCATCCGGATGAAGTCGTAGGCGCGGGTGAGGAACGCGGCGAAGGTGGAGGCGAACGGCCGCCAGCCGCGCACCTGCATGCCGATGGCGGCGGCGATCATCTGCTGCTCGGCGATGTACATCTCGAAGTAGCGCTCCGGGTGCGCGTCGCGGAACAGCTCCGAGAACGTCGAGTTCGACACCTCACCGTCCAGCGCCACCACGTCGCCGCGCCGGTCACCGAGCGCACGCAGCGCCTCGCCGTAGGCACGACGGGTGGCGATCGTCTCGCCGAGGTCGAAGGTGGGCAGCTCACCGCCGCGCACCGCGAAGACGTGCGGCGCGGCGGTGGTCTCCGGCCGGGCCGGGGTGACGCGCAGGTCCCGGACCCCGCCGAGCTCGCGGATCGCGTCGTCGGGGTGTTTGAGAGCCTTGCCGTGGAAGCCGGGTTTGTCCTCGACCTCCGCCACGCCCTTACCCTTCCTGGTCGCGGCCAGCACGGCGACGGGGCGGCCGTCGCCGGCCTCGGCGTCCTTCAGCGCGGTCTCGATCTGCTCCGGGTCGTGTCCGTCGATCTCCAGGGTGCGCCACCCGGCCGCCCGCGCGCGGGCGGCGTAGGAGCCGAGGTCCCAGCCGTGCATGGTTTCGCCGGTCTGGCCGAGCCGGTTGACGTCGACCAGCGCGATGAGGTTGTCCAGACTCTCGTGCCCGGCGTGTTCCAGCGCCTCCCAGACCGAGCCCTCAGCCATCTCGCTGTCACCGCAGAGCACCCACACCCGGTAGGGCAACCGGTCCAGCCGGCGGGCCGCCAGCGCCAGGCCGACGCCGATGGGCAGGCCCTGGCCGAGGGAGCCGGTGGCCACGTCGACCCACGGCAGCATCGGGGTGGGATGGCCCTCCAGGCGGCTGCCGAACGCGCGAAAGGTCAGCAGTTCGGCGTCGTCGATCGCGCCGACCGCCTTCAACGCCGAGTACAGCAGCGGCGAGGCGTGGCCCTTGGAGAAGATCAGGTGGTCGTTGCGGGGGTCTTCGGGATGGGCGAAGTCCAACCGCAGGTGGCCGTCGAGCAGCGCGGCCACCAGGTCGGCCGCGGACATCGACGAGGTGGGGTGGCCGGACCCGGCGGCGCTGCTGGCGCGCACCGAGTCGACCCGCAACTGTTGGGCCAGTTCGAGGCGGAAGCTCTCACGATCCATGCCCCCGGGTGTTGCCCACGACCCCCGGGCTCGAAACCTGACCGAAGTGGACGCCCCCGAGGCCGACCAGCAGCGTGATTCCGGTGTGCGGAAAGTCAGCCGAGGTCGGTGTTGCTGAGGCCGGAGAGCAGTCGCTTGATCACCTCGGGATCGATCTCGGCGGTCTCCTCCGCGGCGCGCTCCGCCGGGGCCGTGCGCTTGCGCGACCGGCGGGGGAGCGGGACCGCGGTGGCCGAGACACCGCCCGGCAGCGGCACCTCGCACCACACGAGGGTGCCGCCGCCGCGCAGCGCGGTCGCTCCGCAGCGACCGTTGGCGAAGCCCGGGGCCAGGGCGGGCGGGATGGTGGCCTGCTCGTCCTCGACCTCGATGATCAGGCTCTCCCCACTGAGCCGCAGGCGAATGGTGAGGAAGCCGGGCGTGTCCGGATCGGCACTGTCCACGGCCGCGGTCACCAGGTCCGAGGCCAGCTGCGTGGTCTCGTCGGTGAGCTCGCGCAGCGACCACTCGGCGAGCGCGAACCGCACGAACATCTCGGCGCAGTTCACCGCGCTGGGCAGGGCGATGAGTCGCAGGTCGTCGACTTGTGCGGTCTGGGTGTTCACCTGGTCGTCGTCCTCCATCCGCGTCGTCACCCGGAAGCCGTATTTTGCCAACTCGTACGGGTGGCTTGTCCACAGGGGCGGCGACTTTCCGAAGCGTCCCGGTCCGAGGCACGCCACTCCGGCCCGCGTCCGCGCAGCCGGGTGCCGGCCACCCCGGTTTGCTCGCTGCGCATCGCCGTCCCCCGACTGTCTGCTGTGGACGTGCAAGGCTGGAAACCGTTGCCCGACAGCATGTTCCGCACTAGAAGCATCCCGGCAGCCGGGCGGGCCGACGCGGCGGCGCGCACCCGGTGCCGAGTTGGTCTGGCCAGAAAGTTACGTGACGAACTCCGCCTGGTACAGACCGGTACGTATCGGTTCCGCAACGGCGCTGTTCCGACCAGGTGATGCGGGGGTCGACGGCGGGGTGCCACCGCCCCCGCGCCAGGTGAACGGGTCAGCCGGCGGCCACGGCGTCGAGCCCCGCCCGCATGGCCTCGCCGATCATCCCGATCTCGGACTCGGTGATGATCAGCGGTGGCGACACGGCCAGTGCCTTGGCCAGCGGCCGGACGATGACGCCGTGCTTGCGGATCGCGCGCTGCGCACGCCCGACCGCGCCGGGGTCGGCGTCCAGCACCTCGGGCGCCAGCTCCACCGCGCCGAGCAGGCCGGTGCCGCCCCGCACCTCGCCGACGGCGGGGTGGTCAGCGAACTGCACCAGCGTCTCGTGCAGCGGGCGCTCCAGCTCGTCGGCGCGCTGCAACAGCTTCTCGCGCTCGAGGATGTCGAGGTTGGCCAGCGCCGCGGCGGCCACCGTCGGGTGCCCGGAATAGGTGGCGCCGTGCCGGAAGACCCGGCCGGGGTGCTCCCAGAACGGCTCGGCGACCCGGGCGGACGTGACGACCCCGCCCAGCGGCAGGTAACCGCTGGTCACCCCCTTGGCGAAGGTGATCATGTCCGGCTGCAGGCCCCAGCGCTCGACACCGAACCAGGTGCCCACCCGGCCGAACCCGCAGATCACCGAGTCGGCGACGAACAGCACGTCGTGCTCGGCGCAGATCTTGGCCACCGCCTCCAGGTAGCCCGGCCGTGGCGGGTGCAGGCCGCCCGCGCCCATCACCGGCTCGGCGAAGAACGCCGCGACCCGGTCGGCGCCGAGGCGCTCGATCGCCTCCCGCAGGCTGTCGGCGTCGTCAAAGGCGACGCGACTGGTGTCCGGCACCAGCTGCCCGAACCCGGCCTGGTTGACCTCGATGCCGCCGATGCTGGTGCCCATGCCGTTGGTGCCGTGGTAGGCGTTGCCGCGGCTGAGAATGTGGGTGCGCTGCGGCTGCCCGCGCTGTGCCCAGTACTGCCGGGCGAGCTTGGCGGCGGTGTCGATCGCCTCGCCGCCGCCGGTGGTGAGGAAGATCTTCGCGTCCGGCATCGGCGCGAGCTGGGCGAGCCGGTCGGCCAGCGCCTCGGCGGCCGGGTTGGTGAAGTCGTTGAACACGAAGTAGGCGTCCAACGTGCGCATCTGCGCCGCGGCGGCCTCCACGATCTCGGTGCGGCCGTGTCCGACGTTGGCGTACCACAGGCCCGCGGTGCCGTCGAGGTAGCGGCGGCCCTCCTGGTCATGGACCCAGACGCCGTCGGCGCGGGTGACGCAGAACTGCGACTGCCGGACTTCGAACATGTCCGCGAACGGGTGCCACAACGCGGTGTTGCGCGGTGCTGTCGACATGCGCTCCTCCTTCGATCTCCTCGCCAGCTTCGCCGCCGCACCAGCAGGTACGCCAGTGCCAGAACGCCGAAATCCACGGCCCGGATTCGCCAATGCCGACACCCCGGCCCGCCTCCCGTGGTGTTGAGCCTGGTCACAGCGGGGACTTTGGCCTCTGCTGGCGGCGGACCCGTCGCGGCACTGTCGAAGTGTTTGCCCGTGGTCGTGGAGGTGGTCAGCTGATGAACTGGTTCCCGATGCTCCACCGGCCCGCGGTCGAGCCCGCCGACGAGCGACCGTGGACGCCGGACGAGGTGGCGGCCCTGGCCGAGGCCATCCGCCACGCCCCGTCGGTACACAACACGCAGCCCTGGGCGCTGCGCGTGCAGGGGCGCACGGCGACCCTGCGGGTGCGGTCCACGCCGGAGCTGGTCCAGCACGACCCGGAAGGGCGCGACCGGCGGATGTCGTGCGGGGCCGCGGTGGCGAACCTGGTCATCGCGCTGCGCGGGCTCGGGTGGGTGCCCGAGGTCCGCTGGCCGGTCGACGAGGCGGGCGCGGACGGCGAGGCGGCGGTCATCGGCACGCGCCGGCAACCGCCGTGCGCGATCGAGCGGGACCGCTGGAACGCGATCAGCCGCCGGGTCAGCTACCGGCGGTCCTTCGCCGACCGGCCGATCCCACACCTGGTGCGCACCACCATGGTGGCCGCGGCGACCACGCAGGCCATGTGGCTGGAAGGGGTGGAGGAGCAGCGCGCCGTCGCACGGCTGCTGTCCTACGCCGCGCGCGTCACCCACGACGATGTCCGCTACCAGCACGAGCTGGGCATCTGGACGGCGGCGGTGGCCGACGAGGGCTTGTTCACCGGCGCGTTCGCCGACAGCGGGGTGGGCGCGGTCGGGCTGGTGAGCTCGCGGACCCGCCTGCCGGACGAGGAGCGCCTGGCGGCCTGGCTGGCGCGGGAGTCGGTGCTGGTGTTCAGCACGCTCAGCGACAGCCCCCGCGACCAGATGCAGGCGGGGGAGGCGGCGGAGCGGTCGTGGCTGGAGGCCACACGGTTGGGGCTGGCCGCGTCGGTGATGACGCAGCCGCTGCGGCTGCCGGAGGTGCGCGCGGGACTGCGGGAGGCGCTCGACCTGGCCGGGGTGCCGCAGTTGCTGATGCGGGTCGGGTACCCGGCGGCGATCCCGGTGCCGCACACCACGCGCCGCCCGCTGCCCGAGGTGTTCGGGGACTGACGCGGGCGCCAGGCGCGGACGGTCGGGCGCCACGCCCCGGGCAGCAGGTCGCGGGCGGGGTCCGGACATCGTTTCGCAGCAACGGTTCTCGGATGGGTCCTGCCGGACGGGCACTTTGTCCGCCCCGGCGCGGACCGCACCGTCGACATCGGCGGCCATCCCGCCGGAAGTCCCGCGCCGGTACGGAATCCACGCGGTCGTGCTCGCCGAGTCCGGGTGGTGGAACGCGGACCGCCTTGATTGACACACCTCCCGATGCTCTGTTGCGATGGGTTCGTGATGTTGTCGGTGTTCACGCGCCGCCGCCACGTGGACTTCCGCCGCGTGGCCGCCCAGGCGTGTCGTCCCTAGCGCATTCCCGCGCCGCCGCCGGGAGAAAACCCGCCGCGGAACCGACCCACCTCGCATCCAGGGAGCCCCTGTGTCCAGCGTCCTTGTCATTTCCGGAAGTCCGTCCCGCACGTCCAGGACCGAGCGGGTCGCCGACCACGTGGCGCAGCGCCTCGCCACCGACGGCCACCTCACCGACCACCTGCGCGTCCGCACCCTGCCGGCCGAATCGCTGCTCGGCGCCGACACCCGCGCCCCGGCGATCGCCGAGGCCGTCGAGCGTGTCGCCGCGGCCGACGGCGTGGTGCTGGCCACCCCCACCTACAAGGCCAGCTTTTCCGGTCTGCTGAAGACGTTTTTGGATCTGCTGCCGCAGTTCGGGTTCGCGGGCAAGGCGGTGCTGCCGCTGGCGACCGGAGGGACGATCGCGCACGTCCTCGCGCTGGACTACGCCCTGCGCCCGGTGGTGCACTCCCTCGGCGCGCGCCACGTGGTGCAGAGCTTCTTCCTGTTGGACAAGCACCTGACGGTGGTGGAGGACCAGTTGAGCATCCACCCGGACAGCGCCGAGCCGCTGGGCGATGTGATCGAGCAGTTCACCAAAGCCCTGGACGGCATCCCGCACGCCACCGTCCTCGGCCGCCCCGCCTGACCCCGATCCTCCCCACCTACCCCCAATCCGGTGACGCCCGAAGGGCGCGCCGCCCAACAATCCCCAGAGGCAGATTCGGGAATCCAGCCAGGCCCGGGGCTTCCGGGTTTCGGCGAACCTGGGAGGGGGTGTCAGGAGTGTTCTGGGGGGTTGATCTGGGAGGAGGGGATGGCCGAGGGTTCCGTGCCCCACTTGCGGAGGATGCGTTGGTAGGTGCCGTCGGCGATCAGTTTGTTCACCGCCGCCTGCAGCGCCGGGCACAACGGTGAGCCCTTCGGCAGCGCGAAACCAACGTCCAGACGGCGGAACTCGTTGAGGAACCGCAGGTTCGGCTGGAGCCTCGTCGCATGGCGAAGTCCGTTGATGGTGCTCATCAGCACGTCGATCCGCCCCTGGTGCAGAGCCGAGTACAGCGCGCTCTGCTCGGAGTACACCTGGATCTGGTACGGCGGCCGACCGGTTTCGGCGCAGCGGTGCACGTTGGCGTTCAGCGTCGCCTCGAACGTGGTGCCCGAGCCGGTGCCGATGATGCGCCCGCACAGTTGCACGAGGTCGGTGACCGGCGCCAGATCGCTGTCCTGACGCACCGCGAAACCCTGGCCGTCGTCGATGTAGGTGACGAAGTCGATGGTCTGCTTGCGTTCCTCGGTGACACCGAAGTTGCCGGTGCCAACCTGGAACTTGCCGCTGCGCAGTGCGGGCAGGATGGTCTCGAACGCCGCCTCCTGGCGGTCGATGCGCACCCCGAGCACGCGGCCCACGGCGTCGGCGATGTCGATGTCCAGGCCGACGATGGTCCGGTTGTCCGGCAGGTAGAACGCGTTCGGCGGAGTGCCGCCGACGGAACTGCCGAAGGTCAGCACGCCGGACTGGCGCACCTCCGGCGGCAGCAGTGCCGCGACCGACTCGTCCTTGCTCACGGTGGACACCACGTCGGCGGTGGCATCCAGGCCAGGTGCGGCATCGGGCGCGCTGGCCGCGCACCCGGCGAGCAACCCGGTGGCCAGCAGCAGCGCAGCAGTCGTCCTCACGCGCGAAAACATTCGGTGCACACCCTTCACAGGCAAACGGGTACGGCAGGTGGTGGTGGCGGACCCGTGCGGGGAGATGCCGGCAGGAGCGGCCGGCGGCGCGAAGCGGGAAACGGGTCAGCCGCGACAAGCGGCCGACCACACCAGGGCGAGGTCGATGTGGTTGCGCTTCACCAAACGCAGCTGCCTGGTCACGGGTCGAGAATCGCCGGGCGCGTCAGTGGTGTCAACGCCGATCAACCTGTGGGACGCGGTTGACGCGGGAACCGCTCCGGCTACCGTGATCGCCAGGTGGTGGCGGGACCGGGCGTCCATCCCTTCTCCCGCACAGGAAAATCCGATGACCCGATCTTCGCATCTGCAGGCGGTGCCGGACGTCGAACCGGCCGCCGTCGCCACATCGCCGCCGGTGGTCCCGGCGCGGCACCCGGGCCGGTGGATCGCGGCGGTGGCCGCGCTGCTGGTGTTCGCCCTGGTGGTGTGGTCCATGGCCGCCAACCCGAACTTCCAGTGGTCGGTGGTTGCCGCGTACTTCTCGGTTCCGGCCGTGCTGCAAGGGCTCTGGCTCACGCTGTGGCTCACGGCGGTCACCATGGTGCTCGGTTTCGCCCTGGGCACGGTGCTGGCGGTCATGCGCCTGTCCGGTAACCCGGTGCTCAGCGGGCTGAGCTGGCTCTACACCTGGTTGTTCCGCTCCATCCCGCTGCTGGTGCAACTGCTGTTCTGGTTCAACATCGGGGCGCTGTACCCGACGCTGGGCTTCGGTCCGTTCACAGTGGACACCGTGAACCTGATCGGTGGCACCGCGACGGCGGTGATCGGCCTGGTGCTGCACGAGGCCGCCTACGCCGGGGAGGTGGTCCGCGCCGGAATCCTCTCGGTGGACGCCGGCCAGGCGGAGGCGGCGCAGTCACTGGGCATGACGAAGTCGCGGGTGCTGCGCCGGATCGTGCTGCCGCAGGCGATGCGCGCCATCATCCCGCCGGCCGGCAACATGCTCATCGGCACCCTGAAGGGCACGTCGATCGTCAGCGTGATCGCGGTGCACGACCTGCTGCACTCGGTGCAGCTGATCTACAACCGCACCTACCAGGTGATCCCGCTGCTGCTGGTGGCGACCATCTGGTACCTGGTGATCACCTCGCTTTTGACGACGGCCCAGTACTACGTGGAGCGGCACTACGCCCGCGGCAGCCAGCGGGAACTGCCGCCGACACCGCTGCAGCGGCTTCGGCGCGCGCTGCGATCGAGGGGAGTGCGGTGATGCTGAAGATCTCGGGACTGCACAAGAGCTTCGGCGCGACACCGGTGTTGCGCGGCGTGGACCTGACCGTGGCGCGCGGCCAGGTCACGTGCGTGATCGGTCCCTCGGGATCGGGCAAGAGCACGCTGCTGCGCTGCATCAACCACCTGGAGAAGGTCGATGCCGGGCGCGTCGAGGTGGACGGCGCACTGGTCGGCTACCGCGAGGTCGGCGGGCGGCTGCGGGAACTGCCGGACCGCGTGGTGGCCCGCCAGCGGGCCGGCATCGGCATGGTGTTCCAGAACTTCAACCTCTTCGGCCACCTGACGGTGCTGGAGAACCTGATCGAAGCGCCGATCGGCGTGCTGGGGGTACCCCGCGCGCAGGCCCGCGAGCGTGCGCGGGAGCAGCTGCGCCGGGTCGGCCTAAAAGGGCGCGAGGACGCCTATCCCCGCCAGCTGTCGGGCGGCCAGCAACAACGCATCGCGATCGCCCGCGCGCTCACGATGGAGCCGAAGCTGCTGCTGTTCGACGAGCCGACCAGCGCCCTGGATCCGGAACTGGTGGGCGAGGTCCTGGCGGTGATGCGGGACCTGGCGCAAGCGGGCCAGACGATGGTGGTGGTCACCCACGAGATCGGCTTCGCCCGCGAGGTGGCCGACGAGGTGGTGTTCCTCGACGGCGGCGAAGCACTGGAATCCGGCCCACCCGAGGAACTCCTGGACAACCCCCGCCACCCCAGAACCCGCGAGTTCCTCCACCGGGTCCTCTGACGCGGCAGCCGCGGGCGCCGTGTTGGGAGATCTCACCGGCGGAAGTGCCGCTGCCTGCGGCAAGCAGGAGCGTGACCCGATTTGGGTCAGTCCGCGCTGGGAAGGCGGGGCGGTTCGACCGCTGACGCGCGGAGGGGGCCGTCGATCCAGTTCTGGATCAACGGGGCCGTGATCGCGATCAGGTTCTCCTTGGGCTCCCCGCTGATCGCTTGCGTGCGCAGCACCAGGCGGGCCGCGCCCAGGCCCATCAGGACGCTGCAGACCAGTTCCGCGCGCAGGCGTGCGTCCGGGCCGGTGAGGCGCTCGGCGAGGCGGGTGACCAGTTGGTGTTCGAAGTTCGCGCGGAACTGGGCACCCGCCGACCGCGACGAGGTGAACACCGCGCGGACCAGCGGGTCGCCCTGGGTTCGCTCGTGGTGGTCCAGCAGCGTGCGGACCATGTGCTCGCCGAGCCGCGGCAGTTCGCAGTCCAGCAGGCGTTCCGCGTCCTGCTCGAAACCCGACGCCTCGGCGAACAGGTTCTCCTTGCTGCCGAAGTACTTCACCACCAGTGCCGCGCTGACCTCCGCCTCCGCGGCGATGTCACGCAGCGTCACGTCGGCGTAGCCGCAGGAGGAGAAGCGGCGGCGCGCGACCTTCAGGATGGCCTCGCGGGTGGCGCACGCGTCCCGTCGCTGGTCCTCGCCGACCGTGGTGGCCGCACCCGTGCTGGACATGCCGTTCAGGCTAGCGTGAGCTCCCGGCCGCGGTCGCCACCTGTGCGGTAACAGGCGCGAACCGATGCGCCGGCGGGGTGACCACCGCGATCAGCGCGGCCACCAGCGCCGCGCCGCCCGCCACCGCGAATACCCACGAGTAGGCCAGCAGCGACGGGTGGTTCACGCCGCCCACCCGCACCACCGACCCCGTCGTCAACGCCACCACGATCGCGCTGCAGATGGACGTGCCGATCGAGCGAGCCAGGCTGTTGAGGCTGTTGGCGGCGGCCGTCTCGGTCGGCGGCACCGCCTGCATGATCAGCGTCGGCAGCGCGCCGTAGGCCAGCGCGCCGCCGATCGCGCCGACGGTCAGGATGGCCACCACCAACGGCAGCGGGTCGTGCAGCAGCGCCCCGGCGAGGTTGCCGATGGTCAGCACGACGCCGCCGATGATCAGCGTGGTGCGCGGTCCGCGACGCCGGGAGATCCGCGCCGACACCGGGGAGAACACGCCCATCGCGCCGCCGATGGGCAGCAGCACCAGGCCGCTGACCACCAGCGACATGCCGAACCCGTACCCGGTGCCCACCGGGGCCTGCAGGATCTGCGCGCCCACCAGGAACCCGGCGAACATCGCCATCCCGATCAGCACCGACGCGATGTTGGTCAGCAGCACGGTCGGGTGCGCGGACACCCGCAGGTCCACCAGCGGCGTGCTCGTGCGCAGCTCGAAGGTGCCCCACACGGCGAACAGCACCGCCGCCGCAGCCAGCAGCCCAAGGATGGTCCCGCTCATCCAGCCCCACTCGTTGCCCTTGGACACCGCCAGCAGCAGGCAGGTCAGCGCGCCGGACAGCAGCACCGCGCCGACGAGGTCGAACCTGCCGCCGCTGCGCAGCGACGACTCCGGCACCACCAGCCGGACCAGCACGAACTCGGCGACGGCGAACAGCGCGGCGCCCGCGAACAGCCAGTGCCAGTTCAGCTCCTCGGCCACCAGGCCGGTCACCGGAAGCCCCACCGCGCCGCCGATGCCCAGCGTCGCGCTCATCAGCGCCACCCCGGACCCGACCCGGTCCTCCGGCAGCTCGTCGCGCATGATGCTGATGCCCAGCGGGACCACACCGATCGCCGCCCCCTGCAGCACCCGGCCCACCAGCACCGCCGCGAAGTCGTCGCTGACCGCGCCGATCGCGCTGCCGGCAGCCATGGTGGCCAGCGAGATCAGCAGCATCCGGCGCTTGCCGTACATGTCGCCGAGCCTCCCGAGCACCGGCGCGCACACCGCGCCGGCCACCAGCGTGGCGGTGACCAGCCAGCCCGCGTTGGAGCGGGAGGTACCCAGCAGCCGGGGGAACTCGGGTAACAGGGGGACGACGAGGGTCTGCATCAACGACACCGCGATCCCGCACGAGGCGAGCACCCCGATGACGAGCTTGGAGCGTCGCGATGCGGGGGAAGCGGGTGTGGCGCTGCTCATTCGGCTCCTCGCGATCGACTGTGAACCGGTGTTCACCGCAGGAGTAAACCTGTGTTCACCCTGTCCCGCAAGATCCGTCTGAGTCGATCCAGTCCTTCGTCCGACCGCGTTCCACCATGTGGATGTCCACAGTGGTCACAGCGCCGCTGGCGCCTCGTGCTCGGGCCGGGTGAACGGCTGCTACCGGGCCGCGTGGAATCGGAGGTGGAATCTTCCGATCCACAGCTCGTCGCCGTCGGACATCCTGGCGTAGTCGATGGGGTGCCGATTGAGGTAGGTGCCGTTGAGCGACTCGGCGTCGGTGACGACGTAGTGGTCCCCGTCGTGCTGGATCGCGGCGTGGCGCCGGGAGACGGTGGGGTCGTCGAGCACGATGTCGCACTCGCGGCCGCGGCCGATCGTGGCGGGGGCGGTCACGGGGAACCGGCGGCCGGTGCCCGGGCCCTGGGTGATCACCAGTTCCGGCTGCCGCGCGGGACCGGGGGCGGCCGGGGCCCCGGGCTGGTCCGCCTCGGCGGCGGGCGGTTCGATCCACGGCCGCGTGTGGTCCGCGCGGGCGGGCGTGTACTGGCCAGATCTCGGTGGACCGGTGTGGTTCTGCTGCATGAGCCCCGCCTCCCTCGTCGCCGTCGGCGCTGGACTCCACGGTAGCCGCCGGGCTTCCCGAGCCGTCCAGAGTACCCGCGCCCCGCGAGCGAGCTCGCGGGGCGCGGGTACACCGCTCACGCCGGTACGCGTTGTCCCGTTCGAACGCCCGCGGGCGGCCAGTTGGTCATCACCTTGGGGCGCGGGGGCGCGTAGGTGCGGACCTTCGAGGTGGTCAGGCCGAGCCGGACCAGGGATTCGGCGATCGTCACCGCAGCGGTCACGCCGTCGACGACCGGGACGCCGGTGCGGTGGACCACGCGTTCGGCGAGCCCCGACATGCCACCGCAGCCGAGGCAGATGACCTCGGCCCGGTCGTCCCGCACCGCGCGGGCCGCCTGTTCGGCGATGGCGTCGACGGCGGCCGCGGGGTCCCGCTCGAGGTCCAGCACCGCCAGGCCGCTGGCGCGCACGGATGCGCAGCGGGCGCTGAGACCGGCGAGGCGCAGGCGGTCCTCGATCAGCGGGACCGTGCGGTCCAGGCTGGTGACCACCGAGTAGGTCCGGCCCAGGAACTGGGCGGTGCTCGCGGCTGCCTCGGTGATGTCGACGACCGGGACGTCGAACAGCTCCTGCAGCCCCTCCCGGCCGTGCTCGCCGTAGCCGGCCTGGATGATCGCGTCGAAGGGCTCCGGGTAGCCGCGGACGGCCTCCATCACGGCGATCGCGGCAAGGTAGCTCTCGTAGTTGCCCTCGACGGACGCCGCGCCGAACGACGGTGTCAGCGGCACGATCTCGGTGCCCGGGGAGGCGACGGTCGCCGCCTGCTCGCCGATGGACCGGGTGATCGACTCGGTGGTGTTGACGTTGACGACGAGGATGCGCATCGTTGGACTTTCTTGAGATGGGCCGGGATTCGGCAAGGATTTCACTCGGCGGGGACGGCGATGGATTCGCCGTCGACGTCCCGGAACTGGGGCCTGCGGTCGCCGATCGCGGAGTAGATGGCCGCGGCGAGGATCGCCCCGATGAACCAGGAGAAGCCGGCGACCACGCTGAAGGCGGGCAGCAGCGCCACGACGACGGCGATGGCGGCGGCCGGGACCAACGCCCAGACGGCCCTGGGGTTGTAGCCGCCGCGGTAGTGGAAGTCGCCGCCCGGGTCCTCGCGGTAGAGGTCCGGGACGTTGACGCGGGTTTTCCGCAGCAGCCAGTAGTCCGCCATGATCACGCCGAAGACGGGGCCGAGCAGCGCGCCGAGACCGCCGAGGAAGTAGTTCACCACGACCGGGCTGTTGTAGAGGTTCCAGGGCAGGATGGCCAGGCCGATGAGGGCGCTGACCAGGCCCGCCCGGCGGAAGTTCAGCCGCCGCGGGAAGAGGTTCACCAGCACGTAGATCGGGGCCACGAAGTTGGCCATCAGGTTCACCGCGATCGTCAGCACGACCAGGGCGATCGAGGCGCACGCCAGCATGAGAAGGTTCGGGACGTTCTGCACGATGTCGGTCGGGCTGGTGATTACGCGTCCGTCCAACGTGAACTGGGCCCCGCTGAGCACGACGACGATGGTGGCGAAGAACAGCATGTTCACCGGAATCCCGATGAGGTTGCCCACAACGATCGACCGGCGGCTCCTGGCCGAGCGGGTGAAGTCGCAGAAGTTCAGCACGAAGGTCCCGTAGATCACCACCCACAGCGCGGCGCCCTGCAGGATCTGCAGCCACATCGCGGCGCCGGTGAGCGGCTGCGCGGTGGACAGGGAGATCGAACCGCCGGCCCGGACGAACATCCAGATCGCCAGGGCGCACATGGTGATCAGGGTGATCGGCGCGGCGACCGCCATGTACCTGCGGATCACGTGCATGCCGTAGCTGACGATGAGGACCTGTACCGCCCAGAGCGCGAGGAACGTGACCCAGCCCAGCGCCGACAACCCCAGCGCGGTGTGCTCCTGCCACGAGGCCAACCCGGGGAACAGGGCGACGAGCAGCGCGTTCAGCACCGAGGACGCGAGGTAGGTCTGGATGCCGAACCAGGCAATGGCGACCGCGCCGCGGACGGCTGCGGGAATCTGGGCACCCTTGACGCCGAAGGCGATGCGGCTCATGACGGGGAACGGCACGCCGGTCTTGTGCCCCATGTAGCCCGAGAGCGTCAGCAGCAAAAACAACAGTGCGGAGGCCAGCAGGAAGGCCAGCAGGATGCCCCACACGCTGAGGCCGAGTGCGAACAGGCCGATCGCGAAGGCGTAGTTGCCGAGGCTGTGCACGTCGTTGGCCCAGAGGGTGAAGACGTTGTAGGCGCCCCAGCGTCGCCCTTCCTTCTTCGTCGGCGCGAGGTCATGGCTGTACAGAGCGGTGCTCGTGGTGCCGGTTGTGCCCCCGGCCACTCTGTTGTCCGTGGCGGTCATGCGGCTGCTCCCGGGTTTCGGCGTTGAAACGATCGGTGCCCTGGTTCCGGAGGGATGCGGGGTGGCCCGCTGCCGCGGGCGGTGTGGCGGGGAAGTCCCCAGGGTGCCACATGCCCGTCGTCATCCCAGCTCAGCGTGCTGGAGCGCGGAGGTGCCGGGGTGCGCGCCAGATGCTGCCGGTCGTCCGGCGCCGCTGCCGGGTGCGGTGCCGGAGTTCGTGGAGTTATGGAATCTAAGTTTCGTTATGTGGAAGTATAGGATTGTGTATACGTAAGGTAGATCCGCGCGAACCGCTGGTCAAGAGTTCCGCGGAAACGGTCCGATGCCGTTCGCGTAGCCAAATGTCGCGCCTGCGACGGCGCGGCAGCTAGAACAGCATGCGTTCCAGAACCATGCGGCGGCTGGACAGCACGTGCCGCTGGGCGACCTCGGCGGCCAGGTCGGCGTCGCCCGCGGCGATGGCCTCCTGCAACTCCTCGTGCTCCGCGCAGACCCGCTCGGGCTCGAGGTTCATCCGGAACAGCCAGGCCAACCGCCCGTGCAGTGGCTCCAGCATCGAGGCCAGCAGCTCGTTGCCCGCCACCGCGACCAGCTGGTCGTGGAACGCCGCGTTGGCGTTGGACATCGCCTCGACGTCACCGGCCTCGTACGCGGCGCGCGCCTGCCGAGCCAGCTCGGCCATCCGTGCCACGTCCGCACTCTGCCCGCGCTCGGCGGCCAGCCGCGCCGCGTAGACCTCCAGCGCCTCGCGGACCTCGAAGAGCTCCTTGGCCTGCTGGCGATCCAGGCCGCGCACGAACACCCCGCGGCGGCGCGGCAGCACCTCGACGAATCCCTCGCTCTGCAGCATCCGGATCGCCTCGCGCACCGGGACCCGGGACATCCCGAGCTCGGCGGCTAGGTCCTGTTCGAAGATCCGGTCCCCGGGGCGCAGCCGCCCGTCCGCGATGCGGGCCTGCAACTCCTGGCGCACCTGGTCGCGCAGGGGGATGCGGGTATCCGCGGCGTGCTCTCCGGTGACCGACACGGCTCCTCCTCGGGGTCGCTGCCCACAGCCTAGGTGAGCGGCCCCGAGGAAGAAGCCGGTGATCGGGTCAGACTCCGCGCTTCATCGCGCGGGTGCCCCACGCCAGGCCCAGCGCGGCCAGCGCGACGGCCACGGCGGTTCCGGTGAACACCGACGGATCGGTGAGGTTTCCGCCGAACAGGGCGCGTTCGGCGTCGGCGAGGTGCGAGACCGGGTTGACCGCGGCGATCGCCCGCAACCAGCCGGGCCCGAAGTCCATCGGCAGCAGCACACCGGACAGCAGCAGCAACGGGAACAACACCAGCTGCGTGACCATGTAGAACAGCTCACCGCCCGGGGCCGAGGCGATGGCCAGCACGAACGACAGCGCGCCGAGGCCGATACCGAAGACCAGCAGCAGCGCCAGTCCGGCGAGCACGCCGACCGGGTGCGGCCGGAAACCCAGCGGTACGGCCAGGGCGACGAGCAGCACGGCCTGCACTAGGAGCATTGCGAACTCCTTGAGCGTGCGGCCGACCAACATCGCCGACCGGTTGATCGGTGTGACCAGCATCCGCTCCATCGAGCCGCCGATCAGCTCGACCAGCAGGGTGTATCCGGCCATCATCGGGCCGAACAGGCACATCATCACCAGGACGCCGGGCACGAACCACTGCCACGGCGAGGTCGGGAACCCCGTGCCCGCCAGCAGCGGTCCGAACAGGAACAGCAGCGGCTGGGTCATGGTGAACGCGATGCCGGCCGGGGCGCGCAGCGTCGGGGTGATCTCGCGGACGAAAACCGTTGCGGTGTCGCGCAAGAAGTGCATCGGGTTCCTTTCAGCGTGGGTCGCTCTCGCGCAGGCTGCGGCCGGTGAGCGCGAGGAACACTGCGCAGGCGCAGGATGTGCTGCCAGATGTCGGCCCGGCTCTGCGGGTCCAGCCCGGTGGAGGGCTCGTCAAGGAACAACAGCGCCGGTCGGTTGACCAGGCCGATCGCGATGTCGACCCGGCGGCGCTGGCCACCGGAGAGGGTGCCCGGCTTGCGGTCGGCCAGCGGGGTCAGGTCGAGCAGTTCCTCGGCGCGGTGGCGGGCCTGCCACCGGGGCAGCCCGTGGCAGCGGCCCTGGTTGACCAGCTCGTCCCGGACCCGGTGGTTCTCGCCGGCACTGGCGCGCTGGCCGACGTAGCCGATCCGGGCGCGCACCCCGGCCGGGTCGGTGGTGATGTCGCGCCCGGCGACGGTGGCGGTGCCGGAGGTGGGCGGCAGCAGCGTGGTCAGCATCCGCAGGATGGTGGACTTCCCGGCCCCATTGGGGCCGAGGAACGCGACCAGTTGACCGGGCTCGACGTCCAGGTCCAGGCCGCGCACGGCCTCCACCTGGTGGCGTCGCGCGGTGAACCGGCGGGTCAGGCCGCGGGCGTGGATCATGTGTTGCTCCTTTTTCCGGGCACGACGAAGAAACCCCTGGTTGGGGGCGTGCTTGGGGAGAGCTGGATTCTGGCGCCGCCGCGGATCGCGAGTCAAATGTGAACAGCACGTTCATGTTCGCCCTGACCTGCGGAAACGCCGTGCCGTGCCAGGGTTGGCGACTGCGGTTCGCGCAGCGGTCGCGCAGTTCGCCGGGCCAGTTGCGGATGTCCCGGAGAAATCCGGATGTGAACCCGTGGTTGACAACCTGTACGCTGTGAACCACAGGTTTACAGGAGGTGGTCATGGGGGTCGACGAGGCCCGACGTGCGGTCCGGCGGCTGGCGGACGCGGTCGAGGTGGAGGTGCTCGACCCGGGACCCAAAAGCAGCGACGTCGGTGACGAGCAGCAGCGCCGCCTGGTGGCGCTGGGCAGGTTCCGTGCCGCGCTGGAAGCGGAGAAACTCGTCGTCGCGGCGGCGGGAGCGCAGACCGCCGAAGCGGCGGCGGAGGCGGTGTGGCTCGGCGCGAGCCTCGCGGACCTCAGCGCGATCACCGGGCGGTCCCGGCAGGCGGCGCGCAAGCGCTGGCCGGAACTCGGCGCCATCCACCGCCGGCGCAGGTGGCTCGGCAACCACGTCGACGACATCATCCACATGGCCGGTCGGCTCGCCCAGCGCGCGGACGACCTGGCGCCGACGTGGGCCGAGGGCACCTACCGGAAGCTGGTGCGCCACCTGCGGGAAGGTCTGCGGCGCTGCGAAACCGACTTCGCCCCGGACGCCTACGACGCGGACCGTCCGGCGCAGCGCTGGCGGGACCTGGACGACCTGGTCAACGTGACGCTGCGCGAACTCATCGAGCTCTCCGGCGAACCGGCGAGCCCGGAAGCGGCGTTCGCCCTCCACGGTGCCACCGGCGTCCTCGTCTACTACGACCACGCCACCGCCGAAACCCCGGACGAGTGACGGCCACGAAAGGCGCCCATCGCTCATCCGGCCACCTGCAGCGGTGCAGGCGGGGCACCCGAGTGCTGCCCGGTTCTCGCTCAGAGGTCGGCCAGGGCCGTGATCGGGTTCTCGACGCAGTCCGCCACGTAGCGGAGGAACCCTCCCGCTGTTGCTCCGTCGCAGACCCGGTGGTCGAACGTCAGGGACAGCTGGGTCACCTTGCGCAGCACCAGTTGGCCCTCGTGCGCCCACGGCCGGTCGATGATGCGGCCGACGCCCAGGATCGCAGCCTCCGGATGGTTGATGATCGGGGTGGAGCCGTCCACCCCGAAAACGCCGTAGTTGTTCAGCGTGAACGTGCCCCCGGTGAGTTGCCTGGGTTCCAGCTCGTCCGCGCGCGCCTGCTCGGTGGTGGCCGCGATCGCCTCGGACAGCTCGGCGGTGCTCATCCGGTGCGCGTCGCGGACCACCGGAACCAGCAGGCCGCGCGGTGTCTGCGCCGCGAAACCCAGATTGATGTGTCCGAACTGGACGATCTCGCCGCGTTCGCTATCCACTGTGGAGTTCAGCTCGGGGAAGCGGCGCAGGCCCGCCACGCAGAACCGGGCGATCAGCGACAGCAGGCTGACGTCGTTGCGCTGCTTGAGCAGCGCCCGCGCCTCCAGCAGCCCCGTGGCGTCCACATCCACCCACGTGCTGGCGTCCGGGATCTCGCGCCGGCTGCGGGTGAGCTTGTCCGCCACGGCGCCCCGCAGCCCCCGCAGCGGAATCCTGACCTCACCGTCCGCGGCAGCACCGCCGCCGGTATCCGCCGCGCCCAGGGGGGACGACGACCCGGCCGCAGCAGCGCGCAACGCGTCCACATCGCGGCGCAGGATGACCCCGCCGGGGCCACTTCCATCCACATGAGACAAATCGATTCCGTGCTGCCGAGCCAGGCGGCGCACGATCGGCGAGATCACGCGCGGCGCAGTAGATCCGTTCGTGCGGGTCGTGGTGTGCACCGGGCGGGCGCGACGGCGACGGCGGCTCGTCGCGGCACCCGTGCCGTAGCCGACCAGCACGTGCCCCGACCCTGCGCGTTCCTCGCTTCGGTACTGCTCGTGAGCATCCGTGGCGATCGTCGTCAGCGGCGCGCCCACCGCCACCACGTCGCCGGGCTCGCCGTGCAGCTGCTGGACCACTCCCGCGTGCGGGCAGGGCACGTCCACCACCGCCTTGGCCGTCTCCACCTCCACGACGACCTGGTCGGCCTCGACGCGGTCGCCGACCGCCACGTGCCACCGCACGATCTCCGCCTCGGTCAGCCCCTCGCCGAGATCGGGCAACGTGAACTGCGCCAAGCCGGTCATGCCGCACCCTCCATGTCGTTCCCGCGCCCGGGCAGCCACGTCGCGTCCGGCTCGTCGTCCCACTGGAGCCGGGCGATCGCGTCGAGCACCCGGTCCACGCTCGGCAGGTGCACGTGCTCCAGCTTCGGTGGAGGGTACGGGATGTCGAACCCGGACACCCGCAGTACCGGCGCGGCCAGCGAGTGAAAACAGCGTTCCTGCACGCGCGCCGCGATCTCCGCGCCCACACCGGCGAAGCCAGGCGCCTCCTGGAGCACCACGCACCGCCCGGTGCGGCGCACGGCCTCGGTCACCGTGGCATCGTCGAAGGGCACCAGGCTGCGCAGGTCCACGACCTGGACGTCCCACCCCTCGGCCGTGGCGGCCTCGGCGGTTTCCAACGCCAGCGGCACACCAGGACCGAAGGCGAGCAGCGTCGCGTCGCTGCCCTCGCGGCGAACCACCGCGCGGCCGATCGGTTCGGCGGTCACCGGCAGTTTAATGTCCTCTTTGGACCAGTACAGCTTCTTGGTCTCCAGGAACACCACCGGGTCGGGATCGCCGATGGCCTCGCGCAGCATGGCGTAGGCGTCCGTCGGGGTGGCCGGGGCGACGACCTTGAGGCCCGGGGTGTGCGCGTAGTACGCCTCGCTGGAGTCGCAGTGGTGCTCGACGCCGCCGATGCCGCCCGCGAACGGCACCCGGATGACCATCGGCAGCTCCACCGCGCCGCGGGTGCGGTTGCGCATCTTCGCCACGTGCGAGACGACCTGCTCGAAGGCGGGGAACGCGAAGGCGTCGAACTGCATCTCCACCACCGGGCGGAACCCGGCCATCGCCATGCCGATCGCGAACCCCACGATGCCGGACTCGGCCAGCGGGGTGTCGAAACACCGTTGTTCGCCGAAGGCGTCCTGCAGTCCGTCGGTGATCCGGAAGACGCCGCCCAGGCGCCCCACGTCCTCGCCGAACACCACCACGCGCTCGTCCTCGGCGACGGCGTCCCGCAGCGCCGCGTTGAGCGCCTGCGCCATGCTCGTCGGTGCCATCACAACGCCTCCCGTTCGGCTCGGAGCTGGGCGAGCTGCTCGACCAGCTGCGGGGTCGGTTCGGCGTAGACGTGGCGGAAGAGGTCCGCGGGCTCGACGACGGGTTCTTCCTGCATGCGGGTCCGCACCTCGGCGGCGAACTCCTCGGCTGCCGCGCTGATCCGCTCGGCCTCGGCGTCGTCAAGGTGACCCGCCTGCCGCAGGTGGCGGCCCAGCCGGTCGATCGGGTCCCGCTGCTTCCAGCGCTCCACCTCATCAGGCGAGCGGTAGCGCCCGGCGTCGTCGGCGTTGGTGTGCGGTTCCATCCGGTAGGTGTGCGCCTCGACCAGGAACGGCCCGCCGCCACCGCGGGCGTGCGCCACCGCGGTCTCCAGCACCGACAGCACCGCGGCCGCGTCGTTGCCATCCACCTGCTCGCTGTGCACCCCGTAGCCGATTCCCTTGTGCGCCAAGGACGGCGCGACCGACTGTTTGGCCAGCGGGACGCTGATCGCGTAACCGTTGTTCTGCACCAGGAACACCACCGGGGCGCGGAAGACGGCCGCGAAGTTCAACGCCTCGTGGAAGTCGCCCTCGCTGGTGGCGCCGTCACCGATCAGCGCGAGCGCGACCGTGTCGCGGCCCTTGCGCGCCTCGCCATGGGCCAACCCGACGGCGTGCAGCGTCTGCGTCGCCAGCGGGGTGCACTGCGGTGCGGTGCGCGTGCTGGGCACGTCGTAGCCGCAGTGCCAGTCGCCGCGCAGCAGCGTCAGCACCTGCACCGGGTCGATGCCGCGGGTGACCAGCGCGACCGAGTCCCGGTAGGTCGGGAACAGCCAGTCGTCGGCGCCGATGCTCAGCGCCGCGCCCACCTGGCACGCCTCCTGGCCGCGCGAGGACGGGTACACCGCGAGACGCCCCTGCTTGGTGAGCGTGGTGGCCTGCGCGTCGAACCGGCGGCCCACCACCATCGCCCGGTACGCGGCCAGCAACCGTTCCGGGGCAGGCATCGGGTAGCTCGGGTCGGGCTGCTCCAGCAGCCGAACCGGGGTGGGCGACGGAAGCCATTCCACGGCGGGCACCTCCCATGCTGGACGACTGGCATTGGATGGTGGGTGAGCGCCAAACGTGATACAAGTCATGGCTGGAGAATCGGCACGAACGGCTCCAGAGGTGCGTGATGGCAGACCGAACGTCCAGCGCGGAGGTGTCCCGGCGCGGGCGGGCCGGACGTTTGGCCCCCGCCCTCGACGACGTGGACGCCCGCATCGTCGACGAGCTGCGGCGGGACGGGCGGATGTCCGTCCGCACCCTGGCGGAGCGGGTGAACATCTCCCGGACCAACGCGCACAGCCGGATGGAGCGGCTGGTGAGCAGCGGTGTGATCACCGGATTCCACGCGCGCGTCGATCCGGTGAAGGCGGGGTTGGGCACCGCGGCGTTCATCGGCCTGCGCATCGAGCAGGACACCTGGCGGGAGGTGTCGCGGCGGCTGGCCACCGTCGAAGGGGTTGAGCGCGTGGCGCTCGTGGCGGGCGACTTCGACATGGTCGTGCTGGTGCGTACCGAGGACAACCTGTCCCTGCGCAGCCTCGTGTTCGACCACATCCAGTCGCTGCCGGGCGTCCGCAGCTGCCACAGCTGGCTGATCTTCGACGAGCTCGAACCCGCACCGTAGGGACTGAGGGAGGAGATTCTAGAGTCCGCGCACGTGACTGGAACTTCCTCCCATCTCCGCGCGACAGCGGAGGCATACGATGCCGTCGCGGTCCGCTACGCCGATATGGCCCGCGACGCGCTCGACGGCTTTCCGCTGGATCGTGCGGTGCTCGCCGCGTTCGCCGAGCTCACGCGAACCACCGGGCGCGTCGCCGAGCTGGGCTGCGGCCCCGGCTGCGTGACCGCGCACCTGCGGGATATGGGGCTGGACGTCTTCGGCATCGACCTGTCGCCGGTGATGATCGACCTTGCCCGCGAGGCACACCCGGACCTGCGCTTCGAGGTCGGTTCGATGGACGCCCTGGACCTGGCCGACGGCGAGCTGACCGGCATCGTGTCCTGGTACTCGATCATCCACACCCCACCGCAGGACGTGCCCCCGTACTTCGCCGAGTTCCGGCGGGTGCTCGCGCCCGGCGGCCACCTCCTGCTCGCCTTCTTCGAGTCGGAGGGCGAGCCGGTGGTGCCGTTCGACCACAAGGTGGTGACGGCCTACCGGTGGCCGATCGACGACCTCGCGGAACTGGCCGCCGAGGCCGGGTTCGTCGAGGTCGGCCGGATGCTGCGGGAGCCGCACGAGGGGGAACGACACCGCCGCGGGCATCTGCTGATGCGCCTGGGCGAGTGATCCGCAACAGCTCGCTGGGCAGCCGTTCCGCCCGCGCCACCCTGGCGGCGGCCCGCGTCGATGCTGGCCACCAGGCTCGGTTCGAGCCGGTCGGGGATGCCGGTCGCAGCTCGCCCAGCGCCAGGTCGAACTGCCGGGCCCGCAACGTGCGGAAGACCTCGTCCGCACCGGTGAAGTCCGGGCACGCCGGCTCCGCTTCGCAGCCCAGCTCGGCTTCGACCGGGACGCTGCCGCCCAGGACCGGCGACGGCGATCGGGCTAATGTTCCAGGAGGGCCTGTCCTACGGCGCGGTGCACCGCCTGCTGACCACAGTGGCCGGTGTCCCACTGCGGCGGCCCGGCGCACCGGGAGATCACCGCGCCCTGCGCAGCGAATTCGATGACCTTGACCCCGACCGCCGCGACCAGCTCGCCGCCGACTGCGCCGACGCCTTCACCCAGGACACCGCGGATCACCGAGCTCGCCCGCCATCACGGCCCGTACCCGTTGACCGTGCTGCGCCTGCTGCTCAAACACTCCGAGGTTACCCCGCCCCGCCTGCTCGACCGCGCCCCGCGCCGTGACCGTTCCGAGTCTGCGGGCAGGTGTTGCGCCACTCGGAACCCCTGCCGCGCTCCTGCGCCCTGCAGCAGTCCCGCCTGCTGTGGGGGTCTGCTCTGTCCGGGTGAGCTCGGCGGGGAATGAGTAGAAACCCGGTGCCCGCTCGGTAGTGGCTTCGCTACGGTCGTGATCGTTGTGACGATCATCACAATGATCACGGGGAGGGATCGGGGTGAACGTCCGGATCGATCCGGCGACGCTGGCCGAACTGGCAGGAGGTATTGAGCGCTCGACCGACGAGCTGGGCAAGGCGCAGCCGCTTCCGCCGGGGGACGCGGGCCCTTCCAGCGCCGCGGTCTCGGCGACCGTGGCCGACCTGATCCGCGCCGCCGCTGGCTACGTCGAGACCGTGCACCGCGGAGCGGCGGACCTGCACGCCAACAAGGCCACCTACATCGACACCGACGACGGCAACGCCGGGATGTTCGAGCAACTGGGGTGCTAGCAGATCATGACTCTGAACACGTGGGTTGCCGGAAATCCCGGCACGATGCGGGCCTACGCGCAGCAGGTCCGCGGCTTGGGAACTGCCACCGAGCGCGTCGCCTCCGGGCAGTACATGGCGCGGAACCATGCCGCCAGCGAATGGGAAGGCCCGGCATCAGAAGCCTTCCAGAGCTGGGCCACCCGACAGGGCCGCGATGGAGACACCCTCGCGCAGCTGTTTCCGGCAGTCGCCCAAGCGGTCGATGTGTGGTGCGACGAGATCGACACCGTGAACTCGCGCATGGAGCAGGCCAGGCAAGTCGCGAGAAAAGGTCAGCTGACCGTGTTCGCCCCGCTGATCTATCCCCCCATGCCACTTCCCAGTCCTTCGCAGGACGTCAGTCTGCCTGGACGAGATGTTCCGCCAGCCCCAGCAGAGGCAGAAGCCGCTCGCGCGCTTCAGGCGAAGCAGGAAGCGGCGTTCGCGGAAGCTCAGGCCACGGTTCAGCAGGCGCGGGACCTGGAACGCAACGCCCACGACAAACTCGTCCAGAGGCTGAACTCGATCAAGGACAACCTCAAGAACATGCCCCAGTCCGTCGCGTGGGAGCAGGCTGGGGCGCACCCCACCAGCCCCGCCGCCGTGGCGCTGGCCAACGCTGCCACGGTGGTGGAGAGCCGTGCCGCGGAAGCTACCAAGGGCATGTTCGAGCATGCCATGCGCCAAGGCCCGGCCGCCGTGCACGCCATGTGGACATCGCTGTCAGCGTCCCAAAGAGCCGATCTGATCGACCGGTACCCGCAGATGGTCGGCAATACCAACGGCGTGCCCGTCGTCTTCCGGGACGAGGCGAACCGCAGGCTCTTGGCGACGAGCCGGGAAGACGTTCGTAGCAAGCTCGAGGAAATCCGGCAAGCCCAGCGCCAACTGAGCGATCCGAAAGACCCGATGGCGCGCCAGCTGGCCGAGCAGGTCACACAACTCAACGAAGCCCTGGACGGAATCACGGATCTGGAGACCAGCCTCGGTCAGAGCGAGAAGTACCTCATTGGCTTCGATCCCACCGCTGACAGTCGTGGCCGCGCCATCGTCGCCCACGGCAACCCCGACACCGCCGACCACGTTATGACCTACGTGCCAGGCACGTTCTCCGACCTGGGGGGCGTGAACGGCGACCTGAACAACAACCAGGCGATCTACGACCGAGCCCAGCAGCTGGCACCTCCAGGTCAGAAGGTGGCGACCATCGTGTGGGAAGGCTACGAGTCGCCCCCGAACCTGGGTGAGGCCGCCTCCGAGCACTACGCCAACAACGCCAAGCAGGATCTCTCCGACTTCCAGCAGGGACTGCGGGTGACCCACGAAGGCCAGCCATCGCACAACACGATCTTGGGACACAGCTACGGAAGTACGGTCGTCGGATACGCCTCCCGCGATCATGGTGTGTACGCCGACGACATCGCATTTCTTGGGTCACCAGGTGTCGGTGTCGACCATGCTCATGACCTCGGCGTCCCTCCAGAGCATGTGTGGTCTGGAACATCAGAGGCGGACGCGATCAAGTACGCTGGCGTTCCACCGCTCTTTGACGAGCTCGATGGCATAGATGATCAGCGGTTCGGGATCTCACCGAGTGATCCCAGTTTCGGCGCGCAGACCATCCCCACGGACCCGAGCACCGACCACTCGGGCTACTGGAACAAGCCCGAATCAGTTGACGCCATTGCACGGATCGTCGTCGGCCAGCAGAGGGCGCAGTAGTCATGACCAATCCCGCCGAGCGCAGGCAGCAGGAGGCAGACGTGAACTCGGTCCCCGGGTCGCCGCGACCCCTCATCGCCCGGGTCGCAGGCTCGTTCGGTGCCGCCGTCTTGGCACTCGGTGGCCTCGCCACCTGGGTCGCGACGATCGATGCCAACCTGCGCTACGGCTCGGCCGGTGTCGCCCTGCCCTACAGCCTGTTCTGGTCCATGGTCTGGTTCGTGCTGTGCTGGGGTGCCGTAGGAGTCCTGGCAGCAGGTTTCGGCCGACGCAGCCGCGTCGCCACGATCGCTCTGTGGGCAGCGGTCCTCGTGACGCTGGTCGGCATCGTTGTTGCGATCATCGCGCTGCCCCGGTCACAGATGTGACGCATCAAGGCGCGGTGAGGTCGACGACGACCGGGGCGTGGTCGGAGGTGCCCTTGCCCTTGCGGGCCTCGCGGTCGACGTAGGAGTCGGCGACCAAGCTGGTGAACGCCTCGTTGCCGAAGATCAGGTCGATGCGCATGCCCTGGTTGTTCGGGAACCGCAGCTGCCGGTAGTCCCAGTAGGTGAAGGCCACGTCGTACTTCAGGGCGCGTGGGCGGACCTCCGTCAGGCCGGTCTCGGCCAGCGCGGTCAGGGCCTTGCGCTCCTGCTCGGAGACGTGCGTGCAGCCGTCGAAGGCGGTGATGTCCCAGACGTCGGCGTCGGTCGGGGCGATGTTGAAGTCGCCGAGCACCGCGAAGGGGCGGGGCGAGGACAGCTCCGCGGCGGCGGTGGCGCGCAGCGCGTCGAGCCAGCGCAGCTTGTACGCGTAGTGCGCGTGGCCGACCTCGCGCCCGTTGGGTACATAGACCGACCAGACGCGGATGCCGCCGCAGGTGGCGCCGATCGCCCGCGGCTCCTTGGTCTCGAACATCGCGCCGTCGGCGAGATATCCGGGTTCGTCGAGCAGACCGCGTCGCACCTCCTCGAGGCCGACCCGGGACAGCACGGCCACGCCGTTCCACCGGCCGGTGCCGTGGGCGGCGACCTCGTAGCCGAGTTCGCCGATCTCGCCGCTCGGGAAGGCGTCCTCGGCGCACTTGAGCTCCTGGAGGCACAGCACATCGGGCTCGGCGGTACCCAGCCAGTCGAGCAGCCTGGGCAGCCGGGCGCTGACGGAGTTGACGTTCCAGGTGGCGATCCGCATACCCGAACCCTCCCACAACCCCCCGTCACCCAGCGTAGGCAGGGTGGCGGGCCGGAGGTCTCTGCTCACAGCGCCACCACGGCTTACGCCCCCACCCGTGGTGCACGCCCCGGCTCCGTCCCCTCGCACTCCCAGATGTCAGCTGCCGCAACAGGCGCACCGCAGGCCACCAGACACTACAGATCCCCAGATTCGGGCGAACTTGGGAGGCGAATCTGGGTGCTTGTCCTCCGAAAACCTTCGGTCGCGTGACGGAACCGCAGACGCTCCGGGTTCGCCGACGTCACCTCACCTGCATGCCCCGTCGGGGGTCGCGGCTTCCGTTTTCGACGCGTGGTGCGGAAGTGTGTGTCAGTGGCCGGAGTCTCCTGTGTGGCTGGAGGTGAGCCGACCGCGACTCTGCGTGATCATGCGGGCAGCGGAGTCGGCGTCAGCGCGACAACGCCTGCTCACCCGCGTAGTGGTAGCGCCAGACCCCGTCGGCGCGCCGGTCGCGCCGGTCGTAGCGCGCGCACGGGGCGGAGCCGTCGCGCGCCGACGGGAAGGTGAACTGCCCGAGCGGTAAGTCCGCGTCCACCGCGGGGATGATGAACGAGCGGCCGTCCTCCGGGCCGCCGATGAGCTCGGCGTGCACGTGCTGGTGCATGGATCGTCTCCTGGGTCGAGCGGCACCACGTTTCTTGCCCCATAGGAACAAATTCGGCCGCCCTTGGTTCCAGGTTTCACCCGATCGTCCCAACACGACGGTGTTTCCGGTAACGGCTCGATCACGGCCAAGCCGCGGTTACGCCGTGGAGCACGCGGGTACGCCCACGGCATGGGTGAGGACAAGCCAGCGATCCGTCGGCGCAGGGGAGACCTTCGGCGCTCGCCCGTCGCAGGGCAGCCGGGAGAGCGCCCGTGGTGCGCGGTGCCACGACCCGACGCTTGGCGAGAAGGGGTCGGCCGGCGCCACACCAGGTCAGTGCTCACCGGGTGGACCAACGACGACGTGCGTGAGGCACGATGACTGCGACGCTGGAAATCGGCGGACACCGCATCGAAGTGTCCCATGCGGACAAGCTGCTCTACCCCGACGACGGATACCGCAAGCAGGACGTGGTCGAGTACTACCGGGCGGTGGCCGACACCATGGTCGGGCACCTGCGCGGCAAACCGCTGACCATGCGCCGTTTCCCGGACGGTATCGGCTCGGACGGTTTCTTCCAGAAGGAGGCCCCCGAGCACTTCCCGGACTGGGTCCGTCGTGTTCCGGTGCCGCAGCGCGGCGCCCCGAGCCCGGTGCACCACGTGGTGGTGGACGACGCGGCGACCCTGCTCTACCTGGCCAACCAGGGCTGCGTGGAGTTCCACATCGGGTTGTCCAGAGTGGACGATCTGGAGCGGCCGGTGCTCGCGGTGCTGGACCTGGACCCGCCCGACGGCTTTCGCATCGGCGAGCTGCGCTCGGTGGTGCGGCGGACGTGCGAGCGGTTCCACGACGCCGGGCTGTCCCCGCACGTGCAGGCCACCGGCGGCACGGGCTTCCACGTTGCCGCCCCGCTGCGCGGCCGCCGCGACTTCGACGAGGTGCGGGCCGCGATGCGCGAGCTGGCCGACGAGGCGTCCCGCGACGAGCCGCGGCGGCTGACCACCGAGCAGCGCAAGGACAAGCGCGGCGACCGGATCTTCCTGGACACCAACCGCAACGCCTACGGCCAGACGGTGATCGCCCCGTACTCCCTGCGGGCCCGCCCCGGCGCCCCCGCGGCCACCCCGCTGGACCCCGGCGAACTCGGCCGCGCCGGGCCGCGGGACCACGGGCTGGCCAACATGGCGCGGCGGCTGGCGCAGAAGCCGGACCCGTGGCGGAACATCGAGGACCCACGGACCGGCAGCGACTTCCCGGCGCGCACCGGGAGGTGAACCACCGACCAGGAACCCCAGCCCGGCGACCACCGCCGCCACCCGGGGGACGTCGCACATTCCGGCGAACCGTCAGGCAGCACACACGCGCGCAGTCCCGGGCGTGACGCGGGCCGCGGTCGGGTAGACCTGTCGGGCGAACGCTGGAGGGGAGGCACCGTGGAAGCCGAGATCACCCTGGTCGTCGACGGCACCGAACACCGGCTCACCGTCGACACCCGAACCACCGTGCTCGACGCGCTGCGGGAGCACCTGGGCATCACCAGCCCCAAGAAAGGCTGCGACCACGGCCAGTGCGGCGCGTGCACGGTGCTGCTCGACGGCCGCCGGGTCAACAGCTGCCTCATGCTGGCCGTGGCCTACGACGAGGCGGACATCCGCACGGCCGACGGGCTCGCCGACGGCGACCTGCACCCCCTGCAGCGCGCCTTCATCGAGCACGACGCCTTGCAGTGCGGCTACTGCACGCCGGGGCAGGTGACCTCGGCGGTCGGCGCGCTGTGCGAGCTGCGTGACGGTGAACCCAGCGCGGTCACCGCGGACGACGTGTCACTGGAGGACGAGATCCGTGAGCGGATGAGCGGCAACCTCTGCCGCTGCGGCGCCTACGCCAACATCGTCCCCGCCATCGCGGAGGTGGCGCGGCGATGAAACCGTTCCGCTACCAGCACGTCCCCGACGTCGACACCGCCGTGCGCACCCTGGCCGACACACCCGGCGCGCAGTACCTGGCCGGGGGCACCAACCTGGTGGACCTGATGAAGCTCGAGGTCACCGAGCCGGACGTGCTGGTCGACGTCCGGCGGCTGACCTCCGACCGGATCGAGCAGCACCCCGGCTTGCTGCGCATCGGCGCCTCGGTCACCAACAGCGCCCTCGCCGCCGACCCGGTCGTCCGCCGCCGCTACCCGGTGCTGTCCCAGGCGGTGCTGGCCGGGGCGTCCGGGCAGCTGCGCAATCTCGCCACCACCGGCGGAAACCTGCTGCAGCGCACCAGGTGCGTGTACTTCCAGGACGTCACCACGCCGTGCAACAAGCGGGAACCGGGCAGCGGGTGCTCTGCCCGCGGTGGCTTCCAGCGTGAGCACGCGATCTTCGGCGCCTCCGAATCGTGCATCGCCACCCACCCCTCCGACATGGCGGTCGCGCTCGTCGCACTCGACGCCATGGTCAACACCCAGGGCCCGGGCGGAACGCGCACCATCCCCCTGGAGGAGCTGCACCGGCTGCCCGGCGACCGGCCCGATCTGGACACGGTGCTGGAGCACGGCGAGCTGATCACCTCGGTGGACGTGCCGGACCTGAACTTTGCCAGCCACTCGCGCTACCGCAAGGCCCGCGACCGCGCCTCCTTCGCCTTCGCGCTGGTGTCGGTCGCCGCCGCGCTGGACGCGCCGGACGACACCGTGCGCGACGTCCGGCTGGCGCTGGGCGGGGTGGCGCACAAGCCGTGGCGCGCGCGGCGGGCCGAGGACGTGCTGCGCGGCGAGGGGGCGACCACGACCGCGTTCCACGAGGCCGCCGAAGCCGAACTGGCCCACGCCCGCCCGCTGCCCGGCAACGAGTTCAAGATCCCCCTGCTACGCAACATGATCGTCAGCGTGCTCGCCGAACTCGTGGGGGTGCGGCGATGACCACCACGACCAGGCTCATCGGAGCGCCGATCAACCGCATCGAGGGCGCCGAGAAGGTCCGGGGGGCCGCGGTCTACGCCGCCGAGCACCCGGCCGACCAGCCGGTGTACGCCTACCCGCTGCAGTCCGAGATCGCCGCCGGGCGCGTCACCGGCATCGACACCGTCGCGGCGATGAGCGAACCCGGCGTGGTCGCGGTGCTGACCCACGAGAACGCGCCGCGGCTGGCGTCGACCCGCGATGCGGAGCTGGCGATCCTGCAGTCGCCCGAGATCGGCTTCCGCGGGCAGTTCGTGGGCGCGGTGCTGGCCGAGAGTCCGGAGGTGGCCCGCCGGGCGGCGCGGCTGGTGCGGATCTCCTGCGTGGCCCGCGAGCACGACGTGGAACTGCACCCGGCACGCACCGACCTGGTCATCCCGGAGCAGGTCAACGGCGGGTTCGAGACCGATACCGTCGAAGGCGACGTGGACGGGGCACTGGCCAGTGCCGAAGTGGTCGTCGACGCCACCTACACCACGCCGCAGGAGTACAACAACCCGCTCGAACCGCACGCCACCATCGCGATGTGGACCGACGGGGACCTGACGCTGCACGACTCGACGCAGGGCGTGCACTGGGTTCGCGAGACGATCGCCGCGCTGTTCGGCCTGGACCAGCAGCAGGTGCACGTGGTGTGCCCGCACGTCGGCGGCGGCTTCGGATCCAAGGGGCTGCCGCACGCCCACGTGGTGCTGGCCGCGATGGCCGCGCGACTGGTCGAACCGCGGCCGGTGAAGCTGGTGCTCACCCGCCAGCAGATGTTCTCGGTGGTCGGCTACCGCACCGGCACCGTGCAGCGCGTCCGGCTGGGCAGCGACTCCGCGGGTCACCTGACCGCGATCAGCCACGACGTGGTGGAGCAGACCTCGCGGATCAAGGAGTTCGCCGAGCAGACCGCGGTGCCCACCCGCATCATGTACGCCGCGCCGAACCGCCGCACCACGCACCGGCTGGTGGAGCTGGACGCGCCGGTGCCGTCGTGGATGCGTGCGCCCGGCGAGTGCCCCGGCATGTTCGCCCTCGAGGTCGCGATGGACGAGATGGCGATCGCCTGCGGCCTGGACCCCGTCGAGTTCCACATCCGTAACGAACCGGAGACCGACCCGGCCACCGGGCGGCCCTTCTCCAGCCGCAACCTGGTGGCCTGCCTGCGTGAGGGGGCGCGCCGCTTCGGCTGGACCGACCGCGACCCAACACCCCGGTCCGGGCGCTCCGGGCCCTGGCTGGTCGGTACCGGGGTCGCGGCCTCCACGTACCCGGTGTTCGCCATGCCCGGCTCGCGGGCCACCATCCAGGCGCGGCCGGACGGCCGGTACCGGGTGCTGATCGGGGCGGCCGACATCGGCACCGGGGCGTGGACCGCGCTGACCCAGATCGCCGCGGACGCGCTTGACGTGGAGATGTCCGACGTGCAGCTGAGCATCGGCGACACCGACCTGCCATACGCCTCCGGCGCCGGCGGGTCAACCGGCATCACCTGCTGGGGCTCGGCGATCGTGGACGCGGCGCGACAACTACGCGCCCAGCTGCCGGCGAGCGCGCCGATCCCGGACGAGGGCGTGGAGGTCACCGGTTCGATCCCGGACAACCCCTACGCCGGGCAGATGTCGATGCACAGCTTCGGCGCGCAGTTCGCCGAGGTGCGGGTGCACGTCGACACCGGGGAGGTGCGGGTGCCGCGGATGCTGGGCATCTTCGCCGCGGGGCGGATCATCAACGCCAAGACGGCGCGGTCCCAGCTGCTGGGCGGGATGACCATGGGGCTGTCCATGGCGCTGCACGAGCAGAGTCACGTCGACCCGCGCTTCGGGCACGTGGTCAACCACGACCTCGCCGAGTACCACATCGCGACCAACGCCGACGTCGGCGAGATCGAGGTGGACTGGATCGACGAGGACGACCCGTACGTGAATCCGATGGGTGCCAAGGGAATCGGCGAGCTGGGCATCGTGGGCACCGCGGCGGCGATCGCCAACGCGGCCCACCACGCCACCGGCATCCGGGTCCGGGACCTGCCGATCACCCTCGACCGGTTCTGCGCCTGATCGCGCACCGCGAACGGCGTGTGTCGCGCGTGCGCACAGGAGTGCCGCTCACTCGCGGTGGCTCGAAACCGGCGCGTCGGTTGTGACGGGACGTCACGGCTCTTCGCCCGCGGCCGCGAGGGCTTGGGCGGCGACGGTGCGCACCGGGCGGCCCAGGGCTTCCGCCGCCGCCACCACGTCGTCGTGCTCCGGTTTGGCGTGCCAGGGCCCGTGTTTGATGCGGATCCGGTGGCCGTCCACCTCCACCGTCGTGGTGCGGCGGGGCAGCGCGTGGCGGTCCACCGCGTGGCGACGCAGGCCGAGGCTGCCCGTTTCGGACAGCACGAGTTCCGCCAGCGCCGGCTCCTGCTCGGGGCGGCACAGCACGTGCAGCACCGCGGCCGGGCGGGACTTCTTCATTGTCGCCGGGGTCGTCCAGGCGTCCGCCGCCCCGGCCTGCAACGCGCGGGTGACCACGTGTCCCAGCAGTTCGCCGGGGACATCGTCCACATTGCACTCCAGAGCGACCATCGGCTCCGCCGGGTCCGCGGTCAACGGTACGCCGAGGGTCGCCGCGAGCACGTTGGGGCGCTGGGGGAACCGGCGGGTTCCCGCGCCATAAGCGGTGCCCCGCACGGTCATCGCCGGAGGTGGCGTGAAGCGGGTACCCATCGCCTGCAGCAGCGCCGCGCCCGTCGGGGTCACCGTCTCGCCGGGCAGGTCGGTGCCCACGACGGCCGCGCCGCGCAACAACGTCATCGTCGCGGGCGCGGGCGCGGGCAGTACGCCGTGGCTGCACCGCACCGTTCCGCTGCCCAGCGCCAGCGGAGCGGAACGCACCTCGATGATCCCCAGGGCGTGCAGTGCCGCGGCCACCCCGACGGTGTCCACCACGGTGTCCAGCCCGCCGATCTCGTGGAGGTGCACCTCGGCCGGATCCTTGTCGTGCAGGGCGCCTTCCACGTCGGCGATCGCGGCGATCGCCCTGGCGGCCAGCTCCGCCACCGGCTCCGGCCGCGCCCGCCGCACCCGGTCGAGGAGCTCCGCGGCGTGCCGCTCGGTGCTGGTGTCCTCGACCTCCACCACGGCCTTCGTCGCCGCGATCCCGCCGACCTGCACCTGCTCGACGTCCAGCCGCCACCCTGCGAGACCGGTCGACGCCACGGCGGCGCGCACGTCCGCCACCGGCGCGCCCAGCCCGAGCAGCGCCCCCAACAGCATGTCTCCGGACGCGCCGGTAACCGGATTGAGCCACAGGATCATCGGGACCTCGCTGCGGTGTGCGCCAATCGGTGCGCGGCCATGGCGGCGGAGAAACCGGAGTCGATGTTGACCACTGTCAGCCCCGCCGCGCAGGACGTCAGCATCGCCAGCAGCGCGGTGATGCCCTCCAACGCCGCGCCATACCCGGTGGAGGTGGGCACCGCGATCACCGGGCAGGCCACCAGCCCGCCGACGGCGCTGGCCAGCGCCCCCTCCATCCCGGCCACCACGATCACCACGTCGGCTTGGTCGAGTTCCTCGCGCGCCGCCAGCAGCCGGTGGATCCCGGCCACCCCGATGTCGCGGACCAGCCACGTGGACAGCCCGATCGCGCTCGCCACCGCCTCGGCCTCGGCCGCCACCGGGCCGTCCGAGGTGCCCGCGGTGGCGATGCAGACCCGGAACGAACCCGCCGGAGCCGGGCGCCACACCAGCAGCCGCGCGGCCTCGTGGTAGGTGCCGCCTGGCACGTCGACCTGCGCGGCGACCTCGGGCTCAACACGGGTCACCAGCACCGGGCCGGTGCTGCGGGAGAGCAGTTCGGTGACGATGCCGGTGATCTCCGCGGGCCGTTTGCCGGGCGCGTAGACCACCTCCGGCAGCCCCTGGCGGGACTCGCGGTCGATGTCCACGCGCGCGTAGCCCAGATCGGCGAAGCTGGTCATGACGCGGTCCTCATCGGCAGCAGGGGCAGCAGCGCGTTCATCCGTCCACTCCGGAATCCGGCCAGGTCCAGGGAGCAGAACCGGAAGCCGGCGTCACGCACCGCGCGGTCCAGTTCGTCGTGCAGCGCCGCTGCACGCTCGATGTCGGTGGCCGGAAGCTCCAGCCGCGCCACCGAGCCCCGGCCGTGCGCGCGGACCCGGCAGACCTCGAATCCCAACCGGTGCACCGCCTCCTCGGCGCGCTCGATCCGGCCGAGCACCTCCGGGGTGACCGGATCGCCGTAGGCCACGCGGGACGCCAGGCACGCCGCGGCCGGCTTGTCCGCAGTGGACAGACCGAGCTGCTGGCTGGCCAGTCGGACGGCGGCTTTGGTGAGCCCGGCGTCGACCAGCGGCGCGATCGCGCCGCGCTGCGCGGCGGCCTGCTGCCCCGGGCGGTGGTCGCCGAGGTCGTCAAGGTTGGTGCCCAGCGCGACGCGGGCACCCATCGCCGCGGCCAGCGGCTCCACCGCGTCGAACAGCGCGGACTTGCAGTGATAGCAGCGGTTCCCGTCGTTGGCGGCGTATTCAGGCCGGTCCGCCTCGTCGGTGCACACCTCGACGTGCGGGATGCCGCGGTCGCGGGCGAACTGCCTGGCCTGCCGCCGCTCGCTCGCGGCCAGGCTGGGCGACACCGCGGTGACCGCGAGCATCCGCGCGCCCAGCGCCTCGTGCGCCACCGCCGCCAGCAGTGCCGAGTCCACCCCGCCGGAGAAGGCCACCACCAGGGCGGTCTCCTCGCTGAGCCGGTGGCGCAGGCGGTCGAGTTCGGGGACGCTCACGAGCTCACTCCTCTCCTGGGAAGTCGCTGTGCACCGCCACTTGGGCCCTGGTCTGCACTGTCGCCCGGATCTTCGGCGTGCAGGCCCTGCTCGCCGTGGTCGAGGCGCATCACCACCTGCTCAGCCACGACCGACCGCCCGACGCCGCTCGTCGTCGGACAGGTACTCCACGCGCATCGTCGTCCCCATCGTCGCTGTTCTGGCCAGGTAGTCAGACCAGACTCTAACCGCCCGAACGCGACTTGGGGAGAGCGTCCCGGAGAGAGCCGGGCGAGAGCCCCGCGGAGCGGCTCGGTTACGCACCGCTGCCGTACGGCCGGGTGAGGATCTCCATGTTGTGCCCGTCGGGGTCGTCGAAGTAGACACCGCGGCCGCCGTCGCGGGTGTTGATCTCGCCGGCCTCGCGGTGCGCCGGGTCGGCCCAGTACGGCAGGCCCCGCTTGCGAATCCGGCCGAAGATCTCGTCGAACTCGTCCTCGCTGACCAGGAACGCGTAGTGCTGCGAGGTGATCTCCCCGTCGGTCTCGAGGAAATCCAGGGTGACGTTGTTGCTCGTCTGTACGCACATGAACGGCCCGAACGGCTCGGGTTCGGGCAGCCCGAGCAGATCGGTTAGGAACCGCGCGGAGGCGATCTTGTCGGTGGCCGCGACGATCGTGTGGTTGAGCTGAACAGCCATGGTCAACACCCGCTTTCGGCGATCGCTGGAACGAATCCGAGGCTAGGACTTCCAGTTAACTCGAAGTCAACCCGAGCCGCCGGCGCGTCCCCTCCAGGAGGTGACACGCCCCGCGGCGGAGCCGGGTGGTGATCAGGCCCACCTGCCGGGGCTCGCTCGACCGGGGTAAGGTGTCGCCGACATATCCACGCGGGAGCTCGGACGCACCGGGCTGAGAGGGTGGCTTTACGTGCCACCGACCGCTGAACCTGTCCGGATAATGCCGGCGTAGGGAGCTGTTGATGGCGCACGACGTCGACCGCCGCGAAGCCCCGCACACCCTGGACGAACCCGCGCCCAGGACGCTGGGCGTGCTCGACCAGGGCGCGTTCTGGGGGAACCTGGGCGTGAGCCTGCTCGGGTTCAGCGGCGCCCTGGCCGTCCTCGCGCCCAGCGGCGTGCCCCAGCTGTCGTTCCTCGCCGCGGTCACCGCGTGCGTGGTGGGCACGGTACTGGGCAGCGTGATGGTCGGGATCGCCGCGATCCCCGGCGCGCGCACCGGCGCGCCCTCGATGATGTTGCTGCGCGGGCTGTTCGGCACCCGGCTGTCGTACCTGCCGACCGTGCTGAACATCCTGCAGCTGGTCGGGTGGGGCACCTTCGAGCTGCTGGTCATCGCGCAGGGCGCGGAGGCGATCTTCGGCGGCGGCCCGCAGTGGCTCTACATCGTGGTCGCCGGGGTGATCACCACGGCGCTCACCCTGCGCCCGCTGGGTGCGCTGCGGTTGCTGCGCCGCTACGTCAGCATCGCGGTGATCATCGCGATGCTGTACTTCTTCGTGCAGCTGCTGCGGCACCCGCTGCCGGAGCTGCACGACGGGTCCTGGCAGGGGTTCTGGCCGGGTGCGGACGCGGCCCTGGCCGTCGCGGTGTCCTGGCTCCCGGTCGCTTCCGACTACTCGCGGCACTCGCGGTCGGCCACCGGCGCGTTCACCGCGGCCACGGTCGGCTACTCGATCACGCAGATCGCCTGCTATCTCCTGGGCCTGCTCGGTCTGGCGCTGGTCGGCGGGGACGCGGACCGCGCGTTCGACCCGCTGCTGGCGGTGCCGCTGGGCGTGGTGTTCTTCGCCGTCCTGGTGATCCGCGAGGTCGACCAGTCCTTCGCCGACACCTACTCCACGGCGGTGTCGATCCAGAACCTGCGGCCGAGCACCGACCGCCGGGTGCTGAGCCTGGTCGTCGGCGTGGTGACCACGCTGCTGGCGCTGACCCTGGACATCGCGCAGTTCGCGAACTTCCTGCTGCTGATCGGCTCGGTGTTCGTGCCGATGTTCGGTGTGCTGGCGGTGGACTACTTCGTGCACGCCCGCCGCCGCAGCTGGGACCTGTCCGCGCAGGCCCCGTCCCGCTGGGGGATGCTGGCGGCCTGGCTGCTCGGTTTCGCGGTGTTCCAGCTGGTGAACCCGGGCGAGCTGGGCTGGTGGACGCAGCTGTGGACGGACGTCCGGGAGGCGATCGGCTTCACCGCCCCGATCTGGATGAGCGCGTCGCTGTCGTCGTTCCTCGTCGCGGCGGTGGCCGCGGGGGCGATCGGCGCGGTCACCCGCCGCTGACCCAGGGACACCGTTGTTCGCCCGCGCGGCGGGCCAGCGCGTGCTCGACGATCCCGCGCACCACGAGCGAGCAGCATGCACTCCCCACTTCGGTCGGTCAGTGGTCGCGGCACGTGACGAGCTGCGCGAGCGCGTTGAGCTCCTCGGCGCCGCGCGGGCCGGGGTCCGCCCGCCGCAGGTCGCCCAGCGCGGCCGCCAGCAGCTCGTCGGCCTGGTTCTGGCTCCACGTCCGGCCGCCGGCCAGCTCGATCAGCTCGGCGGCGTGGGCCAGGTCGCTACCGGACAGCGGCTGGTTGCGGAGGTAGAGGGCAGCCAGCCGCCGCCCGGCGGGAGTGCCGGAGGTCAGGGCCGAAACCACCGGCAGGGTCTTCTTCCGGGTGCGCAGATCGGAGAACACCGGTTTGCCGGTCACGGCCGGATCGCCCCAGATGCCCAGCAGGTCGTCGACGTGCTGGAAGGCCAGCCCCAGCCGTTCGCCGAAGCCCCGCAACCAGGCGACCTGCTCGGCGCTGCCGCCGCCGAACATCGCTCCCAGCGCGCACGCGCAGCCCAGCAGCGCGCCCGTCTTGTCCCGGGCCATGCGCTGGCACTCGGCCAGATCGACGCTCCGGCGGTCCTCGAACGCCAGGTCCGCGACCTGGCCGTTGATCAGGTTCAGCACGGCGGTGTGCAACGTGCGCACCGCCGTCGTCGCCTCCGGGTGCCCGCAGCCGGCGAGCACCTCGACGGCCAGTGCCTGCAGCGCGTCCCCGGCCAGGATGGCGGGTCCGCTGCCGAAAACGGTCCAGGCGGTGGGCCGGTGCCGCCGCGTGACGTCGCCGTCCATCACGTCGTCGTGCAGCAGTGAGAAGTTGTGCACCAGCTCCACGGCCACCGCCGCGGGCACCGCGGCCTTCGGGTCGCCGCCCACCGCCGCCGCGGAGAGCAGCACCATCGCGGGGCGGATCGCCTTGCCGCGGTCGGCGTGCACCGGGTTGCCGCGTTCGTCCCACCAGCCGAGGTGGTAGCCGGCGATCTGCTGCATCCGGGTGGGCAGCCGGTCGACCGCGACCCGCAACGCTGGGTCGACAACCGCGCGGCTGCGCGTCAACGCCTCGTGCGCGGCCGCGGCCTTGCTGGCGTCGTGCTGCATGGTAACCATCCGACTGTCCCTTCGGGTTTGGACGACTCGTTCGCGGAGGTGCTCGGCGGCCGTCCCCGGTCCGGTGTCCCATGGTCCTGCCGAGACGGCCTGGCGAAAAAGCTGGACCGGGGAGCAGAATCCGGCCGCTCAGCGGGAGATTTCGACGTGTTCCAGGACGCCGAGAGCGTCGGGCACCAGGACCGCCGTGGCGACGTAGGCGCTGACCAGGTAGGAGATCACGGCTCGGTCGTCGATGCCCATGAACCGGACGCTGACGCCGGGCTGGTACTCGTCGGGGATGCCGGTCTGGTGCAGGCCGACGACCCCGCTGTCCTCCTCCCCGGTGCGCAGGCACAGGATGGAGCTCGTGCCGTGGTCGCTGATCGGGATCTTGTCGCTGGGCAGCAGCGGCACGCCGCGCCAGGCGTGCACCTGGCGGCCCGCCAGCTCCACGGTCTGCGGGTAGATGCCGCGGCGGTTGCACTCGCGGCCGAAGGCGGCGATGGTGCGCGGGTGCGCCAGGAAGAACCGCGACCTGCGCCGTCGGCACAGCAGCTCGTCGAGGTCGTCGGGGGTGGGCGGGCCGCTGCGGGTGTGGATGCGCTGGCGCGGATCGGCGTTGTGCAGCAGGCCGAACTCGCGGTTGTTGATCAGCTCGTCCTCCTGGCGTTCCCGCAGCGCCTCGATGGTCAGCCGCAACTGCTGTTCGGTCTGGTTCATGGGCTGGTTGTAGAGGTCGGCGACCCGGCTGTGCACCCGCAGCACCGCTTGCGCCACGGCCAGTTCGTACTCGCGCGGCGCGAGTTCGTAGTCCACGTAGGTGCCGGGGATGCGCGGTTCGCCGGAGTGCCCGGAGGCGATCTCGATGCCGGCCTCGCCGTGTTTGTTCTGCGGCGGTCGGGGTTGGTTGCGGGTGCGGTCGATGTGCGCCCGCAGGTGGTCGAACTGGTCGGTGATCTCCCGCAGGGACCGGCGGCTCAGCGTCAGCACGGTGCACGGCGTGACGGCCTGGAACGTACTGTCCCATGTGGTCTCGTCGGGGGCGAGCGCGTTGCCACCGAAGAACTCGCCGTCGGCGAGGATGCCGAGCACGGTGTCGTCGCCGTACTCGCCGCGGCCGATCCGGTTGACCTTGCCGTGTGCGATCAGCACCACCTGCTCGGCGAGTTCCCCGGTGGAGGCAATGACCTGGCCCGGCTCGTACTGGCGTTGCACGAACCGGTCGGCCAGCGCGCCCAGCGCGGAGTCGTCGTCGAAGCCGCGCAGCAGCGGGAGCTCCGCGAGTTTCTGGGGGATCACCCGCACGTCTGCGCCGGTGAAGGCGAAGGTGATGCGGCCGTCGCCGACCGCGTAGGTCAACCTGCGGTTGACCCGGTAGGTGCCGGCCTCGACGTTCACCCACGGCAGCATCCGCACCAGCCACCGCGAGGTGATGCCCTGCATCTGCGGTGGTGTCTTGGTGGTCGACGACAGCTTCCGCGCCGCTGCGGTGCTGAGGCTGAGCGGGGTCTGCTCGACGTCGGTGTCCGGTTCGGTGGCAGTCACGGTGTCCAGTTCTCCTCGGGTGGCGTTGGAGGGCGTGTCGGGGGAGGGACCGGAGCGGGTGGACCGCGGTCACCCGCTCCGGAGTCTCATCGGAGTCCACTTCGGACTGCGGTCAGCCCTCGCGGCCGATCTCGACGTGTTCGAGCACCCCGATCGCGTCCGGGACCAGGATGGCCGCCGAGTAGTAGGCGCTGACCAGGTAGGAGATGACGGCCTTGTCGTTGATGCCCATGAACCGGACGCTGACGCCGGGCTGGTACTCGTCGGGGATGCCGGTCTGGTGCAGGCCGACGACGCCCTGGTTCTCCTCGCCGGTGCGCATCAGCAGGATGTTGCTGGTGCGGGTGTCGCTGACGCGGAGCTTGTCGCACGGCAGGATCGGCACGCCGCGCCAGGCCGGGACCTGGTGGCCGTGCAGGTCGATGCTCTGCGGGTAGATGCCGCGGCGGTTGCACTCGCGGCCGAAGGCGGCGATGGTCCGCGGGTGCGCCAGGAAGAATCCGGGTTCCTTCCAGACCAGCGACAGCAGTTCGTCCATGTCGTCGGGAGTGGGCGGGCCGCTGCGGGTGTGGATGCGCTGGCGCAGGTCGGCGTTGTGCAGCAGGCCGAACTCGCGGTTGTTGATCAGCTCGTCCTCCTGGCGCTCGCGCAGCGCCTCGATGGTCAGCCGCAACTGCTGTTCGGTCTGGTTCATCGGTTGGTTGTAGAGGTCGGCGACCCGGCTGTGCACCCGAAGAATGGTCTGCGCCACGCTGAGCTCGTACTCACGGGGCTTGAGCTCGTAGTCCACGAAGGTCCCCGACAGCACGGGTTCGCCGCGGTGGCCGGAGGCGATGTTGATGTCGGCCTCGCCGTGCGGGTTGTGCGGCCGCTGTGGGCCGGACAGCACCTGCCGGACGTGCTCCCGCAGTGGTTCGTTGAGCCCGTTCAACTCCTGGAAGCTCTGGTGCCGCAGGGTGAGGACGGTGCACCGGGTGACCGCCTTGTAGGTGGCCTCCCAGTTGGTCGCCTCGCCGGTCAGCACATGCGCGCCGAAGTACTCGCCGTCGGCGAGGACGTCGAGCACGGTGTCGTCGCCGTACTCGCCGGTGCCGATCTTGTTGACCTTGCCGTGTGCGATGAGCACGACCTGGTCGGCGGGGTGCCCGGCGGTGGCGATCACCTGCCCGGGTTCGTACTCGTGTTGGACGAACCGGTCGGCCAGCGCGCCCAGCGCCTGCTCGTCGTCGAATTCGCGTAGCAGCGGCAGTTCCCGCAGTTCCTGCGGCACGACCCGCACGTCGGCTCCGGTGTTGGTGAAGGTCAGTCGGCCGTCGCCGAGCGTGTAGGTCAGCCGCCGGTTGACCCGGTAGACGCCGCCGGCCGCCTGCACCCACGGCAGCATCCGCAGCAGCCAGCGGGAGGTGATGCCCTGCATCTGCGGGACGGTCTTGGTCGTGGTCGCGAGGTTGCGGGCCGCCGCCGTGCTCAGGCTCAACTGCGGTGCGTCGACCTCGCCCGGGGTGAGCGGATCCGTGACAGTCACGCCAGTACCACCAATCATCGGAGTATCGGAATGCGTAGATGAATGGGAACCGAATCGCGGTGTCCGCGAATTCGAGAAGATTCCGGAAAAGGGGTGTTTGTGCCGCTTATCGCGGGAGTTGTTCGGACGTCGGCGACGCTAGCATCGTGGACCACGGCCGTACAGTCACCCGAAAGTGCAGCGAAACCGGCGTGGTTCGATACAGATCGAATGTCACCTGAATCGCTGCTTGCGGAAAACGCTCGGTGATCGAATAGGACGGGCGGTGGCGGCAATTCGGCGCGGACTGCTCCGCTCGCGTTAGGTCGCTCGGGGTGTTTTGGCATATTCCCGCGCGGTATTGCTCCGCCCGGGCGATCTTGGGTGTGATCCCGGATTCCACGAATCGTGTTATCCGCGCTGTGTCGGGTGAGTAGTACTGTTCGGGCCACGGAACGATCTCGGGAGATCCCGGAGCTTCCTCAGGAGCCCCGAGATCGCCTCGGCGGCGCGGAATTGTTGCCGCGGCACGGAGTTTGGAGGCGGGACGAGCGTGTGCGAACGCTGCATTCCATCGCGGGAGGCGATGTCGCCGTGAAGTGGAACCTGCGCCTGGTCGCGGCCCAGCGCGGCATCTGGAAGGCCACCGAACTGCAGCGCAGGCTCGCCGAGGGCGGGCTGGTGGTCTCCGCCGGGAAGATGTCCGGGCTGTGGTCAAAGACCCCGGCCAGCATCAAGCTCGACGACCTCGACGTCATCTGCTCGGTGCTGGGGTGCGACGTTGGCGACCTGCTGGAGCCGGAGCCGCCGCGGCGCGCGGCGATGACCAACGAAACCGCCGCCCGCAAGGTCTGATCGGCGGCCACCGCGACGGGCCGCGATGTCCGCGCTGCACCGGGTGTGGCCACCGGCAGGCGCGGCACCGCGGTGGCCGGGCTGGACCACCGCCGGAACGCGCTCGGCCGCTCCACCCGCCGACCACACCGCGGCTCGGCCGGAATGTCCACAACGGATCGGAGAGTAGCTGCGATTTCCTTGTAACAGCAGCGTTGTCGCGTGCTGCTCGGGGCGCCTATCGTGCGGTGGGGAGAGGAGGTCCGATGGGTTCTGCGACATCGCGGCACGGCCACGGGCACGGCCGGTGGCGGCACGCCGCGACACCGCACAGCCACGACGCGCGCGACGCGGTCGACCGCGCACTGGCGGCCAGCCGGAAGGGGATGCGGGCGCTGTGGATCTCCTTCGCGGCGCTGCTCGTCACCGCGCTGGGCCAGGCGGTGCTGGTGGCGTTCACCGGGTCCGTGGCGCTGCTCAGCGACACCCTGCACAACTTCGCCGACGCGCTGACCGCCGTGCCGTTGGCGGTGGCGTTCCTGCTTGCGCGGCGGGCGGCCACCCGCCGCTTCACCTACGGACTGGGCCGCGCCGAGGACCTCGCCGGGCTGGCCGTCCTCGCGGTCATCGCCGCATCGGCCGCGGCGGCCGGGTGGGAGGCGGTGCGGCGGCTGGTCGAATCGCACCCGGTGGCGCACTCGGGCTGGCTCGCGGTGGCCGGGCTGCTGGGCTTCGTTGGGAACGAGCTGGTCGCACGCTACCGCATCCGCGTCGGCCGCGAGATCGGCTCCGCCGCACTGGTCGCCGACGGTCGGCACGCGCGCACCGACGGCTTCACCAGCCTCGGCGTGCTGGGTTCGGCCGCTGGCACCGCTTTGGGCTGGTGGTGGGTGGACCCGGTGGTCGGCGTGCTGATCACCGCGGCGATCGCGGTGGTGCTGTGGGGCTCGGCGAAGGACGTGCTGGCGCGGATGCTCGACGCCGTGGACCCCGAGCTGGTGCTCCGCGCGGAGCGGGTGCTGGCCGCGACGCCGGGCGTGCGCGCCGTCGGTGGGATGCGGATGCGGTGGGTCGGGCACGCGCTGCGTGCCGAAGCCGAACTGGACGTCGACCCGGACCTGAGCCTCGCTGCCGCGCACCACATCGCGCACACCGCGGAACACAACCTGTGCCAGGCACTTCCGCGTCTGGGTGGCGCGGTGCTGCACGCGCATCCCAGCGGCGCCCACGACGTGCCGTCCCACCACGGAGATCGTCCTCGTCCGCGTCCGGCTGGGTAGCCGTGCTGCTGCGCACCTGACAGCGGCCTGCACTGTCCGGAACCGGCCCCGCCGTCGAAGCACAGTGCCGGCCGGTCATGGGCAAGCCAGCTGAGTTGTTACCTCAGAAATCTTGTGTGACGGTGCGGCGCCGCTTTAGCCTGCAGTCGACCCAGGGAGGTGCGGTGGCGCAGGACGGGGAGATTCCGGTCGGCGAGCGCGTGCGTGAGCTGCGTAAGGCGCGGCGCATGACCCTGCTGTCGGTGGCCCAACGTGCCGGGATCAGCGAGGGCTACCTCAGCCAGGTGGAGCGCGGCATCGCCAATCCCAGCATCGCCACCCTCCGCCAGATCGCCGGGGCGCTGGGGCTGCGTGTCGGCGACCTGTTCGCCGACCAGGGCGGCGGTAGGGCCCGCGTGCTGCGGGTGGCCGACCGGCCCGGCCTGGAGTTCGGCGTGCTCGGCCGCAAGTACCGGTTGACCCCGCGTCCGGCCCGCAACGTCGAGGTCTTCATCGGCGAGTTCGACCCGGGCGGCTCGACCGGCGACGATCCCTACACCCACGGGGAGTCCGAGGAGTTCGTCCTGGTCCTCAAGGGCCGGGTCGAGTTGCAGCTCGACGGCGAGGCGATCGAGCTGGCCGCCGGGGACAGTGCCGACTACAGCAGCGCCACGCCGCACCGCCTGGTCGAGACCGGAGGCGCACCGGCGAGCGTGCTCTGGGTGATCAGCCCACCCAGCTACTAGGGACTGCCCGCGGGGCGGGTCGAAAGGAGTGGCATGGCCGTCAACGGCAACGTGTCGTTCTGGTTCCAGCAGATCGGGCATCCGGTGCGGCGTCCGCCGCTGGACGGCCCGCGCGACTTCGACGTGTGCATCGTCGGTGCCGGCTACACCGGGCTGTGGACCGCGCACTACCTCAAGCAGGCCGATCCCGGGCTGCGGATCGCCGTGCTGGAGCGGGAATTCGCCGGTTTCGGCGCGTCCGGCCGCAACGGCGGCTGGCTCAGCGCCAAGATCCCCGGCTCGGCCAAGCGCTACGCACAGGTCCGCGACCGCGCCGCGGTGCTGGCGTTCCAGCGTTGGATGAACCAGGCCGTGGACGAGGTCATCGCGGTGGCCGCGGACAACGACATCGAGGCGGACGTCCTGCGGTCCGGCTACCTCCGCGTCGCACACTCACCGGCCCAGCTCGCCAGGCTGGCCGCCGCCCACGAAGCCGACCGGCGCTGGGGGCACACCGACCAGGTCATGCTGTCGGCGGCCGAACTGGCCGACCGCGTCCGTATCGACGGGGCGCTCGGGGCGGTGTTCAACCCCCACTGCGCGCGCATCAACCCCGCCAAGCTCGTCGTCGGCCTGGCCGAGCTGGTGGAGCGCAGCGGCGTGACCATCTACGAGTCGACCCCGGTCACCCGCATCGAACCCGGTGCCGCGCACACACCGTTCGGCGTGGTCCGCGCCGAACGCATCGTGCGGGCGACCGAGGGCTACACGCCCACGCTGGCCGGAGAGCGGCGCAGCGTGCTGCCGATGAACTCCTCGATGATCGTGACCGAGCCGCTGCCCGCCGCGATGTGGGACGCCATCGGGTGGGCCGGTGCGGAACTGCTGTCCGACCAGACACACGCCTACATGTACGGACAGCGGACCGCCGACGGGCGGATCGCCGTGGGCGGGCGCGGCAACCCCTACCGCTTCGGCGGCGGCACGAACCCGCGTGGCACCACCGGCGCCAGCACCGTGCAGGCCCTGCGCGAGGTTCTGACCCGGTTGTTCCCCAGTACCGCGACGCTGCGCATCGACCACGCCTGGTCCGGGGTGCTCGCGGTGCCCCGGGACTGGTGCGCCTCGATCAGCTTCGACCGCCGCACCGGCCTGGCCCGGGCGGGCGGCTACACCGGGCAGGGCGTGGCCGCGGCCAACCTCGCCGCGCGGACCATGCGGGACCTGCTGCTGGGGCGGAACACCGAGCTGACCCGGTTGCCCTGGGTGGACCACCCGGTGCGTCGCTGGGAACCGGAACCGCTGCGCTGGCTCGGTGTGCAGGGCATGTACGCGGCCTACCGGGCCGCGGACCGGGCGGAGTTCACCCACCGCACCACCACCTCGCCGATCGCCAAGATCGCCGATCTCATCTCCGGACGGTGACCACTGTGGACGAACAACTGAGGCGGGCCCGCCGCGCGGGCCTCGGATCCTTCATCGGCACCACCATCGAGTGGTACGACTTCTACATCTACAGCACGGCCTCCGCGCTGGTGTTCGGCTCGCTGTTCTTCGCCGAGTCGTCCCCGGCCGCGGGCGTGCTGGCGTCCTTCGCCACGTTGTGGGTCGGGTTCCTCGCCCGCCCGCTCGGCGGCGTCATCTTCGGCCATCTCGGCGACCGAATCGGCCGCAAGCAGACCCTCGTGGTCACCCTGGTGTTGATGGGCGTGGCCACCGCGGGCATCGGCGTGCTGCCGACCTACGCCACCGCCGGGGTGCTCGCCCCGATCCTGCTGGTGCTGCTGCGCTGCGTGCAGGGCATCGCCGTCGGCGGGGAGTGGGGCGGCGCGGTGCTGATCGGCGCGGAGCACGCCCCGAAGGGGCGCAGCATCCTGTTCGGTGCCTACGCCCAGCAGGGCTCACCGGCCGGTTCCATCCTGGCCACGCTGGCGTTCGTGTCGGTCACGCAACTGCCTGACGAGGTGTTCCGGTCGTGGGGCTGGCGGGTGCCGTTCCTGATCTCGGCGGTGCTGGTCGTGGTGGGGCTGGTGATCCGGCTGCGGGTGGCCGAGTCCCCGGAGTTCGAGCGGCTGCGGCAGCAGCGGCAGATCGTGCGGGCCCCGCTGGGCGAGGTGGTCCGCACACACCCGGGGATGCTGGTGCTCGGCGTGCTCGCCAGCTCCATCGGCATCGCCGCGACCTACTTCATCACCACCTTCATCCTGTCCTGGTCGACCAGCGAGGTCGGCATGGACCGCTCGGTGATGCTCAACGCGCTGCTGGTCTACAGCATCGCCCAGTTCGTCACGCAGCCGTTCGGGGCCCTCGCCGCGCAGCGCTTCGGGCTGGCGCGCACCGTCGGCACGCTGCTGACCATCAACCTGCTCACCGTGCCCGTGATGTACGCATTGGTGGGCACCGGGAACGCGGTGGCGGCGGCGGTCGGTATCACGGCCGTGGGCATCACCGGCGCGATGAACTACGCGGTCCTGGCGGGACTGCTGGCGCAGGCGTTCCCGGCCAACGTCCGCTACACCGGGATCTCCCTGTCGTACCAGCTGTGCTCGGCGCTGATCGGCGGGACCGCGCCGATGGTCGGCCAGGGCCTCTACACCAGCACGCACTCGATCGTGCCGGTGGCCGCCTACCACGTGCTGCTGGTCGCGGTGTCGCTGGTGTGCTCCTTGCTCGTCATCGCGCGCAGCCGCTCCCGCGCAGCGGAACCGCAACGCCTTCCGCAACGCTGCTGAACGCGGACGGTCGGCTGGGACGCCGAACCACCGGTTTCGAACCGCACACGCGCATGCCGTGACGCCCCCGCGTTGGTCCGCTCATCGAGTGGCGGTGCGGGGGCGGTGCGGGATCAGGTTCCGCGCTTGCGCCTGGCGGGGCGTTCGTCCGCCAGGTGGGCGCTGCCGACGATGTGCTTGTGCGTCAGTTCTCCGGCTCGCTCCGCGTCGCCCGCCCGGAGGGCTTCGATGATCTCCGCGTGCTCGGCCGCCGACTCCTGGTGGGTGCGCACCACCTTCGGGCCGTCCGGCATCGCCTGCCACAGCATCCGCATCAGCGACAGCAGCACGGGAGAACCCGCCGCCTGGTAGATGCCGAAGTGGAAGTCCCGGTTCAGCGCGCCGTAGGTGAGAGCGTTCTCGTCCAGCGCGAGGATCTGCGCGTTGATCTTCTCGATCGCTGCCAGCTGGTCCGCCGTGATACGGCGGGCGGCGAGCTTGGCGGCCAGCGACTCCAGGGCGGCGCGGATGAGGTAGTTCTCCTCGGTGGCGTCCAGCCAGGATTCCGCGACGATGGCGCTGCGGTGCTGGCCGGCGGTCACCAGCCCCTCGGACTCCAGACGGCGCAGGGCCTCGCGGACCGGGGTGGGGCTCACTCCGAGCCGGGCCGCCAGGTCGCGCTGCCGCAGCGTCGTCCCGGCCTCCAGCTCCCCGGTCACGATGAGTTCGCGAAGCATGCTGGTGACCAGCTCGGTCTTACTGGTGTACAGCGGCTGCATCACGGGGGTCATCCATTCTGTGCTGATACGGGCGGAATTCTAGCTGGGCGCGCGGCACGACCCCGTGTGGAGCAGCTCCGCACAGTGCAGCGCCGCACCGGTGGAGGAGGCGATGCACTGCACCCCGACGGGCAGGCCGTCGACCGGGGCGGGCACCGACACCGCGGCGGCACCGGTGACCGATGCCAGCGCGGTCATGGCGGTGAACGCGGCGGCCACCGGAACCTCCCGCCCGGCGCACTCCACCAGTTTGGCCCCGATTGGCGGGGCGACGACGGGCGAACCAGGCAGCAGGAGCGCGTCCACCCGGCGCAACGCCTCGTCGAGGCCGGCGCGGATGGCCGAACGCGCGGACAGCGCGAGGTCGTAGTCGCCGCGGCGGACGTTGGCGCCCAGGCGGAGCAGGTCGCGCACCTCGTCGCCGACACCGGTGGCGGGGAACCACTCGTGAGCGGACTCGGCGAGCATGATCACGTACGACGCGGCCGGGGCGAGTTCGGCATGCCGCACCGCGACGTCCACCACCTCGATCCCCTGACTCCGCAGCACCTCCACCGAATCCGCCAGCGCGGCAGCGACTTCCGGCTGGACCCGCTGGGCCCACCTGTCGCTGATCACGCCGACTGCGCGAATCTCGCCGCTGCGCGGCGGAATCGCCAGCGCCGCCAGGGCCGCGGCGCAGTCGTCGGTGCTCGTCGCGAACACGCCCGCGCAGTCCTGGGTCGGGGCCAGCGGCGCGATACCGGTCATCGGCACGGCACCGGCTTCGAGCTTGACACCCACGACTCCGCACAGCGCGGCCGGGTTGCGCACCGACCCGCCGGTGTCGGTGCCCAGCGCCAGCGGCACGATTCCCTCGGCGACCGCAGCCGCCGAACCACCGCTGGAACCACCCGTGATGCGGTTGGGATCGCGCGGGTTGCGGCAGCCGGGTGTGATCATGCCCCAGGCCAGCTCGTGGGTGCGAGTCTTGCCGACGACCACCGCACCGGCGGCCCGCAGGCGACCCACCACCTCCGCGTCACGCTCGGCGAGGTGGTGGCCCAGCCCCGGGGTGCCGCAGCGCGTCCAGTACCCGGCGACGTCGATGTTGTCCTTCACCGCCACCGGGATGCCGTGCAGCGGACCGCGATCGCGGCCACCGGCCAGCTCCCGGTCCGCCGCGGCCGCCGCGGCCAGCGCGCTCTCCGGCTGTACGGCGACGAATGCGCCCGTCGTGCTTCGCTCGGCCGCGGCGAGCGCGCGTTCGACGAGCGACCGCGAGGTCTCGGCGCCGGACCGCAGCCGGGCGCCCAGACCCGCCAGGCCGCTCACAGTTCCGCCCGCCGCAGTGTGGCGATCGCCCGGTCCAGCGAGCGGGTGTCCAGCGGCTTCAGCGCCGAGCGGCGGAGCTTGCCCATGCTGGTGCGCGGCAGCGAGTCCACGACGTACACCTGCTTCGGGCACTTGTACGGGGCCAGCAGCCGTCGGCAGTGGGCGAGCACGTCGTCGACGTCCGCGGGTCCGGTCGGCACGATCCAGGCGGTGACCTGCTCGCCCCACCGCTGCGACGGCATCCCGGCCACCGCCGCCTCCGCGACCGCCGGGTGTTTCTCCAGCGCCAGCTCCACCTCGCGCGGGTAGACGTTGAAACCACCGGTGATGATCAGTTCCTTTGTCCGGCCGGTGATGCTGAGGTAGCCGGTGGCCGGATCGATGCGGCCGAGGTCGCCGGTGCGAAACCAGCCGCCGGGGTGGAACGACTCCCGGGTGGCCTCGGGGCGGTTCCAGTAGCCGCCGAACACCTGCGGGCCGCGCAGCAGGATCTCGCCGTCCCGGCCGACGGGCACTTCGACGCCCGATTCATCCGCGATGCGCAGTTCCACGCCGGGTAGTGGCAACCCGACGGTGCCAGGGAGGCGCGGGCCGTCGATCGGGTTGGACACGTTCAGGCCGCTTTCGGTGCTGCCGTATCGCTCCAGCGGCGGCTGGCCCAGCAACCGGGTGAGGCGGTCGGCGAGCTCCGGGCTCAGTGGAGCCGAACCGCTCACCGCCAACCGCAGCGTCGGCGTGGTCAGCGCGTCCGGTGCGTCGACGAGCCGTTCGTAGATCGCGGGTACGGCGAACAGGACGGTGGCCGAGTGCGCGCGCATCGCCCGGGTCAGTTCCTCGGCGTCGAAGTGCGGCAGGATCACCGCGGCCGAGCCGGACAGCAGCGTCGCGTGCACCCCGCCCAGGCCGTGCTGGTGGCTCAGCGGCAGGGAGTGCACGAGCACGTCGTCCTCGCTCCACCGCCACGCCAGCATCGCCGCGCGGATCGAGGACAGCAGGTTGGCGTGCGTGAGCGGAACGCCCTTGGGTGTCCCGGTGGTGCCGGAGGTGTAGGCCAGTAGTGCGAGATCGTGCGCACTGTCCCGATCTTCCCGGAAATCGTGCTCCGGGGCGGGGTTCTGCCGGCCGGTGCGCGGTGCTGCGGGCAGTGGCTTGTCGAGGGAGACCACGCGGAGGTCCAGACCGGACAGACGCTCGGTCGCCGGATGAGCGGCGAAGGCCCACCCGGCACCGCTGTCGGTCACCAGGTGCGCGAGTTCGTCTGCGGTGTAGGCGGGATTGGCCAGCACGGCCACGGCCCCGGCGCGCAACACCGCGACGTAGGCGAGCACCAGCGCCGAGGTGTTGTGGCCGCACAGCAGCACCCGATCACCGGGGCGAACACCGTTGGCGCGCAACCAACTTGCGGTGCGCGTGCTGTGCTCGGCGATGTCGCCGTGGGTGAGCCACCGGTCCGACTCGGCCGGGAACAACAGCGCCCGCCGGTGCGGGGCCGCGGCGCACGCCGAGGGTAGCGTGCCCGTCGCGAGTTCGCCGATGCGCGAGGGATCGGCGCCGTGTCGTTGCCACGCCGCGCGGTTGTGCGCGGAAGTCTCCTGCCACATCCGGTTCTGTGTCAAGACCTACTCCCAGTAACGGTCGGGTTTCCGCGATGACGTGTTGATTTCCGCGCTGCGGCAACGAAAACGCGCGGCAGATCGGTCTTGCGCGGGGCGGGTCGCGCTGTTTGAATCATGATATATCAAGTTGCAGACGATGTCTGCATGTCGACTCAGCGGCATCCGGGGAGAGGAGAGCCGTGAAACCGGCATCGTTCGACTACCACCGGGCACACGACGTCCGCGGCGCCACCGAACTGCTCGCCGAACTCGGCGACGAGGCCAAGCTGCTGGCCGGTGGGCAGAGCCTGGTGGCGATGATGAACTTCCGGCTGGCGCGCCCCGCCGCGCTGGTCGACATCGGCCGCATCAGCGGATTGTCCTACCAACGGCGCGACGGCGCGGCCCTGCGCATCGGCGCGCTGACCACGCACCGCGCGATCGAAACGGCTGACGCGCCCGAGATCATCGGCCCGTTCGGGGTACTCAGTCGCGCGGCAGGCTGGATCGGCCACTACCCCATCCGCACGCGAGGCACCATCGGCGGCAGCCTCGCGCACGCCGACTCCACCGCCGAGTGGTGCCTGCTGGCGGTCCTGCTGGATGCCCGGATCGTCGTGGCGAGCACCCGGGGCAGGCGCACCGTTGCCGCCGCGGACTTCTTCCACGGATTCCTCACCACCGCACTGGAACCCGACGAGATGATCGTCGAGGTCGTCTTCCCCAACCCGGCGCCGCACGCCGCGCTCACCGAGTTCGCCCAGCGGAAGGGCGATTTCGCGATCGTCGCCGCCGCGGTGAGCCTGGACGTCGCCGACGGGGTGTGCCGGGGCGGCCGCGTCGCGCTGGGCGGGGTGGACTCCGTCCCGGTCCGCGTGGCCGAAGCCGAGGCGGTGCTGGCCGGCGGCGAGCTGGGTGCGGAGCTGTTCACCGCGTGCGCGAACGCCGCGGCCGCGGCCATCGAGCCGGGCAGCGACGCACACGGCAGCGCGGAGTACCGGCGCCGACTCGCCCGCACCCTCGTGGTGCGCGCGTGCCAGGAGGCGATGGCCGGGTGAGCACGCGACGCAAGTGGGTGGGTGCGGCGGTGCCGCGCCGCGAGGACCCGCGCCTGCTGACCGGTCGCGGCCGGTACGTCGACGACCTGGACCGCGCCGGTGCGCTGTCCGCGGCGTTCGTGCGCAGTCCGCTGGCGGCGGCGCGGATCAACTCGGTGGACCTGTCCGGAGTGACCGCGGCCGAGGGTGTGCGCGCCGCGTTCACCGCGGCCGACCTGGACGTCACCGGGCTGACCGCGGTGCTGGAGCGGCCGGAGTTCACCCCGACCACGACACCGGTGCTGGCCACCGGACGGGTCCGCTACGCCGGGGAACCGGTGGCGATCGTGCTCGCCGACGACCCCTACGCCGCCGAGGACGGCACCGAACTGGCCATTGTGGACTACACGCCGCAGCGCGCGGTGACCTCCGCCGACGACGCACTGGCTGCGGACGCACCACGAGTGCACGACGAACTGACCGCGAACACCTTCCTCGACGTGACGGCCTTCGACGACGACGTCGACGAGGTCTTCGCCACCGCCGAGTGCGTGGTGCGCACCTCGCTGCGCAGCGGGCGGCAGAACGCCCTGCCGCTGGAGCCGCGCGGCTGCCTCGCCGAGTGGGTCGACCGCGACGACCAGCTGGTGGTGCACATCTCCACCCAGGTCCCCCACGTGGTGCGCACCGCGCTGGCCCGCTGCCTCGGGCTGCGGGAACGGCAGGTGCGGGTCGTGGTGCCCGACGTCGGCGGCGGCTTCGGGCTCAAGTGCGTCGTGGGGCGCGAGGAGATCGCCGTCGCCGCGGCGGCGCTGCGCCTGCGCCGCCCGGTGAAGTGGATCGAGGACCGGCGCGAGGGGCTGACCGCCAGCTTCCTCGGCCGCGAGCAGCAGTACCAGGTGCGCGCGGCCTTCGACGGCGGCGGCCGGATCCTGGCGCTGGACGCGGAGATTCGCTGCGACGTCGGCGCCTACTCGGTGTTTCCGTTCACCAGCGGCGTCGAACCGCTGATGGCCGCCGCCGAACTGCCCGGCGTCTACCGGGTGCCGCGCTACCGCGCCCGGGCGCGCGCGGTGGCCACCAACAAGGCGCCCACCGCGCCGTACCGGGGCGTCAGCCGACCCCAGATCGTGCTGGTCATGGAGCGGCTGATGGAACGCGCCGCGCGGGAACTCGGCCTGGACGCACTGGCCGTGCGGCGGCGCAACCTCATCGACACCTTCCCGCACGCGGGCGTCAACGGCATCACCTACGACCCCGGCTCCTACCGGGAGTCGCTGGACCGGTGCGAGCAGCGGCTGCGCGAGGAGGGCTGGTTCGACCTGCGCGACACCGCCGCGGACCGGCGCATCGGCATCGGCTTCGCCTGCTTCAACGAGCGCACCGGCTACGGCACCGAGGCGTTCGCGCAGCGCCGCATGTCGGTGGTGCCGGGCTACGACATCGCCGAGGTCCGCATGGACCCCGGCGGGGCGGTGACGGTGACGACCGGCACCTCCGCGCACGGCCAGGGCCACGAGACCACACTCGCCCAGATCGCCGCCGACCAGCTCGGCCTGCACCCGGAGGCGGTCAAGATCCGGCAGGGCGACACCGACCTGGTCAGCTACGGGTGGGGCACCTTCGCCAGTCGCTCGGCGGCCATCGGCGGTGGCGCGGTGCGCCTGGCGGCGGACCGGCTGGCCGCGCGCCTGCGCCGCATCGCCGCGCACCTGCTCGGCGCCGACGAGGACGACATCGAACTCGACGACGGCTGGTGCCGCCACCGCGACGACCCCGGCCGCGCGGTCCCGGTCGCCGAGGTCGCGGAGGTGGCCTACCTGCGCGCGCACCGGCTGCCCAAGGACCTCGAACCTGGGCTGTCCGCGCAGGCCGTGTTCGACGTGCTGACCTCCGGCACGTTCTCCAACGCCACCCACGGCGTCGTGGTCGAGCTGGACCCGCGCACCGGGCAGACCCGCGCGCTGCGCTACCTCGTGGTCGAGGACTGCGGCGTGGTGATCAATCCAACGATCGTCGACGGCCAGGTGCGCGGCGGCGTCGCCCAGGGCATCGCCGGGGCGCTGTACGAGCGGATCGACTACGACGACGACGGCCAGCCCACGGCGGGCAGCCTCGTGGACTACCTGGTACCGACCGCGGCCGAGATCCCCGACGTCGACGTCGAGCACCTGGAAACCCCGTGCGCCTTCACCGAAACCGGCGCCAAGGGCATGGGCGAGGGCGGCACCATCGGAGCGCCGGCGGCGGTGCTCAACGCGGTCAACGACGCACTGCGCGGCACCGGCGTGGAGCTGGACGCCGTGCCCATCACCCCCGAGCAGGTTCTGCGAGCCCTGGAGGGCAGTCGATGAAGGACCAGCAACTGATCACCATCACGGTCAACGGCACCGAGCACGAGGTGCTGGTGGAGTCCCGCCGCACCCTCGCCGACGTGCTGCGCCACGACCTCGGCCACACCGGCACGCACCTGGGCTGCGAACACGGCATCTGCGGCGCCTGCACGGTGCTGGTGGACGGGGTACCGGCGCGGTCGTGCCTGATGTTCGGCGTGCAGGCCGACGGAACCGAGGTGCGCACCGTGGAGGGGCTCGCCGACGGCGACCGGCTGTCGGACCTGCAGGAGGCGTTCTCCCGGCACCACGGCCTGCAGTGCGGGTTCTGCACCCCTGGTTTCCTGATGCTCGCCGAGGCGTACCTGGCCGAGAACCCCGGGGCGGACCGCGCCGAGATCCGCGAGGTGGTGTCGTCGAACCTGTGCCGCTGCACCGGCTACCAGGGGATCGTGGAGGCGATCGCCGACGTCGCCGAGCGCCGCCGCCAGGAGGCGGTATGAGCGCGCCGATTCCGTCGAATCCGATGACAGCGGCACGTTCGACCGGGGAGGCGCGATGAGCACCGCGACACCGCAGCGCACCGGCGTGGTGGGCGCGCGGGTGCGGCGCCACGAGGACGACCGGTTGCTCCGGGGCCTGGGCCGGTTCGCCGACGACGTGGACCGCCTCGGGCAGGTGTACGCGCGGATGGTGCGCTCCACCGTGGCGCACGGTGCGGTCGTTGGCATCGACACCGCGGCGGCGCGGGCGCTGCCCGGCGTGGTGGCCGTGATCACCGGCGCCGACCTCGGGGACATCCCGCCGATCCCGATCCGGTTGCCGCGCGGCGACGAGCCGCCGGACTGCCTGCAGCGGATCCTGCCGGACGAGGTGCGCTACGTGGGCGAGCCCGTCGCGGTGGTCGTCGCCGAGGACCCCTACACCGCCGAGGACGCCGCCGAACTGGTCACCGTGGACTACCGGGAACTCCCGGTGGTCGTCGACGCCGACGGCGCACCCCCGGTGGCGCGGCTGGAGACCGGCTACGGCGACGTGGACGACGCGTTCACCACCGCCGCCCACGTCGTGGAGGTCGACGTCGAGGTCGGGCGGCACGCGGCGGTGCCGATGGAGCCGCGCGGCCTGGTCGCCGAGTACGACCCGGCCACCGGGCGGCTGCAGGTGTGGGGCGCGACCAAGGTGCCGGTATTCAACCGCGGTGTGCTCGCCCGGATGCTGGGCATGCCCGCCGAGCAGGTGCGACTGCACGCGATGGACGCCGGCGGCGGGTTCGGCGCGCGCGGCGAGTTCTACCCGGAGGACCTGCTGATCCCGTGGCTGGCGCGGCGGCTGCGGCGACCCGTCAAGTGGACCGAGGACCGCGCGGAGAACCTGGTCGCGCTCAACCACTCCCGCCAGCAGCGGCACCGCATCGCCGCCGCCTTCGACGCCGACGCCCGGCTGCTGGCGCTGCGCGACGAGATCACCCACGACAACGGCGCCTACCTGCGCACCCACGGCCTGCTGGTCCCGGAGCTGACGGTCGGCATGCTGCCCGGCCCCTACCGCGTCCCGGCGTACCGGGCGGCGGTGGACGTGGTGCTGACCAACAAGACGCCGTGCGGCACCTACCGCGCACCCGGCCGCTACGAGGGCACGTTCGCGCGGGAACACCTGCTGGACGTCGCCGCGGACCGCATCGGCATCGACCGCGCCGAGATCCGGCGGCGCAACCTGCTGCGGCCCGACGAGATCCCGCACGTGCGGCCGCTGCGGGCGCTGGGCACCGACGTGGTGCTGGACGCGGGAGACTACCCGGCCCTGCTCGAAGCCGCGCTGGAACGCACCCGCGGCTGGCGCGAGGAGGTTGCGCGGCTGCGGGCGCGGGGCCGCCGCGCCGGGTACGGCTTCGCCGTGTTCCTGGAGAAGAGCGGGCTGGGGCCGCACGAGACCGCGGACGTGATCGTCGAGCCCAGCGGGCGGGTCCGGGTGCACTCCGGCGGCACCTCGCTGGGGCAGGGCATCGAGACCGCGCTCGCCCAGATCGCTGCCGACCGGCTGGGCGTGGACCACCGTCAGGTGCAGGTGGTCAACGGCGACACCGACCTGCAACCGTTCGGCCTGGGCTCCTGGGCGAGCCGCTCGACCGTCCTGGCGGGCAACGCCGTGGACCTCGCGGCGACCGCGGTGCTGCGGCGGGCCCGCGAGGTGGCCGCCCGGATGCTCGGCGTGGCGGCGGACCTGCTCGACCACGTCGACGGCGGATTCGAGGTGGCCGGTCGCCGCGTCGCGCTCGGCGAGATCGCCGCGGCGTGCGCGCCGGGTAGCCCTCACCTGGAACCGGGCGCGGAGCCCGGGTTGGCGGCACGGCGGGTCTTCGAGGTCGACCACATGACCTACCCCTACGGCGTGCACGTGGCGGTGGTCGACGTCGACCCGGGCACCGGGCACGTCTCGGTACCGCACTACCTGGTCGCCTACGAGGTCGGGCGGGCGATCAACCCGACGCTGGTGGAAGGCCAGCTCGTCGGCGGCGTGGCGCAGGGACTCGGCGGCGCCCTGCACGAGAACTTCCACTACGACGCGCAGGGCCAGCCGCAGGCGGTGACGTTTGTGGACTACCTGATGCCCACGGCCGCCGAGGTGCCCGGCCTGGTTGACACGCTCATCACCGAGAACGCGCCCAGCCCGGACAACCCGCTGGGCATCAAGGGCGCTGGGGAAGGCGGGATCACCGCCGCGGGCGCGGCGCTGGCGAACGCGGTGCGCGACGCGCTCGGCCTGCCCGGCGACGTCGGCCACCTGCCGCTGTCGCCCCCGTGGCTGTGCACGCTCGCGGACTCGCGCTGACAGGAGGACAGCATTGCGGCTCACCAACGAAGTCGTGCTCCCGGCCCCGCCGGAGCAGGTGTTCGCGCTGATCAACGACGTGGAGCGGGTGGCGCCCTGCATGCCGGGCGCGACCCTGGAGGAGCGGGTGGACGACGCCTACCGGGGGCGGGTGCGGGTCAAGGTCGGCCCGATCTCCGCGGCCTACCAGGGCGTGGTGCGGTTCCTGGAGGTCGACGAGCCCGGCCACCGGCTGGTGCTCGACGCCCGCGGCACCGACCAGCACGGCAGCGGCGGTGCGGAGGCCAAGGTGGAGGTACGGGTGCGCCCGCACGACGACGGCAGCGTGCTCGCCCTGAACACCGACCTGGTGGTCCGCGGCAAGGTCGCCCAGTTCGGCCGCGGCGCCCTGGCGGGTGTCTCGCAGAAGCTCATGGAGCAGTTCGCCGACAACCTCGGCACCCTCCTGACGCAACCAGCGCCGCCCCGCGCGGCGCACGCCGGACCGTCGCGCACCGAAGCGCCGCCCGCCGCACCCGTCGTCACCGCACCGTCCCGCACCGAATCCGCTCCGGTCGCGGCTCAGGTCGCCCCGGAGTCCGAACTGGACGGTCTTGCGCTGGTCGCGCTGCCGCTGCTGAAGCGCGTCGCGCCGATCGCGGCTGCCCTGGTCGTCGGCGCCCTCGCGGGCCGGGTGCTCGGCCGCGGCTCGCGGCGGCCCACCGTGCTCGCCGACGAGGAGGTCACCGCGATCCTCCACATCGGACACCAGCGCTACCAGGTGCCGGTCCGCCGCACGCTCACCCTGCTGCGAAGGAGAACCCGACGATGATGCTTCCCGCCGCGGCCCCAAGCCGCCCGGCCGGTCCTCGGCTCCTGCGCTGATCGGAGGAACAATGTTGCGCTGCACCCGTCCCGTGCCGGCCGTGCTGGTCCTCGACCTGGACCGGCCCGAACGGCACAACGCCTTCGACGCGGCCCTCGTCGCGGCTCTGCTCGAGCAGCTCGTTGAGGCCGCCGCCGACGAGGTGCTGCGGGCGGTCGTCATCGGTTCCACCAGCCGCGGCCGGTTCTGCGCCGGAGCGGATCTGTCGGTGTCCGACGAGGAACGCCGGGGTGTCAGTGACGGCCTCTACGCGCTGTACGAGCGGATGCTGCGGTTGCCGATCCCGGTGGTGGTCGCCGTGGACGGTGCGGCCGTGGGCGGGGGAGCGCAGCTGGCGCTGGCGGCTGACGTGCGGCTCGGTTCGCCGCAGGCCCGCTTCCGGTTCGCCGGCCCCGGGCACGGGTTGTCGGTCGGGCCGTGGGGCCTGCCCTCGACCGTGGGCCGCCGCGCGCTGGAACTCGTGCTCAGCCAGCGGTTCGTGCCCGCTGACGAGGCGGCGGCCATCGGTTTGCTCGACCGGGTCGTCGACGATCCGCACGCCGCCGCCGTCGACCTCGCGGCGTCGGTGGCGCAGCTGGACCGCGACGCCGTGCGCCGCGCCAAGGAGCACGTCGTCGCGGGGGAGAGGCTGGTGGAACGCCTCGCCGCGGAGCGCGCGGCCAACACCGCCGTGTTCGACGGCGCGGTCCGGCGCTGACCGCCCGAGTTGGTATGTCACATCGCACGTGGGAGGTTCGAGTGCCCTACGCCACCAGCGACGACGGGGTGCGCCTGTACTACGAGGAAGCCGGTTCCGGCGTCCCCCTGGTCTTCGTCCACGAGTTCGCCGGTGACCACCGCTCCTGGGAACCGCAGGTGCGGCACTTCGCCCGCCGCTACCGCTGCGTCGTCTACGCCGCGCGCGGCTATCCGCCCTCGGACGTGCCCACCGACCCGGACAGCTACGACCAGTACCGCGCGGTGGCGGACCTGGTGACGGTGCTGGACGCGATCGGCGCCGACCGCGCCCACGTCGTCGGCAACTCGATGGGCGGTTTCTGCACCCTCCACTTCGGACTGAGGCATCCGGAACGGGCCCGTTCCCTGGTGGTCGCCGGGTGTGGCTACGGCGCGCACCCCGACGCGCGGGAGAAGTTCCGCGCCGAGTCAGAGAAGGTCGCGGTGGCCTTCGAGACCGAAGGTTCGGCGGACATGGCGACGTGGTACGGATTCGGCCCGGCGCGCGTGCAGTTCCAGAACAAGGATCCGCGCGGCCACGCCGAGCACGTCGCGGTGCTCGCCGAGCACGACCCGGTGGGCGCGGCGCTGACCATGCGCGGCGTGCAGAAGGCCCGCCCGTCGCTGTACGACCTGCGCGCCGACCTGGCCGCGATGGACGTGCCGACACTGATCGTCGCCGGTGACGAGGACGAGGGCGTGCTCGAAACCGATCTGATGCTCAAGCGCACCATCCCGCGAAGCGGGCTGGTCGTGCTGCCCAAGACCGGCCACGTCACCAACCTCGAAGAACCCGAGCTGTTCAACCACCACGTCGAACGCTTCCTGGCCCAGGTCGAGCACGACCGCTGGCCGGCCCGGGACCCGCGTTCGCTGAGCACGTCGACCACGGGCGCCAAGTAACCACCAAGGAGGAGTCCACCATGGACATGCAACTGGACGGCAAGATCGCCTTCGTCACCGGGGCCAGCAAGGGAATCGGCCGGGCCTGCGCCGAACAGCTGGCCGCCGAGGGCTGCGACGTGGTCATCACCGCCCGCACCGAGGCCGACATCACCCGCGCCGCCGAGGAGATCGCCGCGGCCAGCGGCCGCAAGGTCCTCGGCCTGGCCGGGGACATGAGCGTCACCGCAGACGTGCAGCGCTGCGTCGACACCGCCATCGAGCAATTCGGCCGCATCGACGTCGTGGTCACCTGCGCCGGTTCCTCGCCCGGCGGGCTGCTGGAGGAGCTGACCGAGGAGCAGTGGCTGGGCAGCATGCAGCTGAAGTTTCTCGGCTACGTGCGCACGGTCCGCGCGGTCATCGGGCACATGCGGGAGCGTGGCGAGGGGTCGATCGTGCTCGTGGTCGGCAACGACGGCCTCAAGCCGTCGTACTGGGAGATGACCGCCGGGGCCGCCAACGCCGCCGACATCAACTTCGCCGCCTCGGTCGCCGAGCAGTACGGTCCGCTGGGCATCCGGTGCAACACCGTCAACCCGGGTCCGGTGAACACCGATCGGTGGGCGGGTCTGGAGGCGGCGTTCGCCCGGGACAAGGGAGTCTCGCCGGAACGCGCGCACGAACTGGCGCTGTCCTCGCTGCCGCTGGGCCGGATCTGCGAGCCGGAGGAGGTCGCCAACGTGGTCACCTTCCTGGCCTCGCCGCGCGCCAGCTACCTCAACGGCGCGCACATCCCGGTCGACGGCGGTCAGCGCAAGGCGCTCATGGACGTGTGACCGCCCAGGGTGGCCGGGCCCGGTCCTCACCACGAACCCACCCGGCCGGGCCCGCGACCACCGCCAACCCCGGGTACCCGAATTCCCAGGTTTGGGCAAATTTGGAGCCCGCTCCCGCACCGCAAGCGTGGGGCGGGGGGCCAAGTTGAGGCACATTCGGGATTCCCGGGAGGCCCTGGGGGAACGACAACCAGCAAGACCGGTCAGCACAGCAAGGGGAGCCCCATGAAGACCGGAGACCGAGTAGTCCAGGAACTGCCGTGGAAGTGGAACACCCAGGGCACCATCTTCCTCATCGGCGGCCTCGGGTTCATGTTCGACGCCTGGGACGTGGCCCTCAACGGATTCCTCATCCCGCTGGTGGGCGAGGAGTGGGGCCTCTCACCCGCGGCCCGCGGCTGGGTCGGCACCGCGAACCTCATCGGGATGGCCGTCGGCGCCGTGTTCTGGGGCGCCATCGCCGACACCATCGGCCGCAAACGGGCGTTCAGCCTGACGCTGCTGATGTTCTCGGTGTTCTCGCTGGCCGGCGCGGCGTCGCCGGACTTCGTAACGTTCTGTGTGTTCCGCTTCCTGGCCGGGATCGGGCTGGGCGGCTGCATCCCGGTGGACTACGCGCTGGTCGGCGAGTTCACCCCGGCCCGGGTGCGGGGCCGGGTGCTGACCGCGATGGACGTCTGGTGGCCGGTCGGCGCCACCCTGTGCGGGGCGGTGTCGGCCGCGCTGCTGGTGTTTGACAACTGGCGGCTGCTGCTGGTGGTGATGGTGCTGCCCGCACTGCTGCTGTTCTGGATCCGCCGCTCGGTGCCGGAGTCGCCGATGTACCTGGTGCGCCAGGGACGGGCCGAGGAGGCCCGGCAGGTGATCGACGGGCTGGTGCGGCGCACCGGGGCGCAGGTCGGTCCGTGGGTGCTGCCGGAACCCGCGCCGCAGCCCCGGATGTCCGCCGCCGCGTTCGCCAGGCAGGCACGGGATTTGTGGCGCTTCAGCCCCGGGATCACCTCGGTGTCGTGGGCGCTGTTTCTGACCGTGTTCCTGGTGTACTACGGTGCTCTGACGTGGCTGCCGAGCATCCTGGTCAAGCAGGGCTACGGCCACTACGCCGCCTTCATGGTCACCACCCTGATGACCGCGATCGGCATCGTGGGCGTGGTGGTGTCGGCGTGGCTGGTGGACGCGATCGGCCGCAAGTGGGTGATCGGGCTCAGCGGGCCGCTGTCCGTGCTGGCGCTGGTGTTGTTCGCGGTGCAGCTGGACATCGAATCGGCGGCCAAGTGGTGGATCACCGCGTTCGGGTTCCTGATCGAGCTGACCATCCCGGCGCTCTACGCCTACGTGTCCGAGCTGTACCCGACCCGGTTGCGCGCCAGCGGTTTCGGCTGGGCGTCGACGGTCAGCCGGGTGGGGGCGGGGTTCGTGCCGGTCATCTTCGGTTCGCTGCTGTGGCCGTACCTCGGGCTGCCGCTGACGTTCGTGGTCATCGGAGGGCTGCTGGTGCTGGCGTCGTTGTGGATGGCGGTGGCCGCACCGGAGACGCGGGGGCGCGAGTTGGACGACGTTGGAGAGCCGAGCGCCTCAAGCGCGCGGTGAACCGTTGACACACGGTGAGTTCAGTGAGGAGCCAGGGGCGCCCCGGACTGAAGGTGATCCCCCGTGGTTGGGCTGAGGAATTCAGTTCCGATCATCGGGGACCACTTCAGCCGCGGGGTGCCCCTCAGACCCGTTCGAAGACCGCGGCCAGGCCCTGGCCGCCGCCGATGCACATCGTCTCCAGACCGTAGCGGGCCTCCCGGCGCTGCATCTCGCGCGACAGCGTCGCGAGGATGCGGCAGCCGGTGGCGCCCAGCGGGTGCCCCAGCGAGATACCGGAACCGTTGACGTTGAGCCGGTCGAAGTCGGCGGGCTTGAACTCCCACTCACGGGTGCACGCCAGCACCTGGGCCGCGAACGCCTCGTTCAGCTCGATCAGGTCCATGTCGGCGAGGGTGAGACCAGCGCGCTGCAGGGCCTTGGCGGTGGCCGGGACCGGACCGATGCCCATGGTGCGCGGCGGCACCCCGGCCCGCGCCCACGACACCAGCCGCACCAGCGGCCGCAGGCCCAGCTCGGCGGCGCGTTCCGGCGTGGTCACCACGCACACCGCCGCGGCGTCGTTCTGCCCGCTGGCGTTGCCCGCGGTGACGGTGGCCTCCGGGTCGGACTTGCCCAGCACCGGCTGCAAGGCGGCCAAGGTGTCCACAGTGGTCTCTGGCCGCGGGTGCTCGTCGACCTCCACCACGGTGTCGCCCTTGCGGGAGGGCACCGTCACCGGCACGATCTCCTCGGCGAAGATCCCGGCCTGCTGCGCGGCACCGGCCCGCTGCTGGGAGCGCGCGGCCAGCTCGTCCTGCTCGGCGCGGGAGATCCCGTACTCCCGGCGCAGATTCTCCGCGGTCTCCAGCATCCCGCCCGGCACCGGGAAGTTCCTGCCGCCGGCGGTGACCCGGCCGCGCGCCAGCGAGTCGTGCAGCTCCAGGCTGCCCCGGATGCCCCAGCGGGCCTCGGTGGTGTACAGCGGGGCGTTGCTCATGCTCTCCGCGCCGCCGGCCAGCACCACGTCGCTGACCCCGGTCTGCACCTGCATCGCGGCGTCCACAATGGCCTGCAGACCGGAGCCGCAGCGACGGTCCACCTGGGAGCCGCCGACCTCGACGGGCAGGCCGGCGTCCAGGGCGGCGACGCGGCCGATCGCGGGGGCGTCGGAGTTCGGGTAGCACTGGCCGAGGATCACCTCGTCGACCGCCTCGCCGGGCAGCCCGGTGCGGTCCAGCAGCGCCCTGATCACCGTCGCTGCCAGGTCAACCGCGGGCACGGTCCTGAACACCCCGCCGAACCGGCCGATCGGGGTCCGCAGCGGTTCGCAGATCACCGCTTCGCGCATCGCTCGCTCCTTCGAGTTCCGGTGACGGCCGCTCCACCGGCCTTTTTCCGTTCGTAGCACAGCGCCGCTGGTGGCCGGAACACGCGAGGATTATGTTGAGCTGCGTCTTACTGGATAGGCAATTCGGTATTGGACGGTCTTGGCGCTTCGTGCGAAGGTGCGTCGAGGGACGAGGGAGGTCGACCATGCAGTGGGCGCAGCGGGTCAGCGCGGTGCGGGTGATCGGCACCGGCGTGATGGGGCGCGGCATCGCGCAACTGGCCGCGGCCGCCGGGCTCGACGTCGAGCTCGCCGACGCCCGCCCGGAGGCCGTGTCGGCCGCCGTCGACCACGTGGGGCAGATGCTCGACAAGCTCGTCGCCAAGGGCCGACTGGGCGCCGACGACGCCGCGACCGCCCGCGCCCGGCTCCGGCCGGTGGACTCCCCGCTGGCCGCCACCACGTGCGACCTGGTGATCGAAGCCGTCCGCGAGGACCTGGACACCAAGCGCGAGCTGTTCGCCGAGCTGGAGAAGGTGTGCCCGGCGCACACCGTGTTCGCCACCAACACCAGCTCGCTGTCGGTGACCTCGATCGCCACCGCGCTCGCCGACCCCACCCGCCTGGCCGGGCTGCACTTCTTCAACCCGGTCCCGCTGATGCGGCTGGTCGAGGTGATCCCCGGCGCCCGGACCGCCGGGTGGATCCCCGACGCGCTCACCGACCTGGTGCGGCGGCTCGGCCACCAGCCGGTGCGCGCCACCGACACCCCCGGCTTCCTGGTCAACCACGCCGGTCGCGGCCTGGTCACCGAGGCGCTGCAGATCCTGGCCGAGGGCCTGGCCACGCCGGTCGACGTGGACCGGATCTCCCGCGACACGCTCGGACTGCGGATGGGCCCGTTCGAGCTGATGGACCTCACCGGCCTGGATGTCACGCACCCGGCGATGGAGAGCATCTGGTCCGGCTACTACGGCGACCCGCGGCTGCGGCCCTCGCCGATCACCCGGTCCCGGAGGGAGGCGGGCCTGCTCGGCCGCAAGACCGGGGAGGGCTGGTACCGCTACGACGGCGGGGTGAAGCAGGAGCAGCCCGAGCCGGAGGCTCCGGAGGTGACGGGGCTGCCGGTCTGGTCGGACAACGCGGAACTGCTCGACGCACTCGTGGCGGCGGGCGTCCCGGTGGAGCGCGGCGAGGAACCCTCCGGTGAGGCGGTGGTGCTGCTCGCCCCGTACGGCCACAGCGCGGCGACCGCGGCCCTGTCGGCCGGGCTGCCCGCGGCCCGGGTCTGCGGGGTCGACCCCCTCGGCGGCGACAAGCGCTACACGCTCACCGTGCATCCGGCGGTGGACCCGCAGCTCGCCCGCGCGGCCTGGGCGGCGCTGGCCGCCACCGGACGAGCCGTGACGGTGGTCCGCGACGGCACGGGCATGATCGCGCAACGCCTGCTCGCATCCATCGTCAACACCGGCTGCTTCATCGCCGAACAGCGGCTGGCCGCGCCCGCGGACATCGACACCGCGGTGCGCATGGCGTTGGGATACCCGCGCGGACCACTGGAGTGGGGCCAGCACGTGGGCCCGCGCTGCATCCTCACCGTGCTGCGCGCACTGCACTCGGCCACCGGCGACCCGCGCTACCGCCCGAGCCGCTGGCTGGTCGAGCGCGCCGAACTGGGGCTGGCGCTCACCGAAACCGGAACCACCCCTCAGGACGTGCTCGCCCGCTGACCGTCACGCCCTCACCAGGTGGCCGAGGCGTCCTTCACCATAGTTGGGAAATCGACGTAGATGTAACTCCACAGTGGAGCGTTGCGTTGGTCTCGTCGCGCACCGCGGGTCGCGTGGCCCGTTCATCCCTGCTGTGTGCTGTTGGCTTCGCGGAGGGTGCGCATCGCCTGGGCCAGAGCGGCCGACTCCTCCTTTCCCAGCGGCGCCAGGACGCGGCGGCGCAGGACCTCGGCGGTCGCCTTGCGCGCGCGCCGGGCGACGTCGAGTCCGTGGTCGGTGAGCACCGCGTAGGTGACGCGGCGGTCGGTCTCGCACGGTTGGCGGCGGATCAGGTCGGCCCGGGCGAGGCGGTCGGCGACCTTGGTGAAGCCGCCGCTGCTGAGTGCGGCCTCGCGGGCGAGCTTGGTCATCGGCATCCGGTGGTCGGGCGAGCGGACCAGGCGCAGCAGGATGTCGAACGCCGCCGGGGCGAGGTCGAACTGCTCGCCGATCTCGGCCATGAGCCGGTCCTGGGTGACGTGGTAGCCCTCGATGACCAGGCCCCACCAGGTGATGATCTCGTCATCGTCGGTGCACGGGTCGGGGGCGGTGCTGCTCACGGATTGCTCCTCCTGGCTGTGCTGTTCGATCCCAGTCTACCCGAGATGGCTCACGTGGAAATCTCTTGCGCAGAAGATTTATCCTGAGTACTGTCTTTCTCGAAAGAGAAATTTGCGGCTGTCTCCGCCGCCCGTGAACAGGAGCGTTCGACCGTGAGCAACCCCGTGAAGCTCAGCGTCATCTACTACTCGTCGACCGGCGTCGGCACCGAGATCGCCAACACGCTGGTTGCCGAGGCGGAAGCCGCCGGCGCCGAGGTGCGGCTGCGTCGTGTCCCCGAACTCGCCCCTGACGCGGCGATCGACAGCAACCCCGCGTGGCGCGCCAACGTCGAGGCCACCCGGTCGGTGCCCGAGGCCACCCCGGACGACGTGGTGTGGGCCGACGCGGTGATCTTCGGCTCGCCGACTCGGTTCGGCAACATCGCCTCGCAGCTCAAGCAGTTCATCGACACCCTCGGCGGCCAGTGGGCGCAGGGCCAGCTCGCCGACAAAATCTACAGCGGCTTCACCTCCAGCTCCACCGCGCACGGCGGGCAGGAGTCCACGCTGCTGGCGCTGTACAACACCTTCCACCACTTCGGTGGCATCGTGGTGGCCCCGGGCTTCACCGACGGCGCCAAGTTCGCCGACGGCAACCCGTACGGGACCAGCCACGTCGACGCCCAGGGCGCGAACAAGGTCGACGACGTCACCCGCGCCGCGGCGGCCGTGCAGGCCCGCCGCGTGGTCGCCATCGCCCGCGCCCTGAAGAACGGCCAGGCGTCCTGATCCCACGCAGGTGATCACCCCGTGAGCCCCCAAGTTTCCCGACCTCAGGCGAATTCGGGAACCTCGTGCGGGGTATCCTTCCAAGGATAGGCAACACTTGGGGGCTTTCGGGGGTGGGGACGCGGGTTCGCCGCGTGTGGACTGTGGTCGTCCGTGGGTGCCGGGTGGGGGAGCACCCGGCCGGTGCGCGTGGGCTCCTCCGCGCTCACAACCGGGGCACGGCGATCGCCGTGACCACCAGGCCGTCGCGGGCCAGCCACCGGCCGGTGAACCCGGTCAGCGGTCGTCCGTCCACCGGCGGGCCCTGCTTGCGCAGCCGCGCGGTGAAGGTGCCCTCGCCGAACTCCAGCTCCGCGTCCTCGAACCCCAGCCACTCCCGGGCCAGCGGATACCACGCCTTGTAGACGGATTCCTTGCAGCTGAACAGGATGCGATCCCAGTGCACCGAAGGTCGCGCCGCCGACAGCCGCACCAGCCGCTCCCGCTCCGTCGGCAGCGAGACGACGTCCAGCACACCGTCGGGCAACCGGTCGTGCGGCTCGGCGTCGATGCCGACGGCGTGCACCTGGTCCTTCCGCGCGGCCACCGCCGCCCGGTAGCCCGCGCAGTGCGTGATGCTGCCGATCACCCCCGCGGGCCACTGCGGTGCCCCGCGCTCCCCGGGCAGCAGCGGCGCGGGCTCGACGCCCAACCGCTCCAGCGCCCGCCGCGCGCACCAGCGGCCGGTGGTGAACTCCCGCCGGCGCTTGTCGACCGCGCGCGCGATCACGGCCTCCTCCTCGGCGAACAGCACGGCGTCCGGCGGATCGGCGAACGCCTCGGCGGAACTGACCTGGGTGGGCAGCAGTTCCTCAATCACCGTCGGCCCTCCACCCGGGGCGTGGACATCTGCACGCAGCCACCGTAGCGCGGCGCGCCGAGGTGTGATCGAGCACCAATCCCACTTCGTGGGGTTGGGTTTACAGCGGCGGACCGCGTCGATACCGTCAGCCCCATGATCCGGACAGCGGCCCTGACCACACGGGGGTACGTGGACTTCCTCCGCGTGTCCTCCGCACTCTGTTGCTGACGCCCTGATCCGCCTTCACGCGCGCCGGTCCGGCGCGTGCTCCTGCTTCCCGAACTCTTCTTCCGTGCTCGCAGCAGCGCGGCCCCGCCCGTGGCCGCGTTGCGCCCTGCCCTGCGGAGATCCCCCATGACAGCGTCCCTGAGCAGTACCGGGCGCGCGCCCACCGAAGCGCGCGCCGACCGAGATCCGATCCCCGTGACCACCGTGCGGACCCGCACCGCCCGGCGCGAGAACCGCGTTCCCCGCTGGGTTTTCAAACTCGTCAGCCCCGTCGCGCTGGTGGCGCTCTGGCAGCTGCTCAGCAGCACCGGGGTGCTCAGCGACGACATCCTGGCCTCGCCCGCCACGGTGCTGGGCACCGGGGTGGGACTGTGGGAGGAAGGCCGCCTCCAGGAGGCGATCCTGACCTCCGTGCAGCGCGTCGGCGCGGGCCTGGCCATCGGCGTCGTGGCGGCCGTGGTGCTGGCCACGCTGTCGGGGCTGTTCCGCCGCGGCGAGGACATCATCGACGCCCCCATGCAGATGCTGCGCACAGTGCCGGTGATCGGCCTGATCCCGCTGCTGATCATCTGGTTCGGCATCGGCGAGCAGCCCAAGATCGTGCTCATCTCGCTGGCGGTGACCTTCCCGCTGTACATGAACATCTACGGCGGCATCCGCAACGTCGACGCCGGGCTGGTGGAGGCCGCCAAGACCCTCGGCCTGGGCTGGTTCGCGCAGGTGCGGCACGTCATCCTGCCCGCCGCCATGCCCAACGCCCTGGTCGGGCTGCGGTACTCGCTGGGTTCGGCGTGGCTGGCGCTGGTGTTCGGCGAGACCATCAACGCCACCGCGGGCATCGGCTACGAGATGAACATGGCACGCGAGTTCCTGCAGACCGACGTCATCGTGGTCTGCCTGGTGCTCTACGCGTTGCTCGGCCTCGTCGCCGACTTCGTCGTCCGACTGCTGGAGAGGGTGGTGCTGGCATGGCGACCGGCGTTCAGCGGCGCGTAGTGAAGCCGGCCGTGGTGCACGGGCTGACCCGCCGCTTCGGCGACCGTACCGTGCTCGACGAGCTCGACCTGGAGATCGAACCCGGCCAGTTCGTGGCGCTGCTCGGTCCGAGCGGCTGCGGCAAGAGCACCCTGCTGCGCATCCTCGCCGACCTCGACCGCGAGATCACCGGCGAGGTGGAGGTGGCGGCGCGCCGTGCGGTGGCGTTCCAGGCACCGCGGCTGATGCCGTGGAAGCGCGTGTGGCGCAACGTGGTCCTCGGCCTGCCCGGGCGGCCGGACAAGCAACGGGCGGTCGCCGCGCTGGAGGAGGTCGGGCTCGGCCACCGGGTCGACGTCTGGCCCAAGGTGCTCTCCGGCGGCGAGGCGCAGCGCGCGTCGCTGGCCCGGGCCCTGGTGCGCGAACCGGACCTGCTGCTGCTCGACGAACCGTTCTCGGCGCTGGACGCGCTGACCCGGATCAGGGCGCAGCAACTGGTCGGCCAGCTGTGGCAGCGGCACGGCTGCGCCATCCTGCTCGTCACCCACGACGTGGAGGAGGCCCTGCTGCTGGCCGACCGCGTGCTGGTGATGCGCGACGGGCGCATCCGCTACGACCAGGTCCTCGACCTGGAGCGCCCCCGCGACGTCGCCGACCCAACCTTCGTCGCCCTGCGCGCGGACCTGCTGTCCTGGCTGGGCGTCGGAACGCGCGAGCAGGAATGATCGCCGAGTTCATCGGGATGATCGGGGCGCGGCAACACGTCGGAGATCCACGCCGCCGGGGGAGCACCGGCGGCCCCGGACTTCCTGCGCCGCTTCGCGACGGCGACCACCCGGGCCCGGGTACCCGGTGGGCGCACGCTCAGACGTCGCGGGGGGAGAGATCATGACGACCATCGTGCGGGCCCACGACGTGGCCCGAACCGACCACGCGCACGCGACCGACCTGATGCGCCCGGAAGTGGAGGCGATGCAGGCGCTGCTCGGCGAGCTGCCCGCCTCGGAGTGGCTGGTGGAGACCGACTGCCCCGGCTGGACGGTGCGCGACGTCGTCTCCCACCTGATCGGCAACGCCGAGGTCACCCTGGACAACGAGCTGATGGCGCGGCGGGTCCGGGAGGGCACCGAGCGTTACCCGCGGCTGCCCCTGCTGAACGCGATGAACGAGGCGGCGGTCGACGGCTGGCGGGACCGGCAGACCAACGAGCTCGCCACCGAGTTCACCCGCCTGTGGTGGCAGCTGCTCGACGCACTGCCGTCGATGCCGGACGCGGTGCGTGACCGCATGTTCGACAGCGGCTACCCGGACGTGCCGCCGGTGTCCCTGGGCTACGTCGTGGACGTGGTCCTGACCCGGGACATGTGGATGCACCGCATCGACATCTGCCGCGCCACGGGCCGCACGTTCGCCACTCACGCCCACGACAGGGGAGTGGTGGAGCAGGTCCTGCGGGACCTCGACGACGAATGGGCGGGCCCGGCGTTCGTCCTGCACCTGACGGGAGCGGTGCCGGGGGACTGGCAGATCGGCGACGACGCCCCGGTGGCGGCGCTTCAGGGAGACGCCCTGGGCGTGATGAGAAGCCTCTCCGGGCGGCGGGCCCCGGAAGCGAACGTCACGGTCCACCGAGGAGAACCCGGCCTCGCGCCCACGCTCCAGTCAGCTCGGGTCATCTTCTGACCGCAGGTCCTCCGGCCGTCACCCTCCCGGCCGGGGTCCCCGCCGATCCGGGCGACATCGTGCCCCATCCAGGCATGATCCGGCCTGATCGGCGAGGCGCGCGCGGGGCCGGGGCCGCGGTGGGTTAGAGTCTTCCGGTTCTTCACGGGTATCCCCGCGACCTGGCGAGCTCGGCGTGATCGGCCGATCACGCTCCGACGATCAGCGCCGGTCGCACGACCGAGAGGACCCAGTTGGCCACGGTGCAGTTCGAGTCCGGCCACGCTGCCCCGAAGTTCGACGGGCTGGCGGACCGGCTCCGCGGATTCGTCGTCAACCACTCCCGCGCGATCATCGGGATCGCCGTCCCGGCCCTCGTCGCGTCCTTCGTCCTGCTGGTCCTGCTCGGGCGGGCGGGCCTGGACAGCCGGGCGGGCATCGACTACCAGGTGTACCGCTGGGCGGTGCACACCTGGCTGGTCGGCGGGGACATCATGAACAGCGCTCCGACGGTGAGCATCGGGCGCGTGCTGCCGTGGGTGTACCCGCCGTTCGCGCTGGTGCCGCTGCTGCCGTTCGCGCTGTTGCCGTTCATCGTCGGGCTGGTCGCGCTCTACATCGTCGACCTGCTGGCCATCGGGGCGGCGCTGTACCTGGTCACGCGGCACATGTGGCCGTCGGTGGGGGCGCGCGGGGCGGCCGCGGTGGCGATGGGGCTGCTGCCGTTCACGTTGTTCCTCGAGCCGGTCTACGCCTCGTTCGGGCTGGGCCAGATCAACATCGCGCTGATGGGCCTGGTGATCGTCGACTGCCTGGCGTTTTACCCGCGCTGGCCGCGGGGCCTGCTGGTCGGCGTCGCCGCTGCGATCAAACTCACGCCCGCCGCCTTCCTGCTCTTCTTCGTGTTCCGCCGGGACCACCGGGCGGCGGTGGTCGCCGCGGGGACGGCCGTGCTGAGCACCCTCGCCGGTTTCGGCCTGAACTACCAGGCCGCGGTGGACTACTGGTTCGGCAGGGGCCCGGCGCACGGCGTCAGCGGTTCGGCCTTCCACACCAACCAGTCGATCATGGGCGGGCTGGCCCGCCTGGAACTCACGCCGGTCGTGCGGAACGCGGTGTGGCTGGTGCTGGTGCTGGCCTGCACCGCCGTCGTGGTGTTCGCCATCCGGCGCGTGGAACCGGCGCTTGCGGTGGTGGCCAACGGGCTGTTGGCGCTGCTCGTCTCTCCGACCTCGTGGTCGGACCACTGGGTGTGGTGTGCTCCCGGTCTGCTGGTGCTGCTGGGGTGCGCCGTTCGGCTGCGCAGCCCCGGCTGGCTGGTGACCTTCGGGGTGGTGCTGGTGGCGGTGCTGACCGCCTCCTTCCGGATGCTGCCCGACGGCCCGCCGTGGACGCCGCTGCAGCATCTGGTCGGCAACCCGTACCTGCTGATCGGCCTGGTCCTGATCGCGCTCCTGGGGCGTTTTGCCCGGAATCGGACCGGGGTGCTGGCGATGGCCGGGCAGGCGCGGGAATAACGCGCGCCCGGCGGTCATACCCGGACCGGGAACCCCTTGGCATTCGGGTGAATTTCACTCGCGTTCGCCGGCGAATGCGGAACGTGCCCGCCCGCTCACCGCAAAACATGCGGTTCTGAACCGAATCCGAAAGCGGTAAGCAGCAATCTGCCGACGCGGCAAGGAGATCGTGAACAATGCCACTCGCATCGCTCGACAGTCGCGTATGGACAGTGTTGTCCAGTGGAATATCGCGAGCTCACAGGGATTGTGACCGCGCCGTCCCAACGACTGAGAAGTTCGTCATCTCCGCGTAACTTGGCGTTACTCAATGGTAGCTTTCCCGGCGCTCGCTATGTAGAGTGCCTCAAACTGACCAAGAGTGCAACGGCGCATCCTTTTGTCAGTGCCCCCAAAGGTTCTTGCGGGTCCGCAGTGGGTGAGTCATGCCCTGGTGCGGGCCGCGGCCTGACGACGGGAGGTACGATGCCCCTTTCCCACCATGTAAGAAGGACGGCGCAGCGTAGCGCCACCGACCGAGGTCTGTACGACCCTGCCCACGAACACGACGCGTGCGGTGTCGCATTCGTCGCCGACCTGCGTGGTCGGCGCAGCCACGACCTGGTCCGCAAGGCGCTGACGGCGCTGCGGAACCTGGAGCACCGCGGCGCCAAGGGCGCCGACCCGGACACCGGTGACGGGGTCGGGCTGCTGACCCAGATCCCCGACGCGTTCTTCCGTGAGGTGGTGCCCTTCGCACTGCCCGAACCCGGTGCCTACGCGGTCGGCACCGCGTTCCTGCCCACCGCCGATGACGAAGCAGCGCAGGCGGTGGCCACCATCGAGCGAATCGCGTCCGAAGAAGGACTGCGCGTGCTCGGCTGGCGCGAACTGCCGGTGGAGCCCAGCTGTGCCGGCAGCTCGGCGCGCGAGACGATGCCGGGTTTCCGTCAGCTGTTCCTCGGCCACGGCTCGGACGGCGCGCACAACGAGACGGCGCTGCAGTTCGAGCGCCGCGTGTTCTGCGTCCGCAAGCGTGCGGAGCACGAGGCCAACGTGTATTTCCCGAGCCTGTCGGCCCGCACCATCGTCTACAAGGGGATGCTGACCGAGGCGCAGCTGCCCGCGTTCTACCCCGACCTGCACGACGAGCGTTTCACCAGCGCCATCGGGCTGGTGCACTCGCGGTTCTCCACGAACACGTTCCCGTCGTGGCCGCTGGCGCACCCGTACCGCTTCATCGCGCACAACGGCGAGATCAACACGCTCAAGGGCAACCGCAACTGGATGCGGACCCGGGAGAGCATGCTGGCCACCGACCTGATCCCCGGTGACCTGCAGCGACTGTTCCCGATCGCCACCCCGGACGCCAGCGACTCGGCGACCTTCGACGAGGTGCTGGAACTGCTGCACCTGGGCGGCCGGTCGCTGCCGCACGCGGTGCTGATGATGATTCCGGAGGCGTGGGAGAACCACGCCGAGATGGACCCGGCCCGCCGTGCCTTCTACGAGTTCCACAGCTACCTGATGGAACCGTGGGACGGCCCCGCGCTGGTGGCGTTCACCGACGGCACCCAGATCGGTGCCGTGCTGGACCGCAACGGTCTGCGCCCCGGCCGCTACTGGGTCACCGAGGACGGGCTCGTGGTGCTGGCCAGCGAGGTCGGCGTGCTCGACGTCGAGCCCCACAAGGTGGTCCGCAAGGGCCGGTTGCAGCCCGGCCGGATGTTCCTCGTCGACACCGCCGAGGGGCGGATCATCGACGACGACGAGATCAAGGGCCAGCTCGCCGCCGAGCACCCGTACCAGGAGTGGCTCGACGCCGGGGTCGTGCGCCTGTCCGACCTGCCCGACCGGGAACGGGAACTGCCCTCGCACGACTCGCTCGTGCACCGACAGCAGGTCTTCGGTTACACGCAGGAAGAACTGCGCGTGCTGCTCAAGCCCATGGCCACCACCGGCGCCGAACCGGTCGGCTCGATGGGTAACGACGTGCCGTTCGCGGCGCTCTCCGCGCGCCCGCGCCAGCTGTTCGACTACTTCACCCAGCTCTTCGCGCAGGTCACCAACCCGCCGCTGGACGCGATCCGGGAAGAACTGGTCACCTCGCTGAGCACCCACGTTGGGCCCGAGCGCAACCTGCTCGACCACCACCCGGACGCCTGCCGCCAGCTGGTGCTGCCGTTCCCGGTGCTGGACAACGAACAGCTCGCCCGCATCGTGCACATCAACGACGACGGCGAGCACCCGCACCTCAAACCCGCCGTGGTGTCCATGACCTACCACGTCGCCGGCGGCGGCGAGGCGCTGCGCCACCGGCTCGACGAGATCTGCGAGGAGGTCTCGGCCGCCGTCGACGACGGCGCGCACGTGCTGGTGCTGTCCGACCGCGCCGCCGACGCCGAGCACGCGCCGATCCCGTCGCTGCTGGCCACCGGCGCGGTGCACCACCACCTGGTGCGGGAGAAGAAGCGCACCCAGGTGGGCTTGATCGTGGAAGCCGGCGACGTCCGCGAAGTGCACCACGTCGCCCTGCTCATCGGGTACGGCGCCGCCGCCGTCAACCCGTACGTGGCCATGGCCACCGTCGAGGACCTGGTTCGCCGCGGCGAAATCCGCGGCGTGGACGCCGAGCAGGCCACCAGCAACCTGATCAAGGCGCTGGGCAAGGGCGTGCGCAAGACCATGTCCAAGATGGGCGTGTCCACAGTGGCCTCCTACACCGGCGCGCAGATCTTCGAGGCGATCGGTCTCGGCGAGGAGGTCGTGCAGCGGTGCTTCACCGGCACCACCTCTCGGCTTGGTGGCGTCGGATTCGACGTGCTGGCGGAGGAGGTCGCCGAACGGCACCGCCGCGCCTACCCGGCCGACGGGGTGCGGGCGCCGCACCGCAGCCTGGAGGTCGGCGGCGAGTACCAGTGGCGGCGTGAGGGCGAACCGCACCTGTTCAACCCGAAGACGGTGTTCAAGCTCCAGCACTCCACGCGCAGCGGGCGCTACGACGTGTTCAAGGAGTACACCAGGTCCGTCGACGACCAGTCCCGCGAACTGATGACACTGCGCGGGTTGTTCAGGTTCCGCGAGGGCGTGCGCAAACCGGTGCCGATCGAGGAGGTCGAGCCGGTTTCGTCCATCGTCAAGCGGTTCGCCACCGGCGCCATCTCCTACGGCTCCATCTCGCAGGAGATGCACGAGGTGCTGGCCATCGCGATGAACCGGCTGGGTGGCAAGTCCAACACCGGTGAGGGCGGCGAGGACGCCGAGCGGTTCACCCCCGACGCCAACGGCGACTCGCGCCGCTCGGCGATCAAGCAGGTGGCCTCCGGGCGCTTCGGGGTCACCAGCGAGTACCTGGTCAACGCCGACGACATCCAGATCAAGATGGCGCAGGGCGCCAAGCCCGGCGAGGGCGGCCAGCTGCCCGGCCACAAGGTGTACCCGTGGGTGGCCAAAACCCGGCACTCCACGCCCGGCGTGGGCCTGATTTCGCCGCCGCCGCACCACGACATCTACTCGATCGAGGACCTGGCGCAGCTGATCCACGACCTGAAGAACGCCAACCCACGGGCGCGGATCCACGTCAAGCTGGTGTCCGAGGTCGGCGTCGGCACGGTCGCGGCCGGGGTGGCCAAGGCGCACGCGGACGTGGTGCTGATCTCCGGTCACGACGGCGGCACCGGGGCCTCCCCGCTGTCGTCGATCAAGCACGCCGGCGGCCCCTGGGAGCTGGGCCTGGCCGAGACGCAGCAGACGCTGCTGGCCAACGGCCTGCGCGACCGGATCGTGGTGCAGACCGACGGCCAGCTCAAGACCGGCCGTGACGTGGTGATCGCCGCCCTTCTCGGTGCCGAGGAGTACGGCTTCGCCACCGCGCCCCTGGTGGTGTCCGGCTGCATCATGATGCGGGTCTGCCACCTCGACACCTGCCCGGTGGGCGTGGCCACGCAGAACCCGCAGCTGCGCGCCAAGTTCACCGGCAAGGCCGAGTACGTGGTGAACTTCTTCGAGTTCGTCGCGCAGGAGGTGCGCGAGTACCTGGCGCAGCTGGGCTTCCGCACCCTGGACGAGGCGATCGGGCACGCCGAACTGCTCGACACCACCGAGGCGGTGCGGCACTGGAAGACCCGCGGCCTGGACCTCACGCCCATCACCCACGTCCCGGAACTGCCCCCTGGGGCGGCGCGCCGCCAGACCACCGAGCAGGACCACGGACTGGAGAAGGCCCTGGACAACACGCTGATCCAGCTGTGCGAGGGGGCGCTGCGGGAAGGCACCCCGGTGCGGCTGGACATGCCGGTGCGCAACGTCAACCGCACGGTCGGCACCATGCTCGGCTCGGAGCTGACCCGGCGGTGGGGAGGCGAGGGGCTGCCCGACGACACCATCGACGTCACGTTCACCGGCTCCGCCGGTCAGTCCTTCGGGGCGTTCCTGCCGCGCGGCATCACCCTGCGGCTGCTCGGCGACGCCAACGACTACGTCGGCAAGGGCCTGTCCGGCGGGCGGATCGTGCTGCGTCCGGACCCGGCGGCGCGCTTCGCCGCGGAGCACAACATCATCGCCGGCAACGTGCTGCTCTACGGCGCGACCAGCGGCGAGCTGTTCGTCCGCGGCGTGGTCGGCGAGCGGTTCTGCGTGCGTAACTCGGGCGCGATCGCGGTGGTGGAGGGTGTCGGCGACCACGGCTGCGAGTACATGACCGGCGGTCGAGTGGTGGTTCTCGGCGCCACCGGGCGCAACTTCGCGGCCGGCATGTCCGGCGGCATCGCCTACGTGCTCGACCTGGACACCCGCCGGGTCAACCCGGAGATGGTGGACCTGGACCCGCTCGACGACGCCGACCGGGAGTTCCTGCAGGACCGGGTGCGGCGGCACTACGAGCAGACCGAGTCGCAGGTGGCGCGGGAACTGCTCGCCGACTGGGACACCTCGGTCGAGCGCTTCGGCAAGGTCATGCCGAAGGACTTCAAGCGGGTCCTCGCGGCCCGCAGCGCCGCCGAACGCGACGGGCGCGACGTCAACGAGGCGATCATGGAGGCCGCACATGGCTGATCCCAAGGGGTTCATGACGACGCCGCGGGAGACGCCGCAGCGTCGTCCGGTGGACGTGCGTATCAAGGACTGGCGCGAGGTCTACCTGGAGTTCGAGCAGTCGCGGCTGCAGAAGCAGGCCGGCCGCTGTATGGACTGCGGCATCCCGTTCTGTCACCAGGGCTGTCCGCTGGGCAACCTGATCCCGGAGTGGAACGACCTGGTGTGGCGGGACGACTGGCAGGAGGCGGTCGAGCGGCTGCACGCCACGAACAACTTCCCGGAGTTCACCGGGACGTTGTGCCCTGCGCCGTGCGAGGCGGCCTGCGTGGTCGGGATCAACGGCGACCCGGTCAGCATCAAGCAGGTCGAGATCACCATCATCGACAAGGCCTGGGACGCCGGGCTGGTGCGTCCGCAGCTGCCGCGCACCCGCACGGGTAAGAAGGTCGCGGTGGTCGGGTCCGGCCCGGCTGGGCTGGCCGCGGCGCAGCAGCTGACCCGCGTGGGCCACAGCGTCGTGGTCTACGAGCGGGCCGACCGTGTGGGCGGGCTGCTGCGCTACGGCATCCCGGAGTTCAAGATGGAGAAGCGGCGGCTGGACCGGCGTCTGGGCCAGATGCGGGCCGAGGGCACCGAGTTCCGCACCGGGGTGAACGTGGGCGTGGACGTCACCACGGAGCAGCTGCGGGCCGACTACGACGCGGTGGTGCTGGCCGGCGGCGCGACGCAGCCCCGGGACCTGCCGATCCCGGGGCGGGAGCTGGACGGCGTGCACCAGGCGATGGAGTACCTGCCGCTGGCGAACAAGGTGCAGGAGGGCGACTTCGAGCAGTCCCCGATCCACGCCGAGGGCAAGCACGTGGTGGTCATCGGCGGCGGCGACACCGGCGCCGACTGCGTGGGCACCGCGCACCGGCAGGGCGCGGTGTCGGTGACGCAGCTGGAGATCATGCCGATGCCGCCGAAGTCGCGCTCCGAACAGCACCCGTGGCCGACGTACCCGGTGATCTACCGGGTGTCCTCGGCGCACGAGGAGGGCGGCGAGCGGCTGTACTCGGTCAGCACCCAGGAGTTCCTGGGCGACGACGAGGGCCGGGTGCGGGCGCTGCGCCTGGTGGAGGTCCGCCGCGGCGACTCCGGATTCGAGCCGGTGCCGGGCACGGAGCGGGAGCTGCCGGCGCAGCTGGTGTTGCTCGCGATGGGCTTCGTCGGCCCGGAGCGGAAGGGGCTGCTGGAGGATTTGGGCGTGGAGTTCGACGAACGCGGCAACGTGGCCCGCGACGAGAACTTCATGTCCAGTGTGGAGGGTGTGTTCGCGGCGGGCGACATGGGCCGCGGCCAGTCCCTGATCGTCTGGGCGATCTCGGAGGGCCGAGCGGCAGCGGCCGGGGTGGACCGCTACCTGACGGGCCGGGACATCCTCCCGGCCCCCATCGCCCCCACCGACCGTCCCCTGAGCTGACCGGTGTGATCGAGAGGAGGGGCACCCTGCCGAACTCGGTGCAGGGTGCCCCTCACCCCCTGGGCACCGTGGGGGCCGGGGCGCCGTGGTCGTGGCGGCGGTCGGTCAGCCGCGTTCGCCTTCCTGCGTCGTGTACGTCCGGAAACCGCGGCGGTGGTAGTTGGGCAGGGCGCGCGGGTGGTCCTGCGACGACGTGTGCAGCCAGACCCTGCTCACCTCGGGGATGAGTTCCCACGCCCGTTCGACCGCGAGCGTCAACGCGCTGCCGCCCAGGCCCTTGCCGACGAACTCCGGGAGCAGGCCGAAGATCTCGATTTCCACCTCGTTGCCGGGGTGGAGGTCGTAGACGACGGTGCCCGCGGGCTCGTCCTGGAAGGACAGCAGCCAGAACGTCCGGTTCGGGCACTGGGCGAACCAGCGGTCCCACTGCTCCGGGGTGCGGCTCGCGCTCGGCCAGCCGTAGGGGGCGCCGACCCTGGCCAGCAGTTCGGTGACCAGCGGTGCGTCCCGGTCCACCTGCGCCAGGGCCAGGCCGGGCACCGGATCGGCCGGGACGAGCTGGTCGCGGGCTGTCATCTCGACGAAGGTCACGATCTCCTTCACACGCGCAAGACTATGCCGACCCCGGTCCGGGCGCCCATTTCGGAAGCCCTCGGGGCGGGGAGAATTCCCAAGTTGAGGCAAATCTGGGAGTCCATGGGTGGTGCTCCGTCTGCGTCATACCGGCCGGTCGGTCTGGACGTGGGGTGGTGGCCGGGGGATACTGGACGCCGCTTGTGGCCAGCCAGCGGAGGAGACAGCGTGAGCGCCTTGTCGGAAAACACCGATCCGCAGCAGGAGCGGCGTCGCGCGGTGCGCGAACTCGGCGCCGCGCTGCGCGAGCTCACCGACGCAGCCGTTTCGTCCGAAGTGGACACCGAGACGATCGCCGAGGTCGCCGCGCAGGTGCGCGCCCTGGTCCCGGCGTTGGGCGCCGAACGCCGAGACCGAGGACAGGCGGCCACTGTGGACGCCGGTGACCGGCCGCGGCGGATGTTCAACCCGGCGGTGGGGCCGGGCAACCCGATCGCCCCGCCGATGCGGGTGGAGATCGTCGACGGCGTCGCCATCGGCCGGTGCGCGCTGGGGCTGGCCTACGAGGGGCCGCCCAGCTACGCGCACGGCGGCATCAGCGCGATGCTGCTGGACCAGGTGCTCGGGCACGCGCACGCCGCCAACGGCAAACCGGGCATGACCGCCAAGCTCGCGCTGCGCTACCGACGTCCGGTGCCGTTGCGGACCCCGCTGCGGATCGTCGGCCGGGTGGAGCGGACGAACGGGCGGTGGACCAACTCGGTGGCCACGATCTGCACGGAGGACAACCCGGACACGGTGTTGGTGGAGGCCGAGGGCACCTTCGTGGTGCCCAACGCCGAGCAGTCCCGGCGGTTGTTCGGGGAACCGGAGCTCCTGGTGCGGTGACCCCCGGGTGTCCCGTCCTCCGTGCGGGACCGGATCGCCCACCACAAGGCGCCGCGCAGCAGCCGACCAGCTGCCGCGCACGCGCACCGGTAATCCGGTCAAGGGAAAGCTGAAGAAGCGCGACGCACACCCGTGACGGAGGGGAATGATCCGTGGAACGACGTTGGGGCATCACGGTCCCGCTGCCGGGACTCCCGCTGGCCGACCAGCGGGAGCTGATCGCCGAACTGCCGGACCTGGGCTACACCGACGTGTGGTCGGCCGAGGCCAACGGTACCGACGCGTTCACCCCGCTGGCGCTGGCCAGCGCCTGGGCCCCGCGGCTGCGGCTCGGCACCGCGATCGTGCCCGTCTACACCAGGGGCCCGGCGACGCTGGCGATGAGCGCGGCCACCCTGGCGGCAGCCGCGCCGGGCCGGTTCGTGCTGGGCATCGGCACCTCCTCGAACGTGATCGTGGAGTGGTGGAACGGCATCCCGTTCGACGAGCCCTACAAGCGGGTCCGGGACACGCTGTGCTTCCTGCGCCGGGCATTGCGCGGCGAGAAGGTCACCGAGAAGTACGACACGTTCGAGATCAAGGGTTTCACCGCCGCGGTCGTCGCCGACCCGGCACCGCCGCTGCTTCTGGCCGCGCTGCGGCCGGGCATGCTGCGGCTGGCCGGGCGCGAGGGCGACGGCGCGATCATCAACTGGCTGTCCCCGCAGGACGTGCGCACCGTGGTGCCGCACGTGCACGGGGGCGGCCAGGGCAAGGAGATCGTGGCGCGCATCTTCGTCCTGCCCGACGTCGACGCGGACACCGCCCGCGGGGTGGCGCGGCGGCAGATCGCCGCGTACCTGAACGTGCCGGTGTACCGGGCCTTCCACGAGTGGCTGGGCCGCGAGGAGCTCACACCCATGTGGCAGGCGTGGGAATCCGGCGACCGCAAGGGCGCGCTGGCGGCGATCCCGGACAGCGTCGTCGACGAGCTCGTGGTGCACGGCCCCGCCGAGCGCTGCCGGGAGCGGGTCCAGGAGTACGTCGACAACGGCGTCACCACACCGGTGATCGCGCTGCTGACCCAGGGTGATCCGGCCGCGGCGGTGCGCGCCCTCAGCCGGCGGTGAGCTCGATGACTCCCCGCGCCGCCCCGGCAGGTGCGGTTCGTCGACCACCGCCACCGGTCCGGATTCGCGCTCGTCGGGCTGGGACGTCCGCCACGCCACCGACCGGCACTGCCCAGGACTGCGGCTCGCACACGGCGTGACTCCACGAAACGGCACCCACATTCCACGAACGACGAGGAGCGGATGGTGGATCTGCGGCAACGGTTGATCGGCGAACTCACCGGCCCCGGCGGCGAGTTCGAGATCGTGGAACGCGAGATCGGCGGGGTTGCGATGCGGGTGTACGCCGGGGGACCGGCGACGCTACGCGACGTGGTGCTGTTCAGCCGAAACCACGGGGAACGGGACTACCTGGTCTACGACGGCTACCGGTGCAGCTACGCCCAGCACCATCGGCTGGTGGCGGGCCTGGCGCGCGCCCTGCGCGAGGAGTACGGGCTGGCCTCCGGCGCCCGGGTGGCCATTGCGATGCGCAACTACCCGGAGTGGGCGCCGGTGTTCTGGGCGATCCAGGCCGCCGGGCTGATCGCGGTGCCGCTCAACGCCTGGTGGACCGACGCGGAGCTGCGCTACGGCATGGCGGACTCCGGTGCGGAGCTGGTCTTCGCCGACGCCGAGCGGACCGCGTTGCTGGACCGCGACGTCCCGGTCGTCGAGGTGCGCGGCGGTGACCCCGCGCCGGGCGTGCGCCCGTGGGCGGACCTGGTGGCGTCGCTGCCGCTCGACGCCGAACTGCCCGAGGTGGACATCGCCCCGGACGACGACGCCACCATCCTCTACACGTCCGGCACCACCGGCCGCCCGAAGGGCGCGGTGGGCACGCACCGCAACCACTGCACGAACCTGCTCAACACGGTGGTGAACCGGCGCGTCGCGGCGGCGTTGGCCAACGGCGGCGAGTTCCCGCCGCTGGGCGACCCGGCCGCGCCGCAACCCGGGGTGCTGCTGACGTTCCCGCTGTTCCATATCGCCGGGCTCACCGCGCTGTGCTTCGCGACGTTGACCGGGGCGAAGCTGGCCACCCTGTACCGGTGGGACCGGGCGGCCGCGGCTCGGCTGATCGAGACCGAACGGCTGACCAGCGCGGCCGGCGTGCCGACAGTGATGCGCGACCTCGTCGAGCACAGCCCCGACGTGGCCGCGCAGCTGGAGGGCGTGAACATGGGCGGTGCGCCGATCCCACCGGATTTGGTGCGGCGCATCGGTTCGCTGGGCACCGGCGTCTCGCCGTTCAACGGCTACGGGCTCACCGAGACGACCTCGGCGGTGGTGAGCAACGCGGGCGAGGACTACCTGGCGCGCGCCGACAGCGTGGGCCGCTGCATGCCCGGCGCCGACCTGCGCGTGGTCGATCCGGCGACGCAGCAGGACGTGCCCGAGGGCGAGATCGGCGAGCTGTGGTTCCGCGGCCCGAACATCGTGCGCGGCTACTGGAACAACCCCAAAGCCACCGCGGAGTCCTTCACCGATGGCTGGTTCCACACCGGCGACCTCGGCTACGTGCGGGACGGCTGGGTGCACGTGGTGGACCGGCTCAAGGACGTGGTGATCCGCGGCGGGGAGAACGTGTACTGCGCCGAGGTGGAAGCCGTGCTGCACGAGCACCCGGCGGTGGTCGACGTCGCGGTCCTCGGCGTGCCGCACCGCACGCTGGGCGAGGAGGTCGCGGCGGTGGTCAACGTGCGCGCCCCGGTGTCCGCGGCCGAGCTGCAGGAGCACGTCGCGGCCCGGTTGGCGGCGTTCAAGGTTCCGGCACACGTGGTGGTCCGGGACGAGCCGCTGCCGCGGACCGCGACGGGCAAGGTCCTCAAACGCCGGCTGCGCGAGCAGATTGGCGCGAACCCGTAACAAGCGTGACGTGGACCTGCGAGGCAGCACCATTGGCCTCGTTCCACGCTTCTGGGGATGGTGTGCGGGGCCGGGGTCTTCCACGTTGAGGCAAACCTGGGAATCTTCCGCACGCGGTGGTGGCGGAGCCGTCGCCACTCCCGGACGGCGGTGGCTCCTGGCTCGGTGACATCCCGGTGGTTTCAGTGGGAATCGACCCGCCGGTTCCCGCGGGCCGGCACCGCCGTCAGGATTCGTGGCCCACGATGCGCAGCGCGATGGCCACGTAGCGCTCGGCCAGTTCGGCCGGGCCCGCATCGCCCTCCGGGTCGTACCACTGCGGGATCGCGTTGCACGCGGCCTGGATGGCGCGGCGGGCCTCGGCGGGGTGCTCGCAGCGGAACGCGCCGCGCCGCACGCCCTCGTCGATGATGTCCTGGAACAGCCGGGTCGCCGAGGCGCGCAGCTCCGCGAGCCGCTGCGCGTGCTCGGGTTCGAGGTTGCGGATCTCCCGCGCCGCGATGGTGCTCTCCACCCGCCGCCGCACCCGGTAGTCCACGGTGGCGCGCACGATCGCGCGCAACCGCTCGACCGGGTCGTCTCCGCAGTCGCGCAACGCCGAGTCGCAGGCGCGCACGTAGTCGGTGACGCTGTCCTCCATCAGTCCCGCGAACAGCTCCTGCTTGCTGGAGTGCCAGTAGTACAGCGCGGACAGGCTCAACCCGGCGCGCTTGGCGATGTCGCGGATGGACGTGCCGTGGTAGCCGCGTTCGGCGAAGATCTCCCGGGCCGCGACGGACAGCGCGTCACCGCCCTGGCCCCGCGGGATGGCGGTGCCGTTGTGCGCGGTGCCGTTGTGGGACGAGGATTCCGATGCCGTCGTCACCTCACCAGAATACGGGTCGGCGAGCGTCCGGCGGCACCCGCCGACCGGAATTCCTGCTGCTCGGACAGCGCGGCTCCGCAGGCGGTGAGCCGCTCCCCGCAGGCCGGTTTCGCCGCCCGCCAACCCCCGAGCCGGACCGACAGCTGCGTCCGGGTAACACCGGCTGGCGATCGCGACCGCCCACGTTTGTCCTCTGTGGACCAAACAGGCTCGCGGGGGCGGTCATCCCGGCGGTGGCAGTGCGCGCGGGGCGAGGTGCTCGACGAGCACTGTGGACGCCGGGTTGCGGAATGTGTTGACAAATCGGGTGACCAGGCGCACCGTAGCACGCATCGGTGCGCAAACAGCGACGCCGTTGCGGATATAGCAACACCGTGGAGGTGCGGCGTTGGCAAATCCGGGATTGCTGCAGACCGCGGATCGCGCTCTGCTGGTGTTGCTGTCGTTCACCGACCAGCGCCCCGAGTGGGGCGTCAGTGAGCTTGCGCGCGAACTCGGGTGGGACAAGTCCGTCGTCCAGCGGCTGCTGGCCACGCTGGCCGGTCGTGGTTTCGTGCTCGCCGTCCCCGAAACCCGCCGCTACCGGCTGGGCCCGACGGTGTCGCAGCTGGCCCGCGTGGCCGAGCGCAGCGGGGCGCTGAGCCTGCTGGCCCGACCCGTACTGGCCAAGCTCGCGCGGGAAACGGGGGAGAGCGCCGTGCTCAACGTCGCGCACGGCGCCTCCTACCGCACGGTCGCCGCCGTGGACGCGCGAGGACCGCTGAGCTACTCGGCAATCGTTGGCCACGTCATGCCCGGCCACGCCGGGTGCTCCGGGCACGCCCTGTTTGCCGGGCAACCGGTGCAGGAGGTCCGCGAGCTCTTCGGTCCCGAACCGCTGACCCGCTACACCCCGAACACCCCGACCACCTACGCCGAGTTGCGGCAGCGGTGGCAGGCGGTCCGCGACACCGGTTTGTCGGTGTCCACCGGGGAGTTCGACGCCAACGTCGCCGCCGCGGCGGTGCCGGTGGAGCTCGCCGGTGCCACCGTGGCGTCGATGACCCTGATCGGCCCGGCCGACCGCGTCACCAGCCGGATCGACGAGCTGACCGCCCCGCTGCGCGCCGCGGGCGCCGACCTCGCCGCCCGCCTGGCACCCGCCGATCGTCCGTCCTCGAAAGGCTGCTCATGACCATCAGCGATCCCCTGGCGGGCGCCGAGCGAGCGCACCCCCGGGCCTTCGAACCGACCGTGTTGGTGATCACCACCGTGCTCTCGGTCGTCGGAGCCGTCATCGGACTGCACCTGATCACCACCCTGGGCATCTCCGCCAACACCTCGGTGATCGGCGCGCTCATCGCCATGATCATCGGACGGATCAACGTCGCCGCGCTGCGCACGATGCGCTCGGTGCACCGGCAGAACCTGGTGCAGAGCGCGGTGTCCGGGTCGACCTTCGCGGCGGCCAACTCGCTGCTCGCGCCGATCGCCGTGCCGTTCGCCTTCGGCCGCCCCGACCTGGTGTGGCCGGTGTTCGCCGGGGTCGCCATCGGGCTGCTGGCCGACTCCTACGTGCTGTACCGGCTGTTCAACTCGCAGCTGCTGCCCGCGCGGGCCGCCTGGCCGCCGGGCGTCGCCGCCGCGGACACCATCATCGCCGGTGACAAGGGCGGCCGGCGGGCCGCGATCCTCGCCGGGGGTGCCGTCGTCGGATTCGTCGGTGCGCTGTTCACGCTGCCGGTTTCGGCCGCCGGCGTGGCGTTCATCGGCAACGTGTGGGCGCTGGGCATGTTCGGCCTCGGCCTGCTGTTCGGCCAGTACAGCCCCACCTGGTTCCACGTCGACATCGGCGACCTGCACATCCCGCACGGCGTAATGATCGGCGCCGGTCTGGTCGCCCTCGGGCAGGCCGCGTACCTGATGCTGCGCCGCAAGGACCGCAACCCCCGCGCGGTCGCGGAGTCGGTGGACCCGAGCGCGCTGCCGCAGGTCGACGAGCGCCAGTTGCGCAGGGGCGTGCTGGCCGGCTACGGGCTGTTCGTGCTCGGCGCCGCCGTCGTGGCCTTCGCCGGCGGCCTGCTGTCCGAGATGTCCCCGCCCGCGCTGGTTCTGTGGATTCTCGCCACCGCGCTGGCCGCGATCGTCCACGAGATCATCGTCGGTCTGGCCGCGATGCACTCCGGCTGGTTCCCGGCATTCGCGGTCACCCTGATCTTCCTCGTGCTGGGCCTGCTGGTCGGTGTGCCGCCGGTCGCGCTGGCGCTGTTCGTCGGGTACACCTCGGCCACCGGCCCGGCGTTCGCCGACATGGGCTACGACTTCAAGGCCGGGTGGATCCTGCGCCGCGACCACCGCCCCTACGACGCCTTCGAGCGCGCCGGTCGCGTCCAGCAGTACCTCGCCTCGCTGGTCGGCTTCGCGGTGGCCACCGTCGCGGTCGCGGTGTCCTGGCAGGCGTTCTTCGGTGACGGCCTGCTGCCGCCGGTCGCCAAGGTCTACGCCGCCACCATCCACGCCGGGCTGACCGACCCGAACGTGCTCGTCACGCTGCTGCTGTGGGCCGTCCCGGGTGCGCTGATCCAGCTGCTCGGCGGGTCCGACCGGCAGATGGGCGTGCTGCTGGCGACCGGCCTGCTGGTCGCCACCCCGCAGGCGTGCTGGCTGGTGTTCGGCGCGCTGCTGGTCCGCGTGCTCTACCGCCAGCGCCGCGGCGACAAGGCCGACGAGGAGCTGAACCTCGTCGGAGCGGGCCTCATCGCGGGCGACGCCCTGTACTCCACCAGCCGCGTCGTCGAGTCGAGGTGACCTCATGCGCCACCGCGGAGCACCGAGCGAAGAACCCGAGGAACAGGGGGTTTGTCGTGGAAGTCGTGAGCCGAGTGGAGTCCCGGCCGGAGTACCTGTCGTGGGAGGCCGCGATCGGGGCCCGCAAGCTCGTCGAGGAGGTCATGCTGGTCAAGCCGGGCGAGCAGGTGGTGCTCACCGGCGACACCGCCACCGACCGGCGGGTCGTCGAGCTCACCGCGCAGGCCGTCGCCGCGGCCGGGGCCACCCCGACGGTGATCTGGTACGAGACCCGGCCGACCTCGGCCATGGAACCGCCCGCGCCGGTGGCCGCTGCGGTGGCCCAGGCCGACGTGTGGATCGAGTTCAGCGTCGCCTACATCATGCACAGCGACGCCTTCCGCGCGGCCATCGCCAACGGCGCCCGCTACACCAACCTCACCGGCATGGACGTGCCGATGCTGGTCGACACCGTGGGCCGGCCGGACCTCCGGGGCGTGATGCGGCTGGGCCGCGCCCTGGTCGGCCTGCTGGAGAGGGCCGACGAGGTGCGCATCACCGCCGCCAACGGCACCGACCTTCTCGGCCGCAACCAGGGCCGCCCGATCAACCTGCGCGGCAAGCCCGCCGAGAAGCCCGGCGAGACGGTCATGCTGTCTGGCCAGATCTCCTGGAACCCGGTGGAGCAGACGCAGCACGGCACCCTTGTCTTCGACGGGGCGCTGTGGCCTCCGGCCGACCTCGGGCTGCTGCGCTCGCCGGTGCGCTGCGAGGTCCGCGACGGCGTGGTCACCGAGATCACCGGGGGCCGCGACGCCGACGTGTTCCGAGCCTGGATGCAGTCCTTCGACGACCCCAACATGTTCCGGCTGGCGCACTGGTCGCTGGGCTTCAACCCGGGCGTGCTGCGGCCCACCGGCCGCATCGTCGAGGACGAGCGGGTGTTCGGCTGCGTGGAGATCGGCATCGGCACCAAGGGTGCCTGGATCGGCGGTGAGCCGTGGGTGGCCGCGGCGCACACCGACGGCAGCGTGCTCGGCCCGTCGATCCACCTCGACGGGGAGCCGATCGAGATCGACGGCCGCTACGTGCACCCCGAGCTGGTGGAGATCTGCCGCGAGATCGGCGCACCCGGCTACTGATGACCGCGCGCGGGGTCGCCGGCCGGGCGGCCCCGACCACCGGGAGGAGAGGGATCGGATGTCAGCCGTCACATACCGCCGAGCGGGCCTCGTGGCCCGGGACCACGTGTTCCGGGTGCCGCTGCGGCACGACGACCCCGGCGCGGGGGAGATCGAGGTCTTCGGCCGGGAGGTCGTCGCACCCGGCAAGGAGGACCAGGCGCTGCCGTGGCTGGTCTACCTCCAGGGCGGCCCCGGCGGCAAGGCGGAGCGGCCGCTGAGCACCAGCGCGTGGCTGGGCCGCACCCTGCAGGAGTACCGGGTCCTGCTGCTGGACCAGCGCGGCACCGGCCGCAGCACCCCGGCGAACCGGCAGACCCTGGCCGGGATGTCGCCCGCCGAGCAGGCCGAGCACCTCAGCCTGCTGCGGGCGGACGCGATCGTCCGCGACGCTGAGGTGCTGCGCAAGCAGCTGGTCGGCGACGAGCCGTGGTCTGTGCTGGGGCAGAGCTTCGGCGGGTTCTGCGCGCTGACCTACCTGTCCCTGGCTCCGGAGGGACTGCGGCAGGTGATGATCACCGGCGGCATCCCGACGCTGACCGGGCACGCCGACGACGTCTACCGCGCGGCCTACCCGCGGGTCCTGCGCAAGAACGACGCGTACTACGCGCGCTACCCGCACGACGCGGCGATCGCCCGCCGGGTCTTCGCGCACCTCGCCGAGCACGACGTGCGCATGCCCACCGGGGAACGGCTGACGCCCGAGCGGTTCCAGACCCTGGGCATCCAGTTCGGCCAGGGCTCCCGGTTCGACGCCCTGCACTTCCTGCTGGAGGAGGCGTTCGTCGGCGCGGAGCTGTCGGACACCTTCCTGCGGGGCGTGGACGCCGTGGTGTCCTTCGCCGAGCGGCCGCTCTACGCCGTGCTGCACGAGGCCATCTACTGCCAGCGGACCGCGTCCCGCTGGTCCGCGCACCGGGTGCGTGCGGAGTTCCCCGAGTTCGACGCGACCAGCGCCGACCGGGTCAACTTCACCGGCGAGATGATCTACCCCTGGATGTTCGAGCAGGACCCGGCGCTGGTGCCGCTGCGGGAGGCCGCGGAGCTGCTGGCCGCCAAGGATGACTGGCCGCCGCTGTATGACCTGGACCGGCTGCGCCGCAACGAGGTGCCGGTCGCCGCCGCGGTGTACCACGACGACATGTTCGTCGACCGGGACCAGGCGCTGGCCTCGGCGGAGCAGATCGGTCGCGCCCGGGTGTGGGTGACCAACGAGTACGAGCACGACGGGCTCAAGGCGTCCCCGGCGGTGCTGGACCGGCTGCTGGCCATGAACCGCGGTGACGTCTGAGCAGCTGTTTTCCGACGGTGGCCACCTGGCAGGTGGCCGTCGTGCGCGGGCGGGCCATGCGGCTGAGCCGCCTCGAGGACAGGTCCCGACGCACCCCCGCACAGCTGCGTGCAGCCCTGCGGTTAGCTATGGTTCGGTTCTCATGTCCCCCTCCGAGCAGGACCCCGCCGGTGTGCCGTGGCAGCGCGTCTTCGACCAGGCGTCCGCGGCGATGGCCATCCTCGACTTGCAGGGCCGCTACCTGCACGTCAACGAGGCCATGTGCCGGCTACTGGGGTACCGGCGGGAGGAGCTGGAGGGACGGGACTACCGGGACGTGACGCACCCCGACGACATCGACCCGGAAGGACCGACGGTGTCGTCCGAACCGCTGGAGAAGCGTTACATCCGCTCCGACGGCAGCGTCATCTGGGCGCTGGTGGCGCGGTCGTACATCCGGGACGCCGACGGCCGTGCCATCTACTCCCTGTCGCAGATCCAGGACATCACCCAGCGCCGCGAGGCGGAGCTGCTGTGGCAGCGCAGCTTCGCCAACGCCCCGATCGGCATGGCGGTGCTGGACCTCAAGGGCACCTGGACGGCCGTCAACGACACGCTGTGCGGCATGCTCGGCTACACGCGCGACGAGATGCTGTCGATGTCGTTCACCGACATCACCTACGAGGAGGACGAGAAGCAGGGCATGGCCGCCCTCACCGACCTCGTGGAGGGCAAGGTCGACACCGTGAGCGTGGAGAAGCGCTACCGGCACAAGGACGGCCACCCGATCTGGATGCTGATCCGCGCCACCACCGTGCCCGGCGCCGACGGCGCGCCGGCGTACGTGGTCAGCCAGTACGAGGACATCGGGGAGCAGCGGCTGGTCGATGCGCACCTCGCGCACCTGGCGCTGCACGACCCGCTGACCGGGCTGGCCAACCGGGCGCTGCTGGCCGACCGGCTCGACCACGGGCTGCAGCAGCTGGCCCGCGGCAACGGCGTGCTGGCGGTGGTGCTGGCCGACCTCGACCAGCTCAAACCGGTCAACGACCGCTACGGGCACGCCTCGGGCGACGAGCTGCTCATCGCCACCGCCCGGGAACTGCAACTGGCGGTGCGCGCCGGGGACACCGTGGCGCGCATCGGCGGCGACGAGTTCGTGGTGGTCAGCCTGCTGCCCGACCGGGCCGCCGCGGAGGCGTTGCGGCGACGCGTCGAGGACCACCTCAACACCGACGTGGTGGTGCACGGCGTCACAATCCGGCTGTGCGCCAGCGTCGGCTGCACCACCACCTCCGACCCGTCGATCGCGCCGGACGCGCTCCTGCACGCCGCCGACCGCGACATGTACGTCAGCAAGCGCCGCCGCCGCGCGGTCCGCGGCGACGGCACCCGGTGACGGACCGCCCCTACCCCGCGTCGTCGAGTTCAGCGAGGGCGCTTTCGATGGCGCGGTGGAACGTGGGGTAGGCGTAGATCATCTGCCGCAGCCGGGACACCGGCACCTCGGCGTGCACCGCCACGGCCAGCGCCCCGATGATCTCCCCGCCGCCGGGTGCCACCACGGTGGCCCCGACCAGCACGCTGCGGTCGGCGTCCGCGACCACCTTGATGAGCCCGTCGTTGCCGACCTTGTGGATCCAGCCCCGCGGCGACGACGGGATCGCCGTGGTCGCCGCGCGCACCGAAAGGCCCTGCTCCTCGGCCGCGGACTCGGTCAACCCCACGGTGGCGACCTCGGGATCGGTGAAGGTCACCGCCGGAACCGCCCGGTAGTCCGCGATCTCCGTGCCCTGCCCCAGGATGTCGTCCGCGGCGATGCGCGCCTGGTACACCGAGACGTGCGTGAACGCCCCCTGCCCGGTGACGTCGCCGATCGCCCAGACCCCGTCGGCGGCCCGCATCTGGCCGTCCACCGGGATGGTGCGCGCCCGGTCGTCGAGGCCCACGGCGGCGACGCCGAGCGCGGCCAGGTCGGTGCGGCGGCCGGTGGCGACGAGCAGGCGCTCGGCGGTCACCACCTCGCCGGAGCCCAGCTCCGCGCGGAACTCGTGGTCGTGCGACACCCGGGTGAGCCCGGTGCCCACGCGCACCTGCACGCCTTCGGCCCGCAGCACCCGGGTGAGGACCTCGGCGGCCTCCGGCTCGGATGCCGGCAGCAGCTGGGACTGCATCTCCACCACCGTCACCGAGGCGCCGAACCGGGCGAAGACCTGCGCGAACTCCAGGCCAACCGGACCCGCGCCCAGCACCAGCAGCGACTTGGGAACCGCGGTGGCCCGCACCGCGTCGCGGTTGGTCCAGTACGGCGTCCCGGCCAGGCCGTCGACCGGGGGCACGGCCGGTTCGGTGCCGGGGTTGAGCACGATGCCGCGGCGGGCGCGGAAGACCTGCTCGCCGCCGTCGCTGGAGACGGTCACCTCGCCGGGCGCGCTGATCCGACCGACGCCGCGCACCACCCGGCCGCCGGTGTGCTCCAGGCGCCGTACCGCGGCCTCGTCGTTCCAGTCGGTGGTGGCCTCGTCGCGCAGCCGCTCGGCCACCGGGGCCCAGTCCGCTCGCACGGTGGCGACCCCGGCCAGTTCCGGCACCCGGCGCGCCTCGGCGAGCGCGTCCGCGGCCCGCACCATCATCTTGGTCGGGATGCACGCGAAGTACGGGCACTCACCGCCGACCAGTCGGGCCTCCACGGCCACCACCGACAGGCCCGCCCGGGCCAACCGGGTGGCCACATCCTCGCCACCCGGCCCGGTCCCGATGACCACGACGTCGACTTCCTCGGCCACCACGCCACCTCCACTCCTCGCTGCGCGGGTCGCCTTCCAGCGCACCACCCGGCACGGGCGCCCGCACCTCGACGGCGGGGCTCAGCCGCTGTCCACAGAGGACTCCGTGTCGAACCGGTGGTCGGTCACCGGGGAGATCAGCGCCTGGCAGGCCAGCTCCGGATCCGGGATCCGGGAGGCTCTCATCAACGCGAGGACCGGTTCGGCGTCCGGGTGCGACGGCGTGGCGTCCAGCGGCGGCGTGGGCGTCACCGTGATATAGCCGACGGCGCGGGCCGCAGGGATCGGCCGTTCCGGGGAATCCTCCCGCATCCTGGGAAAACGTGATCAGTGTTGCGGATCACAATTCCGCGGCCGGAATGCTATGGAGCAGGTCACAGCGGTTCGTTCCGGCTCCGCGGCGCCGACAGGCCGCCGCGGTGGGTATTTTCGATACAGGGGCCGCCACCTGCGCCCGGCTGCGGAACCGGTCGGTTCCGGTGGCCGTTGGGCTGAACGGCGGCGCCGTGCGCGAGCGTGCGGAACGTGACGGGTGGGGGACCTCGCGCGTGATCGGAACATGAACCGGGGCTGTATCGTTCGCCAGGGGACGGACGTTGCCTGCAGGTGAAAGGGAACGGGTCAATTGGGCACGACGAACGGGCACCGGGCCAACGGCGCCCAGAAGCTGAACCGGGTCGTGATCCGGTTCGCCGGGGACTCTGGTGACGGGATGCAGCTGACCGGCGACCGGTTCACCTCGGAAGCCGCGGCCTTCGGTAACGACCTGGCCACGTTGCCGAACTTCCCGGCCGAGATCCGCGCTCCCGCCGGGACCCTGCCCGGGGTGTCCAGCTTCCAGCTGCACTTCGCCGACTACGACATCCTCACCCCCGGGGACCGTCCCGACGTGCTGGTGGCGATGAACCCGGCGGCGCTGAAGGCCAACATCGGCGACCTGCCCCACGGCGGCATCCTCATCGTCAACACCGACGAGTTCACCAAGCGCAACCTCGCCAAGGTCGGGTACGACAGCAACCCCCTGGAGAACGGCGAGCTGGAGCGCTACTCGGTGCACAAGGTGGCGATGGCCACCCTCACCCAGGGCGCCCTGGAGGGCACCGGCCTGGGCAAGAAGGATGCCGAGCGCTGCAAGAACATGTTCGCCCTCGGTCTGCTGTCGTGGATGTACCACCGGCCCACCGAGGGCACCGAGCGGTTCCTGCGGGAGAAGTTCGCCAGGAAGCCGGAGATCGCCGAGGCGAACGTGCTGGCCTTCCGCGCGGGCTGGAACTACGGCGAGACCACCGAGTCGTTCGCGGTCACCTACGAGGTCGCCCCGGCCAAGCTGCCCACCGGGACCTACCGGCAGATCACCGGCAACACCGCCCTCGCCTACGGCATCGTCGCCGCCGGGCAGCGCAGCGGCCTGCCGGTGTTCCTCGGCACCTACCCGATCACGCCCGCCTCGGACGTGCTGCACGAACTGGCCAAGCACAAGAACTTCGGCGTCACCACCTTCCAGGCCGAGGACGAGATCGCCGGGGTCGGCGCGGCCCTGGGCGCGTCCTTCGGCGGCGCGCTGGGCGTGACCACCACGTCCGGCCCGGGCCTGGCGCTGAAGTCGGAGACCATCGGGCTCGCCGTGGCCCTGGAGCTGCCGCTGCTGGTGTGCGACATCCAGCGCGGCGGCCCGTCCACCGGCCTGCCGACCAAGACCGAGCAGGCCGACCTGCTGCAGGCGCTGTACGGCCGCAACGGCGAGTCACCGGTGCCGGTGGTCGCGCCCCGCTCGCCCGCGGACTGCTTCGACACCGTGCTGGAGGCCGCACGGATCGCGCTGACCTACCGGACCCCGGTGGTGCTGCTGTCCGACGGCGCGATCGCCAACGGCTCCGAGCCGTGGCTCATCCCGGACGTCGACCAGCTGCCCGACCTGAGCGTGCGGTTCGCCACCGAACCCAACGCGCCGGACGGCTCCGGCGAGTTCTGGCCCTACGTGCGCGACCCCGAGACGCTGGCCCGCGAGTGGGCGATCCCGGGCACGCCCGGCCTGGAGCACCGGGTGGGCGGTCTGGAGAAGGCCGACGGCAAGGGCAACATCTCCTACGACCCGGACAACCACGACAAGATGGTCCGGCTGCGCCAGGCCAAGGTCGACGGCGTGCGGGTGCCCGACATCCAGGTGGACGACCCCGATGGGCGGGCGCGCGTGCTGGTGCTCGGCTGGGGCTCGTCGTACGGGCCGATCGGCGCGGCCTGCCGCCGCGTGCGCAGCCGGGGCATGTCGATCGCGCAGGCCCACCTGCGCCACCTCAACCCGATGCCGGCCAACCTGGGCGACGTGCTGCGCCGCTACGACAAGGTCATCGTCCCGGAGATGAACCTCGGTCAGCTGGCGATGCTGCTGCGTGCCCGCTACCTGGTCGACGTGCAGTCCTACACCAAGGTCGCCGGGCTCCCGTTCCGGGCCGAGGAACTGCAGAACGTGCTCATCGATGTCGTGCAGGGGGTGTCCGCGTGACCACCACCGATCTGGGAATCCCGGGCCTGGGCGGGCTGGCCGGCGTGCCGACGGCCGACGAACCGCAGAAGGCCAAGGACTTCAAGTCGGACCAGGAGGTCCGCTGGTGCCCCGGGTGCGGCGACTACGTCGTGCTCAACGCGGTGCAGAGCTTCCTGCCGTCGCTGGGGCTGAAGCGGGAGAACATCGTGTTCATCTCGGGCATCGGGTGCTCGTCCCGGTTCCCGTACTACATGAACACCTACGGGATGCACTCCATCCACGGCCGCGCCCCGGCGATCGCCACCGGGCTGGCCACCAGTCGGCCCGACCTGTCGGTGTGGGTGGTGACCGGGGACGGCGACGCGCTGTCCATCGGCGGCAACCACCTCATCCACGCGCTGCGCCGCAACGTGAACCTGAAGATCCTGCTGTTCAACAACCGGATCTACGGGCTGACCAAGGGCCAGTACTCGCCGACCAGCGAGGTCGGCAAGATCACCAAGTCGACCCCGGTGGGGTCGCTGGACCACCCGTTCAACCCGGTGTCGCTGGCACTGGGCGCGGAGGCGTCGTTCGTGGCGCGGGTGATCGACTCGGACCGCGCGAACGTCACCGAGACGCTGCGGGCGGCGGCCGAGCACCGCGGTAGCGCGCTGGTGGAGATTTACCAGAACTGCCCGATCTTCAACGACGGCGCGTTCGACGTGCTCAAGGACAACGACGAGAAGCAGCGCCGGATCATCCCGCTCAAGCACGGCGAGCCGATCGTGTTCGGCCCGGAGGACGAGCGCTACGGCGTGGTCGCCGACGGCCCCGGCCTGCGCGTCGCCAAGCTGTCCGAAGTGGACTCCGCGGATGTGGTGGTGCACGACGTGACCCGCGAGGACTCCTCCTACGCGTTCGCGCTGTCCCGCCTCGGCGGCCAGGATCTGAACCCGGCGGTGACGGGCATCTTCCGGGCGGCGGCCCGCCCGACCTACGACGACCTGGCCCGCGCCCAGGTCGAGCAGGCCCGGCAGGCCGAACCGGCGGATCTGCAGAAGCTCCTCACCGGCAACGACACCTGGACCATCTGAACCCAAGCGCCCCGTACCGCATTCGGTGTGCAGTGAGGGGCCCTCCACCGGGGACGCCGGTGGAGGGCCCCTCACCACGAGCCAGCCTGTCCGCCGGAGTTGGGGGCCCACCCCCCCGAGAAGGGTTTCCGGGTTTGCTGGAACTTGGGGTGGCGCTGGGTTAGGCTGACGGGTCTACCAGGACCTTCATCTTGCGGCCGGCGCGTAGCGCGGCGAAGCCCTCCTCGACGACCTGACCGATCGGCACGTGCGTGACCCACCCGGTGGTGTCGTAGTGGCCACGGGCCATCAGATCGATGACGGCGCGGTAGTCGTCCGACGTGTAGCAGAGCGAGCCCTGAATCATCGACTCGTTCATCACGAGCTTGGTCAGTTCGGTTTTCAGTGGGTGCTCGTAGATCGCCACGGCGACCAGGCGTTTGCGCGCTCCCAGGCACGACAGTCCGGCTGCGACGCTGGCCTCCACGCCCGCCGCGTCGAACACCGCGTCCGCGCCGCGCCCGCCGGTGCGCTGCATGACGTGGCGCGCCGCGTCGGTCCGCGTCGGATCGAGCACGTCCGTCGCCCCGAGGGCGGCGATCGCCTCCCGCCGGGTCGCTGACGGCTCCACGACCGTGATGGCCTCGACACCGAGGCCGCGCAGCGCGAACCAGAGACCGATCCCGATCGGCCCGGACCCGAAGATCACCGCGCTGCCGTCCGGTGGCACCTCACCGAGACGCGCTGCGTGGTAGGCCACCGCCATCGGCTCGACGAGCGCCCCGAGCTCGGGGCTGATCGACTCCGGCAACCGGTGCGCCATCCACGCGGGCACCACGGTGTACTCGGCCATGCCGCCGGGTGCCATCAGGCCGTGGAACCCGATCTGCTGGCAGATGTTGTAGTGCCCGAGCCGACAGGGCGGGCACTTCCCACAGCGGTAGACGGGCTCGATCGCGACGTGGTCACCGACCGCGACGTCGTGCACGCCCTCACCGACCTCGACGACGGTGCCGGAGAATTCGTGCCCCAGTGTCAACGGCAGTTGATGCCCGGTCAGCGGGTGCGGCTCGGTGGGGACGAAGATCGGCCCGGCGTAGTACTCGTGCAGGTCCGTGCCGCAGATCCCGTTGCGTCCCACCCGCACCTTGAGCTGCCCGGCCGAACAGCTCGGCTCCGGCACGTCCTCGATCGCCAGCTCTTCCCGTCCCCGGTACACAGCAGCGCGCATCGTCCCTCCCGCAGGCCCCGTTGCCTTCCGGCGCCTCATGACACGCCGGAACCGCGGACATCGCAACAGTTGCAAGGGGTTGCACGCGGGAACAACTCGCCGAGACCGTTGGGCGTGCCCCGGTGGTGGGTCGGCCGCTGATCGTGCCGGTGCGGTAGGCGGCGTACCGCAGCGGTCGGATCCCGGGCGGGGCACCCGTGCTTACCGTGTGGGTGATCTGCTGCCTACGAAAGCGGCGAAGTCATGACGCAGACCGTGAGCAGGCGGGCGTGGGAGGACACCGCGCGCCCGTTCCCGTACGTGCTGATGTACCACTCGGTCGCGGTCCACACCCGCGACCCGTACCTGGTGACCGTCGACCCGCGGCGCTTCGAGCAGCAGTTGCGGTGGCTGCGGCGCAACGGGCTGCGCGGGGTGTCGATGCGCGAGCTCATGCTGGCCCGCCGCGACGGGGACGGCCGCGGTCTGGTCGGATTGACCTTCGACGACGGCTACGCCGATTTCGCGCACAACGTGCTCCCCGCGCTGCGGCGGCACGGCTGCACCGCCACGGTGTTCGTGATCGCCGGGCGGCTCGGCGGGCACAACGAGTGGGACGCCGACGGTCCGCGCAAGCAGCTGATGAGCGCCGACGAGGTCCGCTGGTGCGCCGAGGCCGGGATGGAGATCGGGTCACACGGGCTGCTGCATCGCAAACTGTCCCTTGTGGACGATGCGGAGCTGCTGGCGGAGGTGGCCGAGAGCCGCGTGCTGCTGCGCGAGGTCTCCGGCCAGGACGTCGACGGCTTCTGCTACCCGTACGGCGACGTCGACCCGCGCGTGGTGAACCTCGTTGCGGCCGCCGGGTACGACTACGGCTGCGCCATCTGGCGTTCCGAGGTGTCCGGTCGGCACGCGCTGCCCCGCACCTACGTCGGCGACCACGACGGCCCGCTGCGGTTGCTGGCCAAGAGGATGCGCCACCGGTTCACCCAACAGCGTTGAGGATCCTCAAGTTTCGGTAACCGCGCTCCCCCCGCTGTGGGAGATGCGAGCGGCGCTCGGATGTCACGGTTTCACCACAAGCACGGCGAACCGGGGGAGGAATTGTGACCGATCATCCGCTGTCGTTGGCGGTCAACGGCCGGGAACGGCTGCTGGCCGACCGGCTCACCGCGTTCCGCGCGAGCGCCCCGAAGCGCACCGAGTCGGTGGTCGTGGTCGGGCTGGGCTACGTGGGCCTGCCCACCGCCTGCGCCCTGCAGTCCTCGACCGCGCAGGTCACCGGCTTCGACATCAGCGAGGAGCGGCTGCGGGCGATCAAGACCGGCGAGGTGGACCTGCCCGAGGCCGAGCGCCGCGTGCTCGCCAGGGCGCTGGCGTCCGGTTCCCTACAGCTGTCCTGCGACCCGTCGGTGCTGGCCGCGGCCGACGTGGTGATCGTGTGCGTGCCCACGCCCGTCGACGAGCACCACCGGCCCGACCTGGCCGCGCTGCGGTCGGCGTGCGAGACGGTGGTGTCGTTCGCCCGCCGCGGCCAGGTCGTCGTGCTGACCTCGACGACGTTCGTCGGCACCACCCGGCAGCTGCTGGTGGAGCCGCTCGCGGAACGGGGCCTGCGGGTGGGCACCGACGTGCACGTGGCCTTCAGCCCCGAGCGCATCGACCCGGGCAACACCGACCACGTGCAGCGCGAGACCCCGCGCGTGGTCGGCGGCGCCACGCAGGCGTGCGCGCAGCGGGCCGCCGAGGTCGTCTCCCGGATGACGAACTCGGTGTATCTGGTCAGCTCCCCGGAGGCGGCGGAGCTGACCAAGCTCTACGAGAACATCTTCCGCGCCGTGAACCTGGCGCTGGCCAACGAGATCGCCGACTCCTGCGCGGTGCTGGGCCTGGACCCGATCGAGGTGACCATCGCCGCCGGGACCAAGCCCTACGGGTTCCTCGGCAGCTTCCCCGGCCCCGGCGTGGGCGGGCACTGCATCCCGTGCGACCCGCACTACCTGCTGTGGCAGCTCGGGCGCGAGGGGCTGTCGGTGCCGCTGATCGAGCAGGCGATGCGCTCGATCGACCAGCGGCCGGGCCGGGTCGTGCAGCGGGTGGTCGAGATGCTCGCCGAGGCGGGCATCGACCACTCCGGGGCCCGCGTCATGGTCGCCGGGGTCAGCTACAAGGCCGGGGTGCGTGACCTGCGGGAGTCCCCGGCGCTGCCGATCCTGGCGGGCCTGCGGCGACTGGGCGTGGACGTGCACCACCACGACCCGCTGCTGCCGGAGATCTCGCTGCCCGACGGCACCCAAATGGTCGGCGAACCCGCGCCCCGCGGCCGCGACTGGGACCTCGTGGTGATCCACACCGTGCACCCGGGCATGGACTACAGCTGGGCGCGGGACTGCCCACGGGTGCTGGACGCGACCTACCTGTTCGACTCGGTGCCGCACCGGCGCGTGCTGTGAAGGGGCAGGTAATGGAGCCGTTTGACACGTCCACCCCCGCGGTGGTGTTCAAGCTCGACCCGAACGTCCTGCACCACGGGGGACTCGGGGTGATCCGCAGCCTCGGCCGCCGCGGCGTGCCGGTGTTCGCGGTGCACGAGGACACGCTCGCCCCGGCGGCGCACTCCCGCTACGTGCGCGGGCGCTGGCTGTGGAGCCCGGACCCGGAGGACGTCGAGGCCATCCAGTACGGGCTGGCCGAGGTGGCCCAGCGGCTGCGCCGCCCGGCGGTGCTGATCCCCACCGACGACGCCGCGGCGATCTTCCTCGCCGAGCACGGTGACCCGCTGCGACCGTGGTTCCGGTTCGCCCAGCCGCCGGCGGAACTGCCGCGGCAGCTGGCCGGGAAGTACTCGATGTACCAGGTGTGCCGCCGACTGGGCGTGCCGTGCCCGGAAGCGGCATTGGTGCGCACCTGGGGGGAGGCGCTGGAGTTCGCCGGACGGGTGGGCTTCCCGCTGGTGGCCAAGCTCGCCGCGCCGTGGCGGGCCCGGCCCGGCGGCGTGCGCAGCACGTCGATCGTCGACGACGTCGACGAGCTGGCCGAGCTGGGCCGCCGGTGCGTGGAGGACGGCGCGGGCGAGCTGATGCTCCAGGAGTACATCCCCGGGGGTGAGGAGTACGACTGGTTCTTCCACGGCTACTGCGACGGTGAGTCGGTGTGCCGCCCGGCGTTCACCGGTGTCAAGGAGCGCTCCTACCCGGCGCACGTGGGGCTGACCAGCTTCGGCCGCTGCGCGGAGAACGAGGAGGTGCGGCGGGAGGCGACGGCGCTGCTGGCGCGGCTGTCCTTCCGCGGCATCGTGGACCTGGACTTCCGCTGGGACGATCGGGACGGGCGTTACAAGCTGCTGGACTTCAATCCGAGGCTGGGTGCCCAGTTCCGGCTGTTCCAGGACAGCGCGGGCGTGGACGTCGCCCTCGCGTCCTATCTGGACCTGACCGGCCAGCGGGTCGAGGCGGGCGAGCAGCCGGTGGGGCGGCGGTTCCTGGTGGAGAACTACGACCCGATCGCCGCGGTGCGGTACTGGCGGGACGGCGACCTCGGGTGGCGCTCGTGGTGGCGGTCGGTGCGGGGCGCGGACGAGACCGCGTGGTTCGCCCGCGACGACCTGCTGCCGTTCGCGCTGATGTGGCTGTGGATGGTGTGCCGTGCGGTGACCCGGCCGTGGCGCCGCCGCACCCGCCATCCCGACCTGGCTGCACCCGAGTACCTCCCGGGACGCGCCGGGGTGTGGAACGGGGCGTCCGGCCGACTGGAGCGGCTCTTCCAGGGGGGTGTATGAGCGGTGGTTCTCCCCCGCGGTCAGGGGGCGCGGGGGTGATCGCGTTGCGCCCGGGACCGGTCACACCACGCGGTTCCCAGGAAAAGCACCGACTTCAGGGAGTCGCGGGGTGGTGCCGGGCGCAGCGCCGGTCCGTGCGGGTGCTCAGCCGACCGACCCGGGGCCGTGTCCCGCGAAGGCACGTGTCCCGCGAAGACACTGAGGAGTTCTGATGACCGATGTCGTTGACGTGGCCATCATCGGTGCCGGGCCCTACGGGCTGTCGCTGGCGGCGCACCTGCGCCGTGCGGGCGTGTCCTACCGGCAGTTCGGGATGCCGATGAACCTGTGGCGCCGGCACATGCCGCGCGGCATGTACCTGAAGTCGCAGGGCTTCGCCTCCAACCTGTCCGACCCGGACGGCACGCACACGTTGCGCAACTTCTGCCTGGAGACCGGGCGCGAGTACGCCGACTACGGGGTGCCGGTGTCGCTGGAGACCTTCGTCGAGTACGGCGAGTGGTTCCAGCAGGGCCGCGGCCTGGAGGTCGAGGAGCAGCTGGTCACCGACGTGGAGCGGCGGTCCGGGCACTTCGTGCTGACGCTGTCCAACGGGGAGCCGGTGCACACCAACCGGGTCGTGGTCGCCGTGGGCGTCGAGCACTTCGCCCGCATCCCCGGCCTGCTCGCCGACCTGCCGCGCGAACTGTGCACGCACTCCGCGGACCACGACGACCTCAGCGATTTCGACGGCCAGGAGGTCGTGGTCGTGGGCGCCGGGCAGTCGGCGCTGGAAACCGCCGCGCTGCTGCACGAGCACGGCGCCCGGGCCCGGTTGGTCGCCCGCACGCCCGAGGTGGTGTGGAACGGTCGCCCACTGCTCCCTGACCGTCCACTGTGGAAGCGGATGCGGGAGCCGGAGGCGGGCCTCGGCTCGGGCCTGTCGACGTGGTTCTACTCCGAACACCCCGGGCTGTTCAGGCACCTGCCGCGGCCGATCCGCATCCACCGGGCGCGGACCGCGCTGGGCCCGGCCGGGGCGTGGTGGCTGCGCAGCCGCGTCGAGGGCCGCCTGCCGGTGCACGTCGCGCACCGCCTGGACTGGGTGAAACCCACCGACCAGCAGGTGCGCCTGGGGGTGCGCACCGGCGGCGGCGAGGTCCGGGAGTTCACCGCCGACCACGTCATCGCGGCCACCGGTTACCCGCCGCACCTCAGCCGGCTGCCGATGCTCTCCGACGGGCTGCGGTCGCAGATCCGCACCATCGCCGGGACGCCGCGGGTCGGCCGTCACTTCGAGTCCTCGGTACCCGGGCTGTACTTCGCCGGGCCGCTGGTGGCGCCGAGCCACGGGCCGGTCATGCGGTTCGTCTACGGTGCCGACTACGCGGTGCGCAAGATGACCAGACGCCTCGCCGCCACCGCAGCGAGACCCGTCGCTGTCGGAGGTGTCGGCGGATGAGCGTGTCCGACCCCGCCGTGGCGCCGCCCTGGCCGCTCGCGGCGAGCAGGCGAGCCGGGGTGCGCGTCCGGCGGCAGGCCGGGGCCTGGCTGCTGCCGGTGGCCGACCTGGTGGTGCTGGTGGTGCTGATTTCGGTCACGGGCACCACCTGGCTGCTCGGCGCGGGTTACGCGGTGGCGGCCCTCGCGGTGCTCGCCGCGCAGGGCCAGCACCGGCTGCGAATCTGCCTGCGGGTCGGCGACCAGCTGCCGCAGCTGGCGGTGGCGGCCGGGGTGCCCGCCGCGGCGCTCACGCCATGGCTGCCCGGCACGGCGCTGCTGGTGCTGGTCAGCGCGGGGTTCGGTGGTCTCCTGCTCGCCCGCGGCGCCCTCTACGCGGCGCTGCGCGCGGCGTACCGGCGAGGTGCGCTGGTCGAACCGACGCTGCTGGTCGGGTCCGGCCCGCTCGCGGCGGAGATCGCCGCAATGCTGGCCGAACACCCGGAATTCGGCCTGCGACCGCGGGGTTTCCTCGACGACCGGCCGAGTTCGGCGGCACCGCTGCTCGGCGCACCCGCCGACCTCGCCGACGTCGTTGCCGCGCACGGCATCACGCGGGTGCTGGTCTGCCCCGGCGAGGCCGGGGACGCCGAACTCGTGACCGCGCTGCGGCACAGCCGACCGCTGAAGGCGGACGTGTGCCTGGTGCCGCGGCTGCACGAACTCGGCATGGCGCTGCCGCGCGGCAGCCTCGACGAGATCTGGGGTGTTCCGCTGATCCCGTTGCGGCGCTTCGGGCACAGCAGGGCCGGCGCGGCCGCCAAGCGCGCCTTCGACCTCGTCCTCGGCTCGCTGCTGCTGCTCGCGCTCGGCCCGCTGCTGGTGGTGCTGGCGGCGGCCGTGGCCGTCGCCAACCGGGGCGGTGCGCTGTTCCGGCAGGTTCGGGTGACCGGACGCGGGCGCCACAGCGAAGTCCTCAAACTGCGTACCGTCCGCGGCGAGCACGGCCAGCCCTGGGCCGTCACCCCCGACCAGTGCAGCGCGCTGGGCCGCTGGCTGCGTACCACCCACCTCGACGAACTCCCGCAGCTGGTCAACGTGCTGCGCGGGGAGATGTCGCTGGTGGGGCCGCGCCCGGAGCGGCCGTACTACGCGGTGCGCTTCGGCCACGAGATACCGCGCTACGCCGACCGGCACCGGATGCCGGGCGGCATGACCGGGTGGGCGCAGGTGCAGGGGCTGCACGGCGACACCTCGATCCCGGACCGGGCCCGCTTCGACAACCAGTACATCGAGAACTGGACGCCGTGGTGGGACGCGGTGATCGTGGCCCGCACGGCCGCGATCGTGCTCGGTGCCGCGGCGCGCGCCGTGCTCCGCGCACCTGGCGACCGGCACCGTCGGCCCGCACCTTCCCGGCTCGTTCCAGAGCCAGTCCGCGAGAACTCCGTTGGGGGATGATGATGAAGGTTCTGCACGTGATCACCGGCCTCGGCGTCGGCGGGGCCGAGCTGCAGCTGCGGTCGGTGCTGCAGCACACCCGCCACGACGCCGACGTGGTCGCGATGTACAACCCGGGCGACGTGGCCCGGATGCTCACCGACGACGGGGTGCGGGTGCGCGACCTCGGCATGACCCGCAACACCCAGGTCAGTGCCGTGCTGCGGCTGCGCGACCTGATCCGCCGGGGTCGCTACGACGTGGTGCACACCCACCTGTACCGGGCCTGCGTGTACGGGCGGCTGGCGGCGCGGATGGCGGGCACCAAGGTGGTCGTGTCCACCGAGCACTCCATCGGTGAGACCCACCTGGAGCGCCGCCGCATGACGCTCGGGGTGCGCGCCCTCTACCTGGGCACCGACCTGTGCTCGGACGCCACGATCGCGGTGTCGGAGACGGTGGCGCAGCGGCTACGCATGTGGGGCATGCCGGCCCGCAAGATCATTGTCATTCCCAACGGCGTCGACTTCACCCGCGTTGAGTTCGACCCGGACGACCGCGCCCGGGTGCGCCGCGAGCACGGCATCGGCGCGGACGCCCACGTCGTCGGGGTGCTCGGTCGCCTGGACCCGAACAAGCGCTTCCACCTGGTCATCGAGGCGATGGCGCCGCTGCTGGGCCAGCAGAACAAGCTGCTCATCGTCGGCGACGGCCCGGACCGGGCCCGGCTGGAGGGGGTGGCCCGCGAGCACGGCGTCGCTGAGCACGTGATCTTCGCCGGGCAGCGCCACGACGTGGCTGCCATGCTCTCCGCCCTGGATTTGTTCGTGGCCTCCTCCGAGCAGGAGACCTTCGGCCTGTCGGTGCTGGAGGCCATGGCCAACGGCCTGCCGGTGCTCTACACCACCTGCCCCGCGCTGGTCGGCATCGACACCGACCGGGCGCGCCAGGTGCCCGGCGACGTCGAGGGCATGCGCGCCGAACTCGCCGCGGAGATCCTGGCCGCCCGGCCGCGCGCCGACGAGCCCGCGATCCGCCACGCCTACGGCATCGAGGCGGTCACCCGCCGCATCGACGACCTGTACGGCCGAATTCTGCAGCGTCGCGGCGGCGAGCAGCTGGTGGGGAGGCCGTGATGCGGGTTCTGGTCACCGGCGCAGCCGGTTTCATCGGAAGCCACCTTGTGGAGTACCTGCTCGCCGACGGCCACGAGGTCGTCGGCCTCGACGACCTCAGCACCGGCCGGATGGACAACCTGCCAACCCACCCGAACCTGCGGCTGGTGCCCGGCACGGTCCTGGACGGCTCCCTGGTGGATGACGTGGTCTCCGGCGCCGAGGTGGTGTTCCACCTGGCCGCCGCGGTGGGCGCGTTCGTCATCCAGGAACGCACCCTGCAGGGCCTGCTGACCAACGTCCACGGCACCGAGAACGTGCTGGACGCCGCGCTGCGGCACGGCGCCCGGGTGCTGGTCGCCTCCACCAGCGAGGTCTACGGCAAGAACACCAAGGTGGGGTTGTGCGAGGGCGACGACCGGATCCTCGGTTCGACGCTGAAGTCACGCTGGACCTATGCCGAGGCCAAGGCGCTCGACGAGAGCCTGACCTGCTGCTACGTGCATGAGCTGGGGCTGCGGGCGGTGATCGTGCGGCTGTTCAACACCGTCGGGCCCCGGCAGAGCGGCCGCTACGGGATGGTCATCCCGCGGCTGGTGGGGCAGGCGCTGCAGGGCCGACCGCTGACCATCTTCGGCACCGGCAAGCAGATCCGCTGCTTCTGCCACGTCGCCGACGTGGTCCCGGCCCTGGTGCGGCTGGTGGAGCTGGACCGGGCGCAGGGCATGGCGGTCAACCTCGGCAGCACCGAGCAGGTGTCCATCGAGCAACTCGCCGAGCGGATCATCGCCACCACCGGGTCGTCGAGCACCACCATCCGGGTGCCCTACGAGGAGGCGTACGGGCCCGGCTACGAGGACATGCAGCGACGCGTGCCGGACTGCTCCCGGGCCCGCGAGCTGATCGGGTTCCAGCCGCAGCACTCGCTGGACGACATCATCCGCTCGGTGGTCGACGAGCAGGTGCGGGCGGGGCAGGCAGTCACGGCGTGAGGCGGGATGGGACATGCCGACGACAGAGCAGGCGCGGTCGCGCCGGTCCGCCGCGCGCGGTCCCGGTGCGGCGCACCGCCTCCGGACCGCGCGGCGGATCGGCGGATCGCTGTGGTTCCTGGCGCTCATCGCGCTGTCGGTGGTGCTCGTGGTGGTCGTCATGACACCGCGGCCCCCCGGCCCGGCGCAGCCCGCCCCGCTCGTGGTCGCCTCGCTGCCGTTCTGGAACTCCGACAAGGGCACCGACATGGTCGTGCAGCACCAGCACCTGGTCAACGAGGTCTCGCCGTGGATGTACGGGCTGGCGCCCGACGGCAGCCTGACCACCCAGTACCCGCGCGAGCAGACAGCGCAGGTCGCCGACCACATCGAGCGGTTGCGTCGCGCCAACATCCCGATCGTGCCGTCGCTGGCCAACATCACCAACGGGTTGTGGGCCTACGAACCGGTCGCCACGGTGCTGCACGACCCGGTGAAGCGACGGGCCCACGTCGCCGAGATCGTGGAACTGGTCAAGCGCGAGAACTACGCGGGCATCGACATCGACTACGAGAACCTGCGCGCCGGCGACCGGCAGGTGTTCACCGACTTCGTCACCGAACTCGGCCGCGAGCTCGACGCGGAGGGCAAGACCCTGTCGGTGGCGGTGTTCGCCAAGACCACCGACCGCGGCTACGACGAGCGCAACGTGGCCCAGGACTACGCGGCCATCGGCCGCGCCGCCGACGAGGTGCGGCTGATGGGTTACGACTTCCACTGGAGCACCTCGCCGCCCGGGTCGATCGCGCCGATCATCTGGATCCGGGAGGTGGTCGACTACACCCGGACCCAGATCCCGCCGGAGCGGATCGTGCTGGGCGTGCCGCTGTACGGCTACGACTGGGTCGACGGCCACGGCACCTCGGTGACCTGGTTGCAGGCGTTCCGCCTGGCCACCGAGCACCGGGTGCGGCCGAACTACGACACGGCCAGCCAGTCCCCGTGGTTCCGCTACACCGACGCCGACGGCCGCGAGCACGAGGTGTGGTTCGAAAACGCCGCGAGCGCCAAGGCCAAGTTCGAGGTCGCGCGCGGCTCCGGCATCCGCGGCGTCTACCTGTGGATGTACGGCTACGAGGACACCGACACCTGGAAGGAACTGGGCAACAGCTTCCCGGCCAGGCGGTGACCGCGCGCGGTCACCGCCTGGCCGGGTGACAACCGGTGATCGGAAGTCGACGTCGGTCGCATCGGCGGTCCCGCGGGGGTTCCGTCAGGCGCGCGCCGAGCCGCGCTGTTCTCCCGGGAGGACGGGATGATTCCTTGGTGGGTGCTGGCCATCGCGGTGTTCGGCACCAATTTCACGTTGTGGGGCCTGGTCGGTCTGCTGCGGCTGCTGGACTCCTCGGCGCAGAAGTGGTGGCCGCGCCGGGCCGGCCGCTCGGTGTCCGGCTCCGGCGTCGTGGTCGGTCGGCACCGCTACCGGCAACGCAGCGGTCGGCCGGTCGGCATCGAGGACGTGGCCGTGCTGATGCCCGCGCACAACGAGGAACTGGTCATCGTCGACAGCATCCAGGCGATCACCCGCCTGGTGCCGCCGGAGAACGTGCACGTGGTCTCCGACGGGTCCACCGACCGCACGGTGGAACTCGCCCGCGGCTGCGGGGTGAACGTGATCAGCACGTCCCGCAACGTCGGCAAGGCGGGCGCGCTGCAGGAGGCGATCCGCCGGTTCGGCATCGTCGGGCGGTACCGCGTGGTGATGCTGCTGGACGCCGACACGCACGTGGACCCCGGCTACTTCCGGGCGGCGCTGCCGCTGTTCGCCGATCCGCAGGTGGTCGCGGTCGCCGGGTGCGTGCGGACCACATGGCGCGGCCGCGGCCTGGGCGCGGTGGGCACGCTGGTGGCCTTCCACCGGCAGCGGATCTACACGATGACCCAGTACCTGCTGAAGTTCGGCCAGACCTGGCGGCGGGCCAACGCCACCCACATCGTGCCGGGCTTCGCCAGCATGTACCGCACCGACGTGCTGCCCCACATCGAGGTCAACCCGCCGGGGCTGGTCATCGAGGACTTCAACATGACCTTCGAGGTCTACCAGAAGCGGCTGGGCAAGGTCGGGTTCACGCCGTCCGCGGTGGCCGCCACCCAGGACCCCGGCACCTTCCGGGACTACGTCAAGCAGTGCAAGCGCTGGTCACTGGGCCTGTGGCAGACGGTCCGGCTACACCCGCCGCGGGCGAACCTGTTCACGGTGATGCTGGCGCTGCTGCTGGTGGAGATGCTGGCCAGCAGCATGATGCTGGTGCTGCTGCCGTTCGTGGCGCTGGTGCTGCTGGTGCCGGAGCTGTTCGCCGGGGCGCTGGCGCTGCCGGTGTTCCACGACGTGCACGCCTTCGTCGCCGGGTTCGCCACGCTGCCCACGCTGCTGTACGGCGTCGTGCTCCCGGACATGCTGCTGACCTGCGTGGTCGCCGTGCTCCAGCGGCAGCCACGGTTTCTGCTGTTCGGCTGCTTCTTCCTGCTGCTGCGCGTGGTGGACGCGGCCATCGCGCTGTACGCGCTCCCGGGGGCCTGGTTCTCGCGGTCCTCCGGGCGGTGGCGCAGCCCGGGCCGGCGGGTGATCGACCCGAGCGGCACGCCGACGAGGTGAGCCATGTCCGACGAGCGCGGAAGTGTGGTTCTCCTTCACTTGGGGGAGGACCGCCGGCGCGGACGCGGTCATTCTGGGGCCGTGGACGTGGTGCGGGTGTTGATGGTGGACGACCACCTCATGCTGGCCGAGGCGCTGAGCGCGCGGCTGGCCGGGGTGCCCGATCTGTGGGTCGTGGGGCACTGCGCGACCAGCGACCCGAAGCTGCCCGACGTGGTGCGGCGGTCGCGGCCGGACGTGATCACGCTCGACGTGGAACCGGCGGGCGCGGACACCGGCCGCTTGGTGCGGCGCCTGCGGGAAGCCCGCCCGGCTGCCGGGATCGTCGTGCTCACCGGGGTCCGCGGCCCGCGGCAGGCCGTCGACGCGGCACGGGAGGGCGCGGTGGCGTGGGTGCCCAAGGAGCACAGCATCGAGGCCCTCACCGAGGTCGTGCGCGGGGTACCCCGCGGGCACAGCTGGTTCCCGCCCGACCTGCTGGGCGAGGTGCTGCGGGAGCTGCGCGAGGACAGCGCGCGGGCGGCCGCACGCAACGGGCCGCTGGACGTGCTCAGCGACCGAGAGCGGGACGTGCTGCGCGGCATGGTCGCGGGCAAGCGCGGCGCGCAGATCGCCCAGGAACTGCTGATCTCCACCGAGACCGTCCGCACGCACACCCGCAGCATCCTGGCGAAGCTCGGGGTACACAGCCAGCTGGAGGCGGTGAGCGTCGCCTGCGCCGCCGGCCTGCGCGTCGACGCGGACACCGGACCGGACGGCGAGCGGTGAGCAGCGGACCGCTGCGGGTCGCCACCGTGATCACCCGCCTGGACGGCGGTGCCGGGGTCATGGCGCTGCGCGGCGCGACGGCGCTGGACCCCGCCGAGCACCGGGTCACACTGATCACCGGCTCGGGCAGGTTGCTGCCCGAGGCCCGCGCCGCCGGGCTGGAGACGATCGTCGAACCGGCGCTGCGCGCGCCCATCGCACCAGCCCACGACCTGCTCGCCCTGCATCGGGTGACCGCGCTGCTGCGGCAGCGCCGGTTCGACGTCGTGCACACGCACTGCGCGAAGGCAGGCGCGGTCGGGCGGATCGCGGCGCGGCGGGCCGGGGTCAGCCGGATCGTGCACACCTACCACGGCTTCCCGTTTCATGGGTTCCAGCGCCCGCCCCGGCACCGGGCCTACGTCGAGATCGAACGCGCCCTCGGGCGGCTGACCGACGTGGCGCTGTGCGTGGGCAGTGGGGTCGCCGTCGAGGCGCTGCGGCGCGGTCTGGTCGCGCCCGAGCGGATCCGCACCATCGACGTCGCCGTCGACCACGACGTGCCCATCCGCAGCGAGCAGTCGCGGCAGCGGGCCCGGCGCGAACTCGGCCTCGGTCCGCGGGACGTGGTGGTCGGCGCGGTCGGGCGGTTGACCTACCAGAAGGCGCCCGAGGACTTCGTCACCGCGCTGCGCCTGCTCGACCGGCCCGATGTGGTTGGGGTGTGGGTCGGTGGCGGGGAGCTCACCGAACGGGTGCACGAGCACGCGGCCGCCACCGGCACCCGGGTGCGGCTGGTCGGCCAGCGCGACGACGTCGCCGACCTGCTGCCCGCCTTCGACGTGTTCGCGCTGCCCAGCCGGTACGAGGGGCTGCCGCTGGCCGTGGTGGAGGCGATGGTGTGCGGCGTGCCGGTGGTGGCGACCGCGGTCAACGCGGTCGGCGACGTGGTGGTGCCGGGTGTGACCGGCCTGCTGGTGCCCCCGGGCAGCCCGCGGTCGCTGGCCACCGCGCTGGCGCACCTGCTGGATTCACCCGAGCTGGCGGCCCGGCTCGCCGCGGCCGCCCGCACCCGCGTGAACGGCCGCCACAACGCCGCCGCGCTCGGCGAGGCCCTCCACCGCGCGTATCGCGATCGGTGACCCGGGGTAGCGGGTTACCGCAGAAAGAGGAGTCCACGCCGCACGACAGCGCGGTGACCCCTGCACGTGCAGTAGTGGGGGCACGCTCCGCGCGGTGGTTGCAACACGGCGCGCACGGGTTCCGATTTGCCGGGTAGCACAGACTGCCGCGGGGAGAGGAGTAGCTGTGCACACGATGACCGATTCGGCGCGGGAGCTGGGGGACGGCCCGCGAGGTGGAGCGGAGTTGCGCAGCCTGTTGCACGATCTCGGGCACGGTCTCGCGACGCTGTCCTACCTCGCGGACGGGCTGCGCGCCGAGGCGTCCCTGGCGGGTGACGCGTTGCACCGGTTGCGGCTGATGGAACTGGAGCTGGACCGGCTGCTGGGACTGGTGGACCTGCGGGTCGAGCAGCCCGTCGAGGAGGTGTTCGCGCTGCGCGGCCTGCTGACCCAGCTGGTCGCGGTCAAGTCGCTGGCCGGTCCGGCTGACGTCTCGCTGGCCCCCGGTCCGGCGATCACCCTGCGCACCGACCAGACGCTGCTGTGGCGGATGGTGTCCAACCTGCTGGACAACGCCGTCCGCGCCGCCGGGCGCGGTGGCCGCGTCGAGGTGGCCGCGGACCGCGCCGGCGCGGGCGGGGTGAGCGTCGAGATCACCGACGACGGGCCCGGTTTCGGCAACGCGCCCCCCGGCTCGTCATCGCTGGGGCTGGGCATTGTCATGGCCCTGGCGCAGCGCTGCGGCGCTGACCTGCGCATCGATCCGCCCCCGCGGCGGGGCACCCGCGTGCAGCTGGCGTTCCCAGCGAGCTGCGTGGTGTGAGAGCCGCAGCCGGGGCAACAGGGGGGACTGAGAAGGACATGGTGGATCTGGTACTGGGCGACGATCACGCGATCTTCGTCGACGCGCTCGTGGCGACCCTGCCGCAGCACGGTTGCCGCATCCTCGGCACCGCCCACGACACCGCGGGGGTTGTCGCGGCGGTCCGGCGGCACCAGCCGGACGTGTGCCTGCTGGACCGCTACTTCGCCGACGGCGACGGGCTGGACGTGATCGCCGCGGTGCTCGATGCCGGTGGCCACACCAGGGTGGTGGTGCTCACCGCGGACGGCGACGTGCGGGGCATGCGCGACGCGCTGGGCCGGGGAGCGGTCGGCTACGTGAACAAGATGTGCGGGCTGGCGGTGCTGGCCGGTGCGATCCGCGGGGTGATGGACGGGGAGGTGGTCGTCGAGCTGGCGGCCTCCCGCGCCCCGCGGCTGGCGGGCACGACCGACGCCCGGCGGCTGGCCTCGCATTTGACGGCCCGGGAATGGCAGTGCCTGCGGATGCTGGTCGAGGGCTCGCACACGATGGCGATGGCCAAGCAGCTGGGGGTGGCCCCGACGACGGTGCGCACGCACGTGCAGTCGGTGCTGACGAAGCTGGGCGTCCACTCTCGCCTGGAGGCGGCGTCGTTCGCGATGCGCCACAACCTCCTCGAAGACGACCGCCTGCCGGCGGCCGGCTGATGCTGGGGGTCCGCGAGTCCCTTCGGTCAGGGGAGCCGAAGGGACTCGCGGCAGTCGGCCGGACCTGGTGGACGCCGATCAGTTGAGTTGCAACACGAGATCCTGATATGAACCGGTGCCCGGTGGTTGGACTGAGGAATTCGGTTCCGGTCATTGGCGACCAGTTCAGTTCGGCTCAAGGGCGCCCTTCACCCGTTGCTTGGTCGGGGTTCCAAGGATTGCTTCGATCAGGTGGGGGCCTGGTTCGGCGTGGGCCCGGCGGAGGGCTTCGACGAGTTCCTCGCCCGTCGTGACCCGGTTTGCGGGGACGCCGAAGCCGCGCGCCACCGCCGTCCAGTCCACAGTGGGCGATCCGAGGCTGGTCAGGTTCGCCGCCGCCTCGCCCGGCTGCTCGATGCCGGCCCGCCGCAGCTCCGCCTCCAGGATCTGGTAGCGGGAGTTCGCGCAGATCACCGTCGTGACGTCGAGGCCCTCGCGGGCCTGCGTCCACAGCGCCTGCACCGTGTAGGCCGCGCTGCCGTCCGCCTGGAGGTTGATCACGGGGCGGTCCGGGCAGGCGACCGCCGCGCCGGTCGCCACCGGCATCCCCATGCCGATCGCCCCACCGGTGTTGGTCAGCTCGCAGTGCGGCGGCGCCGCAGCCGCGATCGCCGGGTACGCAGCCCCCGACGACACCCCCTCGTTCACCACGATCGCCTGATCCGGCTGGGTGAGCACGATCGCCGCCGCGATGCTCGCCGCGCTCAGCGGTCCCTTTGGCGTCGGCCCCTGCGGGCGCTCCGCGCGCGGCAGCTCGACCGCCGCGCTGCCGGTCACCTCCGCCAGCGTGCGCAGGGCCTCGACCGCGTCCTGGTTGGCGTCAGCGAGCTCGTGCACCTCGAGCCGGTTCGGCAGCGGGTAGCTCGGCATGCCGCGGTACCCGAAGAACGCCACCGGGGTGCGGGCCCCGATAAGCACCAGGTGCGAGAACCCGTCGAAGACCCGCATCACGTCTTCCGGGAAGTACGGCACCGACCGCACCGGCGGCACGCCCGGCCCCCGCTCGATGCGGGCCGGCGAGCGCTCCACGAACACCTCCCCGCCGACGCGGGCCGCGATGCGCGCGGCGGTGCGGATGCCGTCGGCGGTGAGGGTGTGCCCGCCCAGCAGCAGCGCGGACCGACCGCGCCCGGCATTGAGCAGCTTCGCGATCTCGGCGATCCGCTGGTCGGCCACGGCGGGCCGGGCCGGCGCGGCCGGGACGTCGGCGGGCTCGCCGCCCTGGCTCCACATGTGGTCCGCCGCGGCGATCAGCGTGGCGGGCAGCCGGTGCCGCAGCGCGGCCTGGTGCGCCTCGACGAACTCCGTCGCGGCCGCCGCCGCGGAGCTGGTGCGCCCCACCCAGCCCGACACCGGCCGGGCCAGCAACTCGATGTCGCTGGCCAGCGGCGCGTCCGCGGGCTGGTGCCAGGTGGCGTGCTCGCCGATGACGTTGAGCACCGGGGTGCGGGCGCGGCGCGCGTTGTGCAGGTTCGCCAGCCCGTTGGCCAGGCCGGGACCAAGGTGCAGCAGGGTCATCGCGGGCACCCCGGTCATCCGCGCGTGGCCGTCGGCGGCGCCGGTCACCACGCCCTCGGACAGCGCCAGGACGGCCCGTACGCCGTCGACCTGGTCGAACGCCTCGACCAGCGGGATCTCGGTGGTGCCGGGATTGGCGAAGCAGACCTGGACACCGGCGGTCTTCGCCGTGGCCAGCAGGCTTTCGGAACCCTTCACGTGCCACTCCTGTCGCCTCAACGCCGCCCAGGTGGGCGGGTCTCGTCAGCCATGCTCGCCGCCACCCGATGCGCGGGCAAGGGTCGGTACGGTGATGAACCGGAAGATCCGAACGAGGGGTGGCGTGGTCCGCGTGTCGAACTGGGGACGCCTGCTGGCCGGATGTTCGGCACCGCACCACCGCCGCCACCGCTGGCCCCGATCCGGTCCGAAGAGGACATGTCGGTGGTCCGCGTCGAGTTCGTGCGGACGCAGCACGAACTTGGGTGCCCCAACCGCTGGGAAGATTCCAGGTTTGCCGGAGCTTGGGGACCCCACCCGCGACCCGCGCAGGGCGGAGCGGTGCCGCAACGGCGGCGACCTGGCCCTCCGTCAGTCCTGGTGGGCCAGGAGGTGCTGGAGCAGCAGGCGGGTGAAGGTCTCCGGCACCTCTTCGGGGATCCAGTGCGAGACGTCCTCGAGCATCTCGAACCGGTACGGGCCGGTGACGTGGTCGGCGGTGGCCAGCGCGGCGGTCGAGCCGACCGCCACGTCCTCGGTGCCCCACACGTACAGCGTGGGCACCGCCACGGGGCCGATCCGGCCGCCGCTGAAGCGCATCGCGCGGTACCAGTTCAGCGCGGCGGTCAGGGCACCGGGTTCGGTGAGCCGCTGCACGTAGTCGTCCACGTGGTGCTGGGGGACACCCGGATGGTAGATCTGCCGCAGCTTCCGGGCGTTGTCGGCCAGCAGCGCCTTCTCCGCGCCGGACGCGCGGAAGACCTGCATGTAGGCCGAACGCTGGTGCTGGTCCTCGTCGTTGCGCACCGCGTCGCCGAACGGGTCGGGGTGCGGTACCGACACCGCGGTCAGGGTCCGGATCCGCTCGGGGTGCTGGGCGGCCGTCGTCCACGCGACCGCCGCGCCCCAGTCGTGCCCGACGAGGTCGAAGCGGTCCCAGCCAAAGTGCTCGGCGATGGCCAGCACGTCCCCGACGAGCTCCGCCATCCGGTAGTCGACCACCTGCTCCGGCCGCACGCCGGGGGAGTAGCCGCGTTGGTCCGGGGCGACGGCGAAGCACTCGGCGCTGCCCAGCACCGACAGCTGCTCGCTCCACTGCACGGCGGCCTCCGGGAACCCGTGCAGCAGCAGCACCGGACGCCCGTCCTGCGGCCCGGCGGTCAGCGCGTCGAACTTCCCGGCGGGAGTGGGGATCTGGATGTACGCGGCCACCCGGCCACTGTACTGGCGCCCCCGACGGCACCGCCGTCCCGGACCGCGGCAACGGCAGCGAAGGGCGCCTTTGGCCGAGTAACTCGGCGAGCGAAGCCCCCGAGGATGACCACGCTTGGCCGCGGTGCGGGCCCTTCGGTGAGTCAGTTCGCGATGCGGTAACCCCAGGTACCGCGGTGGGTTTCGCCCGGCTTCACCACGATCAGGCCGTCGCCGGTGACGAAGGCGTTCGGGGCGCACGTCATCGGCTCCACCGTGATGCCCATGCGCGGGTCGCGGTCGGTGCTCGGGCTGTCATCCGTGTAGACCTGCAGGTAGTCGTGCGTGGCGTCGACCCACAGCTCCGCCGTCACACCGTCCGGGCGGGCGAAGCGCACCACCGCGGTGCCGTCCGGGCCGCGGGTCAGGTCCGTGAACGCCGTGTCCATCTCGGTGCGGCCGATCCGGCGGGGCGTGCGGAAGTCGAAGTCGGTGCCCTCGACCGGTTCGGTGCCGACCGGGATCAGCCGGTCATCGGTCCGGTAGTAGGTGGCGGCGGGCAGTTCCAGGACGATGTCGTCGATGCGGTCCCCGCCCGCGGCCAGGTAGGTGTGGTTGGCGGTGCCGAACGGCGCGGCGGTGCGGCCGATGTTGCGGGCCGTCAGCGTGCTGCGCACCCCGGTGGCGTCCACCGCGTACTCGATGCGGAACGCCAACCGGAACGGGTAGCCGTAGTCGGGCGGGAGCACGTACTCCAGCACCACGCTGTCCGCCCGGTGCCGCACGGGGTGCCACTCGACGAAGCTCATCAGACCATGCAGCGCGGTGTCCCGCTCGGGTTCGTTGATCGGGACCTGGTACTCCTGGCCACCGAAGGTGTAGCGCCCGCGGTCGATGCGGTTGGGCCACGGCAGGATCGTCTTGCCCTGGTAGCCCTCGCCGACCTCGTCGGCCGGGTGCGTCAGCAGCATCTCCGCGCCGTCGACCTGCCAGGACAGCAGCGTCGCAGCCACCCCGGCGACCACCGCCCGCTGCCGCCCGGACCGGATCTCGTACAACCGCCCGTTCGCGGTCACCGCGTCGCCGGGTAGCTGGGCGGCGGCCGGCTGGGCCACGGCCGCGGCCGCGGTGGCGCCCGCCACCGTGGCGAGCGCGGCGCGCCTGCTGAACGTCCGTCGCATCCTGCTCCTCCTGGGGGTGGGGTGAGCACGCCGGGAATCCACTGTGGCCGGTCGCGGTGCGGGCCGCCAGTCAGGGCGTGCCCGCGTCGATCACCGCCAGGTTGTGCGCGCGGACCGCGGCCAGGTCGGGTTTGAGGACCCGGCGGTCGTAGGTGAGGAACCCGTTGACCTCGTTCTCCACGTCGGTGGTCTGCGTGTAGATCGCCGCGCACAGGCCGTTCTCGGTGACGATGCGCACCAGCTCGTCGCTGACCTCCCCGTAGCGGCGGGTCAGCGCCTCGCGGCTGTCGGTCATCTCGTACGCCTGCGGCTGGCCCGGCCACAGGTGCCCCTCCTCGACGAGCCCGAGTCCGCCGTACTCGCCGTCCACCGAAGCACGCTCGCCGCGCACCTGCGGGCTGCCTGGTCCCACGTAGGTGTGATCGTCGTAGAGGTGCCCGGCCCCGCTGTCGGGCAGCGAGTAGCAGCAGTTCACCCCACTGTTGGCGTCGACCAGCCGGGTGGGGTCGGCGCGCCGCACCAGCTCGGCGATCTCGGCGGTGTCGAACTCGCCCCAGCCCTCGTTGAACGGCACCCAGACCACGATGGATGCAACGCTGCGCAGCTGGTCGATCACGGCGGTCAGCTCGGCCCGGAAGTTGGCGCGGGCCTGCTCGCCGGGCGGCGGGTTGCTGCCGGGCGGGTCGGCCAGGTCGATCGGCAGCGACGGCATGTCCTGCCACACCAGCAGTCCCAGCCGGTCGGCCCAGTAATACCAGCGGGCCGGTTCGACCTTGACGTGCTTGCGGACCATGTTGAAGCCCAACCGCTTGGTGACCTCCAGGTCGAACCGCAGCGCCTCGTCGGTCGGAGCGGTGTAGATGCCGTCCGGCCAGTAGCCCTGGTCCAGCGGGCCGTGCTGGAACAGAATCTTCCCATTCAGGGCGATCCGCGGCCTGCCCTGCTCGTCGTCGACGAGCCGCACCGTGCGCAGACCGCCGTAGCTGCGGACCCGGTCGAGCTCCCGGCCCTCGCCGTCGATTAGCCGCACCACGATGTCGTAGAGGTACGGGTCGTCGGGGGTCCACAGGTGTGGGTCGGCGATCGGCAGCCGCAGCGGGACGTCGCTCGGTCCGGTCGCGCGCGACACCTCGGTGCCGTCGGCGTCGAACACCACGGCCTCGACCCGCTCCCCGGACCGTGCCGAGGTGCGCGCGGTGAGGTCGAATCCGGTCAGGTCCGGGGTGATGTCGAGCTTGGCGACGTGCGCGTCGGGCACCGGCTCCAGCCACACGGTCTGCCAGATCCCGGAGGCACCGGTGTAGAGGATTCCGCCGGGATTGTTGCGCTGCTTGCCGACCGGGTAGGGGTTGGCGTCGTTACGGTCCTCGACGGCCACCACGACCTCCTGCCGGGGACCGGGGCGGAGTGCGTCGGTGATGTCCGCGCTGAACGAGGTGTAGCCGCCCTCGTGCACCGCCACGGTGCGGCCGTTGACCGACACCTCGGCCTTCTGGTCCACCGCCCCGAAGTGCAGCAGCACCCGCTGCCCGGCCCAGTCCGGCGGCACGGTGAAGGTCCGCCGGTAGCGCATGTGGTCGTCGTGGCGCTGCACGCCCGACAGCGCCGACTCCGGCGGGTAGGGCACCAGGATCCGCTCGTCGGTGCGCTGCGGCGGCGTGTCGCCGCCGGCGTACTCCCAGACCCCGTTGAGGTTCAGCCAGCGCTCGCGGGTCAGCTGCGGGCGCGGGTACTCGGGCAGGGCGTTGTCCGGGCCGACCTCGTCGGTCCACGGCGTGGACAGCGGTGGGGCTTTCGGCCGCCACGGGTCGGCGGGGGCGGCGACCGCCGGAACTCCGGAGGCGGCGGCGAACAGCGTGGTGACCAGCAGGACCCGCAGCAGCACGATTCCTCCAGACCGACATGCCGCGAAAGGCGGACGAACTCCCCATCAACCGACAACAGTGACCATGAACGCACGCTCAGTCAACGCGGCCGAAAGAGCGCCCGCAATTCGGAGCAGCGCAGCGTGGATCAGCGGGCGTCATGCGGTTACGTTGTTGGCGCGCTCAAGCGCATCGGCAGCGCAGCCGAGTTCAGGAGGGTATGCACGTTGACCGGTAATCTCCCAACCGACGCGGGCGCGATGTTCCTGGCCGCCCGCGACTTCCTGCTGCGGCACCGCGAGGACTACGACACCGCCCGCCGGGAGTTCTGCTGGCCGCAGCCCGCGGAGTTCAACTGGGCGCTGGACTGGTTCGACACCATCGGCGAGCGCCGGGACGGACTCGCGCTGTGGATCGTCGACGCCGACGGCGGCGAGCACCAGGTGACCTTCCGCGACATGACCCGCCGGTCCAACCAGGTCGCCAACTGGCTGCGCGGGCTCGGGGTGCGCCGCGGCGACCGGCTGGTGCTGATGCTCGGCAACCAGGTGGAGCTGTGGGAGACGATCCTGGCCGCGATGAAGCTCGGCGCGGTGGTGATCCCGGCGACGCCGCTGCTGGGCGCGCCGGACCTGCGCGACCGCATCGACCGCGGCCGGGCCCGGCACGCGGTCACCACGTCCACCGACACGGCGAAGTTCGCCGAGGTGCCCGGCGACTACACGCGCGTCGCGGTGGGCGAGCCGGTGCCGGGCTGGCAGGCGTACGCGGACAGCGCCGGGGCCGACGAGCGCTTCACTCCGGACGGGCCGACCCGGGCCGACGACCCGATGCTGCTGTACTTCACCTCCGGCACCACCGCGCTGCCGAAGCTGGTGGAGCACACCCACGCGTCCTACCCGATCGGGCACCTGTCCACGATGTACTGGATCGGGCTGGAACCCGGTGACGTGCACCTGAACATCTCGTCGCCGGGCTGGGCCAAGCACGCGTGGAGCAACTTCTTCGCGCCGTGGAACGCCGAGGCCACGGTGTTCGTGTACAACTACACCCGGTTCGACCCGGCGGCGCTGCTGGCGCAGATGCAGCGCTGCGGCGTCACCAGCTTCTGCGCGCCGCCGACGGTGTGGCGGATGCTCATCCAGGCCGACCTGGGCTCGCTGACCACCCCACCGTCCAAAGTGGTGGGTGCGGGGGAGCCGTTGAACCCGGAGATCATCGAGCAGGTGCGGCGCGCGTGGTCGGTGACCATCCGGGACGGCTTCGGTCAGACCGAGACCAGCGTCCAGGTGGCCAACACGCCCGGGCAGCCGGTGCGGCCGGGGTCGATGGGCCGCCCGCTGCCCGGTTTCGACGTGGCACTGCTGGACCCGGTGACCGGTGAGCCCGCGGACGAGGGCGAGATCTGCCTGGCGTTGCAGCCGCGGCCGGTGGGGCTGATGACCGGCTACGCCGACGACCCGGAGCGCACCGCGGAGGTGACCCGCGGCGGTTACTACCACACCGGGGACGTCGGGTCCCGCGACGCGGACGGCTACATCACCTATGTGGGTCGCACCGACGACGTGTTCAAGGCGTCGGACTACCGCATCTCGCCGTTCGAGCTGGAGAGCGTACTGCTGGAGCACGAGGCGGTGGCCGAGGCGGCGGTGGTGCCCGCGCCGGACCCGATCCGCCTGGCGGTGCCGAAGGCGTACGTCGTGCTGGCCGGGCAGCACCGGCCCACCCGGGAGACGGCTCTGTCCATCCTGCGGTTCGCCCGGGAGCACCTGGCGCCGTACAAGCGGGTGCGGCGGCTGGAGTTCGCCGAGCTGCCGAAGACGATCTCGGGCAAGATCCGCCGGGTGGAGCTGCGCGGCCGGGAGAACGACCTGCACGCCGCCGGCGGTACGGTGCCCGGCGAGTACCGCGAGGAGGATTTCCCGGAGTTGAGGTCCTGATGAACTCCTGACCAGGGACCGATGACGCGCTGCTGTGGCGCGCGTCACATTCTTACCGTAGGTGATACGCGGCGGCGATCTGCATCGATATGGCGGATGTCAGAAATGACTCCGCGTGGTCGCCGGCCGGTCTCACCTGGACGGCGGTGCCGCGAGGGGATCGGAAATCATAACATCCGTGCTCCCCGGCGTACTGCCGGGACTGCAGAAGAGAAAAAGTCAACCGCCGCGCCGCCCATTCTTCGGATTTTTGTCGACGTGCGCGGTTGTGCTCTTTGCGGTTGTTGTGGTATTTCGGGCGCGCGGTAGTATACACAGTTCGGCGAATCCATGCACGTGCCCAATCGTTACCCTTGGTGGAATTGGCCGATGTCGGCGCTGGTGGTAGCGCAATCATGCACCCTGGGTGACCATTTAAATCACGCAATCATCGCATTCCGGTGATTAGCGTCACACGTTCGTACGCTTGATTCGCGATCTCCTTCGCCTAGGTTGGGTAACCGACGCACGGCAAAAGCGCGTCGGCGCCGGTCGGCAAAGGTGCCGATCGAGTGGATGATCGGTGTAGCTGTTGCGGCCTTGAGTGTTTCTCGGCTGCCCGGCCGATCAGGTGTTGCCTTTTTTCGCAGTGGCGACCCGGCACGGCCACGAGCCTGGCTCGGGGCACGGATATTGCGCGGACCCGAGTTGAGCGGTGGCGCATGACCAACGTGAGTGGTGGGAGTGAAGAATGGCCAAGAGCGTGGACGACCTTGCCGCCAGCGAACGCGCCGGATCTCCGGATGCCGCTGATCTGGTGCGCCGCGAGGAGCAGGTGTTCGGCGACAATCCGTTGGAAGTGCGCGAATCCGATCACTACACCTACGAGTACGTCGGCGGATTCGTCGAGAAATGGGACGAGCTGATCGACTGGAAGAAGCGCTACGCCAGCGAGGGCTCGTTCTTCATCGACCAGCTCAAGGCCCGCGGCGTCCGGTCCGTGCTGGACGTGGCCACCGGCACCGGGTTCCACTCCGTCCGGCTGCTGGAGGAGGGCTTCGAGACGGTCAGCGCCGACGGCAGCCCGCAGATGCTGGCCAAGGCGTTCAGCAACGGCCTGACCTACGGCGGGCACATCCTGCGCGTCGTGCACGCCGACTGGCGCTGGCTCAACCGCGACGTGCACGGCGAGTACGACGCGATCATCTGCCTGGGCAACTCGTTCACCCACCTGTTCTCCGAACGCGACCGGCGCAAGGCGCTGGCCGAGTTCTACGCGATGCTCAAGCACGACGGCGTGCTGATCATCGACCAGCGCAATTACGACGCGATTCTGGACAACGGGTTCTCCAGCAAGCACACCTACTACTACGCCGGTGAGGACGTTTCCGCCGAACCGGAGTACGTCGACGAGGGTCTCGCCCGATTCAAGTACACGTTCCCCGACAAATCCGTGTTCTACCTCAACATGTACCCGCTGCGGAAGAACTACATGCGGCGGCTGATGCGTGAGGTCGGATTCCAGCGGATCGACACGTACGGCGATTTCCAGGAGACCTACCACGACTCCGAGCCGGACTTCTTCATCCACGTCGCGGAGAAGAAGTACCGCCCCGACGAGGAACTGTCCGACATCTACTCCACCGCCGTGCACACCGCCCGCGACTACTACAACTCCAAGGACGCGGACAACTTCTACTACCACGTCTGGGGCGGCAACGACATTCACATCGGCATCTACGAAAGGCCGGACGAGGACATCACCACCGCCTCGCGGCGCACCGTGGAGAGGATGGCGCAGAAGGTCCGGATCACCCCGGACACCCGCATTCTGGACATCGGCTCCGGGTACGGCGGCGCGGCCCGCTACCTGGCGAAGACCTACGGCTGCCGGGTGTCCTGCCTGAACCTCAGCGAGGTGGAGAACGCCCGCAACGTCGAGTTCAACCGGGCCGCCGGGTTGGACAGGCTCATCGAGGTTAGGGACGGGTCGTTCGAGGACATCCCGTACCAGGACAATGCCTTCGACATTGTGTGGTCGCAGGACGCGATCCTGCACAGCGGCGACCGCGAGCGGGTCCTGGAGGAGGTGACCCGCGTGCTCCGGGGCGGGGGCTCGTTCATCTTCACCGACCCGATGGCCGCCGACGGCGCCCGGAGGAAGGACCTGGGCACGATCCTGGACCGGCTCAACCTGGACACCATGGGCTCGCCCGGCTTCTACCGCCGCGAACTGGCCCGGCTCGGACTGCAGAACTTCGACTTCGAGGACCTGACCGAGCACCTGCCGGTGCACTACGCGCGGGTGCTGGAGGTGCTGGAACGCCGGGAGGCGGAGCTCTCGGATCGCATCAGCGAGAACTATCGGACCAAGATGAAGACCGGCCTGCGTAACTGGGTGGCCGGTGGCAAGGCGGGCAACCTGGCATGGGGCATCATCCACGCCCGATCGTGACCGGGGGACCCCGCGGTCGGAAAACGGCACCATCTACGCGAGGATCTGAAGCCGCATCAGCTGTGAGGTGAGGAGCAGTCGTGAGCGAGATCAACCGCAGGTTGTTCACCAGTGAGTCGGTGACCGAGGGGCACCCGGACAAGATCTGCGACGCGATCAGCGACGCCGTGCTGGACGCGTTGCTGGCGCAGGACCCCCGGTCCCGCGTGGCGGTCGAGACGCTGGTGACGACCGGCCAGGTGCACGTGGCGGGTGAGGTGACCACCGAGGCATATGCCGATATCCCGACCATCGTGCGCGAGAAGATCCTGGAGATCGGCTACGACTCCTCCGCGAAGGGCTTCGACGGTGCCTCCTGTGGCGTGAACGTGGCGATCGGGTCGCAGTCGCCGGACATCGCGCAGGGCGTGGACGTCGCGCACGAGACCCGCGTCGAGGGCGTGATCGACGAGATCGCCAAGCAGGGCGCCGGTGACCAGGGCCTGA
>NZ_BMMT01000009.1 GCF_014646075.1 Saccharopolyspora thermophila
CATGCGCCGCCTGCTGCGCGACATCGCCGAAAACCGCGAGATCGGCGACGTCACCACCCTCGCCGACTCCTCCGTCATGGACCTCATCGCCAAAGGACTGAAGAAAACCTCCGACGACTGAGCACCGACGGCCCGCAAAAGGGGGCGCCCTCCCAACCAGGAGGACGCCCCCCCCTGTGCGGTGATCTCGGATCGTGGGCGGTGGTTGCGCTGTGCCGCGTTCCCGCTACGCTGCGGGGCGTGATCCACTTGGTTGCCCGTCGGCACGTCGACTACGTGCGCGTGACGGCTTCGGCTTGTTGATCCGCTTGTGCTGCGCGCGATAGCGCGCTTCTTTCTGCAACCCGCCTTCGGGCATCTCATGCGCGCGCCCTTCTTCGGCGCGCTTGCTTCGCTTGCCCTGATCCACAGGAGAAACCCCGTGAGCGCAGACGCTTCTTCCGCCGTGTCGTGGTCGTTCGACACCCTCCAGGTGCACGCCGGGACCAGTCCCGACCCGACGACCGGGGCCCGAGCCGTGCCGATCTACCAGACCACCTCCTACGTCTTCCGCGACACCGAGCACGCGGCGAACCTGTTCAACCTCAGCGAAACCGGCAACATCTACACCCGCATCAACAACCCGACGCAGGAGGCGCTGGAGGCCCGGGTGGCCGCGCTGGAAGGTGGTGTCGCCGCGGTCGCCCTGGCTTCCGGGCAGGCCGCCGAGACGCTCACCGTGCTGACCCTGGCGCAGGCCGGGGACCACATCGTCTCCAGCTCGTCGCTCTACGGCGGCACCCACAACCTGTTCCGGCACACGCTGCCGAAGCTCGGCATCGAGGTGTCCTTCGTCGAGGACCCGGACGACGTCGAGGAGTGGCGGTCGGCCGTGCGCCCGAACACCAAGCTGTTCTTCGCCGAATCGCTGGGTAATCCCCGCGCCAACGTGCTCGACGTGCGCGCCGTGGCCGACGTGGCGCACGAGGCCGGGGTCCCGCTGGTCGTGGACAACACCGTGACCACGCCCTCTCTGCTGCGGCCCGTGGAGCACGGCGCGGACATCGTCGTGCACTCCGCGACGAAGTTCCTCGGCGGTCACGGCACCGCGATCGGCGGCATCGTCGTCGACGGCGGCACCTTCGACTTCGGCGCGCACGCCGATCGGTTCCCCGGGTTCGTCGAACCCGACCCCAGCTACCACGGCCTGCAGTACTGGCCCGCGCTGGGCCACGGCGCGTTCGCGGCCAAGCTGCGCGTGCAGGGGCTGCGCGACCTCGGGCCCGCCATCTCGCCGTTCAACGCGTTCCTGCTGCTGCAGGGACTGGAGACGCTGTCGCTGCGCATCGACCGCCACGTGCGCAACGCGCAGGCGATCGCCGAGTGGCTCAGCGAACGCGACGAGGTCGAATCCGTGCACTACGCGGGTCTTCCCACCAGCCGCTGGTACGAGCTCGGGCGCAGGTACCTGCCGCGCGGGGCCGGGGCCGTCGTGTCGTTCGAGCTGCGCGGCGGCGTGGACGCGGGACGTGCGTTCGTCGACGGCGTGCAGCTGTTCAGCCACCTGGTCAACATCGGCGACGTGCGCAGCCTCATCGCGCACCCGGCCAGCACGACGCACAGCCAGCTCACCGAGTCCGAGCAGCGGCTGGCCGGGGTCACGCCCGGGCTGGTCCGGTTGTCGGTGGGTATCGAGGACGTCGAGGACCTCAAAGCCGACCTGGAGTCCGGTTTCCGCGCCGCCAAGGCCGAGCTGGAGCGATGAGCGCGGATCCCGCGGAGGGTGCCCTGCCCGCGACCGGCGCGTGGCGGGTAGGGCACCCGGTCGGCCGCCGCCGCTGGGTGCGGCTGCCCGAACCACTGGCGCTGGACGCCGGTGGGGAACTGCCCGACGTCCACCTGGCCTACGAGACGTGGGGGCAGCTGGCACCCGACAGGGCCAACGCGGTGCTCGTGCTGCACGCGCTGACCGGCGACAGCCACGTGGCCGGTCCGCCCGGGCCCGGCCACCCCAGCCCCGGCTGGTGGGACCGGCTGGTCGGGCCCGGTCGCCCGCTGGACACCGACCGGTGGTTCGTGGTCGCACCGAACGTCCTCGGCGGCTGCCAGGGCAGCACCGGGCCCGCCTCGCCCGCCCCCGGCGGCAGGCCGTGGGGCGGACGGTTCCCGCCGATCACGGTGCGCGACACGGTGCGCGCCGAGCTGCGACTCGCCCGCGCGCTCGGCATCGACCGGTGGGCTGCGGTCATCGGCGGGTCGTTCGGCGGCATGCGGGCGCTGGAGTGGGCCGTCGGCCACCCGGACCGGGTGGCGGCGGCGCTGCTGCTCAGCTGCTGCGCGGTGGCCTCGGCCGAGCAGATCGCCTGGTCGGCCGCACAGGTCCACGCCATCCGCACCGACCCCGACTGGCTGGGCGGCCACTACCACGACCTGCCCGCCGGTCGCGGCCCGCACGCCGGGCTCGGTGTGGCGCGGCGGATCGCGCACCTCACCTACCGCAGCCCGCAGGAACTCGAGACCCGCTTCGGTGCCGCATACCAGGACGGCGAACACCCCTGGCACGGCGGCCGCTACGCGGTCGAGTCCTACCTGGACCATCACGCGGCGAAGCTGGCGCGTCGCTTCGACGCGGCCAGCTACGTGGTGTTGGCCCAGGCGATGTCCGGGCACGACGTCGGGCGTGGGCGCGGCGGGGTGGCGGCGGCGCTGGCGCGGGTCCGCGCGCGCACCTGCGTCGCCGGGGTGGACACCGACCGGCTGTTCCCGCTGCACCAGCAGCGGCGGCTGGCCGAGGCGATCCCCACCGCCGGGCCGCTGCGCACCGTGACCTCGCTGCACGGCCACGACGGCTTTTTGATCGAGACCGAGCAGGTCGGCGAGCTGGTCCGGGAACTGCTGGACGGGTGACGCCTCAGCGTCGGCGAAACCCGCCCGAGGGCCGCAGGCCATCACCATCCACTCCAGACCGTCCAGAGTGGACGACCCACGGCGGTGGCCTCCTCCCGGACGCGGAGGACGGGATGGCCTCATGATCGAGTTCGCGCCGCGAAACCACGTCGCGGTTTCAGGGGCCGGGCAGTGGCCACGGCGCTGCCGCGGTGCTCGCCGATCTGGGCGGTCAGCCGTCGGCGCGGTAGGACTTGTCCGGCCAGAACGGCCACTCCTCGAAAGCGCGGCACCTGCCGTCCGCGGCGAACCGCGCGATCCACAGGTCGCGGTACTCCTGCCGCACCGGGGCTTGGTAGCGTACCTCCACCCTGACCACGGCTGTGTCGCCGTCAACCGCCACCACCTCGCTGCTCATCTCGAAGATCTCGTCCGCGCTGCGTTCGGCTTCCCACATACGTGCGATGGCGGGCAGGCCGGAGACCGGCTCCAGGTACGGGGCCTGCTGGTACGTCGCGTCCGCGGTGAAGATCTCGGCGAGCGCGGTGGTGCCCGATGCCCGCCACGCGCGTTCGTAGTCCGCGACCCACCGGCGTACTCGCTGTCGGTCCATGCCCCGCAGGGTGCGCCCGGCCTCGTCGTCCCGCATCCGCTGGCGGTGCAGGACGACGAGGCCGACTGCGGGCATGAGCACCTGGTCCACGATGTTCTCGATGTCCTGATCGGACAGCACCAGGCCCTGCACCAGGCAGTGATGCAGCACCAGGGCCGGTCCCGCCTGGACCAGGAACAGTGTCGCCGCGCGGGGGCGGACCTGGCCGCGGCCCTGGCGGGGGAATAGCCTGGGTGGCGTGGTGCGCGAAGGGGGGGCTGTGATGACCCAGGTCGATTTTGCCAGCCAGGAGTTCCTCACCAACCCGTACCCAAGCTACGCGCGTCTGCGGGAAGCCGGGCCGGTGCACCGCGTGCAGGGGCCGATGGGGGTGGAGATCTGGCTGGTCACCCGCTACGAGGAGGCCCGGGCCGCCCTCGCCGACGACCGGCTGGCCAAGAGCCTGGCGCACGCCCCGCAGTGGATGCGCGACCAGAAACTCGTCTCCGGCGAGGACGAAGGCGTGGCCGGGCGGAACATGCTCGACACCGACCCGCCCGACCACACCCGGATGCGCAGGCTGGTCGCGAAGGCGTTCACTCGCCGCCGCATCGACCGGCTGCGCCCCCGGATCGAACAGATCACCGGGGAACTACTCGATGGCATGGCCCGGCAGCGCGAGGTCGACCTGATCGCGGCGCTGGCCTTCCCGCTGCCGATCACGGTGATCTGCGAGCTGCTCGGCGTCCGGCTCGAGGACCGCGACGACTTCCGCGAGTGGACCCGGATGATGCTCACCGCGCCGCTGACCGAGGAAGGCGCCGCCCAGCGCGAGCGGGCCCGACGGATCCGCGAGCAATACCTGGCCACGCTGATCGCGCAGGCCCGCGCGCGGGTGGACCACGCCATTGACCCCGACGACCAACCCGATCTGATCAGCGCGTTGGTGGTGGCCGCCGACGAGCGCGACCAGCTGTCCGAGCGGGAACTGCTCGGCATGGTGCAGCTGCTGCTCATCGCGGGCCATGAGACCGCCGTCAACCTCATCGGCAACGGGATGCTGGCCCTGCTCACCCACCCCGACCAGTTGCGGCTGCTGCGCGACGAACCGGACCTGCTGGCCGGTGCGATCGAGGAACTGCTGCGCTACGACGGGCCGGTGGAACGCGCCACACCGCGCTTTGCCACCGAGGACGTGGAACTGGGCGGAGTCACCATCCCCAAGGGCAGCGCCGTGCTGGTGGGGCTGGCGGCCGCCGACCGTGACCCGGCGCACACCCCCGGCGCGGAGGAACTGGACATCACCCGCGCCGACCGCGGGCACCTCGCCTTCGGCCACGGCATCCACTACTGCCTCGGTGCGTCGCTGGCCCGGCTGGAGGGCCAGGTCGCGATCGGCGGGCTGCTGCGGCGGTTCCCGGAGCTGGCCCTCGGCTGCGCACCGGAGGAGCTGCGCTGGCGCCCGGGCGGCCCGGTCGGCATCCTGCGTGGTCTGGAGGCCCTACCTGTCCGGCTCTGATTCCCACGGTCTGTCGGTGCTGCCCTCCGGTGGCGGGGCCTCGGTCACGGTGTGACGTGCAGGACCGCGGTGAGCGGGGTGTCCCGCACCAGCGTCCAACATGGACAGTGAAGGTGCCCGGCTCGGTTACCCAGCCCTGGTCCTGCCAGTGCTGGAAGGCGCGGGCCGCCACGGTCACCTCGACGGTGCGCCGCTCGCCCGCGTCGGCCTCGACGAGCGCGAAGCCCGCCAACCAGCGCGCCGGGCGGTCCACGGCGCTGTCGTCGCGGGACAGGTAAATCTGCACCACCTCGCGGCCCGGCCGGTCACCGCTGTTGCGGACCCGCACCCGCAGCACCGCGTCCTCGCCCGCGGCGAGCTCCGTGGGTGCCGCCAGGTGCTCGTGTTCCCACGTGGTGTAGCCCAGCCCGTGGCCGAAGCAGAAGGCCGGTTCGACACCCGCCCGCAGGTACCCGCGGTGTCCAATGTGGATCGACTCGGTGTAGTCCAGCACGTCCTGCCGCGGCCGGGTGCCGGGCAGCGGGTCGTCCTCGGTCGCGGGCCAGGTCACCGGCAGGCGGCCACCGGGCTCGGCGGCGCCGGTGAGCACGTCGGCCAGCGCGTGGCCGAACTCCTGGCCCGGGAACCACGACAACAGCACCGCGGGCACCTCGTCGGCCCACGGCAGCAGCACGGGAGCACCGGAGTTCACCACGACGACGGTGCGCGGGTTGGCCGCCACCACCCGGCGCACCAGTTCGTCCTGCCGGCCAGGCAGCCGCAGCGTGTCCCGGTCGAAACCCTCGCTCTCGGCCTCCTCGGAGGTGCCGACGACGACCACGGCCACGTCGGCGTCCGCCGCCAGCGCCACGGCGCGCTCCAGCTCCGCGTCCTCCGGCAGCGACGGGGGCTCGACGCCGAGTACGAACGTGGTGCCGACCGTGTCCGGCGCGACCCGGTGCGCCAGCACCAGCTCGACCTCCTGGCCCTCGGCCAGTACCACCGACCCGGTCTTCTCCGGCGGGCGGACCATGGCCTCGATCAGATCGCCGCCGGGCGGCAGGACCAGTTCCTCCTCGACCAGCACCCGGCCGTCGACGGTGAGGCAGAAGTGCCCCACGCCCGCGACGCCGAGCCGGTGCTCGCCCGCGCTGGTGGCCCGCAGCCGCGCGCGCACCTCAACGATCGCCACAGCGTCCAGCGGCACGCCCGGGCCGAACGACCCCACCCAGGTGAGTCTTGCGCTGGTGCGGTGCTGCCTGGTGATCAGCGACTGGTCAGCGTCGAGGAACCGCACGCCGAGACCGGGTTCGCCGTTGTCGGGGTCGGTCAGCAGTTCCGGTGTGCCCGCGGCCAGCCGCCGCGTCGCGCGGACCCCGGGGGAGTGCACGACCTCCACCTGGTCGCCCAGCGCGGCACGCAGGCCCTCCAGCGGCGAGACGGTGTGGGGCGGGTAGACCGTGGCGCTGCCGCCGCCGAGCGTGCGGGCGACCGCGGCATTGGGTCCCAGCACGGCGACCCGCCGCAACTCGGCCGCCGCCAGCGGCAGCGTCGCATGCTCGTTGCGGGCCAGGACGAAACCGGCGGCGGCCGCGCGCCGCAGCTCCATCTCCGCGCGCGGCGACTCCGGGGTCGGCGGCCGCCCGTCGTCGAGCTTGCCGACGCGGTCGGCCAGCCGCAGCAAGCGCACCACCTTGTCGTCCACCGCCGACTCCGGCACCAGCCCCGCGCGGACCGCGGCCACCATGTCCGGGCCCCACCGGCTGTCCGGGCCAGGCATGGCCAGGTCCAGCCCGCCGCGCCCGGAGTCCGCGGTGGACCGGGTGGCGTACCAGTCGGAAACCACGACACCGTCGAAGCCCCACTCGCCCTTGAGGACGTCCAGCAGCATCGGGTGCTCGGTCATGGTGTGGCCGTTGACCCGGTTGTAGGCGGCCATCACCAGCCACGGTGCGGCGTCACGCACGATGGTCTCGAACGGTGCCAGGTAGATCTCCCGCAACGCGCGTTCGTCCACCCGCACGTCCAGCGTCATACGCTTGGTCTCGGAGTCGTTGGCGACGAAGTGCTTGACGGTGGCGCCCACTCCGCCGGACTGCACGCCGCGCACGTAGGCCGCGCCGATCCTCCCGGTCAGCAGCGGGTCCTCGCTGAAGCACTCGAAGTGCCGGCCGCCGTAGGGTGAGCGCTGCAGGTTCACCGTCGGCGCCAGCAGCACGTCCACGCCCTTGCGGCGGGCTTCGGCGGCCAGCAGCCGACCGATCCGGAAAGCCTGCTCCTCGTCCCAGGACGCCGCCAGCGCGGTCGGGCACGGCGTGTTCGCGGAGGTGCTGCGCTCGTCGAACACCTCGCCGCGCACCCCCACCGGCCCGTCGGAGACGACCAGGCGGCGCAGACCAGCAGCGGGTTCGGCGTGCAGCGAGAAGAAATCGGCGCCGGTGAGCAGGCGCACCTTCTGCTCCAACGAGAGCGACCGCACCCGGGCGCGCAGTTCGGCTGTCGATGTCAACGGACCTCCTGACTGGTGGGACGGCGAACGCTCCGACGACGAGCTGTCGGGATACCACGAATGGCAGGATGCCGGTGAGGATGCAGTGCTGTCACCGGCTCCCAGACCCGGTCCTCACAGAGACGGACCGTCAGCTTGCGACACCGTTGCAACCGCCGGGTCGCGGACCGGCACCCGGGTGCCGGATGCTCGGGCTATGCGCCTGCTGCTGATCGCCGACACGCACGTGCCGAAACGCGCCAGAGCACTGCCGGACGAGGTCTGGGACGCCGTCTCCGCCGCCGACGTGGTGATCCACGCGGGTGACTGGGTGGACGTGGCGCTGCTGGACGAGCTGGAGCAGCGCAACACGCGACTCGTTGGCGTGCACGGCAACAACGATGGTCCCGAACTCCGCGTCCGCCTGCCCGAGGTGGCCAGGGTCGAACTCGACGGCGTCCGGCTGACGGTGGTCCACGAGACGGGCGCGGCCCAGGGCCGGGAATCCCGCTGCGACCGCTGGTTCCCCGGCACCGACGTGCTGGTGTTCGGCCACAGCCACATCCCCTGGGACACCACCACCCCGAACGGCCTCCGCCTGCTCAATCCGGGTTCGCCCACCGACCGCCGCCGCCAACCCCACTGCACCTACATGACGGCGGAGGCCACCGAGGGCCGCCTGCGGGCGGTGCTGCTGCACCGCCTACCGCCGCGAACGCGTCAGGAGTAGGCGAGTTGCTCGCGCCAGTCGCTCGGCGGCCTGCTGCGGCGGCTGGGGAGCCCAAGAGGACGAAACGGTGCCGCGGCGGATGTGCCCGCGGCCACGTCGCGCGGGGACCGGATGGGGGACCAAGTACCTGGCCGCGGTGCGCACGCGTCGGCATGCTGGGAGGAGACCGCCGGTGCTGCCAGCGGCCGACAGATCGTGTTCGAGGAGAGAGATGACCGACCAGACCCCGACCGGGGGCGTGGCCGCGCCGGCGCGGCCCGAGCTTGACCTGCCCGCATCCACCACGGGCATTCCCACCCCACGTCAGCCCTCTGACCAGCACGGATTCCCGATTCTCGTGATCGAGCGGGGCCAGCAGGCGGGTGCCCGGTTCGCCATCCGCACCCCGTGCGCGGTGATCGGGCGCGACCGCGACTGCGATATCGTGCTCGACGACGTCACGGTGTCGCGTTACCACGTCGAGGTGCGCCGCGAGGGCGACCACTACGTGCTGGAGGACTGCGGTTCGCTCAACGGCACCTTCCTGAACCGGTCCCCGGTGGAGTCGGCGGTGCTCGCCGACGGCGACGAGATCCGCGTCGGCGACGCGCGCCTGACGTTTGCGCACCGCCGGCGCGTGACGGTGGGTCGCGGCACGGCTCATCCGCTGGACGACTGAGTCCACGCGACGCCCTGGAGAAGCCGTCCCGCGCCTGACAGCGGCCCTGACCTGCGCAGGGTCGTTATGCTTGCGCCCGTGGGTGTGGCGGGACAGTGGCCGACCCGGGTGGTTCCTCGCAGTGACACGGCTCGCTTGGACGCCGCGCGGGCGGTGGTGGGCATGCAGCGATGGAACGACATCTCCGCGGAGCGACTCTGCGCCGAACTGCTGCCCTTCTTCGAGGCCGGGTGGTGCGTCGACGCGGTGGTGGCGGCCCTGCACCGGCGCCCGGACGGCACCCCGCAGATGCAGGTGCGCACGAGTTCCCGCGTGGATCTGGTGCGGTACTGGCTGAGGCAGTGGCGCGGCCCGGCCGGCTCGCCGCTGCGGCCACCGGTGGAACCCAGCACCGACACCGGCTCGGTCGCGGTCGCCGACGACCAGCGAGCGCCATTGCACCTGCTGCAACGCCGGAAGTGGCCGTCGAGCGTGGTACCGGAGACCCCGGACCAGACGAGAGCCGCGGTGCGCGCGCTGGCGGAGTCGATGCGCTGGTCCGGGGTGACCGACCACGAACTACTGGAGCTGGTCGCGCCGTTCTTCGGCGCGGGCTGGAGCGTCGACTGCCTGCGGCACGCCATGACCACCTCCGGAGTGACGCGGCAACCGGCCGCGGCTCCCGCGGGCAGCGGCGCGGACCTGGTCGACCAGATCAGGCGCCGCCTGGCGACCTGGGCCAGCAAACGCGGCTACCCGAAGCGCCCGCCGAAGGAGACGCTGCGCTACGACGACTGGTTCGGCAAGCAGCAGGCGCTGGGCACGTTCGACGTCCGGGAGCGCCGCCCGGGCCCCAGTCGCGTGCAGCTCGAAGTGGTCCGGCAGGTTCGCCGCCTGGACGAGGACCGCCGCCGCAGGCGCCACCAGGACCGGGTGGCCACGGCGCGCTGGCACGACCGGAAGGCCCAGCAGTCCCTGGACGCCCTGGCGGCCCTGCTGCCACCGGACTCCCGCGGCAGGCCCGCCGCCGACGAGGCCCCGGACCCGAAGACCCGCCATGAGCGCCTGGCCGAGGGCATCTTCTACCTCGAAGCAACCGACACCGCCCTGGTCCGCTGGCTGCGCAGCCTGGCGGAGATGGACCTGGCGGACATCGGCCCGGAAGCGGCCAAGGTGACCCGCCTGCGCATGCGCGACGCCCGTGAACGAGCCAGCCTGGCGGCCCTGGAGCAGATGGGGGCAGCGGGCGAGGAGCTCAGCGAGGTGGCGAGAGCCCTGGCGGACTACGTCAGCGGAGCGGCGGACCTGGAAGCCGGGCACGAGGTCCGAGACATGTGGCAACAACTCCGAAAAGCCTTCAAGGCCCACGACCGCACCCGCCGCTGAGCCGCGAGTGGGGGGTCCGTCCGTCCATAGTGGATAGAACCGCCGTCGTGCCGCGCTTTACCAGGTGTCCGGTGCTGATCGCGGGTGTTCGGCGGATCCTGTCGTGAAATTGCCACGGAACAGTCGGAGCGGTCGGAAATCACGTCGGGATCGGGTGATGAGGCGGAACCCATCCGGTGACGTGCGTTCACGCATTCGCCGGTACTTCTTGTGCCGAACGGGGGTATTGTGGGTTCGCAGGTTCGGGTTGTGCAGCGCCTTTGCGCGGATGCTGCGCCGAATCGGTGAAATGACGATCGTTACCTGACCTTTGCTGTTGGCGCAGCACTTTTCGATAGGCTCGACTGCCCTAGGACGCGACACAACTGGCTTGGGGGAGTTCGTGTCTCGGGTGCTGGAATTCGATCTCAGCCTGTTCGGCCCATTATGGCACGGCGCGGGGCTCGCGCATCTGGAGGGTGGTGCGGAGCGGCTCGTGCCACCACCTCGCCTGCTCCGGTACTTCCCGGATCTCGGTGAAGCTGACGAAAGTGTAGCCGAGTGGAACAACGCGTTCGACAACGCCCGCGCACGCGGGTGGATCGACCGTGCGGGTCGGGCGGCGACCTGGGTGGCCGACATCATGTGGCTGCTCGCGCACGCACCAACCGAAGCCGACACGAGGTTCGCGCCCGAGCGAGGCCGACACGTCCGCGGCCTGGTGTCGATCGCGGACGACCGGGCGGTCCGGACCCGCGTCGAGGGGCGCGAGGTGCGCATCGACCCCGTCGCGCCGACCTCCGCCTACCGCGCACTGGTGGACCTCTGGCCGAAGATCTCCCCCGTCCAGGGCACGGCGGTCAGCCTCCGAATCGAAGACGCCGACGCAGCAAGCAAAGCTGCGGCCGGCAAGCAGGGAGAAGCACAGGAAGCCGCCACCATTCGAGCCCTGCGAGCGCGCGGCGTCCGCAGCGACGACGCCCGCGACTACGTCCGCATGGTCTCCGGAGAACGCCTGTACAGCGGCGAATTCTCGGCTGCCGTTCGCGATTCTCGAGGCGTGCTCGAGAAATCTCAAGCTGTCATTCTTCTGACGGGAACGAACCACGGGGCGTACCTGCAGTACCTCCGTAACGACTTTCTCGTCACCGCACCGGCTCGGCCGGACCAGGTGGTGCGGGCTCTCGCCGAAGCGGTGGACGGGCTGCGGCGGTGAGGACCGTGACCCCGTGGAGTCGCTCGCCTGCCTCGATGGCAGGCGGAGCAGGAGCCGGTACCGGCAGAGAAGGCAGCATTCCTTTGGGGTGGGGAGGATTCATGTCGGCACAAGGAGAACCGACGCCGCACGAACACATCGGGAACGCCGGCGCCAGCCCGGTCGCGGGGCGCCCACGGTTGGACGCGTTCCCGGGTACCGGTGCGACAACAGGATGTTTCGAGGTGTCGCCGGACGAGCTGGACGCCGTCAAGGCGGATCTGGATGAGGCTCTGGAAGAGTTGCGGCGGGCTTCGGACACTGCCCAGTATTTCCGGACGATTCTCCCTCCCGGGAACGACGAGGTGAGCGTCAGTACCACGAACGAGATCATCAAGCACCTGACTGTGGGCTCGGGTTCTGCGGTGGGGGTTGTCGATGAGATGCGACGTTGGGTCGGTGACCTCAGGGGGAAGGTCGAGGCTGCCCAGCGGGAATACCGCCGTATTGACGAGGCCAACCAGATCGGGGAGTCATGAATCGGTTTCGAGTCGTTCTCGCATCGGCAATCGCTGCCAGCGGTCTTGGTGTTGCTGCCTGCGCTCCGCAGTCCGCGAGCCCGGTGCCGCAGGAAAGCGCACCGAGATCATCCGCCGTTGATCCGGCCATGCCCCGCGTCGAACACCCGAAGGACCTCGAAGCGGTGGAGGATCCGTGTCAGCTACTCCGCCCCGACCAACTGGCGCAGCTCGGCGTCGTGGGCGAACCAATCCGCGAGCAGTCCCCCTGGGGAGAGGCGCTGTGCGTGTGGGGGGCGCGGACCGACGGTGTCCGGGTGAACCTGGCACCTGTCACAACGCTGAACATCGGGTTGCGGAGCGTTCTCCGCTCGGTCAGCAAGACCGCACCGGACGACAACGTCGACGGCTATCCCGTGGTGGTGAGCCAGCCGTTGACCTACAGCTGCGGCATTTACGTGTCGACAACACCCGAGGACACCTTCTCGCTGAACGTGGATCGCGGCGACAGCGATCGCGTGGACCAGCAGGATCCGTGCGCCCTGGCGAAGCAGGTCGCCAGCATGGTGCTTTCGAACATTCCGGACAAGAACTAGGGGGATGGGAGTGTGGCCGTTCAGCCAACCGAAAGGGGTCGATGGCCAGTCGCAGGCCGCTTTCGACCATGCCAGGGTCTACCAGGAGATCCACGGCGGCGCGGGTGCGGGATCGCTGTCGGAGGCAGCGTGGAAGCTGGCGGGCCCGTTCCGGGAGTCTCTGCTTCGCGTTGAGGAGTTGGTCCACAGCGCGCTGCGGCGTTGTCGTGGCTCCTGGACGGGAGATGCGGCAGAGGCGATGGAGTCGGAGACCGTCCCGTTCCGCAGGGGGATCCAGGTTTGCGAGGATCTCTCGAGCACCCTGTCAAACGGTGTCAAGGCGCAGGGGGAGCACTTCGACCACACCCGGCATGCGATGCCGCCTCCGTACCCGGTTCCGCCCCTGGATCTGGACTTCGCCGACGTGGTGCCGACGAATCTCGCCGCGAAACTGGCCGGCCAGGAGATCCACGAAGCCAGGCACAACGTTGCTGAGCAGAAGGCGCGGGATGAGTACCTCGCGTACCGGGCTGCGTCGAAGTACACGCTGCAGTCCCTGCAGTCGTTTCCCGCAGTGCCTTCGTCTTCAGCGGTGGTGGGTGTCTCCGACGCCCGCCGTCCCGGCAACGTTGTGAACCCGAGAACCGACCGCCACGCGAATGTCGCGTGGAACCGATTCGATCGGACAGCACCGGAGCCCGCGGCCCCAGTGCATCGGGATGGAGGTACCAATGCGGGGCGAGCGGACGTTCCGGCCCAGACCGGAACCGCATGGGCAGGCCCCCTCGCCGGCCTTGACGGCGCGAAGGCCGTACCGGGTGCCGGTGCTGGTGGGGCTGTCGTTGGTGGCGCGGTGACTGGTGGAGCAGCAGGCGGTGCCGTGCCGATTCCCCGGTCTGGTTCTGGATCGGTTGACCGTTGCGGCGGCTGGAACGACTCGCGTGGTCGTGTTGGAGGTGGGCTGCGGACCGGCCGTGGCAGCGGCGCTGGTGGAGCGGTCGGTTCCGGAGGCGGTGCGATGCGGGGAGGCCCGGAGCCTGCAGGTGTCGTCGGAGACGGCCGGAGGGATCCGCGGGGAAGCGAGAAACATCGACGCAAGTACGTCAAGAACACCGACGAGCACTTCGAGTTCCACGCCGAAGTCGACCCGAACACGGGTGAACTCGTCGCTCCGCCGGTGATCGGCGACGACGATCAGGTGGGCTTCCCCGACGGCGCGGACGACGGCAGGGACTGAGGAACAGGGTTCTCGGGTCGGACCCGACCGCGTGTCTGGCATCCTGGACAGGTGCTGGTGGGCGGGCATTGCTGGCCCGGCCCGGGCGGCGACTAATGAAACGCACCGAAGTTCGCCGTCACGAGGAGGGCACATGGCGGGGTCCCTGCAGGTCGAGCGCAGGTCCATCGACCCGGTTCCGGAAGCCGAGCGGCACGGGCACCCGCGGAGCCTGTTCACGCTCTGGTTCGCCAGCAACATGCAGATCACCTCCGCGGTCACCGGGGCGCTGACGGTGCTGGTCGGGCTGCACCCGCTGTGGGCGCTGGTGGCGGTCGCGCTGGGCAACGCGATCGGCGCGGTGCCCATGGCGTTGCACGCTGCGCAGGGCCCCAAGCTGGGGATCCCGCAGATGATCCAGAGCCGCGCCCAGTTCGGCGTGTACGGGGCCGTGCTGCCGCTGGTGCTGGTCGTGCTGATGTACCTGGGCTACTTCGCCAGCGGCAACGTGCTCGGCGGGCAGGCGCTCGCCGAGATCATCCAGCTGCCGGTTGACGCGAGCATCGTGCTCTACGCCGGGCTGTCGGCGCTGATCGCGATCGTTGGCTACCGGCTGATCCACCGCTTCGGATGGCTGGCCTCGCTGGTGTCGGTGGTGGTGTTCGTCTACCTGACGTTCCGGCTGGTCACCACGCACGACCTCGGCGCGGTGCTGGCCGGTGCCGAACCGGACGTGCCCGCGTTCCTACTGGCGCTGTCGCTGACCGCGTCCTGGCAGCTCACCTTCGGCCCGTACGTGGCCGACACGTCCCGGTACCTGCCGTCGAGCACCTCGGTGCGCGCCACGTTCTGGTGGACCTACGCGGGCACGGCGCTGGGCGCGACGTGGGCGATGTCGTTCGGGGCGCTGGCCTACGCGGTCTCCGGCCCGCAGTTCAAGGGTCACGAGGTCGCCTACGTGGTCGGGCTCGGCGGGGACGGTCTCGTGCTGCCGCTGCTGCTGGCCATCGCGCTGGGCAAGTTCACCGTCAACGTGCTCAACATCTACGGCGGGTACATGACCGCGGCCACCACGCTGACCGCCTTCACCCGGCGGGCCGTGCTGTCGCCCGGCGCGCGGATCGGCTACATCGCGCTGGTCGGGGTGCTCGGCGGCGCGCTGGCGGTGCTCGGCCGCGGCGACTTCCTGGCCAACTTCGTGCTGTTCCTGCACTTCCTGCTGTACTTCCTCACCCCGTGGAGCGCGATCAACCTGGTTGATTTCTATTGGCTGCGCAAGGAGGAGTACGACCTGGCCGCGATGTACGACCCCGACGGCCGGTACGGGCGCTGGTGTGCGCCCGCTCTGGTGGCCTACTTCGCCGGCATCGTGGTGCAGATCCCGTTCTCCCACGTCGACAGGGTGTTCACCGGGTTTCTCGTGCCGCACCTCGGTGGCGCCGACATCGCCTGGCTGCTCGGGCTGCTGGTGCCGGGCTTCCTCTACTGGGGCGCGATGCGCCGCCGTATCGGCACCGGAGCCGCGGACGCCGACACCCGTCTCGAATCTGACAAGCCCGGCGAGCGGACCTGGTAGGCACGTTTCCTGCGGACCGTCGCCGGCACCGATGACATCCGGGCGGTCGAGGACCCCGAGCTGCTGCGGCGGCTGGCTGCGGACTCTTTCCGGGCGTCCTGCACCCGCTGATCCCGGCCCGGCGTTGTGACGCCGGGCCGGTCGACCGCTCAGTCCTCGTCGGGCCTGGCGTGGTCCGCGACGCCCGGGTTCGGGTCGCGCGACAGGTCGATCAGCGGGTGCACGGTGGCGCCCTCAGGGGCGGCGTGGTCCGCGACGCCCGGGTTCGGGTCGCGCGACAGGTCGATGATCGGGCGTTCGGGTTCGGTGCTCAACCTGTTGGCTCCTCGGGTGGTGATCTGTCGTCCCCAGGATGCACGGCCGACCGCGGAACTCGTTCGCCGGGGGGCGGCCGGCCTGGCGCCGTTCGCCGGGTGCTCGGGGTTCGCGGTGGAATCGGAAGGTGGCTGGGGCAGCGCGGCCACACTGGTGGACGGGCGGCTGCGGTCGTCACCGCGCGGCCGAAGCCCTAGCCTGGTCTGTGCGGCAGTTCGCCGCGCCAGGAGTCGCCGGCGAGGGGAGTCCGATGCGCCGGTTCGCCAGCTGCGCGCTCGTCGCCGCAGCGATGTTCCCGGTCGGCTGCGCGACCGGCGAGCAGCCGCCGACCGCGCCCCCGGCGTCCACGGTCGTGACGGTGGGGTTGACCGAGTTTTCGCTGGATCTGTCCCGCGACGTCGTGCCGCCCGGGCCGGTCACCTTCGTCGCGCAGCAGCACGGGCAGGCTTCGCACGCGCTGGTGGTCGAAGGGCCTGGTCTGCCCGGGGTGCAGACCCCGGTGATCCAGCGCGGGGGAGAAGACCAGCAGCTCACCGCGACCCTCCAGCCGGGGACCTACCGGCTGTGGTGCCCGGTCGGACGGCACCGGGAGCAGGGCATGACCGCCACCCTCACCGTGCGTTGAAAATCCACAGTGGAATGTTCGCGTTGGCGTCCGTGCCGGGTGTCCGTGATCCGGTAGCGTGGTGCGGGTGCCTCTCGCACGGCGCCGCAACTGCGCAGGTCCGATTCGGGCGGAGGGCGCCGTGGCTGATGTCGACGAGTTCGTCCGGGACGTGCTGGGGCCGGTCGACGTCGAGCAGTGGCGCAACGTCGCACCGACGGAACTCGGCAGCCTACGCCACGGCGAACCGGCGCACGCCGCGGCTCGCGCCCTGAAGTACGCCCGGCTGGCCGGTACGTCCTACGACGAGATCGGGTACCGCTCGCTGGCCGCGACGCCGACCGCGGGGCACGTCCCGCTGCAGACCTTCACCCAGGCCCGGTTCGACGCCGTCCGGGCGCGGCACCGCGCGCTCCCACCGCAGCTGGCGACGCTGCTGGAGCAGTCGGTGGCGCTGCGGCACCGGCCGCTGGCCATGCCCGACGGGCGGCTCAGCTACACCCGGGACGACCAGGCGCTGCACCTGGTCCGCCACGACGAACCCGAGGTGGTGTGGTCCTTCCCGCTCGCCGGCCTGCCCGACGTGCTGCTGGACGGTACGGGCGACCGCGACGCCCCGCAGCTGGTCACCCAGCAGTACCGGGTCGACCTGCCCGGCATGTACTGGCTTCCGCTGCCCGCGCTCATCCGGGCCGCCGCGTTCCCGCGGATGCAGCAGTGCCGCGGCGAACTGGTCCCGCACACCGAACCCGGTAACTTCTACTGCTTCCTGTCCCACCGCTGGCTCACCCCCACCATGCCGGACCCGGACGGCCGCCAGGCGCGGCTGGTGGCCTGGCAGCTGTTCGCCGCGGTCTGCGAGGCCGTGCACGTCGCGCACCGCCGGGGGCTGCACACCCCACGCAGGTACCACGCCGCGCTCGGCAGCGTCGTCGGGCTGGCCGGGTCGGAGCTGGCCGAATCGCTGATCGTCAACGTGCTGCGGCACCGCCTGGACGCCGACGGGGTCGCGGCGGTGCACGCGGAAGTCGAGGCGCTGCAGGAGATCACCGCCGACCGCGGCCTGCGGGCCGCTCGTGACGACGCGGACCTGGCGCGGCTGCGCGCAATGCTGACCGACCGCCCGTTGTTGCGATCGCTGCTGGACCGCGTGCACCTCTGGTACGACTACAGCTGCCTGCCGCAGGAACCGCGGACGCCTGCCGAGCAGGAGGAGTTCGAGCAGGGGCTGCGGCGGCTCGCTGTGCTGCAGGTGCTCGGGCGCACCGCCGTCCTGCTCGACGATGCCGACGACTACCTGACCCGAGCCTGGTGCACGCTGGAGGTGCTGACCGCGCATGCGTCGAGCGGCTTCGACGTGCTGGTCGGCTCGCACCGGACGGGCGCGGCATCCGGCAGCACCGAGGACCACCTGGTCAAGCTGGTGCAGGACCGCCCGCACGTGGTGTGGCGGGCGGTGCTGGACACCGAGGTCTTCGGTGTGCAGACCCCGGCCGAATGCCTGGCCCGGCTGGACCTCGCCGCCACCCGCGCTGCCGACCTGCCGATCGTCTACTCCGGTTTGCTCGACCTGGGCGCCCCCACGGCGGTGCACATCGACGGCAGCGAAGTGGTCACCGGCACGTTCCCGCTGCCCGTGGTCGGGGGAGACACCATCGTGGTTCCGGTCTCCAGCAGTCGGCCCCCGGGCGGCGTGCCGCCGACGTCGACCAGCACGCTGGACTGGACCGGGGCGCTGCGGTCGGCGGGGACGTCGCGCGGCAGCCGGCAGGCCATCGCGTCGTTCCTGCGGTCCGACGGGTCCGTTCGGCGCCATTCCTCAGAGAACCAACGTGGTTTCCCGGGTTCTCGCACCGGAGTGGAGTCCTGCCACGCGGTGGTGATCGGTAGCTGCGAGGGAGAGGCCGTGCTGCTGACCGACTGGGTGCTGGACCACGTCGGCGAGCTGGAAACCGCGGTTGGGGCGCCGGTGACGTCGTTGTCGTGGCTGGCCTCGGACGTCGCGCCCGTCGGGCACTTCGCGCGCGGCGTGCTGGCCACCGCCGCCGTCGACGCCGCGCAGTGGGTGCTGATCAGCATCGCGACCCGGTTCGAGCGATGCCAGATGACCAACTTCCTGGTCAACGCGCTGCTGGCCGGCCAGGTTCCGTTCGCGACGGTGTCATTGGACCAGCTGGAGGACAACGTCGTGCATTACGCGCCACCCCACGAGCGGGACGGCTCCGGAGAGGTGGTGCGGGTCCCCGCCCAGCACGCGCGGATGGCCGCCTGGCGCGGCGGGCTGTTCCGCGACCACGTGGCCGGGGAGTTCCAGCGCGTCGTCGCGGGAGGCCACCGGTGAGCGAAACCGCGTTGCGTGACCAGCTTTTCGCCACCTACCGGCGCGGCGACGAGCCGGCTTTCCTCCGGCTGTGCCAGCAGAACGCGGACGTGGTGGTGCGCTGCTTCGACGAGTGGGCGGTGGTTCCGGAGGAGATCCGCCACGACCAACAGGCGGTCGGCACCTGGGGCCGGACACTGGTGGCCATCGCCCAGGTGCTAGCCGCGCTCGGGCATCCCGGACCGATGCGGCGGATCCTGCCCACCGGACCGGAAAACCCGCTGCACCGCTGGGCGGACGCCTATCGCCGGGCCCAGCAGCGCAGCGAACTCGGCGAGTTCGCCGCAAGCTCGGAGCGGTTGCGCGCCCTGCTGGCCGACATGGCCGGGGCCAGCGGGTCCGCTGTGGACGATCTGCGCGCGAAGATCCTCGGCCTGCTCGGCACCAACGACCTCAAGCAGGGCCGCCTGGCCGACGCGATCCGGTACACCGAGCAGGCGCTGCGGCAGTGCGAGGCCAACGGGGACGCCGAAGGAGTGCGGATCTACACCGAGAACCTCGACGCGGCGCTCGTGGCCAAGGCGGTCGAGGACCGCACTCCCGCCGCTGCGCAGCTGGTGCGCGCCCGCGAAGCCATCGCGTTCGCCCAGCACCTCAGCGACACCGGTCGCCACCAGGCCAGCAACGATGTGCTCGACCGGCTCCGTGGCGAGCTCGACGGCGACCACGCCGGGGCCCGCTACCTGGGCAAGGTCCACGGGCTGATCGGGCTGAACCACTTCCGGCTCGGCGACCTCGCGGCGGCGCGGCGGCACACCGAACGGGCCATCGCCGAATGCCGCCGCCGCGCCGATCCCGTCGGCGTGCGCATCTACACCGCCAACCTCGCGACCATCGACGCTCAGGACCGGTAGTGCACCCCGCGCCCCGCCCGGGTGGCATCGGCTGCCCGGCGACCCGGTGCGGTGATCCTGGTGGCCCGGCCAGTTCCGAGCCGGCATGTGCCCATCCCCTCCGGTCGAGCTCACCGCCTGCGGGCACGCAGGGGCAGCAGGAACCACAACAGCGCGAACAGCAGACCGCTCACTGCCCCCAGCACCACGCCCCACGTGGTCCCGGCGACGACCTGCGCGATCAGCAGCACCGTGCCGCTCATGGCCGCCGCCAGCAGGGCCAGGCCGCCGATCGCGCAGGCGTTCGCCACCCGGATGATCTCGGCGCGGCGGCGCTGCCGGAACAGCACCCGGTGCCAGGCCGCCGGGGCGATCAGCAGCGCCGCCGACGTGGTGGCCAGCAGGACCGTGACCAGGTGCAGCACGTGCACGGAGGCCCCGGCCTGCGTGAACCGTTCGGTGAAGGCCACCGACAGCAGGAAAGCGAAGAGGATCTGCACCCCGGCCTGCGCGACCCGCAGTTCCTGCAGGAGCTCGTTGAGGTTGCGGGTCAGGCGGGTGTCGTGCGGTTCCTCCGGCTCGTCCATCGCACCTCCTGGGCGTCATCGTGCCGGTGCCGCGCTCAGGTGCGCCCGCCGACGTCGGCGGGTCATGTCAGCCGCGGGGGTACACCCGCGTTGCGGCTCAGGACCAGCAGGGCGATGTCATCCGACGACGGTTCGGCACCGAGCAGCTTGTTCATCACGGTGCTGCAGACCTGGTCGGCGGGGGCGGGCACGACCGTGTCGCACAACTGCTCCAGGCCGACGTCGATCGGCCGGTCCCGGCGTTCCACCAGGCCGTCGGTGTAGAAGCAGACCACGCCGTCGGTGGGTATCTGCACGACACTGGTCCGGCGGCTGCGGCGGGTCACGCCCAGGCCCACCGGCGGATCAACCGGCACCGGCGCCAACGCGCCGCGGATGCCCGGAGCCACCACAACCGGCGCGAGGTGCCCGGCCAGCGACAGGTGCAGCCGCGACGACCCCGGGTCGTAGATCGAGTACGCCACCGTGGCCATCGCGTTCGGCTCGAAGTGGGTCACCTTGCGGTCGAGCTTGTGCAGGACCTGGCCGGGCTGGTCGGTTTCCAGCACGTAGGCGCGAAGCGCGCTGCGCAGCCGCCCCATCACCACGGCGGCGGCCAGGCCGTGCCCGACCACGTCGCCGATCACGATGCCGATCTGGCCGGACGGCAACCGGAACACGTCATACCAGTCGCCGCCGATGCCGCGGTCGGCGCCGGAGACGTAGCGGGCGTCGAGCGTGACACCGGGAATGTCGGGCAGCCGGGTCGGCAGCAGGCTGCGCTGCAGCGCGTTGGTGGCGGCACGCTCGGTGCGGGAGGTGCTGGCCTGGGTGGCCAGCGCGATGCGGTCCGCGACCAGCTGCAGCAGGTGCGTGTCGGCCTCGCTGAACTGCCGCGTGACGAACGCGCCGATGTTCAGCACGCCGACCACCTCGCCACCGGCCAGCATCGGGGCGCCGATCAGCGACCGAATGCCCCGCTCCCACAGCATCGGCCGGACCAGCGTCGGGTCGTCCGCGCTGTCCAGCAACCCCGGCCGGTGTTCGCCGGTGACGGCGGCGGCGAAACCCGGGCCCACCGGGATGCGCAGCGCCTGGCGCACCTCGTCCTCGATGCCGACTGCCGCGGTGGCCACCAGCACCTCGCTGTGCGCGTCGTAGAGCAGCACCTCGGCGAGGTCGACCGCGAGCAGGCCCCGCACCCGGTGGAGCAGTTCGCGCAACAGGTCGTTGAGCTCCAGGTGCGCCAACGCCGTGTCAGTGACCAGCTCGATCCGCCGCAACCGCGCCGCCGGGTCGTCGGACTGACTGGCCGAGGACCGCATGAGCCACAGCATAGCCCGGTCGCACGCCTCCCGGCCCGACGTCAGCGCCCTCTGCCCAGCGTGCCGCCGCCCGGCCCGCTTGCACAGCACGCATCCCGCGGGGCCCGGGCCGTGCCCACCCTGTGCCGGCCCACCGGCGACGACTGCGCCCAACGCCGCGGTGGGGACCTGCACAAGTCAGGGACCGAGCCGGGCGGTCTCCGAGGTTGCGCAGGGTGACCACGTACGAGCCCGGGGAAGCTCCCCGAGCAGCGGTTTTGCCAACGCCAGGCCCGGCGACCACCATGGTGGGCATGGCAACGTCGACCGGATCCAGCGACCCGGCGGCTCCGCTGAGCGTCACGACCGAGCGGTCCGACCGGGTTATGCTCGTCGAGATCGCCGGTGAGCTCGAGCTGCTCAACGCGCCGCGCGTGGAGGAAGTGCTCAAGGCGGCACTGGAGGAATCCCCGGGGGTGGTGGTCGTCGACATCACCGGGGTGACGTTCCTGTCCTCGGCGGGGCTGGCGGTGCTGGTGCGCGCGCGTCACCGAGCCGGGCCCGACACCGGGTTCCGGGTGGTGGCCAGCGGTTCGGCCACGCTGCGCCCGATCCAGCTCACCGGTCTGGACCAGGAGCTGGAGGTTTACCCCTCGCGTGAGAAGGCAATGGCGGGGACCTGAGGATTCCGCACGGCTCCGGACCGGGGATTCCGGGGCAAGCACGAACGGGACTCGCACATGGCAGTCGACGAGTCGAACGCGGGGCCTACCGCGGGCGACGGGCGCGGGGTGGATGCCCAGGTACACCACCGGAGGGCCCCCGTCAGACCGGGCGACCTGACCGCGCTTCGAGACGAGCTGGCCGACTGGGGCCGCCGCGCCGGCCTGACCGACGAGGTGGTGGCGGCGTTGGCCCTGGCCTGCTACGAGGCGATGGCCAACGTGGTGGAGCACGCCTACGTCGACGCCGGTGCGATAGAGGTGCGCGCGGAGCGGCGGAATGATCGGGTGCGGGTGACGGTCGCCGACCACGGACGGTGGCTGCCGCCGGACAGACGGGACGCCGCGGTGTCGCGCGGCCGGGGTATCCCGCTGATCCACCAGCTCGCCGACGAGGCGGTGATCATCCCCGGGGAGACCGGCACCGTGGTGGAGATGACCTGGCAGGCGCCGCGCAACTGAAGGTGCGCGGACCGGGTTCGCGTGGCGGCACCTGGGGCGTCGTCTGGTGGGATCGCCGACGTCAGCGCAGCGCCTGCTGCACCGACGTCCACATCGGACAACACCGACATCGGGGGGTGCGCGTGAAAGCGTTGACCTGGCACGGGCCGCGGGACGTGCGGGTGACCGAGGTCCCGGACCCGCAGCTGCGTGACGACACCGACGCCATCATTTCCGTGACCACCACCGGGATCTGCGGTTCGGACCTGCACCTGTACGAACTGCTCGCGCCGTTCCTGGCCCCCGGCGACGTGCTCGGGCACGAGACCATGGGCATCGTCGAGGAGACCGGCCCGGCGGTCACCAATCTGCGGCCGGGGGACCGCGTGGTGGTGCCGTTCAACATCGCCTGTGGCCACTGCTGGATGTGCGGCCGCGGCCTGTACGCGCAGTGCGAGACCACGCAGGTCCGCGAGCACGGCTGCGGTGCGGCGCTGTTCGGCTACACCGAGCTCTACGGCAGTGTGCCCGGCGGGCAGGCGGAGTTCCTGCGGGTGCCGCAGGCGCAGTTCGGGCCGATCAAGGTGCCCGACGGGCCGCCGGACGAGCAGTTCGTCTACCTCTCCGACGTGCTGCCCACGGCCTGGCAGGCCGTGGAGTACGCGGCCGTGCCCGAGGGCGGTACGGTCGCGGTGTTCGGGCTGGGGCCGATCGGGCAGATGTGCGCCCGGATCGCCGCGCACCGCGGTGCCCGCGCGATCGGGGTGGACCTGGAGCCCGACCGGTTGGAGATGGCGCTGCGGCACGGCATCGACGTGGTCGACGCGCAGGCGCGCGAGGAGGTGCCGGAGGTGATCCGTGACCTCACCGGGGGCCGCGGCGCGGACTCGGTGATCGACGCGGTCGGCATGGAGGCGCACGGCGCGCCGGGCACCGCGCTGCTGCAGAAGCTGGTCGGCGCACTGCCCGACGCGATCGCCGAGCCGTTGATGTCCAGGGCCGGGGTCGACCGGCTCACCGTGCTGTACCAGTGCGTCGACGCGGTGCGGCGCGGGGGCACGATCTCGGTCAGCGGCGTCTACGCGGGGTCGCTGGATCCGCTGCCCATGCTGCGGATGTTCGACAAGGGCGTGCGGATCAGCATGGGGCAGGCGCACGTCAAGCGGTGGATCGGCGACCTCATGCCGCTGGTGACCGGCGATGGCGACCCGCTCGGCGTGCACGACCTGGCCACCCACCGGCTGCCGCTGGACGAGGCGCCGCACGGCTACGACATCTTCCAGCGCAAGGCCGACGGGGCGATCAAGGTGCTGCTGAACCCGGGGCGTTAGGCGGCGTTCGGGTCATCCCACGGGATCGCCGCGGTCAGCGTTCGTCGAGGTCAAACGGCAGCAGTTCCGTGCAGCGGCGGTACTTCTCGGTCAGCTCCTCCTCGCTGCGGGCGCCCAGGTAGCAGGCGGCGAGCTCGTAGCTGTAGGTGTCCTGGGCGGGCAGCTTGGACAGGCGGCTGCCCTGCGTCGCCGCGATGTCGACGATCACGTCGGGCATCTGCTCACGCAGTCGCCGGATCTCCTGCTCACCGGGGCTGCGGCGGACCACCGCGTCCGTGACGAAGGTGCGGATGTACCACTTGGCGGCCACGGTGAACTCGCCCTGCCCGCGGGGCATCTCCGGTCGCTCGCCGAGCGCCAGCTGCACCATGCACTGGTGGTTGGGCACGCCGTCGACGAGAGCGAACAGCGGCGCGTGGGACTGGGACAGGCGCGGGTTGATCTCCAGGATGGAGAGCCTGTCGTGGTCGGCGTCCCAGAAGAACTCGATGTTGAAGGTGCCCGGATCCAGGCCGATCTGACGCATCACCCGCGTCGAGATGTCGACGATGCGGTCCTGGACCTCGACCGGTAGCGTCGACGGGTACTGGTAGCGCAGGAAGCTCGGGGTGTCGGGGTAGCACAGCGAGTCGACGATGCCGTAGACGTGCGCCTCACCCGCGAACCCGTAGCCCTCGGCGGTGACCTGGTGGCCACCGACCTCCTCCTCGACCAGGCACGCCCGGCCACCGGCCTCGGCGATCTCCGGCGGCAGCTCCAGCATGCCCAGCAGAAAGTCGAAGTCGTCGCCGACGCGGCCGATACCCTCCCGCATCTCGGCCAGCGCGCGGTCCAGCTCGGCCTGGTCGGCGACCTTGAACGCCAGTACCGAGGAGTAGGACTTGACCGGCTTGACCCACAGCGGGAAGTCCAGGCCCGACGGCGGGTGCGGGTCGGCGTCCAGGTCGATCAGGCCGAACGCCGGGTGGGCGTCGGTGACCGTGCGCTGCTCGAGACGGCTCCAGTACTTGTGCTCGCACCTGACCACCGATTCCAGGCTCGGTCCGGGCAGCCCGAAGCGGGTGCACAGGATCGGCACCATCGAGGTGACCGGGAAGTCCCAGTAACCGGTGAGCGCGTCCACGTGGCCGGGGAACGACTCCAGGCGCTGGGCGGCCTCCTCGAGCAGGTCGGGCAGCGGCACCTCCACCTCCATGATCCGTTTCTTGGTCAGCAGCGGGTGGAAGCGGTAGGAGCGCGAGTGCGGCAGGTCCTGCAGGAGCTCACGGTTGCGCTCGTCGAGCCCCAGGATGAAGACGTTGCGCACTCGCTCGGTCACGGCCGCCGTCCCGTCTACTCGCCGCCCTTCTGGATGTAGGAGCGGACGAAGTCCTCGGCGTTCTCCTCCAGAATGTCGTCGATCTCGTCCAGGGTGGCCTCGGTGTCGTCGGTGAGCTTGTCCCGCCGCTGCTGTCCGGTCGGGGTCGGCTCGGTCGCGTCATCGTCGTCGTCTCGCGGGCGCGGGCGGTTCTTCTCCTGGCGCATGGGCCACCTCTCTGTCGGATCCGGTTCGTCACCGGTTCGTCCATGGCACCCTGTCGCGTACCCAGCCGGCGATCGGGAAAACCGCGCGGCGGCCCGGATTTCCCCGCCGTTTCGGGACCAGTCGCGGGCCGCGCCGGCGCAACCCCGCTGTGAGGCGGGCACGCGGGCTTCGCTCGGGTGACGGGGTGGGGGCTTGCCCGGCTTCGCGGGGGGTCAGCCGACGTAGCGGCGGGCCACGGAGTGGCGTTGGGGTTCCTCCAGCAGGCGCAGGCCCCGCTCCACCTGCGGCGGGACCACGCGGCGTTCGCGCAGGACCCAGGGCAGGCTGCGTAGCGCTTCGGCCAGCGCCGCCGCCGTGTGGCGATCCTTCGGAGCCGCCGCGAGGACCGCCGCGCTGCGGCGCAGGGCGGCCGTCACCGGTCGCCGCAGCCACGCCGTCCACACGGTGTTGCGGATGCCCAGCTGGCGGCGTCGCCGCGCGTCACGGGACCGCGACGGCGCGTGGTGGATCACCACGTCCTCCCGCCAGCACAACCACCAGCCCCGCGACACCAGGTCCAGGGCGAGCAGCTCCTCCTCGCCGCCGAGCCACAGCCGCGGGTGGAACCCGCCGACCTGGCGGAAGGCATCGACCCGGAACATCGTCAGCCCGGCCATGACGCTCAGCAGCGCTGGTCCCGGCAGCCAGTACGGCGCGGGCACCGGCGAGGCGCGCAGCTCCGGGATCAGCGGGTCCTCGGCGAGATCGGGTTCGACCAGGCACCGGCCCATGACCGCGCCCACGTCCGGGTGGCGGTCCAGCACGGCGGCGGCGCGCAGCAGCGACCCCGGTTGCCAGCGCGTGTCGTCGTCGCAGAAGGCGACGTAGGGCGTCGACGTGTGCTCGACGGCCCAGTTCCGCGCCACCGCGCCGAGGTTCTGCTCGTGGCGCAGCAGCCGCACGTGCGGGAAGCGCCGCCGGATGGCGTCGGCGGTGCCGTCCGCGGAACCGTTGTCCACCACGATGACCGGGGCGCCGTCGGGCAGCGCGGTCATGTGCTCCAGCGTCCGCAGGACCTCCGCGCACCTGTTGTGCGTCATCACGACCACGGTCGCGTTCCCTTTTCCGTGCACCACGAACCGGTGCTACCCGGTGCGGGGCGCGCGCAATCCTGGTTTGCCCGCAGCGGGACCGGGGTAGCGCGGATCCGGGAAGGTGATGCCGGTGCAGTGGGAGTTCCGCCGGGTGGCGGTCACGGGCGGTGCGGGTTTCCTCGGCTCGCACCTGTGCGAGCAGTTGGTGGCACGCGGAACCTCGGTGCTGTGCCTGGACAACCTCAGCACCGGGTCGGCGCGCAACCTGGAATCCCTGGCCGAGGAGCCCACTTTCGAGCTGGTCGAGCACGACATCGCGCGGCGCCCGTACACCGCCGGCGGGATCGACCTGGTCGTCCACCTGGCGTCGCCGGCGTCGCCGGCGGACTACCTGCGGATGCCGGTGGAGACGCTGCGGGTCGGTAGCCGTGGCACCGAGCACGCCCTGGAGCTGGCCGACCGCAACGGGGCCCGGTTCCTGCTGGTGTCCACCAGCGAGGTCTACGGCGATCCGCTGCGGCACCCGCAGACGGAGGACTACTGGGGCAACGTCAACCCCGTCGGCCCGCGCGCCGTCTACGACGAGGCCAAGCGCTACGCCGAGGCGCTGACGACCGCCTTCCGGGCCAGCCGCGGCACCGGCACCCGGATCGCCCGGGTCTTCAACACCTACGGCCCGCGGATGCGGCCCGCCGACGGCCGGGTGGTGCCCACGTTCATCCGGCAGGCGCTGGCTGGGGAACCGATCACGGTCAACGGCGACGGCCGCCAGACCCGGTCGCTGTGCTATGTGGACGACACGGTGCGTGGACTGCTGGCCGTGGCGGCCGCGAACCGGCCGCAGCCGGTGAACATCGGCCGCCCCGGCGAACTGCCGGTGCGCAAGCTGGCCGAGCTGGTGCGCTCGCTGGTCGGGTCACGCTCGCCGATCGAGCACGTCGCCGCGTCGGCCGACGACCCGAAACGCCGCTGCCCGGACATCACGGTCGCCACCCGAGAACTGGGGTGGCGACCGCGGGTCGACGTCGTGGCGGGTCTGCGCCACACCATCGCCTGGTTCACCGCAGAAGCGCGCGCAGCGGGTGCCGCGCGATGAAGCGGCGTCGGCGCAGCGTGCGGGTCAGCGCGTAGGCGATGGCGCAACTGGTGGCGAACACGAGCGCGATGCTCAGCAACCGCGGTGGTGTCGCGATCTGCCGCACGGCGCGCTCGGCGCGGCTCTGGGTGCGCATCACCGCGTTGCGCGCGGCCTGCCTGGACCGTTCCGGGATGTCCGCGCGGTGCATGAGTTCGTCCAGCGTCTGGATCAGCTCCTGCTTGGTGACGTCGTGCTCCGCCTGCAGCCCGGCCGCCCCGGCTTCGAGCTCGGCCGCGCGTTCCTGCCTGATGTCGCGGTGCTGGCCGGTGGTCATCGTCGGATCGCCTCGCTGAGGTCGTGGTAGTCCTGCCTGATCGCCTCCAGCGACGCCTCGGGCATCGCCGGTGCGGAGTGCTTCAACCGCGCGCGGCCCACCAGGGCCGAGATCCCCGCCGCCAGCAGCAGCACGGCGGCGACGATCAGCGCGGCCAGCCACGCGTCGAGTACGATGTCGAGGGCGATCACGGCCGTGGCAACCAGGGTCCCGCCGCCGAGCAGGCCGAGTACGCCGGCGGCGCCGAGCATCGCGGCGCCCGCACCGGCCTGCTTGCCCTTGCGCTGCAGCTCCAGCTGCGCCAGGCGCAGCTCGGTGCGGATCAGGCGGGTCAGCTGCCCGCCCACGTCGCTGATGAGCTGCCCGGTGCTCCGGCGCGACAGGTCCGGTGTGTGCACCGGTTCGGTGTGCGTCGTCATCGTTCACTCCTCACCACGTCCGTGGCCGCGACGCCGACTGCACTCCACCTGGTACCCGTTCACCGGCGCCGCCACTCCTGCCAGACCGTCGGCCAGCAGCGCCGCGCAGATGGCCGGGATGGCCAGCTGGGCGGTGGTCTCGTCGCGCTCGGTGAAGGCGTGCGAGCGCTGCGCGTAGAGGCTCAGGGTGCCCAGCAGGGCGTCGTTGTGCAGCAGCGGCACGACCAGGAAGCTGAAGATGCGCGCCTCGCGGGCGCTGCGGGCGAATCCCGGCCAGCAGAGGCGGACCTGCGTGATGTCGGCGAGCACCGACCGGCCGCTGCGGGCCGCTTCCACGCACGGCCCGGCGCCGTGCCGGAGCTGCGCGAGGTCGACCCGCCGGGCGCGTTCGTCGGTGTGCAGCGCCAGCGCGCGCGGCCCGCTGATGCAGGCCATGTCGGCACCGGGCACCGCCGTGATCAGCCGCGCCAGCAGCGCCGGCGTCGAGTTCCGGTAGGTCCGGTCGAGCACGACCACTCCCGCACCACGCGTCACCAGGGGTGCACTTCCAGCACGTCCATCTCTTTGCGGACTTCGGCGGGCAGTTGGCGGCGGTGCGTCAGCGCGGTCGGCAGCCGCCGCAGCACCGCCAACGCGGCCCGCCTGCTCGGCGGGTCGACGAGGGCACGCTGCAGCAGCCGGGCCGTCCGCGTGACGGCCGCCGCGGGGGCCTGCCGCATCCAGGAAATCAGCACGTCGTTGCGCAGTTCCAGCACCCGCCGGCCGTGGTCGTCGCGCGCGGTGGACGGGTGGTGGTGGGCGACGATGTCGTCGACGTAGATCAGGTCCCATCCGGCGGCGGCCACATCGCAGGCCAGCAGTTTCTCCTCGGCGGCGAAGAACAGCTCGCGGCTGAAACCGCCGACCGACAGGAACGCGTCGCGCCGCACGATCGCCGCGCAGGCGGTGAAGCCGAGGATGCGCGGCCCGGGCAGCTGCGCGGGGCTGCGCAGCGGTGACCGCGCCATCAGGTCGTTGACCGGGTCCCTGCGCTCCTGCTCGCCGACCAGCGTGCGGGCGGCGATCACACCCACGCCCGGGTGCGCGGAGAACACCTCCTCGGCGCGGGCCAGCGAGCCCTGCCGCCACCACGAGTCGTCGTCGCTGAAGGCGACGTAGGGTGTCGCGGCCCGCTGCACGCCGATGTTGCGCGCGGCGGCACCGAGGTTTCGCGGTGCGCGCACGAGCGCGACGTCGGGGAACTCCTCGGCGACGGCGTCCGCGGTGGCGTCGCGGGAGTCGTTGTCCACCACGATGATCGGCGGCGTCGGGTCCAGGTCGCTGAGTTCGCCCAGGGTGCGCAGCAGCTCCGCGCACCGGTCGCGGGTGGCGATCACGACGCTGGTGTTCAGGCGCATGGCGACTCCTGGCGAACAACCGCGACCACCGCGTCGACCAGCGGTGATCCGGCCGTGGTGGCGCGGCGCAGCGCGAGGTCGCGCCCGGCGGGCGAGCAGCACCACGCCCACCAGCGGTCCAGCGCGGCGGCACTGATCTCGTCGGCGCGCAGCACCGCGGGCCACCGCCACACCGCCGCCTGCGCCGCGACCTTCGCGCCGCCGGCGATGGGGTCCGCGGCCAGCACCGGTCGACCCCGCGACAGGCCGAAGACCAGGCCGTGCAGCCGGGAGGTGATGACCACGTCGGTGCGGTCCACCAGGGACGTGAACTGATCCACAGTGGAGCAGCAGCGCCAGTCCCGGGGGTCCAGCCTGGTGTCCAGCGGTAGGGCGGCGCAGTCCACTCCGGTCAACCAGTCCACCAGCACCCGGTGCACCTCCTCGTGCCGGCGGCGCGTCCCGTACTCCGGTTGCGCGGGGGCGAGCGCGACACCCGCCACCGGCACCCGGCCGGCCGGGGCTGGTGTGGCCAGGTCCAGCGCCGGGTCAGCCGCGCCGCCGTCCCGGGCGAAGACGTGGTGGAATCCCACGACCGCCGGGTCCTGAGGATCCAGCACGGACACGCCGACGGCCACGCGGTGGCAGCCGGCGTAGCGCTCGTGCAGCGCCTCCACCTGCCAGCCGCGCGCCGGCCCGCACACGAAGACCAGGTGCGTGTAGTCCGCCGGGCGCGCCCGGTCGAGATCCTGCCCGGGCACCAGAACAGGGCTCCACGCCAGGTCATTCGGGATACCACGGGCGGACAGCGCCGCCGCGACGTGCCGCATGCTCAGCACGTCGCCGGCTGTGGCTTCGCCGTGCCGGAAACTCGGCCACCCGGTGATCAGCACGCGCACGATGACTCCTGTCGTCCGAACTCGCCGCACCGGCATACCCGCGCTGCCGCGCGGAAACTCCCCACTCGCCTGCGCACGGTGAGCGACTGGCCTTCCGGGATCTGGAAAACCGCCGCAGTTGCCGCGATATTTCGGTCTTACGTGTTTAGGAGTCGCTTCGCAGGGTAGCGATGTAGTCGGGAGCAGTGGTCGCCCGACCGGCCAGCCACACCGGAAGCCGGACACCGCCGGAGGAGTCGTCGCTGTGCGTATCCTGGGGATCAACGCCGTGTTCCACGACCCGGCCGCCGCGCTGGTCGTCGACGGCCGCATCGTGGCCGCGGCCGAGGAGGAGCGCTTCTCGCGCCGCAAGCACGGGAAACGACCAGTTCCGTTCTCCGCGTGGGAACAGCCGGAGCAGGCCGCGAACTGGTGCCTGCGGCAGGCCGGGATCAGCCCGGCCGACCTGGACGCGGTCGCCTACTCCTACGACCCCTCCCTGGTGGACCACGGGTTGCCCGGCCTGGACTCGACGTGGGAAGAGCTGCGCACCACGTTCGCCCGGCACGCACCGGGATTCCTCCGCACGGCGCTGCCGGGACTCGACCCGCAGATCGTGCGGTTCGTGCCGCACCACGTCGCGCACGCCGCCTCGGCCGGGCTGGCCGCGCCGTTCGACGACTGTGCCGTGCTGACCGCGGACGGTCGCGGGGAGAGCATCTCGGCGCTGGCCGGGCAGTACCGCGGTGGACACCTGGAGGTGCTGGCCACGCAGCTCCTGCCGCACTCGCTGGGCCTGATGTACGAGGAGCTGACCGAGCACCTGGGCTTTCACCGCTCCAGCGACGAGTACAAGGTCATGGCGCTGGCCTCCTACGCCAAACCCCTGTTCCTGGCGGACTTCGCCGAGCTGGTGCGCAGCACCGGCGACGGGCACTTCGAGGTCGGTGACACCGACTGGTCACGCTGGGCGCCGCGTCGCGCGCCCGACGGCCGCGTCGAGCCGGAGCACGCCCAGTTGGCCGCCAGTGTGCAGGCCCGCCTCGAGGAGGTGCTGCTCGACCTGGCGCGGTGGCTGCACCGGCAAACCGGGCAGGAGCGGCTGGCGATGGCCGGGGGCGTGGCGCTGAACTGCGTCGCCAACACCCGCCTGGCCGCAGAAGGACCGTTCCGCGAGGTGTGGGTGCAACCGGCCGCCGGTGACGCGGGTACCGCGCTGGGCGCGGCGCTGGAGCTGGCCGCGAAAGAAGGCGAACCGCGCACCACGATGACCGGCGCCGACCTCGGCCGGGAATGGTCCGATGTGGACATCGAGGCGCTGCTGCGCACCGCCGCCGTCGAGCACGAGCGACCCGTCGACGTCGCCGAGGTGGCCGCCGCGGCGCTGGCCCGCGACGAGACGGTCGGCTGGTTCCAGGGGCGCAGCGAGTTCGGCCCGCGCGCGCTGGGCCACCGGTCGCTTCTCGCACACCCCGGGCACGCGCACAACGTGGAGCGGCTCAACGACATCAAGGGCCGCGAGCAGTTCCGGCCGGTGGCACCGATGGTGCTGGCCGAGCGCGCCGGCGAGCTGTTCGGCCGCGGCCCGCTGCCGAGCCCCTACATGCTGTTCGTGCACGACGTGGCCGGCGAATGGCAGCCCCGGATACCGGCCGCGGTGCACGTGGACGGCACCGCGCGGGCGCAGACCGTGGACCGCGAGCGCGAGCCGCTGCTGGCCCGGCTGCTGGACTCCTTCGCCGCGCGCACCGGCCTGCCCGCGGTGGTCAACACCAGCTTCAACACCGCCGGCCGCCCGATGGTCGACAGCCCCGTCGACGCGCTGGAGTGCTTCGGCGCCTCGGCGATCGACGTGCTGGTGCTCGGGCCGTTCGTGGTGCGCCGCCGGGGGAGCCGGCCATGACCGCACCGCAGACCCGCTACGCCGTCATCGTCCCCACGACCGGGCGATCGAGCCTGGGCGCGCTGCTGGAGGCGCTGGATTCGGCGGCCGGACCGGCACCCGCGGAGGTCGTGGTGGTCGACGACCGCCCGCACCCGGCGCCGCCGCTGGCCCTGCCGAAAACCTCGCTGCCCGTCCGGCTCGCCCGGTCCGGCGGGCGGGGCCCGGCCGCCGCACGCAACACCGGGTGGCGCGAGGTGGACGCCGACTGGGTGGTGTTCCTCGACGACGACGTGGTGCCGGGGCCGCGGTGGCGCCGAGACCTGCGGCATGACCTCGACGTCGGGCCCGACGTCGTGGCCTGCCAGGGCCGGATCGCGGTGCCGCTGCCGGAGGACCGCCGCCCCACCGACCTGGAGCGCGGTGTGGCGGGACTGGCCAACGCCTGGTGGATCACCGCCGACATGGCCTACCGGCGCAGCGCGCTGGCCGCCTGCGGTGGTTTCGACGAGCGCTTCCGGCGTGCCTTCCGGGAAGACGCCGACCTCGCGCTGCGGGTTCAGGCCGCGGGGTGGCGACTGGTCATCGGCAGCCGCACCACCGAACACCCGGTGCGCCCCGCCGGACCGCTGGCCAGCGTGCGGGCGCAGGCCGGTAACGCCGACAACGCCCTCATGCGGCGCAAGTACGGCAGGAACTGGCGCAAGCGGATCGGTGAAGGGCCGGGGCGCACCCGCCGGCACGCGATCACCACCGCGGCGGGTCTCGCGACGCTGGCCGCCACCTGCGCCGGGCGGCACCGGGCCGCGTGGACCTCGGCGGCCGGGTGGGCCGCGCTGACCGCGGAGTTCGCGCTGCGGCGCATCCTGCCCGGCCCGCGGACCGCGGCCGAGATCGGCCGGATGCTGCTGACCAGCGTGCTGATCCCGCCGGTGGCCTGCTGGCACCGGCTGCGCGGCGAACTCGCGTACCGGCGGCGACCGACGCTGCCGGCGGCGGTGCTGTTCGACCGCGACGACACCCTGATCCACGACGTGCCCTACAACGGTGACCCGGCACGCGTGCGCCCGGTGACCGGCGCGCGCGAGGCCCTGGACCGGTTGCGGGTCAACCGCATCCGGATCGGGGTGGTGAGCAACCAGTCCGGGGTGGCCCGCGGGCTCCTGCGCGAATCCGACGTCGCCGCCGTCAACGCCGAGGTGGAGCGGCAGCTGGGGCCCGTTGACACCTGGCAGTGCTGCCCGCACGGCGACCGGGACGGCTGCGACTGCCGCAAACCCGCACCGGGACTGGTGCAACGCGCGGCGGCGCAGCTGGACGTCCCGGCCAGCCGCTGCGTGGTGATCGGCGACACCGGAGCCGACGTCGAGGCGGCACTCGCGGCCGGGGCCCGGGCGATCCTGGTGCCCACCGGGCGGACCCGGCCCGCGGAGATCACGCGCGCGGTCTGTGACGCCGAGATCGCCCCGTCGGTGTGGGCCGCCGTGGAGTTGGTGCTCGGGGGTGGCCGGTGACGGGGCGGGTGCTGGTGGCGCGGCAGGACAATATCGGTGACGTGCTGCTCGCCGGTCCCGCGGTGCGGGCCGTGGCCGCCCACGCGGAATCCGTGGTGCTGCTCGCCGGGCCGCGCGGCTCGGCCGCCGCGCACCTGCTGCCCGGGGTGGACCGCGTCGTGCAGTGGTGCGCGCCGTGGATCGACCCCGAGCCGCTCCCGGTTCGCCTCGCCGAGATCACCGGGTTCGTCGACCACATCCGGGCGCTGCGGGTGTCCCGCGCGCTGATCCTCACCTCCTTCCACCAGTCGCCGCTGCCGCTGGCGCTGCTGCTGCGGATGGCCGGGGTGGGCTGGATCGGGGCGATCAGCGAGGACTACCCGGGCTCCCTGCTGGACCTGCGCCACCAGGTGGACGGGGACCCCCCGGAGCCGGAGCGCGCGCTGTCGCTGGCCCGCGCGGCGGGTTTCGGCCTGCCACGCGGCGACGACGGGCGACTCGCGGTGCGCGGGCCGCTGCCGGACGTCACCGACCTGGTCGGTGGCCCGGGATACGTCGTCGTCCACCCCGCGGCGTCGGTCCCGGCCCGGCAGTGGCCCGCCTTCCGGTGCAAGGCCGCGGTGCGCGCGCTGGCCCGCAGCGGCCGGCGGGTCGTGGTCACCGGCACCCTGGCCGACCGGGAGCTGACCGCCCGCATCGCCGGGGACGACGGCCTGGACCTCGCCGGGCGCACCGACCTGCGGCAGCTGGCCGCGGTGCTTGCCGGTGCCGAGGCGGTCGTGGCGCCCAACACCGGACCGGCGCATCTGGCGGCCGCGGTGGGCACCCCCGTGGTGTCGCTGTTCGCGCCCGTGGTGCGTGCCGCCCGCTGGGCCCCGTACGGGGTGCCGGTCGTGGTGCTGGGTGACCAGCGCGCGCCCTGTCGCGACTCACGGGCCCGGTTCTGCCCGGTCCCCGGCCACCCCTGCCTGAGCCGCGTCACGGCGGACCAGGTGGTGGCCGCGGTGGGCCGGCTGGAGGAGGTCGTTGCATGAGGGTCCTGGTCTGGCACGTGCACGGCTCCTGGACGACGTCTTTTGTCCACGGTGGACACACCTACCTGGTGCCGGTGACCCCGCGCCGCGACGCCGACGGGCGCGGCTGGGCGCGGACGTTCACCTGGCCGGACCACGCGATCGAGGTGGAGCCCGACCAGCTGCGCACGGAGCACGTCGACGTCGTGGTGCTACAACGGCCGCACGAGCTGGAACTGGCCGAGAAGTGGCTCGGGCGGCGGCCTGGCGTGGACGTGCCCGCGGTGTACGTGGAGCACGACACGCCCCGCGGGCCCGCCGCCGACACCCGGCACCCGCTGGCCGACCGCGACGACATCCCCATCGTCCACGTCACGCACTTCAACCAGGTGTTCTGGAACACCGGCCGGGCACCGTCCACAGTGGTGGAACACGGCGTCGTGGACCCCGGCCACCGGTTCACCGGCGAGCTGCCGCGCGCCGGGGTGGTGGTCAACGAGCCGGTGCGCCGCACCCGCATCGCCGGCACCGATCTGCTGCCGCGTTTCACCGCCGCCGCACCGCTGGACGTCTTCGGCATGCGCGTGCGGGAACTGCCGGCGCGGCTGGGCACCGGCCGGATCACCGCGCACGAGGACCTGCCGCAGGAGGCGATGCACACCGCCCTCGCGGCCCGCCGCGTCTACCTGCACCCGTACCGCTGGACGTCGCTGGGCCTGGCGCTGCTGGAGGCCATGCACCTGGGGCTGCCGGTCGTCGCTCTCGCCAGCACCGAGGCCGTTGAGGCCGTCCCGCCCACCGCCGGGGTGCTCTCCACGCGCATTGACGTGCTCGCCGACGCGGTCGCCGAGTTCGCGGCCGACCCCGACCGCGCCCGGGAGGTGGGCGTCGCGGCGCGGGCCGCGGCGCTGCGCCGGTACTCGCTGAGCCGGTTCCTGGGTGACTGGGACGAGCTGTTGCAGGAGGTGGCGCGATGAGGATCGACCTGGTCTCCGAGCACGCGAGCCCGCTCGCGGCGCTCGGCGGCGCCGACGCCGGAGGCCAGAACGTCCACGTGGCACAACTCGCCACCGGACTCGCCCGGCTCGGCCACGACGTCGTCGTACACACCCGGCGCGACGACCCCGAGCTGCCCGAACGCGTGCGCACCGCGGCGGGTGTCACCGTCGAGCACGTCGCGGCCGGCCCGCCCGAGCCGGTTCCCAAGGACGATCTGCTGCCGCACATGGACGAGTTCGGCGACCGCCTCGCCACGCGGTGGGCCGAGGAGCCACCGGATTTGGTGCACGCGCATTTCTGGATGAGCGGGCTGGCGGCGTTGCGCGGCGCGGCCGGGCTGGACGCGCCGGTGCTGCAGACCTTCCACGCGCTGGGCCGGGTCAAACGCCGCCACCAGGGCGCCAGGGACACCAGTCCACCGCAGCGGGTGCCGTTGGAGGCCGAGATCGCCCGCAACGCCGACCTGGTGATCGCCACCTGCTCCGACGAGGTCGCCGAGTTGGTCGAGATGGGCGTGCCGCCCGCTCGCACCGCTGTGGTGCCCTGTGGCATCGACCCGGACCGGTTCTCCCCGGCGCCGCACCGGGCCCGCACCGGGCGGCCGCACCGCATCCTGAGCATCGGCCGCCTCGTGGAGCGCAAGGGCGTCGACATCGCGATCCGCGCGCTGGCCGCCATCCCGGACGCGCAGCTGCTGATCGCCGGCGGCCCGGCGGCACCGGAGTTCGACCGCGATCCCGAAGTCCTGCGGCTCAGGGCCATGGCCGAGCAGGCCGGGGTGACCGGCCGCGTGGTGTTCCTCGGCCAGATCGACCACGACCGCACCCCCGAGCTCTACCGCTCCGTCGACGTGGTGGTCAGCGTGCCCTGGTACGAGCCGTTCGGCACCGTCCCGCTGGAAGCGATGGCCTGCGGCGTGCCGCCGGTGGTCACCGCGGTCGGCGGGCACCTGGACACCGTGGTCGACCGCCGCACCGGGCTGTGGGTACCGCCGCGCCAGCCGGCGGCGGTCGCCGCGGCCGTCCGCGAACTGCTGGCGCGGCCGGACTGGCGGGCCGAGCTCGGCCGGTCCGGTGCGGACCGGGTCCGCACCCGCTACGGCTGGACCCGGCTCGCCCGCGACACCGAGGCGATCTACCAGCGGGTGCGCGCCACCGGCCGGGTCCTGTCGAAAGGAGCAGCGCCGTGATCGAGCAACACCTCGCCGAACTGGGCGCGGCCGCCCGGCGCACCAGCGCCGCGGCGCCCACGATCCGCACCTGGGCACGCACCCTGGCCGACGTGCTGGAATCCGGCGGTCGGCTGCTGACCTGCGGCAACGGCGGCAGCGCCGCGGAAGCCCAGCACCTCAGTGGCGAACTGGCCGGGCGGTTCCTGCGCGACCGCAGGCCGTACGCGGCGATCCCGCTGCACGCCGACACCTCGGCGTTCACCGCGATCCTCAACGACTACGGCGAGCAGGAGGTCTTCGCCCGCGGCGTGCGCGCGCACGGCCGCCCCGGTGACGTCCTCATCGCCCTGTCCACCAGCGGCCGCAGCCACAACGTGATCGCCGCAGCCAAGACCGCCCGCGAGATCGGGATGCGCACCTGGGCCCTGACCGGGCCCGCGCCCAACAGCCTCGCGGCCACCTGCGACGACGCGGTGGCCGTTGACGCCGGCGGCGTGGCCACCATCCAGGAGGTCCACCTGGCGCTGGTGCACGCGCTGTGCGCGGAGTTCGACGCGCTGACCGCCGATGCCGAGGAGGTCCTGCCGTGAACCTGGTCGTCGTCGGCGACGCGCTGCTGGACGTGGACCTGTCCGGCGGCGCGGAGCGGTTGTGCCCGGACGCGCCGGTGCCGGTGGTCGACGTCGTCAGCCGCCAGCGCCGTCCTGGGGGTGCGGCGCTCGCGGCGGCGCTCGCCGACGCCCAGGGCGTCGACGTCACGTTGATCACCGGCCGGGGCGCGGACGCCGCCGGGCGGGAGCTCGGGCGGCTGCTGTCGGCCCGCTCGGTGCTGCTGGACGTGCCGTTCACCGGCGGCACGCCCAGCAAGACGCGGGTGCGGGCCGGTGGGCAGTCACTGGTGCGACTGGACTCCGGCGACGGGGTCGTGCCGGACCTCCCGCCCAGCAGCGGCGCGATCCAGGCGCTGCGGCACGCCGACGCGGTGCTGGTCGCCGACTACGGGCACGGCATCACCAGCAACTCGTGGCTGCGTCGCGAGCTGTCGCGACTGCCTTCGGACGTGCCGGTGGTGTGGGATCCGCACCCGAAGGGCGCCGAACCGGTGCCGCGCGCCGATCTCGTGGTGCCCAACCGTGCGGAGGCCGCCGCGTTCGGGGTCACGACGGCGTCGGTGGAGGGCGCCGCGGCCCTGTGGCGCCGGTGGGAGTGCGGTGCGGTGGCGGTGACCCTGGGCGAGAAGGGTGCGGTCGTCGCGCCGCCGGGGGAGCTGGTCGTGGCGCCCGGTCTCAGCTCGGTCACCGACGTCTGCGGTGCGGGCGACGCCTTCGCGGTGGCCGCCACCACCGCCCTGCGCAGTGGGATGTCCACAGTGGAGGCAGTGCGGTTCGCGGTGGAGTCCGCCAGCCGCTTCGTCGCCGAGGGCGGCGCCGCGGCATGGGCTGCCGAGGGGCGGGAAAAACGCCCCGCCCGGCATCTCTCGTCGTTCGACGTGGTCGACCAGGTGCGGTCCTGGGGTGGCCGGGTGGTCGCCGCAGGCGGCTGCTTCGACCTGCTGCACCCCGGCCACGTCTCCTTGCTCAACCGGGCGCGGGCGCTGGGCGACGCGCTGGTGGTGTGCATGAACTCCGACGAGTCGGTGCGGCGGCTCAAGGGCCCGCCGCGCCCGGTGGTGCGGGCCGAGGACCGCCGGTGCCTGCTGGAGGCGCTGGAATGCGTCGACGCCGTCGCCGTCTTCGACGAGCTGTCTCCGTGCGCCCTGCTGGAACGCCTCCGGCCCGACGTCTGGGTCAAGGGTGGCGACTACGAGACCGCGCACCTGCCCGAAGCCCGCGTCGTGGAACGCCACGGCGGTCGGACGGTGCTGGTTCCGCTGGTCGACGGGTACTCGACCAGCCGGCTGCTGCGCGACCTGCTGGACCGGAAGGAGATCGATGAAAGAGCTGGGTAACGTGCTGATCACCGGGGGAGCGTCCGGCCTCGGCGCGGCCGTGGTGGACGCCGTCGCCGAGCACGGCGGCACCCCGCTGGTGCTGGACCGGGCGGTGCCCTCCGGGCCGGTCAAGCACGCCTGCGTCGACCTGGCGGACCGGCGGGCCGCCGAGCACGCGGTTCAGGAGCTCGCTGCGGCCGTCGGCGGCCTGGACGCGGTGTTCACCGCCGCCGGGATCGACTCCTGCGGCGCGCTCGGCGAGGTGCCGACCGCGGCGTGGGAGCGCGTCATCGAGGTCAACCTGCTCGGCACCGCGGCCGTGGTGCGTGCGGCGCTGCCGTACCTGGAACGCAGCCGGGGCACCGTGGTCACCTGCGCCTCGACCCTGGGCGTCAACGCCGTCGGCGACGCCACCGCCTACTGCGCCTCCAAGTTCGGCATCGTCGGGTTCTCCCGCGCGCTGGCCGCGGAGACCAAGGGCCGCGTCGGTGTCACCATGCTGGTGCCCGGCGGCATGCGCACCGCGTTCTTCGACGGCCGCGACCCGCGGTACCAGCCGGCCGCCGACGCCAAGCTCAACGACCCGGAGCACGTGGCGCGGGCCGTGGTGTTCGCGATGCGGCAGCCCGCCGGGTGCGAGATCCGGGAGATGGTCGTGTGCCACTCCGAGGAGACGTCGTGGCCGTGACCGAGGGCGAGGTGCTGGTACTGCGTGCGCTGGGGCTGGGTGACCTGCTCACCGCGGTCCCGGCGTTGCGCGGGCTGCGTCGGAACTACCCGCGGCACCGCCTCGTGCTCGCCGCGCCGGAGCAGCTGGGCGAGCTGCTGCCGCTGCTGCCGGAGGTTGACCAACTCGCGCCGACCCCCGACCTGGCCGCGTTCTCCTGGCCACGACCGGCCCCGGACGTGGCGGTCAACCTGCACGGCAGCGGACCGCAGTCGGTGGCGGCGGTGTGCGGCACCGGTGCCCGCACCGTGCTGAGCCACCAGCACCCGGGCGTGCCCGGCCCGCCGTGGAACCCCGACATGCACGAGGTGCACCGCTGGTGCCGCATGCTGGCCTACTGGGGTATCCGCACCAACCCGGCGGATCTGCTGCTGCCGGAACCGGACGAGGAGTTGTGGCCCGGCTCCGTCGTCGTGCACCCCGGGGCGAGCCACGCCGCGCGGCGCTGGCCGGCCGAGCGGTTCGCCCGGGTCGCTCGCTGCCTGGCCGACCGCGGTCGGCACGTGGTGGTCACCGGCAGCGCCGCGGAACGCCCGATCGCCGGCCGGGTCGCCGAACTCGGCGGGCTGCCGCCGGATTCGGTGCTGGCCGGGCGAACCGGGCTGCGGCAGCTGGCCGGGCTGGTCAGCCGCGCCGAGCTGGTGGTCTGCGGGGACACCGGCGTCGCGCACCTGGCCACGGCCTTCGACACGCCGTCGGTGGTCCTGTTCGGACCGGTGCCGCCGAAGCACTGGGGCCCGCCGGAGAACCCGCGGCACGTGGCGCTGTGGCGCGGCAGGTGCGGTGACACCTTCGCCGACCAGCCCGACGCCGGGCTGCTGGAGCTGTCGGCGGGTGACGTGCTGCGCGCCGCCGAGGACCTGCTCAGCGGGAGCCGGTCATGACCACCGACCACGTGTCCCGCGTCGCCGTCCGCGGCACCGGCCGCACCGCCGCCGTCGTGGCTGCCGGACTGGCGTGGCTGGGCAACGAGGTGCGCTGCCGCCGCCCGGACGTGGCGGATGTGTCCGCCGAACCCGGCCTGGCGGAGATCCTGCTGCGAAGCATCCGCGCCGGGCGGCTGCGCTTCACCGGTCGGCCGCGCGGGGACGTCGTCTTCCTGTGCGGCGACGGACCCGGCCCGGCCGGGGACCTGCCTGCCTGCGCGGTGGTGGTGAACACCGGCCTGCCGCCCTGGGAATCCAGCACGCGCCTGGCCGAGGAGCTCTCCGGTGCGGACGTCGCGGTGGCCAGCAACCCGCAGGACCTCCGCGAGGGCGCGGCACTCGACGACTTCCTCGAACCCGGCTGCGTCCTCATCGGAGCCGACGAACCCGAGGCGCTGCGTCGCGTGGCGGCGCTCTACACCGCGGTGTCTGCCCCGGTTGTGCACCTGGACCTGCGCAGCGCGGACCTCGTCACCCCGGCCGGCAACGGTTTCCTCGCTGTCAAACGGCAGTTCTTCACCGAACTCGCCCGGCTCTGCTACGCCGTGGGCGCCGACGCGCGCAGCGTCGTGCACTGCCTGTGCCTGGACCAGCGCATCGACAGCGCGCGGGCCGACCGGATCCGGCCGGGCAGCGTGGCGCGGCTGCTGAAGCTGGCCGGACCGGATCCGCCCGCCACCATCCGCGCGCTGGCCCGGCCACGAGCCGGTTCGCGCAGCGAAACCGCAGACGACTTCTCGCTGCCGGATCATCGCCCATGCCGCTCCACCACGTCGGTGGCGTCCTCGCGAGAAGACCCCAACCCGAGCTGCGGAGGTGGCGGGGAAGCGACTTCGCCGCTCGCCTGACGCCGCCCCGGGCCGCACCCGATCCGCGCAAGCTCAGTGGGGGAACGATGGACCAGTCACGAGCTCACCGCATCGTCGTCGTGGGCGCCGGCTACGTCGGGCTGACCACCGGCGCGTGCCTCGCCTCGCTGGGCCACCACGTGGTGTGCTGCGACGTCGACGCGGGCAAGGTCGCGCAGCTGTCGCGCGGTCAGGTGCGCATCCACGAACCCGGCCTGCCCGAGCTGGTGCGCGAGGGCATCCGCGTCGGCCGGCTGTCCTTCACCCGGTGCGCTGCGTCAGTCGTGCCCACCGCCGACGAGATCTTTCTGTGCGTGCCGACGCCGATGGCCCCGGACGGCGGCGCGAACCTCGCCGCAGTGGAGTCGGTGATCCGCCAGATCCGCGCCGCGCTGCCCGCCGGCTGCGTGCTGGTCACCAAGTCGACCGTGCCGGTGGGCACCACGGCGCGGCTGGCCGAACTCGTGGGCCGCGGCGACGTGGCGGTGGTCAGCAACCCGGAGTTCCTCCGCGAGGGCCTGGCCGTGCAGGACTTCCTGCACCCGGACCGGATCGTGCTCGGCTCCGACGACCCCGACGCCGCGTACCGGGTCGCCGAGCTGTACACCGACCTCGACGCGCCCACCCTGGTCACCGACGCGGCCAGCGCCGAGATGGTCAAGTACGCGGCGAACTGCTTCCTGGCCACCAAGCTGTCCTACGTCAACGACGTCGCCGAGCTGTGCGAGCAGGTCGGGGCCGACGTCGCGGGCATCACCGAGTACCTGGCCCACGACCGGCGGATCACGCCGTCGTTCCTGCGGCCGGGCCCCGGGTGGGGCGGCTCGTGCCTGCCCAAGGACACCGCCGCGCTGCTGCGCACCGCCGAGGTCGTGGGCGTGGACCTGCCGCTGGTGCGCGCGGCGATCGACGCCAACCACCGGCACCAGCGGCGGATGGCGGCCAAGGTCGTGGCCGCCTGCGGCGGGTCGCTGGCCGGGACACGGCTGGGGCTGCTCGGCCTGACGTTCAAGGCGGGCACCGACGACCTGCGCGACTCGCCCGCGCTGGCGGTGGCGCGGCTGCTGGCCGAGCAGGGCGCCGAACTCGTCGGCTACGACCCGGCGCTGCGTGGCGACGAACCGGAACTCGCGCACCTGGTGACCCTCGTCGACGACGCCTACCACGCCGCGAAGGGGACCGCGGCGTTGGTGCTGCTCACCGACTGGCCGGAGTTCCGGGACCTGGACTGGTCGCGGGTGGCCGAGCTGGCGGCGCGGCCGGTGGTGGTCGACACGCGCAACCACCTCGACCCGGCGGCGCTGCGCCGCGCCGGCCTCGACTGGCACGGCACCGGACGCCCGTCGCGCGTCCGCTGAGCCGGCGACACAGTCGGCCCGTGGGGCGGAGTTGCGGGTGCGGCGCGCGGATTTCATGCCTTCGGGCGGACTACCGGAGCCGTTCCCCGGTTATTCCTTGAAAGACGCAAGCGCCGAGGGGGCGGGGCGGTCGGCCGCGGAGGGAGGCGACGCATGGACACCACGGGACAGGCCGTCGGCGGCCTGGTCAAGTACGTGCGCGCGGTGGCGGACGACCTCGGCGACGAGGTATCCGAAGTGGACGTCGACGTCGGCGGGCTGGCCACCGCGATCATTCTGGTGCGCTCCCACGTGCCGACCCTGGTCGAGTTCCCGCTGCTGCTGACCTGGGACGAGGTCAGCGGCTGGGCACTGCGGATCGAGACCGACGGGCGCGGCGACACCACACCGGTGGTGTTCATGGGTGGAGACATCCTGCCCGAGCCCGAGTCGGTGCAGCGGTTCCTGCGGGCGGCGACGACCGGGGAGCACCCGGGCACGCCGCTGCCGCCCGCGTTCCGGCTGCCCAACGCGCCGGACGACCTGGAACGGCGGCTGGCGCACTTCGGATGCTGAACGGAGCACCCGCGAGGGTCGCGACCACGCGCTGGAGCAGGCACGATGCGGCGAGCTGGTGGGTCCCGCCACGTGATTGTTTCGCACCCGGCGCCGCGGGAACTCCAGTGATGGAGTCGATCGGAGGTGATCTGCGTGCCTGCCCGCGAAGAACTCCCGTCGACGCTGCGGCGTTCGCCGAAGAAGGCGCAGGAAACCTGGATCAAGGCGCACGACAGCGCGGTCGAGACCTACGGCGAGGGCCAACGGGCACACCGGACGGCCTACGCGGCCCTCAAGCACCAGTTCGAGAAGGTGGGCGACCGCTGGATGCCCAAGCAGCGGAGCGGCCCGTCCGACGAGCAGGCCCGCCGGGGCGCCGGCCAGCAGGAGAAGCCGACCAGCGGTGGCGTGGACGAGAACGCCAGCAAGAAGCACCTCTACGAGCGCGCCCGTGAACTGGACGTCGCGGGGCGCTCCACGATGAGCAAACGTGAACTGGTCGAGGCCCTGCGCAAGGAGAGCGACCGCCGCACCCGCAGGGCGTGAGTCCGGCGACAACGCGGCTTCCTGCGGGTTGGTGTGCCGCGGTCATGCTCCACCGTGTCGGGTCAGCGGTCGGTGTGACCAGTCGGTCCGGGCTGCGGGCGCGCGTCGTCGAGCAGCGCGCGGATGATGGTGTTGGCCGACGCGACCAGCGGCACGGCCAGCACCGCACCGCCCACCCCGGCAAGGGTGAAACCCGACGTCACGCTGAGCACCACCGCAAGCGGGTGCAGCCGGACGGCGTGCCCGAGCAGCAGCGGCTGCAGCACGTGGCCTTCCAGCTGCATGACCCCCACCACCACGGCCAGCATGATCAGCGCGGTGAACAGCCCGTTGGCCGCCAACGCGGCGAGCACGGCCAGGCCGCCGGTCACCACGGCTCCGATGTAGGGCACGAACGCGCCCAGGAAGACGAGCACGCCGAGCACGAAGGGCAGGGGGACGCCCAGCACGGCGGCGCCGATGCCGATGGCGGTGGCGTCCATGAAGGCCACCGCCGCGGTGGCCCGCACGTAGGCGACGAGCGTGCGGAAACCCGCGTGGCCGGCCTCGCGCACCCGGTACCGCAGTGGCTGCGGCACGGTGATGCGCACGAGGAAGGACCAGATCCTGGCTCCGTCGCGCAGGAAGAAGAACAGCGTGAACAGGCCCAACAGCATGCCGCCGAGGAAGCGCAGCACGGTACCCGTCGTGGCCAGCGCGGTGGTCGGCAACGCACCCCGGTCGATGCGCAGGCCCTCGGTGAGCTGCTGGAAGACCTGGTTGAGCTGCTGCTGGCTGAGGCTCAGCGGGCCGCGGATCAGCCAGGTGCGGATCTGCTCGACGCTGGCCGCCAGCTGCTCGGCCAACCCCGCCAGGCCCGCCACCAGCGTGTTGATCACCACGGCCAGCACGGCAGCGAGCGCCCCCAGCCCACCCACCAGCACCAGCACCGTGGCCAGCGTGCGGTGCACGCCCCTGCGCACCACCCAGTTGACCGCCGGGGACATCAGTGCGGCCAGCAGCGCTGCCACGGCGACCGACACGATCTCGCCGTAGAGCATCTCGAACAGCTGCCAGCACACCCACAGCACCGCGGCCAGCACCAGCAGCCGCCACCCGACGGCAGCGGCGACGCGGAGGCCGCGCGGCACCGAGCCCGCGGCCCCGCCACGGCCGTGCGCGCCGGATCCTCCCACGTCCCGTGGTTGGCCCGGAACCCTGATCGCCAAACGCCGCGCCCGTAATCCACACAAACCACCGGAACCGAATCCGGACCGCACACCGGGCCTGGAACCCGGAGGGTCGGTACCTCCGGGGGAGACGCCGCCAGAGTCGGCATCAGCCACCCAGGGCATGCCGCACCCGCAGGAACCGCCGTCGCGCGCCGCGACGTGGATCTGGCTCACGGTGGTCGCCGTCGTGGTGCTCCTGGTGGCGGCGTTCTTCGTCTTCCTCGCCGTCGGCCAGGTGCAGTGACCGGGGCGAAACACGTTGCCGCCCACCAGTTTTGCGCGCCCGCAGGTTTAACGGGCGGCCACCGGTGGGAACTCCCGGGCCGTGGGTCATCGCAACCGATCGGGGTGAGCGACATGGAACCGGCCAGGGAGAACGGGGCCGAGGGCACCGCGGAGGACCTCGACGAGGTCGTCGCGGTCACGCCCGACCCGCAACCTCGACCCGACGCGGAGCGACCCGACGCCGACGAGGTGATCACCTTGGGCTACAACTGAAACAGCGACAGGCCCAGCAATCCACACCGGAAGACCCGCCGCGTGGCGGGCCTTCCGCTGTGCTCACCGGGATTCCTTATCCTCCTCGTTACCCGGCGGCATGTCCGCCGGTAGATGCCTCGGATGCGCGCGCGGCTCCGGTTCCCGATCCCGCGGAACGGGACCGGACTCCGGCGTGATCCGGTCACCGGTCGCCTCATCGTAACCGGTGTCGTGCTCCCGGGGTTCTCGTTGCTCCACCACGGCAGACCTCCGATCCGCGTTCACCGCTGGTTGAGCCCGACAGGTGCCGCGCGCCACCCCGGCCAGGGCGCACCGCAGGTCCTCCCGGGTCGAGTCGCGGTCCCCACCGCGTTCCCGGTGCCGGGTACCACTCAAACGCAGGTGAACACCAGCCACTGGTTTGGGCGGGCTGGTCCGGGGAACGCCGGAGGGAGCAATCGACGTCCATAGGAAGGAAGCGCCATGGCACGCGCAACGAGACACACGGGCGACATCGTCGACGTCCTCACGACCGATCACCGCGAGGTGGAGCAGGCGTTCGCCGACTACGAGCGCGGTGGACTGTCCGACGAGCAGCGCCGCAGTCTCGCCGACCACATCATCACCGAGCTCGTGCGCCACTCGGTCGCCGAGGAGCAGTACCTGTATCCGGCGGCGCGGGAGAAGCTGTCGGACGGCGACGAGGTGGCCGACAAGGAGCTCCGCGAGCACGCCGAGGCCGAGGAGGTCATGAAGCAGCTGGAGGGCATGGACGTCACGGATGCCGAGTTCGACCGGCTGATGGGGCGCCTGATCCGCGACATCCGCCACCACGTGGAGGAGGAGGAACGAGACCTGTTCCCGCGGCTGCAGGAGGTCTGCAACGCCGACGAGCTGATGGACCTGGGCAACAAGATCCAGATGGCGAAGAAGGTCGCACCAACCCGACCGCACCCGTCCGCACCCGACCGGCCGCCGGCCAACCTGATCCTCGACCCCGGGGCCGGCATGATCGACCGGGTGCGCGACGCGTTGTCCGGGCGCAACCGCTGACCGACCGCCACGATGCTCGGTGAATAGCCCACGGACCAGCCGGGTACTCCGACTCCGACGGAGGCGGTTGCAGCCGCGACGAGTCCGGGTCGGCGGTCCGCCCGTCCCGCGGCGTCCGTCCTGAGTGGAGGGTTGACCGATGATCATCCTGGGCATCATCCTGCTGATTCTCGGATTCCTGTTCAACATCTCGATCCTGTGGACGCTCGGGATCGTGGTGCTGGTGGTGGGCGCGGCACTGGCCATCGCCGGCTCCACGGGACACGCGATCGGCGGGCGCAGGCACTGGTACTGAGCCGAACAGCAGCGGCCCCGCACCGGAAACCCCGGTGCGGGGCCGCTTCATGCCGGGATCGCGTCCCGGTCACCAGCTGCACCTCGCGTCGGATGTCATCGGAAGGCGCAGGTCGTTGTGCAGCTGTACCGACGCCTGCCAGTAGCGCCCGGCGTCGATGACCGCGTGGGCGAACTCGTCCGGCCGCACGGTCAGTGCTTCAGGGCCTGCCGGAGCGCGTCGGCCGGGTGATCCTCGGTGGCCTGTGCCGCAGCTCCGCCCCACGCAGTCGGCGAGGCGGCGGCGGTCAGGCGTGGCTGCGGTGCCTGCCGTGAAAGACGAGCCGGTAGATCCCCAGCAGGATCAACGAGCCGATGATCGCCCACACGAAGCTCATCACGTTGAAGCCGGTGACGCCTTCGGCGCCCATCAGGGTGCTGCCGAGCCAGCCGCCGAGCAGACCACCGGCGATGCCGATCAGCATCGTCACGAAGATCCCGCCGGGATCGCGGCCAGGCAGGATGAACTTGGCGATCGCCCCGGCGATCAGGCCGAACAGGATCCAGCTCAGGATGCCCATGACCATGTCCCTTCCGTTCGGGTGCGGTGGCCTCTGGGGTTCCCCGTCCACCCCGGCACCATGCCTGGTGGCCTCGAAGCAGCCCGGTCACACCGGTGGCAGCTGCTGTTCGACGTCCAGCAGCGCGGCGAACGGGTCGCCCCGGCTCGCCAACCGGTCCAGCACGGTGCGGATCGTCCAGCGGTCCGGGGCCAGGTCGGGGTCGTCGAGCTCGTCCCACTCCAGCGGCACCGAGACCGGCGCGCCCGGCCGGGGTCGGGCGCTGTAGGGCGCGACCAGCGTCTTGTTGATGACGTTCTGCGTGTAGTCCAGCCGGGCCAGTCCGCGTCGGTCCTGCTTGGTCCACGCCCAGCTGACCAGTTCGGGAACGGTGTCGCCGACCGCCCGGGAAACCTTCTCCGTCCAGGCCCGGGTCTCGGCGTAGGTGTAGCGCGGCTCAACCGGCACCCAGATCTGGATGCCGCGCTGGCCGGTGACCTTCGGTCTCGCCTCGACACCGAGGTGGTCCATCGCGGTGCGGTGCAGCCGCGCGAGCACCAGCACGTCACCGAAGGACGTCCGGGGGCCCGGATCGATGTCGAACAGCGCCCATGTCGGGTGCTGCACGTCGTCGATGCGGGAGGTCCAGGCGTGCAGCTCCAGCGCGCCGTAGTTGGCCAACCACGCCAGTGCCGGCACGCTGTCCGGCACGATGTACCACTGGGTGTCCTCCGGATCGGCCTGCGGGTAGCGCCAGCGGCGCAGCCAGGCGGGCGCGTGGTCGGGCACCTCCTTGTGCCAGAAGCCGGGTTTGTCCACCCCGTCGGGGAAGCGGTGCGAGTTCAGCGGCCGGTTGACGAGATACGGCAGCATGACCGGGGCGATCAGCGCGTGGTAGCGGATCAGGTCGCGCTTGGTCACCGGCGGCTCGTCGCCGCGCGGCGGGAACAGGACCTTGTCGAGGTTGGTCAGCGCCAGCTTCCGCCCGCCCAGCTCCCAGGAGCCCTTCTTGCCGAGCTTGTCCAGCGCGGCCAGCTCGTCGTCGGTGGGCAACTCCCAGCGGGGCCGCTTCCGGCGGCGCGTCCGGTGCGGACCGCCCCCGCCGCGCAGGTCGATCTCGGCGCGGGCCGGCGGCAGGTCGCTGCGCCACATCGCGTCCGGGTCGGCGGCGACCTCCTCGTTGGTGCGCCCGCTCTTGACCGACTTCGGGTGCGTCTCGGGATCCCACCCCGGCTCGGCGTGGTCGTCGTGCTTGTGCAGCAACAACCACTGCTCGCCCTCGCCGCGCCGCACCAGCACGAACCGGCCCGCCAGCTTCTCGCCGTGCAGGTCGAAGTGCAGGTTGCCGGCGGCGATGGCGGCGACCGGGTCGTCGGTGTCCACCGGTTCCCAGGTGCCGCGGTCCCAGACGATGACGTCCCCGCCGCCGTACTCCCCGGCCGGGATGGTGCCTTCGAAGTCGGCGTACTCCAGCGGGTGGTCCTCGACGTGGATGGCCATCCGCCGCGCCTTCGGATCCAGTGTCGGGCCCTTGGGCACCGCCCAGCTCACCAGCACCCCGTCCAGTTCCAGCCGCAGGTCGTAGTGGCGACGCCGGGCGCGGTGGCGCTGCACAACGAAGCGGTTGCCGTCGCCGCGCGCGGTGTCCTCCCCGCGCGGCTCGGCCGTGCGGTTGAAGTCGCGCATGCCGCGATACCGGGCGAGGCTGTCGCGCCGTCTCCGCTGCGCATCGTCCACCGCCCCGGCATACCCCCTGCGCGCGGATCGCACAAGCCGACCACCCGCCGACTCCACATCGGACCGGCGGTGCGCGACGCGTCAGCGCAGCTCGACAAGCTGCCCGTCGGCCGCCACACCGGCGCCGGCGGCGTGCACCTCGGCCAGCTCCGGCGAGTCCGGGTGGGCCAGCGGGTTGGTGTTGTTCAGGTGGGTGAACATAAACCGCGTCCGCGGGCGGCGGGCGATCTCCGGCAGCGACGCGCACACCGGCAGGTGCCCCATGCTGCGCGCGGGCCGGTCGCGGCCGGAGGTGCGGGTCAGCTCGTCCTCGGTGAAGAACGTGCCGTCCAGCAGCACCACGTCGGCGCCGTCGACGACCTCCGCGAACGCGGCGTTCCAGTCCGGCAGGCACGGCGCGTAGACCAGGCTGCGGCCGGTGGCGGTGTCGGTGAAGCGGTAGGCGACCACCCAGTCGCGCCCCGCCAGCCCTGCGGCGTAGCGGGGGCGCTTCTCGCCGACTCCGGTGGCGCGCGCGGTGAGCCCGCCGGGCAGCTCCAGCTCGCCGGTCACCACCTCCTGCCGCAGGTCGGTGTAGGCGGAGATCATCCCGGTCACCGGTTCCAGCGCCCGGTGCACCGCGGCCGTCGCGTACAGCCGCAGCTGCTCGGCCTCGCGCAGCGTGACCAGCCCGAGTGCGTGGTCCAGTTCGGCGGTACTGAGCAGCACCCCGGCGATCGGGGTGCGCCGAGTGCCCGGCGGCGGCTGCAGCTCGGGGGTGGTCAGCAGCTGGGTGCGCAGGTCCGGTGCGGCGTTGACCAGGAACCAGGTGGCGTCGTCGCCGCTGACCGCCAGGCAGTCCTGGGTGCGCCACTGGCCGGTTTCCCTGGCGTGCAGGCAGCTGCGGCACCCGCAGTTCCACTGCGGAAGGCCACCGCCGGCCGCGGTGCCGAGGACGCGGACGCGCATCACCGCCGCCTCGGCACCGCGGATTCGGGTCGGCGGCGTGAGCGCTGCGCCCCGCTGCTGGCTGGTTCGTGACCGGGGCTCACGGGCGCTGGCCAACTCCGGTGGCGACCTCGTGCCGGCGTCCGCCCGGGATCCTGGCGCGCAGCGGTGGCGTTTGCGCACCGGCGGATGCGCGCAGGCCCCGCAGGAAGGCGGCGACCGCGTCGGTGGCGCTGTGCCGCGGTGTCCAGCCCAGCTCCTCGCGGGCCCGGCGGGTGTCCATGATGGGCAGTCGTAGGAACGTGTCGAACAGGCCCGGGGACGCCGGGACCAGGTGCAGATTCCACGCCGCGGTGAGCGCCGCCTTCACCGGAGCGACAGGCACGTCCAGCGTGCGGCTGCCGAACAGGTCGGCCAGCACACCGGCGTTGATCACCGGGTTGGCCGCGATGTTGAACGCGCCGGAGACGTCGGACAGCGCCGCCAGCCGGTACGCCTCGCCGACGTCCTCGGTGTGCACCGCCTGGAACCGCATCCCCGACGGCATCGGCAGTACCGGCAGCAGGTCGGGCCGGACCAGCCGGTCCATCAGCAGTGGCCCCAGGAACAGCCGCCGCTGCTGGGAGGCCGACTCCGGTTTGAAGCAGAACGCGGTGCGCAACCGGACCACCCGGATGCCGGAGTGCTGGCGCTCGAACGCGTCCAGGCAGCGCTCCAGGTACGCCTTCTCCAGGCCGTAGGCCGCCACGGGCCAGCCGTGCGTGGGCCACGACTCGTCGACCGGCCGCTCCGCGGGCCCCGGGCTGTAGGCGGCGATGGACGAGGCGTGCACGAGCGTCGGCACCCCGGCGGCCGCCACCGCCTCGAACACCCGGGTGCTGCCGATGACGTTGTTGCGCCAGGTGGTGACCGGGTCGTGCGTCGGCTGGAACAGCCACGCCAGGTGGATCACCGCGTCGGCATCCTGGAAGTGCTCGGCCAGGTCGGCGTCGAGCACGTCGGCCCGCTCCCACCGCGTTTTCGGGCCCGCGACGGCGGGTTCCCGCCGAGACAGCGCGACGACCGCGCCGACCTGCGGGTCGGCGGTGAGCGCCTCGACGACGCTGGTGCCGATGTTGCCCGTTGCCCCCACCACGACCACGCGCCGGGGTTTGGCAGCCGAAGTCATTCCGTCCCCTCCGCACTCGCCGGGTACTGGCCCTCGGTTTCCCGCCCGCGCCGCGGGCAAACAGCGTCCCCGCCGCCGATTGACCGCCGCCTGCCCGGGGTACAGCGGAGGCTGTGCGGCGACTGCGAGGCCGTGCGGGTCGATGCGTTTGCTGAGGTGCGGTGATGGCGGAACGGGTGGCGGACCATGTGCTGACGCGGTTGCGGGAGTGGGGAGTGGAAACCGTCTTCTCCTACGCGGGTGACGGCATCAACGGACTGCTGGCCGCCTGGCAGCGGGCGGACGACCGCCCCCGCTTCATCCAGGCGCGGCATGAGGAACTGGCCGCGCTCGAGGCGGTCGGCTACGCGAAGTTCTCCGGCCGGGTGGGGGTGTGCGTGGCGACCTCCGGCCCTGGCGGGATCCACCTGCTCAACGGCCTCTACGACGCCAAGCTTGACCACGTGCCGGTGGTGGCGATCGTCGGCCAGCAGCCGCGGTCCGCGCTGGGCGGCGCCTACCAGCAGGAGATCGACCTGCTGTCGCTGTTCAAGGACGTGGCCAGCCAGTACGAGCAGATGGTGACCGTGCCCGAGCAGCTGCCCAACGTGCTGGACCGGGCGATGCGCACCGCGATCGCCCGTCGCACCGTGACGGCCGTGATCATCCCGGAGGACGTGCAGGAACTGCCATACTCCGCGCCCGGTCACGAGTTCAAGATGGTCCCCTCCAGCCTCGGTGTGCCGCGGTCGCAACCGGTGCCACCGCGCGAGGACCTGCACCGTGCCGCTGGCGTGCTTAACGCCGGACAGCGGGTGGCGATCATGGTCGGGCAGGGGGCCGCCGGTGCGGTCGACGAGGTGATCCGCACTGCTGAAACCCTCGGGGCCGGGGTCGCGAAGGCGCTGCTGGGCAAGGACGTCCTCTCCGACGAGCTGCCCTTCGTCACGGGCGCGTCCGGGCTGCTGGGCACCCGGCCGTCCTACGAGCTCATGCGGGACTGCGACACGCTGCTGATGATCGGTTCCAGCTTCCCGTACAGCCAGTTCCTGCCCGAGTTCGGGCACGCCCGCGGCGTGCAGATCGACATCGACCCGAGCTTGATCGGCATGCGCTACCCGTTCGAGGTCACCCTGCTCGGCGACGCGCGGGCGACGTTGCGGGAACTGCTGCCGCTGCTGCGGTGCAAGGAGGACCGCACGTGGCGGGAGAAGGTGGAGCGCAACGTCCGGCGCTGGTGGGAGACCATGGACCGGCGGGCGGCGGTCTCGGCGGACCCGATCAACCCGGAGCGGGTCTTCGCGGAGCTCTCGCCGCTGCTGCCCGATGACGCCATCGTCACCGCCGACTCGGGATCGGCGGCCAACTGGTACGCGCGGCACCTGAGGTTCCGGGGGAGCATGCGCGGCTCGCTGTCGGGCACGCTGGCCACGATGGGGCCGGCTGCACCGTATGCCACCGGGGCGAAGTTCGCCCACCCCGACCGGCCGGTGTTCGCGCTGGTCGGCGACGGGGCGATGCAGATGAACGGGATCAACGAGCTGATCACCATGGCGCACTACTGGCGCGAGTGGTCCGACCCGAGGGTGGTCGTGGCGGTGCTCAACAACGGTGACCTCAACCAGGTCACCTGGGAGCTGCGCGCGATGGGCGGTGCGCCGCAGTTCCTGCCGTCGCAGCGGCTGCCGGACTTCGGCTACGCGGCCTTCGCCGAGCTGGCCGGGCTGCGCGGGGAGAAGATCACCGAACCGGACCGGGTGCGGGGCGCCTGGGAGCAGGCGCTGCAGGCGGACCGGCCGTGCGTGCTGGAGTTCGTCACCGACCCTTCGGTGCCGCCGATCCCGCCACACGCCGAAACCGACCAGATGGAGAACGTGGCGGCGGCACTGCTCAAGGGCGACCCGGCGGCCTGGTCGGTGGTCAAGGAGGGTGTGAAGACCAAGGTCCAGGAGTTCGTCCCGCACCGCGACCGCTAGCGCCTCCCGCGGTGCATCACGGTACGCGGCACCCCGTCTGATGGGACGGGACACGAGAACGTTGGGAGGCCAGTAGTCCGATCAGTCGCCCACCATCCTGGTGATCAAGATCAGTTTGCTGGTGCGCCTTTCACGCACCGCAATACGGTCGGCCTACCGCGTGCTACGCACCATGGGGCGTGAAGGTGTGATCTCGGTTGACTCAACACCGGAACTCGCGGCTCGAGTGCGTGGTGTCGCACGAGCATCTGCCGTTTCCAATCCGGTTTTCCACTTCAGAAAAAATCCCACCCCTGTTCGGGTTGATCTGCGCGGCGGTCTCCTGACCTTCCCAGCCGAAGTCCTGCGCCAGGTAGGGGTTGCGACGAGTTTCTACCGCAACTCGCCATTCGCGGACATCGCGCGGCACTGGGCCCAGGTCCGCTACTGTGCCGCCCTTCGGAGGACGCCGAAGAACCTGCTGGTGCTTTCCGAGGAGGGAGGTGAGGTCGTCCATCACCACAAGGTGGCCCAGACCGAGCACCTCGGCATCGGGTTCGCGCTGGTGATCGCTCAGGAAGTCCTTGGCAGGCAGTACCCGGGATGGGAATTGAGCCCGGTCGACGTGGATGTTGCGTTGGGCGCAGGGCTTCCAGGTGTCGGGTCGGTGCGGCTGTCCAATACCGCGAAGCGTCGTCCCGACTACTTCCTCGTTGGTCGTCGCACGGACGGTATCGGTGGCGCGAAGGTCGTCGTGCTCGAATGCAAAGGCACCCATGCCACGGCCCAGTTCGCGGTCAAGCAGCTCGCGAAGGCATGCATCCAGGTCGAGGCGGTCGAAGTCGGTGGTAAGACGCCGCAATCCCTCATGGTCGCCATGTGCTTGTCAAGAGCCGGGGTAACCGCCTACGTGCTCGATCCGCCAGGGGAGGAGGATCTGTGGGCTGGCAGCTCAGCAGAGATGGATGAGCTGTTGGCAGAGGACCTCGGTGACCCACCAGAAGCTTTCGAACGGCGGCTCCCGACGGCGCAGGAGCTGGAGATGCGAAAGGCGGCTCTGGAGAGTGCTGACCGCGATGCGGATCAGCCTGCCGACCTCGACAGTATTCCACCCGACGAAGTCGCTGAGGTAGAGGCTCCGGAAGTGGTGAACATGCCGGAACGGAGTCGGACATGGTTCATCCGAGTGCTCGCGCGTGCCGCTGCCTCGGCTGCCCTGTGGTATGCAGGCGAGGGCGACGCCGCGGCGATGTACCAACCCCGGCCGGTGCGGCCAGCGAGCGAGGAACGAGAGCTTCCTCTGGAGGAACTCGTGGCAGAGGTGAGTACGGCGACGCATTTCGAATTGCCTGGTGGCATAGGTTTCCGGGGCACCCAGTACGTCATGCCGTTGCCGGGTGGCGGTGTCTTGCAGGTTCAGCGGGGCATTGAGAACCGGCTGTACGAACAGTTGGTTGAACGCCGTCTGGGGGTTACCTTCGATCCGCGCACGAATTGCGCAACCGTTGGGTGGGTACTTCTCGGCGGGCTGCCTCGGCTGACGATGCCATCTCGATCGGCCGTGACGGAACGATCCTCCGCATGCGGATCAGCAGAGGTAGCGGGCGCGGGGACGTCTGAGGTGTGGTTCTCGCGGTCACCGAAGTTCGTGCGAGTTTCCGGGTGGCTCTGCGTGGGGTTGAGGGCCACGCCGCGGGAAGGAGGTTTCGTGGATTCCGCGTCCGCACAGTCTGGTCGACCGGGTGCCCTGTGCGGCGGGCTCGTGGCTCCGGGCACCGAGCTGCCGCCGCTGGAGCTGCCGCCGATCAGCCGCACCACTCTTGCGCTGTTCGCGGGAGCTTCCGGCGACCACAACCCGATCCACATCGACATCGACAACGCGCGCAGCGCCGGGTTCGACGACGTCTTCGCGCACGGCATGCTGTCGATGGCCTACCTGGGGCGGCTGCTGACCGGCTGGGCGCCGCAGTCGGCGCTGCGCTCCTTCCAGGTGCGGTTCGTGGCGATCACCCCGGTGCACGGCAGGCCGACCTGCACGGGCCGGGTGGTCGAGGTCGAGGAGTCCGGTGGCGAGCGCCTGGCGCACCTGGAGCTGGCGGTCACACTGGAGGACGGCACCGTGACCCTGCGCGGCAGCGCCGTCGTCGCGGTGACCTGATAGTCCACAGTGGATTCCGGCGGAGTGTGCTCCGCTGTGGACGTTGCCGCTTTCGTAGAATCGCCCCGTGGAGCTTTATCGCGGTGCGCTGGACGCGGGCGCGGATCAGGCGTTGGAGATCGCGGTGGCGCATGCGATGCTGCGGCGCGTCAGCCGGGGCGAGTCCGGCCCGGCGCTGCGGGTGTACCGGCCAGGCGCGCGGGTGGTGGCCTTCGGGCGGCGTGACACCCTGCTGCCCGGGTTCCCGGCCGCGGTGGACGCCGTCCGCGCCGCCGGGTTCACCCCGGTGCTGCGCGCGCCCGGCGGCCGAGCGGTCGCCTACACCGAGCGGTCTCTGGTGGTCGACCACGTCGGCCCCGACCCCGGCCATCTGGCGGGAATGGAAGAGCGGTTCGTGGGCTACGCCGAGCTGTGGGCCGGGGTGCTCGTGGAGCACGGCGTGGCCGCCCAGATCGGCGCCGTGCCCGGTGAGTACTGCCCGGGCGCGCACAGCGTCAACGCGCGGGGCCGGGTGAAGCTGGTCGGTACGGCGCAGCGCATGGTGCGCGGGGCGTGGCTGTTCAGCGCGGTGGCGATCTTCGACGACGCCGACCTCCTGCGTCCCCTGCTGACCGAGGTCTACCGGTGCCTGGACCTGCCGTTCGACGGCGAGTCGGTCGGCTCGGTCCACGACGAGGCCAGCGGGCTGTCACTGGAGCACTTCGAGGCGGCGGTCGTCGACGCCTACCACGAGCGGTTCGGCCTGATCCCGACGGACCTGCCCGAGCAGACCCTCGCCAGGGCGCGGGACCTCGTCGACGACCACCGCGTCTAGGCGACCGACGTTGCGGCCCGTGCCCAGGGCCGGAGGCGATGTCCGGACGGTCCGCGTGTCGTCGCCTCGGCCACGCAGTTCGAAGGAGCCAGACCTCCGGCGGCGCGCCCCGGAAGGCGGCGACACGTCGGTGCCCCGGGCAACCCGGGAGCGGGTGTGCACGTCCTCAGGGCAGGAGATCCGCTCAGCACGGAGGCTGTCATGACCCGGACACTGCTCGTCGGCGTCGCCGCAGCGGCTCTGCTGCTCCCCGGTGGCGCACCGGCGCTCGGCCAGGAACGCGGTGTCACCGCCGACATGGACGGCGACGGGCGGCCGGACCCGGTCTCGCTGCAGCAGGTTTCCGACAGCTCGATGCTGCTGCGGGTCGGGCTACCGGGGGAGTTCGTCGACGCCAAGGTGCCCGGCAACGCCGGTGGGCGGCAGCCCGTGCCGGTCGACGTCAACGGCGACGGGTTCGACGAGGTGCTGGTACCCGAAGCGGTGGGGGCGAACACGGTCACCTACGTGGTGTGGGCGTACTCCGCCGAGGCGGGCCTGTTCGGTGTGCCGCTACGCGACGGTGCGCCGTGGCGCATCTTCGAAGGCGGCGGGGCCACGGCGGTGTCGACCTACGGGTGCGGCCCAGGGCGGCCCGGCCGGGTCCTCGACAGCGTCAACGCCTACCTCGCCGACGACGGCGGCTACCGGGGTGAGCGGGTGACCTACCAGTTCGCCTACGGCGTGGCCGGGGAGGTGTACCGAATGCCGATCTCCGGTGTGGGGCGCGACGATCCGGCGCTGCAGGCCGATCCGGCGACCTGCGCGCCGCTCGACGGGCGGTGAGCCACGACCGGGTCGCCGTCGGCACCTCGTGACCGCGGCCGCAGCGAGCCGGCCCGGCACGCGCCGGAGTGAGATCGCCGGGGTTGTTCCCGGCTACCGCCAGCCCGGCGGCAAGGATGTTCTTCGCGGCGTTGTGGTCCCGGTCGTGCCGGGTGCCGCAGTCCGGGCACGTCCAGTGCCGGACGGAGAGCTTCAGGGTGGCCAGCTGGTGTACGAACGCCAGCGGCGCGGTCTGCTTGGCCAGCGTGAGCGTGCCGTCACGCAACCGGAACGCGCTGCGGGTGTCGTGCGCGGTGTGGCGGCCGGTGCGGGATTTCAGACCGCGGGTAGCGGGCGCGTCCGGCGAAGAAGTTCCCCAAACGCGGTGTGCTGGTGCCGCAGCGTCTGCTGCAACGGCACCGACGACACCTCCGACAACAACGCCAGCTCGCTGGTTTTCTTCCACGCGGTCAGCGCGGCGGGCACTGCCGGTGGTGCAGACGGCGGCCGGGCCGGTGCGTGACGACAACGCGGGACTCCCGGTGCCGCGACCCGTGCGCTTGGGATGCGATCCGGCGTGCCTGACCAACTTGACCCAGATACCCCCCTAGGGTATAAATCCAGGTGTGACGACCCGGTGCCGACCGGGACGGTCGAAGTCGAAAGGAATGTACGGATGAGCCAGACGACCTATCACGTGACCGGCATGACTTGCGGCCACTGCGTGCAGTCGGTGACCGAGGAGGTCGGCGCCCTCGACGGCGTGACCGGCGTCAAGGTGGACCTGCCGACCGGCGCGGTCACCGTCACCAGCGCCAAGGAGCTCGCCATCGACGACGTGCGCGCCGCCGTCGAGGAAGCCGGGTATCAGCTGGCCTCATGAGGCCGCTCAGATCCAAGGATGTGACATGAACGCAGCAGGGAAGCTCTCCGCCTACGGTGTGGCGCTCGCCCTGGTCGCAGGGGGCGGCTGGGGTCTGGGCACCGCCGTCGGTCCCCTCGCCGGTACGACCGGTGCGCGCGGCGCGGAGGACGCCGGGCACGGGGACAGCCACAGCGGCACCGTCGCGGGGACCGCGCAACCCGACCAGCCCGCCGGGCTGGCGTCGTCCAGGGGCGGTTACACCCTCACGCCCACCGACACGACGCTGGCTGCGGGAACCACCACTCCGTTCTCCTTCCGCATCACCGGGCCGACCGGCCAGCCGATGACGCAGTTCGAGGTCGAGCACGACAAGCGGATGCATCTGATCGTCGTGCGCCGGGACACGGCCGGCTACCAGCACGTGCACCCCGAGATGGCCCCGGACGGCACCTGGACGGTGCCGCTGGAGGTGACCCGGCCGGGCAGCTACCGGGCCTTCGCCGACTTCACGCCCACCGGCGGCGAACCCACCACGCTGGGTGTCGACCTGGCTGTCGCTGGTGACTTCCAGCCCGTCGCCTATGCTCCCTCGCGGATCGCCGACATCGACGGGTACCAGGTGCGGCTGGGCGGCGACCTCGTTACGGGGACGTCGACGGTGACACTCACCGTCACCAGAGACGGGCGCGAGGTCACCGACCTGCAGCCCTACCTGGGGGCCTACGGGCACCTGGTGGCGCTCCGCGCGGGCGACCTGGCCTACCTGCACGTGCACCCGGACGGCGCTCCGGGGGACGGCCGGACCCGGCCCGGGCCGACCGTGACCTTCCACGCGGAGGTCCCGTCGGCCGGAACGTACCGGCTGTTCCTCGACTTCCAGCACGAGGGCCAGGTCCGCACCGCCGAGTTCACGGTGCCCGCCGTGACGCCCGGGACCGGCGACAGTCACGGCGCGCACGGCTGACCGGCGACGAAGGAGCACGCGACATGACTTCCGAAGTGCAGCACCCGGGCCCGCTCGCCGGGCAGCGGGTGGAGCTCTCGATCAGCGGGATGACCTGCGCCTCCTGCGCGGCCCGCATCGAGCGTAAGCTCAACAAGCTCGACGGCGTCACGGCCACGGTCAACTTCGCCACCGAGAAGGCCACGGTGCAGTTCCCGGCAGATCTGGACCCGCAGCGGCTGGTCCAGGAGGTGGAGGCCGCGGGCTACTCCGCGGCCCTGCCCGCCCCCGCAGCGGAGCCCCCGGCCGCGGCGGGCGACGCCGACGACCCGACGCGGCCGCTGCGCCAGCGGCTGGTCGGCTCGGCGGTGCTGGCCGCGCCGGTGATCGTGCTGGCGATGGTCCCCGCCCTGCAGTTCACCTACTGGCAGTGGATCTCGCTGGCGCTGGCCGCGCCGGTGGTGCTGTGGGGCGCGTGGCCGTTCCACGCGGCCGCGTGGCAGAACCTGCGCCACGGCTCGGCCACCATGGACACGCTCATCTCGATGGGCACCCTCGCGGCGTTCCTGTGGTCGCTGTACGCGCTGCTGTTTGGCACCGCGGGCACGCCCGGCATGACGCACCCGTTCGAGCTGACCATCCAGCACATGAGCGGCGACGGCTCGATCTACCTCGAGGTCGCCGCCGGGGTGACCACGTTCATCCTCGCCGGGCGGTACTTCGAGGCCCGCTCGAAGCGGCGGGCCGGGGCGGCGCTGCGGGCGCTGCTCGAGCTCGGCGCCAAGGACGTCGCGGTGCTGCGCGGCGGGCGAGAGGAACGCATCCCCGTTGAGCAGCTCGCGGTCGGCGACCTGTTCGTGGTGCGGCCGGGCGAGAAGATCGCCACCGACGGCGTGGTCACCGAAGGCAGCTCCGCGGTCGACGCGAGCATGCTCACCGGCGAGTCGGTGCCGGTGGAGGTCGGCCCCGGTGACGACGTCGTGGGCGCCACCGTCAACGCCGGCGGCCGGCTGGTCGTGCGGGCCACCCGGATCGGCTCGGACACCCAGCTGGCGCAGATGGCCAAGCTCGTGGAGGACGCGCAGACCGGCAAGGCGGCGGTGCAGCGGCTGGCCGACCGGGTCTCCGCGGTGTTCGTCCCGGTCGTGATCGCGCTGTCGGTGGCCACGCTCGGCTTCTGGCTCGGCTCGGGCGGTACGGCCACGGCGGCGTTCACCGCGGCGGTGGCGGTGCTGATCATCGCCTGCCCGTGCGCACTCGGCCTGGCCACGCCGACCGCGCTGCTGGTGGGCACCGGCCGGGGCGCCCAACTGGGCATCCTGATCAAGGGCCCGGAGGTGCTGGAGTCCACCCGCCGCGTCGACACCGTGGTGCTGGACAAGACCGGCACCGTCACGACCGGTCAGATGACGCTGCTGGAGGTGCATGTCGCCGACGGCACGGACCCCGACGAGGTGTTGCGACTGGCCGGGGCGCTGGAGGACTCCTCGGAGCACCCGATCGCCCAGGCGATCGCCCGGGGCGCCCGGGAGCGGGTGGGCGAACTGCCCGCGGTGGCGGAGTTCGCCAACGTCGAGGGCCTCGGCGTGCAGGGCGTCGTCGACGGGCACGCGCTGCTGGTCGGGCGCACGGCGTTGCTGGCCGAGTGGAGCCAGCACCTGCCGCCGGAGCTGGCCGAGGCCAAGGAGGCGGCCGAGCAACGAGGCCGCACCGCGGTCGCGGTCGGCTGGGACGGCGCCGCGCGGGCGGTGCTGGTCGTCGCCGACACCATCAAGCCCACCTCGGCCGAGGCGGTCCGCCAGCTGCGCGGGCTCGGGTTGACCCCGGTGCTGCTGACCGGCGACAACGAGACCGTGGCCAGGTCGGTGGCCGCCGAGGTCGGCATCGACGAGGTCCTCGCCGAGGTGCTGCCGAAGGACAAGGTCGACGTGGTCAAGCGGCTGCAGGCCGAGGGCAAGGTCGTGGCCATGGTCGGCGACGGCGTCAACGACGCCGCCGCGCTGGCCCAGGCCGACCTCGGCCTGGCCATGGGCACCGGCACCGACGTGGCCATCGAGGCCAGCGACCTGACGCTGGTCCGCGGCGACCTGCGGGTCGCCGCCGACGCGATCCGGTTGTCCCGCCGGACCCTGCGGACCATCAAGGGCAACCTGTTCTGGGCGTTCGCCTACAACGTGGCGGCGCTGCCGCTGGCCGCGGCGGGGTTGCTCAACCCGATGATCGCGGGTGCGGCGATGGCGTTCAGCTCGGTGTTCGTGGTGGGCAACAGCCTGCGGTTGCGCGGCTTCCGCAGCGCCATCAGCGGCCCGGGAACCTCGCTGGCCGAGGTGACCGCGAAGGAGCCCGTCGCGGCGAAGTAACGAAGTGAAGACGGTCGTGCCCGTCGAAAAGCCGTCGGCGGGCACAACCGCGTTGCGTTCGAGGAGTCCTCTGTGGACTTACCGGGCCCGTTGCGGGCGCAACCCGGCCGGATTCGCGTGCGCGGGAAGCGCGCCACCGGCACCGCCGCCTGCGCGGCGCTCTCACACGCAGTCGCGCGGGATCCGCTCCTGCCAGTTCTGCGAGCGCACGCGGTTCTCGCCCTCGTAGGCGTCCAGCTGTGCGTGCAGCAGGAACTCGGTGGGCGTGGACCTCAGCACGGTGCGGGTGCGGGTGCGGACCGCCCACGTGCCGCGCCGGAAACCCATCTCCCAGTCGATCTCGCCGCACACCGAGTTGAAGTCGTCGTTGACCCAGCTGTAGCGCTCCCGCGCGCGCCGCGTCATCTCGAGGTCGATGTCGTCGATCCGCACCACGCCGAGATCCTTCACCACGTTTAGCTCCGAGCGGTACTCGACCAGGTCCCGCGAGACCGTCCAGCGGTGCTCGGCGGGCCGGACCTGGGTGCTGGCCACCGGTGGCGTGCCCTCGGGCTCCGGGAACGGCGACTCGGGTAGCTCGTCGGGCTCCCGGATGGAGCGCACCGGCAGGATCAGCTCGCTGTCCTCCGGGTACACGGTCAGCCGCACCGGTTCGGGCGGCGGCCAGGCCAGCGGCCAGTAGGACGTCGACAGCGCCAGCCGGATCCGGTGCCTGGCCGGGAACGCCTGCGCGACGCCGTTGAGCTGCACCCGCACCCGGTAGGTGGTGCCCGGCTCCAGCAGGGTCGGCTCGGCGTGCCCGTCGCGGTGGGTCAGGTTGAGCAGCCCGTAGCTGACGCGGGTGGCGCGGCCATCCGGCGCGACGTCGGACAACCGCGCGGCCAACATCGCCACCGGCCGGTCCACGGACAGGCTGATCTCGGCCACCGGACCGCCCAGGATCTCGCAGCGCTCAGCCAGCGGTTCGGTGTCGAACACCATCGCCCCGCCGTCCTCCTCACGCTGGTCGTAGGGCAGGTCGGGGGGCGCGTTGTAGGAGCACCACTTGCCGGCGAACTGACCCAGCGACAGCGGCGACTCCACCTCCAGCGGCCGTGAGGCGGGCTCGGTGCCGGGGCGGCCGATCAGGTTGTGGCCCAGCGGGCAGTGGATCCGCTCCATGTGTGGTGAGGGCCAGCCCGGTTCGCCGACCCAGCGACCGGGCCGCTCGTCGTAGGCCGTCGACGGCGGCATGCTCTCCTGCATCCAGATGCACAGCATGGGTGCGTCCATGACGCCGTTGTCGACGTCCTTGAGCCAGTGGTCCCACCAGCGCACCAGTTCCTGCAGGAACCCGATCGCCGGGCCGGGCTGACCCAGGTGCGGGTACTTGTGCGACCACGGGCCGATCAGGCCCCGCCGCGGCACCGTGAGGCGCTCCATGAGCCGGAACACCGCGTTCGAGTACCCGTCGGCCCATCCGCTGGCGGCCAGCACCGGACAGGCGATGCTGCTGTAGTCCTCGCACACCGAGCCGTGCTCCCAGTAGGCGTCCCGGCGCTGGTGGTGCAACCACTTCGCCAACCACAGGCCGCTGTCGCGCATTCGCTGGTGCCACTGCTCACGCCAGCTCTCCCCGACCAGCGCCGGATCCGGCGGACAGGCGTTGTAGGCGAACATCGTCGAGGCCCACGACAGGTTGTCGCTGAGCAGGCACCCGCCCATGTAGTGCACGTCGTCGGCGTAGCGGTCGTCGCTGCAGCTCAGCGCGGCGATCGCGGCGAGGCTCGGCGGGCGGCGGGCGGCGACCTGCAGGGCGTTGAACCCGCCCCAGGAGATGCCCATCATGCCGGTGCGCCCGGTGCACCAGGGCTGCGCGGCCAGCCAGGCCAACACCTCCTCGGCGTCCCGCAGCTCCTGCTCCAGGTACTCGTCGGCGAGGACGCCCTCCGAGTCACCGCTGCCGCGCAGGTCCACGCGGGCGCAGGCGTAGCCGTGGCCGGCCAGGTAGGGGTGGTGGATCGAGTCGCGCCGCGCGGTGAGGTCGCGCTTGCGGTACGGGATGAACTCCAGGATCGCCGGCACCGGTTCGGTGTCGGAGGACACCGAGCGCCAGATGCGCGCCGCCAGCCGGGTGCCGTCGCCGAGCGGTATCCAGACGTGCTCCTCTTCCTTGATCTCGTTCGGCAGCGCGGTCACGATCCGCATCGGAATGACTCCAGACAGCAGCGGTCGCTCGTCATCGTCCACTGGGGACGAGCGCGGGGTGGGGCGGCGTGTGCACCCCTCTCACGTACCCGTTCCGATCGCCGCGTTAACCCGCCGCCACGACGGGTAGCCGGTGGACGTGCGGGAAGGAGGCCGGACGATGGGGGACATGCCGAATACGGCCCCGGCGCAGCAGCAGGAAACGCCGGGCACGACCGGCCCGATGGAGCCGGCGCCGCGTGACGAGATGCGCGACTACGTCGGCGCCGGTCACCTGCAGGACAGAAAGGCACTGATCACCGGCGGTGACTCGGGCATCGGCCGGGCCGTGGCGGTGGCCTTCGCCAAGGAGGGCGCGGACGTTGCGATCGGCTACCTCGACGCCGCCGAGCAGGCCGACGCCGAGCACACCGCCGAGCTGGTGCGTGAGCAGGGCCGCGACTGCCACCTGTTCCGCGGCGACGTCGCCGACGAGCAGTACTGCCGACGGCTGGTGGACGAGGCGGCCGAGCGGCTCGGCGGGCTGGACGTGCTGGTCAACCACGCGGGGACACAGGCGGCCAGCGACGATCTGACGGCCATCAGCACCGAGCAGTTCGACCGCACCTTCAGGGTCAACGTCTACGCGGTGTTCTGGCTGTGCCGGGCCGCGCTGCGCCACCTGCCCGAGAGCGGCGCGATCATCAACACCGGCTCGGTCAACGGGCTGCGCGGCAACAAGGACCTGATGGACTACGCGGCCAGCAAGGGCGCGGTGCACGTGCTCACCCAGTCGTTGGCGCAGTCGTTGGTGTCGCGCGGCATCCGGGTCAACTGCGTGGCGCCGGGGCCGGTGTGGACGCCGTTGATCCCCGCGACGCTGCCGGAGCAGAAGGTCGAGGGGTTCGGCGGGCAGGCCCCGATGCAGCGCATGGCGCATCCCGACGAGATCGCCCCGTCCTACGTGTTCTTCGCCTCGCAGCGGCTGTCCAGCTACTACACCGGTGAGGTGCTGGCCCCGGTGGGCGGCGAGACGCACCCGGGCTGAGGATCAGCCCGGCAGGCCGGGGCCCCGGCAGTCCACGTCGCCGGCGGGAACGGTGCCGTCCACGAGGTAGGCGGCCACGGTGGTGTCGACGCAGGCGTTGCGCTGGCTGGCGAAGACGCCGTGCGAGTAGCTGTCGTGCAGCAGCACCATGCGGGAACCGGGCAGGTGCTGCTGCATCCGCCGAGCTCCCGGCAGCGGCGTGGTGGGATCGTGTTCGGCCTGCACCAGCAGGACCGGCGGCATCGCCGGGTGGCCGAGGCGCGCGGTCTCGCGGGGCCGCGGCCAGTAGCGGCAGGCCGCGGATTCCAGTCCGGTGAGGACCGGTTGCGGATCGGCGGCGCGCAGCGACCGCAGCGCGCCCAGCACCTCGGCGGTGCTCGGCCGCGGGCTGTCGGCGCATTTCACGATCCGCAGCGCGGCCTCGTAGTTGCGCGATCCGACGTCGGTGCCGGGCAGTTCCGGGGTGAGCCCGGTGGTGTCGCCGGCGTGCAGGTACGCGCCGACGGCCCGCGCGAACGGCTCCCACCGCTCGGTGCGCGAGAGGGTCCGGTAGACGAGGTGGTCGAACTCGGCGGGGCCGAAGGTGCCACGTGCCGGGTGTTCGGCCAGTGCGGAGCGGGCCCGCAGGTAGTGCGCGCGCACGTCCTCGACCGTCGGACCGAGGCCGAACTCGGGGTGCGCGGCGATCCAGCGGAACAGCACCTCGCGCTGCGCCAGCATGGCGAAGCCCTGCCGTACGTCGAAGTCGTGCCAGTCGCCGGGGCTGACGACGCTGTCGAGAACCATCCGGCCCACCCGGTGCGGGAACTCGGCCGCGTAGGCGGCACCGAGGTAGCTGCCGTAGGAGACGCCGAGGAAGTTCAGCCGCGGTTGGCCGAGCGCCTGGCGGATGCGCTCGACGTCGCGCGCGGTGTTGACGGTGTTGATGTGGGTCAGCACCGCGCCGCTGCGCTGCCGGCAGTCGTCGGCGACGGCGCGCAGCCGGTCCAGGTGGGTGCGGTCGTCGGGCGGGACCGGGTCCGCGCCCGGGTGGTCGAACAGGCCGCCGAGCGGGCCGCAGTCGACCGGGGCGCTGCGGCCCACGCCGCGCGGGTCGAACCCGATGACGTCATAGGCGCGCTGCACCGGCTCGGGCAGCTTGGCGCGCTTGGCCACGGCGTAGTCGAAGCCGGACCCGCCAGGGCCACCGGGGTTCACCAGCAGCGCACCCCGGTACTCCGATGGCGTGCCGCTGGCCCGGATCCGCTTGACGGCCAGGGAGATCTGCCGTCCGCGCGGTTCGGAGTAGTCCAGCGGCACGGTGATCTCGGCGCAGTCCGCGGCGGGATCACCGGCGCACGGCACGAACAGCGGGGCGTGGACGGCGTTGATCAGCGGGGCGATGAGGAGGGCGGTCAGCCCGAGGCGGGCGGTTCTGATCACAGCGGGTCACTTCCGTGGTCACTCGACGCATGATTGCCAGCTTTCTTGAAAACGATTATCATCGCCAACTGTTGCGCACAACCGCCTGGAAGGAGTCCGCGTGGGCCACCTGCTGTTGGTGGAGAGCTGGGTCGGATCGATGAGCGCGCTGCTGCCCCGGGGGATCAGGGAGAGCGGCCACCGGTTCAGCTTCCTCACCCGCGATCTGCAGCACTACTTGCGGTCGAAGCCGACGGCCGGGACGCACCCGTTGCTGGGCGCGGACAACCTGCTCACCTTCGAGACCAACGATGTGCCGGAGCTGCTGGACCACCTGTCGGCGTTGCAGCCGGTGCTCGGCTTCGACGGCGTGCTGTCCTCCTGCGACTACTACCTCGCGACCGCTGCCCGCGCCGCCCAGCGCCTCGGGCTGCCGGGCGCGCCGCCCGAGGCGGTGGAGCGGGCATGCGCCAAGGACCGCACCCGCCTCGCGCTGCGCGAGGCGGGCGTGCCCGGCCCGGCCTTCGCCCTCGCCGAAACCGCGTCGGGGCTGGAGGAAGCCGCCGAGGCGCTGGGCTACCCGCTCGTGGTCAAGCCCGTCGATCTGTGCGCGGGCATGTTCGTGCGCGAAGTGGACGGTCCGGCCGCACTGCGCGAAGCCTACGCCGCGCTGCGGGACTTCCCGGTCAATGCGCGCGGCCAGCAGCGCAGTCCCGTGGTGCTGCTGGAAGAACTGCTGACCGGACCGGAGGTGAGCGTGGAGACCGTGACGGCGGGCGGCCGCACCACGGTCGTCGGCGTCACCGACAAGAGCATCGCCGGCGCACCGTGGTTCGTCGAAACCGGGCACATGTTCCCGGCCGCGCTGGACCCCGGCACCGAGGCCGAGGTGACGCGCACCGCGGTCGCCGCGATCGAGGCACTGGGCCTGGACCACGTCGTGGGCCACACCGAGATCAAGATCACCCCGGCCGGGCCACGGGTGGTCGAGGTCAACCCGCGACCGGCGGGCAACCAGATCACCGAACTGATCCGGCGGGTCACCGGCATCGACCTTGCGGCCGTCCACGCACAGCTCGCCCTGGGCGAGGAATTCGACCTGCAGCGGGTCAACACCGGCGCCGCCAGCGCGGCCATCGCCTTCCTGCTGCCACCCCGCGAGGGCGTGCTCGCCGAGGTGCGCGGCACCGAGCGGCTGCGCAGCGATCCGGCGGTGGTCGACTGGTCGGTCAAACCCGCCGGGCACCGCACCGGCCCGGCCACCAGCAACAACAACTACCTCGGCCACGTCATGGTGACCAGCGACCGGCCCGGGGCGGCGCGTGCCCGCGCCGAGTCGATGATCGCCGGACTCGACGTGCGCTACGCCACCGCGGAGGCCGCCGCGTGACCCCGCGGTCGGTCGAGGAGCTCACCCATCAGGTCCTCAGTGGACAGCACGGGCAGGTGCGGGACGCCACGGTCAGCGTCGGTTTCCTCACCCAGCAGGGAGCCCGGCACGCCGACCGGCAGCGCGAGTACCGCAACCACGTGCTCAGCCTGCGGGTCGAGGACGAGGTGGGCTCGTGCGCGGTGGAACCCGGTGAGGTGACCGAGGACGTCGTCCTCGACTGCGTCGGCGCGCCCGTCGCGGACCTGCTGCGCAGCCCGCTGCGGCCGGTCCGCGTCGCCGCGCTGGACGCGTACCTGCAGTGGCGGCGACCGCACCGCGACCACGCCGAGGCGGTGGTCGTCGGGCGCGGCAGCTCGCTGCAGAAGTCGTTGCACCGCGCCCGATGCGTGGTCGACCTGCTGCCCGTCGGGCCAGGCCGGCGGGTGCTGGTGGTGGGTGTGGTGAACTCCCTGCTGCACCAGCTGCGCGAACGCGGCAACCCCTACGTGGCCTGCGACTACAAGGGCGGCCGCACCGAGTGGGGCGAGCCGGTGGTCACCGACGCGCTGGCGGCGCTCGACGACTGCGAGGCGGTCCTCGCCTCCGGGATGGTCGTCGGCAACGGCACCTTCCAGCCGCTGCTGGACCACTCCCGGGCGACCGGAACCCCGCTGGTGATGTTCGCCCAGACGGCCAGCGGAGTACTGCCGCACTTCCTCGGCAGCGGCGTCACCGCCGTCTCCGCCGAGCCCTACCCGTTCTTCTGGCTCGACGGCGGCCCCACCACGCTCTACCGCTACGCGCCGGGAGGGTGCCGCTGATGCCGGGAAACCGCGATCTGCTGGGGCTGGTGTGCGAAACCCCGCTAACCCGGATCAGCGCGCCGCTGCCGCAACCGCACCCGGGTTTCTGGGCGAAGCTGGAATGCCTCAGCGCGGGCGGGATGAAGGCCCGCGCGGCAGTGTCGATGCTCACCGGCGCCCGCCGCCGGGGCGAGCTGCGCCCGGGCGCGGCGGTGGTGGAGTCGACCAGCGGCACGCTCGGCATCGGGCTGGCCTTCGCCGGTCAGGCGCTGGGGCACCCGGTGGTGCTGGTGGTGGACAGCGAACTCGAACCCGCCATGCGGGCCCTGCTGCGGGCGCACGGCGCGCGCCTCGAGGTCGTCGACGAACCGCACCCGGTCGGCGGCTGGCAGCAGGCGCGGCTGGACCGGGTGCGGCAGCTGTGCCGCGAACTGCCGGACGCGTTCTGGCCCGACCAGTACAACAACCCGGACAACCCGGCCGGCTACGAGTCGATGGGCGACGAGATCGCCCGGCAGATCGACCGGGTCGACGTGCTGGTGTGCAGCGTGGGGTCCGGCGGGCACAGTGCAGGCACCGCCCGCGCGATCCGCCGCCGCTGGCCGCAGGCCCGCCTGATCGGCGTGGACACCATCGGCTCGACCATCTTCGGCCAGCCCGCCCGGCCGCGGCTGATGCGCGGGCTGGGCAGCAGCATCCATCCCCGCAACGTCGCTTATGGACAGTTCGACGAGGTGCACTGGGTGGGGCCGGTGGAGGCGGTGCAGGCGTGCCGCACCCTGGCGCGCCGGGCGTTCGTCACCGGGGGCTGGAGCACCGGGGCGGTGGCGCTGGTGGCCGCCTGGGCGGCGCGCGTCGATCCCGGCGCGCGGGTGGTGACGGTGTTCCCCGACGGCCCGCACCGCTACCTCGGCACGATCTTCGACGACGACTACTGCCGGGCGCGGGGGCTGCTGGACCGGCCGATCGCGACCCGCCCCGTGGAGATCGCCGACCCGCGGGTGGCGGTGGACGGGTGGACGCGCTGCCAGGTCGTGGCGGACCCGCTGCTGGCGATGGAGGTTCCGGCGTGAAGCTGGGGTGGACGGTGCAGCGGCTCACGCTCCGCGAACCGTTGCGGATCTCCCGTTCGGTCATGGCCGAACGGGACGCGGTGACGGTGGAGCTGGTGCACGACGGCGTGGTGGGCCGCGGCGAAGTGGTGACCAGCACCTACTACGGGTTGACGCGGGAGCGGATCGAGGCGGAGCTGTTGGCGGCGCGCGAGGTCGTCGAGGCGACGGCTGATCCGGGCGATCTGCGCCTGACCAGCGATGTTCCCGGGGTCACGGCAGCGCTCGACGCGGCCTGGCACGACCTCGTCGCCGCGTTGCGGGGGGTGCCGGTGTTCGAGCTGCTCGGCGCGGCCAGCTGGCAGCCGACACCGACGGCGTACACGATCGGCATCATGCCGGTCGACTGCGCGGTGCGGGCCGCCCGGGACCTGATCGCCCGCGGGTTCAGCGTGCTCAAGGTGAAGCTCGGCGCGCACGACGACGAGATCGACCGGCTGCGGGCGATCCGCGGTGCCGCCCCGCACGCCCGCCTGCTGCTGGATCCCAACGGGGCGTGGGAACCCGAGCAGGCGGAACGGATGCTCGTCGCCGCGGCCGAACTGGACGTCGACGCCGTGGAACAACCCATCCGGCCCGGCACGCCCGCCGTGCTCGCCGAGGTGGCCGCCCGCTCCCCGGTGCCGGTCATCGCCGACGAGGACGCGGCCACAGTGGACGACGTACGCGCCCTGGGCCCGCGGGTGCACGGGGTGAACGTGAAACTGGCCAAGTGCGGCGGGATCCGGGCGGCGCGCGAGATCATCGCCGCCGCCCGGGCGAACGGGGTCGACGTGATGCTCGGCTGCCTGGTGGCCAGTTCGCTCGGCATCGCCCCGGCCGTGCACCTGACCCACGCGGCGCGCTGGGTCGACCTCGACGGGCACCTGCTGCTGGCGCGGGACCCGTGGACCGGCATCGGCGGCGCCGACGGCGTGCTGCGCCTCGAAGGGGACCGCGGTCTCGGCGTGCGTCCGGCGGTGCCGACATGAGGACCTGGCGGCTGATCCGCAGCTTCCCGCCGGCCCTGCAGCTGCTGCTGGTCAACCAGTTCGGCGTGAACACCGGTTTCTACCTGCTGGTGCCGTACCTGGCCGGGTACCTCGGCCACGCGCTGGGCGCCTCGGCGGCGGTGGTCGGACTGGTTCTCGGCGTGCGCACGCTGAGCCAGCAGGGGCTGTTCCTGCTCGGCGGCTCGGCCGCGGACCGGTGGGGCGCGCGGGGCGTCATCGTCGCCGGATGCGCGCTGCGCGCGGTGGGATTCGCGCTGTTCGCCTTCGGCACCTCGCTGCCGGTGCTACTGCTGGCGTCGGCGCTGAGCGGACTGGCCGGGGCGCTGTTCAACCCAGCGGTGCGCACCTACCTGGCGCAGGAGGCGGGGGATCGCCGAGCCGAGGCGTTCTCGCTGTTCAACGTCTTCGCCAACACCGGTGCCCTGCTCGGTCCGCTGCTGGGCAGCGCGCTGATCGCGGTGGGCTTCCAGATTTCCGCCCTGGTGGCCGCGGTGATCTTCGCGGTGCTGACCATCGCGCAGGTCGCGGTGCTGCCGGTGCGGCGCGTGCCGCGCCCGGCGAACTCGGTGTTCACCGACTGGCGTGTGGTGCTGGCCGACCGCCGGTTCCTGGCCTTCACCGCTGCGCTGACCGGGCTGTTCGCCCTGCACAACCAGCTGTACCTGGTGCTGCCGATGCAGGCCGAGCGGTTCACCGGCTCGCCCGGTGCGGTGGCGGCGGTGTTCGTGGTGGCCACGGTCGCGACCCTGGTGCTGCAGGTCCGCGTCACCGATGCGGTCAAGGACCGCTGGCGCCGCGGCCGGTCGATCGCCGTCGGACTGGCGGTGATGGGCGCCGGATTCGCGGCCACCGCCGCGGCCGCCGCGGTGGTCCCGGCCGCGCCCGCGGCGGACCCTCGGGACGCGGCGGTGCGGCTGCTGCCGGTGCTTCTCACGGCGTTCCTGCTGGCGCTGGGGGTGATGGTGGCGCAGCCGTTCGTCTACGAGCTGATCCCGTCGTTCGGCCGGGCGGAGCTGGCGGGCACCTACTTCGGCGTGTTCTACGTCGTCTCCGGGATCACCGCGGCGGCGGGCAACGCGCTCATTGGCTGGCTGACCGACCTGGCGGGCCGGGAGTGGTCGTGGCTGCCCGCGACGCTGTGCGTGCTCATCGGCCTGTCCTCGGCGGCCGCCGTGCTGGTGCTGGACCGGCGCGGCGGCATCGTTTCCGGAACTGGAGGATTTCGGTGCGCCCCACCATCGTCAGCGCGAACTTCCTGACCGACAACCCGGCCCTCTACGAGCAGCGGTTCCCGGACCCCGAGCACCTCGCGGCGCGCTTCGTCGACGACCTCGTGCGCCGCTTCGGCGGTGGCCGCGACCTGCTCGACGTGGGCTGCGGAACCGGGCGGGACGCGCGCCACTGGACCACGCGCGGCTACCGCGTCACCGGGCTGGACATCTCGCCGCAGATGGTCGAGCACGCCCACAAGCACTGCCCGGCGGGCAGGTTCGCGGTCGCCGACATGCGCACGTTCCGCCTGCCGCGGGAGTTCGACGTGATCACCTGCCTGGACAGCGCCCTGCTGTACTGCCACACCAACCCGGAGCTGGACGCGTTCCTGCAGCGCTGCCACCGCCACCTGCGGCCGGGCGGCCTGCTGGTCGCCGAGATGCGCAACGGCGCGTTCTTCCTGGGCAACACCGAGCTGCTCGACGAGGTCCGCGAGCAGGAGGTGGTCTGGGACGGCGTGACGTACCGGTCCCGGACGCGGCTGTGGATCGACCACGCCAACCAGCTGCTGCGGCGGGAGCGCAGCTGGGACTGGCCCGGGCGGGACGAGCCGCTGGTGCAGCGCTCGGCGTGGCGGCTGCTGTTCCCGCAGGAGCTGCGCTGTTTCGCCGCCCGGCACGGCTTCGAGGTGCTGGCGATGTTCGACGAACCGGGGCCGCGGGCGCGGACGCCGTGGCACCCGGACGCGGAGCTGTCCACCCGGCTCAGCGGCGACCGGCTGCACCTGGTGTTGCGGCGACCGGGCTGACCCCTTGGCCGTCTTGTTGAAAACCAATATCATTATCAACAAAGCTCGAAGGAACGGAGAAACCTCGGCATGCCCCAGGACAACCGCCGCCACCCGCCCGCCCGCGCCGTGGACCGGCGTGGGTTCCTCGGCCTGACCGCCGCGGCCGGAGCGGCCGCCGTGCTGTCCGGCTGCACCGGTGGTTCGGCGGGCGACGCCGCCGGGCGGCCCCGCACGGGCGGGCGGTTGCGCGCGGCCTTCTCCGGCGGGGGAGCGGCCGAGGTGCTCGACCCGCACGAGACCGACCTCTACGCCGAGATCGCCCGCGCCAAGGCGGTGTTCGACAAGCTCGCCGACTACGGCTCGGACATGTCCCCGCAACCGCGGCTCGCCGAGCGCTGGGAGGCCGCCCCGGACCTGCGGACCTGGCGGATCACGCTGCGGCAGGCCGCCTTCCACGACGGCAGACCGGTGCGGGCCCGGGACGTGCTGTACAGCTACGCGCGCATCACGGCCCCGCGGAGCACCTTCCGCGCCAAGGCCAGCCTGTCGGTGATCGACCTGCCGGCCAGCCGCGAGGTCGACGACCGCACCGTCGAGTTCCGGCTCACGCGGCCCTACGCGGAGTTCCCCAACGCCCTGGCCACGCTGGGCGCCTACATCGTCCCGGAGGGCACCACCACCTTCGACCGGCCGGTGGGATCGGGACCGTTCCGGTTCGTCTCCTTCACCCCGGGCCGCACCTTCCTGGCGGCCCGCAACCCCGACTACTGGGACGGCGCGCCGTACCTGGACGAGCTGGAGATCGTCGTCACCAACGACGAGGCGGCCCGGGTCAACGCACTGCTGGGCGGGCAGGTCGAGTACGCCCACGACCTCACCCCCACCAGCGCGCGCACCCACGAGCGCACCGGCCGGATACGGGTGCACCGGCTGCCGCTGAGCAACTTCCACGGCCTGGCGATGAAGACCGACCGGCCGCCGTTCGACCGGCCCGAGCTGCGCCAGGCGCTGTTCCACCTGGTCGACCGCGAGGAACTGGTCCGCTCGGTGCTGCAGGGCTCCGGCCAGGTCTGCAACGACCTCTACGGCAAAGGCTACCGCTACTACGCCGACGCGCTGCCGCAGCGCTCCCAGGACCTGGACCGGGCGCGGGCGCTGATCCGGCAGGCCGGGGCCGAGGGCATGACCATCGACCTGGACACCTCCGACGCCTCGACCGGGCTCGAGGAGGCCGCGCTGACCATCAGCGACCAGGCCCGGCAGGCGGGGCTGAAGCTGACCGTGCGGCTGGGCAACAAGGACACCTACTGGTCCGACATCAGCAGGAACGGCGTGCTCGCCGGGTACCGTTCCGGCGCGATGCCGTTGGAGTCGCACATCGCGCAGCGCCTGCTGTCCACCTCGACGACCAACAACACCAGGTGGCAGCGCCCGGAGTTCGACGCGCTGTACCACGAGGCGCAGTCCACATCGGACGAAGCGCGCCGCGCGGAGCTGTACTTCCGGATGCAGGAGCAGCTGTACCGCGAGGGCGGCTTCCTGTGGTGGGGCGTGTCGGACTGGATCGTGGCCTCGGCGCCGACCGTGGGCGGCATCGACGACCGCGCCCCGGCCAACACCCTGGACTGGGCCCGTTTCGACAGGGTGTGGCTCGCGTGATCCGCTACGCCACCCGTCGGGTACTGCTCGGCGTCGTGCAGGTCGGGTTGGTGATCGCGCTGGTGTTCGTCCTGACCGAGGCGCTGCCCGGTGACGCGGCCGTGACGATCGCCGGGGACAACCCGGACCCGGCGGTCATCGCCCTGCTGCGCGCGCAGCTCGGCCTCGACCAACCGGCCTGGGTGCGGCTGGGCGAGTGGTTTTTCGGCGTGCTGCACGGTGACTTCGGCCGGTCGCTGGTGGGGTCGCGCCCGGTCGCGGAGATCATCGCCGCGGCGGCCGGCCCGACCCTGCTGCTGACCGCGCTCACCCTGGCCCTGCTGGTGCCGCTGTCGGTGCTGCTGGGCATGCTCGCCGCGCACCGCGAGGGAGGGTGCCTGGACCGCGTCATCACCAGCAGCACGCTGGGCCTCTACTCGGCGCCGGAGTTCGCGATGGCCATCCTGGTGGTGACCGTGTTCGCCGTGCAGCTGGGGTGGTTCCCGCCCACCGCCGTCGGCAGCTCGTCCCTGCTGGCGCAGCCCGCCGTGCTGGTCCTGCCGGTGCTCGTGCTGCTGCTCCGGCCGATCTGCTCGCTGAGCAGGCTGGTGCGGGCCGGCGTGCTCGACGCCCAGCGCGCCGAGTACGTCCGGCACGTGCGCCGCCTCGGGCTCTCGCCCACCCGGGTCCGCTTCGCCCACGTGCTGCCCAACGCGGTCGCCCCGGCGGTCCAGCAGCTGGCGCGCACCTCGGACTGGCTGATCGGCGGGGTGATCGTGGTCGAGGCGATCTTCGCGATCCCCGGCATGGGCACCACGCTCGTGGACGCCGTCGCGGCCCGCGACCTGCCGGTGATCCAGGGTCTGGCGGTGGTCTTCGCGACCACCACCGTGCTGGTCAACCTCGCCGCCGACATCGCGGCCCGGGTGCTGGCCCCGGCCTCGGAGGTGGGCCGGTGAGCAGGTACGCCGTCCCCGCGGCGCTGGTGGCGGTTCCGCTGCTGCTGGCGCTGTTCGGGCCGCTGTTCGCCGCCGCCGACCCGGCCAGGGACGTGGCGTTCCAGCTCGGCGGCGGGCACTGGTTCGGCACCGATTTCGTCGGCCGGGACGTGTGGAACGAGGTGCTGCTCGGCGGGCGGTCCCTCGTCGTGGCCGCCGCGACGGCCACGGCGTGCACCTACGTGCTGGCCGTTCCGCTCGGGCTGGTGGCCGGCATGACCCGCAACCGGTTCCTCGACGAGGTGCTGATGCGACCGCTGGACCTGCTGCTGGCGATCCCGTCGATGCTGGTGCTGTTGCTGCTGGCGCCGATCGCGCCGGACTCCACCGGGGTGCTGGTCGCGATCGTGACGCTGATCAACGTGCCCGACGTGGTGCGCATCAGCCGGGCGTCCGCGCTGTCGCTGGGCAGCCGCCCGGCCGTGGAGGCGATGCGGTTGCAGGGCGAGTCGCGACTGCGCATCGGCGTGGGCTACGTGGCGCGGGCGATGCGCCGCACCCTGGCCGCCGACCTGGGTATCCGGTTCACCGGCGCGATCTACCTGGTCGCCTCGGCGAGCTTCCTGGGCGTCGGGATCTCCCCGCAGGCCAGCGACTGGGCGGCCATGGTCGACCGCAACCGCGCGGGCCTGTTCATCCAGCCGTGGGCGGTGGTGCTGCCCGCGGTCCTGATCGTGCTGCTGTCGGTCGGCGTGAACCTCGCGTTCGACCGCTGGTTGCGCGACCGATCCACCCTGGAGGCCCTCCGGTGACCGTCGTCGACGTCCGCGACCTCAGCATCGCGGTGGGCGAGCGCGACATCGTGCGCTCGGTGTCGTTCACCCTGGCGGCCGGAGAGGTGACCGCGCTGGTCGGGGAGTCCGGCAGCGGCAAGACCACGACCGCCCTGGCCCTGCTCGGCGAACATCCCGCCGGGGCCCGCGTCAGCGGCCGGGTCGAGGTCGCCGGTGCTCCGGTGCCGCCCGCACCGGGCACCGTCGGCTACCTCCCGCAACACCCCTCCGCGGCCCTCAACCCGGTCCGCCGGATAGGCCCGGTGCTACACGAGATCGCCCACGCGCACGTCCGCGCGACGACGCGGCGGGAACGCCGGGAACGGACGCGGGCGCGGGTCCGGGAAGCGATGCGGCAGGCGCGACTGCCCGACGCCGAACGGCTGCTGCGCCGTTACCCGCACCAGCTCTCCGGTGGCCAGCAGCAGCGCATGGTGCTGGCGCACGAACTGGCGGGCCGCCCGCGGGTGCTGATCGCCGACGAACCGACCACCGGCCAGGACGGGGTGACCCGCGGGCAGCTGGTCGCCGAACTGCGGGCGGTGGCGCAACGGGGTGTCGCGGTCCTGCTGCTCACCCACGACCTCGACCTGGTGCGGGCGCTGGCGAACCAGGTGCTGGTGATGCACAGCGGAGAGGTGCTGGAGTCCGGGACGTGCTCGGAGGTCCTGGGCGCACCGCGGCACTCCTACACCCGGCGCCTGGTCGAAGCCCAACCCGATCTCGTCGTGGCCGACCGCGCCGCCGACTCCCCGGGACGGCCGCTGATGTCGGTGCGCGGGCTCACCGCTCGTCACGGGCGGACGACGACGCTGCACGACATCAGCCTGGACATCCACCCCGGGGACCGCCTGGCGGTGCTCGGCCGGTCCGGCAGCGGCAAGACGACCCTGGCCCGCTGCCTCGCCGGGCTGCATCCGCACGGCGGGGAGATCCGGCTTGGTGACCAGGCCCTGGCACCCGGGCTGCGCCGCCGCTCCCGCGACCAGCTCGCGCGGGTGCAGTACGTGTTCCAGGACGCCAGGGCGTCGTTCAACGAGTTCGCACCGGTGCTCGACCAGGTCGCCCGCACCGCCGAAAGGCTCCGCGGCGCAAGCGCTTCCGAGGCGCGCGTCCGTGCCGCTGACGCGCTCGCCCGCCTCGGCGTCGCCGAGTCCAGCGCGGCCCGGCGGCCCCGCTCGCTGTCCGGTGGCGAACTGCAGCGGGCGGCCCTGGTGCGCGCGGTGCTGGCCGAACCGGACGTGCTGATCTGTGACGAGATCACCTCGGGGCTGGACGCGGTGACCCAGGCGGAGCTGCTGGACGTGCTGGCGAAGGTCCAGCAGGACACCGGCTGCGCCCTGGTGGTGATCACCCACGACCTCGGCGTGGTGGCCGAACTGGCCGACCGGGTGCTGGTACTGCACGCGGGCCGGGCCGTGGAGCAGGGGCCGACGGCCCGGCTGCTGGCCGACCCGCAACATGCGGTGACCGCGCAGCTCGTGGCGGCGGCGAAGGACCCCGCCGCGGCACGAACAGACCCGTGAGCGACGCCTGGACCGCGGGTTGGCGTCAGTAACCGACGCAGGCGCAGGCTCGGCCCCAAAGCGCGGGTCCCGCCGCGGGTTCCGCTCCGAGTCGGCACGCAGAACGGCCCTCCCTCAGACGTACGGATCGGGTTCGATGTGGACCTGGTCGGCGCCGTCGAGCCGGTACCCGACACCGCGGACCGTGGTGATCAGGTTCAGATCGGGCCCGAGCTTGCTGCGGATGCGGCGCACGTGCACGTCGACCGTGCGGGTGCTCGGCGTGCTGTCGAGGTGCCAGACAGCGTTGAGCAGCGCGCCGCGCCGGTGCACCCGGCCCGGGTTCTGGCACAGGAACAGCAGCAGGTCGAACTCCAGCCGGGTCAGCTCCACGCGGCTGCCGTCGGCGCGCAGCACGTGCCGGGGCGCCACCAGGATCCGCAGCTTCGGTTCGGCCGGCGGCGACGGTACCGCCGCCAGCCGGGGGACCGTCTGAACCTCCACATCGGACTGCCGCGGAATCCGCGCCAGCGTGCGGATCTGCTGCGCGAACTCCCGTTCCAGCTCGGCGAGGTCGCGCTGGGGCACGACGAACCGCGCGGTCACCTCGATCAGCGCGGTGCCGTCGGCCAGGTACGGCTCCTGGAATGCGGCTTCCAGCGTCATGGCGGGAATCTCCGTCTCGTCTCGCGATACCGGTGCGCGACAACGCGGGGCACCGGCAGATGATCGGCGTTACGGCCCGGGGCGGCGCCACCGGGCGCAGGAGGAGCCACCGGCGGCGGGGACCAGGACGAGGCAGGAGCGCGCCGGGGCGGGGAGGTCAACGGCGCGAACAGGCTGCGGAAGCGACCCACAGCAGGTCGATGTGCGCGCGCTGCACGAGCAGCGGTCCCAGCATCATGGGGCCGATCGAAGCAGTCCCGGTGAATCCCGTCAAAAGCGTTCACCAGGTGGGAAATCTTGTCGGCGGCGGTGCGCGGCGCCGGTCAGCTTCGGCGCAGGCGGCGCCACCAGCGGAGTTTCTTCGGCGCAGCCGCCGCGGGACCGGGTTCCGCTCGGGACGGGGCGGTGGGCCGCGTGCGCTCCGCGCGCCACTGCGCCACCACGTCGTCGGCGTCGACCACCCCGATCACCACCCTCGGCCCCGTGGGGGCGCGCAGGTGCTCGACGATGCGGCGGTTGAGGTCGGCGACCACGTCGCGGACCGCCTGCTCGGTGTGGAGGTCGCGCACGGTGTCCGGCAGCCGTTCGACCTCCTTGCGCAGCCGCAGTGGGGTCGGCAGCAGCGCCTCCCCGGACAGCCCCTCGCGGCGGAGGTAGTCCTTGAGCCACCACTGCTCCTCGACCGGCTGGCCGGCGCCGGGCAGCGGCTTGCCCGCGCCGGGAAGATTGTCGAACTCGCCGCGCTCCTGCGCTTCCCGGATCTGCCGATCGACCCAGGACTCGAACGTCACACCGGGTGGTTTGCGCTCGGCCATGCCGCGAATGTCCTCCCGTCCGGGCCCCTCGGCGCAGGTCGGTCCAGGTGCGTGGGGCTCGCCGCAGCCCGCCCCGCCGCCACCATTGTGTCAGGCGGCGCGTTCGACGATGCCGCGGACGAAGGCCGCCTGCCCCGCGTGCTGGAGGTCGTCGGAGATCACGCTGACCAGGCGCACGCCCAGCGACACCGGCGGGTCCCACGCGGTGTCCACGATTCGCGGCAGGTCGTCGTCGGTCAGACCGCGCACGTAGTCGACGGTCCGTTCGTACACCGCGTCGTGGTAGCCGGTCAGCAGGTTGCCGTCGACGCGGACCTCGGCGACCTCGTCGGGGCCGTGCCCGAAACCGGTGTCCTCGTATGGCAGCGGCAGCCCGAACCGGCCGCACCAGTCCTGCTCGGTCCAGATCTGCTCGGTCCCGGCGACATCGGCCACGTGGTCGTCCTGCACCCGGGTCAGGTGCCACACCAACCACGCGATCGAGTTGGCCTCAGAGTCGAGCCGGAAGGCGAGCTGGTCGACATCCAGCCCGCGGACCGCCCCGTGCACCACCTCACGGATCCGGCCGAACGCGTCGGCGAGCACCTCCGCGCTGGACGTGGGGGCGCTGGACATGGGACACCTCCGTAAGGTCGCGAACCGGTACCGCGCCACGGTACGGCCGCGGCGCGCGGCCGGCAGTCAGGCGGCGTCAGCGGCCGCTCAGGAAGCACCCTGGTCGACCAGCACGCCCAGCCCGGCGACCGCACGGCTCTCCCGCGCCTTCTCCTCGGACACCGGCCGTTCCGGGCGCCACGCCGAGGTGAACACCAGGCCCGGCTCGACCATCCGGTAACCGGTGAACAGCCGCCGCACCTGCTCGGGGTCGCGCAGGTGCAGCGGGTGGGTGCTCGACTGGTAGAGCTCGATGGCCTGCGTCACCTCACCGGGCCAGTACTCGGGGGTCAGGCTGTGCGACAGCGCCAGGTAGCTGCCCGGGGCGCAGGCCGCGCGGTAGGCGCCGATGATGCTGACCGGGTCGTCGGAGTCCGGGATGAACGGGAACACCGAAATCATCAGCACCGCGACCGGGCGGGTGAGGTCCAGCAGCCGGCGGGTGTCGGCGTGACCCAGCACCAGGTCGGGGTGGCGCAGGTCGGCGTGGATGATGGTGGCCCGGTCGTTGCCGGCCAGCATCCGCTGGGACTGGGCGACCGCGACCGGTTCGTGGTCGACGTAGACGACCCGTGCCCGCGGGTTGAGGCCCTGGGCGATCTCGTGCACGTTGCCGACGGTCGGGATTCCCGAACCGAGGTCGAGGAACTGGTCAATGCCCGCCTCGGTGACCAGGTACCGCACCACGCGCTGCAGGAACGCGCGGTTCTCCAGCGCGAAGGTGCGGGTTTCCGGCAGCACGGCCAGCACCCGCTCCGCGGCGTCGCGGTCCACCGCGAAGTTGTGCGCCCCGCCCAGGTAGTAGTCGTACATGCGGGCGGGGTTGGCCCTGGTGCGGTCGACCCCGGCCAGGCTCGCGAACGACCCCGCCTGCTCAGGATCCTGCCCCGGATGGCGCTGCATGGCGTCCTCCCGTATGCCGTCGGTGATCACCTGCAGGCTGCCCGCTGCGGGGCCGCGGTGACAACCAGGGATCAGCCGCGGGTGTACTTCACCACGTCGAGCATGCAGTGCTCGTCGTCCGGATCGGGCTCGCCGAGGCAGTCCGCCAGGCGCGCGCGCACCCCGTCAGCGTCCAGGCCGGAGCCGATGACCACCAGCTGGGTCCGCCGCGGCTCGTCGCGCGCCCACCGCGAGCGGTGGAACCGCAGGAAGTCACCGACGGTGTGCAGGGCGAACTTGTGGCCGTGCCCGGGTGCGGCGAAGTGCACCTGGCCCTTCATCCGGTAGATCCCGGCCGGGCGGTCGTCGAGGAACCGCATCAGCGCCCGCGGGTTCACCGGCTGCTCGGCGCTGAACGACACGCTCTGGTACGCCGCGTGCAGGTGGTCGCCGCAGTCGTCGTCGGCCAGCAGGTCGTCGAAGGACAGCTGGCCCGCGGTGTCCCGCCGGCGGCGCAGCGACTCCCGGTCGAACAGCAGCGCCGGGTCCACCCGGCCGTGCGTGGTGGGCAGCACCGGGGTGCCGCCGCTGATGCCGCGCACCAGCTCCAGCATCCGGTCGGGGTCGGCCGCGCGGTCGATCTTGTTCAGCAGCACCAGGTCGGCGAACCGCAGGTGCTGGTCGATCTCCGGGTGGCGGTGCCGGGTGCGCTCGAACTCCGCGGCGTCGACCACCTCGACCAGCCCGCCGTAGCTGATCCGCCGGTTGGTGCTGTTGAGCAGCAACCGGACCATGCCGCGCGGGTCGGCCAGCCCGCTGGACTCGATGACGATCACGTCGATCCGGCTGCTGGGGCGGGTCAGCCGGGCCAGCAGGTTGTCCAGGCCGCGGGCGTCGACCGCGCAGCACAGGCACCCGTTGCCCAGCGACACCGAGGCGTCGACCTGGCCGGCCACACTGAGCGCGTCGATGTTGATCTGGCCGAAGTCGTTGACCACCACGCCGATGCGCGCGCCCTGCGGGTTGCGCAGCAGGTGGTTGAGCAGGCTGGTCTTGCCGGCGCCGAGGAACCCCGCGAGGACGATCACGGGAATCGGCGGCTGCGCCACGGGAACTGCCTTTCGGTCTCGGGGAACGCTCGGGAGCATAGCGAGCCGCTCGGGGGCGGTGGCCGCCCCGAGCCCGCCCGCTCAGCCCGTCGCGCCCGGTGATCGCGGACCATCAATGGTATCGATAATCGTTTTCGGTTCGAGGTGGGACGGGCACCACGGTCAGGTCGGCGGCGACGACCAACTGCCCGGAGAAGATCGCCGCCGCTTCGTCGTGGAACCGGCGCGGATCGGTGTAGCGCTGCGAGAAGTGCGTCAGCACCAGGCACCGCACCCCGCTCTCGGCGGCCACCCGCGCCGCCTGCGCGGCGGTGAGGTGCCGGTACTCGTCGGCCAGCCGAGCGTCCTCCTCGAGGAACGTCGACTCGACCACCAGCAGGTCGGCCCCCTCGGCGATGGCGAACAACCCGTCGCACAGCCGGGTGTCCATGGCGAAGCCGAACCGCTGCCCCGGCCGGTGCTCGCTGACCTCCGACACGGTCACCAGGCGCCCGTTCACGCGCAGCGCGCCCTCCCGCTGCAACCGCCCCACGTCGGGGCCGGAGATGCCGAGGGCGGCCAGCCGGTCGGGCAGCAGTCGGCGGCCGTCCGGCTCGACCAGCCGGTATCCGAAGGTCTCGATCCGGTGGTCCAGTTCCACCGCGTGCAGCGTGCCGAACGGGCCGGTGGCGATCGGGCCGCTCCGCTTGATCGGCCGCTCCCGCAGCTCGGCCACCTCCTCGAACGCCGTGGCGTACCGCAGGCGCTGGAAGAACCGCTGCCCGGCGGCCGGGAAGTGTGCCTGGACCGGGTGCGGGACCCGGTCCAGCGAGAGCCGCTGTACCACGCCCGGCACGCCCAGGCAGTGGTCGCCGTGGAAGTGGGTCAGGCACAGGTGGTCGATGTCGTGCGCGCTGACCCGCGCGTGAATCATCTGCCGCTGGGTGCCCTCGCCGGGATCGAACAGGAAACCGGTGCCGTCCCAACGCAGCAGGTAACCGTTGTGGTTGCGGGTGCGGGTCGGCGCCTGGCTCGCCGTCCCCAGCACCACCAGTTCACGATTCGCCACGCGCGGAACTCTAGAGACCGCGCGGCTCGTCTCGCCCGGCACCGTGTGGCCAACCGCAGGCACGTCCGCCCCCCGAGGACGCCAGTGGCACTACTCCTCGGGTGCCTGCGGGCGACCGGAGCGCACCTCGGTCTCGGTGGAGACCGCTTCGCGCCGGGCCTGTTCGGCGCGGCCGCGGTCCAGCGCCTCGGTCTCCTCGCGGGGGTCGGGCCGCAGCAGGCTGCCGGGCACCGACCGGCCAGCCGCGCCCAGCTGGTTCATCTTCTTCGGCACGGGAGTGCCCTGGTAGGGCAGCGGCACCGGATGGCCGTGCTCGTCCACCGGCCCCAGCGGCTGGTGGGTCTCGATGAACTCGCCGTGCGGCAGCCGCCGGATGATGCCGGTCTCCACCCCGTGCTCGAGCACCTCGCGGTCGGCGCGCTGCAACCCCAGGCAGATCCGGTAGGTCACGTAGTAGGCGATCGGCGGGACCAGCAGCACCCCGAGCCGCCCGGCCCAGGTCGTCATGTTCAGCGACAGCCCGAACACGAAGGCGATGATGTCGTTGACGCCGGAGAGCAGCACCACCATGAAGAAGGCGATCGCCATCGCGCCCAGCGCGGTGCGCACGGGCACGTCCCGCGGCCGCTGCAGCAGGTTGTGGTGGGCCTCGTCGCCGCTGAGCTTGCGCTCCAGGAGCGGGTAGGCCAGCGCGATGGTGAACACCAGGGTGAGCCCGAGGACCAGTGGGAAGAACGGCGCGGGGATGGTGTACGAACCCAGGTAGACCTCCCACGGCGGCCACAGTCGGCCCATCCCGTCGGTCCACATCATGTACCAGTCGGGCTGGGAGGCCGACGAGACCATCGCCGCCAGGTACGGGCCGAAGTTCCAGATGGGGTTGATCTGGAAGATGCCGCTCATGATGGCCAGCACGCCGGTCACGACGAAGAACAGCCCGGTGCTCTTGACCGCGAACGACGGCATGATCCGCACACCATCCACATTGGACTCGGTGCGGCCGACACCGGGGTACTGGGTGTGCTTCTGGTACCACACGATGGCCAGGTGCACCGCGACGAGGCCGAGGATCAGGCCGGGCAGCACGAACACGTGGAACAGGTAGAAGCGCGGGATGATCTCGTCGCCCGGGAACTCCGCGCCGAACAGCAGCCAGTGCAGCCAGGTGCCGATGACCGGGATGGACAGCAGGATCCCGGAGGCGATCCGCAGGCCGGTCCCGGACAGCAGGTCGTCGGGCAGCGAGTAGCCGACGAAGCCCTCGAACATGCCGAGGATGAACAGCAGGATCCCGATGGTCCAGTTGACCTCGCGGGGGCGGCGGAACGCGCCGGTGAAGAAGATCCGGAACATGTGCGCCACGATCGCCGTCATGAAGATCAGCGCCGCCCAGTGGTGGATCTGCCGGGCGAACAGCCCGCCCCGGACCTCGAAGGAGATGTCCAGGGTGCTCTCGAACGCCCGCGACATCTCCACCCCGCGCAGGTTGGTGAAGACGCCGTCGTAGGTCACCTCGGCCATCGACGGGTCGAAGAAGTAGGCGAGATAGGTGCCGCTGACCAGCAGCACGACGAAGCTGTAGAGCGCCAGTTCGCCCAGCAGGAACGACCAGTTCGACGGGAAGACCTTGTTCAGCTGCCGACGCATCCCCGACGCCATGCGGAACCGCACGTCCACCTCGTTCGCCTGGTGACGGAGGCTCCGCAGCAGCCTGCTCTCGGGCCTGGTCGGTCGCGTCAACCTGCTCATGTCGGCTCCCCGGCACCGCGTCCAGGAACGTCGGCGGGCTGCAGCCGGTTGGTTCGCGGCAGCCGCCGCGTGGCTGGGCGAATCGACATCGCGCCACCGAGCCTACTGCCTCACCAGGCGCCCGGCAGCTGTGGCGCCGGTCAGGCTCATCGAGGTCACCGGTGCCGAGGCCCTGGGGCGCGGCGCCGACGACAGGCCCGCGTGCCGCCGCAGGTGCGGCCAGCGGCCCCGCGGGGTACAACGAGGGGCGTCATCCACATTCCACGCGGACAACGGCGTGCCCGGCACGCCTGCGCAGCTGCCCGTCCTGGACACCGCAGGAGGTGGTGCTGTGAGAATCGTGTGCATCGGAGGCGGACCCGCAGGTTTGTACTTCGCCATCTCGGCGAAGCTGCGCGACGCCGGGCACGACATCACCGTGATCGAACGGGACCCGCCGGGGGCGACCTACGGGTGGGGCGTCGTGTACTGGGACGACCTGCTGGACGCGCTCTACCGCAACGACCGGGAGAGCGCGCAGCGGATCCGGGCCGCCTCGTCGCTCTGGCAGGAGCAGATCGTCACGATGCGCGGGACCGAAGCGGCCTACCTCGGCGGCTACGGCTACAGCGTCAACCGGGCGCCGATGCTGGAGATCCTCTCCGAACGCGCCCGCAGTCTCGGCGTCAAGGTCGAGCACGAGCGCGCCGTGGAGGAGTTGTCCGAGGTCGCCGACGCCGACCTCGTGGTGGTCGCCGACGGCGCCAACAGCAAGATCCGGCAGCACCACCACGAGGAGTTCGGCACCGAGACCACCCAGGGCGGCAACCCCTACATCTGGCTCGGCACCGACCACGTTTTCGACATGTTCACCTTCGACTTCGAGGAGACGCCGCAGGGCTGGGTCTGGTGTCACGCCTACCCGTCGAGTTCGGGCATCAGCACCTTCATCGTGGAGTGCCAGGAGAAGACGTGGCGGGCGCTGGGCCTGGACCGGCTCGGCTCCGACGAGAGCATGCGCCTGCTGGAGGAGATCTTCGCGCGCACGCTGCGGGGCGGTTCGCTGATCAGCCAGTCCCGGGGGAAGCCCGCGTCCTGGCAGCGGTTCACGCAGGTCTACAACCAGACCTGGCGGTACGGCAACGCGGTGCTCATCGGTGACGCCGCGCACACCACGCACTTCACCATCGGGTCCGGCACGCGGCTGGCCATGATCGACGCGATCATGCTCGCGCAGATGCTGTTCGAGTACGACTCCCCGACGAAGGCGCTCAAGGAGTTCGACGAACAGGGGCACAGCGCGCTGCGCACGGCGCAGGCCGCGGCCCGCACCAGCATGGCGTGGTTCGAAAACCTCGATTACTACACCGACCGCAACGCGGTGGAGTTCTGCTACGCCATGGCCGGCCGACACGGGGGGCAGCCGCCCTGGCAGTACCAGTGGCACCTGATCGCGCAGAACACAGCGGTGCGCAAGGTGCTTCGCCTGCTCAGCACCGGGCGGCGGTTCTACCTCGCCCGGCGCCGCGGCGAGCCGCTGCGGCGCTGACCGGCCGGAGGCCGCGGACGGGGCGCGCGCGGAACCGCTTCCGCGCGCGCCCGGTCATGTCGCGATCTGCCCGTTGGGCTGCACCGGCGCGGCCGGGCGTGCGTCCGGGTGGTGCAGCCGGTAGAGGTGGGCGTAGCCGTTGTCGTTGGCGAGCAGTTCCTCGTGCGTACCGGCCTCGGTGATGACGCCCCGGTCCAGGTACACGATCTGCTGCGCGTCGCGGACGGTCATCAGGTTGTGCGAGATGACGATCGTGGTGCGCCCGGCCATCAGGCGGCGCAACGGCGCGAGGATCCGCTCGGCGGCGTCGGCGTCGAGGCTGGTCGTCGGCTCGTCCAGGAGCAGGATCGGCGCGTCGCGGATCATGGCGCGGGCGATGGCGATGCGCTGCCGCTGCCCGCCCGACAGCAACCGGCCGCGCTGCCCGACGCGGGTGTCGTAGCCGTCGGGCAGGGCCAGGATGAACTCGTGCGCGTCGGCCGCCTCGGCGGCGCGCACCATCTGTTCGTGGGTGGCGCCGGGCCGCCCGGCCAGGATGTTGTCCGCGACGGTGCCGTCCAGCAGCAGGGTCTCCTGCAGCACGATCGCGATGTTGGCGCGTAGTTCGTCGAGGTCGAGCTCCCGCAGGTCGTGGCCGTCCAGCAGGATTCGGCCGCGTGTCGGGTCGTAGAAGCGCAGCAGCAGCTTGGTCAGCGTGGACTTCCCGGCGCCGCTGGCTCCGACCACGGCGGTGGTTTCCCCGGGCAGCGCCTGGAAGGTCACGCCGTGCAGCACGTCGGCCGTGGTGCCCGGATAGCGGAAGTCGACCTGCTCGACCTGCAGGTGCCCGGTCGTGCGCCCCAGCGGCACCGGGTTCGCGGGGCTGCGCACCAGCGGTCGCTGGTCGAGCAGGTCGATGATGCGTTCGGCGCTGGCCGCCGCGGCGAAGATCGTGTTGGTCAGCTGGCCGAGGTTGCGTACCGGGCTGTAGAGCTGTGACAGGTAGACCAGGAACGCCAGCAGCCCGCCCAGGGTGATCCGGCCCGCGGACAGCTCCAGGATGCCCACGCCGAGGATCGCCATCACCCCGAGGACCTCCATCAGGTCCACCATGGGGGAGAACAACGCGCCGATGCGGGTGGAGGCCAGGTTGGCGCCCACGCTGCCGCGGCTCTGCCGGACGAAGCGGTCGACCTCGGCGCCTTCCCGGCCGTATGCCTGGATCAGCGGGGCGTTGCCGAGGCTCTCCTCGGCGACGGTGCTGATCGATCCGCTGCGGCCCCGCACCTCGCGGGAGGCCAGCTTGATGCGCCGGGCGAAGAACCGGGCGATCGTCCAGAACAGCGGCACCGCGACCAGCGACACCAGCGCCAGGCGCCAGTCGAGGAAGAACAGGACCCCGGTGAACAGCACGATCTTCACCAGCGACGAGAACGTCTCGGTCACCCCGGACAGCACCAGGCTCTCGATGGCGCCCACGTCACCGGTGAGCCGGGACAGCGTGTCGCCGATCCGGCGGCGGTCGAAGAAGCTGATCGACAGCGTGTGCAGGTGCCGGAACACCCGCGTGCGCAACCGGTGCAGGAAGTTCTCGCCGATCCAGGCCGCCAGGTACTGGCCGCCGAAATCGATCGCCCCGCCGACCAGCGTGATCACCGCGTAGGCCGCCGCCACCGCGGGGAAGGCAGCGAAGTTGCGGGGCGTGAGCACGTCGTCGATGAGGACCTTGAACAGCCAGATCGCCGCGGTGTCCAGCAGCGGCGAGATCAGCACCAGCAACAGGCTGAGCATCAGCCAGCCGCGGAACGGTCGGGCGTCCGGCCAGAAGCGGCGGAACACCTCCCGCACCCGCACCACCGGTGCGTGCTCGACCAGACCTTCGGTGTCCCCTTCGGCCGGCCGCAGCAACCAGTTCACCAAGCCGGACACGCTCCCACCTCCGTACGCACGGGCGTAGCTCCCACCCTGGACGAGTGGGAGCTACGCGTCGAAAGGATCAGCAGAACGTCAGGGCGCACTAGCAGCCCCAACCGCCCCACCAGCCACCCCAGCACCATCTGCCCCAGTGGCCCCAGTTACCCCAGCAGCCGCGGCCCCAGCGGCCCCAGCCGCCCCAACGGCCCCAACGGCCCCAGTGGTCGTCCTTGTCCCTCCAATTGGACCTGAAGACGTCCTTGATTCGCATAATCGATCACCATTCCGTGTTCGATCACGTCGCGAGCCGGAATTACCGTGCCATCCGGCGCGCGCTTGCAGTCGGCGTGAGAACCTGCCTGTTCACATGCCACTCCGAAGCGCGCGATCCGCTCCCTGGATCGCTTGTTCGGTGGGAGCTGCGCGGCATGTGCCCGGTGGCCGGAATTGGCGGGTGCCGTACACGGCTGCCCGCTACCTCACGCCGGGCCACATCCGGCGAGTCGGTCTTCCCCAGTAACCGTGCCTATGGCTGCTGACCGTAGGCCGCTCGTCAGTCCTTGCTGTGACCGGTTCTCACACTAAGGGGTCGCCGAAGGCAGGACAAGCTGACCGCCAGCGCGTTCCGATGGATTTTTTCGGCTTTTTCGGACGGTCGTGGAGCTCTGGCGGAAAACCGGGCACAAAGTCCCTGTCGCGCCCGGCGAATTCGCGTTTCGTGCGGTGTGTAGCGGGGTATGAGCGCAGATCCTCTTTATGCTGGTGCCCGCGCTTTCACCGTGTCGAAAAGGTCGTTGAAAAATTGCGGGAACAGGCGTCGCGGAGAAGAACTTCCACCGCCGCGCAGCGGTCCACAGTGCTCGGTCAGTTCCCCGCGAACAGGTGCTGGAAGAACGTCGTGAGTGAATTGCCCACGGTGCTGATCGCGGTGACCAGCAGATCGAAACCGGACCGCACCACCTCCGCCGCACCGACCGGATCCCGCACCAGCAGCGCGCCCAGGACGACCACCACGAGCGCCACCGCCACCAGCACGCCCTTGCGGTTCATGAGATCAGCCTCCGTCGTTCGGCCACCCCTCCGTTCGATCTCGACGAGACCCTACCGGGCGGCACCGCGCACGCCCCGCCGGGCGCACCCGATCAGGGGCGGCGGCGCGTCGCGGGCCGGGTGAGCCGCTGTCCGATTCGGACGCTGGTCTGCTGCAGCAACTCCACCCACTGCGCCGGGTCGTGGTCATACTGCTCGGACTGCCACCCCACGCTGAGGCTGCCGTAGGGCTCCTCGCGCAGGAACACCGGCACGGCCAGCGTCGCCACACCGACGTCGTACTCCCCGACGGTGTAGGCCCACCCGGCCCGCCGGATCTCGGCGAACTGCTCCTCGAGCACTGCCAGGTCGGTCACCGTGCGGTCGGTGAACCGGGCCAGCGGCCGGTCGGTGAACACCCGCGACCGCAGGTCCTCGGGCAGGAACGCGTAGAACGACTTGCTGGTGGCGCCCGCGTGCGCCGGGTAGAGCTCGTTGGTCAGCGGGTAGTCGCGCAGGCGGCCGTCGGCGCCTTCGGCGACGACCACGCCGCGCATGTGGGCGCTGTCCGGCAGCGCCAGCAGCGCGCTGTGCCCGGTCTCCTCGGCGACCTCGGCCAGCAGCGGGCGCACCAGCAGGTCCAGCGTCCCGGCCTGCTCCCACATCCGCCCGAGGTGCAGCGCCGCCGGGCCGATCCGGTAGCGGCGGTTCGCCTCGTTGCGCACCAGGAAACCGCGGTGCGCCAGGGTCGCCAGCAGCCGCTGCGCGATCGAGGTGTGCAGGCCGAACTCGCGCGCCACCTTGGTCACGCCCCACTCCGGGTGGGCGCGGTCGAACGCCAGCAGCACCCGCAGGGCCCGGTCCGCCGTCTGCGGCAGGCCGGCCGGGGTGCTGGGGTCGGTCTCGAACGCCGGCATGACCCTATTGTGCGAATAGCGGGATGTGCTTGTCCGGCTGTTCGGTGACCTCGCACGGTGGTGGCACGGCGGTCGCCGAGGGTGTTTCGTGCTGACCGCCCCGCCAACGCACGACCGCGAGCGCGGGCCGCCGTGGCTCACGGTCCTCGCCTCGAAAGGGCTCCGGATGCTCAAGCATGTCCTGGATGTGGTCGACCTCCTCGACGACCCTGGGGTCACCGGCGCCGCCGTGGTGGCCTACCTCGACGGGGTGGCCGGGGAGTCCGGGTCGGCGACCACCCGCACGGTGCACGGCGCGCGGGGTTCGACCGACTTCGTGCAGGTCCGCGTGCCGGGCGCGCGGGGGCGAACCGCGGGCGGCAGCGCTCCCACTCTCGGTGTGGTGGGGCGGCTGGGCGGGGTCGGCGCCCGCCCGGAGGTGACCGGGTTCGTCTCGGACGGTGACGGCGCGGCGGCGGCCATCGCGGTCGCGGCGAAGCTGCTGTCGATGCGCGCCCGCGGCGACGTGCTGCCCGGCGACGTGGTGATCACCACGCACGTGTGCCCGCACGCACCGACCCGGCCGCACGACCCGGTGCCGTTCATGGACTCCCCGGTCGACATGGCCACCATGAACGCCCACGAGGTCACCGACGAGATGGACGCGGTGTTGTCGATCGACGCCACCAAGGGCAACCGCATCATCAACCACCGGGGGCTGGCGCTGTCGCCGACGGTCCGGCAGGGCTGGGTACTGCGGGTGTCCGACCGGTTGGGGGCGCTGCTGGAGATCGTGACCGGTCGGCCGCTGGTGACCTACCCGGTGACCACCCAGGACATCACCCCGTACGGCAACGGCGTCTATCACCTCAACTCGATCCTGCAGCCGGCCACCGCCACCGCCGCCCCGGTCGTGGGGTTGGCGATCGTGGCCGCGTCGGCCGTGCCCGGCTGCGCCACCGGCGCCAGCCACGAGACCGACATCGCCGACGCCGCCCGCTACGCCGTCGAGGTCGCCAAGGAGTTCGGCGCGGGCCGGCTGGCCTTCCATGACCAGGCCGAGTTCGACCAGCTGGTGGCCCGCTACGGCCCGCTGACCCACCTGCAGACGATGGGCGCCCTCCCGCCGGCGGATGGCTGATCCACCCGCCGCGCGGGTGTCCGCGCGGCGGGTGATGTGCCAGGCTCAGGACGACGGACAGTCGAGCCCAGTGCCCAAGCGAGCCCAGTGCCAGTCGAGCCCAGTGGAGCGACGATGAGCAGCCAGCAGTTTCAGCACGTGCTGATCGAGCAGGACGGCCCGACCGTCCGGATCACGATGAACCGCCCCAACCGGCGGAACTCGCTGTCCGCGGACCACCTCGCGGAGCTGCGCCGCGCCTTCGAGGAGGCCGGTGAGGGCAAGGCAACCGGGATCGTGCTCGCCGGAGCGGGCCCGGTGTTCAGCTCCGGCCACGACTTCGGCGACATGGCCGACCGCGACCTGGCCGGGATGCGGGAGCTGCTGCGGCTGTGCGAGTCGCTGATGCGCACCATCCACGCCGTGCCGCAGGTGGTGGTCGCGCGGGTGCACGGGCTCGCGGTGGCGGCCGGCTGTCAGCTGGTGGCCACCTGCGACCTGGCGGTCGCCGCGGAGTCGGCCGGGTTCGCGCTGCCCGGCGGGAAGGGCGGCTGGTTCTGCCACACCCCGGCGGTGCCGGTGGCCCGGTCGATCGGCCGCAAACGGCTGATGGAGATGGCGCTGACCGGGGACGTGGTCGACGCCGCGACCGCGGAGCGGTGGGGCCTGGTCAACCGGGTGGTGCCGGACGCCGAGCTCGACGCCGCGGTGGACGACCTGCTGGCCCGCGCCACCCGCGGCAGCCGCGACGCCAAGGCGGTGGGCAAGCAGACCATCTACGCCCAGCTGGACCGCCCGGAGGCCGACGCATACGCGATCGCCACCGAGGTGATGGCCGCGACCTCGCAGACCGCCGACGCGAAGGAGCGCATGCGGGCGTTCCTGGAGAAGCGCGCCCCCGCCTTCGGCGGCTGAGCGTGACTTTGGCCTCTGGGCGATCACCGCAGGTGGCGGCACGATGACCTGCGCATACGGCGCATACGGTGAGGCGCTGCTGTTCGATGAGGTTGTGGTGCCGGTGTTCGCTTCAGCTCGGGAGAGGCGCCGTCGGGGCTCACGGCGTTGGCTTGACGGTGGGTGGCTGCCGCGCCTGCCGCGTCGCGTCCGCCGCCTGCTGGCTCTCGGCTGACCCCGCCGACGACGCCGTCGTACGGCACCGCGTGCTCGGCGTTGTGCGTGGCCTGCTGGGCGCCGTCGGTGCACAACCACCAGCCGTGGCGCGGGACGGGCGTTTGAGTGGTGGCTGGCGCGGGCCGCTGCGAGGCTGGGCGCGTGGCGGAGCAGGGAGAGCCCCCGGGCCGCGTGGACGCGCGCACGCTGCGCCGGTGGCGCCGGTGGCTCGCGCACGAACGCGAGGAAGCCGCGGTCTACCGGGAACTGGCCGCTCGCCGTGACGGTGAGGAGCGGGAGATCCTGCTGGGCCTGGCCGAGGCGGAGGAGCGGCACGCCGCCCACTGGGCGGACATGCTCGGCGACAAGGTCGGACCGGTTCGCCGCGGCCGCGTCCGGATGCGGTTGCTGGTGTTGCTGGCCCGCCGGTTCGGGTCGGTGTTCGTGCTGGCGCTGGCGCAGCGGGCGGAGAGCCGATCGCCGTACCGCTTCGACCGCGACGCGTCTCCGGCGATGGCCGCCGACGAGCGGATCCATGAGGAGGTCGTGCGCGCACTCGCCGCGCGCGGCCGGGCGCGCGTGTCGGGCACCTTCCGGGCGGCGGTGTTCGGCGCCAACGACGGCCTGGTCAGCAACCTGGCGCTGGTGCTCGGCGTCGTCGGCGGCAACGTGCCCGCCATGACGGTGCTGCTGACCGGGCTGGCCGGGCTGCTGGCCGGGGCGCTGTCGATGGGGGCGGGGGAGTACATCTCGGTGCGGTCGCAGCGCGAGCTGCTGGCGGCCGCCCGGCCGAACCCGGAAACCCGCGCCGTGGTGCCCTACCTCGACGTCGACGCCAACGAACTCGCCCTGGTCTACCGCGCCCGCGGCATGTCCGGGCAGGAGGCGCAGCGCCGCGCCGACGCCCTGCTGCGGGACCCGAAACCGCCGGTGCCGCGCGGCGAACCAGCCGCCGACGAGCACGAGGTCGTCGGCACCGGGGCGAAGGCGGCGCTGTCCAGCTTCGTGTTCTTCGGCTCGGGCGCGCTGATCCCGGTGCTGCCGTTCGCCGTCGGCCTCACCGGGTGGCCCGCCGTGGTGATCGCGGTCGGGCTCGTCAGCCTCGCGCTCATGGTCACCGGCGCGACCGTGGGCGTGTTGTCGGGTGCCGCACCGCTGCCCCGCGCCCTGCGCCAACTGGCCATCGGGGTGGGGGCCGCGGCCGTGACCTACGCGCTCGGCCTGGTCTTCGGCGCGACCGTCGGTTAGCCGAACCGCGGGTAACGCCGCATGCGCACCGCGTCGTCAACCGCGCCGTACCCGCAGCCGCATCGCGCCGGAGTGCGCGGAATTCGCGCCGGAGCGGTTCGGCTGTGCACTGTGGACAGTAGGGCGATCGGCCCAGCGGGGTTGCTCCGTGCTCCCTGTCGGCTGCCGACATGGGGACGGTCGTCCTGGCCCGTGCCCACCAGGCGCCGCTGCACTGTTCGGGGCAACTTCGCCACGAGGGTGTGATCGTCCTCTCCTCGATCTCTTCTATTAAGTTAGCCTTACCTTTGCTAGCGTTCCGTGCCGTTGCCCCGCCCGTTCCGGTCGCCGAGCTGAGGAGAAACGTGGCCGTCGCCGACACCGTGACCGAATCCATCGCCGAGTCGGTTTTCCAGTGCGTCGGGAACACCCCCGTGGTCGCGCTGAACCGGCTGTTCCCCGACCCCGACGTCGAGGTGCTCGCCAAGCTGGAACTGATGAACCCCGGCGGCAGCATGAAGGACCGCTCCGCCCGCTACATCGTCGAATGCGGACTGCAGGAGGGCACCATCCGGCCCGGCAGTCACCTCGTGGAGAGCAGCTCCGGCAACTTCGGCATCGCCCTGGCCATCGCCGCCCGCATCCACGGGCTGCGGTTCACCTGCGTGCTCGACCCCAAGACCGCCGCGTCCAACGTCGCGATCCTGCGGCAACTGGGCGCTTCGATCGAGGTGGTGACCGAACCCGACGCCTTCGGTGGCTACCTGCACAGCCGCATCCGCCGGGTGCGGGAGATCGTGGCCGCCGACCCCGGCGCGGTCTGGATCAACCAGTACGCCAACGACCGGAACTGGCAGGCCCACTACCACGGCACCGGCGCCGAACTGGCGGCGCAGCTCGTCCGGCCCCCGGCCTACCTGTTCGGCGCGGTGAGCACCACCGGCAGCCTGCTGGGCTGCGCCCGCCGGTTGCGGGAGACCTTCCCGGACCTGCGGGTCGTCGCGGTCGACGCGGTCGGCTCGGTGATCTTCGGCGCGCCCGCCGGGCCGCGGGAGATCCCCGGTATCGGGGCCAGCCGGGTGCCCGAACTGCTGCGGGCCGCCGAGATCGACGACGTGCTCTACGTCGACGACGTCGAGGCCGCCGAGGGCTGCCGGGACCTGCTGGCCGCGGAGGGCATCCTCGCCGGCGGCTCCACCGGCGCCGTCGTTGCCGCCGTCCGCCGGGCGCTGCCCGGACTGCCCCGACCGTGCCGCGTGGTGGCCGTGTTCCCCGACCGCGGCGACCGCTACCTCGACCTCGTCTACGACGACGACTGGCTCGCCGCCGCCCGCCAGCGGCGCGCCGCCCGATGACAAGGAGATCTGGTGTCCACTGAGCACTCCCCGAAGCTGCTGTACCTCAGCCGCGGCGACATCGCCGCGGTCGGCGGCGCTCATTCCGAGCTGTACGTGCAGGCGCTGCGCGACGGCCTGATCGCGCACGCCGAGGGCAGGACCGTGCAGCCACTCAAGCCCTACCTGCGCGCCGCCGGTGAGGGCGGGCACATCGCCGACCGCATCATCGCGATGCCCGCGCACGTCGGCGAGCCCGGGCTGTCCGGGATCAAGTGGATCGGCAGCAAGCACGACAACCCCACGCGCCGCGGCCTGGAGCGCGCCAGCGCGCTGATCGTGCTCAACGACCCGTCCAGCAACTACCCGGTGGCGGTCCTGGAGGGCAGCCTGATCAGCGCCTGGCGCACCGCCGGGGTGACCTGCCTGGCCGCCCGGCACCTGGCGCGCCAGGGCTTCACCGACGTCGCGCTGGTCGGCTGCGGGCTGATCGGCCGGACGCAGGTCGAGGCCCTGCTGCAGCAGTTCGGGCACATCGAGGTGGCGCACCTCTACGACCAGCGGCCGGAAGCCGCGCACGCGCTGGCCGAGCGGATCACCCGGGAACATCCGGCGGTCAAGGCACGGGTCGCCGACAGTGCCGAGGACGCGGTGCGCGCCGGTGACCTCGTCGTGCCGTGCACCGTGACCAGCGAGCCCTACATCCCGCTGGCCTGGATCAAGCGCGGCGCGCTGGTGTGCAACGTGTCCATCATGGACGTGCACAAGGACGTGTTCCTCGGCGCGGACAAGGTCGTGGTCGACGACTGGGAGCAGAGCAACCGGGAGAAGAAGATCATCAACCAGCTGGTGCTGGAGGGCGCGTTCTCCCGCGAGCAGCTGCACGCCGAGCTGGGCGAGGTGCTGGCCGGGACCCGGCCCGGCCGCGAGAACGACGACGAGATCATCCTGCTCAACCCGATGGGCATGGCGGTGGAGGACATCGCCTGCGCGGGCGCGGTCTACGAGCGGGCCCGGAGCCAGGGCGTGGGCACCTGGCTGGACCTGTACTGAGCGGGTGACGATGCGCGAGGACGCGACCGAACTGGTCCTGCGGGACCTCGTCGACGCGCTGTTGCAGGAGGACGTGGCCGGGTTCGGCGCGCGGGCCGAAACGGACTGCCCCGCCGAGCTGGCCGGTGAACCCCTGCGCGACGGCGAGTCCTGGTGCCGGGTGAAGCTGGACACCGGGTGGGTGGCCTGCCGGGTCCGCCCCGGCGGCGCGCTGCAGCGCCACCGGTTCGCCGGGGGCGCCGTCTGGCGCGGCGGTGACGGTGCCGCACCCCGACAGATCCCGCCCGAGGAACTGCTCCGGCTGGTCGGCGGCGGGTTCCCGGGTGCGGCTGCGGTGGCCGAGGACCTGCGGGCGTCGGTCGAGCACGCCGCCACGCTGCTGGCGCAGCGGGCGGAGCTCGACCTCGCCCCGCGGCCCGGGCAGCTGCTGGCGGGTGAGCGGTTGGCGGCCACCCGCAACCGGCCGTTTCACCCGACGGCGCGGGCGGCGTCCGGCTGGACCGCCACCGACGTCGCGCGCCACGGCCCGATGCGCGCCGCACCGCTTGGCCTGGACTGGGTGGGGGTGCGGCCCGAACGGCTCCGCCACGGCAGCGACCCGGACTCGCACCGCATCCCCGACCTGGTGCTGGACCACAGGCAGCGGCAGCTGCTCGACGACCTGCTGGGCAACGCGGATTCGGCGGACCTGGTGCCGGTCCCGGTGCACCCGTGGCAGTTCGACCACGTGCTGCCCACCGAGTTCGCCGAGGAACTGGCGCTCGGCGTGGTGGTGCCGCTGGTGCGCGGCCTGGGCCGGTTCCACCCCACGGCGTCGGTCCGCACGCTGACCACGTCCCCGGAGTCCGCGCGCCACGTCAAGCTGCCGCTCGGTGTCGCCACGCTGGGTGCCGCCCGGCTGCTGCCGCCGCGCTACCTGGCCAACGCCGAACGGGCGCAGGCGTGCATGCGGGAGCTGCTGGAGCGCGATCCGCTGCTGGCACACCGGGTTGCGCTGTGCGACGAGCGGACCTGGTGCGGCTGGCACGATCCGGACGACGAGTTCGGCGACCGGCCCGGGCAGCTGGCCGCGCAGGTCCGCCGGTACCCCGCGCTGGACGGGCTGGTGCTGCCGATGGCCGCGTTCGCCGCGCACGAGTGGCACGTGCTCGCGCCGCTGGTGCCGGACCCGGTCGGGTTCTTCCGCGACCTGGCGGGCGCGTTCTGCGAGCTGGGCTTCGGGTTCCTGCGCTGGGGCGTGCTGCCGGAGCTGCACGGGCAGAACGTGGTCGTCGTGCTGCGCGGCGGCCGGGTGGACCGGTTCGTCCTGCGCGACCACGACACGCTGCGGCTGTACCCGGAGTGGATGGCGGCGGCGGGCACCCCGGACCCGGAGTACGCGATCAGGCCGGGCGCGCCGCAGTCGTTGCGGCTGGACTCGGCGGAAGCGCTGGTCGGCTACCTACAGACGCTGGGTTTCCAGGTCAACCTCTACGGGATCGCCGACGCGCTGTGCCGCCACTTCGGGCTGGCCGAGGAGGCGTTGTGGACGGAACTGCGCGCGGCCGTGGTCGACTGCCTGAAGCGGCTCGACCCGCCCTCGGCGGTGAGGTCCGTGCTGCGCGCCCAGCTGCTCGACGCCGAGACCTGGCCGAGCCGGTCGGTGCTCGGTCCGCTGCTGCGCCAGGGCCGCTCCAGCGGCGTGAGCATGCCCGCCGGAACCGGTTCGGTGCCCAACCCGTTGCGGGCGGTGCGCTGATGCGGCGGGGACGGACCTTCGCCGTGCTGTGCCTCGGCCAGTTCGCGGCGACCGCGGGGCTGACCATCGTGGTGCCGCTGCTGCCGTTCTACCTCGCGCAGCTGGGCACCCCGGCCGCGGAAATCCCGTGGTGGACCGGTGTTTCGCTGGCCACCCCGGCGGTGGCCCAACTGGTCACCGGCCCACTGTGGGGACTCATCGGCGACCGCTACGGCCGCAAGGCGATGGTCGTGCGGGCGCACCTCGGCCTCGGCATCGCGATCGCCCTGATGGCGGTGGCCGGCACGCCCGGCGAGTTCCTCGCCTGCCGCCTGCTGCAGGGTGCCTGCGGTGGCGTGGTCAGCGCCACCGTTGCGTACGCGAATTCCGCGGTGCGGGCCGACCGGCGGGGCCGCGCGCTCGGCAGCCTGTTCGGGGCCACCGCCGCCGGTTCGCTGCTCGGCCCGCTCGTCGGCGGGCTGCTCGCCGGGCGGCTCGGCTTCCCCCCGCTGTTCCTCGCGGTCGCCGGCCTGCTCGTGGTGTCCAGCGCGCTCGCGGCGGTGCTGCTGGTCGAACCCTCCGGCCGTGCGCCACACCGGCAACCGGTCCGCGAGGTGGCCGCGGCGCTGTTGCGCACCGGCGAGACCCGCGCGATGCTGCTGGCCGGGCTGGCCGCGCAGGCCGCCATCTACGCCCTGGTGGTGGTCTTCGCGCCGCAGGTTGACCGGATCACCGGTTCGGTGGCGGCCGCGACCACGTGGGTCGGCGTGCTGCAGGCGGTGACCTGGGCGGCGTCGTGGGCGGGCAGTCCGTGGTGGGGGCGCCGCAACGACGTCCGACCCGCGCAGCGCGGGTTCGCCGTGGCCGCCACCGGATGCGGGCTCGCGGTGGCCGCGCAGGCGATGGTCCCGGTGGAACTGCTGTTGCCGCTGCGCGCCGTGCAGGGCTTCTGCTTCGCCGCGCTGGTGCAGTCGGTGCTGCACGTGACGGCGCGCCGGGTACCCACCCAGGGCTGCGGCACGGCTTTCGGATTCACCACCGGCCTGCTCGACCTCGGGCAGGTGGTGGGGCCGTTGCTGGGCGCGGCCGCGGCGGTACTGCTGCCGCCGACCGCCGTGTTCGGGTTGATCGGCGCGCTGCTGGGCGGGGCCGCGATGCTGGCCGCGGTCAGCCACCGCCGCGGCGCGGAACCCGTCGAACTGCCAGCGACGAGCGAGAAGGTGTTGCGGTGAACGAAGTTCTGGCCCGCGCCGCCGCACGGCAGCGGCTGCTGAACGCGCTGGTGCGGGAGACCGGCGGACAGCTCGCGGTGTCCGGCGGCTGGGCGCGCATCCCGCTGCCGAGCATCGGGGAATCGCTGGTGGTCGCGGTGGTGTACCACTCCGACTTCGGCCACCACGCCTATGGCGAGCAGCTGTACCGCGAGGGCCCGCGCGGCCGCCGACCCGTCGGGCACGAGGAGTTCGTGGCCCTGGTGGCCGACGAGCTCGCCGCCCGAGGCGGCGGCGCCAAGGAGGCGTTCTGCGACCAGGTGGCCAACAGCGTGGCGCGGTCCGCACGTTACCTCGGCCACCGGCGCGCGGCGCGGCCGACGCGGCCACACGAGATCACCCGCTGCGCCGAGCAGTCGTTGCTGCTGGGCCACCCCTTCCACCCGACGCCCAAGAGCGCCGAGGGCTTCGCCGACCACGAACTGGCCCGCTACGCGCCGGAACTCGGCGCCGCCTTCCAACTGCACTACCTGGCCGTCGCGCCGGAGATCGTGCTGCAGGAGCGCGTCGCCGACGGGGCGTGGATCCCCGCCGAAGTCGAGGAGAAGGCACGCATTGAGCTGCGCACCGACCAGCACGACCACCTCCTGCTGCCAATGCACCCGTGGCAGGCCGGCTACCTGGCCCGCAAGCCGGCGTTCGCCGACCTCGTGGAACGCGGCCAGGCGGTGCCGCTGGGGCCGGTGGGCGCGCAGGTGTACGCGACGTCCTCGGTGCGCACCACGTGCGACCCCGGCTTCGAGACGAGCTGGAAGCTGCCGCTGCACGTGCGGATCACCAACTTCGTCCGGAACAACCCGGTGGAGCACGTGCGCCGGGCTGCCGACGCCAGCCGGGTGGTGGCCGCCGCCGCGCGGCGATGGCGGCACGACGGGTTCGAGGTGCTGCTGGAAACCGGGTACCGCACCATCGATCCGGCGGTCGTCGGGGACCTGGCCGCGGACCTGTCCGTGCTGTTCCGCCGCAACCCCGGCCCCGGCACGGCCCCGCGGGTGCTGGCCGCGCTGCTGGAGGACCGCCTGGACGGCCGCGCCCCGGCACTACTGGACCTGGTGGCCGAGGCGGGCCCGCTGTCGTTCGACCACGTCGCCGAGTGGTTGCGGCGCTACCTGCGGATCTCCCTCGGCCCGCTGCTGGCGGTCTTCACCGAGGACGGCATCAGCTTCGAGGCGCACGTGCAGAACTCCCTGCTACACACCGAAGGCGGCTGGCCGGTCCGGTTCTACGTCCGGGACATGGAGGGCACGAGCGTCAGCCGCGAGCGGGCCGAGGTCGGCGCGCTCGACGACAACAGCCCGCTGCTCTACAGCGACGCCGAGTCCTGGATGCGGCTGCGCTACCACGTGCTGACCAACCACGTGGGCCACCTGGTGCACGTCCTGGGCCGCTACACCGGGATCGGGGAACGGCGACTGTGGGCGGTGGTCGGCGAGTTCCTGCGCACCTGCCCCGGCCGCTACGCCGCCGAACTGCTGGCCTCGCCGACGCTGCCGGCGAAGGCGAACCTGCTTAGCCGCTTCGCCGAGCGCGGCGAGCGTCCCCTCTACGTCGACGTCCGCAACCCGCTCGTGGAGACCCGATGAACAACGCTGTTGACGCCTGCTCATCGGGGCCGACCGCGTGCGGGTCTCCCGCCCACAACCGAGGAGTGCCGATGACCCTGGACCTCGTGCCCGCCGCGCTCACCGCGCCGGGGTGGCACACCGTGCGGCGCCGGGTGTTCCGGCAGCTGGTGTCCTCCCTGGTGTACGAGGGCGCGCTGAAGACCCGGCAGGACGGCGAGCAGTACGTCGTCGACGGCGTGGACGCCGCCGGCGCACCCGTCCGCTACAGCTTCCGCGCGGTGCGCCGCTTCGGCTTCGGGCGAGTCAGCGTCGTCTCGGACGTGCTGCGCGACGGCGTGCAGGCGGAGTCGGTCACCGACTTCCTCGCCGAGGTGCGCGGATCGCTGGACGCCGATCCGGCCCTGCTGCCCGGCTTTGCCCGGGAGCTGGAGGAAACCCTGTTCAAGGACGCGCTGTCCGAACACGTCCGCCGCGAGCTGGCGGTGGATCTGTCCACAGCGGACCACGACGTGCTGGAGTCGGCCATCACCGACGGCCACCGCTACCACCCGACCTACAAGTCACGGCTGGGCTTCGACGCCGCCGACAACCTCGCCTACGGCCCGGAGTTCGCCCGCCCGGTTCGCCCGGTCTGGTTGGCCGCGCACCGCGACATCACCGAGGTGACCGCGTCCGCGACCGTCGCCGGCAGCTACGTGGACGACCAGCTCGGCGAAGCCGCGCAGGATTTCCGCCGGCGCGTCGAGCAGGCCGGGGCCGACCCGCAGGACTACGCCCTGGTGCCGGTGCACCCGTGGCAGTGGCGGCAGCGGATCGCCCGGGCCTTCGCCGACCAGCTGCGGCGTCGACAGCTGATCGTGCTGGGGGAGGACCCGCACTCCTTCCTCGCCCAGCAGTCCATCCGCACCCTGGCCTGCCAGGACGACCCGCACCGGCCGTACCTGAAGCTGTCGATGTCGATCGTGAACACCTCCACCAGCCGGGGCCTCGCCGCACACACCGTGCACAACGCACCGCTGATCAGCGACTGGCTGCACGGTCTGGTCGCCGAGGACGCGTTCCTCCGTGACGAGGTGCGCCCGATCGTGCTGCGCGAACAGCTCGGCATCGCGGTGAACCCGCCCGGCGGGCTGCTGCAGGAGGACACCTACGGTGCCTTGGCCTGCATCTGGCGGGAAAGCCTGCACCGGTACCTCGAACCCGGGGAGCGTGCCGTGCCGTTCACCGGCCTGACCGCCTGCCAGGTCGACGGCACCCCGCTGATCGACCCGTGGGTGCGCGAGATGGGTGCCGCTGAGTGGGTCCGGCGGGTGGCGCGGGTCAGCGCGGTGCCGCTGGTGCACCTGCTGTGCCGCCACGGGGTGGCGTTGGAGACGCACGCGCAGAACGCGCTGCTGGTGCACCGCGACGGGGTGCCGACCAGGGTGGCGTTGAAGGACTTCCACGACGGCGTGCGGTTCAGCCGCCGCCACCTCGCCGCACCACAGCGCTGCCCGCGGCTGGCGGGAACGCCCGCGCACCACCAGAACCGCAACTCGTTCGTCGAGACCGACGACCTGGGGCTGGTCACCGACTTCCTGCTGGACGCGTTCCTGTTCGTCAACCTCGGCGAGCTCGGCATCTTCCTCGCCGACCACTACGACCTGGCGGAGCGGGACTTCTGGCGGCTGGTGCGCGAGGAGCTCCGCGCCTACCAGGCGCGGTTCCCGGAGCTGGCGGCGCGGTTCGCGCTGTTCGACGTGTTCACCCCGACCGTGGAGGTGGAGAAGCTGACCACCCGCCGCCTGCTGCCGGACACCGAACTACGCCTGCACACCGTGCCGAACCCGCTTGCGGAGGTGGACTGATGCTGCGCCGCAACGCCGTGCGCGACGCCCTGGCCGACGGCGGCGAGGTCTACGGGCTGTTCTGCTCGATCCCCGCGCCGACGCTGGTGGAGATGATCGGCTGCGCCGGTTACGACTTCGTCATCCTCGACACCGAGCACGCGCTTGTCGACCCGCAGCAGCTGGAGAACCTGATCCGCGCCGCCGAGGCCGTCGACCTGGTGCCCTTCGTGCGGGTCCCCGAGGGCGACGCGAATGCGATCCTGCGTGCCCTGGACGCGGGGGCGATGGGCATCGTCGTGCCGCACGTCCGCAACCGGTCCGATGTGGACGCCGCGATCCGGGCGGCCCGCTACGCCCCGGAGGGCATGCGCAGCCTCAACGGCGGGCGGGTGCCCGGCTTCGGCCGCATCGAGCTCACCGAGTACATCCGCCGCGCCAACGAGGAGATCATGCTCGTCGCGATGATCGAGGACGCCGAGGGCGTGGACGAGCTGCCCGCCATCCTCGCCGGCGGTGGAGTGGACCTGGTGCTGGAGGGTGCGGCCGACCTGTCACAGTCCTACGGCGTGCCGTGGCAGACCCGGCACCCCACGGTGCGGGACGCCCTGCGCCGGGTCCACGCCGAATGCGCCCGCCGCTCGGTGCCGTTCTGCGCGATCCCGCGCACCCGCGACGACCACGAGCGCTGGCGGGCCGAAGGGGTCCGTGCGTTCGTGCTCGGCGAGGAACGCGGACTGGCCGCCCGCGCGCTGCGCGCCCACCTGGAGGACCACCGTGGATGAGAAGCTGAGCAAACTCGTGCAGGACCGCGTCGGTGGTGCCCAACCGGTCTGCCTGTTCGCCTACGACCTGGACCGGCTCACCGAGCACGTCCGCACCGTGGTCGCGTCGCTGCCGCCGCGCTGCCGGATGTTCTACGCGATGAAGGCCAACAGCGGCGAGCGGCTGCTGCGAGCCCTGGCGCCGCTGGTCGCCGGGTTCGAGGTCGCCTCCGGCGGGGAGCTGGCCAAGGCGCGGGCGGTGGGCGGCCAGATCCCGGTGATCTTCGGCGGACCAGCCAAGACGCCCGCGGAGATCGAGCAGGCGCTGCGGCAGGACGTCACCCGCCTGCACGCGGAGAGCGTGCTGGAACTACACCGCATCTCCGAGGTCGCCACCCGGCTCGGCCGCATCGCCGAGGTGCTGCTGCGGGTCAACCTCGCCGGTCCGTTCCCGACCGCGACGCTGGCGATGGCCGGGCGCCCCACCCAGTTCGGCATCGCCGAGGAGCTCCTGCCCGAGGCGGTCGACACCGCCCGCCGTCTGCCCGGGATCCGCCTGGCCGGGTTTCATCTGCACTCGCTGTCAAACAACCTGTCCGCACCTGCCCACCTGGAGCTGCTGGACTTCTACCGGCGCACCGTGCGGCAGTGGGAGCGCGAGTTCCGGCTGGAGGTGGAGGTCCTCAACGCAGGGGGCGGCATCGGCGTGAACTACGCCGACCTGGACGAGCAGTTCGACTGGGCGCACTTCGCCCGCGGCCTGCCCGCGGTCGTCGACGCCTTCCCCGAGCACTGCCGCGAGATCGACTTCGAGTGCGGCCGCTACCTGGTCGCCGACTGCGGCCGCTACGTGGTGGAGGTCCTCGACATCAAGCGCAACCACGGTGTGGACTTCGTGCTCGTGCGCGGCGGGACCCACCACTTCCGGCTCCCGGTGTCGTGGCAGCACAGCCACCCCTTCACCGTCGTGCCGGTGGAGGACTGGCCGTCGAGCGCGCCGCGCCCGGAACTGCGGGACGCGGCGGTGACCGTGGTCGGGGAGCTGTGCACGCCCAAGGACGTCCTGGCGCGGGAGGCGCCGGTGTCCCGGGTGCGGGCCGGTGACGTGCTGGTGTTCAGCCACGCCGGGGCCTACGGCTGGGAGATCTCGCACCACGACTTTCTCAGCCATCCCCATCCGGAGCACGTCTACTACGGCGACAGTGCGTGAGGCAACGGACGCCCTGCACACCGTCTGCCGCCGGTTGCGGACAGGTTGACAACTTTCCTCGCGGTGCCGTCTGGTCGAGACTCGGGACCGACTGAGAGCGAGGAGAACACGCATGGCGGAGCTGGCTGATCTCCCGGCGGTGGAGCTGGTGGCAGCGTACCGGGCAGGTGAGGCGTCGCCGGTCGAGGCCGTCGAATCCGTGCTGGCGCGCGTGGCGCGGGTCGAGCCGAAGGTGTGCGCGCTCTACGCGCTCGACCCGGACGGCGCACGGGCGGCGGCCCGCGAGTCCGAGCAGCGATGGCGGCGCGGGGAACCGGCCGGGCCGCTCGACGGCATCCCGGTCACCCTCAAGGAGAACATCGCCACCCGGGGTACCCCGGTGCCACTGGGCACGGCGGCCACCGAACTGATTCCGGCCCGGGAGGACGCGCCCGCCGCCGCGCGGCTGCGGGAGAGCGGCGCGGTGCTGTTCGCCAAGACCACGATGCCCGACTACGGGATGCTGTCCTCCGGCGCGTCGAGCTTCCACCACCTCTCCCGCAACCCGTGGGACCTCACCCGCACCCCGGGCGGCTCCAGCGCCGGGGCGGGCGCCGCGGCCGCCGCCGGGTACGGGCCGCTGCACGTGGGCACCGACATCGGCGGGTCGATCCGGTTGCCCGCCGGGTGGTGCGGGGTGGTCGGCCTCAAGCCCAGCTTCGGCCGCATCCCGGTGGACCCGCCCTACCCGGGCCGGGTCGTTGGCCCGATGACCCGCGCGGTCGCTGACGCCGCGCTGTTGGCGTCCGTGTTGTCCGCGCCGGACGTCCGCGACCACACCAGCCTGCCGCCGGCCGACCTGGACTGGGGCGACCTCGATCGGCCGGTGCGCGGCCTGCGGATCGCGCTGCTGCTGGACCATCGGGTCGGCCTGCCCGTCGAGCCGGTGGTCACGGCCGCGGTCACCGCCGCGGCGCAGTTGCTGGAGTCCGCCGGGGCCGTCGTGGAGCCGGTCGATGCGTTCCTGAGCCGCGAGATGCTCGACGGCATGGACCGGTTCTGGCGATTCCGGTCCTTCACCGACATCTCGGCGTTGCCGCCGGAGCGTCGCGCGAAGGTGCTGCCGGGCATCGCGCAGTGGGCCACCAGCGCCCGCGACTTCACCGCGGCCGATATCTTCCACGGCTTCAGCCAGATGGACGCGATCTCGGTGGCGGCCAACCGCGTGGTCCGCGACTTCGACTACGTGCTGTCCCCGGTGGCGCCGATCCCGGCCTTCCCAGCCGAGCAGGCATACCCCACCGACGACCCGATGCGCCCGCTGGAGCACATCGCCTTCACGCTGCCGTACAACATGTCGGGGCAACCGGCTGTCTCGGTCAACTGCGGCTGGACCCCGGACGGCCTGCCGATCGGCCTGCAGATCGCGGGCCGCCGCTTCGACGACGTCGGTGTCCTCCGCCTGGCGCGCGCCTACGAGGGCCTGCGCGGCCCCCAACGCCCCTGGCCCACCCCGTGACGTCAGCAGGAGCCACCGGAGCGCGCGGATCGGTGACCCGCCGGGCACGGCCCCTGGTCAGGCGGTGAGCAGCTCGGTGAAGCGGGCGAGGTCGACGTTCCCGCCGGAGATCACCACGCCCACCCGGGGCGGTGCGCTGATGCGCCCGGTGAGCAGCGCGGCGACACCCACCGCCGCGCTGGGCTCGATGACGATCTTCAGCCGCTCGAACACCAGCCGCATCGCCGCGCGGATCTCCTCGTCGGTGACCAGCACGACCTCGTCGACCAGGCGCCGGTTGACCTCGAAGGTCAGCTCGCCCGGCGCGGGCACGGCCAGGCCGTCGGCGATGGTCCGCGACACCGGGGTCGTCACCCGCTCACCGGCGGCGAACGAGCGCCGGGTGTCGTCCGCGGTGTCCGGTTCGACGCCGATGACGCGGATGTTCGGGTCGAGCCCCTTGGCGACCGTGGCGCACCCCGCGATCAGCCCGCCGCCGCCGACCGGCGTCACGAGCGCGTCCAGCGCACCGACCTCGTCCAGCAGCTCCAGCGCGGCGGTGCCCTGCCCGGCCATCACGTGCGGGTGGTCGTAGGGCGGGATGAGCGTCAGACCTCGTTCGGCGGCGAGCTGCTCACCGAGCGCGACGCGGTCCTGGCTGTAGCGGTCGTAGGTGACGACCTCCGCGCCGTAACCGCGGGTGGCGGCCAGCTTGGCGGCCGGGGCGTCCTCGGGCATCAGGATCACCGCGGTGGCGCCCAGCAGTCGGCAGGCCAGCGCGACGGCCTGCGCGTGGTTGCCGGAGGAGTACGCGGCCACGCCCCGACCGAGCTGCTCCGCACCGAGCCGGGAGATGGCGTTGTAGGCGCCGCGGAACTTGAAGGCGCCCATGCGCTGGAAGTTCTCGCACTTGAGGAAGACCTCGGCGCCGACGAGGTTGTTGAGCGTGGTGGAGGTGAGCACCGGGGTGCGGTGTGCGACGCCGTCCAGCCGCTTGGCCGCGTCCCGCACGTCGTCCAAGGTCACGATCTCGCTCACGGTGCCCCTTCTGCTCGGCGGTCGGCATCGATCATAGGCGTGATCACCAGGTGCGCGGGTCCGCGCCCCAGCGCGCGGGGACCCCGGCCGTGGCCAGGTCAATGGTCTGCTCGACCAGCTCCAGCAGCCGCGCCAGCTCGCGGCTGCCGTCGGCGCAGGTGGTCTGCAGCCCGATGCGCAGCGCCGCGTAGACGATGCCGACCAGGACGCGGGGCCGTAGGTCGCGCACCGGGTCGACGCCCTGCCGCCGGGCGATCTCGGTGGTCAGCAGTTCCTCGTTCAGCGCCGCCCGCCGCAGGTTGCCCGCCAGCAGCGCGGGCGTGTTGCTGATCAGGTGCTGGATGCGCAGGAACCGCGGGACGCCTTCGCGGGAGGCGGACTCCCGCACCGCGTCCAGCACTGCCTGGCGCAGGGCGACCAGCGGTGGTTCGTCGGCGGGCCGCGCGGCCAGCTCCCGGCAGACCAGCTCGTCGAACTCGGTGCCCTTGGCCAGCGCAACGTCCTCCTTGCCGTCGAAGTAGCGGAAGAAGGTCCGCGGCGAGATCTCCACGGCGGTGGCGATCTCGTCGATGGTGGTCTCGTCGTAGCCCTGGCTGAGGAACAGGTCCAGCCCCGCGTCGATCAGGGCGGACCGGGTGCGCTGCTTCTTCCGGGCCCGCAGGCCACCCTGGTCGGTCGGGGCGCTCATGCCCCCATTCTGCCATCAGGGCAGCGACCGACTAAAGTCATCGAGTGTCAACTGGCATTAAATGACACGTTTGCTGGACGGTCGGTGCCAGCCGCACCCCGTGAAGGGAGCACAGATGACCAAGGGGCTGGAGATCCGCCTCGCGTCCCGCCCGAAGGGCTGGCCGACGCCGGAGAACTTCGACATCGTCGAGGTCGAGACCCCGCGGCCCGGCGAGGGCGAGCTGCTGGTGCGCAACCTCATGATGAGTGTCGATCCCTACATGCGCGGCCGGATGAACGCCGGCAGGTCCTACGTGCCGCCGTTCGAGGTCGGCAAGGCGCTGCAGGGGCGCGCGGTGGGTGAGGTGGTCGCCTCCAACGCCGAGGGCTTCCAGCCCGGCGACCACGTGGTGCACCAGTTCGGCTGGCGCGACCACGCGGTGGTTCGGCCCGAGCACGCCGTCAAGGTCGACCCGCAGGCCGCGCCGCTGGGCGCCTACCTCTACGTTCTCGGCATGCCCGGGCTCACCGCCTACGTCGGCCTCGTCGAGGTCGCCGAGCTGAAGGAGGGCGACGTCGTGTTCGTCTCCGCCGCGGCGGGCGCGGTGGGCCTGCTGGCCGGGCAGATCGCCAGGCTGCGCGGCGCGTCGCGGGTGATCGGCAGCGCCGGGTCGGCGGAGAAGGTCCGCTACCTCGTCGAGGAGGCCGGATTCGACGCCGCGTTCAACTACCACGACGGCCCGGTGGCCGAGCAGCTCGCGGCGGCCGCGCCCAATGGCATCGACGTCTACTTCGACAACGTCGGAGGAGAGCACCTGGAGGCCGCGATCGGCGCGCTCAACGACTTCGGCCGCGTCGCCGAGTGCGGCATGATCTCCCAGTACAACGCCACCGAGCCGCAGCCCGGCCCGCGCAACATGTTCATGCTGGTCACCAAGCGGCTGAAGCTGCAGGGCTTCATCGTCACCGACCACCCGCACCGGCAGGACCAGTTCCTCGCCGAGGTCGGCGGCTGGCTGCGCGAGGGCAGGATCACCTACCGCGAGACCGTGGTCGAGGGCCTGCGCAACGCCCCGGAGGCGTTCCTGGGCATGCTGCGCGGCGAGAACACCGGCAAGATGCTGGTCAGGATCGCCTGAGCCGTCGTCCGTCGGTCGACGTGGGTCTACCGCGCGTGGTCCGAAGTGGAGGGAGGCTGCTCGGCTGGGTGGGAGTCCAGCCATTCGGCCCAGGTGGTCCGGCCGCGGCGACCGCCCGGGCAGGTCAGCTCGGTGGCGACGCGCCGCAGCCGTCGCGGGGCGGGCAGGCCGATCACCCGCTGGCGGCGGCCGCGGGCCCGCTGCCAGGACCGCACCGCGTCACCGAGGGTCAGCACCTCCGGTCCGCCGAAGTCGTCGAGCCGACCCCCGGCCCCGCCGCGGACGTGCTCGGCGAGGTACTCGGCGAAGTCTCGGGCGTCCACGGGCTGGGTGGGCAGTCCGGTGGGCAGCGGCAGCACCGGCAGCCGCGCGGCGCGGGTGAGCATCCGGTCCAGCAGCCAGTGAAACTGGGTGGCGCGCGCGATGGACCACGGCACGTCGGCCACGCTCACCAGTTCCTCGGCGGTGTGCTTGAGCCGCAGGTAGGGCAGGGCGGGCCGGTCGACGCCGACGATCGAGACGTACAGGAAGTGCTGGACCTGGGCGGCGGTGGCGGCTTCCAGCAGCCGGCTGGTGCCGTCGACGTCGACGTCGGGCGGGCTGCGCCGGAAGTCGACCGGGTGCGGGAAGCCGCGCTGCGCGACCGGGGACCAGGTGGCCGCGTGCACCACGGTGTGTGCGTCGGCGACCAGCTCGGCAACCCCCTCGCCGGTGGTGAGGTCGCCGCGCACCCATTCCACCTCGGGGTCGGTCCCGGGGCGGCGGGTGAGGATGCGCACCCGGTGGGTGGGTGTGAGCAGGCGCACGAGCTCGCGGCCCAGGTGTCCGGTTCCCCCGGTGATCGCGACTGCGCCCGTCGTGGCGTTCCCGGCGTCCATGGCGGCACCCCCGGCGTCCGTCTCGGCCGACCTCACTGTCGCACCGGGGCTCGGCCGCTGCCGGTTCAGCGGCCGAGCAGCGGACCGGTCAGGTCATCCAGGACACCGCCGAGGCCCGGCAGCAGGCTCGGCTCCGGCTCGAAGCGGCCGGGCGGCGTGGATTCCGACGGCGGTGCGATCCCGCTCGAGTCGTCCTCGGGTGGCGTCGACTCGTCCGGCGGCGTCGGCTTGCCCGGCTGCCTCGCGTCGCTGGGCGGTGTCGGTTCGCCGGGCGCCGCCGTCGGCGGGGCGGTCTCCTGCAGGGCCGACGGCTCGATGGTGGGCGTGGTCGTCGTGGTGTCCGGCTCGTCGGACTCGGTCGTGGGTTCCGGCCGGGCCGGCGTGGTGGTGGCCGGGGCCGGGGCTTGGCTGGCGAGCAGCTGCGGCGGCGGGGTCGGCGCGCCCAGGTCCGGCACGGTCGGGACGACCTCCGGGGCCAGCAGCTGCGCGGCGGGCGCGGCAGCGGCCCGCGGCGCAGGGGCGGGGCTGTCGTCGCCGTAGTCGGCGCTGCTGACCGCGATCACGGTGAGGAAAACCGCGACGGCGTACCCGACCACGCGCGGCGGGGTACCGGGCCGCCACGTCCTGGGCTCCACCCGGCGGTGGCGCCCACGAGTGCGGGCTCGCGGCAACGATGACGGACGCACCTGAAGTCACCCCACTGTCCGGACAGGTCTGTTCGCAGCAAAGCCGTCACTCGAATGGGTGACGGCGACAAGCGAACCCTACGACACCGCCGCGGCCGCGCGCCACCCCCGCCGATGTCCCGCACACAAGATCATCGCTGGTCGGCGGGGGTGTCGGCGACGACGCGGAATCCGATGTTGCCGCTGGAGCTGTCCGGGGTGTTGCTGGTGCGCGCAGCGACCCGGTAGCGGTTGCAGTACGAGGCGTGGCACAGATACGAGCCGCCGCGCATCACCTTCGCGCTGCCGTCGGCCGGTCCGGTGGGATCGGTCACCAGCGACGAACCGTGCTCGGTGCCCCACCAGTCCGAGCACCACTCCCACACGTTTCCCGCGACGTTGTACAGGCCGAACCCGTTGGGCTCGAAGGCGTCCACCGGCGCCGTACCGCGGTAGCCGTCCTCCGCGGTGTTCTTCACCGGGAACTGCCCCTGCCAGATGTTGCAGCGGTGCTGCCCGCCCGGGGTCAGCTCGTCGCCCCACGGGAAGCGCCGACCGGACAGCCCGCCGCGCGCGGCGTACTCCCACTCGGCCTCCGTCGGCAACCGGGTGCCCGACCAGCGGCAGTAGGCGACGGCGTCGTGCCAGGACACGTGCACCACCGGATGATCGGCGCGGTCCGCCACAGTGGACCCTGGTCCCTCGGGGGCGCGCCAGCAGGCCCCCTCCACCCCGCACCACCACGGCGTCTGCTGCGGGCGCGGGGAAACCTTCCGCAGCGCCCTCGGCAGGAACCCGGCGAAGACGTACGACCAGCCGAACCGCTCGGCGTCGGTGACGTAACCGGTGGCGGCCACGAACTCGCCGAACTGCGCGTTGGTCACCGTGTGCACCGCGATGCGGAACGGGGACAGCGCCACCGGACGCACCGGGCCCTCGCCGTCGGCGGGGAACCCGTCGGTGTCCTCGGTGCCCATCTGGAACGTCCCACCCGGCAGGTCCGCGAACACCGCCGCGACCGCGGTCGGCGCGGGCGCGGGTTCCGGCGCGGGGGAGCTCGGCGCGGCCCCGCCGAGGGCGCCTCGGGTCGGGCCGCAGCATCCTGAGTGCTCGATCACGGCCTCCACCGTAAGCGGTGCCGCGCGAGCCGCCCGCAGCCGTGTTCGAGTCGGTATGCCGACCCTCGGCAGCGGGTGACCCGATCCGAGAAGTGTCCGGAGTGGACGTTCAGAGTGCGGGCGTTGATGGCCAGCATCGCCGAGCGGGGCCTGCTGGGTCGGTAGCAGAGCGCCGGCCCCGCCGGGGTGGCGAGGCCGGCGCCCGACCGAAAGCGCCTCAGCGGTGGCCGAACAGCCGGATGTCCCGCTTCAGCTGCGCCGCCAGATCCCGCACCCGGCGGTCCAGCGGCCCATTGTCGTCCAGCACGTCGGTGAACATCACAGCACCCAGGATCAACACCAACAACATGGCCACAACGACGACGAACACGTTCCTCACCCCTTCTGCCCTCACCATCGGTGGCGATCGGTTTTCGTTACCGGTGGACGCGTTACCGGTGGGACGCGTTGCGGTGCCGAACGTGACGCGCGTTGCACCACCGGCGGGGACCAGCACCGCCCGCCAGCGGTGGCAGTAGGATCACCGCCGAGCACGTCCGGCCGAACGGGCGGTCCCCGCAGGACCCGCGAAGACTAGCCTGGAGAGATGGCGACCAACCGACCCAATCCTGCGCAGTGGGTCTGGTACGCCTTCGGCGGCAAGCTGCCGGACCGGTGCGCCGAGTGGGTGCTGCACGACGTCACCTGCCGCACGTGGGTGCTGCGGCACCTGGTGCGCGCCCTGATCCAGCTCGCGCCGTTCTGCCTGCTGGTCCTGCTGCCCGGTCCGCTGTGGATCAGGCTGACCTCGATCCTGCTCGGCCTGCTGGTCGGCCTGTTCTACTCGCTGTGCTACATGGGCGAGACGGCCGAGCACCGTGCGATCAAGCACGGGTTCCCGGCGGGCATGGCCCGCGAGACGCGGGAACTGCGGCGCGACGTCCGCCGTGCCGCCAAGCACGGCATCGGCTACCGGCCCTGGTGGGAGTGACCGGATGGACATCGACGCGGCGTTGGCCGACGCCGACATCGCGGTGCTGTGGCTGGACCGCGCCGACCGGCCACCGCCCCGCGCACCGCTGGCGCGGGACCGGCGAGCCGATCTCGCGGTCGTCGGCGGCGGGTTCACCGGCCTGTGGGCGGCGATCCTCGCCAAGCAGCGGAATCCGCACCTTGACGTCGTGCTCCTGGAGGCGGACCTGCTCGGGGCGGGCGGCAGCGGACGCAACGGTGGCTTCCTCTCCGAGTCGCTGACGCACGGCCTGGCCCACGGGGTGGTGCGCTGGCCCGGGGAACTCGCGCGGTTGGTCGCGCTCGGGCGCCAGAATCTGCAGGAGATCGGGGAGTTCGTCCGTGCCGAGGGCATCGACGCGGACCTGCGGCTGTGCGGCAGGACCAGCGTGGCCACCCGGCCGCACGAGGTCGGCGAGCTCAGCGACGAGGCGGAGCTGTACCGCGAACACGGCATGGCCGCCCGGTTCCTGGGCGCGGGCGGGATGCGCGCGGACGTGGCGTCGCCGACCTACCGGGCCGGGCTCCGGTTGCCCGACGCCGGTGGACTGGTCGACCCGGCCCGGCTGCTGTGGGGTTTGGCGGCCGCCGCGGAACGACTCGGGGTGCGGCTGCACGAGAACACCCCGGTGCGCGGGCTGCGCCGAGACCGGACCGGCGTCCGGCTGCGCACTCCACACGGGACGGTGCGGGCAGCGGGCGTGGTGCTGGGCACCAGCGCCTTCCCGGCCCCGCTGCGCTCGATCCGCAGGTACGTGCTGCCGATCTGGGATTACGTGCTGGTCACCGAGCCGCTCTCGGAGCAGCAGTGGGCGTCGTTGCGGTGGCGGGACCGGCAGGGCATCACCGACAGCGGCAACCACTTCCACTACTACCGGCCCACCCCGGACGGCCGGATTTTGTGGGGCGGGCACGAGCCGGTGTATCACTTCGGCGGCCGCACCGCTGCGGAGCTCGCCCGCTGCGACCGCGCGCACCGACGACTGGCGCGGCACTTCTTCGCCACCTTCCCGCAGCTGGAGGGGGTGCGGTTCACACACCGATGGGGCGGCCCGATCGACTCGACGACCCGGTTCACGCCGCTGTTCGGCTGCGACCGGGCGGTGGCCTACGCCGTCGGCTACACCGGCCTGGGCGTGGCGGCGTCCCGGTTCGGCGCGAACACCGTGCTGGACCTGCTGTGGGGCGAGGACACCGAACGCACCCGACTGGCGATGGTGCGCGACCGGCCGGTGCCGTTCCCGCCGGAACCGCTGCGCTGGCCGCTGGTCCGCTACACCACCCGAGCCCTGGCCAGAGCCGACGAGGACGGCGGTCGCCGCGGCCGCTGGCTGAGCCTGCTGGACCGGCGCGGACTCGGTCTCGGCTCCTGACGCGCGGCGGGGTCCCCGGACGCGCCGGGAACCTGACATCGCCGTCAGCGGAGTTCGAGGTCCATGAGCAGGTTGATCTGGCGCTGCACGCCGTCATCACCGCCGAGCTCGGGGAAGTGCTTCACCGCCTGCTCACACAGCTCCACCAGGTGCTGCTTCTTGGTCTGCCTGCCGCTCGGGAACTCGTAGTACTCGAACGACGGTCCGGCGTGCGGGATGGGACCCGGTTGCCGCGATTCGGTGTGGAGCGGCGTGCGGACCAGCCGGTCGGCGATGGGGTAGAGCACGCCCTGCATGATCGCGATGCTGTTGCGCTCGAGCCCGTAGCGGCGGCTGTACAGCACGTCCCGCTCGGTGCCGGGCAGCTTGCCCCAGCGCAGGTCGTTGGTGGGCGTGTTGAACAGTTTGTCGAGGATGCAGAGCAGGTAACAGTACGCGGCGTTGAACAGTTGCATCAGTGCGTGGACCGACTGGTTCTCCAGTGGGCCGCCCGGTGCGAAGTCGGCGATCCGAGGGTCGTCGATGACCGGCCAGACGGCGTGCGGGTCGTCGATGGTGAAGTCGTAGCCCTCCTCGGCGTTGCCCGCGCCGATGCCCTCGATGTGCTTTTTGATTCGTAGGAACTTCTCGTAGTGGGTGAACTCCTCGTACCCCGGCCTGGGGTTCTCCGGGTCTGTCGGTGCCGTCGTGTGGTGGTTCTCGCTGCCTTCGCCCTGCTCGATAATGGTGCGGAGGGCGGCCTGGACGTCCTTGAAATTCTTGATCAGGATGGGGTGGCCGGCCCCGAACTGGTTCCAGAACCCCCGGCGGTACTGGTACTCCACGTTCGTCTCGAGCCAGTTGATCTGGTTTTGCAGCCGCGTGAAGCCCCGTTCGATCTTCCGGTAGAACGCGCCGAGGCTGGTGTACTGCTCGAGGTCGTCCGGCTGGGCGCGGAACACGTCCGCCTCCTCGAGCTTGTCCGGCTTTTCGATCTCGATGAAGGTGTCGACGTGCTCGGTCGACAGGCGCCGCAGGTGCAAATCCAGCGGTGGCGTCCGGTGCAGCATCCGCGACGGGAACTCCGGCAGGAAGGCCCGATCGTAGAAGTCGATGTCGGCGCCGTAGCCGATGGCGATCATCATGTTGCGGACCAGGCACAGGTGCAGCATCTCCTCGATGGCCACCCCGATCAGGGTGCGCAGCGCGCCCTGCTGCGGTGCCCACTGCGAGTAGCCCCGTGTCCGGATGGAGTAGGCGGAGTACAGGTACGGCGGGATGGTGGACATCTCGACCTGTGCGGCCACCTTGAGGTGCTTGGCCAGGTCGTCCAGGTTGTCGATCTCCTTGGTCGGGTCGAGCGCGCAGACGGGAACGGTGGGCTGTACTGCCCTGACTTCGGTGGTGGTCATCGCAGGCCGCTTTCTACGAGGGTGTGGTGCGTGGTGTCCGGCGGTGCGCCCCCGGCATCCGGTCGGTCGATCGCGGTGAACAACCGCGCCCGGACCCAGTCCCGCAACCAGGCCCGGCCCGTCTTCGGGTCCACGTCGCCCAGCGCGGTGCCGACCGGTGTCCCGCTCGCCAGGGCGCGCAGCGCCCGGAACGCCCCGGGCCCGACCTCGCGGGTGACGACGTGGCCGTCGCGCCGGGCTACGGCCAGCAGGCTCGGCCGCGGCGCGGGGATCGGCGGGTCCTCGCCACGGTGCACGGCGAGGGTGTACTCGTGGACCGGGAACCGGGCCGGGATGAGACCCAGCCCCGGTGCCGGTCGCAGCACGAGGTCCGGCCGCATCGGGTCGTCGGGCACCTCGACACCACCGCAGCCGTCGTCGGGGGCGTCGAGTGCGTCGTTGACGGCGCGCTCGAACCGCAGCAGGTCGATCACCAGGTCCGGCCAGGACTCCCCGCCGGTGTCGGGCTGGGTGGCCTCGACGTGCTCGGCGAAACCGTCGGCCAGCCGGAACAGGGTGCGGGAGCGGGACGGCCGCGCGTCCAGGAAGTCCAGCGCGAACCGGTCGAACAGCTCCCGGCCCAGCAGGTGGCACGCCGCCGGGTGGAAGCCGCGCATCGCCTCCACCAACCGCAACCGGTAACCCCGCCAGTACACGGCCAGCCGCTCCCGGGCGCTCAGCCGCGCCGAGGCGGTCACCACCTGCTCGACGTCGGCGGGCAGGCCGTCGGGGTCCAGCATCGCCCGCTGCATCCAGCGCTGGAGCTCGGCGAGCCCGAGCGGGTCAGGCATCGTCGCCTCCCAGGGCCTCGGCGGCGACGCGGCGGGCCTTGGCCAGCTCCGCTTCGAGCACCGGGAACTCCGGGATCCGGTCGTCCCACTCCAGCAGCGTCGGCACTCCGCCGGTGAGCCGGACGGCCTCCCGGTACAGCTCCCACACCGGGTCGGCCACGGGCGCGTCGTGGGTGTCGATGATGTGCGTGCCGTGGTCGGTGTGCCCGGCCAGGTGCAGCTGCACGACGCGGTCGTGCGGCAGCGCCCGCAGGTACTCCAGCGGGTCGAAGTCGTGGTTGCGGGCGGAGACGTGAACGTTGTTGACGTCCAGCAGCAACCCGCAGTCGGCGTCCTCGGCGAGCCGCGCGAGGAACTCCCACTCGGTCATGGTCGCCCCGGTGAACTGCACGTAGGTGCTGGGGTTCTCCAGCACGAGCCGGCGCCCCAGGACGTCCTGCGCGGCCCGCACCCGCCGCACCACGTGGGTCAGCGCCTCCTCGGTCAGCGGCAGCGGCAGCAGTTCGTGGGTGTTGATGCCGAGCACCCCGGTCCAGCACACGTGGTCGGACACCCACCGGGCCCCGGTTGCCTCGGCCAACCGGCGCAGCCGCTCGAGGTAGTCCAGATCGAGCGGGTCGGTGCTGCCGATGGACATCGACACCCCGTGCAGCACGACGGGGTAGCGGTCCGCGACCTCCTCCAGCGCCCACCGCCGGTGCCCGTGCGGGTCGAGGTGGTTCTCCGAGATGGCCTCGAAGAAGTCGACCGCCGGGCGCTCGCGCCGGATGTGCTCCAGGTGCGGGGTGCGCAAGCCCACCCCGAAGGCCAGGCGCCCGAGATCGCCCGGCCGGGCGGCCGGGGGATGGGACGTCACGCGTCCTCCTGCGTGCGGTTCTCGGCGGGGTGCGGCGGGATGTCCTCGTCCCGCATCACGTCGTAGCGCGGCAGCATGTCGTCGGGGATGCCCTCGCCCGGCGACGGGCCGAAGGCGAGGTTGGCCTCGTGCATGCGGGCCTCGAACAGCCGCCGGGCCTGCTTCCACACGCTCTTGCCCTTGAGCGGTCCGGCGGAGAAGACGCGGCTGACGTTGACCGGGCTGGCGCAGCTGCCGTTGAACCGGCACGCCTGGGCACCCGGGTAGAACTGCTGGTAGTCGCCGCCGTGGTAGCCGCACCCGCCCTGGCCGCGGCAGTGCCCCTCGCCGTGGCAGACGTGCTCCACCGTCGCACAGGTGCCGGTCCCCGCCATGTAGGCGTTCCCGTCGGCGTCCAGGCCCTTGCAGGCGCTCAGGCCCATGCAGATGTGCAGTTCCATCGCTTCGGCCGGAGCGCCGCGGTCCCGCCCGTGTCGCCGCCCGCGGTCGCGGACCTCGGCGGCGTACTCGGCCGACAACCACGGTGTGGCCTCGTCCTGTTGCCGGTGCCCGTCGTGTTGGTGGCCCGAACCGGTCATGCCGCACCTCGCCCGCTTCCGGAGATCCCGACTGCTGCGGCGCCGGCCCCGCGGCGCCACATTCCTGCGTACCGAGGTCGCCGGTGCGCCACTACGGCGGATTGCCGGTTTCCCTCGACCGGGCCACCGGTTCCCCTCCATCGAGCAGTGGAAACGGAGAGCCGTTCGCGAAATCCGTTGTCCCGCCCGGGTTCGGCGCAGACGTCGCTCTCCTCGGTGCGAGCCGAACGCGTCACCCGTGGCGACTCCGTGCTGGGGGTTGCTGTGCGTGCCGGCCGGCAGCGGCGCACCCGGGCGCCGACCCCGAGCGTGCCCGACGCACCGGCGCTTCGCCTGCTCGGGGGAATTCCGGCGACCCCGCTTCGAGCCGCTGGCCGCATTGTCCCTCGCCAGCGGCGTGCCGCGCGGTCGACCGCGGCCAACCGGGAACTCTGGGTAACCGATTGATCATTGCGCGTGGTCCCCGCTGGTCATACCTTCGGTGGACGGGCCGACCGGCTCGTCATCGCGGCTCTCCGGAGACCGTCGCCCGAGGGCAGCAGTGACCGAAGGGGTGCAGCGCAGCCATGCCCAACATCGTCCGTGCCGCGCTGGTCCAGGCGAAGTGGACCGGCGACACCGCCTCGATGGTCGACCAGCACGAGGCGCACGCCCGCGCCGCCGCCGCGCAGGGCGCCCGGATCATCGGGTTCCAGGAGGTCTTCAACGCGCCGTACTTCTGCCAGGTGCAGGACCCGGAGCACCACAGGTGGGCCGAACCGGTGCCCGACGGGCCGACCACGCGGCGGATGTGCGCGCTGGCGCGGGAACTCGGCATGGTCCTCGTCGTGCCGCTCTACGAGATCGACGGCCCCGGCTTCTACTACAACACCGCCGCGGTGATCGACGCCGACGGCAGCTACCTCGGCAAGTACCGCAAGCACCACCTGCCGCACCTGCCGGGATTCTGGGAGAAGTTCTACTTCCGGCCCGGCAACCTCGGCTGGCCGGTGTTCGACACCGCGGTCGGGCGCATCGGCGTCTACATCTGCTACGACCGGCACTTCCCGGAGGGATGGCGCGCCCTCGGGCTGGCCGGAGCCCAGCTGGTCTACAACCCGTCGGCGACCAGCCGCGGCCTGTCGGCCTACCTGTGGCAGCTCGAGCAACCCGCCGCGGCGGTCGCCAACGAGTACTTCGTCGCCGCCATCAACCGGGTCGGCGTCGAGGAGTACGGCGACAACGACTTCTACGGAACCAGCTACTTCGTCGACCCCTACGGGCGGTTCGTCGGCGAACCCGCCAGCACCACCGACGAGGAGCTGCTGGTGCGCGATCTGGACTTCGACCTGATCGACGAGGTCCGCCGTACCTGGGCGTTCTACCGCGACCGCCGCCCGGACGCCTACCAGCCGCTGGTCCAGCCGTGAGGGAGGGGCGATGACGAGCACGCACGCCGAACTGACCAAGCGGCACCGCGCCGTGCTGCCGGACTGGCTCACGCTCTACTACGACCAGCCGATCGACCTCGCCCGTGGCGAGGGGCGGCACGTCTGGGACGCCGAGGGAAACCGCTACCTGGACTTCTTCGGCGGCATCCTGACCACGCTGACCGCGCACGCGCTGCCGGAGGTCACCGCCGCCGTCCGCGAGCAGGCGGGCAGGGTGCTGCACACCTCGACGCTGTACCTCAACCGCCCCATGATCGAGCTGGCCGAACGCATCGCCGAGCTGTCCGGCATCAACGACCCGCGGGTCTTCTTCACCACCAGCGGCACCGAGGCCAACGACACCGCGCTGCTGCTGGCGACCGCGCACCGCCGCTCCAACCAGGTCCTCGCGCTGCGCAACAGCTACCACGGCAGGTCGTTCTCCGCGCTGGCCGTCACCGGCAACCGCGGCTGGTCGCCGACCAGCCTCTCCCCGGTGCAGACCGCCTTCGTGCACGGCACCCGCCGTCGTGGCACGCCGCTGGCCGACCTGCCCGACGAGCGGTTCGCCGAGGCGTGCGTGGCCGACCTGGAGGACGTGCTGGGTCAGCTGCACGGCAACGTGGCCTGCCTGATCGCCGAGCCGATCCAGGGCGTCGGCGGGTCCTCGGTGGTGCCCGACGGCCTGCTGGCCCGCTTCAAGGAGGTCCTCGACCGGCACGGCATCCTGTGGATCAGCGACGAGGTGCAGACCGGGTGGGGCCGCACCGGCGAGCACTTCTGGGGCTGGCAGGCGCACGCCGGCAGCGGCCCGCCGGACGTGGTCACCTTCGCCAAGGGCCTCGGCAACGGCCTGTCCATCGGCGGGGTCGTGGCCCGCGCCGAGGTGATGAACAGCGTCGGCACCAACTCGATCTCCACCTTCGGTGGCAGCCCGATCACCGCCGCCGGCGCGCTGGCCAACCTCGACCACCTGCTGCGGCACAACCTGCAGGGCAACGCCGCGCGCGTCGGCGCGGTCCTGCGCCGCCAGCTCGAGGGCGCACCGGACCGCGCACCCGCGGTGGTCGACGTGCGCGGCAAGGGCCTGATGATCGGGATCGAACTGGCGCACCCGGACGGAACACCCGCACCGGACCTCGCCACCGAGGTGCTGGAGGAGACCCGGCGCGGCGGCGTGCTCATCGGCAGGGGTGGGCTGGACGGCAACGTCCTGCGCATCGCCCCGCCGCTGAGCCTCACCGAGGACGAGGCCCACGAGGGCGCCGCGGTGGTGCTGGCGGCGCTGGAGGGAGTGGGGCGGCGATGAGCCGGAAGATCATCCGCGGTGGCCTGGTGATCACCGCGACCGAGGAGCTCCGCGCCGACGTGCTCGTCGACGGCGAGCGGGTGGCCGCCGTGGCCGCGCCGGAGATCGCCGAGCAGTGGGTGTCCACAGCGGACGCGGTGCTCGACGCCGACGGCCACTACGTGATCCCCGGCGGCGTCGACGTGCACACCCACATGCAGATGCCCTTCGGCGGCACCCATTCGTCGGACACCTTCGAGACCGGCACCCGCGCCGCCGCCTGGGGCGGCACCACCACGATCGTTGACTTCGCGATCCAGCCGGTCGGCGGCTCGCCGCGCGAGGGCCTGGACGCCTGGCACGCCAAGGCCGACGGGCGGTGCGCCATCGACTATGCCTTCCACATGATCCTCTCCGACGTCGGCGACGAGGCGCTCAAGGAGATGGACACACTGGTCGCCGAGGGGATCACCAGCTTCAAGCTGTTCATGGCCTATCCCGGCGTGTTCTACAGCGACGATGGGCAGATTTTGCGCGCCATGCAGCAGGCCGCCGACAACGGCGCGCTGGTCATGATGCACGCCGAGAACGGCATCGCCATCGACGTCCTGGTACGGCAGGCGCTGGCCGCCGGGCGCACCGACCCGCGCCACCACGCGCAGGTCCGGCACCCGCTGCTGGAGGCCGAGGCCACCCACCGCGCGATCCAGCTGTCCAGAGTGGCCGGTGCCCCGCTGTACGTCGTGCACGTCTCGGCCACCGAGGCGGTCGCCGAGATCGCCCGGGCCCGCGACGGCGGGCTCAGCGTCTTCGGCGAGACCTGCCCGCAGTATCTGTTCCTGACCGCCGACGAGCTGGCCCGGCCCGGGTTCGAGGGCGCCAAGTACGTCTGCTCCACGCCGCTGCGGCCCGCCGACCACCAGCAGAACCTGTGGCGGGCGTTGCGCACCGACGACCTTTCGGTGGTCTCCACCGACCACTGCCCGTTCTGCTTCACGGACCAGAAGGAACTCGGTCGCGGCGACTTCTCCAGGATTCCCAACGGCATCCCGGGCGTGGAGAACCGCATCGACCTGCTGCACCAGGCCGTGGTGGAGGGCCGCATCAGCCGCCGCCGCTGGGTGGAACTGGCCTGCACCACCCCGGCGCGGATGTTCGGGCTACACCCCCGCAAGGGCACCATCGCCCCCGGCAGCGATGCCGACATCGTGATCTACGATCCGCGCGCCGAGCACGTGCTGTCCGCCGAGACGCATTACATGAACGTCGACTACAACGCCTACGAGGGCCGCCGCGTCACCGGTGCGGTGCGCACCGTGCTGTCCCGGGGCGACGTGATCGTCGACGCCGGCACCTACCAGGGCCGCGCCGGGCACGGCGCGTTCCTGCGCCGCGACACCTGCCAGTACCTGGTCTGACGGACCGAACCCACGGAAGGGGCCGTGACATGGATCTTGGTCTCGTGCTGCAGACCGACCCACCGGCGTCGCTGGTCGTGGACCGGATGCGTCGCGCCGAGCAGCTCGGCTTCAGCCACGGGTGGACCTTCGACTCCTGCGTGCTGTGGCAGGAGCCGTTCGTCATCCACAGCCAGATCCTGGCCGCCACCGAGCGGCTGCGGGTCGGCCCGATGGTGACCAACCCGGCCACCCGCGACTGGACGGTCACCGCGTCGACCTTCGCCACGCTCAACGACATGTTCGGGCCGCGCACCGTGTGCGGCATTGGCCGGGGCGACTCGGCGGTGCGGGTGACCGGCGGGCGACCCACCACGCTGGCCACCCTGGAGCAGGCCATGCACGTGATCAAGGAGCTGGCCGAGGGCCGCGAGGTGCAGCTGCACGGCACACCGGTGCGGTTGCCGTGGGTGCGCGGCGGCAGCCTGCCGATCTGGATGGGCGCCTACGGCCCCAAGGCGCTGGAGCTGGTGGGGCGGCAGGCCGACGGTTTCATCCTGCAGCTGGCCGACCCGTTCCTGACGCGCTGGATGGTCGACCACGTCCGCCGGGCCGCCGCGGACGCCGGGCGTGACCCGTCGTCGATCGCGGTGTGCGTGGCCGCGCCCGCCTACGTCGGCGAGGACCTCGACCACGCCCGCGAGCAGTGCCGCTGGTTCGGCGGCATGGTCGGCAACCACGTCGCCGACCTGGTCGAGCGCTACGGCACGGCCGGGGCGGTACCCACCGCGCTCACCGACTACATCAAGGACCGGAAGGGCTACGACTACGCGCACCACGGCCGTCCGGGCAGCCGCAGCACCGACTTCGTGCCCGACGAGATCGTGGACCGCTTCTGCCTCCTCGGCCCGGTCGCGGCGCACCTGGACCGGCTGGCCGAGCTCCGCGAAACCGGGGTGGACCAGTTCGCCGTCTACGCGATGCACGACGCGATCGACTCCACTGTGGAGACCTACGGCGAACAGATCATCCCGGTCGTGTCCTGACCGGCGGGTGGCGCCGCGCTGCCACCGACCACCTGCGGGCAGCGGCCCGGGCGTTGCCCGCACCGCTGGCTGCGGGTCACACCGGGGTTGCTTTGTAGAGTTCCGCGGGAACTCGCAGGCCCCGGTCGGCGGGGTGGAACGGAAGGCACGCCATGCGGCAGGGACTCGGCGCGAAGCTCGGCATCGGCTGGCGGGTGCACGGGGACGGCAGCACTCCGCGCCCCGGTGAGACGGTGGCCCCGGACGAACGGTTGTCCTGGGGGCGCACCATCGGCCTGGGGGCGCAGCACGTCGTCGCCATGTTCGGCGCCACCTTCGTCTTCCCGGTGCTGATGGGCCTGGACCCGAACCTGGCGATCATGGTTTCGGGCGCGGCGACGATCCTGTTCCTGCTGATCGTGCAGGGCAGAATTCCCAGCTACCTGGGCAGCAGCGCGTCCTTCGTGGGTGCGGTGGCGGTGATCCGGGCCGGGGGCGGGGACTCCTCGGCGGTCACCGGCGCGATCCTGGTCTGCGCCCTCGTGCTGGCCGCCTTCGGACTGGTCATCCACGTCGTCGGGGCCCAGGCGGTGCACCGGCTGCTGCCGCCGGCCGTCTCCGGTGCGGTGGTGATGCTGATCGGCTTCAACCTTGCCCCGGTGGTGGCCGAGACCTACTGGCCGCAGGACCAGTGGATCGCGTTGATCACCATGGTGGTGGTGCTGGGCTGCAGTGTGCTGCTGCGCGGTTTCTGGTCGCGCATCGCGGTGTTGCTCGGCCTGGTCGCGGGCTACGCGCTGTCGTGGCTGTTCGACCGGGGTTTCGGGCCGATCACGGCGCCGGACGGCAGCGGCCAGGTCAGCACGCACCCGCGTGTCGACCTCAGCGCCGTGGCGGACGCCAGCTGGTTCGGCCTACCCAGCCTGCACGCCCCCTCGTTCGACGCCGCGGCGATCATCGTGGTGCTGCCCGCGGTGATCGCGCTGATCGCGGAGAACACCGGGCACGTCAAGGCGGTGGAGGAGATGACCGGCACCCGCCTGGACGGCAGCCTGGGCCGGGCCATCTTCGCCGACGGCTTCGCCAGCGCCCTGTCCAGCGCGGTCGGCGGCCCGCCCACCACCACGTACGCGGAGAACATCGGCGTGATGGCCGCGACCCGGGTGTACTCCACGGCGGCCTACTGGGTGGCGGCGATCGTGGCGATCCTGTTCGGACTGTGTCCGAAGTTCGGGGCGGTGGTCGCGGCGACGCCCGGCGGCGTGCTGGGCGGCATCACGGTGGTGCTGTACGGCATGATCGGGCTGCTGGGCGCGAAGATCTGGGTGGAGAACCGGGTGGACTTCGGCGATCCGGTCAACCTGCTGCCGCTGGCCGCCGGGCTGGTGGTCGGTATCGGGGGAGTGTCGCTGCAGATCACCCCGCGGTTCTCGCTCAGCGGCATCGCGCTGGGCACCCTGGTGACGCTGCTCGGCTACCACCTCCTGCGGGTGCTGGTGCGCCGCTGATCGTCAGTGCGACCGGACCGGGCAGGGCTTACGTTCGGCAGCGGAGGGCCCGGTGTCGAGGAGGCCGCCATGCTGCGTCCGGTCCACTTCGAGATCCACGTCTCCGACGTGGAGCGTGCCCGTGCGTTCTACGCCACCGTGTTCGGGTGGCGGTTCCAGCAATGGGAGGACAACCCGTACTGGCTGGTCTTCACCGGCACCGGTCCGGGCATCGACGGCGGCATGCGTCTGCGTTCCGGCCCGGAACCCACCGACGACACCCCGATCACCGGCTTCGCCACCACGATGGAGGTGGCCGATATGGACTCATGATGCTGTCGATCGTGCAGGACGCCGGCGGCCGGGTGACGATGCCCAGGACGGCGCTGACCGGCATGGGCTGGGTCGCCTACTGCCGTGACACCGAGGGCAACGTGTTCGGCATGTTCCAGGCCGACGACATGGCCACGTAGCCGCGGGCCGCTCCCGGGTTCAGCGCCGGGCGTTGGGCCGGTTCATGACGATGTCCTCGGGGGTGACGGGGCGGCCCGGCAGCGGGGTGCCCGGGCGGGCCTGCAGGCCGTCGAGCACCAGCGTCAGGTAGCGGGCGGGCGCGTCGCGGCGGACGTCCTCGGGGGCGGCGTGGATGTTCTGCAGCAGCATCGACAGGATGATCCCGATGTCGCCGCTGCTGACGTCCGGCCACAGCGATCCGTTCTCCTGCGCGGCGCGCACCAGGCCGTCCATGATCTCCAGCAGCTCGTCGCGGCACCGCTGCAGTTCGGGGTCGTCGCCGAGGACGCTGCGGGCCCGCTCCGAGAGCATCGACAACCGGACCACGGTGTGCAGGTCGGTGCCGCTGAGCAGGACCTCGGTCAGCGCCTGCCAGGGGTCGGGCTCGCTGTCCACGATCTCGCGGGCCTTGTCGAGGACCCGTTGGAAGGCGTCCTGGCCGACGGCGCGGATCAGCGAGTCGCGGTCCGGGAAGCGCCGGTAGAGCGTGCCGATGCCGACTCCGGCGATGCGGGCGATCTCCTCCATGGGCACATCGGTGCCGCGGTCGGTGAACGCCGTGCGGGCCGCGGTGATGATCCGGTCGCGGTTGCGGCGGGCGTCCGCCCGCAGTCGCGGGGTCGCGTCGGTGGTCATGGTCCTCGCTGGTGTCGTGCGGTGGGCTGGTGGGCGGATTGTCGCATGTCTCCCGGCGGGAGAAAGGTCGACGGAATTCTTCCGGTTCGCTATAAACGGAAGAAGTTCATCCAGTTGTCCGCTCGGTGATCAGGGAGTCACGTGATGTCCGAAGCCACCACCGGCACCTTCCCGAAGGTGCGCGCCTGCCCGTACGAGGTGCCCGCCGAGTACACCCGCCGCCGCGCCGAGGAGCCCGTCTCGAAGGTCCCGATGCTCGGCGGCGGCACCGCCTGGCTGGTCACCCGCCACGAGGACGTCCGCCGGGTACTTACCGACCCGCGGTTCAGCGCCGACCGCCGCAACCCCGGCTTCCCGCAGCTCGCCCCGGGGGCGCGCAACGTCGTCCCCACGGTGGCACCGTCGATGATCACGATGGACGCCCCCGAGCACACCGCCGCGCGCCGCGCGGTGCTCGGCGAGTTCACCGTCCGCCGGATCGCCGACCTGCGCCCGCGCGTCCAGCAGATCGTCGACGACTGCATCGACGCGATGATCGACGGGCCGCGCCCCACCGACCTGGTGCGGGCGCTGTCCCTGCCGGTCCCGTCGCTGGTGATCTGCGAGCTGCTCGGCGTGCCCTACGCCGACCACGAGTTCTTCCAGCGGCGCAGCAGCGCGCTGCTGCGCCGCACCACGCCGGCGGACGAGCGCCTGCGGCTGATCACCGAGATCCGGTCCTACCTGGACGAGCTGGTCACGGCCAAGGAACGCGACACCACCGATGACCTGCTCGGCAGGCAGATCCGCAAGCGGCGCGAGGACGGCGACTACGACCACGACGCGGTGGTCAGCCTGGCGGTTTTGCTGCTGATCGCCGGGCACGAGACGACGGCCAACATGATCTCGCTGGGCACCCTGGCGCTGCTGGAGAACCCCGAGCAGCTGGCGCGGATCGTCGCTGACCCAAGCCAAACCCCGGCCGCGGTGGAGGAGCTGCTGCGCTACTTCACCATCGTCGAGGCCGCGACGGCGCGGGTGGCGACCGCCGACGTCGAGATCGGCGGGCAGCTGATCCGGGAGGGCGAGGGCGTGCTGGCCGTCGGGATCGCCGCCAACCGGGATCCGGAGGTCTTCGACCGGCCCGACGAACTGGACCTGGCCCGCGGCGACCGGCGGCACGTGGCCTTCGGGTTCGGGCCGCACCAGTGCCTCGGGCAGAACCTCGCCCGGATGGAGCTGCAGGTCGTCTTCGACACGCTGTTCCGGCGGCTGCCCGGCCTGCGGTTGGCCGCTGCCGTCGAGGACATCCCGTTCAAGACCGACGCCAACATCTACGGCGCCTACGAACTGCCGGTCACCTGGTGAGAGGAGCGGACGTGCGGATCGAAGCGGACCTGGAGCGCTGCGTCGGAGCCGGGCAGTGTGTACTGACCGCCCCGGCGCTGTTCGACCAGGACGACGCGGACGGGCGTGTCGTCCTGCGGTCGCCGGAGGTGACCGGCGCACACGAGGTGGCGGCCCGCGAAGCGGTGCAGGTGTGCCCGTCGGGAGCGCTGTCGCTGGTCGCCGAATGACGTGGGGGCGAAACCGTGGTGGGCGCAGGGCGTCGACGTCAGCAGGCCCAGTTCAGCCCGGGTGTACGACGTGCACCTCGGGGGTTCACACAACTTCCAGGTCGACCGGGAGCTGGCCGAGAAGGCCGCCGAGCTGATGCCGTCGCTGCCGGCCGTGCTGCGGGCCAACCGGTCCTTCCTGCGCCGGGTGGTGCACCACCTGGCCGAGCTGGGCGTGCGGCAGTTCCTCGACCTCGGTTCGGGCATCCCGACGGTCGGCAACGTGCACGAGATCGCCCAGCGAGTCGATCCGGAATGCCGCGTGGTCTACGTGGACAACGACCTGGTGGCCGTGGCACACAGCCAGGCGATCCTGCGCGGCAACGACCCCGCCACCGCCATCCGCGCCGACTTCCGCGACGTTGAGGAGGTGCTCGACCACCCCGAGGTGCGGTCCACTCTGGACTTCGACCGGCCGGTCGCGGTGCTGTTCTTCGCCGTCCTGCACTTCGTGCCGGACTCCGACGACCCGGCCGGTGTCGTGGCACGCTACGTCGACCGGGTGCCCAGCGGCAGCTACCTGGCGATCTCGCACGCCTGCAGCGACGGCATCCCGGAGTCGACCCGGGAGGCGGCCGAGCTCTACAGCCGCCGCATCGGCGGCTTCCACATGCGCCCGAAGGAACAGATCGCCGCGATGTTCGGTGACCTGGAGCTGCTCCCACCGGGCCTGGTGGACCTCGCGGAATGGCGGCCGGACTCCTGGGAGCTGCCGCCGGGCGGCAAGCCGTGGACCGGTCCCGGCGGCGTGGCCCGCAAACCCTGAACGCCCGCCGTTGCGACGCCCGCCGTTGCGGCGGCGCGGCCGCCGGGCGTGCTCGCAAGGGATGGCTTCCCGCGTGAACGTGGTCGGGGATCGGCGCAGCCGAGCGGCGTTTGCGAGCTTGCGGGGCCAGCCGCGAGTCGGATGGCTCCAACACCGAAAAGCGGCGCCACCTCCCCCTCTCCTGGAGGTGGCGCCGCCCCGGTGCGGTTGAGCCGCCAGCACGCAGCCTGGCGGTTGGGGCGCTGCGATCACAGGGACTTGTGCCTCTGGTCAGCCCCGTTTAAGACGCTCTTGATCTCCGCGCAGCAGGATGCGGATCTCGTGCACCGCCGCGCGGCCGGCCCGGCTGGCGCCGATGGTGCTCGCCGACGGACCGTAGCCCACCAGGTGCAACCGCGGTTCGGCCACCACGCGGGTGCCTTCGACGCGGATGCCGCCGCCCGCCTCGCGCAGGTGCAGCGGTGCCAGGTGGGCGATGGCGGGCCGGAAACCGGTCGCCCACAGGATCACGTCCGCGCGCTGGGCGCGGCCGTCGGCCCACACCACGCCGGTGCTGGTGATCCGCGCGAACATCGGCTGCCGGTCCAGCACGCCGCGCTGCTGGGCGGCGCGCACTGCCGGGGTGCCGGGCAGGCCGGTCGCGCTGACGACGCTGCCGGGCGGCAGGCCCACCCGAACCCGGCGTTCCACCTCGGCGACCGCGGCGCGGCCGTCGAACTGACCGGTGGTGAACCGCGGGGGCCGCCGCGTCACCCACGTCGTGGTGGCGACCTCGGAGATCTCCAGCAGGTGCTCCACCGCGGAAATACCGCCGCCGACCACGACGACGTGCTGTCCCCGGAACTCCTGCGGGTCGCGGTAGTCCGCGGTATGCAGCTGGCGGCCGGTGAACAGGTGCCGACCGGGGTAGTGCGGCCAGAACGGGTTGTCCCAGGTGCCGGTCGCGTTGAGGACGGCGCGGGCCGCCCAGGTGCCCGCCGAGCTGTCCACCAGCAGCCGCTCGCCGCCGTCGCGCACGGCGTCGACCTTCACCGGTCGCAGCACGGGGAGCTGCCTGTCGTGTTCGTAGCGTCCGAAGTAGTCGACGATCACGTCGGCGGCAGGGCGGGCGCCGTCGGTCTCCGGTAGGGGGCTGCCGGGCAGGTCGTGGATGCCGTGCACGCCGCCGAGGCGCAACGACGGCCAGCGGTGTCGCCACGCGCCGCCCGGTCCGTCACCGCGGTCGAGGACCACGTGCTCGATCCCGGTCCGCTGCAGGTGGTGCGAGGCGGTCAGCCCGGCCTGACCGGCTCCGATGACCACGACGTCGATGCGTTTCACGTCCACCGGAACACCCCCGGCGCGGGGTTCTTCCCACTGCCAGAGTGGTCTGTGTCACTGTGCGGCGAGTTCGCCGGATACGGCCGGTCGGGTGCGACGCACAACACCGTCAGGGTGTCTTCGATCCGGAAGAAACAAGGCCCTACGATTGTTGGTACACGTGGTGGTTTCCCCAAACCTTCTTCCGATTGTCGCTGCCCATTGCGGGGCGGTACTTCGCGCGCGGAAGACGGGGCGGTTCGCGGAAGGGAGGCAAGAGTGACAACGGTGTGGGTGGCCCTCGCGGCCGAGACGGTGGTGCTGCTGGCGGTGGCGGCGGTGTTGACCCGGTGGGCGCAGCGGTCGCGACCGGACACCCAGGACCAGGAGGGTGAACAGGCTGGTCCCGCTGCCGAGCGCCTCGCCTGATCCCGCGCGACCACGGCTCGTTCGCTCGCCGAACAAGCCCGTGCCCCTCATCCGCAACGGCTTTCCATATCGCTGTGGAACCCGTTCGCGTTACACAATTCCCGGTGTTTTTTCGCGATTCACGGCGCTGTCGCAATACCCATTCCGCAATTGGCGCACCAGCGGTCCGGGCGGCCGGCCGGGTTTGCTGGTCGCGTCCGGTCGCGCCCCTTACCGATGTGATGGCGCCCATGCCGTGCTCCGGCGTGCGCGGCGCCCGATAGGGTGGGCCGGACAACGGCGAACCACCGAATCGGGAAGGGAATCCGTGACTCGAGCTGAGCAGTCCAGTGGTCCCCGGCCGCGTTCCACGGTGCTGCCCGCCAGCCGGTCGGTGCTGGCGAACTACCGGACGTTCCTCGAGCGCGCGCTGCGCAGACCGAAGCTGGTCGGCGCGGTGGCGCCCAGCTCGCCGCACCTGGCCCGGGAGATGGCCGCGGTGGTGCCCACCTCCGGAAGCCCGGTGGTCGTCGAACTGGGCCCTGGCACGGGCGCGCTCAGCGGCGCGATCCGCGAGCGCCTGCCGGAGGGCGGTCGCCAGCTGGCCATCGAGCTGGACGGCGGCATGGTCGACTACCTGCGCGCCGAGCTGCCGTGGCTGGAGGTGGTCCAGGGCGACGCGGCACGGCTGGGTGACCTGCTCGCGGAGGCCGGTGTCGGCCGGGTCGACGCGGTCGTCAGCGGCCTGCCCTGGTCGATCTTCCCGGCCCGGCTGCAGCAGGACATCCTCCAGCAGGTCGGCTCGGTGCTCGCGCCCGGCGGCGCCTTCACCACGTTCGCCTACGTGCACGCCCTGGGCATGACTGGCGCGCGGCTGTTCCGCCGCCGCCTGGACCTGACCTTCGACGAGGTGCTGACCTCCCGCACGGTGTGGCGCAACGTCCCGCCGGCCCGCAGCTACGTCTGCCGCCGCCCGCGCATCCTCGGCTGACTCGTCAGCGAGGTGTGCCCTGCCTCCCCGAACGCGGGGGCGACAAGGACATCGCCGAGCGCCAACGCACGCCCACCTCACCGGCCGGTGGTCGCAGTTTCCCGCCAAAGGGGAACGGGGCCGATGCGCTTGTGGCGCACCGGCCCCGTTCGGAAGTGCCCGCCGGATCGGCAGGGGTCTCAGGAGCGGATCATCTTGCGCAGGACGTACTGCAGGATGCCGCCGTTGCGGTAGTAATCGGCTTCACCGGGGGTGTCGATGCGGACCTTGGCGTCGAACTCCACCTTCGAGCCGTCGGCCTTGGTCGCGGTCACCTGCACCGTCTGCGGCGTCTCGCCCTGGTTGAGCCGGGTGATGCCGGAGATGTCGTAGGTCTCCGTGCCGTCCAGGCCCAGCGACTTCGCCGAGGAGCCCTCCGGGAACTGCAGCGGGATCACGCCCATGCCGATCAGGTTCGAGCGGTGGATGCGTTCGAAGGACTCGGCGATGACCGCACGGACCCCGAGCAGCCGGGTGCCCTTGGCCGCCCAGTCGCGGGACGAACCGGAGCCGTACTCCTTGCCGCCCAGCACCACCAGCGGGATGTTCTTCGCGGCGTAGTTCTGCGCGGCGTCGTAGATGAACGCCTGCGGGCCGCCCTCCTGCGTGAAGTCGCGGGTGTAGCCGCCCTGCACGTCGTCCAGCAGCAGGTTACGCAACCGGATGTTGGCGAAGGTGCCGCGGATCATCACCTCGTGGTTGCCGCGTCGGGAACCGTAGGAGTTGAAGTCCTTGCGGTCGATGCCGTGCTCGGTGAGGTACCTGCCCGCGGGCGAGTCCGGCTTGATCGCACCGGCCGGGGAGATGTGGTCGGTGGTCACCGAGTCGCCCAGCAGCGCCAGCACCCGGGCGCCGGAGATGTCCTCCACCGGGGCGGGCTCCATGGTCATGCCCTCGAAGTACGGGGGCTTGCGCACGTAGGTGGAGTTCGGGTCCCACTCGAAGGTCTCGCCCTGCGGGGTGGGCAGCGACCGCCACCGCTCGTCGCCCTTGAAGACGTCCTCGTAGGACTTGGTGAACATCTCGTTGGTGATCGCCGAGTCGATCACCTGCTGGACCTCCTGCGGCGAGGGCCAGATGTCGCGCAGGAACACCGGGTTGCCGTCGGGGTCGGTGCCCAGCGGGTCGTTCTCGAAGTCGAAGTCCATCGAGCCGGCCAGCGCGTAGGCGATCACCAGCGGCGGCGACGCGAGGTAGTTCATCTTCACGTCGGGGTTGATCCGGCCCTCGAAGTTCCGGTTGCCCGACAGCACCGACACCACCGACAGGTCGTTGTCCTGCACCGCGGCGGAGATCTCCTCCGGCAGCGGGCCGGAGTTGCCGATGCAGGTGGTGCAGCCGTAGCCGACCAGGTGGAAGCCCAGCTTCTCCAGGTACGGCCACAAACCGGCCTTCTCGTAGTAGTCGGTGACGACCTGCGAGCCCGGGGCCATCGAGGTCTTCACCCACGGCTTGCGGGTCAGGCCCTTGTTGACGGCGTTGCGGGCCAGCAGCGCCGCGCCCAGCATCACCGACGGGTTGGAGGTGTTGGTGCAGGAGGTGATCGAGGCGATCACCACGGCGCCGTGGTCCAGCTCGAACTCACCGAGCTCCTCCGAGGACACCTTGACCGGCTTGGAGACCCGGCCGTCGGAGCCGTTGGCGGCCGACAGGACCACCGGCGCGGACTCGTGGTGGGTGACCGACGGCGCGTCGCTGGCCGGGAAGGACTCCTTGCCGGCCTCATCCAGCGCCTGGTCGTCGGCCGACTCGACCTTGGCGTAGTCGGTCAGCGCGGTGCGGAAGGCTTGCTTGGCGCGGGACAGCTCGATGCGGTCCTGCGGGCGCTTCGGGCCGGCGATCGACGGGACCACGGTGGACAGGTCCAGCTCGAGGTACTCGGAGTACTCCGGCTCGTGGCTCGGGTCGTGCCACAGGCCCTGCTCCTTGGCGTAGGCCTCGACCAGCGCGACCTGCTCGGCGGAGCGGCCGGTGAGCCTGAGGTAGCGCACCGTCTCGTCGTCGATCGGGAAGATCGCGCACGTGGAGCCGAACTCCGGGCTCATGTTGCCGATGGTGGCGCGGTTGGCCAGCGGGACCGAGGCCACACCGGAGCCGTAGAACTCGACGAACTTGCCGACCACGCCGTGCTTGCGCAGCATCTCGGTGATGGTCAGCACCACGTCGGTGGCGGTGGCGCCGGCCGGGATCTCGCCGGTGAGCTTGAAGCCGACCACGCGCGGGATGAGCATCGACACCGGCTGGCCCAGCATCGCGGCCTCGGCCTCGATGCCGCCCACGCCCCAGCCCAGCACGCCCAGGCCGTTGACCATGGTGGTGTGCGAGTCGGTGCCCACGCAGCTGTCGGGGTATGCCTGGCCGTTGCGGGCCATCACGGTGCGGGCCAGGTGCTCGATGTTGACCTGGTGCACGATGCCGGTGCCCGGCGGGACGACCTTGAACTCGTCGAAGGCGCCCTGGCCCCAGCGCAGGAACTGGTAGCGCTCCTTGTTACGGCCGTATTCGAACTCGACGTTGCGCTCGAACGCGTCCGGCTTGCCGAACACGTCGATGATCACCGAGTGGTCGATGACCAGCTCGGCCGGGGCCAGCGGGTTGACCTTGGAGGTGTCGCCGCCGAGGTCGGCGACCGCCTCGCGCATGGTGGCCAGGTCGACCACGCACGGCACGCCGGTGAAGTCCTGCATGATCACCCGCGCCGGGGTGAACTGGATCTCCGTGGACGGCTCGGCCTTGGCGTCCCAGTTGGCCAGGGCGCGCACGTGGTCGGCGGTGATGTTCGCACCGTCCTCGGTGCGCAGCAGGTTTTCCAGAAGGATCTTGAGGCTGTAGGGCAGGCGCTGCGCGCCGTCGACCGCGCTGAGGCGGAACACCTCGTAGGAGGCGTCGCCGACCTTCAGCGTGCCGCGGGCGCCGAAGCTGTCCTTGCTCGCAGGTGCAGTCACGTCCAACTCCATCTCGCGACGGGCGCAGGTTCGGGAACGGTTGCGAGTCTCGCGCACGTCGGCCGAGCATGCGCGGGGACCCACCGTCTCGTCACTGCTAACAGTACGCTTGTCCTGTATTTGTTCCCAACCGAGGGTCGGCAAACTCCCGATCGCATGTACCAGCCCGTGCAAAACCGCAGAATTTCCGGGGTGTCCCACGTTCTGGGACGGTGGTACCGAAATTGGCTCCCACGCGGTCGGGGCGGCGTGCTTCGATGGCCCGGTGCGCAACCTGACCCACAACGCCAAGGCCGCCGGGCTGGCGGTCGCGATCGCCTCCGCGTTCTGCTTCGGCGGTTCCGGCCCCGTCGCCAAACCGCTCATCACCGCCGGGTTCACCCCGCAGCAGGTGGCCTGGCTGCGGGTGGCCGGGGGAGCGCTGCTGATGCTGCCGTTCGTCGTCCGCCACGCCCGGGTGGTGCGCCGGTCGCCGAAACTGCTGCTCGGATACGGACTGTTCGCCATCGCGGGGGTCCAGGTGTGCTACTTCGCCGCGATCGCCACCGTGCCGGTCGGCGTCGCGCTGCTCATCGAGTTTCTGGGGCCGGTGTTCGTGCTGGGCTGGATCCGGTTCGTGCGCAGGCGTCCGGTGACCCGCTCGGCCGCGGTGGGCGTGGTGATCGCCGTGGCCGGTCTGGCCTGCGTGGTGGAGCTGTGGTCCGGATTGGGCTTCGACCCGGTCGGCCTGCTGCTGGCGCTGGGCGCGGCGGGCTGTCAGGCCACCTACTTCCTGCTGTCCGACAGCGGACCGCAGGTCAACCCGTTCGCGCTGACCGGTTTCGGGCTGCTGATCGGCGCCGCGCTGATCACGCTCGTCGCGGCCCCATGGAACATGGACTGGGCGCTGCTGACCGGACCGGTGCAACTGGCCGGGCACCACGTCCCGGCACTGCTGGCGGTGGCCTGGCTCGTCGTGCTGAGCACGGTGCTGGCCTACCTGACCGGGATCGTCGCGGTGCGGCGGCTGTCGCCACCGGTCGCCGGGGCGGTGGCGTTCCTGGAGCCGGTCGTGGCGACCGTGCTGGCGTGGGCGCTGCTGGCCGAGGCGCTGGGGCCGTACCAGCTGCTCGGCGGTGCGCTCATCCTCACCGGGGCCTACGTGGCGCAGCGCGCCGCCCCGGCGCGGACGCAGGCGTCGGAACTGGCCGGTGTGTGAGCCCACGCCCCGACGGTGCGCTGATCCGGTGAGCGCGCGGTGCGCGGCGGGTGACGAGCGGGTGAAGCCCGCCGGAACGGTCACCGCCGCAGCGCCGTGACCAGCGCCGCGGCCACCGCGGCCGCCAGCGCGATGCCCCATTGGTGCGGCAACAGCGGGCTGCTGCCGAAGAACCGGCTGACGACCGGCGTCTGCACCAGCGCCGCCAGGGCCAGCAGCGAGCCGAAGCCCGCGGCCAGCACCAGCGGGGTGCGGCCGCGCACGGCGAGGGTCTGCGCCAGCTGCGCCGCCACCAGCGCCACCAACCCGGTGGTGCGGGCCTGCGCGGTGGTGGACACCGGCCGGGCCAGCGCCCACGCCAGGCCCGCCGCACCGGCGGTGGCCGCGGCCCGGACATAGACGTCCCGGGCCAGCGCCGTGCCCAGCGACGCCTCCGGCCCCTCACCCAGCAGCTTCTCCGGGGTGGCGTCCGGCGGCGGGCGCACCGCGATGGCGATCGCGGGCAGCACGTCGGTGAACATGTTCACCACCAGCAGCTGGCGGGTGTTCAGCGCCGCGCCACGACCCAGCAGACCGGTGCCCAGCGCGTAGCCGATCTCGCCGAGGTTGCCGCCAAGCAGCATCGACAGCGCGTCGTGCACCGACATCCACATGCCGCGGCCCTCCACGATGCCGTCGGTGAGGGTCTCGATCCGGTCGTCGGAGACCACCAGGTCCGCGGCCTCCCGCGCGGCGGGCGTGGCCCGCGAGCCGAAGGCGACGCCGACCTGCGCCAGCCCGATGGCGGGCACGTCGTTGGCCCCGTCGCCGGTCATCGCCACCACCCGCCCGACGGCCTGTAGCCGCTGCACGATCCGCGCCTTCTGCGCCGGGCTGACCCGGGCGAACACCGAGATCTTCGGCAGCTCACCGGCCAGCTGCTCGTCGTCGAGCTCGTCCAGCTCCGCCCCGGCGAGCACCTGCCGGTCGCCGAGCATGCCCAGCTCGGCGGCGATCGCCTCGGCCGTGCTCGGGTGATCACCGGTGATCATGATCGCGTCCACCCCGGACCGGCGCAGCCGCGCCACCGCCTCGGCCGCCGTCGGGTGCACCGGGTCGGCCAGGCCGAGCAGCCCGACGAACCGCATGCCGTCCACATCGGACTCGGTGACCTCCGTGCCTGGTTCGTCCGGCCGCTCGGCCACCGCCAGCAGCCGGTAGCCCAGCAGCGCCAGGCGCTCCACCTCCGTCTCGACGCGGGCGCGTTCCCGCGGATCAGCGAAGGCGCAGCGGTCCAGCACGACCTCCGGAGCGCCCTTGACCGACAGCAGTCCGTGGGTGCGCACCGCGTGGAAACCCCGCGACGGCTCGAACCGCAACTCGGCGAGCACCGGCGGCGCGGGCGGCAGGCCCAGCTCGCGCGCCCCGTCGAGCACCGCCCGGTCAGTGAGGTGCGGCAGGGGCTCGCCGTCCGGGCGCGGGCTGGCCCGTACCGCCGCGGCCACCACCTCGCGGTGCGCGGCGTCGAGGTCCGAAGTGGACTGCGCGGTGCGGCCGTCGGAAACCCGCCGCAGCGCGATCCGGCCCTGGGTGAGGGTGCCGGTCTTGTCGAAGCACAGCGCGTCCACCCGGCCCAGCGCCTCGACGGTCGCCGGCGCGCGCACCAGCACCCCGCGCCGCGAAAGGCGCCGCGCCGCGGCGAGTTCGGCCAGCGTCGCCACGAACGGCAGGCCCTCCGGCACCGCCGCCACGGCCAGGCCGACCGACCGGGACAGCGTCTGTCCCAACGGGACGGCCCGCAGCAGGTCCACCACGAACAGCGCCACCCCCGCACCGGCCGACAGCGGCAGCACCTGCCTGGTCAGCTCCCGCATCCTGGCTTCCACACCACCGGTCGCACCGGGACGGCCCGGGTTTTCCTGTGCCGTGCGGCCGAGTTCGGTGCCCGCGCCGGTCGCCACCACGATCGCGGTGCCCGCCCCGCTGGCCACGTAGGTGCCCTGGTAGAGCATGCAGGCTCGGTCGGCGACCACGGGCGCGGCGGTGGCCGCCATCTGCTTGGTGACGGCCAGGGATTCGCCGGTCAGCGCGGACTCGTCCACCTCCAGGCCGTCGACCTCCAGCAATCGGCAGTCGGCCGGGACGCCGTCACCGGCGCGGACCTCGACGACGTCGCCGGGCACCAACCGGTCGGCGGGCACCACCTCGGTGCCGCCGTCCAGCCGCCGCCGGGCGGGCAGCTGCTCGGCGTCCAGCAGCTTCGCCAGCTCCCGGTCGGTGACCACCCGCTGCAGGCCGTCCACGAACGCGCTGACCACCAGCACGCCGACGATCAGCACCGCGTCGAGCAGTGACCCCATCGCGGCGGAAGCCACCGCACCGGCCGCCAGCACCGGTGTGATCGGGTTGACCAGTCCCTCCACCGTGGCCGCGACCACGCCCAGCGGGGCCCGGCCGGCGGCACGCGGGCGCCGCCGCCGGGGTTCGGGCAGGCGACGACCGCGTTCGGTGCTGCCGAACGCGGCGAGGACGGTCGCGGCGGGCATGGCGTGCCACGGCGTGCGTTCGCGCGGCACCGGAGGACCTCGCTTGGCCACCCGCAGACCCGACCAGGTGCCGAGCACCAGCGCGGAGAACGTCGCCGCGTGCAGCGGCAGCGCGGCCCGTGCCGGTGCGCCGCGGGCCGGGCCGAACACCGCCAGCACCGCCCCCAGACACGACCCGGCCACCGACAGTAGCGCCCCCCGGCGGCTGGCGGTGCGCGCCTCCGCCAGCGCCAGCAGCGCCAGGTGCACCAGATCGGCGCTGGGGCACAGCAGATCCGCGCCCCACGGGTCGCTGTCCTGTTCGGACAGTCCGATGCCGACGTCGGCCGCGGCCAGCGCGGCGTGTGCGGTCCGCGAGACCACCGCCACCACCGCGCCTTCGTGCTGCATCCGCCGCACTTCCTGCGCCAGCCGGTCGCCGGGCACCACCTCGTCGACCCCGAGCCGCTCGTCGAGGTGCTCGCCCGCCGCGGCGACGAACGCGCTCGGGGACGCCGCCGCGACCAACGCCTCGGCCAACGGGTCCAGCTCCTCGACGACCGAGACCACGGCCACCGGCTCGTCGTGGCGGAACAGCAGCAGCGCGATCGCCCCCGGCTCCACCGACGCCTCGGGCAGGTCCCCGGCGGGCCGGATCGACCATGGGCCGCTGCTGCGGGGTGCGGTGGGATCGCGCAGGTCGAGAAGGTGCCCGGCGCGGGAGAAGCACTCCACCGGGTCGCTGTCATCCAACGGCCGCACCGAGTCGAGCACGCGGCGCCCGGTGAGCAGCACCGAGCTGTCGAACACGACGGTGTCCACCCGGTCCAGCCGGCGCACCGCCTCGGGCCGCAGCACCAGCCCTCCGCGCCCGGAGAACGTGGCCGTGAGCTGCGCGGCGAACGCCTCCCGCCCGGACCTGGCCGCCCGCGGCACCCCGGCCACCAGCGCCGCCAGCGCGCGTTGCGGGCTGCGGGTGGTCGCCAGCACCGAGCCGTACCCGGCGAGCGCGAGACCGCCCAGGGTGCCCGCCACGCGCTCCACGGGCCCGTCGGGCAACCGGGTCGGTCGCGCCTCGGCGGCCACCGGCGCGCAGCGGTGCGTGGCCGACTGCTCCCACTGCAACCACGCCTGGTGGCGGGCGATCGCCTCGCGCGTGGCGCAGAACCGGTTGCCGAGGTCGGCCAGCACCGACAGCGGAGCACCCCCCAGGCCATGCGCGGCCGAACCGCCCACCGCGAGCACCATGTTGGCCCTCGAGCGGCCGAGTGTGGACTCCACGCCCGCGCGCAGCCACGGCACCGAGTCCACCAGGGACAGCACGGCCGGCACCAGCGGGGAGACCACCCGCACGGGCAGCAGGGCGCCGAGCGTGGCGTAGCCGAGGCCGAACAGGCTCACCGCGAGCGCGCCGACGTCGCGCAGCAGGGCGTCGGCGTTGCCGGGGTGTGTTTCGCCGTGCTCCGAGATCCCCTCGTCGGTCAGGCCGTACTCGGCCTCGACCGCGGCGATCACCTCCGCCAGCGCCGCGATGCCCAACCGCTTCGGGTCGTGGCCGACCACCACGCGCCCCAGCACGCCGTTGACCTCGGCGCTGTGCACGCCCTCGACCGCCAGCAGCCGCTGCTCCAGGTCACGCGCGGCGTCCTCGGTACCGGGACGGTGAATGCCCCGCACCTCCAGGTGGCTGCGCCGCCGCCCGCGCCACACCCGCCTCCCGGCCGGAGTGGTGGTCACGGACGCGATCGCGTCGCGGATCGGCGCGGCGATCGCAGCTGCCCTGGAGAGGAGACCCGCCAGCGGCATCGGACGTCAGGAGGGCTTCGCGGACCCCTGGCGGCGGGCCGACCGCTGCACCAGAGCGTTGCCCACGCCGATGGCCAGCGCCACCGGCCACTCGATCACGCTGAACACCGCGGCGGCGGCCAGCCCGCCGTAGAACAACGCCTGGCCACCGGACGGCATCCACCCGCGCATCGCCTGGGTGGCGTGGGTGACGTCCTCCCCACGCGGCAGCGGGATCTGGTAGGTGTGCAACTGCGGGGTGAGGTAGGGGACCGGGATTGACGCGCCGTGCTGGACGCGTTTGGGGTTCGCCGCGCTCGTCGTCCGCCCGCCGTGCCGCGTGCGCTGCGCGGGATGCTGCCGTGCGCTCGTCGAGGTGGCCATCTCCGCTCCCTTCCCCCTCGGCCCGGCAGCGCGCCGGCGGCCGGGCGCGGCCCCTGATCCACCCGGTATACCCGGAGTCAGGCGGCGGAAACGTCGTCGCGCGCCGCGGCCAAATAGCGGCGGGCGATCAGCTCCAGCACGCGGGGGTGTGCCCCGATCGGCTCGGCGACTCCGGCCACCGGCAGCGCGGCCAACCGCCGGTGGAACAACCCGGGCGCCAGCAGGTACGGGGCGACGAAGTCGCCGGGCCGGCAGATCTGCTCGATCAGCGGCTGCGCGGCGGTGACGTGGCTGGGGCTGAGCCACTGCCCGCAGCGCCGCCCCAACTGCCGGGCCGCGGTGCGCACGTCGCCGAGCGCCCGCTCGTCGGACGATCCGGCAGCGGCGAACAGCACCCGCTGGCCGGGCTGCCACCCGGCGGCCACCAGGCGTTGCAGCATCGCCTCGGCGATCCGCGGGTCGGGGCCCAGGGGAGCGCAGGTGGTGACGTCCTCGCGGCCGGTCGCGGCGATCTGCTCGGGCAGGTCGATGCGCACGTGGTACCCGGCCGCCAGGAAGGCGGGCAGCGCGATCACCGGCCCGTCGATCCCGCGCAGCGCCTCCTCGACGGTGGGCCCGATGACGTCGACATAGGCGACGTGCACCGACACGCGCAGCCGCGCCGACACCGCGTCGGCGAGCTGCTCGACCACCAGCGGACCCGCAGGATCGCGGGTTCCGTGGGCCACCAGCAGCAGCGGGGTGCTCAGGGTTGCGGATCGGCGCATCGCGGCGCGTCCCCCATCGGTTCCAGCGGAAGTCGGTATCCGCGCTTGATCACGGTCTGCACGAGTTCCGGAGCGCCCAGCGCGGCCCGCAACCGGGCCACGGCCTGCTCCACGGCGTGCTCGTCGGCGGTGCCCCCGGAGCCGTTGATCGCCGCGGCCAGCTTCGGCCGCGACACCACGCGCCCGGGGCGTTCGGCCAGCACGCGCAGCAGTGTTCTGCCTTGCGGGGAAAGCGGTTTGACCACGCCGTCGACGACCGCGGCGTGCCCGCGCACCTGCAGCCGTCGACCACCGACCGGCAGGGTCGGCGCCCGTTGCGGCAGGGCGTCGCACAACGCGCGCACCAGCGCGCCGATGCGGAACCGCGGCGGGATCACCGCGGGCACCCCGTGGTCGGCCAGCGGGGCATGCGTCACCGGCCCGACGCAGGCGGCCAGCACCGGGCCGCGCAGCGCCCTGATCAGCTCCTCCCGGCAGCGCAGCTCGGCGGCCAGCGCCAACATGCTGGCCGCCGCCGGGGCGCTGGTGAAGGTCACCGCGTCGACCTCGGCGGCGCACACCGCCGCGATCACGTTCTCCAGCCCGGAGGGATCGGCGGGCGCGGTCCACCGGTAGACCGGAATCTCGATGACCTTCGCACCCGCGCAGTGCAACGCCTCGACGAAGTCCGGCAGCGGCTGGCCGTGCAACTGCACCGCGATCCGGACGCCGTCCAGCGGCTGTTCGAGCAGGTGCTCCAGCAGCTCCGCCGAGGACTCGGAGGCGGGCGACCACGGGTCGGGCAACCCGGCCGCCCGCACCGCGCCGCGGGCCTTGGGGCCGCGGGCCAGCAGCTGCGCGCCGCGCAACGCGTCGAGCAGGTCGCGGCCCAGACCCCAGCCCTCGGCCGCCTCGATCCAGCCGCGGAACCCGATGCCGGTGGTGGCCACCACCGCGTCCGGCGGACTGGAGACGCACTCCTCGCTGGCGCGGCGCAGCTCGGTGTCGTCGGCCAGCGGCAGGATCCGCAGGGCCGGGCCGTGCACCACGCGCGCGCCGCGCCGTTCCAGCAGGGTGGCGAGCTCGTCGGCCCGTCGCGCCGCGGTCACCGCGACCGTGTAACCAGCGAGTTCTTCGGTCAAGGGACGGCGACCTCCACCACGTTGTCGCGCCGCCGTACCCGGTAGGTGGGCAACCGTGCGCCGGGATCATCCAGGCACTTCCCGGTGCGCAGCGAGAACACCTGCTTGAGCAGCGGCGAGGCCACCGTCGGCTCACCGGCGCGGTCGCCGACGATGCCGCGGCTGATCACCCCGGCCCCGAAGAACGGGTCGATGTTGCTCACCGCGAACAGCTCGTCGTCGCGGGTGCGAAACAGCGCCACGGCGTGCTCGCCCACCAGGGCGGGGACGCCGTACTCCGGCTGCAGCAGGTCGAATTCGCAGATCTGTTCCCAGTTCACGCGTGCACCTCCTGGACTCCAACGGTGGGCATGGGCAGCGACACCGGGCCCGGCCGGATCTGGCCGCGCTCCTGCACGAAGCTGATCGTCGGATCCGGTGCCTCGGGAGCGTTGACGAACGACACGAAGCGGGCCAGCTTGGCGGGATCCCCGAGCACCCCGGCCCACTCGTCGCGGTAGCTGTCGACGTGCCGCTGCATGGCGGCCTCCAACTCCTCGGCGATGCCCAGCGAGTCCTCGACGATGACCTCGCGCAGGTGGTCGAGCCCGCCCTCCATCGCCTCGATCCACGCGGCGGTGCGCTGCAACCGGTCGGCGGTGCGCACGTAGAACATCAGGAACCGGTCGATCAGCCTGATCAGCTGCTCGTCGTCGAGGTCGGCGGCCAGCAGCTCGGCGTGCCGCGGGGTGAAGCCCCCGTTGCCACCGACGTAGAGGTTCCAGCCCTTGTCGGTGGCGATCACGCCGAAGTCCTTGCCGCGCGCCTCCGCGCACTCGCGGGCGCACCCGGACACCCCGGCCTTGATCTTGTGCGGCGCCCGCAGCCCGCGGTAGCGCAGCTCCAGCCGGATGGCCATGCTCACCGAGTCCTGCACCCCGTAGCGGCACCAGTCGTTGCCCACGCAGGACTTCACGGTGCGCAGCGCCTTGCCGTAGGCGTGGCCGGATTCGAACCCGGCGTCGACCAGCCGCCGCCAGATCGCCGGCAGCTGCTCCACCCGCGCGCCGAACAGGTCGATGCGCTGCCCGCCGGTGATCTTGGTGTAGAGGCCGAACTCCTTGGCCACCTCACCGAGCACGATGAGCTTGTCCGGGGTGATCTCCCCGCCGGGCACCCGCGGCACCACCGAGTAGGTGCCGTTGCGCTGCATGTTGGCCAGGTAGCGGTCGTTGGTGTCCTGCAGCGCGGCCTGCTCGCCGTCGAGGATGTGCCCGTGGCCCAGGCTGGCCAGGATGGAGGCCACCGCGGGCTTGCAGATGTCGCACCCGCGCCCGGAGCCGTACCTGCCGATCAGCTCGGAGAACGAGCCGATGCCGGTGGCCTGCACGATCTCGAACAGTTCGGCGCGGGACTGCGGGAAGTGCTCGCACAACGCCTTGGAGGTGCTCACCCCGCACTCGCCGAGCAGGTTCTTCAGCATCGGCACACAGGAACCGCAGCTCGTCCCGGCCCGGGTGCACGCCTTGATGCCGGGCACGTCGGTCAGGCCATGCTCGGTGATCGCGGTGGTGATGTCCTGCTTGGTCACGTTGTTGCAGGAGCACACCGTGGCGTCAGCGGGCAGCGCCCCGGTGTCCACACCCGAACCGGCCGGCAACAGCAGCTGCTCGGGCGGGGCGGGCAGCTCCCGGCCGACCAGCGGCCGCAGCACCGAGTACGCGCTGGCATCGCCGACCAGCACACCGCCGAGCAGCACCCGTGCGTCGTCGCTGAGCACCAGCTTGGCGTAGGTGCCCGCGGCGTTGTTGGCGTAGACGACCTCCAGCGCGCCGTCGGTCTGCCCGTGGGCGTCGCCGAAGCTGGCCACGTCCACGCCCAGCAGCTTGAGTTTGGTGGACAGATCCGCGCCGGGGAAGGTGCCCTCGCCGAGCTCCAGCAGCTGCTCGGCGACGCCCTCGGCCATGCTGTAGCCGGGCGCGACCAGGCCGTAGCAGCGGCCGTCCACCGCGGCGCACTCGCCGATCGCCCAGATGTGCTCCTGGCTGGTGCGGCAGCGCTCGTCGACCAGGAATCCGCCCCGCTCCCCGCGCGCCAGCCCGGCCAGCTCCGCCAGCTCGTCGCGCGGCCGGACGCCGGCGGAGAACACCACCAGATCGGTCTCGATCACCGTGCCGTCGGCGAGGGTGACGCTGCGGACCGCGCCTTCGCCGTTGATGGACTGCGTGGCCGCACCACAGTGCACCACCAGCCCCAGGTCCTCGACCAGGCGGCCGAGCACCTGGCCGCCGCCCTCGTCGACCTGTAGCGGCATCAACCGGGGCGCCATCTCCACGACGTGCGCCTGCATCCCCAGCAGCCGCAGGGCGTTGGCCGCCTCCAACCCGAGCAGACCACCGCCGATGACCACCCCGGGACGGCTCTCTTTCGCCGCGTCGCGGATCGCGTCGAGGTCCTCGATGGTGCGGTAGACGAAGCAGCCGTCGAGGTCGTGACCGGGCACCGGCGGCACGAACGGCCGCGACCCGGTGGCCAGCACCAGCGCGTCGTAGGACAGCACCAAACCGTCCGATGTGGACACCGTGCGTGCGGCGGGGTCGACACCGGTGACGGCGGTGCCCAGCCGCAGGTCCACCAGCGGGTCGTCGAGCAGTTCGTGGCTGGTCAGGCTGAGGTCCTCGGCGCTCTTACCGTCCAGGTAGGACGACAGCGCCACCCGGTCGTAGGCGGGCCGGTTTTCCTCGGCCAGCACGGTGATCCGCCAGGCGCCGGCCTCGTCGCGCTCCCGGAGCGCCTCCACGAGGCGGTGTCCGACCATGCCGTGTCCGACGACGACGAGCGTGCGGGTCATGCCGCGCCCTCCCTTTCGTGATCAGTGCGGTTGGCCAGGGCCGCGCAGATGCGGCCGACGTCGTCGACGCACCCCCCGCAGCCGGTGGTCGCTCGGGTGGCCCCGGCCAGCTCCGGCACGGAGCGGGCTCCGCCCTGCCAGGCGGCGGTGAGGGCCTTCTTGGTGACGTTGTTGCAGCGGCAGATCACCGCGTCGTCGGGCAGTTCGGCGGGCGCGCCCGGCATTGCGGCCGGGGTGCCCAGCAGCAGCGCCAACCGGTCCGCGGGCACCGGCAGGTCGCGGTCGTGAAGCTGGCTGACCGAGGCGATGGCCTCCGGGAGGCCGAACAGCACCGCGCCGATGATCCGCTCCTCGCGCAGCGCCAGCTTCGCGTAGCGGCCCCGCGCCGGGTCCGACAGCGTCACCACCTCGGCCTCGGCGCTGTCCAGCCCGTCGACCGAGCCGATCGAGACCAGGTCGATGCCGCGGGCCTTGAGCCGGGTGACGGTGCGGGTGCCGCGGTAGCGCACGTCCTCGCCGGTGAGCACGGCGGCGAGGACGTCGGCCTGGTCCCACGCCGAGGCGATCAGCCCCGGGGTGTCGCCGTTGTGCTCGGCGCAGTCGCCGATGGCGTGGATGCGCGGGTCGGCGGTGCGCAGCTGGTCGTCGACGACGACGCCGCGCCGCACCGGCAGCCCGGCCCGCACCGCCAGCCCGGTCTCGGGCACCACCCCGGTGCAGGCCACGACCAGCTCTGCCGGGACCACGTCACTGTTGTCCAGGATCAGACGCCCGGGCCGGTAGGCGGTCGCGCGGCGTCCCAGCCGCAGCTCGACGCCGAGCTTGCCGAGCCGCTCGGCCAGCAGCCGCCCGCCGGCCGGGTCCACCTGCCGGTCCATCGGGTAGGGCTTCGGGTGCACCAAGGTGACCCGGTGCCCGCGCGCCAGCAGCGCCCGGGCGGCCTCGACGCCGAGGATCCCGCCGCCCAGCACCGCCAGCGGCCCGGCCACGTCGTCGAACCGGCGGCAGTCGGCCAGCGTGCGCAGCGGCTGCAGGTGCTCGGCGCGTAACCCGGTGATCTCCGGCAGCGTCGGGCGCGCCCCGGTCGCCAGCACCAGCACGTCGTACTCGTGCTCGGTGCCGGTGTCGGTGCGTACGACCCGGCGGCGCCGGTCGATCTCGGTGGCGGTGACCCGCAGCCGCACCTCGGCGTCCACGTCGGGCAGCGCCACGGTCTCGGGGCTCAGCGTGCGGTCCAGCACCGCCCCCAGCAGCACCCGGTTGTAGGCGGGCTGCTCCTCGCGGCCCAGCACGGTGATGGACCCGGTGTGCCCGTGCGCGCGCAGCCGCTCGACGAGCCGGTGCGCGGCGGGCCCGTTGCCGACCACCACGATCCGGCCCGCACCCGCCGGTCGGAGCACAGTGGTGCCCATGCGGCCTCCGCTGTGCCTCTGCGGGGCAGCCGCACCCGGTCGGCCGCCACGAGCAGGGCGGCGGGTGTTACTCATGCAGCCTCCCCGGCGGGTTCGATCCGGACCGCGCTGACCTTGAACTCCGGCATCCGGCTGCGCGGGTCCAGCACGTCGTTGGTGAGCAGGTTCGCCCGGGCCTCGCCGGGGAAGTGGAACGGCAGGAACACCGTGTCGGTGCGCATCGTCGGCACCAGCCGTACCCGCACCACGGCGGTGCCGCGCGGCGAGCTGACCCGCGCCAGCGCCCCGTCGGCCAGGCCCGCGCGGTCGGCGGTGTCCGGGTGGATCTCCACGAACCCGGCCGGTGCCGCCTCGTTGAGCTCGGCCACCCGCCGGGTCTGCGCCCCGGACTGGTACTGCGCCAGCACCCGCCCGGTGGTCGCGGTCAGCGGGAACGCCTCCTGCGGCGTCTCGGCCGCGTCCCGGTGCTCCACCGGCGCGAAGCGGGCCAGGCCGTCGGGATGCGCGAACCCGTCCAGGAACAACCGCGGCGTGCCGGGGTGCTCCGGGTCCGGGCACGGCCAGTGCAGGGCCTCCCCGGCGTCGAGGCGCTCGTAGGTGATCCCGGAGTAGTCGGCCTTGCCTCCGGCCGAGGCGCGGCGCAGCTCCTCGAACACCTCGCGCGGCGAGGTGGGGTAGCGGTGCCCGGGTTCGCCGAGGCGCACCGCCAGCCCGTGCAGTACCTCCAGGTCGCTGCGCGCGTGGCCCGGCGGCACCTGCAACCGGCGGCGCCGCAGGACGCGGCCCTCGAGGTTGGTCATGGTGCCCTCTTCCTCGGCCCACTGCGTCACCGGGAGCACCACGTCGGCCAGCTGCGTGGTCTCCGACGGCACGAAGTCGGCGACCACCAGCAGGTCCAGCGCCGACAGCCGCCGCACCACGTGGTCGGTGTTGGGGGCCGAGACCACCGGGTTGGACCCGAAGACCAGCAGCGCCCGCGGCCCGTTGTCGGTGCCCAGCGCGTCGAGCAGCTCGTAGGCGCTGCGGCCCGGGCCCGGCAGCGTCTCCGGCGACACGCCCCACACCTGGGCCACGTGCTCGCGGGCCGCCGGGTCAGTGATCATCCGGTAGCCGGGCAGCTGGTCGGCCTTCTGCCCGTGCTCCCGGCCGCCCTGCCCGTTGCCCTGCCCGGTCAGGCAGCCGTAGCCGCGACCCTCGCGGCCCGGCAGGCCCAGTGCCAGCGCCAGGTTGATGAAGCCCGAGACCGTGTCGACGCCCTTGCTGTGCTGCTCGACCCCGCGACCGGTGAGCACGTATGCGCTGCCCGCCTCGGCGAGCATGCGCACCGTCTGCCGCTGCGCGGTCACCGGTACTCCGGTGACCCGCTCGACGCGCTCGGGCCACCAGGCCGTCGCCCGCTGCCACGCGGCGTCGAAGCCGGTGGTCCGCGACCGCACGTAGTCCATGTCGGCCCAGCCGTCGACGACGGCGACGTGCAGCAACCCGAGCGCGAGCGCCAGGTCCGTGCCCGGCGCGGGCTGCAGGTGCAGCGCGGCGCGCTCGGCGGTCGCGCTGCACCGGGGGTCGATGACCACCAGCTGCGCCTGGCTCAGATGCTGCATCAGCGGGGGCATCGTCTCGGCGGGGTTCGCCCCGGCGAGCAGCACCGCGTCCGCGCCGCCGAGATCGGTGACCGGGAACGGCAGCCCCCGGTCCACGCCGAAGGCGGCGGTCCCGGCCGCGGCGGCCGAGGACATGCAGAACCGGCCGTTGTAGTCGATCTGGCTGGTGCCCAGGGCAAGTCGCGCGAACTTGCCGAGCAGGTATGCCTTCTCGTTGGTCAACCCGCCGCCGCCGAACACACCGACCGCGTCGGCGCCGTGCTCGGCGCGGATCCGGTCGACACCCCGGGCGACGGTGTCCAGGGCGGTGTCCCAGTCGACCGGGGTGAGCGTGCCGTCGCGCCGCACCAGCGGGTGCCGCAGGCGGTCGTCGACGTCCAGTAGCGCCGGCGCCGTCCAGCCCTTCTGGCACAGCCCGCCCTGGTTCACCGGAAAGTCCGTCGGCCGCACCGACACCCCGCGGCGCTCCCGGGTCAACCGGGTGCCGCACTGCAGGGCGCAGTAGGGGCAGTGGGTGGCGACCGTCCGCAGTTCAGGCACGGCTGGCCTCCGCCCTGGCCTGCTGCGCCCGCACCGGCGCCTCCGGGTCCTGCTTCCGCGCACCGCGTAGGTACACCGCCCAGGTCACGACCACGCAGAGCGCGTAGTAGACGAGGAAGGTGGCCAGCGCGGCGTTCCCACTGGCGGCCTCCCCGCTGTAGGAGGAGCGGAAGGCGAGGTTGATGCCGACCCCGCCGAGGGCGCCGATCGCCCCGGCGATGCCGATGACCGCCCCGGACATCCGCCGGGCCCGGGCGAACGCCGCGATGGCCTCGCCGCCGTTGGTCACGTCGTCCTCGGCCTCCTTGGCGAAGACCGCCGGGATCATCTTGTAGGTCGAGCCGTTGCCGATGCCGGTGAGCACGAACAGGACGATGAACGCCGCGACGTAGAGCCCGAACGACCCCAGCGAGGACGCGACCAGCAGCGCCCCGGTGCCCAGCGCCATACCGACGAAGTTCCACAGCGTCACCTGCGCGCCGCCCAACCGGTCGCTGAGCCAGCCGCCGACCGGCCGGGCCACCGAACCCATCAGCGGGCCGAGGAACGTCCAGCTCGCGGCCTGCAGCGGGGTGAAGTTGAACTCGGTCTGCAGCACCAGGCCAAACGCGAAGCTGTAGCCGATGAACGAGCCGAAGGTGCCGATGTAGAGGAAGGAGATCCACCAGGTGTGCTTGTTCGCCGCGGCCTCGCGCAGCGCTCCCGGCCGGGCTCTGACCGCGTCCACGTTGTCCATGAACAGCGCCGCGCACAGCGTGGCGACCACGATCAGCGGCAGGTAGATCGCCGCCACGTAGGACGGGTGGGTGTTGCCGGCGAGGGCGATCACCAGCAGGCCGACGACCTGGATGGTGGCCACCCCGATGTTGCCACCGCCCGCGTTCAGGCCCAGCGCCCAGCCCTGGTGGCGCTGCGGAAAGAACGTGGTGATGTTGGTCATCGACGAGGCGAAGTTGCCGCCCCCGACGCCGGCGGCCGCGCCGATCAGCATGAACACCCACAGCGGCGTGCCCGGCTGCTGCACGAAGTGGAACGCCAGCACGGCCGGCACCAACAGGATCGCCGTGCTGACGATGGTCCAGTTGCGGCCGCCGAAACGGGTCACCGCGGCGGCGTAGGGCAGCCGCAGCACCGCCCCGACCAGGTTCGGCGTGATGACCAGCAGGAACTTCTCGGCCGCGGTGAAGCCCAGACCGATCGCCGGCGACAGGAACAGCACCAGCACCGACCAGATGCTCCACACCGAGAACCCGATGTGCTCGGACAGGATCGAGAAGATCAGGTTGCGCCGGGCCACGCGCTTGCCGGAGGCTTCCCAGAACTCCTCGTCCTCGGGGTTCCAGCCCTCGATCCAGCGGCCTCTGGCCAAGGCTCTCGCGGTCAACACGGCTCCTCTCGTCGGTTGCTCCGAAGTTAGGAACCGGGTGTTTCGCGGCGTGTCGTCCAGCGTTACCGCGATGCAAAGCCGCCTTCACACGCCCAGGTCCGGGCGCTGTGAGCGGCCCTGTGGGGTGCCCGACGACACACCCGCCGCGGGGCGCGTGGCACCGTGGAGGGGTGAGGCAAAAAGGTACGGGTGCCCGCGACGCAGCGGTGGAGCGGCAGCGCGCCCGGGAACTGTTCGCCGCGGCCCGCCGGATCACCGCGCTGACCGGGGCCGGGGTGTCCACGGCGTCGGGCATCCCCGACTTCCGCGGCCCCAACGGCGTGTGGACCCGCAATCCGGCCGCGCAGCGGCTCAGCGACATCGACAGCTACGTCTTTGACCCGCAGGTGCGCGAGCTGGCGTGGCGCAGCCGCGCCGAGCACCCAGCCTGGCACGCCGAACCGAACGCGGCGCACCGGGCCTTCGTCGACCTCGACCGCGCGGGGCGGCTCGGAGCCCTGCTGACGCAGAACATCGACGAACTGCACCAGCGCGCCGGGCTGGACCGGGACAGGGTGCTGGAGCTGCACGGCACGATGTTCAAGGTCGTGTGCCTGAGCTGCGGTGCCGTCACCTCCATGCGCTCGGCGCTGCGGCGGGTCGCCGACGGCGAGCCCGACCCGTCCTGCCTGGAGTGCGGCGGGATCCTGAAGTCGGCCACCATCTCCTTCGGGCAGGCGCTGGACGCCGAGGTGCTCCGCCGGGCGCAGCGCGCGGCCCTGGACTGCGACCTGTTCCTGGCGGCGGGGACGTCCCTGACGGTGCACCCGGCAGCCGGGCTTGCCGAGCTGGCCGTGCGCGCGGGCGCCGAGCTGGTCATCTGCAACGCCGAGCCCACGCCGTACGACGAGGTGGCCGCGGCGGTGCTGCGCGGGCCGCTGGTCGAGGTGCTGCCGGAGCTGGTGGCGGTCCCACTGAACGAATCCGCTCCACCGCTGCGCACCTGGGGTGACCCCAGCACCTGGGACTGAAGTGACACTTGTGGTCGATGTTGTGCGTGCTCCACTGGTGTCAAGTGGTGCAAAAGGGACCAGAGTGGCAGAGTTTCCAACCGTCGTGTGACTCCATTCGGCCTAATCTTCGGCCGCCAATGGGAGGTGACGGTTGTGTCGCGTGCCGCATCCGTGCGCAGGATGACCGCGCTCGCCCTGCTCGCCGCAGTCGGTGCCGCCCTGCCAGGTGTCGGCGCCGCCGTGCCGCCGCCCCCGCCCAACCCCAGCGACGCCGAGCTGCACGCTGGGCGCGCCGCCGTGCAGCAGGCGGCGGGCCAGGTCGGCGAGCTGGCCAACCGACTGGCTCAGGCCGAATCCCGGCTGCTCGACCTGCAGACCCAGGTCGAGCTGAAGATGGAGGACGCGAACAAGGCCCGGGTTGACTTCCAGCGCGCCGCACGCGCCCACGCCGACGCCCGGCGGGCCGCCGACGCCGCCCGTGCCGACGCCGACGCCGCGGCCCGGCAGGTCGAGCAGCAGCGCAGCCGGCTGGACAACTTCGCGGCCAGCAGCTACCGGCAGGGCAGTCGCCTCGGCTCGGTCACCGCGTTCATCGGCGCGAAGAACCCGCAGGAGATGCTCGACCGGGCGGTGTTCCTCGACGCGATCAGCGACTCGCAGCTCAACGTCCTCGAGGACCTGGAACGCGCCCGCGTCGAGAAGGTCAACAAGGATTCGCTGGCCCGCGCGGCGCTGCAGGAGGCCGAGGCCCGGCGGCTGGAGGCCGACCGTGCCCGCGTCGCGGCCGAAGCCGCCGAGCGCGAGGCGGTCGCGGCGCAGGCTGCCCAGGCCGAGCAGGCCCGGCGGCTGGAAGCCGACAAGGCGGTCGTTGAGGCGCAGCTCGCCGAGGCCCGCTCACGCGTCGCCGGGCTGGAAGCGCAGCGCGACCGGTACGAGGACTGGCAGGCGGCCAGGCAGCGCGAGGAGCAGGCCGCGGCGCCCACCGGCCGGTCGGTCGAGGTGGTCATCGCGCGAGCACTGTCGCAGCTGGGCGTGCAGTACGCGTGGGGCGGTGGCAACGCGTTCGGCCCCACCCGCGGCATCCGTGACGGGGGAGTGGCCGACGCCTTCGGCGACTTCCGCAAGGTCGGTTTCGACTGCTCGGGCCTGATGATCTACGCGTTCGCCGGCGCGGGGATACCGCTGGACCACTACAGCGGATACCAGTACCAGGCGGGTCGCCAGGTGCCACTGTCGCAGATCCGCCGCGGCGACATGCTGTTCTGGCAGCGCGGCGGGCGCGTTCACCACGTGGCCCTGTACCTGGGCGACGGCAGGATGGTGGAGGCGCCCTACTCGGGCTCCCGGGTCCGGGTTGCACCGGTGCGGTACAGCGGCATCGCCCCATACGCCGTCCGCATGTTCTGACGCTGCCCGAACGAGGCTTCCAGCGGATCAGGGCGCGGTTGTGCGGTGGAGTCGGTGGCCGGTTGGTGGGCCGGCCGTGGTGGCTGGAAGCATTGCGGTGTGGTGAAGTTCGCGGCGGTGGTGCTGGCTGGTGGACGGGCGCGTCGACTCGGCGGGGTGGACAAGGTCCTGCTGCCGGTGTCGGGGCGGACGCTGCTGGACCGGACGATCGACGCGGTGGCGGGTGCCGGACCGGTGGTGGTGGTCGGCCCGCGCCGTGCGACGGCCGAACCCGTCCTATGGACGAGGGAGGACCCGCCGGGCAGCGGCCCGCTGGCGGGCGTGCAGGCCGGGCTGGCCGCGCTGCCTGCGGAGACGGCGCTGGTGGCGGTCCTCGCGGGCGATCATCCGCATCTGACACCGGGAACGCTTACGCGCCTCCGCGGCGCCCTGCGCGCGAACCCGGGGGCCGCGGGGGCGGTTCTGGTCGACCGCAACGGCGAACCGCAGTGGCTGGTGGGGCTCTGGCGCGTGTCGTCCCTCCGCGCCGCCATGCCGGGGGAGGCCCGCGACCGTTCGATCCGCTCGGTGTTCGCCCGGCTGGACCCGGTGCTGGTCCCGGCGGCGGGGGAGGAGGCGTCCGATGTGGACACACCGGAGGACCTCCACCGCGCCCGCACTCCGAAGGGCTGATCGCTGTCAGGGCACCCCGACCCGCAGTTGTCGCCTTGGTATTTATCGCGATCGATAACTTCAGTGTTGACTGAAACTCACTGACCGCAGTGCGAACCGAGGAGAAGCCGCGCAGCAGGTCGAATAGACGAGCGTGGAGGTCCAAGCGGTCCGTGGGGGGCAGCACGCGCGAAGGTGAGAGGCCGGGCGGAGAACACATCGGGTGCCTGCGACGCCTCGTCCGCGGTGGGGAATGCCGCGACCAGCGTGGCGAGGCCCCGGCGGCGCACAGGGCGGGGGATTCCGTGCTCCGATGACCGCCCACCGTCATGCAACTGCGCCCTGGGCACATTCGAAACAGTTCTGTTGTCTCGATTATTTCAGTGTCGACCGAAATTGACCCTCAGGCAACGCGCGCAGGGAACAGCTGAGGAAGGGATAGAGCGTTCTTCACAGAGGTCATACCGGGGGTGCTGTTGGGTGGGATGCGGGGCGTTGCCCCCTCGCGAGCGTGTGCTCGCAGCGTGACAGGATCTTGGGCGGCTGATCTGCCGCATCGACGACGCCCGGGGCGGGCCAGGGACAGGAGGCTGGGAGAAGTGACCGAAGCGGGCAACGGTGAGAGCGGGGGTGCCGGGGCCGCGGCGGCGCGTCCAGCGGAGCAGATGACCACACCGGCGCGCGACGCGCAGCTGCTGGAGCGCACCGTCTTCGAGGTCAAGCGGGTCATCGTCGGGCAGGATCGGCTTGTCGAGCGGATGCTCACCGGTCTGTTGGCCAAGGGCCACATCCTGTTGGAGGGCGTGCCCGGCGTGGCCAAGACCCTGGCGGTGGAGACGTTCGCGCGGGTGGTCGGCGGCTCCTTCTCCCGTCTGCAGTTCACCCCCGACCTGGTGCCCGCCGACATCCTCGGTACCCGGATCTACCGGCAGGGCAGCGAGCGCTTCGACGTGGAGCTGGGCCCGGTGCTGGCCAACTTCGTGCTCGCCGACGAGATCAACCGCGCTCCGGCGAAGGTGCAGTCGGCGCTGCTGGAGGTGATGGCCGAGCGGCACGTCTCCATCGGCGGGGAGAGCTTCCCGATGCCCGCGCCGTTCCTGGTGCTGGCCACCCAGAACCCGATCGAGAACGAGGGCGTCTACCCGCTGCCGGAGGCCCAGCGCGACCGGTTCCTGTTCAAGCTGCCCGTCGAGTACCCCTCGGCGGAGGAGGAGCGGGAGATCATCTACCGGATGGGCGTCGCCGCGCCGGAGCCGAACCCGGTGCTCACCCCGGACGAGCTGATCCGGTTGCAGAACGTGGCTTCGCAGGTGTTCGTGCACCACGCCCTGGTGGACTACGTGGTGCGGCTGGTGGTGGCCACCCGGATGCCCAACGACCACGGGCTGTCCGACATCGCCGGCTGGGTGTCCTACGGCGCGTCCCCGCGCGCCAGCCTGGGCATCGTCGCCGCCGCGCGGGCGCTGGCGCTGGTGCGCGGCCGCGACTACGTGCTCCCGCAGGACGTGGTGGATGTGGTGCCGGACGTGCTGCGGCATCGCCTGGTGCTGTCCTACGACGCGTTGGCCGACGGTATTCCGGTCGAGCACATCGTCAACCGGGTGCTGCAGACGGTGCCGTTGCCGCAGGTCTCGGCCCGGCCGCAGGGCGGTCCGCCGCCGGTGCCGGTCGGTCCCGGCGGCGGCTACGGCCAGCCGCCGCTCGGGCCCGCGCCGCACCAGTGAGGGGCGGGTCGGTGTCTGACGATCGTCCGTCCTGGGCCCCGCCCGTGTTGGACAACGGGCGGTTGGAGGCGGCCCTGCGGTCGCTTGAGCTGAGCGTGCGCGGTCGGCTTGACGGTCTGCTACAGGGCAATCATCTCGGTCTGGTGCCGGGCCCGGGTACCGAACCTGGTGAGGCCCGGATCTACCAGCCTGGTGACGACGTGCGGCGGATGGACTGGGCGGTCACCGCCCGCATGGCCGAGCCGCACATCCGGCAGACCGTGGCTGATCGGGAGCTGGAGACCTGGGTGGCGATGGATTTGTCGCCGAGTCTGGATTTCGGGTCCGCGGCGTGCGAGAAGCGGGAGCTGGCGGTCGCGGCGCTGGCTGCGGTGATGTTTTTGACCAGCGGTGGCGGGAACCGTATCGGTGCGGTGGTGGACAACGGCACCGGTCCGGTGCGGCTGCCGGCGCGTGGTGGCGCCGCCCACGCGCGGGCGCTGCTGAAGAAGGTGGCCCAGACGCCGCGGGCGGCGGAAGGCACCCGTGGTGATCTGGCGACGTTGCTGGAGTCGCTGCGCCGGCCGCCGCGGCGGCGTGGTCTGGTGGTGGTGATCTCCGATTTCCTTGGGCCCACCGATTGGGACCGCGCGCTGCGTGGGCTGGGGGCGCGGCATTCGCTGCTGGCCATTGAGGTGGTGGATCCGCGGGATCTGGAACTGCCGGACGTGGGCACGGTGTTGTTGTCGGACCCGGAGTCCGGTGAGCAGCGCGAGGTGCATACGTCTGCGGTGTTGCGTAAGGAGTTCGCCGCCGCGGCGGCGGCGCACCGGGAGCAGGTGGCGGGCCTGCTGCGGCGTGCGGGCTGTGGGCATCTGGTGTTGCGGACGGATTCGGACTGGATCGCCGACGTGGTGCGGTTCGTGGTGGCTCGCAAGCGTGGTTGGTCCGGAGGAGCTGCCTGATGTTGAGCCTGTCGGGATTCACCGCGCCGTGGTGGTTCCTGCTGCTTGTGGTGGTTGCGGCGCTGGTCGCCGGGTATGTGTGGGCGTTGCGGCGGCGGCGGCGCGACACGCTGCGGTTCAGCAATCTGGAGGTGCTGGACCGGGTGGCTTCGGCGCGGCAGGGTTGGTGGAAGCACGTGCCGCCGGCGCTGCTGGGTGTGGCGTTGGTCCTGTTGACGGTGGCGCTGGCGGGGCCGACCGCGGAGCAGCGGATTCCGCGTAACCGGGCGACGGTGATGTTGACCATTGACGTGTCGCTGTCGATGAAGGCCACCGATGTGGAGCCGAACCGGTTGGAGGCGGCGAAGGTGGCGGCGAAGGAGTTCGCCGACAAGCTCACGCCGGGTATCAATCTTGGGTTGGTGTCGTTTGCGGGCACCGCGACGGTGTTGGTGATGCCGACGACTGACCGGGTCAGTGTCAAGCAGGCCATCGACAGCCTGAAGTTGGCGGAGGCCACGGCGACCGGTGACGGGATCAATGCCGCGATGCAGGCGATCGACTCCTTCGGCAAGATGGTCGGGGGTCCGGCGGGGGCGCCGCCCGCGCGGATTGTGCTGATGGCCGACGGTGGGCAGACGATCCCGCGTGAGTTGGATGCGCCTCGTGGTGCCTACACCAAGGCGCGGGAGGCCAAGCAGGCGGGGATCCCGATCTCCACGATCTCCTTCGGTACCAAGCACGGCAGTATCGAGATCGACGGTGAGCAGGAGCTGGTCGAGGTCGACGACGAGGCGATGCAGGAGATCGCGCGGTTGTCTGGCGGTGAGTTCCACAAGGCGGCCAGCGCCGAGCAGCTGCGTGAGGTTTATGACACGTTGGGTGAGCAGATCGGGTACGAGACCAAGCACACTGACGCCAGTAAGCCGTGGTTGGTGTTGGGTACGTTCGCCGCGATCATCGCGTGCGGTGTGTCGGTGTTGGCGGGTCGTCGGTTGCCGTAGCGCGTGGGGGTGGGCCGCCGCGTTCGGGTGTGGGCGGCCTGCGTGCCAGGTGGGTGGAAGCCGGGCGCCGTTTACTCGGCGTTCTTGCGGACCTCGTCCATGTCGAGTTCGCGGGCCTGGCGGATGAGGTCTTCGAAGACGGGTTCGGGTAGGGCGCCCGGTTGCTGGAAGACCAGCACGTTGTCGCGCACGATCGCCAGGGTGGGGATGGAGCGGACGTCGAAGGCGCCGGCCAGTTCCGGCTGGGCCTCGGTGTCGACCTTGGCGAAGACGATGTCGTCGTGGTGCTGTGAGCTGCGCTCGAAGACCGGCGCGAACATCGTGCACGGGTCGCACCAGTCGGCCCAGAAGTCGATGATCACGAAGTCGTTGCCGGAGATGACGTCGTCGAAGTTGTCGGTGGTCAGCTCGACGGTTGGCATGGGCCGTTTCCCTTCTGGAGTGGACGGCTGTCCTCGGGGAACGCCGTGCGGCCGGTGTCGCATTCCCGGGGTCAGCTGCCGCTGACGTCCATGGCGCGGGCGACGAGGGTGGCCAGGTGGAGGGGTTCGACGTCGGTGGTCTGGCGCAGTTGTGTGCGGCAGCTGAAGCCGTCGGCGACGACGTCGGTGCTGGGTGGGGCGGCGCGCACGGCGGGGAGCAGGGCTTGTTCGGCGCAGGTGAGGGAGATGTCGTGGTGGCCGCGTTCGAAGCCGAAGTTGCCGGCCAGGCCGCAGCAGCCTGCGTCGAGGACCTGGGCGTGGACGCCGGTGGCGGTCAGGGCGGTGCGGTCGGCGGTGAAGCCGAGTTCGGCGTACTGGTGGCAGTGGATCTGGACCAGTGCCTGCTCGCTGGTGGTGGGGCGTTCCCAGCGGGCGTGGGAGGGTTCGATGTGCTCGGCGAAGGTGCGGGTGGCTTGTGCGAGGGTGGCGACGTTGGTGTCGTGCGGGGCGAGTTCGAGGGCGTCGTTGCGGAGGAAGGCGGTGCAGCTGGGTTCCAGGCTCACCAGGGGGATGCCGGGGGTGAGTAGGGGCTGCAGGAGGCGGGCGGTGCGGCGCAGCACGGTCCGGGCGGTGTTGAGTTGGCCGGTGGAGTACCAGGTGAGGCCGCAGCACAGGCGGTGGCGTGGGATGTGCACGGGGTGGCCGAGTGTTTCGAGGACGGCGACGGCGTCGCGGCCGATGTGCGGGTCGAAGTGGTTGGTGAAGGTGTCGGGGAACAGCAGTACGGGTTCGGCGGTGGCCGCTGTGGCGCGGGGGCGTGTTGACCACCACGCCTGTAGTGACTGGGGTGCGAGTCGCGGGATCGTGCGGCGGGCGTCGATGCCGCCGAGTCGCTTGAGCAGTGGAGCCAGTGGGCCGGACAGGATCCGGTTGGCCAGCCTGGGCGGGGTGGCGGCCAGCCCCAGTGGCAGGAAGCCCATCGAGTAGTGGGCGGCCGGGCGGGGGCGGTGGCGGTAGTGCTGGTGCAGGAACTCGGCTTTGTAGGTGGCCATGTCGACGTCGACAGGGCAGTCGGACTTGCAGCCCTTGCAGGACAGGCACAGGTCCAGGGCGTCGCGTACCTCGCGTGAGCGCCAGCCGTCGGTGATCAGCTGGCCGGCGAGCATTTCGTACAGCAGGTGTGCTCTTCCGCGGGTGGAGTGCTGTTCTTCCTTGGTGGCCCGGTAGCTTGGGCACATCACCCCGCCTGTGGTGTTCAGGCACTTGCCCATGCCGACGCAGCGGCGGGTGGCTGCGGCGAGGTCGCCGCCGTCGGCGTGTAGTGCCAGGGTGGTGCGGGTGGGCAGTGGTGGGGCGACCAGCAGCCGCAGGTCGGTGTCGACCGGGTGTGGCCGGACGATGTGGCCGGGGTTGAACAGGTTTTCGGGGTCGAAGGCGGCCTTGAAGCGTTCGAAGGCGCGGATCACCTCTGGTGGGTACATGCGGGGCAGCAGTGCTGAGCGGGCGTGGCCGTCGCCGTGTTCGCCGGAGAGGGAGCCGTCGTGGCGGACGACGAGGTCGGCGGCTTCTTCGAGGAATCGGCGGTACTGGTCGGCTCCGGTGGTGGAGTGCAGGTCGAAGTCGATGCGGACGTGGATGCAGCCGTCGCCGTAGTGGCCGTAGGTGACGCCTCGGCGGCCGAAGCGGGTCAGCAGGGCGTCGAACTCGCGCAGGTAGGTGCCGAGGCGTTCGGGTGGGACGGCGGCGTCCTCCCAGCCGGACCAGCGTTCCGAGCCGGCCATGCGGGTGGAGTAGCCGGATCCCTCCTCGCGGATTTTCCACAGGGCGGCCATTTGGGCGGGGTCGGTGTGCAGTGCGGTGTGGGCGCGTTCGCCGATGGCGCGGATGATGCGTTGCGCTGCTGTTTGGGCCGCGCCCTGGTCGTGGCCGCCGGTTTCCACCAGCAGCCAGCTGCGGCCGTCGGGGAGCAGCGGCAGTGCGGGGGAGTGGGGGTTGTGTTGGCGGACGACGTCGACGAGTTCGGTGCTGAGTCCTTCGATCGCCAGCGCCGCCAGGCCGCGCAGCCGGGGTACTTCGTCGGCGGCGGCGTAGGTGTCTGGGAAGCCGAGCACGGTCAGGGCTCGGGCGGGTGGGGAGGGGAGGAGTTCGACGGTCGCGCCCAGTACGGCTGCGCAGCTGCCTTCGCTGCCAACCAGGGCGCGGGCCACGTTGACGTTGTTGTCCGGTAGCAGTTGGTCGAGGTTGTAGCCGGATACCCGGCGGGTCAGGGTGGGGAAGGTGCTGCGGATGAGTTCGGCGGTGTCGTCGCGCAGGGATCGTAGTTCCTGGTAGAGCCGCCCGGTCCGGTCGCTGCGGGTGCACAGCTGGGTTAGTTCGGCCGGGGAGGTGGGGCCAAGGAGCAGTCGGGTGCCGTCGGCGAGCAGCACGTCGAGGGAGTGGATGTTGTCGACGGTTTTGCCCCAGGCGACCGAGTGGGGGCCGCAGGCGTTGTTGCCGATCATGCCGCCGAGGGTGCAGCGGCTGTGTGTGGATGGGTCGGGTCCGAAGGTCAGGCCGTGTCGGGCTGCGGCGGAGCGCAGTGAGTCCAGGACCACGCCGGGCTGTACCCGGGCGAGGCGGTGGTGCGGGTCGATGTCGAGGATGCGGTTGAGGTGCCGGGCGCAGTCCAGGACGATGCCGGGGCCGCAGGCGTTGCCGGCGATGCTGGTGCCCGCGCCGCGGGGGGTGATGGGCACACCGTGGTGGCGTGCGATGGCTACTGTGGCGGCCACGTCGTCTTCGGAGCGTGGGAACACCACGCCCAGCGGGACCTGCCGGTAGTTGGAGGCGTCGGTGGAGTACAGGGCGCGGGTGCCGGGGTCGAAGCGGGCGGGGCCGGACACCGCGGCGCGGAGTTCGGCGGCGAGGTCTGCGGGTGTGGTGGCCGTCAAGGCGTCTCCCGAGGTGGTGCGGGGTCCCTGTGCGCAGTGTGCCTGTCTGGGCGGCTGTAGGTGAACCACGACATGGTGCGCTGATTTCTGTATGGAGGCGACGAGCGGTCGGCGATCGTCAGCGGATAATGTCGCGGCTGAACCGAATCATGGCAACGGCAGTTTGTCGAGGGGAGATCCACAGTGGCACGGTCCGTACTGGTGACCGGCGGCAACCGCGGCATCGGTTTGGCCATCGCGAAGGCGTTCCAGGCCGCAGGGGACAAGGTCGCGGTCACGCACCGCGGATCGGGTGCGCCGGAGGGGTTGTTCGGCGTGCGGTGTGACGTCACCGATCCCGAGCAGGTGGCGGCCGCTTTCGACGAGGTCGAGGCCGCGCACGGTCGGGTGGAGGTGTTGGTGGCCAACGCGGGGATCACTGATGACGGGCTGTTGCTGCGGATGGGTGAGGAGCAGTTCGGTCGGGTGATCGACGCGAATCTGGCCGGGTCCTACCGGGTGGCCAAGCGTGCGGCGAGCAGCATGTTGCGCAACCGGCGTGGCCGGATGATCTTCATTTCGTCGGTGGTTGGGTTGTCCGGTGGTGCCGGGCAGGCCAACTACGCGGCGAGCAAGGCCGGGTTGGTGGGGTTGGCGCGCTCCATTGCGCGGGAGCTGGGGTCGCGCGGTATCACGGCCAATGTGGTTGCTCCTGGTTTTGTCACCACCGACATGACTGACGCGCTGCCTGAGGAGCGTAAGAAGGAGATCCTGGGCCAGGTCCCGCTGGCGCGGTTCGCCGCGGCTGAGGAGATCGCTGCTGCCGTGCAGTGGCTGGCCTCGGACGCCGCTGGTTATGTCACCGGTGCGGTGATCCCGGTCGACGGTGGGCTTGGGATGGGCCACTGAGTCTGTCTGTTTCGGACGGACATCCTGGACGGTTTCCGACCCCCGTGGGTCGGCGCGGGCTCGGTGACGCCTGCGAGAGCACAGCGGAGGAAGCACAACGTGAGCGGATTGCTCGAAGGCAAGCGGATTCTGGTCACCGGCGTGATCACGGACGCCTCGATCGCGTTTCACGCGGCGAGGGTGGCTCAGGAGCAGGGGGCCGAGGTGGTGCTGACCGGGTTCGGCCGGTTGAGCCTGGTGCGGCGGATCGCCGGGCGGCTGCCCAAGCCCGCGCCGGTGCTGGAGTTGGACGTGACCAACGCCGAGCATCTGGACAGCCTGGCTGATCGGGTGCGTGAGCACGTCGACGGGCTCGACGGTGTGCTGCACTCGATCGGGTTCGCTCCGCAGTCGTGTCTGGGTGGGGATTTCCTGGCCGCGCCGTGGCAGGACGTGGCCACCGCGTTGGAGATCTCGGCGTACTCGCTGAAGTCGCTGACCACCGCGACGCTGCCGCTGCTGGGGGCGGGTGCCTCGATCGTCGGCATGGACTTTGACGCGCGGGTGGCGTGGCCGGCCTACGACTGGATGGGTGTGGCGAAGGCGGCGCTGGAGTCGACCTCGCGTTACCTGGCGCGGGAGCTGGGGCCGAAGGGTATCCGGGTCAACCTGGTGTCGGCTGGTCCGGTGCGGACGATGGCTGCCAAGTCGATCCCGGGTTTCGCTGATCTGGAGGCGGGCTGGGACAAGCGGGCGCCGCTGGGTTGGGATGTCAACGATCCGGAGCCGGTGGCCAGGTCGGTGTGCGCGGTGTTGTCGGACTGGCTGCCCAAGACGACCGGTTCGATGATCATGGTGGACGGCGGCGTGCACGCGCTGGGTATCTGATGTGATGTGGGCCGGTCGCGCGTGGCCCCGGGTGCGGGCGACCGGCCGTGCAGCGCCATCATGGTGGCGTGAGCTTTGATGCGTTGCTGTTGCTGTCCTTCGGCGGTCCGGAGGGGCCGCAGGACGTCCGACCGTTTCTGGAGAACGTCACCAGAGGCAGGGGCGTGCCGCCGGAACGCCTGGACGAGGTCGCCGAGCACTACCTGCACTTCGGCGGGGTGTCGCCGATCAATCGGCTCAACCGCGACATCATCGCTGCTGTGGAGGCGGAGCTGGCCGCGCAGGGCCGGAAACTGCCGGTGTACTTCGGCAACCGCAACTGGCATCCGATGATCGAGGACACCGTCGCGCAGATGGCCGACGACGGGGTGCGGCGGGCGTTGGTGTTCGCCACGTCGGCGTGGGGCGGCTACTCGGGCTGCAAGCAGTATCACGAGGACATCGCGCGGGCCCGCGCGGCCGTGGGGGAACGCGCGCCGGAGCTGGTGAAGTTGCGGCAGTTCTTCGACCACCCGCTGTTCGTGGAGGCCACCGCTGATGCCGTGCGTGAGGCGTTCGCCGAGCTGGAGCCGGGGCAGCGGGAGCGGGCTCGGTTGGTGTTCACCGCGCACTCGATTCCGCTGAAGGCCGACGCGCTGGAGGGGCCCGACGGGCGGGGGCAGTGGTATTCGCGGCAGGTCGCCGAAGCGGCCCGGCTGGTTGCCGAGGCGGTCGGGGTGGACGGCTACGACGTGGTGTGGCAGTCCCGGTCGGGGCCGCCGCAGGTGCCGTGGCTGGAGCCGGATGTCTGTGATCACCTGGCGGATCTGCATGGTCGGGGCGTGCCGGCGGTGGTGATCAGCCCGATCGGGTTTGTCTCTGATCATCTTGAGGTGATCTGGGACCTGGACAACGAGGCCAGGGACAAGGCGGCCGAACTTGGCATGGGTTTTGTCCGCGCGGCCACGGTGGGGCCGGATCCGCGGTTTGCGAAGCTGGTGGTGGAGCTGGTCGCCGAGCACATCGACGAGATCAGGCCGCGCAAGCTGTCCCCGATGCTGGCCGCGGGCTGCACGCTCAACGGGGAGCCGTGCGCCCCGGGCTGCTGCTGATCCCCCGACCCGGGTGGTTTGTGCCGGGGGTGGGAGGGAGCCGTCGCCAGGAATCATGGCGAGGCGCCCTCCTACCCCGATCGGGTGATTCAGGGTGTGGGTGGTTCGCGTGGTCGGGCGTCAGGCGGGCGGCGTCCGCCCCGCGGCGCGAGCCACCGACCCGGTTCAGTGTTTGCCGGCGCGGTCGGCCAAAACGCGCACCATCTCGGCCACCGCGGCCTGCCGCGCCGCCCGCACCGCGTCGAACAGCGGGCGCAGCGCCTCGGTGCGGGCGCGGATCGCCGAGGCCGACAGCGCGCCACCCGGGGAGTCCTCGGTGGCCACCCACAGGATGGCCTCCACCTCGGTGGAGCGCTGCAGGACGCGCAGCGCGCGCTGCGGCACGTTCTGGGGCCACGGCGGAGTCGGGCGCGAGGCGACGGTGCGGGCGATCTCCTCGCGGACGCCGGGCCGGTGCTTGGCGACTCCGAGGTCGATCAGCGCGCTGGCGGCCTCCCGCATCGTCGAGGCCATCCCGTGCTCGGCCTCGCCGATCGGCAGGTGCTCGGCCGGGGGCAGCTCCCCGGTGTCGAAGGCGGTCCAGCGCAGCACGCCCTCGGCGGCCCGCTGCGGCACCAGGCCCAGCTGCGCGTCGGGCAGCACGATCGCCTCGCCGACACGCATCGCCAGCTTCGCGAAGGGACTCCTCCCACCGAGCCCGCGGGCGTCGCCGGGGACCGGCAGCACCAGCCGCCCGTCGGCGGCCCCGGCCTTGCGCAGGGCGGCCAGCAGCAGCGCCGGGCCGGCCGGGGGGTCCTGCGGGCCCGGCAGGTCCAGTCGCGTGGCCAGGTCGTCGTCGGCGGCACGCACTTCCTGCGATTCGGCCCAGGGTTGGAGGGCGTCAAGCACATCGTCCGACGCGGCCGCACCGTGCAGCCAGGCGGACGTCCATACAACCATCGTGGCGCTTGGGCAAGGCACGTCGCAGAGGGTACGGACGCGTCCGCCGCTGCGTCGTGCGGGGGCGCGTGACTGTGATCTGTGTGGCGCGGCGTGCCGCGACCACCCGGGGCCCTGATCGGATTACCGTGACGCCTCGTGCGTTCGGTCAACTACGGCAAGGACATCCTGGCGGGCCCGCGGCGGCGCACGGCGCCGGAGATTCCGGCGGAGCCGGGGTTGGTGGTCGAGGATGCGGCCAGCGGGTTCTGCGGTGCGGTGGTGCGGGTGGAGTCTGGGTCGGTGGTGTTGGAGGACCGGCATGGTAGGCGGCGGCTGTTCCCGCTGCGCCCGGCGGCGTTTCTTTTCGAGGGCAGGCCCGCGACGCTGGTGCCGGCCCCTCGGTGCGCGCCGGCGGCGCCGCGCCGGTCGGCGTCGGGGTCGGTGCGCACCGAGGGGCTGCGGGCCCGCACTGCCCGCGGCAGCCGTATCTGGGTGGAGGGTCTGCACGACGCCGAGCTCGTCGAGCGGATCTGGGGCCACGATCTGCGGGTGGAGGGTGTGGTGGTCGAACCGCTGCACGGGCTCGACGACCTGCCGGGCATGCTCGCTGAGTTCCGGCCCGGGCCGGGCCGGCGGATCGGGGTGCTGGTGGATCACCTGGTGCCCGGCAGCAAGGAGTCCCGCATCGTCGAGCGCATCAACGACCCGCACGTGCAGGTCAGTGGGCATCCCTACGTGGATGTCTGGCAGGCGGTCAAGCCGCGGGTGCTGGGCATCGACGCCTGGCCGCAGGTGCCGCGCGGCAGCGACTGGAAGCAGGGGGTGTGCGAGCGGCTCGGCTGGGGCGAGCCCGCTGACGGGTGGCGCCGGGTGCTGTCGGCGGTGTCGGGGTTCCGTGACATCGAGGCGCCGCTGCTGGGTGCGGTCGAGCAGCTCATCGACTTCGTCACCGCCGACGTCACGCGATGATCACGCCTGGTGGATCCGCGCTCGTGGTGGCGCTGGGTGGGCCACAATAGGAGCCATGACTCCCGCGCTGCTGTGGCTGGTCGCCGGGGTGGTGCTGATCGCCGCTGAGGTGCTTTCCGGTGACTTCGTGCTGGCGATGCTCGGCGCCGCCGCGTTGGGTGCCGCCGGGGCCTCGGCGCTGGGTGTGCCGCTGGGGGTGGACGCGGTGGTGTTCGCCGTGTTGGGGCTGGGGCTGATCTTCCTGGCGCGCCCTGCGCTGAAGCGCCGGATGCACGTGCAGCGTGAACTGAAGACCAATGTCGACGCCCTGGTCGGCAAGCATGCCCGCGTGGAAGCCACTGTGGACGCGCACGGTGGTCGGGTGCGTATCGACGGTGCGTTGTGGTCGGCGCGGGCGTTCGACGAAACGCAAGTGATCGAGGCCGGCCGGACGGTCACCGTGATGGAGATCTCGGGTGCCACGGCCGTCGTGTGGGCCGAGCCGTAAGGAGAGGGACGTGGGCATTCCCGAACTGGTCGTGCTGGCGGTGGTGGTGCTGCTGGTGCTGGTTGTGGCGGTGAAATCGGTGCTGGTGGTGCCGCAGGCGCAGTCGGCGGTGATCGAGCGCCTCGGCAGGTTCCGCACGGTGGCCGAGCCGGGCCTGAACTTCCTGGTGCCGTTTCTGGACCGGGTGCGGGCCCGTATCGATCTGCGTGAGCAGGTGGTGTCGTTCCCGCCGCAGCCGGTGATCACCCAGGACAACCTGACGGTGTCCATCGACACCGTGGTGTATTTCCAGGTCACCGACTCCCGGTCGGCGGTGTATGAGATCTCCAACTACATCGTCGCGGTGGAGCAGCTGACCACCACGACCCTGCGCAACGTGGTGGGCGCGATGAGCCTGGAGGAGACGCTGACCTCCCGCGACGCGATCAACACCCAGCTGCGTGGGGTGCTGGACCAGGAGACCGGGCGGTGGGGCATCCGCGTGGCGCGGGTGGAGCTGAAGGCCATCGACCCGCCGCCGTCCATTCAGGACTCGATGGAGAAGCAGATGCGCGCCGACCGGGAGAAGCGCGCGATGATCCTCAACGCCGAGGGGCAGCGGGAGTCGGCGATCAAGACCGCCGAGGGGCAGAAGCAGGCCGCGATCCTGGCCGCGGAAGGGCAGAAGCAGGCGGCCATCCTCGCCGCGGAGGCCGACCGGCAGTCCAGCATCCTTCGGGCGCAGGGCGAGCGGGCCAGCCGCTATCTGCAGGCGCAGGGCCAGGCCAAGGCGATCGAGAAGGTCTTCGCCGCGGTCAAGCGCGCCAGGCCGACCCCGGAGCTGTTGGCCTACCAGTACCTGCAGACGCTGCCGCAGATGGCGCAGGGCGACGCGAACAAGGTGTGGGTGGTGCCCAGCGACTTCGGCAAGGCGCTGGAGGGCTTCGCGCGGATGCTCGGCGAGCCCGGCGAGGACGGTGTGTTCCGTTACGAGCCGCCGCAGGAGGAGCCGCCGGCCGCCGCGCCGGAGGATGAGGAGGAGTCGGTCAGGTCCTGGTTCGACACCTCGACCACGCCGGAGGTCGCCGAGGCGGTGCGGGCCGCCGAGGCGGTGGCTCGCAAGGAGGTTCCGGGCCCGAACGTCGGGATGAACCCGGCGTCGCTGGCTGAACCACCAAGGCCCGACCGGCCCGAGTAGGCACTGTCGCGGCCAGGGGGTGCTGACGATGAGTCACCACCCCCTGGCCGGCGTTGGGGGCTCAGGTTCCGGCCGCGGGGTCGAGGTAGGGGCCCCCGGCCACGCCGAGGGCGCGGACCGTGCCGAGGAGGTGTTCGCGCAGCCGCGTCTTGGCCAGCTCGGCGTCGCCGTCGCGGATCGCTTGGGCGAGCTGGGTGTGCTGGTGGGTGATGCGGGGCCGGGCGGCGTGGGTGCGGGCGGTGGCGGTGATGCGCATCTGCTTGTCGCGCAGGGCGTTGTAGAGGTCGGCCACCACCGGGTTGCCCGCGGCGGCGACGAGGGTGGCGTGGAAGGCGCGGTCTGCCTCGTGCATGTCGGCGTCGCTGAGGCCGGTGGCGTCGCAGGCCGGGTGCGCGGCCAGTTCGGTGCCGACGGCGGTCATCACCTCGGCGCCCTGCGCGGCCAGTTTGTCGATGGCGAAGGTCTCCAGGGCCAGGCGGGCCTCGACCACCGCCCGCGCCTCGGTCGGTGTGACGGGGACGACGAGCGCGCCTCGTTTCGGGTACAGCCGCAGGAACCCCTCGGTCTGCAGCCGGAGGAAGGCTTCCCGCACCGGGGTTCGTGACATCTGCAGCGCGCTGGCCACCTCGCCTTCGGACAGCAGGTCGCCGTCGGGGTATCGGCCGTCCAGCAGGCCGGCTTTGACGTACTGGTAGGCGCGGTCGGCGGCGGGTGTGGCGGGGGACGCGGTTGGGCGTGGTGTTGCGCTCGACACGAGGGCATCGTACTTCCACCCATCTTGTATCTAAGATAGATACAAGATTGTGTGGGAGGGGTCTGAAGAACGTGTCCGCGACGGTGTTGACCGACGCGCGACCGGATCGGCGACACCGCATGGCGTGGCTGATCTGGGGCGTCGGCGCCCTCTGCTACTGCACCGCGATGTTCCACCGCGCCGGCCTCGGCGTGGCCGCACCCGAGGCGATCCAGCGCTTCGGTGCCGGGCCGGCGGTGCTGTCGCTGTTCTCCGCGCTGCAACTGGGCGTCTACCTGGCGCTGCAGGTGCCCTCGGGGCTGCTGGCCGACCGGCTGGGCCCCCGCAAGGTGATCACCGGCGGCATGGCGGCACTGGCGGCGGGCTCGGCGGTGTTCGCGCTCAGCGGCTCGATCCTCGGCGGCATCGCCGGGCGGATGCTCATCGGCTTCGGCGACGCCTTCATGTTCACCAACGTGCTGCGGCTGGCCGCGCACTGGTTCCCGCCGCACCGCTACGGCCGGGTCGCGGCGATCACCGGGCTCGCCGGCGGGCTCGGCCAAGTCGCTTCCACACTGCCGCTCGGCCTCGCCCTGCACGGGCTTGGATGGGTCCCGACGTTCGTGGGCGCGGCGGTGCTGACCGGGGCGCTGGCGGTCCTGGCCGCGGTGGTGATCCGCGACCGGGCCGAGCCGGCCGAACCCGCCGCGCAGCCGCGCGAGCCGATCGGCCGCACGCTGCGCCACGTGACCGCCCAGCGCGGCACCCGGCACGCCTTCTGGGTGCACTTCGTGCTGATGGCGCAGTTCCTGGCGATGACCACGTTGTGGGGCGGGCCGTGGCTGACCGCCGCGCAGGGCCGCGGCACGACCGAGGTCGGTTCGCTGCTGCTGGTCAGCGTGGTGGGCTTCATCGCCGGATCGTGGTTTGCCGGGCAGTACGTGGCCGGGCGGCCGCTGCGGCGCGATCGCTACACGCTGGGTCTGTCGGCGGCTGTGGTGGCGGTGTGGGCGCTGCTGGTCGGCTGGCCAGGGATGCTGCCAACACCGGTGCTGGTGGTGGCGCTGGTCGTCATCGGCGCCGGCGGCGGGGGCGCGATGCTGGCCTTCGACGCGGCACGGCTGGCCAACGCCGAGCACCGCTCCGGGACCGCCTCGGGCGTGGTGAACATGGGCGGGTTCACCGCGGCGGTGCTGATCCAGCTGCTGGTCGGTGGGGTGCTGCAGGCGGTCGCGTTTCTGCCCGCGGCGCTGGCCTACCGGTGGGCGTTCGCGCCGGTTCTGATGCTGCTGGTGGCGGGCGTGCTGGCCCAGTGGCGGCTACGGCAGCGGTGAGCTCGCCCGGCCAGCCGCCGTCACCGCCGGGCCGGTCGGGATAGGGTCGACTGACGCAAGGCGGCACCCGACCGGCCGGCGGCCGGCCCAGCGAGGGAGGTTCTCGGTGACCACGGCGCTGCAACTGCACAACTTCGTCGGCGGCGAACGCACCGGCACCCTGGCCGGGGAGACCCTGCCGCTGGTGGACCCGAGCACCGGTGAGCAGTACGGGACCTCGCCGCTGACGCGGTGGATGGACGTCGACGCCGCGATGGAGGTGGCCTCCTCAGCGTTTGAGACGTGGTCGCAGACCACGCCGCGGCAACGGCAGCGGGTGCTGCTCGACGTCGCCGACGCGGTCGAGCAGCGAGCCGAGGAGCTGGTGGCCGCCGAGTGCCGCAACACGGGCAAGCCATGGTCGGTGGTGCGCGACGACGAGCTGCCGATGGCGGTAGATCTGATCCGGTTCTACGCCGGAGCCGCGCGGGTGCAGGAGGACGGGGCCGGCGGCGAGTACCAGCAGGGGCACACGTCGTTCTCGCGGCGGGAACCGATCGGGGTGTGCGCGCAGGTGACGTCATGGACACATCCGCTGCTCCTGGCGGCGGCGAAGGTCGCCCCGGCGCTGGCGGCGGGCAACGCGGTGGTGCTCAAACCGGCCGAGACGACCCCGGTGAGCACGGCGTTGCTGGTGGAGATCGCCGGGGAGTTCCTGCCGGCGGGAGTGTTGAACCTGATCTGCGGGGACCGCGACAGCGGGCGCGCGATGGTGGCACACGAGGTGCCGGGGATGTTCTCGATCACCGGGACCGTGCGCTCCGGGATGGAGGTGGCCGGGTCAGCGGCGGCCGACCTCAAGCGGGTGCACCTGCAGTTGGGGGGCAAGGCACCGGCGGTGGTGTTCGACGACGCCGACGTGCCGCGGGCGGCGCGGCGGATCGCGGCGGCGGCGTTCGGCAACGCAGGACAGAGCTGCACGGCGGCCAGCCGGGTGCTGGCGGGGCCGGGCGTGTTCGACGAGGTCGTGGCGGCGCTGGCCGAGTGGGCGGTGGCGATGCGACCAGGCCCGCCGCAGGACCCGGACGCGGCGTTCGGGCCGTTGAACAGCCAGGGACAGTTGGAGATCGTGCAGGCCCACCTGGAGCGGTTGCCCGAGCACGCGCAGATCGTGGCCGGCGGGCAACGCAAAGGCGAACGCGGGTACTTCCACGAGGCGACGGTGGTCGCGGGGGTGTCGCAGGAGGACGAGCTGGTGCAGAACGAGGTGCTGGGGCCGGTGGTGACGGTGCAGCGCTTCGGCAGCGAGGACGAGGCGGTGGAGCTGGCCAACGGAGTCCGCTATGGGCTGGTGGCCAGCGTGTGGACCCGGGACCACGCGCGGGCGATGCGGATGTCGCGGCGATTGCAGGCGGGCACGGTGTGGATCAACACCCATCACCCGCTGGCGGCGGAGATGCCACACAGCGGTTTCAAGCACTCGGCGTCGGCGCGGGACTTCGGGCGCTACGGCCTGGAGGAGTACAGCCGCATCAAGCACGTGATGACCGCGTGGGACCAGCAGTAACCCCGCACGCCGGGTGCCTGGCCACACCCGGCACCGCAGGCCACCCGCCACGACGCCCGCCAGCGTCCAGCAGTCGCAGAGCGTCACGCGGCGGGGTGGTGGGTGCGGGGCCAGGGCCGGGCCTGTTCGTAGGCGCGGGCGGCGCGCAGGACCAAAGCGTCGGCGTGGCGCGGGCCCACGATCTGCAGGCCGATCGGCAAGCCCGCACTGGTGTGTCCACACGGGACGCTGGCGGCGGGTTGCTGGGTCATGTTGAATGGATAGGTCAACGGGGTCCAGCTCGTCCACCGCGGGTGCGCTGACCCGGCGGGCACCTCGCGGCCGGCTTCGAACGCGGGGATGGGCACCGTGGCGGTCAGCAACACATCGTGGGTCTGGTGGAAGGCGCCCATGCGCTGACCAAGCAGCATGCGGGTGTTGGTGGCCTCCAGATAGTCCTGGGCGGAGTAGGTCAGGCCCTGCTCGCAGATCTCACGCAGGCCGGGGTCGAGTTGTGCACGCTGGCCGGCGGTGAGGTGCTCGGTGGACTTCGCGGCGCCGGCGAACCACAGCACGTGGAAGTCCTCGACCGGGTCGGCGAAACCGGGATCGGCGTGTTCCACGACCGCACCGAGCGATTCGAAGACCTCCGCGGCGGCGGTGACGGCAGCGGCCACCTCCGGGTCAACGGGGATGCCGAAACCGAGATCGACACTGACGGCGATGCGCAGGCCGCGCACACCGGAGTCCAGACCCTCGCAGAACGACGCCGCCGGTGGTTGTAGCGCCGACCAGTCACGCACGTCCGGTTCGCACAGCACGTCCAGCAGCAGCGCGGTGTCGGTGACGGTGGTGGTCATCGGCCCGGCGTGAGCGAGGGTGCCGTAGGGGCTGGCCGGAAAGTGCGGGATACGGCCGTAGGTGGGTTTGAGCGCGACGATGCCGCAGAAGGCCGCGGGGATACGCACCGATCCGCCGCCGTCGGTGCCGATCGCCAGCGGGGCCATGCCCGCGGCGAGCGCCGCTGCCGCGCCGCCACTGGAACCGCCCGCGGTGCGCGCGGTGTCCCAGGGGTTGCGGGTGATGCCGTGCAGCGGACTGTCGGTGACACCTTTCCAGGCCAGCTCCGGGGTGGTGGTCTTGCCGACGAACACGGCGTTGTGCTCACGCAGGCGAGCCACGGCGGGAGCGTCGACACTCCACTGCTGGTGGGGGTTGATGGTGCGGGAGCCGCGCAGGGTCGGCCAGCCGGCGGTGAGGAAGATGTCCTTGATCGAGACCGGCACGCCGTCCAGCCGCCCGGCGGGCTGGCCGCGGTGCCAGCGTTGTTCGGACTGGCGGGCCTGCCGCAGCGCCCGGTCGGCGTCGATGAGACAGAACGCGTTGAGGGCGGGGTCGGCCTCGGTGATGCGCCGCAGGGTCGCCTCGGTGGCCTCCACCGGGGACAGCTCGCCGCGGGCGTAGGCGTCGAGCAGCTCGGTGGCGGTGAGATCGGCGGCGGTGCGTTCGGCTGGCATTCAGTGCTCCGTTCCGCTGACGTATCCCCGGTGTTTGTCGACGACGTTGCGCAGCTCGGCGCCGCTGATGTAGGCGCGCAGGTTGGTCAGGAACACATCGACGAGTTCGTCGATCCAGCCGACGGTGTCACCGGACATGTGCGGGGAGACCAGCACACCGGGCAACTCCCACAGTGGTGAGGACTCGGGCAGCGGTTCGGCTGGGAAAACGTCCAGCGCCGCGCCGGCCAGGTGCCCGGCACGCAGCGCGGCGACCAGGTCGGCTTCCACGACCAGTTCACCGCGGCCGACGTTGATCAGCCGGGCGTTCGGGCGGCAGCGGGCCAGCACGTCGGCATTGATCAGGCCCTTGGTCTGTTCGGTGAGCGGGGCGGCGAGCACGACGTAGTCGAAGGCGCCGATGACGTGGGCAAGGTCGCTGGAGGCGTGCACGTCGCCGAAGTCGGGGTCGCCGCTGCGGGCGACGCGGCCGGCGCCGCAGACACGCATCCCGGCGGCGGTGAGCTGGCGGGCGATGGCGCGGCCGATGGGGCCGGTGCCCACCACCAGGACGCTTGTGCCCTCGATGCGTTCGGTTTCCCGGTGGCGCCACTGCCTGCGGTCCTGCAGCCGCAGCGTGGTGTGCAGATCCTTGGCGAAGGCCAGCACGATGCCCAGGACGTATTCGGCCATGGGCCGGTCGAACACGCCGCGGGAGTTGGTGAGCACGACGGGGGAGTCGACCAGGGCGGGAAACAGCAGCCGGTCGACCCCGGCGCTGGCGGTGTGGATCCAGCGCAGCGCGTCGGCGTGCGGCCAGGCCGCGGCGATGGCGTCGGTGCGGAAGTCCCAGACGAACAGCACCTCAGCGCCGGGCAACGCGGTGGGCAGCTCCTCGGCGGTGGCCAGGCGCAGGTTGGCGTGATCCCCGATGCGGGTCACCGGCTCCGGCGCAGTGCCGCCATGCAGGGCGACAACGGTGGGCGTGCGGTTGATCATGGGCCTGACCTTAGGGGCGGTGGGGGCGCGGGGCCGGGCAACGGTGATCGGTCGGCGTGCCGGTTAAAAGTGTGTTTCCCCCAGCCTGGCGGGGAAAACGTACTTAGCAGGGGGCATTGACACGCTAGAAACCGTTCGTAGGATTGTCAACAATCCACGGGTACCCTCGGCGGACGAGGTGACTCCTGGCCCTGGCGCCAGGACCGGAGGAGATCAACCAGCTTTCCCCACTCCTTGCGAACGGAAAAGATCACGATGCCCAGGTACCTGTCGATCACGCTGGAAAAGCGCGGCGTGTCGTGCGTGGCCGAGCTGCTGGACAAGGACGCGCCGCGGACCTGCGAGGCGGTGTGGCAGGCGCTGCCGCTGGTCGGGCCGGTGCACCACGCGAAGTACGCGCGCAACGAGATCTACACGATGGTGCCGCGGTTCGCGGTGGACGAGCCCGGCCAGGAGAACCCGACGGTCACCCCGATCCCCGGTGACGTCGTGTACTTCTCCTTCGACGGCGGCATGCTCGACCGCGCGTTCAAGGAGGAGAAGAACATCCACCAGCTGCCCGGTGTGATCGACCTGGCCCTCTTCTACGGCCGCAACAACCTGCTGCTCAACGGCGACGTGGGCTGGGTGCCGGGCAACGTCTACGCCACCATCGTGGAGGGGCTGGACCGGATGGCCGAGGCGGGCAACGACGTCTGGCGGTCCGGCAGCGTCGGCGAGACCCTCCGCTACGAACGCCACGAGGGCTGACGGGGGAGACCATGCCGCCTGACTTCCTCGGGGCGGTATCGGGCCCAAACCCGCAGCGCGGCGTGGGGGTGATCGCTCCGTTTGACCTGGCGTTGGACCGCGAGCTGTGGCGGTGGACTCCGCCGGAGGTGTCGCTGTATCTGACGCGCACGGCGTTCGTGCCGGTGCCGGTAACCGTCGAGCAGGCCCACCTGGTCTCCGACGAGGCAGCGGTGCACGGTGCGACACGCGACCTGCTGGTACCCGAACCGGAGGTGGTGGCCTACGCCTGCACCTCCGGCAGCTTCGTCAACGGCGCGACCGGTGAGCGTGCGCTGGTGGAGGTGATGGTGCAGGCGGGGGCACCCGCGGCGGTGACGACCTCGGGTGCGCTGGTGCAGGCGTTGCGGACACTGGGCGTGGGCCGCATCGCGATCGCCACACCGTACGTGGCGGCCATGACCGAGCGGCTGCAGGGCTTTCTCGACGAGCACGGGGTCGAGGTGGTCACCAGCGTGGGGCTGGGGCTGCTGGGCCAGATCTGGAAGGTCAGCTACCGGCAGGTGGTCGACATCGTGCGCTCGGCGGACCGGCCGGAGGCCGAGGCGATGTTCATCAGCTGCACGAACCTGCCCACCTACGACATCATCGGGCCGCTGGAGAAGGAGCTGGGCAAGCCGGTGCTGACGGCCAACCAGGTCACCATCTGGGCGGCGCTCCGCGTGATGGGGCTGCAGGCGGTGGCCCCGGAACAGCGGTTGATGCAGGTCGTCGACGCGCCGGCCGCATGACGATCCCACCCAGCACCAACCAGACCCCCGCGACCGTTACGGTAACATTGTCAACAATCGACCGGTCGTTTCGGTGTTGGCCATATGGTCAGTGTTGGCGGTGACGCCGTGTGCGGTGGTGGTGCACACCCAACATCGAGCAAAGAAGGGAGTTCTCCGGTGCCGCACACCGCAGGCATTCTCTACCCCGGCCACAGCGCCGAAGACGACTACCCGGCCCTCGAGCGGCTGCTCGGTGATGGCGTGCGGCTGCCGCTGGTGCACACGCTGATGCGCGAGGACGCCCACCGGGTCGACGCGCTGCTGGACATCGGCTCCGAGGAGGTGCTCGCCGACGGCGCCCGCCAGCTGCTGGGGCAGCACCGCGTGCAGTCGGTGATCTGGGCGTGCACCAGTGGCAGCTTCATCTTCGGCTGGCAGGGCGCGCGCGAGCAGGTGGAGAGGCTGCAGGCGGTCACCGGCCTGCCGACCTCCAGCACGTCGTGGGCGTTCGTGCACGCCGCGGCCGCCCTCGGGGTGCACCGGGTGGCGGTGGCCGCGACCTACCCGGCCGACGTGGCCGCGAAATTCGTGGAGTTCCTCAAGGCCGCCGACCTGGAGGTGGTGCGGCAATCCAGCCGGGGCATCATCACCGCCGCCGAGGTGGGGCGCCTGCAGCGCGAGGAGGTGCTGGCCTTCGCCGCGGCCAACGACGACGACCGGGCCGATGCGCTGCTGATGCCGGACACCGCGCTGCACACCGCGGCGTGGCTGGAGGATCTGGAGGACCGGCTCGGCAAACCCGTGCTCACCGCCAACCAGGTCAGCGCCTGGGAGGCGCTGCGGCTGGCCGGTGATCACCGGCCGCACGACGGAGTGGGAACGCTGTTCCGCACGGCAACAGCAGGGGAGCGCGAGCACTCCCCGGGATGAGGAGATGGTGTCAGGTGCTCGGGACCGACGAGCAGAACCAGCAGCCCGGTGAACTGGAGCCGGTGCAGCGCAAGTCGACCGCGGCGATCGTGGCTGACCAGCTGCGTGCGGCGATCATGTACGGTTCGCTGCCGCCGGGCAGTCAGCTCGGGGAGGCCGAGCTGGCCGCCCGGCTCGGGGTCAGCCGCGGACCGCTGCGCGAGGCGATGCAGCGGCTGGTCGCCGAGGGGTTGCTGCGCAGCGAACCGCACCGCGGGTTGTTCGTGATGACCCTGGACGCCGACGACGTCCGCGACATCTACCTGGCGCGGCTGGCGGTGGAACGCGCCGCGTGCGAGCAGATCGTGCGTCACCACCGGGTGGAGGCGGTGGCGGAGCTGACCGCGGCACAGAGCCGGATGGTGGCCGCGGCAGGCAAGGGCGATCCGATCGAGCTGGCCGACGCCGACCAGGAGTTCCACGAGACCCTGGTGCGGGTCTCCGGCAGCCCGCGGCTGCAGCGCATGGCGCAGACGCTGCTGGTGGAGAAGCGGATGTGCCTGACGGCGCTGCAGGACAAGTACCACGCGGACGTGCAGGCGCTCGTCGACGAGCACAAGGGGCTGGTGGACGCGATCGAGGCCGGTGACGAGCAGCTGCTGCTGCAACGCCTGCAAGCCCACATGAACGACGCCCTGAACCGCCTCAACGGCTCCATGACCAGCTGAAGGCACCCAGGCAGCGGGAACGACTGCGGGGTGCCTTCGCCAACCTCGGCTGAAGGCACCCCGCAGTCGGGGATCGGATCGCGGTCACAGGCCGCCCACGGCGACGTACTTGGTTTCCAGGAACTCCTCGATGCCCAGCTTGCCGCCCTCGCGGCCCAGACCGGAGTGCTTGACCCCGCCGAACGGCGCCGCCGGGTTGGACACGATGCCCTGGTTGAGGCCCACCATGCCGCTCTCCAGCGCCTCGGCGACCCGCAGGGCGCGCTGCACATCGCGGGTGTAGAGGTAGCTGACCAGGCCGTACTCGGTGTTGTTGGCCTGGGCGATGACGGCCTGCTCGTCGGTGAACGCGGTGATCGGCGCGACCGGTCCGAAGATCTCCTCCCGGCTCAGCCGCGCGGCCAGTGGCACCCCGGTGAGCACCGTGGGCTGGTAGAAGTAGCCCTCGCCGTCGCGCGGGGAGCCGCCGGTGACGATCTCGGCGCCGAGCCGCACGGCGTCGTCGACCAGGTCGGTGACCTTGCCCAGTTGCGTGTCGTCGATCAGTGGCCCCACCTGCACGTCGTCGGTGACGCCGCGGCCCACCCGCAACCGGCTCATCCGCTCGGCCAGCCGGCGGGAGAACTCCTCGACGACGTCGGCGTGCACGTAGAACCGGTTGGCCGCGGTGCACGCCTCCCCGATGTTGCGCATCTTCGCCAGCATCGCGCCGTCGACCGCGGCGTCGAGGTCGGCGTCGTCGAAGACCACGAACGGGGCATTGCCGCCCAGTTCCAGCGACACCTTCAGCACCTGCTCGGCGGACTGCTCGATGAGTTTGCGGCCGACCGCGGTGGAGCCGGTGAACGACAGCTTGCGGGCCCGGCCGTCGCGGATCATCGGCTCCATCAGCCGACCCGCGCTGTGGGAGGTGACGACGTTGAGCACGCCGTCGGGCAGCCCGGCCTCCTGCAGGATTCCGGCCAGTGCCAGCATCGACAGCGGTGTCTGGTGGGCGGGCTTGATCACCGAGGTGCAGCCCGCGGCGATGGCCGGGCCGATCTTGCGGGTGCCCATGGCCATCGGGAAGTTCCAGGGGGTGATCAGCAGCGCCGGGCCGACCGGCTGGCGCATCACCAGAAACCGGCCGGTGCCGTTGGGGGCCACCGCGTAGTCGCCGCCGATGCGCACGGCTTCCTCGGAGAACCAGCGGAAGAACTCCGCGGCGTAGGTGACCTCGGCACGCGACTCGGTCAGCGGTTTGCCCATCTCCAGGGTCATCAGCAGCGCCAGGTCCTCGTGGCGCTGCATGATCAGCTCGAAGGCGCGGCGCAGGATCTCGCCGCGTTCGCGCGGTGGGTGCGTGGCCCACCGGGGTTGGGCGTCCGCGGCGGCGGCCAGCGCCGCCAGGCCGTCCTCGGGGGAGGCGTCGGCCACCGAGCACAACGCCCGCCCGGTTGAGGGGTCCTCCACGTCGAAGGTGCGTTCGCCCGTGGCGGGCCGCCACGTGCCGCCGATGAGCAGCTGTTTGGGTGCGGCGTCGACGACAGTGGCCTCGCGGGGGTGCTGTTGGGTTGAGATGGTCATGGCAACGGCGGACCCTTCTGGCTTGCACGGTGGACAGCGTTGGCCGGTGATGGTTGCATGTCACCGGAGATTGTCAACAATCCTACATTCGTACGCTTGGATACCTGGAGTTGATCATGGCTGAGCTCTCGCCGGTCCTGAAGCAGGCCACGCCGGTCCTGGCCGCACGAGGCGAAGGCGTCTACCTCTACGACGAGCAGGACCGCCGCTACCTGGACTTCACCGCCGGGATCGGCGTCACCAGCACGGGCCACTGCCACCCGCGCGTGGTCGAAGCCGCCCAGCGCCAGGTGGGTACCCTCATCCACGGCCAGTACACGACCGTGATGCACCGGCCGCTTCTGCAGCTGACCGAACGGCTCGGCGAGGTGCTACCCGAGGGCCTGGACCGGCTGTTCTACGTCAACTCCGGCAGCGAAGCGGTGGAGGCCGCGGTGCGGCTGGCCCGCCAGGCCACCGGGCGGCAGAACATCGTGGCCTTCCAGGGCGGCTTCCACGGCCGCACCATGGGCGCGGCCGCCCTGACCAGCTCCGGCACCAAGGTGCGCGCCGGCATCGGCCCGCTGATGCCCGGCGTGGTGTTCACCCCGTTCCCCGAGCCCTACCGGCAGCACTGCAGCCAGGCCGAGGCGGTGCGGTGGGCCCTGGCCGAGTTCGACCACCTGCTGGTCACCCTCAGCTCCCCCCGCGACACCGCGGCCATCATCGTCGAACCCGTCCTCGGCGAGGGCGGCTACATCCCGGCCCCACCGGAGTTCCTGCGCGGCCTGCGGGAACGCGCCGACCAGCACGGCATCCTGCTCATCGTCGACGAGGTGCAGACCGGCGTCGGGCGCACCGGCAGGTTCTGGGGTCATGACCACGCCGCCATCCGCCCCGACATTCTCATCACCGCCAAGGGCCTGGCCAGCGGCTTCCCGCTGTCGGCGATCGCCGCCGGCGAGGACCTCATGGCCACGGCGTGGCCGGGCTCGCAGGGCGGCACCTACGGCGGCAACGCGGTCGCGGCCGCCGCGGCCATCGCCACCCTCGACGTGGTGCGCGACGAAAAGCTCGTCGACAACGCCGCCGAGCAGGGCGCCCGGCTGCAGGAGGGACTGCGCAAGGTCGCCGCCGAGCACCCGGTGATCGGCGACGTGCGCGGCCTGGGCCTGATGATCGGCAACGAGTTCACCACCCCCGACGGGCTGCCGGACACCGCCACCGCCACCCGCGCACACCAGGCCGCCGCCGAACGCGGCCTGCTGCTGCTGACCTGCGGCCCGCACGGCAACGTGGTGCGGATGATCCCGCCGCTGATCGTCACCGCCGAGCAGGTCGACGACGCGGTGGCACGCTGGGCCGAGGCACTCGCCGCCATCGCCTGACCCCCGCCTGGCCAACGGTGCCGTGTGACCTGACGCTCACCCCCACCACCAGCCAAAACGGGTGATCGCGGGTCACCGTTTCATAGCGGTCGCTGTTTCGCGGGCGCCCGTCTGCGATGCTTCACGCCAACACCGGCGCGCGCCGGAAGCGCCGGTCGGAACCGACGCAGGTGTGGTGCATGAGTGACTGGTCGGCGGGTCAGCCGCCGAAAAGCCCGAGGCCGCAGCAGCCAGGCGGCCGCTATGACTACTACCGCCAGGCCCGCGAACCCCGCGGCGGACCACCCCCGCCCCCGCCGCCGCACCGCGGGATCCGGCCGCCGGCCCACGACACACCGCCGCCGCGGCCACGCCGCAAGCCCAGGCGGTGGGGGCGGCGCATCGGCGTCACCCTGGCCGTGCTGGTGGTGCTGCTCGGGGCTCTGGTGCTCTACCTCGACAGCCTGCTGCAGCGCACCGCCGCGCTGTCCTTCTCCGGCCAGGCCGCCGACTCCTCAGGCACGAACTGGCTGCTGGTGGGCTCCGACAGCCGCGAGGGCCTGGACGAGGCCCGCCGCGAGGAGCTCTCCGCCGGTGACGCCGGCGGCCGCCGCACCGACAGCATGATGCTGGTGCACATCCCCGGCAGCGGCGGCCAGCCCGCGCTGATCAGCCTGCCCCGCGACTCCTACGTGGCCATCCCCGGCCACGGCAAGGACAAGCTCAACGCCGCCTTCTCCTACGGCGGCCCGCAGCTGCTGGCCCAGACCATCGAGCAGGCCACCGGCGTGCACATCGACCACTACGCCGAGATCGGTTTCGGCGGGTTCGCCGACCTGGTCGACGCCGTCGGCGGGGTCGAGATCTGCCTGGATGAGCCGATGAACGACGACATGGCCAACGTCCACCTACAGGCCGGCTGCCAGGAGCTCGACGGTCCCACCGCGCTGGGCTTCGTCCGCGCCCGCTACTCGCTCAAGGGCGGCGACCTGGAACGGGCGCAGAACCAGCGCAAGCTGCTGGCCGCCCTGGTCGACAAGGCCACCGGGCCAGCCACGCTGCTCAACCCGTTCCGGCTGTTCCCGCTGGCGACCGGAGCGAGCAAAACGTTCTTGGTCAACGACGGCGACCACATCTGGCACCTGGCTTCGCTGGCGCTGGCGATGGGCGACATCAGCAGCGGCCAGGGCGTGACCACAGCCGTGCCGTTCGGCCGCTTCGGAAAGGCCGCCAACGGCGGCTCGGTCATCGTGTGGGACCACGACAAGGCCAGCCGCCTGTTCGAGGCGATCGCCCACGACCAGCCCATCCCGCAGGATCTGATCGGGCAGTAGCCAACGATGCGGGCCGCCCCGGGACCGTGTCGCCGGAGCGGCCCGCATCGCCGTGGGAGGGACGGTCAGGAGATGAACCGCCGCAGCTGCTGCAGGTCGCCGTTGAAGACGTCCTGCCCGCCGGGCAACGGGCCCCGGTCGCTGTGCTGCCAGATGGTGTGGAAGCCCCACCCCGCGGGCAGCTGCCCCAGCTGCGGCCCGTAACGGGCGATCCACAGCGGATTGTTCGGCGCGAAGTCCGGATTGGCCCCGGTGCAGCGGTTCCACCAGTTCGTGGTGGTGTAGATGACCGGGAACCGGCCGGTCCGGGCATGGTAGGTGTTGCTGAAATCAGCGATCCACCGCGACATCGCCACCGGGTCCAGCCCGTAGCATGCCTCACCGTAGGGGTTGTACTCGATGTCGAGCGCCCCGGGCAGGGTCCGCCCGTCGCGCGACCAGCCGCCGCCGTTGTCGACGAAGAAGTTCGCCTGCTCGGCACCGGAGGAACGGTCGGGCAGCGCGAAGTGGTAGGCGCCGCGGATCATGCCGACCTGGTGCGAGCCGGCGTACTGCTGGGCGAAGCTGCTGTTGCGGAACCCGGTGCCCTCGGTGGCCTTGACGTAGGCGAACCGGGCCCCGTCGGCCCATGCCTTTGCCCAGTCCACGTCGCCCTGGTGGCCGCTGACGTCCATGCCCGCCACCCCGCCCGCGGGCAGCGAACGCGGCGAGCCGGTGCCCTCGACGCTGTAACCGGCCCACGCCCCGTCGGGATCGCGGGGGTCCAGCAGCGGCGCGGCCCGCGGCACACCCGGCGCGGCCTGCGCCGCCCCGCTGGTCAGCGCGGCCGCGGTCAGCAGCGCGCACAGCAGCCCGAAAGTCCTTCGTGGACGGCGTGGGCGCCGGCGTCGCCGGTGGTCGCTTCTCGCGCGTAGCACTGCATTCCCCTCCTCACCACCTGGGCTTTCCCCGGGTGGTTCCGGGGAAGCGACCGACGCCGAAAGCGGAGATCGTGTGCGTTGGGAGAATAACCCGGTACCGCACCTCGCGCTGTGTTCTGCCGCCACTGTGGACCCGCCGGGGTCCACAGTGGCGGCAGGCAGGGGTGACGCAGATCTCCCGACTGGAGAATCAGCGGCGCGTCAGGTAGGTCTCGGGGCATGGCACAGCGAACGGCAGGCCCCGGAGCGGGGCGCCACGGCGAGAGGTACCGCCGTGACCGGGCACCGCGCGAGCCGCGCGGCCGACGTGACGAGCAGGGACTGCGCCAGCAGCTGCGGACGCTGCACGGCTGCGGCTACGGGCGGTACAGGACCCTCGGCGGGCGCTGGTCCTTCGGCGGGTTCACGCTGGAGATCCGGCGGGTGCAGCCCGACCCCTTCGCCCCGGCCAGCCGCTGCGAGGTGCGGGTCGACCCCGCGGTGGCCGCCTTCCCCGAGCAGTTGTGGTCCACCCCGGTGCGGGCCCGCGGCCTGGCCGGCTACCTGGTGCGCGCGGCGCACCGGCACCTGCGCGACAGCCGGCTGCGGGTGGACGCCGGTGGCCAGGAGGTGCTCGACCGCAGCGCCTGCCAGGTCCTCGACGGCGAAGTGGTGCTGCGGTTGGGCATCGATCTGCCCGGGCGCGGGCGCACCATCGACGGCCGGGCCGCCGAGCGGGCGTTGTGCGACGAGCTGCCCGAGGTTGTGGAGGCGGCGTTGCGGTGGGCCACCGCCGACCAGCAGCGGGTGGAGGAGTTCGTCGACTCCATTGAGGACACCCATACGCTGCGGCGGATGCTGCCCGGGTTGGGGTTGGTGGCCTTCGTCGCCGACGGTGCGGTGCTGCCGCGCCGCAGCGGCGTCGACGAGCGACCGCTGCCGGACGCGGTGCCGTTCACCTCACCGGAGTCGATGCGCATCGAGGTGGAGCTGCCGCACCGCGGCCGCATCACCGGCATGGGGGTGCCCGAGGGCGTCACGCTGATCGTCGGCGGCGGGTTCCACGGCAAGTCGACACTGCTGCGGGCCCTGGAGTTCGGCGTCTATGACCACGTGCCCGGCGACGGGCGGGAACTGGTGGTGTCCCGGGCCGACACCGTCAAGATCCGCGCCGAGGACGGCCGGCGGGTGCACCGGGTGGACGTCAGCCCGTTCGTCAGCCACCTGCCCACCGGGGCCGACACCAGCGACTTTTCCACCGACAACGCCTCGGGGTCGACCTCGCAGGCCGCGGCGATCGCCGAGGCGGTGGAGGCCGGGGCGAAGGTGCTGCTGGTCGACGAGGACACCGCGGCGACCAACCTGATGATCCGCGACGCCCGCATGCAGGCGCTGGTGGCCAAGGACCGCGAGCCGCTGACGCCGTTCGTGGACCTGGTGCGGCCGCTGGCCGCCGAGCACGGGGTGTCGACGGTGCTGGTGATGGGCGGCTCGGGCGACTACATCGACGTCGCCGACCAGGTGCTGATGCTCGACGCCTACCGGGCCCGCGACGTCACCGACCGGGCCCGGCAGCTGGCGGCCGAGCCCACCGGCCGACGCAGCGAGGCGCAGCGGTTCCCGCCCATACGCCACCGCGTGGTGGACCCCCGCAGCATCCCCACCGACCGGCCCAAGGTGCGGGCCCGCGGCGTGGACGCGTTGACGCTGGGCGAGTCGACCGTGCAGCTGCGCGGGGTGGAGCAGCTGGTCGACCCCGCGCAGGTCACCGGGATCGGGTTGGCGCTGGTGACCTGCGTGCGCCGGGGTCTGCTGGATGGCACCCGCACGCTGGCCGAGGTGCTCGACGCGTTCGCCACGGAGGTCGACAAGCGCGGCATCGCCGCCGTCGACGAGCAGTACGCGGGGGACTTCGCGGTGCCACGGCGGTTCGAGCTGGCCGCGGCCCTCAACCGGCTCCGGGTGTTGCGCGTGGCGCGTTTCCGCTGACGGTCACAGGTTTGCCCGCACGCGCACACCGGGCATCATCGAGGCAAGTGGTGTGCCCCGGAGGTGTCGTGCGCGGCGGCGCGCGGCGGAGGGGAGGCCCGCGATGCCTCGCATGAAGTTCCCCGCACGCAACGCGACCGGCTACGCCGATCGCCGGCATGCCGGTCGGGTGCTGGCCGAGCGCATGGGTGGACTCACGCTGGTCGATCCCGTGGTGTTCGGGCTGGCCCGCGGCGGGGTGCCGGTGGCCGCGGAGGTCGCCCGGGCGCTGTCGGCGCCACTGCGGGTGTGCGTGGCGCGCAAGATCGGCGCGCCCACCCAACCGGAGCTGGCGGTGGGGGCGGTGACCGCGCACGGCCCACCCAGCTACGACGAGCAACTGGTGCGGTCGTTCCACCTCGACGAGGCGACGCTGGCCGCCGCCTGCGAGCGGGAACGCGCCGAGGCCCGCCGCCGGGAGCAGGTGTTCCAGCTGTGCGAGCCGCTTGAGCTGGCCGATCGGGACGTGGTGCTGGTCGACGACGGGCTGGCCACCGGTGCCACCGCCCGCGCGGCGGTGCGGATGCTGCGCGCGGCCGGGCCGCGCCGGGTGGTGCTGGCCGCGCCGGTCGGCGCGCCGGAGGCGGTGGCGGCGCTGCGCAAGCAGGCCGATGCGGTGGTCTGCGTGCTGCAGCCGGTCGGGTTCGCCGCGGTCGGGCAGTGGTACCGCGACTTCGCCGCCACCACCGACGAGGAGATCCTGCGGATCCTGCGCGAGTACGGCCAGACCCGCTCACCCCGGCGCAGCCGACCAGCAGAGGACCGCTGAGCGACCCGCCCGCCGCGAGTACCCGTTCGCGGGAGTCGTTTCAGCGCGGACTGAACGAAAACGTCGGGCCCAACCTTCCACCAACCCCGGCCGGAACGCGATAGCCTCACCGGCGACCCCGCTCCATGTGCTGCGAGAAAGCGGAAATCGGGTGGTTTGTGCCACCGGATGGGCGTTTTCGGGCGCGTCGGGGTGGAAGTGGGTATCGGTCTCGGGTTGATTGGTTCGCTATGACTGCCGCTGGACATTCCGACAACACACCGCTGCAAGCGGGTAGGCACACGCCACCTCGGCGGGCGGGGGCAAGACGGGGTGACGACTCCAGCGAGCTGGGCTACTCGGCGGAGGTGGCCTGGCAGGTGGGCGAGGCCACCGCGGCGCTGGGCGACCGGCTGCGCGATCCGGCCGTGCCGCACTCCGTGGAGGAGATCGAGAAGATCATGCGCGGGTTCGCGCTGACGGTGGAGAGCATGTCGCGGGGCATGGGCGGGGTGACCGAATGGCTGCGCGCCGCCGGTCACGCGGGGCCGCTGTCCGGGCACGCCAGCGTGATGGCCGAGCGGCTGTCGCACATCGGCAAGGAGCTCGGCCGGTTGGCCGCGGCGATCGAGCAGGCCCAGAAGCGGGCCAGCTGAGCTCGGCCTGGCGCGGAGCCACCGGCCCGCGCCACCGGATCACCGCCGGGGTGGCTCGGGGCGCCGCGCGCAGGAGGCGCCGGGGTCGCCGCCGGCCGGTGGTGCGCCATCGCGCGACTTTCCCGCATGGCATGCCCGCAGCACAGCCAGCCCGCCACGTCCCTCCTCGTGTGCGCGCCGTCGGGTGATGGCGGGATCGCTGGCGGGCTGCCGCGGACCGCTCAGTATGTTGGTGCCACCATCGCGGCTGCGATGATCGAGTTGTGCCGCGCCGGTGTCCACCCCGGCGGTGCTGGGCGCACCGGCTCGGTGGGCGCGGTCGCGGGGATCGGCGCGGTGCCGCTGGTGGGGACCGGCGGCGGGGGCGCGCTGGTGCGTGATCGGGTGCAGGCCGGGCCTGCGTGTGTGCTGTGTGGAGGTGCCCCGTTGGTTCGCGGCAGTGCCGGTGATTCCTCTGCCGCCTTCGACGCGCTGTTCAGCGAGGTGTTCTCGAAAGCGGCGCAGGATGGGGCCTCGGAGCGGTTGGCGCTCGGGTCGCTGCTGGACGAGCAGGCGCACGAGGTGGTGTCCAAGGCGATCCGGGCCACTGTGGACTGGGGCAGTCGGGAGCTGGACAGCACGCACCTGCTGTGGGCGGTGACGCAGGTGGGGGCGACCGCGGAGCTGCTGAGGTCCTCGGGCGTGCGGGTGGCGGAGCTGGCCGAGGCGGTGCGGTCGGCGGTGGTGGCCGCGCAGGAGCCGCTGGCGGGGGCCCGGCCGGTGCTCTCGCCAGCGGCGCGGCGGGCGTTGCTGGGCGCCTACCAGCAGGCGTTGGGCGAGGGTGCTGACGTTGTCGGGGCCCGGCACGTGTTGTTGGGGTTGGCCGCGGACGCGGATTCGGTGGCGGGTCGTGCGTTGGCGCGCGCGATCGAGTTGGGTGACGGGAGCGGGGCCCGGTCGGTGTTGAGCGTGACGCCGCGGTTGGACGAGTTCGGCCTGGATCTGACGGAGCTGGCGCGGGCCGGGAAACTGGATCCGGTGGTGGGCCGGGACGCCGAGATCGAGCAGGCGATCGAGGTGCTGGGGCGGCGGTCGAAGAACAACCCGGTGTTCGTGGGGGACCCGGGGGTGGGCAAGACAGCGATCGTGGAGGGGTTGGCGCAGCGGATCGTCGACGGGGCGGTGCCGTGGTCGCTGGCGGACGTGCGGGTGGTGTCGCTGGATCTGGCGGGGCTGGTGGCCGGCGCGAAGTACCGGGGGGAGTTCGAGCAGCGGTTCCGGGACGTGCTGGCGGAGATCCGGGCGCACCGCGAGGACGTGCTGGTGTTCATCGACGAGATCCACAGCATCGTCGGCGCTGGTGCCGGTGAGGGGTCGATGGACGCCGGCACGCTGCTCAAGCCGGCGTTGGCGCGGGGCGAGGTGCGGTTGCTGGGGGCCACGACGGTGGAGGAGTACCGGCGGTACGTGGAGAAGGATCCGGCGTTGGAGCGGCGGTTCGCGCCGATCATGGTGGCCGAGCCGTCGGTGGCCGAGACGGTGGTGGTGCTGCGCGGGTTGCGGGAGCGTTACCAGCACCACCACCGGGTGCGCATCGATGATTCGGCGTTGTCGGCGGCGGCGGAGCTCTCGCAGCGCTACATCGTGGACCGGTTTCTGCCGGACAAGGCGGTGGACCTGCTGGACCAGGCGTGTTCGCGGGTGCGGTTGCGGCGTGGTGGCACGGTGCGGGACTCGGCGGTGTTCGAACCGACGGTGGGCGCTGACGACGTGGCCGATGTGGTGTCCACGCGCACGGGGATCCCGGTGTCGGACGTCAGCGCGCAGGACGCGCAGCGGTTGCTGGATCTGGAGGATCAGCTGCGGTCGCGGGTGGTGGGTCAGGACGCGGCGGTGGCGTCGGTGGCCGAGGCGGTGCGGCGCGCCCGGGCGGGGTTGGCCGATCCGGACCGGCCGATCGGCAGTTTCCTGTTCCTGGGGCCCACCGGGGTGGGCAAGACGGAGTTGGCGCGGGCGTTGGCGCAGGCGTTGTTCGGGGATGCGCAGCGGTTGGTGCGGCTGGACATGGGGGAGTTCCAGGAAAAGCACACGGTGTCGCGGCTGGTGGGGGCTCCGCCGGGGTACGTGGGCTACGGCGAGGCGGGGCAGTTGACCGACCAGGTGCGGCGGCAGCCGTATTCGGTGGTGTTGCTGGACGAGGTCGAAAAAGCGCATCCGGATGTGTTCAACACGTTGTTGCAGGTGTTGGACGCGGGGCGGTTGACCGACGCCCAGGGGCGGTTGGTGGACTTCCGCAACGTCGTGGTGATCATGACCTCCAACATCGGGGCGGATCGGATCCTGGACGCCGGCGCGGACGCGGGCGAGTCGGCGCTGGTGGTGCTGGAGGAGCTGCGGGCGTTCTTCCGCCCGGAGTTCATCAACCGCATCGATGACGTGGTGGTGTTCCGGCCGTTGACCGCCGAGCAGCTGCGGCGGATCGCGCGGTTGTTGCTGGAGCGCACCGCGCAGCAGTTGTCGGCCAAGGGCATCGCGTTGGTGGTCTCGGACGCGGGCGTGGACTGGCTGGTGCGGCGGGGGTATCAGCCGGAGTTCGGGGCGCGCCCGTTGCGGCGGGTGATCTCGCGGGAGCTGGACAACCGGCTGGCGTCGATGGTGTTGGAGGGGGCGGTGTCGGCGGGGGACCAGGTGTCGGTGGACGTGGTCGGTGGGGAGTTGTCGTGGTCGGTGACGCCGGTGTGGGAGCCGGTGTCGGGCGGCCGGCACGCGGCTCCGCCCTCGCCGCAGCCGTCGGCGGGGCCGTCGGCGGTGGAGCGGTTGAAGCCGATCCAGCGGCACAGCGTGTTCGGGTGAACCGGACATTGCTCGGTGACCCGGTTTTGAGTGCTGTTGTTGTGTGTGCTGATGCGACGCTGCAGTGCTGGTCGTGTCGTTGTGTGGTGAATGAGTGCGAGGGAGCCGGTGTGTGTCCGGTGGGGTGTGCCGCTCCTGATCAACGCGATTACGTCACGTAATGGCACTGTGGGCCGACATACCTCGGCCCGGTGATGGCGGAGTGCGGGATTCTCGCTGATCAGCGGCACTCCAGAACCGCGCATCACACGAACGTGGTGAAGCTTGTTGGGGTGGCGAGTGTGCTCCTACGGTGATGGGTGCGGTTCGTTGGCCTTCACGACGCACCTCTTGATGTGAGCGCAGCGGCGAGTGTTGGGCCCGTGGCCGACCAATTCGTCGATTCGCGATGACAATCGGGGAGGTAGCGTGATCGTCTCCAGATCCGGTATCCCCCCGGCCGCATGGCCGGGCGGGCGGCATGCGATCGTGACTCCGCGGACGGCCGACGATGCCCTGACCGGCCATGCCGGTTCGTCGCGTACGTTGCGGTTGGCGGTGGAGTGGCCCGCCTGCGGGGTCGTGGTGGTGCGCATCGGTGGGGAGGTCGACCTGTCGACCGTGCCGCGGTTGGCCGAGTTGATCCGGCAGCGGTTGACCGCGGCGGCGTTACGGTCGGTGGTGCTGGATCTGTCGGAGGTGACGTTCGCCAGCAGCGCGGCGGTCGAGCTGCTGTTGCACGTGCAGCGGCGGGCCGAACACCGCGGGATCCGGTTGTTCGTGGTCCCCGGTGAGGGCGCGTTGTTACGGTTGTTGACGATCACGCAGCTACGGGAGCAGTTCGTCTGCCGTGCCACAGCCGCCGAGGCGGTGGCCGAAGCCCGACGGTGAACCACCCGCCACCGGCACATCACCCCTGGCTGGCAGGGCCTGGATCACCGCTGATCTGCGCCAGGTTACGCAGATCCTGCAACGCCACCGACAGCATCGCCACGTCCAACCGGCCCGCGCCCCGCAGCTGCTGAAGCGTCGCCGCGCAGCGCCGCACCGCAGCCGAGTTGGCCGCCACCCAGTCCTCGACCACCTCCCCGGCGGACAGGCCCGGCACATAGCGGCCCAGCGCCGCCGAGGTCAACCGGCGCCGCTGGGCGAACAGGTCGTCGCGCAGCGAGATCTTGGCCAGCAGCTCCCAGTGCGACTCCGAGGGCAGCTCCACGATCTGCTCCTGCAACCAGTCCATACCCAGCGCCACGTCCAGCGCCGAGTACACTGCGGCCACGAACCCCACGTCACGGCGGTCACCGGCGATCTCCACCACGTCCAGCGACGCCGCCAACGGGCCCAGCACCGCGATCCGCCCCGCCAGCACCCCCGGCACCCCATGCCCGGTCAGCTCCGCGCGGCGCCGCTGCACCGCCTCGGCCTGCTTGCCCGCCAACGCCGCCGGCAGTACCGGGGCCAGCTGGCGGATCTGGCGGCGGAAGAAGTCGACCTCGGCGGCGATGTCCACCGGCGGCCGCCGGTGACGCAGAAACCACAGCGCCCCCTGCTGACAGAACCGCTGCAGATCGTGGAACATCTCGGTGCGCAGCGCCACCGGGCACCCCGGGCCCACCGCGTCGACCTCCGCCCACAGGGCGTTGACACCGAAGATGTCGCGCACCGCCAGATAGGCGCCCACCGCGTCCGGCGCGCTGATGCCGGTGGTCTCCTCCAACCGGTAGAAAAACCCGGTGCCGACGTGGTCGGCCACATCATTGCTCACCACCGTGGCCACGATCTGCCGCCGCAACGGATGCCCGGCCATGCGCTCCCCGAACCGCTCCCGCAGCGCCGCCGGCAGCCAGGCCCGCAACTCCTCAGCCAGGTAGGCATCGTCGGGCACCGGTGAGGCCAGCAGCTCCCGTGTCAGGCTGTTCTTGGCGTGCGCCAGCAGCACCGCCAGCTCCGGGCGCACCAGTCCCAGCCCGGCGCGGCGGCGCTCCACCAGAGCCTGTTCACCCGGCAGGCACTCCAGCTCCCGATCGAGGTTGTCGCGCTGCTCGAAGATCCGGATGCTCTGCGCGTGCTGGTCCAAAAACACCGGCGCCTCGGCCTCCACCACCCCCAGCACCCGCGACTGCAACCGCGAATCGGTCAGCACCGCCGCGGCCACGTCCTCGGCCACCGCCGCCAGCATCCGGTCGCGCTCGCCACGGTCGATGTCGCCGTCAGCGACCGCCGCGTCCAGCAGGATCTTCAGATTCACCTCCCGGTCGGAGGTGTCCACCCCGGCGGAGTTGTCGATGAAGTCGGTGTTGATCCGCCCGCCGCGCAGCGCGAACTCGATACGCGCCCGCTGGGTCAGGCCCAGGTTCCCGCCCTCGACCACCACCCGGGCGCGCAGCTGGTCGGCGTCGACGCGGATGGCGTCGTTGACCGGGTCGGCGGCATCGGCGTGGGTCTGGGTGCTGGCCTTGACGAACGTGCCCACCCCGCCGTTCCACAGCACGTCCACCGGCGCCCGCAGCAGCGCCTGCACCAGCTCCGGCGGCGTCAACGACTCCGCCTGCACCCCCAGCGCCGAACGCACCTGCGGCGACAGCGGCACCGACTTGGCGCGCCGCGAGAACACCCCGCCGCCGGGGGAGATGCGCTGCCGGTCGTAGTCGGCCCAGCTGGAGGCCGGCAGCGCCGCCAGCCGTGCCCGCTCGGCGTGCGAGAGCGCCGGATCCGGGTCCGGGTCGAGGAAGATGTGCCGGTGGTCGAAAGCACCCAGCAGCCGGATCCGCGGCGAGAGCAGCATGCCGTTGCCGAACACGTCACCGGACATGTCCCCCACACCCACCGCGGTGAACTCGTCGGTGTCCAGGCAGCGGCCCAAATCCTCGAAGTGCTGCCGCAGCGACATCCACGCGCCCCGCGCGGTGATGCCCATCGCCTTGTGGTCATAGCCCGCCGAACCACCCGAGGCGAACGCGTCGCCCAACCAGAACCCGTACTCCGCGGCGATCGCGTTGGCCACATCCGACAACCGGGCGGTGCCCTTGTCCGCGGCCACCACCAGATACGGGTCGGGCCCGTCGTGACAGACCACCCGCTGCGGCGGCACCACCGCGTTGTTGCGGAGGTTGTCGGTGACGTCCAGCAGGCCACGGATGAACGTGCTGTAGCAGTCGCGGACCTCCTGCTGCACCGCATGGCCGTCCAGGCCCGCCAGCGGGCGGCGCACCACGAACGCGCCCTTGGCGCCACCGGGCACGATCAGCGCGTTTTTCACCGTCTGGGCCTTCATCAACCCCAGCACCTCGGTGCGGAAGTCCTCTGGCCGGTCCGACCAGCGGATCCCGCCGCGCGCCACCCGCTCGCCGCGCAGGTGCAGGCCCACCACGCGCGGGGAGTGCACGAACGTCTCGAACAGCGGCCGCGGCCGGGGCACGAACGGCAACCCCGCTGGGGCGATCTTGAACGACAGGCGGTCCGGGCCGTCGTCGTGGTGCTGGAAGTAGTTGGTGCGCACCACCGCGTCAACGAACCCCAGCAGCGCCCGCAGCGTCTTGTCCTCATCAAGCGCGGTGACCTCCCGCAGCGTCTGCTCCAGCTCCGGCGGCGGCTGGTCGGCGCGGGCGGCGTCGGGATCGAACCGCGCGTCAAAGTGCGCCAGCAGCGCCCGCACGAACTCCGCTCGCCCCGCCAGCGTGGACTCCACGTAGGGCTGGGAGAAACCGAACCCGGCCTGCCACAGGTAGTGGTAGGCCGCGCGCAGCAGCCCCACCTGCCGCCAGTGCAGGCCCGCGGCCAGCACCAGCCGGTTGAACCCGTCCGGTTCGGCGTGCCCCTGCCACATCGCGGTGAAGGCGTCCTCCACCAGCCGCTGCGCGGTGGGTGAGAGCTCCCCGGCGTCGTGCAGCAGCCCGAAGTCATCCACCCGCGCCGCCGCGCGGTGAGCGGGGGTGATCTCGTGGCTGCGGTGGTCGGCCACCCGCAGCCCGAGACCAGCGAAGATCGGCAGCACCTCCTGCAGCAGCGGTGGGGGGGGGGGCCAGCACACCCGCACCCCCACCGCACCGGCGGGCTGGCGCCCCACCCGGTACAGCCGGCCCAGCGGTGGTGCCTGCGGGCCGCCTTCCAGCCCGGCGATGTCGGTCACCGCCACCGCCGCCGGGGTGTCGTCGCGGTAGCCCGGGGAGAACGCCCCGCCGTAGTCGGCGCTGAGCCGCCGGCCGTGGTCGGCGCCGAACACGCTGCGCAGCACTTCGGCCACATCCTGCTCCCACGCCCGGTCGCGGCGGGTGCGGGTCTGCTCGTTGCTCACCGGCGCGCCTGGATGCATCACAACCCCCCGAGCACCGATTCTGCGGTCGGCGGCGGGCGCGGCGACAGGGCAGTTGGACCGGTCACGGGCCGCGTTCGCCCAGCGGCGCGGCGCACGCCTGCCGCACCGCAGGGCTCAGCGGCCGGTCCAGGTGTGCGGGGTCCTGTCCAGAAACGCCCGCACCCCGTTGCGGAAGTCCTCGCTGCCGAACACCGCGCGCACCAGGTCGTCGCCGTCGGGCAGGGTGGCCCGCCGCAACCGGCGCACCGCCTCCTTGCTCGCCCACATCGTCAGCGGCGCGTGGGCGGCCAGCCGCGCCACCACACCCGAGACCACCTCGTCGAGCTGGTCGACCTGGCACACCTCGGCCACGAACCCCGCCGCATGTGCCTCCTCGGCGGAGAACAACCGCGCCCGCAGCAGCATGTCCTTGGCCCGCGCCGGACCGAGGTGGAACACCAGCAGCGAGTAGGTGTTCATCGACAGGCAGTTGCCCAGCGTGCGCGCCACCGGCACCCCGAACCGGCCGGTCACGGTGGATATCCGCAGGTCGCAGGCGGCCGCCAGCGCGATGCCCGCGCCCACGCAGTACCCGGAGATCGCCGCGAGGGTGGGCACCCGGGTGCGTTCCAGGCGCTCGATCACCGCCTCCATCCTGCGCTCGTAGGCCACGCCGTCCTCGCCGGAGGTGAACTCGGTGAACTGGGAGATGTCGGTCCCGGCAACGAACGCCTCGCTGCCCGCGCCGCGCAGCACCAGCACCCGCACGTCGTCATCGGCATCAGCGGTCTCGCACGCGGCCACCAACCCCTCATACATTCCCCAGCTCATCGCGTTGCGCTGCGCGGGCCGGTTGAACGTCACCTGCATCACCGGGCCGCTGCGGGTCACCAGCAGCTCGTCAGCCATGCGACTCCTCATCACCACGGGCCCCCGCCGGCTGCGGCCGGAGGGCGTTACGGACGCGGCGGATCAGCGCGGGCCCGGCCACAAGCAGCGCCGCCAGCGCCAGGATCACCACCGCGATCGGTTTGGTCACAATCAGCCACAGGTTGCCGTCCAGCAGCGCCGAGGACTGCACCAGCGCCTTTTCGAACAGCGCCCCGATGACCACCCCCACCACCAGCGGCGCCATCGGCAGGTCGAAACGCTTCATGCCGTAGCCGATGACACCGAAGACCAGCACCAGCCACACGCTGAAGACGTTGCGGTCGATGGCGAACGCGCCCACGAAGCTGGTGCACAGAATCAGCGGATACAGGTAGCCGTAGGGGATGCGCAGCAGCTGCGCGAACACCGGCGCCATCGGCAGGTTGAGCACCAGCAGGATGACGTTGCCGATGAAGAACGACACCAGCAGGCCCCACACCAGTTCCGGTTGCTCGTCGAACAGCAGCGGCCCCGGCTGGATGCCGTAGACCGTCAACGCGCCCAGCAGCACCGCGGTGGTGGCACCGCCGGGGATGCCCAGCGTCAGGGTGGGGATGAAGTTGGCGTTGGCGGCGGCGTTGTTGGCGCTCTCCGGCGCGGCCACGCCCTGGATCGCGCCGTGCCCGAACTGCGCGGAGTTACCGGAGAGGCGTTTTTCCAGCCCGTAGGCCAGAAACGACGCCAGCGTCGAACCCGCGCCCGGCAGGGTGCCCAACACAAACCCCACGAGGCTGCCGCGGCCGATCGCGCCGGCGCAGGCACGGATGTCGCGGCGGCGGATCACCAGGTCCCGGAACCGGGCCCGGATCGGCCTGGCCGCGCCCACCTGGATCTGGTACAGCACCTCACCGACGGCGAACAACCCGATCACGACCTCGATGTAGGGGATACCCGACAACAGCTCGATGCTGCCGAAGGTGTAGCGGGCCTGACCGGTGCCGGCGTCGATGCCCACGCACGCCAGCAGCACCCCCACACAGGCCATCGCCGCGGCCCGCAGCTTCGACCCGGTCGAGAGCACCACCATCGTCACCAGCGCCAGCACCATGACCGCCAGGTTCTCCGGCGGCCCGAAACGCAGCGCGAACGCCGCGAACGGCGGCGCCAGCGCCGCCAGCGCGACCAGCGAGAGAATCGCCGCCGCGAACGAGCCGATCGCCGCGATCGACAACGCCGCCCCCGCCCGGCCCTGCCGCGCCATCTGGTAGCCGTCCAACGTGGTCACCACACTGGCCGCCTCACCCGGCGTGGACAGCAGCACCGAGGTGATCGTGCCGCCGTACTGCGAGCCGTAGTAGATACCGGCCAGCATGATCAGCGCGGTCACCGGTTCCACGGTCAACGTCAGCGGAATCAGGATCGCCACCCCGGTGCTGGAACCCAGCCCCGGCAGCAACCCGATCACCGTGCCCAGCAGCACCCCGACCAGGCACCACAGCAGGTTGGTGGGAGTCAACGCGGTCGATAACCCCAGCAGCAGATGGTCGATCATGCCCGCCTCCCGGGGTCCTCAGAATCCGAACACACCGGTGGGCAGCGGAACCCGCAGCACCACCACGAAGATCACGTGCATCGCCGCGGCCGCCACCAGCGATATCGCCACCGCCGCCACCGGCCGCCGGCCCTCCAGCCAGACCGAGATCACCAGCACCAGCAGCCCGAACGCGGTGACCATGCCCACCACCGGCACCACCAGCAGCGCGGCGGGCAGCAGCACGAACACCCGCCGCAGGATCCGCGCCCGCTGCGCCGGGGTGCGCCCGGAGTCGTCCACCCCACCATCGGCAGGCGCCTCGGCAGGGTGACGCAGCTGCTGCACCAGCAGCAGTACCGAGAACACCGCCAGCAGCGATCCCGCCACCAGCGGCAGGAAACCCGGCCCGATCCGCGACTCCGGCAGCAGCACCCGGTAGCCAAGCGCGCTGACCGCGAACCCCGCGCCCACCAGCGTCAACCCGGCGAAGACCACCACCTGCCCCGACACCCGGTTCATCGCCTCACCACCTGCGCCAGCCCCCGCTCGTTGTCGGCCAGGTAGGCGGCGAAGTCCTCCCCGAAGGCCACCCGCGGCTGCAGGTACTCCGAGGCCACGTAGTCGCGGTAGGCGGGGGAGTCGGCGAAGCGCCGCGCCAGCTCGATCCAGTACTGGCGGGCCGCCGGGTTCAGCCCGCCGGGGGCGATCACGCCGCGGAACTGCGCGAAGGACACCGGCACGCCCTGCTCCAGCGACGTGGGCACCCCGGCCAGCTCCGGGTAGGTGTAGCGCTGGTCGGAAAACACGCACAGCGCCTTGAGCTGACCGGCCCGAAACTGCCCCATCACCTCGCTGGGGTTCAGCGACGCCAGCTCCACCTGCCCGCCCAGCAGCGCGGCCAGCGTCTCCCCGCCGCCCTCGTAAGGCACGGTGTCGAAATCAGCGCCGGCGAGGCGTTCCATCTGGGCGAACACCACCGCGTCCGGGCCCACCGCACCGGAGATCCCGGCCAGCACCCGCCGCGTGCGGCTGTGGGCGACCGCGTCGGCGCAGCTGCGCATCGGCGAGTCCGGCCGCGCCACCAGCAGCGTGAAGTCCTCGCCGAGCTTCATGATCGGCGTGAAGCTGCGGTGGGTGAACGCCACCTGAACGCTCAGCGGCAGCGCCAGCAGCGACGTCTCGGCGGCCAGCAGGTAGTTCGGCGACCCCTGCTTGCCCAGCAGGTAGGAGTAGCCGACCGCGCCCTGCCCGCCCTCGCGGTTGTCGACGTTGATCCGCAGGCCCGGCTGCACCGACACCAGCCCGTCGGCCATCGCCCGCCCCGCGATGTCGCTGCCGCCGCCGGCGGCGAAGGGCACCACCATCGTGACGTCCCCGACCGGGCGGGCGGCTCCGGCACCGGGGGAGTCCTGCCCGGCGCTGCCGATGGCACAACCACCCAGCAGCGCCGCGGCGCACAACGCGGCCAGCATCCTGCGGCCAGGGATGAACGCGCGCATCGCTCCTCCTTGAGCTGCGTCGCGGACAACGGTTGCCGGGCCTGATGTCTCAGGCGCCGGTGGCAATGACCCCGGCCTCGCTCAGCCGCTTGACGTCCTCGGCGGCGAAACCGTGCTCGGCCAGCACCTGCGCGGTGTGCGCGCCCAGCAGCGGGCCCGCGGTGCCGCGACGCGGCGGGGTGGCCGACATGCGCATCGGGGACCCGAGCTGACGCACCGGGCCCAGCACGGGGTGGGGCGCGTCCCAGAAGAACTCCCGCGCCCACAGGTGCTCGTCGGTGAAGACCTGGTCGGTGGTGGCGATCGGCGCGCACGGCACACCGACGTCGACCAGCGCGGCCACCAGCTCCTCGGTGGTGCGGGTCGTGGTGGCCGCCTCGATGGCCGGGATGAGGCTGTCGCGGTGCTGGTAGCGTTCGTAGGAGCTGCCGTAGCGGGGGTCATCAAACAGCCCGGTCAGGCCCAGCGCGCGGCAGAACGCCGACCAGGTCCTGGGGGTGGTGGCACCGACGGTCACCCACCCGTCCTTGCTGCGCACCGCCTGGTAGGGGGCGCTGTTCTGGTGCGCCGAGCCGTGCGCGCGCCCCACCTCACCGGTGGCGAAGTAGGCGCCGGCCTCCCACACCGCGAACGACACCCCGGCCTCATACAGCGAGACGTCGACGCGCTGGCCCTGCCCGGTGTGCTCGCGGGCGCGCAGCGCGGCGATCGCGGCCATCGCCGCGTACAACCCGCACACCAGGTCGCACATCGGCACCCCGACCTTGGTGGGGTCGCCACCGGGGTGGCCGGTGATGCTCATCAGACCCGAGCGGGCCTGGGCCATGATGTCCAGGCCCGGTTGCTCGGCCAGCGGACCGTCCTGGCCCCACCCGGAGGCCGAGACGTAGACCAGGCGCGGATTGAGCTCGCGCACCGCGTCGTAGCCGAAGCCCAGCGCCGACAGTGCCCCGGGGCGCAGGTTCTCCACCAGCACGTCGGCGTCGGCCAGCAGGCGACGCAGCACCTGCTTGCCCTCGGCGGTCTTGAGGTTCACCGCGGCGGAGCGCTTGTTGCGGTTCAACCGCACGAACGGGGAGGAGTGCCCGTCGATGAACGGGCCGGTCTGGCGCACCGGGTCACCGCCGGCGGGGTTTTCCACCTTGACCACGTCGGCACCAAGGTCAGCCAGCTGCATGGTGGCGAACGGCGCGGCCATGAACACGCCGATCTCCACCACACGCACGCCATGCAACGGAGCAGGGGGAGCAGAGGAAGTCATGCGCGGCTCCAACACAGCCGGGAAGAAACCGGATACCGTGATCGACATCACCTGACTTTTGTCTACAGCAGGCAGATCGGAGCTGACAAGATCGCGCGCCGAGGTTGCTCCAGGCGGCCCAGCGCGGTACCGACGGCCTCGAACGCGCCGCCCCCGAAAGGAGACACTGCTGGCCGTGACCGAATCCGTGGACGACAACCCCCGCGCCCCCAGCATCGTGGCCCCACCCAGCCTCGTGGAGCTGGCCGCCGCAACCCTGCGCCGCATGATCATCGGCGGCCAGCTACTGTGCGGGCAGCGCATCGTGGAAAACCGCCTCACCCGCGAACTCGGCATCAGCCGCCCCCCACTCCGGGAGGCACTGCGGGTACTCGAACGCGAAGGTCTGGTGCGCCAGGTGCCCCGCAAGGGCGTCATCGTGACCCCGCTGACGCTGCACGACATCTACGAGATCTGCACGCTCCGCGCAGAATTCGAGCGCCTGGCCATACAGCTGGGCGTACCGGTACGCGACCCCGCGCGACTACGCCGCTGCCACCGGGCCCTGGAAGCGATGAGCGCCGCAGCCAAGGACGCCGACGAACCCACCTACGTGGAATGCTCCTTCGAGTTCCACCTGTCGGTGGTGGGACTGTCCGGACACCAACGCCTGGAGGAGGCATACCGGTCGCTGCAGCTGCAGCTGATGCTGTCGATGGCACTGAACCGCAAAGCCCGCCAGAGCCAGGAAAGCCTCACCGAGGACGTGGCCCGCCACACCCGGCTGCTGGCCGTGATCGAACAAGGCGACCCCGAGGCAGTGCTGCACGAACTCGCCGAACACGGCGACCGCACCTTCCTCGACGGCATCGAAACCAAAGTGGACGGACACACCGAGGCAGCGCTGCGGTGGCTGCGGCAGCAACGCGACAAGCAGGAGGGCACGTGAACCAAGATCATCCGTTCACCCTGGCCGTGGACGAAACCACCCCGCAGATCGACGAGAGCGCGTTCGTGGCACCCGGCGCCGCACTCATCGGCCGCGTGCGCTTGGCCGCACAGTCCAGCGTCTGGTACAACGCGGTGCTACGCGGCGACATGGAGGACATCAGCCTCGGCACCGGCAGCAACATCCAGGACGGTTGCGTCGTGCACGCCGACCCCGGATTCCCCGCCACCATCGGCAACGGGGTCACCGTCGGCCACAAAGCCGTGCTGCACGGCTGCACCGTGGAGGACGGCTGCCTGATCGGCATGGGCGCGGTCGTACTCAACGGCGCCCGCATCGGCGCCGGATCACTGGTAGCCGCGGGCACGGTCGTACTGGAGGGCACCGACATCCCGCCCGGGTCAATGGTCGCGGGCACCCCCGGCAAGATCCGCCGCGACCTGACCGCCGAGGAACAGACCGGTCTCACCCTCTCCGCCGAGCACTACATCGCCCTGGCCGCCAAACACCGCCAAGCCCTCACCTGATGAGATCCACCAGGCCGGCCGATCAGGCCACCACGGCGCCGACCGGACCACCCTGACCAGTCCACCGTGGACTGCGCAACAGAACGGGTGCCGCGCCCCAACGGCCCACGGCACCCGTGTCCACAGCAAGTCCTCGCGCCGGACCCCCGGTTGTCTGCTGCGATGCCCCGGTGGTGCGTTACGGTCCGACGCGTCGACCACACCCGGCCCCAGCCGGGCGAGGGCTGACCGGTGCGGGTCAGCCCCGTGCGTTGCGCCGGGCGAAGATGCTGGACTGCGGGTTGCGCATCACCATGCGCGCCCGCTGCATCTCACGCGCATAGCTGCCCAGCCAGCGAACCAGACCTGCCATCGGGGCGTCCTCCACTACTTCGAGGGGATGAATCGACACTCCTCCCGGCCGTTGTCAAATCCCGGTTCGTGACAACCGGTGCGAACCGGACGGTTGCAAGGTGTCTCACCCGCCATGTCGCCGCAGGTGACGGCCGCGTTTCCACCAATACATAACGCATTGATAACGAAAGATCGACCGCGTCGCTCTTCCACCGAAAGGGTTACTTAGATGGTCCACACGGACGCACCGTGACACCCACGCGCGCACCAATCAGCTCGGATGCGCACCCACCGTGTCACGCAACTCACCAGCCATCTCCATATCCGACTGCCGGGCGCAGTGCGCGCAACAGAAGAACCGGCCACTGGCCTCCACCCCGTGCCCGAGAATCCGGCACCCACAGTGCTCACACTGCGGCGCCAACCGCTGCGCAGCGCACTCGAAACAGTCGAACGTGTGCACGCCACCACCAGTGGTGTGCACCTCAAAGGTCATCCAGTAGTCATTTCCACAGACTTCGCAGGTAGCCATGATCGTGCCTTCCGCAGCAGGATTGCGCCGAACACCCGCAGCATGCGACCAGGCGCATGGGTCGGCAACCGCGCCCACGACCATCACCCGTGCCGCTGCTGTCACCAACCACCACCGATGTGCCAGCATGATCACCATCACAAGCCCCAGGCCGAGCGGGGGACCAGCATGCACGACGACCGCAGCATCGTCGAACAACGACTCCACCGCATCCTGGCCGAACGACTACGCCCCGCCCAGTACAGCGACACCACCCCCTGCGAGGTCGCCGTCTGGCACACCCCCGGCGAACCCGTACCCGTCGCCGAGGCGCTGCGCGCCGACTACACCCCCACCAACATCGGCCAGCCATGGGGCCCAGCGTGGGGCACCAGCTGGTTCCGGCTGACCGCCACCATCCCCCAACACTGGGACGGCCACACCACCGAAGTCCTCGTCGACCTCGGCTTCGACGACGACCGCCCCGGCTTCCAGTGCGAAGGACTCGCCTACACCCCCGACGGCACCCCCATCAAGGGCCTGCACCCCCGCAACACCCACCTACCCGTCGGCCGCAACTCCGCCGGACGCACCCGCACCTGGTACATCGAAGCCGCCGCCAACCCCATCATCCTCGGCCCCCACGGCTTCCACCCCACCCAGCTCGGCGCCAAACCCACCACCCCCGGCCCACCCCTGTACCAACTGCGCCGCGCGGAACTGGCCGTCCTCGACAAGGAGGTCTGGCACCTGGTGCAGGACACCGAAGTCCTCGACCAGCTCATGCGGCAACTCCCCGTCGACTCGCCGCGCCGCCACGAAATCCTGCGCGCCCTGGAACGCATGCTCGACCGACTGGACCTACACGACGTCCACGGCACCGCCACAGCCGCCCGCGCCGAACTCACCGACACCCTCGCCCGCCCCGCCCACACCAGCGCCCACATCCTGTCCGCCGTCGGCCACGCCCACATCGACTCCGCCTGGCTGTGGCCACTCCGCGAAACCGTCCGCAAGGTCGCCCGCACCGTCGCCAACGTCACCGCCCTGATGGCCGAACACCCCGACTTCCACTTCGCGATGTCGCAGGCCCAGCAGCTGGACTGGATCAAACACCACCACCCACAGCTCTACGACCGGGTACGGACCTTCGTACACACCGGCCAGTTCGTACCCGTCGGCGGCATGTGGGTCGAAGCCGACACCAACATGCCCGGCAGCGAGGCCATGGCCCGCCAGTTCGTCCACGGCAAGCGCTTCTACCTCCAGGAGTTCGGAATCGAAACCCGCGAGGTGTGGCTGCCGGACTCCTTCGGCTACAGCGCCGCCCTGCCACAACTGATCGCACTGTCGGGCTCACGATGGTTCCTGACCCAGAAAATCTCCTGGAACCAGACCAACCGCTTCCCGCACCACACCTTCTGGTGGGAAGGCATCGACGGCACCCGCATCTTCACCCACTTCCCGCCCGTCGACACCTACAACAGCGAACTGTCCGGCGCCGAACTCGCCCACGCCGCCCGCAACTTCGCCGAACACGGCTACGCCACCCGCTCCCTGGTGCCCTTCGGACACGGCGACGGCGGGGGAGGACCCACCCGCGAGATGCTCGCCCGCGCCTACCGCACCGCCAACCTGGAAGGCTCCCCGCGGGTGAAACTGGAAACCCCCGCGGAGTTCTTCACCGCAGCCGAAGCCGACCACACCCGCCCCGCGGTCTGGTCCGGCGAACTGTACCTGGAGATGCACCGCGGCACCTACACCTCCCAGGCCCGCACCAAACAGGGCAACCGCCGCAGCGAACACCTGCTACGCGAAGCGGAACTGTGGTCAACCACCGCCACCATCACCACCGGCCACCCCTACCCACACCAGGCCCTGGACCGGCTGTGGAAACAGGTGCTGCTCCACCAGTTCCACGACATCCTGCCCGGCTCGTCCATCGCCTGGGTCCACCGCGAAGCCGAAGCCACCTACGCCCGCATCGCCACCGACTGCGAGGCCATCATCGGCGACGCCCTACAGGCCCTGGCCGGAGTACCCGAACGCCCCCTGACCTTCAACGCCGCCCCGCACGCCCGCAACGGCGTCCCCGCCCTCGGCGCGGCACCAGCCACCACCAGCGCCGCACCCACCCCCATCCGCCACCCCAACGGCACCATCACCCTCGACAACGGGCTCCTGCGCGCCACCCTCGACCAACGCGGACTGCTCACCTCCGTCTACGACCACGCCGCCGAACGCGAAGCCCTCGCCGCCCCAGGCAACCTGCTGCAACTGCACGCCGACCACCCCAACGCCTGGGACGCCTGGGACCTCGACGCCTTCTACCGCCACCACACCCGCGACCTCACCGACTGCGACGAGATCACCCTCACCGGCCACACCGTGCAGATCCGCCGCAGCTTCGGCCGCTCCACCACCGTGGAACGCATCAGCCTCGCCCCCGACACCCGCCGCGTCGACATCGACATCACCATCGACTGGCACGAAACCGAGAAACTGCTCAAGGTCGCCTTCCCGCTGGACGTGCACGCCGACCGCTCCGCCGCCCAAACCCAGTTCGGCCACGTCATGCGCCCCACCCACACCAACACCTCCTGGGACGCCGCGAAGTTCGAAATCTGCGCGCACCGGTTCCTGCACGTCGGCGAACCCGGCTACGGCCACGCCCTGGTCAACGACTCCACCTACGGCCACGACGTCACCCGCGACACCCGGCCCGACGGCGGCACCACCACCACGGTGCGACTGTCGCTGCTACGCGCCCCCCGATTCCCCGACCCCGACACCGACCACGGCCGCCACCGACTGCGCTACGCCCTCATCGTCGGCGCCGACATCGGCGACGCCGTCCGCGAGGGCTACCGCATCAACCTGCCCGAACGCACCGTGCACGGCTCACACCCGGTGGTGCCGCCCCTGGTCGCCGTGGACAACGACGCGGTAGTCATCGAGGCCGTCAAGCTCGCCGACGACGGCAGCGGCGACGTGGTGGTGCGGCTGTACGAATCCCACGGCGGCCGCGCCCGCGCCCGGCTGACAACCTCGTTCCCGGCGACCTCGGTGACCCGCACCGACCTGCTGGAGCGACCGCTGGCCGACCCCGACGCCATCACCGACGCGGTGGACCTGCGGCTGCGCCCGTTCGAGATCCGCACCCTGCGCTTCACGCGCCGATGAGGCCGGGGAAGCACGGTTCTGTACCACCGTTGTGGTGGGCGCACCCCACCCACCACCGCTCACCAGCGCAAACTCAGCCCAGCAACCGCGTCCACTAATCCACCACAGCTGTGGTGGTCAGGCACGATCACGGCACACTCACGTCATGAGCGGGCCGCCGCCACGTCCCTGTTGGTGCCCGACAACCACAGCGGACCCCAGGAGTAGGACAGATGGACCGGTTCGCCCAGTTCCTGCGCCGCCAGCTCGACATCGACATGGAACTGCTGCGCCGAGCCCGCGAGGACGCCGAAACCGGCACGACCCATCGCTGCCTGATCACCCCCATCCGCGGCTTTCGCGAATGCGAACTCAAAACCCGCCTGCTCGCCGCCCACCACCGCTGCGGCACCGGCGAGGGCCCCTGTGACGAGTTGGGGGAGAGCTACCCACCCGAGGACGAACGCGGCTGCCCCACCCGTGCCCTGCTCGGCCTGCCCTACGCCGACCGCCCCGGCTACGCCCGCCGCTGGCGCCCCTGACCAATCCGGGCCGTTCGGCCCTGGTATTCACCCCCGCACCCACCACGACCATGGGCGGCAACACCCACGAGCAGGGGGAGGCCGACACCATGCGCGCACTGGTGGTCTACCGCACGACCCACGGCAGCGCCCGCACCATTGCCGAGCACATCGCCGCCGGGCTGGCCCGCCGGATGCCCGTCGACCTCGCCGACGTCACCAACGCCCCCAGCTGCACCGCGGGCGTCGACCTGCTCGTCGTCGGCACCGACCCCGGCCACCACGACGACCTGCACCACTGGCTCAACACCCTCCACAAGGGACCCGGCCCGGTGCGCGCCGCCACCTTCGACACCCGCGCCGACACCAACCCCAGCGCCGCCCGCACCGTCGAGCATCACCTGCGCAGCACCGGATTCCACCTCACCGAACCCACCCGCAGCTTCCACCTGCGCCGCCCCGGCGGCCCGCTGCGCTCCGGCGAAACCGACCGCGCCCGCCGCTGGGCCGAACACCTCGCCGCCGGCCTGCCCGCGCTCACCCGCTGACCCGCGCCACGCCCTCGACCACCCCGGCGAAGCCCGCGGACTTCGACCCGCTGGGGCAGGGGAAGGGAACCACACCGCTGGGGTAGTGGGTCCGATCAGACCACTGGAGCAGTGGCGGGCGGGATGGGGAAAGGGGGCGAGCAGCCGGCTTCGAGCAGGGGGACGCGCACCTCGAGACGGACCGCACGGGCCAACTCGAACAGCGCCGCGTCGCGCGGCTGCCACGTCCCCGTTTGATGGATAATCTTCATTATCCATCATTTCGAGAGCGGTCGGGGGGAAAACGTGGCGGCTGCACCCCGGGGGATCGTGGTCCGCTCGCGGCCAGGTCCGCTGCCGACCCCGAGCTGTGGCTCTCGGCGCGCGACATGCGCGCTGCGCGTTGACCATCGTGCGGTGGCGACTGCGTGGCGGCGCCCGGCTTGGCCGGGAATCCAGCGACCCAGGATCGTCAACGGCCCGTCGGCCAGTCCTGGTCGGGCGAACCGGGCTCGGCCCATGTGGATCTCCCGGTATCGGGAAAGCCGCCCCGGTTTCGTCACTGTGACGTTTCACGTGGCGAATTGCCCCCTGGAGCCGTGAACCAGGTGACCGCCATGCCGACGCGCCATTGCCGGGCCGCGAAGCCGCCAGGCCACCCGAGCCTCGGGCGTGGCGCTGGCTCGCCGTCGGCGCGACGAACCGCACAGCCCACCGCGTCGGTCCGTAACGCACCCAGCGCCGTTCGGAGACCGCCTCTCCGTGAGATCGCCGCAGGTCGACCAAAAGCCGATAATGTACATTATGTTAAGTAGTGTGTCTGGTGGGGCCTGACACCGCCGCCGTGACCACTGCCCTGCTGTCCCTCCGTGGTGGGTCGCGCGCTGACCGCCGCTCCTCCTATCAGTGGTTATGCCGGGGGAACCGGTGCGGCGCCCGGTCGCCGTGATCCGGCGCGGGCCCGATGATGAGTTCCGCACCACACGCGATGTCCGCATGGTTCCCCCAGCCCGCACCGAGTACGCCCGCGGGCCGACCACTCGTGCGCCCGGACGCGAAACCGGGTGCTGACCACCGATGGAGGCAATCGTGGCGGTTCTGTGCAGACCAGCGGTCGCCGTTCCCGAACACGTCATCACCGTCGAGCAGACCCTCGATCTGGCCCGGCGACTCCACGCCGACCACCCGCAACTCCCCCTCGTCCTGCGGCTGATCAGCAACACCGGGGTCCGCAAACGCCATCTGATCCGCCCCATCACCGAGACGCTGGAACACCCGGGTTTCGAGGAGCGCAACAGGATCTACCAGCAACAGGCGATGCAGCGCGTGCCCGCCGTCGTCGAGCAGGCGCTGGCCAACGCCAACCTGCGCCCACCCGAGATCGACCTGATCGTGTACGTCTCGTGCACCGGGTTCACGATGCCGTCACTGACGTCGTGGCTGATCAACTCCATGGGGTTCGGCTACGACACCCGGCAGCTGCCGATCGCCCAGCTCGGGTGCGCCGCGGGCGGTGCGGCGATCAACCGCGCGCACGACTTCTGCACCGCCTACCCCGACGCGAACGCGCTGATCATCGCCTGCGAGTTCTGCTCGCTGTGCTACCAGCCGACCGACCACGACGTCGGTTCGCTGCTGTCGAACGGGCTTTTCGGCGACGCGGTCGCGGCCGCCGTCGTGCGCGGCAGAGGTGGTCGCGGGGTGCGGCTGGAGCGCAACGCCTCGTCGCTGATCCCCCACACCGAGGAATGGATCTCCTACCACGTCAAGGCAACAGGATTCCACTTCCGTCTGGACAAGCGCGTGCCCACGACGATGCAGCCGTTGGCCCCCGCGCTGCGGGCGCTGGCGGCCGAGCACCAGTGGGAGGTGTCCGACCTGGACTTCTACGTGGTGCACGCCGGCGGTCCGCGGATCCTCGACGATTTGACCAGGTACCTGGGCATTCCGCAGCACGCGTTCCGGCACAGCCGGGCGACGCTCACCGAGTACGGCAACATCGCCAGCGCGGTCGTTCTCGACGCGTTGCTGCGGCTGTTTGAGGAGGATGCGCTGCTGGACGGTGCGCGTGGGTTGATCGCCGGATTCGGGCCCGGCATCAGTGCCGAGATGGCGGTGGGCAGTTGGTGCTCCACGAGCCCGCGGCACCGCGTGCCCCGCGCGGCCGCTCCCCCGGCTGTTGCGCGTCCGCTGGGAGGTGTGTGATGTCGGCAGGATGCCCTGCCCGGTGGTACGTGCCGCCGAACATCGACGGGGTGGACTTCGAACCGCAGCTGGCGGAGTTCCTCCGTGACGAGCCGGTGGCGCGGATCCGGATGCGCCACGGCGAGGGTGAGGCGTGGCTGGTGACCCGCTACGAGGACGTCAAGTTCGTTACCTCGGATCCCCGGTTCAGCCGGGCCGCCATCGTGGGGCGGTCGTTCCCCCGCATGACCGAGCATGTCGTGCCGCTGGACCGGGCGGTGAGCCTGGTCGATCCGCCTGAGCACGCGCGGATCCGCCGTGTGGTGTCCAAGGCGTTGGCGGCGCGCAGCATCGAGCAGTTGCGTGGCCGTGCCGAGGAGGTGCTGGCCGAGCGGCTGGATGCGTTGGTGCGTGCGGGGCGGCCGGCGGATCTGGTGGAGCACGTGACCGAGCCGTTCCCGATGATGATCATCGGTGATCTGCTGGGGGTGCCGGAGGCGGACCGGCCGTGGTTGATGTGGTGCGCGGATTCGGTGCTGACCGCGGTGCGGGGCCGGGTCGAGGCGGAGCGGATCGGTCGGGTGAAGGCCGGGATGTATGAGTATTTCCAGGAGTTGACGGCCAAGCGGCTGGCCGATCCGCGTGATGACGTGGCGACGATGCTGGCGCAGGCGTGCGAGCGCGGTGAGATCGACCAGCGGGAGTTGGGGGCGCTGGTCGTGCTGCTGTGGTCGAACGGGTGGCATGCGGTGCGCGCGAACAGTTCGAGCATGGTGTTCGTGCTGTTGACCGATGCGGGGTTGCGGGAGCGGTTGCTGGCTGATCGCGGGTTGGTGCCGCGTGCGGTCGAGGAGTTGTTGCGGTACGTCCCGCACAAGCGGGGTGTGGGGCAGCCGCGGGTGGCGACGGAGGACGTGGAAATCCGGGGTGTGCGGATCCGGGCGGGTGAGGCGGTGTACGTCTCCTACGTGGCGGCGAACTGGGACGAGGAGGTGTTTGCGGACCCGGGGCGGGTGGATGTGGATCGGGAAGAGATTCCGCATCTGGCGTTCGGGCACGGGCCGCACTACTGCATGGGTCCGTTGCTGGCGCGGATGGAGGAGCAGGTGCTGCTGGAGGGATTGTTGGACCGGCTTGCGGGGGTGCGGTTGGCGGTGCCGGTGGAGCAGGTGCCGTGGCAGCGGGATGCGTTGATCCGGCGGCCGGTGGCGCTGCCGGTGACCTGGTGAGGTGGGAGTCGTGGTGCGGGGTTTGGTGGTTCCGTCGGGTGGGGGTCGGCGCATCGTCACCGGTGCGCAGCATGTGACGTTCAAGGTGACGGGTCGGCATTCGCGGGCGGCGTCGAGTTTCGAGGTCGTGGTGCCGCCGGGGTTCGATGTGGGTGCGCACGTGCATGCACGTAGCGAGGAGCTGTTCTACGTGCTGGAGGGCGAGTTGGATCTGCTCGCGTTCGAGCCGGTGGTGCGCAGCGGGGACGGGTGGCGTGAGTGGGTGGGCGAGTCGGGTGAGCGGGTGGTGCGGGCGGGTCCGGGCAGTGTGATGTTCGTGCCGCCGGGGTGTCCGCACGCGTTCGCCAATCCGGGTCGGGTGCCGGCGCGGATGTTCTTCCAGTCGGCGCCGCCGTCGGCCCACGAGCGGTATTTCGAGGAACTGCTGGAGATCCTGGATGCGCCGGGTGGTGTGGATCAGCAGGCGGTGGTGCGGTTGCGGAAGCGCTACGACATCGAGCAGTTGACGCCGTTGCGGCACGGTGGGTGATGCGGGCCGCGGTGTGGCGGGAGTTGCCGGTGACGTTCGTGCGGGGTGCGCAGGACCGGATGGCGGAGGTGCTGGCCGGGCTGGCCCGGGGGTGAGGGTGTCGGCGCGGGGTGGCGTGCCGACACCGCTCGTTCAGTTGCGTTCGGGTATGGCCATTTCGCCCAGTTGGGACCAGTCGTCCTGGTCGATGGTGGTGTTGATGATGCGTGGGGTTTCGGCCAGGTGCGGCGGCAGGGTTTGCTGGGCGGTTTTGAAGTGCTCGGACTGCACGTGGGCGGCCCCGGCCTGCTCGTCGCGGAATGCTTCGACGAGGACGTACTCGGTGGGGTCGTCGAGGCTGCGGGACCAGTCGAACCACAGGCAGCCGGGTTCGGCGCGGGTGGCGTGGGTGAACTCGGCGGTGATCTGGGGCCACTGGTCGGCGTGTTCGGGCAGGACCTTGAACTTGGCGGTGATGAAGATCATCGGTGCTTCTCCCCTGTTGTCGGCTGATGTGCCGCGGGTGATCTTAAGCAGCGGAAACTGTCGGCTTTCCGCCGCTACCGCGGTGGCGGCTGGAGTGTGTGGTGTGGCCGACGCGGCGTTCGCCGTCGTCGAACAGTTCCGTCTGCACCATGATGGCGCTGCCTCCCACCACGGCGAAGGGCATCACCGACACCAGCTGCTGCTGGTCGGTCACAGGGCCTCCGTGGCGAGGATCTCGGTCGCGGCGGTGACGAGTTCGGCGTTGTCGGCGGCGACCTGTCCGTTGGGCAGCAGCAGCGTGTCCTCCAGGCCGATGCGGGTGGCCAGCCCTCGGCGTGCGGCCAGCGTCAGTACCGGCCACGCGCCGGCGGCCTCCCCGTGCAGTAGCAGCGGGGTGCGCACCGGGCGCAGCCGCTCCAGGAGCGCTTCGGCGGTGTTGGCCGCGCCTCGTGCGGTGCGGTCGGTGACCTCGGCGAGCACTCGCAGCACCCGTGATCGGTGTGGGGAGCGTAGGAACAGCTGGTCGGCGTCGGTGCCGGAGTGGATGCCGGCCTCCACGCCGACGCCGCGCTCCAGTAGCGCGGCGGCGACCTCGTCGGCGCCGGGTTCGTGCCAGTTGACCGAGGCGTGGTCGGGCAGCACGGTCCAGGCCCGGATGGCGCGGACTCGTTCGGCCGGGCCTGGTGCGGTCCAGGCGCCGGTGGTGATGCCCACCGGGATGCCGGGCGCGGCGGCTCGCACCGCTCGTAGCGCCGCCGCCACCAGGTGTGGGTCGAGGCTGTCGGTGCCGTCGGGGGCCTTGGGGTGCAGGTGGATGTCGGTGGCGCCGGCGGCGATGCTGTCGGCCGCGGCTTTGGCCAGCTCCTCCGGGCGCACTGGCAGGTGGAAGTGCTCGCGTGGAGACCGGGCGCCGTTGAGGCAAACCTGCAGCATGCCCTGATTCTCCCCTGACGGTGCGCGGCGGCGGTAGTTGACCGCCCGTTTCGTGATCATCGAGCACCCGGTCAGCGGTCCGTGTCACACCCCCTCTCCCCCGGTGTGCGTGTCTCTCACGGCCCCGCCGGGGCGCCAGGACCCCCTTAGGTTCGCCCGGCGTCGCCTCCCGCAGCAACGGCCCGACCTCGAAGCCCGCGGGTCCGGGTGGGCTCTCGATTTGAGGTGAACGTGGAAACCTGGCGCTGGGCCTCGGCCGTGCCCTGGTGATGCACGCCTGATCTGGGCGCCTGGGTTTCTGGTTCGGTGTGAGCGGGAGCGGGCTTGGCTGTGGCGGGGGTTAGCGTGGTGGCGTGGTGTTGAGCAATCGGGTGCTGCGCGGTGTGGCGGCTGGGGAGATCACGCTGGCGTTTCTGCGCTGGCCGACTCCCCTGGTCACCGCGGGGGCGCAACTGCGCACCGCGGTGGGGCTGGTCCGGGTCACCGAGGTCGTCCAGGTCGAACCCGAGCAGATCACCGACGAGCAGGCCCACCGCGCCGGGTTTTCCTCCGCGGCCGGGTTGCGGTCCTCTGTGGACAAGCACGGTCGTGGTCGGCTGCACCGGCTGGCCCTGCGCTACGACGGGCCCGCCGAGGAATGCCCGCGGCCGCTGGTGCGGCTGACCCCCGGCGAACGCGCCGCGGTCGATCGCCGGTTGGCGCGGCTGGACGTGTCGTCCCCGCGCGGGTCCTGGACCAGGCGGGTCCTGGACCTGCTGCGTGCCCGCCCCGGTGTGCGGGTTCAGGAGTTGGCGGCCGAGCAGAACCGCCCGGTGTCGCGGTGCAAGGTCGAGCTGTGGCAGCTGCGGGAGCTGGGCCTGGTTGAACCTGCCCGCGGCGGTTATCGGCTCACCCCGCGCGGGGTGTCCTACCTCGATGGGTGATCGGAGCATCGCGTGCGGCTGGGACACCTCCACCGGGCGGACCGGGCTGGTGCCGCCGCTGGTTCTCCGCGTAGATCGCGGCGTAGCCCCAGGTGATCACCACGGCCACGGCGGCGCCGATGACCGGGCCCAGCACCATGCCCACCGTCCAGGCGGGTGCGTGCCGCCGCTGGCTGAGTACCACCACACCGGATTCGCCCTGCTGGTGGCCGTGGCCGCCAGCAGGGCGAATCCGGTGTGGAAGGCCGATCGCATCCACCGCAGGATGGTGGCCGAGCTCACCCTGGTCAGGGGCACCACGTCAGCCACCGCGCATTGCTGAGAACAGACACTGTGGACACTGTAGAGAGCGGTGCCGCGCCGGGCATCGATCGTTCGGTCGAGCCTGGTGTGCACCGGTCAGTACCGGGTGCCCATCGCCTCGCGCACCTGCCGCAGGGTCTGCTCGGCGATGGTGTTGGCGCGTTCGTTGCCCTCGCGCAGCACCTGGCGCAGGTAGCCGCGGTCGCGGGCCAGGTGCGCGCGGCGGGCCCGCAGCGGGGCGAGGTGCTCGTTGACCGCGTCGGTGACCGTGCGTTTGAGTGCTGCGGCGCCGCCGGAGCCGATGTCCTCGGCGACGTCGTGGGGGTCGCGGTCGGTGCACAGCGCTGCCAGCAGGACCAGGCTGGAGACTTCCGGTCGCTGCTGCGGGTCGTAGGTGATGTGGCGGTGCGCGTCGGTCTTGGCGCCGCGGATCAGTCGGGCGGTCTCGTCGGCGCTGGCGCCCAGGGTGATGGCGTTGCCGCGGCTCTTGCTCATTTTGGTGCCGTCGGTGCCCAGCAGCAGCGGTGCGGGCGAGAGCAGCGCGTCGGGTTCGGGCAGCACCGGGGCGTAGCGGTCGTTGAAGCGGCGGGCGATGGTGCGGGTCAGCTCCAGGTGCGGCAGCTGGTCCTGGCCGACGGGCACCAGGTTGGCCTTGCAGAACAGGATGTCGGCGGCCTGGTGGGCGGGGTAGGTGAACATCAGGCCGCTGACGGTGGCCTGGCGTGAGTGCGCGATTTCGTCTTTGACCGTGGGGTTGCGGCTGAGTTCGGCGACCGAGACCAGGCTCAGAAACGGCAGCAGCAGTTGGTTGAGGGCGGTCACCGAGCTGTGCGTGAAGATCGTGGCGGTGGCCGGGTCCACGCCGGCGGCCAGGTAGTCCAGCACGAGGTCGTCGACGCGTTCGGCGAGGTGCTCGGCCACGTCGCGGTCGGTGAGTACCTGGTAGTCGGCGATGACCAGGAGCAGTTCCACGCCCTGGCGCTGCAGCCGCACCCGGTTGCGCAGGGTGCCGAAGTAGTGGCCTAGGTGCAGCGCGCCGGTGGGGCGGTCGCCGGTGAGCACCCGGAAGTCCTGGGGCCGCTGGGCGATGAGGGGTTCCAGTTCGGCGCTGCGGCGCGCGGCGGGGCTGGTGGTGGTCATGGCGGTCATGGTTCTCCTTGTCGGCTTTCAGGGGGCCTGATCGTTCGGCGGCCCGCGTCTTGGCCGGGGAGAACACCAAGCAGGGCCGTGGCGTTGGAACGGCCCTGGGAAGGTCTGCGCGTGTGTGCGGTGGCCGCTCCTAGTCGGAGCGCCACCAGGCCAGGCACGCGCGGGGGATCACGCTGGGCATGATAGCCGAGGTGTGTGGTGCGTTGACCGGGCTCGCATGCCGGGGCGCATCACCGGTCAGGCTTCTCGCGGGTCGTGAGGACCACCTTGGCTGGCGCGGCGGGAGCCGATGACGACCGTGGCCCCTGCCCCGGGATCGGTTGTTACCCGGACGGTCAGACCGGCCGCGGTGAACAGCCCCGCCAACGTTTCTGCCTGCCGACGGGTGCTCTCGATCAGCAGGTGCCCGCCCGGCGCCAGCCATTGCGCGGCCGAGGCGACCACCCGCCGCTGCACCGCCAGCCCGTCGGGGCCACCGTCCAACGCCACCAGCGGCTCGTGCTCGCGGGCCTCGGGCGGCAACATCGCCACCTGCCCGGACGGCACGTATGGGGCGTTGCACACCACCACCTCCACCTGGCCGCGCAACGCCCCCGGCAGCGGCTCGAACAGGTCACCCTGGTGTACCCGGCCGCCCGGCAGGTTGCGGCGCGCGCACCGCACGGCCGCCGCGTCGATGTCGGCGGCGTGCACCTGGGTGTCCGTGACCGAGTCGGCGACCACCGCGGCCACCGCTGCTGATCCGCAGCACAGATCCACCACCACTGAGCCCGGGTGCGTCAGCGCGACGGCCTGCTGCGCCAGCAGCTGGGTGCGTCGCCGCGGCACGAACACCCCGGGCTCCACCGCGATCCGTAGCCCGCAGAACCGCACCCACCCCAGCACGACCTCCAGCGGCAGGCCCTCGACCCGCCGCGATACCATCCGCTCCAGCTGCGCGGGCGAGCCTGCCTCGGCCAGCAGCAGCTGTGCCTCTTGCTCAGCGAACACGCACCCGGCGGCGCGCAGGCGGTCCACAACAGACGACACCGGTGGGCAACCGAACACGACAGCGCCTCTCGTCACCAGGTCCTGTGGGCGCTCCCGGGGGCGGCTGGGTCTGACCGGCCCAGGGCCCGGTGGGCGGGAGCACCCGATGCGAACCAGCGTTGCTGGGGCTCACCTCCTCCAGCGGTCCAGCTGGGGCTGCCGACCCTACCGCAACCCGGTCGCGCCGCCCGCGGTGAGCCCGCGCGGGGAAACACGTTGACGGCCGCTGATGATCATGGTTAGGATCGCCACCACTATGAAGAGCTGAGTTCAATCCAGGCCCGCGTCCGAGGCGTCCGCGACCCCTTTTCTCGGTCCGCGTTGATTCATGCCCGGCGGGCAGGCTCATCGAATGATGTGGTGTGAACCGCTCGTGGTCTTCGTCCTGCTCGCACGTGATCTCGTCAACTCCCACGCGCGCCGCCCCGGCCGCGACGCCCTGTTGGCCCACCTGTCACCCGCTCTGGTGGGAGAGCTTGAGGATGCCCTGTGCGGCGCGCCCGGCGCGATCGTCGTGGCCTGCCACGACCGCTGGCTGCGGCGCAGCTGGGATACGCCCACCCTGAACCTGCACGGCGGCCGCCGCAGCAGTTGAGAGGACCCCGCATGCCCAACACGCCCGACCCCACCCTCGCCCACCCCAGCACCCGGCCCGAGCTGACCACCGTGACCTTCCTGTCCACAGTGGTCACCTCGCCGCTGATCGAGGTCGGCGACTACACCTACTACGACGACCCCGCGGGGGCTGAGGAGTTCGAAACCCGCAACGTGCTCTACAACCACGGGCCGGCCAGGCTGCGCATCGGCCGGTTCTGCGCCCTGGCCACGGGAGCCCGGTTCATCATGCCCGCCGCCAACCACCCCATGATCGGCTGCTCGACCTACCCGTTCACCCTCTTCGGCGGTGACTGGGCCGACGCCACCCTCGACATCGCCACCAGCCTGCCCACCAAGGGCGACACCGTCGTCGGTAACGACGTCTGGATCGGCCGCGACGCCACGATCATGCCCGGCGTGCGCATCGGCGACGGTGCCATCATCGCCACCGGCGCCGTGGTCACCAGCGACGTGCCCGCCTACGGCATCGCCGCAGGCAACCCGGCGCGGGTCATCCGCCGCCGCTTCTACGACGACGACGTTGCCCTGCTGCAACGCATCGCCTGGTGGGACTGGCCGATCGCGACCATCACCACCCACGTGCGCACCATCGTGGCCGGCCAGCCCAAGCAGCTGGCCGCTGTCGCCCGCCAGGAAGGTCTGCTGCATGACTGAACGCCTCATCACCACCCCCGACGGACTGCAGCTGTGGACCGAAGCCCGCGGCGACCCCGCCGACCCGCCGCTGCTGCTGATCATGGGGGCCAACGCCACCGCGCTGGGCTGGCCCGAGGAGTTCGTCGACGCCCTGGTCGCCCACCGGCTGCACGTGCTGCGCTACGACCACCGCGACACCGGCCGTTCCACCCATCTGGACATCACCGGATACGGGCTGGCCGACATGGCCCGTGATGCCGTCGCCGTCCTCGACGGCCACGGCATCGCCACCGCCCACGTCGTGGGCCTGTCCCTGGGCGGCACCCTCGGCCAACTGCTGGCCCTGGACCACCCGCACCGGCTGCGCACCCTGACGCTGATGCTCACCGCCGCGCTCGACGTGGACTTCGCCGACCAGATCCGTCGCGCCGTGGAAGGACTGCCCACCGAACTGCCGCCGCCCAGTCCGCAGGTCATCACCTCGATGGCGCACCGCGCCGACCCCGCACCCGACCTCGAGACCGCCTTGGACCGCCGCGTGGCCGAGTGGCGGCTGCTAGCCGGCCCCGGAGCCCCCTTCGACGCCGAGGAGTTCCGTCGCTGGGAACGGGCCGCCATCGCCCACGCCGGCACCCACCAGCAGCCCGCCGCGCACGCCCACGCCACCCCGGTGCCCACCGCGCGCGGCGCCGAACTGCGCCGCGTCAGCACCCCGACCCTGGTCATCCAGGGACCGCTGGACCCGATCAACCCGCCACCGCACGGCCAGCACCTGGCCGAGCTGATCCCCGGTGCCCGCTGCACCGCCATCCCGGGGCTGGGCCATGCCCTGCCCAGCGCCCTGCACCAGCCGATCATCACCGCCATCACCGACCACATCGGACGATTCGAGAGGAGCACCGCGTGATCGACCCCCGCCTGCGCGACCGGGTCGCCGTCATCACCGGCGCGAACAGCCCGCTGGGCATCGGCGCCGCCATCGCCCGTGCCCTGGCCCGCCAGGGTGTCAAGGTCGTGCTCGCGTCCCTGCCCGAACAACCGCCCGGCAGCGGCGTCACCGGGGCCGAGCGTACCTACCGCGCGGCCAAGGCCACCGACACCGACCACGTCCGCGACGCCCTGCGCGCCGACGGCGCCCACGCCGAGTCGCTGACCGTCGATGTGACCGACCCGGCCGCGGCCGCCACCGTGTTCGACCACGCCGAGCGGCACGTCGGGCCGGTGGAGATCCTGGTCAACAACGCCGCCCACTGCCGACCCGACACCTTCCGCGCCGACCCGCCGCGCGGCTGCACCACCATCGACGCGGCGAGCCTGGACGCCCACCACGCGGTCAACACCCGCGCCCCCGCGTTGCTGATGGCCGAGTTCCACCGCCGCCACCTGCGCCGCAAAGCCACCTGGGGGCGCATCATCACCATCTCCACCGACGCCGCCTTCGGCGCAGCCGACCAGGTCTCCTACTGGGCCACCAAGAACGCCCTGGAGTCGTTGACCCGCTCCGCGGCGATCGAACTCGGCCCGGTCGGGATCACCGCCAACATCATCGCCCCCGGCCCGGTGCAGACCGGGTGGCTCAGCGACGCCGATGTGGCCCGCGTCGCCGAGCTCAGCCCGCTGGGCCGCGCCGGCCGCCCGGACGACATCGCCGACCTCGCCGTGTTCCTGGCCTCCCACCAGGCCCGCTGGCTGACCGGCCAGACCCTCTACGCCGGAGGCGGCAAACGCATGGTCTAGGCGCACAAAGCGGGGTGTGTCCGCACGCCGACCCAGGTGTGGCCACACCCCTTTCGCATCAGCGGTGTCGATCGGTAATGGCCCGCGCCAGCATACGGCCCCACTCCAGGGCAGCGTCCGGCTCGACTGGTTGGCGGCGTTCTCCTCACCCCGGGAGTACTGTCACGCGAATGGGTGGTGGCGGAGTTGGCGGGCTACGGAACGTCCTCCCATCAGATCCTCACCACGACACTCCGGTTCCGCATCGCGGAACGAACGCGGTGGTTCGGGGCCGTCGATCACCCCGGTTGTGGAGTCTGTGGCCGGGGTCTCGGCGCTGAATCGGTCCGGCGAGCGGTCCACTGTGATCCCGAGCGGCCTGGCAACGACGCCGCCGCGCTGGGGATAGCATCCGGCTAGGCAATCACCCGGCGAGCAGGAGAACGAATCCTCATGACCAAAGCTCCCGTCACCGTCACCGTCACCGGTGCGGCCGGTCAGATCGGCTACGCGTTGCTGTTCCGGATCGCCTCGGGCCAGCTGATCGGTCCCGACACCCCGGTCAAGCTGCGGCTGCTGGAGATCCCGCAGGCGGTCAAGGCGGCCGAGGGTACCGCGATGGAGCTCGACGACTGCGCCTTCCCGCTGCTGCGCAGCATCGACATCACCGACGACGCGCGCACCGCCTTCGACGGCACCAACATCGCGCTGCTGGTCGGTGCCCGGCCGCGCACCAAGGGCATGGAGCGCGGTGATCTCCTGGAGGCCAACGGCGGTATCTTCAAGCCGCAGGGCGAGGCCATCAACGCCGGTGCCGCCGACGACGTGCGCGTGCTGGTGGTCGGCAACCCGGCCAACACCAACGCGCTCATCGCCCAGTCCCACGCCCCCGACGTGCCCGCCGAGCGGTTCACCGCGATGACCCGCCTGGACCACAACCGGGCACTGACCCAGCTGGCGCAGAAGCTGGGCGTGTCGGTCACCGACATCAAGAAGATGACCATCTGGGGCAACCACTCCGCCACCCAGTACCCGGACCTGTTCCACGCCGAGGTCAACGGCAAGATCGCCGCCGAGCAGGTCGAGCAGTCCTGGCTCGCCGACGAGTTCATTCCCACCGTGGCCAAGCGCGGCGCGGCCATCATCGAGGCGCGCGGCGCGTCCTCGGCCGCCTCGGCCGCCAACGCCGCCATCGACCACGTGCACACCTGGATCAACGGCACCCCGGAGGGCGACTGGACCTCCGCCGCGGTGGTCTCCGACGGCTCCTACGGCGTGCCCGAGGGCCTGATCTCGTCGTTCCCGGTCGTCGCCCGCGACGGCCGGTTCGAGATCGTGCAGGGCCTGGAGATCGACGAGTTCTCCCGGGCCCGCATCGACGCCTCGGTCAACGAGCTGGTCGAGGAACGCGACGCGGTCCGCAAGCTCGGCCTGATCTGATGGGCCCGGGTGGGGAGCTCGCGCGGGCTCCCCACCCGCCGCGACACCCTGTTGCCCCGCCGAGGCCCAGGCAGCACGATCGGCCTGTGCACCCGGCGGACGTGATCACCCTCGAATCAGCGGTCCTGCGTCGGTGGCGGCCCGACGACGCGGCCGAACTCCACCGCGTGGTCACCGACGCGCTGCCGCACCTGCGCCCGTGGATGCCGTGGGCGGCCGACGACTACCCGCCCGCCACCGCCGAGCACTTCCTGGACCTGTGCCAACGCAACTGGCGCAGCGGCGAGTCCTACGCCTATGCCATCACCGTCGACGACGCGATCGTCGGCTGCGCCGCCCTGGAACGCCGCATCGGCCCCGGCGGACTGGAAATCGGCTACTGGCTGCACCCCGACCACACCGGCCGCGGTCTGGCCACCACCAGCGCCGCAGCCCTGATCGGGCAGGCGTTCACGCTGCCCGGCATCGATCGCGTGGAGATCTGGCACGATGCCGCCAACACCGCCAGCCAGGGTGTGCCGCAGCGCCTCGGCTTCACCTGCGTCGAGCGCCGCACCCCGCCCCGCGACCCGACAACACCCGCCGAGATCGGCATCGACGTCGTCTGGCGACTGACCCGCCCAGGACCACCCGCCCCATCCGCGGCCGCCGCGGGTGCGTGAGGACCTGGCGCGGCAGCTGGTGTGCTGGCTATAGCTGCGCAGCGTCGCAGAAGGGACGCTGCCACAGCGGCTGTGGTGGGTCACCCGGCGCCTTCCAGGACCGTGGTGAACCACCACCGACAGGGGGTCAGCGACGAGATCCGGAGACTCCCAGGTTCAGCCGAATCTGGAAACCCTGGACGGGGCACCCTTGCCCGATGCGGTGACCAGGGCGGCTCTCCAACCCAGTCGCTCGGTGCGGGGCGCCTTCTCATGTCTGCTCCGCCGCGTCGCCTGGCGGGCTCGGGCGCGCTGCCGCGCGCAGCATCCGCAGTTCCTCGGCTGCCGCGTCCAGCTGCTGCTCGGCGCGCTCCGCGCGCGCCTGGGCCTGCGCTTGCGCGTCCTGCATGGCCGCGATGCGCTGCGCGGCCGCCGCACGCTCGGCCTGCAGCCGCTCCGCGGCTTCGGTGCGCAGTCGTTGCAGCTCAGCGGCGTGTTGCTGCCGCAACATGGCGAGTTCGTCGCGGTGACGCTGCAGCTCGGCGCGTGCTTCCTGCGCGGCGCGTTTGAGTTCCGCCAGCTGTTCGCGGGCCGCTTCGGCGGCCTGCTCGGCGCGGGCCGCGCGTTCGACCGCCGCGGCCTTGTCCCGCGCGGCCTTGTCGGTTTCGCGGCGGGCCTGCTCCTGGGCGGCCTTGATCTCGGCCGCAGCGTCGGTTTTGACCTGCTCGGCCTGGCGCTGCGCCGCGGCGATGGCCGCCTCGGCTTCGCGGCGCGCGGCCGCCACCGACACTTCTGCTTCGTTGCGGGCCGCTTCGGCTTCCTCGCGGGCGCGTTGTTCGCTGCGGCGGGCCTTATCCACGGCGTCATCCCGTTGCTTGCGGGCGCGTTCGGCGTCCTGCGCTGCCGCTTCGGCCGCCGCGGTGGCGTCCTCGGCCGCGGCTTCCGCCGCGCTGCGGGCCGCTTCGGCTTCGCGGCGCTGCTGCTGGGCAGTGGCCAGGGCCTGTTCGGCCTGGGCGACGCGGTGGGCGGCTTCGGCCTGGGCGGCCTTGATCCGTGCTTCCGCGGCGCTGGGATCGGCCAGGGTGCCCAGTTCCTCGATACCGGCTCGCAGGGTGCGCGTCAACTGCTCGGACAACGACCGGTACTGCCGCAGCAGGTCCTCGGCCCGCAGCCGGGAGCGGTCGTAGTCGGCGACGGTCGTGGGCGTGTCCGGCTGGGGTGCGGCCTGGCGGCGCTGCCGTTCCTTCCAGGCCCGCCACCGGGTGTGCTCGGGCAGGTCGCAGTACTCGGCGGGGCGTCCAGGCCCGGTGCCGCGCACCACCTTGCGCGAACAGCCGGGGAACTTGCACACCCCGTCGGCCTGGGGCTCGGACATCGCCTCGCGGACCGGCTGATCACCCATGCCCGGACGCTATCAAGCCGTCTCAGCAGCGTCAGCGCCTCCAGGCCCACCACAGCGGTGACACCAGCGATGGGCGACGTCGGCGCCACCCTCCACCGCGCCGAACCGCACCAGCTCGCCGGGGGGTGAGCAGTCAACCCCGGCACGGCGCCGCCGGGTGCGGCTGGCAAGATCGCCGGGTGCGCTTCTACGCCGATCTGCACATCCACTCCAAGTACTCGCGCGCGTGCAGCAAGGACTGCGACATCGAGCACCTGACGTGGTGGGCGCGCCGCAAGGGCATCACCGTCGTCGGCACCGGCGACTTCACCCACCCGGCCTGGTTCGCGCACCTGCGCGAGATCCTCGAACCGGCCGAACCGGGACTGTTCCGGCTGCGCGGCGACCTGGACCGCGAGCTGACCCGCAGCATGCCGCCCACCTGCGGCGGCCAGGTGCGATTCATGCTCTCGGTGGAGATCTCCACGATCTACAAGCACGGTGAACGCACCCGCAAGGTCCACCACCTGTGCTACGTGCCGGACTTCACCGCCGCCGAGGAGTTCAACCGGCGGCTGGGCCGCATCGGCAACCTCGCCTCCGACGGCCGCCCGATCCTGGGCCTGGACTCCCGCGACCTGCTGGAGATCACCCTGGAGTCCGGCGACGGCGCCTACCTGGTGCCCGCCCACATCTGGACACCGTGGTTCGCGGTGCTGGGCTCCAAGGCCGGTTTCGACTCGGTGGACGACTGCTACCGCGACCTGGCCGGGCACATCTTCGCCCTGGAGACCGGGCTGTCCAGCGACCCGGAGATGAACTGGCGCGTCTCCGCGCTGGACCGCTACACCCTGGTCAGCCACTCCGACGCGCACTCGCCGCCGATGCTCGGCCGGGAGGCCAGCATCTTCGACACCGACGTGGACTACTTCGCCATCAAACACGCCCTGGAGACCGGCGAGGGCTTCGCCGGCACCGCGGAGTTCTTCCCCGAGGAGGGCAAGTACCACCTCGACGGGCACCGCAAGTGCCAGGTCCGCTTCGAACCCGGCGACACCCGCGCACACCACGGGCTGTGCCCGGGCTGCGGCAAACCCCTCACCGTCGGGGTGCTGCACCGCGTCGATGCGCTCGCCGACCGGCCCGCAGGGCTGCGCCCGCCCGGCGCAGCGGGCTTTTCCCACCTCGTCCCGCTGCCGGAGATCGTCGGCGAGATCCTCGGCGTGGGCCCGAAGAGCAAGAAGGTCTTCAGCGCCATCAGCGACCTCACCGCCGCCCACGGGCCCGAACTGTCCATCCTGGAGGACGTGCCGCTGGAGGAGCTGCGCCGCAGCGACCCGGCGGTGGCCGAGGCGATCGGCCGCCTGCGCGACGGCCGGGTACTGCGCAATCCCGGCTATGACGGGGAATACGGCACCATCCGGCTGTTCGAACCAGCCGAGCTGTCGCGGCTGCGTGTCGGCAACACCCCCGCCCTGTTCGACGACGCGCTGTTCGCCACGCAACCGGAACCCCAAACCGCCCCGGCACCGGCCGCCGCGCCGCGCGAGCAACCCCAATCCCGACCCGCAGCGGCCGCGCCGAGCGGCGCAGGAGTGCTGGCCGGGCTGGACCCCGACCAGCGCGCCGCCGCCGAGGTCCCCGCCGGGCCGCTGCTGATCGTCGCCGGCCCTGGCACCGGCAAGACCCGCACCGTCACCCACCGGCTGGCGCACCTGGTGCTGGAACGCGGCGTCCCAGCCGAGCAGTGCCTGGCGATCACCTTCACCCGCCGCGCCGCCGAGGAGATGACCGAACGCCTGCACGCCCTGATCGGCGAGCCCGCGCGGCAGCTGACCGTGGCCACCTTCCACTCCTTCGGCCTGCAGGTCCTGCGCGAGCACCACGAAGCGCTGGGCCTGGGCGCGGACTTCGGCCTGGCCGACCCCGCCCGGCAGCACGAGCTGCTCACCGCCATCACCGGCGACGAACGCAGCGCACGGCGGCTGCGCCAGCAGCTCTCGCCCGCCCGCCGAGGCGGCGACAGCGACCCGGACACCACCGCCGCGCTCAAGAAGTACCTGGCGGCGCTGCGCGAGCAGAACCTGGTGGACTTCGACGACCTGGTCGTGCTGGCGGTGCAGCTGCTCACCGACCACCCCGACATCGCCGAGCAGTACCGGCAGCGCTACCGGTGGATCACCGTCGACGAGTACCAGGACGTCGACGAGCTGCAGTACCGGCTGCTGCGGCTGCTCGCCCCGGCCGAGGCCAACCTCACCGCCATCGGCGACCCCGACCAGGCGATCTACTCCTTCCGCGGTGCCGACGTGGGGTTCTTCCTGCGCTTCGAGCAGGACTACCCGACCGCCCCCGTGCTGGCGCTGACCCGCAACTACCGCAGCGGCGCGCACATCCTCAACGGCGCGGTCCGCGCGATCGCACCGTCCACACTGGTCGCCGACCGGCAGCTGCACGCCGCCTCCGGCCTGCCGGCCAACCGGATCGTGCGCCACCAGGCCGCCGACGAGCGCGACGAGGCGGCGTTCGTGGCCCGCACCATCGACCAGCTGCTCGGTGGCGCGTCGTTCCACTCCCTCGACAGCGGCCGGGTGGACGGCGACGGCCCGGGCAGCATCGGCTTCAACGACATCGCGGTGCTCTACCGCACCGACGCCCAGTCGCAGCCGATCCTCGACGAGCTGGTGCGCTGCGGCCTGCCGGTGCAAAAGCGCTCCCACGACCGGCTCTCGGCCCGTCCGGGCGTGGAACTGCTGGTGCGGGAACTGCAGCACGTCGGCGACCGCGACGGCAGCGTGCTGGACCGGCTGCGTTCGGCCGCGGCGGTACTGCTCGGCTCGGTACCCGAGGACCTGCGGCCGGACGTGCACTCGGCGGTGGAGCTGGTGACGCCGCTGGCGTTGCGCTGCGGTGACGACGTGGCACGGTTCTGCCGGGAGATCATGCTCGGCGCCGAGGTCGACACCCTCGACCCGCGAGCCGAGGCGATCTCGCTGCTGACGCTGCACGCGGCCAAGGGCCTGGAGTTCCCGGTGGTGTTCGTCATCGGCTGCGAGGACGGTCTGCTGCCGCTGCGCTGGCCGGGCAGCCAGCCCACCGACGACGACATCGCCGAGGAACGCCGCCTGTTCTTCGTCGGCATGACCCGCGCGCAGGAACACCTGTTCCTGACGCACGCGGCCCGCCGCACGGTGCACGGCAGCCCCCAGCAGCGCACCCGCTCGCCGTTTCTGGCCGACCTCGGTCCGGCCGTCACCGACACCCGGACCGCGCCGCGCCGCCCCCGCCCGGCCCAGCTCACCCTCCTGTGAGCCGATCACGCCGCAGCGACGCGCCTCCCCGACCAGTCGGGCAGCGGGCGCCCCGTCACCCGCTGTGGACGGCGGAGGCGGTGTGCGGCGGGAGAGGATGTGCCCATGGATCGCCCGATCACTGTCATCACCGGGGCCAGTCGCGGCATCGGCGCCGCCACCGCGCGGCATCTGGCCCGCCTCGGTCACGACCTCGCGTTGGCCTACCGGTCCGATGACGCCGCCGCCGAGCAGGTCGCCGCCGACGTCGAGGCGCAGGGCGCGCGGTGCGCCCTGGTGCGCGCCGACGTCAGCGTGGAGTCCGATGTGGACGAGATTTTCCGGGTCGCCGCCCACTGCCTGGGGCCGGTGACCGGGCTGGTCGCCAACGCCGGATTGACCGCGCACATCGGGGACCTCGCCGACACCCCGGTGGAGGTGATCCGGCGCGTTATCGACGTCAACTTCCTCGACATGACCTGCGCGGCGCGCCGCGCAGGTCATGTCGACCCGCCGCGGCGGGCGCGGTGGTGCGATCGTCAACGTCTCCTCCAGCGCCGCCACGCTGGGCGCCCCGCACGAGTACGTCCACTACGCCGCGGCCAAGGCCGCGGTGGACACCTTCACGATGGGGCTGGCCAAGGAACTTGCGGGCGAAGGCGTGCGGGTCAACGCGGTGGCTCCCGGGCTGGTGCGCACCGACATCCACGCGGGCGCCGGTGCCCCCGAGCGCATCCGCACCGCGGTGGACCGCGTGCCGCTGGGGCGTGCCGGAGAACCCGACGAGATCGCCCCGGCCATCGCCTGGCTGCTGGGCCCGGAATCGGCCTACACCAGCGGCACCGTTGTGCGGGTCGCCGGCGGACTGTGAGGGAAAAACGCGGTGGCGCGACCCGGTAGCCTCGAACCGTGCGCGAGTCGCTTCTGGTCAACTTCGTCTACTGCCACCCGGTCGGGCACGCGGTGGAGGCGTTGCAGTACAGCCTGGGCTACCGGCGCGCGAACCCGCAGCGGCGCATCGGGGTCGTGCTCAACTCCGCCACCGCCGTGGATCTGACCCGCTGGTGCGACGCGATCGACGAGGTGTACACCGTGGACATCGACGTGTTCGCGCCGCCGCCCGCCGATGTGCTCGCCGACGTCCCGGCCGAGTGGGACTGGGTGGTCGACGACCCGCGCGGGCACCAGACGTGGCAGCACGACATCTTCCCCGGCATCCGGCGCTACTACGAGCTGTCCGCCGAGCACTTCCGCGCCCGCGGCGGCCACACCCACATCGGCGCGCCCCGCCCGACCTACCGACCCGGCAACCCGCTGCGGCTGAGGTTGCCCGGCTCCGCCCGCGCCCGAGCCGCCGAACTGCTGCCGGAGCATCCCGGGCCGACCATCGCGGTGCTGCCCGGCGGCAGCGCCGAGCGCTGGCGCTACCCGTCCCTGCGGTCCTGGCGGCGCATCCTCGCCGCGCTGCTCGAACGCTGGCCCGACGCACGGATCTGCCTGACCGGCAAGCTCACCGACGACGGCCGCACCAGCACCAGGTTCACCCGCGCGGAGTTCACCGCGCTGGCCGAGTCGGTGCCCAACGCCGCGGTGGCGCTCGATCTGCCGCTGGACGAGCAGCTGGCGGTGGTGCAGCGCTGCGACCTGCTGCTGTCCCCGCACACCGGTTTCGCGTTCGCCGCGATGGCCGTGGGCACCCCGTGGCTGACCCTGGCCGGCAACGACTGGGCCGAGTACTACTTCAACCCCGGCGTGCCGTTCTACTCGGTGCTGCCCGACGTGGAACGCTTCCCCTGCTACGTGCTGCTGGGCAACAACCCGGACCCGGTCGAGGACGACGGTCCGCGCTCGCCCACCATGAGCGCCCACCGCATCGAAAGCGACCTCGACGAACTGCTGGACGGGGCGGCATGGCTGCTCGACGGGGCCGACTTCGACACCGCGATGCGCTCCCACGCCCAGCGTGTCCACGACCTGTTCGGGGGCCGCACCGAGCTGATGTACTCGGTGGACAACCTGCTGACCTCCTACCTGCCCCAGACCTGACCTGCGCTGCCGTGGCCGCGCACCACCCCCAGCGGATGCGCGGCCGCGCCAGCACAACCGGGTGGACAGCCCCAAAGGCGTGACCTCATCGCCGCAGGCAGGCTCCCAGCGCAGCCGGTAAGGTGCGGCCCTGGACACCCCACTCGCCGAACGGCGGCTCGATCGCCCGGATCGACGGCCGCTCGCCCTCATCGCTGCCGTCGAGCACCACGCGCTGCCCGGCCCAGCTGACGGACAGCAGGTAGCTAGCGCGGGGAAGTCATCGCCCCCACACCCAGCAACGTCAGCTGAACCATCTGCGTACCTCCCGCCCGTAGCGGGGTACCCGGGCGGTGCTGCCTGCAGACCAGCCGTGTTCGATCTATGAAAAAACCGTATGTATTCCGCAGTCCATGCATTTTGCGCAACGATGCGCCGGGTACAGGCTGGGGGCATGCGGATGAGGGTGCACAGTCGCGTCACCGAGCCGGTCGGCGGGACCGGCAGCCGGGGCGCGGGCGTGGCGATGATGGTGGGCAGTGGACTGTCCAACCAGGTCGGTGCGGCGATCGGGGCGTTGGCGTTCCCGGTGATCGGCCCGGTTGGGGTGGTGGCCGTGCGGCAGTGGATCGCGGCGGTGGCGCTGCTGGCCGTGGGCCGACCACGGCTGCCGACGTTCACCTGGCGGCAGTGGCGGCTGGTGCTGGTACTGGCGGCGGTGTTCGCCACGATGAACCTGTCGCTGTACAGCGCGATCGACCGCATCGGCCTGGGATTGGCGGTGACGCTGGAGTTCCTCGGCCCGCTTGTCGTGGCGCTGGCCGCGTCCCGCCGCGCGGTGGAGCTGGGCTGCGCGGTGGTCGCCGCGACCGGGGTGGTGGTGCTGATTCGCCCGCAGCCGAGCACCGACTATCTCGGCATCGGCCTGGCGCTGCTGGCCGCGGTGTGCTGGTCCTGCTACATCCTGCTCAACCGCACGATCGGCCGCACGTTGCCCGGTGCGCAGGGCTCGGCGGCCGCTGCCGGCGTGTCCGGCCTGCTGTACGTGCCCGTCGGGATCACCGTGCTGGTCGCGCACCCGCCCACCCCGGCCGCCCTGGGGTGCGCGGCGGCCGCGGGAGTGCTGTCGTCGGCGGTACCGTTCCTGGCCGACCTGCTGGCGCTGCGACGGGTTCCGGCGCGGTTCTTCGGGCTGTTCATGAGCGTCAACCCGGTCCTGGCCGCCGGGGTGGGTGTCGTGGTGCTGGGCCAAGCCCTGCACTGGAGCCAGTGGGCGAGTATCGCCGCGATCGTGGCCGCCAACGCCGTCGCCGTGCGCAGCCGGTGACAGCACGCCCGACCAGCCCCCCACCACGACACGCCCTGACCTACACCCCGCGCGAGCACGTCGCCGCTCTCGCCGCGAAGATGGCAACGACCACGTGGCGACCGCCGTTGGCGAGCACAGCGAAGGGTGATCTGATGACCGACACGCTCACCGTGACCGTCCTGGGCACCGGGATCATGGGGGCCGCGATGGCCCGCAACCTCGCGCGGGCCGGGCACGCCGTCCGGGTGTGGAACCGCACCCGGGCCAAGGCCGAGCCGCTGGCCGCCGACGGCGCGTTCGTCGCCGACACCCCGGCCGAGGCGGTCCAGGACGCCGATGTCGTGCTCACCATGCTGCATGACGGGCCCGCCGCGCTGGAGGTCATGCGGCAGGCCGCCCCGTCGCTGCGGCCCGGCACCTGCTGGGTGCAGTCGACGACCGCGGGACTTGACGCGCTCACCGAGCTGGCCGACTTCGCCCGCGAGCACCACCTGGTCTTCTTCGACGCTCCGGTGCTCGGCACCCGCCAGCCCGCCGAGGCCGGGCAGTTGGTCGTCCTGGCCGCGGGCCCGCACCGGGAGCGCGACACCGTGACGCCGGTTTTCGACGCCATCGGTGCCCGCACGGTGTGGACCGGCGAGGACGGCGTGGACGGCAGCGCCACCCGGCTCAAGCTCGTGGCCAACAACTGGGTCCTCGCCGTCACCCACGGCACCGCGGAAACGCTCGCCCTGGCCCGGGGTCTCGGGGTGGATCCGCAGAGCTTCTTCGACATCATCGACGGCGGCCCACTGGACATGGGCTACCTGCGCGCCAAGGCCGGTCTCGTGCTGAACGGGCAGCTGGTACCGCCGAGCTTCGCCCTCGCCACGGCCGAGAAAGACGCGCGCCTGATCGTCCAGGCCGGCGAGCAGCACGGTGTCCGCCTCGACGTGGCCGCCGCCGGTGCCGAACGCCTGCGGCGCGCCGCCGCCCAGGGCCACGCCAACGAGGACATGGCCGCCTCCTACTACGCCAGCTTCGACTGAGCAACGGCACTCCCCGCACAACCGGGTCCGCGGCGCTCGCGGCTCGGCGAGGATCGGTCGGTTGATCTCGCCGAATAGTGCGGTCGCCCTGCCCGGACTGGTGGCGCCGGCCACCTGCCCGCCGACGCACCGAGCTGATCCCCCCGCCGCTACGGGATGCCGAACCCCCGGAAGGTCACCGCCGTGCGGGTCCGGAATCCCAGCTTCTCGTAGAGCGCGAGGGCACCGGTGTTGGACTCGACCACGTGCAGGAAGGGGCGTTCGCCGCGGTCGAGGATGCGCCGGACGAGGGCGTTGATCAGCCGGGCGGCGTGGCCCCGCCCGCGCGCCTCGGGCGCGGTGCACACCGCGCTAATCTCGGTCCACCCCGGCGGCCGCAACCGTTCGCCCGCCATCGCCACCAGCACACCGCGGTCCCGGATGCCGAGGTAGGTGCCGAGTTCGCGGGTGCGCGGCCAGAACGGACCCGGCCGGGTCCGCTCGGTGAGGTCAAGCATCTCCGCGGTGCTGTCCACGCCGAGTTCGACCACGCCGTCGCCGGGGTCGGTGGGCCGGTCGCCGGACCACACCATCTGACGTCCTTCGAGGACGAAGACCGGTTCCCAGTCCGGCGGCGGGCTCACCGGGCTGCTGAACAGGTCGGCGAGCGCGCCACGGCCCAGCAGCCGGGCGAGGTGGGCCCACTCCTGCGGGCCCGGATCGAGGGTGACCGTGGAGAACGTCGCCACCTGCGGCTGGTAGGTGGCGACCCGGCCCAGCCTGCGGCCCAGGTGCGCGTGGTGACCGCGCAGCGACGCGCCCACCGGGTCCTCCAGCGGGCTGGTGTCTTGGTCGATCATCGTGCTGGGGCCTTCCTTGGTGCCTGGGTCCGGGTGCCATTCTCCAGGCGAGCGCGGCAGGCGCCTCGACACGGGGGCCGACTCCACTGTGGAACACGTGCCAACGCGCGCCCTCGGCCGGTGTTCGCCCCGGGCACGAGCGCGGTAGGCTGCCGGCCCCGGCGCGACGTCGCCGCTTGTGGATCTGACCTCCCTGCGGTCCCACGGCCCCGACGGGGGTCCCTACACCACCGAGAACGGCTGGTCATCGCCTTCAAGGCCGCCACCTACCAGGGCGACGACCGGTCCCGCTGCCCCGGAGAAAGGCCGGGCCGAACCCCATGATCATTCCGTCACGGTGACGTATTGATCATGGGGTTCGGGGCCGGTCACCACATCGACAGGTCCCGGGCCGGGACCGTCTCCGACACCGCATCGAAGCGCCGAACAAGACCATCCGACCCGAGCCGCGGCCAGCCGGGATCGCCGGTGGCGGCGAAGGACACCCACGCCCCGTGCACCTCCTCGGCCAGCACCGCCGGCGGTCGGTCCGGCCCGAGCAGCCCGTTGGCTCCGCGCAGCACCGGCAGGTCCAGCACGTCGAAGACAAACGGCAGCTCCACCCCGTGCGCCGCGCCGAGCTGACCGTCCACAGCCGACGAACGCCAGGCGAACTCGTACACGTACGCGCCGCCGTGGGCCTCGGCCAGCCGACGCCCGCCGACGGTGAACAGCGCGTCACCAAGGATCGCTGACCGCAGCTCGCCCTGGGCGGCGTGCGGCCGCTGCGCCCGGTAGGCCGCGATGAGCGCCTCCGGAGCCCGGTGCACCCGGGCGGCCAGCGCACGCACGTCCTCGGCGGTCGAGGCGCCCAGGTGCCCCTGCGGGGCCAGGTAGAGGTTGCCCTCCTCGGCCGTGGAACCCACCAGCAGGTCGACGCCGGCCACATCAGCTTCGGCGGGCTGGCGCTCGAGCACCACGCTGAACGGGGTCAGGCCCACGAGCGGGTCGAACGCCTCGTCTGTCCGCAGGTTCAGGCCGGTCAGCGCGGGGGTGACCTCGACCAGCCGCTCCTCGGGCACCGCGCGGAAGCCCGCGGCACTCGCCTCGACACCGAGCGCGGACGCCGCCGCCCGGGTCACCACCGCGGCTTGCTCGGGTGAGAAGGCACCGAGCCCGTTTCCGCTCTGCACGATCGCGCGGTGGAACAGCCCGGCGGCCTGCTCGGTGCCCAGCAGCGCAGCGACGAGCGTGGCACCCGCGGACTGCCCGGCCAGCGTGACGGTGCCGGGATCGCCACCGAATGCCTCGGCGTTGTCGCGCACCCACCGCAGGGCGGCGATGACGTCGAGCAGTCCCCGGTTGCGCACAGCCCCCGGCACGTCAAGGAAACCCGCGATGCCCAACCGGTAGTTCAGCGTCACCAGGACCACGCCGTCGCGGGCGAACGCGGTGCCGTCATACAGCGGTGACCTGCTCGAGCCGGAGACGAAACCGCCCCCGTGCACGAACACCATCACCGGACAGCCTTCAGCCGACTGCGGAGCCCACACGTTGACGGTGAGATAGTCCTCCCCGCGCACCCAGCCGGGCCCGAAGAACGGCGACATGTCCAGGGCGGCGAACCCGTCCCGTCGGGGTTGCGGCGCGGTCGGCCCCGGCCGGGTGGCGTCGCGGACACCCGACCACGGTGGGTGCGCAGCCGGTGGGGCGAACCGGTCCCGGGGCGCAGCGGCGTAGGGGATTCCCAGGAAGCGCCGCACGCCGCCGCTGCTGGTCCCGCGCACGGCTCCGCTGGTGGTGGTCACGAGAGTATCGGACATCTGCTGGGCTCCTGTCACAGCCGGGCGAACGGTGCCCACGATGTGATGGCGAACTTCTCGCCGTCGCGGACGACCTCCGCAGCGCCGTGCCCGCCGAAGTGCGCGGGCAGCACCAGGCTGTGGGTGTCGGCGGCCTGTTCCAGCAGCGTGCGCCGGGTGGCCCGCGCCTGGACCGGGTCCTCGCAGAAGCAGCTGTTGGCATCGGGTTCCAGCATCTGCACCGGGGTGTGCAGCAGGTCCCCGACGAACAGTGCCCGATCCCCACCGGAGTTCAGGTGCAGCACCGACGATCCCGGTGTGTGCCCCGGGGCGAGAGTCAGCCGCACGTTGTCGTCGATGACGTACTCGTCCTCCCACAGCACGAGCTGTCCCGCGCGGTACACCGGATCGACGCTGTCGTCAAAGAGGTTCCGGGAGTGGGGACGCTGCGCCGAACGGTGCCCGTTGGCGGGGTTCCAGTACTCGAAGTCGGCGCGGGAGACCAGGTAGGTCGCGTGGGGGAAGGTCGGCACCCACGTGCCGTTCTCCAGCCGCGTGTTCCACCCGACGTGGTCGACGTGCACGTGCGTGTTGATCACCAGGTCGACGTCCTCGGGCCGGACGCCGGCACGGGCCAGGTTGCCGAGGAAGTCGGTCTCGAGGTGGTGCCACAACGCGTTGCCCGGTCGCTCCTTGTGGTTGCCCACCCCGGTGTCGACCAGGATCGTCCGGCCCTGGCTGCGCAGCACCCAGGTCTGCACCGCGCACACGCACTCGTCCGCGGCCACGTCGAGGAAATCCGGCTCCAGCCACGAGGCGTTGTCCCGCCACACCCGCTCCGGCGCCTCGGGCACGAAGGCGGCGGGTGACAGCCCGATCGGCCCGTAGTACTCCACGACCCGCGAGATCTCGACCTCGCCCAACATGATGTCCGACATGGTTGCTCCGAAGGGTTCATGATCGGCTTGTTCGCGACACGAGCATGCGCCCGCAGTGCCCTGGCAACCAGCCACGGCTGTGCCTACCACCGGCAGGGTCAGGCTCCCCGCCGGAACGGGCGGCATAGTGAAACCATGAGCAGCTCCGGTCATCTCGGCGAGTTCCTGCGCGCGCGGCGGGCACGTCTGCGACCCGAGGACGTCGGCCTTCTCACCCCACCCGGCCAGCGCCGCGTTCCCGGTCTGCGGCGGGAAGAACTCGCGCAACTGGCGGGTGTCAGCGTCTCCTACTACACGCGTCTGGAGCAGGGGCAGTCGACCAACGCCTCCGACGGTGTGCTCGACGCCCTGGCCACCGCACTGCGCCTGGACGACTACGAGCGCGCTCACCTGCACGAGCTGGCCACCCAGCGACCCCGCCCGCGCAAGCGTCCGCCGGTGGAGCGGGTCAAGGACGCCACCCGCGAACTGTTGCATGCGCTGGGTGACGTGCCCGCGCTGGTGGTCGGCCGGCGGACCGACGTGCTGGCCTGGACGCCGATGGGGCACGCCCTGCTGGCCGGCCACCTCGACCCGGCCGCACCGGAGCAGCCCGACCAGCGCCCCAACCTGGTGCGGATGCTGTTTCTGGACCCGCACTGCCGCGAGCTCTACGTGGACTGGGACCGCAAGGCGCGCGGGCTGGTGGCCAGTCTCCGCGGCGTCGCAGGCCGGCACCCCGAGGACGCGTTGCTGGCGTCGCTGGTCGGCGAGCTGTCGATGAAATGCCCGGAGTTCGTGGCGCTGTGGGGCGACCATCGGGTCAAGCCGTGCGTGGGCGACACGTTCCGGCTGCGCCACCCGCTGGTCGGTGAGCTCACCATCACCCAGCAGAGCCTGCAGCTCGCCCACTCTCCGGAGCAGAGCCTCGTCGTGGTCACTGCCGAGCCAGGCTCGGCCTCCGCCGACACCCTCGACCTGCTGGCCCACCTCACTGCAGCGCCACACCGATCCACGCCGAGCACACCCGAGGACGTGACCGCGCAGCGGTGATCCTGCGGCGCGTCGACCAGCTGCGGCGCGGGTAGGCGCTGTTGTCAGCAGGGCTCAGACAGGGCCTACCCGGCCCGGGCCTCCGCACGTGGGTCCCGTGCTGAGACGCTTCCGCCGAGAACGAAGCGCCCCGGAACACGGCTCGCCTCGGGGCGACGTGACCAGCGGAAACGGATCACCGGCGGCATGTGCCGGGTTTCGTCACCGTGACGGAAGTAATCAGGGTGATGACTCCCGGATTTTCCCAGCGTCTGGGGCTTCTCGGTGGGTTGCTCCGGCGACGAGGTGAGCCGGGTCGCGGGTCACCGACAGGGCGACGTGGTCGTAGAGCTGCGTGATCGCGGCGGAGGAGTGGCCGAGGGCGTCGCGGCGGTCTTCCAGCGCCGCTCCCCTCTCCCGGGCGATGGTGTTGAAGGCGTGCCGCATCGAGTGCGGGGTGATCCGCTGCGGTGTCGGCACGCCGGCGCGCTCGGCCAGGGTCTGCACGAGCCGGTAGATCTGGTGCCGGTTGACGCGACGGCCGTGCCGGGTGACCAGCAGCGCGGTGGTGTCGGCATCGGACGGCCGGGTGCGCAGGTAGTCGTCGAGGACCGGCTCCAGTGGTGCCGGGATGGGCCGGGTGCGGACCTTGCCGCCCTTCATCCGCACCGTCAGCACCCGCATGCCGTCGCGTTGCCCGAGGTCGGCCAGGTCGGCGTTGCACAGCTCCGACACGCGGATGCCCAGGTCGATCAGCAGCATCATGGCCAGCGCCGCCGCCTGCGGGCCGAGGGTGCGGTGGGCGTAGTCGCGGCTGCTGGTCAGCATCTGCGCGGCTTGCTGTTCGGAGACGCTGGCCGTCGTGGAGTGCCGGCGGTCGTAGCGGGGGCGGGCCGCGTCGCGAGCCGGGTTGGCGTCGATCGCTCCGGCGCGCACCAGGAAGGTGTACCAGCTGGAGATCGCGGCCAGCTTGCGCGCGCGGGTCGAGGCCGCGAACGGGCGCCCGGTGCGGGGGTTGGTCGCCGCGGCGAGTTCGGTGGCGTACATCTGCACCTCGGGCAGGCGCACCGCCAGCGGGTCGAGCTCGCGGCGGGTGCACCACGTGAGGTACTCGCGCAGGTCGCGGGCGTAGGCGGCGCGGGTGTCGGCGGAGTCGGTGAACGAGCCCAGCCAGGCCGAAACTAGCGCCGCGACGGTGTGTCCCGTGCGCGTCGTGGCGGTCAGCAATTCCGTTTGCGGACCGGGGTGACTCACCGCCGCGTGCCCGTCGAGCTGGATCTCCATGATCACACCTTACCGCACATAAGCGCGATTATGCGCGGTAACCTTTTGTCCGTTTCGTGCGGCCAGGGTTTTGTTTCGTTTGGTTTGTTACGTTATCGACTACGGTCAACGGAATTAGGTCGGAAAGACGGTGGGCGGATGGAGTCAGCCGACATCCCACGGAAGAACCAGCCCTCGGCACTCAGGTGCTGCCCGACCGGTGCGCGCTCGCTGGAAAGGCTCGCCAGGAGCTCACCGAGCTGGTGCTGGGTGACCGCACAGACGAGTTCGGCCAGGCGGGCGGTGGTCGGCCGCAGCACGTTCGTCTTCCTGGCTCGCGCACGCGGGCCACTCCCCTGGTGAGTGGCGCGCGTTCCGGTGTGGAGCGCACACCGCTCACCGCGCCGTCCACCAGGCGCTCTACCGCGCCTCACACAGCGACGTGCTGATCAGGATGCTCGACGACCTCTGGAACAAGTCCGACCGCTACCGGCGCATCGGCCTGGAGCTCCCGCCGGGCGAGGAGCCGCGCACCCGCGAACACCACGAACTGCTCGATCTCATCGTGGCGGGCGACGCCGCCGCACGATCGCGCATGCGCGCGCACATCGAGCGCAGTCTCACCGGTTCCGCCCTTGACGCGCTCGAGTACTGGGAACGCCGCGGTTTCGCGGAGGCGGAGTCCGAAGCCAGCTACGGAAAAAGCCTTTCCGTTTGTCGAGGCTGAGCTGCGGGCGGGCACGATCCGGCGCGCGATCGAGGACAACCCCAGCCGCCGGATCACCAGACCCTTTTATTCTAGTGCTAGAATAGCGTGGTGGATCTGACTCCGGCGGAACTGACCATCCTCGGACTCGTTATCGAGCGGCCCCGCCACGGCTACGACCTGGAGCGGGTGATCGAGGAGCGTGGCATCCGGGCATGGACCGAACTCGGCTTCTCATCGATCTACTACGTGCTCAACAAGCTGCAGGCCAAGGGCTATGTCGCGGCCGAACCTGGTCGGTCGAGCAGGAGCAGGCGGGTCTACACGGCGACGGCAGCGGGACGACAGTCGGCTACCCAGGCCGTGATCGCCGCGATCAGCGATGTCACACCACTGCGCCCACCGCTGCTCGCCGGGCTGGCCAACCTGCCCCTGCTGACCAACAGCCAGGTCGCGGCCGCGCTCGACGAACGCCGTGAGCAACTTGACCAACGCATCCGATCCGTCCAAGCCGCCAGGCAGGCCCAACAGCCGTTACCGCCGTTCGTGGAGTCGATCTTCGAGTACTCGCTGAGCCTGTTGCAGGCAGAAAGGCAGTGGCTCGACACCTCGAGCCCGACAGGGACACGCCATGACGCAGAAGATTGACTTCAAACGGCAGCTGGACAGCTACCAGGCCGGGCACCATGCGTTCCGCCTCGTCGACGTGCCCCCACTGCAGTACCTCATGGTCGATGGTCATGGTGATCCGAACACCAGCGGAGAGTTCGCTGACGCGGCGGCGACGCTCTACCCGGTGGCCTACAAGCTCAAGTTCGCGAGCAAACAGGATCTCGGCAAAGACTACGTCGTCATGCCGCTGGAAGGTCTGTGGTGGGCGGAGGACATGGAGACGTTCACATCGCGGCGCGACAAGAGCCGATGGAACTGGACACTCATGATCATGGTGCCCGACTGGATCACCCAGGACATGGTCGGTGCGGCGGTGGCGAAAGTCGCTGCTGGCCGCAGGCCGGCCAGCCTCGACAAGCTCCGCCTCCAGACGCTCGAGGAAGGCACCTGCGTCCAAACCCTGCACGTTGGCCCCTTCGACGAGGAAGCCGGCATCCTCGACCGGATGCACCACCAGTTCATCCCCGAGAACGGCTTGCGGATGACCGGTCAACACCACGAGATCTACCTCAGCGACTTCCGCAGGGTCGCACCCGAGAAGCTGCGCACGATTCTGCGGCAGCCTGTCGTCGCAGCGTGACCATCGTGCGATCCCACTGCCACCCGCGTGGACCCGACTGCGCTGAGGTACGACTCGGCGAGATGGCGCCTGACTCGCCCCTCTGAGCCGGTAGGACTCGGCACACCACCGGATGCGACCTCGGAGCGGGGCTCGTCAGTCCGCTTTGGACTGGGTGCGGCGGGCGTAGGCGCGGGCGGCTCGTGCGCGGTCGCCGCAGCGGGTCGAACACCAGTGGCGGCGGCCGTGGCGGAGTAGGTAGCGGTTGCAGGGGGTGGAGTCGCAGGCGGTGAGCCGTTCGGCGTCGGGACCGGTGAGCAGGTCGGCGGCGTTGGCGGCGAGGGTTGCGAGGGCGTGGTCGACGATCTCGGTGGTGGGATGGGGTGCCGCGCGGTAGGGGCCGTTCTTGTGGTCCCAGAGCAGCAGCGGGGCGGTGGGGACCCGGGTGAGTGCGTCGTTGACGGCGGCCAGGGCAGCGGGAAGGGCGGGAAGCCCGGCGGTGGCCGAGGCGAACAGGGACCTGATCTGTTCGCGCAGTGAGCGCAGCTGCGCGGCGCACATCTCCCGCATGTCGATGTCGACCGGGGCGAGGCCGTGTTCGGTCAGCCAGTGGTTCGTCTTCGCGGGAGTCGCGAGGAGGTCCGTGTGCCCGCCTGGCAGCGCGATGGCGCTGTTGGCCAGCGCAAGGCAGGGGTACTGCTCCTCGCCCGGTGCGGGCGGCAGGGCGGCGTCTGTCGTCACGGTCTCCTCCATGGCTCTCATGGTACGGCTTGCATCAATCCGTGAGAAGAGCTAGCGTGACTTCACGGATAATCCACCCTGAAACCGTGAGGTACTTTTTTCGTGTCTTCTGTCTCCATGTCCACCGATCAGTTTCCCGTGCGCGTCTTCGGTGGCCCGACCGCCCTGTTCGAGTACGGCGGCCTGCACTTCCTGACCGATCCGACCTTCGACGCCCCTGGCGACTACCCCCAACCCGACGGCCGGTTTCTGACCAAGACCGCCCCCTCCGCCGCCAGCCCCGCTGACCTCGGCCCCATCGACGTGGTGCTGCTCTCCCACGACGAGCACGACGACAACCTCGACCACTCCGGCCGGGCACTGCTCGCCGACGTCCCCCTCACCCTGACCACGCCAGGCGGCGGCAAGCGTCTGGCCGGGCATCTGGGGGAGAAAGTCAAGGGCCTGGCCGACTGGGAGTCCGTCCAGCTGGACCGGCCCGGCGGGGGCACGATCACGGTGACCGGCGTGCCCGCCATCCACGGCCCCGGCAACCGCGAGGACATCGAGCCGATCGCTGGCCAGGTTGTTGGTTTCGTTGTGACCGGAGACGGCCTGCCCACGGTCTATGTCAGCGGCGACAACGCCTCGCTCGACGCCGTGGAGCAGATCGCCGAGCGGTTTGCCCCGATCGACACCGCCGTGTTGTTCGCGGGCGCTCCCCGCTTCTCCGGCGTCTTCGACGGCAAGCCGATCGTCCTGGACAGCGCCCAGGCCGCCGAGGCCGCCACGATTCTCCGCGCTCGCCGGGTGGTTCCGGTCCACTTCGACGGCTGGGCCCACTTCACCGAGGGCCGTGACCACCTGGTGGCTGCCTTCGCCGCTGCGGGACTGTCCGACCGTCTGCAGTGGAGCTGAGCGGACCACTGCCCGCCCGCCACGGGTGCCCGGCGGCGACCCCGCCGGGCACCCCGCATGGCACGCCTGCTGACGGCTTTCGTGCTCGAACCCCATCCACATCGGCCGACCCCCGCGCTACGGACACGGCCGCGTAGCCGCGCGAGCGCCTTTGTGACCTGCATGCCTTGATCCCGGAGAACCAATGCCCCGCCACGAAAGCTCCCCTGTCACCGCCTCCGCCCACCAGGGCACCGCAGCGCAGGCCGGCCCCCCGGTAGGAAGGACGCAACGGCGCATCCTGACGGTCCTGGTGTTCTCCCAGGTCCTCAGCGGTGTTGGACTCGCCGCCGGCGTCACCGTCGCCTCCCTGCTCCTGCAGGACATGCTCGACACCACCGCGCTGGCCGGGCTGGGCATTGCCCTGCTCACCGCCGGGTCCGCCCTCGCCGCCGTGGCCGTGGGCCGCGTCTCCCACATCCGCGGTCGGCGCCCGGCTCTGGCTGGTGGCTACCTCGTTGGCGCCCTCGGTGCTGCCGGAGTCATCGCCGCGGCCACCTTCGGCAGCGCCGCACTGCTGTTTTGCTCCCTGTTCCTCTACGGCGCCGGCACTGCCGTGAACCTCCAGGCCCGCTACGCCGGAACCGACCTCGCCGCCCCGGCTCACCGCGCCCGCGCCGTCTCCACCGTCCTGGTCGCCACCACCCTCGGCGCAGTCCTCGGCCCCAACCTCGCCGCCCCCGCCGGCGATCTCGCCGCCGCCATCGGCCTCCCTCGCCTGACCGGCCTGTTCCTTCTCTCCAGTGCGGCGTTCGCTCTCGCGGCCCTCGTCCTGATCCTCTGGCTGCGACCTGACCCGCTGCTGCTCGCCCGCTCCCTGCCCGTCGAACCGCACCCAGCGGACGGCTCCAGTGCCTCTCCGACGCCCCCTCCTTCCCAGCGCCGGGCACCGGGTCTGGCGTTGGGTGTGCTCGTCCTGGTCCTCAGCCAGCTCGTCATGGTCGCCGTCATGACGATGACCCCTGTCCACATGCACGCGCATGGTCTCGGCACCGCGGCCTCCGGCTTCGTGATCGCCTTCCACGTCGCGGCCATGTTTCTGCCCTCGCCCCTGACCGGACTGCTCGTCGACCGCTACGGGCCCATCGTCATCGTCACGGCCGCCGCCGCCACCCTCGTGGCCGCCGGCGCCCTCGCCGCCACCGCACCCGGCGACTCCGTCACCCTGCTGACGATCGCCCTCATCCTGCTCGGACTGGGCTGGAACTTCGGCCTGGTCAGCGGTACCGCGCTGGTCACCGACGCCATCCCGCTGGACACCCGGGCCAGGACCCAGGGACTCATCGACGTCGCCATCGCCACCGCGGGCGCCGCCGGCGGCCTGGCCTCAGGCATGGTCGTCGCCGCAGCCAGCTACCCCATCCTCGCCCTCACCGGAGCAGCCCTCGCCATCGCGCTCCTGCCCGCCATCATCACCACCGCCACCAAGCGCTGACCGCGACCCACACAGTCCCCCCGTTACCGTTTTCGCGGCTCTGATCTTGGAGCTCTGGTCGCCAGGCTCGGCATGACTTTGTCCCCCAGTCGAACGGATGATCCGGGGGGTGGTGTCACCGGGCCTGGTGGCATCGGTGGACCG
>NZ_BMMT01000010.1 GCF_014646075.1 Saccharopolyspora thermophila
CCCGCCGACGCTGCGACGTCCTGTTCGCCATGCTCCGCAACAAGACCCTCTACCAGCCAACCCGCCCCACAACCCAACCCCCGGCACCCCCAGCCGCCGCTTGACAAAACCATAGGAACACCCCCCCAGATGTGGCTGCTGGTACTCGGCCGTGTGGTGCAGGGCCTGGGCGGCGGGTTGATCTCGGTGGCGCTGTATGTCGTGGTCGGTCACCGGTTGCCGCAGGGGCTACAGGCGCGGTTTTTCGGGTTGCTGGCCGGGGCGTGGCTGCTGCCGTCGATCGCCGGGCCGCTGCTGGCCGGACTGCTGGTGGAGCAGGCCGGTTGGCGGTGGGTGTTTTGGGCGACCGCGGCGCTGACGGTCCCGGCGTTCGCGCTGGTCAACCCGAGCCTGCGGGGCCTGTCGCGGCCGCGCGGTCATCAGCCGGCGCCCCGGGGGCGTCCACTGTGGGCGGTGGGGGCCGCGGTGGGGGCGCTGCTGCTGCACTCCGGCGGCCAGCAGTCCGGTGCGCTGGCGGTGGTGCTGATGACCGCGGGTCTGGCGGCGCTGGTGGTCTTCGCGCCGCGGCTGCTGCCCGCCGGCACGCTGCGGGCACGGCCGGGTCTGGCCAGCGCGGTGGCCCTGCGGGGAGTGGCGGGAGCGGCGTTCTCGGCGGTGGAGGTGTTCATCCCGCTGTTGTTGTCGCACGAGCGCGGCCTGTCGCCCACCGCGGCCGGACTGGTGCTGGCCACCAGCGCCGTCGGCTGGATGGCCGGGTCGTGGGCACAGGCCCGCATCCCGGCGCAGCAGCGCGTGCCGGTGGTGGCCGCGGCGCTGCTGGTGGCGGGCTCTGCCGCGGTGACCGCGTCGGTGTCCGCGCTGGTGCCCCTGGCGGTGTGCATCGCCGGGCTGGCGGCGATGGCGGTGGGCATGGGCCTGGTGCACCCGGTGCTGTCGACGTTGACGTTGCGCCTGTCCGAGCCGCACGAGCAGGGGGCAAACAGCTCGGCGCTGCAGTTGAGCGAGTCGTTGTTCACCACCGCGGTGCTGGCGGTCACCGGCACACTGTTCGCCGCGGTGCTGGCGGTCTCCCCCGCGTCGGCCTACCTGGCCGTGTTCGGTGTCGCGGTGGTGCTGGCCGTGCTGGCCGTCCCGGTGGCCACCCGGGCGCGCTGACCCCTAGGACAGGTGCGCCTCCAGGGCGTCGGCCCCGGCGACCGCGCCACCGCACTCGCCGATGACCCGCCGCATGCGCTCGAGGTTCGCGCGGATGCCCGCATCAGCGGCGACATCGGCAACCGCGGCACGCAGCTGATCGGCGGTCAGGGTGTCCGGGTCGAGGTGGCGGCCGAGGCCGAGTTCGGCCACCCGCGCGGCGTTGGCGGCCTGTTCGGGCATCTGCGGCACGGCGATCAGCGGCACCCCCAGCGCCAGCGACTCCATAGTGGAGTTCATGCCGGTGTGCGACAAAAACGCGGTGGCGTGGCGCAGCACCGCCGGTTGCGGCAGGGACGCGGCGACCTCGAAGTTGTCCGGGATCGGGCCGAGTTCGGCCACGTCGACGGCCCGCCCGATCGACATCGCCACCTGCCAGGGTTCGTCGGCGAAGGCCGCCAGGCACATCCGGTAGAAGTCCGGGCGGTTGTTGAACGCGGTGCCCAGCGACACCAGCAGCAGCGGGGCGTGCGGGTCGCGGGGCTGCCAGTGCTGGTCGGCGCGCTGGCCCAGCAGCGGCCCGAGGAAACGGAACCGCTCGTCGAAGGTGTCGCCGGCCAGCTGGAACTCCCGCGGCAGGAACACCAGGTTCAGCGCGGCCGGGCGCGCGGTGAACGGGTTGTCGGCCCGCACGCCGAACTCGTCGGCGACCTGCTGGATGCGTTCGGCCATGGCGGTGAACGGCTCGGTGGGCAGGTGCATCCGCGGGGCGATGACGTCGCGCAGCGAGAACTGCTCGTGGCTGGCGAAACTGGGCACCAATGCGATTTCCGGCACGGCGAGCAGTTCGGCCAGCATGCGGCCGAGCACGGTCATCACGTCGAAGCACACCGCATCTGGTGCGGCGTCGCGGAAATGCTGCCGCAGAAGCGGCAGGCAGGTGCGCAGGTCGTCGGCGAAGAACCGCATCATCGTCTCGATGCGTTGCGGGGAGAACCCGGCGTTGGGCGGCATCGGCGGTATTTCGGTGGGCAGCGGCACGACGTCGGCGCCGGTGGCGGCCACCGCGGGCACCATGTCGCGGCCGACGGCGTAGCTGACGCGGTGGCCGCGGCGCAGCAGTTCCTCCACCAGCGGCAGGGTGGGGTTGACGTGGCCGGCGGCGGGCATGCTGACGAAGGCGAAGTGTTTTTTCATCACTTCCTCGGACGGCGCGAAGCTGGCGTGCGCCGCCCATTATCCCGGCCCCGCGGCTATGCCCGGGTGTGGTGTCGATCATGCAGTCCCAAGCCCCGTTCGGTTCGGTCCGCGGGCGGACGAACCGGATCCACCCGCGGTTCACAGTTCGGTGAGCACCTGGGGGCCGTCGGCGGTGATGGCGATGGTGTGCTCGACGTGGGCGGCGCGGCTGCCGTCGGCGGTGTGCACCGTCCAGCCGTCGGGCCCGGTGCGCACGTCGTCGCGGCCACCGGCCAGAAACATCGGCTCGATGGCCAGTACCAGGCCGGGCCGCAGCGGAGCGCCGCGCCCGGCGGGCCCGTCGTTGGGCACGAACGGCGCTTCGTGCATGTCGCGGCCGACGCCATGCCCGCCCAGCGCGCGCGGGATGCCGTAGCCGGCGCTGCGGCCGAGGACGCCGATGGCGCGGGCGATGTCGCCGATGCGGCCGCCGGGGCGGGCCGCGGCGATGCCGTCGGCCAGGGCCTGGGCGGCGGTGGCGGTCAGCTGCTCGTCCTCGGCGCTGGGGACGCCGACGCTGAAGGTGATGGCCGCATCACCGACCCAGCCATCCAGCCGCGCGCCGCAGTCGATGCTGACCAGGTCGCCGTCGACGAGTGCGCGGCGGCCGGGGATGCCGTGGACGACGGCGTCGTTGACCGACGCGCAGATGGCGCCGGGGAACGGGCCGGGCGCCCAGGAGGGCTGGTAGCCCTCGAACACCGGTCGGGCGCCGGCGTCGGTGATCACGGCGCGGGCCACCTCGTCGAGTTCGACAAGCCGCACCCCGGGGGCGGCGTGCTTGCGCGCGGCGTGCAGCGCCTGGGCGACGATGCGGCCCGCTTCGCGCAGCGCGGCGATCTCGGTGGCGGTCTTGAGTTCGATCACGCGTGTCTCCCCATACCAGTGGACCCAATAACTATACCGATATTACTATCACGGTCATGGTGCGTGTGCCGCTGAACGACCAGGAACGGCAACGGGGCGAACTGCTCGGCCAGGCGCTGCGACGCGCCCGGGGCGAGCGCAGCATGGTCGAGATCGCCGCAGCCTCGGGCATCTCCACCGAGACCCTCCGCAAGATCGAAAAAGGCCGCATCCCCACCCCGGCGTTCTTCACCGTCGCCGCCGTGGCCGACGCGCTCGGAGTGTCCCTGGACCAGCTGCGCGCCGAAGTCGCCGCCGCCCAGGCCGACAGGCAACGCCTCACCGCCTGACACCCACACTCCCCAGCGCCACGGCGCGCAGCGCTTCGACGTCCACTGTGGACTGTCCACAACCGAGGAACACGACGCGCACTCCACGTGTCCGCGCATGCGTTTCCCGTCGCCGCCACCACCACAACCACACCCTGCGACGGAGATCACACAACCCGCGGCACCGCGTGCTGCGCTGGCGAAAAACCACCGACAACACCCCCGCGCGACCACCGCCACGACACAGTTCCATGACGAAATTCGCTACGATTCGCCAGCTGGGTCGGGGAAACGCACAGCACACGGCACACACGAACGGAGTTCTCAACTTGCCTGCCGAACGCCCCGCCCTGCTGCTCCGCTGGTGGTGGAAAAGCCCCCTCGCCGCACGCCTGCTGCCCGCAGCCGCCCTGCTGACCGCCACCGGCGCGGCAGCCTTCAGCGCCGTGCCCACCGACCACACCACCAGCCTCGCGCCCCCACCACCCGCCCCCTCCCCCGCGTACCTGGCACCCACCACCACACCCCCACCCGCATCGGCATCGGAAACCACGACCACCACCCCATCCCCACGCGCCACGAGCAGCAGCACCCCGACGCCCACCACCACGACGACAATCACCCCCACGGACACCCCCAGCCCCGCCCGCACCACCGCCACGACCACCATCCGACCGACCCGAACCACCACCCCCGACGACGATGACGACGACCGTCCCCACCGCGCCCCCCACGACGACCGGGTCCCCGTGGTCACCGAAGGACAGCCCTGCCAACGCGAAGGCGACCTCGCCCGCACCCAGGAAGGCGCCGCAGCGACCTGCGCACCCGACGACAACGGCAAGCTGAGGTGGACCACGCAATGGTGAACCGACCTGACGACGACGCCCACGCCACCGACCGGCACCACGCCAGCGCCCTGCGCCTGCTGGAAACCGGCCCCCACGCGCCCCGCTGCCCCCACGGGCACGGCCCACTGACCACCACCAACGACCCCGACGCCCCCACCGGCGTGGCCATGACCTGCCCACACTGCGGACACCGCCGCAGCATGGAGGTCCGCATGCTGCGCGCCCTGCTCACCCCCCACCCCACCCAACCGGACCAGCCGCTGACCACCACCACACCACCACAGCCCGAGACCCCGCCGCTGACTGACGACACCGTCGAACTGCCCGCCCGCACCCGCGCCGACCTCGCCCGCGAACCCCTCGGCAAGCTCGCCGCCGACGACACCCGCCACAGCATCGACCTCGACGACGACCTCGACCCCCAGCCACCCGCCCGCGGCAGCCAACCCGACGGCACCATCCGCACCACCGGCTGGCTGCAACTCGGCCCCTGGCCCATCAGCTCCGGCGTGTGGGCCCTGCTCACCGGCGCCGCACTCGGCCTGGCGCTGATCGACCTCGCCACCTGGCTGACGCTCGCCCTGCCCGCCGCCACCTTCACCACCTGGTACGCCACAATCCGGTGGATCCGGCCCGCCTCCGCCGCCCGCAACCTCGGCCGCGCCCCCGCCGCCGAACTACTGCCCGGCGAAGCCGTCCGCCTTTACGGCCCGATCGGCCCGGTCGGCATCGTCGACCAGGTCACCCCCGCCCACCACCAGCAGGTCCTCGTCCGCTACGCCGGCGGCACCCAACACCTGCTGCCCGCCGCCAGCCCCCGCCACATCGTCGAACTCCGCAACTGAGCAACCGCCCCCAGCCAGGGCCATCCACCACGAAAACCGGCTCAGGCCCCACCCGAACCCGTCGAACCACCCACCACGGCATCCGACGCCGCCTCCCGCGGCGGCAACAACCCCGACACATCCCCACCCGTGTCATTGACCCGCAGCACAAACGGCCGCGTCTCGGTGTAACGCACCACGCTCACCGAACACGGATCCACCACAATCCGCTGGAACGCATCCAGATGCAGCCCCAACGCGTCCGCCAGCACCGACTTGATCACATCCCCGTGCGTGCAGGCCACCCACACCGCATCCACCGGCAACGACCGGTCCACCGCCCGCACCGCCGCCACCGCCCGCGCCTGCACCTGCGCCAACCCCTCACCACCGGGAAACACCACCGCCGACGGGTGCTGCTGCACCACCTTCCACAACGGCTCCTCCACCAGCTCGCTGAGCTTGCGGCCGGTCCACTCCCCGTAATCCACCTCGGTCAACGCCTCCTCCACCACCGGCGTCAACCCGCGCACCCGCGCCAACCCCGCCACGGTCTCCCGGCACCGCTGCAACGGCGACACCACGATCCGCTCCACCGGAACCCCCGCCAACCGCTCCGGCAGCCCAGCCGCCTGCGCCGCCCCCGCATCGTCCAACCCCACACCAGCAGTCCGCCCCGCCAACGTCCCGGCACCATTGGCCGCCGACCGCGCATGCCGCAACAGGATGAGAGTCGCCACGTCCGCCGAGGGTAGGCCCACCCCCGCCACAACGAGAACACGGCCCGCACCCATCCGGGCACGGGCCGCGAAACCGCCGGTCACCACCTCAGGGCTGCACGACCCCGAACCCCAGCAACGCAAACAGCAGCACACCCAGCACGATCCGGTACCACACGAACAAGTACACGCTGTGCCGCTGCACGAACCGCAACAACCACGCGATCACCGCATACCCGATCACCCCGGCCACCACCGTGGCCACCACCATCTGCGCAACCGTCGGCTGCAACCCGTACGGGCTCGGCTCGAACACGTGCGGAATCTCCGACACACCCGCCGCGAACACCGCCGGAATCGCCAGCAGGAACGAAAACCGCACCGCCGTCGGCCGGTCCAACCCCAACGCCAGACCCGCCGTGATCGTGCCACCCGACCGCGACACACCCGGAATCAACGCCAACGACTGCGCGAACCCCATCAACACACCGTCCCGCAACCGCAACCGGTCCTGCCCCCGAAGCTGCCGACCGAACCGCTCGGCCAACCCCATCAGCACACCGAACACGATCAACGTCGCACCCGTGATCCACAGACTCCGCAACGTCGAGCGGATGTAGTCCTGGAACAACAACCCCAGAACCCCGATCGGCAGACTGCCCACGATCACATACCACGCCAGCCGGTAATCCTGCGTCCGCCGCACCCGCGCGTCAAACAACCCGCGGAACCACACCGCCACCAGCCGACCGATGTCCCCCGCGAAGTAGATCAACACCGCCAGCTCGGTCCCGATCTGCGTCACCGCGGTGAACGACGCGCCCGCATCATCGCCGAAGAACAACTTCGACACGATGCTCAGATGCCCCGACGACGAAATCGGAAGGAACTCGGTGAGCCCCTGGACCACGGCCAACACCATGGCCTGCAACCACGACAACGAAATCCACTCCAGCACGATCACGAAAAACTGTGCACCCAGGCCCACGGCCGGTAGCCACAGATCTTGCAGCATCCCTCCCGCCAGTGACACGCCCGCCCCGCCGACCCGCATCACCGCAGGTCAGCCACCATCCGATCACCCAGCGCAACCACCGCCACCACCCAACCCGGCAGCTGTGATCCGCAACACCCCAGACCCGCCGTGCCCACCTCACCAGCCGCACCCGCCACAACGAATACCCTCAGCCACCGTGGAACACCGACAGCTCGGCCGCAGCGGCCTCCGCGTCTCCCGCCTCGCCCTGGGCACCATGACCTGGGGACTGGACACCGACGCCGACGAAGCCGCCCACCAGCTGACCACCTTCCACGAAGCCGGCGGCACCCTCGTCGACACCGCCGACGTCTACCAGGACGGCCACAGCGAACAAATCCTCGGCGACCTACTCACCACCCACATCCCCCGCAACGACATCATCCTGGCCACCAAAGCCGTCGCCCGCCGCACCCCCGGCCCCTTCGGCGGCGGCGCCTCCCGCGGCGCCCTGCTCACCGCCCTCGACGGCTCCCTCCGCCGACTGCGCGTCGACCACATCGACCTCTGGCAACTCCACGCCTGGGACCCCACCGTCCCCCTCGACGAAACACTCGCCGCCCTCGACACCGCCGTCACCACCGGCAAAGTCCGCTACGCCGGCATCTCCAACTACTCCGGTTGGCAACTCGCCACCGCCGCCACCCACCAAAACGCCCACCCCACCCGCACCCCCCTGATCTCCACCCAGGTCGAATACTCCCTACTCGAACGCGGCATCGAACGCGAAGTCACCCCCGCCGCCCACCACCACGGCCTCGGCATCCTCGCCTGGGCCCCCCTCGGCCGCGGCGTCCTCACCGGCAAATACCGCAACGCCACCCCACCCGACTCCCGCGGCGCCACCCACCACTACGCCAGCTACGTCGAACATCACCGCACCGAACGCGCCGCCCGCATCGTCCACGCCGTCCTCACCGCAGCCGACGGCCTCGGCACCACCCCCGCCCACGTCGCCCTCGCCTGGGTCCGCGACCGCCCCGGCGTCACCGCCCCCGTCGTCGGCGCCCGCACCACCACCCAACTCAAAACCGCCCTCGCCACCGAAGACCTCACCCTGCCACCCGCCATCCGCGCCGCCCTCGACGACATCAGCGCCCCCCAACGCAGCTACCCCGAACGCAACCCCACCCAGCCCTGACGCCCATCGGAGGAAACCCCACCCCAACCCATTCCCGCACCCCACACCACGTGGCACCCTCAAAAACCCACCCACCGCCAATCAGGGATGCTGGAAGGGAGCACCCGCACCCGCGGGCGAGCAACACCGAGGAGGCACTCGTTGCGTCGTCTGGTCACCACCTACCTGTCCGCCGCCCTGCTACTCACCGGCTGCGGCATCGACACCACCAGCGACCCCCTCCAGGTGACCGACACCCTCACCGCCGCCACCCCCGCCACCTCACCCCCCACCACCACCCCACCCGTCGGCACCGTCCACCCAGCACCTCCGGTGCAACTCACCGCCTACGACCGCGACACCCACACCCTCGCGCTCGCCACCGGCCGCACCCTCCTGCTCATCGACACCACCACCGGCGCCCAACGCAGCATCGACCTGCCCAGCCCACCCGCCGCACTCCGCGCCGAAGCAGGCCGAGCCCTCGCCGCCCTGCCCGACAGCAACCAGATCACCCGCATCGACCTGCGCACCGCCACCACCCATACCACCCCCGTCACCGGCGGCCCCGTCGACGCCCTCGACCTCGACCCCCACCGCACCGCCGTCGCCCTACGCAACCCCGCCAGCGTCACCATCCTCACCGACGGCACTCCCACCGCCACCACCACCGGACTCAAGGGCCCCGCGCAACTGCTCACCGCTGGCGGCCACCTCCACATCCTCGACCGCCTCACCACCGCCATCACCCCCATCAACCCCACCACCGGCGACAAAGGCGCCGGACTCCGCGCCGGCGAAGGCGCCACCAACGCCACCACCGACCGCTACGGCCGCATCCTCACCATCGACACCCGCGGCCAGGAATACCTCGCCTTCTCCGCCGGACCGCTGATCATGAAACAGCGCTACCCCGTCCCCGGAGCCCCCTACGCCATCGCCTACGACCCCACCCGCAACCTCGCCTGGGTCACCCTCACCGCGACCAACGAACTCGTCGGCTACGACATCGCCGGAGGAGAACCCACCGAAACCCACCGGCTGCCCACCATCAGCCAACCCAACTCCATCGCAGTCGACCCCGACACCGGCACCCTCTACATCGCCTCCGCCAACGGCGCCGGATACCAGGTGGTGAAACCATGAACACCCACACGGAAGGACTCGACAGCGACCAGGACTGGGAGTACCGGCCGCTGCGCCTCCCACCCGGAATCACCCGGTGGAGCGCAGCGACCCAACTCGCCATCCACGCCGAATTCTCTGGCTGGGAACTGTCCCGAGTGCTGCTCTACTCCGACGGGACACGCAAGGTCTGGCTCCGCCGACGCCGCACCACCCCCGGCGTCCCCGGCCTGCTGACCTGACCCACCGCCACCCCCGGCGATGCGGCCCCACCGCACCGCCACCCCACCGCGGGCACCGCACAGCACCCGCGACAACCACGCACGCGTCCCGAACCTCGACTTCCACCACCCCACGCGACCGCACCAGCGATCCGCTGTGGACCCACCCCGCCAGCTCCGCGGGATCGGCGTCCACCGGCACCCCGGGGAGGACACCACCGATGACCAGCACCGAACTGCTCACCGGGGCACTCCTCGCCGACGGCACCGGCACACCCCTGCGCCCCGCCGACGTCCTGCTCACCGGCGACCGCATCACCGCTGTCGAACCACCCGGCACCCTCACCACCGACGCACCCCACCGCGACCTCACCGGACTCGTCCTCGCCCCCGGCTTCATCGACGCCCACTCCCACGCCGACAACGCACCCCTGCTCCCCACCGACGACACCACCAAGATTCTCCAGGGCGTCACCACCGAGATCGTCGGCAACTGCGGCTTCAGCCTCGCACCCCGCAGCACCACTCACGCCGACACCCTCGACACCTTCCTGCAACGTCTCTTCCCACCCCTCGACGCCACCTGGAACAGCGTCCACGACCTCTTCGCCACCACCGACGCCGCCGGTTACGTCACCAACCAGTGCCCCCTCATCGGCCACGGCACCCTGCGCATCGCCGCCACCGGCATGACCGACGCCGCACCCGACGACGACGCCCTGCGCACCATGCGCACCGCACTCGAAGAAGGCATGGCAGCCGGCGCGTTCGGCCTGTCGACCGGACTGATCTACCCACCCGCGGTGTACTCGACCACCGACGAACTCCTCGCCCTCGCCGAAGTCCTCGGTGGCACCGGCCGCTACGTCACACACCTACGCGACGAAGGCGACCACCTGCTCGACGCCATCGACGAAGCACTCCGCATCGGCGCCACCGCCGGCCGCACCCACCTGTCCCACCTCAAGGTCACCCAGCCACACAACTGGGGACGGATGAGCACCGCGCTGGACCGCATCCACCAGGCGCTCGACGACGGCCACGACGTCACCCAGGACGTCTACCCCTACACCGCCTCCTCCACGATGCTCACCGCCACCCTGCCCAGCAGCTACCTCGTCGGCACCACCGACGAGATCCTGACCCGCCTGACCAGCCACCGCACCGAACTCGCCGAAGCCCTCGACAACACCCGCTGGGACCGCATCCTCATCGCCAGCACCGCCAGCCACCGCCACGAAGGACGCACCCTCGCCGAACTCGCCCAAGCCAACGGCCGCGCCCCTGTCGACGAACTGATCGACATCCTGGCGGACGAACGGCTGCGTGCCTCGATGATCAGCTTCTCGATGCACGAGGACGACCTCCGGCTCGCCATGGCCGACCCGCGCACCGCGATCGGCTCCGACGGCCTGCCCCCGGGCACCGGCGGAAAACCCCACCCGCGGCTCACCGGCACCTTCCCCCGCGTTCTCGGCCGCTACTGCCGGGAACTGCGACTGCTGTCCCTGCCCGAGGCGGTCCGCCGCATGACCGACCTGCCCGCGCGGATCTTCGGCGTCCCCGACCGTGGCCGCATCGCGCCCGGCCTGGTCGCCGACCTGGTGGCGATCGACCCGGACGCGGTTATCGACGTCGGCGACTACCAGGACCCGCTGCGGCCGCCCATCGGCATTGCCTGGGTGTGCCAGGCCGGACGCACCGTCGTCGACGCCGGCCGCTACATGGGCCCTCGCACCGGTCGGCGCCTGACACCGGCGTCCTGAGCGGATTTCCGTGGGTTATGTGCTTCAGTGGTGTGGTGAGTATTGAATTTCAGTTGACACTGAAGCAATAGAAGCAATTGCACTCCGAAGTTCCGCCTGCTCAACCGGGCGATTCTGGCCCGCGGAACCGGTGTGCTCCCATGCGATCAGCGTCACACCGAAGCACTATCAGGCAATCCCCGCCCCAGGAGGAGCAGATCATGACGCTTTCCGAGCACTTCACGGTCCCGCAGCAGCGAATCAGCTCCCTCGTTCCCCATGCGATCGACATCCCCACCCAGGACCGCACCGAACAGCCCCCTACCACCCCGGACCCCGAGGACTTCGACGACTTCGACGAAAGCCACGTCATCCGCGGCTACGACTGACCGCGCCGATGGCCGACCGCAGCCCGGCGCCGCGGCGCAGCCGCGGCGCCGGGCTGGCCACTTGACCCGTCGGAGCCTCTTTCGTGATCGAATCTGTTTTGCGGATGGATACCCCACCAAGTACGCGGCTTCACTCAACACTGAAATAATAGATGCCAATGACCTGAGTGGTCCGTTCACCGTGGGCTGATGCGCTGGCACCCCGACCCCGTCCCGCGGCACCGTGATCGCATGAGGGATTTCCGCTTCTCCTACACCATCGTCGGTGTGGACTCGTCCTTCGCCGAGACCTGCCGCCGCGCCGAACAGCACGGCTACGACGCGGTCCTCGCCGCCGACCACCTCGGCCTCCCTGCCCCGTTCCCAGCCCTGGTCGCCGCCGCCAACGCCACCGAGCGGCTCCGCGTCGGCACCCTCGTGCTCAACACGCCCTTCTGGAACCCGGCCCTGCTCGCCCGCGAGATCGCCACCGCCGACGTGCTCACCGGTGGCCGCCTGGAGGTCGGCCTCGGCGCCGGTCACATGAAGTGGGAGTACGACGAGGCCCGCATCCCCTGGAAACCGTTCGGCGCACGGGCGCAACGGCTGCGCGACACGATCGACGAGCTCACCCGCCTGTTCGCCGCCGACGGCTACGAGCAGCAGGCCGCGCTGCGGGATGCCTTCGGCATCCCCGTCCTGCGACCGGTGCAACGTCGCGGTTTCGGCGGCTACGGGCCACCGCTGCTCGTCGGCGGCACCGGGGACCGGATCCTGCGGATCGCCGCCGAAACCGCCGACATCGTCGGCATCGCCGGGGCCTACCAGATCAAGGGCGCTCCCCCGGGCACGATGCGCATCGGCACCGCCGAGGAGGCCGACGACCGGATCCGCTACGTCCGCGACCAGGCCGGCGACCGCGCTGACCAGCTGGAGTGGCACGTGCTGACCCAGCTGGTCGTGGTGACCGACGACCGCCGCGCGGCCGCAGAGCAGGCAGTGGCCCGGTTCGGGTCCGCGATGAGCGTCGACGAACTCCTCGACACGCCGTTCGCACTCATCGGCAGCGTCGACGAACTGGCCGACCAGGTGCTACGCAACCGGGAGCGCTACGGCTTCACGCACTACACGGTGCATGGCCCCTACATGGACACCTTCGCCCCGGTCATCCGGCGGGTCCGCGAGCTCACGACCTGACCCGGGATGCGGGAACCTCGTCGACGTCGCCGAACCGCCGACGACTCGCGGCAGGCAACCGCTTCGCCAGTGCGCGCAGCTCGACTGCTACCGGGACGACGCCCCGGCGAAGGCGCCGCCGAAGGCGAGCTGCGCGAAGCGTTCCCCGATGCGGCACTGCCCGACGGCGTCCGGGTGGATCCCGTCGGGCAGCGGCAGCTCGGCGAAATCCGACTCGCCGTAGAGCGAACGGCCGTCGAGGTAGTGCAGGTCCGGGTCGTCCACCGCCCGCTGTTCCACGATGCGGGAGAGCTCCTCGCGAATGGCGGTGAGCGTCAGCTTCCCGCTGGAGCGCTCCGCCGGATCACCGGTCGCCCGGAACCGCACCCGCCCGCCGTCGAGGTCCGGTGCCCCCGGCCCCGGGGTGTCCTCGAAGATGGGGCACAGGACGGGCGAGACAACCAGCAGCGGCGTCGTGGGATGCCCGTCGCGGACGGTGTCGAGGAAGCCGTGCACGGCCGGGCCGAAAGCGCGCAGCCGCATCAGGTCAGAGCCGACCAGGTTGATGCCGATCTTGACGCTGATCAGGTCGGCGGGAGTGTCCCGCATGGTTCGCGCGACGAACGGGTCGAGCAGGGCGTTGCCACCGAACCCGAGGTTGATCAGCTCCACGCCACTGCGGACAGCCGCCAGCGCCGGCCACGTCCCGGTCGGGCTGTCGGCGCGGGAGCCGTGGCTGATCGAACTGCCGTGGTGCAGCCACACCCGGCGGCCGTGGTCCGGCGCCGCTTCGACCGGCGCGTCGGTGCGTAGGGCGATCAACTCGGTGATCTCCGCGTACGGCAGCCAGATCTCGACGTCCTTCCCCCCGGGTGGCAGGTCGGCGAACCGGACCGTACCGGGCGGGCCGGGCCGGGTGACCGCGCACCGGGTGATCATGTCGACGGTGCGGACGTTGCCGCCGGTCGCGGCGGCCCGGCCCGCCCGGCGGCCGTCGACCAGCAGGTCGTACGCGCCGTCCGGCGGCGTCGGGGCGCCCTGGTAGACGGTCTTCGTGCGGAGTACGTCCAGCTCGATGGCGGTGGCCGAGGTGCGGAACGCCAGCCGCACCCCGGAGGGCTGGGACTCCATCATGCCCAGGTACTCGTCCGGGAACTGCTTCCGCGCCCAGGCGGGCAGCCGGTGCGGTAGCACGCCGCGCGCGGTTGGCTCCACGTCGATGGCTCCGCGCAGCAGGCGGGAGTCGATGGCGGTGGTGATCCAGTCGGTCACGGGATGTCCTTGCTGTCGGGGCGGGCGACGTCTGCGCGACGGCGACCGGCGGTATCCGAGACTTCTACCGGAGGAAGTCCTCGTCACGCATCCTGATTTTCGATGTGTTGCCGAGGCGTAGGATTACTTTTAATCCACACTGAAACAATAGTAATCAAAAAACCCGACGCGGACGCCATTGATCGGCACTGAGTGCCGCTGCATCAGCGCGGCAGGTCCCGCAGAGCGTCCTCGACCTGCTTGAGCACCACACCCGCGGGTGCGCTCGTGCGCACCACCGCGCCCACCACCACACTCTCCGGTTCGGCCGCGCACCACTGCCCCGCCAACGCGGCCGTCACCTGCTCCAGGGCCCTGCGCAGCTCCGCCCTGGCGTCCAGCTCTCCCCCACTGCGCAGCCACTGGCGCAGCACGTGGTTGTGCGTGGCCACCACCGCCGCGGCCGCCACCGCGGCACGCAGCTCCCCCGACGGCTCACCGGCACAGCGGTCGCGCAGGTACCGGGCGAAGACCCGCTGGTAGCGGTCGATGCTGGCGATCTCCTTGTCGCGCAGGGCGGAAACCTGGCGGGTCAGCTCGAACCGCTTCAGCGAAACCTCCGGTTCGGCCAGGTACATGTCCAGGACGAACTCGGCGGTCTCGGCCAGCACCCGCAACGGATCGGCGCTCCGGTCGGCGGCCTCCAGGTGCTCCTTCACCTCCGCGAGGCGCTCGTCGTGCCCGGGGAACACGACGTCCTCCTTGGAGCGGAAGTACCGGAAGAAGGTGCGCCGCCCCACCCCCGCCGCGTCAGCGATCTGATCCACAGTGGTCGCCTCGAAACCCTGCGCGGCGAACAGCTCCATGGCGGCCAGCGCGAGGGCGCTGCGCACCCGGCGGCGGCCGTGCGCGGTGCGGCCGGAACGGGGCTTGGGCGACTCGGACATGGCCGGAATATAGCACCGAAGACGATTGTCGATGGCACTCAGTGCCGTTACGATGGGCCGCACACGGGGAGGTCCGCGGTCGCGGACGACGAACGATCCGACCCGGCGGGAACGAGGAGGCATCCGGTGGACCCGAACTTCGGCACCTACCAGCTGGCCGAGGAGCACGAAGCGCTGCGCGAGGCGGTGCGCGCGCTGGCCGAGAAGGAGATCGCGCCGCACGCCGCCGAGGTCGACGAGCAGGAGCGCTACCCGCGGGAGGCGTTGCAGGCCCTGGCCAGGGCCGGCTTCGCCGCGGTGCACGTACCGGAAGCCTACGACGGGCAGGGCGCCGACTCGGTGGCCACCTGCATCGTGATCGAGGAGGTCGCCCGCGTCTGCGCGTCCTCGTCACTGATTCCGGCGGTGAACAAGCTCGGCACCATGCCGATCCTGCTGTCCGGCTCCGAGGAACTGAAGAAGCTCGTGCTGCCCTCGATCGCCGCCGGCGAGGCCACCGCGTCCTACGCCCTCTCCGAGCGGGAGGCCGGTTCGGACGCGGCGTCGATGAAGACCCGGGCGCGGCTGGATGGCGACCACTGGGTGCTCAACGGCAGCAAGTGCTGGATCACCAACGGCGGCGAGTCGACGTGGTACACCGTCATGGCGGTCACCGACCCGGACAAGGGCGCCAACGGCATCAGCGCCTTCGTGGTACACGCCGACGACCCCGGGTTCGTGGTCGGCCCCAAGGAGAAGAAGCTCGGCATCAAGGGCTCCCCGACCGTCGAGCTGTACTTCGAGGACTGCACCATTCCGGCCGACCGCATCATCGGTGAACCCGGCACCGGCTTCAAGACGGCGCTGCGCACCCTCGACCACACCCGGCCGACCATCGGCGCGCAGGCCGTCGGCATCGCGCAGGGCGCGCTGGACGCCGCACTGGCCTATGTCAAGGAGCGCAAGCAGTTCGGCACGGCCATCGCCGACTTCCAGGGCGTGCAGTTCATGCTCGCCGACATGGCGATGAAGATCGAGGCCGCCCGGAACCTGGTCTACCTCGCCGCGGCCCGCGCCGAACGCGGCGAGCCGAACCTGGGGTTCATCTCCGCTGCGGCGAAGTGCTTCGCCTCCGACGTGGCCATGGAGGTCACCACCGATGCGGTGCAGCTGTTCGGCGGTGCGGGCTACACCCGCGACTTTCCTGTCGAGCGGATGATGCGCGACGCCAAGATCACCCAGATCTACGAGGGCACCAACCAGATCCAGCGCATGGTCATGGCCCGGCAGCTGCTCAAGGGCTGAACTCAGGTCACCGCGGGAGGGGGCGTCCAGCAGGCTTTCGCTTCGGGATGACGGCCGCGCGGACGGCCACCACACTGGTGGTTACCGCACGCGGACACGGGAGTCAGCCATGAACGTCCTGCGCGATCTGTTCGCCTTCGTCGGCCGCCTCGGCATCGGGATCATCCTGTTCGCGCACGGGTGGCAGAAGGTCGTCGACATCGGGATGGGCGGAGTCGTCCAGGGCTTCGCCCAGTTCGGTATCCCGCTTCCGGCGGTCAGCGCGTGGTACGTAGCGCTGGTGGAGCTCATCGGCGGGGCGCTGATGATCCTGGGGTTCCTACTGCCGCTGGTCGGGTTGCTGGTCGCCGTCGCCATGGGAGGGGCGGTCGTGCTGGTGCACCTGCCCCACGGCCTGTTCGCCCCCATGGGCTTCGAGCTCCCGCTGGCCATCGGCGTCGCGGCGCTGGCGCTGGGCTTCAACGGCGGCCGCTGGTCGATCGACCACGCGCTGCTCGGCCGCCGCCGCGCCGTCGAACCGGTGCCGAGCGCGAGCTGACTAGCCCGCGTCCACCTCGCGGCGTCGCTGCTCGGCGGCGAGGTGGTTGCCCGCCTCGGCGTACAGGCTGGTCAGCAACCAGGTGCCCACGCCGATGTCGTCACCGATGCCCAGCAGCGGCAGGAACTCCGGGATGAAGTCGACCGGCGACACCAGGTACACCACCGCCAGCAGCCACAGCGCCAGCTGGTAGCGCGGCAGCGCGGGATTGCGCCCGCGCGCGGCCGACGCGAGCATCGCGGGCACGGCACGGACGCGCCGCACCGGGCCGCCCACCGGTGCGGCCCGGTGCGCGCGGACCGCGGCCCGCGGCGGGATCCGGCGCCGGACCGCCGCCACGGCCCCGGCCAGCAGCGTCCCGATGCCCGCCGCGATCAGACCCACCGGCAGCAACCACCCTCCGGTGACCTCGCCGCCGGTCACCACGGCCACGACCACCCCGGCCACCACCAGCAGCGCACCGAGCACGATCACCGCGCACCTCCCCGCTCCCCTGCTTCGGATCAGGTTGCCACGCATCGGGTCGCGACGTCGCGCGGGTTCGGCTCATCCGTGGCACGGTCGGCGCAGATGCGTTGATCGAACCGGAGGAGGAACGTGGTCGACCAGGCGGAACCCGGGGTGCGCGGCACCTCGCTGGCCCGCGCCAGCAGCGCGATGGCGGTGGCCACGGCCGTGAGCCGGGTCAGCGGCCTGCTGGCGAAGGTGCTGCTGGTGGCGGTGCTCGGGCTGGGCGTGGTCAACGACTCGTACACGGTGGCCAACACGCTGCCGACCGTGGTCAACGAGCTGCTGCTCGGCGGGGTGCTGACCAGCATCGCCGTGCCCCTGCTGGTGCGGGCGCAGCAGGAGGGCGAGCGGCAGGGCGAGTCCTACGCGCAGTGGATGATCACCATGGGGGTGGCGCTGCTGGTCGTGGCCACCACAGTCGCGGTGGCCGCCGCTCCCCTGCTCACCCACCTCTACCTCGGGCCCGACACCCGGGCCAACGCGGCACTGACCACCGCGTTTGCCTACCTGATGCTGCCCGGGATCGTCTGCTACGGGCTTTCCGCGCTGCTGCAGGCGGTGCTGAACGTGCGCGGCGTGTTCGCCAGCCCCGCGTGGGCACCCGTGGTCAACAACCTGGTCGTCATCGTCGCGGTGGCCGGCTACGCCCTGGTGCCCGGGGAGATCTCCACCGACCCGGTGCGCATGGGGGAGCCGAAGTTGCTCGTGCTGGGCGTCGGCACCGCGCTGGGCATCGCCGCACAGGCCGCGATCATGGCGGTGTCGCTGCGCCGCACCGGGTTCCGGTTCCGCTGGCGGTGGGGCTGGGACCGCAGGTTGTCGGAGTTCGGCGGCCTGGCCGGGTGGGTCGTGCTGTACACGGTGCTCAGCCAGGTGGGGATGGTGGTGATCATCCGCGTCGCCGGGCAGGGCACCGCCGGCAGCGTGGCAACCTTCACCTACGCGTGGCTGCTGTCCCAGGTGCCCTACGGCGTGCTCGGGGTGTCGCTGCTGACCGCGCTGATGCCGCGGATCAGCCGCGCCGCCGCGGTCGGCGACGCGCCCCGGTTCGTCGCCGACCTCTCACTGGGCACCCGGATGAGCGCGGTGCTGCTGCTGCCGGTCAGCGGACTGCTGGTGGTGGCCGGGTCGCCGATCGGGGTGGCGTTCTTCTCGATCGGCGCCAGCGACGTCGCCGCGGCCGACCGGCTCGGCTGGGCGCTGGCCGCCGCCGCGGTGGGCGTGGTGCCCTTCGCCATCACGATGCTGCAGCTGCGGGCGTTCTACGCGCTGACGGACGCGCGCACGCCCACCTGGATCAACCTGGTCATGGTCGCCGTGCGCAGCGCGCTGTGCTACGTCGCGCTCGCGGTGCTGGACCCGCGCGATCTGGTCATCGGGGTGACCGCGGCGATGTCGCTGAGCTTCGTGGTCGGAGCCGTGGTCGGCCAGCTCTGGCTGCGCTGGCGCGTCGGCCGGCTGCGCAGCTGGCACACCCTCGGTGGCATCCTGCGCACACTGACGGCCACGCTGCTGGGCTGTGGTTGCTCGGTGGCGGCGGTGGGGGCGCTGCGCGGCGCGTTCGGGCCGTTCGACCCCCTGGCGGGCGCGTGGATCTCGCTGGGCGTGCACGGGATCGTGGTGCTGGTCGTCAGCTTCGGCGTGCTCGCGCTCGTCCGCGCACCCGAGCTGGAACCCGCGCTGCTGCGGATGGCGCGGATCGTGCGACGCCGCTGAAGGTCACTTGCGGTTGCGGGCGTGCACCCGGGTGCGTTCGGCGCGCAACGCGCTCAGCTCCGGCGGGTCCGGCAGCGGCTCCAGCGGCTCGCCGATCGCCCACTCCAGCAGCAGGTCGGCCAGCTTCGGGTTGCGTGCCAGCACCGGGCCGTGCAGGTAGGTGCACACCACGTGGCCCCGCACGACACCTTCCGCGTCGTCGTGGCCGTTGCCGATGCCGCGCACCACCCGGCCGAGCGGCTGCGAGTCCGGGCCGACCCGGGTGCGGCCCAGGTGGTTCTCGAACCCCGTCAGCAGACCGACACCGCCCACGGTGGACCGGGTCGTGACCTCGCCGATCGCCCGGCCGCTGCCCGGTTCGGTGACCGCGTCGACCAGCCCGAGCCCGTCGTGGCGGACGCCGTCGCCGGTCACGAAGCTGATGCCCAGCACCTGCAGGCCGCCGCAGATGCCCAGCACCGGGGCACCGCGCTCGACCGCCCTCCGCAGGCCGGGGCCGCGGTGCAGGAACCGCACCGCCGCGACCTGCGCGACGTCCTCTCCCCCGCCGATCACGTACAGGTCGCAGGACTCCGGCACGGCCTCGGCCGAGGACAGCACGGTCACGGTCTCGCTGCCGATACCGCGCCACGCCAACCGCTGTGCCAGCACGATGACGTTGCCGCGGTCGCCGTAGGTGCCCAGCAGGTCGGGCAGCACCAGGGCGATGCGGACCTGCTCGCGACTCATCGCCGGCTCCGGGTCACCAGGTCGCGGAACGCCGTGTAGTTGGCGATCACGTCGGGCACGCCGTCCGGTGCGGCCGCGACCGCGTCCTCCACACTGGACACGACCTCGACGGGCACGCCCGCGTAGCGCAACCGCACGGCCAGGTCCAGTGCACGGTCCCCGGCGACCTGCACCCACCGGTCGCGCAGCACCTCGAAGTCGACGTCCCACAACCAGGACACGTCGTAGCCGTCGGCCTCCCGGCTGTTGACCGACAGCACTAGCCGGCGGCCGTTGCCGGACACCAGGTCGAGCATCTCCAACCAGCTGGCCGGGTTCTTGGCCAGCAGCAGGCGGACCTGGCGGCCGGCCAGCCGGACCGTGTCGTAGCGGCCCGCGGTCTGCCTGATGCGGCCGATGCGCGCCAGCGCGGGATCGAGCCCGCAGCCGAGCCGCAACGCTGCTGCCAGGGCGAACGTGGCGTTGACGCGGTTGACGTGCCCGGGCAGCGACAGCCTGAGTTGGTGGTGCGTACCGTCGGCGGCCAGCACGCCGGTCGCGGTGACCGTCCAGTCCGCGGCGGGGCGGGCCAGCCCGCAGGAGCACCGCCAGTCGTCGTCGGTGTCGCCGAGGAACGCGCCGCAGTTCGGGCAGTTCAGCGCGTCGTTCTTCCAGCGCACGCCGCCGGAGATCCAGGTGACCGACGGGTGGTCGGCGGCGGCGAAGACGATGTTGGGGTCGTCGCGGTTGGCGATCACGTGGGCCCCGGGCGCCTGCGCCAGCGCGCGCCGCAGGCTGGCCGCCACCGTGCGGATCTCCCCGACGCGGTCGAGCTGGTCTCGGCTGAGGTTGAGCAGCAGGATCACGGCCGGTTCGAACTCCGCGGTGACCCGCGCCAGGTGCAGTTCGTCGACCTCCAGCGCCGCGAACGGCGCGTCGGGCTGGGTCATCAGCGCCGCGACGTGGCCGTCAAGCATGTTCGCGCCGGTGGCGTTGCTGACCGCCGGGGCCTGCGACCGCAGCGCCTCGGCCACCATCTGCGTGGTGGTGGTCTTGCCGTTCGTTCCGGTGACCATCACGACTCGCCGACCGATCGCCAGCCGGCGCAGCGCCTGCGGCTGTAGCGTCAACGCGAGCCGACCGCCGATCATCCCGCCGCTGCCCAGGCCCAGCAGCCGCGACAGGGTCGCGGCCAGGCGACCGAGGTCGACCGCGACCGTGGTGCGCAGGTCCAGGCGGCGAGCGGTCCGTGTCGGTGGCGGCGTCGGCGCGGGGATGACTCGCCAGCGCTGGCCGGTTCGCGCTGCCGGTGCGCCGTCGATCGCGGTGCGGCGGGTTTCCCGAGTGGTGTCGGTCATGCGTCCCTCCCCCCTTGGTGGCCGCGCGCGGCGGGGCACCAGGTCAGCGGGGGCGGCGCGTCACCACCACTCGGCCGCTTCGGGTCGCGCCGCCCGTCGCTTCCTGGCCAGTGTCGCCCGGGTGCGACGAATCAGCGCGACGATCAACAGCAGGACACCGGCGGCGATCGTCGCGGGACCCACCCAACCGTGCAGGGCGGTCAGGCTGGCGGCGGCCGCGTGCTGGGCGAGAGACATCGTGCTCGTGCCCCCCTTTCGGCGGTTCGGGGCGATCACGGCAATGGTCCGCGCCGGAGCGGCTTTTCCCGGTCACGACATGCCCGTGCGTCACTCCAGCGGGCGTGGTTGCTCCGCTGGGAGCGGGGCGCGATCACCAAACGCGCTCGATCGGTCGCGGCGAATCCTGCGCGGTGTCGCGGTGTTTCGGCTTCGTGCCAGCGATTCCGCCGTCGTCACCGGGCAGTCCGCGCCACGGGTCTCACTCGTTCAGGGACGAAGGTGGGAACACGTTCGGAGATCACCAATGTGCTGGTTAGGCTCGGAGGGGTCCCGCTGGTGTCCCACCACGCGAAGGGAGCCCGCCGTGACCGAAGCTCTCGTGCTGATCCTGATGACCGGTCTGGCCCTCGGTGGTATCGGCTGGACCATCTGGGACATCCGGACCGATCTGCGTCGCCGCAAGCTGAAATGACCCGCCGGACGCGAGGAGTTTCGGCGGAAAGAGGCACGCTACCGGATGCCGCCGTAGGCGGCCCAGGTGGATTGGCCCAACTGCGACGCCGGTTCGATCAGTCCTGTTCCGGATCGGGGTGGCGGGGCTCGTCCTCGGACCTGCCGTAGCGCCAGTAACCCATGAACGTGACCGCGTCGCGGTGGAAACCGCGCTCCCGGAGCAGGTGCCGCCGGACGGTGGTCACCATGGCTGCCTCCCCGGCCACCCACGCGTACCACTCGCCTCCCGGCAACGGTGCGGAGCGGACAGCCTCCACCAGCGCCGCCCCCGGCCGCCGCGCGCGGCGCGGCAGCCAGTGCACCTGCACGTCGGCGGTACTGGCGAGGTGCTGCGCGTCGGCGACGTCGGGGATTTCGACGTAGACCTTCGCCTGCACGCCGCCCGGCAGCGCCGCGAGGATGCCGCCGATCGCGGGGAGCGCGGTCTCGTCACCGACGAGCAGCGTGCGACCGCGCAGCGCGTCCAACCGGTACTCCACACCGGAGCACCGCACGCCGTGCGGGTGCTCGGCGTTGGGCGCGTACACGAGCAACCGGTCCCCTGGCCGGGCCCGACCGGCGAACGCCGAGGCCGGTCCGGTGCCGCCGTGCAGCACGAAGTCCACATCGAACTCGGCGAGTTCCGGCCGGTGCGCGCGGACGGTGTAGCTGCGCAGCTTCGGGCGGATGTCCGGTGGCAGCTCGCGCAGGGCCTGGTACGGCCGCTCCCCCGTCGGCACGAGTGGTTCCCGCTGCCCGGGCAACGGGAAGATCATCTTGACCCGCTGGTCGAGCCCGCCGCTGGTCATCGCGGACAACTCGGGACCGGTGAAGGTGATCCGCGCGACGTGGCGGCTCAGCCGGTGCACCCGGGCGACCTCGATGCGGAACAGGCGGAACGGCGAGGTGACCACATCGGATCGCGGCGGGGTCAGGATCGTCATGCGGCAGCTCCGGGTGGTCGGTGCGAACACGAGGATCAACGCTTTAACGAAGCCTAACCTAACTCGATTGCGGACAGTCCGCACCCCCACCCCGTCAACCGCCGCTCGAACGAAATCGATTTCAATCAACACTGAAACGACGAACATTCCTGAAATATCCGGTCAGCTGATGACCTGGTCAGCGCGCTGCCGCTGCGGCACCACGGTGTAGCGCGGGTCGCGGGCCGACACGCGACCGGCCTCGAAGATCCCGTAGCGCGTCGCCACCGCTGCCGCGGTCAGGCACGCCCCCGCGGCGATGGCGGCGGCCCTGCTGTGCCGCGCGAACAGCGCCGCACCCGCGCCCAGGCCGTTGAGCACCTTTGCCGCGCGCAGTACCGCACCGACGCGCCCCTGCTCGTAGACCTCGCCGACCATCCCGGCGCGCCGCCGCATCCGCTCGAACGCCCCGAACTCCAGCGCCACACCGGCGACGGCCATCCGGCAGGCCGGTCCCTCGTCTCCGGGGGCGGCCAGCAGGCCAACCGCTGCCCCGCTGGCCACCGCGCTTCCGGCGAACACGTACGGCAGCTCGCGGTAGACCTCGTGCCAGCCCGGCACCGCCGTGTCGGCCAGCAGGACCGCGGTGTAGGTCATCACGGCCGGAGCGACCACCCCGGCAGTCGTGCTCGCGGCCCGGCCCCACCGCGGCAGCAGGCCGGTCAGGTCGCTGACCGCGCCCGCGGCGGACAGCGCGGAGAACGGGGCGAGGATCCACGAGCCGACGCTCAGCGGCGAGGTCGGCTTGAGCATCCGCAGCATGTTCACAAACCGGGCCGGTCGCCCGAGATCATGGACCAGGGCTGCGACGCTGGCGGTGGTCCCGGTCGCGGCGGCCGCGCGCCCGGCGCGGGCCAGCCGGGCGCGGCCGGTGAGGTCGGCGCACAGCGCCATCGTCGACGACGCCCCGGCCATGCCGCCGAGGTAGAGGTAGGCCGGAACGTCCGGCACCTTCCACACCGGTGGCTTGATCACCGGCCGGTCGTAGTAGGAGCGGAACTCCGCGCCCCGCTCGCCCCGCGTCACCGCCTGCCCCCGACGAAGCACCCGGCGACCACCGCCGCCGCGGCCAGCGCGGCGCCCGCGGCGTGCCGCCACATCGACGGCAGGTCCCGGGTCGTCACCACCGGCTCCGGCGGCAGCCCGTAGACCTCCGGTTCGTCCAGCAGCAGGAAGAACGCGCCGTCCCCGCCCACGCCGTCGGCCGGATCGTGCCCGTACAGCCGGGCGCTGGTGACGCCCTGCTCGTGCAGCTCGTCCACGCGCAGCTCGGCGCGGCGGCGCAACTCCTCCAGCGGCCCGTACTGGATGGACTCCGTCGGGCAGGCGGTCGCGCAGGCGGGCATCAACCCGGCGCCCAGCCGGTCCTGGCACATCGTGCACTTGGCCGCGACGCCGGTGTCCGGCCGGACGTCGATCACCCCGTAGGGGCAGGCGGGCACGCAGTAGCCGCAGCCGTTGCACACGTCGTCCTGCACCAGGACGGTGCCGTACTCGGTGCGGATCAGCGCGCCGGTCGGGCAGACATCCAGGCACGCGGCGTGCGTGCAGTGCTTGCAGACGTCGGAGGACATCAGCCAGCGCACCTGGTCCTCGCCCATCGTGGGCATGCCGAGATCCGCGGTGGACCCGCGCTGCTCCACGAAGGCCACGTGCCGCCAGGTCGTGGCGCCGAGGTCCGCGGTGTTGTCGTAGGACATGCCGGTGAGGTCCAGGCCGTCCTCGGGCAGCAGGTTCCACTCCTTGCAGGCCACCTCGCATGCCTTGCAGCCGATGCACACGCTGGTGTCGGTGAAGAATCCGACCCGCTCCGGGTGCTCCGGCGGGTAACCCGCCTCCGCCGCCGGGTCGGCCAGCGGACCGCTCAACCGGTGCTGCGTCACGGTTCACCCTCCTCCGCGTCGCGGATCGTCGGCGTACTCCATGCCGGTGCGTTCGGTGATCCCCGCGCGCTCGCGGTACTCGGCAACCAGCCGCGGCAGGTCCGCACCGCGCGGGCGGCGCCCGGGCCGGATGTCACAGCTGCCCGCCTTGGTCTCCATGATGTGCACGTTCGGGTCCAGCGCCACGTTGACCAGTTCGTTGGCGGCGTCCCCGGTGGTCAGCCCGTTCGGACCCCAGTGCCACGGGATGCCGATCTGGTGCACGGTGCGCCCGCCCAGCCGCAACGGCCGCATCCGGGAGGTCACCAGCACCCGGCCCTCGATCGCGGCGCGCGCGGTGATCACGGTGGCCCAGCCCAGGTGCCGCAAGCCGCGTTCGGCGGCCAGTTCCGGCGAGACCTCCAGGAACATCGCCGGGGCCAGCTCCGCCAGGTGCGCCAGCCACCGGCTCATGCCCCCGGCGGTGTGGTGCTCGGTGAGCCGGAACGTGGTGAACACGTACGGGTACACCTCGCTGCCGGGTTCGCCGCCGCTGGGCTGGTAACGGTTCTCCGGCCGGGAGGCCACCTGCCGAGCCGGGTTGCGCTGCTGTCGCGGGTGCACCCGGTTCTCCAGGGGCGATTCCTGCGGTTCGTAGTGCGCGGGCAGCGGGCCGTCGACCAGCCCGGCAGGGACGTAGAGCCAGCCACGCCCGTCGCTCTGCATGATGAACGGGTCGGTGCCCGCGATGCCCGCCGGTCCGGTGGTGCCGGGTTCGGGCACGTAGTCGGGGCGCTTGCCCCTGTCGAAGTCAGGCACGTCGTGGCCGGTCCACTCGCCGCGCCGCTCGTCCCACCAGACGTAGGCCTTGCGCTCGCTCCACGGGCGGCCGTCGGGGTCGGCGGAGGCCCGGTTGTAGAGCACCCGCCGGTTGGCCGGCCACGCCCAGCCCCACTCCGGGGCCACCCAGGTCTGCTCGGCGGCGGGTTTGCGGCGGGCCGCCTGGTTGACGTCGTCGGCGAAGACGCCGCAGTAGATCCAGCACCCGCAGCGGGTGGAGCCGTCGGGGCGCAGTTGGGTGTAGGACGACAGCGCCCGGCCCTCGGCGTCGAAGCCGTTGATCTCCCGCAGCACGGCCGCCGCACTCGGCTCCTCCAGATCACCCTCGGTCGGGTAGTCCCAGGTCAGCTCCAGCAGCGCGCGGTCCCGCTCCGTCGGACCGGCCGCGCGCAGCTTCTCCCGCAACCGGCGGCCCAGGTGGTAGAAGAACCACAGATCGCTGCGCTGGTCGCCGCGCGGCTCCACGGCCTTGTGGTGCCACTGCAGCAACCGCTGGGTGTTGGTGAACGTGCCGTCCTTCTCGGTGTGGGCGGCGGCGGGCAGGAAGAACACCTCGGTGCCGATGTCCTCGGTGCGCATCTCCCCGGTCTGGATCTCCGGGCCGTCCTTCCAGAACGTCGCCGTCTCCACCAGGTTCAGGTCGCGCACCACCAGCCAGTCCAGGTTGGTCAGGCCCAGCCGCTGCTGGCGGGCGTTGGCGGTGCCGACCGCGGGGTTCTCGCCGACGACGAAGTAGCCCCGGCACCGGCCCTCGATCTGCTCGATGGCGGTCTGGAAGGTGCCGTGGTCGCCGGTGAGCCGGGGCAACCAATCGAAGCAGAAGTCGTTCTCGGCGGTGGCGTGCTCGCCCCACCACGCCTTGAGCAGGCTCACCAGATAGCTGCGCATCCCGGCCCAGTAGCCGCGCGCCTGCTCGTCCGGGGCGACGAAGGTCTCCAGGTCGACGTCGGTGTGCGCGTGCGGCATGGGGATGTAGCCGGGCAGCAGGTTGAACAGCGTCGGGATGTCGGTGGAACCCTGGATGCTGGCGTGCCCGCGCAGCGCCAGGATGCCGCCGCCGGGGCGTCCGATGTTGCCCAGCAGCAGCTGCAGGATCGACGCGGCGCGGATGTACTGCACGCCGACCGTGTGCTGGGTCCAGCCCACCGAGTAGGCGATCGCCGTGGTGCGGTCCCGCCCGGAGTTGGCCACCAACTGCTCGGCGACCCACCGGAACTCCTCCCGGGAGATCCCGCAGACCTGCTCCACCAGTTCCGGCGTGTAGCGGGCGAAGTGCCGCTTGAGCAGCTGGAACACACAGCGCGGGTGGTGCAGCGTGGGATCGGACTCGGGGCGGCCCCCGTAGACCGGCCCGCCCGAGCCGGTGCGCTCCGGGCGGCTGGTCTCGCGCTCCCTGCCGTGTGGTGTGCTCGGCACCTCCGGGCCGTGTCCGCCCACCGACGGCACGACGGCACCGCCCTCGTACTGCCAGGTCTCGGTGTCGTAGCCGCCGACCTCGGGGTCGAACCCGGAGAACACCCCGGCCAGGTCCTCGGTGTCGCGGAAGTCCTCGCCCACGATCATGGACGCGTTGGTGTAGTGCACCACGTAGTCGTGGAAGTACGACCCGGTGCTGAGCACGTAATTGATCAGCCCGCCGAGGAAGGCGATGTCGCTGCCCGCGCGCAGCGGCACGTGCCGGTGCGCCAGCGCCGAGGTGCGGGTGAACCGCGGGTCGACGTGGATGATCGTGGCGCCACGCCGCTTGGCCTCGACGACCCACTGGAACCCCACCGGGTGGGCCTCGGCCATGTTGGAGCCCTGGATGAGGATGCAGTCCGCGTTGGCGAGGTCCTGCTGGAAGGTCGTGGCGCCGCCGCGCCCGAAGGAGGTGCCCAGACCGGGCACCGTGGAGGAGTGTCAAATACGGGCCTGGTTCTCCACCTGGATGGCGCCCAGGGCGGTGTAGAGCTTCTTCATGAGGTAGTTCTCCTCGTTGTCGAGGGTCGCTCCTCCGAGGCTCGCGATGCCCGTGGTGCGCCGTAGCGGCCTGCCGTCGGCGTCGGTGTCCTGCCAGGTGGCGTTGCGGGTGGCCAGCACCCGGTCGGCGATCATGTCCAGCGCGGTGTCGAGGTCGAGGTCCTCCCACTCGGTGCCGTGCGGGCGGCGGTAGCGGACCTTGGTCTGGCGCAGCGGCGAGGTCACCAGCTCGCGGCTGGCCGAGCCCTTGGGGCACAACCGGCCGCGGCTGATCGGCGAGTCCGGGTCGCCCTCGATCTGGGTGACCGCGCCGTTTTGGACGAAGACCTTCTGGCCACAGCCCACCGCGCAGTACGGGCACACCGAGCGGACCACCGAGTCGGCGTCCTCGGTTCGCGCGCGGCTCTCGTCGGTGCGCCGCGACCGGGCCGCCGTCCCCCTGCCCAGGGGGTCGGTCCCGGTCAGCTGGCGTAGCACCGGCCAGCGCAGCCACTCGACCATCAGCACTCCTGTTGCCGTTCAGGTTCCAGGAAAAACCTGCCGACGGCTGGCGGCAACTTCAGCGGCGGGTGCTCGGCAGCCAGGTCCGGTTATGTCCGCACTGACTTGTGTCGCGCATGACGCCGAGCACGCTTGACCCCGCGCTGACCTGGGACGAACCTGGCAGGTATGACGGCCGTCTCGGGTCACGGCTCCGCTCCCCCACCCCAGGACCGCCGACGCCGGCGGACGCTGCGCACGCGGGCGGCGATCGAGGCCGCGGCGCTCAGGCTGTTCGCCGAACAGGGTTTCGCCCACACCACGGTGGAGCAGATCGCCGAGGCGGCCGACATCGCGCCGCGCACGTTCTTCCGGCACTTCCCCAGCAAGGACGCCGTGCTCTTCGGTGATCCGGAGCACGAGACCGCGCGGATGCGCGAGGTGCTGGCGACCCGGCCCGCCGACGAGCACCCGATGCGGTCGCTGGCGGCGGCGCTGCTGGAAGCCGCCGACCGCATCGAGGCCGACCGCGAGCAGCACCTGATGCGGGCCGAACTGCTCAGCAGTCTGCAGAACACCGCCGAGTACGAGCAGCACCTGATCCGCCAGCGCTGGGTGCGGGACGTGGCGAACCTGATCGCCAAGCGGATGGGCACGCCCGCAGCGGATCCACGCGCGGTGGCCTGGTCGATGGCGCTGATGAGCTGCTTCGGCGCGGCCATGCACGCGTGGCTGCTCCGCGAGGACGGCACACCGTTGCGGACGGTTCTGACCGAGGTCCTCGCGGGCACCGCGGGCGGCCTCGCGGAGGCCGCCGACCTGCTCAGGGAGGGAGTCTGAACCCGTTGCCGACCGTGTCCACGGCGTTGCGCGCGTGTACGTGGCGATTCCGCCGCGGGCATGGTGATGGCGTGCCACCCCGACGCACCGCACGACGGCCGTTCCGCACCGGCCGAGGAGTTCACCTACCGCATCATCCACATCGGACCTGATCTGGTTCGCGCCCCGGAGCGCGGTGGTCCGGAGTACCGGGAGGTTGACGGAGATCCTCGACGTTACCCGACCTTCCCGTTCCCGCCCTTGCTCCGGGAATCGGGGTGGTTGTCCCGGTCCCCGGCCTTGTGGTCGTTCTTCTTGTCACCTGCGTGGTGGTCGTCGTCCTTCTGCACCGCGATAACGCCGGGGTGGGCATGGGGCTGGACCGCGTGCGGTACTGGGATGCTCGACGAGTTGACGGTGGCAGCGGTGGCGGTACCGACGGCTCCCGATGCCGCGGACGCGGCAAGCGCCAGGCCGACCAGCGCTCGGACAGTTGTGCGCATGACATTTTCCTTCCGACGGCGGGCACCAGTACGAGCCCTGATTCCTCGTCAGCGGCGGGGAAATGCGGCGCTCGCGCCGACGTCCGCCTCCGTCAACAGCACCCCGAACGCGGGAATTCCCGGTCGTCGCGGCGTTTTCGGGTTCGACGACCACCGGCCGGCTGTTTTCGGGTACCGCAACGGGAATAAAGTGGCCGACGCAGGGTCCAAAGTCCCGGTGGGCCGAGGACGTTCTCCCCGGAAGTCGATCCGACACCGCGCGGAAGCCGCCCTACTGGCCCAGCGGAAGTGTCGTGCGTCACAGATCGGCGGGTTCGCCGATGGCACCGCCGTTCAGTACAGGTGGTTGGCGTACTGGTCGCCGTAGTAGTGCTCCAGCTCCGCCAGGGAATCCTCGGGACGCTCCAGTGCTTTGGCGATCCGCGGCCGGGACGGTACCGCGTCCGGCTGCCACGTCTCCGGCTCCCACAGGCGCGACCGCAGGAACGCCTTGGCGCAGTGGTGGAAGACCTGCTCGACCTCCACCACCATCGCCAGCACCGGCCGGTTTCCCTTAACCACCATCCGGTCGAAGAACGGTGCCTCCCGCACCAGGCGGGCGCGGCCGTTGATGCGCAACGTGTCGCCCCGGCCCGGGAGGAAGAAGATCAGGCCGACGTGCGGGTTCGACAGCACGTTGCGGTAGCCGTCCACCCGCCGGTTGCCCGGGCGCTCCGGGATCTCGATGGTGCGCTCGTCGAGGACGAGGGCCAACCCCGCCGGGTCGCCCTTGGGCGAGACGTCGCAGGTGCCGTCGGCCGCCGAGGTGGCGACCGGTAGAACGGCGAGGCCGCCAGCCACTGGCGGTCCAGCTCGTGCAGTTCGGTCCGCTCCTTCTGCCAGACCCGCGGCAGCGGCTGCCCCACCAGCTCGCGCAGTTCGGCCTCCGAGGTGATCTCCACCAGACCGGCGGTGTCGTCCATCCACCCTCCCAAGATCGGCTTCACGCGGAGCCTGGACCGCCGCGCCCCGGCCGGGACAGCCGTTCGCGTCGCGGGGCCGCCGTGGTCCGGCACGGCGCCCCGCAGCCCCGTTACCGGTGTCGACCACCTGTTCGCTCCCGCTTCCCGCGTCATCCCCCGGGAGAGCACAGACGTTGTCAACCTTTATTGACACAGTCGGATTGTCCTGGAAGTCCGGTGCCTGCGCCGTACGGCATAGCGGAATTCGGCAGAAGCATTGCGGGAGCCCCCGATTTCATTGCCCAGCGGAATGCGAAGCAAAGCGGATGGGCCGCGCCGCGATGACGCGATGCGGCATTTCCCGGCGAATGCGCCGATCTCGGCCGAGTTCCACCTCCGCACCCGTTTGTCCCGCGACCAGGTGAGCAGCCGCGACAAAAACGAGAAGAGTGAGCGCCCGCCGACTTCACCGCCGCCCGATGATCCCAACAGAAGCCACGTGACCAGCGAAGATGACAAATTCGATCATGATGATCACATTCATCGGCGGTGCCCCGATCGGGCCGCCCCGAACAACGCCGGGGCTACCTCCGGGTGTCAACCGATCCGACCACCCACCCGGCATCTCGCAAATGCGTCCGGTACTCCTGATCCAGGTCCAGCGCATCTGGGCCACGAAATTCCCGAACCTCACGGAGGAAATGACAATGCGTATGCGTCGTGTCGCACTGGCCGGGCTGGCCGCTGCCGGGATCGTGCTGTCGGGCGGGGCCGCGGCCTTCGCCGACGATGAGGAGGGCATGCCGAACCTGACGCTGCCCGGCCAGGAGTCCGGCAGCGACAGCTTCCAGATTCCCGGACTGGACCAGCTCGGCGAGCAGTTCAATGAGCAGTTCGGCGGCGTGCAGGGCCAGCCCGAGTCCAACGCCAACTCCGACGAGTCGAGCCCGAGCCAGTCGTCCCCGGACGAGGACCAGGAGTCCGCCAGCCCGTCGAACAGCTCCGACGAGGACTGACTCCGCGGTCTCCGACCGGTGAGATGCCCCGCGCTCCTCGCGGCCGCGGGGCACCTCACCGGTCGCGGCATCCGCGAGCCCCGCGGCGGCCGGAGACCTATAGTGCGGGCCATGGCCGACCCTCGGCAGCGAGTACCCGGCACCGACCGCGTCCTCGCCGAACCCGCCGTGGCCGCCGCCGTGCAGCGACTGGGCCGTCGGCTGGTCAAGGAGGCGGTGCACGCCGCGCAGGAACGCGCTCGCGCGGGCGAGATCAGCCCGGCTGACGTCACGGCGGAAGCGCTGGCCGCGCTCCCGAAATCCGCGTCGAGCATCCGGCGCGTGCTCAACGCGACCGGCGTCCTGCTGCACACCAACCTCGGCCGGGCGCCGCTGTCGGCGGCAGCCGTGCAGGCCGTGCAGGAGGCTGCCGGAACCACGAACGTCGAGCTCGACCTGCACACCGGTCGACGCGGTCCGCGCGGCGCGGCCGCGATCTCAGCGCTACTGGACTCGGTGCCGCGTGCTGAGGCCGCGCACGTGGTCAACAACGGTGCTGCCGTGCTGGCACTGGCCGCGACCGCGCTCGCACAGGACCGCGAGATCGTCCTGGCTCGCGGCGAGATGGTCGAGATCGGCGCCGGTTTCCGCATCCCCGACCTGCTCACCGCCACCGGGGCGCGGCTACGCGAGATCGGCACCACCAACCGGGTTCGGCTCGACGACTACCGCGCGGCGCTCGGCCCGGACACCGGTTTCGTCCTGAAGGTGCACCCGTCGAACTTCGTGATCAGCGGCTTCACCGCCGACGTGCCGGTCGCCGCGCTGCGCGACCTCGACGTCCCGGTGGTCGTCGACATCGGGTCCGGGCTGCTGCACCCGCATCCGGTGCTGCCGAGGGAACCCGACGCCACGACCGCGCTGCGCGACGGCGCCGACCTGGTGATCGCCAGCGGCGACAAGCTGCTCGGCGGTCCGCAGGCCGGGCTCCTGCTGGGCCGCGCCGATCTCGTGCAGCAGCTGCGGCAGCACCCCCTGGCCCGCGCACTGCGTGTCGACAAGCTCACCCTCGCCGCGCTGGAGGCGACGCTACGCGGCCCGAGCACGCTGACCGACAACGCACTACGCCAGGACCCCGCGCAACTGCTGCGCCGTGCCGAGCTCCTCGCCGAAGCGCTCACCGCCGCGGGTGTCCCGGCTTGTTCGCAGCTCAGCGACGCCACCGTCGGTGGCGGTGGCGCTCCCGGCGTGACGCTGCCCAGCGCGGCGGTCGCGCTACCCGAGCGGTTCGCCAAGCCGCTGCGCGAGGGAAAGCCCCCGGTCATCGCGCGGCTCGACCAGGGTTGGTGCCTGCTGGACCTGGCCGCGGTCCCTGCGGAGTGTGACGACGAGTTGCGCCGAGCAGTGCTGGCGGCGAGCTGATGCACGTCATCGCCACCGCCGGGCATGTCGATCACGGTAAGTCCACCCTCGTCCGCCGGCTCACCGGGATGGAACCGGACCGCTGGGCCGAGGAACGCCGCCGCGGCCTGACCATCGACCTCGGCTTCGCCTGGACCCGGCTGCCCGACGGGTGCACGGCGGCGTTCGTCGACGTGCCCGGTCACGAGCGGTTCGTGCCCAACATGCTCGCCGGGGTCGGTCCGGTCCCGGCGGTGCTGTTCGTGGTGGCCGCTGACGAGGGCTGGATGCCGCAGTCGCAGGAGCACCTCGACGCCCTGACCGCACTCGGGGTGCGCCACGGCCTGCTCGCCATCACGCGCTGCGACCTGGCCGACCCTGCGCCGGCCGCCGAGCAGGCCCGCGAGCGGCTGACCGGCACCCCGCTCGCGGATATCCCGGAAGTGCACGTCAGCGGCGCGACCGGGTCCGGGGTTGGGCGGTTGCGTGACGAGATCGACGCTCTGGTGCACCGGCTGCCCGCGCCGGACCGGGACGCCGACGTGCGGCTGTGGATCGACCGCGCGTTCACCATCCGCGGCGCTGGAACAGTCGTCACCGGCACGCTGCCCGCGGGCACGCTGGGCACCGGTGACCGGCTGCTGCTGCATCCCGGCGGTGTGCAGGCCACCGTCCGCGGCGTACAGGCGCTGGGGGTCGCCGTGCAACGGGTTGAAGCCGTGGCGCGGGTGGCGGTAAATCTCCGCGGCGTCGCTGTCGACCAGGTGCGGCGCGGCCACGCCCTGCTGACCCCGGACCGCTGGCTGAGCACCGACCTGCTCGACGTGCGGGTCCACGGCTGCGCTGTGGGGGACCTGCCGCGCGAGGTCATGCTGCACATCGGTGCCGCGGCGGTCAGCGCGCGTGTGCGCCCGCTCGGACGCGACACCGCCCGGCTCGCGCTGCGCACCCAGCTGCCGCTGCGGATCGGCGACCGCGCGCTCCTACGGGAACCGGGCGGCCGGTGCATCCGCGGCGGCTCCGTCGTGCTCGACGTCCGGCCGCCCGCACTGGCCAGGCGCGGCGCCGCGCGGGCACGCGCCGCCGAACTGGCCACGATGGACGGAAGCCCGGACGGCACCGCCGAACTCCGCCGACGCGGGCTGGTCCGCGCCGAAGACCTGCGCGCCATGGGCGCCGAACCGCCCGGACCGGGCCCGTGGCTGCTGTCCGAAGAGCACCGCGCGGAGCTCGGCAGGCGGCTCGCGGACCTGTTCGCGCAGCACCTCCGGACGCACCCGCTCGACGATGGCATGCCCGCCGAAGCCGCGCGCCGCCACCTCGACCTACCGGACCCGGCGCTGGTGGGCGACGTCGCGCGGGCCGCCGGACTCGCGCTGGGCGAAGGCCGCCTGCGGCGCGGCAGCACACCGCTGCCGCCGCGGGTGCAGCGCGCTGTGCGGGAGATCCAGCGGGCGCTGACCGAACAGCCGTTCCAGGCCCCCACCGCCGGCTTCCTCGCCGAACTCGGCATCGGCGACAAGGAACTGGCCGCCGCCGCCCGCGCCGGGGCGCTACTCCGGCTGGCACCAGGACTGGTGCTGCTACCCGACGCCGAGCGCACCGCGCTGGAGCGGCTCGCCCGGCTTCCGGAGCCGTTCACGCTGAGCCAGGCCAGGCAGGCGCTGGGCACCTCGCGGCGCGTCGCGGTGCCACTGCTGGAGCGGCTCGCCGAACGCGGCCGCACCCGGTTGCTTCCCGACGGCCGGCACCGGCTGGTTTCTCCTCCCCCAAACCCGGGATACCCCGAGGGCGACTCGGCGTCGCGGCGCTGAGCGGGAGTGCTGCGATCGTGCGGGCCGCCCCGCATGGTGAGGTTGGCGCTCGTCGCGCCGGGGGCGATGGGAGGCGACCATGCCGCGGAAGATCTGGACCGGTTCGATCAACTTCGGGCTGGTGACCATCCCTGTCGGGCTCTACGCCGCGACCGAGGACCACACCGTCCAGTTCCACCAGTACCAGCGCGGGACGAGTGACCGGATCCGCTACAAGCGGGTCAACGAGCGCACCGGTGAGGAAGTCGACTTCAACGATATCGTCAAGGGCCGCGAGTACGACGGCGGAGTGATCACCGTCGAGCAGTCCGAACTGGACACGATCGCGCCCGGGCGCTCCCGCACCATCGACATCACGACCTTCGTCGACCTCGGTGAGATCGACCCGGTGTACTTCCAGAAGACCTACTGGCTGGCGCCCAACAGCAAGGAGCACTTCCGGCCGTACAACCTGCTGCGGCACGCGATGCGCGAAACCGGTCAGGCGGGCATCGCGACGTTCGTGCTGCGCGGCAAGCAGTACCTCACCGCAGTGCGCGCCGACCGCGACGTGCTGGCGTTGAACACGCTGTACTTCGCCGACGAGATCCGCGACCCCGCCGACCTGGTGGGCGACGCGGGCGAGCAGGCCATGCCCTCGGACCGGGAACTGCAGATGGCCACCACGATCATCGAATCCATGAGCGGCCCGTGGGAGCCCGAGGAGTACGAGGACACCTACACGGCGAAGGTCGAGGAGCTGCTGGCGGAGAAGGCGCGTGGCGGCGAGGTCCGGGCGGCGGAGGCACCGCCGAAGCCGACCGACGTCATCGACCTGACCGAGGCGCTGCGCCGCAGCGTCGACCAGGCCCGCAAGGGCCGCGCCGACAAGCGGGCCGCGCCGGATCTGTCGGAGCTGAGCAAGGCCGAGCTCGACGAGCGCGCCAAGGAAATGGGCATCAAGGGCCGCTCGAAGATGAAGCGGGCCGAACTCGAGGAGGCGGTCGCCGCGGCGGGCGCGGAGCCCACCCGGCGCCGCCGTTCCCGCAAGGTCTCCTGAGCCGCCGACGTCACGGCACAGGTGGCGCCACCCTGCTCGGCGTTGCTGATCTTCCGGCTCCCCTCCGAACGACGCCAGCACATGCGGCTGGCCTGCGCGAACCTGATCAGACGGGGCCGGAGACGCCGGGGCGGTGCGCCGTCAGGCGTCGAAGTCGACGGTGACGCTGTCGGACACCGGCAGGGCCTGGCAGGTCAGCACGAAACCGTCGGCCACCTCGGACTCCTCCAGGGCGAAGTTCCGGCGCATCCGGACCTCGCCGCAGGTGACCTTGGCGCGGCACGTGCCGCAGACCCCGCCCTTGCAGGCGAACGGCAGGTCCTGGCGGACGCGCTGGGCGGCGTCGAGGACCGGGATATCGCGCGGCAGCGTCATCTGCGTCGATCGACCGTCGAGCACCACCGTCACGTCGCTGGTCGACCCCTCCAGCGCCGGTTCCTCGTGGCGCACCGGTTCCGGCGGCACGTCCTCGACGTAGAACAGCTCCTGGTGCACGCGGTCGCCGGGCACGTCGGTGTCGAGCAGCACCTGTTGGGCATCGCGGACCATGCCGTACGGCCCGCACAGCCACCACTGGTCCACCGCCCCCGCATCGATCACTGTGGACAGCAGGGCGCGCAGTTTGGCCGCGTCCAGCCGACCAGTGAACAGCTCCGACTCCCGTGGTTCCCGGGAGAGCACGTGCACCAGCTCCAGGCGCGACGGGTAGCGGTCCTTGAGGTCGGCCAGTTCGTCGGCGAACATCACCGTGTCGCTGCGCCGGTTGCCGTACAGCAGCGTGACCGTCGCGTCCGTCTCGCGCAGCACCGAGGCCGCGATCGACAGCACCGGGGTGATCCCCGATCCGGCGGCGACGCACACGTGCCGCTCGTCCGCGGTGAGGTCCGGGGTGAACGTGCCGGTCGGCGGCATCACCTCGATCTCGTCGCCGGGCCGCACCTCGTGCACCAGCCAGGAGGAGAACAAGCCGCCGGGCACCAGCCGCACCCCGATGCGGGGCGGGGCACCGACCGGCGCGCAGATCGAGTATGACCGGCGTTCCTCGCGGCCGTCGACCCGGCGCCGCAACGTCAACGACTGGCCCGGGCGGAAGGCGAACTCCGCGGCCAGCTCCGGTGGTACCTCGAAGCTCACCGCGACCGCATCGTCACACAACCGCTCCACGCGGCTGACCCGCAGCGGCTGGAAGCCGGTGCGGCGGCGCACCGGGGCGGTGGGTGCTCCGGCGGGGGCGGAACCAACCACGTCAGATCTCCTTGATGTGCTCGAAGGGTTCATGGCACGCGCGGCACCGCCGCAGCGCCTTGCAGGCGGTCGAGCCGAACTGCGAGACCTGCTCGGTGTCAGGGGAACCGCACTGCGGGCAGCGGACCGCGGCGCGCGGCGGGCCGAGCGTCAACGGCACCGGTCCGGCACCGTACTTCGGGGCCGGACCGGGCGGTGCGACGCCGTACGCGGCCAGCTTGCGCCGCCCCGACTCGCTGATCCAGTCGGTGGTCCATGGCGGATCCAGCACGGTGCGCACCTCGACGTCGGTAAACCCGGCCTCGCGCAGCCGACGGGTGAGGTCGGCGCGCATCTCGCGCATCGCCGGGCACCCCGAGTACGTTGGGGTGATCGACACGACCACCGCGCCGGTGCCGGTGAGCTCCACCTCCCGCAGGACGCCGAGGTCGGCCAGGGTCAGCACCGGCAGTTCCGGGTCGGTGACCGACTCGGCGACCGCGCGGGCGTGCGCCAGGTCCGGTTGCGTGCTGGTCACCACGTCGCCTCCGGGTGCGCTCGCGCCAGGCTCTGCATCTCGGCGAGCAGGTAGCCCAGGTGCTCGGTGTGGATCCCGTCCCGACCGGTCCGGCCGGCCACCGCCGCCAGCGGGGGCACGTCCGGCCGCCGCAACGTGGCAGCTGCCAGCACCTGGTCGAGTACCTCGTCGAACTCGGCGCGCACCGTGGCGGGGTCCGCGCCGACTCCCGCCTCGACCATCCGCCGCTCCACGTCGTGGGTGGCGAAGAGCTCGTCGACCAGCGGCCAGACGTCCTCGAGGCCCTGCTGCGCCCGAGCGTGCGAGATCTCGGTGCCGTCGCCGAGCCGTACCACCCACCGCGCGGCGTACTCGCGGTGGTAGGTCAGCTCCTTGACGCCCTTGGCAGCGATCGCCGCCAGCACCGGGTCGCGGGAACCGGCGAGCCGGTCGAACACCGCCAGCCGCCAGGTGGACAGCACCAGCAGCCGGGCGACGGTGTGCGCGAAGTCGCCGTTGGGTACCTCCGCCAGCCGCACGTTGCGGAACTCCCGCTCGTCGCGGAAGTAGGCCAGCTCGTCCTCGTCGCGGCCGGTGCCGTCGGCCTGCCCGGCGCGGGTCAGCAGCAGCCGCGCCTGGCCGAGCAGGTCCAGCGCGATGTTGGCCAGCGCCAGCTCCTCCTCCAGCTCGGGGGCGCGGGTGATCCACTCGATCAGCCGCTGCGAGCTGATCAGCGCGTCGTCGCCGAGCATCAGGCAGTACCGGCCGAGTTCGGCGCCGTCGACGCCGTCCGGCAGCGTGGTGTCCACACCGGACAGCGGGTCGTCGAATCCGGTGCCGAAGGCCCACCGGGCCTCGCCGCCCTCGGCGACGGTCAGCGCCTCGTAGGCGTTGTCGAACGACATCAGGCCGACCTCACATGTGCGGGACGTTGTCGGGGATGCGGTAGAACGTGGGATGGCGGTACACCTTGTCTCCGCTGGGCGCGAAGAACGGGTCCTTCTCGTCCGGGCTGGACGCGGTGATCGCGTCCGCCCGCACCACCCAGATGCTCACGCCCTCGTTGCGCCGGGTGTAGAGGTTGCGGGCGTTGTGCAGTGCCATCTCCTCGTCCGCGGCGTGCAACGAGCCCACGTGTACGTGGTTGAGCCCTCGCTTGCCGCGCACGAAGACCTCGAACAGCGGCCACGAAGCGCGCGGCGCGCCCGCCTCGGTGTCCGAACTCATCGCGCGGCCTCCTCGCGTGCGGCCTGCTTGGCGGCGTGGGCGGCTGCCGCGTCGCGCACCCACTGCCCCTCCTCGTGCGCGGCCCGCCGGCGGGCCAGCCGCTGTTCGTTGCACGGCCCGTCACCGGAGATCACACGCTTGAGCTCCGACCAGTCCGGTTCGCCGAAGTCGTAGTGGCCGCGCTCGGCGTTCCACCGCAGCTGCGGATCGGGCAGCGTGACCCCGAGTGCCTCGGCCTGCGGCACGGTCATGTCGACGAACTTCTGCCGCAGCTCGTCGTTGGTGTGCCGCTTGATCCGCCACGCCATGGACTGCTGGGTGTTGGGCGAGTCACTGTCGGGCGGGCCGAACATCATCAGCGACGGCCACCACCAACGATTGGTGGCGTCCTGCACCATCTCCCGCTGCTGTGCGGTGCCGCGCATCATCGTCATCAGCAGCTCGTAGCCCTGCCGCTGGTGGAACGACTCCTCCTTGCAGATGCGCACCATCGCCCGCGCGTACGGCCCGAAGGAGCTACGGCACAGCGGCACCTGGTTGCAGATCGCCGCGCCGTCCACCAGCCAGCCGATCACGCCGATGTCGGCGAAGGTCAGCGTCGGATAGTTGAAGATCGACGAGTACTTCTGCCGGCGCTGGATGAGCCTGTCGGTCAGCTCCGCGCGGTCCACGCCCAGCGTTTCGGCCGCCGAGTACAGGTAGAGCCCGTGCCCGGCCTCGTCCTGGACCTTGGCGAGCAGGATCGCCTTGCGGCGCAGGCTCGGCGCGCGGGTGAGCCAGTTGCCCTCCGGCTGCATGCCGATGATCTCGGAGTGCGCGTGCTGGGCGATCTGCCGCACCAGCGTCCTGCGGTAGCCCTCGGGCATCCAGTCCCGCGGCTCGATGCGCTGGTCGTGTGCGATTCGTTCGTCGAAGTGCCGCTGCAGCCCGGCCTCGTCGAGCCGGTCGATCGTCGTCGTCATGGTCACCCCTGCTCCCCGGGCCGCTTGGCCACGAGCGTGAGCACGTCGTACTTGGCCACCGAGGCACCGTCCTGGTTGGTCACGTCCACGTCCCAGCGGACTTCGCCGTGCTCGGCGCCGACCCGCGGCGTGATCTGCTTGGCGGTCATCGTCACGGTGATCTCGTCACCGGGATAGGTCGGTGTGAGGAACCGCAGGTTCTCCAGCCCGTAGTTGGCCAGCACCGGGCCCGGGTCCGGGTCGACGAACAGCCCGGCGGCGAAGGACACCACCAGGTAGCCGTGCGCGACGCGGCCGTCGAAGAACGGGTTGGCCCGGGCGGCTTCCTCGTCGGTGTGGGCGTAGAAGGTGTCGCCGGTGAACTCCGCGAAGTGCTCGATGTCCTCCATCGTCACCCGGCGCGGACCCGCGACGACCGTGTCGCCGACGCGCAGCTCCTCGAGGTACTTGCGGAACGGGTGCTGGTCGCCGGTGTTGCGCGGGGCCCCGGTGACCCACTGGCCGGTGATCGCCGAGAGCACCGCCGGATCGGCCTGCACCGCGGTGCGCTGCATGTGGTGCAGCACGCCACGTACGCCGCCCATTTCCTCACCGCCGCCCGCGCGGCCGGGTCCACCGTGGACCAGCGCCGGCAGCGGCGAGCCGTGACCGGTGTTCTCCTGCGCGTTGTGCCGGTTGAGCACCAGCATCCGGCCGTGCCGCGACGCCGCGCCCAGCACGACCTCACGGGCGAAGTCCGTGTCGGCGGTGACCACCGAACCAGCCAGGCTACCCCGGCCACGCCGTGCCAGGTCGACGGCCTGGGCGGTGGTCTGGTACGGCAGCACGGTGCTGACCGGACCGAATGCCTCGACCTCGTGCGGCTGCGGCTGGTCCGGGTCGTCGCAGCGCAGCAACAGCGGCGACAGGAACGCCCCGCGCTCCGGGTCGGCGTCGACCACCTCGACCCGCTCCGGATCGCCGTACACCAGGGTTCCGGCCTCCAGCAGCGCCTTCAGCGACCGGCGCACCTCCTCGCGCTGCTCCAGGCTGGCCAGCGCGCCCATCCGGACCTCCGGCGAGGCCGGGTTGCCGACAACGACCTTCGCCAGCCGAGCCGTGGCCGCGGCCACCACGTCGTCGATCCGGTTCGCCGGGACCAGAGCACGCCGGATGGCCGTGCACTTCTGTCCCGCCTTCACCGTCATCTCGGTGACCAGCTGCTTGACGAACAGGTCGAACTCCGCGCTGCCGGGCTCGGTGTCCGGTCCGAGGATCGAGCAGTTCAACGAGTCCGCCTCGACGGTGAACCGCACCGAGTTCGCCGCCACCACCGGGTGCGTGCGCAGCCGCTGGCCGGTGGCCGCCGAGCCGGTGAACGACACCAGGTCCTGGTCGGTGAGGTGGTCGAACAGGTCGCCCACGCCGCCGCAGATCAGCTGCACCGAGCCCTCCGGCAACAGGCCCGAGGACACCATCAGCTCCACCAGCCGGTGGGTGAGGTAGGCAGTCTGGGTGGCCGGTTTGATCACGCTGGGCACCCCAGCCAGGAAGGCGGGGGCGAACTTCTCCAGCGGCCCCCACACCGGGAAGTTGAAGGCGTTGATCTGCACCGCCACGCCCCGAAGCGGGGTGCAGACGTGCTGGCCGACGAAGGTGCCGCCCTTGCCCAGCGGCTCGACGGGTCCTTCCACGTACACCGTGTCGTTGGGCAGTTCCCGTCGGCCCTTGCTGGAGTAGCTGAACAGCACGCCGATGCCGCCGTCGACGTCGAAGGTGGAGTCGCCGAGCGTCGCGCCGGTGCGCGCCGACAGCGCGTAGAGCTCCTCGCGGTGCTCCCGCAGGTACGACGCGAGGCTCTTGAGCAGCGCGGCGCGCTGGTGGAAGGTCAGCTCCGCCAACGCCGGACCGCCCCGGCGGCGGCCGTGGTCGAGTACCGCAGCCATGTCGATTCCGGCCGAGGAGATGCGCGCGACCTCCTCTCCGGTGACCGCGTCGTGCACCGGCATCCCTCCGTCCGATGGGACGTGCCAGTCACCGTTGACGTAGCTGTGCAGGGCAGCCATGCACCCCGACCTCCTCCAGCTGAATTCTTTAACTGACCGTTCATTCGGAAAATAGCACCGCCGGCCTGCTCCCGGCACCACCCGAACCAGCGAATTCCGGCTTGACCGAACAAGCAACCACACCAGCAACAGCCACTCTTGACAGCGTCCGGACCGGCGGTATTAATTACCGACTATTCGTTCAGTCGGAGGGTGGGACCAGTGCAGGAACCCGGCGCCACGGCGCGCAACCCGGCGCAGGAGATGTTCGACGGCGACCGCGCCTCGCAGGCCCTCGGCATCGAGCTCGTCGAGACCGGACCCGGCCTGGCCCGCGCCCGGATGCGGATCACCGAGGCGATGGTCAACGGCCACGGCACCGCCCACGGCGGATACATCTTCCTGCTCGCCGACACCGCCTTCGCCTGCGCCTGCAACAGCCACGGCCCCACCACCGTCGCGGCCCGCGCCGACATCACCTTCGTCCGCCCCGCGCGGCGCGGCGACCTGCTGATCGCCAGTGCCGTGGAGCGGACCAGGTTCGGGCGCAGCGGCATCTACGACGTCTCGGTACACCGCGGTGACGACCTGATCGCCGAGTTCCGGGGCCACAGCCGATCGCTCACCGTCGAGGGAGTCAGACCATGACAGGGACCCCGGGGACGACGACCCCGCCGCGCCGACTGGGTACCGCGCCCGCCCCGGCCGAGCTCGACCCTGCCGAGCGCTACTCCGCCGCCGAACTCGCCGCGGTCCAGCTGGAACGCCTGCGGTGGTCGCTGCGGCACGCCTACGACAACGTGCCGCTGTACCGGCGCATGTTCGACGAGGCCGGGGTGCACCCGGACGACTGCCGGAGCCTGGCCGACCTGGCGAAGTTCCCGCACACCACCAAGCAGGACCTGCGGGAGAACTACCCGTTCGGCATGTTCGCCGTGCCGATGGACCAGGTGCGCCGGGTGCACGCCTCCAGCGGCACCACGGGCAAGCCGACCGTGGTCGGCTACACCGAGCAGGACCTGTCGGTGTGGGCCGACGTGGTGGCGCGCTCGATCCGCGCCGCAGGCGGGCGGCCGGGCCACAAGGTGCACATCTCCTACGGCTACGGGCTGTTCACCGGCGGGCTGGGCGCGCACTACGGCGCCGAACGGCTCGGGTGCACGGTGGTCCCGGCCTCCGGCGGCACGACCGCCCGGCAGGTACAGATCATCCAGGACTTCCGGCCCGAGATCATCATGGTCACCCCGTCCTACATGCTCACCCTCATCGACGAGTTCGAGCGGCAGGGCATCGACCCGCGCAGCACCTCGCTGCGGATCGGGATCTTCGGCGCCGAGCCGTGGACCGAGCAGATGCGGCGGGAGATCGAGGAGCGCCTGGACATCGACGCGGTCGACATCTACGGGCTGTCGGAGGTGATGGGCCCGGGCGTGGCCAACGAGTGCGTGGAGACCAAGGACGGCCTGCACATCTGGGAGGACCACTTCTACCCCGAGGTGATCGACCCGTTCACCGGCGAGGTGCTGCCCGACGGCACCGAGGGTGAGCTGGTGTTCACCTCGCTGACCAAGCAGGCGATGCCGATCATCCGCTACCGCACCCGCGACCTGACCCGGCTGCTGCCCGGCACCGCGCGGCCGATGCGCCGGATGACCCGGATCACCGGCCGCAGCGACGACATGATCATCCTGCGCGGGGTCAACGTCTACCCCACCCAGATCGAGGAGCTGGTGCTGCGCACCGACGGGCTGTCCCCGCACTTCCAGCTGGTGCTGACCCGCGAGGGCCGGATGGACCGGATGACCGTGCGGGTCGAGGCGCGCACCGACTGCCCCGCGGAGCGCCGGGAACCGGCGGGCGCCGAACTGGTCCGCGCCATCAAGGAAGGCGTGGGCATCAGCACCGAGGTCGCCGTGGTGGACCCGGACACCCTGGAGCGATCGGTCGGCAAGCTGCGCCGCGTCGTGGACCAGCGCAAACCGCGATCAGCCGGCTGAAATACTGCGAACCATGTCGGACAACGCCGGAAAGGCCAACCGCCGCGGACGACCGGGCTACGACCTCGGGCGGCTGCTGGACGTCACCGTGCGGGTGTTCAACGAGCGCGGCTACGAGGGCACCAGCATGGAGGACCTCTCCCAGCGCCTGGGGATCACCAAGTCGGCGATCTACTACCACGTCTCCAGCAAGGACGAACTGCTACGACTGAGCGTGAACCGGGCGCTGGACGCGCTGTTCGCGGTCATCGAGGAGGATGCCTCGCGAACCGGCAGGGCCATCGACCGGCTGGAGCATGTGGTGCGCCGCAGCGTCGAGGTGCTGGTGGCCGAGCTGCCGTTCGTCACGCTGCTGCTGCGGGTGCGTGGCAACACCAAGGTCGAACGGCAGGCGCTGGCCCGGCGGCGCGAGTTCGACCGGATCGTCAGCGAGCTGGTCGAGCAGGCCGAGGCCGAGGGCAGCATCCGCCCCGACGTGGATCCGGCGCTGACCAGCCGGCTGCTGTTCGGCATGGTCAACTCGATCATCGAGTGGTACCGGCCAAGCCGCGGCCTGCGGGCCGAGCAGATCGCCGACGCGGTCACCAAGATCGCCTTCGACGGCCTGCGCCACGAGCGTGACCGGGATCTCGTCGAATAGTTCCCGGTTTCCGCGTCATGGCGCTCGTCCCGGCACGTCCCGAGCGCGTCGGCGTTGTGGGGCGCCCACGTACGGAGCGAGAAAAGGGATTCCTCGCACCGGTTTGTGGGCCGCGACCGGCGGTCCGCGCCGCGTCTGCTGCGGCTCGGGTGACTGCTGTGGTCGGTGTGGTCAGCCACTGTGGACTGTGCTGCCGATTCCCGACGTGTGGGTGACAAAAGGCCCCTGCGATCTCTCCGGCGGTGCGCCTACGCTGCTGCTTTATGACCGCCCCGGGAACGTACGCGGGGCGGTGCGCGGCGGATCCGGCCGCACTGGGGAAAGCGACTGCACTGGCGGCCGCATGGCCGCTGGTGTGGCGTGCTCGGATCCGCTCCCCCCTCGCCGCACGGAACCGAGCACGCTCTGGAGGCGACCGTGTCCCGATTCGAGGCGATCGCACGCGCCTTCCTCCGCTACCTGTACGAGGACCACCGCTTCCGCCCGGAGGTCGCCGACTTCTTCGACAGCCCGGCGGCCGAGGCCGCGGCGCTGGAACCGTCGTGGGCGGAGGTCGCCGACGTGGTACGGACGTTGCGCGAGCAGGAGTTGATCGCCACCAGCGGAACCGGACCGCAGGGCGCGCCCGCCCGCGCCGGGCTGACCGGGTCGGGTCTGATCTGCGCCGGCCGGCACGGCGGTGACCGCCACTCGTGGGCGCGTTCGGTCGCGGTGCTGGAGCAGGCCCCACCGGAGCCGACCGTGCCACCGCAGCCCGCTCCGGTCGACGACGGCCCGAGCTACGCCGGACTCGCCCGCGTGGCCAAGGTCGTGTTGCTGGCGCTGCCCACGGTGCATGCGCGCTACGGCGACACCGTTCAGATCGAACGCACCGCGCACCTGCTGTGCGAGGAGATCCGCCGGCAGCGGCCCGATCCGCGCCGGGTGCGGCTGGTCGCGATGCGGCTGCGCTCCGAACTGGCGACCGGTTCGGTGGCCAACACGCTCGGTGTCGTGTTGCTCGACGGCCTCGACGAGGCGATGGTCGAAAGCGGCCTGCGCTGACCAGGATGCGCATCGCGCCGGAAAGTCCGGGCGCCGCGGTCCCGCACGTGACGGGGTTCACCGCGGCGGCCACCACGCGCACGACGGCGCACTCCGTGTGCTGTGATGTCCGGTATGGACACCGGCACCTGGGCCCCGGCGGCCGTGCGCCGCGAGCTCGATGCCGCGGGCGTCCCGCCCGAGCACCACGCGGCGTACCGGCGCTGCCGACTGCTCAACGCCCGGCACGGTCGCACCTACTTCCTGGCGACCCGGCTGCTGGCACCTGCCCAGCGGCCCGCGGTGCACGCCCTGTACGGGTTCGCGCGGTGGGTCGACGACATCGTCGACGATCCCGACCAGCAGCGGACGGTGGCGGACCGGCAGCTCGCCGTGGACCGGGTGGACCGCACGCTGCGCGCCGGGTTGCGCGCCGGCCGCAGCGATCACCCGATCCTGGCCGCGCTGATCGACGCGGTGTCCCGGCACCGCATCGACCCCGCACTGTTCACCGACTTCATGGCCTCGATGCGAATGGATCTCACGGTGCGCGACTACCCCACGCGCGCTGCGCTGGACGGCTACGTGTACGGGTCGGCGGCGGTGATCGGGCTGCAGGTGCTGCCGGTGCTGGGCACGGTGGGTCCGGTGGCCGAGGCCGCGCCGTACGCCGCGGCGCTCGGCGAGGCGTTCCAGCTGACGAACTTCCTGCGGGACATCGGCGAGGACCTCGACCGCGGCCGGGTCTACCTGCCGATGGACGAGCTCGCGGTGTTCGGCGTTGACCGCGAGCGGCTGACGTGGTGCCGGCGGTGGGGCCGGGCGGACCGACCGGTTCGCCGGGCGCTGGCCGACCAGGTGGCCCGCACCCGCGCCCGCTACCGCGCCGCGGAACCCGGGATCGCGCTGCTCGCGCCGCGGTCGCGACCATGCGTGGCGACCGCGTTCACGTTGTACGGGGAGATCCTCGACCGGATCGTGGAGTCCGGATACGACGTGTTCCGGCGCCGGGTGGCCGTCTCCGGCACGCGCCGGGCGAGCGTGGCGGCCTCGGCGATCGCGGCCGTGGCGGCGGCGCGGCTGCGGGCCCGCGGCTGATCCGCGCGATCCGCGAATGCCCTCCCGCGCCTCGGGGTAGTCACGGAGAGCGAGTTCATGGCGCGCTGCGGCCCCGGCCGACCGACGTCGGCACGAGCGCGGCCGGCCCGGGGAGGCACGCGGGTGGAACTGGCCGGACAGCACGACGCCGCGCTGGTGGGGGGCGACGGATGGACAGCGGAATGCCGGGTTGGCGGGATCTGCACGCCAGCGCCGAAGTCATCGCACAGGCCGGGCGGCGGCTGGAGGAGAGCTCCCGCAGGCTGGCGGAGTCCCCCGAGGAGCTGACCACCGCCCGCGACGCCCTGCGGCTGCTCACCGCGGTCGGCAGCCGCCTCGCCCGCCAGCTCGACACGCTGGCGAACGCGTACTCGACGCCGAACCAGGCCGAACCCTCCGCGGTGCACATCGCCCTGGACCAGGCCGCGGCAGCGGCCGAGGACCTCGGCAACTGCACGAAGGTCGCCGCACAGGCCATCGAGGACGAGAAGTAACCGCCCGGCGACCTCCGACCGGGTTCACGGGGCCTGGACCAGACCCGCCCCCACGTCGGTGGACGGCAGCGGCAGTCGGCGCGCGGTCTGCGACAGGCGCGCCCACAGGCCCCAGGCCCGCTCGGCGTGTTGCTGGGCGTACAGCGCGGCCACGCCGGAGACGTGCGGGGTGGCCATGCTGGTCCCGCTGAGCTTGCGGTACCGCTCCGGCCCGGGCCAGCTCGAGTAGACGTCCACCCCCGGTCCCACCAGATCGACCTGGCCGATCTCATCGACCGTTCCGGAGGAGAAGTCAGCGATCTGCAGCTGCGGGTCGAGTGCGCCGACGGCCAGGATGGACGGGCAGTTGGCGGGATGCCCGACCGGCGCCACCACCCCCGCGGAGCGCTGGCTCTCGTTGCCTGCCGCCGCGATGATCAGCGTGCCGCGTTCCATCGCGCGCCGCGCCACCCGCTCGAACGCCTCCGAGTAGGGCTGGCCGGGCTCGGCGGGCGCACCCAGCGACATCGACACCACGGCGCAGCCGTTGGAGATCGCCCACTGGATGCCCGACAGGATGCCGCTGTCGCTGCCCGAGCCGTCGTCGCCGAGGACCTTGCCCGCGTAGATGCTGGCTTCGGAGGCGATGCCGTAGGCGGGCCCGTTCTGCGAGCTGCGCGGCCCGCAGCAGGTGCCGATGACGTGCGTGCCGTGGCCGTGGCCGTCCTGCACGTCCTGGCCCTCGACGAACGATCCGGTGACGATGTCGCGGTCGGCGAAGTCCGGGTGCTCGAGGTCCAGACCGGTGTCCAGGACCGCGACGCGGATGCCCTTGCCCGTGAGTTGCGTCTGGTCGGCGCGAACGGCCTTGAGCCCCCAGGTGACCTCGCCGTCGGGCGTGGGTTCGGCGTCGTCGATGGCGAAGACGCGGCGCTCCGGTTCGAACGCCGCGATCGGGCCGGGTTCGCGGACCGCCCGCTCCAGCGCCGCCGCCTGGTCCGGACCGGCGCTGATCAACGCGATGCCGAGGTCGTGCAGCACGATGCCGTCAGCCGAGCGGAACAGCTCACCTGGCGCCGCCCCGGCCGCGTCGGCGGTGTTGGCGCAGCGGATGCCCGTCAGCCGCGCCAGTTCGCGGGTGCCGATGATGGTCGAGTCGTCTTCCAGCAGCACCAGATAGCGTCCGGTGGAGCTCTCCTCGGTGGATGTCATGGTCGCTCCCTCGGCAGTTTCGGTAGGCTCAGATGATTTCATTCACCACGCGATTACCAGGTGTATCGCGCGTTACCGTGAGTGACAAGCACCCACACGGGTAGGGCGGCACACTGCGGGCCATTGTTTTCGGTCAAATCTCGGCGAAATTCGTGCGCAACACCGCTGTCCGGGGTAGTTGGATCGGGGGGAGATCGGGCACGACACGCACGCTCGGATGCGATCCCAGCCCGCTTGTCCGCACACTGGGCGTCATCACCGACGAGATTCCGGAGCACCCCGTGCGCACTGCCCCAGAACGGACCGTCCTCATCACCGGCGCGACCAACGGTCTCGGTCGGGCCCTCGCGCAGCGCGCCGCCGAGACCGGCTGCCGCGTGCTCGTCCACGGCCGCGACGCGGACCGCGCCGCCGCCGCGCGCGCCGAGATCACCGCCGCGACCGGCAACGACCGGGTGGTGGCGCTGGTCGCCGACCTGGCCGAGTTGCGCCAGGTCGAACGGTTGGCTGAGGAGGTGCGGCAGCGCTGTGCGCGCCTGGACACGCTGGTCAACAACGCCGGGATCGGCTCGGGCCCGCCCGACGGCGCGCGGGAGGTCAGCGCCGACGGCATCGAGCTGCGCTTCGCGGTGAACTATCTGGCGGGGTACCACCTGACCGGGCTGCTGCGCCCGCTGCTGATCGCCTCCGCCCCGGCCCGCGTGGTCAACGTGGCTTCCGCCGGTCAGCATCCGATCGACTTCGACGATCCGATGCTGACCTCGGGCTACACCGGCTCGCGCGCCTACGCGCAGAGCAAGCTGGCGCAGATCGCGTTCACCTTCGACCTGGCGGAGCAGCTGCGCGGCACCGGGGTGACCGTCAACGCGCTGCACCCGGCCACCTACATGAACACCGCGATGGTCCGGGAGGCGGGCGTGACTCCGGTGAGCACCGTGACCGAAGGGGTGGATGCGGTGTTCCCGTTGGTCTGCGATCCCGGACTGGACGAGGTCACCGGTCAGTACTTCCATGGGACGCGTGCCTGCCGTGCGCTGGATCAAGCCTACGACGAGTCGGCGCGGGCGCGGCTGCACGAGCTTTCCGACGAGCTCGTCGAACGCGCCCGCGCGACCGGGACCAGCAGATGAGCAACGGAGCCCACCACAAGATCGTGGTCGGGGTGGACGGCTCGGAGTCGTCCAGGAACGCGCTGCGTTGGGCGCTCCAGCAGGCGGCGCTCACCGGGGCGGTGGTGCACGCGGTGTGCGCCTGGGAGTTCCCCGCCTTCTACAGCTGGGAGGGCGGTCCGTTGCCGCCGGATGACTTCGAGGAGTCCGCGCGCCGGAGCCTCGACGACGCCGTCGACGAGGTGGAGCGGGAGACCGGGCCGCCCGCGCCGATCGAGCGCCACCTGACCCACGGTCACGCGGCGCAGGCGCTGCTGGACGCCGCGGCGGACGCGGACCTGCTGGTGGTCGGCAGCCGCGGCCACGGCAGCTTCTACGGCGCCCTGCTGGGCTCGGTCAGCCAGCGCTGCGCCGTGCACGCCCAGTGCCCGGTGGTGATCGTGCGCCGCTGATGCCGCCAGGCCCGCAGTTCGGAGGCCACCTCTCAGGCGCGGCTTCCGATGTAACCCAGGCGCTCGGAGAGGGTGCCCGCGCCCTCGCGGACCAGGTCGCGCAGCGCCGCTTCGGTCTCGTCGTTCCAGCGCAGGATGGGCACCGAGATGCTCATCGCGGCCACCACCTGGTCGGCCCGGTCGTACACCGGCGCGGCCACGCACGCCACCGCCTCGTTGGACTCGCAGTACTCGCCCGCCACGCCGTCCTTGGCGACGGCGTCGAGCTCCTTGCGCAGCGCCTTGCGGGTGGTGATGCTGCGCTCGGTCATGGCCTCCAGTCGACGGTTCCCGTAGAGCTCGTCGAGCTCGCTGCGCGACAGCGACGCCAGCAGCGCCTTGCCGAGCGCGGTGCAGTGCGCGGGCAGGCGGCGGCCGACGGCCGAGACCATCCGGACCGGGTGGCTGCTGTCGACCTTCACCACGTAGAGCACGTCCACGCCGTCGCGCACGCCGACGTGCACCGTCTCCTGGCAGCGCTCGGCGACGTCCTCGGCGACCAGCTGGCCCTCGCGGGTCAGGTCGAGGCGCTCGGCATAGGCCGAGCCCAGCTGGAAGCCGCGCACGCCGAGCCGGTACCGGTTGCTGCCCCGCCCGGCCGGCATCAGGTAGCCACGGTCAGCGAGGGTGCCGACCAGCTCGTGGACCGTCGTGCGGGGCAGCCCCAGCTGCGCGGTGATCTCCGGGGCGCTCAGCTCCGGGGTGTCCAGGAACAGTTCCAGGACGTCGAAGGCCCGTTCCACGGCAGGTACCGCTCGTGCCACCGCCGGTGTCCTCCCTCGTCACGCACGGCGTGTCCGCCGTTTGACCGATATTTCGAACATCGTATCTGATACCGGTCGCTTGACCGGCCGTTCCCGACAACCATACGATTTGACGAACATTGTTCGGAATATCGAACGGAGTGTGGTCGGTGCAGCAGACGCGTGACTTCCTGCGGTCCCAGGGACTGCCCGGTGCGGACATCCCCACCACCAGCACCAAGCGATTCCCCGACGGGGCCCAGTACCGGGTGGAGATCCCCAGCACCGAGGGCCCCGAGGTGCTCGACGCGGTGCTGGCCGAAGCCGACGCCCGGCAGGTGCCGGTGCACCGCATCTCCCAGGGCAGCGGGGGCATGCTGCTCACCGACGAGGAGTTGCGCGCCATGGCGACCACCGCGGCCGCCCGCTCGGTCGAGCTGAGCTTGTTCGCCCGCCCGGTCGCCGGATGGGACACCAGCCCGATGGCGGTCGCCTCGGCCGGCGGCCCGGTGGCCGCCCAGGCCCGCGGCACCGAGCAGCTGGTGCACGTGCTGGAGGACATCCGCCGCACCGCCGATGCCGGCATCCGCAGCGTGCTGATCACCGACCTCGGCGTGCTCAAGGTGGCCGCGGCGATGCGGGCCGCTGGCGACCTCCCGCCGGACCTGCAGTTCAAGATCAGCGTCCAAATGGGACTGGCCAACCCGGCGTCGGTGCGCATCGCCGAGGACCTGGGCGCCGACACCTACAACGTGCCCACCGACCTGAGCATCGCGCAGCTGGCGGCCATCCGCGCCGCCACCGACCTGCCGCTGGACGTCTACGTCGAGGCCCCCGATGACATGGGCGGTTTCGTGCGCCACTTCGAGATCGCCGAGATCGTGCGGGTCGCCGCCCCGGTGTATGTCAAGTTCGGGCTGCGCAACGCCCCGAACATCTACCCCAGCGGAACCCACCTGACGCCGACCGCCGTGGCGCTGGGCCGCGAGCGGGTGCGACGCGCCCAGCTGGGCCTGGACCTGTTGCGCCGCTACGCCCCGGATGCCACGTCCTCGCAGCTACCCGCCGACGGCCTCGCCGTCCCGCAGGTCTAGCACCCGCCGTCGCTCTCCTGTGGACTGTTGGGGCGGGCGTTGACGGAGCTGCCTTGTGCGGTCAGAGTATGCCTGCACCGCTCCTGGCGAACGGAGTCGCGATGGCAGCGCCCACCCACGTCCCGGACGTGTTCGACCCCCGCAGGTACGCCGGCGGCGTGCCGCACGAGGACTTCGCGTGGCTGCGCCGGCACGCGCCGGTGAGCTGGCAGGACGAGCACGAGGTGGGCGACTGGCCCGCCGGTCCCGGGTTCTGGGCGGTGACGCGGTACGCCGACGTGGTGGCGGTGCTGAAGTCGGCGGAGGTGTTCTCGTCGTGGCTGGGCGCCACGCAGATCCGCGACCCCGACCCGGCGGACCTGCCGTTCATCCGCAGCATGATGCTCAACATGGACCCGCCGGAGCACGGCCGGCTGCGCCGCATCGTCAGCCGCGCGTTCACGCCACGGCGCATCGACCGGTTCCGGGACGCGGTGGCCGCGCGGGCCCGGCTGCTGGTCGACCGGGTCGTGGCGCGTGGGGCCTGCGACCTGCCGACCGAGGTCACCGACGACTACCCGCTGCGCAACCTCGCCGACCTGCTGGGCGTGCCGGAGTCCGACCGCGGGATGCTGCTGGAGTGGACCAACCGGGTCATCGGCTACCAGGACCCGGAGCACGCGGAGGTCACCCGCGGCCCGGACGGCCAGCCGGTCAACCCGCGCTCCCCCGCGATGCTGGCCGACATGTTCGCCTTCGCCCAGGACCTCGCGGCGTTCAAGCGCCGCAACCCCGGCGACGACGTGATGACCGCGCTGGCCACCGCGGAGGTGGACGGGCGCGCGCTCACCGACGCAGAGCTGGAGATGTTCTTCTTCCTGCTGGCCATCGCGGGCAACGACACCGTGCGCAGCGCGTTACCGGGCGGGATGCTGGCGTTCGCCGAACACCCCGACCAGCTGCGGCTGCTGCTGCAGAACCCGCAGCTGCTGGACTCCGCCGTGGAGGAGACGCTGCGCTACCACCCGCCGGTGCTGAGCTTCCGCCGCACCGCCGCGGTCGACACCGAACTGGGCGGGCAGCGCATCCGGGCCGGGGACAAGGTCGTGGTCTTCCACTGCTCGGCACACTTCGACGAGCAGCGGTTCCCCGACCCGCACCGTTTCGACATCCGGCGGCAGCCCAACGACCACGTGGCCTTCGGCAACGGTCCGCACGTGTGCCTGGGCGCGCACTTCGCGCGGTTGCAGCTGCGGGCGTTCTACCGCGAGGCCCTGTGGCGGATGCGTGATCTGCGGGTGACCGGTCGGGTGGAGCGGCTGGTGTCGAACTTCATCAACGGCATCAAGCACCTGTCGATCGAGTTCACGCCGGCGCCTGAGCGGCGGCAGGGCCCGGACCGGGGTCTTACGCTCGGGCGATGACCGCTGTCGCGTTGCGTTCCGATTCCGGGCGATGGGTCCTGGTCGCCACCATCCTCGGCTCGGGAGTGGCGTTCCTGGACGGGTCGGTGGTCAACGTGGCGCTGCCGGCGATCGGCCGCGACGTCGGCGGGGACCTCAGCGTGCTGCAGTGGGTGCTGGATGCCTACCTGCTCACGCTGTCGGCGTTGCTGCTGCTGGGCGGTGCGCTCGGGGACCGCTACGGCCGCCGCCGGGTGTTCGCCGTCGGGCTGGTCGTGTTCACCCTGGCGTCGCTGGGCTGCGGGCTGGCACCGACCGGCGAGGCGCTGATCGTCGCGCGCCTGCTGCAGGGCGTGGGCGGAGCACTGCTGGTGCCGGGCAGCCTGGCGCTGATCAACTCCGCGATCCGGCACGACGACCGCGGCGAGGCGGTCGGCCGGTGGGCCGGGCTGACCGGCGTGTCCTCGGCGATCGGCCCGTTCGTCGGCGGCTGGTTGGTGGACGCCGTGTCGTGGCGCTGGGTGTTCTTCATCAACGTGCCCATCGCCGCGGCGGCGGTGCTTGCGCTGCGCCACGTGCAGCAGAGCCGCAACCCTCGGGCAGGCCGGGTGGACATGCTCGGGGCAAGCGCCGCGACGGTCGGTCTGGCGGGCACCGTGTACGCGCTGATCGAGGCCCCGACCGCGGGCTGGAGCGCGCTCACCGTGACATCGGCGGTGGTGGGGGTCGCGGCGCTGGTGGCTTTCCCGCTCGTCGAGCGCCGGGTCCCGGAGCCGCTGCTGCCGCTGTCGTTGTTCCGGTCCAGGCAGTTCACCGGCGCCAATCTCACGACCTTCGTCGTGTACGCGGCGCTGAGCGGCGCCCTGTTCCTGCTGTCGCTGCAGTTGCAGCAGTCGATGGGGTACAGCGCGCTGGAGGCCGGGATCGCGACGCTGCCGGTGACGATCGTGATGTTGCTGCTGTCAGGACGGGTGGGCGCGCTGGCGCAGCGGACCGGGCCGCGGGTGCCGATGACGGTGGGGCCGATCGGGTGCGCGGTCGGGCTGGTGCTGCTGACGTGGGCACAGCCGGGCAGCACCTATGCCGGCGGTGTGCTGCCCGGGGTGCTGGTCTTCGGCCTGGGCCTGTCGGTCACGGTCGCTCCGCTGACCTCGGCGGTGCTGGCCTCGGTCACCGCCGACAACGGCGGGGTGGCGTCCGGGGTGAACAACGCGGTTTCGCGCCTGGCCGGGCTGCTGGCGGTCGCGGTGCTGCCCGTCGTGGCCGGCCTCGAGCACACCGCCGCGGGCCAACCGCTGGGTCCCGGTTTCGCGCGGGCGATGCTGATCTCGGCGGCGCTGTGCGCGGCCGGGGCCCTGCTGTCCTGGCTGACGATCGACCGGACGAAGAAGGTGCACACTTACCCGCTGCCCGGCCTCAACCACGCCTGTCAGGACCCGTGCACCTGTGACGAGCGGCGCTGAAGCGTGCCGGGTGGTCATTGCGGGTAGCCGGAGGGCGTGCCGAAGCGCAGACGAGAGGACTACGAGCGGGGCCTGCCCGGGTACCACGATCCGCTGGCCGGGTACGGCGGCGCGCCCTACGCCCGCAGCGCGTTGACGCTGCGGTTGTGGCTGGCGGGGTTCGGACTGGTGTTCTGCGGGGTGGCGGCGGCGCTGGTGTTCCTGTCGCTGCCCGAACTGGCCTGGCTGGGCTGGGTGCTGGTGGTGCTCGCGGTGATCGCGGCCGTGGACCTTGCGTGGGTGGCGCACCGCAAGCGCCGCGGCGAGCCCGGCTGAGCCGCGCGGCTTCCAGGCGGTGCGGGTGCAGACCGGGTGCCGGGCCTGAGCACCGCGTACGGCGTCAGCCGGGACGGCGCCTACACCTGCGCGCCGGGGGGATGCCGCAGCACCTCGCGTTAACCGTGGCGGCCTGTTTGTGCTGCCTCGCCGAACCCGGTGGTTTCGATGCGGGGCTGCACGCCGCCGCGACGGCCGACCCGGCCCGTCCCGCACGCAGCAGCCACAGTGGACAGATCAGCCTCGGCTCGCCGACCCGACGATCTCGCGTCAGCATCGACGGAGTCCGCGGCACCGGGCACGCTGCGCACTATCCTGCGCTGGCGCGCTGAAGCGTCGAGCGCCCGAACACCCACACCCGCAGCACGACAAAGCGCGTGACGCCGCCGAACACGCTCATCGTGGCGACCGCCGCCGCTTCGGCGACGCTGGTCGGGTCGGTTACGAACGCGCTCAGCAGTCCCAGCGCCAGGTTGTTGGAGACGCAGTAGAAGGCGAACACCGTCAGGGTCTGCAGGTGCATCCGCACCGGGTACTCGTCGCGCCCGGCGAACACCACCACCCGCTGGGCGACGCTGCTGGCCGCGGTCGACAGCGCCAGCGCGAGGACGTTGGCCGCTCCTGCGGAGAACAGGCCGCGCAGCAGGACGTACAGCACGGCGTTCAGCGCGGTCGACAGGACACCGACGAGGGTGAACCGGGCCGCCTGCCCGACGACGTGGTCGCGCCAGACGATCCTGCACACCACCTGGTCCCCGACCGCCAGCTCGTTCATCCGCACTCCCACCGCCCGTACCGGACCTGCTCCCGGAAGCTAGCCGGGTAGTGCGCGAGGGCCGCGAGCACAACCTGGGTGGAACCTGGGAACGGGGGGCCACCGGGTCGCGCTCATCAGCCAGGGCATGTGGCACATTGTGTTCGACCCGTCACGAAAAGGAATTCGACCGTTCCGGTGAGCGCTGGACGCGGCGGATCTGGACGGCGATGTGGTGCGCCGCGCACGTTCCTCTCACTCATCCGCCTCATCACGATGGCGACGGCTGCCCAGTGACGGGAACGCGGCGAAGGTTCGCTCGTCACAACGAGGTCGGCACGACCACCGCCGACCACACCAGTAGCGGCGCCACCAGCACCACCAGTCCGCCGTAGGCGAGCATCCTGCGCTGGAACCACTGTCTGTCCGGCACCTGCGCCTGGGCGAGCACGATGATGCCGTTGGTGGAGAACGGGCTGACGTCCACCACCGTGGAGCAGAACCCCAGCGCCACCACGAAACCCACCGCGCCGATGCCGCCCAGCTCCAGCAGCGGGATGGCCAGTGGCAGCGCGATGCCCAGCGTGCCGATCGACGAGCCGAACGCCGAGAGCACGGCCACCGCGAAGCACAGCAGCAGCGCCGCGAGCAGCGGTGAACCCAGCGCAGCAGCGCCCTCGCCGAGCAGCGCCAGGGTGCCGTTCTCCTTCAGCACCGCCATGTAGGTGAGCATGCCGCACACCAGCAGCACCGCCGACCAGGCGACCTCGTGCATCGAATCCTGGTGCCGGTGCGGGGCGACCAGCAGCACCGCGGTGCCGATCACGAACGCCGTCACCCCGGGGTCGACGCCGAAGACGCCGGTGACGACCAGTAGCGCCAGCATGCCGCCGAGCGTCAGCAGGCGGCGCGGCGTCACCCCGACCCTGGTGCGCACCGCGGTCCTGGTGCGGGTCGCGGTCCCGCCCCCTCCCGCGGTCTCGATCTCGTCCACCGCGCTGACCTGCTCGTCGCCACGGCGCAGCAAATCCCGGCCCAGCACGAGGAACAGCACCACTGCGAACCCGGCGTTCAGCGCGAACGGCACGGCGAACAGAACCAGTGGGCTGACGTCCAGGCCCGACCGCGCCACCATGCCAGAGGTGAACGCACCGTAGACGGTGATCGGCGAGAACGCCGCGGACAGCGCGCCGTGGCTGAGCATCATGCCCATCAGCAGCGGGTTGATCCGGTAGCGCGCGGCGATCGGCATCGCGATCGGGGCCAGCATGCCAACGGCCAGCACCGACCCCAGCGACATCAGCACCGCCGCCAGGGCGAACATCAGCCACGGGATCGCCCAGCGGCGACCGCGGACCAGCCGCAGCGAGGCGGCCACCACCAGGTCGATGGTGCCGTTGACGCGGGCCACGCCGAACAGCAGCGTGATGCCCACGACGAGCACGAACACGTCGCCCGGGAAGGAGCCGAGCACGTCGTCCAGGCTCATCCCGGACAGGGCGCCGACGAGGAACGCCGCCACGAACGCGAGGACGCCCATGTTCACCGGCGTGGTGGTGGCGATGACGAAGACTGCGACGAGCACGAGCAGGGACAGGGCTTGGATCATTGCCGACCTGTTCCGGTCACGGCGACCCGATCCGGGTCACGTCACCTTTGACGTTGGGACCTTGGGGTTCTTCCGGACCGGCTCGGCTACAGCGACCGGCCGCGGGCGAGTGCGACGCGCACGGTGGTCACGGCGTCGGCGAGGGCGTCCTCGTCGACGCCGGTGGGCACGCCGCGGGCGTGCAGGTGGGCCACCAGCTCCTCGGTGGCGATGTTGCCGTGGGCGCCGGGCGCGAAGGGGCAGCCGCCGTAGCCGCCCGCGGCGCTGTCGAAGCGGGTCACCCCCAGCTCGACGGCGGCGTCCACTGTGTCCAGAGCGCGGCCGTGGGCGTTGTGCAGGTGCAGGGAGAAGTCCACGTCGGGCAGTTCGTGCCGGACGACGCCGAGTGAGCGCACCACCTGCTCGGGCTCGGCGGTGCCGAGGGTGTCGGCCAGGCCGATGCGCGTGATGCCCAGCTCGGCGAACCGGCGGGCGACCGCCAGCAGTGCCTCCGGGGCGATCTCGCCGTCGAAGGGACACACGAACGCCGTGGAGATGCCTGCGGTGAACGTCACCGACGGGTGCGCCGCCACGACCGGTTCGAGGTCGCGCAGCGCTTCCTCGACGCCGCGTCCGGCGTTGGCGCGGCTGTGCCCCTGGCTGGCCGAGGTGACGAGGTTGACCTGCTTGACCCCGGCGGCCACCGCGTGTTCCACACCGCGGGCGTTGAGTGCGAGCGCGCTGTAGCGCACGGTCCGCGGGTTCGGCAGCTGCCGGAACAGCTCCTCGGCGCCGGCCATCTGCGGCACGCGGCGCGGGTTGACGAACGAACCCGCCTCGATCTCCCGCAGCCCGGCGGCGACGAGAGCCTCCGCGATCGCGACGCGGTCGGCCACGGCGACGACGACCGGTTCGTCCTGCAGGCCGTCGCGCAGCACGACCTCGGTGATGGTGACGGCCATGCTCACACCACCTTCCGGGCCCGGTAGTCGGCGAGCTCGTCGGGGGACAGGCCCAGCAGCCCGCCGAGCACTTCGTCGGTGTGCTCGCCGAGTTCCGGCCCGGCCCACCGCACCGCGCCCGGCGCGCCGGGCAGCCGGGGCACCACGCCGGGCAGCCGGATCTCCTCCGGGTCGCCGTCGACCGCGATCGGCACCGGGCACAGCATGCCGCGGGCCCGGTAGTGCTCGTCCTCGCTGATCGCCCGCGCGTCGTGCACCGGCCCGACCGGGACCCCGGCCGCGCCGAGCACGGCGATGACGTCGGCGGCCTCGTGGCGGGAGGTCCACGCGGTGATCGCGGCGTCGAGCTCGGCTTCGCGCGCGTAGCGGGCGTCGCCGTCGGCGAGCGTCGGGTCCGCTGCCAGGTCGGGGCGGCCGATGGCGGTCATGAGCCGCTCGAAGGCGCCGCTGGAGTTGCCCGCGATCATCACCGAGCGGTCGTCGGCGGTCGGGTACACGCCGCTGGGCGTCACGCCGGGCAGGTTGCCCGCGGTCCGCTCACGCACCATGCCGTAGGCGTCGTAGTCCGGGATCAGCGAGTCCAGCACCATGAACACCGCCTCGTACAGCGCGACGTCAGCGACCCGGGGCCCGTCGTGTGCCCGGCCCTTCTCCTTGGCGAGCAACAGCATCAGCGCGCCGACGGCCCCGTAGAGACCGGCCAGCGCGTCGCCGACAGGAGCGGCCGGGCGCACCGGTGGGCGGTCCGGGTAGCCGGTGACATGGCGCAACCCACCGAAGGCTTCGGCCACCCCGCCGAACCCGGCCCGGTCCCGCAGCGGTCCCGTCTGCCCGTAGCCGGAGATCCGCACCAGCACGACGTCCGGGTTGACCTCGGTGAGCCGTTCGGGGCCCAGACCCCAGCGCTCCAGGGTGCCGGGCCGGAAGTTCTCCACCACCACGTCGCAGCGGCGGACCAGCTCCAGCGCGAGCGCGCGGCCCTCGTCGGCGCGCAGGTCGAGGCTGACCGACTTCTTGTTGCGGGCCATCGTCCGGAACATCATCGAGGTGCTGCCCCGCGGCCGCCGCCAGCCGCGCAGCTCGTCGCCCACTCCGGGCTTCTCGATCTTGATCACCTCGGCACCAAAGTCGGCGAACAGCCGCGTGGCAAATGGTGCGGCGATGAAGTTGCCCAGTTCGAGCACGCGGACGCCGCACAGCGGGGCGTCGCCTGCCGACCGCGGTGGAAATTCGACCATGGCCGACTCCTTTTATCGAATAATGAGAATCAATACTCGTCGAATGAGAAGCACGCTACGGCCTGGGCACACCGAAAGCAAGATTCGAGGCGAAACCGCCACGCGACGCGCCGAGCGCGGATCAGCGGTACAGCAGGACTTCTTCCAACCGCAGCGCGGCCGCGGTGACCAGTTCCCCCCACTGGGCACCGGGCCCCTCCGGCTTCACCCGCGAGACCGGCGCGGCCAGGCACACCGCCGCGACGACCTCGGAGCCGTAGTGCACGCCCGCGCTCACCGAGCACAACCCCGGCGTGCGCTTCGAGACACTCTCCACCCATCCGCGTGCCGGGTCCGGCGGCGCGGTGAGCACCTGCGCCGCGGAACCCCCGTCCGCCAACGCCAGCAGCGTGCCCACCGGCAGCGAAGCCCGCAGTTCGGAAGGGGATTCGACGCAGGCCAGGCAGAGCCGGTGCTCGCCGCGCCGCACCCACACCTGGGCCGTCTCGCCGGTCCGGCGGCTCAGATCCGCCAGCACCGGCGTGGCCGCGGCCGCCAACGCCGTGGAGGCGAACCGCAGCCCGATGTGCAGGCGGCCGTCGCTGTCGCGGCGCAGCAACCCGTGCCCGACCATCGCGCTGACCAGCCGGTACGCGGTGGGCACCGACAGCCCGAGGTGGCGGGCGAGTTCGCTGGCCCCCATCGGCAGGGTCTCCACGGCGTCGAGGATCGCGACCACGCGATCCAGCACGCCGACCCCCGCCGAACGCCGCTCCCCGGCCCTGTCCTCGCCCACGCACCAACCCTATCCGGGGCCAGTGTCACCGGGTGCGCCAGTGGGTACTGCGAGCCTGGGACGCACTCGGATCGCGGTGGGCGGCGGCGCTGGACACGTGCGATGTCGGAGATCCCGCGCGCGCTCTGGCGAGGAGGGCTCGTGGAACTCGTCGAGGAAACCCCGTACCGGTTCCGGATCGATCGGCACGGCGACATGCGCGTGCCCGGCGTGGTGTTCGCCTCGCATCGGCTGTTGCCGTCAGCCGGCGACGGTGCGCTGGAGCAGGTCGTCAACGTCGCCACGCTGCGCGGCATCGTCGGCGCGTCCTACGCGATGCCGGACATGCACTGGGGCTACGGGTTCCCCATCGGCGGCGTCGCGGCCACCGACGTGGCGCGGGGCGGTGTGGTCTCCCCCGGTGGCGTCGGCTTCGACATCTCGTGCGGGGTCCGGCTGCTGGCCGCCGACCTGGACCGGGCGGACTTCCGGCGGTTTGGCGAGCGGATCATGGACGGCCTCGGCCGCGCGACCCCGCGCGGGCCGGGCCGCGGCGCGGTCTGGCAGCTGCCGCGTGCGGGCCTGGAGCACGTGCTGCTCGAAGGGTCCCGTTACGCAGTGGCCCGCGGGCGCGGCACGCAGCGGGACCTGGAGCGCTGCGAGGACGGCGGCGCGCTTGACAACGCCGATCCCGGGCAGGTCAGCGCCCGGGCCGCCGCGCGCGGGCTGGGCCAGGTCGGCAGCCTCGGGTCCGGCAACCACTTCCTGGAGGTGCAGGCGGTCGACGAGATCTACGACCGCGACGTCGCCGAGACCTTCGGTCTGCACCCCGACCAGGTGTGCGTGATGATCCACTGTGGCTCGCGCGGGCTGGGCCACCAGATCTGCACCGATCACGTGCGCGCCATGGACGCCACCATGGCCGACCACAGCCTGACCGTGCCGGACCGGCAGCTGGCCTGCGCCCCGGTGGACTCCCGGGCCGGGCGCGCCTACCTGGGCGCGATGGCCGCCGCCGCCAACTACGCCCGCGCCAACCGCCAGGTGCTCGGCGTCGCCGCCAGCGACGTGCTGCGCGAGATCACCGGCCACGGGCTCGAACTCGTCTACGACATCTCGCACAACATGGCCAAGATCGAGCAGCACGAGGTGGCGGGCCGGCAGCTGACTCTGTGCGTGCACCGCAAGGGCGCCACGCGCGCCCTGCCGCCGGGGCACCCGGATCTGCCGCCAAGCCTGCGCAACGCCGGGCAACCGGTGCTCATCCCCGGTTCGATGGGCACCGCCTCCTACGTGCTGACCGGGATTCCCGGCGGCGAGGCGTTCTTCTCCACCTGCCACGGCGCGGGCCGCACGCAGAGCCGGCACCAGGCGGTGAAGTCCGTCGACGCCCGGGCGCTGCGCCGCGATCTGGAGCGCGGCGGCATCCTGGTGCGCGGCAGTTCCGCGCGCGGGCTGGCCGAGGAGGCGCCGACGGCCTACAAGGACGTCGACGAGGTGGTCGCGGTGGCCGAGGGCGCCGGGCTGTGCCGCCGGGTGGCGCGGCTCGTGCCGTTGGGCGTGGTGAAGGGATGACCAGCGGGTTCCGGTTCCTGCCGCACACCGCCGACATCCGGTTCGAGGCGTGGGGCGGCACACGCGAGGAGTGCCTGGCCGCGGCGCTCCGGGCGCTGGTGGCCGGTTTCGCCGGGACACCCGCACGCGGACCGGGACGTGCCCGCTCCACCGAATTCGACGGCACCGACGAGGAACTGCTGCTCGCGGTCCTGGACGAGGTTATCTACCGGCTCGACACCGAAGGCGCCGTCCCGGTGGAGATCTCCGTACGCCCAACCGGCACGGGAGTGGCGCTGGAGATGACGGAGACCACAGTGGACGATGTTGACATCACCGGCGCCACGCCGAAGGCGGTGTCCCTGCACGAGCTGTGGATCGGACGGGATGAGCGGGGTTGGCGCTGCACGGTCACGATCGACGTCTGAGCGTCCCGCCTTCGAAACGACGCCCACACGGGGTGACCATCGGCGCAGCCGAGCGCGGAGATCCGAGGCGTCAGGACAGCCAGACCTCGGGCAACCCGAGATGCCGGTGCTGGGCGAGCAAAGTGGACATCCGGGCGCGGTCGATGCCCAGGTGCTGGCAGTGCTGGTAGATCCGGTCCGCGCCGCGCGGCCCCGACCAGCGCGGCCGCCGGCCGGCGAGACCGCAGGCCCGGCACAGCGTCACGCACAGCACGCCCAGCGGGGTGTGGCTGGCGACGACCGCGAGGTCCCCGCGCTTCTCGCAGCACTCGCAGGCCAACCGCACCGCGCAGCGGCTGGTGTCCAGCAGGTCGGCCTCGATGTCCGAGGGCCGTCCGGTGATGGTCATGGCACTCACCACTCTCCTGGCCACCGGGCCACCGCTGCCGACAGGTCGTGGGGCCGGTCGCGGACTGCGCCGCGCCGCCGGCTTGGCACGACGTGCTCCTCTCCGACGAGATGGACGAGTCTGTCTGTCTTTATCACGATCGAACCGCACCTGTACAGACCGGCTGCCCCGACACTCGTCCAGCGCCGTCAGGAGCGCGGTTCGTCGCGCACGTACCGCAGGTAGCGGGCCGCCGAGCGTTGCACGATGGCGTGCGCGCCGGTGGGGATCACCGCATCCCACCACGCCCCGTAGAGCGCGTCGAAGCGGAGCCCGGCCAGGATCTCGGCCGCGCGACGGACCGTGGCGGGCTGCTCCGGGATCAGGTTCGGGTAGCTGTACATGAAACCGACGTGGGTGCGGTCCGGGATGACCTGCACGATGTCGCCGGTGAACAGCGAGCCGTCGCCGTGGTCCCAGTGCAGCACGGTACCGCCGGCGAAGTGCACACCGAGGTTGAGCAGCGTCAGCCCGGGGGCGAGCTGCTTGCGCTCGCCCTCCCACAGCTGCACAGCCGGGTCGGGCCGCCCGATCCACTGCTGGTCGGCGGCGTGCAGGTGGATCGGCACGTCGAACGCCCGGCTCCACTCCACCATCGTGGTGTAGTAGTGCGGATGGCTGATCGCGATGCCGATGAGGCCGCCGAGATCCTCGATGGTGCGGATGATCTCGTCGTCCAGATAGGACAGACAGTCCCACAGCAGGTTGCCCGCCTCGGTGCGCACCAGCAGAGCGCGCTGGCCGATGGCGAACCTGGGTTCGCAGCCGATGCCGAGCACGCTCGGCCCCTGCTCGCGGATCAGGGCACGGCGCTCCCCGGCGCGCACCGCCACGAGATCGGTCCACTGCTGGCCGCCGGGCGGCACGTACTGCCGCTCGTCCTCGCAGATCGGGCAGTCCGGTCGCGGCCGGGCGTACTGCATCCCACAGGTGACGCAGATCGGCAGCGTCGAATCAGCTTCCACGGCCGGGCGATCCTCTCATTGGCGGGTGCGGGAACACGGCGACCACGACGGTGGCCGCATCGAGCGTAACTCCGCGGTTGCGCAGCTCGTGCCGGCGAGCGGGGATCACGCCCCGGCGAACGGTTCCGGTGCGGCCGGGGTGCGCAGTTCGGCGCAGCACTCGGGGTCGGCCTCCCCGGCGAGTTCCAGGGTCAGCAGGGTTTGCGCGTCGGTGTCCGTACGATCGGTCATCTCCTCAGCCATGGTCGACATCATTCACCGGCTCCTCCGGCAGCGGGACGGCGGCTCCCCGGGCCGAGCGTCCGCGTTCACCCGTCCGGGGCAGCCAGGCGCTGCGCGGGGAGCCGCGAAGGCGCGGCGCCGCCAATCCGGCGGCACCGCGCCCACGACGTCGACCGAGACGGCCGGGTCGTCACCCGCAGCGCGGCGCGGAGGGACTCCGGGCATGGACAATGCGGGCATGTGCCGCAGCATCAAGACGCTCCGCCCGCCCTACGCCGAGCAGGTCACCGACGGTGACATCCGCGCGGCCGCATTGCAGTACGTCCGCAAGATCTCCGGCTTCCGCCAGCCCGCCGCGCACAACGCCGCGGCCTTCGACCGCGCCGTGGACGAGGTGGCCAGGGCCACGGCGCAGCTGCTGGCGTCGCTGGAGATCCGCGGCGGCCGGTAGCCCCTCGGCTCCACCCACCGGCCGCGGACATCGCCGCCCGGCGCTAGGACGCGGCGATGTCGGACGGGTGCCGGGTCAGCGGCGTCACCTCGATGGTCATGTACGGAAACAGCGGGAGGTTCCACAGGATCTCGTGCAGCCGCGCGTTGTCGGCCACGTCGAAAACGCTGAGGTTCGAGTACTGCCCGACACACCGCCAGATGTGCACCCACTCCCCGGCCCGCTGCAACTCCTGCGAGTACGCCTTCTCCCGCGCGAGCGTGTCGGCGCGCACCTGCGGGTCCATGTCGGCGGGCAGGTCGACCTCCATCTTCACCGCGAACAGCACGGCAGTTCCTTTCGACGACGTTGTCGCACCGGCGGGTTCAGACCTCGTCGAGCACGAAGTCGTAGGTGACCTCGTTGCCCCGGCCGTCGACCCGCGGCCGCGGGTCGAGGATGAGTTCCGGCTTGACGGCCTGGGCGATGTCGGTGTCGACGTGGTCGCCGCCCCTGAAGTACAGCTGCGTGGTGAGCAGCTGGTGGCCGGGCGCGGAGACCTTCAGGTGCAGGTGCGCCGGGCGCCAGGCGTGCCAGCCCGCGGCGGCGATGAGCTTGCCGCACGCGCCGTCGGTGGGGATCTGGTACGGGGCGGGCTGCACGGTGTTGATCCAGAACCGGCCCTGCTCGTCGGCGATGACGGTGCCGCGCAGGTTCCACTCCGGCAGGCCCGGTGCGTACTGGGAGTAGTAGCCGAGGTCGTCGGCGTGCCAGATCTCCACCTTCGCCCCGGCCAGCGCCTGCCCGGCGACGCTGCGAACCTGGCCCTGGAACAGCAGCGGGGTGCCCGGTTCGTCGGGGCGCATCGGCAGCGTGGCCTCGGCGGGCAGCGCCGGCGCGTCCGGCACGTAGTAGGGCCCCTCGATGGTTCCCTTGGAGCCGTTGCGGTTCTCGTTGACGACCTCCTCGACGACGTGCTCGATCCACACGTCGAGGAACAGCGGCCACTCGCCGTCCTGGCCGACCTGGATCAGCCACGCCTTGAACGCGTCGTACTCCTCGTAGGTGACCTTGTGCCGGCGGATCACGTCGTGCACGGCCTGGATGATCTCGGTGGCCAGGGTGTCCACGCGTTCCTTGCCGGCGCTGGCGGTGGTCTTCTTCTGCTGGAAGCGCTGGGTGGCCGCGGCGCCGGACGCGGCGGCGGTGGCGGTCTGCTCGGACAGGTGGGTGGTCATCTCGGTGCTCCTTCGCTCAGGGCTGCGTTGTTGACGGGTCAGGTGTCCTGGCGGTAGCGCGCCAGCTTGTCGGGGTCGATGTCGATGCCGATGCCCGGCTGCTGCCGGACCTGTACGGTGCCGTCGGTGATGCGGATGGGTTCGGCGAGCAGGTCGTCGCTCATGTCCAGGAAGTTCGACAGCTCCCCGGCGCGGCGCGAGGTCAGTTCGTAGGCGGCGCCGAAGGCGACGCTGCACAGTGTGCCGATCTGGCCGTCGATCTGGTTGCCCACCACCACCTCCACGCCCATCCCCTCGCACTGGAACAGCACGCGCTGGGAGGTGGTGAACCCGGTGCGGGCGGTCTTGATGCTGATCGCGGTGGCCGCCCCGGCGAGCAGTTCGCGGGTGACCTCGGCGGGCCGGGTGGCGCTCTCGTCGGCCACCAACGGGATGTCGCTGCGCTGCACCAGCCAGCGCCGCCCCAGCACGTCGTCGGCCGGGCACAGCTCCTCGGCGAGGGTGAGGCCGAGGTCGGCCATCTCGCGTAGCGCCCGGACGGAGTCCGACGCGCTCCACCCGCGGTTGCCGTCGACGTAGAGCTCCACGTCGTCGCCGAGCCCGGCCCGCAGCGCCCGGCATGCCTCGACGTCCACTGTGTACGGCTGCCGGCCGACCTTGACCTTGAAGGTGGTGATGCCGTGCTCGGCGCGCATCCGCTGGGCCTCGGCGACCATCTGCTCCGGCGGGGCGAACCCCACCATGTGCGACACCCGCATCCGGTCGGTGTAGCCGCCGAGCAGGTCGGTGACCGGCACGCCGAAGGACTTGCCGATGACGTCCCACAGCGCCATGTCCAGCGCCGCCTTGGCCGTCGGGTTGCCCACCGTGCGGCGCAGGCGGGCGTGCACCACCTCGCGCTCCAGCGGCGAGGTGCCCACCACCTCGGGCGCGAACAGCTTGCGGATCGCCGCGACGATGGACTCCTGTGTCTCGCCGTAGGTGAACGGCCGCGGGGGCGCCTCGGCGACGCCGACGATCCCCTCGTCGGTGTGCACCCGCACGAGCACGTGCTCGGCGGTGTGCACCTCGCCGCTGGCGAAGCGCAGCGGTTTGCGGTACGGGATGGCGAACGGGATCGCCTCAACCTGCGTGATCTTCACGAACTTCCTCGTCGTCTCGGGAGATGAACACGTCGTTGGCCGCCAGCGCGGTGAGCAGGTTGCGCAGCAGCGGGGAGTCGTCGTCGGCCCGCCAGGCCAGCGCGAGCTCAACGGTCGCGGCGTCCGGGACGGCCGCGAACACCACGCCCTCCAGCGGGATCGACTGCACCGACGCGGGGGCGAGCGCCACGCCGAGACCGGCGGCGACCAGCGCGACCTGGATGGATGCCTCGCCGATCTCGTGCGCGCACTGCGGGTAGAACCCGGCCGCCAGGCAACTGCGCACCACGGCGTCGTTGACCACCGAGCGCAGGGCGGCGGCGTACATGATGAAGCGCTCGCCGCGCAGTCGCGCCATGCTGACCTCGGGTTCGCCGGCCAGCGGGTGGTCGACGGGCAGCACCAGCACCAGCGGTTCGCGGGCGACGGTGCGGTGCACGATGCCGTCCTCGCGGGTCGGCGGGCGCAGCAGCCCGACATCGATGCTGTTCTGCAGCAGCGCCTTCTCCTGCGCGGCGGTGAGCATGTCCGAATGGATCTCCAGCTCCACCCCGGGCAGCTCGCGCTGCACGATGTGCGCGAGACGGGGCAGGTGCCGGTAGGACGCGGAGCCGGTCAGACCCAGGCGCAGCACGCCGTGGCACCCCTCGGCCACCCGCCGGACCCGACGGGCGGCGTCGTCGAGCGACTTGAGGATGCGCAGCGCGTCGTCGCGGAAGGCCGCCCCGGCGGGGGTCAGCTGGACCTGCCGGGTGGTGCGGGTGAACAGCTCCGCGCCGAGTTCGGCCTCCAGCTGCCGGATCGCCTGGGACAGCGGGGGCTGCGCCATGTTCAGCTGCTTGGCGGCGCGGCCGAAGTGGCGGGTCTCGGCGACGGCGACGAAGTACCGCAGGTGCCTGAGTTCCACCGCGCACCTCCTTCGACCAGCGTCAGTGGTGTGTCCTGAGTCACGGACCAGGTCCGCTGCACCCGAGCCTAGGTCGGCGATTCAGCTCCAACAAATACTCATTCCCACTCGATTGGAACTTCTCGGATATCAATGGGCCCCAGGTCGGGACTGGGGTTTTGCCCGGCGTGACGCAGGCCACCTACGTGTCAGCGTTGCCGGCACCACGGACACCGACGTCCCCGGCGGGCACCGCCGCCCGCCGCCCGAAGCAGGAGGCCCCATGTCCGAAACGCTGGACCGGCTCCGCGCGACACTCGACGACGCGCTCGTCGACAACCGTGAGCAGGGCGTGCACCGCGCCAAGCGCAGCATCTTCACCGATCCGGACCTGTTCGAACTGGAGATGAAATACCTGTTCGAGGGCAACTGGATCTACCTGGCGCACGAGAGCCAGATCCCCGAGGTGGGCGACTACTTCACCACCCACATCGGCCGCCAGCCGGTGGTGATCACCCGGGACCGGAAGGGTCAGCTGCACGCGCTGATCAACGCCTGCAGCCACCGCGGCGCGATGCTGTGCCGCCGCAAGCGCGACAACCGCACCACGCTGACCTGCCCGTTCCACGGCTGGACGTTCAGCAACGACGGCCGGCTGCTGAAGGTCAAGGACCCGCGCGACGCCGGTTATCCTGAGCAGTTCAACACCAACGGCTCGCACGACCTGACCCGGGTGGCCCGCTTCGACAGCTACCGCGGGTTCTTGTTCGGCAGCCTCAACCCCGACGTCAAGCCGCTGACCGAGCACCTCGGCGAGGCGATCAAGATCATCGACATGGTGGTGGACCAGTCCCCCGAGGGGCTGGAGGTGCTGCGCGGCGCGTCCACCTACGTCTACGACGGCAACTGGAAGCTGCAGGCCGAGAACGGCGCGGACGGCTACCACGTGTCGGCCACGCACTGGAACTACGCGGCCACCACCGCGCGGCGCACCTCCGGCGAGTCCCGCAACACCACCAAGAACATGGATGCCGGCAGCTGGTCGCGGCAGCGGGGCGGCTTCTACTCCTTCGAGCACGGGCACCTGCTGCTGTGGACCGAGTGGGCCGACCCGAGCAACCGCTCGCTGAACGAGAAACGCGACGAGCTGGTCGCGAGGTTCGGCAAGGACCGGGCGAACTGGATGATCAGCTACTCCCGCAACCTGTGCCTGTACCCGAACGTGTACCTGATGGACCAGTTCAGCTCGCAGATCCGGCACTTCCGGCCGATCTCGGTGGACAAGACCGAGGTGACGATCTACTGCATCGCCCCCAAGGGCGAGAGCGCCGAGGCCCGCGCCAACCGGATCCGGCAGTACGAGGACTTCTTCAACGCCACCGGCATGGCCACCCCGGACGACCTGGAGGAGTTCCGGGCCTGCCAGAACACCTACCCGGCGACCGCCGCGCCGTGGAACGACCTCAGCCGAGGCGCCGCGCACCAGATCAACGGCGCCGACGAGGAGGCCAGGCGGCTGGGTATCTCGCCGATCGCCAGCGGGGTGCGCACCGAGGACGAGGGCCTGTTCACCATCCAGCACGGCTACTGGCTGGAGACCATGCGCGCCGCCGTCGAAGCCGAGTCCTAAAAGGAGCCAGAGATGACCGCGACGATCACAACCGTCACCCCCGAGGACGTCCGGCAGTTCCTGTACCGGGAGGCCCGCCTGCTCGATGACCGCGAGTTCGAGCAGTGGCTGGAGTGCTACCACCCGGACGTCGAGTTCTGGATGCCCGCGTGGGATGACGACGACGAGCTGACCACCGACCCGCAGACCGAGATCTCGCTGATCTACTACGCCAACCGCGGTGGCCTGGAGGACCGGGTGTTCCGCATCCGCACCGACCGGTCAGCGGCCACCAGCATCCCGGAGCCGCGCACCGGGCACAACATCACCAACGTCGAGATCACCGACCAGCGCGACGGCGTGGTGGACGTGCGGTTCAACTGGTTCACGCTCTACTACCGCTACCACAACGTCGACACCTACTTCGGCACGTCGTTCTACACGATCGACTTCTCCGGGGAGCGGCCGCTGATCACCCGCAAGCGCGTGGTGCTGAAGAACGACTACGTCCACCACGTCGTGGACATCTACCACGTGTGAGGGGGTGGCGATGAGCTATCAAGTGGCGTTGAGCTTCGAGGACGGCGTGACCCGGTTCGTCACCTGCGGTCCGACGGAGACGGTGGCCGAGGCATCGTACCGGTCGCGGATCAACATCCCGCTGGACTGCCGGGACGGGGCGTGCGGCACCTGCAAGGCGCGGTGCGTGTCCGGGACCTACGACGGCGGCGACTACATCGAGGACGCGCTCACCGACGAGGAGGCCGCCGCGGGCTACGCGCTGCCGTGCCAGATGGTGCCGCACAGCGACCTGGTGCTGGAGATCCCGGCCACCTCGCAGTTCGCCAAGACCGGCGCGGCCGCGCACACCGGCTCGATCAGCGAACTCCGGCGGCTGTCGGCGACCACCGTGGCGTTCTCGGTGGAGCTGGACGACCGCGACCAGCTGGCGTTCCTGCCCGGGCAGTACGTCAACGTGGCGGTGCCGGGGACGGACGCGACCCGCTCGTACTCCTTCAGCAGCGGCCCAGCGGACAAGGCCGTGTCGTTCCTGGTCCGGCTCACCGAGGGCGGCGTGATGTCGCAGTACCTGCGGGACCGGGCGGAGGTCGGCGACCGGGTGGAGTTCACCGGGCCGCTGGGCAGCTTCTTCCTGCGCGACCTGATCCGGCCCGCGCTGCTGCTGGCCGGTGGCACCGGGCTGGCGCCGCTGTTGTCCATGCTGGAGCGCCTGACGGAGGTGGAGGTCGCCCACCCGGTGCACCTGGTGTACGGGGTCAGCACCGACGCCGACCTCGTGGAGCTGGACAGGCTGCGGGACTACGCCGAGCGGATCTCGCGGTTCACCTTCGACCACTGCGTGGCCGATCCGGCCAGCACGGCCGAGCACAAGGGCTACGTGACGAGCCTGCTCGGTCCGCAGCACCTGCATGACGGCGACGTGGACGTCTACCTGTGCGGGCCCCCTGCCATGGTCGAGGCGGTGCGCGGGCAGCTGCGCGACACGGGCGTGAACCCGGCGAACTTCTACACCGAGAAGTTCACCGTCGCCGCGGAGGCGGGGCGGTGAGCGGCGGGCGCTTCGCCGGGAAGGCGGTGATCGTCACGGGTGCGGCGCAGGGCATCGGCCGGGCCGTGGCCGAGCGGCTGTTCGCGGAGTCGGGCGAAGTGGTGCTGGTGGACCGCAGCGAACTGGTGCACGAGGTCGCCGAGGGCCTGATCGCCGGCGGCCGCAAGGCGCACGCCGTGGTCGCGGACCTGGAGCGGTTCAGCGGGGCCGAGGCGGCGATGGCCGCCGCCCACGAGTTGCACGGCGGCATCGACGTGCTGGTCAACACCGTGGGCGGCACGATCTGGGCCAAGCCCTACCAGCACTACCCGCCGGAGCAGGTGGAGGCCGAGCTGCGCCGGTCACTGCTGCCGACGCTGTGGGGCTGCCGGGCGGTGCTGCCGTACCTGATCGAGCAGGGTCGAGGCACGATCGTCAACGTCTCCTCGGTGGCCACCCGCGGCATCAACCGGGTTCCGTACTCGGCGGCCAAGGGCGGGGTGAACGCGCTGACCGCCGCGTTGGCGATGGAGACCGCGCAGCACGGCATCCGGGTGGTGGCGACCGCGCCGGGCGGGACCGAGGCGCCGCCGCGGCGCATCGCGCGCGGCCCGGCGGCCGAGACCGAGCAGGAGAAGCGGTGGTACGAGGAGGTGGTGGAGCAGACCGTCGGCTCGTCGCTGATGCGGCGCTACGGCACGCTCGCCGAGCAGGCCGCGGCCATCGCGTTCCTGGCCTCCGACGAGGCGTCCTACATCACCGGGACGGTGCTGCCGGTGGCCGGCGGTGACCTCGGATGAGCCGGGCGGGCGCGGCTAGATTGGGCGGATGACCGGGCAGCGCGCCGAGCTGGTCGGCCGACAGCGCGAGTTGGCCGACCTGGAGCGGCTGCTGGCCTGCGCCCCCGGCGTGGTGCTGGTGACCGGACCGGCCGGGATCGGGAAGACGACCACGGTCGAGCACTTCCTGTCCCGGCGCGGGCAGCTGCGCGTGGCGCGGGCCAGCGGGCTGCCGTGGGAACGCGGCACGGCCCTGGGCGTGGTGGACCAGTTGCTGCGCGGCTCACCGCTGCCGCGGGACGTGGCGGGGCTGCTGGCCTGGTGCGCGGAAGGTCCGGGGCTCGTGGTGGTCGACGACGCGCAGTGGGCGGACCTCGAGTCGCTGCAGGCACTGGTGTCGACCCACCAGCGGCTGGTGTCGGAGCGGGTGCTGATCGTCCTGGTGGCGCGCGAGCCCGAGCTGCCAGTGTCGGTGCCGCGCAACGCCGTCGTGCGCATCGGGCCGCTGACGCCCGCTGACGTGCGCACGCTGGCGATGCTGCACGCCGGGCGGGACCTGAGCGAACCCACCGCGCACGAGCTCGCCGCGCACACCGGTGGGAATCCGCGGCACGTGCGGGATTTGCTCGACGAACTGCCCGCGCAGACCTGGCAGGAGTGGACCGCCGTGCTGCCCGCCCCGCGGGCGGTGGCCGACGAGGTGTCGCGCGCGCTGCGGTCCTGCGCCGCGACCACGCGGGCGTTCGTGGAGGCCGCCGCGGTGCTGGGGCGCACGGTGCCGGTGGCCGCGGCCGCGCGTCTGGCGGGCATCGAGGATCCCGTCACCGCGTTGCACGAGGCGTGCGAGCGCGGTCTGGTCGCCACGGTGCCGGGACGCGGGCTGTTGGTGCTGTCGTTCCCGGACCCGCTGGTGCACGCCGCGGTCTACACCGGACTGCCGCCGCTGGTGCGGCACCGGTTGCACGGCGACGCCGCAGAGTTCGCCGAGGACGAGGCCGACCGCCTGCACCACCTCGTGGCGCGGACGCCCGCACCGGACGCCGCGTTGGCCGCCGAGCTCGACGCCTTCGCCGTCGAGCAGGCCGCGCTGGGCGCGTGGGCCGTGGCCGGGCGGGCACTCATCGACGCCAGCAGGCTCAGCCCGGACCGCGCCGACCGCGAGCGCCGGCTGGTGCGGGCGGTCGACGCCCTGGTCGGCGCGGGCGACCTGGGGCGGGCGAGCGCGTTCTCGGCGCAGATCGAGAGCCTGCCGACCAGCCCGCTGCGCGACGCGGTGCTGGCCTACCTGGCGATCCAGCGGGGCCGCCCGACCGAGGCTGAGCTGCTGCTGACCCGCGCGTGGGAGCGGTGCCGCCCGAGCGGCGAACCGGAGGTCGCGGCGCTGATCTGCCAGCGGCGGGTGCTGCACTCGCTGAGCCGCTGGCACGGCCCGGATCTGGTGGCCTGGGGCCGCCGGGCGGTGGCGCTGGCCGATCCGCAGGATCCGTCGGCGGTGGAGTCCGAGGCGATCATGGGGCTGGGTCTGGCGGCGACCGGACGGATTGAGCAGGCCCGGGAGACCTATCGGGACGTGGTCGCGCGGGTCAGCCGCGGCGCGCAGTCGCAGCGGGTGCAGATGGGCAAGGGCTGGTTGGACTTCGCGCTGGACGACCCGCAGACCGCGCGGCGGGAGCTGGAGATCGCGGTGCCCACACAGTTCCGGATGGGGTCGATCCGGATCTCGCTGTGGGCGCAGGCGTGGTTGGCGCGCACCGAGTTCGCGCTCGGCTCGTGGGACGAGGCGCTGCAGACCGTGGTCCGGGCGGCGGTGCAGCTGGCCGAGACCGGGCTGGAACTGGTCCGGCCGCTGGTGCACTGGACGGGCGCCCAGATCAACGCGCTGCGGGGAGATCTCGAGGCTGCGCAGGCGCATCTGCAGCAGGCGTCGGCGTCGGCGCACAGCTACGAGGTCATGCTGATCCCCGCGTGCCTGGCGCGCGCCCAGTGCGCGGAGGCGCAGTCCGACTACGAGGGTGTGCTGCGTGCCCTGGAGCCGGTGGTGCAGCTGTGGCCGCGGCAGGGCGTCGACGAACCCGGTTTCTGGCCGTGGCAGGACGTGTACGGCAACGCGCTGGTGATGACCAACCGCGTCGCCGAGGCCGACGAGTTCCTGCGCCCGCACGAGGACCTGGCCGCTGACCGCGGGCACCGCTCGACCCGGGCTCGGCTGGGTTACGTGCGGGGCCGGATCTGTGCGGCGCAGGGCGATCTCGACGCGGCCAAGGAGTCCTTCGAGGCCGCGCTCGCGCACCTGCGGACGCTGCCGCTGCCCTACGAACGCGCCCGCGTGCACTTCGCCTACGGGCAGACGCTGCGCCGGGCCGGGAAGCGGCGGGACGCCGATGTCGTACTGCGGCGCGCCCGCGACGGCTTCGCCGCCCTCGGCGCCACCACGTACGTCGAGCGCTGCGAACGGGAGTTGAAGGCCGGTGGGCTGCGCCCGAAGCGTTCCGCGCTGGACCTCACCGAGCTGACGCCGCAGGAGCAGGCGGTGACCAAGCTGGTGGCGGCGGGTATGACGAACAAGCAGGTCGCGGTGGAGCTGTTCATCTCGGTGAAGACGGTGCAGTTCCACCTGACCCGCATCTACGCCAAGCTCGGCATCCGTTCCCGCAGCGAGCTGGCGGCCCGCTTCCACGCCGACCCGACTACTTGACATCAGTTGGCAAGTACTTGCTATCCTGTGTCAAGTAGTCGACGCGGGAGGGTGCGGCATGCCGGACGAGCACGAGGAGTTGGCCGAACACCTGCGGCGACTGGTGTCGAACCGGCTGCTGGACCCGCTGACCATCCTGCTGGAATCCGAGGCGGCCACCGCGACCCTGCAGCGGCGCGTCGACCGGGCCGTCGGCGAGTGGGCAGCGCAGCTGCTCGGCCCCGACGACGAGCGCGCGGTGCATTTGTGCGCTCGCCTGCTGGCGGCGCTCTACCCCGACGACGGCCCGTTCAACCCGCCCGAAACGTGGTGGCGGACGCCGCTGGGGCAGGTCGTCGCACGCCGCGTCGGACACCCCGGCACCGACCACGTCCCCTACGCCACCGCCGGAGCGATGCTCGGCATTACCCGGCAGGGCGTGCATGACCTCGTCAACCGCAACAAGCTCGCGCGTCACCCGGACGGCGGGGTGACCACCGCGTCGATCCGCGCGCGCCTGGCACGAACCTCCGGAGGCTCCCGTTGACCGATCTCTTCGTCAAATCCGCCGACGTCGAGATAGCCGTCCGCGACCACGGCGGCGACGGCCCACCCGTGCTGCTGCTGCACGGCGCGGGCGGAAACCTGCTGGCATGGGAGGGATTCGCGCCGCTGCTCACCGAGCGCCACCGCGTGCTGGCCGTCGACCTGCGCGGGCACGGGCTGTCCGGCGACGGTCCGTGGAGCTGGGCGGCGGTGCTCGACGACCTCGACGCCGTGGTCGACCAGCTCGACCTGCCCCGCCCGGCGGTGGTGGGCCACTCGCTCGGCGGCATGCTCGCCGCGATGTGGGCGGTGCGGCACCCGGACTGCCCCGCCGCGATCAGCCTCGACGGGCACCGCGCCGCGGCCACCCACCCGGACAACTACGCCGACCTGCCCCGCGACCGCGTCGAGGAGCAGTTGGCGCAGCTGCGCGAGGTCTTCGCCGTGCAGATCCCGGCCGCGGCCCAGCCGATGGACGACGACCAGGTCGCCGCCCTGCTGGAACAGCAGCGGGCCTTCGCCGCGCACCAGGGCATCGACCCGCAGCTGTGGGTCGAGTCCACCCGACGCAGCCTGATCGTCCATAACGGACAGACGTGGCGGCGGCCGGGCGCCCCGGTGCTGGAGTTCCTGCACGGCGCACCGGAGTTCGCCGACGCGCTACCGGTCTTCCGGCAGGTCCCGGGCCCGTTCCTGCTCGTCCTGGCCACCCGCCTGGCCGGTTTCCCGCCCCAGTTCGACGACCTGATGCGGGCCCTGCACGCGGGCCTGCGCCGCGACCTCGCCGACCTCACCGCCCAGCACCCGACCGCGGTGGTCCGCGAGCTCGACGCCAGCCACGGCATGGTCTTCGAAAAGCCCGCCGAGGTCGCTGCCATCGTCCTCGACTTCCTCCACCAACAACCCGCCGCTGCCTGACCGGTCGAGGGCGGTAGTAGCGTGGTCGACCCGGGCACTGGACCGGCGCGGTGGCGGGCCGCAGAATCGAGCGCGGCAACCGACACCGGGAGTTGATGACGTGGAGACCGGCACCGCCGCGCTGAACGACATCGAGGTCCGCTACCGCGCGGCCGGGAGCGGTCCGGCCGTGGTCCTCGTGCACGGCCTCGGCCTGGATCACACGAGTTGGCGGCGCCAGCAGCGGGAACTCACCGAGTACCGCACGTTCGCCTACGACGTTCGCGGCCACGGCGCGACCACGCTGGGCCACGCCGACGGAACCCTGCGCCAGCTGCGCGACGACCTGATCGCCTTCCTCACCGAGGTTTCGGGGCCGGCGGTGTGCGTCGGCTTCTCGCTCGGCGGCACGGTCGTGCTCTCCGCCGCAGCGGCCCGCCCGGACCTGGTGACCGGTGTGGTGGCGATCGCCACCTCGTCGGTGGTGAGCCGGGTGGCGGCCGAGTTCTTCCGCAGGCGAGCCGACCAGGCCCGCACCGGCAACCTGCGCGACGCGCTGCGCGAGGACACCGTGGCGATGGTCACCAATCCCGCCGTCGACGTGGACGCGCTGGTCGAACGACGAATCGCAGCCGTTGGCGACGGCCGCGGATTCGCCAACGCCGCAACGGCCATGGCCGGTCTCCGAGCCGACCCCCTCACCCCGGAGCTGGCCAACGTCAGGCAACCGGTGACGGTCATCGGCGCGGCCGATGATGCCCTCTGCCCCCGCAAGGCGGCGGACATCCTGCTCGAAGCCCTCCCGAACGCCGCGTACCGCGAGATCCCGGCGTGCGGCCATCTGATGAGCGCCGACAACCCGACGGCGCTCACCGAAGAACTGCGCACCGCCCTGCACCGCAGGTGACCACAGTGGCCGGTTTCCCACCGCGGTCGTCGACCAGGCGCAGGGCACCTTCGCCTGCTCGGGCACCAGGCGCCCTGCACCCGACCGGGGTTTTCAGAACACCAGGGCCATGAGCTGGATGGGGACCATCGCGATGACCGAGGCGCACGAGACCGTGAACGTCACCGACTTCAGGGCGCCTCTCGTCGTCTGCGGCAGCAGCGTCTGCAGGAGCCAGAACGTGTTACTGGTGGCGTGGATGACGAACAGCGAGCCCGCACCCGCTGCCAGGGCGACGAAGATCGGGTCGATGCCCAGCGTCGGCATCACCGGGCCGAGCACCCCCGCCGCCGTGATCGACGCCAGCGTCACCGAGCCGATCGCGATGTGCAGCACGGCCGCCACCACCCACACCAGCAGCAGCGGCACCACCGTGCTGGTGGAGAAGTAGCCCTTGAGCAGCTCGCCGAGACCGACGTCGGTGACCGTCTGCGCCAGCGAACCGCCGACCCCGGTCAGGATCAGGATCTGCCCGCTCTCGTGGAATCCGCGTTTGAGCGCCCCGGAGATCTGCTCGACGGGCAGCGTCCAGCGCGCGATGACCAGCGCGCCGACCAGGCCGATGAGCAGGGCGATCACCGGGTCGCCGAGGAAGGCGACCACCGGCGAGGTCACGCCGAACATCTCCGCGATCGCGCCGGCGGCGATCAGCAGCAGCGCCAGCGCCAGCGGCGCGAGGGACAGGCCCAGCGGCGGCAGCGGGCGGTCGGACTCGGGCGCGGCGTCGGCGACGGGCACCTCCTCCGTCTCGTCCAGTGCCGGCTTCCAGAACCCCCGCCTGGCCAGCGCGGTGAACAGCGCCAGCGTGGTGACGATGGTGAACACGGCGGTGACGGCGCCGAACAAGAACATCCTGCCGAACGGCAGGTCCAGCACCCCGGCCAGCGCGACCGCCCCGACCCCGGGCACCACGAACACCAGGCCGACCTCGATGCCCAGCGCCATCGCCGCGCACATCCGCGCCGCGCCGTGCGGGCCGATCTGCCGGGACAGGCGGCTGGCCAGCGGCGCGGTGATCACCAGCAGCACGTCGGCGAAGATGGACTGCAGGACGGTGCCCACAGTGGACCCGAAGGTGTAGGGCAGCGCCCGCGGCCCGAAGGTGCGCACCAGCACGTCGACGAGCTTCTCGATGGCACCGAGCGAGGCCATCAGCGAACCCAGCAGCACGCCGAAGGCGATGAGCAGGCCGACCTCGGTCATCAGGTCGCCGAAGCCGGTGGTGATGGACCTGACGGTCCGCTCCGGGCCGAGCCCGGAGACGAGGCCCAGGTAGATCGCGCCGAGCACGAGCGCGATGGCCGGGGTGATCTTGGCTCTGAGGATGAGCACCACGACACCGACGATGGTGATCGCGGTGTTGGCGAAGACAACGACGTCCGACATCTCCGGTCCGATTCGTCGGGTCGGCGGGCGCCGACACCACTGCGGGCGAGCGGAAACGGGCCGCGGGTCGAGTTGTGCTCTGCCGCGACGGCGAAGACGGACCGGCGAATTCTACCCTGCGAAGGGTGATCGTCAAGTCTTGTTCCCGCTTGTTCACCCGGATACGTTGCTGCCCTGCCGAATACAGGCAACTGTTTCCCGAATAGTGGCAAACGCGGGACTGCGGAGACGGACGTCGCATCGACCTGCGAGAGTGTGGAGAAGATCGGATGACGCCCCACCGGGCACGGCCCCCTGGCGGGGGTGCGGGTCGTGAAGCTCGGCACCTTCATCGCCGCCGGCGACCGCGGGTCGGGTGCCGGCCGAGTTCGGTGCGGACGTCATCAGGGCGGCGCGCCCGCGCACGGGCGAGGAGCTGCGGACCAAGGGGGTGGTCTGATCTGGTGTGCATCACCGAGGTGTCGTTGCGCGACAGGCCGCAGATCGAGTCCGTGATGGTGCCGACCGCAAAGAAGGCGCGGTTCGCGCGGAGCGGCGCGCAGCGCGCGGTTCCAGCCGGGGTCCGGCGCTAGCCATGGCCGAGTCGTTCACCACGGGTGTCGGGGTGCTGGACCGGTCGGTGGCCATCCTGGACTGCGTGGAAAGCACGCCGATGGGCACCAGCGAGCTGGCGCGGACGTTGGGTCTTTCGGTGTCAACCACGCACCGGTTGGCCGGCGCGCTGCTCGCGCACGGCCTGCTGCGGCGCGACGCGAACGGGGCATTCCACCTGGGCCCCCGCTTCGCCACGTCGTCGCTGGCCGAGGCGGCGCGCCCGGTGCTGGAGGAGTTGTGCGCGGAATCCGGCGAGTCGGTGCAGTTGTGGGTTCGCCGCGCCGACCACCGGTTGTGCGTGGTGAGCGTCGAATGCACGCAGGAGTTGCGGGCGAGCCAGCCGGTGGGGTGCCTGCTGCCGTTGCCGCACGGTTCGTCGGCGCAGGTGCTGCTGGGCGCGCGCAACCCGGATGGTCACGACTGGGTGGAGTCGGTGCAGGGGCGCGCACCCGGTGTCGGTTCGGTGAGCGCACCGGTGCGCCTGCACGGCGACGTCGTCGCCGCGGTGTGCCTGTCGGCGCCGATCCAGCGGCTGGAACCGAGCCCGGGAGCGCGCTTCGGCGCGCTGGTCGTCACGGCGGCGGCACGCGTCGAGTCCGCGCTGGGCTCGCGCTCGCCCGGCCGGTAGCGCTGGAGTTTTCCGCTTGCGCACCACCGGGTTCGTGTCGTCTGCGGCATGAAGCCAGCCAGCCCCTGGCGTCGCACGTACCGGCCGTAGCAGGCCACGACCAACTACCTGGGCTGTATGCCGCGGCCGGACCGTTGAGTCAACGGTCGCCACGCCGGCAGGAACCGCCTGGTCCACAGTGGCAGCTGCGGTGCGCCGAATCCGGCACGGCGGAGCCGGAAACGCACGCGGGCCCGCGGACCAGGGGTACGATCACGCAGACCACCGTCCACCACCGGGAGGCTGGAAGTGGCTGTGCTCCCCGAGCTCCTGCGGGCCCTGTCCACCGGGCGCGTGCGCGTCGTCGACCTCACCGCGCGCCTGACCCCGGACGTGCCCGTGCTGCGGCTGCCGGAACCGTTCGCCAACACCATCGGCTTCTCCCTGGAGGAGATCAGCCGCTTCGACGAACGCGGACCCGCCTGGTACTGGAACAACATCCACACCGGCGAGCACACCGGCACCCACTTCGACGCCCCGGTGCACTGGATCACCGGCCGCGACGGCCTCGACGTCGCCTCGGTGCCGCCCGAGCAGCTCGTCGGGCCCGCGGTGGTGCTGGACTTTTCCGCGCAGGCCGCCGAGAACCCCGACTTCCTGTTGGAGGTCGACCACGTCCGCCAGTGGGAGCGCAACCATGGGCCGCTGCCCGACGGCGGCTGGCTGCTGCTGCGCACCGGATGGGACGCCCGCAGCGGCGACGAGGAGGCGTTCCTCAACGCCGACGAGACCGGCTCGCACACCCCCGGCATCTCCCCGGAGTGCGCGCGGTGGCTGGCCGAGGAGACGCTGCTGCTGGGCATCGGGGTGGAGACGGTCGGCACCGACGCCGGCCTGGCGCCGACGTTCGAGCCCCCGTTCCCGTGCCACTCGCTGCTGCTGGGCGCCGGGAAGTACGGCCTGACCCAGTTGCAGAACCTCGCGCTGCTGCCGACCACCGGGGCGGTGCTGATCGCCGCGCCGCTGCCGATCGTCGGCGGCTCGGGCAGCCCGACCCGGGTGCTCGCCCTGGTCGAGCAGGACTGACGACACCGAAGCGAGGAGCGCGCCATGAACGTCGCCGAGGCCGTCGGCCGTACGCTGGCCGCGCTGGGCGCCGACCACGTCTTCGGGGTGGTCGGCAGCGGCAACTTCCACGTCACCAACGCGCTGGTGGCCGCCGGAGCCCGGTTCGTGGCCGCGCGCCACGAGGGCGGGGCGGCCACGATGGCCGACGCCTATGCCCGCACCAGCGGCCGCATCGGGGTCCTGTCGGTGCACCAGGGCTGCGGGCTGACCAACGCGCTGACCGGCATCACCGAAGCAGCCAAGAGCCGCACGCCGCTGGTCGTGCTGGCCGCGGAGACCGGGGCGACGGCGATCCGGTCGAACTTCCGCATCGACCAGGACGCGCTGGCCCTTGCCGTCGGCGCCCGCTCGGAGCGGGTGCGCAGCGCGGCGACCGCGGTGGACGACGTGGTACGGGCGTTCCGGCTGGCCAGCGAGGACCGGCGGACCGTCGTGCTGAACCTGCCGCTGGACGTGCAGGCCGCCGAGCTGCCCGGCGGCCTGCCCGCACCGGTGCTGCCGGCGCTGCACCCGGTGGCGCCGTCGGCCGCCGGGGTGCGCGCCCTGGCCGACGAACTCCGCCGCGCCGAACGCCCGGTGTTCATCGCCGGGCGCGGTGCGCGGCACGCCGCCGCGGAGCTGCGTGAGCTGGCGGAGACCTGCGGGGCCCTGCTGGCAACCTCGGCGGTGGCGCGGGGCCTGTTCCACGATGACCCGTGGTCGCTGGACGTCTCGGGCGGTTTCGCGACACCGCTGGCCGCCGAGCTGATCTCCGGGGCGGACCTGATCGTCGGCTGGGGCGCGACGCTGAACACGTGGACCACACGGCACGGCGCGCTGGTCGGCCCCGGCTGCACCGTGGTGCAGGTGGACCTGGACAGCGACGCGATCGGCGCGCACCGCCCGGTGCACCTTGGCGTGCTCGGCGACGTGGCGCTCACCGCCGAGGCGGTGCGCGCGGAGCTCGCCGGGCAGCGCTTGTCCGGGTACCGCGATGCGTCGATCCGGGAACGCATCGCGCGCGGGGGCAGCTGGCTCCAGATCCCCTACCAGGACGAGTCCACTTCGGACACGATCGACCCGCGGACGCTGACCGCCGCGCTGGACCGGATGCTGCCGACCGAGCGCGTGGTGGCGGTGGACTCCGGGAACTTCATGGGCTACCCGAGCACGTTCCTGCGGGTGCCCGACCACCACGGCTTCTGTTTCACCCAGGCGTTCCAGTCGATCGGCCTGGGCCTGGCCACGGCCATCGGGGCGGCGCTGGCCCGCCCGGACCGGCTGCCGGTCGCCGCGCTCGGCGACGGCGGCGCGCTGATGGGTATCTCCGAGCTGGAGACCGCGGTGCGGCTGGGCCTGCCCCTGGTGATCGTGGTCTACGACGACCACGCCTACGGCGCCGAGGTGCACCACTTCGGCCCGGACGGGCACCCGCTGGGCACCGTAAGGTTCCCGGACACCGACCTGGCGGCCGCGGCGCGCGGGTTCGGCTGTACCGGCATCACGGTGCGCGGCGAGGCGGACCTGGAAGCGGTGCGGGACTGGCTGGCCGGGCCGCGCAGCGCTCCCCTGCTGATCGACGCCAAGGTGACCTCGGCGGAAGGCTCATGGTGGCTGGTGCAGGCATTCCGCGGGCACTGACGCGGCGGAGCCCGGTGCGCACCGGGCTCCGCGGCAGGGTCAGCGGGCCAGCTGGGCCTCGAGCTGGTCGGCCAGCTTGGTCATGATCCTGGCGTAGCTGGCGTAGCTCATCGGCGCGACCGCGTCCCACTCCACGAAGCGGTTCGCGGCGGCGGCCGGGTGAGCGGCGAACACCGGGTTCTGCTTCATCTGCTCGGGCCGCATCGAGGCCGGCCGGGTGTCGTACAGCAGGATGTCACCGGGGTAGGCGTTGGCGTGCTCCCACGACAGCCGCTCAAAGTAGCCGCCGCCGGCGGTGTCGGGGTTGTTCGGCGTCGTGATCGGCAGGCCCAGTTGCTTGACGTAGTAGTCGAGGTCGGGGTTGCGCTCGGGGACGACCACGAAGTACTCCTCCTTGGTGCCGCCCACGGCGAGGATGGATCTGCCCTCGGCCCGCATGCGCGCGCCGATGTCGCGCAGCCTGCGGGCGGCCGCGTCGAAGGCGTCCTTGTCTGCCTTCACCCGCGGCGAGTCGACGTCGCCGCCGAGGGCCCGGGCCAGTTCCTGGTACTTGGCGATGGCCTCCGGCAGTGAGATCCCGGACTGCTGCACGCCGACGGTCGGCACGATCTCCCTGACCCGCCGCTCGTTCTCCTCGGTGAGGTGCCACAGGCCGGGGAACTCCGCGTACTTGCCACTGACCAGCAGGTCGGGGGCGAGCCCGGTGAGGCGCTCCAGGTTGATCTCGCCGTAGTCGAGGCCCGTGACGTCGGTCACCTGCCGCGGGTCGATGCTGCCCGCCTCCGGCTCGGTGGAGCCGTCGTCGCGCACCAGCGGGCCGAAGGTGCCGACCGGGTTGACACCGAAGTCCTTGAGCGCGGCGGCCGCCGAGACCTGCGCGACGATCCGCTCGGGGCGCTTGGGCGCGGTGACGGTGATCCCGCGGTCGTCGGTGTAGGACCAGCCGGCGCCGTTCTGCTGCTCGCCCCCGCCGGGCGCGGTGCAGGCCGTCAGCGACGCGGCGGCGAGCAGCGCAGCGGCGGCACGGATCTTGTGACGCACACGAACCTCCCCTATGTTGTAAGGCAAGGCTAACCTAGCAGGAGGGTTCGGAGGTCTGGATGCCAGCCACGCACACCACGCAGCGGGTCGCGGCGAAGCCGAACTACCAGCTGTTCCCCGTCGAGGTGCTGCGGGTGCGCCGCCTGGGCCCCAGCTTCGTGCGGATCACCTTCACCGCCGAGTGCCTGCGCGGCTTCGGCGCCGGCGGCCACGACCAACGGATCAAGGTCGTGCTGCCGTGCCCCGGCCGCACGCTCGCCGACTTCCCCACCGGCGACGACTGGTACCAGCGGTGGCTGGCCATGCCCGAGGAGATCCGCCCGCACCTGCGCACCTACACCGTGCGGGCCTTCCGGCCGCAGGCCGCCGAACTCGACGTCGACTTCGTGCTGCACGGCGGCCCCGGCGGGCACGGCGGCCCCGCCTCCAGCTGGGCGGCCGCGGCCGCGCCGGGCGACCGGGTGGGGCTGCTCGGCCCCGACCGCCCGGGCACCGGCCGCATGTGGGGGTGCGAGTGGGCTCCGCCGCCCTCGGCCGAGCGGCTCGTGCTGGCCGGGGACGAGACGGCGGTGCCCGCGGTCGCCGCGATCGTCGAGGCGCTGCCCGCCGACTCGCGCGGCATCGTCTGCCTGGAGGTCCCCGAGGAACACGACCGGCAGGACTGGGCGGCACCGGAGGGCGTGGAGGTGCGCTGGTTCGCGCGCCACGCGGACACCCCGCACGGCGCGCTGCTGGAACAGGGCCTGGCCACGGCGCTGGCCGAGCTGCACCAGCCCCCGTCCCGCCCCGGTTCCGCCGAACTCGACGACATCGACGTGGACAGCGGCACGCTGTGGGAGGTGCCCGAGGACGACACCGCGTCCAGCCGTCTCTACGGGTGGCTGGCTGGCGAGGCCGGGGTCATCAAGAAGCTGCGGCAGCTGCTGGTCCGCGACTACGGCATTCCGAAGCAGTCGGTGGCGTTCATGGGTTACTGGCGGGCGGGTCGCTGCTGACGGCCTCCCCTGTCGGTGCGGTGGGTTACGGTCCTGCCCATCCGCCGGTGCGACCGGCCTGTCACCGCAGGAGGGGCCCGACCATGTCCGCCACCGCTGTCGACGACGACTTCCCCCGGCTGGCGGACTCGTTCCGCCGCGAGCTGCTGGCGCACTGCTACCGGATGCTCGGCTCGATGCACGACGCCGAAGACCTGGTGCAGGAGACCTACCTGCGGGCCTGGCGCGCCTACGACCGGTTCGAGGGCCGGTCGTCGCTGCGGACCTGGCTGCACAAGATCGCCACCACCGCGTGCCTGACCGCACTGGAGAACCGGCGGCGGCGCCCGCTACCAACCGGGCTGGGCGGGCCGAGCAGCGCGGTCGGCGACGATCTGGTGGAGCGGTCCGAGGTGCCGTGGCTGGAGCCGATCCCGGACACGATGATCGTCGACGACCGCGCCGATCCGGCTGCCATCGTCGAGGCCCGCGAGACCACCCGGCTGGCGTTCGTGGCCGCGCTGCAGCACCTGCCCCCGCGGCAGCGGGCCGTGCTGATCCTCCGCGACGTGTTGAAGTGGAAAGCGGCCGAGGTCGCCGAGACGCTCGGCACCAGCACCGCCGCGGTCAACAGCGTCCTGCAGCGGGCCCGCGCGCAGCTGGCCCGCGTCTCCCCGTCCGCGGAGGACAGCTACCAGCCGCTGACCGGCGAGCAGCGCGAGCTGCTGGACCGCTACGTGGCGGCGTTCGAGGCCAAGGACATCGCGTCGATCGTGCAGTTGTTCACCGCCGAGGCGGTGTGGGAGATGCCGCCGTTCACCAACTGGGTGCGCGGTGCCGAGGAGATCGGGCGACTGGTGGACCTGCGCTGCCCGGCCGGGCCCGGCGACATGCGCCTGCTGCCCGCGCGGGCCAACGGGCAGGTCGCCTTCGGGGTCTACATGCGCGGGGCCGACGACGTGTTCCGCCCGTTCCAACTGCAGGTGCTGGACCTAAAAGGGGCGGCGGTCGGCCACACCGTGGCGTTCTTCGACGTCAGCGCGTTCCCCTCGTTCGGGCTGCCGGAAACGTGCCCGCGGTGAGCGGTCGCGGGAACCGGCGTGCCGCGCGGGCCGTCGAAGCCGCGTGCACCACTACTGGAAGTCTCTGCGGTCCAACCTGATCGCCGGGCCGCTGGCAGCGGCGCTGCTGCTGACCGCCTGCGGGTCCGCCGAACCGGTCGTCCCCGTCCCACCCCCGTCCGCCTCCGCGCCCGCGCCGACGACGCCGGCACCGGAGCCCTTCGACCTGGCCGCCGCCCTGGCCCTCGTCGAACGCGAGGGCTTCACCCCCACCCCGCCGGAGGCGGAGCTGGCCGGACCGCTGCGGGCCATCCACTCGATCTGCACCGGTACCGCCAACGGCCGCTGCCAGCAGGTGTTCTTCTTCGACGGCAACCGGCTGGCGGGCACCGTCGCCGCCGGTCTCATCGAGATCACCGGGCAGGACGGGCAGGTGGTGCGGCTGTCGTTCCCGCGCTACCAGCCGGGCGATCCGGGCTGCTGCCCGACCGGCGCACCCGGCGTCCACGAGGTCCGGCTGGGCGCCGGCGGGATCGTCGCCACCCCGCCGATCCCGGAGGCCCCCAACGCGACCGCAGCCAGCGGCTGACCGCGCTAGCGGAGGGGGTGGTCGGCCAGGAAGCGCAGCACCACCGCCGACGCCTCCTCCCGCTGCTCCTCGAAGTACGCGTGCCGAGCACCGTCGAGGTAGTGCAGTTCGGCGTCCGGGATCTGCCCCGCCAGGATCGCGGCGTTGTCCGCCGGGCTGAACACGTCGTCGGTGCCGTGCAGCACCAGCGTCGGCGCGGTGACGCGGTCCAGCACCGCCCAGCTGTCGTGACCGTTGCTGGCGCGAAGGTGCCCGCGGCGGGCGTGCACGGGCATCGACGGATCACCGAGCGTGCCGTACGGCCCGGGGTTGGCGCGCACCCACTCCGGGCTGTACATCAGGTCGACCAGGACCTGCCGGGCGCGTTCCGGATCGGCCTGCGCGAGCGCCCGGGTGATCTCGGGGGAAGCCTGCAGCCCGTGCGCCCCGCCGACGGAGGTGCAACCGAGCACGAGCGCGCCGACGCGGTCCGGGTGGTCCACGGCCAGCCACTGCGCGACCTTGCCGCCCATCGAGGTGCCGTAGACGTGGGCGCGGGCGATGCCCAGCTCGTCGAGGATGCTGATCACGTCCCCGGCGAAGCGGCGGACACTGTACTCGGCGTCGGCCGGCTTGTCGCTCTGGCCGGTGCCCAGGTAGTCGAGCACGATCGTCTGGTGGACGGCGGCGAAGTCGGCGTGCACCCGGTCCCACCAGTGGTGGGTGTTGGCCTGGCCGCTGAGCAGCACCAGCGGTTCACCGGCACCCCGCACCTCGTAGTAGATCTTGGCCTGGTCGGTACAAGTCGCGAACGGCACGCCGCCATCCTACGACCGCCCGCCCGGGCCGCTGCGCGGTCCACAGCGGACGGACCGGGCGCGTCAGCGGGTGCCCGGGCGGGGCCGCCACTACAGTGCGTGGTGGAGACGTCCGGGTGCCTGGTGGCCCCCTCGGCCTTCAAAGCCGATGGCGCCGAGAACCTCGGCGCGGCGGGTTCGATTCCCGTCCGTCTCCGCCAGACCCCGCACCGGGGAGGGAGGCCATGAGCAGCACGATCCGCCTCACCCAGTACGCGCACGGCAGCGGGTGCGCCTGCAAGATCCCGCCCGGTGAGCTGGAGTCGGTGCTCGGCACGCTGGCCCCGGCGGTGAACCGGCCCCACGCCGAGCTGCTGGTCGGGCTCGACACCGGCGACGACGCAGCCGTGGTGCGCGTCGACGGCGGGACCGGCATCATCGGCACCACCGACTTCTTCACTCCCGTCGTGGACGACCCCTACGACTGGGGTCGTATCGCCGCCACCAACGCGCTGTCCGATGTGTACGCGATGGGCGGCACCCCGGTCCTGGCGGTGAACCTGTTGGGGTGGCCGCGGGACGTGCTGCCGTTCGAACTGGCCGGCGAGGTGCTGCGCGGCGGGTGCGAGGCCGCCGCGGCGGCGGGCTGCCACATCGGCGGCGGGCACAGCGTCGACGACCCCGAACCCAAGTACGGCCTGGCCGTTACAGGGCTGGTGGACCCCGACCGGCTGCTGCGCAACGACACCGCGCGGCCGGGGACGCCGCTGTCGTTGACCAAGCCGTTGGGCATCGGGGTACTCAACACCCGCCACAAGAGCACCGGGGAGCGCTTCGAGCAGGCGGTGGCGGCGATGACGACGCTCAACCGCGACGCCGCGCTCGCCGCGCTGCGCGCCTGTTCCGTGTGCGCGACCGACGTCACCGGTTTCGGCCTGCTGGGACACCTGTTCAAGCTGGTCCGCGCCTCCGGGGTGGCCGCCGAGGTGGAGATCGCCGCCGTACCGTACCTGGAGGGAGCCCGAGAGGCGGTACGCGCCGGGTTCGTCAGCGGCGGCACCCGCCGCAACCTCGACTGGGTACGCCCACACCTGGACGTGGGCCCGGCGGCGGAGGAGGACCTGCTGCTACTCGCGGACGCCCAAACCTCAGGCGGACTCCTGGTCGCCGGAGAGATCCCAGGCGCGCCCGTGATCGGCCAGATCCTCCCCGCCGACCCCAGCCAAGCCCCCATCACCCTGCGCTGATCCCACACACGGACGCCCCCTGGCGGTGCCCGTCCCCCCACCCCAGCCATACACCCCAATCCGGCAAACCTGGAAGATTCACCCGGGTCACGAGCCGGCAGGGTTCGCGACATCACCAAACTCAGATCGAGTCCCTGACCGGATCACGGCTCGAACAGCCGGTGACAGGCCGCCGACGACGCCGACACCCCAAGACGGGGCTGCCTCGATGAGGACCGGCTCTAGGAGCCGGTGACAGGGCTAGCGATTTGTGTGGTCGTTGACCAGCGCTCCAAAGATCGACGCGATTGCCCCTACCGGTTCTGCGGTAAGGCCCAGCGATACCTGGGCATGGGCCTCTTCATCCCGTCGACGGCCTGATGTAGCGCTTGCCTGCGCTGAACCCGCAGTCAGTGCACTCACGGGACGACGCCACACACCCAAGTTCCGGTCGTGTTCCCGCTCGGCGGGGGTGCGCCCACATCGTGGGCAGGTGCGCGGACTCGTTGACGTTGTCGGCGGTGCGCTCCTAGCGTTGATCTCATGGCGCAGCAGGTGCGGTTGGTCACCAGGGACCACGTTGACCTCCTCCGGGTCGTCGCCGCCGCCTGTCCCCGCCGCTGATTCCTCCCCTGCCCGGACGCCGCGCCGACGGCGCCGCATCGACCGGGCAAACCCCCCTTGATTCACCACTGTGGACAGTCGTGTCCACGGTGCGTTCCCCCGCCCGCAGGAAGGAACCTGCAAGATGGCACCACGATCGAAGCTGCACCTCGCGGTGGCGCTGGACGGCGCAGGGTGGCACCCCGCAGCCTGGCGGGACCCGTTGGCTCGCCCCGGCGAGCTGTTCACCGCGGCCTACTGGGTCGACCTGGTCCAGGAGGCCGAACGCGGGCTGCTGGACTTCGTCACCTTCGAAGACTCCCTCGGCCCGCAGTCCAGCCGCCCCGACGGCCCCGACCAACGCACCGACCAGGTGCGCGGGCGTCTCGACGCGGGCGTCCTGGCCGCCCGCGTCGCTCCCCACACCGAGCGCATCGGGCTGGTGCCCACCGCCGTGGTCACCCACACCGAGCCGTTCCACATCTCCAAGGCGGTGGCCAGCCTCGACTACGTCAGCAGCGGACGCGCCGGGTGGCAGCCACAGGTGGCGTCGCGGCACGACGTCGCCGCGCACTTCGGCCGCCGCGACGTCCCGGCGGACCCGACGGAGCTGTTCGCCGAGGCCGCCGATTACGTGGAGGTCGTGCGCCGGTTGTGGGATTCCTGGGAGGACGACGCGGAAATCCGCGATGTGGCCACCGGCCGGTTCATCGACCGCGACAAGCTGCACTACATCGACTTCACCGGGAAATGGTTCAGCGTCAAGGGACCGTCCATCACGCCGCGGCCGCCGCAGGGCCAGCCGCTGGTGGCGGCGCTGGCCACCGACGCGGTGGAGCATCGGTTCGCCGCCCGCGCCGCCGACGTCGTGTTCACCACCCCGCATGACGTGGAGCAGGCCCGCCTGATCGTCGAGCGCCTGCGCGCCGAGCAGCTCGACGCCGGGCGCGGCGAGGAGTTCCTGCACATCTTCGCCGACCTGGTGGTATTTCTGGACGACACGGCCGCAGCGGATCGCAAGGCGCGGCTGGACGAGCTTGACGGTGCCGAACACTCCAGCGACGCCCGCGTGTTCACCGGCACCCCGGCGCAGCTCGCCGACCTGCTGCTGGACTGGGCCGCGGCCGGGCTGACCGGGTTCCGGTTGCGACCGGCCGCCCTCCCGCGCGACCTGACCGCCATCACCCGCCGACTGGTGCCGGAGCTGCACCGGCGCGGCGCGCTGCGCACCGGTTACGAAGCCACCACCCTGCGGGGGCTGCTCGGCCTGCCGCGCCCCGCCAACCGCTACGCCGTCGGAGGTGTCCGGTGACCAAGCAGATCCACCTGGCCGCGCACTTCCCCGGAGTCAACAACACCACGGTGTGGAGTGATCCGCGCTCGGGCAGCCAGATCGAGTTCTCCTCGTTCGTGCACCTGGCGCGCACCGCCGAGCGCGCCAAGTTCGATTTCCTGTTCCTCGCCGAGGGTCTGCGGCTGCGCGAGCACGCCGGGAAGATCCACGACCTCGACGTGGTGGGCCGCCCGGACACCTTCACCGTGCTCGCCGCGCTGGCGGGGGTCACCGAGCACCTCGGCCTGGCGGGCACGATCAACTCGACGTTCAACGAGCCCTACGAGGTGGCCCGCCAGTTCGCCAGCCTCGACCACCTCTCCGGCGGGCGGGCCGCCTGGAACGTGGTGACCTCCTGGGACGCCTTCACCGGCGAGAACTTCCGGCGCGGCGGTTTCCTGCCGGAGGAGCAGCGCTACGAGCGGGCCGAGCAGTTCCTGCGCACCGCCTGGGAGCTGTTCGACTCCTGGCGGGGTGACGAGATCGTCGCGGACCGGGAATCGGGGGTGTTCCTGACCGACCCGCGGGCCGGGGAGTTCGCCCACCGCGACGCACACTTCGACATCGCGGGCCGGTTCACCGTGCCACGCAGCCCGCAGGGCAGGCCGGTGATCTTCCAGGCCGGTGACTCCGACGCCGGCCGCGAGTTCGCCGCCGCAGCAGCAGACGCGATCTTCACCAGGCACGGCACCCTGCAGGCGGGCCGGGAGTTCTACGCCGACGTCAAGCGCCGCCTCGTCAGGCACGGCCGTTCCCGGGACGAGCTGCTGGTGTTCCCGGCGACCACCGTGGTGCTCGGCGACACCGACGCCGAGGCCCACGAGCGCGCCGACCACATCCGCCGCCAGCAGGTCAGCGGGCCGACCGCGATCGCGTTCCTGGAGCAGGTGTGGAACCGGGACCTGTCCGGCCACGACCCGGACGGGCCGCTGCCGGACTTCGACCCCGAGCCCGGGCCGAACACCATCACCCAGGGCCGAGCCAGCACCCGCAGCCTGAAGGACCGGGTCGCCGTCGCGCGGCAGTGGCGCGAGCTCGCCGAGTCCCGCGGCCTCACCACCCGGGAACTGATCATGGAGGTCACCGCGCGACCGTCGTTCGTCGGCAGCCCCGCCACCGTCGCGGCGGCCATGGACGAGTTCGTGCAGGCCGACGCCAGCGACGGGTTCATCCTCGTCCCGCACCTCACCCCCGGCGGCCTCGACGAGTTCGCCGACACCGTCGTCCCGCTGCTGCAGGAGCGCGGTGTCTACCGCACTGACTACCCCGGAACCACGTTGCGCGAGAACCTCGGGCTGCCGCCGCTGCGCGGTGCCCGCACGACGAAGGCGGTGTCATGAGCGAGCAACCCACTCCGCTGTCGGTCCTGGACCTCTCCCCCATCGTGTCCGGCGGCACCGCATCCGACGCGCTGCGCAACACAATCGACCTGGCGCAGCGCACCGAACGCCTCGGCTACCACCGTTATTGGGTGGCCGAGCACCACCTCACGCCCGGGGTGGCGTCGGCGGCCCCGGCGGTGCTGATCGCTCTGATCGCCGGGGCGACCAGCCGGATCCGTGTCGGTTCGGCCGCGGTGCTGCTCGGCCAGCACTCACCGCTGGTGGTCGCCGAGCAGTTCGGCACCATCGCGCAGCTGCATCCCGGCCGGGTGGACCTGGGGCTCGGCCGCTCCGGGCCGGACCGCACCGGGGACCTGGTGCGCCAATACGCCGACCCGTCCGGCGGTCCGGCCCCGGCGGGCCGCGTGGTCGACGGGCTGCTGATCCCAAAACCCAGGGCCCTGGCCAGATCGGAGCGGTTCCTGTCCCGCATTCGGGAGCAGCAGCGGCTGCTGGGCAGCCCGGCTGAGGAACTGGACTACCGCGGGCAGGTGGAGCGGATCCTGCAGTACCTGGCGGGCGGGTACAAGTCCGCCGACGGCGAACCGCTGCGCGCCAACCCCGCGGAGGGCGCCGACCTGGACGTGTGGGTGCTGGGGTCCAGCGCCGGGCAGAGCGCGGCGACCGCCGGGGCGCTGGGCCTGCCGTTCGCGGCGAACTACCACGTCAGCCCGTCCACGGTGCTGGAGACCGTGGCCGCCTACCGCGGCGCGTTCACCCCCTCCGCGCGCCTGCCACGGCCGCACGTGGTGGTGTCGGCGGACGTGGTGGTAGCTGACACCGAGGAACGGGCCCGGGAACTCGCCGCGCCGTACGGGCCGTGGGTGCACAGCATCCGCAGCGGCGCGGGCGCGATTCCGTACCCCAGCCCGGCCGAGGCGGCGGAGTTCCCGTGGACCGAGCAGGCCCGCGAGCTGGTCGCCGACCGGGTCGACACGCAGTTCGTCGGCACCCCGCAGCAGGTGGCGCGAGGGTTGGCGACACTGCGCGACGTGACCGGCGCTGACGAACTGGTGATCACCTCGGTCACCCACGACCACGCCGACCGCGTCCGGTCCTACGAACTGCTCGCCGACGCCTGGGGGCTCAAAGCCCGTCTTTGATCTCCCAGGCGTCTAAGCCCACCTCCGCACCATGACCACCCGCGGGTTCTCCGACGAGGCCCACCCCGTCGGGCCCCCGGCGAGGACCTCCCCGGACGAACATGACATTCACGGGAGAAACGGGAGAGCCCACGTGAATTCGCTCGGGGTCAAGGGAATTGGCGAAGTGGGGACGATCGGTTCCACTCCCGCAGTGCAGAACGCGGTCGTCGCCACGCTCGCTCACCCAGGTGTGCGGCACATCGACATGCCGATGACGCCGAGTCGTGTCTGGTCGGCGATCAGGGAAGCGGGCAGGCCTCGATCCACCGATGGTCTTTTTGATGATCTTGTTGGTGGGTTTGGGAATCTTGTTGATCTTGTGGGCACACCACCGCTGACGGGGACGACAGCCCAGGTACTGACGCACTGACGCAGGCCCGGCACTGCGAACCGCATCGCTGCCGAAGCTCAGGGCTTGGGAGTCAGGTCGTAGCGCACGGTCTGGGCCTGGATGAGCCCGTCGCGGATGACGAAGGTGTCGACGCCGTGCGTGGCTTTGTTCTTCGACGACGTCGCTTCCCACTCCAGGAAGACGATGTCACCGGCGAGTTCGGTAATCTTCATGTCCCACTGCGCCTGCGGCAGGTCGGTGAACAGCTAGACGAAGTTCTCGCGGGCGCCTTCCTTGCCGCGCTTCACACCGGCGGGAGTGATGATCACCGCATTGTCGGCGAAGTTCGCCACCAGCGCGTCGAGGTCCTCGGCTGCGAACGCCTTGCCGTGGTCTGCGAAAACCTCGGCGGCTGTGCGCGTGTCGTTCATGGAGGTCATCTCTCTTCTGTTGTGGAGCAGGAGAATTCACTCAGCGCGGAATGGTATCAGCACGCGTCCTCTCCCCCGGCCAACGACTCGTTCGTGGGAGTCGGCGATCTGCTCCAGGGGGAAGCGCTGGGCGACGTCGACGCGCAGGGCGCCGACGGCAGCGGCGGCGGTCAGGTCTCGGGCAGCCTGCCGCTTGGCGGTGACCGGGAAGTCGTCGATGCCGATCAGGCGCAGCGTGAGGGATGACCCGCGGGAAAATTCTGGCCTTCGGCGGACGCCGCCGTGGGCCAGGAGACCGTGATGCGGCTGTGCCGCTTGTCGATGACCAAGCCGTCGGGTAGACGTTCGCCAGGGGTGTTCTTCGGCCAGACCGCGAACGCAGGAGCCGAACGGGCGGAGTGCGCGCGGACTTCGCGTGGGTGGTCCTCGTACGGACAACCCCATCACCGAGACACGAGTCCGCCGCACAGCACGCAGCCGTCCCTGGACGCCGAACCCGCCTGGGCCTTCATCCTCGACCTGACCGACGAGGACCGGATCGAGCCGACTGTGGGCACCGCCGAAGCCGCGTTGAAACCGATCGAGATGCTCGTGGCCAACGCCGGCTACGGCATCGAGGGCATCTTCGAGGAGTCCTCGATGGCCGACCTGCGCCACCAGTTCGAGATCAACGTGTTCGGTGGTGGTGAGTTCGATACCTTCCGGCCGCGTGCCGACCATGATCGCGATGCGCATCGCAGGTTCCTCCAGAGGGGTTACCAGAACAAGTGGCGCCGCTGACCAGCGCCGAACCGGTCAGCCGCGACGAACAGCCGCAGATAAAGCTGATCGAGGCCGAGGTAGTTCGGCACGAGCTCGTCGCGAGTCAGCCTGCCTTCGGCATACGACACGTTCGAATCGGTGCGAGTGGCATACCGGGCGGGGATCGTCGTGGTGGTGCCCTCGGCGAGTCGGATCGCGTCGTCGAGGTCGATACCGACGAGCCCGGTGACCTCCGCGTCGGCGAAAGGGATGTCCTCCAAGTCGCCCTGGAGGGGCAGGAGGTGCCAGTGCTGGAACTCGCGTTCGATGTAGTCGGGGGCGAGGGTGATCGCGGTCTGTCGTAGGCCGAGGGAGTGCAGCTCGGCGTAGGAGGTCTCCAGGCCGATTTCCTCGTGGACCTCGCGCACGCCGTCGGGGATCGATTCGCCGGCGTGGTAGTGGCCGCCGACGGTGATGTCGGCGTTGTCGGGCCTGTCGAAGGAGTACCGGACCGGGGCCTTCTTCTGCAGGAAGACCAGCCGGTTCCTCGGGTGGACGGCGAGCGCGGAGAACGTCCGATGCCAGGATCCTCGACGGTGGGCCTCCTTCTTGTCCTCGGTGCCGATGGGCTCGTAGCGGTCGTTGAAGATGTCGATCAGCGTCACGACTGTCCTTCGCGAGAAGAGGGCTCTGGGTTGAGCTGCCAGTACGTTCTCAGGGCGTCAAGCTAGTGCAGTGAATCATCGACAGTGATTCAACTGCGCGACTTTGCTGACCGTCGGTCACCGATGCCTTGTTCGCGTCACCGTTCCACCGATGCGGCGAGGTCGTCCTGTCGTTGTCGCGCGGATCGCGGGAACACTGCTAGCGTCCGGACCGGAGACCAGAAGGCATTGCCACACACTTCGAGGGAGGCGCATGCAACAGAAGACTTCTCGGCGACAGCTCTGAGACGTCCCACTCGCTCTCTGTACTGGATTCGTCTCGCTGGCACATCATAGAGGACGACATGTCCGCTAGCTGGCTTCATTAATCCGAGGATTGCGACCGGCAGATCAAGGACCTCTCCCAATACGGAGGAGATCATCGCCGAAACACCAACCGGCATTTCGCGCTGACTGTGGCGACCAGCCTGGGATGCAACTTTTCGTGCCCCTACTGCTTCGAGGAGAAGCATCCTTCAGTACTCGACGCGAGGTAGCGGCGCACGTCCTCAAGGTTCTCGACGCACAGCTTCCGCATATCGAGTCGTTCGATGTCACATGGTTCGGCGGAGAGCCTCTTGTGGGAAAGGGATCACTTCTCCAGCTTTCGGACGCCTTCATCCTCCGCTGCGATGAGGCAGAAGTGCGCTATGACGCCAGTATCATTACCAACGGGTTTCTGCTGGATGAGGCAACTTGCCGAGAACTCGCAGCTCAGCGTGTATCCAGCGTGCAGGTCGGTATTGATGGCCCGCCGACCGTACACGACCGGATGCGGCCCCTTAACAACGGAAGGGGCAGTTTTCACACTATCCTGGCCAACCTGCACAAGGCAGTCGACTATCTCAACGTGGAGACCCCGTAGTTGCCTGCTGAGCTGTGAGGAAGCCTGGCTGATGCAGCGCAGCAGTCGAGACCGGCACGATCCACTGAATCCCCGTTTCATCGGGATTCGACGAGTCAGGTGTCGGTGGCCTTCCAGGTGGCGAGTTCGCCGCCAGGCATGCAGACCACCTTCATTCCGCGAGGTCCGGCGACCGTCCAGGCTTCATAGGACGGGCTCGCCTGCACGTGTAGTTCGCTGCCGGTGGCAAACGTCACCGTCAGCGTGCCGTCGCTGGAGACAGCCGCGTGTTCGATGCGTTGATCCGCCAACGCTGCCAGTTCCTGGGAGTCCGCATTGGACGGTTCTGGGGAGAAGTTCCAGGAGCCGTGCGGCGTGTGGAGGGTGTAGTCGTTCTCGATGCGCAGTTCGTACCCGCCGCTGGTCTGGAAGGACACGGTGTAGTCGAAGGTCTGCGTGGTGACCTGCTGGCCATGCAGCCCGAGATCCGTCGTTGGTTACCAGCCTTCCGGTATGGGGTAGGAGCCGTCGGGGTTCAAGGAAGAGAGTAACGACGCCAGGCCGGGCCCATACGTGACGCGCAGGCCCATCCGAGGCGGTCAATACGGGTTAATCCGTGGAGATCGCCACCATGGTCGGCTACCTCGCCTCACCGCTGGCCTCGGCCACAACCGGCGCGGAGTAGTCCGTGTAAACAAGCGGCGGCTTCGTCGACTCGATCCTGCCCTGACCAGGCCGCGGGCCGGTGGGCGAGTTCCACCTCGTCCACCGGCCCGCGCTGACACGACTCGTGTCCGACCGGCCTGATCACGTGGTTCCGGTGGCAGAAACCACTTTCGGTGCCTCAACTCACGGAGAGCACGAGCTTGCCGCGGGTGTGCCCGCCGCGGCTCAGACGCCATGCCTCGGCTGCTTCCTCGAGCGGGAGCACCTTGTCCACGTGCACGGTCAGCTCACCGCGGTCGGCCAGGTCGGCGAGGTCGGCGAGGTCTGCCGAGTTGGGGCGGACCCACACGTAGTGGGCGCCCTTGGCCCCGGCCTCCGGGTTGGCGATGGAGGCGAGCCGTTCCGGCTTGTCGAGGACGCGCAGCGACACCTCCACCGCGTCTCCGCCGACGAAGTCCAGCGCTGCGTCGATGCCTCCGGGGGCCAGCTCGGCCACCCGGTCGGCGAGCCCGGCGCCGTAGGTCACCGGCTCCGCGCCCAGCTGCCGCACGAAGTCGTGGTTGCGCTCGCTCGCCGTGCCGATCACGCGGGCACCACGTGCCACGGCGATCTGGACGCCGAACGAGCCGACGCCACCCGCCGCGGCGTGCACCAGGACGGTGTCGCCGGAGCCGACGCCGACCCGCTTGATCGCCTGGTAGGCCGTCAGCCCGGCGAGGGGAACGCCCGCGGCCTGCTCCCAGGACAGCGCGGCAGGCTTGCGGGCCAGCATGCGCACGTGCGCGGAGACCAGTTCGGCGTAGCCACCGAGCTGGACGGCATCCTTGCGGATGTAGCCGAACACCTCATCGCCGGGCGCGTACTCCGTGACGTCGAAGCCCACCCGCTCGACCACCCCGGCCACGTCCCAGCCCGGGATCAGCGGAAAGTGGGTTTCCATGAAGCCGTCGAGGTTTCCCTCCCCGAGCTTCCAGTCCACCGGGTTGACACCGGCGGCCTTCACCCGGATCAGCACCTCGCCCGGCGCCACCTTCGGTTCCGGGAGGTCGGTCAGCCGGAGCGCGTCCGGCCCGCCGTACTCGTCGAGGACGATCGCCTTCATCGGAGATCCTTTCTTTTTTTGCTGCCTGACAGGAGAACGGAGCGGGAGTGGCCGGTGGGTGCCGACCCACCCCAGCCCCGGGTACGAGGTCGATCAGAGAGCTTGGAGGGCGGTCTGGGCGAAGGAGTGGTCCTGCTCGGGAGCGCCACCACCGATGCCGAGGGCGCCGATGAGCTGTCCGTCGCGGTGGATCGGCACACCGCCGGCGATGAACAGCAGCGGCTTGTGCAACGCGGTGGGCAGGGAGTGGAAGGGGCCCTCCGGCTTGACCAGATCGGCCAGGTCGGCCGTCGGCGCGTTCAGCTGCAGAGCGGTGTACGCCTTGGCGGTGCTGGTTTCACCGGAGATGAGCAGAGCGCGCTCATCACGGCGGAACGCCAGCAGGTGTCCGCCGGCGTCGAGGACGCTGATGCTGACCGGGACGCCCGCCTGGTCCGCAGCGCGGCGCGCGGCGAGGATGAGGGCTTCCGCGTCAGCAGCGGTCAGCGGGGCCACCGCGGTGGTATTCATGGGAAATCTCCTTGTACTGGAGGGGACACGTACGGGGTTCCGGAGCGGACAGCTCCCTCGGCGGCGGGAGCGGCGCTGTGACGGCGTTGGGCGCGGGGTAGCCGAGGCCGGCGGCGATCATCAGGCCACCGCGTCACGTGGCCAGGGCGTTGCCCAGGTTGGAGGCGCCGATGTTGGCCGTCGAGGCCATCGGCACGCCGAGACTCGCGCCGACCTGGGGTGGCAGCCGCATGCTCATGAATTCCGTGCTGCCGATTCCAGATGCCCTGATGGCCAGGGCCAGCAGCGCGAGCGGCATAACGAGCATCCTTGGAGCTGCAGAGCAGCACTGCGCGAGCGCCTCACGGGCGTCAACAATAGTTGCATTCGCGTGATACTTGCAAACGCGGCTATAGTGAGGTCCGCAATACTCGGCAGATGCACCACCGCAGAGCGGGCTCAACGACAGCTGAAGCCGGTGCGCACCTGCTGCCCCAGACCGCCCCGCTAGGACGCGTGACTACCCGTCGGCGACCGAGTATCCCGGAGGAGCTGGTCGACGCCTGCCGGGGATGCCGAGGGGACGATGTCCAGACTGGCCAGCAGGCGGGCGGTCTCGACGAAGTCGTGGACGGGTTGGGCGTCCATGTCGTTGCGCCACGCGATGGCCAGCGGGGACGGCGGCAGGTCTTCGACCGGGACGAACGACAGGCCAGGGCGTCCGTAGAACCGCTGGGTCGACGCCTGCGTGAAGGCGACACCACGGCCGGACAGGATGGCCTCGAAGCACTCGTCGACGCTGGTGACCTCGGCGCCCAGACGCACCGGGTACGGGCCGCGGCACTCCGACGCGAGCCAGAAGTCCCGCCAGTACTCGGGAGCCCGGCGGCCGACGAACGGCTCGTGCACCACGTCCTCAACGGTCAGCTTCTCGCACTCGGCGAGCGGCGACTCGCTCGACGCGACGAGCACCCGCGGCTCGACGAAGAGCGTTTCCACCGAAAGCCAGCTCTGCATGAGCACGGGTGGGCGGACGAAGGCGACGTCGACGCTGCCGTTGGCCAGCCCCACGTACGGGTCGCTGAAGTCGTGCGAGCGCATTTCGACCTGCACGTGCGGGTAACGGGTCTGGAACGCCGCGAGGATCTTCGGGGTGAGCTCGGCGGCGGCGTTGCTCTGGAAGCCGACGATCAGCGAGCCCCGGTGACCGTTGGCCGCCTCGCGGGTGGCCAACGTGAGGCGTTCGGCGCTGACCAGCAGGCGGCGGGCCTCGGCGAGCAGCACCAGGCCGGCCGGGGTCAGCTCGACGCTGCGACTCGTGCGCTCCAACAGACGGGCGCCGAGCATGTGCTCCAACTTTCGGATCTGCACGCTCAGCGACGGCTGACTGATGTGCAGTCGTGCGGCCGCCCGCCCGAAGTGCAGCTCCTCGGCAACGGCGACAAAATAGCGTAGCACGCGTAGCTCCGGAAGTTCCGCCACGCCGGGATGATAGGTGCCGCCCGAGCAGGCGACCAATTCTTCTGGGCTATCGAACGGTGGGCAACAGGTATTGGACTCCCAGCCACGTTGCGTAGTCGTATCAACGGTAGCCGTCGCAGTGACGACGGTCGCATCTGTTCCCGCTCAGAGAGGAGCCGACGATGGCTGCGGTTACCCGCTCCCCATCGACAGCGGCGTCGTGGGCCGAGGCGTTCGCCTCCGCCAGCAACAACGACCCGGAGATCCAGGCCCACGGCAAGTACTTCACCTGCTCGTACCTGCTCGACGCCACCGAGCACCAGTTCGTGGTGAAGGTCGAGTCCGGACGCGTCGTGGACGTCGCTGTCGATCCCGGTCCGCTGGAGGTGCCGTACCAGTTCGCGATCCGTGCGGGCGTCGAGACGTGGCGTGGCTTCGGCGAGCCGGTGCCGCCGCCGATGTGCCACGGCATCTGGTCGGCGACCTTCCGGCGCGACATGAAACTGGAGGGCGATGTCCTCGTCCTCATGCAGAACCTGCGCTGCATCACCCGGCAGATCGAGCTGCTGCGCACCATCGGCTCCCCCGTCTGAGGAAGGACATCGGCATGAGCAACATTTCGCCTGTGACCGGCCACTACGTCACCATCGAGGTGGACGGCCTGAAGTACAAGGTGTTCTACCTCGAGAACGGCACCGGGCAGCCGCTGGTCTGCCAGCACACCGCGGGCTGCCACAACCACCAGTGGCGCGGCCTGCTGGAGGACGAGGAGATCACCGCCAAGTACCGCGTGATCGCCTACGACCTGCCCCGCCACGGCAAGTCCGACCCGCCGGAGAACGTCGAGTGGTGGAAGGAGGAGTACAGGCTCACCGCCGACCACTACGCCAACTTCATCGTCGCCCTGTGCGACGCCCTCGAACTCGAGGACCCGATCTTCATGGGTTCGTCGTTCGGCGGCAACATCGCGCTGCAGCTGGCGCTGCGGCGCCCGGACCGCTTCGCCGGTGTGCTCTCGGTCGAAGGCGCCGACTACTCCCCCGGCTTCTATCTCGACTGGTGGCAGCACCCGCACGCCAACGCCGCGCAGGTCTGCGCCAGCGGCGTGTGGGACCTGATGGCACCGCAGTCACCTGAGGCCGACCGCTGGAAGACCTGGTTCTACTACTCGCAGGGATCCGAGTCGTTCAAGGGCGACCTGTACTTCTACTCGGTCGACCACGACCTGCGGGGCAAGCTCGGCGAGATCGACGGCGACCAGTGTCCTGTCGTGATGCTCACCGGTGAGTACGACTACCTCACCACGCCCGCCGACAGCGCGCGAACGGCCGCCCAGATCAAGAACGGTACCTTCATCGAGATGCCGGAGATCGGGCACTTCCCGATGAGCGAGAACTACGAGCGGTTCCGCGGGCACCTGATCGAAGCGCTCAACATCGTGCAGGGCGCGAAGTCCACATCCGCATGACACGTGCCGGCCGGCGGGTCCTGCCCCGCCCGCCGGCCGGCGGCACCTCAGCGTTGCAGCGGTGGGGCCTGCGACAGCCCGTGCAGCGCCTCGACCAGCGGCGCGAGTTCCGGAGTCCGTCCCGCGGCGGTGAGTGCCGCTTCCAACGTCGCGTCGTACGTCGGACGCGCTCGCTCCAGGAGAGCTCGGCCTGCCTCGGTGAGCTCGGTGTAGATCCCTCGCCGGTCCCCTTTGCAGAGAACACGGGTCAGCAGCTCGCGATCCTCCAGCCGGTTGACCAGTCGCGTCGTCGCACTGCCGCTGAGCGCCGTGGCACGGGCGAGCTGCTGCATGCGCATGTGCCAGCCGTCCTGGCGGCTGAGCGCGTCGAGAACCATGTACTCAACGACCGACAGGTCATGGTCGGCCTGGAGCGCCTTCTCCAGCGCGGTGTCGAGCATCCCATGCAACGCGGCGAGCGTGCGCCATCCGCGGGCGCGCACCTCGACGGCATCGTCGGTGATTCCCACGGGCACCCCCTGCCGGTTGACTTACCACGACGATACTACAAGCACGCACACATATGAGGCGTGTGCAACTATCCCGTACGTCACACTACGCGAAATTTGAATTAACTAGCGTGTGCAACTATTGTCGACGCCTGTAAGACTCAGACGCAGTCAGACAGGAAGGCTCGCACATGCCCCTCGCGCTCCTGGCGCTTGCCATCGGCGCCCTCGGGATCGGCACCACCGAGTTCGTGATCATGGGCGTGCTCCCCCAGGTCGCCGGCGAGTACGGCGTCAGCATCCCCACCGCGGGGTGGCTGGTGTCCGGCTACGCACTCGGCGTTCTCATCGGCGCCCCGATCCTCACCGTCCTGGGCACCAAGGTGTCCCGCAAGAAGATGCTGCTGTTCCTGATGGGCGTGTTCATCGCGGGCAACGCGCTCTCCGCCGCCGCCCCCACCTTCAGCATCATGCTCATCGGGCGGATCATCACCTCGTTCGCCCACGGCGCGTTCTTCGGCATCGGCTCCGTGGTCGCCGCCAGCCTGGTCACCCCCGAGAAGAAAGCCTCGGCCATCTCGCTGATGTTCATGGGCCTGACCGTCGCCAACATCATCGGCGTCCCCGGCGGCACCTACATCGGACAGGCCTTCGGCTGGCGGGTCACCTTCACCATCGTCGCCCTGCTCGGCGTGATCGGGTTTCTCGGTGTCGCCATGCTCGTCCCAGAGCAGGGCAGGCCCGAAGCCGCGAGGATCCGCACCGAGTTCACCGCGTTCCGCAACGTGCAGGTCTGGCTCGCGATGGCGATGACGGTCCTGGGCTACGGCGGCGTGTTCGCCGCGATCACCTACATCGCACCGATGATGACCGACGTTGCGGGCTTCCCCGAAAGCGGCGTGACCTGGCTGCTGGTGCTGTTCGGCATCGGGATGTTCCTGGGCAACCTGCTCGGCGGCAAGTACGCCGACAAGGCCCTGATGCCCATGCTGTTCACCACGCTCGCCGCCCTCGCAGCCGTCCTGCTGCTGTTCACCGTCACCGCCCACAGCCAGGTCCTCTCCGCGATCACCCTGACCGCCATTGGCGCCCTGGGCTTCGCCACCGTGCCGCCGCTGCAGAAGTGGATCCTCGACCAGGCATCAGCCGCCCCGACCCTGGCCTCCGCCGCCAACATCGGCGCCTTCAACCTCGGTAACGCTCTCGCCGCCTGGCTCGGCGGTGTCGTCATCGACGCCGGGTTCGGCTACACCTCGCCCAACTGGGTCGGCGCCATCCTCGCCGGCACCGCCCTGCTGCTGTCCTTCCTCGCGGCCTACCTCGACCGCCGCAGCCGGGCCACCGCCACCGGCGCCGCACCCAGGCACGCCGAGCCGGAGCCTGCCCGCTGAGACCAGCTCCCGCTCCGGAATCCCCATCCGCAACGATCACAAGGAGAATCATGGTTCCCACCATCACACTCAACAACGGCGTCACCATCCCGCAGCTCGGCTTCGGTGTCTTCCAGGTGCCGGACGCGGAGACCACCGCCGCGGTCTCGGCTGCCCTGCAGGCCGGTTACCGCTCCATCGACACCGCCGCGATCTACGGCAACGAGGCCGGAGTCGGCCGCGCCATCGCCGAGTCGGGCATCGCCCGCGACGAGCTGTTCATCACCACGAAGCTGTGGAACGAGGACCAGGGCTACGACACGACCCTCAAGGCATTCGACCGCAGCCTGGACCTGCTCGGGCTGGACCACGTGGACATGTACCTGATCCACTGGCCCACCCCGGCGCGCGACCGGTACCTGGATACCTGGAAGGCCATCGAGCAGCTGGTGAAGGACGGGCGGGTCCGCGCCGCTGGTGTGTCGAACTTCCAGCCCGCGCACCTGCGCCGCCTGCTTGACAACAGCTCGCTCGTCCCGGTGGTCAACCAGATCGAGCTGCACCCCGGTCTACAGCAGCGTGAGCTGCGCGCCCTGCACGCCGAGCACGGAATCGCAACCGAGGCATGGAGCCCGCTGGCCCAGGGCGCGGTGCTGCGCGACCAGGCGGTGACCGAGATCGCCGAACGGCACGGCAAGTCGCCCGCCCAGGTGGTCATCCGCTGGCACCTGCAGCTGGGCAACATCGTGATCCCAAAGTCGGTCACCCCGTCCCGCATCCGCGAGAACATCGACGTCTTCGACTTCACCCTCTCCGACGACGAGATGAACGCGATCGCCGGGCTCGACCGCGGTCTGCGCACCGGCCCCCACCCCGACACCCTCAACTGACCGCAGGTCGCACGGGTGGAGGTCGCTCGACCCGTGCGACCTCTCCTCGCCATGCCCTCGAAAGGTCGCCACCACAATGCCTTTTGAACGCACCGCGCTGGACCGCCTCGTCAGCCCGACCGGTCTGCCGACGCTCGGTCTTGAGCTCCCGCTGGACAACGACTGGGGCGAGACCCGACTGCGCGCCGACCGGGCGGCCGGCCGCCCCTTCGGGGTCCCCGACCTCACCGCACACGCCCGCCTGGCCAGGCTCGCGGACGACCTCGGCTTCGCCGCCCTGTGGGTCCGAGACGTTCCGTTCTACGACCCGGTTCAGTTCGGCGACGCGGGTTCGGTCTTCGAGACCTTCACGCACCTTGGCCACCTGGCGGCGATCACCCAACGCGCCGTGCTCGGCACCGGTGCGGTCGTGCTGCCCCTGCGCCAACCCTGGCTGGTCGCCAAGGCCGCCGCCACGGTGGACGTGTTGTCCGGAGGACGTTTCGTGCTCGGCCTGGCCAGTGGTGACCGTCCGGTCGAATATCCCTTGTTCGGCCTGGACTTCCACGCGCGCGGCGCCGCTTTCCGCGAGGGCGTGACGATCCTCCGCGCGGCCTGGGCACGGCATTCCTCAGGCGAGGGAATCGAGCTCCCCGAGCACGGGTTGACCGCCGACCGCAAGCTCGACGTGCTGCCCAAGCCGACCGGTTCGACCATTCCGATCGCCATCGCCGGTCACGCGCAGCAGTCGATGGAGTGGATCGCCGAGAACGCGGACGCCTCGCTGAACTATCCGCGCCAGCTGGACGCGCTGCGCATCAAGATCAGCGAATGGCAGCGACTCACCGCGTCGAGCCCGAAGCCGTATCTCACTCCGATGCAGCTCGATCTCGTCGCGGAACCCGACACCCCCGCCACCCCGCTCCGCCTGGGCATCCGGGCCGGCCGGCGGGCCCTCATCGAGCAGCTGCGCGCGATGGGGGAGCTCGGCGTCGCGCACGTCTCCTTCAACCTCCGCCCCGGGGATCGCCCGGTCGACGAGGTGATCCACGAACTGGCACACGAAGTGCTGCCGCACTTCCCCTCCACTCCCGAGCCGGTGCTCACCAACCGAAGCGCCTGACCCGTGGAGCGAGTCCATGTAGGACGACACTCCCGAACCTGTCAACCGACGGAAACGCGCAGACAGCGCACGAAGAAACTCTCCGTCGAATCTCGAAAAGCAAGGATCTGCACATGTCCATCAGAACCGTCCTGCCAGCCCACCCGGCCGTCGCCGCGCTCACCGAGTCCGTCCCGGCGGCCGTCTGGTCGGCTCTACGCGCCGAAGGGCTGACCGCGCCGGACGCCCCGGTTCCCCACGCCTGATCCCTACACCTGTCGAGGAGGAAAACCATGGCATCGACGACCACGTCCATCGACATCCCGGTGTCCGCAGACCGCGTCTGGCAGCTCATCGGGGGCTTCGGCTCGTTGCCCGACTGGCTGCCCTACATCCCCACCAGCGAGCTCAGCGAGGGCGGACGCGTCCGCAGCCTGACCAACGAGCAGGGCGAGGTCATCGTCGAGCGTCTCGAAGCGTTCGACAACGACGCGCGCACCTACACCTACTCCATCCTCCAGGCTCCGTTCCCTGTCACCGGCTACCGCGCCACCATCACCGTGCACGAGGTGTCGGACACGCAGAGCCGCGTGGAGTGGTCCGGCACCTTCACGCCGGTTGGAACAAGCGATGACGAGGTGATCGCCCTGTTCCACGGCATCTACACCGACGGCCTGGCCGCGCTGAAGAAGACCCTGGTCGGGTGAACCGGGATACCGGATGCCCGGTTGCGCCACCGGGAGAACTCCACAGCGATGCCCACCTGCTCTGGCAGGTGGGCATCGCTGTGGGTGGCCTCAGCGGAGGACGCCATCGACACGTCGCGGGATGCCCAGCGGGTTGTCCTCGCGGAGCGCTTCGGGCAGTAGACCGTCGGGGACGTCCTGGAAGGTCACCGGCCGCATGAAGCGCCGGATGGCCGTTGCCCCGACCGAGGTGTGCAGCGGCACCGTGGTCGACGGCCATGGGCCGCCGTGGTGCTGGGACCACGTGACCGCGACTCCGGTCGGCCAGCCGTTGAAGATCACGCGGCCGACCTTCTTCCGCAGGGTTGCGAGCAGCTCGGCAGCTGGTGGGTCGACGGGCTCCGCGTGGAGACTGGCGGTCAGGCTGCCCGGCAGCGCGGCGAGCGCACCGGCGAGCTCCTCGGCACTGGAGTACTCGACGATCACGGTGCTCGGCCCGAAGCACTCCTCCGCGAGAAGGTCGATCCGCTCCACGAACGTCGTCGCGTCGACCGTGAACACCGCAGGGTACACCGAGTATCCGGTACCGGTCCGGGGCGCAAGCACCGTCCTGACTCCGGGGGCACTCCCCAGCGCTGTGACCCCGGCGAGATAGCCGTCGCGGATCTTGGCGTTGAGCAGGGGCGCGGGCTCGGTGTCGCCGACCGCCTCGACGACCCGGTCGGCGAAGCCCTGGCCTGCCGGGACGAACACCGCGCCGGGTTTCGTGCAGAACTGCCCCGCCCCGAGGGTGAAGGAGCCGACCAGCCCGGTGGCGATCTCACCAGCACGCCGCGACAGCGCGGCTTCGGTCACCACGACCGGGTTGATGCTGCCCAGCTCGCCGTAGAACGGAATCGGGTCCGGGCGGGAACAGGCCAGGTCGAACAACGCTCGCCCGCCGCGGGTCGAGCCGGTGAACCCGACGGCGGTGATCCTCGGGTCCGTGACCAGGAGCGTGCCCGCCTCATGTCCGTGCACGATCTCGAGCACGCCGCTGGGCGCCCCCACCTTCTCCAGCGTGGCGGAGAGCAGCTCTGCGGTGCGCACGGAAAGGTTCGGGTGGCTCGGATGCGCCTTGACCACGACCGGGCAGCCGGCGGCCAGCGCGCTCGCGGTGTCACCCCCGGCGACGGAGAAGGCGAACGGGAAGTTGCTGGCCGCGAACACCGCGACCGGCCCAAGCGGCACGAGCATGCGACGCAGGTCGGTGTGCGGTGGAACCGCCTGGGGATCGGCGTGGTCGATGACCGCCTCGCAGAACGCACCGTCATCGAGCACGTCAGCGAACATGTCCAGTTGCGCGGCGGAGCGGGCGATTTCACCGGTGAGACGCCTGTCCCCCAGCGCGGTCTCGGCGTCGGCGAGTTCCACGAGTGAGGTTTCATTGTCGCGCAGCGCCGTGGCCAATGCGTGTAACAGCTCGGCGCGGCGGTTGTGCGGCAGATCCGCCAGCCACTGCGCGCAGTCCTGTGCTCGGGCGATGGCCGCGGACACCTCGGTGGCGGAACTGTCCGGGACTTCGCGTCCCACGGGTTCACCGGTGCGCGGGTTGAATGCCTGGGTCAATGGCGCTTCCTGTTCTCGTGCCGTTCAGCTGATCGGGCAACGCAGCGGTTGTTTCGCCAGGGCTCTGGCGGCTTCCTCCGCGGCCAGGCGTTGCAGCGCCGCCAGGGAGCTTTCGGAGAAGAACGCGGTGTGCGGGGTGAGCAGCACCTGCGGCAGGGCGCGCAGCCGCGAGTCGGAGGCCAGCGGTTCGCCGTCGAAAACGTCCAACGCCGCCGCGGACACCTGGCCCGATTCGATCGCGTTCACCAGTGCGTCGTGGTCGATGAGCCCGCCGCGCGAGGTGTTCACGACGACGGCACCGCGCCTGATCCGGCTGAAGGCACGCTCGTCGAGCAGATGCTTGGTGCCGGGGGTCAGCGGAGCGTGCAGCGAGATCGCGTGCGATTCAGCCAGCAACTCCGCCAGTCCGGTCAGCCTGACACCGTGCTCCGCCGCGAGTACGGGGGAGGCGTAGGGGTCGTGCGCGAGCACGTGGAAACCGAAGGGCCGCAGCCGTTCGCACACCGCAAGACCGATACGGCCGAGGCCGACCAGGCCCACCGTCGTGCTGGAAAATCCCGGCAGGGAACCGAGATCGCGCGGTGCGCACCAGCCGTCTTCGCGCACGCGCCGATCGTAGGCCGTCAGCTTGCGTAACAGGGCGAGCAGGCTCGCCACGCTGTGATCGGCGACGGTGTCGGTGCCGTAGTCGGGGACGTTGGCCACCGAGATGCCCAGCTGCCGGGCCGCCACCACGTCGACGTTGTCGTACCCGATGCCGTAGCGGATCACCGTTGCCCCCGGCGCCATCGCGCGAAGCACTCGCGCGGTGATGGGCGCGAAGTTGACGAACACGACATTGGCACCGGTCACCGCAGCCACGGTGTCCTCTTCGGACCTGCACTGCAGCTCAGCGAACTCCGCGTTGAAGCGTCGTGCGACGGCGGCTTCGTGCTCGACGCCACCGAACACGTGGTCCGTCACGACAACGCGGGTCATTGCCTCACCTCCGCCGCCTCGTCAGCACCGCGTCGGCCCAGAAGCCCGCGTGCGGCGAGGTTGTCCATCAGCGCACGGATCCCGAACTCCCAGTCCGGGGCGTCCTCGGCGGAGTTGACCACGTTGATCAGCGATCCGAGTGCCGGGGACGAAATGCGCACCACGTCCCCCTGCTTGTGGGTGAATCCCTGACCGGGCTCATCCCGGTCCTCGGTCGGGGCGAACATGGTGCCGGTGAACAGCACGAACCCGTCCGGGTACTGGTGGTGGCGGCCGTAGGCGTGGTTCACCAGGTCCAGCAGATCGCGACTGATCTCCCCGACCGGGTTGACGCCTTCGAGGCGGTATCCGTCGGCACCGGTGATCTGCAGCGAGACCTCCAGGTTCCGTGCGTCGTCGAGGCTGAAGTCCGAGTCGAACAGGCGGAGGAACGGCCCGATCGCACAGGAGGCGTTGTTGTCCTTCGCCTCGGTCAGCAGCAGCGCACTACGCCCCTCGAAGTCGCGGAGGTTCACGTCGTTGCCGAGCGTTGCGGCCACCGGAACGCCGCGGGAGGTCACCGCGAGCACCAGCTCGGGTTCCGGATTGTTCCACGTGGATCGGGCCAGCACGCCGATCTCGGCGCCGGTGCCGACCGCGGACAGCACCGGTGCCTTGGTGAAGATCTCCGGGTCGGGCCCGATGCCGACCTCAAGATACTGCGACCAGAGTCCTTCCTGGACGAGCACCTCCTTGACCCGCTCGGCCTCGGCAGTCCCGGGCCGCACATGGGAGATCCGGCCCGTGACCAGGTCGCCGAGCTTGTTGCGGATCGCTTCTGCCCGGTGCAGGTCGCCGTCGGCACGCTCCTCGATGACGCGTTCGAGCATGCTGCGCACGAACGTGACCCCGGCTGCTTTGACCACTTGGAGGTCAACGGGAGCGAGGAAGTGGGCATTGCTGCGGTCCTGGGCGAGCGTTGCCCGCAGCAGGTCGGACAACTGCCAGACGCGCCCGCCCGGATGGGTGCGCACGATCTCCACGGCGTCAGGCCGTTCCAGCAGACCGGACACCGTCGGTTCGACGTTGGTCAGGTCGACCACCGCCTGGCCCCGCACGGCGACCACGCACGGACCTTCGCAGTCCGGGTCGAAGACACGGGCGAGCAGCGTGGCACGGCCGGCGTCCTGGGGCGGGACCAGGTCGGCATGGGCGGTGAGATTCACGGGCTTGCCTTCCTATGGATGCAGCGCTGCCACGACGGATGAGGGAGCAGCAGTTGGAGGGCACGAAGAGCGCTGCACGAACTTCAGCGAGTTACCTATCCAATGTCCTATCGTCATACAAATCTACGGTCAACCTGTTGTAACCTGCGTCACATAGTGCAGCGGAGTTCTGCCCTACACCAGAGTTGTTCACCCGGCTGCACCCCAGGAGTTCACGGTCTGAACACCAGCCGTTGCGACCTGCTTGGACGTGTTTGTCATACAATCTCGCCATGACCGACCGAATCGGCTCGCGCAAGCGCCTCCCGGAGGTCCTCGCGGACACCCTGCAGGAAGAAATCCTCGAGCTCACCCCGGGCGATCGGCTGCCCACCGAAGCCGAACTCGCCGAGCGGTTCGACGTGAGCCGAACCGTGGTGCGCGAGACCGCTCGACTTCTGGTCCAGCGTGGCCTGGTCACCGTCAAGCCCGGCCGTGGGATGACCGTCGCCGAGTTCGACGGTCGGCTCATCGCCGACCAGTACGCGTTGCTGCTGCGCCTCAGCCAGGGCTCGTTCGACCAGCTCCAGGAGATCCGACTGGTGCTCGAGGTGGAGATGTCGGTGTTCGCTGCGGCACGGCGGACCGAGCAACACCTGACTGCGATGCGCGAGGCCAACCAGCGCCTGGCAGCGGCCGTCGACGACCGCAGCGAGTTCCTCGACGCGGACCTGGCCTTTCACGAGATCATCGCCGAGGCCAGCGGCAACCCGTTCTTCTCCTTGATGATCCGCCCCATCAACGGGTTTCTGCGGGACGCCTACCGCAAGAGCCCCGGCTACTCCTTCGAAGCGTGCAACACCGTGCAGGAGCACATCGAGATCGCCGAGGCGATCAGCGCCGGGGACCCCTCGCGCGCCCGCTTCGCCACCGAGAACCACCTGCGGCGCATCATGCGGCACAGCGACCGGCTACTCGCCGGCGACACCGGGGCCAGCCGGGCGAGCTGAGTCGTCAACGCGGCTTTCGCCCCGACACCAGGGCGTCCTGCTGCGACACCACCCGGTTCAGGTGCTCCCGCGCGCTGCGCCGCGCCGCGTCGGGATCACCGGCAGCGATCGCATCGAGGATCGCCCGGTGCTCGGCGAAGGTCTGCGGCAAGCTCGCCAGATAGGCGCTGGAGTCCTGGTAGGACTCACGCAGGCAGGTGTTCACGGGATCCATGAACCAGGAGAAGAACGGGTTCCCGCTGGCACGCGTGACGATCTCGTGGAACCGCATGTCCTCCTCCAGGCACACCTGGTAATCGTCCGCGCGGGCCTGCGCGCGCTCCAGTGACGCGCGCATGTCGGCCAGGTCCTCATCCGTGCGGCGCAATGCCGCCAGGGCGGCCACCTCGACCTCGATGATCAGCCGGGTCTCCATCAACTGCTGGAACGTCATCGCGTTCATGCCCAGCATCAACGAGTAGTGCTGGACGATCGCCGAACCGTCCGGCGCGGCGACCGTCATCCCGCGACCAGGCCGGATGTCGACCAGCCCGCGCTGTTCGAGGATGCGGCCGGCCTCCCTGATCACCGTCCGGCTCACCCCGTAGCGCTCCACGAGCTGGGATTCGGTGGGCAGCCGGTCCCCCGGACGCAGGTCCTGCGCCAGCAGGTCCTGCTGCAGGCGCTCGGCTACCACCTCGGGCAGGCGCGGTGGCCGGTCCGGCGCCGCTGCGCGGAACTCGGTGCTCGATCCAGCTGCGTTGGGGGGTTGCGACGAGGCCATGCGAGAACTATCGTCCGATCATCATATGAAGTCAACAGCGGCACGTAAGCCGCTGTGAGCAGGCCCGCACGGCGGGCACGCCGCGTGCTTCGCCCTGACCCCAAGCACGCCGTCCCGCCCCCATTCCACCGCGTTCAACGCCGGCTCTCGCGCCAGCACCACGAAAGCAGAACCGGATGTCTCAGAATCACGTGATCACCTGCCAAAACTTCCACAGCGGAACCTGGCACGACGCCTCCGACGGCACGATCGAGCGGCGCAACCCCGCGACCACCGAGCTGGCCGCGATCGCCCCCCGCTCGTCCACGGCGGACGTCGACGCGGCGGTGGCATCGGCTGTCGCCGCCTTCCGCACCTGGCGCAGGACCCTTCCGGTCGACCGCGCCCGGTGCCTGCACGAACTCGCCGCGGCATGTACGCCCCGCATCGACGACATGGCCGCGGCCATCACCCGCGAGCAGGGCAAACCGCTGGAGGAGGCGCGGGGCGAGGTGCGCAAGTTCATCACCGCGCTGCACTACTACGCCGAAGAGGCGCAGCGGGTGTTCGGACGCACCATCCCCAACGACGTCGCCGGGTTCACCAGCATCGTGGAGAAGGAACCCATCGGCCCGGTCGCCGGCATCGTGCCGTGGAACTACCCCATCGAGCTGATCGGGTGGAAGCTGGCCGGTGCGACAGCAGCCGGGTGCACCATCGTCATCAAGCCGTCCGAGTACACGCCGGGATGCGCGCAGATCCTCTCCGAGTGCATCGCCACCGTTTTCCCGGCCGGTGTGGTCAACTTCGTCTACGGTGACGGCAGCACCGGGCAGGCTCTGGTCGAGCACCCGGCGATCAGGAAGGTCGCATTCACCGGCTCCATGCGCATCGGGCAGGCGATCTTCCGCTCGGTCAACGGGATCACCGGTCTGTCGCTGGAACTGGGTGGCAGCTGCCCGATGATCGTCACCGCGCGTTCGGATATCGCCGCGGCGGTCCAGGGCGCGACACGTCGTTCGTTCCGCAATGCCGGGCAGATCTGCATCGCGATCAATCGCATCTACGTGCAGGACTCGGTCTACGACGAGTTCGTCGCCGGTTTGGCGAAGGCTGCCGACGCGCTCACCGTCGCCGACGGGATCGCAGTTCCCTCCGCCGACGTCGGATCGCTGACCATGGACGAGACCTACCGTCGCACCCTCGACCACATCGCCGACGCCCGCAAGCGCGGAGCGTCCGTCGTCGCCGGCGGCGGTCCCGTCGACGAGCTCGCTCCCGGGCTGTTCCTGCGGCCGACGGTTGTCGCCGACGCGCCGGACGAGGCGCTCGTGATGCACGAGGAGACCTTCGGTCCGCTCGTCGGGGTCGCGAAGTTCACCGATCTGGACGACGCCATCGCCCGGGCCAACGCCGCACCCGGCGGGCTGGCGGCCTACGCCTACACCAACGACACCCACGAAACGTTCACGCTCGCCCGCGAACTCGACTTCGGCAACGTCGCGGTCAACAACGTCGACGCCGGAATCATCAACGCCCCCTACGGCGGCCGGCGGGAAAGCGGTTTCGGCTCCGAACACGGCCACGAAGGTCTCGAATCCTACCTGCAGCTCAAGCACATCAGGCTTCGCCACGGCGCGCAATGAGGCGCGAAAGGACGTAGCACCATGCTGATCGGCATTGACCTCGGCACCTCCACCTGCAAGGTGATCGCCGTCAACGGCTCCGGCGAGGTGATCGCCAAGCAGAGCCGCGACTACCCGATGATCAACCTCCGGCAGGGATGGGCCGAACAGGACCCGGCCGAATGGTGGCGCGCCACCGACGAGGCGATCACCGCGCTGACCGCATCGCTGCCCCAATCCGGGCGGGAGATCACCGGAATCGGCCTGTGCGGGCAGATGCACGGGCTCACCGCCCTCGACGCCGAGGGCAAACCGCTGCGGCACGCGATCCTGTGGAACGACCAGCGGGCCGCCCCGCAGTGCGACTGGATCACCGAACGGGCGGGTGGGCTCGCCGAACTCCTGCGGATGACGCGCAACCGGATGCTGCCCGGCTTCACCGGCGGGAAGATCATCTGGTTCCGGGAGAACGAGCCGGAGCTGTTCGAACGCACCGCGCGCATCCTCAACCCGAAGGACTACCTGCGGCTGCGCATGACCGGCACCTACGTCACCGACGTCTCCGACGCCTCCGGCACCGGATTGTTCGACGTGGCACACCGATGCTGGTCCGACGAACTGCTCCAGCTGCTGGACATCGACCGCGCGCTGCTGCCGGACGTCGTGGAGTCCGTCGACCAGACCGGGCAGGTCCTGCCCGAACTGGCCCGTCGCTGGAACGTCCCGGGGGGCACCCCGGTGTTCGGTGGCGGCGGGGACGCGGTCATCCAGACCACCGCGATGGGCCTGATCGACGCGGGCCCGGTCGGTTTCACCATCGGGACCGCCGGGATCGTGGCCGGTGGCGCGGCTTCCTGCCCGGACAACCCGGGAGGTCGCGTCCAGGTGTCCTGCGGCAACGCCCCCGGCCGTTGGCACGTCATGGGCGTTTCCCTCAGCGCGGGCGGGGCCTTCCAGTGGCTGCGCGACGCGCTCGCACCCGTCACCACGACCGATCCGATCTCCTTTGACAAGCTCGTCGGCCTGGCCAAAGCCGTCGAACCCGGCTGCAACGGACTCCTGTTCCTGCCCTACCTGCTCGGCGAACGCTCGCCGCACGTCGCGCCGGAAGCAGCCGCGAGCTGGGTGGGGCTGACCCCGATGCACCACGTCGGCCACCTCGCGCGCAGCGTCATGGAGGGCGTACTGCTGAACATGCGGGAGATCCTCGAGGTGTGCCGGCAGGCCGGGTTGGACTGCGACCGCGTCGTCGCCTCCGGCGGCGCGACCACCGAATCGTTGTGGCTGCAGATGCTCGCCGACGTGCTCGGCCGGGAGACCACCACGGTGACCGGCTCCTCCGAAGGCGGCGCCTACGGTGCGGCGCTGGCCGCGGGCGTGGGCACCGGCCAGTGGCGCGACTTCGACGAAGCACTGGCCGGGGTGAGCGTGGAACGCACCTTCATCCCCCGGCAGGCGACCGCGCAGACCTACGACCGGATCTTCCGCACGCACCGCCGCCTCTACGACGAGCTCAGGCCCCTCTACAAGGAGAACACCGAGCCCCGATGACCAACGTCCCTCCGCGCCTACGCGCCGCGGTCTTCGACCTCGACGGCACCCTCGTCGACAGCGCGCCCGACATCGCGCGCGCCCTCGGCACGGCCCTGGCCCAGCACTCGCTGGGGCCGATCCGAGCCGATCAGGTGCGCCCGATCCTCGGTGGCGGCGCACGGGCTCTGGTCGGCGAAGCCATCGCCGCCGTCGGCGGTGACAGGGCGCTGACCGACGCCGTGCTGTCCGCCTACACCACCGCCTACACCGCCGAGCCGGTCGTCGACACCACCGTCCACGCCGACGCCCGCACCGCCCTGCAGCGGCTCCGCGACAACGGCATCAGGATCGGCGTGTGCACCAACAAGCGCACCGACCTGACGCGCGAGGTGCTGGCCGGAACCGGTCTCGCCGAGCTGGTCGACGCGGTCGCCGGCATCGACTCGGTACCGGCCGGAAAGCCCGACCCGGTCCACCTGACCACCGTTCTAAACGCGCTCGGCGTGTCGGCCGCCGAAACCGTCTACGTCGGAGACGCCGAGGTGGACGCGCTCACCGCCCGGCGCGCCGGGGTGGCCTACCGCCACGTCGCGTGGGGCAACGCCGTCGACCACTGCACCGTCATCGAGCGGTTCAGCGACCTGCTAACGCTGGCCACCGAGACAACCCGCATCTGAAAACCCCCGCCAGGAGAAGGAAGAGCATGCAACCGCGCACTGAGCAGGACAAGGCCAAGTGGGCATCGGGCACCGCCGCGATCGAGGCATACGTCCGCGACGGCATGAAGCTCGGCCTAGGCTCAGGCACCACCTCGCACTGGTTCGTGCGAGCGCTCGGCGAGGCCGTGGCCCAGGGGCTCGACGTGGTGGGGGTACCCACCTCGACCAGCACTCGCGACCTGGCGCTGGAGGTCGGTGTCCCGCTGACCACCCTGGCCGAGGTGGAGCGCCTCGACCTCACCATCGACGGGGCCGACGAGATCGACCACAACGGGGCCATGATCAAGGGCGGCGGCGCGTGCCTGCTGTGGGAACGCATCGTCGCCGACGCCTCGGAGCGGATGATCGCCATCGTCGACGACAGCAAGGTCGTCGACACCCTGGGCGCATTCCCGCTGCCCATCGAGGTGATCCCGTTCTCCTGGGAATCCACCCGGCGCTCCATCGCCCGGCTGCTCGCGCACCTCGGCTACGCCGACCCGGACCTCCGGCTGCGCACCGTCGACGGGAAAGCCGTGGTCACCGACAGCGGCAACTACCTGATCGACGCCCACCTGGAGGCGATCAAGGATCCCCTCGCGCTGGACAGCCAGCTCAACTGGATTCCCGGCGTGGTGGAGAACGGCCTGTTCACCGGCATCGCCGATGAGATGGTCATCGGTTTCCCGTCGGGGGAGCACGAAATCCGCGACACCAGCTCCGCACCGTCCGCACGTCCGTCGACCACCGCCCGGGAGGGCAAATGACCAACCTGTTCACGCTCACCGGCAAGACCGCGATCGTCACCGGCGGCGCCCAGGGCATCGGTGAAGCCATCGTGCTCGGCCTCCGCGACGCCGACGCCCGCGTGTTCATCTGCGACGTCAACCCCGAAGTCGGCCAAGCCACCGCCGAGCGCCACGGTGTTGAGTTCGTCGCCGCAGACGTCACCGACCCCGACGCTGTCGAGGCCGCCTTCGACCACGTGGTCAGCACCGCCGGCTCGATCGACATCGCGGTCAACAACGCCGGCATCGTGCACAACCACCCCAGCGAGGACCTCAGCACCGAGGACTGGCGCCGCGTGATGTCGGTGAACCTCGACGGCGTGTTCTACTGCTGCCGCGCAGCCGGCAGGCGAATGCTCAAGCAGGGCTCCGGCAGCATCATCAACACCGGCAGCATGAGCGGCCACATCTCCAACCGCCCGCAGCCCCAGGCCGCCTACAACGCCGCGAAGGCCGGCGTCATCCACCTCACCAAATCGCTGGCCGGCGAGTGGGCCGCCCGCGGTGTGCGAGTCAACTCCGTCTCCCCCGGTTACGTCGGCACCGAACTGACCAAACGCGGCCTGAGCAACGAGGAATGGCGCCGCGCCTGGATTGACGGCACCCCCATGAACCGCGTCGCCGAACCCCACGAAATCGCCCCCGCCGTGGTCTTTTTGGCCTCCGACGCCAGCAGCTACTGCACCGGCACCGACCTCGTCGTCGACGGCGGCTACACCGTCTGGTGACCCGAGCGCGCTGATCTCTTCTCCCCCGGTCACCAACCGCGTGGGTCGGCCACGCACCCAGCACGGCTGGTGAGCAGAACCGGCACGCCTGAGGTCTGCTCACCAGCCGCGCTCGTACCCGCCCGAATCCAGTGACACCGCCCCGGACACGCAAACCGGCGGAACAACTCCAGGAGACTCCATGGGGAGCATCTTCTTCTCCGAATTCATGGGCACAACGCTGCTGCTCCTGCTCGGCCTGGGCGTCGGCGCCAACGTCTCGTTGGCAGGAGCCAAAGGAAAGGGCGGCGGCTGGCTGCTCGTCAACTTCGGCTGGGGCTTGGCCGTTTTCGCCGGCGTCTACGCCGCCGCCCCACCGGAGCGCATCTGAACCCCGCAGTCACCACCGGGCTGTGGATCGCCGGTCAGGACTTCGCCCCCGGCATCCCGGCCACCCTCCCCCACTTCGCCACCTACGTCCTCGCCCAGCTGCTCGGCGCGATGTTCGGCGCCCTGCTGACCTACCTGGCGTACAAGAAGCACTTCGACACCGAACCCGACCCGGCAACCAAGCTCGGTGTTTTCGCAACAGGCCCGGCCATTCCAACCCCGGCGTGGAACACCATCACCGAAGCTCTGGCCACCTTCGTCCTGGTGTACGTGGTGCTGCTTTTCGGCAACACCCCCAGCGGCCTTGGACCGCTCGCAGTGGCCATGCTCGTTGTCGGCATCGGTGCCTCCCTGGGAGGCCCGACCGGCTACGCCATCAACCCGGCCCGCGACCTCGGCCCTCGCATCCTGCACGCACTGCTGCCCATGAAGGGCAAGGGCACCTCCAACTGGTCCTACGCCTGGATTCCGGTCGCAGGCCCACTGCTCGGTGGCGCCATCGCCGGCGCGCTGTACCACCTGACACCGCTCATCCCCACTGCGGGGTGACCGTCGGCGCCCGCGCCGGGTCAGCAGCGGGCTGACCCGGCGCGGGCGCAACCCTCAACGCAGCGGGTCGTACGGTGCCAGGTCGATCCCCGGGTCGACCTGGCGGGCCAACCGCGCCGCGACCGAACCCGCGTACGGGCCCATCGTCAGACCGGACGCCCCCAGGCCGTTGACCACGACCAGCCCGGCGACCTGCGCAACCGTGCCGAGCATCGGTCGGACGTCAGGTCCCATCGGACGGAACCCGATGCGGGTCTCCACGTGCGTGGCACCGGCCAGCCCAGGAGCCACCGACAGTGCTTCGCCCAGCACCTCCGCCATCCCGCCTGCGGTCACCCGGTGGTCGAAGCCGACGCCGTCCTCGCGGGTCGCGCCCACCACGACCCGCGAGTCGTCGAAGGCCAGAAGGTAGTGCCGCGACCGCGGCAGCACGACCGGCCAGTTCGCGGTGTCGACGCCCGGCAGCCGCAGGTGCACGATCTGGCCGCGCTGCGGCGTGACCCGCACCTGGACGCCGATCGGTTCGAGCAGCTGCGGCGACCAGGCACCGGCCGCTGCGATCACGGCGTCCGCGCCGATGAACACGTCGTCGACCTGCACTCCGCGGACCGCGCTGTCAGCGACGATCGTCGCCGTGCCGTTGATGATCCGGGCGCCGTGCTGGACCGCGGCGCGTCGCATCGCGTCGCGCACCAAGCGGCCGTCCAGGCGCGCTGCTCCGGAGATGTGGATCGCCGGACCGTTGTGTTCCAGGGGCGGGAAGAGCTCGCGGGCCCGGCCAGCGCTGATCAACTCCACCTCGCCGGCCATCGGGGACTGCGCGGCACGCGCGGCCACGCGCCGCAGCGCATCCTCGGCCTCGACGTCGGAGACCAGCCGCAGCGAGCCGACCCGCCGGTAGCCGAGCTCGGTCTCGCCATCAGCGGTCAACGCTGCCAGCAGCTCCTGGTAGTACTCCGCCCCGGCGACCGCGATCCGGTACCAGTCCGGATCGTCCACCCGGGACGACCAGGGGCAGACGATGCCCGCACCAGCCGACGTCGCACGGCCCGGGGTCAGCGAGTCCACCAGGACCACATCCACCCGTGCCCGGGCCAACTCGTAACTGGCTGCCGCACCGGCGATGCCGCTGCCGACGACCACCACCCGCATCTTGCGCTCCTCCTGGTTCGACCGACTTCTTCTCACCGCACACCGCCCATGCGGCGCTGCACCCATGGTGCGATCAGGTGCATGACGACTCCGGCGGCCATCACCGCCGCACCGACTCCCGCGAAATAGCCGATCTCGGTCTCGGGCCGGTAGAACTGCACCAGCTGCGCGTTGATGCCTTCCGCGGCGGCAGAGGCCAGAAACCACAGGCTCATCATCTGGGCCAGAAAGGCCCGCGGTGCGAGCTTGGTGGTGGCCGAAAGCCCCACCGGCGACAGGCACATCGACCCGCAGATCACGACGAAGTAGCTCGCGACGAGCCACCACGGGCTTGCGGGCACATCCACGCCGTGCAGCAGACCAGGCCCAGCCAGCAACACGAACGAGGCCCCACCGAGCAGCAGTCCGGTGGCGAACTTGCGCGGCGTGGTGGGCTGCCGGTCTCCCAGCCTGGTCCACAGCCATGCGAAGGTCGGGGCCAGGATCAGCGTGGCGATCGGGTTCAACGACTGGAACCACGAGGACGGCACCGCGAACCCGAAGATCTCCAGGTCGGTTCGCGTGTCGGCGAACTGCGCGAGCACCGAACCGGACTGCTCGTTGACCACCCAGTAGCACACCGCGCCGATGAACAGCGGGATGTAGGCGATCAACCGGGTCCGTTCGACGGCATCGGTGTGCGGGCTGCGCAGCATCGTGATCAGGTACGCCACCGGCAGCAGCACCGCGAGCACCGTCACGGTGTTGATCAGCGCCTGGACGGTCAGGGATCCGCTGACGCCGAGAGCCAGCAGCGCCACCGCCAACACCGCGAGGCCCACGCCTGCGCGCATCGCCACCTGACGCCGCTCACCGGCGTGGAGCGGATTCGTCGGCACGCTCCCGGCCTGGCCCAGTCGCGTCCGCCCCCGGGCGTAGACCACCAGCCCCGCAGCCATGCCGACGGCCGCGAGACCGAAGCCGAGGTGGTAGTCGACCTGCTGTCCGAGCGTGCCCACCAGGTACGGCGCGATGAACGCGCCCAGGTTGATGCCCATGTAGAACAGGGAGAACCCGGCGTCGCGGCGGTTGTCGGTCGGCGAGTACAACTCCCCCACCAGGCTGGACACGTTCGGCTTCAACAGCCCGGTGCCGGCCACGATCAGCAGCATCGACACCAGCAGCGCGGGCATCCCGCCGGGTAACGCCAGCGCCAGATGACCGCACATGATCATCACGCCGCCCAGCAGGACCGCACGGCGCATACCCAGCAACCGATCGGCCGTCCAGCCGCCGAGGATGCCGGACATGAACACCAGGGCACCGTAGATCGACACCAACGCCGACGAGGTCGGCTTGTCCAGCCCAAGCCCACCATCGGAGGTCTGGTCGTACAGGTAGTACAGCAGGATCGCGGACATCCCGTAGTAGGAGAACCGCTCCCACATCTCCAGGAAGAACAACGTGGCCAGGCCGCGGGGGTGGCCGAAGAAACCTCGGTCACTCGGTGAAACCTTCGTCAGCTCGCTCATGGCCGCCTTTCGGTAGATGGCCTCGAGCAGGCAGCGGAGCTCTCCACTCGACGCGGATCACGGGTTGTGGTAGTCGTTTGCACCGCAGGCTCCGCTGCCTGCTTCTCAGCGCATCGTCGAAGGTCGTGGTTACGGGATCGGCAGTGGGTGCGACGTCCCGACGCGCGACACTTCCGCCTCGCGGACCGTTTCCGCTGCGTCTCGCTCGAGGATGAAGCCCTTCCGGAGGTTGCTGTTCGTCACGTTGCGCACCGCGCGCACGTAGGCATCGTGGGTCGGGTACAGCGAAGCGAGCTTCTCGGCGGTGAAGGGCTGGTGCGACCCGTACAAGCGGCACAGTTCCGGCCCGGAGTTCTCACCGGTGTTGGTCGCGATCGGCGCGTCGACCTCAGCCAGCCGGATGCCGCCGAACGCGATCCCGTTCTCGTCGCGCGGGATCACCACCCCGTCCGGTGTGGGCATCGTCCGGATTCGCGGTGCGGTCGGCGGCTGCACGTCGTGGCGAACCCAGTTGACGAGGTGGTGATACCCGGCGTTGAGCACGTTCTTGGTGTCGACGTGGCTCAGCGGCGGCCGGTCGCAGGCGAACTCGAAGGGCCGCAGGCCGTCACGGGCGACGCCCTGCATGCGGTTCATCATGAACCAGTAGTCGACGTGCGATGCACCCGCGATCTCCCACGAGCGCAGGACCCGGGAATCCGCCTGGTACGGCACGCGGTTCAGGGCGACCTCGGTCTCGGTGCTGATGCGCAGCAGCTTCGCGGGAACGTCGGTTCGGAACGGCCCACCGCTGCCCACGAAGAGCATGAAGCCGTCGTAGACCCGGGCCAGCGGCTGAATCGAGTTGTAGTACAGCGCCAGCCGCGAAGCCGACTGCGACTGCCCGACGGCCAGCACGGTGTCGGGCCGCAGTCCGCCGAGCACGGCGGGGTTGGTGCGAACAGCCTGTCCGGCCTGGGAGAAGATGTCGTAGGACAGCGAGTCGTCGGTGATCGTGCCACCAGCGGTGACGTCGAGTGTCCCGTAGCGGGTCGGACTCCAGGCGGTCAGGCCGTAGGGCTCCTGCTGCACACCGACGCGTTGCGCTGACACGCCCACGTAGGCATAACCCTCGCGGGTCAGGTAGTCGCGAGATTCCTGCCAGTGCACGTCGAGGTTGTAGCCCGAGGTCACGTTGACCCATTCGACGATCACGACGCCGTTGAACTTCGCGGGTGTGTCCGGGCGCCGGACGATCATCCGGGTCCTGTACGGGTGGTCGGTGGATACGGCGACGCCGTCGGCCATCGGCGGCGTGTCGTAGCGCGTCGCCTTGCCTTCGAAGAAGAACTCCTCTTCGACGTATCCGCGCCCGGACACATCGAAGCCCGGCTCCGCGGCCAGCTGCGGGTAGTTGTGCGTGAGGTCGGTGCCAGGAGGCATCGCCGCCGGTATCGGGCCCGTGACGATCGGCGTGGCCACCGGCTTCGCCGCAACGGCCAGATCCGCGGTCTTCGGCGTCGCGTGCTCCGCGATCGGCCCGGCCGCGATCTGCGGTGGTGCGGCGGCAGACAGCACAGCGGCAGCGGTGAGGACGCCCAGCACCGCGACCGGACGCGACCTGCGTTTGGTCCTGGGAAGGAGTCTCTTCATCGAGTTCTCCACGTTCTGGATTGCCAACAGACAGGTGGTGCTGTGATCTACTCTTGTGTGGACGACAACCTGCGACGCGCTCGGTCATCGCACGAGCACGAGACTCGCCGCGGCGTTCACCGCTGCGCCTCAGACCCGAACAGCCGCGCCACACCCACGACGCGCTCGATGACGACGACCGCCACCGCCGCGAACAGCACCATCAGCGTGCCGACCGCGGTCACCGTCGGGTCGTAGTTGTACTGCAGGTAGTTGAAGATGCGCACGGGCAGCGTCTGCATGTCGGTGGTGACCACGAACAACGCGACCGTGAGGTCGTCGAAGGAGGTGATCAGCGCGAAGAACGCACCGGCGATCAGCGATCCGCGCAGCGCGGGCAGCGTGACGTGCCAGAACACCTTTGGCGGTGACGCGCCGAGTCCTGCCGCGGTGCGCTCCGTGGAGCGGTCCAGGCCGGCGAGCCCGGCGAGCACCAGTCGCACGGTGTAGGGCACGGTCAGCATCAGGTGTGCCAGCAGCAGCGTGACCGGGCTGGCCGCCAGGCCGAGTTGCGCGAACCACTGCAGCAGCCCGATGCCGAGCACGATCGTCGGCACCGCGAACGCGCTGGAGAACAGGTTGTCCAGCACCGACCGGCCGGGAAACGGGTAGCGGTGGATCGCCAGCCCCGCGCCCAGTCCGAGCAGTGTGGACACCGCCGCAGCGGCGGCCGCGACGCCGAGGCTCAGTGCGAACGAGCCCAGGAACTCGGGCCGGTGCAGCAGCTCGGCGTACCAGCGCAGCGTGAGGCCCTGTGGCGGGAAGGACACGTAGCTCGTGGTGGTCAACGACGATGCGATCGTCACCAGGACCGGGGCGAGCAGGAAGAGCGCGACCAGGGTCGCGAAACCGGCGCCCAGTGCGCCTACCGTCCGATTCATGCGAACGTTCCTTTCGCACCACGCCCCCGCAGCAGCCGGGAGTAGACGGCGACCAGCAGGGTGGTCACCACGATCAGGATGAAGCCGATGGCCGCCGCGTACGACCAGTCCAAAGTGTTGGTGGCCTCGGTGTAGACGAAGTACGGCATCAGCTTGACGGTCGGGCCGCCCAGGATGGCCGGGGTGACGAAGCTGGAGACCGTCAGGCTGAACACGATCAGCGACCCGGCCAGCATGCCGGGCGCCGACAGCGGCAGCGTGATGCGCCAGAAGCAGGTCCACGCGTTGGCACCCAGTCCCTTGGCGGCGGGCACCAGCGTGGGGTCGATACGGTCCAGGCTTCCGATCAGCGGCAGCACCATGTACGCGAACATCACGTGCACCATGCCGATCACCACGGCGGTGTCGGTGTAGAGCAGGTTGGGCGGTGCGATGCCGAACAAGCCCAGCAGCCCGGCGACAGGGCCGTTGGGACCGAGCACCACCAGCCAGCCGTAGGCCCGGATCACCATGCTGATCAGCAGCGGCGAGAGCAGGATCAGCGAGAGGTAGTTGCGCACCCGTGGCGATCGGCCGCGCAGGTACAGTGCGAACGGGTAGCCGAGAACCAGGCAGCCGGCGGTGGTCAGTACGCCGATCCACAGGGTGTGCCACAGTACGTCGCGGTAGAACGGATCGCCGAGAAACCGGACGTAGTTGGCCAGCGTCAAATCGCCCTGCTGGGTTCGGAAGCTGTTGAACACCAACGTGAACAGCGGCGCGACGAACAGCAAGGCGCACGCCGCGATGGCTGGCGCTGCCAGCAGCAGCCCGGTGCGCCAGCGCGGTCCGCGCTGGGCCGTCAGGATCCCCGGACCGTCAACGACGCGTGTTGCGGTTGCCATCTGCACCTCACCTCCTGCCCCACCTCTGGCACGGATTCCCCGAACGGCAGCAAAACCTCGATGTCGCCGGACATTGTGGACACGGTGCATCGGGCCCTGGCCCCCAGGAACCTGGTGTCGCGCACCGTGCCGGGCAGCCCGTCGCCCGAAGCCGCGATCCGGACGGCTTCCGGCCGCACGTAGATCCGGACGTCCTCGCCGGGCCGCGGCCGGGTTCCGACCGGCTCGGCAGACACGACGACGCCATCGGCGAGCCGGCAGGCCGCGCCGCTCTCAGCCGTGCCGTCCAGCACGTTGACCTCACCGATGAACTGGGCGACGAAATCGGTTCTGGGCCGCAGGTACACCTCGCGCGGTGTGTCGATCTGGTGGATCACGCCCTGGTCCATGACCGCGATCCGGTCGGAGACCGCCAGTGCCTCCTCCTGGTCGTGCGTGACGAGGATGGTGGTGGTGCCGATCCGGCGCTGCAGCGCAACGACCTCGTCCCGCAGCCGGACCCGTAGCTGGGCATCCAGATTCGAGAACGGCTCGTCGAGCAGCAGCAGGTCGGGCTCCACCACCAGCGCCCGGGCCAACGCGGCCCGCTGCTGCTGTCCGCCCGAGAGCTGCCGGGGATATCGCTGCGCCATGCCGCCGAGTCCGACCATGTCCAGTGCCTCGGCGACCTTCCTGGCCCGCTCGGCGCGGGCGGTCCGGCGCATCCGCAGCCCGAAACCGACGTTGTCCGCGATCGTCATGTGCGGGAACAGCGCATAGGACTGGAAGACCATGCCCATGGATCGGCGGTGTGCCGGCGTGGTGGTCAGGTCCCGGCCGTCGACCTCGACGACCCCGGAATCCGGCAGCAGGTGCCCGGCGATGATGTTCAGCGTCGTCGTCTTGCCGCAGCCGGACGGGCCGAGCAGGGTAAGGAACTCGCCGGGCTCGGTGCTCAGCTCGATGCCGCGCACGATCTCCTTGCCGCCCAGGCTCTTCCGCAGTTCGGACAGCCGCAGCCGACCGCGGGTGGCGGATTCTGTGAGGGTCGTCATCGGACCTCCACCTGCTTGTTCCACTGGTCCGTCCAGGCCGACCGCTGCGCGTTGATGGCCTTCCAGTCGAGCTTGCGCAACCTGTCGATCTCGTCGGGACCGACGACCTTCCCGGACACCTCGGGATCGACGGGCACGCCCTTGACGGTCGGACCGTCGTAGGTGGCCTTGGCGATCGCGCCCTGCACCTTCCTGTCCAGCAGGTAGGCGACGAACTTCTGCGCCAGCTCGCCGTGCGGCGCCTTGTTCACCACGTTCGCCGTGGCCACCAGGGCGATCGCGCCCTCCTCCGGGTAGACGAAGCGAACCGGGAAGTTCTTCTCCGCGAGCGTGGACACCCGCGACAGGCCCCACACCGACGCCGCGGCCTGCCCCTGCAGGAAGTAGTTGGACACATCGGCGGTGGTGTCGAAGGTGACCGCGTTGTCGGCGATCTTGCGTGCGGCGGCGAACCCGGGCTGGATGTTGTGCTCGGAACCGCCGTTGGCGATGGCCGATCCGACCAGCAGCCCGACGCCGTAGGTGTTGGTGATCGAGGGCAGCACCAGCGAACCCTTGAGCCGCGGATCGGCGAGATCCATCCACCTGGTCGGCGCCGGAATCCCGCGCTGCGCGAACCATTCCGGCTGATAGGCGATGCCGGTGGCGGTCATGCCGAACCCGACGCCGACGTCCCCGGGCAGCCGCGCCACGTCCACCACCTGGTCGACGGGGACGACCCTGGTGTCCAGCGGGGCGAGCAGCCCGGCTTCGACGGCCTGCGCCTGCGGCCCATCGTCGAGCAGCGCGACGTCGATCTGCGGGCTCGCCTGCTGCGCCTTGAGCTTGGCAATGCTGTCCGTGGACGAACCGGGGATGTAGGTGATCTTGCAGGAGCAGGTCTTCTCGAACTCGGGGATGACCGATTCCCGCAGGGCGGTTTCGAAGGAGCCGCCGTAGCCGGCGACGACCAGGGTTTCGGCCCCGGCGGACGGGTTCGGCGGGGCGCACCCGGTGAGGCCAAGTACGGCAGCGCCGGCGACGGCGCCGAGAGCGGTGAGCAGGGAACGGCGTGTACGCATGAGCGTCTCCCAACGGGCTCAGGCGAAGGGGCAACGAACTCAGGAAGGCGGGCCGTTGAGCGAGGTTTCGACGTAGAAACGGGAAGAATCAGCGGGCAGAATGACGCGGAGGAGCTCGACGACGTCGCCGTCGGCGCTCCAGGTGATCCGCAGCCAGCGGAAGACCGGCGTGCCGACGGGCAGCCCGAACAGCTCGGCGTGCTCGTCGTCCAGCGCGTACGGCTCCACATAGAGCCGACTCCGCCCCAGCGCGACCCCGCGGTTGCGAAGGTAGACGTGTGTGGTCGTGGTGATGAGCGGTTGGTCCACCAGATCGGGCGCGACGCGGAACGGCAGCACCGCCAGTTCCGCAGCCACCACCCGCGCGCCGTCCGCGCTCAGCTTGTGGCGTTCGACCTGGACGACGGCTTCGTCGCCGGCCACGTCCGGCAACTCCAAGGCGGCCTGCCGGGCGAGCAGCACCTGGGCGCTGATCACTCGGTGATCACCGTGCATCTCAGGACCGCTGAGCAGCAGACCGGTCGCCCGAAGCAGGTTGTGCTCCCCGGCGGTCTGCGCAACGAACGTGCCGCGCCGCCGGTACCGCACGACCATTCCGGCATCGGCCAGGTCGCGGAGTGCGCGCTGCACGGTGATCCGGGAGACGCCGTACTGCTCACTGAGCTCGGCCTCGGTGGGGATCCGGGTCCCGGGCGCCCACCGACCATCCCGGATGCGCGCCTCCAACTCCCTGCGTATCCGCGCGTGCAGCGGGAGGTCACGTCCGCTCATGACCTGGAGATCTTGGGCATGCGCACTTGATATGTCAATAGTGCGAATGGATATGGCAATGTGCCAGCTCGACCGGCTGCTGCCCGAGAAGCTCCGCTGACAGGGTGCGCCACTCCTGGGCGGGCCGGGTGCGGTGCGCGTCGCACCGCACCCGGCCCGTGCTCGTCGCTCTGGTGCGCCCTCTCGACCCGCCCACACGCGCGGTTCCCGTGGGCGTGCACGCGCGGGAGAGCTGGGGCGATGACAGCCACTCCCGGATGGCCTGGTGCGGTCCCGACACCTCTTCAGAGGCCCCTGCGGGACACGCCTGCTCCTCAGACGTCCTCCCTCCGGACCGGGTCGTCGGTGTCTGGATGTCCGGTCAGGTCGGCCAGGACGGCTGCGAGTGCTTCGGCGCCGGCTGCGCAGTCGGCGGGTTCGGCGCGCTCCTCCGGGGAGTGGGAGATGCCGGAGGGGTTGCGGACGAAAAGCATTGCTGTTGGCAGGAACGGCGCCAGAACGCCGGCGTCGTGGCCTGCTCCCGTCTCCAGGATCGGGGCGTGTGGGAGGACGCGGACGAGCCGTTGCTGGAGTCCGCAGTCGAAATGTGCTGTGGGGCTGAACGATTCCTCGCGCAATGCCACGGTGCAGCCCTCCTGGGACGCTGCCTCGTGTGCGGCGTCGGTGATCCGCTGCACGACCGCGCGGGCCACCTCGTCATCGGGGTGGCGGACGTCCAGCCACACCTCCACCGCCGAGGCGATCACGTTGGTGCCGCCCGGAATCGGTGTGATCCGCCCGACCGTGGCACGCGCGGACGGTGTGGACCGTGCCGTTTCCTGGGCGGCCAGCACGATCCGGGCCGCGACGATCATCGGGTCGCGACGGTCGGGCATCAGCGTCGTCCCGGCGTGGTTTCCTTGCCCGGCCACGGTGAGCCGCCAGCGGCCGTGGCCGATGATCGACGAGCCGATGGCCACCGGCTGGTCGAGGTGGACGAGGCCGCGGCCCTGCTCGACGTGCAGCTCGACGAACACCCCGATACGGTCGAGCATTTCGCGGTCCGGTCCGATGTGGTTCGGGTCCAAGCCGTTGCGGGCGGCGACGTCGGCCAGCGTGTCGCCTTCCTGGTCGGTGAGCTTGAGTGCGCGTGCCACGTCCACGGTTCCCGTCATGATTCCGGAACCGAGACAGGCCAAGCCAAAGCGCGAGCCTTCCTCCTCCGGGAAGACCGCGACGGCCAGAGGCCGACGCAGCTGATGTCCTCGGCTCCGGAGCAGATCCACCGCAGCGAGCGCGGAGACGACTCCGAGGGGACCGTCAAAGCCTCCGCCGCCCGGCACCGAGTCGAGGTGGCTGCCCGTGACCACCGCGTCGGTCCGCTCCCCCGCCGGGGTGTCCAGCCAGGCCCACATGATGCCGTTGCGGTCGGTCTCAACGTCGAGCCCTCTCCCGGCGGCCTCGGAGCTGAACCACGCCCGGAGGTCGAGCTCGGCGCGGGAGAACACCGGGCGCGAATACCCTCCGCGCACCGGGTCGGTACCGACGTCGGCGATGTCACGGAGCAACGATGTCACTGTGTTGAGCTGGTCAGGCACGATGCGTTTCCTCCATTTCGTGCGGCCGGTCGTGACCCGGGTCAGCTGGACTCGACCGCCACGCGGAACTCCGCAGGCACGGTGGGCACGTCCGAGGCGTCTGCGGCACTGGCCAGGTCTGCGGCGAGAACGCCGATCAGCGGGGCGAACTTCGCCCCGTGCCCGGAGCAGGGCGACACCACGGTGACCCCGTCGGCGCGGTCGAGGACGAAATTCTCGTCCGGGGTGTTGGTGAAAAGGCACGTGGTTTCGGCATACGGCTCCGGTTCCAGACCGGGGATGTGCTCCCGCACGTAGGCGGTGACCCGCCGACGGTTGACCGGATCGACGACCTGGTCCTGCTGCGAGGCTGACGGCAACAGCTTGCCCCCGTTGAACTCGGCGACCTTCTGGCCGCCGAAACCGGCGTCCGCACCACCGGGCAGGCCGTAGACCTGGATCCGCTCGCTCTTGTGGATGAACGTCGGCCACGACGCAGCGGCCCCGTCGGCGTCCTGGTCTCGGTACGGGAAGTGGTATGCCTGCTCCTGGCGGACCGACAGCGACGGCATGCCAGCCAGAAACCCCTGCGGGAGCGCCAGGCTCGCCAGCAGTTCGGGCAGCCAGCCGCCGGCGCACACCACGACCCGTTCCGCCGCCACGACCGCACCGTCGGTAGAGACCAGTCGGTAGCCGGCCCCGTCCCGGACGGCCGACGCCAGCCGCCAGCCCGTTTCCAGATGTGCTCCGTGCGCCACGGCGAGCTCGATCATCGCCTCCACCGCCGCCTCGGCGTGGATCACCCCGGCATCCGGGTGCCACAGGACCGGCGTGTCGAAGCGAAATCCCGGCCATCGCTCGGTCGCCTGCTGCACGCTCAGCAGCTCGTGGTCGACCCCGAGATCGCCGAGCACCTCCGCCAGGTGTTCGGGCTGGCGTTGCGCGCCGAAGTCGACGGCACCGGTCGGCGTGATCAGGGTGCGGCCCGCGCTGCGTTCGAGTTCGTTCCACAGCGGCCTCGCCCGCACCATCAAGCGGGTGTAGAGGTGCTCGTGATAGGCGTAGCGAAGGATGCGCGCCGATCCATGGGAACTGCCTCCGCGGTGAGCCGGGGTCGCCTGTTCGAGCAAGGTGACTTCGTGGCCCCGGGCGGCCAACTGCCACGCGGCGGCAGAACCCGCCAGACCGGCGCCGATGACGACGTACTGCGACTGGAGTGAAGGCACGGCACGGCTCCGAAAGATCGTGGGTATGGGTGGACGAGGAGCATCAAACTCGCCCCATTCAGATCTGTCCAATACTTGTTCTTCACGAACTGATACACGGGTCTTTTACAATCGCGTGATGGACGTACGTCGCCTCCGGTATTTCATGGTCGTCGCCGACGAGCTGCACTTTGGCCGCGCGGCGGAACGCCTGCACATCTCCCAGCCCCCGCTGAGCCACCAGATCCGCCAGCTGGAGGCCGAGCTCGGGGTCGAGCTGTTCCACCGCACGACACGACGGGTGCGGCTCACCGCGGCGGGCGAAGAACTGCGCAGGCGACTCGACGGGCTCCTGGACGCTCTGGACGACGCCGTCTCGGATCTGCACGAGGTGCGCACGGGGCGCGCCGGGAAGCTCACCGTGGGCTTTGTCAGCTCAGCCAGTTACAGCGTGATGCCCAGGGCCGTGCGGCGGTTCCGGCGGGAGCTGCCCGGGGTCGAGCTGGTGCTCAGCCCCCTGACCAGCGGCGAGCAGTTCGACAAGCTGCATGACGGAACACTGGACCTCGGGGTCGTACGCGACGGCGACGCGAGCATGGGGCTGCCCCTGCACGACCTCTGCACCGAGCACCTGGTCGCCTGCGTGCCTTCCGACCACCGGCTGGCGTCGTATCCCGAAGTGACCCCCGAGGATCTCGCCAGCGAACCCATGATCGGCTTTCCGTCACGCGACATGCCCGGGTTCACCGCGCAGCTCCGGTCGATCTTCCGCAGCCCGGTACCGTTTCCGCGTGTCACGCACCGCGTCGTCCACCAGGAGACCGCACTGGGCTTCGTCGCCGGCGGGCTGGGGTTCACCGTCCTGCCCGAATCGGTTTCCCGTTTCAAACCGGATGCGGTGCAGGTGGTGCCCATCTCGTCACGCCCCACCACCACGATGAAGGTCGCGGCCCCGCCCGAAGGGGCTCCTGCTCATGCGGCGGCGACCGTTTTCCAGGAGTACCTGCGCATCGCCGCCCAGGAGACGTCTGGCCCGCGAAGCACGGTGGAATGCCACTAGTATCCGAGTGCGAAGCAGCCGTAGCGAGCCGCGGACTCGCTGCTCTCGTCAGCGGGAAGGTGACCCGGTGCCCAAACGCGATCGTTCCGTCATGGACCAGGCGCACAAGGAGATCAAACGCAAGATCGTCACGCTGCAAGCCCGCCCTGGTGAGCGCCTGGACGACATCAGCCTGGCCGAGGAACTCGGTTTGAGCCGGACCCCGGTGCGTGAGGCGCTGTTCCGTCTCAGCTCGGAGGGCTTGGTCAACGTTGGCCCCAGGGGCGGTTTCACGGTGCGCCCGCTGGATCTCGTGGATATCGCCGAGTTGTTCGAAGCTCACATCGTGGTGGCGCGCGCGATCGCGCGACTGCTGGCCACCCGAGCCACCGAGGACAACATCGAGGAACTGGCGCGGGCCAACGCGGAGGTCAACGAGGCGATCAAGGCGGGCTCTCCGGCGGCGATCTCCGCGGCGAACGCGCACCTGCACCGGCTGGAAGCGCTGCACGCGCGCAACGAGCACCTGCGCAGCCTGGCCTGGCCCATCCACGACCAAGGTCAACGGCTCGCGTACCTCAGTTTCGGCGGCGACGCCGGACTCGCTGCCGACCTCGCCGCGCACTTCAGGCGCACCTGCCGGGACCACGACGAGATGCTGGCCGCGGTGCGCGATCACGATCCGGACGCAGCCGAGCAGATCGCCGCACGACACGTCCACCTGTTCCGGAACAGGATCGTGGAATTCCTCCAGGCCCGAACGGTGGACGACGTCTCACTGGCTGGCGAGCTGCCTGCCGCCCCGTTGACGCCTTCGCACAACTCCTGACCAACCACCTTCTGGTTCCCAGCCGAAGACCCCGCGTCGCCCTATCGGGTGACGCGGGGTCTTGTGCTCGGACCGCACACCCGGTTAGCTTTTCGTATACGGATCGAATTCCACATGACCGGACGGGTGGTTCGAGCCCGAGACGACCGCCGAACCCGCCGCCCGTGGCCCTCACCGACTCCGGTCCGGGCGGCGAAGTCCGCGATCTCCAGTGGGTGCGAGCGCCCCAGGCCGGCCTCACGATCAAGCTGACGAGAAAGGGTGGTCAGCGATGGAAGACCTCTACACCGTGCCGCAGGGTGTCCGGCTCGACAGCGACGGCGTCCGGTCCGCACTCGCTGCCGTCGGCATCGACTCGTTCTCCTACGTGGCCAACGGCGCCCAAAACCACGTTTTCCTGCACAGGGCTTGCGGAGCAAGGTTGTCGGTCGTCGCGAGCGACACCTCCAAGCGGCTGAGCGAGGTCGTCGGTGACAGCACGCTGTGGCTCACGGTGCGCAGGGTCGCGGCCGAGGCCGGGTCCTCTCCGTGAGGAGGAATTCTTCGCGCTCCGCGCGAGGACGTCTGCTGCCCGAGAGCCGCGCAACATCCTGGCCGACGCGGTTGGTCGGCAGAACTGGATTCGAGGAGTGCTGATGCCCCTTCCCACACCGGAGGACGAGCGCGCCTGTCGGGTGGCCATCGACACCGGTGGTACGTTCACCGACATCGCGGTGAATCGGCCGGACAACTCTGTCTTCGTATGGAAAGTACCGTCCACTCCCCACGCCCCGGATGAAGCGGTGATCGCCGGACTCACCGAAGCATTGTCCGAAGTAGCCGCTCATCCCCATGAGGTCGCGCATTTCGTGCACGGCACGACGGTCGCCACCAACACCGTCATCACCCGGACCGGCGCACGCGTCGGCCTGGTGACCACCGATGGCTTCCGTGACCTGTTGGCGATCGGTCACCAGACGCGCCCTTCCCTGTACGACCAAACGGCGCGCCGTCCTCACCCCCTGGCCCCCGCCGAGCTGACCTGGGAAGTGCGCGAACGTCTCGCCGCGGACGGCTCAGAGCTCACGCCGGTGGACCAGGCCCAGCTGGCCGAGGTGACGTCACAGATCCGTGCGGCCGAACCCGATGTCGTGGTCGTCTCCCTGCTCAACGCCTATGTCAATCCAGCGCACGAGCACGAAATCGTCGAGGTCCTGCGCAAGGCCGGCGTGGCCCGCTCGGTGTTCGCCGCAACCTCGGTCACCTCCGAGATGCGCGAGTACGAACGCACGTCGACAGCTGTGCTCAACGGCTACGTGCAGCCCAAGATCGCCGGCTACCTCGACCGCCTCGACAAGCGGCTGTCGCAGGTCGGGGTGCCGGCGCGGCTGTGGGTGATGCAGTCCAACGGTGGCCTGCTCGGTTCTCGCGTGGCGCAGGAACAGAGCGTCCGCACCGTGCTTTCCGGACTTGCGGGCGGCGTGGTCGGCGCGGCACGGTGGGCCCGGCAACTGGACCTGCCGTCCGTGGTCAGCATCGACATCGGCGGTACGAGCACCGACATCGCCTTGATCCGCAATGGCGTTCCCGACGAGATGACCGCCGGCGAGATCGAGGGCTATCCGCTGCGGATGCCCATGGTGGACGTACACACCATCGGAGCCGGGGGCGGCTCCATCGCATGGCAGGACTCCGGGGACAGCCTGCGGGTCGGCCCGCACAGCGCAGGAGCTCGCCCCGGCCCCGTCTGCTACGGCCAGGGTGGTACCGACATCACTGTCACCGACGCCCACGCACTCCTTGGCCGCCTCGGCGACAGTCTGCTCGATGGCCGCCTTCCGTTGGATCTGCCAGTAGCACGACACCGACTCTCGGAGTTCGCCCGCAAGGTGGGGCTCGGCGACACCGAGACCGCGGCCGGGATCCTGCACGTCGTCAACGCGACCATGGGGCGCGGCATCCGCAAGGTCAGCATCGAGCGCGGCGTTGATCTTCGGCAGTGCACGCTGATGGCCTTCGGCGGAGCGGGACCGCTGCACGCCTCGGAGCTCATCCGCGAACTGGGCATGCGTGCCGCAGTAGTGCCACCACACCCCGGAATCGCCTCCGCGGTCGGCATGCTGGACACACCGGTGCGACACGACTTCGCCAGGAGCGTCTCGGCCATGGATGCTTCCGAGCTGCCGTCGGTATCCGCAGCGCTTGACTCCCTTGCTGCGCAGGCGCGGGACTTCCTGGCCGACAGCGAAGGTATCAGTCCCGCCGATGCCGTCATCGAGCGAGCCGTGGATGCTCGCTATCTCGGGCAGAGCTTCGAGCTCCGCGTCGCATGGACAGACGATTTCGCCGAACTACGCCGAGCCTTCGACACCATCCACGAGGAGCACTACGGGTTCTGCGACCCCGACGCGGCACTGGAGATCGTGACCGCGCGCGTCACGGTCACCGCAGCGTGGCAGGAACAGCACGTCGAGCCCCACCGCACCACCGGTGGTGTTCCTGAAGCGGTTGGGAGGCGCCGGGCTCACTTCGACGGCGAGTGGTACGACACACCCGTCTACCGCAGGGAGCAGGTGCCGGCGCACGCGCGCCTCACCGGACCACTCGTCCTGCACCAACTCGACTCCACGACAGTCATCTGCCCAGGGCAGGCGTGCTGGCACGACGAGCACGGGTTCCTGCACATCCACCCGGAGGAAGCCCGATGACCCACCAGCTCTCCCTGGACCCGGTCGACCTGGAGATCGCCCGCAACCGCCTGGAATCCATCGCCGAAGAGGTCGGCACGGCACTGATTCGCACGTCATATTCCCCCAATATCAAGGATCGACGTGACTGCTCCGCGGGTGTCTACCGCCCCAATGGCGAACTGATCGCCCAGGCCGAGCACATCCCGCTGCACCTGGGCCTGATGCCTGTTCTGATCCGCAACACCCTGGCCGAGATCGGCGTCGACTCCCTGGCCCCGGGGGATGTCGTCATCACCAACAACCCCTACCAGGGCGGATCGCACCTCCCGGACATCTGCCTGATCACCCCGGTCCACCTGGACGGTGAGGTTGTCGCGGTCGTCGCGAACATGGCTCACCACGTCGACGTCGGCGGGCTCGCCCCGGGGTCCATGGCCACCCACGCCACCGAGATCTTCCAGGAAGGCATTCGGATCCCACCGCTGCGCATGATCAGGCAAGGCGAGATCCAGCAGGACATCCTCGACCTGCTGCTGACCAACGTCCGCACCGCAGACAAGACCCGCGGTGATCTCATGGCCCAGGTCGCGGCCAACAGCCTCGGAGTCCGGCGCATCCAGGAACTCGTCGAGGACTGGGGCGTGGCGCGATTCCGCACGGCGGGACAGGCATTGATCGACTATGCCGAGCGCCGCACCCGTGCGGCGCTCGGCGCGATGCCTGACGGCAGCGCACGGTTCGTGGACTACCTGGAGCACACCGGCATCCGCGAGGACGATGTGCCCATCGTGGCCACCGTGCGCAAGCAGGGCGACGAGCTCGTCGTCGATCTGACCGAGTGTGCGGACCAGGTCGAGGGTGCGGTGAACTGCTCCTACGCGGTCGCCGAGGCGTGTGCGGCCTACGCTGTCAAGGCACTGACCGATCCGACGCTGCCCTCCAACGAAGGGCTGATACGCCCGGTCACCGTGCTCACCCGCCCTGGCAGTGTGGTCGCGGCGCAGTATCCGGCGCCGGTGTCCCACGGCAACACGCAAACCGCCCAGCGCATCGTCGATGCGCTGTTCGGGGCGTTCGAGCAGATTGTTCCCGAGCGGGTCCCGGCCGCCGCCAGCGGCAGTATGAGCATCGTGACGATCGGTGGCCACGATCCCGAAACGGGCCGCTACTTCTCGTATGTCGAAACCTATGGTGGCGGCCAGGGTGCGCTGCCGAACATGGACGGCGCGGACGCCGTGCACACGCACATGACGAACACCAGAAACACCCCGTGCGAAGTCATCGAGCGCGAATACCCGCTTCGGGTCAAGCGCTACGCCATCGCGCACGGTACCGGCGGCAACGGACGGTTCACCGGCGGCAGCGGACTCGTCCGGGAACTCCAACTGACCGTGGGGAGAGCATCAGCCGTGGTAGCCACCGCGCGAGTGACCCGATGCCCGTGGGGACTCCACGGCGGAGAACCGGGTTCTCCCGCACAGGTCCACGTCCTGCGCAACGGCACCTGGCAGCAGCTGGCTGTGATGGACCGCCTCGACCTGCATCGGGGTGAGTCGCTGCGCATCCAAACCGCAGGTGGCGGTGGCTACGGACAACCCGACGTCTGATGCCGCGCCCTCGGCTCCGTGCGCGGAGCCGAGGGCGCGCCCCTTCGCCCTGTTCCGCGTCGGTGTGACAGCGGGTGGTCACCGCCCTGTGGCGGTGACGGCGCCACGGGCGAGCTCGTCCTGCCGTGCGGCTGCGCTCCAGTTCTCGAACGGGAAGATCGTGGCGTTCTCCAGCACCCCGTGCGCTTGGCGAGGATGCCCAGGAAGCCGACGACAAGTGCTCGCGCTGAGGTGTCGAGGGTTCGCCACCGCTGGAACAGCCAACCGCGGGAACGCTTGGGCACTGGTTGAAGGGATCCAATTGCCTGGACGACCGGTACAGCAGTGTGCTCCAGCGCGACGGGAGGCTGCTGGCGGTGTCACCGGACGGCCGGAGGCGGCGAGCAGGGTGGGCACGATCGCATCAGGCATCGCCAGCACCGTGCAGTTGGGCACTCGATGGGCTACTTCCCCAGCGGTGGTGCGATCGAAGATCGTCACGACGAGCCGGACACCGGGCCGGAGGTGCTCAGCGAGCAGGGCGTACCTCAGTGCAACGATGTCGTCCCGGGAAACGATCGCGACCGCCTCGACATCGGGTTCGGCCAGCTCGCTTTGGGCCAACGCCTCGCTCAGCGCAGCATCGTCAGGCAGGGTGAGACGGCGGGGCAGGTTGCCCCAGTCGCTGAGGAAGGCAGCGACGGGCTCGCCGAGCTGCTCGTCGTCCTCGATGATCAGAATTCGCTGGCCACGGGGCGGTTCGGGGATGTCCGACGGGTTGGCGGTCACGGGCGTGTCCTGTCCTGTTGACGGTTGGGCAGTTCGCGCGGAGCAGGGCCACCGACGGTCGGTCGGTCTGTTCGGGAGGTGCCGGCCCGGATCGCGGGCCGGCGCGCGGTTCAGCGGGTCAGCAGTGCTCGGACGCTGTTGGAGAAGTCTCGCAGGTGCGCTCGAGCGCTCTCGCGGGCGGCATCGGCGTCGCCGCGGACAATCGCCTCGACCACCTCCGCCTGGTCGCAGCCGGCCGCCGGTTGCTGGGCGACCCGCCGGAGTCCGTAGTGCCAGATCCGCATGGCGAGGTTGGCGTACTGGTTCAGGCTGGTTTCGAGAAACGGGTTGTGCGCCGCTGCGTAGATCGCCCGGTGGATCGCGGCGTCAACCTCGATGTAGGAGGTCGAGCCGTGGCCCGCGGACGGGTGGGAGTCGACCAGGTCGGCCAGCCGTGACAGCTCTTCCCGCTCCGCGGCCGTCGCCCGCACCGCGGCCAGCGCTGCGGCCAGCCCCTCGAGGTCCTCGCGGATCTCGGTCAACCACAGCTCGTCACTGACCGAGATCTCAGCGGCGAACGTACCCCGGCGCGGGTAGGTCACCACGAGCCGCTCGAGTGTCAGCCGTTTGATCGCGTCGCGCACCGGGGTCAGGCCGACCCCCAACGACGCGCTCAGCCTCTTCTCATCCAACGGCTCGCCCGGCTCGATGCGCAGTGCGATGAGGTCGTCGCGCAACTGCTCGTAGGCACGGTCGACCTTCCGCACTGGGCGGTCGACAGCCTCGGACCGGGTTGGACTCATCTGGACTGCAGTGGCGGTGTTGCTCGCTTCGAGGTGTTGACCCACGCGACGCAGTATACCTACCCTTAGGTCTGAAATTTTAGAACAACTTCAGTCGGATGTCTTTCCGTCGAGAGCCTCCAGGAGGCGCATATGACTTCGACCGGTGTCAGCGTGGCGGGCAACCCCGGTGTCCCAGAGCCGGTCAACGAGCAGCCACGGGACTACGCACCCGGGTCGCCCGAGGCCGTCCGGCTGCTCGAGGAGGTCAACCGGGTCCGCAGCCGGGTTCGCGACCTGCCGAACGTGATCGCCGGTGAGCGTTTCGAGCTGGGCGAGACCGCTGACGTCGTAGCGCCGCACGACCGCACTCTGCACCTCGGCCGGTTCCCGGTCGCCCGTGCCGAACAGGTCAACGCGGCGATCGACGCCGCCTTGGCAGCCCGGCACGACTGGTCGCGCATGGCGTGGTGGGACCGCGCCGCAGTCTTCCTGCGGGCAGCTGAGCTGGCCAACGGCAAATACCGCGACGAGCTGCTGGCCACGACGATGCTCGGCCAGTCCAAAACGTTCCACCAGGCCGAAATCGACATCAACGAGCTGGTGGACTTCTTCCGCTACAACGTCAAGCTGGCCTCGCAGATCTACCAGACCCAGCCGTTCTCGGTGACCGGGGTGCACAACACCATGGACCACCGCCCGCTGGAGGGCTTCGTGCTCGCCCTCACCCCGTTCAACTTCACCGCCATCGCCGGCAACCTGCCCGCCACCCCGGCGCTGATGGGCAACGTCGTGGTCTGGAAACCCTCGGAGAAGTCCGCGCTGAGCAGCGAAGTCGTCATGCGCGTGTTCGAGGAGGCCGGCCTCCCGCCCGGCGTGATCAACCTCGTGCACGGCGACGGCGGCCTGGTCACCGCCACCGCCCAAGCCAGCGAGCACCTCGCCGGGATCAGCTTCACCGGTTCCACGACCGTGTTCCGCAACATCTGGCAGAGCACGGCGCAGAACATCCACCACTACCGCGCCTACCCGCGACTGGTCGGTGAGACCGGCGGCAAGAACGCCGTCGTGGCGCACCCCAGCGCCGACCCGCAGGCGCTGCTGGTCGCCCTGGTCCGCGGCGCGTTCGAGTACCAGGGCCAGAAGTGCACCGCGGCCTCCCGCACCTACATCCCCCGCAGCCTGTGGAAGGAACTGGAGGCACCGCTGCTGGAGACCAGCGCGGGCCTGCAGGTCGGCGACGTCGTCGACCACAGGACGTTCGTCGGAGCGGTGATCGACCGCAACGCGGTGGACCGCCTGCAGGGCGTGATCGACCGAGCCAAGGCCGACCCCGCCCACCAGATCCTTGTCGGCGGGACCACCTCCACCGAGCGCGGCTGGTTCGTCGACCCGACGATCGTCCGGACCGACGACCCGACGGCGTTCACCATGTCCGAGGAGTTCTTCGGGCCGCTGCTGGCCGTTTACGTCTACGACGACGCCGACTGGGAGCGCACCCTCGACCTGGTCGACGGCACCAGCCAGTACGCACTGAGCTGCTCGGTGTTCGCCAACGACCGCAGCGCGATCATCACCGCGCTGGACCGGCTGCGCGACACCGCCGGAATGACCTACATCAACGACAAGCCCACCGGTGCCACCATGGGCCAGCAGTCCTTCGGTGGCGGCCGCGGGTCGGGCACCAACGACAAGACCGGCTCGGTGCTCGCCCTGCAGCGCTGGGTCAGCGGCCGGTTCATCAAGGAGAACATGGCTCCCGACCTGGACTGGACCTACCCGTACATGGGGTGATCACCGGCGGCCAGCCTCGCTGGCGTCACCACAGGAATGAGCCTCCGCGCGGTCGGCGGAGCGTCAACGCCGACCCCGCCGACCGCGCGGAATCCACGTCACCCGGCTCACTGCCGAAACGTTCCCACAGACCCTGGATAACGTCGAGCATGACAACATTTCCCCCAGCGGCGTAGAGCTCGGTCAGGAGCGCCTCGTTTAAGAAATATCGACTTCATCCGAAACATTGTGTAATATGCGTTCGCATTTTACGGTGTGAACTCAACGGATGGACGCAACGACGCCGATATCACGCTGAACAGCGTCGGTCCTCCCCTTCGTCTCACACGCGCCACACACCGCGCTCGCGACACACGAGGAAGAACATGATCAGAAAACTGCTGCTCCTGGCCGCGGAGAACAAGGCGCTCGAGGAACGGGTAAGCCGCAATCCGCTCACGAAGGGGCTCGTCTCCCGCTACGTCGCCGGGACCACGTTGGACGAGGCCATCACCGTGGCCCGGAAACTCAACGCCAAGGGCATCGATGTCAGCCTCGACCTGCTCGGCGAGACCGTGAGTGAGTTGGAGGAGTCCGCCGCAGCGACCGACGCCTACGTGGACACCATTCACGCCATCGCGGAGAAAGCACCCGGAGCGACCGTTTCGGTCAAACTCTCACAGCTCGGCGTGGCTCTCGACCAGAGCGTGTGCGCTGGCCACCTGAAACGAATGCTCGCAGTCGCCGACCAGTGCGGTGTCACGGTCGAAGTGGACATGGAGCACAGCTCGGTCGGGCCGCAGACGCTGGCGACCTACCGGACATTCCTCCCGTCGTTCCCGCACACCCGGATCGCCCAGCAGGCGGCCCTGCGCCGCTGTCAGGAGAACCTGATTTCCTTCACCGAGGTCAAACCCCGCATCCGACTGGTGAAGGGCGCCTACCGGGAGAACCTCGACACAGCCATCTGCAACGCCGACGAGGTGACCGCCCAGTACCTGCACCTCACCGACTGGGTTCTGCGTCATCTGCCCGATCCCGCGTTCGGCACCCACGACAGCACCTGCATCGACCACGTCAAAGCGGTGGCAAACCAGCTGGGGCTCGACCGCCGCGACTTCGAATTCCAGATGCTTTACGGAGTGCGCCGCAACCTCCAGGAACAACTGGCCGCCGAGGGCTACCGGGTTCGCGTCTACGTCCCGTTCGGCAGCCAGTGGTATCCCTACCTGATGCGGCGGATGGCCGAGCGCCCAGCAAACCTCCTGTTCTTCCTCCGCTCGTTGATCGGCGGCTGACACCCACCGCCGCACGTCCTGCCTGCCTGGCAACGACGACCGTGACCGGATCCCACAGCGCCGTGCCGCCACCAGCGCACACCATGTCTGCCGACGGCGTGGTCCGTGTCCGACCCGACCTGAGCCCGCACCCGATTTCCGGAACGGCTCCATCCCACCAAACGCCGGCCCTTTCGGAAAACGACGAGAATCATGGAGAGGAGGACCACCACCGTGAACCAGCACGACATCGCGAGCCGCAGCAAGGACGAAGGCGAGCACGACGACGAGTCGCACATCGTTCGCGGGCTTGACTAATCCAGCAAGAGCGTTTGTGTCCTGGATGAGTGAAGAACAAACATCGCCCCCTCGTCGGGCTCCGGGCGACGACGGCCAGATCTCTCGTCGCCCGGCGCAGCACCTCGGCGGGGTGGGCACTGCTTACCGGCTACGCGAAACATGGTCGTCCGTAGGGCTGGAGGACTTCCTTACCATCACTCCAGGGTCTGCGGACACCGTAATTTCTGGAATACGCACGCTGTGTCAGCGAGCGCTGTTCAGGGGATATTCCTTGGGCGGTCGTCCCCGTGCTGTTCCGCAGCACAGTTCATGCGTGGATCGCCGGGTTCAGGGGCGGCTCGACCGGCGATGGTGCCCCAGAGGTCGGGATCGAAGTGATCATCGGGTAGTCGGGCGGCCATGTAGCGAACGCTGCGTTCGACCTTGACTCGCCAGCGTCGTGCTGCATCGTCACCGTCACCGTTGCGGATCGCTTCGAAGATCCCAGCGTTCGCGCGCGCGATGAGATCGACTGCCGCACCGCCGTAGTCCAGGTGCAGAATCGCGATGAACATCCGCAGCCTCATGGTGAGCCGCTGGAACATCAGGCCGGTCTGCGACATGTTCGCTGCTTGCGCGATCGCGTCTTGGAAACGCAGGTCGGCGTCTGCGATACGGGCATGTTCACCGCCGCGGGCGACAGCATGGACATCGTCCAGAGCGGCCTAAACGGGCCTGAGCTCGGATCGGCGCAGCATGGCGGCCCGGCGCATGAGCAATGTGCCGAGCATGGCCCGGGCAGCGTAGAGGTCGAGGATGGTGATGGTGTTGATCCGGGGAACGACTGCGCCACGGTTGCGACGGCGCTCCAGCATTCCTTCCTCGGTGAGTACTCGAAGCGCCTCCCGGACGGGACCGCGGGAGACTCCGAGCCGCTCCGCCAGGAGTGCCTCCGTGACGCGTTGACCGTGGTGGAACTGGCCGGCGGCGAGGGCTTCCCGCACGAGTTGGACGACGCGGTCAGTGATGCGTGGCGTACCGGGATTCCTGTCCGTGGTTTCGGCAGCGAAGTCATGGCCCGCGGAGCCGAGCTGTCCTGCGCGTGAGTCCTTGTCACGTTCCCGGTTCCTGGCAAGGCCGTGACAGCCGGAGCTGGTTCGCCCGACCCACGAGAACGGGCTCGCGTGCGGTGTCCAGCCGTCGCACCAGGACCGGATGTCATCGCGGAGAGCCGACAACGAGGACGTGAAACCGGGCATGCCCTCGTTGTCGCACAGCGGATTGCCCGCCAGAAGAAGCTCGACCTCATCGATCCATGACGAGATGGCGGGTACGTAATCCTGCTGGAACCGGGGATACCGCCGCACCCAGGCGTCAATTGCCTCGGGTACCGCGGTACCCGGCCGACTGTCGACGAGCAGACGAACTCCCAGGCTCTCGGCCACGTTGCTGTTGAGTGTCTCCAGGAACGTGCACAGTGCCGCGTGTGTTCGGGACACCTCGTGTGCGGCGCTCTTGCTGCGGAGTAACGCAAACGCGTTCGCGGCAGCGAGAATGTTCCTGGCTTCGGTGGAACGCCGGTCCGCCGGCCAGGTTGGTGTGGCTGGTGTGCTCTCCCGTTCCGACCGGGTCATCCCGTGACTGTCGACGGCAACGGCGAGGATCCGTAGTGGCGGAGCGAGGAACAGTCCAACGATGTCGCGGATCTCGGCTTGGACCAACGTTGTCCGGCGACCTGGTAACGGCGAACTATCCGGCCACGACTGGAGACGATGAGCACGCCAGATGCGGCTCACGGTCGTTTGACTGAGTCCGACCTCGGTCGCCATGGAGCGGGTTGACCAAGCTCGTCCGTTGGAGGGTCGATCAAGCAAGCGAACGAGGATCTGGGCGACGGTGTCGTCGCAGATCGCCGACGGCCGTCCGGGCCTCGGCCGCTCATACAGTCCATCCAGGCCATCGGACAGGAACCGGGAAGGCCATTTGCTGACCGTGTATCGGGAAACCCCGAGTCGTTCGGCCACAGCGGTGTTGGTGGGTTCCTGTTCACAGGCGAGCACGATCCGCCGAGGTGCACGATCCCCGCGACTACGACGAGGCAGGAAATTCGAATCCGCCTCGACTCTCGCTCCTGCCGGCGTCACTGGCTGCCGGCACGCCGCTCGATCAGCAATCCCAGCGAGATCGCCTACCACGTCTGCCAAGGCCCTCGCCAAGCCACCTTGGTGGACCTGGCCTGGATCACCGGAAGCAGATCGAAATGCTGATAACAAGCGAAAACGAAGCCGAGCTTGATCACCACCAGGCTCGGAGCTGGCGGGCGTGGTATGCCCACATCACCCTGTCCATGCTCGCCCCGGCCTGGCTCGCAAGCAACCAAAGCTCCTGCGATAGAAGGGGAATCAGCGTCGGCGACGACGACATGATCGCGGGCACCCTACCCGAGATCCGCCGGCTGGTGGATTCGAGCATCGTCGGGCACATCAGCACCAAGGTCCATCGGGCCGGTGAGGCCCCGGTCGGGTGCTGTCGGTCGTGCGCACCGCGGGCAACGTGCGCCAGAGGCCGGTGGGCGAGGGAGCGACGCTGATCGCCCCCGCCCACCGGCCTCGGACTCCCGGCAGACTCATCTGCCGTGGTTGTGCATCACGTGCTTGGTGCGGGAGTAGTCGTCGAGGGCGTAGATCGACAGGTCCCGGCCGTATCCGGAGCCCTTGAAACCGCCCCACGGGACCTCGTTGGCGAGCACCAGGTGCGCATTCACCCACACCGTTCCCGCGTCCAGGCGGGCCGCCATGTCGTGGGAACGGCGCCCGTTCTCGGTCCACACAGAGGCCGACAAACCGAAGGGCACCTCGTTGGCGCGACGGACAGCTTCGTCCTCATCCCGGAACGTCTCGACCGTGACGACGGGGCCGAAGACCTCCTCGCGGCTGATCTCCGCGCCCTCGCGGACACCCACCAGCACCGTCGGCGCCACGAAGTAACCGGGCCCGCCGAGCGCCTCGCCACCCACGGCCGCGCGTGCGCCCTCGTTCCTGGCGCGCTCCAGATACGCCCGCACGCGGTCGAAATGCGCCTTCGACACCAACGGCCCGATCTCGACGTCTTCCCCGGCCAGCGGCTCTCCCACCACGAGCCCGCGCACTTCGTCGACGAGGCGCTCGACGAACTCCCCGGCGACTGATTCGTGCACGAGCACTCGGCAGGCCGCCCCGCATTCCTGACCGGAATTCCAGTAACCGGCAACGCGCAACGTCGACGCCACGGCGGCGAGGTCGGCGTCGGGGAAGACCACCACCGGGGCCTTTCCGCCGAGCTCCAGGTGCACCCGCTTGAGGGTCTCGGCGGCGGTTCGGGCGACGGCACGACCGCTGTTGACCGACCCGGTCAGCGCGACCATGTCCACATCGGGGTGTTCGGCGAGGCGCGCACCGACGGCGGGGCCCAGTCCGGTGACCACGTTGAGCACCCCGGACGGCACCAGATCGCCGACGAGTTCGGCGAACTTCAATGTGGTCAGCGGTGTCTGCTCGGATGGCTTGATCACCAGTGTGTTCCCCGCCGCGAGGATCGGAGCGATCTTCCACGCGGCCATCAGCAGCGGGTAGTTCCACGGTGTCACCACCCCGACCAGGCCGATCGGTTCGCGGCGGATGAGCGACAAGTGGTTCTCGATGTAGTCACCGGCGGCCAGGGAGGTCGTCGCGCGCAACGCCCCGGCCATGAAGCGGAAGGTGTCGATGGTGCCGGCGATGTCGTCCTGCGCGACGCGGATCGGCTTACCCGTGTTCGCCGATTCGAGCGCGACCAGCAGCTCGGTGTGTTCGGCCAGCCTGTCCGCGATCGCGTGCAACAACTCCGAACGGGCCTTGGGGACCAGCCGCGCCCAGTCGTCCTTGGCCGCGGCGGCGGAGGCGACGGCTCGGTCGACGTCCTCGGCCGTGCCTTCGGGGATCTGGACCAGGATCTCCTCCGAGCATGGATCGACCACGTCGGTGCAGCTTTCGGACATCGCCTCGACGAACTCGCCGCCGATGAAGTGCCGGGCAGGCGGAAGGTCGTCCGCCTTGACCAGTGGTGGCGCGTCCGGTGCGCGGCGAACCTCGGCCGTGCCGAAGTCGGCTGAAGCGGGCATGAAGCACTACCTCCGTTGCGTTGTCGCACGACACGATTCGTGTTTCAGCGGATGTCCTGAGATGCGTCAGCGCGCAGCCGAAACCTGGGGCCGCACTGCACATACGCCTTGGCCGCAACCGACCAGTTTCTGCGCGCGTTCGCCCTGCTCAGCGGGTTCCGCGTCGCAGGATCGGGCCCACTGCTGGAACGTCGTCGAGGGGATGTGGTTGTCGTGGGGGCGCGGGTGCCTTGTGGGCGCCAGCCTGCGACCTCCGGTAGCGACGAAGTATGCGAACGCGCCCGTTTGTCGACAACGACCATGTATCGCAACCAGGCAGGATCGTTAGCTGAGTCATAAATAACGCTGCGATTCGGTTCAGGGCCAGCTGTCTTCGCGATGCGGCGCTCCTTCCCGACAGCGAACGTCCCACGCTCATGCGTCACTCGCAGCCGCGACTATCCTTCGTCATCGGAATCTGGGCAGATTACTGACTCAACACGGGCAAAGAGCCCCGACGAGCTGCGGGGGAATGTCGATCAGAACGCGACGCCACACGGTCGCCCAACTCGTGTGCGAAGCACTCGCCAACGGTTGGTGCAAGCCGGCGCGGAGCAGGCCCAGCCGGAACGGCCTCGCTGCGCACGCGTGACCTGCCCGATGTGCCCGAACTCGTGCGGCAGGAGCACCACCCTCGGTCGATACACTCCAAGCATGGCCCTCCCGAGACTCGTCCCCAACAGTCGTGTGGGTGACCAGGTGTTCGAGACGATCCGGACCGCCATCATCAGCGGCGAGTTGCCAGCCGGGCACCGCCTACGGATCCGGGAGCTGGCCGACGAACTCGGTACGAGCGTCATGCCGGTGCGGGAAGCCATCAGGCGGCTGGAGGAGATCGGCCTCGCGGAGGCGCTGCCGTACCGCGGTGCCGTGGTCAAGGGGTTCACGTACAAGGAGTTGCTCGACCTGTACTCCGTGCGCCGCACCCTTGAGATCCAGGCGACGGAGCTCGGCACCACCCGGCTGACCCGCTCCGACGTGGAGCAGATGGAGGCCGCGTACGACGCGATGGCCGCCGCCGTCGCCGCGCAGCACGCCGTCGACTACCTCGCGCGGGACGAGGACTTCCTCACGACGATCTACACGGCGTCCGACAACTCGGTGCTCGTCGAGATGATCCACACGCTGTGGCAGCGGTGCCGGTCCTACAAGATCGTGGGCGTGCGGCGGGAGTTCGAATCCGGTGACTCATCGTTGCTGCTCGTCTACCAGGAGCAGCTGCTCGACGCCGTGAAGAGCGGCGATGCCGAGGCTGCGGTGCGCGTCACCGCCGCCTCGATCGACGCGGCCACCCGGCGCATCGAACAGGCTCTGAGCGAGTCCGGCTCCGCTCACTGACCGCGTGAGGCACCCGTACGTTCACCTCGGATTCAACCAGGGTCTTGTGTGATCACAGATCACATTTTATGGTGACCAGCACCACGCCAGATCCGGCGCACGGAAATCCCCGGTCATCCGGCCGCGAGCTCGTCCCCCCGTGCGCTGCGACGTGGTCGATCTGTGTCGGATCCAGCGGACCGGCACGCATCCCTGACCGGCCCGGTCCGGGGTGCGCAACTGAGGAACCCAACGGAGAGAACCACTCGGTGGAACACGGATTCGGACGCACTCTTCTCGCAGCCCCGGCCTCGGGCGGACCGACGCGTCGTCCGCCCGGAAGGCTCGCCTCGCACCGCTGCGGACCCGCAGCGCCGGGCGACGGCGCCGCTGCCATCGGTGGCGCAGCACGCCCCAGAACTCAGTTCACTCGAAGGATTCACACATGAAAGACGCCGTTGTCGTCGGTGCCGGGCTCGCCGGGCTCTCTGCCGCCTGGCGCCTGCGTCACTGGGACACCCTCGTTCTTGAGTCCGCCACCCGCGTGGGCGGGCGGATCCGCTCCGAGCGCCGAGGGGACTACTGGCTCAACTGGGGCGGGCACGTCTTCGCCGGCCCGGGCTCGTCGACCGACGCGCTGCTCAACGAAGTCGGCGTGACCGCCGTCGAAATCCCGGGCTCACTGCAGGCTCTGTCGATGAACGGCAAGTTCCTGCGCAAGGGGCACATCGCGACGTACCCGCTGCGCGTTCCCATGTCGCTCTCGTCGCGGATCGCGACCCTGCGCGCCGGGATGAAGGTCGTGGCCGGCGTGGCCAGGTACGCCGGTGTGGTGCGCAAACGCCCGGGCGAATCCGGCGCCATGCGCCAGCAACGCATCTACAACTTCGCCAACGAGCGGTCCTTCGCCGAGCTCATCGGCGACCTGCCCGAGGACGCTGCCGCGCTGTTCGAAACCACCGTCACGCGGTCGGCCGGTGACATGGACCAGATCTCGGCCGGGGCGGGCATCGGGTACTTCAGCCTCGTCCTCGGCTTCGGCCAGGGCCTCAGCCGCGGGATCGTCGGCGGTCCTTCGACCCTGACGGAGTCGATCGCGGCCGCCCTCGGCGATCGCGTGCGGCTCGGTGCCGAGGCGCTGGAGGTGGTGCGCAAGAAGGATTCCGTCGTCGTGCGGTACCGGCAGGACGGCGTGGACCACGAGGTTGAGGCGCGCACCGCCGTCCTGGCGACGACCGCCGACGTCACGCACCGGATCGGCGTGGATCTGCCGTCCGAACTGCGCGACGCGCTCCGCCAGATCAGGTACGGCCCGCATGTCAGCTCGGCCTTCCTGACCGACGAGACCTCGGCTCGACCATGGGACGACGTCTACGCGATCGCCGCTCCCAAGCGCTCCTTCGCGATCGCGCTGAACCAGGCGAGCATCGTCCGTGGCTCCGAGTCCGTTCGCCGGCCCGGCGGCAGCTTCATGACCTTCTCGCCCGCCAGCCTCGGGCGCGCGCTGCTCGACAAGAGCGACGAGGAGGTCGTGAACACCCACCTGTCCGACCTGGAGCAGGTGCTCGGCTACCCCGGATTCGCCGACACGGTCGTCGAGGCCGAGGCCGAGCGGTGGGAGATCGCCTCGCCGTACGCCTTCCCCGGCCGGGCGAAACTCCAGCCCATCCTGCAGCGCGGCGCAGGACGTGTGTTCCTCGCCGGCGACTACCTCGGAACTCTCTACACCGAGAGCGCGATCACCTCGGGTTTCTCCGCCGCCCAGGAAGCGGCCAGCGTCCTCGCCAGCCAACGGCAGGCAGCGGGAGGCGTCGCTGCGGCGGTCCCGCTCCCTACCCGCCACCAGCCCGTTTCCGCCCCCAACACCGAAACGAGGACCTCCGCATGACCAACCAGCTCAACGGTGTGCTCACCGCCCTGACCACTCCCTTCGATCGGCACGAGGAGATCGACGAGGTCGCGCTGCGGCGCGTGGTCGACCGCTCCATCCACGCCGGGGTCAACGGCGTCGTCGCCGCCGGATCCACCGGCGAGGTCGGCGCGTTGTCCTCGGAAGAGCGGCTCCGCCTCATCGACACCGTCATCGAGCAGACGGACGGCCGCGTACCGGTGATCGCCCAGACCGGCGCGACGTCGACGCGCGAGGCCATCCGCCTGTCCCGCGCGGCCCAGCGCTCGGGTGCAAGCGTCCTCATGCTGGTGACGCCGTACTACGAGCCGCTGTCGGTCCCGGAGACCGTCGCCTACATCAAGGACGTCGCCGGGGCGGTCGACCTGCCCATCATGCTCTACAACATTCCGGCCGTGACCGGCGTCAACCTCGACCCCGACACCGTGCGCTCCCTCGCCGAGGAAGTCGAGAACGTCCGGTACATCAAGGACTCCAGCGCGAACTGGGAGCAGGCGCTGCAGCTCATCCACCACCACAACGACGTGATCGGGACGTTCATCGGCTGGGACGCCTACATCTACAGCGCGCTCGTCGAAGGTGCCGCGGGCGTGATGGCGGGTGCGGCGAACGTCGTTCCGCACGAGATCGTCGCGGTCAGCCGCCTCATCGCCGAGGGCGACCTTTCCGGGGCCCTGTCCCGATGGAAGGACCTGTACCCGGTGATCGACGCGATGATCTCGGTGCCGTTCGTCGCCGCCGTCAAGGCCGGGCTCGACCTGCAGGGCGAGCCCGCGGGAGTGCTGCGTCGTCCGACCAGCGCCCTGTCCGCCGACGCGGTCGAGCGCATCAGGCACGCGCTGTCCCGGCTCGTGCCGGAGGTGGCCCGATGAACGACCTGACGGAGCTTCTGTCGAACGTCTCCGACGCGATCTGGGCACCGATGGCCTACGTGGTGCTCGGACTCGGGATCGCCTACACGATCGCGACCAGAGGAGTCCAGTTCCGCCGGATTCCGGACATGATCCGGCAGTTGCGGGAGACCAACGACGAGGAGGGCGGCCTCTCGTCCTTCCAGGCGCTGGTCCTCGCCCTGGCCAGCCGGGTCGGCGTTGGCAGCATCGCCGGTGTCGCCACCGCCATCGCCGCCGGCGGACCGGGAGCGCTGTTCTGGATGGCCGCCACCGGCATCGTCGGATGCACCGTCGGGTACGCCGAAGCCACCCTCGCGCAGACGTTCAAGCGTCAGGTGGACGACGAAGACCGCAAGAAAGCCAATGAGGACATCGGTGGCATGCCGTACTACATCAAGCACGGCCTGCGCCTTCCCCTGGTGGCCGGCCTCGTGGCCGTGCTCGGCATGGTCGGCTACGGCTTCGTCTTCCCCGGCTTCCAGGTCAGCACCATCGCAGCGAGCGCACAGGTGGCGTTCGGTCTGCCGAAGTGGGTTCCCGCGGTCCTCGTGACCGGGCTGATCGCGGCGGTGATCTTCGGCGGCACCACACGCATCGTCAAGGTCACGCAGACCCTGGTCCCCGTGCTCGCGATCGGCTACCTGCTCCTGGCACTCGGCGTCATCGTCGCGAACATCGAGCGCGTGCCCGACGCGATCCTGCTGATCGTGCGATCCGCCTTCGGCATCGAGCCGATGCTGGGCGGCATCGTCGGTGCCGCCGTCGCCTGGGGTGTGCGCCGAGCCGTCTTCGCTTCGGCCAACGGCCTCGGCGAGGCCACGTTCGCGGCAGCTGCCGCCCGCACCTCGCACCCCGGAAAGCAGGGCCTGGTCCAGACTTTCAGCATCTACATCGACGTGCTGCTCATCTGCATGGCCACCGGGCTGATGATGGTCGTCTCCGGAAAGTTCAATGTCTCGGACGGATCCGGCGGTTTCCTCGTCCACAACCTGCCCGGGGTCGAGGCCGGCCCCAACTGGGTGCAGGCCGCGATCGACACCCTCGTTCCCGGGTGGGGCGCCGGGTTCGTCGCCGTGGCGGTGCTGCTGTTCGGCTTCACCTGCCTGCTGCTCTACTTCTACGTCGCCAACTCGAACCTGCTGTTCCTCCTGGACGGCAAACGAGGACCGCGTGCACAGCTGGTGCTCAAGCTGGGCACCCTCGCCATCGTCTTCATCGGCTCGGTCGTGAACGCCGAGCTGATCTGGGCCGTGGGCGACATCGGGCTCGGGCTCCTCGCGTGGATCAACCTCGCCTGCCTCGCCCTGCTCTTCCCGATGGTCGCCAAGATCCTGCGCGACTACGAGAACCAGCGCAAGCAGGGACTCGATCCGAGTTTCGACCCGAAGGCGTTGCACATCCGCGGCGCCGACTTCTGGGAGCACGACGAGTCGCGCACCGCACAGCACGAGAAGCGGACCGTCAACGAACGCTAGCCACACGTGTGCGCCAGACACGTGGCGCCGGGTGTGATGGGACTCTGCCCCACCGCACCCGGCGCCACGCACCACACGCGATCCGGTTTCTCTGCACCTTGTTGGTCAGCTGGTTGTGCGTTGGCAGGACAGGCACAGGGTTGTCTTGGGGATGGCGGTGAGCAGCTGCAGCGGTATGTCAGACCCGCATGCACGGCAGAGGCCGTACACGCCGTCACGCATCCTCGCCAACGCCACCTCGATGTCTGCCAGCGCGCGCCGAGCGCCGCGCATCACCACGGCATTCACCTCGCGAACTGCTGATGCGCTGGCTTCCTGGTGAGCATGCCGTGCAGTGGTCCGGGCTTCGAGCTCGGTGAGCTGTTCGCGCCGGAAGGCGAGCTGCTGTTCCAGAGCTCTCCGCAGGGCGGGCAGGTGCGCCGCGACACTGCCGATGCGCTCCTGCCGCCGCGAGAGTTTCTCGTGATGGCGTCGTGGTTCCGGAATCGCTCCGGATCTCCGGCTTGCGACGAGCTGACCCATCCGTGTCGTCTCCTCCACCATGACGCATATGGGCACCGAACGTGTTGTCGACGAGATCAACAGCACTTCCTGGCACTCCCCAGGGTGCTCGTCCGCCATCCGGCTTGACCGGAGCTGCTCCCGGCCAACAACTCGGCGGTTCGTTGCCTGGGTACGGCACGTGTTCGTCCGACGATGCCTGCGCAGGCAGGACGGACGTATGGTGGGGGTGCCGAATCACGCGGGGGCGAAGCCGGTCCGCCTGAGGATGCGTGGTGATCAGCGAAAGCGCCCACCGCACAGCGCAGAGGGCGGGCTCTGTGCGGCAACGGTCAGTCCTGGAGGGTGGGACTGAAATGGTCGGCAGAGCGGGCCGAGGGCGCGGACGCACGGCGTCCGATACCGACACGGCGACGGTGTGGCTGACAGCGGTGGCGGAGGCCGCCAGCCAAGCCGCAGGCGGTGTGCCGGTGGAGCTGCTCGGTGATTACCTCCCGCTGCTGGCAGAGGCTGCCGCCACTGGGCGGCGCCCGAAGCGCTCGGAACTCAAGGTGGTGGACGCGCTCGGGCATCGGGCCGCCGAGCTGGGAATCTCGGCCGGTAGCGCGGTGGAGCTCTACCTGTCGGCGGCCTGGCGGCTGTGGCGACAACTTCCGGAAGTGGTCCGCTCAGACGACCCCGAGGAGGTGCGGGCGGCTGCCGAGGCGGTGCTGCACGTGGTGGCCGACTCGGTGGCGACACTGGCCGAGGGGTACACGCAGGCTCGCCGCCAGCTGGTTCGGTGGGAGGAGACACTGCGCCGGGAATTGATCGATGACCTGTTGCGCGGGGACGCCGATGTCGGCGGGCTGGTGGAGCGAGCAGAGCCGTTCGGCCTTGATCTGAGTCGTAGTCATCGGGTGGCACTGGCGGCTCCCTGCGGCCGGTCGATCGATGCCGAGGCCGCGACCAGTTCTCTCGAAAAGGTCATGCTGGATTGGTTGGGCGACCGCGATGTGCTGGTCGCTACGAAGGAGGGTGTGCTGGTCGTGCTGGCGCCCGCTGATGCTGCCCCAGCCGGGAAGGTTTCGTCAGGCGCGCAGGGGACTGGCCGCCTTGGCGAGCGGATGCATGCGGAGCTGAGCCGCTTGCCGCGCGGCAAGCCCTGGCGGGTAGCGGTCGGTCGACCGTACGCGGGTTCGTACGGTATCGCCCGCTCGTACGAGGAGGCGCGCGACACGCTCACCATGGCCTCCACGATGCACTTGGAAGACCCGGTGATCTATGCCGAGGAGTTGCTTGTCTATCGCGTGCTCTTCCGCGACCAACCCGCGATGGTCGATCTGGTGCGAGGGGTGCTCGGCCCGCTCACGCGCGCCCGCGGCGGCGCTGAACCCCTGCTGGCGACGCTGGAGGCATTCTTCGCCACCGGCGGCGTGGTCACCGAAACCGCGCGACGCCTGCACCTGTCGGTCCGTGCGGTCACCTACCGGCTGGACCGGGTGAAGGCGCTCACCGGACATGCCCCCACGAATCCTGCGCAGCGCTTGACGTTGCACGCGGCAGTGCTGGGCGCAAGGTTCTTCGGTTGGCCCCAGCATGAGCTGCCGGCAGGTTGACCGCTGCACCCACCTCGTTCACCGATCCGCCGGTTGGTGAGTGTGCTTGGGCTTGGCCGTTTCTGCACTCGACGCGCTGCACGTCGGGCGTCTGTACAACCTAATCACAGGCGTATCAACCAGATGAATGCCGCAAGAACGTTCGGGCGGTCACCGGGACGGCTGTCAGTGCGACGTTTGCCGAGGAACGGCAATGTGAGGCCGCGGTTGTTCGCCAGGTATCACCGGAGATACGGGCGGCGAACCCAGGCAGAATGAAGCCATCCGGACCGGCAAGCGGGCGTTGCACCCGGATGCCGGTCATTCGATCACTTGCCGCCGACGCTTCGCGGGCAGCAGCAAGAGGGAAACCGCGACTCGGGTCCCAATTGACGAACACTACCTGAAAAAGAAATGCCGTCCGGAATAGCGACCCCCGCCCAAAGGTCGACACCCGCTCACCTGAGCCGGCGAGAACACAACCCGGTCGAGCGCGCCGGAAAACACGAATCGATATCCAGGGAGGTCACGATGTCGCAGGAGCTGATGTTCGCCTTGGCGTCAGCCAACGCATTGCGGGACGCGCTCGATCGTGCGCGCGTTGGGGATTGCACGCAGCAGGCGGGGTGGGTTCGTGCGGAAGCCCAGAAGCTGCAGCACCTGGTGGCGGCATGCAGCCGGAGTGAGGAGTATCCCGCGCTCAGTGCGGGCTTGGCCGAGTTCGCCATCCGGATCCAGGAAATTCTCGACGCCCGCCAGGATGGCTGATCATGCCGCCCCGTGGCGGCACACTGCGGCAATCCCCCTTTCTGACCGGCCGATGCCAGCCTGCGGTCCGGGTGGGGTGCACGCCGAATCACGCTCCACAGCTGGGCTGGTCGCTGGTCGAATGCGATCGTTGGTCATCACGCCCGGGTACGGTCTCGGGCGCGGTTCGCGGCGCTGCGATGTGCATGGTATCGGTCTCGGCAGCATCAGCGACGGCCTCCGCGGCGGCCTCGGCTGCGCGGGCCGCGTCCTCGGACGCTCGTGCCGCTGTTTCGTCGGTGGAGTCCTCGCGGGTGGCCGTGGAGGTGGGCAGCGATTCGCTGAAGGCTCGGGATACCTCGTGGAGGGCGGAGGTGACTTCACTGGGGATCACCCAGAACGTGTTGCCGGCGCCCTGGGCGATCTGTGGCAGTACCCGCAGGTACTGATAGGCGAGCAGTTTGGGATCGGGATCGTTGCGGTGGACGGCCTGGAACACCTGGTCGATGGCTCGCGACTGGCCCTCCGCTCTGAGGATCTCCGCGGAACGGTTGCCCTCGGCGCGCAGCACGGCGGCCTGCTTCTCGCCCTCGGCGGTGAGGATCTGCGACTGGCGGTGGCCTTCCGCGGAAAGAATCACGGCCCGCTTGTCCCGCTCGGCCCGCATCTGCTTCTCCATTGCGTCCTTGATGGTCTGCGGCGGGTCGACGGCCTTGATCTCCACCCGGTTGACCCGCAGGCCCCACTTGCCGGTGGCCTCATCCAGCACGCCTCGAAGCTGGCTGTTGATGGTGTCGCGGGAGGTCAGCGTGCGTTCCAGGTCCATGGACCCGACGACGTTGCGCAGTGTGGTGACGGTGAGTTGTTCGACGGCCTGCAGGTAGCTGGCGATCTCGTACGCCGCGGCACGCGGGTCGGTGACCTGGAAGTACAGCACGGTGTCGATCTCGACGACCAGGTTGTCTTCGGTGATGACCGGCTGCGGGCGGAACGAGACAACCTGCTCCCGAAGATCGATCGCCGGGTAGACGCGGTCGATGTAGGGGATGACGAAGTTGAGACCGGGTCGCAGCGTGCGCTGGTAGCGACCAAGCCGTTCGACGTTGCGGGCCCGCGCCTGCGGCACGATGCGCACCGCGCGGAGCACGGTGACGACGACGAGCAGCGCGATCAGTGCGACCGCGATCACCGCCGCTGAGATTTCCATGGTCACTCCCGTGGGTAGACGATCGCGGTGCTGCCACTGATGTGCATGACGTCGACCGTTGCGCCGACAGGGATCACCACAGCGTCGTCGTAGGGGCGCGCCGTCCATTCCTCGCCGTCGATCCGCACCCGGCCGCTGTGACCGGTCACCTCCTGCAGGACGTAGGCGGACCTGCCGATGAGCGCATCCACACCGAAGCGCTGCGGTTCAGGCCGGAGCATGTGCCTGCGGGCAGCAGGCCGCACGAGCAGCACACCAATCACGGAGGCGACGGCGAACACGCCGAGCTGGGCGGGTAGCGGAAGACCGATGCCCGCCGATCCGGCCGTGATCAACGCGGCGATGCCCAACATCCCCAGCGCGGCTGTCAGCGTGAAGACCTCTGCGATGCCCAGCGCCACCGCGAAGATCAACCAGATGGCCCATGCGTCCATGCCGCGACCTCTCCCGGACTCGACGACGCGCAGCACAACCACGCACCGTCACTACCAGCCTGAGCTGCGGCAGATGTGCAGGCAAGGCGCTGAAGCGCCAAAACGACAGCGAGTTGTTTTCCGGGTTCCGGCAAGCCGCGAAAGGCGCTGTGCACCGTGCGGATCTCGATTCGCCGATGACGGGAAAACTCGCTGTGGTCGGTGGCGCCAGCGCGGTCCCCACGGCTCAGCCCCGCAGCGGGGACTGAGCCGGTGCTCTTAACTCGTGCTAGATCAGGGTGAGCGGCACCACAACCGCCTGACACGTGCTGTTAGCTCGAGCTAACCACCCGATCAGCGACGGCGGCGGACACCCAGGTCTCCCAGCAGGGTGCCCTGTTCCGGGGTGGCGGGTTTGGTGAACCAGCCCGAATAGGTCAGCAGTAGGCCGACGGCGGCCAGGGCGACGAAGAAGATGCGGGCCAGGGTCGTCGCGGTCGGTGAGAGCATGGTGGCATCGACACCCGAGCGGATCGCCTCGGGTGCTGCGATCAGAAGGAAACCGCGTACGGCCACGAACCAGCCGAACAGCGACACGGTGACCGCGAGCGGGCCGCGCCAGCTGCGGTGCCCGCCGATGATGACCAGTCCCGCGCCGAGCATCACGGCGCCGAGCAGCCACACCAACACGGGGCGGGCGAACAGGTCGTTGATGAGACCCACCAGTTCGGGCAGACGGATCGCGTAGACGGTGGCGAAAATGGCGATGTAGGGACCGATGACACGGGCGAACGCCCGGGTGCGCCGCTGCGCCTCGATGCTCGCTGACATGGTGTTCGCTCCTCGTCTCCCGTTCAGAGGTATCCGACCTGGCCGGCGGGGTGTTGTTGAGCACCGGGGCGGTAGCCGACCTGGTGGAGCACGGCACGCAGGAACTGCTCGACGTCGCTGGGCGTGCAGGTGTCCGGGCGGGTTGCCAGGTGTTGCCAGACCGCGCCGGTGAGCAGGTCCAGCACGACGTCCAGGTCGGCGTCCTCGGGCAACTGCCCGCGGTCACGGGCCTGCTCGAGGACGTTTCGGCGGGTCTGGTCCCGTTCCCGGCCGAACAGATCCCGGTAGGCGCGTGCGAGTCCTGGGTAGTCCTCGATCGCGCCGTAGAGGCGGCGCAGGAGGCGGCGCTGGCGCGGGTTTGCGAGCACGGACGCCCAGCCGACCAGCAGGTGCTCGACGTCGCGGATCTCCGGCGTTCGCGGGGGATCGCCGTAGGCGGCCTCGATCGTGGCGAGCAGCAGCCGGGTCTTGTCCGGGAAGCGCCGGTACACGGTGGCCCGGGTGACTCCGGCGCGCCGGGCCACCTGCTCGATGCTGGTCGCTTCGACGCCTCGCTCGGTCAGCAGCTCCAGCGCGGCGCCCAGGATGGCGTTGTCGGCTTCCCTGCTCCGCGGGCGACCAGGCGCGCGGTTCTCGGCGCTCATGCCGGTTACAATACAGTACAGGTCTGTATTGTATAGCCGCGGTTCGCTCCGCCCGAGAGATCACGAACCAGGCCCAGCAGTGAGCTGGGCCTGAATCCCGTCCAGGATGGTGGCCAGACCGAGTCGGAACTGGCCGTCGAAGTCCTCCTCCTCCAGCTGCGCGTGGGCGGACAGGCCGGCGTGCCTCGAGGTAGAGCTGTGCCTGGCGGTGCAGCTCGGTGCGGTCGGCGGGGTTGCGAATGGATCACCTGCCGCGCCACGATGTCCCGCCACGACGCGGTGTCGTCGTCCGGGCAGTCGATCTCGGCGAAGACCGCCTCGATGGCGAGGTCGACCTTCGGCGTCCAGCAGTTCGACCGCGGCGCGCACGATCCGCTCCCGTGACTGCCGGGGCTTGCGGGGCGCGCAACGCTGCCGAACACCTGGCTCGACGCTCCCGACCGTAAACGACCGGGTCCGGCGCCGCTGACCGAACAACTCCTGCCCGCAGACCTGGGTGCCTGAACCCCCGCCCTGCTCACCACGGGACGGCCACGTCGTCGGCACTGGCGGGACGGGCGGCGATTTGCGGCACCGCAGGACCACGAGCATCGTCGAGCTGACCGGCGCCTGCCAGGTGCCGGCGGCTCCCCGGGCCCGCCCGGATCAACACCGGGAGGGCGCGGCCCATGGGGCGAGTCAGGCACAGCCGGATGCCGTGGTGAGGGGGACGGATGCGGGGAGTGCGTGCCGCCGGCCTCGCGGAGGTGCGCCGGTGATGCGGGCGGAACTGGACGCTGCGGGAATCACCGACCCGGACCTGCGGCTGGCCTACGCGCGCTGCCGGGAACTCAACGCCCGGCACGGCCGGACCTTCTTCCTCGCCACCAGCCTGCTCGCCCGCGCCCAACGTCCCGCCGTGCATGCGCTGTACGGGTTCGCGCGGTGGGTTGACGACATCGTCGACGTGGCCCGCCCCGGGGAGTCCGACGCGGACCGGGCCGCGGCTCTGGACGCGGTCGCCCAGGAGCTGTTCGCGGCGCTGGACCACGGCGGCAGCGAAGCGCCGGTGCTGGCCGCCGTGGTCGACACCGCGCTGCGCCACGGGCTCGACCGGAAGCTGTTCGAGGACTTTCTGCGATCCATGCGCATGGACCTGGTGATCACCGACTACCCCGACCGGGCCGCGCTGGACCGCTACGTCCGCGGCTCGGCCGAGGTGATCGGTTTGCAGGTGCTCCCGGTGCTGCACACCGTCGTGCCCGCCGAGGTGGCCGCACCGCACGCCGGCGCGCTGGGCAAGGCGTTCCAGCTGACCAACTTCCTGCGCGACGTGGCCGAGGACCTCGACCGCGGGCGGATCTACCTGCCTGCCGACGAACTGGCCGCGCACGGGGTGGACCGCGACCTGCTCCAGTGGTGCCGGTGGCGCGGCTGCACCGACCTGCGGGTGCGGGAGGCGTTGGCCGAGCAGCACGCCATCACCCGCCGCGTCTACCGGTTCGCCCGGGCCGGCATCCCGATGCTGGACCCGGTGTCCCGGCCCTGCGTGGCCACCGCGGCGGTGCTGTACCAGGAGATTCTCGACCGCATCGAAGCGGCGGATTTCGCCGTGTTCACCCGACGTGCCGTGGTCGGCAGGTGGCGGCGGGCGAGCGTCGCCGGTGCTGGCCTGGCTCGCGCGCTGTGGGCCCGCCGCGGCGGTTGGGTCGCGCCCAGCCGGCCGGCACGCGTCCGACCGGCCGTGGTGAGTACCGCCGGTCTGCGGCTTCCGGCTCAGCGCGGGAGTGCGCCGCCGTATGCGACTGGGGGTGGAGCATGACCGAGCAGTGGCAGTACCTGCTGGTGATGGCCGCGTGTCTGCTGGTGACCGTCCCGCTGGAGTTCCTCGGCGCCCGGGTCTACCGCAACCCTGCCCGGTTGGCCCGGGCGGTGCTGCCGGTCGCGGCGGTGTTCCTCGCCTGGGACGCGATCGCGATCGCCGCGCGGGTGTGGACGTTCAACCCGCGCTACGTCACCGGCCTGCGTCCGGTGTTCGGCGTGCCGCTGGAGGAACTGGTGTTCTTCCTGGTCGTCCCGGCCTGCGCCCTGCTCGTCCACGGCTGCGTGCGAGCCCTGCTGCGCCGCAGCGGCCAGCCGTCCGGGGGGAGACTGCGGTGATCGGACTCGGTTACACGCTGCCGGCGCTGCTGTCGGTGTGCGCGGTGCTGGTGTGGGAGTGCGCGTACCTGCGCACCGGCCTGCTCACCCGGCCGGACTACTGGCTCTCGGTGGCGATCGTGCTCGCGTTCCAGGTTCCCGTCGACGGGTGGCTGACCAAGCTGCACGCACCCATCGTGGTGTACAGCCCGGAGCACATCAGCGGGCTGCGGTTCCCGTGGTGGGACATCCCCGTGGAGGACTTCCTCCACGGCTATGCGCTGATCACCGCGGTGCTGCTGCTGTGGGAGCACCTGCGGCGGCGCGAGGGCGAGGTGGTGCCGTGAAGCTCGGCCGGACGGGGTTGCGCCGGGATGCGGTCCCCGCCGCGTTCGACGCCGGGGCCGCGGCCTACGACCGGCTCGTGGCCGCCAATCCCGGCTACCACGAGCACCTGCGCACCTCGGTGCGCCGTATGCGCCTGCCGGCGGGCGGTGCGGGGCTGCGGCTGCTCGACGCCGGATGCGGCACCGGGGCGTCGACCGCCGCCCTGCTCGCGGTGGCCGGGGCCGCCGAGATCGTGGCCGTGGACGCCTCGGCGTGCATGCTGCGGCAGGCCAGGCGCAAGCCGTGGCCGACGTCCGTGCGGTTCGTGCACGCCCGCGTCGAGGACCTGGCGGAGACCGAACCGTTCGACGGCATCTTCGCGGCGTACCTGGTCCGCAACCTGGCCGATCCGGACGAGCAGTTGCGGGCCTTCCGAGACCTGCTGCGGCCGGGCGGGACGCTGGCGGTGCACGAGTACTCGGTGCGCGACTCGCTGCGGGCCAGGGTGGTGTGGCCCGCGGTGTGCTGGAGCGTCATCATCCCCGCCGGACTGGTGGCGACCGGCCGGACCGGTCTGTTCCGCCACCTGTGGCGCAGCGTCGCGACGTTCGACGGGGTCGACCGGTTCCGGCGGCGGATCGCCGACTGCGGATTCACCGACGTGCGCGCCATGACCATGACCGGTTGGCAGCGCGGCGTGGTGCACACCTTCCTCGGCACCGCTCCCGGTGGACAGGAGCCGCCGGATGCGCCATGACATCGACCGCCGCGCCGTCCGCCACCGCGCCCCGGACGGGGTGGCGGATGCCCGGGCACTGGGGCGGCGGCCCCACGTGGTCGTGGTCGGCGGCGGTATCGCCGGGCTGTGCGCGGCCACCGGTCTGGCTGAACGCGGTGTCGGCGTGCGGGTCGTCGAGCGCGACAACCAGCTGGGTGGGCGGGTCGCGGGGTGGATCGAACGGCTGCCCGACGGCACCAGCGTGGCCATGAGCCGCGGCTTCCACGCCTTCTTCCGGCAGTACTACAACCTGCGCGCACTGCTGCGGCGCGGCGACCCGCAGCTGGAGCGCCTCGTCGCCCTGGACGACTACCCGCTGGTCGACGCCACAGGCAGGCGGGACACCTTCCGCGGCCTGCCCCGCACCCCGCCGTGGAACGCACTGCTGTTCGCCCTGCGCAGCCCCACGTTCCGGCTCGCCGACCTGCTGCGGCTGGATCCGCGTGCCGCCGCGCCGCTGGCCGCGGTGTCGGTGCCCGGCATCTACCACCGGCTCGACCACGTCGCGGTCGACACGTTCCTGGAGCGGATCCGCTTCCCCGACGCCGCGCGGCACCTCGCGCTGGAGGTGTTCTCCCGCAGCTTCTTCGCCCCGCCGGAGCAGATGTCTGCCGCCGAGCTCGCCACCATGTTTCACATCTACTTCCTCGGGTCCGATGAGGGACTGCTGTTCGACGTCCCCGACGCCGGGTTCGACCGCAGTCTGTGGGCACCGCTGCGGGAGTACCTCACCGCGCTCGACGTCGGAGTCCACCTCGGCACCACCGCGCGTGGCGTCGAACCCACCGGTGACCGGTTCCGGGTTGTGCTCGACAGCGGGCGGGTCCTCGACGCCGACGGCGTCGTGCTGGCTGTGGACGTGGCAGGGCTGCGCCGGCTCGTGCACGACTCGCCCGGGCTCGCCGCCCCCGCCGGGTGGGCCGAGTCGGTGCGCGGGCTGCGCACCGCGCCACCGTTTCTGGTCCAGCGGCTCTGGCTCGACCGGGCTGTCGCCGCGCACCGCCCGGCGTTCCTGGCGGCGGGTGGACTGCCGCCGCTGGACAACATCAGCGTGCTGGACCGCTACGACCGCGACGCCCAGGACTGGGCCGCCCGGCGCGGGGGCTCGGTCGTCGAACTGCACGCCTACGCCCTCCCCACGGAGGGAACCGCGGAGCACATCGGTCGGCTGCGCCGGCACCTCATCGCCAGGCTGCAGCAGCTCTACCCGGAGACCCGGAAGGCGGGCGTCGTGGCGGAATCGGTGCAGTGGCGCGCGGACTGCCCGCTGTTCGGTATCGGCGACTTCCGCCGCCGCCCCCGGGTGCGCACCCCGCACCCGGGGCTCGTGCTCGCCGGGGACGGAGTCCGGATCGACGTGCCGGTGGCGCTGATGGAACGCGCCGCGACCACGGGGTGGCACGCGGCCAACTGTCTGCTCGCCCGGTTCGGCGTGCGGGGGCACGAGCTCGTGTCGGTGCCGACCAGGGGCCGTCTGGCGCCGCTGCGCCGACTCGCGCAGCGGGGAAGGGAGGACATGCGGTGAGCAGGTTGTCAGGTCTGCTGCGCAGGTGGCCGGCGAACTGGCCGCTGCAGCCGGTGCCGCGGACGCGGTGGGAGCACCAGGAACCGACCTACCCGGACGCCGACCCCCAGGTGATCGCCGCGGCGCTCAAACGCGCGGAGGCACGAGCCGCCGGGAACTGGTACGTCTTCGCCGCGAGCCGCAGCGTGCGCGCCGACCGGCCGCTCGGTTTCCGGGTCGCCGGGGTGGAACTGGTGGCCTGGCGCGACGCCGCGGGCCGCCTGGTCGTCGGTCCCGGCGCGTGCCCGCACCTCGGCGCCCCGCTGGCACGGGCCGCGGTCGATGGCGGGGATCTCGTGTGCCGGTGGCACGGGCTCCGCATCGGCGTGGGCGGCTGCTCCGGGTGGCGCGCGGTGCCCAGCCATGATGACGGCGTGCTCGCGTGGGTCCGGCTGGACGCCGTCGGCGGCGAGGAGCCGCTGCCAGAGCCGGTCGTCCCCACCCGGCCACCGGCGGAGTCCGCCGTGGATGCGGTGGCCTCGCTGGTGGGCGTGTGCGAACCGGCCGACGTCGTCGCCAACCGTCTGGACCCGTGGCACGGCGCGTGGTTCCACCCCTACTCCTTCACCCGGCTGCGGGTGCTCGGCGCGCCGGGCAAGGTCGACGTACCGCCCGACGACGACCGGTTCACGGTCGCGGTGACGTTCCGCGTCGGCGGGCGCCTCGGCGTCCCGGTCCACGCCGAGTTCACCGCCCCCGAGCCGCGGACCGTGGTGATGCGGATCGTCTCCGGTGAAGGTGTCGGCAGCGTCGTCGAAACGCACGCCACCCCACTCGGCACCGGCCGGGACGGACGTCCGAGGACAGCGGTGGTGGAGGCCGTGGTCGCGGACTCCACCAGGCCGGGCTTCGCCGTGGCACGGGCCTTCGCACCGTTGTTGCGTCCGGTCATGGCGCGCGCCGCAGCCCGGCTGTGGCGCGACGACCTGGCCTACGCCGAGCGCCGCTACGCGCTACGAACCTCCTGACGCGGAGCGTTTCCACGTTTGATGCTCCAGATGTGTGCTCGTCCGTGAGGCGGGCACCGATGACCGCGCACCCTTCCCATCCCGACCGCGCGACCGCATCGCACCGGCACAACCCGAGTCCTTCGGCACTTCCGACCACCGCCCCGCACGGCCGACACTGGAAAGACAGTCACCTCCTCAGAGGAAAACGCCATGCGAGCAGAAGTCGGCGAATGGCTCATCGCCGAGCCCGTCCACCTGGACGGACACCGCCGCAAGGGACAGATCATCGAAGTACACGGCCCGGACGGCGAGCCGCCCTATCTGGTGCGCTGGATCGACGACGACCGGGTGACCCTGTTCTTCCCGGGTCCGGACACGCACCTCGAGCGGCATCTGCCGCCGCACCTGAAGGTCACCGAGCACACCGCTTCCCGCTGAGGCCGCGATGTCCTGGACCAAGTGGTTCTCCGAGCTGGGGCTTGCGGATGTGCCCACCGCGGGCGGCAAGGGCGCGAACCTGGGTGAGCTGACCCGGGCGGGTCTGCCCGTGCCGCCGGGTTTCGTACTGACCGCCAACGCCTACCGCACCTGCATGGCCGACGGCGGTGCGTGGGTGGAACTGGACCGGGAACTGGCCGAAGCCGCCCGGGTCGTCGACGCCCCGGACCGGCTCGCCGAAGTCTGCGCGCGGCTGCGGGAGCGGGTGCACCGAGCGGGGATGCGGCCTGCGGTGCGCGCGGAACTGCTCGCGGCCTACGCCCAGTTGGACGGCAACCGGAGGGTGGCGGTGCGCTCGTCGGCCACCGCGGAGGACGCGCCGGAGCTCTCCTTCGCCGGGGTCAACGAGAGCTTCACCAACGTCACCGGCGCCGACGACCTGGTCGCACGGGTGATCGACTGCTGGGCGTCGCTGTTCGGCCCGCGGGCGATCGTCTACCGGGCGGCGCAGGGCGTGCGCGAGGCACCGGTGATGGCGGTGATCGTGCAGCAGATGGTGGACGCCGATCGCTCCGGCGTCGCCTTCACCACCAACCCGGTTACCGGCGCGCGGGACGAGATACTGGTGGAGGCCAGCTACGGGCTCGGCGAATCCGTGGTCAGCGGCGCGGTGGAACCCGACACCTACACCATCCGCAAGACCAATGCCCAGGTCATCCACGTCGACGTCGGCAGGAAAACGCACAAGATCATCCCAGACACCGGCGGAACGCAGACCCGCGTCGCGGTCGGGCCGGACGAAGTTGCTCACCGCGTGCTCAGCGACAACGAGCTCGCGGACCTGACGAAACTGCTGGTCCAGGTCGAGCAGCACTACGGCAGCCCGCAGGACGTGGAGTGGGCGATCGAGAACGACGCCTGGTGGCTCGTGCAGTCCCGCCCGGTCACCGCGCTGGGCCACCGCGCCCGGACGAACGCGGTCCTGGTCTCCGGGTTCGGCGCCTCGTTCGGCACCGCCTCGGGTGCGGTACGGGTCATGCGGTCCCCCACCGAGGCGGGAGCGTTGCAGCAGGGTGAGGTGCTGGTCGCTCCGATGACCGCGCCGGACTGGCTGCCGGCGATCCGCAAGGCGACCGCGTTGGTGACCGACAGCGGCGGCATGACCTGCCACGCCGCGATCGTCGCCCGCGAACTCGGCCTGCCGTGCGTGGTGGGTGCGCACACCGCCACCACGACACTGCGCACCGGCATGCAGGTCACCGTTGACGGCTCGAAAGGCACCGTCGTCGAAGGTATTGCCGTCGACGAAGAAACCGCCGACACCTCCCGCCGACCGGCGCAGGTTGCCGCCGCCCCGCATTCTGCGGTGGAGCCGTTGGCCACCCGCATCTACGTCAATCTGGCCATGCCCGACCAGGCCGAGCGGGTGGCTGCCCTGCCCGTCGACGGTGTCGGGCTCCTGCGGGCCGAGTTTGTGCTCACCGACGCGCTTGGCGGCGAGCACCCCGGCCGCGTCGTGGCCCGCGACGGCCAGGAAGCGGCGATCACCGCGATCGTGGCGGCGGTGTCCACGATCACCGCCGCGTTCGCACCACGGCCGGTGATCTACCGGGCGGCGGACTTCCGCAGCAACGAGTTCCGCCACCTCACCGGCGGCGAGGAGTTCGAACCGGTCGAGGACAATCCGATGATCGGCTACCGCGGGTGCTACCGCTACGTGCGCGACCCGTCGCTGTTCCGCCTCGAACTCGAAGCCCTCGCCCGCGTCCGGGAGCAGACCCCCAACCTGCACCTGATGATCCCGTTCGTGCGCACCCGCTGGGAACTCGAGCAGTGCCTGGCCGAAATCGACCGCAGCAGGCTGGGCGACGACCGCGATCTGCACCGCTGGGTCATGGCCGAGGTCCCCTCGGTGCAGTACTGGCTGCCCGTGTACGCCCGGCTGGGCATCGACGGTGTGTCCATCGGCAGCAACGACCTCACCCAACTCGTCCTCGGCGTCGACCGCGACTCCGAGGTGTGCGCACCGCTGTTCGACGAATCCGACCCCGCGGTGCTGGATGTGATCGGCAACATCGTCGGAGCCGCCCGCCGCGCGGGGATCACCTCCTCGCTGTGCGGGCAGGCACCCTCCGCCAGCCCGGCCTTCGCCGAACACCTCATCCGGCTGGGCATCACCTCGATCTCGGTCAACCCCGACGCCGTGCCCGCCGTGCGCCAAGCCGCGGCCACGGCCGAGCGCACGATCCTCCTCGAAGCCGCCCGAACCCGGCTGTGACCGATCAGTCCTGCGGGAACAGGGGTTCGACGACGTCGGACACCGGTCGGCGCGGGGTGAGCGGACCAGGGAACTCGTGCGTCACCGGCCACCCGATGCGGATCGCCAGCTGCGGGAACCCGGTGCCACCGAGGATTTCCTCCCGAACCTGGTTGCGCGACGCCGCGCCCTCACTGATCTGGCTCAGCGGACAGGTCGCCAAGCCGTGCTCGGTCGCGGTGAGCAGGACGGCGCTGAGCGCCTCGCCGGCCGCCAGCCAGCTCTCGTAGCTGTCGCCGCGGGTCGACAGCACAGCCAGCACTGCCCCGTCGTCCAGGATCGGCACGGGCAGCTCCCCCTCTGCGACCAACGCGAAGTCCCGCTCGGGCATGCCGCGCAGGTGCTCGGCCGGGATGCTGCGCACCGGCACCCCCTCCGGGGAAGCGTGCCGTCCCGCCCAGGCGGCCAGCTCTTCCCGGTACTCCGGGCGTTGGCGTTGCTCCGACCCCGCATGCTCGATCGCCAGCTCCAGCTCCCGGCGCTCCCGGTCACCCACGGCGAAGGTGAGCGTGCAGCCCTCCAACCGCGCGACCTCCCGCAGCGGCACAAGGACCGCCCGCGGCACCGGATCGGTCAGGAACGGCCTCCGGTCGCAGCGGCGCGCAGCCGCGGCAGCCGCCAGCGTCACGACATGTTCGTCCACCTCGTCCAGCCTGGCGAACTCCAGTGACGCCAGGTGGTCCGGCTGCGCGGGGTTGGGCAGCCGGTGCACCGTGGTCTGCCAGCCTTCGGCGGCGAACGCGATCCGCGCGTGGTTCAGCGCAGCACCGCAACTGATCACCAACTCCCGTCCGCACGGATCGAGAACCCCGAGCAGGCGGGAGCGGTCGAGGTAGAGATGCACCGTGCGCTCGGCCAGCTTCCACTTCCACGGCTGGCTGTTGTGCACCGAAGGAGCCCGGCAGGCCAAGGCCAGCGCGGACCTCATCGTCTCCTGCGACGGGACGTTCCTGGCTGCCATCACCACTCACCCCAGCACGAGCTGGTTCCTGCACCACGACCCGGGGTACCCGCGATACGTCCGGCGGGAACGGGGCCGGTCGGCCCTGGTCCGCGCCCCTGACCGGACGGATGCTCGAGACGTCCAGCTTTCCCAGGGAGGAGACCATGACCAGCTTGTTGCCTCGTCCGAGCCTCGGCCTGCCCGACATCCTCGAGATGTTCGAAACCGGATGGCCCTTCGGCGAACGACACGCGATGCGGGTGGAAACCTACGCCGAGAAGGGCGAATTCGTGGTGCGCTGCGAACTGCCCGGTGTGGACCCCGACAAGGACATCCACATCAATGTTGAAGGAAACCAGCTCAAGATCAGCGCCGAACGCAGGCACGAAGAACGCACCGAGCGTCACAGCGAGTTCTACTACGGCACGTTCAGCCGCACCCTCCTGCTGCCGACCAGCTGCAACACCGACGACATCAAGGCCGAGTACGAGGCCGGCATCCTCACCATCCGCATGCCCCGGCGAGAAGCCGGGATGCACAAGGAAATCCCGGTGGCCCGCAAAGGGAAATGAGCTCAGGCGGGTGGCGGAACCACCCGACGACGGCAGGGAACCCGCGGGTCGCGGATTGTTTTCGGTCATCACCGGCACTGCCGGGACCGCGCTCGCGGTGTGGCACCACTCGAGTGGCACGGTTCGGCGTCCCGGATGTGCCGCGAGCACAGCACGAACCGGCATGGAAACGCCGTGACCACCACGAGGATCGATCCGCGCCGCCACCACGCGGTGCTGTTCGACCTCGACGGTGTGCTCACCGACACCGCGTCGGTGCACGCCGCCGCATGGCAGCGCCTGTTCGATCGGTACTTGGCCGACCGTCCGCCGAGCCCGTTGGAGGATCACCGCGCGTTCACCGCCGCCGACTACCGCCAACACGTCGACGGCAAGCCCCGGGTCGACGGAGTGCTCGACTTCCTCCGGTCCCGCGGTATCCGGCTGCCCCGGGGCGCCAGCAGCGACCCGGCCGGGCGGGAAACCGGCCACGGTCTGGGCAGGCTCAAGGACCGCTACTTCCACGACGCCCTGGAAACCGGCGGAGTCGCGGTGTTCGATGACGCTGTCGCGCTGGTGGAGTCGTTGCGCCGCCACGACATCCACACCGCCGTCATCTCCGGCAGCCGCAACTGCGCCCTGGTGCTCGACAGGGCCGGGATCGCCGACCTGTTCGACGTGCGGGTGGACGGTGTGCTGGCCGAGGAACTGCACCTGCCCGGCAAACCCGACCCCGCCGTTTTCCTGGAGGCGGCACGTCGGCTCGACACCCCGCCATCGAGGTGCGTCGTCGTCGAAGACGCCCAGTCCGGGGTGCACGCCGCCAGATCCGGGGGCTTCGCCCTCGTGCTCGGTGTGGCTCGGGCCGGGCCGCCGAGCCGACTGCTCGATGCCGGAGCCGACACCGTGGTCGCCACGCTCGCTGACGTGGCCGTCGCGAAATCCGACGAACTCCTCCTGTCCGAGGTCCCGGATGCGCTCACGCACTGGGCGGACATCGCCGACCGGCTGCGGGGACGGCGGCCCGTGTTGCTCCTGGACTTCGAGGGCACCCTCGCCCCGATCCGCCAGGACCCGAGCAGGGTCACGCTGCCGCTGAGAACCCGCGTGGTTCTGCAGCTGCTCGCCCGGCACTGCCCCGTGGTCATCAGCAGCGGCCGCGACCTGCGGGACCTTCGCCGCCGGGTGCGAGTCGCCCGGGCCTGGTACGCCGGCAGTCACGGATTCGAACTCCTCGCCCCCGGCGGCGAACCGATCGCACACCACGCTGCCGAGACTGCGCTGCCGGACCTCGGCGAGGCCGAACGGCTCCTGGCGATCGAGGTCGGATCGGTGCCCGGCGTGCTGGTGGACCGCACGCGGTTCGCCCTCGCCGTGCACTACCGCAACGCCCGGCCCGCCGAGGTCGACCAGGTGATCTCGGTGGTGCGCCGGATCGGCGATGAGCGGCTGACGCTGCGGGTCGCGTACGGCCGACGTGTGGTGGAGCTGCTGCCGAACACCTACTGGAACAAGGGCCGGGCACTGCGCTGGCTGATGGACGAAGCGGGACTCACCCACTCCGCTGTCACTCCCGTCTTCGCCGGTGACGACCGCACCGACGAAGACGCCTTTCACGAGATCCACGACGACGGCATCGGCATCGTCGTGCTCGGCGGCGAACACGGCGACCGCCTGACCTGGGCCCACTACCGCGTCGACGGCCCCCGTTCACTGTGCACACTGCTGACCCACGTCACATCCCTGCTGCGGGGATCGACGACGGGCAGGCCGCCATGAACGTCACCGCGCCACGATGAGTGGGCACGGGGCGCGGTGCACCAGCTGCTGACTCGTCGATCCCAGTAGCAGGCCGGAGACAGGGCCGCGTCCGCGGGAGCCCACCACCACCAACTGCGCGTGCTGGGCGTGGTCGAGCAACGCACGCGCCGGTTTGTTGTGCGCCACGATCCGACGCACCTCGACAGCGGGGTACTCCTCGCCCCAGCCCGCCAGTTTCTCGGCGAGGACGCGTTCCTCTTCGGCCTGCACCGCCGCCCCGTGGCCATCGCGGTGGAAGCGGTACCAGGCTTCCTCGGTGCCCACGGCGTACCAGGCGTGCACGGCCTCCAGCGCGACACCGCGCATCGCGGCCTCCTCGAATGCCGTCCTCAGCACGGTTTCCTCGTCCGGAGAATCGTCCACACCGACGACGACCGGGGCGTCGGCGGGGACGGTCCATCGCTGACGCACCACCGCGACCGAGCAGTGGCCGTGCGTGCACAGACCGACCGCGACCGAGCCCACCAGCAGCCCGGTGAAGCCGCCGAGGCCGCTGCTGCCGACAACGGCGAGTTGCGCGTGCCGCGACTCCTCGACGAGGACCGGGATGGCACCGCCTTGGTGCACGTGGGTCACGACCTCCACGCCCGGGGACGCGGCGATCGCCTCCTCCTCGGCGCGGTGCAGCCACTGCTGCCCCTGCCGTGCCATGGCCTCGGCATAGCTCTGTGGCAGCGGCACGGTGGGCAGGTCCGGGATGTACACCAGTGCGAAGACGTCGGCGAAAACCAGGCGGAGCCAGGTGCCACGCCTGCGGGCCTCGACGGCGGCCCACCGGGCGGCCTCCAGCGCCGCCGAGGATCCGTCGATACCCACGACGACGGGCCTCGTTCCCGCGCCCCGCACGACTCGCCCACCTCCCGGTTCGCCGACTGTCGAACCCCGTCACACCTGCGATACCCCGGTCGGCGCCCGCGCCAATCCGCGTCACCGGGTACGCACCGGTCCCTGAGCGCAGGCGACCGCCTCCGCGGCCGCGGCGATCGCGGTGTCGGGGCGGCCGGAGGTGTCGATGCGGATGGCCTCCGGCCAGGGGGCGAAGTGGTGGCTCATCCGGGCAGCGACCTCGACCGTGGCATCCGAGGCATCCCCGACCCGGGACGCGATGCGGGACTCGATGACCTCGGCTGGTGCTTCGCAGCACAGCTCGCTGGGTACGGCGAAGGTTTCCGCCACCACCCTGGCCGATGCGCGTTCCGCGGCGCTGCTCCAGCTCGCATCCAGCACCACGCTCTCGCCGTGCGCGAGCAGTGTCCGCGTGCGCTCCAGCATCTCCTGGTAGGTGTCATGGACGTTGCTGCTGTCGTACAGACCGCGGCCGTACCCGGCGTGGGCGGCCAGCCCTGCGGCACCGGGCAGTTCCCGGCGGATCTGGTCGGTGCGCAGCAGGACCGCTCCCATGCGGTCGGCCAGGGCACCGGCCAGGGTCGTCTTGCCGGTGCCCTGCAGGCCGCCCACCAGGACCAGCCTGACCTGCCCGGTGCGCAGGTGCTGCCGCGCCATGGTGATCAACGTCCGGGCTTGCGCGGCCGCTTCGGGCACGCCTTGGGTGTGCCGCAGGCACGCGACCTTGGCGCGGACGAACGCCCGGTATGCCACGTAGTGGTGCGCCAGCGAGATGACACCGGGGTCGTCGGAGAACCTGCGGTACCAGGCCAGGAAGTCCCGCGCCAGATCGGCGGCACCGAGACGTTCGAGGTCCATGGCCAGGAACGCGGCATCGTCAAGACCGTCGACGTACCGCAGCGCGTCGTCGAACTCCAGGCAGTCCAGCACCCGCGGCCCGTCGGGCAGGCAGAAGATGTCGTCAGCGAGCAGATCTCCGTGCCCGTCGACGACGCAGCCCCGCTGGACGCGCTCGTCGAACAGCGGCGCCCGGCCGTCCAGGTACCGCAGGACCAGCCCAACCACCTCGTCGAACTCCGCGCGATCGATCGTCGTTCCCACGAACGGCTCGGTTCCGGCGAAGTTGTCCACCCACCGCCTGCGCAGTGCGGAAAGGCCACCAGCGCGGTCGATCTCCGGGCCGCGCCGGGCGGTGCTGTGGAAGGAGGCGACCAGCCGCGCCAGCTTCTCCACGTCACGGCGCACGTCCGCGCCCTGCTCGATCAGTGTCGACAGGCGGCGCGAGGCGGGCATGCGGCGCATCACCACGAGCCAGTCGCAGGTCACGCCGCGCCCGTCGAGGACCTGGGCGAGATCGAGGTAGACGTCGGGTGCCCATCGGCGGTTGAGCTCCAGCTCGGCCCGGCACGCCCGTTCCCTGGCCGCCACGGTGCTGAAGTCCAGGAAGCCAAAGTCGACCGGTTTCTTCACCTTGTACGCGCGGTCACCGACGAACACCACCACCGCGCAATGGCTCTGCGTGATTCCGATGCTGTCCGGCAGGACGAAGCACGTCGGCGGCGTTCCCCTGCTGGTGCTCATCCGCACACCTCTCATGGTCGCAGTGGTTTGCGTCCGGGTCTGCCCACGGCCCGTGCAGCGGCGCTTGGTGCACCTGCCCCGTGCGCACGGGGTCACAGCGAAGCCGCGTGATCAGGCACGTAGGTGTAGTTCTCGCGAGGTGGCCGCTGGTAGCCGCCGGGCGGCGGTCGTGCGGGCAGTTCCACCCTGGGGCGCGGCACGTCGCAGAAGGGCGTGCTCGACAGCAGGTGCGCGATCATGTTGATCCGCCCCCGCCGCTTGTCCTCGCTTTCCACGAGGTACCACGGTGCCTCCGCCGTGTCGGTCGCGGCCAGCATGTCGTCCCTGGCGCGCGAATACTCCTGCCACCTGGACACCGACTCCAGGTCGACGGTGGACAGCTTCCACCGGCGCATCGGATCGTCGATTCGCTTGCGCAGCCGCCGCTCCTGCTCGGCCTGGCTGATCGAGAACCAGTACTTGCGCAGCAGCACACCGTCCTCGACGAGCAGGCGCTCGAACACCGGGCACTGCGGCAGGAACCGCTGCCGTTCCTCGTCGGTGCACCAACCCATCACGTACTCGACGCCCGCGCGGTTGTACCAGCTGCGGTCGAACAGCACGATCTCCCCGGCCGCGGGCAGGTGTTCGACGTAGCGCTGGAAGTACCACTGCGAACGCTCCCGCTCCGACGGCGCCGGAAGCGCCACGATCCGCGCCACTCGCGGATTGAGGTACTCGGTCACCCGCCTGATCGTGCTCCCCTTGCCCGCCGCGTCACGTCCCTCGAACACCACCGCGAGCCGCGCGCCCTCGACCCGAACCCACTCCTGCAGTTTCACCAGCTCCGCCTGGAGTCTCCGGAGTTCGCGCTCGTAAACCCGGCGTGGCAACCTGCTGCGCCCGTTGGCGCCGGCCTCTCCCGTCGCTTCCGCACGACCGGTGTCAGACATCCGCTCCCCTCCTCTCGCTGCCAGCCGGGCGAAGTGTGGGCGTCCTCGGGCGGCCGTGCCGAGCTCGCAGGTGCTTGTCGAGGGCGATGACCAGGCAGGCCAGGACCGAGATCCCCACGATCCGCAGCCACACGTCGCCTCCGATCGGCACGGTGTGGAACAGCCCGTTGCAGGCCGGCAGGTAGGTGATCGCGAGCTGCCCGGCCGCCTGGGTGACCACGCTGGTGAGCAGCCACCGGTTGCTGAACGGTCCGAGGCGCCACATCGGCCGGGTCAGGGACCGGCAGCTGAACAGGTACACCAGCTCGATCGCGACGAAGAGGTTGACCGCGGCGGTGCGTGCCTCGGCAAGGTCGGCACCGGCTGCCAGTTCCCAGCTGAACAGCCACCACGCGCCACCGACCAGCAGCACCGAGACCAGCAGGATGCGCTGCACGAGGGCACCGGTGAGCAGCGGTTCGCGCGGGTCGCGGGGTGGCCGTTGCATGCTGCCCGCCTCCTTGGGCTCGAAGGTCAGCATGAGTCCGAGCGCGACGGCGGTGGTCATGTTGATCCACAGGATCTGCGTGCAGGATCGGCAGGGTCGAGCCGAGCACGATCGCCGCGAGGATGACCAACCCCTCGCCCAGGTTCGTCGGCAGCGTCCACACGATGAACTTGGTGAGGTTGTCGAACACGCCGCGGCCTTCCTCGACGGCGGCTTCGATCGTGGCGAAGTCGTCGTCGGTGAGCACCATGTCGGCCGATTCCTTGGCGGCTTCGGTCCCGCTGCGCCCCATCGCCACTCCGATGTCGGCCCGACGCAGCGCCGGGGCGTCGTTGACGCCGTCACCGGTCATCGCCACGACGTCGCCGCGCGACTGGAACGCCTCCACCAGTCGCAGCTTCTGCTCCGGTGACACGCGCGCGAACACCGATGCGTGGCTGGCCGCCTCCGGCCATTCCTCCTGCGGCAGGGCCGCGAGGTCCGCGCCGGTCAACGCGTCGCCGGGTCGGCGGTCCTCGAGGAACCCGAGGCGCGCCGCGATCGCCACCGCGGTGGCAACGTGATCGCCGGTGATCATCTTGACCTGAATTCCGGCTTCGCGGCAGGCGCGCACCGCCTCCGCCGCATCCGGGCGCGGCGGATCGAACATGACGTGCAGACCGGTGAGGACGAGCGCGTCCAACGACGCCGCCTCGAAGGGCTCGTCGTCGCGAACCGGTCTCATGGCCGTGGCCAGGACGCGCAGCCCGGCACCGGCCAACTCCTCAGCCGCGGCCAGCACGGCACACCGATCAAGGGGGCGTCGTGCGCCGTCGGACGCCATCTCGGCGCCGCACAGGGCGAGGAGCCGTTCCACCGCCCCCTTGGCCAACACGACGCGCCCGTGTCCGGGCACGTCGTGCAAGGTCGCCATGAACGCCCGGTCCGAGCTGAACGGGATCGTGGCGACCCGCGGCAGCGTCTCCGCGATGTCCGCGGGCACGATCCCCTCGGCTTTGCGGGCGACGACGAGCAGGGCGCCTTCCGTGGGATCTCCGACCACCGCAGGCCGGCCGTCCCGGTCGACGAGCGCGGCGTCGTTGCACGCCGCTCCGGCGAGCAGGCACCAGCGCAGCGCCGCACTGCCGGTCGGACCGAGGGTCGCGCCCTGCAGGGCACAGCCGGAGCCGGTGACCTCGAAGCGACCGTCCGGCGTCCACACCGACCGCACGGTCATCTGGTTCTCGGTGAGCGTGCCGGTCTTGTCGGTTCCGATCACCGTTGTGCTGCCCAGCGTCTCGACCGCGGGCAGGTGCCGGATCACCGCCCGCCGCCGGGCCATGCGGACCACGCCGATGGCCAGCGTGATCGTCACCGCGGCTGGCAGCCCCTCGGGGATGGCACCGACGGCCAACGCGACCGCGGCGGTGAACATCTCGGCCCAGTCCTGCCCCCGCACCACGCCGGTGCCGAACGCGACGAGCGCCAGCGCCAGGATCACGACGGTCAGGACCTTGCTGAACCACGCGATCTTCCGGGTCAGCGGGGTGGCCAGATCCTCGGCGGACACGGTCCGCTTCTGGCCACCGCGCACCACCCGCGCTTCGGTGCGCACCATCGTCCGCAGCGCCTCCAGCGCGGACTCCGCCTTCGACTCCTGCACGAAGCCGATGACCATGTTCACCACGACCACGCCGAAGATCACGCTGGCGTCGACCCCTTCACCGACCGCCAGCGTCACCGCTCCCGCCACCAACAGCACGGAGACCAAGGGGCTGCGCAGCTGCCGCAGCAACCGGCCCACCGGACCGACCGAACCAGGCGTGGGCAGCATGTTGGGGCCCACCTGGTCCCTACGCCGGGCGGCTTCCTCCTCGGTCAGCCCACTGCTCGGGTCGGTGTGCAGCTGCTCCACCACCTCGCGGATCGCGAGGTGGTGGAACGCACCGGGACCACCCGGCGCAGGTCGTGCTTCGGCGAGATGCGGGTGCCGCCGGCTGTCACCGCCGCTTCGGTTGCGCCATGGTCGTGTGCGCGACGTCCTGGATGCCATGTGCCTGGTTCCGCTCACCGCCACCGCGGGCTCAGCCGCCGTGCCGAGTCCACTTCGGTTCGACGATCTCCCACTCCCGGTGCCATGCGCGATCAGCGCGCGCGTTCGCGGCGGCGAGGACCCCGGCGATTCCCGCGGCGCACAGCGCCTCGCCCGTGAGGAAGACGCCGAACGCGAGCGCGACGGCCGACGTGCGCACCTGGCCCTCGCTGAGCGGAGCGGTCGTCACGCGGTCGGCGTCGTCGATCCACAACGGAATCCGGCTCCCCACCGTGGTGCCGGGCGGAACCTCGACGTTCGCCGCCCGAGGTGCCCCGTCCGTGCCCGTCCATTGGACGGGGGCGCGGTGGGTGGTGCTCGACACCTCCGGGTTGACCGCCAGCACGACCGTGGTGGGTTCCTCGATCACGACCGCGTCCACGCGATACCGGGTGGCTGCGGCGCGCTCGGCCGCATGGCGATCCGCCTCGTAGGCCGCGGTGCCCCAGGACAGCGCCACCATCGGCACGACGCTCACCGCCACGACGAGCATGCCGAGCACAGCCGCTGCGACGACCCGGTCCAGGCGACGCCGCAGCGGGTTCGGCCTCAGCCCCAGCGCGTGGACGAGCCAGCGCGCACCGGCTGGCACAACACCTTCCACGTGTTCCAGCCTGGGTGCTACGCGCCGTTCGGATCAGGGAAATTGGTCACCGGTTCGGCGGCCGCCCGCTGCGACCCGGATTTCGGGACCGCGAGTTCGACGGCCGACGAGCCCGACCCGTGCCGGTGCTCGTGGAACGGGGCGAGATGGATCTGGACGGCGTAGACGACCCAGCCCAACGCCGCCAGGCCCAGCCAGTTGATGGTCCGGTAGACGAGGACGATCGCCAGCGCCGACGACACCGGAATCCCCGAGGTGATCAGGGCGCCCAGCAGTCCGGCCTCCGCGAGGCCGGCACCGCCCGGGAAGACCTGCAGGGCGATGGCGCCCTGCACGGCCAGGAACCCCACCACGATCGTCGACCACGGCACCGGGTGCCCGAGAGCCACCACGCTCAGCGACAGGCTCAGGAAGTCCAGCAGCCAGCTCAACGCCGCCAGCGTCCCGATGACCGCCCACTGCGATGCGCTCGGGCGGAGCAGCCGCACCCGGTCCGCCACGCGACGCGCGGTCCTGTCCGGATCAACCGCCCACGTCCGGCGGCAGGTGCGGCAGAAGACCGGAAGGCGCCGCCCGAGCGCCGTCCCGACTCGCAGGAAACGGTGCAGCGCCGAGGGCCGGGTCACCACTTCCCACGCTCCCGAGGCCCCCACCGCAACACCTGCGGCGAGCCCCCCGGCAACGAGCGGCGGTACCTGCCCGGTGACCCCCAGGGCAGCGGTACCGAGCACCAGGAGCACGATCGTCGCGACAGTCCCGGACAGCACCAGCGACCACGCCGCCACCGCGACATCGACACCGCGTTTGCGCAGCTGGTAGGTCGCGTAGACGTGGACGCGACCGGCGGCGAGCAGGTGCCGGTGCAGTTCGCCGTACAGGACCAGGGCCGCGACCGCACCACGGGTTTCGCCGAACTGGCGGCGCTGCTGCACGAGTACCGACCGGAGCAGGTCGCGGCGATCGCCGAGATCACGGCCGAGGACCTGCTGGCCGCCGCCCGTCTGTTCGGCAGCGCCCGGCAACCGGTGATCGTCTACGGGCTCGGGGTCACCGAGCACATGCACGGCACCGACGGTGTCCGCACCCTGGCCAACCTCGCCATCCTGCGCGGCTCGGTCGGCACCCCGGGATGCTGTGGCATCCTCCCGCTGCGCGGCCAGAACAACGTCCAGGGCGCCTCGGACATGGGCGCGTTACCGGACCTGCTGCCCGGCTACCAGCCGGTCACCGACCCCGAGATCCGGGCGCGGTTCGCCCACGCCTGGAACAGCCCGGTGCCGCATCGCCCCGGCCTGCGCATCCCGCAGATGTTCGACGCGGCCGTTGCGGGAGACGTGCGTGCGCTGTACGTGATCGGCGAGGACATCGCCGCCAGCGACCCCAACACGCCCCACGTCCGCGCGGCCCTGCGGTCATGCGACTTCGTGATCTGCCACGACCTGTTCCGCTCGGCCACCGCCGAGCACGCCGACGTGGTGCTGCCCGCCGCGTCGTTTCTGGAGAAGGACGGCACCTTCGTCAACTTCGACCGCCGCTTCCAACGCGTCCGCCCGGCCCTGGACCCGCCGGGGCAGGCCGCCCCCGACTTCGACGTGCTGCACCGCCTCGCCCACGCCCTGGGCGCCGACCTCGGCTGCCCCACCCCCGCCGACGCCCTGGATGAATGCGCCGCCCTGACACCGGTCTACGCCGGCCTGTCGCACCAGCGACTCGACCGCGAAGGACCGCTGCACTGGCCCTGCCGCGCACCCGACCGGCCCGGGGAAGCGGTGCTCTACCTCGACCACTTCGCCACGCCGGACGGCCGGGCAGCACTCGCCGCCCGCCCCTACCTCCCGCCCGGCGAACGCCCCAACGCCGACTTCCCCCACGTGCTGGTCACCGGACGGCGCCTTGTCCACTACAACACCGGCTCGATGACCCGTCGCACCCCGGATCTCGAACTCCGGCCCGCGGAAACCCTCGACCTCCACCCCAGCGACGCAGCCCGGCTCGGCGTGGCCGACGGCGCGGACGTGACCGTCACCAGCCGCTGGGGCCGGGCCGCCCTGACCGCCCACCTCAGCCGCGACGTCGCGCCAGGCCAGGTCTTCGCCGGCTTCCACTTCCCGGACGCGGCCGTCAACGACCTCACCTCCCCGCACACCGACACCGCCACCGGCTGCCCCGAGTACAAGGTCACCGCGGTCCGCATCCAACCGGTGCGCTGAGGCCCGCGACCACCGCCAGGCCGACCAGCTCCGCATCCTGGCGCGCCGGGCCGGGTAACCACGTGGTGCTGACTCCAGGCTGAGGAGCGCACCATGTCAGGCACGGACCGACCGGTCGTCGTGGGCGTCGACGGCTCAGACAGTTCCCTGCACGCGGCCGAGTGGGCCGCCGCTGAGGCGAACCGTCGGCACGCACCACTGCACGTGCTGATCGTCAACGACGATCCGGCCAGGTCGGACTACGCCGAGAACACCGCGCGCAGAACCGCGGCGAAATGCCACGCGAGCCTGCCGCAGCTTCCGGTGACCACCGAGGTCGCCGAGGGACACCCCGTCGAGGTGCTGGTGCGTCGCAGCGGTCAGGCACAGCTGGTGGTACTCGGTGCGCGGGGCCATGGCGGCTTCGCCAACGCCCTGCTGGGCGGGGTGAGCACCGCGGTGGCCACCCACGCGGACTGCCCGGTGGTCGTGATTCGCCGCGGTGTTCCCACCACCGTCGGGCCGGTTGTCGCCGGAGTGGACGGCTCGCCGTGCAGCCAGGAGGCGCTGCACTTCGCCTACGCATCGGCCGACAGGCTCGGTGCGGACCTGGTCGTGATGCAGGTGTGGCACGAAGAAGGTCTGCTGACCGTGCCGCTGACACCGTACGACCGGGAACGCGTGGAGCAGAAGATCAGCAACTCGCTCGCCCAACAGGCAGCAGCACTCCGCGACCAGTACCCACGGGTCCGAACGCGTGAGGTGGTGCAGCGGGGACACCCCGTGGCGGCGCTCACCGATGCCGCCCGCGACGCGCGGCTGCTCGTCGTGGGCCACCGCGGCCGCGGTGACTTCGGCGGTCTGTTCCTCGGCTCGGTCGCGGCGGGAGTGCTGCACCACGCCCAGTGCCCGGTGGCCGTCGTCCGCTCCCCGGCGGGAAGCGACCGATCAACCGGCGCGTAGTACCGCGACCGGGCAGGCTGCGCGGTTGACGACCTTGTGGCTGACCGAACCGAGCAGGGCACGGCGGACCCGGCCGCGCCCGCGGCTGCCCACCACCAGCAGGCCTGCGGTCTTCGCTTCGCGCAGCAGCGCCTGCGCGGGTTTCTCCGGTGTCACCACACGCCGAACGGCGACATCGGGATACCGCTCGCCCCAGCCGGCGACGGATTCCGCGAGCACCTCCTCGGCCTCGTCGCGCACCTCGGACCAGGGCAGCTCCCACTGCTGCACGCGGGCGAAGGGGTCCAGCGGCAGGTCGCTCCAGGCGTGCACCGCCACCAGCTCGTTGCCGTGCCGGGAGGCGAAGTCGAAAGCAAAAGCGATCGCCAGCCTGCTCGCCTCCGAGCCGTCCACGCCGACCACGACCGGCGCCGAATCCGGCAGCTCGCGCTCGCCGCGCACGACCACGACCGGTGCCCCGCCACGCTTCGCCAGCAACTCGGCGGCCGTCGCCCCCAACAGATCGAACTCCGCGCCGATCTGGGGACCACCGAGCACCAGCAACTCAGCGTCCATGGCCAACTCGCCCAGCACCTCGGCGGGGTCGCCGAACGGCATCTCACCGCGCACATCGAGATCGGCGTCGATCTCATAACAGCGTTCGACCAGTTCCTCGAGCTCCTGCCGCAGGATGCGCTGCAGGGGTTCGGCCACGTCGCCTTCGCCTGGCACACGGATCGGGATGTGCTCCTCGAACGGCCAGGTCAGCACATGCACAAGCAGCAGCGGTCGACACCGGCTGGACGCCTCGTGCGCCGCCCACCGCACCGCCCGGCGGGCCCCCTCGGTCACGTCGAACCCCGCCACAACCGCCTTGCGGCTCGTGTCCGCCATCCCCTTCTCCCCCCTCCGCTGACCCGACACCCCTCATGGTGGACCGCAGGCCGTCGCCCGGCACCCGAAAGGCCCGTTCCCAACCCCGGACCGCCACATGTGCACTGCCGGGCCGAGCTCTCACGTGGTGTCCGCCGTGCCTCCGCGGCGCTCGCCTGGCACCGGCTTGCGCAGCAGGACGAGGGCGGCTGGCGGGAACAGCAGAACCGACAGGAGACCCGCGCATACCAGCGCCGCCCCAGTCACCGCAGTCATCAGGCCGAGTGCGGTGCCGATCTGCGTTGCGGCAACCAGGAACGGCAGCGACGTGGCCTGCAGCAGCCCCACCGCGACCGAGTCCCTTGTGCCCAGCGAGCGCTGAAAAAGCAGTGCTGGAAACCCGCGCACGAGCAGCAGCGCGAGCAGGAACAGCGGGACTCGCAGCAACGCCGGCGGCGTCGCGATCAACCCGCCGAGATCGAGCTGCACACCGCTGGCGACGAAGAACACCGGGATCAGGAACCCGTATCCGATCGCCTCCAGCTTCGTCCGGAAATGCGGATGCGTAGCCGAGTCGCGATCGACGAAGCCCACGACCGCACCGGCCAGGAACGCGCCCAGGATGCTCTCGAGACCGAATCCTTCGGCGAGCACGACGAAGGCCACGAGCAGCACGACCGCCGCACGAACCCGGATCTCCGCGGTGGTGTCCTGTAATCGCAGGAAAAGATCCCCCAAACGCATCGACCGCCCTGCCAAGGCCACCGCGGTCCCGATGGCGGCCACGAACGCGGCGAAGACGATCAGCGATACGAGTCGTCCCCCGGTGCTGCCGCCGGACACGGAGAAAAGTAACGACAGCAGGACCACCGCGGCGAAATCAGCCACGGAGGACGCTGCGATCGTCGTTTGCCCGAGCGCGTGGTCCGCGCGCCCGGCGTCCTTGAGCACGGGAACAACCAGACCAAGCGACGTCGCGGACAACGCCACCGCGATCAGCATCGGGTCACGCACCCAGCCTGCCGCGCCGAACGAGAAGCCCGCCGCCAATCCGATCGCCAAGCTCACCACGTAGCCGATCAAGGCCACCCGCAGCAACGCCCCGCGCAGGCGCTGAGGGTCGACCTCCAGCCCCGCGAGGAACAGCAGGAACGCCAGCCCCAGCAACGCGACGACCTGCACCGCCTGATCCACGCTCACCAGACCCAGCACCGATGGCCCGACGATCACCCCGGCCACGATCTCCAGCACCACCGACGGAATCCGCAGCCGCGGTACCAGCCCGAGCAACACGGGCGCCAGCAAGGCGATGATCGTCAGCGTCAGGAGGTTCCCGAAGCTCGGCATCGCTCACCCCCGCGCCAGCCCGGCCGCGATCAGCACGAGTGTCACCGGCGGGTGTTCCGCCACCAGCTCAGTCGAAAGATCGAACGGTTCTCCCTGCGAAAGAACTCGACGATCTCCTCCTGTGGCGATGGTTGTTTCGCAGCCGAACCCGACGACGGCCTGACGCCGCGATCCGTCACTTCTGGTACCGAGGAATCACCAGGCCCGTTCGTCATGGCGCCCCTCTCTGCTGCGTCGACGGATTTCACAGCGACTCACATGCACTTGGCCCGGTTCACGTGTGGCCACGGGCTGCGGTCGACCGCCGGGGCTGATGGCGGCCGCGATCGGCCAGCACGGCTTGATGTCCACTCTGGACTGTTCAATGCTCGTGACCTTCGACGAGCGCGCAGTCGCCCGGATACTGTTCGACTCAGGCCCACAGCACGGTAGCTCCCGCCCTTTCGCAGGTGGGAGCTACCGTGGAAGAACGCTGTACTTCTGGCTGAGCACAGTGGCTGATCAGATGAGGTTTCCACCAGGAACTACGTCAGCAGCCCCAGCCGCCCCACCTGCCGCGACCCCAGCAGCCCCAGCGTCCCCACCAGCGCCCGAAGCGGCCCCAACGACCCCAACCATTCCAGTCATCGTCCCAGCCGCCCCAGTTGGTGCGCCGACCGCTGAAGATTGTGCTGATCTTCATGGTAATCCCTCGTCATCCCAGTCGGGTGCACATGGTCCCAGTGGATCTCGGGTTCAGAAGTCGTGCTGTTCGAACAACAGCACCAGCGCGCTCCCGGAACACGTGCCGATGCGGCCAAAGTGGGAGCTTTCCCCCAGAGCGACCGGCGAAAAGGACTCGCTGATGGCTCTCCTGCACCGCACCCCCCACAGTAGACCCCGACACCGGCGAGACAAAGAGGACTTTCGCCCCCGCGCGGACATCCGGTGGCCACCGGTGGCCCGGAGTAATCGGCCGACCGGTGAGTTCACCAAGCTGGGGAAAGGCATTGTTGCACGCCCGGTGACGCGCGCCAGCAGATGATGCTGAAGACGGCATGGCGGCTGTCGTTTCACACCCTCCCCCGCGAACGCGCAGGCACCGGAACCGGTGCAGCTGGGCGATGCGGTGCAGGAAATCGGTTGCCCCGTCGGAGGGCGGTGCTTATCGTCGGCCAAGTGGATCAAAAAATGATCATCCGAAACTACCGCACATCGGACGAAGCGGCGGTGGTGGACCTGTGGTCGCGGGCCTCCAAGCTCGCGCATCCGTTCATCGAAGGAGAGGGCGAAGGGGAACGCGCCCGGAAGCTCCGTGAGGTGTACCTGGTCGAAGCGGACAACTGGGTCGCCGAGATCTCGGGGCGCGTCGTGGGATTGCTCGGCCTGCTCGGCTCCGAGATCGGCGGGCTTTTCGTCACGCCGGAGGAACAGGGGCGCGGCATCGGCCGGACGCTCGTCCAGCACGCCGTGAACCTGCACGGCACGGTCACGTTGGAGGTCTACGAGGGGAACACGCGGGCCCGGCGCTTCTACGACCGCATGGGTTTCACCGAGCAGGGACGCCGAATCGATGAGGAGACCGGCCACGTCCTGATCACTCTGCGCCGCCTGGCGACCTGAAAAAGATCTTGATCGGGACGGCTCAGGGTTCTCCCGGTGGGCCCAGCACAGACCACGTGACACCTCCCGGTGCCGGTGATCGCACGGCCGATCCGTCCGGCGCCGCGTACACCCGGACGACGAACGCCACGTACCTGGTCAGCGCCGTCGACGTGCGAAACCCCGCGCTGTGGGGAACGATCATCGGGTTCGGCAGCTCGGTCGTCGACGGCGTCGGCAGCACCGTCTGCGGTCCCGGCTGCACCGAACTGGGCACCAACCGCCGCTGGCTGGACGACCTCGGGCGCCGTATCGCCGCCGAACTACCACCCGGCGAGCAGCTCGCAGTGGCCAACGCGGGCATCGCCTCCACCACGAGCTCCGCCGCCACGCCGTCTCCACCTACGTCAGGCGCGGCAACGACTGCGGCGGCGTCTGCTACACACGGTGATCAACTTCGACCAGGTCCTCAACGATCCGCTCATGCCGAACAGCATCCACCCGCACTACGACACCGGCGACGGCATCCACGCCAACATCACCGGCCAACAAGCCCTCGCCGACTACATCTCCCTACCCGCACGGCTCGCGCGGTAGCGCTCGCGGGCCGATCGAGGCCCACGCCAAGCCGATTAGACACCACGAGACGTCACAGCGCCTGCTCGCGACTGCCCCAATCGACACCGGTGAGAAGATCGCGGGAGTTGCCGATGACGTGGGGGGTGCGGTCGATCCAGTTTTTCCCTTCCGCAGCGATCCCCTCGAGAATGTGCAGGGTGTGCGCGAACCCTGCTGAGTCCAGGTTTATCCGGATGAACTCCGAGGTGTCTTCGGCGGGGTCGGACGCCTCCATGTTCAGGTCGATGACTCGGATGTTCCTGGTCGGCCCGTTCATGAGGGTCAGCTCCAAGGTGTAGCTGGACCCGCCGGTGCTGGCCACGTGGACCGAAGAGACCGCGTCGAAACGGAAGTTGTTGCGTTCCTCGCCGTTACGCGAGCCGCGCTCGAAGTCGAGCTCGGTGGCGACCTCGCGAACGCCATCATGCGTGATCAAGAACAGCCGGATGTCGTATTTCGAGTATCGCCACGGACCGCCGCTCACCCGCGCTCTTTTGTAGTACCTCGCGGGCGTCTGCAGGAAGGCATGAGCGATGATGTCACGCCAGGCCAACCGGTAGTGCCGTAAGGCCACGTCGAGGATCATGGTCTTGTCGCACGTCAGCCAGGTCTCCATCTCACCCTCAGACGGGCGCGTGGAATCAAGTTTATTCTTCCAGCACAGGTATTCCGCGTGCCGCAATTCTAATTGTTCGTCATGTTCCCGGTACTCGTCGGCGAACCGCCGACGCTCGGAGGCGATCTGCAGCCATTGCATCGTGGCGAACCGCCCGCTCAGCAGAGCGACGAGCGTGGCGATCACTGCGGCCAGGAGGTCTTCCTGCGCAGCAGCGTCGATGACCTTGACTGTTGCGGCGATCAGTGCTGCGAGCGAGAGGAAGCACCACAACTTGGTGGACGGTCGGGTCCGGTACCGCTCCCGGTACTCCAATAGCGTACCCGCCTCCCAGCGGTCTCTGACATCTCTGGCCAAGTAGCGGATCAACCAGTTGACCTGGCCGATCTTGACCCTCTCCTCCCGGTACAGCTCGACGATCTCGTCGCGCAGGGTGTTGCGGATGCCGGCTGTCTCAGCGAGCCACGCGTCACGATTCGCCCCTTTCGGAGCGTACTTGGTGAAGTAGTAGGTGAACGAGTGGTCGACTCGGTTGGCGAATCCACCCTCTGGGGCTCGGTTGATCTGGCTGTGGCCGAAGTAGTCCCGATCTTTGGCGTGCAGCCGTTCTGTTCGGTAACGCCATTCCAGCCCGTTGCGTGCGCCGACGTAGCCAGCGACAAGCGCGACAAGGTAGGCGAGGATGGGCAGCGGGCTCGCGTGCACCACGACGAGCCAACCGAGATGCCCGACAGCCACCGCGAACAGGCAGGACCAGAGCACGGCCCGAAGCCGGTCGGCGAAAGTGGTGGCTTCTTCGGCGGGTTTCCGAGCCCGTGGACGGATCGGGTCGAGTTCGAAGTACGCCCACACCCGGTCGAGGCGGTCTGCGCTGAGTCTGGCGTCCTCAGCCGCTTGACGAGCCTCGGCCCACAGGCCGTCTTTCACGCCTCCGGTGAGGACGAGGTCGAGGTGGCGAATGATCTTATCGCGCTGACGCGATGGCAACGCGTGCAGCTTCTCGAGCGCCAGCGCTGGGTCGTCCTGGGCGCCCAGCTGGGAGTCCAGCAGCTCGCAGATTGCCTCCAGCGCGCGCTTCCACTCGTTATCGGGGTACTTGTGCAGGACGTTCGCCTGGTCTTCCAGCTGCGCACGTTCCGCAGGGGTGAGGTCGCGGTGTGAGCGTTTGCTGAGCATGGCCAGCATCCAGTGGAACCGCACCTCGGCGTTGTCGTATTCATGGGCGATCGCTTCTGCGATGTGCTTGCGGGCCTGGGTGGGCAGGCCATCTTCCAAGAAGCGCACGCCCAAGGCGTATTTCTGGTGCGGTGGCGCGTCCGGAAGCACTTGGTACACCGTGGAGTTGTGCACTTCTTCGGCCTGGATACCGACGGTAGCCCCGGGTCCGGCTGTGTTGGTCGTTGCAGCGTCGCGCTCGCTCATGACAATCCGTTCGCTGCCGCGATCAGCGTCGCGATTCTCGACGCCACGTCTGCCACATCGGCGATCAGTCCTCGTAACCGCTTGAGCGCCAGAACGAAAGTGCCCTTGCTCTCCGGAGCATCATCCTTCAGGGCCTTGCTTGCGATGTCGAGTTCGGCCTCCGCCGCCGCATAGGTGGCATCGTCAACGTTACCAGCGGTACGTTCGCGCATCAGGTGCCCGCGGATCGCGGCCAGTTCCGCCGCGAGATCAGGCGCAGCCGAAGTCGGCGATGCGACTCCCATCCACACGGTGCTACCGGTGACGGTGCCGGCTTGAATAGCGGTCTGACCGTAGTTGATGTTGCTGACAGTCCTGTCGTTACTCGCGTCGTTGTGCTCACGCATAGCCGTGGGCTCCCGTTCCTTGATCAGTTCTTCAGCGAGCCGGACGGCAAAGGCCGCCGCGTTCGCCGCAGCACGCGGCTGCCAGGAATTATCCTGGCAGGTCGTTTTGGTCCCGTCGGCCCGATCGCTGATGCCACGCACGATGGCGACCGGCGAGCCGTTCAGGTGACCGGCCTGCGCCACGCCAGCACCCTCCATCTCGATCGCCAGCGCATCGTTGTAGTGGTTCCGGATCCAGTTCGCTTCGTACGAGATGCGGGAGTTCTGCACGATTTCGCCAGCAGCTATGGCACCAAAGTGAACTTTCGGCACACGGGTGCCGGACGGCACGCTGTGTGTCCAATCGCCGACCCGGGCAAGGTGGGAGGCGAGCTGATGCAACTCGTGTGCCGCTTCCCAAGCCCGGGGACGTGCCTTCAGTCCGTCGTCTTCGCTGGTACCACCGTGATACGCGTAGACATGGGTGGCCACCACGACATCACCGAGCGGAGTTGCGTCCCACAACGCACCGGCCACGCCAACGAACAGCACAGCCACTGGCGAGAACTGCTGGATCGCCCGTTCCGCCAGGACCGCTGCGGACTGGTTTCCCTTGCCGGTCAGTCCCAGCGCTACGCGGCACTCGGTGCCCTGCACCGTGCCGACCTCGAACCGCGTACCCCGCTCATGAACGTGGATCTGCGGGTCGACCACATTACTCCGGACGGCTTCGTACTCGAGATTGAGAGCGGTGAGCATCACCACCAGGTCTCTCGTCATTGATCCACCTCGTTCGTCATCGGTGTGTCAGGTCGGACCAACGGTGGGTGCAGCACCGTCCGCGGGCCGGCCCGGAACAGGCGTGCGGGCCGCCCTTTCGTCGTTCTGCGCTCCGCCCCCGCCGGAACGATGAAGCCGGGTACTCCTTGAACCTTTCGGTAGAAGTTGCGTGGATCAAGTTGGACGCCCCACACCGCCTCGTACACCTTCTGCAGCTCAGCGATCGTGAAGGTCTCAGCGCAGAACGCAGCCGCAAGCGCCGAATGCTCCAGCTTCGCCCGAGCTCGCTCCACCCCGTCGGCGACGATCTGCTGATGGTCGAAAGCCAATTTCAGACGCCCGGACAGAACTTCTTCGACCGGGGTCCAGAACGCACCTGCCGCGTCGGTACCCGCGACCGGCTCAGGAAGGCCCGGGGCGATCGCGAGATACGCCACGGAGACGACCCGGCCACGCGGATCACGACCAGGTTCCCCGTACGCGCCCAACTGCTCCAGGTGCAGACGCGACGCATCGAGGTCGGCCTCCTCCCGCAACTCGCGGTGGGCGGCAGCCAGGATGCCCTCCTCGACGTTATTGAGAAACCCCCCAGGCAAAGCTGGATCGCCCTCGTAGGGCTCGACACCCCGCTCCACGAGAAGGACGTGGAGCTTCGAAGACCGCAGCGTCAAGATGACGAGATCGACCGCGACCAAGATCTCCGGAGGCGACCAGGATGCGTCTGGCATGCCCCCGACTATATCCCTTCCTGTCAAATCGACAGAAAGACACCCCTGCCACCGCCGGTTCAGGAGTTGCGTGGTCCGCTCCTGCGCACCGTTCGACGGTGACTCAGGTCGTGGACGCAGGAGTCCGGTAAGTGCACGTCGCTCCGGCGCCGCGCGCACTGGTTGGCGAAATTCCGCCCCGTCGGGGGTCAGGGCCTTCGCAAGCTGCACTGATGCCGCTCGCGGCGGGTGCACGACGACTGTTCTGATCGATTCGCGGGCGCAGCCGCGCTGCCCCGGACCGCAGTGTGCGGTATTACTCGGCTGGGTCTCACCGGGCCATATCCAGAAAGGACGGCGTGCGCATGGGCGTTGCTGACATGTCCTTCGAGCGGTATCCGGAGTCGCGCGTGCTGCGCGTGCGTGACCTCATGCGCCGGTGTTCAGCCACACACCACCCCGCCGAACGTGTCGCGCTGCTGGAGCGCATGGCCGACGAGCTCGAACGCGCGGCCCAGAACGTGCCTCCGGAGGTCGCCCGGGTCCTGCGCGGGCAGGCGGACATGGCGAGGTTCTTCGCCGAGGTGCAACGACGAGACCGTGCCCGGCGCGCCACCGGCAACGGCGCCCGCCAGCCTTGACGTGTCATCGGACCTGGTCGGGGACCACGCGTCAGGTTCGAACGGACGTGGGCTCAGCCGAGTAGCTGACTGACTGGTATGAGGACCCCGGCCGCTCACCGCTGCTGCGCGTAGGGAGCGGCCCCGGGACACCTGGGCAACCGACCGCGACGGCTACCCGACCACCGACCGAAGACGGCGCTCGCGGACTTCCCGCGACCGATCGGCGGGCACAGGGCCACGGCCCCGGCTGAACCCGCAGCACGCGCGCCGACGAATGGCTGCCGCCGCGGCGTCCATCCCGTTTGGGCCGCGTCGGCACACCCGAGGAGATCGCACGATGGGTTCTGCTGCTTGCGGGCCCCGACGCGGCATTCATCACCGGCGAATCGATCGTCCTCTCCGGCGGTGACGTCCTCCGCTGAGCCCGGATGGCGGCTGCGACGGCGTCGCGAACGCCACCAACGGGTCCCTGCGGGACCGCTGGTGCGTCACGGCCACGTGCGGTTCAGCGCCCCGCCAGGCCGCGCGGGTCGGCTCCGCGCGTCCCAGCGGGAGCTCCCGGACAATGATCGTTCGGTTCGCCGAGGCTGTGCGGCGCCGGCTCACCCTCGGTAAGGCTCAGCCTTGACCAGCGTCACCCGCATCGTTCCCCCACGAGGCAACTCGTACACGCGCGTGTCGCCCTCCCGGGCCCCGAGCAGTGCATGCCCCAGCGGTGACTCCGGCGAATACACCTCGATCTCCTCGTGGGCACCGGCCGCGCGTGTGGCCAGCAGGAACGTCTCCGTTTCGGCCGCGTCCTCGTAGGCGACCGTCAGCACCATTCCCGGCTCGGCGACGCCGCCGCCTCGCGGACGCTCCTCGATCCTGGCGTCACGCAGCAACTGCTGGAGCTGACGAATGCGCCCCTCCTCCTTGACCTGCTCCTCCCGGATCGCGCGGTATGCATCGTTCTCGCGCAGATCGCCCTCCTCGCGGCGCGCGCTGATCTCCGCAGCGATGGTCGGTCGGTTCGCGATGAGCCGGTTCAACTCGCGCTTCAACCGGTCGAAAGCTTCCCGAGTCAGCCAGGTCGCATGGGGCCCGTTCACGGCCAACACCTCCTCGCTCCCGCAGCCCCACCGAACCCGCGTCGCGCCGGTGAGCACTGCGTCCTGAGGTGCGAACAGTTCCGTTTCAGCGAGGTACGTGATCGGTAACTGCCTTGACCGTGACCGTACGCCCAGAGGGCACCCCGCGCCACCGCGCACGCGTTCGGGGATGTCCCGGCGACGCTTGACCCGTCGGGCAGGAGCTCGGCATGCGGGTGCCTGGCCACGCGGCCGGGGCATGTCCTAAACCTGTCGTCCCGATCTTGGGCCGTGGACGCTCGTCCTAATCTTGGGTCCGTGGACGCACGGCGAAGGGTGGGCGACATGGCGCATGACCGGATTCCAGGACGTGCAGGGCAGGCGGGTATGCGCACCGCCCGGGCCGCCGCCTGCGCGCTTGTCACCGCGATGGCCGTGGCAAGTTGCAGCAACTCGGGCAGCACCGGGGCCGGATTGGGAAACCCGCAGGGCACTGGCGAGGCTCCGGCGAGCGCGACGGATGCCGCGCCGATCGCCGCCGACGGCACGAACTTCGATGCCTGCGCCGACGGCAACTGCGAGGTCGTGGTGTCCGGACCGGTCGACATCCGGCTGACCGGCCAGGGCGGCGGGATCACGCTGCTGTCCGTGACCGAGGTCGATTCCACCGGGCTGCGCTTCACAACGGCCTCAGCCGAAGGCGACAGCGGTTCCGGGAAGCTGACGGACGGCTGCACACTCAGGTTCTACAGCGGTGGTGGCGGATCCTCGTGCGGCGGCGAGCAGGCTCCACCAGAAAGGGAAACGGGCGTGCTTGCCATGCAGCTGGCGAGTGTGCAGGAGGGAGCGGTGGTGCTCCGGCTCGTCGCCGGAGAGCCCGGCCCACCGCCCACCCGGTACGTACCGCCCATGCCGCACATTCCGCAGATCCCGTGGTGACCACCCGCATGCACTTCAGGGTTACTCGGGGATGTTTCGTCGGTTGACCGCGGCGTCGATGTGGTTCGCCACGACCGGTGCCCCGTCGGTGAAGGTGGTGAACGCGATCCGTCGGCCGGCAGCATCCCAGAGCCGGACCGACACACCCACGCTTGTCGGAGCGAGGCACCCAACTTTGCCGAAAGTTGGGGATGATCCTCAGTAGACAAACTTGGGGCGTCTGAGCGTGCTCCGGCTCGGTGGACCTGTGGCGAACAGCGGCCATCCCGGTCAGTGGGGGCCGCGCGGAGTCTCGGTGACGGTGCTCTTTGGGCTCAGCTTCCGGGTGCCCGGTAGTCGAATTCCTTCGACACCGCCTCGTCGACCTCGGCGGGAGTCATCAGGACGACAGTGTCCGTGCGAACGGCACCGGAACCGCTGACCGCCAAACCGAACGACGCCGCCGAGACGTTGTCCGGAAGGTCCACGATGAGGTAGACGTCGTAGTCGCCGAAAGCGAAGTAGAGCGACTCCACCTCGCCGCCGAGCTTGTTGATCGCGTCGCGCACGGCCTCCACGCGTGCCGTGCCGCCTTTCTCGCGCACCCCCTTGAGGCCCTCGGCGGTGTAGGTCGCCTGCACCAGGTACTTGGGCACTTCGATCACAACCCTCGATCGATCGTCGCAAAGAACTGGTTTGCGCGCCGCGCATGCATGGCCACCAAAAATGGTCTCCCCGCGACGCTCCGCGACAGAAGAGGCCAAAGACCTCGGGTGCGAGTTCAGCGGAACACGACGGTGCTTTTGCCGTGAGCAGGACGCGCTGCTGGCAGTGCCAGCGCACCGCACGGGACAGGGCCAGGCATTCGGCGTCCCGGCCGACGGTTGCCAGTCCGCGCGGATCCAACGTCATCCTGTTCCACACCAGGCGTACGCACCCGATCGTGCGGCGACGCTGGGCCGCCTGATCGGGGGTCGGGTAAGCCCGAACCTTGTACGCCGTCCTCACGATGATCACTTTAGGCGATCACGAGGGAGAAGGTTGTGCAGATCACCGCCGGGCGCGTCGCCACCAAGGTCGACGCGTTTCCTCCCGGCCCTGAAACACCGGGCTTCCACGCCACGGTCCCGGTGAACGTGCTTATCGTGCACCTCCCGGTGCGCTCAGGTGGTGTCGGGCGGCGGACTGCGCCGGTGCGTCACCAGATTTCGTGGAAATGCCACGGATGGTTGGAGTTCGGCGGATCCGGACCACCGGGTGGCGGGCCTGTCGTCCAGACCCGCCACCCGGCCGCAGATGCGCCCCGTAGTGGGTAGCGGACGCATCGGGACTCGTGACCGCTACCGCTGCTGCTCGCCGAGTTGGTGTTTGACCCACTCGTGGAAGACAGCGATGTGGTGCTCGCTGGGCACGAACACCCCGCCCTCGGCATAGGCACGCGAGTCCATCGCCAACTGGCAGCGCTCACACGCCTCAA
>NZ_BMMT01000011.1 GCF_014646075.1 Saccharopolyspora thermophila
GCTTGAACAGGGTGAACAGGCCCCGGATGCACAGGATCAGGCCAAGGCCGATACCGATGGCCCATCCGGGGTTGACCAGCAGCCACACCAACGCCAAGGCGGCTGTGGTGGCCACCAGGATGAGCAGCAGGGTGAGGATCGTTCTGCCGGTGATCTCGAAGTGGAAGTGCTGCACTGTGTCGGTTTCCTTTCTCTAGAGCGGGTATCCGCGTCTGCGCATGGCCTCGTTCCTGATCGCGTCGATCTCGGCGAGGATGCGGGGGCCGTCGGTGATCAGGCGCTCGAACTGCTCGCGGGTCAGCGTCATCGAGTAGGTGGTCTCGCCGTGCGGTCTGGGCACGGTGACGGTCAGCTCCGCTCCCCACCGCCGCGGGGTGACGTCGAGCAGTTCGCATCCCTAGCCGCTGTAGAAGTAGTGCGTGTCGTCCATGAGGGGGTCCCTTTCAAGCCGTGACGGCCGTGCGGGTGGTGTGTTGGCGGGTGGCGTGCTTGTCGGCGTACATGCGGTCATCGGCCGAGGCCAGCAGGGCGGACAGCTGGGCCTTGGCGGCTGGAGCGGTCATCACGCCCAGCGAGATCCCCACGTCGACCGGCTGCCCATCGACCTCGGTGATCGCGGCGACGGCGGCTTGGAACTCCCGCACACGGTGTTCGGCCTGCTCCGGGGTGCTGATGCTGGGCAAGAGCACGGCGAACTCATCACCGTGCAACCGGACCGGGAGCTCACCGCGCTGGGCGGTGTCTCGCAGCACACGGGCAACCGTGATGAGGACCTGGTCGCCGAAGCGGTGCCCGTGGGTGTCGTTGATCGCCTTGAAGCCGTTCATGTCGCCGATCGCGATACCGACCCGTCCGCGGCCCCGGCGCATCGCCCGGTGGAACGCCGCCGCGAGTGCCGCCCGGTTGCCGAGTCCGGTCAAAGAGTCGGTGCGGGTCTGCCGGACCAGCCGGTAGGCGTACGTTGCGGCCGCGACACTCGTGGCACTGGTGACACCCAGCGCGATCTTTGCCAACATGGGTCGTGCCTCCTTGTCGAGGTAAGGCCCGCCCGGGATGCTCTTGCCGGAGTCCGGGCGGGCCGCTTTGATCAGGGAAAACAGGGGATCAAGCGATCTCTTCGTCGTCCTCGTCGCCCTCGAAGTGCTCGATCACGTCGACCTCGTCGGTCTGGTCCTGGTCGGTGTCGTAGTCATCGACCTCGAGCGCTTCGAAATCAATGGCGTAGACGTCGGCCGGCTCCTCCCGCTCCTGCCCCTCGGCCGGGGCGGTGACGTCGCGGCGCAGCTCGGTGACCGTGCCCACCGAGGTGCAGAACTCCACCAACTCGGCGATGTCCTCATCACGGCTGTAGGGGGCACGCACCCGCAGCGGCTCGCGGCGGCCGTCACGCTTGGCGTAGGCGACACCGGCCAGGATCTCCGGGATCTTGTCGGCCAGCGCGCCCATGTCCCGCATGCCCTCGCCCAGGCACATGTCCACATACGACGCCGAGTCCAGCCGCAGCGCGATCTTGGTCGGGAACAGCCCCCGCATCGGCACGTTGTCCTTGGTCGGCTCCTGCGTGGCGGCGATGATGCGCCCGCCGACCGAGCGGTACTGCGTCAACGCCTTGGACATCAGCGGCGCGAACGCGACCGTGATCCACCGTGAGGCGAAGGCCGTCATCGCCGCCAGCTCATCGCAGATCAGCAGCTCCAACGGCGTCTCGCGCGACGGGGTGAACGTGCGCACCCCAGCCCGGCCTAGCTCCAACTTCCGCTCGTCCAGCGTCTTGACGTAGGTCTGCATCAGCGCCAGGCCGTCGGCGTCGGTGTCGGCGAAGGCGTGATACATCGCCCGGCCCATGCCGAACTCCTGGCCGCCCTTGGGGTCGATCACCCACAGCCGCACCAGCCCGGCACGGATCAACGGAGCCAGCGACCGCAGCAACGCCCACATGTAGGAGCCCTTGCCCGCGCCGGTCGCGCCACCCAGCAGCACGTGCAGGTCCCGCTGCAACAAGTTCAGGGTGAAGTCCCGGCCGTACTCGTCCATGCCCACGGGCAGCCGTCGCAGGTCCACCGCACTGGTCGACTCCGCCAGCGGCGGAAGCGGGATGATCATCTCGTCGAACGGCTCGCGCCGCTGGAAGTCCAGCGCGAGCTTGCCCGGCTTGACCAGCCGCACGTTGGTCGAGCGAGCCCGGAACGCGTTCGCCAGCCGCTCGATGGCCTGCTCGAAATCCTCCGGTGCCTGGCCCTTGGCCATCCGCACCGACACCGTGTCCCACGACCACGTGCACCTCACCCCGGTCACCCGCGGCACCAAGGTCTCGCCCTTGTGATCGGTGGTGGTCAGGTTGCAGGCGGTCATGATCCGCAGCCACGGCCGCTGGTAGGTCCACCAGCGTCTCCACCACGCCCGCAACAGGCGACCGGCGAACCGGTCGAAGGTCGGCTTGTCCAGCAGCCGCCACGACACCCCGGCCAGCACCGCGATCCCCACCGCCCACAGCATCGTGTGCAGACCGAACCAGAACACCGCCGCCGACCCCACCAGCGCCGAGCTTGAGGTCCGGGGATGGCCGGCCACCTGCCGCAGCCCCCACCGGATCGGGGACGTGTTCTCCGCGCCCACCACCGTGGTTCGCATTGCCGTTCACCTCTCCTACGAGCACAACGAAACCGGGGCACCCAACCCCGCTTTCCCGCAGGAATTGAGTGCCCCGGCCGAGCCGTTGCCGGAAATCAGCTCCGGCGCTGCGTCATCGTCAACTTCGCGACCACGTCGCCCACCGCATTGCGCACCCGGTTCAACGGAGCCCCCAGTCCCTTGGGGACCCCGAACCTCTTCAGATCCTCGGCCAACGCCAGCATCGCCGCGTCAATCTTGCGGGCACGGTTGTGCACGTCATCGTCGAACGCCATCACTACCTCACGTATCCCTTCGCCACGTTCGGACCGCCCTTCGCCGCAATCCCGTCCCGGACACCGGTCAAGGCATTGCAGGCCGCGTCCGCCAGCTCCGTGATCTCCCGAAAATCGCTGTCCTGCACCACCTTGCTCTCCAAGGAGTGCACCCCCAGCAGCTCGACGTACAACGCGTCGAGGTGCTGACCGATCCGCTTCAACCGCGCCACAGCAGGGGTGTTCCTGCGCACCCCCACCGGCAACCTCACCTCAGCCACACCAGATCTCCCTTCCCGTACTTCTCCGCCGACCTCAGCCGAACGTCACCGCGCTGTCGAAGAAATCGGTGTCGATCCGGATGCACCCCGAACCGTGGAAACCGCAATCCATCACCGATCACCAGCCTCTCCAGAAGCACCGAAATCGCAGTACATGTCCTGCGAATGCCTGTACCGCCGCGGCCCCTTGATGTGGCACGCCGGGCAGTACCGCAGACCCACAGACACCATTCGCAAAACCGTCCTTCCTCGTTGAAGACCATCAAGACCCCCGGCACACGCCGGAATTCGCAGTCCGGGGGTCAACATGGCCTCCCCGACGCGTTCTCAACGCGCCGAAAAAGGCATAGCTCGGCCCACTATGGAATAGTCAAAGAACACGCGGCCTAAATACGACCAGAAAAGGAATCAGTCAGAGAAGGAAAGGGCGGATCAGGCCAGCTTGACGCCGGTCGCCTTCCACGCCAGGCCCGACATCGTGCGGCCGTTCAGCTCCGTCTCCCAGTGCGAGACACGCGGGTTGATCAGCTCCACGATCGAGCCGTCAGAGATCTCCTCGGTCGGCTCGGTCTCCAGCGTCACCTTGATCTCCGCACCCTTGCCCGCCGGACGACCGTCCGCGGTCTTGCGGGGCTTGGCGTGCACCGAGATCACGTACTGCGGCGCACCCTGCCAGTCGGTCACCGTCTCGACCTCACCCGTCGCGTCGTTGCGGCGCGTCTTCAGCTCAGGCTCCTCCAACACCATCAGTCGGTAGCCCTCCAGCAGCACCGGGATGTTCCGCAGCATCGTCGCCTCCGTAGGTCGGTTTTCCAGATGGCCAGCTTGGCTAGCCATGCTCAGATTAGATCAGCTTGGCTAGTCATGTCAACAGGTTGGCCAACATGGCTAGCCAGATTGCCTATTGGTGCGTTAACCTGGGCAAATGACGGAACTGGACCCCGATGACCCGCGCCCCCCGTACCAGCAGGTGGCCAACTCTCTCCGTGCGTCGATCCTCACGAAGAAGCTCATGCCGGGCGACAAGCTCGCATCTCAGGCCGAGCTCGCGAAGCGCTACGGGGTCGCTCGCATGACCATCCAGCAGGCGTTGCGCATCCTCCGCGACGAAGGCCTGATTGTCTCCCGCCAGGGCAGTGGCGTGTTCGTACGCGAGCGGACGGAACGCCCTGTTGGTTTGCGGCCTCACCTCGAGCGTGCGTTCGAGCAGGCCGAAGTGACGATCGACTTCGCGGGTTTCTCCGGCGAGACCCTCCACGGCGCATTGACCGAACCGCTCGACAAGATCCGCAGCGGACACGCGCGTCCCGACTCGATCCGGGTACGCCTACTCGTGCCTGACACTGAGATGCCATGGACCCTGCCGGCGCGTGTTGAGGACATGCAGGACAGCCCAGCCTTCCGGAAGCGGGCGAGTGGGATCATGCAGCGCCACACGCTCGCGATCGTGGATGCCGTCAACGAGCTGGGACGCCTCGGCCTTGTGCCTGACTCCAAGGCTGAACTTCGCGTATGTCCTGCGGTTCCGCTGTTCAAGCTGTACCTGATCAACAGGTCTGAAGCGTTCTTCGGGTACTACCCGGTGCGCGAGCACGTTGTGCAGCTCGACGGGGAAGACACGCCCATCTGGGACCTCATGGGCAAGGACGCGACCTTGTTCCACCACGCTGCTGAGCCTCACGACGAGTCGTTGAGTGCCTTGTTCATCGAGCAATCGCAGATGTGGTTCGACAGCATCTGGACGACCGTTGCCAGGGAAGTGCGTCGATGACGACGCCACGGCAGATCGTCGCCAGCAGTAGCGCTGTGCTGCTGGACTTCGACGGGCCTGTGTGCGCTGTCTTCGGTGGTTTCCCGGACCACCAGGTCGCTGCAGAACTCCGGACGATGCTCGACGGAGTGTTGCCGGAGGCGATCGATCGGAGTCGTGACCCGTTCGACGTCCTGAAGTACGCAGTCACCACGGGCAGTCAACCGAACGCGGTCGAGCGGCGGCTCACGGAACTGGAGACTCGGGCTGTGACCCTGGCACCCGCGACAACAGGTGCCGCCGAAGTCCTCGACGTCCTCGCTCGCCAGGGGATCCCGGTTGTCATCGTGTCGAACAACTCCGTGGCTGCCGTTGAGGCATACCTCCGAGAGAACGGTTTGGCGGACAAGGTCGCGGGAGTGTCTGCGCGCGAAAGCGCCGACGTGGAAAGGCTCAAGCCACAGCCCTACCTCCTGTTGCAGGCGGCCGAGTTCCTTGGAGTCCCGCCAGGAGAGTGCGTGATGATCGGCGACTCCGTCACTGACATCGATGCTGCGCGACAGGCCGGCGCCAAGGGCATCGGCTACGCGAACAAGCAGGGGAAACGAGTGCGGCTGATGAGGCACCAGCCAGCAGCGATCATCGAACGGATGTCTGAGTTGGTCTGACCGCCTCGAGATTTCTGAGCGGTGCTACGGGGCTCATGCGCCGAGCGCCGCTCTTCTTCGATCTTGATGATGGACAAGCTCCGCTGCTGTGTGGCGGAGTCATAGGTGTTCCAGCATGAGACGGCGCTGCCAATCACACCGGCAGCGCCGTCCCGCGTTAGGCCTCACTCCGAGACGTCGATGACCACCTTGTCCGGACCTGCACGAAGAGCAGAAGCCAGAGCGACCAGTTGCTCGGCCAACTGCCTGCGCTGCTCCGCGGAGTAGCGACCGCCTCCCAGCTCGAACGCAGCTTCATCCAGCGCCCATTGCACCGCGCGTGCCTGCGCAGCAAGCCCGCTCGTTGCATCGGCCGACCCGATCGAGCACAAGGTATCGACCGCCTGAGCCGCCAGCTCGGCATCGGTCGCCATCCCTCTCCCTTCAACAAGGTAATCGAGGTAATCAGGGTATTTCCGCTCGTTCCAGGTAAGCAAGGCGGCACCATCCGATCGAGGCACCGACGATGAGCGCGTGACCGACGAGGACTCGCCGCTGATCTCCAGCACTGAGCTGGCCAAGAAGCTGGGCTTGGCAAGGCGGACGATCTCGCACTACGCGAAGCAAGGGCTGATCACCCCCGCCTTGATCACGCCTGGTGGGCAGTACCGGTGGCGGTACGAGGACGTCGTTGCTGAGATGCGGGCGCTGGCCGAGAAGCGTCGCCAAGAAGAGCAGTCCTGATCCGATTTCGGCCGGTCGTGGCCTTAGCCCGCGTGTGTCTAAAGTTTCTCTACTTCATTAAAGTTTCTCTACTTCATCAAGGGCGGCCCCTTCGGGGCCGCCTGCCTGCTGTATGCGAGCCCAGCTGACGGCCGCCGCCCCGCGGTATGCGAGCCCGGTCCAGCCGACCGCGAGCCGGGCTGCGGCTGGCGCCGGTCCCGGCCGACGGTCGGCGGACCGGCCGCGAGCGGTGGGGCGGCGGCCGCAGCCGGGCGCAAGCGGAAGGCAGGCGGCCCCTTCGGGGCCGCACGTGGAGACGTGGAGTTCGAACGTCCCGCTGCACACGTGGTCGCCTGGGCGAGCCGTTCAAGGACGGTGCTGGGCACGCTGGCAGGGTGGTCGCCTTGCCGCTCCAGCCGGGTACCGAACCTCCCGTTCCGGACGTGGACGCCTGGCCGTGGTCCCGTTCCCCGCTTTACCCCCACAAAACGACGGCGAATGACCGCAAGAAACGAAGCTCGCTCGACGTTTGCGATCGGAATCCTTGCAGGTAGTCGCAGATGTCGTGCTGTGACGGCAGGCGATCACAAGCGTGGTCCCAGAATCCGCGGGTTCAGGGTTCGATCCCCTGGCGCCCCACCAAAACCCCAGGTCAGACGGCCTGGGGTTTTTGTCGCGAGGACCTGGTTGCCACAAAGTTGCCAACTTCTGCCCCACTCGTCGCAAGCCACGAACTCCAGGGCCTCCGGGGCCCCGGCCGAAAGCGGCGGTCGGCGGCGCCGCGTACTGGATCAGGACCGCAGCGAGGCAGAATGCAGCCGGACGTGTTCGACGCGACGGGAAGGGTTGCCGATGCCCAGCGGTGACGACATGGACCGGGCAATCCGAGCGCTGGAGACCGGTGCCGCGCTGCCAGCGGACTCCGCCGGCCTGCTGGCCGACCTCCTGGAGGCCCACACCACCGTCGAAGTCGGCTCGAACCCGCCGAAGGGCTGGCTGATCACCGACATGGCCAGCCTCGACGTCGCCCGCTGCATCCTCGGCGAATCCGGCTCAGCCCTCGAAGACCTGAAGAAGGCCGTCGCCGCCCTGCGGGAGGGCCAGGCGTTCCCGCAGGAGTCCTCACCGGTGCTGGCGGCCCTGCTTAACAAGCACCGCCAGTTGGAGTGGCCCGCCGAGCCCTCCGAGGGCTGGCTCGCGGTCCGGGACGCCGCACACGCGGTAGCCGCCGCCGTCGTGCGCGGCATGATGTAGCCGCCTGGCCGGCGCCGACCGCGACAGGGGCGCCCGGACCGGCTGTCTCACGAGGTGCCAAGGGCGAGGACGGCGCTGAGGGCTGCGGCACCGTCCAGGAGGGCTCTGGAGCGGGCCGTGATGGTGGCGTCTCTGGCGGCCAGGGCGGAGGTGACGTCGTCCAGGCGGCCGGCGCGGCGCAGCTCCGGCATGAGGGCGCGGAGGGGCTCGATGCGGTAACCGGCCTTGCGCAGTTGGTGGACGATTCGTGCGTCGCGGACCTGGTCCGGTGTGTACCGCCGCGTTCCCCGGGCGGGGTCGCGGTCGGGGACGACAAGCTCCTCGGCATCCCAGTGCCGCAACGTCGATGGGCGCACACCGAGGGCTGCGGCGAGCTCCGAGACGCTCATCGCGTCCGATGCGCGCACGTCCTCGATCGGTTCGGCGGAGATCGCGTGGGCGGCCTCCTTGGCCCGCGCCAGTTCCGCGCGCTCTGCGTCGAGGCAGGCGTGCGCCGCGTCCAGGAGGGCCAGCACCTTCGAGATGGGGCACTCGTGGGCCGCTCGAACGATCTTCTTGGCCTCCGCCGGGCCCACGCCTGCCGCGAGGGCCCGGTATGCCAGAGCAGACTTCAGGTGGATCTCGCCGTAGACCCGGTAGCCCGCCGCCGTGCGCGCCGCCGGTGGCAGCACACCCTCGCGCTCGAGGTTGCGCACCTGCTGGACGGAGTACCCGGCACGCCGCGCGACATCGACCGTGCGCATGTCCTGCGATTCGCGACCTGGCACACCGAAACCCCTCGTCCTCGGGATCGAAGTCTTCACACGCACTTTAATGTGACGCTGCACCCATGACCATGGACGAGATCATCAACTTCGTGGCCGGGCTCGACGGCGTCCGCACCCTCCGGCCGGAACCCGGCGACGGCACACCGGAGATCAGCTGGGGGGACGCGTTCTTCTACTACTCGCCGGACGGCGTCGTTGCGACCAACACCCAGCCCTTCGCGACGATCGTGACCAAGAACTATCCCGGCGACGAGGCATCGCGCCTGGACCGGCCGGGCACCTTCCGCGTGAACATCGCCGCCGGAAAGGACGAGTTCATCCGGTGGACCGGTCACGCGCCGCGCGAACCAGCCACTGCCGAGATCGACCCCGGCACCCCCGACACCGTGATCGCACACCCCGTCTACGGCACCCTCGGCTGGCTCGCGGTGGTGAACCCGGGCCCGCGGACCGCAGCCGCGGTCCGGGAGTTGCTGAGCACCGCCCACCGCCTCGCGCGCTCCCGCCGCGAGCGACGCGCCGAACGAGGACGCTGACCGCCCGGAGATCCCTTCCTCAGCTGGTCGCCCTGGATTGGCGGTCAGCCGGGACCGGACTCCCGGGCCGAATGCGACATCATCTCGGGAATAGTGCGCTGCGGTTCCTTATACCCGTCATTTGATGAACGCAATTTCTCGCCGTCGAAAGCACTCCGCAGGTTGGACCGCTTGATACCTTCGACGTAAAACCGTGACCACAATTTTACCGATGGGTTCCGGCTTTCTACGCTGGAGTGCGTCGCCGTGATTTCTCCGCGTCGGTGACCCGAATTCGTTTTCGAACATCCGGCGGTGTGCCCACCGCGTCGGAAAGGGGAAGCCAATGACCGCGACCGTCGACAAGACGAAGCGCATTCCGGCCCAGCAGCGGGCCGGCGACTCGGCCAGCGACGTCATCGCGCTGTACCAGAAGTGGTACAACGCGCTGACCAGCCAGCTCAACCTCGATCCGCGCCGGTTCGTGCTGATGCAGCCGGGGGTCGCGCTGCCGAGCACGAGCGCTGAGTTGTGGCAGTACTTCAACGTCATCCCGCCCGCGTCCGTGGTCGAGGAAAGCCCCGGGCACATGAGCATGTCTGGCTACAACCAGTTCCTGGACAACTACCGGCAGGTGGTGAACGCCCTGCTCCCGCAGGCGAACATCAATCTGCAGGAGGTCCTGGGCGACTGGTACTCGGGCTGGATGGACTACAAAGCGGCCAATCCCAAACCCGCGAACGTGGCGTGGGCCGACTACTTCTACGAATGGGCGATCGGAAATGCGCCCAACGTCGCCGCCCGCGGGCGCAGTGCCTTCCTCCGGCTGCAGAACGACATGGTGGTCAAAGCCCAGGGTGACGCTTTCGACGCGTCATTCCTCACCCACGGCGTCCCCCAGTTCAGCCTCACCATCGACGCCGTCAAGTCGCAGATCCGCGGCGGGCAGTCGGCCGCCGTCGTGTTCGACAGCGACAAGGTGCAGCGCGAGAACGCGCAGAACTGGGCCGAGATGCGGGTCCAGACCGAAGCGCTGTGGTTCTTCGAGGCGGCCAGGGCCGACGCCTCCTGGCAGCAGTTGAGCGCGAAGGCCAGCTCGGCGGGCATCAGCGTCGACATCAAGTTCGCCAACGTGATCACCGCCCCGGCGATGCCGGGCGGCTGGTACCACTCCTCGGTGCTGGGCCTGGCCTTCACTCACCCGAAGGACAACCGGGTCTGGGACAGCAACGGTGAGGTGAGCTGGGACAGCACCTTCGGCGAAACCGGCAACATGCAGCGGTTCCTCGCCTCGGTTGTGGTGGTGGACGGCATCCAGATGACCGTTCGGACCAAGGCGACGTTCTCCACGGAGGAACAGCAGAAGATGCGCGCCGAGTTCCACGGCGGGATCTGGCCCTTCGTCGGGATCGACGCCGCCGCGGGGCACAACGGCGACATCAAGTTCGACGACGACGGCAGCCTCGTCGTGACCTCCGCCCAGAACGTCGGCAATCCGCAGATCCTCGGCGGCAACATCGTCTCCGCCGAGGAGATGCTCGCCAGGTGACCGCAGCACCATCGTCCGGGCACGCCTGGTGCCTCTCCTGTTGGGGACGCGCCGGGCGGGCCCGCGTTCGGGGCGGGCCGTGCCGGAATCCGTCGAGGCGTGGCAGGCCGTCGCGGACGTCGTGATCCCGGGGATGCTGGAGCGCTCAGGCGCTCGCGCGGACCCGGACCATGGGCAGGCGCTCGGCGACGTCCTCACCCAGCGGCTCCGCGGACGCCAGTTCCGGGATGTCCAGGATCCTGCCGAGGGCTGCGGCGGCTCTCGGGCGCTCCCCGCGGTATGCCTCCAGGCGGGCCCGGGTCTCCGCGGCCGACAGCACCTCGGCGCGCGCCGGGGCGGCGCGGACGTGCCCCGTCCAGACACGCACCGACGGGTTCGCGCGGATGTTACGGAACCACTCGGAACGCGGGCCATAGCCGGACACCAGCAGCAGCGCGCCCGGTTCGCGGTCCAGCACCTCGAGCGCCGCGTACCGGCGTTTCCCGGTCTTCCTGCCGCGGTGCTCCAGCACCATGATCCGGGAACCAACCAGCCAGCCGAAACCGTGCCGGTACAGCGGGATCGGGGCGCGGGCTAGCCAGCGCGGGATGTGTCGCACCATGACCACTTCCCTCCTGGTCCCTTCCTACCACCGACCGATGGGGCGCTCCCTCAGTGGCCTTGTTCCACATCGAAAAAGACAATACTGACCGCCCGGTAATGTCGATCCGGTGAAGGTGTCCAGGCGGGATCTGCTGTGGTGGCTGCTGCTGTCCCTCCCGGTGCTGGCGGCAAACCAGGTGTCGGCGACCACGCCGTTGCGCACCTGGGAGATCGTGCTCGGCGTCGCCGTGGTCGCGGCCACCGCGGTGCTGCGGCGCCGGCGCCCGCTCGTCACCGTCATCGTCGCGCTCGGCGTCTGGGACCTGGCGCTCATCACCCGACCCGACGCGACGTCCGTCGGCGCGGTCGCCTTCGTCGCACTCCTCGCCGCCACCGGCTACAACGCGGGATTCCGGATCCACCGCCAGCGTGACGCGCTGTTCCGGTTCGCGCTGGCCAGCGCGCTGCTGTCGCTGCTCGTGCTGCTGTTCGCCCACGACGTCGGCGCGTGGCTGGTGTCGGTGATCGGCGCGGTGCTGTTCACCCTGTGCCCGTGGGTGCTGGGCCGCCACCACCAGAAGTACCGGGCGCTGGTGCGCGCCGGCTGGGAGCGCGCGGAACAGCTGGAACGGCAGCAGCAGCTCATCGACGAGCAAGCGCGTCTGCAGGAACGCACCCGCATCGCCCGGGACATGCACGACCTCCTCGGGCACCAGCTCAGCCTGGTGGCACTGCGGATCGGCGCGCTGGAAGTCGCGCCCTCGCTCGACGCCGCGCACCGCGAGGCAGCCGGTCAGGCACGCGCCTCGGTGACTGCCGCCGCGGAGCGGCTGCGCGAGGTCATCGAGGTGCTGCGCGACGACAGCGCCATCGCGCCCGGCAGCGTCGCGGAGCTCGTGCGGAACGCCCGCCGCTCCGGAATGCCGGTGGCACTGGCCGAAACCGGCGAGGTCGCGGAGTCGTCGATGCGTTCGCGCGCGGTGTGCCGGATCGTGCAGGAAGCGCTCACCAACGCGGCGAAGCACGCCCCGGGCACCGCCGTCACCGTCGAGGTCGACCATCGTGAGGACGAGAGCGCGGTCCGCGTGGCCAATGCCCTGCCCGATGAGCCGCCGAACGCGCCCGGCAACGGCTCCGGGCTCGTCGCGCTGGCCGAGCGGGTGCGACTCGCGGGCGGCACGTTCCAGGCCGGACCGGAGGGCGGCCGGTTCGTCGTCGACGCGCGGATTCCGCAGGTCGCGCAGGCCATCCCGGCGGTGTCGGAGTCGGCCGCGCACCTCGCCAGGGCCGAGCAGCAGGTCCGCGGCAGCCGCAACATCGCCATCGCGGTGGCCGCCGCGAGCGCCGTCGGCCTGGGACTGCTGTCGGCGTCGATCATCGTCTTCGACACCATCACGTCCGTGATCACGCCGGCTGACTACGAGCGCATCCAGGTGGGGCGACCGCGCTCGGCGATCGAACCGCACCTGCCGTCCCGCACACGCATGGACGACCCGCCCGAGGACGACCTGACCAGGCCCGCCGACGCGAGGTGCGAGTACTACAGCACGCACCACAACCCCTTCGGGGAGCGGCGCGGCGACCTGTACCGGCTGTGTTTCCGGCAGAACGTGCTGGTGAGCAAGGACTATCTGCGACGGTGGTAGGTGTGGACGTGCGCGTGGTGCTGGCCGACGACGAACCGGTGATCCGGGCGGGGGTGCGGGCCATCCTGGCCGCCGATCGCGGCATCGAGGTCGTCGGGGAGGCCGCCGACGGGCGCGCCGCGGTGGAGCTGGTACGCCGGCACCGGCCCGCGGTGGCACTGCTGGACATCCGCATGCCCGGCCTGGACGGGCTGGGCGCCGCGGACGAAATCCGCCGCGTGGCACCGGGAACCGCCGTGCTCATCATGACGACGTTCGACGAGGACGCCTACGTCACGCGCGCCCTGCACGGCGGGGCCAGCGGATTCCTGCTCAAGACCGGGGACCCGCGCGAACTGATCCTCGGTGTCCGCGCGGCGGCCGATGGCGGGGCGTACCTCTCGCCGCCGGTGGCGCAGCGCGTGCTCAAGCAGCTCGGCGGGCAGCGCCGCCAGATCGCGGCGCAGCAGCGGATCGAGGTGCTCAGCGACCGGGAACGCGAGGTGCTCGCGCTGGTGGGTGCCGGGATGTCCAACGCGGAGATCGCCCGCACCCTGCACGTCGTCGAGGGCACGGTGAAGGCGTATGTGAGCGCGATCCTGAACCGCCTCGGCGTGAAGAACCGGGTGCAGGCGGCGATCCTCGCCCACGAAGCGGGCCTCGTCACCCGCTGACCGTCTGCGAGACCGCGGTTCCCGGCCGGGGCGTCAGGCGTGCTGGGCCGCTGCGGGAGCTTTCGCCCTGACCAGGGCAGCTGCGAACACCATGCCCACCGCTGCCGTCACGGAGCCCAGGAGGAGGCCCGTGATGACGTCGTGCGGGTAGTGCACGCCCAGGAAAACCCGCAGGAACGCCTCCAGCGGGGCCAGCACGAGCACCACCACCGCGAGCCGCCGCCAGGCCACGGCGAGCGCGACCGCGACGGCCGCCGCGATGGTCGAGTGGTTGCTGGGGAACGACCAGTCGCCCGGCTCCGGGCATTCGGCGACGGAGGCTGCGGCACCGCGCACCGCGCGGCAGGGACGTTCCTGCTCGACCAGCGACTTCGTGGTTTCGCTGAGCACGTAGGCCACCACGGTGACCACCGGGGCCGCCCACGCCAGGACCCGCGCCCGCAGGTCGGCCCGCCGGATCCGCCACAGGTTCGCCACCACGAGCGCGCCGAGCACCAGCAGGACCGCGTCGGTGGCGACCACCGCAACCGCCTGCACCCATTCGGGTGACTCCGCGGCGAGTCCGGTCACCGCCCGGTACCAGTCGATGCTGACGTCCGGCACGTCCTCGATCTCGTTGCTGGTCAAGGACAAACTCATTCGCTCCTCCGTCTCCCGGCATCAGGTGCGGTCGACGGTAGGAGACCGAAGATCACCCAGCAGTGGTCTTTCGCCAGCAGCCGTCCTTACTTTCGTCGGATTCCGGGCACATCACCCGGCGGGTCTTTCAGGCGAACTTGGCTGACCGGCCTCGCACAGCGTCGGGTGCCCTCGGCGGTCAGCGTTGGGGGAGGCGGTACGCCCAGTTCCACACCGTTTCCAGCGGCCCGCGTTCGAAGCGGCGCAGCCACCACGTGGACAGCGTCATGAACGTCGCGCAGATCGCCGCCCAGGCCGTCAGCACCCACCACGGCCTGGCCCAGTCGAAGCGGGTCGCCAGGCCGAATCCCCAGCCATAGCACAGGATCGTGGCCATCAGGTTCTGAAACACGTAGCATGACAGGGCCGTCCGCCCCACCGATGTCAGGCCACGCTGCAGGAGACCGGGGGTGCCGCGCATCGAGCGGAGCACCGTCGGGATCAGCCCGAGCAGACCGAGCGCGATGAACGGCGGCAGGATGTAGCGGTCGACCATGAACCAGGCGGGACCCGCGTAGGCGGTGCACAGGTTCAGCGGCACGCCGATGCCGAACCCGAAGGCCATCAGCCAGTTCCGCAGCCGCTGGCCCTCGGGCGCGAACACGCCCGCCCGCTGCAGGCGCGCACCGATCAGAAACAGCGCGATCGACATCGGAATGATGTAGATCGCTTCTGCCCGGTAGTCCTCCCAGTGCGCCAGGCGCTCCGCGACCTGCTCCAGCCAGGTGCCGCTGGCGAACACGTCCGTCGGCGTGCCGTTCAGCGACCACTGCCCGGCCAGCAGCCCCAACGTGGCGAAGCTGATGAAGGAGACGTGCAGCGTGACCATCGCGATGATCCAGATCCTGATGGTCCGCTGGCTGCGGCCGATCAGGTACGCCACCAGCATCGAGGTGACCGCGTAGCTCATGAGCACGTCGAACTCGAAGATCAGCACGTAGTGCAGCAGCCCCTCGACGAACAGCAGCGCGGCCCGCCACAGGTACCAGCCGGGCCAGCGGCCGCCGCGGCGGAGCGCGGACCGGTACTGCAGCTCGAGCCCGATGCCGAACAGCAGCGTGAGCAGCGCCAGGAACTTGCCGTTGGCCAGAAACCGCAGACCGGCCTCCACGGTGGCGGCGAGCGTCCCGGTCTGCACGGCGCTCAGCAGTCCGGCTGGTCCCTGCGGATCGGTGAAGATCCAGATGTTGGTGCCCAGCGTGCCTAGGATGGCGACGCCGCGGACCACGTCGATCGCGGTGATGCGACTGGAGGTGGGCGCCTGTTGTAGGTCGGTCATGGAGTTCCCAGGTGTAAAACGTGCCTCCGCGAACACGGAGGGTTACGATGCAAGTGCATGGTAAACCGCTCGCGAACCGGTTCGCAATGCAGTTGCATTGGAAAGGTGGACGGGTGCCGAAGCAGGTCGATCACGAAGCCCGGCGCAACCAGATCGCCGAGGCCCTGATGCGACTGGCCAGCAAGGGTGGCCTGGAGGCGGTGAACCTCCGCGACGTGGCGGCGGAGGCGGGCGTGTCGATGGGCGCGGTCCAGCACTACTTCAGGTCGAAGGACCAGATGCTCACCTACGCCATGGAGCACGCGAACAACCGGGCGGCGGCCCGCATCCGGCAGCGCCTGCAGAGCGAACCGGACCGGCCGAGCGTCCGCGTGATCCTCAGAACGCTGATGGTGGAAATGCTGGCGCTGTCGGACGACAGCCGCACGGAGTTCCTGACGGCGGTGGCGTTCTTCTTGCGAGCCCTCAACTCACCGGACCTGGCAGCCGACTACCGCAAGTCCTGGCCGCAGCTGGAGCAGTGGGTGGCCGACGAGCTCCGCAGGGCCCAGGAGTCCGGGGACCTCCCCCCGGACCGGGACGTCGAGAAGGAAGCAGCAGCCCTCCTCCTCATCCCGGACGGCCTCTCGGTGGGTCTCCTCCTGGGGCACCGAACCGGAGAACAAGCCCTGGAGGCGATCGACTATCACCTCGACCGCCTCTTCGGAAAGTCCACGAAGGACTGAAGACGCACGAGCCCCGGCCTTTGGACGCTCACCAGGCCGGGTATCGGCGGAGCCACTCCTGGTCGGTCGGTTCGGTGGTGCGCTCAACGAGTACGTCCCGGACGAGGACGTCGATGGTCTCGGTGAACGGGACTGCGGCTTGCAGGTCGGGCGGGATTGTCCGCACGCCGCATTCCGCGCCGATCAGCATGCCGGTGATCGCCCCCACGGCGGGCCTGTGCGCGGAGTAGTTCATGGCCAGTAGGAGGGCTTCGCGCACGTAGTCACTGGCCATGGCGCAGTAAAGGGCGAGTCCCAGGGCCTCGGCACCGTCGTCGCCGCCGTTGCCGAAGGGCGGTCGGATGCGTTCGCGGTCGGTGGGTGTCCAGTGGTTTCGGATCATGGCCAGGGCCAGCTCGATCTTGCGGAGCATCCGCTTGTTCCCGCGCCAGCCCTCCAGCTGTTCGCGGGCGGCGGTCAGGCAGTCGTAGAACGGCACATCACGAATCTGTTGGTGCAGGATCACCGCGAGCGTGCCCGCGGCCAGATAGTCGTCCGCGCTGCTGTGGGTCAGGACCGCGGTCATTACCGCGGCTTCGAACGCCGCGGCGGGTTCTGCGACGGATATGGCCACCGCAGCGGCTCGAGCCACCACGTCACTGCCGCGGGCGCGGCCGCACATGTCGTTGAGCGAGGCTCGTCGGCCGGTGCGTGCGAACTCCTCCAGCGTGGCGACCGTGCCTGGGTTCGGTGCGCCGTCGCGGTACAGGCCCTCGATGCCGACCAGCCATCCATCCGGTTCGGGCCCGGACGCGTAAGGCCCGCCGCAGTCCTGCCAGCGGCGCCGCTGCCCGTCGCTGGCGGGCTGCGTGTACAGCCACCGCTGGTAGGCGTGCTGCATCGCCGAGGGCGCGGTGCCGAATTCCTTTTTCGTACGGAAGGCGAGGTATGACCGGATCACCCCTTCGAGGGTGAACGCCAACTGCTGGCCCACGGCGGACGGCCCGAACGTCGAGCCCTCGGGCAGCACGTACTCGGTGAGCGCCTTGTCACCGCGCAGGTTCAGGTCAGGCGACCAGGGCAGTTCCACGGTCGCCCCGGAGTCGACGGCGCGGCCGAACGCGTCACCGATCACCGCCCCGAACAACGCGCCCTGGGTTCGTTCGAATGTATCGGGTTCGGGCAGGTGACGACCGCGATCGGGGTCGCGCCCGTCAATCTCCCGGACGCGGCGGTCGAAATCCATGATCGCGCCCAACGGCGCCTCGATGTCGACGTGGTGCAGGTTGTAGTCACTGCCCGCGCGCCGCCCCTGCGACCGGAATTTCGCCAGCTTCTTGCTGCGGTCGACCCAGTCATCGTGCCACCGCCCGACCTTGCCGCTGCGCCGGGAACGCTGGTCCTTCGGCCAGCCCTTCGGCGCGACCCGCTCATCCCTCATAGCCTCTTGACTCCGTTCCATCTAACGGTCGTGCCGGTCCGTTCATCCGTACCGAGGAGGACGTTCTTGCCGAGCCACTGGAGGTCACGAGATTCCCTTGACTCCAGGTCTTTCGGCCGGCCCAGTTCGCTGATCTCCCGCGGAGTGGGGAACCGATCGCTGCCTTCGAAAAACCGAGCCTCGACGTCGCGAGCATCCTTCAGCGTCTGCTCCCAGGTGATGATCTCCCGTCGAAGTGTGTCGGCATCGACACCGGGCTGGTGGAGACCTTGCCGGAGACCGTTCAACTCGTCTTCGGCGCGGGCGATTTCGTTCCGCAGCCGCGGCAGGATGTCCGAGACGGCCTCCGACTGGCTCGCGAACTCGTAGCCCTGCCGTGCCCAGGCATAACTACCGACGTCGATGTTGGCCAGAAGTTTGATCTCATTGACGCCGGATGCTCGATACCAGTTTTCCAGGGTTCCGTTGAACTCCTTCGCGAAGCCAGCGCCCTGGAACTCCGGATTCAGCTCCAGGCGGTTGTGATGTGCCGTGATCCCGTCGTCGTGCCGTTCGAAGATGCGGTGAATCTCGCCGATATTCCTACCGCTGCTGTCGGTGATGTCGGCGAACACCTGGTACTTGTTGTCGAAGCCGAAGATGTCCTTCACCGAGACGTTGAGGTTGAGATCGCCGTATTGGCCGTCGAGGGCGTCCCTGAACGCCGCCAGCGCCCGGTCGGCGTCGAAGTGGCCGCCCGGTTCGGGGAAGAGTTCGTCCAGCCTCGGCCGGTCATCATCACCGGGGCTGGATGGCTCCGCATCGCGTTCGTCAGGATTTTTCGGGTCCTCGTCGTGGTCGGGCTCGGACGGAGCGTCCTGGTCGGGGCGCGGCGTGTCGTGCTCGTCGTCATGGTGTCCCGGCTCGTGCGTTCCGGGCCCCTGATGGGTGTGGTCAGGGCTTGTCGGGGTGTGGTCGCCGTGGCCGTCAGCACCGCCTCGATGGTGCGGATCTTTCCACGTGCCTTGATCGGATTCGCTTCTGGACGCCTGCGCCGAATGGTCCCGGGCCGGCCGGGGGGTGTCGTCGGCATGGGACGCGGTGTGTTGGGTGTCGTGGTGGCTCCAGTCGCTTCCCCTGGGGCCGAACCGGTGGTTGTCGGGTGGGGCGTGCGGTCCCGACGCGTCGGGCTGGTGTGCCGGGCGGGTGTACGGCTCGTGGTGGGCACCGCGTGAGCTGTCCGGCGTTGTGTGGTTCGGGACGCTGTGGTCGGTGTGGTTCCAGCCCCTCGGATCGCCCGATGTGGGCGGCGCGCCTTGCGTGTTGGCGTGGTTCGGGGATGGGGCCGACTGGCCAGCGTGGGTGCTGGTGGTCAGTGGCGGTTGGTGGGCCGGAACGTTGTGCGGTTGCGCTGCGGGCGGCGGGCTCGGCTGCGGGGTTGGCGCGTCGTAGTCCGGGGTCCAGTCCCAGTCTTCGGCTTTGCGCTTGTCCGGGGTGACGACTTCCTTCACGCCCTCGAAGACCTTGTGCGCCATCGAACCCGCTCGGCCGACAGCGCTGCCTCCGCCGGTGGCGAGACCGGTGGCGACCTCGGGAGCCAGTTTGCCGAGGGTGGCGAACGGGTCCTTGGTGAAGCTGTCGATGCCCGCGCCGACCATGGCTTTGGTGGTGCCGATCGGGTCGCTGACGAATGTCTTGGCCGCCGCGATGGTGGTTGACGCCAGCTCACCGATGTTCTTCGCGTACTGGGTGGGGTGGGTCAGGTTGTACGGGTCGAACGGGCTGATGGCTCGGAGCTGCTGGATCATTTCCAGGCTGCCTTCCAAGCTGCCCTGCCAGAACTCGCCGAACGCCTCGGCGGTGTTCTGCCACACGTCTTCCACGCCGCTGGCCAGCATGGTCAGCAGGCCGGGTGTCGGCGGTGCCTTCTCGGCTGCTTTGAGCAGGATGCTCGCGGCTTTCGCCGCGGCTTGCTCAACCTGCTCCTTGGCCGCGTCGAGGGTGGCCTGGGCCTGGTTGCGAGCGGCGGCTGCCGGGTCCTGGAACGGGGTCGAGGCCCCCGATTTCTCGTGTTGGGCCTGGGCCTGTTCGGTCTGCTTCTCGGCTCTGGCGAGGTCCGCGCAGGCTTTTTCGGCCTGCTGCTGGGCCCATGCCAGCACGTCGCGGTACTGGCCCAGGGCTTCGGCGGCTTCGGTGAAGGCGTCGGCGGCGCGGAACCACTTCGGTGGTTCCTGCCGGTAGTAGTCGGCGAAGGCGTCCGCGGTCGCGCCGCTCCAACCGCCGGTGTTGATCTTCTGGAAGCCCTGGGCGGCGTTCTCGAACGCCGCGCCGAGCTTGGCCATCGTGGTGCGGGTCTCATCGATGGCGGCCAGGTCGCCGGGGACCTCTTCCTTGGGGTCAGGCGCCATCAGCCCTGCACCTTCGTGTCGGCCCCGGCCTCGTTCAGCAGGTGGGAGATGGCATATTGCGTGGGACCCTCGGGGGTCATGTCGACCAGGTACTGCTCAAAGGACTTCTGCGGTGCCGCGTCGAGATCGGCTGTGGGGTTGTCCACACCCGCCGCGAGGATCTTCTTGAAGGCGCTGACGGCCGCCTCTTCGGCCTTCTGGTAGCCGGTGCGGGTGTCCAACAGCGCCGAGGCCACCGCGTCACCCTCTTCCACCAGGTACTTGACCCCGTAGACCCATTTGCCGCAGAACTTCTTCAGCGCCTCGGCCAGCACCGGTGAACCGGCCTCGTCGGCGCTGAGCGTCATCCAGTCCACGCCGTATCCGTCGTTGGCCATCTTCCGCGCTGGCCACGGCAGTTCGGCCTCCAGGGCGGCGATGGCGTCGTTGACGCCTTTCGACGCCTGCTCCAGCGCCGCCAGGTCGACGTGGAATCCGTTGTGGTCACCCACCTAGAGCCTTCCTCCCCAAGCACGCATGACGGGTCGGTCGTAGGGCGAGACCTCGGCCACCGGGCGGGCCGGGTGGTCGCTGTCGATCGCGGTCGGTGCGATGCCGCTCAGTGCGGGCAGGGCCACGGTGTGTTCCTGCGCCGGATCCAGCAGCAGGCTGGTGCCGCGGGGCATGCCGAGCAGGTAGGTGTCCAGCAGGCGGGCGCCGGTCAGCTGCAGGTACTCGACCTCGCCCGTCTCGCCGCGGCGCGACCGGTAGTCGGCCAGGAACCGCAGGTCGGAGAACACCGGCAGCCACGGCACACCGTCCACCTGCACCACCGGCACGGTCGGCGGTTCGGTCGTGCACTCCAGGTACACGCCCGCGCTGCGGAACGTCGCGACCAGATCCTCCGGGCGTTCCAGCGTGCGGCGGAACCGCAACGCCTCCCGGACGATCGGTGGCTCATCCCACACGGGCTGCATGACTCCCCCAGGTGTTCATGCGATCACAGCAGGTGGAGACGTTAGCCGATCCGCAGTCGCGGACAGGGGCGATGACACGTGGTGTGGACCATAGAAGGCATTGGGCCATCCGGCGGTACGTGATCAGACCTCGACCTCGGCGTGGCCCAGGCCGCCCAGTTCGACCTCCGCCACGCCGCCGGTGGTCTCCGCCAGCCACGTCTCGAAGGCCGCCACCTCCTGATCTGGGACGGCCACGTGGAAGCGGACCGACTCCGCGTACTCGGTGTCGGTCACCTGGTAGCCGGCCGAACGCAGCTCGTTGTCCAGTCTGCCGGCCAGCAGATAGTCCACTGTGGTCATCACGGTCCGCACCGGGCGGCGCTCGACCAGGCCGACGTGCTCCAGCGCCGCGGACACCGCTCCGCTGTAGGCGCGCACCAGCCCGCCGGCGCCGAGCAGAACCCCGCCGAAGTACCTGGTCACCACCGTCACCACGTTGGTGACCTCGTTGCGGCGCAGCACCTCCAGCATCGGGATGCCCGCGGTGCCCGCCGGCTCCCCGTCATCGCTGGACTTCTGGATCTCCCCGTTGTCACCGAGGACGAACGCCGAGCAGTGGTGCCGCGCATCGTGGTGCAGCCGCCGGCGCCGCTGGATGAACTCCCGCGCCTCGTCCTCGTTGGTCACCCGGGCCAGCGCGCACAGGAAGCGGGACTTCTTCACCTCCAGCTCGTGCTCGCCCGACTGCTTGATCGTGCGCATCCGACCCCCTCGTGCCCGTGACGCCCGCCACTGCCGTGCTGCTCCTCCCAATCCTCCCATCGCGGCGGGTCAGCGAGGTGGTGCGGGCACAACCCGGAGGCGATTTCCGTTGTCGGGGCGCGGGCACGTAACGTCCCCCTCATGGAGCAGTCACCGAGTCCGTTCGAACCAGGTGTGCGGGTCCGCGCCACGTTCGGCCGGTTCCGCGATCAGGTCGGCACGGTGGTGGAGACCGCCACCGCTCTGCCCGAGGTCTTCGACGGCCCCGTGCTGTGGGTGCGCTTCGACGGCGACGAGGAACCGGGCCTGGTGGCCGGACAGTTCCTCGAGGCCGCCTGACGAGCTCAGCCCCAGACCTCGGCCGCGGTCTCCACGACGAGCCGCAGCTTGGCCACCTGCTCCTCGTGGGTGAGGGCGTTGCCGTCCTTGGTGGAGGCGAAACCGCACTGCGGCGACAGGCACAGCTGGTCCAGGTCGACGTACCTGCTGGCCTCGTCGATCCGGCGCTTGAGCTCGTCCTTCGACTCCAGCTCGCCGCGCTTGGTGGTGACCAGGCCGAGCACCACGGCCTTGCCCTTCGGCACGAACCGCAGCGGCGCGAAGGAACCGGACCGCTCGTCGTCGAACTCCAGGAAGAACCCGTCCACCTCCAGCTCGTTGAACAGCGCCTCGGCGACGAAGTCGTAGCCGCCCTCGGCCACCCACGACGAGCGGAAGTTGCCCCGGCACAGGTGCGTGGTCACCGACAGCGTGTCCGGACGGTCCCGCAGCGAGTCGTTGATCAGGCGGATGGTCTGCAGGTGGGCGTGCTCGGCGTCGTCACCGCGCGCGGCCAGCTGCGCCCGCTGCTTCGGGTCGTTCAGGAAGGCCAGGCTGGTGTCGTCCAGCTGGAGGTAGTGGCAGCCCAGGTCGGCCAGCGCGCGCACCTCCGCGCGGTACGCCGCGGCCAGATCGGCGCGGAACTCCGCCAGGTCCGGGTAGGCGGTCTGGTCGATCGCGGCCCGGCCGCAGCGGTGGTACAGCATGCCCGGCGACGGGATGGTCAGCTTCGGCGTGGCGGTGGTCACCCGCTCGGCCAGCGCGGTGAAGGCGTCGGCGAAGATCGGGTGGCGCAACCCGATCTTGCCGTCGACCCGCAGGGCGGGGGTGACGAACTCGAGGTCGCCCTGCTCGTTGTGGAACCGCACCGTGAGGTCGGCGTTTTCGACCTTGGTCACGCCGTCGAGCTGGTAGAGGAAGTCCATGTGCCAGGAGCTGCGGCGGAACTCCCCGTCGGTGGCGCTGGCCAGACCCACCTCCTCCTGCATGGCCACGACCTCGGTGATCGCCTCGTCCTCGATGCGGCGCAGTTCGGCGTCGTCGATGCGGCCCGCGGCGTGCTCGTCGCGGGCGTCCAGGAGGTGCTGCGGGCGCAGCAGGCTGCCGACGTGGTCGGCGCGGAACGGCGGTGACACGCGTGGACTCATGGTCGCAACATAGTTTGCGATTGCGATGATTCCCAGTCATCCGTTCACCCATCGTGGCGGTTCCGAACGGCGGCGTGCTCACCGCGTGTGACCAAGGACAAATCCGAACATCCGGTCGAGTGGATAAAATTGCGCGGGAGAAGGGGCGTCGGGGTTGACGGATGGAGACGATGCGGGTTCTCGTGATCGGAGCTGGAATCGGGGGACTCGCCATCGCCAACGGGCTGGTCGACAAGGGCCACCAGGTCCAGGTCTACGAGCACGCGGACGCGTTGCGCACCACCGGCGCCGGTATCACGGTGTGGAGCAACGGCACCGCCGCGCTGCGCGAACTCGGTATCGACATCGAACCGTCCGGTCGGCAGCTGCGCAGCCTGCGCGCTCTCACCGACACCGGCCGCCTGCTGTGGGAAGCCGATCTCGGTGAGGTCACCGAGCGCCTCGGAGCACCGACCGTGCAGATCCCGCGCCGCACCCTGATCGCCGAGCTGGCCGCCGCGCTGCCCGCCGACGTGCTGCACTTCGGCCGCCAGTGCGTCGGCGTCACCGAGCACCCCGACCACGTCGTCGCGGAGTTCGCCGACGGCAGCTCCACGACCGGCGACCTGGTGATCGGCGCCGACGGCCAGCGGTCGGTGGTGCGTCGCGACGTGGTGGGCGGGCGTCCGGCCAGGCCGACCGGCTGGGCCAGCTGGCAGGGCCTGACGATGAGCGACCTACCTGTCGCGCAGGGCCACCAGACGCTCAACATCGCTGGCCGCGCCGCGCACTGCGGGTTGATCCCAACCGGCGGCGGGCTGCTGCACTGGTGGTTCGACCTGCCGTGGAAGGCGGGTGACCCGGTGCTGTCGGTCGCGGAGCTGCGGCGGGTGTTCCGCGGGTGGCCGGAGCCGGTGGAGGCGCTGCTGGCCTCGGTCACCGACGACGACCTCGGCTTCTTCCCGCACATCCGGCACAGGGTGCCGCGGGTGTGGGGCGGCCCGCGCAGCACGCTGCTGGGCGACGCGGTGCATGCGATGCCGCCCGCGGTGGCGCAGGCCGCCAACCAGACGCTGGAGGACGCCTGGCTGCTCACCCAGTACCTGTCCGATGTGGACGGAAATCCGGAGCCGCTGCTGCGGGCCTATGAGCGGGAACGCCGCCCCCGCGCCCTCAAGGTGTCGCGCACGGCGGCGCTGACCTCGGCGCAGCGCAGCACCCCGTTGCAGCGCCTGGCGAAGTTCCCCCGCTGGCTGGCGACCCGCAGCCAGGTGATGTCGCTGCGCTCCGGCAGCAATGTCCTGCGCTGCCTCACCACCTCGCGCCCCACGGTCGGCGTCACCTGACCCACCACGTCGAACCCCGCCGCGGCCGTTGGTGTCCGGCTTGTCCGACAGGCGAACCCGCCCGCCGGGAGTGCGGCGGGGGCCATCGTCGCGTACCCCCGGCATGGGCGATTTCCTGGGGGTTCCCCCCAGATTCAGTTATTTCGCGGCGGGCAAGGTTGGGATGGATGCTTCGAGGGCCTTTTGGGCGAGGCCGCAGGGATCGGTCTTGTTGTCGTCGCTGGTGAAGGCATAAAGCATTTCCCGTTCCGAAACCGCCGCGAACACGACGCAGTAACCGTCCTTCGCCGGGTCGCCCTGGTTCGCCCGCACCGCCGGATGCCCAGCAATGGTCAACTCTTGGTAGTCGCTGAACGCCGACTTGTTGTCGTAGTACTCCTGGATCGACCGATCCTTGATCCGTCCGAGAGAAACCGAGGTGTGCCCGTCCCGGCTGCGCCAGGCGCACGATTCTGGTGCGTCCGCTGAAATTTTCGGGCCGTCGTTGACCTTGCCTGTTGGCTCGAGTCCCAGCGACGTCGCGGCATCAGCGGGCAGCAAGGCGCACAGCTCGACAGCGAAGGGAGACCTGGGGTCGCTGATCTCGGGGCCTGTCTGCGCCTGTGTCGGCCCGGAACTCTGCGGCGATTCGTCACCGGTCGGACCGCCACCCGTGCACGCGGCCAATGTGCCGGTCAACACGACCCCGGCAGCGAGCACTCCGCTTCGTTTGAGCACGTTCGTCCTCACCATCACGCCTCGATCATGCCTCGTGTCGTACCCGACTCACGCTCGCACCTGCCGCGTCGTCGTTCCGCCGGTACTCATCCAGGGTTGCCTTGTACGCGTTGATCTTCTCGGTCAGTTTCGCAGAGAGCTCTCGGGTGGCTATGCGCAAGGACCCATGATCCCCGGTCGCGCGGTCCTTGATCGCCTTTCGTGCCTTGTTGGTGTACGCGTCGTTGGCAGTGAGCTCCCCAGGCGTAACCGTCACAGCCTGCTCCATGAGGGCGTCGACGTTGTCACGGATCTCCTCGAGCTTCTTGATGGCACTCTCCAGTGCGTCAGGATCGATGCCGTACCCGGTCATGCTGCGTTCCCCCTCGTCGTGACACGTCTGATTGCTGATCCATTATTCGTGATCACCAAGTGCGATCAGGGGACAATGGGCTCAGCTGCCACTATGGCGACGATCACTCTCTCGATGTGGGTAAGCGCTCCGCCGTTCACCTGGATGTCGCAGCGTGTAGCCGTTCGTCCCGAAGAATCTCCTGCCCGAGGAGAAAGTGGGAAGGGCGTGGCTGGTCCGAGCTGAAAGACCAAAAGAGAGCGGAACTCAAGCGCCGCCTGGCGCTGGCACCGCCACCGAACGAACTGCCGGGCATGCGGGCCCGTCCGGTGGCGCGGTAGGGGCCAGGGCGACCCTGGCCCCTACCCGATCGGGATCAGGCGCCGAACACGTCCGGGTCCGGACCGACGCGCACGCCGGTCTCCAGCGCGGTGATCGCCGCCACGTCGTCGTCGGCCAGTTCGAAGTCGAAGATGTCGATGTTCTCCTGGATCCGCGACGGCGTGACCGACTTCGGGATGGTCACGTTGCCGAGCTGGATGTGCCAGCGCAGCACGATCTGCGCCGGAGACTTGCCGTACTTCTCGGCCAGCGCGGTCAGCGCGGCGTCGTTGAGCAGCCCGTTGTTGCGGCCCAGCGGGCTCCACGCCTCGGTCGCGATGCCGTGCTCGGTGTGGAAGGCGCGCAGTTCCGCCTGCGGCAGGTTCGGGTGCAGCTCGATCTGGTTCACCGCGGGCACCACGTCGGTCTCCTCGAACAACCGGCGCAGGTGCGGGATCTTGAAGTTGGACACCCCGATGGCCTTGGCCCGACCGTCGGCGTGCAGCTTCTCGAGCGCCTTCCAGGTCTCGACGTAGCGGTCCTTCGCCGGGACCGGCCAGTGGATCAGGTAGAGGTCCACGTAGTCCAGGCCCAGCTTGGTCAGGCTCTCGTCGAAGGCCCGCAGGGTGCTGTCGTAGCCCTGATCGTCGTTCCACAGCTTGGTGGTGACGAACAGGTCCTCGCGCTTGATGCCCGACTCGGCGATGGCCTTGCCCACGCCTTCCTCGTTGCCGTACGCCGCCGCGGTGTCGATGCTGCGGTACCCCGCCTGCAGCGCCGCCAGGACCGGCTCGACGACCTCCTCGGCCGGGACCTGGAAGACGCCGTAGCCGAGCTGCGGCATCGTCGCGCCGGTGTTCAGCGTGATGTTCGGGACCTGTGTCATGTGGGTGTTTTCCTCCGCCAATGTCGGATTCGGTGTCGACCCGGCAACGGGCCTACACCGGGATAACCGATTCAGCTAATGCTTCATTCCGGCCGGGGCCGGTAGCGTGCACCGCCGGCCCCGACCGTAGGCGCCCGAACACGCCGCGGCTAGCTGATCTCGGCGGTCTCCGTCGGCTGCGCCGCGCGGTGAAAGGCCACCACCGCGGCCCGCCGCGGGCGGCGGTCCAGCCAGCCGGACAGCAGCGCGAAGCCCAGGCCCACGGCCGCCAGCAGCGCGCCCACCCAGCTCGGTGCGGTGAGGCCGAACCCGGCGGCGATGACCAGGCCGCCGAGGTAGGCGCCCAGCGAGTTGGCGATGTTGAACGTCGACTGGATGCTCGCCGACCCCAGCGCCGGGGCATCCTTCGCCTGGTCCAGGATGCGCGCCTGGATGCTCGGGATGGCCGCGAAGCCGGTCGCGCCGATCAGGAAGACGGTGATCGGCGCCAGCACGAGGCTGTGCGCGGTGACCACGAACAGCAGCAGGCTGGCGGCGAGCGCGGTCAGGAACACGTACAGGGTCCGCATCGGGGCCCGGTCGGCCAGCCGGCCGCCGACCGCGGTGCCGACGGTCATCCCGACGCCGAACAGTGCCAGCAGCACGGTGACCGCGGTCGGCGAGTAGCCGGTGACGTCGGTCAGCACCGGCTTGATGTAGCTGTAGAAGGAGAAGGTGGCGGCGAAGCCGAACACCACGACCGCGAAGGCCAGCCAGACCTGCGGGCGGCGGAACGCCCGCAGTTCGCCGCGCAGGCTCACGTTGGTGGGCTTGGGCTGGCTGGGCACCAGTGCCGCGACGGCGGCCAGCGCGACGACGCCGATCACCGCGACCAGGCCGAACGCCGAGCGCCAGCCCAGCGCCTGGCCCAGCAGCGTGCCGACCGGCACGCCGATGATGTTGGCCACGGTCAGCCCGATGAACATCATCGCGATGGCCTGCGCCCGCTTGTCGGCGGCCACCAGGCTCGCGGCGACCACGGCGCCCGCGCCGAAGAACGCGCCGTGCGGCAGCCCGGAGACGAACCGGGCGGCGAGCAGCAGCTCGTGCGTCGGGGCGAACGCCGAGCACAGGTTCCCGACGGTGAACAGCACCAGCATGCTCAGCAGCATGGTCTTGCGGCGGGTCCGCAGGCCCAGGATGGTCAGCAGCGGGGCACCGATCACCACGCCGAGCGCATACAACGAGATGTAGCCACCGGCGTCCGGGATGGACGCGTGCAGGTCGGCGGCCACGTCGGGCAGCAGCCCCATCATCACGAACTCGGTTGTGCCGATGCCGAAAGCTGCGATGGCCAGTGCCAGCAGTGCGATGGGCAAAGAGGTCTCCCTGACTGTGCGTGCCGTGTGGTTTCGGTCGTCGATCCCGAACCCGGGCGCGCGGCGGTGCGCAGCTGATCGGCGGTGTTCGGGAGGAACGATGCAGGAAGGCGGCGTGCGGTGGCGCTCCCCGGACGGTTCCAACAGTAGTCCACGATCAGGGTGTTCCCGAAACGGTTATGAACCGCGCCACTCCCGGATCGTCCGTTCGTCCCGGCAGAGCGGCGAAATCGTCCGTCCACTGTGGAAGATCAATGGTGCGGTGCGCACAGCCGTGGTCCGCTGCCGTTGTGCGGTCTGACGAAGCGGTCCGGGTTCAGCGGATGATGCGGTAGCCGGGGTGGACGCCCGGGGTGAGGTCGTGGCTTTCCGCCACCCGGGTCAGCAGGGCGCGGAGTTGGGCGTGCTCGTCGGGGGTCAGGGCGCGGCAGAAGTCCGCCTCGTGCTCGGCCGCCACCGAGCGGATCTCGGCCATCAGTTCCGTGCCCTCCTCGGTGAGGGTCAGCTCGTACACGCGGCGGTCGCGGGTGCTGCGGGTCCGCGTGACCAGGCTGCGGCCCTCCAGCTCGTCGACGAACGCGACGACCTTGCTCGGCAGCATCCCCAGGCGCTCGGCCAGGTTCTGCTGGCTCAGGCCGGGTTGCCCGGCGATCATCCGCAGCACGCCCACCTGGGGCGGGGTCAGGTCCAGGGCGCTGACGCGTTCGGCGAACTTCATCGCGGCGTGGGTACCGAGCTGCGTGAGCAGGAACGCGGCGCCGACCGGGGGGAGCTCTGCTGGCACGGGCATACTCTACCAATTAGAAATGATTCATGGTATGAATGATTCATGACGCAAGCTATTTCCCCTCCGAGACCCACCCGGCCCGCCCGGCGGGGATTCCCGCCCGCGGTGCGCAAGCTCGTGCTGACGGTGCACGTGATCGCGTCGGTGGCCTGGATCGGCGGCAGCGCGTGTCTCCTGGTGCTCGGCCTGACGGGCCTGCTCGCCGACGACCCGCAGGTGCAGCGGGCCGCCTACATCGCCGACGGCGCCCTCGGCGCCTGGGTGGCCCGGCCGGTGAGCATCCTCGCCCTCGTCTCCGGCGTGCTGATCTCGGTCGGCACCAAGTGGGGCCTGTTCCGCTACTGGTGGGTGTTGATCAGCCTCGTCGCGACCGCCGCCATGACCGCAGCGGTCACCTTCCAGCTCGCCCCGCGGCTCATCCGTGCGGGCGAGAGCGCCCTGGCCGCGCCCCCGGGCGCCGACGTGGTCGCGGCAGTGGGCCCCGACGCGGCGTCCCTGGTGGTCGCCCCGAGCGTGGCGCTGGTCGCGCTCAGCATCGTCACGGCCCTCAACGTCTACAAGCCGTGGGGCCGGGTCCGGCGGTCATGACCTGCGGCGCAGCTCCGCGTGCGCTTCCAGCTCCAGCCGCCGCACCATGTGCGGGTAGTGCAGTTCGAACGCCGGGCGGATCGAGCGCACCCGGGGCAGCGCGGTGAAGTTGTGCCGCGGCGGCGGGCAGGACGTGGCCCACTCCAGCGAGTTCCCGTGCCCCCACGGGTCGTCCACGTTGGCCACCACACCGGACCGGTAGCTGGTGACCACGTTGTACAGGAACGGCAGCATCGACGCGCCGAGCACGAACGCACCGATGGTGGACACGATGTTCAGTGTGGTGAATCCATCGGAGGCCAGGTAGTCGGCGTAGCGGCGCGGCATCCCCTCGGCCCCCAGCCAGTGCTGCACCAAAAACGTCAGGTGGAAGCCGACGAAGGTCAGCCAGAAGTGCGCCTTGCCCAGCGTCTCGTCCAACATCCGGCCGGTGATCTTCGGGAACCAGAAGTACACCCCGCCGAACACCGCGAACACGATGGTGCCGAACAGCACGTAGTGGAAGTGCGCCACCACGAAGTACGTGTCCGTGATGTGGAAATCCAGTGGCGGTGACGCCAGCAGGACCCCGGTCAGGCCGCCCAGCAGGAACGTCACCATGAACCCCACCGCGAACAGCATCGGGCTCTCGAAGGTCAGCTGGCCCCGCCACATCGTGCCGATCCAGTTGAAGAACTTGATCCCGGTCGGCACCGCGATCAGGAAGGTGGCGAAGGAGAAGAACGGCAGCAGCACCGCGCCGGTGGCGAACATGTGGTGCGCCCACACGAGCATCGACAAACCCATGATCAGCAGGGTCGCGAACACCAGCCCCGTGTAGCCGAACAGCGGTTTGCGGCTGAACACGGGGATGATCTCGGTGACGATGCCGAAGAACGGCAGCGCCACGATGTAGACCTCCGGATGCCCGAAGAACCAGAACAGGTGTTGGTAGAGGATCGCGCCGCCGTTGGCCGGGTCGAACGCGTGCCCGCCGAGGTGCCGGTCGATCAGCAGCGCGAACAGCGCCGCGGCCAGGATCGGGAACGCCATCAGCACCAGCAGGCTGGTGGCCAGGATGTTCCAGCAGAAGATCGGCATCCGCCACATCGTCATGCCGGGGCAGCGCAGGCACACCAGCGTGGTGATCATGTTGACGGCGCCGAGAATGGTGCCCAGGCCGCTGACGATGAGCCCGGCCGCCCACAGGTCGCCTCCGGGTCCGGCGCTGAACTGCTCGCGGGACAGCGGTGGGTACGCGGTCCAGCCGAAGTCGGCGGCGCCGTTGGGCAGCACGAAGCCGCTGAGCACGATCAGCCCGCCGAACAAGAACAGCCAGAACGAGAACGCGTTCAGCCGGGGGAACGCGACGTCCGGCGACCCGATCTGCAGCGGCAGCACCACGTTGGCGAAGCCGAAGATGATCGGCGTGGCGAACAGCAGTAGCATGATCGTGCCGTGCATGGTGAACAGCTGGTTGTACTGCTCCTGGGACAGAAACTGCAGGCCCGGCGCGGCCAGCTCACCGCGGATCAGCAGGGCCAACGCCCCGCCGACGATGAAGAAGAAGAACGAGGCGATCAGGTAGAGAATCCCGATCTCCTTGTGGTCGGTGGTGCGCAGCCACGGCACCAGCCGCTGCCCCTTCGGCCGGTGTGTGGCGGTGAAGGCGCTGGTGGGAACCGGCGCTGGTCTGGTTCGGATGGCCATGCTCGCCTCCTACGGCGCCCCTGCTGGCCGTACGGCATACAGTCTTGTCCCGCCGCGGGGCAGCCGCAATCGACCACCGTCACCACCTGCGAAAACAGCTTTCTGTCGAACCGGGTGTGCGGATACCCGGTGGGCGCCGCGGGTCAGGACGTGGTGGCCTGGGCGAGGGCACCGTGGGCCATGCGGTGCAGGAGGTCCGCCATCGCGTCGGTGTCGATGTGCGTGCTGTGCGGGGTTGAGTTGATCAGGCCGAACACCGCGTGCGCGGCGGCCCGGGCGGTCGGGCGTGACAGGTCCGTGCGCAGCTGGCACAGCACGTCCACCCACACCTCGACGTAGCTGCGCTGCAACTCGCGCACCTTGTGCCGGTCGGTCTCGGTGAGGCTGTCCAGATCCCGCATGTGCACGGTGATCAGCGCCGGGTTGGTCAGGGCGAACTCCACGTGCCAGCGCACCAGCCGGTTCAGCGCGTCCCGCGGGTCACTGGCCGCGGCGACCCGGTCCTGCCCGCCGACGAGCAGCCGGTCGCTGATGCCGGTGAGCAGCTCGGCGAGCATCGCGTCCTTGCTGCGGAAGTGCCGGTACACGGCGGGGCCGGAGATACCGACAGCGGCGCCGATGTCGTCGATGCCGACGCCGTGGAAGCCGTAGCGCGCGAACTTCTCCGCCGCGGCGTTGAGGATCTGCTCGCGGCGGGTCAGCTTGCCGGGTTCGGTGGACATCGGGATCGATACTAGACGAGTCGCGTTAGGCGCCGTTAACATCCGTGGTGTTAACGATGACTAACTTCCTCGGAGGGTGTGCACCCATGGATGCGCCCGTCCTGCGCACAGCCGTGGACCCGGGCTCCGCGGACTTCGCCCGCTGCGCCGAGCAGCACGCGAAGCTCGTCGACGACCTCAACGCCCAACTCGCCCGTGTCCGGCGCGGCGGTCCGGAGAAGGCCCGCGCCCGGCACGTCGAGCGCGGCAAGCTGCTGCCCCGCGACCGGGTGGACGCGCTGCTCGACCGGGGTTCACCGTTCCTGGAGCTCTCCCCGCTGGCGGCGCACGGCCTCTACGACGACGAGGCGCCTGCGGCGGGCATCATCACCGGCGTCGGCCGCGTCTCCGGCCGCGAGTGCGTGATCGTCGCCAACGACGCCACCGTCAAGGGCGGCACCTACTACCCGATGACGGTCAAGAAGCACCTCCGGGCGCAGGAGGTGGCGCTGCACAACAACCTGCCGTGCCTGTACCTGGTCGACTCCGGCGGTGCGTTCCTGCCCCGGCAGGACGAGGTGTTCCCGGACCGCGAGCACTTCGGCCGCATCTTCTACAACCAGGCCACCATGTCCGCCCGGGGCATCCCGCAGATCGCCGCGGTGCTCGGCTCCTGCACCGCGGGCGGCGCCTACGTCCCGGCGATGAGCGACGAGGCGGTGATCGTCCGCAACCAGGGCACCATCTTCCTGGGTGGCCCGCCGCTGGTGAAAGCGGCCACCGGCGCCGTGGTCAGCGCCGAGGAGCTCGGCGGCGGCGAACTGCACTCCCGCACCTCCGGTGTCACCGACCACCTCGCCGCCGACGACGCGGACGCGCTGCGCATCGTGCGCTCCATCGTCAGCACGCTCGGCCCCCGCCCGCCCCGGCCGTGGGAGGTCGCGCCGGTCGAGGAACCCGTGGTCGACCCCGACGAGCTCTACGGCGCGGTCCCCACCGACTCACGCACCCCGTACGACGTGCGCGAGGTGATCGCCCGGATCGTCGACGGCAGCCGGTTCGCCGAGTTCAAGCACGACTACGGCACGACGCTGGTCACCGGCTTCGCCCGCATCCACGGGCACCCGGTGGGGATCGTGGCCAACAACGGGATCCTGTTCGGCGAGTCGGCGCTCAAGGGCGCGCACTTCATCCAGCTGTGCGACAAGCGCTCCGTCCCGCTGGTGTTCCTGCAGAACATCTCCGGGTTCATGGTCGGCAAGGAGTACGAGGCCGGCGGCATCGCCAAGCACGGCGCGAAGATGGTCACCGCCGTGGCCTGCGCCCGGGTCCCGAAGTTCACCGTGGTCATCGGCGGATCGTTCGGCGCGGGCAACTACTCGATGTGCGGTCGGGCGTACTCGCCGCGGTTTCTGTGGATGTGGCCGAACGCCCGGATCTCGGTGATGGGCGGCGAGCAGGCCGCGTCCGTGCTGGCCACGGTGCGCCGCGACCAGATCGAGGCCCGCGGCGAGCAGTGGCCGGCCGAGGACGAGGAGGCGTTCAAGCAGCCGATCCGCGACCAGTACGAGCGCCAGGGCCACCCGTACTACGCCACGGCCCGGCTGTGGGACGACGGCGTCATCGACCCGAAGCAGACCCGCACGGTGCTCGGCCTGGCGCTGTCGGCAGCAGCCAACGCACCCCTGGAACGGATCTCCTACGGCGTCTTCCGGATGTGATCAGGGATGAACAACGTGCAGCACTTCGACACGGTGCTCGTGGCGAACCGGGGCGAGATCGCGGTACGGGTGATCCGGACGCTGCGGCGGATGGGTATCCGCTCCGTCGCCGTGTTCAGCGACGCCGACCGCGGCGCGCGGCACGTCGTCGAGGCCGACACCGCCGTTCACATCGGACCGAGCGCGGCGGTGGAGAGCTACCTCGACGGCAAGCGCATCCTCGACGCCGCGCACCGCACCGGGGCACGGGCGATCCACCCCGGCTACGGCTTCCTGGCCGAGAACGCCGTGTTCGCCGAGGACTGCGCGCAGGCGGGCGTGGTGTTCATCGGACCGGCGGCGAGCGCGATCGAGTCGATGGGCGACAAGATCCGGGCCAAACAGACCGTCTCCGCCGCCGGGGTGCCGGTGGTGCCCGGCCGCAGCGACCCCGGCATGACCGACGAGGAACTGCACCGGGCCGCGCTGGAGGTCGGCTTCCCGGTGCTGATCAAGCCCTCGGCGGGCGGCGGGGGCAAGGGCATGCGGCTGGTGCACGACGAGTCCGCCCTGACCGACCAGATCGCCGCCGCGCGCCGCGAGGCGCGGTCCGCCTTCGGCGACGACACGTTGTTCGTCGAGCGGTTCGTCACCCGACCCCGGCACATCGAGGTGCAGGTGCTCGCCGACGCGCACGGCAACGTGGTGCACCTGGGCGAACGCGAGTGCAGCCTGCAGCGGCGGCACCAGAAGATCATCGAGGAGGCCCCGTCACCGCTGCTGGACGCGCAGACCAGGGCCCGCATCGGCAGCGCCGCGGTGGAGGCCGCCCGCGCGGTCGGCTACACGGGCGCGGGCACCGTCGAGTTCATCGTCTCCGCCGACCGCCCCGACGAGTTCTTCTTCATGGAGATGAACACCCGGCTGCAGGTGGAACATCCGGTCACGGAGCTGGTCGTCACGGTCGACGGGCAGCGCGGCGTGGACCTTGTCGAGCAGCAGGTCCGGGTGGCGGCGGGCGAGCCGCTGCCGTGGCGGCAGGAGGACCTGGCCCTCGACGGCCACGCGGTGGAGGCCCGCGTCTACGCCGAGGACCCCGCCCGCAACTTCCTGCCGACCGGGGGTGCCGTGCTGGCCGTGCATGAGCCGACCGGTCCCGGGGTGCGGGTGGATTCGGGGGTGCGCGCGGGCGTGCGCGTGGGCTCGGACTATGACCCGATGCTGGCCAAGGTCATCACCTGGGCCCCGGACCGGGCAGGCGCGGTGCACCGCCTGGCCGCGGCCTTGGCCGACACGGCCGTGCTCGGCCTGCAGACCAACGTCGCGTTCCTGCGCGCCCTGCTGCGGCACGACGACGTGCTCGCCGGTCGCCTGGACACCGGGCTCGTGGAGCGCGAGCTGGATGCGCTGGTCGCGGACAGCAATACCACCCCCGAGGAGGTCTACGTCGCCGCCGCGCTGGAGCGGCTGCTCGCCGCCGAGCCGAACGGGCCGGTCGTCGACCCCTGGGACGTCCCGAGCGGGTGGCGGCTCGGCGAGCACGCATGGAGCACGTGGCGCTTCGCCGGTGCCGACGGCGAGGTGCACGTGCGCGTGCGCGGACGTGCCCGCGACGCGGAGGTGTCCGTCGGAACCCCGACCGGCGGCACCGACGAGACCCACCGGGCCGCCGCCGAGATGCACGGGGACGTGCTCACCCTCACCTACCGCGACCACACCCACCACTACCGGTGCGCGCACGTCGACGGCACCACGTGGCTGGCCGCCGAAGGGCGCACCTGGGCCCTCGCCGAACACCAGCTGCTGGCCGACCGGGGTGCCGCAGCCGGCCGCTCCGACGGTCTCGTGACCAGCCCCATGCCGGGAACGGTGCTGGTCAGCGACGTGGTCGCGGGTCAGGAAGTCCAGCTTGGACAACGCCTGTTCGTCATCGAGGCAATGAAGATGGAACACACCGTCACCGCGCCGATCGCCGGTGTCGTGACCGAAGTGCACGCGAGGCGGGGGCAGTCGGTCGGGCTCGACCAGCCGCTGGCCGTCCTCGTCGCGCGGGAGGAGGACTAGCGATGGTGGACCACCGGCTCAGCGAGGAGTACGAGGCCCTGCGGGAGAGCGTGCAGACCTTCGCCCGCAAGGAGGTCGCCCCGGTCATCGGCGAGTACTACGAACGCGAGGAGTTCCCGTACCCGCTGGTCGAGGCGATGGGGCGGATGGGCCTGTTCGGGTTGCCGATCCCCGAGGAGTACGGCGGCATGGGCGGCGACTACTTCGCGCTCTGCCTGGCCCTGGAGGAACTGGCGCGGGTCGACTCCTCCGTCGCGATCACCCTGGAGGCCGGGGTGTCGCTGGGCATCATGCCGATCTACCGGTTCGGTACCGACGAGCAGCGCCGCACCTGGCTGCCCAGGCTGGCCCGTGGCGAGGTACTCGGCGCGTTCGGGCTGACCGAGCCGGGCGGCGGGTCGGACGCCGGTGCCACCCGCACCACGGCGGTGCTCGACGGCGACGAGTGGGTCATCAACGGCTCCAAGGCGTTCATCACCAACTCCGGCACCGACATCACCGGCTTCGTCACGGTCACCGCCGTCACCGGTCAGCGCCCGGACGGCAGCAAGGAGATCTCGGCGATCATCGTGCCCGCCGGGACCCCCGGCTTCACGGTCGCCAAGAAGTACTCGAAGGTCGGCTGGAGCGCCTCGGACACCCACGAGCTGTCGTTCGACAACTGCCGGGTGCCCGCCGCCAACCTCCTGGGCGAGCGCGGTCGCGGGTACGCGCAGTTCCTGGCCACCCTCACCGAGGGCCGGGTGGCGATCGCCGCGCTCGGCGTCGGCCTGGCACAGGGCTGCGTCGACGAGTGCCTGCGCTACGTCGGGGAGCGCGAGGCGTTCGGCCGCACGATCGGCGAGTACCAGGCGATCCAGTTCAAGCTGGCCGACATGGAGCTGCGGGCGCACACGGCGCGGCTGGCCTACTACGACGCCGCGTCCCGGATGCTGCGCGGTGAGCCGTACAAGAAGGAGGCGGCGATCGCGAAGCTGGTGTCGTCGAACGCGGCGATGGACAACGCGCGCGACGCGACGCAGATCTTCGGCGGTTACGGCTTCATGAACGAAACGCCGGTGGGCCGCTTCTACCGGGACGCCAAGATCCTGGAGATCGGCGAGGGCACCAGCGAGGTTCAGCGGATGCTGATCGCGCGGGAGCTCGGCCTCAGGGCGTAGCGGCCATCGGATGCGTGCGGCCGGTGCAGGCGGGGGCCTGCACCGGCCGTGAGCTGGTGGTCGGGGGTTTCGTTCGGGGGACGGGGGTGGTCAGTGCCGGAACCGCTCGTGCGGCACGGTGATCTCTTCGGTCTGCTCGACGTCGGACAGCGGCGCGGCGTGGTGTGCGCCATGGTGCCCGGCGACCGGCGCGACCTGCTGCGTGTCCTGATCGGGCCACACCGGGTTGTCGGGTTCCTGGGCGGCCACCGGCTCCGCTGGCATCGGTTCCTCGGCGAGGTGCTGAAGTACCCAGTCGCGGGCCAGCGCGGCCGGGGACGTGCCCTGCTTGAAGGCGAGCTCCCGCAGCCGCTCGTTGGCCATCAGCGGCAACCGCAGCTGGTAGACCTGTGACGCGCCGAAGCGGCGCCCCGACCCGGTGGATTCGACGTTCTCCTCCGGGGCCAGCGCCGCCAGGTACGAATCGAGCTCATGATCCGGTTCGGCCGGCTCGGCGGGCTTCTGCCGCCGTCCAGTCTTCAGTCGTCCTAGAGCCACGCCGCACACGATAACGGTCAGGTGACGACCAACGCCCACCTGTGACCCCAATCACCGCCGACCGCCTCGGCTGGATCAGCCGAACGGCCGGGTCGGGCTGGCCCCGGCACCGGACCGGCACCGCCACGCTCGACGACCGGTGGACCGCTCCGTAACAGCGGAGGGCCCCCGCGCCAGGGGGAGAAACGCGGGGGCCGGAGGGGATCTCCACAGGTGCTGACCGGGGGTGTGTCAGCGCCCCGATTGTGGCACGCGCCTCGGCGCTTGGGGAGCCTTCCGCGCGATTCGTGCGTCCGGCAGGGCGCGCGGCGGGCCCGGTCAGCAGTCCTGCGGGGTTGTTCTGCGTGGTCGGGCTCAGTTCGGGCTGGTCCAGGCGGTGACGGCGTACCCGGCCTCGGCGATCGCGGCGGTGACCGCGTCCCGGCTGAGCTCCTGCTCGCTGGCCACCGAGACCTGACCGGTCTCGACGGTGACCTGGACGTCGGTGACGCCCGGAATCTCCGAAAGCTCCTCGGTGACCGAGCGTGCGCAGTGGCCGCAGGTCATACCACTGACCGTGAACGTCTGAACGCTCATACTCACTCCTCTCCGGCAGGGGCTGCCGCGAACGGGTGCGGGGGTGCTCGGACCACTGTCTCGCACGTCCAGAGTGGACGGTCACGGAGGGGGAGGTTTCGGCGGCTCCGGGGTGGGAAATCCGAAGTGGATCGACGCCGCGATGATGGTTACTCTGCGTCGAACAGAAATCACTCTGTGGGGGGCTGTGGGTGTTGACAACCTGTGGATAACCTGCGGCCGGAACCCGAGGCCGGGGAGGCGTCATGTACGGGTCGCTGGACGTACGAAAGTTCTTGTGGCAACAGGAAGACGGGCACGGGCGGCAGTCGTCCGCGGTGCCCGCGCCGCGCGCCGGCGAGCCCTCGCGGATCTCGGCGGAGCAGGTGCACCGGGCGAGGATGGCGGTCGCGCGCGGCGCGGAGAGCGCCGAGGACTGCAAACTGCTGCTCGACATGCTCGGACTCACCCCCGATGAGGACGGTCAGCCACCGGTGACCCGGTGATTGGCGGCGCGGAGCGAGGCGCACCCGCGGGCCGCTCGACCGCCGGGTCCGCGACTGGGCACGGCGGTCGATCTGCCGGTAACTTCCGGTGGTGTAGATGATCAGCCGTTCGTGGGCCGCATCGCTCGGGCGAGCGGATCGCGGGCGGCCTGTCACCCGCCGGAGTCGCGACATGCCCCAGCAGCGCCGGGCCAAGATCACCCGCCGCACCATCCTCGCCGCCGCCGCTGAGGAATTCGACGCGGTCGGCTACGAGGCCACCACGCTGAGCACGGTCCTGCGCCGCAGCGGCATCACCAAGGGCGCGTTCTACTTCCACTTCTCCTCGAAGGAGGCGGTGGCCGAAGCGCTGGTCAGGCAGTATGAGCAGGCCCGGGACGAGATGTGGCGGCGCTGGACCGGCCGGGGACTGGACCCGCTGTCCACCGCGGTCGGGCTGACCCGCGAGGCCGCCCGTCGGCTGGAGCACGACGTCACGCTGCGGGCCGGACTGCTGCTGGCCTGTCGCCACATCTGCACCGACGTCGGCGACGGCTGGGAGGAGATGCTCGACGAGCTGCTGCGCCGGTCGGCGGAGCAGGGGCAGTTGCGCAGCGGAGTCGACCCGGGCGAGGCGGCCCGGGTCCTGTTCTCGGCGCTGGTCGGCACGCACACGATCGGCATGAACGCGGCTGGGATGCCGGAGCGGGTCGAGGCGGTCTGGCGGGTCGTCCTCGGCGGGGTGGCGCGCGAGGACTGGCTGCTCGCCTCCGGATGAGCCGATCTTGAGGCGCGGATCACATTTTTCGGCTGCTGTCCGCTTTGTCGTTTTCTCTCCGCTGTTCGGGTGCTTCCGGGGCTCGGGGCAGCAGCCCCCGGGGGTGGCGGCCGGTGGTGCGCGGTAGGTGAAATCTGCTGGTCAGGCGGCTAGCATGGAGCCTGCGCGCGCTCCGCTGCGGCGGGGTGCGGGGGTGGCGTTCGGCCTAAGCGACCCCCGGTTTGGGGCGGCCTGAGGGCATGTCGTAAGGTTTAGTCACTGCCAACGGGGCGCCCCTCGAAAGGGAAAGCCGGTTGGGAGCAAGGCCGGGTCGGTTGCGAATCGGCCAAGCCCCCATCGTCTAGCGGCCTAGGACGCCGCCCTTTCAAGGCGGTAGCGCGGGTTCGAATCCCGTTGGGGGTACGGACAACTGAAGATCGACAAGCGAGGCCCAGTGGCGCAGTTGGTTAGCGCGCCGCCCTGTCACGGCGGAGGTCGCGGGTTCGAGTCCCGTCTGGGTCGCCAAGGCGATCGGCATTGCGCCGGACGCTAACGGCCAGGTAGCTCAGTTGGTACGAGCGTCCGCCTGAAAAGCGGAAGGTCGGCGGTTCGACCCCGCCCCTGGCCACCGCTACGGACCTGGGAGAACGGCCCCCGCCAAGATTGGCGGGGGCGTTTTCGTCTCAGTTGTCGTCTCAGTTGGTGCCCCAGAGGTACCTGGTGGTCCACGCGGAGCGACTGGGCATGGCCTGGCCGGACTTGGTCCGACCTGACGCCGACCGGACCCGTACCTCGAAGGCCGAGAGCCACCGAACGATCGGCATCCAAACCGTCGCCCGCAGAGCTCGGTGAGTACCGCGACGAGAGAACGGTGCCACGGCCAAGCCCGACAAAGTGAACAAGACTCACGTCCAGCGTTGCTGGGCGCCCAAATTTGGGCAACTTTGGAAACCCCGGCAACCTCGGGGTACATCGAGGCAACGTGGTCTGCACATTCGTGCAGAGTCTTGTTCGTATGCAGATTGGTGCCTGTTGATATCCCTAGGATGACCAACCTGAGGCGATCGTGCCTGATCGGAGGTTGGAAATGGCTCGTAGGATGCTGGCCGGTGCCGCGTTGGCCGCGTGCCTGCTGTCGGTGGGGGCGCCCGCCGCCATGGCGGCCGGATCGCAACATCAAGAGAACGGCCGCGGGACCGTAGTGATGTCGAGCGGTTGCCCCTATGACTGGGCCACGGGGCGCGGGTGCATTGGCCGTATCGGCAAGGTCGGAGGTCGGTAATGGCTCGTAGGATGCTGGCCAGTGCCGCGTTGGCCACGTGTCTGCTGTCATTGGGGGCGCCTGTCGCCATGGCGGCGGGATGGAGATACGTCGAGTCCGGCTCCCTGGAAGTAGTGCAGGCCGAATGCAACGCCGGCAAGGCGTGGGGCGCGTGGAACGAGTGCGATATCCGCCCGCGCCGCGACGGAGGGTATGACCTTTTCGTGAGGTGACCTCGAGCCGGTCCGCCAGGCCCTCGCCGCCGCTTCGGAAACCTGTGAAGTCCCCGTCGAGATCGACGGGGACTTTTTCGTGCCGGTGGGACGTTCTTCCGGCAGGCGCGTCAGCGGAGGCGCTTCCGGCGCTCGGGCCGTGCGGGGGCGTCGTGGCGGGGTTCGATCGCCGATGCCAGGAGCCACGCCGTCATCAGGACTCCTTCGCTGTCGTCGCCGCGGCGGATGCGGAAGTGGACCTGGGCGAGCCAGCGCCCCGTGGTGTCACGGCGCCACGCGGACAGCTCGCCCGGTACCACCGCCTGCAGGTCCCAGCCGACCCGGTGCATCCGGTCCGGGCGTTCGGCGAGTGGGTACACCTTCGCGAGGTCCACCCAGACTGGTAGCGCCCGCCGCAGGGTGCGGTCGTCGTGCGCGGGCGGGCGCGGTTCGCCGCCGGGCTTGTCCCCGAACATATGTTCTAGTATCGGCCTGCACGGGCGGTGATCGCACCCGCCCACATCCGTCATGACCTGCGCGGACCCGGGACTGTCGGATGGTCCGGGTAGCTTCACCGACAAGCGGATGCGCACCGGAAGGTCTTGAGGATGAGCTCGATCCGACCGCGTACCTGCGGGCCGCCGAGTCCGCCGCCGGACTGCTGCGTGACCCGGCGGTCGCGGACGCGTGGGACCAGCCCAGCGCGCTGCCGGAGTTCAGCGTTCGGGGTCTGTCCGGGCACCTGGCGGCCCAGGTGTTCGCGACTCGGCGGGTGTTGGGCGAGGACGGCGTGGACGACGCTCCGCTGGACCTGCTCGGCTACTACGCGCACAGCGAGTGGATCGGCGCGGACGTCAACGACGAGATCAACGTCCGGATGCGGGAGCGGGGCGAGGACATCGCCGCCGAGGGCGCGGCCGCGTTGGCGGCCCAGGTCGACGCGGCGGTCGAGGACCTGCGCACCACCGTGCCCGAGGTGGAGGCGGAGCGCGTCGTGCGGTTCTCCGGTCGGGCGCTGCGCTTCGACGACTTCCTGATCACCAGGATGATGGAGATCGCGGTGCATTCCGACGACCTGGCGGTGAGCGTGGGTGTCGACACGCCGGCACTTCCCCCGGAGGTCGTCGACCCGGTGCTGTCCCTGCTCTCCCGCTTGGCGGTCCGCCGCCACGGCCAGGCGGCGGTGCTCCGCGCGCTGAGCCGCGCCGAACGAGCCCCGGAAACGATCGCGGCCATCTGAGAGATCTGCGGACAAGAGACGCCCCCGCGCTCAACCGGCCTGGGGGTTACCGGGAGTGCGGGGGCGTCGAGGTCCACCCCTGGGGGTCAGGTGGACGGCGTCCATGCTACTTCGTGGTAGTCGAGATGTCTCTAGGGGCAGAGATCTTTTTTCTCCTGAATCGTGGTGTATCCGAGGAAGAACTGGGTGGTCGGCCCGATGGTCAGCGCGTAGAGGACCGTGCCGGCGCCGACGGTGCCGCCGAGCAGCCATCCGGTGGCGAGCACGCAGACCTCGATGGTGGTCCGGACCACCCGCACTGACCAGCCGGTTCGGGCGTGCAGACCGGTCATCAGACCGTCCCGTGGGCCCGGTCCGAGACGCGCTCCGACGTACACCGCGGTGGCGATGCCGTTGAGCACGACGGCGCAGGCCATCAGCGCGAGCTGCCCGGCGAGCGCGTGGATCGGCGGGGTCAGCCGGAGTGTGATGTCCACCGCAACGGCGATGACGATCACGTTGGCAACCGTGCCGATGCCGGGGCGCTGCCGCAGCGGCAACCAGGCGACCAGCACCGCGACGCCGGTCAGCGCGGTGATCGCGCCGAAGCTCCACCCGAGCCGGTGGGTCAGCCCTTCGTGGAGCACGTCCCACGGGTCGAGCCCGAGTTGGGCGCGGACCAGGAATCCCATGCTCGCGCCGAAGAGCGCCAGGCCGCCGAACAGTTGCGTGAACCGGCGCAGGGGTCGGGTGCGGACTGGCAGCGGGGAAAGGTCCACTTGTGCTGATGCTGACGACATGCACCGGTTCTACGCAAGAATTGGCTCTCATGACGAGGTCCAATCTGACTATATTGGACTTATGTCGTGGCCTCGGCGTCTCTCCGGTCGCAAGCTGGTCGACCTGCTCGGTTCGTGGCACGGCGCGGCCCGGCCTTCTTCCCAACACCTCGCCGAGGCGCTGCGTCGGCTGACCTTGGACGGCCGGCTGCCACCGGGCACCCGGCTGCCCGCGGAGCGGGACCTGGCGGAGGCGCTCGGCGTGAGCCGGACCCTGGTGGCGCGCACCCTGGACCTGCTCCGGGAGTGGGGTTTCGTGGCCAGCCGCCGCGGCGCCGGTTCCTGGGTGAGGTTGCCGGACGGCAACCGTGACACCGACTCCCACGGCGGCTGGTTCCCGAGCGCGGACTCCGACCTGCTGAACCTGGAGCAGGCCACGCCGACCGCGCCGCCGGAGCTGCGCGCGGCGGTGGACCGCGCTTGCCTGCGGTTGCCCGAGCAGATGTCGGGCCACGGGTACCAGCCGCTCGGCCTGCTGGCGCTGCGCGAGCGGATCGCCGAGCGCTACACCCGCCGGGGCCTGCCCACCGGACCGGAGCAGATCCTCGTCACCAACGGCGCGCAGCACGCGTTCGCCCTGGTTCTGTGGATGCTGGTGGCACCGGGCGAACGAGTGCTGGTCGAGCACCCCACGTACCCGAACGCGTTGGAGGCGATCCGGAGGCTGAACGCGACCCCGGTGGCGGTGCCGATGCTGCCGGACGGCTGGGACCTGGAGCTGGTGACCGCGAACCTGCGCCAGGCGGCGCCGCGGCTGGCCTACCTGATCCCGGACTTCCATAACCCGACCGGTGTCCGGCTGGACGCCGAGGGCCGGGCCCGGCTCGCGCGGGCGCTGGCCCGAACCTGCACGACCGCGGTCATCGACGAGACGCTGGTCGAGCTCGACCTCACCGGTGAGCAGGCGCCGCCGCCGATGGCCGCGTTCACCGACCGGGCGATCCTCGTGGGTTCGGCGAGCAAGTCGTTCTGGGGCGGTCTGCGGTTGGGCTGGCTCCGCGCGTCCGAGGACTTCGTGCAGCGGATCATGATCGGCCGCGCCGCGACCGACCTGGGTAGCCCGGTGCTGGAGCAGCTGGTGCTGGCGGAGTTGTTGCGCGATGCCGACGAAGTGCTGGCGCGGCGGCGGGCCGAGGCGATCGAGCGCCGCGGCGCACTTGTCGAGGCGCTGCGCGAACGCCTGCCCCACTGGACGTTCCGGTTGCCGGACGGAGGGTTGTCGCTGTGGTGTGACGTGGGCGCGCCGGTGAGCAGCCGGCTGTCGATCGTTGCCGAGCAGCACGGCGTGCGGGTGGCGCCCGGGGCGCGCTTCTCCGTGCATGGATCGCTGGAGCGGTGGATGCGCATTCCGTACACGTTGCCGGGTGATCAGTTGGTGGCGGCGATCGCCCGCCTCGCCGCGGCCGCGACGGCGGTCCGGGAGAGCCCTGGTGCCACGGCGCTGACTGCTCCGATCGTCTGATTCCCGCTCGTGGTGGGACGCCCGTCGGCACGGCCCCTCGTCGTGCCGACGGGCGTCCGCTGGGGACCCCGGTGCCGCAGGGGCATTGCGGCACCGGGGCCGGGGCCCGGCCTGGGTGGCGCGGCGATGACGATGCCGACGAGCAGGCCGGTGATGCCCCGATTCCGACCCGGCCGGGCGCAGGCGGCCGACTCGGAGCCTCGATGGGTGCGGGTGGAAATGCGTGCTGCCATCAGGGTTACCGCAACAGCGGTCCGGCGCAGCGTCAGTCGGGCGATGCCGATGGTTCGGGCGACAGCACGTCGGTGGACGTGCGGGTCTTCGGCCAGGCCGTCCAGGTGCCGGGCGGTGCGGCAAGTTCGGCCGCGACCGGCATGGTCGCCTGCACATCCCGCAGTCCGCTGGCACCGGCCTGGACGGCTGCCGTCACCGTCGTGGTGGGCGGTTGCGGTGCGGGCTCCGCGTCGTTCAGCGGAGCAATCTGCGGCGTGGCGGCCGCGTCCGGCGCGCGGGGTTGCGGGATCTCGTGGGTGGCCGCGCGCGGAACCGCCACCCGTTTGTTCGGCAGCGGCGCGGTGTGTGCGACGCGCGGTGGCGCGGCGGAGTGCGGTGGTGGCACCGGCGCGGGTGTCGGTGGCGTCGCCGGTGTGCTCGGCGCGTTGCCGTCGACGGCCTCGGCTTCGGCGGGTTCCCCGTCCGGCTCCGGGGTTTCGGCGCGGACCGGTTCGACCGCGACCGGCCGGTCCGGTGCGGATGGTTGCACCTGGACGGGTTCGGGGCGGTCCACCGCGATTCGCGGCAACTCCACCTCGATTTGGGGCTTGTCGATCTCGGGGAGGTCGATCGCGGTGGCGACGGCGCTGCTGCCGAACCACCCACCCAGGCAGGCGCCACCGACGAAGGCGACCCGGACCGCAAGCGCGCGCAACCGCGACCAGGGGCTGCGCGGTGCGCAGGTTCCCGCCACGGTCATCACCGCCCTGTCGGTCGGACGCGCCCGGTTCGGCGCGTCGGGATGATCGACGCTTCCCTGTCGCATTCAACCACCCGCAGTGGTGGTTTCGGGCCACCGACCGCTGCGGGGGCGGCAACCGGTGCTGCATTCTCCACGCAATCGGGCGACCGGGGACGGCGTCGGGTGTCTCGGTCGGGTGAGCCGCTGGCGTGTCCGCTGTGGACGGATCGGCTGCCGGGCACAGTGTCTGCTGTGGATCACGGTACTGATTTCTGGTTGAGCATCGGCGAGCTTCAGCGGGCGTGGGCCGCGTACGGGCACGATCTGCTGCTGCACGATCCCGGCGGGCGCGGCGAGTGCCTGGTGCGGCGCGGTGAGCTGGTCGCGCCGGCGGCGGCCCTGGACCCCGTCCTGGAGCGGTACCGCCGGTGGGTCGACGACGTGCGGCACGACGACGAGTCCCTGCTGGCCAGGGTGCGGCTGCGGGGGCCCGAGCGGGACCGCTGCGTGGAGCTGGCGCGGGAGGCCGGTGTTTCGGCCAACCACGTGCACTTCGGCTCACCGGTCATGTACGGCACGCCGGTGATGTTCGGAACGGGGGCCGATCCGCAGGACGCCCCGCCGGTCCCGGAACCGCCGCGGCAGCAGTGGGATCCGCCGGTGGTGGTGGGCGTGCTGGACACCGGGTGCGATCCGCACCCCTGGTTCCGCGACCGGTCGTGGTTCGAGGCGGTGCCGGAGGTGCTTGACGCCGACGGCGACTCCGGGCAGGACCGGCAGGCCGGGCACGGCACGTTCGTCAGCGGTGTGGTGCTGCAACACGCACCCGGAGCGGTGATCCGGACGCAGCGGGCGCTGTCGTCCCTGGGGTTCACCGACGACTACACGGTGGTGGCGGGGCTTCGCGCGTTGCGGCGCGCAGCGACGGCGCGGGGCGAGCGGATCGACGTCCTCGTCCTGACGGCCGGGTGCTACACGACCGACGACGAGTGCCCGCCGTTGCTGCGGGAGGAGCTCGCGGCCTGGCCGGACGTGGTGGTCGTGGCAGCCGCGGGCAACCACGGTTCGGCCAGGCCGTTCTGGCCGGCCGCGCTGCCCGGGGTCGTCGCGGTCGCGGCGACCGGCGAGGACGGTTCGGCCGCGAAGTTCTCCAACACCGGGCCGTGGGTCGACGCCGCTGCACCGGGAGTGGGCGTGACCAGCAGTTACGTGCGGTTGGAGCCGGGCGGGGGCCGCAGCTTCGGATACGCGCGCTGGAGCGGCACGTCCTTCGCCGCGCCGCGGGTCGCCGCCGCCGCGGCGAGCGCGCGCGGCGAGGGCCGCAGCCCGGACGAGGCGCGTGATCTCGTGCGGCGGCACTACCCGTTCGAGGGGTAATTGCGGTGAGGTGAATCTGTCGGCACCCCTCGCGCCTCTTATTACGCGACGAGATCGAGGGACGGGGAGGTGCTGGTCGTGCACGAGGTCGGGGACGCCGCGGCGGGTGCGGGGCTGCTCAACCGCGCGGCGTCCGGTGATCAGCAGGCGTGGCGGGAGCTGGTGGACCGCCACGCGCAGGTGGTCTGGGGCGTGGCGCGGGCGTTCACCACGAACCCGGCGGACGCGGAGGATATTTACCAGGCGACCTGGTTGTTGCTGGCGGAGAACCTGGACCGGCTCCGCGAGCCCGAGGCGCTGTCGGGCTGGTTGGTCACCACGGCGCGGCGGGAGTCGATGCGGTTGAGCCGGGCACGGCGGCGCGAGTCGCCGGTGGGGCTGGACTCGGGGGATTTCGCCCGGCCCGACCATGCCGAGGACCCGGCGCACAAGGTGCTGCGGGCGATGGCGGGTTCCCGGTTGGCGCAGTCGTTCGCGCAGCTGCCGCAGCGCTGCCAGCAGTTGCTGCGGGTCCTGGCGGTCACCCCGGAGGCCAGCTACGCGCAGGTCAGCGAGGCGCTGGGGATGCCGCGCGGCACCATCGGCCCGAAGAAGAGCCGCTGCCTGGCGGAGCTGCGGAGGCGGATGCTGGCCGCCGACCTGCCGGAGGAGGTGGCGGGATGAGCCGGGACCTGCCGACCGAGCTGCGGAACCTGCGTGCGCTGTTCCAGTCCTTCGACCCGGTTCCGCCGCACCTCGCCGAGTCCGCGTATGCGGCCGTGGGGCGGCGTTCGCCGGCTGGTTCCGCGGCGCTGGAGCTGGTCGGCGACTCCGCGGAGTCGTTGGCCAGGGTGCGCGCTCCGGGACCCGAGCCGCGGGTGCTGACGTTCGCGATGCCGGGGCGGGTGCTGGAGCTCGACCTGGTGCCGACCGTCGAGGGCTGGTACCGGGCGTCGGGGATGGTGCTCAACCGCGCCGGTCAGGCCCCACCGGAGGGTGACGTCGTGCTGCGTCACCCGGCGGGGGAGTGCGTGGGCCCGCTGGACGAGCACGGCGCGTTCCAGGTCGTGGACGTGCCGCGGGGGCCGCTGAGCGTGGTGTTCCGGCCGGTGCGGTCGGCGCCCGCCATCGCGGATTGGCTGGTCTGTTGAGCGCGGGCACGGTGGTGGCACCACCGGATCCGATCGGGTCGGCGCTGTGGTGGCGGGACAACGTCAGCGCGGCACCGGAAGCCGCCTGGCAGAAGGCCGAGGAGTGGTTGTCCCGCAGCGGGGACGCGGAACTGCGGGTCCTGGCGCGGCACATCGCAGCGCTCGCCGCGGTGGAACGGGGACGGGTGCGGGCAGCGCGGCACCACGCGCGGCTCGGGTTGGCTGCGGCGCGTCGCGCCGGGCAGGCGGAACGGGCCGCGCAACTGCGGCTGACCCTGGCATGGATCGAGTTGGAGTGCGGTGCGGTCGCCGAGAGCTGGGCGCAGCTCGTGGCGGCCGAGCCGGACCTGGCGGAGGCGGACCGCGCGCGAGTGGCCTGCCTGCGGGGGCTCCTGCACTGCCAGGGCGACCGGTACCGCGAGGCGCTGGTCGAGCTGACCACGGCGCTGCGCAGCCTGTCCGCGGAGGACGACCGGCGGTGGATGGCGAACGCGCTGCTCGGGCGCGGGCTGGCGGCGCTGTACACGAACCGGCTGGCCGAAGCGGAGCAGGACCTGGCCGAGGCCGAGCGGTTGTTTGTGGCGGATGGTCGGACCGCACGTGCCGCGGGGTGTCGGCACAACCGGGGGTGCGTGGCGTTCCGGGCCGGGGACCTGCCTCGCGCGCTGCGGCTCTTCGAGGAGGCCGTGGCCGCCGGGCTGGACGTCGACGCCAACCCGGAGGCGCTGGTCGACCGGGCGGAAGCCCTGGCCGCTGCGGGGTTGACCGGCGAAGCTCGCACCGCGATGGAGCGGGCGGCATCGCTGCTGGCGACTCGCGGGCGAACGGGACGGCTGGCCGAAACGAGGCTGGCGCTGGCCGGTTGCGCGTTGCGGGATGGCGATGTGGCGGTGGCTGCCGAAGCGGCGAGCAGCGCTCGGCGGTTGTTCCGCGCGCAGCGGCGGCCGGCGTGGGCGGCGCTGGCGGCGGCCATCGCGTGGCAGGCGAAGCTGCGCGGCGGCCAGTGCTCGCGGTATGCGTTGGGTGCGGCGCGGCGGGCCGCTGCGGCGTGTGCCGAGTTCGGCTGGGCGGGGCCTGCGGCTGAGCTTCGGGTCACCGTGGGGCGCAGCGCCGCGCGGGCGGGGATGCGTGCGCTGTCCCGCAAGCTGTTCCGGCTGGCCGCTGCCCTGCGGGACGACGCGGCGGCTGCGCCTCAGCAACGTGCGCTGGGGTGGCTGGCGGAGGCGTTGCTGGCCGAGCAGGACGGCGACCCGGACCGGCTGTTCGAGGCCTGCCGCGGTGGGCTGCGGGAGCTGGACAGCCACGCGGCCGGCCTGGCCGCGTTCGAGTTGCGGGTCAACGCCTTCAGCCTGGCGGGCGAGCTGGGCGAGACCGCCGTGGGGGCTGCGCTGCGCATCGGTGATCCGAGCCTGGTGCTGCGCTGGACCGAGCGGTCGCGGGCCAGCGCGCTGCACCGCCGCGCGCTGCGACCGCCGAACGATCAGCGGCTGAACTCGGCGCTCGTCCAGCTCCGTGCGGCGGTGCGGGAGACGCAACGCCTCCGCAACCCGAAGCGGGCGCTGCGGGTCGTTGCGGATCTGGAGGAGCAGGTGCGGCATCGCGCGATGCTCGTCGAGGGACAAACGAGTCGACTGCGGACCCCGTGCGGCATGGACGAGCTGATCGCCGAACTCGGCGATGCGGTGCTGCTCAACCTCTTCTCGCACGGCGGGCGGCTGTTCGCGGTGTCTGTTGTGGACTCCCAGGTGCGGTTGCACGTGCTCGGCCCGGAGTTGAACGCCGCCACCCACGCCGCCCGGATCCGGCACCTGCTCGCCCGGCAGGCGAGGGGTACCGCACCACGCGCGGCGCCCATGTTCGAGCACGGTGCGCGCCGCGCGGCCGAGGAGTTGCAGGCGCAGCTGCTCTCCCCGGTGCTGCCGGCTCTGGAGCAGGGCCGCCCGCTGGTGGTGATCCCGACCGGTCGCCTGCACGTGCTGCCCTGGGCGGCACTTCCGGCTTGTCGTGGGCGAAGCGTCACCGCGAGCCCCTCGCTGCGCTGCTGGATGCGCGGGGCGGTCGATGCCCGAGCTGCGGACCCGGCTGGTGCACCGGTGTGGATCGGCGGCCCGGGTCTGGCGCATGCGGACCGGGAGGTGCGCGCGCTGCACGCCGCCGGCGGCGGGCGGCTGCTGGTCGGCGCGAACGCGACCGCGGAGCGCGTGCTGGCCACTGTGGACGGAGCTGGGGTCGTGCACATCGCCGCGCACGGCAGGTTCCGCGACGACCAGCCCCTGCTGTCGTGCGTGGACCTCGCGGACGGTCCGCTCTACGCGTACGACCTGGACCAGCTGCACCGCGGCCCGACCACTGTGGTGCTCTCCGCCTGCGACGTGGGCCGGTCCGTGATCAGCAGGGGCGACCAGCTCACCGGGCTGGCGGTCACGCTGCTGGGCCGGGGCACGGCGACGGTGATCGCGAGCGTCGTCCCGGTGCCCGACGAGCGCACGGTGGACGTGATGATGTCGCTGCACCGGTCGCTGCGCGAGGGCGCGGCCCCGGCCGCCGCGCTCGCGTCGGCCCAGGCCGAGCACGGTGAAGCCGGCTTCGTCTGCCTCGGCTACGGGGGTGCTCCGATGCGGTAACTCACCTCGGTCACCGGGGCTGCGGCGCAGTCGCTGTTCGCGTTCGGCCTGGGCCGGGCTCCTCGACGGTGTGGCCCGGCTCGTCGAGTGCCCGTTGCCGTGGCCGGTCAGCGGAGCTTGTGCAGGCGGCGGACCGCTTCGTCCAGGACCTCGTCCTTCTTGCAGAACGCGAAGCGGACCAGGTGCCTGGCGTCGTCCGGGTTGTCGCAGAACACCTGCACCGGGATCGCGGCGAGGCCGATGCGTTCCGGTAGTGAGCGGCACAGCTGGGCGCCGTCGTCGAAACCGAGCGGGCGGACGTCGGCGCAGATGAAGTAGGTTCCCTCGCTGGTCAGCACGTCGAAGCCCGCTTCGGCGAGCCCCTCGGCCAGTCGGTCCCGCTTGCGCTGGAGGTCCTTGCGCAACTGCTCGACCCAGCCGAGCTCGTTGCGGAGGGCGTGCGCGACCGCGGGCTGGAACGGGGCACCGCCGACGAAGGTCATGAACTGCTTGGCGGCCCGCACCGCCGCGACCAGCTCGGCCGGTCCGCACACCCAGCCGATCTTCCAGCCGGTGGCGCTGAAGCTCTTGCCGACACTGGAGATGGACAGGGTGCGCTCGGCCATGCCGGGCAGCGTGGCCAGCGGGTGGTGCTCGCGACCGTCGAAGATCAGGTGCTCGTAGACCTCGTCGGTCACGGCGATCACGTCGTTGTCGCGGCACACCTCGGCGATGGCGGCCAGCTCGCCGTCGGTGAACACCGTCCCGGTCGGGTTGTGCGGCGAGTTCAGCACCAGCAGCCGGGTCTGGGGGCCGACCGCGGCCCGCAGCGCCTCAATGTCGAGCTCGAAGCGGTGGTCGGGGCCCTGCCGCAGCGCGACGGTGCGGCGCACCCCACCAGCCATCGCGACGGCCACCGGGTAGGAGTCGTAGTACGGCTCGATCAGCACGACCTCGTCACCCGGTTCGACGAGCGCCAGCATGCTGGCGGTCAGCGCCTCGGTGGCGCCGACAGTGACCAGCACCTCGCTCTCCGGGTCGTGTTCGATGCCGTAGCGCGCTCGGCGGTGTTCGGAGATCGCCGCCCGCAGGTCGGGCTCGCCGGCCCCCGGCGGGTACTGGTTGACGCCGTTGGCGATGGCTTCCTGCGCGACCCGCAGCATGCCTTCGGGGCCGTCGGTGTCCGGGAAACCCTGGCCCAGGTTGATCGCTCCGGTCCGGCGGGCGAGCTCGGTGATCTCGGCGAAGATCGTGGACGTGAACGGCCGCAGGCGGGTCGCGAGAGCAGGAGTACGCACGTCTCGGCAGGGTAGTCGAAACCGGCGCGAAAACGCGTGCGGGATCGTGCGGGTCCGCACGGTGCGGGCGCCGAGCCGGGGCGAGCACTGCCGCGCCGCTGCCACAATCGTGCTGTGCAGCAGACATCGGTTCCCGACAGCGAGAAGCGCCGCGGCCTGCGGCGGATGAAGGCGGTGGCCGGTGGGTTCCTGCTGGCCGCGACGCTGATCTACGTGGTTGCCCGCTGGCAGGAGAACGCCGGCGCCGCCGCCTGGGTGGGGTACGTGCGGGCCGCGGCGGAGGCGGGCATGGTCGGCGCGCTGGCGGACTGGTTCGCGGTCACCGCGCTGTTCCGGCGCCCGCTGGGCCTGCCGATCCCACACACCGCGATCATCCCCACCCGCAAGGACATGATCGGCCGCAGCCTCGGCGACTTCGTCGGCACCAACTTCCTGGCCGAACACGTGGTGCAGGACAAGCTGCGCCGCGCCGAGGTCAGCCGCCGCCTGGGCGCGTGGCTCGACGACGCCGACCACGCCGAGCGCGTCACCTCGGAGCTGGCGACCGCGGTGCGCGGGGCCGTGCAGGTGCTGCGCGACGAGGACGTGCAGGCGGTGCTGGAGCAGGCCGTGGTGCGCAAGGTGCTGTCCCAGCCGTGGGGTCCGCCGCTGGGCCGGATCCTCGCGCAGGTCTTCGCCGACGGCTCGCACCACAAGCTCGTCGACCTGGTCTGCGACCGCGCCTACGACTGGGTGCGGGACAACCACGAGACCGTGCTGCGGGTGGTCAGCCAGCGAGCGCCGTCGTGGTCCCCGAAATTCTTCGACGCCATCGTGGCCGACAAGATCTACGCCGAGGTGCTGTCGTTCGCGTGGGCGGTCAAGACCGAACCGGAGCACCAGATGCGCAAGGCGGTGGACCGGTTCCTGGTCGAGTTCGCCCACGACCTGCAGCACGACCCGAAAACGATGGCCAAGGCCGAGCAGATCCAGCAGCAGGTGCTGGAGCACCCGGAGGTGCAGAACCTGGTCTCCTCGGCGTGGGGCACGGCCAAGAAGATGCTGCTGGACGCCGCCGAGGACCCGTCGAGCGAGCTGCGGGTGCGGGTCCGCGACGGGCTGCGCTCGCTGGGCCGCCGGCTGGTCGACGACGGTGAGCTGCAGTCCAAGGTGGACGGCTGGCTGGAGGGCGCCGTCGTCCACGTGGTGTCCAACTACCGCACCGAGTTGACCACGCTGATCACCGACACGGTGGAACGCTGGGACGCGCAGGAGACGTCCCGCAAGATCGAGCTGCAGGTGGGGCGGGACCTGCAGTTCATCCGCATCAACGGCACCGTCGTCGGCGCCCTGGCCGGGCTGCTGATCCACACCCTGTCGCAGCTGCTGCTCTGACCCGGGTGTCACCCACGCGGTTTCTGCGTGCACCAGGTGCGGCGTTCCCTAGGTCGTGTGGCGTTCCCGCCAGGAGCGGGCTTTCTCACGGTTGCCGCAGACGCGCATCGAGCACCACGTTCGGGACCGGTTGCGCGAGCGGTCGTAGAAGGCCCACAGGCAGTCGTCGGCAGGGCAGATCTTGATCCGGTCCCAGTGCCCGGTGTGCACCAGTCGGGCCGCGGCAACCAGCACGCTGCCCAGCGCGTCGGTGCCGGTCAGCGTGGGTACGCCTGCGCGCAGGCTGACCTGCACGGGCCAGGACGTGTCGAGGATCCGCGGGCGGGCGCCGTAGGACACCGCGGTGCGCATGGTGTCGCGGATCTCGCGCGCCGCGTCGATCCCCGGCGCTTCGCCCATGCCCCGGTCGGTGCACCACTGCTGCCACTGGCCGGGATCGTCCAGGAAATCAATGCCTTTCTCGGCGTCGCAGGTGTTGAGGAAGGCCAGGACCAGCTCGATGTCGTGGTCGAAATCGAGATCGGCTGGGGAAGACGGGCGGGCCACCTCCGGCGCGACAGCTCTGCTGTTCACGAACACCATCGTAAGCCCGTTGGGGGTTGCGCAGCCCTGTTGTCACCGTCATGCCGCTTCACTGGTTAGTAACTGTCGAACTTGTTTGGCTGGTTAGAAGTGAACCCGATGCCTGGTGGGTCGGGTCTGCGCCGACCCGGACGGGCGCCCTTCTGCCTGTGTGCCTCGGGCGGGTGAGGGTGCAAGCAGAGTGCTTGCAGTAGTTAGCACTCGTGGGTACCGTGGGTACTGACCGGAGAGGTGCCTGCCGATGGAACGCGTGGACAAAGCCGTCAACAAGGCCGTCAGCGACCTCGGCAGCTACATCCGGGCGCAACGCAACAACGCTCAGATCTCGTTGCGGCAGCTGGCGAAGCTCGCCGGTGTGTCCAACCCGTACCTGAGCCAGGTGGAGCGCGGCCTGCGCAAGCCCAGCGCGGAGATCCTCCAGCAGATCGCCAAGGCGCTGCGGATCTCCGCCGAGGCGCTGTACGTGCAGGCCGGGATCCTGGAACGCCGCGAGGGCGGGCCGGTGGTGGACGCCATCCTCGCCGACTCCGACCTCAGCGAGCGGCAGAAACAAGTGCTTCTGGACATCTACGCCTCGTTCCGGCGCGAGAACGCGACCGGCGAGGACGCCCAGCAACCCGAGGAGTGAGCGATGCCAGCCTTCCCCAAGACCGAGGACGTGAACAAGGTCCGCGAGCAGGCCGCCCAGACCTTCGCCGAGGCCGTCGAGCAGGCCCGCACGCCGCTGCTGGCCGCACTGGGCGCCGGTGATCTCGCCGCCCAGGCCCTGCTGGACGCGGTCAACAAGGTCCGCACCCAGCTCAACGAGCGCTCGGTGCCCGCCGACCTCACCGAGCTGCGCGACCGGCTCGACCCGGCGGAGCTGCGCAAGCGCTTTGACGCCTACGGCCAGAGCGCCCGGCAGTTCTACGACTACCTGGCCGAGCGCGGCGAGCAGACCCTGCACCGTCTGCAGGAGAAGCCACAGGTCAAGAAGGTCTGGGACCAGGTCGGCAGCGCGCAGGGCAAGGTCGAGGAGACGGTGGACGAGGTCCGCGACCTGGCCGACGACGTGCTCGGCAAGGTGCGCCGCCCGTTCGCCGGCACCGCCGAGGAGCCGGCCGCGAAGCCCGCCGCGAAGCCCAGGCCCGCGGCGAAGACCAGCACCCGGCGCACGACCGCGAAGCCGACCGCGGCGAGGAAGCCCGCCACCGACAAGACCAACAGCTGAGGTCACGGCGGGTGCCGACCGGCCCGGCAAGCACGTAAGGTGGTCGGCGTGGGTTTCTTCGCCGACATGGCGCTGTACCAGTGGATACTGGCGGTCATCTGGCTGGCGGGCATCCCGGTCGGGGTCTTCGCATTCGTGCACGCCACGTTGCAGCGCGCGGACGCCTTCACCGCCGCGGACAAGCTGAACAAGATGGCCTGGGTGGGTATCACGGGTGCCGCCGCACTGCTGCTGATCCTCGACATGAGGGGTCCGTACGGGATCATCTGGATCGCCGGGCTGGTCGCCTCGCTGGTCTACATCGTCGACGTCCGGCCGAAGCTGAAGGAGATCCAGGGGCGGTCCTGGTAGTGGACGTCCGATGGACCGCCCACGGCCGGGGTGCTCCGGTGACGCTGGTCGTGCACGGGCTCGGTGCCACCGAGGGGGAGGCCCGCATCCCGGCGTCCGGGCTGCCGGGGACGCGCGTCGTCGTCACGCTGCCCGGTCACGGCGGTGCTCCGGACGCGCCGCCCGGTTACTGGAACTACGCGTCGGTGGCCGCGGACGTGCTCGCGGTGGCCGATGAGGTTGGAGCGACCCGCGCGGTCGGTGTCTCACTTGGTGCGGGTGCGGTGACCCGCATCGCCGCCGAGCGCCCGGATCGCTTCGCGCGGCTCGCCCTGCTGCTGCCCGCCGCCCTGGACCGGCCGCGCGACGTGGCCGCGACCTGGGCTTTCGAACGGATGGCGGCGGCGGTCGCCGCTGACGACGGCGGCGCTGCGCTGCGCACGCTCATCGCCGCGGACCTGCCGGAGGGCATCGAGGTCGGCGACTACGTCGACCGCCGTGCCGAGGCGCTGATGCGGCTGGAAGAAGCGCTGCGCGACCTGCCTGAGCAGGCGCCTGTTGCGGACGCCTCGGCGTTGGCCGCGGTCCGTTCCGAGGTCCTGGTCATCGGTGCCACGGGAGACCCGCTGCACCCGGCGGAGGTGGCCAAGGCGGTGGCGGCGGCCTTCGCCAGCGCCCGGTTGGAACTGCTGCCGTCGCCCGCGCCGATGCTCACGCACCGCCGCGAGTTGCGGCGGCTATTGGTGGACTTCCTCGGTTGAGGCCCTCGTAGGGTTTGCGTATGGGTGTTGACTGGTCTGTGGCCGCCGGGACGCTCCAGGTGACCTCGGCGCTGGAACGCCTCGACCTGCTCGCCGACCCGGTCGCCGCGGCGGTCCGGGAACTCGGCGACGAGCGCGTCGGAGCCACCGAGATCGATCCGGAACTGGCGGACACCGCTGCCTTCTGCGAGCACTACGCCTCCCCGCTGGAACTGTCGGCGAACTGCGTCATCGTCGCGGGCAAGCGGGCCGGGGAGGTGCGCTACGCGGCGTGCGTCGTGCTGGCCACCACGCGCGCGGACGTCAACGGCGTGGTCAAGCGCCGCCTGGACGTGCGCAAGGCGTCGTTCGCGCCGATGGACGACGCGGTGCGGCTGACCGGCATGGAATACGGCGGGATCACGCCGTTCGGTCTGCCGCCGGAATGGCCGGTGTTGGTGGACCCGGCGGTGGTGGCGGCCCCGGCCGTGGTGGTCGGCAGCGGCCTGCGCCGCAGCAAGATCATCACGCCGGGTGAGGTCCTGGCTGGCCTTGCGACCGCGGAGGTCCTCGACGGCCTGGGCCGCTGACGCCACATCCGCGCGCCCTCCCGGACCCCGACGCTCACGTCGCCAAGGCCCGGGAGGTCAGGCCATCGACTGGGCAGGGGTCAGAAGACGACCGTGCGGCGGCCGTGGACCAGGACTCGGTCTTCGAGGTGGGCTCGGAGTCCTCGGGCCAGCACCACCTTCTCGATGTCCCGGCCCTTGCGGACCAGATCCGCCACGTCGTCGGTGTGGTCCACGCGGATCACGTCCTGCTCGACGATCGGGCCCGCGTCCAGCTCCGCCGTCACGTAGTGACAGGTCGCGCCAATGAGTTTCACGCCGCGTTCGTACGCCTGGTGGTACGGGCGGGCTCCGGCGAACGACGGCAGGAAGCTGTGGTGGATGTTCAGCGCGCGCCCCGCCCAGGCGTCGCACAGGTCCGGCGGCAGCACCTGCATGAACCGGGCCAGCACGATCGCGTCCGGCGCGTGCTCGTCCACCAGCTGCCGCACCCGCTCGAACGACTCCGCCTTCGCCGCCGGGTCCTTGGCGAACGGCACGTGGTGGAACGGGACACCGTGCGCCTCGGTGATCGGGCCCAGCGTCGGGTGGTTGCCGATCACCGCCCGCAGATCCACGTCCAGCTCGCCGGAACCGATGCGGCCCAGCAGGTCGTGCAGGCAGTGGCCCTCCTTGGACACCAGGATCACCACGCGGCGCCGCTCACCGGTGTCCGACACCCGCCAGTCGGAGCGGGCGTCGAGCTCCTCGGCGACGGTGGCGAATCGACGGCGCAGCTCGTCGATGCCGAACGGCAGCGAGTCCGCGCGCACCTCCTGGCGGGTGAAGAACCAGCCGGTGTCCAGGTCGGTGTGGTAGCCCGCCTCGACGATCCAGCCACCGAGGTCGGCGAGGAAGGTCGAGATGCGGGCCACGATGCCGGTGCGGTCGGGGCAGCCGAGGCTGATCACGAAACGACGTTCGGAAGGGCTCACGGGGCGTGATTATCGCAGGTAGCACCCGCTGTTTCGGGAGCAGGGCGGATCTTCGGCGCGCCCGCGTGGAGCAATGTGTCCTGACCCGGGTGGCACAGCGGTCCTCGCTCGGACGGACGCTCAGGACGCGCCCGGAAGCGACGCTCGTCGACGCCATCGCCTCGCGGCATCCGTGGGCACGCGCTGCTGCGACTCGCGCGGCTGTCTAGCGGCCGGACGCGATCGCTGCCAGGGCGGCGTTTCCGGTGACGACGGCCGTGCTCGGGCGGCCCCAGACCCGGCGGTACAGCGCGTCGGCGGTGCCGACGACCGTCGCGTCGGCTTCCAGACCCGCGTCCGTCGGGGCTCCCGTCGTCGGCGGCTGGCCGGGGCGGTACTCGACCAGCCACACGCGGCCCGCGTCCGCGGCGTGGTAGAGCACCGTGCCCTCGTGGTCGCGTTCCGCCCAGCCGGGGGCGACCGGCAGCAGGAGCGAGAGGAACTCGTCGATGCCGTCCGCGGCCAGTTCGGGGTCGAAGATCAGGTCGTGCACGTGGTCCGGGCCCAGGCCGGCCAGCGCGTGCTCGGCGTCGAGCCGGTGGATCGCCGTCTCGTGCGCCATCCGCCGCGTCCAGGTCCGCGCGGTGCCACCGGGGAAGAACGACCACACTGGACGGTCCGGGTCCGCTGTGGACAGTGCCGCCCGCACGGCCGCGAGCCGCTCGTCCCACCACGCCAGCACGTCGTCGAACTCGGCCGGTGGCCGCGGCGTCCGCGGCCGCTCGCTGCCCGGCTCCTGCTGGAGCGCGAGCTCCACCATCGCGTAGACCCGTGCCAGGTGCTGCACCAGCCTGCGCACGTCCCAACCGGGGCAGGTGGACACCTCGGCGTTCGGCCCGGCCTGCAGCACGGCGCCGCGGAACGCCGCGGCCTGGTCCTGGAACGCGCGGAAGTGGAACTCGCCGACCATGACTCCACCTTAGGAGCTCGACCGCTGGTGATCGAGCGCCCGGCGACGCGCGTCCGGGCTGGACAACCGACGCTACCCGTGGCCGTCCACCGCCGGCCAGGGTGCGTGTCAGGGGGCGACTGCGGACCAGGGGACGGTGAGCTCGCCGAGGCGCCAGCGGCGGCGACGGTCCAGGACCGGCCAGCCGGTCTCCGTGAACAGCTGGACGGTGTGCGCCCACCGGGCGCGCGGGCCGAACGGGGCAAGCGGCGCCGCCTTCGCCCAGCAGGCGTCGAGCTCGGCCAGCATCGCGTGGATCTTCTCGCCCGGCACGTTGCGGTGGATCAGCGTTTTCGGCAGCCGTTCGGCCAGGTCCGACGGCCGCTGCAGGTCGGCGGGCAGACACGCCAGCGTGAGGGTCAGCGGGCCGCCGCGGTCCAGCGTCACCCAGCAGCAGCGACGCCCGATCTCGTCGCAGGTGCCCTCCACCAGCAGCCCGTCCGGCGCCAGCCGGGAGCACAGCTCCTCCCACGCCTTCCACGCCTCCGGCTCGGTGTACTGCCGGAGCACGTTCAACGCCCGCACCAGCACCGGGCCCGGGAAGTCCCGCACGCCCGCGGCGAGCCCGGCCAGCTCGAAACCGCCCCGGCGGAACTCCAGCGCGGGCGGATGGGCCACCGCTTTGCCCGCGGCGACCCGGTCCGGGTCGATCTCCACCCCCACCACGCGGGCATCGGGGCGCACCCGGCGCAGCCGCGCGGACAGCTCCACAGTGGTCACCGGCGTCGCCCCGTAGCCCAGGTCGATGACCACCGGCTCCGCGGCGTCCCGCAGCACGCGCGCCACCCACGGGGTGCCGACGATCCAGCGGTCGACGCGCCGCAGCCGGTTCGGGTTGGTGGTGCCCCGGGTCGGCATGCCGAGAGCGCGGGCCCGACCGGCGGCGAGCCGGGGCGCCCGCTTCTTCGGGACCGACGTCATCCGCGGCGGGCCAGCCACTCGGTCGTGAACTGCTCCTCGGCCGCCAACAGCTTCTGCACCTGGTCGACCACCAGGTCCTCCAGCTTGCCGCCCACGAACGGCACGTTCACCCGCACATTGCCGGACACCACGAACTCGGACACCGCGGGGCCGGTCCGCTCGCTGATGTCGCGCAGCCACATCGACCCGGTGATGGTGCACGGGGCGCCGGCGATCTCCGCGGCGATCTCGCCGGCGAACGACCCGTCCTCGGCCTGCCGCCACGACTCGCTGCGGTCGATCTGCAGATCCCCGCCGACGACCGTGCGCGCCAACGCGGGCAGTGAGTCGGCCGGCACGCCGTGGTGCAGCTGGAAGCGGGTGCCGTCATCAGTGGCGACGTGTTGCACGAGGGCGGCGTTGTCGCCGCCGAGGCCGGCCAGCCGGTCCGTGAGGTAATCGATGTCGATCAACGCCTCGTAGACCCGGGCGGCGGGCCATTCCGAGGTGCTGCGGTGCTCGATGCGGCGTGCCATGCAGCGGAGGTTACCTTTGGCAACCGTGAACCCCTCCAAGTCCGGTGCCGAAGAGATGCGCGGCGACACACCGTTGCCGGGCGAACACGCCGGTGGTGACCTGCCGCTCGCGGGCTACACCACGCTACGGCTGGGTGGACCGGCGACCGGCGTGGTGGTCGCCCGGCAGCCCGACGAGCTCACCGCCGCGGTGCGCGCGGCCGACGAGGGCGGGCATCGGCTGCTGGTGCTCGGCGGTGGCTCGAACGTGGTGATCGCCGACGAGGGGTTCGCCGGGCACGTCGTGCGCGTGGCCACCAAGGGCCGCCAGTACGACAGCGTCGGCGACGGCCTGGTGCAGCTCACCGCGGAGGCCGGTGAGGACTGGGACGAGGTGGTGGCCGACACGGTCCGGCAGGGACTGGGCGGGCTCGAGTGCCTGTCCGGCATCCCCGGCCTCACCGGCGCCACCCCGGTGCAGAACGTCGGCGCCTACGGCGTCGAGGTGTCGGAGGTGCTGGTCTCGGTGGACCTGCTGGACCGCGCCACCGGCCGGGTGCGTACGGTCCCCGCCGAGGACCTCGGGCTGGGCTACCGCACCAGCGTGCTCAAGCACAACGACTCCGCGGTCGTGCTGCGCGCCAGGTTCCTGCTGCGCGACGACGGCCGCTCCGCGCCCATCCGCTACGCCGAGCTCGCCCGGGCACTCGACGTCGAGCCGGGCGGCACTGTGGACGTCGGCAGCGCGCGCGAGGCGGTACTGGCGCTGCGGCGCGGCAAGGGCATGGTCCTCGACCCCGACGACCACGACACCTGGAGCGCCGGCTCGTTCTTCACCAACCCCATCGTTCCGGCCGACGAGCTGCCGGGCGTGCTGGAGCGCATCGCCGCCAGGGTCGGGCCCGACCAGCGGGTGCCGCAGTACCCGGCGGCGGACGGAGCGACGAAGCTGTCCGCGGCGTGGCTCATCGAGCGTGCCGGGTTCGCCAAGGGTCACCCGGGGCCCGGCGGGCGGGTGCGGCTGTCCACCAAGCACACCCTCGCGCTCACCAACCGCGGCGCCGCGACGACCCGCGACCTGCTACTTCTAGCGCGTGAAGTTCGGGACGGAGTACGCCTGGCCTTCGGTGTTTCGCTGGCACCCGAGCCGGTGTTGGTGGACTGTTCGCTGTAGCAGCCGAAGAGCCGAACGGCCGTAAGGGTGACTCTTCGTGACTGTGGCGTAACCCTGAGTGTTAAATGGTGTAGGTGGAGGGGGCCACCATGCTGAGCATCAGGGAATTGAGGGATCGAGCGGTCATCCGCCCGATCAAACGGGCGGTCGAGGACCAGCTCCTGGACCTACCCGGGGTGACCGCTGTCGACATCGGCGAGAAACACCGTGCCGGACGCCGAACCGGGCAGCAAGTCATCGTGGTGTCAGTCGTGCGCAAGAAGCCCTTGGGACAGTTGGGGCCGGGCACGCGGATACCCGGCGACGTCTTCGGCATCCCGACCGACGTCGTGGAGGAGGAGCCGGTCCTCCAGCACATCCACTGCGGACGCAACGAGCCGCTGGCGCCGCGCCAACGTCGCGAGGAACGTGCCGCCGCGGTGCGCGGTGGCAGCGGTATCGCGCCGTACCGGACGGTGCACCTGGCGCCGCCGGCGGTCGACCAGGCCGGGCAGTACCGGCGGGTCGGGACGCTCGGCGCGCTCGTCACCGGCGCCGCGCCGACCGCGTCGATGATGGGCCTGACCACGTTCGACGTGGCGTGCCTGGACGACGCGTGGGCGGTCGGCGACCGGATGGTCGACCCGGAGGGCGGCCGGGTGCACGGCGACCTGGCGCGGGCGGCGCTGTCCGGGCGGGTCGACGCGGCGGCGGTGGCGATCGCGCCGGGCCTGGAGACGTCCAGCACGATCGACGGCATCGGACCCGTGACCGGGCACGGCACGGCCTACCCGGGTGAGCGGATCCGCAAGAACGGCTTCGGCACCGGCGTGACGCACGGCGTCGTGACCTCCGTGGACGCGACCGTGCGGATCGACCACGGTGAGGCCCTCGGGGTCCGGGTGCTGCGGGAGCAGATCCGCATCGTCGCCACCGACCTGCGGTTCTGCGGGCCCGGGGACGCCGGGGCGGCCGTGCTCGACCCGGGCGGCCGGGTGCTCGGGCTGGTGGTGGCGGGCGCCTGCGGCGGCGCGGTCGGCTTCGCCAGCCCGGTGGCGGACGTCCTCGCCGAGCTCGACGTCGAACTGTGCACCGAACCGCAACGCGTCCGCGTCTGACGAGGTGTCGTCGGGGGCGCCTGGCGCAACCCCGGACGCCGCCCGGCTTTCGCCCCTGCGCATGCGGCGCCGGGGCTGTCCCGCCAGGCGGCGTCCTTCCGGGATTCGCTCCGGCTGTCACTCAACCCGGTGGAACCGGCCGGCGGAGTGCTGGGCCCGGGGCCGCACGACGATGTGGTCGAGGTTCACGTGCGCGGGGCGGGTGACCGCGAAGGCGATCACGTCCGCGATGTCGTCGGCGGTCAGCGGGGTGTAGCCACGGTAGACGGCGGCGGCGCGCTCCTTGTCGCCGCCGAAGCGGACCTCGGAGAACTCCGTTTCCACCGCGCCGGGCGCGATCTCGGTGAACCGCACCGGCTCGCCCAGGTGCTCGCCACGCAGCGTCTGGTGCAGCGCCGCCTCCGCATGCTTGGCGGAGGTGTACCCGGCGCCGTTGTCGTACACCTCGAAGGCGGCGACCGAGGTCACCGTCACCACGTGCCCGTCGCCGGAGGCGATCAGCCGCGGCAGCAGCGCCTTGGTGACCCGCAGCGTGCCCAGCACGTTGGTCTCCCACATCCAGCGCCAGTCGTCCTCCACGGCGTCGACCACCTTGGCCAGGCCCTTGGCCCCGCCGGCGTTGTTGACCAGCACGCGGCACTCCGGCACCTGCGCGGTGAACTCCTCGACCGAGGCCGGGTCGGTGACGTCCAGAGGCAGTGCGGTGCCGCCGATCTCCGCGGCGATCTCGGTCAGCCGGTCGACCCGCCGAGCGCCCAGCACCACGTGGAACCCCTCGGCGGCCAGCCGGCGGGCGGTGGCCGCGCCGATGCCGGAACTCGCCCCGGTGACGACCGCGGTCGCAGAACTCGTGCTCACGTCTTCGATCCCTCCGCGAGATGAGCAGTTTCCGTGTCCATCCGACCACGTCGCCCGTGGTCGATGGGGACCGGTTCGGGCAGGGGTGGGGCGTCACCCGATCGATGTGACCGGACACACTAGGGATCGGGACATCTTTTCGGGGGGCCGGACGTCTTTGTGGATATGAGGGCCACGTTTCGGCGGCCATCCGAGCATTTTCCGGCAAAGAGGACGGACCCGGATCAACTGTGCGGAAAGGGATCGAGGTTCGGGAAGTGAGTGGTTCCAGGCTGCGGCTGTGGTGGACTGCGCTGGCGGGAGTGTTGGCGGCCGTGCTGCTGATCTCGGGTTGCGGTTCGCCCCCGCCGGATTCCCCGAAACCCACCGAGGCGAAGGTCGCCTTCGAACCGGGCGACGGCGCCGCCGAGGTGAACCCGGCCGCGCCCGTCAGGGCCACCGTGGACCGCGGCAGGTTCACCTCCGTCGCGCTGACCAACGCCGACGGCAAGCAGGTCGCCGGCGAGCTGTCCCCGGACGGGCGCAGCTGGCGGGCCACCGAGGCGCTCGGCTACGGCAAGACCTACACCTGGTCCGGGCAGGCGATCAGTGACGACGGCAAGCTGGTGCCGGTGCGGGGCAGCTTCACCACGCTGAAGCCGAAGCAGACCATCCGCGCCACCATCAACCCGACCGACAACGCCGTGGTCGGTATCGCGATGCCGATCAGCATCAAGTTCGACAAGCCGGTGCAGGACAAGGCGGCCATCCAGCGCGCGCTGACGGTGCGGACGTCGGTGCCGGTGGAGGGCGCCTGGGCGTGGCTGTCGGACAGGCAGGTGGACTGGCGGCCGAAGGAGTACTGGCCGGCGCACACGCACGTGAGCGTCCTCGCCAAGCTCTACGGCCTGGCCTACGGTGGCGGCTCCTACGGCCTGGCCGACCTGAGCACCGAGTTCGACATCGGCCGCGCCCAGATCGTCAAGGCGGCGGTGGGCACCCACCGGATGGTGGTGATCCGCGACGGCAGGGAGGTCGCGAACTACGCCGCCAGCTACGGCGAGGAGTACGACCCGGGCCGCAACACGCCGAACGGCACGTTCATCATCATGGAGAAAAAGCCGGTCGAGATCATGGACAACCCCCGCTACGGCTACCACGACGTGCGCAAGACGTGGGCGGCGCGGTTCTCCAACCACGGCGAGTTCATCCACGAGAACCAGGAGAACGCCGCCGCCCTGGGCAAGGTCAACAACTCGCACGGCTGCATCAACCTGAGCGCGGCCGACGCCAAGGAGTACTACGACAGCGCCCTGATCGGCGATCCGGTGGAGGTCACCGGCTCGGCCAGCAGCATGCCGCCGCAGTACGACGTCTACGACTGGCTGCTCACCTGGGACCAGTGGAAGGCGAAGTCCGCGATCTGACCCACACCGCCGCCCAAGGAGGGCATCCCGGCCGGGGTGCCCTTCCTTGTTGCGCTCCGTGGCCTGATGCTTGCGGTGCGTTCGTGCCGGTGTGAGGAGCGCCACCTGGTGTCGTTGATGCGGCCAGTTTTCCGCCGGAGGGGCGGTAGCGTCGGTCGGTGGCCCCGCGGTGTTGCGGAACGTTGCGGGAATGTTTCCGCGGCGGCGGGTGTCGGGGTTGACGTGTGTCCGAAGAGCTCGGGCCGACCGGCATGTGATGGGCAGCAGATGACCTCCAGGACCTTACGCATGCGGCCACGCCGCGCCGCCGTCTTCTCCCTGCACACCTCCCCGCTGGAACAGCCCGGCACCGGCGATGCCGGGGGCATGAACGTCTACGTCGCGCAGACCGCCCGGCTGCTCGCCGAGTTCGGCACCGAGGTCGAGATCTTCACCCGCGCCACGTCCTCCGACATCCCGCCCATCGCGGAACTCGCCCCCGGGGTGCTGGTCCGCAACGTGCTCGCGGGCCCGTTCGAGGGGCTGGACAAGAACGACCTGCCCTCGCAGCTGTGCGCCTTCGCCGCCGGGGCGCTGCGCGTCGAGGCCCGCCACGAGCCCGGCTACTACGACATCGTGCACTCTCACTACTGGCTGTCCGGCAAGGTCGGCTGGCTGGCCCGGGAGCGTTGGGGCGTGCCGCTGGTGCACACCGCGCACACCCTCGCCAAGGTCAAGAACGCCAACCTGGCCGCCGGGGACACGCCCGAGCCGATGGTCCGCGTGCTGGGTGAGGAGCAGGTCGTGGCCGAGGCCGACCGGCTGGTGGCCAACACCGAGTTCGAGGCTGCGGACCTGATCAACCGCTACGACGCCGACCCGGACGCGGTGGCGACGATCCCGCCCGGCGTCGACCTCGACCTGTTCACCCCGGGCGACCGCCGGGCCGCGCGCACCGCGCTGGGCCTGCCGCCGGACGCCGTGGTGCTCGCCTTCGTCGGCCGCATCCAACCGCTGAAGGCCCCCGACGTGCTGCTGCGCGCCACCGCGGCGCTGCTCGCGCGCCACCCGCGGGTCCGCGAGCGCCTCGCGGTGCTGGTGGTCGGCGGACCGTCGGGCAGCGGACTGGAGCGGCCCCGGGCGCTGCAGGACCTCGCCGCCGCGCTGGACATCACCGACGTCGTGCGGTTCCTGCCGCCGCGCAGCGGCAACGCGCTGGCCGACGTCTACCGGGCCGCCGACGTCGTGACGGTGCCGAGCCACAACGAGTCCTTCGGGCTCGTCGCGCTGGAGGCGCAGGCGTGCGGGACGCCGGTGGTGGCCGCCGCCGTCGGCGGCCTGCCGGTCGCGGTCCACGACGGGGTTTCGGGGCTGCTGGTCGACGGGCACGGCACCGAGCAGTGGGCGGACGCGCTGGCCTCGCTCGTGCTGCACCCGGATCGGCGGGCCCGGCTCGCCGCGGGCACCACCGCGCACGCCGCCCGCTTCTCCTGGCGCCGCACCACCGAACTGCTGCTGGACGCGTATGCGCAGGCGAAGATGGCCTTCCATGCGCAGCTGCGGATCCAGGAGGTGACCGCGTGACCCTCGACGCGACCATAAAGTCCACATTGGACGCCAACGGGCTGGACTACGCGGTCAGGGGCCCCGGCCGGTTCTTCGTGACGTTGCCGGGCAGCAAGAAGTTGCAGACCAACTGCTGGCTGATCGTCGCCGAACACGCCCTCGTGGTGGAGGCGTTCGTGTGCCGCCAGCCCGACGAGGCGCACCAGGACGTGTACCGGTTCCTGTTGCGCCGCAACGCAAAGCTCTACGGGGTGCACTACACCCTGGACCGCAACGGCGACATCTACCTCGTCGGCCGCATCGGGCTGCACGCGGTGACGCCCGAGGAACTGGACCGGGTGCTCGGCCAGGTCCTGGAGGCCGCCGACGGCGACTTCAACACCCTGCTGGAACTCGGCTTCGCCACCGCCATCCGCCGCGAATGGGGCTGGCGCGAGGCACGCGGCGAGTCGCTGGCGAACCTGCAGCCCTTCCGGCAGCTGGTGGAGCGCGACGGCCCCGTGCGGCCGCTGCACGACCAGCCCTGAACGGCGGTGCAACCGGAAGATCGTCCGGCTCCGTCCTCGCCGTGTACCCGACGACGGAGGAGAACGAGATGGGCCGGTTGCGGTGGCCGCTGGTGGTACTCATGGCGCTCGGTGCGCTGGTGGGCTGTTCCTCGGCTGAGCAGAACGGCGCCGACCTGACCACCGATTCGCACGCGGTGGCGCCGAGCGAGAGCGGCGACACCGCGCAGAGCACGACCAAGCCGGGCCCGCTTGCGCCTCGCCAGGTGGTCCGCACCGCGGACGTCGACATCGAGGTCGACGACGTGGCGGCGGCCGAGGACGCGGTGCGCCGGGTGAGCGTCGCCGCGGGCGGCTTCCTGCAGCAGGTGAACAGCCGCGCCGCGAGCACGACGCTCGTGGCGCGCGTCCCAGCCGGCAAGCTGGACCAGGTTCTGGTCGAGATCTCCCAGCTCGGGCGGGTCACCTCGCGCGACGTCCGCGCCGAGGACGTCACCGACCAGCTCGTCGACACCGGCAGTCGCATCGAGTCCCAGCGCGCGAGCGTGCAGCGTCTGCGCGAGCTGATGCAGCGGGCGACCACGGTCGACGAGATCGTGTCGATCGAGAGCGAGCTGACGTCGCGGGAAACCGAGCTGGACGCCCTGGAGCGCCGCAGGGCGGCCCTGTCCGGCCAGGTCGAGATGGCCACGCTCACGGTGAGCCTGGACCGCCCGAGCACTGCCCCGGACGAGGACACCGGCTTCCTGGCGGGTCTGTCCGGCGGCTGGCGGGCCCTGAGCGCGACCGGCGCCTTCCTCCTGACGGCCCTCGGCGCCGTCCTGCCCTTCGCGGCCACCCTGGCGGCCCCGGCAGCCGCGACCTGGCTCCTGGTCCGCCGCCGCGCCGCCCTGCGCCGCCCCACGAGCTGAGCACGGTTCCGCCGACTCGGACCACGGACTCACGCGGAGACCGCGCGGGGCGGCTCGGGAGAGAGGGGGAGTCACGAGCACGAGCCGCCCCGCGTGAGGGTCCCGCCTGACGGGCCGGTGGGCGGGGGGCACCCGAGGCCCGGCGGGGCGCGGCCCGATGGGGGAGACGAACCGCGCTCGCGCTCTCACGTGATCGGGGAGTGCGTGGGAGCCGATCAAGGGAGAGCGTTGTCAACTTCGCAGAGTCCTGCAGCCGCCACAAGACCGCCACATTACTCCATTCGTGTGATATTCAAACAAGAACGTAACGCAAAGAAGTCAATCAGCCGTCGTTTTGCCAACGAAGGTGACCGCCGCCACTTTCGTGTCACGGACCTGCGGTGATCGCATAACTGTCGGGTGAACCGCACAACCGAACCTGCGGGTCGCCGCGCAGTGCGCGAGGGTGGTTTTCGGCGGGGGCGGAGCGCCTCCGCGCACCCCGACGAGGAGCGGCGAGATGACCGATCGCAATGCCACCACGCAGTGGACCGGGGACCTCAGGTCCGGCTCCGGCACCGTCACTCTGGACTCGTCCCACGTCGGCCGTTTCCCGGTCACCTGGGCGTCCCGCGCCGAGGACCCGGCCGGGCGCACCAGCCCCGAGGAACTGATCGCCGCCGCGCACTCGGCGTGCTTCTCGATGCAGCTCGCCGGGCTGCTCACCGCCGGTGGCACCCCGCCGGAGTCCATCGACACCAGCGCCCAGGTCGGGTTCGGACCGCGCGGCGAAGGCTTCGCCATCACCGGCATCACCCTCACCGTGCGGGCGAAGGTACCGGGGATCGACCCGGAGGTCTTCCAGCGAACGGCGCAGCGGGCCAAGGAGATCTGCCCGGTGTCGGCGGCCCTGACCGGCACCACCATCGAGCTCGAAGCGACGCTGGACTAGGCGACGGGGGGTCACGCAGCGGAACCGGGCGGTCGGCAGCGGAGTGGAGACTGTGGTGCGCGCAACCTCCTGGGCGAACGTTCCCGGTGAGCTCTATAGCCTGGGCTTATGACTGCGACCCTGGTGCTGCTGCGGCACGGCGAGAGCACGTGGAACGCCGAGAACCTGTTCACCGGCTGGGTGGACGTCCCGCTGTCGGAGAAGGGCGAGGCCGAGGCCAGGCGAGGCGGTGAGCTGCTGCGCGAGGCCGGCCTGCTGCCGGACGTGCTGCACACCTCGCTGCTGCGTCGGGCCATCTCCACGGCCAACATCGCCCTCGACGTCGCGGACCGGCACTGGATCCCGGTGCGGCGCGACTGGCGGCTGAACGAGCGCCACTACGGCGCGCTGCAGGGCAAGAACAAGAAGCAGACGCTGGAAACCTACGGCGAGGAGCAGTTCATGCTCTGGCGCCGCTCCTACGACACCCCGCCGCCGGAGATCGAGCCGGGCAGCGAGTTCAGCCAGGACTCCGACCCGCGCTACGCCGACCTCGGCGACGCCCTGCCGCGCACCGAGTGCCTCAAGGACGTGGTGGCCCGGCTGCTGCCGTACTGGGAGTCGGCGATCGTCCCGGACCTGCGGGCGGGCCGCACCGTGCTGGTGGCCGCGCACGGCAACTCGCTGCGCGCGCTGGTCAAGCACCTCGACGGGATCTCCGACAGCGATATCGCCGGGCTGAACATCCCCACCGGCATCCCGCTGCGCTACGACCTCGACGAGAACTTCAGGCCGACCAACCCGGGCGGGACCTACCTCGACCCGGAGGCCGCCGCGACGGCCGCCGCCGCGGTCGCCAACCAGGGCCGCTGACCCCGGCGAGATCCGTTCCGCGGGAAGGGCGCCTCCGACCGAGCAGTCGGAGGCGCCCTTCCTTCGTCACTCACGGGTGGCGAGAGGTCGCAACGGAGCGCGACCCACCGACCCGGCGGTACGTGAACCCGTTCCGAGCAGGGGATGAAGGCCAGGTGAAAAAGCCCCCCATTTCGTGTCACGGGTATCACGGAACGCCCTCGTAGACTGGCCTTCGCCCACCCCGACCCGCTTACGATGCTGGCGTGACCGCATTGGGCTACGCCCTGATCATCGTCGCGCTGCTCGTCGGCGCGGCCGGCGGCTTCCTTCTCGCGCGGGGGTCCGGGCGCTACGGCCGCGCCACCCCTGCCGGACCCACCGTCGCAGAGCTGCTCCAACGGCAGGTGCACACCAGCGCGAACGGCGTGGTGCTGCTCAACAGGTTCGGCGACGTGGTACTGCACAACCCGCGTGCCGTCGAACTCGGCCTCATCCGCGACCACCAGGCCGACCCGCGCGCCCGCAAGGCCGCCGAACAGGCGCTGACCAGCGGGGAACCGGTTCCCGTGGACCTGTCGCCGCTCACCCGCACCGCGCTGCGCGGCCGCGGCCCGGCCGCGGTGCTCGGCGAGGTCCGGCCGCTTGGCGACGGCTTCACCGTCGTCGACGCCGCCGACGAGTCCGACTCGGTCCGCCTGGAGGCCACCCGCCGCGACTTCGTCGCCAACGTCAGCCACGAGCTCAAGACCCCCGTCGGGGCGCTCGCGCTGCTCGCCGAGGCGGTCCTCGACGCCGCCGACGACCCCGAAGAGGTCCGGCGGTTCTCCACCAAGATCCTGCACGAGTCCACCCGGCTGGGCACCCTCGTCTCCGAGCTGATCGCGCTGTCGCGACTGCAGGGCGCCGATCCGCTGCCCGAGCTGACCACCGTCGACGTCGACGCCGTCGTGGAGGAGGCACTGGGCCGCTGCCGCCTCGCAGCCGAGTCCGCCGGTATCGAGATCGCCGTCGACGAACCCTCCGGCTACCTGCTCGACGGCGACCGGACGCTGCTGGTCACCGCGTTGAGCAACCTCATCGACAACGCCGTGTCCTACTCGCCGCCGGGCAGCCCGGTGTCCATCAGCCGCCGCCTGTCCGGTGACTTCGTGGAGATCGCGGTCACCGACCGTGGCATCGGCATTCCACCCGAGTACCACGAACGCGTCTTCGAGCGGTTCTTCCGCGTCGACCCGGCCCGCTCGCGCGCCACCGGCGGCACCGGCCTGGGTCTGGCGATCGTCAAGCACGTCGCCGCCAACCACGGCGGCGAGGTCAGGCTGTGGAGCCGGCCGGGGACCGGATCCACCTTCACGCTCCGGGTGCCCAGGCACGGCGTGGGCAAGACCGACGGCCAACCGGCCGGTGAGCCGGACCGGGCGGCGCTGCCGACCCGGTCCACGACCGAGAGTGCGGACGGGGTCACAACCGTCGAAACGGGAGGAGTCCGGTGACCAGGGTGCTGATCGTGGAGGACGAGGAGTCCTTCGCCGACCCCCTCGCCTTCCTGCTGCGCAAGGAGGGCTTCACGGCCGCGGTGGCCAGCAACGGCCCGGAGGCGTTGGACGAGTTCGACCGCAACGGCGCGGACATCGTGCTGCTCGATCTGATGCTGCCCGGGATGAGCGGTACCGACGTGTGCAAGCAGCTGCGGCAGCGCTCCTCGGTCCCGGTGATCATGGTGACCGCCCGGGACAGCGAGATCGACAAGGTCGTGGGACTGGAGCTCGGCGCTGACGACTACGTCACCAAGCCGTACTCGGCGCGCGAGCTGATCGCCCGGGTGCGCGCGGTGCTGCGGCGGCGCGGCGAGGCCGAGGACCAGCAGCCGCAGGTGCTGACCGCGGGGCCGGTACGGATGGACGTGGAGCGGCACGTGGTGACCGTGGACGGCCAGGAGGTCAACCTGCCGTTGAAGGAGTTCGACCTGCTGGAGTACCTGCTGCGCAACGTCGGCCGGGTGCTCACCCGCGGGCAGCTCATCGACCGGGTGTGGGGCGCGGACTACGTCGGCGACACCAAGACCCTCGACGTGCACGTCAAGCGGCTGCGGTCGAAGCTGGAACCGAACCCCGCGGACCCGCGCTACCTGATCACGGTCCGTGGCCTTGGATACAAGTTCGAAGCGTGATGTTGACCGCGTGATGGAGGGCACCTCGACCGCGGTTACGCAGGTGCGCGGGCGGGGCGGGGTGGACCGGCGGCCGAGTTGTCGCCCCCACCTCGCCCCTCACCGCGTGCGCAGCCGGTAATTTGTCGGTCATGCGCCTGGGCGTGCTCGACGTCGGTTCCAACACCGTCCACCTCCTCGTGGTGGACGCGCACCGTGGTGCCCACCCGACCCCGATGACATCGGAGAAGACCGTGCTGCGGCTCGCCGAGCGGATCGGCCGGCACGACGGTCGGCTCACCGACGAGGACACCGACGAACTCATCCGCACCGTCGCGCAGGCCCAGGAGTCGGCGATCGCCGCCGGCTGTGAGGAGCTGATGGCCTTCGCCACCTCGGCGATCCGGGACGCGCACAACGCCGCCGAGGTGCTCGATCGGGTGCGCGAGGAGACCGGCATCGCGCTGGACGTGCTGCCCGGCGAGGACGAAGCCCGGTTCACCTTCCTGGCCGCGCGCCGCTGGTACGGGTGGTCGGCGGGCAACCTGCTGCTGCTGGACATCGGCGGCGGCTCGCTGGAGATGGCGATCGGCATCGACGAACAACCCGACCTGGCGGTGTCGCTGCCGCTGGGCGCGGGCCGGATGGCGCGCACCATGCTGCACGACCCGCCGCGGCAGGACGAGGTGAAAAAGGTGCGCGAATGGCTGCAGGGCCAGCTGGCCCCCACCGCGAAGCGCTTCCGGAAGCTGAGCCGACCGGACCGCGCGGTGGCCACCTCGAAGACGTTCCGCTCGCTGGCCCGGCTGGCCGGTGCGGCGCCGGCCTCGGCCGGGCCGCGGGTGCCGCGCACCCTCACCAAGACCGGGCTGCGGCAGCTGATCACGTTCATCACCCGCATGTCCGCCGCCGACCTGGCCACCCTCGACGGGGTGAGCAGCGCGCGAGCCCACCAGCTGGTGGGCGGTGCCCTGGTGGCGGAGGCGGCCATGCGCGCCCTGGGGCTCGAGGAACTCGACATCTGTCCCTGGGCGTTGCGGGAAGGGATGATTCTGCGGCGGCTGGACCACACGAACGGGGACAGCCACACTGCCATCCAGGCCCGGGCCGCGCTGGAGCGCCCGAAGACGGGGCCGACGGGTGGTACTGGACGGAAGATCGAGCACGGGGCACGGTGGGAGCGATGAGTCGGGACAAGGGGGCCGATCAGCCCACCCAGCGCACCGTGGCGGAGCTGCTCGCCGAGTACGGCGGCAGCACCCAGCGGAGTACCCGGCGACGGCGGCGGCGCGCCGATGACCCGAGCGAGACCGCACCGCAGGCGATCATCGATCGGGTGCTGTCGGACAGCGGCCAGCTGCGTGCGGTGCAGCCGGACGCCGAACCTCCGCAGCGCCGCGGTCGGCGCGCGGGCACACCACCCGCCGGGCAGGCAGCGCCACCACCAGCGGCCCAGCCACCCGCCGCGCCTGCGCAGGCCGCGGCGAAGGAGGCTCCCACGCCCGAGCCGCCACCGGCTCCGGAGCCACCGCCCGCGCCACCTGCGGAACCGCCTGCGGCGGCCGGGAAAGCCAGCTACTGGGCGCAGCGGTTCGCCTCCGCGGGCAAGGACAAGGCGGTGCCGTTGGCTCCCGCGGTCCCGCCGGAGGACGACGTCGAGGCCACCATCCAGCAGCCCGCGCTGCGCCGCCCCGAACCGGCGCCGCCGCAGGCGGAGGGCGTGACCGAGCAGCTGCCGCGGGTCGAGGAACCGGCACCGGCCGCGGATGACGTCGAGGGCACGGCCGTGCTGACCTACCCGTCGGCGCCGCCGCAGCAGTCGGAGGAGAAGGCCGAGCCCGACGATCCGTACGACTTCGAGTCCTATGACGAGCCCGAAACCGACTACGCCGAGGACGACGACTACGACCCGGAGCTGCCCGCGGGCCTGGACGCGGACGACTACCGCGCCGACAAGGAAGAGGAACAGCCCTCCGCCCGCAAGGAGTGGGGCACGGTCGCCCTGCAGGGTGTCGCCGGGCTGGTCGGCGGCGGGCTGGTCTGGTTCGGGTTCCGCTGGTTGTGGGCCTTCAACGCGTTCGCCGCGCTGGCGGCCGCGCTGGTGATCACCGGCTGCCTGGTGCTCATCGCGTGGAAGTTCTTGCGCACCAACGATCTGCAGACGATCCTGCTGGCTGTGCTCGTCGGCCTGTTCTGCACGGTGTCGCCCGCGACGCTGTTGCTGATCAGCCACTAGCCGACCCATCCCGTGAACCCTCGGTCATGCTGGGCAGGACATGACAGTGCAACCACCGCCGCACGAGGACGTCCCGGAACGCATCCCCGTCGGGCTGTCCAGCGCGTCCGTGTGGCCGCAGCCGGCGCGCGCCGCGTTCGAGATGGCCGCCGACCTGGGTTTCGACGGCGTCGAGGTGATGGTGTGGGCGGACGCGGTCAGCCAGGACGTGGCCGCGCTGCACCGGCTCTCCGAGCGGCACGGGGTGCCGATCCTGGCGATCCACGCGCCGTGCCTGCTGATCACGCAGCGGGTGTGGTCGCCGGAGCCGGAGGAGCGGCTGCGCCGGGCGGTGGTGGTGGCCAGCGAGCTCGGCGCGTCGACGGTCGTGGTGCACCCGCCGTTCCGCTGGCAGCGCCGCTACGCGGAGCGGTTCGGCGAGCTCGTCGCCGAGCTGGAGGAGACCAGCGGGATCGCGGTGGCCGTGGAGAACATGTTCCCGCTGCGCCCGCCGAGCACCCTGAACCGGCTGCGCGGCGGCCGCAGCAGCGGGCTGTCGGCGTTCACACCGTCGCCGGACCCGACCGAGGTCGGCTACCGCAACTACACACTGGACATCTCACACGCGGCGGCCGCGCACATGGACGCCATCGAGCTGCTCAAGCGCATGAAGGACGGTTTGGCGCACGTGCATCTCGCCGACGGGACCGGGGCGTCGCGCGACGAGCACCTGATCCCCGGCCAGGGCAACCAGCCGTGCGCCGAGGTGTGCGAGGCGCTGGCCGCCGACGGGTTCCGGGGTTCGGTGGTGCTGGAGGTCAACACCCGCAAGGCCCGCAACCCGCAGCAACGCGCGGCGCTGCTGGCCGAGGCGCTGCTGTTCGCGCGGTTGCACCTGGCGCCGCTGCGGGCGGGGTGATCAACAGGGCCACACCCGATGATCAACTTCTGTCCGGGTCACTAGAATCGTGACCATGAACCCGTTGCGCGGATCGGCCGCCGAGTGCTTCCACCCGCTGGACCGCACGTGACCGAGGTCCTGGATCCCTTCGCAGCGGCCACTTCGGTGCGCTCGCTGGGCGACGGCACCTTCGTCGCCAACCTCCACCCGGAATGGGTCGTCGGTGACAAGCCGCACGGCGGCTACCTGCTGGCGCTGCTGGCGCGTGCGTTGGGCGACGTGACCGGGTTGGCACCGCTGTCGGTCAGCGCGCACTTCCTGCGGGCGCCGCGCGTCGGCCCGGTGCTCATCCGCACCGAGGTGCTCAAGACGGGCAGGACGGTCACCGCGGCCCGCGCCCTGCTGGAGCAGCGCGGCGAGGTGTGCGTGGACGCCACGCTGAGCCTCGGCACGGTGCCGGAGGGCGACGCGGTCTGGTCACAGCTGCCGGACATGCCGGTGAACCCGCCGCCGAACGCCGTCGACCTCGCGGCCACCGAGGCGCGGAAGTTCTTCGCGCTCGCGCAGGTCTGCGACATGCGGCTGGACCCGGGCACCGCGGAGTTCCTCACCGGGGGCACCGGGGCGCCGCGGCTGCGGCTGTGGGTCAAGCCGCGGGAGGCGCAGCCGGACCTGCTGTTCGGGCTGGTGGCCGGGGACCTGACGATGCCGGTGACGGTGAACCTGGGCCGGTTCGGCTGGGCGCCGACGGTGCAGCTCACGGCGCTGCTGCGGGCGAACCCGGCGAACGGCTGGCTGCGCCTGGCGGTGGACTGCCGGGTGGTCCAGAACGGCTGGTTCGATGAGGACGTCACGGTGGTCGACTCGATGGGCCGCCTGGTCTGTCAGGCCCGCCAACTCGCCCTCGTCCCCTGAGCTCCGCCGAGCGAAGGACAAAACCCCCGGTACGTACCCGCGAGGGGCAGAGAGGCTGTCCGGGGGACTTCGTCGTCGACCATACCCCCACACGACACGCCAAGACCGGGCCGGGTGAGCACCCAACTTCAGGCAAACATGGGAACGTCTCCGCGCCTTTCTCGCCGGCGTCGGGGGTCAGGTCAGGCGGGTGATGGTGAGCTGGCCTTCGGCGTGTTGCTGGCGGAGGCGCTTCTTGTCGAACTTGCCGACGCTGGTTTTCGGCGCCTCCGGGATGAACGTCCAGTACTCCGGCAGCTGCCACTTCGCCACCTGGCCGGACAGGAAGTCCCGCAGCTCGGCGGCGTCCGCCTGGTGGCCCTCCTTGAGCACCACCGCCACCAGCGGCCGCTCCGACCACTTTTCGTCCGGCACCCCGATGACCATCGCCTCGGCCACCGCCGGGTGTTCCATCACCCTGTTCTCCAGCTCCACCGACGAGATCCACTCCCCGCCCGACTTGATCACGTCCTTGGCGCGGTCGGTGAGCTGCACGAACCCGTCCGAGGTGAGGTAGCCGACATCGCCGGTGCGCAGCCAGCCGTCGTGGAACCTCTCCGGATCGTCGTCGCCGTAGTACGCCCCCGCGATCCATGGGCCACGGACCTCCAGCTCACCGATGCTCCGGCCGTCCCACGGCAGCACCGAGCCGTCGTCGCCGACCAGCCGGGCCTGCACCCCGGCCGGGAAACGGCCCTGGCTGGCGCGGTACCTCCAGCGCTCCTCCCCGGTCAAGCCCGCCGGCGGCCGGGCCACGCTGCCCAGCGGCGAGGTCTCGGTCATGCCCCAGGCGTGCAGCACGGGGATTCCGTACGACTCCTCGAACGTCCGCATCAGCGACGGCGGGCACGCCGCGCCACCGACCACGACCTCCCGCAGGGACGAGACGTCGTGCGGGTTCGCCTCCAGGTACTGCAGCACGCCCTGCCAGATCGTCGGCACCGCCGCGGCCATCGTCGGCCGCTCCGCGGCGATCATCTTCACCAGCGGCTCGGGCTGCAGGAACCGGTCCGGCATGATCATCGACGCGCCCACCATGAACGCCGCGTACGGCAGGCCCCACGACATCGCGTGGAACATCGGCACCACCGCCAGGACGCGGTCGGCCTGCGACAACGCCATCCCGTCGGTCATGCACACCTGCATCGAGTGCAGATAGACCGACCGGTGCGAGTACACCACGCCCTTCGGGTTGCCGGTGGTGCCGGACGTGTAGCACATCGCGGCCGCGGACCGCTCGTCGAACTCCGGCCAGTCGAACTCGGTCGGCTGCCCCGCCAGCAGCTCCTCGTAGGAGTGCACCTCCACCCCGGCCGGGGCTTGTAGGGCGGCCTTGTCTCCGCCCACGACGACCACGTGCCGCACCGTCCCGAGCTCCGGCAGAAGCTTGCCGAACAGCGGCAGCAGCGTCCCGTCGACCAGCACCACCTGGTCCTCGGCGTGGTTGGCGACGTAGACCAGCTGCTCGGGGAACAACCGGATGTTGAGCGTGTGCAGCACGGCGCCCATCGACGGCACCGCGAAGTACGCCTCGAGGTGCTCGGAGTTGTTCCACATGAACGTGGCGACCCGCTCGTCGCCGGTGACCCCGAGGCCCCGCAGCGCGTGCGCCAGCTGTGCCGTGCGGCGGCCGATCTCCGCGTAGCTGGTGCGCCGCGCACCCTCGCCGGTCCACGTGACGACCTCGGCGCCGCCGTGCGGTCCGGTACCGTGCCGCAGAATGCGGGCGATCGACAGCGGGCCGTCCTGCATGGTGCTGAACATGGGGGATCAGAGCTCCTTCGGTCTTCTCGCTCATGCGCGCCGGAGTTCGCTCGGCCGTGGCTGGCGCTGTGATGGCAGCCACACTAGCGGCTGAGATCGAGTCGCGGGAGGGTTCACGGCACCGTGTGCCGCGTTGGGCACACCGGGGGTTGCGCAGCGTGTTCTGGCACCCTGAGCGGCATGACGACGATCGCGGTACTCGGAGCCGGAAAGATCGGGGAGTCCCTGCTGTCGGGCCTGTTGAAGGCCGGTCGCGCCCCGGCCGACCTGCTGTTCACCGAACGGTTCGCGACACGGGCCGCCGACCTGACCAAGACCTACGGCATCACGCACGTCGACGTCGCCACCGCGGTGCAGCGGGCCGACGTCATCGTCGTCGCGGTCAAACCGCAGGACATCGAACCGCTGCTGGACGAGATGGCGCCGAACCTGCCGGCCGGCAAGCTCGTGGTGTCGCTGTGCGCCGGCCTGCCCACCAAGCTGTTCGAACGCCGCCTTCCCGAGGGCACCGCCGTGGTCCGCGTCATGCCCAACACTCCGATGCTGGTCGGCGAGGCGATGAGCGCCATCTCCGGCGGGGCGCATGCCGAGGACGCGCACCTGGATCTCGTCGAGGAGCTACTGGGCAGCGTCGGCAAGGTGGTGCGGGTACCCGAGAGCCAGCAGGACGCGGTCACCGCACTGTCCGGTTCCGGCCCGGCGTACTTCTTCTACCTCGTCGAGGCCATGATCGACGCCGGGATTCTGCTCGGCATCCCGCGCGCCACGGCCGCCGACCTCATCGTGCAGTCCGCGGTGGGCGCCGCGGCCATGCTGCGCGAGGGTGGCGGGCACCCGGTGATGCTGCGCGAGGCGGTCACCTCCCCGGCGGGCACCACCATCGCGGGCATCCGGGAGCTGGAGAAGCACGGCGTGCGGGCCGCCCTCATCGACGCCATCGAGGCCGCCCGCGACCGCTCCGTCGAGCTGGGTCGGGCGCACGAGGAGTGAGTGCTTTCTCCCGGTACAACCAGGAAAAACACTCACCGCAAGGCCGGGTAGTTCGGCCATCGCAGGCATCCCACGTGTCCCGCTACTCTCGATAGAGCACGTGCGTCGGGGTTTGCCGTCGGAGGGGAAGCCGACGGCGCGCATGTGCCGAAGGGCACGGTGAAGCATGTCTGCCAACTCCGAACCCAGTCAACAGGCACCCCCGAGCATGGGTCAGGTGCGGTTCCTCACCGTCGCCGAGGTCGCCAAGCTGATGCGGGTGTCGAAGATGACGGTCTACCGGCTCGTCCACGCGGGCGAGCTTCCCGCCGCCCGCGTGGGGCGCTCCTTCCGGGTAGCGGAAAAGGACGTCCACGCCTACCTGGAGAGCGCCTACTACAGCGCGGGTTGAGGGCGTGGCGACGTCGGGAGGCGAGGTGGTGCGTCGCCGTCCGGCCGGGCTCGTGACGGGGCCCGATCGGACGGCGTTCGCGCAGGCGCGGACCGTTTCGAGGACCACGGCGGAAGGGTCGCGGACCAGGCCCGGTAGAGTTTCGGGTCGGTCGTGCCTGGTGCGCTCGAGCGGCTGCACCGGTGCGGAAGACGTTCGTACTGCCGTCAAGAGTGAAGGAGTCCGCATGGGCTCGGTCATCAAGAAGCGCCGCAAGCGCATGTCCAAGAAGAAGCACCGCAAGCTGCTCCGCAAGACCCGCGTTCAGCGCCGCAAGTTGGGCAAGTGACCCAGCTGCCGCCGTCGACCGCCTCGGGTCGGCGGCGGTTGTTTTTCGAGTGCGCGCCCTGCGCATCCGACGTCCGTCCGGACCCGCTCCGGCAACCCGGTGACCGGGTGCCGCGGCGGTAGCATCGCAGGCGGTAGCCGCGCGGGGGTGAGCATTGGGTCCGAAGGTCGTGCTGGTGACGGGTGTCAGCCGCTTCCTCGGCGGCCACCTCGCCGCGCGCCTCGCCGCCAACCCGGCGGTCGAACGCGTCCTCGGGGTGGACACCGCACAGCCCGCCCGCGACCTGATGCGCCGGATGGGCCGCACCGAGTTCGTCCGCGCCGACATCCGCAGCCCGCTGATCAGCAAGGTGATCGCGAACGCGGGCGTGGACACCGTGGTGCACGCGGCGGTCAACTCCCACTCGGGGCCCGGTGGCCGGGCCACGATGAAGGAGATGAACGTCATCGGCACCATGCAGCTGCTGGCCGCCTGCCAGCAGTCGCCGCAGGTGCGCAAGCTGGTGGTCCGGTCGACCTGCGCGGTGTACGGGGCGAGTTCCCGCGACCCTGCGGTGTTCACCGAGGACATGGAGCCCAAGGACCTGCCGTCCTCCGGGTATGCCAAGGACGCGGTGGAGATCGAGGGCTACGTGCGCGGTTTCGGGCGGCGCCGCCCGGACGTCGACATCACCACGCTGCGGTTCAGCAACCTGATCGGCCCGCGCATCGACGCCCTGCTGACCCGCTACTTCTCGTTGCCGGTGGTGCCGACGGTCCTCGGTTTCGACGCGCGGCTGCAGCTGCTGCACTCCGAGGACGCGCTGGCGGTGTTGGAACGCGCCGCGCTGACCGACCGGCCCGGCGTGTACAACGTCGCCGGGGACGGGGTGCTGATGCTCTCGCAGGCCATCCGGCGGGCCGGCCGGATCGCCATGCCGATGCCCGGCATGGCCGTGCTGCCACTGACCCAGCTGTTCCGTAGCGCCCGCCTGGTGGACTTCTCGCCGGAGCAGCTGCGGTACCTCAACTTCGGCCGTGTGCTGGACACGAGGAAGCTGCGGGAGGAGTTCGGCTACACCCCGCGGTGGACCACGCAGCAGGCGTTCGACGACTTCGTGCGCGGCCGCTCGCTGCGCCCGGTCGTCGAACCCGAGGCGGTCATGGCCCTGGAACGCCGTGCCGGGAAGCTGCTGGCGAAGCTGCGCTGAGGAGGTGTGATGGCGGATGCGCAGGTGATTCCGCTGCGTGCCGCGGACCGCGAGTACGCCGAGGCGGCCGCCGACGACCCACGGCCGGGCTGGGAGGACACCGTCGCCGACGTGCTCGCCTTCGCACGGCGCCGCCTGCTCGGCGACTACCAGGTCGACGAGTTCGGGTTCGACGCGGAGCTGACCGACGAGGTGTTCCTGCGGCTGCTGCGGCCCGTCTACGAGAAGTGGTTCCGGGTCGAGGCGATCGGGCTCGACCACGTGCCCGGTGACCGGGGTGCGCTGGTGGTGGCCAACCACTCCGGGACGCTGCCGTGGGACGCGCTGATGACGACGGTGGCGCTGCACGACCACCATCCGGCCCGGCGGCACCTGCGGATGCTCGGCGCCGACCTGGTCTTCCGCACCCCGGTGCTCGGGCCGCTGGCGCGCAAGGCCGGGCACACGCTGGCCTGCAACCCGGACGCCGAGCGGCTGCTCACGGCCGGCGAGCTGGTGGGGGTGTGGCCGGAGGGATTCAAGGGCATCGGCAAGCCGTTCAGGGACCGCTACAAGCTCCAGCGGTTCGGGCGCGGCGGTTTCGTGTCCGCGGCGCTGCGCACCGGGGTGCCGATCGTGCCGTGCGCCATCGTGGGGGCCGAGGAGATCTACCCGAAGCTGGCCGACATCAAGCCGCTGGCCCGGCTGCTGGGCGTGCCGTACTTCCCGGTCACGCCGCTGTTCCCGCACTTCGGGCTGCTGGGTGCGGTGCCGCTGCCGTCGAAGTGGTACATCGAGTTCGGCGAGCCGATCGAGACCTCCGGCTACCCGGAGGGCGCGGCGGACGACCCGATGCTGGTGTTCAACCTCAGCGACCAGGTCCGCGAGATCATCCAGCAGACCCTCTACCGCCTTCTCGCCCAGCGCACCAACGTCTTCCTCGGCTGACGACGGTCGGCGGGCGCGGCGCATTGTAGGGCCGGCGCGGGCCCGTCGCCGCGTTGCGACGCGAGCCGGAGCGGCGTGTATTGGGGTTGGCGGATGCCCATACCCGCGATCGGGCGCGGGCGGCCCTACCCACGGGCGGTGGATGATGACCTTTCCGGCCTTCGGCGCTCAGGACCCCTTCGCCGACCTGCTCAACCGGTTCTTCGGCATGTCGCCCCGCACCTCGCCGCCCGCCGTGCAGCGGGTGCCGATCGGACGGCTGCTCACCGAGTCCGCCACCGACCTGCTCCGCCGCGCCTCGGCGCGCACCGAGCAGGACGGCAGCGCCGACCTGGACACCGAGCACCTGCTGTGGGCGGCGACCCAGGTGGAGCCGACACGGAAGCTGCTGGCCCAGGCCGGTGTCGAACCCGACCGCCTCGCCGCCCGGATCGCCGAGGTGCTGCCCGGCGCGAGCGGCCAGCCGTCGGCGAACCCGGGCATGACCCCGGCCGCGAAGCGGGTGCTCATCGGCGCGCACGCGCGTTCCCAGGCCGCCGGAGCCTCCTACATCGGCCCGGAGCACATCCTCGCCGCGCTGCTCGACGACCCGGACGCCGCCGCGGTGCGGCTGCTGGACGCGCAGGAGATCGACACCGACCGGCTGCGCGGCCGCGTCGAGCGCTCCGCCGCCGCGGGGGGTACCCCGGTCACCGCCGAGGCCACCGACACCCCGACCCTGGACGAGTACGGCCGGGACCTCACCGCACAGGCTCGCGCGGGCAAGCTCGACGTGGTCGTCGGCCGCGGCGACGAGATCGAGCAGACCATCGAGATCCTGTCCCGGCGCGGCAAGAACAACCCGGTGCTGATCGGCGAACCGGGCGTCGGCAAGACCGCCATCGTCGAGGGCATCGCGCAGCGCATCGTCGCCGGGGACGTGCCGGAGACGTTGCAGGACAGGCGGGTCGTGGCGCTGGACCTGACCGGCCTGGTCGCCGGTGCCCAGTACCGCGGCGAGTTCGAACAGCGGCTGAAGAAGGTCATCGACGAGGTCCGGGAGGCCGAGGGCTCGGTGGTGCTGTTCATCGACGAGTTGCACAATGTGGTCGGCGCCGGCCGGGCCGAGGGCGGCATGGACGCGGGCAACATCCTCAAACCCGCGCTCGCCCGCGGCGAGCTGCACGTCATCGGCGCCACCACGATCGACGAGTACCGCAGGCACGTGGAGAAGGACGCCGCGCTGGAGCGCCGCTTCCAGCCGGTGCTGATCGGCGAACCGACCGTCGAGGAGACCATCCAGATCCTGGAGGGCCTGCGCGACTCGTACGAGGCGCACCACGGCGTGCGGTTCACCGACGAGGCCCTGACCGCCGCCGCCACTCTCGCCGACCGCTACGTCAGCGACCGGTTCCTGCCGGACAAGGCGATCGACCTGCTGGACCAGACGGGCGCGCGGGTGCGGCTGCGCTCGCTGCGCCGCGACACGCGGCAGCGGGAGCGCGAGGACGAGATCGCCAAGCTACGCCGGGAGAAGGACGAGGCGGTGGCCGCCGAGGACTTCGACCGCGCCGCCGAGCTCAAGCACCGCATCGAGACCATTGAAGGCGAACTGGCCGGGATCGCCGAGCGACGCGAGGGCATCACCGACGTCACCGCCGACGACATCGCCGAGGTGCTGTCCCGGCGCACCGGCATCCCGGTGGCGCAGCTGACCGCGGACGAGCGGGACCGGTTGCTGAAGCTGGAGGAGGCGATGCACGCGCGGGTCGTCGGTCAGGACGAGGCGGTCACCGCGGTCGCCGAGGCGGTGCGCCGCAGCCGGTCGGGGATGGGCGACCCGGATCGGCCGATCGGCTCGTTGCTGTTCCTCGGCCCGACCGGCGTCGGCAAGACCGAGCTCGCCAGGACCCTCGCCGAGATGCTGTTCGGCGACGAGCACCGGCTGGTGCGGTTCGACATGAGCGAGTTCCAGGAAAAGCACACCGTGTCGCGGCTGCTCGGCGCCCCACCCGGCTACGTGGGCTACGAGGAGGCCGGGCAGCTGACCGAGAAGGTGCGCCGCCAGCCCTACAGCGTGCTGCTGTTCGACGAGATCGAGAAGGCGCACCGCGACGTGTTCAACGCGCTCCTGCAGGTGCTCGACGACGGCCGGCTGACCGACGCCCAGGGCCGCACCGTGGACTTTCGCAACAGCGTGGTGATCATGACCAGCAACATCGGCGCGCAGCGCATCCTCGCGCACGAGGGGCCGGTGGAGGACATCCGGGACGCGCTGCTGGATGACCTGCGCACGGTTTTCGCCCCCGAGTTCCTCAACCGCATCGACGAGGTCATCCTCTTCCACCGGCTCACCCGGGACGACCTGGCCCGCATCGTCGACCTGCTGCTGGACCGCAGCCGGCGGCTGCTGCGCGCGCAGGAGGTGGAGCTGGAGGTCACCGACGAGGCCAAGCGGTGGCTGACCGAGCGCGGCTTCCAGCCCCGGTTCGGGGCCCGGCCGCTGCGCCGCACCATCCAGTCGGAACTGGACAACCGGATCTCCCGGCTGCTGCTCGGCGGCGAGGTGCAGCCCGGCGACACGATCATCGCGTCGGTCGAGGACGACGAACTGCGCTGCACGCTGGCGCGGCCCGCTTCCGTGCCCGAGCAGGCGCGCAAGTCCGTCCCGGCCGGGCACCCGTCCCGATGACGGCCGGTGCTGTCGGTGGTGGCGGGCATGCTCATCGCCACCACCCGGCCGCTGCTGCGGTCTGGTGAACCCACTTCGACGCAAAGGAGCGCGTGATGTCTTCCCGGCTCAACCCCTACATCAGCTTCGACGGCAACGCCCGGCAGGCCGCCGAGTTCTACCAGGACGTCTTCGGCGGCAACCTCGTGCTGTCCACCTACGGCGACTTCGGCGGCCCGGACGCACCGGAGGCCGACAAGATCATGCACGCGATGCTGGAGACCGACCGCGGTTTCACGCTGATGCTCGCGGACGTGCCGCCGGGCATGGAGCACAAGCCGGGCAACACCATGTCGGTGAGCGTCAGCGGCGACGACGCCGAGGCCCTGCGCGGCTACTGGGAGAAGCTGTCGGCGGGCGGCACGGTCTCGGTGCCCCTGGAGAAGCAGGTGTGGGGCGACACGTTCGGCGCCTGCGTGGACCGGTTCGGCGTCTCCTGGATGGTGAACATCAGCGAACCGGCCGCGTAACGCCTCGAGGGACCAGGCACGGACGTCAGGAGCGGTCGCGGCGGCGGTAGGCCAGTCCCGCAGCGATCGCTCCGGCGATCGCGCTGGCGCCCAGCATCGAGTTCAGTCCGATCCGGGCCGCCTTGCGGCCCGTGCGGAAGTCGCGGACCTCCCAGCCGCGGGCCCGCGCGATCTCGCGCAGCCGCTGGTCCGGGTTCACCGCCACCGCTGTGCCCACCGCGGACAGCATCGGGATGTCGTTGGCGGAGTCCGAGTACGCCGTGCACCGGCGCAAATCCAGGCCCTCGCTGGCGGCCAGGGCGCGCACCGCGTGCGCCTTCGCCCGGCCGTGCAGCATCTCGCCCACCAGACGACCCGTGTAGACCCCGTTCGAGCTCTCCGCGACCGTGCCCAGCGCGCCGGTCAGGCCCAGGCGGCGGGCGATGATCTGGGCCAGCTCCACCGGGGTCGCCGTCACCAGCCACACCCGCTGGCCCGCGTCGAGGTGCATCTGCGCCAGCGCGCGGGTGCCCGCCCAGATCCGGTCGGCCATCAGCTCGTCGTAGATCTCCTCGCTGAGCTCCACCAGCTCCGAGACCTTGCGCCCGGCCACGAACGACAGCGCCTGCTCGCGGCTGGCCTGCATGTCCTGCGTGTTCTCCCGGCCGCCGATCCGGAACTTCACCTGCTGCCAGGCGAAGCCGGCCAGGTCGGTGGCGGTGAGGAACTTGCGGGCGGCCAGGCCGCGGGCGAAGTGGAACAGCGAGGCGCCCATCATCATCGTGTTGTCGACGTCGAAGAACGCCGCGGCGGTGAGGTCGGGCGGGTCGGCCAGCGAGCCGTCCGGGCCCGCGGCGGCGGCGACGGCCGCCTCGGCGGAGGCGCGACCGGCCACCTTGGCGCTGTCGATGGGGCGGGCTGATCCGGGCATGCGCAGTCCGTCGTGGTGGTCCGCGCCATCGGCTGAGCCTTGACGTGTCGGCACCGCCGCGCCTCCCGGGGTCCTCCGGTGTGATCGGGAACGGTTGTGACGTTCCAGGTCCGACCGAACCGGCGCAACCCGGTCCAGCAGACTTCTAGCTTAAGACCTGGGTTCAACGACATTGCCGCCCGGCGCGGCCGCGGTCAGCGGAGATCATCCGGCAGGAGCTGGGCGAGCCGGCGGACGGCCCGGTGCTGCAGCGCCTTGACCGCGCCCTCGTTGCGCTGCATGGCCGCCGCGGTCTCGGTGACCGACAGGCCCTGCAGGAAACGCAGGCGGATGCACTCCCGCTGGTCCGGGTTGAGCTGCCGGACGCAGCGCAGCAGCTCACGGTGGGTGGCCTCGGTGAGCACGTGCTGCTCCGGGCCGACGTGGCTGCGCCCGAGCGGCACGGTGTCGGTGAGGTCGGAGGTGGGGATCTCCAGCCGGTTTCGGCTCGACTTGATGTGGTCCAGGACCAGGTTCCTGGCGATGGTGATGAACCAGGCCGCCACGTCGCGGCCCTGGTAGCTGATCGAGGCGATCCGGCGCATCGCCCGCAGGAAGGTCTCGCTGGTGATGTCCTCGGCCAGGCAGTGGTCGCTGACCCGGAACAGCACGTACCGGTAGACGACCTGGGCGTACTGGTCGTAGAGGTGCCCGAAGGCGTTGTTGTCGCCCTGCTGCGCTGCACTGACGTAGGCCCAGTTGCCGGGCCTGGGGGGCGTGGTGGTCGGGACGCTGGGGATGGGGGCGGGGGGTGCGAGCGTCTTCGGGCTGCTCATCTCCTGCGACCTCCTGCCGTCGTGGGCGGGCCGACCGGGTGCTGGTGGGGACGCACCGGCGCCGGCGTCATGTCGCGGTGTCCGTCGGACACCCGCCTCCGGCGGTCGTGCGGGGTCTGGTGATCTGGGGACCTGGCGCCGGGGGCATGGGCGTTGGAGCAGCAGCATACGTGTTGTTACTCGAAAGTAGGTAGTGCGCGACGGTGACGGTTCGATCACTCTGGGTATTCGCGTGCGGGCGTTCGTCTCGCTGAGGAGGGTGATTTTGACCACGCGAGGAGTGCTGCCGGTGAGCCGGGCGCGGCCAGCCCCCGAGTACGTTGGAACCGGGAAATCCGGCCCCCTTACCACTCCTGGAGCGAAGGCATGCACGAGGTGACGGTGATGACCCGGGAGAACTGCCACGCGTGCGAGGACGCGATCTCCGACGTGCGGCGGATCTGCACCGAACTCGGCGTGCCCTGGTCCACCCGGGACGTGGACTCCGACCCCGAACTGCGCGCCGAGTACGGCGACCACGTGCCGGTGATCTTGATCGATGGAGCCGAGCACGGCTACTGGAAGGTCGAGGAGGAGCGGTTCCGCCGCGCCCTGGCGAGCTGACCACCGCAGCAGGCCGCCACGTGCCGCAGACCACGCGTTTTGGCACGTCGGGGGGCCATCGGCAATGATGTGGGGGACGGTTTGCCCGTCCGGCGGACCCCCACCGCGGCGACTTTGTGCATGCGTTCACAAATAGTTACGGTGTAGGGGGTCGGGCTGGCGGAATCCCGGTGCGGGTCAGCGGATCAGGTGTCGAGGTGGCGGATCTCGGCGCGCCGAGACCGCCGTTGCGGCAGACCGGTCGGTGCTCGGCGCCGCGACGCCGGAAGCCGACGACCGCGCGGCGTGCGCCACGGCGCCGACGCGCGGACAGGCCAGAGCAGTAGGAAGGCCAGTGCAGCAGGCAGGGCGAGGGAGATCCAGCGTGACGGCCGACGGAGCGGACGTGCAGGACGGTGACGGGCAGGCCGAGGCCGATTCCCGGACCGAGCCCAAGCAGTCGCCGGAAATTGAGGTGCCCGCGGCACGCGAGCGCGCCCGGGCCATCCCGGAGGCGGCCGTCGCCCGGCTCGCGGTCTACCTGCGCGCCCTGTCCGGGCTCGCCGACCAGAACGTCAGCACCGTCTCCAGCGACGAACTCGCCGTGGCCGCCGGGGTGAACTCGGCCAAGCTGCGCAAGGACCTGTCCTACATCGGTTCCTACGGCACCCGCGGCGTCGGCTACGAGGTCTCGGTGCTCATCGGCCAGATCGAGCGCACCCTCGGGCTGACCCGAAAGCACAGCGTCGCGGTGGTCGGGATCGGCAACCTCGGGCACGCGCTGGCCAACTACGGCGGCTTCCCCAGCCGCGGCTTCCCGGTGTCCGCGCTGTTCGACCTCGACCCGGACCTGATCGGGGTGCCGGTGGGCGGGATCCCGGTCAGCCACATCGACGACATCGTCAAGGTGTGCACCGAGCGCGAGGTCACCATCGGCGTCATCGCCACGCCCGCGCAGGGCGCCCAGGAGGTCTGCGACCGTTTGGTCGCCGGTGGCGTGACATGCATCCTGAACTTCGCGCCCGTCGTGCTGCAGGTCCCGGAGAACGTCGAGGTGCGCAAGGTCGACCTGGCGGTGGAGATGCAGATCCTGTCGTTTCACGTGGCCCGGCGCCAGCAGGAGGCGGCGGCAGAAGCCGATCAGTCCGCAGTGGACGGAGCGGACATCGGTCCGCCGGGCTCCGGCGGACAGGTACCCGGCGACGTTGAATCGGCAGACAGGATGGTGGAACGGCTGTGAACCTGCTCACCGTCGGCATCTCCCACCACAGCGCTCCGGTGCGGGTGCTGGAACGGGTGGCGATCAGCTCGGAGGACATCCCCAAGATCCTCGACGCGCTGCTGCAGGGCGAGCACGTCTGCGAGGCGTTCGTCGTCTCCACCTGCAACCGCGTCGAGGTCTACGCGGTCGCCGAGACCTTCCACGGCGGCCTCGACGACGTCACCTCGGTGCTGGCCCGCCACGCCGGTGCCGAGGTCGGTGACCTCGCCGACCACCTGTACGTCTACTACGCTGGCGCCGCCGTCGAGCACCTCTTCTCGGTGGCCGCGGGACTGGACTCGATGGTCGTCGGCGAAGCCCAGATCCTCGGCCAGCTGCGGCAGGCGTACGGCGTCGCCGACGAGAACGGCGCCGTCGGCAGGACCCTGCACGAACTCGCCCAGCAGGCCCTGCGCGTTGGCAAGCGCGTCCACGCCGAGACCGGCATCGACGCCGAGGGCGCGTCGGTGGTCTCCGAGGCGTTGGCCGACGCCGAGGCCGCGCTCGACGGCCTGGCCGGGCGCCGCGCGCTGCTGGTCGGCGCGGGCTCGATGGGCGGCCTGGCCGCCGCGCAGCTCAAGCGAGCCGGCATCGGCGAGGTCGTGATCGCCAACCGCACCGCGGCCAACGGTGAACGGCTCGCCGAGTCGCTGCGCGCCGACGGCGTCACCGCCCGCGCCACCGACCTGGCCGACCTCGCCGACGCGATCGCCGCCGCGGACCTCGTCGTGGCCTGCACCGGCGCGGTCGGGGCCGTGGTGACCGAAGACGTGGTCGCCGCCGCGCTGACCGTGCGCGACGACCGCCCGCTGCTGTGCTGCGATCTGGGCCTGCCGCGCGACATCGCGATCGAGGTCGGTGAGCTGCCCGGCGTCACCGTCGTCGACCTGGAGAGCCTGCAGCGGCGGCTGTCGGACAAAAACGGCGGCAACGAGTCCGAGCGGGCCGCGCAGATCGTCGCCGAGGAACTGCGCAACTACCTCGCCGCGCAGCGCTCGGCCGAGGTGACCCCGACCGTGACGGCGCTGCGCAAGCGGGCCGCCGAGGTCGTCGACAGCGAGCTGCTCCGGCTCGACTCGCGCCTGCCCGACCTGGACGAGGGCGTACGCGACGAGCTCGCCCGCACCGTCCGGCGCGTCGTCGACAAGCTGCTGCACACGCCGACGGTCCGGGTCAAGCAACTGGCGTCGGTGCCCGGCGGCGCCGGGTACGCCGACGCCCTCCGCGAGCTTTTCGAGCTCGATCCCCAGACCACCGCGGTGCTCGGCACCCCGCAGGCCGACGAGGTCCTGCCGGGCGGGGCGACCGTCGCCCGGGTGCGGCGGCGGGACCGGGCAGGACAGGACGGTGAGGATCGTTGAACAAGATTCTCCGCATCGGAACCCGCGGCAGCGCGCTGGCCATGGCGCAGAGCTCCCGGGTGGCCGAGGAGCTGGAGAAGGCCGGATACCCGACCGAGCTGGTCACCGTGACGACCCCCGGCGACCGGTCGATGGCGCCGATCGCCGAGATCGGCGTCGGCGTGTTCACCTCCGCGCTGCGCGAGGCGCTGGCCGCCGGTGAGGTGGACGTTGCGGTGCACTCCTACAAGGACCTGCCGACCGAACCAGACCCCCGGCTGTCGCTGGCCGCCGTCCCGGTCCGGGAGGACCCGCGGGACGCGCTGGTGGCGCGGGACGGTCTGACGCTCGGCGAACTGCCCCCGGGCTCCGTAGTGGGCACCGGTTCGCCGCGCCGCGCCAGTCAGCTCCGGGCCCTCGGCCTGGGGCTGGAGGTGCGCAGCATCCGCGGCAATGTGGACACTCGCATGCGCAAGGTGACCGACGGCGAGCTGGACGCCGTCATCCTCGCCCGCGCCGGCCTCGCCCGCGTGGGTCGGCTTGCGATGATCACAGAAACGCTCGATCCACTGCAGATGCTGCCCGCGCCCGCCCAGGGCGCGCTGGCAGTGGAATGCCGCGTCGACGACGTGGACACCGAGCACCTGCTGCAGTCCGTTCTGGACGATCAGGCCAGCCGCGCCGCGGTGGCCGCCGAGCGCGCCATGCTGGCCGCGCTCGAAGCGGGCTGTAACGCGCCGGTCGGCGCGCTGGCCGAAGTGGTGGATGACCTCGACGAGGACGGGCGCGTGGCGCTGCGGCTGTCCCTGCGCGGGGTGGTGGCGACCGACGATGACCAGTTGGTGCGCGCCTCCATCACTGGTGAGACGACCGCCGCAGAGCAGCTCGGCCGCGCGCTGGCCGCCGAGCTGCTCGAAGCCAGGGCCGCATTGCTCAGCGGACCCGGGCAGTAGTTGATGGGGAGTGCCCTGATGACCCGAGCACGTAAGACCCCCGGACGCATCGCCTTCGTGGGCTCCGGTCCCGGTGACGCGGGACTGCTCACCGTCCGGGGCCGGGACGCGATCGCCCGCGCCGCGCTGCTGGTGACCGACCCGGACGTACCCGCCGACATCGTCGGCCTGGCCGCCGACGGCGCCGAGGTGCGGCCCGCCGTGGGCGACCCGGCCGACGTGGCCAAGGACCTGGCCAACGAGGCGGCCACCGGGCGCAACGTGGTCCGGTTGGTCGCCGGTGACCCGCTGACCGCCGACGCGGTGGTCCGCGAGGTGCAGGAAGTCGCCAAGACCGAGGCCACCTTCGACGTCATCCCGGGCGTCACCGCGGGCAGCGCCGTCCCGGCCTACGCCGGTGTGGCGCTGGGCGCGGTGCACACCGAGGTCGACGTCCGTGGCGACGTGGACTGGGCGGCGTTGGCCGCGGTGCCCGGCGCGCTGGTGCTGCACACCACCGGTAGCCACCTGGCCGAGGCCGCGTCCGCGCTGGTCGAGCACGGTCGCCCGGCGACCACCCCGGTCGCGGTGACCGCCTCCGGCACCACGGTGCAGCAGCGCACCATCGACACGACGTTGGCCTCGCTGGCCGCCGACGCCGGTGAATTGCAGGGCCACCTGGTGGTGACCATCGGCGACGTCGTGGCCGAGCGCAGCAAGCTGTCCTGGTGGGAGTCCCGCGCCCTGTACGGCTGGAAGGTCCTGGTGCCGCGCACCAAGGAGCAGGCCGGCGTGATGAGCGACCGGCTGTGGTCGCACGGCGCGGTGTCGCACGAGGTGCCGACGATCTCCGTGGAGCCGCCGCGCAGCCCCGCGCAGATGGAGCGCGCGGTCAAGGGCCTGGTCGACGGCCGCTACCAGTGGGTGGTGTTCACCTCGGCCAACGCGGTGCGCGCGGTGTGGGAGAAGTTCGCCGAGTTCGGCCTGGACGCGCGTGCGTTCTCCGGTGTGAAGATCGCCTGCGTCGGCGAGGCGACCGCGGCGAGGGTGCGTGCCTTCGGCATCACGCCGGAGCTGCTGCCGTCCGGCGACCAGTCCAGCGAGGGCCTGCTGCAGGACTTCCCGCCGCACGACGACATCCTCGACCCGGTTGACCGGGTGCTGCTGCCACGTGCCGACATCGCCACCGAGACGCTGTCGGCCGGGCTGCGGGAACGCGGTTGGGAGGTCGACGACGTGACGGCCTACCGCACCGTGCGGGCCGCGCCGCCGCCGGCCGAGACCCGCGAGATGATCAAGACGGGCGGGTTCGACGCGGTGTGCTTCACCTCGTCGTCCACCGTCCGGAACCTGGTCGGCATCGCGGGCAAGCCGCACGCCCGGACGCTGGTGGCCTGCATCGGCCCGAACACGGCGGAGACCGCCAAGGAGTTCGGCCTGCGGGTGGACGTGCAGCCGGAGGTGCCGCGGGTCGAGGACCTGGTGGACGCCCTGGCCGAGCACGCGGCCCGGCTCCGCGCCGAGGGCGCCCTGCCCCCGCCGCGCAAGGCCAAGCGCGCCCGCCGCAGCTGACGAGCGAGCCGAGGGGCACCCACCACCGAGCAGGCGGAGGGTGTCCCTCATTCGTTCCGTCCGGGGCACGTCGTTGGGTGTGGAAGCTGACCGGTCCGCTTGCGCGGACTCCGGTTCGCGCGCGGTTCGGGGTGCGGACCCTCGGCCGGGCGTTCCGCCGGGATGGATACGCTCGTGGTGTCACCCCCGCCGCGATCGTTTTGGGGAGCCGCCTGATGTATCCCTCCCATCGTCCGCGCCGGCTGCGCCGCAACGCCTCCCTGCGCCGGTTGGTGTCGGAGACGTCCGTGGAGCCTCGGCACCTCGTGCTGCCGATGTTCGTCCGCGAGGGGGCCAGCGAACCGGTGCCGATCGCGACGATGCCCGGTGTCGTGCAGCACACCCGCGACTCGCTGCGCAAGGCCGCCGTCGAGGCGGTCGAGGCCGGGGTCGGCGGGCTCATGCTGTTCGGCGTACCGGAGCAGCACGACGCGATGGGCTCCGGAGCGGTCGACCCGGACGGCATCCTCAACGTCGCGCTGCGCGACCTGTCCGCCGAGGTTGGCGACAGCACCGTGCTGATGGCCGACCTGTGCCTGGACGAGTTCACCGACCACGGCCACTGCGGCGTGCTCGACGAGGACGGTGTCGTGGACAATGACCGCACCCTGCAGATCTACGGCGAGATGGCCGTGGTGCAGGCGCAGAGCGGGGCGCACGTGGTCGCCCCCAGCGGCATGATGGACGGCCAGGTCGGCGTGATCCGTGAGTCGCTCGACGCGACCGGGTTCACCGACACCTCGATCATGGCGTACTCGGCGAAGTACGCCTCGGCGCTGTACGGCCCGTTCCGCGAGGCGGTCAACTCCCAGCTGCAGGGCGACCGCAAGACCTACCAGCAGGACCCGGGCAACGGCCGGGAGGCGCTGCGCGAGCTGGAGCTCGACCTCGCCGAGGGCGCCGACATGGTGATGGTCAAACCCGCGATGTCCTACCTGGACGTGCTGCGCGACGTGGCGAGCGTCGCCGACGTGCCGGTGGCCGCGTACCAGATCTCCGGCGAGTACTCGATGATCGAGGCCGCCGTCGCCAACGGCTGGCTGGACCGGCAGCGCACCGTGCTGGAGACGCTGACCTCGATCCGCCGCGCCGGGGCCGACATCGTCCTGACCTACTGGGCGGTCCAGGCGGCGAAGTGGCTGCGGGACGAGCGCGGCGGTCGGGTATGACCGAGCCGGTCCAGCGCGTGGACGCGTTCGGCCGACCGCTGCCCGACCAGCGACCGCAGGCGCCGCAGTCGCTGCTGCGGGCCCGGTGGTTGTGGATCGGCGCGGTGCTGATCGGCATGGTGCAGGCGTTCGTGCAGCTGGTCGACCGGCCGCGGCTGATCGCCCAGCTGCGGCAGCTGCAGCCCGAACTCGGCCAGGAGGAGCTCGACGCCGCCGCCAACAGCGGGATCATGTTCACGTTCCTGCTCAAGGCGATGATCCTGCTGGCGTACGTGCTGCTGTCGCGGCGGATGCTGGAGGGCCGCAACTGGGCACGCGTGGTGCTGACCGTCTTCGGCGGCTTCGGCGTGTTCAACGCGCTGGTTACGGTACTGACCGTGGCGGTGGTCGGTCCCGACCTGATCCGCGAGCTCAGCGGGGTGACGATCACCGGTGCTGACGTGGCGTTCTCGCTGGCCGTGATGGCCGCGGATCTCGCCGCGATCGTGCTGATGTACCTGCCCGAGTCCAACCGGTTCATGCGTGCCGCCCGCGGTGGTCACGCACCGGAACACCCCCGTAGCGGATGGTCATAACCGCTGGACAGCGGGGTGATGGGTTCTTAGGCTGGGCATGTGACGTCGCCGGAGCCCGAGCCGTTCCAGCCGAGGCACCTGTCCGGCCCTTGGCGGCCGAGCACGGTCGAGTACGCCTTCTGGTCCGGCATCGCCGGCGTGGTGGTGGGTTTCGGCATCCTGGCCGCGGCGTTCCTGATGGTCTCCGACGCGGAGCTGCAGCTGGTGCTGGACCAGGCCAGGGCGCAGGGGCAGCCGATGACCCTGGAGCAGGCCCGCAGCATCTACCTGGCGGTGCTGGCCCTGACCACCGCGATCGTCGCGGTGATCGCCGCATTGTGGATCATGTTCCTGTTCTTCCTGCGCCGCGGTCGGAACTGGGCGCGCATCGTGGTCACCGTCGTCGGCGTCGTGTGGTTCCTGATCACCATCCCGTCGGTGTTCGGCGGAACCGGCGGCAGCGCGCTGACCGCGGTGCTCGGGGTCCTGCAGCTGGCGGCGGTCGGGGCGACGGTGGTGTTCGCGAACCTGGCTCCGTCCACCGAGTATTTCCGGGCCGCGGGGCGTCGGTAACAACTCGCCGGAGTCAGTGGACAGCGGTGATCGCCGGCAATACGGTTTCCGAATGACCACGCCGCAGCAGCCCTGGCCGCAGCAACCGCAGCAGTTCCCGGGCGGTCAACCACAGTTCCCCCCCGGGTACGCGCCGCAGTACGCGGCCCCGAAGCCGAGGGTTCCGGGCACGGTGTCCTTCGCCAGCGTGCTCGGTCTGGTGGTGCCGCCGCTGTCCGCCCTGCTCAGCGTGGTCAGCTTCGTGATCATGCTGACCATGTTCAGCGACATCCTGTCGTCTGCGTTCTCCGCTCTTGCCGTGAGCGGCTTCTTCACCCTCGCCGCAGTCGTGTGCGCGGCGCTCTGGGTGGTCTTCTCGCTGCGGATGCGCGGCGGTCGCAATTCGGCGCGGATCACGCTGGTGGTCCTGGCCGCGGTGTGGTTGCTCTACGACCTGTACTCGATCGTCATCTTCGTCCTGAACGTCGCCGGCACCTTCGACCAGTTCGTCCACGTCGTCGGTTCGCCGACCGTGCTCATCGGCCTCGCGCAGATGGTGCTGGTGCTGGTCACGACGGTGCTGTTCCTGATCCTGGTGTCCGTGAAGCCGTCCACCGAGTATTTCCGCGCGATGGCCGGGCGGTGAGTTTCGGCAACCAAGTGGACAGCAGGTGAGCCCTGTTCATACTGTTTGCCGCGTGACATCGCCCCAGACTCCCTGGAATTCGGGCGGGTACCCGCAGTACCCGCAGAGCGGAACGCCGTCCGGTGCGTTTCCGCAGCAGCAGTACCCGCAGGGCGGATATGCGCAGTACCCGCGGTCGAATCCGTTCGCGGCCCCGCCGGTGCCCGGCCACGACCTCGGGGAATTCCGGCGCCCGGCCACGGTCGAGGTCGCGTTCTGGATCTCCGTGGTGGTGCCGCTGCTGGCGACGGTGCTGTCGGTGGTCAGCTACCTGCTGCTGCAGGGCTGGATGAACGACTCGCTGTCCGGGATGGGCGACAACGAGTACACCGCGGAAATCACCTCGGTGGCCAACGGGTTCCTGCTGTTCTTCTTCATCTTCTTCACGATCATCTACCTGATCCTCACGGCGCTGTGGATCCTGTTCGGCTTCAAGATGCGGGCCGGCCGGAACTGGGCGCGCATCACGCTCACCGTGCTCGCCAGCATGTGGTTGCTGTCCAGCCTGGTCAGCCTCGTCCAGGGCGGCACCATGCTGACCGGCAGCACGGTGGAGGAGATGGAGATGCCCGGCTCCTTCCTGGCGCTGACCTACACGCAGGGCGGGCTGGGCGTGGTCGGCATGGCCCTGTTCATCACCCTGGTGTTCCTCAAGCCGTCGAACTGGTACTTCCAGGCGGCGAACCGGCGCTGATGGAACCGCCGCCGCGACCGCTGCGCTGGGCCGTCGTCCTGTGGTGGGCGGTGGCGATCGTCCTTCTGCTGCAGGTGGCGTTGCTGTGGGCCGATCGCGCGGAACTGCCGCAGCGGTTGGTCGAGCGGCAGGTCGCGCCCGCGGAGGCGGCCGCCCGGGCGCACCACCTGCTGCTGGTCAACACGGGAGTCGCCGTGGTGTTCGCGGCGGCCTACCTCGGGTTCGGCGCGTTGCTGTTCCGGCGGCGCGCCTGGGCCCGCAACGCGGTGTCGGTGTTCGCGCTGGTGCACCTGGTGATGCTGTTGGCAACCGGGGCAGTGTTCGGCGTGCACGCCGTCCTGCTGGTGCTGGGCGTGGCCGCCGGAGTGCTGCTGTGGCGGCGCGCCAGCACAGACTGGCTGACGGGTGAGCGATGAGCGGACCGGTGTTGTACGCCGAGCGCGGCAGCAGCTGGTGGCCGGTGCTGTGGGGACCTGCGTTCGCGCTGCTGGGGCTCGGTGTCGAGGCGCTGACTCCGGGCCCGGTGAACACGGCGACGTGGCTGCTGCTGGCCGGAGCGCTCGCCGCGGCCGCGGCCGTCTGGGTGTACGGGCGGCGGCGACTGGTTTCGGTGCGCCTGACCCCGACCGAGCTGGTGCAGGGCCGCGAGGTGCTGGAGGTCAGGCGCATCAGTGCGGTCCGCGACGTGGGCGCGCCGGTCGGCGCCCGGGTACTCGGCGGCAGCTGGACGGTGCCGAAGGGAACCGGCGAGGTGCCGCTGCGGCTGGACGCCGACGAGGTGGTGCTGGCCTGGGCGAAGAACCCGGAAGCCCTGGCCCGGGAACTCACTCGCCTCGTGGAACGCTGAGCGCCCCGGAGATCGCCGCTCACCGGTCTTACGGGTTCGTGGTGTGCACAACGGGTCATGAGACGCTTCTGCGCGTGACGACTCCGGACCCGCGGCCCGCGGACGGGCCGCCGAAGCTCACCGCCGAGACCAGCGAACCCGCTCGTTCGGGCGGCGTGCACCAGCCCTGGCGGGCCGCCGTGGCCGGGATCGAACTGGTCTTGGCCGTGCTGCTGGTGGTGTTCGCGTGGTGGGCGTGGGGCCAGGGCAAGGTGACCATCGCCCTGCCCGGGCCGGGCGGCGCCGTGGACGTCGTGACCAGGTCGGTCGGCAGTTGGTTGTCCGGTGCCGTCGGGGCGGTGACGGTGGCCGGGTTGTTGGTGCTTGACGCGGCCCGCCAGGTGGTGCTGGCCGTGCGGGTGCGCCGACGGGCCTGATGACGGGGTGAGGCCGGTCACCGGCCCGCGCCTGTCAAACTGGGGGCGTGACAGCTTCTGCGAACCCCGCCTCGAACGTGAACGACGATCCGGCTCCGCGGTCGCGGCAGCTGTTCGAACGCGCTCAGGCCGTGACGCCGGGAGGCGTCAACTCGCCGGTCCGGGCGTTCCACTCGGTCGGCGGCACGCCCCGGTTCATGGTGCGCGGCGAAGGTGCCTACCTGTGGGACGCCGACGACAACCGGTACGTGGACCTGGTGTCGTCGTGGGGGCCGATGATCAACGGGCACGCGCACCCGGACGTGGTGCGCGCGGTGCGGGAGGCCGCCGCGCACGGCCTGTCCTTCGGCACGCCCGGCGTCGGCGAGATCGACCTCGCGCAGGAGATCATCGACCGCGTCGAGCCGGTCGAGCAGGTCCGGCTGGTCAACTCCGGCACCGAGGCGGCGATGAGCGCCGTGCGGCTGGCCCGCGGGTTCACCGGTCGGCAGAAGATCGTCAAGTTCGCCGGGTGCTATCACGGCCACGTCGACGCGCTGCTGGCCAGCGCGGGCTCCGGCGTCGCCACCCTCGGCCTGCCCACCTCGCCGGGCGTCACCGGCGCACAGGCGGCGGACACCATCGTGCTGCCCTACAACGACCTCGACGCGGTCCGCCGGGTCTTCGCCGAGGAGGGCGACCAGATCGCCTGCGTGATCACCGAGGCCGCGGCGGGCAACATGGGTGCGGTCGCGCCGCTGCCCGGCTTCAACGAGGGCCTCCGGGCGATCACCCGGGACGCCGGGGCGCTGCTGATCATGGACGAGGTCATGACCGGATTCCGGGTCTCGGCCGCCGGCTGGTACGGGATCGACGGGGTCGCCGGTGACCTCTACACCTTCGGCAAGGTGATGTCCGGCGGGCTGCCCGCCGCGGCGTTCGGCGGTCGCGCCGACGTCATGGCCCACCTCGCCCCGTCCGGACCGGTCTACCAGGCGGGGACGCTGTCCGGGAACCCGGTCGCGGTGGCCGCCGGTCTGGCCAACCTGCGGGCCGCCGACGCCGAGGTGTACGCCGCCCTGGACCGCAACAGCAAGCGGCTCGGCGAGCTGCTCGGGTCCGCGCTCACTGCGGCGGGCGTCCCGCACCAGGTCGCGTTCGCGGCCAACATGGTCAGCGTCTTCTTCAGCGAGACGCCGGTGCACAACTACGAGCAGGCGCAGGCCCAGCAGGTGTGGCGCTACCCCGCGTTCTTCCACGAACTGCTCAGGCGCGGTGTCTACCCGCCGCCGAGCGCCTTCGAGTGCTGGTTCGTCAACGCGGCGATGGACGACGCGGCGTTCGAGATCATCGCCGACGCGCTGCCGCACGCCGCACGGGCCGCCGCGGCGGCCACAGCACCGGAGGCGGGCGCATGAGCGATGAGCGGACCGTGGTGCACTTCCTGCGCCACGGAGAGGTCCACAACCCGGAGGGCGTCCTCTACGGGCGCCTGCCGGGCTACCGGCTGTCGGACCGCGGGGAGCAGCAGGCGAAGGTCGTCGCCGAGTTCCTGGCGGGCCGCGACATCGCGCACGTCGTCGCCTCCCCGCTGCAGCGGGCGCAGCAGACCGCGCTGCCGATCAGCGATATGTTCCAGCTCGAGGTGGCCACCGACGAGCGGCTCATCGAAGCGGAGAACATGTTCGAGGGGCTGAAGGTCTCCGTCGGCGACGGTGCCCTGCGCTCGCCGAAGCACTGGCCGAAGCTGTGGAACCCGCTGCGCCCGTCGTGGGGCGAGCCGTACCTGAAGATCGCGCACCGCATGCTCGGTGCCGCACACCGGGCGCGGCAGGTGGCGGCCGGTCGGGAGGCGGTGTGCGTGTCGCACCAGCTGCCGATCTGGACGCTGCGGCGCTTCCTGGAGGGCAAGCCGATGTGGCACGACCCGCGTCGGCGGCAGTGCTCGCTGGCCTCGCTGACCAGCCTGGTGTTCCGCGGCGAGGAACTCGTGCGGATCGCCTACGTCGAACCGGCCGGGGGGACTGATCCGAAGGTGACAGGGGCATGAAGCGGCTGTTGGTACGTCTCGGGCTCGTTGCGGCAGCCCTGACCCTGGTCGGCGGATGCGCCACCCAGGGCCAGGACGCGGTGGCCACCGGCGGCGAGTTCACCTTCGTCTCGCCCGGCGGGCAGACCCGCATCTTCTACCCGCAGCAGGACCGCGGCCGCGTTTCCGGGCTGGCCGGGGAGAACCTGCTGGAGCCGGGCAAGCAGATCGGCGTCGACGACTTCCCGGGCAAGGTCGTGGTGCTCAACATCTGGGGCTCGTGGTGCGGGCCGTGCCGGTCCGAGGCCGACGACCTGCAGGCGGTGCAAAACAAGACCGCTGCCCAGGGCGTGCAGGTGCTGGGCATCAACGTGCGCGACAGCCGCTCGGCCGCGTCGGACTTCCACCGCGACCGCGGGTTGACCTACCCGTCGATCTTCGACCCGGCGGGCCGGTCGCTGCTGGCACTGCGCCAGTTCCCGCGCAGCACCGTTCCAGCGACGATCATCCTCGACCGGCAGCACCGGGTCGCGGCGGTCTTCCTCACCGAGATGCTGGAGAGCGAGCTGCTACCCGAGGTGCAGAAGATCGCCGCGGAGCAGTGACCGCCGCGGGGTCCGCGGATCGCCGGTAGCGGCGCGTTGCCAGGTGTGATGCTCGCCTCCAGTGGTCCCGAATACGCGGGACCTATGGCCCTGGCCGCGGGGCCGCGCTCCTGCGCAGCCCGTTCACCAGGCATGATGTGGGGCGCTTCACCCGGCCCGGTGCGCCCGGGCCGTTCCGGCTTCCCTACCCTCGAAGCGTGAACCCCACCGAGCTCGCCGCGTCCGGCCCGCTGCTGTTCGCGGCGGCGATCGCGGCGCTCGCCGGGGCGATCAGCTTCGCCTCGCCGTGCGTGGTGCCGTTGGTGCCCGGCTACCTGGCCTACCTGGCCGGGGTCGTGGGCGCGGAGGCGCCGCCGATCGACGAAGCAGAGGCCGAACAGGGCCGCCGGGGGCGCTGGCGGGTGGCCGGGGCCGCCCTGCTGTTCGTCGCCGGATTCAGCATCGTGTTCGCGGCCGGGACGCTCATCCTCCTTGGGGTGTCCGATGCCCTGCTGGCCAACGAGCAGCTGCTGCAGCGCGTGGGCGGGGTCGTCACCGTCGCCATGGGCCTGGTGTTCCTCGGGTTGATCCCGGCCCTGCAGCGGGACGTGCGGATCCACCGGGTGCCCCGCGCCGGGGTGTGGGGCGCGCCGCTGCTGGGTGCGGTGTTCGGCCTCGGCTGGACCCCCTGCCTGGGCCCCACGCTGGTCGGCGTGATCTCGGTGGCCGCGGGCACGTCCGTGGACACCAGCACCGCCGTCCGCGGTGTCCTGCTCGTCCTGGCGTACTGCCTGGGACTGGGGGTGCCGTTCGTGCTGCTGGCGCTCGGCGCGAGGTGGGCAGTCCGGAGCACCGGTTGGCTGCGCCGCCGGGGCCGAGCCATCCAGATCGCGGGAGGGGTGCTGCTCGTGGTGGTGGGCCTGCTGCTCGTCACCGGCCTGTGGGGAGACCTGATCGCGGTGCTCCGCGGTCCGATCGCCGGTTTCGAGACACCGATCTGATGCGCGGCTACCTGACCACCACCCTGGCGTTGCTGCGCAACACCTGGCGCGGGCTGACGTCGATGCGCACCGCGCTGGTGCTGCTGTTCCTGTTGGCGCTGGCCGCGCTGCCCGGCGCGCTCATCCCGCAGCGGTCGCTGAACCAGTCCGAGGTGGACCGGTACTTCCGCGAGTACCCGACCCTGGCGCCGATCCTGGACAAGCTCGGGGCCTTCGAGGTCTTCAGCTCCGTCTGGTTCGCCTCCATCTACGTCCTGCTGTTCATCTCGCTGATCGGCTGCCTGCTGCCGCGCTGCTACGAGTACTACAAGCAGTGGCGCGCCAAGCCGGTCCGCACGCCACGCAACCTGTCCCGGATGCCACACCACGAGTCGGCCACCCTGCACGCCTCGGTCGACGAGGTGATGGCCGCCGCCCGCAAGCGGCTGCGCGGCTGGCGCATGGTGGAGCGCGAGGAGGCCGACGGCGCGCGCTCGATCAGCGCCGAGCGCGGGTTCCTGCGCGAGATCGGCAACCTCGTCTTCCACTTCGCCCTGGTCGGGCTGCTCGTCGGGGTCGCGGGCGGCAAGCTGTACGGCTACGAGGGCCAGGTCATCGTCATCGCCGACGGTTCGGAGTTCTGCAACTCCGGCACCTACAACTACGACTCGTTCCGGGCCGGGCTGACCGTCGACGGCACCCAGCTGTCCCCGTTCTGCCTGCGCGTCAACGACTTCGACGTGCAGTACCAGCCGAACGGGCAGGTTGAGGCATTCCGCGTCGACATGCAGTACCAGGCCGGCGACGACCTGGAGACCGGCACCTGGCGGCCGTACCTGCTGCAGGTCAACCACCCGCTGCGGATCGCGGGCGACCGGATCTACCTGACCGGCAACGGATACGCGCCCCGGTTCACCGTCACCTTCCCGGACGGTCAGCAGCGCACCGGTCTCATCCAGTGGCAACCGGTCTCGCCACAGACCATGCTGTCGCAGGGCGCCACCAAGTTCGATCCGCCGGGCGTGCAGGACGAGGTGCAGCGCCGCCAGAACCAGATCGCGGTCACCGGGCTGTTCGCACCCACCGCCACCTTCGACGGCGCGGTGCTCAGCTCCGGCTTCCCCGACCTGCTTGACCCGGCGGTCGCCGTGGACGTGCTGCGCGGCGACCTGGGGTTGGACTCCGGTCGCGGCCAGTCGATCTTCGGCGTGGACCAGTCCATGGTGGACCAGGGGCGCCTCAAACGGGTGGCGCGGGAGAACCTGCGCATCGGCCAGGAGATCCGCCTCGACGACGGCACCACGGTCCGCTTCGACGGCGTCGAGCGGTGGGCCAACCTGCAGGTGTCGCACGACCCGTTCCAGCCGTGGGTCCTCGGGTTCGCGATCGCCGTCATCGTCGGCATCGGGACGTCGCTGGCCATCAAGCGCCGCCGCGTGTGGGTGCGGGCCGTCCCGCACCCGGAATCGGACGGATCCGGCAGCGTGCGTACCGTTGTCGAGGTCGGCGGACTCGCCCGGACCGATCAGGCCGGTTACGGCGAGGAGTTCACCAGGCTGGCCGCCGACCTGCTCGGGACGGGTGTCGACCACTCCTCCCCGGAGGCACGCGCGACCGCCGGACCCGCGCGCGAAAGGAAGAGCTGATGTCGGTCAACCAGACGCTGTCGACGTACAGCGACATGGCGTACGCCACCTCGGTGGTCATCTACATCGCCGCGATGCTGCTGTACTTCGGGGAATTCGCCTACGGCCGCACCGGCACCGCGGCTCGCAAGCGCGAGTCGGTGCTGGTCAGCGCCGGTGGCGGTGAGTCCACCGAGCAGCCGGTGGTCGGGCGGATCGAGACGCCGCAGAAGCGCCCGCTGTCCGAACGGCTGGGCGGCATGGCGGTCGCCATGACGGTGCTGGGTGTGCTGGTGCACGGTGCTTCCCTTCTGCTGCGCGGTTTCGCCACCGGCCGGGTGCCGTGGGGCAACATGTACGAGTTCGGCTCGGCGATCTGTCTGGCCGCGGTCATCGCCTGGCTCGTCGTGCTGTTCCGGCAGCTGCGCGCCGGTCGGCGCGACGCGACCCCGACGCAGCTGCGCGGGCTCGGCGGTTTCCTGATGCTGCCGGTGGTCCTGCTGTTGTTCCTGTCCGGCACCGTGCTGTACGCCCAGGCCGGTCCGCTGATCCCGGCGTTGCAGTCCTACTGGATCGTGATCCATGTGTCGGCCGCAATCGTGGCCAGCGGTGTGCTGCTGTTCGCCGGAGTGGCCAGCGTGCTGTACCTGCTGCGCGCCCGGTACGAGAACAACCCGTTGAAGATGGCGAAGTTCGGCTCCCGGCTGCCCACCAGCCAGGCGCTGGACCGGATGGCCTACCGCGCCACGGTGATCATCTTCCCGGTCTGGACCTTCGCCATCATCGCGGGCGCGATCTGGGCGGAAGCCGCGTGGGGCCGCTTCTGGGGCTGGGACCCGAAGGAGACCTGCTCCTTCGTCGCCTGGGTTGTCTACGCCGCATACCTGCACGCGCGCGCCACCGCCGGCTGGCGGGGCGTCCGCGCCGCGTGGATCAACATCTTCGGCCTCGCGGTGATGATCTTCAACCTGTTCTTCATCAACATCGTCGTCGCGGGTCTTCACTCGTACGCTGGACTGTGATCCGGTGATCGGTGCCCGGCCGGGCACCACACCGCCGGGGTCGCCGTCCTCCTTTCGACCCCGCAACTGCCCGCCACCAGCGCAGTCCGCGCCCCGGCGAGCGCACCTTCCGGTGGGGTCGATCGCCCACCCCCGGTGACTCGTGGGTATACCTGGGACTACCGTGCCTCTCGGGGGCGGGGAGATCTCGATTCGGTCCGGCAGGGCTCGACTCGATTGTTGGAGGGACGGCAACGGTGACCGGACAGTACGAAGAGCCTGACGCACGGCGGGACGCGGGCACCGCTGCGACCTCGGCCGAGGGTGCGTCCTCCGGATCCGAGGCCAAGGGTGCGGCGTCGGCTCCGCAGGGCGGTTACGTGGAGTCGGCGACCACACCGGGGCAGCCGCATCCCGCCACCGAGCCCACGCCGTCGTACGTGGATTCGTCGCAGGAAGCGGGCGCCTACCCGGTCGACGACGCGCCGCAGCCGTACTACCCAAGCGGTGCGCCGACCGGCGCGTCGCCGAACTATGCGGACCCGAGCCGGTCCGGCCCGCAGCAGTTCCCGAGCGGGCCGTACCACGCGGACCCGGCGGCGTCCGGGCCGCACCAGCAGCCGACCATGTCGGGACCGCACCAGGTGCTCGGGACGCAGTCCGGTCCCTACTCCGTCTCCGGTGGGCCTTCTGGACCGTACGCGCCGGTTTCCGGTGGCCCGTCCGGACCGTACCCGCCGACCGCCAGCGGGCCGTCCGGACCGTACCCGGCGCCCGGCGCGGGACAGCAGCCGATGAACCAGCAAGTCGGCCCGCAGCAGTCGTATTCGCCATACACCCAGGCTGGACCGTCCGGGCCGGCGGGGGATCAGCCGTTCGGCCAGGACCTCTCGTCCGCTCAGCTACTTCGGCAGACCAAACGGTCACCCCAATCGGGTTGGCGGCGCGCCGTGTACCTGGCCACCGGCAAGACGGTGAACCTCGGCGAGAGCCCGGCCGACCGGCGCCGCCGCGAATTGATCACCAGGGTGAACCAGCCGCTGCAGGGCTGCTACAAGATCGCCATGCTCAGCCTGAAGGGCGGCGTCGGCAAGACGACCACCACCGCCACCCTCGGCTCCACCTTCGCGTCGCTGCGCGGCGACCGGGTGATCGCCGTCGATGCCAACCCGGACCGCGGCACGCTGAGCCAGAAGATCCCGCTGGAGACCACCGCGACCGTGCGCCACCTGCTGCGGGACGCGCACCGGATCCGCAAGTACAGCGACGTCCGCTCCTACACCTCGCAGGGGCCCAGCCGGCTGGAGATCCTGGCCAGCGAGCAGGACCCGGCCGTCTCGGAGGCGTTCAGCGAGGACGACTACCGGCGCACCGTGACGCTGCTGGAGCACTTCTACAACGTGGTGCTGACCGACTGTGGCACCGGGCTGATGCACTCCGCGATGAAGGGCGTGCTGGACCTGGCGGACTCGCTGGTCGTCGTGTCGTCGAGCTCCATCGACGGGGCCCGCAGCGCTTCGGCCACATTGGACTGGCTGGACGCGCACGGCTACGGGGACCTGGTGTCGCGGTCCGTGGCGGTGATCAACTCGGTGCGGCCGGCCGCTGGGAAGGTCGACATCGACAAGCTGGCCGCGCACTTCGGGGCGCGGTGCCGCGCGGTGTCGAAGATTCCGTTCGACCCGCACCTGGAGGAGGGTGCCGAGGTGGAGCTGGACCGGCTGGCTGCGCCGACCCGGATGGCGCTGCTGGAGCTGGCGGCGATCGTGGCCGACGACTTCCCGCACGCGCCGGGGCGCAACCGCCAGGGGTGAGGGAACCGGTGCGGGCGTGCGCCGCCCGCACCCAGGTGCGTCAGTCCTTCTCGTCCGAGGGGCGCGACCTGCGGCGCTGCTCGTCGAGCTTGCGCAGGAACTCGGGGTCGTCGTCCGGCGCCACGGGCGCCTGCCGGGGGCGGCGGGCCGCCGCGATCGAGGCGGGGCCGAACGCCTTCCACATCAGCACGACGATGGTGAGCGCACCGATCGCCGCCAGGACATAGATCATCGGGGCCACCTCCCACAGTCTCCGCTTCGAGATTAGCCAATCCCGACTGCGGTTGTCGTTGACGCGGATGGCGCGGTCCCGCGGCGGATCCGCCGGGCGCGGTCCGGTCCGGGTGGCGCCTCGCGGACGGGGCGAGGTCCCACCCGGACCGGCGGACCGCCGGGCGGTCCCGCAGCGCCCGGGCGGCGCGGTGGTTCAGACCGGGCGGCGCGGTTCAGGCCGGACGGTTGACGTCGTTGGTCAGCTCGGCCAGCAGCGTGCGGACCTCGGACTCGCGGAAGCGGCGGTGTCCACCGGGGGTGCGGATGGAGCCGATCCGCCCGGCGGTCGCCCACCGCGTCACGGTCTTGGGGTCCACCCGGAACAGCGCCGCGACCTCACCGGGCGTGAGGAGCTGCTCCTGGCCGTTCTGGCGAGACTGCTGGGTCGCGGACACAGTCGACCTCCACTTGTCGAGTCGTGGTCATTCGGGCATTCCGGTCGCATCCTGGCACCTCGATGGTCAGGTACTCGAACATTTGGCTTTAGGTAAAGGGAAGGTAAGGGACGAAAGCGGCTCTTCGGGCGGTGCGCGGCCGCGCCCCCGCGGTCGCCCGGCAGGTCGGCGCCCGGATTGCTCTACCCTGGGTGACGTGCAGGAACAGCAGGAAGTCGAAGGCGCGAAGCCGAACCTCGCGCGCGACGTCGCGCTCTACACCGCCGCCCGGCTGGCCATGGTGGTCGCCGTGGCCGCGCTCCTCGTGCTGGCGCAGGTGCCGGCGCTGGTCGCGCTGGCCGTGTCGGTGGTGGTCGTGATGCCGCTGTCGCTGGTGGTGTTCGGTCGGCTGCGGCGGCGCGTGGCGACCGGCATGGCCGAGCGGGCCGCGGCGCGCCGGGCCCGCCGCGAGGAGCTCCGCGCCCAGCTGCGCGGCGACCGCACCTCGCAAGCCCGGTGATCGGCAGCATCGACCGCTCCTGCGCCAGGACCCGTGACTGGACCTGCGAAGCGGTGCGTGTGATCGAGGCCGACGCCAACCGCAGCGCGGACACCCACCTGCTGCGGTATCCGCTGCCGGCGGAGTGGGGAGTCGACCTCTACCTCAAGGACGAGTCAACACATCCGACGGGTTCTCTCAAGCACCGGTTGGCCCGATCGCTGTTCCTGTACGCGATCTGCAACGGCTGGGTAACCGAGAACACACCCGTGATCGAGGCGTCGTCGGGTTCGACGGCCGTGTCGGAGGCATACTTCGCGCGCCTGCTCGGCCTGCCGTTCATCGCGGTCATGCCGCGCTCCACCAGCCCGGAGAAGGTGGCGCTGATCGAGTGGCACGGCGGGCGCTGCCACTTCGTCGACGAGCCGGGCGCGATCTACACCGAGTCGCGGCGGCTGGCCGCGGAGCTCGGCGGTCACTTCATGGACCAGTTCACCCACGCCGACCGGGCCACCGACTGGCGGGGCAACAACAACATCGCCGAGTCGATCTTCGAACAGCTCGCGCTGGAGCGGTACGCCGAACCGACCTGGGTGGTCGTCGGCGCGGGCACCGGCGGTACCAGCGCGACCATCGGGCGCTACCTGCGTTACCGGCGGCACAACACCAGGTTGGCGGTCGTCGACCCGGAGCACTCGGTGTTCTTCGACGCGTGGCGGGACGGTGACACGTCGCGGACCAGCGACAAGGGCTCGCTGATCGAGGGCATCGGGCGACCGCGGGTGGAGCCGTCGTTCGTCGGCGAGGCGATCGACCGGATGATCAAGGTGCCGGACGCGGCGTCGATCGCCACCATCCGCTACGTCGAGCAGGTCCTGGGGCGCCGGGTCGGCGGTTCCACCGGTACCAACCTGTGGGGCGTGTTCGCGCTGGTCTCCGAGATGATCCAGCAGGGTCACCAGGGCAGCATCGTGACGCTGCTGTGCGACGGCGGGGAGCGGTACACGAACACGTACTACGACGACGGCTGGGTGGCCGAACGCGGACTGGACCTGAGCGGGCCGCAGGCGGTGCTCGAGCACTTCCACGCCACCGGCGAGTTCCGGGTGGCCTACTAGCGGCCCGCGCCGGACGGGCCGACGCTACCGTGCAGGGGGCGCGCAGGAAGGGTGGTGCTGGTGAGGCGTCAGGCAGGGCTGTCCGCGATCGCGCTGGTCGGGGTGGTGGCCGGGTGCACGGCGGGCGAGTCCGGGCCGCCGACCGTGCCGCCGGCCGCGCAGACCAGCACCACCGAGGAGGTGACGTCCTCGGCCGCGGCCCCGTCCCTCACCCGGACCGTGTCGCCTGAGCAGCGCAGGCGCCTCGCCGACCTGACGCCGGAGCAGGTGTGCGGGCTCGTCGACGTCGGTGACCTCAGCGCGTTGGCGTTCCCGGTTGACAGCGGACACCCGCGCGAGGTCGGGTTCGCCGTGCGCGGCTGTAGTTTCCAGGCGCGTTCTGGCGAGCGTTCCGTGGTGATCGGTGCCCAACCCGAGGGCTACGGGACGCTCGGGCGCGAGGAGGTCGACCTGGGCCCGGTTCGGGGCAGTCAGACGCTGCACGCCAGCGACTGCACGGTATTCGTGCCGGTTGCCGGGGCGACGCTGCAGGTCTCCGTGACCGCAGGCGAAACGAGCGCCGAGCAGTGCCAGACCGCGCAGCACGTGGCGCAGTACGTCCTCGCCGCTGTCGTGCAGTCCTGAGACGTCGCGAACCCGGCACGGAGACGGTCTGACTCCCGGCGACGTCGCAGGACCGGGCCGCCGCGCGGAGGTTGGGCTGGCCGACGCGTCGGATGCGGGCCCTGCCGATCAGCCGAAGGCCAGCGCCAGCGCGGTCACCGCGGCCCAGATGAGCATCGCGAAACCGGTGTCGCGCAACGCCGGAATCAGCGCACGCCCCTGCGCGCCGCCGACCACCGCCCGCAGCGGCATGATCAGCGCTGGTAGCGCGAGGAAACCGAGCAGCACCCAGGAGTTGCGCAGCCCGATCAGGACGGTGATCAGGAACGGCACGAGCGTCAGCGCGACGTAGAGCGTGCGCGTGTCGCGGTCGCCCAGCAGCACCGCCAGCGTGCGTTTGCCGGTGACCCGGTCGGACGGGATGTCGCGGAGGTTGTTGGCCACCAGGACGGCGCTGGACAGGGCGCCGACGCCAACCGCGGCGCCGATGCCGAAGCCTGAGATGGTGTCCGCCTGCACGTACATCGTGCCGAGCACGGCGACCAGCCCGAAGAAGATGAACACCGCCAGCTCGCCCAGCCCGGCGTACCCGTAGGGCCGCTTGCCGCCGGTGTAGTACCAGGCCCCGGCGATGCACAGCGCGCCCACCGCCAGCAGCCACCAGTGTCCACTGAGGACGACGACGCCGAGGCCGGCGACCGCGGCCAGCCCGAAGCAGATCCAGGCCGCGTTGCGCACCGCGGCCGGCCGGGCCGAACCGGAGCCGACCAGCCGGAACGGGCCCACGCGGTCGTCGTCGGTGCCGCGGATGCCGTCGGAGTAGTCGTTGGCGAAGTTCACGCCGATGATCAGCAGCAGCGCGACGGCGAGCGCGAGCGCCGCGGTGGCGGGGTCGAACCGGTCGACGCCGGCGGCCGCCCCGGTTCCGGCAAGAACCGGAGCGATCGCGTTCGGGAAGGTGCGAAGACGTGCGCCTTCAATCCATTGAGCGACAGTCGCCATGGGGGTCATCTTCGCGCACGCGCCGGCCCGCTCCGGCGAGAACCTCCCCGGGCGATCACGACCCGAGCAGCACCGCCAGGGCCCGGCGGTCGGGTTTGCCCGGTCCGCGCAGCGGGAGCTCCGGGAGGAAGACGATGCGTTTGGGGGCCGCGGCGGCGCTGATCCGCTCCTTGACCGCGGCGCGGAGGGCGTCCTGCGGCGGCGGGGCCGCCGGGTCGGTCGGGACGACCGCGGCCACCACCGCCTGGCCCCACTCCGGGTCGGCGACGCCGAGAACGCACACCTCGCGCACGCCGTGCTGCTCGGTGAGCACGCGCTCCACCGGGAGCGGGGCGACGTTGACGCCACCGGTGATGATCATGTCGTCGGCCCGGCCCAGCACCTCCAGCCGGTCGCCGCGCCAGCGGCCGATGTCGCCGGTGCGGAACCAGCCGTCGGCGAAGGCCGCCGCACCGGGCTGGTTCCGGTAGCCCCGGGCCACCATCGGCCCGGCCAGGTGGATCGGGCCCGTCCCGCCGTCGATGCGGACCCGGGTGATGTCCAGCGGTCGACCGTCGTAGACGCAGCCGCCCGAGGTCTCGCTCATGCCGTACGTCGTGGTCACGCGGACACCGCTGTCGACAGCCCGGGCCAGCAGCGCGGGCGGCGTCGCCGCTCCGCCGAGCAGGACGGCGTCGAACTCGCGCAGCGCGGCGAGCGCCGCACCACCCGCGCTGACCAGCCTCGACAGCTGTGTCGGGACCAGCGCGGTGTAGTGCGGTCCGTTGGCGGCGAGCACCTCCCGGGCCGCTTCGGCGAACCGGTCGGGGCGGAAGCCACCCGTGGTGTCGACGGCGTGCGGGCGCGTTCCGGCCAGCAACGCCCGGACCAGGACCTGGATGCCCGCGATGTGGTGGGCGGGCATCGCCAGCAGCCAGTGGCCGGGACCGCCGAGGCGGCGGTGGGTGGCCCCGGCCGAGGCGCGCAGCGCCGACGCCGCGAGCAGCACGCCCTTCGGGGTGCCGGTGGAGCCGGAGGTGGCGATGACCAGGGCGGTCGGGTCGTCGGCGGTGTCCTCGTCGCCGGTCAGTGCCGGTTCGCCGGCCAGCGCGGCGGTCAGCCGGTCGGCCTCGGCCGGGTTGTCGGCGGCCACGGGGAGCAGAGCCGGGCCCTCCCCGGCGAGCGCCCGCGCGAGCGGGGCCAGCGCCTGCAGGGCACCGGTTCCTGGTGCCACGGGGAGTGGCTGCACCGTGCGGGCTGTCGGCATGCAGCCATTCTCGGCCGCGGATCAGCGGGGGCCAACGATAACCCCGCCACTCGATCACCTGTTCTAGCGATCAAGTGTTCGATTACGTCGGCCGATGATCTCTGCGTACCGGTGGAGAGGAGTGCGTGATGTTGGTGGTGATCGTGCTGGTGGTCCCGGCCGAAGAGGGGTGGGCCGGCGGTGCCGCTGAAGACCGGTTCCGGACCGGGGCCGCCCGGTCCGGAACCGGCTCGGTGAGCTCAGAAGTACCAGGGGAACGCGGACCAGTCGGGCTTCCGCTTCTCCAGGAAGGCGTCACGCCCCTCGACGGCCTCGTCGGTCATGTAGGCAAGGCGGGTGGTCTCGCCCGCGAACACCTGCTGGCCGATCAGCCCGTCGTCGATGGCGTTGAACGCGAACTTGAGCATCCGCTGGGCGGTCGGCGACTTGCCGTTGATCTCGCGGGACCACTGCAGGGCAGTGTTCTCCAGCTCGGTGTGCGGGACGACCGCGTTGACCATCCCCATCCGGTGGGCCTCCTCGGCGGTGTAGGTCCGCCCGAGGAAGAAGATCTCGCGGGCGAACTTCTGGCCGACCTGACGGGCGAGGTAGGCCGAGCCGAACCCGCCGTCGAAGCTGCCCACGTCCGCGTCGGTCTGCTTGAAGCGCGCGTGCTCGGCGCTGGCCAGCGTGAGATCGCACACCACGTGCAGGCTGTGCCCGCCCCCGGCGGCCCAGCCCGGCACCACCGCGATGACGATCTTGGGCATGAACCGGATCAGCCGCTGGACCTCCAGGATGTGCAGGCGCCCGGCGCGCGCCGGGTCGACGGTCTCGGCGGTCTCGCCCTCGGCGTACCGGTAGCCGTCGCGACCGCGGATGCGCTGGTCACCGCCGGAGCAGAAGGCCCAGCCGCCGTCCTTGGGGGACGGGCCGTTGCCGGTGATCAGTACGCAGCCGACGTCGCTGCTCATCCGCGCGTGGTCCAGGGCGCGGTACAGCTCGTCGACGGTGTGCGGGCGGAACGCGTTGCGGACTTCCGGGCGGTCGAACGCGATGCGCACGGTGCCTTTCCCGGGGCCGTCCTCCACGCAGCGGTGGTAGGTGATGTCGGTGAACTCGAAGCCCGCCACGGGCTCCCACAAAGCAGGATCGAACAGCTCAGAGACACGGGGATTCTGCACACCTGGGACAATAGGCGCAGCAAGCGCTCGGTGCGGGGGCCTCCCCGCGGTCGCCGGGCGCCTGCGCGGCCGGCGGCACGGGGGACGATGCTCCCGGTGACCGGTGGTCGCCAAGCGATGTGCAGAGGTGATCGGTTGAATCCGTCCACGGCCCAGGCTGAGGTCATCGTCGACGAACTCGTCCGCAACGGGGTGCGGCAGGTGGTGCTCTCCCCGGGGTCGCGCAACGCACCTCTGTCTTACGCGCTGCACAGGGCCGCGCACGCAGAGCGTCTGCGGCTGCACGTCCGCATCGACGAGCGCAGCGCGGGGTTCCTCGCGCTGGGCCTGGCGGCGCGGTCGCGGACGCCGGTACCGGTGGTCTGCACGTCGGGCACCGCTGCGGCGAACCTGCACCCGGCGGTCAGTGAAGCCTTTCACTCCGGAGTGCCGTTGATCGTGCTGACCGCGGACCGGCCGCCGGAACTGCGCGCAGCCGGCGCGAACCAGACGATCGACCAGCAGCGGCTGTTCGGCACCGAGGTGCGGTTGTTCGACGAGCTGGCCGTCGCCGAGAACCGGCCCGGGCAGAACGCCTACTGGCGCAGCCAGGTCTGCCGAGCCTGGCATGCGGCGCTCGGCGGTTCCCGCGGTGGGCCGGTGCACCTCAACCTGCCGTTCCGCGAACCCCTGGTGCCGACCGGCGGCGGAGAGTGGTGCGAACCGCTGGACGGCCGTGCGGCCGGTGCGCGGTGGACGGAGGTGTCCGCGCGCGGGTGGGCACCCAGCGCACTGTCCCAAGTGCACGCTCGGCGGGGCCTCGTCCTGGTGGCCGACTGGGGTGCGGCGCGCGCCAGCGACTGGGGTGAGCGCTACGGCTGGCCGGTGCTGTCGGAATCCGGGGGTGTGGGCCTGTCCGGTTCGGCGGTCATCAGCACCGGGATGTGGCTGCTGAACCTGCCCGAGTTCATGCAGCGACACCGCCCTGAGCAGGTGCTGTGCGTGGGACGGCCGACGGTTTTCCGGCAGGTGCAGAAGCTCCTGGCGGACAGCCGGGTGGAGGTGCTGCTCGCGCACGGCGGTGTGCCGTGGCCCGCGCCGGCGCACAACCTGCGGGAGGTGGCCGAGACCTTCGGCGGCGAGCCGGGACCGGTGGACCCGGACTGGCTCACCGGCTGGCAGCAGGCCGACCAGAAGGCGTCCGCCGCGCTGCACGCGGCGCTGGACCTGGAGCGCTGGCCCAGCGGTCCCGCGGTGGCGCGCGAACTGGTGGACGCCCTGCCGGAACGGTCGCTGCTGGTGCTGGGGGCGTCGAATCCGACGCGGGACGTCGCACTGGCCGCCCGGCAGCGGTCCGATGTGGTCGTACACCGCAACCGCGGTGTCGCGGGCATCGACGGCATGGTGTCCACCGCGATCGGCGGGGCCCTGGCCCACGGCAGACCCGCCTACGCGCTGCTGGGCGACCTGACCTTCCTGCACGACAGCAACGGTTTGTTGCTGGGACCGCAGGAGCAGCGCCCGGACCTGACGATCGTCGTGCTCAACGACGACGGCGGCGGCATCTTCTCCCTGCTGGAGCAAGGCAGTCCCGAATACCGGGACTCGTTCGAGCGGGTCTTCGGCACGCCGCATGGGACCGACATCGGCAAGCTGTGCGCGGCGCACGGCGTTGAGCACGTGCTCGTCGAGCAGCGTTCGGACCTCACCGCGGCGCTGCGGTGGCAACCGGGACTGCGTGTCATCGAGGTGCGGACCGACCGCGACCAGCTGCGAGCGGTGCACCAGCGGCTCCAGACCGCCGTGCGCTCCGCTCTGCTCGGCTGACCGGGCGCGGACCGGCGCGCCCGGGCGCGGGCGTGCCCCGTCCGGGTGGCTTCGCGGTTTTTCCGCGCATACTGGGAAAATTCTCTTCGCCGAAAACATGCCCGGTGGAGTTGACTTTCCTTACCCTCCTACCGGACCACGAGTTCGAGGAGGGGTGGCTAGGTGTTTCGACGACACGGCCTGCGGGCGACAGCGGCGGCATGCTGCGCGGCGGCGCTGTTCGCCACACCGGCGATGGCCGGGAGCGACGGACCGGGGGCGCCGGGTGCGGGCGACGACTACTTCCCGGGGTATGGCAACGGCGGTTACGACGTCTCGCACTACGACATCCAGGTCCGCTACCAGCCGGCGGACGACCACCTGCAGGGCACCACGACGATCGTGGCCAGGCCCACGCAGAACCTGACGGCGTTCAACCTGGACTTCGCGCTGACGGCCAAGTCGGTGCGGGTCAACGGGGTCCCGGCGCAGTTCTCGCAGGACGGCACCGAGCTGACGGTGACACCGGCGCAGACGCTGCCCGAGGGCAGCCTGGCGACGTTCGTCGTGGAGTACGAGGGCGTTCCGTCCACCGTGGAGGTCGACGGTCTGAAGCCGTGGATCCGCACCTCGGACGGGGCGTTGGCGGTGGGCCAGCCGGAGATCTCCGCGTGGTGGTTCCCGGGCAACGACCACCCACGGGACAAGGCGACCTACGACATCGCCGTGACCGTGCCGGATGGCACCGAGGTGCTGTCGAACGGGGTGAACACCCGGAACTCCAGCCTGGCCGGGTGGACGACGTGGAAGTGGCGGACCACCAAGCCGGCCGCCACCTACCTGGCGTTCATTGGTGTCGGGCAGTACGAGATCAACAGCAGGACCGGCGCGTTCGGGCAGCCGTTCGTGACCGCCTACTCCGAGAAGCTCGGTGAGTACGAGGGCGCGGCGAAGGCCAGCGTCGAACGCACTCCGGAGATCGTGGAGTTCCTCACCGGCCTGCTCGGCGAGTACCCGTTCGAGGCGCAGGGCGGCCTGGTGTCCTCGGAGGGCATGAACTTCGCGCTGGAGAACCAGACCCGGCCCACCTACAGCCACCTGTTCTTCCGGGACGGGGCGAACACCTCGGTGGTGGTGCACGAGAACGCCCACCAGTGGTTTGGCGACTCGGTCTCGGTGGACACCTGGCGCAACATCTGGCTCAACGAGGGCTTCGCGTCGTACGCCGAGTGGCTGTGGTCGGAGCACCAGGGCACCGGCACCGCGCAGGAGCTGTTCGACCACTACTACGCGCAGCACCCGGCGGACGACCCGTTCTGGCAGGTGCTGCCGGGCGACCCGGGTGCGCAGAACGTCTTCCACGACGCGGTCTACGACCGGGGGGCGATGACGCTGCACGCGCTGCGCAACGTCGTCGGTGACGAGACGCTGCTGGACATCGTGCGGACCTGGGTGTCGGAGAAGCGCTACTCCACCGGCACAATCGAGGAGTTCATCGCCCTGGCCGAGCAGAAGTCGGGCAAGCAGCTCGACGAGCTGTTCAACGCGTGGCTGTTCACCAAGGGACGGCCGCCGGTCGGCGAGGCGACCGGGGTCAAGGAGAGCGCCCTGCGCGTCGCGGCAGCCCCGCCGAAGGCGGTCGCGGAAATCGACCGGACACACGCACTCCTGCACAACCACGACTGAGCATGACCGGTCGCGGGGGCGGGTTCAGCGGACGCCTTCGAGGGCTTCGCGAACAGCAAGCAGCTTCGCTTCCGCCTCCGCGACCTCCAGGTCGGGGTCCGAATCGGCGACCACCCCGCACCCGGCGAACAGCCGGACCCGACTGCCGCCGCGCTCGTGTGCGCCCTCGAGCGCGGCGGCCTCGACCTGCGCGCACCGCAGCGCCACGCCGAACTCGCCGTTGCCGCTGCCGTCCAGCCAGCCGACCGGGCCCGCGTAGCGGCCCCGGTCCATGCCTTCCAGCTGCCCGATCATGCGCACCGCGTCGTCCGTGGGGGTCCCGCCGACCGCCGCGGTGGGGTGCACGGCGTCGACCATGCGCAGCAGCGAAGTGGCGCCGGTGGCGGCGTCGTCCTCGCGCAGCTTGCCCTCCACGTTGGTGGCCAGGTGTAACACGTTGCGCAACCGGATGATCTCGGGCTCGTTCGGCACCACCAGGTCGCTGCAGAACGGCTGGAGTTGCACGGCCAGCGACTCCGTGGCGTAGGCGTGTTCGCTGCGGTTCTTCGCCGACGCCATCAGCTCGGCCGCCAACTGGTCCGGGGTGTGCCCGTCACGCGGCCAGATCGTGCCGGCGAGCACCCGGGAGCGCACCTCGTACCCCACGCGTTCCAGCAGCAGCTCCGGGGTGGCACCGATCAGCCCGTCCACCGCGAACGTCCAGCAGGTCGGGTAGCGGGCGGCCAGGTTGTGCAGCAGGAACCGGGTGTCCAGCGGCTCCGAGGTGGTGGCGAGCAGGTCGTGGGCGAGCACGATCTTGTGCAGGTCGTCGGACTGCTGCATCAGGCGCACGGCCTCGGCGACGGCCTGGCGGTAGCCGGTGGTGGACAGCTGCCCGTCGCTGTAGGACACGGTGCCGGGCGGGCGCACGGGCTGCGGCTGCGGTGGCTCGGCTGAGGCGTCGCCGATCGTGGTGATCCAGCGCACCCCGTCGCGCTCACCGATGACCACCTCCGGCACCACCAGCACCGACTGCCCGGGATCGTCGGCGAACGCCATGCTGGCGAAGGCAACCGGGCCGCAGCCGGGCAACCCGACCGCGTCGACCACCTCGAACCGCTGGCACTGGTGCTGCCACCAGGCGTCGGCGTGGGTGAAGCGGTCCGGGCCGGACACGTCGAGGCGGGCCGCGGTGCCCCAGCCGACCAGCCCGGCGCCGTCGCGAACCCAGCTCAGCACCCCCTCCGCGGGCAGCAGGTCGAGGAGAGGGAGGTCACATCGGGGGTCGCCTGGTTCGAGCCTGCGGGTACGCGCAGTCAGCAGCCGGGGTGTCATCGCCACTCCTGGAGGGTATGCGGCTTTCGCCGAGCGGTGGACGGCACCGAAGGGCTGCGGGGTCGCGATGGCCCGATGCCTACAATCGGTCACCGTGGCGAGCGACGCGGTTCGGGACGACGCGGCCGACTCGGTGACCAAATCCGACACGGAAGGTGACCGGCCGGTTGCCCTACCGTCCCGTGGTCGAGTGCGCGCCGCCCGCGCGGTGCTGGCGCTGGGCGTGCTGGTGACCGTGATGGGCCTGTCCATCGTGCTGGCCTGCTTCATCGACGACCGGACGATCGAGGAGTCCCGGGGTCGGGCGGTGGCCGAGGTGGTCGACACCTCGCTGATCCGCACGGTGGTGCGCTTCAACACCGACGAGGGCCGCGTGTACATCCCGCCGAACGGCATCCTGTACCCGGCCGACCTGCAGCCCGGCCAGCTGGTTCGGGTGGAGTACGACTCGCGGAACCCGGACCTGGTGCGGGTGGCCGGACGCACCGCGGTGCTCTCGCTACTGCCGGTGGCCAGCCTGCTGGCCGTGGTGTGGGCCGTGCTGCTGCCGGTGTACTACTTTCTGCGCCGGCCTCGCGCCCACTGAAGTCCGACTTCCCTTCCGCTGCCGGATGGTGTGACACTGGAAACCCCGCCGAGGGGCGGCGGTCCCAGTCGCACGGCTGACGTGGCCGACCCTGGCCGCCCGCCCCGGTCTGCGAGGTCGCCATGAACCTCCCGGAAGCGCGCTCCAGCGCAGCGGATGCGCAGCAGTGGGTGCTCGGCGCCCCCTTGGCGTCTACTGTGGATCGCTCGGTGCCGGCCGGGGTGACCACTTCGGACCTCGCGCAGTACTGCCTGATGCTGGGCGACGACGCGCTGCTCCTCGCGCACCGGCTGACCGAGTGGGGTCTGCGGACGCCGGAGCTGGAGGAGTCCGCCGCGCTCGGCGGCATCGCACTGGACCTGCTGGCGCAGGCGCGGACCCTGCTGCACCGGGCCGGTGAGGTCGAGGGCGCGGGCCGCGACGAGGACCGGCTGGCCTACTTCCGCAACGCCGAGGAGTTCCGCAACGTGCGGCTCGTGGAGATCGACTGCGGGCCGGGGCCAGGCGGTGACTTCCCGGCCACCATCGCGCGCCTGCTGCTGTTCAGCACCTGGCGCCGGGCGGTGTTCGAGCGCCTGGTCCACAGCCGGGATGCGGTGCTGGCGACGCTGGCGGCGCGGTCGCTGCCGTCCCTGGCTGCGCACCGTGACCACGCCGCCCAGTGGGTCATCCGTTTCGGCGACCCGGCCGGCGGCACGGCTCCCCGGATGACCGCCGGACTGCAGCGGGTGTGGCCGTTGACCGGCGAGCTGTTCGTGCCGCACCCGGTCGAGGCCAGGCTGGCCGACGCGGGCTGCGGGGTGGATCCCGCGGTGGTGCGCGACGAGGTCAGCGCCGCGCTGGACGAGGTGTTCTCGGTGGCGCGGTTGCCGCGCCCGAACCCCGCGGAGTTCGCCGACTTCGCCCGGCCGGGCGGCCGCGACGGTGCGCACACCGGCGGGCTGGTCTTCGTCCTCGCCGACCTGCAGCACCTGGTCCGGGCCGGTGCCTGATCGCAAATAAGTACTTTCCCCCAAGACCTGCGCCCGTCGGCAGGCGCAGAGTGATCTGGAGGACGCGCGGAACTCCGGTCCGGCCGAGGTCGTCGGATCGGTGCCCACCGGCGCTGCAGCGGGCTCGGGCGGCCACCTCGGCCGAGTTGGAAGGACACAACCGGACATGGACGGAATCTGGGTGCACGTGCTGGTGGCCTTCGTGGCGGGCGCCAGCGGAGCGGGGGTCATGTCGGCCGTCATCAGCACCAGGAGTCGACGAACCGCACCCCCATCGCCGGCTGCCCAGCCCGTTCCGGCGCAGGTGCCCGACCAGTGGTGGCACGACGTCCAGCGCTGCGAGCAGGCCGTGTACCGGGCGGCGCGGGCGGTCGAGGCGGTGTCCTCCGAGCAGGCCAGGCACGGGTTGCAGACGGTCGTGCGGCGCATGGACGCGGAGTTGCCGAACGTTCGGGCGCTGGCCGAGGTGGGCCGGGGCGTGGCCGTCGGGAGTTCCCGGGACGAGGCCGTCCTGCGGCGGCTACAGGGCCAGTTGGACGACGCCGCTGCCCGGTTCGGCATGGTGACCGACCACGTGCTCGAGGTGGTCGTGCAGTTGGTCGCCGACCCGGACCTGAGCAGGGTGCACGAGCAGGTGACCGTGCTGCGGGAGCAGTTCCCGCTGTTGCGCCCGATGTCGGCGGTCTTCGGCCCGGAACCGGGCTCGGCACCGGCCCGCGCCCTGCAACGCGCGGCCTAGCACCCGGTGGTGGCCTGACGCCACCAGTCGTGCACCTCGGTGGCGGCGCCGGGGGCGGCGACCAGCAGTCCGTCCGGCGGCAGGGCGGCGGGCCGACCGCAGCGGTCCAACACGGTCGCCCCCGACTCGGTCGCCAGCAACAGCGCCCCGGCCACGTCCCACTCCTGGTAGGAGTCCAGCACCGCGGCCACCGCGTGCCCGAGCGCGACCTGCGTGATGGCCAGCGCGGGCGACCCGAGCAGCCGGACACCCACCTGGGCGCTCGCCGCGTTGCTGATGAACCGGTCCATGCCCCGCCACGGGCCGTTCTTGGTCAGCTCGGTGCACACGATCCCCGCTCGGGTCTCGCGCTGCTCGGACAGCCGCACGGGCCGCCCGTTGGCGCGCATGCCGCGGCCGCGCGCGGCGGCGTGGATCTGCGCGCGGTACGGGTCGGCCACCACGCCGACGACCGGCCCGTGCTCGTCGAGCATGGCCAGGCTGTAGGCGCACCACGGCAGTCCGGCGGCGTAGTTGGCGGTGCCGTCCACCGGGTCGACCGACCAGCGGAACCGCGCCGAGCCCGGCGTGGCCGCCCGGTGCTCGGCGCCCGTGGCCGGCGCGGCGTCGAACTCCTCGCCGAACACCGGGATCCCCGGGAACTCGTCGGCGAGCACCCGCCGGGTGTGGCGTTCCAGGGTGCGGCCGGTGTCGGTGACCCAGTCGAAGGGCGATTCGGTGGGCTCGGGGTGCGCCCCTCTGCCCGCGGTCGCGATGATCACGTCGGCGGCGTCGTTGGCAAGTCGACCGGCGACCTCGAACGCCCGCGACACCAGGGCGGGGTCGAAGGCGGGCGGGGAAGGCAGGATCGTCATGCCGCCCCAGTGTCCGTGCGCAGGGTGACCGGTGCGCAACGGTGAGGTGACCGCCGGTGGAGGGCTGGACCACGAATTCGCGCCGCCGGGTGAATTGGCGCGGTTGTCGGCCGTCGTTGGCGGGGGCGTCATTTCCCGGACGGTTGTTCGCCGGTCCGGGCCGCCACGGTGTTGCGCGTGCGCATCGCGATCGTGACCGAGAGCTTCCTGCCGCAGATCAACGGGGTCACCAATTCGGTGCTGCGGGTGCTGGAGCACCTGCGTCGCCGCGGGGACCAGGCACTGGTGATCGCCCCGGGCGCGGGGCCCGGAGTGTGCGAGGGCTTCCCGGTGGTGCGGCTGCCCGCGGTGGAGCTTCCGGTGGTGTCGTCGCTGCCGATCGGGTTCCCGACGCGCCGCCTGCTGCGCAGCCTGCAGGAGTTCCGCCCGGACGTGGTGCACCTGGCGTCTCCGTTCGTCGTGGGTGCGCGCGGCCTGGCCGCAGCGCGGCGGCTCGGCGTGCCGACGGTCGCCGTGTACCAGACCGATGTCGCCGGTTTCGCCGCGTCGTACGGGCTGGGCCTGACCGCGCGGGCGGCGTGGCGGTGGATCCGCCGCCTGCACGGTGCCGCGGACCGGACGCTGGCGCCGTCGACGTGGGCGGTGGAGACGCTGCGTGAGCACGGGATTCCGCGGGTGCACCGGTGGGGCCGCGGGGTGGACACGGCGCGGTTCTCGCCCCGCCACCGTGACCGGGAGCTGCGCCGCGCGCTCGCGCCGAACGGCGAGTTGCTGGTGGGGTACGTGGGGCGGCTGGCCCCGGAGAAGCGCATCGAGCGGTTGGCCGCGCTGGCGGCCGCGCCGGACGTGCGCCTGATCGTCGTCGGCGACGGCCCGGAACGGGCGAGCCTGGAGCAGGCGTTGCCCGGTGCGGTGTTCCTCGGGCAGCGCACGGGCGGCGAGCTGGCGCGGATCTACGCAAGCCTGGACGTGTTCGTGCACACGGGCCCGCACGAGACGTTCTGTCAGGCGGTGCAGGAGGCGATGGCCTCGGGTCTCCCGGTGATCGCCCCGGACGCGGGCGGTCCCCGCGACCTCGTCGCCCACGGCCTTACGGGCTTTCTCCTCCCGGCACAGGACGACGATGAGCACGCGAGCGCCTTGCGGGAGGCGGTGGACCAGCTGCGCGACCCGCACGCCCGGGCCCGCTTCGGCGCCGCAGCGCGCACCTCGGTGGCGCGCAGGACCTGGCCGGCCCTCTGCGAACAGCTCATGGCCCACTACGCAGCAGTCACCACCCCCGAGACGCTGGCGGCCTGAGCGTCCGTGCGCCGGTGCCGGATCGCGGAGGTGGCAGGCTTGGTGGCGGGTGCGCCTGGCACGCCACGTACGCTTCGGGTGTGTCTCGGGCCGGTTTGGACAAGAAGCCCCGCGAGGTCGCGTCGATGTTCGACGGCGTCGCCCGTCGCTACGACCTGACCAACACCGTGCTGTCCTTCGGGCAGGACCGGAGGTGGCGGGAGGTGACCCGGCGGGCGCTGGCGCCCAGGCGGGGTGAGCGCGTGCTCGACCTGGCCGCGGGCAGCGGTGTCTCGACCGAGGAGTTCGCGCGTTCCGGCGCGTTCTGCGTGGCGGCGGACTTCTCGCTGGGCATGTTGCGGGTCGGCCGCCACCGCGGGGTGCCGATGGTCGGCGCGGACGCGTTGCGGTTGCCGTTCGCCGACGAGGCGTTCGACGCGGCGACGATCTCGTTCGGGTTGCGTAACCTGGTCGACCCGGCGGCGGGGCTGCGGGAGATGCTGCGCGTCGTCCGGCCCGGCGGGCGGTTGGTGGTGTGTGAGTTCTCCACGCCGACGTGGCAGCCGTTTCGCACCGTCTACCTGAACTACCTGATGCGGGCGCTGCCGGCGATCGCCCGCGCGGTGTCGTCGAACCCGGACGCCTATGTCTACCTGGCGGAGTCCATCCGGGAGTGGCCGGACCAGCGGGCGCTGGCCGAGCTGATCGCCGAGTCGGGCTGGACCGACGTGGCGTGGCGCAACCTCACCAGCGGTGTCGTCGCCCTGCACCGGGCGGTCAAACCCTCCTGACACGGCGCGGCCCGCGTCACCCGGGTGTCCACTGAGGATGCCGCGGGCTCGCCTCGCGGATGTCCACTGAGGTCGCACAGGCTCGGCGGCGGGGGGACGACGTCTGCGGCCCTCGACACCACGGCAAGATCCCGAAGCTCCCGCCTGCTCTCCCTGCCGATCCTGCGGGTGCCCGGCGCCTGGGTGCCGGCGCCCCTCATCGGAGTGATCCACCCGGTTCGGACGCCGGTCGGGGGCGGTCCGCGCGGGGTGGCGGCGCGGGCCGGGGTTCGCCCGGTCGGCGGCGGGTGGCCCGCCACCTGGGGTGACGGTCACTCGGGTGGCGGAGTTCGAGGGGTCGATCGAGCGGTGGGTGCGGCCTAGACTCGGAGCTAGTGAACTAGTTCACAAGCGGGCCCGGGGCGGTTCTCCGGGCCGGGTCCGCTTCGCGCAGTGCACGAGCTCGAGGAGTGTCATGACCAGCGCCACCAGCCGCCGCCGACCGGACGACGACGCGGACGTCATCGTCGTCGGAGCCGGGCCGGCCGGATCGACGGCTGCGACGTACCTGGCCCGGGCGGGCCTGGACGTCCTGCTTCTGGAGAAGAGCACCTTCCCGCGGGAGAAGGTCTGCGGCGACGGCATCACCCCCAGGGGCGTCAAGCAGCTCATCGACCTGGGCATCGACACCCGCGAGGAGGCGGGCTGGCTGCACAACCGGGGCCTGCGGGTCGTCGGCGGCGGGGTGCGCATCGAACTGGACTGGCCCAGCCTCGCCGACTTCCCGCCCTACGGCGTGGTCCGCCCCCGTAACGACTTCGACGACCTGCTGGCCCGCACCGCCGAGCGCGCCGGGGCCCGGCTGGTGGAGCGGACCACCGTCACCAGCGCCCTCGTCGACGACCGCACCGGCCGCATCACCGGGGTGCAGGCCAAGGCAGGGCCGGAGCGGACCCCGGTGACCTACCGGGCGCCGCTGGTGCTGGCCTGCGACGGGGTCTCGGCCCGGCTGGCGTTGTCGGTGGGCATCGAGAAGCGCGACGACCGGCCGATGGGGGTGGCCGTGCGCCGGTACTACACGAGCCCCCGCACCAAGGACGAGTACCTGGAGTCGCACCTGGAGCTGTGGGACCGGTCGGACCCGGCCGGGCCCAGGCTGCTGCCCGGCTACGGCTGGATCTTCGGCATGGGCGACGGCACCGTCAACGTCGGCCTCGGCATCCTGTCCACCTCCCGGGCCTACGGCCGGACCGACTACCGCCAGCTGCTGCGCTCGTGGCTGGACGGCACCCCGGAGGAATGGGGGTTCCGCGAGGACAACGCCACCGGCCGGATCGGCGGGGCGGCGCTGCCGATGGGCTTCAACCGGGTGCCGCACTACCGCAACGGTCTGCTGCTGGTCGGTGACGCGGGCGGCATGGTCAACCCGTTCAACGGCGAGGGCATCGCCTACGCCATGGAGTCGGCCAAGCTCGCCGCGGACTGCGTGGTGCACGCGCTGGCCCGGCCGACCGGCCTGTCCCGTGAGCAGGCGCTGCGCCGGTACCCGACGGCGGTGCAGCAGGCGCTCGGCGGCTACTTCCGGCTGGGCAACATCTTCAGCAAGTTGATTGGCAATCCCACCGTGATGCGGGTGGCCACGAGGCACGGTCTACCGAGGACGACCCTGATGCGATTCGTGTTGAAACTGTTGGCAAATCTCTACGACGCGAAAGGTGGTGACGCAATGGACCGTGTGATCAGCGCCACTACACGCCTGACCCCTAGCGCCTGACGGCACATATCTGGTCAGATGTCCCGGGCAATGTGTGAGAAGTCATAAAGTTAGGTTCGCCTCACTACGGAGACGATAGGCTCGACCGCATAGAGTGCGCACTGACGCCGCAGACGTGAGCTTCGTCTCGGCGGGGGCCGTCGAAGGAGGGCAGCGCAGTGCTCGATCCGTACATCCCGCTGGTGCTGATGTTCGCCTTGGCGCTGGCGTTCGCGGTCTTCTCGGTCGCGATCGCCCCCCTCGTCGGCCCCCGCCGGTACAACAAGGCCAAGCTCGACGCCTACGAGTGCGGCATCGAGCCGTCGCCCCAGCCGGTCATCGGCGGCGGCCGGATGCCGGTCGCCTACTACCTGACCGCGATGTTGTTCATCCTGTTCGACATCGAAATGGTCTTCCTCTACCCGTTCGCGGTCTCCGCGGACGTCCTCGGCCTGTTCGGCGTGGTCGAGGTCGTGCTCTTCATCGCCACCGTCGGCTTCGCCTACCTCTACGTGTGGCGCCGCGGCGGCCTGGACTGGAACTAGGGAACAACTGGACCGCAGCGACGCGGAAGGAGTGCCGGAGATGGGGCTCGAGGAGCAGCTGCCGAACGGCATCCTGTTGGCCAACGTGGAGAAGCTCGTCAACTGGACCCGGAAGACGTCGATGTGGCCGGCGACGTTCGGGCTGGCCTGCTGCGCGATCGAGATGATGACCGTCGGCGGCTCCCGCTACGACATCGCCCGGTTCGGCATGGAGCGGTTCTCCGCCACGCCCCGGCAGGCCGACCTGATGATCGTGGCCGGCCGGGTGACCAACAAGATGGCGCCGGTGCTGCGGCAGATCTACGACCAGATGCCCGAGCCGCGCTGGGTGCTGGCGATGGGCGTCTGCGCCTCCAGCGGCGGCATGTTCAACAACTACGCCGTGGTGCAGGGCGTGGACCACGTGGTGCCGGTGGACATGTACCTGCCGGGGTGCCCGCCGCGCCCGGAGATGCTGCTGGACGCGATCCTCAAGCTGCACGCCAAGATCATGGACGAGCCGATCAACGCCAAGCGCGCCCGGCTGAAGCTGGAGAGCGGCGAGCGGACGCCGATGATCCCGTCCTCGCAGCGGTACGCGCCCAGGAACCGGATGCAGCGGCACCGGGCCGAGAAGCAGCAGGCCGCGCAGCGTCGCGAAATGGGCTCCGATCCGGCGTTGGGGGCGCTGCAGAGCACGCCGGAACGCCCCCGGGAACTCAAGGCGGGTAGGTGAGTTGGCGTTGGCAGACAAGGATTCCGCGCAGCGCCCGGTGACCGGTGCACCGGGCTCCAGCGCCGAGCGGCCCGGCGGCGGCCTCGAGCCGGCCACCCCGGGTGGCGCGGCGCACCGCGCGCCGGTCTCCGGCCGCGCGCGCAAGGGCATGTTCGGGGTGCGCGGCACGGGCGACACCTCCGGCTACGGCGGCCTGCGGCTGCCCGCCTACGTGCCGACGGCGGCCGAGCGGCCCTACGGCGGGTGGTTCGACGAGGTCGCCGACAACCTCTTCGCCGCGCTGCACGACCGGGGCCTGCCGGCGGACACCGTGCAGCAGGTGACCGTCGACCGCGGCGAGATCACCTTCTACGTCCGCCGCGAACACCTGGTGGAGATCTGCCGGGCGCTGCGTGACGACCCGGCGCTGCGCTTCGAGCTGTGCAGCTCGGTCTCCGGCGTGGACTACGGGCCGGAGGTGCCGCAGCGGCTGCACTCGGTCTACCACCTGACGTCGATGACGTACCGGAGACGCATCCGCCTGGAGGTCGCGGTCGACGTCGACGATCCCCATGTGCCCTCCGTGGTGTCGGTGTACCCGACCGCGGACTTCCAGGAGCGCGAGGCGTGGGACATGTTCGGCATCGTCTACGACGGCCACCCCGCGCTCACCCGAATCCTGATGCCCGACGACTGGGACGGGCACCCGCAGCGCAAGGACTACCCGCTGGGTGGCATCCCGGTCGAGTACAAGGGCGCCGAGATCCCGCCGCCGGACCAGCGCAGGGCGTACTCGTGAGGACCGCGGAGAGGTGCTGGAGATGACCACGGAAACACCCACGGGCTTCGGCAACCCGTATGCCGAGTCCCGGGAGACCACCGAGGGCACGGTCTACACCGTCACCGGCGGCGACTGGGACCAGTTCATCGACGAGACCGCCGGCGAGGAACGGGTCGTCATCAACCTCGGCCCGCAGCACCCGTCCACGCACGGCGTACTCCGCCTGGTGCTGGAGCTGGAGGGCGAGACCGTCACCAAGGCCCGCTCGGTGATCGGCTACCTGCACACCGGCATCGAGAAGAACACCGAGTACCGAACCTGGACCCAGGGCGTCACGTTCGTGACGCGGATGGACTACCTGGCCCCGCTGTACAACGAGGCCGCCTACTGCCTGGCGGTGGAGAAGCTGCTGGGCATCGAGGCGCCGAAGCGGGCCCAGACGTTCCGGGTGATGCTGATGGAGCTCAACCGGATCTCCTCGCACCTGGTGTTCCTGGCCACCGGCGCGATGGAGCTGGGCGCCACCACCGGCATGACCTACGGCTTCCGCGAGCGCGAGGAGGTTCTGCACCTGCTCGAATACCTGACCGGGCTGCGGATGAACCACGCGTTCATCCGGCCCGGCGGGGTCGCGCAGGACCTGCCCGAGGACTGGCGGCAGAAGGTGCTCAACTTCATCCAGGTGATGGACAAGCGGCTGCCGGACTACGACAAGCTGTTCACCGGGCAGCCGATCTGGAAGCAGCGCCTCAAGGACGTCGGCTACCTCCCGCTGGACGGCTGCCTGCAGCTCGGCGTCACCGGGCCGCTCCTGCGCGCCACCGGCCTGCCCTGGGACCTGCGCAAGATCCAGCCGTACTGCGGCTACGAGGAGTTCGAGTTCGAGGTGCCCACCAGCACCGACGCCGACTGCTACGCCCGGTACCTGCTGCGGCTGGAGGAGATCCACCAGTCGCTGAAGATCATCCGGCAGTGCGTGGACAAGATGGAGCCCGGGCCGCACATGGTGGCGGACGCCAAGATCGCCTGGCCCGCGAAGCTCAGTATCGGCCCGGATGGCATGGGCAACTCCCTGGAGCACGTCCGCCGGATCATGGGCCAGTCGATGGAGTCCCTGATCCACCACTTCAAGCTGGTGACCGAGGGCTTCGACGTGCCGCCCGGCCAGGTGTACGTGCCGGTCGAGTCGCCGCGCGGCGAGCTCGGCTACCACGTGGTCTCCGACGGCGGCACCCGGCCGATGCGGGTGCACGTGCGGGAACCCAGCTTCGTGAACCTGCAGGCGCTGCCCGCGATGTGCGAGGGCGGGCTGGTGGCCGACGTGATCGCGTCCGTGGCCTCCATCGACCCGGTGATGGGCGGGGTGGATCGATGACCGAGCAGTTCGAGTTCACCACGAATGAGCACAACGTGCACGACACCGCGGATACCTCCGTGTTCGGTGAGGACGTGCGCTCCGACGCCAGGCAGATCATCGCGCGCTACCCGGAGCCGCGGTCGGCGCTGCTGCCGATGCTGCACCTGGTGCAGTCGGTGCAGGGGTACGTCAGCCCGGCGGGAATCCGGTTCTGCGCCGAGCAGCTGGCGCTGTCCACCGCGGAGGTCAGCGCGGTCGCGACCTTCTACACGATGTACAAGCGCAAGCCGTGCGGTCAGCACCTGGTGAGCGTGTGCACCAACACCCTGTGCGCGGCGCTGGGCGGCGACGCGATCTACCGCAGGCTCAGCGAGCACCTGGGTGTCGGGCACGACGAGACCGCCGGCACTCCCGGCGAGGAGGGCTCGATCACGCTGGAGCACGCCGAGTGCCTGGCGGCCTGCGACCTCGCCCCGGTGCTGCAGGTCAACTACGAGTACTTCGACAACCAGACGCCCGAGTCGGCGCTGGACCTGGTGAAGGCGTTGCAGCGCGGGGAGAAACCGGCACCGACCCGAGGCCCCGCGCTCACCGACTTCCGCGGCGCCGAGCGCCAGCTGGCCGGGTTCTTCGACGACCTGGAGTCCACCGTGGCCGGTCCGTCGGCGGCGCCCGAGACGGTGCGCGGTGCGCAGTTGGCCCACGAGCGCGGCTGGACCGCGCCGAGCATGCCCGACGACGCGGAACTGCCGCCGCTGCCGGAGAAGAGGTGAGGGTGGCCATGACCCAGACGAACCGGTCCAGCACCAGCCCGCTGACCCCGGTGCTGACCAAGCGGTGGCTGTCGCCGAAGTCCTGGACGCTGCGCACCTACGAGCAGCTGGAGGGCTACACCGCGGTGCGCAAGGCCCTCGCGGCGCACCCGGACCAGCTGATCGAGCTGGTCAAGGCCGCCGGGCTGCGCGGCCGCGGCGGCGCCGGGTTCCCGTCCGGCGTGAAGTGGAGCTTCATGCCCAAGGAACCGGTCAAGCCACACTACCTGGTCATCAACGCCGACGAGGGCGAGCCGGGCACCTGCAAGGACATCCCGCTGATGATGGCCGACCCGCACTCGCTGATCGAGGGCTGCATCATCGCCAGCTACGCGATGCGCGCCAACCACTGCATGATCTACGTGCGCGGCGAGGCGCTGCACCCGATCCGCCGGTTGAACAACGCGGTCCGCGAGGCATACCAGGCCGGGTACCTGGGCAAGAACATCCTCAACTCGGGTTTCGACCTGGACATCGTGGTGCACGCCGGCGCGGGTGCCTACATCTGTGGTGAGGAGACCGCACTGCTCGACTCGCTGGAGGGCAAGCGCGGGCAGCCACGGCTCAAGCCGCCGTTCCCGGCCGCCGCCGGTCTCTACGCGTGCCCGACCACGGTCAACAACGTGGAGACCATCGCCTCCGTGCCCTACATCGTCAACGGTGGTGCCGACTGGTTCCGCACGATGGGCACCGAGAAGTCGCCGGGCCCGAAGATCTACTCCATCTCCGGGCACGTCGAGCGGCCCGGCCAGTACGAGGCGCCGCTGGGCACCACGCTGCGCCAGCTGCTGGAGCTGGCCGGCGGCATGAAGGACGGCATCCCGCTGAAGTTCTGGACGCCGGGCGGCTCGTCGACGCCGCTGTTCACCGCCGAGCACCTGGACGTGCCACTGGACTTCGAGGGCGCCGCCGAGGCCGGGTCGATGCTGGGCACCACCGCGGTGATGGTGTTCAACGAGACCGTGTCGGTGCCGTGGGCCGTGATGAAGTGGACCAAGTTCTACGCGCACGAGTCCTGCGGCAAGTGCACCCCCTGCCGCGAGGGCACCTACTGGCTGGCCCAGGTGCTGGAGCGGATGGTCGAGGGGCGCGGCACCGAGGAGGACATCGAGACCCTCCTGGACGTCTGCGACAACATTTTCGGCCGGTCGTTCTGCGCCCTGGGCGACGGCGCGGTCAGCTCGATCACCAGCGGCATCAAGTACTTCCGCGAGGAGTTCCTGGCGTTGTGCCGGAAGAACGCGGGCGAGCAGGACAAGCCGGAATCCGCACTGGTAGGAGCGGCCCGATGACGGTGGCACCCGAATCAGAAACCCGTCCGGTGCCGGAGGGCTACGTCCGGCTGACCATTGACGGCATCGAGGTCGAGGCGCCGAAGGGCGAGCTGCTGATCCGCACCGCCGAGCGGATGGGCATCACCATCCCGCGCTTCTGCGACCACCCGCTGCTGGACCCGGCCGGGGCCTGTCGGCAGTGCCTGGTCGAGGTGGAGATGGGCGGGCGGCCGATGCCCAAGCCGCAGGCGTCGTGCACGATGACCGTCGCCGACGGCATGGTCGTCAGGACACAGCGGACCTCGCCGGTGGCGGACAAGGCGCAGCAGGGCGTGATGGAGCTGCTGCTGATCAACCACCCGCTGGACTGCCCGATCTGCGACAAGGGCGGCGAGTGCCCGCTGCAGAACCAGGCGTTGAAGCACGGGCGCGCGGAGTCGCGGTTCCACGACACCAAGCGCACCTTCCCGAAGCCGATCCCGATCTCCTCGCAGGTGCTGCTGGACCGGGAGCGTTGCGTGCTGTGCCAGCGCTGCACCCGGTTCTCCAAGCAGATCGCCGGCGACCCGTTCATCGAACTGCTGGAGCGCGGGGCGCTGCAGCAGATCGGCATCGGCGAGCAGCAGCCGTTCCAGTCGTACTTCTCCGGTAACACCATCCAGATCTGCCCGGTCGGGGCGTTGACCAGCGCCCAGTACCGGTTCCGGGCGCGGCCGTTCGACCTGGTGTCCACCCGCGGCCAGTGCGAGCACTGCGCCTCGGGCTGCGAGATCCGCAACGACTGGCGGCGCGGCAAGGTGATGCGGCGGCTGGCCGGGGACGATCCCGAGGTCAACGAGGAGTGGATCTGCGACAAGGGCCGGTTCGCGTTCCGCTACGCCACCGCCGCGGACCGCATCACCCGGCCGCTGGTGCGCGGCGGGGACGGCCAGCTGCGCCCGGCGTCGTGGACCGAGGCGCTGCGGGTGGCCGCGGACGGCCTGGCCGCGGCGCGCGACGCGCGGGGCGTGGGCGTGCTGCCGGGCGGTCGGCTGACCGTCGAGGACGCCTACGCCTACTCGAAGTTCGCGCGGATCGCCCTGCGGTGCAACGACATCGACTTCCGCGCCCGGCCGCACAGCGCCGAGGAACTGCGCTTCCTCGAATCCACTGTGGTCGGTGTGACGCCGGAAACCGGGGTGACCTACCGGGACCTCGAAGTCGCGCCCGCGGTGCTGTGCGTGGCGTTCGAGCCCGAGGAGGAGTCGCCGATCGTCTTCCTCCGGCTGCGCAAGGCCGCACGCAAGAACAGGACGAAGGTGTTCCACCTCGCGTCCTGGGCGTCCCCGGGGGTGGCGAAAACCACGACCATCGTCTACGACGGCGGTCCGGCCCAGATCGGGTCGCTGGTGCCCTGCGCGCCGGGCGGTGAAGCGGCGGCGCTGGGCGCGCTGCCGTCCGAAGTGGACGAGGCGCTGCGGCAGCCCGGTGCGGTGCTGGTCGTCGGCGAACGGGCCGCGGAGGTCCCGGGGCTGTACTCGGAGGTCCTGCGCACCGCCCGGCGCACCGGTGCCCGCGTGGCGTGGATCCCGCGCCGCGCCGGGGAACGCGGCGCGATCGAGGCCGGAGCGCTGCCCACGCTGCTGCCCGGCGGTCGCCCGGTCGTCGACCCGGCCGCCCGCGGCGAACTCGAACACGCCTGGGGCCTGCCGCCCGGCGCGCTGCCCGCCGCACCCGGCCGCGACGCCGCGGGCATCATCGCCGCGGCCGCCGCCGGGGAGCTGTCCGGGCTGCTCGTCGGCGGCGTGGACCCGGACGACCTGCCCGACCCGGCGCTGGCCGAACGCGCGCTGCGCACCGCCGACTTCGTGGTCAGCCTCGAACTGCGGCCCAGCGCGGTGACCGAGCACGCCGACGTGGTGCTGCCCGTCGCGCCCAGCGTCGAGAAGTCCGGCACCTACCTGAACTGGGAAGGCCGCCGCCGCGAGTTCGGCACCACCATCGAGGGCACCGGCGCGCTGCCGGACTGCCGGGTGCTCGACACCCTCGCCGTGGAGCTGGACGCCGACCTGTTCACCCAGATCCCGGCGGCCGCGGCCGGCGAACTTGACCGCATCGGCCCGCACCGCGGCCAACGGCGGCCCGCCCCGGACGAACCGGTGGCGGCCGCACCCGCGCCCGGCCCGGGCCAGGCGGTGCTGGCCACCTGGCGGCAGCTGCTCGACAACGGCGCGATGCAGGTCGAGGAACCGAACCTGGCCGGCACCGCGCGCCGGGCCGTCGCGGTGCTCTCACCGCGCACCGCGCAGCGCATCGGGCTCGGCCCCGGGCAGCGCGTCGAGGTCCGCACCGCCCGGGGCGCCATCGTGTTGCCGGCGGAGCTGGCCGAGATGCCCGACGACGTGGTGTGGCTGCCCGCCGACTCCGGGGCCTCCCGGGTCCGCCGGACCCTCGGCGCCGGGCACGGCGCGGTCGTCGACATCACCGCGACCACTCCGCTGCCCACGGCAGCCGGTAACGGCCACGCCGGCAACAACGGCGCGGCGACCCACCTGGACGGGGGGAGAGCATGACCACAACCGCGGAACTGCTCGCCGACGATCCGCTCTGGCTGATCCTGCTGAAGGTCCTGGCGATCTTCGTCTTCCTGGTCGTCATGACCCTACTGACGATCTGGGCGGAACGCCGCGTCATCGGCCGGATGCAGCACCGGCCCGGCCCGAACCGAGCGGGCCCGTTCGGGTTGCTGCAGTCGCTGGCCGACGGCCTGAAGCTGGCGTTCAAGGAGGACATCCGGCCGGTGCTGGCCGACAAGTGGGTGTACTTCCTGGCCCCGGCGATCTCCGCGACGCCCGCGATGGTGTCGTTCTCGGTGATCCCGATCGGCCCCGAGGTCACCATCTTCGGCGAGCGCACCGCGCTGCAGCTGGTGGAGCTGCCGGTCGGTCTGCTCGTGGTGCTGGCCTGCGCCTCGATCGGCGTCTACGGCATCGTGCTCGCCGGGTGGGCCTCCGGGTCGCCGTACCCGCTGCTGGGCTCACTGCGGTCGGCCGCGCAGGTCATCTCCTACGAGATCGCGATGGGCCTGTCGTTCGTCGCGGTGATCATGTACGCCGGGACGCTGTCCACCTCGGGCATCGTCGAGGCGCAGGCCAGCGGCTGGTTCTTCGCGCTGCTGCCGTTCAGCTTCGCGGTGTACGTGGTGTCCATGGTCGGCGAGACCAACCGGGCCCCGTTCGACCTGCCGGAGGCCGAGTCGGAGCTGGTCGGTGGTTTCCACACCGAGTACTCGTCGCTGAAGTTCGCGCTGTTCTTCCTCGCCGAGTACATCAACATGGTCACCGTCTCGGCGCTGGCGACCACCCTGTTCCTGGGCGGCTGGCACGCGCCGTGGCCGCTGTCGCTGATCGGCGACGGCGTACTCAACACCGGGTGGTGGCCGGTGCTGTGGTTCATGGGCAAGACGCTGGCGTTCCTGTTCTTCTTCGTCTGGCTGCGCGGCACCCTGCCCCGGCTCCGCTACGACCAGTTCATGAGCCTGGGCTGGAAGATCCTGGTCCCGCTGAGCCTGGTGTGGATCATCGCGGTGACCGTGATCCGCGCGCTGCGCAACTCCGAGGCGGTCACCTCGCAACAGTTCCTCATCGGCGGCGGCATCGTGATCGCGGTCCTGCTGGTGGCCACCTTCCTCATCCCGGACCGCAAACCTGCCAAGGACACCGACGAGGTGCCGCTGGCCGGCAGCGACTATCCGGTTCCGCCGCTGGACCTGCACGTTCCCGAGACCCCGCCGCGGCGCACCCCGGTGCACAGCGCAGCCACCCCGGCGGTCGAGGGCCCGCAAGGCGAGGAGGCGCCCCGTGGGAATGTTTGATCCGATCAAGGGCTTCGGCGTCACCTTCTCGACGATGTTCAAGAAGGTCGTCACCGAGGAGTACCCGGAGGTCAAGAAGATTCCGGCGCCCCGGTTCCACGGCCGCCACCAGCTCAACCGGCACCCGGACGGGCTGGAGAAGTGCGTGGGTTGCGAGTTGTGCGCCTGGGCGTGCCCGGCCGACGCGATCTTCGTCGAGGGCGGCGACAACACCGAGGACGCGCGCTACTCACCCGGTGAGCGCTACGGCCGGAACTACCAGATCAACTACCTGCGCTGCATCGGCTGCGGGTTGTGCATCGAGGCGTGCCCGACGCGGGCGCTGACGATGACCAACGAGTACGAGACGGCCGACGACAACCGGCAGGACCTGATCTACACCAAGGAGGATCTGCTGGCGCCGCTGCTGCCCGGCATGGAGCAGCCGCCGCACCCGATGCGGCTGGGCGACGACGAGCAGGACTACTACGTGCGCGGTCCTGAACTCGCCCGGCAGCGTGGGATCCCGCCGGATCAGACGGTCGAGTCGGGGCACGAGGAGGCCGCGAGATGACCATCGAACACGCGCAGTTCCTCGCGCAGGCGCAGAGCGCCGTGGGCACCGGTGAGGCGGTCGCGTTCTGGGTGCTCGGGCCGCTGGCGCTGGTCGGCGCCCTGGGCATGGTCTTCGCCCGCAACGCGGTGCACTCCGCGCTGTGGCTGGTGCTCACCATGCTGTGCCTGGGCGTGCTCTACATGGCGCAGAACGCGCCGTTCCTCGGGTTCACCCAGATCATCGTCTACACCGGCGCGATCATGATGCTGTTCCTGTTCGTGCTGATGATGGTCGGGCGGGACTCGTCGGACTCGGTGGTGGAGGTGCTGCGCGGCCAGCGGCTGTGGGCCGGGCTCGGCGGCATCGGCCTGGCCGCGCTGCTGGTCGCCGGGCTCGCCCGCGCGCTGACCTCGGTGGAGGTGGCCGCGCCGCTGAACCCGTGGGCCCCCGCCGGTGGCGGCGCGGGCGGTCTCGGGCGGCTGATCTTCACCGACTACCTGTTCCCGTTCGAACTCACCTCGGCGCTGCTGATCACCGCCGCGGTCGGCGCGATGGTGCTGGCCTACGGCGGCAAGGGCCGCGGCCCGCGGGTCAGCCAGCGGGAGCGGGCCAACGCCCGGTTCCGCAGCGCCCGGCCGACGCCGCTGCCCGGTCCCGGCGTCTACGCCACGGCCAACTCGGTGGCCGTCCCCGCGCTGCTGCCGGACGGCTCGGTCGCGCCGGAATCACTGTCCGAACTGCTCGAGAACCTGCCGGTCGACGAGCTCAGCGGGGAGCGCCGCGCGGTCGCCGGCGCGGTGCCCGAGCCCGATCCGCACGCGCTGACCGGGGGCCGCGCGGAGCCGTCGCCGCCGGTCGGCGAGCAGCAGGATGCGGGCCCGCCGCCGACCAACGGTGCCGCGCCGCGGCACGACGGTCAGGAACCCCGGCACGTCTCCCCGGAGGAGGTCCGGCAGTGACCCCCACCTACTACCTGCTGCTCTCGGCGCTGCTGTTCACCATCGGCGCCGTCGGCGTCCTGGTGCGGCGCAACGCGATCGTGGTGTTCATGTGCATCGAGCTCATGCTCAACGCGGTCAACCTGACGCTGGTGACCTTCGCCCGCATCGAGGGCTCGGTGCACGGGCAGGTCATGGCCTTCTTCGTGATGGTGGTCGCGGCGGCCGAGGTGGTGGTCGGCCTGGCCATCATCATGTCGATCTTCCGGACGCGTCGCTCGGCCTCGGTCGATGACGCCAACCTGCTGAAGTACTGAGAGGGCGCGTGGTGACGGCAATGATGACTACCGGGGCCTTCCTGGCCGGGGAAAACCCGGACGTGCTCGGCGCGACCGGCGCGGCGCAGGAGAACGCCTGGCTGCTGGTCGCTTTTCCCGCGCTGGGCGCGCTGATCCTGTTGGTCGCCGGCCGCCGGGCCAACGGCTGGGGCCACCTCCTCGGCTGCGCCACCGTGATCGCGTCCTTCCTCTACGGCGTCTGGCTGTTCACCTCCATCGCCGGGATGCCCGACGGCGAGCAGGTGCGCGAGTTGCACCTGTTCTCCTGGATCCCGGTCAACGCGCTGCAGGTCGACTTCGGGCTCCGGCTGGACCCGCTGTCGATGGTGTTCGTGCTGTTGATCACCGGGGTCGGAGCTCTGATCCACATCTACTCGATCGGCTACATGGCGCACGACCAGGAGGGCCGCACCGGGCGGGACAACACCGAGCGCCGCCGGTTCTTCGGCTACCTCAACCTGTTCGTCGCGGCGATGCTGGTCCTGGTGCTGGGCAACGGCTTCGTGACCCTGTACTTGGGCTGGGAGGGTGTCGGCCTGGCGTCGTACCTGCTGATCGGCTTCTGGCAGGGCCGCCCGTCGGCGGCCGCGGCGGCGACCAAGGCGTTCGTGATGAACCGGGTCGGCGACGTGGGCCTGGCGCTGGCGATCTTCCTGCTGTTCGCGAACCTGGGCACCACCCAGTACACCGAGGTCTTTGCCCGCGCCGGGGAGCTGTCGCCGGGCGTGTTGCTGGCCATCACGCTGCTGCTGTTGCTGGGTGCGTGCGGCAAGTCGGGCCAGGTGCCGCTGCAGGCGTGGTTGCCGGACGCGATGGAGGGCCCGACCCCGGTGTCAGCGCTCATCCACGCCGCGACCATGGTCACCGCGGGCGTGTACCTCATCGCCCGCGCCAACCCGCTGTTCTCGCTCTCCCCGGGCGGGCAGCTGGCGGTCACCATCGTCGGTGCGGTGACGCTGCTGGTCGGGTGCGTCATCGGCTGCGCCTACGACGACATCAAGAAGGTCCTGGCGTACTCCACCGTCAGCCAGATCGGCTACATGATGCTGGCCGTCGGGCTCGGCCCGGCCGGGTACGCGCTCGGCATCATGCACCTGCTCACCCACGGCTTCTTCAAGGCCGGGCTGTTCCTCGGCGCCGGGTCGGTGATGCACGGCATGCACGACGAGGTCGACATGCGCAAGTTCGGCGGCCTCTACCGGTACATGCCCATCACCTTCGTCACCTTCGGGCTGGGCTACCTGGCGCTGATCGGGTTCCCGTTCCTGTCCGGCTACTACTCCAAGGACGCCATCATCGAGGCGGCGTTCGGCCAGGAGGGCTGGCGCGGTTGGGTGTTCGGCGGCGCGGCGCTGCTGGGCGCGGGCATCACCGCGTTCTACATGACCCGACTGGTGCTGATGACGTTCTTCGGCGAGAAGCGGTGGGAGAACCTCAAGGCCAGCAACGGCAAGGACTTCCACCCGCACGAGTCCCCGGCGGTGATGACCGCGCCGATGGTGGTGCTGGCCATCGGTTCGGTGGCGGCGGGCATGTTCTTCGCCGGCGGCGACCGGCTGGTCGAGTTCCTGTCCCCGTCGCTGGGCACGTTGCAGGAGGCCGAGCACACCGCGATCCCGCACGCGATGATCCCGGTGCTGACCGTGGCGCTGTCCGCGCTCGGCGCGCTCATCGCGTGGCTGGTGGTCGGGCGGAAACCGGTCCCGGTGCGGCGCCCGGAGCGGGTGTCGCCGATCGTCCGCGCGGCGCGGGCGGACCTGGGCGGCAACGCGCTGAACGACCTGGTGGCGGTGCGGCCCGCGTTCGCCCTGACCCGCGCACTGGTCACTGTGGACCGCAAGGGCGTGGACGGTGCGGTCAACGGCATCGCGGGCCTGCTGGGCTTCAGCTCCGGCCGGTTGCGCCGCCTGCAGACCGGTTTCGTCCGCTCCTACGCCCTGAGCATGCTCTTCGGCGGCATCGTGGTGATCGCCGCCCTGATGGCGGTGGGGATTCCGACATGACCACTTCGCTGCGCGCCCCCCGGCGATGCCCGCTGACCTCGCCCATCCGCTGTGCACCCGGTAGGCCGATCCGGGAGGAGATCCGATGACCCTGCTCCTCGCATTGATCCTGCTGCCGATCGCCGGGTCGGTGGTGGTGGCGCTGCTGCGCGGCAACGCCGCGGCGGCCAAGTGGACCGCACTCGGGTTCTCCCTGGTGGAGCTGGTCGTCGCAGCCGCCGCGTGGGCGGCCTACGACCCCGCCGGGCCGCGGCTGCAGCTCACCAGCTCGGTGGCGTGGATCCCGGCCTTCGACATCCGGCTGTCGTTCGGCGTGGACGGCATTGCGCTGGTGATGATCGCGGTGATCGCCCTGCTCACCCCGCTGGTGCTCGGCTACAGCTGGGGCGAGCGGCTGCCGCAGGGCCGCACGCACGCCGGATTCTTCTCGCTGCTGCTGCTGGAACAGGCGCTGACGGTCGCGGTGTTCGCGGCCACCGACGTGTTCCTGTTCTACGTGCTGTTCGAGATCATGCTGATCCCGATGTACTTCCTGATCGGCGGCTACGGCGGGGAGAACCGCACCTACGCGGCGGTGAAGTTCTTCCTGTACTCGTTCCTCGGCGGCCTGATCATGCTGGCCTCGGCGATCGGCGCGTACGTCTACAGCGCGCAGGTCACCGGCCGCGGCACCTTCGACTGGGCCGCGCTGGTGCGGGTGCTCTCCGACGCGCCGACCAGCGTGCAGGTGTGGCTGTTCCTCGGGTTCTTCACCGCCTTCGCGATCAAGGCCCCGCTGATCCCGTTCCACACCTGGCTGCCGGACGCCGCGCAGCAGGCGCCGATCGGTGTCGCGGTGATCGTGGTCGGCGTGCTGGACAAGGTCGGCACCTTCGGGTTCCTGCGCTACAGCCTGCCGCTGACCCCGGAGGCGTCCCGGCAGCTGGCGCCGCTGGTACTGGCGCTGGCGGTGCTCGGCGTGCTCTACGGCTCGCTGCAGGCGTTCGGGCAGACCGACTTCAAGCGGTTCATCGCCTACGTCTCGATCGCCCACTTCGGGTTCATCGCGCTGGGCATCTTCGCGTTCACCTCGCAGGCGCAGGCCGGTTCGGTGTCCTACATGGTCAACCACAGCATCGCGACCGGCATGCTGATCCTGGTGATCGGTATGGTGATCGCCCGCGGCGGCTCCACCCGCATCGCCGACTACGGCGGCATGGCGAAGGTGGCTCCACTGCTGGCCGGGACGCTGCTGATCGCCGGGCTGAGCACCCTGTCGCTGCCCGGCACGAACTCGTTCATCAGCGAGTTCCTGGTGCTCGTCGGCTCCTTCGAGACCCGCCCGGTGCACACCGTGCTGGCCACCGTCGGCATGGTGCTGGCCGCCGTCTACGTGCTGTGGCTGTACCAGCGGACGATGCAGGGCCCGGTGCGCGGTGACGCGCTGCTGGGCACCGCTGCCGGGCCCGGCGCGGTGGCGGACCCGAACAAGCCGGGCGCGCACCGGCTGCGGGTCGCCGACCTGGGCGCCCGGGAGATCGCGGTGCTGACCCCGCTGATCGTGCTGGTGGTCGGGCTCGGCCTCTACCCGAAGCCGGTGCTGGACGTGATCAACCCGTCGGTCGCGGCAACCATGAGCGAGGTCGGCGTCACCGACCCCGCGGCCTCGCAGGGAGGTAACTGACAGTGGGTGTTCTGACGCAGGGACCGGCGGTGTCGCAGCTGCCGTCCGTCGAGATCCCGCCGATCGACTACGCGGCCATCGCCCCGGTCCTGGTGATCCTCGGCGCGGCGTGCCTGGCGATCCTGGTGGAGGCGTTCCTGCCCCGGCACCAGCGCTGGTCGGTGCAGGTCGGGTTGAGCCTGGTGGCGATCGTGGCCGCCGGGGTGGCGCTGGCGGTGTACGCCAGGCAGGGCGGCACCGGGGTGACGACGCTGTCGGACACGCTGGCCATCGACCCGCCGACGCTGTTCCTGTGGGGCACGCTGCTGGCGTTGGGCCTGGCCGCGATCCTGCTGATCGCCGACCGGTCGGTGGAGCCCGGCGGGGCGTTCGTCGCCGAGTCCCGCGCCACCGACGGCCCCGGCGCGATGAGCCGCGCGACCGCCGCGGTGGCCGGGATGCGCACCGAGGTCTTCCCACTCGCCCTGTTCTCCCTGGGCGGGATGATGGTGTTCATCGCGGCCAACGACCTGCTGACGATGTTCATCGCGCTGGAGGTGCTGAGCCTGCCGCTGTACCTGATGTGCGGTTTGGCCAAGCGGCGTCGGCTGCTGTCGCAGGAGTCGGCGGTGAAGTACTTCCTGCTGGGCGCGTTCGCCTCGGCGTTCTTCCTCTACGGCCTGGCCCTGCTGTACGGCTACGCCGGCTCGGTGAAGCTGCAGGCCATCGCCGACGCCACGGCCGGCTCGGACCGCTCGGACACGCTGCTGTTCGCCGGGCTCGGCCTGCTGCTGGTGGGGCTGCTGTTCAAGGCGTCGGTCGGCCCGTTCCACACCTGGACCCCGGACGTCTACCAGGGCGCTCCGACCGCGGTCACCGGCTTCATGGCGGCCTGCACCAAGGTCGCCGCGTTCGGCGCGATCCTGCGGGTGCTCCAGGTGGCGTTCCAGGCGTCCAGCTGGGAGTGGCACGGTGTGCTGTGGGTCATCGCGGTGGTGTCGATGGTCATCGGCGTGGTGCTGGGCCTCACCCAGCGCGACATCAAGCGGATGATCGCCTACTCCTCCGTCGCGCACGCCGGGTTCATGCTGGTCGGGGCGCTGGCGCTGACCGAGCGTGGCCTCGCGAGCACCCTGTTCTACCTGCTGGCCTACGGGTTCACCACGATCGCGGTGTTCGGCGTGATCAGCCTGGTGCGCCGGGCCGACGGTGAGGCAACTCACCTTTCCGACTGGGCGGGCCTGGCGAAGCGTTCGCCGCTGGTTGCCGCGGTGTTCACCTTCCTGATGTTCGCCCTCGCTGGCATCCCGCTGACAAGCGGTTTCGTCGGCAAGTTCGTGGTTTTCGAGGCGGCGCTGGCCGACGGGATGGCCCCGCTGGTCGTGGTGGCCCTGGTGGCCAGTGCGGTTGCGGCGTTCTTCTACCTTCGTGTCATCGTGCTGATGTACTTCAGCGAACCGGCCGCGGACGGCCCCACCGTCAGCGTGCCGGGTGCGTTCACGACAGCGGCGATCACGCTCGGGGTGGTTGTCACGTTGTTGCTGGGCGTGCTGCCGACGTTGGCGTTGGACTGGGCGAACGTCGGCGGCTTCGTGTCGTAGAGTGCTCGCCCGTAGGGCGATGTGGGGGAGCGAAGGCGACGGTGACGTGAGCAGGCCAGCGGGTGACCCGGTCAGTGAGCTGACCACGGGCGATTCGGTCGGGATCGACTTCGCCGACGAGGCGTTGGCCGACTCGGTTCGGCGGGGCATGGCCCGGGTGGAGCAGCTGCTGCACGAGTCGGTGCAGAGCGACTTCGAGTTCGCCACCCACACCTCCCTGCACCTGGTGGAGGCCGGCGGCAAGCGGTTCCGTCCCCTGTTCACGTTACTTGCGGCGGAGTTCGGTGACCCGTCCGCGGATGCGGTGATCACCTCCGCAGCCGTGGTGGAGATGATCCACCTGGCCACGCTGTACCACGACGACGTGATGGACGAGGCCACCATGCGGCGCGGCGCGACCAGCGCGAACGCCCGCTGGGACAACTCGGTGGCCATCCTGACCGGCGACTTCTTGTTCGCCCGGGCGTCCCAGCTGATCGCCGGCCTCGGCGTGGAGGCGGTCCGCCGCATGTCGGCGACGTTCGAGGCGTTGGTCACCGGCCAGATGCGGGAGACCGTGGGGGCCGGTGCGGAGGAGGACGCCGTCGAGTTCTACCTGCAGGTGATCTACGAGAAGACCGGCTCGCTGATCGCCACCGCGGGCCGCTTCGGCGCCTGGTTCGCGGGTGCCGACGAGGCGCACGTCGACTCGCTGGAGCGGATCGGCCGGATTCTGGGCACCGGGTTCCAGATCTCCGACGACATCATTGACATCGCGTCGCCGGCCGCCGAGTCGGGCAAGACGCCGGGCACCGATCTGCGGGAGGGGGTCCGGACGCTGCCGATGCTGTACGCGCTGGCGGACCCCGGTACCGATCCGCGGCTGCGCGACCTGCTGTCCCGGCCGCTGACCGAGGACGCCGAGGTGGAGGAGGCGCTGGCGCTGCTGCGCGGCTCCGCGGGGCTGGCCCGCACCCGCGCCGCGCTGGAGGAGTACGCGGACGACGCCCGCAAGGAACTCGCGGCCCTGCCGGACGTCCCGGCCCGCGACGCCCTGTCGGCCCTGGTCGACTACGTGGTGGCCCGCACTGGCTGACCGGCAGCCGCATTCGGAATGCGCGGCCTCGGTCCAGGCGCCCGATTCGTGCTCGGCGCGTGCTGGATGGCTGGCCTGACGATGGGTCGACCGGGTGATGGTGCCCTGTCGGTGTGTGCGCCCGGTCATCGCGTGCTGGGTCACGAGCCGGTCAAGGTCGGCCCGGATGCCGGTTCCGGCGTGGTAGGTATCCGAGAACGATGGCGGTGTCGCCGGAGCCATGAGGAGGACATCACTCGTGATCACCTGGCTGTTCACCCAGGTGTGGCTGTGGAGCCTCGCCGCCTTCGCCCTGGGTGCGCTGATCACCTGGTTGCTCTTCGCCCGGCCGCTCAGACGCCGCCTGGCCGAGGCCGACCAGCCCCCGGCCGACCACGACTATGACTACGACGCCCCCGCGGACCACCCGTCCGTCGCCGACGCGCCGTTGGATCTGCTGGAACCCCCGCCGCCGCGCTGGGACAACGAGCCGACCATCGGCGACTGGGAACGCCGGCCCCGCGCCTGGGTCGCCCCCGAGCAGCACGAACCCGACAGCAACACCTGGTTCCGCAGGAAGGACGAGGAAACCGCCCAGCACGCTCCGGAGCCGGACACCGCCGTGACCGCGGTCCAGCCGCGGGTGCGTGTCGACGACCCGGACACGGCGGCGCCGCGATGGCCGGAGGCCGAGCCCGCACCGAAAACGCCGCCGGCCGGGGAGCAGAAACCGGCGGTCGCGCACCAGCAGGCTGCCGGACCGAAGGTGACGGGAGCGACGGAGGCTGCCGAGCCGCTGGGCCGGCCACAAGTCGAGCCGCAGCAGCAGGCGACGGCACAGGTCGGGCAGCAGACCGCGGGGCCGCGCAAGCAGACCGATCCGAAGGTGCGGGCCGCGGAGTTGCGCACGCTGGCGGGGCTGGTGAGGCAGCAGGAGCGGACGGCGCCGGCCGCATCGGAGCAAAAGGCGACACCGACCGCGGGAGCTCCGGAGCAGGCGAATCCGACGAGCGAGTCGCGGATCACCGGGATGCTGGACGCCGAGTCCGCCGAGCCGGCCCAGTCGCGGCTGTCGGGGGAGCCGCGGTCGCTGTTCGAGCCCGCCGAGGACGGGCGGCCGGCAACGCCGAACGTGCCATCGGCCGCGGATGACGCCACGCAGGTCCTCCCGAAGATCGACGACGATGCGGCGGAGTCGGCGCCGTTGCCACGGCGCACCCCGGGGGCGGGGCCGCGGCCGGGCCGCGAGAAGGGCGGCTCCGGGCCGATGATCAAGGGCCACTCGGCGTCGCGGCAGTACCACAGCCCGGAGTCGCCGCAGTACGACCAGATCGTCGCCGACGTGTGGTTCCGCACCCCGGCCGACGCGGAGATCGCCGGTTTCGCACCCTGGAACGGTCAGCGCGCCACCTGAGCACCTGTCATCGACCGTCACCTGGCGCGGACGGCCCCGACGCCCCGGGGCCTGCGCAGGCGCAGTCCCGTCAGCCCTGCGGCGGGCGTTCCAGCAGCCGTGACAGCACCACCGTGGACACCGTGCGGCTGACGAACTCGACCGAGCGCAGCCGTTCCATGGCCTCTTCCAGGTGGTGGATGTTCGCCGCGCGCAGGTGCACGATCGCGTCGGCCTGCCCGGACACGGTGTAGGCCGCGACGACCTCCGGCAGCGGTTCCAGGCCGGCGCGGATGCGGTGCGCCGGGACGTTGCCGTTGCAGTGCACCTCCACGAACGCCTCGGTGCCCCAGCCCAGCGCCTCCGGGTCCACGACGGCGGTGAAGCCCTGCAGCACCCCGAGGTCGAGCAGCTTGTCGACCCGCCGCTTCACCGCCGGTGCGGACAGCCCCACCTCCGCGCCGATTTCGGCGTAGCTGGCCCGAGCGTCCGCCACGAGGTGCGAAATGATTCGTTGATCCAAGGCGTCCATGCGCAACATTCTGCCGCAAAGAAGGAATGGAGCGTTATTGATGGCCGGTCCCACCGCATCTTAGATTTCGATTTATGACGGCAACAACCCTCCCGGAAGCGACCACGGTTCCGACGCCGCAGGCGACCCCGCGGCACTACCTGATGTGCCCGCCGAAGTACTTCACCGTCGAGTACTCGATCAACCCGTGGATGGACCCGGGCACGCCGGTGGACGTGGACCGGGCGATGGCCCAGTGGACGGAGCTGAAGAACACCTACGAGCGGCTCGGCCACACCGTCGAGGTCATCGAACCGCAGCCGGGCCTGCCGGACATGGTGTTCGCCGCCAACTCCGCGACGGTGATCGACGGCCGCGTGCTCGGCGCCCGGTTCCGGGCACCGCAGCGGGCCGCCGAGGCCGAGCACTTCCGCCGCTGGTTCGTCACCCGCGGCTACCGCGACCTGGTCATGCCGTCGCGGATCAACGAGGCCGAGGGCGACTTCGCCTGGACCGGCCGCGTGCTGCTGGCGGGCAGCGGCTTCCGCACCGACCCGGAGGCGCACGCCGAGGCGCAGGAGGTCCTCGGCGTGCCCGTGGTGTCGCTGCGGCTGGTCGACCCGCGCTACTACCACCTGGACACCGCGCTGTTCGTGCTGCGGACCGGCGACGACGCGCAGATCGCCTACTACCCGGAGGCGTTCTCCGCCGGGTCCCGCCGGGTTCTGCAGCGGATGTTCCCGGAGGCGGTCCTCGCCGACGCGGCGGACGCCGCGTGCCTGGGCCTCAACGGCGTGTCGGACGGCCGCCACGTGGTGCTGCCGCTGGAGGCGACCGGGCTCGCCGAGCGGCTGGCCGCGCTGGGCTACGAGCCGATTCTGGTGGACGTCTCGGAGCTGCGGAAGTCCGGCGGCGGTCCGAAGTGCTGCACGTTGGAGCTGCACGCCTGAGGGGCGGGACGAGGAGCGGAGGGCGCCGCGGACCTGCGGCGCTCTCCCGCGTCACGTTGCCTTCAGCACATCCGCCCAGCGGAACTCCGGCTCGCGCCCGCACGTTCTCTCGGTGACCTTCGAGATGCGTGGAAAGGTGGCACGGGAGTCCTCTTCGGGTGCGACCGGCGATCAGCGCTTCGCGATCCGATCAGGTCCCCATTGGGCGGAGGCAGGCACAGTGCACAGTCACTTCAACGGTGTGAAGACCGCGCTGCTGTTGGGCGGCATGAGCGCGCTGGTGCTGCTGATCGGCTCGCTGTTCGGCCGCGCCGGCCTCGTCATCGCGTTCGTCGTCGCGCTCGCCCTGAACGGCTACGCGTACTTCAACTCGGCCAAGCTGGCGCTGCGCGCGATGCACGCCCGGCCGGTGTCGGAGGCCGAGCAGCCCGCGATGTACCGGATCGTGCGGGAGCTGGCGACCTCCGCGCGGCAACCGATGCCCGCGCTCTACATCAGCCCGACCCGCGCCCCCAACGCCTTCGCGACCGGCCGCAACCCGCGCAACGCCGCGGTGTGCTGCACGGCGGGCATCCTCGAACTGCTCGACGAGCGTGAACTGCGCGCGGTGCTCGGACACGAGCTCTCGCACGTCTACAACCGCGACATCCTGATTTCCAGCGTGGCCGGGGCGCTGGCCAGCGTGGTGACGTTCCTGGCCAACTTCGGGATGCTCTTCGGCATGTTCGGCAGCGAGGACGAGGAACGGCCCAACCTGTTCGCGATGCTGCTGGTGGCGCTGCTCGGGCCGATCGCCGCCGCGGTGGTGCAGATGGCGGTCAGCCGGTCCCGCGAGTACCAGGCCGACGCTTCCGGGGCGCAGCTGACCGGCGACCCGCTGGCGCTGGCGTCGGCGCTGCGCAAGCTGGAGCGCGGCACGCAGCTGGCGCCCCTGGCGCCGGAACCGCAGCTGGTCTCGCAGTCCCACCTGATGATCGCCAACCCGTTCCGCCCCGGTGAGCGGCTGACCAGGCTGTTCTCCACGCACCCGCCGATCGCCGACCGCGTCCGCCGTCTGGAGGGCATGGCGGGCCGGCAGCTGCCCCCGGCCTGGTGACCGGTCAGCCCGTGGCGCCCGCGCGGCGGGCGACCTCCATCACGTACTGCCCGTAGCCCGACTTGGCCAGCGCGCGGCCCAGCTCCAGGCACTCGTCCGCCGAGATGTAGCCCATCCGCACGGCGATCTCCTCCAGGCACGCGATCCGCACGCCCTGCCGGTGCTCCAGCACCTGCACGAACTGCCCCGCCTCCACCAGCGAGTCGTGCGTTCCGGTGTCCAGCCAGGCGAAACCGCGGCCGAGCTGGGTCAGCCGCGCCTTGCCCCGCCGCAGGTAGGCCAGGTTGACGTCGGTGATCTCCAACTCGCCGCGGTCCGACGGGGTCAGGCCCTTGGCGATGTCCACCACGTCGTTGTCGTAGAAGTACAGGCCGGTGATGGCCATGTTGGACTTCGGCTGGGCGGGCTTCTCCACGATGGACACCAGGCGGCCGTCGCCGTCGACCTCGCCGACGCCGTAGCGCTCGGGGTCGCGTACCGGGTAGCCGAACAGCATGCAGCCGTCCAGGTCGCGCACGCAGTCCCGCAGGAGTCGGGAGAAGCCCTGGCCGTAGAAGATGTTGTCGCCCAGCACCAGCGCCACCGAGTCGTCACCGACGAAGTCGGCGCCGATCACGAACGCTTCGGCGAGCCCGTTGGGCTCCGGCTGCTCGGCGTAGGAGATGCGGATGCCGAACTGCGAGCCGTCGCCGAGCAGCCGCTGGAACAGCGGCACGTCGATCGGGGTCGAGATGATCAGCACGTCCCTGATCCCGGCCAGCATCAGCACCGACAACGGGTAGTAGATCATCGGCTTGTCGTAGACCGGTAACAGCTGTTTCGACACGGCCTGCGTCAGCGGATGCAGTCGCGTCCCGCTGCCACCGGCCAGCACGATCCCCTTCACACCCGTCCCTTTCGTGCGGTGTCCGTCTTCCGGCCGTTCGCGTGCGCGCTGCGGCCCCCGCCGGGGGCGGCGCGGCGCAGGTGTTCGGCGCGCGCGGCGGCGGCCACCGCCGCGCGGGACCGATCGGACTTACCGGTAGTTCTCGAACTGCAGGGCCACGTCGAAGTCCGCGGACTTCAGCAGCTGGATGACGGCCTGCAGGTCATCCTTCTTCTTGCCCGAGACGCGCAGCTGATCGCCCTGGATCTGGGCCTGCACGCCCTTGGGGCCCTCGTCGCGGATCTTCTTGGCGATCTTCTTCGCGACGTCCTGCGAGATGCCCTGCACGATCTTGCCGGTGGCTCGGTACACCTGCCCGGAGCTGGTGGGGTCCGCGATGTCCAGCGCCTTCAGCGAGACGCCCCGCTTGATCAGCTTCTCCTTGAACACCTCGATGGCGGCCTTGCAGCGCTCCTCGGTCTCCGACTCGAGCACCACGGCGTCCGCCCCGGACCACTGGATCCTGGATCCGGTGCCGCGGAAGTCGAACCGGTTGGCCAGTTCCTTGGCCGTCTGGTTCAGCGCGTTGTCCACCTCTTGGCGGTCCACCTTGCTCACCACGTCGAAGGACGGGTTAGCCACCTGTCTACCTCCCGTTGAGAGCGCCAGCAGCGACTGATGCGGACACGCTACCGGCCACGGCTCGCCCCCGGGCGGATTACCACCACCGAGCGCGGTCCGGACTCGCCGAGCAGCGGCTTCTCGCCGCCGTCACCGCCGCGCCGCTTCTTCGTGCTGAGCAGCACACAGCAGAAGATCACCAGGTCGAGGGCTGAGCCCGCGCGGCCGTTGGCCACGGAGGACCGCGCACAGCAGAACGCCCCGGTGACCGTCTGTGCTGGTCACCGGGGCGTCCGGCGTGGGTGCCGGGTGAAGGATTCGAACCTCCGAAGGCAGTGCCGGCTGATTTACAGTCAGCTCCCTTTGGCCACTCGGGCAACCCGGCGTGCACGCCAGCATCGCTGGCTTGCGTGACAAAGGATACCCAATGCCCTCCACCCGGTTTCCAAGGGGGTTGCCTGCGCCGGATCAGCGCTGGTCGGCGCCGAAAACCAGGGCGTCCGCGCGGGACATGCCCGCGGCGAACTCCGCGGCCGCCGGCGCCGGGAGGTGCGCGCGGAAGTCCGGTCCGGCGGCCTTGGCCAGCACCATGAGCTTCTTGGCGATGCCCCGGGCCTGGGTGAGCCGGATCCGCGGGGTCGCCAGCAACCGCTGTGAGTCGGTGATCAGCTTGCGGTAGCGGTGGTTGAGGTCCGCGTGCGCGGCCACGACCGCCAGCGCCCCGGCCAGTTCCTGCAGCTCCGCGGTCGCGATCTGGGTCCGGTACGGGTCCTCCACGCCCAGCAGCCTAGTCCGGCCGGCCTGGCGCGTTCTCGCCTGAGCTTGGTGGCTGCCGGTGCGAGCGGGCTAGCCTGGCTCCATGGCCATCGATCGGGCTGCCCGCGCGAAGCGGCGCCAGGAGCAGCGGGCGGCGCAGGAGGCCGCCGCGCAGCGCGAGACGCGCTCCACCGCTTCGGTCGCGCTCGGTGTGGAGGGTCTGTTCAGCGCCGGGGCCCGCCACCAGCTCGACCAGCTGGCCTGGGTGCAGGTGCACAAGGAGGACGACCGCGAGGCCGGCGGTCCGCTCGACCTGGACTCCGACGTCGTCCACCTGGAGCGCAAGCGGCCCTGACCCGTGCTCACCCCGCGCCGGACCAGCCGCTCCAGCGCGAGACGCGGATCACGACGAGCGGTCCGGTCGGCGGTTCCTCGTGGTACTGCGGGTACTTCGCCACGAGCGCGGCGAGCAGCTCGGGGTGCGTCTCGGCCTCGGCGAGCTCCGCCTCGCCGTCGGCGCGTACCCACCACAGCCGGGACCAGTCGTCCTCGTAGTGGTCGACCAGCACCGCGACCCGGGGGTTCTCGGCGATGTTGCGCAGCCGCCGCAGCTGTCGGCTCCGCTTCGGCTTCCGGTCCACCGCAGTGACGATCACCTCACCCCGCACCGCGAAGACCACCGGCACCAGGTGCGGTCGTCCTGCCCCATTCGCGCTGGCCAGGTGGCCCACCCGCGCCTGCGCGAACCACGTGCGTGCCTGCTCTCGGCTGATGCGCATCGTCCGGTCCGGTCCGTATGTTCGGTGTGTGCCCTCGAGCGCCCCATCCACCCCAGGGTCCGCCACCGCCGCCGGCCCCGGCTACCGCGACCAGCTGTACTGGCTGCGTTACCAGGACTTCTTCCCCGGCGCCCTGCGCGTGACCGCAGACAACGCACCCGCCGAGCAGTGGTGGCCGTGGCGCGGCACCACCGTGCACCTGGACCGCGTCGAGCGGGAGCACGCGTCGACCAAGCTGATCGTGTTGCACGGCGTCGGCACGTACGGCCGGATGCTCGCGCCCTTCGGGCGGCTGCCGTCGATGGCGGACCTGGAATACCTCGCCCCCGACCTGCCCGGCTTCGGCCGCACCGGCACCGGTCGGCGCGCCGCCACCTACCGGGACTGGGTGGACTGCGTGCTGGACCTTGTCCGGTGGGAGAAAACCCGCGACGACCGGCCCATCGTGCTGCTGGGCCTGAGCACCGGCGGTCGGCTGGCCTACGACGTCGCCGCCCGCGCCGACGGGGCCGTCGCCGGGGTGATCGCCACCTGCCTGGCCGACCCGCAGCGCGGCGACGTCCGCCGCCGGCTGGCCGCGCGCCCGGAGATGGCCAAGTGGGCCGGGCTGCTCGGGCTGATCCCCAAACCCTTGGGGGTGACCCGGGTTCCGGTGCACTGGCTGGCCAACATCGCGGCGGTGTCCAACCACGCCCAGTTCGCGAACCTGGTGTGGGCGGACCCGCTGGGCGGCGGCAGCTGGCTGCCGCTGAACTTCGTGCGCAGCTGCCTGGCCGCGCCGCCCGCGGTGGCACCGGAACACTACACCGGCCCGCCGCTGCTGTTGGCGCACCCGGCGGAGGACCGCTGGACGCCGCAGCTGCTGTCGCAGCGGTTCTTCGAGCGCATCGCCGCGCCCGCCCGGTTCGCCTCGCTCACCGGCGCCGGGCACCTGCCGGTGGAGGAGTCGGGGCTGGCCGACCTGGACCGCGCGGTGCGGGACTTCCTGGACGAGTTCGGTCTCCAGTCGTGACGATGCGTTTCCGCAGGTTGCGTACCGTGTCCGCGGGTGTCGGTTGCTGCGGTGATGGTCACAAGATCTGCGGGCAAGCCGGGCCGAGCGCAAGCGACCGTGGTGCTCGCCGCGAGCTGTGGAATATGCCCTGGTCAACTCCCGGCGGCGGGTGACCGCCGCGGGACCCGCGCCGCGCGGTGGCGCGCCAGTACCGCGTGCGGCCTGCGCGACGGGAGCCATTCGCCCCTGGCCAACTGTGCTTTCGTGCGTCACGATCGGCGACGGCATACGTGTGGGACGCCCGTGCCGACCGGGTGGGGAGGAGCGTGGATGATCGAGCGTCACCGCTCCCTCGGCCAGCATTCCGGCCTGGAGCCCGCGCGGCCGCCGGTGCGGGCCGAGGTCGATCCCCGCCGGCGGCGGATGTTCGCCGGATTCTCGTTCGTGGTGCTGGCGGCCGGGGTGCTCACCTCGGTGGCGACGGCGGCCTGGCTGCCGTTCCAGTACAGCCCGGACCTGCTGTTCATCGGTCCGCTGCTGGCCATGGGCTTCCTGCTGGCCGAGCAGTTGACCATCGACGTGGACGTCAAGCGCGTCGGCTGGACGATCTCCTTCACCGAGATCCCGCTGATCCTCGGGCTGCTCACGGCCCCGTTCGAGGTGGTGCTCGCGGCGAACCTGCTGGCCGGGCTGGGCGCGCAGGTCGGACGGCGGGCGGCCACCCACGTCGTCTACAACGCCGGTGTCCTGTGCCTGGAGATCGCGGTGCCGTTCGCGGTGGCCAACGTGGTCAACCAGGCGCTGGTCGGGGTGGCCCCGGTCTGGTTCGGCCCGGTCGTCGGCACCCTCACGTCCCCGCTGATCAGCTGCGCCTTCGCGCTGGCCGCACTGCTCGTGCTGGGCGGCGCGATGCGGGTGTCGGCGGGCGCGCAGCTGGCGGTGCGCACCTTGGCCGTGGGCCTGCTCAACACCTCGGTCGGCCTGGTCAGCTACGAGGTCTCGCTGAGCACGCCGTGGGGCTGGCTGCTGGTCGCGCTGGTGGCGGTGGCCGTGATCGCCCTGTACCGGGCCTACTCAGGGCTGCTGCGCGAGCAGCGCGACCTGGAGGCCCTCAGCGACGTGAGCCTCAGCGTGGCCCGCTCCGGGCAGTCCGCCGGAGGCCCGTCCGACATGGCTGGCGGCGCGTCGGCGGCCTCGGTCGACGAGTGGGAGCCGGTCGCCGAGCGGATCCGCGAGCAGCTCAACGCGACCCGCGTGGTGCTGCGCCTGCGGCTGGACCCCAGCGGCGAGGTGAGCACGCTGGTGGCCGGTGAGCCGCTGCCCGACCTCGCCGTGCAGGCCGCGCCGTCGGCCCTGCGCGACGACCCGCTGCTGCAACTGCCCGGTAGCCACGTCCGCTCCTTCCGAACCCTGGAGGCCCCGGAGGAGGTCCGGCGCGCGTTGCGGCAACGCGGCGCGTACGAGGCGCTGGTCGTGCCGCTGCGCGGGGCGAGCCAACTGCTCGGCGCCGTGGAGGTGCACGACCGGGTCAGCCGCTGGCGCGGTTTCGGCCGTGCGGACGTGCGGCTGCTGCACACTCTGGCCAGCCACCTGGCGACCGCGATGGACAACCGCAGGCTGCTGGCCCGGCTCCGGCACGACGCCTACCACGACCCGCTGACCGGGCTGCTCAACCGCACCGGCTTCCGCGAGCGGGCCGCCGACGAGCTGCGCAACGGCCGCACCGCCGTGGTGCTGCGCATCGACCTGGACGTGCTCACCACCGTCAGCGAGGCGCTCGGCTACACCTGGGGCGACCGGATGGTCGTCGCCGCCGGGCAGCGGATGCGCGAGGAGCTGGGCGAGGTGCCGCTGGCGCGGCTGGAGGCCAACTCCTTCGCCGTGTTGCTGCTGGACCACACCGAGGCCCAGGCGCACGAGGTCGCCCAACACCTGCGCGAGGTGATCGGCGAGCCGTACCCGCTGGACCGGATCGTGGTCGAGGCCACCGGTGTGGCGGGGTACGCGTCGTCGGCACCGGCCGACGGCGAGTACGAGACCGACATCGACACCCTGCTGCAACACGCCGACGTCGCGGTGCGGGCGGCGCGCAACGGCGAGGACGGGGTGCGCTGCTACGCCCCCGCGATGGGGCAGGTCTTCCTGCGCCGCTTCCAGCTGGTCACCCAGTTCCGGCAGGCGCTGGACACCGGGCAGGTCGAGGTGCACTACCAGCCCAAGGTGGCCCTGCCGGAGCGGCAGGTGGTCGGCGCGGAGGCGCTGGTGCGCTGGTCGCACCCCGAATACGGGCGGCTCGACCCGGATGAGTTCGTACCGGTGGTCGAGGCCACCGGGCTGGTGGACGCGCTCACCTCGTTCGTCATTGAGCGCGCGCTGACCAAGATCCGGCAGTGGCTGGACCGCGGGCTGCGGATGTCGGTGGCGGTGAACCTGTCGGTGCGCAACCTGGCCGACGAGACGTTCCCGGACCGGGTCGCCGAGGCGCTGCTGCGCCACGACATCCCGCCGGAGCTGCTCACCTTCGAGCTGACCGAGTCCAGTGTGATGGCCGACCCGGAGCGGGCCCTGCCGGTGCTGCGGCGGCTGCACGCGATGGGTGTGGTGCTGGCCGTGGACGACTTCGGCACCGGGTACTCGTCGCTGGCCTACCTACGGCAGCTGCCGGTGGACGAGGTCAAGATCGACAAGAGCTTCGTGCTCGGCATGGGCACCGACCTGGGCGACATGGCGGTGGTCCGCTCCATCGTCGAGCTCGGGCACTCCCTGTCGCTCGTGGTGGTCGCCGAGGGCATCGAGGATGACGCCGCGCGGGACCTGCTGGTGGAGATGGGCTGCGACGTCGCGCAGGGCTACCTGATCTCCCGGCCGCTGTCCGAGGAGCGGTTCGAGGCATGGTTGCAGGCCCGCACCAAGCGGGGCCGCGGGGCCCGCTCCGAGACGGTGCTCACACTGCTGCACTGACCTGGTGTCCCCGGAGTCCGAAAAGCCGTGTTGACCAGGCTTTCTGCGTTAAGGGACCCCCCCTTATGCGCCGCCGCGGACGTTGTGTAGAGTTCTAATCGCTCCGCAAGGGCACGCCCCAATAGCTCAGTCGGCAGAGCGTCTCCATGGTAAGGAGAAGGTCTACGGTTCGATTCCGTATTGGGGCTCGAAAGACAGCCGCGGTGCTCGGTAAACTGGGTGCTGTGGCTGTTTTGCGTGGGATATCCTGCGTCCGCTGAGACGTACGGTGTTCGCGCCGATGGTCCCAGCATGGCGGTGTAGCTCAGTCGGTAGAGCAAGCGGCTCATAATCGCTGTGTCGCCGGTTCAAGTCCGGCCACCGCTACCAGTCACGGGTTCGCGCGGAAGCTCCAGCGAACCGTACCGGAGTACGACCGAGAGAGAAAGGCACCCCCGTGGCCGCCACCGACGTCCGACCCAAGATCACGCTGGCGTGCGAGGAGTGCAAGCACCGCAACTACATCACCAACAAGAACCGGCGCAACAACCCGGACCGGTTGGAGATGAAGAAGTTCTGCCCGAACTGCGGTACGCACAAGATGCACAAGGAAACCCGCTGATCCGGAGATTCCATCCAGCTTTCGCGAGAGCCCGTCCCTCGGCACCGGGGACGGGCTCTCGCTGTTGTGCGTGCGGGCTTGATCACTTCGGTTGACGAGGGCCCGCGACCCGTCGGGTAACCTGCCTGCGTGCCGCTCGACCAGTCATTCATCGGACGTGAGTACCCGCCCACCGCGCCCTACGAGGTGGGCCGGGAGAAGATCCGCGAGTTCGCCGACGCGATCGGGAGCACCTCCCCGCTGCACCGCGACGCCGAGGCCGCTCGTGCCGCCGGGTACCCGGACGTGATCGCCCCGCCGACGTTCGCGGTGATCCTGTCCATGGGCGCGCACGACGTGCTCGTCAACGACCCGCAGCTCGGCCTGGACTACAGCCGCGTGGTGCACGGCCAGCAGGAGTTCACCCACCACCGACCGATCCGGGCCGGGGACCGGCTGGTCACCGCGGTGCACGTGGACGACGTCAAGTCCCGCGCGGGCAACGACTTCCTGACGGTGCGTGCGGAGATCAGCACCGTCGACGGGGAACCGGTGTGCACGGCGAAGTCGACGCTGGTCGCCCGCGGCACGGCCGAGGAGGCGTCGTGAGCGGGGATCTGAAAGGGGCAGGCGTGAGCGTGCGGATGTCCGAAGTCGCCGTCGGCGACCAGCTGCCGGAGCTGGCGGTGCCCGTCACCCGGGCCGACCTGGTCCGCTACGCGGGCGCCTCGGGCGACTTCAACCCCATTCACTGGAACGAGCGGTTCGCGACGCAGGTCGGGCTGCCCGGCGTGATCGCGCACGGCATGTTCACCATGGCCCTGGCGGGGCGCCTGGTGAGCGAGTGGACCGGCGACCCGGGCGCGATCGTGCACTTCGGCGTCAGGTTCACCCGGCCGGTCGTGGTGCCGGACGACGACGAGGGCGCCGTGGTGGAGCTCTCCGGCAAGGTCGCGGCGAAGAACGACGACGGCACCGTGAAGGTCAGCATCACGGCCCGCAGCGCGGGCCAGGGGGTCCTCGGCGGAGCGTCCGCCACGGTCCGCCTCCCCGAGTAGACGCCGGGCTCCGGGCGCCTTCGACCGGGCGGTCAGGGCGCCCGGAAACGGAAAGCGGCCCGCCCCGGCGGGGGCAGGCCGCCGCCAGGTCGGTGGTTTACCTCGCCTCGCTGAGGAGTTCGCCCATCCGGGTCACGCCGGTGACCAGGTCCTCGTCGCCGAGGGCGTAGGACAGGCGGAAGTAGCCCGGGGTGCCGAACGCCTCGCCCGGCACGACCGCGACCTCCGCGTGCTCCAGCACGAGCTCGGCCAGCTCCACGCTGGTCTGCGGCCGCACCCCGCGGATCTCCTTGCCGAGCAGCTCCTTCACCGACGGGTAGGCGTAGAAGGCGCCCTGCGGTTCCGGGCAGCTGACGCCCGGGATCGCCGAGAGCAGCTCGACGATCTTGCGGCGGCGCCGGTCGAAGGCGGTGCGCATCTCCACCACCGCGTCCAGGGAGCCGCTGACGGCCTCCAGCGCGGCCCGCTGCGAGACGTTCGCCACGTTGGACGACAGGTGCGACTGGAGGTTCGTGGCCGCCTTGATCACGTCGGCCGGGCCGATCATCCAGCCGACCCGCCACCCGGTCATCGCGTAGGTCTTGGCCACCCCGTTGAGCACCACGCACGTGTCGGCCAGCTCCGGCACCACGGCGGGCATCGAGACGTGCTGCGCGTCGCCGTAGACCAGGTGCTCGTAGATCTCGTCGGTGATCACCCAGATGCCGTGCTCGACCGCCCACCGGCCGATCGCCTCGACCTGCTCCGGCGGATAGATCGCGCCGGTCGGATTGGACGGCGAGTTGAACAGCAGCACCTTGGTGCGCGGCGTCCGCGCGGCCTCCAGCTGCTCGACGGACACCAGGTACCCGGTCGACTCGTCGGCCGGCACCACCACCGGAACACCACCCGGGAGGGTGATCGCCTCCGGGTAGGTGGTCCAGTACGGCGCGGGCAGCAGGACCTCGTCGCCCGGGTCGATCAGGGTCTGGAACGCCTGGTAGACGGCCTGCTTGCCGCCGTTGGTGACCAGCACCTGGCTGGGCTGGACGGTGTAGGCGGAGTCGCGGAGCGTCTTCGCGGCGATGGCCTCGCGCAGCTCCGGCAGGCCCGCCGCCGGGCTGTAGCGGTGGTTCTTCGGGTCGGCGCAGGCGGCAACGGCGGCGTCCACGATGGGCTGCGGCGTCGGGAAGTCCGGCTCGCCGGCGCCGAAGCCGATCACCGGCCGCCCGGCGGCCTTGAGCGCCTTCGCCTTGGCGTCGACGGCGAGCGTGGCGGATTCGCTGATCCCGCCGATCCGCGCGGACACCCGCGCCCTGGTCTGCTGGTCTGTCTCAGGTGCGGCCATGTAGTGCATCCTGGCAGATGCAGCGTGTCCTCGAACACGCTCCCCACCTGCGGTGGAGTTGTTCATGACCGAGACACGGGGGGTGCGGTGCGAGCCCGCGCGGCGACGTGCCGTACACTTTCGGACCTGGGATGCCCGAACACCGTGGAACCCCGGTTCCATGGCGGGTTCGCGGTGTCCCGAAACTGCGGTCGGGCTCCAGGGCCGCGAAGGGGTGTAGCTCAACTGGCAGAGCAGCGGTCTCCAAAACCGCAGGTTGCAGGTTCAAGTCCTGTCACCCCTGCGTCGATGCGACGGTGAGCGGAGGATGGGCGTGAGCGAGGACCGCGAGCAGGAGCAGGACGGAGCGCGCGACAACGCCGCTCGTCCGTCCCGCGCTGCAGCGCGGCGCGAGCACCGTGCCTCCGCCCGTCCGACCGGCCGCAGGGGCCGGTCCGGCGAGTCGGGTTCCGGCTCGGCGCGCACAACTGAGTCGAAGGGTCGGCCGACTCCATCGCGGGACGGTCGGCAGGGTCGGGTATCGCTGTTCCGGAAGATCGGACGCTTCCTGCGCGAGGTCGTTGCCGAACTGCGCAAGGTCATCTGGCCGACGCGCAGGTCGCTGGCGACCTACACGCTCGTGGTGCTGGTGTTCGTCAGCGTCATGGTGGCGTTCGTGGCCGGCGTGGACGTGCTCTTCGCCAAGGGTGTGGGCTGGCTGTTCGGCTCCGGCTGAACATCCGCGGCCCCGCACCAGGTGTGCCGGCGGCGGAGCAGACGACCCGGCACAACGCACGAGAGGAAGCGAGACCGACTGTGACCTCCCACGAGGGTCAGGAATCCACCGGCCTCACCGACGAGCAGGTGCAGCCCGAGACCGAGCAGGCCGAGGCGACCGCGGGTTCGGTCGACGCAGTCGATTCCGCGGACGGCGCCGACTCCGGCGAGGACACCGGTACGACCGACCAGAACGAGGCGGCCGAAGCCGCCGACACCGACAACGAGCAGGCCGAGGCGGAGGACGCCGAGCCGGACCCGGTCGAGGAGCTGCGTGCCGCGCTGCTCCGGGCGCCCGGTGAGTGGTACGTCGTCCACTCCTACGCGGGCTACGAGAACAAGGTCAAGACCAATCTCGAGACGCGTGCCCAGACCCTCGACGTCGAGGACTACATCTTCCAGGTCGAGGTGCCGACCGAAGAGGTCACCGAGATCAAGAACGGCCAGCGCAAGCTGGTGCAGCGCAAGGTGCTGCCCGGCTACATCCTGGTCCGGATGGAGCTCAACGACGCCTCCTGGAGCGCGGTGCGCAACACGCCGGGCGTCACCGGCTTCGTCGGCGCCACCTCCAAGCCGTCGCCGCTGAGCATCGACGAGGTGCTGAAGTTCCTGGCGCCGCAGGTGCAGGAGAAGAAGGCCGAGGCGGGCAAGAAGGCCGCCAGCTCGGCCGCCGCGAAGCCTGCGGTGGAGGTCGACTTCGAGGTGGGCGAGTCCGTCACCGTCATGGACGGGCCGTTCGCGACGCTGCCCGCGACCATCAGCGAGGTCAACCCGGACGCCCAGAAGCTCAAGGTGCTGGTGTCGATCTTCGGCCGCGAAACGCCGGTTGAGCTGTCGTTCAACCAGGTTTCCAAGATCTGACCGCCCTCCCGCCTCGGGAGCGCGTCGGCTGCGCGCGGATCTGGCAGGAGCCGCGCGCAGGAGCGGGCGATGCCACCGTTTGTCGTGGTCTCGCCAGATTCGGTCCCGCCAGCAGGCGGGGCCGGGCAACCGGATAGCGAAGACACAGGAAGCAAACATGCCGCCCAAGAAGAAGAAGCTGGCAGCGATCATCAAGCTGCAGATCCAGGCGGGCCAGGCCAACCCGGCTCCGCCGGTCGGTCCGGCGCTGGGTCAGCACGGCGTCAACATCATGGAGTTCTGCAAGGCATACAACGCCGCCACGGAGAGCCAGCGCGGCAACGTGGTGCCGGTCGAGATCTCCGTGTACGAGGACCGCTCCTTCGACTTCAAGTTGAAGACCCCGCCGGCCGCGAAGCTGCTGCTCAAGGCCGCCGGTGTGCAGAAGGGCAGCGGCGAGCCGCACAAGACCAAGGTCGGCAAGGTCTCCATGGACCAGGTCCGCGAGATCGCGCAGACCAAGATGGCCGACCTCAACGCCAACGACATCGACCAGGCCGCCAAGATCATCGCCGGTACCGCCCGGTCGATGGGCCTGACCGTCGAGGGCTGACCGCGCGCGGCCGAGCCGCGACGCACCGTGGGAGGGCTCCAGCGCAGCCCGACCAACCACAACTGATCCACCTGACGAACAGGGACAGACATGGCAAAGCGCAGCAAGGCATACCAGCAGGCGGCCGAGCTGATCGACCGGACGCGGCTGTACGCGCCGGCGGAAGCCGCCGAGCTGGCCAAGAAGACCGCCAAGGTCAAGATGGACGCCACCGTCGAGGTGGCCATGCGGTTGGGCGTCGACCCCCGCAAGGCAGACCAGATGGTCCGCGGCACCGTGAACCTGCCGCACGGCACTGGTAAGACTGCCCGCGTCATCGTGTTCGCCGTCGGCGACAAGGCCAGCGAGGCCGAGGCCGCCGGAGCGGACGCGGTGGGTTCCGAGGACCTGATCGAGCGCATTCAGGGCGGCTGGCTCGATTTCGACGCGGCGATCGCCACCCCGGACCAGATGGCCAAGGTCGGCAAGATCGCGCGGATCCTCGGTCCGCGCGGCCTGATGCCGAACCCGAAGACCGGCACCGTCACCCCGAACGTCGCCAAGGCGGTCGCGGACATCAAGGGCGGTAAGATCAACTTCAAGATCGACAAGCAGGCCAACCTGCACATCGTCATCGGCAAGGTGTCGTTCGACACCGACAAGCTGGTGGAGAACTACGCGGCGGCCCTGGACGAGATCCTGCGTGCCAAGCCGGCGGCGTCGAAGGGCAAGTACCTGAAGAAGGTCACCTTCACCACCACGATGGGCCCGGGCATCCCGGTGGACCCGAACATCACCAGCGGGCTGCGGGCCTCCGCCTGACGGGGCTTTCACCACTCGCCACGAGGGCGGGCCGACCCCAGTGGTCGGGCCCGCCCTTCGTGCGTTCTGCGGCACCAGCCGTCAGCGCGAACCCCCACCAAGAAACGAGCGCCCAGGTTTAAAGCATCGAACCTGGAAACCTGCGTCGGTCGGGTCAGCTGCAGCTGGAGGTGCGGAAGCCGTAGCCGGTGATGGCCCAGCCGCCGTCGGGTTGGCGGGTGAGCTTGAAGGTGCCCAGCTGCGGGCCGCCCGCGACCTGCACCCGGCAGTGCAGCACCAGGACCTGGGGTTGGCTCAGGTCGCCGTACACCGCGTTCTCGCCCAACCTCGGGTTCGCGTAGGCGTTGCGATCGGTGATCCGGGCGTGCAGCTGCTGGGCGGCGGTGGCGCAGTCCGGGGCCTGGTGCGCGGCCGCGAAGTAGCTGCGGCCGGCGGTGTCGAAGTAGGCGCACGCGGCTGCCGGATCGTCCCCGCGGAGCAGGTTGTAGACGTCGAGTACCGCGTCCTGCGGAGTCGTCGCCTTCATCGGCGTCGCGTCGAGGGCACCCGTGCCGGTGCCGGTGCCGCCGGAGCCGCCGCTGCCGCCGAAGAAGCTGTTGACCAGGGCGTTGAACAGGTACATCGCCAGCAGGACGGCGAACAGGAGGTAGATGAGGCGACGGACCAGCTTGTAGCGCAGCAGGCCGAGAGCTCGTTTCCAGGCCGGCTTCTTCGGGGCCGGGGCCGGTGGGGCCGGGGCCGGTGGGGGAGAGGCCGCGACGTTGCCGCCGCCCTGCGCCCGCTGCCATTCCTTGAACCGCTGGAACTCCAGGAACTGCTGGTACTGGCGGTACTCCTCGTCGTCAGCGGTCGGCCGGGGGGCCGCCGCGGTCACCTCGCTGCTGACCACCTCGGCGTCGACGACGTCTCGGTTCGCGGGCAGGTTCGGTTCGGCCTCCGCGTCGCGGCGGCGCTGCCCGCCGTGCTCGGGCGACTCCTCATGATCGGCCACGTCCCACATGATGCCCGCCCGTACCAGCGGGGTCACGAGGGATGATCCGGCCGGAATCCGGGGGGCGCTGGAACGCGCTGGACGGCGTCGCGTACGCTGAATGAGGTTCCACCCAAGACCGCTGGTCTTCTCCGCGTCCGCGAGGGCCCGGAGAACTAAGGTCCCGTGAGATGCGGGCGGCCCGCGCAGGAGGGACGAGGCAGTTCGTGCGTGCTCAGCGCGCCCATGATCTTCACGCCCCGTGCTTGCTGCGCCGGGGCGTTTTGTCGTCTCAGGACCGACTGGATGCGGCTCTCAGTCGGAGATAGAGAGGAGGCGACATGGCGAAGCCCGACAAGGTCGATGCGGTCACCGAGCTCGCGGATCGGTTCAGCACCGCGACCGCTGCGGTCGTGACCGAGTACCGCGGGCTGTCCATGGCGCAGCTGTCCGAGCTGCGCCGTGCCCTCGGTGCGGGCACCACGTACCGTGTCGCGAAGAACACGCTGGTCAAGCGTGCTGCCGAGCAGTCGGGAGTCGAAGGGCTTGACGATCTGTTCGTCGGCCCGACCGCGATCGCCTTCGTTGAGGGCGAGCCCGTTGACGCGGCCAAGGCCCTGCGTGAGTTCGCCAAGGACAACAAGGCCCTGGTGATCAAGGGCGGGTACATGGACGGCCGTCCGCTGTCCGTGTCCGAGGTCGAGGCCATCGCCGACCTCGACTCGCGCGAGGTCACCCTCGGCAAGCTGGCCGGGGCCATGAAGGCCAAGCTGAGCCAGGCCGCCGCGCTGTTCCAGGCGCCGGCGTCCCAGGTGGCTCGACTGGCTGCTGCCCTCCAGGAGAAGAAGGGCAGCGAATCCGAGTCCTGAGTCCGCGCGGATTCGGAATTCGGTCGCAGGAACTCCCCTCCCGGACGCCTGCCGGGTCCGGGTACTGAACGGAAAGGAACGCCGCCGTGGCGAAGCTGAGCAACGAAGAGCTGCTGGAAGTCTTCAAGGAGATGACCCTCCTGGAGCTGTCGGAGTTCGTGAAGCAGTTCGAGGAGACCTTCGACGTCACCGCCGCCGCCCCGGTTGCCGCCGTGGCCGCCCCGGCTGCCGGTGCCGCCGCCCCGGCCGCCGAGGAGCAGGACGAGTTCGACGTCGTCCTGGACAGCGCCGGTGACAAGAAGATCCAGGTCATCAAGGTCGTCCGCGAGCTGGTCTCCGGGCTGGGCCTGAAGGAGGCCAAGGAGCTGGTCGAGGGCGCTCCGAAGGTCGTCCTGGAGAAGGTCGACAAGGAGAAGGCCAACGAGGCCAAGGGCAAGCTGGAGGACGCCGGCGCCAAGGTCACCCTCAAGTGAGCTCCTGACTCACCGTCACAGGGCGGGCACCCGCGGTCGCGGGAGCCCGCCCTTTGTGTTGCGCGGAAAAGGGAAATGCTTCTTCCGGACAAATCTGGTGGCCCCGAAATCCCCAGTGAACTGGTGAGTAACCGCGACGCGACGGGCTCGTTGCACAGGTGTGACGCCGCTGACCTTCGTTAGGCGCGTCACATGTGCCAGAGTGCCTTCCCGGGGTGCGCCCCCGGCAGGTGAGACCCACGAACGCGGAGGTTCGGATGGGCGTCGAGGTGGTCGTCGACGGGCTGTCGAAGTCCTTCGGCGCGCAGACCATCTGGCGGGATGTCACCCTGACGCTTCCGCCCGGCGAGATCAGCGTGCTGCTGGGACCGTCGGGCACCGGCAAGTCGGTGTTCCTCAAGTCGCTGGTGGGGCTGCTCAAGCCCGAGCAGGGCAGGGTCGTGATCAACGGCGTGGACATCTGCACCTGTTCGGAGCGCCAGCTCTACGAGATCCGCAAGCTGTTCGGCGTGCTGTTCCAGGACGGCGCGCTGTTCGGTTCGATGAATCTCTTTGACAACATCGCGTTCCCGCTTCGCGAGCACACCCGCAAGAGCGAGTCGCAGATCCGCGAGATTGTGCTCGAGAAGATGGAGATGGTCGGTCTCCTCGGCGCGGAGGAGAAACTGCCCGGTGAGATTTCCGGCGGTATGCGCAAGCGGGCCGGACTGGCCCGCGCGCTGGTGCTGGACCCCGAGATCATTCTGTTCGACGAACCGGATTCCGGTCTCGATCCGGTGCGCACGGCGTATCTGAACCAGTTGATCGTCGATCTCAATGCGCAGATCGACGCGACTTTCCTGATCGTCACGCACGACATCAACACGGCGCGGACGGTGCCGGACAACATCGGCATGCTGTTCCGCCGCAACCTGGTGATGTTCGGGCCGCGGGAGGTGCTGCTGACCTCGACCGAGCCGGTGGTGGAGCAGTTCCTCAACGGCCGCCGCCAGGGGCCGATCGGCATGAGCGAGGAGAAGGACGCCGCGCAGGCCGCCGCCGAGCTCGCGCAGCTGCGCGACCACGAGGTGGGCGTGCCGCAGATCGTGCCGCAGCTGGACGTGTCACCGGGGTTGCCGGAGCGGGCCGCGGTGCGGCGGCGCAAGGACCGCGTGCTGCGCTCGCTGCGGAACCTGGCCCCGGCCGCGCAGCGGGAGATCCTCAAGACGCTGACGCCCGACGAGCTGGCGTTGTACGGCTTCGCCGCCCCGGCCACCGGGGCGTGGCCCACCGAGCCGGTGCCCCAGCGGGTTCCCGTGGCCGAGGTGCCGCCGCAGATGCGCCCGACACCGCGGCCACGTCAACCCGACCCGATCGTCGAGGAGCCCGCCGAGACGTCCCGTCGGCGGTGGTTCGGTCGCAAGCGGGGTGCGCGGTGAGCGCTCCGTCCCAGGTGCGGTTCCCGGGCGCGGCCGGGCTACGCGAGACCGGCCGCCTGTTCGCGCTGGCGCTGGACGTGGTGCGTGCGATGCCCAGCCGTCCGTTCCAGGTCCGCGAGTTCATCCAGCAGTGCTGGTTCGTCGCCAGCGTGACGATCCTGCCGACGGCGCTGGTGTCGATCCCGTTCGGCGCGGTCATCGCGTTGCAGCTGGGGTCGCTGACCCGGCAGATCGGTGCGCAGTCGTTCACCGGCGCGGCCAGCGTGCTGGCGATCATCCAGCAGGCCAGCCCCATCGTCACCGCGCTGCTGATCGCCGGGGCCGGTGGTTCGGCGATCTGCGCCGACCTGGGCTCCCGCAAGATCCGCGACGAGATCGACGCGATGGAGGTGCTGGGCGTCTCGCCGATCCAGCGGCTGGTGGTACCGCGGGTGCTGGCCGCGATGCTGGTGGCGTTGCTGCTCAACGGCATGGTCAGCGTGGTCGGCGTGATGGGCGGCTACACCTTCAACGTGATCATGCAGGGCGGGACGCCCGGGGCCTACATGGCGAGCTTCAACGCCCTGGCGCAGCTGCCGGATTTGTGGATCAGCGAGCTGAAGGCGCTGATCTTCGGCTTCCTGGCCGGGGTCGTCGCCGCCTACCGCGGGTTGAACCCGCCGCCGGGGCCAAAGGGCGTCGGGGACGCGGTGAACCAGTCGGTGGTGATCACCTTCCTGCTGCTGTTCGCGGCGAACTTCATCCTGACCACGCTGTACCTGCAGCTCGTGCCGCCGAAGGGGATGTGACGACATGCCGGTTGCCCTCTCGGAGCGTGCCAGGCGCGCGGCCAGGCGGCCGCTGCAGCTGCTGGACGACCTCGGCGACCAGATGTCGTTCTACCTGCGGTCGCTGGCGTGGATCCCGAAGGCCGTCACCCGCTACGCCAAGGAGACGCTGCGGCTGCTGGCCGAGGTCAGCTTCGGCAGCGGGGCGCTGGCGGTGATCGGCGGCACGGTCGGCGTGATGATCGGCCTGACCCTGTTCACCGGCACCGTCGTCGGGTTGCAGGGCTACGCCGCGCTCGACCAGCTGGGCACCTCGGCGTTCGCCGGCTTCGTCTCGGCCTACTTCAACACCCGCGAGATCGCCCCGCTGGTGGCCGGGTTGGCGCTGTCGGCGACGGTCGGGTCGGGTTTCACCGCGCAGCTCGGCGCGATGCGGATCTCCGATGAGATCGACGCCCTGGAGGTCATGGGCGTGCCGAGCCTGCCGTACCTGGTGACCACCCGGGTGGTGGCCGGGTTCATTGCGGTGATCCCGCTGTACGTGCTGGGGCTGCTGACCTCCTACATCGCCGCCCGCGCGGTCACGATCTACGTCTACGGCCAGTCGGCGGGCACCTACGACCACTACTTCACCCTGTTCCTGCCGCCCGAGGACGTGCTGTGGTCCTTCGGGAAGGTGCTGGTGTTCAGCGTGGTGGTGATCATGACGCACTGCTACTACGGCTACCGCGCCAGCGGCGGTCCGGCCGGGGTCGGCGTCGCGGTGGGCCGCGCGGTGCGGACCGCGATCGTGACCACGGCGCTGCTCGACTTCTTCCTCAGCCTCGCGATCTGGGGCACCACGACGACGGTTCGGATCACCGGATGAGTACCCGGAGTTCGTTGACAGCGTCCGTGCGGGACACCCGCACCCGAGCGTCCGTGCGGGACACCCGCACCCGGTCGGCTTTTCTGCGCGGGAGGTGTGGACATTGCCGCTCATGACGCCTCAGGTCCTGCGGCGTCGGGCGCTGGGCCTGGCGTTCCTGCTGTGCATGGCGCTGTTCGTCAGCCTGACGGTGGCGGTCTACCAGAAGAAGTTCACCCCCAGCGTGGACGTGGTGCTCCGGGCCGCGTCCACCGGCAACCAGCTGCTGCCGGAGTCGGACGTGAAGGTCCGGGGCATGGTCGTCGGCCGCGTGGTGAGCGTGAAGTCCACAGGGGACGGTGCGGAGCTGTACCTGGCGCTGGACCCGGAGCGCGCGAAGGAGCTGCCGTCGAACGTCTCGGCGCGGCTGCTGCCGCGGACGCTGTTCGGTGAACGCTACGTGTCGCTGGAGCTGCCCGAGCAGGCCGCGGCCGACACGTTGACCTCCGGCGCGGTCATCGAGCAGGACCGTACCCGCGCGGGCATCGAGCTGGAGCAGGTGCTGGCCGACACGATGCCGGTGCTGCAGGCCGTGCACCCCGACGACCTGGCGGTCACGCTCAACGCGCTGGACCAGGCGCTGGCCGGGCGCGGCAAGCCGCTGGGCGAGACGCTGTCGCAGCTCAACACCTACCTGGACGGCATCAACCCGTCCGTGCCGGACCTGCGGGAGAACCTGCGGGAGCTGGTCGGCGTCGCGCAGACCTACGAGCAGGCCGCGCCGGACGTGATCGAGGCGCTGGACAACCTCAGCACCACCGCCCGCACCCTCGTCGAGCAGCGGCAGAACCTGACCGCCCTCACCGGGCAGCTGACCACCACATCTGGTGACCTCACCATGTTCCTGCAGAACAACCGGCAGAACATCATCCAGCTCGGCGAGGCGCAGCGGCCGACGCTGGACGTGCTGGCCAAGTACGCGCCCGAGTACCCGTGCTTCCTGCGGGAGATGGCCGAGTTCGTGCCCCGCATCCGCAGGGCGTTCGGCGAGGGCACGCCCGAACCGGGGCTGCACATCACCCTGGAGATCACCCCGCACCGCGGCAGGTACGTGCCGGGCCAGGACGAGCCGGAGTTCGCCGACAAGCGCGGGCCTCGCTGCTACGACGTCGACCCGCTGCCCGACCCGGTGCCGGAGTACCCGCCGGACGGGCCGTTCAAGGACGGCTCGGTGCCGCCTCCCGCGTCCCGCCCGGCCGGCGGCCTGACCCCGCCCGCGAGCACCGCGCCGCAGTCGGTGTCGGCCACCTGGGCGAACTCCCCGGCGGAACGGGACCTGGTGTCGGTGCTGCTGGCTCCAGCGCTGGGCCGGTCGGCCGGTGACGTGCCGGACTGGGGTTCGCTGCTGGTCGGGCCCGTGCTGCGCGGAGCGGAGGTGAGCTATCGGTGAACGGACGCAGCATCACCGGACCGCTGGTCAAGTTCCTGATCTTCGTGGTGGTCACGGTGCTGGCCACCGGGCTGCTGGCGATGACCATCGCCAACCGGGACCTGCGCGCGGCGGAGTCCTACACCGCGCGCTTCACCGACGTCACCAACCTCAACGTGGGCGACGAGGTGCGGATCGCCGGGGTGAAGGTCGGCGAGGTGGAGAGCATCGAGGTGGTCGACCGGCGCATCGCCGAGGTGCGGTTCAACGTCGCCGACCGGCGGCTGCCCGCCACCGTGACCGCCACGATCAGGTACCGCAACCTGGTCGGCCAGCGCTACATCGCGCTGGAGCAGGGTCCTGGTGACGCCGGTGGCGAGCTGCCGCCAGGCGGGCTGATCCCGCTGGAGCGCACCCGTCCGGCGCTGGATCTCACCGTGCTGCTCGGCGGGTTCAAGCCGTTGTTCCAGGCGCTGTCGCCGGAGGACGTCAACAAGCTGTCCTACGAGATCATCCAGGTGCTGCAGGGCGAGGGCGGCACGGTGGAGAGCCTGCTGGCCCACACCGCGTCGCTGACCTCCACCATCGCCTCGCGGGACGAGGTGATCGGGCAGGTCATCGACAACCTCAACGGTGTGCTGGGCACGGTCAACGCCCGCGACCAGCAGCTGTCCGAGCTGATCGGCCAGCTGCAGCAGGTGGTGTCCGGGCTGGCCGCGGACCGGGACGCGATCGGCGACGCGCTCACCGCGATGGACGGGCTGACCACCACCACCGCGGGCCTGCTCACCGAGGCGCGGCCGGGGTTGCGGCAGGACATCGCCGCGCTGGGGGCGCTGTCGCAGAACCTCAACGGCCACGAGGCGCTCACCGAGCAGGTGCTGCGCACCATGCCCGGCAAGCTCGAGACGATCGGCCGCACCGCGAGCCACGGCTCGTGGTTCAACTTCTACCTGTGCAAGGCGTCCGGCACGGTCGGCGTCGGCACCATCAGCCTGCCGCTGCCGCTGCAGCCGGTGACCCAGCCGAGGTGCCAGCGATGACCCCATTCTCGCAGCGCGACCCGCTCCGGATCGGCATCGTCGGCCTGCTGGCGCTGGTGCTGGTCCTCCTGCTCGCGCTGAACATCGAGCGCCTGCCGCTGATCGGCGGCACCACCTACACGGCGCACTTCACCGAGGCGGCCGGGCTGCGGCCGGACAACGAGGTGCGCATCGCCGGGGTGAAGGTCGGCACCGTCACCGACGTGGAGCTGGTCGGCGACCACGTGGAGGTCAGCTTCCGCGTCGGCGACGCGTGGCTCGGCGACCGCACCACCGCCGCGATCAAGATCAAGACGCTGCTCGGGCAGAAGTACCTGGCGCTGGACCCGCAGGGCAGCCGGGAGCTGTCGCCGTCCGAGCCGATCCCGGTGCAGCGCACCATGTCGCCCTACGACGTGATCGAGGCGTTCAGCGACCTGTCGACCACGGTGGACAGGATCGACACGCGGCAGCTGGCGCAGAGCTTCCGCACCCTGTCGGACACCTTCGGCGCAACCTCCGACGAGGTCAGCGGGGCCCTCGACGGCCTGTCCCGGTTGTCGCAGACGATCTCCGCCCGCGACGAGCAGCTGGAGCAGCTGCTGGACAACACCGCGCGGGTGTCCAGAACCGTCGCGGACCGCAACGCCGAGTTCGAGAAGCTGCTGGCCGACGGCAACCTGCTGCTGCAGGAGATCCGCGCCCGCCGCGACTCGATCAGCGCGTTGCTGGACGGCACCCGCGAGCTGTCCGCGCAGCTGTCCGGCCTGGTCGACGACAACGCCGCGCAGATCGGGCCGACGCTGCAGCAGCTGGACCGGGTCACCAAGATGCTGCAGCGCAACCAGGACAACCTGAACCGCAGCCTGGAGATGTTCGCCCCGTTCACCCGGCTGTTCGCCAACGTGCTGGGCAACGGCCGCTGGTTCGACACCTACATCTGCGGCCTGCTGCCGCCCGCCATCGGACCGATCAACCAGAAGGGCTGCCAGCCATGACCAGCGCGAAACCCGTGCGTGCGCTGTCGGTCGCGGTGGTGCTCGTGCTCGTCGCCACCGTGGCGGTGTGGTGGTCGTTCTTCGGCGCCACCGAGCGGCGGATCACCGCCTACTTCACCGCCGCCGTGGGCATCTATCCCGGCGGGGACGTCCGGATCCTCGGCGTCCCGGTCGGCACCGTCGACGCGGTGGTGCCGCAGGGCACGCTGGTGCGGGTCGAGATGAGCCTGGACCGGGACGTCCAGGTGCCCGCCGACGCGGGCGCGGTGGCCGTCGCGCCCAGCGTGGTCAGCGATCGGTACGTGCAGCTCACCCCGGTCTACCGGGGCGGACCGGTGCTCGGCGACGGCGCGGTGATCCCGCACGAGCGCACCGCGATCCCAGTGGAGCTGGACCAGATCTACCGCAGCCTCGACGAGCTCACCCGGGCGCTGGGGCCCGGCGGCGCCAACGCCGACGGGGCGCTGACCGACCTGCTCAACACCGGGGCCGCGAACCTCGACGGCAACGGGCAGACCCTGGCGGAGACGATCCGCAACCTCGGCGAGGTGGGGACCACGCTGTCCGGCACCAGCGACCAGCTGTTCGCCACCGTGGACAACCTGCAGAAGTTCACCACCATGCTGGCGCGCAACGACGACCAGGTGCGCCGGTTCACCACCCAGATGCAGCAGGTCAGCTCGTTTCTGGCCGGGGAGCGCGAGGACATGAGCGCGGCCATGGCCGAGCTCGCGGTGGCCCTCGGCAGGGTGGAGGCGTTCGTGCGGGACAACCGGGAACTGCTGAAGTCCAATGTGGACCAGCTGAACTCGGTGGCGACCGTGCTGGTGCGGCAGAAGGCGGCGTTGAGTGAGTCGCTGCGCAACGCGCCGCTGGCGCTGAGCAACCTCAACAACGCCTACAACGGCGCATCCGGCACCCTCGACACCCGCGCGGACATCAACGAGCTGAACCAGCCGCCCGTGGTGGCGGTGTGCAAGCTGCTCCAGCAGCACAGCCCGGCGGACGTGCCGAAGGACATCAGAGACGCCTGCGCCGCGCTGCAACCGGTCCTCGACGGCGTGGTGCAGCTGCCGACCCTCGCGGAGACCCTCAACTCCGTGCAGCACGGCACGCTCCCGCCGCTGCCGCTGCCCCTGTCCGGCAGCACCCAACCCGCGGGAGGTGTGCGGTGAAGCTGGTGCGATTACGGAAGCAAGGCGGCAACACCCGGGCGGCCCACGGCCGGGTGCGGGTGGGTGCCGTGCTGGTGGCCGCGCTGGTCGTGCTGGCCGGGTGCAGCTCGCGCGGCGTCTACGACATGCCGTTGCCCGGCGGCGCCGACGTGGGCAGCAACCCGTACGAGGTGAAGGTGCGGTTCGCCGACGTGCTGGACCTGGTGCCCAACGCGGGCGTGCGGGTCAACAACGTGCCGGTCGGGCGGGTGACGACCATCCAGCTCGCCCCCGACTCCTGGCAGGCCGAGGTGACCGTGCTCGTCAACGGCGACGTCACGCTCCCGGCCAACGCCACCGCGCGGCTGCGGCAGTCCAGCCTGCTCGGCGAGAAGTACGTGGAGCTCGCGGGTCCACCCGCGCCGCAGCAGCCGGTGGGGCGGCTCGCCGACGGCGACCTGATCGGCATCGAGCGCACCGGCCGCAACCCCGAGGTCGAGGAGGTCCTTGGCGCGCTGTCCATGCTGCTCAACGGCGGCGGTGTGGCCCAGCTGCACAACATCACCAAGGAGCTCAACGCCGCACTGGAGGGCCGCGAGTCCGATGTGCGCGGCCTGCTGTCCAATCTGGACCAACTCGTCAGCGACCTGGACGCCCAGCGCGACGACATCACCCGCGCCCTGGACAGCATCAACCGGCTCAGCGCCAGCCTCAACGCGCAGCGCGGCAGCATCGACACCGCGCTGCGTGACCTCGGACCGGGCCTGCGGGTGCTCAACGAGCAGCGCACCCAGCTGGTGACCATGCTGCAGGCGCTGGACAAGCTGTCCGGCGTCGCCACCGACGTGGTCACCCGCTCCCGCGACGACCTGGTGCACAACCTCGACCAGCTCGCCCCCACGCTCCGCCAACTGGCCGCTGCCGGGGAGAGCCTGCCGAAGTCGCTGGAGGTGCTGGTCAGCTTCCCGTTCCCGGACAACGCCGTGGACGGCATCGGCGGCAGCGACTACACCAACCTCTACGCCACCGTGGACCTCAACCTCACCCATGTGCTGCAGAACATCGGCCGCAGCCGCCAGCCGTTGGTCCCGCTGCCCGGCTCGCAACCCTCGATCCCGCTGCCGCTGTCGCCGCCGCAGCGGACCCCCGAACCCCCGGCCGCGGAGCAGGGCTCCCCTGGCCTGCTCGGCTCGCTGCTGGGAGGTGGCCGCTGATGCTCACCCGCCGAGTCCGCCTGCAGATCCTCGCGTTCGTGGTGATCGCGCTGGTCGGCGTCAGCTACGCCGGAGCCCGCTACGCGGGGCTGGACCGGCTGTTCGGTCCGCGCGGCTACGTGGTCACCCTGCAGCTGGCCAACACCGGCGGCATCTTCGACAACGCCGAGGTCACCTACCGCGGCGTGCCGGTCGGTCGGGTCGGCACCATCCGGCTGACCGACCGCGGGGTCGAGGTGCCGCTGGACATCGACTCCAGCGCGCCGCGAATCCCGGCCGACGTGGAGGCCGTGGTGACCAACCGCTCCGCCGTCGGCGAGCAGTACGTCGACCTGCGGCCGCGCAGCAACGACGGCCCGTACCTGCAGGACGGGTCGGTGATCAGCCAGCAGTCGGCGACCACCCCGTTGCCGGTGGAGACGCTGATGACCAGCCTGGACGAATTCGCCAGGTCGGTGCCGGAGGACTCCCTGCGCACCGTGGTCAGCGAACTCGGCACCGCGTTCCGCGACAACGGCGGTCACCTGCAGACCATCCTGGACACCAGCCGTGAGTTCACCGCCGCGGCCCAGCAGCACCTGCCGCAGACCGTGCAGTTGCTCGCCGACGGCAAGGCCGTGCTGGCCACCCAGAACGAGCAGGGCTCGGCGATCAGGTCGTTCAGCCGGGACCTGCGGGCGCTGTCCGAGCAGCTGAAGCGCTCCGACGACGACCTGCGCGCGGTGCTCGAGCGGGCCCCGTCGGCGGCCCGGCAGGTCAGCGCGTTCCTGCAGGAGAACCAGCAGCTCGGTCCGCTGCTGGCGAACCTGACCACCACCTCGCAGGTGCTGGCCAGGCGCACCGACGGCCTGGAGCAGATCATGGTGCTGTACCCGGCGATCGTGACCGCGAGCAACACGGTCGTGCCAGGAGACGGCACCGCCCACTTCGGCCTGGTGCTCAACGTCTTCGACCCGTTGCCGTGCACCCGCGGTTACGAGGGGACCCCGCGCCGCGACGGCACCGACCTCACCCCGATACCGCTGAACACCCAGGCTCGCTGCGCGGAACCCCGAGGCAGCGACACCTCGGTGCGCGGTGCACAGAACGCCCCCGGATAGGAGAGGAGCCGACGATGTCCGCTTCCACGGCCCCGCGGCGCCCGCCCTGGGCGTGGGTGCTCTTCGCGGTGAGCCTGGCGGCGTGCCTGGTCACCGGTGCCGCCTGGGCGCTGGCCGCCACCAGCTCCTCGACCGCCCGCGCCGAGGTGCGCGACGACGCGCTGCGCGACGGCCAGACCGCGATCATCAACTTCAACACCCTGGACTACCAGGACGTGGACCACGGCCTGCAGCGCTGGGAGGACAGCTCGACCGGTCCGCTGCGCGAGGAGGTCCGGAAGGGACGCCAGGACTACCGCACCCAGATCCAGCAGGCGCGGAGCAAGACCACCGCGAAGATCCTCGACGCCGGGATCGTCGAGCTCGACGAGCAGGTCGGCAAGGCGCGGATGATCGCGGTCGTGCAGCTGACGGTGACCATCGAGGGCCAGCAACCGGTCACCAAGCAGGACCGCTACCAGGCCGAGCTCACCCGCGAGGGCGAGGTCTGGAAGCTCAGCGGCCTGGGCACCGTCCCGGTCGGCTGACCGCCGAAACCCCGCACGCAACATGAGGAGTGCAGCCGATGCCCCGCAACCGACGCCCCGGCCGCCCGACCCCGACCCGGCGCCCGAAGGTCGCCGGCCTGCGCAACCGGGAGAACCGCACCGGCACACGCCCGCGAGCCGCCCAGCCCGACGCGGCGGGTGGCAACGGTGTGCCGACTGCCGGCGGTGGTGCCGCGGCGGACGACGTCGCCGCCCAGCCCGACGCGGCGGGTGACGTCGCCGGCGGTCCGTCGGACGAGGCCGGCGGTCCGTCGGACGAGTCCGCGGCGGAGGAGCCGTCCGGCGAGCAGACGGCACCCGTGCCCGGCGTTGTGGGACCGGGCGCTGGTGCGGGCGTTGCGGCGTGGGAGTCCGGTGCGGCGGCGCAGAGCCCTGCGGTGGCGCTCGCGGAGCAGCGGGCGGGCGACGCGGAGCCGGTGCGGCAGGGCTCGCCGTGGGGGCTGCTGGTCGCGTCGGTGATCCTGACCCTGCTGGCGGTCTGGTTTGGCGCCGAGGCGTACTTCACCCGCTACACCGGCCCGGCCGCCAACGAGGCGCTGGTGTCGGCCGGGGTGACCAGCGAGGTCAACGGCCAGATCACCGACGCGGTGGAGACGCTGTTCTCCTACGACTTCACCAACACGGCCAAGACCGAGAACGCCGCCCGGGAGCTGCTCATCGGCCCGGCGGTGCAGCGCTACGACGAGCTGTTCGCGGTGGTCAAGCAGCAGGCTCCGCAGCAGCAGCTGATCGTTACCACCACGGTGAACAACAGCGCGGTCACCCGCCTGCAGGGCGACCGCGCGGAGGTCCTGCTGTTCGTCGACCAGCACGCGCTGCGAGCCACCACGGGCGAGACGAACACGGGCCCGGCCCAGCTGTCGGTCACCGCGGAGAAGCAGGGCGGCAGGTGGAAGATCTCCCAGATCATCCTCCGCTGACCCCCGGCTCACCGGAAGGCACTGATCACGGCCCCACGTGCACGTGGGCGGACCAGACGCCATGCTCCTGCGGGTAGTGCTCACGCAGCCGGCGGGCAGCGTTGTGCAGCGCGTAGGCCGCGCGGTCGGTCTCGTCCGCCTCGCCGCCGAACAACTCGTCGTAGACGTCGGCGTGCACCTGGACGGCGCTGTCCTCGTCGACCTCCCACAGGGTGCCGAGGACGTGCGTGAACCCGGCGAAGTTCAGTGCCCCGGGCAGCGACACCGCCGCCGCGGACGGCGGGTCGGCGGCCGTCGCGCACTGGCCGACGTAGCAGAACTCCGCCCGGTCCAGCGGCACCTGGCCGATCTCGACCAGCCCCAGCGGGCGCTGCGGCGCCTCGCGGTCCAGTAACAGCCCCGCCGCCGGTTGCGCCGGGAACTGCGAGCTCGGCTCGCACACGTGCAGCCACGGGTGCTTCGGCAGCATGCGCAGTACCTCGGCGGCGCTCGTGTGCTCCACCGACACGATCTCGGCGGACGGCCAGTACTGGGCCAGCACCTGGTTCTGCGGCGGCAGCTCCATCGCCACCTGCTTGGCCGAACCCGCGGCGACCAGCGCGGTGCCGCTCTCCGGCACCGGTCGCTGCCCGGCGCGCAGCAGGCACCCCAGCGTCGGCGTGTAGGACGACACGACGTGGTCCAGCGCGCACTCGCCGGTCTTCGCGGTGGCAGCGTGCACCGGCAGGAACGCCGTCGCGCCCACGGCACTCCACCACATGCGCGGCCAGCGGGAACCCGGCTCCGGTGTGCTGAGGTAACCCATGCGCTCCAGCACCGGCCGGGCGATACGGTGCCACACCCAGTCGAGGCCGTCGGCGATCGCCTCGTGGTCGTCGTGCTGTGCCGCGGAGAGCATCGCGCCGGCCTGCTCGGCGGCGAGCTCCGGGTCCGCCTTGGGCAGCGGCACCGTCAGCACCCGCCCCCCGATGACGACGAGTGCGTCCGACCGGTAGCGGCTGAGGTTGACCAGCACCACCGAGCCCTCCGGCACGGCAGCGGTTAACTCGGCGAACGGCGTCGGGCGCAGGTGCCCGGGCTGCACCGCCCGCACCTCGGCGAGGAGCTCGTCCCAGGTGGCCGCCAGTCGCAGTCGGTCGTCGGTCTCGCCCAGCCCCGGTTCCGCCACCGGGCGGTCCAGCAGCCGCCGCAGCCGCACCACCTCGTCGGCCAGGTCCGGGTGGGTGCGGTGCAGTTCGCCCAGCTCGCCGCCGGTGGGCAGGAAGTCGGCGAGGATCGCCGTCCGGCCGTGCTCCAGCAGCTCCACCGCGCGTTCCGGCTCGCCGTTTTCCAGGGCGCACGCGGCGGCGTCGGCGACGATCAGCGCCCAGCGCTGCTGCATGGTCGGCGACGCCACCACCCGCTTGCCGCGGGTGACCAGCGGCAGCAGCTCCACGGCGAGGGCGAACGCCTCCAGCGCCTCGGACCACCGGTGCGCCTGGGCGGCGATCCGGCCGCACAGGCTGGCCGCGCGCAGCCGCAGGTCGGCGGGGGCGTTGTGCTGCTCCGCGGCGTCGGTGAGGACCTTGCGTGCCCACCGGTAGTAGCGGCGGCGGCCGCTGCGTTGGTGCATCGCCTGCAACGCGCGGCCGAGCTGGATGGCCACGTGCGCGCGGCCGGGCGCGGTCGCGGGCATCGAGAACAGCGCCAGCTCGAACAGCTCGATCGCCGTCTCGACCTCCCCGGTCTGCGCGGTGGTCCGGTAGCGGTGCATCGCGATGGTGCCCAGCTGCGCCGACGCCACGTGCCGCGCGGCGGGGTCGGCGTCGGCGGCGGCCTCCCGCGCGAGTTCGGCGGCCCGGTCCAGGTCGGTGCTGTCACCGTTGTGGTCGAAGCGGGTGATCAGGGTGGCGACCAGCGAGTTCAGCGCCGAGCCGCGATCGGTCTCTGCGGCCGCCTCGACCGCGGCCTCGCCGGCGGTGACCGCGGTGTCCAGCACCTCGGCCTCCGCGCCGTGCACGAAGTGCCTGCGCAGCAGGGTCGCGTAGCCGGTGAGGGCGGCGGCGCGCTGCGGGTCGTCGGCGGACATGGCGCGAACGGCCGGGCCGATGAGGCGCAGCACGCGGCGCAGCTGACCGGCTTCACCGGTGGCGTCGACGTGCTCGACGGTGGCGGCGGCCAGGTTCCAGATCGCGGTGCCCAACAGCGGGTGCCCGGTGTCGAGCACCCCGAGCACCCCGATCAGCTCGCTGATCGCCGAGTTCAGGTCGGTCAGGTCGCCGTTGCGGCGGAACCGCAGCCGCAGCGCGTTCGCCAGGTGGCACAGCGCGGACCGGCGGGGTTCGCCATCGGGCAGGGCGCCCGCGCCGGCGCCGAGATGCTTGATGCCCTCGTCCAGGTCGTCCGGTGAGTCGTCGCGCTCGTAGCGGCGCAGCAGCGCGGCCCCGAGGTTGATCAGCAGTTCGGAGGTGGTGCTCTCGCGCGCCGGGGACAGCCGCGCCGCCTCCCGGAACACGTCGATCGACTCGTCGTCGGACTCCGGCGCGTTGGCCAGCCGCGCGTGCAGCTTCAGCGCGTTGGCCAGCCGGATCAGCACCATCGCCCGCCGCTGGTCGCGGCGCGGCGTCTGCTCCGCGGTCTCGCGGGCCAGTTCCACGCTCTCCGCCGCCGCGGTCGCGCTGCCGGTCTTGGCCGCGTACTCGGTGAGCGCCAGCACGAGGTTGCAGCGGTAGAGCACCCGGTCATGGTCGTCGCTGCGGGCCGCCGCGGTCGCCGAGCGGTAGTAGCCGATCGCGTCCTCGAGGTCGGCCAGCTCGCCGCTGCGCAGGTGGTTCAGCTGCGCGGCGCTGCCGAGGTTGTTGAGCACGCCCGCCCGCGCCGGGTCGCTGTCGTGCAGGACGCTCGCCGTGGCCCGGAACACCTCCGTCACCCAGGGCAGGTCGCCGAAGTCGAGGGTGGTGACGATCTTGTTCATGGCGGCGATGGCGTCGGCGTAGCGCTGCTCGGCACTGCGGCGGGGGTCCGCGGCCTGCTCGGCCGGAGCGGCGGTGGCGCTCGTCGGCTCCTCGACGAACCAGCTGGAGCGGGACGAACCTCCACGGTCCTGTCCTCCTGCCCAACGTTGCAGTCCGCGGAACCGGTCGTTCGCGCGGCTTGCATCGTCTGTCATCGGTCGTGTCTCCTGTGGCCAGCTGAGGCGGGGCACCGGCGTCACCGACGCGGTGGGTCGTATCACGCTACCGGCGAATGCCCCCGTCGAATAGCCCGCGTGCACGAGCTGAGATCTGCCCGGTGGGCACTTGCGCCGACCGGGCAGATCCGTTGCCCGTATCGCCGCGAAAAACAGCCACCATTACTACTCGCTGGTCAGCGCCGCGCCGCTGCGCCCGTCGCGGGGTCGTGGTGCGGCCCGCTGAATTGTGCGAATCCGGGGGCGGCTTTCGTTCCGGGTGGATCCGCATTGTGTGCAAATGACGTCTGGCGCGGAAATGCACTGCCGTGGTCAGTGTTGACTCGCGTGACCGTTGTGACGCAATGGCCTTCGCAGCGCCGGGTGGATCATCGGCGACCCTTCGTGTTCGCCGGAATCGGCGCTCAACGGTGCGCGATCACCCGTTGCCGCAGCGCGGGTTGGGTGACCGTCGGTGCCGGTTCGGGCACGACGGGTGAGATCCGGTGCGCCGGCGGTGGCCGCCCGGAGCGGGTCGGTGAGGTGCTCATCACGTGGTGTGCAGGCGCCGCCGTGCCTGTCAAGGGCCGTTCGGTGGGGTGTTGGGTAGACCTCCTCCGAGGTCCCGTGGTTACCTGCAAGTAGCCCGCTGACCAGGTTCGACGTGCTCCTCGGTGGTCACGAGACGTGATCGTGTCCTGCGCCACGAGGGTGATCGAAGCGTGATCTCTTGACTGCGCGCCCGCTCGGGTTCACTCTGGTCGTCGACACGAGGCAGGGCCGCCATCGGCGGGCCCCCTCGACAGCTGGTGCGGTTCCGGCTAGACTGCTACTTTGCGCTGCCCTCTTTCCGTCTGCCTCGACTGGTGGCACCCCTGGTGACACGTCGGGCTGTCGGATCGCGGGCGCCATTGCACCCTTGACAGCTGTGTTGGCGGACTGGTTTTCACTGACGCGGCTGTAGCCAGTTCAGAGTCCCGGAAGGACGCATCTTGGCAGTCTCCCGCGCGACCAAGGTCTCTGCAGCTTCCAACTTCACGTCGGGGATCCCTGGGGCACCCAAGCGGGTCTCGTTCGCGAACATCCGCGAGCCGCTGGACGTGCCGAACCTGCTAGACCTGCAGATCCAGTCCTTCGAATGGCTTGTCGGTGACGAGGCCTGGTTCCAGCGCCGGGTCGACGCCGGCGAGGAGAACCCGGTAGGCGGTCTGGAGGAGGTCCTCAACGAGATCTCGCCGATCGAGGACTTCTCCGGATCGATGTCGCTGTCCTTCTCCGACCCGCGCTTCGACGAGGTCAAAGCCTCCGTCGAGGAGTGCAAGGACAAGGACATGACCTACGCGGCCCCGTTGTTCGTGACCGCGGAATTCACCAACAACGAGACTGGCGAGATCAAGAGCCAGACGGTGTTCATGGGTGACTTCCCGATGATGACGAACAAGGGGACGTTCATCATCAACGGCACCGAGCGGGTCGTGGTCTCCCAGCTCGTCCGTTCCCCCGGTATCTACTTCGACCAGTCGGTCGACAAGACCACGGACAAGGACGTCTTCAGCGTCAAGATCATCCCCAGCCGCGGCGCGTGGCTGGAGTTCGACGTCGACAAGCGCGACACCGTCGGCGTCCGCATCGACCGCAAGCGCCGTCAGCCGGTCACCGTGCTGCTCAAGGCGCTGGGCTGGACGGCCGAGGCGATCCGCGAGCGGTTCGGCTTCTCCGAGACCCTGATGGCCACCCTGGAGAAGGACCACACCGCGGGTACGGACGAGGCGCTGCTTGACATCTACCGCAAGCTGCGTCCGGGCGAGCCGCCGACCAAGGAGAGCGCCCAGACCCTCCTGGAGAACCTGTTCTTCAAGGAGAAGCGCTACGACCTGGCCCGCGTCGGCCGCTACAAGGTCAACAAGAAGCTGGGCCTGGCGCTGCCGTACGAGACCGGGGTCCTCACCGAGGACGACATCGTCACCACCATCGAGTACCTGGTCCGGCTGCACGCCGGCGAGACCGAGATGCCGGCGCAGAACGGTGCAGAGGGTGCCACGGTGCCGGTCGAGGTCGACGACATCGACCACTTCGGCAACCGGCGCATCCGCACCGTGGGCGAGCTGATCCAGAACCAGGTTCGGGTCGGCCTGTCCCGCATGGAGCGCGTCGTCCGTGAGCGGATGACCACGCAGGACGTCGAGGCGATCACGCCGCAGACCCTGATCAACATCCGCCCGATCACGGCGGCGATCCGGGAGTTCTTCGGCACCTCGCAGCTCTCGCAGTTCATGGACCAGACCAACCCGCTCGCGGGCCTGACACACAAGCGGCGGCTGAACGCGCTCGGCCCGGGTGGTCTGTCCCGGGAGCGCGCGGGCATGGAGGTCCGCGACGTGCACCCGTCGCACTACGGCCGGATGTGCCCGATCGAGACGCCGGAAGGCCCGAACATCGGTCTGATCGGCTCGCTGGCGACCTTCGCGCGGGTCAACCCGTTCGGCTTCATCGAGACGCCGTACCGCAAGGTCGTCGACGGCCGGGTCACCGACCAGATCGACTACCTGACCGCCGACGAGGAGGACCGCTACGTCAAGGCGCAGGCCAACACCCCGATCGACGAGGAGGGCAACTTCCTCGAGGAGCGGGTGCTGGGCCGCCGGAAGGGCGGCGAGGTCGAGCTGCTCGCGCCGACCGAGATCGACTACATGGACGTCTCGCCGCGGCAGATGGTCTCCGCCGCGACGGCGATGATCCCGTTCCTGGAGCACGACGACGCCAACCGCGCCCTGATGGGTGCGAACATGCAGCGCCAGGCGGTGCCGCTGCTGCGCAGCGAGGCCCCGCTGGTCGGCACCGGCATGGAACTGCGCGCCGCGGTCGACGCCGGCGACGTGATCGTCGCCGAGAAGGCCGGTGTGGTCGAGGAGCTGTGCGCCGACTACATCACCGTGATGGCCGACGACGGCACCCGCCGCTCGTACCGGCTGCAGAAGTTCTCCCGGTCCAACCACGGCACCTGCATCAACCAGAAGCCGATCGTCAGTGAGGGCGACCGGGTCGAGGCCGGGCAGGTCATTGCGGACGGGCCGTGCACCGAGAACGGCGAGATGGCGCTGGGCAAGAACCTGCTCGTCGCGATCATGCCGTGGGAGGGGCACAACTACGAGGACGCGATCATCCTGTCCCAGCGCCTGGTGCAGGACGACGTGCTCACCTCGATCCACATCGAGGAGCACGAGGTCGACGCCCGCGACACCAAGCTCGGCGCCGAGGAGATCACCCGGGACATTCCGAACGTATCCGACGACGTGCTGGCCGACCTCGACGAGCGCGGCATCATCCGCATCGGCGCCGAGGTGCAGGGCGGCGACATCCTGGTCGGCAAGGTCACCCCGAAGGGTGAGACCGAGCTGACCCCGGAGGAGCGGCTGCTGCGCGCGATCTTCGGCGAGAAGGCCCGCGAGGTCCGCGACACCTCGCTGAAGGTGCCGCACGGCGAGACCGGCAAGGTCATCGGCGTCCGCGTGTTCAACCGCGAGGACGACGACGAGCTGCCCCCGGGCGTCAACCAGCTGGTGCGGGTCTACGTCGCGCAGAAGCGCAAGATCCAGGACGGCGACAAGCTCGCCGGCCGCCACGGCAACAAGGGCGTCATCGGCAAGATCCTGCCTGTCGAGGACATGCCGTTCCTGGCCGACGGCACCCCGGTCGACATCATCCTGAACACCCACGGTGTGCCGCGACGGATGAACATCGGCCAGGTGCTGGAGACCCACCTGGGCTGGATCGCCTCGCAGGGCTGGACCATCGAGGGCAACCCGGACTGGGCGAAGCGGCTGCCCGAGGAGCTCTACGACGTGGAGCCCGGCACCAACACCGCCAGCCCGGTCTTCGACGGTGCTCGGGAGGAGGAGATCACCGGGCTGCTGGCCTCGACCAAGCCGAACCGCGACGGTGAGCGTCTGGTCGGCGGCGACGGCAAGGCGCAGCTGTTCGACGGCCGTAGCGGCGAGCCGTACCCGTACCCGATCGCCGTCGGGTACATGTACATCCTCAAGCTGTCGCACCTGGTCGACGACAAGATCCACGCCCGGTCCACCGGTCCGTACTCGATGATCACCCAGCAGCCGCTGGGTGGTAAGGCGCAGTTCGGTGGTCAGCGCTTCGGTGAGATGGAGTGCTGGGCCATGCAGGCATACGGCGCCGCCTACACGCTGCAGGAGCTGTTGACAATCAAGTCCGACGACGTGGTCGGCCGCGTCAAGGTCTACGAGGCGATCGTCAAGGGCGAGAACATCCCCGAGCCCGGCATCCCGGAGTCCTTCAAGGTGTTGTTGAAGGAGCTCCAGTCGCTGTGCCTGAACGTCGAGGTGCTCTCCAGCGACGGGGCGGCCATCGAGATGCGCGACAGCGAGGACGAGGACCTGGAGCGCGCCGCGGCCAACCTCGGCATCAACCTGTCCCGCAACGAGTCGCCGTCGGTCGACGACATCGCGCACTGACCTCGCCGCCGGTCCGCGGGGCGACTCGCGGACCGGCGCCCGACCCAACCTGGCACCGCTGCCGCCGCTGGAGCGGCAGAACCTCTCGACCAAGGGAGAAGACCCGACGTGCTTGACGTCAACTTCTTCGATGAACTCCGCATCGGCCTCGCCACGGCCGACGACATCCGCCAGTGGTCGTACGGCGAGGTCAAGAAGCCCGAGACCATCAACTACCGCACCCTGAAGCCGGAGAAGGACGGGCTCTTCTGCGAGAAGATCTTCGGCCCGACCCGCGACTGGGAGTGCTACTGCGGCAAGTACAAGCGGGTTCGCTTCAAGGGCATCATCTGTGAGCGCTGCGGCGTCGAGGTGACCCGCGCCAAGGTGCGCCGCGAGCGGATGGGCCACATCGAGCTGGCCGCTCCGGTGACCCACATCTGGTACTTCAAGGGTGTCCCGAGCCGTCTGGGCTACCTGCTCGACCTGGCGCCCAAGGACCTCGAGAAGATCATCTACTTCGCCGCCTACGTGATCACCTCGGTGAACACCGAGATGCGGCACAACGACCTGTCGACGCTGGAGAGCGAGATCAGCGTCGAGCGCAAGCGCATCGCCGACCAGCGCGACGCCGACCTGGAGGCCCGGGCCCAGAAGCTCGAGGCCGACCTGGCCGAGCTCGAGGCCGAGGGCGCCAAGAGCGACGTGCGCCGCAAGGTCAAGGAGGGCGGCGAGCGTGAGATGCGCCAGATCCGCGACCGGGCGCAGCGCGAGCTGGACAAGCTGGACGAGATCTGGGAGACCTTCACCAAGCTGGAGCCCCGCCAGCTGATCGCCGACGAGGTGCTGTACCGGGAGCTGCACGACCGCTACGGCGAGTACTTCACCGGCGGCATGGGCGCCGAGGCCATCCAGGCCCTGCTGGCCAACTTCGACATCAACGCCGAAGCCGAGCAGCTGCGCGAGATCATCCGCAGCGGCAAGGGTCAGAAGAAGTTGCGCGCCCTCAAGCGGCTCAAGGTCGTGGCGGCCTTCCAGGCCACCGGCAACGACCCGAGCGGCATGGTGCTCAACTGCGTGCCGGTCATCCCGCCGGACCTGCGGCCGATGGTGCAGCTCGACGGTGGTCGGTTCGCCACCTCCGACCTCAACGACCTGTACCGCCGGGTGATCAACCGGAACAACCGCCTCAAGCGGCTGATCGACCTCGGTGCGCCCGAGATCATCGTCAACAACGAGAAGCGGATGCTGCAGGAGTCCGTCGACGCGCTGTTCGACAACGGCCGTCGCGGGCGTCCGGTCACCGGCCCGGGCAACCGGCCGCTGAAGTCGCTGTCCGACCTGCTCAAGGGCAAGCAGGGCCGCTTCCGTCAGAACCTGCTGGGTAAGCGCGTCGACTACTCCGGCCGTTCGGTCATCGTGGTCGGCCCGCAGCTGAAGCTGCACCAGTGCGGTCTGCCGAAGGAGATGGCGGTCGAGCTGTTCAAGCCGTTCGTCATGAAGCGGCTGGTCGACCTCAACCACGCGCAGAACATCAAGTCCGCGAAGCGGATGGTGGAGCGCCAGCGCCCGCAGGTGTGGGACGTGCTGGAAGAGGTCATCGCCGAGCACCCGGTGCTGCTCAACCGCGCGCCCACGCTGCACCGCCTCGGTATCCAGGCATTCGAGCCGCAGCTGGTCGAGGGCAAGGCGATCCAGCTGCACCCGCTGGTCTGCGAGGCGTTCAACGCGGACTTCGACGGTGACCAGATGGCGGTGCACCTGCCGCTGTCGGCCGAGGCCCAGGCCGAGGCCCGCATCCTGATGCTGTCCAGCAACAACATCCTGTCGCCGGCCTCCGGTCGGCCGCTGGCGATGCCGCGTCTGGACATGGTCACCGGCCTGTACCACCTGACCAAGCAGGTGCCCGGCGCCAAGGGCGAGGGCCTGGCGTTCTCGTCGGTCGGCGAGGCGATCATGGCCTACGACCGCGGTGTGCTGGACCTGCAGGCCAAGGTCAAGATCCGGCTGCGGGACGTGGTGCCGCCGCGCGACAACACCCCGGAGGGCTGGGAGCCCGGTCAGCCGTGGCTGGCCGAGACCACCCTGGGCCGGGTGTGGTTCAACGAGCTGCTGCCCGACGACTACCCGTTCGTCGACGACCTGCTGCCGAAGAAGAAGCAGGCCGCGATCGTCAACGACCTGGCCGAGCGGTACCCGATGGTCACCGTGGCCCAGACGCTGGACAAGCTGAAGGACGCCGGTTTCTACTGGGCGACCCGGTCCGGCGTGACCGTGTCGATCACCGACGTGGTCGTGCCGCCGAACAAGACCGAGATCCTGGACGCCTACGAGGCCAAGGCCGACCAGGTCGAGAAGCGGTACCGCCGCGGTGCGCTGTCCTACCAGGAGCGCAACGCCGAGCTGGTCAAGGTCTGGACCGCCGCCAAGGAGGAAGTCGCCGAGGCCATGGAGGCGAACTTCCCGGAGGACAACTCGATCAGCACGATCGTGAAGTCCGGGGCCGCCGGTAACATGACCCAGGTCGTCCAGCTGGCCGGTATGCGCGGTCTGGTGTCGAACCCGAAGGGTGAGTACATCCCGCGCCCGATCAAGGCGAACTTCCGCGAGGGCCTGTCCGTGCTGGAGTACTTCATCTCCAACCACGGTGCCCGTAAGGGTCTGGCCGACACCGCGCTGCGGACCGCCGACTCCGGTTACCTGACCCGTCGTCTGGTGGACGTCTCGCAGGACGTCATCGTCCGCGAGGCCGACTGCGGCACCGAGCGCGGCATCAAGATGCCGATCGCGGAGCGGCTGCCGGACGGCACGCTGCTGCGTGACCCGCACGTGGAGACCAGCGTCTACGCCCGCAACACGGCCGAGGACGTCACCGACGCGGACGGCAACATCATCCTGGCCCGTGGTTCGGACCTGGGTGACCCGGCGATCGAGAAGCTGCTCGCCGCGGGTGTCACCAAGGTCAAGGTCCGCAGCGTGCTGACCTGCGAGTCGGCCGTCGGGGTGTGCGCGGTCTGCTACGGCCGGTCGATGGCCACCGGCAAGCTGGTGGACGTCGGCGAGGCGGTCGGCATCGTCGCCGCCCAGTCGATCGGTGAGCCCGGTACGCAGCTGACGATGCGTACCTTCCACCAGGGTGGTGTGGCCGGTGACGACATCACCACCGGTCTGCCGCGTGTCCAGGAGCTGTTCGAGGCCCGCGTCCCGAAGGGCAAGGCGCCGATCGCCGACACCTCGGGCCGGATCCGGCTGGAGGACAACGACCGCTACTGGAAGATCACCATCATCCCGGACGACGGCGGCGAGGAGATCGTCTACGACAAGCTGTCCAAGCGGCAGCGGCTCGCGGCGATCTCGGTCGACGGCAGCGAGCGGCAGCTGGCCGACGGCGACCACGTCGAGGTCGGCCAGCAGCTGCTGGAAGGTGCGGTCGACCCGCACGAGGTGCTGCGCGTGATGGGTCCGCGTGAGGCCCAGCTGCACCTGGTGCGCGAGGTCCAGGAGGTGTACCGGTCGCAGGGTGTGGGCATCCACGACAAGCACGTCGAGGTGATCGTCCGCCAGATGCTGCGGCGGGTCATCATCATCGACTCGGGTGCCACCGAGTTCCTGCCCGGTTCGCCGGTGGAGCGCTCGCAGTTCGAGGCGGAGAACCGCCGCGTCGTCGCCGAGGGCGGTGACCCGGCGTCCGGCCGTCCGGTGCTGATGGGTATCACCAAGGCGTCGCTGGCCACCGAGTCGTGGCTGTCGGCGGCCTCCTTCCAGGAGACGACCCGGATCCTCACCAACGCCGCGATCGAGGGCGCGAGCGACAAGCTGGTCGGCCTGAAGGAGAACGTGATCATCGGTAAGTTGATCCCGGCGGGTACGGGCATCAACCGGTACCGCAACATCCAGGTGCAGCCGACGGAGGAGGCGCGGGCCGCGGCGTACGCGATCCCGTCCTACGACGACAGCTACTACACCCCGGATGTCTTCGGCACCGGCACGGGTGCGGCGGTTCCGCTGGACGACTACGACTTCGGCCGCGACTACCGCTGACCCAGGCCCGCGTCCGTCCGCCGTGGATGGACGCGGGTCCGCGACCCGGGGCCCCTGTCCGACTCCTCCGGACAGGGGCCCTTTTTCGTGGATTTCCCGCGCCGGTCGGTACGGTGGCGGTGGCGCGCGGGAGGTGGGCATGGGGTATCCGCAGGGGCTTCCCCCGGTTGCCGCGTGGGCGCAGCAGCGGGGGTGGCGGGTCGCGTGGGGCGTGCCCGCCGAGGTGCTGGACCAGCTGCCCGGTCCGCCGTTCCACGCCTTCCGCCGCAGGTCCGTGCCCGTGGTGCTGGCCGGCTGGTTCCAGGGGATGCCCGCGCTGGCCGTGCAGGTCGACTTCACCTCGAAGCGGTCGCGCTCTACCGGCTCCTCCTACTCCGCGGGCACCGGATCGTTCGTGGGGACCTCGCAGACCAGCGAGAAAGCCGTGATCACCGGTGCGGTGGTGCTGGAGATGCCCTCGCCGGTGCCGGAGCTGGTGCTCGACGAGGACCGTGACGTCCTTGATGACGTGCTGGACCTGTTCAGCTTCAACCGCTCCCGCGACGTCTTCCAGGGCAAGCCGGTGGACATCGGCCCGGCATCGCTGGGCATCTACCACGCCGCCGGGGCGTCCCCGGAGTACGTGCGCGCGGTGCTCGCGCCGCAGCGAATCCAGTGGCTCTACGGCAACGGCCTCGGACCGTCCCCGGCCACCAACCTGGGCCCGGTCCGCTTCCGCCTGTCCGGCCGGAAGCTGATCGTCTGGGCCGGCCGCACCTTCGACCAGCCGGTCGTGCTCGACGCCCTGCTGACCACGGCGCTGGAGATCCTGCGCTGGATCCCACCGGCGGCGCTGCGGGACCCGGCGGCTGCCGAAGCGGACCGCCAGCACGTCCCGCTGAGCCACCTGCGCATTGCGTTCGCGCAGTGACGGGCGCCTGCGCCGAGCTGTCCGGTCGCCAGGCGCCCGTCGCTGCTGACCTCGCTACCAGTCCAGTTGGCCGCTGATCGTCTCGTCCGAGTCGACCTTGGTGTAGCCGCCCTCCTGGGCCTGCTTCTCCAACTTGTCCGCCGCGGTGCTCAGCCCCCCGGCCACCTGGTTGTACACCGACCAGCCCACGTCCTTGGCCCCGTAGCTCGGCTGGCCCGGGCGGGTGGTGGTGGTCTCGCCGGTGCGCGGGTCGACGACCGGGTTGCCGCGGGCGTCGACCTTGGTGTGCGAGCCGTCCGGGTTGACCCGGGCGAGATCCCCGTCGCCGTCGACGGTGTGGTCGCCGTCCTCGGCGCGCTGCTTGTAGCCCTCGCCGACCTGGTCGATGACCTTCTTGGCGTCGCCGAGGCGCTTGTTCTCCTCGCCCGAGAGGGTGCTGCCCACGTCGGCGGGGCTGCGGCCGCCGTCACCGCCCTTGGCGCCGTCGGTGATCTGCTGGACGCTCTCGACGATGCGGATGGTGTCCAGGATCGCCTTGATCGCGGTGATCACCTTCATGATCTTGTCGATGATCGAGGTGATCTTCTGGATCTGCTGGGCCGCGCGGGCGCAGGTGATGCCGGCCTCGGCGGTGGTGGCCGCGGTGGCCGCCGCGATGGACCCGCCGAAGGTCGGCCCGGCCGCCGCGGTCGCGGTGAGCCACGTGGTGACCGCCCAGGTCAGGAAGTCGGCGAGGATGCCCTTGATGACACCTTCGGCGGCCTCCATCATGGTGCCGCTCATCTGCAGCAGCTGGGAGAGGTTGTTGGCCTGCCCGGCGGTGTTCTGCACACCCTTGATGAACCTGGCCATTTTGGTGCGCAGCGCGTCGGCCGCCGCGCCGTCCCAGTCCTTCAGTTCGCTGTCCAGCGTTTCGGTCAGGTTGTCGGCCAGCTCGTCGAGCTGGCCCTGCACCCCGGTGAACGCCTCGGCGCCCTTGGCGAGCGCCTCGCTGTCCCCGGTGACCAGCTGGATCGCGTCGCGCACCGGCGCCACGAAGTTGATCACGAACTCCACGCCGGTGCCGATGAGGAAACCCATCGGGTCCAGCGCGAAGCTGGTGGCGCTGGACAGGTAGCTCTCGATGTCGGCCGCGAGGGCTTCGATGTCTCCCTTGCCCGCATGCTCCTCGGCGCTGATGAGGTCCTTGACGAACGGCAGCTTGCCGAACGCGGAGCCGTCCACGGGTGGCGCGAGCGGGTTCACGACGCTTCCGGCCTTCTCGGCCGCTGCCTCGGCGTTCGTGGTCACCAGGAACCCCCTCCACCGCGGCCGGCGGTGAAGCTGCCGAACAGCCGCCGGAGCATGTCGGCCAGCGACTCGTCGGTCTCGCGGTACTCCTTGCCTGCGGCGGTCAGGTCCGCACCGGCTTTGGTCAGGCCCTCGGCCATCTCGTCGAGGTGCTGCTGGAACCGGTCGAGCAGGTCGCGGTAGGAGCTGTAGGTGGTCGCCAGGCCGAGCAGCCCCCAGGAGAGCTCCGGCACCTGGGCCTCGGTCGCCTTGGCCTTGATCTGCTTCGCCGCGTCGGTCATCCGGTCGACGTTGGAGCCGCAGCGCACGATCGCGTCGGGTGGGGCGTGGTAGCCGGTCATCAGTACCTCCGGTTGTCGAGGAAGGTGTCGGGCATGTCCTCCTCGTCGTCGACCATTTCGCTCGGGGGATCGGCGGGCGCGGCGCCGAACAGCTCCTCCTGGGTGCGCAACACGCGGTCGCGGACGTCGCTGTCCGGCAGGTACTCCTGGACGATCTCGGCCTGCATACGCGCGGCTTCGGCGACCGCCTGCCGCAGGGTGCTCATGACGGTGTCGGACAGCTGGGTGGGCGTCTGGCGCAGGGCGTCGGCGGTGAACTGGATGTCGGTGACCCCGCCGGGCCCGGCGGTGACGGTCACCGACCGGTCGGCGGAGGTGGCTGACGCCTGCAGGGCGCTGATCTCCTCCCGCATGCGCCCGAAGTCGCCCATCCGCTCCTCGGCGCGGCGACCGGCTTCCTTGAGCGCTTCGAGCTTACGTTGCAGATCGTCCAGATCCGCTGGCATGTTCGCCTCCTCGGCCCAACACGACTGGTTCCGGTCGAGCATCCGTGCTGATCCAGGCGGGTTCCGGGGATGTTGCGAAGAGTTTCCGGAAAGTCGTCGATCCGTTATCGAATCGAGCGACGCGCAGTGGTTTTGCGAGGTGGAGCCGGGCGCGGTTCGCGATGAGATCTGGCCGTGCGCACCTGGTCGGCGCGCGCTCGGGGAGCGCGATCATGCGGCGTGGCACCGGCCGTTGATCGACTCGTCGGCGGCACCTGTTGCGAGACTCCCGCCGGATCTGGGAGTCTCCCACTGCCTGCGGACCTACTCCGTGGTAGCACGACCGGCACCGGGGCCGGGCAGGTTGGCTGGAGCGGGCGTGCCGTGTCGTCGAGGGGCCGACACGGCACGCCCGCGACCACGGGCGGCGCCAGAGCAGGCACCGCCCGGGATATCTCAGCTCTCCAGTCCGGCGAGGGCCTTGCGGACGCGCTCCATCTCGGCCTCCAGCTCCGCGAGCTTGGCCTCGTGCTGCTGGCGCGCGGCGGTCAGCACGCTCTCGATGGTTTCGGAGATCTCCTGGTGCAGCTCCGCGGCCGCCTTGGACACCGCCGACGCCGGGATCGGCAGACCCTGCACGACGCGCTTGCCGGCGTGCATGAGATCGGCCTGCCACTCACCGTCGGCGGTGCCGGTGACGGTCAGCGTCAGCTCCACCGTGCGGGTCTTCTTCGCGGTGCTCTGCTTGCGGGCGCGCGGCTTCTTCGGCGCCTCCTCGGCCGGGGCGGGCTGCGCCGTGGTGTTGGCAGACGGGGCCTCGGCGGTGTTCTCGCTGGTCACCGCGGGCGTGGAGGCGGCCTGCGGCGGCTCGGCCGACACCGGGGCGGTCTGCTCGGTGGCCGTCTGTTCTTCGGTCAACTCTCTACTCCTGTGTGTCGCGGCGGGGGACCAGAATAGAACACGTGTTCCCCTCGGGGTGCTGACATGGTGGGCGCGAAGCACCGCTTGCGCCCGACCAGGTCACCGCTGCAGAACGGTGACCAGTGCTTGCAGCGCGGGTCGGAAGGCGGCTTCGGCCGCGGCGGCGTAGCCGACGACCACGCCGGGCGGGTGCTCGCCGGGGCGCACCCAGTGCGGGCCGAGCGCCTCGAGCTCCACCGAGTGCGCCCGCGCCCGGTCCAGGACTTCTCGCTCCGTCGGTCCCTCCGGGTCCAGCTGCAGGGTGATGTGTAGGCCCGCCGAGATCCCGGCCGGGTGCGGCCGGTGGTTCGCGCGGACGTCGTCGAGCGCGTCGAGCAGTTGTTCCCGGCGCCTCCGGTACACCGCGCGTGATCGGCGGACGTGCTGATCGTAAGCGCCCGACCGGATCAGCTCCGCCATGGCCAGCTGTTCGAACAACGGCGCGTGCAGGCCGCTCTGCCGCTTGATGGCGCGGACCGGGTCCACCAGGTGCGGGGGCAGCGCCAGCCACGCCAACCGCAGCGCCGGGGCCAGCGTCTTGCTGGCGGTCCCCGCGTACGCCACGTGGTTGGGCGCCATCCCCTGCAGCGAGCCGACCGGCGGGCGGTCGAAGCGGAACTCGCCGTCGTAGTCATCCTCGATGATCAGCCGGTCCTCGGTCTTGGCGAGCCGCACCAGCTCGGCCCGTCGCACCGAGCTCATGGCCACGCCCAGCGGGAACTGGTGCGCCGGGGTGACCACCACGGCGCGGCTGCGCAGCTGCGCGACGTCGAGCCCGTCGTGGTCGACCGGCACCCCGTGCACCGCCATGCCCAGAGCGGCGGGGATGGCGCGCAGGTGCGGCAGCGACGGGTCCTCGAAGTCCACCGCGTCCAGGCCCTGATCGTGCAGGGCCTTGCTGAGCAGTGACAACGCCTGTGTGTAGCCGTTGCAGATGATGATGCGCTCGGGTGTGGTGGCCACCGCGCGGACCCGTCCGAGGTACTCGGTGAGGGCCTCGCGCAGCGCTGGGTGCCCCTGCGGGTCGCCGTAGTCCAGGTCGCCGGGCTGCGTGGAGCGCAGCGCGCGGCGGCTGGCGGCGAGCCAGTCCCGGCGGGGGAAGGCGCTGAGGTCCGGCCGCCCGGGCCGGAAGTCCCAGCGCGGTTCCGGCGCCTCGGCGGGCGCGGGCGCGGTGACCGCCTCCGGGGTCGCCAACTGCTCGGCGACGGTGGTGGGCGCGCCCTGCCGGGACAGCAGGAAACCCTCGGTGACCAGCTGGTTGTAGGCGCGGGTAACCGTGCCGCGGGCGACCCCGAGCTCCTGCGCCAGCGCCCGCGTGGACGGGACGCGGCTCCCGGCCGGGAGGCGGCCCTCGCGGATCGCGGTCCGCAGGGCCTCGGCCAGCCTGCGGCTGTCGGGTCGGCACGCCTGGTCCAGGTCGAGCGAAGCGGACCAGCCAACTGTCACGGCACCCGACTCTATGGGACGGCGCGGTCTCCGTTCTGCGCAGGTTCCGTGATCGCCGCGACGGCCGCGGAATCCGCTGATCCGAATCGGTCGCGCGCGGGCTGTTGATACGGTGCCCGCCAAGATCAGTAAGAAAATCACGCCGACATGGGTAATCGCACACGGTCACCAACTGGTTGCGCAGCGTGCTCACGTCGGCGGAGCGGTTCGGGGGACGGGTGTGCCTGAGGACTTCGGGGCGGACATCGGTGCTGCCGAGCGGATGGTCCGCGAGTGGCAGGAGCGTGCCGCCGAGAAGGCGGAGAAGTTCGGCCGCATGCAGCAGCGGATCGAACAGATCTCGGTCACCGAGTCGTCCCGCGACGGCGCCATCCAGGTGACGATCAGCTCGGCGGGCATCCTGCAGGGCCTCGAGCTGTCTGACAAGGCCGGAAACCGTCCGATGGCGACCCTGGCCAACGAGATCATGCGCGTGGTGCAGGCGGCGCAGTCGAGGATTCCGGAGCTGATGCAGCGGGCGGTGGCCGACACCGTCGGCCTGGACGACCCGGCCGCGCAGCACGTGGTGGGTCAGGCCCGCAGGTACTTCCCGGAGCCGCCGGAGGACGAGGCGGAGCCGCAGCGCCGCGCGGCCGGGGTGCAGGAGATGGGGTTGGACACCGAGGACGACTACGAACCGCCGCAGCGCCCGACCCCGCCGCAGCGCCCGGCGCCGCACCGTGGACCGGACGACTTCGACGACGACGACTTCAGCAGCGGTTCGTTTCTGCGCTGACCGCGCCCTGCGCTACCCGGGGACCTCATCGCCATGCCCGACGAGATGAACGTCGTCATCGAGAACCTGCGTTCCCATGCCTCCAAAGTGGACGGTGTGGTGGACCAGTTGAACACCGCGGTGGATGCCGCCCAGCAGGTGTCGCTGGACAACGACGCGTACGGGATTCTGTGCCGCCCCTTTGCCTGGATGCTCGACCCGGTGGAGCAGCACGGCATCGAAACCCTGCGCACGGCCGTGCAAGCCATGCGGGAGGTCGCCGACA
>NZ_BMMT01000012.1 GCF_014646075.1 Saccharopolyspora thermophila
GCCCGCCGACGCTGCGACGTCCTGTTCGCCATGCTCCGCAACAAGACCCTCTACCAGCCAACCCGCCCCACAACCCAACCCCCGGCACCCCCAGCCGCCGCTTGACAAAACCATAGGAACACCCCCCCCGGACCGCGGGTCGGGCGGGAGCTACACCGTCCGCAACGGCGATGCGCTGGCGTGGCCGGAGGTGGCCGTCGAAGGAGTGGGCTGGGTGCCGCTGGACCCGAGCGGCACGGTCACCGCGGCGGGCCCGGCCCCGGTTCGCGGGCTCGCCGCGGCAGCCGAGGAGGTACGCGCGGCGCTACCACCTCCCGAACAGCTGCGTGACGCGCCGGTAGCACCGGAACCGGCCGCGTTGGTGTCTGGTGCCGCGGACGGCTGGTCGTTTCCGTTGTGGATCCTGCTCGTGGTGCCGCTGCTCGTGGTGCCGCTGTGGGCGGCGGGTGTGCCGCTCGCGAAGGCGTTGCGTGCGTGGCGGCGCAGGCGCAGGCCGGGCGTGGGCGCCGTGGTCGGCGCCTGGGAGGAGGCACGTGACCGGCTGCGCGCCTACGGGATTCCGGTGTCCGCGGGTATGACGGTGCGGGACCTGGCGTCGGCTGTCGCGGCCACCGACGGCGCTGTCGCGGAAGGTCTCCGGAATCTCGCCGCGACGGTGGACGTCGCGTTGTGGTCCGGAGCCGGACCGGAACCGGACAGCGGCGAGCGCGCCTGGGCCGCGGTCGATGCGGTGCGCCGGGGCCTCGGGCGCCGCGGCGTGCAGGCCCGCATCCGCGCCGCGCTCAATCCGACACCCCTGCGCGCCCCACGCTGACGTTTCACCTGGGTTCAGGTGGTGCAGGTGGCGTCTCGGATCGGTTTGGCCTGGCTTTCGTACACCCCGGCGCTGGAGGCGCCCTGGATCTGGAAGCAGTATTGGAGGACCGGGTCGATCCGCAGCCGGAGCCGGGTGTCGCGCCGCACGAAGATCGTGTCGGAGGGCTGCCCTTCGGGCGCGACGATCACCGCGTAGTCAAGCGGCTCGCTGCTACGCCACGACAGCTCGACATGGTCGCCCTTGTCCACCGGGTCATCGAGTTCGAGGCGAACGGGCGGTGGTGCGGGCTGCACGGGTGCGGGCCCGGCGACCGGCGCGGAAGCGACCGGCACGTCGAGCTTCGCGGGCTGGCTCACCAGCAGGGCGACCAACGCGACGGCCAGGACCGACAGCACGCCGACAGCGGCGATGACGATGCCCGCGCGCGGCTTTCCCCGGGCCTTGTCGTTCGGCCCGAACTGCACGAGCAGCTCACCCCTCGGCCGCGGCGGGACCGCGGTGGGGGGCCCAGCGGGTAACGCGGTCGGCTCGGCAGGCGGCTGCCGGACAGCGTTGCCGGGCACCGCACCACCGAAGTCGTCGAACGCGGGTTGTGCCGGCACCGGCCCGATCATGGCGCCGAGCCGGGCGGCGACCGTCGCCGCGTCGAGCGGACGCGCGTCGGGGTTCTTCGCCAGCAGCGCCGAAACCAGCTGGGCGAGCCCGGCCGGCAGGTCGGCCCGCTCCAGCGCGGGCACCTCGCCGCTGAGCGCACGCAGCAGCCGCGCGTCCACCGGCTCGCCAGGACGTCCCTGGTGCGGCGACGAACCCGACAGCGCGAAGTACAGAACCGCGCCCAGCCCGTACAGATCGGTCCGCTCGGTGCGGGTGCCATCCCGCAGGGTTTCCGGCGCCAGAAAGTCGACACCAGCGGACACCTCGCCGGGGAAAGCACGGCGCAACGTGAGGCCGAAGTCGGCGAGCACCGGCTCCCCCGAAGGGCGGAACAGCACGTTGCCCGGGGTGACGGCGCCGTGCACGAGCCCGGCCGCATGTGCGGCCGCGAGCGCGGTCGCCAGCGCGCTGCCCAGAGCGAGCACGTCGGGAATGGTGAGCGGCCCGAACGAGGCGACGAGCTCCGGCATCGACTGGGCGCACAGCTCCATCCGCAGCGCGCAGCGGCCGTCGGGCAGTTCCTCGACGCGGTCGGCCACCACAACGCCCGCCCGCGCGCGCAGCTCGGCAAGCCTGCGCAGTTCGGTGTCGAGTTCGCTGCGTGTGCGCCGGTCGATCGGTCCCGGATAGATCTTCAGCGCGAACGCCGCACCGCCCTGCTCGTCGACGCTCGCGAACACCGTGGCAACCGGTCCCTCGCCGAGGGGAACGAGTTCGTCGTCTTCGGGGGATGTCGTCATCGCGGTGGTCATTCTGGTGCCGTTCCGTCGTGTCCGGTAGCTGCCGTGGCCGTTTCGCTACCGCGCTGGCGCGCTCATCGTAGAGACCGACGGTTCCACAGGGGGTTCGGCGGCAGCTTGCTGCCGCCCATCCAGAAGGGGCACGCGGATGACGACGAACCTCGTCAGGGTGACCATCGACGCGCCGGCTCGCCGCATCGACCTCGCGTTGCCGGAGCGCTCGTCGGTGGCCGAAATCCTGCCGGGGCTGCTGCGCCGCGCGGGCGAGAGCCTGCCGGACGACGGCGTCACCGACGGCGGCTGGCTGCTGCGCCGCACCGACGGCACCGAGCTCGACCTCGGCCGGACTCTCGGCACGCACGGGATCCGCGACGGCGAGATCCTGCACCTGGTGCCCCGGCGCCTGCACTGGCCCGAACTCGAGTACGACGATCTCGCCGACACCATCGCGCAGGGAGCCGGGCGCACCGGCCGCCTGTGGGGTCCTGCGCACACGCGCGCCGCGGGGCTGCTGGTCGGGTCATTGGCCGCCCTGCTGGCGCTGCTGGCGGTGGTGCGGGCCGGGCCTGCGTGGGGCACGGCGGCCTGGGTCGCTCTGGGGTTCTGCGCCGCGCTGCTCGCGGCGGGGACCGCGCTGGCCCGGGCGCTGGGAGACGCCGGTGCGGGCGCCGTCATCGCCGCGCTGGCGTTGCCGTTCGCCTTCACCGGCGGCGGGCTGCTCCTCGGCAGCGGGCCGCCGCCCGCCGCATTCGGCGCACCGCACGTGCTCGCCGGATGCTCGGCGCTCGTGGTCGCATCGGCACTCGGCTATGCCGGCGTGGTGGAACGCGCCGAGCTGTTCCTCGCGGGCATCACCGTTGGCCTGGTGGGTGCGCTCGCGTCGTGGCTGGCGACCACACAGGCACTGGACGGCGTGGACGGGGCGGCGGTGGCTGCCGTGGCAGTGCTGCTGTTCTCGCCGCTGTTCGGCCCGCTGACGATCCGGCTGGCCAGGGTCCCGATGCCGGTTCTCCCCCGCAGCACGGCCGATCTGGTGCGCGACGATCCGCAGCCACCGCGGCACGCGGTGTACGCCGCGGTGCTGCGCGCGGACCAGCTGCTGACCGGCATGATCGGTGGCGCGACGGTGGTCACCGTGCTGTGCGTGTTCGTCATCGCGCAGGAGGCGAGCACCTCGGTGATGGTGCTGCTGTCCGTGCTGTCGGCGGGTTTCTGCCTGCGCGCCCGTCTTTATCCGGCCCTGCGGCACCGGGCGCCGCTGCTGCTTGCGGGCGTGTCGAGCGGGGGTGCGCTCGCCGCCGGACCCGTCATGGCCGCTACGGGGGCCTGCTCGCCGTCACCGCACCGGCCCTGATCGCCGTGGGCGGCCTGGCCGTCCTGGCCGGGCTCACCCACAGCAGGCGGCTGCCCAGCCCGTTTCTCGGCCGGTCCGCGGAACTGCTCGAGGTCGTGATCGTGCTCGCCTGCGTGCCCGTCCTGTGTGCCGTGCTGGGTCTGTACGGGCTCGTGCGCGGGCTTGGCGGGTGACGGCGGTGGCTTCCAAACGGGATTTGCTGCAGGCGCACCAGTTCCTCGCCCAGCGGGTCATCTCGGCACTGGTGACGAGAGAACCGGACCCGGAGCAACCGCCGTTTCGCCGTCCCGGCAATGCCGCGATCGGCAGCATCGTGCTGGGCATCGTGGCGCTGGTCGCGGTCGGGGTGTACGGGCTGATCAACCCGGGCGGGAACACCGCCTGGCGGGACCGGCCCGCGGTGATCGTGGCGAAGGACACCGGGGCTCAGTACGTCTACCTGGACGATGTGCTGCATCCCGTGGAGAACTACGTGTCGGCGCTGCTGGCGCTGGGCCAGCACGCCGAGACGATGTCGGTGTCGAGCGAGTCGCTGATGGGGGTGCCGCGCGGGCCGCGGATCGGCATCCATGACGCGCCGGACACGCTCGCGGCACCGGAGGAGCTGCTCACCGGAGGCTGGAGTCTGTGCTCCCGGCCCGTCCCGGACCCCAGTGGATCCACTGTGGACGAGTCGGTGCTGCTGGTCGGGACGGGAGCATCTGGGGGCGCCCCGCTGGGCGACGCCGCGCTGCTGGTCGAGGTTCCGGCCAGCGGTGACCAGTACCTGATCTGGAACGGCTACCGTCACCGGATCCGCCAGTCCGACACCGTCACCGTGGGGCTCGCGCTGCGGTCCGCACCGAAGGCCAGGACCGGCATGCCACTGGTGGACATCCTGCCCTCGGGCGCACCGATCGCACCGATCAGGCTGGCCGACGCGGGCGCACCGTCGTCAGCGGTACCCAGGCGCACGGACCTGCGCGCGGGACAACTGCTCGTCGTGGAGACGTCCGCAGGACGCGAGCACTACCTCGCCGAAGTCGACCGCCTCCGGCCGATCTCGCCGCTGCAGTACGACATCCAGCGTGCCGACCCGGACACCCGGCGCGCGTACGGGGGCGGGCAGCCCGTCGGCATCCCGCTCGACCCGGCCGAGGCCGCCGAAGCCCGCCGGGCGCCCGCCGCGGAAGCCGGCCCCGGCGCAGCACCCAGGGTGCGGCCCCGTTTCGTCGGCGGGAACACGATCTGCGCCACCTACGAACCGGCCGCTGCCACGCCGACGGTGCACCTCGATCCCCGCATGCCCGACGTGGCGACGGTGGCCACCACGCGCACGACGGCTCACGGGATGCCGATGGCCGATCGCATCCACGTCGAGCCGGGCCGGGCCGCGCTGGTCGAGGTGATGCCGAGCGCCGAGGCGTACGCGGGGACCCTCGTGCTGGTCACCGACCAGGGCCGGGCGTATCCGCTGGCTTCTCCGGCCGTGCTGGACATCCTCGGCTACGGCGGTGTGCGACCCGTTCGGCTGCCCGCGGGCATCGTCAGCCGGGTCCCGATGGGCAGCGGCCTCGACCCCGCCAACGTACGCAGCGGCTGAATGCCCGCTGCCGAAACCCGGCCGTGCGAGAACGGCCGGGCTCGGTGATTCCGGTGACCGGTCAGCTGTCCGCCGGTGGCGGCGGCACCAGGAACATCTCCTGCGGCAGGTCCTCGCGCGCCGGCTCGGCCGGCGGGAGGGCGGCGCGGCGGGGGTGCCAGCGCGTCCGCCGTCCCCGAACCACCACCAGCACCGCCACCCCGCCCAGCGCCACGCCCGCCCCGGTGAGGATCGCCGCGGTGCGGGCGTTCGAGGTGCTGGCGTCCCACCAGGCGGAGACGCGCAGCCGCGCCGCGTCCGGCACGGGATGCTGCACCGGTGGCAACGGTGCGGGCGCCGCATCGACGAGGCCGTCGGTCAGCGCTCGATACGGGTTGACCAGCCCGGCGCCATAGGCGGCGCTGTCCCGGCCGCCCGGCGCTGGGGTCGCGGTGGCGAGAATCCGCTCGACGACCTCCTCGGCGGACAGCTCCGGCCAGGCCGACCGCACCAGCGCCGCGGTGGCCGACACGAACGCCGCGGCGAAGCTGGTCCCGTCCCGGTACTGGTGTCCGCCCGCCCGGGCCGCACTCAGCACACCTCCGCCCGGGGCCACCAGGTCCACCTGCGGCCCGATCTGCGAGCTCGGCAGCCGGGTACCGGACATGTCCACCGCACCGACACCGAGCACCCCGTCGTAGCCGGCGGGATAGGTCACGGGGCCTGGCGCCGTGCCCTGCTGCGCGTTGCCCACCGCTGCCACCACGACGATGTCCTTCTCGACCGCGTACCGGATCGCGTCGCGCACGTAGTGGTTGTCGAGTCCTCCCGCGACGGACAGGTTGATGACGTCAGCACCGTGATCGGCCGCGTACCAGATGCCCCTGGCGAGCACCTCCGGGTCGATGGCCTGCGCGGCGCCGTCGGCCACGTCCCGCTCGCTGACGCGCACCGGCAGGATCGTGGCGTCCGGGGCCAAACCGGCGAACCCGATGCCGTCGACCGGGCTGGCGGCGATGATGCTGGCCACGGCCGTGCCGTGCGAGACGCAGTCGAAGTTGCCCGGCAGGTCCCCGACGAGGAAGAAGTCCTCGCCGCGCAGGACCTTTCCGGGTTGCCGTAGCTGCGGATGGTCGGCGTCCACTCCGGAGTCGATCACGGCGACCACCACCCCGACACCGGTGCCGTGCTGCCACACGGCCCGCGCGTCGAGCGTCTTCTGCGCCCAGGGCAGCTCGGTGACGGTGGGGCTTGCCGGATCGACGTCACCGCACGCGCCGGGCGGTGGTGCGGCCCGTGCCACACCGGGGTTGACGAGGACGGCCGCCGCGAACGCGACGGCCGTCACCAGTCTACTGGTCCTCATCGCCACGTGGACGTTTCCTGGTCGTTTGTCCCGGTCAGCCTCCGGACCGAGCTGGTTCCCTGGTGCTCCGCCGCGAGGTAGTCCCGGACGCAGCCCAGCGCGTCGTCGCACAGTCTCCCGTACGAGGTGGGAATGGCATCGGCGTTGGCCATCAGCTTCTCGGCGAGCGGCTGGTACTTCTCCAGGAACGCCTGGGCGAGCCCGTCGTGGCCGAAGCCGGACTGGGCGGCCTGGATCGCCTTCTTACGGCTTTCCCATGCGCTGCCGAACGCCTCCCCGGCGGCCCGCAGCCGGTTGATGCTGCGCGTGACGGCGTCCGGGTCCATGTCGTAGTCCGCCATCGCTACGCCCCCTCGATCTTCTCGTTGAGATGGTGGAGGAACGGATCGGTGTGCACGTCGGTGTTCTCGAACTTCGCGTTGGGTGGCAGGTACTGGCGGGTGATCTCGAACAGCTGCTCCCGGGACTGCTCGACGGCGTCCCTGATCGTGTCCACAATGGAAGCGGCGAGGGCCTGGGAGTCCGTCGTCCGGTAGATCCGCGGATCGAGGTGCAGCTCGCTCACCTCGCCCCGGCCGACCACGGTGGCCCTGATCAGGCCGTCGGGGGACTCCGCGGTCGCCTCAATGTCGGCGATCCTCGTCCGGATGTCGAACAGGTCGTCGCGCAGTCGTTCGTAGTCCGCCCTTCGCCGGGCCACGTCGATCCTCGGTGCCATGGATTCTCCTTGGGGGAACGGGATTTCAGCGTCACACGCGACAACCCTGGCCGGACGGCTGCTGACCTCTTCCGGCCACCGGCCCCCACGCCGCCACCGCCGACACGACACTCGGGTGCGGCGTGAGATCGGTCGACGGTCGAGGGAGTGCTGAGATGGCCGAGGCAGCGGGAGGCGGCGGCAACGCTGGCGGCGGGGGCGGTGCACCGGCTGGGTCCGGCGGTGGCGGCGGCCAGTCCGGCGGTGGCGGCGGGTCGGCTCCCGCCGAGTCCAAGCCCGCCGAGTCCAAGTCTGCGGACCCCAAGCCTGAGTCGAAATCCGCGGAATCCAAGCCTGCGGAGTCCACACCGGCGGACTCCAAGCCCGCCGAGTCGGCACCTGCCGAATCCAAGCCTGACGAGTCCAAAACCGCGGAGTCCAAGCCCTCAGGCGACCAGCCCCCGGGGTCAGAGGGGCAACGGACTTCCGAGGAACAGCCTGCCGGGCAGGGCAAAGGTGCCGACAACACGCAGGAGAAGGGCACCGGAACCCAGCAGCCTGGCAGCCACGAGTTCGATGACCGCGTGACGGCCGAGGCCCCGCTGCCGGACTCGGATCCGGCCTCCATGCGTGCCGCGGCGGACAACCTTCGCGCGTCGGGGACTCGCGATGCTCCGGAAGCCGCCGACGAGGCCGACCGCGCGGCACGCGACCTCGGGGAGAACTTCGGCGGAGAACCGGGAAAGCAACTCACCACGCAGGTGGCCAAGCAGGCCGAGCAGACCCGGGCGGTCGGCCAGGACAGCGGCAGGCTTGCCGACGACGTCGATCGCGCCGCCGACATCGTCGAGAAGACCACGCAGGAGCGCAAGGCCGACCTCGATCACGGCAGGTCCATCTACGCGATGGCCGACACCCTGCCGCCGGGCGAGGACATCGTGGCGAAAGAACGCACGGTGGCTGACGCCGTGCGTCGCGGTCACGACGTGATGGATCAGGCCCGCAGGGAGATGCGGGACACCGTTGGCGGTTGGGCGGACGGCGCGCGAAACGCCGCCAACGCCGCTCCGCCGGCGGCACCGGGTGCGGGTCAGGCGACACCCGCAGCCGGAACCGCTCCGCCGGCGGCGTCGGCAGCGGCTGGCGCGCAGGGCACTGTCCGGCAGGCCGGCCAGAAGCTGGACGAGGCCCAGACCTCCCTGGCACAGGCCGGCGACTGGGACGACTTCATGGACCCCCGCACCGAGAACCCCGTCTACCGCGAGTTCCGTCGGCTGGTCAACGAAACCGGGGAGCGCGTGCGGGAGGCGGGCCGGTGGTTGCTGACGGTCGAGCCGGAAGGACCGGATGCCGACATCACCCCGAAGGGGCCCGGCCCCGGTGGCGGGGTCGCCAGCATCGAAGCGGAGGCCCTCGCCGACCACGGCAAGTGGCACGCCTTCGGTGGTGCGGTCAACGGCGAGTACTCGGCCGGGGCTTACGGGTCCGGCCAGCTGAACATGCCGGACTCGGAGGATCCCCTCCTCGAGGCCGACGTGCAGCTGGGCGCGAAGGCGAACCTCGACGAGATCAACGTGGTCGACGCCGGGCCGCTTTCGGTGTCCATCAAGCCGGAAGCCCGGGTCGGCCCCGGCGCGGGCCTGGAGCTCAACGTGCAGGAGGAGAACGGACAGCTGAGCCTCAAGGGTGAGGGCTCGGCGTCCCCGATCGTCGGCGGCGGACTCGGCCTGGACGTCAAGGTCGACCTGAACGAGCTCAACCAGAGCCTCGAGTCCATCCGGCGCTCCATCTTCGGCTGACCTGGGAGGAACGCATGGCAGCGCCGGGATCGATCGAGTTCCCGCTCCCCGCCCGGTGGCACCCCGTGTCACCGGGCGAACTGAACCTCGACGTCGCGTTTCTCGCGATCAGGCTCGACACCCACGGCTCGGGCTTCACCGCCACCGTGGTGATCGAGGGCATGACCCTGGAACCGGGCTCGTCGCTGACCGACCTGGCCGACCATGCCGCGGCGGCGCAGCCGACGGGAATCGTGATCAGCCGCTCGGCCTGGGAGGGCCCCCGCGGGCCGCGGCTGCGGCAGGTGCTGCGCCTGACCGACGGGGCCGGCCCGAGACTGCGGTGGTTGGTGCGGGTGGAGGAGTACGCCGTCCTCCAGGAGGGCGGTCTGCCCACCGGACTTCCCGTGCTCCGCGCGACGTCGACCGCCACGCTCGAGCAGGCCGAGGCGATCGCGACCGACTTCGAGCTGATGGTGTCCGGCCTCGATTCGGACTCACCCACGGCCGACCGGACGGCCGTCCAGCGGCACCACCACCCGGCGCACGGGACGTGAGAGGTCGAGGAAGCGACAGCGGGAAACTCCCTCGGACAACGACAAAGCACGTCCCGGAGCGCTTCGGCGCACCGGGACGTGCCGATCAATGCCGTCAGGAACCCAGTCGGCTGCAGCAGCGCTGCACCGCGGCCATGTTCTGCTGGTTGCAGGTCTGGACACCCTGGTTCATGGCCTGCATCAGCTCCTGGCCAGCAGCCATGACCTGCTGGCAGGCCCTGCTGATCTCGGCGAACTGTCCGCCCGCCTGGTCGAGCCAGTCTGCCTCGCCCATCCCCGACACCTGGCGCCAGGAGTCAATCGACTGCTGAACGCCCTGGACGCAGCTGTTCATGTTCATCGACAGGGCGTCCAGCGCGCCGAACATCGCGAGTTTGCGAGTCACGGTTCACTCCTCTCCATCATGCGTGTTGTCATGCGGCGCTCACAGGGCGCGCAGCACCCCGGCGAACGCGTAGCTCTCACCGGAAGACCCCTTGTCGTCGTCGGAGTCACCGCCACCGTCGTGGTCGCCGCCACCGTGGGCGCCATCGAGGCCACCGTCGTCGATACCGCTGAAGCAGGAGGCACCCTGCTGGTCGACGTCGAGGTAGTCGTTCAAGGCGAAGTTGGTGTCGTTGCCCAGCTTCTCCAGCTTCTCGCACAGGTTCTTGATCGCCTTGTCCCACTTCCGGTGCGCGACGAGCAGCGCCCGGGACTGGTCCATGTTCCACTGGGCGGGGATGACGGAGTTCACCTCACCGTCCAGCTTGCTGCGATGGCCTTCGATTTCCTGCACGACCACCGCCGCCATCTGCACCACTCGAGCGAGTGTTTCCGTATTGGCGTCCAGCAGACCGCCACCAGCATTCACCGGATTCTCCTTCCCTCCACACGGCTCACGCCGTCCACAGTGCTGCCGCGCGGAACCCGCGGCAGGGTGCGGGCACGATCGGACGCTAGCCGTGTCACCGCCGTCGGCAGGTGCGCACGGCACGTTCCTGCCACGCACGCCGTTGGTCCACCAGGTCGCGATGACAATCGCTGGCATCAGTGCACGGGCAAGAAGGGATCGTCATGGCCGCGGTCGTGGTGCGTAGGCCGGTTCGCCGGCCCGCTCCGGAGCAACCCTCCGGTGAGCTCGTCCTGGACCCGCCGCCCGAGATCCCGCAGCCGTCCGGCAGGCCGTGGACGCAGGTTTTCATGGTGATCCCGATGATCGCCATGATGGCCGCGATGGCGCTGATGTTCTCCGGAAACTTCGGGCAGGGCAACGGAGTTCTGCGGCTGGTGGTCCTCGGTCTCTTCGGCGTCGGCATGCTGGGCATGCTCGCGGTCACCCTGATCAACTCCTCCGGTCCCAGCAAGCGCGAGATGGGCCAGGAACGCCGGAGCTATCTCCGTCACCTGGGACAGCACCGGCTGCGGCTGACCCGCGCGATCCACCAGCAACGCGACGCCATGGTGTACCTGCATCCGGAACCGGCGGCCCTGCTGTCCCTCGTCGCGAGCTACCGCCTGTGGGAACGCCGCCCGGTCGACGCCGACTTCGGGGTCGCCCGCATCGGCACCGGTGCACAGCGCCCGGCGATCACGCTCGTGCCACCGGAGGCCAAGCCGCTGGAGCGGTTGGAGCCGCTGTCCGCGCTCGCGCTGCGCCGGTTTCTCACCACGTACTCGGCCATTCCCGGGCTGCCGCTGGCCATGGCGGTCAACGGGTTCAACCGGATCTACGTCCACGGTGACCGGGACCGGTCGGCGGCGCTGGTCCGTGCGGTGCTCGCGCAGCTCGCGTCGTTGCACGCGCCGGACGATCTGCGGATCGCGGCCTGCCCGGGCGCTGACGCGCAGGCGCAGTGGGAATGGCTCAAGTGGCTGCCGCACGCCCTGCATCCGGAGCGGACGGACGCCGTGGGGCCGCTGCGGCTCGTGGCACCCTCGATCGTCTCGATCGAGGCGATGATCGACGACCTGCTGGGCAAGCGGACGAGGTTCGACCCCGCGGTCGACAATCGGGAGGCGATGCCGCACGTCGTCGTGGTCCTGGACGGGGGTTCGACCGCCGGCTCGGACGCCCTCCTGGCGGACGGCGGGCTCGAAGGTGTCACCATCATCGACCTGCGCTCCCCGCCGCCCCGCGCTCTCGACCCGGCGACCATCGTGTTGCGGGTCGGGCAGGACGGCGCCCTCGCCAGCGAAACAATCGACGGCGCGGTCGATCTCGGCTGGGCCGACGCGCTGGATGTGCCGGCGGCGGAAGGCATCGCCCGCCAGCTGGCACCGCTGCGGACGACCGCGGGTCGGCTCGGCGAGCAACCGATGAACACCGACCTCGACCTCGCCGAGCTGCTCGGCATCGGCGACCCCCGCACGTTCGACCCCGCCGAAACGTGGGTGCGGCGACCGACCAGGGACACCCTGCGGATCCGGTTCGGCATCCGGCCCGACGGGACGCCGGTCGAACTGGACCTGAAAGAGTCCGCCCAGGACGGGATGGGGCCGCACGGCCTGCTGATCGGCGCCACCGGGTCCGGCAAGAGCGAACTGCTGCGAACCATCGTGCTGGCGCTGGCGGTGACCCACCCACCGAGCTCGCTGAACTTCGCGCTCGTCGACTTCAAGGGCGGTGCCACGTTCGCCACGCTCGACAAGCTCCCGCACACCAGCGCGGTCATCACCAACCTCGCCGACGAGCTGCCGCTCGTGGACAGGATGACCGAAGCGATCACCGGCGAGCTGCTGCGCAGGCAGGAACTACTGCGCGCGGCCGGCAACTTCACGTCGCTACGCGAGTACGAACGGGCTCGCGCCACCGGCGCTCCGCTGCCCGAGGTTCCCACCCTGCTGGTGATCTGCGACGAGTTCAGCGAACTGCTGTCCGCCAAGCCCGACTTCATCGACATGTTCGTGCAGATCGGCCGGGTCGGACGGGCACTGGGCGTGCATCTGCTGCTGGCCAGCCAGCGTCTGGAGGAAGGCAGGCTCCGGGGTCTGGAAACCCACCTGTCGTACCGGATCGGGTTGCGCACCTTCTCGGAAGTGGAGAGCCGCAACGTGCTCGGCGTCGGGGATGCCTTCAAGCTCCCGCGCGCACCGGGTCATGGATTCCTCAAAACCGACGACGGACCCATGATCCGGTTCCGCTCGGCGTACGTCTCGGGGGTGCACCGCGCGCCGGAGGTGAGCACCGGCGAGCCGGGCGACGACGGTGCTGGCGAGTTGCTCGAGTACTCCACGCAGTACCTGCCGCCCGCCGTCGACGCGGGCGAGGCGGCGGAGGCGCCGGATGACGAGGACGCGGTCGGCGAAAGCCTGCTGGACATCATCGTCGAGCGGATGCGGGGTCGCGGCACGCCCGCGCATCAGGTCTGGCTGCCGCCCCTGGCCGAGTCGCCCACGCTCGACCGGCTGCTGCCCGGCCTGGTCCGCGACGACGACCGCGGGTTCGGCTGCACGCACGAGGAGCTCGCGGGAGCCCTGCGCGCCGTCATCGGGATCATCGACCGGCCGATGGAACAGCGCCGCGATCCACTGGTGCTGGATCTGTCCGGATCGGCGGGGCACGTGCTCGTGATCGGTGGGCCGCGGTCGGGCAAGAGCACCGCGCTGCGGTCGATCATCACCAGCCTCGCCCTGACCCACACACCGCGCGAGGTGCAGTTCTACTGCCTGGATTTCGGCGGCGGCACGCTGACCTCACTCCGCGGCCTGCCCCACGTCGGCGGCGTCGCGGGCCGGCAGAACGTCGGCGCGGTACGGCGGACGATCGCCGAGCTGCGGGCTTTGATCGCGCAGCGCGAGCGCACCTTCGCCGAAAACGAGATCGACGGAATGCAGTCCTGTCGTCGGCTGCTGCGCGCTGAAGGAACAGCCGTCGACGCCTGGGGTGACGTGTTCCTCGTCATCGACGGCTGGGCGACGCTGCGTACCGAGTTCGAGGACCTGGAGGCGGTCGTGGCCGACATCGCCGCGCGCGGCCTCGCCTACGGCGTCCACGTGATCGTGTCCGCTGCCCGCGTGTTCGACCTGCGCATGAACATCAGGGACCTGTTCGGCAGCAAGCTCGAGCTGCGCATCGGCGATCCGGTCGACAGCATGGTCGACCGGGCGTCGGCGATCAAGGTTCCGGAGGGCGCGCCGGGCCGTGGTGTCACGATGCACAGGCACCAGATGCTGATCGCGCTGCCGCGGATCGACGGCGTCGACGATCCGGCTGATCTCACGCGCGGGGTCCGCGAGCTGGTGGAGACGGTGTCCTCGGCCTGGCACGGCCCGCCCGCCCCCGCCGTGCGGCTGCTGCCCGCGACGGTGCCGTACGAGGAGCTGGTCGGCTCCCACGACGCCGCCGCGCACCGCCTGGCGGTGGGTATCGCCGAACACGACCTCGGCGCGGTGCACCTGGACTTCGCCTCGGACGCCCACCTGGTGCTCCTCGGAGACACCGAAGCGGGTAAGACCACCTTCCTCCGTGCACTCACCCGAGCCATCGTGGACAGCTACGAACCCAGGCAAGCGCGCCTGATCGTCATCGACCACCGACGCGGCCTGCTCGGCGACGTCGAGTCCGAGCACCTCATCGGCTACGGCACGGATCGGGACTCGACGTCCCGGCTGATGCGGCAGGTGGCCGGAGAAATGGCCGTGCGACTGCCGGGACCGGACGTCACACCGGAACAGCTGCGGGAACGCAGCTGGTGGCAGGGGCCCGAGCTGTTCATCCTGATCGACGACTACGACCTCGTGGTCAACCAGCTGGACAACCCGTTCCTGCCGCTTTTGGACTTCCTCCCCCAGGGCCGCGACATCGGGATGCACGTCGTGCTGGCCCGCCGCACGGGAGGCGCCAGCCGAGCGCTGTTCGAACCGTTCATCTCCCGGCTGCGCGACATCGGATCACCGGGCCTGCTGATGTCCGGGGACAAGGACGAGGGCCCGCTCCTGGGAGGGCTGAAACCCGAACCGCTCCCGCCGGGCCGGGCGTGGCTGGTCGGCAGGCGGCATCCTGCGCGGCTCGTCCAACTCGCCTGGCTGCCCCAGGCCCAGCACCTGTCGCCGACCGAGAGCGGGTGAACGGAGATTCCATGTGCGAGTCACGCCAGGAAATGCACGGAGACCCGGAGGCGATGCGGCGTTTCGTCGAGCAGCTCGTCGACCTGGACACGGCAGCGGTCCTCGAGCCGCCTGGTGCGCCCTGCCCGGGCGGCATGCAGGCATGCGCGAGGTTCACCGCCGCTGATGTGGCCTCGACCCGGGCGCTCGCCAGCTTCCTCGCCGAGACCGGTGCCGCCATCGCGGCGCTGCGGGCGGCGGCGGCCGAAGCGGCGGAGGACTACCTGACCACGGACCGGGTGGGCGCGCACGCCGTGGTGGGCGCCGTGTTCGTTGTCGTGGAGGACTGACGTGGACTACGCGCGGTTGCCGGCCATCGTCCAGTTCGCGCTGGTCGACGTGGAGGTCCACACCCATCTCGCGCGGGTCGAGCAGGCCAGCCGGATGTGGCGGACGATCGCGGCGGAGCTACGCGAGGTGTCCGACTCGCTGCGGCACGAGCTGGATCGTCTGCAGCAGCACTGGAAAGACGCGACGGGCGTCGAGTTCATCCGCCGAGCCGCGGGACGCAGGGCGGCGATCGATGAGCTGCTCGAGCGGATCGAGGAGCACCGACCGTGGCTGGCCCTCGATGATCTGGCCAGGCAACTGGTGATCTGCCAGGCCAGGATCACCGGCGCGGTGGAGCGGTCCGCCGACGCGAGCCACCAGGAAGCGGCCGCTGACCTCGAGGAGCTCGATCGCTACTTCCATGCGGCCGCCGAGGCGGTGCTCGCCGCGGCCGGTGTCAGCCTCGCCGCGAACGGTCCGCTCGCCGACGGATGTTGTTCGGGACCCGGCGTGACGGGCCCCGTGCTCGCGGGCGGTCTCGGCCCGAACCTGGCACCGCACGTGGCTCTGGATTCCGGCAGCGGTTCCATGCTGCCGCCCGGCAGCGTCTCGATCCCGGGCCTGCTCGCCGTTCCGAGCTCGGCCGGCGGCCGGTACACCCCGCGCGGCGGGGCAGGCGGCAGCCCGGCGGAACCACGCTCCACGGCAGGCGCACCGATCGACGCGAGCTCGTCCGGCCCGCGGACCACCGCGGGTGGCTCCCTGCCTGATGCGAGCAGCCCGGACATCCCAAGGAGGATCGAACAGGTCGCCAATCCCGTGCCGCTCACGGGACCACCCGCCGCGCCGGAGGCCCCTCAGCCTCCCGAACGGCCCACCGGGACGGCCCCGGGCACGAAGGCCGCCTCCGCAGGCATGGTCCCGCCCATGATGATGCCGCCGATGATTCCCGGGACCGGCGGACCGGCGACCGGTAGGCGGTCAGGCGCCACCCGCTCCCTCGACGGTGCACGACGGACGAGGACCACCACCGCCGTGCCAGGTGTTCCATCACGGCTGCGGGGGAGATCGGCACTGGCCGACCCCGTCGGCAGCGGCTACCGACCGGTCGCCATGTCCGGCACCAGGAACACCGCGAACGAGCCCGCGCAGCAGGCCCTCGACCACGAGGTGTGGCAGGTCGCGAATCCAGGCGCCGCGTCCCCCGTGAAGCCCGAGGTGGTGCAGACCGAGCAGCCGCGCAGACTGCGCCGTCCGCGACACTGACGGTGAACCAGCGATCACACCTACAATGCACTGCGGCCCCACCAGGGCCGCGCGCGGCGTGGTTCGGGGCGCGGGAGACCCGCTTCGTGACCGGGAGGTCCTGGATGACCAGCAAGTTCACCGAGCTTGCCATCGACTGTGCCGATCCCCGCGGTCTCGCCCGGTTCTGGTGCGCCGTCCTCGGCTACGAGGTGCTGGACGAGGACGACGAGCTTGTCACGATCGGCTCCCCTCTGGTGCCGGAAGGCAGGAACCGTCTCGGCCCGGTGCCACCGACGTTGACCTTCGCGCGCGTGCCCGAGGGCAAGACCGTCAAGAACAGGCTCCACATCGACGTCAACCCGACCGACAGGGAGCAGGACGACGAGGTGCGCCGCCTGCTCGACCTGGGTGCTCGACACGCCGACGTCGGCCAGACCGGCGAGGAGAGCTGGGTCTGCCTTGCCGACCCGGAGGGCAACGAGTTCTGCGTCCTCGCGGGCCGCCACCCCTGATGGAGCCCGCACACCGCGCCGGACCCACGTCCTCGCCCGAGCCGGAGCACGATCGGACTCGGCTGGGGGCGATCTGTCCACACTGGTCGACGCGAACTCCACCCCGCAGCCGATCATCCCCGCATCGCCGAACGCCAACTCCGACACGACCACGAACCACGGCGAACAGACCAGCTCCGGCGTCCTGAACCTGCCAACCGCGGGACGCCTCCCCGATCCGACGAGTAGGACATGACCATGCGCAACCACGTGCGGCTCGGTACCGCAGCCCTGATCCTGTTCAGCCTCGCCGGTTGCGGCGCTCCGGAGGCGCCGTCGGCCAGTTCACCCTCGCCCGCGCCGAGCATCCCGGCGCCACCGCCCACCCCGGACCAGGTGGAGTGGCTGAACACGTTCTGCCAGGCGACCGAGGTGTTCATCCAACCCCCGGAACCGCCAGCGGACCTCCACGACGAGTTCGTCGCGATGGACCTGTCGTCCTACCTGAGCTCGGTGAACACCGCGCTGGACGATGTGGAATTCCAGACCTTTAGTCTGGCTCCCGAGGCGTTCCCGCGCGGTGCGGAGCTGATCGACTCCTACTCCAGGGCGGCCGAGCGGGTGGGCGCCAAGGTCGACGGGTACGCGAGCCAGTACGACGCTGCCGAGGACATGCTGCGCGGATGGGTCGCCGAGACCTCCTCCGCGCTCGCGACGCTCAGGCCGGACGGGCTCGACCTGCCCACGTTGATGGCCGAGAACCGCACCGTCGCCCAAGCGCACCAACAGGCCGAGAGCTGCCATCCCGCGAAGGACGAGGGCACGCCCTCGGCCACGCCGGTCGAGCTGCCCCCGGCCCGGGACGGGGAGAACCTGGCCGCCTGCGCCGACGGGATGTGCGAGGTGCTGGTCACCCCCACGGCCGTGGTCGCGGCACCTCGGGCGTACGGGTTCACGCTGATGCGGGTGCGCAGGATCACCGACGGCGTGATGGAGATCGGCGCGAAGTTCGAAGGCGGGTCGATCACGTCGCCGCTGCCAACCGGGCGGTCCACGATCATGAACGGCATCGAGATCAAAGCCGTGGCCGTGGGCGACGGCAGGGCCGTCCTGAGCCTCTCACCCGCCTGACCCGCCGGAACCCCGACGGACAACGACGGCGAGGGGGCCAGGCCCTCATGAGCGCCTACGTGGCGCGCTGAGCAAGCCGCGAGGCAGTGGCCCGGCCGGTCGTCAGACGCGTTGCCGCTTGCGGCGGTACATGTCCTGGTCGGCGGCGTGGATCAGGTCCGCGCCACGAGTGGTCGGGTCGGCCGTGGCGGCGAGGCCGACGCTCGCGCGCATCTCCACCGCGTTGCCGAACACGACGACATCATGCCGCAGGGACTGCTGGAGGCGATCGCGGAACGCTTCCGCGGCCCGGCGATCGGGCACGTGCGCCAGGACGGCGAACTCATCGCCGCCGAAACGGGCCACGGTGGCCCCGGAACCAGCGGCGCGCAGCAGAGCGTCCGAGGCCGCCCGAAGCAGTTGATCGCCCGCAGCGTGCCCGAAGCAGTCGTTGACCCGTTTGAGTCCGTCGACGTCAACCATCAGCAGTGCCAGCGCTCCCCGGCCTCGACCAGCCTCGCGAGGCCGTGGTCGAGTCGATCGGTGAGCAGGACACGGTTGGCCAGCCCGGTCAGCGCGTCGTGCAGCGCGTGGTGCGCGAGGTGCTTGTTGCGCATGCGGCGGTCGCCGATCTCCTCGTACTGGCCGACCAGGTATGCCGGGCGGCCGTCCGGTCCCGGTACGGCGCTGACGCGGACGAACACCCACACTGGGTACCCGGCCTTGTGGCGGAAGCAGATCTCCACGCTCGCCGTGTCCCGCCGGGATTCGATCAGGTCCTGGAAAACCCCGCACCCCACGTCTCCGGGGTAGGTGAGCTCAGTGGGGTGTGTGTTGAGCACGTCGTCGCGCGAGTACCCGAGCAGTTCGCAGAACGCGGCATTGACCTCCGTCCACCGGCCCGTGGTGTCGAGCAGCGCGATCCCGATCGGCGCGCGGTCGAACGTCCGTTGCCATCGAAGCGCGGTTTCGTGGCGCTCCGTGGTTTCCTGGGCGTAGGTCGCGACATACAGCGGCCGCCCCTCGTCGTCTCGGATGACCGAGGCGTGCAGCAGGAGCCAGATGATCCTCCCGTCGGAACGGAGGCACCGGAACTCGCGAACCGCCTCGCCGCTGGGATCGGCGAGCACCTCGTCGAAAAGCGTGGCATCCGCGAGATCATCGGGATTGATGAAGTCGGTCCGGTGGTGGCGGACGAGGTCGGCGCGGTCGTACCCGAGCAACTCGCACAGCGCGTCGTTGACATAGCGGAAGCGTCCGTTCAGATCGAGAACGGTCGTCGGGCACGCGGACTGGTCGAAGATGCTCTGCCACAGGAACAAGTCACCACTTGTTATGCCCAGCGCCGACATAGCCACACGGTAGCCGCACCTGACCAACCCAGAATTGCCCCGAATGGGCGACATGTCGGCGTCACGTGGTCATCTTCCCGCGCGGTGCGGCACGGCGTCGTCGACGCCCGGCCCGGATCACCGCGCCGGGGTGACGCGACAGCGCTGTGGTCCGGCCTCATGTGCATGTTGCTCAGCCACTCCGAGTACCTGCATCATGCGGCTGATCACCAGGCGCGGCGAACCACATTTCCTTTTCGGATCTCGCCGACCATCATGCCCCTCGGTCAACGCGGCGCCGACTGGAGCGGACGGGCGCCCACCGACCCGGTGTTCCAGCGACCGAAGGTTGTCCACACTGGATGTTCCCAGATCTGGGTAGATTCGGGATTCTTCGGGCGGGGTGCGTGGGGTGAGAACCTGGTCTGCGGCTCGCTGGTGTACCGCTACGATCCCCGCGTGACGGTGGCTTCGGCCGCGGTCGGCCGAAGCCCCGGTCCGCTCAATTGACGTAGACGTCCAGTTGCATCCCCATCTGCCGGTGGTTGCCGACCGGGCACCAGAAGTCATAGATGCCGCGGGACAACGTCACGGTGAGGTCGGCGGAATCGCCGGGCTGCACCACGGGTGTGCGCGCGTTCGAGACCCCGGGACCGTTGATCTGCAGGGCGTGCGGCGCTCGCCCCATGTTGACGGCCCGGAACGTGAAGCGGCCCGGTGGGAACATCGCGGGCTGCTCCAGCCGGTAGTCGACCATCCTGACGATGACCACACCGCCGCCACCACCTGTTGGATGGACGCTCGGGGCCGGTTGCACCGCGGCGGCCGTACCTACGCTGACACAGAGGGCCGCCGCCAGTCCGAGAACGGCGACCAGGACCCCCAGAGCGGTCCGCTTGGTGGCACGGGACTTTCTGTCGAGAACCTCGGCGTGCATTGCTCCACCCCCCTGGAGTTCCTGCATCAAATGCCGTGGCCGGTCGGGAAAACCATTGCCCGTCCGGTGTTTCGACGCTGCCAAGCAGCAACCCCAGCGTAGGTCCGCCGCCCGCCGCGCGGGAACCGGACGCGCGGTTGCTGTGGTGGTTCGGCGCGGCAGAGGACATTCTTGCCGGAGAAGGGGATGGGGCTGGTGTGACCGCCGGGCCTCGGCGGGGTTCCCGCGTCAGCCGGGGGTGAGGGCTGCGGTCCGCGAGAAGGTGCGCCGGTAGTCGCTGGGGGTGATGCCCACCGCGCGGCGGAAGTGGTGGCGCAGGAGCGCCGCGGTGCTGAACCCACACCGGCGTGCGATCTCGTCCATCGCCAGGTCGGTGTCCTCCAGCAGCCGCCGCGCGAGCAGCACCCGCTGGGTGACCAGCCACTGGTTCGGCGTCGTGCCCGTCTCGGCGACGAAGCGCCGCGCGAAGGTCCGCTGCGACATCCGCGCCCGGTCGGCGAGGTTGGCGACCGTGTGGTCGGCGTCCAGCGTCTCGCTCATCCAGCTCAGCACCGGTTGGAGGCTGTCGCCGGAGCACTCGGGGACGGGCAGGTCGATGAACTGCCGCTGGCCACCGTCACGCTGCGGTGGCACCACCATGCGGCGGGCGATCGCCGTCGCCGCGGCGGCGCCGATCTCCCGGCGCACCAGATGCAGGCAGGCGTCGATGCCGGCCGCGGTGCCCGCGCTGGTCACCACGTTCCCGTCGTCGACGTACAGGACGTCCGGGTCGAGCCGGGCGGCCGGAAAGCGGCGGCGGAATTCCGCCGCCATGTGCCAGTGCGTCGTGCACGGCCGCCCGTCGAGCAGCCCGGCGGCACCGATCACGAACGCCCCGCTGCACACCGACAGCAGGGTGGCACCGCGGTCCGCGGCGCGGCGCAGGCGGTCGAGGACCTCCGCCGGGTACTCCTCCCGCACCCGGCAGGCGGGCACGGCGACGACGTCGACATCATCCAGCCCGTCCAAGCCGTGCTCGGGAACCAGGCTCATGCCCACGGACGTGGTCAGCGGCGCACCGGGCCGCGGCCCGCACACCCGGAACTCGATCGGCGGGACCCCGTCGGCCGTGCGGTCGAGGCCGAACACCTCGCACAGCACGCCGAGCTCGAACGGTGCGGCACCGTCGAGCACGACGGCCGCGACGCTTCTGAGCACACCCCCACCCTACGTGGCAGGATTTTGCCGCACAACGGCACGGCTGCCACTGTTGGCAGGAAATGGCGCCTCCCACACTGGGTGCCATGAACACACCGCTGCAGGACAGACCCACCCGGAAGCGGCTCGACAGGGTCCGGCGGTACATCGCGGTCCAGAACTGGCTGTGGTCCCGCCACCTCGCGGCCCTGCAACCCTGGGAGCAGGACACCGAAATGTGCTGGGTGCGTAACCCGATCACGCGCCGCTGGGAACTGCGCGGCGGGCTCCTCCCGCGGTGATCAGGCGTTGGTGGGCACCCCCGCGTTCGCGAGGATCTCCCGTGCCGACAGCGCGACGCTCTGGGCCGCGGACAGCCCGGAGACCGCGCAGTGAGCGTCCACAATGCGCAGTCCTGCCGCATACCCCGCGAAGTCCGGCAGCCCCACGGGCTTTTGGCCCCACAGCCGTGCCGTGGCGTCGCCGTGCACGTAGGCGGTCAGGTTGTGCATCCCGTCACGTCGATCCCGGCGACGACCTTCTCGTAGGCGGCTTGCAGTTCGGGGCCGCGCAGTTCGGTCGCCCAGTGTCCGAGCGCCTGCTCACCGAACAGCTCCCGCACGAACGCCTCGGCCAACCCCTCGGCGACGACCTGCTCCCCGACCGTCACGGTCACCGGATTCCAGGTCACGTTGGCGTACCGCACGTTGTGGTGGAGTTCGTGCGCGGCGGCGTAGCCGATCTTCGCGAGACTCGTCGCGGTCGGCCACATCACCAGCAGCACCACGCCGGGGAACCCGCCCAGGCCGAAGTAGCCGCGGCTGCGGACGGTCAGGTGCTCGTCGTCGGGGTCGCCGAGCACCACGAGCACGTGCAGTTCGTCGGCGTGCCTGATGCCGGGCGCCGCGCTGCGCAACCGGTCCCACCCCGCGGCGAGGCAGTCGCGGACCCGACTCCACACCCCGGCCTCGCGCATCTCCCGCAGCGCGGCCGGGTAGCGCGGATCGTCCCGGTCCAGCCGAAAACCGGCGCCCTGCTGGTGCATGGCCACGACGTCCCCGCCGCCCACCGCGGACATCACGCGGTCGAGCGGGGCAAGCATCTCCCGCAACGCGTCAGGCCGCTTCGCCACCGGGAGGTCCAGCAGCGCGGCCATGGTGGATGCGGTGTCGTGCACAACGATCTCCATGACCGAGAAGCTAGGGCCTCACGTCGCGTGAGGGTCAAGGCGCGCGCAGTGCCGGGGTCACCTGGTGCGGCGGGTGGGGATTGCCGTCGTGGGGTCCTCCGGCCAGGGGTGCTTCGGGTAGCGACCGCGGAGTTCCGCCCGGACCTGCTGGTATCCGTTGCGCCAGAAGGAGGCCAGGTCGGACGTCACCGCCGCCGGGCGGCCCGCCGGGGACAGCAGGTGCAGCACCACCGGGACCCTGCCGTCGGCGATGCGGGGCACATCACGCCAGCCGAACACCTCCTGCAGCTTCACCGGAAGGACCGGCCGGTCGGATTCGTAGTCCACCCGGATGCGCGACCCGGACGGGACCTCGATGCGGTCCGGGGCGAGTTCGTCCAGCCGCCCCACCGCCGACCAGGGAACCAGTCGCCGCAACGCCTCCTCCGCCGGGATGCGCAGGTCGGCGCGCCGCCGGGCGGCGGACAGCTCCGGCTCCAGCCAGTGGTCCACCGCGGACAGCAGGGATTCATCATCGGTGGCGGGCCACGGGTCGCCCAGAGTCGCGTGCAGGAAACCGAGGCGCCGCCGCAACCTCCGGGCGTCCTCGGTCCAGCGCAGCAGTTCCAGCCCCTCGGCGCGCAGGCCCGCCACCAGGGCGGCGCGGATCTCGGCCGGATCCGGGTCCGGGACCGGCCGCTGGCCGAGCGTGATCGCGCCGAGGCGTTCGACGCGGACCGCACGCACGTCGCCGTCGGACCAGCCCACCTCGTCGGTGGTCTCCAGCAGCGCGGGCGCGGCGCGGCGGGCCAGGTCCTCGTCGGCGGGAGCAGCGAGCCGGATCGTGCCGGACGCGCTGCCCGGCGAGCGGTCGGCGACGGCCACCGCCAGCCACTCCGATCCGCGCAGCGGTGAACCGGCGGGCAGTTCGACGGCCGTGCCGGAAGCCATCAGGTACACCGCCGAATCCGCCGACCGGCGCCGGGCCAGGCGTTCGGGCTGCGCCAGCGCCACCACCAGCGCCGCGTCGCCCCGAGATTCGGTGCCGCGCACCGCGCCTCGCAGTCTGCGCACCTCGCGACGCCACCGGTCGGTGCCCGCGGTGCCGCGGCGCAGCCTCGCGAGGGCGGTGTCCACATCGGTCTCACTGGTCAGCTGGTCGTTGTCCAGCAGCGCCACGACTTCGGCCGCGATGTCCGCTCCGGCCAGGTCCGCGCCGTCGAGCAGCGCGCGGGCCAGCCGCGGATGCAGGCCCAGCTCGGCCATCCGGCGTCCCCGCTCGGTAACCGCACCGGATGCGTCCAGCGCGCCGAGGCTGCGCAGGACCTCACGCCCAGCGGCGAGCGCCCCGGCGGGCGGCTGGTCCCACCACGCCAACGCCGCCCCGTCCGGCGTTCCCCAGCACGCCAGTTCCAGGGCGAGGCGCGTCAGGTCGGCCGTGCGGATCTCCGGTTCCGGGAAGGCGGGCAACGTGCTGTGCTCGTGCTCCGGCCAGCAGCGGTACACCACGCCCGGGCCCTGTCGCCCGGCCCGGCCGGCGCGCTGCTCGGCGACCGCGGCCGACACGCGCACCGTGGCCAGCCCGGCCAACCCACGTCGTGTGTCCACTCTGGACACACGGGACAGGCCAGAGTCGACGACGGCGCGCACGCCCGGGACGGTCAGGCTCGATTCCGCCACTGCCGTCGCCAGCACCACGCGACGGCGGTCGCCCTCCCGCAGCGCACGGTCCTGCTGCGCGTGGGGCAGCCGACCGTGCAACGGCAGAACGTCCACATCGGACTCGGCGGCGAGGTACCCGGAAACCCGGCGGATCTCGGCGGCTCCGGGCAGGAACGCCAGCACGTCACCGTCCTGCTCGGTCAGGGCCGTGCGCACCGCCCGCGCCACGCAGGACTCGATCCGCTCGCCGCGGCCCGGCGGCAGGTACCGGGTGCGCACCGGGTGGATCCGCGCGTGCGCCTCCAGCACCGGCGCACCGCCGAGCAGGTCCGCGACCCGGTCGACGGCCACCGTGGCCGACGTCGCCAGGACCCGCAGGTCCGGCCGCAGCCCCTCCCGGGCGTCCAGCAACAGCGCCAGCAGCAGGTCCGCGTCGAGGTGGCGTTCGTGGCACTCGTCGAGCACCACCACGTCGACGCCGCCCAGCTCGGGATCCGCCTGCAACCTGCGCACCAGCAGCCCGGAGGTCACCACCTCGACGACCGTGTCCCGGCCGCGCCGCCGCTCGCCGCGCACCGAGTAACCCACGCGCTGCCCCACGTCCTCGCCGATCAGGGCCGCCATGCGCTGCGCCGCGGCCCGGGTGGCCAACCGCCGCGGTTCGGCGACCACGACCCGCAGCCCCTCGGCGGCCAGCGACAACGGCACCAACGTGGTCTTGCCGGTACCGGGCGGGGCCACGAGCACCGCGGTGCCGTGGTCGGCGAGGGCGGTGGCGACGTCGTCGAGGACGGCGCGCACGGGCAGGTCGGGGAGGTCGAACATGGCGACCCCATCCTGCCATGCGACGGGTACCGCCCGAGCAGCCTCGTCGAGGTGTCGGTTCGCGGGACCACCACGCCCCGCTGGCCGCAGGTCACCGAGGGCATCCACCCCACATTGGTCACATTGGACAGTCAACAGCCGTTGCGCCGCGCAGCGCGCACACCACCGCACGCCGCGGGCCCGGCGCCCGCGGCCGGCCAGGCGCACCCGCGCACGACTCGCCGAGTTGCACCCGGCATCCGAGCGAGGACCCTGGGGCTCGTCGTACCTTCCACAGCTCGGAGAGGTGATCAGCGATGGGAGACACACTGCGGGGTCGCCGGGTGGCGATGCTCGCCGCCGACGGCGTCGAACAGGTCGAGCTGGTGCAGCCGCGCGAGGCGGTGGAGAACGCCGGGGCTCGGGTGGAGCTGGTCTCGACGCACTCCGGCGAAATCCAGGCCATGAACCACGACATCAACCCCGGTGACACGTTCCCGGTGGACCGGGAGATCTCGCAGGTCTCCCCCGACGACTACGACGCGCTGATCCTGCCCGGCGGCACGATCAACCCGGACAACCTGCGCCGCGACTCCCGCGCGGTGCAGTTCGTGCGGGACTTCGTGGCCTCCGGCAAACCGGTCGGCGCGATCTGCCACGGGCCCTGGACCCTGGTGGAGGCCGGCGTGGTGCGCGGGCGCCGGATGACCTCCTTCGCCAGCATCCGCACCGACCTGCGCAACGCCGGGGCCGAGGTCGTCGACGAGGAGGTCGTCACCGACCAGGGCCTGGTGACCAGTCGCGGGCCGCAGGACCTGCCGGCGTTCACCACCAAGATCGTCGAGGAGATCGCCGAGGGCAAGCACCCGGCGCGCACCTGACCGCTCCCCCGGCGCGGACGAGGTCCAGTTCGGCGCGTAGTAGCCGGCGGACCTCGTCAGGGGAGGCGGGCGTCCTGGGCGTTGAGCTCCGCTCGCACCGCCTCCGCGTCCACCGGTTCGCCGCGCGCCACCAGCGCCGCGGCGATGCCGGCCGCGTGGCCGGTCGCAAAAGCCGTTCCCATCACACGCAACGACGCTCCCGCTCCGCGGTCGCCGTCGACCGTGCGGCCCGCCGCGAAGAGGTTGTCCGTGTTACGGCTGTGCAGGACGCCGAGCGGAATCCCGTAGTAGCCCGACTTTCCGATGAACCGCCACTCCGACGGGATGCCCGCGCCCGGGTGGTACTCGATCGGCCAGGCCCCGATGGCGACCGCGTCGTCGGTCCGCCCCGGCGTCAGCACCTCCGTCTCGGTGAGCTGGTAGCGGCCCACCAGGTGGCGCGACTCCCGGGTGCCCATCTCCGGTCCGGTGCTGACGATGTACGCGCCCTCGCATCCGGGCAGGGACCGCAGCACCCCGAGGTACGCCTGGGCCTGGCGGCGGGCGCTGATCTCGGCTCGCGTGGTGTCCGCCGCGCTGCGCGCGTCGTAGCCCTCGTCGGCCAGGTAGGTGATCAGATCGCCGGAGATCGGCATGCGCGCGATCAGCCCGGTCTCCGCCGTCAGATGAACGGCTCCGGCCCGCTTCGCGGCGCGCACCGCCGCACCGATCGCGTCCTTGGTTATCGCCACATCGGCCGGGATGCCGCCGAAGCGCACGCCGAGCGTCCCGTTCTGCACCCACCCGTCGTTGCCGTAGCGGACTTCCGCGCCGGCGTGGTGGGCGAGGTCGGCCTCGCCGGTGGCGTCGACGAACGCCGCTGCGGAGAACTCGTGGATGCCCGAGTGATCGGCAACGCGCACCGTGGTCACGCGGTCCTGCTCCCGCCCGGCGCCGAGCACGTGCGTGTGCAGCAGCACCGCCACGCCCGCCCGCGCGCACAGCTCGTCGGAGGCCCGCTTCACGCTCTCCGGGTCGAAAACCGCCGCCACCGCGGTGAAGCGGGTGGGTTCGCTGATCGCGCCCATGGCGCGCAGCTCCGCCAGCATCTCCTCGGCGACGCCGAAGACCACCTGTCGCCGGTCGTCCCGCGTGTAGAGGCCGCAGTAGGTCACCACGTTGCGCAGAGTGGCGGCGCCGCCCAGGCAGGGGCCGCGTTCGATCAGCAGGGTGCGCGCCCCGGCCCGGCTCGCACCGACCGCGGCGGCCACCCCGCCGGACCCGCCGCCGGCGACGATCACATCGTATTCGGTCATGCTGGTTTTCCTCATCGGGCGAGGGCTTTCTCGTGCATCTGGGAGCTCACCCACCGGAGGAAGGCTCCCAGGTTTGCCTAAACCTGGGAACTCGCCTCCGGAGGAAGGTTCCCAGGTGTGCCTGAAGTGGGGAGTTCGCCCTCGGCGTCCGCCGGGGCGGCGCGGTCCTCCCGGACGCCGAGCATGAGCACCATGCCGAGCAGCGGACCGGCCGCGAGCGTGGCGAAGGTGGCGAAGAACGAGTGCGTCGCGTCGAACACGATGCCCAGCACGACGGGCACGACCGTGCTGCCGAGCTGCCAGAACGCGTTGGTGGCCCCGGCCGCGGAACCGGCCAGCCGCACCCCGGACAGCTTCGGGATGAGCGCCACCATCAGCGGGCTGTAGACGTAGGCCGCGACCCCCAGGAACGGTGCCGTCCAGAGGAAAGCGGTGAGGCTGTCGGCGGTGCCGAACACCAGCAGCGCCACCACGAAGGCGCCGAGCACGGCGATCGTCAGCGCTTGCGGCGTCCGCCGATCAGGTCGCTGACCACGCCGATGAGCGGCTTGGCGACCACGGCCGCGACACCGAAGATCACCACGACCACGCCGGCCTGCACCGGGGACACGTGACTTCCCTTGACCATCAGGGCGTTGGACCACGTGATGAAGCCGTAGGTTCCCCACAGCCCACCGAAACCCGCCAGCCCGAGCAGAAACAGGTCCCGGTTGCGCACCAGCGGGGCCAGGCCGGGCAGTTCCCGCCGGTCCGCGGTCCGGGGGGCGGAACCGTTGCGCAGCAAAAAGAAGCACAGGACCGCCACAACCATGGAGGCGACGCCGAACACGTGGTAGGAGGTGCGCCAGCCGGACGCCTCGATCAGGCCCGGCACGATCGCGTTGGCGATCACCGTGCCGAGCGAGGTGGCCGTCATGAACACGCCCATCGCGAAACCGCGGTCCTCGGCCGGAAACCACCGGGAGATGAGCTTCACCCCGGCCGAGTAGTCGCAGCCAGCGAACACGCCGACGCCCGCCTGGAAGGCGATACCCAGTGCCACCGAGTCGGTCTCGCCGAAGAGCACCATGAACCCACCGGCCACGAACAGGGTGCTGGCGATGACCACCCGGCCGCCCAGCCAGTCGGTGAGAAAACCGCCGCAGGCGTTGGAGATCACGTACCCGACGTAGTACCCGGTGGCGAAGACACCCAGCCCGGCCAGCGCGACGCCGAGGTCCTCGCCGACGGCGACCGACGCCGGCCCCCAGGTGGAGCGGTCGACCGCGGTCATGGTGAACGCGCCCCAGCACAGCAGCAGCACCACCCACCGGTACGGGTGCCGAACCGCGACGCCGTCGTTGTCATCGGGACTCATCGTCGAGCGATCCCTTTCCCGAAGCCGTGTGGTCGATGCCCGCAGGGCAGTAGCCGCCAGTCCGGTCAGCTCCGCGCGTCCGGCCGCCACTACCGAGCGCAACCCACCTACCACGCCCCGGCACGGGTAGTACACCGGCTCGACGAGAAGGCGTCGAATACCACGTGGTCAGATGGGTCATGCCCGGCAGACATGGCTGTGCCGAGAGGGAGTGGCGATGGAGCTGCGCCACCTGCGGTATCTCGCCGCCGCGGCCGCTGTCCCAGTGATCATGCTGGCGTGGGCGCTGCGGCTCCGGGGGTCAGCCGCCGCCGGTGGGTGCACCGCCTCCGGTGTCCGGCTGCTCTGGTTCGGGCTGTTCCGGTTGCTCGGGAACCTGCGGGCTCCGCTCCTGCTCGCCACCGCCGGTCTGCGTCGGTCGCTGCTCCGGGGCCGTCGTCTGGTCCCCCTGCTCCGTCGTCTCAGTGGACTTCTGCCGCTCCCCCGGGCGCGGCTGCGGGGTCGGGGTCGGCGCAGGCTTCGGCGTAGGCTTCGGCGCAGGTGGAGTCGGCGAGCACGTCGGCTTGCCGTTGCGGCAATCCGTGATCTGGGCGTTGATCTGCTCGGCTCGCTTCCTCTCCTGCTCAGCGGCCTTCTCCCTCCTCGTGGCGTCGTCGCCCAGGACAGCGGCGACCCCTTTGTCGTTGTTGGCCTTGGACTGGGCGTTGCGGAACTGGCCGTCCCTGGTGATGAAGTCGTTCCGCGCGGCCTGCGTACGGGGATCGTTCGGGCCGAACAACGCCACAAGACGCTGCCACTCCCGGAAGGACGAGTCCCGCGCGGCCCTCGCCCGGTCCGCGGCCTGCTGCGACTCCGCCGCGGTCCCCTTGGCGCCGTCGGCCTTCTTGCGGGCGTCCTGGGCGTCGAGCTGCGCCTTGGCGTACCGGTCCCACGCTTCCTTGCCGAGAGCGGCCAGCCAGGGCGGCACCCGGCCCGGGTTGGGTCCGCCGGGGGCCGTGGTGGGCTTGCCCGTGTTCACGTCGACCATCGAGAACGAACCGATCACGTTGCCGCTGGGCTGCACGGACGTGACGCCCTCGGGCTGGAAGTGCGCCCACCGCTGGCCCGCGAAGCCGCCCTGCGGCCGGGGATCGCCCTTGGTCAGCGGGTTGCCGTTGAAGCACTTCACCGTCGGCTGCCCGAAGCCGTCGACGAACACCGCGGTGCCCGCCTGCAGTACCGCCGGGTACGGCACGTAACGGCCGTCGTCGTACCCGTGGCTGGTGACCGAGGTGTCGGCACGCAGCACCACGGGATTCAGGCTCTCCACGAAGCGTGGAATGTCGCCGACCTGCACCCCCAGCACCTCGCCCCATGCCCTGGCCTTGGCCTCGTCGGCCTCGAGTTCGGTGACGAGCTGCTGCGCGTCGCATGGCGGGGTTTCGCCGGTACCGCCGAACAGCCCGGACGTGTCACCGGAGACCTCGCCCCCGACACCCTGCGGCGGGGTGAGGTCGGCCTGGTCCTGTCCGACCGGGGAGGTGAACGGGTTGCTCCCCGGTGACGAGACCGACTCCAGTCGCACTTCCCTGGTCGTCGTCTCCTGCTGCCCGCACGCAGCGCCGACGAGACCGGCGGCCACCGCAGCGGCCAGCGTGGCCGTGGTGAGCGTGAACTTCGCGGATCTACCGCGCTCGTTGTGCACGGACACGGTCGTTCCTCTCCTCGGCACCGGCTGCGATCGGTGTTCCGGCCCTTCCGCCGAGCCGTGTGGCGGAGACGGGCAGCGCACCGCGGCGCAGTCGATGGGGTGCGGGTCGCGCCACCGCGTCCCCCGGATGCCGGTGGGGCTTTCCTTCGCACACCAGCGTGGCAGCTGTCCCGGGTGAATCGAGGGGTCACAAGTCCCTGGCCGCCGCGTCGTCAGGAAGGGGGCGGGCGAGCCGGTCAGCCGGTCGGGGTGGCCCGGCGGGTGTGCTGCGGGACCGTTCCCGGGGACTGCTCCCCGCCGCCGGTCTGCGTCTGCTGCGGACCGGTTCCGCGCGGCTGGGTCGTCGGCGCGCGCGTGACGGTGTGCTGCTGCGTCGGCTGCGGACGCTGCTGCGTGGTGTGCTGCTGCGTCGTCTGCCGCGGAGGCGGGGATTGCGTGGTCTGCGGCTGCTGCCTCGTCGTCTGCTGCTGTCCCGGCACGGAGGTTGTTTGCTGCCTGCCCTGCGTGGGCGGCGCACTCGTCGGCGGCCTTCCGGGAGCGGGAGCTGTCGTTCCGGTTCGGACGTCCGGTGTGGTCTTCCCCGGCGGCTGCGTGGTGGTCGGCTGCGGTTGCCGCGTGCCGGGCGGTCGTGGCTCCTGGGTACCGGTCGGTCGCTGCGTGCCTGGTGGCTGCGTGCCTGGCTGCTGCGGCGGCGGTGAACCCGTCTGCTGCGGGGTGCCGACCGGCGGCGCGGGCTGGGTCCCGGGCAAGTCCCCCTGGGCCGTATCCGGCCGCAGCTCCCCGGAGCAGGACCGGCCGTCGCGGCAGGCGTCGGTGTCCTGCTGGCGGACCTGGTAGTCGGCGGCCGAGTCGGCGGCGATCCTGACCTTGTCCTCCGCTGCGGCCCTGGCTTTCGCCGCGGCCTCCCGGTCCCGGTCGGCCTGGGCGCGCGCCGCGTCGTACTGTGCCCTTCTCGCCTCGAAGTCCCGCAGCGCCGCGACCGTCCGCGGGTCAGCGAGCCCGAAGCGCGCCAGGTTCTCCTGATACGCCGCCCAGGCCCGGTCGCTCGCGTCCTTCGCCAAGGCCGCCCGGTCCTGCGACACCGTCGCCTGCCGCTCGGCGGCGTCGGCGTTGCGGCGCGCCTCGTCGGCGTCCGCTCGCGCCCTGGCCGCCTCCTGCCTGGACTGGGCCACGAGAAAATCGAGATACGGGTCGGCCCGGCCCGGGTTGGGGCCGCCGGGGCGCGTGACCGGGGCGCCGCTGCGGGCGTCGACCAGCGAGAACTCGTAGACCACCGGGACGGCCGGGCGCACCGCGGTGATCTCGCCGGGTTGGAATCCGCTCCACCGGGGGCCGGTGAAGTCACCGTCGCCCACCTCGCCGGGGGTCAGCGGGTTGCCGTTGAAGCACTTGACCACCGGCTGGCCGTGCCCGTCGATGAACACCGCCGTGCCCACCTGCAGCACCGCGGGGTGCGCCTCGAACCGGCCGTTGGCGTAGTCGTGGCTGACGACGGCGGTGTCCGAGCGCAGCAAAACCGGGTTCAGGCTGGTCACGAACGGCTCGATGGCCGCAGGCTCGACGCCCAAGACCTGCGCCCACGCCCTCGACTTGGCCTCGTCGGAGGCCACCTGGGAGACCAGCGCCCGCGCGTCGCACGGCGGCGCGCCCCCGCTGTCGGCATAGAGCCCGGCGGTGTCGCCGGACACGTCGCCCCAGCCCTGCTCCACCGGTGTCAGGTCCGCCAGGTCCTGGCCGACCGGCGAGGTGAACGGCCTGGGACCGGAATACGAGACCGGTTCGAGTCGCACCTGCGCCGACGCCGGCTGCCCGCATGCGACGACGGCACCCGCCACAGCGGCCAGGGCCACCGCGGCGGCCCTGGCCCGCTCGGACCTGCCGCGCTTCGGCATCGCCCGCTCCCCGACCACTGGCTTCTCCTGCCCCAGGGTGGCACCGACGCGGCCGGAGTCGAGGGTCGCAAGTCCTGGTCCGCGCTACTTCACCGCGCCCATGGACAGGCCCCGGACGAGGTGGTTCTGCGCCGCCCAGCCGACGACCACCACGGGCAGCGAGGCGAGCAGGGCCGCCGCGGACAGCTGCGCCCAGTACAGACCCTCGCTGGTGATGAAGCCGACCAGGAACACCGGCACCGTGCCCGCCTGGGCCGCGGTGAGGTTGACCGCGTAGAAGAACTCCGTCCAGGAGAAGATCACGCACACCAGCGCGGTGGCGGCGATGCCGGGGGCGACCACCGGCAGGACGACGCGGAACAGCAGGGTCGGCAGCGACGCGCCGTCGACGCGCCCCGCCTCCACGATCTCCTTGGGCACCTCCAGGAAGAACGAGCGCATCATCCAGATCGCCAGCGGCAGGTTCATGGCCGTGTAGAGCACGACCAGCGCCCAGACGTTGTCGAGCAGCTTCAGGTTCTGCGCGATCACGTAGAGCGGGATGATCGCCGCCACGATCGGCAGCATCTTGGTGGACAGGAAGAACCCGAGCGCGTTGCGCGTTCCCGGGACCGCCGAGATCGACAGCGCGTACGCCGCCGGGACCGCCAAAAGCAGCACCAGCAGTGTGGACACCACCGTGACGAACGCCGAGTTCGCCAGGTACGGCAGGAACCCGCGCTCCAGGATGCCGGCGAACTGCTCCAGCGTCGGGGTGAACACCAGGCGCGGCGGGTCGGTGTAGGCGTCGGCCTCCTGCTTGAACGCGGTGAGCACCATCCACAACAGCGGGAACACGAACAGGATCGCGACCAGCCAGGTGAAGGCGGTCAACGCCCACCGGCCGAGGGGGTTACCGGTCCGCATCATCGCACCTCGCTCACGCCGAAGGTCCGGAACATCAACCGCAGCGCGAAGGTCGCCACGATCAGCGTCAGCACCACCACGATCACGCCCATCGCCGAGGACTGGCCGACGTCAAAACCCTCGAACGCGCGCTGGTAGATGTAGTACGGCAGGTTCGTGCTGGCGGTGCCCGGTCCGCCCTGGGTCATCAGGAAGATCGCGTCGAAGCTGTTGACGACGTAGATCGCCCCCAGCAGGACGGCCAGCTGCAGGTAGCGGCTCAGCTGCGGCAGGGTGATCGAGACGAAGGTGCGCCACCGGCCCGCGCCGTCCACGGCCGCCGCCTCCAGCACCTCCTTCGACTGGGCCTGCAGCCCCGCCAGGATCAGCAGCATCATGAACGGCGTCCACTGCCAGATGATCTGCGCCATCACCGAGGCCAGCGGGTACTGCGACAGCCAGTCGACGTCCGTGCCGAACACGAAGCCCAGCAGCCCGAAGGTCGGGTGGAACATCGTCGTCTTCCACAGCAGCGCCCCCGCCGCCGGGAGGATCAGAAACGGCGTGATCAGCAGCGTCCGCACCACGCCCCGGCCCAGGAACTGGCGGTCCAGCAGCAGCGCCAGCCCCAGGCCGAGCAGCATCGCGACCAGCACGCAGACCACGGTCAGCACGACGGTGTTGAGCATCGCGCCGCGGAACTGGCTGTCAGCGAAGACGTCGACGTAGTTGCGCAGCCCGACGAAGTGCCGAGACCCGGGGCGCACCAGGTTCCAGGACTGGAACGAGTAGAACACCGTGAGCAGGAACGGAATCTGCGTCACCAGGATGGTGAACACCAGCGCGGGCATCAGCGGCGCCCGGCGCAGCCAGGCCGCCGACGACCATGCGCCGGTGGGTTTGCGCGCCGCGGCGGGTCTGGCCGGAGCCGGCGAAAGAGTCTGGGTCATCGCGTCTCCCGGTAGGACTGGCCGACCGACTCGGCGTACTCCTGGGACTGCCGCAGCGCTTCGTCGACGCTGATCTGCCCGGCAATGGCCGCGGACAACTGCTGGCTGACACGGGTGCCGAGGTCCTGGAACTCCGGGATTCCGACGAACTGGATCCCCGGGTAGGGCACCGGGTGCAGCATGGTGTTGCGCTGCTGCGCGCGGTCGATGCCCTCGAGCGTGGCCGCGGCGTAGGCATGCGCGGCCTGCTGGTACTCGGGGATGTCGTAGGTGGACCGGCGGCAGCCCGGCGGCACCCGGTTCCAGCCGAAGGTGGTGCCGACTTCGCGCACGAACTCCTTGCTGGTCATCCAGCGCATGAACCGCCACGCGGCGTCCTTGTGTTCGGTGACCTTGGGCATCGCCAGCGCCCAGGTGTAGAGCCAGCCGCTGCTCGGGGTCCGCTCCACCGGGGCGGCCACGTACCCGGACTTGCCGACGACCTTGCTGCTCGCCGGGTCCTCGTTGGTGCCGGCCATGACCGTCGCGTCATACCACATCGCGGCCTGGCCCTGGCCGTAGGCGGTGCCGCACTCGGAGAAGCCGGAGCTGGAGGCGCCGACCTCGCCGTGCTCGCGGACCAGGTTCACATAGAACTCCGCGGCGGCCCGGAACTCCGGCGAGGTGAGTTGCGCGTTCCAGTTCTCGTCGAACCAGCGCGCGCCGAAGGTGTTGGCGACGGTGTTGAACGGGGCGAGGCTCTCGCCCCACCCGGGCTTGCCGCGCAGGCAGATCCCGGCGATGCCCTTCTCGTCGTCGTCGAGCCGCGCGGCGAACTCGGCGATCTGCTGCCAGGTGGGGTGCTCGGGCATGGTCAGCCCGGCCTGCTCGAAGAGGTCCTTGCGGTAGGCCAGGAACGACGACTCGCCGTAGAACGGCACCGCGTACATCGAGCCCTGGTAGGACAGCGACTCGCGGATGCTGGGGATGAAGTCGTCAGCGTCGTAGGCGGGGTCGAGGTAGGGCTGCAGGTTTTCCAGCCAGCCGTTGGCCGCCCACTGCTTCGTCTCGTAGTTGCTGATCATCACCACGTCGAACTCGCCGCCCCCGGTGGCGGTGGAGGCGGTGATCTTCGCGCGCGCCTGGTTCTCCGGCAGCTGCACGAACTTCAGCGAGATGCCGGGGTTGTCGCGCTCGAACTCGTGGGACAGCGCGATCGCGTCCTCCATCTGCGGGTTCGACACGATCGCGATGACCAGGGTCTGCTCGCCGGAGCCGAGGGTCCCGGCGCCCGCGCAGCCGGTGAGCGCCAGCAGCGCGGCGATCAGGAGCAACGCCAGCCGACTACGCATCGGCACCTCCAGGAATGATCTGCACCTTCAGCCCGGTGCCGCGGCGCATCAGGTCCAGCGCGGCGGGGAACTCCTCCAGCGGGAGCGTGTCGGTGAGTAGCGCGTCGGGGTCGACGGCGCCGGTGGCGACCAGGTCGAGGGCGGCGCCGAAGCTGTGCAGCACGGCCATCGAACCGATGATCTTGATCTCGTCGTTGTAGATCCGGAACGGCGACAGCGACACGCGCGCCTCGGCCGGGGCGACGCCGAAGACCAGCAGGCGACCACCGCGGCGCAGGGAGTCGAACGCCGCCTCGATCGCCGGGGCGGCGCCGGTGCAGTCCACGGCCGCGTCGAAGCGCTCGTCGAGCTCGGTGACGGACGCGGCCACCGCGGCGGCGCCCAGCTGCTCGGCCCGGGGCAGCCGTGCGGTGTTGCGGTCCACCACCGAGACGTGCGCCCCGGCGCGCTGGAGCAGCTGCTGCATCAGCAGCCCCATCGTTCCCGCCCCCACCACGAGGAACCGCTCACCGGCCTCGACGCCGATCTGCCGGACGCCGTGCACCGCGCAGGACACCGGCTCGACGAGGGCGCCCTGCTGCCAGGTCATCTCGTCGGGCATCCGGTAGCAGGTGGCCGCGGGGACGGCGACGTACTCGGCGAACGCACCGTTGACGGTGTCGCCGGTGGCGCCCCAGTTCGCGCACAGGTTGCCGTGGCCGGAGCGGCAGGGCGTGCAGTAGCCGCAGAACAGCGAGGGGTCGACGGCGACCCGGTCGCCGACCCGCCAGTCGCCGGGCACGTCGGGCCCCAGCTCGACGACCTCCCCGGCGAACTCGTGGCCGGGCACGATCGGGTAGGGCGTGGGTGGGAAGTGCCCGTCAGCGATGTGCAGGTCGGTGCCGCAGATGCCGCAGGCACCCACCCTGATCAGCAACTGCCGGTCCCCCGGTTTCGGGTCCGGCACGTCACCGACCCGCACCGAGCCCGGCTGGTCCACGATTGCGGCGCGCATGACACCCCGTTCCAGTCTGCTCAGAAGAGCACGTGCTTGATGACCACGTGCAGAACTTGCCGAGCATTGAAGGGGTTACCGCGCGGTTGCGTCAACTTTTCGGCCGAATCTCGCGCTAAAGTGCTCATATGAGCAAGCAACCCCGCAGGGCGGGTCTCGCCGACACCATCACCTCGGCCGCCGTGGCACACCGTTTCTACGTCCAGGGCCGGTCGAAGCTGGAGATCGCCGAGGAGTTCGGCATCAGCCGGTTCAAGGTGGCCCGGATGTTGACATCAGCGCTGGAAAACGGCCTGGTGCGGATCGAGTTCGACCTGCCGTTCCCGGTCGACGTGGCGCTGTCGGAGGAGATCCGCGCGGCCTACGGCCTGCGCCGCGTGCTGGTGCTCAATCGAGCGCAGAGCAGGGCCGAGCGCCCGGAGCTACGCAAGCGGATCGGCGCCCTCGCCGCCCAGCTGCTCAGCGAGATCGCCGTCCCCGGTGACGTTATCGGCCTGGCGTGGGCACGGTCGGTGAACGCGATAGCCGAATCGATCCGGTCGTTGCCACGCTGCCCGATCGTGCAGTTGTGCGGGGTGCAGGCGGGCATGGACATGCGCGACCGGTCGGTGGAGACGGTCAGCCGGGTCGCCGACGCCACCGGCGGCACCGCCTACCCCATCTACGGTCCGCTGGTGCTGCCGGACCGGCGCACCACCGACATCCTGCGCCGCCAGCCGGGCATCGCCGAAACCTTCGACCAGTTCCAGCACCTGACCAAGGCGGTGGTCAGCATCGGCGCCTGGCAGCCGGGCGAGTCGACGGTCTACGACGCGCTGAGCCCGGCCGAACGCGAGGCGATCGGCCGCCGCGGTGCGGCGGCCGAGGTGGCGGCCCGTCTGTTCGACGCCGAGGGCAACGCGCTGTCCACCGGACTGGCGCACCACGTCCTGGCGATCCCGCACGACCTGCTCGCCCGCATTCCCGAGGTGATCGCCCTCGGCTACACCGAACCGAAAGCCCGGGCAATAGCGGCGGTCCTCCGCTCGGGCCTGGTGACAACCCTCATCACGGACGCGAAAGCAGCCGAAGCCCTCCTCGCCGAAAACCGACCGCACTGACCGTTTCCCGTCGCCCAGCACAACAGGAAACAGGAAACCCCGCTATTCTTCGACCGCTGAATCGCGGATTCCGCCAGAATGCCTCGGCATGCGGCGCTCAACCACGTGGAGGAACATTTCCCGCCACGCGTCGAAGGTGGCGAGGAAAGCGGCGGACAGCACCAGCGCCAGCGCGAACGACGCGGCGCCGGCGAGACCCGCACCAGCGAGAACGCCGCCCGCCCACACCTGCGCGGCGGTGAACAGAAGCGTGCGTAACACCCGACCGAACACGGAGTCGCCGGCCGGATTGCACTGTTCGGGTGCGGTTTCCCGAACGGACTCGTCCTTGATCATCTCTTCTCCTAGGGTCTGCCGGTGGTCCCCCGAGAATGCGGGAGGCCCTGTGCGTTTCACCCTGACCGAGAGCCGATCGGAACGAACAGCCGTTTCCCCGGGCCCGCTGAAGCGGGCAACGGGAAACCGGGAGGACGATGTGGAACAACGGTCCACACTGTTCGGGGCGGAGCTCCGAAGACTGCGCATTGCCGCTGGTCTCTCCCTGACCCGCATGGCGGGACTGGCGCATTACAGCAAGGGATATCTCAGCAAGATCGAAACCGGCCGGAAACAACCGACACCGGATTTCGCCCGGCGCTGCGACGACGTGCTGGACGCCGGTGGCGAACTGGCCCGGCTGGTGCCCGCGCAGTCCTCGGATGCACCGCTGCCCGAAGCAGACGGCGACGGTGAGGTGTGGGTGATGGCTCTGGCATCCGACGGCAGGAGCTGGTTCCGACCGGTGGACCGCAGGCAGGTGTTGGCCGCGGGCGCGGCCTCGGTGCTCTCCTTCGGGATGGGCGGTGGGCACGCGGTCGCCGCGGAGGCGACCACCACCGCGGCGTTCCGGACCATGTTCGACCAGTTCCGGAGCCTCGGGCAAACCGCCAGCCCCGCGGTGGTGCTGCCCGGGCTCATCGCCCAGACGCACACGGTGCGCGAGCTGGCGGCCCGGGCGCGGCCTCGGGAACGCCAGGAACTGCTCGCGCTGGGCGCCCGGTATGCCGAGTTCGCGGGGTGGATGGCGCAGGAGTCGGGTGACGAGCGCGCCGCGCTGTGGTGGACCGACCGGGCGGTGGAGCTGGCCGACGCCGGGCAGGACCGCACGCTCGCGGCGTACTCGCTGGTGCGGCGCGCGCTGGTGACGCTGTATCGCGAGGACGCACGGCAGACGATCGACCTGGCGCGTCAGGCGCAGACCACCGCGACCACGGCCCGCATCCGCGGGTTGGCCGCGCAGCGCGAGGCGCAGGGCCACGCCCTGGCCGGGGAATACAACGCCTGCATGCGCAGCCTGGACCGCGCCCGTGAACTGCTCAGCGCGGCAACCCCGGACAACGGACCGGTGCTCGGCACGGCGAACCTGGCCGACCCGGTCGCGATGGTCACCGGGTGGTGCCTGCACGACCTGGGCCGGGTGCGCGAAGCGACCGAGATCCTGGACCGCGAGATCCAACGCGTGCCACCGCACGCCCTCCGCTCCCAGGCGCGCTACGGCGTGCGCCGCGCACTCGCGCATGCGGCCGCCGGGAACGTCGATCACGCGTGTGCGCTGATCAGCGAGGTGCTCGGCGTCGTGGACGCGGTCAGCTCCGCCACGATCATCACCGACCTGCGCCGCCTCGCCCGCACCCTCTCCCGCTTCCACACAGCCAGGTCGGTGCGCGAACTCCAGCCGCGCCTCACGGCCTCCCTGCACCACGAGATCGCCTGACGAACCCCTCCCACCACCCGAAAGCGAGGTACCGCTGTGCCCGAAATCTTCATCAACTACCGCACCGGCGACTGCGAGCAAGCGGCAGCGCACATTGAGCGCTACCTGTCGGACCGGTTCGGTGACCGATGCACGTTCCGCGCCAGCAAGTCGATCCGCCCCGGTGACAACTACAAACACCACCTGCAGAACGCTTCCTCCGGTTCCCGGGCGCTGCTCGCGCTGATCGGGCCGGGCTGGCTCGACGCAGCGGACCGCGACGGCAATCGAGCGCTGGAGAACAAGAACGACTGGACCCGCAGGGAAATTCTCAACGCCAGGCGATCAGGCGCACGCATCATCCCCATCCTGGTCGGGCGCAGGACAGAGCGGTTGGACGCGAAGAAGCTTCCGAAGGCACTGGCGTTCCTCGCGGACCTGCAGTCCCTCGTCTACGACACCGGGAACGACCAAGCCAGCCTGAAGCAGATCGCCGAGGAACTCGTGGACCTGGTCCCCGGTCTGTCCGATCCGAAACCGGAGCAGGCCCCGACCACGAGCCCGGTCTACAACATCAACCATGGCCAGGTGAACGGCGACATGGTCCAAGCCGGCCAGATCAACGGCGGCTCTGTCGTCAACCAGTTCGGGCGAGTGAACGGCCCCGTGCACACCGGGTCGGGCAACCAGCAGGTCTTCACCGGTGACCGGACGAACTACATCGCCGGTCCGCAATTCGGCGGCATCCAGCAGAACGTCGGCACCGGACTGGAGGACGACCGGTGAGCGAGACCCACAACGAGTTCCACGAAGTGCACGGACCGATCAACACGGGTCCGGGCGACCAGTACATCTACCTGAACACTCGTGAGAGCGTCAGGGAGCAGGCCCGCGGCCCTCGGTTGACGCTCAAGGGCGACCTGCTCTGGCTCAAGCGGCGGTTCGTCTCCCCGCCGAACCTCGGCAAGGCGTCGAACGTGCTGGACACGACCCGCACCGTCCTGCTCACCGGACCGCCCGGTAGCGGACGTCGCACGGCGGCGAAGATCCTGTTACACAGGATCGCGGACGACCACACCCCCTTCACGGTCCTCGACGACGAAGCCGCGGGGCTCCAAGCGCTGGCTGATGTCAAAATCCTCAACCGGCACAAGCTGGTTCTCGACCTCACCGACAGCACGGAGGGCGTGTTCCGGGCCCGGCAGCGCGAGCTGAACCACTTCCGAACGAGGCTCCAGCAGGCGCAGGCCCATCTGGTCGTCGTGGTCCCCGACTCCCTCCAACACCACGTGGACTCGGAGCTGGCCAAACACATCGTGCGCATCGATCGGCCGGACGGCGGCGAGGTGCTTCGCGCGCACCTGAGCGCGGAGCAGATCGATCTGCCGATGCGGTTGCTGGCCGCGACCGACGTCAGGCGGCACCTCACCGCCTCCATGGCCGAGATCGCCGACCTGGCGAGGCTCGTGGTGGCCGCCAGCGACGAGAGCCGGGACGGCAACGTCGAAACCTGGCTCAATGAGGCCATCTCCGTCCGTACGGAGCGCGGCGGTGAAGTGGCCGATCAGGTGCAGAAGCACTGGCGTGGAAGGCCGCGGACGGTGCTGCTGGCTGCGGGCATGTGCCGCGGTGCGTCCACTGACGCGGTGTTCTTCGCCTCCCACGATCTCGTGAAGATCCTGGCGCTCGACGAGGACGAGGACCCACGGCTGGAGCAGGACGGTTTCCGCGATCAGCTCCGCCAGATGCACATTGAGGTCGATGCCGACGACCGCGTCGAGTTCGGCAAGTTCCAGTACGACCAAGCGGTGCGGGAGTACTTCTGGGACAACTACCCCGACCTCCGCAGGCAGTTCTGCCAGTGGGTCGACCACATCATCCGCGACGGGCTGTTCGCTCAGCGCGACCGGAAGAACATGGTGGACCGCGTCGTCGCGGAATCGCTGCGCACGAAGTGCCCGGGCCATGTGAGCTGGCTGGTCGAGAGATGGTTGTTTCCGGACCAGAACAGGCGTCCGAATCCGCTTTGGGACTTCGGTGTCCGGGCGCTCGTGCGGGGGCTCGAGGACGAGCGGCATGGGTCGTTCTTCCGGCGCCTGGTGTACGAGTGGTCGCGGCGTGACGACCTCTCCGCCGACGTCGGCCAGGTCCTCGTCGACGTCTGCACCGAGGTGATCGCGCCGAAGTACCCGTCGCAGGCGCTCGTCCGGCTGCACAACCGGGCCCGGCGGGAGGACGGCCTCGGCAACCCGTCCGCGCGTCAGGCCATCGCTGACCTCATCGCCAACAACCGGCTCCTGCTCCGGCTGCTACTGCAGAGGTTGGTGGAGGCATTCGACAGGGACGAGCAGTGGCCCGCCGACGTGCTCCTGTTCCTTGACCTGGCGGACCCTCGCCTGCTGTCGGACACCAACGGTCGGCGACCGCTGTTCGTTGACGGCACGGTCCGACCTCAGCTGGTGTTCTGCTGGCACACCGCGATGCTGGCCCGCCCTGACCTCGTCGGCCAGCGCGTGTGCGACTGGCTGGCGGCAGCCGGTCAGGTGGCCCCGTACGACGCGGTGTTGGGCATCCTCGTCGACGCAGCCCGACACCACCTGCACCTGCTCGGCTCGCTGCACGTGACCGCCCGCGACTGGAGCCATTGCGCGCAGGGGCGTCCCGAGGTCGCGGCGTGGCTGTCGCAGTTGATCGACAGGGCGCAGGGACTGCAGACAGACGACTACGTGTACCCCCGGACTCCCGAGGAGGTTGCTCGATGAGTCAGGAGAACAGGACCCTCTACACCGGACTCGCGATGGCCGCGCTGCTGCCGCTGCTACTGGGCCTGCTGCTGGAGTGGTCGGCGTGGGTGACGGTGCCGCTGTTCTTCGCGGTGCTCGCGGGCATCTACCAGAAGCTCATGCACGGCACCAAGACTCCCAGCGACCACGTGGGAATCCTGCTGGACAAGATCGGCCTCCACCGCGACAACCCCGTGCGGGATCTGACTGCGAGCCGGTTCGCGAAGCTGATCGACGCGGCAGGGAACCCGAGCGTCGCCGAAGAGGTCCGCCAGCGGTTCGACAGCCCGAAACCCTTCGCCTGAACAGACGGTCATCGCGGAGCGAGCAGCACTCTTGCCCAACTGACCGGATCGACGGTGCCCTTCACCCGCCATTCCGGGGCGTAAACCCGCTTTCGGTGCCACCCTGGAGGTGCTGGGTGCGGGGCACCCTGTTACCGAGTGAGTTCCTTCATCCGGGATGACTTCGACCAGAGCGAGGTCCGCATCAGACAGCCTTGGTGCGTGCCAGCGATCTGGACATGCGATGAGAACGGGCGCTGGGGTTTTCTCACGCCGAGCGAATACCCTGCCGAACGCGTCCTGCACGACTTGGTGAAGCAGGCGCCGCAGATGCTTCCCCTCGCCGGCGCACCGAGGCTCACGGTCCTCGGCAGCGAGGTGCGTCTCGGGAACGGTTATGCCGACCTCATCGCAGTCGAATCGTCCGGACGACTGGTCATCATCGAGGTCAAGCTCGCCGACAACTCAGAAGCCCGGCGTGCCGTGGTGGCCCAGGTGCTCTCCTACGCCGCCCACCTACAGGGCCTCCTCCCTCGCCAACTGGAAGGCCAGATCCTTGACCGAGATCTCGCAGAACTGGGCTGCGAGACGGTCCTCAACGCCGTTGAGGAGGATCAGGAACACACCGTCGACGCACAAGCATTCAGCGATGGTCTCGCACACAGCCTGGCCGAAGGAAACTTGCGGCTCGTCATCGTGCTGGACGAAGCGCCAGACGAACTCGTCCAGCTCACCGGTTATCTCCAGTCGGTTACGGACAAGCTCATCATCGACCTCATCACCGTCACCTCGTACCAGATCAACGGTCAACACATCGTCGTACCCCAGCGCGTCGAACCAGCTCCCCGATCCAGGGCACTCTCCGACGCCGAAGCACTCAACCGGCAGGCAGGAGAGTCCTCCACCCTGGCTCCACGGCCTTCCGTGCAGTCATCGCCGACGCGCCCGCCGCACAACACAAACTGCTGCACAGGCTCACCGATTGGGCAGAACAATTGGCCCGTGACGGTCTCACCACCCTGTACACCTACCAGGGCAAGTCAAAACCACGCTACAACCCCGACTTGACGGGAAACATGGCCTCGTCACCGTCTATAAAGACATCAAGGTCTGCTACATCACGCTCTCGCGCAGTACGTTCGAGCGCCTCGCGCCAAACAGCATTCCCATCGTCGAGGCCCTGATCGGAACCACGATCCGCCAAGGCAGCACCGTCCACGACGTCTCCGACGAACTCCTCGACGCGCTCTCGCAGGCGTACCGGGAAGCAGCATGCAACGCATCCGTCCCTGATGGACGAAGCATCTTGCCGTAGCCAAAACAAAAAGTTCAGTACCTCCAGGTCTCGCGGGTTGTGTGCATCGCTCAGCGGTGCGCAGCGGTGTGGTCGGCAGCCGCTCGGATTCCCTTGTGGCTATGTGCACGGTGCCGTCGGGGCCGGTCCAGCGGGGTGGTGACTGTTTCCTGCGCGGTGGCGGGTTCTCCGCGACGATTTCAGCGTGCATGCGCCGCCACGAGCGGTGCTGCCGGATCACCAGCGGAGGCTGATTTCCAGCGGCAGGCCGTCCAGCGCCGCAAGAACCTTCTGCTGGGTGCGCGGCAGGCGCAGCCCGATCTCCGGCTCGGCGTGCAGGTCGCGCCGCAGCCGGACGCCCCGGTGTTGCAGGTCGTGCATCGACAACGGCAGCCTCCTCGTGCTGCCCGCCGGGTGCCAGCAGCTCACCGGCGCGCAGGCGCTCGGTTTCGTGCGCACCCGCGCCTTCGAACGCGGCGACCTGGAACGCGCCGAGCACCAGCGGCAGTTCCTGATCGCCCTGCTGAACCGGGCCACCAGCAGAGACGTGCTGGCCAACCCGCTGCGTTCGGTGCCGCTGGTGTGGCGGTCGACCGATTTGGTCACCGTGTCCGACCGCGACGGCCTGGCCGACCTGGGCTGCTCGGTTACCGGGCGGCCAGCGCGGGCCGGGGCCTGATGACCGCGACGGTGCCCACCCGCGACGGCGGGGACCTGCCCGGGATCGGCACCGTCCTGCGCTGGGACGAACCGCGCTCCGCCGCGCTGTTCGCCGCGCTGGCGCAGGACCGCCCGATCCCGCCGGCGGTACTCAGCCCGTGACCGCCAGGCGCCGCACGGCGAGTTCGGCGTACAGCGCGGCGCCGTCGGCCAGCACGCTGTCGTCGAACACCGCGTACGGCGTGCCCCGCCGAGACCGTCCCGGGACCCGCCGCGGCTCGCACCGCGCCGGTGCCAGGCACCGTCCGGACCTGCCGCTGGTCACCGTCCACACCGGACGCGGCAGACCGGTGCCCCGACCCGGTCGGCAGGTCCTCGCCGTCACCCCGGACCGCCGCGTCCGCCGCCTGCACCGGCCGGTGCGGCCGGTCTTCGTCGACACCAGCGGGCGCCGCCGACGCGCGCTGCGCGCCCTCGCCCTGGTCTCCACCGCCGTGCTGGCCTGCCTCGGGCTGCTGCTCGTCGCGGCCATGCTCGACTCCCGCGCGCCGGCACCGCCGCTGGCCCCCGTCCCGGATGCCACGTCCCCGAACCCCTGAGCGAGGCAGGACCATAACCCGCCGCGCCCCCACCCCCCGAAGCCCCCGAGCGCACTGGCTGCTGCTCGGCACCGTGCTCGTCGTGCTGTGCGGCCTGCTCGGACTGGACGTCCTCATCACCGGCCCCCGCGACGGGGGAGACCGCCCCAGCGGGTCCCGCCAGTTCGTGCCTCCGGCGGCCTACGCCGGCGGGTCGATCATCGACCCGCGCGAGCCGACGGTGCGGCACCCGCCGCCGCGCACCCTGGCGCTGACCGTCGTCGACGGCCCCGATCCCCAGTGGACGCCGCAGGTCCTGGACGTGCTGGCTAGGCACGGCGTGCGCGCCACGTTCTTCGTCTCCGGCGCCCGCGCCGCGCAACACCCCGACCTGGTCCGGCGCATCCTCGACGCCGGGCACGAACTCGGCAACCGCACCACGTCGGGCATCGACCTGCGCGGGGTCGGGGACCGCCGCGTCCAGCTGGAGCTGCAGGCCACCGACCTGGCCCTGGCCGGGGCGGCCGGGGTCACCGCCAACCTCGTGCAACCGCCCTACACCTCCAGCGGCTCGCTCGACCACGACGCGTGGAACGCGATCCTGCGCATCGGCAACCACGGGCGACAGGTGGTGCTGGCCGACCTCGATTCCCAGGGCTGGCGCCGTCCTGGCCTGGACGCGGTGCTGGCCAACTCGACACCGCACGACGACTGCGGCGCGGTGCTGCTGATGCACGACGCGGTCGGCCCGGACACCGCCGCGGCCCTGGACCGGCTGCTCCCGCAGCTGCAGCGCACCGGATGGCGGGTCGACTCGGTGGGCGGGGTGTTCCGGCTGCCCGCGACGATGAACCAGGCCCGCATCGTCGACCGGGTCGGCGGCGCGCTGTTCATCGCCGCCGTGCAGGTCTCCGGCTGGTTGGCGGGCGCGCTGCGGGTGCTGCTCGTGGTCGCGACCGCGCTGGCCGCGCTGCGGTTGCTCCTGGTGCTTATCGTCGCACCGCTGCACGCCCGCCGCGCCCGCCGGTGGACGGCGCCCTGGCAGATCAGCCAGCGGATCGGCGTGATCGTCCCGGCCTACAACGAGGAGGCCGGGATCGCGAACACGGTGCGCTCGATCCTGGCCTCCGACCACCCGGTCGAGGTAATCGTGGTGGACGACGGTTCCACCGACCGCACCGCCGAGATCGTCGAGCGGATGCAGCGGCGGTTCCCGCGCGTCCGGCTGGTCCGCCAACAGAACGCGGGCAAGGCCGCCGCGCTGAACACCGGGCTGGCCGCGGCGAACTCCGAGCTGGTGGTCATGGTCGACGGCGACACGGTGCTCGAACCCGAGGCGGTCGGCCGGCTGGTGGCGCACTTCACCGACGCCACGGTCGGCGCCGTCGCCGGCAACGTCAAGGTCGGCAACCGCGGTCGGCTGCTCGGGCGCTGGCAGCACGTGGAGTACGTAGTCGGGTTCAACCTCGACCGGCGGCTGTATGACGTGCTGCACTGCACGCCGACGGTGCCCGGCGCGCTCGGCGCGTTCCGGCGGTCGGCGATCCAGCAGGCCGGTGGGGTCAGCGACGACACCCTCGCCGAGGACACCGACCTGACCATGGCCCTGGAGCGCGACGGGTGGCGGGTGGCCTACGAGGAGCGGGCCCTGTCCTGGACGGAGGCACCGGCCACCTTCGGGCAGCTGTGGAAGCAGCGGTACCGCTGGTGCTACGGGACGCTGCAGGCGGTGTGGAAGCACCGGCGGGCGGTGGTGGAGCGCGGTGCGGCCGGTCGACTGGGTCGGCGCGGGCTGCCCTACCTGCTGCTGTTCCAGGTGGGGCTGCAGGTGATCGCGCCGGTGGTGGACGTGACGGCGGTGTTCGCGCTGTTCGCCCAGGACGCGACGACCGTCGCCGCCACCTGGCTCGGGTTCCTGTTGCTGCAGGCGGTGCCCGCGGTGATCGCGTTCCGGCTGGACGGCGAGCGGTTGCGCCCGCTGCTGTCGCTGCCGCTGCAACAGGTGGTGTACCGGCAGGTGATGTACCTGGTCGTGGTGCAGTCGGTGATCACCGCGCTGTCCGGGGCGCGCCTGCCATGGCAGAAGTTGCCGCGCCGCGGCCGGATCGCGCCGCTGCCGGTGGGGCGGCGCTGACGCGGCTGCTCGTCGACGACCAACGACCGCAGCGTGGCGGCCGGTGCGCTGCCGGAGGGCTCGGGCTGCGGGATGATGGCCCTGGGGGAATGGTGATGCCAGGGCTGTCCGAGACCTGCGCCGGAGTGGACGTCGGGGGCACGTTCACCGATGTGGTCGTGCACTGCCCCGGGCGCCGGCCGCGGGCCGTCAAGGTGCCCACCACTCCCGCGAACCAGGCCGAGGGCGTGCAGCGCGGCGTTGCGGAGGGTCTGCCCGACGGCTCGCTGCGGCTGCTGGCGCACGGCAGTACCACGGCCACCAACGCCGTGCTGGAGCGCAAGATCGCCCGCACCGTGTTCGTCACCACCGACGGGTTCACCGACGTGCTGCAGATCGCCCGGCAGAACCGGCCCGCGCTCTACGACCTCACCGCCACCCGGCCCGAGCCGCTGGTGTCGCGGGACATGGTCGTCACCGTCAGGGAGCGGACGAGTCCGCGCGGCGAGGCGATCATCCCGCTCACCGACGACGAGATCGACCGGGTCGTCGCCGCGGTCCGGCGGCTGCGGCCCGAGTCGGTCGCGGTCAGCCTGCTGTTCTCCTACGCCCGTGACGAGCACGAGCGTCGGCTGTGCGCGGCGCTGGCCGACCTGGGCGTGCCGATCACCCGCTCCAGCGCGCTGCTGCCCGAGTTCCGCGAGTTCGAACGCGCCTCGACGTGCGTACTCAACGCGGCCGTCGAGCCGGTGATGCGCCGCTACCTGTCCAACCTCACCAGCCGGCTGCCACAGCCGACGATCACGGTGATGACCTCCAGCGGCGGCACCGCGGGGGTGGACTTCGCCGCCTCCTCTCCCGTGCACACGCTGCTGTCCGGCCCGGCCGCCGGGGTGGTGGCGGCCGGGGCCGTGGCGCGCTCCGCCGGGTTCGACGACGCGATCGCCTTCGACATGGGCGGCACCTCCACCGACGTGTGCCTGGTGCGCGACGGGCACCCGGAGGTGTCCACGTCCGCCCAGATCGCGGGCCTGCCGTTCCGCACGCCCTCGGTCGGCATCCACACCGTCGGCGCCGGTGGCGGCTCGATCGCCTGGGTGGACACCGGGGGCGCGCTGCGGGTGGGCCCGCGCTCGGCGGGCGCCGATCCCGGCCCGGCCTGCTACGGGCTCGGCGGTGTGGAGCCGACGGTGACCGACGCGCACTGCGCCCTGGGGCACCTGGACCCGGAGCGGGTGCTGGGCGGCGGCCTGCGGCTGGACGTCGACGCGGCCCGCCGCGCCCTCGACACGCTGCCGGAACCGCCCTCCGGGGTGCTGGCGGTGGTGCGCGCGACGATGGCGCGGGCGCTACGCCGGGTCAGCACCGAACGCGGGGTCGACCCGGCGGGCCTGGCGCTGGTCGCCTACGGCGGCGCGGGCCCGCTGCACGCCACCGCGCTGGCGCGGGAACTGGGCTGCCGGGCGGTCGTGGTGCCGCCAGCGCCCGGCGTGCTCAGCGCGCTGGGCCTGCTGCTGGCTCCGCCGCGCTTCGAGTCCTCCCGGACCGTGCTGGCCGACGCCGGGCAGGACCTGTCGACCAGCTGGGCCGAGCTGGCCGACGAAGCGCGCCGGGAACTGGAAAAGCAAGGCGTGGCAACGGGAATCACTTTGTCCAAAGTGGCCGACATGCGGTACGCGGGCCAGTCCCACGAGCTGCGCGTCGACGTCGAGGAACCGGCCGACCTCGCCGAGCTGCTGCACCGAGCGCACCACGAGTCCTACGGGTACGAGATGCGCGACGAACAGGTCCAGGTGGTGACCCTGCGGGTGGTCGCGCGCGGCGAGCCGGTCCTGCCCGAGCCGCCGCAGGAGTGGGACCAGGGCGCGGCCACGCGGCGGCCGGACCGGCAGATCGGCATCGGTGACCGGGTGGTGCGCGCCGGGATCGTGCCGCGGGCCGCGCTGCGGCCGGGCGACGAGGTCCCCGGCCCGGCCCTGATCGAGCAACCGGACACGACGACGTTGCTGGACGAATCCGAGGTGGCCGTGGTGGACGCGGCCGGGAACCTGGTGGTGCGGTGGGTATGAGCGAGCTGTCCGCGGTCGAGCTGGAGGTCTTCCGGCACGCCCTGGCCGGGGTCGCCGACGAGATGGGCGTGGCGCTGCGCCGGGCCGCCTACTCGCCGAACATCAAGGAACGCGCCGACTGCTCGGCCGCGGTGTTCGACGCCGACGGCGAGATGGTGGCGCAGGCCGAGCACATCCCGGTGCACCTGGGCGCGATGCCCGCCAGCGTCCGGGCCGTGCTGGACACGTTCGGCGAGCTGCGGCCCGGCGACCAGGTGTGCGTCAACGACCCGTACCTGGGCGGCACCCACCTGCCCGACCTGACCATCGTGGCCGCGGTCGGCTACGGCGACCGGTTGCTGGGCTACGTCGCCAACCGGGCGCACCACGCCGACGTCGCCGGGGCCGCGCCGGGCTCGATGCCGGCCACCGCGACCGAGATCGCCATGGAGGGGGTGCGCATCCCGCCGGTGCTCGTCGCCGACGCCGACGGCGAGCGGGTCGACGTCGTGCGGCTGATCGCGGCGAACTCCCGCACCCCCGGGGAACGCCGCGGCGACCTGCGCGCCCAGTTCGCGGCCAACCACGTGGGGTCGGTGCGGTTGCGGGAACTGGCCCGGCGGATGGGGTCGCAGCGGCTGCGGACGGCGATGGCCGCGGTGTGCGACTACTCCGACCGGCGGGTGCGCGCGGCCATCCGCGACATCCCCGACGGCTGCTACCGCTGCGAGGATTCGCTGGAGATCGGCGACGGGGTGCCGATCCGGGCGGCGGTGACCGTGACCGGTGACGAGGTGTCGGTGGACTTCGACGGCACCGCGGCGCAGGTGCCGGTGAACTGCAACGCGGTGTTCGCGGTGACGCTGTCGGCCTCGATGTTCGTGTTTCGCGTGCTCACCGACCCGGACGCGCCGCCCAACGCCGGGTGCTACCGGGCGCTGCACGTCACCGCCCCGGAGGGCACCGTGGTCAACCCGGTGTTCCCGGCACCGACCGCGGCCGGCAACGTGGAGACCAGCCAGCGCATCGTGGACGTGCTGCTCGGCGCCTTCGCCCAGGCCATCCCGGACCGCGTCCCGGCGGGTAGCCAGGGCACCATGAACAACCTGCTCATCGGCGGCAGCGAACCGGCGTTCAGCTACTACGAGACGCTCGGCGGCGGCGAGGGCGGCACGCCCGCCCGGCCCGGCATGTCCGGGGTGCACACGGGCATGACCAACACCCAGAACACCCCGGCCGAGGCGGTCGAGCTGGACTACCCGCTGCGCGTGTGGCGCTACGAGCTGCGGTCCGGCTCCGGTGGCGCGGGACGGCACCCCGGCGGGGAGGGCCTGGTGCGGGAGATCGAGGCCCTGACCGACTGCACGCTCACCATCCAGTCCGAACGGCGCACCCACGCTCCCCGCGGCGCGCGGGGCGGTGGGCCGGGGGCGACCGGGCGCAACGTCCTGGTGCACCCCGACGGCTCCGAGCAGACGCTGGCCGCCAAGGGCACCTGGCCGCTGCGCCGCTGCACCAGGGTCCGCATCGAAACCCCAGGTGGCGGTGGTTGGGGCGATGCGGACCAAGGCGGTTGAGCGCTACCCTGGGGGTGCCGGCCGGGCGCTTCGCGCTGGCACGTGGAGCACAGCACCCCCGGTCCGGCGGAGCCTCCGACCCGCGCGGCCGGAGGCTTCTCCGTCTCCGGCCCACCTCTCACGTGCCCAGCGCTCCCAACGGGCCCTTCCCGGCTCAGCCGAGGAGCTTGTCGAGCTGTTGGTACACCGTCAGGACCGCCATGATGCCGAACAGCAGGATCGACCAGACCAGGGCCACCAGGCGAAAACCGCGGACCCGGATCTGCTCCGGCAGCATCCTGCGGTTGATCACGATCAGCAGGCCGGAGTACAGGAACATCATGGCGCCGCCGGTGCACGCCGCGATCGTCGCCAGCAGCAGCGGCTGGCCGAGCCCGGCGATGACGACGATCGTGCCGATGAGCACCAGGCCCCACACCAAGCCCGCGTAGATCTTGCTTTCCGAGGCGTTCGGGAAGTACGTCGTCTTCAGCACGTCGGCGGCCAGCCGGCTGGTGTAGTCGACGATGCCCAGCGCCGCGGTGAACATCGAGAACGCGCCCACGATCCAGAAGAAGTAGCCGAACCACGTCCCGGCCTGCGCCATCATCCGCTCGCCCTCGACGCGCAGGAACGACACGTTGTTGGACAGGCCGCTGCTGCCGAAGACCGTGGCGTAGGCCAGCAACGACATGAACACGATGGACAGGAACGTGATGAGCACGAACGTCACCAACTGCTCCTTGCTGGCGAAGCGCCACCACACCCGCCAGCGCGCCAGGTTCTCGTCGGTGGCCGGGAAGATGAACCCAGCCTGGCCACGGGCCTCCACCTCGCCGGTCAGCGGCGAGACGATCTTCGGCACGTAGCGGCCCATGCCGAAGCCCTTGTCACGGATCCAGTTGCTCTGCACCAGGTTCTGCCCACCGCCGGCACCGGCGAACGCCAGTGCCCCCATCAGAAGGGCGAAGCCCAGTTCGGCGGCCGGGAATCCCGGCTGCGTCACCACCTTCGGCAGACCCGCCCACGCGTCGGCGCCGATGACGAACAGCGCTGCGACCACGATGAGCAGCAGGACCGCCGCGACCTTGAGCATCTGCGCGCGCTCCAGCGCGGTGTAGACCGCGGGCGCCAGGGTCAGGATCAGCGCCACCACGACCAGGATCACGACGCTGATCACCGGGACGCTGCCGCCGAACGCGTACGACGCCAGGGTCGCCGAACTGGTCGCCCAGGCCGGCCACAGGTTGGCGAAGTAGCACATGATCGCGAACACCAGGCCCCAGTGCTTCCACAGCCGGCTGAATCCGGTGACCGCGGTTTCCCCGGTCGCCAGCGTGTAGCGCTCGATCTCCATGTTCAGGAAGTACTGCGTCACCAGACCGAGCAGCGCGGCCCAGACGAACGTCAGCCCGACCTGCGAGGTGATGTACGGGAACAGGATGAACTCACCGCTGGCCAGGCCGACGCCCGCGGCGACGATGCCGGGGCCGATCAATCGCCATTGCCTGCTGGGTGGTTCGGGCAGGTCGGCGACCTGCGGGCGCGGGATGTGCTTGTCCGGGAATGCTTCCGCCGGTCCGGTAAGGCTCGCTTCGTTGCGGTTGGCCATGGGGACCCCTCGTTCGTCGCTGGCGGGTCGGACCGGTCCCCGCGGTGTTGCGTACCACCACCTGGCGACCGGCGCGCACACGGTAAGTCACCGAACGCGCGGGTCGGAGAATCGTGACCTTTTCGTCGCAGACGCGGTCAGCGCTTGCGCACGTCGGCCCGCTTGAGCCGTTCCGCGACCGCTTCGCGGTCCCGCTGCGCGCGTTCTTGGCTCTGCCGCGCCGCTTTCGCCTGGCGTCGCAGTTCGCGCAGTTCGTCGTCCACCTGCTCGAGTTCCGCCCGCAGCCGCGCGCGGCGTTGCTCGGCTTCGCGCTGCGCGCGCTCGATCTTCTCGACCGCGTCCGCAGCCTCGCCGAGCTGCTGGTCGCTGCACTTCAGCCGCGTGCGGAGCTCCCGCACGACCGCGCTGCGCTCGTCCCGCTCGCGCTTTTCGTTGGCGCGCCGTTCCCGATCCCGCTGCACACGCCGTTCCCGCTCGGCGGTGCGGGCCCCGGCTTCCACCGTCGCGCGCCGGTCGCGTTCGGCTCGCGCGGGTGCTGTGGTCGCGCTGCGCCGGACGGCGACCAAGGACAGTTCGTCGAGCCCGAACCCGCTGTATGTCAGGGGTTTCGCCAGGGTGCCCGCGCGCACCGCTTGTCCGGCTTCGGGTTCGGACAGGGCGGCGGTGAGGGTCTGCTCGACCTGGTCGCGCACCGCGTCGGCCAGCGGGTGGCCGCGTTCCCGCGCGAGATCCGCGGCCCGGTCGGTGAGTGCGCGCAGCAGCCGGGTGCGGTCGGCGGCCAGGGTGCGCAGTTCGTCGCCGCGCAGTTCGCGTTGCGCGGCGCGCATCCGGTCGCCGAGGTCGAGCAGCTCGTCGAGGCCGCGCGGTTCGTGCGCGGCGAGCAGGTTCACCGCCCACGCCGCGGTCGTGGGTTTGCGGAGCTTGCGGATCGAAGCGGCGAGTTCCTCGTCCCCGCTGTCGCGGGCGGCAGCGGCCTGCCGGTCCCGTTCGGAGACGAAGTCGGCCGGGTCGGTGCCGTACAGCTCGCGGGCCACGTCCTGCAACTCCACCGGCCCAACGTGCCACGCGGTTCCGGTCGCCGCGAGGCGGCTCGGGGCTACCGGCACACCCCCACGTGCCGGTGCCCCCTCCGGCGCGCCGCATACAGCTGTTGACGGCGGGATCAGTACTGTAAACACACAGCCTACAACGCTGTCAACACCGGTTGACACGTGGTAGGAATGGCCGATCCACCGTTGGCAGCTGCGTTTCGGGGGGCAGCCATGGACGGACGTGACAGCAGAACCTTCGCCGAGCGCCTGCGGCATCTGATCAAAACCGTGCATCCGGCCGACCGCGGGCCCTACAGCTACCGGGAGGTCGAGGCCGGCATCAGGGACCACCCAGGGGCGGTGACCGCCGCCTACGTGCAGCAGCTCGCCTCCGGCAAGCAGCCGAACCCGCGCAAGCACACCATCGAGGCCCTGGCGGCGTTCTTCGGGGTGCCCGTCGCCTACTTCTTCGACGACGCGGTGGCGCAGCGGGTCGACGCGCAGCTCAGCGAGCTGGTCGACTGGCGCAACACCGAGGCCGGGGAGCTGATGCAGCGCCTGACCCGGTTGAGCCCGGGGCACCGCGAGGCGGTGGCGGCGATGATCGATCACCTGGCGGCCTGCGAACGCCGGGCCGGGCGGCGCTGCGGCTGATCGTCGGCAGTCGCGCTCGTCACTGCCCGGAATCCCGCCGCGGGCCGGGCGTTGACCCAGATGTGACTGCACGGTTGTCGGTGCTGGACCGCTCGCACCTCTCCCAGGGTCGGAGCCCGCAGCAGGCGTTGCGCGACACCGTCCGGTTCGCGCAGGAGGTCGAGGCCCTCGGCTACCACCGGTTCTGGGTGGCCGAGCATCACGGCGTGCCCGGGGTCGCCGGGTCGGCGCCGACCGTGCTGGCCGCCGCTGTCGCCGCCGCGACCAGCCGCATCCGGGTCGGCACCGGGGGCGTGATGCTGCCCAACCACCAGCCGCTGGTGGTCGCCGAGCAGTTCGGGGTGCTGGGGTCGCTCTTCCCCGGCCGCATCGACGTCGGGCTCGGCCGCTCGGTCGGGTTCACCAGCGGTATCCGGCGGGCGCTCGGGCGGGACAAGGACGCCGCCGACGGGTTCGGTGACCAGCTGGCCGAACTGCTCGGTTACCTGGTGGGGCGGCCGGAGGCGCACCCCGGGGTGCACGCGGTCGCCGCCGAGGGCGTGCCACTGCCGGTGTTCGTGCTGGCCACCGGGTCGGGTGCGGACCTCGCCGCCGAGTTCGGCCTGCCCCTGGTGATCGCCGCGGTGCGCGGCGACGAGCGGATGGCGCGCACCATCGACGCCTACCGAGCGGGTTTCCGGCCCTCGGCGTGGGCTGACGAGCCGTACGTGATCGTCGCCAAGTCGGTCGCGGTGGCCGACACCGCGGAGCGGGCGCGGCGGCTGCTGGTGCCGGAGGCGTGGGCGCTGGCGCAGTCGCGGACACGCGGCGAGTTCCCGCCGCTGGAGCCGCCGGAGCAGGTGCTGGCGCGGGAGATGTCCGACCGCGAGCGCGCCGAGTTCGAACGCGCGTTGCAGGGCCACGTGTACGGCACCCCGCACGAGGTGGCGCTCGCGCTGAAGGCCCTGCATGATCGGACCGGCGCCGACGAGCTGCTGGTGACGACGACGGCCCACGACCCGCGGGACCGGCTGGCGTCCTACCGTGCCCTCGCCGAACTCACCGGGATCTCCGCCTGACCGCCGCGCAACCCCCACACCTCGACGACCCGCGCCGAGCTGGTGCGGGGTGCCTCGCCTCGGGAGTCACGGGGAGATGCCGCGACGAAGGTGGCCCGGAAGGTGGTGGCGGCGGTCCACGTCGCGGCGGCGGCTGGAATACAGTTGCCAGGGCACGCTGACCACCATCACGCCCGGTTCGAAGCGCAGCCGCCACGTCAGGCGCAGCGAGCTCTGGTTGTGCAGGAGGTTCTCCCACCAGCGGCCCACCACGTACTCCGGGATGTAGACGCACACCAGGTCGCGCGGGCTCTCCCGGCGGATCCGCTTGATGTGATCGACGACCGGCCGGGTGATCTCCCGGTACGGCGACTCGACGACCTTCAGCGGCACGTCGATGTCGTGGCGCTCCCACTCGGCGCGCAGCACGTGCGTGTCGGCGTCGTCGACGTTGACGGTCAGCGCGGTCAGGGTGTCCGGCCGGTTGGCCTTGGCGAACGCCAGCGCCCGCAGCGTCGGCTTGTGCACTGTGGACACCAGGACCACCGCGTGCACCCGGCTGGGCAGGGTGATTCCGCCGTCCTCCAGCTCCAGTTCGCGGCGCACCTGCCCGTAGTGCCGGTGAATGCCGCGCATCAGCAGGAACAGCAGCGGTATCGCGATCACCACCAGGTAGACGCCGTGGCTGAACTTGGTGGCCCGCACCACCACGAGCACGACTGCGGTCATGACCACGCCGAAGGCGTTGACCAGCCGCCACCCACGGGGTCAGGTGCAGCACGGCGAGCCCGCCGAGGGAGAGGATCAGCAGGATCTCCTGCGTGGCGTAGGTGACCGAGGACAGTGGGTCGCTGGCGAAGATCGGGAGCGCCAGCCGTTTCGGCAGCAGCGTCTGCCCGAGCCGGTCGCTGCGAATGGGCCGCCCCAGCACCCACCGCTTGATCATCTGCCCGGCGGACGCCACTCCCACAGGCTAGGCGCGTTCCCGCGCGCGCACCCTGGGTCGCCGCGCGTCCGGCCGGATCACCAGGCGTTCTCCCGCACGTACGGCCGGCTCCACAGCGCGACCTCCAGGGTGACCGCCTTGAGCCACGCCCGGTGCATGCGTTCGATGTCGTCCTGGCCGTGGCCCTTGCGCGCCAGGAACGGCCGGGTGGTTTCCGTGATCGGGAAGATGAAGGCGATGAGGTGGCGCAGCGGAACCTGGTCGACGGCGTCGACGTGGTCGGTCTGGTCCTTCTTCGCCTTCGTGTGGCGCAGTGCGATCTCCTGCTGGTAGTCCAGCCACGTCTGGTCGTGAGGCCGCCGGCAGGTGTCGAGGATCCACTGCTCGAACCGCGGCCGGACCCGCTCCAGGTATGTCGGGTCCGGTGCACCGCCCGGTGGGGCGAAGTAGGCGGCCAGGTGCGGATGCGACGCGACGTAGTCGTACCAGGTGGCCACGACGTCACTGACCTGGTCGGCGAGAACGTCGCCGACCATGCGCAACGCCTCGTCGTCCTCCGCCGTCCACAGCAGCGTCTGCTTCAGCTCGTCGAGCTCGGCCATCGTGACCGGCGAGTGCGCCACCTGCGGCTCGCCGTAGGTGTACCCGGGGATGGTGCTTGCCGTGCTCATGGGAACTCCCCTGCTCGCGGTTCCGGAACGCTTTGGGCATACCCCGCGGCCGCGGCGTTCCCACCCGGCGCGCGGGCGCTCACCGCCCGCGGGTGAGCGCGGCGGTGGTCTGGCGGGCGATCTCCCGGTCCTCGCGGGCCTCGACGACGACCGTGCGCACCGTCGCGCCCGGGATGCTGATGTCGGCGTCCCCGGACGCCTGCGCGTTGCGCGTCGGGTCCACGGTCACACCAGCGAACTCCAGCGCCTCACCCACGGCGGCGCGCACCGGCGGTTGGTGCTCGCCGATCCCTCCGGTGAACACCAGCAGGTCCACGCCGCCGAGCACCGCGGCCATGGCCCCGGCGTGCCGGACGAGGCTGTGCCGGTACACGTCGAAGGCCACCGCCGCATCCGCATCACCGTTGTCGCGTGCCGCGAGCACATCCCGCAGATCACCGGAAACGCCGGACAAGCCGAGCAACCCGGAGCGCTTCGTCAATGTCTCGAACAGCTCCGGCGGCGCAACGGCCTTCGCGGTCAGCAACCAGCCGAGCAGCCCCGGGTCCACCGAGCCGCTGCGGGTGTTCATCACCAGCCCTTCCTCCGGGGTGAAGCCCATCGTGGTGTCCACGCAACGGCCCTCCAGCACCGCCGCCATCGACGCGCCCGCGCCGAGGTGGCAGGACAGCACCCGGCCCCACCCCGGCGGCAGGCCCGCCACCTCGGCACCACGCACCACCGCGTAGGAGTGCGACAACCCGTGGAATCCGTAGCGGCGCAACGACCACGCGCGGTTCCACTCCCGGGGCAGCGCGTAGGTCGACGCCCCGACGGGGAGCCGGGCGTGGAAGGCGGTGTCCACGCACGCCACCGAGGGCGTGCCCGGCGCGGCGGCGCGGGCCGCGCGCAGCCCGGCGAGCGCGCGGGGCTGGTGCAGCGGGGCCAGGTCGGTCAGCGACGCGAGGTAGTTCAGCACCGCGTCGTCGACGACCGTCGCGTCGACGACGCGGGGGCCGCCGTGCACCACCCGGTGCCCGATCGCGTCAGCCCCGTGCTCGTCGAGGAAGCGCCGGATCGGCTCGGCCGCGCCGTCCCACCGCTCCAGCACATCCGCGGCGACCGCCTCGCCGTCGTCGAGCAGCGACAGTTTCAGGCTGCTGGACCCGGCGTTGACCGCCAGCACCCTCATCGCGCCGACCAGACCCAGTCCCGGACCTGCGGCATGTCCTCGCCGTGGGTGGTCACGTACTCCCGGTGCTCGATCAGCTCGCTCCGCAACGCCTCCCGCGTGTAGGCGGCGCGCGGGCCCAGCCTCGGCACCCGGTCGATCACGTCAATGGCCAGGTTGAACCGGTCGATCTGGTTGAGCACGCACATGTCGAACGGCGTCGTGGTGGTGCCCTCCTCCTTGTAGCCGCGCACGTGGATGTTGCCGTGGTTGTGCCGCCGGTAGGTCAACCGGTGAATCAGTGACGGGTAGCCGTGGTAGGCGAAGATCACCGGGCGGTCGCGGGTGAACAGGCTGTCGAAGTCGGCGTCGGACAGCCCGTGCGGGTGCTCCCGCTCGTCCTGCAGCCGCATCAGGTCCACCACGTTCACCACCCGCATCCGCAGGTCCGGGAACTCCTGGCGGAGCCGGTCCACCGCGGCCAGCGTCTCCATCGTCGGCACGTCCCCGGCGCAGGCCAGCACCACGTCCGGGTCACCGTCCTGGTCGGTGCTGGCCCAGTCCCAGATGCCGATCCCCTTGGTGCAGTGCACCACCGCCGCGTCCATGTCCAGGTACTGCGGCTCGGGCTGCTTGCCGGCCACCACGACGTTGATGTAGTCGCGGCTGCGCAGGCAGTGGTCGACCACCGACAGCAGCGTGTTCGCGTCCGGCGGCAGGTAGACCCGCACCAGCTCGGCCTTCTTGTTCACCACGTGGTCGATGAATCCGGGATCCTGGTGGGAGAACCCGTTGTGGTCCTGCCGCCACACGTGCGAGGTCAGCAGGTAGTTCAGCGACGCGATCGGCGCCCGCCAGGACAACCGGTTGCTGACCTTCAGCCACTTCGCGTGCTGGTTGACCATCGAGTCCACGATGTGCGCGAATGCCTCGTAGCAGGAGAAGAAGCCGTGCCGGCCGGTCAGCAGGTAGCCCTCCAGCCAGCCCTGGCAGGTGTGCTCGGACAGGATCTCCATCACCCGCCCGCCGGGGGCCAGCGCGTCGTCGCCGGGCTCGGTGTCGGCGACCCAGGCGCGCGGCGTGGCCTCCAGCACCGCGTTGAGCCGGTTGGAGTTGTTCTCGTCGGGGGCGAACACCCGGAAGTTGCGGGCCTCGGCGTTGCTCCGCAACACGTCCCGCAGGTACTCGCCGAGCACCCTGGTGGCTTCGGCCGTGATCACGCCCGGCTCGTCGACGGACACCGCGTAGTCGCGGAAGTCCGGCAGCCGCAGCGCCCGCAGGAGCAGACCGCCGTTGGCGTGCGGGTTGTCGCTCATCCGCCGGGTGCCCGTCGGGTTGTGGTCCCTGATGCGCTGCACCGGTGCGCCGTTGCCGTCGAACAGCGCCGACGGTTCGTAGCTGCGCAGCCAGGACTCCAGCAGCGCCAGGTGTTCCGGGTTGTGCCGGGGGTCGCTGATCGGGACCTGGTGGGACCGCCAGGAGCCCTCGACCTGCAGGCCGTCGACGACGGTGGGGCCGGTCCAGCCCTTCGGGGTGCGCAGCACGATCATCGGCCAGCGCGGGCGCGGCGCCAGGCCGTCGCGGCGGGCCCGCCGCTGGACCGCGTGAATCTCGTCCAGGCAGCGGTCCAGCGTGGCGGCGAACAGGTGGTGCATCGGCTCCGGTTCGGCACCCGACACCAGGTAGGGCTCGTAGCCGTAGCCGCGCAGCATGCTCATCAGCTCGTTCTCGGGGATGCGCGCGAGCACCGCCGGGTTGGCGATCTTGTAGCCGTTGAGGTGCAGAATCGGCAGCACCGCGCCGTCGGTGGCCGGGTCGAGGAACGTGGTGGAGTGCCAGCTGGTGGCCAGCGGTCCGGTCTCGGCCTCGCCGTCGCCGACCACGCACGCCACCACGAGGTCGGGGTTGTCGAAGGCGGCGCCGAACGCGTGCGAGAGCGAGTAGCCGAGTTCGCCGCCCTCGTGGATCGAGCCGGGTGTCTCGGGCGCGACGTGGCTGGGGATGCCGCCGGGGAAGGAGAACTGGGTGACCAGGCGGCGCAGTCCCGCGTAGTCCTGCGCCACATCCGGGTAGACCTCGCTGTAGGTGCCCTCCAGCCAGGCCGCGGCCACCAGCCCGGGCCCGCCGTGGCCGGGCCCGATCACATACATCATGTCCAGGTCGCGTTCCCGGATGACCCGGTTGAGGTGGGCGTAGACGAAGGTCAGCCCCGGTGTGGTGCCCCAGTGGCCGAGCAGCCGCGGCTTGATGTGCTCGGGGCGCAGCGGTTCCCGCAGCAGCGGGTTGTCCATCAGGTAGATCTGCCCGACGGAGAGGTAGTTCGCGGCCCGCCACCACAGTTGCAGGCCGTCCAGTTCCGGTCGGCTCAGGTGCTCGGCGACCGCCGGGCCGGTGGTCCACGTGGTGTCCGCGGTGGTGCTGATGTCGCGCGTCATCGGCCTCTCCCAAGCTCGTGGGCCCGTCCTTCAGCGTGGTGGGCACTGGCGACCGCGCAACTCGGCGGAACACCCCCTGCACCGGAACCGCAGCTACCGGTGCTGCCGGCGGGCCGGGTTCGCGCGAGTTGCCTTGCCGGCCCGGCCGGTCACACTGGAGCGGTGGTCAAGACACTGCACCCACGGGAGTACGCCGACGTCTACCACGTCGGCGACTACTACCGGCAGGGCAACGCCGTTGTCATGGATCTGACGGGTATGTCCAGCGCCGAGGCGACGCAGATCGTCGACTTCGCCGCGGGGTTGGTCGTCGGCCGCGGCGGCGACATGGACCGCATCGCGCCCCGGGTGTTCCTGCTGCTGCCACCCGGGATGCGGCGCCAGGACGTCAGATCAGACGCTCGACGGTGATCTCCGCCGCCGCGCGGCGGGCCGCCGCGATCACGTCGAGGGCCGCCACCGCGTCCGCCGGGTCCACCGGCGGCGGTGCCCCGTCCCGCAGGCAGGCCACCACGCCGTCGTAGAAGTCCTGGTAGGCGCCTGGTTCGCTGGGAATGCGGCGGGTGTCGGCACCGACGCCCAGTTCACCCCAGTCCTCCTCCGGCTCGCGACCCCAGCCCGCGTCGCGCGGCGTGCCGCCCGCGCGCAGGGCCGCCTCCTGCGGGTCGACGCCGTGCTTGGTGAACGTTGCGCGGTCGCCGAGCACCCGGAACCGCGGGCCCGACCGGGCCGCCAGTTTGCTCATCCACAGGTGCGACCGCACCCCGTTGGTGTGGGTGAGCGCGACGAACGTGTCGTCGTCCGCGCCCACCCCAGGGCGGCGGCAGTCGATCTCGGCATAGACCGTCGCCACCGGTCCGAACAGCTGGAGAGCCTGGTCGATCAGGTGGCTGCCCAGGTCGTAGAGGATGCCCGCGACGTCCTCGGCGCCGCCGGAGTCACGCCAGGTCGGCTTCGGGGTCGGCGACCACCGCTCGAACCGCGACTCGAAGCGGTGCACCCGCCCCAGCTCACCGGAGTCCAGCAGCTTGCGCACGGTGCGGATGTCACTGTCCCACCGCCGGTTCTGGAACACCGTGAGCATCTGCCCGGCGCGGCGGGCGTGCTCGATCAACCGCCGCCCCTCGTGGGCCGTGGGCGTGAACGGCTTGTCGACCACCACCGGCAGACCCGCGTCCAGCGCGGCGGTCGCCAGCTCCACGTGGGTCCGGTTCGGACTGGCGACCACCACGACGTCGAGTTCGCGGTGCAGCAGCGCGTCCATGTCGTCGACGACGGCGGCGCCTGGGTGATCGGCGCGCACCTGCTGCTGGCGCTCCGGGTTGGCGGTGACCACGGCGGTCAGCTCCAACTGGGGATGCGCGGCGATGAGTGGCGCGTGGAAGATCGCGCCACCGACGCCGTAGCCGACCAGTCCGACACGCAGCGGGGCGGAAGAGTTCATGACCCCATTAGACCGCGGTGCCGTGATCGGCCTGCGGAACCGGTCAGGCCGAAGCGCGCCGCGGCCGGGCGTTTTCCTGGCCGGGGGAGATCAGACCGGTCTCATATGCCATGATCACCAGCTGGGTGCGCGAGCTGAGGTGCAGCTTCTGCATCACGTGGTAGAGGTGCGACTTGACGGTCAGCTCCGCCAACCCGAGGTTGCGGGCGATCTCGGCGTTCGACCCGCCGCGCGCCACCTCCAAAAGCACGTCCAGCTCCCGCTCGGTGAGCACGCTGAGTTCGCTGCGGGCATCGCGCACCCCGAGGGCGGCGAAGCGCTGTAACAGCCGCTTGGTCACCCGCGGCGCCAGCAGCGCCTCCCCCGCGGCGACCGTGTGCACCGCCTTGACCAGCTCCTCCGGGGTGGCGTCCTTGAGCAGGAACCCGCTGGCTCCCGCGCGCAGCGCGGCGTAGACGTACTCGTCGAGGTCGTGCACGGTGAGCATGATCACCGCGGTTTCGCCGCCGGTCTCGGCGATGATCTCGTGGGTCGCGGTGATGCCGTCCTTGCCCGGCATGCGCACGTCCATCAGCACCACGTCGGGGCGTCGGCGGCGCACCGCGGCGACCGCCGCGTCGCCGTCTGCGGCTTCGGCGAGCACCCGCAGACCCGATTCGGCGGACAGCAGCGCCACCAGTCCCGCGCGAATCATCGCCTGATCGTCGGCTACCAGGACTGTCGTGTCCGTTCCCAAGCCGGGCCTCCTTGGTCCGGGCGGCCCGAATTTCGGCTCAGGCCAGGTCCGAATTGTCGCCGCACGGTAACACGGCTTCAAGATGAAATCCGTTCAGAATCGGGTGTGCCGTCAAGGTTCCGCCCAGCAGCGCAACGCGTTCCCGCAGGCCGATCAGCCCGTGACCCGACTGTTGGGAGACCGGCCGCGCCGCCACTCCGCTGACCTGGTTGGTCACCTCGATCCGCAGCGCGGTGGGCCCGTAGTCCAGCAGCACCCGCGCCTGCCCGGCGCCGGCGTGCTTGAGCACGTTGGTCATCGCCTCCTGCACGATCCGGTAGGCGGTCATCTCCACGCCCGGGCCGAGCTCGCGCACCTGGCCGCGCCGGTCCAGCTGCCACGTCACCTGCCCGCCGCGCACCGAGTCGACCAGCGCGTCGACCCGGTCCAGGGTGGGCGTCGGCTGCCAGTCGTCCGGGTCGTCGCTCGCGGCGTTGCGGTCGCGCAGCGCGGCCAGCAGCTTGCGCATCTCGCCCAGCGCCCCGCGGGAGCTCTGCTCCAGCTCCTGCAACGTCTGCCGGGCGTGCTCGCGATCGCGGTCGATCAGCGCCCGCGCGACACCTGCGCGCAACGCCACCACGGACAGGTTGTGCGAGACGATGTCGTGGAACTCACGGGCGATGCGGGCCCGCTCCACGGCGGCGGCGTCCGCGGCGAGCTGGTCCCGGGCCTGGTCCAGCAGCGCCATGGTCTGCTGGAGCTGCGCCGCGCGCAGCCGCCCCACCCGAATCGCGCGGCCCCACCCGACCACCATGACCAGGTTCACGATCGCGCCGGAGATCCGCAGCAGGCCCTCCACCGGCGTCATCTCGTAGACGATCAGCTCGCTGATCGGGTACGCCATGGCCACCGCCGCGGCGACCGCCGACGCGGTCAGCGAGCCGCGCACGCACACCGAGTAGATCGCGACCAGGATCACCAGGTTGAGCCCGCCGATGCTCAGCTTCAGCGCGGTCAACCCCACGGTGACGGCCAGCAGCGCGCACAGCACCACCCACGGCACGCGCCGCCGCAACAGCAGCAGCGCGGTGGCGGGCACGCTCACCAGCAGCGGCCACCACCACTGCATCCACGACGGGTGATCGTCGATCGACAGGTCGAAGCCGTGCAGCACCGACAGCACGACCACGAAGGCGAGGTCGCCGAGGAACGCCCGGTGTGCGGTCGCCCAGACCAGCAGACCGGCCCGCGACTCCGGCGCAGCAGCGGCCCGGCCAAGTGCGTGATCGACCATCGAACCTGCCCTAGAAGAACGCTGCCGACGACCGCACCCCGCGATCCCCGGACATCATGCCCATCCGCGCCGCTGCCCCCGTGGTCGGGTGCTGCGGACGCCGTGCTTCGGGGATGGGCGACGTCCGCAGCACCCGCCCGCCACCGGATCCGCGCGCCGGCGGGGGCAACAAGATCGTGTCCCAGAACGCCGACGTCGATCATCCGGCGAAAGTCGTAGCGCCAGATCCGCCTTGTCGCCTGGAGGCGTTCTAGTAGCCGCGGGCGACCCACTCGTCGAACTGGCCGCGGACCGCACCGATCGTGGTCGACTCGCCGTGGCCAGGCCGCACCTCGGTGTCCTCCGGCAGCGGCAGCAGCCGGTCCCGGATGGACGCCACGATCACGTCGAAGTCCGAGAAGGACCGGCCGGTGGCACCCGGGCCCCCGGCGAACAGGGTGTCGCCGGTGAACACCACGCCCAGCTCGGGGACGTGCACGCAGACCGCGCCCGGCGCGTGGCCAGGCGTGTGCAGCACCCGCAGCTGCGCGCCGCCGACCTCGATGATCTGGCCGTCGGCGAGGTCCCGGTCCGGTGCGCGGTCGGGGTGCGTGAGGTCCCACAGCACCCGGTCGTCGGGGTGCAGCAGGATCGGCGCGCCGACCGCGTCCGCCAGCTCCGGGGCCGTGCGCACGTGGTCGTCGTGGGCGTGCGTGCACAGCACGGCGAGCACCCGGCGGTCTCCGACCAGCTCGCGGATGGCGGCCGCGTCGTGCGGCGCGTCGATCACCACGCACTCGTGCTCATCGCCGACCACCCAGGCGTTGTTGTCCACGTCGAACGTCTGGCCGTCCAGCGAGAAGGTGCCCGAGGTGACCGTGTGGTCGATGCGCAGCGCCATCAGAAGACCACCACCGAACGCAACACCTCACCGCGGTGCATCTTCCCGAACGCCTCCTCCACCTGGTCCAGCGCGATCTCTTCGGTGACGAACTTCTCCAGCGGCAGGCGGCCCTGCTGGTGCAGCTCGATGAGCATCGGGAAGTCCCGCTCCGGCAGGCAGTCGCCGTACCAGCTGGATTTCACCGCCCCACCACGGCCGAACACGTCCAGCAGCGGCAGCTCCAGCTTCATCTCCGGGGTGGGCACGCCGACGAGCACCACGGTGCCCGCCAGGTCCCGCGCGTAGAACGCCTGCCGGAACGTCTCCGGGCGGCCGACCGCGTCGATCACCAGGTCGGCGCCGAACCCGTCGGTGAGCTCGCGGATGGCCTCGACGGTGTCGGCCTCGGCGGCGTTGACGGTGTGCGTGGCGCCGAACTGGCGGGCCCACTCCAGCTTCTTCGGGTCGGTGTCCACCGCGATGATCCGGCGCGCCCCGGCCATGTTGGCCCCCGCGATCGCCCCGTCGCCCACACCGCCGCAGCCGATCACCGCGACGGTGTCCCCCGGACCGGCCGCGCCGGTGTTGACCGCCGCCCCGATCCCGGCCATCACGCCGCAACCGAGCAGCCCCGCCACCGCCGGGCGCGCCGCCGGGTCGACCTTCGTGCACTGCCCCGCGTGCACCAGCGTCTTCTCCGCGAACGCACCGATGCCCAGCGCGGGCGACAGCGGCGTGCCGTCGGACAGCGTCATCGGCTGCGCGGCGTTGTGCGTGTTGAAGCAGTACCACGGGCGTCCCCGCCTGCACGCCCGGCACAGGCCGCACACCGCGCGCCAGTTGAGGATCACGAAGTCACCGGGCTGCACGTTCTGGACGCCGTCGCCGACCTCCTCCACCACCCCGGCGGCCTCGTGGCCGAGCAGGAACGGGTAGTCGTCGCTGATCCCGCCCTCACGGTAGTGCAGGTCCGTGTGGCAGACCCCGCACGCCCGCACCCGCACGACGGCCTCGCCCGGCCCGGGGTCCGGGACGTTGATCTGCACCACCTCGACGGGATTCCCCCTGCCGGTCGCCACCACCGCGCGGACGTCGGTCACGGGCACCTCCTGGATGTCGTCGGAATCGGAAAACATCGTCATATGCGCCGGTCACCATCAGCAAGCGCACTCGCGGCTGGTGCCGGACACCCCAAGGAGAACACGAAGGGTGAAATGACGGCTACTGTACGATTCCGGGAGGAGGGGGAGGACGAGCATGGTCGACACGCCTACCCCGGCGTCGCGGGAGATGGACATCGACCGGCCCTGCGCCGCGCGGATCTACGACGCGTTCCTCGGCGGCGGCCACAACCTCGGCAGCGAGCGCAGCTTCGCGGAGCGGCTGGAACGCGCCCTCCCCGGCGTCGGGGAGGTCTACCGGGAGAACCGGGCGTTCGTGCGGCGCGCCGTGGAGTTCCTGCTGGCCCGGGGCGTGCGGCAGTTCCTCGACCTGGGCTCGGGCATCCCCACCATCGGCCACGTGCACGAGGTGGCGCGGCGGCGGACCCGCGACTTCCGGGTGCTGTACGTCGACAACGAGCCGTTGACCGTGGCGCACAGCAGGCCGCTGCTGGCCGGGGAGCCGCGCGCGGAGTTCATTCAGGCCGACTGCCGGGACCCGAAGTCGGTGCTGCACGCCCCGGAGGCGGTCGAGCTGATCGACCTCGACGAGCCGGTCGGGCTACTGATGACAGCGGTGTTCCACTTCGTGCCGGACTCCGACGACCCGCTCGGGCTGGCCGGGACGTACCGGGACGCGCTGGTCCCCGGCAGCTATCTGGTCGTCTCGCACCTGACGGACAGCCACGACCCGGACGCCGCGCGCACCCTGGCGACGCTCTACCAGGAGACCGCGGACCCGCTGTACCCGCGCGACGCGGCGTGGGTCGCGAGCCTGTTCGGCGACTTCCAGGTCATGCCGCCCGGGCCCACCTACCTGTCGCGCTGGCGCCCGGACCCCGACCAGTCCGCCGCGCAGCACCGCTACCACCTGCTCTACGGCGGAGTCGCCCGCAAACCCTGAGCGATGCCGCGGCAAACGGGACGCCGACGGGCACGCGCCGCCCAGCAGCGGCAACGCGGCGGGTCAGCGGCGGACGAACAGCAGGAGGACCCCGGCGACGATCGCGGCCGCGCCCGCCGCGAGCCAGGCCACTGCCAGGCCCGCGTGCTCGGCGAACACGCCGAACAGCAGCGGCCCGAGGCTGCCGCCCAGGTAGACGCCGGTCTGGGTGAAGGAGGTCGCGCTGGCCACGCGGTCCGGGGCGATCTTGGCGACCGCGAAGTTGAGCAGCCCGGGCCAGGCCCAGCCCGCACCGAACCCGACGGCCACCCCGATCAGCAACACCGCGGGCGAGTCGACCGCCATCAGCCCGAAGCCGAGGGAACCGACAAGCAGCATCGCGGTGATCACCCGCACCAGGTTCGGCTCGCGGCGGTCGGCCAGCACGCCCGCGAGCAGCCGGATGCACAGCCCCGCCGCGGACCCCAGCGACAGCACCAGTCCCGCGGCCGCCTGGCTGAACCCGACCTCCACCGCCGTGGTGGTGACGAAGGCACCGAGCGCGTTGGCGGCGGCCGAGCCGAGCCCGCCGGAGATCGCGATCAGCAGCAGGGCGCCACGAGCCGACGCCGCGGACCGCGCGCCGCCGGCTCGCGAGTCGGACCGCTCGGCGTCGGGCAGCCGCGGCACCCCGGCGGCGGCGAGGAGGCCGAGCAGCGCGGCGATCACGAAAACCCAGCGCCAGCCGACGGTCAGCGCGATGGACGGCACGGCGATCCCGGCCAGCAGGGTGGCGGCCGGAATGGACGACTGCTTGACCCCGAACCCCATGCCGCGCCGCCGCGCCGGGATGCCCTGCGCGATGAGCAGGTTGGAGGCGGGCTGCGCCAGCGAGTTGGGCAGCCCGGCCACCCACAGCAGCCCGATCAGCCACGGGGCGTCCGGGGCGGCGGCCATGCCGAACAGGCACGCGGAGCTGCCCAGCGCACCCAGCCGCATGCCGAGCCGGGCGCCGATCTTCTCCACCAGCCAGCCCATCGTGCGGGAGGACAGCGAGGCCACGCCGAAGAACCCGGCCGCGCCGACCCCCAGCAACGCGGCGCCGAACCCCAGGTCGTGCCGCAGCTGCACGCCGAGCCCGCCGACGAGGAACACCGGGAACACCCCGACGGTGACCACCGCGGCCACCGACGACAGTACGCGCGGCGTCCCGGCGGTCCGCGGTCGCCGTCCGGCGAGCGCCACTACGGACATCACGCCTCCTCGCCGCACGTTCAGTGTGGTGGTCTTACCAGCGTGGGAACCCGGCGAGTTTTTAGCAACGCTAACGTGACGCACGCCTCGGTCGATCCCCTGATGCAGGCACGGCCGTCGAACGCGGGTTGACGCCGGTTCGCCGAGGCGCAAAAGTCGAACAGAGTTGATCTACGGCAGGAGGACAGCGTGTCCGTGGCACCCGGTTCCGGACTTCCCGCTTCGCAGATTCCTGACCTGGTGCTCCTGGACGCGGTCGAGCTCTCCTGGCTGATCCGCCGCCGGGAGGTCAGCTGCGTCGAGGTGCTGGAAACCTTCCTGGCGCACATCGACCGGTTCAACCCGGCGGTCAACGCCATCGTCTCGCGCGCCGACGAGGCCAAGCTGCTGGACCAGGCCCGGCAGCGCGACCACGAACTCGACCGCGGCGACCACCTCGGCTGGATGCACGGGTTCCCGATCGCGGTCAAGGACCTCTCCGACGCCGGGGGCTTCCCGACCACCAAGGGCTCGCCGATCCTGACCGAGCAGATCGCCACGGCCGACGCCCTGCACGTACGCCGGATGCGCGACGCGGGCGCGATCGTCATCGGCAAGACCAACGTGCCCGAGTTCGGCCTCGGCTCGCACACCTTCAACCCCGTTTTCGGCACGACGCGCAACGCCTACGACACCTCGCGCAGCGCGGGCGGCAGCAGCGGCGGGGCCGGGGCGGCGCTGGCCCTGCGGATGCTGCCGGTCGCCGACGGCAGCGACTTCATGGGGTCGCTGCGCAACCCGGCCGCCTGGGGCAACCTCGTGTCACTGCGGCCCAGCTTCGGGCGCATCCCCGACGAGGGCTTCCTCGCCTCGCTCTCGGTGGTCGGCCCCATGGGGCGGACGGTGCGTGATGTGGCCATGCTGCTGTCGACCATGGCCGGACCGGACGACCGCGCACCACTGAGCGTCGAGCAGGACCCGGAGCTGTTCACCGGCCGCCTGGAACGCGACTTCAGCGGCACCCGGATCGGCTGGCTCGGCGACTTCGACGGCTACCTGGCCACCGAGCCCGGTGTGCTGGAGCTGTGTGCGGAGTCGTTCGGCGCGTTCGCCGAGATCGGCTGCGAGGTGGAGCCGGTGACCAGGCCGCTACCAATCGAGCGGGCGTGGGAGACGTTCCTGCTGTGGCGCGCGTGGATGGTCGGCCGCGAGCACGCCGACCTGCACGCCGACCCGGCGACCCGGGCACTGCTCAAGCCGGAGGTGGTCTTCGAGATCGAGAGCTACCAGCGGCTGACCACCGACGACATCTCGCGTGCGCTCGACGGGCGCGCCGAGTGGTACGCGGCGGTGGCCGAGCTGTTCGGCGACTACGACTTCCTGCTGGCCCCGAGCGCGCAGGTGTTCCCGTTCGACGCCGACCAGCGGTGGCCGCGGCAGATCGCCGGGCGGGCGATGGACACCTACCACCGCTGGATGGAGGTGGTCGCCCCGTGGACGCTGTCCGGGCTGCCCGTGGTGAACCTGCCGGTCGGGTTCATCGACGCCGGGTTGCCGATGGGTGTGCAGCTGATCGGCCGCAACCACGCGGAGTGGCCGCTGCTCCAGCTTGCCCACGCCTACGAGCGCGCCACCGACTGGCCGCACCGGGTCCTCCCGCCCCTGCTGCGCTAGCCCGTCCGCGAGCGGCGCAACCGCCTGGCCCACGCCCGCGACGCGACCATCCGCGTCGTCCTCCGCGAGGCAGCCGAGCGGTTGCGCCGCTGCACAGATCGAGGACACCGCTCCGGGACCACCCACGCGGAGCCCGGAGCACTCCGGATTCGTTCAGCCACGGAAGGCGGAGTGCCCGGTGAGGGCCTGGCCGATCGTCAACGCGTGCATCTCGCTGGTGCCCTCGTAGGTCAGCACCGACTCCAGGTTCGTCATGTGCCGGATCACCGGGTACTCCAGCGAAATGCCGTTGGCGCCCAGAATGGTCCGCGCGGTGCGGGCCACCTCCAGCGCGCCGCGCACGTTGTCCAGCTTGCCGAAGCTGACCTGCTGCGGGATCAGCTGGCCGGCGTCCTTGCGCCGCCCCAGGTGCAGTGCCAGCAGGCGCCCGTTCTGCACCCGCACCGCCATGTCGGCGAGCTTGCCCTGGGTGAGCTGGAAGGCGCCGATCGGCCGACCGAACTGCTCGCGGGTGGTCGCGTAGTCCAGCGCCGCCTCCAGGCAGCTGCGGGCCGCGCCGACGGCGCCCCAGACGATGCCGTAGCGGGCCTCGTTGAGGCAGGACAGCGGTCCGCGCAGGCCGGTGACCTCCGGCAGCACCGCGTCGCCGGGCAGCCGCACGTCGTCGAGCACCAGCTCGCTGGTCACCGACGCGCGCAGCGACAGCTTGTGCTTGATCTCCGGCGCGGAGAAGCCGGGCGTGTCGGTCGGCACGACGAAACCGCGCACGCCCTCGTCGGTCTTGGCCCACACCACGGCCACCGAGGCGATGCTGCCGTTGGTGATCCACATCTTGCGGCCGTTGAGCACCCAGTCGGAGCCGTCACGACGGGCGACCGTGCGCATCGAGGCCGGGTCCGAGCCGTGGTCGGGTTCGGTCAGCCCGAAGCAACCGATCGCCTCTCCGGCGGCCATCTGCGGCAGCCAGTGCTGCTTGTGTTCCTCCGAACCCCACCGCCAGATGGCGAACATCGCCAGCGACCCCTGCACCGACACCAGCGACCGCAGCCCGGAGTCGCAGGCTTCCAGCTCCTCGCAGGCGATACCGTAGTCCACAGCGGACAGACCGGCGCAGCCGTAGCCCTCCAGGTGCATGCCGAGCACGCCGAGTTTGCCGAGTTCCCGGGCCAGTTCGCGGGCCTGCGGGAACTCGCCGCGCTCGAACCACTCGGCGACGTACGGCTGCACGTGGTCGCGGCACAACGCGCGCACGCTGTCGCGGATCGCGAGCTGTTCCGGGGTGAATTCGGCGTCGATCCCCAACGGATCGCGCGGGTCGAACGCGGGACGGTTTCCACCGGCACTCATCGCGAGTTCCTCCTAGACACGAGCGGGGAAAGCTGCTGCTCGGGATCCTCCAGCCAGGCCAGGACCTCCTTGGTGTGCGCGCCCAGCTCGGGCGGCGGCGTCACCTCGGCGGTGCCGTGGTCGGAGAAGTCGATGGGCATGCGCACCTGCATCGCCGCGCCGCCACCGGGATCGACGATCGGGCTCAGCCCCAGCGACTCGGCGTAGTGCACCGCCCGGGCCAGGTCGTTGACCTGCCCGCACGCGATGCCGACGCCCTGCAGGCGTCGCTGCCAGTCCGCGGCGGTCCGCGCGCCCAGGACGTTCTCCAGCAGCTGCGCCAGTTCCTCGCGGTGGGCGACCCGCTGGGCGTTGGTCGCGAAGCGCGGGTCGTCGGCCAGCCCCACCAGCCCGAGCGCGTCGGTGAGCCTGCGGAACTGGGCGTCGTTGCCGACCGCGACCGCGAGGAAGCCGTCCTCGCAGCGCAGCGCCTCGTACGGCGCGATGCTCGGGTGCCGGTTGCCCATCCGCTGTGGTGCGACGCCGGTGGTCAGCAGGCTGCTCATCTGGTTGGCCAGCGAGCCCAGCAGGCTGGACAGCAGGTTGACCTCGACGTGCTGGCCGCGACCGGTGCGTTCGCGGTGCCGCAGCGCGGCCATGATGCCCAGCGCGGCATCCTTGCCGGTGAGCACGTCGACCACCGCGACGCCGACCTTCATCGGCGGACCATCCGACTCGCCGGTGATGCTCATCAGCCCGCCCAGGGCCTGCACCACGAAGTCGTAGCCGGGCAGGTGCGCGCCCTCCTTGCTGCCGAACCCGGAGATCGACGTGTAGACCAGCCGCGGGTTGAGCTCCTTCGCGCTGTCGTAGTCCAGCCCGTAGCGGGCCAGCGAACCGGGGCGGAAGTTCTCCACCAGCACGTCGGCTCGGCGGACGAGTTCCCGGGCCGCCTGCTGGTCCTGCGGATCGGCGAGGTCGAGGGTGATGCTGCGCTTTCCCCGGTTGACCGACTCGAAGTAGGCCGAGCTGCGCTCCGTCCACGGTGGACCCCACGACCGGGTGTCGTCGCCGCTGCCGGGGCGTTCCACCTTGATCACGGTCGCGCCGAGGTCGGCCAGCAGCATGGTCGCGTACGGGCCCGCCAGCACCCGGCTGAAGTCGGCGACGACCACGCCGTCCATCGGCAGCGTCTGCATGCACCCAACCCTTCCGCGCCGTTGCCGCCCGCCGGCCGGCGAGCGGCATCCAGTGGCTTGCATCACGGCGAAGTTGGATCCAATATACAGTTGCCCGAGCAGCGGTCAAGAGACGTGGGAGATCCGGGGATGCGACGACCACCGACCACCCAGGAGTTCGTCCTCGACGAGCTCCGCAAGGCGATCGTGTCCGGCGAACTGGCACCCGGCCAGCCGATCCGGCAGGACGGCATCGCCCAGCGGCTCGGGGTGAGCCGTGTGCCACTGCGCGAGGCGCTGAAGACACTGGAGGCCGAGGGGCAGGTGGTCTACCAGCCGCACCGGGGCTACTCGGTCGCCGAGCTGTCGCTGGCCGACCTGCTGGAGGTGTACCGGATGCGGCAGCTGCTGGAGTCGGAGGCCGCCGCGGTGGCCACCGAGCGGTTCACCGACACGGACCTGTCCCGGATCACCGACGCCCAGCTCGACGTCGAGAAGGCCGCCGACAGCGGCGACCTGGTCGCCATGATCGCGGCGAACCGCCGCTTCCACTTCGCCCTGCTGGAGCCGTCGGGCATGCCGCGGCTGCTGCGCGTGGTCCGCACCCTCTGGGACGCCACGGACGCGTACCGGGCGGTGTACTACAACTCCGACGCCAACCGCGAGCGCGTCCGCCACGAGCACGAGTCGATCGTCGCGGCCGCGGTGGACCGGCGGGCCGACGAACTGGTTCGCCTCCTCGACGAGCACCGCCAGCACGCAGTGGCGGCGCTGCGCGCCACGATCCCGTCGGACTGACCGCGGGGTCCCCCCCGCCCGGGGGTCCCGCCCAGGAGACTTCCGATTGCGCCTTGGGAGTTCTCCTCGTGAGATCCCGGTTCACCCGGTCCGAAGTGGACCTGGGTTCCGGGTTCCTTATGCCTTCAGCAGGATTTCCGCGGTGCGGCGCGCCTGGCGGACCGCACCGGAAACGCCCGCCGACGCCGCGACGGTCGCACCCTCGTAGAGCAGCAGCGCGCTGGCGGCGAAGTTTGCCGGATCGGCGATCCCGGCTTCCCCGGCCAGTTTCTCGAAGAGCTCCCGCATCCACCGCTTCTGCCCCACGACGACCGCCCGGGCCGGGTGCTCCGGATCCGGGATCTCCGCGAGGGCGTTGACGAACCCGCAGCCCCGGAAGTCGGTGTCCGCCATCCACACCTCCAGGGCGTCGAAGACGGCGAGCAGCCGCCGCCGCGGCTCGGTCGCGTGCTCGGCCAACCAGGCCGCCAACCACTCCCGCCAGCGCTGGTCGCGCTCGACCAGGTACGCCGTCACCAACCGGTCCTTCGAGCCGAAGCAGGCGTACAGGGTCTTCTTGGTGACCCCGGCTTCGGCCGCGATCGCCTCAACGCCGACCGCGTGGATGCCCTGCCGGTAGAACATCTCGGCCGCCACGTCGAGTACCCGCCGCCCGGCGGGCGTCAGCTTGCCCGGCAACTCCTCCGCCGCCATGCCGCGAACTATACCGACCAGTGGGTTGACATCGCAGCCATGCCCTGGTTCCGTGGATAACCACACCGGTCGGTATACCTCTTTCGAACGGACGGAGTTGATCTCCCATGCGTGCGGTGCAGCTCACCGGCTTCGGCGGCCCGGAGCGGCTGGTCTACCGGGAGGACGTGCCCGACCCCCAGGCCGGACCGGGCGAGGTCCGCGTCCGGGTCGGCGCGGCGGCCCTGAACAACACCGACATCTGGACCCGTGAGGGGGCCTACGGCGCCCCCGACGACCCGGCGGCGACGGCGGGCTGGCGCCGCGAGCCGCTGGAATTCCCCCGAATCCAGGGCGCCGACGTGGTCGGCCGCATCGACCAGGTCGGCCCGGGAGTGCCCGAGGCTCGGCTGGGCGAGCGGGTGATCGTCGACCCGATGCTCTACACCGGCGGGGAACGGGAGCTGGTCGACACCGCCTACCTGGGCAGCGAACGCGACGGCGGTTTCGCGGAGTTCACCACCGTTCCCGCCGCGAACGCGCATCGTGTCGACAGCGCGCTCAGTGATGCGGAGCTCGCCACCTTCCCCACCGCGTACGCGACCGCGATGCGCATGCTCAACCGCGCGCGGGTGCGGGACGGCGAGGCGCTGGTGGTCACCGGTGCGTCCGGCGGCGTGGGTTCGGCGCTGATCCAGCTCGGTGCCCTGCGCGGCGCGCGGGTGGTCGCGATCACCAGCGCAGCCAAGCGCGACCGCGCCGTCGAACTCGGCGCGCACGCGGCGGTGGACCGCAGCGCGGAGGACCTGGTCGACGCGGTGCGCGCGGTCGCCGGTCCGGCGGACGTGGTCGCCGACGTGGTGGCCGGTCCACTGTTTCCCGCCCTGCTGCGGATGCTGGGCCCGCTGGGCCGCTACGTCGTCGCGGGCGGCATCGCCGGCCCGCTGGTGGAGACCGATCTGCGCACGGTGTACCTGCGCCAGCTGCAGCTCATCGGCTCGTCGTTCGGCACGCACGAGGACTTCCGCGAGCTGGTGGGGCATGTGGAGCGCGGCGAGCTCGTCCCGCTGCTGTCCGGGACCTTCCCGCTGCGTGAGCTCCGCGAGGCCCAGCGGGTGTTCACCGCGAAGGGCTTCTTCGGCAAGCTCGTGGTCACCCCGGGGGCCGACGCATGAACCTGGACCGGAACGCGATCGTGGACGGGGTGCGGCTGGCACACCGGCTCACCGGCGATCCCGGCGCGGAGACCCTGGTGTTCCTGCACGGCACGCCGTCGCACTCGCACATCTGGCGCCACGTGGTGCCGGAGTTCGAGGCGGCGGGCCACCGGGTGCTGGTGTACGACCTGCTCGGCTACGGCGCCTCGGAACGCCCGCCGGACCGCGACACCTCCGTCACCGCCCAGGCCGACCTGTTGGAGGGCCTGCTGGCGGCGCTGGGGATCGGGCGCTGCACGCTGGTCGCCCACGACATCGGCGGCGCGGTGGCCCAGATCGTCGCGACCCGCCATCCGGCGCGGGTCGACCGGCTGATGCTGGTGGACTCGGTGAGCTACGACTCGTGGCCGTCGGCGACGTGGCGGCGCGTCATCCGCGACCACCTCGCGGATGACGCTGCGATGCCGCAGGCGGACTTCGAGGCGATGCTCACCCGGCAGCTGACCATGACGGTCGCCGACCCGGCGGCCATGGCGGGCTCGACGCTGCGCGCCTACCTGGCCCCGCTGCGGACCCCCCTGGGCCGGGTGTCGTTCTTCGAACACCAGGTCCGCCACTACGACTCGACCCCGACCGAACGCGTGGCCCCGCTGCTGCCCACCCTCACGATGCCGACCCGGATCGTCTGGGGAGCCGAGGACCGCTGGCAACCGCTCCACTACGCGCAACGCCTGGTCCGCGACATCCCGGGCGCCCAGCTCACCGTGGTCCCCGCAGCCGGGCACTTCCTGATGGAGGACGCCCCGGCCAGCGTCGTGGCGGAACTCCGAGCCCTCCTCGCCCACCCCGTGCCCGCAGGTGGGTGAACAGCCGGCCGAACGCCCGGCTCCCGCGCGAGAGTGACTGACAGGCTCCGTCGTCCCGTGGTCGAAGGCGTCCCCCGGGCCGGATCAGTAGTCGTAGAAGCCCTTGCCCGACTTCCTGCCCGTCAGACCGGCGTCGACCATGCGCCGCAACAGCGGCGGGGCCGCGTAGGACGGGTCACCGTACTCCGCGTACATCGAGTCCGCGATCGCCTTGAGCGTGTCCAGGCCGACCAGGTCACACAGGCGCAACGGGCCCATCGGGTGGGCGCAGCCCAGCACCATGCCGTTGTCGATGTCCTCGGCGCTGGCGAAACCGCCCTCGAACATCCGGATCGCCGACAGCAGGTACGGCACCAGCAGGGCGTTGACGATGAACCCGGACCGGTCCTTGGCCCGGATCACCTCCTTGCCCAGCTGCTCGGTGGCGAACCGCGCGGCCCGCTCCACCGTCTCCTCGGCGGTCAGCAGCGACGGCACCAGCTCGACGAGCTTGAGCACCGGAACCGGGTTGAAGAAGTGCACGCCCAGCACCTGCTTCGGACGCTCGGTGGCCCCGGCGAGCTTGGCGATCGGGATGGACGAGGTGTTGGAGGCCAGGATCGCGTCCGGGTCTGTCACCACCTTGTCCAGCTCGGCGAACAGCTTGAGCTTGAGGCCCTCGTCCTCGGCGATCGCCTCGATGACCATCTCCCGGTCGTCGAGGTCGCCGAGGGTGGTGGTGAAGTGCAGCCGCGACTGCGCCTCGTCGCGCTCGGCCTCGGTGATCTTGCCGTTCTGCACGGCGCGGTTGAGCGACTTCCACAGCTTGGCGCGCCCGGCCCGGGCGGCGTCGTCGCTGACCTCGACCACGATCACGTCAATGCCGCTGCGCGCGGCGACCTCGGCGATGCCGCCGCCCATCTGCCCGCCGCCGACGACTCCCAGGCGTTCGATCTTCGTCACCACACGATCCTTCCGCTTCGGCTGCGCTGCCATGGCGCGACAGATCATGCCAGGAACAGGGGTTACCGACCGGTAAACCGTGCGCTACGCCACGCCGATCACACGGCCGAGGAACGCCGGCGCCACAGCGGGGCTCTCTTCGGCGAGTCGCGTTGTGCGGAAAAACGAGCCCGATGGAAACCCACGTAAGACCCGCACCGCGCGGGCTGCGGGTACCGCCACGGGAAGGCCGCACCACCCGGCGCGGGCCAATCCGCACACGCGGATCACGACACGTTTCCACACGTCTCGTGAACGGTCAGGGGTGGAGGTTGCCGGCCTGGGGGTGGGAGTTCCAGTCCTGTTGGGACACGTCGGTGATCGCGGACCCGTTGGCCTCGGCGGCCTCCGGCGTGACCGTCCACAGTCGACCCTCATCGTCCAGCAGCCCCACGACACCCTGCGGCGAACGCAGGGCCCGGGCGCCGGAGGCGATGGTGGCGACCACCGGCAGGGCGTCCACAGCGGACACCCGCTTGTCCAGCACCCTGGTCACCAGCCGCTCGGCGACCGACCGCCGTTCGAAGCGGATTCGCTGTCCACCGCGCACCACGTCCACGGTACGGGACGGGGACGGCACGCCGAACCCGTCCAGCACCGCCGCCGCCTGCTGGGGCGTCGCGCACCCGTCAACCCCTTGGACGTCGATACCGAAGCGGCGCACGTCGGTCGGCGCGGGCAGCAGCGCGGTGGCACGGAGCACGTCGAACGGCACCGTGCCGCACGGGTCCACCGACGACACCACGGCGCTGCCGTCGGGCTGGCGGACCAGCCCCGGCCCCTCCTGCCACGGGCCCGGGATGACCACCGGCTCGTAGGGGTGGCGGGTGAACCCGCGGTCCCAGAAGGTGATCGAGGTGCCCGTCGCGGTCTGGTGCGCGATGGCGAACGCGTTGAGCGCGGGCACCCACGCCCAGTCGGCGCTGAAGGCGTCCACCACCGACCGGGACCGCCGGGCACCACCCGGCACGAAGCCCTCCTCGGTCAACGACTGCAGCTGGTCGGTGAACTCGGGGTTGCGGGCGCGCAGCACGAACTGCCCGGCGCCGTTCCAGCCCGCACCGGACGCCGTGGTGTCGGTGAACATCAGGTAAAACCAGCCGTCCAGGTACAGCGCGGACGGCTGGCCCGCGCCGTAGACGTTCTCCCGGCTCACCTCGCGGGACGCGGTGACGATCGGCGCGCCACCGGCCTCGCGCCGCCAGGCGCGACCGTCGGTGCTGCTGGCCACGCCGATGGCGTTGCCGTGCGCGTGCTCGCCCGCGGCCCCCGTGTAGTACAGGTAGTAGCGGCCGCCCACCCGCAACACCGACGGGTCGCAGGTGTGCATGGCGTCGAAGGCGCCGGGCCGCCCCGCGAAAACCGGCACCGCGGGGGCCCCACCAGCCGCGGTGAACGGGCCGTCCAGCGATCCCGACGCGGCATACAGCACGTCGTCACCGGGCGGACCGATGTCCGGCAGCTGGCTGCACCACCACGTCCGGAACTGCCCATCCTCCTGCAGCACGGTGGGGCCGTAGTTGTACGGCGCGGGCATGCCGCCCGAGACGACGACCCCGGGACTGCTGCGCTCACCACCGACCCGCAGCACGACCGGCGCGCGCGGAACCCGTGCCTGCAGCGGCGCCTCGGGCTCCGCCGGGATGCCCGCCACCCGGGTGCAACCGGCAACCAGTGCGACCGCGGCCACCACCAGCACCGCCCGCAGCGGAATCCTCATCGAGGCGACACCCTCCCCCAGAAACCCACAGGCACCCCGAGCGCCTGTGACCAAACTACTGGGGCTGGGGTGTAGGTGAGCCGCGGATCAGCTTCTCGCGTGCTCCGCGAGCCAGCGGATCGCCAGCGGGTAGCCCGCCACCCCGAGACCGGCGATGACCCCCGTCGCGATGTCCGACAGGTAACTGGTGTGCCGGAACGGTTCGCGCTTGTGCACGTTGGAGATGTGCAGCTCGATCAAGTCGGCGTTGAGCTGCGCGGCGGCGTCGCGAACGGCCACCGAGTAGTGGGTCCAGGCGCCCGCGTTGAGCACCACCGGCACGTTCCGGTCGGCGGCCTCGTGCAGCCACTGCACCATCTCGCCTTCGAAGTCGGTCTGCCGCACTTCGACGTCGACGCCGAGCTCCCTGCCCGCACGCTCGCACATCGCGACCAGGTCGGCGTGCGTGGTGCTGCCGTAGACAGCGGGTTCCCGCGTGCCGAGCCGCCCCAGGTTGGGGCCGTTGAGGACGAACACCTTCACAGCAGGACCTCCGAGCCGGACGTGCGGCCACCGGTCACCGCCGAGTAGGCGGCGGCGATCAACGACGGGTCCGGACCTTCCAGGCGGCCCGGTTTGGCCAGCCCGTCCAGCACCACGAACCGCAGCACCCCGGAGCGGGTCTTCTTGTCCACCCGCATCGTCTCCAGCAGCTGGCCGAGTGCGTCCGGGTCGTAGGTGGTCGGCAGGCCCAGCAGGTCCAGGACCTTCTTGTGCCGGTCGGCGGTCTCGTCGTCCAGCCGCCCGGCCAGCCGCGCCAACTCGGCGGCGAAGACCAGACCGACGCTCACCGCGGCACCGTGCCGCCACCGGTAGCGCTCCCGGCGTTCGATGGCGTGCGCCAGGGTGTGGCCGTAGTTGAGCACCTCGCGCAGGTGCGACTCCTTCAGGTCCTCGGCCACCACGTCCGCCTTGACCTGGATCGACCGGCGCACCAGCTCGCCGAGCACGTCACCGGCCGGGTCGGTGGCGGCGGCCGGGTCGGCCTCGATCAGCCGCAGGATCTCCGGGTCGGCGATGAACCCGGCCTTGACCACCTCGGCCATGCCGGCGAGCAGCTCGTTGCGGGGCAGGCCCTCCAGCGTCGCCAGGTCCGCCAGCACCAGGCTGGGCTCGTGGAACAGCCCCACCAGGTTCTTGCCCGCCTCGGTGTTGATGCCGGTCTTGCCGCCGACCGCGGCGTCCACCATGCCCAGCAGCGTGGTGGGTACGTGCACCACCCGCACCCCGCGCATCCAGGTCCCGGCGACGAAACCGGCGATGTCGGTGACCGCGCCGCCGCCGAAGGACACCACGATCCCGCTGCGGTCCATGCCGATCCGGCCGAAAACCTCCCAGCAGAACCCGGCGACCTGCAGACTCTTGCCATCCTCGGCGTCGGGGATCTCCACACGGTGCGCGTCCACACCGGCGGCGGTCAGCTCGTCGCGCACCGCCTCCACGGTGGCGGTGATGGTGGGCTGGTGCACCAGCGCCACCACCGACGCGTCACGCAGGTGGTCGACGAGCTCGCCGAGCAGGCCCCGCCCGACCACCACGTCGTAGGGCTGCTGGCTGGCGACCCGGATCCGCACCGGTTCGGTCATCATCGTCCTTTCGGGCTCTCCGCAGCGTGCCGGGCAGCTGCGCTGCTCGTGCGCTGAACAGCATCCCATTTCCGCCGGTCGGCGGTGCGATCAGCTGGACGGCCGGGCGCTGTCCGCGGTCAGCGCGGCGACGACCCGCTCCACCACCTCGGCCGGGCCCAGTCCGTCGGTGGCGACCTCCACTGACGCCACCGAGCGGTAGATCGGCAGCCGCGCCTCCAGCAGCGCCCTGAACGTGGCGCGGGGGTTCACCCCGGCCAGCAGCGGGCGCGCGGTGGACAGCCCGACGCGGCGGGCGCCTTCCGCCAGACCCACCGACAGGAACACCACCGGGTGCCCGGCCAGGCGCTCGCGGGTGCGTTCCGAGAGCACCGCACCGCCGCCGAGCGCCAGCACGCCGTCGTGTTCGCGCAGCGCCGTGGCGACCGCTTCCTCCTCCATCGCCCGGAACGCGGGTTCCCCGTCGTTGGCGAAGATGTCGGCGATCGCACGACCGGCGGTGCGCACGATGTCGTCGTCGGTGTCGCGGAACGACACGTCCAGCCGCTGCGCCAGCAGGCGGCCGATCGTCGTCTTGCCCGCGCCCGGCGGGCCGACCACCACTGCTTGCGGGGCCATCAGCGCACCTGCCGCTTCTCGGCGCGCTCCCGCAGCGACGCCAGGTAGCCGTCGACGTTGCGCCGGGTCTCCGGCAGCGAGTCGCCGCCGAACTTCTCCAGCGCCGCCTCCGCCAGCACCAGCGCGACCATCGCCTCGGCCACGACGGCGGCGCGCGGCACCGCGGTGATGTCGGAGCGCTGGTGCATGGCCTGCGCCGGTTCACCGGTCGCCATGTCCACAGTGGCCAGTGCGCGCGGCAGGCTGGAGATCGGTTTCTTGGCGGCGCGGACGATGAGCGGTTCGCCGTTGGTGATGCCGCCCTCCAGGCCACCGGCCCGGTTGCTGCCGCGGCGGACCCACTTCTCGCCCTCCGCCGGGAAGATCTCGTCGTGCGCGGCGCTGCCGCGTCGGCGGGCGTTGGCGAAGCCCTCGCCGATCTCCACGCCCTTGATCGCCTGGATGCTCATCAGCGCACCGGCCAGCCGCGCATCCAGCTTGCGGTCCCAGTGCACGTGCGAGCCGATGCCCGGGGGCAGGTTGTAGGCGATCACCTCGACCACGCCGCCCAGCGTGTCGCCGTCCCGCTTGGCTGCCTCGACCTCGGCCATCATCGCCTCGGTCGCCGCGTCGCCGAACGCGCGGACCGGGTTCTCGTCGATGGCCGCCAGGTCATCCGGGCCGGGCAGCACGTCGTGCTCGGCGTCGACCCCGCCAAGGCTGACCACGTGGCTGACGATCTCCACCCCGAGCAGCTGGCGCAGAAACTGCCGGGCCACCGTGCCGACCGCCACGCGCGCCGCGGTCTCCCGGGCGCTGGCGCGCTCCAGCACCGGCCGGGCCTCGTCGAAGCCGTACTTCTGCATGCCCGCCAGGTCGGCGTGCCCCGGGCGCGGGCGGGTCAGCGGCGCGTTGCGGGCCAGTGAGGACAGCACGTCCTCGTCGACCGGGTCGGTCGCCATGACCTGCTCCCACTTGGGCCACTCGGTGTTGCCGATGCGGATCGCGACGGGGCCGCCCTGGGTGCGCCCGTGCCGGATGCCGCCGATGATCTCCAGCTCGTCGGCCTCGAAGTTCATCCGCGGGCTGCGACCGAAGCCGAGCTTGCGCCGCTCCAGCTGGGCCGCGATGTCGGAGGAGGTCACCTCGACTCCGGCCACCATGCCTTCCAGCACCGCCACCAGGGCGGGGCCATGCGATTCTCCAGCGGTCATCCAGCGCAGCACGCCTATAGATCCTGCCACGCTGCGCCGCCGGTCAAACCTCCTGGGGTCGAAACCCCGGGCTGGTCAGGCTCCCGGGGCCGGGGCCGTGACCAGCCGAACGGGTACCGGCGCGGTCGGCCCGCCCGCTCAGCCGCCGGGTCCCACCACGACAGCCAACCAGGCCGGGGCGAGCATGGCGGGGCCGTGCGGAACGCCGCCGCGCGTCCGCAGCGCGACGAGCAACGTGGACAGCGCCGCCACCGCCATCACCGCGAGCACCGCCACCGGCGACACCGCACCCACCACGGTCCCGAGGCTGCCCGCCAGCTTCACGTCACCGGGCCCCATCGAGCGCGGCGCCACCACGCGCACCAGCAGGTACGTCCCGGCGAACAGCACCACGCCGCCGACCGCACCGCCGAGCACCCCTGGCCGCTGTGTCGCCGCACCGCACACCAGCACCGCCGCCACCGGGCAGGCGGGCAACGTCAAAACGTCGGGGAGTCTGGCGGCCCGCACGTCGCACACCACGAGCAGCACGGCGAGCCAGCCGAGCAGCAGCGGAACCGGCGCCCACCACACCGGCATGCCACCGGCCACGCGGACGGCGACCACGGTCCACAGCAGACCCACCGCCGCTTCGCAGCACCACCGGGGCGGGACCACACCCCGGCGCGCCGACAGCAGCACCACCCGACCGACCCACCCGGCACCGAACCCGGCGGCCGCCCCGACCCCTACGAGCGCAAGCACCCCACCAGCGTCCGGCCACCACCGCCGAACCACGGGCACCAGCACCGCGAACCCGCGCGTGTCGGGCCACATGGCCAGGACCCTTCGACCACGCGGAAGGGCGCTCCGGTCGGGTGTCAGTCCACGACGAACAACGGGTCCCCGGCGATGACCTGGCCGTCCTCGCGCAGGTCCGCCAGCGCCTCCGGCACCACGTCCAGCGCGATCACCGGGCAGATCGAGGAGTGGCCGTGCGACTCCACCTCGGTGGGGTCCCAGGTGACGATCCGCTGCCCCGCCTGCACCACGTCGCCCTTGGCCACGTGCAGTTCGAAGCCCTCGCCCTTCAACTTCACCGTGTCGATGCCCAGGTGCACCAGGATCGCCGTGCCGTCGGACGTGGCGATCACGAACGCGTGCGGGTGCAGGGTCGCCACCGTCCCGGCGACCGGAGCCACCGCGTCAGCCCGCCCGCCAGACGGCTTCACCGCCACCCCCGGTCCCACCATCGCCTGCGAGAACACCGGGTCGGGCACCTCGCTGAGCGCCGCCGCCAAGCCCTCGACCGGGCTGCCCACCTCGACGCTCACATCAGGTCCTCGATGTCGCCGGCCAGCGTGTCCGCCTCCGGTCCCACCACCACCTGCACGATCGTGCCCTGGATCATCACGCCGTGCGCGCCGGCCGCCTTCAGCGCCGCCTCGTCGATGCGCGAACCGTCCTCGACCTCGCAGCGCAGCCGCGTGATGCACGGCTCGATCTCCACCACGTTGTCCCCGCCGCCCAGTGCGGCCAGGATCGCCGCGGCCTTGTCCTGAGCCACCCCGTGCTCCCTTCGTCCTGCCTCGACGCAGGCTTGCGCACCGCGCCGTGACGATCTTGCTCCAGACGGTGTCGATGCGGCAACGAAGCCCGGACCGCCTTGACACCCCATCTCCTGACGGCGCATTGTTCGCAACCGACTGGTTTAGACCGGACAGTACCAACCCGGTGCGCCGGGTGAACAGGCTCATGTTCACCCCGGCGACCAGCGCCCACAAGGCACCGGTCGTGCGAGGGAGGCAGGGTGGCCGAACGACGAGCAGCACCGGGCGAGGCGCGCACGGACGTCCTGCGCGACGGCCCGACACCGAAGCACGCCCAGCTGCGGGAGATCCTCCGCAAGCTGGCGGGCGAGGAACTGCTGCCCGGCTCGCCGGTACCGTCCGAACGCGACCTCGCCGCCCGCTACGGCGTCTCCCGGCTGACCGTCCGCGAAGCCGTCGGTCACCTGGTCGCCGAAGGACTGCTGGTGCGGGTCCGCGGCAAGGGCACCTTCACCACCCGGCCGCGGGTCGACTCCCAGCTGCACCTGGCGTCGTTCACCGAGGACATGCGCCGCCGCGGAATGCGCCCGGAGACCGTGGTGCTGGAAGCCGCCGAAGCGGTTCCCCCGCCCGGCACCGCGCGGGCCCTCGGCCTCGCCCCCGGCGAGCCCGCCTACCGGCTGTCCCGGCTGCGCAAGGCCAACGGCGCGCCGATGGCGGTGGAGCGCGGCTGGTACCACGCGGCGGCGCTGCCCGGCCTGCTCGACCACGACCTCACCGGCTCGATCTACACGCTGCTGGCCCACCGCTACGGGGTGCGGCTGGAAAGCGGCACCCAGACGGTGCTCGCCGAGGGCACCGACGCCGAGACCGCGCGGCTGCTCGGCGTGCGCACCGGCAGTCCCGCCCTGGTGTTCCGTCGGGTCGCCACCGCCCAGGGCCAGCCGATTGAGGACATGACGTCCTGGTACCGCGGCGACCTGTACCAGGTGACCATGCAGCTGGACCGCAACTCCGACGGTTCCGGCCACCACCGCCCCACCCGGCGCCCCACATGAGCGGGCCCCGACGACCCGGTGTCCACGACACAGGAGGTAACCGATGAGTGCCAGCGCCAACGCGGCGAGCGGCAACAAGAGAGGACTGGCCCTGCTGCAACGGCTGGGCCGGAGCCTGATGCTGCCGATCGCCGTCCTGCCCGCCGCCGCACTGCTGTCCCGTCTGGGCCAGCCGGACCTGCTCGGGGAGAAGGGCCTGGGGAGCGCGCTGCCCTGGCTGCGACCCGTGGCCGGGGTGATCGGCGCGGCGGGCGACGCGTTGTTCAACTACCTGCCGCTGCTGTTCGCCATCGGTGTGGCCATCGGCTTCGCCAAGAAGGCCGACGGCTCCACGGCGCTGTCCGGCGCGGTCGGTTACCTGGTGCTGTCCGGGGTCCTGTGGGAGATCACCGGCACCGAAGCGGACAAGTCGTTCAACAAGGGCCCGTACGGCGTGCTCGGCGGCATCATCGCCGGGTTGACCGCGGCGTGGCTGTGGCAGCGCTACCACCGCATCAAGCTGCCCGACTACCTGGGCTTCTTCGGCGGTCGCCGGTTCGTGCCGATCGTCACCGCGTTCGCCATGGTCGTCGCGGGCGTGGTGCTGGGCCTGCTGTTCCCGGTGTTCGACAGGGTGCTGACCGCCTTCAGCGACGCGGTGACGCAGAACGCGGTGATCGGCGGCGGCATCTACGGCGTGATCAACCGGCTGCTGCTGCCGTTCGGCCTGCACCACATCCCGAACAACGTGGTCTGGTTCCTCTTCGGCGACTACCACGGTGAGAAGGGCGACATCGCCCGGTTCTTCGCCGGCGACCCGACCGCGGGCGGGTTCATGACCGGTTTCTTCCCGATCTTCATGTTCGCCCTGCCCGCCGCGGCGCTGGCCATCTGGCAGAGCGCCAAGCCGTCGCAGCGCAAGGTCGTCGGCGGCGTGATGATCTCGGTGGCGTTCACCTCCTTCCTCACCGGCATCACCGAGCCGCTGGAGTTCTCCTTCATCTTCGTGGCCTGGCCGCTGCTGCTGATCCACGCGGTGCTCACCGGCACCGCGCTGGCGCTGGTCAACGCGCTGGACATCCACTCCGGCTTCGGGTTCTCCGCAGGTGCCATCGACTACGTGCTCAACTTCGGCATCTCGCAGAACTCGCTGTGGCTGATCCCGATCGGCCTGGGCTACGCGGTCGTCTACTACTTCGTGTTCCGGTTCGCGATCACGAAGTGGAACCTGCGCACCCCGGGCCGTGAGGAGGACGACACCGACAGCGGCACCACCGGCGCGGATAATTCCGGGCAGCAGGCCGCATCGGGTTCCGAGAAGAGCTGATTCCCCCCCATTTTCCGACGAAACGGAGAGCCATGCTGGAGCGACGGGTCACCGTGGCGAGCAAGGTCGGGCTGCACGCCCGCCCGGCGGCGCTCGTGGCCAAGGCCGCGGCGGCGCAGCCGGTGAAGATCATGATCCGCAAGGACGACACCGACCCGGTGGAGGCGGGCAGCATCCTCGGGCTGATGACCCTGGGTGCGGCACACGGCGACGAGGTGGTGCTGGCCGCCGAGGGCGAGGGCGCCGAGGCGGCGCTGGAGCACGTCGCCCGACTCGTCGCCACGGACCTCGACAACAACTGATCCGCCGACCAACGGTCCCCCCGCCGCGGGGGACCGTTGCCGGGACATCACGTCTTTAGAGCGGGAGCGGGACCACGCCGCCGGTGGCGGCGGCGAGCGCGTCGCGCATGGCCTCGCGGGGCGCCGGGCGACCGGTGAACTGCTCGACCTGGCCAAACGCCTGGTGCAGCAGCATGTCCAGGCCGGTGGCCACCCGACCGCCCGCGGCCGCGACCGCCGCGGCCACCGGCGTGGGCCACGGGTGGTAGACGACGTCCAGCAGGCACCGGGCCCTGGCCAGCTCCGCGGCCCGCGCGTCCAGCACCCCCGCGGGCAGTGTCGACACCACGACGTCGGCATCAGCCGCCGCATCGGCGAGCACGATCCGGTCCAGCCGCTCGACGCGGACCTCCAACCCGACCCGCTCCGCGGTGCGCACCGCCTGCTCTGCGCGCGCCGGTTCCCGCACCGCCAGCACCACCTCGACCAGACCGAGGTCGGCAAACGCCGCAAGGGCCGCGGCGGCGGTGCCGCCCGCGCCCAGGATCAGCCCGCGGCGGCCGGTGGTGAACCCGCCCGCGCTGCGCAGCGCACCCACGACCCCGTCGATGTCGGTGCAGTCCGCCACCCAGCTGCCGTCTTCCCGGTGTACCAGGGTGTTCGCCGCACCGACGGCCGCAGCACGGTCGCTGACCTCGGCCGCGACCGACAGCGCCGCCCGCTTACCGGGCATGGTCACCGACAGCCCAACCCACTCGGGGCCGAGGCCCGCGACGAACTCCACCAGCCGCTCGGCGTCGGCCTCGACCCGTTCGTAGGTCCAGTCACGCAGGCCCAGCGCGGCGTAGGCCGCGCCGTGCAACACCGGGGACAGCGAGTGCTCGATCGGCGAACCGAGCACCGCCGCCCTTCTGACCTCAGAACGCGCCACGGGCCCGGGCCTCCGCGATGTACGCCTCGTGCTGCTGCGGGGTTTCGGCGAAGCAGGACGTGCCGTCCGGGTAGCACTTCACGAAGTACTTCCAGCGTCCCTCGGCCGGCCTTTCCGCCGCCGCGATCGCCTCCTTGGAGGGCGAGGAGATCGGGGTCGGTGGCAGGCCGTAGTTCAGGTAGGTGTTGTACGGCCCCGGCCGCGCCCGGTCCTCCGGTTTGGTCAGCAGCGTCGGCTTGTCCAGCGGGTAGTTGATCGTCGAGTCCAGCCCGAGCCGCATGACCGGGTGCGTGAGCCGGTTGTGGATCACCCGGGAGATCTGCGGGAAGTCCTTGGTGATGCCCTCGCTCTGCACCAGCGACGCGATGATCAGCAGCTCGTACGGGCTGTGCCCGGTGCCCTCGGCCGCCTGCGGCAGGCCCGCGACCTCCAGCACCGCCGCCGACCGCGTGACGACGTCGCGCAGCACGTTCTCCGCGGACTCGCCCGGCTTCACGTCGTAGACGCCGGGCATGATCAGGCCCTCCAGCCGCCGCTTCGGCTCTGCCTTCGAGGCATCCGCGATCGCCCACTCCGGCACACCCAGCGACGCCAGGTCGGCGGTCTCGGCGACCCGGAACATCTCCTCGGGAGTGGTGCAGGTGGGGTTCTTGCCAACGCAGGTGGCCTCGGCGAGCCGCCGCAGGATACCCGCGGTGCGTCCGCCGTCGGGGGCCGCCTGGTCCTCCAGGCGCATGCCGCCGCGGACCTCGACCCGGCCGACCTTCGCGTCGTCGGACAGGATGTGCGTCACCGCGGCCTGCCCGGACATCCTGGTGCGCATCAGGTAGTAACCGGGCTGGATGCTGTTGATCCGCCGGTTCTGCTCGGCGGCCTTGGTGAACGCCTTGGTGCTGGCCACCACGTCCTGCTGCGCCAGGGTGCGGCCGATGGCGCTGACCGTGTCGCCGGGCTTGACCTCGACGACCACCTCGCCGGTGCCTTCGCCCTCGTAGTCCTCGTAGGACCCGATCTGCAGGATCTGGCTGGCCCCGTAGAGCACGCCACCGCCGACCAGCAGCAGCACGAACAGACCCGCCAGGGCGGTCACCGTGCGGCGGCGCTTTCGGCGGCGGAACCCCTCCGGATCCGGGGCGCGCCGCCGCCGGTCGTCGCCGGGATCGTCCGCGAACAGTCCAAGCTCGTCGCTCACGAAAGGTCCTCTCGTGTGTGCTGCCCCCGACCGTCCAACCACGCCTGCAGGATCTCCACCGCAGCCGCCTGGTCCACCACGGCGCGCTGCTTCTTCCCCCGCACGCCGCGCTGAGACAACATCCGGCTGACCGTCACGGTCGTCAACCGCTCGTCGGCGAAGCGCACCGGGACCGGTGCGATCAGTTCCGCGAGCGCCGTGCCGTAGGCCCGCGCCGCCTCCGCGGCGGCGCCGTGCCGACCGGCCAGCGTCTTCGGCATGCCGACGACGACCTCCACCACGTCGTGCTCGGCGACGAGTTCGGCGAGCCGACGCAGGTCCGCGCCGCCCGCCTCGTCGCGCTGGAGGGTGATCAACGGGGTCGCCAGCATCGGGGTGGGGTCGCTGAGCGCAACACCGACCCGGACCGCACCGACGTCCACACCGAGACGCCGACCCGGCCCGGGGTCCGCACCACCCTGCCGGTGCTCGTTCACCCGGCAGCCACCGCCTGGTCCACGGCGCGGCGCAGCGCGCCGATCGCGGCGGGGATGCCCGCCGGGTTCGAGCCGCCGCCCTGGGCCATGTCCGGCTTGCCACCGCCGCGGCCGCCGACCTCGGCGGCGAAGCCGGGCACCAGCTTGCCGGCCGCGAGGCCCTTGTCGCAGGCGAGATCGTTGATGCCGACGACGAAGCTGACCTTCTGCTCGTCGGCGGAGAACAGCGCCACCACCGCGGGCCGGGCCCCCAGGCGCCCCCGGACCTCGCTGGCGAGCGCGCGCAGCGCGTTGCCGTCCACCCCGTCCGGGACCTGCTCGGCGACCACCGTGACGCCGTGCACGTCGGTGCCCTTGGCGGAGAGTTCGCCCGCGGACTGCAGGACCTGCGCGACGCGCAGCTGCCGCAGCTCCTTCTCCGCGTTGCGCAGCCGGGTCAGCACGGTCTGGATCCGCTCGGGCAGCTCGTCGGCGGGCACCTTGAACTGCTCGGCGAGCTGGCTGACCAGCAGGTGCTCCTTGCTGATGTGGCGCATCGCGTCCATACCGACCAGCGCCTCGACGCGGTGCACGCCGGAGCCGACCGAGGAGTCCGCGACCAGCTTGACCACGCCGAGCCGCCCGATGCGCGGCACGTGCGTGCCGCCGCAGAGCTCGCGGGAGTAGTCACCCATGTCGACGACCCGGACCCGGTCGCCGTACTTCTCGCCGAACAGGGCGATCGCACCGAGTTCCATGGCCCGGTCCATCGTCGTGGTGTAGGACTGCACCTCGACGTCGGTCTGCAGGTAGTCGTTGACCTCTTCCTCGACGCCGGTGAGCACGTCGGCCGACACCGCGGCGGGGGCGGTGAAGTCGAAGCGCATCCGGCCCGGCGAGTTCAGCGAACCGGCCTGCGCGGCGCGTTTGCCGTAGGCGCTGCGCACCGCCGCGTGCACCAGGTGCGTGGCGGAGTGGGAGCGCTCGATGGCGTGTCGGCGGGCCTGGTCGACGGCGGCCTCCAGCGTGGTGTCCACGCCCAGCTCGCCCTCGACGACCTTGGCGCGGTGCACGAACAGGCCGGGCACCGCGCGCTGCACGTCGTGCACCTCGACGGCCACGCCGGAGCCGACCAGCCGACCGGTGTCGGCGATCTGGCCACCGCCCTCGGCGTAGAACGGGGTGCGGTCCAGCACCAGCTCGACCTCGGTGCCCGCGGTCGCGGACTTCGCCGGCTTTCCGTCCACCAGCATGCCCAGCACCCGGCTGTGCGACTGCAGGTCGGTGTAGCCGATGAACTCGGTGGTGCCGTGCTGGTCCAGCAGTGAGCGGTAGGTCGACAGGTCGCCGTGCCCGGTCTTGCGGGCCTTGGCGTCCTCCTTGGCCCGACGGCGCTGTTCGGCCATCAGGTTGCGGAAGCCCTGTTCGTCGACGCTCAGCCCCTGCTCGGCCGCCATCTCCAGGGTCAGGTCGATCGGGAAGCCGTAGGTGTCGTGCAGCTGGAACGCCTTGTCACCGGTCAGCTGGTTGCCCCCGGCCTTCTTGGTCTCGGCCACCGCCATGTCGAAGATCTTCGAACCGGCGGTCAGCGTCGCCAGGAACGCGTCCTCCTCGTTGCGCATCACCGACTCGATGCGGTCGAACTCGGTGACCAGCTCCGGGTAGCTCGGGGCCATCGCGTCGCGCACGATCTTGCTGAACTCGCCGAGCACCGGCTCGTGCACACCCAGCAGGCGGGTGGAGCGGATGATGCGGCGCAGCAGGCGGCGCAGCACGTAGCCGCGGGCCTCGTTGCCGGGGGTGACGCCGTCACCGACGAGCATCACGCCGGAGCGCGCGTGGTCGGCGATGACCCGGAACCGCACGTCGTCCTCGTGGTTGGCGCCGTAGCGGCGGCCGGAGAGCTCCTCGGCCCTGGCGATCACCGGACGCACCAGGTCGGTCTCGTAGACGTTCTCCACGCCCTGCAGCAGGCAGGCCACCCGCTCGACGCCCATGCCGGTGTCGATGTTCTTGGTGGGCAGCGACCCGATCGGCGGGTGTCCCTGCTTCGGCGAGAGATCACCCCTGATGTCCTGCATGAACACCAGGTTCCAGATCTCGATGTAGCGGTCCTCGTCGGCGATCGGCCCGCCCTCGCGGCCGTACTGGGGGCCGCGGTCGTAGTAGATCTCCGAGCACGGACCGCCGGGGCCGGGCACGCCCATGTCCCAGTAGTTGTCCTTGCCGCCGCGGGCCTGGATCCGCTCGGCCGGGACGCCGGCGACCTTCTGCCACAGCGCGGCGGCCTCGTCGTCCTTCTCGTAGACGGTGACCCACAGCCGCGCCGGGTCGAAGCCGTAGCCGCCATCGGACTGCGGCCGGGTGAGCAGCTCCCAGGCGTGCTCCATGGCGCCTTCCTTGAAGTAGTCGCCGAAGGAGAAGTTGCCCGCCATCTGGAAGAACGTGTTGTGCCGGGTGGTCTTGCCGACCTCGTCGATGTCGCCGGTGCGCACGCACTTCTGGATGCTGGTGGCCCGCGGGTACGGCGCCGGGGCCTCGCCCAGGAAGTACGGCTTGAACTGCACCATCCCGGCGTTGACGAACAGCAGCGTCGGATCGTCGAGGATCAGCGACGCGCTGGGCACGACGGTGTGGCCACGACTGCGGAAGTGCTCGATGAAGCGGTTGTTGATCTCGTGGGTCTGCACGGTGGAATCCTCGGGGAAGTCAGCGGGTGGACACGGCTGGCGGGTTCCGGCGGACAGCTGGCGGCGCGGTGCGCCGACGTCAGCGGCCCGCCCGACGAGCTCGCCGCCCGTTGGTCGCGTCCGGCGCCCCGTCTATCCGGCGGAACTGCACGGTCTCGGCGTTGCGGTCCACCACGTCCTGCAGTTCCTGCTCCCGCTCCTGCATGCCGGCGCGGACGTCCGCGCCGAACGAGCCGACGGCACCGGCCAGCTCCCGGACCGCGCCGCCCAGCTGCTCGGCCATCCCGACGGGGGTCGCCTTGCGCGCGGTCTCGTTGAGCTTGCGGCTCACCGCGATCCCGGCGGCCACACCGGCCCCGAACCAGAACAGGCGCCTCACTTGCGCCCCCCTTTGGTCTTGCGGCGGTTGCGACTCTCGCTCACGGGCTGCTGCCTGCGCTTGCGGCGGGCCCGGAGTGCCTTGCTGACCCCGTAGGAGAAGGCCGCCGTCTTCACCAACGGCCCACCCAGTGTAGCCGTGAACAGGGAGGACAACGCCGAGACGTTGCCGCTGATGGTCTTGGCGTTGGCGGTGATGCCGTCGACCCGCTCGAGCTGGGTGTTGACATGGTTGATGGTCGAGTTCGCACCGGTGAACAGCGGCTCGGAGTTCTCGTGCGCCTTGCGGATCGCGATGGTCGCCTCGTCCAGCGTACGGCCGAGCTTGATCAGCGGGATCGCCAGCAGTACAACCAGCAGCACGAACGCTCCGGCGGCGATCAGCGCGGCGATCTGCGTGGGCGTCACGTGCCCTCCCGAATGTCCACGTCAGGTCCGTCGGGACCGGGGTGCGGCCCCGGCCCGGTGATCGTGGGTCAGGTTACCGGGCGGGTCCGCCGCCTCCGCACCCGGTCAGGAGCGGACGGGGGTGAGCGGCGCACCGCCGGTGAGCACGGCGGCGACGTTGCGGGCCGCGAGTTCGACCATCGCCGCGCGGGTCTCCGTGGTGGCCGATCCCAGGTGCGGGACCACCACCACGTTGTCCAGCTCCAGCAGCTCCGGTTCCACCTCCGGTTCGCGTTCGAAGACGTCCAGGGCCGCACCGGCGATGCGCCGCTCGCGCAGGGCCTCGGCCAGTGCCCGCTCGTCGACCACGGGGCCGCGGCTGGTGTTGACCAGGTACGCGGTGGGCTTCATCGCGGCGAGCGCCGGCTTGTCGATCAGGTGCCGGGTCTGCTCGGTCAGCGGGCAGTGCAGCGACACCACGTCGGCGGTGCCCAGCAGTTCCTCGATCGGCAGGAAGCGGGCCTGCAGCTCGGACTCCACGTCGGCGGCGGCGCGGCGGCGACCGGTGTAGACGACGTCCATGCCGAACGCGCGGGCGCGCCGCGCCACGGCCTGCCCGATGCCGCCGAGCCCGACGATGCCGAGTACCTTGCCCTGCAGCCCGGTGCCGAGCATGAAGTCGAGGCGGAAGGTCCAGGGCTGCCGGGCGCGCAGCAGCCGCTCGCCCTCGCCGAGCCGCCGGGTCACCATCAGCAGCAGGCCGATGGTCAGGTCGGCGGTGGCGTCCACGAGCACGCCCGGGGTGTTGGTGACGATGACGCCACGGTCGGTCACGGCCGGGACGTCGATGTTGTCGTAGCCGACCGCGACGTTGGCCACCACCTGCAGCTGGGGACCGGCGGCGCCGACCAGGTCGGCGTCGATGCGGTCGTGCAGCATCGCGACGACGGCGTGCGCGCCGCGGACCGCCTCGCGCAGCTCGGCCGGGGTCAGCGGTCGGTCCTGGGTGCAGACGTGCACTTCGCCGACCTCGCGCAGCACGTCCAGCGCTGACTCCGGAACCGTCCGGGTGACCACGATCCGCTTGTCCACCACCAGCGACCTCCTCACGACGAACCGGGCCGAATCTACCCGCGCGAACCGCGAAGATCACCGGGAAACGGAGCCGATGCGGACCACAGGAACTGCGCACGAGGTCAGTCGGTGCCGCGGACGATGCTGCGCAACCTGGGGACCCGTTCGTGCAGCGTGCGCTCGGCGCCCCGGTTGGTGGGCTGGTAGTAGTCCCGCCCCACGAGCTCCTTCGGCGGGTACTGCTGGGCCAGGACGCCCTCGGGCTTGTCGTGTGGATATCGGTAGCCCTGGGCGTTGCCGAGCTTGGCCGCCCCGGCGTAGTGGCCGTCGCGCAGGTGCGGCGGAACCGGCCCGCCCCGGCCCGCGCGCACGTCGCTCACCGCCTCGTCGATCGCCATGATCACCGAGTTCGACTTCGGCGCGGTGGCCAGGTGGATGGTGGCCTGGGCCAGCGCCAGCCGCCCCTCGGGCATGCCGATGAACTGCACGGCGTGCGCGGCGGCCACCGCGGTCTGCAGCGCGGTCGGATCCGCCATGCCGATGTCCTCGCTGGCGTGCACCACCAGTCGCCGGGCGATGAACCGCGGATCCTCGCCGGCCTCCACCATGCGGGCCAGGTAGTGCAGCGCGGCGTCCACATCGGACCCGCGGATGGACTTGATGAACGCGCTGACCACGTCGTAGTGCTGGTCGCCGCCACGGTCGTAGAGCACCGCGGCGCGGTCCACTGTGGACTCCACGGTGGCCAGGTCGATCACGTCCGCCCCGGTCGAGGTGGCCGACTCGGCCGCGGCCTCCAGCGCGGTCAGCGCCCGCCGCGCGTCCCCGCCGGCCAGCGACACCAGGTGCGCCTCGGCGGCCTCGTCGAGGCGCACGGCCCCGCCGAGCCCGCGTTCGTCGGAGACCGCGCGCCGCAGCAGCGTGCGGATGTCGTCGTCCTCGAGGCTGCGCAGCTGCAGCACCAGCGACCGCGACAGCAACGGGGCCACCACGGAGAAGAACGGGTTCTCCGTGGTGGCCGCCACGAGCAGCACCGTGCGGTCCTCCACCGCGCCCAGCAGCGCGTCCTGCTGAGTCCTGGAGAACCGGTGCACCTCGTCGATGAACAGCACCGTGGCCTCGCCGGAACGGCCCAGGCGGCGGCGCGCCTCGTCGATGACCGCACGCACCTCCTTGACACCGGACGACAGCGCGGACAGCGCCGCGAACCGACGGCCGGTGGCCAGCGAGACCAGGTTGGCCAGTGTCGTCTTGCCGGTTCCCGGCGGGCCGTAGAGCAGCACCGACGCCGGAGCCGCGCCCTCGACCAGCCGGCGCAGCGGGGCGCCGGGCCCCAGGAGGTGCTGCTGGCCGACGACCTCGTCGAGCGAGCGGGGCCGCATCCGCACCGCCAGGGGCGCGTTCTCGGCCAGCCGCTCGCCCGCGCGCTGCTCGGTGTCGGCGCCGAACAATCCCTCGTCGAACAGGCCCTCGCTCACGGCTCCGACGCTACCCGGCTCCCCCGACGGGCCGGTCAGCCGACCTTGCCGGGCAGGGCGACCTCGACGGTGCTGTTGCCGCGGCGGCGCTGCGCGGCCCAGTGCTCCACGGCCTGGTGACAGGCGCGGTCGAGGTGGCGGACCATGGTCAGGTCCAGGTGCACGTGCTTGCCGGCGGGGAGCTTTTCGAGGTGGTCCAGCAACCGCGGCAGGCGCAGGAAGGTGGCGTTGCCCCCCAGCGTGACGCGCACGTGCTCGTCGGCGTGCTCGGCGTCGACCGACAGCCGGGAAACCTCGACGGCGGTTTTGACGATGGCGACCGCCAGCCCGGTCAGGGTGCCGATCAGCAGGTCGGTGGCCAGGATGGTGCCCGCGGTGAGCACCAGCACGAACGCCTCCGAGCGGTGCTCGCGCACCAGGGCGACGACCTGCCGCAACTCCAGCAGCTTCCACCCGGCCTGGATCAGCAGGGCGGCCAGCACCGCGGTCGGGATGAAGGCCAGCACCCCGGGCAGCAGCACCACGAACAGCAGCAGCCAGCAGCCGTGCAGCACCCGCGAGAGCCTCGTTCTGGCGCCGGCCTGGATGTTGGCGGAGCTGCGCACGATCACCGCGGTCATCGGCAGCGCGCCGAACAGGCCGCAGACCGCGTTGCCCGCACCCTGGGCCACCAGTTCCGTGTTGTACCGGGTTTTGGGCCCGTCGTGCATGCGGTCGACCGCGGCCGCGCTGAACAAGCTCTCCGCGGAGGCCAGCAGCGCGAAGGTGATGATCGATCCGAGCACGGCGGGGGTGAGCAGACCGGCCCAGGCGGCGGCGGGCGGCGGGTTGAGCGCCGCCAGCAGCGACCCGATCTGCACCTTCTGCACCGGCAGCGCCAGCAGTGCCGCCGCGGCGCTGGTGACCACCACGGCCACCAGCTCGCCGGGCAGCAGCCTGAGCTTGCCCGGAATCTTCTTCCACAACGCCATGATCACCAGGGCGGCCACCGCCAGCCCGAGCCCGGCCAGGCCCTCGGCGGTGGTCGTCGCGGCCACCACCAGGTCGGGGATGCCGGTGAATTTCGCCGCGGTGGTGGCGGGCTGCTCCAGCCCGCCGACCGGGTAGACCTGGCCGAGGATGAGCACCAGGCCGATGCCGGCGAGCATGCCCTGCACCACCGACGGCGAGATCGCCCGGAACCAGGTGCCCAGCCGGCTCAGGCCCAGCACGATCTGCACGATCCCGGCGCCGAGCACGATCACGCCCAGCATGCCCAGCCCGTGCTCGGCGACCGCCGAGGCCACCAGCACCGTCAACCCGGCCGCGGGGCCGCTGACCTGCATCGTGCTGCCGGGCAGCAGGCCCACCACCAGGCCGCCGACGATGCCGGTGACGATGCCCAGCTCGGCGGGCACGCCGGAGGCCACGGCCACGCCGACGCACAGCGGCACGGCCACCAGGAACACCACCAGGGACGCGCCCAGGTCGGCGCCGAAGGTCTCCTTCGGCCAGCGGGGCGAGCCGGGCCCGCGACGCGTGGGTCGAGGTGATTGCAGTTGAGTAGTCACAACGCACTCCAGTGCAGTGTCGTGATGCGGGATGCGGGTATCGCGCCGGCACCCCGCGCTGGGTGCCGGCGTCGACGTGGTGGAACGAAAAGTGGGGTTACAGCGGCAGGAAGTCCGCGTCCTCCTCCTGCTGCGGGCAGGTGTAGACCAGGCCCGTGTCGATCTCGTAGAACCAGCCGTGCAACCGCAGGTCACCCGCGGCGAGGCGGTCGGCGATGAACGGGTACTCGCGCAGCGTCCGCAGCTGCGCCTGGACGTGCCGCTTGCTTTCCGAGCGCACGCCCGGGTCCGCCACCTCGGGCGGGGCGTCGGTCACGCCGTCGGTGCCCAGCCAGTTCCGCATGGCCGGCAACTGCTCCAGGCCGCGGCCGGCCACGGTCAGCGCGGTGACCGCGCCGCAGTGCGAGTGCCCGCAGACGATGATGTCCGGCACCCGCAGCACCAGCACGGCGTATTCAATGGTCGCCATTTCGCTGGACGCGGAGTCCGGCACGTATTGCGGCACCACATTGCCCGCCGTGCGCAGTTCGAACAGTTTCCCCGGCTCGGCGCCGGTGATCTGCGACGGGATCACCCGTGAATCGGAGCAACCGATGAACAGGGCGGTCGGTTTCTGGCCGGCGGCCAGCTGGCGACGGCGATCCTCGGAAAGCATGGCCGGGTGTCGCCGGGCGTGGTTCACGAAATGTTCGAAGCTCATTGCCACCTCTCCAGGTCGTCGGCTCGAAAACGGTCGCGAGCGCGACCGATCAGTGCCGGATGACCTGGAGCGCGGCGGGTGAGTGTCTGAGCTTCGCGTAGGCGTGGTGCGGACCGCTCCCAGTATTCGGGATTTTCCCGATGCGCGGCCAACCCGCGACAACGTCGGGGTGCTGCAGTTCCGGCGGTAGCGGCTCGCGGCGGTCTTCGCGGCGCACGTAGCTGCGCCGGTTCAGCGCGACGCTGGGCAGCCGCTCGCGCAGCTTCTCGCTGTCCCGCTGCTCGGTCTCGGTCTGCGATTCCGCGGACCCGGTACGTACCGACCCCGCCTCGACCGCCGACTGCGCCGGCACCAGCATGGCGAGCACGAGCGCGAAGAGCAGGAACAGCCCCGCTCTCGTGATCTGCCACGCCCTGCCGCGCACGAACACCTCCCGAATTTGGGCAGCCAGTCCCCTTCCGGCGTCGTCGACGGTAGCGGGGAGAAGTAGCGAAACGCTGAACTCAAGATATCCGATAACTGCGGCCGGAGCGAGTCGCTGTCGGCATGACCCCGCAGCAGTGAAATGAAGATTTCCTAATCCAAGCCGAGCCCGACCTGCGAATTCACCCGGTTGCCGGGTGGACATCAACCTCGTCATCGCGTTGCGTCCACAATGTCCACTACGGAAAGTGGTCACCCTGTGACGAGGATTACCTCATCGAGCTAACGCTGCAGAACGAGGTTGTGTCGCGGAGGCAACATAACCGAAAAATTGATTTTAACCGACGCGGTAGTGGTAGGTGCACGAGGCCCCGAAACACCACGAGGCGGCCCGGGACAGGTCCGGTGCCGCCTCGTTCGCGCGCCTCCGGCGCGGTCAGCGCGCCTGTTCGGTGCGGAACGCGGGATAGGGCTGCAGGTGCAGGGCACCGGCACCGAAGCGGTCGACCAGCGCGTCCACCAGCCTGCCCGCGAACTCCGCGATGTCTGCCATGCCCGCCGCCTCCGCGTCCGACCGCAGGTGCCGCCAGCGGTCCACCAGCGCCGTGCTCCGGCGCGGCGACGGCATGTGCAGGTCGATCGGCCGGTCCTTCTCCCCGGTGCGGGGCAGGAACCACCACGTCGACACCCATACCCACAGCAGCTGGGCGTTGAACAGGCGCGGCATCAGCACCTCGTCGTCGTCCAGCTCCGGCCAGACCTCGGCGATCTCCGACCGCCACGTGGACAACATGCTCCCCGCCAGGTTCTCCGGCAACGCGTAGGAGCACCACGACGACGGGAACGGGTACTGCAGGTAGGCCGCGTCCAGCGCCACGTCCCGCACGCAACCCCATTCGAAGTCCAAAAACCGCACACCGCTGCCGGTGACCAGGCTGTTGTCCGGGCAGATGTCGGAGGGGCTGAACGCGCGGTAGCGGCTGGCGCGCAGCAGCTCCGCCGCGGTGGTCAACCGCTGCACCACCTCTGCGGACGTCACCACGTTGAGGATCTGCGCCAGCAGGTCGGGCAGCTCGGCCACCGAGCGCACGATGTCGTCAGCCACCGGGTCGGTCCACGTCTTGGCGCCGAGCCGCCGCATCAGCGCGTCGAAGTCCTCCTCGCACCCGGCGGTGGTGCTGTGCAGGCGGCCCAGCGCCCGCGCCCAGGCGAGCAGCGCCCGCTCGGCCACCCGCGGGTCGTCGGCGAACAGCACGTCGGCGAGGGTGGAGCCACGGCCCAGGTCCTCGAGCACCAGCAGCCGCTCGGCGGCGTCGTGGGCGATGAGCTCGGGTCCGACCCGCGCCTCCGGCGGCAGCGCAGTGGTGAGCTGGCAACTCGCCGCCTCATGCGCGAACGGGTCGGACCGGGCCTCCCGCGGGCACTGCCCGTAGTGCTTGACCACGACGGTCCGCGGCAGCTCGAAGGGCGACTCGGCGATCCGCACCCGCAGCACGACCGAGCGGTCGCTGCCACCCAGGTCCTCCGCGTCAGCAAGCCGCACCGGGGCTCCGGTCCGCTTGCTCAGCACGGCCTCCGCCGTCGCGACGGTGTCGGTCGCCTCCGTGCTGGCCGGAACCCGGACCTCCGGGGGGCCGGTGGTGATCTCCACGCTCATCGTCTCCAGACACTACCCCCACAACCTCAACCCGAGAGGGCATGACCGGTCAAGTGACACACAACCGGTGAATACCCGTATTCGCTGCGTGTTCACCAATGGTGCTTCTCCCGCAGCCCCCCCCCGCTGTCGCCGTTCGCGACGAGTCCTGGCGGCCTGCCGTGGGGCCCTCGAAAGGCGCTCCCGAGGGCGCAGCGGCCCTCGGCGCACCACAGCTTCCAGCCTCGCCTCCAGCACCGTCCCAAGCTCCGCCTTCAGGGGCATCACTCCCATCGGTGGTCGACCGACCGCACTCCTCCGCCGACCATGACGGAACGGGACGTCGACGACGTTGCACGGCGGAGACGGTTGCGCAACCGCAGCTCGAACGCGGCGTTTTTCGCCGGTCAGCGACCGCATGCCCGCCGCACCGGCCGGCAGCGCCGTGACGACGTCGCGGCCTCGCCGGGGGTCACCGAGCGGTCAGCCGGACAGACCACCCGCGGGTGTAGCACCTGGTGCCGACGCCGGGGTCAGCCCTGCTTCTCGACGACGCCGGGCGGAAACACCGAGATGCTCTGGTCGCCGACCTTCGCCGCCGGCTTGGCGTCGATCCCGGCTTCCTTGCGCTGCTCGATGGTGATCGGCGACGGCGCACCGGTCAGCGGGTCGAACCCGCCGCCGCTCTTGGGGAAGGCGATGACGTCGCGCAGCGAGTCGGCCCCGGCGAGCAGCATGCAGATCCGGTCCCAGCCGAAGGCGATGCCGCCGTGCGGCGGCGGGCCGTACTTGAACGCCTCCAGCAGGAAGCCGAACTTGTCCTGGGCCTGCTCGTGCGAGATGCCGAGCAGTTCGAAGACCCGCTCCTGCACGTCCGAGCGGTGGATACGGATCGAACCGCCACCGATCTCGTGGCCGTTGCAGACGATGTCGTAGGCCCAGGCCAGCGCGTTCTCCGGGTCCTGGTCGAAGGTGTCGATCCAGTCGGCGTTCGGCGAGGTGAACGGGTGGTGCACCGCGGTCCAGCGGCCGCTGCCCACCGTCACCTCGTCGGTCTCGTCGACCGGCTCGAACATCGGGGCGTCCACGATCCACACGAACGACCAGGCGTCGTGGTCGATCAGCCCGCAGCGCTCGCCGATCTCCAGCCGCGCCGCGCCGAGCAGGCTGCGGGCCGCCGAGCGCGGACCGGCGGCGAAGAACACGCAGTCGCCCGGGTTCGCACCCACCGCCTTGGCCAGCCCCTCCCGCTCGGCCTCGGAGAGGTTCTTGGCGACCGGGCCGGACAGCGTGCCGTCGGCGCCGACGAGCACGTACGCCAGGCCCTTGTGGCCGCGCTGCTTGGCCCACTCCTGCCAGGCGTCGAGCTGGCGGCGCGGCTGGTCGGCGCCGCCCGGCATGACCACCGCGCCGACGTAGGGCGCCTGGAACACCCGGAACGGGGTGTCCTTGAAGTACTCGGTCATGTCGGTGAGTTCGAGCCCGAAGCGCAGGTCCGGCTTGTCGGTGCCATACCGGGCCATCGCGTCGGCGTAGGTCAGCCGCGGGATCGGGCGCGGGATCTCGAAACCGGCCAGCTTGCCCCACAGCGCGGCCAGGATCTCCTCGCCGAGCTCGATCACGTCGTCCTGCTCGACGAAGCTCATCTCGATGTCGAGCTGGGTGAACTCGGGCTGCCGGTCGGCGCGGAAGTCCTCGTCGCGGTAGCAGCGCGCGATCTGGAAGTAGCGCTCCAGACCACCGACCATCAGCAGCTGCTTGAACAGCTGCGGCGACTGCGGCAGCGCGTACCAGTTGCCGGGCTGCAGCCGGGCCGGGATCAAAAAGTCGCGGGCGCCTTCCGGGGTCGAGCGGGTCATCGTGGGCGTCTCGACCTCGACGAAGTCGCGGTTGTGCAGCACCTCGCGGGCGATCCGGTTGACCTCGCTGCGCATCCGCATGATCCGGGCGGGTTCGGCGCGCCGCAGGTCGAGGTAGCGGTGCCTGAGCCGGACCTCCTCGCCGACCTCCAGGTGCTCGTCCAGCGGGAACGGCAGCGGCGCGGCCTCGGAGAGGACCTCCAGGGCGGTGGCGGTCACCTCGATCTCGCCGGTGGCGATCTCCGGGTTCTCGTTGCCCGCCGGGCGGCGGACGACGTCGCCGGTGACCCGGACGCAGAACTCCGAGCGCAGCCGGTGGGCGCGCTCGGCCATCTCGCCCTCGCGGAACACCACCTGGGCCACACCCGACGCGTCGCGCAGGTCGATGAAGATGACCCCGCCGTGATCGCGTCGGCGCGCCACCCACCCGGCGAGGGTGACGGTCTGCCCGGCATGACCGGCGCGAAGCGATCCGGCCTCGTGCGTGCGCATCACGGGTACTGAGCTCCTTCTTCCGCCTGACCGGTTTCCTGGTTGGTGACCAGGGCTGGACGATCTTGACACGTGGTGCCGCGACCTACGCTGCCGCCTGCCCGGTCGACCGCTGCCCCGCGGGCACGGCATCCGCCCGGACACGCCGACCCGACAGCTGGGACGCAAGGCATCAAGGCTAGCCAACGAGCCCGAGATCACGTCGGGCAGGTGCCGCGGGCGCGACCACCGCCCCGCCCACCACCAGTCTGCCCGACAGGCCCGTTCCGGGCGCCGACACCGATGGTTGATACCAGTGTGGCGCGACGAAGGACAGAATTCGCCTCATTCGACGCACGATCGACGATCAGGAGGCGTCATTGTTCGGTGCGCCGCGCCGCCGAAGGAAGTTGAATCCTGCCTTAAGTAGCGCCCAGATCATCCTTTAGTAGGAGGCGACTACCGAAACTCGGTCGTTGCGCAACATAAGATCCACTGATTAGCGTAAGTCGGAATTCGGCGGACACGAGGAGTAACGATGACCGGCCCGAAAACCGAGGCTCGCCCAACCGCCCCGACGGCCGTTCGCAGCGCGCAGCAAGGAACGGACGCTCTGTCGGCCGAACTCTCTGAACTGCTGCGCACCGGACCGTTCGAGGCCGCGCTGCGCACGGCGATCCGGGCGAGCCGGTTGAGCCTGGAACGCATTCAGCACCGGCTGCGCGCCCGCGGCACACCCGTCAGCATCACCGCGCTGAGCTACTGGCAGTCCGGCCGACGCCGCCCGGAACGCCCCGACTCCCTGCTCGCCCTCCGACAGCTGGAGCAGGTGCTCGGTGTCCCGGAGAGCTCCCTGTCTTCGCTGCTCGGCCCGCCTCGACCGCGCGGCCGCACCAGGCAGGCCCCGGCCGAGGCGCCGCCGCTGAGCGCGCTGTGGTCGGACAACGAGTCGGCCGCCGAGCTGCTGACCAAAATCGACACCAGCCATGACAGCAAGCTCGCCCGCCTGAGCCACCACGACGTGGTACACGTGGACCAGCGTGGCGACCTGCGCAAGATCCGGACCCGCAAGCTCGTCCGCGCCGAGACCAACGGCGTGGACCGCTGGGTGATCATCTTCGACGGCGCCTCGTCCAGCGAGACCCCGCCGATCATCCGGCCGATCCGCTCCTGCCGCCTCGGTCAGGTGCTCACCGACCACGCGCGCGATCTCGTGGTGGCCGAGCTGCTGTTCGACCGGGCCCTGGCGCGCGGTGAGACGCTGCTGCTGGAGTACGAGATCATCGATCCCCCGACCGGCCCGAACGAGTCCGAGCACAGCTTCTGCCGACTGTTCCGATTACCGGTGCGGCAGTACGTGGTCGAGTTACAGTTCGACCCGGCCCACCCACCGACCCACTGCGAGAGCTACGTCGGCGACACCACCGCGCAGGAGGTGGAGCCGCCGAAGCCGTTGACGGTGGACCGGTTCGGCCGCACCCACGCGGTGGCCCTGGACTTCGGCATGGGCGTGTTCGGCGTCCGCTGGCAGCCGGAGGAGCAGTCGGGCTCCGCGAGCTCGTCCCGGACCACCGCGCGCTGACCCGTTCCAGGGAGACACACCCCCTCGACATCACGGACAGTAATCGAAAATCGGCGCCGGTTCGGCAGTTGGCTGAAGGGCGAACAGCGCGCCCAACCCATTTACGTTGCCGAAACCGAGCGCCGATTTTCCTGTAACACAAGAAAACGATTTCTAACCCATTGCCCCACCAATCGAAAATGATGTGCATTTTCCCGAACCGCGCCCGTTGTGCCAGCGGTCGGCGGCTCACAACGAGCTGAGCCGGCGCACCCGCGGCCGATCCGGCGGTGTCCGCGACGACGTCCCGGGCCCCGGCGCGGGACGCGCCGGAGGCCGTGGCGCCGCGTCACCTCCGCCACCCACGCCAGTCGCCTGATACGACTCGGGGCGTACGCGCCGTTCCGGCACAGCCGGGCGGACATCGGCACGTCCACCGACGGCGGCGAAGCCGTGCCGCGCCGGGGCTGAACGGGTCCAGCAGGACGCCCCGCATTGGACTGCGCCGGTTTGGTCCCGACATGGACTTTCGCGAAATGGGGAGTGAACGCACCATTCAGCGCCCGACATTCGACCCCGAGGACTTGACCGATGAGGCATTCACGTTCAAGGGCAATTCGAGGGAGACGAGATCCGAGTCGAGACCGGCGAATTCACCGACGTCAAGGGTGAGGGTATTCTCGTCCGCTCGCTGGTGCGTTCTGTTGACCTCTCCGGCACCAAGTTCTCGCCGCTGGAGTTCTCCGACGTTCGGTTCGAGGACGTCGAGTTGTCCAATGCGCCATGGCATGGTGTCAGGGCTCGGCGAACCGAGATCGTCCGCAGCCGCACGGTGGGCTTCCGGCTGTCGTTGGCGTCGGCGAACGACGTCCACGTCGACGGCTGCCGACTGGACTACGCGAGCATCCACGTCGAGAGCGTCAAGGGCGCGCCTGTGTTTCACTCGTGCACCTTTCGCGAGGCCACGATCAGCGGAGGCCTGTCCAACGTGGTGTTCTCCGACTGCTCGCTCGACGGCGTCGAGTTCGAGGCAACGAAGGCCGCGGGGTGCGACCTGACGACGTCGCGGATCGCCGGCGCCCGCGGGCTGCTCGGACCACGCGGCGCCCGGATCGCCGCCGAGCAAGCAGCCTCGGCGGCGATCATCATCGCCACCGAGGCCGGTCTCAGGGTGCGCGCCCCGCACTTGTTCCCACGAATCGCGATTGTCCCCACCCGTGAATCGGAGTAAAGTGCGGGCGGCGAGCGATCAGCGCCCGCAACCCCGATTCAGACCGTCGAATCCGTCCCACAATCTCGGCCGTTCTCCCTCGCAGCATTGAGTACTCCCTCAACCTAAGCGATCTTGCCGTTTCGGCAGTAGCCGGCGGGTGCTTTCGCATCTGCCCACGGCTGGAACTACATCCAGCAAGATTCCGGAACCTCCGGTCGAGGCGGAGAGCGAACCTCCCGAATTCAGGCAAAATCGGGAATCCGCCAGGGCCGGGCTTTCCAAGTTTAGGTGAATCTGGGGAGGGGCGGCGTGGTCGTGTCCGGTTGCGGGTGTCCCACGCCAGTGGCGTGACGCAGCGGGCGCCACGCTGGTCCTGCACAGCCATGACGCCGAGCAGTGGCGAACCTTGGCCGACGCCTACGACTGACCGACGCACTAGAGCAGGGCGAGCTGGCGTGCCTGCTCCCGTTCTGCGTCGGACTGCGGTGGGTCGTGCCGCTGCGTTCGGAAGTTGCCCGGCCGCTGCGGTTTCGCCATCCCGTGACGACGTTTGGCCTGCGCCACCAGGTCGGTCACGTCCCGCTGGTACCACTTCGGGGCGTACGCGCCGTTGCGGTACAGCCGGGCGTACAGCGGCAGAAGATCGGGCCGTTCGCGGCTGAGCCAGGCTCGATACCACTCCCGCGCCCCCGGCCGCAGGTGCAGCAGCAGCGGCGTGATGCTCGCGGCCCCGGCCGACACCAGTTCCCGCACCGTCGCGTCGATCTGCTCCGGCGCATCGCTGAGGCCGGGCAGGATCGGCGCCATCAACACCGAGCAGCCGATCCCCACATCCGCGAACCGGCGCACCACGTCCAACCGCCGGCGGGGTGGCGGGGCACCCGGCTCGACAGCCCGCCACAACCCCTCGTCGACCGAACCGATCGACACCGCCACCGACACCGGTGCGACCTCGGCCGCCTGCCGGATCAGGTCGACATCCCGCAGGATCAACGTGCCCTTGGTCAGAATCGAGAACGGGTTGGCCCGGTCGCGCAGCGCCGCGAGGATCTCCCGCATCAGCCGGTAGCGCCCCTCGGCCCGCTGGTAGGGATCGGTGTTGGTGCCCATCGCGATGGGCTCCCCGCGCCAGCGCGGGCTGGCCAGTTCCTTGCGCAGCAGCGCGCCCGCGTTGACCTTGACGACGATCTTGCTGTCGAAGTCGTGCCCCGCATCGAGATCCAGATACGTGTGCGTGCGCCTGGCAAAGCAGTACCGGCAGGCGTGGGCGCAACCCCGGTACGGGTTGATCGTCCAGTTGAACGGCACGTGGGACGCACTCGGCACGCGGTTGATGATCGACTTGGCGTGGATCTCGATCGCGTAGGCATCCTCCGTACCCGCCTCGATCGGTATCGGATCGGGCAGGCGCAGCCCCGCTCGCCCGCTGCCGCGCGCCGGTTCCGGCAGCGCCAGCGGCAGTTCCGGGGCGCACCCGGCCGGGCGGACGATGCGTTGCTGTTCCCATCGCATGATTCAATTCGAACATAGTTTCGAGATCGTGTCGAGCCGTATTCCCCGATGTCCTCCCATCAGGTGGCGTACGGCGACGCTGTGTGCACGAGGCTCCCGCGCGCCCGCTGCCGCCGTCGCCTACCGGGGAGTCCGCATAATTGGCCGGGTGACCGACCGCCGTCCCGCTGCGGAACCACCCAGCCACCGGGCCCGCCGCCGCAGGGGCCGCCCCTCGCCCGAAGCACCACCGATCACCGGCCACGGCCATGGACACGGCCACGGGCACGGCCCGGCCGAGCCCGCCTCCAAGCAGGTCAAGCGCGTGCTCGCGGTGATGCTGGTGCCGTTCGCGCTGGCGACGGTCCTCGGTGTGCTGCTGCTCTACCCGTTCGGCCACCACCAGCGCACCGGCGCCGACCTCGGATTCGGGCAGTCCCCGGTCAACGCCGAGGTCGTCTCGGCCGTCGCCGGGTCCTGCACCGAGGACGCTCCCGAACAAGGCGGCTGCGTGCATCTGGGCGTGCGGATGGCCGACGGCCCCCGCCCCGGGCGGACCATCCAGCAGGTGGTGCCCACCGACCCCGGCACGCCGCGCTTCGCCGTCGGCGACCAGGTGGTGCTCAGCTACTCCGGGGCCGATCCCGACGACCCGAGCGCCTACCAGGTCGTGGACTTCCAGCGCGGCACTCCGCTGCTGGTGCTGGCCCTGGTGTTCGCGGCGGCGGTGCTCGTGCTCGGCCGCTGGCAGGGCTTCGCCGCGCTGATCGGCCTCGGGCTCAGCTTCGTCGTGCTGGTCGGCTTCGTGCTCCCGGCCATCCTCGCCGGACAGGACCCGCTGCTGGTGGCCATCGTCGGCGCCGGGCTGATCATGTTCGCGGTGCTCTACCTGACGCACGGGGTGTCCGCCCGGACGTCCACCGCGGTGCTGGGCACCCTGCTCAGTCTCGCCATGATCGGCCTGCTCAGCGCGGTGTTCTCGGCGGCGACCAGCCTCACCGGCCTGGACGAGGACACCTCCAGCCTGATGGGCGTGCTGGGCGCGCCCATCGACGCCCGCGGGCTGCTGCTGGCCGGGATCGTGATCGGGGCGCTCGGCGTGCTGGACGACGTCACGGTGACCCAGACCAGCGCGGTGTGGGAACTGCGCCGCGCCAACCCCACGCTGTCCTGGCGGCAGCTGTACTCCGCCGGGCTGCGGATCGGCCGGGACCACGTCTCGTCCGCGGTGAACACGCTCGTGCTGGCCTACGCGGGTGCGGCACTGCCGATGCTGCTGGCCTACACGCTCTCCGGCCGCACCTTCGCCCAGATCGTGACGTCGCAGGCGGTGGCGCAGGAGGTGGTGCGGACGCTGGTGGGCAGCATCGGCCTGGTCGCCGCGGTGCCGATCACCACCGCGATCGCCGCGGCGGTGGCGGTGCGGGAGCCCGCGCAGCGCCCGCGCCGCAGCGGGGTGTCCGTGGCCGACCGGGTCGGGCGGGCCGCCGCGACCGGTGCAACGAGCGCGACGGTGCGGTCCCGGGCGCCGCACCGCCGACCGGGGCCGCGCTGACCCCGAGCCCGCCCCGGCTCAGTCGAGCGCCGCGACGAACTTCGCGACCGCGTCCGAGTGCAGCCGCTGCGCCATCCGGCCCGGCGGGGCCACCGACGCCAGCCGGAACAGCGGCCGGTTCGGGGCCGCGTCACCGCGCGCCTCGGCGCGCAGCTGCGCCACGATCAACTGGGAGAGCACCAGAGCGCGGGTGTCCGCGTTGCCGGCCAGCGCGTCGGCCAGCCGCCGCAGGGCGTAGATCCCGAGCTCCCGGCCGCCGGTCCCGGCGTACATGGCCAACGACACGCTGATCGCCTTGCCCTTCGGCGGGCCGCCGACCAGCAGGTTGATCGTCCGCGCACCGCGCAGGTCGGTGACGAACACCTCGAGCCGGTCGGCGCTACGCACGTCCACCACGCGGGTCCCCAGCGCGCGGACCATCAGTTCGCCACCGCGCAGCACGATGGTCTTGCGGGACTCGGTAAAGGCCAGCAGCAACAACGGCACCGCCACGATCGCCGCGGCGACGGCGAACCCGGTCACCCCCGCGAAGAGCCCGACGATGCCGCCGAACGCCGCCGCGACGACCAGCGCCGCGATCGCCACGTTGCGAGCCCGCCGACGCACCGTCGCGCGGTCCAGCAGGTCCAGCGGCACCGTCTCGACTTCGGTCATCCGCGTGGCTCCGCGAGGGCCCTTCGCACCTCGTCAACCAGCGAGTCCAGTGCCACCGCGCGCTGCTCGCCGCTGGCCAGCTCCTTCAGCTGCGCGGTGCCGGACTCCAGGTCGCGCTCGCCGAGCACCAGCGCGAACCGCGCGCCCGAGCGGTCGGCGGCCTTCATCGCGCCCTTGAGGCCCTTGCCGCCGTAGGACAGGTCGACGCGCACGCCCGCGGCGCGCAGACCGCCCGCCACCGCGACCAGCCGCCGCTTGGCCGCCTCGCCCAGCGGCACGCAGTACACGTCGCACCGGGCCTGGTCGCCGACCGCGATGCCCTCCGCCTGGCAGGCCAGCAGGGTGCGGTCGACACCGAGCCCGAAACCGACCCCGGAGAACTGCTGGCCACCGAGCTCGGCCATCAGCCCGTCGTAGCGACCGCCGCCACCGATGCCGGACTGCGCGCCGAGCCCGTCGTGGACGAACTCGAAGGTGGTCTTGGTGTAGTAGTCCAGACCGCGGACCAGACGCGGGTTCTCCACGAACGCCACGCCCAGGTCGCTCAGGTGCTCCTTGACCCGCTCGTAGTGGTCCTTCGCCTCGGCGGAGAGGTGGTCGACCATCAGCGGCGCGTCGGCGACCATCTCGCGTACCTCGGGGCGCTTGTCGTCGAGCACCCGCAGCGGGTTGAGCTCCACGCGGCGCCGGGTCTCCTCGTCCAGCGGCAGCCCGCGCAGGAACTCCTGCAGCTTCGCCCGGTAGGCGGGGCGGCAGGTGCTGTCGCCGAGCGAGGTGATCTCGATGCGGTGCCCGGTCAGGCCCAACCGCCGGTAGCCCTCGTCGGCGATGGCGATCACCTCGGCGTCCAGCGCCGGGTCGTCCACCCCGATCGCCTCCACACCGACCTGCTGCAACTGCCGGTACCGGCCGGCCTGCGGCCGCTCGTAGCGGAAGAACGCGCCGCTGTAGTACAGCTTCACTGGCAGTTGGCCGCGGTCCAGGCCGTGCTCGATGACCGAGCGCATCACGCCCGCGGTGCCCTCCGGGCGCAGCGTGACGGACCGGCCGCCGCGGTCGGCGAAGGTGTACATCTCCTTGGACACGACATCGGTGGACTCGCCGACGCCGCGGGCGAACAGCGTGGTGTCCTCGAACAGCGGCAGCTCGATGTAGCCGTACCCGGCGCGCCGCGCGGCCTCGGCCAGGGTGTCGCGGACCGCCAGGAAGCTCGCCGACTCCGGCGGAAAGTACTCCGGGATGCCCTTGGGTGCGGTGAACGTGGTCATGGTGTGGTGGTTCAGTCCTCGTCAGGAGAGGGCGTCGGACGTGGGCAGGCCCTGCAGGAACGGGTTGCCCGCGCGTTCGCGCCCGATGGTGGTGGTCGGTCCGTGGCCCGGCAGCACGACGGTGTCGTCGTCCAGCGGCAGCACCTTGGTGCTCAGCGACTTGAGCATCCGGCCGTGGTCGCCGCCGGGCAGATCGGTGCGTCCGATGGCCCCGGCGAAGAGGGTGTCGCCGGACAGCAGCAGCCGCCCACCCTCCTCGGTGCCGACGCCGAACAGCACCGATCCGCTGGTATGGCCCGGGGTGTGCGTGACGTCGAAGCGCAGCCCGGCCAGCTCCAGCACGTCGCCGTCGGCGAGTTCGCGAACCTCGGACGGGGCGTCCATGACCAGGGCGTCGCCGAACAGCTGCCGCCCGGCCGGGCCGAGCGCCGCGCCGGGGTCGGTGAGCATGAACCGGTCGGCCGGGTGGATGTGCGCGGCGATGTCGTGCTCGGCGCAGACCGCACCGGCGGAGAAGACGTGGTCGAAGTGCCCGTGGGTGAGCAGCACGGCGGCCGGGGTGAGCCGGTGCTCGCGCAGCCGATCGGCCAGCGGCGGCACGGCGTCCTGGCCGGGGTCCACCACGACGCAGGGTTCGCCCTCCCCGCGCGCGAGCACGTAGCAGTTCGCCTGCAGCGGTCCGACCGGGAACCCGAGGACAAGCACGAAGCGCGACCTTTCGTCGAAGTGCTGGGCCACCCGGCGAGCCCGTGCCACCCGCTCAAGCGGGGTGCCACCCGGCGGGCGGTCCACTTCAGGTTATCGTCCCGCCCCGCGCGCCCGGCGCGAGGACGCTGCGCGGGCTCTCAGGTTCGACCGCGCACCGACCTCATAAACTCCCGGCGACAACATCACAGGCTCACTGGATCCGGGAGGAGCAGGTGCCCAGCAACGAGCAACGGCGCCAGGCGGCCAAGCGGAAGCTCGAACGCCAGCTGCAGCGCCGGGCCGAGCAGGCCAAGCGCCGCCGCATGATCACCATTGGCGCGACGATCGTGGTGGTCATCGCAGTCGTGGTGGGCGTCTTCTACTTCAACCGCACCGGTGGCGGGCAGGCCGCCGAGCAGCCGGCGCCGCAGCCGGAGATCCAGATCCCGACCGAGCTGGCGCCGCCGCCCACCCGCCCCACGCCGCTGCCGGACCCGGTGTCCTGCCAGTACCGCCCGGACGGTGCGCCGAGCAAGCCGGTGCAGCCGCCGGCCAACGGCGAGGTGTCGTCCAAGGGCACCGTGCCCGCCACGATCGTCACCAACCACGGCGCGATCCCGCTCACCCTGGACCGGTCGCTGGCGCCGTGCACCGTCAACAGCTTCATCCACCTCGCCAAGCAGGGCTTCTACAACGGGACGTCGTGCCACCGGATCGGCACCGAGGGCCTGCAGATGCTGCAGTGCGGCGACCCGACCGGCCAGGGCAGCGGTGGCCCCGGCTACGCCTTCGACGACGAGACGTTCCCGGAGCTGCGGTACGGCCGCGGCTACCTGGCGATGGCGAACGCCGGCCCGAACACCAACGGCAGCCAGTTCTTCATGGTGTTCGGCGAGGCGCCGCTGTCGCCGGACTACACGGTGTTCGGCACGATCTCCGAGGAGGGCCTGAAGGTCATCGACGGAATCGCCCGCGCCGGCCACGACGGCGCGTTCGAGCCGTCGCCGGGCGGCGGCCACCCGAACCAGCAGGTCACCTTCGAAAGGGTCGACGTCCAGGTCTGATCAGGAGCCGACAGGGGGCGCTGTCCGCGACGGACGGCGCCCCGTTTCCGACGTTCTGGGGCACGCACGCAACGACCGGAAGCACGACGGCAGCGCCGAATCGGCTTCATGATGTCGGCGATCCCGGTTCCGCCGCCCTCTCACGCCGCGGAGGTCACGCGGTAGACGTCGTAGACGCCCTCGATGTTGCGGACCGCCTTGAGGACGTGGCCCAGGTGCTTCGGGTCGCCCATCTCGAAGAAGAAACGGCTCACCGCGACCCGGTCCTTGGAGGTGGTCACCGACGCCGACAGGATGTTCACCCGCTCGTCGGCCAGCACCTTCGTGACGTCCGACAGCAGCCGGTGCCGGTCCAGCGCCTCCACCTGGATCGCCACCAGGAACACCGACGACGCGGACGGCGCCCAGTACACCTCGACCAGCCGCTCCGGCGTCTTGCGCAGGTCGTCGGCGTTGGTGCAGTCCGTCCGGTGCACGCTGACCCAGCCGCCGCGCGTGACGAAGCCCAGGATCTCGTCGCCGGGGACCGGCGTGCAGCAGCGCGCGAGTTTCGCCCACACGTCACCGGCACCCTTGACCACCACACCCGAGTCGCCGCTGCTGCGCCGCTTGCCGCGCAGCGTCGACGGCGTGGAGCGCTCGGCGATCTCGTCCGCCGCCTGCTCCGGGCCGCCGATGAACGCCACCAGCCGCTGCACCAGGTGCTGCGCCGACAGCTGCTTCTCGCCCACCGCTGCGTAGAGCCCGGTGACGTCGGCGTAGTGCAGTTCGCGGGCCACCGCGGCGAGGGTCTCGGCCGACACCAGCCGCTGCACGGGCAGGCCCGCCCGGCGGATCTCCTTGGCGATCAGCTCCTTGCCGGACTCGATCGCCTCCTCGCGGCGCTCCTTGGCGAACCACTGCTTGATCTTGGCCTTCGCCCGCGGCGACGCCACAAACGACAACCAGTCCCGGCTCGGCCCGGACCCCTCCGCCTTGGAGGTGAAGATCTCGACGACCTCGCCGTTCTCCAGCTTGCGCTCCAGCGCGACCAGCCGACCGTTGACGCGGGCGCCGATGCAGCGGTGCCCGACCTCGGTGTGCACCGCGTAGGCGAAGTCGACCGGCGTCGACCCGGACGGCAACGTGATCACGTCGCCCTTGGGGGTGAAGACGAAGATCTCCCGGGTGGCCAGGTCGTAGCGCAGCGCCTCCAGGAACTCGCCCGGGTCGGCGGCCTCGCGCTGCCAGTCCAGCAGCTGCCGCATCCATGCCATCTCGTCGATCTCGACGGCGGACTGCTTGCCAGCGCCGTTGCGGCCCTTGGTCTCCTTGTACCGCCAGTGCGCCGCGATGCCGTACTCCGCGGTGCGGTGCATCTCGTGGGTGCGGATCTGCACCTCCAGCGGCTTGCCCTCCGGGCCGATCACCGTGGTGTGCAGCGACTGGTAGACCCCGAACCGGGGCTGGGCGATGTAGTCCTTGAACCGGCCGGGCATCGGCTGCCACAGCGCGTGCACCACGCCCATCGCCGCGTAGCAGTCGCGCACCTCGTCGACCAGGATCCGCACGCCCACCAGGTCGTGGATGTCGTCGAAGTCGCGGCCCCGCACGATCATCTTCTGGTGGATCGAGTAGTAGTGCTTGGGCCGCCCCTCCACCTTCGCGGCCAGCCGTGCGGCGTCGAGCTGGCGGGACAGCTCGTCGATCACGGTGCGCAGGTAGGTGTCGCGCGACGGCGCCCGGTTGGCGACCAGACGCACGATCTCGTCGTACTTCTTGGGCTGCAGGATGGCGAACGCCAGGTCCTCCAGTTCCCACTTGATGGTGGCCATGCCCAGCCGGTGCGCCAGCGGAGCCAGCACCTCCAGGGTCTCGCGCGCCTTGCGGGCCTGTTTCTCCGGCGGCAGGAAGCGCATGGTGCGCATGTTGTGCAGCCGGTCGGACAGCTTGATCACCAGCACCCGCGGGTCGCGGGCCATCGCGATGATCATCTTGCGGATGGTCTCGGCCTCGGCCGCGGCACCCAGCTTGACCTTGTCCAGCTTCGTCACGCCGTCGACCAGGTGCGCCACCTCGTCGCCGAAATCGGCGGCCAGCCGCTCGAGCGAGTAGTCGGTGTCCTCGACGGTGTCGTGCAGCAGGCCCGCCACCAGCGTGGTGGTGTCCATGCCGAGTTCGGCGAGGATCGTCGCCACCGCGAGCGGGTGGGTGATGTAGGGGTCACCGGACTTGCGCTTCTGGCTGCGGTGCTTCTCCTCGGCCACGTCGTAGGCGCGCTGCAGCAGGGCCAGGTCGGCCATCGGGTGCAGCTCGCGGTGCACCGCGGCCAACGGCTCCAGCACCGGTTTGACCTGGGCGGCCCGCTGCGCGGTGATCCTCCTGGCCAGGCGGGCCCGGACGCGCCGCGTCGCGGAGGCCGCCCGCGGCTGGGCAACCGGGCCGGTTGCCGAGGCAGGAGATTCGACGTGTTGGCTCACCGCACGCTCCCGGGCTCAGGCGTTGCACTCGTCCCAGGTCCGGGGGACCCGGACACTGAGAATAACGCCATCCGGGCGATGGACCTTCCCTGGTGCGGGTGTGATACGCCCAGCGGTCACCTGGGGCAGCCGATCGCCGAACGGACTTCAGCCCGACCGATCACCGCACACGCGTTCCGGTCCCACGACGTGGGAGACGCTGGTCAGACGCGCAGGAGGGCGCGGACGGTCTCGCCCATGATCTTGTCGCGGCCCTCCAGCGCCGTCAGCTCCAGGACCACCGCCGCCGCGGCCACCTCGGCGCCCGCCTGGCGGACCAGGCGGCACGCCGCGCCCAGGGTGCCGCCGGTGGCGAGCACGTCGTCGACGATCAGCACCCGCTGCCCCGGCCGCAGGGTGTCGGCCGGAAGTTCCAGGGTCGCGCGCCCGTACTCCAGGGTGTACTCGATGCGGTCGGCCACCACCGGCAGCTTGCCGGGCTTGCGCAACCCGATCACCCCGGTGCCGAACGCCTGCGCGACCGCGGCGCCCACCAGGAAACCGCGGGCCTCCACCCCGGCGACCACGTCGAACTCGCTGTCCCGGCCGAGTGCCGAGACGACCGCGTTGAGCCCGTCCCGGTCGGCCAGCAGCGGGCTGATGTCGCGGAACAGCACCCCCGGCTCCGGAAAGTCCGGGATCTCGCGGATCAGCGCCGCGGCCCGCCGCAGCGCGTCGTCGGAAGCATCGGTGACCTGCACGGACGGCGTTTCTCCGAGCGAGGCCATCAGCGTCGCCGCCTGCCGGTCGGGCGCCCCGCCTTGCCCGCGGGACGGCTCGGGCGACGGCCGGACGAGTGGTTGTTGGTCCCGGAACCGGCCGCGACCGCGTGCCTGGGCTCGGCCGGGCCCTCAGCGGCCCTGGTCGCGGAGCGCTCCCGCCGCTGCTGCACCTTGGCCGCGTGGTCGCGGTACCTCGGATCGCGCATCTTGAAGTCCACCAGCAGCGGGGTGGCCAGGAAGACCGACGACACCACACCGGCGATCATGCCGACCAGCTGCACCAGCGCCAGGTCGCGCAGCACGCCGACGCCGAGCAGCCCGGCACCGACCACGAGCAGCCCGGCCACCGGCAGCAGCGCGATCACCGAGGTGTTGATCGACCGCATCAGGGTCTGGTTGACCGCCAGGTTCGCCGCCTCGCCGTAGGTGCGGCGGGTCAGCCCGAGCAGGCCGCGGGTGTTCTCCTTGACCTTGTCGAACACCACCACCGTGTCGTACAGCGAGAACCCGAGGATGGTGAGCAGGCCGATCACCGTGGACGGGGTGACCTCGAACCCGACCAGCGAGTAGATGCCCGCGGTGACGATGATGTCGTGGAACAGCGCGATCAGCGCGGCCACCGCCATCCACTTCTCGAAGTAGAGGGCCAGGAAGACCGTCACCAGCACCAGGAACACGCCCAGCGCGATCAGCGCCTGCTGGGTGATCTCGCCACCCCAGGTGCCGCTCACCGCGCTGTCGCTGATCACCTGCTGGCTCGGGCGGCCCTGCTGGTCCAGCGGCTGCAGCTCGGTGAACAGCGACTGCTTCACCGCCGCGACCTGGTCCGTGGTCAGCGAGGACGAGCGGATCTGGATGCTCTGGTTGGCTCCGACGCCCACGATCTGCACGGTCTCGGCGGGGTGGCCCAGCGCGTCGCGGAACGCGTCCTGCACCGCGTCGGTGCTGATCGGCCCCTGCGCGCCCACGGCCGGAAGCTGGATCTTGGTGCCGCCCTCGAAGTCGATGCCGAGGTTGAAGCCCCTGAACCCGATCGCGCCGAGGCACACCAGGACCAGCAGACCCAGCGCGACGTACCAGCGGGCACGCCTGCCGACGATGTCGAAGGCGCCGGTCCCCGTGTAGAGGCGGTGGAAGACGCTGCCGCGCCGGGCTCCTTCGGTACCTGGAGTCGTCACCTTCACGCCTCCTTGGCGGTGGTCGCGGCCTTGCGGGCGGCGCGGTGCTGGGCCCCCAGCCGCTGCACCGCACCGAGGCCGGAGACCGAGGGCTTGGACAGGACCTTGTTCTTCGAGGCGATCGCCACCAGCGGGTGGGTGACCAGGAAGACCACCACCAGGTCCAGCACCGTGGACATGCCGAGGGTGAAGGCGAAGCCCTTCACCTGGCCGACGGCGAGGACGTAGAGCACCGCGGCGGCGAGGAAGCTGACCGCGTCCGCCGACAGGATCGTGCGCCGTGCCCGGACCCAGGCGCGGGGCACGGCCGAGCGGAACGTGCGGCCCTCGCGGATCTCGTCCTTGAGGCGTTCGAAGAACACGATGAACGAGTCGGCGGTGATGCCGATGGCGACGATGAAACCGGCGACCCCGGCCAGGTCGAGGGTGAACCCGACCCAGCGGCCCAGCAGCACCAGCACCGCGTAGACCACACCGCCGGACAGCACCAGCGACAGGATCGTCAGGATGCCCAGCAACCGGTAGTAGACCAGGCAGTACACGGCGACGAGCAGCAGGCCGATGCCGCCGGCGAGCAGGCCCGCCTCCAGCGAGGCGACACCGAGGGTCGCCGACACCGTCTCCGCCTCGGACTGGTCGAAGGCCAGCGGCAGCGAACCGTACTTGAGGATGTTGGCCAGGTCGGTCGCGCTCTGCTGGTTGAACTGGCCGCTGATCGACGCGTTGCCAGCCAGCAGCGCCTGCTGGATGGTCGGCGCCGAGACGACCTCGCTGTCCAGCACGAACGCCGCCTGTTGGCCGACGTTGGCGGAGGTGAAGTCGGCCCACACCTTGGCCCCGGCGCTCTTGAAGTCCAGCGACACCGTCCACCCCGGCTGGCCGGCCTGCGGCTGCGGCGGCACGGCCTGGGCGTTGGCGATCTCCTTGCCCTCCAGGAACACCGGGTCCAGCACGTACTTGAACTCGCCTTCGCGGTCGCAGGTGACCAGCGGCAGCTTCGGGTCGTCGTTGCCGCGCAGCGGGTCCTCGGCGTTGCAGTCCAGCGCCTGCAGGGCCTGCTGCTGGACGCCCGGGTCGGTGCTCTGCCGGGTCCGCTTGGCCTCCTCGATGGCCTCCCGCTGGTCGCCCGGCTGCTGCTGGTGCACGGCCTGCGGGGTGGTGCCCGCCTGGGCGGGCTGCGCCGGCACCTGGTTGACGACCTTGCGGAAGTTCAGCTCGGCGGTCTGGCCGAGCTGCTTGGCCTGCTCACCGCCCGCGCCGGGCACGGTGATCACCAGGTTGTTGCCGTCCCGGGTGACCTCGGAGCCGCTCACGCCCATGCCGTTGACGCGGGTCTCGATGATCTGCCGGGCCTGGTTCAGCGACTCGGTGGTGGGTGGCCTGCCGTCCGGGGTGCGGGCGGTCAACGTGACCCTGGTGCCGCCCTGCAGGTCGATCCCGAGCTTCGGGTAGGGCCTGCCGTCGCCGGTGAAGAACACCAGCGCGTAGAGCGCCGCCACGATCAGCGCGAAGATCGCCAGATAACGCCCTGGGCGGATCTGCCCGGCCGGAGGTGCCACGGTGCGTCGGTCTCCTGTTCGCGGTCTGGGTGCGCGGATTCGGCCTCGCCGGCGACCCGCGCGCACTCCTGGCGGTGACCGGGTGGTGCCGATCACCGCAGTTCTCGGTCCAGTGTGACAAACCCGCTGTGACCGTCCCCGCCCTGGGGTCCACAGTGCGTCACCGATCGCTACGCACGGACGCGGGCCCGGCATGGTGTCCGGTGCCCGCGTCGCTGGTCGGCGCGTCGCCACCGCGGGCCCGGGCCGGGCCCGGGGACGTCCCGCCGGGCGTCAGTTGGTCTTCTGCTGCTCCGCGACCTCGGTCCTGGCCTCGTCGGCGGAGGTGTCGTCAGCGGAGCGGCTCTCCTCGGCCTTGGCCGGGGCCTCCGCAGTGGTGGCCGGGGCGCTGGTGGTGGTGACCTTCTCGCGGATCGCGGCACGCACCCAGGTGGTGGTCAGGCCGGGGGCCAGCTCCAGGTCGATGGTGTCGTCGGCGGTGGCGACGACGGTGCCGAACACGCCGGAGGTGGTCATCACCCGGTCACCGGGGGCGATCGAGTTCTGCAGCTTCTGCTGCTCCTGCATGGCGCGCTTCTGCTTACGCGCCTGAAGGAACAGCGGCACCGCGAGCAGGACGATCAGCAGCGGGAGAATCAGGGATTGGAGGTCCATCGTGCTCCGTTCAGCGGACGCTTCAGGGCCCAGCCCTCGCAGCACTGCGCCCGGATTGTTCGGATGTTCAGCCCCCAGTGTGCCAGGTCCACCCGGGGTGCCGAGGACCCTACTACGCCCAGGTCACCGGCCGATCACTCGTCGAACAGGCTCGGCGGTCGCTCGCCCGGTGCGTGCTGGGGCGGGGTGAGTCCCAGGTGGTGCCAGGCGGCTGCCGTGGCGACCCGGCCACGTGGGGTGCGCGCGAGCATACCGGCGCGCACCAGGTAGGGCTCGCACACCTCCTCCACCGTGGTCGGTTCCTCGCCGACCGCGACCGCGAGCGTCGAGATGCCCACCGGTCCACCGTGGAACGACCTGATCAGCGCCCCGAGCACCGCCCGGTCCAGCCGGTCCAGTCCCTGCTCGTCGACGTCGTAGACCTCCAGCGCCGCCCGCGCGATGTCGCGGGTCACCGCGCCGTCGGCGCGCACGTCGGCGAAGTCGCGGACCCGCCTCAGCAGCCGGTTGGCGATGCGCGGCGTGCCGCGCGAGCGGCGGGCGATCTCGGCGGCACCGTCGTCGCGCAGGTCCACGCCGAGGATCCCGGCCGAGCGCCGCACCACCTGCTCCAGCTCCTCGGCGCTGTAGAACTCCATGTGGGCGGTGAAGCCGAACCGGTCGCGCAGCGGGCCGGTCAGCGCGCCGGACCGGGTGGTGGCCCCGACGAGCGTGAACGGGGCCAGCTCCAGCGGAATGCTGGTGGCGCCCGGCCCCTTGCCGACCACGATGTCCACCCGGTAGTCCTCCATCGCCAGGTAGAGCATCTCCTCGGCGGGGCGGGCGATCCGGTGGATCTCGTCGATGAACAGCACGTCGCCCTCGGCGAGGTTGGACAGCATCGCCGCGAGGTCGCCGGGGCGCTCCAGCGCCGGGCCGGAGGTGACCCGGATCGAGGCACCCAGCTCGGCCGCGATGATCATCGCCAGGCTGGTCTTGCCCAGCCCGGGCGGACCGGAGAACAGCACGTGGTCGGGCTGGTCGCCGCGCTTGAGCGCACCGTGCAGCACCAGTTCCAGCTGCTCCCGGACGCGTGCCTGGCCGACGAACTCGCTGAGCCTGCGCGGCCGCAGCGTCATCTCGACATCCCGCTCCGCGGGTTCCTGGTGCGGAGCCAGGCTGACCTCGGCGCCGTCGCCGCCCCAGTCCCCGGCTGCGTCGTCCTGGTACATCAGGCCCTCACTTCGGTCCCAGCTTGGTCAACGCCCGGCGCAACACCGCCGAGGTGTCCAGGTCGCCGTCGCCGGACGCGAGCACCGCCTCCACGCTCTGCTCGGCCTGCTTGGCCGAGAAGCCCAGGCCGACCAGCGCCTCCGACACCTCCGTGCGCACCCGGGCGCGGTCCGGTGCGGCCCCCGGTCCGGGCGCGGCCACCGCGCTCACTTTGTCCCGCAGCTCCAGGATCAGCCGCTCGGCGCTCTTGCGGCCGATGCCCGGCACCTGGGTGAGCACCGTGAGGTTGCCGTCGGCCAGGGCGTGGCAGAGCTGGTCGGGCGAGAGCACCGCGAGAGTGGCCAGCGCCAGCCGCGGGCCGACCCCGGAGGCGGTCTGCAGCAGGCCGAACAGGTCGCGGGACTCGGCGTCGGCGAAGCCGTAGAGGGTCAGCGAGTCCTCGCGCACGATCAGCGAGGTCCACAGCCGGGTCTCCTCGCCGCGGCGCAGTCCGGCCAGCGTCGCCGGGGTGGCGTGCACCGCCAGGCCGACCCCGCCGACTTCGATCACGGCGTGGTCCAGCCCGATGGACAGCACCGGACCTCGCACCGTGGAGATCATCGCGGTTTCCTTCCTGCTGGTGTCCGGGCGGCCTGCTGCGCCGCCCGGAGCCGGGCGCGGTGGTTGCGGGCGAGCTCGGCTGCCCTGGCCTCGGCCTCGGCGAGGCGGTTCGCCATGGGGGCCCGCCACAGGTGGCAGACGGCCAGCGCGAGCGCGTCGGCGGCGTCGGCGGGCCGCGGCGCGGTGGCCAGCCCGAGGATCTTGGTGACCATGGTGGTGACCTGGCGTTTGTCCGCCCGCCCGGAGCCGCTGATGGCCGCCTTGACCTCGCTCGGCGTGTGGAAGGCGACCGGCAGGCCGCGGCGCGCGGCGGCCAGCGCCACGACCCCGGAGACCTGGGCGGTGCCCATCACCGTGCGCACGTTGTGCTGGCTGAAGACGCGTTCGATGGCGACCACCTCGGGGCGGTGCCGGTCCATCCACTGTTCGACCACGTCGGCGACCGCGAGCAACCGGGCGGACAGCTCGCACTCCGGGGGCGTGCGGGCCACGCCGACCGCGACGCAGGCGACCTCGCGGCCGCGGCCGCCGTCGACCACGCCAAGCCCGCAGCGAGTGAGCCCGGGGTCGACTCCCAACACGCGCACGCAGCCACCTGCCCAGCCATCAACAACCCGTGAACATCCGTTCGAACCCTAGCGAACCGCGCACCGCGGGCCGAGCACCGACACGCACCCACCCGATCACGACAGCGCGCGGCCTCGGCCCGCACGCGCTCAGGGCCCGTCGACGCCCGGGGTCCAGCTCTCCGGCAGACCGCTGTCGGTCAGCACCGGCTGGTACTCGCGGAAACCACCCGGCGCGTCGTCCTGCCACGGAAACCGGCCCCCGTCCGGGCTCGAGGCAATCAGCTGCACGGCGGGGAAGTCCGCGCCGTTGTAGACCACAAACGCGCTGCCGAGGAACTCCGGGTAGTGCCGCAGGGCGACCTTCTCGAAGGTCACCGGGCACCCCTGCAGGAAGCCCTCGTACAGCGTGCCGGGCCGGAACCGCTCCCCGGCCGCGACACGCTCGACGTAGGTGTGGACCACCGCGTGCGCCACCTCCTGGGGCAGCCCGATCACGACCACTTCCGGTTTCCCGAAGCGCCGCCAGGCCCCGACGGAGAACGCATACGACGCGCCGCGGTCGTCGCCGGCCACGTGCACCACCGCCGCGCCGTGCCTGTCGGCCTCGTTCACCAGCCAGCGGCGCAGTCCCTCATCGCTGTCGACCACGGGCGCCATTCTGCCCGCGAAGCACACCGCTCCCGCCGGTGCCCGGTCGCGGGTACCGGCGGGAGCGGCGCGGTCACGTGGCGTCAGCCGACCTCGGCCATGATCTCGTCCGAGACGTCGAAGTTCGCGTAGACGTTCTGCACGTCGTCGCAGTCCTCCAGGGCGTCGATCAGCTTGAAGATCTTCTTGGCGCCCTCGGCGTCCAGCTGGACGTTGACCGAGGCGAGGAAGTTGGTCTCCGCCGAGTCGTACTCGATGCCCGCGTTCTGCAGCGCCTTGCGGACCTCGACCAGGTCGGCCGGGTCGGACAGGATCTCGTAGTTCTCGCCGAGGTCGTTGACCTCCTCGGCGCCGGCCTCCAGCACCGCCATGAGCACGTCGTCCTCGCTGAGCCCGTTCTTCGGCAGCAGGACGACGCCCTTGCGGTTGAACAGGTACGACACCGAACCGGCGTCGGCCATCGAGCCGCCGTTGCGGGTCATCGCGGTGCGCACCTCGCCGGCGGCGCGGTTGCGGTTGTCGGTCAGGCACTCCACCAGCATGGCGACGCCGTTGGGGCCGTAGCCCTCGTACATGATCGTCTGCCAGTCGGCGCCACCCGCCTCCTCACCGGCACCGCGCTTGCGCGCGCGCTCGATGTTGTCCAACGGCACCGAGTTCTTGCGGGCCTTCTGGATGGCGTCGTACAGGGTCGGGTTGCCCTCGGGATCGCCCCCACCGGTTCGTGCGGCAACCTCAATGTTCTTGATCAGCTTCGCGAAGAGCTTGCCGCGCTTGGCGTCGAGGGCGGCCTTCTTGTGCTTGGTGGTGGCCCACTTCGAGTGGCCGCTCATCTCTCCTCCGTCGTTCTACGCCTGCGCTGCCGTTTTCACTGCGCGCGGACGATCTGTGCGAAATAGCGGTGCACGCGCTCGTCCCCGCTGACCAGCTCCGGGTGGAAAGCAGTGGCGAGCACCGGTCCCTGCCGAACCGCGACGATCCTACCGGCGGCCCCGCCGCGTCCCGTGGTGTCCGGGTCCTCGGGCACGCTCGCCAGCACCTCGACCCCGTCACCGACCTTCTCCACCCACGGGGCGCGGATGAACACCGCGTGCACCGGGCCGTCGGTGATGCCGGTGAACTCCAGGTCGGTCTCGAAGGAGTCGACCTGCCGGCCGAAGGCGTTGCGGCGCACCGCGACGTCCAGCGCTCCCAGCGGCCGCACCGCCGGAAGCTGCGGGTCCTGGTCGAGCACCTCGCGCGCCAGCATGATCATGCCGGCGCAGGACCCGAACGCAGGCAGCCCGGCGGCCAGCCGCTCGCGCAGCGGCTCGTAGAGCTCGAAGGTGTCCAGCAGGCGGGTCATGGTGGTGGACTCCCCGCCCGGCAGCACGATGCCGTGCACCGCGGCCAGCTCCTCGGGACGGCGGACCGGACGCGCGTCGGCCCCACTGCGCTCCAGCGCGGCCAGGTGCTCGGCCACCCCACCCTGCAGGGCGAGAACTCCGACAACGGGTTTCGTCACGACTCCGATTGTCCTGCATCCGCGTGTCCGGCCGAAGCCCGGGACCGGCGCCGCACGAACCCGGACGAAAGTCAGGTGAGTCCGGCCAGCCGCAGCAGGGCCGTGGTGGCGGCCGCGGCGACGACCACGACCACGAACGGCGCGCGCCGCCAGGCCAGCACGCCGCCGACGGCGACCCCGGCGAACCGGGCCCACCCGGCGAACCCGCCGGACTCGAAGGCGGTGCTGGTGGTCACGAACGCGGCGAGCAGGACGATCGCCGCCATCGACATCAGCTGCTCCCAGCGCGGCGAGACCTGGATCCGCCCGCGCAGCAGCGGACCGGCCAGTCGCATCGCGTAGGTCCCGGCGGCCAGCGCGAAGATCACCCCGAGGGTCATCGGGTCACCTCGATCCGCTTGGGCAGCGGCAGCGCGGCGGCCAGGCCGATCAGGGCGGCCATGACGGGCAGCCCCTCGGGCAGGACCGGGGTGGTCACCACGGCGATCAGCGCGCCGAGCGCCACCGCCCGCAGCGTCCGGTGCTCGCGCAGCGACGGCATGATCAGCGCGAGCAGCGCGGCGGGCATGGCGGCGTCCAGCCCGAGGGCACTCGGGTCGCCGATGCCCTGGCCCAGCAGGCCGCCGAGGAACACCGACGGCGCCCAGGCGCAGTACAGCGCGATGCCGGTGAGCCAGTAGGCGCGCTTCTTCTCCGCGGTGGTGTCCTGCGCCAACGCGAACGCGACCGACTCGTCGACCATCAGGTGGCTACCGACGAGCCGGCTCGGCCAGCCGCGGTCGAGCAGGCCGCCGACGGCCAGGCCGAACGGGAAGTGGCGGGCGTTGAGCATCAGGCCGCCAAGCACCGCGGTGAGCGGTGCGGCGCCGGCGGTGATCAGGCCGACCGCCATGAACTCGGAGCCGCCGGCGAACACCACCGCCCCCATCAGGGTAATCATCGGAAGCGGTACGCCCCTGCTCACCGCGATCGCGCCCAGCGAGGCCCCCACGATGGCCATCGCCAGCGCCATCGACAGCACGTCGCGCACCAGCGCATCCCGCCAGAAAGCCGTTCGTGTTCGCTGTAACGCACTCACGTTCGTTATCCTGAACGAAACGAGGAGCGTTCGTCAAAACGAATTTTTGGACCGGCAGACCGAACAGCATGAGTGAGACCGAGAACTCCCCGGCCGCGCCGCTGGAGATCATCGCCATGTCGCTGCGCCGCGAGCGCGACCGCGCCGGGCTGACCCTGACCGAACTCGCCCGCCGCGCCGGCATCGCGAAATCCACGCTCTCCCAACTGGAGTCGGGCACCGGCAACCCCAGCGTCGAGACGCTGTGGGCGCTGGGCGTGGCGCTGGGCGTGCCGTTCAGCCGGCTCGTCGACCCGCCGACGCCCCGGGTGCGGGTCGTCCGCGCCGGCCAGGTGCCGATCGTGCGCTCCGAGCAGTCGACCTACGCCGCCGCCCTGCTGTCGTCGGGGCAGCCCGGCACCCGCCGCGACCTCTACGTGCTGGAGCTCGAACCGGGCGGGGTGCGGCACGCGGACCCGCACATCCCGGGTTCGGTGGAGCACGTCATCGTCACGGCCGGGAAGCTGCGCGTCGGCCCGGAGGAGAACCCGGTGGAGCTCGACGTGGGCGACTACATCTCGTTCTCCGGCGACGTCCCGCACCGCTACGAGGCGCTTGCCCCCACCACCAAGGCGGTCCTCGTCATGGAACACGTCTGACGCCGCGGGAGGCGGCGATCCCAGTGGACATCACCTCAAGCCGGTTTCCACCGGAATCGCCGACACCCATCATCTGGTGGTCATCTGCGCGAGCAGCGACTCCGGGACCGGCTCGTAGCTCTCGAAGTGCCGGGTGAACGTGGCGCTGCCGGAACTGAGCGAACGCACGTTGATCGTGTAGCGCATGAGCTCGCTCGCGGGCACGTGCGCCCGCACCACCGTCCAGCCGCCGTCCTCCGGCTCGGTGCCGATCACCTTGCCGCGGCGGCTCGACAGGTCACCCAGCACCGCCCCGAGGTGCTCGTCCGGGATGCGCACCTCCACCGCGTCGACCGGCTCCAGGGTGACCAGCCCCGCCTGTTCCGCGGCGGCCTTGAGGGCCAGCGCCCCCGCCGCCTGGAACGCCGCGTCGGACGAGTCGACGCTGTGCGCCTTGCCGTCCACCAGCGTCACGCGGATATCCATCAGCGGACACCCCTCGGTGATACCCTTCTCGGCCTGCGCGCGCACGCCCTTCTCGACGCTGGGGATGAACTGCCGCGGCACGGCTCCCCCGACAACCCGCTCGGCGAACTCGACACCCGACCCGCGCGGCAGCGGCTCCACCTCGATGTCGCACACCGCGTACTGGCCGTGCCCGCCGGACTGCTTGACGTGGCGCCCGTGCCCCTTGGCCGGTTGCGCGAACGTCTGCCGCAGCGGCACCCGCACCGGCACGGTGTCGATCTCCGCGCCCCCCTCGCGGAGCCGTTGCAGCACCACGTCCGCGTGCGCCTCGCCCATGCACCACAGCACCAGCTGGTGGCTGGCACTGTCGCGTTCCAGCCGCAGGCTCGGGTCCGCGGCGACGAGCCGGTTGAGGTTGCGCGCCAGCGCGTCCTCGTCGCTGCGGGTGTGCGCGGTGACCGCGATCGGCAGCTGCGGTTCGGGCATCGGCCACGGGGTCAGCAGCAGCGGGTCCGATGGGTCCGACAGGGTGTCGCCGGTCTCGGCCGACCCGATCTTGGTCAGCGCGCACAGGTCACCGGCGATGCAGTGCGGCACCTCGCGCAGACTCGCGCCCAGCGGCGAGTACAGGTGCGCCACCCGCTCGTCCTCGTCGTGGTCGGGGTGCCCGCGTTCGGCCATGCCGTGCCCGGAGACATGCACCGGCCGTTCCGGGCGCATCGTCCCGGAGAACACGCGCGCCAGGGAGACCCGCCCGACGTAGGAGTCGACCGAGGTGTGCACCACCTCGGCGGCCAACGGCCCCGACGGGTCGGGGGTGAGCGTGCGCGGGTGGCGGCCCTGTGGGTCGGTGAACTCCGGCAGCGGGTGCTCCAGCGGCGACGGGAAGCCGCGGGCGATGCCGTCGAGCACCTCCCGCACGCCCAGCCCGGTCGCCGCGCACACCGGCACCACCGGGTGCAGGCCACCGCGGACCACGGCCGTCTCCAGATCGCTGATCAGCGTGTTCTCGTCGATCTGCTCGCCACCGAGGTAGCGGTCCATCAGCGACTCGTCCTCGCTCTCGGCGATGATCGCCTCGATGAGCTCGCCGCGCTGCTCGTCGTAGAGCTCGCGCAGTTGCTCGTCGGCCGGGTGGACGCCTCCGACCTCGTAGAGGCTGCCGGTGAGCAGGCCGACCAGGGCGGAGATCTCGCCGTCGGCGCCGCGGTGCGGCAGGTACAGCGGGACCACGCCGGAGCCGAAGGCGTCCTGGCAGGCCAGCAGTGCGCCGTCGAAGTCCGCGCGGGGCTGGTCGAGCCGGGAGATCACCACGCCGCGCGGCATACCGACCGCCGCGCACTCCTGCCAGATGGCCCGGGTGGCGGCGTCGACGCCCTCGGCGGCGGCCACCACGAACAGCGCGGCGTCGGCCGCGCGCAGCCCGGCGCGGAGTTCGCCGACGAAGTCCGCGTAGCCGGGGGTGTCGATGAGGTTGATCTTGATCTCGCCGTACTGCACCGGGGCGACGGCCAGACCGATGGACCGTTGCTGTTCGATCGCGGCGGGCTCGTGGTCGCACACCGTGGTGCCCTCGGTGACCGTGCCCGCCCGGGGGATCGTCGAGGTGGCCGCGAGCAGCGCCTCGACCAGCGTGGTCTTACCCGCCGCCGACGGGCCGACCAGCACGACGTTGCGAATCATGGCGGGATCTGAAGGGGCCGGGATCGCCGGCCCTCCTACCGCGCCGCCTTGTTTGCTTCCCATGGCTACTCCCTGCGCGTTTCCGCTCCCGGCGACCGGATGTGTCACCGATCACACACCTCGGCCACCGGTCGTGCAAGGGCTGGCGGTCGCCACGGGAGTCAAGTGGACTACCGGAAAAGCCCAAGAGTGGACCGTTGAAGTGGTCCAGTTCGGCACTAACCTCTCCAGCGCGAGGTCGGCGCGCTGCGCATCCCTGCGCACCACCGACGACAACAACAACAGGAAGGTCGAAGTGACTACCGTCGACGCCAAGGACACCACCAGCACCACCCGGACCGGGACCGACGGGGTCAAGCGCGGCATGGCCGAGATGCTTAAGGGCGGCGTGATCATGGACGTGGTGACGCCCGAGCAGGCCAAGATCGCCGAGGACGCCGGCGCGGTCGCGGTGATGGCGCTGGAGCGGGTGCCCGCCGACATCCGCGCGCAGGGCGGCGTGGCCCGGATGTCGGACCCGGACATGATCGAGAGCATCATCAACGCGGTGTCCATCCCGGTGATGGCCAAGGCGCGCATCGGGCACTTCGTGGAGGCCCAGGTGCTGCAGTCGCTGGGCGTGGACTACATCGACGAGTCCGAGGTGCTCACCCCCGCCGACGAGGCCAACCACATCGACAAGTGGGCCTTCACGGTGCCGTTCGTGTGCGGTGCCACCAACCTCGGCGAGGCGCTGCGCCGGATCTCCGAGGGCGCGGCGATGATCCGCTCCAAGGGCGAGGCCGGCACCGGCAACGTGGTCGAGGCGACCCGGCACATGCGCCAGATCCGCGCCGACATCCGCCGCCTGTCGGTGCTCGGCGAGGACGAGCTCTACGTGGCGGCCAAGGAGCTGCGCGCCCCGGTGCAGCTGGTCCAGGAGGTGGCCCGGACCGGGAAGCTGCCGGTGGTGCTGTTCACCGCGGGCGGCATCGCCACCCCCGCCGACGCGGCGATGATGCGCCAGCTGGGCGCGGAGGGCGTCTTCGTCGGCTCGGGCATCTTCAAGTCAGGCGACCCGGTCAAGCGGGCCGAGGCGATCGTCAAGGCCACCACGTTCTACGACGACCCGGACGTGATCGCGAAGGTCTCCCGCGGGCTCGGCGAGGCCATGGTCGGCATCAACCTCGACGACCTCTCCGAGCAGCAGCGCTACGCCCAGCGCGGCTGGTGAACCAGATGACGGTGCGGGGGCACTTCACGTCAGGGGTGCCCCTCGCCCGACTCGCCGGCGCGGTACGACGCGTGGACCGCGACCAGACGCTGGGCGATGGTGATCAGCGACATCACCACCAGCAGCCACACCGCCACGTCCAGGACGTACGGGACGCCCAGACCGTGCAGGCCGGTGCCCACCAGGATCACCAGGAACCGCTCCGCACGCTCGGCCAGGCCGCCGTCGGCCCGCAGCCCGTTGGCCTCCGCACGAGCCTTGACGTAGGAGATCACCTGGGCGGTGACCAGGCAGATCAGCAGCCCCAGGCCGCGCAGCCGGTCCACCTCCACGACCAGCGCCCACCACACCAGGGCACCGAAGAGGGCGCCGTCGACCAGCCGGTCGCAACTCGCGTCGAGCACCCCGCCGAAGCGGGACGCCCTGCCCCCGGCGCGGGCCATCGCACCGTCGACGATGTCGAACAGCAGGAACACCGCGACCACCACGGTGCCCACGAACAACTCGCCGCGCGGGAAGAACCACAGCGCCGCCGTGGCGCTGAGCGTGGTCCCGACCACCGTCACCGCGTTCGGCGACAGCCCGAGCCGGACCAGCCCCGCGCCGATTGGGTTGGTCAGCCGCGATAGTGAAGCCCGCGCGAAGATGTTGAGCATTGCCTGAAGTGCCAGCCACCTGTGCAGTCGTTTGCCGTTCTTGCAGACTAGCCGCCGGTGATCACCCCGCCAGCCGGGCGGGCGCCGACGCGGCACTCCGTGACCTTGGTGACACGTCACTGTCGCGGGGATCGACGCGCCGATCTCCACCCGGAATCGCCGCCCGAACGGGCCAGGATGGGCGTCCTCGGCCCGTTCCCGTCCCGAGCGCGGGTTTACCGAACCCGGGCCCAGGCGTCAGCCAGCAGCTCGCGGGTTTCGCCCAGCAGCTGCGGCAGGACCTTGGTGTGCCCGATGACCGGCATGAAGTTCGAGTCGCCGCCCCACCGGGGCACCACGTGCTGGTGCAGGTGCGCGGCGATCCCCGCCCCGGCCACCGGCCCCTGGTTCAGCCCGATGTTGAACCCGTGCGGCGCGGACACTTTTCGGATCACCCGCATCGCACGCTGGGTGAACTGGGCGAGCGCCACCGTCTCCGCCGGGGTCAGCTCCGTGTAGTCGGCCACGTGCCGGTACGGCAGCACCATCAGGTGCCCCGGGTTGTACGGGTACAGGTTCAGGATCGCGAACACCAGCTCGTCGCGCGCCACGATCAGCGTCTCGCTGTCCGGTCGGCCGGAGTCCAGCAACCGGCAGAACGGGCAGCCGTCACTGTCGTCGCCGACCGGCTTGTTCTCGCCCTGGATGTAGGCCATCCGGTGCGGGGTCCACAGCCGCTGCAACGCGTCCGGCACGCCGACACCAGGCTGCTCGATCAGCTCCACGCCCTCGGGAAGCTCGTTCACGACACCTCCGCGTCCTGCCGGACACCCGCATCCGGCCGGTGTCCTCCAGCCAGAAGTGCGACAGCGTCGCTCATGACACCTCCGCCCGGAAGTTCTCCGCCGTCGGGGAGGCGTTCTCCCGCCGCTCGACCCAGCGGGTCAGCGAATCGACCGCGGTGGTCAGCGGCACCCCGTTGACCTGGCTGCCGTCACGGAACCGGAACGACACCGCGTCGGCCGCCACGTCCTTGTCCCCGGCCAGCAGCAGGAACGGCACCTTCTGCGTGGTGTGGGTGCGGATCTTCTTCTGCATCCGGTCGTCGCTGGTGTCGACCTCGACGCGGATGCCCTTGGCGCGCAGCGCGGCGGCCACCCGCTGCAGGTGCGGCACGTGATCGTCGGCGATCGGGATGCCAACCGCCTGCACCGGCGCCAGCCAGGCCGGGAACGCGCCCGCGTAGTGCTCGGTGAGCACCCCGAAGAACCGCTCGATGGAGCCGAACAGCGCCCGGTGGATCTTGATCGGCCGCTGCTTGCTGCCGTCCGGGGCGGTGTACTCCAGGTTGAACAGCTCCGGCAGGTGGTAGTCAACCTGGATGGTCGACATCTGCCAGCTGCGGCCGAGCGCGTCCTTGGCCTGCACGGAGATCTTCGGGCCGTAGAAGGCGGCGCCGCCCGGGTCGGGCACCAGTTCCAGACCGGAGCTCTCCGCGGCGGTGCGCAGCGCCTCGGTGGCCACCGCCCAGCTCTCGTCGTCGCCGACGTACTTCTCCTCGTTGCGGGTGGACAGCTCGAGGTAGAAGTCCTCCAGGCCGTAGTCGCGCAGCAGGTCCAGCACGAAGCTCAGCAGCGACGTCAGCTCGTCCTGCAGCTGCTCCGGGGTGCAGTAGATGTGCGCGTCGTCCTGCGTCATGCCGCGCACCCGGGTCAGCCCATGCACCACGCCGGACTTCTCGTAGCGGTACACCGACCCGAACTCGAACAGCCGCAGCGGCAGCTCCCGGTAGGAGCGGCCGCGGGAGCGGAAGATCAGGTTGTGGAAAGGGCAGTTCATCGGCTTGAGGTAGTAGTCCACCCCGGGCTTGCGCAGTTCGCCGTTGGCGTCGCGCTCCTCGTCCAGGTGCATCGCCGGGAACATGCCGTCGCGGTACCAGTCCAGGTGTCCGGAGGTCTTGAACAGCTGGTCCTTGGTGATGTGCGGGGTGTAGACGAACTCGTAGCCGGCCTGCTCGTGACGCTGCCGGGAGTAGTTCTCCAGCTCGCGCCGGATGATGCCGCCCTTGGGGTGGAACACCGGCAGGCCGGAGCCGATCTCCTCCGGGAAGGAGAACAGGTCCAGCTCCGCACCGAGCCGCCGGTGGTCGCGGCGCTCGGCCTCGGCCAGCAGCTCCAGGTGCTCGGCGAGCTTCTCCTTGGACTCCCAGGCGGTGCCGTAGATCCGCTGCAGCTGCGGGTTGTTCTGGTTGCCCCGCCAGTACGCGGCGGCGACCCGCATCAGCTTGACCGCGGGGATGTACCGGGTGTGCGGCACGTGCGGGCCGCGGCACAGGTCGCCCCAGACAACCTCGCCGTTGCGGTCGATGTTGTCGTAGACGGTCAGCTCGCCGCCGCCGACCTCCATCACCTCACTGGTGTCCACATCGGACTTGAGGTCGACCAGTTCCAGCTTGTACGGCTCGGCGGCCAGCTCCTGCCTGGCGGCCTCGACCGAATCCAGCCGACGGCGCTGGAACTTCTGCCCCGACTTGATGATCTGCTTCATGCGCTTCTCCAGCGCCTGCAGGTCCTCGGGGGTGAACGGCCGGTCCACGTCGAAGTCGTAGTAGAAGCCGTCCCGCACCGGCGGGCCGATGCCCAGCTTGGCGTCCGGAAACAGGTTCTGCACCGCCTGGGCCAGCACGTGCGCGGCGGAGTGCCGGATGACGCTGCGGCCGTCCTCGGTGTCGGCGGCCACCGCCTCCACCTCGACGTCGACCTCCGGCGCCCACGCCAGGTCGCGCAGGATGCCGTCCGGGTCGCGGACGACCACGATCGCTTCCGGGCCCTTGGACGGCAACCCTGCCTCGGCGACCGCAGCCCCCGCGGTAGTGCCCGCCGGAACCTTCACCCGGAGAACTTGCTGGGCGTGGGACGGCTGTACGGACACGATCACTCCTCGGCTGGTGCCGGTCGCCGACCGGCGTGGATACGCTTCGCATCCCGATGCTATCGGGATGTCGCAGCACACCTACCGCCGCTCCCGGGTGCGCGGGACCTTGGCGGTCGTCGCCGAACTCCTGCTTGCGCCCGGGCCGGGCGGCCGCGCCGCTTTCGCAGGCCGTCAGCGGGAGGCGGCGACGATCTGCTCGATCTCCAGCGCCGAGGCCAGCTCCCCGGCGTAGGGCCCCTGCACCAGGCTGACGCCGAACTCGCGCAGCCGGCGCGCCTGCAGCTCGGTGCGCACCCCGCCGGCGATCACCGGGAAGTCCATCAGCTGCGCGGCGCCGACGGCGCAGCGCACGAGGTGCTCGTCCAGCGGGTCGGGGTCCGTCGGCTCGGCGAGCCGGTCCAGGTGGGGACCGTCGATGCGGATCCCGGACAGCGGCAGGTGGCGTAGCCGCCCCACGCCGCGGTAGTCGCCGCCGAACTCGTAGACGACCAACCGGATGCCCATCTCGGCGAAGATCTCCAGGGTGTCCACCGGGTCACCCTGGTGATCGAACAGCGCGCGCTCCGGCAGGCACAGCGCCAGCGACCGCGGCGGCAGCCCGGTGCGCCGCAGGATGCCCTGCACGTCGGCCACCAGCTCCGGGTCCCGGCAGTGCCGCACCGACAGGTTCACCGCGGCCACCGGCGCGTCGTCGCCGAGCCGCTCCGCCCAACGGGCGGCGTGCCGGCACACCTGCTCCAGCACCCAGCTGCCGAGCCGGGTGATCAGACCGGTCTCCTCGGCCACCTCCACGAACCGGTCAGCCCCCAGCTCGCCGAACTCCTCGTGGTCCCAGCGCACGTTGGCGCAGACCGCGACGAGCTTGCCGGTCTCCAGCCGCTGGACGGGTTCGTACTCGACGAACAGCTCGTTCTGGTCCAGGGCGGCGGGCAGCGCCGCGGACAGCCAGAAGCGGTGGCGGGCGGCCGCGTTGCGCTCGGGGTCGAACAGCACCCACTGGGCCCGCCCGTCCCGCTTGGCCCGGTAGAGCGTGATGTCGGCGTCGCGGAGCAGCGCGTCCGCGTCGGTCCCGTCAACCTCGCGCTCCACGATGCCGACGCTGGCCGAGGCGCTCAGCTCGTGGGAGCCGATCAGCACCGGCCGGGTGATCTCCCGCAGCAGCCGCTCGACCAGGTCAACGACCGCGGTGGCGCCCTGCGAGTCGGGCACCAGCACCACGAACTCGTCGCCGCCCATCCGCGCCGCGAGCGCGCCCTCGTCCTGGGTCACCACCTCCAGCCGCTGCGCGACCTGCCGCAGCAGGCGGTCGCCGATCGGGTGGCCGAGACTGTCGTTGACCGCCTTGAAGCCGTCCAGGTCGAAATAGCACAGCCCCACCCGGCGTCCCGGGTGGGTGCGCTCCAGCGCCTCGTCGAGGCTGGTCTGCAGCTGGGTGCGGTTGGCCAGCCCGGTCAGCGGGTCGTGGGTGGCCTGCCGCCGGAACTGCTCCTGGAGCATGTGGCGGTCGGTGATGTCCTCGTAGAGCAGCACGAGGTAGCCGGGTTCGCCGCCCGCGTCGCGCACCAACGATGCCGACAGTCGGGTCCACACGTGCGCGCCGTCGGACGCGGTGAAGCGGGTCTCCAGGAAGCCGTGACCGGCGTCCCCGGCGGCCAGTTCCGTGACGACGTCGGTGAGCGCGTCCAGCCACTCGTCGTCGACCAGTTCGAACACGGCGGCGCCGACGAGGTCGGCCTCGGCGCGGCGGAAGATCCGCGTCATCGCCGCGTTGACCTCCTCGATCACGCCGTCGCGGGTGACCACCGCGATGCCCAGCGCCGAGGCGGTGAACACCGCGCGGAACCGCGCCTCGCTGGCGCGCAGCGCCTCCTCGGCGGCGTCCCTGGCGTGCAGGACGGCCTGCTTGATCACTTCCTGCTCGTCGAACGTCTGCTCGCGCAGCCGCCCCGCGAAGCCCGCGGCCAGGTCGCCGAGGGCGGTGAACAACCGGTCGCGGCGCAGGCCGGGCACCAGCGCCGGCAGGTCGGCGGCGAACAGCCGCAGGGTGCGGGACAGCACCTCGGGGTTGGTGAAGTGGATCTGTACCAGTTCGGCACCCACGTCCAGCGCCGCACCGGGCGGGGACGCGCCGGTGAGCTCGCCGATGAGTCGGTCGACGCAGTCAGCGAGGTGCTGGACGATGTCAGCCCGGGCCAGCGGGACGTAGCTGGTGTGCACGATCTCCCGCTTCCAGCGCTGCGCGAACTCCAGTCGGTCCACTCTGGTGATCACGTTTCCGCCCCGCGACCCGCGGGCTGCGACCGACCAACCGACTCCTGGCGCATCTCCCCACCTGTCTCTCACGTGCCCTGCACCTGACGCTCGCCGCCGCTGCGACGCGCCGGGCAGCGGCTGGGTCGACGATCCCATCGTGATCTTACTGTCACGTACCGCACTCGGCCACGTACGCGGTGTGGGCGACCTCAGCAGCCCTTCCGCCTAACCTCGCCACCCGGCAGCGGGGGCGCCCTATGAGCATTGTCACCGGTCCGCATCGCGGGATCGGGGGTAAGGCATGCCTAAGCTTACGGGGTCCCCGTGCACGTCCCGCGGACCCACAACACCTGGGCGGACCGCGCGCGGGCCCAGTCGACCAGCGCCCGAGCGGGGCGCACAGTGAGGAGAGCGCATGACCCGCCCGCTGCGAGTCGCGATCGTCGGGGCCGGGCCGGCCGGTGTGTACGCCGCCGACACCCTGACCAAGTCCGAGACCCCGGTCGACATCGACCTGCTGGACCGGATGCCGGCTCCCTACGGCCTGATCCGCTACGGTGTGGCCCCCGACCACCCGCGCATCAAGGGCATCGTCAGCGCGCTGCGACGGGTGATGGACAAGCCGGAGATCCGGTTTCTGGGCAACGTCGACTACGGCGTGGACATCAAGCTCGACGACCTGCGCCACCACTACGATGCGGTCATCTTCGCCACCGGCGCGGACCGGGACCGGCCGCTGGACATCCCGGGCATCGACCTGCCGCACAGCTACGGCGCGGCCGAGTTCGTCTACTGGTACGACGGCTACCCGGAGGCGCCGCGGGACTGGACGCTGGACGGCGAGCAGGTCGCGGTGATCGGCGCCGGCAACGTCGCGCTGGACGTGGCGCGGGTACTGGCCAAGCAGGCCGACGACCTGCTCAGCACCGAGATCCCGGACAACGTCCACCGTGGTCTGAAAAACTCGCGGGTCACCGACGTGCACCTGTTCGCCCGGCGGGGCCCGGCGCAGGCCAGGTTCACCCCGCTGGAGCTGCGGGAGCTGGACCACCAGGACGACGTCGAGATCATCGTGCACCCCGAGGGCTTCGAGCTCGACCGGGCCAGCGAGGAGGCGATCCGTACCAACAACCAGGTGAAGACGATCGTCAAAACGCTGCAGGACTGGGCGCTGCGGGACCCGAAGCACGACACCGCGCGCCGGCTGCACCTGCACTTTCTGCGGGCGCCGGTGGCGGTGCTCGGCGACGAGCGGGTCGAGGGACTGAAGGTCGAGGTCATGGAGCTCACCGGCGACGGGACCGTGCGCGGCACCGGCGAGTACGAGACCTACCCGGTGCAGCAGGTCTACCGGGCGGTGGGCTACCTGAGCTCGCCGCTGGCGGACGTGCCGTTCGACCACGCGACGGGCACCGTGCCCAACGACGGCGGCCGGGTGCTGGACCTGGACGGTGAGCCCATACGGGGCGTCTACACCACGGGCTGGATCAAGCGCGGCCCGGTGGGCCTGATCGGCCACACGAAGGGCGACGCGCTGGAGACGATCACCCACCTGCTTGCGGACCGCGAGGCGCTGCCGCGGGCGGAGCAGCCGGAGCGGGACAGCGTCCTGCGGCTGCTCGACGAGCGTGGCGTGGCATACACGACCTGGGAGGGCTGGGGCCGTTTGGACGCGCACGAGAAGGCGCAGGGCGAGGCCCGGGGCCGCGAGCGGATCAAGGTCGTCCCCCGCGAGGAGATGGTGCGCATCAGCCGCGCCGAGAGCTGATCTGCACCAGGTGACGGGCATCTTCCGGACCGGCTCGCTCGGTCGGGAGGTGCCTGTCGCGCTTCCTCAGCCCCTCACCCCGTTCCAGATTTCGAACGCCGTGCGACCTGCCGTCCATGGGCGTACTACGGTGTAGGGGTCAGCACCCGTGGGTCCCCACCCTGGGTGAGGGCTTTCGAATCTAGGAAACCCCGGACGAGGCAGACGCCCAACTTCAGGCAAACCCGGAAACCCCGCCCTGGGGTGGGGATGTCCGGGTTCAGGCGAACTTGGGTGGTCGCATACCGCGCAGAAGGATGGCACGTTGACCGCGACACGGATTCCGGACACCAGCCCCGCCGAACTCGACACCGTTCTGCAGCGAGCCGCCGACGTCGCCGGAAGCTTCGGCGAACTGCCGCCCGCCACCCGCGCCCGGCAGCTCGGCGCCGTCGCCGACGCCCTCGACGCCGCCGCCGGCGACCTGGTGCCACTGGCCATGGCCGAGTCGCATCTCTCCGAGGCCCGGCTGACCGGCGAGCTCAAGCGCACCACCTTCCAGCTGCGGCTGTTCGCCGAGGTACTGGCGGAGGGCCGCTACCTGCAGGCCACCCTGGACCGCGCGGACCCCGGGTTCCCGCTGGGCGCCAAGCCGGACCTGCGGCGGATGCTGGTGCCGGTGGGTCCGGTCCTGGTGTTCGCCGCGAGCAACTTCCCGTTCGCCTTCTCCGTCGCCGGCGGCGACACCGCCTCCGCGCTGGCCGCAGGATGCCCGGTGGTGCTCAAGGCACACCCCGGCCACCCGGAGCTGTCCGTGCGCACCGGCGAGGTCCTCGTCGAGGCGCTGCGCGCCTCCGGTGCTCCCGACGGCGTTTTCCGCGTCGTGCTCGGCTTCGAGACCGGCACGGCCGCCCTGCGGGACCCGCGGATCAGGGCGGCGGCCTTCACCGGCTCGGTGCCCGCCGGGCGGGCGCTGTTCGACATCGCGAACTCGCGGCCCACGCCGATCCCGTTCTTCGGCGAACTCGGTAGCCTGAACCCGGTGTTCGTCACGCCCGCGGCGGTGCGCGCCCGCGGCGAGGAGATCGCCAAGGGCTACGTCACCTCGTACTCGGGCAATGCCGGTCAGCTGTGCACCAAGCCGGGCCTGGTGTTCCTGCCCGCCGACCACGGGTTGGAGGACGTGCTGGTCGCCGAGTCGCAGGCCGTCGCGGCCCACCGGCTGCTCAACGAGCGGCTGCACGAGGGCTACTGCGGTCGCCGGGCAGCGGTCACCGGGGTGCCCGGGGTCCGGGTGCTCGCCGAGGGCAGCATCGACGACGGCGCGGTGCCGACGTTGCTGACCACCGACGTGGACACCCTGCTCGCCCACCGCGAGGAGCTGCTGGAGGAGGTGTTCGGCCCACTGTCCATCGTGGTCACCTACCGCTCGCCGGACGAGGCCCGCCGCGCCGCGGAAATCTTCGACGGGAACCTGACCGCGACGGTGCACGCCGAACCCGAGGACACCGAGTTCGCCGCGAGCCTGGTGTCCCGGCTGCGCGAGCGCGTCGGGCGGCTGCTGTTCAACGGCTGGCCGACCGGGGTGGCGGTGTCCCCGGCGATGCAGCACGGCGGCCCGTATCCGGCCACCACCGACTCGCGATTCACCTCGGTGGGCACCGCGGCCATCGACCGCTTCCTGCGCCCGGTGACGTACCAGAACGTCCCGCAGGAGCTGCTGCCGGAAGCCCTCCGCGACGACAACCCGTGGGGCATCCCGCAGACCGTGCACGAACCGAAGTGACGACCGGGCCCGCCGGGTCCACTTCGGACCCGGCGGTCTCAGGCACGCCGGTACACCGCGACGGTCACCGACGCGGTCGCCGTGACCGGCTCCGGCACGGCCGCGATCCGCTCCCGCAGTCGCCCCGGATCGGCGTGCCAGGCGCTCGGCCCCATTCCCACCACGGCCTCGGCGTCTGCCGCAGTGAGCGACAGCGGGAACCGGCAGACGCGCTGGGAGACCGGCTCGAACCGGTCGGCGAGCTGCTCGGACAGCCGCTGCTGCTTGCGCTCGTCGACCGCCAGCAGGTCCAGCGCCCCGACCAGCTCCGTGAGGTGATCGGAGTTCGGCACGACGACCACCAGCAGTCCGCCCGGGCGCAGCACACGATGCATCTCGGCGGCGTTGCGCGGCGCGAAGACGTTCAGCAGCGTTGAGGCCGCGCCGGTGCGCACCGGAAGCTGCTGCCACGCGTCCGCCGTCGCCGCGCCCATGCGCGCGTGGGCGCGGGCCGCTCGGCGGCAGGCGAACTTCGACACGTCCAGGGCCAACCCGGTGCGCTCCTGCGAGGCGTCCAGCACGCGGGCGAGGTAGTACCCGGTCCCGGCGCCGACGTCCACGACGCAGCCCTGGACACCGGCGAGCGCCGCCACGACCGCGTCGGCGATCGGCGCGTAGTGACCTCCGTCCAGGAAGGTCGCCCGCGCGGCCACCATCGCCGCGGTGTCGCCGACGACGCGCGTCCCGCCGGGCAGCAGGCTCACGTAACCCTGCCGCGCGATGTCGAACACGTGATTGGCCGGGCAGCGCAGGCTGGTGCCGTCCCGGTCCAGCCCGGCCCCGCAGTGCGGGCAGGCCAACACCCCCACGACGTCGTCCAGCACAGCTCGCCTCCACCCCGCACGTCCGGTCCGCGATCCTAGTCGCGGTGTTGCGCCGGTCCCGACCGCGCTCCCCGACCGCGCCGGGCCACACTGGGGTGGACGCCGGTGTCCGAGGGTGGAGCAGCTGGGGACGGTGGCGCGATGTGGGACTGGTTGGCGGCCCCTGACTACTGGGCCGCGCGGTTCGCGGTGCAGCACCTGGTCGCGGTCGGGTACCTGCTGGGTTTCACCTGCGCCCTCCGGCAGTTCCGGGGTCTGCTCGGCGAACGCGGGCTGACCCCGATCTCCCGGTTCCTGGCGCGGGTGTCGTTCCGCGGCGCGCCGAGCCTGTTCCACCTGCACTACTCCGACCGGTTCTTCGCCGCGGTGTGCTGGGTCGGCATCGCCGGGAGCGTCCTGGCGCTGGTCGCCGACCTCGGCCCGCTGTGGGCGTGGCTGGTGCTGTGGCTGCTGCTGTGGGTGCTGTATCTGTCGATCGTCAACGTGGGCCAGGTCTGGTACGCGTTCGGCTGGGAGTCACTGCTGCTGGAGACCGGGTTTCTGGTGGCCTTCCTGGGGCCCGGGTCGCTGGTGCCGCCCGCCCCGGTGCTGTGGCTGCTGGCCTGGCTGCTGTTCCGCGTGGAGTTCGGCGCGGGACTGATCAAGCTGCGCGGCGACACCTGCTGGCGGGACTTCACGGCGCTGTACTACCACCACGAGACGCAGCCGATGCCCGGCCCGCTGAGCCGCTGGTTCCACTGGCTCCCGCGTCCGCTGCACAGGATCGAGGTGCTGGCCAACCACGGCACCCAGCTGGGCGTGCCGTTCGTGCTGTTCGCCCCGCAACCGGCGTCCGGCGTGGCGGCACTGATCGTGGTGATCACGCAGCTGTGGCTGATGGTCAGCGGGAACTTCGCCTGGCTGAACTTCCTGACGATCGCCCTGGCGTGCTCGGTGATGGGACCGTGGCTGCTGGGCCTGGTGACCCCCGCCCCGCCGCCGCTGGAGCCCCTGCCGGGGTGGTTCGCCGCTGTGGTGCTGATGCTGACCGCGGTGTTCGTCGTGCTCAGCTACTGGCCGGTGCGCAACATGCTGGGCCGCCGCCAGGTGATGAACCTCAGCTTCAACAAGCTGCACCTGGGCAACACCTACGGCGCGTTCGGCAGCGTCACCCGCACCCGCTACGAAGTGATCATCGAGGGGGCGGCCGAGGAGGGCGGGCCGTGGCGCGAGTACGAGTTCAGGGGCAAGCCCGGCGACCCGTACCGCCGGCCGCCGCAGGTGGCGCCGTACCACCTGCGGCTGGACTGGCTGATGTGGTTCCTCGCGCTGTCGCCCAGCTACGGCCGCACGTGGCTGCCGGGGCTGGTGCTCGCGCTGCTGCGCAACGACGAGCACGTGCTGCGCCTGTTGCGGCGCAACCCGTTCCCGGACCGGCCCCCGGCCCTGGTTCGCGCCCAGCTGTACCGCTACCGGTTCACCACGCGGCGGGAACGCCGCGAGACGGGCGCCTTCTGGGTCCGCACCCGCATCGGCGACTTCATCCCACCACTGTCCCTGACCGACCTAAGGTGATCCCCCCGCACCGGCCTCCTCCCCAGCCCCCCCCCGGGCACCAACATTGCGGCCAACGTGGGGGTCGGGACCCAAGTTTCGGTGGAGTTGGGGCGGCGGTGGGTGGTGGGCGTGTGTGTTTCTTGCGAGAGTGACCGCGTCAGGGGTGCGGGCGCTTGGTGTGGGTCACCAGGTTGGGCGTAGGGGCATGCGGGATGCGGTGCCGTCCAGGCGGACGCCGAGTACCTGGTGCAGTTGGACGACGTTGCGCTCAAAGCCCAGGCGGGACGCCGCCATGTACAGCCGCCACACCCGGGCCCGGCTGAGCCCCACCTCGGTGACGGCCTCGTCCCAGTGCCGCTCCAGGTTCTCGCACCACCCGGCCAGGGTCAGCGCGTAGTGCTCGCGCAGGTTCTCCTCGTGGCGCACCTCGAACCCGTTGTCGTTCATCGCCGACACCAGGGTGCCCACCGGCTCCAGCTCCCCGTCCGGGAACACGTAGCGCCCGATGAACCTGCCCGGCCGGGAACCGCGGCTGCCGTCGGGCCGGGTGATGCAGTGGTTGAGCAGCCGCCCGCCCGGTCGCAGCTTGTCGTGCAGGAACGAGAAGTACGACGGCAGCTGCGCCAGCCCGATGTGCTCGGTGAGTCCGATGGAGCTGACCGCGTCGAAACCGGTCTCGGTGACGTCCCGGTAGTCAAGATGACGCACCTCGGCCAGGTCGGCCAGGCCGCGCTCGGCGATGGTCTTCTGCGCCCACTGCGCCTGCTGCCGCGACAGGGTCACGCCCAGCGCGCGGACCCCGTGGTGCTCGGCGGCGTGAATGACCATGCCGCCCCACCCGCAGCCGACGTCCAGCAGCCGCATGCCCTCGCGCAGGCCGAGCTTGCGCGCCACCAGGTCGTGCTTGGCGAACTGCGCCTCCTCCAGCGTGGCGGTCGCCGACGGGTAGACCGCGCAGGTGTAGGCCATCGACGGCCCCAGCACCCACTCGTAGAACCGGTTGGACACGTCGTAGTGGTACGAGATGGACCGGCTGTCGCGGCGCCTGGAGTGCCGCCAGCCGCACGGCCGATGCTCGATGGCGGGAGGTTTCACCGGCCACCAGAACCGGTATCCGGCCAGCTTCACCAGGAGTTCGCGGCGCAGTCCCGGCGGGATGTCCTCCAGCGCGACGGCCGGGAACGCCGACAGGGCGGTGTACATGTCGCCGTGCACCTCGATCGCCCCGCTGACGTAGGCGCGCGCGAGGCCCAGTTCGCCGGGCGCGGCGGCCAGGTGCGACAGCGCCAGCGGGGAACGGATCTCCACGCGCACGTCCGATCCGGCCGGTCCGACCCGGCTGCCGTCGAAGGCGCTGATCTCGACCGGGGCGTCGCCCCCCAGGACGCGCGCGAACACCTCTGCCCAGCCCATCAACGGTCCTCCTCGCCACGCCGTCCGCTACTTCTCCGCCACGCACTTCTCGTACAGCCCGGGCAGTCGCCCCTCCGGGTCGTAGCGCTGCTTCAACCGCTCGTACGCGGGCCGGTTGTACCGCCGCCAGAACTCGTCCTCCTCGAAGTAGGAGTTGGAGTACAACGACTTGTGACCGTCCAGTTCGGACACCTTGCGTTCGATGGCGCGGTTGTGCCGGCCGGGAGCCTCACCCGGTCGCAGCGGCACCGTGGCCCAGAACCCGACGTTGACGTACAGCGTGTCGGGGTCCATCGGGTACAGCGGCCAGCCCTTGCGGTCGCGCAGCCGCACCGGGCACAACCAGACCGGGCTGATGCCGGTTTGCCGGTGGAGGAACTCCAGGAACTCCGGCAGCCGGTCGACCGGGATCTCCACGTCCTGGATGACCGGTTCGTGCACGCCGCGGCCGCGCAGCACGGCCAGCCGGTCGGTCAGCGCGTGGCGGCGGTCCCAGGCCACGATGCGCCGGTACACGTCGGAGCGGCGGTACTTCTTCGGCCACAGCCGCCGCACCAGCGGGTGCTGGACGCCGAGCGCGCGGGAGCACCAGAACCAGTCGGTGTCCCACCGCCACAGGTAGTCGTGAATGGTCAGGTAGTCGACCTGCCGCTGCCGCAGGGAGCGGTAGTAGATCCGCTGTCCGGTGTAGTCGCTGGCGAACGGAGCTTCGTCCACATAGGAGCCCAACGTGAGGTACTGCTCGCGGGCGTCGAACACCGTTCCGTCGAGGAAGTCCACGGGGTGACCGTCGAAGCTGCGGTCCCGGCAGATCTCGGCGATCGCGGCGGCACACTCCTGCGCCGAGCCGAACCGCACGTGGTGCAACCGGACGTACGGCCGCACCTGCTCGAGCTCGATCTCCAGCCGCAGCGCGTAGCCGAGCGTGCCGTAGGAGTTGGGGAAGCCGCGGAACAACTCGGCGTGTTCGCCGTCCGGCCGGGCCACCACCACCTGCCCGTCCCCGGTGAGGATCTCCAGCTCCCGCACGGATTCATGCGGCAGGCCGCTGCGGAACGAGGTGGCCTCGATGCCCAGCCCGGCGACCGCGCCGCCCAGCGTGATCGTCCGCAGCTGCGGCACCACCAGCGGGATGTGCCCGGACGGCAGCAGCGCGTCCACGATGCCCTCGTAGGTGGCCATGCCCTGCACATGGGCGCGGTGGTTGGCCGAATCCACTTCCAGCACCCGGTTGAACCGCCCCACGTCCAGCCCGGGACCGGTCGCCGGGGTGCGGAAGCGGAACAGGTTCGAGGTGGGTTTGGCCAGGCGCACCGGGGTACCGGCCGGGAGCCGCGCGTACTGCGCGGCCAGTGCGGTCACTTCGTCGGAATGCCTGTCCGCAGCGACTGATCCGGGCATGCACCGACTCTATTGCGGGGACGCGCCCGGGGCATCCCGCTCAACGGCGGACACCGACCGCCGCCGAGCGGACAAACCGGGACCAGACCGCACCTCTGCGGTGTGGCGCGGATCGAGAAACCGCAGGTGACCGGCGCCCGCGTGCCCCATACCAGAGGAATTCGCCCGCTGCATCCAAGATCATCCCGATCACATCCCCGGATGGGTGAGCGGTGCGGTGCCCGCTCACGACGCCCGCCGCAGCGCCCACGCCCGCAGCCCGCGGAAGCCCTGCACCTTGGTCGGCCCGATCGAGATCAGCTGGTACTCCGGCCGCCCCCGCAGCGCCGCGGCCAGCTCCCGGTCCACCAGCACCGACGCCGGGCGGGCCACCGAGGTCAACCGGCTGGCGATGTTGACCGTCGAGCCGTACACGTCACCGAAGCGGGCCAGCACCGGCCCCATCGCCAGCCCGATCCGCAGCGGCGGCAGCAGGTCGGTGCGGGCGATCTCCTCGTTGAGCGCCAACGCGATCTCGGCGGCCTCCGGCGCGGTGTCGGTGACGAACAGGACCTCGTCGCCCACGGTCTTCACGACGCGGCCCCGGTTCTCCGCGACCACCCGGGTCGCGACCTCCTCGAAGCCGTCGATCAACCGGGCCAGCTCCAGCTCGGTGAAGTCCCGGATCAGCCGGGTGTAGCCGACGATGTCCGCGAAGCCGATCACCTGCACCCGCTCGTCGGCGCCCGGGTCACGCTCGGTGAGCTCCCGCGCCGCGGTGGCCGCCAGGTGCCGCCGCCACACGTAGCCCTGCATGCGCTCCATCACCGGCAGGATCACCTCGGCGACCTGCGCGGTGGTCTCGATGTCGACGGCGAACTTGTCGCCGAGCAGCGACCTGAAGATGCCGACCTGCCACTCGGCCAGCCGCGACATGGTCTGCGCCAACGAGCGCGCCACCGCCGACTCCAGCTCCGGCGGGATCACCTGCGCCGAGACCAGCTCCACCAGGGCACGCAGGGCGGCGACGTCGGCGTCGGTGAACACCACCGCGTCGTCGTCGACGTGCGCGAAACCCATCGCCTGCCACAGCTGTTCGGCGCGGGCCACCGGGACCTCGGCCGCCGCGGCGACCTGGGCCTTGGTGTAGCGCGGCGGGCCGCCGAGGATGGTCTCCTCGACCTCGTGGCCGCGCTGCGCGGGCTCATTTCGCGGTTCGAACAACGAGCACATCGCAGTCCGCTCGACGGGACACCTCGGAGGGCACCGACCCCAGGATGCGCCCCTTCAACGTGTTCAACCCCCGGCTACCCACCACCAGCAGGTCGGCCGACTCCTGCTGCGCCGCCGACAGCAGCACCGGCACCGGCGCCCCCACCGAGGCGAAGGTGTCGACGGTCGCCACCCCCGCCGCGCGGGCGATGTCGGCGGCCTCCCGCAGGGTGTCCTCGGCCGGCGCCGAGCCGATCACCTGGAACGCCTCGTCGCCCAGCTGGTCCTGGGCGTGCTCGACCTCCCGCGCGCTGCTCGGGTAGTAGGCGCAGACGATCACCAGCCGGGCGGCGCAGACACCGGCGACCTCGGCGGCGCGGGCCACCGCGCGCAGCGAGGGCGCCGAGCCGTCGGTTCCGACGACGACGGTGCGGTAACTGGACATCGGACTCTCACTTCCGAGGCGGCGGACACCGGCGTGAACACTAACGATCGGGGGCCCGCGCGGTCACGCGTCGCTACCGGGCGCATCAGCGGTGTGAGCTGGATTGCCCTGTTCCCCACCGTGCTTGTGGGCTCGGCCAAACAGTTGCCAAAACTCTCATCCGAACCGACAAACAGCTGCGGCCGGGCGTCCGCGTAGGTTTCGCCGCAACGTGCAAACCCAGTGGTGATGCAGCACACGGACGACGTTGCGCGGGACGTCCGACGAGCCGAAGCACCCCTGTACGTACCCTTTCGCGCAAGACGAAGCATCAGGAGAAGCCGTGACCACACCACATCTCCAACCGGGGCGCGGGATCTTCCGCCGCAAGCCGATCGAGCTGATCACCGAGGACGGCGAGACGGGCCTCAAGCGTTCCCTGGGCCTGTGGCAGCTCACCGCCATCGGCGTCGGCGGCATCATCGGCGCCGGGATCTTCTCGCTGGCCGGTGCGGTGGCCAACGAGAAGGCCGGGCCGGCGGTGTTGATCTCGTTCCTCATCGCCGGCATCGCCAGCGCGGCGGCGGCCTTCTCCTACGCCGAGTTCGCCGGGATGATCCCCAAGGCCGGTTCGGCCTACACCTACGGCTACGCGGTACTCGGCGAAGTGGTGGGCTGGCTGATCGGCTGGGACCTGCTGCTGGAGTACACCGCGATCGTCGCGGTGGTGGCCATCGGCATCTCCGGCTACTTCAACGAGCTGCTCGGGTTCCTCGGCGTGGACCTGCCGGTGTGGATGCTGGGCGCCCCCGGTACCGAGGACGGCGCGGCCCCACCGGGCAGCTACAAGATCAACCTGTTCGCGGCGCTGCTGTGCCTGCTGATCGCCTTCGTCCTCAACCAGGGCATGAAGAGCGCGGCCCGCTTCGAGACGCTGCTGGTGTACCTGAAGGTCGGCGTGGTCCTGCTGGTGATCGTCGTCGGCGCCTTCCACATCAACGCCGGCAACTACAACCCCTTCTTCCCGTACGGCATCGGCGGTGCGTTCGCCGGGGCGGCGACGGTGTTCTTCGCGGTGTTCGGCTACGACGCGATGAGCACGGCGGCCGAGGAGTCCACCGACGCCCAGAAGCACATGCCCAAGGCGATCATCTACTCGCTGGCCATCTCGATGGTGCTCTACGTGCTGGCGTGCCTGGTGCTCACCGGCATGATCCCGTACCAGGAGATCAGCACCGAAAGCGCGTTCGCCAGCGCCTTCGCCGACGTGGGCCTGCCGGTGCTGGGTGCCATCATCGCGGTCGGCGCGATCCTGGGCATCCTGACCGTGCTGTTCACCTTCATGCTCGGCGTGACCCGCGTGGGGTTCGCGATGAGCCGCGACGGGCTGCTGCCGAAGTGGTTCGCCAAGACCCACCCGGTGCGTAAGGTGCCGTCGCGGTTCACCTGGCTGATCGGCGTCGCTTCGGCGCTGATCGCCGGGCTGCTGCCGATCGGCGAGGCAGCGGAGCTGACCAACATCGGCATCCTGCTGGCGTTCGTGATCGTCTGCGCCGCGGTGATCGTGCTTCGCTACCGACGGCCGGAGCTGCCGCGCGGGTTCAGGTGCCCGGGTATGCCGATCGTGCCGATCATCGGCATCGTGTTCTCGATCTGGCTGGTGACCTTCCTGGCCACCGCGACCTGGGTGCGCTTCGGCGTCTGGTTCCTCATCGGCCTGGTGATCTACTTCGCCTACGGCTACCGCAACTCCAAGCTCAACCCGGACAGGGCAGGCGAATGACCGGTTGAGACCGCGGGCGGAGGGCGTCTGGCGACCACGGTCGGGGACGCCCTCCGGTTTCCCGCGTGATCGTGTTCCGTGCGTCTCAGCGTGCAGTGGGTCACAGCGCACAGCCGACCCGGCGGCCTAATGTGCACCGAGTGTCGCTCGGGGGGAATCCCGGCGACGGCGGAGTTCCTGCTGGGCCTCAACGTCGAGGGGTGTCTGTGACGCGCGTTCGCGAACGTAGCCCGTATGTCGAGCTGCACCGCGCCCAGTGGCGGGAACTACGCGACTCCCTCCCGCTGCCGCTGACCGAGGACGAACTCGTCGCCCTACGCGGGCTCGGCGATCCGGTGGACCTGGACGAGGTCGCCGACGTCTACCTGCCGCTGTCGCGGCTGATCAACCTCCAGGTGGCCGCGCGGCAGCAGTTGCACGCGACCACCACGACGTTCCTCGGCGAGGAGACCCGCGGCACCAGGGTGCCGTTCGTGATCGGCATCGCGGGCAGCGTCGCGGTCGGCAAGTCCACCACCGCGCGCATCCTGCGGACGCTGCTGGCCCGCTGGCCGGACCACCCGCGGGTGGACCTGGTGACCACCGACGGCTTTCTGTACCCGAAGGCGGAGCTGGTGCGCCGCGGTCTGATGCACCGCAAGGGCTTTCCCGAGAGTTATGACCGGCGGGCGCTGCTGCGCTTCGTCACCGAGGTCAAGTCCGGCGCGCCCGAGGTGGCCGCACCGGTGTACTCGCACGTCGCCTACGACATCCTGCCCGGCGAGCAGCACGTGGTGCGCCAACCGGACATCCTGATCATCGAGGGGTTGAACGTCCTGCAACCGGGCCCGAGCCTGACGGTGTCGGACCTGTTCGACTTCTCCATCTACGTCGACGCGCACACCGACCACATCGCCCGCTGGTACGTGGACCGGTTCCTGGCGCTGCGCAGCACGGCGTTCGCGAACCCGAACTCGCACTTCCACCATTTCGCGCAGCTGTCCGACACCGAGGCCCGCGCCGAGGCGGAGCATTTGTGGCGCACGATCAACGAGCCGAACCTGGTGGAGAACATCCTGCCGACCCGGCCCCGGGCGACCCTGGTCCTGCGCAAGGACGCGGACCACTCCATCAACCGGGTCCGCCTCCGCAAGCTCTGACCGCGCGGCCGCACGAGCTGGTCGGAATCGTTCCGCGGAAGTCACCACCGTCATATAGTGGTGACATGACGGCTGGGAGAGTGACTGTCTCTGACCTCATCCACCGCAGCGGCGAGGTGTTCGATCGCCTGCAGCACGAGCGGCGGCTGATCATCACCCGCAACGGCAAGCTCGCGGGCGTCCTGACCGCGCCCGATCCGGATGAAATGCTCCTGGACGAATGGGCCGACCGAGGCGAACTGCCCTCGGACTGGAGAACTCGCCAACGCCGCCTCCGATCCTGGTTGCGCCACGCTCCCGCCCGGAGTGCCCCCACAGGCGAACCCGTCGGGTCGGCGGCGATCCTTGCCGACCGCGAGGAGACCGATCGGTGATCTATCTGGATTCCTGCGCCGCCATCAAGCTGATCATCCCGGAACCCGAATCCGAAGCCCTGATCGAATGGTTGGAGTCGCACGACGAACCGTTGATCTCGTCCAGGCTTCTTCGGGTCGAACTGCATCGTGCCCTGACGCGGCTCGCCGTAGCCAGCTCCGTGCGGAACGCCGCCGATGAGTTCCTGGACGGTCTGCTCCTTCGACCAGTGGACCCGGTCCTGGCGACGGCCGCGGCTTTCGACGGCACGCACCTGAGAAGTTTGGATGCGATTCACCTTGCCACCGCGCTGGACGCCCGCATCGCTTTGACTGCGTTCGTGACCTACGACAAGCGACTCGCTGACGCGGCGACCGAGGCGGAGCTTCCCGTCGAAGCACCGGCTTGATGAGCCGTCCGCACGGCTTGTCCGGCCCGTCGGGGGGCTGGGTGGGTCGGACAAGCCGCACGGCGTTTCCGCGATCCCGGGGACCGGCGCTTCGGGGGGAGAGGCGGTCACCGGCATCTGGACTCCCGGACGGGAGTGGTACCGAGCGTGCCGCATGCGCCGCGGCGGCGAACCCGTGCAAATACCCGCACCCCTACGTATCCCGCGTGCAAACCGCACGTCAGGACGTAGGTATTACCCTGACCGAGTGGCGCGCACCACATCACGTCGGCGACGGATGGGCAACCTGCCCGCGGATGCGACGAGCTTCGTCGGGCGCCGACGGGAGCTCTCCGAGCTGAAGCGGTTGCAGGTCGAGCACCGGCTGATCACGCTCACCGGCCCGGGCGGGGTCGGCAAAACGCGCCTGGCGCTGCGGTTCGCCGCGGACGTGCGGCGCGCGTTTCACGACGAGGTCTGGTTCGTCGACCTCGCCGACCTGCGCGAGCCCGGGCTGGTCGCGGAGACCGTCGCCGACCGGCTCCAGCTGCGCGAGCAGTCCTGTCGCCCGGTCACCGACACCCTCGTGGACCGTCTCGCCGACGGTCCCGCGCTGCTCGTGCTGGACAACTGCGAGCACCTCGTCGACGCCTGCGCGGCGTTGGTCGGCACCCTGCTGCGGGCGTGCCCGGAACTGCGGGTCGTCGCCACCAGCAGGCAGTCGCTCGGCCTGGTCTGCGAGTGCACCTACGACGTGCGGCCGTTCCGGGTGCCCGACCCGGAGCAGATCAGCTCGCCGGCGTCGGTCGCGCACTTCGACTCGGTGCGCCTGTTCCTGGACCGCGCCACCGCGGTGGTCCCGCGCTTCACCGTCGACAGCTGCAACTACCAGGCGCTGGCGCGGATCTGCCACGACCTCGACGGCATGCCGCTCGCGATCGAGCTGGCCGTGGCCCGGCTGCGCACGCTGTCGCTGGAACAGCTCGCCGACCGGCTCGGCGAGCGCCACACCCTGCTGGCCAACGGCAGGCGCGGGATGCCACCGCGGCACCGGACGCTGCGGGCGCTGATCGACTGGAGCTACGAGCTGTGCTCCGAGGCGGAGCGGCGGGTGTGGGCGTGCGCGTCGGCGTTCTCCGGCACCTTCGACCTGGAGGCAATGGAGCACGTCGCGACGGGTGAGGTGCCGCGCGAGGACGTGCTCGCCCTCGTCGACGCCCTGGTGGACAAGTCGATCCTGCTGCCGGAGCGCGCTCCCACCGGGATTCGCTACCGGATGCTGGACACCACCCGCCAGTACGGGGAGGAGAAGCTCGCCGCCGCGGGGCGGCAGGAGGCGGTGCGCCGCCGCCACCGCAGCTGGTACGCCCGCCTGGCCCTGGCGTTCGGCGCGCGGTGGATCGGCCCGGACGAGGCGAGGTGGAACGCCCGGCTGCGCGCGGACTACCCGAACCTGCGGCTGGCCCTGGACTTCTGCGCCCGCACGAACGGCGAGGCCGGTGCGGGTCTGCGCATGGCCGTCCGGCTGGCCGACTACTGGACGCTGCGCGGGTCCCTCTCCGAAGGACGGATGTGGCTGAACCGGCTGCTCGACGGCGTGCCCGCGGTGTCGCGGGAGCGGCTGGCCGGGCTCGTGCTCAACGCCTGGTTCGCGGTGCACCAGGGCGAGCTGCCCGCCGCGCGGACGGCCCTGGCCGAGGCCGCCAACCTGGTCGCGGCAGTCGGCAGCGACGAGCAGAAGGGTTACCTGGCGCACGTGTCCGGGATGGCCGCCATGGTCGAAGCCGACCTGGACCGGGCCGTCGGGCTCTTCGGCGCGGCGCGCGAGCAGTTCCGCACCGCCGGGATTCTGCGCGGGGAGCTGTTCGCGCTGGTGATGCACGGGCTGGCGGTCGGCCACAACGGCGATCTGGCGCGGGGCCGGGAACTCCTCGACGCGTGCGTGGCGATGTCCGTCGGGATCGGTGACCTCTTCTGGCGGTCCCACGCGCTGTGGGCGCGCGCCTCCATCGACGTGCGCGCGGGCGAGTCGGAGGCGGCGGAGCGGGCCTGCAAGCAGGCGCTGCGGCTGGAGCAGGTCCTGGAGGACCGGTCGGCCATGGCGTTCACCCTGGAGGTGCTGGCCTGGGTCACCGCGGACCAGGAGGAGCACTCCCGCGCGGCCACCCTGTTCGGCATCGCCGGTGGGATGTGGCGCGCGATCGGCGGTTCCCCGGAGCTCTACGCGACGCTCACCGACCTCCACCACGAACACCTCCACCGCAGCCGGGAAGCGCTCGGCGACAGCGGATTCGAGCAGGCGTTCAAGCACGGCCTGGAGCTGGCCACCGCGGAGGCGATCGACTTCGCCCTGGAAACGGCGCCCGCGTCGGTCGCGCAACCACGCGGGGACGGCGAGGTGCCGGTGCTGACGCGACGCGAGCTCGAGATCGCCGAACTCGTCGCCGAGGGGCTGACGAACCGGGACATCGCGACCCGCCTGGTGATCTCGCCGCGCACCGCGGAAGGCCACGTCGAGAAGATCCTGACCAAGCTGGGCTTTCACTCCCGAGCCCAGATCGCCGCCTGGATGACCAGCCACCGCGAATCCCTCCCCCGCTGAGCCTGGTTCGCCGAAACAGCGGGCGACGCCTTCCCGGCGCGACCGACACGTCGGTGGTCAGCGGCGGGTGCGGCGGGCGAGGAGGAGCTGGAGGTGGGCGCTGAGGCGTTCGCTCGGGTTCGCCAGGTCGATGCCCGTGATCTCGCCCGCCCGGCGGACCCGGTAGCGCAGCGTGTTGGGGTGGACGTGGAGGCGTTCGCTGGCCGCTCGGACGTCACCGAAGGACTCCAGGTACGCCAGCAGGGAGCGGGCCAGGTCCGTGCCGTGCTCGGCGTCGTGCTCGTGCAGCGCCGCCAGGCGGGCGTCCCGGAAGCGCTCGTTGCCCTGCAGCACCGTCAGCACCTCGCTGATCACCACCTGCGCCCGGACGTCGGAGATGGTGGCGACCTCGGCGTGCAGGTCGTGGGCCATCGCGTCGAGGATGCGGTCGGCCTCGGTGCGCGACTCGGCCACCTCGTCCAGCGTCGGCACCGCCGAGCCCACCCCGACCTGCACCCGGGCCCGCAGGTGCTGCTTTGCCGCCGTCACGATCTCCCGCGTCAGGCTCAGCGCCGCCGCGCCCGCCGAGCGCTCCGGCAGGTCCGGCAGCAGCACGTACACCCGGGAGCCGATGGTGGTGACCAGCGCGCTGCGCCGGTACGCCGAGGCGTGCACCGAGATCAGGCTGGTCATCTCGGCCCGCTGGAACTCCAGTTCCGAGCGGTCCGCGCTGGCCTCCGCGGGGCGCAGCGTGAACACCACGACCACCGCCGGTTTGGCGGCGTCCGCGCCGATGTTGTCGGCAACCGACCGGGCGTCGGTGCGGCCGTCGAGCAGACCGGCCAGCAGGTTCTCCCGGAAGCGCGGCCCGGCGGTGGCCTCGGTGCGCTGCCGGATCAGCTGTAGCGCCGCCACCCGCGCCGCACCCAGCAGCGCCCGCTCGCAGTTCTCCGACAGCGGTCGCCGGCCCTCCTGCACCCAGATCGTGCCCAACGGCTGGCTGCCCGCGTGGATGCCGACCGCCATCCGCCGCCGGATGCCCAGGTCCGGCCGCTCGTCGATGCGCACGACCTCCTCACCGGCCCGCAACCGCTGGTAGACGCCCCACTCGCGGAGCATCGCCAGGTACGGTTCCGGCCCCTGGCGGCCCAGGATCGACAGGCGGCGCAGCTCGTCGACCTCGTCGTCGGAGCGCGAATACGCCAGGACCCGGTTCGCGGTGTCCTCGATGCTGACGATCCCGTCGGTCATCGCCGCCACCGTCTGCGCCAGCGAGAACAAGTCGCCCAGCGCCTCGCCCAGGTCGGCGTCGGTGGTCAGCCGGGCGTTGTCGACGGCGGAGCGGGCGAACGACTCGAGCCGTTCCCAGCGCACCTCCGGGCGCACCCCGAGCAGCGCGATCCGGCCGTCGATGGCGGCGTCGCGCAGCAGGCGGGCGTCGTCCTCCGAGTCGACCTTGACCGCCACCGCTGCGGCCCCGTCCCGCGCCGCGGCCCGCACCAGCCGCGTCGCCGCCCGGCCGCGTGCTCCGATGACCAGCACGAGGTCTCCACCGCGACCGCTGCCGGACTCCTCCTCCGGGTCGACGATGACGACGTCGCGCACCTCGACGTCGAAACCGCGGGGCGCGGCCAGCACGTCGACCAGGGGCTCCCCCACCGCGATGAGGAGTTGGCGCAACGGCACCCCGGCCACCGCGACCGGGTCGACACCGACCTCGTGCACCCCACGAACCTCATTTGTCCAGCGGAACAATCCGATGTGGCCAACGATAGCCGATCGGACAAGCCCGGCGTGCTGCTGAGCTCCTAACCTCCCAGGTAACAGACCTGCGGGGCATGAGGGACCCCGAATCATCCACCGGCGACTTCTCGCGAGGAGGCGACATGGCCATGGACGCCATCACTTCGGTTCCGGTGCCGTACAACGAGCCGGTCAAGGGCTATGCGCCGGGTTCTCCGGAACGGGAGTCGCTGCAGAAGCGGATCGCCGAACTGGAGTCCGAGCGCATCGAGCTCACCCAGACCATCGGCGGGAAACAGCGGATGGCCGGCGGCGACCGCTTCGACGTGGTCCAGCCGCACGACCACTCCCACGTGCTGGGTACCTCGGCGCAGGCCACCGCGCAGGACGTCGCCGACGCCGTGCAGGCCGCCAAGGACGCCGCCGCGGACTGGGCCGCCACCCCGTTCGACGAGCGGGCCGCGGTGCTGCTGCGCGCCGCCGACCTGCTGGCCGGGCCGTGGCGGGACACCCTCAACGCCGCCACCATCCTGGGCCAGTCCAAGTCGGTGCAGCAGGCCGAGATCGACGCCGCCTGCGAGTTCATCGACTTCTTGCGGTTCAACGTGCACTACGCCCGCCAGATCATGGCCGAGCAGCCGCGCTCGGTGCCGGGTGAGTGGAACCGGATGGACTACCGCCCGCTGGACGGCTTCGTCACCGCGATCACCCCGTTCAACTTCACCGCCATCGCGGGCAACCTGCCCACCGCCCCGGCGCTGATGGGCAACACGGTGGTGTGGAAGCCGACGCCGTCGCAGCAGTTCGCCGCGCACTTCACCATGCGGCTGTTCGAGGCGGCCGGCCTGCCGCCGGGCGTGATCAACCTGGTCACCGGCGACGGGCAGGCGGTCAGCGAGGTCGCGCTCACCGACCCCGGCTTCGCGGGCCTGCACTTCACCGGCTCCACCGCCACGTTCAAGAAGCTGTGGCGGATCATCGGCGACAACCTCGACACCTATCGCTGCTACCCGCGCATCGTCGGTGAGACCGGCGGCAAGGACTTCATCGTGGTCCACCCGTCGGCCGACCCGGCCCCGCTGGCCACCGCGTTCGTCCGCGGCGCCTTCGAGTACCAGGGCCAGAAGTGCTCGGCGGCGTCCCGCGCCTACGTGCCGCGGTCGATCTGGGACGGCGGCCTGCGCGAGGAGCTGGCCGAGCTGACCCGCACCGTCCGCTACGGCGACGTCACCGACTTCTCCTACTTCGGCGGCGCCGTCATCGACCGCCGCGCGTTCGCCAAGCACCAAGCGGCGCTGGAGCGGGCGAAGACCACCCCGTCGATCGAGGTGCTGGTCGGCGGCGGCTGCGACGACTCGGTCGGCTACTTCGTGGAGCCCACCGTGCTGGTCGGCTCGGACCCGGCCGACGAGGTGTTCACCACCGAGTACTTCGGGCCGATCATCGCGGTGCACGTCTACGACGACGCGAAGTACTCCGAGATCCTGGACGTGGTGGACTCCTCCAGTCCGTACGCGCTGACCGGCGCGGTGTTCGCCACCGACCGCGCCGCGATCGACGAGGCGCACCGCAAGCTGCGCGGCGCGGCCGGCAACTTCTACATCAACGACAAGCCGACCGGATCGATCGTGTCCCGCCAGCCCTTCGGCGGCAGCCGGGCCTCCGGCACCAACGACAAGGCAGGTTCGCTGCTGAACATCCAGCGCTGGACCAGCCCGCGGGCGATCAAGGAAACCTGGAACGCCCCGACCGAGTACGGCTACCCCCACATGGGCTGACCTCCAGGGGCGCCCTCCCCGTGGGGCGCCCCTGGCCCCGCACCTCTCGCTCCGACCCCTCGCCGGTCCGGCGGGCCGCGGCACGCAGCTTCGTCTTGCAGGCAACGCGGAAGGCAGGAGATCCCCCCACCCATCCGTTGAGAAGGAGAGCAGCGATGCTGCGCAGCACCATGCTGGCCGCCGCCCGTTCGCAGGGCGTGCGCCGCCTCGTGGAGGCCAACCCGCTGACCAGGCCGGTCGTCGAGCGGTTCGTCGCCGGGACCGACCCGGTGGACGCGGTCCGCGTCACCCGCACCCTGCGCGAGCAGGGCATGCACGTCACGCTCGACCACCTCGGCGAGGACACGCTGGACGCGCAGCAGGCGGCGGACACCGTGCGGGCCTACCAGGAGATGCTGTCGGTGCTGGCGGCCGAGGGGCTGGCCGACCGGGCCGAGGTGTCGGTGAAGCTGTCCGCCGTCGGGCAGTCCCTGCCGACCGACGGGGAGAAGATCGCGCTGGACAACGCCCGGCTGATCTGCGAGGCCGCGGCCGCCGCGGGCACCACGGTCACCCTCGACATGGAGGACCACACCACCACCGACTCCACCCTGGCCATCCTGCGCGACCTGCGGGTGGACTTCCCGTGGGTGGGTGCGGTGCTGCAGTCCTACCTGCACCGCACCGAGCAGGACTGCCGCGACCTGGCCACCGAGGGGTCGCGGGTGCGGCTGTGCAAGGGCGCCTACTCCGAGCCCGCCTCGGTGGCCTACCAGGACCGGGCCGAGGTGGACCGCTCCTACGTGCGCTGCCTGAAGATCCTGATGAACGGAGCGGGGTATCCGATGGTGGCCACCCACGACCCGCGCATGGTGTCGATCGCCGCCGACCTGGCCGCGCGGGCCGGGCGCGGAGCCGGTGACTTCGAGTACCAGATGCTGTACGGAATCCGGCCGGAGGAGCAGAAGCGGATCGCCGCCGCCGGCAACAAGCTCCGCGTCTACGTGGCCTACGGCGACGAGTGGTACGGCTACTTCATGCGCCGCCTCGCCGAGCGCCCGGCGAACCTGGTGTTCTTCCTGCGGTCGCTGGTCTCGCAGCACTGACCGCACCATCACCCGGCCCGGCTCGGATCCCGTTCGAGTCGGGCCTTGTCGCGCTCCGATGCCCGGCCCGGGATTGGGTGTCGTTAACCTTGATCGCGAAACATTGTTCGCATTCTGGGGCGGGAAACCGATGCGCAGGCCAGTCGCGGTGCTGTTCCGGATCGCCGTGGTGATCACCGCCGTCCTCGGCGTGCACCTGACGACCAGGGACAGCAGCTTCACCGCCTCCCTGGCGTATTTCACGATCCAGAGCAACGTGCTGGTGGCCGCGGTCTTCGCCTGGTCGGCGTCGGCCACCTGGCGCGGCGCCGGCCACCCGCCGACGTGGCTCAAGGGCGGCACGACGCTCTCCATCGCGATCACCGGGCTCGTCTACAACCTCGTGCTGGCGGATCTGCCGGTGGCACCGCACGCCTCGCCCATCTGGCACCTGTCGAACCAGGTGGTGCACGTCGTGACCCCGATCGCCGCCACGGTCGACTGGCTGCTGTTCGACGAGCACCGCCGGTTCCGCTTCTCCCACGCCTTCGCCTGGCTCGCCTACCCGTTCGGCTACCTGGGCTTCGCGCTCGTGCGCGCGACCACGGTGGACGGCCCGCACCGCTACCCGTACCCGTTCCTCGACGTCGACGTCCTGGGCTGGGACGGTCTCGCGCTGAACGTCCTGCTCTACGGCGGCGCGTTCTGGCTGCTCGGTCTGGCCCTGGTCCTCATCGACCGGGCCCTGCCCCGCAACGCACCACCGGCCCCGGTGCCCGCGGAGCCCACCCGCGCCGCGGTGTCACGGTCCGCCGGCTCGGACATCTGCTAGCGCTTGATGGCGACGCCGCCGTACATGTGGACGTGGGCGTCGTCAGTGGCGGCGGCCGCCGCGTCCGGGTGCCAGTGGTGGACCAGGGTCACGCCCGGTGCCAGCAGGTCCAGCCCGGTGAAGAAGCCCTCCACCTGCTCCTTGGTGCGGGCGACCAGCGGGATGCCGTTGGCGTTGTACGCGGCGACTCCCCGGCGCACCTCCTCCGGCGCGCTCACCGCCGTCGCGGTGGACAGCGCCAGGGCGCTGCCGCTGGGCAGCGGACCGAGCAGCCGGGCGATCAGGTCGCGGACCTGGTCGTCGTCCGGGATGAAGTGCACGATCGCAAGCAGGCTCACCGCGACCGGCCGGTCCAGGTCGAGGGTTTCGGCGAACTCCGCGGAGCCCAGGATCGCGGCTGGGTCGTGCAGGTCGGCGTCGATGTACGCGGTGCGGCCCTGCGGGGTGCTGGTCAGCAGCGCTCGCGCGTGGACCAGCACGATCGGGTCGTTGTCGACGTAGACGACCCGCGATTCGGGGGCCACGGCCTGGGCGATCTCGTGCAGATTGGGCTCGGTCGGCAGGCCGGTGCCGATGTCGAGGAACTGGCGGAAGCCGAGCTCGGCGGCCAGGTAGTGGGTGACGCGGCACATGAAGTCGCGGTTGGCGCGCATCGATTTCGGCAGGTTCGGCCAGTCGGCGGTGATCCGCGCCGCGGCCTGGCGATCCGCGGCGAAGTTGTCCCGGCCGCCGAGCAGGTAGTCGTAGATCCTCGCCGAGTGCGGCACGTTCGTCTTCAGGTCGATCGGCGGCCGCATGTCGGCCGCGCTTGATCGCACCCAGTCCATGCCCTGCACGGCTCCCTCCGCGATGTTCCCCGACTGCTGGCGCGCAGCCTACCTCGGACAGGTGCACCGATCACGCGCCTTGGCGACCGATTCGACCGGAGCCAGGAGGCGACCCCGGACCGCGCCGCACACCTCGGTCCGCGGCGAGCATCGCCACGCGAGCACGACTGTGCCGCGATGTTGCCGTGATCACGATCCACGGGGCTTTTGTCCGGAACTCACCATCCTGATCTTCCGTTGCTATGGATGCGTGCCCCCAGAACCGCTCACCGCGATCGATCGACAACACCAGGAGAAGGGTCGGCCCATGGTCTTCAAGAAACTGCTCGGCGTGCTCGGTGTCGGCGGCCCGTCCGTGGACACCGTGCTGCACCACCCGCACGTCCGCCCCGGCGAGAACCTGTCCGGTGAGGTCCGCATCACCGGCGGCAACCAGGACGTGACCATCGAGCACGTCGCCCTCGGCTTCGTCACCCACATGGAGACCGAGTACGGCGACCACGACGGGCACGCCGGGGTGGAGTTCCACCGTGCCGTGGTCGCCGGGCGCTTCCCCCTGCGCGAGGGCGAGCACAAGACCATCCCGTTCGGGCTGCCGGTGCCGTGGGAAACCCCGATCACCAGCGTCTACGGCCAGCACCTGCACGGTATGACCCTCGGCGTGCGCACCGAGCTGGCCATCGCCAAGGTCGCCGACAAGGGCGATCTGGACCCGGTCTCCGTCGAGCCGCTGCCCGCCCAGGAGCGCGTGCTGGAGGCGTTCTCGCAGCTCGGGTTCCACTTCAGGAGCGCCGATCTGGAGCACGGCAGGATCCACGGGGTGCACCAGGAACTGCCGTTCTTCCAGGAGATCGAGTTCTTCCCGCCGCCCGCCTTCGCCGGGCGCGTCAACGAGGTGGAGCTGACCTTTGTCGCCAGCCCGCACGGCCTGGACGTGATCCTGGAGGCCGACAAGCGCGGTGGTTTCTTCACACCGAGCCAGGACGTCTTCGGCCGCTTCCACGTCAGCCACGAGGAGGCCCTCACCACCGACTGGGCGCAGCAGATCCAGGGCTGGCTGGAGCAGGTCGCCGAGCGCCGCACCGCGATGGGCGGCTTCGGGCACCACGGTCACGACCACCACGGGTACGGCCACCACGGTCACGGGCACCACGACCACCACCACAGCTCCGGGATGGGCGGCATGATCGCCGGGGCGGCCCTCGGCGCCGGTGCCGGATTCCTCGGCGGCATGGTCGCGGGCGAGATGATCGAGGAGGTCGGCGAGCTCTTCGAGGGCGACGACGAGGAGTTCTGACTCGGGCGCCGGATCCGCGATTTCCCTGGCAAGCAAAGACTTCCAGGGAAATCGCGCCGACGCGGCCTGCCTGGTCGCCCGCAACCACGGCATCGGCACGAGCGTCCTGATCGGACAACGCACCGCGGCGTGGGAACGCGCGAAGCGGTGTCGACGACACCGGCAGGCCGCTCCCCTTGGTTCCCAAGCCGGCTCAGGGCTTGCGGGCGACGGCGCCGTACATGGCGATGTCGGCCTCCGGGATGTTCAGCGCGGCTGGATCGTCCGGGCGCCACTTGTGCATCTGGACGATTCCGGGCTCGACCAGTTCGAGACCCTCGAAGTACTGGGCGGCCTGGGCCCGGGAGCGCCAGCGCAGGGCCTCGCCGTGCTCGTGGTAGGTCCGGCGGACCTCCGCCAGCATGTCCGGGGCGAAGTCGTCCGTGGCGATCGTGGCCGCCATGTAGCTGCCGGAGGGCAGCACGTCGATGATCCGCCGCACCACGTCCAGCGCCTCGTCGTCGTCCTCGATGAAGTGCACGACCGCGATGAGCATCAGCCCGATCGGCCGGGTCGAATCCAGGGTCTCGCGGAACTCCGGAGCGGACAGGATCGAGTCCGGATCGCGCAGGTCGGCCTCCACGTAGGCGGTGCGGCCCTGCGGGGTGCTGGTCATCAGGGCTCGGGCATGCACGAGCACGATGGGATCGTTGTCGGTGTAGACGACGCGTGCCTCCGGCCGCACCTGTTGCACGACCTCGTGCAGGTTCGGCGAGGTGGGAATGCCGGTACCGATGTCCAGGAACTGGTCGATGCCGCACTCGGTGGCCAGATACCGGCCGGCGCGGTGCATGAATTCACGGTTGGCGCGCATGTGTACAGGCAGCGCGGGCCAGATTCGCTTGGTGGCCTCGGCGGCGGCCCGGTCGACGGCGTAGTTGTCCTTGCCGCCGAGGATGTAGTCGTAGATCCGCGCGCCGTGTGCCCGGTCGGTCCGCAGGTCGACGCTGGTGCGCCGAATCCCGTTACCCATTGCGCCCCCTTCCGATCACAGGGTCCCATCGTGTCAAAGATCGACATCGTCGTCCACGCGCCCGCCCGGCGTTGACCGACCCCTGACCTGACGGTCTTCGACTGCGTCGAAACCGACCGCTCCGCACGCTGCAGCTCGTGAGCTCCAAACGTCCGGCGCCAGCGCTAGAATCGGGCACCCCTGCAGCTTCGATGTTCACCGACGGTGATATGATCGTTACATTGAGGCCCGAGGCCCGAGGCCCGAGGCCCGAGGCCCAAGGCCCAAGGCCCAAGGCCCGAGGCCCAAGGCCCAAGGCCCAAGGCCCAAGGCGGTAGATCGTTCTCGGTAGGCGCAGGCCCGGTCGGTCGTGCACCGTGGCCGGGTGCGCCGGGGATCGCGGGCGGTCGGTGTGGACCGTGATGCGCGCGGTCCGCTGCTCCCCGTTTCGCCGGAGGAACGGGTACAGGGGACGTTCGACTGCGAACGCGCTGTGCTGGTCGTCGCCCGCACGGTCACGTCGACTGCCAGGCTGCTGGAGGCACTGCGCTTCTTCCGCAACGATTTCCGGGTGAAGCCCCTGTTCACGATCAACGACACCTCCCCGTACAGCTCAGGGGCGCGCACGCTGCTGGAAGCGGCCGGGGTTACCGACATCGTGCCGTGGGACCAGGTTCCCGAGCTGCACTACGCACTGGCGCTTTCCGCCAGCGAGAACGTCGACTTCGCGAAGCTGCGGGGCACCACTGTGGTCCTCCCCCACGGGATCGGTTTCAACAAGTGGGTGCCCGACCCCACCACCGGCGGCACCCGGTTGGCCGGCCTGCCACGGGCCGAAGCGTTGCGCAGCGGTCGCGTACGCCTGGTGTTGAGCCATCCCGCGCAGGAGCGGCAGCTGCGGGCCCTGTGCTCCGAGGTGGCCGGGCACACCGCGGTGACCGGCGACCCGACCTACGACCAGCTGCTGGCCAGTCTGCCGTTCCGCGAGCGCTACCGGCGCAAGCTCGGACTCGGCGGCCGCAGGTTGGTCCTGTTGAGCTCGACGTGGCGCAGCGAGTCCGAACTGGGGCGTTGGCGCACGCTTCCGCTGGAGATGCTGGCCAGTCTGCCCGCCGACGAGTACCAGGTCGCGGTGGCGATGCACCCCAACGTCTGGGCCTGGTACGGCCCCGGTGTCATCCGCACCTGGTTCCGCGACGCGCTGGACGCGGGCCTGCTGCTGGTGCCGCCGCACCGCGGGTGGCACGCCGCGCTCGTGGCCGCCCACCTGGTCGTTGCCGACCACGGGTCGCTGAGCCTCTACAGCGCGGCCCTGGGTAAGCCGCTGCTGCTGGCCGCTTTCGGCGACGAACATGTGCCCGGCACCCCGATCGAGAAGCTGGGCCGCATGGCAGACCGCCTCGACCCGCGGGCCGACCTGCGCGCGCAGGTGGAACGGGCCCTCGACAGCCACGACCCCGACCGGTTCGCCGAGCTCACCGCGGAGGTTTTCGCGCACGTCGGCGAATCCGAAACCCTGCTGAGAGACCTCCTCTACCGCGAGATGGGCCTGGCTCCGCCGCCGGGCGAGGTGCCGCTGCTGCGTCCGCCGGACATCGAATCGGCTCCGCTGCCCGTGACGGCCTTCGACACCGTCACCCGGTTCACCGGGCCGGAGGATTTGGCCATCTGGCGATACCCGGCGGCCGCGCGCCCGCCCGCGGACACCATCCACCCGGGCCCGCCGCATCCGGGGGCGGTGCGGCACCTGGCCGTGGACGAAGACGACCACGATCTGCGCCGCCCGCACCAAGCCGCCGTCTTCGTGCGGCGCGACGTCGCGACCCGCACGGAAGCGCTCCAGTGGACCGCCGAAGCGCTGCAGACGCTTCCCGGTGCCCGCGTGGCCGGTGCCGCCACGGCATCCGGGTGCCTGGCCAGGATCAGAAACGGCCCGTGCGTCGAGGCGACCGCGGACGGGGTGGACGCGATGCTCCTGGCCTCGGCTGTCTATGCGTGCGTGCTCGACCGCAGCGTCGCTGATCGGATCCTCACCGTGCACACGGGTCGGACCACGACGCGAGTACGACTGGGTGTGGTGAGCTAGCCGAGAGCGGCGAGGGCGTCGTGCAGTTCCGCAACGCGCGGACTGCCGAACCTCGCGTGGATGTCCAGTGCTCGCTGCAGGTTTTCCCGCTGCAGCGCGCGATTTCCCTGGTGCGCGGCGACCTTGGCCAGTTCTTCGCGGGCCTGCGCTTCGTAGTAGTAGTCCTGCCCGGCATGCAGCTGCTCGATCGCCTGGCGCAACGCGGTAACGGCTCGCTCATCATCCCCCAGCGCGTGGTAGGCCGAGCCGATCGCGGTCAGGGCACGACCCGCCATCCGCTGATCGGGCACCGCGCGGATGAGGTCCAGAGCACGCTCCAGCGTCGCCAGCGCCTCCGGCGCCCGCCCCTGCCCGAGCTGGCTGCACCCCAGGAAGAACGTCACGAACGCGCCCCCGCGGTCGTCGTCGGCCGCGGCGAACAGCTCCAGAGCGCGTCGGTACGCCGAGATCGCCTCCGCACGGCGCACCTCGTCGGACTCCACCCGGGCGTGCTCGTCGTGGAGGCGGCCGATCAGCTCCCACACCGACGCGACCAGGCGCGCGTTGCCCGATGCCTCGGCGATCGGCAGCGACTCGTCCAACGCTGCCCGCGCCTCGACCAGGTCCCCGAGATCGGTGTAGGCACGGGAGACGAAACTCCGCAACCGGGCCACCGCCGCCGGCCTCTCGTCCAGCCGTGCCGCCCACACCCCGATCCTGGCCGACTCGACCCAGTCCTCCAGGTAGCGGCGATTCACGAACAGCGCGGTCATCGCCTCGGACAACTGCCACGCCGCCCGGTACCACCCCTCGTCGAGCGCGGTCCGCAGCACCGCCATCAGATTCGGCCGCTCGACGTCCAACCAGCGCAGGGCCGCCACCTTGGCGGTGTCACCGCGGAACGGACTGGGTTCGTCGCCCAGCAACTCCTCGTGCGGGGTGATCCGCAGCCGCCCCTCCCCCATGACCGCCAGGTCGGCGAACGCGGCCCGACGCAGGAAGAAGTCCACCACACTCCGCAGTACCGCCCGGCGCACCTGGCCGGTCGGGTCGTCCTGGTCGGCGCAGCCCCGCGCGTGGCGGCGGACGAGGCCGTGCAAGCGATACCGCCCTTCGCCCTGGTCGGTGACCAGGTTCGCCTCCAGCAGCGCACCGAGCGCGCGCCGCTCGTCAGCGGGCGCGCCGCCGCCCAGGGCCACCACCAGGTCCGAGTCGAAGTCAGCGCCGGGGAACAGGCCCAGCGCCCGGTAGAGGCGCGCTGCCGGAGCGGGCAGCTCCCGGTAGCACGCCGTGAACACCGACGCCACCCGCGCCGCGCCGGAGAAATCGAACGGTGCCAGACCGCTGTCCTCAGCGGTGATTTCGGCAATCAGATCAGCCACGGACAGGCTGGGATGGCTGCGCAACCGGGCTGCTGCGGTCCGCAACGCGATCGGCAGCCCACCGCACAACGCGGCCAGCTCCCGCATCGCCTCCGGCTCCGCCGCGGTGCGGTGCTCTCCGCACAGCGCGGTGAGCAGCTCGACGCCGGACTCGTCCGACAGCGGCTCCACCGGCACGACCGCGGCTTCGTCCAGCACCAGTTCGCTCAGCTGGCGATTGCTCGTCACGAGCACCGCGCTCCCCGCCGCGGACGGCACGAACGGCGCCACCTCCGCGGGTTCGGTCACGTCGTCGAGCACCACCAGCACCGGTCGGCCCCTGGTCCGCGTCCGGTACAGGTTCGCCCGGCCCGCCAGGGTCGGCGGCATCACCTTGTCGTGCACCCCGAGCGCACGCAGGCAGTCGGCCAACCCGTCGTTGACCGCGGTCCCACCGCCGTCCCGCAACCGCGCGAAATCCACGTACAGCTCGCCACCGGGATAGCAACCACGGGTGTTGGCAACGGCGCGCTGCACCGTCGCGGTCTTGCCCACCCCGGGAAGGCCGGTGAACACCGCGATCCGCACCAGACCGGCCCCCGGATCGAGCAGTTCCCCGGCCCGGGCCAACTCCCGCGCCCGGTTGACGAACCCGCCCAGCGGAACCGGAACCTCGTGCGGCACCACCTCCGCCAGCGGCGTTACCCCGACGTGCACGTCACCGTGGAGTTGACCGACCTGAACCGAAGGACCGTTGACCGTGCCCGACAGCTCGTTGCGCGCCTGCACAGGCTCGCCTTCGTCCGCACGCCCCAGTCGGCTCATCCCAGCTCCCGATGCGCCCCAAGACCCACCACCGTGATCAACCAACCACAGTACGCGACCCCGGAACCCCGAACCGTTTCAGGCATGTCCGCATCGTGGTAACTTGTGGTCCGTCTCAGCCAGGAAGGACACGAGCATGGGGTCGTCCACCGGCGGTGTCCGCGTCATTGAGAAGGCTGGCGCACTCATGGAAGCGCTGGCGTACCGAGGGCCGCAGACCGTGGTGCAGCTCGCCGAGGAGACCGGTGAGCCGCGGACCACGATCTACCGCCTGCTGGCGACCTTGCAGGGGATGGGCTGGGTCGAGGAGACGGGCAAACGCGGTCGTTACGCGCTGGGGCTCACGCTCATGCAGCTCGGGCGGGCGGCGGTCGAGGCCGGCATCGAGCACCGCCTCGCAGCACCCGTCCTGCGGACCTTGCGGAACGAGACCGGCCTGACGGTCTACCTCCACGTTCTGCGCGGTCTGCGGGCCGTGTGCGTGGAGCGCATCGACGGGCGTGAGCTGCTCAGCTTCGGGCTCCAGTTCGGCGGCTCCCTGCCACTGCACGCGGGAGCCGGGGCGCGGGTGCTGCTCGCCTTCGGCGGCGAGGCGCTCTACCAGCGCTGGCGCGCACACGTGCTGGAGCGCGGGGGCGAGGCCGAAGTTTTCACCCAGCGGACTCCCCGGCGCCTGGCCGACATCGAGGCCCTGGTGCGCAGGGTGCGCTCCACCGGGTTCGCGGTCAGCTCCGAGGACAACACCATCGGCATCGCCGCGATCGGCGCACCGATCTGGGCATCCGACGGCCGATGCCTCGCGGCCGTGTCGATCGCCGGCTCGCCCGAAGAGATCCTGAACAAGGACCGCCAGCCGGGCCTGGTGGAGGCGGTGCGACGAGCGGCGCAGCAGATCGGCGAACTCAGCACCCCGCGGGCGGCGCGGTCTCGGTCACCAGAGCCTGCCAGAACCGGAGCCTGACCTTCTTGTTACCACGATGCGGACAGTTTTGCACCGCCTCGTGGGACGTTTGGGCGCTTCCCCGCCACGACCCCCGCAACGGACGTATCACTTCTCCGCAACACACCAACGCCGGTCGCACCGGACGTTTCGAGGAGGAGTGAATGAGCACGACCCCAGAACGACCCCAGTACGACGCCGAAGTGCCCTACCGCGGCGAGCAGCCCTACGGCATGCTCGAGGACCTGGTGATTCCGCAGGCGCTCGACCTGGACTGCGATGAGCGGTTGTGGGTTCCGCAGGCCCCGGACGTGACGTTCCGGCCACTGCTGCTGTCGGTGAGCCAGGGCTACTTCGTCAACATCCTCCGGGTCCGCAAGACGGGCATCCTGTCCCGCCACCGGCACGCGGGACCGGTGCACGCGACGACGCTCAAGGGCCGCTGGCACTACCTGGAGCACGACTGGTGGGCCGAGGAAGGCAGCTACGCCTTCGAGCCCCCGGGCGACATCCACACCCTCCATGTGCCCGACGGGGTGGAGGAGATGGTGACGCTGTTCCACGTCACCGGCGCCTACATCTACGTTGACCCCGACGGCAACCCGGTCGGTGTCGAGGACGTGTTCACCAAGCTCGAAGCCGCGCGCAAGCACTATGCGGCCGTCGGTCTCGGCGCGGACTATGTCGACCAGTTCATCCGCTGAGCCCACGGGTGCCACCTCGTCGAACGGGACGATGAGCGCGCTGGTCAAGCGCGGCAACGTCCCTGGGGACGCAGGCATCGGCGGTCGGGAAATCCCCCGACCGCCGGCCGGGCACGTTCTGGTCCGCACCGAGGCATGCGGGCTGTGCGGCAGTGACGTCCACGCCTGGCGCCAGGACGCGGGTTACGACTGGGTGCGAGCACCGGTGACGTTGGGGCACGAGGCGATCGGCGAGGTGGTGGCCGTCGGCCCCGGTGCGGACCGGGCATGGGTCGGCCGCCGTGTCGTGCCCGTGTCCATCGACGGCTGCGGGGACTGCCCGACCTGCCACGAAGGTCTCCGGCAGCTCTGCCCGGACCGGACGGTGCTCGGGTTGTCCTTCGACGGTGCGGCGGCGGAGTTCTTCGTTATCGACGAACGGCGGCTCGTTCCGGTCGACGTCGACCTGCCCGCCAGCACGCTGGTGCTCACCGAGCCGCTCTCGGTGGCACACCGCGCGGTCAGGCACCTGGAGCGCGCCGACGCGGCCCACGACGCGGTTGTCAGCGGACCAGGCCCGATCGGCCTGATGATCGCCTTGCTGCTCCGCCAGCGCGGGCACCGCGTCGTGCTCGTGGGCGCCGAACGAGACCGGCACCGGCGCCTGGCGGTCGCGGCCTCGCTGGGACTGCGGACCCGCGTCGCCGGAGAGGACACCGGAACCCGTCCCAGCGGGTGGGTCGAGGCATCGGGCTCGTCCCAGGCGCTCCAGGCGGCACTGCACCGGATCCGGGCCGGCGGCACGGTCGTGGTTCCGGCGCTGTTCGGCGGTGCCACCGACCCGGACGTGAACGTGCTGACCCGCGCCGAGATCCGGTTGCAGGGCAGCTACGGCTCGCTGGCGGAGGACTACCGCGACGCCCTGACCACCCTGGCGGCCAACCCGGATCCGTGGTCCTGCCTGGTCACGACCTTTCCGCTCACAGATGCCGACAGAGCGCTGCACGCAGCCGCAGCCGCGGAGGTCTTCAAAGCAGCTCTCGTTCCCTGACCTGGCAGGCACACCCGAAGCATTCCGCACGTCCCCATTCATTTCCTCACGATCGGCCGGCGTTTCAAGGAGGAAACACCATGGCCAGCACCACAACCGCCACGCGCGCTCCGTCGCGGACATCGATCGGAAAGGTCGTGTTCGCGAGCCTGATCGGCACCTCGATCGAGTGGTACGACTTCTTCCTCTACGGATCCGCCGCCGCGCTGGTGTTCGGACCGCTGTTCTTCCCCGAATCCGAGCCCGCGGCGGCGACCATGCTCGCTTTCGGCACCTACGCCATCGGATTCGTCGCCCGCCCGTTGGGCGGCATCATCTTCGGACACTTCGGCGACAGGCTCGGCCGCAAGACCATGCTGGTCGTCAGCCTGCTGCTGATGGGCGCCGCGACCTTCGCCATCGGACTCCTGCCCACCCACGCCACCGTCGGCATCGCCGCTCCCCTGTTGCTGCTGACCTGCCGCATGCTGCAAGGATTCGCGGTCGGCGGCGAGTGGGGCGGCGCCGTGCTCATGGCCGCCGAGCACGGCGACGACGCCCGGCGCGGGTTCTGGTCCTCCTGGCCCCAAGCCGGTGTTCCGGCGGGCAACCTGCTGTCGGCGGCCGTGCTGTGGGTGCTCGCAGCAGTGCAGAGCGACCAGGACTTCCAGGTCTGGGGATGGAGAATCCCGTTCCTGCTCAGCGCACTGCTGGTGCTCATCGGCATGTGGGTCCGGCTGAGTATCGAGGAATCCCCGGTCTTCGCCGAGGCCAAGGCCGTTCGCGAAGCCGAACCCGACAAGCGCGCTCCGCTGCTGCAGGTCATCCGCAACTACCCCCGCGAGGTGCTGATCGCGATGGGACTGCGCATGACCGAGAACATCGGCTACTACATGTTCTCGATCGTGGTGCTCACCTACCTGGTGACCTACCTGCACATGCCCAAATCCGTGGCCATCGTCGGCGTCCTGGCAGGCTCCGCGGCCCAGCTCGTCCTGACCCCCGTCATCGGGGGGCTGTCGGACCGGGTCGGACGCCGCCCGCTCTACCTCATCGGCGCGATCGGCACCGGAATCTGGGGCTTCGTGTTCTTCCCGATGGTCGACACCGGCGACCAGCTGATGATCACGCTCGCCATCGTGATCGGTCTGAGCTTCACGACCTTCATGTACGCACCCCAGGCGGCTCTGTTCTCCGAGTTGTTCGGCACGACCGTCCGCTACAGCGGTGCCTCGCTGGGATATCAGCTGGCATCGGTATTCGCGGGCGGCCTCGCTCCGATGATCTCGGTTGCCCTGCTCGGAACCGTTGATGAGCGCAACACCACCGCGGTCAGCATCTATCTCGCGATCGCCGCAGTGATCACTCTGGTCGCCGCCGTCGCCGCCAAGGAGACAGCCGGATCCTCCCTGCGCCACGACAGAACGATCAACAAGCTCGGGAGCAGCTGACCGATGCCAACACGCGAACACCAATCGACCAGCTCGTTGGACCTCTTCCGGTTGCACGGACGCGCCGCCATCGTGACGGGTGCGGCCCGAGGGCTCGGCAGAGCGATGGCACTCGCACTCGCGGAAGCCGGCTCCGACATCGTGGCCCTCGACGTCGCACCGCTCGCCGACCTGGCGAGGGACGTCGAGTCGCGCGGAGTGCTCTGCCACGCGCATCAGGCCGACCTGCGGTCGCTGAGTCCCTCGACCGCCCAGGAGCTGATCAGCCGGGCGCTGAGCGCGGCGCCGAACACCACCGTGCTCGTCAACAACGCGGGCACGATCCGGCGCGGTCCGGCATTGCACACCAGTGCCGAAGACTGGCACGCAGTGATCGACCTGAACCTGACCACCCCGTTCATGCTGGCCCAGGCTTTCGCTCGCGCACTCACGGACACCGGCACATCGGGGAGCGTGATCAACATAGCGTCGATCAACAGCTTCCAGGGCGGAGTCGAGGTTCCGGCGTACGCGGCCGCCAAGCACGGGCTGCTGGGCCTCACCCGGGCGCTGGCCAACGAGTGGACCGCGCACGGCGTGCGCGTCAACGCCATCGCGCCGGGCTACATGCTGACGGACTTCACCGCGGCACACCGGCAGGACTCGACCAGGTACGAGGCGATGCGTGACAGGATGCCGGCCAACCGCTGGGGCAACGCCGACGACCTCGCCGGGGCCGTCGTCTACCTTGCTTCCTCCGCCTCCAACTACGTCACCGGCAGTGTCCTGACCGTCGACGGCGGATGGCTGGCACGCTAGGTCCACCCAAGGAACGCCCTCGTCGGCACGCCCAGCCCACCATCACCGTGTGAACACTCACGAAGGCACGCAGTTGGTCACTCCCAGGGTGCCCTCGCCGGGCTGCTGCCGACGAGGGCGTTCGCTTCCACGAAGGAGGCAACACCCACAGCACCTGGCTGACCGAGGACGGGATGCCCAAGGTGGCACGCCGCGCTCGGCTCGGACAGAAGAGGAAAGGCATCACCCGGGTCTACGACCACGTGGCCCCGGAGATGGAACAACACATCCTCGTACCGGCGGTAGCGAGCCTGTTCACGATCGCATCGCCATGTCATCGCCATCCGCGAGCTGACAGCGAGCCCGCCCCATGGCGGAGCAGAGCCGCTGACCTGCGGAAAGAACTGGTGCGCGATACTGGGATTGAACCAGTGACCTCTACCGTGTCAAGGTAGCGCTCTCCCACTGAGCTAATCGCGCGAGGCGGAGGCGGGAATCGAACCCGCGTACAGGGCTTTGCAGGCCCTTGCCTAAGCCACTCGGCCACTCCGCCGAACTCCGCATCCACACCGAGGCCGGTTGGAACGCCAGAGAATCCCAGAGCGGACGACGGGACTCGAACCCGCGACCCTCACCTTGGCAAGGTGATGCGCTACCAACTGCGCTACGTCCGCCTGCCTGCGACTCTGAAGCCCGGGATCCGCCGGGCCCGTCCGCCGCGTTGCACAGTGAACTCTAGACCACACCCCGGAAGCCGATCAAAGGGGGGTGCCACATCGCCCGGCGCGTGCCGTGTCAAGCCATGTTCGCCCTGGTCAGCCCAGGTCGTGCGGCAGCAGCCTGGTGAGCGCCTCGTCGACGTCGACCCACAGGTTCTCGTTGCCCGGGACCACCACGTCGTAGGTGCGGTCCAGGAAGTCGGCCAGCTCCTGCGCGGATGCCTCGAACACCGCGTGCCCGGACGGCGAGCTCAGCTCGATCACCACGACCTCCGGGTTGTCCACCGCGGGCCGGATGGTCACGTCGCCCTCACCGGCGTGCGCGATGAGACCGTCAGCCAGCAGGTCGCGGGCGAAGACCCACTCGACCCAGCCGGCGCGGCCGGTGCGGAACGCGGCCACCACCGCGTACGGGTCCCGCGTGTCGTAGCGCAGCTCCACCTGGACCGGCACGGCAGGCGCCTGCGGAGCCAACAGATCGAACACAGCGGTCGAACGTAGTGTCACGTGATCGGTACGCATAGCCCTCCCCTTCCTGCTCCCGCTTGGTCCCCATATCGACCGAGCAACACAGTTGTGACGCCTCTTCATGCCGCCACGCTCGCAACTCCTCGATAGATCACCCATACGGGGCAGGCCCCACTTCGCTGGGCAATCAATTGGTTGCTGAGCGTGCCCGGATGGCCCCCGGTGGCCGAACCGCAACAGACCGGTCGTCGACTTGCGAGACGAGCCAGATCCGTTGTCCGCACTGGAAGAAGATCCACTGCGGAGGAGCCTGGCCGAGGGCCCTGGATCACAGGCCGACACCGTTGAGTAACCGAGGATCAATACGGTCCGTAATCGGTCGATCCGGTGCGCTCACAGCCCGGCGATCCGTCGCCCCCGCCCGGCAGAGGCCACCTCCGCGCCCGGCTGACCACCGGGTTTGCCGCGTCGCCGACCTCGCCTGACGTCCACCCAACAATAAGCGATCGGCCACGCGAGGACCCCGACCGCGAACGGCGGCGATGAGATGCTTACCACTACATTTCCCCGGATTGGACTAATGGCCTGGACCGGCTCCGTGACCGGCCACGCGTGCACCCGAACACTCAAGCGAGAGCAGTGTCACACTGTGACCAGGATCGAAAAGCGACGACAGAGTCCAAGGACCCGGCACCGCGACGAAACGACCATGATCCCCGTCACACTTGCGCGGGTCGACGCAACCCGAGACACCCGACCGCCGCCTTGACAACGCCCCGCACGACGCAGCGGCCCACGGCACGACCGCAGCCCGTTATGCGCCGTATTCTGACCCCCGAACCGGTCCCCGGAACGGCGCAGCGCAGCGACCACCGCGGTGGCCGAACCCGCAAACCCTCCGCAACCGGCAGGTGGAGAGCCCTGAGCAACACAGCAGAACCGGGATCCCGCAGCACCATGGAGCCCGCCATCGACGACCAGCAAGCACCCCGCCACCCCAGGCTGCACGCCATGCGGGAGAAGCTCCACGCGGTCCGCGAACGCATCCGCAGCAAACCCGGGCTGAACACCACCTACCGCGTCGTGCTCGGCGTCTTCGGCACCCTCGTGCTCATCGCCGGCATCCTGATGATCCCCTACCCAGGCCCCGGCTGGCTCGTCGTCTTCGCCGGCCTCGGCATCCTCGCCACCGAGTTCCACTGGGCCCACCGGGTCAACACCTTCACCAGGCACCACTACCAGCGCTGGGTCCGGTGGCTGGGCCGCCAACACCTCGCCACCAAGCTCGTCGTCATGACCGGCACCTGCCTGATCGTGCTGGTCACGCTGTGGTTGCTCGGGATCTTCAGCACCCTGGGCGGCTGGCTCGGGCTGCGCTGGACGTGGTTGGCCTCCCCCCTGTTCGGGCCCTGAAAACGATCGTGTATTGTTCTTCTCGTCGCCGGGGGACGGCGGCGGAACAACAGAACAAGGGCGATTAGCTCAGCGGGAGAGCGCTTCGTTCACACCGAAGAGGTCACTGGTTCGATCCCAGTATCGCCCACAGCTTTTTTTGCCTGGTCAGGTGGCCTGTCCGTGATCTTCATGGGCAGGCCACTGATCGTTTTGGGGAGCAGAATGGGAGCACGGTGTGCTGACCACACACTAGTATCCGAAGTGGTCACGCCGCTTCCCGCCTCAAATCCTGACTGTCGTCCCACGTCCATCCACCGTCCTGCTCCCATCGCCGTTGCAGGGCGGCGAGCATCTCCTCGACCATCGCGTCCGTGACGTGCGAGTAGAGGTCGTCTGTGTCCTTGCGCTTGTGCCCGAGGCGCACCAGTCGCAGGATGCGCGGGACGTTGTCTTCGACCAGCCACGTCTCATGGGTGTGGCGAAGATCATGGAAATGCATCTCCTGGTTGAGCGGCGCCCATCCCCGTTCCTTGTCCCCGGCGAGGGCGGGCAGCCAGACCCGACGGCGGAAGTTGGACCGGCGGTGCAGGCCCCCATGGGCCCCGGTGAACACAAACCGCGCGTCAGGGTTGCGCTCCCGGTGCTCTGCGAGGAGATCGGCGAGGAACGGCGGCAGGTGCACGGTGCGGGCGCTGGCCGGGGTCTTCGGCGGGCCGAGTTCGAGGCGACCCGCGATCTCGTGCAGGGCACCGAACTTCGGGTCGATCTCGATGCGCGGGTCGTCGTCGAGGTAGGTGCGGATCCACTGCAGCCCGGCCAGCTCGCCCCACCGCAGGCCGGTGTAGGCGTCGGTGATGGTCATCAGCCCGGCATCCGGTGGCATGCGTCCGGCCAGCGCTCCGACTTCGTCGGCGGTGGCGTGGGGCCGTTCGGGGCGGTCGGTGAAGCTGATCCGCAGTTTCCGGCACGGATTCGCGCCGATCAACCCCTCGTCCACAGCTTCTCCGAGGATCATCGAGAACAACACGAGGATGTCCTGGACACTTTTGTCGGCCAAGTTCGGACGCAGTGTCTTGTTCACCCATCCCTTAACCGCGATGCGCGCGACGTCGCCCAGAGCCGTGCCGGACCAGCGGGGCAGAATGTGATTACGGATGTGGGAGTCGTAGGTCGCCCAAGTGACGTCGGAGACGCGGTGCGCGTCCGACTAGGCGCGAATCCACTCGTCGATCGTGGTCTGCGCGAGCCGAGGGTCGGTGAACTGCCGACGTCGCTGGTCTGACTCCACGTCAGCCGCGCGGTTGTCCGCCTCTTGCCGGGTGGTGAACCCGTTTTCCGTGAAGATTGTTCCGTCGTTCAAGCTATAGCGGACACGGAATCCGTCTCCGCGCCTTTCTACCCATGCCATGATGATTCTCTTTCATAAAAGCCGTGGATATGGCCGCACCGAAAATCGGCACGGCCATATCCACGCTCCCCGGAAGGAAGAGAGCAAGCGAACTGTGTTCAGATCGCCATTAGCGTTATGCCGGGCAGGCGAAAGTAGGATCGGAGTCGACCAGGGTGTGGCGATGTCTGTGTTTCAGCGGTGCGTGACGGGCGACTGGGCCTGGCGGATGATCTCGCGGAGGTCGTCGTCAGAAAAGCGGAGATGCTTGCCGAGGAAGGTACACGGAATGGTGCGTCCGCTGGCCTTGCGGCGGAGCCAGGATTCCTTGACGGCAAGCTGTTTCGCCGCCTCGGCGGGCGTGTACAGGCGGATGGATCGCGAAGCCGGCCGGGCACTGTCGTCGATGCATGACCGGATCGAGACATTACGTTGTGATTTCGCGTGAGACATTGGAGACCTCCACGTAGCTCGAAGAACGAAGCAATCTGACCATTCAATACTTGTCTTCGCATCCATATCTGGACGCACAACGACCGGAAATTGCTACTGGGAAATGGGTTACGGCGAGGTATATCGTGCTGCTGACACCGAATGAAGTTCGCAGGTTCGTAGATAAACCTCACGCCTCCACCCAGCTTGGACGCGACCCACTCGTGCCTCCCTGGTAAAGAACACAACGAGCACCCAGATTCGCACCAGCCGCCAGTATTTGTGGGCCGAGAGAGGTAACGATCTTCTCCGCGACCAGAGTCAGCCACATGACATCGAGATCGATCGGCCAGGAGCCCACGCGCGGGCGGATCACCGACCACAACTCAGCGCCGTCGCGGGTCCTCCGCCTCCTCTGGGCTTCGGGTGAACGCGTGCGATGAGTCGACTCAGATCCATCCCGCCAACCAGCGGGTTCGGAATGACCGACAGTGAGTTCATAGCTGCCTCCACGATTGTGCCACGTTGTGCGCTGGTGACACCCCTGAACTCCGAAACAAAAGCCCCCTCGGGACAGTCGGCATCAAATGTGTTCTCGTCGACCCGGCCGGGCGTGATCGAGGCGGATAGTCCGGCACACCGCCAGCATGGTCGCGCTCGGCCGCTGCTCAATGCATCTGTAGTGGAGGTGACCTCGTGACCAACCCGCCGCCGCCCGACCGACGCCGACCGCCAGCATCAGCCGCCGCAACACTCCAGCCGAACCGCCGCGCCGCACTCTACGCCGCCAGCTGCGCCTGGCCTGACCGCGGCCGACACCCGCCGCTGATCGTCCGGCCCATTGTGGCACGGGTGTTGCGTCGGGGGCCTTGTCCTGAGAGGAAGTCGGTAGGGTACGCACTTGGGGATCGAGGGAGAGCGGTGAGTAAGCGGCGCGAGGGGCTGGTGGCCTGAAGAAGAGCTGTTGGGCGTACGCAGGAGTCCCTTTGCCGAGCTCGTGGGGGTGGACCCTCGACGGTCGTTCGGTGGGAGCGTGGTGGGCAGCTGCACCCATCGCAGCGTCGCCGGCTGGCCAACGCCTTGGAAATCACGCTGGGCGAACTCGACGACCTGTTGGGCACCGAGAACTCGACCTGGGACGTCCACGCCGTGTTGTGGTTACAGGCACCGCAGGGTTCACCAGCGGGCACCTGATCGAGCGCCTGCTGGAACGTGACGTTGCAGTTGCTGGGCATCGATCGACGCGCCGTGTGCCCTAGTGCCGATGAGAACCTCGCCTCAGTCTTCGCAGGTCCCCGCTTCCGGTTCGAGCGCGCGGACTGCTCGACTGTCCACTGGACAACCTGCCCGCCGAGGCCGAGATGATCTTCCACATCGCCGGCGAGCCGGGTGCGCGTCCTTCGTGCGACCGATTCCCGATGTACGTTGCGTGCAGCATCATTGCGACCCCAGCGCATCATGGACCCAGCAGTGCGTTTGGGAATCCACGGGTGGTCATCGCCACGTCGTCCAGTGTGTACGGGAGGACCGATGGCTGGCCGACGAACGAATGCGCTCCGACGGCCTCGATATCCCCGTACGGAGTGACCAAGCTGCCTGCCGAGCCTTGGCATTGGCCTACGCTCGACCGCTGATTCCCGAACAACGGTTGCAGCGTTGCGATACTTCACCGCATACGGGCAATGCCAACGGCCCGATATGCTGATCGGGCGAGTGCTTGACGCCAAGCTGACCGTTCGTCCGGTCAGGCCGTACAGGAATGATGATCAACATCGCGATTTCACCTTCGTGACCGACATTGTCGAGGCCATGCTCGCTGCCGCCATGGCGATCAGACCCACACCATCGCATGATGCACACTCGTTCGAACACTGCCGGCCGGATGTGCACCCCGTGTTGGCACGGCTCGAAACGGGCTTAGACGGCTCCACTCGACGTCCGGTTGCTCACTCATTTCGGCGATTGCGACCAACTGTCACGCCACATGAGAGCGGCAACCGGTCGAGCCGCAGGCCCAACAACGCTCGTCGCCTCTGGACCACCGCTGACCGCACATCTCCGAGGATTCTCCCCGCATGCTCGCCGGAGGCAGGTATGACTGGAGTGCGGCGGCTCATTCAGTCCCCGGATCGTCGACGAAGTGGACTCTGACCGGCCTCGCAAAGTCGGCTGAACGGAACGTAGGCAAGGTAACGTGGCACCACGGGACACCCCACCCAACCCGCCTGAGCAGGAGGAAACGAAAGCTCAACCACCACATAGTCCTATCTGGATGCTGCTCTACAGGGCGCAGGGAGACCGGGGGGCCACTTGTCGCTCAGTGGTTCTCGTCCTCGGGGCACTGCTACCGGTGCTGCTAACCGTGATCCTCGTTCATGGCAGCTTTTCGTCGATGATCCCGTGGCTTGCGGGTATCGGCACCGTCCTTGGGATGTGTCGTTACCGACAGAAGAACTCCGATCCTCCTCCGCAGCCATGAGGCAATACAGAGTACGTCGTCACAAGAGTTCGCGACGTGCCACCGCAAGCGCCTACAGCATAAGAAGTCCACCAACATTCGAGCGAACTTGCTCTTCCTCCATGGAAACGCGGAAGACCGCGGCCATCGCCGCTACCACCGTAAGAAAGAACCATCGGTGAATCGAGGCTAAGTTGGGGCCGACCCGGCATTCGGCAGTTCAGGATCTTGCCGAGACTCAGCGATGGCCTGGAGCAGATCGATACCACGGTGCGGGAGCTGGTCGCGGCCTGTGGCTGCGGGCATTACGCCCTTGGTGCTGCACCTGCAGTCGTGGGCGCGGGAGTGGTTACCACGCCGCCTGGCTCAGCCGCGAATGCCCCGACTTGCTACCGCTACATGAGCGGCTGTACCGCAACGGCGCCTACACCCCGAGGGCGTACCAACGGGAGGTCGGCCGGGGGCCCGGCCGAACCTCGACCACTGTTCGGGGCGGCTGGCGGCTCGTCTGGATCGGGTGGCCGCTGTACTTCGGGAAGTCGGGAAGCACCCCACCACGCTGGTCATCGACTCCGAACGGGGCCAACCGTGATCGCCGCGGTTAACTGGACCGCCTGTCCCTCGGTCGCTCTCGCCCTAGTAAACCTGGACGCCGCCGATCCTGATCGATCGCGAACAGCCGCGTGAGTTCAAACTCGTAGTCGTGATGGCACCGTCTCGCTCCACCGCAGATGCCACGACGCACCTTCGTTGCGCCCCTCCTGGAGGCGATAGGACTCCCGGTGCTCGACGTCCTCTGGCTCGTCCATACGTTGCGGCCCCTCGCCGGGGCCGATGCGGCACTCCACCTCGTGCCGCAGTACGCTTGCATGCGCGTTGCGACCCCTCCTTGGGGTGATGGCCATGCTGGTGCGCTACCTGTTTGGGCCCGGCCACGCCAAGTTGCGGCATACCGTTGCAACCCCTCGTAGGGGCGATGGGCGCCCGCGGAGGGTAAAGCGGCTGGTGGTGGATGGTTTTGATGTTGTCAAGGTACGGGTGTGTGCGGCGGTTGGGTGGTTTTGCGGTTGGTGTGGGTGGGATTCTGAGGTTGGGCTCAGAGGATGTTGTGGGGGCGGTCGTCGGGTTTGGCCCAGGCTTGGCGGTGGGGTGTGGTGCCGGGTGGGAAGGTGTAGACGAGGATGTGGTCGTATTGGGGGTCGGCGTGGTGTCGTATTTCGTGTTCGAGTCGGACGAGTTGTGCTGGGCTGAGTTGTCCTTCGAAGACGCTGTTTTGCATGTGGTGTAGGTATTTTCGGCAGGTTCGGAGGATGGCGGCGTTGCGTTCGGTGGCGGTGTCGTAGACGAGGATGGTGTACATCGCTGGTTCACCACCAGGCCCGGAAAGGTTTGTAGGGCTCGTTTTCGAGGCAGTGTCGGGTGAGGGCGAGTGCGTCGAGGTAGATGAGTTCGTCGTAGGTGACGTTCCGGCCGAGTCCTCGGTGTTTGACAGTGGTGGCGAGGTCGTCGCGAATGGTCGTGATGAGGAGTTTGCGTCCGGGCTCGGTGAGCGTGGCGTGGCCGGTGTTGGTGTCGAAGTGGTGGGGTTTGAGTTGGTTGCGGCCGGCGAGCCTGAGCAGGATGCGTTCGGCGAATAGTGGTTTGAACAGTTCGGCGATGTCGAGTGCGAGTGAGTGCCGGTGGCGTTCGAGGGTGCTGTGTAGGAACGCGACACCGGTGTGCAGAGGTGTGAGGCGTAGGGCGGTGAGGACGCGGGCGTAGACGAGTCCGTTGGCGTAGCTGATGACGGCGTTGCCGGCGTTGGCTGGTGGGCGGCGGTGGCGGCCGGCGAGTTGGAGCCAGTCGGGGAGTTTGGTGTCGAGTGCTTCCCAGGCACTGCGGCGGAAGTTGCCTTCGGCGGCCATGATTTGGTTGCGGCTGGTTGCGGTTTTCAGGGTGGTTTTGAGGGTGTGGTAGGGCTGGGTGAGCAGGCGGCGGTCGATGCTCCAGCGGGTGTTGAAGGCGGCGGAGTCCACGATGGAGGCAGCGATGCGTCGGGCGGTGTCGTGGTCGGTGGCGAGTCGGGTTTGGCCGAGGACGGTTTGGCTGGAGGTGGCGGTGTCGGCGGGCAGGAGACTACCGGCGTAGTCGCCGTAGTAGCTAAGGAAGTGGATGTTGACGCGGTGTTGGTTGAGCAAGCTGATAATGGAGGTGTTGAGGTCCACTTCGGCGGCGGCGATGATGTCGCGGACGTCGGTGATGGGAATGTAGGTGGGCTCGTGGCCGTCGCGTTCGATGCGCAGGCTGTTGTCCTTGCGGCGGATTCGGCAGGGGCTGGTCAGCCAGTAGGTGCGGGCGGTGGTGGTCATGTCAGGAGTTCCAGCAGTAGTCGCGGTAGGAGCATCCGTGGCAGCGGGCGCGGTCGGGTCTGGGCGGTGAGGTGGGGCTGTTGATGACCTCGACGGCGCGGTCGATGTCGTTGTCGGCGTGGGTGTGTTGTTCGGGGGTGTAGGGCAGGCGCTGGGTGCGTCGTGATTGGTAGTAGTGCAGGATCGCGCCTTCGACTGGGACGCCGATGCGGGTGAGTTGGTGGCAGTAGTGGCGTGCTTGGGCGCGGTCGGCTGCGGTGGGGCGGGCGGAGTGTTTGATTTCGTGGACCCAGGCTTGGCCGTCGTAGTGGTCCAGGCGGGCGGCGCCGAGGTCGACGGGGCTGTAGCGGCTGTAGGTGGTTTCGTGCAGGGCGGTACCGAGCTGGACGGATTCGTTGAGGTGTTCGGGGCGGAATCCGCGGGCGTACAGCCAGAGTTGGCGGGGGCAGTGGTAGAGGTATTTGATGTGGACTCCCCCGATGTCCTCACGGGTGATCACAGGATCTCTCCTGGTTGGTAGTCGGTGGTGCCGAGGATCTCGGTCAGGCCGGTGGTCGGGTCGTAGAGGCCGTCGATGACATGGATGCCGAGGTCTTTGCGGAATTCGGCGTGGCGGCGGCAGTGGTCGGGCAGCGGGATGTGGTATCGGCTGGCCAGCAGCCGTCCCTCAGCCTTTTTCGCACTGGTCCGCAACGCGATCTGGTAGTCGTTGACGCGGTCGTGGAGGATGGCTTCGAACCCGTCGAACTGCTCGAAGAATTTCTTTTTCAGGTGAGTGCGGTCGGTGAAGGGCTGGTCGAAGATGAGGAAGTCGCGGGTGAAGGCGTCCCGGAAGGCGCATACCTTCTTCTCCCAGTTGTCGCCCCAGGTGCTGGTGTAGAGCTTGTTCAGCCAGGCTTGGGTGTCGGCTTCCTCCAGCGGGGTGTGCGGGTGGTGCTGCTGCAGGAGTTCCCAGGTCTGCATGGTGGGCTCGGCGTCGTAGACGCCGTCGGCGCGGATCTGGTTCCCACGGCTGGTGCGGTACTCGGGCGGGTAGACCCACACCGACTCCGGGGGTCGCAGGCCACGGCGGTTGATGCGACCGAAGCGTTGCAGCAGGGGCTCCAGTGGGGCGCCGGAGGTGTGCAGGACGGTCAGGTCGACGTCCAGTGACACCTCGGCTGCCTGGGTCGCCACCAGCAGTCCCGGGCGGCATGTGGTGCCGGCGGTGGCGAACCAGGTGGTGATGTCATGTTCGATGCGGGCGCGGTCACGATGTTCGAACCGGGCGTGCAACAGCCACGCGGCCCGTTCGCAGTCGCCTCGTTCCGGTGCGAAGTTTCGTAGTTGCTCGTAGAGGGTGATGGCGTCGGCGACGTTGTTGGCGATCACGAGCACCGCCTGGCCGGCTTGGAGGTCGGCGGCGATGCGATCGACAGTCTCGGGTGCGGTGAGGTGGTCCCGGCCGAGCCGCAGAAGGTGGCGTGGTGGCAGCGTGCTGGTGGCGAATCCGTCGACCGGCTCCAGGGTGTTCTGTCCGAGGGTGTCGTCCAGCAGGCTGGTGAAGCGGTCGGGCAGGGTCGCGCTGAGCACCCCGATGCGGCCGCCGAGGTGCTGCGCCCACAGCCGCACCATCGCCAGGATCATGCCGAGTCGGCGTGGTTCGTAAGCGTGCAGCTCGTCGAAGAGGAACACGCTGTTCGTGGTGTCCACCAGCGTGGCGGCGTCGGTGACACCGGCGAACGCGGCGCGCAGCAACTGGTAAGGGGTGGTGACCCGAAGTAGCTCGCGGTGCAGGCGGCTGGCCTCCACGGCCTCCAACGCCCGGGCCGGGGCCTGGTCGGTGTCCTCTCCGAGGTGCTGGAGATGGTACACCCCGGCTTTGGAGTGCACGACTCCGACCTCGCCGCGGCACACGCGGGCCAGCCGGTCGGCCATCGCGTTGATCGACGCCAGATACGGAAGGACATAGAACACTCGCGGACGCCCACCGCACTGCAGCGAGAGTTCTTCGATGGCGTTCTCCGACCACATCAGCCCGGCCTCGGTTTTGCCGCTGCCGGTGGGCGCCCGCAGCAACAAGTGTGGACGCCGAGCTGCGCGTGCCTGTTTCTGGTGTTCTGCCAGCACCTCCTCAGTGCAGGCACCAGGAACGTGGCCTGCCGGCGACAGGCGTGCGAGGAAATCGTGGGTAAACCCGCTCACGGGGTGATCGGTGAGCAGTTCGCCGTGTGCGGAGGCGAGGTGGTCGGCCAGGGTCACCGCGCCCTGCAACAAAACCAGGGGCAGCCCGTCGCTGGTGCGCACGGGGTGACCGTGGTGATCCAGCCCCCAGTGCGTGTTCAGCTCCGCCAGGAGGGCGGCCACGGCATCGAGGACGTCTGCGGTCGTGGTCCTGGTGAGATCGGGGGTCCCGGTGAGCAGGGCGTGGTCGTGGGCTTGGCGGGCGAACCATGCCAGCAGGCCGCGCAGCACCGCGGGATCGTCGGCGACGGTGAAGCGGCTGCGGAGAGGCTCGCCGTCGCCGGGCAGGTGCGGTGCGAGGATCTCCCGCCCGGGTTCCTTGGGGTGCAGCAGCGGGCGATGGTGGGTGGCCACCGCCGCGGCCACCCACCATCGCAGCTGTGCAGGCTCCGCAGGCAGCAGGAGCCCCACCGCGCCGAGGGAAAGCACTTCATGGCGTTGCCTCCAGGCGTGGGTCCGACTGCCGGGGTGGCGGATCTGGCGTTGAAAACCAGGGTCGATCTTGCCAAAGTCGTGCAGGAGTGCGGCCAGCAGCACGGCGCGCCAGAACCATCCCGGCACGCCAGGCACAATCCCGACGCGATCCTCGACGGCCATCGCGGCGCGCAGGGCCACTCGGCTGTGCACGGTCAGCGGCTCCCCACCTGCTGTCGGGTTGTCCTCGGTGGGGCTTTTCGCCCACACCTCGAGGAATGCCACCTCATCCGTGGTCGACTCGTCGTTGTCGTCGTCGGAGTGGCTCATGCGCCCTCCTGTGCGCGAGTGGGGTGGACCTCCTCCAGCAGCACCACGGCCCGCCCGTCCTCGGTGGACAGCCCACTGGCCAGGGCGTCGGTGCTGCCGGTGGCGTCGTAGCAGAAACTGCCCCAGCGAGTGCGGGCTCGGTCGAGGCTGATCGCGCTCGGCAACCGCAGCAGGGTGCCCGCAGCGCTGATCTGCTCGGGCACCAAAGCATGCCCCTGGGTTCCCGGGGTCTCTGCGAGGTCGACGAACCTGGGGCGGGCAACCGCTAGGTCCTGGCTACGGCCGAGCTTGAGAGGCCAGACCGGGCGTCGCAGCGCCCGGAACCACTTTTCGCAGTCCTCCAGCAACCACACGGTCAGCTCCACACCCCACAGGTAGGGGCGGTCCATCGGTGTGGCCTCGGTTCTGCGGCCCCCTCTGGCCAGAGGACGGTAGGTTTCCACGTCGATGCCCGATGCCTCGGCGCGGAAGGCCATCGCGAAACCGAAAGCGGGGTCGACACGGTGCCAGCCGCCGACCGCGGCGGCGAGCATCCCGCCGACCGTGGCCGGCGGCGGGCACGGCAACCCCACCTGCTCCCAGGGATACAGAGGGTTGCGGAAGGAGGCCACCGGTGCGGTGACGGTGACCTCCAGCGCTCGGCGACTCATGCAGCGTCCTCGAACCACATGTCGTGCTCCCCGGACTCGATCTCCTCGGCCAGGCCGCGCAGCAGCACCCGCGGGTGCTCCATGCGCACCGTGCCGTCATCAATGAGATCGGCGAGTTCCTCCCGAGCCAGAGAGCGGTTCTCCCGCAGGAACCCCGGGGCCCATCCCAGCAGCACAGGCCCGTCCAGTTCGTCAGACCAGGCCGCGATCTCTTCCCGCAGCACTGCGGTGTCCACCACCGTGGCACCTGCGTCATGGGTGACGACACGAGTGAACGGGTTGTTGCCGCCCTTCGTCGGCGCCAACACCACCAACGCGGGTGAACGCTCGCCGTAGTGCAGGGACTGCTTGGCACCTCCCCGCAGCTGCGCCAGGGTGCGCAGCAAGACGGCGACCCGCCGCCGACGCTCAGGCATCGGCAACCGAATGGCCTTGGTGTCGCGGAACTCCACCTCCACCGCGCCGGCCGCGCGGGCTTCCTCCAGCGCCTCCGGCGGCATATCCGGGCGGTTGCCGCGGCCTTCGTACTCGAAGGTCCCCACCCGCGGCAGATCCAGCATCACCGGGCTGGCCACATCAGCGGTGTAGTGCTGGTGCTCGTGGATAACCGGGTTCGCCCCGATCTCGAAACCACGGCTCATTGTGCCGAAATCACGCGTGATCACCCGCGGTGCCACCGCGACCGCGGTGCCCACCGCCAACACTGTGTCACGATTGTAAGAGTCGTCCTTCACGGCGATCATGTACCCGAACAGGTCATCGTCAAGGTACTTGTCGGCGCGTCCGGCGGTGTACGCCTGCTGGTTCGTGCCCTTCCCCGAGCGGTACACCGGCGACCGCGGCTCGTCCACGGGCAGGCTGTCACGCCACCACCTGCGCAGCGCCTGAGCCGAAACATACGGGTAGGTGTGACTGCCCACCCGGGTGGACTTGACCATCGCGACGTTGTCCTCGCCGCGACCGTTGTTCGGTGCGCCCGCCTTGATCTCGATCACCAGCAGGCCAGCCAGGAAAGTCACAGTTCTTCTCCATCCTCGGTTTCAATGCCCTTGCGGGCGCTCGCGGCGTCCTCGGGATCGGTGGCATAGCCACGACGGTGCAGTTCGGCGATCACCGCCGTGAAAAACAAGTTCCGGTACAGCCACGCCTGATCGCTGAACTCGAATAGCAGCTTGAGCTGGCGAGGCGTGATGAACGGCTCCCGCTGCCGGGCGAACTCAGCCGTCAACCACGCCACCGACTGAGCATTGACCCACCGCCGCAGATCACCCGGACGCCGGTAGGCGACCGTGAACTTCTTCAACGGCTCGGACTGCGCGATGATCAGTTCAGCCGCGCGTACTCCCAGCTGCTCGATCTCGTGCACATGCTGCTCTGGCATCTTCATGACCTCATACAGAAAGCTCGACAACAACTCGTACAACCCCACCGCCGCAGCGGGAATCCGCGGTGGCTTTGTTCCGTCGACGGCCTCGTGCACCGTGGAGGCGATCGTCCGCGGCACGCGATGGGGCTCAGCGACCAGCAACCGGGCCAGGCGAGCCTGTCCGCTCACCTTGCGGCCGCCGCACGCCCGTTCCAGCTGCGACCACGCCGCAGCCCGGCGCGGCCACAGCGCCGTGGTCCGCAGCCAGCTGATCAAGGACTGGCTCAACGAGTGCTCGGTAAACTCCTGCTTCTTGTTGGAGTTGGTGAACACCAGCAGCGATACCCCTGAGGTCACCGTCTTCCGGCCTCGATACCGGCGAAGCAGATCCACCACCAGCTGCTCACGTTCAAATCCACCCGCGGGAAGCACGGGAGCCTCGCCCCACGACGCCTGCCTACGCGTGTGCTCAAGCTGGTTTCGGATGGCCGCAGCCAGGAACTCCTCATCCCAGCTGTGCACCACCGACAACCGTCCGCTATGGACCAGGCAACCGTACGGAAGAGCGTAGAAGCTCGCCAAACACCCCACGCACAGCGCGACACCGCCATGGCCGGGCACGGTGGTGTTGAGGTATTCCACCGACCCGGCCAACGGCACGTCGACCTTGCCGAAGAATCCGCACGCCTGCCGACCGCACAGCACGCACGGCGCCCCAGGCCATTCCCCAACCTCAGGCACAGTCCGCCACGCCCGCGTGGCTTCCGCCCTCTGCTGCGGCGTCAGCTTCTTGCGGTTGGTCGTGTTCATCTTGCTGTTGGGCCACAGCATGTAGCTGACCGACAACCAAAATCCCCCAGGCTGCTTGGCATCATGCAGACCAGCCACACCCACCAAGTCCTCGGTCATCTCCTTCCACACACCGCCCAGACTCGACTCGTCCACGGCACACGGATGATCGACCCCGGCCATCACCGCGATCGCAAAAGCACCACACCGCTGCAGCGGATGCGGCGTCAACACCACCGGCTCCGCCGCCAACTCGGTCGGCAAACTCGGCAAGCCCACAGAACGTGTCTCGGTCATACCGCTACCGCTCCGAAACCCGCAGATGTCGCCACACCCAGCCCCCACGACCACAACGCCTGCAACGTTTGCGGCGGCCCGGACAACTCCACATCGACCCCCGCGCCGACCTTCGCACCCGCCCCCACCGCAAACGAGCGCTTCGGACCCACCCGAGTCACCGACTCCAGCTCCACACCCGCATCCAGGCCCAGCGTCTCGGCCTTCCGCTTCACATTCCGCACGAAATACGCCTCCCACTCCGGCTCTCCCGGCAGCAGCCACCGCTGACTCCGCAGCCGACAGCCCTGCTCATCCCGACGCGGCGGGCCTTTCACCAACACCGGAGTCACCGTGCGCAGCAGCGCCGTGCCCTCGGAGAACAACGGCGGAAACACCGGGACAACACGCCGGACCTGCAACGCGACACCACCCCAGTCCAGCACCCGCATCGCCGACAATCCTGCAGCCAAGGCGTGCACCACCTCCGGCAACGGACTGGCGAACTCCACCACCCCGTCCCCGCCCGCGGCATACGCCCCAGCCCTACCCCGGGCATTCGGAAACCGCGGGGCGCTGTGCCCGAACGGCACCATCCCGTAAGGCCCCCAACCCTTCTCATGCAGCCGACTCCCCAACTCCGGAGCCATCTCCGACAACACCCCGTAGACAACACCACGCCCAGGCCGCAGCACCTCCCGCCACGGAATCTCCCGAGCCCGAGTCGTCACCTCCACCAACAGCCGCACACAAACACCTTCTCTCGAGAACCGCCATTACTACCACGCCGTCGATGGGGTCGTTCTTAGCCTGTCCAGCCGCCGTGACGGCCCGGCCACATCTGTCACGCGCGACCACCACCAGTAAGTCCAGATACCAGAAGGGGATGACACCGGACTCCGGGTGCCATCCCCTTCCCAACGCCCCTGCCAGGGCCAATGAACCTCTTGCTACCCCTCTCACCAGGGACATCACCGTGATTCCACCCTCCGGGCAAACATCTTTAGCCCGCACTACAGCTGGCACCGCAGCGCCCCCAGCCTGGGCAACATTCACCCATTCAGACCAGCCACGATCCCCAGAGAAGCCGCTGCTACCCGACCCAATTTCAGCGAACCCCCCAAACCCCCGACCGCACCGCAGGTTCGCTGAAACCAACAACCCAACAACGCGCTGCCGCAATCCACCTCGCGGTGAACGAACTCCGACCAATGGATTCGATCACGCCACGACAGCCGTCTTATGCCACCAAGGACCAAGCGACCCAGCCCCCGCCACAACCACCGCCACGGAGGCCACACCAACCTGCGGCCCCGCCAGTCAAGCCGCCACTCAGCCAAGGTTCTCTTGATTACGCCGTCGTAAGAAGCTAGCCTTCTGCAGAAGCACACCCACACCGTGTGACAATCCACCCCACCACTGCAGAACTCAGCTCCTTGACAACGCAAACGCCCTACCTGAACAGGTCCTTTACCATCGGGTGCTCATCGCCCCTACGAGGGGTCGCAACGTGATCAACCTGGCGCGACGTGCATCGCTGTTCGGCCGTGCTCATCGCCCCTACGAGGGGTCGCAACTCGTACCGGGCGGAGTGCGCGTGGATCCAGTCCACGGTGCTCATCGCCCCTACGAGGGGTCGCAACGGGGTGCAGACGACGGTGCCGAGGCGGTCGTCGCGCGTGCTCATCGCCCCTACGAGGGGTCGCAACATGGCGGTCTCCTCCCGCAGCTCGCGGACGAGCGCGTGCTCGGATCGGGCCGTGCTCCAGGTCGAGCGCGGCGAGTTGGTCGCGGCGGTCGATGTACGGGCGGGTTTAGCAGTCCGGTGTCGTCGAGGTACAGCAGGTCGAAGACATACAGACGTGCGGGTGTGTCACGCAGCTGCACCGCGGTCGGCCGGGCGCGGTGGATGCGCAGTTGAAGACGGCCGAAGTCCGGTTGCCCGCCTGGCCCCAGGGCGACGATCTCGCTGTCCAGCACGACGCGCCGCGAGCCGAGCGCGTCGGCAAGAGCGCGCAGTTCGGAAAACGAGGTGGTCACGTCCCGCCCGGAACGGTTGATCAACCGAAGGCCCTCGGGCCCGGCGACGACCAGGCGCGCATGCCGTCCCACCTTATCCCCACCGCCCAGTCCGGACCCGTCGGTGGCGGGCCCGGACTGGGCGGTGGGGAGCATAGGCCCGCGCGCCACCCACGCGGGTATCCAAGGCGCTGCCTTGGCGTGATCCTGCTCCGAGCCCAGCGCCGCCGCCATGGCGATCACGACCCACGCCATCGCATACTGCACACGTGTTCGAAAGCGGCCAGCCGGATGTGCACCCCATGCTCGTGCGGGGCTTCCGGCCGCCCCGTCCGGTCTGGATCGACCTGGCGTCCCGGCCGGTGTCGCCCTGCCCTACAGCCTGCTCTGGTCCATGGTCTGGTTCGTGCTGTGCTGGGGTTCCGTAGGAGTCCTGGCAGCAGGTTTCGGCCGACGCAGCCGCGTCACCACGATCGCTCTATGGGCAGCGGTCCTCGTGACGCTGGTCGGCATCGTTGTTGCGGTCATCGCGCTGCCCCGGTCACAGATGGACGCATCGTGGGGGTGAGGGTGGTGAGGTCGACGACGCCCGCCGGGCGGCCGCGACGCCGAGAGTTATTCGTCCCCGATCACGTCACACCGGTCGGACGGGCGGCCCAGTCGCTCACCTAGATCCGATAACGCCGTATCGCGACCCGCGATCGAGTGAGCATCGCCGGTCACAGCGACTCACGCTGCGAGGCCGTGATCACGAGTTGCAAAGCGGCTGGACGTGCCTGTCCCCCGGAGTTCAACCCGTCCTGGATATCCGGGGCCTCATAGAGGCAACTCAGAACTCGGGCTCTGGCCTCACCAGCGGCCGGAGCCCTTCGCGGTCATCAGCGCAGCTTCGCAGCAGTCGTTCGCCGCTACGGCGTCACCGACAGGACCGTCCACAACTGGGCTCCGCTATAGGGCAGACACTACTCCGTCGGGTGCCACCGCCGTGGAAGTGGACCCCGCCGTGCACGTCCCTGGCCTGGAGGACATCTGCCGCGGAGCCGGACAGCTCCGAGTGCGTAGCCCCGGTCTGCTCCTCCTCGTCGTCAGGATTCC
>NZ_BMMT01000013.1 GCF_014646075.1 Saccharopolyspora thermophila
AGAACGCGGTGGCCGCCGGTCTGGCCAGTCGTCTCGAGGTGCAGGTGGCCTACGCGATCGGCAAGGCCGCCCCGGTCGGGCTGTTCGTGGAGACCTTCGGCACCGAGAACGTCGACCCGCTCAAGATTCAGGCGGCCATCAACGAGGTGTTCGACCTGCGCCCGGCGGCGATCATTCGCGACCTGGACCTGCTGCGCCCGATCTACGCGCAGACCGCGGCCTACGGTCACTTCGGCCGCACCGATGTCGACCTGCCGTGGGAGCGCACCGACCGCGCCGAAGCCCTGAAGGCCGCCGCCAACGCCTGACCGACCACCGCAGGAGGCACCCGCGACGCGTTTCGTGGGTGCCTCGTCGCATCGGTGTCTCCGAGGCGAGCGCAGCTGCTGACACCGTCGGTCGGTTGGTCGTCGGGGGTCCCGTGGCGGCTTACGCTGGTGGGCGTGGGTCCGCCGGCGGATCACTTCGTTCCCTACGGCCCGTCGCACTGGGTGCTCATCGTCCTGCTCGTGGGCGGGTCGGTGGTGGTGGCTGTGTTCGGGCACCGGCACCGCGACGTGGAGCCGGGGTTCCGACGCGGTTTCGCCGGGGTGGTGCTGGCGTTCAACGTGCCGCTGCTGGTGTACCGGCAGTTGCCCGCGCAGTGGGACATCGCCGAGTCGCTGCCGCTGCACCTGTGCGACCTGGCGTGGATGGCGGCCGCGGTCGCGCTGTGGACGCGGCATCCGCTGGCCTACGCGCTCACCTTCTACTGGGGCCTGACGCTGACGCCGCAGGCGATGATCACGCCTGCGCTGGACGCCCCGGACTTTCCGCACGTGGACTTTGTCGAGTTCTGGGGGCAGCACCTGGTGGTCGTCTGGGCGGCCGCGTACCTGACGTGGGGCGCCGGTCTGCGGCCCACCTGGCGTGAATACTGGTTCGCCGCCGCCGTGACGTGCACGTGGGTCGTCGCGATGCTGGCGTTCAACGCGTGGGCGGGCACCAACTACGGGTTCGTCAGCGGCAAGCCGGAGAACCCGTCGCTGCTGGACCTGCTGGGGGGCTGGCCGTGGTACCTGTTCGCGGAGGTGGCGCTCGGGCTGGCCGCGTGGGCGCTGCTGACGTGGCCGTGGACGCGGGTGCGGGCTCAGGGCATGGCGAAGCCCTGCTGACGCCACGCCTCGTAGACCGCCACGGCCGCCGAATTGGCCAGATTCATCGAGCGGATGCCGGGCAGCATCGGGATCCGCACCTGGAGCGTGGCTGTGTCGAGCACGTCGTCGGGTAGTCCGGTGGACTCGGGGCCGAACAGCAGCACGTCGCCCGGCTGGTAGTCGACGGTCTCGTAGGAGCGGTCGGTCTTCGTGGTGAACGCGATGATGCGCTGCGGTCGCAGCGTGCGCCACGCCGAGTCGAGGTCGGGGTGCACGTGCAGGGCGGCGCGGTCGTGGTAGTCGAGTCCGGCGCGGCGGAGTTTCGCGTCGTCCACGGAGAACCCGAGCGGTTCGATCAGGTGCAGCGCGCAGCCGGAACCGGCCGCCATCCGGATCGCGTTCCCGGCGTTGCCGGGGATTTCGGGGTGGTAGAAGACGACGTGAAACACTTGAAATCGTTTCACACCACGGTTCCGCCCGGCGTGCCGGGTGCGCTCGATCGACGCCGGTCGAGAGGCCCGCAACGGACGCTGGCCCGCCGCCCTCGGCCGTACCGACTTCCAGGTTTGCCCGAATCTGGGAGGGCTGCGTTCGCCTCCTACAGCATGTCCGGGGGGTCGAGGCGGACCTGGAGTTCGGCCGCCTTGCGGGCCGCCCGGACGGCCTGGGCGGCGTGCAGGGAACTGGCCAGGGCCCGCCCCTCGGCGCGGTCGACCCGGACGATCAGGCGTTCCCGCTCGGCGTTGCCGTCCGCGTCCACCTCGCCCAGCGGCACCGGGCCGAGGACCTCCGCGGTGGTCGGCAGGTCCGCCGAGTCCAGCAGCGACTCGATCGCCTCCGGAGTCCCGTCCACCGCCGCCACCCGGCGGGCGGGCGGGAAGCCGAGCTGGTCGCGTTCGGCCAGTTCCAGGGACGCGAACCAGGCGGGATCCCAGCGCACCAGCGCCTGCACCGGTTGCAGCGACGAGTCGGCCATGACCACCACCCGGCCGCCGTCGCGGGCCGGACGCACCAGCGCGGCAGCCGCGAACCACAGCCGCAGTGCGGTCTCGGCCGCGCGCAGCTCCGGGCGGCCCAGCAGGGTGCGGCCGTCGAGCAGCAGCGCCGCCCCGTAGCCGCCCTCGGCCACCGGTTCGGCCCCCGGAGTGGACACGATCAACGCCGGTTTCGCCGGGACGGACGCGAGCACCTCACCGGCTCCCGAGGTGCGCACGGGCACGTTGCTGAACGCCCGCCCCAGCTCCTCGGCGGTGCGCCCGGCCCCCACCGCGACCGCGCGCAGCCGCCGCGATCCGCACGACGGGCACCTGAACGCGGCCTCCGCCGCGCCGCACCAGCGGCACGCCGCCGGTTTGGGCACCCCTCCCTCGCTGCCGCCCGGCAGCGCCAGCGGTCCCGCGCAGCGGCGGCACCGCGCCCGCTCACGGCAGTCGCCGCACGCCAGCGCGGGCACATAGCCCCGCCTCGGCACCTGCACCAGCACCGGTGCGCCGGCGCCGAGCGCGGCCCGCGCGGCCTCGAACGCCACCGACGGCAGGCGTGCCGCACGGGCCGCCGGGTCGCGCGCCAGCTGGGTGTCGTCCTCGCCGATCGCGGTCACCCGCGGCGCGGCGGCCCGCACGTCCGACCGGTGCGCGGCGAGTTCGTGCGCCCACCCGGACTCGGCGAGCAGCGCCGCCTCGGCGGTGCGGGCGAACGCGCCGACGATCAGCGACGCCCCGGCGGCGTGCGCGCGCTGGGTCAGCACGTCGCGGGTGTGCGGGTAGGGTACCTGGGGGTAGCTGTGCAGCTCGTCGCCGTCGTCCCACACCGCGGCGAAGCCCAGGTCGCGGACCGGCGCGAACATCGCCGCGCGCGTTCCGATCACCACGCGCACCGCGCCGCGCAACACGGCCAGCCACCGGTGGTAGCGCTCCGCGGGGGCCAGTTCGGCGGCCAGCGCCACCACGCCCGCCTCGCCGAGCAGTTCGGTGCAGGCGTGGTGCAGCCGTTGCAGATCCCGGTGGTCGGGGACCACGACGAGGGCACCGCGGCCGGCCGCCGCGGCGGTGGTGGCGGCTTCCGCGAGCCGGGCGGGCCAGTCCTCGCCGGGCAGCGCCTGCCACACCGCGCGGGCCGGGCGCCCCGCGTGCACGGCCTCCAGGAAGGACGTCCCGTGCTGGTAGCGGGCCCACGCCTGCGCAGCCGGGCGGGGCGGTGGTGGGCCCGGTTCGCGCGGCGCCGACTTCTCCGCCCCGGCGTGCCGCGGCGGGATGGCCAGCCGCACCACGTCGGCGAGCATGCCGCCGTAGCGGGTGGCCACCGCCCGGCACATCTCCAGCAGGTCCGGGGTGAGCACCGGCTCCGGGGACGGCACGCGTTCCAGCCACGACAGGGTGCCTGGGAACTCCGAGGTCTCGGTGCGCTCCAGCAGGTAGCCGTCGACCAGCTTGCCGCGGAACCGCACCCGCACCCGGCAGCCCGGCACGGCATCAGCGTCCAACCGGTCGGGCACCTGGTAGTCGAACGGCCGGTCCAGGTGCACCGGCAGCGGGACGTCGACCAGCACGCGGGCCACCGGACGACTCGCCGCCGCGGTCCGTTCCGCCGACTTCGCCCCCTTCGGCCGCCGGGGCCCCGCACCTGCCATGCCTCTTCTCTACCAGAGCGACACGACCCGACCGCCCACACCACGTCCCCACCAGCAAGGCCGGGCGTCCGCCCGGCCCCACACCCCCAGCGCGGCGGTAACCAGGAAGTCGGTACGGCGTCGAGTCACGGAACCGGCCCGCACCGGCTCGATCCGGACACACCGGAAGCCCGGATCCAGCGGATCCGGGCTCCTGCGGCGCGGCCGTCACTGCGTGCCGGCGGAGTCCTGCATGGTGGTGCCGGTCGACGGGTTCGTCCGCTGCCCGCCGCCGCCGGGGGACTGGGACTTGCCGGGGGACTGGGACTTGCCGGGGGACTGGGACTTGCCGGGGGACTGGGACTGCTGCCCCGGCTCCTCGACGGCCTCCGAATCGGCGTCCGGGGCGGTCCTGGTCAGCGGTTCCCGCTGCTCGGCCGACTCGTCGTCAACCCGGAGCCTGGCCAGCTCCTTGCCCGCGTCCTTCTCGGGCTGGTCCTTCGGCGCGGGCACGGGCGCGGGCTTGAACGGGACTCCAGCCACGTCCTCGAACTCCGTCTTCGCCTTGCCGAACTCCTGCTCGGCGACGACGACGGTGCCCTCCGCGCTGCGGGCCGCCGAGTCGGCCATCCGGTGCCGGTTCTCCAGCTCCTGCTTGGCCTGCCCGGCCTGCTTCTGGTCCGCGTTGGCCTTGAGGACCTCGGTGACCTTGGCGCCGACCTGCTCCTTGGTCTCGTTGGCGAAGTTGCGCAGCTGCAGCGCCCGGAGCTTCTTGTCGGGGTTGTTCGGGTCGGCGGCGGCCTCCTGCTCCGCCTGGGTGGCGGCCTTGTTCGCCTCGAGGAACTTGGTCTGGGCGGCGGTCAGCTCGTTCTGCTTCGCGGTGAGGATGCCGGTCAGGCGGTCGTGTTCCTGACCAGCCGCGTCCGCCTTGCCCTTGAGGTCGTTGGCCTTGGCGCGGGCCTCGGTGGCGGCCTTGCGGGCCTGCTCGACCTTCTCGAAGGCATCCTGGGCCTTCTTGCGGGCCGCCTCGATCCGCGGGTCCACCGGCTTGGGCTGGGGAGTCGCACCTGGCCCGGCGCCCGGGGCAGGTGCGGTGCCCGCACCCGGGTTCGCGGCGGAACCGGGCGCGACGCCGTATGGCGTGCCCGAGCGGGTGGTGCCCGGGGTGCTCGGGCCGGAGCGGGACTCGGTCAGCGGGTTGCCCGTGGTGCAGTTGACCGCCGGGTCGCCGCCGGTGTCGGCGAGGACCTCGGTGCCCTCCGGCAGCACCGCCGGTCGGGGCAGGAAGCGGCCGTCGTCGAAGACGTGCTCGGTCACCGGGGTGTCCGACGGCAACACCTGCGGTCGCAGGCTCGCCACGAAGTCGGGGAGGTTCGCGGTGCGGATGTGCAGCACCCGCGCCCATCCGGCGGCCATGGTGTCGTTGCTCCGCAGTTCGGTGAGCAGGCCGTCCGCGTCGCAGACCGACTGGTTGTTCTGCTGGTCGGTCGACGCCAGCAGCGCAGCGGCGCCCTGGCCCGTCCCCAGGCTCGCCCAACCGATGCCGCCGAGCAGCCCGAGGGCCACCAGACCGGCGATGCCCCGGTGGCGGGTGGCGGTGGGTCGTCCGTCGTTGCGCATGTCGTGTCCTTTCGTTGCGAGGTCGGTGACCGGTATCGGGCCGACTACCCCAAGGTCCCAACGACGCGGGCCGGGAACGAGGGTGCCGGCCCCCGGACGAACCCCCGAACCGAAAGGGGAGCGCACCCCGGGAAATCCGGTGGCGCTGCCCAGCAGCCGCTGGTTTGATCGGTGCGACTCGAGGAGGGGCAATGCTGCTGGAGACGGAGCGGTTGGTGTTGCGGGAGTTGGTTCCGGGCGACGTCGACGAGGTCTTCGCGCTCTGCAACGACCCCGCGGTCATGCGCTACATCAACGGTGGCGCCGCGGTGTCCCGCGACGAGGTCGTCGCCGAGATCATGCCGCGGTTTCTGGCGTACCAGGAGTGCTTCGGCGGACCCGGTACCTGGGCCGCGGTGGAGCGCGACCGCGGCCGGTTCCTGGGGATCTTCATGCTGCACCCGACCGGGGACGACGCGGAGCTGGGCTACCGCCTGCACCGGGCGGCATGGGGTCGGGGGTTCGCGACCGAGGGCGCCACCGCGCTGGTCCGCGAGGCGTTCGGCGCCTCGGGCCTGCGCCGCGTCTGGGCCCAGACCATGACCGTCAACCGGGCGTCGCGGCGGGTGCTGGAGAAGACCGGCCTGCGCTACGTGCGCACGTTCTTCACCGACTGGCCGGAAGGCCCGATCGACGGCTCGGAGCACGGCGACGTCGAGTACGAGGTGACCCGCGAGCAGTGGTCGGCTCGGTACCGGTAGGGCCACGGGCCGAACGGCTCGGCGCGCGCTGCCCCCGAGGGAACGCGCACTGCGCGGGAGCGCGGCCGCGGGGATGGTGGGCCGGTAGGGTGAGCGGCGTTGTTGATCTGTGGAGGTGGCAATGCCCACAAGGCTTGTTCGACTCGCGCTGGGCGTGATCACGTCCTGCGGCCTGGTCGCGCCGATGGCGCACACCGCGTCCGCGGCACCCCCGGTGGAACCGCCCAAGCAGGCCGAAGCGGTCGGCTACGGTGGCGCCGTCTCCAGCGTCGATCCCTACGCGACCCAGATCGGCATCGACGTGCTCCGGCGCGGCGGTACCGCGGCTGACGCCGCGGTCGCGGTCGCGGCGGCGCTGGGCGTGACGGAGCCGTACTCGGCCGGGATCGGCGGCGGTGGCTTCTTCGTGCACTACGACGCCCGGACCGGGAAGGTCGAGACCATCGACGGGCGCGAGACCGCACCCGCCAGCGCACGCGAGGACATGTTCCTGGAGAACGGCAAACCGATCCCGTTCGACGAGGCGGTCACCAGCGGTCTCGGCGTCGGCGTGCCCGGCACCCCGATGACCTGGCAGGAGGCTCTGCGGCGGTGGGGCACGAAGGATCTCGCCGAGGTCCTGCGCCCGGCCGAGCAGCTTGCGCGCCGCGGGTTCGTCGTCGACGAGACGTTCCGCCGGCAGACCGAGGAGAACCGGGACCGCTTCAACGCCTTCCCGGCCACCCGCACGCTGTTCATGCCCGGTGGCGAGCTGCCGGAGGTCGGCAGCGTGCTGCGCAACCCCGACCTCGCCGACACCTACCACGTCCTGGGCACGCGCGGCATCGACGCGCTCTACGACGGTGAGATCGGCGCGGACATCGTCCGCACCGTCACCAACCCGCCGGTCGACCCGGCCGTGCAGCGCACCGTGCGCCCGGGCGGGATGACCGCCGACGACCTGCGCGCCTACCGCACCGAGGAGCGGGAGCCGACGCACCTCACCTACCGCGGGCTCGACGTCTACGGCATGGCGCCGGCCAGCTCCGGCGGTACCACGGTCGGCGAGGCGCTGAACATCCTGGAGCGCAGCGACCTGTCCCACCTGGACAAGACCGCGTACCTGCACCGCTACCTGGAGGCCAGCAAGATCGCCTTCGCCGACCGCAACCGCTGGGTCGGCGACCCGGCCTTCTCCGACGTGCCCACCGCAGGCCTGACCAGCCAGGAGTTCGCCGACTCCCGGGAATGCCTGATCGCCGACGACGCGGTGCTGCCGGCGCCGGTGGCACCCGGTGACCCGAACGATCCGCAGGGCTGCCAACCGCGCACGGAGCAGGGCGCCGAGCCGTACGAGGGCCCGAACACCACGCATCTGACCGTGGCCGACCGCTGGGGCAACGTGGTGTCCTACACCCTGACCATCGAGCAGACCGGCGGCAGCGGCATCGTGGTGCCCGGTCGCGGTTTCCTGCTCAACAACGAGCTGACCGACTTCAACTTCACCCCGGTCACGCCCGGCCAGCCCGACCCGAACCTGCCGGCCCCGGGCAAGCGCCCGCGCAGCTCGATGAGCCCGACGATCGTGCTGCAGGACGGCAAGCCGCTGCTGGCGGTCGGCAGCCCCGGCGGCGCCACCATCATCACCACCGTCCTGCAGGTGCTCACCGGCCGCCTGGACCGCGGTATGCCGCTGGTGGACGCCATCGCCGAACCGCGGGCGTCGCAGCGCAACGCGGCCCAGACCGAGGCGGAGCCGGGCTTTGTGGCGCAGCCGGAGGCGGAGAAGCTGCGCGCCATCGGCCACCAGTTCAAGACGGTGACGGAGATCGGCGCGGCCACCGGAGTGGAGCGTCTGGCGGACGGCCGCTGGATCGCGGCGGCGGAGCGGGAACGCCGCGGCGGCGGTAGTGCGGCCGTCGTCGCTTCCCTCCGCTGACCCGGGACCGCTACGGGGCACCTCCGACCTTCCGGCCGGAGGTGCCCTTCCGGCTGGCGCTCCGGACGACGGCCGGAGGAACCGGAGCAGCCGACCGCGGCCCTGGCCTCAGTGGGCGCGGTTGGCGTGCCACATGGTGTGCTCGCGGCTGATCGCCGACTCCGCGTCCACCACCGCCGCCGACCACTGCTGCTCGTCGAGGTCCCGGTCGATCAGGTCGCGGATCACGCCCAGCTCGTGGGAGGCCACCACGTAGGCGGTCGCGGTCGCGGCGCGCTGGCGGGTGGCGGTCCACGCCGCGACCGCCGACACCATCGCGGCCACGATGCCCGCCAGGTCGAAGTCCACCACCCCGGTGGCCTTGGCGAGCGCCCCCGCCACGCCCACCACCTCCATGACCAGCATCGTGGTCCGGTAGATCCGGGCCCGCTGCTGGTGGTAGACGGCCTTGGTGGCGTACCAGTCCTGCTGGTCGAGCACGCGGCCGGTCAGGTACGCCTCCTTGCGCACCGCCAGCGGCGCGGCGCGCAGCTCGCGCATCCGCTCCGAGATCGGCGGTGCGGTGGTCGGGCCCAGGTGCACGTTGGGCAGGTCGCGGTGCATCGCCTGGATGCGCTTGACGAACTCCACGTCGGCCTGCTCGTCACCGGCCGGGAACGGCTGCGCGGCCACCGCGTAGCGCCAGGTCAGCGTCTTGACCGACTCCGCGAGCGCCCGCCCCTCGTACCAGACCTGGTCGGGCCGGGAGCCCACCAGCGCCAGCTGGATCACCATCGCGCCCACGAACGCCAACGCCGTGCCCAGCGCGAACACGTCGATGCCCGCACCGCCGATGCGCAGCGTGAAGGCCGCCAGCACCGCGGCCGCCACGGTCAGCACCAGGCGGAACCGAACGCCCCGCAGGTAGCTGCGCTGCTGGTGCAGCGAGGCCGCGTCGGCGGCCTGGAACAGGCCGGGGTAGTCGCCGTGGTCGAGGTTCGGCAGCTGGTCTGTCGTCGCCATGTCCGCTCCGTGCTCGAGCTCGGGGGTGTCCAGAGAATCGTGGCGTGATCAGTCTCCCGAAGCTGCCGTTTCGGCGGAACTGGCGGGATCGGCGGGTGGCCCGGGGCGACGACTAGACTCGTCGGGTCGCCAATCGCGCCGCTGACACCCAGGGAGCTCATGTGACCGTCCAGCCGATCAGACTCTTCGGCGACCCCGTGCTGCGCACCAGGGCCGACGAGGTCGTGGACTTCGACAAGGAGCTGCGCACCCTCGTCCAGGACCTGTGGGACACGATGGAGGCCCAGGGCGGGGCCGGGCTGGCCGCACCCCAGCTGGGGGTAAGCCTGCGGGTGTTCACCTACCACTGTGACGGCTTCGCCGGGCATCTGGTGAACCCGACCTGGACGGCGGTCGGCGACGAGGAGCAGTTCGGCCCGGAGGGCTGTCTGTCGATCCCGGGCATGACCTGGGACTGCCTGCGCAACCGGCACGTGGTGGCGCGCGGCTGGAACATGCACGGCGACCCGGTCGAGGTCGAGGGCACCGACCTGCTGGCCCGCTGTATCCAGCACGAGACCGACCACCTCGACGGCGTGCTGTTCGTCGACCGCCTGGACGAGCAGACCCGCAAGCAGGCGCTGCGCGAGATCCGCAGCGCGCCGTGGTTCGACGGTGAGGTGCCCGTCATCAAGCAGAACCCGCACCCGTTGTTCGGGGGGCGCTGACGATGCGCGTGGTCTTCGCCGGAACCCCCGCGCCGGCGGTGCCCTCCCTGCGGGCGCTGATCGAGTCCGACCGGCACGAGGTCGCCGCGGTGGTCACCCGGCCGGACGCACCGGCCGGGCGGGGCCGCAAGCTGCTGCGCTCCCCGGTGGGCGCGCTGGCCGACGAGCACGGCATCGAGGTGCTCACGCCCGCCCGCGCCTCGGACCCGGAGTTCCTGACGCGGCTGACCGAGCTGGAGCCCGACTGCTGCCCGGTGGTCGCCTACGGGGCGCTGCTGCCCGACAAGGCGCTGGCCATCCCGAAGCACGGCTGGGTCAACCTGCACTTCTCGGTGCTGCCCGCGTGGCGCGGTGCCGCACCGGTGCAGGCCGCGATCCGGCACGGCGACGAGGTCACCGGGGCCACCACCTTCCGCATCGTGCGTGAGCTGGACGCCGGACCGGTGTTCGGCGTGGTCACCGAGCCGGTGCACCCCACCGACACCGCCGGGGACCTGCTGGGCCGGTTGGCGGTGTCCGGCGCGGACCTGCTGGTGGCCACCCTCGACGGCATCGAGGACGGCACGCTGCGCGCCGAGGAACAGCCCGCCGAGGGCGTCAGCCACGCGCCGAAGGTGACCGTCGAGGACGCCAAGGTCGACTTCACCGCGCCCGCGACCGCGGTCGACCGGCTGATCCGGTCGGTGACCCCGGACCCGGGTGCCTGGGCGCTGCTGCGCGGCGAGCGGTTCAAGCTCGGCCCGGTGACCGTCGTGGACGACGAGCTGCCGCCGGGGGAGATCCGCGTGGAGCGCAGGCGCGTGCTGGTCGGCACCGGCACCACGGCGGTGGCGCTGGGCGAGGTGCAGGCAGCGGGCAAGAAGCGGATGGCAGCCACCGACTGGGCTCGCGGAATTCGCCTGGAGCGAGGAGAAAAGCTCACGTGAACAATCGCCGCCGCCGGCCGTCCCGACCGTCGAAGGCCCGGCCGCCGCAGCGTAAGTCCGGCCCGTCCCGCCCGGTGGAGGTGGACCCCGTCCGGCTCGCCGCGGTGGAAACCCTGCGCGCGGTGCGGGAACGCGACGCCTACGCCAACCTCGCGCTGCCGCCGCTGCTCAAGCAGCGCCGCATCACCGGGCGCGACGCGGCGCTGGCCACCGAGCTGACCTACGGCACCTGCCGGGCGCAGGGCCTGCTGGACGCCGTCATCGACGAGTGCAGCAACCGCCCGCTGGCCGACCTGGACCCGAAGCTGCTGGACGCGCTGCGCCTCGGCGTCTACCAGCTGCTGCGCACCCGCATCCCGGCGCACGCCGCCGTGGCCTCCACTGTGGACATCGTGCGGTACGAATCCGGTTCGAAGCTGGCCGGTTTCGCCAACGCCGTGCTCCGCAGCGTCACCGAGCTCGACGAGCAGGGCTGGATCGAGCGGATCGCCCCCGCCCGCGACGAGGACCCGGTCGGGCATCTGGCGATGCGCCACGCGCACCCGCGCTGGATCGCGCAGGCGTTCGCCGACGTGCTCGGCCTCAACGAACTGGAGGCGGCGCTGGCCGCCGACGACGCCCGCCCGGCGGTGCACCTGACCGCGCGGCCGGGGGAGATCAGCGCCGACGAGCTGGCCGCGATCACCGGCGGCGACCCGGCGCCGTACTCGCCGTATGGGGTGCGACTGGAGGCCGGAGCCGGTGACCCCGGCGAGCTGGAACCGGTGCGCGAGGGGTTCGCCGCGGTGCAGGACGAGGGCAGCCAGCTGGCGGCGCTGGCCCTGACCCGCCCCGAGGTCGAGGGCTCGGACCTGCGCTGGCTGGACCTGTGCGCCGGACCCGGCGGCAAGGCGGCGCTGCTCGGCGCGCTGGTCACCCTCGACGGCGGCACGCTCGACGCGGTCGAGCAGGCGCCGCACCGCGCCGAACTCGTGCGCCGGGCCACCGAGGGCCTGTCGGTGTCGGTGCACGTGGCCGACGGCCGTGATCCTGGACTGGAGCCCGGCTTCGACCGGGTGCTGGTGGACGCGCCGTGCACGGGGCTCGGGGCGTTGCGCCGTCGCCCGGAGGCGCGTTGGCGGCGGCAGCCCTCCGATGTGGGAGACCTGACGAAGTTGCAGCGCGAGCTGCTGATGTCGGCGATCAGGCTGACCCGGCCGGGCGGCGTGGTGGCCTACGTCGTGTGCTCACCGCACCTGCCAGAGACCGAAGGCGTGGTGTCGGACGTGGTGCGCCGCACCGGGGTGACCCAGCTCGACGCCCGCCCCCACTTCCCGGGGGTGCCGGATGTGGGCGACGGCCCGGGCGTCCAGCTGTGGCCGCACCGCCACGGCACCGACGCCATGTTCTGCGCTCTGCTGCGCGTCTGACCGAGGTGCGGGGCGCCCGGAAGCGTCAGGAGAGGAGCGGCGTTGTCCGAAGTGGACTACCGGCGGTGGCTGGAGATCGCGGTGGCCGAGGCCGAGGCCGGACGAGCCGAGGGCGGCATCCCCATCGGCGCGGCGCTGATCGGCGCCGACGGCCAGGTGCTCGGGCGCGGCCACAACCGGCGCGTGCAGGACGACGATCCGTCCGTGCACGGCGAGACGGCGGCCTTCCGCAACGCCGGACGGCAGCGCTCCTACGCCGGGACCACGATGGTGACCACGCTGTCGCCGTGCTGGTACTGCAGCGGGCTGGTGCGCCAGTTCGGCATCGGCCGCGTGGTCATCGGCGAGGCCCGCAACTTCCACGGCGGCCACGACTGGCTCGCCGAGAACGGGGTGGAGGTCGTCCTCCTCGACGACCCGGGCTGCGCGCGCATGATGGCCGAGTTCATCGAGGCGAACCCGCAGCTGTGGTACGAGGACATCGGCCAGGACTGACCACCGACGTGCTCGAACCGCCAGACCGCCCCGGCCGGTGGCCGGATGCCGAACACTCCGACGCGACCGGCGGAGTGGTTGACCAAGCCGCGGTTGCACGCCGAGGCTGGACCGGCAACAGCGATCAACGTCAGGCGGTACCCATGTCATCCACCCCGGTCGAGACGACCCGGACAGGTCAGCACACCTTCACCGCGACCAACCCGCGCGGCGCGCAGGTGACCATCGGCCGCGACGGCGCCCCGGGCGCGTTCACCCCCGGTGAGCTGCTCCTCGCGGCCATCGCCGGCTGCGCGGCGCTGACCGGCGAGAACCTGCTCGTCCGCCGGATCGGCGAGGACGCGGGGTTCACCGTGCACGCCGACCGCCGCAAGGCCCCGGAGGACCCGAACAAGTTCTCCTCGGTCCAGATCACCTTCGACGTCGACCTCAGCGTCATCGAGGACGAGGGCGAGCGCGGCAGGCTCGTCGACGCGGTGCGGCGCGCGATCGAGAAGTACTGCACGGTGAGCCGCTCGGTGGAGGAGGGCACTCCGATCGACCTCGCCCTGCCCCGCTGACGGGCGCACCCACCGACACCCGCACAACCGGCGCCAGCCCGCGTGCGATCACGTCGTAGGGTGCTCGTCGCGCACCGGCTGGTGGTGCGCGACGAACAGGGGAGGCACAGCACAGTGGCACAGGAGACCGCACCGCTACAGCAGACCGGGCTGCGCAGGGACCTCTCCGGCCGCCAGGTGGGCATGATCGCCGTCGGCGGGGCCATCGGGACCGGGTTGTTCCTCGGCTCGGGGTTGGCGATCTCGATCGCCGGCCCGGCCGTGATCATCGCCTACGCGGTGGCCGCGTTCGCCGTGCTGGCGCTGGCCTACGCGCTGGCCGAGATGATCGTCGTGCACCCCGAGGCCGGCGGTTTCGGGGCGGTGATCCATCGGTACCTGGGCGGCCTGGCCGGGTTCCTGTCGCGCTGGATGTACTGGGCCGCGCAGGTGGTCAACATCGGCGGCGAGGTCATCGCGGCCGGGCTGTACGTGCAGTTCTGGTATCCGCAGCTGCCGCTGTGGGCACCGGTGGTGGCGTTCGCGGTGCTGATGCTGGCGGTGAACCTCGCCGCGGTGCGCTTCTTCGGCGAGTTCGAGTACTGGTTCGCCATGATCAAGGTCATCACGATCGTGGTGTTCGTGGTGCTCGGCGTGGTCTACATGGTGTTCGGCCTGCCCGGCACGCAGCCGGTGGGCGTGGCCGCGCTGACCGAGCACGGCGGGTTCCTGCCCAACGGCGTCGGCGCGGTGTGGCTGGCGCTGGCCGTGGTGACCTTCTCGTACCTGGGCACCGAGGCGGTGTCGATGACCGCGGCGGAGTCCAGCAACCCGGCGCGGGACGTGCCGCGGGCGGCGCGCAGCACGGTGCTGCGGCTGGCGCTGTTCTACGTGCTCGGCATGCTCGTGGTGGTCTCGATCCTGCCGTGGGACCAGGTGTCGTCCTCCGACGACATCACGCAGAGCCCGTTCGTGCGGCTGTTCAGCATGGTGGGCATCCCCGCCGCGGCCGGGATCATGAACTTCGTGGTGCTCACGGCCGCGCTGTCGGCGATGAACACGAACCTGTACCTGACCGCGCGAATGACGCACTCGCTGGCCCTCGACGGCTACGCGCCGAAGTGGTTCGCGGCGGTGAGCCGCAACGGGGTGCCGCGCCGGGCGCTGGTGCTGTCCGCGGCGGGACTGGCGCTGGCCGCGTCGCTGGCGGTGTTCGCGGAGGACACCGCGTTCCCGATGCTGCTGGGCATGGCGCTGTTCGGTGCGCTGGTGGTGTACCTGCTGATCTTCGCCAGCCAGCTGGTGTTCCGCCGTCGCCGCGCCGCGGAGGGGCTGCCGCCGTCGCCGGTGCGGCTGCCCGGCGCCCCGGTGACCACGGTGCTGGCCGCGTTGTTCTTCGCGGCCGTGCTGCTGACGACGCCGTTTCTGGGACCGTTCAGCACGGCGTGGAAGGCGGGCCTGCCGTTCCTGCTGGTGCTGTGCGCGGGGTACTACGTCATCCGCCGCCGCGCCCAGCGCTCCGGTAGCACGAGGTGAGCCTCTTCGCCCGCCAACCAGGTGACGAGGTGCCCCTCCGCTTCACCCGGAAGGGCGTTGCAGGGTGGGGGTGAGGGCGCTCCGCGACCAGCGGCACCAGGGATTTACACTCCCGCATGTGTCGAACCAGCCGATGATCGCGCCGTCCATCCTCTCCGCCGACTTCGCCCGTCTCGCCGACGAGATCGCCGCCGTCGACGGCGAGCCCGGCAAGCGGGCCGACTGGCTGCACGTGGACGTGATGGACGCGCACTTCGTGCCCAACCTGACCCTGGGTCTGCCGGTGGTGCAGTCGCTGCTGAAGGCCACCGACATCCCGATCGACTGCCACCTGATGATCGAGGACCCGGACCGCTGGGCCATCGGCTACGCCGAAGCCGGCGCCTACAACGTCACGGTGCACGTGGAAGCCGCCAAGGACCCGATCGCCATCGCCAAGGACCTGCGCGCCGCGGGTGCCAAGGCCGGGCTGTCGATCAAGCCGGGCACCCCGCTGGAGCCCTACGTCGACGTGCTCAGGCACTACGACACGCTGCTGGTGATGTCGGTGGAGCCGGGCTTCGGCGGCCAGAAGTTCATCGCGGACGTGCTGGACAAGGTCCGCAGGGCCCGCCAACTGATCGACACCGGCCACCTGAAGCTGGTGGTGGAGATCGACGGCGGCATCAACGCCGACACCATCGAGCAGGCGGCCGAGGCGGGCGTGGACTGCTTCGTGGCGGGCTCGGCGGTGTACAACGCCGACGACCCGGCCCGGGCCGTGGAGGCGCTGCGGGCGAAGGCCGCCCCGGCTTTCGCGCACGTCCGACGGTGACCGGATTCCCGGGCGGTTCCAGCGGAATCGACCCGTCGGTTGCCACTGACACCGCCGCGCGGGGAAAGGACGCACGATGGTCGCTGAAGCCGAGGCGATGCGCGCGGCGATCGCGGCGAGCGAGCAGGTGCGCGGCACGACGAGCCCGAATCCGCCCGTCGGCTGCGTGATCCTGGATGCCGGCGGCGAGGTCGTCGGTGTCGGGGCAACCGAGCCGCCCGGTGGTCCGCACGCGGAGGTCGTCGCGCTCCGCGCGGCGGGAGACCGCGCCCGGGGCGGCACCGCCGTGGTGACGCTGGAGCCCTGCGCGCACACCGGCCGCACGCCGCCGTGCACGGACGCCCTGCGCGCCGTCGGCGTGGCCCGGGTGGTGCACGCGGTGTCCGACCCCAACCCGCAGGCCGCCGGTGGTGCCGAGGTGCTCCGCGCGGCGGGCGTCGACGTCCACAGTGGTCTGCTGGCCGACGAGGTGGCCCGCGGGCCGCTGCGCGCATGGCTGCACTTCGCCCGCACCGGACGCCCGCACGTGACGTGGAAGTACGCGGCCACGCTGGACGGCCGCTCGGCCGCCGCCGACGGCACCAGCAAGTGGATCAGCTCGCCCGAGTCACGCGCCGAGGTGCACCGCATCCGCGGGCAGGTGGACGCGATCGTCGTGGGCACCGGCACGGTCCGCGCCGACGACCCCCACCTGACGGCCCGCGCCCCGGACGGCGCGCTGCTGGCCCGCCAACCGCTCCGCGTCGTGGTCGGGGACAGCGACCTGCCGCCGACGGCGCGGGTCTTCGACGACGCCGCCGAAACCGTCCGGCTGCCTGGTGGCGACCCCGCCGCGGTGCTCACCGCGCTCGCCGAACGCGGGGTGGTGGACGTGCTGCTGGAAGGCGGCCCCCGGCTGGCGGGGGCGTTCCTGGCCGCCAGGTGCGTGGACCGGGTGCTGGCCTACCTCGCGCCGATGCTGCTCGGCTCCGGCCCGGCGGCGCTCGGCGACGCCGGAGTGGGAAGCATCTCGCAGGCATGGCGGTTGCGGGTCGAAGAGACGACGATGAGTGGCCCGGACATCCGGGTGAGCGCGGTTCCGCAGGACCGCCCACCCGCCTGATCCGGTCGAACAGCGAGGAGGCAGCAGTGTTCACCGGGATCGTCGAGGAACTCGGCACCATCGAGGCGGTCGAGCCGTTGGCCGACGGCAGCCGGCTGACCATCGTCGGTCCCGTGGTGACCGAGGACGCGAAGCACGGCGACTCGATCGCGGTCAACGGCGTGTGCCTGACCGCGGTGGAGGTCGGCGAGGGCCGGTTCTCGGTGGACGTGGTCGCCGAGACGCTGCGGCGCTCCTCGATGAAGGGCATCGCGCCGGGCGACCGGGTCAACCTGGAGCGCGCGATGGCGCTCGGCGAGCGGCTCGGCGGCCACATCGTGCAGGGGCACGTCGACGGCACCGCCGTCGTGCGCGGCACGGACGCCGACGGGCTGACCCGCTTCGACCTGCCCCGGCGGCTGTCCCGCTATCTGGTCGAGAAGGGGTCGATCACCGTCGACGGGGTGTCGCTGACCGTCGTCGAGGCCGGTGACGACCACTTCAGCGTGGCCCTGATCCCCACCACCAAGCAGCTCACCACGCTGGGCCTGCGCGAACCGGGTGACGAAGTGAACATCGAGGTGGACGTGCTGGCCAAGCACCTCGAACGCCTGGCCGCGGCCCAGCTGGCCGACCAGGCCCATGGTGTCCAGCCCCGTTCGGGGGACAATGGCGGCGTCAGGGAGGCGCGGTGAACCCGGACGAGGTGAACCCCGACGACAAGGTTACGGACACGGTGAGCACGAACAGGTTCGACAGCATCGAGCGCGCACTGGCCGACATCGCGGCCGGCCGCCCGGTGGTGGTGGTGGACGACGAGGACCGCGAGAACGAAGGCGACCTGATCTTCGCCGCGGAGCGGGCGACGCCGGAGCTGGTGGCGTTCATGGTCCGCTACACCTCGGGCTACATCTGCGTGGCGCTCCCCGGCGAGGACTGCGACCGGCTCGACCTGCCTCCCATGTACTACTGGAACCAGGACCGCAAGGGCACCGCCTACACGGTCACGGTGGACGCGGCCGACGGCGTGACCACCGGCATCTCGGCCGCCGACCGCGCCAGGACGCTGCGCGTGCTCGCCGACGCCGACTCGACCGCCAAGGACCTCACCCGGCCCGGCCACGTGGTGCCGCTGCGCGCCCGCGACGGCGGGGTGCTGCGCCGCCCCGGCCACACCGAGGCCGCGGTCGACCTGGCCCGGCTCGCGGGGCTGCGGCCCGCGGGCGCGCTCTGCGAGATCGTCAGCCAGAAGTGCGAGGGCGACATGGCCCGCCGCGACGAGCTGGAGGTCTTCGCCGAGGAGCACGACCTGGCACTGATCACCATCGCCGACCTGATCGCCTACCGGCGCCGCTTCGAGAAGCAGGTGGTGCGGGTCGCCGAGGCCCGCATCCCCACCGCGCACGGCACCTTCCGCACCATCGGCTACGACAGCACCCTCGACGGCATCGAGCATCTGGCCCTGGTCTACGGCGAGATCGGCGACGGCGAGGACATCCTGGTCCGGGTGCACTCCGAATGCCTCACCGGCGACGTGCTCGGTTCGCTGCGCTGCGACTGCGGGCCGCAGCTGGACGCGGCGATGGCCAAGATCGCCGAGGCCGGTCGCGGCGTGGTGCTCTACATGCGCGGACACGAGGGCCGCGGCATCGGGCTGATGCACAAGCTGCAGGCGTACCAGCTGCAGGACGACGGCGCGGACACTGTGGACGCCAACGTCGCGCTGGGCATGCCGGTGGACAGCCGCGACTACGGCCAGGGGGCGCAGATCCTGTGCGACCTCGGCGTGAAGTCGATGCGGCTGCTCACCAACAACCCGTCCAAGCGGGTCGGGCTGGAGGGCTACGGGCTGCGCATCGTTGACCGGGTGCCACTGCCGATCCGGCCGAACCCGGAGAACATCCGCTACCTGCGCACCAAGCGCGACCGGATGGGCCACGTGCTGGACAATCTCGACGACGGTGAGGACTCCTCGATCAACGGTGAGGCGGGAGTGACGGCATGAGTGGCGAGGGGCGGCCGCGGATCAGCGTGCCCAAGGCGGGGGACCTGCGGTTGGGCATCGCCGCGATCCGCTGGCACGAGCGGCTGGTGGAGCAGATGCTCTCCCGCGCGCTGGCGGCGGCCAAGGAGGCGGGCATCGCCGAGCCGACCGTGGTGCGCGTGCCGGGTTCGGTCGAGCTGCCGGTGGTGTGCCAGCAGTTGGCGCACCAGCACGACGCGGTGGTGGCGCTGGGCGTGGTGATCCGCGGCGGCACCCCGCACTTTGACTACGTCTGCGACTCGGTGACCCAGGGGCTGACCCGGGTGGCGCTGGACGAGTCCACAGCGGTCGGCAACGGCGTGCTGACCTGCGACACCGTCGAGCAGGCCGAGGCCAGGGCCGGGTTCGCGGACTCCGTGGAGGACAAGGGCTTCGAAGCGACCGCCGCCGCGCTGGAGACCGCGCTGGTGCTGCGCGAGCTGCGGGGCTGGAACGGTGAGCGGGGGTTCCTGTGAGCACCGAACCGGTGGTGGTGCGGCCGCGGAAGGTGCGCCGGGTGGCGATCCCGGTCGCGGTCGCGCTGGTGGTGGTGTTCGGCCTGGTCGGCACGCTGCTGCGGGACACGCCGACCGGGGTGGTGTTCCGGGTGTCCGACCAGGTGGCGATGGCGCTGCTCGGCGTGCTGCTGGCGTGCGGCGTGATGCTGCTGACCCGACCGCGGCTGCGCGCGGACGCCGACGGGGTCGAGGTCCGCAACATCATCGGCACGCAGCGGTTCTCGTGGCCGCTGGTGCAGGCGTTCTCGTTCCCGGACGGCGCCCCGTGGGCCCGCCTGGAACTGCCGGAGGACGAGTACGTGCCGATCATGGCGATCCAGGCGGCGGACGGCGAGCAGGCGGTGGTCGCGATGCGCCGCCTGCGCGAACTGCGCCGCCACGTCCAGCAGACCCAATCGGCGGAATGACCGCGGTCAGCAGAACCGCGAGTGGAACTCCAGCGCGTCCCGGCGCTACGCTGCGGCCGGTCAGCCGCGGTATCGGGGCGATGCTCGTAGCCCCGCGTCGGCGGCTCAGCGGGACCCGCCCAAGTTCGCCTGAACTTGGGCGCCCCACTCGGTGGGGGATTTTCCAGGTTTGCCGGAACCTGGACACCCAATGAGGTGTTTGATGCCGCGCAACGTCAGCCACGCGTAGATCGCGCCGTGCTGCAACGGTGCCTGAGGAGATCATCGTGCTGGAAGACGCTCAGTTCCAGGCGCACGTCGCGGACCGGTTGGCGGCCCTGCCGGGGGTGCGGGCGGTCAGCCTCGGCGGCTCGCGCGCCCAGGGCGTGCACCGCCCGGACAGCGACTGGGACTTCGCCCTCTACTACCGGGGCCGGTTCGACCCGCAGGACCTGCGCGACGTGGGCTGGGCCGGGGAGGTCTCCGAGCTCGGTGGCTGGGGTGGCGGGGTGTTCAACGGTGGTGCGTGGCTGCAGATCGACGGCCGCCACGTGGACGTTCACTACCGCGACCTCGACGAGGTGGAGCACCAGATCGCCGAGGCCCGCGCGGGTCGGTTCGAGTGGCAGCCGCTGATGTTCCATCTCGCCGGCATCCCCAGCTACCTGGTGGTCGCCGAGCTGGCGATCAACCAGGTGCTGCACGGTGACCTGCCGCGCCCGGAGTACCCGGAGGCCCTGCGCAAGGCGGCTCCGCCGGTGTGGTGGGAGCGCGCATCCGCGGAGCTGACGTACGCGCGGATCAACCACGCGCCGCACGGCCGGCTCACCGAGACGGCGGGTGCGATCGCGACCGCCGCCTGCCAGGCGGCGCACGCGGTCCTCGCGGCCCGCGGTGAGTGGGTGACGAACGAGAAGCGCCTGCTCACCCGGGCGGGCCTGCGGGATGTGGACCGCATCATCGCGGAACTGACGGCGGCGTCGCTGGTGGCGGCGGTGGACGAGGCGCACGCCCTGTGCGACGCGGCGATTTCCGAAGCCCGCTAGCCGGCGGCCGGAACCCGGCGCACCACGCACCCGTGCCGGAACGGCAACTGGCCGACAGCGGGCGGTGCGGTTCTCGCGCAACGCGCGGGGGCGGGCGGAGTTCCGCCTGGTCGGCCACCTCGTCGAGCTCGCGGTGCAGGCCGACCCGGACAGCACCGGGGTGTGCGGCGTCCGGGATGCGGCGGGTGGGGGACAATGGCGATGGTGCCTGGAGGCGTCGGGTTGGAGGAGATCGTGAGCGTGGCCCAGCAGCGCAACCTTCGGTTGGTGCGGGACGTCCCGACCGAGCTCGGCGTGCGGCTCGGCGACATCAGGCTGCGCAACCGCCTGGTGACCTCGTCCAGCCTGCTCGGCTACGGCGTCGCCAACGCCAAGCTGGTGCCCTACGGCATGAGCCCGATCTCGCAGTTCGTGCCGTTGTCCCGCTTCGGCGCGGTCACCACCCGCACGGTCACCGTCGAGCCGCGCGAAGGCCACTTCACCACCCGCGACGTGTGGCCGCTGCACGAGCTGCCCGCGCTGCTCAGGCGCTACGGGCAGGCGCTGCGGCAGGTGGACGGCGGCTGGCTGAACGCCTTCGGCTGGTGCAACGTCGGCATTGACGCCTACCTGCGCGACTACTACCCGCGCACCCGCGAGCAGAACACCATCATCTCCGTCGGCGGCTTCTCCGCCGAGGAGTTCGTCACGCTGGTCGACAAGGTCAACGCCGCGGTGCCCGCCGGGGAGATCGCCGCCGTCGAGTTCAACGTCTCCTGCCACAACGTCAACTTCGACTTCAACCAGATCATCGAGTCGGTGCTGGCCGAGGCGGTGCCGCGCAGCAACCACCCGGTGATCCTCAAGCTGTCGCCGGACTACGACTACCTCGGGCACGCCCGGCTGGCGGCCCGCCACGGGGTTTCCGCGCTCACCGCCATCAACACCGTCAAGGGCCTGCGGCTGGACCCGAACACCGGGCAGCCGCTGCTCAAGAACGGCTTCGGCGGGCTGTCCGGCCGCGCGATCAAGCCGATCGGCCTGCGGGTGGTCAAGGAGCTGCGGGACGCCGGGGTGACGTTGCCGATCATCGCCACCGGCGGCATCCGCACCTTCGACGACTGCCGCGAGTACTTCTGGGCCGGCGCGGACGCGGTCAGCCTCGGCAGCGCCGCGTGGTTCACCAGCTACCCGGGCTACGCCCTCTCGCCGTTCCACGGCGCGCGCATCCGCCGGCTCCTACGTCGCATCGAGAGCTACGAGCCCCCGGCGCGCTGACCGAGCCCGACCTGGTGGTCACCGACCTGGTCCGCTGACTCCTGCAAGCCCGGACGGCGCCTTCGCTCCCGGCAGCTCGGGGAGTGCGGATCTCCTTGTGCGGCGGCGGAATTCGCCCGGTAAGCGGGCCGCGCATCCCCGGCGGCGTGGTAGACAGTGATCAGGAGCACATCGCTACCACTGGGGAGGCGACTTTGTCCGGTTACGGAGCCTTCGGCAGCAGTCTGCGGGATCTGCCGCGGTTGCGGCGGACGCGGCGTGGTCGGGTGTCCAGTTGGGACCGCACCGGTGGCAACACCGACAACGTGCGCATCGAACCGGGTCAGACCCGGGAACTCGCGGACATCGCCGGGCCGGGCGTCATCACCCACATCTGGTGCACCGTCGCCCTGGACCACGTCGGGCGGCCCGCCGAGCTGGAGGGCGACTACCTGCGACGGCTGGTGCTGCGCATCACCTGGGACGACTCGCCGCACCCGGCCGTGCTGGTGCCGCTGGGGGACTTCTTCGGGATGGGGCACGGCCGCAGCGCCAACTTCGTGTCCGCGCCGCTGCAGATGAGCCCGCAGGACGGTAAGGGCTTCAACTGCTGGTTCGCCATGCCGTTCGCCGGCCGCGCCCGGGTCGAGCTGATCAGTGAGATGAGCGTCAAACCCGTGACGTTCTACTACTACATCGACTACGAGACCTACGCCGAGCCCGACCCGGAGCTGGCCTACTTCCACGCCCAGTGGCGGCGGCAGAACCCCACCGACGGCGTCGAGCAGGGCGACCAGACCAACGAGGAGTTTCTCTTCGGCGGCACCAACACCGACGGCGCCGGCAACTACGTGCTGCTGGAAGCCGAGGGCCGCGGGCACTACGTCGGCACCGTGCTCAACGTGCACAACATGCGCCACACCAGCGACTGGAACTGGTACGGCGAGGGCGACGACATGTTCTTCATCGACGGCGAGCCGTGGCCGCCGCGGCTGCACGGCACCGGCACCGAGGACTACTTCAACACCGCGTGGTGCCCGACCCAGGCGTACCAGGCGCCGTACCACGGGCTGACCATGCCAGGCGGGCCGAACTGGAGCGGCCAGGTGTCCTACTACCGCTTCCACATCGAGGACCCGGTGGTCTTCGAGCGCTCGATCCGGGTGACCATCGAGCACGGGCATGCGAACAAACGCTCCGACGACGTGTCGTCGGTGGCGTACTGGTACCAGACCCTCCCGGCACTGCCGTTCGACCTGGCCCCGGTCGACCAGCGCCTCCCGCGCCCCCTCTGACGAGTACTGCGGGCACCCTCCGCCGAGCAGACGGGTGCCCCGCACCTCGAAACAGCGCGGTCAGACCGCGGTGCGGAGGGGGCCGCCGTGGTAGGCGATCGCGTCCGCGAGCGCCGCCGGGAGATCCAGCTCCACCTCGTCGGCGTCCGCGTACGCGCGGTGCAGGTTCAGCACGATCCGTTCCTGGTCCGGCCAGGCCGCGAACTCGCCCAGGTCGCAGCGCCGCGCGGCCTCCAGCGGCGACAGCCCGTCGAGGCGCCCCCGACGGGCCGTGTCCAGCACGAACCGGTAGTAGCGGGCGTGGTCCTCCAGCACCCGCGGCAGCGCCGCACCGGGCAGGACCGGTCCGTGCCCCGGCACCACCGTTTCCGCCGCGAAACCCGCCAACCAGTCCAGCGACCGCAGCGCACCCTCCACCGAACCCATGACCAGCAGGGGCGTCACGCCGTGGAAGATCAGGTCGCCGGTGAACAGCACCGCCGACTCCGGCACCCATGCCACCACGTCGCCCGTCGTGTGCGCGGCGTAGCCCGGGTGCCGCAGCTCGACGGTCACGCCCCCGCAGTGCAGGGTCAGTGAGTCGTGCAGCACCACGTCCGGCGCCCGGTGCTCGGTGATGCCCCACTGCGGCGACGGCTGCCACACCGGCGGCAGGTCGGTCAGCAGCGTGTCCGCCAGGATGCCCTCGCGCGTCGCGGCATGCCCGACCAGGACGGTCGACTCCGGCAGCAGGGCGTTGCCGTACGTGTGGTCGCCATGCAGGTGCGTGTTCACCGCGAACCGGATCGGCGCCCCGCCCCCGGCCTGTCGCACCGCCGCGAGGAAACGCTCGGTGCGCTGCGCGGTGGCGCACGTGTCGACCAGCAGCACGCCGTCGTCGCCGAACACCGCCCCGGCGTTGTTGATCCACCAGGAGCCGTCCGGTTGTACCCAGGCGTGCACCCGCGGGCCCACCTCGGAGAGGGTCGCGTGTTCAGGGCTCGTGTGCTCGGCGGTCATGACGGAACCTCCCGGGACAGCAGAATCGATCTTCTTCGAAGGCCAGTGTGCCCGCTGGCGCGGGTCCGGGTGAGATCGATGCGGTCGGACCCCGCACGTAGGGTGGAAGCGTGGCCGATCCGTCCACCTACCGACCCGCACCCGGCACGATCCCGGACGCCCCGGGCGTGTACCGGTTCCACGACGCCGGTGGCCGCGTGATCTACGTCGGCAAGGCGAAGAGCCTGCGCAGCAGGCTGTCGTCCTACTTCGCCGACCTCGCCGGGCTGCACCCGCGCACCCGGCAGATGGTCACCACCGCCACCGGCGTGGAGTGGACCGTCGTCGGCACCGAGGTCGAGGCGCTGCAGCTGGAGTACTCCTGGATCAAGGAGTACGACCCGAAGTTCAACGTGCGCTACCGCGACGACAAGTCGTACCCGGTGCTGGCCGTCACGCTGCACGAGGAGTACCCGCGGCTGCACGTCTACCGCGGCCCGCGCCGCCGCGGCGTGCGCTACTTCGGGCCGTACGCGCACGCCTGGGCGATCCGCGAGACGCTCGACCTGCTGCTGCGGGTGTTCCCGGCGCGCACCTGCTCCGCCGGGGTGTTCAGGCGGCACTCCCAGATCGGCCGCCCCTGCCTGCTCGGCTACATCGGCAAGTGCTCGGCGCCGTGTGTCGGACGGGTCAGCGCCGCGGAGCACCGCACCATCGTCGAGGACTTCTGCGACTTCCTGGCTGGGCACACCGACCAGCTGATGCGCAAGCTCGACAAGGAGATGCAGGCCGCCGCGGCCGAGCTGGAGTTCGAGCGCGCCGCCCGGCTGCGCGACGACCTGGAGGCGCTGCGCCGGGCCATGGAGAAGCAGGCGGTGGTGCTCGGCGACGGCACCGACGCCGACGTGGTGGCCTTCGCCGAGGACGAGCTGGCCGCTGCCGTGCAGGTCTTCCACATCCGCGGCGGCCGGGTACGCGGCCAGCGCGGCTGGGTTATCGACAAGGTCGAGGAGACCGGCACCGCGGAACTCACCGCGCAGTTCCTCACCCAGTTCTACGGCGAGCAGGCCGCGCTGGCTGACCAGGCCGACGCCGGCGGCAGCCCGGTGCCCCGCGAGGTGCTGGTGCCGCAGCTGCCCGACGATGCCGAGACGATCGCCGGCTGGCTCAGCGAACTGCGCGGCAGCCGGGTGCGCCTGCGGGTGCCGCAGCGCGGCGACAAGCGCGCGCTGATGGAAACCGTCGAGCGCAACGCCAAGGAGGCATTCCAGCAGTACAAGCTGCGCCGCGCCGGCGACCTGACCGCCCGCTCGGCCGCGCTGCAGGAGCTGCAGGAGGCGCTGGCGCTGGACAGCGCACCGCTGCGGATCGAGTGCATCGACGTCAGCCACGTGCAGGGCAGCGACGTGGTGGCGTCGCTGGTGGTCTTCGAGGACGGCGTGCCGCGCAAGTCCGAGTACCGCCGCTTCGAGGTCCGCAAGGGCGCCGCGGGCGGCGACGTCGGGTCCATCGACGAGGTGGTGCGCCGCCGGTTCGCCCGCTACCTCGCCGAGACCGGCGGGTCCGAGGCGGCCGACCGGGTCGGCTCGGCCATCGACCCCGACACCGGCCGCCCCCGCAAGTTCGCCTACCCGCCGAACCTGCTGGTCATCGACGGCGGCGCCCCGCAGGCCAATGCGGCGGCCGACGCGCTCACCGAACTCGGCGTCACCGACGTCGCGGTGATCGGACTGGCCAAGCGGCTGGAGGAGGTGTGGCTGCCCGCTGACCCCGACCCGGTGATCCTGCCCCGCACCAGCGAGGCGCTCTACCTGCTGCAACGGGTCCGCGACGAGGCGCACCGCTTCGCGATCAGCTACCACCGTAAGAAGCGCGCCAAGCGCATGACAAGCTCCACATTGGACGCGATTCCGGGACTGGGCGCAACCCGCCGGGCGGCGTTGCTCAAGCACTTCGGCTCGGTGCGCCGACTGCGCCAGGCCGGGGTGGACGAGATCGCCGCGGTACCCGGGATCGGCCGCCGCACCGCCGAGACCGTGCACCAGGCGCTTGCGGCGGAAGGGGGAACCGGGCGCGGCCCGGAGCCGGACCGCCGGGCCGGGCCCGGCGCCGACAACACTGAAGGGGAGAGCAGTGACTGAGGAGCACTCGGGCATCGAGGTCGCCGTCGTCAGCGGCCTGTCCGGGGCGGGGCGCAGCACCGCGGCCAAGTGCCTGGAGGACCTGGGCTGGTTCGTGGTGGACAACCTGCCGCCGGAGCTGATCGCCACGATGGTGGAGCTGGGGGCCAGGTCCAGCGGAGCGGTGACCCGCGTCGCGGTGGTGATGGACGTGCGCAGCCGGGCGTTCACCGAGGACCTGGGCGCGGTCATCAAGGACCTCGACGCCCGCGGCTACAAGCCGAAGGTGTTGTTCCTGGAGGCCACCGACGAGGTGCTGATCCGCCGCTTCGAGCAGGTGCGGCGCGGCCACCCACTGCAGGGCGAGGGCCGGTTGGCCGACGGAATCGCCGCGGAGCGCTCGCTGCTGTCCAGGCTGCGCTCCGAGGCCGACCTGATCCTGGACACCACGGGTTTGTCGGTGCACCAGCTGCGGGCCAAGATCGAGGACGCCTTCGGCACCGAGGCCAGCACCCGCACCCGCGTCACCGTGCTGTCGTTCGGCTACAAGTACGGGCTCCCGATGGACGCCGATCTGGTGATGGACTGCCGGTTTTTGCCCAACCCGTTCTGGATCCCGGAGCTACGCGAGTTCAACGGACTCGATGACGAGGTCCGCAACTACGTGCTCGGTCAGGAGGGCGCCGAGGAGTTCCTGCAGAGCTACCAGCAGCTGCTGCGGCTGGTCGGGGCGGGCTACCACCGGGAGGGCAAGCGGTACCTGACGCTGGCCCTGGGCTGCACCGGCGGCAAGCACCGCAGCGTCGCGCTGGCCGAGGAACTGGCCCGCCGACTGGCCGAGGACGACGGGATGATGGTCAAGACGGTCCACCGGGACCTGGGGCGCGAGTGAGCGGCGAGCTGCGCGCGGTCGCGCTCGGCGGCGGGCACGGGCTGCAGGCGACCCTGTCGGCGCTGCGCCGGATCACCGCGGACGTGACCGCCGTGGTGACCGTCGCCGACGACGGCGGGTCGTCCGGTCGCCTGCGCCGCGAGCTGGGCATGCTGCCCCCGGGCGATTTGCGCAAGGCTCTCGCCGCGCTGGCCGGCACCGACGCCGACGGCAGCCTGTGGGCGACGGTGTTCGAACACCGCTTCGGCGGCACCGGCGCGCTTGCCGGGCACGCGGTCGGCAACCTGGTGCTGGCCGGGCTGCTCGACGTGCTGGGCGATCCGGTGGCGGTGCTGGACCAGGCGTGCCGCCTGCTCGGCGTGCGCGGGCGGGTGCTGCCGATGTCGACCGAGCCGCTGGACATGGCCGCCGACGTCGTCGGACTGGACTCCGACCCGGACGCGGTACGCACGATCAGGGGACAGGTGGCCATCGCCAGTACGCCCGGACGAGTGAAACAGGTGCGCCTGTCGGCGAACGGCAACGCCGAACCGACCGCCTGTCCGGAGGCCGTGCAGGCCGTGCTGGACGCCGATCTGGTGCTGCTCGGACCGGGCTCGTGGTTCACCAGCGTGCTGCCACACCTGCTGGTCCCGGAGCTACACGAGGCCATGGTCACCACCTCCGCGCGGCGCTTCGTGGTGCTCAACCTCGTGCCGCAACCAGGCGAGACAGCGGGCTTCTCCCCCGAGCAGCACCTCGACGTACTCTCGCAGCACGCGCCTCGGCTGCGGGTCGACGCGGTGCTGGCCGACGCGGACTCGGTGCCCACCCCGGACCGGCTTCGCGCTGCGGCCGCCGCGCTGGGTGCGCAGACTGTGCTGGACAAGATCGCCGCGCCCGCCTTACCGGGACGGCACGACCCGCACGCGCTCGCGGCGAGCCTGCGGGCCGCACTGGAGAGGAGGACGGACCGGTGGCGATGACCGCGGCGGTCAAGGACGAGTTGAGCCGGTTGCCAGTGACGAAGACGTGCTGTCGACGGGCCGAGGTGTCCTCGTTGCTGCGCTTCGCCGGCGGACTGCACATCGTTGCGGGCCGGGTGGTGATCGAGGCAGAACTGGACAGCGGCTCCACGGCGCGCCGGCTCCGCAAGGAGATCCACGAGCTGTTCGGGCACCACTCCGACGTCCACGTGATCACCTCCGGCGGACTGCGCAAGGGCACCCGCTACGTGGTGCGGGTGGTCAAGGACGGCGAGGGGCTCGCCCGGCAGACCGGGCTGCTGGACCCGCGCGGCCGCCCGGTGCGCGGTCTGCCCGCGCACGTCGTCTCCGGCGGGGCGTGCGACGCGGAGGCCGCCTGGCGCGGCGCGTTCCTGGCGCACGGTTCGCTGACCGAGCCGGGCCGGTCCTCGTCGATGGAGGTCACCTGCCCGGGCCCGGAGGCGGCGCTGGCGCTGGTCGGTGCGGCCCGGCGGATCGGGGTGGCGGCCAAGTCCCGTGAGGTGCGCGGCGCGGACCGCGTGGTGGTGCGCGACGGCGACGCCATCGGCGCCCTGCTGACCCGGCTCGGCGCGCACTCCAGCGTGCTGGCCTGGGAGGAGCGGCGGATGCGCCGTGAGGTGCGGGCCACCGCCAACCGGCTGGCCAACTTCGACGACGCCAACCTGCGCCGCTCGGCCCGCGCGGCGGTCGCCGCTGCGGCCCGCGTGGAGCGCGCGCTCGAGCTGCTGGGCGCGTCCGCGCCGGAGCACCTGATGATGGCGGGCAAGCTGCGGTTGGCGCACCGGCAGGCGTCGCTGGAGGAGCTCGGCCAGCTCGCCGACCCGCCGATGACCAAGGACGCGGTGGCCGGCCGGATCCGCCGCCTGCTGGCGATGGCCGACAAGCGCGCCCGCGAACTCGGGGTGCCGGACACCGAATCCGCGGTCACCGCGGAAATGCTCGAAGCCGAAGCCTGACGCGGACTCCTGTGCGCGCAGGGGGCCGCTCGGCGGAACCTCGCGGGAAAGACACCGCGCCGAACCGGTGCAGAGATGTCGATCACGGACCGTTGCGCTGTCCCCGACCCGTCTCCAGTGGTGCTGACCAGCAAAGATGCCGCTGTGGCCGGAGGCGCTGGAGGGGTTCGGGGCGGGCTTGGCGGCGGGTGCGCTTCCAGAGAGTGAGCACCTCGCGCCCGGACGCGTGCGCTGGGCTCGGAGGCAGATAGGGTGAGGGTGAGTCCATCAACCTCACCCGCCGCGTCGCCGGTCGGGTCAGTCATGAGGAGAGATCGGCGTGACCGTTCGCGTAGGTATCAACGGCTTCGGTCGGATCGGGCGGAACTTCTGGCGGGCTGCCACCGCCAGTGATCACGACATCGAGATCGTGGCCGCCAACGACCTGGGCGATGTCGCGACCATGGCCCACCTGCTCAAGTACGACAGCATCCTCGGCCCCCTCGACCAGGAGGTGAAGGTCACCGGGGACGGCATCGAGGTGGGCGGCAAGCTCATCAAGATCCTCGCCGAGCGCGACCCGGGTAAGCTGCCGTGGGGTGACCTGGGCGTCGACGTCGTCGTGGAGTCCACCGGTTTCTTCACCAACGCCGCGGACGCCCGCAAGCACGTCGACGAGGGCGGCGCGAAGAAGGTCATCATCTCCGCACCGGCCAAGGGCGAGGACCTGACCGTGGTGCTCGGCGTCAACGACGACAAGTACGACGGCTCGCAGACCATCATCTCCAACGCCTCCTGCACCACCAACTGCCTGGCTCCTATGGTCAAGGTGCTCAACGACACCTTCGGCATCGAGCAGGGCCTGATGACCACGGTCCACGCCTACACCCAGGACCAGAACCTGCAGGACGGCCCGCACAAGGACCTGCGCCGCGCCCGGGCCGCCGCGGTCAACGTGGTCCCCACCAGCACCGGTGCGGCCAAGGCCATCGGCCTGGTGCTGCCGGAGCTCAACGGCAAGCTCGACGGCTACGCGATGCGTGTTCCGGTGCCGACCGGCTCGGTGACCGACCTGACCGCCACCGTCGAGAAGGACGTCTCGGTTGACGCCGTCAACGAGGCGTTCCGGACCGCTGCCGCCGAGGGCCGGCTCAAGGGCATCCTCAAGTACAGCGAGGACCCGATCGTCTCCAGCGACATCGTCACCGACCCGCACTCGACGATCTTCGACGCGCCGCTGACCAAGGTCATCGGCAACCAGGTCAAGATCGTCGGCTGGTACGACAACGAGTGGGGCTACTCCAACCGGCTCGCCGACCTCGTCAGCCTGGTCGCCAAGAAGCTCGCCTGAGCGTTCCGGGCTCGTTTCGCGCAGCGGTGCGGGTAGCGGGACCGCAGGAGTGTTCGGGATCGGCGGACTCGACCGGACGCGGCGTCCGGGCTGTCCTCGCGAGAGGGCTTCTGAGATCCCGCGGCGGTGCCGGTTGCGCAGGTGGGCCAAGCGGCTTCGCCGCTGGCAAGGACCAGTCCCGGAAGGCCCGCACGAGCTGGTGCGACAGACTCCGGCTCGTGCGGGCCCTCTCATCACTGCGTAGGAGCAGAGCGTGAAGAACCTCGACGACCTGCTGTCCGAGGGCGTTCGGGGTCGGCGCGTCCTGGTGCGTGCCGACCTCAACGTCCCGCTGGACGGCGAGAAGATCACCGACGACGGCCGGGTGCGCGCCTCCCTGCCGACCATCCGCAGGCTCACCGAGGCCGGCGCCCAGGTGGTGCTCACCGCGCACCTCGGTCGCCCCAAGGGCGAGCCCGACCCGAAGTTCTCGCTGGCGCCGGTGGCCCGCCGCCTCGGCGAGCTGCTCGGCACCGACGTCCCGCTGGCCGGTGACCTGGTCGGCGACTCCGCGAAGTCCGTAATCGCCGGACTCGCCGACGGCTCGGTGGCGCTGCTGGAGAACGTCCGCTTCGACGGCCGCGAGACCAGCAAGGACGACGCCGAGCGCGGCGCACTGGCCGACGAGCTGGCCGCGTTGGTCGGTCCGCAGGCGGCGTTCGTCTCCGACGGCTTCGGTGTGGTGCACCGCAAGCAGGCGTCGGTCTACGACGTCGCCAAGCGGCTGCCCGCCTACGCCGGTGGCCTGGTGCTGGCCGAGGTCGAGGTGCTGCGCACCCTGACCGGCGACCCGAAGCGCCCGTACGCGGTGGTGCTCGGCGGCTCCAAGGTCTCCGACAAGCTGGGCGTCATCAAGGCGCTGCTGCCCAAGGTCGACAAGCTGCTCATCGGCGGCGGCATGGCCTACACGTTCCTGGCCGCGCAGGGCCACGGCGTGGGCAGGTCGCTGCTGCAGGAGGACCAGATCGCCGCCACGAAGCAGCTGCTGGACGAGCACGGCGACAAGCTGGTGCTGCCGGTGGACGTGGTGGTGGCCGACCGGTTCGCCGCCGACGCCGACAAGCGGGTCGTGGCCGCCGACGCGATCCCGGCCGACTGGATGGGGCTGGACATCGGGCCGCGCAGCGTCGAGCTGTTCGCCGGGGTCCTCGCCGGGGCGGGCACGGTGTTCTGGAACGGCCCGGCCGGGGTGTTCGAGTTCCTGGCATTCGCCGACGGCACCCGCGGTATCGCGCAGGCCATCGTGGACTCCGACGCGTTCAGCGTGGTCGGCGGTGGTGACTCGGCTGCCGCGGTGCGCACCCTGGGTCTGCCGGAGGACGGTTTCTCGCACATCTCGACCGGCGGCGGCGCGTCACTGGAGTACCTGGAAGGCAAGGACCTGCCCGGAGTGGCCGTCCTGGAAGGTGAGCGCTGAACATGGCCAGGCAGCCCCTGATCGCCGGCAACTGGAAGATGAACCTCAACCACCTCGAGGCCATCGCCCTGGTGCAGAAGGTCGCCTTCGCGTTGCCGGAGAAGTACTTCAGCAAGGTGGAGGTGGCCGTGCTGCCGCCGTACACCGACATCCGCAGTGTGCAGACGCTCGTCGACGGCGACAAGCTGCTGCTCAGGTACGGCGCGCAGGACATCTCCGAGCACGACTCGGGCGCCTACACCGGTGACGTGTCCGGGCCGATGCTGGCCAAGCTCGGCTGCACCTACGTGGTGGTCGGCCACTCGGAGCGGCGCGAGTACCACGGCGAGACCGACGAGCTCGTCAACAAGAAGGTGCGGGCCACGCTCAAGCACGGCATGTCGCCGATCCTGTGCGTCGGCGAGCAGCTGGACGTGCGCGAGGCGGGCAACCACGTCGAGCACTGCACCGCGCAGCTGATCAACGGGCTCAAGGGCCTCAAGGCCGAGCAGGTGCGGCAGGTCGTGGTGGCCTACGAGCCGGTGTGGGCCATCGGTACCGGCAAGGTGGCCACCGCCTCGGACGCGCAGGAGGTCTGCGCGGCGCTGCGGGCGGCGTTGGCCGACAAGTACGGCAAGGAGATCGCCGACGAGGTGCGGGTGCTCTACGGCGGCTCGGTGAAGTCGAGCAACATCGGCGACCTGATCGCCCAGCCGGACGTGGACGGGGCGCTGGTCGGCGGCGCGAGCCTCAACGGCGACGAGTTCGCCAAGCTCTCCGCGATGGCGGCGGGCGGGCCACTCCCGTGATCCCGATCGGGTGAAGTGTGCGGGGCGCCCTTCGTCGAGCGACGGGCTGACGGGCGCCCCGCACCGGCCTTCACCCCACCCCCGACGTGCTCCCGGCTGCCGGGTGTGGGAGCGTTCGGGCGGCAATGGGGGTGGATGGTGGTCAACTCACTGTTGGCGCCCCGGTACGCTTGGTGGCGAACCGCTGTGCGAACGAGGACGTGATGACTCTTTTCCTGCAGATCATGTTGATCGTGACGAGTGTGCTGCTGGTGCTGCTGGTGCTGCTGCACCGGGCCAAGGGTGGCGGACTCTCCTCGCTGTTCGGCGGCGGTGTGCAGTCCAACCTGGCCGGCTCCAGCGTGGCGGAGAAGAACCTCGACCGCATGACGTTGTTCGTCATGGCACTGTGGGTCATCTCCATCGTCGGCGTCGGCCTGTTGATCAAGATCGGTTGATCGGTCGGCAACCTGCCGGTCGATCAACCCGGGGTCGCAATGGTGGGTGAGGATGGATGACTGGTGGTAACGCCATTCGCGGCACGCGCGTGGGCTCGGGCCCCACGATCGGCGAGTCGGAGCGGGGGGAAGCCGCGCCGCGCAAGCGGATCGACTACTGGTGCGCGAACGGCCACCACATCCGGCCGTCGTTCGCGCTGGATGCCGAGGTGCCGGAGGAATGGGACTGCCCCCGGTGCGGTCTGCCCGCGGGGCTGGACAAGGACAACCCACCCGCAGCGCGGCGCAACGAGCCGTACAAGAGTCACCTCGCGTACGTCAAGGAGCGGCGCAGCGACGCTGACGGGATGGCCATCCTGGAGGAAGCGCTGAACAAGCTCAAGGAGCGCAAGGGCCGCTGACGGGAGATGTTTTCGCAGGTGGTCCCGTAGCGGAACGGCAGACGTCTGCTCGCTACGGGATCGCCGACATCCAAGGCAGCCTGTTCACCACGTCGGCGCGGGTCCTCGAGCGCCTGGCGCGTTGTGCCTCGCGCCTGCGGTTGTGCGGTGGTGGCACGCGGCCTGCGCCACGTGTGGTGTTGATCGCGGTGGTGTGCGGGTGGGTGCTGCTGGTCGGTACGCTCACCGTCCACGTATCGGCGACCCGGAGGGACTCATGACTCTGACCACCGCTGATCTCGCGGACCGCGAAGGTTCCGAGGTGCGCAGCTGCGACGTGCAGTTCCGGAACCTGGGTGGGCGCACCGCGTTCGCTGGGCAGATTCGCACCGTTACGTGCTTTCAGGACAACGCGCTGCTCAAGAAGGTGCTCTCCGAGCCGGGGGAGGGCCGCGTGCTGGTGATCGACGGCGGCGGCTCGCTGCACACCGCGCTGATCGGCGACGTGATCGCCGAGATCGGCCGCTCCAACGGCTGGAGCGGCGTGATCGTCAACGGCGCGGTCCGCGACTCGGCGGTGCTGGCCGGAATGGACTTCGGCGTCAAGGCCCTCGGCACCAACCCGCGCAAGAGCACCAAGACCGGGGAGGGCACCGTGGACGAGGTCGTCGAACTGGGCGGCGTCCGGTTCGTCCCGGGCGAGTACGTGGTCGCCGACCACGACGGCGTCGTGGTGGTCACCGAGCTGTAGTTCCCCGGCCGGGCGCTCCAGGTACGTGAGAGGGGCGCTCCCCGCCCAGCTCGGCGGCGAGCGCCCCTCGCGCGGGTCAGCTTCCCGTGGGAAGGGCGGACGCCGCCTCGGCGTCCAGCAGCCACAGGGTGCGGTGGCGGCCGCGGGCCCCCGCCGCCGGGATGTCCACCGGCTTCGCGCCGCCCAGGGCCGCCGCCACCGGCTTGGCCTTGGCCGCGCCCGTCGTCATCAGCCAGACCTCGTCCGCGGCCTGGATCGCCGGGAGCGTCAGGGAGACGCGGGTCGGCGGGGGCTTCGGGCAGTCGTGCACCCCCACCACCGTGCGCTCGGTCTCCTGCACGTACGGCGTGTCCGGGAACAGCGAGGCCGTGTGGCCCTCCTCACCCACGCCGAGGAGCAGGACGTCGAAGTGCGGCACCGCGATGTCGGTGCTGTGCTCCGCCGTCGCCGCCAGGACCTCCGCGTAGTGTGCCGCCGCCGCGTCGGCGTCGTCGTCGAACCTGCCGCCCGACGGCGCCATCGCGTGCACCCGCTCCGGCGAGATGCCGACGTGGTCGAGCAGCGCCCGGCGGGCCTGGGTCTCGTTGCGGTCCGGGTGCCCGTTCGGCAGGAACCGCTCGTCGCCCCAGAACACCTCCACGTTCGCCCAGTCCACCGCGTCGCGGGCCGGCGAGTCGCGGACCTGCTCCAGCACGGCGATGCCGGTGCGGCCACCGGTGAGCACCACCGACGCCACCCCGTACGCGGCCTGCGCGTCGACCAGCCTGGTGATCAACCGGGCCGCCGCCGCGGCCGCCAGCAGCTCACCGGTGGCGTGCACCACCACCTCCGGGCACGTCATGACGACACCCCGGCGTCCACCGGCTGCTCGGCCTGCTGTTCGCCGCGCACGATCTTGTCCAGGCCACCCAGGGTGGTCTCGTAGATCTCGTCCGCGTCCAGGCGGCGCAGCTCCTCGGCCAGGCAGTCGCGCACCTCGCGGCGCTGTAACGACACCCGGCGCACCGGCTGGCCCGGCTGGGTCAGCGAGCCGACCTTGCCGTCCGGGCGGACGATCTCCACGTTCCCCGACGGCCGCTCCAGCACCGCCGAGACGATGCCCGGACCACGCGGGTGGTCCACCCGGCGCACCGGGATGTCCAGGTAGCTCGCCAGCCACGCGGCCAGCAGGTCCGTCGACGGCGAGTCCGCGGCCCCGGTGACCGTCGCCGCGGTGACCGGCTCGTGCGGCGGCAGGTCCAGCGCCGCCGCCAGCACCGCGCGCCACGACGTCAACCGGGTCCACGCCAGGTCGGTGTCACCGTCCACGTAGGACCGGGCGCGCTGCTGCAGCGACGCGATCGGGTCCGCCTCGGCCGCCGAGTCGGTGATGCGACGGTGCGACAGCGCGCCGATCGGGTCCCGGGCCGGAATGTCCGGGGCGTCGGTGGGCCACCAGGCCACCACCGGCGCGTCCGGCAGCAGCAGCGGCACCACCGCGCCCGCGCCCTCGTCGGCCAGCGGCCCGTACAGCCGCAGCACGATGACCTCCGACGCGCCCGCGTCTCCGCCGATGCGGATCTGGGCGTCCAGCCGCGGCGCGGCCTGCCGCGCTCCGCTGGCCACCACGATCACCCGGCACGGGTGCTCGCGGCTGGCGTCGTTGGCGGCCTGGATGGCCTTTTCCACCTCGGTGCCGTCGCCGGTGACGATCACCAGCGTCAGCACCCGGCCCAGCGCCACGGCACCGCCGGTTTCGCGCAGCTCGACCAGCTTCTTGTTGACCTGCGAAGTGGTGGTGGACGGCAGATCGATGATCACGGTCGCCTCCAGGCGCGTCCGGTGCGGGCCAGCATCGCGTCCGCCGACGGTGGACCCCAGGTCCCCGCCTTGTAGGGCTCGGGCTTGCCGTGCGCGGCCCACTCCGCCAGCACCGGGTCGAGGATCTTCCAGGACAGTTCGACTTCTTCGTTGACCGGGAACAACGACGGCTCGCCCAGCAGCACGTCCAGGATCAGCCGCTCGTACGCCTCCGGCGAGGACTCGGTGAACGCGTGCCCGTACCCGAAGTCCATGGTCACGTCACGCACCTCCATCGAGGTGCCCGGGACCTTCGCGCCGAAACGCATCGTCACGCCCTCGTCCGGCTGCACCCGGATCACCAGGGCGTTCTGCCCCAGCTCCTCGGTCATCGTGCTGTCGAACGGCAGGTGTGGGGCGCGCTTGAACACCACCGCGATCTCGGTGACCCGGCGGCCCAGCCGCTTGCCGGTGCGCAGGTAGAACGGCACCCCGGCCCACCGGCGGCTTTCCACCTCCAGGGTGATCGCCGCGTAGGTCTCGGTGATCGAGTCGGACGCGAAGCCGCCCTCCTCGTGCAGGCCCGGCACCAGCGAACCGCCCTGCCAGCCGCCGGTGTACTGGCCGCGCGCCGTGGTCTGGTCGAACGGCCCGACCGGCTTGGTCGCCGACAGCACCTTGATCTTCTCCGCCCGCAGGTCCTGCGGGGAGAACGAGACCGGCTCCTCCATCGCGGTCAGCGCCATCAGCTGCAGCAGGTGGTTCTGGATCACGTCGCGGGCCGCGCCGATGCCGTCGTAGTAGCCGGCGCGACCGCCCAGGCCGATGTCCTCGGCCATGGTGATCTGCACGTGGTCCACGTAGTGGGCGTTCCAGATCGGCTCGAACAGCTGGTTGGCGAAGCGCAGCGCCAGGATGTTCTGCACCGTTTCCTTGCCGAGGTAGTGGTCGATGCGGAACACCGACTCCTCGGGGAACACCTCGTTGACGATCCGGTTGAGCTCCTGCGCGCTCTGCAGGTCGTGGCCGAACGGCTTCTCGATCACCACGCGCCGCCAGCTGTCCTCGTCCTGGTCGGTCAGGCCCGACCGGGACAGCTGCTTGAGCACCGTCGGGAACGCCGACGGCGGCACCGACAGGTAGAACGCGTGGTTGCCGCCCGTGCCGCGTTCGGCGTCGAGCTGCTTGACGGTCTCGGCGAGCCGGTCGAACGCGGCGTCGTCGTCGAACGACCCGGGGACGAACCGGATGCCCTCGGCGAGCCGGTCCCACACGGTCTGGCGGAACGGCGTGCGCGCGTGCTCCCGGACCGCGTCGTAGACGACCTGCCCGAAGTCCTGGTCGGCCCAGTCGCGCCGGGCGAAGCCGGTCAGCGCGAAACCCGGCGGCAGCAGACCCCGGTTGGCCAGGTCGTAGATCGCGGGCATCAGCTTCTTGCGGGACAGGTCACCGGTGACCCCGAAGATCGTCAGCCCACACGGACCGGCGATCCGGGGCAGCCGCTTGTCCCGGGGATCGCGCAGCGGGTTGTGCCACTGCTCGTTGGGCGGGGTCACTCGTCGCCTCCCTGCGCAAGACCCTGCACGGCCTTCACCAGTTCCACAAGCCCGACCGCGCGGTCGGTGAGGTGCAGGCGCAGCACCGGCCGGTTGCGGTCGGCCAGGACCTGACCGTCGCCCAGCGCCTGGGCCCGTTGCAGTCCGGCCAGCGTGTACGGCCGCCCCGGCACCTCCAGGTCCTGCTCAACACCACCGGTGATCTGCAGGAACACGCCGTTCTGGTGGCCGCCCTTGTGGTACTGGCCGGTGGAGTGCAAAAACCGCGGGCCCCAGCCGAAGGTGGTCTGCAGCCCGGTGCGGCGCGCCAGCTCCTGGCGCAGCACCGACGCGGAGGCGTCGTCGAGCCGGTCCAGGTACGCCTGGATCGCCAGGTAGCCGCCCTTCGGCGCGGTGGCCAGCAACGCGCGCAACGCCTCGGTGACGTTGCCGACGCCGGCCGACAGCCAGTCGCCGGACGGGTGCACCTCGATGGCGCCGTCGACGACCGCGGGCGTCGCGGCCGGGCCACCCGCCGGGCCGTCCAGCAGCGCCCGCGCGGCCTTCTTCGCGGCCTCCACGTCCGGCTGGTCGAACGGGTTGATGCCCAGTAGGCGACCGGCCAGCGCGGTGGCGAACTCCCACAGCAGGAACAGGCCGCCCAGCGGGCCGGTGGTGCTGATCTGCGCGCCGCGCACGGCCGGGCCCACGGCCACCGTGGTGGCGTCCGCACCGGTGTCGGCGAACCCGGCGGCGTCGGTGCTCTCCACCACGACCGGCAGCAGACCGGTGCCGTTCTTGCCGGTCGACTCGGCGATCAGCTGCTCCGCCCAGTCGCCGAAGCCGGTGATGCCGGAGCCGGTGTCGGCGAACACGACCTTCTCGGCGCCGCGGGCGTGCGCCGCCCCCAGCGCCGCGGCCAGCTGCACCGCCGGGTTGTCGGCGTCGTCGGCGCTCAGCTTCGGGAACGCGGCGGCGGCGTCGTCCAGCAGCGCGGCCACGTCGGCCCCGGCCAGCCCCGCCGGGACCAGCCCGAAGGCGGTCAGCGCCGAGTAGCGGCCGCCGACGTGCGGGTCGGCGGTGAAGACCTTGCGGTAGCCGGCCTCGCGCGCCGCGGTCTCCATCGGTGAGCCCGGGTCGGTGACCACGATGATGCGGGTCACAGGATCGATTCCGTTTTCGGAAAAGGCTTTCTCGAAGATGCGACGGTGGCTGTCGGTCTCGACGGTGGTGCCCGACTTCGAGGACACGACCAGCACGGTCCGCCGTAGATCACCGCTCAGCGCGTCGGCGACCTGTCCGGGATCGGTGGTGTCCAGCACGACCAGCGGCACGCCGGCCGTCGCGGTGATCACCTCCGGCGCCAGCGACGAACCACCCATCCCGGCCAGCACGACCCGGTCCAGGCCCTCGGCCCGCAGTTCGGCGCGCAGCGCGTCGATCTCGGCCAGCAGCGGGCGGGAGCTCTCGTGCAGCGTGGTCCAGGACAGCCGGATGGATGCTTCGGACTCGGCGTCCGGACCCCACAGGGTGGCGTCCTGGGCGGCGAGCTTGCTGGCAACCGCGTCGGCGGTCAACTGCTCGACCAGCGGTCGGGCCTCGGCCGCCAGCGCCGCATCGGAAATGTCGACAGAAGTATCGGTTGCCATGAACTTCCTTCAGCGCTCGATGGAGTATGAAATTCGGTTGCAGTGTCGCCGATCCTGGCCGGTGCGGCAGACGCGCACCGGCCAGGATTCACCGGCTGGCTGCCGAAGCGTTACCTGGCCTGCGCCAGCTGTTCGCCGACGGTCTGCAACAGCTGCGACCACGACTTCTCGAACTTCTCGACACCTTCGCGCTCGAGCACCGCGAACACGTCGTCGAGGTCGATGCCAACCGCGACGAGCTCGTCGAGGACCTGCTGCGAGGCGGCAGCGGTGCCGCTGACCAGGTCACCGCGGATGTTGGCGTGGTCGGCGGTGGCCTGCAGGGTCGCTTCCGGCATGGTGTTCACCGTGTTCGGCGCGACCAGCTCGTCGACGTAACGGGTGTCCGAGTACGACGGGTCCTTCACGCCGGTGGAGGCCCACAGCGGGCGCTGCGGCTTCGCCCCGGCCGCCTCCAGCGCCTTCCAGCGCTCGGTGGAGAACACCTCCTGGTAGGCGGCGTAGGCGAGGCGGGCGTTGGCGATCGCGGCCTTGCCGCGCAGCTTCTCACCACCGGCGATGCCGTCCAGCCGCTTGTCGATCTCAGTGTCCACGCGGGACACGAAGAACGACGCCACCGACGAGATCCGGCTGATGTCGTGCCCGTTGGCCCTGGCCTGCTCCAGACCGGCCAGGAAGGCGTCCATCACGTCACGGTAGCGCTGCACCGAGAAGATCAGCGTGACGTTGACGCTCACGCCCTCGGCCAGCACGCGGGTGATCGCCGGCAGGCCCTCCACGGTGGCCGGGATCTTGACCATCAGGTTCGGCCGGTCCACGGTCTTCCACAGGTCCAGGGCCTCGGCCACGGTCCGCTCGGTGTCGTGCGCCAGCCGCGGATCGACCTCCAGGGAGACCCGGCCGTCGACGCCGCCGGTGGACTCGTAGACGTTGCGGAAGATGTCCGCGGCGTCCCGCACGTCGGCGGTGGTCAGCTCGCGGACCACCTGGTCCACACCGGCACCGCGGGCCGCCAGCTCGCGAACCTTCTCGTCGTAGTCGGCGGCGTTGGACAGCGCGTTGGCGAAGATCGTCGGGTTGCTGGTGACGCCGACGACCGCCTGCTCGCTGATCAGCTGGGCCAGGTTGCCCGAGGAGATCCGCTGGCGGGACAGATCGTCCAGCCAGATCGACACCCCGGCCTCGCTGAGCGCCCTGAGGTTCAGGTTGGTGGTCACAGGTATTCCTCCGCTCACGCCTGCTCGGCGTTGCTCAGGCTGCGCCGGGCCGCCGCGACCACGGCGTCGACGGTGATGCCGAACTCGTTGTACAGGGTCTTGTAGTCGGCCGATGCGCCGAAGTGCTCGAGGGACACCGACTCACCGGCGTCCTTGACGAACCGGTACCACGGCATGGCGATGCCCGCCTCAACCGAGACGCGGGCCTTCACGGCGCTGGGCAGCACCTGCTCGCGGTACGCCTCGTCCTGCGCGTCGAACCACTCCACGCACGGCATCGAGACCACACGAGTGGCAACGCCCTCGGCCTGCAGGATCTTCCTGGCCTCGACCGCCAACTGCACCTCGGAACCAGTGGCGATGATCACCACCTTCGGCTCGCCGCCCTCGGCCTCGGCCAGCACGTAGCCGCCCCTGGCGACACCCTCGGCGTCCACGCCCTCCAGCGTCGGCACGCCCTGGCGGGTCAGCGCCAGACCGGCCGGGCCGCTCGCGTCCTCCAGGATCGCCCTCCACGCTGCCGCGGTCTCGTTGGCGTCGGCCGGGCGGACCAGCGAGAAGCCCGGGATCGCGCGCAGCGAGGCCAGGTGCTCGACCGGCTGGTGCGTCGGGCCGTCCTCGCCCAGGCCGATCGAGTCGTGCGTCCACACGTAGATCGCCGGGACCTTCATCAGCGCCGACAGCCGGACCGCCGGGCGCATGTAGTCGCTGAACACCAGGAAGGTGCCGCCGTAGGGCCGGGTGCCGCCGTGCAGCGCGATGCCGTTGAGGATCGCGCCCATGGCGTGCTCGCGGATGCCGAAGTGCAGCGTGCGGCCGTACGGGTTGGCCGTCCAGGTGCGGGTGGAGATCGACGCCGGGCCGAACGAGTCGACGCCCTTCATCGTGGTGTTGTTGCTCTCGGCCAGGTCGGCGGAGCCGCCCCACAGCTCGGGCAGCACGTCGGCCAGCGCGTTGAGCACCTCACCGGATGCCTTGCGGGTGGCGATGCTTTTACCGTCGGCCTCCCAGGTCGGCAGCTTCTCGTGCCACCCGGCGGGCAGCTCGCGCTTGCTCAGCCGGTCCAGCAGCGCCTTGCGCTCCGGGTTGGCCGCCGCCCACTTGTCGAAGGCCACCTGCCACTCGGCGTGCGCGGCCCTGCCCCGCTCGGCGACCTTGCGGGCGTGCGCCAGCACCTCGTCGTCGACCTGGAACGACTGCTCCGGGTCGAAGCCCAGGGCCCTCTTGACCCCGGCGACCTCGTCGGCACCCAGCGCGGCACCGTGCGCCTTGCCGGTGTTCATCTTGGTCGGCGCCGGGTAGCCGATCACCGTGCGCAGCACGATCAGGGTCGGGCGCTCGGTCTCCGCCTTGGCCGTCTCGATGGCCTCCAGCAGGCCCTGCACGTCCTCGCCGCCGTGCACGGTGAGCACCTGCCAGCCGTAGGACTCGTAGCGCTTGGCGGTGTCCTCGGACAGCGCGATGCGGGTGTCGTCCTCGATGGAGATCTCGTTGGAGTCGTAGATCACCGTGAGGTTGCCCAGCTGCTGCGTGCCGGCCAGCGACGACGCCTCGGAGGTCACGCCCTCCTCGATGTCACCGTCGGAGGCGATCACGTAGATGTGGTGGTCGAACGGGCTCTCGCCGGGCGCGGCGTCCGGGTCGAACAGCCCGCGCTCGCGGCGTGCGGCCATCGCCATGCCGACCGCGGTGGCCAGGCCCTGGCCCAGCGGACCGGTGGTGGTCTCCACCCCGTCGGTGTGCCCGTACTCCGGGTGGCCCGGGGTCTTCGACCCCCACTTGCGCAGCGCCTTGAGGTCGTCCAGCTCCAGACCGTAGCCGGAGAGGAACAGCTGCACGTACAGCGTCAGGCTCGAGTGACCGGCCGACAGCACGAAACGGTCGCGGCCGATCCACTTCGGGTCGCTGGGGTCGTGCCGCATGACGCGCTGGAACAGCGCGTAGGCGGCCGGGGCCAGGCTCATCGCGGTGCCCGGGTGGCCGCTGCCGCAGTGCTCCACCGCGTCGGCGGCCAGCACGCGGGCGGTGTCCACGGCGCGCTGGTCCAGCTCGGTCCAGTCTTCGGGCAGTCGCTTGGTGGTCAAGCGGGCAAGGTCGTCGGTGACGGACACGGACGCAGCTCCAAGTTTTCCTTCGGCGGTTCTCGCTGTGCAGCGGTGAATGCGGTCGCTGGACCGATTCGAACCGCGGTTATCCCTCGTCCGACGGGCAGCCTAGTCGTGTCCGATCAGCCACGTGCCGACCCGTCCGGATTGCTGTGCTCCCGCTCGGCGGTGAGCGGGCTTCGACGCCCACGCTGCGCCTGAGAGACCGCGGTTGCGTCATCCGGGTGATGCCGGAGAGTCGGCCGACACGTGCCCGTGCCCTGCGGTTTCGCGCTGGAGGGCGACTGTGTTCCCGGTCGCGCGGGAACACCGAGAGAATAGCCGCACAAGGGCTGTGACCAGGGACACTGGGCTCCGGTGGAGGTCGCGAGGCGCACCCGCGCGACGGCCGGTGCAGTAGCGCGCCTACTATTCGACAACGGTCCGAATCCACGCGCCGCGGGGCTCGTTTCGGGTTGGTCCAGTTAGTCCGAGAGCGCGCAAGGAGTGCCATGCCGTCGGTGAGCGCAGCGTCGTGACCACCGTCGTCGACGCCCCCCAGACACCCGCTCGGCGGCCCGCTGAGCTGCTGAAAGCCTACGTCGGGCTGATCAAACCGCGGGTCATCGAGCTGCTGTTGGTGACCACCATCCCGGCGATGCTGCTGGCCGAACGCGGCATCCCGTCGCCGTGGCTGGTGATCGCCACGTTGATCGGCGGCACCATGGCCGCGGGCAGCGCGAACGCCCTCAACTGCGTGGTGGACGCCGATATTGATCAGGTGATGAAGCGCACGCGGGCCCGCCCGCTGGTGCGGCACACCGTCTCCACCCGGCACGCGCTGGTCTTCGGCATCGTGCTGGGCGCGGGGTCGTTCGGCTGGCTGTGGGCGACGACGAACCTGCTGGCCGCGGTGCTCGCGGTGGCCACGATCCTGTTCTATGTCTTCGTCTACACCCTGGTGCTCAAGCGGCGCACCGCGCAGAACATCGTCTGGGGCGGTGCCGCTGGCTGCATGCCGGTGGTGATCGGCTGGGCCGGGGTGACCGACCGGGTCGACTGGCCGGCGTTGGTGATGTTCGGGATCGTCTTCTTCTGGACGCCGCCGCACACCTGGACGCTGGCGATGAAGTACAAGGACGACTACGAACGCGCCGGCGTCCCGATGCTGCCGGTGGTGGCGCAGCCGGCGTGCGTGTCGCGGCAGATCCTGCTCTTCACCTACCTGATGGTGGCGTGGACGCTGCTGCTGGCCCCGGCCGCGGGCTGGCTCTACGCCGCGTTCGCGGTGCTGACGGGCGTGTGGTTCCTGTCCCTGGCGCACCGGCTGCACAGCGCGACCAAGCGCGGCGAGAAGACCAGGCCGATGAAGCTGTTCCACCTGTCGAACACGTACCTGATGGTGCTGTGCGTGGCCCTGGCGGTGGACTCCGCCCTGAGCCTGCCCGTCCTCGGCTGGCCCTTCTGAGACGTCCGCGGCTCCGGCGCGCCCGGGACGGGAGCGCCGGAGCGGGGGCGACGGGACGCGCGCGTCACGGGAGCAGCAGGAGTTTTCCGGTGGTGCGGCGACCCTCCAGGTCCTCGTGCGCCCGGCGGGCATCCGCCAGCGGGTAGGTGCCGCCGACACGGATGTCCAGCTCGCCCCGCGTGATCCAGCCGAACAGCTCCTCGGTCCGCCAGTCCAGCTCCTCGCGGGTCAGGATGTGGTGCGCCAGGCTGGGGCGGGTCAGGAACACCGAGCCCGCCGAGTTCAGCCGCTGCGGGTCCACCGGCGGCACCGGACCGCTGGCCGCGCCGAACAGGGCGAGCATGCCGCGCGGGCGGAGGCTGGCCAGGCTCGCGTCGAACGTCGTCTTCCCGACCCCGTCGTAGACGACGTCCACCCCGCGTCCGTCGGTGAGGTCGCGGACCTCCGCGGCCACGTCGGCCTCGGTGTAGCGGATGACCTCGTCCGCGCCCGCCGCCCGGGCCAGCTCCTCCTTCTCCGCGGTGGACACGGTGCCGATGACGTTCCCGCCGCGGGACTTGACCAGCTGCGTCAGCAGCAGCCCCATGCCGCCGGCGGCCGCGTGCACCAGCGCGGTCTCGCCGGTGCGCACCGGATACGTCGAGGTGACCAGGTAGTGCGCGGTCAGGCCCTGCAGCAGCGCCGCGGCGGCGGTGCGGTCGGCCACGCCCTCCGGGACCTTGACCGCCTTGTCGGCCGGGATCACGGCCTGCTCGGCGTAGCTGCCGGGGGCCATCACCCAGGCGACCCGGTCGCCGACGGCGAAGCCGGTGACGTCCGCACCGATCGCGACGACCTCGCCCGCGCCCTCCGAGCCCGGCGTGAACGGCAGCGGCATTGGGTAGATACCGCTGCGCTGGTAGGTGTCGATGAAATTCACCCCGGCCGCGGTGACCCGCACCAGCAACTGCCCGGGCTGCGGTTCGGGAACCTCGACCTCCCCGAGCTCGAGGACCTCTGGTCCGCCGTTGGTCGATACCCGGATCGCGCGCATGCTGACTCCTTCGCTGTTCGAGTGGTCGTCGGCTGCAACCCGCCGCGCCGGTCCGATCTTCCCCCGGGCGCGGCCCGGCGGTCCGCGTGGCTGTCGTGTTCCCGGGCGCCGTGTCTAGGATTCCCGCCATGACGGCTACCGAGCAGACGACCGCGCCTTCGCCGAAGGCGGTCGCGGCGGCGAAGGCTTTCGTGGGCGCGCACGGCGGTTCCGCCCGCGCCGTGGTGGAGAACCTGGGGCGCGCGGGCGCCCGGGTCGTGCTGATCGGGGAGGACGGCCTCTTCGGTGACGTCGTGGTGCCCGATGTGACCGCGGGCGCGGCCCTGGTCGAGGCGGTCGCGGGGCTGACGGCCCACGAGTGGGACGGTGACACGGTCGCGGCGATGAAGATCGGCGCCGCGCACCGCCGGAAGATGGCCGGTCCCCGCGCCCGCTGACCCCGGCACGTGGGAGTTCCCCCACTGGTCGACGCGTTCGCCGTGGTCTATGTTTTCAGCGAAGGCTGAAGTCGATCAGTGGGAGTCGTCGTGGTGGACAGCTACGTGCAGCGCACCGACCGCCCCGCGATGTCGGAGTGGATCGAGCAGATGGCGGCGCACTTCGAGGCCACCGAGGGCATGCCGCTGATCGCCGGGCGGATACTGGCGTTCCTGCTGATCTGCGACCCGCCGGAGCGCACCGCCGCGGAGCTCTCGCACGCGCTGGCCGCCAGCACCGGTTCGATCAGCACCAACGTGCGGCTGCTGATGCGGCTCGGGGTGATCTCGCGGACCACCCGGCAGGGCCGCGAGGCGGCGTTGTACCGGGTGGAGGAAGACCGCTGGCCGGAGCTGGTGCGCCAGCGGTTGCAGCGGGTGACGCAGTTGGAAGAGCTCACCGCCCACGGCCTACGGATGTTCAGCGGCCAGGGCGAACGGGCCCGCCGGCTGCGCACGGTGCACGAGTTCTACCAGTGGCTGTCCGGGGAGATGCCGGAGCTGTGGCGCCGCTGGGAACGGGAAGGCCGCCCCCGCCTCCGCTTCTGAGGTCGTGCGGATCGCCGCGTCGGCTTGGTCAGGCGGCCGCGGGTTCCTCGGCCGGGGTGGGCGTCGGTTCCGGCAGCGGGCCCCGGTAGCGGGACTCGCCCCACAGCAGCGCGGTGATGATGATCACCAGCGTCGCGGCGGCCACGTGCAGCACGACCATCGCCTCCGGCACGCCCAGGTGGTACTGGATGGACCCGATCGCGCCCTGTACCAGGACCATCGCGCACGCCGCGCCGTAGGTCTTCAGCAGCGCCTTCGTCGGGCGGGAGCTGCGCAGCCACACGCCGAACACCGCCAGCAGCAGGACGTAGGCCATCACCAGCAGGCCGTGGACCTCGACCAGGGTCTCCACCGAAAAGCCCAGCCGAGGCGTGTCCGGGTCGCCCGCGTGCGGCCCGGCGGCGGTGACCAGGGTGCCCACCACCAGCACCGCCGCGGTCACCACGACGAGGCCGACCAGCAGCGTGCGCATCGGGCGCGGCACCACGCCGACCGGTTCGCGGTCGCCCTCACCGGCCGCCTTGTACAGCACGGTGGCCAGCCAGATCAGCACGGCCGACGCCATGAAGTGCACCGACACGCTCCACCAGGCGAGGTTGACCAGCACGGTCATGCCGCCGATGATCGCCTGCGCGACCACGCCCAGCGGCATCACCAGGGCCAACCGCACCAGCCGGGGCCGGTACGGGGGGCAGCGCCGGGCGGTCAGGAAGCAGGCCAGCGCGAAGAACCCGATCACGAAGGTCAGCAGGCGATTGCCGAACTCGATGGCCTGGTGGAACGCCGCGACCTCGGGGTGCTCGATGGGCACCATGCTGCCCGGGAAGCACTGCGGCCAGGTCGGGCAGCCCAGCCCGGAGCCGGTCACGCGCACGGTCGCACCGGTCACCGAGATCAGCGCCTGCGTCACCACCACGGCGAGTGCCAGGGTGCGAACCACGCGCGGAGTGGGGCGGGAGATCCAGGAAGGAATCGGCACGAAGCCGATGGTAAGCCGGTCGGGGAAAGCGCCATCGGCAGGGCTTGACAACCGGAGCCACGTCACACCACCCAGCGGATCCCGGCCGTGCCCGCCGCCCCGCAGCCGGATGAGGCTGCCGCCTCGCGGCCGGATCGCCCGGAAGGCCGGGATCGCGACCGGGTTCCCCCAGGTTTGCCCAGATCTGAGAGGCCCCGGGAGCGTGCCTGATCGTGCAGGATGTCTCCACCTGAGGAAGGCGGTCAGGTCAGGCGGGTGGTGCGGATGGCCACCGCGCCACACACCGCACCCCAGACCAGCAGCACGGCGACGGGCTGCCAGCCCGGCAGCGCGCCCTGGACCAGGACCGCATCGAGGGCTTCGGCGAGCGCACCGGAGGGCAGGAACCCGGCGATCAACCCCACCGGTCCGGGCAGGTCGCTCGGCGGCAGCGCCAGGCCACCGGCCAGCAGCAGCACGAACCAGATCGCGTTGGCCAGGGCGAGCACGATCTCGGCCCGCAGCGCCCCGCCGACGAGCATCCCGGCCGCGCCGAAGACGAGGGTGCCCAGCGCCAGCAGCACCATCGCGGGCAGCAGCCCGGACACCACCGGCCGCCAGCCCAGCAGCGCCGCGGCGACACCCAGCACCACCGCCTGCAGCGCCACGACCAGCAGGGTCGCCAGGACCCGGCCGGACACCAGCGTCCAGCGCGGCAGCGCCGTCGCGGACAGCCGCTTGAGCACGCCGTAGCGGCGGTCGAAGCCCAGCGCGATGGCCTGGCCGGTGAACGCCGTCGACATCACCGCCAGCGCGAGGATGCGCGGCACCACCGAGTTCACCCGCGGCTCCGGCAGGGTGCCGATGTGCAGGATGCTCAGACCGATCAGCAGCGCCAGCGGGATGATCAGCGTCAGCAGGGCCTGCTCGCCGTGCCGGATGATCAGCAGCGCCTCGGTCCGGGTCTGCGCGGCCAGCATCCGCAGCGGACGGCCGCGGCCGGGGGCCGGGGCGAACGTGCCGGGCGGGAACTGGGCGTCGAGCTGGGCGGGAGCGTTGGTCTCGGCGTTCATGATCGCAGCTCCCGTCCGGTCAGTTCCAGGAACACGTCCTCCAGGCTGCGGCGGCTGACCCGCAGCTCCTGCGCGAGCACCCCGTGCTGGGCGCACCACGCCGTCACCGTCGACACCACCTGCGGATCCACGTGGCCGCGCACCACGTAGTCACCGGGGCGCGGCTCGGTGGCCTGGCAGTTCTCCGGCAGCGCGGACAGCAGGAGCTGCAGGTCCAGCCCGGGCTGGGAGCGGAACCGCAGCTCCTGCCTGCCGTCCTCGGGCTCGGTGAGCTCCTCGGCGGTGCCGTCGGCGACCGCGCGGCCGCGGTCGATGATCACCACGCGGTCGGCAAGCGCCTCCGCCTCGTCCATCAGATGCGTGGTCAGCAGCACGCTCACGCCGTCCCGGCGTAGGGCGCCGACCAGGTCCCAGACCAGCCGCCGCGCCTGCGGGTCCATCCCGGCGGTGGGTTCGTCGAGGAACACCAGCTCGGGACGGCCGACCAGGGCGCAGGCCAGCGACAGCCGCTGCTGCTGACCGCCGGAGAGCCGCTTGTAGGGGGTGCGGCGGACAGCGGTCAGGCCGAGCACGTCCAGCAGCCACGCCGGGTCCAGCGGCTCGGCGGCGCAGGCGGCGACCAGGTGCAGCATCTCGTCGGCCCGCACACCCGGGTAGGCGCCGCCGCCCTGCGGCATGACGCCGATGCGCGGGCGCAGCGCCTCGGACTGCGTCCGCGGATCCAGGCCGAGCACGCGGACCTCGCCGCCGTCGGGGCGCTGGAAGCCCTGGCAGATCTCGACGGTGGTGGTCTTGCCCGCGCCGTTGGGGCCGAGCAGCGCCAGGACGCTGCCGCGCGGCATGCACAGGTCGAGTCCGGCGACGGCGACGGTGTCGCCGAAGCGCTTCTGCAGCCCTCGCAGCTCGACGGCCGGACTGTCGGCGTTGCTCACGAACTCCAAGCCTATTGCGTGACGGGCCGAACACCGCTGCGGGGCGGCAGCAGCCGCGGGACCTTGCCGCGCACCAGCCACAGGGTGACCGCGAAGGCGATCACGGCGGCGATCACGGCCAGCGGGATCTGGTAGGCGCGCAGCGGAAAACCGGCCCCGGTGGGCGGCACCAGCAGCGAGACGGCGGCGCAGATCAGCGTCGCGGTGACGCGGAACCGGGTGTTGTTGGTGGACAGCGCCAGCGGCATCACCGACCACAGCAGGTACCAGGGCCACAGCACCGGCACCGCCAGCGCCAGGGTGAGGAGCGTGACGCCCAGCGCGGCCAGCGGTTCGATGCGGCCGCGGAAGGACAACCACAGCATCCGCAGGCACACCACGGCGACGACCAGGTACCCGATGATCTTGGTGATCACCAGCATCGCGTCGGTGTGGTTGCCCAGACCCAGCAGGGTGCTCAGCCCGCCGCCGGTCATGCCGAACGCGGTCAGCGGGGCCATGAACGTCTTGACCCGGTTGGGCACGTCGAAGGTGTCGATCCAGCCCAGCCCCCAGCCGCTGGCGATCGTGATCACCGCCATGGTGGCCACGAACACCGCGGACAGCAGGGCGGCCACCCGCAGCAGGTCGCGGAACCGCCCGCCGCGGCGCAGCACGAGGTAGATACCGAAGAAGCCGAGCGCGATCCAGCCGGGCGGTTTGATCGCCCCGGCGACGGTGAGCAGCACGCCGGTGGCGATGGTGCCGGGCACGGTCTGGTAGCGCAGGCCCAGTTCGATGGCGGCGAGCATGATGCCGACCATCAGCGCCTCGTTGTGCATGCCGCTGACCACGTGGAACAGCACGATCGGGTTGGCCGCGCCGAGCCACAGCGCGGCGGCCGGGTGCACGCCGCAGCGGTCGGCCAGCCGGGGGATCGCCCAGATCGCCAGGGCCAGGCCGCACAGCATCACGACCCGCCACACCAGCACCCCGAACACCACGTTGTCACCGACCACGCGGGAGACGAGCTGGCCGAACATCAGAAACAGCGGCCCGTACGGCGACGGCGTGTCACGCCAGATGTTGGGCACGTTGGCGGTGAACGGGTGGTCGACGCCCAGCGCGGCGGCGGGGCCCAGCACGTAGGGGTTGAAGCCGCGCGCGGCCACCTCGCTCTGCGCCAGGTAGCTGTACATGTCGGTGCTGAACAGCGGCGGTGCCAGGGCCAGCGGCAGCGCCCACATGGCCAGGGTGCGGGCCAGCTGCGTCACCGAGACCATCCGGGGCCGGCCGGGCCAGCACAGCGTCCCGAGCCACAGCCAGGCGATGACGATCATGAGTATGCCCAGCCAGCAGCAGGCCATGGCCACGGTGGGGATGCGGGTGGGCAGGCCGATCAGCCGCGCGCCGGACAGCGGGTTGTCCACCGGGGCGGCACCGGCGCCGATGGAGCCGACGGCCAGCATGAGCGATCCGGTGGTGCCGAACCGGCGCACCACGTCGAGCTGGCGCCGTTCGGTGCGGTCCAGGGGAGGTGCCCCGGGAGCCGCGGTCGGGATGTTGGTCGCTTTGCCTGCCGCCACGACGACGAAGGGTAATCGGGTGAGTCAGCTCACGCGGCGCCCCGCGCTCTGGTGTCCCGCGTCGAAATAGGTAACATTCGTGTTGTGAAAAACGTCGGGACGTCGTCGCCTGCCTCTGAGGGCAGCGGTGCGACCGGGCCGGGGCAGGTCGCCCAGCCCGGTGCGCATGGCGAACGGCGCACCCGGCACTCGGTCGCGCGGTTGCTGCTGGAACGGGGACCGATCACCGCCGCGGCGGTGGCCGAGGAACTCGGGTTGAGCCCCGCCGCGGTGCGCCGGCACCTCGACGTGCTGGTGGCCGAGGGCGAGGCATACACCCGTGAGTCCTCCCCGCGGGGTCGTCGCGGACGGGGACGCCCGGCCAAGCAGTTCCTGCTCACCGAGGTGGGCCGGGCGCGGTTCGGGCACGCCTACGACGACCTGGCGGTGGCAGCGCTGCGCTTCATCGCCGAGCACGACGGCGAGCAGGCCGTCCGCGAGTTCGCCGAACGGCGGATGGCCGCCTTGGTGGCCAACCACCGCGAGACGCTGGCGGCGGCACGCACGCCGGCGGAGCGCACGGAGGCTCTCGCCGACGCGCTCACCCGCGAGGGCTACGCTGCGTCGACGCGGAGCGTCGGCAGCGGTGAGCAGCTCTGCCAGCACCACTGCCCGGTGGCGCACGTGGCTGCGGACTTCCCGCAGCTGTGCGAGGCCGAGACCGCGGCGTTCGCCGAGGTTCTCGGCACCCACGTGCAACGGCTGGCCACCATCGCCAACGGCGATGCGGCCTGCACCACGCACGTACCGACCGCGCGGTTCGCGGGTCCGGGCGGTGACCGCCCGGGGACCGCCCCGACCCCTGCCGGTCCGCTCCCGAAGGGCCGGCAGCACACCGCCCCGATTCCTGATGGAGGGGAGTCCGTATGACTGCCGCTGCGGAGCAGCGCACACCCACCACGGCGCCCAACGCCTCCGGCCAGTTGTCCCAGGAAGAGACCCTGGCGACGCTGGGCAACTACGAATACGGCTGGGCTGACCCGGATATCGCCGGCGCCAGTGCCCGCCGTGGCCTCGACGAGGAAGTCGTCCGCGACATCTCGGCGAAGAAGAACGAGCCCGAGTGGATGCTCGAGGCGCGGCTGAAGGCGCTCCGGCTGTTCGAGCGCAAGCCGATGCCGCACTGGGGCGCCGACCTGTCCGGCATCGACTTCGACAACATCAAGTACTTCGTCCGCTCCACCGAGAAGCAGGCCCAGACCTGGGATGACCTGCCCGAGGACATCAAGAACACCTACGACAAGCTGGGCATCCCCGAGGCGGAGAAGCAGCGGCTGGTCGCGGGCGTGGCGGCCCAGTACGAGTCCGAGGTCGTCTACCACAAGATCCGTGAGGACCTGGAGTCGCAGGGCGTCATCTTCCTGGACACCGACACCGGGCTCAAGGAGCACCCGGAGCTGTTCAAGGAGTACTTCGGCTCGGTCATCCCGGCCGGGGACAACAAGTTCTCCGCGCTCAACACCGCGGTGTGGTCGGGCGGTTCCTTCATCTACGTGCCGCCGGGCGTGCACGTCGACATCCCGCTGCAGGCCTACTTCCGGATCAACACCGAGAACATGGGCCAGTTCGAGCGGACCCTGATCATCGTCGACGAGGGTGCCTACGTGCACTACGTCGAGGGCTGCACGGCGCCGATCTACTCCAGCGACTCGCTGCACTCGGCGGTCGTGGAGATCATCGTCAAGAAGGGCGCCCGCTGCCGCTACACGACCATCCAGAACTGGTCGACCAACGTCTACAACCTGGTCACCAAGCGGGCCAAGGCCGAGGAGGGCGCCACCATGGAGTGGGTGGACGGCAACCTCGGCTCCAAGGTGACCATGAAGTACCCGTCGGTGTTCCTGATGGGCGAGCACGCCAAGGGCGAGGTGCTCTCGGTGGCGTTCGCCGGCGAAGGCCAGCACCAGGACGCCGGCGCGAAGATGGAGCACCTGGCGCCGCACACCTCCTCGACGATCGTCTCCAAGTCGATCGCCCGCGGTGGTGGCCGCACCTCCTACCGGGGGCTGGTCAAGGTCGCCAAGCGCGCGCACCACTCGTCGTCGAACGTCAAGTGCGACGCGCTGCTGGTGGACACCATCAGCCGCTCCGACACCTACCCGTACGTCGACGTCCGGGTCGACGACGTGCAGATGGGCCACGAGGCCACCGTCTCCAAAGTCAGCGACGACCAGCTGTTCTACCTGATGCAGCGGGGGCTGACCGAGGACGAGGCGATGGCGATGATCGTGCGCGGGTTCGTCGAGCCCATCGCCCGCGAGCTACCCATGGAATACGCGCTGGAACTGAACCGACTGATCGAGCTGCAGATGGAAGGGGCCGTCGGCTGAGATGAGCACCACCAAGACCGACGCCCAGCACGGCCTCGCCGAGCACTCCCACGGCGGGGCGGTCGTGCCGCAGTCCTCCCGCGGCGAGCGCTTCACCTCCTACGACGTCGAGGCGTTCGAGGTGCCGGGTGGCCGCGAGGAGGACTGGCGGTTCACGCCGATGAAGCGGCTCAAGGGCCTGCACGACGGCACCGCCACCGCGACCGGCACCCTCAAGGTGGAGGTCACCGGGGCCGCCTCGGTGGAGACCGTGGGCCGGGAGGACGCGCGGATCGGCGACGGCGGCGTGCCCGCCGACCGCGTCGCCGCGCAGGCGTGGAGCTCGTTCACCGAGGCCACGATCGTCACCGTGCCCAAGGAGACCAAGCCGGAGGGCCCGATCACCATCACGGTGCACGGCCCCGGTGCCGGTGAGGTCGCCTTCGGCCACCTGCAGGTGCGCGCGGAGCAGTTCGCCGAGGCCGTCGTGGTCCTCGACTTCCGCGGCTCCGGCACGATCGGCGACAACGTCGAGTTCGTCGTGGGCGACGGCGCGCAGCTGCGGGTCGTCTCGGTGCGCGACTGGGCCGACGACGCCACGCAGGTCAGCTCCGAGCACGCCAAGCTCGGCCGCGACGCGGTGTTCCGCCACTTCGCCGTCACCCTCGGCGGCGACCTGGTGCGGGTCAACACCACCGTGTCCTACGGCGACAGGGGCGGTGACGCGGAACTGCTCGGCCTGTACTTCGCCGACGCCGGGCAGCACCTCGAACACCGGATGCTGGTGGACCACGCGGTGCCCAACTGCCGCAGCAACGTGCTCTACAAGGGCGCGCTGCAGGGCGACTCGGCGCACACGGTGTGGATCGGTGACGTGCTGATCCGCGCTGCCGCCGAGGGCACCGACACCTATGAGCTCAACCGCAACCTGGTGTTGACCGAGGGCGCGCGGGCCGACTCGGTGCCGAACCTGGAGATCGAGACCGGCGAGATCGAGGGCGCCGGGCACGCCAGCGCCACCGGCCGGTTCGACGACGAGCAGCTGTTCTACCTGCAGGCCCGGGGCATCCCGGAGGACCAGGCACGCCGCCTGGTGGTGCGCGGGTTCTTCGGCGAGCTGCTGCAGAAGATCACCGTCCCCGAGGTCCGGGAGCGGCTGGAGGCCGCGATCGAGGCCGAGCTCGCCGTCGTCGGCGCCTGACCCCAAGCTTTTCGCACACACCAGGAGAACGAAGAAGAAATGGCCACCCTGGAGATCAAGGACCTGCACGGCTCCGTGCTCACCGAGGACGGCGCCAAGCCGATCCTCAACGGCGTCAACCTGACCATCCCCTCGGGCGAGATCCACGCGATCATGGGCCCGAACGGCTCCGGCAAGTCGACGCTGGCCTACGCCATCGCCGGTCACCCGAAGTACCAGATCGACTCGGGCTCGGTGCTGCTCGACGGCGAGGACGTGCTGGAGATGAGCGTGGACGAGCGGGCCCGCGCGGGTCTGTTCCTGGCCATGCAGTACCCGGTCGAGGTGCCCGGCGTGTCGATGTCGAACTTCCTGCGCACCGCGGCGACCGCGGTCCGCGGCGAGGCGCCGCAGATCCGCAAGTGGGTCAAGGAGGTCAAGCAGGCCATGGCCGACCTCGACATCGACCCGTCCTTCGCCGAGCGCAGCGTCAACGAGGGCTTCTCCGGCGGTGAGAAGAAGCGCCACGAGATCCTGCAGCTGGACCTGCTGGACCCGAAGTTCGCGATCCTCGACGAGACCGACTCGGGCCTGGACGTCGACGCGCTGCGGGTGGTTTCCGAGGGCGTCAACAAGTTCCACGGCAAGGGCGGCAAGGGTGTTCTGCTGATCACGCACTACACCCGGATCCTCAAGCACATCACCCCCGACTACGTGCACGTCTTCGCCGACGGCCGGGTCGTCGAGTCCGGTGGCGCCGAGCTCGCCGACGAGCTGGAGGCCAACGGCTACGTGCGCTTCACCGGCAAGAAGGAGGCGACAGCCCAGTCATGACCGTTCAGCCTCCTCGCACCGCGGGTGCGAGCACGCCGTTGGACGTGGCGGCGATCCGCGCGGACTTCCCGATCCTGGGACGCACCATCCGCGACGGGCGACGCCTGGTGTACCTGGATTCGGGCGCGACCTCGCAACGTCCGCGTCAGGTGCTCGACGCGGAGCGCTCCTTCCTGGAGACCTCCAACGCCGCCGTGCACCGCGGCGCGCACCAGCTGGCCGAGGAGGCAACGGACGCCTACGAGGGCGCGCGGGACCGCATCGCGCGCTTCGTGGGGGTTGCCGCCGACGAGGTGGTGTTCACCAAGAACGCCACCGAGGGCGTCAATCTGGTCGCCTACGCGATGAGCAACGCCGCCACGTCCGGGGCGGAGGCCGAGCGCTTCCGCCTCGGACCCGGCGACGAGGTCGTGGTGACCGAGATGGAGCACCACGCGAACCTCGTGCCGTGGCAGCAGCTGTGTGAGCGCACCGGGGCCACGCTGCGCTGGTTCGGCGTCACCGACGAGAGCCGCCTGGACCTGTCGGACGTGGCCGGGGTGATCACCGAGCGGGCCAAGGTGGTGGCGTTCACCCACCAGTCGAACGTGCTGGGCACGGTGAACCCGGCGGAGCAGATCGTCGAGCGGGCGCACCAGGTGGGTGCGCTGGTGGTGCTCGACGCCTGCCAGTCGGTGCCGCACGCCCCGGTGGACTTCAGCGCGCTGGACGTGGACTTCGCGGTGTTCTCCGGGCACAAGATGCTCGGCCCCTCCGGGGTCGGCGTGCTCTACGGGCGCCGCGAGCTGCTGTCGGCGATGCCGCCGTTCATCACCGGTGGTTCCATGATCGAGCTGGTGCACATGGAGCGCTCCACGTTCGCCCCGCCGCCGCAGCGGTTCGAGGCGGGCGTGCCGATGACCTCGCAGGCCGTGGGGCTGGGTGCCGCGGTGGACTACCTGTCCGCGATCGGCATGGACCGGGTGGCCGAGCACGAGCGGCAGCTCACCGAGCTGGCGCTGCGCGAGCTGTCGGCGATCGACGGGGTGCGCATCATCGGTCCCACCACCGTCGAGAACCGCGGCGGCGCGGTGTCGTTCGTGATCGACGGCGTGCACCCGCACGACGCCGGTCAGGTCCTGGACGACCGGGGCGTCGAGGTCCGCGTGGGGCACCACTGCGCGTGGCCGCTGCATCGCCGGATGGGAATTCCCGCGAGCATCCGCGCGTCGTTCTACTTGTACAACGAACTCGACGAGGTCAAGGCGTTGGTGGACGCGGTGCGCGAGGCGCAGCGCTTCTTCGGGGTGGCTTGACCGGGACTGCCGGGGAAATCGATGCAGCTGGAGCAGATGTACCAGGAGATCATCCTGGACCACTACCGCAACCCGCACCGGCACGGCCTGCGGGAGCCGTACGATGCCGAGTCGTTCCAGGTCAACCCGACCTGCGGCGACGAGGTGACCCTCCGGGTGCGGTTGTCCGGCACGGACGCGGACGCCGTCGTCGACGACGTGTCGTACGCGGGCCAGGGCTGTTCGATCAGCCAGGCGTCCGTGTCGGTGCTCACCGACCTGGTGGTCGGTCGGCCGGTGAAGGAGGCGTTGAACACCGAGGCGGTGTTCAGCGAGCTGATGCACGGCCGCGGCAAGGTCGAGCCGGACGAGGACGTGCTGGAGGACGGCGTCGCGTTCGCGGGCGTGGCGAAGTACCCGATGCGCGTGAAGTGCGCGCTGCTGGGTTGGATGGCTTTCAAGGACGCGGTGTCGCGCGTCGTCTCCTGACCCGGACCGCAAGTTTCGAACTCACTGGAGGCGTCATGGGTGACGAGGCCCAGGTGCAGGAAACGGACGTGACCCGCAGCGCCGAAGCGCTGCCCGAGCAGGCCGCGCCGCGGGCTGACGTGGCGTCGCGGGAGGACGTCGAGGAGGCCCTGCGCGACGTGGTCGACCCGGAACTGGGCATCAACGTCGTCGACCTTGGCCTGGTCTACGACATCCGCGTGGCCGAGGACAACACGGCGACGGTGGACATGACGTTGACCTCGGCGGCCTGCCCGCTGACGGACGTCATCGAGGACCAGGCCCGAGCGGCCCTGACTGGCGGTCCGGGCGGCGGCCTGGTGAAGGACTTCCGCATCAACTGGGTCTGGATGCCCCCGTGGGGCCCGGAGAGGATCACCGAAGAGGGCCGAGAACAACTCCGAGCCCTCGGCTTCACGGTCTGACCGAGAACCTCCGAAGAGGGGTACCCGCACACTGAAGTGGTCCCCGGTGGTTGGACTGAGTCCGATCACCGGGGAGCAGTGGAACTCTCACCCCAGGCGCACGCCCGGGGGTTCCCAACCTTGGCGCTTCTCAGTTGAGCAGAAGCTTACGGTGGGTCCAGGCCAGGTGGAGGGCTGCTGCTGCTCCGGGAGACAGCCTCTTGGAGTCCCGGAGCCACGTCAGGGTGTTTTCCTCGAACGGGAACGTCCGTGCTGGCACCGAACCTTCTGCGTTGGCCTCAACGGCCTTGGTGAACACCGCGTCGTAGGTGTCCGGCGCAATGATGGCGACGGTGAGGATGTCTCCGGCCAGGGTGAGCGCGTCGAGGACGACACCCAGGCTGAACACGCGAATGTGGCCATTGCGAACCGCGTTGTCCAATGCGGTGAACGGTTCCAGCTCGTGGTATCGGATCGGCTTGCCGGATCCGTCGAATTCTCCGTGGTCCAGGAGTTCTTCGGCGTACTCGCGCTGGATGTTCCGCCAGATGGAGAAATCCGCCGTGATGGCTGCCGGTATGACCGACGAGGGCTGGAAGATCCCCGCAGGAATCAGGTGCACCATTCCGCCACCGCCCGCCACGCGGGCGGAGTCGCGATGGTGGAGAACGACACTGGGGCACTCGCCGCCCCGGATGGTGAGGGTGCCGATCGCGCCCATGAGTGGGCGGCGGCGGAGATCGAACGGATCCGCGACGAGTTTGCGGAACGCCAGCCGCCGGCGGGACGCGCGAGGCACCACCTTCTCATTGCCGTCGTCGATGGCCAGATGATGAGCGGCGAATTCATGGGCCAGCGCCTCGTTGATGTCCATCGCGTCGAAGAAGCTCATCAGCCCGAAGCGCATGTGGGGCCGGGTCCAATCGAGCTCGGCCAGCCGGAAACACAGCCTGTTCTCGAACAGGCGTGGTGCGGCGAGGTCGCGAATGGCGTCGTGGTAACAGCGGAACCGGGTGTCGATGTTGGCCAGGGGGCGGACGGCTGCGCTTTCGGGTTCCTCTCCGGTGATCAACGGCTCATCGATCGCCGGATCCAACGCCAGCGTGATCTCGTCCAGGGGGACAGGTTCGGCGGGCAGCCAGGCGGGTGAGCTGATGACCCCGGTGTTCTCCAGTCCCGCGATCCGGTGATCGGGATACCAGGATTCGGCAAGCACCGCGAGGTCGCGGCGATGCCTGTCCAGCGCCGAACGGATGTGGCGCCACTGGTCCTGGTCATGTTCGACGTGCGGCTCGGCAGCCGTAGACGCCTCGGTGAACGTGGGTGGCGAGACCATGGGCATGGTCGGCTCGTCCTCGGACCGGACCAGACGTGGCCTGCGGAAGCCGAGTTCATCCGCTGCGCAGTGGAACAGTTGCGCAAGAAGCCGGCGGTAGAAGGGTTGTGGCCACACGACTTCGCCGCGTTCCCATCGACCAATCGTCTTGCGGGTGATCTGCGGATGCTTGCCGTAGCGAGTCGCGGCGAGATTGGTCAGCTCGTCGGCCAGGTCCTGCTGGGACAGGCCGGCGCGCTCACGCAGCGCGATCAACACGGTGTTCGGTATGCGGGTGTCGTCCTGTGGCACGGACCAACGGTAGGGCCTCACACGACCCCGAGGTCAGGAATGTCCCGCCGATGTCCCCGATCTGGTCCAACTGTGGGTACTTGGCGTGGTCGCTTTCGCCCTCGCTTACTGATGAACTTGATCGCGAATGTCCCAGTTGAGTGAACGATCGACCCAATGTCGATTCCACTGCTTCGAGGAGACGGGATGAGCGAATCCAATATCTGGGCGCCGGAGCCTGACGAGTACGCCTTGCTGCGAGACGAAATTGACCGTGCACCGAGGCTTTTCGCGTTGTGCGAGCTCGATCGCGACGAGACCGACTGGGAAGTCACCGAGGGGCGGGTGTTCGCCTGGGGCCTGGCTTTCCCCGACCGCGCGCAGCTGGTCAGCACCGACGGCCGGGATCGCGGCACCTTCCAATCTGCCGACCGCGCCGCCGAGATCTTCGCGCGTACCGCGGAAGTCCGTCTCGTCTACCCGTCCGAGCGGCCCTGACCGGCGGCCTGGTGAAGGACTTCCGCATCAACTGGGTGTGGGTGCGGTCTGGCGCCGGCGGCGTTGGCGACGCCAGCAGGGTTCCGGTCGTGTGGGGCGTCCGTGAAACGCGTGGTCAGTTCCGCGTTTCGGGTCCGTGGGTGGGAAACGTTTCTGGGGCGTGGGTGGGAAAACCCGAGGGCGGGGGAGGGGTGGCCGGCGTGCCGCGCAGCACCTCGACGCGGTGCGAACCGGGGCGCGACATGACCCAGCTGGATCCGTTCAGCGACTTGGCGTGCTTCTTCAGCGGCGCGAGCTTGCGGGACACCTCGTCGTAGCCGGCGACCGTGCGCTGCGTGCACACCAGCGTCGCCAGCGACAGGCTGACCGGCACGTCGCCCGCCGAGCGGGGCGGGTCCAGCACCATCTCGGCCAGCGGCACCAGGTCGTCGAGGTCGGCCACCAGCAGGAAGTCGTCGCCGCCGACGTGGCCGACCTGCACCGAGCTCAGCGCGGTGGCCGCGTCGGTGAGGCTGCGGCCGATCGCACGGATCAAATCGTCCCCGGCGGAGAACCCGGCGGTGTCGTTGACCAACTTGAACCCGTCAATGTCCAACCAGCTCACCGAGAACATCTCCCCGGCGGCGATCCGCCGCGTCACGTCGCGGGCGATCGCGTCGCTGCCCGGCAGCCGGGTCAGCGGGTTCAGCGCCGCGGCCTCCTCGACCTTCAGATCCGCCATGCCGCGGATCAGGTCGCCCGCGCGGACCACGCCCAGGCAGCGCCCCGACTCGTCCACCACGATGGCGTCGTCGTACATCCGGTACTGGTCGGAGCGCGTGACCATGCTCAGTGCCTCCATCGCGGTGGTCGCGGTGGTCAGCACGCGCGGCTCGTCGGCCAGCCGCGAGGCGGGGCGCTTGGCGTGCAGCGCATGCCCGTAGGGACCGGTCACCGCCAGCAGGAAGCGGTTCCGCTCGATCGTCCACTGCGGACGGTTGTGCTCGTCGACCAGCACCACGCCGTTGATCTCGGGGTGGTCGGCGAGCACCCCGCGGACCTGGTCCGCGGTGACGTCGATCGACAGCATCGTCGCGGGCGAGAGGAACTCGGTCACCCGCGGCCCGGTCGCCATGGCGCTGATCGACGCCCCATGCGGATCGGTCACCTCCGCGGCCACCCCCGGCACGGTGCGGGCCGTCGGCGGGCGGCGCGCGGCCGGCGCCAGCAGATTGCCCTGCACCAGCCGGACCCCGTTGCGGCGCAGCGCGGTGAGCTGGCGCTCGTTCTCCACGCCCTCGGCGACCAGCTGACTCTCGGTCGCCTCGCACAGGTGACGCACCGACTCCACCACGGCCACCCGCGCCGAGCTCTCCGGCAGCCCGTCCACCACGGCCCGGTCCAGCTTCACCACGGCCGGGCCGATGTCGGCGATCAACGTCAGCGGCACGTCGCCCTCGCCGACACCGTCCAGCGCGATCTGGAACCCGTCGCCGCGCAGCTTGTCGATCCCGGCCAGCAGCTGCTCGGGCTTCAGCCGGGCGAACGGCGGACCGATCTCCAGGGTCACCTCCTGCGGTCGGCGACCGATCTGCTGCAGCTTGTCCCGAACCAGCTCGAACCGGGCCAGGTCGTGGGTCACGGTGCCGCCGAACACGTTGAGGTGCAGCGGCAGCAGGGACTCGTGCTCGGACACCGCGGTCAGCGCGGCGACTGCGAGTGCCACGTCCAGCTCGGTCAGCCGCCGCTGCCGAGCAGCCTCCCGGAACAGGTCCTGGACGTGCCCTCCCACCGGCCGGGCCAGTACCTCAACCGCGACGATGGCCCCGGTCCGGATATTGATCAACGGCTGGAACGCGAAGCGCACCCCGTCGACCAGCGCAAGCACGGAGTCGATGTTGCCCGGAATCATGCCGCTCCATCGACCGTGTTCACGACCTGTTCACCGACATCTCAGTCACTCCTCCTCCGCGGAGGACCGCCTCTCCCCGCAGACCAACCTAGCGCGCCGGACCAGGGACAAACATCGGCTGATTGGCCAACCTGTGGCCAGTTGCACAACGAAACGCAGTGGTCTCGTTGCGTTCGGCAGCATTTTCGTCACACCGTTCCCGTTGGCCCCATGCGCACCGGGCGGGTGTCAGCCACCGCCCAGGCCGTGGCGGGCCGGCGGGTGCCCCACCGACAGCCCGCCGAGCACCAGGCGGCGCCGGATCCGCCAGGGCGCCTGCCGGAACAGCGCCGACATCGCCGTGGCCGTCCTGGCCGGGTCGCCGTCAGCGGCCAAGAACTGTCTGCGGTGCGGCTCGGGCAGCCGGAAGAACAGCTCGAAGAACTCCGGCACCAGCTCCGGCGGCAGCGACAGCAGAGCCTGCAACGCCCGCTGCCGCAGCACGTGCGCGGCGACCGCGCGGGGCGGCCACAGCATCGACCACGCCGCGCGCGCCGCGACCGCCGGACCGGAGGGCAGCCCGGCGCTGATCGCTGCGGCCAGCCACGGGGCGCGGCGCAGCGAGGTCGCGACACTGAACCCCGACGCCGGATGCACGAAACCCGCCGCCGCGCCGAACGGGACCACCCGGCCCGGCCGGGGCAGCGGGTCGTCCACGGGGAAGCGCACCCGCTCCTCCTCGACGCGCTCGTGCGCCACCCCCGCCTCGGCCAGGCGGCCGGCGAGCCTGCGGCGCAGCAGCGCCAGCGGCAGCGCCGGGCGGCGGGCCAGCGACGTCTCCTCGAGCAGGACCCGGTCGGTGCCGAGCCGCGCGGCGTACAGGAAGGTCGGCCAGCCGCCCCGGGTCTGCGGTGCCGGGCGCCAGTCCATGAACACCCCGGCGCCGGGCTCGCAGAACGGTTCGGCCGCCTCGGCGGGCAGCACCCACCCGACCGCGGTCTGCTGCGCCGGGGTGTGCGCCGGGCGGCCACCGGAGAGCACCCGGGCCGCCCCGGTCGCGTCCACCACCACCGCCGCCGCGATCCGCCGACCGTCCTTGAGCACCACCGTCGAACCGGTGGGCCCGTGCTCGGCGGCCGTCGCGCGGCCGGTCACCTCGACGACGTCCGCGCGCCACAGGTGTTTCCACAGCGCGGTGTTGTCCAGCACCGCGTAGGCCCGGTCCCAGCGGTGCGGGGCGGTGCCGTGCAGCACCATGCGGTCCACCACCGAGGCCAGGGCCGACGGTGGCACCGACGCCGGTAGCTCGTCCCGCCAGGTCCCGTAGGTCTGCGGCCAGACCCGCCGCGGCGCGGGATCGATTAGGGTCACCCGCAGCCCGGTGTCGCTGCACGCCGCTGCCGCCGCCCGCCCGGCCGGTCCGCCGCCCACGACTACGACATCCACCACCCGAGCATCAGATCACGGCGCCCGCCCCGCCCGCCGACGAGGTGAGCGCGGTCGACGTCGTGGTGCCGCGCACCGCGATCGGCGCGGCGTCTACCGTGTGGCCATGCAGGACGCGCAGCCGACCCGGACCAGTCGACGCAGTGACCGTTCCGCCTACCGGAAAGCTCCCGCCGACCTCGCCGCCAGCCCGTTCCGGGCCGACCGCGACCGCGTGTCCAGCTCGGCGTTCTTCGCCCGGCTGGGCGGGGTGACCCAGGTGGTCAGCCCCAGCGGTTCCGGCCTGCTGCTGCACAACCGGCTCACCCACAGCCTCAAGGTCGCCCAGGTGGCGCGGGCAATCGCCGAACGGCTGCTGGCCGACCCCGACGACCTGGCCCGGCTGGACCGGCTCGGCGGCTGCGACCTCGACGTGGTGGAGGCGGCCGGGCTCGGCCACGACCTCGGGCACCCGCCGTTCGGCCACCTCGGTGAGGGCGTGCTGGACCGGCTGGCACGGCAGCGGTTCGCGCTGCCCGACGGCTTCGAGGGCAACGCCCAGACCTACCGCGTGGTCACCCGCATCGACGTGCGCGGCACCGACGGCGATGGCCTGGACCTGACGGCCGCGGTGCGGGCGGCCCTGTTGAAGTACCCGTGGACCCGGCTGGCGCGGCCGCAACCGCACCCGCGGGACCTGCCGGTGCCGCCGCGTGGGGCATCCGAACCGCCGGAAGCGCCGGGCACCGGATCGGCGAAGTTCTCCTGCTACACCACCGAGCTCGACGACATGCTTCAGGCCCGCGCGGCCTTCCGGGGCCGGCTGGAGGACTGGCAGCAGACCGTCGAGGCATCGATCATGGACACCGCCGACGACATCGCCTATGCGATCCACGACCTGGAGGACTTCCACCGCGTCGGTGTCCTCCAGCACACCAGCGTCTCGCACGAGCTGACCGAGTGGCTGGGCCACGCCGTGGAGTTCGCCGGGTTCTCCGACGGCGAACTGGCCGGTGCGGGGCTTCGGCCCGGCAGCTCGCTGGAGCGCCTGCGCCGCCGCCTGCACGCCAAGGACGGCTGGATCGCCGACGACGAGGCGTTCGTCAGCGCGGTCAAGAAGGTGGTGGCTAACCTCGTCACCAAGCTGCTGGAGGTGCCCTTCGACCGCTCCCAGCACGCGGAACAGGCCGTGGCGGCGTTCTCCGGAGAGTGGACCCGCCGCCTGGTGGAGGGCGTGCGGGTCGAGGAGCGCCCGACGACACGGTCCGGGCACGTGGCGCTGGCCGTCGAGCAGTGGCACGAGGTGCAGGTGCTCAAGTTCGTGCACCGCCGGTTCGTGCTGCAACGACCCGACCTCGCGCTGCACCAGCGCGGCCAGGACCGGCTGCTGAGCAAGCTCGTCGAGGCGCTGGACAACTGGCTGATCGACCGCAGCGAGGCGGCGCGGCTGCCGCACCGGCTGCGGGACCTCTTCGACCAGGCCCGCGCCGAGTTCGCGCTGCTGCGCCGCGACGATCCGGAGCTGCTGCGGGCGCCCGGCGGGCCGGCGGAACCCGACGGCGAGCACGTGGAGCGGATGGCGCGCGGCCGGGCGGTCATCGACTTCGTTGCCTCGCTCACCGACGGCCAGGCCGCCGCGCTGCTGGAGGCGCTGTCCGGGCGCACCACACAGCTCTGGAACGACACGTTCGTGCTGTGAGCCACCGCTCGCGGCGGTGGGCCGGACGGCACGTCCAGGTGTGACCGGGATGCGGTCCGCGAATAATGCGGTGGACACGGCCCGATACACTCGGATCGTGGTCACCAAGCGTTTCGTGGTTCGGGTGCCCCGCGCCACCCCGTCGCTCCTCCGGCCGGTCGTCTTCTAGCGCGACCGCCGCGACACAGCACGCCCACCCGGCGTTTTCGCTGGTGGGCGTTCTCATGGAATGCCTGACCACTACTTCCCCGGAGTTCCCCTTGATCTCTGCCACCGGCCTGGAGCTGCGCGCCGGTTCCCGCATTCTGCTGTCCGACGCGACGCTGCGCGTCCAACCCGGCGACCGGATCGGCCTGGTGGGCCGCAACGGCGCGGGCAAGACCACCACGCTGCGCGTGCTCGCCGGCGAGGGCCAGCCCTACAGCGGCGACGTGGTGCGCCGCGGTGAGCTGGGCTACCTGCCGCAGGACCCGCGCGAGGGCGACCTGTCGGTCACGGCCAAGGACCGCGTGTTGTCGGCCCGCGGCCTCGACCAGCTCATGCGCGACATGGAGAAGGCCCAGACCGCGATGGCCGAGCTGGTCGACGAGCGTGAGCGGGACAGGGCGATCGCCCGCTACGGTCGCCTGGAGGAGCGGTTCGCCGCGCGCGGCGGCTACTCCGCCGAGAGTGAGGCCGGGCGGATCACCAGCAACCTCGGCCTGGCCGACCGGGTGCTCAACCAGCCGCTGCGCACCCTCTCCGGCGGTCAGCGTCGGCGCGTGGAGCTGGCCCGGATCCTGTTCGCCGCCTCCGAAGCCGGTCCCGGCGGGCGTTCGGCGACCACGCTGCTGCTCGACGAGCCGACCAACCACCTTGACGCCGACTCGATCACCTGGCTGCGCGACTTCCTCAAGGCCCACGACGGTGGCCTGGTGGTCATCAGCCACGACGTCGACCTGCTGGCGGCGGTGGTCAACAAGGTGTGGTTCCTCGACGCCATCCGCGGCGAGGTCGACGTGTACAACATGGACTGGCAGCGCTACCTGGACGCGCGGGCGGCCGACGAGAAGCGCCGCCGCCGGGAGCGCGCCAACGCCGAGAAGAAGGCGTCGGCGCTGATGGCGCAGGCCGACAAACTGCGGGCCAAGGCCACCAAGGCGGTCGCCGCGCAGAACATGGCCCGCCGCGCGCAGAAGCTGCTGGCCGAGGCGGAGGCCGAGCAGGCCCAGGAGAAGGTCGCCAAGATCCGCTTCCCGGACCCGGCGCCGTGCGGGCGCACCCCGCTGACCGCCGAGGGGCTGTCGAAGTCCTACGGCTCGCTGGAGATCTTCAGCGGCGTGGACCTCGCGGTCGACCGCGGTTCCCGGGTGGTCGTGCTCGGGCTCAACGGCGCGGGCAAGACCACGCTGCTGCGGCTGCTGTGCGGCATGGAGAAACCGGACTCGGGCGCGGTGATCCCCGGTCACGGACTGCGCATCGGCTACTACGCACAGGAGCACGAGACGCTCGACCACGACGCGACGGTGTGGGAGAACATCCGCCGCGCCGCGCCGGACGCCCCCGAACAGCAGCTGCGCACGCTGCTCGGCGCGTTCCTGTTCCAGGGCGAGCAGCTGCAGCAACCCGCGGGCACGCTCTCCGGCGGCGAGAAGACCCGACTGGCGCTGGCCGGGCTGGTCTCCAGCGCGGCGAACGTGCTGCTGCTGGACGAGCCGACCAACAACCTCGACCCGGCCAGCCGCGAGCAGGTGCTCGACGCGTTGCGCAACTTCACCGGGGCGGTCGTGCTGGTCACCCACGATCCGGGCGCGGTGCAGGCGTTGCAGCCGGAACGGGTCATCCTGCTCCCGGACGGCACCGAGGACCACTGGTCGGATGACTACCTGGAGCTGGTCCAGCTGGCGTAGCCTGCCTCCGGCACGTAGTCACCACTACTACGAATGGGCTAGTGCATTCCGGTGGTCGCCGGGTGCTCAGCTCAACCGATGGCCGATCTTTTTTCCATGATCGCCTGGCGTTCCCGCCCTTCCTGTTCGATCATTGCGCTGACAGGGGTCGCGAGGCCCGACCTGCTCAGAGGGAAGGCGGGGACACCGTGGCTGAGCTGAAGAAAGGTGCGCGCATCACTGGAAGCGCGCGGGACAAGCTTGCCAGTGATCTGAGAAAGAAGTATGAGAAGGGGGCGAGCATCCGCGCTCTGGCCGAGGCGACCGGACGGTCCTACGGGTTTGTGCACCGTGTCCTGAGCGAGTCGGGTGTGCAGCTGCGGGGCCGCGGGGGCGCCACCCGCTCGAAGAAGAAGTGAGCACGGCGACCATCGGTCGCTGACGAGTCGACACAACATCACTCCAGCGATCTGCCCAGATCCGCATGGGAGGTCCGCTTGGCGGAGTCGATAGTGGACGCCGACCTGCTGGATCGTGGCGGTGTGGGACTCACGATCCGCGGTCGGCGGGCCACGATCACCCTCAACCGCCCGGACAGACTCAACGCCCAGACCCCGCACACCTGGCAGGCGTTGCGGGAGATCGGCCGCGCCCTCGGCGCCGACGTCCGGGTCGTTGTGGTGCGCGGTGCCGGCCGGTCGTTCTCGGCCGGGCTGGACCGCAGGCTGTTCGGGCTCTCCGACGTCGACGGCGCCCCGGGGCTGGCCGCGCTGGCCCAGCGCCCCACCGAACAGGCCGACGCCGAGATCGCCGGGTTCCAGCAGGGCTTCAGCTGGCTGCGTGACCCGGACCGGGTCACCATCGCGGCCGTGCGGGGGCACGCCATCGGCGCCGGGTTCCAGCTGGCGCTGGCCTGCGACCTGCGGGTGCTGTCCACCGACGCCCGGTTGCGGATGGCCGAGACCGGGCTGGGCCTGGTGCCCGACCTCGGTGGCACGTTGCCGCTGGTCCGGACGGTCGGGTACGCCCGGGCGGTGGAGCTGTGCCTGACCGGGCGGGAGGTGTGGGCCGACGAGGCGCTGCGGCTGGGACTGGCCAACGTCGTCGTCGAACCCGACCACCTCGACGACGCGGCGGACGAGCTGGCCGAGGCCGTAGCCCAGCCGCCGGTCAACGCGGTTCGCGAAACCCTCGCGCTGCTGTCGCAGGCGGACGAGGCGGTCGACCCGGAACAGCAGCTCGCGGCGGAACGGGCCGCGCAGCTGCGCTGCATCGCGGAACTGGCCGAGCGGTTCCGGGCGGACCGCGATGAATGAAAGCGCTGGTCACCGCAGCCCTGGGACGCGTTTCGCGTAGCGCTGCAGGTTGGCTGCGTTGGCCTCGTCGCCACCGATGGTGTTGGCGCTGTGCCAGACCGGCAGCTCGACGCCGACCGCTGCCGCCAGGTCGTGCAGCTGCACCAGCAGCAGGTTCCACAGGAAGGCGTTGGCCAGCGAGGACAGCGGCGCTGTCACCGGGGCTGCGGTCGGGTAGCTGGCGTCGCCGCCGCGGACCAGCGTGTCCAGCACGACCGCGGCCTCCTCGGCCAGCGTCGTCCCGGCCCGCTTCGGGGCCTCGGCGCTGGCCGTGGGTGAGGTAACGGCCACGACCACCGATCCCGCCGCGCGGGCGGTCCGGGCGAGCTCCACCGGGTACGGGTTGACGCCTGAGTTGGAGAACACCACCAGGGCGTCCGCGCCGCCGCGGAACCCGGCTTCGGACAGCACCTGCTGGGCCAGGCCGCTGCGGCGCTCGGTGCGGGTGCTGGCGACCGCGCCGTGCAGCGGCAGCAGGTCGGGGTGGTACAGCGGCCGGACCGCGGCCAGCCCGCCAGCCCGGTAGAAGGACTCCATCACCCCGGCCAGCGAGTGACCCGCGCCTGCGGTGAACACCAGGTTGTCGCCCCGGATGGTCTGTAGGAGCCGGTCGGCTGCGGTGCGCAGCGCGTCGGCGTTGTGCACGCCGATTTTCCGCAGGTGTTCCAGCATGTGTTCGGCGTGCGCCGACCCGTGGCCCGACATGGCGGCTCCGTGTGGCGAGGTGACCAACGACGCAAGGTCTATACCAATTGCTCGTAACGTGGTCAAGAACGGGAGGCCAACATCGGTGTCATGCAGGTACTCTGGTGATCAGCAACGGAGATCGAACCGCCAGGGGATGCATGCCGCAGCGAGGCAACAGACGGGAACTGCTCGCCGAAGCCGCCATCGAGGTGCTGGCGCGCGAGGGCGGCCGTGGGCTGACCCACCGCGCGATCGACCGCGAGGCCGAGGTCCCGGAGGGCACCACCAAGAACTACTACCCGACGCGCAGCGCGCTCTTCCTTGCTGTCGCGCGCTACATCGCAGCCGAGCACACCGCCGCGCTGCGCGAGCTGCGCAGCCAGATCCCGGTCGGCCTCAGCGGTGAGGACATCACCGCGCTGTACGCGGCGATGCTGCGGCGGATGGGCACCAGCGCGCGTTCCCGGTTCCTGGCCCTGTTCGAGCTGCACCTCGAAGCGGTGCGCAACCCCGGCGTGCGCGACGCGCTCGGCGACATCACCCAGGCCAACGTGGACACCGCGGTGGAGCTGCACGCGGCGGTGGGGCGCCGGATGAGCCGCCGCGGCGCGGGACTGCTCGACGCCGGCATGCTCGGCGTGGCGCTGTCGATGCTGAGCCTGCCCGACGATCTGGTGGAGGAGCTCGGATTCGACGACGCGGACGGGCTCGCGCGGGCGTTATTGTCCCTGGGCTCGGTCCGCGACGAAGCGGCGGTGGGGGTGCTTCGCGGCTGGGCCGGCTGAGCCCGTGGTGGCGCTGCGAGACCGTGAGATGACGCACGGTAGCCTCTGGGGGGACGGGATCTGGGCTGGGCGTCCTGGGGGTCGCCCACGATCGAAGTGGATGCAGGAACGCATGTCGAATCCGGAGCCAGTCGAATCCGGCCCGCTCGAACCGCCCGCGGTCGTGTTCGCCCGCCTCGCCGACGTCCCGCTGGACGCGCTGGACAAGCTCCTCGAAACCACGCACGCCGTCTACGACGACCTGAACCGGGTCCTCGGCCACCCGTACTGGGCGGACCTGGTGTACCACCAGGGCGCCGCGATCAAGGCGCTGAAGGAGGCGCGCGTCAGCCTGGAGGGGCTGCGCGCCGAGGCGATCGGCGCGCGCAACACCGAACTCGGCATCACCGTGACGACCGCGGTCGTTGACGGTGAGCGGCACTACGCGCAGACCGAGGACGACAAGGCCGCGCTGGTGGACCGGGTCCTACGCCCCCAGCAGCCCGGCGCCTGCCACCTGTACGTGTGGGACCGCCCGCACGTGGACCCGGAAGCCCCCGGACCGTACGTGCAGATGCGGATCGTCACCGACACCGAGGCCGAGGTCGGCGTGCTGAACTTCACCGAGGAGTCCGAGGACGGCGAGATGCAGTCCTGGCACACGCTGAACCCGCAACCGCTGCCGGAGGCCCCGGCGCTGCGCTTCGACGCGGGCAGCACGCTGCGCTTCCCGCGCAACGCGGTGCTGCCGTTCCGGGACCTGCGGGCGGCGCTGGATGAGTTCACCCGCACCGGTCAACGACCGGAGGCGGTGCGGTGGCAACCCGCCCGCTGGGGCGATCTCTGACCCACGAATCACCTCATCGGGTGAGGAGCGGCAGGTCACGTGTCGCCACGTGACCTGGCGAAGCGCCCTCCACCCGCCTGACCGCTCAGCCGTAGATGCCCTGAATCGCGCCCGCGGCGATCGCCGTGACGACCTTGAACGCCTGCATCGCCGCCGTCATGTCCGGGGCGTCGAAACCGACCCGGCGCACGTCAACCTGCTCCACCGTCGGGACCACCGCCGCGGCCGCGGCCAGGTGCGCGGCGTCGAACTCCACCTCGATGCGGTGCGGCTCGGCGCGGCCCGTGAACCGCCCGGCCCGGCGCATGCCCTCGGCCGCCGCTGTGCGGATCTCCGCCGCGGTGCGGGCGGGTGGTCGGCAGATCGCCGCGTAGCGGCTCACGCACTCCTTGACCGCCACCGTCTGTGCCTGCGGCGCGTAGTCGGTCGCCTCGGCGCACGCCCGGTCGTCGCCGGTGACCAGTAGGACCGGCACGCCGTGCTCGGCCGCCAGCGCCGCGTTCAGTGCGCCCTCCCCGGCGGGCGCGCCGTCCAGCCACACCCCGGTGATGGAGTTCTCCAGGTACGTGTGCGACAGGACGCCCTCCTGGCCCGCGCCCGCGTGGTAGCCGAGGAACACCACACCGTCCACACCGGAATCGACGCCCTGCATCATCGACAGCGGCTTGTGCCGCCCGGTCAGCATGACGGCCCGCTCGTCGAGCTCCTCCAGCAGCAGGTTGCGCTGCGCGGAGTGCGCCTCGTTGACCAGCACCTCGGTGGCGCCGGCCGAGCACAGGCCGTCGACGCAGGCGTTGACGTCGCCGGTGAACAGCTTCCGGAACCGCTGCCACTGCTCGGTGCCCGGCACCACGTCGTCGGTCCAGGTGACGCCCGTGACGCCTTCCATGTCCGCTGAGATCAGGATCCGCACGACGGCCAATCTAGGCCGCGGCGGAAGGCTTTCGAGGGGTGCCGCGCCGGTCGGGTCACGGTTCGGTTCCGCTGCGTGACGCGGCTCGGCGACAACTCGCGGTTAAGCATTGACGAACAGCGCCTGAAGGTGGTTCCTTCTTCTCACTCGTCGCGATGGAGGGGGTCACAAGTGGGCAGACGACTCGCCGTGCTCTGGGCTGTGTTGCTGGTGGTGTTGCTCGCGCCGATGCCCGCGTCGGCGCAGGAGGACGGTGCGCGCCCGCAGGGCGCGACGCTGCGGGTCGGCCTGCAGCAGCAGATCGACTCGCTGAACCCCTTCCTGGGCTACAGCCTCGCCGCCACGGACATCTTCCGGGTCATCTACCCGACCCTGACCACCTACAGCCCCGACGACTTCTCGGTGATGCCGGAGCTGGCCGAGAGCTGGGAGTCCTCCCCGGACAAGCTCACCTGGACCTTCCACATCCGGCGCGGCGTGCAGTGGTCCGACGGGCAGCCGGTGACCGCCCGCGACGCCGCCTACACCTTTAACCGGATGATGACCGACCCGGCCGCGGCCACCGCCAACGGCAACTTCGTGGAGAACTTCGACACCGTCACCGCGCCGGACGACACCACCCTGGTGATCCGCACCAGGACGCCGCAGGCCACGATGCTGGCCATCGACGCGCCGATCGTGCCCGAGCACGTGTGGTCCAAGGTCGCCGACGTCGCCTCCTTCGCCAACGACCAGATGCCGGTGGTCGGCAGCGGGCCGTTCACCCTCACCGGCTACCGCGCCGAGCAGGACATCACCCTCACCGCCAACCCGAACTTCTGGCGCGGCGCCCCGAAGATCGCCCAGCTGCAGTTCATCCAGTTTAAAAACAGCGACGCCGCGGTGCAGGCGCTGCGCAAGGGCGAGGTCGACGTCGTCCAGAAGCTCACCCCGGCGCAGTTCGACGCGCTGGCCGGGCAGGACGACATCACCCAGGTCAGGGGCCAGGGACGGCGTTTCTACGAGCTGATCCTCAACCCCGGCGCGACCAACAGCGAGAACGCGCCGATCGGCACCGGGCACCCGGCGCTGCGTGACGTGCGGGTCCGGCAGGCCATCGACCACGCCATCGACCGGCAGGTGCTGGTCGACCGGGTGCTCGGCGGCTACGGCCAGGTCGGCGGGGGCTACCTGCCGCCGATCTTCGCCGACTTCCACTGGACGCCGCCGCAGCCACGCACCTTCGACCCGGCCGCGGCCAACCGCATGCTCGACGAGGCCGGCTACCACCGCGGTCCGGACGGCATCCGCCGCACCCCGCAGGGTGAGCCGCTGAACTTCGACTTCGTGCTGCACGGCGACGAGCCCGCCGACGCGCAGGTCGGCGAGTTCGTCAAGCGTTGGCTGGCGGACCTGGGCATCACCGTCGAACTGCAGCCGGTGTCGGACAACCAGCTCAACGACCGCACCACGGCCGGTGACTTCGACATGGTCATCAGCGGCTGGTCGGCCAACCCCGACCCGGACTACGTGCTGCGGCTGCAGACCTGCGCGGCGCGCCCGAACCCGGCCGGGGGCGGCACCAACGACACGTTCCTGTGCGACCAGCAGTACGACGACCTGTACCACCGGCAGCTCGCCGAGTTCGACCCCGCCAGGCGGGCCGATCTGGTCAAGCAGGCCCAGGCCCGGTTCTACGAGCAGGCGGCCGGGCTGATCCTGTACTACCAGAACTCGCTGGAGGCGTACCGCAGCGACCGGTTCAGCGGATTCACGTTGCAGCCCAGGCACGACGGCGTGATCGTGGCGCAGCAGGGCTACTGGGGCTACTACGGCGCCGAGCCGACCGAGGTGGCGCTCAAGGGCGCGGCGAGCACCGACTACACCGCTGTCGCGTGGGTGCTCGGCGGGGCCGTGGTGCTGGTCGGCGTCGTGGTGGCGCTGGTGGTCGTCCGGCGGCGGGCAACCGCCGACACCAGGGAGTGAAGCATGTCCGATCTGCTGGCCACCGTCGAACCGACGACCCGTCGGCGCCCCGGCCGGGCGCTGCGCTACGTCGCGGAGAAGGTCGGCGGCGGGCTGGTGAGCCTGTTCCTGGTGGCGGTGCTCGGCTTCTTCCTGTTCCGCGTGATGCCGGGCGACCCGGTGCGCACCATGACGCGGGGCGCACCGGTCAGCGAGCAGCAGATCCAGGTGCTGCGCGAGCGGTTCGGCCTCAACGACCCGCTGTGGCAGCAGTTCCTGGACTTTGTGGGCAACCTGCTGCGCGGTGACCTCGGCGTGTCCTACACCTACAGCCGCCCGGTGGGCGAGCTGATCGTGGCGCGCATCGGCCCGACGGTGCTGCTGGTGGGCACCGCGACGGCGATCGCCGTGGTGCTCGGGTTGTGGATGGGTTCGCGGGCGGCGTGGCAGCACGGCGGCGCGTTCGACAGGACGTCCACCTCGGTCGCGCTGACGCTGTGGTCGGTGCCGACGTTCTGGCTCGGCCTGATCGTGCTGATGGCCTTCGGCGTGGGTGTGGGGCCGATCCCGGGCCTGTTCCCGGTCGGCGGGATCTCCTCGCCGGACACCCCGCCGGAGCTGCTGCCGCAGGTGCTCGACGTCGCCCACCACCTGGTGCTGCCGGCGCTGACGATGGTCGCGGTGATCTACGCGGAATACCTGATGGTGATGCGCTCGTCGCTGCTGGAGGAGATGGGCGAGGACTACCTGACCACGGCCCGGGCCAAGGGGCTGCGCGAGGACCTGGTGCGGCGGCGGCACGCGGTGCCCAACGCGCTGCTGCCCACCGTGACGCTGATCTTCCTGCGGCTGGGCCTGGTGGTGGCCGGGGCGATCACCGTGGAGACGGTGTTCTCCTGGCCGGGACTGGGGTTGCTGACCTTCGAGGCACTGCGGGTGCCGGACCTGCCGCTGCTGCAGGGCATCTTCGTGGTGCTGGCAGGGAGCGTGGTGGTGATGAACGTGCTGGCCGACCTGCTGTACCGGGTCCTCGACCCGAGGGTGCGGGAGTCATGACCGCCACCGCCGCCCAGATCCGCTGGGCCCGCCGCCGGGCGCGGGCCGGTGAGGCGTGGCGCGTGTTCCGCGCCGACCGGGCCGGGCTGGTGGGTCTGGCGCTGCTGGTGCTCACCGCGCTGCTGGCGCTCATGGCCCCGGTGCTGACCGATCCCGCCGGACTCGACGTCACCCGCGCCACCGGCGAACCGTTGCAGGCACCCAGCGGCGAGTACTGGCTCGGCACCGACGAGTCGGGGCGGTCGGTGCTGCTGCTGACCTGGTGGGGCGCGCGGGTGTCGCTGGTCGTGGGCCTGTCCGCGGCGGTGCTGTCGGTGCTGATCGGCACCGTGGTCGGGGTGCTGGCGGCGCACTTCGGCGGATGGACCTCGCGGATCCTGTTGCGCGTTACCGACTTCTTCCTGGTGCTGCCGTCGCTGGTGCTGGCCATCGCGCTGTCCACGGTGCTGGCCCGCGGGCTGTGGACGATCGTGCTGGCCATCGGCGTGACGTCCTGGCCCGCGACGGCGCGGATGGTGCGCGCCCAGACGTTGACCGTGCAGGCCCGCCCGTACATCGAGCGGGCGCGGGCGCTGGGTGCCGGGCACAGGCACATCATCAGCCACCACGTGCTGCCGGCCGTGCTGCCGCTGGTGTTCGCCAACACGACACTGTCGGTGGCCAGCGCGATCATCGCCGAGTCGACGCTGTCGTTTCTGGGCCTGGGCGACCCGGGCCGGGTGTCATGGGGCTCGATGCTGAAGTCTGCGATGGACACCGGCGCGGTCACCGGCGGCGCGTGGTGGTACCTGCTGCCGCCGGGCGTCGGAATCGTGGTGGTGGTGCTCAGCTTCACGCTGTGCGGCCGGGCACTGGAAGCGGTGTTCAACCCGAGGCTGCGGGGGCGGCGGTGAGTCCGATTCTGCAACTGCGCGACGTGTCGGTGACCTACCGGGGCGCGGAGGAATCCGCCGTGCGCGGGGTGAGCCTGAGCCTCGGCGAAGGCGAAACCCTCGGCCTGGCGGGGGAATCCGGCTGCGGCAAGACCAGCCTGGCGATGTCGGTGCTGCGGCTGCTGCCGAGGTCGGCGCGCATCGGCGGCGAGATCCTGCTCGACGGGCGGGACGTGCGCGAGATGACCTTCGGGCAGCTGCGCGCGGTGCGCTGGGCCAGCGCCTCGGTGGTGTTCCAGGGCGCGATGCACGCGCTGAACCCGGTGCGCACCATCGGCGAGCAGATCGCCGAGCCGATCAAGCTGCACGGCGGCACCGGGGACCTGCGGGCCCGGGTGGCCGAGCTGCTGGCGCAGGTGGAGCTGCCCGCGGAACGCGCGAACGCCTACCCACACGAGCTCTCCGGCGGGCAGAAGCAGCGGGTGATGATCGCCATGGCGCTGGCCTGCGAGCCGCGGCTGGTGATCGCCGACGAGCCGACCACGGCGCTGGACGTGGTGGTGCAGGCCCAGGTTCTGGAGCTGATGGGGAGGCTGGTGGCCGAGCGCGGCATCGCGCTGATGATGATCAGCCACGACCTGTCGGTGCTGTCGGCCACCTGCGCGCGGCTGGCCGTGATGTACCAGGGGCAGCTCGTCGAGCACGGGCCCGCCGAGCAGGTCATGTCCACGCCGCAGCACCCGCACAGCCAGGCGCTGGCGAACGCGTTTCCGACGGTGGGCGACCCGGCCTGCCGGCTCACCGAGGGCACCACGGGCGGGCGGGGGCTGCTGTCGGCGGAGGACATCCGGGTGGACTTCACCAGCCGCTCCGGGCAGACCGTGCACGCGGTGCGCGGGGTGGACCTGGAGGTGGCGGAGAACGAGATCGTCGCGCTGGTCGGCCAGTCCGGTTCCGGCAAGACGACCCTGGCGCGCACCCTGCTGGGCCTGCAGCGGCCGACGGGCGGTTCGGTGCGCTTCGACGGGGTGCCGCTGCCCACCAGCGGCGCGGGGCTGCGAGAGTACCGCAAGCAGGTGCAGCTGGTGCTGCAGGACCCGACCGGTGCGCTCAACCCGCGGCACACGGTCTACGAGGCGGTGGCCGAGGGCCTGCGGATCCACGGCATCACCGACGACGAGCGGGGCCGGGTGGCGGCGGCGTTGGAGGCCGCCGAGCTGCGCCCGGCGGAGAAGTTCTTCTCTCGCCTCCCACAGGAACTCTCGGGTGGGCAGCGGCAGCGCGTGGTGATCGCGGGCGCCCTGGTGCTGGAGCCGCGGGTGCTGGTCGCGGACGAACCGGTCGCGTCGCTGGACGCCACGGTGCGCGGCGAGATCCTGTCGCTGCTGCTGCGGCTGCGGGTGGAACGCGGCCTGTCGACCCTGGTGATCACGCACGACCTGGGGCTGGCGTGGAACATCGCGGACCGGGTGGCGGTGATGTACCAGGGCGAGATCGTGGAGGTGGGTGACGTGGCGCAGGTCCTGCTGGACCCGCGGCACGACTACACCCGGACCCTGCTGGCCGCGGTCCCCACGACCACCCGCCGCGTCGCGTAGCCAGAGCAGCCCGTGCTCAGTCGAAGCTGTCGATGACCGCGGGGTGGCCCGGGCGGTCGGCGCGGACCACGTAGTCGGCCAGGGTGTGCGGGGAGACCTCCTGGTCGTAGCGCTCGTAGGCCGGGAGGGTCCAGCGGTCGGGTTCCGGGGTTCGGCGGCGCAGGGCCGCCGGAGGCAGCCAGAGGTGGATGGTGAAGTCGAAGTCCAGTCCGGCGCCCAGCAGCAGCGGGCCGTCCACCACGGCCACGCCGCGTTCCGGCAACCGGACGCGGGCAAGCCGCGGCGAGCGGTCCGCCGCGGCGTCCCACAGGGCCGGGAGCAGCTGGCCGCTTCCCTTGTCCGACAGCGGTTTCAGCACTTCCCGGGTGAGGCCGTTGCGGTCAAACCAGCTGGTGTAGAACGAGTCCGGGTCGGCATGGCCGTGCTCCAGCCGCAGCGACGCCGGGCGCAGGTAGTCCGCCATGCGCACCCGCGCCACCGCGCGCCCGCGCAGCCGCAGCGGTTCGACCAGGCTGTCGGCGAAATCGCCGGTGTCGGCCGCGGGCGCGCCGTCGACGGCGATCCGCAGCCACCGGCCCGGCAGTGCGTCGATGCGTTCGACCACTTCCGTCACCAGCAGGTTGGGGGTGATCGGTCGGACGCGCATGGCGCCCACCCTACGCAGCGAGGAACTCCCGCAGGTGCCGCACCGTGGCCTCCGGGCGTTCCTCGGCCACAAAGTGACCGCACTCGGCGATCTCCGCAGCCGTGACGTCCTCGGCGTACTCCCGCCAGATCTCCAGCATCGGCAGCCGTGCGGGCAGCCCCGCCGATCCCCACAGCAGCAGCACCGGCATGGTGAGCTTGCGGCCCGCCGCGGCATCGGCGTCGTCGTGCTCGCTGTCGTGCGGGAAGGCCGCCCGGTAGTCGTCGAAACCGGCGCGCAGCGCGCCCGGCGCGGAGAACGCCCGCACGTACTCGTCGATTGCCTCGGGCTCCAGGCCGTGCCGGTTGACCGTCCAGCGCTCGAAGAAGTAGCCGAGGTAGCCCGCGACGTCCGCGCCCGCGAGGCGTTCCGGCAGGTCCGGTTGCAGGTGGAACAGCCAGTGCCAGTAGCCGGCGGCGATCCCGACATCCATCCGCCGCCACATCTCGCGGGTCGGCACGATGTCCAGCAGCGCCAGCCGGTCGATCTGCGCCGGGCGGTCCAGGCCCCAGCGGTGCGCGACCCGGGCGCCGCGATCGTGGCCGACCACGCTCACCGACTCGAAGCCCAGCGACTCCACGAGCGCCGCGACGTCCGCGGCCATCGTCCGCTTGTCGTAGCCGTCCCGGGGCTTGTCGGTGCGGCCGTAGCCGCGTAGGTCCGGGGCGATCACGGTGTGCGTGCGGGCCAGCTCGGGCATCACCTTGCGCCAGCAGTGGCTGGTCTGCGGCCAGCCGTGCAGCAGGACCAGTCCCGGACCGGAACCAGAGCGCAGGTAGTGCATGCGCAGCCCGTTGACGACGGCGACCTCTTCGGACGACATCCGGCGACTCCGCTTGTCCCTGTCTCAGAAGACCTCTAACTGTCTAAGGGGGTTAGAATGGGATGCTAGATCGACGCTGTGGAGAAGGCAAGGATGGGCGAGTGGATCTGGGACGGTGGCCGTCCCAGCCTCGATCTGGTCAACACGCTGCGCGACCGGTGGCGCGACGGCCGGGAACTCCTGGTCGACGCGGACGCGCTGGTGGAATGGCTGCGTGCGGCGGGGCTGCTCGCGGAAGGGGTGGCCGCGCCCGAACACGTCGCGCTGGCCCGAAAACTGCGGGAAGCGATCGACCGCGCGGTGCAGGCCCGCGTGCAGGGGCGGGTCATCGACGACGCCGACGTCGCGCGGATCAACGACGCCGCCCGCTCGTCGCACCACGCCGCCGCGCAACTGCGCGTCCAGCCGGACGGATCGGTCGTGGCGTGGCAGCCCTCGCCGCCGGACCCGGTCCGCGCGGCGCTGGCCGCCGTCGCCGCCGACGCGATCGACCTGCTCGCCACCGAACCGTTTCCGCGCGTGGCCGTCTGCGCCTGGCACCGCTGCGGGGTGCGTTTCCTCGACACCTCGCCGGCGCGCAACCGGCAGTGGTGCTCGATGTCGCGCTGCGGCAACCGGGCCAAGGCCCGCCAGTACTACGCCCGCCGCAAGGCGTCCTCCTGACCCGCCGCGTCGTCCCGCCCGCGCGAAACCGCGCACCCCGAGGGCACGGTCACCGTCGCCCGGATCAGAGGAGGGCGGGTTGGAGGATCGACAGGCGCTGCGCGTCCGTGTCGAGTTCGGCGGCCACCCCCAGCGGGATGGTGCGCTGGGCCGGGCAGTGCCCGAAGCCGAGTTCCCAGATGATTGGCACACCCAGGCCGCCCAGCAGGTCCGACATCACCTCTCGCACCTCCTCCAGTGGCCCGCAGTCGGTCCACGAACCCAGCGCGATCCCGGCGGCGTGGTCGAACCAGCCCGCGCGCAGCAGCTGCGTGACGAACCGGTCCAGCCGGTAGGGCTCCTCGGTGACGTCCTCCAGCAGCGCGATCCCGCGCTCCGGCGGGGTCGGGGCGTCCGGCGCGCCCAGCGACCCGGCGACGATGCTCAGGTTGCCCCCGTAGGTGGTGCCCCGCGCCCGCCCGCGCACCAGGGCCCCCGCCGTGGAGCGGGTCAGTATCGTGACCGACTCCGGCTGGAACAGGGTGCGGCGCAGGTGTTCCCGCGCCGGAGCGTCCTCGACGAACGCCTTGGTGGCCACCATCGGTCCGAACACCGTGACGAGCCCGAGCTGGGTGGCGAAGGCGTCGTGCAGCGCGGTGATGTCGCTGGAACCAGTGAAGATCTTCGGCCCGGCGGCGGCCATCTCGGTCCAGTCCAGGTGGTCGAGGATCCGCATGCTGCCGTAGCCGCCGCGCACGCAGAACACCGCGGAGACCTCCGGGTCGCACCATGCCCGCTGCAGGTCCGCGGCGCGGTCGGCGTCGGAGCCCGCCAGGTAGCCCAGCGGATGGCGGTCGCGGACGTGCTTGCCGATCTGCACCTGCAGGCCCCACGAGCGCAGGTGCTGCACGCCGGCGTCGAGCAGCTCCTCGGGCACCGGACCGGCGGGCGCGACCAGCGCCACCGTGTCGCCGCTGCGCAACCGGTGCGGGCGACGTAGTTCGCGCATGCTCATCGGCGAGGACTCCATCCCGCGACCTTGACCACCGCCGGTGAGATTAGCCCGTCGCGGCCCGGCGCGCTGGAGTTCGCCAACGGCGAACAACTGGGAATCCGGTGGCCGGACGGTTATCTGTCGAGTACAGCGCGATGTGCCTCGCCGGGGGCTGCGTCGGTTCGCCGCGGTGATGAACGAAACTGGGGCCAGCCGCGCACAGCTCGCGCCCGGTGGCCTAGTGTCGGAGGGGTCATGGCTCGTGTCATCCACGTCTTCCGTCAACCCGACCGGTTCGTCGCCGGAACGGTCGGGGAACCTGGTGAGCGCACCTTCTACCTGCAGGCGTCGGAAGATGTCCGCACGGTGAGCGTGCAGCTGGAGAAGCAACAGGTGTCGGTGCTGGCCGAACGCATCGGCGCGCTGCTGGAGGAGGTGCAGCGGCGGTTCAACACGGACCTGCCCGCCAGCACCCCCGAGGACCTGCTCGACACCGACCCGCTGGAGGTCCCGGTCGAGGAGGAGTTCCGGGTCGGCACCATGGGGCTGGGCTGGGACGCCGAGAGCGAGGCGGTCGTCGTCGAGCTCCTCGCGATCACCGACGAGGAGGTCGACGAGTCGGTGGTGCTCGACGACACCGAGGAGGGGCCCGACGCGCTGCGGGTCTTCCTCACCCCCGCGCACGCGCGGGCGTTCGCCGAGCGCGCCGAGCGTGTGATCAATGCCGGTCGCAAGCCATGCCCGCTGTGCGCCGAACCGCTGGATCCCACCGGGCACATCTGCCCGCGCCAGAACGGCTACCGCCGTGCCGAAGAGGTCTGACCGGGGTGCGCGCCGGTGATCCAGCAGCTCACGAGCTGCTGCGGCACGGACGGTTGGACGTGCAGGGACGCCTGGTGGAGGCATCCAACGCGACGCTGTTCTGCGCCATCGAGGCCGACGGCGTGCAGGGGCAGTGCGTCTACAAGCCGGTGCGGGGCGAGCGGCCGCTGTGGGACTTTCCGGACGGCACGCTGGCCGGTCGCGAGGTCGCGTCGTACCTGCTGTCCGAGGCCATCGGCTGGGGGCTGATCCCGCCGACGCTGCTGCGCGACGGACCGTTCGGGCCGGGCATGGTCCAGCTGTGGGTGGACACCGAGGAGGACTCGCAGCTGGTCGACATCGTGGTCCCGGACGAGGTGCCCGACGGCTGGCTGGCGGTGCTGCGCGCCCAGGACCACCACGGCGACCCGGTCGTGCTGGCGCACGCCGACCACCCGCAGCTGCAGCGGCTGGCGGTGCTCGACGTGGTGATCAACAACGCCGACCGCAAGGGCGGGCACATCCTGCACGCCCCGGACGGCCGGGTCCTCGGCGTCGACCACGGGGTCAGCCTCAACACCGACGACAAGCTGCGCACCGTGCTGTGGGGCTGGATCGGGGACCCGTTGCCGGATGAGGCGGTGGACCGGCTCAGCGAGCTGCGGGCCCTGCTGGAGGGCGACCTGGCGGCCGAGCTCGCCGAGCACATCACACCCAAGGAGATCCAGGCGGTCAACGTCCGCATCGAACGCCTGCTGGAGACCGGGATCTTCCCGGCGCCCTCCGGGGAGTGGCCCGCCATCCCGTGGCCGGCGTTCTGAGCGGGGTTCCGGCGTGACGCGACCCCCGGCCCGTCGGTGGGTGCGCGCGGTCGCCCGGGCAGGGCACTCTGTGGGAGTGCGAACCGAGTACCGACAGCCGGTGATCCAACCCTCCTACGCCGACCGTTTGGTGGCGCCGCTGCCCAGCTTTCGCGACGTGATGCGGCTGATGTGGACCGGCGGGTTCCGAGGACGCGCGGAGGACGCCGACCGCATCCCGGTGCTGCGCTCCGGGCTGCCCGCGGTCACCGCGCAGGACACGGCCCTGACCTGGGTCGGGCACGCGACGTACGTGGTGCGCACCGGCGGCGCCACGGTGCTCACCGACCCCGTGTGGTCGGCCCGCATCCCGGGCGTGCCGCGCCGGCTGACTCCGCCGGGCGTGGCCTTCAGCGAGTTGCCGCCCATCGACGCCGTGCTGATCACCCACAACCACTACGACCACCTGGACGCACCCACCGTGCAGCGGCTGCCGCGGTCGACGCCGGTGCTGGTGCCCGCCGGTCTCGGCCGCTGGTTCCGGCGCCGCGGGTTCACCGAGGTGTTCGAACTGGACTGGTGGGACTCGGTGGAGGTGGCCGGGCTGGTGTTCGACTTCGCACCCGCCCAGCACTGGAGCCGCCGGGGCCCGCGGGACACCTGCCGCAGCCTGTGGGGCAGCTGGGTGATCAGCGGCCCGGAGCATCGGCTGTACCACGCCGGCGACACCGGGTACGGGCCGCACTTCGCCGAGATCGGCCGCCGCTACCCGGGTATCGACGTGGCGATGGTGCCGATCGGGGCGTATGACCCGCGCTGGTTCATGAAGCCGGTGCACATGAATCCGGAGGAGGCCGTCCAGGCGGTGGCGGACCTGGGGGCGCGGGCCGCGGCGACGATGCACTGGGGGACGTTCGTGCTGACCCGCGAACCGGTCACCGAGCCGCTGACCCGGGTCCGCAAGGCGTGGCGGGAGTCGGGCCGCGACCCGCGGGATCTCTGGGACCTGGCGGTCGGCGAATCCCGCGCGCTGCGCTCCTGAACACCGCCGCGACCTCCCAGCACACCGGGCCGCGCCGGCCTCCCACCACACCGGACTTCATGGACAGACACACTGGACTCAAAGGACAATCGGGAGATCTCGGCCTACCCGCCCCCGCGGTGCCCGCCCCCGCCAGCGGCCCCGATTTGCCTTGAGTTGGAGACATGCCTGGGGCGGGGTGGGGGGTTAGTCGACCAGGGCCTGGTAGACGAGTTGGTGGAGTTGGCTGCGGATTGGGTGGGTGCTTGATGGCATCAGCTGGGTGAGGAACACCACGGTGAGGTCCTCGGCCGGGTCCACCCAGAACGCCGTGCTGGCCAGACCGCCCCACGCGAACTCGCCCGCCGACCCGATCACCTTCGCCGCGGTCGGGTCCTCCAGCACCGAGAAGCCCAGCCCGAACCCCTTGCCCGCGTACGCCGCCTCGGAGAACGCGCCCAGCGCCATCGACTCCAGGTCGGCGCCACCGGGCAGGTGGTTGCGGGTCATGTACCGCACGGTCCGGCTACCGAGCAGCCGCGCCCCGTCCAGTTCGCCACCGCGCAGCAGCATCTGCGTGAACCGGTGGTAGTCGTGCGCCGACGAGATCAGCCCGCCACCGCCGGAGAGCGCCTTGGGCAGCTCGAACGCCGCCGCGTGCGCCTCCTCGTGGCGCGGGTGCCGCTGGGCCCGGCCCTGCGGGTCGGCCACATACAGGGTGGCCAGCCGGTCGGCGTCGGCCCGGTCGACGGCGAACCCGGTGTCGGTCATGCCCAGCGGCTCGAAGATGCGGGTACGGAAGAACTCGTCCAGCGTCTGCCCGGACACCACCTCCACGACCCGCCCCAGCACGTCGGTGGACACCGAGTAGTTCCAGGCCGTGCCGGGGTCGAACAGCAGCGGCATCGACGCCCACTCGTCGCAGCAGCCAGCCAGGTCCAGGTCCTCGGGCATGCCGTTCTCGAAACCCGCACGCCGGTACAGCTCGTCGACCGGGTTCAGGTAGTGGAAGGCGTAGGTGAGCCCGGAGGTGTGGGTGAGCAGGTGCCAGATCCGCATCGGCTCGGTGGCCGGGCGGGTCTGCGGCGCTCGCGCGGTGCCGCCGCAGTAGACCCGCAGGTCAGCGAAGGACGGGATGACGTCGCTGACCGGGTCGGTGAGTTCGAGCGCGCCCTCCTCGTGCAGCATCATGATCGCCACCGAGGTGACCGGTTTGGTCATCGAGTAGATCCGGAACAGCGTGTCGGGCCGCACGGGCGTGCCGCTGTCGATGTCGGCGAAGCCGTGCATGCCCAGGTGGGCGATCCTGCCGTGGCGGGTCACCAGCACCAGCCACCCGGGCAGCTTCCCGGACTCCACGTACCGCGCGAAGTGCCGGTCGATGCGCTGCAGCCGCGCCGCGTCGAAACCGACCTCGCCGGGATCCACCTCGATCTGCAGGCCCACCTGGTCCTCCTGGGAAGTTCGTGCCACGGGATGTTTCTACTCTCCCCGCCCGACATCCGAAAACCTTTCCGCTATGGCAGCGCTCGTCGGTCCTGGGCGGTAGCGTCGAAGGGGTGACGAACCCGACTCCACCCCCAGGGCTGCCCCGCACGGCGGGGGAGCTGCGGACCAGCGGCCACCACCCGCGCAGCGTGAAGGCCGAGGTGCGCGCCAACCTGCTGACCGCGCTGCGCTCCGGCCGGACGCTGTGGCCCGGCATCGTCGGCTTCGACCAGACCGTGCTGCCGCAGCTGGAACGCGCCCTGATCGCCGGGCACGACGTGGTGTTGCTCGGCGAGCGCGGACAGGGCAAGACGCGGCTGCTGCGTGGCCTCACCGAACTGCTGGACGAGTGGACGCCGGTCATCGAGGGCTCCGAGCTGGGCGAGCACCCGCTGCAGCCCATCACCCCGGCATCGCGGCGACGCGCCGCCGAGCTCGGCGACGACCTGCCGGTGGCCTGGCGGCACCGCAGCGAGCGCTACGTGGAAAAACTCGCCACCCCGGACACCTCGGTCGGCGACCTGGTCGGCGACGTGGACCCGGTCAAGGTGGCCGAGGGCCGCTCGCTGGGCGACCCCGAAACCATCCACTTCGGACTGGTGCCACGCGCGCACCGGGGCATCGTCACCATCAACGAGCTGCCCGACCTGGCCGAGCGGATCCAGGTCGCGCTGCTGAACGTGATGGAGGAGCGCGACATCCAGATCCGCGGCTACAGCCTGCGGCTGCCGCTTGACGTGCTGCTGGTGGCCACCGCCAACCCCGAGGACTACACCAACCGCGGCCGGATCATCACGCCGCTGAAGGACCGCTTCGGCGCGGAGATCCGCACCCACTACCCGCTGGACATCGACGACGAGGTGTCGCTGGTGCGCCAGGAGGCGGATCTGCCCGCCGAGGTCGGCGACCACCTGCTGGAGGTGCTGGCCCGGTTCGTCGGCCACCTGCGCGAGTCGCCGGCGGTGGACCAGCGCTCCGGGGTTTCGGCGCGCTTCGCCATCGCCGCGGCCGAGACGGTGTCGGCGGCGGCGCTGCACCGGGCGGCGCTCACCGGGGAGTCCCCGGCGGTGGCGCGGCCGGTCGACCTGGCGGCGGTGCCCGCGGTGCTGCGCGGCAAGATCGAGTTCGAGGCGGGTGAGGAGGGCCGCGAGGACGAGCTGCTCGGCTACCTGCTGCGCCGCTCGGTCGCCGACACCGCGCGCGGCCTGTTCGCCGGGCTCGACCTGCAGCCGCTGGCGCAGGCCGTCGCCGATGGCCACCCGGTGGCCACTGGTGAGCGGATCTCCGGCCGGGACGTGCTGACCGCGCTACCGGAGCTGCCGGTGCTGCACCAGGTCGCCGAACGGCTCGGGGTGCGCCCGGGCGACCCGCCGGGCCGGATCGCCAGCGCCGTGGAACTCGCGCTGGAATCGCTCTACCTGGCCAAGAAGATTGGCAAGGACGCCGAGGACGACAGGTCGGTGTACAGCTGATGAGCCGCCGGTTCCGGTACAACGCGTGGCACGGCGGCGCCGATCCGTTGGCGCCGCCGGTGGATCTGCGCGCCGCGCTGGACCAGATCGGCCGAGACGTGATGGAGGGCGCGTCGCCGCGCTCGGCGCTGGAGGAGCTGCTGCGCACCGGGACCCGCGACACCGCCGGGCTCGACGAGCTGACCCGGCGGTTGTGGCAGCGGCGCAGCGAGCTGCAACGCCGCCACCGGCTCGACGGCACGCTCTCCGAGGTGCGGAGGCTGCTGGACCGCGCGCTGCGGCAGGAGCGGCTCGCGCTGGCCGCCGACACCAGTGAGGACGCGCGCTTCCGTGAACTGCAGCTGGATGCGCTGCCGCCGGACGTGGCCGGGCAGGTCTCGGAGCTGTCCTCCTACGACTGGCGCTCCTCGGACGCCCGGGAGACGTTCGAGGAGATCCAGCAGCTGCTGGGCACCGAGTTCCTGCAGCAGCGCTTCCAGGGCATCAAGCAGGCCATGCAGCAGGTCACGCCCGAGGACGTCGAGCGGATCCGGCAGATGCTCGACGACCTCTCGGCGCTGCTGGCCGCGCACGCCCGCGGCGACGCCGACGTCCAGCAGAAGTTCGAGCAGTTCATGCGGCAGCACGGGGAGTTCTTCCCGGAGAACCCGCGCGACGTCGACGAGCTGATCGACGCGCTGGCAGCCCGCTCGGCCGCGGCGCAGCGGCTGCTGAACTCGATGAGCGAGCAGCAGCGCGACGAACTGCTGGCGCTGTCGCAGCAGGCGTTCGGGGACCCGCGCATCGGGCAGGCGCTGCGACGGCTCGACCAGCAGTTGCGGGCCCTGCGGCCCGGCGAGGACTGGGCCGGGCGGGCGCGGTTCCGCGGCGACCAGCCGATGGGGCTGGCCGACGCGACGGCGGCGATGGCCGAACTCGGCGAGATGGACCGGCTGGCCGAACAGCTGAGCCAGGGGTATCCCGGCGCGAGCCTGGCCGACATCGACCTGGAGGCGCTGGAGCGGCAGCTGGGTCCGCAGGCGGTCGTCGACGCCCAGCGGCTGGCGGAGATCGAGCGGCAGCTGCGGCAGCAGGGCCTGCTGCAGCGGGCACCGGACGGCAGCCTGCGGTTGAGCCCGCGGGCGATGCGGCGGCTCGGCGAGACCGCGTTGCGGTCGGTGATCTCGCAGCTGCGTACCAGGCGCGGTGAACGCGACACCGACCGCGCGGGCGCGGCGGGGGAGCTGACCGGAACCACCCGGCCGTGGGAGTACGGCGACGCGGAGCCGTGGGACGCCTCCCGTACGGTCCGCAACGCGGTGCTGCGGCGCGCCGCGGAGGGGCCGGACGCGCCGCTGCTGGACATCTCGGACCTGGAGGTGGCCGAGACCGAGCAGCGGTCCCGGGCGGCGGTGGCGCTGTGCGTGGACACGTCGTGGTCGATGGTGCAGGACGGGCGGTGGGTGCCGATGAAGCGCACCGCGCTCGCACTGCACCACCTGGTGGCCACCCGGTTCCGCTCGGACGCCCTGCAACTGGTCACCTTCGGCCGGTATGCATCCACAGTGGACGCCAGTGAGCTGGCGGCGCTGGAGGGGGTGTGGGAGCAGGGTACGAACCTGCACCACGCGCTGCTGCTGGCGGGCCGCCACCTGCGGCGTCACCCGGACGCCAAACCGGTCGTGCTGGTGGTGACCGACGGCGAGCCGACGGCGCACCTGGAACCGGACGGCGAGGCGGTGTTCCAGTACCCGCCGAGCCCCCACACCCTGCGGGTCACACTGTCCGAAGTGGACGCCCTGAACCGCCTGGGCACCACCCTGAGCGTGTTCATGCTGGGCGACGACCCGCGCCTGGCGGCGTTCGTGGACCTGGTGGCCCGCCGCGGCGGCGGCCGGGTCCTGGCCCCCACTCCGGACGGCCTGGGCGCGGCGGTGGTGGGCGACTACCTCCGCACCAAACGCCGCCGCTGACCGGGCCTGCGAGTCCGGCGGACATCAGCGCGTCGGGATCGCCCTCGGTGCGAGTTGTGGCGGCCGGTGGGCGGACGCCTGCCGGCCACCGCCGGGTGCGGTCACCCACCCGCGAAGGAGTTGATCACCTCCGGGTGCGCGTCGGCCCACCTGCGCGCCGCGGCCTGCTCCTGGCCCTTCTGCGCGCTGTTGATCTCGTTCTCCAGCGAGGAAAGCTGCTCGTCGGTCAGCCGGAAATTCCTGATCATCTCGGCGACCTCGGGGAAGTCCCGGGTGAACCCCTGGCGTCCGACGGCGTGCAGCTGCTCGGCCTGACCCATCGCGCCCTTCGGGTCCTGCAGGTCCTTGATGGGGTACCGCGCGTAGGCCCAGTGCGGGTGCCACAGCGTCACCACGATCGGCTTCTGCTCGTTGATCGCCTTCTCCAGCGACGCGAGCATCGCTGTGGTCGACGAGGTCTGCAGGGTGTACTCACCGGTGAGGCCGTAGGCCGGGATCGCGCCGTCCTTGGTGGTGCGGCTCAGCCCGGCACCCGGGTCGATGCCGGTGATCACACCGTTGAACAGGCCCGCCCGGCCCTTGAGGTCGTCGATCGAGTTGATGTCGGTCAGATATTTGGGCACGGCGATGTTCAGGGTGCCCTTGTCGTACCAGACGCCGAGGTCCTCCAGCTGGGGCCCGTACTGCTTCCAGTAGTCGCTGTGGGTCTGCGGCAGCCAGGTGTCCAGGAACAGGTCCGGGTTGCCCTGCGCGAGTCCGGCGTAGATCGGGCCGACCTCGAGTTCCGTCGCGTTGACCCGGTAGCCCCGCTGCTCCAGCAGCTCCTTGTAGAGGTAGGTGACGGCGATGTCCTCGTCCCAGGCGATGTAGCCGATGTTGATCGCCTTGGCCTGCTGTCCGGTCTGGGGCTCGCGGCCTCCGCACCCCGCGACCACCAGCACCAGGGCGGCCAACGCGGCGAGGAGTGCGACGAGTGTTCGTGGTCTTGTGCTGGTCAACATTGCTTGCCCTGCCTTTCTGCGACGAACGGACCGCGGCCGGACTCAGCGGACCCGGGCCGCCTTGCGTTCCGCCCGCGCCACCGGCGAGCGGTCGGACAACACCGCGGTGATGCGGTCCAGGTAGACCGCGAGGATCACGACCGACAACCCGGCCTCGAAGCCCAGGCCGAGTTGGACCCGGGTGACCGCCTGGTAGATGTTGGTGCCCAGCCCCTCGGCACCGACCATGCCCGCGATGACCACCATCGACAGCGACAGCATGATCACCTGGTTGATCCCGGCCATGATCGACGGCATGGCCAGCGGCAGCTGGATGCCGGTGAGGATGCTGCGGGCCGGCGCGCCGAACGCCTCGCCCGCCTCGACCACCTCCCGGTCCACCTGCCGGATACCCAGCTCGGTCAGCCGAACCCCCGGCGGCAGCGCGAAGATCACCGTGGCGACCACGCCCGGCACCTCCCCGATGTTGAAGAAGAAGATGACCGGGATGAGGTAGACGAACGCGGGCATGGTCTGCATCAGGTCCAGCACCGGCCGCACCACCTGGCTCACCCGCGCGTGGCGCGCCGCCAGGACGCCCACCGGGATGCCGATGGCGATCGCGATGATGCTGGCCACCAGCACGAGCGAGAGGGTCTGCATCGCGGCGGTGAACTCCTGCATGCTCGCGATCAGCCCGAAGCCGATCAGGGTGAACACGGCGAACCTCCAGCTGCGCAGCCACAGCGCCAGCGCGGTGAACACCAGCACCATGACCAGGTCGGGCAGGAAGGTCAGCGCGTAGGTCAGCCCGTCGACCGCCGAGCGCAGCACCGTGTCGATGAAGTCGAACAGCGGTCCGACGTTGTTGTTCAGCCAGCTGACTGCGGCCGCGAACCAGTCGCCGATCGGGATGCGCGGCAGTTCGAGCTGGGTCGCGACGTGGTGGGCATCAGACATCGGACGCCTCCTCGGTGGTGGGTGCTGCGGCCTCCCGGCTCAGCGCCTGGAACACGGCCGTCGGCGTGACCACGCCGAGCAGCCGTCGTTGCTGGTCGATCACCGGCACCGGTGCCGTCCGAGAGCTCATCCGGACGAAGAGGTCCTTCATCGGCGTGCTGCCGTCCACGGCGTCGGCGACCGGCGTCAACACCGAACGGATGTCGGCACTGCCGTCGCGGTACGCCTTTTCGGCGGCAGCGGCGCTGAGCTCGCCCAGCAGGAGCTGGTCGCCGTCGGTGACCAGCAGCAGGTCGGTGTCCAGGCGGCGCAGCTGCGTCAACGCCTCGTCCGGGCGACTCTGCGCGGAGACGGTTGGCCGGGGTTCGGCCAGGGACGCCGCGGTGAGCACCCGGCTGCGGTCGACGTCCTGGACGAACTCGGCGACGTAGTCGTCGGCGGGTTCGTTGAGGATCTGCTCGGCGGTGCCGATCTGCACGATCCGGCCCGCCCGCATCATGGCGATCCGGTCGCCCAGCCGCATCGCCTCGTTGAGGTCGTGGGTGATGAAGATGATCGTCTTGCCCAGCTTGGCCTGCAGGCGCACCAACTGGTCCTGCATCTCCCGCTTGATCAGCGGGTCCAGGGCGCTGAACGCCTCGTCCATCAGCAGCACGTCGGTGTGCGCGGCCAGGGCGCGGGCCAGGCCCACGCGCTGGCGCATCCCGCCGGAGAGCTGCTGGGGGTAGCGCTCCTCCCAGCCCGCGAGGCCGACCATGCTCAGCGCTTCGCGGGCCTTCTCGACGATCTCGGACCGGTCGCTGCCGCGGACCTCCAGCCCGTAACCGGCATTCTCCAGAACCGTGCGGTGTGGGAACAGCGCGAAGTGCTGGAAGACCATGCTCATCGTGCGCTGGCGCATGGTGCGCAGCTGCTTGCGGGACATCCCGGTGATGTCGTCACCGTCCACGTAGACGTGCCCGGAGGTGGGCGTGAGCAGCCCGTTGAGCATCCGGATGAGCGTGGACTTGCCGGACCCGGACAGGCCCATCACCACGAAGGTCTCGCCCTCGGCCACCTCGAATGTCGCATCCACCACCGCGGCGGTGGCCCCCGCCGCCCGGATCTCCTTCTGGCTGGCACCCGCTTGCAGGCGGCGAACCTGCTCGGTCGGCTGTGGGCCGAAGATCTTGTAGAGGTGCTCCACGCGTACCGATGTCACCGTTCGCCTCCACCTGCTCAGCCGAGCTCGGATGTGATCGCTCGGCGGCTGCGTGAATTGTCGGTTTCAGTGGATCGAATCTCTCCTGCCCGGCGATTCGTGATCGAGTCCTTTCTGTTGCGGTAATCGTGCTCGGCGCCATCCTGGTGTCCGGATTTCCGGTGGAAGATCCGGTTACGCCGGGTGTTTCCCGCACGCTGATTATGGGCCCGTGACGTGCGGTTACCGAATCTTTTTGCAAGATGATCCCACTTCGTGTCAGATGTGGCGATACGGTCGTACGGCATGATCTGAAACGCCGGTTGTGGGCGGTTTTGTTGACCTTCTCTCCGGTGTTTGGCTCCCGGCGGTGGAGTGAATTCGTGACCGTTTTCCGAAGGGATTCGACAAGATCTCTTTCCCAGCTGTTCCCACGATGTGATACGGGCGATGGTGCCGGTGGGGGCGTCCACCGGTCCCGGACGATTAAGGTCGGACGCATGCAACCCTGGTCATCGGTTCCCGTGCCCCAGGTGCCGGGCCAACCGCGCCCCCTGCACCTCTTCGACACCGCCGCCGGTGAGATCAGACCCACCGAACCCGGGGCCGTCGCGCGGATGTACGTCTGCGGCATCACGCCGTACGACGCCACCCACCTCGGCCACGCCGCGACGTACCTGGCGTTCGACCTGATCCACCGGGTCTGGCTGGACAACGGTCACCAGGTGCACTACGTGCAGAACGTCACCGACATCGACGACCCGCTGCTCGAGCGCGCCAACCGGGACAACGAGGACTGGATCGTGCTCGCGATGCGGGAGACCGCGCTGTTCCGCGAGGACATGGAGGCACTGCGGGTCGTGCCGCCCACGGACTTCGTCGGCGCCGTCGAGGCGATCCCGGAGATCGTCGAGGCGGTCGGCAAGCTGCTGTCCTCCGGCGCGGCCTACCGCGTCGACGACGAGCACCCCGACATCTACTTCCGGCACCAGGCCACCGGGCGCTTCGGCTACGAGTCGCACTACGACGAGGCGACCATGCGCGCGTTGTTCGCCCAACGCGGCGGCGACCCGGACCGGGAGGGCAAGGAGCACCCGCTCGACGCCCTGCTGTGGCGGGCCGCCCGCGACGGCGAACCGTCCTGGGACTCCGAGCTGGGTGCGGGCCGGCCGGGCTGGCACCTGGAGTGCTCCGTGATCGCGCTGAACCGGCTGGGCCTGGGCTTCGACGTGCAGGGCGGTGGATCGGATTTGATCTTCCCGCACCACGAGTTCAGCGCGGCGCACGCCGAGTCGCTGACCGGCGAGCACCCGTTCGCCAAGCACTACGTGCACGCCGGGATGATCGGATTGGACGGCGAGAAGATGTCCAAGTCCCGAGGCAACCTGGTGTTCGTCTCCCGGCTGCGGGGCGACCGGGTGGACCCGATGGCGATCCGGCTGGCGCTGCTGGACGGCCACTACCGCACCGACCGGTCGTGGACGGCCGACCTGCTGACCGGCGGCGCGGCTCGGCTCGCCCGCTGGCGGGAGGCCGTCGCGCGGGACGCGGGCCCGGCGGCGGAGCCGACCGTGCAGCGGCTTCGCGAACGGCTGTCGGACGATCTCGACACGCAGCAGGCGCTGCGGGCGGTGGACGAATGGGCCGACGCGGCGCTCGCCGGAGGCGGTGACGACCCGGCGGCCCCGACGTTGATCCGCACCGCGGTGGATGCGCTGCTGGGCGTCGAACTCTGAACCGAACCAGATCGGGATGGTCCGGGCCATCCCGATCACTCCTCCCACGTCACTCGATCACCTGGGGAAATTCCGGGAAAACACGCGGGAAAACCTGGGAAAAGTTGCCCTCGTGAACGCTGTCCGGTCGGATCGGTGGTCTTCCGCGATCGCGTTTGGTTTGGTTTGATTCGCCCCGACTACCGGGAGAGATCGGTCGTAAGCGCAGCGCAATGCGGCGCCGATCGGTCGCGTCCTGGGTCGGGGACCGGATCGAAAGGTGGTCGGGGAATGCGGAAGGTCCTGATCGTCGGCGCGGGGCAGTCCGGACTGCAGTTGGCGTTCGGCCTCCAGGAGCGCGGGTACGACGTGACGATGATCTCGGCGCGCAAGCCGGAGGACGTCCGCAACGGTCGGATCATGTCCACCCAGTGCCTGTTCGGCACGGCCCGGCGGCACGAGCGCCGCCACGGCCTGAACCTGTGGGACGGCGAGGCCCCGGACATCCGCGGTCTGCGGTTCGGGCTCGCCGGTCCCGGCGGCAAGCAGGAGCTGACCTGGTTGGGAGAGCTCCGGGCGCCCGCCCAGTCGGTGGACCAGCGGGTGAAGATGGCGCGCTGGCTGGAGCTGTTCACCGAACGCGGTGGCGAGGTCGACTACCGCCGCATCGGCGTGGCCGAGCTGGATGCCGCCAGCCGCGGTTATGACCTGGTCGTGGTCGCGACCGGTGCCGGTGAGCTCGGGACGATCTTCGAACGCGACGACCGGCGCTGCGAGTTCACCGAACCGCAACGCGTGCTCGCGGTGTCGTACGTGCGTGGTGCCCAACCGTCGGAACCGGACGGCGACACCGTGGTGCGTTTCACCGCCATCCCGGGCGTGGGCGAACTGTTCGTGATCCCCGGCTACACCGTCGACGGCCCCTGCGACATCCCGTTCTTCGAAGGCGTGCCCGGCGGTCCGCTGGACTGCTGGGCCGACCGGCCCGGGCCCAGGGAGCACTGGCACCGGATGCGGGAGCTGATGCGCCGGTACGTGCCGTGGGAGTACGAGCGCTTCACCGACGCCGAGCTCACCGACGATCTGGCCACCCTGTCCGGGGCGGTGACCCCGGTGGTCCGCAAGCCGGTCGCGCAGCTGCCCTCCGGGACACCGGTGCTGGGCATGGGCGACGTGGTGGTCACCAACGATCCGGTCACCGGGCAGGGGGCCAACAGCGCCAGCAAGTGCGCGGAGTCCTACCTGGACAGCATCGTGCGGCGCGGCGAGGAGCCGTTCGACCCGGAGTGGATGCAGCAAACGTTCGACGGCTTCTGGGACTACGCGCGGCACGTGTCGGTGTGGACCAACGCGTTCGTGCGGCCCGCACCGCCGCACGTGTCGGCGCTTCTCGCCGCGGCGACCGAGGTCCCGGCCATCCGCGACCGCTTCGCCAACGGGTTCGACGATCCGGCGGACTTCGGCACGTGGTTCCTCGACCCGCAGGGGGCCGCCGAGTACCTGGGGACGGTCGGGGTGGGGTGAGACGCCGCATGGGCGTGGCATGGTGGCTCCGATCCGCAGGGACGCAAAAAATGGACTGGACCGCTCTGCGGGAGCAGGGTCCAGTCCATGAGCCGCCAGCCGCTACGCCTCAGCCCTTGCCGGGACCCAGCGGACCCTTGCCGCCCGGCCCGCGGCGACGCAGGTAGCGCTCGAACTCCGCGGCGATGGCGTCACCGCTGGTCTCGGTCAGCTTGACCTCGGCGTCCCCGCGCTCCTCCAGCGCGCGGACGTAGTTGCGGACATCCTCGTCCTCCTCGGCCATCTCGCTGACCGTCTGCTCCCACTCCTCGGCCTGCTCGGGCAGGTTGCCCAGCGGTACCTCGACGTCCAGCGCCTCCTCCACCCGGTGCAGCAGCGCCAGGGTCGCCTTCGGCGACGGCGGCTGGGACACGTAGTGCGGCACCGCCGCCCAGAAGGAGATGGCCGGGATGCCGGCCTGCACACAGGCGTCCTGGAAGACGCCGACGATCCCGGTCGGTCCCTCGTAGCGCGAGCGCTCCAGGCCGTAGCGGGCCGCCGAGGCGGTGTCGTAGGCCGCTCCGCTCACCGGCACCGGCCGGGTGTGCGGCGCGTCCGCCAGCAGGGCCCCGAGCGTGACCACGGTGCGGGCCCCGAGCCGCTCGATCTGCCCGACGAGTTCGGCGCAGAACGACCGCCACCGCATGTTCGGCTCGATGCCGTGCACCAGGACCACGTCGTGCGGGCAGCCCGGCGGGCGGCACACCGTCAGCCGGGTCGTCGGCCAGGTGACCTTGCGGGTGATGCCGTCGACCAGCTTGACCGTCGGTCGGGTGACCTGGAAGTCGTAGTAGGGGTCGGGGTCGATCTCGCTCAGCGGCGTCGCGTCCCAGATGAGCTGCAGGTGCTCGATCGCGGAGCTGGCGGCGTCGCCTGCATCGTTCCAGCCCTCGAAGGCTTGGATTACGATCGGGTCGGTCAGTTCGGGCAGTTCGGCGCGCGGTTGTCCGGTGGTGTGTGCGTCGCGATCGGTCACTACGCAAGCCTACGACGCCACGTCGACGCGGGTGCGGCACATCCGGGCCCCGGCCCGGGCGGGGTCTGCTGTGGACAGTTCGGTCCGCCGTGCTCAGCGGGTGCCCGCGCCGCGCCGGGCGGGTTTAATTCCCGGTGCCGGGGAAAGGCCCGCACCGGGTCAGGGACGGTCGAGGGAAGCCGAGCCGGGGAGTGCGCAGCGACGCGGATACGACGACGAGCGAGGGGATCGGCATCTCCCCGCGGACCCGGTTGCGGCTGTCGATCGGCCGCCGCCCCCGCGACCTGCTCAACCTCGCCCTCGTCGGCGGCCTGCTGGCGCTGAGCGTGCTGCTGGTGCTGGTGCCGCCCAACCTGGTGGAACTGGCCGTCTACCAGCAGCTGGGACGCATCCCGGCGGCCTCCGATCCGCTGTGGGTGGCGCTGACCTGGCTCGGGTCGTGGGCGGGCATCGCGGCGGTGACGGCCGTGGCGCTGTACGCCGGCTGGATACGCGTCGCCCTGCTGTGCGCGACATCAGGCGCGTTGACCTGGGGCATCGCCCAGATACTGCACCAACTGGTCGGTGTGCGCCCGGTGCCGCCGCCGTTCGCCGGGCCGGTCGAAGGCGTGCCCTTCCCCGCCGACTCGGTCGCCGTCGTCGCCGTGCTGGTCGTGGTCGTCGCGCCCTACCTGGGCGGGGCCGCCCGCTATGTCGGGTGGGCGCTGGTCGTGCTGGTCGGGGTGGCCGAGGTGCACCTCGGCGGATTCCTGCCGCTGGGCGTGGTCGGCGGTGCGCTGCTGGGCTGGGGTGTCGGGGCGCTGTGCCACGTCGTCTGGGGCGCCCCGGGGCGGCGCATCTCGCACGAGGTGGTGCGCGGCGAGTTGGAGATGGCGGGGCTGGCGCCGACCTCGATCGTCGCGTTGCGGCACCGGCTGCTGGAGCCGCGCGAGTTCGCGGTGCAGACCGCAGACGGTGGGCTGCGGGTCAAGGTGGTGCGGCGGCTGAGCCGGCGCGGCGGCTACTGGTACAAGCTCAAGCGGCTGCTGGCCGCGCAGGAGGTGCAGGACGAGCCGCGGCTGTCCACCCCGCACCACGAGGTCGAGCACGAGGCGTACGTGACGCTGCTGGCCGAGCGGGTCGGGGTACGCACCCCCGAGGTGGTGCTGGCCTGTGACGTCAAGCACGCGCCCGCGCTGCTGGTGGTGCGGGAGATCCCCGGACGCCGGCTGCCGGAACTGGCGCCCGACGAGATCGGCGACGACCTGCTGGCGGCCATCTGGGAGCAGGTGGCCGCGCTGGGGGCCGCCCGCATCGCGCACCACGACCTGCGGGCCAAGAACTTCCTGGTCGACTCGGACGGGCGGCCATGGCTGCTGAGCTTCACGTTCGGCCACGCGGGTGCCGACCCGGGCCGCTGCGCCCGAGACCTGGCCGAGGCGCTGGTGTCGCTGGCGACGGTGGTCGGCACCGACCGCGCCGTCGACTCCGCGATCCGCGCGCTGCCCCGCGACCAGCTGCAGGTCGCGCTGCGCAACCTTGTGCCGCTGGCGTTACCGCGCCGGATCCGCGCGCAGGCCGAGCGCGGGCGATTCCTGCTGGTCGACCTGCGTGAGACGCTGGCCGACCGGCTGGAGTGCCCCATCCCCGGTTTCCGCTCCCCGGTGCGTCCGGTGACCGTCGTGGGCCTGCTGCTGGTGGGCGCTGCCGTCTACCTGCTGCTGCCGGAGCTGGCCAGCATGCGCGAGGTGCTGACGGCGTTGCGGCACGCCGACTGGACGTGGTTGGTGGTGGCGACGGCGACCGGTTTTGCGGCGATCGTGTTCTCGTCGATCTCGGTGCAGGGCTCCAGCCGCATCCCGCTGCCGTTCTGGAGCACCCTCGCGGTGCAGGTGGCCGCGGCGTTCACCGGACGCACCACGCCCGGCGGGGCCGGGTTCTTCGGGATCAACGTGGTGTTCCTGGAACGGTTGGGGCTGCGGCGGTCGCTGGCGGTGGGAGTGACGCTGCTGAACCAGGCGGGAACCGGTGCCGTGGCGTTCGTGGTCGCCGTCGTCGGAGTCTTCGGCGTGGGCCTGACCCGCACCTTCGGTAACCTGACGATCCCCACGGGCTGGCAAGTGGTGGTGGGGTTGATCGCCGCGGTGGTGGTCATCGCGGCCGTCGTCGCCTCGCCGTTCGGTCGGCGGCGGCTGGTGCGGCCCGCGGTGGAGGTGGGCCGGGAGCTGCTGGAGACGCTGCGCCACCCGGTCCGCGCGCTTCAGCTGTTCGGTGGTGCGTTCGGCTACCTGGTGGTGTCCGGGGTGGGGTTGGGGGCCTCGCTCGCGGCGGTGCACCCGCAGGTGCCGTGGGTGGCGGTGACGATCGTGTTCATCGTGGGCAACACGCTCGGCCACCTGGTGCCCTCGCCCGGCGGTCTCGGCGCGGTCGAGGCGGCCCTGCTGGCCGGGCTCGGCGCGATAGGCATCCCGGCGACGGCCGCGGTGACCGCGGTGCTGACCTCGCGGCTGCTCACCTACTGGCTGCCGGTGCTGCCCGGCATCGCGATGTTCCGCTACCTCCAGCACCGCGGCGTGATCTAGGGGCGGGGCGCCGACATCGAACCGGCGCCCGGCCCGTTCCGTCCACTGAGGACGCCAGTGCTGACCACATTCTGGGATTTCGGCTGGTCATGCCCCGTACGCTGGACGCATGCCGCACTCCTCCTGGTCACCTCTGCTGACGGCGCTTGAGCGCCGGGTCCTCGTCGCCGACGGCGCGATGGGCACCATGCTGCAGCAGGTGCCGCTGACCCTCGACGACTTCGCCGGGCTGGAGGGCTGCAACGAGATCCTCAACGTCACCCGCCCCGACGTGGTGCAGGACGTGCACCGCGGCTACCTGGCCGCCGGGTCGGACGCGATCGAGACCAACACCTTCGGCGCGAACCTCGCCAACCTCGGCGAGTACGGCATCGCCGACCGCATCCGCGACCTCGCCGAGCGCGGCGCCCGGCTGGCCCGCGCCTGCGCCGACGAGTTCAGCACCGCCGAGCAGCCCCGGTTCGTGCTGGGAGCGGTGGGTCCGGGCACCAGGCTGCCCACCCTCGGGCACGTCACCTTCGAGGCCCTCCGGGACGCCTACCAGGAGCAGGTCCTCGGCATGCTCGACGGCGGCGTCGACGCGGTGCTGGTGGAGACCTCCCAGGACCTGCTGCAGGCCAAGGCGGCGGTGCTGGCCGCCAAGCGGGCGATGCAGCGGGCCGGGCGGCGGGTTCCGATCATCACCCAGGTCACCGTGGAGACCACCGGCACGATGCTGCTGGGCACCGAGATCACCGCCGCGCTGACCGCGCTGGAACCGCTGGGCATCGACCTGATCGGGATGAACTGCGCGACCGGCCCGGCGGAGATGAGCGAGCACCTGCGGCAGCTGGCGAGGCAGTCGCGGCTGCCGCTGTCGGTGATGCCCAACGCGGGCCTGCCGGTGCTGGGCCCCGACGGCGCGGTGTATCCGCTGACCCCGGAGGATCTGGCCGAGGCGCTCGCCGGGTTCGTCGCGCACTTCGGCGCGCGGCTGGTCGGCGGCTGCTGCGGCACCACCGGTGAGCACATCCGCCAGGTCGTCGACGCCGTCCGTGACGTGCGGCCGCCGGCGCGCGAACCGCAGCCCGAGCCGGGGGTGAGCTCGCTGTACCAGGCGGTGCCGTTCGAGCAGGACGCGTCGGTGCTCGTCATCGGCGAGCGCACGAACGCCAACGGCTCCAAGGCGTTCCGCGAGGCGATGCTGTCCGGGGACTACGACGCGTGCGTCGAGATCGCCAAGAACCAGACCCGCGACGGGGCACACCTGATCGACCTGTGCGTGGACTACGTGGGCCGCGACGGCGTGGCCGACATGGCCGAGCTGGCGTCGCGGCTGGCCACGGCGTCGACGCTGCCGGTGATGCTGGACTCCACCGAGCCGTCGGTGCTGCGCGCCGGGCTGGAGCGGCTCGGCGGGCGCTGCGTGGTCAACTCGGTCAACTACGAGGACGGCGACGGCCCGAACTCCCGCTACCGACGGGTACTGGAGCTGGTGCGCGAGCACGGCGCCGCGGTCGTGGTGATGTGCATCGACGAGGAGGGCCAGGCCCGCACCAGGGACTGGAAGCTGCGCGTCGCGCACCGGGCGATCGAGGACCTCACCACGAACTGGGGCATCGCCGAGTCCGACATCATCGTCGACTGCCTGACCTTCCCGATCTCCACCGGCCAGGAGGAGGTGCGCCGCGACGCCATCGAGACCATCGAGGCGATCCGGGAGCTCAGGCGCACGCACCCGCGGGTCCGCACCACGCTGGGCATCTCGAACGTCTCCTTCGGACTGAACGCGGCCGCCCGGCAGGTGCTCAACTCGGTGTTTCTGCACGAGTGCCGGGAAGCCGGGCTGGACACCGCGATCGTGCACGCCTCGAAGATCCTGCCGATGCACAAGATCCCGGACGAGCCGCGGCAGGTCGCGCTCGACCTGGTGCACGACCGGCGGCGTCCCGGCTACGACCCGCTGCAGCGGTTGATGGAGCTGTTCGAGGGCCAGACCGCCACATCCGAGCGGGCGTCGCGGGCCGAGGAACTGGCGCGGCTGCCGCTGTTCGAGCGGCTGGAGCGGCGCATCGTCGACGGCGAGCGCAACGGCCTGGAGGCCGACCTGGACGCGGCGATGGAGCACAAGCCGCCGCTGGAGATCATCAACGAGAACCTGCTGGCGGGCATGAAGGTCGTGGGAGAGCTGTTCGGCTCCGGGCAGATGCAGCTGCCGTTCGTGCTCCAGTCCGCCGAGGTGATGAAGGCGGCGGTGGCCTACCTGGAGCCGCACCTGGAGAAGGAGTCCGCCGCGGGCAAGGGCACCCTGGTGCTGGCCACCGTCAAGGGCGACGTGCACGACATCGGCAAGAACCTGGTCGACATCATCGTGTCCAACAACGGCTACAACGTGGTCAACCTGGGTATCAAACAGCCGATCGGCGCGATCCTGGACAGCGCGGAGCAGCACGGCGCGGACGCCATTGGCATGTCCGGGCTGCTGGTGAAATCCACGGTGGTCATGAAGGAGAACCTGGAGGAGATGAACTCCAGGGGCGTGGCCGACCGCTACCCGGTGCTGCTCGGCGGCGCGGCGCTGACCCGCTCCTACGTGGAGAACGACCTCGACGAGCTCTACCGGGGCGAGGTGCGTTACGCGCGGGACGCCTTCGAGGGACTGCGGCTGATGGACTCGATCATGGCCCGCAAGCGGGGCGGCGTGGTGGTCCCGGACGAGGCCGAGGAGACCAGGAAGGCCGAGCGCAGGGCCCGCCGTGAGCGGTCGCTGCGCATCGCCGAAAAGCGCCGTGCCGAGCCCGCGCCGGTGAGCCGATCGAACGTGGCCACCGACGTGCCGGTGCCGACCCCGCCGTTCTGGGGTTCCCGCATCGCGCGCGGCGTCCCGGTCGCCGAGTACGCCGCATACCTGGACGAACGCGCCACGTTCTTCGGGCAGTGGGGGCTGCGTGGAGCCAGACAGGGGCCCTCCTACGACGAGCTGGTGGAGTCGGAGGGACGGCCGCGGCTGCGGCACTGGATGGACCGGCTGACCACCGACGGCGTCCTGCGGCACGCGGCGGTGGTCTACGGCTACTTCCCGTGCGTGTCGGAGGGCGATGACCTCGTGGTGCTGGACAAGGACGAGCCGGACGCGCCGGAGCGCTGCCGGTTCACCTTCCCCCGGCAGGCGCGCGACCGGCGGCTGTGCCTGGCGGACTTCTTCCGGCCGCGGCGACTCGCCGAGGAGTCCGGGCAGGTCGACGTGCTGGCGCTGCAGCTGGTGACGATGGGGCAGCCGATCGCCGACTACGCCAACGAGCTGTTCGCCCGCAATGCCTACCGCGACTACCTGGAGGTCCACGGGTTGGGCGTGCAGCTCACCGAGGCGCTGGCGGAGTACTGGCACCGCCGCGTGCGGCAGGAACTGCGCTTCCCGTCGGGGATTCCGGTGTCCGCCGAAGATCCGTCCACAGTGGAGGAGTTCTTCCGGCTGGGTTACCGGGGTGCGCGGTTCTCGCTGGGCTACGGTGCCTGCCCGGAGCTGGCGGATCGGGCCAAGGTGGTGGAGCTGCTCCAGCCGGAGCGCATCGGCGTCATGCTTTCCGAGGAGCTGCAGCTGCACCCGGAGCAGTCCACCGACGCCTTCGTCGCCCACCACCCCGAGGCCACGTACTTCAACACCTGACCGCGGTGGCGCACCGTCCTGTGTGGACGTGCAGGCGGGGACGAGGGATGGGACACTTTCGCTGGGAGTGGTCCGACCTCCGGTGGTGTACTGGAGGTGGCCCTGTGGTCCGCATCCCCGGAACGGAGACCTCCACCTGATGACCCGCGACGCCGGTCCCGACGCGCCCGCCGCCGTGCTGTTCGACATGGACGGCACACTCGTCGACTCCGAGAAGCTGTGGACGATCGCGCTGGCCGACTACGCGCGGCACCGTGGGGGCGAGCTCACCGACGCCACCAGGGAGGCCATGGTCGGCTCCAACATGACCCGCAGCATGATGATGCTGCTGGCCGACATCGGCGTGCCCGACCCCGACGCCGAGGTCGACGCGGCCGCGACGTGGGTCGCCGACCGCATGGCGGAGCTGTTCCGCAACGGCCTGCCGTGGCGGCCCGGCGCCCCGGAGGCCCTGCGCGCCGTCCGCGACCTGGGCGTTCCCGCCGCGCTGGTGACCTCCACCATCCGGTCGCTGACCGAGATGGCGCTGGAGACCCTCGGACGGGACAACTTCGACGTCACCGTCTGCGGCGACGAGGTGGGCGGCCGCAACAAGCCCCACCCCGAGCCGTACCTGAAGGCCGCGCGGCTGCTCGGCGTCGACCCGGCGTCCTGCGTCGCCATCGAGGACTCGCCCACCGGCGTGGCCTCCGCCGAGGCGGCCGGGTGCACGGTGATCGCCATCCCGTGCGAGGTGCCGCTGCAGCCGGGCCCGCGGCGGGTGCTGCGCGACTCGCTGACCGACGTCGACTTCGCCACCCTCGGTGCCCTGTTCACCCGGGCCGCGTGATGACCGCCACGACCGCGGCGACGCCCACCCGCGTGACAGAGGCCCCGAACCGACGGGTCCGCCGTCAACCCCGACGACCCGGGATGCAAGGATCTGCACTGTGAAGACCTTCGACGAGTTGTTCGCCGAACTGCAGGAACGAGCCCGCACCCGACCGGAGGGCTCGTCGACGGTGGCCGCGCTCGACGCCGGGGTGCATGCCCAGGGCAAGAAGGTCCTCGAAGAGGCCGGCGAGGTGTGGATCGCCGCCGAGCACGAGTCGGACGAGCAGCTGGCCGAGGAGATCTCGCAGCTGCTGTACCGGATCCAGGTGATCATGCTGGGTCGGGGCTTGTCCCTGGAGGACGTCTACCGCTACCTGTGAAGTACCCCGTTTGCTGAAACCGAGGAGTTCGAGCCCATGCTGCGTGTGGCTGTGCCCAACAAGGGCACGCTGGCCGGTCCCGCATCCGAGATGCTCGCGGAAGCCGGGTACCGGCAGCGGCATGAGCAGCGGGACCTGACCGTCCTCGACACCGTCAACGACGTCGAGTTCTTCTTCCTCCGCCCGAAGGACATCGCGATCTACGTCGGCTCCGGTGAACTCGACCTGGGCCTGACCGGGCGAGACCTGGCGCTGGACTCCGGCGCCCCCGTCGAAGAGCGGCTGGCGCTCGGCTTCGGCGGCTCCACGTTCCGCTACGCCGCGCCCGCCGGCCCGCACGAGTGGAAGGTCGAGGATCTGCAGGGTAAGCGGATCGCCACCTCCTACCCGAAGCTGGTCACCGACGACCTGGCCCGGCACGGCGTGTCGGCCGAGGTGATCCGCCTCGACGGCGCGGTGGAGATCTCCATCCAGCTCGGCGTCGCCGACGCCATCGCCGACGTGGTCGGCTCCGGCCGCACGCTGCGCCAGCACGGGCTGGTGGCCTTCGGCGACCCGATCTGCAGGTCCGAGGCGGTGGTGATCGAGCGTCGCGGCTCCGACGCCGAGCAGGCCAAGGACCAGATGATCGCCCGGCTGCAGGGCGTGGTGTTCGCGCAGCAGTACGTGATGCTGGACTACAACTGCCCGCGCGAGCTGCTGGACGACGCGACCAAGATGACCCCGGGCCTGGAGTCGCCGACGATGTCGCCGCTGGCGGACGAGCGCTGGGTGGCGGTGCGCGCCATGGTCTCCCGCAAGGAGGCCCCGGCGATCATGGACCGCCTCGCCGCCGCGGGCGCCAAGGCGATTCTCTCCTCCGACATCCGCGCCTGCCGCCTGTAAGGCGACCGCTTCGGGTTGTGCTGACGGGCACCGACCGGGTCGAGGGTGTCCGTCACCGCCTCGCTCGACCGCGCGGGCCGATTCCGGATCACGATTGTCCGAAAACTCCGTATTCTTGATCGGATTGTGAGCGCCGATTCCCCCCACAACGACGCAGGCGCTGCGGATAATGGCGGATGGCCGCGATCTTGGGCAGCCGGTGGGGGTGAGACGCATGGCCGTCGTGGTACCGGGGACGACCCCGCCGCGGTGGGAGCTCTACGCAGGGATGCCCTGCTGGATCGAGCTGATCACCACTAACCTCGATCGGGCGCGCGAGTTCTACGCGGGCCTGTTCGAATGGGAGTACGAGACCCACACCGATCCGGCCTCCGGGGAGCACGTGATCGCCCTGCGCGAGGGCTTCCCGGTGGCGAGCCTGCGCGCCGCCTCCGGCGACCAGTCGGCCTGGCGGCTCTACCTGGCCACCCCCGACTGCGCGGCGTCCGTCCGCGCGGCCGAAGCGCTCGGCGCGGCGGTGACCGTGCCGGTCAGCACCGTGCCGGGGGTGGGCACCAGGGCGGTGCTGGTGGGGCCGGCGGACGCCGAGTTCGGCCTGCTGGAACCGGAGGAGTCCTGGCAGTTCGACGTCGGCCTGCCGGGCACGCTGATGTGGGCCGAGCTCGTCACGATCAAGGCGCAGACCGCGGACCACTTCTTCCACGAGCTGTTCGGCTACACCGCGGAGCAGTTCGGCACCGAGCACCGCTCGGACTACTCGGTCTGGTACCTCGGCGACGAGTCGGTGCTGGCGCGGGTCAGCATGATCCGCGAGTTCATCACGGAGAGCACCCGCCCGCACTGGCTGCTGTACCTGGGCGTGGACACCGAGATCGGCACCGACGAGCTGGTGCGCCGCGCGATCGGCCTCGGCGGCCGGATTCGCGTGGACCCGTATGACTCCAGCATCGGCCGCGTCGCGGTCCTCCGGGACCCCACCGGCGCCCGCTTCGCGGTGATCGACTCCAGCCAGGCGGGCGACTTCGGCACCGCCGCCAACTACGACCCGTACGAGGACTGACGGGCGCAGGTCACCCAAGACCTCCCGCGCAGAAAGCGCGCGCCGGGGGTCCACTGCGGAGGGGTATCGACGCGGATGCCGACACCGGTCGGCCTGCCGATCAGTGCCAGTCAGTTCCCGGAAGTCACCGTGGGGGCCGCCAGTACCTCGTCACGTTTGTTGATGTATGCCGTGCTCGTCGTTCTGCATGACGCCCTCGCCTCGCAAGGGATCGCTTACACCGCATAGGTTTTGGCTTCACGCACCGGGCTCAGGCCCTCGCGCGTCGGTTGTGACGTCGGAGGTGCCCGCCACGCGTGAGGCGGTCGGGGATCAGTCGGTGCGGTCCAGGACCGACTCGGGTCCCGGGTCCGGCTCCGGCCAGCCCGGGTAGGGCGGCGGCGTGCCGCCGAAGGCGGGGCATAGCGGTTTGTGATCGCAGTAGTCGCACAGGCGGCTCGGGTTGGGCCGGAAGTCACCCGTGCGGCCGGCGCGCAGGATCGCCTGCCAGATCGCCTCCAGCGTGCGCTCGAAGCGGCGCAGCTCCGTCTCGTCCGGCGTGTACGCCAGCGACTGCTTGTTCGCCAGGTACATCAGCAGCAGCTGGCGCGGCACCTGCCCGCGCGTGCGCCACAGCACCAGGGCGTAGAACTTCATCTGGAACAGCGCCTTGGCCTCGCCGATCTCCCGCGGCGCGGCCCCGGTCTTGTAGTCCACCAGCCGGATCTCGCCGGTCGGCGCCACGTCGACGCGGTCGATGAACCCGCGCAGCAGCACCCCCGATTCCAGCTCGGTCTCCACCCGCAGCTCGCACGCCTCCGGCTCCAACCGCCGCGGGTCCTCCAGCTCGAAGTACGCGTCCAGCAGCGCGTTCGCCGACTCCAGCCACCCGGCCAGCTCGGGGTCGTCCGGGCCGTCGAACAGCTCGCCCAGCTCGGGCTGCTGCACGAGCAGGTCCTCCCAGGCCGGGCGCAGCAGGGCCCGCGCCTGCTCCGGCCCGCGCTCCGCGGTGGGCAGGCCGAACAGCCGTTCCAGCACCGAGTGCACCACCGTGCCGCGCACCTGCGCCCTGCTCGGCGTCTCCGGCAGCCGGTCGACCGCCCGGAACCGGTACAGCAGCGGGCACTGCTTGAAATCGCTGGCCCGGGACGGCGACAGCGCCGGGCGCCTGGTCCCGCCGTCGTGCACTCCGCCGCCTGCCGCTACCTGAGCCGGTTCCGCCATGGCCCCGAACCCTAATCGAGCAGCCCGACACGGGATCACGGGTGTGCGGATCACAACTGCCTCACGACCGGGGGATTACCCTGCGCACATGCCGTCGACCGCATCCCCGCACGCCCGGCCCAAGCTCTCCGATGGTGGCCTGCTGCTGTGCCGCGTCGCCGGAGTGCCGGTGCTGCTGTCGCCGTCGTGGTGGCTGGGTGCGGTGCTGATCGTGCTGCTCTACACCCCGCTGGTGGGCCGCATCCTGCCCGGGGCGGGCGTCTGGGAGTGCGCTGTGCTGGCGGCCGTGTTCACCGTGCTGCTGGCCGTGTCCGTGCTGCTGCACGAGCTTGGCCACTGCCTGGTGGCGCTGCGGCTGGGATTGCCGGTGCGGCGTGTCCGGTTGTTCCTGCTCGGCGGCCTGACCGAGATCTCCCGCACCCCGCCCACCCCCGCCCAGGAGGGGGTGATCGCCGCGGCCGGGCCCGCGGTGTCGATGGTCCTGGCGCTGGCCACCGGGCTGGGCTGGCTGGCCCTGGTGCCCGGCGGCGCGATCTGGCTGCTGGTCGCGCAGACCTGCGTGGCCAATCTCGCGGTCGCGGTGTTCAACCTGCTGCCGGGCCTGCCGCTGGACGGCGGCCGGATGCTGCGCGCGCTGACCTGGCGCCTCACCGGCAGGCGCGGCAGCGGCACGACCGCGGGCGTCGTCGGCGCCGGGCTCGTCGCCGCGGCCCTGATCGGGTGGGCGCTGGTTGGGCTGATCACCAACGCCCAGGACCAGTGGCTGCGGCTGGGCGTGTCCGTGCTGATGGCGTGGTTCGTGGTGGCCGGGGCGAGCGCGGAGCACTCCGCCGAGCAGCGCCGGAGCTGGCCGGAGGGGCTGGCGCTGGCGGACCTGGTGCGCCCGGTGCTGCAGCTTCCCGCGGAAAGCCCGGTCGGCGACGCGCTGGTGGCCGCGGCCGGGCGGGGCGTGGTGCTCGTGCGGGCCGACGGCGTCGCGGTGGGGCTGCTCGACCAGACCGCAGCCGAGCGGCTGGCCATGCACGCCCCGCGCGAGCCCGCGGAGCGGGCCGCGGAACCGGTCGACCCGGACACCATCCTGCTGGACGGCGAACCGCCGGACGCTGTCCTGGAGCGGGTGCGGTCGGTGCTGGCCTGGCAGTTCCTGGTGCTCGACGAGGAGGGCCGCCCCAGCGGGGTGCTGCGCCGCGAGGACCTGCGCGCCGCCCTGCGCGCCCACCGCGGGTGACCGCCTGCGACGATGGTGCGCTGTACCGATCGGCAAGAAGAGGTAGGCAGTTGAGCAGCACCGTCAGCGGTGAGTTCCGGCCCGGCGACCGGGTCCAGTTGACCGACCCCAAGGGGCGCAAGTACACGGTCGTGCTGGAACCAGGAGGGGAGTACCACACGCACCGCGGGGCGCTGGCGCACGACGACCTGATCGGCAAGCCCGAGGGCTCGGTGGTCACCTCGGTCGGCGGCACGTCGTTTCTGGCGCTGCGCCCGCTGCTGGCCGACTACGTGCTGTCCATGCCGCGTGGCGCGCAGGTCATCTACCCGAAGGACGCGGCGCAGATCCTGATGTGGGGCGACATCCGTCCCGGGGCCCGGGTGCTGGAGGCCGGGGCCGGATCCGGCGCGCTGACCTGCTCCCTGCTGCGTGCGGTGGGCCCGGAGGGCAGCGTGACCTCGTACGAGGTGCGCGAGGACCACGCCGAGCACGCCGAGCGCAACGTCCGGCGCTTCTTCGGCGACAAGCCCGACAACTGGACCCTGCACCTGGGTGACGTGCGGGAGTACGACGGCGAGCCTGTCGACCGCGTCGTGCTGGACATGCTCGCGCCCTGGGACGTGCTGGACAAGATCCACGAGAAGCTGCTCCCGGGCGGCGTGCTGGTCGTCTACGTGGCGACCACGACCCAGCTGTCCCGCATCACCGAGGCGATCCGCGAACAGCAGAACTGGACCGAGCCCCAGGCGTGGGAAACGCTGATGCGCCCCTGGCACGTGGTGGGTATGGCGGTCCGCCCGGAGCACCGCATGGTGGCCCACACGGCGTTCCTGCTCACCACCCGCCGCCTGGCGGACGGAGTAACCCCGCCCCGCCCGCAACGCCGTCCCAGCAAAGGCTGAAGGCACGAGCAGGCCCGCCCCGAATTCCCGGGGCGGGCCGTGTGCGCGAAGGCTCGTGCAGCGAAGGTTCGACCTGGAGCGGGGGCTCACTGGTCGAGCTGGCAGACCTTCCACTCGCCGTTCTCGACGGTGAGCGCCATGGTCTGGTCCACGGGGTGGGTCTTCCCGTCGGCCTGGTAGGTTCCCGACAACTTTGCGGTGGCCGTGTCGCCACGCTCGGTGACCTCGCCGAGCTTGACGTTGAACTTCCACTCCTTGAGCTGGTCCAGCGCCTCGTTCAGCTCGGCCCTGTTGGCCTGGCAGAACAGGCTGCTCACCCCGGCGAAGTCGCCGGCGTTGACCTTGTTGACGACCTGCTGGGCGACGGGTCGCGCCTCACCCGGGCCGCTGTTCAGCCAGAAGAACAGCCCCACCCCGGCACCGGCGAGCACGACGACGGCCGCGACCAGGCCCAGGATGAGCGGCAGCTTCGACTTCTTCGGCTGCGGCGGCTCAACCTCCGCGAAGCCGTTCGGCTCCTGAAGCCAGGACCCGGGGCCGAACTCGCTGCCCCACTGCGGGGGTGCGGGCGCCTGCTGCGGCTGCTCCTGGCCCGGCTGCGGCCAGCCGGTGTGCTGGTTGCCGTACCAGGCCGGCTGCTGCTGCGGGGTTTCCGACGGTCCCGCTGCGGGGAAACCGTTGCCCGTGGGTTGCTGGCCCCACCCGCCCGGTCCAGGTTGCTGCGGCGGATAGGTCATGAACTCCTCCCCGGAGGTGTGCGGCTTTCGGGTGCCGGCTTTCGCGCGGCGGCCGTAAGTAGATCAGAGGGCGCGACGCGACGTGCACGGAGTGGACCATTCGGGACCGAATCGTCACGGGCCGCGCGGTCGCCCGTCAGCCGGAGTTGTTCCAAATGATGGGAGAAGTCCAGTGGGTGGACGCGATGCCGCCACCGCAACGCCACCCGGATGCCGGAGCGGTTAACCCGGATGCCGCGTCCTGGCCACCACCACTGTGGCGCAATGGAAAATCGGTGCTGGTGAGGGCTGCCGAGGGCCCGGCCGCCCGGTGCGGAACGTATCGAACGGACCATGATCGTCAACGCACCGTGTTCGGCCCCGCCGGCCCGGGCGGCGGCCCGCTGGTACCAACCTGGACTACATCATGGGGATTCGCGGGTTTTTGTGGCACGCTGGGCGATCCGGCGGGCATTAACGACGCCGCCGTCGTCGGTGATCGCCGGTACCGTGGTGGTACGAGCACGGGAGGAGGGTGCCGACATGCAGCACGACCGTCCCGGCAGCCGGCCTGAGGAGGGCGGCGAGCAGTACAGCGGTGGCTCTGCAGAACTCCGCAGCCAGATCCGTCTCCTGGAGGACGAGGTTGCGCTGCTGCGCCGCAGGCTCAACGAGTCTCCCCAACAGGTCCGGTTGCTGGAAAAGCGGCTGGCCGAGGCATCCGAGAGAGTGAGTCAGCTCACCGAACGGAACGCCAAACTCACCGAGACCCTGAAGGAAGCGCGGAGCCAGCTGATGGCCCTGCGCGAGGAAGTCGACCGCCTCGCCCAGCCCCCGAGCGGCTACGGCGTGTTCCTGCGCCGCTACGAGGACGGCACGGTCGACGTGTTCACGTCTGGTCGCAAGATGCGGGTGGCGGTGTCGCCCAACGTCGAGACGGAGGAACTGAGACTGGGCCAGTCAGTGCGCCTCAACGAGGCCCTGACCGTGGTGGAGGCTGGTGCGTTCGAGCAAACCGGTGAGGTCTGCACCTTCCGGGAGCTGCTGTCCAGCGGCCCCGGGGAGAGCCCCCGGGCGCTCGTGCTGGGCCACACCGACGAGGAACGCGTGGTGTGGGTGACCGAACCGCTGGCCGCCGCCGGGCTCAAGGCCGGCGACTCGGTGCTGGTCGACAGCAAGGCGGGGTACGCCTACGACATCGTGCCGAAGGCCGAGGTCGAGGACCTCGTGCTGGAGGAGGTCCCGGACGTCGGGTACCACGACATCGGCGGGCTGGCCAGCCAGATCGAGCAGATCCGCGACGCCGTGGAGCTGCCGTTCCTGCACTCCGACCTCTACATCGAGTACCAGCTGCGCCCGCCCAAGGGCGTCCTGCTCTACGGCCCTCCGGGCTGCGGCAAGACGCTCATCGCCAAGGCGGTGGCCAACTCGTTGGCCAAGCAGGTCGCCGCGGCGCGCGGGGACGACGATGGTCAGGCCAAGTCGTACTTCCTGAACATCAAGGGCCCCGAGCTGCTGAACAAGTTCGTCGGCGAGACCGAGCGGCACATCCGGTTGATCTTCCAGCGCGCCCGGGAGAAGGCATCCGAGGGCACGCCGGTGATCGTGTTCTTCGACGAGATGGACTCGATCTTCCGGACCCGCGGCAGCGGCGTGTCCTCGGACGTGGAGACCACCATCGTGCCGCAGCTGCTCAGCGAGATCGACGGCGTCGAGGGACTCGAGAACGTCATCGTCATCGGTGCCTCCAACCGCGAGGACATGATCGACCCCGCGATCCTGCGGCCGGGCCGGCTGGACGTGAAGATCAAGATCGAGCGTCCGGACGCCGAGTCGGCCAAGGACATCTTCTCCAAGTACCTGACCCCGGACCTGCCGATCCACGAGGAGGACCTCAAGGAGTTCGGCGGCGACAAGGCCGCGTGCGTGGAGGCGATGATCCAGGCCACGGTCGAGCGGATGTACGCCGAGACCGAGGAGAACCGGTTCCTGGAGGTCACCTACGCCAACGGGGACAAGGAGGTCCTGTACTTCAAGGACTTCAACTCGGGCGCGATGATCCAGAACATCGTCGACCGGGCAAAGAAGGCGGCGATCAAGTCGGTGCTGGAGACCGGCCAGCCGGGCCTGCGGGTGCAGCACCTGCAGGACGCCATCGTCGACGAGTTCGCCGAGAACGAGGACCTGCCCAACACCACCAACCCGGACGACTGGGCCCGCATCTCCGGCAAGAAGGGCGAGCGGATCGTCTACATCCGCACCCTGGTCAGCGGGAAGAACCAGGAGTCCGGCCGGGCGATCGACACGGCCACCAACACGGGCCAGTACCTGTGACGGCCGCGGCGGGGCCGCCATCCCGCACCGGGGTGGCGGCCCCGAGCTGTGCCCGGGCGCGGCAACGGTTACGTTTCCAGGCATGATCCCCGCGCAGACACCGGTACAGCGCCTCGGACTGGGCTTGGCCGCGCTCGGACGCCCCGCCTACATCAACGTCGGCCGCGTCGACGTGCTGCCCGTTCAGCGCACGGCGCAGGCCATGCGGGAGCGCACCCGCACGGTGCTCGACGCCGCGTACGCCAGCGGGATCCGGTGGGTGGACGCCGCGCGCTCCTACGGCAGCGCGGAGCAGTTCCTCGCCGACTGGCTGCGCGAGCGCGGCCACGAGGACGTCACGGTCTCCAGCAAGTGGGGGTACGCCTACGTCGCGGAGTGGCGCATCGAAACCGAGGTGCACGAGGTCAAGGAGCACTCGGTGGAGCGGCTTCGCACCCAGTGGGCCGAGACCCGGACCCTGCTCGGCGACCGGGTGGACCTGTACCAGGTGCATTCGCTGACCGTGGACAGCCCGCTGTTCGATGACCTGGCGCTGCAGCACGAGCTGGCCCGTATCCGCGACGCCGGGGTGCGGCTGGGGTTCTCCACCAGCGGCGCGGCGCAGGCCGACACCATCGAGCGGGCCTGGGAGCTCGAGGTGGGCGGGCGCCAGCTGTTCGGGGCGGTGCAGTCGACCTGGAACGCGATGGAGCCGTCGGCGGGGCGGGCGCTGAGCGAGGCGCATGCCGGCGGCTGGCGGGTTCTGGTGAAGGAGACGCTGGCCAACGGGCGGCTGGCGGTGGACCCGCCGCGGGAGCTCGCCGAGGTTGCCGACCGGCACGGGGTGGGGCCCGACGCCGTCGCCATCGCCTACGTGCTGCGCCAGCCGTGGGCCGACGTGGTGCTGCTCGGCCCGGCGAGTGTAGCGCAGCTGGAGTCGAACCTGGCGGCCTGCCGGGTGGAGCTGACCGACCGGGACGACCAGGCGCTGCGGTCCCTGCTGCGGGACGCGGCGACGTACTGGGGCGAGCGCGCCACCCTGCCCTGGCACTGAGTCACTAGATCGGACTACTTCGCCCGGGCGAACCACTCCTGGACGAACTGGCGGGCGTCCGGGACGAACGGCCAGGACGGGTCCCGCAGGCGTTCGCGGAGTTCCGGCAGGGGCATCCACCACCCTTCGGCCACTTCGTCCGGCTGGTGGACGATGGGGCCGTCCCAGCGGGCCTCGTAGAGGAAACCGTGGAAGCGCACGCTACCCAGTTCGTGCACCGTGCGGAACACAAAGCGCACCGGGACCCCGCGCACTCCCAACTCCTCGGCGAGTTCGCGGCGCGCGGTTGCGTCCGGGTCCTCCCCGGCGGCCACCACACCGCCGGCCCAGCAGTCGTGCATGCCCGGGTAGACGTCCTTGGAGTCGGTGCGCCGGTGCACGTAGACCTCGGTGCCGTCCGGCGAGAGCACCAGCACCGACGCCGCCGCGTGCCACAACCCCTCGGCGCGCATCCGCTGCCGCGTCGCGCTGCCCACGACACGCCCGGCCGCGTCGTAGACCGCGACGAGTTCCCCGCTCGCGTTCACGCCCCGATCGTCGCACCCGCCCGTCGAGGCACGGCAGTCACGCCACCCGCCGCCGAAGACCCCGACAATCGTGAACCTGTGGCGTGCGGCACTTAGCTTGGTCGGTGATACCCCGTACGCTGCCAGGTATGCGGCGGATCATGGGAACCGAGGTGGAGTACGGCATCGTCGTGCCGGGCGACTCCGGCGCCAACCCGGTGCTGACCTCCACGCACATCGTGCTGGCCTACGCGGCGGCGGCCGACATCCCGCGGGCGCGGCGCGCGCGCTGGGACTACGAGGTGGAATCGCCGCTGCGCGACGCCCGCGGCTTCGACCTCAGCACCACGGCGCAGCAGACCAACGGTTCGGACGGCGACGACCTCGGGGCGGCCAATGTCATCCTCACCAACGGTGCGCGGCTGTACGTCGACCACGCGCACCCCGAGTACTCCGCGCCCGAGGTGACCAACCCGCGTGACGCCGTCATCTGGGACAAGGCCGGCGAGCGCGTCATGGAGGAGGCCGCGATCCGCGCGGCCAGCGTGCCCGGCACCGCGCCGATCCAGCTGTACAAGAACAACGTTGACGGCAAGGGCGCCAGCTACGGCACCCACGAGAACTACTTGATGGCGCGCAGCACCCCGTTCACCGCGGTGATCGGCGGGCTGACGCCGTTCTTCGCCTCCCGCCAGGTGGTGTGCGGCTCCGGCCGGGTCGGGATCGGCCAGGCGGGGGAGAAGGCGGGCTTCCAGCTCGCCCAGCGCTCCGACTACATCGAGGTCGAGGTCGGCCTGGAAACCACCCTCAAACGCGGCATCATCAACACCCGCGACGAACCGCACGCCGACGCCGACAAGTACCGTCGGCTGCACGTCATCATCGGCGACGCCAACCTGGCCGAGACCTCCACGTACCTCAAGCTCGGCACCACGGCACTGGTGCTGGACATGATCGAGTCCGGGCAGCGGTTCGACGACCTCAAGCTGGCCGATCCGGTGCAGGCGGTGCACCTGATCAGCCATGACCCGACGCTCAAGCAGACCGTGGAGCTCTCCGACGGGCGCCGGTTCACCGGGCTGGACCTGCAGCGCGCCTACCACGAGCGCGCCGCCCGGCACCTCGACAAGCACGGCGGCGAGCGCGCCGCCCGCGAGGTGCTGCAGACCTGGGGCGAGGTGCTCGACCTGCTCGGCAACGACCCGATGGACTGCGCCGACCGGCTGGACTGGCCCGCCAAGCTGCGGCTGCTGGAGAGCTACCGGACCCGCGACAACCTGGGCTGGGCGTCGCCGCGGCTGCACATGATCGACCTGCAGTACTCCGACGTGCGGCTGGACAAGGGCCTGTACAACCGGCTGGTCGCGCGCGGCTCGATGAAGCGCCTGGTCAGCGAGGAGGAGGTGCGGGCGGCGGTGACCACCCCGCCGGAGGACACCCGCGCCTACTTCCGCGGCCGGTGCCTGGAGCGCTACCCGGCGGAGGTGGCCGCCGCGTCCTGGGACTCGGTGATCTTCGACCTGGGGCGGGAATCCCTGGTGCGTATCCCGACGTTGGAACCGCTGCGCGGCACGCGCGCCCACGTGGGTGAGCTGCTCGAGGCTGCGGCCAGCGCCGAGGAGCTGGTCGACTCGCTGACGAAGGGGTGATCGGGCGGTCGCAGCGGGTGAGGATCCCGCGCACCGGAAAGATCGCGAAGACGCCCGGCTGGCTGTGGGCGAACGGGTGGTCGGATCGGTAGTGTTCACAGCAGGAAGTCCCCGCGACCAGGGGACATCCGAGAGGGCAACCACCGGGAGGCAAGATGTCCCAGGAAAAGGTTCAGCGGCACGGTGGCGGCGGCGAGGACGAGGAACAGGGCCCCGAGGCCGCCGGCCAGGAACGTCGCGAAAAGCTCGGCGAGGACGTCGACGCCATCCTGGACGAGATCGACGACGTCCTGGAGGAGAACGCCGAGGACTTCGTCCGCGCGTACGTGCAGAAGGGCGGGCAGTAGACCCGGGCGGGCGCGGCCCGCGCGGACACCACCGGCACCGGGCCGGCCGAACCGGCCCGGCGTCGTCCTGCGCACCGGATGCCCAACCGGCACCGCCGACGCGGACCGGGCGCCCACTCTCTAAAGTGCAGTCTGTCGTGCCCCTTGAGATCAGGAGACGATGTCGCTGATGGAACCGAGCTCGGCCCAGTTCCCGGGTCAGGCCCTGCCCGCCGCGTACCTCGCCCGGGGGTCGTCGTCATTCACCGACTTCCTCCGCGCGACCGCGCCCGAGCTGCTGCCCGGCGGCCGCAGCGTCCCGGAGGGGGCCGTGGAGGCCCCGCACGGCACGACGATCGTCGCGGTCACCTTCCGCGGCGGTGTGCTGCTGGCCGGTGACCGCCGCGCCACCATGGGCAACCTGATCGCCCAGCGCGACATGGAGAAGCTGTTCGTCACCGACTCGTACTCCGCGGTCGGCATCGCCGGGACCGCCGGGGTCGCGCAGGAGATCGTGCGGCTGTACGCGGTGGAGCTGGAACACTACGAGAAGCTCGAGGGCGTCCCGCTGTCGCTGGACGGCAAGGCCAACAAGCTGGCCACCATGCTGCGCGGGAACCTGCCGGCGGCGATGCAGGGCCTGGCGGTCGTGCCGCTGTTCGCCGGGTACGACACCGAGGCCGACGACCCGGACCGGGCGGGCCGCATCGTGTCCTACGACGTGGTCGGCGGCCGCTACGACGAAATCGGCGGCTACCACGCCGTCGGTTCCGGTTCGCTGTTCGCGAAGTCGGCGCTGAAGAAGCGCTTCGACCCGGACGCGGACCGCGACACCGCCGTGCGTGTGGCGATCGAGGCGCTCTACGACGCGGCCGACGACGACACCGCCACCGGCGGCCCGGACCTGGCGCGGCGCATCTACCCGTCCGTCATCACCATCACCGCCGCGGACGGCGCGGTGCGGATGCCCGAGGACCGCGCGGCCGAGATCGCCGGCGACGTGGTCAACAGCCGGATGGAGAACCCCGGCGGCTGATGCGGTGAGCCGCTTCCCCGCCTGCCCGAGCGAGCAGATTCGAACCAGGAGTGCCCAGCCGTGACGATGCCGTTCTACACCTCTCCCGAGCAGTTGATGCGGGAGCGTTCCGAGCTGGCCCGCAAGGGCATTGCGCGGGGCCGCAGCGTGGTGGTGCTGAAGTACGCCGGTGGCGTGCTGTTCGTGGCCGAGAACCCCTCGCCGACACTGCACAAGGTGTCCGAGATCTACGACCGCATCGGGTTCGCCGCGGTGGGCCGCTACAGCGAGTTCGAGGCGCTGCGGGTGGCCGGGGTGCGCATCGCCGACGTGCGCGGCTATTCCTACGACCGGCGCGACGTCACCGGGCGGTCGCTGGCCAACACCTACGCCCAGCACCTGGGGGCGATCTTCACCGAGCAGATCAAGCCGTTCGAGGTGGAGATCTGCGTGGCGGAGGTCGGGTACACCGCCGAGACCGACCAGCTGTACCGGCTGACCTACGACGGTTCCATCGTGGACGAGCCGCAGTACGTGGTGATGGGCGGTCAGGCGGACGCGATCACCAGCGCGCTGAAGGACTCCTTCAGCGACGGCATGGAGCTGGCCGACGCGGTGAAGGTGGCGGTGCAGGCGCTGTCGTCCGGTGGTGACAGCAGCCGCGAGCTGGGCCTGGGCCAGCTGGAGGTGGCGGTGCTCGACCGCGACCGCCCGCACCGGACGTTCCGCCGCATCCAGGGCGCGGCGCTCAAGGCCCTGCTGCCGCAGGCGGAGTCGGCTTCGGACTCCGGTGCGGGCGAAGGGAAATCCAACGACAGGTCCGAAAAGGACAAGTAGGGTATCGGCTGTCCTTTCTGGCCACATCGCTTCCGACCGGATCGCTCGGCGCCTCCCCGGCGCTGGTGATCCGGTCGCGTGCTCTCCCGGCGATCCGGACGTCGACGCGCTGCCGTCAGGGCGTGGGTCGGTAGACCCGGAGCGCGGCCTCGCGCGCGGCGAAGCGGAAGCGGGAGCCACGGGGCCCGACCTCACCGTCGCTGGCCAGTGCGATCGGGCCGCCGAGGACGGCCACATCGAGGGCCGGACAGGCGCGTTCCACGTAGATGCGGCTGCGTTTCAGCGAACCGAGCATCGCGGCCGCGACGAACCGGAGCCGGGAGAAGCGGGCGTCGGCGCGCACGTAGCGCACGTCCAGCAGCCCGTTGTCCAGGTTCGGGCGCCAGGTCGGGGCGAAGCCGCGCGGGGCGTAGGCGCCGTTGCCGACGAACAACACCCACACCCGCTGCCGCCGCCCGTCCAGCTCCAACTCCAGCGGTGTGGACTCGTGGAGCACCCGCACCAGGGCCGCGGCGGTCGCGGGCCACTTGCCCCAGCGCCTCTGCCACTTCTCCCGGAACCGCACCATGTCGGGGTAGCCGCCGAGGCTGGCCGTGTTGAGGAACCAGCGGGTCCGCTGCCCGTCGATGCGGACCGTGCCGAGGTCCACGGTGCAGCCGTGCCCGTGCCGGACGGCGTCGGCCACCGCATCGGTGCCGGAGATGCCGAGGTCGGTGGCGAAGTGGTTGAGCGTGCCCGTGGGCAGCACCGCGAGGGGCATCCCGTGCCGTGCCGCGACGGCGGCCACCGCCGCCACCGTGCCGTCGCCGCCCGCCACCCCGAGCACGCGCGCCGACTCCCGGCGGGCCAACCGGTCCACCTCGGCGACCAGGTCCCGGCCGGAGCCGGGGTAGCACACCTGCGCGGCGGGCCAGTGCCGCCCGATCCACTCCTGCGGTGACACCGCGCCGTCCCCCGCCTCCGGGTTGACCAGCACCGCCATGCCCGCGCCGTCGCGCAGCGCCGGGAGCTGCGCCAGGGTCGCCTCGGCCGCGTGCGCGACCGGGCGCACCGGCCACCACAGGCGGGTCGCCCACGCCGCCCCGGCGCCGATCGCGGCTCCGACGGCCACATCGCTGGGCCAGTGCACCCCGGTGTGCACCCGCGAGTAGGCCACCGCCACCGCGGCCGGCGCGACGAGCGCGCCCGCCACCGGCGACTCCAGGGCCACGGCGGTGGCGAACGCCGCCGCCGAGGCCGCGTGCCCGGACGGGAACGACGAGGACGCCGGCGGGGCGGTGAGCCTGCGGTGCGGGGCGACCAGCCCGGCCGGGGGACGGCGGCGCTGCAGCAGCGGTTTGCCGACCAGGTTCGTGGTGGCGCTGGCCCCCGCGATGGCCGCGATGCCCCGAATGGCTGCCCGCCGGGTGCTCCCGCTGCGTAACCCGAGCAGTGCGGCGACCCCCAACCACAACATGCTGTGGTTGGCGGAGGTGCTGAGCACCTTCAGGCCGATGTCCGCGGCCGTGCGCGGCAGCACCGCGCTGCCCAGCGCCAGCCGTCCGTCGGCTCTCCTGGCGTGGTCGATGACGCGGTGCAACCATCCCAGCACGCAAAACACGCTACCGGTGCCCGAACGGCGGACCGCCGCGAACCGCTGTTTGCGCCTAGTGTGGAGTCATGCAGCGGCGGATCTTCGGCATCGAAACCGAGTTCGGGGTCACCTGCACCTTCCACGGGCAGCGTCGACTGTCCCCGGACGAGGTCGCCAGGTACCTGTTCCGACGGGTCGTGTCGTGGGGGCGGTCGTCCAACGTCTTCCTCCGCAACGGGGCCAGGCTCTATCTGGACGTGGGCTCCCATCCGGAGTACGCCACGGCCGAATGTGACGACCTCGTCCAGCTCGTCACCCACGACAAGGCGGGCGAGCGGATCCTGGAGGACCTGCTCATCGACGCGGAGAGGAGGTTGGCCGACGAGGGCATCGGCGGGGACATCTTCCTGTTCAAGAACAACACCGACTCGGCCGGCAACTCCTACGGCTGCCACGAGAACTACCTGGTGGGCCGGTCCGGCGAGTTCTCCCGCATCGCCGACGTGCTGCTGCCGTTCCTGGTGACCCGCCAGCTCATCTGCGGTGCGGGAAAGGTGCTGCAGACTCCGCGCGGCGCGGTGTACTGCCTGTCGCAGCGCGCCGAGCACATCTGGGAGGGCGTCTCCAGCGCCACGACCCGCTCTCGGCCGATCATCAACACGCGGGACGAGCCGCACGCCGACGCCGAGCGCTACCGCCGGCTGCACGTCATCGTCGGCGACTCCAACATGTCCGAGGTGACCACACTGCTGAAGGTGGGCTCGGCGAACCTGGTGCTGGAGATGGTTGAGCAGGGCGTGCAGTTCCGGGACTTCAGCCTGGACAACCCGATCCGCGCCATCCGGGAGATCAGCCACGACCTGTCCGGGCGGCGCACCGTCCGGCTGGCCGGCGGGCGGGAGGCATCCGCGCTGGACATCCAGCAGGAGTACTACGGCCGCGCGGTGGACCACGTGGCGCGGCGCGGTTCGGACCCGATGACCGAGCGGATCCTGGAGCTGTGGGGCCGCACCCTGGAGGCCATCGAGAAGCAGGACTTCTCGCTGATCGACCGGGAGATCGACTGGGCGATCAAGCACCGGCTGCTGGAGCGCTACCAGAGCAAGCACGGCCTGGAGCTGTCCAGCCCGCGCATCGCCCAGCTGGACCTGGCCTACCACGACATCCGCCGGGGGCGCGGGCTGTTCGACATGCTGCAGCGCAAGGACCTGGTGGACCGGGCGACCGAGGACGGGGAGATCGAGGCGGCCAAGGACACGCCGCCGCAGAGCACCCGGGCGAAGCTGCGCGGTGACTTCATCGCGGCCGCGCAGGCGGCGGGCCGGGACTTCACGGTCGACTGGGTGCACCTGAAGCTGAACGACCAGGCCCAGCGGACGGTGCTGTGCAAGGACCCGTTCCGGGCGGTGGACGAGCGGGTGGAGCGGCTGATCAGCTCCCTCTGAGGTTCACGCTTTCGGGTAAGAGTGCAGGGCGCCTGCGACACAGGCGCCCTGCACCGTCCAGTGGTTCGGGTGTGGGTGCGCGGAGCTCGTGTGGTTCTCGCTGGACCGAGGTGGGCGTGGGTGTGCAGACCCGAGGGCGCCCTGACCACCTGGTCCGCGGCCGGGCGGCTGAACTGCGGCGACACGCCCCCACCCAAACACATGATCGAATGCCGCGGAGCTAGAGTTTCGAAGTGGCCACTGCGCGTGCGGAACGCTTGGTGAACCTGGTGCTGTGTCTGCTGTCGACGCGCCAGTACCTCACTGCGGAACGGATTCGGGCGATCGTGCCGGGCTATGCCGGCGCACCCACCGACGAGGCGTTCTTCCGGACCTTCGAGCGCGACAAGGCCGAGCTGCGCGACCTGGGGATCCCGCTGGAGACGGGGCGCAACTCCGCCTTCGACACCACCGACGGCTACCGCATCGCCCGCCGGGACTACGAGCTCGGCGACATCGACCTGGAACCCGACGAGGCCGCCGCGGTCGCGCTGGCCGTCCGGCTGTGGGACTCGCCGGAGTTCACCGCGGCCGCCCGGGGCGCGCTGCTGAAGCTGCGTGCCGCCGGGGTGGACGTCGACGAGCGTGCCTCGGCGGGCGTGGAACCGAAGGTGCGCACCAGCGAGCCCGCGTTCGCGCCGCTGCTGGCGGCGGTGCAGGCGGGCCGGGTGGTGGAGTTCGACTACCGGCGACCGAGCAGCCCGGAGGCGCACCGCCGCACCGTGGAACCGTGGGGCGTGGTGTCCTGGCGCGGCCGCTGGTACCTCGTCGGGCACGACCGGGACCGGCAGGCCCCGCGGTGCTTCCGGTTGTCCCGGATCCTCGGGGAGGTGCGCGCGGTCGGAGCGGCCGGTCAGGTGCAGCGCCCGCCGGACACCGACCTGCTCCGCTTCGTCGCCGGTGAGCAGCGCGAACCGCCGCCGAGCACGCTGGCCCGGGTGTGGGTGGCGGACGGGCGCGCCCACGGACTGCGGCGGCGGGCGCGGGTGGTGGGCGCCATGGAGCTCGCCGGCGATCGGGGGGACGTGCTGGAGCTGGAGCTGAGCTACCCGGAGTCGGCGGCGAGCTGGATCGCCGGGTATGGCCCGGACGTGGCGGTGCTGGAGCCGGACACGCTGCGCAAGACCGTCCACGAGATCCACCTGGACGTGCTGGACGAGGGGGGCCGATGACGAGCGCGACCGAGCGGCTGCCCCGGCTGCTGGCGCTGGTTCCCTACCTGCTGAGCCGCCCAGGCATCCCGATCGCCGACGCCGCGGCCGACTTCGGCGTCACCGAGCAGCAGCTCCGCAAGGACCTGGAGCTGCTGTGGATGTGCGGGCTGCCCGGATACGGGCCGGGCGATCTGATCGACCTGTCCTTCGAGAGCGACTCGATCACCGTCACCTACGACGCGGGCATGCGCCGACCGCTGCGGCTGACCGCGTCCGAGGCGACCGCGCTGCTGGTGGCGCTGCGGGCGCTGGCCGACACCCCCGGCATCACCGACACCGACGCGGTGCAGCGGACGCTGGCGAAGGTGGAGAACGCGGTCGGGCAGGCCCGGCCGGCCGGTGTGGTCGTCGGGCTGGAGGGCCGTGAGAGCGCGGTGCGGCCGGGAGTGCGGGCGTCGGTGCAGGACGCCACGACGCGGCGGCGGGCGCTGTGGATGCGCTACTACACGGCCTCCCGCGACGAGATCAGCGAGCGGACCGTGGACCCGATGCGGCTGCTGCTCATCGACGGGCGCAGCTACCTGGAGGCGTGGTGTCGCAGCGCGTCGGGGGTGCGGCTGTTCCGGCTCGACCGCATCGACGAGGTCGAGGTGCTCGGCGAACCGGCCCGGCCGCCGTCGGACGCCGAACCGACCGACGTCTCCGCGGGCCTGTTCCGCCCGCTGCCCGACCAGCCCAGCGCGGAGCTGGAGCTGGAGCCGGACGCGCGGTGGATCGCCGAGTACTACCCGGTGGACGAGCTGGTGGAGCTGCCGCGGGGGCGCGCCCGGGTGCGGATGCGCTACTCCGACCGGTCCTGGATGGTGCGCCTGGTGCTGGGCCAGGGTGGGCAGGTGCGGGTGATCAGCCCGCCGGAGCTGGCCCGTGACGTGCGTCAACGTGCGGAAGACGCGTTGACGCGGGCACGTCACCTGCCATCCACCTGAGCCAGCTACGGTGACCGCGTGCCGTACGTGTGGAGTCTGGTGTTGCTGGCGGTCGGCCTGGTGCTGCTGGCCCTGCTGCTGGTCCGGGTGGTCCGGGGACTGCGGCGGTTCCGGTCGGTGCAGCGACAGGTCGTCGACGACCTCAACGACCGCAGCGGCCTGGTGAAGGCGCGCGTGGCGGGGCTGAAGGTGGCGTTCGCCGAACGCCGCCGACGCTGACGCTCAGCGGCCCTGTTTGTCCACCCCTGCCGCGCGTATCATCGCGAGCAGGGACATCACGAAAGGTTGTGCACGGATGGGTTTGCCTGGTGGCTGGGAGCTCGTCGTCATCGTCTTGGTGCTGGTGCTGCTGTTCGGTGCCACCAAGCTCCCGCAGATGGCCCGCTCGCTCGGCCAGTCCGCCCGGGTGTTCAAGGCCGAAGCGCGCGGCCTGAAGGCCGACGAGGAAGCGGCGAAGAAGGCGCAGGCCGAGCGCGAGCAGAAGCCGGAGCTCAGCGCCGGTGAGGCGAGCCCGCCGCCGGCCGCGTCACCGGCGGATGACAAGCAGCGCCACGACCAGAAGAACTGAGTGAGGGACGGGACAACACGGTGGCTGGTCCACTGCGTCGCCTGAACCCGTTCCGCAAGGACCGCCGTCGGTGGGGGCGCAGGCACAACCCCGACGGCACCATGTCGCTCGTCGACCACCTCTTCGAACTGCGGTACCGGTTGGGCGTGGCCATGACGGCGGTGGTCGTCGGGGCCGTCTTCGGGATCTGGTGGTTCGCCCACCCGGTCTTCGGCCTGCCCCCGCTCAGCGAGATCCTGATGGGGCCGTACTGCGCGCTGCCCGTCGAGCAGCGGCTCAGCCCCAACGGGCGTTGTCAGCTGCTGCAGACCGAGCCGTTCGAGATCTTCATGCTGACGCTGAAGGTCGGCATGGCGGTGGGCGCGCTGGTGTTCAGCCCGGTGTGGCTCTATCAGCTGTGGGCGTTCATCACCCCCGGGCTGTATGACAAGGAACGCAAGTTCGCGCGCACCTTCGTGTTCTTCGCCTCGATCCTGTTCGCCGCCGGTGCGGTGCTGGCGTACTTCGTGCTGCCCGAGGCACTGACGTTCATGGCCGGATTCGGCGGGGACGCGTTCTTCACCGCGCTCACCGGTGGCAAGTACATCAACTTCATGCTGCTGCTGCTGGTGATCTTCGGCGTCAGCTTCGAGCTGCCGCTGATCCTGGTGATGCTGAACCTGGCCGGGATCGTCAGCTACGCCAAGATCAAGAGCTGGTGGCGGGGCCTGGTGTTCGCGCTGTTCGTGTTCGCCGCGGTCGCCACGCCGGGGCAGGACCCGTTCTCGATGCTGGCGCTGGCGGCGGCGCTGTGCCTGCTGTTCCTGGTCGCGGCGTTGATCTGCCGGGCCAACGACAAGCGCCGGGAGAAGAAGCTGGCGGCCCAGGGCCTGATCGGGGTGGGCCTGGACGAGGCGTCCCCGATCGACTACCGGCCCTCGGACATCGACACCACGCCGTCGAAGCTCTCCCAGACCGACGACGTCACGTGACCTGAGCTGCTGGCCAAGCCGGGGTGCGGTGGGCGAAGATGCTGCCTCGTGCGCTGTGTCCTGGTGATCAACCCGGCGGCCGGTGGTGGGATTTCCGCGGCCGTGGCCCGCGAAGTCATCAGTCACCTCCGCGCCGTCTGCGACGTGCGGACCGTGCTGGCGAGCGACCCGGGCGCAACGGCTGCCGCGGCCCGGCGCGCGGTGGCCGACGGTGCTGATGTGCTCGCCGTGGTCGGTGGTGACGGGGTCGCGCACCTGGCGGTACAGGCGTGCGCCGGAACGAGCACGGCGCTGGCGTTGATCCCGGCCGGTACCGGCAACGACCTCGCCCGTGGGCTGGGCGTGCCGCTGCAGCCGATCGCCGCCGCGCGGGCCGCCGCCACCGCGCTGGGGGAGGGGCGCCGCCGCCACATCGACCTCGGCAAGATCGCCGGTGGCGGCTGGTTCGCCACGGTGCTGTGCGCGGGCTTCGACGCGCGGGTCAACGCGCGTGCGAACCGGATGCGGTGGCTGCGCGGGCAGCGCCGCTACGACGTGGCCGTGGTGCGGGAGCTGATCGGCCTGCACGCCATGCCGTTGCGGGTGGAGACCGAGTCGGGCACCACCGAGCTGGACGCCACGCTGGTCGCGGTCGGCAACACCGCCTGCTACGGCGGTGGCATCCCGGTGTGCCCCGACGCGGACCCGACCGACGGGGCGTTCGACCTGACGATCGTTGGCCGGGTGTCCCGACTGGACCTGGTGCGGATCCTGCCTCGCCTGCGCACCGGGCGGCACGTCGAGCATCCGGCGGTGTGCACGCTGCGGGCCCGCACGGTGCGGTTGGGCGGCGAGAACGGCTGGGTGGCTTTCGCCGACGGTGAACCGCAGGCACGCCTGCCGCTGAGCATGCGGTGCGTGCTGGGTGCGCTGCCGGTGCTGCTGTGACGGGCCCGGCACCGGCGGGCTGCCCAGTGCTGCGACGCCGGTCGGGGTGATGTGAAAACCTTGGGGGGTGGCTGCCAGCCGTTCCAACCCCGCCAAGCTCTCCCCGGCCGAGGCTTACGCGGCGCACGTTCGCCGCAACGCCCACCCCAGGTTGGCCGACTTCGCCGGAGGGCTGTCGTTCGAGCTCGACCCGTTCCAGCGCACCGCGTGCCAGGCCCTCGAAGGGGGCCGGGGCGTGCTGGTGTGCGCGCCCACCGGCGCCGGCAAGACCGTGGTCGGCGAGTTCGCCGTGCATCTCGCGCTCTCGGAGGGCCGCAAGTGCTTCTACACCACGCCGATCAAGGCCCTGTCCAACCAGAAGTACGCCGACCTGTGCGAGCGGCACGGCAGCGCGGCCGTGGGGCTGTTGACCGGCGACACCTCCATCAACGGTGACGCCCAGGTGGTCGTGATGACCACCGAGGTGCTGCGCAACATGCTCTACGCGGGGTCGCGCAGCCTCGACCAGCTCGGCTACGTGGTGATGGACGAGGTGCACTACCTCGCCGACCGGTTCCGTGGCGCGGTCTGGGAGGAGGTCATCCTGCACCTGCCGGAGCACGTGCAGGTGGCCAGCCTGTCGGCGACGGTCAGCAACGCCGAGGAGTTCGGCGAGTGGCTGCAGGAGGTGCGCGGCGACACCACGGTGGTGGTCGACGAGCACCGGCCGGTGCCGCTGTGGCAGCACATGCTGGTGGGGCCGCGGATGTTCGACCTGTTCGGCGGGGAAGACGCCGATCGGGAGCTGCAGATCAATCCCAACCTGCTGCGGCACACCCAGCAGCTGACCCGGGTGCACCTGCCCTACGGCGGTCGCCGCGGCGGCCCGAACGGCAGGCGCAGGGGACCACGCCCGCCGCGCTTCTCCCCGCCGTCGCGGGTGGAGATGCTGACCGGGCTGGACGCGGCCGGACTGCTGCCGGCGATCGTGTTCATCTTCAGCCGCAACGGGTGCGACCAGGCCGTCGCCCAGTGCATGCGGGCGGGCCTGCGGCTGACCACCGACGCCGAGGTCGACGAGATCCGGCAGGTGGTCGACGAGCACACCGCGAACCTGCCGGAGACCGACCTGGCGGTGCTGGGCTACTGGGAGTGGCGGGAGGCGCTGGAGCGCGGGCTGGCCGCGCACCACGCCGGGCTGCTGCCGGCGTTCAAGGAGACCGTCGAGGAGCTGTTCGTACGCGGCCTGGTCAAGGCCGTGTTCGCCACCGAGACCCTGGCGCTGGGCATCAACATGCCCGCCCGCACGGTGGTGCTGGAACGGCTGGTGAAGTTCAACGGCGAGTCGCACGTCGACCTCGGCCCCGGCGAGTACACGCAGCTGACCGGCCGGGCCGGGCGGCGCGGCATCGACGTCGAGGGCCACGCGGTGGTCGTCTGGCAGCCCGGGATGGACCCGCGGCAGGTCGCCGGCCTGGCCTCCACCCGCACCTACCCGCTGCGCTCGTCGTTCCGGCCCGGCTACAACATGGCCGTCAACCTGGTGCAGCGGGTGGGCCGCGACGCCGCGCGGGAGCTGTTGGAGCAGTCGTTCGCGCAGTTCCAGGCCGACCGGTCGGTGGTGGGCCTGTCGCGCCGCGTGGAGCGCAACAACAACGCGCTGGAGGGCTACGCCGAGGCGATGCGCTGCCACCTCGGTGACTTCGACGAGTACTTCCAGCTGCGGCGCCGCATCTCGGAACGGGAGAAGTACCTGGCGCGGCAGAACCGGCAGTCGCGGCGTGCCGAGGCGGCCAAGTCGCTGGAGAAGCTGCGCAAGGGCGACGTGATCGCGGTGCCCGCGGGCCGGCGTTCCGGCCTGGCGGTGGTGATCGACCCCGGGCTGGAGCCGATGGGCGAGCCGCGCCCGCTGGTGGTGACCGAGGACCGCTGGTCGGGGCGGCTGTCGGTGGCCGACTTCACCTCGCCGGTGGAGCCGCTCGGCAGGATCCGGTTGCCCAAGCACGTCGACACGCGGTCCCCGAAGTCCCGCCGCGACCTGGCGTCCACGCTGCGCAACACCGGCCTGGAGGCCTCCGGCAGACGGTCCCGGCGGCGCTCCGACGCCGCCGACGACGCGGAGCTGGCGAGCCTGCGGCGGGCGCTGAAGGCGCACCCGTGTCACGGCTGCGACGAGCGGGAGAGCCACGCCCGCTGGGCGGAGCGCTACGAGCGGCTGCGCGGGGAGAACGAGAACCTGCGGCGCAAGGTCGCGGCCACCACCCACTCGCTGGCCCGCTCGTTCGACCGGATCGTCGCCCTGCTGGTCGAACGCGGCTACCTGCCCGCGTCCGGCAGCGCGGACGGCGAGGTGACCCGGCACGGGCGGCGGCTGTCCCGGCTGTACAGCGAGTCGGACCTGCTGGCCGCGGAGTGCCTGCGGGTGGGGGCGTGGCGCGAGCTCGGCCCGGCGGAGCTGGCGGCTGTGGTGTCGTCGCTGGTGTACGAGTCGCGCCGGGAGGGGCCGCTGGCCCCGGCGGTGCCGTCCGGACCGGTCAGCGACGCCCTGCAGGCGACCTGGCAGCTGTGGGCGGAGCTGGAGGACGACGAGCGGCGGCACAAGCTGACCCGGACCCGCGAACCGGACCCCGGGTTCGCGTGGCCCGTGCTGCGCTGGGCGCGCGGGGAGTCGCTGGAGCGGGTGCTGACGGCCGCGGAGTCCAGCGGGCACGAGCTGTCCGCGGGCGACTTCGTCCGCTGGTGCCGCCAGGTGGTGGACCTGCTCGACCAGATCCGCGAGGTCGTCGGGGTCGGCGACCCGGTGGGTGCGGCGGCGGCCAAGGCGGTCACCGCGATCCGCCGTGGCGTGGTGGCCGCGGGCGCGGTGTGATGACCTTCCGTCGGCGTGTTGTGGTTTGATCTGCTGGCGGCGGTGCGCCCGACCGCCCAGGTGATCGTCTTCCGGAGGTGCAGATGTCGACCCCATACGGCCCGCCAGGGGGCTACCCCCGGTGGGGGCAGCAGCCCCAGGGCCCCGGGACGTACTCGGGTGGGGTGCCGCAGACCGCGCCGGGCTACCCGCAGCCGGGCGGGTACGGGCAGCCAGGCGGGTACGGGCAACCGGGCAGCTACGGGCAGCCAGGCGGGTATGCGCCGCCATCGCCGCCCGCGCCGCGAGCCTACGGCGGCGGGTACGGCCGGTTCGAGGGCGGCCACGGGCAGCAGCGGCCGCCGGCGAAGAAGCGTTCCGCGCTGCCATGGGTGCTGACCGGGGCCGGGGTGGTCGTGGTGGCCGCCGTGGTGCTGGTGCTGGGCTTCGTCTCGCCCGGTTGGTTCGTCCGGCCGGTGTTCGACGCGGCCAGCGTGGAGAAGGGCGTGGCGCAGACCTTGAAGGGCTCCTACGGGCTGGCCGGGGTGGGCAAGGTCAGCTGCCCGAGTGGGCAGGCGGTGCAGCCGGGGACGCGCTTCGACTGCAAGGTCAGCATCAACTCGCAGTCCCGCACGGTGACGGTGACGGTCAAGAACGACAAGGGCGTCTACGAGGTCGGCCACCCCAAGTAAACCTCGTTCGACGACCAGACGGGTCGCCGTCACGCTCACGCCGCCTGTGCTCCGCTGCAGCGGCGCGGCGGGTGTCCACGAGAATCAAACATCACCCGCGGCTGCCCGGTGGCGACGGTCGCGTTGGAGGCCAGCGCGGAGAGCCCGCAGGTGCGCACCGCCTGCGACGACGCGTACCGGTCGTGGCTGCGGCAGCTGACGACGAAATTCGAGGAATGGGGCGTCACGCGGGCCGAGCAGCGGGCGGTGGCGGCGCTGTCGATGCTCGAAGGCGCGCTGCTGCTCTGCCGGGTCCAGCGCGGCCTCACCCCGCTGCAGACCGTCGCCGATCAACTGGTGGAGCTGCTGACCGCGGCCCGAACGGAGGAGAGCTGATGCGCGTCGACACCTCAACTGCGGCACCATGCGGCCGTTCGGCGGGCGGCTGGTCAACGAGGGCGGCAGCCTGCTCGGCCGCGCGCGGATGGTCTGCCACTGCCTGCTGATCGAGACCGGTGGGGAACTGATTCTCGTCGACACCGGCTACGGCATCGCCGACGTCACCACGCACACCGAGCAGCTGGAGCGCAGCTTCCTGCGGTTGAGCCGCCCGGTGCTGGAAGTCGCGGAAACCGCTGCGGCGCAGGTAAAACAGCTGGGCTACCGCATCGAGGACGTGCGGCACATCGTGCTGACGCACCTGGACCGCGACCACGCGGGTGGCCTGCCGGACTTCCCGCACGCCCAGGTCCACGTCCACGATTCGGAGTACCGGGCGATGCGCAACAGCCCCGAGCGGGCCCGCTACCTCAGCCACCAGTTCCAGCACGGTCCACAGTGGAACCTCCACCGTAGTTCCGACGGGGAGCGGTGGTTCGGCTTCGAGGCGGTGCGCGAGCTGCCCGGCCTGCCGCCGGGCATCCTGCTCATCCCGCTGCCCGGGCACACCCGCGGGCACACCGGCGTCGCGGTCCGGAGGTCGGACGGCCGGTGGCTGCTGCACGCCGGTGACGCGTACTTCTACCACGGCGAGATGGCCGAACGGCCGCACTGCACGCCGATGCTGCGGTACTTCCAGAGCCGCGTACAGGTCAACGGGCCGCTGCGGCGCCGCAACCAGGAACGGCTGCACGACCTCGTCACCGCGCACCGCGGGCACGTCGAGGTGTTCTGTGCGCACGATCCGATCGAGCTCGACCGCTACACGTCCACACAGGACAGCTGACCAGCTCAGGGCGTGAGGGCGGTGATGAGGCGGTCGATGCTGGCGCCGAGGCCCCATTCGCGTTGCAGGTCGCGCAGGCGGTCGATGTCCACAGCGGACGGCGGGAAGGTGTCCGGGCGGTCGAGGACCACCGGGGCGTCGCGGACGACGCGGACCACCGACGGGGCCGCCGCGAGGTAGTCGGCGGCGTCGGTGAGCTTGCCGCGCACCCGTGGCGTCAGGCGGGTGTCACCGCTCCCGGCCGCCACGAGCAGGGCCTCCAGCGAGCCGAACTGGGTGATCAGCTTCGCCGCCGTCTTCTCGCCGATGCCCGCCACCCCGGGCAGCCCGTCCGAGGGATCGCCGCGCAGCACCGCCATGTCCGCGTAGTCGTCCCCGGCCCGCTCCGGCGTCAGCGCGTACTTCTCGGCGAGCTCGGCCGGGCCGAAGTCCTGCGCCTTCGCCAACCCCGCCCCGATGTAGACCACCCGCACCGGCGTCGGGTCGGTGCGCACCAACTGGAACAGGTCCCGGTCGCCGGTGATCACCTCCACCGGGTCGCGGTCCTCGCGCGCCGCCAGCACGCCGATGACGTCGTCGGCCTCGTAGCCCTCGGCCTCCGCGGTGGCGACGCCCGCCGCGTCCAGCACCGCCATGATCACCGGGATCTGCGGCGACAGCGCATCGGGCACCTCCTCGGCGTCCGGGTCCGCAACGGCCACCCGGTGCGCCTTGTACGACGGCAGCGCGTCGACGCGGAACTGCGGGCGCCAGTCGTTGTCCAGACAGGCCACCAGCCGTCCCGGCCGCCGTTCGGTGATCAGCTTGGCCAGCATGTCGCAGAACCCGCGCACCGAGTTCACCGGCGTGCCGTCCGGGGCGGTCAGCGAGTCCGGCAGGGCGTAGAACGAGCGGAACCACAACCCGGCCGAATCGACGAGCATCAGAGGACCAGTCACGGTGCGCCAGCTTGTCACGTCCCCGCGACAGCCGCGTGTCCGGCTCCGGCGCATCGGAGTTCATCGTGGGCGTTCACCGGGTCACCGTGGGCGGCTCGGTGAGGAACGGGCGCACCTCGAGCCATTCGTGGATCGGCTTCCCGCCGGCTCCGGGCGCAGCGGAGAGCTCGCCGGCCAGCTCGATGGCGCGCTCGTAGCTGTCGACGTCGATCACCATCCAGCCAGCGATGAGGTCCTTGGTCTCGGCGAACGGGCCGGCGGTGACCGGCGGACGACCTTCGCCGTCGTACCGGACGAACGTGCCCTCGGGGGCGAGCGCCTGACCGTCGACGAACTCGCCGGTTTGTTGCAGTCGGGCCGCGAAGTCACGCATGTACTGCATGTGGGCGGAGATCTCCTCCGGCGTCCACTGGTCCATCGGCACGTCGTTGACCGGAGCCGGGGCCCCGCGGTAGTGCTTGAGCAGCAGGTACTTGGTCATCGTGGTTCTCCTCGGTGCTGTGCGACCCATTGTGGTCACGCTCACCCGCGAGGGCCGAGCCGATCACCGACCACCTCAGCCGCCCAGCACCGCGGCGGCCCGCTGCCGCGCTTGCGCCGGGCCAGGAGCGGACAGCGCCTGCTGCGCGGCCGCCTGCCAGTCGGCCAGCGGGTGTTCCGCCAGCGAGGCCCCGACCGCGGCCAGCGCGGCGGCCGTCATCGACAGGCTGGTGACACCCAGCCCCGCCAGCACACCCGCCAGCAGCGGGTCGGCCGCCGCTTCCCCGCACACCCCGACCGGCTTGCCGGACTCCCGCCCGGCCCGGCCGAGCCCGGCGACCAGGCGCAGCAGAGCGGGCTGCCACGGGTCGTTCAGGGTGGCCAGCGCGCCGATCATGCGGTCCGCCGCGGTGGTGTACTGGGCGAGGTCGTTGGTGCCGATGCTGACGAAGTCGACGGCTGCCAGGACCTGGTCGGCGCACAGCGCCGCGGCCGGGGTCTCCACCATCACGCCCACCCGCTCGACACCGGCCGCGCGGGCCCGCTCGGCGAACCAGGCCGCCTCGCCGGCGGTGGCCACCATCGGGGCCATCACCGACACCTGCGCACCGGTGTCGGACGCCGCCGCGACGATCGCCGCGAGCTGGCGGTCCAGCAACTCGGGCCGGTCGAAGGCGATCCGCAGCCCCCGCACCCCGAGCGCCGGGTTGGGCTCGCCGTCCACACCCAGGAACGGGATCGGCTTGTCCGCCCCGGCGTCCAGCGTCCGCACCACGACCGGTCTGCCCGCGAAGGGTCGCAGCACCGCCGCGTAGGCATCTCGCTGCGCCTCGACGTCCGGTTCGGTCGCGGCGTCCAGGAAGCAGAACTCGGTGCGGAACAGGCCCGCACCCTCCGCGCCCGCCTCGATCCCGGCTTGCGCGTCGGCGGCCGAGCCGATGTTGGCGAGCAGCCGCACCCGGTGCCCGTCGGCGGTCGCGCCGGTGCCGTCCCAGCGCGCGCGGGAGCGGTCCGCGGCCTGGGGCTCAACCGCGTGGTCGAGCAGTTCGACGACACCGGCCCCGCCGTCCACACGAGCACCGGCGGCCGCCGTGGCCAGGACACCGCGCGCCGCGACCACCGCCGGGATGCCCAGCGCCCGCGCGAGGATCGCGGTGTGACTCGTCGGGCCGCCCTCCTCGGTGACCAGCGCGAGCACCAGCGTCGGATCGAGGTCGGCGGTGTCGGCCGGAGCGAGATCACGCGCCACCAGCACGCTCGGCCGGGTCAGCTCCGGCACTCCCGGCGGGGTGGTGCCGGTGAGCTCGGCGACCAGCCGGTCCCGCACGTCGCGCACGTCCTGCGCGCGCTCGGCCAGGTAGCCGCCGGTGGCGGTGAGCAGCGCGGCGAACTCGTCGGCGGCCTCGAACACCGCGCGCGGCGCCGGGAGCCCGCGCTTGAGCACCGCCTTCTCCGCGTTGTCCAGCAGCGCCGGATCCGTGACCATCGCCGCGGTCATCTCCAGCACGGCCCGCGCCTGCCCGGTCGCGCCGGCGGCCCGGTCGCGGAGGCGCTGGGCCACCGCCTGGGCCGCGGGCCGGATGCGCGCCGCGTCAGCCTCGCGGTCCGCCGGGGCGGGTTCGGCCGCCGGTTCGGGCAACCGGTCGCGAACCCGCATGATCGGGCCCGCAGCCCGGCCGGGGCTGACACCGACGCCCTGCAACGTGCTGGCGGACATGACCACTCCTCGTCCCTCCGTGTTCTCCAAGCCTTGACAATATGGCAACACAGGGCACAATCAGGCAACACCAAACAGGAACCGGAGGACAACGGTCATGTACGGGGCGGAGCGCCAGCAACTGCTGGTGCAACGGGCACGACGCGACGGGCGCATCGACGTCACCGCCGCGGCGGCCGAGTTCGAGGTGGCACCCGAGACCATCCGGCGCGACCTGGCCGCGCTGGAACGCCAGGGCCTGGTCCGGCGCGTCTACGGCGGCGCCATCCCGGTCGAGCGGCTGGACTTCGAACCCGGCGTCTCGCTGCGCGACCAGACCAACGCCGCCGAGAAGGAGCGCATCGCCCGCGCCGCCCTCGACGCCGTGCCCAGCCGCGGCACCGTGCTGCTGGACGCGGGCACCACCACCGCACGGCTCGCCGGACTACTGCCCGCCGACCGCGAACTGACCGTGGTGACCAACTCCCTGCCGGTGGCCAACCAGCTGGCGCCCCGCAACAACTACAACCTGCACCTGCTCGGCGGCCGCATCCGCAGCACCACGCTCGCCTCGGTCGAGTCGTGGGCCCTGGACGTGCTGCGCACCCTGACGATCGACGTCGGCTTCTTCGGCACCAACGGCTTCTCCGCAGCGCGCGGCTGCACCACGCCCGACCCGGCGGAGTCCGCGGTCAAGGCCGCGATGATCGCCGCCTGCCGCAAGCGGGTGCTGCTGGCCGACCACAGCAAGTACGGCGACGACCAGTTCAGCCGCTTCGCCGAGCTCGCCGAGATCGACCTGGTGATCACCGATGACGGGCTGGACCAGGCGGCGCTGGACGAGCTGGCCGGTGTCGACGCGGAAGTGGTGCTGGCGTGATCGTGACCGTGACCCCCAACCCGAGCCTGGACCGCACGGTGCAGATCGACCGGCTCGTGCCCGGAGCCGTGCACCGCAGCATCCGGGTCCACCTCGACCCCGGCGGCAAGGGCGTCAACGTCGCTCGCGCGCTGGCCGCCGCCGACGTGCCGACGCTGGCCGTGCTGCCCACCGGTGGGGCCGAAGGAGCCCAGCTGGCCGAACTGCTCGCGCCCGAGGCGGTGCCCGTGGTGGAGGTACCGGTGCAGGCCCCGACCCGCACCAACGTCGCGGTGGTGGAAGCCGACGGCACCACGAGCAAGTTCAACGAACCCGGCCCGGAACTCACCCCGGACGAGGTCGCGGCACTGGAACGCACCGCCGCGGACCTCGCCGCCCGAGCGCACTGGCTGGTCACCTGCGGCAGCCTGCCCGCCGGATGCCCCGACGACCTGCACGCGCGCATCGTGCGCGCCGCCCGGCGCTCCGGCGCCCAGGTCGCCGTCGACGCCTCCGGCCCGGCCCTCGGTCTGGCCTGTGCGGCAGCCCCGGACCTGGTCAAACCCAACCTCGCCGAGCTCGCCGAACTGGCCGGCGGCCCGCTGCGCGACCTCGGCGACGTGCTGGACGTGGCGCACCGGCTGCGCGCCGACGGCGTGCGGACCGTGCTGGTCAGCCTCGGCCAGCTCGGTGCCGTGCTGGTGGCCGACACCGGCACCTGGCACGCCACGAGTGTCGCCACCCAGGTGCGCAGCACCGTCGGCGCGGGTGATGCAATGCTCGCCGGATTCCTGCGGGCGGGCGGCACCGGCCCCGCCGCCCTGCGCACCGCCGTCGCCTACGGAACGGCGGCGGTCGGACTGGCCGGTAGCCGGATGCCCGGACCCGACGACGTGCACCCGTCCCGGGTGCACGTGGATGCAGTGGACAAAACAGTGAGCCTCAGCGGAGTGGCGGCATGACGACCGAACTGATCACCCCGGACCTCGTCGACCTGGAACTGGTCGGCACCGATCGGCGCGCCGTGGTGCGGGGCCTGGCCGAACGGCTGGTGAAGGCCGGGCGGGTCACCGACCTCGAACGCTTCCTGGCCGACATCGAAGCGCGCGAACAGCAGATGCCGACCGGGCTGGAAGGCGGTATCGGCATCCCGCACTGCCGTTCCGCGGCGGTGACCGCGCCGTCGCTGGCCTTCGGCCGCAGCTCCGCCGGTGTCGACTTCGGCGCCGAGGACGGCCCCGCCCGGCTCATCTTCCTCATTGCCGCCCCGGAAGGCGGCGATGCCGACCACATGACCGTGCTCGCCGCGCTGGCCCGCCGGCTGGTGCGCGCCGAGTTCAAGCAGACCCTGCTGGACGCCACCGACCCCGCCCAGGTCGCCCAGTACGTGCGCGAGGAGGTCGCGCCATGAAGTACGTAGCCGTCACCGCGTGCCCCACCGGCATCGCCCACACCTACATGGCCGCCGAGGCCCTCGAGCAGGCGGCCAAGGCCGCCGGCGACGAGATCGCCGTCGAGACCCAGGGATCGGCCGGGTCCACCCCGCTGTCCGCCGCGGACGTGCAGGGCGCGGACGCGGTCATCCTGGCCGCTGACGTCGGGGTCCGCGACCGCGAGCGGTTCGCGGGCAAGCCCGTCGTGGAGGCTACTGTCAAGCAGGCCATCAACGACGCGCCCGGGCTGCTGGAACAGGCCAGGCAAGCGGCCCGCGCGAAGCCCGCCGACGCGACGTCGGCGCAACCGGAATCCACCGAACCCGCGCTGTCCAGCAAGGTCGTGTCGGGCGCCGGGTTCGGCACCCGGCTGCGGCAGTGGCTGATGACCGGCGTGAGCTACATGATCCCGTTCGTGTCCGCCGGTGGTCTGCTGATCGCGTTGAGCTTCGCGCTCGGCGGCTACCAGATCACCGACGCCCCGCCGGTGACCGAGCAGTTCGACCCCACCAGCCTGATCAGCTGGGCGGCGCTGGCCAACCAGATCGGCTCGGAGGCGTTCACGTTCCTGGTGCCGGTGCTGGCGGGGTTCATCGCCTTCGCGATCGCCGACCGGCCCGCCATCGCCCCCGGCTTCGTCGGCGGCGCCATCGCGGTCACCGTCGGCGCGGGCTTCCTCGGTGGGCTGGTCGCCGGTCTGCTGGCGGGTGCGGTGATCGCTGGGCTGAAGCAGATCAACGTGCCGCGCGGCATCGCCGGGATCATGCCGGTGGTGGTGTTGCCGCTGCTGGGATCGCTGGTCGTCGGTGTGCTGATGTTCGTCGTGATCGGCAAGCCGATCGCCCTGGCGATGTCGGCGCTCACCGACTGGCTCACCGGCCTGTCCGGGGCCAACGCGGCGCTGCTCGGCGCCCTGCTCGGCGCCATGATCGCCTTCGACATGGGCGGGCCGGTCAACAAGGTCGCCTACACCTTCGCCGTCGGCGGCCTGAGCATCGGCAACACGGCCTCGTTGCAGATCATGGCCGCGGTGATGGCCGCGGGCATGGTGCCGCCGCTGGGGCTGGCGCTGGCCTCGGTGGTGCGCGGCAAGCTGTTCACCCCCGCGGAGCGGGCCAGCGGGCGCACCGCCTGGCTCCTCGGCGCGTCGTTCATCACCGAGGGCGCGATCCCGTTCGCCGCGGGCGACCCGCTGCGGGTGATCCCGTCCATCGTCATCGGTTCGGCGACCACCGGGGCGCTGTCGATGACCTTCGGCGCCACGCTGCGCGCCCCGCACGGCGGGATCTTCGTCCTGCCGCTCGTGGGCAACCCGCTGATGTACCTGGTGGCGATCCTCGCCGGGGTCGCCGTCTCGACCGTGCTGGTGCTGTTCGCCAAGCAGCTCGGCCGCAACCGGGCCGAGCAGCCCGCGCCCGAGTCGGCCGCGGTCCCCGCCTGATCCGGAACCGAGAGGAAAGAACCCATGCAACGACGTGTGCGCATCGCAGCCTCGGTCGGCCTGCACGCCCGCCCGGCGGCGCTGCTGGCCAAGGCCGCTGCCGAGCAACCCGTCCCGGTCACGATTGCCAAGGTCGTCGACGGTGCGGCCGGTGACCCGGTCGACGCCTCCAGCATCCTGGGCCTGATGACGCTGAATGCGCAGCACGGTGACGAGGTGGAGCTCACCGCGGACAGCGAAGCGGTGCTGGACGAACTCGTCGCCCTGCTGGAACAGGACCTGGACGAGGTGCCCGCCTGACGATGCGTGGTCCGGGCCCAACGGCGGACCACGCGATTCCTGTTGACGGCCGGGACTTCCCGCGGGGAGTCCCGGCCGTCAACGCGTGCAGAGCATCCTTTCCGGCCTTCTGCGCCGTCGTGCAGTCGCCGCAGGTCACGCCGCCGTCACACAGCGGTTCCTGGAACCGCGGTCGTGGTGTTCGGCTGTGGCGGGAGTGGGACCGCGCGGGCGTCGCGGCCGCGCGCCGGGATTAGGCTGGGCGCCATGGCCACCGTCTCGATGAAGCAGGACCCGGCCGTGCTCGCGGCCCGCCTGACCCGGGCAGCCGCAACCGCCGCCGCGGCCGACCTCGACGCGCTGCTGATCTCGCCAGGTTCCGATCTGCGCTACCTGCTCGGCGCCGGTGGGGAGTCCCACGAGCGGCTAACCTGTCTCGTGCTGCCCGCGGCCGGTGCGGCGGCACCGCCCGCGCTGGTCGTGCCCAAGCTCGAAGAGCCCGGCTTCGCCGACCTGCCCCTGGCCGACCTGGGGGTCGAGGTGGTGACCTGGGTCGACGGCCAGGACCCGCACGCTCTCGTGGCCGACCTGCTGCGGCGCGGCGGGGCCGCGCCCGCCCGGCTCGCCGTCGCCGACGTCATGCCCGCCCTGCACACCATCCCGCTGCGCTCCGCACTGCCCGGAGCCGAGCAGGTGCTGGCCGCGCCCGTGCTGCGTGAACTGCGGATGCGCAAGGACGCCGCCGAGATCGAAGCTTTGCGCAAGGCCGGAGCCGCCATCGACCGGGTGCACGCCCGGATGGCGGAGTTCCTCAAGCCCGGCCGCACCGAAGCCGAAGTGGGTGCCGACATCAGCGCCGCGATCCGCGCCGAGGGCCACGTCGAAGCCGCGTTCGTCATCGTTGGCTCCGGGCCCAACGGCGCCAGCCCGCACCACGCCCTGTCGGACCGGGTGATCGAGCGCGGCGACGTCGTCGTGGTCGACATCGGCGGGCCGATCCCGGAGGGCTACAACTCCGACTGCACCCGCACCTACGCCGTCGGCGAGCCCGCCCAGTCCGACGTTCGCGACACCTACGCCGTGCTGCAGGCGGCGCAGCGGGCCGCGGTGCAGGCGGTGCGGCCGGGTGCCACGGCCGAGTCGATCGACGCCGCCGCGCGTGAACCGATCGCCGCCGCCGGGTTCGGCGAGTACTTCGTGCACCGCACCGGGCATGGCATCGGCCTCGACGTCCACGAGGAGCCCTACATCGTCGGCGGCAACCAGCTCGTCCTGGAGCCGGGCATGGCGTTCAGCGTCGAGCCCGGCATCTACCAGCCGGGCCGCTGGGGCGCGCGGATCGAGGACATCGTCGTGGTCACCGAGGACGGCGTGGAGAGCGTCAACAACCGCCCGCACGAGCTGGTGGTGCTGCCGGCGTGAGCGACAGATCCGGGACCCCCGGCCCCCTGGAAGCCACCGACCGGGCCATCCTGCGCGAACTCGCCCGCGACGGCCGGTGCAGCTTCACCGACCTCGCCGAACGCGTCGGGCTGAGCGTGTCCGCCGTGCACCAACGCGTCCGGCGGCTGGAGCAGCGCGGCGCCCTGCAGGGCTACGTGGCCAAAGTGGATGGTGAGCAGATCGGGTTGCCGCTGACCGCGTTCATCTCGCTCACGCCGATCGACCCGGCCGCCCCGGACGACTACCCGCAGCGGCTGGAGCACCTGCCGCAGATCGAGTCGTGCTACTCGGTGGCCGGGGACGAGTCCTACATCCTGCAGGTGCGGGTCGCCTCTCCGCTCGACCTGGAGGAACTGCTGCGGCAGATCCGCGAGGCGGCGAAGGTCTCCACCCGCACCACGGTGGTGCTGTCCACCCCGTTCGAGAACCGCCCTCCCGCCATCTGAACCCAGTTCCGCTGCCAGGCCCCGGCGTGCCGTGTGTGGCGATGCGTCACGTCGGGGCGGGTCGTGCTGACTCTGCCGCGCGGGCCGCCGTGCTCGGCGCGAAGCCGATTCGGCTAGGGATGCGCCTGCATGGCGGCGATGTGCTCCGGCACCGCCCGGAGGTTGCCGTGCTCGTCGGCCAGGCACACCGCCTTCGGCTCCTCCGTCGCCAGAAACTCGCCGAGGCAGCGGCCGAACTGCGCGTACCCCGCCGCGTTGGCGTGGAACGACTCCTGCATCGCGTGCGGGGCGCGGCGTTCGTCCTTCAGGCTCTGCCAGTCCACGGTGAGCCTGGTGAACCACTCGCCCTCGGTGGTTCGCGGGTTGCCCGTGCACGCCTCGTGGCCCACGCCTGCGCGGGACAAATCCAGAAACCGCGCGTCGACCTGTCGCGCCACGTCGCGCAGTCCCGCGGCCAACTGCGGGACACCGGTGTCGCGGATCCACTCCAGGTCCGTGGTGAGGAACGGGCACCCCGACAGGCCCTGCAACTCCGGGTGGATGGCCGGGCCGACCGGGGAGGCGTAGGACTGCACCACCAGCGAGTAGCTGCTCGGGGTGTAGCCCGCGCTGTCCATGGCCGCCCGGATGTCCTGCAGCGCGGCGAGCACCTTCGGCTTCATCCGCTCCACCCGCTGCGGCCACTCGGTGCGCAGCGGACCCGCGCACCCGTCCGGTGCCTGCCGCACCCATGCCTCCACGCACTGGTTGACCACGGCGGAGAACCCCGGGTCGTCGTTCGCGCCGATCTGCACGATGACGTCGGTGATGCGGTACTGCTGCGCGAGCTCGGCCAGCCGCTTCGACTGGGAGCCCTCGGCCGAGCCGGGAGGCGGATTGGCGCCGACCATCTCGGCCTGCGCCCCTGAGCAGGCGAGGTTGATGCGCGTCACCGTCGGCGGCAGGCGCAACTGGTTGATCGGTGCGGCGGGGGAGCGGTGGCACCAGTTGTCGTGCTCGCCGTTGGTGCCGGCCACGTAGTGGCCGCCCCCCTCTCCGGACAGTGTGCTGTCGCCGAGCGTCACCACAGCCTCCGGCAACTGCTTGGGCTGCAACGGCAGCCCGGGCAGGTACTGGTCGCTGATCAGCAACGCGAGCGCGAGCACGCTGCTGACCAGCAGGAGGATGAGTGATTTCGACCTGTGCGCCCGCATCGGAGGGAAGTCTATGGGGCGCGAGCGAGGGTGCGCGCAACGCCTCGGACGCGCACCGGGAGCATTTGCGGCATCCCGGACGTTGGACCGGGTGACTGCCATGGACTGGAGGTGTCCGCCCCGTGCCGATCCTCGTTGTGCTCCTCGTCGCCGGTGTGGTCGAGATCGCCGTGCTCATCGCCCTCGGGACGGTGATCGGGCTGCTGCCCACCCTCGGCCTGCTGGTGGCGGCAGCGGCGCTGGGCACCTGGCTACTGCGCCGGGAAGGCCGCCGCACGCTGCAGGAATTCCGCGACGCGGCACTCCAGCGGCGGGCCCCGGACCGCGAACTGTCCGACGGCGTGCTCATCGCCGCGGGCGGCCTGCTGATCATCCTGCCCGGCTTCGTCAGCGACATCTGCGGGCTGATCTGCCTGTTCCCGCCCACCCGCGCCCTGCTGCGCACGCGGATACTGCGCGCCGCGGAGCGGCGGTCCCAGCAGGTGCAGGACCAGATGTGGCTGCACGTCCAGCGGGCCCACCGCGACCGCGGGGCCACCGCCCCGGGCAGCGACGTCATCGACGGCGAGGTGGTTTCGGTCACCGAGGACGACGCCGCCGCGCCGCGCAGCGGGCCGGAACTGCTCCCGCCGCAGCGGTCTGCGCAGGCCGGATACCCCGACGAGCAGCCGCGTCGCTGATCGGGTTGCCGTTGCGCGGACCGTCCACCGACGGCGGGTAAGCTCGCCCGAACGATCGTGGTCGGGTTCGATCGTGGGACTGGGCCCCGTCGCGGAGCCGGGACCGAGCGCGGAATCGCGCCCCGATCCACCGGCCGACGTCGAACTGCGCAGTTGGAAACCCGGAACAGGGAAGCACGGAAGAGATGTCCGAGACCACGCTGTTGCTCGGCGGCCGGATCTATTCGCCCGCCGACGCCGGTGCCACCGCGATGGCCGTGACCGAGGGCACCATCGCGTGGGTCGGTGGCGACAAGGCCGGTCGTGCACTGCATCCCGACGCCGAGGTCATCGACCTCGAGGGCGCGTTCGTGGCGCCTGCCTTCGTCGACGCGCACGTGCACGCCACCGCCACAGGTCTGCTGCTCAACGGGCTGGACCTGACCGGTTGCGCGTCGTTGACGGAGTTCCTGCATGCGCTGCGCGACTACGTGGAGGAGTACCCCGGTGCGCTGGTGTGGGGGCACGGCTGGGACGAGACCTGGTGGCCCGAACGCCGCCCGCCGACCCGTGCCGAGATCGACCGCGCGGCCGGCGGCGCACCCGTGTACCTGTCCCGGATCGACGTGCATTCCGCCCTGGTGTCCACCGCGCTGGTCGACCGCGCACCGCTCGCCCGCGGGGCCGAGGGCTGGAGCGAGGACGGCCCGCTGACCAGGGTCGCGCACCACCACGCCCGCCGCGCCGCGCGCGAGGCGCTCGGGACCGCGCAGCGCCGCGAAGCGCAACTGGCCTTCCTCCGCCATGCCGCGTCCCGCGGTGTGGCCTGCGTCCACGAGTGCGCCGGACCGGACATCTCGGGTGCCGACGACCTGGCCGACCTGCTCGCGCTGTCCGCGCAGGGCGGGGTGCCCGAGGTCGTCGGCTACTGGGGCGAGCTCGGTGCGGTGGACAAGGCCCGCGAACTCGGCGCCCGCGGTCTCGCCGGCGATCTGTTCGTCGACGGCGCCGTCGGCTCCCGCACGGCGGCGCTGCGCGAGCCCTACGCCGACGCCCCGACAACCTCCGGCGCGCTCTACCTGGACGCGCACGCGATCGCCGAGCACCTCGTGGAGTGCACCCGCGCCGGTCTGCAGGCGGGCTTCCACGTCATCGGCGATGCCGGGGTGGCCGAGGTGTGCGACGGCTTCCGCAAGGCCGCCGAGATCGTCGGGGAACCGGCGCTGGCCGCCCTGCGGCACCGGCTGGAGCACCTGGAGATGGTGGACGAGCAGCAGGCCGCCGAACTGGCCCGGTTCGGCGTGGTGGCCTCCGTGCAACCGGCCTTTGACGCGTCCTGGGGCGGCCCCGGCGACATGTACGCGCGCCGCCTCGGCCGCGAGCGCGGCACCCGGCTCAACCCGTTCTCCCGGCTGGCCGCCAACGGGATGCTGCTGGCGTTCGGCTCGGACGCCCCGGTGACCCCGGTCGACCCGTGGCGCGCGGTCCAGGCGGCCGTGCACCACCGCACCGAGGGCTTCGGCATCTCGCCGCGCGCGGCGTTCACCGCGCACACCCGAGGCGGCTGGCGGGCCGCAGGGACCGACGACGGTGTCACGGGCACGCTCGTCCCCGGAGCGCCCGCCACCTACGCGGTGTGGGATGCCGGCGAACTGGTCGTCACCGCGCCCGACTCCCGCGTGCAGCGGTGGTCCACCGACCCGCGGGCGGGCGTGCCGGGGCTGCCCGACCTCTCGCCGGACGCGCCGCGGCCACGCTGCCTGCGCACGGTGCTGCGGGGGCGGACGTTGTATGCCCGCGATCCCGAGGACGACGACCTCGAGTGACGGCGCGACCGGCGTCCACCGTGGACTGACCCCGGCGGTCGTCGAGTGTGGACGCGGCGGGATGGTCTGTTCCCGCAACGTCTTCGGCAGTGTTCGCGGCAGTGTCGTCGGTGCTGTCGTTCGTGCGGAAGCGGAGTCGTTGGTGATCATGACTCCATGTTCCAGAGTCGAACACCGGTTCGCATCGCTCGATCAGGTCTGATCTGCGGCGCTGCCGGGAATGTCCGGAAGTCCCGGGGGTGCGGCCGGGCGGGCAGGCCCGCGTACACCCGGTCGGCGTACATTTGATGGGCGCGCGCCGGGGTAGCCTGCGCACCGCGCACCACGACAGAGCACGACAGAAACGGCATTGCACGATCTCGTCCTGGCCTGGCCGCCGGGACCGCGGCACCGAGAAGGTTGATCGGGTGGTTGTCCCCACGGCTCGTCCGCAACGGCGTGCCCAGCGCGGTGGCAGCGCGGCACGGATCCTCCCCACCGGTGCAGGGTGGTATCGCGCGTTCGCGGTCGTCGCGGCCGGGTTCGGCCTGTACGCCGGGTCGCCGCCGCGCGAGCTGTGGTGGCTGGCGCCGATCGCGTTCGCGGTGTTCGCCGCGGTGGTGCGCGGTCGGAGCGCCCGGGCCGGGTTCGGCTACGGTCTGCTGTTCGGGTTCGCGTACCTGCTGCCGCTGCTGGGCTGGTTGCAGGACTTCCTCGGGGCCGACTTCGGGCCCTGGCCGTGGCTGGGCGTGGCTGCGGTGGAGGCACTGTTCGTCGGCCTGGCCGGGGCCGGGATGGCCCGCGTCAGCCGGTTGCCGGGCGCACCGGTGTGGATGGCCGCGGTGTTCGTCACCGCCGAGATCGCCCGCTCCGCCGTCCCGTTCGGCGGGTTCCCGTGGGGCAGGCTGGCCTTCACCCAGGACACCGGCGCGTTGTTGTCGCTGGCATCGATCGGCGGCGCTGTCGCGGTGAGCTTCGCGGTGGCCCTCACGGGCGCGGGGCTCGCTGAACTCGCGCACCGCGCGCGCACCCCGCGCGGCTGGATCGCGCCGGCTGCGGCGGTGCTCGTGCCGGTGTTGGCCGGGCTGGTCGCGTGGCCGTTCGTCGGCACCGACGCCCAGGCGGGCACCGCCCGGGTCGCGATCGTGCAGGGCAACGCGCCGAACATCGGCCTCGGCCTGCTCTACGAGGACGATGTGCTGCACGACAACCACATCGCCGCCGCCGATCGGCTGGCCGACGACGTCGCCGCGGGTCGGGTGCCGCGCCCGGATTTCGTCGTGCTGCCCGAGCAGGTCGGCAGCTGGGGGCCCGACCGGGCCGACCCGGACCTGTCCGCCGTCGCGGCGCGGCTGGGCGTGCCGCTGGTTGTCGGCGGGCTGGGCCAGGACGCCGACGGCGAGCTGCACAACCTCGTACTGAAGTGGGACCCCGCCACCGGGGCCGGTGCGGAGTACGTCAAGCAGCACCTGGTGCCGTTCGCCGAGACCATCCCGATGCGGCCGATCGCCCGCCTGGTGAGCCCGTTCGTGGACCGCTTCCGGCAGGATATGGTGCCCGGCGACCAGCCCGGGGTGCTCGACGTCGGGGGCGTCCGGCTCGGCGTCGGGATCTGCTACGACGTGTCCTACGACGACGTGTTCACCGGCGCCACCCAGTGGGGCGCGACACTGCTCGCGGTGCCGACCAACAACGCCTGGTACGGCCACTCGGAGATGAGCTACCAGCAGCTGGCGATGTCGCGGCTGCGCGCGGTGGAGCACGGGCGCGCCGTGTTGGTCGCGGCGACCAGCGGCGTCAGCGCCGTGGTGCAGCCCGACGGCAGCGTAACCCGGCAGAGCGAATTGTTCACCGCGCAGACCCTGGTCGCGGAGGTGCCGCTGCGCACCGACCAGACGATCGCCACCAGGCTGGGCAGCGCTCCAACGTGGACAGTGGTGTTGTTGGGTGTCGGCGCGGTCGCCGCCTCCTGGTGGCGGCCCCGGCGAGCGGCCCACGCCTGACCCGATCGAGAACGAACGCACTGCCGGTCCGGCCCGGACCGGCTGGGAGGACACGAGGATGGCGAACCGGCAAGCCCCCGGTGGCGGTGCCGACCCGGGCTCGGTGCTGGTGGTGATCCCCACCTACAACGAGCGGGACAACCTGGAGCCGATCGTGCGGCGGCTGTTCCGCGCGCTGCCCACGGCGGAGGTGCTGGTCGTCGACGACGGCAGCCCGGACGGCACCGGGGAGGTGGCCGACCGGCTGGCCGCGGAGGACGAGCGGGTGCACGTGCTGCACCGCTCGGCGAAGGCGGGGCTGGGCGCGGCCTACGTGGCCGGTTTCGAGTGGGCGCTGGCCCGCGACTACCAGGCGGTCGTCGAGATGGACGCCGACGGCTCGCACTCCCCGGAGGACCTGCCGCGGCTGCTCAGCATGCTCGGTCCCGACGGGGCGGGGGCCGACGTCGTGCTGGGTTCGCGCTACGTGCCCGGCGGCCGGGTGGTGAACTGGCCCTGGTACCGCGAGGTGCTCTCGCGCGGCGCCAACATCTACTCCAAGGTCGCCCTCGGACTGTCCATCAACGACATCACGTCCGGGTTCCGGGTGTACCGGCACGAGGTGCTGCGGGCGCTCAGGCTGCACACCGTCGCCTCGCAGGGCTACTGCTTCCAGGTCGACCTGACCTGGCGTTCGCTGGAGGCCGGGTTCGTGGTCGTCGAGGTGCCGATCACCTTCGTCGAGCGGGAGCACGGCAGCTCGAAGATGAGTGGTGCGGTGGTCCGCGAGGCGCTGCTGCGGGTCACCAGGTGGGGGTTGCGCCGCCGCGGCAACCAGGCGCTGGAGCTGATCCGGAGGCGCTGACGCGGGCCCGGACACGGCAAAGCGCCCGGGGTGGGCCCAGGCGCTTCGGTGGTGGGTGCGGTCAGACCTGGCCGCGCCGCTCGCGCAGCAGCGCCAGCCGCTCGTTGAGCAGTTCCTCCAGCTCGGGGATGGTGCGCCGCTCCAGCAGCATGTCCCAGTGGGTGCGCGGCGGCTTGGCCTTCTTCTGCTCTGGCTCGCTGCCGTCGACGATCTTCGACTCGGTGCCGTGCAGGCGGCACTCCCAGGTCGGCGGAACCTCGGCGTCGTCGGAGAACGGCACTTCGAACTCGTGGCCCTTGGGGCAGGCGTAGCGCACCGTCCGGCGCGGTGCGAGGTCGTGGTTGCGGTCGGTCTCGTAGCTCACCGCTCCGAGCCGGCTGCCACGCAGAACGCGGTCGGCCATGACGGTTCCTTTCCCTTCGGCCCGGGGCCGAGCCCGGGCGGTTGTGCTCACCGAGTGCAACGACGGGGGACCCGGCGTCTGTTCCCGATGTGGTGCTACTGGTTGCCGTCGGTGACGTTGTTCACTCGTCAACGACGGCGTTCTCCCTAGAGATGCAGTCGGTCCGCGTTCGTGACGCGTTATCCCACTTGCAATCTATAGGTGCGTTCGAACGGGTGATAGTGCCAGATGTGGGGTCACTAAGGCCAAACGGGGTCCCGGGAAAACGGCAGGAGTGGGACACAGATCACGACCCCGACCGCAGGATCGCTGCAAAAATCGATAACAGAATGTAGTGGCATCTGGTTTCCTGTCGACACAACGCTGCGTACTGGCATATTCCGATCACGCAGACAACCTGGGCGCTCTATCACCAGCATGGAGCAACGGGGCGGTCGTGGCGACCCGATCCCGAGTCGTCACGCACCGCGCACGACGCCCCCCCGCACAGGGGATCACAGGATCTTCGGCGGCCGGTTGCCGACGGCCTCGATCGCCCGCCGCACCGGCACCAGCGACACCAGCACCAGGCCGATGGCGAAGAACGCCACCAGCGAGATGATGGCCAGCCGGAACGAGCCGGTGGCCTGGCCCACCCCGGCGAACACCAGCGGCCCCAGCCACGACGTGGACCGCTCACCGACCTCGTAGAGCGAGAAGTACTCGGCCTCCCGCCCGGGCGGCACCATCTGGCTGAACAGCGACCGGGACAGCGCGTTGGTGCCGCCGAGCACCAACCCGATGCCCACGGCCAACCCGTAGAACTGCAGGTCCTGCCCGGCCTGCACGAAGTAGGCGGCCACCAGCACCGCCAGCCAGGTGGCCAGGCTGATCAGGATCGTCTTCTTGGCGCCGATGCGTCGCGCCAGCGTCCCGTGCAGCATGCCGCCGACGAAAGCGATGAACTGCACGATCAGCAGCGTGATGATGAGCGAGTCCTGCGGCAGCTTCAGCTCCAGGCTGCCGTACTGCGCCGACACCTGGGAGACCGTGGAGATCCCGTCGGTGTAGATCCAGTACGCCCCGAGGAAGGCCAGCGTCAGCGGGAAGTGCCGGGCCTGCCGGAACGTGCGCAGCAGCTGCCTGAACCCCGCGGTCACCGCCGACGTGCCCCGCTCACTGCCCTCCGGCGCCTGGTGGCGGCGCAGCGCGGTCAGCGGCAGCAGCGTGAACACCGCCCACCAGACGCCGGAGGACAGGAACACCAGGCGCACCGCGGTGTCGGAGTCCATGCCGACCGCGTCGTGGCCGAGGTAGATCACCAGGTGCATCGCCAGCGCCAGGCCGCCCCCGAGGTAGCCGATCGCCCACCCGCGCGAGGAGACCTGGTCGCGCTCGTCGGCGTCGGCGATCTCCGGCAGGAACGAGTAGTAGACGACGACGGAGGCGCCGAAGCAGATGTTGCCCAGGATGAACAGCACCACCCCGAGCTGCCAGTCCTGCCCGCCGACCAGCGCCAGCAACGCGGTGGTGCCGGCGCCGCCGAACGCGAAGACCGCCAGCATCAGCCGCTTGCTCTGCGTCCGGTCCGCGATCGCGCCGGTGATCGGCAGGACCACCACCTGCACCACGGTGGCCACCGACAGCAGGTAGCCCCACAGCGAACCCGCCGGGAAGGTCAGACCGAAGATCGAGATGTCGCACTGCACCAGCGCGTTGCCCCCGGGACATGGGTTCAGCCCGTTGCGGGCGACGTCCGCCCTGGCGCCCTCGGTGGCCACCGAGGTCAGGTAGAGCGAGAGGAAGACCGTCGTCACCGAGGTCGGGAACACCGAGTTGGCCCAGTCGTACCAGCACCAGCCCCGCTGTTCCCGCCGCCGCCTGCGCGCGGCGTCCGGTGCCAGGTCGCTGTCCATCACGCTCATCCGTTCGGTCCTCCGGCCAATGTCACTCGATTGGGGGTAACCGGACTTTACTGGCTCCACGAATACTGCGGCGGTCCGCGCGTGGACAATGCGTAGTTCCACTCAGCCGGGGATGTCCGCCCTTGGTTCGCCGAAGCGCTCCCGCAGCACCTCGCTCAGCACGTCCGGCCGGTCGGTGACCAGGCCGTCGACCCCGAGGTCCAGCAGCGCGCGCATTTCGGCGGCGTCATCGACCGTCCACACGTGCACCTCGATTCCCCAGCGGTGGGCCTGTCGCACGAACCGCGCGTCCACCACGGGCAGCAGCCGGCCCAGCCCCACCGGGACCTGCGCGGCCGCACCGGCCACCAGCGGCCGGAACCCGCCGCCGCCCACCCGCGAGCTGAGCCACAGCAGCGCGGCGGAACGGCGCCCCGCCGAGGTCAGCAGGCGCGGCCCGCCGAGGCGGCGCAGCCTCGCCACCCGGTGCTCGCGGAAGGAGGCCAGGCAGACCCGGTCCCAGGCGTTGTGCGCCCGCACCGTACGCAGCACCGGGACGACCGCCGAATCCTCCTTGACGTCGATGTTGAAGAACGTCTCCGGCAGTTCTTCCAGCACGTCGTCCAGGCGGCACACCGGTTCCCGGCCACCGATCAACGCCGAACCCACCACTGACCAGGGCAGCCGCTCGATCACCCCGCGGCCGTCGGTGGTGCGCTCCAGCGTCGGATCGTGATTGACGACCACGACACCGTCGGCCGTCGCGTGCACGTCCGTCTCGATGTAGTGGTAGCCCTCCGCCACGGCGCGCCGAAAGGCGCTCAAGGAGTTCTCCATGTCGTGCAGCTCCCCGAGGTGCCAGCCGCGGTGGGCAAACGCGCGGGGCCGGGGGCCGAGCAGGAAAGGGTGGGTCACGATCAGACACTCTGCCTGATCGGCGCGCCTGCGCGGTGCAGGCAGGGCCATTGGGTACCGTGATCGATCGTGGAATCCTCGCCGCCCGTCCGTCACGCTGCCGGTCGGCAGCGCGCCGAACGCCACTGCGCGTGGTGCGGGCGACGCGTTGCCGACTCCGGTCGGCAGGGCAGGCCCCGGCTGTACTGCACGCAGTCCTGTCGTCAGCGGGCCTACGAGCGGCGCACGGCCGTGCAGCGCGGTGGCCTGCCGGAGGACGCGGTGGTCCTCTCGGCCGCCGAGCTGGCGGACCTGCGGGACCGGTTGTTCCAGCTGCGCTGCGCGGCCGAGGACGTGGTCACCGCCGTCGACGACGCCGCCGATTACGCGGAGCTGCGCAAACTGGCCGTGCAGGTGGTCGACGTGGCCGTCCAGCTGGAACGGCTCAGGTAAGGACGAACGGAGCATTGTGCCGGCCGGTCGGGATGGCCAGGATGAACTGGTCTCCAGCGGTGGCGAGGAAGCGACGGTGTCCTCACGTCCCACGGTCCGCGGCCTGCGCCGCGTCGACCTCCTGACCTCCGACCTGGTGGCCGCGGCGGTTTTCTACCGAGAACTGCTCGACTGGTCGGCGGCGGTCACCCGCGCCGGTATCGACTGCTGGGTGGGGGAGCGCCGCTGCGCGACGATCCGCTCCCCCCGAGCGGGCGAGCCCGCAGGCTGGCGGCTGGTGTTCGCCGGAGCCGCCCACGACGGGACCCTCACCGGACCGGACGACACGACCGCCCTGATGGCTCGAGGCCGCGCCCAGCACGGGCCGTGGGCGCCCGGACCCCGCCCCGGCGAACCGTGCTGGGTGGAGCTGCGCACCAGCGATCCCAACCGCGCGGACGCGTTCTGGGCCGACATCCTGAACTGGACGGTGCGCACCGAACAGCCGGGTGTCGACTACGTGGTGGGCGACCGGCCGCTGGCGTCCCGCACCGAAGGCCAACCGACCGGGTGGCTGTGCTACTTCGCCGTCGAGGACGTCACCGACGCCGCCGACCGGGTGGCCAGGCTCGGCGGCACCCTCGCCGAGCGCATCGACCACCCCCTGCTGGGCGATGCGCTCCTGGTCCGCGACCCCTCGGACGCCCTGGTCGGCCTGACCACCGCAACCTCCTGGGGCGGCTGACTACCTGCCCGCCAACTCCCCGAGCACCCGCAACGTCCGGTTGGCCCGCACCGACAGCCGCTGCTCGCGCGCGGTGACGTCGATGTAGGTCTGGCTGGAGTTGATCGAGGAGTGCCCGAGCAGCTTGGCGATCTCGGCGGCGCTCGCGCCGTCTTCGGCGAGCCGCGTGGCGAAGGTGTGCCGTAGCGCATGCACCATCGCGCCCGGCTGCACCCGGTCGGACACCCCGGCGGCCCGCAACGACTGCCGCACCAGGTACTGCAGCCCACCGCGGCGCAGCGGTTGACCACGGTGATCGACGAACAGCGGGGCGCCACCCGGCAGCCGGTCGCCGAACCGGGCCCGCCTGGTCCGCAGGTAGCTCTGGATCAGCTGGTCCAGGGTGTCCTCGATCGGGATGGAACGGTTCTTCCCGCCCTTACCGTGCACGTGCAGGCGGCGGTCCCCGGGACGCCCGGCCAACGATCCGATCGTGAGTTCCAGCAGCTCAGCGGAGCGCACTCCCGTGCACAGCAGCGTGGACAGCACCGCGAGATCGCGCTCCGGCCACGGGTTCCGCGCGCGCCGGGCGCCGGCGGCCACCGTCCGCAGCAACCGCTCCGGGGTGTCCTCGCCCTGCAGCGGTTTGGGCGTGGCCGGGGCGTTGCGCGGCTTGGGCACCACCTGCATCGGGTTGCCGGGCACGGCACCCTCCACCACCAGGAACCCGAAGAAGCCGTTCCAGGTCGACCAGGCTCGCGTCACCGACGACGCCGACCGGGTGGCGGCGAACCGGGCGAAGGCCGAGCGCAGCACCGGTGCGGTGACCCGCTCCACGGCAAGCCGGTCGGCGTCGATACCGGTGAGCTCAACCAGCTCACCGGCCACCGACTCCAGGTCGCGCCGGTACGCGCGCAGTGAGTTCGCCGCGAGCTTGCGGGCCTGCAGGTGTTCCAGGTAGGTCTCGATCAGCCGCGCCAGGTCCACTCGGCACCTCCCCGATGATCAACTCGGGGATGATGTAACCAGAGGGGACCGACAGTTCAGCTGTTGCGGATGAACCGGTCGAGCACCCGCGTGCCGAACTGCAGCGCCTCGACCGGGACCCGCTCGTCGACGCCGTGGAACAGGGCGGCGAAGTCCAGGTCGGCGGGCAGCTTCAGCGGCGCGAACCCGTAGCAGCTCATGCCCAGCCGGCTGAACGCCTTGGCGTCGGTGCCGCCGGACATCATGTACGGCAGCGCCTTGGCCCCGGGATCCTCGGCGACCAGCGACGACGTCATGACGTCGACGATCCGGCCCTCGAATCGGGTCTCCACCGGCGGTAGCCCGACCCACTCGCGTTCCACGTCCGGCCCGAGCAGCTCGGCGAGCTCCCGTTCGAACGCCTCCTCGCGGCCGGGCAGGATCCGGCAGTCCACGGCGGCCTCGGCCACCGAGGGGATCACGTTGTGCTTGTACCCGGCGGTGAGCATTGTCGGGTTGGCGGTGTCGCGCAGCGTGGCGCCGACGATCCGGGACAGGTTGCCGAGCTTGGCGACGGCGCCCTCGATGTCGTCCTCCGGGAAGTCCCAGCCGGTGATCTCGGTGACGCCTTCCAGGAACTCCCGCACGGAGTCGGTCAGCACCAGCGGGAACCGGTGCTTGCCGAGCTTGGCCACGGCCTCGGAGAGCTTGGTGACGGCGTTGTCGTCGTGCACCATCGAGCCGTGCCCGGCCCGGGCCCGCACCCGCAGCTTCAGCCAGCGGATGCCCTTCTCCGCGGTCTGCACCAGGTAGGCACGCACACCGTCCCTGAGGGTGACGGAGAACCCGCCGACCTCGCTGATCGCCTCGGTGCAGCCCTCGAACAGCTCCGGTCGGTGGTCGACCAGCCACTGCGCCCCGTGGAAGCTGCCAGCCTCCTCGTCGGCGAGGAACGCGAACACCACGTCGCGCGGCGGAACGATCCCGTCCCGCTTGAACCGCCGGGCCACGGCCAGGCTCATGGCCAGCATGTCCTTCATGTCGACGGCCCCGCGACCCCACACGTAGCCGTCCTGCACGGCACCAGAGAACGGGTGCACCGACCACTCGGCAGGATCGGCGGGCACGACGTCGAGGTGTCCGTGCACCAGCAACCCGCCGCGGGACGAGTCGGCCCCAGGCAGCCGGGCGATGACGTTGCCCCGCCCTGGGTGATCCCCGGACTCGACGTAGGTGACCTCGTACCCGACCTCACTGAGCTTCGCGGCGACGAACTCGGCGGCGGCCCGCTCGCCGACCAGCGTCGCGGGATCACCGGTGTTGGTCGTGTCGATGCGGATCAGCTCGCTGGCCAGCTCCACGACCTCCTCCTGGGCGACCTTCAACCCAGGATCGAGATCACTACCGGAAGTACCTTCGTTGCGCTCGCTCACCAGGCATTTCTACCACCCGAAGCCGCCAGGAGGGGGTCCCGTTGGGCCCCGGATGACCATGGGCTAATCTATGGGCACAACACAGCGGGAGCCCCTGCGGGACAGGGGTGACCCGAGATGTCCGAGTGGCGGAATGGCAGACGCGCTAGCTTGAGGTGCTAGTGCCCGATTAAGGGCGTGGGGGTTCAAGTCCCCCCTCGGACACGCACACTATTCACCCGGCTTGCCGGGTGAATAGTTATTTGGGCGACCCGTTCGGTCGGCTCGTACCGGACCTGCAGGTCAACGGCCTCGTAGAGGCTCGCCAGCCGGTCCGGCTTGGCGTTCGACAGCGCCGTACCGACGTCGCCAAGTGAATCGATCATCGCGTGGATCTCTGCGCTCGAGAGCGCGTTGGGTGCACGTTCGTCGTCCAGCTCGGCGCGGGCTGCGGCGCGTTCGGCTTGGGCCTCGTTGATCGCCTCCATCAACGCCGCTGGATCGACACCGGCAGCGATCGCCGCCTGGAACCGCCGCAACCGAGCTTCAGCGTCCGCGAGCCGTTTCTTCGCCGTCTCCGCGGTGGTGGATGTGGCGCGCGGTACCTCCTGGGACGCCAGCAGCGCCGCGACGGTCTGATCGATGTTCTCCGGAGCGAACAGGCCACCAAGCCAGGTGTTGATCTCGTCCCGGATCACGTCCTCGCGCAGGTACACCGCGGGCGGGTGCTCGGCCAACGCGGGCGAACCGGGCGCCAGGGTCCGGGCCGGGCACCGGTAGTACATGCCGTGGGCACGCGGGCTGGCCTCCATCTTCCGCGTGCACACCCCGCACCGGATGCGCCCCCGGAACAGGTACGCCCGCTTGGTGGGGCGAGCGCTCCGCTCGGCCTTGCGAGCCGTCCGCAACCCGGCCGCGCCCTTCGACCGACGCAACAGCTGGACCCGAGTGAAGTCCTCCACACTGACGATCGCCGGGTGCGCCGGTCGTCGCGAGCGCACCACACGATCAGCACCGGCCCGGCGGAACCGGACCACATGCCCGGCGGCGACGTCATCGGGGTCGAGCAGGGTCTCCTGCCGGACCCAACGGCCGAAGAAGGCGTACCCCGTGTAACGGGGGTTCTCCAGGATCGACCGGACGGTGCTGCCTTGCCAGCCGTCGGCCAGCCGGTGCCGGTTCTGCTCCGGCCGCCGCGCCGACGGACACGGAATACCATCGCGGTTGAGGCTGTTGGCGATGGCCCGGTCACCCTTGCCGCTGAGGTATTCGGCGAAGATCCGCCGCACCACCTCCGCCGCCTGCTCATCGATCTCCAACACCCGCAGCCTGTATCCTTCGGCGGCCTTGCGCGGGTTCGGGTGCGGACCACCATCAACCACGTTGTAGCCATACGGTGCCCGGCCGCCCTGGTGGCGACCCTCGTTGAGCACCTGAGCATCCATCGCCGCCCGCACACGCGCCTGCACATGCTGACGCTCAGACTCACTCATCCCACCCAGCATGCTCATCAACATCGTGTGCGACGGATTCCGCGGGTCGAACTTCCCACCCAGCTCCGGCACCCACAAATCCACGCCATAGGCGGCGAACTTCGGCGCAATCAGAGAGAACTGGTTACCGAACCAGCACCGAGTCCCCTCCCCCACCACCACCGCACTCCAGCCACGGCGCGGGTCCTTCAACGCCGCCAGCAAGCGACTGGCCTCCCGGCGGCGCTCCCACGGCACCGAACGCGACTGACCAACATCAAAGAACTCAGCCTCAATCGTCCCACCCAACGGCTCGATGAACTTCCGCGCATTGTTCACCTGCCACCCGTGCGAGGTCTCCGGATCCTGGTTGTCCTCAGTGGAACACCGCCCATAGAACGCCACCGGCCCAATGCCCTCCTCCACAGCATCGACCACCTCAACACCCAGCAGATCATCCAGCGTCGCCCACGGGTCACCGCTGATATCAACAGTCATGTGTTCCCTTCCCTGGCGGCCCATCCGGGGCCTCGATCTCGGTCAGCTCGACCAGTATGGCAAGCAGTATGCGACTAGATTGCCTCGTCAGCACAGGCGGTTCAGGCGGAAACCGCACCGTGATCCGCTCGGAGCCGCGATCGTCGGCCGTCATGACTGACCAGCTCCCGCCTCATCGGTCGAGCTGATTTCATCCCTCACTCGGTCGAGCGCCGCTCGGATGTCGGCGGTGAAGTAGCCGCGGACCCGGCGCACCTCTCCTGTCGCGTCGGGGACTCGGTGCCGCGTCGGTCGGCACTCCAGCCGCCCCATTTCCCGCGCGAACACGCTCGGTTCCACGTCCAGCGCTTCGGTCAGCTCGGCCGTGGGGACGAACTCGCGCCGATCCAGGTCGTCGCCGAGGTACTCGACGACCGAGGCGAGCGGTTCCGGCAGCTCGACCGGGACGCCGCCGTCGGTGCCGGCGCCGAGCGCCTTCGCGACCGCCGCCTGGTCGATCGCCCGTGGCCTGTCGTCTCCTGCGGCGTGTCCGGTCAGGGTTCCGGCTGCTTCCCGGAGAGCGCGCCCTCGTTCGCAGATCGTGCGCCACTCCCCGTTGTCCATGTAGAACGTGCGCACCGTGACCGCGACCGTGTCGGCCCCGGCGTCGGTGTCGCCGTCCGGGCGGAGGATGCCGACACCCTTGTGACTGGGCAGCAGCGTGGAGGCGTCGAACCCGCGGGTGTTCATCTGCTCGCCGAGCACGATGTTCGAGTCCCGCCAGTCCATCACCCGCAGCGCGAAACGCGATCCCAGCACGGCCCGCAGCCGCGAGGGGATGGTGTTCGAGTCCGGGCGCTGGGTGGCGAGGATGACCACGATGCCGACCGCCGGCCCCTTGCGAGCCAGGTAGGTCAGCAGGTCCGCGAGGTACGCCCCGAGCGTCGTCCGCTTGCCCTCGATCTCCAGCCGCGTCGGGTTCTCCAGGTACACCTGGACCTCGTCGATGATCACCGCCGTGATCGGCATGCCCAGGTCACGGTCCCGGGAGATCTGCGGGGTGATCTTCGACTCCGGGCAGATCTCGTCATCCAGCGTTGACATCCGGGAGAACCTCGCCTGCACCTCGGCGACCAGCTCGACCAGGTAGTCCCGGACCGCTTCGGCGTGCTCCTGCTCGTCACCGCAGACGTAGCGGTGCGCGACGGCTTCGGCTGCTTTCCAGTCCTTACCGCCCTTGCCGTCGAAGACGTAGAGCTGCGTGCACGGGTCGAGGATCAGCCCAGCCGCCGGTAGCCGGGTCGCGCACGTCTTGCCCTGCCGCGGAATCGCCCCCACGATCAGCGACGTCCACACCACCGGCAGGTCGATGCGGCGGTTGCGCGCGTCGCGCCCGAAAGGGATTGGCCGCCACGCGTCCCAGCACTCCGCGTCCAGCAGCGGGAAGCGCAACGGAGGCCCGGAGTAGGGGGCCTCGTCAGCGACCCACAGGAACACCCGACCGGCGTGCCCACCGCGCCCGCGTACTCGCTCGACGATCAGCTGCAACTCATCGACCGCCAGCGCCGAGGCCAGCGCCTCGCGGTGCCTGATGACGTCGGCGGCCTTGCGGGTGGCGGGCAGGTCGACGGTGACGGCCCAACCTGCGCCGTCGTGTGCGGCACGCTCGACCAGGCGCAGTGTTTCGTCCTTGCCGATCAGCTTCGCGTCCCGGAAGGCGTCGACCAGCACCTGCGGGTCCATGGTCCAGGTCAGCGCCCGCGGTCCGGCCAGCACGGGTTTACGGCCAGGTGCGCCGTCCTTGCGGCGTCCGAACACCGCCAGTACCACCGAGCCGATGCCGGCTGCGATCCAGAGAACCCGGCCGCCGTACACGACGTAGGACACGGTGGCCGCTGCGGCAGTGGCCATTGCCACGATGCCGGTGACCTTCCAGCGGAACAGCGTGAGGGCGCGGATTTCAGTGAACTTGTCTGCGAGCTTGTCGGACTGCTCGGCGGCCTCGCGGTAGTCGTGCACGCGCACCCACCTCCGCCAGCTCCGGGCCGCCGCGGCCACGCCCCGCCCGACTGCGCTGATGAACCGCCATGGCGACCGCACCATGAACGCCACAGCGTCTACAGCCGTGCCCCTCAAAGCCTGTCGCGACTTCAACGCGGCGGGCACGCGTGATGAACGCTGCCACCAGTTCATGAACCGTCGTCGCAGGTTCAGGTGCGGCTCGCGCAGCGGGTCATCGTCGACCAGCTCGGCGTCGAAGATGTGCCGCTCGACCTCCCGCGACTGTCCGGGAGCAGGAAGCGTCTCACCGGTCATCGGCGCTCACCTCGGCCGACAGCGAGGCGGCCAGCCACGACGACAAGCCACGCGAGCAGCCGGTGACGTCCCGAATCCAGGCGGGTGTGACCGTCACGTCCGTGTTCCACGCCTCCCGCGCCCAGCGCAGGTACTCGTCGAAGGACGTCCGCCGCTTGGCTTTCGGCGGCCGGTCGCGAGCTGGTTCGGGTGCCTGCTCGGAGTCCGTGTCCGGGCTAACAGCCCCGGCGTTCGTGACCGTTGCCCGGACTGCTTCGCGGAGCTTTTCCCGAAGGTCGGTCACGGCCTCAGCGGCGACGAACACCACCAGCGGCGGCACGGAATGCAGCACCACCATGTCCGCCGCCCCAGCCGCGTACGCCTCCCAGGTGTTCATCACGTACGTGGCCGCGAGCGTGAACCACTTCGCCCCGCGCACCCATCCGCTGGTACGGATGCCGTAGCGGGCCGTGACCTGCTCGGCCCGCAGGATTGCCAACAACATCAGTGACACCATCGGGTCCAGCAGCCACGCCGCCAGCCACGGCAGCGACCAGGCGACCGCGCCGTTCGCGGCGAAGCTCTGGACGTTGGTCATGGTGAACGCCAGGCCCAGCAGGATGCCGGTCCAGCACAACCGGTCCATCTGCTTGCGCACCTGCTCGACAGCTTCGGCCTCGGCCGGGGTGGGTGGCACCCGCCGCCCATCCCCGTTGACCACGGGCGGCGCGTTCATCGACGCCGTCCTTTCCGGTGCTGCGGCACGTCTGCTGCGGTGACGGTGAGTGCTCTGGTCAGCGTGTACGACGCGAACAAGGCCGGAACACCAAGCACTGTGAGCAGCAGGGTCGTGTTGCCGGGGTGCGTGATCACGATCCACTGCACGCCGACGATCGCGGCGGCGGTCACCACGACCCGCCCGGCGAGCGAGACCAACCGCACGCTCGCCCGAGCGGCCTCGGTGGCTCGCCGCGTGGCCCGCGCACTCGCCCGCCACACCATGACCAGGACGATCAGGCCGCCGATCGCGGCGAGGATCTCGACGGGGGTCAGTTGCAGCGTCACTGTGCAGCACCCCCTTCGGCACGCTTCCCGCGCTGATGCCAGTGCGGGTACAGCGCGCGCCTGTCGTCCTCGGGCAGAGCACCCCAGACGCCGGCGGTGTCCTTCCCCGCGACGCGCAGGTCCAGTTCGAGGCATTCGTCCTGGACCGGGCAGCCCGCGCACATCCGCGCCGCGAGCTCCCGGTCCGTCATCGGCTCGTTGGCCCACCCGGGTTCGTCCTCTGAGCTTCCTGACATGCACATGCCGTCACGGAGCACTGCATGGGCAAGCAGGGCGCTCGGCACCCAGCGCAGCCGGTCCAGCCGCCGGGCGATACCCACCAAGCGGACGTCGTTGTGAGAAGTCATCACTGCCGACCCCCGTCCTGCGCCGCGCCGTCGGTCGGCTTGCTCAGTAGGCGGACCACCTCGCTGGCGGGGATCACGCGGCGGCCGTTCCGCCGCGCGGTGCGCAGCGTGCCGAGCCGGATCGCACGGGAGATCGTCGACGGATCGACGCTGAGAATCCAGGCAGCCTTGCGGACGGTGAGAAACACCGGCCGCCCGTTCTTGGACATATCGGTCCCCATTGAAGAAAGCCCTTCAGGCGGGATTGAGAGATGATTTCAGCGAATTTCTAATGATTTCAGCGCACAATGGCGCGTGAAGTCCCAACCGCGCTTTTGTGCGCGGTCATGTCACGGAATGCGGCACGGAACGGCTAACCTCTGCACCGAGGCGGAGCGCGGAGGAATACGTGTCGGAAGATTGGGCGGCAGTCGCCAGAGCCATCAACGAGCGCGTTCGCGAGCTTGGTTGGCGGCAGAAGGAGCTTGCCGAGCGCTCGAACGTCTCGCAGGCGATCGTCCGCGAGATCCAGCACCACGTCGTCGAGCGCCGCCGGAGCGCTCGGACGCTGGAGTCGCTGTCGGTGGCGCTGGGCTGGCACCCGCAGCACCTGCATTCCGTGCTGCACGGTCGAAAACCGCCTGAGCCCGACGAGCCGACCTCGGTCGGCCCGGAGACGGTGTGGTCCCGTTTGGACGCTCTCGAACAGCGCATGGTCGAGATCACCGAGCGGCTCGACGACCTCAAGAGCGATCTCGCCGAGGTGCTCGACCAGGTCCGCGAGAACCGCTGAGGTGTGGTGATTCCGCTTGCCGGACCGGACGTCTTCCATGCCTTCAATTGCATTGCGGAACCGCTGGGCAACCCATGCGTCAGCGATGCACATCCGGTGCACGAGCGGTGCAGATCCAGTGCACGAACCAGCGGCAGGGGGAGCGGCGTGAGGGAATTGGTGACCGGCTGGACAGGTCGCACGGCGTGCGCGCTGCAGGCGGCACTGCGAATGAGCAACGAGGCATTCGCGGAGCACCTGGGAATTGCAGTCCGAACAGTCAGCGGGTGGCACAAGAAACTCACCCTGGTGCCCAAAACTGAGATGCAGCAGTTGCTCGACACGGCGCTTGAACAGGCACCACCACCGGTCGCAGCACGGTTCGCCCAGCTGATCAGCGACGCTGCCGAGGCCAAGCCCGCGGACACGCCCACCGACGACCAGGCGGCGCCGGACGCTGAACTGCGGCTCGGCACCGATCCCAATATCGGCGCGGCGCTGGAGTGGCTGGACGAGCACGCTGGCCGGGAGCCGGGCACCAGTCGGCGCGATGTCGCCGCACGGCTGGCGCGGCTGGACGTGGGGGAACTTCAGAGCCGGGCAAGCCGTCGCGGGCGCGTCGACCAACGAAGCGTCGCGCAAGTGCTCGGCAGGTACTACGGCGAGCGGACAGGTAGCCACGGCAGGTACGTCGCCCGCTTCGGCAGCGACACCGAGGCAGAGACGAGCATCCTGACCAGGGCAGACTGGCTCGACCTGGAATGCCCGCTGATCGCGTCGCATGACCGCCTGACGATTACCAGAGCAGCCGCGGCTGACCTGTCGCTCGATGATGACGCCGCTGGACGGGCAGCTCAGCGATTAGCGGAAACGCTGGCCATGGGCACCAGGCTTGTCGACATGCCGCTGTACCAGCTGCTCGGCGTGGATGTTTCCCGCGGCTCGATCCGTGGATCGGTCGGCGTCACACGGTTCGTCGAGTACGCCGTGACGATGGACCTGCTCGAAGGCGAGCTGATCGACGCGATCGCAACCGATGCCGGCTCGGCGCACACAGCTCTACCGCTGCGGGACAAGTACCTGCCGGACATCGCGTCCGTGGTCGACGTCTCCAGTCGGCTGTGCGCCGGTGGGCCACTCGCCCTGTGCGCGATCGCCCGCCCCGCGAGCCCGTTCCGAGGTGAAGCGGACTACGTCCTCCTGGTGCAGGAACGCTCGGGCAACGTCCTCAACGCCGCGCGTCGACTGGCTGTGATCCCGAAGGGCTTCCACCAGCCGATGACGGATCTGCGCGCCGATGCTCAGGTGGGCGCGACGCTGCGGCGCGAGATGGAAGAGGAGCTGTTCGGGCGCGACGACATCGACAGCACCGTTGGTGACCAGCGGACCGCCGATCCGATGCACCCGAGCCGCCTGTCCGAACCGATGCGGTGGCTGATGGAGAAACCGGGCGTTCTGCGCATGGAGTGCACCGGATTCGGCCTGAACCTGCTCAGCGGGAATTTCGAGTTCCCCAGCCTGATCGTCATCGACGACGAGGAGTTCTGGGCGCGTTACGGAGGGCGAGTCGAGGCGAACTGGGAATCGGCAGGACTCCGGCAATACTCCAGCCTGGACGGGGACCTGCTCGGCGAGCTGGTTCGTGATGTAGCGTGGAGCAACGAAGGACTGTTCGCCTTGCTTCAGGGCCTTCGACGACTCGGCCAAATCGGCGGTGAACGAGTGAGTTTGCCGCCGATCGAATGGGAGGTGTGGTAATGAGCCGGAATTGGCACTACGGCAACGCTGCTGAAGACGGCAGCGAAACCCGTGGCTGGGTGCTCGGCCACTTCATCGACCCCTCCGAAGGCGTGCGGTCAACGAGAGACGTCGAAGTGAAGTGGGGCGTTCACTCAGCAGGCGAGAAACGCCCCGACGGGTGGACCACTGACGACCAGCGGACGACCATGCTGCTGCTGGTGCAGGGCAACTTCCGCCTGCACCTCACCGAGGGCACGGTGGAGTTGGTCAAACAGGGTGACTATGCAGTCTGGGGACCAGGAATCGATCATTCCTGGGAGGCCATCACGGACTCTGTCGTTGTCACCGTCCGCTGGCCGTCGGCTTCCAATTAGAACCATTCCACGGCGGGCAGGTTCACGCGGTCGTCTCCAACCTGTCGAAGTCGGCGAACTCCTTGCAACAGCGCGAAAAGTCCTTCGTCGCTCCACGCCTCGTCGATGATCAGCTTGGCGACGAGATGATCGTCCATACTGGAGTAAAGGCGAAGTCCGGCTGACTCCCAGTTGGCCTCGACCTGCCCGCCGTACCGTGCCCAGAACTCCTCATCATCAATAACGACCAGGCACGCGAACTCATAATTTCCGCTGACGAGATTCAGTCCGAAACCTGTGCACTCCATCCGCATGCGGGTGGGATCTTCCATGAGCCACCGCATCGGTTCGGACAAACGGCCAGGATGTAGGGGAGCCGCCATGCGGGGAGTGTCGATCGTGTTATCGACCTCGCTCCGCCCGAACAATTCCTCTTCCATCTCGCGTAGCAACGTTGTTCTCAATTGTGCGTCAGCGCCCACATCAGTCATCGGCTGGTGGAATCCTTTCGGGATCACCGCGAGCCGACGCGCAGCATTGAGCACATGACCGGATCTTTGCTGGATCAGCAGTGCGTAGTCCCGTCCACCCCGGTATGGATCTGCGGGTCGGGCAACTGCACACAACGCGAGCACGCCTCCCGCGCACAATCGACTGGAAAGATCGAGTACCGACGCAATGTTCGGCAGGTACGTGCCCCGCAGCGGCAGCACATCGTGGGGGAGTACTAGGGATGTTCCGCCAATCGCATCCATCAATTCCTTTTCGAGCAAATCCATGGTCACGGCGTACTCGACGAACGAGGCGACACCCACAGAACCCGTGATCGCACCTTTGCTGACGTCGGCGCTCAAGAGGCGATAGAGCGGCACATTCGCGACTCGTACGCCAAGCGCAGCGGCTTCCGCGAGCCGATTCACGGCATGCTCCTCGCACACTGTGCTGGCACCTGGCGCGGTCCTCAACGTAAGCCGATCGCTGCCCTCGCCGAGCGGACACGCAAGATCCAGCCAGGTCGGCTGGGTGAGGATGCTTGTCCGGATCTCCCGATTTCCGCAGCGCGTGCGGTAAACGTCGTAGCCCGGCATACCGTCTCGGTAGTACGTCGACAGCGCATGCGCGATCTCGCTCCGCCGAACCCTGCCGCGCCGCGAGTGCAGATCGAGCAGATCATCAATGTCCAGCTTCCTCAGGCGGGCCATCACCTTTCGGCGAGCTGTGTCGGGGCTCCAGCCGACGTGTTCGTCCAGCCAAACGAATGACGTGGACATGTCGACGCGCGTTTCGGGCGTCTGCACAGCAGGAGAGGGTGGGATGCGGCGGCCTGCACCGAGGATGTTCGCCTGCCCGGGCTCAGTGGGTGACGAGCCGTCTTTCAACTGGTTGGGGACCGTGCCTCCGGATGTTGGCCCATCCGGCGGCAGAAGTAGCTCATTGATGCTGAGACCAAAGATCCGTTCGAGCAACCGGGCGGTTGCAGCGCGGGGCTGACCAAGGGGCTGGCCGTTCGGCCCGCGCCCCGAGGCCAACCGCTGTAGGTGACGGACGCTGAGCGTTCCAGGTTCGTTGTGTTCGCGAGCGAAGCGCTCCACGTACTCGGCGAACTCCTGAAGCGTCTGACGCCGTTCCTTGATCTTCAGTTCGAGCACCGTGCGTGCCGTCTGCATCGCTGTCTCCCGTCCGCGCTACGGGGGTCGCCTTATGTCGTCAGCAGGTCGTGTCCAGGTCGTTCCGCTGATCGAGCGCTGATGTAAACATGATTTCAGTCTGACGCGAACCGCTCACGCGCGGTCACCCCAAGTCGTCCGGCGGCGTTGCGCCCGCGCCCCTCGACCGTCGCCGGACACGGACCGCGGCCAGAGCCCGTGCCTTGGATGGCTCGGCTCTGGCCGCGGCCCACCAGGATTGGAGATCACCCGTGGACGCATCGACGGAACAGATCAAGTGGTTCCAGTTCAAGCCGGGCGTCGTGGTCGACTCGCTGCGCGTCGCCCACTGCGCTGCGCCGACCAGCGAGGATGGCGAGGTCCAGGCGTGGTGTGGTCTGAAGTTCCATCCCTCGGATATCGAGGAAGCCGCTGACCCGACCAGTCCGCCGGACTCGGGCAAAGCTCCAGCGTGCGCGCCCTGCAGCGCCTGCTTGTTGAGACTCGCGGCGGCGACCGACGAGACGAGACAACCTGCGTCAACGAGCCCCGAGGACGGCAAGCTCGCGGTCGTTCTGCGCAAGGCGCAGTGGCTTCTCGACGACGCCGCCTACTACTTGCCCCAGGGACGTTGCAGTACAGAGGACCGCGAAATGCTCGCGAAGACGTTGGACCAGCTCGCCGCGCTGATCCGCGAGCAGGGCACGCAGAACCTCGTGATCGAGCAGTTCGGCGCATGACCGCGATCGCGGAACCGGTGAGTAGGCACAGCCTCAACCACGAACCTGGCGGCTACGTGACCGCCTGGAGCGGCGATCTGAACCCGGATCTGCCAACTCGCATTCTCCCGTTGGCCAAACTGAGCAGGCCCACGAACAGCGGGTTCTCGACACCTTCCGTCGAGATCCTGCAAGCGGTGCTTGAGGGACTTTGGCGGCTCTAGGCGAAGCAACCGACGCCCGCCGAGACTTCGGCCACGGCTCCGAGAATGTTCTGACACTTGCCGTGATGGTGACTGCGCCTCAGGCGGGCGTCACGAGTTTCCTCACGATGGGGGACGGTCGATGTCTGCTGGCGTGTGCTTGGGATGCGGCAAGCCGCTACCGCCACGTTCGTCACGTGGACGGCGTGCGCGATACCACGGAGCAGCATGCAGACAACGCGCCCGCCGAGCCCGGCTCCAGTCTGGTCATGCATTCTCATGGGAGGCTATCGACCGTGTCGACACCGCAATGGTGGCCGTACGGCGAGCGTTAAGCAGCGGCACCGACCCGCGGCCAGCGATTCAAGATGTGCTGGCGGCCGTAACCGACCTTGCGGAAGCCCACGGCATTGCGCGCCCGGCCAAGCGGCCTAAACCTAGATGGGACAGGTAGCAGTGCCTCGAGCCGGTCACCACATGACCCGCCTTCGGGCGCTTTTCGGGCACACATGGGGACACGCAGGAGCACTTGTCCCGGGTGTGTACATGCCGACGTTTTTGCAGGTCACAAAGCTTTTTCGCCTGTCCCGCCGAGGTGTCCCGGGTGGGATTTCGGCGGGACAGGCTGGACAGCGAACCCGCACCCGGCCTCAGCGAGCGTCGGGAAGGCGGAGGCGTGTGGTTAGTGTGCAACTCGCCCCTCGGACACGCGCGCTAACCACACGCGGCGTGATCGTGGCCTCCACGATTACGCGCGTGTGGTCTGTACGTTAGGTGGAGGCCCAGGCTCTCGTAGAGGCAGCTCAGCTTCTCGGACTTGGCGTCCTTGAGTGCCGCGCCGACGTCCCCCAGTGAATCGATCATCGCGTGGATTTCGGCGTCGCTGAGCGTGTGCGCGACGGGGGTGTTGTCGAGCTCGGCTTGCGCGGCGGCTCGCTCGGCTTGGGCTGTGTTGATTGCTTCGATCAAGGCGGCGGGGTCCGCGCCCGCTTCGATGGCTGCTTGGAGCCGGTGCAACCGGGTGGTCGCCTCGGTCAGGCGCTTCTTCGCTGCCTCCTGCTGGCCTGCCTGGCGGTTGCCGTCGGCTTGTGAGCCGACGAGCGCTGCCACGGTCCGGTCGAGGTTTTCGCGGGTGAACAGGAGGCCGACCCAGCCGTTCAACGGCTCCAGCAGGTCGATCTCACGCAGGTTGACCGTCCGTGGGTGGTCCGCCAGTGCCTCCGATCCGGGAGCGAGCGTGCGGGCAAGGCACCGGTAGTAGATCTCGTGCTTGCGGATGACGGCTCCGTGCATCTTGCGTCCGCAGAGCCCGCAGCGCACGAGACCTCGAAACAGGTAGTTCCGCGATCCGGAACTGCGGGTGCGTTCCAGCTTGGCTCTTCTGCGGTTCCCGCCCGCCGATCGGGATCGGCGCATCAGTTGCGCCTGCGTGAAGGTCTCCACGTCCACGATCTCCGGGTGGGCCGGTCGGCGTGAGCGCACCACGCGGTCGGCACTGGCTCGGCGGAATCGGATGACGTGTCCGGCGGCGACGTCGTCGGGGTCGAGGAGGGTTTCCTGACGGGTCCAGCGTCCGAAAAAGGCGTAGCCGGTGTAGCGGGGGTTTTCCAGGATCGATCGGATCGTGCTGGCCTGCCATCCGTCGGCGAGCCTGTGACGGTTCTGCTCTGGTCGACGAGCCGATGGGCAGGGGATGCGGTCGCGGTTGAGTCCGTTGGCGATGGCCCGGTCACCCTTGCCATTCAAATACTCTGCGAAGATGCGTCTCACCACCGCGGCCGATGCTTCGTCGATTTCCAGCACCCGCAGCCGGTAGCCCTCCGTCGCCTTGCGCGGGTTGGGGTGCGGCCCACCGTCGACGACGTTGTAGCCGTAAGGTGCCCGCCCACCCTGGTGGCGGCCTTCGTTGAGCACCTGGGCATCCATCGCCGCCCGCACGCGGGCTTGCACGTGCTGGCGCTCTGACTCACTCATGCCGCCGAGCATGCTCATCAGCATCTTGTGTGACCCGAAGAAGAAGCCGGAGCCGACATGATCGGCACCGTCGACTTCAACGCCGCGTGCTACGACCGCTACGCCAATCTCGCCCTCGGCCAGCTAGCCAAGAACCTTCGCGGTGACGAGGACCTGATCGCACGCACCGCTGGTGCATGGTTGCGCGCGTTCGTCAACGCCAATCCCAGCGGCAAGCAGAACTCCACGGCCGCACGTACCAAGCCCGAAACGCTGCTCACCGTGGTGCGTGACCACGGGGCATGGAACCTCGCCAACGCTTTCCTCCGTCCCGTGATCGGCGACGATCTCCTTGGCGAATCCACCAGGCGCATGCTGGACCACTTCTCCCGACTGCGCGGGTTCTACGGTGACGACGAGCTGCGCAAGGTCATCGCTGCGGCCGCCACCAGCGAACTACCAGCACTTGAGGGCAGCGACACGGCTACCTCTCTAAATGAGCTGGTTGACCGCACCCTAGGAGCCGCCCTGGAGCAAGCCGCATGACCACGGCAACGCTGGCACTGCGCATCGACGCTCCACTGCAGTCTTGGGGCGTGCGCTCGAAGTTCATACACCGTGACACCGCCACCGAGCCCACGAAGTCCGGCATCGTCGGCCTGCTCGCCGCCGCTCGCGGCACTGACCGGGCTGACGCCGCCGGCATCGCCGAGCTCGCCGCACTCGAGATGGGTGTGCGGGTCGACCGCGAAGGTCTCGTCGAACGCGACTACCACGTCACCGAGAACGTTCCCAACACCCACGGCACCGGGCACCGCACCGTGGTCAGTGAACGCTACTACCTTGCGGATGCGCTGTTCCTCGTCGCTCTGCACGGTCCGCGGGAACTCCTCACTGAGCTCGAGAGCGCCATCCTCCGTCCCCAGTGGCCGTTGTACTTCGGCCGCAAGGCGTTCGTCCCGGCCAGTCCCCTGCTCGAACCACCCCACCGACGAGAAACCTGCGGCACCGGACTGCTGAACGAACCTCTCGAGCAAGTCCTCGACACCCACCCCTGGCTCGAGCACCGGCCGGACCAACGCCAACAGGCCCGCTACAGCGACCGGCCTGTCCAGCTGCGCACCATCCATGACGTACCGGCCTCAGATCCCGAGGCAGAGCTGCGGCACGACCACCCGATCTCGTTCGCCCACGGACAACGGCAGCACACCTCCCGTACGGTGCGCCACGGCCACGTCACCCTGACCGAGGCTCTGATCGGAGGCCACGCGTGTTCCTGAGCAAACTCCCGATCAACAGCAACTCGCGCGCTTTCCGCACCGACTGCGCCAACGTCCACGACATGCACCGCACCGTCATGTCTGCCTTCCCTGCACTTCCCGCAGGCACCGCCGCTCGTCAGGAACACGGGATCCTCTGGCGCCTGGACACCACGCCGCAGGGCTACACTTTACGTCCAGAGCAAACTTCATCCCGACTGGACCAGATTGCCCTACGGCTACCTCCGAGACCGCGCTCTAGTCCGCTGCCTGCAACCCGTACTCGCCGCCCTGCAACCTGGCCGACGCTTCGCTTTCCGCCTGCTTGGGAATCCGACCAAAGCCGCTTTCCCTGAATCCGGCTCCCTGCCGCCACGCGGACGCGGGCGCCGCGTGCCATTGCACGATCCAGACGAACAACTCGCGTGGCTCATCCGACAAGGCGAACGATGCGGCTTCACCCTTCCCGACGCAGGCGCCCACGGACCCGACGTCGCTCTCAGCGCCCCGCCCCCACTCACCGGCTACAAGACCGTCTCCGGATCGCGACGCCGCAAGATCACCATCAGCCCGGTCCGCTACGACGGCCACCTCACCGTCACCGACCCCACCGCCCTCGCCCACGCCCTGCAACACGGCATCGGCCGTGCCAAAGCCTACGGCTGCGGACTCTTCAGCCTCGCCCCACCGGCATCCATGCAACGAGCATCGCCTCACCCAACTGAGCCGCCGCCCCACACCTCAAGGTCCATTCCATAGACGCACCCGCTGGTCTATACCAAATCTGGCTCGGTGCCAACGGAGTGAAGTAGGCCCCGCTTCGCGGGGAGAAAGTCTGCGGCAACCTGCGGGCGGTGTTCACTGACCGCAACCATGCAGCGATCAGAGACCACCACGACATGGCCTCACGCAGTTTCCCCCAATAACGCAAGAGGACCGTCAGGGCTGACCAAACCGCAGTTCACGAAGTATCGGCCCCGCACACGCGGGGATGGTTCGCGGTCCGGGGTCGACGTAGGCGGCCAGCAATCGGCGCCAGTGCAGCCTTCAGGGCGTCCCAGTACTGCCGCTGGCTCGCGGCGAGTCCTCCCACACGCCGGATGGACGCCGAGCAAATCGACGTGGAGATTGCCCAGCCCGCCGACACGCACAGTCACCTGACTGGCTGCATGTCGGTGACGAGCCTGCACTCGCGTCGATTCCGCAGACCGGTCGGTCATTCGGCGCGGCGGGCCCAGCCCATGATCTTTGCGACGTGCACCGCGGCGCCGAACCCGTTGTCGATGTTCACGACGACCAGGCCGGGGCTGCAGGAGGACAGCATTGCTGTCGCAGCGGCGGATCCTCCGGCGGCCACCCCGTAGCCGACGCTGGTCGGAACCCCCACCACCGGGGCCGGCACGAGGCCCGCGACCACGCTGGGGAGGGCGCCGTCCATGCCCGCGACCACGACCACGCAGTCCGCGGCGCGCAGCTCGTCGAGCCGGCTGAGCAGCCGGTGCAGGCCGGCCACCCCGACGTCGGCGATCACCTGTGCCCCGACCCCGAGTACCGAGAGTGTGACGAGGCACTCCCGTGCGACCGGCAGGTCGGACGTGCCCGCGGTGACGACCACGGCGTTGCCCGCGGGGGGCGGGAGATCGCCAACGGTGACGGTGCGTGCCGTGGCGTCCACACCCACCGGCTCGCCCGGGAACGCCTCGGGCGCGGCCTGGAGGACCTCGTCCGAGCAGCGCGTCGCGAGCGCCGGGCCGGTCCGGTCGTTCTCGCGCAGCTCCCTGAGCAGTCGCAGCGTCTGTTCCGCCGTCTTGCCCGCGCCGAACACGACCTCGCAGACACCGGTGCGGTGCCGTCGGTCGACGTCGAGGGCGGCGAAATCCCCGACCCGGACGAACGTGCTCATCGGGTGGGCTCCACGGGCGTCACGGTGAGGTTCAGGGAACCGGAGCGAAACGGGTGCTCGTCGATCTCGACCCGCTCGTAGCCCGCCGCCAGAACGGCGTCCACCGCCGCGGCGCGCTCAGCCGGGTCCTGCAACCGCACGAGCTCGTCGGCAGCCACCTGCACCCGGCCGACGGGGCCGAAGTGGCGGACTCGCAGCTCCCGGTAGCCGAGGCGCCGGAGGGCGCGTTCGGCCCGGTCCACCTGAGCCAGCACCGGTGCGCTCACCGGGGTTCCGTAGGGCAGCCGGGAGGCCAGGCAGGGGGATGCGGGTTTGTCGGCGCTGGGCACGCCCAGCCGGCGGGCGAGCGACCGGACGGCCTCCTTGCCGAGCCCGGCCTCGAGCAGTGGATGGCGGATCCCGTGCTCCTTGGCCGCCCGCAGCCCCGGTCGCCAGTCTCCGACGTCGTCGGCGTTCGCGCCGGAGAGCACGGCCGCGTATCCGCGGCGCGCGGCGAGCTCGCCGAGCCGGTCGTAGAGCTCGCTTTTGCAGTAGTAGCAGCGGAACCGGTCGTTGCGCCGGTACTCCTCGCGGTCCAGCTCCGCGGTGTCGACGACCTCGTGCGCGATCCCGACCGCCGCCGCGACTGCGCGGGCGCCGTCGAGCTCTCCGCTGGCCAGCGTGGGGGAGACGGCGGTGACGGCCAGCGCCCGCCGGCCCAGCGCGATGGCCGCGACCGCCGCGACCAGGGAGGAGTCCACGCCGCCGGAGAACGCGACGACGGCGCTGCCGAGAGCGGTGATACGGGCCGTGAGGTCGGTAAGGGGATCGGCAAGCCGGTTCACGCCACCACCCCAATCGAGAAGTACCTCGCCTGGGTCGACGAGGGTCCGTCGCCGAAGAACTCGATCGCGGCAACCTCGCCGCGCGCGGCGAGCTGGGTCGTCTCCACGGGTTTACCTCTTCTTGTCCGTCTTACGCTGTGCGGCGGCGATGAGCTCGTCGGCGGGCCAGCCCTCGTCGAGGGCCTGGAAAACCCGCAGGAACGCTCCGGGGTCGCGGCCGTGCCTGCGGGCTGCCTGGGTGATCGGCTCGCGCGGCGCCCCGCCGCAGTACGCGCAGGGCACCCCGATCGCAGCGAGCAGCCTGCGTGCCGACCCGTCAGGGTGCCGCCGCAGCAGCTCGGCGATCGTGGTGGAGCCGCGCACCCGCGGCCGGCCGCCCTCGCCGGGGGCGGCCTTGCCGGGGGCGGCGCCGCTCATGTCAGGGCTTCCTGCGGGAACCGCAACGGCTGGGCGTCGAGCTGGATCAGCGTCTTGGGCAGCTGGTAGCGCGCGAACGGCAGGATCACAACCTTGGCGTCGGGGCCGTGGCGCCGCATCGCCGCCTCGAACGCCTCGTCCAGCGAGGTGGTGGCGTCGATCCCGATGTCGGCGGCCATCTCGAGGTTTTCCTCGAGGGTGACGAGGGTGAGGTGCTTGCGCACCATGACGTCGTAGATCGGTGCCCAGATGCAACCGGCCCACATCTGGATCTCGCGGGCGTGGATGTCGCGCAGCATCCGTTCGTGGCCCTCGCGGCTCGGCGGCATGTACGGCTTCATCAGATCCATCAGCGCGAGACCGGGAAACTCGCCCGCTTCCGTTTTCACGCCAGGCGACGGGCTGGTGTAGATGATCGTGCCTCCGTCGCGTACGACGTAGTCGGCGGACATGCAACCCCACCCGGTGTGGAAGAACAGGTGGTCAGTTGGTGCGAAGACGCCGCAGATGGCGATGTCGGCCGGCCCGTGCTCGGTGACGGGGTTGTCGAACGCGTAGATCTCGTTGAACCGCTCGATGGCGCGGCGGTGCGACACCGGGTGGGACCCGAATTTCATCTCGATGACCTTGCCGCGCGTGTCGAGGAGAACGTCGAGCGTGGCCGTCAGCCCGGCCATCGTGGCGATCTCGTCGATGTCCGATCGCATGGGGCCGGCGAGGGCGCCGTAGTGCGTCTGCGGCGACATCGTGAAGTTCGCGTGGTTGGCCTCGATCGTGATGTCGGCGCAGACCCCAGGCATGATCAGCTTTCCGCCACCGCCGTATCCCCAGTGGTTCGCCTGGGCCTGCCCGATGGTGATCACCACGTCGTGCTCGACCACCGACTTGTGGACGTACGCGGGCGTGCCGCGGGAGGTGACGCCAAGGTAGGCGTAGGCGTCGTAGTTGAGCGGGTCGTTCTGCAGGAGCGGGATGCCCAGTCGCTCCATCCGGGCGAGGTTTTCGCGCCCGACCTTCTGCTCGATGTCGCTCTCCGACAGCGGGAAGACCTTGCCGTTGCCGGTGATGACGGTGGCCTTTGTGGTCTCTGCCCGCTCGATCTCGTCGAGCACGGCGGGGAGGATCTTCGACGCGGGAGTGGGCCGGAACTGGTTGTCGATGACGACGGTGATGCTTCGGCCGCCCTCGAGCAGCTGGGCGAGGCTCTTGCCGGCCACCGGCTCCGCCAGCGCCCGGCGCGCCTCGGCGGTCGTGTCCGGCACCGCCGGCGGCTCGTCGGGATAGATCGCGGCGAGCAGGTTCCGCATTGGGATCTCGAGCTCGAGCTCCTCGCGGTAGACCTTGGCCTCGTCCTCGGTGGTCCCGATCGTCAGTGGATCCAGCGACTCGTAGGGGATCCGGGCACGGAAGGGTTCTGTCATCGTTGACCTCTGCTCCTCACCGCCGACCGCATGGCCGCGGCATAGTGCGTTTCAGACGGTTAGAGTGAGCCAGGCGACACCTTCCATCTTGACGATTCGTCGGTAGGTCTTGCGTCGCTTTTCGGCCACGGGGAGGAGTGCACAGCTGTGTCCACGCCGATCTTCCAGGCTCCGGTCCTGCTCGGCGGCCTCGGTGCGATCGAGGTGCATGTGGTGGACCGCAGGCACCCCCGCGTGTTGCTCGGCCCCCACCGCCACGCGGATCTGCAGGTCGTGTACTTCGCACGGGGCGAGGGTCGGCATGTCCTCGACGGCGAGGTGCACGAGCTCGCCGACGGCGATGTCTACCTCATCCCACCGGGCCACGTGCACGACCTGTCTGGCATCGACCAGGACGCGAAGGGATGGGCAATCGAGTTCTCGGCCTCCGCCCTCGACGGCATGACCTGTGGCGGCACGTCGACCGCACTGTGGCGGGCCAACCCCCTCCTGCGTTCGTTTGCCCACGTGACGCCGGGCGGGGTGTCCGCTCGACTTCGCGTTCCGCGACCGGACCGGGCCGAGTGGACTGACCGGTGTCGGCAGATGCAGCGCGAGTACCAGGACAACCGCACCGGGCGAGCGCTCGCGCTGTACGGGAATCTGCTCCTGCTGCTCATCGACATCGCCCGCCTCGCCGAGTCGCGCGCCGAGCCCGTCCAGCGCCACCTGCGTGCCGCGCAGGATCCCGTGCTCGCCGAGGTCTTCGCTGTCATCGAGGAGTACTGGGCCACTGATCTGGGGCCGGCCGACGTCGCCGCGCGAGTCGGGCTGACGCCTGCGTACCTGACGACGCTGGTGCGCGAGCGGACCGGTCGCCCACTGTCGGCATGGATCCTGGAGCGGAAGATGGCGGAGGCGCGGACGCTGCTGCTGAGCACCGACCGCAGTGTGGAGTCGATCGCGGCCGCGGTCGGTTTCTCCGATCCCGCGCACTTCAACCGGCGGTTTCGGCAGGTGCACGGCCTACCGCCGGGGCGGTGGCGGAACAACCAGACAAAGAGCTGATGGACCAGTGCCCCGGGTGGCAGCGCGAGTAACAGACCCGCTGCCCTCCTGTCGAGCTGCTGTTCGAACTGCTCGCGGGCGTAGCTGCCGAACGGCCCGCGTCAGCGTTGGTCCTCGAACTCGCCTTGCTCGGCGCGTTCGGCGATTGAGGTCCAGAATCGCAGGGCAGCGTACTCCATTTCCAGGCCGAGACCGAGCGTGACCAGGCGTCGTGAGATGGCTGGGTTGTGGCCGAAGCGCTCCTGTATCTGCTCGTACTCGGTGATGCGCCCCTGGTGTTGTTTGATCTGGTCCCGCGCGAGCCGCTTGATGTCGTCGGGGTCGGCGACCTCGTTGAAGAAGAGCTTGATCTCGGCAATGTCGCGCAGCTCGAAGTGCTGTTCGGTGGGCTCGGCCAGCCATGAGCGAAGGGCTGAGAGACCGGCATCGGTGATCGTGTAGGTGCGGCGGCGACGGCCGTCGTCCTCCTCCTCGACCTCGAGCAGTCCCAGCCGTACGAGCCGCTTGGGCTCGGAGTAGAGCTGGGCGTGCGGGAAGTGCCAGAAGTAGCCCACCGAGTGTCCGATGGCCCGCTTGAGGTCGTACGAGGTTGAGGGCCCGCGCATGGCGATCATGCCCAGCACGACGTACGAGGTCGTGGAAAGCCGAACCGTTGACACGCTTCAAATCCTACCGTACGTTTCCCATCGTCTGTTTCAGACGATGTGGACCGGATGATCGTCTTCGGACTTGTGTCGCGCCGCTGATGTTGCGAGAGGACTAGGAATGGATCTCGGGACAGTGCTGAGCTGGACCGCCGAGCGGTACCCCGCCAGACGTGCGGTTGGTGGCGAGCTCTCGATGACCTACGCGGAGTGGGACGCCCACACCAATCGGCTGGCACGTGCCCTGGCCGAGCTCGGTGTCGGGCACGGGGACAGGGTCGTGTTCCTGCTCGCCGGTGGCGAACCGATGGCCTCGCTGCACCTGGCTGCGCAGAAGCTCGGGGCTGTCTCGGTTCCGCTGTCGTTCCGTTTCGGTGTTGACGAGCTCGCCTACTGCTTGTCCGACGCGGCACCGACGTTGCTGGTCACCGATCAGTCCACGGTCGAGACGGCGCGCGAGGCGCTGGAACGCATCGAGCCCCTGGCGCACGCACACGTCGGTGACGGCGTTCCGGCCGGCGCCACAGCGTTGCTGGACCTCGCCGCCAACCAGACCGACGGCGCGCTTGACGTGCAGGTCCGCGATTCCGACACGAGCGTCATGCTCTACACCTCCGGCACCACGGGGAAGCCGAAAGGCGTTCCACGCACGCACCGAGCGGAGTTCCACGCCGCCCTCGCGCACCTGCACCAAACCCGGTTGACTCCGTTTGAGACGACACTCGGTGTGATGCCCATGTTCCACACGATGGGCTTGCGCACTCTGTTGTCCAGCGTGGTCAGTGCCGGGACCTGGGTCCCGCAGGCCCGGTTCGACGCTGAGCAGTCGTTGGAGCTGATCACCCGGGAGGGCGTCTCGGCGCTGTACCTGGTGCCCACGATCTACTGGAGCCTGCTGCGTACGGGTCGGCTGACCGAGACCGGTGTCCGCAAGCTCGCCTACGCCGGAGCCGCGATGACCCCCGCGCTGGCGGAGGCGCTCGTCAACGCGCTCGAACCCGAGGTGTTCATCAACCATTTCGGAAGCACCGAGATCTACACCTTCACCGTCGGGCCGGACGTCGCGGCCAAACCGGGCTGCGCCGGACGTCCCGGCGTGTTCACCCGGGTCCGCCTGGTCGATCCGGACCCGCAGGCCCCGCCGGACGCGATCGTCGCTCCCGGCGAGCAGGGCCAGATCGCGATCTCGATGCAATCGCCGGAAGCGTTCGCCGGATACTGGAACCGGCCCGACGCCGATGCGAAGTCCATCCGCGGTGGCTGGTACTTCCCGGGCGATCTCGCCGTCGCGGACGAGGATGGCGATCTGTGGGTGTCCGGACGCGTCGACGACATGATCAATTCGGGCGGCGAGAACATCTACCCCGACGAGATCGAGAACGCGCTGATCCGCTGTCCCGAGGTCGCTGACGTCGTGGTCGTCGGGATGCCGGACGACCGTTGGGGACAGGCCGTCACCGCGTTCTTCGTCCCCGCCGCGGGGCACACCCCGGAGGATGCGGCCGCCGCGCTGACCGCATACATCCGTTCCGGCTCCGGGCTGCCGCCGCTCAAGCGCCCCAAGAAGGTGATCGCGGTCGCCGAGATCCCCAAATCGGCGGTGGGCAAGATCCTGCGCCGCGAACTCACCGATGGGCGGTTCAGCCCGCTGGCAGAGCTGTCTGCTGCTTCGACCGGATCACGAAAGTGAGCACCTCGATGACCCCTGCACGCACGACGGCACGGATCGAGGACCCCGCCCTGCTGACCGGGCGCGGCCGATTCCTCGACGACCTCGATCCGCTGCCCGGCACGTTGACCGCGGCGGTCGTGCGCAGCCCGCATCCGCACGCCCGCATCCGCGGCGTCGATCTCTCCCGAGCCCGCTCGCACCCCGGCGTGGCGGCGGTGATCGGCCCCGACGAGGTTCTCAGGGAGCTGAACCCGTTCCCGCTGTCGCTGAAGGCGCCCATGCCGTACTACCCGACGGCGACCGACCGGGTGCGCTTCGTGGGCGAACCCGTGGCGGTCGTGGTCGCCGCCGACCGCTACGCCGCCGAGGACGCCGCCGAGCTGGTCACCGTGGACTACGAGCCGCTGCCGCCGGTGGTCGACATCGACGCCGCGCTGCGTCCCGACGCGCCGCTGCTTCACGACACCGCCGACAGCAACGTTGCCACCGACCGCACGTTCAACTTCGGCCCCGTGGACGAGTTGTTCGCCGCAGCCGACCACGTGGTCCGCGGCGAGTACCTGTTCCCGCGCTATTCGTCGACACCGATGGAGTGCTACTCGGTGATCGCCGACTGGCAGGACGAGGTTGACGGTCCGGCGATCTCGGTGTGGGCGAACTTCCACGGCCCGTTCTCCATGGTTCCGGTGATCGCGGGCGCGCTGGGAGTACCGACCTCGCGGGTCCGGTTGATGGTCCCGGCCGACATCGGCGGCAGCTTCGGCATCAAGGCGGGAATCTATCCCTACGTGGTGCTGATGGCGCTGGCGAGCAAGCACGCTGGGCGGCCGGTGCGCTGGACCGAGGACCGCAGCGAGCACCTGCTGGCCAGCTCAGCGGGCTCGGACCGGGCGATGCGCTTCGAAGCCGCCGTCACCGCAGACGGCAAGGTCCAGGCCCTGCGGGCGGATCTCATCGACAACGTCGGCGCCTACCTGCGTCCGCCGGAACCGAGCACGCTCTATCGCTGCTTCGGCAACATCACCGGCGCCTACGACATCCAGGCCGTGCAGATCCGCTCGCGCGCGGTGGTGACCAACAAGACGCCGACCGGGCTCAACCGCGGCTTCGGAGGCCAGCAGCTCTACTTCGGGCTGGAACGGCTGATGGACAAGATCGCCGCGACCTGCGGGATCGACGTCGCGGAGATCCGCCAGCGCAACTTCGTGCAGGCCGACGCGTTCCCGTACCGGACGGCGACGGGCGGCATCTACGACTCCGGTGACTACCAGCAGGCCCTGGCCCTGGCGTTGAAGAACGCCGACTATCCGGCGCTGCGGCAGCGCCAGCGAGAGGCCCGGGAGCGCGGCGAGTACTTCGGTATCGGACTGGCCACCATCGTCGATCCGTCGGCGACCAACATCGGCTACGTCGGCCTGGCCACGCCGGCCGACAAGCGCCCACCGGGACGCGGTAAGTCCGGTTCCACCGAGCACGTTCGGATCAGCGTCGACGTCAACGGAATCGTCTCGGTCCTGCTGGGCACCGTCCCGCAGGGGCAGGGGCACGCCACGGTCGCGCAGCAGGTCGTGGCGGACCGGCTCGGACTGCCGCTCGAGAAGGTCAGGCCGGTGGTGGAGATGGACACCGCCACCACGCCGTGGACGATCAGCTCCGGAAGTTACTCGTCCAGGTTCGCTCCGCTGCTGACCAGCGCGCTGGTCGAGGCGTGTGACCGGCTCGCCCGCACGCTGCGGACGGTGGCCGGGTCGATGCTGGGAGTGGACCCGGAGGAACTCGAACTCGCCGACGGACGGATCCGACACCGCGAGGACCACTCGAAGGCGGTAGAGTTTCGCCACGCCGCGGGCATGGTGCACTGGGACCCCGGTTCGTTGCCGGACGGCACGTCGGCCCGGCTGTACGAGGAGGCGGCCTTCACACCGCCGCAGGCCAAGGCCCCCACCCGCAACGACCAGATCAACTCCAGCCTGTGCTACGGCTTCGTCGCCGAGCTCGTGGTCTGCCGAATCAACCCGCAGACCTACGAGCTCAACCTGGAACTGGTGTCCACAGTGCACGACGCTGGCACCATCCTGAACCCGGTGTTGCTGGAGGGACAGGTCCACGGTGCCCTGGCGCACGCCATCGGCGGCGCGATGTATGAGGAGATGCGTTACTCCGACAACGGCCAGCCCACCTCCGCGACCTTCATGGACTACCTGTGCCCGACCACCGCGGAGGTCGGCTATGAGCTGCGCAGCGACCACCTGGAAACACCCTCGCCGCTGACTCACCTCGGCGCCAAGGGCTGCGGCGAAGGCAGCTGCATGAGCCTGCCGGTGGCCATCGCCAACGCAGTCGCCGACGCGCTCGAACCGTCCGGTGTCGACATCACCTCGCTGCCCATTCACGGCGACGTGATCCACCGCCTGCTCACCGCGGCGACAACGGAGACCGCGGTGCCCGAAGGAACAGAAGGGGAGAACTGACAACATGGCCCTCACTGGAGGCGAGATCAAGCTGGACCGCGGCCACGACGGTCGGGTCGCCTACCTGACACTGGACCACGGCAAGTTCAACATCATCACCTGGGAGACCCGGCAGGTGATGGCCGACCGGTTCGCCGAGATCGACGCCGACGACAAAATCCAGGTCGTGGTCATTCGCGCCGAAGGCGAGCACTTCTCCTCCGGTGGCGACATCGCCGGCTTCATGGAGGTCGACCCGATCGACTTCACCGACCTCGGCCAGAACGTGACCGCACCCGCGCGTAGCCCCAAGGTGGTCATCACCGCCGTCGACGGCTACTGCTTCGGCGTCGGGTTCGAACTCGCGCTGGCCACGGACATCCGCCTGGCGACCGAGCGCAGCGAGTTCGCGCTGCCGGAGATGAACCTGGGCATGATCCCGGGCTCCGGTGGCACGCAGCGGCTCGCCCGGCTGATCGGGCTTTCCCGCGCCAAGTACCACATCCTGACCGCATCCCGGATCAAGGCCGCCGACGCCAAGGACTGGGGCCTGGTCGCTGACCTGGCCGCCGACCGAGCGGAGCTCGACGAGAAGGTGGAGCAGCTCGTGACCAAGCTGCTCGGGTTCTCCCCGCTGGCCGCGCGCACCGCCAAGGAGGTTCTCGACCGCGGCGTCGACGGCCCGCTGTACACCGGCGTCGAGCTGGAGCGCAAGGCTTACTCGATGCTGCGCTCCAGCAAGGACTTCGCCGAAGGCGTGGCCGCGTTCTACGAGAAGCGCACCCCGAAGTTCCAGGGACGGTGAGGAGCTAGATGAAGGCCGCACCTTTCGCGTATGCACGCCCCGCGGCGTTGTCCGACGCCGTTGCCGAACTCGTCAACGCCGACGGAGGCGGCAAGGTCATCGCCGGCGGGCAGTCCCTGGTGCCGGTGCTGGCCATGCGGCTGGCGCGGCCGACCATCCTGGTGGACATCAACGCGGTCGCCGGGCTCGACGCGTTGCGGGCGGTCGGCGACCGGCTGGAGGTCGGCGCCACCGTCCGGCAGCGTCGCGTGCAGCACGCGCCGGAGTCTGCTCAGGTGCCGCTGCTGCGGCTCGCGCTGCCCTGGGTCGGGCACCGCGAACTGCGCAGCCGCGGGACGGTGTGCGGAAGCCTGGCGCACGCCGATCCGGCCGCCGAGCTACCGGCGGTCGCCTGCTGCCTGGACGCCGAGCTGAAACTGGTGGGCCCCGAGGGCGAACGCACCGTGCGAGCCCGTGAGTTCTTCCGCGGGGCGATGACGACCGCACTGCGCCCGGAGGACATCGTGACCGGGGTCTCCTTCCCCGTGGCCGGGCCGCGCGACGGCTTCGGGTTCGCCGAGATCGCGCGTCGGCACGGTGACTTCGCGTTGGCCGGAGTCGCAGCACACGTCCGCGTCGATGACGCCGGTGGCGTGTCCGCCGCGACGATGACGGCCTTTGGTGTCTCCGACCGGCCCGTCACCCGTGACATGACCGACCTGGTTCGCACGACCGGTGGCGACCAGTCCGAGTTGCTTGGTGCGCTTGACGACGTGGTGCGCGAGGTCGTCGACACCGACGGCGACGCGCACGCGTCGAACGGCTACCGGCGGCGCCTCCTGCGCGTGCTGGCGGCCCGGGAAGTGTCCAAGGCATACCGCCGTGCGGTGCGCGGCACAGCAGAGGTGGAATCATGACGAGCACTGAAGAACCCGTGCAGATGGGCCTTCGACCCGTGCGCGCAGAAGCCGACGAAACCGTCGAGGTGAGGTTCACGGTCAACGGCACACCCGCGGTGCTGAACCTTCCCGCCCGCGTCACGCTGGCGGACGCCCTGCGCGACCACCTGGGACTGACCGGGACCCACGTCGGATGCGAGCACGGGGTCTGCGGAATGTGCACCGTGCTGGTCGACGGCGAAGCCGCCCGCGCCTGCCTGCTGTTCGCCTGCCAGCTCGACGGCGCCGAGATCGTCACCGTCGAGGGGCTCGGGCGTCCGGATGACCTGCACCCGCTGCAGGAGTCCTTCGGCCGGAACCACGCTCTGCAGTGCGGTTTCTGCACCCCGGGTTTCCTGCTCAGCGCCTACGACCTGCTCAGCAACAAACCCGAGGTCACCGACGAGGAGCTCCCCGCGGAACTGTCCGGTGTGATCTGCCGCTGCACCGGATACCGGAACATCCTGGCCGCCGTCTCCCAAACCCGCGCCGCGTACCCGGAAGGAATCCCGGAACCGGGCAACTGCGCCCGGCGGACTTTGGTCGGCCGCTCCGGCGGCCAGTCGGCGACGGTCGCCGAGCAGCAGGCAGAATCTTCGGACCAACCTGCCAGGAACGTCGAAATCGTGCTCCCGGAGGGAGATCCGACGATCGCGGTGCAGGTGGACACCGCCTTGGACGTGCCGTTCGACGAGGTGTGGCGCGTGCTCGACAACGTGCACGTGCTGGCGAAATGCCTCCCCGGTGCGGAACTCACCGAAGAACTCGGCGAGCAGCTCTACGCCGGACGCGCACGGGTCGCGGTTGGCCCCATCAAGCTCTCGTTCCACGGGATCGCCCGGGTGCTCGAGCAGGACCGGGAAACCGGGACGATCCGTGTGCTCGCGCAGGGGCAGGACACCGGAGGGGCGCAAACCCAGGCCGACATCACCCTGCGTGCGCGCGCAACTGCTGCGGGGACCGAACTTCGTGCCGATGCGGCCGTGTACCTGACCGGCCGGATCGCTCAGTTCGGCCGGGCGTTGGCCGGCGACATCAGCCGACGCATGTTCGAGCAGTTCGCCGATTCGGTCCGTCAGGCCGCCACAACCGGAGAAGCACCGCAGCAGTCCAACGCTGCTCCGAGCGCGTTCCGCCTGATGTTCGGTACCTTGCTGGACCGAATCAAGCGAATCTTCCGTCGCCGAGGCGGGAAGTGATGAAGGTTTTTAGCGGTTCAACGTAGCCCTCGGCACCGGTTTCCAGGCTGACCGCCGAGTTGGTGCTTTTTGGCAGTGCGCAAGAACCACCACCACTCGGCGGATCCACAACGGACCATCGCTGAGTCGGCGGGAAGCTGGACTCGACGCGACGACACCGACAGTCAATGACGACGACCGGTTCACCCCAAAGTCCACGTTCCGGGACCGAGGGGATCGATCTGGATCGCGGAGTGCCCCCGCGTTGGCGAGCGGCGCTCCGCACCCTGTGACCCATACCAGGGCCGCGAACCTTGGTCTGCGACACACCAACAAACCTCAATGAGGAGGCGGACATGTCCACGACGAGCATCGGACTGTCCAGAAGATCCGCGCTGTACGCAAGTTTCGCCTCGGTGGCGGGATGGTCGTTCGACCTGTTCGATCTGTTCATCCTGCTCTACATCGCCGGGACCGTAGGCGATCTGATCTTCCCGGTGGCGAGCCCGACCTTGAGCCTCGCCGCGGTTTACGCTTCGTTCGCCGTGAGCGTGCTGCTCCGCCCGGCCGGAGCTGCCATCTTCGGCGCGGTCGCCGATCGCAGCGGACGCAAGCGGACGATGGTCATCGTGCTGGCCGGCGTGGGCTTGTCCACCGCCGCGATGGGGGCCGTGCCGACCTACGCCGCGGCCGGTGTCGTCGCGCCGCTGCTGTTCCTGGCCTTGCGGCTCGTGCAGGGTGTGTTCGTCGGTGGTGTCGTCGCGGCGACGCACACGCTCGGCACCGAAAGCGTCGGGCAGCGCTGGCGAGGGTTGATGTCCGGGCTGATCGGCGGTGGCGGCGCGGGCATCGGTGCGGCGTTGGCCAGCGCTGTCTTCATCTTGGTCAGCACGATCTTCCCAGGCGAGCAGTTCAACGTCTGGGGGTGGCGCGTCATGTTCTTCACCGGGCTCGGGGCAGCGCTGATCAGCTTCTTCGTGCTTCGCGGGGTCGAGGAATCGCCGCTGTGGAAAGCGCAGCAGAACAGTTCCGCCCCGAAGGCGCGCTTCACCGACCTGGTCCGTGGCGGCAGGGGCGGCCTGCTCGTGCTGAACCTGGTGTTGGTCGCAGGCGCCGGTTCGCAGTACTACCTGACCTCCGGTTTCCTTCCGACGCTGCTGGGCAAGGTCAGCGGTGTTGCCCAGAGCGCTCAGGGCATGATCCTGCTGGTCTCGAGTCTGGGAGTGATCGTTGCCGCGATCTCCGCGGGAGAGCTCAGCGAGCACCTCGGGCGCCGACGCACGATGCTGATGATCGGCACGTTCAACCTCGTCGCGCTGCCCCTGCTGGTGTGGTTGATCACGAGCACCGATCCGACGAACACCGGCCTGATCATGTTCTACGCGACGGCCCTGGCGTTCTTCGCCAACGCCGCCTATGCCCCGGTCCTGGTGTTCCTCAACGAACGCTATCCGACGGCGCTGCGAGGACGGGGAACCGCGATCTGCTGGAACCTCGGCTTCATGGTCGGTGGCTTGATGCCGAGCCTTGTCAACCTCGCCAGTCCCGCGCTGGCTGACGTGCCCGGTCGACTCATGGCATTCCTCTTCGGGGTGGTCCTGGTCTTCATCGTCGCGGGAGTGTTGAGCCCGGAGACGCGGGGGGCCATGGACGTTGAGGAGAGCAAGCGACGAGCGGTGCAGCCCGCGGTTGAATGAGAGTTGTCTGACCTTCGCATGCGTGCACGGACAGTCCCAGCGCGCTCCTGGGACTGTCCGTGCTTCCTCGCACGCCGCGATGTCGCGCCCGGTTGTCCGCGTCCTCGGACACCAAAGCGCGTGATTTTTCCCCAACGCAGCGAGTACCTGATGATTCCGGTTGGAAGGACGCGGGGGGGGTGTTCCTATGGTTTTGTCAAGCGGCGGCTGGGGGTGCCGGGGGTTGGGTTGTGGGGCGGGTTGGCTGGTAGAGGGTCTTGTTGCGGAGCATGGCGAACAGGACGTCGCAGCGTCGGCG
>NZ_BMMT01000014.1 GCF_014646075.1 Saccharopolyspora thermophila
CATCATCAAACAACTCTATCGCCGCCGCACGCTGCTCCGCGGTCAACGAACTACGCCCAGCCAAACCACCGCTCCCCGATGATCGGAACTGAATTCCACAGTCCAACCACCGGGGACCAGTTCAACCACGGTGATCGGTCGGAGGCGCCCTTCACTCGTCACTCTTATGGGCGACAGGAGGCGGGTGACCGCTCACTCCGCGGCCGTCTCCTGGCGCACCGACCTGCGCAGGCGGTTGCTGATGCCCGCGATGCGGCCCAGCACGCCGTTGACGAACCGCGGCGAATCGTCCGTGGACAGCGTCTTCACCAGCTCCACGGCCTGGTCGATGGCCACCGCCGGAGGCACGTCGTCGCTCCACAGCAGCTCGTACAGACCCAGCCGCAGCACCGAGCGGTCCACCGCCGGCATGCGGTTCAGCGTCCAGCCCTCGGCGTGCTGCTCGAGCAGCTCGTCGATGCGCTCCCGGTTCGCGGTGACGCCCTCGACCAGGGCGATCGTGTACTCGGCGACCGGCGGCACGTCGGGCGACCCGACCCGGTCGGCCAGCAACGTCACCGCGTCCATCCCGCGCTGGTCCGCCTCGTAGAGGAGATCCACGGCGCGCTTGCGCGCCTTGCTGCGAGAACCCACCTCACACCCTCTTCCCGGCCGGAACGAGTCCTGGTGCCGACGGGCAGGCGATCATTTGCTGCTGACGCGGCTGAGGTACCGGCCGTCGCGCGGGTCGACCTTCACCTTGTCACCGGTGTTGATGAACAGCGGCACCTGGATCTCGGCACCGGTCTCCAGGGTGGCCGGCTTGGTGCCGCCGGTCGCGCGGTCGCCCTGCACGCCCGGGTCGGTGTGCTTGATCTGCAGCTCCACCGAGGCCGGCAGCTCCACGTACAGCGGGTTGTCCTCGTGCCGGGCCACCACGACGTTGCTGTTCTCCAGCATGTAGTTCGCCGCGTCGCCGACGACGTCCGCCGAGATCCCGACCTGGTCGTAGGTGTCCGGGTCCATGAACACGTACTCGGTGCCGTCGTTGTAGAGGTAGGTCATCTCACGGCGGTCGACGTTCGCGGTCTCCACCTTCACGCCGGCGTTGAAGGTCTTGTCCACCACCTTGCCGGACAGCACGTTCTTCAGCGTGGTCCGCACGAAAGCACCGCCCTTGCCGGGCTTGACGTGCTGAAAGGTCACGACGGTCCACAGCTGACCGTCGAGGTTGAGCACCATTCCGTTCTTCAGGTCGTTCGTGGTGGCCACGGTGCGGGTCTCTCCTGTGGTGATGGCTTCGGGCGTGTTCCGTCGGAACGCGAAGGCTGATTCCGGCGGTGTCGACGCACTGCGGTGCGTCAGACTTCGACGAGCTCCTTCGTCGTCAAGGTGAGGAGCTCCGGTGTGCTGGGACGCACGACCAGTGTGTCCTCGATGCGGACCCCGCCCTGCCCTGCCAGATAAACGCCAGGCTCGACGGTGACCGCCATCCCGGCGCAGATTCTACCGTCCCCCCGCTGCGACAACGTCGGTGCCTCGTGGATCTCCAGACCCACGCCGTGCCCCAGCCCGTGCAGGAAGCGGTCCCCGTACCCGGCGTCCTCGATCACCTGGCGTGCCGCGGTGTCGATTGCCCGCACGTCGGCGTCCACCCGCACCGCACCGCACCCAGCGGTCTGCGCGGCCTGCACCAGCTGGTAGATCTCCCGCTGCCAGTCGGCGGCGCGGCCGAGCACCACGGTGCGGGTCATGTCGGAGTGGTAGCCGTCGACCAGCGCGCCGAAGTCCAGCTTCACCAGGTCGCCCTCGGCCAGCACCGCGTCGGTCGGCCGGTGGTGCGGCACCGCGGAGTTCGGGCCCGCGGCGACGATCGTGTCGAACGACGGCCCGGCGGCGCCGTGGTCGAGCATCCGCGCCTCGAGTTCGCGGGCGACCTCCAGCTCGGTGCGGCCCGGGCGCAGTCCGCCGTGCTCGATGAGGTCGGCCAGCGCCCGGTCGGCGGCGGCGCAGGCCATCCGCAGCGCCTCGATCTCGCTCTCGTCCTTGACCAGCCGCAACTGTTCGACCAGCCCCGGTGCGCGGACCAGTTCGGCCCCATCGGCCTGGGCGGCCAGTGCGTCGAGGCCGTCGACGGTGACGTGCTGGCTCTCAAAGCCCACGCGCCGGTATCCGGCGGTGGCGACGTGGCCGGCCAGCGCCAGGTCGCTGGCCCGGTCCAGGATCCGCTCCAGGTCCGGCACCTGCTTCTCGGCCTGCAGCAGGTAGCGGCCGTCGGTGCAGAACACCGTCCGCTCCTCGGCGCCGGGCTCGTCGGCGGCGTGCACCAGCAGCGCGGCGTTGGACCCGGTGAAGCCGGTCAGGTAGCGGATGTTGAGCAGGTCGGTCACCAACATCGCGTCCAGCTCCCGCTCGCGGAGGCGGTCGCGGAGAGCGTGACGTCGGTGGGCGTGCGCTTCGGACATGCTCCGGAGCCTAACCTCGAAATCCGCGAACGGGCCTGGTCACGCCGACGTCGGCGGGAAACCGCCACGATCTTGCGCGGGCCGGTTCGTCGGTGCTGGGCGCTACCCTGCCGGCATGTCGCTGTCGTGGAGCGCGCTCGCCAGCCCCGTCGGGGAACTGACGGTGGTGGCCACCGGCTCGGGCGTGCGCCGGGTGGCGTTCGCCGGGCCGGAGGAGGTGCTGGGCGAGTTCGCTGCCGCCGAGCTGAGCCGGGACACCGGCCTGGCTGCGGTAGCGGCGCGCCAGCTCGACGAGTACTTCGCGCGGCGGCGCCGGGAGTTCGACGTGCCGATCGAGTGGTCGCCACTGGAGGGGCTGCGGCTGCACGTGCTGCGTACCCTGCACGAGTTGGTGCCGTTCGGGGAGACGGTGAGCTACCGGCGGCTGGCGGAGTTGTCGGGGCGGCCGGAGGCAGCCCGTGCGGTGGGCGCGATCATGGGCAGCAACCCGGTGCCGCTGATCGTGCCGTGCCACCGGGTGCTGGCCAGCGGCGGCGGACTGGGTGGCTTCGGCCCCGGCCTGGAGGCCAAGCGCCGCCTGCTGGTGCTGGAGGGGGTCCTGGAACCGAGCCTGCTGGAGCTCGACCTGCTGGGCTAGCAGGGGCGTCTCGTTCTGCTTCGCTGGTCCCCCGACCCCGTGCGTGCCCGGTGCGGCGGTGGTTCGGCCACGACGCTTCCCAGGCCGAAGGCAGGTTCAGGCAGGTTCTCAGCGGGCCGCCAGGAACAGGTGGTAGGTCGTCTCGTGCCGGCCGAGGGTCACCGGGATCGTGCGTTCGTCGCACCCGCCGAAGACCTCCGCGATGGCAGCGCACAGCTCCGGCGCCTCGGCGGCCGACCAGATCGCCGCGGTGCCGCGCGGGGTGAGCCGGTCGCGGCACAGGGCGAGGAAGTCGCGGCGGTAGAGCGCGGAATTGCTGTCGTAGACCAGGAATCCGGGCCCATTGTCCACATCGAGCAGAACCAGGTCGTAGGTCTGCTCGGCGCGCAGCGCATCGGCCACGTCGGCGATCACCACGGTGACACGGTCGTCGTGGATCGGGGTGGCCGGGACGAGACCGCGCCGATGCCAGTCCACCAGGTCGGGTTCGATCTCGACGACATGCGCCTCGCGGACCCGATCGTCGGCCAGCACCTCCCGGAGGGTGAAGCCCAGGCCGAGGCCGCCGACGAGCACCCGCAGGTCCGGCCCGGGCACGGCCTTCAGGGTCGCGCTGGCCAGCAGGCGTTCGGACTCGGTGTGCGCGGTGTCCATCACGAAGACGCCGTTGACACGCAGCTCCAGCGCGTCGGAGCGGCGCAGCAGCGCGAGTTCGCCACGTTCGGACAGGGCGCGGGCAAGGTGTTCGGACATCCCCACCAACGGTAGTCACGCCCCCACAACACCCAAACGGGTTCCCCACCCACACCCCCCATTCCCAAGTTTGATGCTCCAAACTTGGGACCTCACCGACCACCAGGTTTGTTTACCTGACCCCGGAAACCCCGAGTCCACCAGTTCCCACATTTGCCGGAAATCGGGACGCGCCACCCCAGGAATTCACAATTTTGCCCACATTCGGGAGCCCACCGCGTGAGGGCCGAGGCGGCGCTGGGGCGGATTCCACCCCGTGACCAGGGGGATCGCCAGGGCGGGGACGTTTTTCACACCGCCTGCGGAAATGTGCGGCGGGCGCGGGGTTGTCCGGCGCTGACCGGTCGAGTGGGCCGGTTCGGGGAATTCATGGCGGCGGATCGGCGTATTGGCGACCCCTGGCGCCACTCCAAGAATGTTTGTTGTTGCGCCCAACTTATGCGAATCCGAAGGGATGTGCGTTTCTTGTTCAGCAGAAGATCCTTCCTCGGCGGCCTGTCCGCCGCCGCCCTCTCCGCTCCGCTGCTCGGCTCCGCCCCGACCGCGCTCGCCGGTCGCCGCACCGCGACCGTGCCGCTACCGTTGACCATCGTCAACCGCAGCGGCCAGTTCGACAACAGTTCGATCTGGGTGTACGTGGTCGGGGTCAACCTCGACACCGGCGAGCAGTCCCGCGTCACCCCCGACGGGCAGCTGGTGCCGGTTTCCCTCGACGACGACGGCTCCGACGGCTTCGCCGACTACGCCATCCCGCTGCAGTCCAGCGGGGACACCACGCTGAACCTGCCGAGCATGTCCGGCCGGATCTACTTCGCCCTCGGCGACAAGCTCAAGTTCAAGGTGGTCACCGGCGGCGACGGCAAGCCCGCGCTGCAGTACCCGGCGGGCTGGGTGGACAGCGACCCGAGCCACTCCGTGCTGCACGACACCGTCGAGTTCACGCTCAAGGCCGACGGCATGTACTGCAACACCACGATGGTCGACATGTTCAGCGTGCCGCTGTCGATCCGCCTGCGGGGCGCGCAGGACCAGACCACAGGCACGATCCCCGCGGGCGGCCGGGAGCGGATCCTCTCCGGGGTCGCCGAGCACCCCGACTTCGCCGGGCTGCGGCAACAGGACCTGCGGGTGATCGCCCCCGGCCACGGCCTGGACCTCGGCGCGTTCCCGAACACCTACTACGACTCCTACATCGACCAGGTGTGGTCGAAGTACCAGGGCACCCAGCTGAGGGTGAACACCGGCGACGGCCGGGTGTTCACCGGGCAGGTCTCCGGCGACACCTTCCTCTTCGACGGCGGGGTGCAGCCCATCGGCCGACCGTCCACGCGGGACGTGCTGTTCTGCGACGGCGCGCTGGCCGCGCCCAACGACGGCGTCACCGGGCCGGTCGCGGCGATCCTGGGCGCGGGCTTCAACCGCTCGATCCTGCACAACATCGCCGACCAGCCCGGCACCGACCCGAGCGCGTTCTACCAGCACGAGATCACCAACCACTACGCCAAGGTGATGCACGCCAACACCGAGGACGGCAAGGCGTACGGGTTCGCCTTCGACGACGTGGCCGGTTTCGCCTCCTACATCCAGGACGGCGCGCCGAGCTCGATCACCGTGACGCTGACGCCGTGGTGACCGGCGCCTCCCGGGTGCGCGCCGGATGCACGCCGAGAAGGCCGTCGCCAGCAAGGCAGACTTCGGAAGCGCACCCCGACACGCGCGGGCATGCTGGGCTCCCACTTCAGGCCAGGATCACCCGCCGGCGAAGCATCGGAATTCGGGCGGGGATCAGGTGTGAGTGAGCGCCGCTCCGGTGCGGGCAGCCCGCGGTGCGCGAGTGTCCGCCAGCCCGGCCAGCGCGGCGACGCATGAACGCCCGTCACCCCGGCTGGCAGGTCGGGCACCACAGGGTGCTGCGCCCGCCGACCTTCGCGTGACGCAGCGCCGTCGAACACCGCGGGCACCGCCGGTCGGGCTCGTCGCGGTGCCCGGTCAGCCACGAGGGATCATCCGGCACGTGCCCGGCGCGCACGGCGGCGCGCAGCATCGAGCGCATCTCGCGGTGCAGCCGGAAGACGTCGTCAGCGGCCAGGTCGCGCGTCTCCCGGGTCGGTGGAATCCGGAACCGCCACAGGATCTCGTCGACGCAGATGTTGCCGAGACCGGCCAGAAGGGACTGGTCCATCAGCGCGGGCTTGATCCGGCGGCTGGTGCGGGACAGCCGGTCGGCGAACTCGTCCTCGCCGATCCGCTGCGCGTCCGGGCCGAGCTCGGCCAGCACGTCGTCCACCTCGTCCTCGTCGCGGGCCAGATGGATGCCGGTCAGCTTGCGCATGTCGCGGTAACGCAGCTCCCCCGCGGCGAAGTCGAACACCACCCGGTCGTGCTTGTGCAGCTCGGCGTCGTGCTCGCACCACCGGAGGTTCCCGGTCATGCCGAAGTGCAGCAGCAGCCGCGGGAACCCGGCGGCGCCCTTCGCCGAACCGGCGGTGGGGATCAGCAGCCACTTGCCGTGCCGCTGCGGGTCGGTGAAGTAGCGCCGGCGCAGCGCACGCTCGAACGACTCGGCGGTGGTGCCACGCAGGACCTGCGCGTCGTACACCGCCACTCCGCGCACCTGCCGGTGGGCCGCGTTCCGGGCAACGCGGCGAAAACCTTCGACATCAGGAAGTTCGGGCATGCCCCACGGCTACCCCGCGCGGTGGCGCGTGCCGCTCGCCGGAGGCCGGCCATCATCGGCATGGGCGACATCCGGGTTCCGCCGCACGCTCTGGTGCTCTGCGCCCGGCTCGTGCTCCGGCACCGCCGCGTGCCCGGGTCAGCGTAGGTGCGCGACGGCCGCGGCAGCCGCGGCCGTCAGGTCGCGGCGAGCTGCGGCGTACCCGAGGGAACTGGGGCGGCTGGACAGCAGGGCCACCGCGTAGCGGTGCTCCGGGCCCGCGGTTCCCGCGCTGTGCAGAATGATCCGCCCCTGCTGGCAGCACATCCACGCCGACTTGACCGCGGATCCGGACACCGCCGCAAGACCGAAAACCTGGTCGAACCCGTCCGCGGCCCGCGGTGGCGCGGCTGCCAGACCGCGCACCGCGAAGTCCCGCTCCGATGCGGGCAGCCCGTCGAACAGGTATGCGTCGAGCCGAACCGCATCGCGGGCCGACAGCTGGGTCTCGCCCCACCGCCCCGGATCCTGCGGCGCGCGAGTGTCCTCCAGCCCGGCCAGCGCGGCGACCCGGGCGACCGCGCCCGGACCGTCGAACCGCGACCACAACTCGTTCATCGCCGCGTCGTCGCTGGGTCCGAGGGACCGGCTGATCCAGTCCCGGGTCCGCTGGTCGACGAGCGCACCGTCGCGGCGCAGCACGTCCACCGCGACGATGAGCTTCGACAGCGACGCCGAGTACATGGGCTGCGCGGCCGCCCTGCCGAGCGCCAGTTCCCCGGTGGCCCGGTCGAGCACGGCGACACCGACCACCTCGGCGTCGTGCTGCTCCGTCCAGTCCTCGACCGCGGCGACGGCGGCCGTGGCCGGCCCGGTGACCGGCGGGGTGGTCGGGGACGGCTGCGGCTGGTCATCCCGCACGGTCACGACCTCCGGCCAGCCGCACGCGACCAGCAGCGCCGACAGCGCGGCGCCCACCACGAACGTGCCGGCCCGTGCCCACATCGGACCTCTGTTACCCGTGGCCGGCGTGCGGCAAACCAGTCATTGCGCTGTGGTGCCGCGGGCCAGCGGGGCCCGCCAGCCGTAGTGCAGCGCCAGCAACCGGACGACAACCGCGATCAGCGCGGCCAAGGCGCTGGTGATCGGCGTCAGCAGGTGCAGCACGGCCAGGATCGACACGAGCGCGCTGCCGAGCAGGGCGGGCACCGCGTAGATCTCGCTCCTGGGGTGCAGCAGGGCGGGGATCTCGCCGGAGAGCAGGTCGCGGAGGAGGCCGCCGCCGATCGCGGTCGCCGCGCCGAGGGCGACCGCGGGCAGCGGGTGCATGCCGAAGTTGAGCGCCTTGACGGTGCCCGCGACGCAGAACACGCCGAGCCCCACCGCGTCGAAGAGCAGCACGAACCGCCGGATGCGGGCCAGCCGCGGGTGCCAGAAGAACACCACCGCGGCGGCCACCAGCGGGGTGGTGAAGTAGGCGATGTCGGTGAACGCCACGGGCGGCACCGCTCCGATCACCAGATCCCGGAACACGCCGCCGCCCAGGGCGGTCACCTCGGCGAGCACGGCGATGCCCACGGCGTCGAAGCGCTTGCGCACGGCCAGCAGCGCCCCGGAGAGCGCGAAAGCGAAGATCCCGATGAGGTCGAGGACCTCCTGCACCAGCGGGTTGACGATTGCGGTCACCACCGCATCGTGCTATCAGCCCCACTCCCCTACCGCAGGCACCCCTGATGAAACGCCACGCGAAGGGCTCCCGTGACCAGGCAACTCGGCGAAGCCGTTCACTCTCCCCGGACGGCTCAGGCGGGCGGGTTCTGGCAGCTGGGGTTGAGCAGCTTCTGCACCTCGGGGCTGTCCACGTTGTCCTTCGTGATCAGCATCGAACCCGTGTCCGAGCTCGGCAGCGGCTCCGCCGAGCCGCGGATCTTGCTCACCGCCGCGTTGACCGCCGCATACCCCATCTTGAACGGGTTCTGCGCGATCAGGCCGGTGATCACGCCGTCCCGCAGGGCCTGGATCTCACCCTCCGAGGTGTCCCAGCCGATGATCTTGACCTGGCCGACCTTGCCCGCCTGCCGCACCGCTTCGGCCGCGCCCAGCACGCTCGGCTCGTTGGCCGCGTAGATGCCGTCGAGGTCCGGGTTCGCGGTCAGGATGTCCTGCGTCACCTGCAGCGCCCGGTTGTAGTCGCTGTCGCTGGACTGCTGGGCGACGAGCTGGAGGCCGGGGTGCTTGGCCATGCCGCGCCGGAAGCCCTCCGCGCGGGTCTCGTTCGTGCTGGTACCCGGCTGGAACTCGATGAACGCCACCTTGCCGCGACCGCCGAGCTGCTCGGCGAGCACGTCGGTGGCCTGCTCGGCGGCGGCGACGTTGTTCGTCGCGAACACCGGCACGTCCGGCGGCTGCGGGGTGGTGCCGGAGTCCATGTTGACCACCACGGTGCCCTGGCTCTGCGCGGACTTCGTGATGTCGGCCAGCGCCTTGGCGTCGGTCGCCGCGTACACCAGGCCCCTGAGGTCGCCCTGCGACAGCAGGTCCTGCAACAGGCTCTGCTGGCCGCTGACGTCGCTTTCGGCGTGCACCCCGTCCCAGTGGATCGTCACGTCCTGGTGCTTGGAGCCCGCGCACTCGGCGCCGACGCGCACCTTCTCCCAGAAGTCGAACCCGATCGCCTTGGGCACCACGGCCAGCTTGATGGGCCCGCCCTGCTGGCCGCCGCCACCGGTCTGCTCGCGCACCCCGACGCTGCACCCGGTCGCGGCGACCGAGAGCAGCACGCACGCCGCGGTCAGAACCTTCCTCATCACCGAGCTCCCTTGCTCATCGCGGGTTTGCTACCCGGCGTCGCCGCCGAGCTTGCGCCGCTGGTAGCGGTCCCACCACACGGCCAGCCAGATGATCACGCCGATCAGCACGTTCTGGTAGAAGGTGCCGATGTTGAGCTGCACGGCGCCGTTGCGGATGACCGCGACCAGAAACGCCCCGATCAGCGAGCCCCACACGGTGCCGCGTCCGCCGAACAGGCTCGCGCCGCCGATGACCACCGCGGCGATCACGTCCAGTTCCAGGCCCTCGCCGAAGTTCGGCTGCCCGGAGTTGATCCGCGACGCCGCGATCATGCCGCCCAGCCCGGCCAGCGCACCGGAGACCACATACACCGCGGTGGTGTGACGACGCACCGGGACACCGGACAGCCGCGCGGCCTCCATGTTGGATCCCATCACGTACGCGTAGCGGCCGAGGCGGGTGCGAGTGAGCACGACGTGCCCGGCGACCGCCACGAGCGCGATCAGCAGCACCGGGATCGGGACCGCCCCGATGACGCCCTGGCCGAGCAGCCGGAACGACTCCGGCGCGCCGAACACCGCCACCGCGCCGGTGAAGATCAGTACCAGCCCGCGGCCGACGCTGAGCATGCCGAGCGTGGCGATGAACGGCGGCAACCCGACCACCGACACCAGCAGGCCGTTCACCAGCCCGGCGGCCGCGCCGACCGCGATGCCGCCGATGATGCCGACCAGCGGGTTGACGCCGTACTCGGCCATCAGCAGCACGCCGACCACCCCGGACAGCGCCGCCACCGACCCCACCGACAGATCGATCCCGCCGGTGATGATCACCAGCGTCACGCCGACCGCCATCACCGCGTTCACCGAGGTCTGCGAGCCCAGGTTGAACAGGTTGTCCGCGGTGAGGAACGACGGGGCGACGATCGACAGCACGACGAACACGACGATCAGCGCACCCGCCGCCGCGACCTGCGAGACCGCGCCGGACAGCCGGTCCCCCACGCCGCCCAGCAGACCCCGGTCCACTTCGGACTTGTCCAAGGCCGGCTCAGTCATGGTTGCCCCCGTTTTCGACGTTGCGGGCTCCGGTCGCGAGCGCGACGACGCGTTCCTCGGAGAACTCGGCGCGGGGGACCTCGCCGGCGATCCGCCCGCCCCGCATCACCAGGATGCGGTCGCACATGTTCAGCAGTTCCGGCAGATAGCTGGAGATGAACACGACGGCCTTGCCGCGCGCCGCGAGGGAATCCATCTGCTGGAACATCTCCGACTTGGCCCCGACGTCCATGCCGCGGCCCGGCTCGTCGAAGAACAGCACCTCCGCACCGGTCTCCAGCCACCGCGCCAGGATCACCTTCTGCTGGTTGCCGCCGGAGAGCATCCGCGCCGGACGCCCCACCCACGGCACCCGGATGCGCAGTCCGTCGCGCTGCCGCTCGGCGATCCGGCGCTCGGCGGCCAGGTCGATCAGCCCGGCGCGCATCGGCAGCCTGGCCAGCGTGATGTTCTTGTCCACCCCCAGCTGCAGGGCGAGACCATCCGCCTTGCGGCTCTCGGTGAGGTAGCCGATGCCCGCGGCGATGGCGTCGGCCGGGCCGCGGATGCGCAGCCGCCGACCGTCCAGCGTGATCGTGCCCGCGTCCGGCAGTTCCGCGCCGAACACCGCCCGCGCCAGCTCCGTGCGGCCCGCGCCGACCAGCCCGGCCAGGCCGACGATCTCGCCCGCGCGCACCTCGAACGACACGTCGCGAACCGCGTCGCCGCGGGTCAGCCCCTCCACCCGCAGCCGCACCTCACCCGGTTGGGTGTGGGTGCGGGGGTAGAGGTTCGCCACGTCGCGGCCGACCATCAGCTGCACGAGCTGCGCCTCGTCGAGCTCGCCGACCGGCCGGGTGGCGACGACGGCTCCGTCGCGCATCACCGTCACCCGGTCGCCGATCTCGAAGATCTCGTCCAGCCGGTGCGAGATGTACAGCACGGCGATGCCCTGCGCGGTCAGCTCGCGCACGATGCCGAACAGCTCCTTGGCCTCCCGCTCGGTGAGGCTCGCGGTGGGCTCGTCGAGGATGACCACTTTCGCCCGCACGGCCAGGGCTTTCGCCAGTTCGACGCGCTGCTGTTCCGCAGTGGACAACAGCTCGACCCGCCGCCCCGGGTCGATGTCCAGGCCGACGCGGTTGAGCAGTTCCCGCGCGGCGCGGCGCTCCTCGGCCCGCGAGATCCACCCGCCCCGGCCCGGTTCGTGGCCGATGAACAGGTTCTCGGCCACCGACAGGTCCGGAGCCAGCGCGAACTCCTGGTGCACCATGGACACCCCGAGCCGCCGCGCCGATCCGGGGCCCTGGTAGGTCACCGGCCGACCGTCCAGTTCGATGCGCCCGGTGCTGGGCGGTTCGATCTGCGCGATCAGCTTCATCAGCGTCGACTTGCCCGCGCCGTTCTCACCGGCGAACACGTGCACCTCGCCGGGCGGGATGGCGAGGCTGACGTCCGAGACGGCGACGACACCGGGGAACTGCTTGCCCACGCCGTGCAGCGCCACGGCGGGACGGGTGCGCTCCGTCGACGTCATGGCGTGCCTCCCCTCGATCTACGGCGACCGTTCTCGTCGGGCTGGCAGTGCGCCGGATCATACCCATCCACAGCACCCGCCGAAAGGGTTGGAACGAAGCCAAGTATTCGATTACCGGTGCGTACCCGCGAGGCCCGGATCGGTGAACCGGCACACGTCCGGGCGGCGGATACGTAAGCTCGGTGGGGACGTGACCACACGATCTTCGCGACAGGAGGATGAGGACCCGTGCAGCCGTTGCTGGCCAGCGACCCGACCCGGGTCGGCGACTACCGGCTGCTCGCCCGGCTGGGACGGGGCGCGATGGGCGGGGTGTACCTCGGCCGGTCGCGCGGCGGGCGCGTGGTTGCGGTCAAGGTCATCCGCCCTGATCTGGCCGAGGACCCGGAGTTCCGGGAACGGTTCCGCCGCGAGGCGCTGGCCGCCCGCTCGGTCGGCGGATTCTGGACGGCCGCGGTGGTGGACGCCGACCCGGACGCCGAGCGGCCGTGGCTGGCCACCGAGTACGTGCCGGGCCCGACGCTGCACCAGGCGGTGGTGGACCACGGTCCGCTGCCCGAGCCCGCAGTGCGCAGCCTGGCCGCCGGGCTGGCCGAGGCGCTGACCGCGATCCACCGGGTGAACCTGGTGCACCGCGACCTGAAACCGGCCAACGTGTTGCTCGGCCCCGACGGGCCGCGGGTGATCGACTTCGGGATCTCGCGGGCGATGACCGGCAACGCGCTGACCGCGACCGGCATGTTCCTGGGCACGCCCGGGTTCTTCTCGCCGGAGCAGACCCAGGGCGGCGAGGTGGGCCCGCCCAGCGACGTGTTCTCCCTCGGCGCGGTGCTGGTGTTCGCCGCCACCGGCCACGGCCCGTTCGGGGACGCAAGCACCGCGGCGCTGCTGTACCGGGTGGTGCACACCGAGCCGGACCTGTCGCGGGTCCCCGACGGGCTGCGGCCGCTGCTGGCGGCGTGCCTGGCCAAGAACCCGGCCGCCCGCCCCACGCCGAGCGTCCTGCTCGACCAGCTCGGCGAGGCCAGCCCGCAGGGCAACGCCTGGCTGCCGCCGGCGATCAGCGATGTCATCGCCCAGCACGCCACGCAGATGCAGCAGACGGCGAACGCCCCGCTGCCCGACACGCCGCCGCCACAGCCCGTTGCGGCGCAGCCGAAGCCCGCCACCCGGGTCCACACCCAGAACGCGCCGGCCGCCCCACCCGTCGCGCAGCCCGCGACCCCCGCACCACCGGTCCTGCTGCGCGACCGGATCGTCCCGGCGCAGCCCCGGCAGACCGCGCAGCAGCAGGCCCGGGTGCGCAGGGACAATCCCGGGCCGGTGTTCCGCACGGCCGGACGGATGCGCGCCGTGCTGTCGGCGGTGGTCTGTGGGCTGATCATCTTCGGCGCCAACTGGCTGTTCCGCTCCTACGACGTCAGCGAGGTGTCGCGGGACCACATCGCCCTGTTCCGGCTCGGCATACTGCTGCTGGCGCTCAGCATGGTGTGGTCGATCGGCCTGGCGCTACTGCCCAATCTGCGCCTGAAGATCAACAGCGACGGCCTGCTGATCTCGCGGATGGGCCTGGACCGGGAGATCCCGTGGAGCCAGGTGCAGCGGGTCGGCGTGGTCGGCAGCGGCAAACGGGCGTCGCTGGCGGTGTGGCTGGCCGACGGCTCCGCGCCGAACTCCCGGGTGTGGCACCGCGCCCGCCCCTACCACGGCGGAGCCTGCATCTTCCCGATCGGCGCCACCGGTGGCTGGCTGACCCGCCGCCAGGAGACCCGCCGCGTCCGCACGGCCCTGGCCCAGTACGCCCCGGGCCGCTACGACGCCCGCCTCCTCTGACGCCGCACCGAAACCAGCGATACCCGCGCCGCCACGCGGACGAGCCGCCGGTCAGGGCACCGGGAGGATGCAGACCGGGGTCGGCGTGGGAACCGGCTCGCCGAGGGGGGTCAGCTCGCCCGCCGGGGAGAGCTCGAACGCCTGGACGTTGTGGCTGCGCTGGCCCGCCGCGAACAGCACCCGGCCGTCCGGGGACAGCGCGATGTGGCGGGGTTCGGCGACCACCGCCGAGTGGATGTCGACCAGCCCGAACCCGCCGTCGCCGGAGTCGGCGCGGAACACCGCGATGCTGTCGTGGCCGCGGTTGGAGGCCAGCACGAACCGGCCGTCGGGGGTCACCACCACCTCGGCGGCCAGGTTGGGCTGCCCGTGGTCCGGCGGCAGCGTGGCGAGGGTCCGGCCCGGCTCGAGCGTGCCCGTCGCCGCGTCGTAGCCGAACTCGGCGACCGACGACGCCAGCTCGTTGACCAGGTATGCCCGCCCGCCGTCGGGGTGGAACGCCAGGTGGCGGGGCCCGGAACCGGCCCGCATCCCCACCTCGTGCCGCAGTGCCAGGTGCCCGGTGGCCACGTCGAAGTGGTAGACGTACACCGAGTCGGTGCCCAGGTCGACGGCGAGCACGTGCTCGCCGGACGGGTCGGGCAGGACCTGGTGCGCGTGCGGCCCTTCCTGGCGCAGCGGGTTCGGCCCGCTGCCGCTGTGCTGCACCTCGTGGCAGGGTTCACGGAGCACGCCCCCTTCGGCGACGGGGTGGACCGCGAGGTTGCCGGTGCCGTAGTTGGCGGTCAGCACCCACTGGCCGGACGGGTGCACGCTGAGGTGGCACGGCTCCGAACCCAGCGACGGCTGCGAGTTGATCTCACGCAGCCTGCCGTCCTGGCGCACCTCGAACGCGATGACCCGTCCCTCCCGCACCTCGCTCACCGCGAAGAGCGTGGCCCCGTCGGGCGACAGCGCGAGGAAGGACGGGTCGAACGCCTCGGCGACGCTCTCGGTGCACCGCAGCCCGCCGTCGGCGTCGGCGATCGCCAACCGGATCCCGTCGACCGCCGTCTCGGCGCCCGTGTACGCGCCGAGGTACACGCGGTACTCGCCCTGCTCCGGCATCTGCGCCTGCCTCCCGCCGCCGCGAACTCCTCCCGCGCCCATCATGGCAAGGCGCCGCCGACTTCCCCCGCTCGGACAACGAACAGCGGCAAGATCGTGAAACGACGCAACGAATCGACGATGCAAGCAACGGCTCGCGGCTGAAATCTACGCAGATACCGACATAACCTTATGCCCATGACAGTCGTCCCGTCGCACCTCGAAACGTCCTCGCGGGCCGCCCGCTTCCGGGCGCTCGACGAGCAGTACAGCGCGCACAACTACCACCCGCTGCCGGTCGTGATCGCCGAGGCGTCCGGCGCCTGGATGACCGATGTGGACGGACGACGGTACCTCGACTTCCTCGCCGGGTACTCGGCGCTGAACTTCGGGCACCGCCACCCGGCGCTGGTCGCGGCGGCCACCGAGCAGCTCGGCCGACTGACCCTGACCAGCCGCGCGTTCCACCACGACCAGCTGGGCCCGTTCTGCCGCGAGCTGGCCGAGCTCACCGGCACCGACCGGGTGCTGCCGATGAACTCCGGTGCTGAGGCCGTGGAGTCCGCCATCAAGATCGCCCGGAAGTGGGCCTACCGGGTCAAGGGGGTGCCGGAGAACCAGGCGGAGATCATCGTGGCCGGGTCCAACTTCCACGGCCGCACCACCACCATCATCTCGTTCTCCACCGACCCGGTCGCCCACGACGGCTTCGGCCCGTACACGCCGGGTTTCGTCGTCACCGCATACGGCGATGCCGCCGCGGTCGAGGCCGCGATCACCGAGCGCACCGCGGCCGTGCTGGTGGAGCCGATCCAGGGCGAGGCGGGGGTCATCGTGCCGCCCGCCGACTACCTGCCCTGGCTGCGGCGGCTCTGCGACGACCACGACGTGCTGCTGATCGCCGACGAGATCCAGTCCGGACTGGCCCGCACCGGCGAACTGCTGGCCAGCCAGCACGACGGTGTCCGCGCCGACCTCTACACGCTGGGCAAGGCGCTGGGCGGCGGCATCCTGCCGGTGTCCGCAGTGGTCGGTCGCGACGACGTCATCGGCGTGCTGCGGCCCGGGGAGCATGGGTCGACCTTTGGCGGCAACCCGCTGGCGTGCGCGGTGGGCCGCGCCGTGGTGCGGCTGCTGAGCACCGGCGAGTTCCAGGCGCGCTCGCGCGAACTGGGCGCGCACCTGCACGCGCGGCTCGGCGAACTCGTCGGGCGCGGCGCCGTCGAGGTGCGCGGTCGCGGCCTGTGGGCCGGGGTGGAGCTGGCCGCGGGATCGCTCACCGGCCGGCATGCCTGCGAGGCGCTGGCCGAGCGCGGTGTGCTGTGCAAGGAAACCCAGGACACGACCCTGCGCATCGCCCCACCGCTGGTGATCACCCGCGAGGAACTCGACACCGGCCTGGACGCCGTGGCCGAGGTCATCGCCGGCTGAGCCGCGAGCCCGCGGGTCAGGACCTGGCGAGGTCTCGGGACAGGGCCGTCAGGCGGCTGATCGCCCGCAGGTACTTCTTGCGGTAGCCGCCGTGCAGCATCTCGTCGGTGAACAGCCGCGACAGCGCCTCGCCCGAGACGCGGACCGGGATCGCCCGGTCGTAGAGCCGGTCGGCCAACGCCACCAGGCGCAGCGCCACGTCCTGGTCCGGGGCCGCGTGTACACCGCGGAGGTGGACGGCGGTGACCCCGTCCACCAGGCGGCCGTACCGCGAGGCGTGCAGGCCCGCCAGGTAGCCGCACAGCTCGTCGAAGTCGTCCAGGGTGGCGCCGTCGGTGGCCTCGGCGAGCCGCACCAGCTCGTCGTCGTCCATCGGCGGCGGCGCTTCCGGCAGCCCGCGGTGCCGGTAGTCCGGGCCGTCCACCCGCACCACGCTGAACCGGGCGGACATCGCGTGGATCTCGCGCAGGAAGTCCGCGGCGGCGAAGCGACCCTCGCCGAGCTTGTCCGGCAGCGTGTTGGACGTGGCCGCGATGTGCACGCCCGCGTCGGTCAGCTTCGCGATCAGCTGGGTGACCAGCATGGTGTCGCCCGGGTCGTCGAGCTCGAACTCGTCGATGGCCAGCAGGCGGTGCTCCGACAGCCGCCGGACGGTTTCGGCGAAGCCGAGCGCACCCACCAGGTTGGTGACCTCCACGAACGTGCCGTACGACTTCGGCCCCTCGGTGGCGTGCCACAGCGATGCCAGCAGGTGCGTCTTGCCGACGCCGAAGCCGCCGTCCAGGTACAGGCCCCGCCTGCCGCTGTCGGTCCTGCGGCGGCCGAACATGCCGCGCAGCCACGACCCGCCGCCGGTGCCCGCGTTGATCCGCTCGGCGAACGCCGAGCACTCCCGCACCGCCACCGCCTGGCTGGGCTCGTCGGGGTTCGGGATGTAGGTGTCGAAGCCCACCGAGTCGAACCGGGGCGGCGGGGTCATCGCCTGGACCAGCTCGTCCGGGGTGATCTCGGGACGGCGGTCGACCAGACGGGGCAAACTCATGGGCCGACTCTATAACCGGCAACCCGGTCACCCGGCCGTGCGGGCACGTGCTCCTGCTCACCCGAGTCGTGGTGGGATGGCGGCGTGGTGGACAAGCTCTGGCCGGTGGACGGCGCGCAGCAGGTGGACGACGAGTTGGAGGCGCACTACGCCTACCCGGAGTCGCTGGACCGCCCGTGGGTGCGGGTGAACTTCGTCTCCAGCCTCGACGGGGCGGTGACCGTGGGGGGCAGCTCGCGGGGGCTGTCCGCCCCGGTCGACCAGCGGGTCCTGGGTCTGATCCGCACCCTGTCCGACGTGGTGCTGGTGGGTGTGGGCACCGCGATGGCCGAGGGCTACCGGGGCGTGAAGCGCACCGAGGTCCGCGCCGAGGCGCGGCGGCGGCTCGGCCTGTCGGAGGTGCCGCCGATCGCCCTGGTGACCGCGCGGGCCTCGCTGCCGCCGGACTCGCCCCTGCTCACCGACACCCTGGTGCCGCCGATCGTGCTCACCTGCGAGGCCGCCCCGCGACAGCGGCGGGACGCGCTCGCCGACGCCGGTGCCGACGTGGTCGTCGCCGGGGACGAGCGGGTGGATCTGCGGCGGGCGCTGGCGGCGCTGGACGAGCGGGGACTGCGCCGCATCGGCTGCGAGGGCGGGCCGAGCCTGTTCGGCACCCTCGTCGACGAGGACCTCGTGGACGAGCTCTGCCTGACTCTCTCCCCGCTGCTGGCCAGCGGCGACGCGGGCCGCATCGCGGTCGGCGCGGGTGCGGAGCCGCCCAGGCGGATGACATTGCGGTCGGTGCTGCACGCGGAATCGCTGCTCCTGCTGCGCTACGCGAGAATGCCCGGGTGACGGTGGGGGCCCGGCCCGACGACGCCCTCGTGGCGGCCTCGCGACGAGGGCGTCGTTCGACGGACTGGTCCGGCAGGCCATCGACGTCGAGCCACCGGGTGCCGAATGAGCGCACAATGGTGATGCAGGACACAACAACGCACGATCGCGGCGGGCACACGCATCAAATCCTGGGGACAGACCTCGCTGGACCGTGGCGGTCTCGGCGGAACCGGAAGGAGTTCGAGTTCATGGCCCAGAACAGCGGCGGGACGACGGTGAACGCGCAGTCCGCAGCCGAGGAACGGCGCATCCCGGAGACCCGCCCCGGCGGCGCACCGGCCCGGCTGGCCGATGACACCTCACAGGGTAAGACGACGATCGCGGCCTCGGTGGTGCAGAAGATCGCCGGCATCGCGGCCCGCGAGATTGCCGGTGTGTACGCCATGGGCGGCGGGGTGTCCCGCGCCTTCGGCGCGATCCGCGACCGGATTCCCGGTGGCGGTGGCACCTCCTCCACCGCCGGCGTGCAGGTCGAGGTGGGCGAGAAGCAGGCCGCGGTGGACCTGGACATCGTCGTCGAGTACGGCGCGTCCATCGTGGACCTCGCGCGGGCGGTGCGCCGCAACGTGATCACGGCGGTGGAGCGGATGACCGGGCTGGAGGTCATCGAGGTCAACATCGCGGTCAACGACATCCACCTGCCCACCGACGACGGTGAGGAGAGCGGGCAGGCCACGTCCCGCGTGGAATGAGCGCCTCGCCCGACCCCGCCGACCGCGTGGGGTCCGCGGTTTCGGCTGAAGCCGCGGACCTCCTCTGATCTCCCCGGGAGGACGACGCCGAGATGCCGGAGCACGTTTCCGCCAGCGAACTGGCCGACCGGGTGCGCGCGCACCCCTCGGTGGTGCGGCTGCACGGCGGGCCGTTCGGTGCGATCGCCTCCTACCTACCGGGCCGCAAGGTCGTCGGGGTGCGGTTGCCCGACGAAGGCGAACCGGTGGAGGTCGGGGTCGTGCTGCGACTGGACCGACCGCTGCCCGACGTTGTCGCCGAGCTGCGCGGGCTGGTGGCCGCGGTGGTGGGTCCGGTCCCGGTGGACATCGTCGTCGGCGACGTGGTCACCCCCGACGAGCCACCGGAGGGCGGATGATGGCCGCTGGGGAGCACGACCCGGCCACCAGAGCGGCGATCCGCGCGTTCGTCCGGACGCACCACCCGGACGTCGGCGGTGACCCGGAGGTCTTCGTCGCCGGGCTCGCGGCGTTGCGGGCCGGGCCGTCCACGGGGCGGCGGCCGTGGGACCGCTATGACGCGCCGGTCGTCGTGGTGGTCCGGCCGCGCGGGATCCGCGCGCTGTTGCACCGCTTCCGAACCTGGCGGGCGCGCCGCCACCGCCCGCCCCGAGTCCGGTGACCGCCGGAGCCGCAGTCGTCTGAATTGGCAGGAGGTTTCACCCATGAACGCGACGCAGACCGGTTTGCTGGCCGGACTGATCCTTGGCGCCGCCGCCGCGCTCGGCGGTTTCAGCGGTTTCCTGATCGCCTTGCTGGTCGGCGCGGTCGGCCTGGTGATCGGCCGGATCGTGGACGGCGACCTGGAGATCGGCGACATCCTGGGCCGGGGCAGGGATCGATGACCGCGGTGAGCGAAGCAGTCGAGAACGCCGGTCGGACCGATCCCGCCGAGCGGGGCCGGTTGCAGATCAGCCGCGTGGTGCTGCGCAAGATCGCCGAGCACGCCGCGGACGAGACACCCGGAGCGGTGCGGGCTCGCCGCCGGATGGGGCGCGGCGGACAGGGCGCCAGCGCGCAGTTGTCCGGGCCGGACGACGAGCTGCGGGTCCGGCTCGACGTCGCGCTGCGCTACCCGCAGCCGGTGCGCGATGCCGTGGCGGCGATGCGGCAGCGGGTGGGCGACGAGCTGCGGCGGCTCGCCGACTGCCGGGTCAGCAGCATCGACGTGACCGTGTCCGCCCTGGTTCCCGCGCAAGCACCGCCGCGGGTGGAGTGAGCCATGCGCCTGTTGGTTCGTCTGATCACCGCCCTGCTCGGCCTGGCCGTCGCGGCGCTCGGGGCCCTGCTCGTGGTCGAAACGCTGTGGGCGCTCGCACGTCCGCACAGCCCCGGCCTGCTGGTGCCGTGGCGGGATGTCCACGGTGGGCTCGGCGCGTTGTCCTGGGATGACCCGCCGGTGCGGGTGACCGCGGCGGTGGTGGCGCTGGTGGGGCTGGTGCTGCTGCTGGTGGCGTCCGCGGCCGGCCGCAGGGAGTACCGGCTGCACGACCCCGCGCCGGAGGTCACCGTGACCACCGACCGGCGCTCGCTGGCGCGGCTGGTCGGCCACCAGGTCCGGGAGCAGGATGGTGTGGCGGGCGCGTCAGTGACCGCGGGCGCCAAGCGGGTGCAGGTGCGGGCCACGGCCCAGTTCCGCGAGTCCGGTGACCTGCGGACGCGGCTCACCGACACCGCCGAGCGGGCCGTGGGGGAACTGCCGCTACGCACCCGCCCGAAGGTGCTGGTGTCGGTGGCACCGCCGAAGGAGCGGCGATGACCGAGGTGAAACCGAGTGCCACGCCGACCGGGCGGGCGTTGGGCTTCGAGCGCGTCGTGGTCGTGGTGCTGGGGCTGCTCGCGCTGCTCGCCGGTGCCGCGGCGCTGGTGGTGGGCGCGGGGTGGCTCGGCGCTTTCCGGGCGCAGCGGCCGCTCGCGGACCCACTGCTCGTGGCGTGGGTGCAGGACCACCCGGAGTGGGCCGTCCCGGTCGCGATCGTGCTGGGGCTGGTGCTGTTCGGGTTCGGCCTGTGGGCGGCGGCCCGGGCGCTGCGGCCGGAGCCGCGCCCCGACATGCCGCTGGAACGCGGCGATGACGGCAGCCTGACGGTGGCGTCCGCGGCGCTGACCGACGCGGTGCGCGCCGACGCGGAGCGGGTCACCGGCGTCAGCCGCGCCCGGGTGCGGATGGCGGGCAGCGCGCACCGCCCGTCGCTGCGGCTGACGCTGTCGCTCCAGGAGGGCACGAACGTCCGGCACGTGTGGGACGAGCTCGACAGCAAGGTGCTGGCGCGCGCCCGCGAGACGCTGGGTGTGGAGGTCCTGCCCACGGCGATCCGGCTGCAGCTGGACCGCGCCCCGCGCCAACGCGTGCGCTGACCGAGAGGTGTTCTGGTGCTTCCGCTGCAACCGCCGGTGAAACCGATGCTGGCCAGTCCGGTCGACAGCATCCCCCGCGAGGGCGGGCTGCTGTTCGAACCAAAGTGGGACGGCTTCCGCTGCCTGGTGTTCGCCGATCCGCGGGACGCGCACCCGGTGCGGTTGCAGTCGCGCACCGGGCGGCCGCTGGACCGCTACTTCCCGGAGGTGCAGGCGACCGTCTCCGAGTACCTGGACCGGGCCGCCGTGCTCGACGGGGAGCTCGTGGTGATCCGCAGCGACGATGTGGGCGACCGGTTGGACTGGGACGCCCTCACCGAGCGGATCCACCCCGCGGCGAGCCGGGTCCGGACGCTGGCCGAACGCACCCCGGCGACCTTCATCGCCTTCGACCTGCTCGCGCTGGACGACCGGGACCTCACCGGGGCGCCGCAGACCGAGCGCCGGGAACTGCTGGCCGGGCTGGGGCTGGACCACCGCGGGCTGCGGATCACTCCGGTGACCGACGACCCGGACACCGCGACGCAGTGGTTCCGGCTGTTCGAGGGAGCCGGGCTGGACGGCCTGATCGCCAAGCCCGGCACCGGGACCTACGTGCCGGGCAAGCGGACCATGTTCAAGATCAAGCACTCGCGCACCGCGGACTGCGTGGTGGCGGGGCTGCGCTGGCACGCCAACACCGAGCCCGGCACCGCGGTCGGTTCGCTGCAGCTGGGCCTGTTCGACGAGCACGACGTGCTGCACCACGTCGGTGTCGTCGGTGCGTTCCCGGCGGCGCAGCGCAGGGCGCTGGCCGGCGAGCTCGCGGGGCTGATCACCGAGGGCGCCCACCCGTGGCTGGGACCGGACGCCGCCGACGGGCGGCGGCTCCCCGGCTCGGTCAGCCGCTGGAACACCACCGAGCAGCCGTGGGTGCCGCTGCGCCCGGAGCGCGTCGTCGAGGTCTCCTACGACCACACCGAAGGGGCGCGACCAAGCCGTTTCCGGCACACCACCCAGTTCGTCCGCTGGCGCCCGGACCGCGACGTGACGTCCTGCCGCTACGACCAGCTGGAGGAACCGGCGCGCTACGACCTCGGCGCGGTTCTGCGGGGAGACGCCAGCCGCGCCGACTGACCCGCGTCCCGAGAGACAAACCGCACCCTGCTGACCTTGATGCGCGTCATCCGCCCCAGGCCCGTCGACTGACGGTCAGTCCCGGGGCGGCTCGCCGCTGCTTGCGCCCACCGAGCCGACCGAGGCGACCACGACGCAGGCGATCGCCACCCACTGCCAGGCACCCAGCGCCTCGCCCAGCACCACCAGGCCCGCCAGCGCGGCCACCGCCGGTTCCAGGCTCATCAGGACGCCGAACACCCGCGGCGGCATCCGCCGCAGCGCCTCCAGCTCCAGCGAGTACGGGATGACCGACGACATCAGCGCCACCACGAGCCCGGCGATGAGCACCGCCGGGTGCAGCAGTGCCGTCCCGGCGTCGGCGATGCCGAACGGCGCGGCCACCAACGCGCCGAACGCCATGCCCAGCGCCAGCCCGGAACCGCCGCTGGTGCGGCTGCCGAGCTTGGCGCCCACCAGAATGTAGCCCGCCCACAGGGCTCCCGCCGCCAGCGCGAACGTGACGCCCACCCAGTCCAGTCCGCCTTCAACGCGGGCCAGCAGCACCACTCCGGTGCCGGCCAGCACGGCCCACAGCACGTCCAGTCTGCGACGCGACCCGATCACCGCCACCGCCAGCGGACCGAGGAACTCGATGGTCACCGCCGCGCCCAGCGGGATCCGCTCGAACGCCTGGTAGATGCAGACGTTCATGCCCGCCAGCACGGCACCGTACCCGGCCACCACCGCCAGCGTCCGGCGGTCCATGCGCAGCGACGGCCGCCAGACAACGAGCAGGATCACCGCGGCGAACAGCAGCCGCAGTGCCACCACACCGCCGGCTCCGGCCATGGTGAACAGCTGTTTGGCGAACGCGGCACCGACCTGGAGGCTGACCACGCCCAGCAGCACCAGCACCGGAGGCGGGATCGCGCCGAGGGCGCGCGCGGACAGCGCCGCCGCGCTGAACAGCGGTCGCCGGTTGGACGATGCGCCTGGGCTGATCTGCGCGACGTGCACGATGCTCCTTCGCGTTCCGGTACCTGCGGCTGGCACGTTAGCGCGGCGAAAGACCCGGCGGCACCTGTTTTTGTCAGGGCCCTCACCGGAGTCTCACCCGGATCATGCGATGCTGACCCCGTCCAGCGACCACCGCGCTTCGAGGAGTACCCGTGCCGCGCACCACCCACCGGGTCGGGGCCGTGCTACTGCCGCTGTTGCTGCTGGTGGTCGCCGCATGTTCGGCCGGGCCGTCGCAGCGCCCCGCGGTCGCGTACCACGACGGCGAGCAGCAGATCGCGCCCGCGCCGCTGCCGCCGCGACCCGCCCCGGTGCCGCCGCTGGGCCCGCCCGCCGAGGATTCGCTGAGCTGGGAGGACTGCACCGACCAGACCCGCGCCGAGCTGGGCGGGCTACCGCCCGGGATGACGTTCTCCTGCGCGCGGCTGATCAGCACACTGGACGCCCCGGAAGCCCCCACCCGCGGCACCGCGCGCAACGCCCTGATCCGCACCGGCACCGGCGTGCCGCTGGTGGTGCTCGGCGACATCGGCGGGGAACCAGGCACCACCTTCGCCGCCCGGCTGGCCACCCAGCTGCCGCCCGACCTGCTACGGACCTTCAGCATCATCGGCATGGACCGGCGCGGCACCGGCGAATCCGAGGCCGCCGACTGCGTGCCGCCCGCGCAGCGCGAGGCGATCGTGGGCTTCGACCCGCGCGCCACCGACCGGGCCGCGCTGGACCGGTTGCTGGAGTCGGTGCGCGAAGCCAGCCAGGAGTGCCTGCTCACTCTCGACGAGCGGCTGCAGGCATACGACACCTGGCGGACCGCTTCCGACCTGGAGGAGCTACGCCTGGAGCTGGGCGTGCCCAAGCTGCACGCGATCGGCCGCGGCGAGGCGGCCCGGCTGCTGACGACCTACGCCGAACGCTTCCCCGGCTCGGTGGGCCGGATGGTCCTCGACGGCGCACCGGACCCGACGCGCGACGCCATCGGCCAGTTGGAGTCGCAGGCGCAGAGCGCGGAGCAGACCTTCGACGTGTTCGCCGCGGACTGCGTCAGCCGCGGATGCCCACTCGGCCCCGATCCGCGCCGGGTGGTGGGCGACCTCGTGGAGCGGACGCGCAGTGCGCCGCTGTCGGCGCCGGGCACCACGGTGGGTGCCGGGCGGGTGGTGCAGGCCGTCCTGCTGGGCCTGTCCGACCGCAACGCCTGGCCCAGTCTCGCCGACGCCCTGGCCGCGGCCAACCGCGGTGACGGCGCGGGGCTGGCCGCGATCAGCGCCCCGCTGGTCTCGGCGCAGGGCATCAACCCGCCGTGGCTGGACGGCGACCTGATCACCAGCTGCAACGACACCACGCTGCGCGTTCCGCCGCAGCGCAGCGGCGAGCTGGCGCAGGACTGGGTGAACCGGTTCCCGCTGTTCGGCGGTGCGTTCGCGCAGCGGGTGGTGTGGTGCGGGTCGTGGCCGGTGCCGCAGCAGCCGCTGCCCGCGCCGCGCCGCGCCGACCTGCCGCCAATTCCGGTGATCAGCACCGCGAACGATCCGCTGATGCTGAGCCTGGGCACCGATCACATGGCCGACCAGTTGCCGACCGGCGTGCTGGTGCGCTGGCAGGGAGCCGGGCACGGGGCGCTGGGGCGCTCCCGGTGCGTCACCGACGCGGTCACCCGGTTCCTGGTGGCCGGCACCGTGCCGACCGAGGGTATGGCCTGCCCGGGGTGATCCCGCAACACCCCGGGCAGCCCGCGCCCGCTGCTCAGCCGCAACTGGAGCAGCAGCCGCACGACGGACCGGTGCAGTTGCCGCAACAGCTGCAACCACCCTGGGCCTGCGGAGTGCGTTCGGCTTCGGTGCGGACCATGTGGGCCTCCACTTCGTGATGAACACCAGCAGTTGCGATGGTGCTCCCCGCCGGAGCAACCGGAATACCGCTGCCCGGGCGAACCAGCGTCGTCAGACGAGTTGAACTGGTCACATGTCCGCATTGCAATGCGTAACCAGATGCGAGATGCACACGCACATTGGGCCGATCGGGTGAGATGAGCATCTCCATGGTCGGCGAACCGCCGCGCACTGTCCTGCTGATCACCGGCACCCAGGCGGCCGGAAGTCCACGGCCACGAGGAGGGGTGCGGGAGGCGCTACGGTGGGGCGGTGGAGCGCGGCGAACCCGACGAGGAGACCGGCCGCTTCCGCGACGACCTGGACGGGCTCGACCCGGACGACCCGGAGGTCCAGGAGTTCGCGGCGCACCGGGACCGCATGCGGCGGCCCAACTCGGAGGCCACCGTCGAGGGCATGTTGCGCGGCGTGGACGACTTTGCGCAGAGCGTGAACCGCACCGACGGTCACCGCCGGGTCGTGGCGGTCGGCGTGGTGCTGCTGATCCTGCTGGGCGTGCTGTTCACGGTCTGGAACGCGGTGTCCTTCGTGTTCGCCACCTTCCTCGGCTGAACCTGTCGGTTCCCACCGAGCATGCGCGATCCGACGGCGAGCACCGGTGCGGGTGATCCCGGCACCGATTAGCGTGGAGACATGGATCCGGTCGCACCGAAGGTCACCAAGAGCGAACAGGAATGGCGTGCGCAGCTCACCCCGGAGGAGTACGCCGTGCTGCGGGAGGCCGCCACGGAACCACCGTGGCGGGGCGAGTACGTCGACACCAGGACCGTCGGCGTCTACGAGTGCCGGGGTTGCGGGGCGGAGCTGTTCCGCAGCGAGACGAAGTTCGAGTCGCACTGCGGCTGGCCGTCGTTCTACGACCCGGCCAGCACGGATGCGGTGATCCTGCGGGAGGACCGCTCGCTGGGCATGGTCCGCACCGAGGTGCTGTGCGCGACCTGCCACGGCCACCTGGGGCACGTCTTCGAGGGCGAGGGTTACCCCACGCCCACCGACCAGCGCTACTGCATCAACTCCATCGCGGTCCGGCTCGTCCCGGCCGAGTGAGGCCCGGAACGCGGTCGCGGCGCGACCTTGCCGAGGTCGCGCCGCGGCGTGCGTGGGCCGGTCAGGGCAGGCGGGTGACCAGATCCGCCACGTCGACCCGGTGGCCGGTGAAGAACGGGATCTCCTTGCGGACGTGCAGCCGGGCCTCCGTGCCACGCAGGTGGCGCATCAGGTCCACGATCCGGTGCAGCTCGTCGGCCTCGAAGGCCAGGATCCACTCGTAGTCGCCGAGTGCGAACGACGCGACCGTGTTCGCCCGGACGTCCGGGTAGTCGCGTGCCTCCCTGCCGTGGTCGGCCAGCATCTGGCGACGCTCGTCGTCCGGCAGCAGGTACCACTCGTAGGAGCGGACGAACGGGTAGACGCAGATGTACTTCCTCGGCTCCTCACCGGCCAGGAAAGCCGGGATGTGGCTCTTGTTGAACTCCGCGGGACGGTGCAGCGCCACGTTGCTCCACACCGGCTCGGACGACTGCCCCAGCGTGGTCTCGCGGCGGAACCCGGTGTAGGCGGCCTGCACCTGCTCGATCTGCTCGGCGTGCCACCAGATCATGAAGTCCGCGTCCGCCCGCAGACCCGACACGTCGTACACGCCGCGGACCACAACCCCGGACTCCGCCAGGGAGTCCAGGTACTCCTGGGTCTGCCGCGCGGCCTTGTCCCGGTCCTCGGGCAGCGTGCCCTGCTCGATCCGGAAGACCGACCACATCGTGTAGCGGATGGTGTTGTTCAGCTCGTTGTAGTTCAGCCGCGCCATGGCCTCATCGTCCCACCCCGCGGCCGGCGTCCGGGAGTAGGTCCCGCGTGACGTCGGTCGCGGCGGCCACCCCGGTGGCCACGCACGCCGGAACCCCGACGCCGTGCAGCACCGCGCCCGCGATCGCCAGGCCCGGGACCTCGGCGACCGCCCGCTCCACGTCGGCGACGAGGTCGAGGTGCCCCACGCCGTACTGCGGCAGCCCGCCGCCCCAGCGGACCACCACCGAGTCGACGGGCTCGGCGGTCACCCCGGTCAGCTCGGCCAGGTCGGCCCGGACCCGGCGAAGCACCTCGTCGTCGTCCAGCCGCAGGTCCGCGGATTCCCCGAACCGGCCGACCGAGCCGCGCAGCAGCACCTCTCCCCCGGCGCCGCGCAGGTGCGGCCACTTGGTGCTGGAGAAGGTGAAAGCCTTGGCGGTGAACGGGGTTCCGTCGGCGTGGCGTTCGCCGCGCGCGATCAGCACGCCGGACGCGGCGGGCAGCCGGGTGCCCGGCGGCATGGCGAGGCCGACGACGATCATGGACGCCAGCTCCACCTCGCCGAGCTTCGCGGCGGCGGTGGGCACCACGTCGGCGAGCAGCCGCCGTGCGGCCGGTGCGGGCACCGCCAGAACCACCGCGTCGACCTCCAGGAACTCCGGGGCCGTCATGGGGCCGATCTCCAGCCGCCAGCCCGTACCGGTGCGGGCCAGCGCGCGCACCGGCAGTCCGAGCCGCACCTCGGCCCCCGCGCCGATCAACAGACGGTCGACGAGTTCCCGGTACCCGGTGCGGAACGCGCCGAACACCGGTGGTTTCTTCGCGTCGGCGGGCGCCGGCGGCGGCAGCGCCGAGGCGGCCGCAGCGGTGATCGACTTCGCTCCCGCGTCCAGGGCCGCGGCCAGCGCGGGCATGGTGGCCCGCAGGCCCAGGCGGTTCGCGTCGCCCGCGTAGACACCGCCGAGCAGCGGCTCAACCAACCGGTCCACCACCTCGTCGCCCACCCGGGCACGCAGCAGCTCGCCGACCGAGACGTCGGCCGCTCCGAGCTGCACCGGCGGCAGATCCGGTTCGGCGCGCACCGCCGCCGCCCCGGCCGGGGAGAGCACGTCGCGGACGGACTCGGCCGAGGCGGGCACGCCCATCACGGTGCCGCCGGGCAGCCGCCGTGTCCGCCCGCCCGCGTGCACGGTCGCGGACACCGCGCCGGGGTGCACGATGTCAGCGCGCACGTCGAGTTCGGACGCCAGCTCCAGTACCTCGGGCCGCCGGGCGAGGAATGCCTCTGCCCCGACGTCGTAGCGGCAGCCCGCCAGCTCGACGGTGCGCAACTTCCCGCCGAGCCGGTCGCTCTGCTCCACCAGCACGATCGTGGCCGAGTCCCCGAGCTCGCGCCGCAACCGGTGGGCGGCGGCGAGCCCGGCGATCCCGCCTCCGATGACTGCGACCCGGGGTGCCATCACCGCTGCTTGCTCGCGTCGCGCACCAGCTCGACGACCCGCGTCAGCACCTCGGGTTCGGTGGTGGGCAGCACTCCGTGGCCGAGGTTGAAGATGTGCCCGCCGGCGGCCTTGCCCTCGGCGAGGACGCGACGCACCTCGCGCTCCACCACGTCCCACCCCGCGAACAGCACCGCCGGGTCGAGGTTGCCCTGCACGACCGGCGGACCCCAGTCCGGCTCGGCCGCGCGCAACCGGGCCGCCGCCTCGTCGAGCGGCACCCGCCAGTCGACGCCGACCACGTCGGCACCGGCCGAGCGCATCGCGCCGAGCAGTTCCCCGGTGCCCACCCCGAAGTGGATCTTCGGCACGTCCGCGACCTCGGCGACCCCGGCGAAGATCCGCCGGGTGTGCGGCAGCACGAACTCGCGGTAGTCGCGCAGCGACAGCGCCCCCACCCAGGAGTCGAAGAGCTGGATCGCGTCCACCCCGGCGTCCAGCTGCACCCGCAGGAACGCCAGGGTGGTCTCGGCGAGCCGCTCCAGCAGCGCGTGCCAGGTCGCCGGGTCGGAGTGCATCACCGCCTTGGTGCGCTCGTGGTTGCGGCTCGGACCGCCCTCCACCAGGTACGACGCCAGCGTGAACGGGGCCCCGGCGAAACCGATGAGCGGCGTCTCCCCCAGCTCGCGGACCAGCAGCGACACCGCGTCGCCGACCGGGGCGACCTGCGCCGGGTCCAGCTGCGGCAGCGCGGCCACGTCGGAGGCGGTGCGCACCGGCTCGGACACCACCGGCCCGGTGCCCGCGACGATGTCCAGCCCGATGCCCGCCGCGTACAGCGGCAGCACGATGTCGCTGAACAGAATGGCCGCGTCCACGCCGTGGCGACGCACGGGTTGCAGGGTGATCTCACTGACCAGTTCCGGGGTGAGGCACGCCTGCAGCATCGGCACGCCCTCGCGGACCCGGCGGTACTCGGGGAGCGAACGCCCCGCCTGCCGCATGAACCAGATCGGGGTGTGCCGTGGGGTGCCGCCGCGGGCGGCGACCAGCAGGGGGGCGTCGGCGAGGTCCCGGCGGGCCGAGACCGGTGCGGAGTTCGTCATCGAGGTCGGTGTCCGTACGTCGATCCGTGTCCCGGGACACCGCGGCGGCCGCGGGTCGGACCGGGCTTGCACGGCAATCTTCGCACGGCGCCCGGAGGCGCTCGCGCGGCGTCGGTGTCGTCCCTCGCTCGGCGTGCCTCCGCCACCGCCCGTGCTCCGCCGCATACAGTCGGCGCCGTGACGGAGATGTCGGCGGCGCCCGAAATATTCCGGCAGGCAGTTGCCGCGTTGACGTCGTCCCGCCCGCGGGCGGAGATCGAGCTGAGCGAGGTGGGACCGCCCAAGCGGCTCGCGCCGTGGGCGCACGCGATGGCCGCGGAGGCGAACGGCCCCGCCGGGGAGCTGGCCACCGCCCGACTGGTCCTGCTGTACGACCCGGAGGGCCAGGAGGCGTGGGACGGCGTGCTGCGGCTCGTGGTGTACCTGCGGGCCGAGCTGGACCCGGAGCTGGCGAGCGACCCGCTGCTGCCCGCGGTGGGCTGGTCGTGGCTGACCGACGCGCTGGAGAGTTGCGGGGCGTCGTGGACGGCGCTGGGCGGCACGGTCACGCTGACGTCCTCGGCCCGCTTCGGCGACATCGCGGGCCCGAGCCGCAGCCACGACCTGGAGCTGCGGGGGTCGTGGACGGCCACCGACCCCCGGCTCGGACCGCACGCGGCGGCATTCCACGAGTTGATGGCAAGCGCGGCGGGCCTGCCGCCGGAGGGCGTGTCGGTGCTCGGCGGTCGCCCGAGCGGTACCCGGCACTGCAGCTGACCACTCAGCGGCCGCCGGTGCGCAGGCGCAACACCGCGACGCGCGGGGTGCGACACGCCGAGCAGCGTTTCCGTTTGCGAAGATCATTCACGCCGCCCACGCGGTTGATCGTGCAAACTTTTCACGATCCGCGTCCATACTACGTCGGTTTGCCACGCTGCGGCGTTACTGAGATCGCTCACAGTCACCCGAAAGAGCGATGCGATCATGTTCAGGTAACAACTCGATCGGGATACATACCCGATTGATCGTCCCGCTGACCCGCTTGGGCGGTTACGCTGCCTCCGACGACACCACTTTCGGTCGATCAGTGGCGCGGCTGATTGGTCGAGAGTCCCGGTGCCGGTCGGGGGGCACGACCGACTCCAGGGAGGTAGTGACGTGGCTGCCGTCGGCTTAGGTCAGGCCGCTCGAACCACGCCTGCTGGCGCGTTGCCAGCCAACATGGTCCCGCACCCGCGGGAAGAGCTGTTCACGGTGCTCGTGGTGGACGACCATCCGCTGCTCCGGGAGGCGATCGCCGCCCGGCTGTTGCAGATGGGCGCCGGCACGGTGCACGAGGCCGCATCGATGGCCGAGGCCAGGGCTCGCGCCCTGGCGACCGGTCCGTGCGACCTCGCGATCCTCGATCTCGGGCTCCCGGACGGGACCGGCATCGAACTGGTGACGGAACTCCGGAGCCAGGGCTGGCCGCGGATCGTGGTGCTCGCCTCGTCCGATGACCCCTACGCGGTCCGGGCCGCCTTCCAGGCAGGTGCGCAGGCGTACCTGCTGAAGTCGGCCTCACCGATGGTGGTCACCGACGGGGTGCGCCGGGTGCTCGACGGCGGTGTGTACGCCGACCCGAGCGTGGCGCCGGTGCTCGCCGCCGGCACCCGCGTACCGGGCACGGACAACACGCCCCGGGAGCTGTCCGGGCGCGAGGTGGAGGTGCTCCAGCTGGTGGCCGACGGCCGCTCCAACAAGGAGATCGGCGAGGCCCTGAACCTGTCCGCGCTCACGGTGAAGAGCCACCTGTCGCGGATCGGCCGCAAGCTGGGCACCGGCGACCGGGCGCAGATGGTTGCGCTGGCCATGCGGGCCGGCGTGATCCGCTGACCGGGCGCTGACAGCACTGCACCGGCGCGGTCGGCCCGACGAGCTCGGGTGGAGTGGCCCCACGGCGCGGCCTGAAGCACGTAAGGTCTGTTAGCCGTGGAAGCTGCAACCCCCGAGACCGTCGGGTCCGACCGCCCGGAGCCGGTGTTGTTGACCGAACCCGCGGACGGCGTGCCGCCGGTGGTCGACACCCCGGCTGCGTTGAACGCCGCCGCGACCGCACTGGCGGCGGGCACCGGCCCGGTCGCGGTGGACACCGAGAGAGCGTCGGGTTATCGCTACTCGCAACGCGCCTACCTGGTGCAACTCCGCCGGGAAGGCGCGGGCACCGTGTTGGTGGACCCCATCGCGCTGGGCGGCGACCTGGGGCCGCTGGTCCCTGCCCTCGCCGACGCCGAGTGGGTGCTGCACGCGGCGTCGCAGGACCTGCCGTGCCTGGCGGAGCTCGACCTGCGCCCGGCCCGGCTGTTCGACACCGAGCTGGCCGGTCGGCTCGCCGGTTTCGACCGGGTGTCACTGGGTGCCCTGGTGGAGCGCATGCTCGGTTACCGGTTGGAGAAGGGCCACAGCGCCGCCGACTGGTCCCGCCGACCGCTGCCCAAGGACTGGCTGGTCTACGCCGCGCTGGACGTGGAGCTGCTGATCGCGCTGCGGGACGCGATGCAGGACGAGCTGCGGCGCCAGGGCAAGCTGGACTGGGCCCACGAGGAGTTCGAGGCGGTGCGCACCGCCGAGCCGGCACCCCCGCGCGCTGAGCCGTGGCGCCGCACCTCCGGCATCCACCGGGTCCGCAACCCACGGCAGCTCGCCGCGGTCCGCGCCCTGTGGCAGGCGCGGGACACCTTCGCCCGCGATCGCGACCTGGCTCCCGGGCGGGTCCTGCCGGACTCGTCGATCGTGCAGGCCGCGCAGGCGAATCCCAAGACCGAGGCGGAGCTGGTCGCGCTCCCCGTCTTCGGCGGGCGCCAGCAGCGGCGGCGGGCCTCGATGTGGTTGCAGGCGCTTCGGGCGGCGCGGCGGCTCGCCAACGAGGAGCTGCCCGCCCCGTCCCTGCCCAACGACGGTCCGCCGCCGCCGAACCGGTGGGCCGATCGCGACCCGGAGGCGGCGGCGCGGCTGTCGCAGGCGCGGGCGGCGCTGTCGGACATCGCCGAGCGCAACAACCTGCCGGTGGAGAACCTGCTGCTGCCGGACCTGGTGCGGCGCACCTGCTGGACTCCGCCGGAGGACCGCAGTCCGGCCGGGGTGGCGCAGCTGCTGCGTGACAAGGGCGCCCGCGAGTGGCAGATCGCCCTCACCGCCGACGCGCTCAGCGCCGCCCTGCACGCGACGCCGCAGCCGTGACATCGCCGACCGGGTGAGGGGCGACGGGGCACTTCCGGGTTGTGAGGCACCCGACAGGGGTGGGCGTGTGGTTACCGGCCGGTAATAGGCGCTAGAGTGCGGTTACCGGCCGGTAAGTGATGATGGTCTGCGCGATCCGGCCGGGCACCATCCACCAAGCCAGTGAGGAGCACGCCGTGGCCGCACCTGCGTCGGCACCCGCCGACAGCCGCAGTCGCCCAGCGGTTCGGGACGTGGTCTTCGTCGACGGCGTACGCACGCCGTTCGGCAAGGCCGGTTCCCAGGGCCTGTACGCCCAGACCCGCGCCGACGACCTGGTCGTCAAGGTCATCCGGGAACTGCTGCGCCGGCACCCGGAACTCCCGGCGGAACGCATCGACGAGGTCGCCATCGCCGCCACCACCCAGATCGGCGACCAGGGCATGACCATCGGCCGCAGCGCCGCGCTGCTGGCCGGGCTGCCCAAGTCGGTGCCCGGCTTCGCTATCGACCGGATGTGCGCCGGCGCCATGACCGCGGTGACCACCGTGTCCAGCGGCATCGCCTTCGGTGCCTACGACGTGGCCATCGCCGGCGGCGTCGAGCACATGGGCAACCACCCGATGGGCGAGGGCGTCGACCCCAACCCGCGCTACGTCTCCGACAAGATCGTCGACACCTCAGCGCTGATCATGGGCTCCACCGCGGAGAACCTGCACGACCGGTACCCGACGCTGACCAAGGAGCGGGCCGACGCGTACGCCGCCCTGAGCCAGCAGCGCTACGACGCGGCGCTGCGCGCCGGCAAGATCACCCCCGATCTGGTGCCGGTGGCCACCCGGTCCGAGCAGGGCTGGGGCCTGGCCACCACCGACGAGCCGCCGCGCCCGGGCACCACCGTGGAGGTGCTGGCCGGGCTGAAGACGCCGTTCCGCCCGCACGGCCGGGTCACCCCGGGCAACGCCGCGGGTCTCAACGACGGCGCCACCGGCTGCCTCCTCGCCGACGCCGACACCGCCGCCGAGCTGGGCCTGCCCGTCGGGATGCGGCTGGTCGGCTACGCCTTCGCCGGCGTGGAGCCGGAGGTGATGGGCGTCGGCCCGGTCCCGGCCACCGAGAAGGCGCTCCGGCGTGCTGGGCTGACCATCGACGACATCGGCCTGATCGAGATCAACGAGGCGTTCGCCGTTCAGGTGCTGGCGTTCCTGGAGCACTTCGGCATCGCCGACGACGACCCGCGGGTCAACCCGTGGGGCGGTGCGATCGCCTGCGGTCACCCGCTGGCCTCCTCCGGTGTGCGGCTGATGACCCAGCTGTCCCGGCACTTCGCCGAGCACCCCGAGGTCCGCTACGGCATCACCACCATGTGCATCGGCTTCGGCATGGGCGGCACGGTCATCTGGGAGAACCCGAACTACAACGCAGGAGGCGAGCAGTGACTGACTTCGCGGCGCTGTTCCCGGACGAGGTGGTGACCAAGGCGTTCACCAGGCTCGTCGACGTCCCGGGTCTGTCCGGCAGGCTCGCGCTGATCACGATCGACAACGGTCACGACCACACCCGGCCGTCCACCTTCGGGCCGGGCGGGCTGGCCAGTCTGGACGCCGCGCTGGATGAGGCGTTCGCCGCCGAGCCCGCGGCGATCGCGGTCACCGGCAAGCCGTTCGTGTTCGCCGTCGGCGCGGACCTGTCCGGCATCGGGCGGATCACCGAGCGCGAGCACGCGCAGCTGATCGCCAAGACCGGACACGACGTGTTCCGCCGCCTCACCGAGTCGACGATCCCGACGTTCGCGTTCGTCAACGGCGCGGCGCTCGGCGGTGGCCTGGAGCTGGCGCTGTCCTGCCACTACCGGACCGTCTCGGCGAACGCGGGCATGATCGCGTTCCCGGAGTGCTTCCTCGGCCTGTTCCCCGGTTGGGGCGGCACCCAGCTGCTGCCGAACCTGATCGGCCCGGACGCCGCGGTCACCGTCATCATCGAGAACGCGCTCAGCCAGAACCGCATGCTCAACCCGAAGAAGGCCCACCAGCTGGGCATCGTCGACGAGCTGCTGGACAGCCCCGACTTCCTGGAGGAGTCGATCCGCTGGGCGGTGCGGGTGGTCAACGACGAGCAGGCCGTGACCCGACCGGAGATCGACCGCGGCACGGGCTGGGACGACGCGGTGGCCCGCGCGAAGAGCATCGTCGAGGCCCGCACCCACGGCGCCTCCCCGGCGGTGACCAAGGCCGTGGAGCTGATCGACCTGGCCCGCCGCAACGATCTCGACGCCGGGTACGCCGCGGAAACCGAGGCGCTGGCCGACGCGCTGATGTCCGACGAGCTGCGCGCCGGGCTGTACTCGTTCGACCTCACCCAGAAGCGCGCCAAGCGGCCCGCCGGGGCCCCGGACAGGTCGCTGGCCCGGGACGTCACCAAGGTCGGCGTGGTCGGGGCGGGCCTGATGGCCGGGCAGTTGGCGCTGCTGTTCGTGCGCCGCCTGCAGGTGCCGGTGGTGATCACCGACATCGACCAGGAGCGCATCGACCGGGGTATCGGTTACATCCACGGCGAGATCGACAAGCTCGCGGCCAAGGGCCGGCTGTCGCCGGACGCGGTCAACCGGCTCAAGGGCCTGGTCACCGGCTCGCTGGACAAGAAGGCGTTCGCCGACGCCGACTTCGTCATCGAGGCTGTCTTCGAGGAGATGTCGGTCAAGCAGCAGGTGTTCGCCGAGCTGGAGCAGCACGTCGCACCCGAGGCGATCCTGGCGACCAACACCTCGTCGCTGTCGATCACCGAGATGGCGTCGAAGCTGCGGCACCCGGAGCGGGTCGTCGGCTTCCACTTCTTCAACCCGGTCGCGGTGCTGCCGCTGCTGGAGGTGGTGCGCGGGGAGCAGACCGACGACGCCGCGCTGGCCACCGCGTTCAGGGTCGGCAAGCAGCTGAAGAAGTCCTGCGTGCTGGTCAAGGACGCCCCGGCGTTCGTGGTGAACCGGCTGCTGACCCGGTTCATGGGCGAGGTCATCGCCACCATCGACGAGGGCACCCCGTTCGAGGTGGCCGACACCGCGCTGGAGCCGCTGGGCCTGCCGATGACACCGATGGAGCTGCTGCAGCTGGTCGGCCCGGCGGTCGCCCAGCACGTCAACGAGACGATGCACGCGGCCTACCCGGACCGGTTCCAGCTCAGCGACAACATGCAGCGGTTCGTCGACGCGGGCAAGACCGCGGTGTGGATCACCGACGAGTCCAGCGGAACAGCCTCCACGGAGGGCGGCGGTCGCACGGCGGGCGGGAAGGTGGTGGACCCCGAGGTCGCCGCGCTGTGGCAGCAGGGCGACCAGCCCTCGACGGCCGAGCAGGTGCGCGAACGGGCGCTCACCGCGCTGGCCGAGGAGATCCGGATCATGCTCGACGAGGGCGTGGTGGCCGAGGCGCAGGACATCGACCTGTGCATGATCCTCGGCGCGGGCTGGCCGTTCTGGCTGGGCGGCATCACGCCGTACCTGGACCGGGCGGGCATCTCGGAGAAGGTCAACGGCAAACGCTTCCTGGCCCCGGGCGTGGCTTGCGTCCCCGCCTGATCCGCCGACGCGCACCACGGGGCCGGGGCACCACACCCCGGCCCCACCGCACGTCAGGCCCCTGGCTGCGCGACTGTTTCTCGCCTTGCTTGACTCCGGTCAGGACACTCGACGTCTCCTGGTTCAGTTGACGGACCGACACCTCACCCATGACCGGAGCCTCGAACGACAACGTTCTCCATGTCATCCTGGTCACGGCGCCGCCGGGAGCTGGACCGTGACCGCCAGGCCGCCTTCCGGGAGGGGTTCGGCGTGGACCCGGCCGTGGTGGGCCAGGGTCGCCGCCTTCACGATCGACAGGCCCAGTCCCGCGCCACTGCGCGCCGTGCGCTGCACTCCCGCCCGGCGGAACGGCTCGAACAGGCCCGCCACCTGCTGGAGGTGGATCCGCTGGCCCGAGGAGGCCACCCGCAGCGTCGTCCACTGTGGACCGCCGCCGGTGCGGATCTCCACCCAGCCGCCGTCCACGTTGTGCCGCACGGCGTTCTCCAGCAGGTTGCCCGCCACCCGCTCCAGCAGCGCGGGATCGCCGACCGCGAAAGCCGGTTCCTCGCAGGTCGTGACGCGCAACCCACGTTGCGACGCCTCCGCCTGCACCGCGCGCCACGCGCGCCCGACGACCTCGGTGAGGTCCACCGGCTCCCGCACCGCCAGCTCGACGCCTTCGGTCCGCGCCAGCAGCAACAGCGCCTCCACCAGCCGCTCCGCGCGGGCGGTGGCTTCGCGCACCACGTCGGCCATCCGACGCAGCTCCGCCTCGTCGGCGTCCGGATCGGACAGCGTGACGTCGAGTTCGGTGCGGATCACCGACAGCGGTGTGCGCAGTTCGTGGCTGGCGTTGGCGACGAAGCGCCGCTGCGAGTCGAAGGCCGCCTGCAGCCGGTCCAGCATCGCGTCGAAGGTGTCGGCGAGTTCGGCGACCTCGTCGCGCGGTCCGGTCAACGCGATGCGCTCGTCCAGCGACTCCGCGGACAACCGCCGCGCCGTCTCGGTCACGTCGTGCAGGGGGCGCAACACGCGTCCCGCCACCGTCCACGCCAGCAGGACCGCCGCGGCCACGACGGCGACGAAGGCGAAGCCGCCGACCACCAGCACCTGGTGCCGCGCCGAGGTGCGCAGCGCCTCGCCCAGCAGTTCGGCGGGCACGTCCACGCCGCGCACCCGCACCAGCGTCCCGGGAGGCAGTTGCGGGACCGCGGCCACGACGTTGCCGACCAGCAACCAGCCCAGCCACAGCAGCACCGCGCTGACCGCGGCGACCAGCGCGGTTGCCAGTAGCGTCAGCCGCGCCCGCAGGCCCGGGCCGCGGCGGGTGATCGGGTGGTCAACCGCGGGCACCGCTCAGCCCCGGGTGTGCTCGGTGCGGGCCGCCGACGGAATCCGGTAGCCGGACCCGACCACGGTTTCGATGATGCTCGGCTCCCCCAGCTTCTTGCGCAGCGTCATCATCGTGACCCGCACGGTCGTGGTGAACGGGTCGGCGTTCTCGTCCCACACCCGCTCCAGGAGCTCCTCGGAGCTGACGACCGCGCCACCGGCGGACAGCAGCACCTCCAGGACGCCGAACTCCTTGCGGGTCAGGTCGATCTCGCCGTCGCGCCGCCGCACCGTGCGCCGAGCCGAGTCGAGCTCCAGATCCAGGGCGGTCAGCAGCGGCGGCTGCGCGGGCGTGGCGCGCCGCCCCAGCGCCCGGACGCGCGCGATGAGCTCAACGAAGGCGAACGGCTTCGCCAGGTAGTCGTCGGCGCCCAGGGACAGGCCCGCCACCCGGTCCTCCACCGCGCCGCTGGCGGTGAGCATCAGCACGCGGGTCAGCGTGCCGGAGGACACCAGCTCGCGGCACAGGTCGTCGCCCGACATGCCCGGCAGGTCCCGGTCGAGCACCAGCACGTCGTAGCGGGTGATCGACGCCTTCTCCTGACCGGTCTCCCCGTCGTAGGCGACGTCCACGGCCATGCCTTCCCGGCGCAGCCCGCGGGCGATCGCGTCGGCCAGCGGTTTCTCGTCCTCGACGACCAGGATTCGCACGTGTTCACCCTGCCACAGCGGGCGAACCGCCAGCGGCGCGAGTGCGCGGTGCCCCGACCTCACCGGGCCGGAAGACGAGTGAGGGGAACCTCCGCCCACCTGGTCGAAGCGACAAACCCCCAAGTTTGGGCAAACAAACCTGGGGGTCGGTCCACCCCTCACCCGGAGACGTTCGCTCGGTCAGCCGTTCGCGGCTTCCGGGCGGTCCGGGGAGGACGCCACCCGCAGCGGGGCGACCCGGGCTCCCGGGCGGTCCGCCACCCAGTCCGCGATCCGGGTGGCGATGGTCTCCTCCGTCAGGCCCAGCTCCGCGAGCACCTCCTCGCGGGAGGCATGGTCAAGGAAGCGGTTCGGCACCGCCAGGTCGCGCAGCGGCACGTCCAGTTCCGCGTCCCGCAGGGCGGCCGCCAGGGCCGAGCCGAAGCCGCCGTGCCGACCGCCGTCCTCCAGGGTGACCACCAGGCGGTGCTCCGCGGCCATCTCGACCAGCGTCGACGGCACCGGCACCACCCAGCGCGGGTCCACGACGGTGACCCCGACGCCCTGTGCGGCCAGCCGGTCCGCGGCGGCCACCGCCAGCTTCCCGAACGCGCCCACCGCAGCCAGCAGCACGTCATTGCCGCCCCGGCGCAGCACGTCGACTCCGCCGACCCGCTCAAGGGCCGGGACCTCCTCGATCACCGAGCCCTTGGCGAACCGCAACACGGTCGGCCCGTCGTCGACGGCGACCGCCTCGCGCAGCTCCTCGCGCAGCGTCACGGCGTCGCGCGGCGCGGCGACCCGGATGCCCGGAATCAGCCCCAGGATCGACAGGTCCCACATGCCGTTGTGGCTGGCGCCGTCGTCGCCGGTGATGCCGGAGCGGTCCAGGGTCACGGTGACGGGCTGCTTGTGCAGCGCGACGTCCATCAGCAGCTGGTCGAACGCCCGGTTCAGAAACGTCGAGTACACCGCGAAAACCGGGTGCAGGCCGCCCATGGCCAGACCGGCCGCCGCCGTCATGCCGTGCTGCTCGGCGATGCCCACGTCGATACAGCGGTCCGGGTACGCCTCGGCGAACTTCCGCAACCCGGTCGGGCCCAGCATCGCCGCGGTGATGGCGACCACGTCGGGCCGCTCCGCGCCGATCCGCACCAGCTCGTCGGAGTAGACGTCGGTCCAGCTCGTGGGCGCCGGCTTGGTCGGCAGACCGGTCTCCGGGTCGATCACCTTGACCTGGTGCATCAGCTCGGCCTGGTCGTTCTCCGCCGGGGCGAAGCCGTTGCCCTTGCGGGTCACCGCGTGCACGATCACCGGCCCGCCGAAGGACCGGGCCATCTGCAGCGCGTGCTCCATGGCGCGCAGGTCGTGGCCGTCGACCGGGCCGAGGTACTTCAGCCCCAGGTCGGAGAACATCACCTGCGGGCTGATCGCGTCCTTGATGCCGCTCTTGGCCGCGTGCAGCCCGGTGTAGAGCGAGCGGCCCACCACCGGCAGGTTGCGCAGCGTGCGGCGGCCGCTCTCCAGCGCCTTCTCGTAGCTGGGGTTGAGCCGCAGCGCGGCCAGGTGCTCGGCGAGGCCGCCGATGGTCGGCGCGTAGGACCGGCCGTTGTCGTTGACCACGATCACCACCGGCCGCTCCTGGTCGGCGGCGATGTTGTTCAGGGCCTCCCAGCACATGCCGCCGGTGAGCGCGCCGTCGCCGACGATGGCCACCGCGTGCCGCCGCTTGCCCTGCAGCTGGAAGGAGCGGGCCAGGCCGTCGGCGTAGGACAGGGCTGTGGAGGCGTGGCTGTTCTCGACCAGGTCGTGGTCGCTCTCGCTGCGGGACGGGTAGCCGGACAGGCCGCCGCGCTTGCGCAGCCGGTCGAAGCCCTCCTGCCGACCGGTGATGATCTTGTGCACGTACGCTTGGTGCCCCGTGTCGAACACCACGGCGTCGCGCGGCGAGTCGAACACCCGGTGCACCGCCAGGGTCAGCTCCACCGCACCCAGGTTCGGCCCCAGGTGCCCGCCCGTGCGCGACACCTTCTCGATCAGGAAACGCCTGATCTCCGCGGCCAGTTGTACCAGCTCAGCGTGCTTCAGGCGTTTGATGTCGGCCGGACTGCGGACGGACCCCAGCAGCGTCACCGCTCCACCTCACTTGTTGTGCCGGTCGGTTTCTCTCGCATGCCGAGCGCCTGGTGCCTGCCTGGCGGCCTCCGCGATGCGGGCCGGTCCCAGTCTACGGAGCGCCCCGGGGACGAGCCTTTGTGGTCTTGGACGCGGGCAGTCGTCCATCCACTGCTCCGGAATCCACCTGGTGGACGCCCATTCGCGCGCATCGATTCCGCCGGACGGCGGACGTCGCCGACAGCCCGCAGACGGCCGGAACCCCGAACCGAGTGATCGTCGCAGGAAGATCCACGTCACGCGCGCCGGCATGGGGCGCGGCACCGGGCGACCAGACGCCTCGGTTGTTCGGGCGGCTGCTCGCCTGTGGGAAATTTCCCGTTATTCCCGGTCACGGCCGCTGCGGGTGCCAGGGCCGCCAGTTCGGCAGCGGGGCGTGGTCCAGGCGGACCTCGCCCCAGGCCGGGCTGCCCGGCGGGAGGTGGTGCAGCTCGGCGAAGTCGAGCCGACGCCGCGCCCGGAACCATGCCGAGGCCAGCAACCCGCCCAGCGCCGAGGCGACCACCGCCACGACCCACCGCACCGGCTCGGCGTGCCCGCTCGTGGTGGCCAGCAGCAACGTCCCGGACACGGCCAGCACGCCGCCGACCACGAGCTGCCAATCCGGGAAACCCCGCCGCACGGTCCTTCTCGGTGCGGCCGCCCACTCGCGCAGCTGACGCCATGCGTCGAGATCACGCGGTCCGGTGCGCAACGGCCAGGCCGCGGTCGCGCGACGCCGCACGATCGCGGCGACGAGTTGCGGGTCAGCGACGCACAGCATCCACTGCTGTGCTCCGGCGACCAGCCGCACCGCAGGCCCGGGGCGCAGGGGGACCCCGGTGCCGCCGGGCAGCGGCCACCATCCGGCCTCCTCCCCGCGCAGCTCCCCGGCCTGCGCGAACGCCAGCTCGGCCAGCGGCAGCGCCTGCCGGACGTGCGCCGCTCCCGCCAGCACGACCCGGTCACGACCGATCAGCAACCGCCCGCCGCCCGGCGCGTCGAGCGGCACCGGGATCTCCACGTCGCGTTCGGCGAGGTCCTTTGCGGGCCGCGTGAACCAGCGGTCGGCCAGCAGCGCCAGGATGGGCGATGCGACGAGCGGGACCAGTCCTGCCGGAACTGCCGCCAGCACCGCCACCACCGCCGGCGGCACCGCCGCGAGTAGGGCCCAGCCCACCCAGCGTCGCGGTGTGCGCGCGTCCACCAGCCACAGCAGTGCGGCGATGGCGATCCACGCCGCCGCCCACCAGAGCAGCCGCCCCGGCGCCGCGGGCCAGGCGAACGCCAGCAGTCCGCCGGGCAGCAGCACGATGCCCACCGCCCCCAGCGAGAACGCCGCCGTGCGACGCGCCGGGACGGTGTCCGGTGCGGTGCTGCCCGCGCCGGACACGGCGCCGACCCCGGGCCCGGAAGCCGGCGGGACCTCGGGCTCCTGTTCAGGTCGCGTCATCTCAACCCCGCCGAACCCGATCCACCTCTGGGACCGAACCCCGCGCGGCGGGTTCGAGCAGGGCGATGCACTCGACGTGGTGGGTCATCGGGAACGCATCGAAGGACTCCAGTTCGACCAGCTGGTAGCCGCCGTCGCGGTAGAGGCCCACGTCGCGGGCCAGCGCCGCCGGATCGCAGGCCACATGCACGATGCGCTCCGGACGCCGCTCGGTCACCGCCGCCACCACGTCCCGCCCGGCGCCCTTGCGGGGCGGGTCCAGCACCACGACGTCCGGCGCGGGCAGGTCGGCGGCGGCCAGCACCTCCTCCACGGTTCCCGCCCGGAACGACACCTGCGGTTGGTCGCGCAGGTTCTGCACCGCGTCCTCCACCGCGCGCCTGGACGACTCCACCAGCAGCACCGAACCGGCGGGGCCGACCTGGTCGGCCAGCGCCGCGGCGAACAACCCCACACCGCCGTAGAGGTCCCAGGCGACGCCACCGGCCGGGGCAGCCGCCATGCGCGCCACCACCTCGGTGAAGGTGTCCGGCGCGGCCCGGTGCACCTGCCAGAAGCCCTGCGCCGCCACGTCGAACGAGCGCCCCGCCGCGGTCTCACGAGCCACACCGCTGCCGCGCACCTGCCGCGCGACCGGACGCGAATGCCGGCGCTGCGGCTTGCGGTCCACGGCGGTGACGTGCACCTCGCCGGTGGAGTCGGCGACGACCGCCACCTCCGCTCCCGGCCGCCAGCGGCGACCGGTCACCGCCGCCACCGCGTCCTCGACGGTGATCGGGCAGTCCTCGGCGGCGATCACCCGGTGGCTGCGGTGGGCCCGGAAGCCCGCGGCGCCGCGGCGGTCCACCGCCAGCCGCGCCCGGGTGCGCCAGCGGAGCAGCCCGCCGGGCAGCTCGCGCACCCGCACCGGCCAGTCGATCCCGGCGATGCGCCGCAACTGCTCGGCCACCACCGCGGCCTTCAGCTCCCGCTGCGTCTCGCCGGAGGCGTGCTGCCAGTCGCAGCCGCCGCAGCGGTCGCGGCCGCGTGCCATGTCCGCAAGCGGGCACGGCGGATCGACCCGGCCGGGCGCCGCCGTCCGCACCTCCACCGCGTCCGCCCGGCAGAAACCGCCCCCGGCGTCCTCGGTGACCTCCGCGACCACGACCTCGCCGGGCAAGGCGTGCCGGACGAACACCACCCGCCCCTCGTGGCGGGCCACGCAGTGACCGCCGTGCGCGACCGGCCCGATCTCGAGCTCCAGCCGCCTACCGGTCCAGTCGGTCCTTGCGGTCACCGCTCACCTTCCCGTTCGTACCCAGACCACGCCGGGCCGCACCCGGCATCGAGGTGTAGTGCTGCTGGCGGACCCGGGTGGACGACTCCAGCTGCCACGGAACACTCGTGACCATGACGCCCGGCTGGAACAGCAGCCTGCTCTTGAGCCGCAGTGCGCTCTGGTTGTGCAGCAGCTGCTCCCACCAGTGGCCCACGACGTATTCGGGGATGAACACGGTCACCACGTCGCGCGGGCTGTCCCGCCGGATGCGCTTGACGTACTCCAGCACCGGCCGGGTGATCTCCCGATACGGCGACTCCAGCACCTTCAACGGCACCGGGAGGTTCTCCCGCTCCCACTGCGCCACCAGCTCGCGGGTGTCCCGGTCGTCGACGTTGACCGTCACGCCCTCCAGCACGTCCGGCCGGGTCGCGCGCGCGTAGGCGATGGCGCGCATGGTCGGCAGGTGCAGCTTGGACACCAGGATCAGCGCGTGGTTGCGCGAGGGCAGCACGGCGTCGGCCTCCTGCTTGCGCAGCTCCTCGGCCACCTGGTCGTAGTGCCGGCGGATGGCGGTCATCAGCAGGTAGATCGCGGCCATCACGGCGATGGCGATCCAGGCGCCGTGGGTGAACTTGGTGATCAGCACGATCACCAGCACGCCGGCCGTCATGAACAGGCCGAAGGAGTTGATCGCCTGCGAGCGCCGCATCCGCCGCCGGGCCATCTGGTCGGTCTCGGTGCGCAGCAGCCGGTTCCAGTGCCGGATCATGCCGCTCTGGCTGAGCACGAACGACACGAACACGCCCACGATGTAGAGCTGGATCAGCCGGGTCACCTCGGCCTCGAAGGCGAACACCAGGATGATCGCGCCCGCGGCCAGGAACAGGATGCCGTTGGAGAACGCCAGCCGGTCGCCGCGGGTGTGCAGCTGGCGCGGCAGGAAGCGATCCTGCGCCAGGATCGACCCCAGCACCGGGAAGCCGTTGAAGGCGGTGTTGGCGGCCAGCACCAGGATCAGACCGGTGAAGAACACCAGGTACCACGCGCCGGGCGGGAAGCCCGCGAACACCGCGTTGGCCAGCTGGGCGACCAGCGTCTTCTGCTGGTAGCCGGGCGGCGCGCCGATCAACTGGTGCGCCGGGTCCTCGGCGATGACCGCGCCGGTCAGCCTGGCCAGCAGAAGCAGACCCATGAACATCACGACCGCAAATCCGCCCATCAGCGCGAGCGTGATGGCCGCGTTGCGGGACTTGGGCTTGCGGAAGGCGGGCACGCCGTTGCTGATGGCCTCGACGCCGGTCAGCGCCGCGCTGCCGGAGGAGAAGGCCCGCAGGATGAGAAACACGAAGGCGACCCCGGCCATCTGGGTCTCCTCCGGGATGATCTGGAAGTCGGCGCTCTCGGCGCGCAGTTCGTGGCCGAGCACGAAGGCGCGGAAGTAGCCCCAGCCGATCATGCCGAGCACACCCACGACGAAGGCGTAGGTCGGGATCGCGAACAGCGAACCGGACTCTCGGACACCGCGCAGGTTCATGGCGGTCAGCAGGACGATCGCGCCGACGGCGAACAGCACCTTGTGCTGGGCGACGAACGGGATCACCGAACCGATGTTGGCCGCGGCCGAGGAGATGGACACCGCCACCGTGAGGATGTAGTCCACCAGCAGGGCGCTGGCCACGACCAGGCCCCAGCGGGTGCCGTGGTTGACCGTGGCGACCTCGTAGTCACCGCCACCGGAGGTGTAGGCCCGCACGTTCTGCCGGTAGGAGGCGACCACCGTGATCATCACGAGCGCCACCAGGAGACCGATCCAGGGGCTCACCGCGTAGGCCGACACACCGGCCGCGGACAGCACCAGCAGGATCTCCTCCGGGGCGTAGGCCACGCTCGACATGGCGTCGGAGGAGAAGACCGGCAACGCGATGCGTTTGGGCAGCAGGGTGTGCGAGAGGCGGTCGCTGCGGAACGGTCGTCCGACGATCAACCGTTTCGCCACGGTTGCGAGCTTGGACACGGCACAGAGCGTAGGCGCAACAGACCGGCTTCCGGTGGGCGCGGCTGTCTGAATTGCTCTCACGTCACATCCTGCCCGCCACCCCTGCCTCGGGCCGGCCTCACCCGGTACGGTGCACCAGCCCGCAACGGACGCGCGGGAACCGACCCGCAACGGCCACCGGCCGGGTACGGTCGGCAGAAAACTCGGTGGACGATCTACCGAGGTCGTCGACGTAGACCACCGGCGCAGCGAGGAGACGAAGGTCGTGCACGTGGTGATCATGGGCTGCGGCCGGGTCGGGGCCTCCCTGGCCGCGGCCCTGCAACGGCTCGATCACACCGTGGCCGTGGTGGACAAGGATCCCCAGGCGTTCCACCGCCTGGGCAAGGACTTCCGCGGCCAGCAGGTCACCGGCAACGGCTTCGACCGGGACATCCTGGTCGAGGCGGGCATCGAACAGGCCGCGGCGTTCGCGGCGGTGTCCAACGGGGACAACTCCAACATCGTCTCGGCCCGGGTGGCCCGCGAGACCTTCGGCGTCGAGCACGTCGTAGCGCGCATCTACGACCCGAAGCGCGCGGAGGTGTACCAGCGGCTGGGCATCCCGACGGTGGCAACCGTGCCGTGGACGACGGACCGGTTCCTGCGCATGCTGCTGCCCGAGGGCGTGGCCACCGCCTGGCGGGAACCTTCCGGCACGGTCGCGGTGCTCCAGCTGCCGCTGCACGAGGGCTGGGTCGGCCGCCGCGTCGCCGAGGTCGAGTCGGCCACCGGGGCGCGCGTGGCGTTCATCATGCGGTTCGGTAACGGCGTGCTCCCGGACGCCAAGACCATTATCCAGGCCGACGACACGGTGTATGTGGCAGCGCTGTCGGGCACCGTCACCGACGTCACGGCGGCGGCTCGCCGCACACCCGAGGAGAGCGAGTAATGCGTATCGCGATCGCGGGCGCCGGCGCGGTCGGCCAGTCCATCGCGCGGGAGCTGCTCGAAGGCGACCACGAGGTTCTGCTGATCGAACGCAACGTGCAGAACTACCAGCCGAAACGCATCCCCGCAGCGGAGTGGATGCTGGCCGACGCCTGCGAGCTGGCGTCGCTGGAGGAGGCCGGGCTGGAGTCCCGCGACGTGGTCATCGCCGCCACCGGGGACGACAAGGTCAACCTCGTGGTGTCACTGCTGTCGAAGACCGAGTTCGCGGTGCGCCGCGTGGTGGCCCGGGTCAACGACCCGCGCAACGAGTGGCTGTTCACCGAGGCGTGGGGGGTGGACGTGGCCGTGTCCACGCCGCGGATGCTCGCCGCGATGGTGGAGGAAGCGGTGAACGTCGGCGACCTGGTGCGGCTGATGACGCTGCGTCAGGGCCAGGCGAACCTGGTTGAGGTGACGCTGCCGGAGTCCACGCCGCTGGCCGGTCGCCGGGTCCGCGACCTCCGGTTGCCCCCGGACGCCGCCCTGGTCAGCATCCTGCGCGGCGGCCGGGTCATCGTGCCGCAGGCCGATGACCCGCTGGAGGCCGGCGACGAGATGCTGTTCGTCGCCACCAGCGACGTGGAGGCCCAGATCCAGGCGATCGTGCACGACCGCCCGCCGGAGTAGGTCGTCGGGGCGGCTCAACCCAGCGACGGGTTGGCGTGCACGGCCGCCTTCTCCTGCTCCGCGACCTTCGAGGCGCGGCGGATGGCCCAGACCGTGACGATGAGCGCCAGGCCGGTCAGCGGGTAGCCCATCGCGATCCGGGCGAACGCCAGCCAGCCGGTCTGGTCGGAGGCGTACAGCCACTGCTGCACCACGTACTTCGCCGCGAACACCACCGTCCAGGCCAGCGTGGCCACGTCATAGCCGTGCATCGCGCGGCGCTGCTTGCGCCAGGCGAAGCCGTGGCCGTTCAGCAGCGACCAGGCCACGCCCACCAGCGGCCAGCGCGCCAGCACCGACACCAGGAACACGCCGCCGTAGAGCAGGCTGGTCCAGATGCCGAGCAGGAAGAAGCCCTTGGCGTCGCCGGACCGGTAGGCGATGAACGAGCAGACCGCGACGCCCAGCACGCCGGAGATGGCGGGCTGCAGCGGTTCCCGGCGGACCAGCCGGAAGACCGCGATCGCCACCGCGACCCCGATCGCCGACCAGATCGCGGGCATCAGCCCGGTGAGGGAGTTGACCAGCACGAAGACCACGATCGGCACCGCGGAGTAGGCCAGGCCGCTGACGCCGCCCATCTGCTCGAGGAGGGTCTTCTCCGGGTTGGCCGCCCGTTGCTCGGCGGAGGGCTGCTGGTCGGCGTTGTCCGGGACTGAGGACCCGGCGGCCGATGCGTCACGTTCGCTCATGCGGTGTTCTGCAACTCGTAGTAGGGGTTGTACAGCACCTTGCGTCCGTCCCGGACCGCAATCCGGCCGCGGGCCTTGATGACACGGCCGGGTTCGATGCCGGCGATCTTGCGACGCCCGAGCCAGACCAGCGTCACATCCTCGGTGCCGTCGTAGAGCTCGGCCTCCAGCGTCGGCGCCGACGCCTTGGGGCACAGACCCACGCTGCGCACCCGGCCGAGCACCACTGCTTCCTGCCCGCACTGGCACTCGCTGGCGCGCTGCGCGCCGCCCGCCTGCGACCGCTCCGACAGATCGTCGGCGTCCAGCTCGGCGACATCGCTGGTCAGGCGGCGTACGAGACGACGCCAGTAGCCGCCTTCCGTCTTGCTCATCTAGCGCTCCTGTGCGCCCCTCGGGGCTCGACTCCGCAGCCCGTGCACCCCCAGCGTAACCGCCGTGAACGGCGTAGTCGCGGGACCGGCGGCATTGCGCCGCAGACCCGCCCGATCGGATCACCCCTTGATCGACGAGCCGTTCCGGCCCTGCGTCGCGGGCGGCGGCGGGCGCCGGCCGCCTGGCAGTCGATGGCGTTCCCGGACCCAAGCCGCGGGAGAGGTCACGGCGCGACCTCTCCCGCCGGACAAATCGGCCGCCAGGGGCGTCAGCCCGCCTGGCCGTTGTTGCCGTTGTGCTGCGCCTGCTGCGCCTGTTGGATGTGGCGCAGGATCGCCTCCGGCAGCTGGATCGGCAGCGGGGTGCGGACCGGCAGCGGTTCGGGGCCGCGGACCACGACGGTTTCGGCCAGCACCGCATACAGCAGCTTCGCGCACTCCTTGGCGTACTCCACCGGGCCCGCCGCAACCCCGCGCACCAGCCAGCGCGGCCCGTCCACGCCGACGAACCGCAGTGCCGCCTTCGGCGAGTCGGCCACCAGCTCGGTCCCCCAGTCGCCTTCCTCGGTGTGCACCCGCGCGCCGTCCTTGCGCAGCTGCTCGGCCAGCTCCTCGCTGACCTCGTCCCACAGCCCGGTGCTGCGCGGCGCGGCGAAGGCGCTCACGGTGAGCCGCCCGACCTGCGTGACCAGGTGCACTGCCCGCACCGGCCCGGCCGGGTCGACCTCGACCTGCAACTGCCCGCCCTCGGGCACGGGAAGCCGTACCGACCCCAGATCGAGCCGCTCCACCCCGTCATCGGGGGCCTCGCTCTCGTCGTAGGGCCCGAATTCCGGGAGGTCCTGGTCGTCGACCGCTTCGGTGGTCAGCTCGTCCTCATCGCTGCCCGCTCTGGCCCGCTTGCGGCCCCATCCGAACATCCCCTCAGACCTCCGTCCCGTGACCGGTCTCGGCCGAGACCGCCAGCATCTCGTGCCCGCCGGTGGACCCGTAGCCACCGGTGCCCCGCTGCGACTCCGGCAGCTCGGCGACCTCGTGGAACACCGCGTGCTCGACCTTCTGCACGACGAGCTGGGCGATCCGGTCGCCGCGCCGCAGCGACAGCGGTTGGGTCCGATCATGGTTGATCAGGCAGACCTTGATCTCACCCCGGTACCCCGAATCGACCGTGCCCGGCGCGTTGACCACGCCCAGCCCAGCCCGGGCGGCCAGGCCCGAGCGCGGGTGCACGAAACCCGCGTAGCCCTCCGGCAGCGCCACCGCGATCCCGGTGCCCACCACGGCGCGTTCACCCGGTTGCAGCACCAGGTCGCGGGTGGTCACCAGGTCGGCGCCCGCGTCGCCGGGGCGGGCGTACTCAGGCAGCGGCACATCGGGGTCAAGTCGGGTCAGCAGGACCTTCACGTTCGACACGGGCGGCGAGACTACCCTGAACCCGTGTCGGAAAGCGCAGAAGCGGCGAGCACCGTTGGGGACACCCCCGGTCAGGCGAACTCGGAGGGGCGTCCGGTGTACCGGGAGCGGCTGTACGCGTCCTGGTGGACGTGGCCGTTGCCGACCATCGGCGCCGCGATCATGGCCGCCCAGGTGCACATGGGCTACCCAGGAGTGCGCGCGTGGCTGCCCTACGTGGTGCTGATCCCACTGGCCATCGCGATCCCGCTGTGGCTCGGCCGGCTCAGGGTGGAGGTCACCGGCGGGGAGCTGTGGGTCGGCGACGCGCACGTGCCGCTGCGGTTCATCGACGACGTCGAGGTCATCCGGCCAGCGGAGCAGCGCCGCGCACTCGGCCCGGAGCTGGACCCCGCGGCATTCCTGGTGCACCGGTCGTGGATTCGCACGTCGGTGCGGATCTGGTTGGACGATCCGGACGACCCCACGCCGTACTGGGTGGTCAGCACCCGCCACCCGGACAAGCTCAAGGCCGTGCTGACCGAGCGGTGAGCGGCCGTCCGCCCGGAGAGACAAACTGGGCACACGCCGTCGCGTGTGCCCAGCCACTTCCCGGTCACGTCGTCGTCGCCAGCCGCCCGGATCAGGCGGCGCAGTCGCGGCAGACCAGCTGGCCGTTGTGGTTCTCGGCCAGCCGGCTGCGGTGGTGGACGAGGAAGCAGCTCGAGCAGGTGAACTCGTCAGCCTGCTTCGGGAGCACCTTGACGGTCATCTCCTCGCCGGACAGGTCTGCGCCCGGCAGTTCGAAGTTCTCCGCGATCGCCCCTTCGTCCTCGTCGACGACGCCGGATTGCGCATCGTTGCGTCGCGCCTTCAGCTCCTCCAGCGAGTCTTCCGCCAAGTCGTCGGACTCGCGGCGCGGAGCGTCGTAGTCGGTCGCCATCGTGATTCACCCCTGCGTATGTGGAGACTGCAATGGTGTGCCGCTGGTAAACGTTCCAGGACCCGGATTTGTGCCCGCAGGCGCCGTGATCGTCGTCTCGCCCTGCAACGCGTTCAGTTCCCCCGTGAATGAGCGACTTGCCTCATCCGGCACTCCGTGAGGCGCGGAGAGGGTAGCTCATACCGACTTCGAAGCTGCATCAGGTCACCCGTACGTGTGGTGTTCGCTGCACCGGCGGCGTCCCGCGGGCATGGTTCCGGCACTCCACCGAACGCCTTACCTGGTTGCCCGGTAAAGCACTCCCTGATGCGACGCGCGAGGAAAATCGCTGTTCATCATCGATAAAGGAGCGCGTCGGGATCGCCTGGGACGCGCAGCAGGCGTCCAGCGGCGCACCGCGCTCGATCTACGCCTAGGCTGATCTAGTGAAGACGGGCACACGCGGGTCGAAGAACCCAGAGAGGGGCGGGACGTGTCAGCCGTGAGTGCGAGGTCGGGTCGGCGCGGACCCCGGTACCGGCGGCGCCGCCCCATGCCCGCCCTGGTGGTTCTGGTGGGGCTCGTGCTGCTGTCGGGTCTGCTGTGGACGCGGATCTTCGACAGCGTCGAGGACATCGAGACGGCGACGCGCTGCAACCCGCCCGGCGTCCCGACCGCGCGGCCGGACGCCGACGGCCGGACCGAGCAGGTGTCGCTGGGCGAGATGCTGCCGCGCAACGCGCTGGACTCGACGAACCCGATCCCACCGCAGGACGTCCGGGTGCGGGTGCTCAACGGCAACGGGGAGAGCCGGCAGGCCACGCTCGTCAGCGACGAGCTCGCCAGCCTGGGCTTCGCCAAGGGCGGCGCGGACAACGATCCGGTCTACGTCAACTACGACCTGAACTGCCACGGCCAGATCCGGTTCGGCGGTGCCGGGGCCAGCGCGGCCCGCACGCTGAGCCTCATCGCGCCGTGCGCCCAGCTGGTGCGTGACGATCGCCCGGACGCCGTGGTCGACCTGGCGCTGGGGTCGGACTTCGACGACATCAAGACCACCCAGGAGGCCAAGCAGGTGCTCCAGGAGCTGGCGAACTGGGTGCCCCTGCGCGACCAGCAGGACGGCGCCCACCAGGAGGTCACACCGCCGCGGATCAGTCACGACCTGCTCGCCAAGGCACGCGACGTGCACTGCTGACGGGGCCGGCGGCCGAGGGGGCGCCCCTCGACCGCCGGGGCGTCACACCGATCCGGCGTCAGCGCGCAGCAGCGCCTCGGTCAGCTCCTTGGCGATGCCGGGCGCGGCGCAGACCAGCATCTCGTCCCCCAGCCCGTCGGCCGAGCCCGGCGCGGGCAGCCGCAGCTCGGCCCCGGCCTCGGCGGCGATGAGCGCCCCCGCGGCCCAGTCCCAGCGGTTCAGCCCGACCTCGAAGACGCCGTCCAGCCAGCCCGCGGCGACGGCGCACAGGTCCAGCGACGCCACCCCGGCACGCCGGATGTCGCGCACCTGGCTCATCAGCCTGCTGACGACGGCTGCCTGCGCCGAGCGCCGCTGCACCGAGTACGAGAAGCCGGTGCCGATCAGCGCCAGGTCGAGCCGGCCCGCCGCGGACACCCGCAACCGGCGGCCGTCCAGGTAGGCCCCGTGTCCGGCGGCGGCGCTCCACACTCGGCCCGACGCCGGCTCCACCACGGCCCCGGCCACCGAGCGGCCGTCGACCTGCGCGGCCAGCGACACCGAGTACCACGGAAAGCCGTACAGGTAGTTGACGGTGCCGTCGATGGGGTCGACGACCCAGCGCAACCCGTCCAGGGCTCCCTCGCCGCCCTCCTCCTCGCCCAGTACCGACTCACCGGGGCGCAGCTCGGCCAGCCGCTCGCGCACCAGCCGCTCCACCGCTCGGTCACCTGCCGTGACCACGTCCGTTTCGGTACTCTTCGTGTCCACGGAACCATCCGCGACAGCCTTGTCACGCACGGTGCGGGCCAGTTCGGCGGCTTCGCGCGCGATCCGCACCGCGACCTCGCACAGGGCCCTCGCGTCTACCTCATTTGCCAATCCCACGCACACATCGCAACACAACCCGGTTAAGGTCTGCACACCTTGGTCTGAATCGAATAGGAAGGATCAGCCATGGGCACTGCCCGCGGTTTCGGCGTGGACATCGGCGGGTCGGGCATCAAGGGGTGTCTGGTGGACGTCGAGGCTGGTGTGCTCGCCGAGGAGCGCATGCGGATCCCCACCCCCCAGCCCTCGACGCCGGACGCGGTGGCCGACGCGGTCGCCGAGATCGTCGAGAAGTTCTCCTGGACCGGCCCGGTCGGGATCACCCTGCCCTGCGTGATCAAGGACGGCACGGCCCTCACCGCGGCCAACGTCGACAAGGGCTGGATCGGTACCGATGCCCAGGCCCTGTTCGCCGAGCGGCTGGGTCGCGCCCGCGAGGACGTGGTGGTGCTCAACGACGCCGACGCGGCCGGGATCGCCGAGATGCGCAGCGGCGCGGGCGCCGGGCACCGCGGGCTGGTCGTCGTGCTGACCTTCGGAACCGGCATCGGCAGCGCCATGTTCATCGACGGCAAGCTGGTGCCCAACACCGAGTTCGGCCACATCGAGGTCGACGGCCACGACGCCGAGACGCAGGCGGCGGCGTCGGTGAAGGACAACCTCGAGCTGAGCTACTCGGAGTGGGCGCCCCGGGTCAGCAACTACATCCAGGCGCTGGAGCGGTTCCTCTGGCCGGACCTGATCATCGCCGGCGGCGGGGTCAGCAAGAAGGGCCACAAGTGGATTCCGCTGCTGGACACGCGCACCCCGGTGGTGGCCGCGGCGCTGCGCAACGACGCCGGCATCGTCGGGGCCGCGACCGCCGCCACGACCAGGCAGAACGCCTGACACGGCAACCGCACAGCACATCGCGGGACGCGCGGACTCCGCCTTGCGGCGGAACCGCACTCCCGCGTCGCGGTTACAATGGAACACGGCCCACCTGGTTGGAAGTCCCCGCCGGGGAAGCGCACCGTACGCGTCCCCGCCGGAGACGCAGGGTGGGTTGTCCCCGACCTTTGGCGGCCGAGGTTTCGCGCCCTCCGGCCAGCCCTGATCGACCGTCGCGAAAGGGCGTACGTGGCAGCCGCAGAAACCGCAACCCGACGCTCCAGCTCCGCTGCAACCGCACGCGGTGCCCAGTCCCAGTCGGGCCAGAACAAGGCCACCCCAGCTTCGGAGGCGGCTGCTTCGTCTGACGTCGAGCAGACGAAGCCCACCGCCGCGCGCAAGAGCACCTCGAAGAGCTCCACGGGTGCGAAGTCGACGGCCCGGAAGACCACCGCGAAGTCCGGTGGGTCCAAGAAGGGCGCCAAAGCCACGGCGAAGAGGTCGACGAAGTCGGCTCCCGCCAAGGGCAGCGGCGAGGGCATGGAGATCGACGAACCGATCGAGGCCGACCTGACGTCACCGGACGTGGGCGACCTCGCCGACGTGGATGTGGACATCCCGGATGACCCGGTTCCGGACGACGACGCCAAGGAGTCCGGCGAGTTCGTCTGGGACGAGGAGGAGTCCGAGGCGCTCCGGCAGGCCCGCAAGGACGCCGAGCTGACCGCCTCGGCCGACTCCGTGCGCGCCTACCTGAAGCAGATCGGCAAGGTCGCACTGCTCAACGCCGAGGAGGAGGTGGAGCTCGCCAAGCGCATCGAGGCCGGGCTCTACGGCGCGGAGCGGCTGCGGCAGATCGAGGAGTCCGGCGAGGAGGTCCCCACGCAGTTGCGGCGCGACCTGCGCTGGATCGTGCGGGACGGCGAACGCGCCAAGAACCACCTGCTGGAGGCCAACCTCCGTCTGGTGGTCAGCCTCGCCAAGCGCTACACCGGCCGCGGCATGGCGTTCCTGGACCTCATCCAGGAGGGCAACCTCGGCCTGATCCGCGCGGTGGAGAAGTTCGACTACACCAAGGGCTACAAGTTCTCCACCTACGCCACCTGGTGGATCCGCCAGGCCATCACCCGCGCCATGGCCGACCAGGCCCGCACCATCCGCATCCCGGTGCACATGGTCGAGGTGATCAACAAGCTCGGCCGCATCCAGCGTGAGCTGCTGCAGGACCTCGGTCGCGAGCCCACGCCGGAGGAGCTCGCCAAGGAAATGGACATCACCCCGGAGAAGGTGCTGGAGATCCAGCAGTACGCCCGGGAACCCATCTCCCTGGACCAGACCATCGGCGACGAGGGCGACAGCCAGCTCGGCGACTTCATCGAGGACTCCGAGGCGGTCGTCGCGGTGGACGCGGTGTCGTTCACGCTGCTGCAGGACCAGCTCCAGTCGGTGTTGGCGACGCTGTCCGAGCGCGAGGCGGGCGTGGTCCGGCTGCGGTTCGGGCTCACCGACGGCCAGCCGCGCACGCTGGACGAGATCGGCCAGGTCTACGGCGTGACCCGGGAGCGGATCCGCCAGATCGAGTCCAAGACGATGTCGAAGCTGCGCCACCCGTCGCGGTCCCAGGTGCTGCGCGACTACCTGGACTGACTGAAACGCAAGGCGATGCCGTCGGCCCGCGCCCTCGGGTCGGCGGCATTGCCGTGCGCGGGCTGCGGGTCGTTCCGCTCGATTCCGCTGCGCGCTGGACTGCGCACGCGTGGTGACGTCGACATCGGCGTGGGATGCCGGAAAACCCGTCCGTCTGGTGGGAATTCTTGTTCGCCCGCAGCGGAAATGGCGCTGCCGCACGGACTCGCGTTTTGTGATCTGAACCACCGCATTTCCGGCACCTGATCGTCCGCGGGATCACCCGAGCAGCCGAGCGAGGACCTGTTTTCCCTTGTCACAACGGGTTTCGCCGTGTTGATCACGCTCCGCGCACATTGCTGCTGCAACCGGGTACTTCATGGTGACGACCGTCGCGACCCGGCGCGGGAACACTGACTATGCCCCGAGCGTCTGCAAGAGTGGAGCCAACGAGCACCGACCCAGCAGCCAGCGGGCCACCGGTGGTCGTAGCCGGATCGAGGGCGTCGGAGAATTCCGGCGCCGGGACGGAGGGAGATCACGATGCCGGGAACGCTCACCCGCCCCGAGCTGACCGCCGCCGACCGCTGCGACCGCTGCGGGGCCGCTGCCAAGCTTCGCGCCGTACTGCCGTCCGGTGGCGAGCTACTGTTCTGCGGGCACCACGCCCGGGCCTACGAGGCCGGACTGCGCGAGGTGCACGCCGACCTGCAGCAGGACGAGGAGTAAGCGCCCGCCAGACACACCGGGCCCCGCAGAACTCGCTTCTGCGGGGCCCCTTTCTTTGTCCGGCGAAGCCCGTGCACGGCGCTCAGCGGCGCCGACGCGGTCACCAGGAGCGGATGGTGGCGATGCGCTCCTCCAGCTGTTCGACCGTGGCCATCGCCGTCGGCGGTCCGCCGCAGACACGCTGCAGCTCGTTGTAGATCTTGCCGTGCGGCTTGCGGGTCCGGTGGTGGTGCAGGGAGACCAGGGTGTTCAGCTCCTTGCGGAGCTTCTGCAGCCGCTCCTGCACGGTCTGCGGCCGGGCCCGCTGCTGGGCCTGCTCGGCGGCCTTGGCGGCCTTCGCTTCGGCCTCCCGCTTGGCGACGTCCACCAGCTGCTGCTCCTGCCGCTGCCGCAGCAGGGCCCGCACCTGGTCGGGCTCCAGCAGCCCCGGCAGCCCCAGGTACTCCTGCTCCTCCTCGGTGGTGCTGAAGGCGGCCGTGCCGAACGACGAGCCGTCGTAGATGACCTGGTCCAGCTCGGCTTCCGCGCCGAGGGAGGTGAACGCCTTCTCCTCCTCACCGGGCTCGTCGCGCCTGCGGTTGGCCTCGGCCAGCAGTTCGTCGTCCCAGCCGTCCTTCTCCCGGTGCGGCTTGCCCAGCACGTGGTCGCGCTGCGCCTCCAGCTGGCTGGCCAGCTCCAGCAGCACGGGCACGCTGGGCAGGAAGATGCTGGCCGTCTCGCCCGGCCGCCGGGACCGCACGAACCGGCCCACCGCCTGCGCGAAGAACAGCGGTGTCGAGGCGCTGGTGGCGTAAACGCCGACCGCCAGCCGCGGCACGTCCACGCCCTCGCTGACCATCCGGACCGCGACCATCCAGCGGTCGTCGGACTCGGCGAACTCGGCGATCCGGCCGGACGCCTGCGGATCGTCGGAGAGCACCACGGTCGGCTCGGTGCCGGTGATGCTCTGCAGGGTCTTGGCGTACGCCTTGGCGGTCACGTGGTCGGTGGCGATGACCAGCCCGCCGGCGTCCGGCATCCCACCGCTGCGCAGCTGCGTCAGCCGCGTGTCGGCGGCCTGCAGCACGGCCGGGATCCAGTCCCCCGACGGGTCGAGGGCGGTGCGCCAGGCCCGGGCCGTCTGCTCGGCGGTCAGCGGCTCGCCGAGGCGGGCGCTGTACTCGTCCCCGGCGCTGGTGCGCCAGCGGGCCTCGCCCGAGTAGGCGAGGAACAGCACCGGACGCACCACGCCGTCGGCGAGGGCGTCGGAGTAACCGTAGGAGTGGTCCGGGCGGCTGCGCAGCGCGCCGTCGGCGTCGGGTTCGTAGTTGATGAACGGAATGGGCGAGTCGTCGCTGCGGAACGGCGTACCGGTCAGCGCCAGCCGCCGCACCGCCGGGGTGAACGCCTCGCGGATCGCGTCCCCCCAGGACTTCGTGTCACCCGCGTGGTGCACCTCGTCGAGGATCACCAGCGTCTTGCGTCGCTCGGTGCGCACCCGGTGCAGCGCCGGGTGCGCGGCCACCTGCGCGTAGGTCACCACGACGCCGCGGTAGTCGCTGGAGGTGATGCCGTCGCTGTTGCGGAAGTTCGAGTCCAGCGGGATGCCCGCGCCACCGGCGGCCAGTGCCCACTGGTGCTTGAGGTGCTCGGTCGGCGCGACCACCGTCACCGCCTCGACGGTGCGGTCGGCCAGTAGTTCGGCCGCCACCCGCAGGCCGAAGGTGGTCTTGCCCGCGCCGGGCGTCGCGACCGCCAGGAAGTCCTGCGGCTTCGTCGACAGGTACTTGGTGAGGGCTCGCCGCTGCCAGGCGCGCAGTGGTCGGGAAGGGGCCTGTGAGGGGTCGCTGAGCACGGAAACGGACTGGTCGAGTTGCGCTTCGGACACGCCGGCTCGCCGCTCCTTCCTCTGTCTCCCCTACCGGACGATGAGGGCGCCCCATTGCACAGCCCTGTGACTGCCCGCGCGCACATGTCGATCGACTCGGCTGCGGGCCGCCGTGCAGCTTACCTCCGCGCCGCAATCAATCCGGGTTCGGCCGGAGCAGAGCCGACCGACACTCCGGTTTTCCCGGGCCGACGCTCACCGGAGCAGCCGATGCAGCATCCTTATGGGTGTCATGGGTTCGCCGAGTCCGCCAGAACGCCGGGGGCACAGTGCAACCGCCGCACCACGGGACGCACCGGTGCGACGAGGACCACTGCGCCTGATCCTGCGCACGCTGGACAAGGCATGGTGGGACAACATTTTTTCGGAGTCGGCCGCGGCCGCGTTCTGGCAGACGCTGTCCATGCCGCCGCTGCTGCTCGGGCTGCTGGGCAGCGTGGGCTTCCTCGGCGACTGGTTCGGTCCCGAGGTCGTCGACGCGGTGCACGACAAGATCCTGGCGTTCTCGCGGACCGTGTTCACCGCCAACGTGGTGGACCAGATCATCGGGCCGACCGTGGCCGACATCCTCACCAGGGGGCGCAGCGAGATCGTCTCGCTCGGTTTCCTGCTGTCGCTGTGGGCGGGCTCGTCGGCGCTGGCGTCGCTGGTGGACTCGATCACCCTGGCCTACAACCAGTACCTGGTGCGCAACAGCGTGTGGCAGCGGATCTTCGCACTGCTGCTGTACCTGGTGTGTCTGGTGCTCGCGGTGGTCGGGCTGCCGATCATCGCAATCGGCCCGGACTGGCTGGTTTCGTTCTTCCCGCGGGACTACCAGGACGACATCGCCTGGCTGATCCAGGCGTTCTACTACCCGGCGGCGGCGATCGGGCTGGTGCTGGCGCTGGCCACGCTGTACAAGGTGTCGCTGCCGCGGAAGCTGCCATGGCACCGTGGCCTACCCGGGGCGCTGCTGGCGATGGTGATCTTCCTGTGCGCCAGCATCGGCCTGCGCGTCTACCTGACGTGGGTGACCAGCACCGGCTACACCTACGGCGCGCTGGCCACGCCGATCTGGTTCCTGCTGTTTGCGTTCTTCATCGGGCTGGCGATCATCATGGGGGCGCAGTTCAACAACGCCATCCAGGAGATGTACCCGGCCAAGATGACCCGCCGGGAGCGGCGCCGGTGGCGACGGCTGGAGATGAAGCGCCTGGCCCAGCGGATGCACACCGAGGAGGGCTACCGGGCGTGGCGCAACGGCCAGGTCCAGGACACGCCGAAGGAGGCCCCCCGTGCACCGAACGGCACGCCGCTACCGGAGCGGGTGGACGAACAAGCCGAACAGCGCGGAAGCTGAGCTCCCGCGCTGGTGCGTCGCCGGTCGTCAGTCCTGGCCGGGCGGCAGGGAGTCGAAGATCTCCTTGCACTCCGGGCACACCGGGGAGCCGGGCTTCGGCGCCCTGGTGACGGGGAACACCTCACCGCACAGGGCCACCACGTACGTTCCCATGACCGCGCTCTCGGCGACCTTGTCCTTCTGCACGTAGTGGAACAGCTCCGGACGGTTGTCACTGGTCTGGTCAGTGGTCTCGTTCCGGGTGTCGGTCTCCGGCAGCGTCATCGTGCTCATGCCCCCATGATGCCGCACCACTCATGCGCACGTCCGCAACCGTCGACGTGCCAACCGCGGGCCTCGGATTCAGGCACCCTCGATGACCTGGTGGTTGCGGGCTTCCAGGGCCCGGTGCGACCGGCGGAACCAGTGCACCTTCTCGCGCTTGCGGGCGGGGCGGTCGTTCGCGATGAGCACGGCCATCCAGGGCAGCGGGATGGAGATCGCCAGAATGACCAGTGACAACCACCACAACTGCCACACCTGGAACACCACCGCCGCAGCCACCAGGCACGGGACCCGGCTGGCCATCATGATCGCGTACCTGCGGCGACGCATCGCCTGCTGATCGTCCAATGACGGCTGGGCCTCGGTGATCAGAACCGGGGTGTCGTCACGATGTGAGCTGTCCACGACGCTACCTCCACCTGCCATGCTCCCACCCGGACGGCGTCGGCGACACCCTGGGCCCGGGTCGCCGCACCCGGGGCGACCCGGTCGACGCGAAGGAACCACAGGGGTGACCGCCGGGACGCACGCGCGAAACGCGGCCGGGTTAGATTCGTCCGGGATCGACGGTTCGGGAGGGTGAATGCTGTACCAGGTGAGCAAACGGGTCGTGGGGGCGCTGGCTCGGACCGTCTACCGGCCGACCGTGGTCGGGGCCGAGAAGGTGCCGGCGACCGGTCCGGTGATCCTGGCCCCGAACCACCTCGCGGTGCTCGACAGCTTCATCGTCCCGCTGGTACTGCCGCGGCCGGTGGCCTTCCTCGCCAAGGCCGAGTACTTCCAGGGCACCGGGGCCAAGGGCGCGTTCACCAGGTGGCTGTTCGGCTCGCTCGGTGCGATCCCGGTGGAGCGCGGGCGCGGGCGCGCCGCGAAGGAGGCGCTGGACAGCGCCGAGAAGGTGCTGCGCGAAGGCGGCGCCTTCGGCATCCACCCCGAGGGCACCCGCTCCCCCGACGGCCGGTTGTACCGGGGCCGCACCGGCGTCGCGCGGCTGGCGCTGAGCACCGGTGCGCCCGTGGTGCCGGTGGGCCTGATCGGCACCGACAAGCTGCAGCCGCGTGGTACGAAGATCCCCCGACTGCACCCGGTGACGGTGCGCTTCGGCGATCCCCTGGACTTTTCCCGCTACGCGGGGATGGAAAGTTCGCTGCCGGTGCTGCGGTCGATCACCGACGAGATCATGTACGCCATCGCCGAGCTGTCCAACCAGGAGTACGTCGACCGCTACCAGAGCCCCGGCGCCGCCGCCGCGGCCTGAGACCATCCGCTTCCCGGTGAAGGGCGCGGTCGTGTGGCGGTGCTCTCGTGTTCAGCTCCTCTCTTGGAAGCGGCCGGGCTGGCGTGTCGGGGGGCACACCAGCCCGGCCGCACGACTCGATGCCGGGTATTGCGGCAAGAGGGGCTCCGGCATCGAGCCGGGTCTGCATCACCGTCCGGGGATACCGCACACAGCAGATGAATTTGTCTGTCCTGGACCACTGGAACCCGATGAATCCTGCTTTCCCAGAGCAGTCGGCAATCTGGGTGAGGCTCCACCAGGCTGCCATCAGGCCACCGATGCTGAAGTTCAGGCATTCCGTGCCTTGAGAGTCTCGTTACATTCGAGACAGTTGGATACGTGATCCACTCTGTCTCGCTGCGTCGGACAGTTTCACTGGTTTTCCGCAGACCGAGGTGTGGTCCGGCAAGCCGTCCCATCTGCGCCCGTCAAACGCGTGTCGAATTCCTGTGCTCTCGTACGGGATCCGGTTGGCCGCCAGTAGTGCCGCTGTCTCGTTTCTGTTTCCATAAGTCTACGCTGGCGATATGCGGCTACAGGATGACGCGACGGTTGGTGAACGCATCGCGTACTACCGCCGAAGGCGGGGCTATAGCCAAGCAGTCCTGTCGGGGCTGCTTGGCAAGAGCGAGGAATGGCTGTCTCAGATCGAGCGCGGGTCGAGAGACCTCGATCGGCTCTCCACGATCATCGAAGTCGCTGACGCTCTGCGGATCGAGCCGCAGCGCCTCCTGCCAGGGCCGTTCCAGCAGCATCAAGCGGGACCTGCGAACTCTTTCGGACTTCGTAGGCGTTGCCGGATGACCTCTGACCTGCCAGGGAAACAACCCGCAACGTGTCTTTAGGACGAAGCGATTGAAGCCGAGGTGGCCGAAAACGCCGCCGCCTTAGACGTGTCGCTCCACCTGCGCATCAGCCGGTTCCTCGACGCCGATTTGCGGCGTCAGGCAGCCGCCGAGCACATTCCCACCTCCGCACTCGTTCGACGGCTTCTCACTCAGGCGGTGCACAGGAATGACTCCAGGAGCATCACGCCGGCTGAGGTCGAAGAAATCGCCCGCCGCGTGGCTCGCGAGGAACTACAACGCAGCTGAGCCCCGCACCGAGAATGACGTCTACGTTGAGCACCGCGCCGTGGACAGGGCGGAGGGTTCCGTGCGCTGCCGTGCGCCCTGAGGTGCGGTCCGCGGGCGCTGCTCGAACAGCGGTCTGTGAGGATCGGAGGTGTGATTCCAGATCTGTCCCATGACCGCATCGACCGACTTCGCGAGGCGTTCGAGGCCGCCGGGTACGACGCCGACGGCGTCGTCGACCTGCTCGGCCCCGCGGCGCATGGCGCGCTCGGGCGCGGCGAGCCCGTCCCGGCGCTGCGCGCGACCGCCGACGCGGGCGCCCTCGGCACTCTCGTCCGGCTGTTCCTGCTGGGTCTGACCGAGCCGCGCAGCGCCGTCGAAGCCGCGCTGGCTCCCCTGCCGCTGGCCGAGGCACTCGACGCCGGGCTGGTCGTGCCCGATGGTGACCAGCTGCGCGCCGGGCTCGACGTGCGTCCGCACGGTGTGGGGGACCAGTCGTGGTGGGTGGTCTCCGACCTGGACTCGGAGTTGCGCGGCGGGCGCCCGGTCGCCACCGACCACGTGCTCGGCGTCGGCCACGCCTCGCTGAGCCTCGTCCGGGCAACCTCGCGGCGCCCGGTGGGTTCGGTGCTCGACCTGGGCACCGGATGCGGTGTGCAGGCCCTGCACGCAAGCACCCACGCGCAACGCATCACCGCGACCGACGTCTCCAAGCGCGCGCTGGCCCTGGCCGAGGCGACGTTCCGGCTCAACCGCGTGGACGTGGAGCTGGCCGAGGGCGAGTGGTTCGATCCGGTGCGGGGCCGCCGGTTCGACCTGGTGGTGTGCAACCCGCCGTTCGTGGTCGGCCCGCCCCGCACCGACTTCGTGTACCGCGACTCCGGCCTGGCCGGGGACGACGCCAGCGCGCTCGTCGTGCGCCAGCTGCCCGCGTTCCTCAATGATGGCGGCACCGGCCAGCTGCTGGCCTCCTGGGTGCACCGTGACGGCGAGGACTGGCAGGACCGGGTCAGCGGGTGGTTGCCGCCGGGCGTGGGCGTCGACGCCTGGTTCGTGCAGCGCGACGTGGCCGACCCCGAGCTCTACGTGGGTACCTGGCTGCGCGACGCCGGCTACGACCCGCGGTCCGAGATCGGAATGCGCAAGGCCACCGAGTGGTTGGACTGGTTCGAGGCCAACGACGTGATCGGTATCGGCTTCGGGTTCGTCACGTTGCGCCGCACCGACGCCCGTGGCGAAGTGGTCTGCGAGGACCTGCGGCACGCCTACGATGACCCGCTGGGACCGGAGTCCGACCAGTGGCTGCGCCGGGTGGACTGGCTGCGCGCGCACGGCTCCGCCGAGGCGCTGCTGCGCGCCCGCCTTGTGACGGCCGACAGCACGGTACTGGAGGAGGTCTCCGCCCCCGGGGACGAGGGCTGGAGCCCGGTGGTGCACCGGCTGCACCGCACCGACGGGCCCGGCTGGCAGCACGAGGTCGACGAGCTCGGCGTCCGCCTACTCGCCGGGTTCCGGGGCGCGCTGCCGCTGGGCGAACTCCTGGAACTGCTCGCCGTGGGGTACGGGGAAAACGTCGAGGAGTTGTCCGCGGCCGCCATCCCGGTGGTGCGCGAACTGATCCGGCACGGAATGGTCGTTCCGGCGGAATGGACCGGTGAGGCCCGATGAGAGCAATCGTCACCAGGGTCACTCGGGCCTCAGTAACTGTCGACGGCGTCGTGGTCGGCAAGATCGAAGAGCCCGGCCTGTTGGTGCTGTTGGGTGTGACGCATTCCGACGGTCCGGCCGAAGTCGCCAAAATGGCCCGGAAACTTCACGAGATCCGGGCGCTTCGCGACGAGGAGTCCTGCGCCACCACGGGGGCTCCGCTGCTGGTGGTCAGTCAGTTCACGCTCTACGGCTCGACCCGCAAGGGCCGCCGCCCGTCGTTTACCGAGGCGGCCCGCCCCGAGCAGGCGGAACCGCTGGTCGACGCGGTGGTGGACGCGCTGCGTGAGCGCGGCGCGCGGGTGGCCACCGGGGTCTTCGGCGCGATGATGGCGGTGGAGAGCGTCAACGACGGACCATTCACACTTTTGGTGGAGGTTTGAATGTAACGGGTGCTCTCAGCGAATTCTCAGGCTTGGCGGCGCAACAGGTGTGACGGCCGCGACGTCTCCCATCGAGAAACCCGGGAACGAATTCGGCGCGCCGGTCGTTTTCCGGGTAACGAAGCTTCGACAGGCATGCCGACAGCGGCCGTGACCCCCGAGTCGCGGCGGTGGCGACATCGCCCAAGGAGTCGGCGACGTGCCGCTCGTACCACCGAGCGTACGCGTCCTGCACACCACGCAACGGCGCGCAGTGTGAATTCGCGCCCGCCAAGCCAGCCCGCCAGGGAGGGAGCTCAATGACCGTCCCGCAGACCACCAAGCCAGACGCCCCCATCGCCGAGGAGCTCGACACCCAGGGCCCATCGGCGGACCTGGTTCGCGTCTATCTCAACGGCATCGGGCGCACCGCGCTGCTCACCGCTCAGGAGGAGGTCGACCTCGCCAAACGCATCGAGGCCGGGGTCTTCGCCAAGCACCTGCTGGAGACCAGCGAGGACCTCTCCCCGGAGCGGCGCGCGGACCTCAACGCCGTGGTCCGGGACGGCCGCGAGGCCAAAAACCACCTGATGGAGGCCAACCTTCGCCTGGTGGTCAGCCTCGCCAAGCGCTACACCGGCCGCGGCATGCCGCTGCTGGACCTCATCCAGGAGGGCAACCTCGGCCTGATCCGCGCGGTGGAGAAGTTCGACTACACCAAGGGCTTCAAGTTCTCCACTTACGCCACCTGGTGGATCCGCCAGGCCATCACCCGCGGCATGGCCGACCAGAGCCGGACCATCCGCCTGCCCGTCCACCTCGTCGAGCAGGTCAACAAGCTGGCCCGGATCAAGCGTGACCTGCACCAGAAGCTGGGCCGGGAGGCCACCGACGAGGAGCTGTCCGAGGAGGCCGGCATCCCGGTGGAGAAGATCCTCGACCTGATGGACCACTCCCGCGACCCGGTCAGCCTGGACATGCCGGTCGGCGCCGAGGAGGACGCCCCGCTCGGCGACTTCATCGAGGACGCCGAATCCGCCGACGCCGAGAACGCGGTGATCTCCGGGTTCCTGCAGGACGACCTGCGCCGGGTGCTGGCCACCCTCGAGGAGCGGGAGCAGGCGGTGATCCGCATGCGCTACGGCCTCGACGACGGCCAGCCGCGCACGCTGGACCAGATCGGTAAGGCGTTCGGCCTGTCCCGCGAGCGGGTTCGGCAGATCGAGCGCGAGGTCATGTCCAAGCTCCGGCACGGCGATCGCGCCGACCGCCTGCGCGCCTACGCGAGCTGAGCGGGCGGCTGCGCGGGTCGATGGTTTTCCACCCGGTTGGCTCGTTGACCCTGCGCGCTGCTGGAGTCAGCCTTTCTGGTCCCGGGGTTGGTGCTTCGCGGTGTTCGCACCGCGTTCTCCGGGAGGCCGGGGTCGTCGTCCGGACGGGTCCGGCCTCTCGACCCAGCTCGGTGTTCCAGCCGACCCGGTAGATCCCATCAGGGTTCTTCGGTGAACCTCCGGCGCCAGCGGGTCAGCTCGTCCTCCGTCACGCCATGGGCCCGCAGCCAGCCCGCCGCTCCGCCCTCGTGGGCCTCGAAGGTGCTCAGGACGCTTTCGATCGCTTCCGTGGGCGTGGACATGAGCCCCTCCACCATGTCCTCGTCCACGCCCGGCGGGAGAGCCGGGGCCACTTCCAGGCGCTGCAGCACCCGGTACATGTTGCGGTCCGTGCGAACGTAGTCCGCCACGATCGCGTCCCGGCACACCCCGACCGCACCCAGCAGCAGCGCCGACGTCACCCCGGTGCGGTCCTTGCCGGCCGCGCAGTGGATGAGCACCGGCCCGTCCGCGTCCAGCACCAGCCGGAACACCTCGACCAGCTTCTTCGGTGCGCCCTGCAGGATCGACTGGTAGAGCTGGGTCAGCTCGTGCGCGTCCTCGTCGACGTCCAGGTCGGCCTGGTCGATGTCCTCCAGCAGCGGCACCCGCTGCACCTCCGTGACCGTCGCCAGGGGATGCTCCTGGTCACCGACCTCCGCCGTGTCACGCAGGTCCACCACGAGCCTCGGTGGCCACTGCGGCACGCCGTCCGGGGACCGGTCGCCAGCACGCGGCGCATCGCTGCGGTATACCACGCCCGCCCTGGTCCACGCGCCGTCTCCGGTGGGCTGGCCGCCCAGGTCGCGAAGGTTGGCCAGGCGGCCCAGCGCCTTGCTGCGATCTGCCATCGCCACGGTGACCTCCGTCACTCGGCTCCTCGGGTGTCGGTTCGCCAGCCTCGCAGGTGCGGCTCCGCTCGGCCAGCACCTGCCCGGATCGGTGCTCGTCACATCTGGCCCACCCCCATGAACGTGCTGATCCACCACGCGGTTTCATGGGGCATCGCGTACCCGAACGCGCGCAAAGGAGCCGCGACGTGACCACCACGTTCGATTTCACCGAGGTGCTCCCCCTCGGCCCCGACAACACCGACTACCGCCTGGTGACCACCGAAGGAATCCGGGTCATCGAGGCAGCCGGGCGGAGATTCCTCGAAGTCGAGCCGACCACGCTGACCGCACTGGCCACCGAGGCGATCAAGGACATTCAGCACCTGCTGCGGCCGTCCCACCTGGCGCAGCTGCGCGCGATCATCGACGACCCGGAGGCCAGCCCGAACGACCGGTTCGTGGCCACCGATCTGTTGCGCAACGCGTGCGTGTCCGCCGGCGGTGTGCTGCCGATGTGCCAGGACACCGGCACCGCGATCATCATCGGCAAGCGCACCGAAACGGTGCTCACCGGAGGCCGCGACGAGGAGGCGCTGGCGCGTGGTGTGTTCGACGCATACCAGGAACTCAACCTGCGGTACTCGCAGATGGCGCCGCTGACCTTCTGGGACGAGCGCAACACCGGCACCAACCTCCCGGCGCAGATCGAGCTCTACAACAAGGCCGGCACCGATCCGCACTACGAGTTCCTGTTCCTGGCCAAGGGCGGCGGCAGCGCCAACAAGACCTTCCTGTACCAGGAGACCAAGGCGCTGCTGAACCCGACGCGGCTCGCGCGGTTCCTGGAGGAGAAGCTGCGGTCGCTGGGCACCGCGGCCTGCCCGCCCTACCACCTGGCGATCGTGGTCGGTGGCATGTCCGCCGAGTTCAACCTCAAGGTCGCCAAGCTGGCCTCCGCCCGCTACCTCGACGAGCTGCCGCGCGCGGGCTCACCGTCCGGGCACGCGCTGCGTGATGTCGAGATGGAGCAGCAGGTGCTGGCGATGACCCGCCAGTTCGGCATCGGCGCGCAGTTCGGCGGCAAGTACTTCTGCCACGACGTGCGGGTGATCCGGCTGCCACGGCACGGCGCGTCGCTCCCGGTCGGGGTCGCGGTGTCCTGCTCCGCCGACCGGCAGGCCAAGGCCAAGATCACCCCGGAGGGCGTGTTCCTGGAGCAGCTGGAGCGCGACCCGGCCCGCTACCTGCCGGACGTGGTCGACGAGCAGCTCTCCGACGAGGTCGTCAAGATCGACCTGAACCAGCCGATGGACGAGATCCGCGCCGAGCTGTCCAAGCTGCCGGTCAAGACCCGGGTGTCGCTGACCGGCCCGCTGGTGGTGGCGCGCGACATCGCGCACGCCAAGATCGCCGAGCGGCTCGACGCCGGCGAACCGATGCCCGACTACCTGCGCAACCACCCGGTGTACTACGCGGGGCCGGCCAAGACCCCGGAGGGCTACGCCTCCGGATCCTTCGGCCCCACCACCGCCGGCCGCATGGACGCCTACGTCGAGCAGTTCCAGGCCGCAGGCGGCTCGCTGGTCATGCTGGCCAAGGGCAACCGCTCCGCCAAGGTGACCGAGTCGTGCCGCACCCACGGCGGGTTCTACCTCGGTTCCATCGGCGGGCCCGCCGCCCGGCTGGCCCAGGACTGCATCCGCAAGGTCGAGGTGCTGGAGTACCCCGAGCTGGGCATGGAGGCCGTCTGGCGCATCGAGGTCGAGGACTTCCCGGCCTTCGTCGTCGTCGACGACAAGGGCAACGACTTCTTCGCCGACGCCACCAAACCCACGCTGCAGATCACGTTCGCCCGGTGACATGCCTGAACTCCCGCAGGAGCCCCACCTCCTGCGGGAGCACGGCGTGGTGACGCATCCGCGGACCCGTCGGGTCCGCGCGACGCGATTGTCGGCGGTATCGACAACAGCTCGTGGTTACCGGGTTTCCTCAGCGATCAGCAGTGCCGCGGTGCGCACTCAGCGCGGAACCTTGACGTCCCGCTGTTCCAGCACGACCTTGCGCGCGTCCAGCGGCGCGTCGAGCCGCACGGCCACCGGCGGGTAGCGCAGGTCCATGGTGCAGATGCCCGGCGGCTCCGGGGTTTCCTCGACGAACACGACCTTGACGTGGTCGACGGTCTGCTCGGCCACCTCGGCGCGAACCTTGCTGCAGCCTCCTTCCTGGCCGGTGGCCACGACGACGGTGCCGCCGTCCTGCGTCCAGACCTTCTTTGGATAGCCCTTCGGCAGTCGCGACGTGTCCAGCGCCGACTCGGCGACCGGGGTGCGTTCCTGTTCGGGTTTCGGTTGGACCGGTCCCGGGGGTGCGGGGGGCTGGCCACCGAAACCGACGTCATCACTGGCTGGCTGGGCGCAGGCGGACAGGGCGAGGAGCAGAGCCGCTGCGCCCACTGTGGTGTGTAGGCGTCTCATGCCCTCTGGACGGAGCTGCCGCGCTGAGTGGTTGCGCAGAACCCGCCGCCGAAGCATCCACACCTTTCCCACAATTCGGAACCGCTGGCGACCTGCGCGGGTTGCGTGGTTCGTCGGGCTGCTGCCCCGTGCGATGGAGTTGCCGAGGAATGTCGACAACCGTCCCGTCCACACCGCAGACCACGGCCGTCCCGGACGCACCGCAGGGCCGGCCGCAGTGGGTGCCGCTCGCCGTCGGCGAGTGCGCGCGCACCTGCTGATGCTCGCCGCGCGGATCGGCGCTGCCCTGCATCTTCCAATGTGGACGGCGAACGCGATGACGCTCGGTTCCTTCTCCCTCGTTGGGGACACCGGCCTCGGCTACTTCGGCGCGCTGGTCGTCCAGCTGGCGGCGTTGGGCGCGATCGCGGCGATCCAGTCCCGGATCCAGCGGGACAGCTCGCCGCCGTTGCGCACCCAGCTGAAGTGCCCGAGGCTGGCCGCCCCGGCAGCCGACCGGGAGTAGTGCCGGGCGGTCCGCGGCGCGAGTTCCGCCTTGCCCGCCAGGTGATCCACTGAGGACCGCGGGGCCAGCTTGTCGCCGGAGACGCTGACGGTCAGCAGCGGCTGCCGCACCGTCCGCAGCGCGGCCTCGTAGTCGGTCGCCGATCCGTTCAACCGGTAGCGACCGGTGCGGGCCTGGCGGGCCCAGTCCTGCATCAGGTCGACGGCCTGGCGGCCGCCGAAGCCGAGCCGGTGTCCCGGCCAGTAGCCGAACAGCGTGGACAGCGCGGCCACCAGTTGCGTGCCGAGCAGTATCCGCAGCCGGTGCACACCGGTGAAGCTGCGGAACCACACCGAACCGGATGCCACCAGGACGATGCCCTGCACCCGCCCCGGGTGGCTGGCCGCGTGCAGCAGCGCGATCTGCCCGCCGAGGCTGTGGCCGAGCAGGAAGCGCGGCGCCTGCGGGTGCAACGACGCCACGAGGTCGAGGACGGCGTCCACGTCGTCGATGAGGCTCTGGTAGCCGTACCGCACGCCCCGCGCCGCCGGTGGGGTGCTCTCGCCCTGGCCGCGCATGTCGAAGGTCACCACCGACAACCCCTGCGCGTGCAGGTCGGCGACGAACGGGCGGTAGTAACGGGCGGGCACGCCCATCGCCGGGAGCAGGACGACCACCGGGCTGGCCGGGTCTTCTTGCGCCGCGGCGCGCACCTTGATGCGGTGCGGTCCCGCGGCCACCAGGCCGAGGACGGTCGAGCGCGGCTCGGTTGCGGGTCGGTCGGCTGCGTCGTGGGCCACGGCGCAAGATTAACGAAACGATGCAGTTTCAGGACAGCCCGAGGTCAACGCAACCGGCGTGGCCCCGCGTCCAGCGCCGCCGGGGACGCCCCGATCGCCACCCTGGCACCGGTGACGCTGGCGCCCGTCGGCGAGGCGAGCACCGGCTGCAGCGCGAGCTCGCGCACCTCCGGCAGGTCCTCGGCCAGCGTCGCCACCCGCAGCACCAAGTCCTCCAGGGCAGCGAGGTTCGCCGGCTCCGCACCGCGGTACCCGGTCAGCAGCGGCGCGGCCCGCGGCGCGCGCACCAGCGCCGACACGTCCACATCGGACAGCGGCAGTGCCCGGTATGCCTTGTCCCCCAGCAGTTCGCTCGCCACCCCGGACAGCCCGAACGAGACCAGCGTGCCGAACGACGGGTCGTCGGTCAGGTCGATGACGCACGAGGTGCCCGGCGGAGCCATGCGCTGCACGTAGACCGCATCGAGCCCGGAGACACGACGCATGTCGGCGTACGCCGCCCGCACCGCGTCCTCGGTGCCCAGCCCCAGCCGGACGCCCACCAGGTCGCTGCGGTGCCGCAACGTGTCGCTCACCGCCTTCAACGCCACCGGGTAGCCCAGCTCCACGGCCGCGGCCACGGCCTGCTCCACCCCGTCGACCTGCCGGAACGGCACCACCGAGATGCCGTAGCAGCCGAGCAGCTCCACGGCCTGGTCGTCGGTGAGCCCGGTGACGTCCGCCGCCAGCCAGTTTTCGACCAGGGACCTCGCGCGATCCGCGTCGACCCCCTGCGGGCGCACGAAGTGGCCCTTCGGCGCGGCACGCCACTGTGCGTACCGGGTCACGCGGGCCAGCGCCAGCACCGCCCGCTCGGGGCTCGGGTACGACGGCACCGAGCCCTTGCCTGCGGTGCCGTCCGGACCGGGCACCACGAGCTCGTCGGGCACGCCTTCCGCGGCCAGGAACGTGGTCACCACCGGCTTCGAGCGGGCGACGTCGGCCTCCTGCAGGGCTTCGCGCATCGCACGCGCGTACGCGGCGCCGGGAACGGCAACCGGGGGCGCGAACACGGTCACCAGCGCGTCGACGTCCTCGCGCAGCGCCGCGTCGCGCACTGCGGCCGCGAACTCCTCCGGCCCCGCGGACGCCCCCACGTCCACCGGGTCACCGGCCAGCTTGAGCGACTGCGCCTGCGCGACGTCCGCGGCGATCATGCCCAGTGCCGAGGAGTTGCCCACGATCGCCACCCGTTCGCCCGGTGGCAGCGGCTGGTGCGCCAGCAGCAACGCGGTGTCGAACATCTGCGCCACCGACTCGACGCGGATCACGCCGGACTGTTCGAACAAAGCCTGCACGCTGGTTTCGTCGATCTGGACCGACGTCGCCGCCAGGCCGGGCCGCACCGCGTTGCGGCCCGACTTCACCACCACGATCGGCTTCGTGCGGGCCAGCCGCCGGGCCAGCCGTGCGAACTTGCGCGGGTTGCCGAACGACTCCAGGTACAGCAGCACCACGTCGGTGGCCGGGTCGGTCTGCCAGTACTGCAGCAGGTCGTTGCCGGACACATCGGCCCGGTTGCCCGCCGAGACGAACGTCGACAGCCCCAGCCCCCGCTGGGTGGCGGTCTCCAGGATCGCCACACCCAGCGCACCGGACTGGCAGAAGAACCCGGTGCGGCCCCGGCCGGGCAGGTGCGGCGCGAGGCTGGCGTTGAGCCGGAACTCCGGGTCGGTGTTGACCACGCCGAGCGCGTTCGGACCGACCACGCGCATCCCGTGCGCCCGCGCCGCCCGGACCATCTCGCGCTCCACCTCGCGGCCCGCCGGCCCGGTCTCGCTGAACCCGGAGCTGACGATCACCAGCGTCTTGACGCCCTTGGCCAGGCACGCGTCGAGCACCTCGGTCACCCCGGCGGCGGGGATGGCCACCACCGCCAGGTCGACCTCGTCCGGGATGTCCAGCACGGAGGCGTAGGCTCGCACGCCGCGCACCGAGCGGTGCTCCGGGTTGACCGGGTAGACGGGGCCGGTGAAGTCGGCGGTGAGCAGGTTCGTCAGCACCGCGTGGCCGATCTTCGCGCGGTCCGTGGACGCGCCGATCACCGCCACCGAACGCGGCCGCAGCAGGTTGTACACGCTGCGGGCCTCGGCGGCCTGCTCCCGGGCACGGGCCACCGCCACCGACTCCTCGGTGGGGTCGATGTCGAACTCCAGGTGCACGACGCCTTCCTCCATGGCCCGGCTCACCTGGTAGCCGGCGTCCAGGAACACCCGCACCATCTTCGAGTTCTCGGCCAGCACCTCCGCCACGAACCGCCGCAGCCCGCGCTCCCGCGCCGCGGCCGCCAGGTGCTCCAGCAGGATCGAGCCCAGGCCCCTGCCCTGGTGCTGGTCCTCCACCACGAACGCGACCTCGGCCGACTTCTGCTCGCCCAGCCGGTCATAGCGGCCCACCGCCACGATGTCGTCGCCGAGCAGTGCGACCAGCGCCACGCGGTTGACGTAGTCGACGTGCGTGAAGCGGTCCACGTCGCGTTTCGGCATCCGCGGGTACGGACCGAAGTAGCGGTAGTACCGGGTCCGGTCGCTGAGCCTGCCGTGGAAGGCGACCAGCTTCTCGGCGTCGTCGGGCGTGATCGGCCGCAGGTGCATGGTGCCCCCGTCGGAGAGCACCACGTCGGCCTCCCACTGCCGCGGGTAGTCCGCCTGCGCCTGCTCCGGCTCCTGCGCAATACCGTCCACTTCGGACTCCTCAGTCGCGGGCGTCGACCGGGTCGAGACCGTGTAACGGGAACACGGCGTGCCGTGCTTTGCGAATCGACGTGTCCACCTCGGCGGTGGTCACCCCGGCCCACTGCTCGAACGCCGGGTCGGCACCGTCGGTCATCGAGGTCGGCAGCGGCACGTTGTGCGCGACCCGCACGGCGTGCGACATCCACTCCTGCGGGATGGTCGTCGCCGGGTCGATGTCGCGGTCCAGCACCGTGCCCAGCAGGTGCGTCCACGCCCGCGGCACGACGCGGAACAGCGAGTAGCCACCGCCGCCCAGGGCCAGCCACTTGCCACCCGCGCACCGCTCCGCCAGCTCCCGCAGGTCCTGGTACGTGGCGCGCTGCCCGTCGACGGTCATCGACAGGTCGGCCAGCGGGTCCTCCCGGTGGGCGTCCGCCCCGCACTGGGTCACCAACACCTGCGGCCGGAACGACTCCAGCACCGAGGGCACCACCGCGTGGAAGGCGCGCCGCCACCCGGCGTCCCCGGTGCCCGGCGGCAGCGGGATGTTGACCGCGGTGCCGTCCGCACCGTCGGCGCCGACCTCGGTGGCGTAGCCGGTCCCCGGCCACAGCGTGAGCGGGTGCTGGTGCAGCGAGATGGTCAGCACGCGCGGGTCGTCGTAGAACGCCGCCTGTACCCCGTCGCCGTGGTGCACGTCGACGTCGAGGTAGGCGATGCGCTCCACCCCCTGCGCCAGCATCCACGCGATGGCCACCGCGCAGTCGTTGTAGATGCAGAACCCGGCCGCGTGGTCGGCCATGGCGTGGTGCAGGCCGCCTGCGATGTTGACCGCCCGGTCGACCCGGCCCGACACGATCTGCTCCGCCGCCTGGATCGACGCCCCCGCGATGAGCGCGGCCGCTTCGTGCATCCGGTCGAAGATCGGGTTGTCGTCGGTGCCCAGGCCGTGGCCGACCTCCGACCCCGCCAGCGGGGCGGAACGCACCGCCGCCAGGTATTCGGGACGGTGCACCCGCTCCAGGTCCGCGTCGGAGGCTGGCTCGGGTGCGAGGACCTCAACCCCATCGAGGACACCGAGCGAGCGGGCCAACCGCATGGTCAGCTCCAGGCGGACGGGATGCAGCGGATGGTTACCGCCGAGGTCGTAGTCGAGCACCGACTCGTCCCACACCACAGCGCACTGAGAACCCATGCCCCGGACGCTACCTGGCCTGTGTCCCCGAACACAGTGCCTGGAGCACGTGCCTGGTCGGCGTCACCTCCTCATCCGGCCTCCGGTCCGGTCGCGGCCGGCCGGTCCGGGTCCGCCGACCAGTTCGACCACGACCCGGCGTAGAGCGCTGCCGGGCGGTCCGGCCCGGTCAGCCCGGCGTGCTCCAACGCCAGCAGCACCGAACAGGCGGTGACCCCTGAGCCGCAGTAAGCGCCGACCGGTCCCGAGCCGCCCACCCCGAGGTCGGCGAAGTGCCTCGCCAGGTCCTCCGGCGAGCGCCACCGGCCGTCGGCCGCCACGTGCGCGGCGAACGGGGCGTTCACCGCGCCCGGGATGTGCCCAGCCCGCGGGTCAAGGGGTTCGACGTCGCCCCGGTAGCGCTCCGGCGCGCGGGCGTCCAGCAGCGTGCCCTCCCGGGCCAGCCGCGCGGCCTCGTCCGCGTCGATCACCGGCATCGAGCCCGGGCGGACCCGGAAGTCGCCCTCCCGCGGTGTCGGCTGCTCGGTCGTGGTGGGCCGCCCCTCGGCGGTCCAGGCCGCGTAGCCGCCGTCGAGGACGGCCACCGACTCGTGCCCGGCCCAGCGCAGCAACCACCAGGCGCGGGCGGCGGCCGAACCGTTGTCGGCGTCGTAGACCACCACGGGCCGACCGCGGTCCACGCCGGCCCGCCGCAGGACACCCTCCAGGGCCGCCGGATCCGGCAGCGGATGCCGCCCCGCCGGTCCCGGTGGGGCGGCCAGTTCGGCGTCGAGGTCCACGAACACCGCTCCCGGCAGGTGGCCCGCCTCGTAGTCCTGCCGACCCGGCGGTCCGAGCAGCGACCAACGGATGTCGAGCAGCGTCGGGTGCGGCTCCTGGCGCAGTGCGGCCATGAGATCATCAGCACTGATCAAAGGATGCATGACGGCCTTTCGTAGCCCGGCGACGAGGTCTGTCGGAAATCCTGGAAGTCAACTCCCCGACCACTGACTGCTGTCGCCGGGGACGACTAGCATCGTGGTTGGGACTGAATGGGGAGCCGACGTGAACGATCTCATCGATACCACTGAGATGTACCTCCGCACCATCTACGACCTTGAAGAAGAGGGCGTAGTGCCGCTCCGGGCCCGGATCGCCGAGCGTCTGGAGCAAAGCGGCCCCACGGTGAGCCAGACCGTCGCGCGCATGGAACGCGACGGGCTGCTGACCGTCGCCGAAGATCGCCACCTCGAACTCACCAAGGCCGGCCGTGCCCGCGCCATCAGCGTGATGCGCAAGCACCGCCTCGCCGAGCGGCTTCTCGTCGACGTGATCGGTCTCGAATGGGAGCACGTCCACAATGAAGCGTGCCGCTGGGAGCACGTGATGAGCGAAGCCGTCGAGCGCAAGCTCGTCAAGCTGCTCGGTGGCCCCACCACCTCGCCCTACGGCAACCCGATCCCGGGTCTGGACGAACTCGGCGTGGACCACGTCGAGCCGCCGGCCGACGGCGACCTGCAGCGGGTCGACGAGATCGCCCGCAACGGCGGTGGGCGCGCGATCATCTGCCGCATCGCCGAGCACGTCCAGCTCGACCCCGACCTGATGTGTGAGCTCAAGGACGTCGGTGTCGTGCCGGGCGCCGAGGTGGAGATCGTCTCGGTAGTGGGACCGAACAAGCCGATCGAGGTTCGCGGCGCCAACGGCAGCACCGAGCTGCCGGTCGGCATCGCGCACGCGGTCATGGTGCGCCCGAAGTGACTCCGGCGGACCGCGCGGCGGCACTGTTCGCCGAGGAACACGGCTGCGCGCCGAGCGCAGTCTGGTCCGCCCCCGGGCGGGTCAATCTGATCGGTGAGCACACCGACTACAACGACGGGTTCGTGCTCCCCTTCGCACTCCCGCAGCGCACCGCCGTCGCCGTCCGCCCCCGCGACGACGGGCGGTTGTCCGTCGCCACGCTCGGCAACGACGGGCAACTGCACCGCGGCACCGTCGCCTCCGTCCACGAGCTGCGGCCAGGTGACCCGACCGGCTGGCTCGCCTACCCCGCGGGCGTCGCGTGGGCGCTCCGCGACGCGGGGTATCCGGTTGGCGGCGCAGATCTGATGATCGTCGGCGAGGTGCCGACGGGCGCCGGGCTGTCGTCCTCGCACGCCCTGGAATGCGCGGTGGCGCTGGCACTGCTGGACACGGTGCAGCGCGCTCCGGGCACGCCGGCCGCTCCGGGCCTGGAGGAGATCGCGCGGCTGGTGCAGCGGGCGGAGAACGACTTCGCCGGTGCCCCCACCGGTCTGCTCGACCAGACCGCGTCCCTGTCCTGCACCGCGGCGCACGTGCTGTTCTTCGACGTGCGCTCCGGTGCGGGCGAGCAGATCCCCTTCGACCCCCGCCGCGCCGGCCTCGAGGTGCTGGTGATCAACACCCGCGCGAAGCACTCGCACAACGAATCGGGCTACGGAGAACGGCGGCGGGGCTGCGAGCGCGCGGCGGAGCTGCTGGAGGTCAAGGCGCTGCGCGACGTGGCGGGGCAGGAACTGTCGGCGGCGCTGCCGAAGCTTCCGGAAGAACTCCGTCCGCTCGTCCGGCACGTGGTCACCGAAAACGACCGGGTTCTGACCACAGTGGACGAGTTGCGGCGCGGCCGCTACGCCGAGATCGGCCCCCTGCTCACGGCCTCGCACGTCAGCCTCCGCGACGACTACCGGGTCTCTTGCCGGGAACTGGATCTCGCGGTGGACAGCGCGCTGGCGGCTGGTGCGCTCGGCGCCCGGATGATCGGCGGCGGTTTCGGCGGTTCCGCGATCGCCCTGGTCCCGACCGCGCAGCGGCCCGAGATCGAGCGCGCCGTCCAGGCCGCGTTCGCCCGGGAGCACCTCGCGGCGCCCCGGCTGTTCACGGCGGTACCCTCCGCGGGTGCGGGGCGGGACCGGTGACCACCGGTTGACCGCCGCCGCTCGCCGGGGCACGGCGACTGAAGCAGATCTCCCACGGAAGGCAGTACGCAGGTGAAGCTCCTCGTCACAGGCGGTGCAGGCTACGTCGGCAGCGTGTGTGCGGCACGCCTGGTGGAAGCTGGCCACGAGGTCGTCGTGGTCGACGACCTGTCCACCGGGCACGCCGACGCTGTGCCGGACGGCTGCAAGTTCGTCGAGGCCGACATCGCGACCGCGGCGAGCAGCCTGCTGGCGGAGTCGTTCGACGGCGTGTTGCACTTCGCGGCCAAGTCGCTGGTCGGCGAATCCATGGAGAACCCGCAGAAGTACTGGCACGGCAACGTGGTCACGTCGCTGCGATTGCTGGACGCGATGCGCGAGCACGGCACCCCGCGGCTGGTGTTCTCCTCCACCGCGGCCACCTACGGCGAGCCGGAGGTCACGCCAATCACCGAGGACCTCGCCACCCGTCCGACCAATACCTACGGTGCCACCAAGCTGGCCATCGACCACGCGATCACCTCCTACGCCACCGCGTACGGCATCGGTGCGGTGAGCCTGCGGTACTTCAACGTCGCCGGCGCCCACGGCGCCTTCGGCGAACGGCACGCGGTCGAGACGCACCTCATCCCGATCGTGCTCCAGGTCGCGCTGGGCCAGCGGGCGAAGGTGCAGATCTTCGGCGAGGACTGGCCCACCGCGGACGGGACCTGCATCCGCGACTACATCCACGTCACCGACCTGGCCGACGCCCATCTGCTCGCTCTGGAGCACGCCACCGCCGGCCAACACCGGATCTACAACCTGGGCAACGGCACCGGTTTCTCGGTGAAGCAGGTGATCGACACCTGCCGCGAGGTCACCGGTCACCCGATCCCGGCGGAGGTCGCGCCGCGCCGCGCCGGTGACCCGGCGACGCTCGTGGCGTCGAGCCAGCGCGCGCGGGACGAGCTGGGCTGGCGGCCGGAGCGGACCGATCTCACCGTGATCGTCCGGGACGCCTGGGAGTTCACCCGCGCCAGCCAGGGCGCGTGAGCACCACCGCGCCACCGCGGTCGGTGTGTTGAGCCGCATCACCACGCACCGTCCTCTTCGATCATGAGTTGGGCGTCCTCGGCCGCGTCGCGGGCGATCACCGCGAGCTCCGCGGGTGGGATGCCGACGTCCAGGGCTCGCCGGAGCAGGGTGCCGAGCCGGTGGTCGGGGCTGGTCCGCTCGATGCGTTCCAGCGCGACACCGGCCAGGGCTCCGTCTCCACGCAGGTAGGCGGAAAAGGCCAGCAGCGCCGCAACCTCGGCCAGTTCGGGTTCGGGCGCCTTGCGGACCAGGGTCAGCCACAGCTCCTCAGCGGCGCGGGCTGCGCCGCCGAGCGTGCTGCCCAGCACGAGGTCGCGCACCCTGGTGTCGGACACCGCGAGCAGCACGCGCACGTGGTCGTCCTCGGTCAGCGCGGCTCCGCTGGCGGTGCGCTCGATCGCCCCGAGTACGGTCCGCAGGCTCTCGGCCACCCGCTGCTGGTCGGACCCCTCGATGAGGTCCTCGGTCAGCGCGTCGAGCTTGGCGGAGACGCGCGCCACCGCCTCGGGCGACTCCGGGGCGACGAGCGCCCGCAGTTCGTCCCGGCTGTCGAAGGTCACCGCACCGGCGGCGGCCATCGCCGCCGCGAGCGCCGAGCTGCGCGGGTCGGGGATCGCACCGGTGCATTCCGGGTCGTGGTAGCAGCACCATTCCGCACCGGCCCGGATCTCCGGCGTCCACAGGGCATGCGCGAGTCCGATGCCGTCCCGCCGGAAGGTCTCCCGAATCTCCTCCACGAGCCCGGCGTACGGCGGTCCTCCACCGGAGAGCGGTTCCACAGCGGATGGTTCCGGTGCCGGTGAGCATGTTCCCGCGCAGACATCGCCGCACGTCTCGACGTGCGGCCGGTGCCCCACCACGACGAGCAGCGCCGCCTCGAGGCGTGTTCGCCGTAGCGGTCCGGTGAGCAGGCGCTCGCCGAAGCCCCGGATGTGTTGCGGGCACGGCAGGTCGATGCGCAACGTCGCGCCGAGGCGGGACACGGCCTGCAGACCCCGCAGCGTGACGACCACGAGCGAGTCGGTCGGGTGGAAACCCAGCAGGTGCGGCACCGCGGCCAGCAGTTCGGCGGGATCGGTCAGCGAAATCGTGGTGTTGAGTCGCGTCGTCATGCGGCACACGATCGACCCTCCACCACCGACCAGGAAAGGGCCTTTTTCGATTCTGTGGACTAACGGGTCCCCTGTGGACAACTCAACGGGAAAACGCAGAAAACGCCACGTTTGAGCGACATTCGTCCGCGTAATACCGATCCCCCGATAGGAGATCACGCTGGTTTCCCACCCCCGAACGGCAAATCCGTCGCGATCTTCCGCCGACCCGGTTAACCGACCGACCCGACCACCGGCAGATGGATCCGGGTGCGCGCGAGGTCCAGCGCGAGCCCGGTGCCCGGCTTCGGCCGCAACGTGAAGTCGTGGTCGCTGGAGAGTACGACGATCCCGAGCCGGTGCCCTGCCGCGAACACGTAGTCGTCGGGCTGCATCGTCACGGTGATCGAGTAGTTCTTGCCCGGCTCGATCGGCGAGGTGCGGTCGAGCGCGTTCCGGTTCTGCGGGTCCGCCCAGCCGCGGGTGACGACCGAGACGGAGCCGTCCGGGGCCTGGTCCACCAGCAGCGCGGTGACATTGGCGGCCGGCTTGTCGAAGGTCAACGCCAACTCGGCGCGCACCGCACCGCTGACGCGGGCGGAACCGGGCAGCGGATTGGTCAGGTAGACCAGCCGGTTCGGGGAACTCGGTGCCGCGGCAAGGTCTTCCGCGAGCTGCCCGGCGTCGTCGCGCAGTTCCTCGACGGCACGGACCGAAACGCGCTGCGCGGTCAGCCCGCCCCGCCCGGTGCCACCCGGCGTGGGCTGCAGGGTGACCTCGCGCGCCCCCAACGCGGGCCACTCCGGTTCCTCCACCCAGCTGCCGTCCTCGCGCTGCACGGTGGCCCGCGGCTCGTACTCGACACCGTTGGGCACGTCGTAGAGGTAGCGCGTGAACCAGCGGTTCACCGTGCGCAGCCACTCCTCCCTGCGGAGCTGGATCGGGTCGGTGTGCCCGGACTGGTGCCACCAGATCTTGTGCGGCACGCCGCGGTCCCGCAGGGCGGCGTACCACTGCGCCGCCTGCCGGGTCTTGACATTCCAGTCGTTGAGCCCGTGCACCGCCAGCACCGCGGCCCGCACCCGGTCGACGTTGTTGAGGTAGTTGCGCTCGTCCCAGAACGGGCTGTAGTCACCGGTGATCCGGTCCTGGTTGGCGGTGAGCTCGTCAATCACCACGCGGCAGGGCTCGCGGTCGACGCGGGTGTGCACGTACTTCGCCAGCACGTCCGCGTCCTCGCCCTGGTACCCACCGGGTGCCACGACCGCGCCGTCGGCGCGGTAGTAGTCGTACCAGTTCGAGATCGCGCCGATCGGCACGATCGCCTCCAGCCCTGCCACGCCGGTGCTCGCCACCGCATTGGGCAGCGTTCCGTTGTAGGAGACGCCCATCATGGCGACCTTCCCGGTCGCCCACGACGCCTCGACCGGCGCCCCTGCGGTGTCGTGGCCCGGGGCACGGGAGTTGAGCCAGTCGACGACCGACTTCGCGCCGATGGTCTCGTTCACCGCACCCGTGGTGGGGCAGCCGGTCGACTGCCCGGTGCCGAGCGACTCCGCGTAGACCACGGCGAAACCCCTGGCCAGCAGGTACTGCTCGTAGGCCCAGGTGATGTCACCGGCTGCCGCCATCCGCTCGTCACCGGCGGCGCTGAGCATCCGCGCGCCGGGGCGATCGGGCACGTACAGCTCGGTGTCCACGTTGTGGTTCGCGACGTCGTTCCCACCGGAGAAGTACGGGCTCACCTGGTAGACGACGGGGACCCGCAGGCCCTGCGCGGTTTCGGCCGGGCGGACGACCTGGACGTGCACGCGGTCGTGCTGCCCGTCGCGGTCGCTGTCGACCGGGGCCGTCACGAACAGGTCCTCGCGGATGGCCCGGGCCGGGTCGAACACCGGCTGCGCCTCCCCGTCCTGGAAGACCGGTCTCCGTGGGGGATCGGCCACCGCAGGTGATCCGATGAGCGGTAGCGCCAGCACCGTCGCCAGCAAAGCCGTCCGAACGCACCGCATGCAGTCCTCCGGGCAGGAGTGGATTCCGACACCGGCACCCTTCTTAGCGCGCGACGCCGAGTCAAACACCGGTCCGGCGGGTTTGCGCCAGAACCACCCCGCCGGGGCCGCAGTAGAGTCGGTCCAGGACCTCGAGGATCCAAGGAGAAGGCATGAGTATCCCGTCCAGCCTGCTGACCTCGGCCGGACTGATCGGTGGTTTCGCGGTCGCCCGCGCCACCAGCCACCGGCACTGGGGCGGAGTGGTGGCCGCCGGCGCGGGGCTCGGCGCTATGGAGGCGTGCCGCCGGCGGGCCGGTGTGGTACCGGCACTCGTTCTGGGCGCCACCTACGCCGCCGCGCTGACTGGTTCGCACCCGCTGGCCAAGAAGATCGGGGCCTGGCCGTCGGTATTCACCGCCACCGCGGTGACGGCCGCCGCGGCCCACCTGCTGGCCCGGCCGCGGCACGGCTGATCGGCAGCGGCACGGCCGGGATCTCGAGGTCACGACGACCCAGCCCTGATCTGAACAGTCCCCGCATCCGTCACCGCCCGGCCAGGAACTCGTCGAAGGTAATCCGGCCCACCGCCCGGCCCGGGATGAGGTGACCGCCACTGCGGTAGCCGGCGAAGGTCGCGCCGGGCAGGCGCAGCGGCAGCAGCAGGCGGCGGCGTCCGGTGGCGCGCAGGACGGCCCGCGCCAGGTCACGGTGGCTGCGAATCTCGGGGCCGCCCATGTCCGGTACGCGGCCCGCTGGTGCGCCGAGCGCCAGTTCGGCCAACCGGTCGGCGACCTCGCGGACGTCGATCGGCTGGAAGCTCACCCCGGCCAGCACCGCGATCACGGGCGAGAAGCGCTGCACCTCGGTCATCTTCGCGACCAGGTCGTGGAACTGCGTGGTGCGCAGGATCGTCCAGGGCAGGCCCGAGTCCACCACGACCCGCTCGGCTTCGAGCTTGCTGCGGTAGTAGGGCAGCGGCACCTGTTCGATGCCCGCGATGGAGATGTAGACCAGGTGCGGGGTTCCGTGCCGGAGAGCCGCCTCAGCGAGGCGTCGGGTCACCACCACGTCCTTGCGTCCCAACGTGGTGGCGCAGTGCACGATGGTGTCCACTCCGGACACTGCTGCGTCGGTGCCCGCGCCCGTGCGCAGGTCCCCCGTCACCCATTCGTGCGGTAGGTGTGACGCCGGTCGCGGGCGGCGACTCAACACCCGCACCTCTCGTCCTGCATCGAGCAACCGCTGGACCACGACCCTGCCCAGGGTGCCCGTCCCGCCGGTCACCAAGATCGTCTTTCGCACTGATCCGCTCCTTCCGCGACTGCGATCAACCCCGATCTGTCCACCGGGGTGACGGGATGGGGCGGCTAGACGTGACAGCCGATCCCCGGCGCGAGCCGCCACAGGGATGTGATCTCTGACGCACGTGCCGAGTGCGGCGGGTCGGAGCTGTCCGCGATCCGCGGGTGCCGTGGCCGGATGTCCGACCGGTCGAGAACGGTGAGCCCGGCGCGGTCGATCGCGTCGAGCAGTTCGGCTCGGGTGCGCAGGCCGAGCCGCTCGGCGAGGTCGGACAGCACGAGCCAGGTCTCGCCCGCTGGTCGCAGGTGCTGCGCCACGCCGGCGAGGAACGCCCCGAGCATCCGGCCGCCGGGGTCGTAGACGGCGTGGTCCAGCAGCGAGTGGGGCTCGGCGGGCAACCACGGCGGATTGCACACGACCAGATCCGCTCGCCCCTTCGGGAACAGATCGGTGTGCAACACCTCGACACGTCCGGCCAGCCCCAGCCGTCGCATGGTGTCCTGCGCGCAGCGAACGGCTCGTGCGACGTTGTCGGTGGCGACGATCCGCTCGACGCCGCGCCGTGCCAGGACGGCAGCCAGCACACCCGTTCCGGTTCCGATGTCGAAGGCCAGTCCGGTGCCCGGCAGCGGTGCTGCCGCGACCAGGTCGACGTACTCGCTCCGGGTCGGCGCGAAAACCCCGTAGTGCGGGTGGATCCGCGCCCCGAGCGCGGGAACCCAGACACCTTTCCGGCGCCATTCGGCCGCACTGATGACGCCGAGCAGTTCCCGCAGGGAAAGCACGCCAGGGGTGACGAGGGGGCCGTAAACGTCCTGGCACGCGTGCCGGACGTCGGGCGCGCGGCGCAGCGGCACCACGTGGCCGGGGTCAATCGGTACGAGGACCAGCGCGAGGACGCGTGCCTGCCGCGACTGGTCGTGCCGCTGCCGCCGGAACTCCTGGACCGGTGTCCTGGCCGGTCGTCGCCTGCTTCGCACCCGGCGGGAGACCGCGTTGAGAAGTTGGCGCGCGTTGTGGAAATCCCCGCGCCACAACAAACCCGTACCGCTCTTGGCCAACCGCAATGCCTCGTTCGCGGTCACCCGGTCGTCGACTTCGACCACGTGGGCTGGTGCTGGGGAACCGCTGGCCGACAGCCAGCGGTAGGACTGTGCCGACACCACGAGCTGGCCGGCGAAATCGATCTCGGGACGAACCATGTGCTCCGCTCCTGCTGGTGCGGCCTGGCGCGGAGCGCCGCGCGGGCCGGAGGACGGTGATGAACTGCGCGGCCCCGACGCCCGGCGCGGACCGCCGTGGCGGCACAGCGGTGCGGCCGGTCGCTGAACAGGGGCTGGAGCTCGGAACTAACCGACTACGGCAGCATGAGCGGGTACCGTCACGTCAAGCAGCTTAGCGGCCCGGACACGCCGATCCCCCACTGCAGGCAGTGATGATGTGGGTGGTGATCGTTCGGGGCGGTAGCCGCCGAGGGCCAGGAGGGCGAGGGATGAGCCCGAGAACAGCGGGGTGGGCACCAGCTACCGAGCCGGTGCCCACCCCTGACGTGCGCGTCTTTCACTATTCGAGCTGGATCACGCTCAGCGCCCGCAGTCAGCTGCAGCCGGAGGTCGAGCCGCAGCCCTCGCAGACGTAGCAGGAACCCGACGGTCGCATCTTCGTGCCGCAGGTCATGCAGAGCGGGGCGTCCGCCGCCTTGCCCAGCCGCAGCTCCAGCAGCTCCGTGGAGCTGCCCACGCGCCGTTCCTCTTCCCGCGGATCAGACTTCGGGTAGTCCACGGTGGAGCGCAGGGTGTCCAGGTCCACGTCGCTGTCCTGCGGCGGCGCCGAATCCGTGCCGTTGACCTGGGCTTCCCGCTCCTCGGCCGTGAAGATGCCCAGCTGGGCGCGCTTCTCGTAGGGCAGGTAGTCCAGCGCGAGGCGGCGGAACAGGTAGTCCAGCACGCTGCTGGCCATCCGGATGTCCGGGTCGTCGGTCATACCGGCCGGCTCGAAGCGCAGGTTCTGGAACTTCGAGACGTAGAACTCCAGCGGGATGCCGTACTGCAGACCCACCGAGATCGACATCGAGAAGGCGTCCATCACGCCGGCCAGCGTGGACCCCTGCTTGCCGAGCTTGACGAAGATCTCGCCCAGCCCGTCGTCCGGGTACGAACCGGCGTGCAGGTAGCCCTCGGCACCGCCGACGGTGAACGACACCGTCTGGCTCGGGCGCTTCTTCGGCAGGCGCTTGCGAACCGGGCGGTACTCGATCTGCTTCTCGACCTGCTGCTTCTGGCCCTTGTCACCCTTGCCCGCCGACAACGGCTGACCCACCTTGCAGTTGTCGCGGTAGATCGCCAGCGCCTTCAGGCCCATCTTCCAGCCCTCGAAGTAGAGCTGCTCGACGTCCTCGACGGTCGCCGACTCCGGCATGTTGACCGTCTTGGAGATCGCGCCGGACAGGAACGGCTGCACCGCGGCCATCATCCGCACGTGGCCCATCGGGGCGATCGAGCGCTCGCCCATCGCGCAGTCGAAGACCTCGTAGTGCTCCGGTCGCAGACCCGGCGCGTCGACCACGTGGCCGTGCTCGGCGATGTACTCGACGATGGCCTCGATCTGCTCTTCCTGGTAGCCCAGCGCCTGCAGCGCGCGCGGCACCGTCTGGTTGACGATCTGCATCGAGCCGCCGCCGACCAGCTTCTTGAACTTCACGAGCGCCAGATCCGGCTCGATGCCGGTGGTGTCGCAGTCCATCATCAGGCCGATGGTCCCGGTCGGGGCCAGCACCGATGCCTGCGCGTTGCGCCAGCCGTTGCGGGCACCGATCTCCAGGCACTCCTGCCACACCTTGGTGGCCAGCTTGTGCACCGCGGCGTCGTTGTGGTGGTAGGTACGCACCAGGTCGTTGGCCGCCGCGTGCTTGCGCATCACCCGCTGGTGGGCCTCGGCGTTGCGGGCGTAGCCCTCGTACGGGCCGACCACACCGGCCAGCTCGGCCGACCGCTTGTAGGCGGTACCGGTCATCAGCGAGGTGATCGCCGCCGCCAGCGCCCGCCCGCCGTCGGAGTCGTAGGCGTGGCCGGTGGCCATCAGCAGCGCGCCGAGGTTGGCGTAGCCGATGCCCAGCTGGCGGAACTTGCGGGTGGTGTCGCCGATCGCCTCGGTCGGGAAGTCCGCGAAGCAGATCGAGATGTCCATCGCGGTGATGACGAACTCGACCGTCTTCTCGAACAGTTCGGCGTCGAAGGTCAGGTCCTCACGCAGAAACTTCAGCAGGTTCAGCGACGCCAGGTTGCAGCTGGAGTTGTCCAGGTGCATGTACTCCGAACACGGGTTGGAGGCGGTGATACGGCCCGACTCCGGCGAGGTGTGCCAGTCGTTGATCGTGTCGTCGTACTGGATGCCCGGGTCGGCGCACTCCCAGGCCGCCTGCGCCATCTTGCGGAACAGGTCCCGGGCCTTGACGGTCTCCAGCACCTCACCGGTGGTGCGGGCGCGCAGGCCGAACTGGCCGTCGTTCTCCACGGCGCGCATGAACTCGTCGGAGACCCGCACCGAGTTGTTGGCGTTCTGGTACTGCACCGAGCTCGCGTCGGCACCGCCGAGGTCCATGTCGAACCCGGCGTCGCGCAGCGCCCGGATCTTGTGCTCCTCGCGCGCCTTGGTTTCGATGAACTCCTCGATGTCCGGGTGGTCGACGTCCAGCACGACCATCTTCGCCGCGCGGCGGGTCGCGCCACCGGACTTGATGGTGCCCGCCGAGGCGTCCGCACCCCGCATGAACGACACCGGGCCGGACGCGGTGCCGCCCGAGGACAGCAGCTCGCGGGACGAGCGGATGCGGGACAGGTTCAACCCTGCGCCGGAGCCACCCTTGAAGATCAGGCCCTCTTCCTTGTACCAGTCGAGGATCGACTCCATCGTGTCGTCGACCGACAGGATGAAGCAGGCCGACACCTGCTGCCGGGAGCTGGTGCCGACGTTGAACCACACCGGGGAGTTGAAGCTGAACACCTGGTGCAGCAGCATCCAGATCAGCTCGTGCTCGAAGATCTCGGCGTCTTTCTCGGTGGCGAAGTAGCCGTGCTCGACACCCGCGGCCACGTAGGTCTTCACCACGCGGTCGATGAGTTGGCGCAGGCTGTGCTCGCGCTCCTCGGTGCCCACCGCGCCGCGGAAGTACTTGCTGGTGACGATATTGACGGCGTTCAGCGACCAGAAGTCGGGGAACTCCACACCACGCTGTTCGAAGTTGACCGAACCGTCCCGCCAGTTGGTCATCACCACGTCGCGGCGCTCCCACTTGACCTCGTCGTAGGGATGCACCCCCTCCGTGGTGTAGACGCGCTGCACCCGGATGCCCGCCGGGCGGACACCTGCTTCCGGCTCCCCCGATGCGCCGGCCGGGCTACCGACGGTCTCTGTCATGACCTGACCCTCTTCCTTGTCACTCGCTCGTCGTGCTTCGGCCCCGTCCGGGCTCCCCGTCCGGTTCGGTCGTGACTGTTCATCCAGCGACGTCCCGGGCGGGGACGTCGGCTGACGTCTCGTGCCGCCGGCCCCGCGGCGGGCCGCTCGTCGCCGCTGCCTACTCATCGCCGCTCTCCGCGTCCTCGTCCGCGCCGCGCCGGGCGGCCCGCAGGTCGGCGATCTCCTTCTCGAAGTCCTCCACCGAGGAGAAGGCTCGGTACACGCTCGCAAACCGCAGGTAGGCGACCTCGTCCAGCTCCCGCAGCGGTCCGAGGATGGCCAGGCCCACCTCGTGGCTGGGCAGCTCGGAGACGCCGAGGGACCGCACGGTCTCCTCCACCTGGTGCGCGAGTTGCTGCAGCGCGTCCTCCTGGACCGGGCGCCCCTGGCAGGCGCGCCGCACACCGCGGACCACCTTCTCGCGGCTGAAGGGCTCGGTGACGCCGGAGCGCTTGACCACGGACAGCACGAGCTCCTCGATGGTCGTGAACCGACGACCGCACGTCGAGCACGACCGCCTGCGCCGGATCGCCTGGCCTTCCTCGACCTCGCGCGAGTCGACTACGCGGGAGTCCTCGCCGCGGCAGAACGGGCACCGCACCGGCATTCACCCCCCTCCCCAGAGTCTCGTCGCGGTCGCCTGCCAACGACCTGCGACCTTCACCCACCGTGGGTGCGCGAACACCCTACAAGCCCAACTTGTGGACGAAATACATGGGCGTAACTACTAGATGTTGTGGTTGACTCTAATCCTCGCCCGACCTCGACGCAAACTCGGCACCCCCCGCGCGTCGCGAACGACGCGGCCCGCCGACGCGCGACCGAACCACCCTGACCGCACCCGCCGGAAGGACCGCCTCAGCGGTCCGCACCGACGGCCGCGAAGAACCCGACCAGCATGACAATCAGGCACGTGAAGATCGCCACCGAGGTCAACCACGGCCACTCGTCGCCGCGGCGCACCCGGTCGCACCCCGCCGCCACGCGCGCAGCGATCCGTGGGAGCGCGCACCGGGATGACCGGCGGCCACCACGACGTGGTCGACGCGGCGCGGCCGCCCCGGCTTCACCCGGTCGAGCGGCGGTCGCCCACTCGGCCGCGCGCCTCCGACCCACATCGATGAACGTGGTCATGACGCCTCCCGCACGGTAAACAAGATCGAAAAGATGTTCGATCGAACCTGCGTGCGATTGTGTACCAAGAGTGCACCGCAAGGCGAGACCGGGGCGAGAAATTAACTCGAACAGGTGTTTGATCTCTGCGTTTGACCCGTCTACTGTGGAAAGCGGGCGGACCCAACGCCCCCGCGATCAGCACCGCAGTTCACAACGGACAGGAGGCAGCGGTGGCGAGTAATGCGACTGGCTCGATCAAGGGCCGCGTACAGGACGTCAAGGACTCCCAGGCCGACGTGCACTCCCTGCCGGAGCAGGCCAGCGGGGCCGAGGAGCTCAGCGACCGCCAGCTCAAGGTGCTGGAGGCCATTCGGACGTGGATGCGTGAGCACGGCTACCCGCCGAGCGTCCGGGAGATCGGCGACGCCGTCGGGCTGACCTCCACCTCGTCGGTGGCGTACCAGTTGCGGGTGCTGGAGCGGAAGGGCTACCTGCGCCGAGATCCGCACCGACCACGCACCGTGGGTGTGCTCGTCGGCGGCGAGGAGGAGGGGGAACTGCCCGGGCAGGCCAAGCCCGCCTACGTGCCGGTGGTCGGCCGCATCGCCGCCGGTGGCCCGATCCTCGCCGAGGAGTCGATCGAGGACGTGTTCCCGCTGCCGAAGGAGATCGTCGGCGACGGCACGCTGTTCCTGCTCAAGGTGGTCGGAGACTCGATGATCGACCTCGCCATCACCGACGGCGACTGGGTCGCGGTCCGGCAGCAGCCCGATGCCGAGAACGGCGACGTGGTGGCGGCCATGATCGACGGTGAGGCCACCGTGAAGACGTTCAAGCGGACGGAGGACCACGTGTGGCTGATGCCGCACAACTCGGCCTACGAACCCATCCTCGGCGACGACGCGACCATCCTGGGCAAGGTGGTCGCCGTGCTGCGACGGCTCTGACCGAACACCTGCTTGTGGCGACTGCGCTGTTAGCCGTTCCGGCGGCGTAGTCGTCCGGCCACGGCGATCAGCAGCGCGGCCACCGCACCGGCCAGCAACAGCGACTGCCCGGTGCTCAGTTCATGCTGCCCGCTCGACGGCTGCGCCTGGTCCGCGTCACCACCCGGTGCGGGGCGTGTCGCCGCGCCGTCCGTCGTTGCGGATTCCAGGGCCCTGGCCGCCTCCGCCACCCCCGGGATCCGGCGCACCGGCTGCTTGCCCTCGGACGCGGACAACAGCGAGCCGTCGGGTTCCCACGCGATCGCTTCGCCCTGCTGCTCGTTCGGCAGCGGGATCCGCAGCGGCGGGCGTGTGAGCGCGGCGACCACGTCGCCGTCCGGGGCGTTGTAGACGTACGCCTCGGTGTAGGTGCGGACGGCAACCGCCGTCCCGTCCCGACTCACCGACCCGCCGGTCACCAGGATCGAGCCCAAAGCCCCATTCAGCGGACCCCCCGGGGTCTGGGTGGACCGCAGTGAGAGCGAGCCGACGCGTTCCATCGCAACGGTGCGGTCGGCGGCCAGCGGCCCGGTGGGGCGATACACCCCAGCCGGGCCGATGGGCTCCTTGGTGACGATGTGGGGAACCCTGTTGCGGTCCAGCAGCAGCGCCTCGGCGTCGTGCGCGCCGTCCGGGTAGGACAGCCGGTACAGCGTGGCACCGCCGCCGGGGCGCATCACGTGCAGTGCGACGTCCTCGCGCCGCCGCCGGTTGTCGCCGGTGTCCGCCAGCCACAACGAGCCATCGGCCGCCAGGGCGAGGTCCTCCACGTCGTAGGGGTTGATCGACGCCGTCCGGACGTCGCGCACCGAACAGTCGGCCGGATCGAGCACCAGAACCCGCAGCGAACTGCCGCCGTCGCTGACGGCGTACCAGTGCGTGCCGTCCGACGCCAGGCCGGAGAGCTCCGCGAGCCGGTCGTCCCCCAGCCGACACTGCTCCACCGGTGCGGGGAGCTGCGTCGCAGCGGCAGCCGGCGGCGACGGGAGTGCTCCCGACGCCACCGACAGCAACAGGGCCGCTGCGACCACACCCCCGGCACCGGCAGGCGTCACGCGATTCCCACGAACGGCCGGAGCGCGCTGGCCAGGTCGGGCCGCACCTTGGCACGCACCCGGGTTCCCTCGGGGGTGTGCTCCTCGTCGACCACTTCGCCCTCGGAGTGCACCCGTGCCACCAGCTCACCCCGGGTGTACGGGACCAACGCGTCGATGAAGACATCCGGCCGCGGCAGCCGATCGGCGATCGCTTCGCGCAGCGCCTCGATGCCCTGACCGCTGTGTGCGGAGACGAACACCGCGCCCGGCAGCAGTCGGCGCAGCTCGGCCATGCGGGTGGTGCCCACCGAGTCGATCTTGTTGACGACCAGCAGTTCCGGCGGCATGTCTGTCTTGTGCTCGGCGGCGATCTCGTTCAGCACCTCGCGCACCGCGGCGACCTGCTCGTGCGGCGCCGGTTCGGAGCCGTCCACGACGTGGACCAGCAGGTCCGCGCCGGTGACCTCCTCCAACGTCGAGCGGAACGCCTCGACCAGCTGGTGCGGCAGGTGCCGGACGAACCCGACCGTGTCGGTCAGCGTGTACCCGCGGCCGTCCGGGGTCGTCGCCCGCCGGGTGGTCGGGTCCAGGGTGGCGAACAGCGCGTCCTCCACCAGCACGCCTGCCCCGGTGAGGGCGTTGAGCAGACTGGACTTGCCGGCGTTGGTGTAACCCGCGATGGCCACCCCGGGCACCGCGTTGGCCTCCCGGCGACCGCGCTTGGTGCCGCGGACCGTGCGCATCGCGGCCAGGTCCTTGCGGAGCCTGCTGATCCGCTTGTGGATGCGCCGCCGGTCGGTTTCGAGCTTGGTCTCACCGGGACCGCGGGTGCCGACGCCGCCGTTCACACCGGCCCGGCCACCGGCCTGCCGGGACATCGCCTCACCCCAACCACGCAGCCGCGGCAGGAGGTACTGGAGCTGGGCGAGTTCGACCTGCGCCTTGCCCTCCTTGGATCGGGCGTGCTGGGCGAAGATGTCCAGGATCAGGGCGGTCCGGTCGACCACCTTGACCTTGAGCTTGTCCTCCAGCTGCCGCAGCTGGCCAGGCGACAGCTCACCGTCGCAGATGACGGTGTCCGCGCCGGTGGCCGTGACGATGTCGCGCAGCTCGCGGACCTTGCCGGAACCGATGTAGGTGGCCGGGTCCGGGCGGTCGCGGCGCTGGATGAGACCTTCCAGCACCTGCGAGCCGGCGGTCTCGGCGAGCCGGGCGAGCTCAGCCAGCGACGCCTCGGCGTGCGCGGCGTCCCCGTCGGTCCAGACACCGACCAGCACGACGCGCTCCAAGCGGAGCTGCCGGTACTCGACCTCGGTGATGTCCGCAAGCTCGGTGGACAGCCCGGCGATCCGCCGCAGCGACGCGCGGTCTGCGAGTTCCATCTCGCCCGTGGACGGTTCGGGAGTGAGGATGGGTTCGTATTCGTCGCCTTCGACCACGGGGCGGTCGAGGTCGGCGGACCAGGTCAAAGATTTCTTCATATCAGGGCCATTGTCCCACGGTCCGCGACCGATTTTCACCTGTCGCGCCCGCGTTGACCCGTTCGCACTGGTCCGACAGCGGATTGGCGCAGCCGTCAGGCGTGCTGCCACCACATCCGGTCGAGATGCCCGCGCGCCACCAGCACCGCCGGACCGGTCAGGGTGGAACCGGAGGTGGTGATCTCCACCTCGACGGTGCCGCCCGGGATGTGCACCACCCGCCGCCCGGTGTCGGTCCCGGCCGCCTGCAGCGCCGCGACGGTCGCGGCCACCGTGCCCGTGCCGCACGACCGGGTCTCACCCACGCCGCGCTCGTGCACCCGCATCTGCACCTCGTCGCCGCCGAGCGGCCGGACGAACTCGACGTTCACGCCGTGCGGGAACAGGTGCTCGTCGTGCGGCGGCGCGGTGGCCAGGTCCAGCACGGCGAGGTCGATGTCGCTCACGCACGCCAGGTGCGGGTTGCCGACGTCGACGGCCACCCCGGTGAAGGACCGGCCGGAGACGGTGGTAGTGGATTCGCCGAAGATCTTCGCCGACCCCATGTCGACAGTGACCCGGCCGTCGTCGTGGGTGCGCACCAGTCGCACACCAGCCCGGGTGCCGACCAGCAGGTCACCTGGCTCGGCCAGGCCGGCGTCGACGAGGTAGCGGGCGAAGACCCGCACCCCGTTGCCGCACATCTCCGCGATCGAACCGTCGGCGTTCCGGTAGTCCATGAACCACACGTCCGCGGGCACGTCGGCCGGGGAGTCCGGGAGCGCACCCGCGCGGACCACCCGCAGCACGCCGTCCGCGCCGAGGCCGCGTTGCCGGTCGCACAGCGCCTGCACGCGCCGTTCGGTCAGCTCCAACCGGCCTTCGGGGTCGGGCAGGATGACGAAGTCGTTCTGGGTGCCGTGCCCCTTGACGAACTCGGGGCCGTGGGTGGAGCGCACGCAGCCAGTCTACGCAGTCACCAGCGTCCGGACGTCGGAGACCAGGTCGGGGTCAGCCGCGTCGAGCCAGCGGATCCGGTGGTCGCGGCGGAACCAGGAGCGCTGCCGGCGGACGAAGCGGCGCGTGAGCCTGGCCGTCTCGGCCGCCGCCGCGGCCATGTCCCCGCCGCCATCCAGCTCGGCGAGCACCTGCTGGTAGCCCAGCGCGCGGCTGGCGGTGCGGCCGTGCCGCAGCCCCGATGCCTCCAACCGCCGCACCTCGTCGACCAGCCCGGCGTCGAACATGCGGGTCACCCGCTGGTCGACGCGGTCGTCGAGGTCGTTGCGGTCCAGGCCAACCAGCACCGCACCGTAGCGGGGCGGACCGGGTTCGGGCAGGTTCGCGGAGAACGGGCGACCGGTGATCTCGATCACCTCCAACGCCCGGACGATGCGCCGCCCGTTGCTGCTCAGGATCGCCGTCGCCGCTTTCGGGTCGAGCTCGCCGAGGCGGCGGTGCAGCTCGGCCGGTCCCACCGCGGCGAGCTGCTCCTCGTACTTCCGGCGGACCTGCGGGTCGGTCCCCGGGAAGGACAGCTCGTCGACGACCGCCTGCACGTAGAGGCCGGAGCCGCCGACCAGGACGGGGGTCCGGCCGCGGGCGAGGATGTCCTCCACGGCCCTGCGCGCCTGGCGCTGGTAGGCGGCGACCGAGGCGGTCTCGGTGACGTCGAGGACGTCAAGGAGATGGTGTGGGACGCCGCGCCGCTCGGCCAGGGTCAGCTTGGCCGTGCCGATGTCCATGCCCCGGTAGAGCTGCATGGCGTCGGCGTTGACCACCTCCCCGTCCAGCTGGACGGCGAGCTCGACGGCGAGATCGGACTTGCCGGTGGCCGTGGGCCCGACGATCACCACCAGATGCGGGAGGGACTGCACGCTTCGACTGTAGAAGCGCTGCCGGGCGCGGCGACGGCGGTCAGGGTGTCCGGGTCCACACGGCGGCGTGGTAGGTCACGCCGAACGGGGTGGCCGAGTACAGCAGCTCGCTGCGCCAGGTCCCGCTGGTGGCCTCGACGACACCGGGGATCACCTGCAGGGCCGCGCGGCCCGCCACCCCGAGTTCGGCGCACAGCTGCGGGTCCAGGTCCCGCAGCGCGGCCGCGTCGGCTTCGCCCAGCGCGGTGCGGAGGCGTTCGTCGAGCGCACCGGCGCGGGCGTCCGGCGGATACGGGGAACACTCATCGACGCGGTTGGTGCCGTCAGCCAGCACGAGCAGCCCCACCGGTTCCGCCGCCAGCCGGGCGCCGAGGTCCCGGCACTCCGCGACGGGGGTGTCCGGGTCCAGCAGGTGGACCGTCACCGACCGAGCCCCGGCCTGCTCGCGCAGCCACCCCGCGATGAGCGCCGGCAGCGGTAGCAGCGGGTCGGGTTCGGCCGTCGGTTCACCGCCCAAATTCACCCGAACGTCGACACCGAATCCTGCGAATGTGCCTGAGGTGCTCGGCCCGAGCGCCACCGGGCCGGATCGATGTACGCCAACGGCCACCCATTCGGCGGCAGAGTCAGTCAGACTGGACACGGCGCGCGAACAGGCGCTCCGCACGAGTTCGGTCTCCTCGTCGGCCTGCACGGTCAGCGCGGGGACCAGCAACGGCGGGTAGGGCACCACAGCGACACGGGTGATCACACCTGTGCACGGTAGAGGTCACGGGCGAGTTGGTTGGAGCAGGGAGCCGCGGCGGACGGGCGCAGCAGGCGTCGCGACCCGGTCGCCCCCTGCCCGCTGCGTCCGAGAACCTGCCTGATGACAATGAGGCCGTGCAGATCACAGGTCTGGTTCGAGCGCCCCACTCGGGCGCTCGGCTGCTCACCGGCGCGCCGATCCCGCAACGGAGTACCGGTTCGCGCCCTGACCTGTTTGAATGCGCCAGCGGAAGCCGGACCACCCCACGGTTCGGGTCGACGCTTGCTGGGCCCCGCCGATGCGGGGCGCCCGTGCGCGGCACGGGCATCGGAGCGGGCACGCAAGGAGGAAGCCGGCCATGACGCACCAGGACACGACCCCCGAGGCGGTTGCCAACAAGGCGACCGCGGACTCGACCACCAGTGCCACCGGGTCACCCAAGGCTGCGCCGGCGGTACCGGCTGCTTCCGCTGATCCGGCCAGGTGGGGCCGGGTGGATGCCGACGGCACGGTGTACGTCCGCACCTCGGAAGGCGAGCGGGCGATCGGCTCCTGGCAGGCCGGTGACGCGGCCGAGGGTCTGGCGCTGTACGCGCGCAAGTTCGACGACCTGCTCACCGAGGTGGAGCTGCTGGAGACCCGGCTGACCACGCACGCCGGGGACCCGAAGCACACCCTGACCAGCGCCCGCCACCTGCACGAGTCGCTGGCCGACGCCGCGGTGGTGGGCGACCTGGCGGCGTTGACCGCCCGGGTGGAACACCTGCTGGCGCGGGCCGAGCAGGCCGTCGAGGACGCCAAGCACGAGAAGGAGCGGGCCCGCGCCGAGGCCGTGGCGCGCAAGGAGGCCCTGGTCGCCGAGGCCGAGCAGATCGCGCACGAGTCCACACAGTGGAAGTCCGCAGGTGACCGGCTGCGGGAGATGCTCGAGGAGTGGAAGAAGATCCGCGGGGTCGACCGCAGGACCGACGAGCAGCTGTGGCGTCGGTTCTCCAAGGCCCGCGACGCGTTCAGCCGCCGCCGCGGCTCGCACTTCGCCGAGCTGGACCGGCAGCGCGCGGCCGCGAAGGCCCGTAAGCAGGAGCTCGTCGAGGAGGCGGAGTCGCTCACCGAGTCCACCGACTGGGGCGAGACGGCCAACCGCTACAAGCAGCTGATGGCGGAGTGGAAGGCCGCCGGGCGGGCGCCGAAGGACAGCGACGAGGCGTTGTGGCAGCGGTTCCGGGCCGCGCAGGACCGGTTCTTCAGTCGCCGCTCGGAGGCTTTCTCCGAGCGCGACGCCGAGTTCGCGGCGAACGCCAAGCTGAAGGAGGAGCTGCTCGCCGAGGCCGAACAGATCGATCCGTCCGCCGACCTCAAGGCTGCGCAGGCGCAGCTGCAGCGCGTCCAGGAGCGGTGGGACGAGATCGGCAAGGTGCCGCGGGAGCGCATGCGGGAGCTGGAGGGCCGGTTGCGCGCGATCGCCGACCGGGTGCGGGCGGCCGCCGACGCGCAGTGGCGGCGCACCGACCCGGAGGCGCAGGCCCGGGTCGACCAGTTCCGGGACCGCGTGGAGCAGTTCGAGACGCAGGCCGAGAAGGCGCGCGCGGCCGGCGACGAGCGGCGGGCGAAGCAGGCCGAGGCGCAGGCCGCGCAGTGGCGCGAGTGGCTGGCGGCTGCGGAGCGGGCGGTCGCCGACCGCTGAGCAACGGGCTGCTCGCGCCGCGCCGTCAGTTCGGCGCGAGCAGCCACGCCCACAGGGCGTCGAGGTGCTCCCAGCCCGCCGCGGTGCCGAACGTGGTCGGCACCGTCCCAGGTGAGATCGCGCGACATGCTCGTGGGACGCGCGAGGTGATCACGCGGGTTCGATCGCGGTCAGGGCCTGGACCAGACGATGCGCATCCACTGCACGGCGAGCACCACCATGCACAGCACCGCGAGGACGAGGCCGATCCCCGGGCCCGCCTGACCACTGGTCTGCCGGGACCAGATCGCGATCATGCCCTCGAAGGCCACCACGACCGCGGCCAACCCGGCCAGGAACGCGACCACCCAGCGCCGGGTGATCAGCGCCAGCGCGCCGAGGCCGAGACCCGCGATGGTCGAGTTGATGGCGAACAGCCGCGGCAGCAGCCCGATCTTCAGCCCCGGGTCGGCCTGCCCGGTGAGCACGTGCCAGCCCGCCGCGTCACCCACCCACGGCAGCAGCGAGCACACCACCAGCACCAGCATCACCACGGCGATCACCAGGGCCCGCGCGCCGGGATCGATCCGGCGCAGCACCTCCCGCTCGCGGCGGTCTTCGTACGCCTCGCTCAACATGCACACCCCTGCTGCACGGCCGGTTGCTGCGGCGGCGCCCCAAAGGCCGGCAGCCCAAGGCTGACGCCGGACGTCTTGGGACGCACGCCCTCCTCCCAGTGGTCACCCGCCCGGGTACGGCGGTGACCGGTGATGTCGGTGTCGGCGACGAGGTGGTGCGGGGCGGCGCGGGTGATCGTGGTGTGGACGACGTCACCGGGCCGGATCTCGCGGTCCACCGCGCCCGTCGGCGTGAAGTGCACCAGCCGGCCGTCGCGGGCCCGCCCGGACAGCCGGTGCGTCTCGGCGTCCTTGCGCCCCTCCCCCTCAGCGACCAGCAACTCCACCTCGCTGCCGACCAGCTTCTTGTTCTCCTCCCAGGAGATCTCGTTCTGCAGCGCGACCAGCCGGTCGTAGCGCTGCTGGACGACCTCCTTGGGCAGCTGGTCGGGCATGTCCGCGGCGGGCGTGCCCGGCCGCTTGGAGTACTGGAAGGTGAAGGCGCTGGCGAACCGGGCCTGCCGCACCACCTCGAGGGTCGCCTCGAAGTCCTCCTCGGTCTCGCCGGGGAAGCCGACGATGATGTCGGTGGTGATGGCCGCGTGCGGCATCGCCTCGCGGACCTTGCGCAGGATGTTCAGATACCGCTCGGAGCGGTAGGAGCGGCGCATCGCCTTGAGCACGCGGTCCGAACCGGACTGCAGCGGCATGTGCAGCTGAGGGCACACGTTCGGCGTCTGCGCCATGGCTTCGATGACGTCGTCGGTGAAGTCCCGCGGGTGCGGGGAGGTGAAGCGCACCCGCTCCAGCCCCTCGATCTGCCCGCAGGAGCGCAGCAGCTTGCCGAACGCGAAGCGGTCGCCGAACTCCACGCCGTAGGCGTTGACGTTCTGGCCGAGCAGCGTCACCTCGAGCACGCCCTCGGCCACCAGGGCCTGCACCTCGGCGAGGATCTCGCCCGGCCGCCGGTCCTTCTCCCTGCCGCGCAGCGCGGGCACGATGCAGAAGGTGCAGGTGTTGTTGCAACCGACCGACACCGACACCCAGCCGGAGTAGGCCGATTCGCGGCGGGCGGGCAGCGTGGACGGGAAGACCTCGAGCGACTCGCGGATCTCGACCGCGGCCTCGTTGTTGTGCCGGGCGCGCTCCAGCAGCGCTGGCAGCGACCCGAGGTTGTGGGTGCCGAACACGACGTCCACCCACGGGGCCCGCTTGACGATCGTGTCGCGGTCCTTCTGCGCCAGGCATCCGCCGACGGCGATCTGCATGTCCGGGTTGCGGTCCTTCGCGGGGCGCATGTGGCCGAGGGTGCCGTAGAGGCGGTTGTCCGCGTTCTCGCGGACCGCGCAGGTGTTGAACACGACCACATCGGCGACGTCCGACTCGGCGCGCACGTACCCGGCGTCCTCCAGCAGGCCCGCGAGGCGCTCGGAGTCGTGCACGTTCATCTGGCAGCCGTACGTGCGGATCTGGTACGTCCTCGTGCTCACCGTTCCACGGTAGCCGCTGGTCAGTTCGCACCTGTCACCGCCCGGACGAGTCAGCCCGACCTGATCGGCACAGGCGGCGGCTCCGCTGCGTAACCGACTTGCAACCTGTCTTCGTCCGTTCCGTCTGGACTATCCCCCGTCCCGGGCTTAAGTTTCGGCCAACGAATCCGAATTCAGGCTCAGGAGAACGAATGGCCGCAGCTCCCACGGACGTGCCGATGATCCGGATGTCCGCGGTCGACAAGTACTTCGGCTCGTTGCACGTACTGCGTGCGATCGAACTCGAGGTGCCCCGAGGCCAGGTCGTGGTGGTGCTCGGCCCCTCGGGCTCCGGCAAGTCGACCCTGTGCCGCGCGATCAACCGACTGGAACCGATCGACTCCGGCCGTATCGAGATCGACGGGGTGCCGCTGCCCGCGGAGGGCCGCGCGCTGGCCGAGCTGCGCGCCGACGTCGGCATGGTCTTCCAGCAGTTCAACCTGTTCGCGCACAAGACGATCCTGGAGAACGTCACCCTCGGGCCGATCAAGGTGCGCAAGCAGAGCAGGAACGAGGCGCGCGAGGCGGCGATGGCCCTGCTGGAGCGGGTCGGCATCGCCGACCAGGCCGAGAAGTACCCGGCACAGCTCTCCGGCGGCCAGCAGCAGCGCGCCGCGATCGCCCGCGCGCTGGCGATGAAGCCGAAGGTGATGCTCTTCGACGAGCCGACCTCGGCACTGGACCCCGAGATGGTCAACGAGGTGCTCGAGGTCATGACGGACCTCGCGGCCGAGGGCATGACCATGCTGGTCGTCACCCACGAGATGGGGTTCGCGCGGCGGGCCGCGCACCGCGTGCTCTTCATGGCCGACGGCGAGGTGGTCGAGGACGCCGCGCCGGAGGAGTTCTTCGGCGCGCCGAAGAGCGACCGCGCCAAGGACTTCCTCGGCAAGATCCTCACCCACTGAACGACCCACTGCAGAGAGGGGCAAGGCGAGATGCGAGGCAAGAGGATTCGGCTGGTCACCGGCCTGGCCACGGCGCTGGCACTGGCGCTGACCGGCTGCGGCGGCGGTGGGGGCGACCAGCTCGGCGGCGGGGGCACCGAGGTCACCGTCGACCAGAACGCGCAGTTCGAGCCGGGCACCACGATGGCCAACCTCAAGCAGCAGGGCACCATCCGGATCGGCACCAAGTTCGACCAGCCACTGTTCGGGCTCAAGGGCCTCGACGGCAAGCCGCAGGGCTTCGACGTGGAGATCGGCAAGATCATCGCGGGCAGGCTGGGGATCGCGCCGGACCGGATCGAATGGGTTGAGGCGCCCAGCAAGACCCGCGAGGAGATCATCGAGCAGGGCCGGGTGGACATGGTGGTGGCGACCTACACCATCAACGACGCCCGCAAGCAGCGGATCAGCTTCGCCGGGCCGTACTACGAGGCCGGCCAGGACATCATGGTCAGGTCCGACGACAACCGGATCACCGGTCCCGAGTCGCTGCGGCCGACCGGCGCGAAGGTGTGCTCGGTGACCGGGTCCACCCCCGCCGAGGAGATCAAGAAGTACGTCGACGAGGCCAACCTCGTGCTGTTCGACGTGTACTCCAAGTGCGCGGATGCGCTGCGAACCGGTCAGGTGCAGGCGGTGACCACCGACAACGTGATCCTGCTGGGTCTGGTGGAGCAGAGCGGCGGCCAGTTCAAGCTGGTCGAGAAGCCGTTCACCAGCGAGCCCTACGGAATCGGCATCAAGAAGGGCGATGTGAAGTTCTGCGAGTTCATCAACCAGGCCCTCACACAGGCCAGCCAGGACGGCAGCTACGCGAAGGCATGGCAGGCGACAGCGGGCAAGGTGGCCAAGCAGACGCCGCCGCTGCCGCAACTGGACCCGTGCAGCTGACCTGATCCGATCGAGGGTGCCGCATCAGCTCGGCACCCTCGTCGCTCGGCCGGAGTGAACCGTGCAAGTCATCATCGACAACCTCCCGCTGTACCTCAGCGGCCTCGTGCGCACGCTGAGCATCTGCCTGTACTCGGGCGTGCTGGCGCTGGTCATCGGGACCATCGCCGCCGGGTTCCGGGTCTCGCCGTTGCCGCCGCTGCGGGCGGCCGGGACGACCTGGGTCACCGTACTGCGCAACTGCCCGCTGACCGTGGTGCTGTTCTTCATGGCCTTCGGCCTGCCGGAGCTGGGCGTCAACGGCTCCTACTTCTGGTTCGGGACCATCGGGCTCGCGCTGTACACCTCGGCGTTCGTGTGCGAGGCGATCCGCAGCGGCATCAACGCGGTACCGACGGGCCAGTCCGAGGCCGCCCGCGCGGTGGGGCTGACCTTCAGCCAGACGCTGTCGCTGATCGTGCTGCCGCAGGCGATGCGCACGGTCGTGCCTCCGCTGGGCAACGTCTTCATCGCGATGATCAAGAACTCGGCGATCGTCGGCGCGTTCGGCGTCGGCGGTGACCTGTTCGCCGTCGGTGACACGCTGACCTCGGCTCGCGGGTTGTCCGCGCTGCCGGTGCTGACCGGCGTGGTCCTCGGTTATCTGGTGATCACCATCCCGGCCGGGCTGCTGCTCGGGGTGGTCGAGCGGAGGGTGGCGATCGCCCGATGACGACGTCGGTGCTCTACGAGACCCCAGGGCCGGTGGCCAGGCGCCGCTCCCTGCTGGCCAGCGTCGTGGTCGGCGCGCTGCTGCTGGCCGTGGTGGCGTGGGTGCTGTGGCAGCTGGGTCTGCAGGGCCAGTTGACCGCGGAGAAGTGGGGACCGCTGATCGACCCCACCAACGACACCTTCGCCGCGCTGTGGAACCTGATGGGCCAGGGGCTGGTCAACACGCTGGTCGCGGCGGCGTTGTCCATGGTGTTCTCCCTGGTCATCGGGACGTTGCTGGCGATCACCCGGCTGGTGAGCGCGCCGTGGTACCGGTGGTTCGTCGTGGGCGTGATCGAGTTGTTGCGCGGCGTTCCGGTGGTCATCGCGGTGTTCTTCGCCGCCCGGGTGCTCCCGTCGTTCGGGCTGAACCTGCCCACCCTGTGGTTCCTGGTCATCGGGTTGACCGCGTACAACTCGGTGATCATCGCCGAGATCGTGCGGGCGGGCATCCTCGCGCTGCCCAAGGGACAGAGCGAGGCGGCCTACGCCATCGGGTTGCGGCGCGGCCAGGTGATGGCCTCCGTGCTGCTGCCGCAGGCGTTCCGGGCCATGCTGCCCGCGCTGATCAGCCAGCTGGTGGTGATCCTCAAGGACACCTCGCTGGGGTTCATCATCGCCTACGTCGACGTGGTGCGGCAGGCGCAGGTGATCATCCAGAACCTCAACAACCCGATCCAGACGTACTTCGTGGTGGCCGTGCTGTTCATCGTGATCAACTACGCGCTGAGCAGGCTGGCGACCTACACCGAGCGGCGCCTCAGCCGGGCCCGCCGGGGCAAGGTCGCGGCGGCGGCCGACCTGCAGCAGGCAGGCGCCGCGGGCGACTAGCGCTTTCCGCGATGGCGCGACGCGAGGGGCACCCCGTTGTGGTTGAAGTGGTCGGGCGTGCCCCTCGCTTCGCTCAGGGATTCAGCAGTTCGTCCAGGACCACCGCTGGTGCGGCCGGGTCGGTGCCTCGCCAGGCGACCACGTCGTCGGGGCGGAGCAGGAGGGCTTCGCCCGGGGCGAGGAAGTCCGCGTCCAGACGGTGGGCCGGGAGGCCGTTACGCTGCCAGCGCTGCGGGTCGTCGGATACCAGCAGCGCCCAACCGGGGCCGCCGAGGTCCACTGTGGAAACAGTGCGGTCGGGGTCGAGCCAGCGGTGCGGGACCCGGGCGCCCACGCGGCCGACCGGGGCGAAGTCCGTCACCGGTTCCACCTCGCCGCCCTCGTCCGGGCCGCCCGCGAACGCACCTGCCGGATACTGGAAGCCATCGGCCGCCAGCACGAACGGGTGCGCGAGGGTCGGGTCGGGCTCGCCGCCGAAGGACTGCGATCGCCTGCTGGACTGGTCGGCGGCGAACCAGCCGGCCGCGCGGCGTTCGACGTCGTAGCTGTCCAGCAGGGCGGGCGTGGCCGCGCCGGACAGCACCGCGGCGAGTTTCCAGCCGAGGTTGTGTGCGTCGGTGATGCCCGTGTTCGCGCCGGCTGCCGCGAACGGCGGCATCACGTGCGCCGCGTCGCCCGCGAGGTGCACGCGCCCGGCCGAATACCGGTCCGCCACAAGCATCTCCGCCTGCCAGGGCAGCACGCTGAGCACTTCCAGGTCCGGTGCGGGCACCCCGAGCGCGGTGCGCAGCAGCGCGGGCCAGTCGCGGTCGACCTCCCCGCCGGGAGCCATGAACACCCACCGGTACCGACCGTCCACCAAGGCCAGCGCCCCCGGTGACTCAGGGTGCCGGATCTGGCAGAGGTTGAACTCCCGGCCCCGGACCACGTCCGCCAGGTCCGCGCGGAAGTAGACGTTGACGTTCGGGTCGCCGATCGCCCCACGGCCGGACCGCTCGATGCCGAGCGCCGCGCGCACCGGGCTGCGGGCCCCGTCCGCGGCCACCAGGTAGGCCGCGCGCACCCGGCTGCGCCGGTCCGCCGCCAGGTCGTGCAGGTCGGCCAGCACACCGTCGGCGTCCTGCTCGAACCCGGTCAGCGCGGTCCGGAACCGGACGTCGGCACCCGTGTCCTCGGCCGCTCGGCGCAGCACCGGTTCGAGGACGTCCTGCGCGATCAGGCATGGCCGTTCCGGGCTGATCTCCATCGGGGCGCCCCCGCCCGGCCGCCACAGCGGCAGCTGCTCGGATTCCGCGAGGGTGCGCCCGGACGCCATGTGGTCGTGGTGGGCGAGGTCGCGGGCGGCTTCGTGGACGGTCGCGGCCAACCCCATCTCGCGGAAGACCTCCAGGCTGCGCATGTCGAACCGACGCGCCTTGGGCTGCGGTGACGTGGTGGCCCGCTTCTCAACGAGCGCCACGTCGATCCCGTGGTGGCGCAGCACCAGCGCGGTCGTCAGGCCCACCAGACCGCCGCCGACCACCAGCACCTCGACGTTCTGTGTACGTTGTACATTCATGGTGTACGTTGTACACGATCGCTAGGATCAGGTCACATGAGTTCCACTCCGAAACCGCCGGGCGGGCTGGTCTGGTTCGACGAACCACCGCCCCCGCAGGCCACCGACCAGCTCAGCCGCGAGCGGATCGTCGCCGCCGCCATCGCCCTCGCCGACGAGGACGCGCGCGGCGAGATCACCATGCGGGCCGTCGCCGCCAGGCTCGGCTCGCGCAGCCCGATGGCGCTGTACCGCTACGTCGGCAGCAAGGACGGGCTGACCGATCTCATGGTCGACGAGGTGTACGGCGAGATCACCGTGCCAACGCCCGGCGACTGGCGGACCTGCCTGCGTGAGCTGGGCACCTCGGCCTGGGCGGCGGTGCGGCGCCACCCGTGGTTCGCGCGGCTGGCGTTCAGCCGCCCGCCGTTCGGCCCCCGCGCGCTGGCCGTGTACGACGCCGCCCTGGCCGCCGTGGACGAACTGCACCTGGACGCGGCCACCAGGATCGGTTTCGTCAACACCGTTCTCGGGCAGGTGCTCGCCTCGGGCCTGGCGATGCTCGAGGAACGCGCCACACGCGAACGCTCCGGCCTGCACACCGAGGAGGCGCTGGCCGAGGCGGCCCGCCCCTACCTGGCGCGCATCGCCGCGGACGGCCGCTACCCGCACTACGCCAAGTGGCTCGCCGACCGGAACCCGGGCCGCGACCCGGAGGTGCCGACCTTCGAGCAACTGCTGGAGTGGCAGCTCGACGGCCTGGCGAAACTCGCGGCCACCTCACGAGGGCGCTGAGCGAAGGGTGCCATCGTGCGACCGGTCAGGCCGGGGTCGCGGGTCAGGAGCCCGGGCGGGCCTGGATGCCGGCGGGGCGGAGGGTCGTCTCGTAGGCGCGTTGCCAGGACCCGTCGGCCACCGATTCCGCCACCAGCGCGCGCAGTTCCTCCGCGAACAGCCGGTCGTCGGACCTGATCACCAGGTAGCGCTCGGCGTCGGTGACCACGTACGGGCCGACCGCGATCAGCTGCGGCGTGTCGGCGGTGCCGCCCAGCAGCACGTCCACGTTGCCCGTCGCGACCGCGTCCACCAGCAGCGTCGGCGGCAGCCGCCGGAACTGGACCTGGCCGGCGTCCAGGCCGATGCGCCGCGCCAGATCGCGGGCGATCTCCGCGTCGAATCCCTGGTACTCCCCCGCCGCATCGCGGGTGACGAACTGCGGCGTGTCCGCGCGCACCCCCACCCGCAGCATCCGGCGCTGCCTGATGGCGGCGAGCGTCGGCGAGACGTCGAGTTCGACGGAGTCGCCCGCCAACGGGACCGGGGCGGGCGGCGGAGTGGACGGGGCGGGCAGCGGCTGCGGCGGGATCGCGTTCGACGCGGACCCGGCATCCACCCCGCAGCTCGACACCACCGCGACCGCGGCGACCGCCGCGAGCACGCGCATCCGCATGGTCCCCTCCTCACCGTCGACCACGCCCATGATCGCGCACATCCGCGGCGGCGGTCTCGCGGTTCCGGCGGAAACCCCGGCCCTCGCCAGGACGGATCTCGGTGTTACGCCGCGCGCATCAACGCTGTGCGGTTTTCGTTCATGGGCTGGATCGATTGTGTTTTCCAGGACACACCTATTAGTGTGACTGCCGTCATGAGGCGCCAACGACGTCGCCCGAACATCCAGCGTTCTCGGAGGCGATCAATGGCGCCGCCCATGCAGCACGTCGTCGAACAGGTCACCCAGCGCATCGCGGAGCGCAGCGCGGCCTCGCGCGCCGCCTACCTCGAGCGCATCCGCGCCGCCGCGTCCAGTGCCCCGGCCCGCACCGAGCTGCCGTGTAGCAACCTGGCCCACGGCTTCGCCGCGTGTAGCGGCACGGACCGCCTTGCGCTTCGTGGCGCCGCCAAGCCGGGTGTCGCCATCGTGTCCGCGTACAACGACATGCTCTCGGCGCACCAGCCCTACGCCGAGTTCCCGGCCTGGATCAAGGAAGCCGTCCGCGAGGCGGGCGGGGTCGCACAGTTCGCCGGTGGCGTGCCGGCCATGTGCGACGGGATCACCCAGGGCCGCACCGGCATGGAGCTGTCGCTGTTCTCCCGGGACGTCATCGCCATGGCCACCGGCGTCGCGCTGTCCCACGAGATGTTCGACGGCGCGCTGCTGCTCGGCGTGTGCGACAAGATCGTGCCCGGGTTGCTGATCGGCGGACTGTCGTTCGGCCACCTGCCGACCGTCCTGGTGCCCGCCGGGCCGATGCCCTCCGGGCTGCCGAACAAGGAGAAGAGCCGCATCCGGCAGCTGTTCGCCGAGGGCAAGGCCAGCCGCGAGGACCTGCTGGAAGCCGAGTCCGCCTCCTACCACTCGCCCGGCACCTGCACGTTCTACGGCACCGCCAACTCCAACCAGCTCGTCGTCGAGGTGATGGGCCTGCACCTGCCGGGCGCGAGCTTCGTGCCGCCGGGCACCCCGCTGCGCAGGGCGCTCACCGAGGAAGCGGCCCGGCGGGTGCTGCAGCTCGGACGCGGCGGGGACTACACGCCCATCGGTGAGATCGTCGACGAGCGGGCGATCGTCAACGGCGTGGTCGCGCTGCTGGCCACCGGCGGCTCCACCAATCACACGCTGCATCTGGTGGCCATCGCCGCTGCCGCCGGCATCGAGCTGACCTGGGACGACTTCGCCGACCTGTCGGCGGTGGTGCCGTCGCTGGCCCGCGTGTACCCGAACGGGTCGGCCGACATCAACCACTTCGCGGCCGCCGGGGGCGTGCCGACGCTGGTCGGCGAGCTGCTCGACGCCGGGCTGCTGCACCGCGACGTGCGCACCGTCGCCGGACCCGGGCTCGACCGCTACCGGCAGCAACCGTTCCTGGAGGACGGTCGGCTGGTGTGGCGGGACGCGCCGAAGCGGAGCCTGGACCCGGACGTGCTGCGCGGTGTCGACGACCCGTTCGCGCCCGACGGCGGGTTGCGCGTGCTGGACGGCAACCTCGGCCGCTCGGTGATCAAGGTGTCCGCCGTGCGCCCCGAGCACCGCACCGTCACCGCCCCCGCGCGGGTCTTCGACGACCAGCACGAGTTCACCGCCGCGTTCCAGGCGGGCGAGCTTGACCACGACGTGGTCGTGGTGATCCGCAACCAGGGACCACAGGCCAACGGCATGCCGGAGCTGCACGGGCTCACCCCCGCCCTCGGCGTGCTGATGGACCGCGGACACCAGGTCGCGCTGGTCACCGACGGCCGGATGTCCGGCGCGTCGGGCAAGATCCCGGCCGCCATCCAGCTCACCCCGGAAGCCAGCGCGGGTGGACCGCTGGCCCGCGTGCGCGACGGGGACGTGATCCGGCTGGACGCCGACCGCGGCACGCTGGAGGTGCTGGTGCCCGACGCCGAACTCGCGGCCCGCGAACCCGCGCCCCCGGCGAGCAGCGTGCAGTTCGGCACCGGCCGCGAGCTGTTCACCGCGTTCCGGCAGGCCGTGGGCCGGGCGGACCGCGGGGCCAGCGTGTTCGCCGCTGCGCACCTGCCGGGCTCCCGCGTTGACCTGCGATGATGTCCCGGGCCTCGCAGATGAACGAACGGATGAACAACCCCATGAACACTGCAGCTGACGTGCTGGATCTCGCTCCGGTGGTGCCGGTCGTGGCGCTCGACGACGTGGCGCACGCGGTGCCGCTGGCGGAGGCGCTGCTGCGCGGCGGCATCGGCACCATCGAGGTCACCCTGCGCACCCCGGCGGGGCTGCCCGCGATCGAGCGGATCGCCGCCGAGGTGCCGGACATGGTCGCCGGGGCGGGCACCATCACCGAGCCGGGGCAGGCCAAGCGGGCCGTTGACGCCGGGGCCCGCTACCTGGTCACGCCCGGTGCCACCGACCGGCTGCTGGACGACCTCGACGGTGTCGGCGCGCCGTACCTGGCCGGGGCGGCCACCGCGTCGGAGGCGATGCGCCTGGCCGAGCGCGGGGCCACCGCGATGAAGTTCTTCCCCGCCGAGCCGAGCGGTGGCGTGGCGTATCTGAAGGCGATCGCCGGACCGCTGCCGCACCTGCGGTTCTGCCCGACCGGCGGGATCAGCCCGGAGACGGCGCCCGCCTACCTCGCGCTGCCCAACGTGGGCTGCGTCGGCGGGTCCTGGCTGGCCCCGAAGGACGTGCTCGCCGCCGGCGACTGGACGAAGGTCGAGCAGCTCGCCCGCGAAGCCGCCGCGCTCCGCTGAGGCACGGGATGGCGCTGGTGGGCTGGCGGCGGCCGCGCGCCCACCAGCGCCTCCGCAGAACGCGGTAGGCGCCACCCCGCACGAGCGGGTCCCACGCTCGGCCGGGCGTTCGTAGCGTTGCCCTGGTCAGACCCGATCGACTGATGGCGGTTCTGCCATGGACGGCGTGCGCCCGACCCGCGCGAGCACGCTGCTCGCCCTCGCCGCAGCCGGCCTGCTCGCCGTGCTGCTGATGGCACCGGCCGGGCATGCGAGGCCCGCCGCCCCGCGCACCGTCGTCACCTTCACCGTCGACGACGGCAGCGTCTCGCAGACCGTCGGCGCGCGGATCCTCAGCAAGTACCGGATGCGCGGCACCTTCTATGTCTCCTCCGGGGCCATCGGCACGCCCGGCTACCTCAGCATGGACGATCTGCGCGCGATCGCCGCCGCCGGGCACGAGATCGGCGGGCACACCGTCAACCACCCTGACCTGGCCACCGTGTCGATCCAGGAGGCCCGCCGCGAGATCTGCCAGGACCGGGCGAACCTCACTGCCCTGGGCTTGCGGCCGACCTCCTTCGCCTACCCGTTCGGCAGCTTCACCCCGGCCGCACAGCAGGCCGTGCGGGACTGCGGCTACAACAGCGCCCGCGTCACCGGCAGCATCCGCACCGCGCACGGCTGCGCGAACTGCGCTCCCGCCGAGTCGATACCCCCGGCCGACCCGATGCTGGTCCGCGGCACCGACATGGTCACGCCCAGCTGGACGCTGGAGGAGCTGCAGCGGGTGGTGCTGGACGCGGAAGCCTCCGGCGGCGGTTGGGTCCCGCTGGTGCTGCACCAGATCTGCGACTTCTGCGGCCCGTTGGCGGTCAACCCGGTCGTGCTGGACGAGTTCGCGTTCTGGCTGTCCGCGCGCGCGTCCCGCGGCACGGTGGTGCGCACCGTCGACGAGGTGGTCGGCGGCGGTGCTCGGCCGCTGGTCGCCGCACCGCCGCCGGAAGCGCGGGAGGGACTGGTCAACGCATCGCTGGAGGAACCCGGCCCTCGGGGCTGGGTGACCAGCAGTTGGGGCCGCAACACCCCGCGGTGGACGCGCACCGAGGACGCCCACACCGGCCGGTGGGCGCAACGCCTGGACATGACCGCATACACCGACGGCGACGCGAAGCTGATGTCCCGCTTCGACCTTGGCGAGGTGGCGCCGACCGCCCGGCCGGACAACACCTACACGCTGGGTGCCTGGTACAAGTCGACCGCCCCGGTGCAGCTGGCCGTCCACCGCCGCGACCGGGCCGGGATCTGGCGGTACTGGACGACCAGCCCATGGTTCGCGCCCGCCGGGGAGTGGACCAACGCGACGTGGACCACCCCGCCGGCGCCGCCGGACACCACCGGGCTGAGCTTCGGGCTGGCGCTGGCCGCGCCCGGCTCGCTCACCACCGACGACTACCACCTGCGGGAGAACCCGGCGTGGCACCGCACCGGAATCTGCGAGCGCGTGCCGTGGGGATTGCTGATCAGGTGGTTCTGCTGATCCCGGATCTGCCACGGACCGGTTCACGACGCGAGACCTGGACCGGGATCGTCACCACGCGCTCAAGCGGGCAGCTCAGGCTGCCAGGTCGTCGTCGAGGACCGCCAGCGCCTCGGGGATCGAGTCGACGACCGGGAACCCGGACCGCTCCAGCGCTGACCGGCTCATCACGCCGGTGGTCAGCAGCACGCACCGGGTGCCGGCCTGCTCCGCGGCGTGGGCGTCGTCGAGTACGTCACCGATGAGCACCACGTCGCGCGCGTCGAGTTGCTGTGCCTCGAGGTGGCGCACCAGATGCTCGGCCTTGGAGCCGCCGCCGACGTCGTCGCGTAGCCCGTCGATGCGGTCGAACAGCTCGTGCAGTCCCAGCTCGGTCACCAGCGGCACCAGTTCGTCGTGGAACCACATCGACAGCAGCGACTGGCTGCGGCCCGCGGCCACCCAGTCCCGCAGCACGTCCGGCACCCCGGTGGCCAGGCCGCAGGTGTGCAGCAGATTCCGGTACGCCTCGTGGTACAGCACGTCGATGCGCGCCCAGTCCTCGGCGCTCAGCGAGCGCCTCAGGAGCCGTTCGTAGCACTGCAGCAGCGGGCGGCTGAACATCGAGCGCCACTCGTCGAGGTCGATGTGGTCCCGGTCGAACGCCGTGCACACGGCGTTCACCGCCGCGACCACGGCGTCGTTGTCATCGAGGAGCGTTCCGTTCCAGTCCCAGACGATGTGTCGCGGAGTCTGCGCATTGGTCACGATCCGCGACTCTAGGAGTTCACCCCGACGATCCGGTACCCGCGTCCCCATCTGAGAGACGGCCCACAGTCGCGAACTTCCTGTCCCGTCACGGTGTTTCGAGGTCGGGGTCCGGGCCGGGATCGCCGGATCGCTCGATCTCCTCGCGGGCCACGCGGAAGGCCAAGCCCTCGGAGTAGCCCTTGCGGGCCAGCATCCCTACCAGGCGGCGCATCTTCGCCGTGTGGTCCAGCGCGCCCATCGTCCGCAGCTTGCGCCGCACCAGTTCCCGCGCCTGCTCAACCTCCGCATCGTCATCCACTGTGGACAGCACTGTTTCCACCACGTGCTCGTCGACGCCCTTGCGGCGCAGCTCGAAACCCAGCGCCTTGCGGCCGAGCCCCTGGTGCCGCCGCCGGGAGTGCACCCACTCCTCGGCGAACGCGGCATCGTCCACCAGCCCGGCGGCGACGAACTTCTGCAGCACACCGTCGGCGACGTCCTCGTCGATCCCCTTGCGCAGCAACGCCTGCCGCACCTCCGCCCGGCTACGCGCGCGGGCCGCCAGCAGCCGGTACACCGTGTCGCGCGCCTGTTGCTCGGGGTCGTCGGGCCGCTTCGGGCGCTGCTCGCCCTCCGTGGTCTGGCCGGCCAGCCGGGTGTCGTCGGGGGAACGGTCCCGTGACCCGCTCCCCCGACGTGTGCCGTCGCCGTTCATCCGCACCAACGTCCAGGCTCAGAAGTCGACCGGGGCCGGCTCCGCGCCCTCCGCGTCCAGCGTCGCGCCGATGCCGAGCTTCTCCTTGATCTTCTTCTCGATCTCGTTGGCCACGTCGGGGTTCTCCCGCATGAACTTGCGGGCGTTCTCCTTGCCCTGGCCCAGCTGGTCGCCCTCATAGGTGTACCAGGCACCGGACTTGCGGATGATGCCCTGCTCGACACCCATGTCGATCAGCGAACCCTCGCGGCTGATGCCGACGCCGTAGATGATGTCGAACTCCGCCTGCTTGAACGGTGGGGCGACCTTGTTCTTGACCACCTTGACCCGGGTGCGGTTGCCGACCGCCTCCGAGCCGTCCTTGAGCGTCTCGATCCGCCGCACGTCCAGCCGCACCGAGGCGTAGAACTTCAGCGCCTTGCCACCGGTGGTGGTCTCCGGCGAGCCGAACATCACGCCGACCTTCTCGCGGAGCTGGTTGATGAAGATCGCGGTGGTCTTGGCGTTGTACAGCGCCGAGGTCAGCTTGCGCAGCGCCTGGCTCATCAGGCGGGCCTGCAGACCCACGTGGCTGTCGCCCATCTCGCCTTCGATCTCGGCGCGCGGCACCAGCGCCGCCACCGAGTCGATGACGATGATGTCCAGCGCGCCGGAGCGGATCAGCATGTCCGCGATTTCCAGCGCCTGCTCACCGGTGTCGGGCTGGGACACCAGCAGCGCGTCGGTGTCCACACCGATCGCCTTGGCGTACTCCGGGTCCAGGGCGTGCTCGGCGTCGATGAACGCCGCGGTGCCGCCCTGCTTCTGGGCGTTGGCCACGGCGTGCAGGGCCACCGACGTCTTACCGCTGCTCTCCGGGCCGTAGATCTCCACGATGCGGCCCCGCGGCAGACCCCCGATCCCCAGGGCGACGTCCAGCGAGATGGACCCGGTCGGGATGACCTCGATCGGCGCGCGCGACTCTTCGCCGAGCCGCATGACCGACCCTTTGCCGAACTGCTTGTCGATCTGGGCGAGCGCCAGCTCCAGCGCCTTGCCCTTATCCGGTGTCGCTGCCATCGGGGGTCCACCTCGGTCAAGTTGAACTTCGTCGTGTCAGGTCCGACGCTACGGCCAGGGACCGACAATCCGGTCGCGGGGTTGACCTCCACCGACCTCGATCCCACCGCCACCATCTTAAGCGAACGGGTGTTCGATCATCATGTCGACACGCCAGGGGTATCACCCGACTGTGTAGCAGTGCGACCCGCACGAACGGCGCGACACTCGAACGAGGGAACCACGGTTCCGAGGAGGTGCCGACATGCGCATGGACCGATACCTGCCTCCGGACCACCCGCTGAGCCGGTTCTACCGGGTTGCGGCCGCCATCTTCGGCGCGTGTCTGATCGTCTTCGGCGCGCTGGGCCTGGCCAACCGCGTGCCGCTGTTCACCACCAGCGGCATCGACATCCTCGGCCTGTCCAGCAACGGACTGCTCGCGGTCGTCTCCGTGGTCGTCGGCGCGGTCCTCATCGGTGCCGCCGCCTGGGGTGGCGCGGTCTCCTCCTCCACCACCGCCGCGGTCGGCGTGCTGTTCTTCCTGTCCGGGCTGATCAACCTGGGACTGCTGAACACCCCGTGGAACGTGTTCGCGTTCAAGCTGCAGAACGTGGTGTTCAGCCTGGTCGCCGGCCTGGTGCTGATGTTCTTCGGGTTCTACGGACGGGTCAGCGGCGGGCTGCCCGCCGACAACCCGTACGTGCGCTACCGGCACCACGAGCCACCGGCCGAGGAGAACGACGAGGACATCCTGGCCGACCAGCGGCGCCTCGCCGAGATCGAGCCGCTCTGCGAGGCCGAGCACGCGGTCGCCGAGGGCCACCCCACCCCGGAGCAGGAACGGCTGGTCCGGGCCGAGACCTGGCGGCAGATGCAGGAGGAACGGCGCCGCGCCTACCAGCACTACCGCGAGCTGCACCGCACTGCAGAGCAGCAGATCAGCGCGCAGAACCTGTGGGCGGACTTCGAGGTCCCGCCGCGCCGGGAGGGCCGCGAGGAGCGCACCGAGAACGGCTAGCGGCGCTCCAGCGGAATCTCGAACGCCTCGCAGACGGCCTGCCAGACCTCCTTGGTGGACATCCCCGCCTCCAGGGCCTGGTCGACGGTGCGTCCGCCGAGCGACGACAACACGTGGTCCTGGGCGAGCATCTCGGCTCGGACCCGCCCGAACTCCTCGGCCATGCGTTGACGGAAAGTTGTGTGGCGCATCGCCGCCAGCCTACGCGGCGCCCCCGGCCCTACTCTGGTGGTGTGCTGATGCTGGCGCAGGGCGATCCGACGGGGCTGTCCACCCCGCTGGGCCAGGCGGTGATCGCCGCGACGCTGCTGGTGGTCGTGGTGCTCGCCGTCCGGTTCCTCTGGGAGCACCGCAACCGCAAGTGATCAGGTGCCCGGCTGGATGCTGCGCTCGAACTCGTCGGCCATCTTGTCCGGGTTCAGCTGGCGGTTCTCGTTGGGCTTGAGAACCATGCCGACCAGCGGGCGATCGTCGACGGTGAACACCAGGGTGCCGAAGGTGTCGCTGGTGACCGCCCGGTACGTGCCGGACAGACCGTTGCCGCTCCACTCGGCCTCGACCATGTCGCTGGTCACCCCGTTGAACGTCAGCAGCAGGTCGGCCCGCTGCGCGGCCTCCTCCTGCGAGGCCAGCTGGGTGTAGACGATCTGGGTGCCCTCGTTGGGGTTGCCGATCGAGCAGGACACCACGGTACCGCTGAGCGCCCGCACTCCCGGCATGATGCGTTGCCAGCCGGGCGTGCAGTTGGCGTGCTCCGGTACCGTCCCGGCGAGGTGGCGCAGGCACGGGGTGAAGCCCTTGCTGTCCTTGGTCCCGACCTGCTGGCACTCCGCCGCGCTGGGCGCCCCGCCCCCGCTGGGGGCGCGCACGACGATGGCCACGACCGCGACGATCACCGCGATGGCGGCCACCGCGCCCAACACGATCAGCAGGTTGCGGTGTGAGTCGGGCTTGGCCGCCGGAGCGGGCTGCGGGGTCGGCCGTGGGAAGGGCTGCGGCGGCGCGACCGGATAGGTGCGCACCGTGTCGGGCTCCTGGTAGCCGGTGGGCGGGCCCGCCTGCGGCAGGTCGGCGACCGGACCGGACGGCGTCCGCAGGTCCTGGGTCCACACCGCGGCACCGTCGCGGGACACGTGGTGCGCGCCGAGCGCCACCGCGGTCTCCGGCTGGTCCAGCGTGGTCGGCACGATCCGCAGCTGCTCGCTGATCAGGCTCGCCACCAGCGGTAACCGGCTGGAACCGCCGACCAGATACACGCCGGCCAGGTTCTCGGGAGCCATGCCGTTGGAGCGCAGCACCGAGGCCAGCAGCTCGACGCTGCGCAGCATGCTCGGGCGCACCAGCGCCTCCAGCTCGGCGCGGGTGACCAGCACGTCCTCAAATGGCTCGGGCATCGGCACCTCGGTCTGCGGGTGCCGGGAGAGGGCTTCCTTGGCGGCCTTGACGTCCTCGCGCAGCGCGCGCTGCGCCCGCCGGTCGGCGGTGGACTCCGGGCGCAGCAGGCGCTGCCAGCGCTGCGGGTCCTTGTTCGAGACCTGGCGACCGACGTGCTCCAGCAGCGCCTGGTCCACGTCCAGCCCGCCCAGGTCCGCCAGGCCGTCCTCGGCCAGCACCGCGAAACCGCTCTGGGTGGCGCCCACGATGGCGCAGTCGAAGGTGCCCGCGCCCAGGTCGTAGACCGCCAGGGCCTGCCCCGGGTTCAGGGTGCGGTCGGGGAACGACGCGAAGTGCGCGGCGGCGGCCACCGGTTCGGGCACCAGCACGAGTTTGCAGGTGAATCCGGCCAGGCGGGCCGCCGAGAGCAGCACGTTGCGCCGGACCGTGCCCCACTGCGCGGGGTGGGTCAGCCGGACCTCGTCGGGCAGGGAACCGCCGAGCTGCCGGGTGGTCTCCTCCGCCACCCGGTGCAGGACCGCGGCGAGCGCGTCGGTGACGGTGATGATGTTGTCGCCCAGCAGCAGCGTGCCCTCGTCGACGCGGCGCTTCGGGTTCGGCTCGAACCGCGACGGGTCGAGCCTGGCCCGGCGTTCCGCGTCGCGGCCGACGATGATCGCGCCGTCCTCCGCGGCGAACACCGCCGACGGCATGGTCGCCGACCCGTCCACCTCGATCACCCGCGGTGGCCGGCCGTGCGCGGCCAGCACCGCAACGGTGTTCGAGGTGCCGAGATCCACTGACAGGACGCGCACCCGTCCCCCTCCCGTGCCCGAAGTTCCGGGTTCGAATGCTGCCACGTCCGGGTGAACGATTCGCCGAGATCCCCCGCATTCATCCGGCGGCACGGCGGACGGCCCGTGTGGACGGTCGCGGTCCCCGGTGTCAGGGTGGTGGGTCAGCATGGAGGGGTGAGTGACGTGCTGGATCGCTTCTCCCCCGCGACCCGCGACTGGTTCCGCGGGGCCTTCGCCGCGCCCACCGAGGCGCAGCGCGGGGCGTGGGAGGCGATCGCGGCCGGCGAGCACGCCCTGGTCGTGGCCCCGACCGGCTCCGGCAAGACGCTGGCGGCCTTCCTGTCGGCGCTGGACAAGCTGGCCGCGGAAGGCGTCCCGGCGGACCCGAAGCGACGGTGCCGCGTGCTCTACGTGTCGCCGCTGAAGGCGCTGACGGTGGACGTGGAGCGCAACCTGCGCGCCCCGCTGGCCGGGATCCGGCAGGCCGCGCAGCGGCGCGGCAGCGCACCGCCCGACATCCAGGTCGGCATCCGCACCGGGGACACCCCGGCCGACGAGCGCCGGTCGTTCACCCGCACCCCGCCGGACGTGCTGGTCACCACCCCGGAGTCGCTGTTCCTGCTGCTGACCTCGGCGGCGCGGGAGTCGCTGCGTGGGGTGGAGACGGTGATCGTCGACGAGGTGCACGCGGTCGCGGGCACCAAGCGCGGCGCGCACCTGGCGCTGTCGTTGGAACGCCTCGACGAACTCCTGCCGGAGCCCGCGCAGCGCATCGGCCTGTCGGCCACCGTCCGGCCGGTCGAGGAGGTGCGCACGTTCCTGGCCGGTGGCCGCCCGGTGCGCACCATCCAGCCCGCACACCGCAAGGAGGTCGAGGTCCGGGTCGAGGTGCCGGTGCCCGACATGGCCGAGCTGGGCGCGTCGACCGGCGAGGTCGAGGGGCCCGCGGCGGGCGCGGAGCGGCACACGTCGATCTGGCCTTCGGTGCAGCAGCGGATCCTGGAGCTGATCCGCCAGCACCGCTCCACCATCGTGTTCACCAATTCGCGGCGGCTGGCCGAGCGGCTCACCGCCGGCATCAACGAGCTGGCCGCCGAGGAACCCGCGCCGATGACCCGGTTCCCGGCCGAGGCGGTCGGCGGATCCGGCATCAGCACCGGCGCACCGCCGATCGTCGCCAAGGCGCACCACGGCTCGATGTCCAAGGAGCAGCGGGCCGTGGTCGAGGAGGAGCTCAAGTCGGGGCGGCTGGCGTGCGTCGTGGCCACCTCGTCGCTGGAGCTGGGCATCGACATGGGCGCCGTGGACCTCGTGGTGCAGGTGGAGACACCGCCCAGCGTGGCGTCCGGGTTGCAGCGCATCGGCCGCGGCGGCCACCAGGTGGGCGCGGTGTCGCGCGGCGTGGTGTTCCCGAAGTTCCGCGGCGACCTCGTCGGTTGCGCGGTGGTGTCGGAGCGGATGGCCGACGGGCTGATCGAGTCGATCTCGTTCCCGCGCAACCCGCTGGACGTGCTGGCGCAGCACGTGGTGTCGATGGTCGCGATGGACGACTGGTCCGTGCCGCGGCTGGCGGCGCTGGTGCGCCGGGCGGCGCCGTACGCGGGTCTGCCCGATTCGGCGCTGCACGCGGTGCTGGACATGCTGGCGGGCCGCTACCCCAGCGAGGAGTTCGGCGAGCTGCGCGCCCGCATCATCTGGGACCGGGTGAACGACGAACTGCGGGCCCGGCCGGGGGCGCAGCGGCTCGCGGTCACCTCCGGCGGCACGATCCCCGACCGGGGCCTGTTCGTGGTGACCACACCGGGCGACGACGCCGCGGGCCGCGGCGGCGTGCGGGTCGGCGAGCTCGACGAGGAGATGGTCTACGAGTCGCGGGTCGGCGACACGTTCCTGCTCGGCACCTCCGCGTGGCGGGTCGAGGACATCACCCACGACCGTGTCGTGGTGGTGCCCGCTCCCGGCGAACCGGCCCGGATGCCGTTCTGGAAGGGCGACTCGCCGGGGCGGCCGCTGGAGCTGGGCCGCGCGCTGGGTGCCTTCGTCCGCGAGCTGACCAGCGCGGACAGCGCGGCGGCGCGGGAGCGCATCGCCGCCGCCGGGCTGGACGAGTGGGCCCAGGACAACCTCCTGTCCTATTTGGACGAGCAGCGCCGGGCCACCCGGCACGTCCCGGACGACCGGACCATCGTGGTGGAGCGGTTCCGCGACGAGCTCGGCGACTGGCGCATGGTGGTGCACTCGCCGTTCGGCGCGAAGGTCAACGGGCCGTGGGCACTGGCCATCGGGGCCCGCATCCGGGAACGCCGCGGGGTCGAACCGCAGGTGGCGTCCTCCGACGACGGGATCGTGCTGCGGCTGGCCGACGCGCTCGACGAGTCCGGCGCGGAGGTGCTGCCCACCGCCGAGGACGTGCTGCTGCCGCCGGACGAGGTGCAGCAGGTGGTGACCGACGAGGTCGGTGGTTCGGCGCTGTTCGCGGCCCGCTTCCGGGAGTGCGCGGCGCGGGCGCTGCTGCTGCCGCGCCGCGACCCGCGCCGCCGCACCCCGCTGTGGCAGCAGCGGCAGCGGTCCGCGCAGCTGCTGGCGGTGGCGGCGCAGTACGAGCAGTTCCCGATCGTGCTGGAGGCGATGCGGGAGTGCCTGCAGGATGTCTACGATCTGCCGGGGCTGACCGAGCTGATGTCGCAGGTCGCCGCGCGCCAGGTGCGGGTCGTGGAGGTCGAGACGCCGACGCCGTCGCCGTTCGCCCGCAGCCTGCTGTTCGGCTACATCGGGATGTTCCTGTACGAGACCGACGCGCCGCTGGCGGAGCGGCGGTCGGCCGCGTTGAGCCTGGACTCGACGCTTTTGGCGGAGCTGCTCGGTTCGGAGGCGTTGCGCGAGCTGCTGGATCCGGCCGCGGTCGCCGAGATCGAGCAGCAGTTGCAGCGGCTGGCGCCGGACCGGCAGGCCCGGGACGTCGAGTCCGCGATGGACGTCCTGCGCTTCCTCGGCGACCTCACGACCGCGGAGGCCGAGGCACGCGGCGTGCGTCCGGAGTGGTTGGCCGACCTCGCCAGGCAGCGGCGCGTGCTGCGGGTGCGCATCGGAGGCGAGGAGCGCTGGATCCCGATCGAGGACGCGGGCAAGGTCCGCGACGCGGTCGGCGTGGCCCTGCCGGTCGGCGTCCCCGAGGTGTTCACCGAGCCGGTCGCCGACCCGCTGGGCGAGCTGCTGATCCGCTACGCACGGTGCCGCGGCCCGTTCACCGCGGAAGCCGCTGCGCGGCGCTTCGGTCTGGGGGTCGCGGTGGTGCACGGGGTGCTGGACCGGCTCACCGGCACCGGGCGGTTGGTGCGGGGCGAGCTGCGGCCGTGGGAAGCCGGCGGCGGCGGTGCGCTGGAGTACTGCGACGCGGAGGTGCTGCGCCGGTTGCGGCGCGCCTCGCTGGCCCGGCTGCGCGCCGAGGTCGAACCGGTGGAACCCGCCGCGCTGGGGAGGTTTTTGCCCGCGTGGCACGGCATCGGCACCCGGTTGCGCACCGCGCCCACAGTGGACGACGTCTACGCGGTCGTCGAACAGCTCGCGGGGGCGCCGATCCCGGCGAGCGGGCTGGAGTCGCTGGTGCTGCCCGCCCGGCTGCCTGGCTACTCCCCCGCGCTGCTCGACGAGTTGACCGCCACCGGCGAGGTCACGTGGGTCGGTTCCGGATCGCTGCCCGGTGGGGACGGCTGGATCGCGCTGGCTCCGACCGACGTCGCCGACCTGCTGCTGCCGGACCTGCCGGAGGACATCGGCACCGATTCTCCGCTGCACCGCGCCATTGTGTCCGCATTGGACGGTGGGGCGTTGTTCTTCCGGCAGCTGGCCGACCGGGCCGGTGCTCTCCTGCTGGAGCGGGGTGAAGCGGCACCCGCCGACGACGCGGTCACCGCCGCGCTGTGGGACCTGGTGTGGGCGGGCACCGTCACCAACGACACCCTGGCACCGCTGCGTGCTCTCGTGTCGGGGCGCGGTGCCGCGCACAAACCACGGCGCCGCGCGCCCCGCGGCCGCTACGCGCGGTTGCGCGCGGGACGCCCGTCGATGCCCAGCCGCACCGGCCCGCCGACGGTTTCCGGCCGCTGGTCGCTGGCACCACAGCCGTCGGTGGACCCGACCCGGCGGGCGCACGCCCGCGCCGAGGCTTTCCTGGAGCGCCACGGCGTGCTGACCCGCGGTGCCCTGGACATCGAGCGGGTCACCGGCGGGTTCTCCGCGGTGTACAAGGTGCTTCGCGCGATGGAGGAGTCCGGGCGCTGCCGCCGCGGCTACGTCGTCGAAGGGCTCGGTGCCGCGCAGTTCGCGGTACCGGGCGCCATCGACCGGCTGCGCGCGCTGTCCCGCGCCGACCGCGACGACACCGGCGGTGAGGCCGTGGTGCTGGCCGCCGCGGACCCGGCCCAGCCATACGGCGCGGCGCTGGAATGGCCCGCGGTGATGGGCGACACCCGGCACCGGCCGGGTCGCAAGGCCGGTGCGCTGGTGGTGCTGGTGGACGGCGCGGCGGTGTTCTACGTCGAACGGGGCGGCAAGTCGCTGCTGTCGTTCACCGACGACGAGACGGCCCTGCGTACGGCGGCCGCCGGGCTGGCCCGAGTGGTCCGGGACGGCTGGCTGGACCAGCTCGCGGTGGAACGTGCCGACGGCGAAGGCGCGTGGGGTTCCCGCCTTGCCTCGGTGCTCACCGAAGCCGGATTCCGCGCCACCCCGAAGGGTTTGCGCCTGCGCGCCTGAGCAGGACCCGCCTTGCCTCACAGCTCCATGAAGGGTTTGGCGTAGGCGAACTCGCCGCGGATCGACGGTTGGTAGGTCGCCAGGGTGCGGACCTGGAAGTGCGATGCCCATTCCGGGACCGGTGGTGTGACGCCGTACCGGAAGGCGGGTTCGAAGCCGAACCTCGGGTAGTAGTCGAGGTGACCGAGCAACCCCACCAGCGGCTCGCCGAGGGCGTCCGCGCCGCCGAGCACGGCGTGCATCAAGGCCGCACCAATGCCCTCACGCTGCACCTCGGGCAGCACCCCGATCGGGCCGAGCGCCAGCACCGGTGTGGTGCCGACGTGGGCGCGGGTGCACACCACGTGCCCCGCGACCGCTCCGTTCACCTCCGCGACCAGGGACAGCTCGGGCAGCCACGCATCACCGTCGCGCAGCGCGTCGACCAGCCCCACCTCCACCGGAACCCGGTCCGGGTGCTCGGAGGTGGCGAACGCGGCGGTGTGCACCGCGCGGATGGCGCCAAGGTCGGCGGGAGCTTCTCGTCGGATCAGCACCCGCCCACGTTGTGCCCTCCCGGAGGCGATGCGCAACCGAATTTCCCGCGCCCTCAGCGGGTCGCCAGCTGCAGCAGGCCCCACAGCTGAGCGATCGCATCGGGATCGCCGCTGGTCTCCACCGCCCGGTTCGGCAACCGGCCCCACATCCACAGGTAGACCGCCGGTGCGTCACCGCCGACCACCGCGTCGGGGGTCGCGGTCGCCACGTCCGGCGAGCTCAGCACGGCGGCGCCGGACGGGTCGGCGGTGACCAGCCAGTTCCGGTCGCCCGCGTGCACGCCGACCGAGCACTGGCGCGTCGCGGTGATGCCCAGTGCGGGCAGCCGGTGCCCGAACCACACCCGGAGCACCTCGTCGATGCCGTCGATGGCCACATCCGGATCGATCGGCGTCGGCGACACCCCGGCCCCTGTCTGCACGTCGACTCGGTGCACCGTCGTCGCGTGCAGCATCCGGCGTAACCAGAACCGCACGGTGTGGTCCTCCGGCCACCACGTCGGGCACCGGTCGTGCGGCGGTCGCGCCCCGAACTCGGCGAGCAGGTCGGCCAGCCGGACCGCGAAGCGGCTGGTCGCCTCGCGCAGCTCGAAGCGCTCCGGCAGTTCCCAGCGCGGTGCCGCCACGCCGAACCAGGCGAGCGTGTCCTCACACAGGTCGCCCAGGTGCCGCACGCTCTCGCCGAGCGTGCGACCGGACGCGCTCCACACCGGGGCATCGGCGTGGGCGTCGTGCGTCGCGGCGGTGAGCAACTGCGCCTCGATGCCAAGCAGGTCCAGCATCCGGCCGTAGTCCAGCGACACCTCCGTGCCGTTCATCGCACCACCCCCAGCAGGCTTCGGCCGACGATGTCGAAGAACTCCCGGCTGCGCGCCAGAAGTTCGTCGGCGTCGGTCCAGGTGATCGTCGGTATCCCGGCCTCCGCTGCGGCGCGCCGGTCGGAGTGCGCGGCGAAGTAGGCCGCCCACCGGCGTAACTCGGGGGCCGCGCCGGTCACCAACGTCCACACGCTGGCCGGCCGCCTGTCCTCGCGCTCCCAGGACCGCGCCACCACGACCGCGGTCGCGGCACGCAGGGCGGCGATGTGCGCGGCGACGAAGCGCTCGCCTGGCCGGTCGGCGTTCTCCGCCTCGTTCAGGCACGTCCGGGCGTGGAGCAGCAACGACACCGCACCGGCCGGCGCCGCCGCGGAGGGGATCGGTCCGTGATCCTCCGCAGCGGCCCGCGGAGCCGGGATCGAGAGCTCGGTGGAATGAGACATCGGCGTTCTCCTCTGCACGACGAAGCCGTCCACGCCTGCGGCCCGGTGGCGAGGTGCTTCCCCACACCCCGCCGCCGCGACGTTCGAACTGGAGTTCATCGAACCTCCGTTCGAACATTTTCAGATTAGCGTCCTGCGCCGATCGACTCAAGCATTCCGCCGTAGCTCACCTGTTCGAGCCATGACCTGCGAAGATGGACACCCGAAAGGGTCAATGAGCCACCCGTGACGCCCGGTCGCAACGCCGGCTTCGGCCGCGAGAGGGACCACGCGCCGCGAACGGGTTAGTGTTCGGCCGTGACCGCCGCACCATCTCCCCGTTGTGACCGGATCACCGAGCTGACCAGCGACCAGCTCCGGGCACGACTCGCCGAGGCCCTCCAGGTCTACGTGACCGCGATGGGATACCCGCCCTCCACCGCCCAGCAGCGCGCCCCGATGTGGTCGGCGCACATGCTGCGCGCGGGCTGGCGGTGCATCGGCGCGTTCAGCGACCAGGACGAGCTGATCGGCATCGGCTACGGCTACCTCGGCGCTCCCGGCCAGTGGTGGCACGAACAGGTCCAGCGCGGCCTGCTGCGGACCGTCGGGAACACCGGGGACTGGCTCGACGACTACTTCGAACTGACCGAGCTGCACGTGCACCCGGCCAGCCAGGGCGGCGGGCTCGGCGAGGAGATACTGCGCCGCCTGCTGGCGGGCGCTCCGGGCGCCAAGGTCCTGCTGTCGACCCCGGAGGGCCCCACGCGGGCGTGGCGCCTGTACCGCCGGGTCGGCTTCACCGACGTGCTGCGCAACTACCGCTTCGCCGGCGATCCGCGCCCGTTCGCCGTCCTCGGCCGCCCACTCCCCCTGGACCCCCCGCAGCCGCCGAGCCACCGGACCCACTGAGGCAACCGCTTTCACCGACGAGGTGGAGCAGGCGCTCGACATCACCGCCGCCCACGGCGGCTGAGCGGTCCGGGCGGGGCGCCGCCCCTGGCGGAACCCCGCCCGGCGCGTCACAGCAGGGCCAGCTGCTCGCGGAGCGTGTCCAGCCCCATCCCGCCCATCTTCAGGGCCTTCGTGTGGAAGTCCTTCACGTCGAAGGCCGCGCCGTGGCGTTGCCGGGCCTCGTCCCGCGCCGCCCGCCACAGGCGCTCGCCGAGCTTGTACGAGGGGGCCTGCCCCGGCCAGCCCAGGTAGCGGTCGATCTCGTCGCGGACCTGCGCCGGGTCGGTCACCGTGCGGGTCAGCATGAACTCCAGGCCCAGCTCCGGCGTCCAGCGCTCGCCCTCGTGGAAACCGGTTCCGGCCGGGATCTCCAGCTCCAGGTGCATACCGATGTCCACCACCACGCGCGCGGCGCGGAACAGCTGGTCGTTGAGCATGCCCAGCAGGTTGCCGTCATCCTCCAGGTAGCCCAGCTCGCGCATCAGGCGCTCGGCGTAGAGCGCCCAGCCCTCGCCGTGGCCGGACACGAAGCAGGCCAGGCGCTGGAACTTGTTCAACCGTTCGGCCTCGTGCACCGCGGTCGCCACCTGCAGGTGGTGGCCCGGCACTCCCTCGTGGTAGACGGTGGAGACTTCACGCCAGGTCGGGAAGTCCTCCCTGTCCGCGGGCACCGACCACCACATCCGGCCAGGCCGGGAGAAGTCGTCGGTCGGGCCGGTGTAGTACGCCCCGACACCGCCGCCGGGCGGGGCGATCCGGCACTCCAACCGCATCAGCGGGTCGGGGATCTCGAAGTGCGTGCCGCGTAGGTCCTGCAACGCCTGGTCGGACAGCTGCTGCATCCACTCCTGGAACGCGTCCTGGCCGTGCACCTGGTAGCGCGGGTCGGCGTCCAGCGCCTCGGCGGCCTCGGCCAGCGAGGCACCGGGCCTGATCCGGTTCGCGATCTGCTTCATCTCGGCCTCGATGCTGGTGAACTCCGCCCAGCCCCACTCGTATGCCTCGCGCAGGTCCAGCCGCGCGCCGGTGAAGTACCGCGACCACAGCCGGTACCGCTCCTCTCCCACGGCGTCCTTCGCCGGGGCCTTCGGCAGCAGCTCGCCACGCAGGAAGTCGGCCAGCCCGGCGTAGGCGGCGGCCGCCGCCTCGGCCGCCGTGTCGAGTTCGCTGCGCAGCGAGTCGTCGACGCCCTCGGCACGGGCGACCAGCGACGCGAAGAACGACGACTGCCCGCCGCGACCCGACCAGGTGTCGCACTGCTCGGCGACCTTGCGGACCTGCCGGGCCGCCGAGACGTTGCCGCCCGCGGCCGCCGCCAACAGGCCGGCGCGCAGGCTGCGCACCGACTCCGGCACCGCCGCCAGACGGCGCGCTAGGGTGCGCCAGTGCTCCGGGGTCTCGATCGGCATCAGGTCGAAGACCTGGCGAAGCTCCTGCACCGGGCTGGCGATGACGTTCAGCGACGCCATGTCGGCACCAACCTCGTGCAGCTCCAGGTCCAGCCCGACGCGTTCGGCGAACACCGCCTGCGCGATCCGCTCCGAGTCGTCACGCGGCTCTGCGGCCCGCACCGCCGCCAGGCTGCGGCGGGCCAGCTCGGCGCGCGCCTGGTACCCGTCCGGCGAGTAGTCGGTCAGCTCGTGGTCGTGACCGGGCACCCCCAGGTAGGTGGCGGCGACCGGGTCGAGCGCGACCAGCTCGTCGACGAACCGGTCGCTGATCTCGTGCACTCCGTTGTGGTCAACTCCCATGGGCGCCACGCTATCGCGCCCGGACTACGGCGATGGAGGCATCGCGATCGGCGAAAGGGGCCTCGAGGTGGGAAGATCGCCGGGGTGGAGGGACAGACACCGCGCCGCCGCGCCGCCCTGCTGATGGTGCTGTTCAGCGTGCTCGGCACGCTGCTCAGCGGCTGCCTGCACGTCAACGCGTCGCTGAACATCTCCGGGGAGGACCTGGTCTCCGGCGAGGTCCTGGTGTCCACCCAGACGGCCGACGGGCAGGTCCCGTTCCGGCTGCGCCCGCCGGAGCAGCTGGCCGACCGGGTGCGGGTCACCCCGTACCAGAACGCGGACCGGGTGGGCTCCCACCTGTCGTTCCACGACCTGACCTTCCCGGAGGTCGGGCAGCTGGCGGAGGCGATGAGCCCGTCGGACTCCCGCTACCAGGTGCATCTGTCCCGGTCCGGTTCGCTCGTGACCTTCGACGGCGACGCCGACCTGACGCCGCTGGCCAACACCGACTCCGGTGTCGAGATCAAGATCAGCGCCCCCGGCGAGATCACCAACACCAACGGTCAGGAGAGCGCCGGGACGGTGTCCTGGGTACTGCAGCCCGGCGAGGTCACCGAGCTGTCGGCGACCTACCAGTTCGCGGATGCCGCGGCCAGCGACTGGATCGGCTGGGCCCTGCTCCTGGGCGGCCTCGTGCTGGCGTCGGCGCTGCTGGTGGCCCTGCTGGCGCTGCGCGCGCATCTGCGCAGCCGGGCCGACGAGCTCGTGTGACGCTCACAGACCGAGGTTGGCCACCACCTGGCGGGTCGCTTTGGAACGGTTGAGCGTGTAGAAGTGCAGCGCCGGCACGCCCTCGTCGATCAGGCGCGCGCACAGGCCGGTGATCAGATCCACCCCGGCCGCGCGGAAGCCCGCCGGGTCGTCGGCCAGCGGCATCAGCCGGTTGGTCACCTCGGGCGGCACCGGCACCCCGGCGAGCTCGCCGAACTTGGCCAGCACCCGCGGGGTGGTGATCGGCATGACGCCGGGCAGCAGCGGGACGTCGCAGCCCCGCGCCGCCATCCGGTCGCGCAACCGCAGGAAGTGCTCCGGATCCAGGAACAGCTGGGCGATGGCGAACCCGGCGCCCGCGCGGATCTTGCGCACCAGGAACTCCACGTCGGTCTCCAGGTCCGGGGAGCGCGGGTGGCCGTGCGGGAACGCCGCCACGCCCACGCAGAAGTCGCCGAGCTCCCGGATCAGCCGCACCAGTTCCTCGGCGTAGGTCAGGCCCTCGGGGTGGCGGATCCACTCGCCGTTGGGGTCGCCCGGCGGGTCGCCGCGCACCGCGAGCACGTTGTGCACGCCGCAGGCCGCGTACCAGCCGATGACGTTGCGCAGCTCCGCGACCGAGTGATCCACCGCGGTCAGGTGCGCCATCGGCGTCAGCGTGGTCTCCTGCGCGATCCGGCCGGTGGTGCGAATGGTGCGGTCGCGGCTGGACCCGCCCGCGCCGTAGGTGACCGAGACGAACGCAGGGTCCAGTGGTTCCAGCTCCCGCACGGCCCGCCAGAGGATGCGCTCCTCCTCGTCGCCGCGCGGCGGGAAGAACTCCACCGAGAACCTCGTGCGCTCGGCGTTCAGCCGGTCCACCACCGCAGTCATGGCACCCAGCATAGGGATTCGGCGGCTACGCTCCGGAGTCTTCCCAGAGGCTGGGAGGCCGCCCGGTGGCCCCGCCAGTCGCAATCCGACGGCATCACGGAGGATGGAGGTGTGCCACCGATTCACCCCGTCGCCGTGCGAGCAACCGACAAGGACGTCGTCGTGGAGCGCGACCTGCCAGGCCAGGTACAGCAGACGCTGAGCGAGTTCCTGCAGGACCGCCGCGCCGAGGCCGCCGACCTGAATCCGGCGTTCGCGGCCGCCGTGGCGGAGCTGGCCGGGTTCGTGCTCGGCGGCGGAAAGCGGATCCGGCCCACCTTCGCCTGGTGGGGCTGGCGCGCCGCCGGTGGCGTCCCCGACGGTCCGGCGGCGACGGCGATGCTGCGCGCGGCCAGTGCGCTCGAGCTGCTGCAGGCGTGCGCGCTGGTGCATGACGACCTGATCGACGACTCCGACACCCGGCGCGGCAAGCCGACCGTGCACCGCAGGTTCGAGCAGGTGCACCAGGAGTCCGGGTTCGCCGGCGACGCGGCCCAGTTCGGCATGGCCGCCGCGGTCCTGCTGGGCGACCTGGCGCTGTCCTGGGCCGACGACATGTTCCACACCGCCGGGATCGAGCCCCGCGCGCTGGCCCGGGCGCTGCGCCCGTGGCGCGCCATGCGCACCGAGGTGCTCGCCGGCCAGTACCTGGACGTGGTCGGCCAGTACCGGGCCGACGAGACCCCGCAGGCCGCGTTGCGGATCTGTCAGCTGAAATCCGCCTCCTACACGGTGCAGCGCCCGCTGGAGCTGGGTGCGGAGGTCGCCGAGGCCGGCCAGGAGGCGTTGCAGGCGCTGCGCCGCTTCGGGTCCGACATCGGGGTCGCCTTCCAGCTGCGCGACGACCTGCTCGGCGTGTTCGGCGACCCGGCGGTGACCGGCAAACCCGCCGGCGACGACCTGCGCGAGGGCAAGCGGACGGTGCTGGTCGCCGAGGCCGTGGCCGCCGCCCGCGAGCGGGGCGACCAGGCGGCGCTGGACCTGCTGCGCGGGGTGCTGGGCGATCCGGAACTCGACGAGGAGCGGGTCGAGCAGGCGCGTGGCGTGCTCATCGAACTGGGTGCGGTGGCCGCCGTGGAGCAGCGGATCACCGAGCTGACCGGCTCGGCCATGCTGGCGCTGCACGCCGCGGGGCTGGCCGAACCCGCCGCGACGCGGCTGGCGGAACTGGCCATCGCGGTCACCGACCGCACGCGCTGATGCGGACCGTCGTCGGCCGCACCGACCGCGTGGTGGTCGTGGGCGCCGGGCTCGCCGGACTGGCCGCCGCCCTGCACCTGGCCGGCGCGGGACGGCAGGTAATCGTGGTCGAGCGTGCCGCCGTGCCAGGCGGGCGCGCGGGCGTCCGCGAACTGGCCGGGTACCGCATCGACACCGGCCCCACCGTGCTGACCATGCCGGAGCTGGTCGACGAGGCCCTGCACGCGGTCGGTGACTCGCTGGCCGAACGCCTGGACCTGCTGCCGCTACACCCGGCCTACCAGGCCCGGTTCGCCGACGGGTCGGTGCTGGACGTGCACACCGACGCCGCCGCCATGGAACAGGAGGTGCGGCGGTTCGCCGGGCCGGCGGAAGCCACCGGGTACCGGGGGTTGCGGCGCTGGTTGACCGCGGTGTACCGGGCGGAGATGCACCGGTTCATCGACGCGAACTTCGACTCGCCGCTGGACCTGGTTTCCCCGGAGCTGGCCCGGCTCGCCGCGCTGGGCGGCTTCGGCCGACTCGGCCCGGCCATCGGCCGGTTCCTGCGCGACGAGCGGCTGCGCCGCGTGTTCTCCTTCCAGGCCCTCTACGCGGGGCTCGACCCGCGGCGCGCGCTGGCGCTCTACGCGGTCATCTCCTACATGGACACCGTCAACGGCGTGTGGTTCCCGCGCGGCGGCATGCACGCGGTGCCGAAAGCCCTTGCCGCCGCGGCAGCGGACGCGGGTGTCGAGTTCCGGTACCGCACCGAGGTCGTGGGCCTCGAACGCCGTGCCGACCGGATCACCGCGGTGCGCACCGCAGGCGGCGAGCGTATCGCCGCCGATGCCGTGGTGCTCACGCCCGACCTGCCCGTCGTCCAGCGGCTGCTGGGGCACCGGCCGCGACGGCGGCTGCGGTGGTCGCCGTCGGCCGTGGTGCTGCACGCGGGCACGACGCGGCGCTGGACCGAAACCCACCACACGATCTCCTTCGGCGCCGCGTGGGAGCCCACGTTCACCGAGATCATCCGCGACGGCAGGCTGATGACCGACCCGTCACTGCTGGTCACCCGGCCCACCGCCAGCGATCCGACGCTGGCACCGACCGGCCGCGAGCTGCACTACGTGCTCGCACCATGCCCGAACCTGCAGACCGGGCCGATCGACTGGGAGCGGGTCGGCCCGGCCTACCTGGACGAACTGGTGGACGTACTGGAGCGGCGCGGGTTCACCGGGTTCGGCGCCGCGGTCGAGACCCACGAGCTGGTCACGCCGGTCGACTGGGCGGCGCAGGGACACGCGGCCGGAACACCGTTCTCCGCCGCGCACACCTTCGCCCAGACCGGCCCGTTCCGCCCCCGGAACCTGGTGCGCGGCCTGCAGAACGCGGTGTTGGCCGGCTCCGGCACCACGCCGGGCGTCGGAGTCCCGCCGGTCCTGCTCTCGGGCAAGCTGGCGGCCCAGCGCATCACCGGTGGGCGGCCGGCCCGCTGACGCACCACCCCGGAGGCGGGGTGGGACGAGCTAGAAGCCCATGGCCTGGGCCCTTCTCTTCACCTCCCGCCCGCGGTTACCGCGCAGGGCGTCGACCGGCGTGCCGGGCAGCGAGTCGTCCGGGGTGAACAGCCACCGCAGGATCTCGTCGTCCTGGTAGCCGGCATCCCGGAGGAGGGTGATGGTGCCCCCCAGCCCCTTCACGACAGCCCTGTCGGCGAGGAACGCGGTGGGCACGCCGAGCACGCCACCGCGGCGCAGGGCGAGCAGATGACCATCACGGATCAGTTGATGCACCCGGGTCACGGGCTGTCCGAGCCGCTCGGCGACATCGGGCAGCGGGAGGACCTCCACTTCGGGAGCGAGCACATCCGGAGCAGCAGGGATCGCACTCACGCTGCACACCTTGCCACATCACCGACCGCGGTGCCGCGCACCGCACGGATTCTTTTCAGGCCCTCGGCGGCGCCGCCTGGTCACCGCGGGCGAACCCGGGCCGCCCGGCGCACACCCCTTACGATCAAGAACGTGATCCGTCTCGCTCCCGGCGTGCCAGGCCCGCCCCACGTGGCTCCGGCCACCTGCCACAATCGGGGCGGAAAGGTTACCCGGCGGTTGGCGGAACATGACTTCTGAGACACGCTCCGGACGCGGCGCGAGCCTCGTCGGGGCACTGCTCGAACGCCGGTACCGGGTCGATTCGCTGATCGCCCGAGGCGGCATGTCCACGGTGTACCGCGGGCTGGACACCCGGCTGGACCGGCCGGTGGCCATCAAGGTGATGGACGCGCAGTACTCCGGCGACCGGTCCTTTGTGAACCGCTTCGAGCTCGAGGCGCGCGCCGCCGCCAAGCTGCACCACCCCGACGTCGTGGCCGTCTACGACCAGGGCGTGGACCGCTCTCCCGACGGCGACCTCGTGTTCCTGGTGATGCAGCTGGTGGAGGGCTGCACGCTGCGCGACGTGATCATCGACCGGGGCGGCCGCCTGCCGCTGCCGCTGGCGCTGAGCGTGATGGAGCCGGTGCTGTCCGCGCTGGCCGCCGCGCACCGGGCGGGCATGGTGCACCGCGACGTCAAGCCGGAGAACGTCCTCATCGGCACCGACGGCTCGGTCAAGGTCGCCGACTTCGGCCTGGTCCGCGCGGCCGCGTCGGCCGGGACCACCAGCGGCAGCATCATCCTGGGCACCGTGGCCTACCTGTCGCCGGAACAGGTCACCACCGGGGCGGCTGACGCCCGCACGGACGTCTATGCCGCGGGCATCGTGCTGTACGAGATGCTGACCGGCCAGCCGCCGCACGTCGGCGATACCGCGTTGTCGGTGGCCTACCAGCACGTCAACGACGACGTGCCGCCGCCGCGCGAGCAGGTCCCGGACCTGCCCGCGCCGATCGACGAGCTCGTGGTGCGCGCGACCCGGCGCGACCCGGCGCAGCGCCCCGAGAACGCCGACGCCTTCCTCGCCGAGCTGCGGCAGGTACGCACCGACCTGGGCATCTCGCTGGTCCCGGCCGCGGCGGAGCGCACCCAGCAGATGGCGTCCGCCGGTGATCCGCCGACCGAACAGATCCCGGTGGTGCGCGACGCGGCGCCCAGACCGCCGCAGCGCACCCGCGCGATGCTGCGCCCGAACCTCGACGACGACGAAGACCACACCCACGAGATGGCCGCCGTTCCGGCCGCGCGGCAGCGACCGCTGGCGGAGCGCAGTCGGGGTCGACGGAACGTGGCGCTGTGGACGGCCGTGGTGCTGGTGCTGGCCGCGCTGGTCGGCGGCAGCGCGTTCTGGCTGGGGCTGGGCAGCACCGTCCAGGTGCCCCGGGTCGTCGGCCAGCCGGAGGCCGCCGCGCAGCGGGCGCTGGAGGAGGCCGGACTGAGCGCCACCATCACCCGGGAACACCACAACACCGTCGCCGAGGGCGTGGTCATCAGCTCCTCCCCCAAGGAGGGATCCCGGATGCGCAGCGGCGGCAGCGTCACGCTCGTGGTATCGCTGGGCAAGCCGAGGGTCCCGGCGATCGCCGCGGGGACCACGGTCGCCGAGGCGGAGAGCGCCCTGCGCAACGCCAAGCTGAAACCCAAGCTCGACGAGTCCCGCGACCAGTACCACAGCACCGTCCCGGAAGGCCGGGTGATCAGCACCGATCCGGCGCCGGGCACACCGCTGGACATCAGCTCCGAGGTGACGCTGATCGTCAGCAAGGGCGCCCCGCCGGTGCATATCCCGAACGTGCGCGGGATGAGCCGCGACGAGGCGTTCATGACGCTGCGCAACGCCGGGTTCGAGCCGTACGAGGCGGGCCGCCAGTTCGATTCGGGTATCGCCGGTGACCACGTGATCAGCACCGACCCCGCCATCGGCAGCGAGGTTCGGTTGGTGGGTCGGCCGCGGGTCGGCGTGGTGCTGTCCAACGCCGTGCAGGTGCCCGACCTCACCGGTGTCTCGGTGGAGCAGGCTCGACAGCAGCTCGCCGCGCTGGGGCTGACGTTGAACGTGAACGCGTTCTTCCAGCGCCCCAACATGGTCATCTTCGGTCAGTACCCGCTGGCGGGCAGCCAGGTGGAGCCGGGGTCGACCATCCACGTCACGGCGTTCTGACCCTTCCACGCAGCGGAAGGGAACACCTGGTCGAGTGATCTACATGTGTGATCCTGATCTCGTCATCAGGTTGTAACGTTTTCGTCCGGCCGGGGTCTACCAGCGGCTACCCCCGACCCCATGATCACCGGATCGTCGTAGCGCGGGCCCCGACACGGGCGGTCTTTCCTGGTCACAGGGGCATCGACGGTGGGTTGTGGAAATATTGGAAGAACCATGCCCCCGAGTGTGTCGACCGAGTCGGCGCCCGACTGGCCCGAACGGACCAGCCGTGCTGCCGCCGACCAGCCCAGCCTCGGCGGACGGCAGCACGGTCGTCCGCTGCCCTGGCGCACCGTCGCGCTCGGCGCCATCGGGTCGGTGCTGCTGCTGGTCGGCTCTTTCGGCGCCGGCGGCACGCTCGTCCACGACCCCATCCTCGGCTCCGGCCCGCTGTCGGTGCTTCGCTACGGGCACGGACGCGACGTCGCCGTCACCGTGGTCTACGTCGGGTTCGCCCTGCTGGTGTGGGCGTGGGTGCGGCTCGGCCGCGGCGTGCTGGCCCACCTGGTCGGCTCCCGCGGCGTGCTGCTGGCGACCGCCGCCTGGCTCGGCCCGATGCTCATCGCGCCACCGCTGTTCACCCGCGACGTCTACAGCTACCTCGGGCAGGGCCTGCTGGCCGTGAACGGGCTGGACCCCTACGGCGTGGGCCCGTCCGCGCTGACCGGCCCGATCCCGGAGAACGTGCACCCGACCTGGCAGACCACACCGGCCCCGTACGGGCCGCTGTTCATCGGGGTCGCCAAGGGTGTCATCCTGCTGGCCGGGCACGACATCATCGCCAGCGTCATCGCGATGCGGCTGGTGCTGCTCGGCGGCCTGGTGATGCTGGTCTGCGCGCTGCCGGGCCTGGTCCGGCACCTGGGCGGGCGGCTGCCGGTGGCGCTGTGGCTGGTCGCGGCCAGCCCGATGACGGTGGTGCACCTGGTCGGCGGTCCGCACAACGACATGCTGATGATCGGGCTGCTCTCGGTCGGCACGCTGCTGGTACTTGACGGGCGGCACGCCGCCGGGATCGCGTTGGCGTCGGCGGCGATGGCGATCAAGGCGACCGCCGGGCTGGCGCTGCCGTTTCTGGTGTGGATCTGGGCGTCCCGGCTGACCGGTCCGCTGTGGCAGCGGTTCTCCCGCGCCGTAATTCCGGCGCTGGGCGTGTTCGCGGTCGTCTTCGGGTCGTGCACCGCGCTGGCCAAGGTCGGGTTCGGCTGGCTGTCCGCGCTGTCGGCACCGGGCATGATCGTCAACTACCTGTCCGCGCCGACGGCCGTCGGGCAGGCCGTGCACAGCCTGGTGTCGCTGTTCGGCGAGACCAACATCTGGCCGTTCGTGGGCACCACGCGCACGCTGGGGTCGGTGCTGCTGGTCTTCATCGTCGCCTGGAACTGGTGGCAGGCCCGCAGCGGAGGTGTCGAGGCGGTGCGGCGGGCCGCGATCGTGTTGTGCTGCGGGGCGTTGCTCTCGCCGGTGCTGCTGCCGTGGTACCTGAGCTGGGGCCTCGCCCTCGCCTGCGCCCTGCCGTGGACGCCGCGGGCACTGTCGTACGTGGTCGGCGTGTCCATCGCGCTGGTGCTGGCCTACTCTCCCGACGGCGAGCAGGCCATGTACAACTGGCCGTTCGTGGCGGTGAGCATCGGCGCGGCGCTGCTGGGTGCGCTCTCGCTGCTGCGCTTCGACCCGCTGGGCCTCAGCCAGCACCTGGGCCGGCTGTCACGCACTCACGCCACGCCGCGCGAAGTACAGCCCTGACCGCGGACACGCCGACCTCCGGGTGCGGGTCACCACCCGCACGGGGCTGCGCTGAGCGGGCTACCGGAGCGGGCAGCGACGAAGCTGACCGTCGAGCGCGCGTCGGCCGGACGTGACGGTGCGGGCACCGCGCCGGCGGTGCCCGCCCGCGGTCGTCAGCCGCGGAGCATCTCCGCGACCAGGAACGCCAGCTCCAGCGACTGCTGGGTGTTCAGGCGCGGGTCGCAGGCCGTCTCGTAGCGGCCCGCGAGGTCGGTGTCGGAGATCTCCTGGGCGCCGCCGAGGCACTCGGTGACGTCCTCGCCGGTCAGCTCGATGTGGATGCCGCCCGGGTGGGTGCCGAGCCGGTGGTGCACCTCGAAGAAGCCCTGCACCTCGTCGACGATCCGGTCGAAGTGCCGGGTCTTGTATCCGGTGCTGGACTCGTGGGTGTTGCCGTGCATCGGGTCGCACTGCCAGATCACCTGGTGCCCGGAGGCGGTGACCTTCTCCACGATCGGCGGCAGCACGTCCCGCACCTTGCCGTTGCCCATCCGGCTGATCAGCGTCAGCCGCCCCGGCTCGTTGTTCGGGTCCAGCCGCTCGACGTATTCCACGGCCTGCTCGGGCGTGGTGCCCGGGCCGATCTTGATGCCGATCGGGTTGGAGATCAGCTCGGCGAAGGCGATGTGCGCGCCGTCGAGCTGGCGGGTTCGCTCACCCACCCACAGGAAGTGACCGGACAGGTCGTACAACCGCGGTACGTCACTGCTGGTGTCCAGGCGCAGCATGGCCCGCTCGTAGTCGAGCACCAGCGCCTCGTGGCTGGCGTAGAACTGCACCGAGTGCAGGCTGGAGTCGTCGACGCCGCAGGCCGCCATGAACCGCAGGCCGCGGTCGATCTCGGCGGCCACCGACTCGTACCGCTCGCCCGCCGGCGAGTTCAGCACGAAGTCCTTGTTCCAGTCGTGCACCTTGGTCAGCGCGGCCATCCCGGCGCTGGTCAACGCGCGGGACAGGTTCATCGCAGCGCTGGCGTTGGCGTAGGCACGGATCAACCGCGACGGGTCGTGGCGGCGCGCTTCCTCGGTGGCCACCAGCGAGTTGATCATGTCGCCACGATAGGACGGCAGGCCCAGGGCGTCGGTGTTGCTGGACCGCGGCTTGGCGTACTGCCCGGCGATCCGCCCGACCTTGACCACCGGCATGCTTGCGCCGTAGGTCAGCACCACCGCCATCTGCAGCAGTGTGCGGATGTTGCCGCGGATGTGCGGCTCGGTGTTGTCCGCGAAGGTCTCCGCGCAGTCACCCCCCTGGAGCAGAAACGCCTCACCGCGCGCGACCGCGGCGAGGTGCTGGCGCAGCTGGTCCACCTCGGACGGAACGGTCACCGGGGGGACGCTCTCCAGCACCTTCCGGACTTTGACGGCCTGGTCCGGGTCCGGCCACTGCGGCTGCTGCACGGCGGGCCGGGCCAGCGCGTCGTCCAGTCGGGCACGCAGCTCCGGCGGGAGCGGCGGCAGCTCGGGAAGATCATCTACGGGGACGTCGACGGTCCAGTTCACCCGTCCAGAATAGGGGCTGCCCGCCACTGGTTTTACCCCGGGCGAGCCGTCCCACAGCGACGTCCCACGATGCGGATGCCCAGCGGACGTCGATTCAGTGGCGGATCAGTAGGCGCCGCTGAGCGTGCGGTGGTCCCAACTGATCTTCCGGGTCGGTGTGAAGCGCAGTCCGACCCGCTTGGCGGCCTTGGCCCGCAGCGCCGCCCGGGCCTCCTCGCTGTCGACCGTTCCCGCCCCGTAGCGCTCGGCCAGCGCGAGGCCGATGCGCTCGACGTCCTCGGGAACCCGGTCGGCCCGGCAGCCGCGCGGCTCAGCGCGCCGCGGCCTCCTCCCGCCACTGCGCCTCGACGGCGTCCGCGTCGTAGCCCACCGGCTCCCAGCGCTTGACCAGCAGCGCCACCAGGCCCATCAGCGGCGCCAGCGCGATCACCCAGAACACGCCGCTGCCCAGCGCCGCGCTGAGCACCGGGAAGAAGAACAGCGCCAGCGTGGAACCGACCCGCAGGGTGCCCTGGTTGAACCCGATGCCGGTGCCACGCATCGAGGTCGGGTAGCTCAGCGACGCGAAGCTCATGAAATGCGCGCCCGGCCCGGACGCCTGCGCGAACATGAACGCGCCCAGCGCGAAGATCGCGAACAGCACATACGCGGTGGCCGACGGCTTGCCGACGAGCGCCAGCACGACCAGCGAGGTGCACTGCACGGCGAAACCGGCGAAGGTCAGCTGCCACGCGCTGGACCAATGCTCAGCCACGCACAGCTGCCACCAGCTGGTCGATCGTGGCACGGATCACTCCGCCGTCCGCCGGAGTGATCACGTACATCTGTTCGCCGGTCGAGCCGCGCTCGCTGTGGTCGAGATAGCGGCCATCGGGTTCGGCATTGTCGAACCAGCGCACCACCTGGGACCGGCGCACCCGGCCGTACCGGTCGCGCAGGTTCGCCGCCAGCTGCCCGCCCCGCACGTGCACCGCCTGCCCGATCTCGTGGTATGCCGCCACCTGCTGATCGCCGCTGCTGCCGCGCGAGTGCGATACCTGCTCCAGGAGGCTGTCGAGCTCTTCGCGCGGGTTCTGCCGGAGCGAGCTCTCCGGTACGCGCACCGGTGCCCGGTTTCCCGGCCGGGCGGGTGGGAGCGTCGGTATGAGGACCTCGGACAGCGTTGTTCTCTCGTGTACCTCGACGGTGAGCACACCGCCGAACCGCTCGGTCTCGCCTGGTCCCTGAACGCCGAGCACGACGCGCTGACCTTCGGTCATCGCCACGACCGCGCGCCAGGCGTGGTCGCTGGCGAAGTCCGGGAACCACAGGGAATCCACCCACAGGTACGGCTTGGCGAGCACCTTCAGTGCTCGTGCCAGGCGAGGCTCGATCTCATTGCGGACCAGGATGCCCAGCGCCTCCATTGTGCTGGCTTCGCGCCGCGCCACCTCACCGAGTTGCTGGGTGGTGCGACCGTAGGACGGCCCTTCCAAGGGGAGTGTCAAGTCATCAAGGTCGAGGTAGCTGCGCGCGAGGTACAGATGCAGCGGATGCAGTTGCCAGCGGCCGACGAGGGCCACGTGTCCTCCCAGGATGTCGGATGGAATCAGGCACCGAACACGGGCGGGGCCGTCCTGGGCATGTCGTCGAGCCAGACGTCGTCCTGCTCTTGGAGCCAGCTGGGACGCTCGTGCTCCTGGTCTTCACCGCCCTGGCCGCGTTGACCGGCCCCGGCCATCCCGGCACCCGCTCCCGCACCGCGCGCTGCGGACGCCCCCGCGCCACCGGCCCCGGCTGCACGGGCTCCAGCACCCAGACCACCCGAACCGGCCCGACCACCTGGTCCGAGTACGCCCGGACCCGCACCGAACCGACCAGCGCCGAGGCCACCGGCTTTCCCGGCGCCCGCACCGAGGCCGCCAGCGCCGCCGCGACCCGTTCCGGCTCCGCCGCCAGGCCGCGAAACCATGCCAGGGCCAGGCAGGAACCCGACGCCCGGGTCACCCACCCCGGCACGGCCGGGAACGCCCGTGCCGGGAAGAGCGCCGGGCGAACCTGTCCCGCCACCGCCCGGCGCCCATGCTGCTCCGGTGCCGGCCGGAGCGGTGGGCCCGCTCCCAACAACACCACCGATCCCCGCCCCGACCTCGCCTGGTCCGGCCTCGACATGACCGGTTCCGGTTGCCGACGAGCTCCGGCCGGTGCGCCCCGTAGGGGTCACCGGCGGTGGCGGCGGATCGATCGGCGGTGGCGGCGGCGGTGGCGGCGGCGTCACGGGCCGACCGTCGAGGTCCCGGAACGCCGGTACAGAGCTGTCCACGTTGGAGTAGGTGGGGCTGAGCACCCGACCCATCGTTTCCTGCGCTGCTCGCTCGGCCTGCTGCCGTTCCCGCATCTGCGCCATCACGTCGATGGGCGCACCAACACCGGTGGGGACGCTGGCCAGAAATGTCCTCCCGTAGTGGTGGCCTTCGGGCTCGGGCACCATGACCTTGACCTGACCGGCGGCCGTGGCGGCCTCCTCGATCTTGTTGCCGGTCATCTGGAAAGCATCGGCACTGCCCGACATCCACTGGACCAGTGGCTCGGCCGACCGGTTGGCCGCATCGGCGGCCTCGCCTTCCCAACCGCCCTGGATCGCCGCGCTTGCCTCCTGCTGCAACTCCGGCCCGATCGCCCGCAGCTTGTCGGCTATTTCCCGCCACTGCCGAGCGACCTCGGTCGCCTTGGCCTGGTCCAGTGAGCGCTGGTTGGTGTCATAGAGTTCCCGGTGGCTGTAGGACTGCCAGTTCTCCTGCTGGGTAATGGACGCGGGATCAAACCCCATGCCGTTCATCAAGGAACGGTTCTGCGCCTCCAGGTCCTGACGCAACTGCTCGTTTTTGTGCTGCAACCCGTGGGCCATCGCCTGCCGCGCCATCTCGGCCCGCGAATCGTACCCGAACAGATCCGCACCCGCGTCGAAAACCTGCCCGGCACCCTCCCTGACATCCTGGGCCAACCCACCAGCCCATTCCAAAAACCCCATCGAACCCCCAGCTACCTCGGCATCCGAGGCGCGATCGTCTCAGCGATCCGCAACGCCTCAGCACACTCGTCAAGACCCTGGTCACGAAACTCGCTGACATCGATGATGATCACGCCGCCACCAGCGTCGAACAAAGCGGAACAAATCCGCGCCTGCGTCGCACTCTTGTCGATGGCACTGGCCGCCGGGCGGCCATCAACCTCAACCCGATCGAACTTCGCCCAGTTGTCCTGCCGACCGTACGACTCGACCGACTTCTCCTGGTTCTTGGAGAAAGTTGCCCTGAATGGCCGTCCATTGAAGCGGCAACCTGGCTCCGAGGTAATTCCCGTGTCAGGCTCGCCTGACGTCTCAAAGCCGAGCGACGTCAGCTCCTCAGGCTTGAGCAAGGTGCACGGGTCGATCTCGGCAAGTCCCTGTGGCTGCTGCGTAGCGGGAGCAGGATCCCCGTTCGATTCCGCACCACCGCAGCCAGCTGCAGCCAGCACGACCGTGCCAGCGCACACCGCGACCAAAGTTCGAAACCACGCCCTCACGCCTGACTACCTCTCTGCAAGTCCTGACCGATCTGCTCGTCAGCAGCAACGTAGTCCCTGGCCGCCTGACGGTAGAGATCCGCCTTCCGGATCAACTCATCGCGGAGCTTTCCCAGGAGATCCGCCGCTCCTGTTGACCCGTTGGTAGCCTTGCGGCCAAACTTCGCAGCTAACTCCTGCGCTGAACCGTATGCCCCTAAGCCCTCTACACGGACCAACTTGAGTGCTGCCTGCGCAAGATCGTCGACTTCTTCGGCCTTGCGTTCGTAGACGTCGGCGGCCTTGTTGGCGGCATCCGGGTTCATCTTCAGCCGGCCCGCCGAGATCTGCTGGGCCAACTGGTCGTTCTGCTGCGAGATCACCCCCAGTGCCGCACCAGCACCGGCGAAGCCCGCCACATCCCCAGGCACGAACCTGTCCGACACCCGAAACCCCCTCCGGCACAGGCGATCAACCGGAGAACACCCTACTGAGTCGGACAGCCCACCCGCAGACGAACACGAAAAAAGATCACGTCGCAGCCACCACATCACCCGCTCAGCCGAGCCAGAAGCGCCGCCCACCGACCCGCAAGAACCAACGCCGGCCCCTCCGGATCCTCTGCATACGCGCCGCAACCACATCCCCGGCGGAGCTTTTCAACCACACCACGCGGCCAGACATCGCTCGCGCCCTTCCCGCCAAGAAACCCGTGGCCACCGTCGCTGCTCGCGCGTACTCCTGTCTGAAGTAGCCCTGGAAGCAACGCGGTTTCGTAGTTGAACTCCGACCTGGCCAGCCCTTCGAGCCCCACGAATGTCTTGAACCAGTCCGGCACGACGTCTGCCCAGGGCGCCCACCACGTACGCGCGTCGGAACTGCCAGACAGGCTCACTAAACGATCTATGTCGTTTGCCGCCGGACACCTCTTCCGCTCCGCCGAAGCCGCACACGCACTGCTCTCGCGGCACTCGAACCTGCACCTTGTCTGGGTCTGACCACACGAAAAGGCACCGCCGCCCGGCCGGGCAGCGGTGCCCTCGACAACCGCGTCAGCCGAAGAGGACCTCGGCTTCCGCGTAGCGCTCCAGCGGCACCGTCTTCAACGACGCGGTCGCCTCGTGCAGTGGCACGCGGACGATGTCCGTGCCGCGCAGGGCGACCATCTTGCCGAAGTCGCCCTCGGTCACCGCGTCGATGGCGTGCAGGCCGAAGCGGGTGGCCAGCACCCGGTCGTAGGCTGTCGGGGTGCCGCCGCGCTGCACGTGGCCGAGCACCACCGCGCGGGACTCCTTGCCGGTGCGCCTGCTGATCTCCTCGGCCAGCCAGGTGCCCACGCCGCCCAACCGGACGTGCCCGAACGCGTCCCTCTCCCCGGTCAGCAGCAGCTCCTTGCCGCCCTCGGGGATCGCGCCCTCGGCGACCACGATGATCGGCGCGTACTGCCGCTCGAACCGCTGCTGCACCCAGTCGCAGACCTGGTCCACGCTGAACTGCTTCTCCGGCACCAGGATCACGTTCGCGCCGCCGGCCAGGCCCGAGTGCAGCGCGATCCAGCCCGCGTGCCGCCCCATCACCTCGACCACCAGCGCCCGGTGGTGCGACTCGGCGGTGGTGCGCAGCCGGTCGATGGCCTCGGTGGCGATGTGCACCGCGGTGTCGAAACCGAAGGTGTAGTCCGTGGCGTCGAGGTCGTTGTCGATGGTCTTGGGCACGCCCACCACCGGCACGCCCTCATGCGTGAGCTGCTCGGCCACGCCGAGGGTGTCCTCACCGCCGATCGCGATGAGCGCGTCCACACGGTGCTCGGCCAGCGTCGCCTTCAGCTTGGCGATCCCGTCGTCGATCTTGTACGGATTGGTGCGCGAGGAGCCCAGAATCGTGCCGCCGCGGTTGAGGATCTCCTCCACCGCGTCGAGCGTCAGCGGCGTGGTCAGCCCCTCCACCGGCCCCAGCCAACCGCTGCGGAAACCCAGGATCTCGTGCCGGTGCACCGAGATCCCCTTGCGGGTCACCGCGCGGATCACCGCGTTGAGCCCGGGGCAGTCGCCACCGCCCGTGAGCACTCCGACACGCATTCCAGTCGGCATCGTGTTCGCCGCCTCCTCAGTCCAACCCAGTCGGGAAGTGATCCACGTCTCTCCCCCCTCGGCGCCAAGACTGGCACGGACTGGATCGGTGCAGCAAGTACCCGGGCCGTCATCAGGCGAAGCCGCGCCTGCGGCGCACGTCCTCCAGGACCTTCCAGCGCTCCAGGTTGTGTTTGGCGTCGGCGAGCGCGTCGTGGGCGTTGGCCGGGGCCGGCGGCAGCTTCGGCTTGCCCAGGTCCTCCCACCGCTGCCGCAGGTCGCGGGTGAACTTCGGGATCCGCGACGGCAGCATCGGCATCGCACCCCACAACTGGGCCAGCGCCACGTGGTCGTAGGCCGCGTACCAGGCCCACAGCTCGATGTTCTCCCCGCTGCGCGCGGTCAGGAAGGCGTAGAGGTCCTCACGGATGCGGGCCCGCGAACGCCAGCACGGGTCAGCGGGCGGCGGCAACTGCGGCAGCACGTGCTGTCGGACCCAGGAACCGGCCCGAGCAGCGTCGAACTCGGTGGACACCGCGTAGAACTCGCGGCCGGACTCGTCGACCATCCCGATCGACACCAGCTCGATGGTGCGTCCGTCCTCGATGAACTCGCAGTCGTAGAAGTACCGCACCGGGCAAGCCTAGGAGAAGCTGTCCGGGCTGGTTTGCGCAGGTGGCCCCGCAGCCGGTGCTGATCCTGCGCGTGCGGTCAGCCCGCCTTCGACTCCGGCATCCGGCCGCCGCCCGGCCGCTGCGGCGAACCCGTCCAGCCCGCCACGCCGCGGCCCTGCGCCGCCAGGTCGTCCTTGATCTTCGCCGCGTAGACGTCGACGTACTCCTGACCGGACAGCTCCATCAGCGCGTACATGATCTCGTCGGTGATCGCCCGCTCCACTGAGCGATCGCCGGCCATGCCCTCGTAGCGGGAGAAGTCCAGCGGCGGCCCGACCTTGATCAGCACCCGGTGCGGGCGCCACATCCTTGAGCCGATCGGGTTGACCTTGTCGGTGCCGAACATCGCGATCGGGATCACCGGCGCGCCGGACTCCAGAGCCATCCGCGCCACCCCGGTCTTGCCCTTGTACAACCGGCCGTCCGGCGAGCGGGTGCCCTCCGGGTAGACGCCCAGCAGCTTGCCCTCGGCCAGCAGCCGGATTCCGGTGTCCAGCGCAGCCTGCGCGGCCGCGCCGCTGGAGCGGTCGATGGGCACCTGGCCGACGCCGGAGAAGAAGTACTTCTTCAACTTCCCCTTGACGCCCTTGCCGGTGAAGTACTCCCGCTTGGCCAGGAAGGTCACCCGCCGCGGCATCATCAGCGGCATGAAGAACGAGTCGGCGACCGCCAGGTGGTTGCTGACCAGGATCGCGCCGCCGGTGCTCGGCACATGCTCGACACCCTCGATCTTCGGACGGCAGAACAGCTTCATCAGGGGCCCGAGCAGAATGTGCTTCAACACCCAGTACAACACCGCGCCGCCGCCTCCTAGCTGAACCGAGTTCCCTGCTCAGCCTACGGAGCGGTGAATGGCGGCACAATGCGACCTTGGTCGACCGCCGATGAGACCACCCCACATGTCGGTCCCGCGTGCGACCATGATGCGGTACTGGCACGCCGATGCTGTTGGGAGGCTGCGGTGCCCGTGCTCTCCGGCGACGCACCGGCGCTGATCGGCGACGGCGTCGAGTCCCTGCGACGGATCCCCCGCGAACCGGCCGAGGACGTCGTATGACCACGCGCCGCGACAACCCCGACGGGCCGGAGGACATCGACGCCGCCTTCGCCGAGATCGTCGCCGACCTGGAGCGGGACTCGATGTTCTCGCGGTTCTCGCGCTGGCCGGACGCCGACCGCGCCGAGAAACCCGAGGACGCCGCCGAACCGGCACGGACCGCGGACAGCGGCCCGCGGGACTGGACGGTGCCCGCGAACGAGGAGGACGAGCACTACGTCCCGCCGGAACCGCCGCCGCTGCCCACGCCGCGCCCGGCCACGCTGATCGGCATCGTGGTGATCGCGGTCGGCCTGGTGCTGTTGCTGGTGCCCGGCCTGGCCGGATTGTCCACCGCCGTCACGCTGCCCCTCGGGCTGGTGCTGATCAGCGGGGGCATCGGCTGGCTGCTGCTGCGGCTGCGGCAGACCCCGCCGAGTTCCGACGACGACGGCGCCCAGGTGTGAGTTCCGCAGCGGCCCGCGACCGCTCCGGGCGGCGGGACGTCGCCCCCGGGTCAGGAGCGGGCGGTCGAGATGGCCAGGACGTGTTCGCGGGCCAGCGTCGCCGCGCCGATTACCGCCGCCGGGTCGCCGTAGCGGGCGACGCTGACGCGCGCCAGCGGCCGGTGCCCCGCTCCCGTGACCGCGGCGGCGTAGTGCTTGATCGCGGCGTCGAGGAACAGGTGCGCGGAGCCGGACACACCACCGCCGATCACCACGACCTCCGGGTCGTAGACGTCGGCCACCAGCGCCAGCCCCTCCCCCAGCCAGCGGGCCAGTTCGGCCATCGCCCGCCGGGCCACCGGGTCGCCCGCGGCGGCGGCCTCGGCGACGTCCACCCCGGTCGGTTCGGGCAGCGCCGCCAGCGTGCTGGGCTCGCCGCTGGTCCGCATGATCTCCACGGCCGTGGCGGCCAGCGCGGTTCCGCTGCAGTAGCGCTCCCAGCAGCCCTTCTTGCCGCAGGCGCACGGCCGCCCGTCCGGGACGAGCCGCAGGTGCCCGAGTTCCGGAGCGACGCCGTGGGCGCCGCGGAACACCTCGCCGTCGATCACCAGCGCGCCGCCGATGCCGGTGCCGATGGCCACCAGCGCGGCGACCTTCGCGCCCGCTGCGGCGCCGAAGCGCTGCTCCGCGACACCCGCGGCGTTGGCGTCGTGCTCCAGTACCACGGGCAGGCCGAGCCGGGCGGCCAGTTCGTCGGCGACCGCGACGTGCCGCCACGCCAGGTGCGGCGCGAAGCGCACCACGCGCCGGTCCTCGCTGACGAACCCGGCCACCGCGAGCCCGACGGCGGCCACCGGGTAGCGGTCGGCCAGCGCCCGCACCGAGGTGGCGATGGCCGCGTTCAGCTCCGGGCCGGTGCCCGGGGTGGCGACGCGATGGGTTTGCAGGATCTCGCCGTGCGGATCAACCACGCTCGCGCGCACACAGGTTCCGCCGACGTCCACTCCGATGGTCAACAACGTGATGTGGCCTCGGTTTCGTCCAGTACCCGGCCGGCGACCCGCTGCACCCCGATGTGCTGCACCTTCGCCGGTACGGGTTCGTCCTCGGTGTCCTCTTCGGACTCCGTTTGGTGGTCGGCGAGCAGCGCCCGCAGAGCCTGCACGACGCCCACCAGGTGTTCCTTGAGCTCGGGGTGCTGCCCGCGCAGCAGGCCCACGGCCGCGCATACCGGGCACCACCCGCACCCGGCGCGGACCGCCTCGCCCTGCTGCGCGCAGCCGCGCAGGTACTCCTCGGCCTTGCCGGCCGCCGCGTCGAGCAGCAACCGCAGCTCCTCGACGAGCTGGTCGTCCCGCATCCGCTCCACCAGCCTCACCGCATCCACTGTTCGGGGTCGGGCCGGAACCGCACGGTCAGCCCGTCGTCCCCGGCGATCGCCGAAGTAACGATGCACCGCCGCAGCACCGCGGGCAGCGCGACCAGCCGGCGCCGGCCGTCGACCGTGATCGCCAGCTCGTCGCCGATGCGAGCGAGGTCCAGCTCCGCCGACGGGTGTAGCGGCAGCGCGATCCGCAGCTCGTACTGCGAGTCCAGGTCTCGGCCGCCGCCGCTGACCCGCATGCCGGGCAGCGGCGAGCCGTTCTCCAGCGGATCCGCTCCGCCGTAGAGCTCGGTACCGAGCTCCAGCAGCGCCTCCGCCCCGACCGGCTCGGTGGCCCGGTGCTCGACCGCGCGCAGCGGCAGGTCGGTGGTCTCCCGCAGGGCGTCGAGCACCCTTTCCTGCTCGCGGCGGCGGGTCCGCAGCCACCCGGCGGCGGCGCCGCGTGCCGAACCCGGGTCCGGCACGACGCGGTTGGCGACCAGCCCGTCCACCTGGATCTGCTGCAGGGCGAGCGCGGTCAGCGCCCGGCGCGTCTCGGCCACGACCACCGTCTCCGGGGTGAGCACCAGTCGGACGCTGGTGCCGGGGGCGGTCAGCATGTCCCGGAGCGCGGTGAGCCGCTCGGCCAGCCGACCCAGACCGTCGGCGACCGCGTCCCAGCGCTCCACCTGGTCGCTGCCGGCGATCCCGGCCAGCAGGCCCCGCACGGCCCGCCGGTGCGCCGGGAACAGCCGCTCCAGGTACCCGGCCAGCGACTCGGGCAGCGCCAGCAGGCGTAGCGTCTCGGCGGTCGGACCGCAGTCGACGACCACGGTGTCCCACAGACCACTCGCGGACAGCCGGTGCACCTCGGCGAGTGCCAGCAGGTCCTCCACGCCCGGCAGCACCGTCAGCTCCGCCGAGTCGACCTCACCGACCCCGGCGCCACGCAGCATCGTCCGCAGGTGTTCGCGCAGTTCGTGCCACGTGCCGTCGACCAGGCCACGGGTCTGCACCTCGGCGGCGTGCAGCACCGCCTCCGAGTTGAGCCGCAGCTCCTGCGGTTGCGCCCCGAGTTCGACGCCGAGTGCGTCCGCCAGGGAGTGCGCCTGGTCGGTGGAGACCACGAGCACTTTGCCGCCCCGTTCGGCGACGCGGGCGGCGGTGGCGGCGGCGAGGGTGGTCTTGCCGACCCCGCCCTTTCCGGTGAACAGCAGGATTCGCAACGGTGTCTCGGAATTCGGGTGTGGGACGGACTACTTGGCGCTCTCGACGCGGCGCTTGAGCTCCTTCAGCGCCGTATCCATGATCATCTTCTCCGCCTTGCGCCGGAACAGGCCGATCATCGGGATCGCCAGGTCCACGGCCAGGCTGTAGGTCACCTCGGTGCGGTCGTCGGCCAGCGGCACGAGCCGGTAGCTGCCGCGCTGCGCCTTCTGCACCTGGCCCTCGGTGAGCTGCCAGCTCACCGACATCCCGTCGGACGCCCACTCGTAGGCGTTGACGTAGGTGTCCTTGACCACCCCGGCGTCCAGCACGAAGCGGACCCGTTCCGCGCGGCCGTCCGCGGTGCGCGACAGCACCTCGGTCTCCTTGACCGCCTCCGCCCACTCCGGGTAGGCGGCGAAATCCGCGATGACAGCCATGATCCGCGCGGCGGGGGCCTCGATCACGATGGACTGGGTGGACTGATCGACCATGCGCCGCAGGTTACCGGGTGCGGTGGGAGCCAGCGCCGCGGAGGAGCTGGTTTTTCCTCACCTTCACCACTCGATCACGTAGGGTCGACCGGTGCGCTTGAAGTGGCCCACGTTGACGCACTCGGTGCGGCCGATGCGCATGCGCTGGGCCAGCGGCTGGTGGACGTGCCCGAACAGCGACCAGCGAGGCCGGTCGGTGGTGATCCGCTCCACCAGCGCGGCCGACCCGTACTCCGGTCGCCGGGCCACCACGTCGTAGGTAAGTTCCGGCACGTTCGGCGGCAGGTGGGTGCACAGCACGTCCACCGGCGGCAGCCCGGCGACCACGCGGTCGTACTCGTCCTCGGTGCGCAGGTACGGCACCCACGCGGAGTGCCGCCGCAGCACGGCCCCGGGCGGCAGCAGCGTGCCGCCGACGAAACCGAAGGTCAGGCCGCCGATCTCGACGCTGTCGCCGTCGAGCACGTGCACGCCCTCCCGGGCGAACTCGGGCCACAGGTGCGGCGCGTCGACGTTTCCGGGGGTGGCGTAGGTGGGCGCGGTCATCGCGGCGAACAGCTCGGCGTACTGCTCCCGGACCGCCTCCTCCACCACCTTCGCCGGGTCGGCCAGCCCCGCCCACAGCGACCGCGCGTAGGCGCCGAGCTCGGGTCCGCGGCGGCTGCGCCGCAGCTCCGCGAACCGCGCCACCTTCTCGGGCCCGAAGACCCGGCCGAGGATGCCCTTGCCGTGGTCGTGGTAGTCGACGAAGTCGATGAGGTCGCCGAGCACCACCACCGCGTCGGCCCCGTCACCGGCGCGCTTGAGCCCCTCGACGTTGCCGTGGACGTCCGAAACGACGTGGACGCGCAACTCAACTCCCATCCTGCGTGTTCCTGCCCCGAACCTAGCGCCGCAGGGCCCACCGGCACACCGTCCGACCGGCGGGACGCCGCAGATCGCGGAGACGACTACGCTGAGTTGACCGCCGGTGGGCAAGCAACGGGGACTACCGCTCAGTAACTATCGGCGTTAGGTTGTGCCCCACTGACTGCGTGTATCGGAGGTTTCGACGTGCGAGAGTTCAGCGCGCCAGCCATCACGACGGTGGCCGAGGACGAGAACCTCACCGACATGGTGTGGGCCAACGCCGAACGTTTCGGAAGCACGGTGAGCTTCCGCCGCCGGGTGGACGGCACCTGGGTCGACGTCACCGCCGCTGACTTCGCCGCGCAGGTGCTCGCCGTGGCCAAGGGCCTGATCGCCGCCGGGCTGGCGCCGGGCGACCGGGTCGGGCTGATGTCGCGGACCCGATACGAGTGGAGTCTGCTGGACTTCGCCATCTGGGCCGCCGGCTGCGTCACGGTGCCCATCTACGAGACCTCCTCGGCCGACCAGGCCGAGTGGATCCTCACCGACTCCGGCGCCCGGGCCGTCATCGTCGAGACCGAGTCGCACCGCGCCGAGGTCGACAAGGTCGTCGACCGGCTCCCCGAGGTGTCGCACATCTGGCAGATCGAGGGCCCCACGAGCGACGGCGCGGCCTCCGCCGTGGACGAGCTGACCGCGCTCGGCGCGGAGGTCGACGACCGCGAGGTGCACCTGCGGCGCCGCGCGGTGCGCGCCGAGGACGTCGCGACCCTGATCTACACCTCCGGCACCACCGGCCGCCCCAAGGGCTGCGTGCTGACCCACCGCAACATGCTCGCTGAGGTGCGCGCCGACATCGAGGCGTTCCCGCAGCTGACCAAGCCGGGCAACTCGATGCTGATGTTCCTGCCGATGGCACACGTGCTGGCCCGCGCCATCACGGTGATGTGCGTGTACGGGCGGGTGACGCTCGGCCACACCAGCGACGTCAAGGAACTGGTCGCCGATCTGGGCTCGTTCCGACCGACCTTCCTGCTGGCCGTGCCGCGGGTGTTCGAGAAGGTCTACAACACCGCCAAGCAGAAGGCGCACGGCAGCGGCAAGGGGCGCATCTTCGACGCCGCCGAGGATACCGCGGTCGCCTACAGCCAGGCCCTCGACTCCGGCGGTGCGCCGCTGCCGCTCAAGCTCAAGCACCTCGTGTTCGACAAGCTCGTCTACGGCAAGCTGCGGGCCGCGCTGGGCGGGCGCTGCATCGCGGCGGTGTCCGGCGGCGCGCCGCTGGGCGAACGGCTGGCGCACTTCTTCCGCGGCGTCGGCGTCCCGGTGCTGGAGGGCTACGGGCTCACCGAGACCACGGCCGCCGCCGCGGTCAACGTGGAGAGCGCGTTCAAGGTCGGCACGGTCGGCCGCCCGATCGCCGGGACGTCCATCCGCATCGCCGAGGACGGCGAGGTGCTGATCAAGGGCGACGTGGTGTTCAAGGAGTACTGGAACAACCCGGACGCCACCAAGGAGTCCATCGAGGACGGTTGGTTCCACACCGGTGACCTGGGGTCCCTGGACGACGAGGGCTTCCTGCGTATCACCGGGCGGAAGAAGGAGATCATCGTCACCGCGGGCGGCAAGAACGTCGCCCCGGCGGTGCTGGAGGACGCGCTGCGCGCCCACCCGCTGATCAGCCAGTGCATGGTGGTCGGCGACAAGAAGCCGTTCATCGGCGCGCTGATCACCCTCGACCCGGAGTTCCTGCCGTCCTGGCTGGCCAACCACTCGCGGCCCACCGACACCCCGGTCGCGGAGCTGGTCGACGACCCGGACCTGCGCGCGGAGGTGCAGAAGGCGGTCGACGAGGCCAACAAGGCGGTGTCCCGGGCCGAGCAGATCAAGCAGTTCCGGATCCTGCCGGAGGACTTCACCGAGGCCAGCGGAGAACTGACGCCGAGCATGAAGCTCAAGCGCAACAAGGTCGCCGAGAACCACGCAGCGGAGATCGAAGCGATCTACTCCTGACCATCGACCAGGCAAACTCGGGAGCCCACCTGCGGTGCTGGGTTCCCGATCTGAAGGGCGGTGTGGGAAGGGCACCTTCGACCTGACTGGTCCCCCGGTGGTTGGACTCGTTAATTAAGAGTCTAGGCGGCGAGGGTCTGGGCCCGGTATTGGACCGGGCTCAGACCCTGGCAGTGTGTGTGGCCTCGTGTGGTGTTGAACCAGGTGATGTAGTCCTTTAGCGC
>NZ_BMMT01000015.1 GCF_014646075.1 Saccharopolyspora thermophila
GGTCCACCGATGCCACCAGGCCCGGTGACACCACCCCCCGGATCATCCGTTCGACTGGGGGACAAAGTCATGCCGAGCCTGGCGACCAGAGCTCCAAGATCAGAGCCGCGAAAACGGTAACGGGGGCGCGGAAGCCGACCACGAGCCGCGCGGGAATCCCTTTGATCCGGGCGAGCGCGACGTAGGCGGCCGCGAACTGCTCGCTGGTGCCGCGCTTGCTGTCCAGCAGGAACTCCTTGAGCTGCGGCCACGAGTGACCGGTGGGCAGGTGCTGCCCCGTGGCGAGCCGGTACTCGGTACGCAGGAAGCGTTCCAGCGCCACCGCGGCCTGAAACGTCGGCCGGACCGCAACGGCGCGATCGGCGAGCTCGGCGATCCCCGGCGGCACCTGTCCGACTCCGCCCGTCTCGGCGGCCAGGGAACGATCGATCGCCGCGCCCTGCAGGGCGTTCCGGTCGACCTGCGGTTCCCACCAGCTGAGCGTGTAGCCGACCGGCCGCGCCGCGTGCGGGAGGAGCAGCGAGCCCTGCCGCTCCTCCACGAGCGGCTCGACGCCCTCCACCCCGGCGGGCAGGGGCTGGCTCGGCAGCCACGGCCCGCCGGAATCGACCAGGTCGATGTCAGCGGACCTCCGCTTGACGGGTACGGCGATCTCGGGCCCAGGCCGCAGTGCGGCACCAAGCCTGCGGTACCGGTTTCCGGGAGTCCAGTTGACGCCGTCGAACTCGGTGAGCACCACCACCGGCCACCGGTCCACCCCCGCGTCTGCGTCCACTGTGAACACCGGGATGTCGGGGTGGGTCAGCCGGTCGGCGAGCTCGTCCAGCGGGCTGGTCACGCTGCTGTCTTCCAGCGGCGCGAACTGGTTGTCCCGCAGCGCGTACCGGGCCTCGCCCGAGGGCAGCAGACCACCAACGATCGCGGCGACCACGGCGAGCGCCACCGCGGGTGCGGCGAGCCGAACCGACCCGAGGCTCCGTTTCTCGGTGGCCTGATCGGCCCCGGTGGTCACAAGCAGCGTCCCGGCCGCGCCCGCGTACGCCACGGCGGCCAGCACCGCCGCGACGCCGGTCGTGGCGCGGTAGCACTGGCTGAGCACGACCACCGCGAAGCTCGGCAACAGCGCGGGCAACGCTCCCCAACGGTCGAGCAGCTCGACGCCGAGCACGCAGCCCAGCAGTGTCAGCAGCGGAACGAACAGCATCAGCTCAGGTTCCGGCCGGGCCGGCCAGGTCGACTGCAGTGCGAGCCGCCACGACTGCGTCGCCCCGGTGACCAGTGCGCGGAGTGTCTCGCCGGTCGGCACGCCCGCCACCGTCGTGGGCAGCAGCAGGGTCTCGACGACAGCAAGCAGGCCCGCGAGCAGCGCCAGCACCGGGCGCCACGGCACCACCGCGTCGCGGCGCGAGCTGACGACGGTGACCGCGAACGCCACCGCGGCGGGGACGACGAGCGGCAGGATGAGCGGCAGCACGCCGAAAACGGGGGCGAACAGCAGTCCCGCGACGACGGCCGCCAGCACCACGCAGGCCGTCGGCAGGCCCGGAAGCCGCGTCATCCGATCACCTCGTTCCACCGGCGCACGGCCTGTTCGGCATTGTCGGCGACGAGCACCCGCGCCCCCGTCACCGCGCGGGCACCGCGTCCGTCGCCGCCGAGCGCGAACACGAAGATCGCGGAGTAGCGGTGCCGCAACCAGGCCAGCGACGACATCTCGCTGCCCGCCGAGGTGACCACCGCCAGGCAGCCCCCGAACCCGCGGCTCGCGGACAACGCCCCCGGCACCAGGGCCTCCCCGTCGCCCCGCGCCAGCTCACTGAGCGCGTCGAGCAGGCTGCGCGCGGCCAGGGTGCCGCCGGGCGTCGGCACGTCGAGCCCGGACGACGTGACGAGCCTGCTGTGCTGTCCCGCGCGCGCCGACGCGGCGAGCAGGGAGGCCGCGAGGTCAACGGCCTCCTCGAAGACCTGCGGCGAAAACGCGCCGAGGCGGGTGTCCAGCAGCACGGTGAACCGCGGTTGCTGCGGGTCGGCGAGGTCGCGCACCATCAGCCTGCCCGTGCGCGCGGTGGCTTTCCAGTGCAGGTGCCGCACTTCGTCACCGGGCACGTACTCACGCACGTCGCGCAGGTCCATCGAGCCGCGCAGCGGGTCGTCGGTGGTGGCTCCCTCGTGGTGGTGCCGGAGGTGAGCGCTCACCAGCGCCCGGGCGGGGAACTGCCGCGGGTGCACCCACAACGTGGCCGTCTCGCCCGTGGGCAACCGGTTGGTGGCCAGCCCGAACGGGTCGACCCGGTGCAGCAGCAACGGCCCCACGGTCACCTTGCCACGGGCTCGGACGGCCAGCTCGTAGTGGTAGGTGGCCTCCGCAGCGGGCTGCAGCGGGCGGATCCGCACGGTCTGCGTCGCACCGCCCGCCGTGTCCGTGGCGAGGAACGCCGGCTGGCGCGTGCCGACCGGGTTGCGCACCCGCAGCCGCGCCAGCGCGGGTTTGCCACGCTCGATCCGGTCCGGATAGACCGAGCGGGTCACGGTCACCCGCACGCGGCGCGCGGTCACCGCGACAGCGGCGAGCACCGCGGCCAGCAGCATCCCACCCAGCGCACGCAGCAACGGAAAACCCGCCCACTGTCCACACGCGACCAGCAGCACGGCCAGGACGAGCACCGCGATGCCGCGCCGGGTGGGACGCACGGTCACCTGCCGACCGCGTTGATCGCCGGCGCGGGTGTCGCGGCCAGCACCTCGGCGATGATCTCGTCGCTGCTGCGCTGGTTCAGCTCGGCCTCCGCGGTCAACACCAGGCGGTGGGCGAGAACCGGCTTGGCGACGGCCTTGATGTCGTCGGGCGTGACGTACCCGCGCCCGGCCATCGCGGCGAGGGCCTGCCCGGTCCGCACCAGCGCGATACTGCCCCGCGGACTGGCACCGAACCGGACGGCCGCGTGGTTCCGGGTGGCCGCGGTGAGCCTGGCGGCGTACTCGACGACAGCGCGGTCCAGGTACGAACGGCGGACGTCCGCAATAGCCCCGCGCAGGGTGTCGATGTCGACGACGGCCGGCAGGTCATCGGCGTCGACCCCGGCGCAGTCGCTCATGATGACCAGCACCTCGGAGGCCACGTCCGGATAGCCCACCGACAGCCGCATCAGGAACCGGTCGAGCTGCGCCTCCGGAAGCCGGTAGGTGCCCTCCATCTCGATCGGGTTCTGCGTGGCGACAACGAGGAACGGGCGGGGCACCTCGTGCGTGACGGCGTCCACGGTCACCCGCCGCTCCGACATGACCTCGAGCAACGCCGACTGCGTCTTGGGGGTGCCGCGGTTGATCTCGTCGGCCACCACGACGTTCGCGAACACGCTGCCGGGGTGGAAGGCGAACCGCTCCTCCTTCTGGTGGTACACGGTGACCCCGGTGATGTCGCCCGGCAACAGGTCGGGGGTGAACTGGATGCGGCTCCACCCGCCGCCGATGCTGCGGGCCAGGCACCGCGCCAGCGTGGTCTTGCCGAGACCGGGCACGTCCTCGATCAGCAGGTGGCCCTCGGCCAGCAGCGCGGCGATCGCCAGCCGCACCAGTTCCGGTTTCCCGCGGATCACCTGCTGCACGTTCTCGGTGATCAGCCTGGCCACCTCACTGGCTCGCGTGCGGCTCACCCCGACTCCCATGTGTAGTGGTTGGACTCGTAGCGCTGCCCGTCCGGGCCCTCGACCACAACCCACACCTCGTAGCCGACCTGCGCGAACGGGAACGCCTGATCCTGGTAGAAACCGTTGCCGTCGGTGGTGCACCCGTCCTCGGGGTTGTCACCCGGATAGCCCGGGGCGTTGGAGTACGGCGTGACGGTGTAGTCCGTGTTGGGCTCGAAACCGGTCAACGTGAACAGCATCAGGCCGCACTCCGGCGGTCGGCAGCCGGCGTCGTGGGATTCCGTGCGGCCACGGGTCACGGTGACGATTGGTGCGCCGTCGTCGGGCACCGTCACCCGCGTGGTGGCCGGGGCGCTGCGACCGGCGCTGTTCTCGGCGACGACCGTGACCGTGTAGCTGGCGCCCCTGATGAGTCCGGAAAGGACGGTCGAGCGGGTGCTGGCGGCAACCGTGCGGCTGCCCGTACCAGCCGCCGACTGCCACGACACGTGGTAGGCGGTCACCGGCGCGCCGTTGGGGTCGGCGGCGCCCCAGGAGACCTGTACGGTGTCGCCCTGCGGCGTGGCCGTGAGGTCCGGTGCGATGCCGGGCGGGCTCGCCGGCACCGGCTTGTGCTCCGGCGGCGGCTTGGGACGCGGCGGCGGCAGCGGTTGTGACTGCTCACGACTGGGAACCGGGTCAGGTTCTCGGGTCCGCGACCGCTCGGCCAGCACGGACGGATCCGGGGTTGGCTCGGGCTGCGACGTGGATTCCGGTTCCGGCTCGGCCGGTGGGGCCTGCGGTTTCCGGGCCCCGTCCGGTTCTTCCTCGCCGACCAGCGGCACCTGGCTCACCGTGCCGTCGGTGTCGACGACCATCACGTGCCCGCCCTTGTCGCCGTCGATGTAGACACGACCGTCCTCGCCGCGCGTCAGCCTCGGCTCCCCGGTTTCCGGAGGGATGGGGGTGACCCCCTGCGGCCTGCCGTCGCTGGTGTACGTGTGCGCGGCGTTGCCCTGCAGGTCAAGCAGGACGACCGAGGAACCGCTCGGCTCCGGGCTCGTGAACTCACCGTCGGGCAACTGGACCGTCACCGGCTCGGGCGGCGGGCCGGGTGCGGTGAGCAGCCGCCCGCCGTCGAGGAGGTGCAGCTGGTGTTTGGCGGGGTCGAGGATCGGGATGCGCCCGGCCGCGTCCGCGGAGCCGACCTCGGCCGTGGCCGGCAGGTCGACGCCGAGGGCCACCGGGTCGCCGAGCCGCCCATCCGCCACCACCCGCACGGTGTCCGAGGTGGTGTCGACGAAGGCAGCCTGCTGGCCCACCACGGTCAGCGCACCGCTTCGGCCCGGTGGCGTCGCGGTGGGGCAGGACACCTGCTCCGCGTCCCTGGGAAGCTTGCACAGCACGCCCGACGCTCGCCGGTGCAACCAGAGGGTGCCGTCCGGCGTGACCACCGGGTCGCCCAGACCCCGCCCCGCGGGAATCGTCGCGGGCCGATCGCCGAGCCGGACCACGGTTCCGGCCTCACGGTAGACGAGGTACGGCCCGCCGGGCGCCTCGATGCCGACCGGCAGCTCGCCGGTCGGTGGCGTGATGGTGCGCTCGACCTTCAGCGTGGACTTGCCGAACTCGGTGATCCGCCCCTGGCCCACCACGTACGCGCTGGTTTCCCCCTGGTAGACGCGGCTGCCCGGGTCGATGTCCACGGGGGCCTGCACGTCCACCGACTTGGCGGATCCGTTGACGTGGAAGGCGATGTCCAGATCCGGGTTCGCGATCCAGTGCCCGGACGGCGCGAAATCCAACCCTCGCGGGTATTCGCTCGCACCGGAGACCGCGATCGCCACGGTGCCCACGCAGGCTGCCACAAGCAGTGCCACCGGTAGGCGGTGCCGCAGCTTCCTCCTCGTCACGGGTGAGAGCCTAGGACACGCCGGTACACGGCGGGTCCACATCGGGTACAAGAACTCGGACGGCCCAGCACACGTGGCCCGCTACTGCGCGACCGGGAACTCCAGCTCGAAGATGGCGCCGCCCTCCTCCGCGTTGTAGACGCGCAGGAACCCGCCGTGGGCCTGCGCGGTCCAGCGCACGATGGACAGGCCCAGACCGCTGGACCCGCCGCCGCTGGTGAACCGGTCGAAGGTCTCCTCCGCGACCGAGGCGTCGATCCCGGGACCGTGGTCGGCCACGGTCACCCGGCCGCCCGCGACCGTGATGTGCACGATCGCCGGCGAGCCCGGCTGGCGGCCGTGGCGCAGCGCGTTGTCCAGCAGGTTACCGACGGCGCGTTGCACGAGGCCCGGATCGGCGTTCACCTTCGTCGGTGCCGTGGTGACGGTGACCTGGGCGTCGGGGGCGGAGGTCTCCTCGACGACGCCCGCGACAAGCTGATCCAGCCAGACGGGCTGGATGGCCAGCTTCTCCACCCCGGCCGCGAGCCTCGCCCGGACGAGCAGATCGTCGATGATGGAACCCATCCGAGCCGCCAGCCGCACCGTGCGGGGCAGCAGGTCGGGCCGGTCCGCGGGATTGCGCCAGGCCGTTTCGGCCAGCGCTCGCAGCGCGGCCACGGGAGTGCGCAGGTCGTGGGCGGTTTCGGCGAGCAGCACCTCCTGCTGTTCCAGCGCCGCGACCGCGGGCCGGATGGCCCTGCCCGACAGCACGTGGCCGGTCACGCCTACCACACCCACCAGCAGCACGCAGCCGCCGACGACCCACAGCACGACACCGCGGTGCCCGGCCAGTTCGGCGGTCGCGTCACTGGCGGCGACGATCGCGCCGACGTACTGGCCACCCGGACTGAGGAACGGCTGGGCGACCACCCGGATCAGGCCGTTGGAGGTACCGGGCACGTAGCCCTCGACGAACCGGCCGCTGGTGGTCGCTTCCCGCGCGAGCCACTGCAGGGAACCCGGATCCACCGGTGCGCAGTCGCGCTGGCTGAAGTGCGGCTCAAAACCGCCCGTACGGGCGGGGAGAACCGCGAACTCGGGACAACTCGTGTCGATCTGGTCCTGACCGAGGAACGCCGTGATGACGGTGTCGCCGTGGTACTGCAGCAGCCGCGCCGCCGCCGCCGTCACCAGCTTCAGCTCGGCATCCATCCGCAGTTCCCGGTGCTCACGGTCCTGCGCGACGAAAAGCCATGCCAGCACGAGCAACCCGGCGGCGTTGAGCACCGTGAACAGCAGGGTGAGCAGCCGGCGCAGTCGGCGCAGCCGGTCGGCGGAGGAGGTCACGACCCGCTCCGCCCGCCACCGAGCCGGTAGCCGACACCGCGCACCGTGTGGATCAGCTCGGGTCCCCGCAACTTCGCCCGCAATCTGCGCACCACCACGTCGACCACGTTGGACATCGGGTCGGTGCTGGTGTCCCAGCAGTGCTCGATCAGCTCGGCGCGGGTGACGGCCCGTTCGGGGCGGGTCATCAGGTACTCGAGCACGCCGAACTCCTTGTCGCTCAACGTGAGCAGGACGCCGGCTCGTCGTGCCTGCCGACGCGCGCTGTCCAGCTCGAGGTCGGCGTGGCGCAGCACCGCGGGTCGCCGCCTACCGGAGCGGCGGCACAGCGCGAACACCCTGGCCGTCAGCTCGGCCATCGCGAACGGCTTGACCAGGTAGTCGTCGCCGCCGTGCTCGAAGCCCGCGACCCGGTCGGCGACGGTGTCGCGGGCGGTGAGGAACAGCACAGGGGTGGTCCAGCCCTGCTGGCTGCGCTGGTGCACGTAGTTCACCGCGTCACCGTCGGGCAGCATCCGGTCGAACACCACGCAGTCGTGGACGCCGTCGGTGAGCGCGGCATCGGCCGACGCCAGGTCGGCGGCCTCGTCGACGTGGAAACCATTGGCCGCGAGCTCGGTGGTCACCGCCACCCGCAGATCCTCGTTGTCCTCGACCACCAGCACACGCGCTGTCGCTGTCATCGGAACCTCATGTTCGTGGCGGGATCCTCGGGGCATGATCTTCCACGTTCTGGGGCCGTTGGAAGTGCACGACCCCGACGGCGGGGTGTACCGGCTCGGCCGCGGCAAGATCGCGGCCGTGCTGGCGACGCTGTTACTGCACCCTAACGCCTGGGTCAGCAGCACCGAGCTGATCGACGCGACATGGCACGAAACGGCCATGCCCGCCTCCGCGGAGGCCAACCTGAAGACCTACGTGTGGCGGCTGCGGCGCATGCTGCCCGCGGCAGGTGGCCAGCCGCGCATCGAGAGCGCGCCAGGCCGTTACCGGCTGCGGGTCGAGCCGGGAGAGCTGGACGCGCACCGCGTCGCCGAGCATGCGGCCAGGGCGCGCGCAGCGGCGGATGCCGGTGAGTTCGCCACCGCGGTCGCGGAGCTCGAAGCGGCGCTGCGGTGGTGGCGCGGACTCCCGTTCGAGGGCGTGGCGCGTGCCGTCAGCTGCGCGGCCGACCGGCTCGCGGAGCTGCACCACCAGCTGCGGGAGGAACTCGCCGAAGCGCAGCTGGCGCTCGGCCGTACCCGGGAAGCAGTGCACACGCTGCGGGCGCTCACCGAGGACGATCCGCTGCGCGAAGGATCGTGGGCGAGCCTGGTGCGCGCGCTGCACGCGCTGGGCAGACGCACCGAGGCGTTGCGCACATACGGGTGTGCCCAGCAGATCCTGGCCGCCGAGCTCGGCGTACCTCCGGGCCGTGCGCTGACCACGGCCTACCGTGCCGCCCTGGGCGAGACCACCGCGACCACCCGGCGGGAGCTGCCGGGCGACGTGGCGCACTTCACGGCTCGGACGGTCGAACTGGCCGCGATCCGCCGGGCAGTCGGCGGCGTGGTGCTGGTGGACGGCATGCCCGGCGTCGGCAAAACCGCTCTCGCGGTGCACGCGGCACATGGGCTCGCCGACGCGTTCCCCGACGGCCAGTTCTTCGTCGACCTGCGTGCTCGCGCCGCCGCGGACCGCGCTGCAGCGTCGCCCGCCGCGCGAGCGCCGGATCCCGCCGATGTGCTCGCCCGGCTCCTGCGCCGCATCGGTGTCACCGACGCCTTCATCCCGGACTCGGTGGACGACCGTGCCGCACTGTGGCGCTCGGAGCTCGCACGCCGCCGGGTGCTGCTGGTGCTCGATGACGCCGAGGGCCTCGGCCACATCGAGCCGCTGCTGCCCGCCGGGAGGTCCAGCCTGACGCTGGTCACCACCCGCAACCGCGACTGGCACATCGACGGCGCCGTGCGAATCGGTCTCGGCCCGCTCGTCGAACAGGACGCGGTGGCGATGTTCCGGGCCGCGGCGGGCGTGCGTGCACACGACGCGGTCGACCCGCGCGGCGGCGACGATGCGGTCGCGGCCGCCGTGCGGCTCTGCGGCGGGATACCGGCCGCGGTGCGCGACGTGGCTGCCAAACTCCACGCCCGTCCCCTGTGGACGCTGCAGTCGCTGGCCGGTGCACTCCGCGCCGGCCCGTGCTGGGTCCTGGCCTGCACGCGCGACGGCTACCGCCGTGCGCTGGAAACCGCGTTCGCGCAGCTGCCGGCGGCCCAGCGCTCGGTTCTGCACACACTCTGCGAACTGCCCGACGAGTTCGACCTGGCCACGGCGGCGCGGCTGCTCGGCCGCACACCGGAAACCGTGCGACCAACCCTGGAAGCACTGGTGGACCGCAGTCTGCTCGACGCTCTTCCGGACGCGCGGTACCGCAGCCACCGGCTCATCCGCCACTACGCGCGATGCCCGGACTGCACCCCGGCGAGAACCCCGGCCGTGCGAGTCGCGTGAGGACACTGACGATGACTGCGGGGCAACAACAACGGCTCGCCGCTGCGGGCGAGCACCAGCGGTCGGAACCCGCCGCGACAGCAGCGCCACAGGTTACCGGGCGGCCCGTCGCGACCGTCGCGGCCGCACGGGCCACCGCGCGCACCACCGCGACGCGGCAGGCTCGGCCTGCCCGGGCACCGCGGGTCGGGCGGACCGAACCGGTGGCCGTCCCGTCGGCCCCCGCCGCGGCACCGACGGCGGCCGAACCGCCGCCCGAGCGACCGGCGGAGCGGAACCCGCTCGACCTGCCGGTGCTGCGCATCGTGTGCTGGCAGCTGGCTGTCGTGCTGGCGCTGCTCGGGATCGGCGGGCCGTGGCCGGTGGCGGTGGCCTGCGTGCTGGCCGCAGCGGCATTGCTGGCCTGGACCGCGGTGCGGGTGCGGGGCCGCTGGCTTTCCGACGAACTGACGCTGCGAGCGCGGTGGCTGCTGCGGCGCCGCGCCCTCGAGCTTCCCGAAGCCGCGGGCGGCCGCGTCCTGCTGCAGGTCCTGGCACCGGGCGCCGTGGTGCGCACCGTCGAACTCGCCGGAACAACCGCCGGTGCGGTGAGCCGCCGGGAGGAGCTGCTCGCAATCCTGCGACCGGTCGGCACCGGCCCGGCTGCGCTGGCCGAGGTCGCGCTGTCGGGGGCGCTGCTGGCGGACACCCGCGAACCTGGGGCAGCGCAGCCCGCCATCCGGCTGCAGCTCGTGCTGCACCGCGGTCCACGGCAGGCGGACCAGACCCGCGCGTGGCTGGCGGTGCGGGCGCTGCGCGACCCGAGCTTCGCCGACGACACCGAGCTGCTGGCCGCGCTGAACAGCACGGTGCGCACACTGCACCGCACACTCCGCAGGGCCGGCATGGGCATCGCCGCGCTGACCGAGCCGGAGGTACTCGCGACGCTGGTCGCGCTCACCCACACCGGACCGGGCCGAGGCACGATCCGGGAGGAACGGCGGTACTGGCGCGCAGGGCCGATCACGCAGGTCGGCGTCCGGCTCACCGGCCTCGGCGCACGTCCGCTGCGGGCCCGCCTGCACACGCTGTACCAGCTGCTTGATGCCGCTCCCGGTGCTGCCCGCACCATCGCGATCACCGTGCCGGAGCACACCGCGGTGCTGCGCGTCGCGGCCACCACCGACGCCGCCGCCGACGCGGCCGCCGAGCGGCTGCTGCGGATACCGGCACGAGGGATGCGGCTGGAACGAATGGACAACGAGCACGCGCCGGCTGTCGCCGCGTCGTTGCCGATCGGAGGAAACCCATGATCACCCCAACCGTGCCCGAAGTCCGCGAGGTGCCGCGTCGGCTCGCGGTCCTGCGCGGGGACTCGTCGCAGCCACTGGTGTCCCGGCACGCCCGGGTGGACGCGAGGCTCGCCGCCGCGCAGCGGGAGGTGCTCGTCGTCAGCTCGCTTTCCGGGGGGCCGGGTGGTCCGGTCGCGGCGTGCCGCCGGATCGACCACGCCAACCTGCGGCGCGGAGTCCGCTACCGCATGTTGGTCCCCGACCACGTGCGCACCGCCGCCGAACCCGCGCGGCGTCTCGGGAAGCTGGCGCAGGCCGGGGCGGAGATCCGCACGATTCCCACGGTCCCGATCGAAGCACTGGTCGTCGACGGTGTGGTCGCCATCCTGCCGAACGAGCGGCCGGGCAGGCCCGACGACATCGCCGTACTCCACCTGCCCAGCGTCGTCGAGACGATCACCGAGCTGGTCGAGCACCTCTGGCCCGCCGCGGTACCCCTCACCGCGAGCGACCCGCCGGACACCACCGAGCTGGCGGGCCGCGACCGGGAGCTGCTCGCGCTGCTGTCCGCGGGCTGCACGGACGAGTCGGCGGCAGCGGCCCTCGGCGTCTCCGTGCGCACCGTGCGCCGCATGGTGTCCAGCCTGATGAACCGGCTGGGCGCACGCAGCCGGTTCCAGGCGGGAGTCAAGGCCGCCGACCGCGGTTGGCTGACGGGGAAGGCGAGCTGATGACGACATCCGCCGGTCGCACCGTCCTGGTCGATCCTGGCCAGCACGGTGCCTACGCCACCGTCGGCGAAGCGATCCTCGGCGCCCCCGACGGCACGTGCGTGTCGATCGCCGCGGGCACGTATGCGGAGACGCTGGAACTCGTCGACCGCACCCTCACCCTGCGCGCGGCCGAGGGCGCGGACGTGCTGCTTGACGGCACCGGTGCCGACGTGCCGGTGCTGCTCGCGCGCGGTGGTGCGCTCACCGTGCACGGGCTGACCGTGCAGGCCGGGGACGCCGCCGCGGTGCAGGCCGACAACGCCGAGCTGACCATCGCCGACTGCACCGTGCGCGCGGACCGCGGACCGGCCGTGGCGGTCAGGGGGCCGGGCCCCGTGGCGATCAGGGACGTCACCATCACCGGCGCGGAACACGGGCTGGTGCTGGAAGGCACGTCCGGAGCGGTGGAGAACGTCGTCATCGACAACATCGCCGCGGACGGGATGATCATCGGACTCGGTGCCGATCCCGTGATCCGTTCGTGCGAGGTGAGTGGGTGCGGGCAACGCGGGCTCTACATCTACCAGCACGCCCGGCCCGTGGTGGACAACTGCCGGATCGCGCGCACCGGCCAGGCCGCCATCGCGGTCGCCCACCGCAGCGAGCCCGCGCTGCGCCGCACCTCCGTGCGCGACGCCCGCGGCGTCGGCATCGACGTGGGGCCGAACTGCGGGGGCTCGATCGAGGGGTGCGACATCGACAACACCGCCGAGCCCGCCATCCGGCTCGCGACCACCGCGACCACGCAGGTCATGTCGGAACCCACCGATCACGGCGGCGGCGCGAGCCCCCTGGACGCCTCGCTCGCGGAACTGGACGGCATGGTGGGACTTCGCGGCGCCAAGGCCGAGGTCCGTTCGCTGATCGACGAGATCCAGGTGAACTCGTGGCGTGCGCGAGCCGGATTGTCCGTCGGCGCGCTCAGCCATCACCTCGTCTTCGCGGGCGCACCGGGCACCGGCAAGACCACGGTCGCGCGGATCTACGGCAAACTCCTGCGCGAACTCGGGGTGCTCCCGAAAGGTGAGTTCCGCGAGGTGTCGCGCCGGGACCTGGTCGGCCAGTACATCGGCCACACGGCGGAGAAGACAGCGACGGTGTTCGAGCAGGCCCTCGGCGGCGTGCTGTTCATCGACGAGGCCTACACGCTGTCCCGGCAGTCGGGTAGTGGCGGCGATTTCGGCCAGGAGGCCATCGACACGCTGGTGAAGCTGATGGAGGACCATCGCGAGGAGATCGCGGTGATCGTCGCGGGCTACACCGCCGAAATGCGCCAGTTCCTCGCCGCGAACCCCGGCCTGTCCTCGCGTTTCGCCAAGACCGTCGAATTCGAGGACTACACCCCGCACGAGCTCGTCGACATCATCAGCCGCATGGTGGCGGACAGCGACTACGAGCTCGACCCGCGGTCCGAGCCCGCCCTCACCGAGTATTTCCGCCGGATCTCGGCGGCTCCCGGCTTCGGTAACGCCCGGGACGCCAGGAGGCTGTTCGAGCGGATGCGCAAGACCCAGGCCGGGCGCCTGCGCAGGCTGGGCCGGATACCGAACACCGCCGAGCTGCGCGGTATCCGCGTCGACGACGTGCTGACCGCGATCGACGCCGGGCGGTCCCGCTGACGGGCGGATCGTCGAGGTGTTGTCAGCCGCTGGGTTCGCGGAGCACGTAGCCGACCCCACGCACGGTGTGCAGCACCGGCGGCGGGCCGAGCTTGCGGCGCAGCTGGGCGATCACCACGTCGAGCACGTTCGAGGCAGGGGGCACGAACTCGTCCCACGCGGCGGCGATCAGCTCGGCCCGCCCCACCGCGTTGCCGGCTGCGGCGACGAGCCGTTCGAGCACGATGAACTCCTTGCGGGTCAGCCGCAGCGGGGTGTCGCCGCGCCGGGCTTCGTGCCCGCCGGTGTCCACCTCGAGGTCCTGCCACCGCACCACCGAGGGCGCCGGCAGGTCGCCGCGGCGGCACAGGCTGCGCACCCTGGCCACCAGTTCCGCCACGGCGAACGGCTTGACCAGGTAGTCGTCGCCCCAGGTGAGCCCGGCTATGCGATCGTGCACCGCGTCGCGTGCGGTGAGAAACAGCACCGGCACACCCCAGCCGGCCTGCCTGCGGCGCTCGACGTAGCCGAGTGCGTCGCCCGCAGGCAGCATCCGGTCGAAGACGACGCAGTCGTAGTCGTTGACGGCCAGCGCCTCGTCCGCCTGGGGGAGATCGGCCGCGGTGTCCAGGGCGAATCCCGCGCCGCGCAGGGCGGCCGCCACCGCCACCCGCAGGTTCTCGTCGTCCTCCGTCACCAGCACGCGCACCGGATCGACGTTAGCGGACCGCGGCGAACCGGGTACCGCCAACGCTGGGGCGCCTGCTAGACGAGCTCCTCGTCATCGCGGGTCGACCGGAGCCGGCCGGCGAGCACGAATCCCGCGATGCCGAGCACGCCGAGTCCGATTCCGCCGATCAGTCGCGGCGTCTCGACCGCTGAGCACACCGCCTCGCCGTGGGGGCTGTCCGCTTCGTTGTCTCCCGAGGTGAACACCAGACCGCAGTTGAGCCGAACGCTGGTGACCACCCCGTCCACCCCGCCGTCGCCGACTGCTGGGTCCTCCTCGCCGAACAGGTCGGCCGGCAGGATCATGAGCTGGTCGCTGGTGCCCCGACCCCAGGCGTATTTGACCCGGACGGAGTAGGGCTCGCCACCATCGTCGACGAAGTAGAGCGCGATCCGGGGGACCAGCAGCAGCCACAGCGCGAAGCCGAGCGCGGCGACGGACGCGAGCCGCACCCAGGGGCGGGGCTGTCGAAGCGGGTTCATGCCGCACAAGATAGCCGCGCGCCTGCCGGGACCGGTCCGGCTCTGACCGGAACAGGCCATCATTGAGGGCCGGCACCCCATGCCGACCCGCTGGTGGACGCGGCCTCGAGCAGAGCCGTCCGGTATGCGGCGAGCGCGTCTGCCAGTCGGTCGCGTGCTCTGCGCGCTTGTGCGTCGTCGGTGCCGATGCCGATGTGGGCGCACACGGCACCACCGCCTGCTCGCACCTGGGGGCGGGCCGTTTCACCGTCGTCCATGAGCGCATCCTCGCAGAACCGCCAGGGCTGGCGCGCGGCGGCGTGGTCAGCGTCCGGCGCAGCCAGATCCCGGCTCGCTACACGGTGCGGACCAGGATGACAATGCCCAGGGCGAGCACCGAGCACGTCACCGCCAACCACGACCAGTGCTGCATCGGAACGTCGTACAGGGTGTGCCTGGTGCCGAAGCGGTTGAGCCTGCGGCCGATCGTCCGGATCAGCACCGCGCTGACGAGAAAGCCCAGAACCCAGCATGTGTCCGTGACCAGCGGTGTCCCACCGAACAGTTCCTGAGCGGCAGCGCCGAAGACGACACCGACCAGCATTAGCGGGATGACCAGCGGTCCCCACCCGCTCCACTTGATCACGAAGTACATCCCGCTGCACCTCCCGGCCGGGCCCATCATGGCAGGACCGCGTCGCATCGGACCCGAGATCCCGCACCGGCCCGTGCGACCGCGGGTGCCGCGGTGCGTCCTCAGTCACTCGGGGCTCGCGCCCCGTGCCGATTCGACCGCCTTGACGAACGGGGCGAGCTCGGGGTTCTGCGCGGCTTCGTCGAGCGCCTCGCGCAGGGCCGCCTCGTTGGTGGGCCGGGCTGCTTCCAGGAGTGCCAGGCCCGCGTCCGTCACGTCGGTGTAGATACCGCGCCGGTCGGTGGGGCAGAGGTAGCGGGAGAGCAGTCCGCGGTCCTCGAGGCGGGAGACCAGGCGGGTCGTCGCGCTCTGGCTGAGGACGACGGCGTCGGCCACCTGCTTCATCTGCAGGTGACCTCCCTCGCCGTCGTGCTGGCGGCTGAGGACGTCGAGCAGGGAGTACTCGCGCACGCTCAGGTCGTGCTTGGCCTGCAGGGCGCGCTCGATGTGGGCCTCGATCCGGCCGTGAAGCAGGGAGAGGGCGCACCAGCCCTGGGCGAGGGCGGTGAGGGCGGGGTCGGTGGCGGTCATCGGTGCGTGGCTCCTCCGTGCGCGGCGTCCGGGTCCCAGGGTAGACCAAAGCTGCAATTGCCCGCCCGTGCAATGAGTAACGGTGGCACTCGGTGCCTGATCGTGTTCTTCCGGTGCGTATCCGGCCGCCGGGGTGGGGTTCGCGGGCGGCTCCGCTGCCACCCGCGAACCCCGTCGCTCACCCGAGGAGTTGCCGCGCCACCGCGGCGATACCGTCGGCGTCGAGCTGGTAGTGCCGGTAGAGGTGCGTGGGCGGGCCGACCAGGCTGTACTGGTCGGCAATCCCATGCCGCCGGAAGTTGACGCTGACGCCTGCTTCGGCGAGGGCCTCGGCGACTGCGCTGCCGAGCCCGCCGATGACGTTGTGCTCCTCGACCGTCAGCACGTTCCGCGCCGCTCGGGCCACGTCGACGACGGTGTCGGTGTCGAACGGCTTGATGGTGTGCATGTCGACGACCCCGACCGAGACTCCTTCCGCGCGCAGGCGCTCTGCCGCCGCGAGCGCGGGATGCACCATGGAACCGGTTGCGATGATGGCCAGATCCTCACCCGCACCGTGTCGGATGGCGCGGCCGAGCGAGAAGTCCGCGAGGTCCTCGGCGCCGTAGACCTCCGGGTCACGTCCGCGGCCGATGCGGAAGTACATCGGGCCGGGCACGTCGACGCTCGCCCGGAGCATGCACGAGAGTTGCCGGGGGTCTGCGGGGGCCACGACGGTGAGGTTGGCGATGCTGCGGGTGATCGCCAGGTCCTCCGTCGCGTGGTGCGAGGTCCCGTAGAAGCCGAGGGTGATTCCGGTGTGGTGGCCGATCAGCCGCACGGGCAGCTTCGTGTACGCCGTGTCGGTGCGGATCTGCTCCGCGCACAACAGCGCGAGGAAGCTCGCGAAGGTCGCCACGTGGACCTGCAGTCCGGTGGCGGCCAGGCCGGCGGCGGCGGAGACCATGTTCTGCTCGGAGATGCCGAACTGCAGGAACCGGTCGGGATGCCGCTGCTGGTAACGGACGAGTCCGTTGGAGAACTTCAGGTCCGCGGTGCCGACGACGATCGGGTGACCTTCATCGGTCAGGTCCGCCAGCGTGCTGGACAGCGCGGTGAACCCGGGCGCCTGTTCCAGAAGGTCGGTGAGCTGCCAGGAGTTTCCGCGTCGTCCGGGCAGGCCCCCGACCGGGGTGTCCGCAGTGATCGTGCTCATTTCCGGGCCTCCAACTCGCGGTGGACGTCGCGTTCGTCTTCGGTGTCCAGCCAGCCGAGGTGCCAGCCGAACTCCTCCTCCATGAAGCTGACTCCCTTTCCCTTGACCGTGTGCGCGATGACCACGGTGGGAGCGGTCCGCTCGCCGTCCCGGATGCTGCGCAGCAGCGTCGTGAGGGCCACGATGTCGTGCCCGTCGACCTCGTGCACGTTCCACCCGAAGGCGCGCCACTTGTCGGGGAGGGGTTCGACCTGGTTGATCTCGTCGGTCGGCCCGTCGAGGGAGTACTTGTTCCGATCGACGATGGCGATGAGGTTGCGCACGTCGTGGTGGGCCGCGGCCATGGCGGCCTCCCACACCTGCCCCTCTTCCTGTTCACCGTCGCCCAGCAGCACGTACACGTCGAACGGCTCGCTCGCGTAGCGGGCACCCAGAGCCATGCCGAGCCCGACCGAGAGGTTGTGCCCGAGCGACCCCGACGAGAAGTCGATGCCCGGGACGTTGACCATGTCCGGGTGGTCCCCCAGCGGATTGCCCAGCCGGGTGTATCCGTTGAGGACCTCATGGTCCACAAAGCCCCAGTCGGCCAGCAACGGGTACAGCCCGACGGCGGCGTGGCCCTTGCCGAGGAGGAACCGGTCTCGCTGCGGCCAGTCCGGCTCTCCTCGCCTGAGCCGGAGGATGTCGTAGTAGAGCACCGCGAAGATCTCCGCGCAGGAGAAGGTCGAGGCGTAGTGCCCGGTTTTCGCGATGTCGATGAGCCGCACCGTCTCGGTGCGCACGAAACGGGCACGCTCTTCGAGCAGCTGTATCCGTTCCTGGTCGAGCTCTGTTGAGCTTGTCACCGTCTCTCCTTGTCTCATTGATGTGCCGGCCCACCAACGACCGGGCACCGTGGCTCGGGAGAGACGGGGTGCGGGTCAGGTCGCGGATGGGGCTGGCGGTTGTGCGTGTCCCATGTGATGGGAGATCTTGGCGGCGGTCTCGACGACGAGATCGACGATTCCGGCCTGCGGGCCCAGGATGCTGTTGCGGATGCCGCTGACCGACAGGGCGGCGCGGATCTCGCCGGAGTAGTCGAAGATCGGTGCTCCGACCGCGGCGATTCCCGGGGTGACGTCCTCGTCGGAGATGGCATAACCAGCTGCGCGGATCTGCTCCAGCTGCTCACGTAGGGCCGCTGCGATCTCGGGCGCGCGCTGCTCGTCCTGGTCGGCGGCGGCCTGCCGACAGGCCGCCTCGACCGTCTCGGCGGAGGAGTGGGCCAGCAACACGCGCGGGGCGGCCCCGCGGTGCAGTGGCAGGGAACCACCGAGTTGCAGTGCGAGGCTCTGGACCCACTCACCGTCGAGCCGCTCGATGCAGACGGCGTCGAGACCCCGCCGGATGCAGAGGTAGACCGTCTGCGAGGTCGCGGCACGCAACTCCCGCATGTGCGGCAGCGCGAGGCGCCGCTCGTCGAAATGCCGCACGGCGTTCGAGCCGAGCCGGAACAGCTGCAGGCCCAGGCGCCACTGGCCGCGTCCTTCACCACTCTCGACCCAGCCGAGCCGGTCAAGGCCCTGCATGAGCCGGTGGATGCTGCTGCGTGGCTCGTCGACCGCGGTGGCGAGTTCGGCGGTGGTGGCTTGCTCCCGGGCCGCCAGTACCTCCAGAACGGCAGCGACCTTGCCGAGGAGCTGAGCCGGTTGCGCGGCGTTCGGTGAAGCCGACATGGGGTTCCTTGTCCTCCTTGCGTCATCGGTGGCTCCAGTCTCCCAGTCGGCTCACTGCGTGGACACATGGCACCACGATGGAACAAATTTGTCCACCCTCTGGACAAGTGTCCACTGGGTGATTCAAACTCTCCGGCGTTCCCGATGGATGGAGGTGCCATGACAAGGGCGGACCAGAAACCCTCGCCCGCAGCGCACCGCGGCCAGGAGGGGCAGCGCCAGGTGCGCGTCCGTGCCCCTGGACGCGTGGAACTGGTCGAGACCGAGCTCGGCGCGGTGCCGCCGGACCAGGTACGGGTCCGCGTGCGCGAGACCGGGCTGTGCGGCAGCGACGTCAAGATGTGGTCTGGCGGGCATGCCGTGCTCAAGCCACCCATGGTGCTTGGGCACGAGACCTGGGGAGTGGTCGAAGCCGTCGGCACCGCGGTGGCGGCCGACCACCAACGCACCCTCGAGCCTGGAACCCCGGTCGTGGTCGTACCCCCGCGTGGCTGCGGCAGCTGCTACAACTGCGCGCGCGACAGGGAACAGCTGTGCGAGCACATGCGGTTCGTCGGCGCCCAGATCGACGGTGGGATGGCCCGGTTCATCACCGTCGAACCGGAACACCTGCTGCCGATCCCGCCCGAGGTCCCACCCGAGCTGCGGGTGCTCATCGAACCGCTGGCGGTCTCCGTCCACGCGGTTCACCGCGCCGCCGCCCGCACGGATGATCAGGTCGTCGTGCTCGGCGCCGGGCCGATCGGGGTGTTCTGCGCCCTGGTCCTCCTGGCGGAACACGTCGAGACCGTGGTGATCGTGGACCGCAGCGAGCAGCGGCTTCAGCTCGCCACCCTGCTCGGCATCCCGAACTGCATCAGTTCCGCCGGGCGCAGTGTGCGGGAAGCGGTCGCCGGTACCATCCGCCCCGAAGGCGCGGATGTGGTACTCGACTGTGTCGGTTCCCAACCGACCACGACCGAGGCACTGGCCACCACGTGCCGCGGAGGACGAACCGTCCTGGTCGGGATCAGCCCGCAGGAACTCCACGTCGACGGGGTGGCGCTGCAACGCGGTGAGCGGGAGCTGGTCGGCGTCCAGATGTATCAGCGCCGCGACTTCCACCAAGCCATGAGCCTCCTGGCGAGCGGACTTCTCCGGCCAGTTGACGGGCTCAAGCGGCGGTGGCCGCTCGCTCACGCGGGGCGGCTGCTCGAGCAGCTTGCCCGCGAACCCAGCCCCTTCCTCAAAGAAACCGTCCAACCCGACTGATCAACCATCCCCCCGGGCAGCAAAGGAGCTGCTGATGAGAACCACATCCGAAACCCCCGCAGCCCCACCCAGCCGTATTCGCACCGTCGCGTGGGCCACGATGATCGGCACCGCGATCGAGTGGTACGACTTCTTCATCTACGGCATCGCCACCGCACTGGTCTTCAACACGCTGTTCTTCCCCGACAGCACCTCGCCCTTCGTCGGCACCCTGCTGGCGTTCAGCACCTACGCCGTCGGTTTCGCCTGCCGCCCCGTCGGCGGCATCGTCTTCGCCCACTACGGCGACAAACTGGGCCGCAAGTCCATGCTTGTGCTGTCGCTGGCCCTCATGGGCGGCGCCACGTTCGCCATCGGCCTGCTGCCCGGATACGACTCCATCGGCATCGCCGCACCCCTGCTGCTCGTCGCGCTGCGCATGATCCAGGGGTTCGGCGTCGGCGGCGAATGGGGAGCCGCCGCCCTCATGGCCGTCGAGCACGCGCCACCGCGCCGCCGCGGCTTCTACGGCAGCTGGCCGCAGATGGGCGTCCCGCTGGGGATGCTCATCGCCAACGTCGCGTTCATCGGCATGTCGTCGACCATGACCGACTCGACGTTCGCGAGCTGGGGCTGGCGAATCCCGTTCCTGGCCTCCGCCGTGCTCATCATCGTCGGTCTGGTGATCCGGCTCCGGGTGACCGAGTCGCCCGTGTTCCAGGAGCTGAAGGAGACGGGCGAGATCGAGCGCAAGCCGCTGCTGTCCGTGCTCCGGACGCAGCCCGTGAACATCCTGCGCGCCGCCGGGATCAGGTTCGCCGAGAACAGCACCTTCTACATCCACACCACCTTCCTGCTCACCTACGGCACGACGGTGCTCTCGCTGGACCGCGACGACCTCCTCCTCGGAGTCATCATCTCGGCGGCGCTGGGGCTGTTCAGTCTCCCGCTGTGGGGAGCGCTGTCCGACCGCGTGGGCAGAAGGCCGGTGGTGCTGTTCGGTTCCGTTCTCATGGCAGCGTTGAGCTGGCCGTTCTTCTGGTCGCTGGGCACCGGGTACATTCCGCTGATCTACCTGACGCTCATCGTGTGCATCAACGTCGCCAACCACGCGGTCTACGGCCCGCAGCCCGCCTACTACGCCGAACTCTTCCCGCCGAAGGTGCGCTACAGCGGCGCCTCGCTGGGCCAGCAGGCCGCCAGCGTGCTCGCCGGTGGACTGTCCCCGCTCATCGCGACCGCCCTGCTGGCCGTGGACGGCGGCGGCTTCACCTACATCGCGATCTACATGACCGCCATGGCCCTCATCACCGTGATCACCGCGCTGTTCAGCCCCGACCCGTACCGGCGGGCTCGGCTCAGCACGGCCGACCGGGAGTCCGCGCATGCCTGAACCCACCGTTGTCATCACCGGGGCCTCACGCGGAATCGGGGCGGCCACCGCGCAGGTGCTGGCCGAGCAGGGCTGGCGCGTCGTGGTGGCCGACCTCGACCTCGACGCCGCCCGCGACCGCGTCGCCGACCTGCCCAAGCACACCGGGGACACGGTCGAACACCTCGCGGTCCGCGTCGACGTCACCGACGAGGCGAGCGTGCAGTCCATGTTCGAGGCGATCGATCGGGAAATCGGCCGCCTCGACGCCCTGGTGAACAACGCCGGAGTCATCTCCCGCCAGCCGGCGGAGGACTTCGACAGCCGCAGCTGGGCGCAGCAGCTGGACGTCCACCTCACGGGGGCGATGCACTGCTCCCGCGGCGCCTATCCCTTTCTGGCGAAAAGCGAACGCGCGAGCATCGTGAACATCGCCTCGGTCGGATCGACCTTCGGTCTGCCGGGGCGTCTCGCCTACGCCACCGCCAAGAGCGGCGTGCTCGGACTCACCCGGACGCTCGCCGTCGAGTGGGGGCCGGCTGGAATCCGCGTCAACGCCGTGGCGCCCGGCTACGTCGCCACCGAGATGGTCCGGAGTGGGTTGCGTTCGGGCTCGCTGGACGAGCGGGCGCTGATCCGGCGAACACCGTTGCGGCGGTTGGCCGAACCGGCCGAGATCGCGAAGGCGATCTCGTTCCTGCTCTCCCCGGAGGCGTCGTTCGTGCACGGTACGACCCTGCGGGTCGACGGTGGAATCACGATCGACGGAACCTTCTAGAACCCGGCCGCGAAACCCATCGACACCACTGGAGGAAAGCATTGTCTGCGGAAGCTGATGTGGCGCGAGCGCCCGGTGGGGCGGACGCGCACCGACCGCTGGCCGGGAGGGTGGCCCTGATCAGCGGTGCCGGCAGCGGGATCGGAGCCGGGATCGCCCGGCGGTTCCTCGCCGCGGGTGCTCGTGTGCACGGCATCGGTCGTCGGGTGGAGGCCCTGCGGTCGGTCGCGCCGGACGCCCTGGAAGCGGGCACGTTCGTCCCGCACCCGATCGACGTGACGGACAAGGCGGCGGTGGATGAGCTGACCGGGAAACTGGCCGAGGACGATCCGATCGACATCCTGGTCTGCGCGGCGGGGATCAACATCACGGACCGCCGGTTCCACCAGCTCACCGACGAGAGCTTCGACGAGGTGGTGCAGACGAACCTCACCGGGGTGTTCCGGCTGATGCGGGCCACGATGGACCAGATCCGCCAACGGCAGGGTGACATCGTGTTGATCTCCAGCATCGCCGCCGCCTGGCCGGACCACAGCGGTGCCGCCTACGGTGCGTCGAAGTCGGCACTGCTGGGCCTCGCGCGCGGCGCGTCGCGGGACGAACACGTCCACGGGGTCCGGGTCTGCACCATCCTGCCCGGCATCGTCGACACCCCCATCCTCGACCGGCGTCCGAGTCCGCCGCCGGACGAGGTGCGTGCGCTGTGCCTGCAACCCGAGGACGTGGCCGAGGCCGCGTTGTGCGCGGTGAGCCTGCCCAACCGCGCCAACATGGCCGAGATCAGCTTGGTCGCCACCAGGTTGCAGTCCCTGGGCAACACCCAGCAGGCCACCCCGCCGCTCCCGAGCGCGCGGTAGCCCTCGGACGTCGTCGAACACGGGTACTCACGAACGAAACCGGAGCGTGCGGCCTGCCCGGCTTGGTGACCGGGCAGGCCGCCGCGCATCGTTCGCCTTGGTATGAGGCGCGCAACACCAGTATTCCCTTGCGTTTAACCCGCGCGTGCAAATATTGTCGGTGCCTGTAAGGAGTCAGTGCGGGTTATCTGCGGGAGGTCCGTTGCCATGCCACTCGTGCTCCCGGCGCTCGCCGTCGGTGCCTTCGGCATCGGCACAACGGAGCTCATGACCATGAGCCCGCGACCCGCACCCGCGAGTAACTGAGTGAGGTTTCCCGTGAGCATCACGTCGCTGCTTCCCGGCCGTATCGGCTTCGGTTCCGCCCCGCTGGGCAACATGTTCCGCGCCATCCCCGACGACGAGGCCGCCGCCACCGTGCAGGCCGCCTGGGACCAGGGCATCCGCTACTTCGACACCGCGCCGCTCTACGGCGCCGGTCTCGCCGAGATCCGCCTCGGCGAGGTCCTGGCCCAGCAGCCCCGCGACGACTTCGTCCTGTCGACCAAGGTCGGCCGTGTCATCCTCGACGAGATCGAGGACCCCGCGGGCCGCGAACTGGGTGAGAAGGGCGCCCTGTTCGAACACGGGCTGCCCAACAAGATCGTCAACGACTACAGCGCGGACGCCACCCTGCGTTCCGTCGAGGACAGCCTCAAGCGCCTCAGGACCGACCGCATCGACATCATCTGGGTCCACGACGTCGCCCAGGACTTCTACGGCGACGAGTGGGTCGGCGTCTACGAGAGCGCTCGCACCGGCGCCTTCCGTGCCCTGACCCGGCTGCGGGACGAGGGCGTCATCAAGGCATGGGGCCTGGGCGTCAACAGGGTCGAGCCGCTGGAGATGACGCTGGCCCTGGACGAACCGCGGCCGGACGCGTTCCTGCTGGCCGGCCGCTACACGCTCCTCGACCACGAACGCGCCCTCCAGCGGCTGCTGCCTGCGGCCGTCGAGCAGGGCGTCGACATCGTCGCCGGCGGTCCCTACAGCTCCGGCGTCCTCGTCGGCGGCCGCCACTTCGAGTACGCCGAGGCGCCGGCCGAGATCATCGAGAAGGTCAACCGCATCACGGGACTGGCACAGGAGCACGGCATCAACATCAAGTCCGCCGCCCTCCAGTTCGTGCTGGCCCACCCGGCCGTCGCCGCGGTCATTCCCGGCGCGACCCGCCCCAGCCGCATCGCCGAGGACCTCAGCGCACTCACCGAGGACATCCCGCCGGCCTTCTGGGAAGCCCTGCGTGAGCAGAAGCTCATCGCGCACAACGCGCCGGTCCCGGTCAGCTGACTGGTCGGCACACGATCACCTCATGATGATCGGGCACGGTGCTCCCGACCCGCTGCAGAGCGATCGAGAGCACCGTGCCCCGGCATGCATGGCTACGCCGGGGAATCGGGTCCCTGGCCCGTCACGATGCCGCAGTGACCGGCTTGTCGCGACGTCGGCGGCGACGTGTGAACCAGATGAGCACGACGGCAACCGCCAGGCCGAAGACGAGGAAGGCGATGCTGGTGGCGTCGTGGTGGCCGTGGGCGATCTTGCCCGCCCCGTAGGACGCCGGTCCGACGGCGAGGACGAAAGCCGTGGTGGTGATCAGGTTCCACACGACGAACTGGGAGAACTTCATGTGCGCGGCTCCGGAGATCATCGCCGTGGTCACGAAGACGGCGAGCCGCCCCCAGGTCTGGTAGAGCTGTTCACCACGGGTCAGAAGTCGTTGGCGTTGTTCCTGCCTGTGTCCGGGGCGTTCCATGATGCGACGACCCCACCTGAAACCGATGTGGTAGCCGACGATGCCGCCGATTTCACCGCCGAGAATCGAAGCGACGAGCACGGCTGCGAGGTCGAGCTCTCCTCGGCTGGCCAGCACGGCGCCACCACCGAGAGCGAACGTCCCGATGAACGGGACTCCAGCCGACGAACACAGCATCAGCGCGAAGATCGCGAAATACGCCCATACGCCGTAGCGCTCATCGACGTTCGCCACCGGCGGCGCGCTGAGAAAAAACTCTTCGAAAGGCATCGCTGGTACCTCGGCAGCCGATGGGAGTTCGATCGCTGGTTCAGGCGAGTTCGGTCCAATGCCCGGCACGATGATTCTGCGCCGCGCACGTGCTCTGCTGCCGGGGCCTTTGGCCCCTGGGGCGTGGCTTTCCGGATGCGGCACGGTGGTGCTGGGTGAGTGCCAGGCAGGGGCTGGGAGCCGTATGGCTCGCGATCGAGAGGATGACGATCATGGCAACGCACGGAGCACGCGGGGCACGGACCGGCTGGGTGGGATGGGTGTACTTCGCGGGCACGGTTCTGCTCCTGATCGGCATCATCCAGTTCATCAACGGTGTGATCGCGTTCGGCCGCTCGGGGACCACGTTCCTCACGCCCTCCGGGGGTGCGGTCCAGATCAGCTACTCGGGTGTGGCGTGGAGTTTCCTGATCATGGGCGCGGTCTTCGCGCTGGTCGGGTTCGGCGTGTTCCGCGGGCGCACGTGGGCGCGTGCCCTGGCGATCGCCTTCGCGGTGATCAGCGTGTTGGCCAACATCGCGTTCTTCTCGGCGTATCCACTGTGGTCGACGCTGGTCATCGTGCTCGACCTGGTCGTGATCTACGCACTGGTCGCGCATGGCCGGGAAGTCGCCCGCCGGTAGCCAGCGAGGAGCAGTTGTGTCAGTAATCGCCTCCGCCCGGCGCGATTCTGTCGCCGGCCGGCGACACCACGTACCAGGTGCCGTTGTTGGAGATCACCGTTTGACCGTTGGCCTCGCCCGGTAGGTCATCGCCTTCGTAGTAGTACAGCGGATGTCCATTGTAGACGATCTGTGTCCTGCCGTCCGGGCGTCTGGTGGTACCGAGCAGAGCGGGGTTCACGCCGGGACCGGCAGCGGGCGGTCCGGTTGTCGTCAAGGGCGGCCACGGCGAGGCGCACCCGCCGACACAGGTCGGCTGCGAGTCCCGGTCCTTGTCGAACAGGTACACGGTGCGGCCGCTCGGGCCGGTGAGCACGGCACCCAGGTGCGGAACCTCATGGGTCTGGACCACGACGACGCCACCCGTGACCGGTGCAGCCGTCGTCGGTGGTGGTGGCAGCCCGCTCCCGACACCGTCCGGGGATTCGGCGGGCGAACACGCGAGCGCGGCCAAGGACAGTGCCCCACAGGCGAGCCATCCCCCGCGGAAGCGCCGGCTGTTCAGCACAGTCGTGTGGTGTCGAGTCATGCCAGGCACCTCATCCGCCTGGTCTGTACAGGTGATCAACGCAGCATCCAACGGCACCCGACGGTGTGCTGCTGCGGGCACGGCTCGCCCTCAGGCGTGTTCCAGGGCGGCGCCCCCCGCCAGGTGCGGACGCCCTGGACACGGTCGGCCGGTCGCGCGACAGATGAGCGACGGTGGTCACCAGTGGTGGAACCGGCGCCGACAGGCGCCCTCCTTCGCGCTACTTCTGTTCGCTGATCGCCGCACCGAGGCCAAGCCCGCGAAGGACGTTTCCGGTGGCCGAGACAATCCGCGCGCTGCCGACGATCGGTGCGATCGCCACGCACACGGCCTGGGCATCCTCAACGGTCACTCCCGCATCACGGGCAACCTGGAGGTTCGCCAGGTAGGACGCCGGGGCTGAGTCCATCGCGATCAGCGCGGCGAGACGAACCAGGTGGTAGGTCCGTTCGTCGAGCCCTGAATTCGGCAGTGTGTTGATGTGCATCTGAGCGAGCTCTTCGAGGACCGGCACGTCACCGTGCGCCACCGCATCGAGCTGTTGTTCGGCCACTGAAGAAGTCATAGTTGCTCAGCCTTTCGAAGTCGTCATCGGCCACGTACGCATTCCATGGTTCGACGGCTGGTGAGTCCGAGAAAGAGCCGAAAGCCTCCCGCGCGACGACATCGCGTCCCGGTGGCTAACCGGCGCGCCGGGCTTGCTCGGCGGTGACCCGGTCGGAGACCAGGAAGGCGTTCGCCCACGTCGCCCGCGGGTCGCTGTCCACCAGAAGCGCCTTGACCAGCAATGTCAACGGGACCGCGAGCACGGCACCCAAGGGCCCGACCGCCCAGGTCCAGAACACCAGCGACAGCAGCGTCACGGTGACCGACAGCCCTACGGCGTCACCGACGAAGCGTGGCTGGATCAGGCTCTGCACCACGAAGTTGAGCACGATGTACACCCCGGCCACGGTCAGCGCGAGTTGCCAGCCGCCCTGGAGCAGCGCCAGCAGAACCGGGGGAATCAGTCCGATGATGAAACCGATGTTCGGGATGTAGTTGGTGATGAACGCCAGCAGGCCCCACAGGATCGGCAGTGCCACCCCGAGCAGCGCCAGCGCGGTGTCCAGCACAGCGACGATCAGGCCGAAGACCGTCGAGACCACCAGGTAGCTGCGGGTCCCATGAACGAAGCCGTCCAGCGCCCCGGCCATACGCGGGTGTGCGGCGTACACGATGGCCAGCCGACGGCCGACCCCGCTGGTCTCGATACCCAGAAACAGCAGCAGCGCCAGCAGGAACACCAGGTTGGTGCTCACTCCGGCCAGGCCGGACAGCAACGTGCCGAGGAACCCGGCCAACTGCCCGTAGTTGACCTTGCTGGCGGCTGCTTTGACCTGCTCCGGCCCGATGCCGAACCTCGCCAGGGCCTGCGTCACCTCGGCGCCGAGGGCGTCAGCGTGCTGCGCGTATTGCGGCAGGATCGTGGCCAGACGAGCCACCGAGACGGCCACGACCAGCGCGAAGGCGATGAGCACCGCGTACACCAGGGCAACCAGCACCACGGTGGCCAGCCACCGCGGACATCCCTTCCGGACCAGCCACGTCGGAACCGGAGTGGTCGCGATGACGATGACCATCGCGAGAAAGGTCGGCGCGATCAACCAGCCAACGGCCTTCACACCGCCGGCGACGACGACCGCCGCGGCCATCCCCAGGAGCACCACCACGCCACGTGGCAGCTGATCGGCACGGCCCCCGACGGACGCTGTCGGCGCATCGTTCGTTCCCCCCACCCCGCAAATCTACGAGCTGCTCGAAGCCCCCGCAGGACGACAACGCGATGGCCCGGCACAGGTCGCCACAGCCGAGGCCAGTACTGCGGCGCCCGCCGGAATCGAACCGACTATCCCAAGGCCGCCGCCGCGACCGAGCGGGCAACGACGCCCGGGGGCCCTCGTAACGCTCCAGGGGGCGGCTCTCGGTCACGTCGACCGTCTCGACACGTGGCCCGGTCGCTATCCGACGCCACGACGGAACACCTCCACGTGCGTGGAGAGGACAAACCGTCTCCCGAGATCAGAGGGATCTTGTCCGGAACACCTCCACGTGCGTGGAGAGGACCAGACCGGCTGATTCGCCGGGAACCGGAAGACCGGAACACCTCCACGTGCGTGGAGAGGACGATCAGCGGCTCCTGCTTTCCAATGCCGACGACGGAACACCTCCACGTGCGTGGAGAGGACGCGGTCAGGAGCCCACCGAGGTCAGTAGTACCTGGAACACCTCCACGTGCGTGGAGAGGACGTGCACACGTATCGATCGCCTCGGCAGAAACACGGAACACCTCCACGTGCGTGGAGAGGACACTTTGCGACCTGGAGTTTTAGAAGGGTAGTTGCTCGTTTTGGTGGTCTTGGGTGGTGGGTTCGGGGGTGTAGGCGATGAGTTGGAGGCCGTCGTGGTCGATGATGTGGCGGCGGCGTCGGCCGGCGGTTTTGATGGTGTAGCGCTGTTCGTTGTTGTCGGGGTGGATGTAGACGTCGGCGGGCGACGTTGTACCGCACCCATATCCCCGCCTTGCAGAGGTCGCGACGCAGGTCGCGGCGCTTGAGCAGCCCGCAGGTGAACAGGCGGGTACAGCGCGGGGAGACATCGATCTGAACCAACCAGGAGGACATCGTCACTGCCTTTTCGCGCACAACCAGATGCCGTTCCAGCGAGTCAACCTCAGCGGTGTGGTGGGGCGAGAGAGAGCAGGCCGCAGCCGTAGGCTTTGGCGGGGCCGATGCCGGTGACCAGGGCGTTGGCGAGAGCGTCGGGGTCGGTGACGACGAGATGTCCGTCGTAGCGGACCGAATCGACGGTGAGTTTGTTGGTGCGCTTGCCGGTTTGATATCCGGTGAGTCGTGGGGAGGGGGTGACCGCTACGTCGGGACGGGCGTCGGAGCCTGTGGGGATCGTGAAGCCGTACCTTTTACCGCAGTTGATTAGCCAGGTGATCTGGTCACTCGGCTTGCGGATCGGGTAGCGGTTGTCGCGGCGTCCCTTGTGCTCGGGGGCGCGTTGGTCTATGAGGCGGAGGCGTTTGGTGGGGTTGGCCAGGAGCCGGAACGCCAGCGTACGCGCGGGTTGTAGCGCTTCGAGTACGGCGGAAAGGTCGCGGATCTCGGCCGGGCGGGTGAGGTAGTTCCTGCCGAGGTGGTTCCAGTCGGGCCGGGTGCGGCTTTGGACGTAGAGGATGAAACCGGTGCGGCCGGGGTCCAGTCGCCAGAGCACCCCGTGGTGCGCGCGGGCGGATGTTTCGTCGGTGATATCGGGGAAAGCGGACATGACGGTCCGGTGCATGTGGTGCAGGTCGGCGTAGTCGCGGCGGAAGGCGAGCGAGGTGGTGTCGGGGATGAGGCGGCTCAGGTACACGGGTGTGCTCCGGTGTGGATCATGGATGCGGTGAGCTGGACGTGTCCGGCGCGTACGGAGCGGGTCTCGAACAGGCGGTTGCGCGGGTGAAAGGAGACGGGGACGTCCCTGCGCGGTTCGGCGAGTTCGTCGGTGGGGCTGGTGTCAACGAGGGTGCGCAGGAAATGCTCGTCTCCGTCACTCACTGCTTTTGCCAGGCGTTGGTGCGGTGCGGTCCGGTTTTCCAGCCAATCATGCTGAGCGAGCACATCTTCGAGGGGCGCGTCAGCGATACCGAGCCAAGGGCTGTCGGGAGCCGGTGCAACGAGTGGCCGTGCGGGGACGAAGGCTCTGCGGCCCAGGTAGATCGGCCAGTGCGGGTTGAGCAGGGCGGCGTGCCAGCGCAGTAGTTCATCGCGGTCGGGATGCTGAAGGGCGACGAGGAAGACCGCGTCGGCCAGGTAGTAGCGGTGGCTGATGACGGTGCGAGGGTTCGCCCCCTCGGTGTTGGGCACGTTGTTGACCGTGTGGAAGTCGCGTTCGACGAGTCCTTCGCGGTCCACGCGCACCCCCATCCGTACCTTGGCCAGGCGCTGGATCTCACGGTCGAGATCGCGTGGAATGCCGAGTGCGGCAGCGAGCAGTCCGATGACTCCGGACTTGGTGGGTTCGTGTGCGGTGTCGCGGCTTTGGAATCGGGAGCGCAGTCCCCAGGACTGCATGGGCGCGTCCAGGCACAGGGCGAGGGTGTGGGTCATGCAGCATCCAGCGCGGTGGTCAGCAGCCGGTTGGTGAACTCGTTGACGTCGGCGACGGTGTCCTCAGCGGGCAGCGGATCGCTGCTGCAGCTCAGCGCGGCGCCTGCCACGGTGCGCAGGTCAGTGGTGCCGTAGAAAGCGCGTAGCGTCTGGAAGTGGGCGAACAACCGTTTGGTTGAGCTGCCGAGCACGTCGGTGCCGGTGACAGGGCGCAGAAAGGCGTTGGCCAGGTTCCACGCACCGCGGGTGCGTACCGTGCCCAGCAGGGTCTCAGGCATGGTGCGGGCGGCGGTGGTGGTCTGCTTGCCGCTGGGAGTGGAATGAATGAAGGCGCCGAGCCACGCCTTCGCTGCCTGGGCAACGAGCTCGTGGTCGCCCTGCAGGTTCTCGGTGAGCTGCGCGAGGTTGAGGTTGGCGTAACTGTAGTAGCATGCGGTGTTGAAGTCGATCGTACCGATCATGTCCGCACCGGGCTCGTCGTCACGCTTGAGGTCGTCGACCGCGGTGTAGTAGTCGAACTCTGTCGCCACGGCGTGTGTGGAGATCGCATGTGCGACCTGTGAGGCGGCGTTGACGTTGAGGTCGGTGTTGTCGGCGATCATGCGCCCGAACAGGGCGATATCGGCTGCCCGCCGCGCGGAGAAAATGTCCTTGGCGATAGCTTTGAGCTTGCTGTCCGTTGCGATCTTGGCGATCTTCTCGACGGGGTTCTCGCTGTCCCCCGTGCTGGTGGTCTTCTTGGACTTCTTGGCCTCTTTGGCCTCGCGTTCCTTCTGCGCCTTCGCGGCGTACGCGGAGAGTGCGTCCCAGTTCTCATTGCAGAACTCAGCCAGCAGCCGGGCTGTGTTCTTGTCGACGAACAAAAGATACTTGGTAAAGCCGGTAGCCTCGGTCTTGAAACGGAACTGGTTGAACGCCGCGGCCACGACCGGTGAGGTAGCCTCAGCGGCACGGCCGTAGCCGTGATCAGGATCGCTGAGCAGCTTGGTGACTTCGAGTTCCAGCCGTTTGGTCCGCTGTCCGAGGTCGGCAGCGTCGAGGCCGTGCTGGTCGAACTCGTCCCGCGCCGCTCGTTTGAGGGACTGGCTGGAGATCCGTGCCCTGGGTACGCCACCGAAGGTGGCGGTCTTGGGTTGTCCGAGATCGTCGCGGTTGAGGTTGCTGACCGGGAAGGACTGGAGCAGGTGCAGTTCGAGGATCACTCGTCATTCTCCTGGGAAAGGTCGTTGTTGTTGGTGGTGTTCGTGTTCTCCTGCCGGTGGAAGTCCCGTGCCCACCGCCACCGGGTGTTGCGCTCCTGTTCTTCGTCGCGATGCGGCCGCAGCAGGGTTACCGCATCGTCCAGCAGTGAGCGGAAGTCGACTACGATGTCGTGGCTGGCCAGCAGCTGCAGGGTCGAGCGCAGGTGCTGTGGCAAGGAGTTCGCGTCGGCGGCCAGTAGCTGACGCAGTCGTTTTTGTGCGGTGGTGCCCGGGCGTCGTTGGTCGAGCCGACGTAGCGCGGCACCCAGCCGGAGTGGTGCGCTGCTGGTCTGCGGGTTGAGCGCGAACAATCCGGCGATGGTCAGCCAGATCTGCTCCTCCTCCCGCGGCGGATCGAACTCGAAGATGAGTGACATCGCCTCGTGTTCGTATCGCTGTCCGCTGACCGACCGTCGCAGCTGGGCAAAGCTCCGGCGAGCCTGCCCGACGAGGTGCTTGTCTCCGGACGCCAGGTCCCGGGCAAGTCTGTCGAGTTTGTCGATGAACGCCCGACGGCGCTGGTGCACCGGTGGCTTCTCAGTAGTGGTCATGGGTCTCCGTCTTACGGCAGATATGCGGCGATCTGGCGGTCGAAGGTCCGGCAACACCTGGCGATTTCGCGTTCAAAATTCGCATACGCTCCGGCGATCTCGTAAAGGTGCCGTGCCTGGCGTTCCCGAAGCTGATTGATCAGCTGATCAGCGGCTGCGGTGGCGTGGGCACGCACCGTCTGCTTCCATTCGAAAACCGGTGGCTTGGGCGAGCTCTCGTCGTCGACAGCCAAGCCGAGGCTGAGCAGCAGCGTGGCGAATGCCGACGGTAGTTTCGGCCAATAGTCCTGGACGAGGCCGAAGTTGTGCTTCGCGCTGCGCTTGACCTCGGCGGAATGCTCGGCATGAAAAGCCTTGCGGCAGTCCTTGGCCAAGCTGGTCAACGCGTCACCGATCCCATCAGCCAGCGCGACGCAGCTACCGAGTATTCCGCCGAGCCAGGGATGACGCGCGGTCAGCAGCGCGGCCGGCGCGGGCAGTTGTTCTTGCAGCCAGGTGTAGACCGAGCCGCCACCGTTGTCATCAAGCTGCTGGCCGAATACCCGGATGGTAAACACCGCGTGCCGCGACAAGGTCCCTCGCTCGACCTGATCGGCGACGTGATCGAGCACCATGGGTCGCTGGTGCTGTTGCTCGTCCTCGGCCAGCAGCAACGTCCGCGCGTGGCGCCAAATGCCGCGCAGCTCCCCCAGCCGCACCGGATTCCAATTCCACTGCGAAGAATTCTTGTTCTTGGATTTCGCATGCGGCCGTTCGAAGGCAGCCATCAGCTCGGCGCCGTGCAGACCCGTTTTCTTGATCGTCGTGCCCGGGGTGATGACCACGCCATCGACCTCCGGCTCACGGGCGTCAGCGGTCGGATGTAACAGCACTCGCCGAGCTGGCCATGTCAGCAGATCAAGCCAACCGTAGGGCTCGCGCGTATCCGGTTCCGGCTGCGGGGGCTCAGACTCCCAGGCCGGCCGGTCTTCGTAGGCCGAGCTCCAAGGCCGACCGTAGTCGCGGTCGAAGCGGTGGGCGTTGAGCAGCAGGGTTTCCTTCAGCGTGTTGCCTTCAACCAGGACCATGCCGAACCTGTTACCCAGGCCCGCGGACGAGTTTTTCACTTTCTTATAGGGAGTTTTCGTCCCGCCTGGATCATAGCACTGAACCGTCACCAGCCACCGTGCGGCTTCGGCGAAGGACAGCCGCAGCGGTTCGGCAGCGGTGGTGTGGTCGAACAGCGTGCCGTTGTTGCCGACCGACCGGAAATGCACCAACTGCGCGGCTGGCCGCGCGCGCACCGACGCCAGAGCGGGGCACTGAAGGAACGGTCGCTGCCTGTCGAAAAGGTCGAATCCACCGGCGTGTCTGTCGAGATAGTCGTGTACCGGTCTGCTCGGAAGTTCCATGGCTTCCCAGAGAGCACCCCAGTCCTCCGGGGTGCGCGGTCCGTCGAGGCTGGCGTGCAGCACCGCCAGCAGAAGCCGGTGCAGCGCTCCGGTCATCGGTGGCGCTTCGGCATCCAACCACCGCAGCTCGTGTGCGCGGCAAAAGATCTCACGCAGGCTCAACACGTACGGTTGGCCGTCCAGGCCGAGCGCGGGGATCCACGGCTCGGTGGTGAGGTCGAACGATGGTCGGGTCACTCGTCCTCCTCGATGCACAACCCGTAGATCTCGTGAAGCTCGAAGCGCACCGGGCCAGTCCGGGCGGCCTCGTCAAGCACGAGTGCGTGGTGGTCCTGCAGCCAGCCCGAGCGCCTGAAGCAGCGCGGAATCGGCAGCTCGGCCACCGCCTCGTAGGAGCGTTCCGTGAGGTCGTCGGGAAAGATGTGCACGGACGAGTCGAGCAGTGCCTGCTGCTCGGCGTCGGTGAGGTCGTGGGCGTCGGACAGGTTGACTGGAGTGCCGTCGAGTGCACGGGGGTGTGGATCTCCCGGCAGCAGCACCACGACGGTGAACGGCTCGAGCCGGAGCGTGTCGCCGTCGGTCACGTCCGCTCCTTCCATGGAGTGTCCTTGCGGGTGCGGGCCGCGACGGTGGGTTGGTAGGTCAGGTCGCGCACGGAATCGCCGGGCCGCAGCGCTGGCAGGTAGAAGCGGCGCACCCTCGACTCGTCATCGTTGTCCTGGGTGGACATGCTGAGTTCGGCTTTCTCGACGCGTCGCCGCAGCGGTCCCTGCACTTGCGCAGGGGCGCTGTAGACGTGGTGGACGAGGTCTGCGGTCTCCGATGGCAGCTTCAGCTCTGCGCGGCCCCACAGCACATTCCACGTCCGTAGCAGCAGCGCGTAATGGTAGACGTTGTGCAATCCTCGCGCGAATACTGGACCTTCCTTACCCTCGGGTGGTTGCACAAGCGCGAACTCCGGCTCCGGGATCATTCGCGCCTTAGCACGCAGGTGGCGGTGGATACGTCCGAGCCGCTGGATGAGCTCGTTGATCGGGGCCAGGTCGCTGGCCAACAGGTCGAAGTCGAGATCGAGGCTGTGCTGCAGCACCTGGGTTCCGATGACGATGGCGTGCGGACGGTCCACGGTTTCGGGCCCGAAGTTCGCGCGCAACCAGTCCTCGATGCCGGCGCGCTGTGCCTTCGGGGTTTGCCCGGTGAGAAACCTCAACTCCGGCTTGCGATCCCAGGTCTTGATCTCTTCAGCAAGAGCTTCGTGCGTCTGCTGCGCGTCGCGCACCAAATTCCGGATGACCAACGCACATCCGCCAAACCTCACCCGCTCACGCAGCCAACCGGTGAGCTCCTCCTCAGGCAGGTGGTGCACAGCCACTGCAGGACGCCGAGCATTAATCTCCGACAGCCCAATCCGCCGCCGCTCCGGCTCGCCGCACGCGCCGGTCCAGCTGACCTGCTGACCACCAGGTTCGGTCGGAAGCGGCTCGGCCTTGGCGGGGCCCAGGCCGCGACGTCCTGCACGCCATTGCGCGATGAGGTGTTCACGATCGCCGGCAGGCAGGGTGGCCGACATCAGCACGACCGGGACCCCGAACCGGCCGCACCACCACATCAACCGGCGCAGCAGCGTGGTCATGTGCGCATCAACGTCGTGCACCTCGTCGAGGACGAGGACCTTGCCGGACAACCCGGTCAACCGCACGAACACGTGCCGGGAGCGGATCACCGCCTGCAGCGCCTGGTCGATCGTGCCCACCCCGACCGGGAACAACAGTCCGCGTTTGCGCGTGAACCACTCGTGCCCGTCATGCTCGCCATCACCGTCCTCGTCCACTGACAACGGAGCGAGATCGCTACCGGCCTGGACCAGGTTCGGCGGCTCCTCGAGGCCGAGCGCGCTGCCGGCCTTCGCCAGCTCGGCGTGCACCTGGGCAGCCGTAGCCCGGGTCGGCAGCGCGAAGTACATCCCCGACAAGCCCAGCTGACGCACCAGCGCGGCCGCAGCCTGAAACCCAGCACGGGTCTTGCCCTCACCGGTTGGCGCCTCGATCACCAGCACCCCCGGTTCGTCCCGGCCAGCAACCAGTTCCTCGACAGCCTCCTGCAACGGCCGCCGTTGACCCGAGAACAATGCCGAATAGGACGTGTCCACCGGCGGAATCCACGGTTTCCACCGCAAGCGCTCGACCACCGCCGTGGCCGCCTGCGCCCGGGCCCGGTCGCGGTAGGCACCCAGGTCGGTCAGCGGCAGCTCGGCGAACGGGAAATTCATGACGTCGGAGGCGATCCAGTCAGACACCGACGCCAGCCCGGCAATCCCCACCATCCCCGGCACGTCCAGCGACGCCGCATGCCACGCAGCCCGTTCAGGATCACCGAGCTCCCAAAGCTCCGCCACCGTCCGCACCAGCTCGGCCCGCAACTCGCGCCAAGGCCCTTCGCCGTGATGTCGCCTCTTGTCACTCGCGCGCTGCACCGCATGGGCCGACAGCAGCGAACCGTGGTGCCCACCGAGCCCATAGGCGAGAGCATCACGAAGCTCAGGGCTCGCACCCCAGGCCGGTAGGCAGTCACGCAGGTGCACCGCCGTCAACGTGCCGTGCATCGTCTTCACCTGCGGATCTTTCGAGCTCTCGTGGAGATTTTCCACCAGTTCGCGCGCCTCTTCACCGAGATAGCAGACCAGCTCCGGGCGCATGGCTTGAAAGATCGGACTGCATTTGCCGATATCGTGCAGACCGCACAACACCGCGACCCAGGACCGTACATCCCCCAGTGAAGCCAGCCCCGTCTCCAGAGCACGCCGCACTTCAGGCCCCAACAACACGTCGTAGAGCTGCTCTGCCACCGCAGCCGTATCGATCACATGGCACACCAACGGATGCGGAACCTTGGCCTTACCCGCCTTGCCCCACGGGCCCAACACCCGAGCATCGGGACTGATCTCGAACACGCACCTACCCCAGTCTCGCGCCATCCCACAACGCACAGTTTGTTGATCAACCGCGCCACATGATGCCCACCGCCCCTGACACCCGTGGCCGAAGCATCGAATTCAACCAAAGAAACCCCCCAAATGGAGCAGTCCTACCTTCGTCGGCGGCCGACCTACTCGGATCACATGCGTCAGGCCGTTACTCCATGCCGCGTCGGGCGGTGCCTCTATGTCTTTGTCAAGTGGGGTTGTGGGGCAGGACCTGGGAAAGTGGGTGGGCCTCCAGCGGGGCCTGCCTCGCTCTGGGTTTGCGGGGCCAAGCGCTCATGGGCGGTCGCGAGAGCGGGCAAGGGAGGGGACGACGATGTCGAGGTGCCCACGACGTATGCCGCCACAGCACCCGCGCCGCCGCCGCGGTATCCAACCCATGACATACCACGGGATAACAAGCCCCGCCCAGCCCGCGCTCCTTGCCCCACAGCCGGAGATCCACTACCACGTACGCCCCCAGTCCAACGTCAACTAGCCACCACGCTTCCCAGCGCGCCGTACACTAGCCACATCCCCTGACAGAACCACCACCTATCCAATAGCACTCACCCAAATGAACCAACACCAGTACTTCAGGCCCGCCAACCCACCCACACGCCAAAATGAACAAGCACGCTCCTAAAACCGCAGCTCGCGAAGTGTGCTCTCCACGCACGTGGAGGTGGTCCGCTCCTCGAGGCGCGCCAGCACCTCCTCGACCAGTGCTCTCCACGCACGTGGAGGTGGTCCGGCAAACGAGCACGTGCAGCCGCGCATCGTCGCGTGCTCTCCACGCACGTGGAGGTGGTCCGCGCTCGGCGTCTACCAGCAGATCAAGGACGACGTGCTCTCCACGCACGTGGAGGTGGTCCGGCGGGTACAGCTATGACCCGCTTTCTTCCAAAGTGCTCTCTACGCACGTGGAGGTGGTCCGCTGGTTGGCAGCACCAGGGGAAGCCATCACTAGTGCTCTCCACGCACGTGGAGGTGGTCCGCGCAGCTCCTGGACGCGATCCCAAAGCCCAGGTGCTCTTCTCCACGCACGTGGAGGTGGTCCTCCCAGGCTGTTGAGGGGATGATTCCCGCCGTCGTGCTCTCCACGCATGTGGAGCTGGTCCGGTCGTTGGGTTCAACTCATAGGGAGGAGTCCCGTGCTCTCCACGCATGTGGAGTGATCTGATCGACGAGGTGTGCGCACGCGAGTCCTACGGTGGTGCGGGCTCGACCTCCGCGTTGGATGCCGTTTCCGGCCAGGTAGTTACGCGTCAGCGCGGCCTGGATATGGCGTGGCAGCGTGGCCGACACCAGCACAACCGGCACCTGCATTCGGCCGTACCAGGCCAGCAGCCGCCCCAGTAGGGCCTGAGCGTACGGATCGTAGGTGTGCCTCGTCGACCAGGAGCACCTTGTTCGCCGGCGCATGCAGCCGCAGCATATTGAATTTCGAAGCCAACGCCGCCGTCAGCGCTTGGTCGATCGTCCCGACCGACATCTCCGCCAGCAAGACGCTGGCCCGGCGACAACCACCGAAACGCTTCCGCATCCGCCGAGTGCGCTGATCTGCGGCGCCGTCTTCACCGGGGTGCCGATGCGCGGCCTGCTCCTCGAGGGGGGTTGCGGCCCGAGGCGCAGCAGCTGTTCACCACCAGCGCTGACGGCTACACCATGGGCACCCCGCTCGACGTACTGCTCGAACCCGACCGAGGAGCGCTGCTGGCGGTCGCGATGAACGACGAGCCGCTGCCGGACGAGCATGGGTTCCCGGTTCGAACGGTCGTATCCGGCCTGTACGGCCAGGTCTCGGCGACATGCAACCGCAGTTGCCAGTTCGCCGCGCTGGTCATTGCTCCCACACAGCCCGTTCGGCATGTCGTGCGGCGTTCCTATTGGCGACGACGACCTCAATACCGCAGCGAACAGGCGCACTATTAGCGGCAACGAACCCACGAACCATGAACATCACGATTTACTGCTGGAGAGTTAGTGCTATTGAGCGATCTCGGATGTGATTTTCGCTGAATCGGTTGTGCGGGATCGTAGCGTGTGTGAGATTCGGCGGTCGGTCACCTCGAAGCTCATCGGGGCGTTGACGAACTGGGGGAGTGCAGGTGGATCAGATCGTGGTGGACTTCCGCGCTCTAAAAGCCGGTGAAGAGGCGCTGCGGAAGGCCGTCGATGAGATTGACCTCCGGCTGAATGACCTGGAAGCCGTGGTGGTGCGGCTGCTGGCGTCCTGGACGGGGGAGGCCGCCGACGCCTATCAGGCGGCGCAAACGGAGTGGGACCGGGAGGTCGCGGAGATGCGGGTGAACGTGCGCGAGATGCATCGGCTGCTGGTCACCGCGCACGGCAACCATGCCTCGGCGGTGCGGACGAACGCCAAGATCTGGGAAGTCTGAGTAGTGACCGCCCCACCACCGCCCTTGGCGCCGGCGCCCGAGCCGGGGCCTGCGACGCCGGTTGATGTGCGCCCGGAGGACTATTACCGGGTCGCGCAGGAGTTCCGGGATGGCCAGAACGCGGTCATGCAGACCTACCGGACGTTGGACAACCGGCTCCGGGAACTCACCGGCGCCGCCGGGCACGATGAACCTGCGCAGAAGTTCGACGCCTCCTACACCCCTGCCGTGCGCGCTATCTTCAGCGGGTTCGTCCGGCTGCACGAGCTGCTGGGCGGGATCGCTCGTGGCCTGGCCGAATCCGCCGAAAACCACCGCCGAGCCGACGCCGAATCCGCAGGCTCCGATCCCGGTGGCGGTTTCCCGCCGTTATGGCCCGACACCTGCCCCGCCGCGGCAGAGCCTCCCGCGGTGCTGGGCGATGGTGATACGAACCTGCTGGCCACGATCAGTGACTGGGTGGTGCCGTACTACCCCAGCGGGGACGTTGCCCGAATGCACGAGCTCGCGGCCGCGTTCGCCGCCACCCGTGACGGGGTGCAGGCAATCGCCGATGATCTGCATGCGCAGTTGCTGTCGCTTGCGGCCAACAACGTCGCCGAAGACCTCGACGCTTTGGAAGAGTTCTGGCAGCGCGTCGCCGTCAAAGACAGCGCGCTGCTCACCAGCCTGCCCGCCGCGTGCGCCGCAGTGGCCAACAGCTGTGGCGACTACGCCTCCCGGTGGAGCACACCCGCGACAAGATCGGCGACATCGTCGAAGAAACCAGCCTTGAACTCGCTGCGGCCACCGGTGTCGGTTTCATAGCCTCCCTGCTGACCACCCCACTGGGCGGCACGGCGATCGGCGGAAGCGCGGGCGCGGTGGTTATCGACAGTGCCACCGCCCGCTTGGCCGCGGTCGCCGCCGACTTCGTCATCGCCATCAGTGGCGCGGTCACCACCGTCGCCGCCGCCGAAGCCGGCGCTGCGCTGACCATGGCCATCAACAACACCCCCGACCCCAACACCACCCAGGCCGAAGCCACCAGCGTCGGGAATTCCACGGGTGGCGGGCAATCACAGCTGCCGGAACTGAAGACCGAGCGCGGCCAGCTGGAGAAGAAGTACAAACACGCCGCGGACTTCGGCGTGACCGAACCCCGCGGAGCGGAGGGCTTCAAAAAGTTCGACGAGGCCCTGCAAGACTTCGTCAAGAGCCCCACCACCGAGTCCAAGGTAGGTACCTACCACGGCGAGCCAGCGATTCTGTACTTCGACCGACAGACCGGTCTGGCGGTCGTGCAGAAGCCCAGCGGCGAGTTCTGGACTGGCTGGCGGCTGAGCGGGGGACAATTGAACAATGTCATCACCCGAGGCAAGCTTGGCGGCGGATAACCCGGAAGGCACCATGCACGCATCACTCCAGCCCTACATCGAGCTCATCCGCTCGTTCATCGAACGTCGCATCACCGCCGACGAGTTTGAGACGCGCTACCTCGCCATGTTCAAGGCCGAAACCGCACACTTCGACGAAGATACTTTCGACACCCTCGACGGACTCTTCGCTGACGTCGACGCCTACGTCGCCGACCCTGCCCTTCACGACAGCCCAGAAGATCTCGACGACGAACAGCTACGCGCCCGCGCCGCCTGCGCGCTTGACAAGCTCACCTTGGTAGATGGCTGACCCGCAGGCGCTCCGCGAGCTGGGGAGCCAGCTCGGAGAACAGGCGGAAGGGAAGGTCGCATGCACAAAGCACGTAATCCATCTGTGCAGCGTGTACGTGCCCCGGGTGCGACTCGAACGGCCAGCACGGTTCCCAGTGCGCCGTACGCTAGCCACTTCCCCTGACCAAACCACCGCCCATCCGATAGCACTCACCCAAATGAACCAACGCCAGCACTCCGGGCCCGCCAACCCCCACCAACGCGCCAAAATGAACAAGCACGCTCTTAAAACCGCAGTTCGCGAAGTGTGCTCTCCACGCACGTGGAGGTGGTCCGTCGTTCCACGCCTCGACGTACTCGTCGAACTCGTGCTCTCCACGCACGTGGAGGTGGTCCGTAGCGGTTGATCTGCTTCCACGGGGTGGGGACGTGCTCTCCACGCACGTGGAGGTGGTCCGGTGCTGCGCGAAGAGAAATGGGTCCGCGTGGTGTGCTCTCCACGCACGTGGAGGTGGTCCGCCCGGCCACGAGGGGCGCCTCGCCTGCCTGGCGTGCTCTCCACGCACGTGGAGGTGGTCCGTCCGGGCCGACACGGCTGTAGTAGTGGTTCGACGTGCTCTCCACGCACGTGGAGGTGGTCCGCTCCTGTTTCTGCTCGTCGGTGTATTCGGTCCGTGCTCTCCACGCACGTGGAGGTGGTCCGGACGTCACCATGTTCACCGTTACCGCCCACAGCGTGCTCTCCACGCACGTGGAGGTGGTCCGGCGATGCCGAGCTTGCGGGCGATGCGGTCGACGTGCTCTCCACGCACGTGGAGGTGGTCCGTGCGGGATCGTCTCGGCGGCCTCCGGGTTGTCGTGCTCTCCACGCACGTGGAGGTGATTGATTGCGGCGGCCGCCAGGCAGCGAGACTACTCGACAGCCGAGGCTGGTCCAGCGTGTGAACGGGCTGGCTGGCTGTGCATCTTGTACGTGCCCCGGGTGCGACTCGAACGCACACTGGACGGATTTTGAGTCCGCTGCCTCTGCCGATTGGGCTACCGGGGCTGGTTGGAAGAAAGCATACGCCAGGCTTGATCATCCTCGCGCACCGGGTGCTCGGCATACGCGTGTCCTCGGGGACGGACTGGAAGGAACTAGAGGGGCCGAAGTTCCGGTTGATGCGTGGGGCTTCCGGACGGGAACCACGCTGCTGGTGATCCGGGTGGTGATCGTCACCCTCGGCGTCGGAGCCCCGTCGCAGCGGGGCCCGCTCCGCCGGCATCCTCGAGATCCACCTGCTGTTCCAGCGGCGGCGCGGGGCCCGGGTCTGAATCGATGTCGCCATGGTCACGTCGCAGGTTTACGTCGCCGTCAAAGAACACCCGGTAAGCTGCGGTTTCCGGTGCGAAACCGCATCGGCGGACCCGAGTTCTACTGGAGGATCCCGGTGACGACGCCGGCTGCCGAGGACCCACGCGAGGCCAAGCCCGTCGAACGTCGCGTACTCGTGGCCGAGGACGAGGCGTTGATCAGACTCGACCTCGTCGAGATGCTCCGCGAGGAGGGGTACCAGGTCGTCGGCGAGGCCGGGGACGGGCAGGAAGCCGTCCGGCTCGCCGAGGAGCTGCGCCCCGACCTGGTGATCCTGGACATCAAGATGCCGAAGATGGACGGCATCGAGGCCGCCTCCAACATCGCCGGTGAGCGGATCGCCCCGGTGGTCATCCTCACCGCGTTCAGCCAGCGTGACCTGGTCGAGCGGGCGCGGGACGCGGGCGCGATGGCCTACCTGGTCAAGCCGTTCGCCAAGCGCGACCTGGTGCCGGCCATCGAGCTGGCCGTGTCGCGGTTCACCGAGGTGCAGGCGCTGGAGGCCGAGGTCGCCGACCTCACCGAGCGGCTGGAGGCGCGCAAGGTCATCGAGCGTGCCAAGGGCCTGCTGATGACCAAGCACAACCTCTCCGAACCGGAGGCGTTCCGCTGGCTGCAGCGCACCGCGATGGACCGGCGGACCACGATGAAGGCCGTCGCCCAGGCGGTGCTGGAGAACCTCTCCTGATCAGCGCCGGGGCGGCTGCTTGCGCAACGCGCAGGTCAGCCGCGCCGAGCAGGTCCGCCGCCCCTGCTCGTCGGTGATCGTGATGTCGTAGGTCGCCGTCGTCATGCCCCGGTGCAGGGCCGTGGCGACGGCGGTCACCACCCCCTCGGTGACCGCGCGGTGGTGGGTGCAGGACAGCTCCAGACCCACCGCGATGCGGCCGGCGCCGGCGTGCAGGGCGGCGGCCACCGACCCCACCGTCTCGGCCAGCACCGCGTTCGCCCCGCCGTGTAGCAACCCGTACGGCTGGCGGTTGCCCTGGACCGGCATCGTCGCGACCACCCGATCGGGTCCCGATTCGATGATCTCAATGCCCATCCGCTCGGTGAGCTGCTCGTCAGCGGCTCGCAGCACCGGGTTCAACCGGTCGTTCTCGCTGGTCATCGTCTCACCATTGTTGAGCGGACTTACCACTGTTCCCTCCTGTCGCCTCCGGTCACCGCCTGTCAGCACGTCAGCCTAGACTCGCCGCCGTGACGCATTCCGAGGACCGACGCCTGCTGCTCATCGACGGCCACTCGATGGCCTACCGCGCCTTCTATGCCCTGCCGAAGGAGAACTTCCAGACCGGCACCGGGCAGTACACCAACGCGGTCTACGGCTTCACCTCGATGCTGATCAACCTGCTCCGCGACGAGCAGCCCACGCACCTCGCGGTGGCCTTCGACGTTTCGCGCAAGACCTTCCGCAGCGAGACCTTCACCGACTACAAGGCCAACCGCGGCGCCACGCCCGAGGAGTTTCGCGGCCAGGTCAGCCTGATCCAGGACGTGCTGGGCGCGCTGCACATCCCGGTGCTGAGCAAGGAGGGCTACGAGGCCGACGACGTCATCGCCACCCTCACCACCCAGGCGACGGCCGGTGGCTACCGGGTCTCCATCTGCACCGGCGACCGGGACGCGCTGCAACTGGTCACCGACGACGTCACCGTGCTCTATCCCACCAGGGGCGTCTCGGAGCTCACCAGGTTCACCCCGGAGAAGGTGCGGGAGAAGTACGGACTGTCGCCCGAGCAGTACCCCGACTTCGCCGCGCTGCGCGGCGACCCGTCGGACAACCTGCCCAAGATCCCCGGCGTGGGGGAGAAGACCGTCACCAAGTGGATCCAGCAGTTCGGTTCGCTGGCCGAGCTGGTCGACCGCGTCGACGAGGTCAGGGGCAAGGCCGGTGAGGCGCTGCGGGCCAACCTGTCGTCGGTGCTGCTCAACCGTCAGTTGACCGAGCTGGTGCGGGACGTGCCGCTGGAGTCGACGCCGGACGAGCTCGCCGTGCGCCCCTGGGACCGTGACGCGGTGCACCGGTTGTTCGACGAGCTGGAGTTCCGGGTGCTGCGGGACCGGCTGTTCGCCACCCTGTCCAGCGCCGAACCCGAGGTCGAGGAGGGCTTCGAGATTTCCGGCGGCGTCGTGCAGCCCGGGCAGCTGGGCGCGTGGCTGGACAAGCACGCCCGCAACGGCAACCGGGTCGGCCTGTCGTTCACCGGGCAGTGGGCGCGTGGGCGCGGCGACCTGGCCGGTGTGGCGCTGGCCACCGCCGATGGGGCGGGCGCCTATGTGGATGCCGCGTCGCTGACCCCTGAGGACGAGGCGGCGCTGGCCGCGTGGCTGGCCGACCCGGCCGCGACGAAGGCCGCGCACGACGTCAAGGGCCCGCTGCACGCCATCCGCGACCGCGGGTGGACGCTGGCGGGTCTGACCAGCGACACCGCCCTGGCGGCCTACCTGGTGCGGCCCGGCCAGCGGTCGTTCGAGCTGCCCGACCTGGTGGTCCGCTACCTGCAGCGGGAACTGCGCGTCGAGCGGGGCGAGGACGACGGCCAGCTGTCGTTGCTGGAGGACGAGGCCGAGACCCAGCAGAAGGCCGCGGCCGCGGAGCTGGTGAAGGCCCGGGCGGTGGCCGAGCTCGCCGAAGCCCTGGATGCCGAGCTGGACCGCATCGACAGCCGCGGGCTGCTCACCGACCTGGAGCTGCCGCTGCTGGTGGTGCTCAGCGAGCTGGAGGCGGCCGGCATCGCCGTGGACGCCGCGCAGCTGGCCGAGCTGGGCGCGCACTTCGCGGCCCGGGTCAAGCAGGCCGCGCAGGAGGCGTACGGGGTCATCGGCAAGGAGATCAACCTCGGTTCGCCGAAGCAGCTGCAGGTGGTGCTGTTCGACGAGCTGAACATGCCGAAGACCAAGCGCACCAAGACCGGCTACACCACCGACGCCGAGGCGCTGCAGACGCTGTACGAGAAGACCGGGCATCCGTTCCTGCAGCACCTGCTGGAGCATCGCGACGCCACCCGGTTGAAGACCACTGTGGACGGTTTGGTGAAGTCCATTTCGGACGACGGCCGGATCCACACCACGCTGAACCAGACCATCGCGGCCACCGGTCGGTTGTCGTCGACCGAGCCGAACCTGCAGAACATCCCGATCCGCACCGAGGAGGGCCGCCGCATTCGCGAGGTCTTCGTCGTCGGCGACGGCTACGCGGAGCTGATGACCGCCGACTACAGCCAGATCGAGATGCGCATCATGGCGCACCTGTCCGGCGACGAGGGGCTCATCGAGGCGTTCCGTACCGGCGAGGACCTGCACAACTACGTGGCGTCGCGGGCGTTCGGGGTGCCGATCGAGGAGGTCGGCCCGGAGCTGCGCCGCCGGGTCAAGGCGATGTCCTACGGGCTGGCCTACGGCCTGTCCGCGTACGGGCTGGCGCAGCAGCTGCGGATCTCCGCCGAGGAGGCCAAGGCGCAGATGGACGCCTACTTCGCCCGGTTCGGCCGGGTGCGGGACTACCTGCGGGAGGTGGTGGAGCAGGCCCGTAAGGACGGCTACACCTCGACGATCCTCGGTCGGCGCCGTTACCTGCCCGACCTGGCCAGCGACAACCGGCAGCGGCGTGAGATGGCCGAGCGGATGGCGCTCAACGCGCCGATCCAGGGCAGCGCGGCCGACATCATCAAGGTCGCGATGCTCGGCGTGCACCGTGCGTTGCGGGACAATGACCTGCGGTCGCGGATGCTGCTGCAGGTGCACGACGAGCTGATCATCGAGGTCGCCGACGGGGAGCGCGACGAGGTGGAGAAGCTGGTGCGGGAGCAGATGGGGGCGGCCTACGAGCTCGACGTCCCGCTGGAGGTGTCGGTGGGGGTCGGCCGCTCCTGGGGCGCCGCCGCCCACTGAACCGGGCGCGGCCACGTGAGGTTGCGGGTCCGTTACGAAGACCGCACCGCGCGCGTTCGGCCGGGTTGCGGTGCGTTGCATGGTGGACATCACCGTCGGCGGGGCCGCCCGAACCCGCCGCGGCTCGATGCGGATAGCCTGCCCTACGCGTTCGGTGGCGACGGCTGCTGGGCGCAAAAGAGGCGCGGCTTCCCCCGAACAACCGCGTGGCGCGCCAACCCCGAGGAGGATCATGATCAGCGTCGACAGAGTGGACCACCTGGTCCTCACCGTCGCCGATGTCGATCGGGCACTGGAGTTCTACACGCAGATCCTCGGCATGACGCCGGTGACGTTCCCCGACGACCGGCGGGCGGTGAGCTTCGGCCGGCAGACCATCAAGCTGCACGCCGCCAGCGAACTCGTGGAACCGACCGCGATGCACCCGGTGCCCGGTTCGGCGAACCTCTGCTTCATCACCGGCAACGCGCTCAGCGAGGTGCAGGAGCACCTGCGCGCCAACGACGTGCGCATCGAGGAGGGCCCGGTCAGCCGGACCGGCGCGGAGGGCCCGATCACGTCGCTGTACCTGCGCGACCCCGACGGCAATCTGATCGAGATCGCCCGCTACGACGACGCGCCGGAGGCCGAGCCCGCGCTGGAGGCGCAGTAGCGTTGGTGGACCTTGCCCCGAGGGCAGGGTCCACACTGGCCGCATGTTCAGCATCGGGGAGTTCGCGCAGCTGACCGGCCTGAGCCCGAAGGCGCTGCGGTTGTATGACAGGCAGGGCCTGCTGACCCCGGCTGCGGTGGATCCGTGGTCGAACTACCGCCGCTACTCGGCGGGTCAGCTGGAGCAGGCGATCCGGCTCAGGGCGCTGCGAGCCGCCGACGTCGGCCTGGATGAGGCCGGGCGGGCCGTGCGGAGGCGCGCGGAGGCGGCGGTGGTGCTCGCCCGAGCACCGGGCGCGGCTGGCCGAGCAGCGGCGGCGGCAGGACGCCGCGCTGGCCGCGGCGAGCGCGCTGCTGGAGTGCGAGCGCAGCTGGGAGGCTCGCGAGTGCGAGGTGGCGGCGCAGCCGTGGGCGGGTGTGGTGTTGCCGGTGTCGGGTGCCGAGGAGGACGACGAGCGGGCCAACGCCGCCTTCGCCGCCCTGTGGCAGGCGCTGGTGGCCGCGGACAACAAGCCGACCGGCCCGTTCTGGTCGTCGGTGCGCGCCGGGTCCACTGAGGACGATGTGGAGCTGGTGTGCTGCTGGCCGGTCGCTCGTGCGGTGCCGCCGGATTGGGCCGTCGCGGAGTGGACGGTGGTCGGCGGTGTGCTGCCCGCCGGGACGGAGCTGGTGGTGAGCTGGCGGCACGACGAGCCGCTGCCGCTGGTCGATTCCGCCGTTCCACCACCGGTCGTGGCGCTGCTGTGCGAGGCCGAACGGCGCGGGGTGGACCTGGACCTGGCGTCGCTGCGCCAGATCGGCTGGGTGGAGGACGGCGAGGTGGTCGGCATGCACGTCGCCGTCCCGTTGACCGGGTGACGAGCGATGCGCGCAGGACGCGGGCCCGGTCCCGCTGGCCGCCCACGCGGCGCGGTGTGGGTGAAACTCCCGTGGTTCCTCGCTCCCGGACCTACCGGCCTCCGCACGCTCCGATCGCTCGATCGTGTTGCGGGTGCGAGAGCTAGCGTGTGTTCCCTTGAGAAACGGTTCACGCCCGTGTGCAGGGAGCAGGGGGCGCGGTGGGAGTGGGATTGTCCGCTGCGGAGTTGACGCGGGAGCACGCACATCAGGACGAGGCCGGCCATGCGTTGATGGAGCTGGGTGACGAACGGCAGTGGCTGGTGTGGTTGACCGAGGAGCTGGTCCACACCGGTCACGGCCGGGAGCAGGTGGCCGCCGCCCTGATCGCGCGGCTGGGGGCTGACGGCGCGCGGGCTGCCGACGCCGAGCAGGCGCACGACATGGCGGGGCGCGCTCTACAGGACTTCGAGACGCTGCTCTGCGACCGCATCGTCGACCGGATCGGTGATGCGGCCGCCGAGCAGCTCGAAACACTGGTCGGGAACCAGCGGGAGTTGCTCGGCGCGCTGCAGGCCGACGTGAGTCGCATCCGCCTGGGCGAGCTCGTCCGGCAGATCGACGGTCTGGCCTCACTGCACGCGTTGGGGCTGCCCGTCGAGCTGCTGACCAACCTGGACGACACGGCGGACCGGGAGTGCCTGAGCGATCTCGTCAGGGAGATCGACAAGCTGGCGCAGATCAGGTCGTTGTGCCTGCCCACCGACGCCTTCGACGACGTCCCGGCGACGCTGGTGCAGGCATGGTTCTCCCAGGCGGTGTGCTCCGGGCCGGACGAGCTGGTGCACCATCCGCGGGCGTTGCGGCTGACCTTGTTGAGCGCGTTGTGCCACGGGCGTCGGATGGAGATCACCGATCTGCTCGGCAGCATCCTGGTCGGTCTGCTGCACCGGATCCGGACTCGGGCGGAGCACCGGCTCGAGCAGGACAACCCCGCGCATCCGTCCTCGAGGCAGCGGGCGGACGCGGTGCTGCACAAGCTCGTGCGAGCTGCTCTCGCCCACCCCGACGACACCGTGCGGGCGGCGTTGTACCCGGTCGTCAGCGAACGGGAGCTGCGGAAGCTGCTGGCCGGCGACGACTACGGGACCGTTCAGGCCCGGCGCCTGCGCGCGGCCCTGCGCGGGGCTTACTCCGCCCACCACGAGCAGGTCGTCAAGCTCGTGCTGGGCAGCCTGGAGTTCCGCTGTGCGGACGCGGGCTGCTGGGCGGTGCTGGCCGCGCTCGGCGAGTTGGCCGGCGACTACACCGCGTGCTGGGGCAGCGGCCGGTTCTACGACTCGGCCCAGGATCTCCCGTTGGACGAGGTGGTGCCGCCGGAGTGGCGGGCGGCCGTCGTGGGCCAGGAGGGGCGCGTCGACCGCGCCGTTTTCGAGCTGTGCGTGTTGCTGGCGGTCAGGGATCTGCTGTGCCTGCGGCGGATCTTCCTCGCCGGCGGGGGCCGGTGGGGAGAACCCGGGAGTCTTCCGATGCCGGTGGGTGCGCTGCCGGGCGACGCGGCCCGGGTGAGCCGTTCGCGGACGGTCTGCGCCGGCGAGATCCTCGCCTGACCGCCTGGAGCGCGGCGGTGCCGTGGGGGTCGACGGCCCCACGGCACTGCCGGCCGTCAGAGGGACAGTTCCGGCTTGAGGCGGCTCGGGGTCCAGACGCGCTGGCGCCAGGCCGCGATCGTGCTCAGCAGGAGCGCCGCCGCCAGGTAGCAGCCCAGCACCGCCACCGAGTTGGCCACCGCCGCCGAGGCGGGGCCGCCGTAGAGCAGGTGGCGCAGGCCGGTGACGACGTAGCTCAGCGGCAGCACCTGGTGTAGCGGGTGCAGCGGCTCCGGGATCGTCTGCCACGGGAACGTGCCGCCCGCGGTCACCAGTTGCAGCACCAGGATGACCAGGGCGATGAACTTGCCCTTCGGCCCGAACGCCGCGTTCAGCGCGTGCACCACCGCGGTGAACGCGAACGAGGTCAGGATCAGGAAACCGAGGGTTGACCAGGGGTTCGCCGGGTGCACGCCCACGCCGAACACCACGACCACAAACAACAGCACCGCCTGCGCGACGCCCACGAGGGCCGCGGGCAGCCAGCCGCCGAGGGCGATGCGCCACGGCGCGACACCGGCCGCCAGCGCGCGGGTGGACAGCGGGCGCACCAGCAGGAACAGCACGAAGCCGCCGATCCACAGCGCCAGGCCCATGAAGAACGGTGCCAGCCCGGCACCGTAGGTGTCGGCCCTGACCTGCGCCTGGGTGTCGATGGCCACCGGGTCGCCGATGGTGTCGGCGGTGGCGTTGCGGGTCTGCGGGTCGGGGTGCGGGATGTCGTCGGCGCCCCTGCCCAGCTCGGTCGCGAGCGTGGTGGAGCCGTCGACGAGTCGCCCGGAGCCGTCGACGAGCTGCCGGGTGCCCCCGGCGAGCCGGTCGGCGCCGTCGGCGAGCTGCCGGGTGCCGGTGAGCGCCTGCTGCTGGCCGGCGCGCAGCTGGTTCGCGCCGTCGTCGACCTGGGCCGAACCGTCGGCGAGCTGGCCGAGGGCGCCGGTCATGGTGGGCATCGCGTCGGCGAGCCTGCGGCTGCCCTCGGCGACCTGGCGGGAGCCGTCGGCCAGCGCGCGGAGCTGCCCGACCTGCGTCTGCACCGTGCCGTTGGCCTCGGTGATCGGGCTGGTGAGCTGGTCGAGGCCGGCGATGACGCGCTGCACCGTCGCCTCGTCGACCCCGGCCTGGCGCAGCTGGTCGGCGACGCGGTTTCGGGCCTGGTCGAGGTTGTCGACGATGTTCTGCGAGACGCCGCCGAGCACGTCGGCCTTGGCGGCGAGCTGCTCGTTGCCGGCGGCGACCTGCTCGGCACCGTCGGCGAGCCGCGCGGTCTGCTCCGGCAGCTGGGCCGTCGAGCTGCGCAGCCGGGCGAGACCGCTGCGCAGCTGGCCGGTGCCGTCGGCGAGCTGGTCGGCGCCGTCGGCGAGCCGGGTCTGGCCGTCGAGCAGCTGGTGTGCCCCGGTGGCGAGCTGCGCGGTACCCTGCTGTGCCTGGCCGAGCCCGTCGTGCAGCTGCCCGGCGCCGTCGGCCAGCTGGCCCGCGCCGTCCGCGGCCTGGACGGTTTTGTCGTGCACGGTGCTGAAGCCGAGCAGGAACCGGTTCGCCGCGTCGCTGCCCACGCTGGCCGCGACGCTCTTGCGGACCTCGGAGGCCACCTTGTCGGCGATCGTGCCGACCAGGTAGTTGTTGGCGTCGTTGGTGATCAGCCGCAGCGTGGCCTGCCGCGGTTCGAAGTCGGCGGGGGACAGCAGCGCCGCGGAGAAGTCACCGGGGATCACCAGCGCGAAGGTGTACTCGCCGCTGGCCACGCCTTCCCGGGCCTGCCGCTCGTCGGTGCGGTGCCAGGCGAACGTGCCGGAGTCGATCAGCTCCTGGTAGACGTCCTGCCCCGCGTCCAGGCGGCTGCCGTCCTCCCGCTGGGCGCCGGTGTCGGCGACGACCACGGCCGCGGGCACCGAGCCGAGCCGGCCGTAGGGGTCCCAGTTGGCGTAGAGGTACATCGCGCCGTACAGCAGCGGCACCAGGGTGACCGCGAGCAGCGCCAGCTTGGGCAGCCTGCCCGAGGTGAGGCGGCGCAGCTCGGTGGCGGCGATCCGGAACGTTGTCATCGTAGACCTTCAGCGGTGTCCGAAGTGGATGGTTCGGGGTTGTCCGCGCCGATGCGGGCAGGAAAGACGCCGAGCCTGTCGGCGGAGTGCGGGGAGCACAACGCGACCACGGCCAGTCCGCGCGCCGCCTGCCGGGCGGCCAGCTCGTACCAGCCGGCGGGGTCGCCGCCGTGGCGGTCCGGGCAGTCCAGGACCAGCGCGCGTACCGCGCGGGACTCGACGGCGAGGTCCACCAGGAGCCTGGTGCGCGCGAGCCCGGCGAGGTTCTCGAAGCGCTCGGTGGCGGGCAGTTCGCGGGCCTGCAGCCAGGCGCGCACCGCGCGGCGGCCGGACCGTCGCCCGGCCAGGCTGAGCCCTTCGGCGACGACGTCGCGCACCGGCAGTGCGCCCTCGGGTTCGGTGATCTGCGGGGCGTCGACGACGGCGACGGCGCGCCGCAGCGCGCTCGGGTCCGCGGTGCCGTCCAGTCGCACCTCGCCCCTGGTGGGGCGCAGCCTGCCGGACAGCGCCAGGGCGAGCGCGGTGCGCCCGGAGTTCGGGTCCCCGGCCACCAGCAGCAGCCGACCGGACCTCGCGCGCAGCGAGGTGGGTGCCAGCAGCTGGCCGTGGGCTCCGGCCACCTCGACGCCGGTGGCGACGATCTCCACGCCGACTCCTTGACTCTCTCGACCGGTGCGCCGGCCGGGCGGGTGTCAGCGCAGCGCGGTGGCCGGTCGTACCTCCCACGTGGTCCACAGTGGCCGGTAGCCCTGGCGGGGCCAGAACACCGAGGACAGTGGGTTCGGTGGGTTGTAGTGCAGGAAACTGCCGAGGACCCCGGCGCGGGCGAACTCGTCGTGCACCCAGGTCATCAGCTGGCGGCCGACGCCGGTGCCGCGGACCTGCTCGTGCACCGACAGGCAGTTGACGTAGGCCCACATGCCCGGGTGCAGGCGGTGGCTGCCGGGTGACCCGCCGGTGTCGACCCAGCCGCACTCCGCGACCGCGACCGGTGTGCCGTCCCGCTCCGCCAGCCACACCGGATCGCTGGAGTGCAGGCGCATGTGCGCAGCGGTCCGTTTGAGCCGCGGGGCGTCGGGGCGGTACACCGACGCACCGACCAGGGCGGCGTACTCGAGCTCGGTGAGGGTGAGCTCGACGACGGCGTCCAGGTCGGCCGGTCCGGCGCGACGCACCTTTACGGTACCAGACAGTTTCGTTAGTCGGGTCTCGGTGGTGGGCCGACGCACAGCAAGACAGGACAGCGGAACGAACCCGTGGTCCAGCAGGGCCCTGGTCGCGGGCACGTCGCGGCTGGGCCAGGTGACCACGCACGAGGAGTCCCGCTCCGGCGCGCCGCGCTCGGCCAGCCACGTCCGCCACGCGTGCAGCAACGCGTCCATGCCCTCCCGGGGGTGCGCGCCGACCAGCGGGAACAACTCCAGGACGACTTCGGTCTGCCACAGGGTCGGCATCGACCCCGGCGGGTTCACGGTGCGTGCGACGATCCCCGCCACCGGAGACCCGTCCCGGGTGTGCGCCATGATCGGCTCGCCCTCCGGCACCGGGTAGGTGGCCGGCAGCTGCGGATCCACAGTCGCGAACCGCGCGCACTGCGTCCGCACCAGGTCCTGGGCAGTTGCCACCGCTGCTCCTCGACGTTCGGCTCCACCCAGCACTATGCAGCCCGCGCCGCTGTCGCGGCGGTCAATCCAGCGCGCAGACGAAGATCGCCGTGCCCGGGAACAGGCGCCCGCGCAGCGGACTCCACTGTCCCCAGTTGCGCGTGTGCCCTGCGGGCCACTCCGGTTCCACCAGGTCCACCAACCGCATTCCCGCGCCGCTGAGTGCCCGCACGTAGTCGCCCAGCGTGCGGTGGTGCTCGACGTAGGTCGCGCGGCCCAGGTCGTCGACCTCCACGTACGGCGTGCGGTCGAAATAGGAGTGGGTCGCCGTCAGCCCGGTCGGCCCCGGATCGTCAGGAAAGATCCACCGCATCGGGTGGGTCACGGCGAAGACCCACCGGCCGCCCCGGCGCACCACCCGGGCCACCTCCCGAAACACCGCGCCGACGTCGGCCACGAACGGCACCCCGCCGAATGCCGAGCAGGCCAGGTCGAAGGAGTCGGCGGCGAACGGCAGGCCGTCGGCGCTGGCCTGCACCAGCGGCACGCCAATCCCGCAGCGCTCGTTGCCCGCCGCGGCGTGGCGCAGCATCCCGGCCGAGATGTCCAGCGCCACCGGCCGCGCGCCCTGCCGGGCCAGCCAGCGCGAGCACGCCGCCGCGCCGCAACCCACCTCCAGCACACGCCTGCCGCGCACGTCGCCGAGCAGCCGGGCATCCGCCTCGCGCAACCGCTCCGGGCACCACACGAAGTCGTCGTCGCCGAGGAATGCGCCGTGCTCGGACTGGTAGGCGTCGGCGTCGGCGTCCCACCACCGGCGACTGGCCGAACGCGACTCGGCCGGACCCGCGGTGCGTTTGGTCACACCCGCGGTGCCCAACAGGCGCTCCGCGGAGCTACCCTGGACCTCGGCGCTTTCGGGGCCGTCGGCTGGTGTCAAGGAATCTCCTTCGTCCCTGGTGGGTACTGCCTCGGACGTGGAGCATTGTCGTCGTCCGGGGTCGACCGGTGGTCGGGGAGTACCGCGGTTTGCCCGGCGATCGAGAAAGCGCGTACGATACCGCCCGCGCCGTGGGTCTTTCGTCGTCCGCCTGTCCTGGCCGGGTAACCCGGGAACGGATGTGATGGTGGTAGCAGCGGAACCGACCCGGGGCGTGGCAACAACTGTAGATCCAACGACCAAACTATCCGTACCGGAGCAACCCACCTGATGTCCACCGACACCACCACCGTCCCGACTGCAGCCGCCACCAAGCCGCAGGTCGCAGTGAACGACGTCGGGACGGAGGAGGACTTCCTCGCCGCCGTCGACCAGACCATCAAGTACTTCAACGATGGGGACATCGTTGAGGGCACCATCGTCAAGGTCGATCGCGACGAGGTGCTGCTTGACATCGGCTACAAGACCGAGGGCGTCATCCCCTCCCGCGAACTGTCGATCAAGCATGACGTCGATCCCGCCGAGGTCGTCAACGTCGGCGACTTCGTCGAGGCGCTTGTTCTCCAGAAGGAGGACAAGGAAGGCCGGCTGATCCTCTCCAAGAAGCGCGCCCAGTACGAGCGCGCCTGGGGCACCATCGAGGAGCTCAAGGAGAAGGACGAGCCCGTGCGCGGCACCGTCATCGAGGTGGTCAAGGGCGGCCTCATCCTCGACATCGGCCTGCGCGGCTTCCTGCCCGCATCGCTGGTCGAGATGCGCCGCGTCCGCGACCTGCAGCCCTACGTGGGCCGCGAGCTCGAGGCCAAGATCATCGAGTTGGACAAGAACCGCAACAACGTGGTCCTGTCCCGCCGCGCCTGGCTGGAGCAGACCCAGTCCGAGGTCCGCAGCGAGTTCCTCAACCAGCTGCAGAAGGGCCAGGTCCGCAAGGGCGTCGTGTCCTCCATCGTCAACTTCGGTGCGTTCGTCGACCTCGGTGGCGTTGACGGTCTGGTGCACGTCTCGGAGCTGTCCTGGAAGCACATCGACCACCCGAGCGAGGTCGTCGAGGTCGGCCAGGAGGTCACCGTCGAGGTCCTCGACGTGGACATGGACCGCGAGCGCGTCTCGCTGTCGCTGAAGGCCACCCAGGAAGACCCGTGGCGGCAGTTCGCCCGCACCCACGCGATCGGTCAGATCGTGCCGGGCAAGGTCACCAAGCTGGTGCCGTTCGGTGCGTTCGTCCGCGTCGACGAGGGCATCGAGGGCCTGGTGCACATCTCCGAGCTGGCCGAGCGCCACGTGGAGATCCCGGAGCAGGTCGTCCAGGTCGGCGACGAGGTGATGATCAAGGTCATCGACATCGACCTGGAGCGCCGCCGGATCTCGCTGTCGCTGAAGCAGGCCAACGAGGGCTTCAGCCCGGACTCGGAGTTCGACCCCACCCAGTACGGCATGGCCGCCGAGTACGACGCCGAGGGGAACTACATCTACCCCGAGGGCTTCGACCCGGAGACCCAGGAGTGGCAGGAGGGCTACGAGAAGCAGCGCGAGGAGTGGGAGCGGCAGTACGCCGAGGCGCACGCCCGCTACGAGAAGCACATCGCGCAGGTCACCAAGGCCCGCCAGGCCGACGCCGAGGCCGCCGCGGCGGCTGCCGCCGGCGGCGACGAGCAGACCGGTGGGAACTACTCCTCGGCCTCCGACGAGCAGGACAGCGGCTCGCTGGCCAGCGACGCGCAGCTGGCCGCGCTGCGGGAGAAGCTCTCCGGCGGTGCGTGAGTCCGACGGCTGACGTCTGACCACCTGCGGCCCCGCGCCTTCGCACGGCGCGGGGCCGCTGTCGTGCGCGCGGGTGGCAAGATGGGCGGCGTGTTGCGGGTGGGACTCAGCGGCGGCATCGGATCCGGCAAGTCGACGGTGGCACGGCGGTTGCGGGAACTCGGCGCGATGGTGATCGACGCCGACGTGCTCGCCCGGGAGGTCGTGCAGCCGGGCAGCCCGGCCCTGGCCGAGCTGGTGGAGCGGTTCGGGGCGGACGTGCTGGACGCCGACGGCGCACTCAACCGGCCCGCACTGGCCGAGAAGGTCTTCGGCGACGACCAGGCCCGCGCGGACCTCAACGCGATCACCCACCCCCGCATCCAGAAGCTGACCGCCGAGCGGATGGCGCAGGCGCCGGCGGACGCCGTCGTGGTGCACGACGTGCCGCTGCTGGTCGAGGTCGGCTACGCCCCCCACTACCACCTGGTGGTGATCGTCGACGCGCCGGTGGCCGACCGGGTGCGGCGGCTGGTCGACCGCGGGCTGACCGAGCCGGATGCCCGGGCCCGGATCGCCGCGCAGGCCACCCACGAGCAGCGGCGGGCGGTCGCCGACGTGTGGCTGGACAACACCGGCTCGGTCGCGGACCTGCACGCCGCGGTCGACGCGCTGTGGCGGGACCGGCTGGTGCCGTATGAGGAGAACGTGCGGCTGCGGAGGCATCCGCCGAAGCCGGCGCCGCAGCTGGTCGAGCCGGACCCGGAGTGGCCGCGGCAGGCGCAGCGGCTGATCGCCCGGATCGAACGGGCGGCGGGTGACCGGGCGGTGCGGGTCGACCACGTCGGCTCGACGTCGGTGCCTGGCCTTCCGGCGAAGGACATCATCGACCTGCAGCTGACCGTGCGGTCGCTGGCGGACGCCGACGCGCTGGCCGAGCCACTGGGCGAGGCGGGCTTCCCGGTGGTGCCGCACCTCCGCCGCGACACTCCGCACACCTTCGCGCCGGACCTGGTGCTGTGGGAGAAGCGGGTGCACGCCTCCGCCGACCCGGGCCGCCACGCGAACCTGCACGTGCGTGTGGACGGCTCGCCCGGGCAGCGTGTCGCCCTGCTGTTCCCGGCGTGGCTGCGCGCGGACGCGGCGGCCCGCGAGGAGTACCTGGCGCTCAAGCGGACGCTCGCGGCGGAGCACGCGGCGAACCCCGACCGCGATGCCTACGCCGAGGCGAAGGAACCCTGGTTCGCCGCAGCGCTCCCCCGGGCCTGGCGCTGGGCGGAGCGAACGGGCTGGACTCCCTAGAGACCGTGCCGAATGTCACCGGGTTGGCGGTAGCGGTCACTGAGGTACGGGATCTTCGACGGGTTGCCCGTGCCACGACAGCTGGAATCCCTTGTCGCGCAACCACATCGGCAGGTCGTACTGGTGCCGAGCCAGGCCGTTGACGGCGGTGTAGGCGCGGGCCATCGCGCGTTCCGCCGTTTCCGCGTCCAGCAGTTCGGCCCGCACCGCGAGCACGAATTCGTCGATGTCGAGCAGTTCCGCGGCGCGCCGGTCGCGCACCGCGATGTCGAGGTAGTGGTCGACCGTGCGCCATCGGTGGGCGTCCGGCTCGATGTCGACGACGTCGAGGTAGTAGTCCACGTCGTCGGCGCAGCCGGGATGCCAGTACCAGCGGGTGACACGCAGGCCGAGCGCGGGCAGCAGCCACGACTCCAGCGCCGCGATGCGCGGGTGCCCGGGCATCGGCCGGGCCAGGTAGAGCCCGAAGGGCTCCTGCCGGTAGCGCGCCACGGGGCGGACGTGGCCCTTGGGATCGGTGTTGGTGCTGGTGCGCAGGTCGAAGACCTCGACCTTGGGCGGGTGGACGGGCAGGCCCAGCGACTCGGCGATCTCGCGTTGCGTGGTCACGCCGTCACCCTAGAAGAACCGGCCGTCGAGCGGGACCGGCGTGCGGGGGCGCGGACCCCGCCGTCGGCGGAGTTCGCGCCCGCTGTCGTGCTTCCACCTGCGTTGCGACCTCCGTTCATCAGCCGATCAGCTCGAGGCGCGGCTGGCCATGGCCGGGGCCATGGTGCCCAGGCCCGCGAGGACCAGGACCGCCCCGCCGATGACGTTGCACAGCACGGTGCTGAGCGTCACGGCGGTTCCGCTCATCACGAACACGGACACGATCACCCACGCGCCGAGGACCGGGCAGGTCCAGGCGATGCCGTGGGTGCGGTGGTACGCGGCCGCGAACGAGAGCCCGAGCATGACGGCGGTCAGGCCGGTGACCAGGTTGTTCAGCGCCAGCGACGGAGTCGTGCCGGCGAACCCGGTGATCCATGGCGACAACGCGACGAACAGCCCGCCGAGCACGGTGAGCCCGTCCGCCATCTGGGCGGTCGGGGTCTCCGAGGCTCGCTCGTACCGCATGCGCAACTCGGCCAGGTCCGGGTGGCCGGCGATGGGAGTGCTGCTCGACATCTCACCACCTCCCCGTGAATGGAGTGACGTAACTCATTATCTTCCCTGGATGAGGATTGGGAACCCGTGACGAAGCGCGTTGTCGGGGTGGGCTCGTACATTGGGTGTCGTGGCATTCGCGACTGAGCACCCCGTGCTGGCCCACTCTGAGTTCCGGCCCGTCTCCGACATCCCGCGCACCGACGGCCGGTTCCGGGTGGTCAGCGACTACCAGCCCGCCGGCGACCAGCCGCAGGCGATCGCGGAACTGGAGCGGCGGATCAACGCCGGGGAGAAGGACGTGGTGCTGCTCGGTGCCACCGGTACCGGCAAGTCGGCCACCACGGCCTGGCTGATCGAGCGGGTCCAGCGGCCCACGCTGGTGCTGGAACCGAACAAGACGCTGGCCGCCCAGATGGCCAACGAGCTGCGCGGGTTCTTCCCGGACAACGCGGTCGAGTACTTCGTCAGCTACTACGACTACTACCAGCCCGAGGCATACGTCCCGCAGACCGACACCTACATCGAGAAGGACTCCTCGATCAACGAGGATGTCGAGCGGCTGCGGCACTCGGCGACGTCGAACCTGCTCAGCCGCCGCGACTGCGTGGTGGTGTCCTCGGTGTCGTGCATCTACGGCCTGGGCACGCCGCAGTCGTACCTGGACCGCTCCATCCCGTTGGAGGTCGGCGGCGAGATCGACCGCGACGTGTTCCTGCGCGCGCTGGTCGACGTCCAGTACACCCGCAACGACATCGCCTTCGCCCGCGGCACGTTCCGGGTGCGCGGCGACACCGTCGAGATCATCCCCGCCTACGAGGAGCTGGCGGTGCGGGTGGAGTTCTTCGGCGACGAGATCGACCGGCTGTACTACCTGCACCCGCTCACCGGCGAGATCGTCCGCGAGGTGCGCGACCTGCGGATCTTCCCGGCCACGCACTACGTGGCGAGCCCGGAGCGGATGGAGAAGGCCATCCGGGGCATCGAGGCCGAACTGGAGGAGCAGCTGGCGAGGCTGGAGAAGCAGAACAAGCTGCTGGAGGCACAGCGGCTGCGCATGCGCACCCAGTACGACATCGAGATGATGCGCCAGGTCGGGTTCTGCTCCGGCATCGAGAACTACTCGCGGCACATCGACGGCCGCCCGGCCGGGTCGGCGCCGGCGACGCTGCTCGACTACTTCCCGGACGACTTCCTGCTCATCATCGACGAGTCGCACGTGACGGTGCCGCAGGTCGGCGGCATGTACGAGGGCGACGCCTCGCGGAAGCGGACCCTGGTCGAGCACGGCTTCCGGCTGCCCAGCGCGCTGGACAACCGGCCGCTGACCTTCGAGGAGTTCACCGACCGCATCGGCCAGACGGTGTACCTGTCGGCGACCCCGGGCCCGTACGAGATGGCACGGGCCGGGGGCGAGTTCGTCGAGCAGGTGATCCGCCCGACGGGGCTGGTGGACCCGGAGGTGATCGTCAAGCCGACCGAGGGCCAGATCGACGACCTGGTGCACGAGATCCGGGTGCGAGCCGAGCGCGACGAGCGGGTGCTGGTGACCACGCTGACCAAGAAGATGGCCGAGGACCTCACCGACTACCTGCTCGAACTGGGCATCCGGGTGCGGTACCTGCACTCCGAGGTCGACACCCTGCGGCGGGTGGAGCTGCTGCGGCAGCTGCGCCTGGGCGAGTACGACGTGCTGGTCGGCATCAACCTGCTACGCGAGGGTCTGGACCTGCCGGAGGTGTCGCTGGTGTCCATCCTCGACGCGGACAAGGAGGGCTTCCTGCGCTCGGGGACGAGCCTGGTGCAGACGATCGGCCGCGCGGCCCGCCACGTCTCCGGCCAGGTGCACATGTACGCCGACCGGATCACTGACTCGATGCGGCACGCCATCGACGAGACGAACCGGCGCCGCGCCAAGCAGATCGCCTACAACGAGGAGCACGGCATCGACCCGCAGCCGCTGCGGAAGAAGATCGCCGACATCCTGGACCGGGTCTACAGCGAGGCCGACGACACCGACGAGTCGGTGCCGGTGGGTGGCTCGGGTCGCAACGTCTCGCGCGGCAGGAAGCCGACGGGCGAGGCGGTGGCCACCGCCGGGCTGCTGGCCGACCGGGACATCAAGGTGATGCCGCGGGCGGAGCTGGCGGATCTGGTACAGCAGCTCACCGACCAGATGATGAACGCGGCCCGCGAGCTGCAGTTCGAGCTGGCGGCCCGACTGCGCGACGAGATCCAGGACCTCAAGAAGGAGCTCCGTGGCATGGACGCCGCCGGCATCGAGTGAGGCGCCTGGCAGGACACCACGGGTCTGCGGCGGTCTGGCGACGCAGCAGCACCGATCGCGGTCGACGGCTTCGTCACCGAGTACCGGTCGCGGATCTCGTCCTGAGCACTCGACTGACCGGACGCCACCGGACCCGGTGTGCGTCCGGCCGTTGTCGCCGACGGGCAGCTGTCGGTGGCCGGGAGTAGTTTGCGCGGCGGAGGTGGTTTCCGGTGGGGCTCGGTTTCCAGGTGACCTTCGACGCGCACGACCCGGCGCGGCTGGCGGAGTTCTGGGCCGCGGCGCTGGAGTACCAGGTGCAGCCACCGCCACCCGGGTTCGACTCCTGGGAGACGTTCGCGCAGCAGATCGGCCTGCCGCGGGAGCAGTGGGACGCCTTCTCGGCGGTGATCGACCCGGAGGGCAAGGGGCCGCGCGTGTTCTTCCAGCGGGTTCCCGAGGGCAAGACCGCCAAGAACCGGGTGCACCTGGACGTCAACGTCAGCCAGCGCGGACCGGCGCACCACGACGCCGCCGAACGCAGGCGTGTCATCGCCGAGCACGTGGACCGGCTGAAGGCGCTCGGCGCGACGTACCAGCGCGAGGTGGACGAGCCCCACGGGTACTGCGTCGTCATGCAGGACCCGGAGGGCAACGAGTTCTGCGTGCAGTGAGCCCACCGACCTGTACGGGCGCCGCGGGTACGAGACGATGATCGGCTGGGAGATCATGACCCGTCGCTCGCCGATCCCGGGCCGGGAACATCGTCCGAGTACGAAGAGTGATCATACGATCACATATCGTGTGCTATGGTCGCGGGCACGCAACGGCGGATGGTGCCAAGGACGGTGATTTCGATGACCTCGTCAGTTGAGGAACACGCGGACGAATCCAGCAGACGGCTGCGGGAGCTCGTCGCGCGCGGGTTCCGGCTGATGCCGCCGGTGCGCGATTCCAACGGCGAACTCGAAGCCCTCATCTACGTGCGCCCCCAGGCCGACGTGGTGGACCTGGTGGAGGTCCGGGCCGAGGACGACGCCCGCGCGGCACGGGTGCGCCGCCACGACAACCACGTCGGGCGGAGCGCGGTCCTCTGGCAGACCACCGGATCCACCTGCTCGGTCCTCGACGAAGTGCTGGCCCTGCCCGGTCGGCTGTTCACGGCGCCCGCGTAGCGCGCAGAACCCGCCTGGCGCCTCAGCTGGTGATGTCCTTGCGGCGGAACCGCCAGACCGCGAGCACCACGAACACCGTCGCGTAGGCCAGACCGGAGAAGGCCCCGTACGCCATCCCGGACCAGTCGACGTCCTCGCTGAGCAGGTCGGCGTAGGCCGTCGAGTAGTGCGTCGGCAGGTAGGTGCGCAGATCGCCGAGTGCCGAGATCTGGTCGAGGATCTCCGACAGGATCGACACGAGCACCGCCCCGCCGACCGCGCCGAGCGGGGCGTCGGTGCTCACGCTCAACCACAGCGCCAGCCCCGCGATCCAGGTCAGGTGCACCGCGAGGTACAGCGTGCCGACCGCGATGCTCACCAGCCCGGCCGGGAACGGCACCGCCTCACCGGTGGTACTCACCAGGTCCCCGGTGCCGTACCACAGCACGCCCACCGCGACCGACACGGCGGACAGCAGCACCAGCCCGGAGCCGGACAGCAGCGCCGAGACCACCGCCTTCTGCCGCAGCAGCCGCACCCGCGGAACCGGCGCCGCCAGCAGGTACTTCAGGCTCGACCAGGACGCCTCGCTGGCCACGGTGTCGCCGAAGAACAGCGCCACCACCACGACCAGCAGAAAGTTCGTCGCGGCGAACAGGGTGAACACCGCGAAGTTCAGGCCGCTGGCGGTGGCGATGTCGGCCAGTGTCCGGCCGCCCCGCGACCCGTCGTCGCCGACCTCGAACGCCAGCAGCAGCAACAGCGGCAGCACCACCAGGAAACCCAGCGCCAGCCGGGTGCGGCGACGGCGCAGCTGGCGGGCCAGCTCCACCCGCACCGGCAGCGTCCGGCCCGCCCGGTAGCCCTCCACCGCGCCGTCCGGCTGCACGGGCTGCGCCCGGTTGGAGCGGACCACCGCCGTCTCGGCGGTGTCCAGCCGCCCGACCCTGGCGCGCCCGGAGTTCCCGTCGCTCACCGGCTCTCCTCCATGTCGTGCGGGGCACCCATACCGGTCGGCTTGTGATGAGCGGGCAACGGAGTGTCGCTCATCGGGCCTCCTCGCCGACCAACTGCAGGAACGCGTCCTCCAACCGGCGCCGCGGTCCCACCTGGTGCACCGAGATCCCGGAGGCGACCAGCACGTTGACCGCCACCGCGGCCGAGTGTCCGGCCAGGTCGGCGTGCACCAGGTCGCCGTCGGTCTCCACCACGCCCAGGCCCTCGATGGTGCGCAGCGCCTCCGCGGCCTTCTCCGGTTCGTCGACCCGGAAGGTCGCCTCGCCGTCCACCGAGACGATGTCCGCGACGCTGCCCGCGGCCACCAGTCGGCCCTCGTGCATCACCACCACGTGCGTGCAGGTCTGCTCGACCTCGGCCAGCAGATGGCTGGAGATCAGCACCGACCGCCCGGTGGCGGCGTAGCGGCGCAGGATCTCGCGCATCTGGTGGATCTGCGGCGGACCCAGGCCGTTGGTCGGTTCGTCGAGCACCAGCAGCTCCGGCAGGCCGAGCATCGCCTGCGCGATCGCCAGCCGCTGCTTCATGCCCTGGCTGTAGGTGCGTACCCGGCGTTGGGCGGCCGTGCCCAGCCCGGCGATCTGCAGCACCTCGTCGAAGCGGGCCTGCAGCATCGGCCGCCCGGTCGCGGCCCAGTAGTAGCGCAGGTTGTCCAGGCCGGACAGATGCGGCAGGAATCCGGGCGACTCCACCAGCGAGCCGACGCGGGACAGCACCGGCGCCCCGGGCAGCAGGCGGTGCCCGAACACCCGGATCTGCCCGGCCGTCGGATGCAGCAGCCCCATCAGCATGCGCAGCGTCGTCGTCTTGCCCGCGCCGTTGGGCCCGAGCAGGCCGACGATCTGGCCGCGCTCCACGCGGATCGACAGGTCCTGCACCGCGGTGCCCCTGTCCGGGTACGACTTGCCCAGCCCGGCGATCACCAGCGGCGTCTCGGCCAGCAGCGGGTCGACGTCGTCGGTGTGCTTGCGGAGGATCAGCGAGAGCAGCCAGGCCAGCAGCGCGAACGCGGCGATCACCCCGATCCCGACCAGCGGCGCCACCGGCACCGTGGCGGCGCCGCCCGTGGTGCCGCGCACCGAGGGGACCGAGATCGCGCCGCCCCCGGCGAGCCCGACCAGGTGCACCGCGGGTTCCTTCGGCACCGCGTACGCCTGGTCGGTGGTGGTCACCGCCAGCTCCAGCCGGTGGCCGGTCTCCAGCGGGTGTACAACCCCGGGCAGGGCCACCTCCACCTCGACCGGGGTGCCGTCCGGTGGCAGGTTCACCACGTGAATCGGCGACACCGCGTTGCCGAGCAGCCTGCGCTGCCCGTCGGGGCCCAGGTCATAAAGCTTGGCGAACAGCACCGCGTCCCCGGTGGTGGGCTGGCCGGGCACCGACGCCACCGACAGCCGGACCTGCGGTGAACCGGACACCAGCAGCTGGCTGTCCAGCGGATCGGTGCGGAACACCGCCACCTGGCCCGGCAGGTCGCGGGCCAGGGACTGCCCGAACCTGCCCGCGGCGTCGAGCACCGCACCCGCGCCGGGCAGCGAACTGGTGCTGGCCGGGCTGCCGCCCGGCGGGTTGACCACCTGGGTGGCGGCGCCGTGCAGCGGGAGCGCGAAGCGCGGAGCGCGTTCCGCACCCACCCCCGGATAGGCGGGCGCGGCCACGGTCCGCACCGGGGTCCTGCCGTTGCGCTGCTGCTGGCCGGCGACGTCGTACTCGAAACCGGTGCCCGGATCCGGCACCGGTGGCACGCCGCCGAGATGGAAGGCGAACCAGTCGGCGATGCGCTCCCGCAACGCCGGGCCCGGCGGCTCGCCGTCGTGCCCGCCGGCGAACCAGATCACCTTGACCTTGCCGCCGGCCGCGGCGATCTGCCGGGCGTTCGCGTCGGCCTGCTCCAGGCCGAACAGCGTGTCCCGCTCGCCCTGCACCAGCAGTGTCGGAACGCGGATGTTGCCGGTGACGCGCTTCGGCGACACGGCCTCCAGCAGGTCCAGGGTGGCCTGCCCGGCGCGGCCGGTCTGCGCCACCTCGGTGTAGGCCGCGCACACCTGCGGGGTGAAGTTACCGCAGGTCAGCGGCTGCTCACCGGGGCGCGTGCCGGACGGGCCGTCGACTCCCACCGCGGTTCGGCCGTGCTCGCGCGGGGCGGTGCCGGCGGAGAACAGCAGCCCCGCCCACGCCTGTTTGAACACGCCCTGGTCGGCGGGGGCCCCGGCGGCCGGGGTGTCGGCGGGCAACTCGTCGCGCGTGGCGGTGTTGGGCAGCAACGCCTGCGCCAGGTCGTTGTAGGTCATCACCGGGGCGATGGCGTCCACCCGCGGATCGGTGCCGGCCAGCAGCAGGCTCAGCGCGCCCCCGTAGGACCCGCCGGTGACGCCCACCCGCGGATCGCCCTCCCCGTCGCGCAGCACCTCTGGCTGGCGGGCCAGCCAGTCGAGCAGCTGGCGCGCGTCGGCCACCTCGTACTCGGGGGCGTTCAGCGCGATCCGGCCGGTGCTGCGGCCGAAACCGCGGGAGGAGTAGGTCAGCACCGTGAACCCGCGCCGGACCAGCTCCTGCGCCTGGGCGGCGGTGTCGTCCTTGCTGCCGCCGAAGCCGTGCGCCAGCAGCACCGCCGGGGCCGGCGTGTCGGCGGGGGCGTAGAGGGTGACGTCGATCTGGACGCGCTCGCTGCCGCCGGGGCCGTCCAACACGTCCAGCAGCGCCGCCCGCGGGGCCGCCGGAGCCGCCTCGGGCCGCTCGTCGCCGGACCACGCGAACACCCCGAAGATCACCAGCGCGATGCAAGAAAGGGCGATCAGCACGAGGCCCTTGCGACGGGGGGAGGACACGCTGTTGACAGTAGGGGACGAGAGCGGCACCGGTTTTCATCCAGACGCGGGCGAAGACAAGACGCTATGAACCAGAGACCAAACAGCAACCGGACACGTCGTTGTGCCCGCGCCGAGGTCGTGCCGCATCCCCGCGTGCGGTTCGGCGCATGATCATAACGACCGGCGGGCCGGGTGAGAACCCTCTGGCGCGAAGCCGCGTCGGAGAACCCGAACGGCACCCCCGGACAGCTGCCGCCGTCGGGGTGATGCAGTAGTTGTCCGCTTTGCCTGGAGGGGCTGGTGCCCGTACGGTCACCGCGTGATGTTCGTTGCTTGTGCATCCCCCGGCTGGTGTCCGCACCCGCGCATAAGTGACAATCTTGGCGAGTGGTGGAGGGGAGTATTCCTTCGCGACGGTGTCGTCATCACGGACCTTGCCTGGACAAGCCCGGTGCCGTCGACCGGTCTGAGGCCGGTGGAAGAGACCTCCGGTCAACGGCTTGTGCCCTGAACCGGAGGTGATGGATGGGTGCCGTGACGTTGCTCGCCCAGCAGGCGCAACCAGCGGTCGACCGGATGGATGTCCCGTGGTGGGTATGGGTCGCCACGCTCGGCGGGTTGGCCCTGCTGCTGTTGCTCGACCTGGTGATCGTGGACCGCAAGCCGCACGAGGTCACCACCGGTGAGGCGGCCAAGTGGGTCACCTTCTACATCGGCTGCGCGATCCTGTTCGGGGTCGGCGTGTGGCTGTTGGGCGACTCCCACTTCGCGATCGAGTACTTCACCGGGTACATCACCGAGTACTCGCTGAGCGTCGACAACCTGTTCATCTTCATGGTGATCATGTCGAGCTTCGCGGTCCCGTCGATTCACCAGCACCGGGTACTGCTGATCGGTATCCTGCTGGCGCTGGTGATGCGCGGCATCTTCATCGCGATCGGCGCCGCGCTGATCGCGCAGTTCGTCTGGGTGTTCTTCATCTTCGGCGGGTTCCTGATCTGGACCGCGATCAGCATGGTCCGCAAGAAGGACGAGGACGAGGAGTACCGGGAGAACGCCGTGGTGCGCTGGGTGCGCAAGGTGTTCCCGGTGACCGAGGACTACCACGGTGCCAGGTCAACGGTGAAGATCGACGGCAGGCGGCACCTGACTCCGATGTTCGTGGTGATCATCGCGATCGGCAGTGCGGACCTGCTGTTCGCGGTCGACTCGATCCCGGCGATCTTCGGCATCACCCAGGACCCGTTCCTGGTGTTCACCGCCAACGCGTTCGCCCTGATGGGGCTGCGGCAGCTGTACTTCCTGCTCGGCGGCCTGGTGGACAAGCTGATCTACCTGTCGGTGGGCCTGGCCGTGATCCTCGGGTTCATCGGCATCAAGCTGGTGCTGCACGCGTTCCACGAGTACCACGTGACGCCCGAGTGGCTGGAGATCAGCAACTGGATGTCGCTGTCGGTGATCGTCCTGGTGCTGGGCATCACCACGTGGGCCAGTCTGACCAAGTCCAAGAAGGACGCCCTGGCCCACGAGCAGGCCCAGCGGGCGGGGAACAACGCCTGATCCGACGCACGAAAGGGCGCCCTGACCGGGTGCCCTTCGCGTTGTTTCGACCGGTCCCGGTCGTCAGTCCAGCAGCGTGTAGCTGAGTTCCTTGCACACGCGCCCCAGCGGCACGTCCAGCCCCGGATGGCTCAGCGGCAACAGCACGTCGGGGGAGTCCGGCAGCGCCGTCGCCGCCGGCGGGTCCCACAGGCACAGCGACGGATTGCCCGCATCCATTGACGAGCGGTACCAGAGCCCGTCCAGTTCCGGGTACGCCGCGCGGATGCCGCGGGCCCACGCCTGGGTGCGTAGCTTCGGTCCGGTGCTGATGGCCTGCGAGGCGCCCGCGCGGGTGGGCCACAGGCCGGTGAGGTCCAGCAGCCGCAGGGTCCGCCGTGGACGGAACAGCACCAGGTACGGATTGCGGGTCCGTCGATCTACTGTGGACGTTGCCTGGAACACCTCGGCGATGCAGGTCTGTACGGACAGCGAGAAGTACAGCACCCCGTGCTCCCGGGTGACCGTCGGCCCGCCCTGGCTGTTCGGCAGGTGCGGGTCGAACCGGGCGTGCGGCAGCGGCCCGGCGTAGCGGAAGGTGTTCCACTGTTGCGGGTGGTTGCCCCCGGAGGTGAAGACGCGCACGAGGCGGGTGCCCGCGGGCACCGCGATCACGTCCTCGGTGCGCCGGAGCATCGCCTGCAGCACCGCTGGCGCAGGCGGCTGTGGTAGCCGTGCCATGGAGTTCCTGGGTTCAGATCTGGGCGGTGGAGTGGTGCGCTCACGCCGGGGTGCCGATGGTGGCCGCGAGCTCGGCAACGCGCTGCGGATCGCCGCCGGCCAACAGCCACTCGCGCGGGCTCGCCGGGCGGTCCCCGATCTCGAGGTCCTCCTGCGGCGTGGTCATGAAGTTGGCCAGCACGAGCGCGGGCTGGTCGACGGGCATGACGGCCAGGACGGTGTCCAGCCCGGGCAGCACGTCGGTGTCGGTGAACTGCCACGCGGGCAGCCGCCATCCGCCGCGGTCCTTCCACCCGATCAGGCGGCGTTCGCTGATGCGGTGGCGGATCCGGCTGCTGTCCACGCCCACCCGCTCGGCGGCCTGGTTGACCGACAGCGCGGTGTCGCGCAGCACGGCCTGTTCGGCGACGGTGCGCGCGCGGGGGTCGACTTCGGAGTCGCTCAACGGCGCCAGGTCCAGCCCGGCCTCGCTGAGCGCATCCCGTTCGGCGTCGGTGAAGTGCGCGGCTGGGTCCACCTGCGGCGAGGTGAGCTTCTTCGCGGCGTCCTCGACCAGGGTCAGGAATTCGTTGGCAGTGACCTTTAAACCGGCACGTGCCAACACGGTCTCCAGCGCGGCTGACATGCCTCCAGGGTAGCGCGAGAATCCGGAAATGTGTGCGCGAACGTGCGCACCAGTGCGAAATATCACTTTTCGTAGCAAGTGGATCGCGGACCGTGACCGACTGGTCCGCCGCTCGGCGGGGTGCGCATTGCCTTATTGGTGGGAAAAAACACCCCGCCGGAGTCTTGTCGTGCTACGGCAGCGTGTCCAAATGGGCTCGAACCAGGTCGGAGAAGAAGTTGCCCGCGGTGGCGTCCCAGTTGATCGACCACGTCATCACCCCGCTCAGCTCGGGGTGCGGCTGTGCGGGGGTGTACTGGCCGCAGGCGGTGGCCGAGGTCAGGCAGCTGAGCGCGTCGTTGACCACGCCCGGGTCCACGTAGCCGCTGCCGGCCGCGGACGGTGTCGCCGGAAGGCCGAGGGAAACCTGGTCCGGGCGCAGGGTTTCCAGCAGGATGCACGCCTGTGCGGTGATGAAGTCCACCGAGCCCTGGTTGTAGACCTGTCCGTCGCAGCCGTTCATCGAACCCGAGTTGTAGTACTGGGTGTGCACGACGGTGAGGATGTCCCTGACGTTCTCGATCAGCTGCAGGTACGCGCCGCCGGGCTGCACGTCGAGGGTCTGCGGGGCCATCGTCAGCACGAAGTAGTCGCCGATCCGGTCGCGCAGCTGACGGAGGGCGCTGGTGATGTTGGGGACGTTCAGTCCATGCTCCAGGTCAATGTCCAACCCGTCAATGTCGTAATCGGTCAAAATTTTTCCGACCGAGTCGACGAAATTTGCGACGTTCGCCTCGCTGCCGAGGTCGACGTTTCCCTTTTCTCCGCCGACGGAGAGCACGAATGTCTTGCCCTCGGCCTTCTTCGCGGCGATGTCCGCTTTGAGCTGTTCATCGGAATAGCCGCCGAGGGCGCGAGACAGCTCGGGGTCCACGGTGAACGTCACCGCGCCGGGGCGGGCCGGGTCGGCGTTGGCGAACGCCAGGGCGATGACGTCGTAGTTCGGGGAGATGTCGCTGATCCGCAGCGGCGTGGCCGAGTTGACGAAGTTCTGCCAGTAGCCGGTCAGCTGGTGCCTGGGTAGTGCCGCGGGCTCCGCCGCGGGCTCCGCCGCGGACGTCGGGGCGAGGCCGAGGGCGGCCAGGGTGACCACGGCGAGGACGGCTGGTCTGCATCGGGACATGTGGTCCTCCGTGGGTCGGGGATGTCCCCGAAAATGGACTGGACCACTTGTGCGGTCAAGGTGTTGGCGATGTTGCGAAGCCGGGTTGCTCCGCCCGGCGCAGCGCCTGCCGCCCGAGGGTTGACGAGACTGGGACGCGCGCCGTTGACTGAACGTACCGACTGGTCGGTCTCGGTGCGGAGGTGTGGCTTGGGTGAGCGGCCGTGGTCGGCGCGCCACGACGACTCGGCCGGAGATCGAACCGCGGTTCGAGTGCTCCAGGCGTTCGCGCCGCAGCCGCCGGGGCCACCCGGACCCCGGACCGCGACCGGCCGGATCTGTGGCGCCGGCCCCGCGACACCGCCGCGGCTCAACGGTGGAAGGAAGGGATTCGATGAACAAGCGTTTCGACGGCCGGGTGGCCATCGTGACCGGTGCGAGCCGGGGCATCGGCCTGGCGATCGCCGAGCGCCTGGTGGCCGAGGGCGCGAAGGTCACCGTCACGGCCCGCAAACCCGAACCGCTGGCCGAGGCGGTGCAGGAGCTCGGCGGCCCCGAGCACGCCCTGGGGGTCCCCGGCAAGGCCGACGACGAGGAGCACCAGGCCGAGGCCGTCGCGAAGACGCTGGAGACCTTCGGCCGGGTCGACCTGCTGGTCAACAACACCGGCATCAACCCCGCCTACGGGCCGCTGATCGAACTCGACCACGGCGTCGCGCGCAAGACCTTCGAGGTCAACGTGCTCGGCGCGCTGTCCTGGACGCAGCAGGCGTACCGGGCGTGGATGGCCGAGCACGGCGGCGCGGTGCTCAACGTGTCCTCCGTGGCCGGCCTGCGCCCCGCGCCGGGCATCGGGTTCTACGGCGCCACCAAGGCGATGCTGGTGCACATCACCAAGGAGCTCGCCGTGGAGCTCGGGCCGGGCGTCCGGGTCAACGGCATCGCTCCGGCCGTGGTCAAGACCCGCTTCGCCACGGCCCTCTACGAGGGAAAGGAGGACGAGGTCGCCGCGAACTACCCGCTGCAGCGGCTGGGCATGCCCTCCGATATCACTGGGGCGGCCGCGTTCCTGCTCTCTGATGAGGCGTCCTGGATCACCGGCCAGGTCCTCGTGCTCGACGGCGGCGTCACGCTGCGGGGTGGTGTGTGAGGTGCAGCTGGCTGACGCGGTCGTGGTGATCACCGGTGCGGGCAACGGCATCGGCGCGGCGATGAGCCGCACGTTCGCCGGGCGGGGCGCCAAGCTGGTGCTCGGCGACGTGGACGCCGACGGGGTGCGGCGGGTGGCGCAGGAGGTCGGCGGGCTGGCGGTACCCGGCGACGCGGCGAGCGAGAACGGCGTGCGGGCGCTGGTCGACGCGGCGCTGGGCGAGCACGGGCGGATCGACCTCTTCTGCGCCAACGCCGGCATCGCCCGCGACGGCGGACCGGAAGCCGACGAGGCCGCCTGGGCGGACTCGTGGGAGGTCAACGTGATGGCCCACGTGCGGGCGGCGCGCGCCGTGCTGCCGCACTGGCTGGAGCGGGGCCGCGGGCACTTCCTGGCCACCGTGTCGGCCGCGGGGCTGCTGACCATGCTCAACGCGGCGCCGTACTCGGTGACCAAGCACGCCGCGCTCGGGTTCGCCGAGTGGATGGCGATCACCTACGCCGACCAGGGCATCACCGTGCAGGCGCTGTGCCCGCAGGGCGTGCGCACGAACATGCTCGGCACCAGCGGCACGGCGGGCAAGGTGCTGCTGGACGACGGGGCGCTCGAACCGGAGGAGGTGGCCGACGTGGTCGCCGACTCGCTGGACAGCGGGGAGTTCCTGATCCTGCCGCACCCCGAGGTCGCCGAGTACTACGCGCTGCGCGCCGGCGACCCGCAGCGGTGGCAGGCGGGCATGCGCAGGCTCCAGCGCAAGGTCCGGTGACCGCGGGCGTGGCCGCCGGTCCGCACCGTGGCGGACCGGCCGGTCGATACGCTTGGTGGGGTCGACACGGGAGGTAGAGATGGCGCGGGCGGCGAACGGTCGCACCACCGCAGGGGCGGCGGTCGGTGACTCGGTCGAACCGGTTCCGCAGCGGCTGCTGGCGGTGGCCACGCGGCTGTTCGCCGAGCAGGGTTTCGAGATGACCTCGGTGCAGCAGATCGTGGACGCCGCCGGGGTGACCAAGGGGGCGATGTATCACTACTTCGGCTCCAAGGACGACCTGCTGTACGAGATCTACGCCCGGGTGCTGCGTGATCAGCACGCGCGGATGGAAAGCGCGGCGGACAGCGACGCGCCGGTGGACGAGCGGCTGCACGCGGTGGCCGCCGACGTGGTGGCGACGACGGCGGCCAACCTGGACGACACGGTGATCTTCTTCCGCTCCATGCACCTGCTGCATCCGGACAAGCAGGCGGAGGTGCGCGCGGAGCGGCGCCGCTACCACGAGCGGGTCCGCGCACTGATCGAGGAGGGCCAGCGCTCCGGGGTGTTCCGGGCGGACAAGTCGGCGGACCTGGTGGTGGACTTCTTCTTCGGCGCGGTGCACCACCTGGGCACCTGGTTCCGCAAGGACGGCAAGCTCACCGGCGAGGAGGTCGGGAAGGAGTTCGCGGACCTCCTCCTGGCGTCCCTGCGCCCCTGATGTCCCGGGCGGCGTGAGCGGCTCCCGCCACGCGCGGTCCACTGCTGATCGATCACCGTGCCGCCGGATCTTGCGCGGCGAATGGTCGGACGGGTTGGCTACCGCTCGGCATCACCGGTCCGGCGGCAGGAGCGAGCATGAGCGGTCACACCCGCGCCGAGGTGTCCAGGGTCGACCGGGTGCTGCACCTGGTGGAGCGGATCGGCAACAGGCTCCCCGAATCCTTCCTGCTGTTCGGCCTGCTGTTCCTGGTGGTGGCCGTGGTGTCCACGGTGGTCTCCGCCTTCGGCGTGGTGGTACACGTCCCCGGGGCCGACGAAGCCACTCCGATCCGCGGCGCGTTCACCGGCGAGGGCCTGGAGTTCCTGTTCACCAAGATGGCGGAGAACTTCATCGGCTTCCCGCCGCTGGAAACCGTGGTCACGATCATGCTTGCGGTGGGCCTGGCCGAGCGCACCGGGCTGCTCACCGCGCTGGTCCGGGCGTGCTTCGGCGGCGCGCCGCGCCGGGTGCTGCCCTACGCGGTCGGTCTGGTGGGGATCTCGGCGAGCGTCATGGCCGACTCCTCCATGATCATCCTGCCGCCGCTGGCCGCGATGGTGTTCAAGGCCGCGGGACGCCACCCGGTGGCCGGGTTGCTGGGTGCCTTCGCCGCCGCCGGGGCGGGCTACTCCACCGCGCCGGTGGTGACCAGCCTGGACGCGCTGTTCGCCGGAATCAGCAACAAGGTCGCCGAAAACCTGCCCGATCCCGGCACCGCGGTCACCCCGGTGTCGAACTACTACTTCAACGTGGTGTCGTCGATCCTGCTCGGACTGCTGGCCGGGTTGCTGATCGACAAGGTCGTCGAACCGCGTCTGGCGCGCACCGGCGTGCCGCGTGAGGAGACGGCCGGTGAGGTCACCACCGAGGTCCGGGCGCAGCTGGAGCCCGCGCAGCGGCGCGGACTGGTCTGGGCGGGCGTGGCGTTCCTGGTGGCGTTCGGGCTGGTGCTGGCGCTGGTGCTGTGGCCGGGGTCGCCGCTGCGCAACGACGCGGGTGGGTTCCTGCCGAAGTCGCCGCTGCTGGACTCGGTGACCACGTTGATCTTCCTGGGCTTCGCGGTCCCGGCGATCGTGCACGGCGCGATCACCGGTGTGATTGGCCGGGCGGCGGACGTGCCGAGGCTGATGACGGAGGCGCTGCGCGATCTGACCGGGTTCCTGGTGCTGGCGTTCATGCTCGGGCAGTTCATCGCCCTGTTCACCTGGACGAACCTCGGTGCGTGGGTGGCGGTTTCGGGCGCGGACCTGCTGCGCGCGCTCAATCTGGACGGCTATCCGGCGTTCCTCGGGTTCATGGTGCTCGCCTCGGTGCTGAACCTGTTCATCATCTCGGGGTCGAGCCTGTGGACGTTGCTGGCGGCGGTGTTCGTGCCGATGTTCGTGCTGCTGGGTTTCGAGCCGGGCTTCGCGCAGGCGGCGTTCCGGGTTGGTGACTCGGCGACGCAGATCATGACGCCGCTGAACCCGTACATGATCATTATCCTGGGCTACCTGCGCCGCTACGAACCGGCGGCGGGCATGGGCACCCTGGTAGCCCGCATGGTCCCGTTCGTGGCCCCGTTCTGGCTGGTGTGGACCCTGATCCTGACGGTGTTCTACGTCGCGGACCTCCCCCTGGGCCCCGGCATGGACATCCGCATCGGCCCGTGATGCCACGGTGCGCCGCGGGGTCGAGGCGCAGCCGATGGATAGTGTGGGCAGCATGGACAGTGTTGCGGGGCTTCGGTCGCGGTTGCGGGAGTTTGCGGCGGCCCGTGATTGGGAGCAGTACCACACGCCGAGGAACCTGGCGATGGCTCTGAGCGGAGAGGCTGGCGAGCTGATAGCGGAGCTGCAGTGGCTGGATGACGACCGAATCAAGGCAGCTCTGGCAGAAGGTCCGCTCAGGGAGCGGCTTGCGGACGAGGCCGCGGACGTGCTGCTCTACCTCGTTCGCCTGGCCGACGTGTGCGGCATCGATGTGATCGATGCCGCCTACGCGAAGATCGAGCGCAACGAGACTCGCTTTCCCCCAACCGTCTGAGCAGGGGCATCCCTGGAGTTCGGCGGAGGCGTCCCCGCACTCCGATGCGGTTGCTCAGAAGACGAGGCGGCTGAGGCTTTCGGCGACGCAGGCGGGTTTGGGGGCGCCTTCGATCTCGATCGTCGACTTGATCGTCAGCTGGAGGCCGCCCTCGACCTCCGCGACGTCCGCCAGTTCCGTCGTGGCGCGGACTCGGGAGCCCACCAGGACCGGGCTGGGAAAGCGGACCCTGTTCAGGCCGTAGTTGATCCCCATCTTCACCCCCTCGAACCGGTAGGTCTGGGAGTTCAGCTTCGGCAGCAGGCTCAGGGTCAGAAACCCGTGCGCGATCGGGCCGCCGAACGGGCCCTGCTTCGCGCGCTCCACGTCGATGTGGATCCACTGGTGGTCCAGGGTGGCCTCAGCGAACTGGTTCACCTGCTCCTGGGTGATGGTCAGCCACTCGCTGGTGCCCAGCTGTTCGCCCTTGGCCGCGATGACGTCCTCTTTGCTGGTGAACACTCGCACGTGCGGACCTCCTCGGTGTCAGGGGGTGGGCAGGTCGACGAGCTCGCCGATGCGCTGCCGGTGGGTTTCGGCGATGCCGAAGGTCAGCTGGGAGCTCTTGGCCCGCCCCAGGTACAGGTGGGCCGGGTGCTCCCAGGTCATCCCGATGCCGCCGTGCAGCTGGAGGTGCTCCTCAGCGGCCAGCACCACCAGATCCGAGCAGTACGCCTGCGCGAGGGCGACGGCCAGTTCGGTCTCCTCGCCGCGGGCCAGCGCGTCGGCGGCACCACGGGCGACCGCGCGTGCCGTGCTCACCCCGGTCCACAGGTCGGCCAGGCGGTGCTTGACCGCCTGGAACGAGCCGATCTGGCGGCCGAACTGGTAGCGGGTCTTCGCGTACTCCACTGTGGAGTCCAGGCAGTGCTGGGCCAGCCCCACCTGTTCGGCGGACAGCACCCCGGCTGCGGTGACCAGCGCCTGCCGCAGGATTCGCGCCGCGTCGGCCCCGCCGGCGATCCGCTCGCCGACCGCCGCGTCCAGCGCCAGGGCGCCGAACCGCCGGGTCAGATCCAGCGGGGTGGTGGGGGTGCGGGTCACCCCGGCGACCGAGGTGTCCACCAGGTACAGCGCCGGTCCGTCAGCGTCCAGCGCCGGGACCACGACGAAGTCGGCGACCTCCAGATCCACCACCGCCGACACCGCGCCGGTCAGCGTCGCGCCGTCGGCCTGCACCGCCTGCGGGAAGGCGCCGTAGGGCACGGTGGTCAGGCCGACCGCGACGGTGCCCAGCTGGGAGCCGTCGACGAGCTGCGGCAGGATCTCCCGGACCCGCGGCTGCTCGCCGCAGGGCACCAGGACGGCGGTGGTGAGCACGTTGCCCAAAAACGGCACCGGCGCCACCGCCCGGCCGACCTCCTCCGCCACCACGGCCAGCTCGCGGGCCCCGGCCCCGGCGCCGCCGAGGTCCTCCGGCACCAGCAGCGCGGCCAGCCCCAGCTCCCCGGCCAGCGTCCGCCACAGCGCCAGGTCGTAGGGTTCGTCGGTCTCGCAGCGGGCCAGCACCGCGGTCCAGTCACAGCGGTCGCGCAGCAGCCGCCGGACGTTGGCCCGCAGGTCCTCCTCGACCTCGCTGTAGAGCAGATCCGGAGCGCTCATCGCGGCAACTCCTTCCATGGCCGGTCCTTGTCGGTTCGGATTTCCGGCGGCAGCCCCAGCACCCGTTCGGCGATGATGGTGCGCAGGATCTCCGTGGTGCCGCCCTCGATGGAGTTGCCCCTGGCGCGCAGGTACCGGAAACCGGGGCCGCGCTTGGCGAAATCAGTGAACTCCGGCTGGCGGAACGTCCAGTCGTCGTAGGCCAGCCCCGGTTCGCCGAGGAACTCCAGCTCGAACCCGGTGAGTGCCTGGTTGAGCTCGGCGAAGGCCACCTTCAGCGCGGAGCCCTCCGGGCCCGGGTCGCCGACCGCGAGCTGCTGGCGCACCCGCAGGCTGGTCAGCCGGGTCGCCTCGGCCTCCACCCACAGCCGCAGCAGGCGGTCGTGCAGGCCGGGTGTGCGCTTGTCCGGGTTGTTCCGCCACGCGTCGGCCACCACGCCGATCAGCCCGGCCTCGCGCGCGGGCGCGCGTCCGCCGATGGCCACCCGCTCGTTCATCAGCGTGCTCAGCGCCACCTGCCAGCCCTGGCCGACCTCGCCGAGGCGCTGCGCGTCCGGGATCCGCACGCCGGTGAGGAACACCTCGTTGAACTCGGCCTCACCGGTGATCTGCCGCAGCGGCCGCACCTGCACGCCCGGCGCGGTCATGTCGCAGATGAAGTAGGTCAGGCCCTGGTGCTTGGGCTGGTCCGGGTCGGTGCGGGCGAGCAGGATGGCCCACCGCGCCTGGTGCGCCAGCGACGTCCACACCTTCTGCCCGTCGACGACCCACTCGCCCCCGCGCCTGGCTCCGCTCGCGCGGGCGGTACCGTCCCACACCGCCCGGGTGGCCACCGCGGCGAGGTCCGAGCCCGCGCCCGGTTCGCTGAACAGCTGGCACCAGATCTCCTCGCCCGTCCACAGCGGACGCAGGTAGCGGCGGCGCTGCTCGTCGTTGCCGAACCGCAGGATCGTCGGCGCGGCCATGCCGAGCCCGATGCTGTTGTGCTGCGGCCGGTTGTCCGGCGCACCCGCCTCGGCGAACGCGGCGTCCACCACCGGTTGCAGCTCCCGGGCCGCACCCAGTCCGCCGAGCCCGGTGGGGAAGTGCACCCAGGCCAGCCCGGCGTCGAAGCGGGCCCGCAGGAACTCCAGGCGGTCCGTGCGCTGCGGGTCGTGGGCGGTGAGGAACTCCCGCACCCGGTCGCGAAGTTCGTCGGCGTCCACGGCCATCACGCCTTCGGTCCGCCGGCGACGTAGAGGACCTGGCCGGAGACGAAACCGGAGCGCTCGTCGACGAAGAACGACACGGCGTTGGCGATGTCCTCCGGTTGGCCGACCCGGGCCACCGGGATGGTCGCGGCCGCCGCCTTGGCGAACTCCTCGAAGTCCACGCCGATCCGCTCGGCGGTCGCCCGGGTCATGTCGGTGGCGATGAAACCGGGTGCGACGGCGTTGACCGTGACGCCGAACCTGCCCAGTTCGATGGCCAGCGTCTTGGTGAAGCCCTGCAGCCCGGCCTTGGCCGTGGAGTAGTTCGCCTGGCCGCGGTTGCCCAGCGCGGAGGTGCTGGACAGGTTCACGATGCGGCCCCACCCGGCCTCGACCATGTACTTCTGCACCGCGCGGGCCATCAGGAACGAGCCCCGCAGGTGCACGTTCAGCACCGTGTCCCAGTCGTCCTCGGACATCTTGTACAGCAGGTTGTCCCGGATGACGCCGGCATTGTTGACCAGCACCGTCGGGGCGCCGAGTTCGCTGGCGACGCGGTCCACCGCGGCCTGCACCTGGGCGGCGTCGCTGACGTCGGCGCCGACGGCGAGCGCCCGCCCGCCACCGGACTCGATCGCCGACACTGTGTCGGCGCACTGCTTCTCGTCGAGGTCGATGACGGCCACCGCGAAGCCGTCCTCGGCCAGGCGCCTGGCGGTGGCGGCACCGATGCCGCGGGCGGCACCGGTGACGATCGCGACACGGTTGTCAGCCATGGGCACTCCTCGTTCAGGCAGGGTGTGGTGTTGTGCGTTGCGGTGCCGTCATCGGCGTTCCGCTGCGGGATCACTGGTACTTCCTCAGCTCCTGGCGGGCGAGGGAGCGGCGGTGCACCTCGTCGGGACCGTCCACGATGTGCAGGGTGCGGGCGTGCGCGTACAGGTTCGCCAGCGGAAACTCCTGGCTGACCCCGCCGCCGCCGTGGGCCTGGATGGCGCGGTCGATGACCCACGTCGCCATCTCCGGCACCGCCACCTTGATCGCCTGGATCTCGGTGTGCGCGCCGCGGTTGCCGACGGTGTCCATCAGCCACGCGGTCTTGAGCACCAGCAGTCGTGCCTGCTCGATCCTGACCCGCGACTCGGCGATCCAGTGCTGCACCACGCCCTGGTCGGCCAGGGGCTTGCCGAAGGCGACGCGCTCGTTGACGCGCCGGCACATCAGCTCCAGGGCGCGCTCGGCCATGCCGATGGCCCGCATGCAGTGGTGGATGCGGCCGGGGCCGAGGCGGGCCTGGGCGATCGCGAAGCCCTCGCCCTCACCGCCGATGATGTTCTCCACCGGCACCCGCACGTTGTCGAAGACGATCTCGGCGTGCCCGCCGTGGTCGGCGTCGGTGTAGCCGAAGACGTGCATGCTGCGCCTGATGTGCACGCCGGGAGTGTCCTTGGGCACCAGCACCTGGCTCTGCTGGCGGTGCCGCTCGGCGTTCGGGTCCGTCTTGCCCATCACGATGAGGATCTCGCACCGCGGGCTCATTGCGCCGGAGGAGAACCACTTGCGCCCGTTGATCACGTAGTGGTCGCCGTCGCGCTCGATGCGGGTGTTGATGTTGGTGGCGTCGGAGGAGGCCACGTCGGGTTCGGTCATGCAGAACGCGGAGCGGATCTCGCCGTCCAGCAGCGGCTTCAGCCACTGCTGCTTCTGTTGCTCGGTGCCGAACAGCGCCAGCACCTCCATGTTGCCGGTGTCCGGCGCGGCGCAGTTGGTGGCCTCCGGGGCCAGCCGGACCGACCGGCCCATGATCTCGGCCAGCGGGGCGTACTGGAGGTTGGTCAGCCCGGCGCCGTGCTCGCCCGGCAGGAACAGGTTCCACAGCCCGCGGCGGCGGGCCTCGGCCCTGAGCTCCGCCATGATCGGCGGGTGCGCCGACCACGGGTCCTCGGCCTCGGCGAGCTGCTGGAGGAACACCGGTTCGGCGGGGTAGATGTGGGAGTCCATGAAGTCCAGCAGCTGCCTGCGTAGCTCCTCGGTGCGCTCGTCGTAGGCGAAATCCATCTCAGTCCTCCTGTCTCGCGCGAGACATCCGCACCCGGTCGGCACGCGTGAGCGAAAGGGGAGCGCCGCTCATCGCGCCTGCCCGACGAGGGTGGCGAGGCCCTGCGCCACCAGCGGTGCGACCAGCGCACCGACGTGCTCGAAGCCGCCGCCGACGGTCTGGTTGTGGATGAAGCGGTAGTGGATGCCCTCCAGGATCACGGCGATCTTGAAGAACCCGAAGGCCACGTACCAGTCCAGTCCGGACAGGTCGGTGTCGCTGTGCTCGGCGTAGCGGTCCAGCAGCTGCCGGGCGGTGGGAAAGCCGAACTCGGGGCCGACGCCCTGGGTGATGGGGTTGCGCTCGACTCCGGTGAAGCCCTCCCAGTACACGGCGAGCAGCCCGAGGTCGGTGAGCGGGTCGCCGACGGTGGCCATCTCCCAGTCCAGCACCGCGCGGATGCGCTGGTCGTCGCCGACGATCACGTTGTCCAGCCGGTAGTCGCCGTGCACGATCCCGGCCCGGTGGGTGGCGGGCACCGACCTGGCGAGCTGTTCGGCGAGCTCGTCGATGCCGTCGATGTCGCGGCTGCGGGAGGCGGCCAGCTGCGTGCTCCAGCGCCGCACCTGGCGCTCCAGGAAGCCCACCGGGCGGCCGAACTCGCCCAGGCCCACCGATTCCGGGTCGATCGCGTGCAGGTCGGCGAGCACGTCGACCAGCTGCCAGGACAGGTCGGCGCGCTGCCGCGGGTCCAGCTGCCGGGTCTGCTCGGGGCTGCGCAACACCGTGCCGGGCACGTACTCCATGACGTAGAACGGCGCGCCGAGCACGCTGTCGTCCTCGCACAGCAGGTGCGTCCGCGGTACCGGCACCCGCGTCCCGGCCAGCGCGGACAGCACCCGGTGCTCGCGGCTCATGTCGTGCGCGGTGGCGAGCACGTGGCCGAGCGGCGGGCGGCGCACGACCCAGCGGCCGTGCCCGTCGCCGACGAGGTAGGTCAGGTTGGACCGTCCACCTTGGATCAGCTCGCCGGTCAGCGGGCCGCGCAGCAGCCCGGGCAGCTCGGCGTCCAGGTGCGCGCGCAGCCGTTCCAGGTCGAGGCCGGGCGGCTCGCCGGGCGACGGTGGGGCGTTCATCAGCTCTCCTTGCTGACCGCGGCTCGGGAATCCACACCCAGGACCGTACCGACTAGACGGTATGTTGCGCTAGACCCCGAGCGGGCGAGCCTCCGGCCACCGCCTGAGGCGCGGTCGGAGGCACTGCGGTGGTCCCCACCCGGGGGCGGCCGGACGGGCGGCGCGGGGGGTGGTGATGTCCTAGGCTGCCGCCATGGACTGGCGCGGCGAGGCACTGGACCAGCTCGACTTCTACTGGACGATGTGGCGGCCCCGGCTGGAGGGGCTGACCGACGCGGAGTACTTCTGGGAGCCGGTGCCCGACTGCTGGTCGGTGCGCCGGGTCGAGGATGGCTGGGCGATGGACTTCGCGTTCCCCGAGCCGGTGCCGCCGCCGGTCACGACGATCGCCTGGCGGCTGTGCCACCTCGCCGGACACGTCTTCGCGCTGCGCGCCAGCAACCACTTCGGCGACGGCTCCTACCGGATGGACAACCACGACCACCCGGGCTCGGCGGCGGCCGCGCTGTCCTACCTCGACCAGCAGAAGGACCTGTGGCGCAACGGCATCGCCGCGCTCGACGCGGAGGGCTGGGCGCGACCGGTGGGACCGGCGGAGGGGCCGTACGCCGACCGCAGCTACCTGGCGCTCGTGCTGCACCTCAACCGGGAGCTGTTCCACCACGGGGCCGAGGTCCTGCTGCTGCGCGACCTCTACCGGGCCTCCGGCGGCGGCCGCCACTTCACCCGGGCGTAGCGAACCGACCCGGCCACCTGCCCGATCCTGGCACCGTGCCGTTTTCCTGGCGAACCGCCGGAAAAACCCGGCGCCGGTGGGAACCTCATGCTCGGTGCGCGCGTCCAACGTGCTGGTTCGCGACGACGTGGAGGGGCGATGGGCGAGAAGTTCAGGGTGAAACCCGAGGAGTTGCGCGGCTACGCCGAGATGCTGGAGCGCAACGCGCAGCACTTCCTGGCCATTCGCCAGCACGCCGAGACCAGGGGGTCGGACACCAGCGGTTTCACCGGGCTGCTCGCGCTGCTTCAGCCGGTCGTCATCGCGGTCGGCAGGCTCTTCGGTGAAACGCTGGAGTTCGGCAACGAGCGGCTCAAGGGAGTGGCCGAGGCGCTGAAGGAGTCCGCCGACGTCTACGAGAAGGGCGACCAGACCAACTCCGAGCGGATCAAGGAGGTCGAGTCGATCATGGGCGAGGCCACCAGCCTGAGGGGACGCAAGTGAGCGGATACGCCGACACCAAGGATCCGGTCGCGGAGCTCAACGCCGCGGCCGCGGACCGGCCCGGCCGGCAGTCGACCAAGGAGCTGATCGAGGCCGCCGGCTGGAAGCTGCAGGGCGTCAACTGGGTCTATGAGAAGGTCACCGGTGAGAACCTGGTGGACACCCTGATCAAGCCGCTGCTGGGGGACTTCGAGAAGATCGACCAGAACGCGGCGGCCTGGAACAACATCGCCAAGGCGCTGGACGCGGTGCGCAACAACCTCAATGCGGGGCTCGGCCAGCTGGAACCGCACTGGGAAGGCGAAGCCGCACAGAACTTCGAAAAGCACATCAGCGTGGTGTGGACCGTCGCCATCGAGGCGGACTCGCAGATCGCCATGCTGATCAGCAACAAGTTCCAGAGCACCGCCGACAGCTGCCGGATGCTGTGCGGCATCGCGCTGTCCCTGCTGGACCTGCTGATCAGCGAGCTGATGAAGCTGGCGATCAAGGCGGCGCTGGGGCCCGCCGGCTGGGCGACGGTCGTCCTGGAGATCGTCAAGGTCATCGACATCGTCGACATGATCCGCAAGATCATCATCCAGGTCGGGGTGATCATCGAGGGCGTCAGGTCGATGATCGACGGCGTCGTGGCGATGGGCACGGCACTGATGAAGATCAAGGACGTCAACAGCGTCAACGATGCCATGAACGTCCTCGACGAGACCCAGGACGCCAAGCAGAAGTACGACGACGGCCGCAAGGCCGTGAAGTCCGGCGCGATGGGGGCGGCGATGGCCACGGCGGGGCCGGCCCTCGGCAGCCTGCGCGGCCGGGGCGGTGGATCGGGCGGCACCGGTGGCGGCGGCACCGGTGGATCAGGCGGTGGCGGCGGGACCGGCGGGGGAGCCTGACCGCCCGCTACGGTCACCGAACGACGCCACAGCCGGGAGGAAGGGACGCGACGAGTGTCACATCCGTTGAACAATCCGCAGCTGCGAGAGCTCGTCGAGCAGTTGGACGCCGCCCTGGACGGGGCCAACCGCATCGCCGACGAGGCATCGCGGCTGGCCGAGCAGTTCCGGGAGAAGCCCTCGGAGCTCTCCGACGAGGAACTCGCCGAGGTCGAGCAGTTCGCGCGCGGTGACCAGGCCGCGCCCGAGCTGCGCGAGCTGCAGCGCCGCATCGACGCCGGCGAACTGACCTGGCAGGACATCCGTTCCGGCCAGGCGTTGGACGATCCTGGTGTGGTCCAGGCGCTTTCGGCGGGGTTGCCGGACGCGCAGGCGGCCTACACGATGCTGCGCGAGGGCCACGACGTCGACGCGGTGATCGCCGCCAGGGCGGACGACGCGCCGCGGGAGGACCAGCCGAGCCCGCGGGCCACCGAGCCGGACTGGGACGACTCGGACGGCTACGGCGGCGGCTGGATGGATCGGCCGAGCCAGTGGTGACCCGTCCACGCCGCCGATCGCTGCTGCCCGGTTGCCTGCTCGTCCTGCTCAGCGCGTTCTTCGGGCTGGTCGGGGTGGCGCTGATCGTCGTCGGGTCGCTGTCGGGTTCGGCGGTCGACGACGAGCCGTACCGGTGGACCGACGGGGATCTGGTGCTCGACTTCCCCCGGCACGCGACCTGCACGGTGGTGCCCGAGGCCGGGCCGCGACGGGTGGTCGAGCCGGTCCGGCGACGCGAGCAGATCGAGGTGGCGCGCTGGTTCTCCGGGCCGGCGGAGGTCACCTGCGACTGGCCCGTGACGGTGTGGCAGGGCGGTGGCGCGTCGTTCCGGTCGTTCGTCAGCTCGTCGGCGTTCGAGTACGGGCTGGCGACCCTGGTCGTGCTGCCGCTCCTCGGCTCCGCCGCCGTGCTGGTGCGCCGGGGGTCCTGAGCGGCGTCAGCCTCCAGCGGGGGCTCGCGACATCGCGCGACATCGCGCGGCACCTGTGGGTGAGCGGCGGACGCCTCCGGTCTGGCAGTGCGTGCGGAGGCGCCCGCCGCTGGTCAGCTGATCAGCGGTTGTCCTCCTTGATCAGGTCGGAGCACTTCTCGCCGATGGCCATCGTCGTGATGTTGGGGTTCACCGTCACCAGGAACGGCATCACCGAGGCGTCCGCCACCCGCAGACCCTGCACGCCCTTGACCCGCAGTCGCGCATCCAGCGGCTTGGTCGGGTCGTCGGCGGCGCCCATCGGAACCGACGACGCCGGGTGGTACACGGTGTTGTGGGTGCGCCGGATGTAGTCGGCGATCTCGTCGTCGGTGCGCACGTCCGGGCCCGGGTACAGCTCCGCCCCGGCCCATTCCCGCATCGCCGGCTGCGCCACGATCTCGCGGGCCAGCTTGATGCCCGCGGTCATCACCCGCATGTCGTGCGGGTCGGTGAAGTACCGCGGGTCGACCTTCGGCTTGTCCCGGAAGTCGCGGCTGCGCAGCCGCACCGTGCCCGTGGAGCGGGCGCGGGTGACGTTCGGGGTCAGGCAGAAGCTGTTCTCCGACGTCGGGTAGCCCTGCCGCACGGTGTGCATGTCGAAGGGCACCGAACCGTAGTGGAACATCAGGTCCGGCCGGTCCAGGCCCGGCTCGGTGGTGGTGAAGATACCGATCTCCCACCACTGCGTGGAGTCGGTGACCATCGGCTGCTTGGCGTCCCAGCCGATCACGCCCTCCGGGTGGTCCTGCAGGGTGGAGCCGACGCCGGGGGAGTCCACCAGCACGTCCACGCCGACCTCGCGCAGGTGCTCGGCCGGGCCGATGCCGGACAGCATCAGCAGCTTCGGCGTGTCGATGGCCCCGGCCGACAGCACGACCTCGCGGCGCGCGGCCACCGTGCGGGTGTGGATGAGGTCGGGGTCCAGGTACTGCACGCCGGTGGCGCGGGTGCCGTCGAAGGTCACCTTCTTCACCCACGCCTGGGTGCGGACCTCCAGGTTCGGCCGCTTGCCCATGATCGGGTGCAGGTACGACACCGACGACGACGCGCGGGTGCCGTCCTCCCGGGCGTTGATCTGGAACCAGTTGGCGCCGTGCACCACGGTCCGGCCGGAGTTGAACTCGGTGGTCGGGATGCCCTGCTGCGCGCAGGCTTCCAGCAGCGCCGCACCGCACGGGTCCTTCGGCGGCACGCTGCGGATGGTCACCGGGCCGCTGCGGCCGTGGTGGTCACCCGGGCCGTCGTTGGTCTCCAGCCGCTTGAACAGCGGGAACATGTCCTTGGCGCCCCACCCGGTGGCGCCCATCGACTCCCACTCGTCGAGGTCCTCGGCCGGGGCCCAGAACGCGATACAGGAGTTGTGCGAGGAACAGCCGCCGAGCACCCGGGCCCGCGCGTGCCGCATGAACGAGTTGCCGTTGGCCTGCGGTTCGACCAGGTAGTCCCAGTCGTAGCCGGACTCCAGCAGCGCCATCCAGCGCTTGAGCTCCAGGATCGCCTTGTCGCCGACGTCGGACGGACCGGCCTCCAGCAGGCAGACGGTGACGTCCGGGTCCTCCGACAACCGGGCCGCGACCGCCGCACCCGCGCTGCCGCCGCCCACCACGACGTAGTCGAACGTGTCTGTCATCGATTCTCCCTTTCCGCTCAGGCGACCGGGGTCTTGGCTGGAATGTCCGAAGTAGACTGCGCGGCGTGCTCGGCCAGCACGCCCACCCTGTGGCGCTGGACGAACCAGTAGTACGCGAACCCGCCGACGGCCGCGATCCCGACGAACAGCACCGAGCTGTACTGCAGGTACCAGTGGTAGGGCGGTTCGGCGTTGTAGACCTCGCGCCGCGGCCAGGCCAGGTTGATCGTCATGCCCACGCCCCACAGCACGGCCAGGACGTTGATGGGCAGGCCCAGCTTGCCCAGGCTGAACCGCCCGGTCCGCTTGGCCTCCTCCCGGGGCGCCGACCACCTGCCGCGCAGCCGCGCGATCAGCATCGGCACCGTGACCAGCAGGTACGAGATGTAGATCAGGATGATGGCCAGGCTGGTGATGGCGGTGAAGATCTGCGGCTGGCCGATGTTGACCAGCAGCAGCGCCACCGCGATCACCCCGATCAGCACCGCCGGCAGGACCGGGGTCTGGAACCGCGGGCTCACCCGGGCCAGCAGCGACCCGGCGGGCAGCGCGTTGTCGCGGGCCATGGCGAAGGCGATGCGGATCGCCGCGGTGTGCACCGCGAGCACGCACACGGTGATCGCCACGAAGATGGCCAGCAGGAACAGCCGGCCGACGATCGGGCCGAGCGCGTCGTTGAGCACGAACTGCAGACCGCTCTCGGTGAGTTCGGGTGCGGACAGGTCGCGGGCCGCCATCAGGCCCAGCAGGATGATCAGCCCGCCCAGGATGAACGAGGCGATCAGGGCCCGCAGGATCGCCCTGGGGGCGTTGCGGTGCGGGTTGATGGACTCCTCGCCCAGCGACGCGGCCGTGTCGAAGCCGTACATCACATACGACGAGGCGATGCCGGCCACCAGGAACGCGGCCAGGTAGCTGCCGCCGAAGGCCGACTCGGTGCCGGCGGTGTTCATGACCACGGTCGGCGGGTTCACCGCGACCAGCGCCAGCGCCCCGATCAGCAGCACCGCGGCGACCAGCTCGATGAACACGCCGACGCTGTTGATGCGGGCCATCAGCTTCACGCCGAAGGCGTTGACCAGCGTGGTGAACAGGATGAGCACCAGCGCCAGCATGATGCCGTTGACGGCCTGGTCGACGCTGCTGCTGCCGTCGCCGACGAACTGGAAGCCGGACCAGATCTGCGGCAGGGTGTTCTGGTAGGCCAGCGCGGTGGCCGAGATCGACACGATCGAGGCCAGCAGCATCATCCACCCGGCCAGCCAGCCGACGTGCTGGCCGCCCAGCTTCTTGGCCCAGTTGTAGATGGACCCGGCGATCGGGTATCGCGATGCCAGCTCGGCGAAACTCAACGCCACGAGCAACTGCCCCACGAACACCACCGGCCAGGACCACCAGTAGGCAGGCCCGCCGTAGGACAACCCGAAGTAGGACAGTTGGAAGGTGCCGGTGAGCACCGAGATGTAGCTGATCCCGGCGGCGAAGGTGTGGAACCCGCCGAGCGATCTTTTCAGTCTGTTGGTGTAGCCGAACTCGTTGAGCTCGGCGTCATAATTGGGCGCGCTCATGCCCGAACTCCTTTCCCGCCCGCACTCTCCCCGCCGGATGCGGAAAGATGAGGATCGGGTGGTTGCTTGCGTCGCGCGAGAAATGATCAGAGAGGCGGCGCGATCGGCCGCGGCTCGCGCGCGGCGGTTCACCATGACCGCCGCGCGCGGAATCGAGCGATTCCTCCCTTATTCTCCGGAGAACCAGCGCTGCGGTGCGGGCCGCAGATTCTGGTAGATGTGCTTGGCTTCCTGGTATTCGCCGAGTCCGGACCGGCCCAGTTCGCGTCCGATGCCGGACTGCTTGAAGCCACCCCACTCCGCCTGCGGCAGGTAGGGGTGGAAGTCGTTGATCCAGACGGTGCCGTGGCGCAGCCGGTTGGCGACCCGCTGGCCCCGGCCCGGGTCGCCGGTGAACACCGCGCCGGCCAGGCCGTAGTGGGTGTCGTTGGCGATGCGCACCGCGTCGTCCTCGTCGGTGAACCGCTCCACGGTCAGCACCGGCCCGAAGGACTCCTCGGTGACCGCGTAGGAGCCCTGCTGCACCTCATCGAGCACGGTCGGCAGGTAGTAGTGGCCGTTGGCGTAGCGCTCGCCCTCCGGGCGGCGGCCACCGGTGCGCAGCACGGCGCCCTCGGCGATCGCCTTGGCCACGTAGTCCTCGACTTTGCGCAGGTGCGCGGCGGAGATCAGCGGCCCGGTCTCGGCGTCGTCGTCGAACGGCCCGCCGATGCGGATGCGCTCGGCGCGGCGGACGATCTCGTCGACCAGCGCGTCGTGGATCTCGTCCTGCACGATCAGCCGCGCACCCGCCGAGCACACCTGCCCGGAGTGCAGGAACACCGCGGTCAGCGCGTAGTCCACGGCGGTGTCGAAGTCGGCGTCGGCGAAGACGATGTTGGGGTTCTTGCCGCCCAGCTCCAGCGCCACCTTCTTCACCGTGGGCGCCGCGGCGGCCGAGATCAGGCGGCCGGTGTGCAGCCCGCCGGTGAAGGAGATCAGGTCCACGTCGGGGTGCTCGGCGAGCACCGCGCCGACCTCGGGACCGGTGCCCAGCACCAGGTTGCCGACCCCGGCGGGCAGTCCGGCCTCGGTCAGCGCCCGCATCAGCAGGATCGCGGTGCTCGGCGTCAGCTCGCTGGGCTTGAGCACGAAGGTGTTGCCTGCCGCCAGTGCCGGGGCGACCTTCCACGCCACCTGCAGCAACGGGTAGTTCCAGGGCGTGATCATGCCGCAGACGCCGACCGGCTCGTACTGCACGCGGCTGATCGAGTCCGGCGAGCCGGTGTCCACGATGCGGCCCGCGTCGGTGCCGGCGATCTTGCCGAAGTAGCGGAAGCAGGCCGCGATGTCGTCCATGTCGTAGCCGCTCTCCACCAGGCGCTTGCCGGTGTCCAGCGACTCGGCGCGGGCGAACTCGGCCTTGTCCCGGACCAGGATGTCGCTGACCCGCAGCAGCAGGTCACCGCGTTCCCACGGCGAGGTGGCCGCCCAGGCGCCGTCGTCGAAGGCGCGGCGCGCGGCGGCGATGGCGCGCTCGGCATCGGCGCGTCCCGCCTCGTCGACGGTGGCCACCAGGGTGCCGTCGGCCGGGCAGCGGATCTCCCGGGTGCGGCCCTCGGCGGCCCGGACCCATTCGCCGTCGATGAACAGCGTGGGCGCCGAATTCTCAGCGTGCGACATGAGTTTTCCCCGTGATGTCTGTTGTGCTTTTTGTGGCGTGAGCAGCCGGAGGTGACCGCGGTGGCGGCCTGCTCACAATGCATCGAGCGTCGTCGCATCGCCACGCGAATGCGTCACCGGCGCCGGGCCGCGCACTCTGCCGAACGGGTGCTGTCGGCACACGTGCTGCGGAATTCACCTCCTGGGGCCCATTCGGTGGCGGCCGTGGCGCGTATTCGTGCAATGCCGCCGGCATTCACCGGCGCATGTTCGCCGAAGACCTTAACACCGTAGATGTACATCTGTACATAACCAGTTTCGACGTACTCGTTGCGACTTCGAAAGTCGCCCGGTGAACTGCGGGAACGCCGCGGCGGTGACATGGGCCGCACCGTGGTCGGGGTCCGGCATGGCAGGCTGGGGGTGCACCGGACGCGCACCGCACGGAGGAATGCCCGAGCGCATGTCGACCACCCAGCCCGCACCCGCAGCCCGCCGCAAGGACCCCGCCCGGCGGGAGCGCATCGCGCGCGCCGCGATCACCGTCGTCGCCGAACGCGGGGTCGAGAAGCTCACGCACCGCGCCGTGGCCGCCGCGGCGGGCGTTCCGCTGGGATCCACCACCTACTACTTCGCGACGCTGGACGACCTGCTCGCCAGCGCCCTCCGGCAGGCCGCCGCCGACGACGTCGAGCACCTGCGGCAGTGGGCCGACGGGCTCCAATCCGGCACGGACCTCGCCGAGGCGCTCACCGACCTGGTGCTGCACTATCTCGGCCCGGCGCGGGCGCAGACCGCCGTCGAGCACCAGCTCTACATCGCCGCGCTGCACCGGCCCGCGCTGCGCCACGTCAGCCAGGAATGGGACACCGCGCTGGCCGAGCTGTTCGCCGCCTACACCGATCCAGCCACCGGCCGCGCGCTGTCGGTCGTCTTCTGCGGCCTGCTGCTGCAGGGCATCGTCCGGGAATCGGTGCCGAGCCGAGATGAAATCGAGACGATCTTCCGCAGGGTGCTGGCACCTGGCGCCAAAACCTGATTCCAGCAGCGGTTTCCCACCGGTGTCCGGTGGGTCAACAACGGATGACCGTTGCACCGCGGTGGAATTCGCGCTGTTGATCTCACTCGCCGCGACGGTGGACAATGGCGACCAGCGATCCGTGGCACCGTGCGTCCCAACCAGGGGCGATCGGTTCAGCTCGGCGGAGCACACCGTCGGACGCTTTCCCGGTGTACAACGGACTTGCCGCGTCGGGGCGTGGCTCGCTCTCAGCACTGCTGATCAACCGAGTGGGGTGAGACCATGGGGCACAGCGATGAGCGTGAACTCGTGCCGTTGAAGGCGGACTTCGACACCGTGTGGTACGGGTACCGGCGATCGCAGGTGAAGTTCTACATCCAGCAGTCCGAGGCCGAAATCCGGTTGCTGACCGAGGATCGCGACTCGGCGTTGAGCCAGGTCGCGGATCTGTCCGCGCAGCTGGAGCAGGCGCGCGCCGAGATCGAGTCGCTCAAGAAGCAGCTCGACGAGCAGGCCCGCACACCGATCGACGCCGCCGCCTTGACCGATCGGTTACGCCGCATGGTCCGGCTGGCGCAGGATGAGGCCGACGAGATCATCGCGTCCGCCAAGGCCGCCGCCGAGCACGAGTGGGCCCGGTCCGAGCAGGCCGCGGCCGAGCTCCGCGCCCGCTACGAGCGGCTGGTCGCCGAGGCCGACGAGTGGCGGCGGCAGTCCGAGCAGCAGCGCAACGAGATGCTGGCGCGCACCCGCGAGGAGGTGCAGCGCATGGCGCGCGAGGCCGAGCAGAACCGGCGGCGACTGGACGCCGAGGCAGAGCAGCGGCGCACCCAGGTCGAGTACGACTTCGAGGTGTCGATGGCGGCGCGCCGGGAAGAGGCGATGCGCATCCTGGCCGAGCGCGAGCAGGCCAGCCGCGCCGAGGCGCAGCGACGCGTGCGGGAGGCCACCCTCGAGGCGGAGCGGCGGATCCGGCGGGCCGACGAGTACGCCGAGACGATGCTGCGGATGCGGCAGGACGTCGCGGAGCGGGTGCGGGCCGCGCAGCAGGTGCTGGCGGCGGCAGAGCCGTTCCTGGCGGCGACCGAGTCCGGCGCGGCCAGCGCGGCGGCCGACGCCTACGTCAGCGAGACCGTCCGCAGTGGACAGGTGCCGACCAGCGAGGTCGAGGTGCCCCAGCAGCGCGCCGAGGAACCGGTACCGGAGCACGCCACCGCACCCAGCCGCGCCTGAGGCGCCCGTCGAACGGTCAGCGGGGCGCCAGTTTTCCTGGGAAGCTGCCGCCCCCGCTGCGCGATGTGCCGTAACAGCGCCCTTGTGCACCGGATTTCACCGGCTGCGGTGGTCTGCGGGGAGCATACGTCGGGAACGTTCCAAAATCTGAGATGATCACCCCGTTTCTACGGCGTTCTCGATCCTCGCAGGAGGCTGCATGAGATGGCGTGGTCTGATCGCGTTCCTCGCGACTCTCGGGGTGCTGTTCATCGGCGTAGAAGCGGGTGCGGCACCGGCGGACGACATCCGGCAACGGTTGGAGGCCGTGCCGGGATTGACGATCGTGGCGGAGCGGCCCGCCGAATCGGGATTCCGGCTGTTCGACCTCACCTTCACCCAGCCCGCTGACCACCGGCACCCCGACGTCGGCACCTTCCAGCAGCGGCTGACCCTGCTGCACCGCGGGCTGGATCGGCCGACGGTGCTGCACACCAGCGGCTACGAACTGCCCGGCACGATGAACCGCACCGAGCCGACCCGGCTGGTCGACGGCAACCAGGTGGACCTCGAACACCGCTTCTTCACCCCGTCGCGGCCCGAGCCCGCCGACTGGAGCGATCTGGACATCTGGCAGTCGGCCACCGACCAGCACCGCGTCGTGCAGGCGCTGCGCGCCGTCTACCAGCAGGAATGGATCACCACCGGGGCCAGCAAGGGCGGTATGACCGCGGTCTACCACCGGTACTTCTACCCGGACGATGTGGACGGCACCGTCGCCTATGTGGCGCCCAACGACGTGGACAACGACCAGGACCGCTACGACGAGTTCCTCGCCAGGGTCGGCACCGACCCGGCGTGCCGGGCCGCGCTGACCGCGGTGCAGCGGGAGGCGCTGCTGCGCCGGGAGGAGATGCTGGCGACGTTCCGCGCCTCCGCCGACGCGGAGGGGCTCACCTTCGACCGGATCATCGGCGACATCGACCGCGGTCTGGAGCTGGTCGTGCTCGACGCCCCGTTCGCGTTCTGGCAGTACCGCGGCCAGCAGGACTGCGCGAAGGTGCCCGCGACCACCGCCAGCACCGACGAGATCTACCGTTTCTTCGACGAGACCGTGCAGTTCTCGTTCTACACCGACCAGGGCATCGAACCCTACGTGCCGTACTACTACCAGTCGGGCACGCAGCTCGGGTGGCCGCACGTGAATGACGAACCGCTGGCCGACCTGCTGCACCACCGGGAACTCAGCCAGCCGCGCAACCTGGTTCCCCGGGAGATCCCGATGCGGTTCGAACAGGGAGTGATGCGGCAGGTCGATGCGTGGGTCCGCGAGCAGGGCGCGGAACTGATGTTCGTCTACGGCGAGCGCGACCCGTGGAGCGCCGAACCCTTCGAACTGGGCCCCGGTACCCGCGACTCCTACCGCTACCTGGTGCCGGGCGCCAACCACGGCGCGCAGATCGCCGGGCTCCCGCCGGAGCAGCGCGCCGAAGCGGAATCGGCGGTGCGCCGCTGGGCGGACGTGGTGCCCGGAGCGCACCGCGTCACGCCGCTCGACGCGCAACTGCTCACCCGCCGCCCGATCTAGCGGCGCGCCGGCGACCGGTGAAGGGCACCGGGGACCAGTTCACCCTGCAGAGCCGGATACGGCAGCAGGTGCCCTTCACCCGTGCCCCGATCAGGTGCGGCGGGTGGCGAGGGAGTCGTAGGCGTGCATCAGGAACCGGTGCGCCGGGCGCTCCACCACGCGCGTGAGCACCCAGCCCAGGAGCACTCCGGTGAGCACCATCGCCGCCGTCTGCACGAGGGTGTCGACGCCCAGATCGTCCAGTTCTCGCAGGACGATGTAGCCGATCGTCTGGTGGATCAGGAACACGCCGTAGGAGATCCCGGCGAACCACTGGATGCGCCCGGCCAGCCAGCCGGGGATGACACGGTTCCAGTCCGGCCCCCGCGCCACCAGCGCGACCACCACCATGCCGACGCACACCGCCACCGTCGACCCCCAGTCCGCGACCAGGCCCTCCGGTGTTTCGGAGTAGTTGTGCAGCGCCTGCGCGAGCATGCAGGCGGCGAGCAACCCGCCGAAGTGCGGAAGCCCGATGCGCCGCGTTGACCACAACCAGATCGCCACGCCGACCACGAACAGGTGCCAGCGGTGCGCACCGATGCCGTCCACAAGGGTGCGGTAGGTCTCCGGCGGGTTCGACACCCGCAGCGGCCACTGCGCGATCGGCACCAGCACCGCCGCCCACAGCACCGCGATGATCCGCCTCCCGTGCCCCCACCTGGTGCGGAACAGCAGCGCCGCGGCGGTGAAGCCCATCAGCTGCAGCGGCACCGTCCAGTGCGACCCGTCGATGAACCAGTAGTCCGCCGGTTTCCAGTTCCACAGCATCAGCAGGTTTGACACCAGATCGGCGGGGCCCGGGAAGAACCAGCCCTCGATCGCCGCCCACCGCATCACCGCGTAGATCACCACCACGGCGACCAGGAACGACGGCAGTAGCCGGGCCATACGCCCCCACCAGTAGCGCAGCAGCGGGCCGCGGCTGATCGTCACGCACGCGAAGTAGGCCGAGATCACCAGCAGCAGGCTTGCACCAACCTGGTACGGAAACACCAGCCTCCGCGGTGTCAGCTCCGGGTGCAGGTAGGTGCTGAGAAACGTCGCGTGGTAGAGCATGACCAGCACCACGCAGCCGGTGCGGATCGAGTCCCAGCTGATCTTGCGGGTGCTCCGGCCCGGGGCTCTGCTGGCTCGCGCTGCGGTGGTCTCGGGCACGACCGCCACCGTAGCAGGGGTTTTGTGGCGATATTTCGGGAATGGTCGGCCCTGATCAGGGCGAACGGCCGAGTGCGCTGGGCTGTTGGGCCGCTGTTGCGTTGCTCACGGTTTGCGGGCCACGGCCGCATACCCCAACGGGCGGGTCAGCTTCAGCTCGGGGTCGGCCGGGTCCGGCCGCCACTCGGTGATCGGCACGATTCCCGGCTCCAGCAGGTCCAGGTGCGCCAGCAGCTTCTCCAGCGCGGCGCGGCTGCGCGGCGTGCCGGGGAGCTGGCTCTCCTGCAGCAGCGCGAACACGGCCCGCATGGTCTCCGGCGCGTGGTCGGCCGTCAGGTGCGTCAGCGCCAGGTACGAGCCGGACGGCACGGCGTCGAGGTAGCGGGTGAGCAGTGCGGCCGGGTCGTCCTCCTCGGGGACGAAGTGCAGCACCGAGAACATCAGCACCGCGACCGGCTGCGCAAGATCCAGTAGCCGCCGCGTCTCGGTGAGGACGCGCGCGGTGTCCCGCAGGTCGGCGCGCACGATCGCGGCGTTCGGGTTGCCCTCCAGCAGCAGTTCGCCGTGCGTGACCGCGACGGGCTCGCTGTCGATGTACATCACGCGCGCTTCCGGGGCGGCCCGCTGCGCGATCTCGTGCGTGTTGCCGTCCGTGGGAATGCCGCAGCCGATGTCCAGGAACTGCCGCACCCCGGCGGCCAGGCACATCCGCACCACCCGGTGCAGGCAGGCGCGGCCGGCCAGCGCGTAGAGCCGGATCTCCGGGGCCACCGCCAGCACCCGCCGGGCCAGCGCGCGGTCGGAGGCGAGGTTCGCGCTGCCGCCGAGAAGGAAGTTCTGGGCCCGGGCGCCGCTCGGGCGGTCCGGGTTGAGTTCGTAGGGGATCTGGGCGTGCTCCGCCATCGCACCTCCGGTCACCGTCTGGTGCGCAGAGTAGTCGCACGGTTGCGGAGCGAACAGGATGGTGGTACTCGTGCCTGAGACCCGCGGCATCTCGCGTGGGTGGCAAGCGGCTTCGCCGCCTGCCGGACGCCGCACCCCGGTCGCGGGGGTCAGGAGTTCCAGCGGTAACGGCGTTCCGGGCGGCCGGTGCCGCCGTAGCGCAACCGGACCTCCGCGCGGCCGGAGTCAACGAAGTGCTCGAGGTACTTGCGCGCGCTCACCCGGGACAGCTCGGTGGCGTCGGCGCACTCGGCCGCCGACAGGTCGCCGCCCGCGGCGGTGGCCTGTCGCAGGATGCGCTCGACGATCTCGGCGGTCTCGCTGGCCAGACCCTTCGGCGGCGGCGCGGCGCGGCGGTGGCGGCTGCCGAACAGCTGGTCCACATCCTGCTGCGCGGCGGGGGAGTCGCCGGGCAGCTCGCTGAGCTTGCGGTGCAGCGCGCGGAAGTCCTCCAGCCTGTCGCGCAGCGCCTCGTAACTGAACGGCTTGATCAGGTAGTGCAGCGCGCCGCCGCGGATGGCGCCGCGCACCGTGTCCAGATCGCGGGCCGCGGTGATCACGATGACGTCCGGGTCCGCGCCGGAGCTGGCGCGCAGCTGCCGCAGCACCGACAGGCCGTCCACGTCCGGCAGGTAGATGTCCAGCAACACCAGATCGGGACGCAGGTTTTCGACGGCGCGCACCGCGTCCGCACCGGTGTGGGCGACCCCGGCGACCTCGAAACCGGCCACCCGCGAGACGTATCCACTGTGGATTTTGGCGACCATGAAGTCGTCGTCCACCACCAGCACCCTGATCACTTCTCCGCTCCTCCCAGCGGCAACCGCGCGGTGAAGACCGCGCCGTGCGCGTTGTGCACCTCCACGGAACCGCCGCGGCGGCGGCAGATCTGCCGGGTCAGCGCCAGCCCCAGGCCGCGTTCGCCGCCCCGCGCGGCCTTGGTGGTGAAGCCGTGCCGGAACACCTCCTCGACGATCCCCGGGGCCACCCCGGGGCCGGAGTCGCGCACCACGACGGTGACCTCGTCGGTGCAGCGCAGCTCGACCTCGACCCACCGGTCGGCGTCCACCGGGGCGCCCTCCAGTGCGTCCAGCGCGTTGTCCACCAGGTTGCCCAGCACGGTCACCAGATCCGCCGACAGCTGCTCGTCGACCTCGGCCAGGTAGCTGCCCTCGTGCAGGCGCAACCCCACGCCCCGTTCGGCCGCCAGGCTCGACTTGGCGATCAGCAGCGCCGCGGTGGCCGGGTCGTGCACCCGCGCGGTCACCTCGGCGTGCCACTGCTCGTGGCGGTGGCTGATGCGCTGCACGTAGCGCTGCAGTTCGTCGTACTCGCCGAGTTCGACCAGGCCGGAGATGGTGTGCAGGTGGTTGCTGAACTCGTGCGCCTGCGCGCGCAGCGTGTCGGTGGTGTCCCGGTGCACGGCCAGTTCCCGTTGCAGGTCGACGAGTTCGGTGCGGTCGCGCATGGTGACCACGGCACCCACCGAGGAGATCGGCATCCGGTTGAGGACCACGACCCTGCCGCGCCGCAGCACGATCTGGTCCACGCCGCCGGTGCGCCCGGTGAGCACGTCGCGGGCCCGGTCGTTGAGGTCCAGCGCGTCGATGTCGCGGCCGACGCAGTCGTCCGGCAGCGACAGCAGGCGGCGTGCCTGGTCGTTGACCAGCGTGATCCGGTTCTGCTGGTCGACGCCGAGCACGCCCTCCCGAACCCCGTGCAGCAGGGCCTCGCGGTGCTCGACAAGCCGGGTGATCTCCTGCGGCTCCAGCCCCAGTGTCTGCCGCTTGACCCGCCGCGCCAGCAGCACCGACCCGGCCACGCCCAGGACGGTCGCGAACAGCAGCAGCGCCAGCGGGTTCTCGGGTGCCTGCCGCAGCCCCTGCAGCAGGTCGGGGGTGTTGCGGCCGGCCGCGACGACGCCGATGATGCGCGCGTCGTCGGAGATCACCGGCACGTGCGCGACCAGCGAGTCGACGCCGTCCATGCGCACCTCGCCGACCCAGGACCGGCCGCTGAGCACGGTGCTCTCGCCCAGCTCCAACGGCTGCCCGCGCTGGCCGGGGTCCGGTGAGGTGAGTACCGTGCCGCGGCCGTCGGCGATGATCACGTGGTCGGCGCCGGAGAGGCTGCGGGCGCTCTCGGCGAAGATCGGCAGCGCGTCACGCCGGTACGGGTCGGCCAGGCTGGTCCGCACCCCCTCGGTGGCGGCGAGGTCCTCGGCCACCGACAGCATCTTGCGGCCCTCGGTGGCGCGGAACGCGGTGTCGGTCTGCGCCACGGAGAACACCGCGACGGAGGCGAGCAGCAGGCCGATGATGACCAGCTGCCAACTCAGCAGCTGCCGCGACAGCGACCCCTGCACCCGCAGCACCGCGTCCACCTCCTCCACCGCCGGTGGCAGCGGAACGGTAACCGGCCGCCTCGCCCGGTCGCACGGCACCCCAGGTCAGAGCGGGGTCCGCGCCCGAAGTGCCGGTCTTCTCCAGCGGCCGAACATTCAGGCGGGAGCCTGCAGGCCCGGTAGGTACCCCCGGCCGCCGCACTGCGGGCAGGTGCGCCACTCGGCCAGGGTCATGCCGGTCGTGACGTCGGTGGTGGCCTGCACCGCGTAGAGCCGGGGCGCGGCGATCTTCTGCATCCCGCCGCACGTGTGGCACACGGCGTTCGGGCCGGTCGGCCTCGGCTCCTGCTGCTCGGTCATGATCCCGATCCTCACACGGGAGGATCGAACCCCCGCTGCCAGCCCGGCTCCTCCCGGCACTGCGGGCACGGGGCCGACACCAGCGTCGTCGACGCCTCACCGGTCCGCAGCGACAGGAACGAGCGGGGCTTTCTGACATACCCCCTGCCGCCGCAGGTCGGGCACACCCCACGCGGTGCGGGTCGGCTTCCGGACATCCTCGCCCTCCTCCGGCCGATTCGATTCAGTTTCGCCGTTTTCGCAGGTCGACGCAGGTTTTCGCCGGTGTGCTTACACAACGAACAAAAGTGTCGATACGTGCGAAAGCGAGACAGGGCAGCCGTCGTGTGGCAACCATGACGCAGCTCACGTTCCGACCACAACGGAGAGGCGGGATTGCCCGATGCGCCTACGCAGTGCGCTGGCTGTGGTGGCAGCCGTGCTGTTGGTGCTGCTGGTGCCTCCACTGATCAGCACCGGCAGCGACACGAGCGCCGAGGCGCAGATCCGCGGGCTGCGGGTGCTCGTGCCGAACTCGCCCGGCGGCGGCTACGACATCACCGCGCGCACCGCGGTCAAGGCGATGGACGACGCGGGGCTGCAGAGCAACGTCGAGGTCTTCAACCTGCCCGGCGCGGGCGGCACGGTCGGGCTGGGCCGGGTGGTCAACGAGCGCGGCAACGGCAAGCTCGCGATGTCGATGGGCCTCGGCGTGGTCGGCAGCGTCTACACCAACCACTCGCCGGTGTCGCTGCAGGACACCACCCCGATCGCCAAGCTCGTCGAGGAGCCGAACGTGGTCGTGGTCGGCAAGGACTCGCCCTACCACGACCTCGGGCAGCTCATCGCGGACTGGAAGGCCCGGCCGGGCGAGGTCCCGGTCGGCGGCGGCTCGTCGCCGGGCGGCCCGGACCACCTGGCGCCGATGCTGATGGCCAAGGCCATCGGCCTGAGCCCGAAGCAGGTCAACTACGTGCAGTACGACGGCGGCGGGGAACTGCTGGCGTCGGTGCTCGGCGGCCAGGTCGCCTTCGGTGTCTCCGGCATCGGCGAGTACCGGGACCAGATCCAGGCCGGCGAGCTGCGGGTGCTGGCGGTGACCGGCCCGGAGCGCATCCCCGGCGTGAACGCGCCGACGCTCACCGAGGCCGGGGTGGACGTGACGTTCACCAACTGGCGTGGCGTGGTGGCACCGCCCGGACTGTCCGACCTCGACCGCCAGAAGCTGGTGACGCTGTTCGACCGGCTGCACGACACCCCGGAGTGGCAGGACGCGATGCGGCGCAACGGCTGGACCGGGGCCCACCAGAGCGGCGAGGAGTTCGGGGCGTTCCTGCGCCAGGAAAACGAGCGGGTCGCCTCGGTGCTGAAGGAGTTGGGGCTGGCATGACAACCGAAGTCACCGCGGAACGGACCGAGCCGCGGAGCGGGCGGAACTGGCTGAAGGGCCGGTCCGAGCTCGGTATCTGCGCGCTGCTGGCGGCGTTGGGCGTGCTGGTGCTCGTCGACGCCGCGACGATCTCCACCGACTTCACGCAGCGCGGTCCGGTGGGCCCGAAGACGGTGCCCTCCATCGTCGGCGCGCTGCTGCTGGTCGTGGCGGTCCTGCTGGCCCGCGACGTGCTGCGCGGCGGGCGCGGCGAGTCGGAGACCGGCGAGGACGTCGACCTGTCCGAGCCGAGTGACTGGCGCACCGTGCTGCTGTTGTCGGCGGCGTTCCTGGCCAACGCGGCGCTGATCAACCTGATCGGTTTCCCGCTGTCCGGGATGATCCTGTTCTGGGGCTGCGCCTACGCGCTGGGCAGCCGCAACACCGTGCGCGACCCGCTGGTGGCGGCCGCGCTGTCGGTGGTGACGTTCTTCGTGTTCAACAACCTGCTCGGTGTCCCCCTGCCCGGCGGCCCGCTGATGGGGGTGCTGTGAGATGGAATCGCTGAACCTGCTGCTCGACGGTTTCGCCACCGCGCTGACGCCGATGAACCTGGTGTGGGCGGCGATCGGGGTCCTGCTGGGCACCGCGATCGGCGTGCTGCCCGGCATCGGCCCGGCCATGGCGGTGGCCCTGCTGCTGCCCGTGACCTACGCCCTGGAACCCACCGGCGCGTTCATCATGTTCGCCGGCATCTACTTCGGCGGGATGTTCGGCGGGTCGACGACGTCGATCCTGCTCAACACGCCGGGGGAGAGCGCCGCGGTGGTGGCGGCGATCGAGGGCAACCCGATGGCCCGCAAGGGCCGCGGCGCGCAGGCGCTGGCCGCGGCGGCGATCGGGCACTTCATCGGCGCGATCGTCGGCATCACGCTGCTGGTGCTGCTGGCGCCGACCGTGGCGTCGCTGGCGGTCAACATCGGCGCCCCCGACTACCTGGCGATCATGGTGCTGGCGTTCATCGCGGTCACCTCGGTGCTCGGCAAGTCCCGGGTGCGCGGCTTCGCCTCCCTGCTCATCGGCCTGACCATCGGGCTGATCGGCCTGGACGAGATGACCGGCCAGCAGCGGCTGACGTTCGGCCTGCTGCACCTGTCCGACGGCGTGGACGTGGTGATCGTGGCGGTCGGCCTGTTCGCCATCGGTGAGTCGCTGTGGGTGGCGGCGCACCTGCGCCGCACGGCCGGGCAGCCGATCCCGGTGGGGCGGCCGTGGCTGGGCGCGGAGGACGTGCGGCGCTCCTGGAAGCCGTGGCTGCGCGGTCCGCTGATCGGCTTCCCGTTCGGCGCGATCCCGGCCGGTGGCGCGGAGATCCCGACGTTCCTGTCGTACGTGACCGAGCGGAAGCTGTCGAAGCACTCCGACGAGTTCGGCAAGGGCGCGATCGAGGGCGTGGCCGGTCCGGAGGCCACCGCGAGCGCCTCGGCCGCCGGGACCATGGTGTCGATGCTGACGCTGGGCCTGCCCACCACGGCGGTGGCCGCGGTGATGCTGGCGGCGTTCCAGCAGTACGGCATTCAGCCGGGGCCGCTGCTGTTCCAGCGGGAGGCGGGCCTGGTGTGGGCGCTGATCGCCAGCATGTTCATCGGCTCGGTGCTGCTGCTGGTGCTGAACCTGCCGCTGGCCCCGGTGTGGGCGAGGCTGCTGCAGATTCCGCGCCCGTACCTGTACGCCGGAATCCTGTTCTTCGCCAGCGTCGGCGCGTACGCGGTCGGCGGTCAGCCGCTGGATCTGCTGCTGCTGTTCGTCATCGGGTTGATCGGGTTGGCGATGCGCCGCTACGGGCTGCCGGTGCTGCCGGCGATCATCGCGGTGATCCTCGGCCCGACCGCCGAGCAGCAGCTGCGTCGCGCCCTGCAGATCAGCGACGGCCACGTCAGTGGCCTGGTCAACACGCCGTTCTCCGTCGTCGTCTACTGCGTGGTGGCCCTGATCCTGCTGTGGCCGCTGGTCGCCCGGGTGATTCCGCAGCGGAAGGCGCAGGCCGCGGAATCGCCCGCGGAGAAGGTGGACGCCTAGCACCCCGAGGCGTCCACCCGGGTGGCCCGGTCGCTGTTTCCCCCGTCGCGACCGGGCCATCACTGTCGGCACGGTCCCGAGGTGTTCCGCTCGCCCGGGTTCGCTGGTTACTGTTCGTGCGTAGCCGCATCGTTCGGTACTGGTGGCGCGGGCACCGGGCGGCACGTTCTCTCGTCGCGCTCGAGGAGGTAACCAGTGGCAGCTGCCGGGGAAGCGCAGGACGCGGTGGACTGGGAGGTGCTGCAGATCCTGGCGCTGGTGGGCGACAAGTGGAGCCTGCTGGTCATCGGGAAGCTCCGCGACGGTCCGCAGCGGTTCGGGGAGCTGCAACGCGGCGTGCGCGGCATCTCCCAGCGGATGCTCACGCTGACGCTGCGCAAGCTGGAACGCGACGGGCTGGTGAACCGGACGGTGCAGGCGGCGGTGCCGCCGCGCGTGGACTACCGGCTGACCGCGCTCGGCGAGTCGCTGCTGGGCCCGGTCCTGTCGCTCGTGCAGTGGGCGGTCGACCACCGCGACGAGATCGTCGAACACCGCAGCCACCACGACCGCCCCTGAGGCGCGACCGGGCAGGCGGAGGTGCCCGAGCCAGGCGTTCCACAAAGGAGCGCCTCCGGGCGTGGCCGGCGCGATGTCCTCGTGTGGGCGGGGACCGGCACTCAGGGCTGCGGCGGGGTGGTGCCCGCGAGGACCGTGGTCACGACCCTGTGGACGGTCGCCGGTTGCGGCGGGGTGCTTTCCCGGTCGGCGAACAGCAGGTGCGCGGCGCCGACGAGCGTGGGGGCGAGGGTGTCGACGTCGGCGTCCGGCGTGAGGCGGCCCAGTTCGCGTTCGGCGGTGAGGTAGGCCGCGATCATGGCAGCTGCTTCGGACAACAGCGGGACTCCGCCGGTGGATCGGGCCTGGCGCAGCCGGGTGCGCAGCTCGTCGCGGAAGGTGATGAGGCCGACGATCGACACCGCGACCGGTCCGAACAGGGCGGTCAGCGCGTCGGCGAGGTTGCCGGCGACGGTGCCGGTGCCGGCGGACTCGCGCAGGGCGGTGGCCTGCTCGTCGATCCGGCCGATGCGGTCGAGCACGAGTTCGGTGAGGAAGGCGTCGAAGTCGGCGAAGTGCCGGTGCAAAACACCCTTTGCGCAGCCTGCCTCGGTGGTGACCGCCCGGCTGGTCAGCGCGTTGGGCCCGTCGCGGAGCAGGACTCGTTCGGCGGCGGCGAACAGCTGCTCGCGCACGTCGCGGATGTGCACCCCGGTCGGCACCGAACATTCCCCCGTTCCTGGCGAAGTGGGCACGTGCCCACTATAGTGGGCGCATGCCCATTATACCGTCGGAACGCTCGCCCGAGCAGAATCCGCACCGGCACCGGCAGATTGCGGAATCGTTCGGCGTGGACGCACAACGCTACGACCGGGCTCGGCCCCGCTATCCCGACGCCCTGGTGAACCGGGTCCTCGCCGCCAGCCCCGGCCGCGACGTCCTCAACGTCGGCTGCGGCACCGGCATCGAAGCAAGGCAGTTCCAGGCGGCCGGGTGCGCGGTGCTGGGCGTCGAACCCGACGCGCGGATGGCCGAGTTCGCGCGGGACAGCGGCGTCGAGGTCGAGGTGGCGACGTTCGAGTCCTGGGATCCGGCCGGTCGGGTGTTCGACGCGGTGATCGCCGGGACGGCCTGGCACTGGGTGGACCCGGTCGCCGGAGCGGCCAAGGCGGCGCGGGTGCTGCGGCCCGGCGGTCTGCTGGCGCCGTTCTGGCACGTCGGTGAGCCCCCGGCCGAGGTGACGGAAGCCTTCACCGCCATCTACCGGCAGGTGGTGCCCGACTCCCCGTTCGCCGTCCGCGACGCCCGGCCGGGGACGGCCCTTCAGGGGTACCAACCACTGTTCACCAGGGCCGCCGACGGTATCCGGGATGCGGGTGGCTTCAGCGACCCGCAGCAGTGGCGGTTCGACTGGCAGCGGTCCTACACCCGGGACGAGTGGCTGGACCAGCTGCCGACGTTCGGCAACCTCACCCAGGTCCCGCCGGACGCCTTGGCGCGGGTGCTGGACGGGGTCGGCGCCGCGATCGACGAGCTGGGAGGCAGCTTCACGATGCCGTACACCACGGTGGCGGTCACGGCGGTGCGCACCCCCTGACCGTCCTGTTACAACCGCCGCCAGGGACGGGCGGCGATCCAAGCACCTGGCAGTTCTCCAGAGAGACCTCGCCACCGGGACCGACCGCCGAGTTTGCCTGGTCGCTCAGCTGAGGGGGTGCGGCCGGGCGGGGTGGGAGGGGAGCTCCGCCCGGCCGCTCGGTCCGATGCCCTGGGGGAAGGTGGCATCGAACCGGGTTCAGAGGCGCCTGAGGGATTCCAGGACGCGCTGCTGGAGATCCAGCGGTGGGGGTTCCGGCCAGAGCGGGACAGTGTCCGTTGTGGACTCCTCGACTGGCTCGCGGAGGCGGTGCCTGCCGCGAGGTCTGGCTCGTTCGGCGGCTTCTGCTTCGATGTGCTCGATGAGCTGCCAGACGTTCGTCGCGCCTTCGCCCGCTTCCGCGTGCTGGGGGAGACGTCTGCGGTAGGCGTACATCAGCGTCATGCCGGTGAGCAGGGATGCCAGGCAGGCGAGGCTGATCCAGAACGGGTGCATCACGCGGTCCTCTCCGGTTCGGGTCGGTTCTCCTTGAGCAGCAGGACGATTTCTTCGAGAGCTGCGCTGGCTTCCTCGAACTCCCCGGCATCGAGCCGTCCCGAGCCGACGTGGAACGCGAGGTCGTCCAGCAACCACTGGGTCCGGCGCAGCAACGTCGCGAGCCCTCGCGTGCGCTCGCTCATCCGCGCAGGCCCCGTGAGGTGGGGAGTTGGAGTTCGGCCGAGATCCGCCGAGCTTCGGCGTTGCACTCGGCGCAGGTTTCCCACAGCCACGCCAACTTCGAGTTGTCCGCGGTGAGCTGCGACCCGCACAGCGTCCGCACCCCGGTCCCGCTCGGATAGGCCAACGCCCCATCGGGATGCGCGTCCAAGCTCGCATGCCGCTGCCCAGCAGCAGGCACCCAGTGAAACGGATACATCGAGACCCCCGAGTGTCGATGGTGGTTCCCAGAACAGATTAGTGGTTCCTGGAACCACTTTGTCGATGTTGAACCGCGCTGGCAATCACCTGGTTGAGGGTTCTTGCCTAGATCTTCGCTGGTTAGGATCGGTTCATGTCCCGAACCGCCAAGACAAATCCGCGTGCCCGTGTGTTGGGTGCTGAGCTGCGGCAACTCCGGGAAGCAGCGGGGCTGGGGGTTCGCGAGTTGGGACGGCGCCTGGGTGTGGGGCACACGACGATCTGGCGCTACGAGTCTGGGGTGAAGCCACCGTCGCCAGAGGACACCGCGAGTCTCCTGACAGCGCTCGGCGTAACTGGCGCTGAAAAAGAACGCATCGTCAAGATGGCGCGCACCGTCCGTGATCTCAACTGGCTGACGTCTGGAATCCCTGGTGTTCGCGAGGAACTTGCGACGCTGATCGAGTTCGAGCGCGCCGCTACGCGGATCACCGAGGTGCAGGTCCTCGTCTTCCCGGGGATGTTGCAGACGCGGGAGTACATGCGAGCGGTGATGGCTACCCTGCCGCCCGAAATGATAGAAACACGAGTCGCGTTCCGGCTCAGCCGTCGCGAAGTTCTTGACAAAGAGGGCGGGCCGCAACTTGTCGCGCTCATCGCAGAGGCAGCGCTACGCGAGCGGATCGGCGGTCCGGACGTTATGGCTGATCAGCTTCGTTACCTGCTCAAGATGTCGAGGCGCGACAACGTGACGATCCAGATCTTGCCATCGGGCGCGACCTCTTGGCATCCAGCGCATGCTGGGTCGTTCATCGTGTTCGAGTTCGATGATCAGCGGCCGATCGTTCACCTGGAGCATTTCCGGACATCTGTGTTTCTCCGGAACCTGAAGGACGTCAACGACTATTGCCAAGCTGCGGATAGCCTTCGGCGAAGTGCGATGAGCCCGAAGGCGTCGCGCGAACGCATCACCCAGTATCTGGAAGCAGTCGAAGGAGAACTCAGCTGATGTCGGTAGCTGAACCAACGGGTTGGCGGAAGTCCAGCCGGTCTACGCATCAAGAAACCTGCGTCGAGGTCGCGCCCGCGACGTGCGGCGCGGCGGTGCGGGACTCGAAGGACCCGGATGGCGGGTACTTCACCACGACCGGTCGGCAGTGGCAGTTATTCGTCGCTGCCATCAAGGACGGGCGCTTCGAGCGCTGATCCCGCGATGTGGAACGGGTGAGGGGCACTCTTCGTGGTGAAGAGTGCCCCTCACCCCGTTTCAGTTGCCGAAGCCAGCGCGGCGGAGGGCTTCTGCCATGGCGCCGCTCGGCGCGTCGTTGCGGCGCTGGCCGCCGCGGCCCTGGCCGCGGTTCTTGCCTCCCTTGCCGCCTCCGCCTCGGCCGCCTCGGCCCGCTTCGCGGTCCGGTTTGCCGCCGGGGACGGGTTCGTCGTCCAGGCGCAGGCTCAGCGAGATCCGCTTGCGGGGGATGTCGACGTCCAGGACCTTCACGCGGACGATGTCGCCGGACTTCACCACGTCGCGCGGGTCGTTGACGAAGTTCTTCGACATCGCCGACACGTGCACCAGGCCGTCCTGGTGCACGCCCACGTCGACGAACGCGCCGAAGGCGGCCACGTTGGTGACCACGCCCTCCAGTGTCATGCCCGGCTTGAGGTCCGCGATCGTCTCCACGCCCTCGGCGAAGGACGCCGTCTTGAACTCCGGGCGCGGGTCGCGGCCCGGCTTGTCCAGCTCCGCCAGGATGTCGGTGACCGTGGGCAGACCGAACCTGTCGTCCACGAAGTCCTGCGGTCGCAACGACTTCAGCACCCGGCTGTTGCCGATCAGCGCGTTGATCTCGCTGCCGGTCTTCTCCAGGATGCGGTGCACCACCGGGTACGCCTCCGGGTGCACGGCGGAGGCGTCCAGCGGGTTGTCGCCGTCGGGGATGCGCAGGAAGCCCGCGCACTGCTCGAACGCCTTCGGGCCCAGCCGGGCGACGTCCTTGAGGGCCTGACGGGTGCGGAACGGGCCGTTGGTGTCGCGGTGGTGGACGATGTTCTCCGCCAGCGTCTCGCTGATGCCCGACACGCGGGTCAGCAGCGGCGCCGACGCGGTGTTCACGTCCACGCCCACCGCGTTCACGCAGTCCTCGACGACCGCGTCCAGCGAGCGCGACAGCTTCGCCTCGGACACGTCGTGTTGGTACTGGCCGACGCCGATGGACTTCGGGTCGATCTTCACCAGCTCCGCCAGCGGGTCCTGCAGGCGGCGGGCGATCGACACCGCGCCGCGCAGTGACACATCCAGGCCCGGCAGTTCGCGCGAGGCGTACGCCGACGCCGAGTACACCGACGCGCCCGCCTCCGACACCGAGATCTTGGTCAGCTTCAGCTGCGGGTTCTGGCTGATCAGCTCACCGGCCAGCTTGTCGGTCTCGCGGGACGCCGTGCCGTTGCCGATCGCGATCAGCTCCACCGCGTGCTGCTCGGCGAGCTTCGCCAGCGTGGCCAGCGCCTGGTCCCACTGGCGCTGCGGCTGGTGCGGGTAGATCGTGTCGGTGGCCACCAGCTTGCCGGTGCCGTCGACCACCGCGACCTTCACGCCGGTGCGGTAGCCCGGGTCCAGGCCCATCGTGGCGCGCGAGCCCGCCGGGGCGGCCAGCAGCAGGTCGCGCAGGTTCGCCGCGAACACCCGCACCGCCTCGTCCTCGGCGTTCTGCCGCAGCCGCAGCCGCAGGTCCACGCTCAGCCGGGTCAGGATGCGGGTGCGCCACGCCCAGCGCACCACGTCCGACAGCCACCGGTCGGCCGGACGGCCCTGGTCGGCGATGCCGAACCGCTGCGCGATGCGCAGCTCGTAGGAGGTGGGACCGACCTGGTCGGAGCCGTCATCGGGTTCCAGGGACAGCTCCAGCACCTCTTCCTTCTCGCCGCGGAACAGCGCCAGGATGCGGTGCGAGGGCAGGTCGGTGAACGCCTCGTCGAACTCGAAGTAGTCGGCGAACTTCGCGCCTTCCTCCTGCTTGCCGTCGCGAACCCTGGAGACCATGCGGCCGCGGGTCCACATCCGCTCGCGTAGCTCGCCGATCAGGTCGGCGTCCTCGGAGAAGCGCTCCACCAGGATCGACCGCGCGCCCTCCAGCGCGGCGGTGACGTCGGCAACGCCCCTGTCGGCGTTGACGAAACCGGTGGCGGTCTGCTGCGGGTCGTTGGTCGGGTCGGAGAGCAGCTGGTCGGCCAGCGGTTCCAGGCCCGCCTCGATGGCGATCTGCGCCTTGGTGCGCCGCTTCGGCTTGTAGGGCAGGTAGATGTCCTCCAGCCGGGCCTTGGAGTCGGCGGCGTTGATCTGCGCCTCCAGCTCCTCGGTCAGCTTGCCCTGGGAGCGGATCGACTCCAGCACCGTGGTACGCCGCTCTTCCAGTTCGCGCAGGTAGCGCAACCGCTCCTCGAGCGTGCGCAGCTGGGCGTCGTCGAGGCCGCCGGTCGCTTCCTTGCGGTAGCGGGCGATGAACGGCACAGTCGCCCCGCCGTCGAGCAGCTCGACGGCGGACTGCACCTGGCGCTCGCGGACGCCGAGCTCCTCGGCGATCTTCTGATGAACAGTCGTCACGATGCTGTATCCGCCTTCTCTGCGATCTTCGCCAGATCCGACCGGCATTCTGCCCGACACCCGCGACCTGACCCACGGGCGTTCACGTCGGCGTGTCGGAGCCTCGCGCAGCGCCGCCGTGCGATCACCGACCGTGCTGAAGCCGGATCGGCCGTCGGCGGCGGAGGACGGGTTTTCGCGGTGTGACAGAGGCCGCTATATTGGCCGACAGGTTCAGGCCAGTTCTGGGGTTCCATCACGGGCAGTGACGGACCGACTGGGGAATGTAGCCCTATCGGGTTAAACTAGGTACCTGCCCCCGTACAAACCGCGATGCACGCACACGCTCCGTCATGGAGTGTGGGGCCCCGTGAACCCCGAATCCTCCGACCAACCAAGATCCCCCGAACACAACGACCTCGCCTCCACCCCGACGGAGGCGACCGAGCGCGGGTGGCGCGGCGCGGCGCTGAAGGCTGACCAGGCCCTGCGCACCGCAGCGGATCGCGTGCGGCCGGTGGCGAACCGCGTCGGCCAGTGGCTCCTGCCGCTCGTCCAACGGCTGCTGATGTGGCTTGCGCCACTGGTGCGGCGCATCCAGAACGTACCCGTGGTGTGGCGCTTCGGGGAGCGGATGGCGTCGCGCGCGGCGGCGGCGAAGGTCCCCACGCGGACCCGCTCGATGCAGGCCGGTGCCGCCTTCGCGGCCGTCGGCGTGGTGGGCCTGGTGATCGGCAGCGTCGTCGCCGGTTCCGAGGAGCCCGACGTCGCGACGGCCGCCCCCGCGCAGGTGGCGCCCGAAGAGGCGACCCCGGCGCAGGCCGCCGCGGCCCAGCCCGAACAGCAGCCGACCCCGGCGCAGCAGCCCGCCCCCGAGCAGCAGCCCGCGCCGGCTCCGCTGCCCGAGCCGGAGGCCCCCATCGGCCCGCCGGTCCAGGGCATCGACGTGTCCAACCACAACGGCAACATCGACTGGAGCAAGGTCGCCGCGGACGGCAAGAAGTTCACCTTCGTGCTGGCCACCGACGGCACCAGCTTCACCAACCCCCGCTACAGCCAGCAGTACCACGGCGCCAAGGACGCCGGGCTGATCGCCGGCGCCTACCACTTCGCGCGGCCGAGTTCGTCCTCCGCCGAGGTGCAGGCGCAGCGGTTCCTGGACGTGGCCGACTACCAGGCCGACGGCAGGACCCTGCCGCCGGTGCTGGACCTGGAGATCGACCCGAACACCGGTGGCTGCTACGGCCTGTCGGTCGCGGAGATGCACCAGTGGACCAAGACCTTCGCCGACAAGGTCAAGGAGCGCACGGGCAAGGACGCGATCATCTACGCCAACCCGTCGTTCTGGCGACAGTGCATGGGCGGCACCGACAGCTTCGGTCACCACGCCCTGTGGCTCGCCTCCTACGGCGTGGACAGCCCGACGGTGCCCACCGGTTTCGACGGCTGGGACTTCTGGCAGTACACCGACAAGGGCAGGGTGGCCGGCATCAGCGGCTACACCGACCTGAACCTGTACCAGGAGGGCATCGAGCGCCTCCGGCGACTGGCTCGCTGAGCCCCGATGTTCGCGTCGGAACCGACGACGGAGCGGGCCGTCCGGGACCACCTCGGGCGGCCCGCCCCCTTTTGTCCTCTGTGGACTCCAGTGTCTGGTCGGCCAATGCCGTGGGACGCGCGGCGCGGGTCGCTGATTGCCCTGCGCACCCGGTGATCGGCCGCGATGCGGGGATTGCGCCGACGTCGGGTGACGGGCAGATATCCTCGCCGCGATCGATGATCACCTGATCGAAGGGCGCGGCATGTCACTGTGGGAGCAACGGGTCGCCCAGGCGCGACAGCTGTGGATCGCCGGTGATCAGGCCGCTGCCGAGGCCGAGCTGCGTGTCGTGCTGGCCGACGGTGACTTCGACGCCGCGGTGCACGCCGCCTGCCTGCTGGGTGCCCTGCTCGACGAACGCGGCGACACCGCCGCAGCCCGCGCCATGTACCAGCGGGCGATCGACTCCGGGCACCCCATCTACGCCCAGCTCGCGGCGATCTCGCTGGGACTGCTGCTGTTCGACGCCAACGATCTGACCGCGGCGCAGGCCGTGCTGCGCTTCGCCTCCGAGGGCGCCGACCCGGACGCGGCCGGGCGCGCTGACGCGCTCCTGGCGCAGGTGCTGCACATGCTCGGCGACGCCGCCGGGGCGCGTGAGGCACGGGACCGCGCGATGAGCAGCAACGACCCCAGCGTGGTGGAGATCGCCGCGGAACTGGACCTGCCCGCGCCCGGCGAGCGCTCCGCCGAGCAGTACCTGCAGGTCGCCTACGAGCAGGCGTGCTCGCTGCTGGAGCAGGGGCGCGACGACGACGCCGAGCCGATCCTGCGTCGCCTGCTGGACAGCGGGCACCCCAACTACGGTTCGCTGGGCGCGGCCAAGCTCTACACGCTGCACGTCGACGAGCCCGAGACGGCGCGGCAGATGGCCGAGCGCATGATCGCCTACCGGCACCCGGAACACCTCGGCTGGGGCTACGTGCTGCTGGGCGGCGTGCTGGAGGACCTCGACGACCCGGCCGCCGCGGCTGACGCGTTCCGGCGCGCCGCCGACGACCCGCGCCCGGAGGTCCGGTTGCACGCCCTGATCCACCTCGGCATGCAGCAGCACCGCCTCGGCCGCCCCGACCAGGCCCGCGAAACCTACCAGCGGGTCATCAACACCCGGCACCCGCGCTACTCGGTGGAGGCGCTCGGGGTGCTCGCCGAACTGCAACGCGACGAGGGCGACACGGCCGGGGCCATCGAAACCTTCGGCCGGGTCGCCGAATCCGACCACCCGGAGAAGGCGCCGCTGGCCGCCTACAACCAGGCCGTGCTGCTCTACGAGCACGGCGACCAGGCCGCGGCCGCCGACGCGTTCCGGCGCGCCGCCGAGGCCGACGACCCGCACGTGGCGCACCAGGCCGAACTCGCACTGTCCATGATGGACGTGATGGAGGCGCAGCAGGACCCGGTCGGCGACGACGCCCGGCAGCTGGCCTTCCGGGCGCGCGACGCGGCCCGCGTCGGGGACCTGTCGACCGCGCGCAGCGCCTACCAGCAGGTCATCGACATGGACGTGCGGATCTGGTCGGTGATGTCGGCCAACTCGCTGGGCCTGCTGGAAGCCGTGCACGGCGAGACCGAGCGGGCCCGCCGCGCGCTGCACCGGGCGGCCGTCTCCGCGGAGACCTCGCTGGCCCAGGACGGTGCCCTGCGCGGTGCGCTGCTGGACGAACCGGGCGCCGCCCCGGTGCTGCAGGCGCTGTTCCAGCTGGAGTACGAGGACGCCATCCCGCTGGAGGAACTGCTCACCAGCGCCCCGCAGCCCACCCTCGACCTGGCGCGGCTGGTACACGCCGAGCGGCTGATGACCGGTGAGGTCGCGCGCGGCGTGGAACTACTGACCCAGCTGGTGGACTCGCCCAACCGCCTCGTCTGGACCAGGGCGGGGCACCTGCTGGCCACCTGGCTGATCCGGCAGCAGCGCATCGACGACGGGCTGGAGCTGCTGCACCGCGTGGTCGGCGACGGGCACCCGGCGCTGCGGCCGTGGGCCGCGGCGTATCTCGGCGACCTGCTGCTGGAGCACGGCGACCTCGACGGCACCATCGCGGCGTACGAGGCGGCGGAGGCCACCGGGCACCCCGCCGTGCGCACCGAGGTCTTCGACAAGCTCGCCCTGCTGTACCGCACCTGGAACCGGCACGACTCCCTGCTGGACCTCTACCGCCGGACCGCCGCCAGTGGCCACCCGGAGATCGGTCCCCGCGCGGCGTACCTGCTCGGCGCGGAGTGCGTCGCGGCCGACGATCTCGACGGCGCGCTGGAGCTGTTCACCTCGGCCGCCGCGTCCGCCTCCGCCGCCGCGCCGATCGCGGCCTTCGGGATGCACGCCCTGCGCCGCGAGCACGCGCAGGCGCGCGAGCGGTTCTTGGCGCTGGCCGACGACGAACAGGCCCTCGGCAGCGCCACGCAGCTGTGCCTGAACCTCGCGCACCGGCTGCAAGCCCGCGGCGCAATCGACGTCACCGAATGGGCGCTGCGGCTGGTGATCGAAGCCGGGCACGCCGGGCAGGTTCAGCAGGCTCACCTGTTGCTCGGCGCGCTGTGCAGCGAGAAGGGTGACGTCGACGGCGCGGTCGCCGCGTGGGAGCAGGCCGCCCGCGGCGATGCCGCCGACGAGGCCGCAGTGGCCCGGTGCAGCCTCGCGGATTTGTTGCGGCGCAGCGGAGAACTCGACCGGGCCGAGGCGCTGCTGGCCGACGTCGCGGCCGGCAGCACCCGCAGCGCGGGCCAGGCCGCGCACGATCTCGGCGCACTGCGCCAGCAGCGCGGGGACCTCGACGGGGCGATCGAGGCGTTCCAGCGCGCCGAGGCCGTGGGCACGCCGGTCGAGGCGGCGTTCGCCGCCCGCAACCTCGGCTCCCTGCTCGCGCGGCAGGGGCGGACCGGACCGGCGCGGGAGGCGTTCGAACGAGCGATGGCCTCCGACGTGCCCAAGGCGCGGGCGCAGGCCGCGCTGGACCTCGGCGACCTGCTGCGCGACAGCGGTGACGAGGCCGGGGCGAACGCCGCCTACGAGCAGGCGCTGCGCATCGACGACCCGGACGTCACCCCGTACGTGCACCAGCACCGCGGCACCGAGACCGCCGAGCAGCGTGCCCACCGGCTGCTGCAGGAAGGCGACCTGGACGGCGCCCGGGCGGCGATCGGCGAGCACTTCGGATCCGCGCGCATCGCCAACTTCTGGTGCGCCGCGTGGACCGACCTGGACACCGCATCGGCGATCCTGGCCGCCGCGACCGGTGACGACCTGCGGGTGTGTTCGGAACTCGGGCTGGAATTCGGGCGAGGTCTGGCCGACAACGACGACCCGGACGCTGGTGCGTTCTTCCGGATGGTCGCCGACCGCGGACACCCCGACCTGGCCGCGAGGGCGCAGATCGCCCTGGGCGAGCTGGCCGAACAGCGGCGGGAGCACGCCCTCGCGCTGTCCTGGTACCGCCGGGCGCTGACCGCCGACGCCGCCGAGGCGGTGGGCCGCGCCGGGGTGCTCATGGCCGAACTCCTGCTCCGCCTGCACGACCGCGAAGGCGCCAAGTCGGCGTGCCGCCACGCCGTGGCCGCCGGGGCGGGTGTCGCGGCGGTGGACGCCGGACTGCTCCTCGGACACCTCCACCACGGCGACGGTGACGTCGCGGCGGCCGACGAGGCGTGGGAGAACGCCGAACGCTCCGCCACCACGCCGCAGCAGTTCGGCACCGCCCTGCACCACCGGATCGCCCAGATCGGCGAGCTGAGCAGCGAAGCCGGACCGCTGCTGCGGCGGGCCAGCACGTCCCGCCACCCGGAGATCGCGATCATCGGCATGAACCTGCTCGGTGAGCGCGCCGTGGCCGACGGCGACCAGACCGAGGCGATCCGCTGGTTCGGCCGCGCCGCCGAACTCGACGTGCCCGAGCACTCCGCGGCAGCGCGCGGCAGGCTCGGCGAAATGCTGCTGGCGCAGGGCGACGACGCGGCGGCCAAGGTCGAGTTCGAGCGGGTCAGCCGCTGCGACGTGCCGAGCATCGCGGCGCGCGGCGAGTTCGGGCTCGGCCTGATCCGCTACGACGAAGGCGACCTCGCCGGTGCGGTCGCGGCGTTCGTGCGCACCGCCCACGGGGCCGACGACGACCTGGTCGACAACGCCCTGAACAACATCCGGGTCATCCTCGACGAGCAGCGCGCCGCCGGGGAACACAGTGCCGCGGCCGACACCCTGCGGCGGCTCGCCGAGGTGGTCGAGGTCGGCCACGTCGCCGAGTGGGCCCACGACACCGCCACCGAGTTCGTCGAAGCCGGGGACGACGACGCGGCACTGGTGTATCTGCGGTGCGCGGTGGAACTCGGCGCCCCCGATCCAGACCCGGCCACCGTCCTCGCCCTCGGCGACGTGCTCGCCCGGCGCGGCGACGCCGCGGGCGCGCGTCAGGCGTACGAGCGGGTGCTGGCCACCGGCGGCGACCGGCTCGCCCCGGTGGCGAAGTACCGGTTGGTCGAGCTGCTCGGCGACGCGAACCCCGAGGCCGCCGAAGAACTCATGCGGCGCCCGGACGAGGTCCTCGGCACCGCGATGAAGGCGATGCTGGGGCTCCGGCGGCGCGAGGCGGGCGACACCGCGGCCGCCATCGAGCTGTTCCGTGAGGCCGCCAGCGGTGACGACGAGCGGTTCTCCCCGATGGCCACCTACGCGCTGGCGCAGTCGCTGCGGCAGAACGGCGACCTGGAGCAGGCCCGGCAGACCTACCTGCGGCTGGTCGAGACCGCGCCGGGGGACCGCTACGCCGGGGAGGCGCTGCTGGAGCTTTCCGCGATGGCCTTCCAGGCCGGGGACGACGAGACAGCCCGCGAGTGGAGCCTGCGCGCGTGGGAGTCCGACGACCCGGAGCTGTCGGCGAGGGCCGCGATGAACCTCGGCGTGATCGCCAAGCGCCGCCGCGACCTCGACGCCGCCCGGCCGTGGTTCCTCGCCCTGGTCGACCTCGGCCACCCCACCGCGGCGCTGGCCGCCGCGCACCTCGCCGAGCTGCACTACTGGCGCGAGGAGTACGCGGAGGCGCTGGAGCACTACGAGTACACCCTGGCCCGCACCGACGACCCGGAGCTGGTCGCCGAGGCGGCCTACCGGGTCGGCGAAATCCGCTACCGGCGCGGGGAGATCGAGCAGGCGCGCGAACTGCTCGACCGCGCCGTGCGGACCCAGGACCCGTCGTTCGCGGAGCAGGCGAGCCGGTTGCTGGCCGAGCTGGGGTGACCGCCCCCCACGTTCCGTTGCGGCGGTGCTCGACGACTGCGAGTCACGGAAACGCTCGCTGGTCCCTCGAAGTTGGGACCAAAGGCCCAGGCGGCGGGGCGTCGCGCGCGGGCATGCTGGTCGCAGTCCGGGAGGTGGTGAATACGGAGAGTCACCGACCTTCGGGAGGATGAGTCCTTGAGCGAAACGGTTGGAGAGCCACTTGCCCCACACCACGCCCCAGCTGCGCAGTCCCGTGGACACGCCACTGTTCCCAGTGCTCACCGCACTGGAATCCGCCCAGACCCTGCGCTGGGAGGTCGACGGCCTGGACGTCACCGACTACGCGGAGGTTTCGCGAGTCCGTCACGAGGTCGCGATGCTGCGCCACTGGCTGCAGCAAAGCCGCGATTGCGGCGAGTACTCGGCGCTGCTGGACGGCCTGCGGTCGTTCGCTGACCAGGTCGACCGGCAGCTCGCCGACAGCTGATTCTCCCTGTCCGCAGCGGCGCCCCTCGCAGGGCGCCGCTTTTCGTTGCCCCGACACGGCGAAACCAGCGTCCCTGAACCTGGCAGATCCCAACTCCCAACTCTGGGCAAACTCGGGATCCCAGAAAGTTCCCAACTTGAAGAAAATCTTGGGGTCGGGAGGTTTCTCAGTCTCGGGATGTGACCACGGTGTCCGGTCCCGATTCGTCCAAAGAGGACAGCTCGACCGTCAGGCGAGCAGCAGGCGGACGGCGAGCTCCAGGCGGTTCGAGACGTCCGACGCCGACGCCCGGCGGGTCACCCAGGCGACCAGGTTGGACAGCCACACGTCACCGATCACCCGGGCGATCGCCTGCTGCTCGTCGGTGGGCTCGCCGTCAGTCATGGCGTTGGTGAACAACCGCTCCACCAGTGCCGCCACCGTGTCGACCTCGGCCGCCGCCGAGGTGTCGGCGAACATGAACGCCCGCGTCATCGCCTCGGTCAGCTGCGGACTGCGCTGCATCGTCCGGGTCGTGCGGTTGAGCACGAACATGACCCGCTCGTAAGGGGTTTCACCGGGAATCCTGGTGCGGCCCAGCTTCTCCTGGGCCCGCTCGAACTCCCTGGCCAGGGCCGTCACCAGCAGGTGGATCTTGGACGGGAAGTAGCGGTAGAGCGTGCCCAGTGCGACCTCGGCCCTCTCGGCCACGGTGCGCATCTGGACCGCGTCGTACCCACCCTTGGTCGCCAGTGCGATGGTCGCGTCGAGGATGCGCTTGCGGCGCTCATGCTGGGCCGTGGAACCGGCCTCGTCGTCCCGGAGCGCCTGCAGGACGTTCCGCGCGGTGCTCGCCATGCAGTCGGTCCCCTCGAAGATTCGCATCCGCGTGTTCGCCACCACGCGGCCCGTCGCCCCACCACCCTGGCGGGTTAAGGTGATCGACGTGGTTCGATCGAAACATGTTCCAGTCTACCCAGCCCGGCCGTCGCGGGCTGCGTGAGGTGAGCCGTGCGAATCGCGTTGCTGTCCTACCGGAGTAAGCCGCACTGCGGCGGGCAGGGCGTCTACGTCCGGCACCTCAGCCGGGGGCTGACCGAGCTCGGCCACCACGTCGAGGTGTTCTCCGGCAAGCCGTACCCGGAGCTGGACCCCGGCGTTGACCTCACCGCGGTGGACAGCCTCGACCTCTACGACGAGGCAAACCCGTTCCGCACCCCGCACTGGCGGGAGCTGCGCGACGCGGTCGACCTGCTGGAGGTCGGCACGATGTGGACCGCGGGCTTCCCCGAGCCGCTGACCTTCAGCCTGCGCGCCGCCAAGCTGCTGCGGGCGCGCTCCCACGAGTTCGACGTGGTGCACGACAACCAGTGCCTCGGCTACGGCCTGCTCTCGCTGCAGCGGGTCGGGATACCGCTGGTGGCGACCGTGCACCACCCCATCACCCACGATCGCCGGGTCGAGCTGGCCGCGGCCACCGGCTGGCGCCGCATCGGCGTGCGCCGCTGGTACGGATTCGTGCGTATGCAGGGCCGGGTCGCCCGCCGCATCCCGCGGCTGCTGACCGTCTCGGAGTCCTCGGCGGCGGACATCCAGCGCGACTTCCGGGTCGATCCGCGGCAGCTGCGGGTGGTACCGCTGGGCGTGGACGCCGAGGTCTTCACACCGCCGACCGCGCCCCGCGTGCCCGGCCGCATCGTGGCCATGGCCAGCGCGGACACCCCGATGAAGGGCATCGGCACGCTGCTGGAGGCGGTTGCCAAGCTGCGCACCGAACGGGACGTGGAACTGGTGCTGGTGGCCAAACCGACCCCGGGCGGCCCGACCGAGCAGCGCATCGAGGAACTGGCCATCGGCGACGTGGTGCGCACCGTCAGCGGGCTCACCGACGCCGAGCTTGCCGGCCTGCTCGGCTCCGCCGAGGTGGCGTGCGTGCCGTCGCTGTACGAGGGCTTCTCGCTGCCGACGGTCGAGGCGATGGCCTGCGCGACACCGCTGGTGGCCAGCCGCGCCGGGGCCATCCCCGAGGTCGCCGGCCGCGACGGGGAGTGCGCCGACCTGGTGCCGCCCGGCGACGCCGAAGCCCTGGCGAGGGCGTTGGCCGGGCTGCTCGACTCACCCGACCGGCGCCGGCGACTCGGGGCCGCGGGCCGGGCCCGGGTGCTCGACAGGTTCAGCTGGAAGTCGGTGGCAGCGGCCACGGTCGACTGCTACGCCGAAGCGATCGCGCGCACGCCGCGCGCCGGGAAGGGAGCAACGCGTTGCTGACGGTGGACTTCGACAAACTCGGCGTGCGACCGGGCCAGCGGGTGCTGGACCTGGGCTGCGGCGCGGGCCGGCACGCCTTCGAGCTCTACCGGCGCGGGGCCGACGTGGTCGCCTTCGACCAGGACGTCGCGGAGTTGGAGAACGTGGCCGCGATGTTCGCGGCGATGAAGGCCGAGGACCAGGTCCCCGACGGGGCCAGCGCGCAGACGGTGCCCGGTGACGCGCTCGCCCTGCCGTTCCCCGACGGCCACTTCGACTGCGTGGTCGCCGCCGAGATCATGGAGCACATCCCCGAGGACGAGAAGGCCATGCGCGAGATGGTGCGCGTGGTCCGGCCCGGCGGCCGGGTGGTGGTGACGGTGCCCCGCTGGTGGCCGGAGAAGATCTGCTGGGCGCTGTCCGACGAGTACCACCAGGTCGAGGGCGGCCACGTGCGGATCTACACCGCCGACGAGCTGATCGGCAAGCTGCGCGACGCCGGCCTGCGCCCGGCGTTCCACCACTACGCGCACGCGCTGCACTCGCCGTACTGGTGGCTGAAATGCGCCGTCGGCACGAACAACGAGAACCACCCGCTGCCCAGGCTCTACCACCGGATGCTGGTGTGGGACCTGATGAAGCGCCCCTGGATCACCCGCACCGCGGAGCGCCTGCTGGACCCGGTGATGGGCAAGAGCATCGTGGTCTACCTGGGCAAGCCGGGAGCGGCCCGTGCCGGAGCCTGACGTCCCGGAGGTGCCCGGGGTGCTCTCCGCCGCGGCGCTCGCGCAGACCGGGCGCTCCATCGCCGCCGCCCAGCTGCCCTCCGGCGCGGTGCCGTGGTTCCCGGGCGGTCACGTGGACCCGTGGGACCACGTGGAGGCGGCGATGGCGATGGCCGCGACCGGTCTGCTCGCCGAGGCCGAGCGCGCCTACGAGTGGCTGCGCAAGACCCAGCGTGCGGACGGTTCGTGGCCGCTGCAGGTGCGCGACGGGCGCGTCGAGGACGCCGGGGCCGACACGAACTTCTGCGCCTACCCGGCCGTCGGGGTGTGGCACCACCTGCTGATCAGCGGGGATGACGGGTTCGCGGAGCGGATGTGGCCGGTCGTGCGCGCCGCGATCGACTTCGTGCTCTCCGTGCAGCGGGAGCGCGGGGAGATCGACTGGGCGGTCGGCGCGTCCGGCGTGCCGACCGGTGAGGCGCTGCTCTCGGGGTGTTCGAGCATCCACCACAGCCTGCGCTGCGCCCTGGCGCTGGCCGAGCACGTGGACCAGCCGCAGCCGGAGTGGGAGGTGGCGCTGGGGCGGCTCGGGCACGTGCTGCGGCACCACCCGGAGGCGTTCACACCGAAGACCCGGTACTCGATGGACTGGTACTACCCGGTGCTCGGCGGCGCGGTGCGCGGCGAGGCGGGGCGGCAGCGGTTGTTCGCACGCTGGTCGGACTTCGTCGTCGACGGGCTGGGCGTGCGCTGCGTCGACGACCACCCGTGGGTGACCGGGGCGGAGACCTGCGAGCTGGTGCTGAGCCTGGACGCGGTGGGCGAGCACGACCGGGCGCACGAGCTACTGGCGGCCATGCAGCACCTGCGCGCCCCGGACGGCTCGTACTGGACGGGCCTGGTGTACGCGGACGGCAAGCGCTGGCCGCAGGAACGCTCGACGTGGACGGCGGGTGCGGTGGTGCTGGCGGCCGACGCGCTGTCGCGGACCACGCCTGGCAGCGGCATCTTCCGCGGCGAGAAGCTCCCGACGGGCCTGGAGAACGCCGCCTGCTGCGAACTGGAGCAGGTTCCCGGCGCCTGAGCCGCGCCCGGTCCTGGAGATCGCGGGATTCCGTCACGGCCTGCGGTGTGGTGTGGCCGGTTTCCCTGGGAGTCGGCGTCAGGGCAGGGAGCCGGGGGTTCCGGTGGTGCGTTGCAGGACCCGGAGGGAGCCGACGACGCGGGTTTCGCGGAACGCCCCGGTGTCCAGGGCGCGGCAGTAGATGCGGTACGGGGCCTGGCCGCCGTCCTCGGGGTTCGGGAACACGTCGTGGATCACCAGGGCGCCGCCCGGGGCGACCCAGTGCGCCCAGCCCTCGTAGTCGGTGTTCGCTGCCTCGTCGGTGTGCCCGCCGTCGATGAACAGCAGGTTGAGCGGGGTGCGCCAGAACTCCGCGACCGCCGCCGAGCGGCCGACGATCGCGGTCACCTCCTTCTCCAGCCCGGCGCGGGCGATGGTGCGCCGGAACTCGCCGAGCGTGTCGAGCCGGCCGATGACCGGGTCGACCAGGGTCGGGTCGTGGTACTCCCAGCCCGGTTGGTGCTCCTCGGAGCCCCGGTGGTGGTCGACGGTGACGATCCGGCCGCCGGTGCGCCGGGCTGCCGCGCCCAGGTAGACCGCGGACTTGCCACAGTAGGTGCCGATCTCGACGGCGAGGCCGGTGCCGAGGTGGTCGAGCGCGGTCTCGTACAGCGCCTGCCCCTCGTCGGCGGGCATGAACCCGGTGGCCTGCTCGGCGAGCGCGCGGAGATCCTCCGGGATCGGGGGATGCTGCGTGCGGTCGGTGGCCGATCCCTGCGTCACGTGCGCTCCTCGCCTGGCTGGTGCTGCCTGCCCGCAGAAGACTACCTGCTGAACACTTCAGTTTCGGTAGAACCTGTTCTCCTGCGGCTGGTCAAGCAGTGCCGAGGCGGTGGAACATTTCCCCCAACTTTGCTTCAAACTCGGGTGTCGTCCTGGTGGCGCACCGGCGGGTTGTCATCGGCACGCCGCTGTAGGAGGTAGCCGTGGTCGCACCGCGCATCCCGGAGGGCTTCGACTTCACCGATCCCGACCTGCTCGCCGAACGGCTGCCGCTCGCCGAGTTCGCCGAGTTGCGCCGCACCGCGCCGGTGTGGTGGAACCGGCAGCCCGACCGCTGCGGCGGGTTCGACGACGACGGGTTCTGGGTGATCAGCCGGCACGCCGACGTCAAGGAGGTCTCCCGACGCAGCGACATCTTCTCCACCTGGGAGAACACCGCGATCATCCGGTTCAACGAGAGCATGACCCGCGAGCAGATCGAGCTGCAGCGGTTCCTCCTGATCAACATCGACCCACCGCAGCACACCAAGCTCCGCAAGATCGTGCAGCGCGGTTTCACCCCGCGCGCCATCAAGAGCCTGGAGGAGGCGCTGCGGGAACGGGCGCAGCGGATCGTCGCCGAGGCGCGGTCCCGCGGCAGCGGCGACTTCGTCACCGACGTCGCGTGCGAACTGCCGCTGCAGGCCATCGCCGAACTGCTCGGCCTGCCGCAGGAGCACCGCAGGAAGATCTTCGAGTGGTCCAACCAGATGATCGGCTACGACGACCCCGAGTACGACGTCCAGCCGGACGTGGCCGCCGCCGAGATGCTGGGCTACTGCACCAGGATGGCCGAGCAGCGCCGCAGGTGCCCGATGGACGACATCGTGACCAAGCTCGTGCAGGCCGACATCGACGGCAACGCGCTGACCGACGACGAGTTCGGGTTCTTCGTGATCCTGCTGGCCGTGGCCGGCAACGAGACCACCCGCAACGCCATCACGCACGGCATGCTGGCGTTCCTGGACAACCCCGGCCAGTGGGAGCTGTACAAGCAGCAGCGCCCGGCCACCACCGCCGACGAGATCGTCCGCTGGGCGACGCCGGTGGTGGCGTTCCAGCGGACCGCGCTCGCCGACACCGAGCTGGCCGGCGTGGAGATCAAGCGGGGGCAGCGCGTGGGCCTGTTCTACAGCTCGGCGAACTTCGACCCGGAGGTCTTCGATGAGCCGGAGCACTTCGACATCACCCGAGACCCCAACCCGCACGTCGGCTTCGGCGGGACCGGCGCGCACTACTGCCTCGGCGCGAGCCTGGCCCGGCTGGAGATCGACCTGATCTTCACCGCGATCGCCGACCACATGCCGGGCATCAAGCGGGTTGGCGAGCCGCGCCGCCTCCGCTCCGGCTGGCTCAACGGCATCAAGGAAGTCCAGGTGCGGTACACCTGACCGCGGACGAAGGAGGGGGTCTTCCGCGACGTGTCGCAGGTTCCCCTTACCGCCGAATCTGCCGGAAGTTGCGAGCCCGGGTGCTCCGGCGCGGGCCCCTCGTGCGTGCCGGTCGGGACTGCGGTGGTTCGAACCGGACCTCGCACCTGGAGTCCCGTGGCGGGCGCTGAACCGTCGCCACTCCAGCACCACCGGCCCCGGCAACCCCCATCGGGTGGCTTTGCCCAGGTGGACGGCCTGGTGAGGGGTTCCCATACTGAGGGGTGTCGGCCTCGAGGGGCCCGCCCGTCGGCGGGTCGGAGAGGAGTGCGTGATGGGGCGCGCGGTGGGTATCGACCTGGGGACGACGAACTCCGTGGTGGCGGTGCTGGAAGGCGGCGAGCCCACGGTCATCGCCAACTCCGAGGGCTCGCGGACCACACCGTCGGTGGTGGCGTTCGCGAAGAACGGCGAACTGCTGGTGGGGCAGCCGGCGAAGAACCAGGCGGTCACCAACGTCGACCGCACCATCCGGTCGGTCAAGCGGCACATGGGCACCGACTGGAAGGTACAGATCGACGACAAGTCCTACACCCCGCAGGAGATCAGCGCCCGCGTGCTGATGAAGCTCAAGCGGGACGCCGAGGCGTACCTGGGCGAGGAGGTCACCGACGCGGTGATCACCGTCCCCGCCTACTTCGACGACGCCCAGCGCCAGACGACCAAGGAGGCCGGGCAGATCGCCGGCCTGAACGTGCTGCGGATCATCAACGAGCCGACCGCCGCGGCCCTGGCCTACGGCCTGGACAAGGGCGAGAAGGAACAGACCATCCTGGTGTTCGACCTCGGTGGCGGCACCTTCGACGTGTCGCTGCTGGAGGTCGGTGAGGGGCTGGTGGAGGTCAAGGCGACCTCCGGTGACACCCACCTCGGCGGCGACGACTGGGACGAGCGCATCGTCGAGTGGCTGATCGAGAAGTTCCGTAGATCCACGGGCATCGACCTGACCAGGGACCGGATGGCCATGCAGCGGATCCGGGAAGCCGCGGAAAAGGCCAAGATCGAGCTGTCCAGCTCCTCGCAGACCAGCATCAACCTGCCCTACATCACCGTCGACGCCGACAAGAACCCGCTGTTTCTGGACGAGACGCTGTCCCGGGCGGAGTTCGAGCGCATCACCTCCGACCTGCTGGAGCGCTGCCGCAAACCGTTCCACAACGCGGTGCGCGACGCAGGCATCAAGGTCGGCGACATCAACCACGTGGTGCTCGTGGGCGGTGCGACGCGGATGCCCGCCGTCACCGACCTGGTCCGTGAGCTGACCGACGGCAAGGAACCGAACAAGGGTGTCAACCCCGACGAGGTGGTGGCCGTCGGCGCCAGCCTGCAGGCCGGTGTGCTGCGTGGTGAGGTCAAGGACGTCCTGCTGCTCGACGTCACCCCGCTGTCCCTGGGCATCGAGACCAAGGGCGGCATCATGACCAAGCTGATCGAGCGCAACACCACGATCCCGACCAAGCGCTCGGAGACCTTCACCACCGCCGACGACAACCAGCCGTCGGTGATGATCCAGGTGTACCAGGGCGAGCGGGAGATGGCCGCACACAACAAGAAGCTCGGCATGTTCGAGTTGACCGGCATCCCGCCCGCGCCGCGGGGGCTGCCGCAGATCGAGGTCACCTTCGACATCGACGCCAACGGCATCGTGCACGTCTCCGCCAAGGACCTCGGCACCGGGCGGCAGCAGTCCATCAAGATCAGCGGTGGTTCGGCGCTGCCGAAGGAGGACATCGAGCGGATGGTCAAGGACGCCGAGGCGCACGCCGAGGAGGACCGGCGGCGCCGCGAGGAGGCCGAAATCCGCAATCAGGCCGAGACGATGGTGTACCAGACCGAGAAGGTCCTCACCGACAACGCCGACAAGATCCCGGCCGACACCCGCACCCAGGTGCAGGACGCCATCAAGGACGTCAACGAGGCGCTCAAGGGCGACGACGTGGAGAAGATTCGCGCGGCGGTGGACCACCTGGCCCGCACCTCGCAGGCGATCGGCCAGGCGATGTACGGGCGTCAGCAGCAGGCGGCCGAGACGCCCACCGACGGCGGTCCGCGGCAGGAGGACGGCGAGGACGTGGTGGACGCGGAGGTCGTCGACGAGGACGAGAAGAAGGACTGACCCCGTTCGGCGCACGCGCACGATCTGACCACAGTGGAGCCACATGCCGTGGAATCGTCCCGGCCGCGGTGGGTCAGACCGCCGGAACCGTTCAGGGGCAGACCGGTCGGTAGTCCAGATCCGGAACGTACCGCGCCCACTCGTCCGGGGTGAGTGAACGCCCCACGGCCGTGCACAGGCTGCGGACGACATCAACCGTGTAGCCGACGTCCCAGAGGCGAACGGCGCCGTCCTCGCCACCGCTGGCGAGCGTGCGCCCGTCCGGGCTGAACGCCACCGCCCGCACGGGCAGATCGTGCACCAGGTAGGGCGCATTGACCTGCTGCCGCGCCGCGACATCCCACAGCCGTACCGTGTTGTCACCACCCCCGGTCGCGATGGTCTGCCCATCCGGGCTGAACGCCAGGGCGTAGCCGGGACCGGTGTGGCCGACCATGGGTTCGCCGGTCTGCTGGTGCGTTCGCACGTCCCACAACCGCACCGTGCCGTCATCGCCCGTGCTGGCCAGGAGGTTCCCGTCGGGGCTGAACGCGACGGCACCGACCGGGCCGGTGTGCCCGGTGAGGGGACGGCCGACGGGCTGCCGGCTTGCGGTGTCCCACAGCAGCACCGCTCCGTCCCCGCGACCGGCGGCGAGGAGTTTCCCGTCTCGGCTGTACGCCAGGGAGTAGATCTCGTCAGACCCGACCGGGAGCGTGCCGATCCTCTGGTGCGTCCGGACATCCCACAGCGCGACCTCGTTCGGTTCTCCTGTGCCCGGGGGGTGACCCGCGCTGGCGAGCACGCGCCCGTCCGGGCTGAACGCCACCGCCCTGACCGGTCCCGCCGGACCGGCTGCCAGCACGCCGATCCGCTGCCCGGTCCCCACGTCCCAGAGCAGCAGCGCACCCTCCAGCCCGCCGGAGCGCCCGCCCGTCACCAAGGTCCGGCCGTCCGGGCTGAACGCCAAGGAGTGCACCGCACTGCCTGGTTCGGCCCGGTCCAGCGCGAGATCCGCGGTCGGCCGACGGGAGTCGACGCTCCACAGCACCGTGGTCGCGCGTTCCCCGCCCGCCTCGAACGCACCACACGCGAGATCCGTGTAGAGGCAGATCGTGGACACGTCGTCCCCCATCGCCACCACGCCGCCGTTGCGGGTGCAGATCTCCCAACCGGTCTGCCGGCACGCGCTGCGGTTGTCGTGCCCGCTGACGGTTCCGCCGTCATCGCCCCCGGTGCCCAGCGTTCGTCCGTCCGGGCTGAACGCGGCGGCGTAGACCGGCCCCGGACTTCCGGTCAGCGGGGCACCGGCCCGTTGCTGTCCGCTGACGTCCCAGAGCCGCACGGTCCCGTCGTACGAGCCGCTGGCCAGCAGCGTCCGATCGGGGCTGAACGCCACCGAGCTGACCGACCGGGTGTGGCCGGTCAGCGGATTGCCGATCTGTCGACGGCTACCGAAGTCCCATAGCCGCACGGTGCCGTCGTGGCTGCCGGCCGCGATCGTGCTCCCGTCCTGGCTGAAGGCCACCGACGGTGCCAGCACCTCCGGGTCCGGGCGGGTGTGCCCGGTCAGCGGTTCGCCGATCAGCTGGTGCGTGGCGGTGTCCCAGAACCGGATGGCGCCGTCCGAGGTGGCGGTGGCGAGCACCCGCCCGTCGGGGCTGAACGTCAGGGTGGGCCCGACGAACGCGGTCCGGTCGGGCGCGTGCGAGGAGATCGGGTCACCCAGCGGCTGCCGCGTGTGGACGTCCCACAGCCGTGTCGTGCCATCGGTCATCGCCGTGGCGAGGGTGCGGCCGTCCGGGCTGAACGCCAGGGACGGGCCGAGCACCGGAGGACCGGCCGGCGGTGGTCCGGCCTGCACGGTGCCCATCACCTGCTGGGTGTCGACGTCCCACAACCAGATCGAGCCGTCGGTGGACCCGGTCGCCACGATCCGCCCGTCGGAGCTGAACGCCGCATCGACGCCGATGCGCAGGACACGGGCCAGTCCGTCTTCGCCACCGAATCCGCTGCTGTCCAACGGGTGGCCGAACTGCTGCTGGGTGCGGACGTCCCAGAGCACGACCTTGCCGTCGTCGCCGGAGATCGCCAGCAGCCGCCCGTCGGGGCTGAACACCACCGACTCGACCGCGTCGGCTTCGACGGTGTGCGCGGTGGCGATCTCCCGTCTGGTGCGGACGTCCAGCACCCGTGCGACGCCCTCGTCGCCGCCGACCGCCAGCAGGCGGCCGTCCGGGCTGAACGCGACGGAGTTGATCTTCCCGTTGCTTACCGGGATCTCGGCGACGCCGGAGCGGGCAGCGGCGCGCAGCATGCTCGCCCGCGCTTCGGGGACCGGGCTGATCCGCCAGGCCGCGACGCTGAGGAGTTTCGACACGGCCGGGTCGGTGTCGCCCAGGGTTTCGCTGCGCGCCGCGAGTTCGCGGGCCGTCGCGCGGTCGCGCTGCTCGACGGCCACGTTTCCCTGCCACACCGCGGTGACCGCGAGCAGCAGGGTCAGGACCACGAGCACCGCCAGCGCGATCTCCACGATCCGGCGCAGCCGCATGGCGGCCCGGTGCCGGCGGGCGTCCTCGTCCTCCAGCGCCTCCTTGGTCGTGCCGTGCAGCGGTGCTGCCAGGGTGGCGACCGCGCTGCGGAACCGGGCGTGCTGCAAGGACAGTTGTGCTTCGTCCCGCGCCCAGGTCAGGTCGATCCAGTGCGGTTCCGCGGGGAAGTAGCCGCGCAGTTCCTCGGGGATCGCCGTGGTGGCGTCCCAGTCGAAGTCGCCCGCCGCCGCGTCCCAGCGAATCTCGCCGTCCGTGAGCGCGATGAGGAACCTGTCCCGGCTGCGGTGCTGCTGCCAGAACCGGACCTCGCGCCGGACCCACGGGGATCGCGCCGCCGCGGGCGAGGCGAGCAGGACGAAGAACCGGGCGCTCCGCAGCGGAATTTCGATCGAGCCCCACAGGTCGGTGTTGGCCGACAGGTTCGTCTCGTCGCGGAACACCCGCAGCGCCTTCGCCTGGTACCAGGGTTTGGCCAGCTGGTGCAGGCCGCGTTGCAGCTGCGGTGCCAGGTTCCGGTCGGTCGCGTGGCTGTAGGACAGGAACGCGTCGTACCCCGGTCCGTCCGGCGGGGTGGTCTCCGGCAGGTCGTCGAGATGACGGATCGTGGTCACCTGATCACGGTAGGTCGAGATCGGTGCTCGTGGCCACCAAAAATCGGTTCGGTTTGCGTGGATCGGGGCGTGGATCTGCTTCGCCATCTCCATCTTCGTCGCGGTGGCCAAGGAAGGACACTTCGGGCAGGCCGTGGTCCGGCGCGGTGTGACCGGCAACTGCGGCCGTATCGAACGGCTATCGCGCACCGGCGTGGCGTGGATTGGCGCTCTCGGGCGCGGGGCTGCTTGATTGGCACCGGGCCGGACATCCGGCCGTGGAACCGAATGGAGAACGTCTTTGCAACACCGAGAGATCCGCATCGGACGTCGGGCGTTCCTGGGCGCGCTGCTGGCCGCTCCCGTCGTGGCCGCGTGCGGTTCGGCCGGGTCGAGCGGGTCATCGGCCGCCGCGCCGGTCGACCCGAAGCACACCCAGGCTCTGGCCGACCTGGAACGCCGCTATGACGCCCGGTTGGGGCTGTATGCGACCAACGTCCACACCGGTCGCACGCTCACCCGCCGCGCGGACGAGCGCTTCGCGATGTGCTCGACGGTGAAGATCTACGTGGCCGCCGCCCTGCTGCGCCGCAACCCGCTCGCCAGCGGCTACTTCGACAAGGTCATCCGCTACACACGGGCCGATCTGGTGGAGTACTCGCCCACCACCGAAGCGCACGTCGACACCGGCATGACGGTGTCCGCGCTCTGCGAGGCCGCGATCACACTCAGCGACAACACGGCGGGCAACCTGCTGCTCGCCGAACTGGGCGGCCCGGCGGCGATCGCCCCGTTCGCCCGCGAGATCGGCGACGACAGCAGCCGCCTGGACCGCTGGGAGACCGACCTCAACAGCGCGATCCCCGGCGACGAGCGGGACACCACGACCCCGGCCGGGATCGCCGCGGGCTACCGGACGCTGGTGCTCGGCGACGCGCTCGGCGCACCGGAACGGGAGCAGCTGACGACGTGGCTGCTGGCCAACACCACCGGTGGCAAACGCCTGCGCGCCGGGCTGCCGCCGACCTGGCGGACCGGTGACAAGACCGGCACGGGTTTCTACGGCACCCTCAACGACGTCGCGGTGACCTGGACCGACACCGGCCAGCCGATCGTCATCGCGGCGCTGAGTAGCCGCTCGCGGCAGGAGGACGTGGGCGACGAGGCGCTGCTGGCGGACGCGGCGCGGATCGTCGCCGAAGCCCTGCGCTGACGCGGGACGGGCGATTCTCGGTGGGTGGGCCAAGGGTGTCGCGCTGCCGTGCGGCAGCGTCCACCCGGTGACCGTCAGGACGAGTGGTCGGCGGCCGCGGGTTCGCGCTGCTCCGCTTCCGGCGCCTTCTTCGCGTTCGCGCGGGAGCGCAGCAGGCTCGCGACCGTCGTCACCGCGAGCGTCAGCACGATGAAGCCCAGCGACGTCGCGATGCCGATGTCGGGGATCACGAGGCGGATCTCGTCGATGTGCGAACCGTGCAGCGCCTCCACGATCAGCTTGAGCCCGATGAAGCCGAGGACGACCGCCAGGCCGTAGCTCAGGTAGACGAGGCGGTCGAGCAGGCCGCCGATGACGAAGTACAGCTGCCGCAGGCCCATCAGGGCGAACGCGTTGGCGGTGAAGATGATGAAGCCGTCCTGGGTGAGCCCGAAGATCGCGGGCATCGAGTCCAGCGCGAAGATCACGTTCGCCAGGCCGAGGGCGACGACCACCACGATCATCGGTGTGAACATCCGCCGGCCGGCCACCCGCGTGACCAGCTTGCCGCCGTCATAGGTGTCGGTGGTGGGCAGCACACGCTGGAGGGCGCGGGTGACGGCGTTGTCCGGGTTCTCCGGTTCGCCGCCGTCGTCCCTGGCGACCTTGATCGCCGTGTAGATGAGGAACGCGCCGAAGACGTAGAAGACCCAGTTGAAGGCGTTGAGCACGGCCACTCCGGCCGCGATGCACACCGCGCGCAGAACGAGCGACAGCACGATACCGATGAACAGCACCCGGTGCTGGTGCTCCTTCGGCACGGCGAAGCGCGACATGATGATCACGAAGACGAACAGGTTGTCGATCGACAGGCTGTACTCGGTGACGTAGCCCGCGAAGAACTCGGCGCCGCTGGTGGGGTCGGCGAAGGCGAGCAGCAGGGCGCCGAACAGGGCCGCGAGCCCCACGTAGCACACCACCCACAGGCTGGCCTCCCGGACGCCGACCGCGTGCGGTCGCCGTCCGACGAGCATCAGGTCGGCCGCGATCAACGCGGTCAGGCCCGCCAGGGTCGCGGCCCAGACCCACCCGGGGTAGTCCATCGACACGTCACCTCCGTGCGCGGGGAACACGCGTCAGGCCGGGGATCTCGCCCGTCGCGCCAAAAACTGCATGCAGTATACAGTATGGTGATTTCGCCTTCGTGGTTTCCGGCCGGACGATCCGCCTGAACGCGGAGAAATCGGTCGGAGCAAGACTCGCTTCGCTACGAACGAGATTCGTTCCCGTAATCCGATTTGTCCCGCGAATGTTCCTGTTCTGCCTGTTTTTCCGGTTGCGCCTGTGTCCACAAAGGATTGTTGGGTCGGGCGGCCCCGACGGATCATGCAGGTTCGGTCAGGTGCGGTCAACGTCGACCTCGCCACACACCGGGCGGAACCCCGACGGGGCTCGTCTGGGTGGGCGGGTGGGTGCAGCGGCGCATCGGTCGAACGGTTGAATTGCCGGTGCGCCCTTCGGGTGGGGGTGACCCACCCGGAAGGCGATGTGCCGTGGGCCCTCCACGTCGGACAGTCGTTGCGGCGGAACGCCTCGCTGCAGAAGGGAACGCATCGGCGATGAAGAAGCTGCGGCTCGGGTTGGCCGGGGAACCTGCTCCACCGCGAGTTCAGCACGATCACCGGGTTCACCGGCGGGGCCCGGCTGGCGGTGCCACACACGCGCGGTGGTTGGCGCTGGCGGTGCTCGCGACCGGGCTGTCGCTGGTGGTCGTGGACGGCACCGCGGTCGGGGTGGCGCTGCCCGCGATCATCGCGGACCTGTCGCTGGACATCAGCGACGCGCAGTGGACGAACAGCCTGTACTCGGTGGTGTTCGCGGCGCTGCTGCTGGGTGCGGGCGGCCTGGGGGACCGGTGGGGGCGCCGCCGGCTGTTCACCGCCGGTGTCGTGGTGTTCGCGCTCGGCAGCCTGCTCGCCGGTCTCGCCGAGACCACCGGCGGACTGATCGGTGCCCGCCTGGTGCAGGGCATCGGCGGTGCCGCGGTGCTGCCCGCCGCGCTGTCCACGGTGAACGCGGTGTTCCGCGGCCGGGACCGGGTGATCGCCTTCGCGATCTGGGGCTCGGTGATCTCCGGGATGGCGGCCGTCGGGCCGCTGCTGGGCGGCTGGCTGGCGGGGCGGATCGGCTGGCGGTGGATCTTTCTGATCAACCTGCCGATCGCCCTGGTCGTGCTGGTCAGCGCGCGGGTGGTGGTGCCGCAGACCCGTGCCTCGAAGGTGGAGGCGGGCCCGGATGCCGCGGGCCTGCTGCTCAGCGCGGTCGGCTGCGGCGCGGTCGTCTTCGCGGTGATCGAGGGTGCCGCGCTGGGCTGGTGGCGGCCGGTCAACGACCTCACCGCGTTCGGGTTGACCTGGCCGAGGAGCGCCCCGGTGTCGATCGTGGTACCGGTCGCCGCGCTCGGGCTGCTCGCCCTGGCGGGGTTCGTGCTGTGGGAGCGGCGCCGGGTGCGCACCGGCCGAAGCGTGCTGCTGGATCCCGGCCTGTTCACCGTGCCGACCTTCCGCTGGGGCACGGTGACGGTGCTGGCCGTCGCGGTCGGCGAGTTCGGCCTGCTGTTCGCGCTGCCGCTGTTTCTGGTGAACGTGCTGGCGCTGGGCACGTTGGCGGCCGGGATGGTGCTGGCCGCGATGGCGGTCGGGGCGTTCGTCGCCGGGGCGGGCGCGCGGCACCTGGCGGCCCGGTCAGGTCCGGCGAAGGTCGTCGTGGTCGGGCTGGCGTTGGAGGTCGCGGGGGCGGTGGCGCTGGCCGCCGCGCTCCGACCGGACCTGGCACCGGGCCTGGTGGCGCTACCGCTGGTGATCTACGGTGCCGGGCTGGGGTTGGCGTCGGCGCAGCTGACCGGCACCACCCTGGTGGACGTCCCGGTGGACCGGTCCGGGCAGGCCGCGGCGGCGCAGAGCGCGGTGCGCCAGTTCGGCGCGGCGCTCGGTACCGCGATCGCTGGTGCGGTGCTGTCGCTGGGGCTGGCTGGCACCGTCGTGTCCGCGCTCGAAGCCGTGCACGTCCCGCCGCCGGTCGCGCAGCAGGTGGCCGAGGCGACCCGCGCGTCGGCCGGGGCGCTGATCGGTCGCCTCCGTGAGACGGACCCGACGCTGGCTCCGGCGGTGGTCGAGGCGTTCGGCGATGCCACCCGCTACGCCTGCCTCGCGACCGCGGTGTTCCTCGTGCTGGGACTCGTCGGCGCCGTGCGATTGGCCATTGTCGACGGAAGGAGGACCTCGTGACGACGCCCCCTGCGTCCGGGGTTCCGGCAGGTGACCACGGGTTCGCAGCCGGTCAGGTGCGCTTCGCGCGGCTGGGCGCCACCCGCGGCGGTTCCCCGGGCTGCTTCGGGTAGACCGGCGGCCACGGCGCGTCCTGCAGCCCAGCGGCCAGGTCCCGGCGCGAGCGCTCCAGCAGCGGGTCGATCGACTGCGGCCGTCGGTCGGCCCACGGGTCGCCGCGCTCGGCGACCCGCCCGGGCACGGTCGCGATGGTCAACGCGTCCGGCTCGACCGACTCCAGTTCGTCCCACCCGATGGGCGTCGACACCTGCCCACCCGGTCGCGGGCGGACGCACCAGGCCCCGAACACGGTCTTGTGCGGGGCGTTCTGGTTGAAGTCGACGAACACCCGCCGGCCGCGTTCCTCCTTCCACCACTGGGCGGTGATCAGGTCGGGGTGGCGGCGCTCCAGCTCGCGGGCCAGTGCCACCGCCGCCGCGCGCACCTCGTAGCTGTTCCACCGCGGCTGCAGCGACACGTACACATGCAGGCCGCGCGACCCGGACGTCTTCACGTGCGCCTCGATGCCGTCCTCGGCCAGCAGCTGCCGGGTCAGCGCGGCGGCCGCGAGGACCTGCGGGAACCGGACCCCGGGCGAGGGGTCGAGGTCCACCCGCAGCTCGTCGGTGACCTCCGGCGTGTCGGCGTGGTAGGGCCACACGTGGAAGCCCAGGCAGCCCAGGTTGACCGCCCAGATGACGTGCGCCAGATCGGCGGCCACCAGGGCGTCGCTGGTGGTGCCGTTGGGCGTGGCGACCACGGTGGTGCGCAGCCACGACGGGGCGGACTTCGGCACCCGCTTCTGGAAGAAGGACTTGCCGCCCGCGCCGTCGGGGTGGCGCTCCAGCAGCAGCGGACGCCCCTGCAGTGTGCCGAGCAGCGGCCCGGCCACGGCCTGGTAGTAGCGGATCAGGTCGAGCTTGGTCTCGCCGCGCTGGGCGAAGTACACCTTGTCGGGGTGCGACACCGACACCTCGGTGCCCCCGACGTCGATCGTGATCGAGTCGCCCATGATCGCACCCCGTCCCACCGGCCGTCCCGCCGCCAGGGTATGCCGGTGGCGATCCCGCTGCCCGTGCAGCGTCGGCGCTCGGTGCGGGCGTGTTCGTGGCGCCGAGGGACACGAACACGCCCGCGAAGGTCACCCGCGGCCGAGCAGGTCGTGCACCCGCACGGCGACGACGCCGTCGAGGTCGGTCACCAGCCCCGTTCCCGCCACTCGGCGAGCTTGGGGCGCTCCGCGCCGAGCGTCGAGTCGTCGCCGTGGCCCGGGTAGAACCAGGTGTCGTCGGGCAGTTCGGCGAAGATCCGGTTCTCCACGTCGTCGATCAGCGACCGGAAGTTCTCCGGCGACGTCGTCTTGCCAACCCCGCCGGGGAACAGCGAGTCGCCGGTGAACAGGTGCGGGTGCCCGTTCGGGTCGCGGTAGAGCAGGGCGATCGAGCCCGGTGTGTGTCCGCGCAGGTGGATCACCGTCAGCTGGGACTCGCCGACCTCGATGGTGTCGCCGTGCTCCACCAGCCGGTCCGGCGGCACCGGCAGCGCCCCGGCGTCCGCCGGGTGCGCCACCGTGAAGCAGCCGGTCTGGCCGGCCACCGCGCCCAGCGCCTGCCAGTGGTCGGCGTGCTGGTGGGTGGTCACGATGGTGCGCAGGCGGGGGCGCTGCTCGTCGTGGCCCAGCAGGTCGGCCAGCCGCTCCGCGTCGTTGGCGGCGTCGATGAGCAGCGCGTCCCCGGTGCGGCGGCACACCAGCAGGTAGGCGTTGTTGTCCATCGGGCCGACCGAGATCTTGGTGATGGTCAGCGCGTCGAGTTCGCGTCGAGCCGGGGCACCGCCCGGCTCGACGTGCCCGGTGTAATCAACTTGCAGCTCCACGCGGCGAGCCTAACGTCCGATCACGAGCGGGCGCGCTGCCAGCCGGTCGCACCCTTGGGCGGCACGACGAGTCCGTAGATCACCAGCACCGACATCGCGATCACCGCCAGCGACCACAGCGGGAAGGTGTTCAGGAACGCCAGGTGGCCGATCGCCGACACCCCGGCCAGCACGACGCCGACCACCCGGGCCCACTCCTGCCCGGCCAGGCAGCCGACGCCGACGATGACCTGCAGGGCACCGATCGCCAGCCAGATTCCGGCCCAGGCGGTGTAGTTGAACACCAGCAGGTTGCCCTCCGCGACCAGGTAGTAGTCAGGTCGGAACAACGAGGTGAAACCGCTGATCAGGTTGAACACGCCGACCAGGCCGATGATCGTGCCCGCGAACGCGAGCCACCCGGACATGCCCGGAACTCCGGGTGCGGGTGCCATCGCCCACGCCCGCTGCTCCTCCGGGGCCCTGGTCTCGGCCCTCTCCTGCTGCGTTGCTCTCGCTTCGGCCCGCGGCTGTTCGGGACCGGACTGGGGAGTGGACATCTCGAGCGCCCCCTCACTACCTCGGATGGATGTCACTCGCCAGGGTCGCGCGTTCGGCGGGGTCGTGCAGCTCGGGAGCGCCGCCCGCCCAGTGGTCCCGCTACAACCACTCCGGCAGTTCGGGAGCCTCGCCCTGCAGCTCCTGCGGGCCCGAGCGGCCCAGCAGCCACCCGAGCATCGGGCCGGGCGCTCCGCTGACCCGGCTCGGCCGGGACGTGGTGCCGCGCAGCTCCCAGGTGCGCCGGTGATCGCCGAAGTCGACCTCCACCGACAGCGCGGGGACGTCCGGTCGCCCACCGAACTGCTGCACGACGTCCTCCAGCAGCTGCTCCAGGTCGGTCGGCGGCAGGTCGGTGAAGTCCACGTCGTGGTCGAGGTCGACCAGGTGCACCCACACCTCCAGCAGGCGCAGCCGCAGCATGTGGTGCGCGGGCATCGGATCGCCGACCGCGTCGGCGATCTCGGCCGTCCACGCGGCGGCGGGCAGCGTGCGTGTCGCGTACGCGAAGCGCCCGCAGGATGCGGTCAGGTCCTCCAGCAGCAGCCGGTGGCTGCGCGTGGCTCCCTCGGCGATCGCGTCGTCGCGGTCGTCGCCGCTGGCATACATCGGGTGTTCGATGCCGGTCCGTGCCCAGATCAGCAGGTTGGAGAAGGCGTCGGCGTGGCGCGCCAGGTGTGAGATCACGTGCGCGCGGCTCCAGCCGGGCAGCAGGCTCGGCTGCCGTACGGACAGATCGTCGAGGCTCTCGACGGTGGCGAGCAGCCGTTGCGTGGCGCGCTCGATTGCGGCGAGCTGGAGCTCCACGTGCTGGGTCAGCTGGGCGGTCGTCGGGTCGGTGGGTGTGGCCTGGGCGCCGGTCCCCAGAGCGATGTCAGCCATCGGTCTACCTCGCGTGATCAGGGGGAGTCCGCGCGGTGCGCGACGATGAGGTACTGAGCTTAATTGCGCAGGCCACACGGGCGACAGTGCCCATTCTGGGGGAATGTGCGTATCGTCGACAACAGCGGCGGTCGACGCTGCGCACACACCCGGACGAATCAGGCGGGAGCGGTTCGCGCCGAGCCCGGGACGCGGGCTGTCGGGACTGTCGGTGCCCGGGCATAGCATGGGCGCGCGACGTCGCGACCTGCCGATGCCCGGGATCCACGGCCCGCAGCGGCGCGCGTCCACGTCAACACCAGAACTTCCGAAGGGATCACAGTGGCTGACCGCCTCGTCGTCCGCGGCGCCCGTGAGCACAATCTGCGCGGGATCGATCTCGACCTGCCCCGGGACAGCCTCATCGTGTTCACCGGGCTGTCCGGCTCCGGGAAGTCGAGCCTGGCCTTCGACACGATCTTCGCCGAGGGGCAGCGCCGCTACGTGGAGTCGCTGTCCGCTTACGCCCGGCAGTTCCTCGGCCAGATGGACAAGCCCGACGTCGACTTCATCGAGGGCCTGTCCCCGGCGGTGTCGATCGACCAGAAGTCCACCAGCCGCAACCCGCGGTCCACCGTGGGCACCATCACCGAGGTCTACGACTACCTGCGCCTGCTGTACGCGCGGGCGGGCAAACCGCACTGCCCGACCTGCGGGGAGGCGATCAGCAAGCAGACGCCGCAGCAGATCGTCGACCAGGTGCTGGAGATGCCGCAGCGCACCAGGTTCCAGGTGCTGGCGCCGGTGGTGCGCGGCCGCAAGGGCGAGTACGTCGACCTGTTCGCGCAGCTGCAGTCGCAGGGCTACGCGCGCGTCCGCGTCGACGGCGTGGTCTACGGCCTGGACGCGCCGCCGAAGCTGAAGAAGCAGGAGAAGCACGACATCGCGGTGGTCGTGGACCGGCTCACCGTCAAGGCCAGCGCCAAGCAGCGGCTGACCGACTCGGTGGAGACCGCGCTGCGGCTGGCCGACGGACTGGTGCTGATCGAGTTCATCGAGCTCGACGAGAACGACCCGAACCGGGAGCGGAAGTTCTCCGAGAACCTGGCCTGCCCCAACGGCCACCCGCTCGGGGTGGACGAGCTGGAGCCGCGGTCGTTCTCCTTCAACTCGCCCTACGGCGCCTGCCCGGACTGCGCGGGCCTGGGCATCCGTAAGGAGGTCGACCCGGAGCTGGTGGTGCCCGACGAGGACCTGTCGCTGGCCGAGGGCGCGATCGCGCCGTGGGCGGGCGGGCACACCGCGGAGTACTTCACCAGGCTGCTCACCTCGCTGTCGGAGGCCATCGGGTTCCGCATGGACACCCCGTGGCGGCAGCTGCCCACCAAGGTCAAGAAGGCGGTGCTGCACGGCACCAACGACCAGGTGCACGTGCGGTACCGGAACCGCTACGGGCGCACCCGCTCGTACTACGCGAACTACGAGGGCGTCATCCCGTTCCTGGAGCGGCGGCTGGAGCAGACCGAGTCCGACTACGCCCGGGAGAAGTACGAGGGCTACATGCGGGACGTGCCGTGCCCGGCCTGCGACGGCGCTCGGCTCAAGCCCGAGGTTCTCGCCGTGACGATGACCAACACGGAGTTCGGCGAGCTGTCCATCGCCCAGGTCTGCGCATTGAGCGTGCGCGAGTGCGCGGAGTTCCTCGGCGGGCTGGAGCTGGGGCCGCGGGAACAGATGATCGCCGGGCCGGTGCTCAAGGAGGTACAGGCCCGGCTGGGCTTCCTGCTCGACGTGGGCCTGGAGTACCTGTCGCTGGACCGCCCGGCGGGGACGCTGTCCGGCGGGGAGGCACAGCGCATCCGGCTGGCCACCCAGATCGGTTCCGGCCTGGTGGGCGTGCTGTACGTGCTGGACGAGCCGTCGATCGGGCTGCACCAGCGCGACAACCACCGACTGCTGGAGACATTGAGCCGACTGCGGGACCTGGGCAACACACTGATCGTCGTCGAGCACGACGAGGACACGGTGCGCAGCGCGGACTGGATCGTCGACATCGGGCCGGGCGCGGGCGAGCACGGTGGCCAGGTGGTCCACAGTGGACCATACAAGGACCTGCTGGAGAACGAGAAGTCGCTGACCGGCGACTACCTGGCGCGGCGCAGGCGAATCGCGGTGCCGCAGGTGCGGCGGCCGCGGGACCGCAAGCGGCAGTTGACCGTGGTCGGCGCGCGCGAGCACAACCTGCGCAAGATCGACGTGTCGTTCCCGCTGGGCTGCCTGGTGGCGGTCACCGGCGTGTCCGGGTCCGGCAAGTCGACGCTGGTCAACGACATTTTGGCCGCGGTGCTGGCGAACAAGCTCAACGGCGCCCGCCAGGTGCCCGGGCGGCACACCCGGGTCAAGGGCCTGGAGCACGTGGACAAGCTGGTGCAGGTCGACCAGTCGCCGATCGGCCGCACCCCGCGGTCGAACCCGGCCACCTACACCGGGGTGTTCGACCACATCCGCAAGTTGTTCGCGGCCACCACCGAGGCGAAGGTGCGCGGCTACCAGCCGGGCCGGTTCTCGTTCAACGTCAAGGGCGGCCGGTGCGAGGCGTGCGCCGGCGACGGCACGCTGAAGATCGAGATGAACTTCCTGCCGGACGTGTACGTGCCGTGCGAGGTGTGCAAGGGCGCCCGGTACAACCGGGAGACCCTCGAGGTGCACTACAAGGGCAGGACGATCGCCGAGGTCCTCGACATGCCGATCGAGGAGGCGGCGCGGTTCTTCGAGCCGATCACCGCCATCCACCGGCACCTGAAGACCCTGGTCGACGTCGGGCTGGGCTACGTCCGGCTGGGCCAGCCCGCGCCGACGCTGTCCGGTGGTGAGGCGCAGCGCGTGAAGCTGGCCAGCGAGCTGCAGAAGCGCTCCACCGGCAAGACGGTGTACATCCTCGACGAACCGACCACCGGCCTGCACTTCGAGGACATCCGCAAGCTACTCGGCGTGATCAACGGCCTGGTGGACAAGGGGAACACGGTGATCGTCATCGAGCACAACCTTGACGTCATCAAGACCGCGGACTGGGTCCTGGACATGGGCCCGGAGGGCGGTTCCGGCGGCGGCACCCTGGTCGCCGAGGGCACCCCGGAGGAGCTGGCGGAGATCGACGAGAGCTACACGGGACGCTTCCTCGCCCCGGTCCTCGCCGAGAGCTGACCGCCACAGGGCCCGGCTCCACGTCGGCGGAACCGTAGAGGTCCGCCAGGGTCCGGCGCGGTGCACGGATTCCGCGACGTCGTGCCGCGGCCCGGGTGGTCACCTCGGTCGGCCGGGGACTCCGGGGCGGGTCTGCCACCGGTGCGCCGGCGGAAACCTGCGCCTGCCCGTACTCGTGGAGCGAGATCGGCACCAGCTGGTACAGCGGATAGCCCATCATGCCGACCAGCAGCAGACCAGCGGTGCCAGTTGACGTCCTCTCCTGCCTGAAGGCGGGAGATTTCTACTACGCGACGTGCGCGTTCCGGTGGGTTCCTGCTTCACCGAAAGTCGCCGTATCGAAGCTGGTCAACAGCCTCGAAGGCGTCTCCTCGCGGCTACTGCGGAAGAAGTTCGAGGTCCTGCGCCTTACCGGTAGAGCAGCGCGGTCATTCAGCGTCCTTCGAGGACGGTGTTCATCTGCCGGGCTGCCGTAGGCGCGGACCCGAACTGGGGCAGCGGCGACGAGCGCGACTGGTTCGCCGCAGCGCAGCGCGCCGGGGACCGCATCCTCACCGAGGCCAATCCGAACCTGCTGATCATCATCGAGGGGATCAACTGGGTCGGCATCCCGGTGGACGGGCTGCCACACGGGCGGCCGACGCTGGCACCCGCGCGGACCCTGTCGCACACGCTCGTCAGCTCCGGAAAACTGGTCTACTCGGCGCACTTCTACGGCTACACCGGACCGAACCACAGCGGCGCAACGGGTCCCGGCGAGACGCACGACCCGCGCTACCAGGACCTGACCGCGAGCAGCTGTACAAGGTGCTGCGCCGGCAGGCGTTCTTCGTGACCGAGGAAGGGCAGCACTTCACCGCGCCGCTGTGGGGCAGCGAGTTCGGCGTGGGCGGGCGCGACGAGCAGGACCCGAAGACGCGCGCCTGGTTCGAGAACTTCGTCGACTTCCTGATCAGCACCGACACCGACTTCGCCTACTGGCCGCTGGTCGGCTGGCATGAGAACCGGCAGGGCAACGGCTGGGCCCTGGTGCACTGGGACCGCGCGGGCAACCGCATGTTCCTCGACGACGGCGACGACTGGCGCGCCGCGGCGTGGCACCGGCTCGTCGACGCCAAGGCAGGCAGCGCACATCCCACCGCATCGTGGCGGATGCTCGCCGTGGACCACGCGGATTACGTCCAGTCTGCCCGGATGCGCCGCGAACCGGACTGGGACCCGGGCGCGCGCAAGGCCGTCTGCCCGGACGGGCTGCGGCTGGTCGGCCTGAGCCACACCGGCTCCCGCGGGCTGTGCAGCGACTCCGGTGCGGTCGCGGACTGGACCGCGGGCTACCAGGTGGTGCGCGACGAGCGGCACGTCACCGAGGACTGGGCGCCCGGGTTCACGAAGTTCCAGTGCCCGCCGGACTCCTTCGTCATCGGCTACGCGGTGCGCGGCGGCGACCTGTCGTCGGCGCTGTGCGGCAGGGGCGCCGAGCAGGTCGGCTCGGCGGGCCGCGTGGTGTGGTTCGACCGAGAAGACGCCCGCCCACCGGATCCGCGCGGCGGCGACTTCGCCGAGGGCCGCCACAAGGGCCAGTGCGCGGACGGCGAGTACATCGCGGGAGTGGCGTGGAGCGCCCGCCTGGATTCCCCGGCGAAGGAACCCGACGCGCTCCTCTGCCGCACCTGGTGGAATCCCGAGGCATGACGGCAGACACCGTCCCCCGGAGGGTGGCGGAGCGTGCCGCGGTCAGCCGTGGAAGGTGAGGGCGGCGCGGACCACGATGTCCACAGTGCCGCCTCCCGTCAGAAGTAGGTGCGCACCAGGTCGACCACCACGTCGCCGTCCACCACGGGAATCAGCGTCCACTTGTCGAACACCGTGCAGGGGTGGGAGAGGCCGAAGCCCATCCAGTCGCCAACCTGCGGGTCAGCGCCGTCGAGCGCCAGGAACGCGTGCTGGTCGGCCAGCGCCCTGACGTGGCACGAGCCCGTGGCGAGCTCCCGGGTCCGCCCGTCGGCGCCGCGGATCACCTGCGGTTCCGGCAGCCCCAGGTCGAACGACACGTCACGGCGGCCCATGGTCAGCAGCGCCAACCCCGGTTCGGGACGTGAGGTGACCTGCGCCCAGATGCGCATCGCGGGGCGGAACGGCGCTTCCTCACCCGCCAGCCGGTGTTCCCGGCTGAACGGCGACCGGACCCGGTAGAAGCCGTCGTCGTGCAGCAGGTAGCCACCGCTGCGCAGCACCGGCACCACCGGCAGGCCCTCGGGCCAGCCCGCGGTCAGCGCCTCGGCGACCTGGTCGAAGTACGCGCTGCCGCCGGAGGTCACGATCACCTCGTCCAGCCCGGCGAAGTAACCTGCGTCGGCGAGTTCGACCACCAGGTTCCGCACCTGCTGCAGATAGCTGTCCACAACGGACAGCGAGGCGGTGTCGACGTCATGGGAGACCGCGCCTTCGTAGCCGGCGACGCCGACCAGGCGCAGCGCCGGGGACTTCGCCACCGCGTCGGCGATCTCCCGCGCCTCCGCGAGGGTGCGCGCGCCCGTGCGGGCGCCCTCGGCACCCACCTCCACCAGGACATCGACCGGCCGGGACGGGCTGCCCAGCGCGTCGGTCATCAACTCCACGCCGCGCAGCGAGTCGACGAAGCAGCTGACGGAGAACTCCGGGTGCGCGGCGAGCTCCGCGGCGAGCCAGCGCAGCGCGGCCGGGTCCACCAGCTGGTTGGCCAGCAGGATCCGCTCGACGCCGAACGCGCGGTACACCCGCAGCTGGCTGGCGTTGGCCGCGGTGATGCCCCACGCGCCGTGGTCGAGCTGCCACTGGAACAGCTGCGGGGCCATGGTGGTCTTGCCGTGCGGCGCGAGCTGGAGGCCGTGCCGCGCGCACCACTGCGCCATCGTGCGCAGGTTGTGCTCCATCGCGGCCCGGTCGAGTGTGAGCACCGGCCCGACGAAGCCCGCCTCGAACAGCTTCGGGCGCTGGGCGAGGAACTCGCCGACGGTGCTGCCGAACGACGCCGTCGGCATGCCCTTGAAACGCCAGTCGATGCGTTCGTCGTGCAACGCGCGCACCGCCGCGGTGTCGATCCCCCGTACCGACACGGAGCCTCCTATTGCTTAAAATGCAACGCTGGTTGCATAAAGTGCCGGACAGGTGTGTACCATTCGCCGCGCAGCGCGTCAACGGACGGAGAACCGGGTGAGCCAAAGCCTCAAACGCGGCCTGGCCATGCTGACCGCGCTGGCCGCTGGCCCCCGTACGCTCGACCAGCTCGCGCAGCTCCTCGGTGTGCACAAGTCCACCGCGATGCGCCTGCTGCGCACCCTGGAGGCGGGTCGCTTCGTCCGGCGCGAGGACGTGCACCACTACCGCCTGGGCAGCGCCCTGTTCGACCTCGCCCACCAGGCGCTGGAGGACCTGGACGTACGCGGCGTCGCCCGCCGTCACCTCGTCGAGCTGGGCGAGCTCAGCGGGCACACCGTGCACCTGGCGATCCTGGAGGACGACCAGGTCGTCTACATCGACAAGGTGGACAGCAAGCACCCGGTGCGGATGTACTCCCGCATCGGCCGCCGCGCCCCCGTGCACTGCACCGCCGTCGGCAAGGCGCTGGTCGCGGACTGGCCCGCGCAGCAGCGGCGGCAGTTCGCCGAACGGCTCGCGTACCCGAAGCTGACCGCCAACACCCTCGACTCCGCCGAGGTGTTCCTCGCCGAACTGGACCGGGTGCGCGCCCGGGGCTACGCCGTGGACCGCGGCGAGCACGAGGACTTCATCCACTGCGTCGGTGCGCCGATCCGCAACCACCGCGGTGACGTCGTCGCGGCCGTGTCGCTGTCGGTGCCCAAGGTGCTGCTGGACCTCGACGGCCTGCTCCGCCTCGTCGACGACGTGCTGCGCACCGCCGCCGAGGTGTCCACCGAACTGGGGTGGCAACGTCCACCCCGGAACCACCACTCGCACTAGGAAGGAAAACCGATGGCCAGGATCGTGGTCAGCACCGACAGGGCCCCGAAGCCGCCGGCGGACATCCCGCTGTCGCAGGGCATCCGCAAGGGCAACATCCTGCAGGTCTCGGGCCAGACCGCGGTGAGCCCGGAGACCGGCCGGCTCGTCGAGGGCGGCGTGGCCGAGCAGACCGAGCAGTGCCTGCGCAACGTCATCGCCGTCCTGGAAGCCGAAGGAGGCTCCCTGGAGGACGTGCTGATGCTGCGCGTGTATCTGACCGACACGGCGCACTTCGCGGAGATGAACGAGACCTACGCCCGAGTGGTCGGCGAACCGTTCCCGGCTCGCACCACCGTCTACGTGGGACTCCCGAAGGGGCTCCTGGTCGAGATCGACGCCCTGGCGGTCCTCGACTGACCATCTCGCAGCGCGTGCTCGGCGGTTGGTCGGCCCAGACGAACCTCTTCGGGTACGCCATGCCCACCGCGACGCCCTCCCACAGCGTGCGCAGGCCGACCTGCCGCGGTGTCTCGCGGGGGGTGTTCCTATGGTTTTGTCAAGCGGCGGCTGGGGGTGCCGGGGGTTGGGTTGTGGGGCGGGTTGGCTGGTAGAGGGTCTTGTTGCGGAGCATGGCGAACAGGACGTCGCAGCGTCGGCGGGC
>NZ_BMMT01000016.1 GCF_014646075.1 Saccharopolyspora thermophila
TTGAGGCGTGTGAGCGCTGCCAGTTGGCGATGGACTCGCGTGCCTATGCCGAGGGCGGGGTGTTCGTGCCCAGCGAGCACCACATCGCTGTCTTCCACGAGTGGGTCAAACACCAACTCGGCGAGCACAATTCCTGACCCTCGATGAGCCGTTGGTGTCGCCGCCCCTCGGTGCTCCCGTGGGGCGGCGACGCACTCGAACGACGGGCTGCTGGTCTGCTGCGGTGTCCTTCGCCTGGCCCCGGCAGCCCGGCGTTCAGAGCCTCGGCATCACACCATCGTGGGCGGTGTCGTCGTCCAGGGCGCGGTCGAGTTGATCGGTGCGGAATCCACTATGGACAGACCACCGGTAGCTGACCATTGCGATCACGACGAGGGCGCACAGGTCGTAGGGATCTGGCAGCAGCGGTGCGGCCAGCGGGCCGAACTCGCCGTAGTAGGAGAGCGTCAGGACTGCGAGGAGTGTGGTGATCAGCCAGATCCCGGCGTCGAGGTGCTTGCGGCCCTCGACGGTGCTGAACGCTCTCAGCGCGATCAGGTAGAGCGCCAGGGTCACCGCGATGGCTGCGACGTACCAGGGGAAGTCCCAGCTTCCGGGGCGCTGGGTCTCGGTGATGTTCATGAACCAGCCGCCGCGGGCGTTGATGAAGATCCATGCGGCGAGGAAGGCCGCGGAGAGCGCCCAGCCGACGCTGCCGCGGATCCAGCCGGTGCGGACCGCGGTGTAGGCGCCGTAGATGACGAGGCCGGCGAAGGTGATGACGAGCAGCTGGACCAGCGAGCTGAATCCCGTGGCGTAGATGATGAAAAGCCCGGCGAGGTACCCGACGGGAGCCCAGAAGCCCACGGCCGGTAGGCGCCAGGTACGAGGTGCGTGCGGTGCTGTGCGGCGCAGGACGTGTGCGATGGGGCTGCCCATCAGGTAGCTCAGGACCAATGCCGCCGAGACCACGGAAACCAGCTGGTACCAGCTCGGGAACGGCAGCATGAACAGCGCGCTGACGACCAGGGCGAGCAGCAGGGACACCCAGGGCGTGCCGAACCTGTTCACCTTGGCCAGTGCGCTGGGGGCGTAGCCGTCGACGCCGAGGCCGAACGAGGATCGAGCGGCGCCGCCAAAGGTGACCCACCCGTTGCCTGCGGGGGAGACTGCGGCGTCGATGAGCAGGACGGTGGCAAAAGCCCCGAACCCTGCTGCGCCCAGCGCCTGGAACAACGGGGCCGATGCCCAGTTGCTGCTGGTCAGCGCGGACCAGTCACCAGGAGCCACGCCGGCGCTGTCCCAGTCGAGCGCGCCAAGAAAGCCGAACTGCAGACCCAGGTACACGACCATCGGGATGAGGCACGAGCCGATGATGGCCAGCGGGATGGTGCGCTCCGGGTTGCGCGCTTCGCCGGCGTAGTCGAGCACCTGGCGGGAGCCGACGTAGGCGAAAGCGATGCCGCCGATGACCAGAGCGTGCACGATGCCGCTCGACCCGGTCGGGAAGAATCCACTCCGGATGGTGAGGTTGCTGGCGCGGAAGCTGAAGAACAGCAGCACGAACGTGATCGTCGGCACGACGATCTTCCAGATTGTGACCCAGGTGTTGACCTTGGCGAGCAGCTTCACACCGAAGAGGTTCACCACGAAGAACACCGCGAGGATGGCGATGCCGGTGAGGATCCCGTTCGGCCAGGCCAGGACGGTCGTGCCGCTCTCCATGCGTACCAGACCGAGTTCGGGGAAGCTGCCGCCGAGGTAGGTCAGCGTGGCCTGGGCTTCGACCGCGGGCAGGCAGGCGGTGCCGATCCAGTACCCCCAACCCGTGATCCAGCCGGTGAGCACCCCGTGGGAGAGCGCTGGATAGCGGACGATGCCGCCGGAACGGGGAAACAGGGTGCCGAGCTCGATCCAGGGCAGCGAGACGATCAGGATCATGATCGCGCCGATGATCCACGACAGGATCGCGGCCGGGCCCGCCACGGCGGCCGAGGAGAGAACGGCGAACAGCCAGCCGGACCCGATCTGCGTGCTGACTCCGAGCAGGGTGAGTTGCCAGAGACCGAGGTTGCGCTTGAGCTTCGTATCGGGGTTCCCCGATGCGGAGGATGGTTCGGATATGGTGTTCACGAATCTTCCTGTGGGGATTCAGCGGTCCGGTCTCATGGGCGTGAGGACTTCTCCGGACCGTGGACCGAGGTGTCCAGGGGCGGTCTCCCGGCCAGGAGACCGCCCCACGCGTCAGTGGGTTCGTGCTGGCTGTTCAGCGACTGGTGAAGACCAGGTTGTGCCAGGACTTTCGCTGGTCGCCGGTGATGTCGGACATGACATGCTTGATGTTGGTGTACTCGTCGAAGGAGTACGTGGACATGTCCTTGCCGAAGCCCGATGCCTTGTAGCCCCCGTGGGGCATTTCGCTGATGATCGGGATGTGGTCGTTGATCCACACGCATCCCGCCTGGATCTCCCTGCTGGCGCGCTGGGCCCGGAAGACGTTGCTGGTCCAGGCCGAGGCGGCCAGCCCGTAGGGAGTGTCGTTGGCCAGCCGGATGGCTTCGTCGTCGGTGTCGAACGGAAGGCAGACCAGCACCGGGCCGAAGATCTCCTGCTGGACGATCTCCGAGTCCTGCGGTGCGTCGATGATCAGCGTCGGGGCGTAGTAGGCGCCCCGGGCCAGTGGACCGTCGGGGAGGTACCCGCCGCAGACGACCTTCGCACCACCGGCTCGCGCACGCTCGACCATGCCCGCGACGTGCTCTCGTTGCCGGAAGGAGATCAGCGAGCCCATATCGGTGTCCGGATCGTCGACCGGGCCGAGCCGCACATCGGTCATCAGCTCGGCGACTCGGTGGACGAATGCCTCGTAGTGCGGTCGCTGCACGTAGGCGCGGGTGGCGGCGGTGCAGTCCTGACCGCTGTTGATGAGGGCACCGGCGACGGCACCGCGGGCAGCCGCTTCCAGGTCGGCGTCGTCGAAGACCACGAAGGGGGCTTTGCCGCCGAGCTCGAGGTGTACGCGCTTGACCTGCCCGGCTGCCGTTTTCGCGACCTCGCGTCCTACGGCGGTCGAACCGGTGAAGGACACCATGGCGATGTTCGGGTGGCTGATCAGCGCATGACCGGCTCCCCGGCCGCTGCCGGTGACGATGTTGATGACGCCGTCGGGGATTCCGGCCTCCTGCGCGGCCTCGGCAAACATCACCGACGTCAGCGGTGTCAGCTCCGCCGGTTTGAGCACGATGGTGTTGCCCGCGGCCACCGCGGGCAGGATCTTCCACGCCGCCATCTGCAGCGGATAGTTCCAGGGGGCGATGGAGCCCACCACGCCGAGCGGTTCACGCCGGATGGTGGAGGTGTGCTCCGGTGAGTACTCGCCGGAGGATTTGCCTTCCAGGTTGCGTGCGGCTCCGGCGAAGAAGCGCACGTTGTCGATGACGCCGGGAACGTCGAAGCCCCGAGCCAGCTTGATGGGCTTGCCGCCGTTGCTGCTTTCGGTCGCGGCCAGTTCGTCGCTGCGCTGCTGGAGGAGATCGGCCCAGCGCAGCATCGCGTCGCAGCGTTCGGCTGGAGGTGTGCGTGACCACGTGGTGAATGCCTTGCGTGCGGCCTGTACCGCTTCGTCGACGTCGTCGGCGGAGGCACGCGTGTCGACTGCCAGAACCTCCCCGGTTGCGGGGTTGGTGACGGAGAAGCGCTCCTCGGAGCTGCCGCTGCGGCGCTTTCCGTTGATGAAGTGCTGTCCGGTGCTGGTCATCAGCGCTCCAGTGTGGTGGGTTCGAGCGGGGCATCGTCGTGCGGTTGTGGCCCCCACAGGTCGCCGAGCACGTAGCCCTGGGGGAACGGGTCGGTGTCGTGGAGGACGAACTGGGAGAACCCGGTGATCCAGCCACGCCCGCTGATCGAGGGCAGCACCGCTTCGTGGTCGCCGATCCTCGTGGTGTCCCGCAGCGTGCCGGTGAAGGTCGTGCCGAGAATGCCTTCGTGGACGAACGGTGTGTTCAGCGCCAGCTCGCCGCGGGCGTGTAGGGCGGCCATCCGGCCGGATGTTCCGGTCCCGCAGGGGGATCGGTCCAGTGAGCCGGTCCAGGTGGCCGGGTCGGCGAGGTCGACCTCGCCGTTGGGCAGCACGACCGCGTTGCGGCCCGACGTACCGGGTGTCGGTGAGGGGCCGTGGATCATTGTCAGTGCCACCTGGTTGATGTCGGGGTTGTCCGGATGGCTGACCGGGAACTGCTGCTGAGCAGCGGCGCGCAGCACCGCGCCGGCGCGGGTGAGCTGCTTGGCGGCCAACGCGTCGAGCTCGATGCCCAGGTCCGCCGCCCGCGCCTGGACGAAGAACTGCCCGCCGAAGACGATGTCGACCGGAACCCGGCCGTATTCGGGCAGCTCCAGCACGTGGTCGAGGGCCACCGCGAAGGCGGGCACGTTGTCGAACGTGACGCGGATGGCTTTGCCCCCGGACACCTCGACACGCACCGGGACCAGGCCGACCGCGGTGTCCACGACGAGCTCGGTGACCGGTTCGCGCACCGGCAGCGACTGGGTTTCCACCAGCGCCGTGACCGCGCAGATGAGGTTGCTGCCCGACATCGGCCGGAAACCGCCCTGTTCCAGCACGACCAGTCCGAAGTCGGCGCGCGGATCGGCCGGGGGCAGGACGAGAACGCCGCACAGCCCCGGATAGCCGCGCGGTTCCTGCAGCAGCAGGCGGCGCAGCGGGTCGAGGTGTTCGCGGCAGTACCGCAGCCGCTCCGCCATCGTCGCGCCCTTGACGTGCAGGTGACTGCCGATGAGCACCCGTCCGGGCTCACCCTCGGCGTGCACGTCGATGGTGTGGATCGTGCTGGTCATGCTGCCACGCCGTCCTCAGCCACGGAGACGCCCGCCGCGATGAGCAGGTTGCGGAGCTCCTCGCGGTACTGCGGTGCCAGCGGGAGGACCGGGAGCCGGGCCGGTCCGGCGCTGTTGCCGACCAGGTCGAGCCCGGTCTTGATGGCGCAGGCGTAGTTGTGCGATTCCAGGAACTGGCAGATCGGGAAGATCCTGCTCCACAGCTCCCGCCCGGCGGCGAGGTCGTTGCGGACCGCGAGCGCGTCGTAGAGTTCGGCGCACAGCTGCGGGATCAGGCTCGCGGTGCCCCACACACCCGCCTTGGCGCCGCCGGCGAGTGCGGCGAAGGTCAGGGTGTCCCAGCCGTTGAGCGCGGTGATGTCGGCGGCGTACTGCTGCTGGACAGCGGTGAATCGCGGGAAGTCCCCGCCGGTGTCCTTGTAGGACGCAATTCCGGCTTCCCGTGCGAGCTGGGCGAGTTGTTCCGCCCTGAGGTCGACACCGGTTGCTGTGGGGATGTTGTAGTACATCACGGGGATGCTGATCGCGTCCGACACCGCGCGGTAGTGGCCCACCAGTTCCTCGAAGGTCGGGGCTTCGTAGAACGGCGGCACCACCATGACAGCAGCGGCGCCCGCCTGTTCGGCGTGCACGCTCAACTCCACGGTCTCGGCGGTGCTCAATGCCCCGGTGCCGGCGACGACCGGGACACGTCCGGCGGCGGCCTCGACGTAGAGTTCGGTGACGCGCTTGCGCTCCTGCGTGGTCAAGGTCGTGAACTCGCCGGTGCTGCCGCCGGGGACCAGCCCGTGGATACCGCCGGAGATGATGTGCTCGGCCTGGCGTTTCACACCATCGGCGTCCACTTCGGACCCGTCGGCGGTCAGCGGCGTGACGACGGCGGCGAGGATGCCGGTGAACTGGGGGTCGCTCATCAGTTCTCTTCCTTGTTCTCGGTTTCGTGCATGAGCTCTTCGGCGTGACGCGACGCGGTCGACATCGGAGAGGACTCCATGCCGAGCACTCACCAGCGCGTGAAGCGGCGAGGACTGACGTCCTCGGTGATGGCCGGGAAGCGCTGGCGGAGGATCGCGTCGGTGACGAGTTCGGCGGTGGCGGGGGCGAGGGTGAGGCCCAGCATTCCGTGGCCGGAGGCGACGAACACGTTGGTCAGGGGGTGCAGGCGGCCGATGATGGGCAGCCCGTCCGGGGTCATGGGCCGCAGTCCGGCCCAGGGGCTGGCTTCCCCGGCGGGGTTGCCCCAGCCCGGGAAGGCTTCGGTGGCGGCGCGTTTGATCGCGGCGACCCGGCGCGGGCTGATCTTCTCGTCCAGGCCACCGAATTCCATGGTTCCGGCCAGGCGGAGCATGCCGTCCAGCGGGGTCACCGCGACGCGCGCGTCCTCCAGCGTCAGCGAGGTGCGCAGCTGGATCGGCGCGGGGGAGTAGTCGATGCTGTAGCCCTTGCCTGGCCGGATGGGCAACGGCACACCCAGTTGCCGTGAGAGGTTCCCGGTCCACACCCCGGCGGCCAGCACGAGCGTGTCGCCGCGGAACTCGCCGCGGTCGGTGACGACAGCGGTCACGGCGTCGCCGCGCCGGACGAAGCGGCGGACCGGGGTGTGCTCGTGGATCCGCACGCCCAGCTCCTGGCAGCGCTTGAGCAGACCGCGGGTGAGCGAGTCGGGCTCCACCTGCCGGTCATCCGGGAAGAACAGCCCGTGCCGGATCCGCTCCGACAGCGCGGGCTCGAACGCCTGCACCTCCGCCCCGTGCAGCCGCTGGGGGACCATGCCGAAGCGCTCGAAGATGTCGAGCGACCCGAGCTGCTCGTCGTAGCGCTCCCGCGTCTCGAAGGCCAGGAGCACACCCGCCTTGTGCATTTCGAAGGCGATGCCGTCGGCGGCCCACTCGTCGAGCAGGTCCATGGTGCCCTCGGCCAACCGCAGGTGGGTCTGCAGGCCGCGCCGGAAGTCGCGGGCGGTGCAGTGCCGGGCCATGCCGAGCATGAACCGGACGAAGCTCGGGTTGAGCGAGGGCCGGACGTAGAGCGGGCTGTCCGGCTTCAGCATCCACCGCAGGGACTGCAGGATGACGCCGGGCGCGGGGACCGGGCCGCTTTCGGCGAGGGCGATCTTGGCGGCGTTGCCGTGCGAGGCCGCCGCTCCGGCACTGCGCGCGTCCACGAGCTCGACCTCGCAGCCGCTCCTGGCCAGCCGGTACGCGCTGGCCAGGCCCACGACACCGGCTCCGACGACGATGATTCGCATGGCAGCGGTGAACCTCCTGACAGCGCTTCGCTGCGCCGGTGATGGGGGATCTTGAGTGCAGATTGTCTTACAATCTGCAGGTGTGCTGGAACACTACGGCCGGGTGTGTGAAGCCGTCAAGAAGCAGCCGTGAAGTCGCTGGAATCCGCTCCTGAACGCGCCAGGGGCCCGCCGTGACACGCGACGGGCCCCTGAACTGCGCGAAAACGATCAGCCGAGGGAGTAGATCTGGCCGGTCTGGGCGCCTTCGATCGAACGCACGTAGGCCAGGGCGACCTGGGCGACGTCGACCGGCTGGATGCCGGGGAAGAAGTCCCCGTACTTCGCGATGCTCTCGGTGAAGACCGTCGGGCTCACGGCGTTGATGCGCTGCGGGGCGATCTCGATCGCCGCCGCACGCACGAATGCCTCCACCGCCCCGTTGGCCATCGATGCCGCACTACCGGTGGGGATGGGATCGCGGCCCAGCACCCCGGTGATGACGGTGAACGAACCGCGCTCGGCGATGCGCGAGGTGCCCTGGCGTACCAACTCGATCTGGCTGAGCACCTTCCCGCGAAACGCGGCCTCGTAGTCCTCCGGCTTCAGCTCCGTGACGCGTCCGTAGGGCACGTCGCCGGCGGCGCTGGCCACCGCGTCCACCGCGCCGACCTCGTCGTACAGCGCGGTGACCTGAGCGGGATCGGCGACGTCGTACCTGAGATCGCCAGCGGAGCGCCCGACGGTGAGCACCTGGTGCCCCCGGCCGGTCAACGCCTCGTTGACCGCCGTGCCGAGCCTGCCCGTGGCACCGATCAAGAGAATCCTCATGCCTGCGACGCTATGGGCCGCTCCCGCGCAACGGAAATGCCCAGTGTGGTGCATCTATGATCGGCGGTCATGAATGTGGAGCTGCGGCACCTGCGTGCCCTGGCCGCGATCGGGCGCGAGGGCACCATCACCGGCGCGGCGGCGGCTCTGCACATCTCCCAGCCCGCGCTGTCGCGCACCCTCGACCAGCTCGAGGGCAGGCTCGGCACCCGGCTCGTCGAACGCACCACCCGCCGCCTGGAGCTTACGGAGGCCGGGCAGCGCCTGTGGGAGCACGCGTGTCGCCTGCTCAACCAACTCGACGACGCGCTCGCCGAAGTCAAGGCCGGGCCTCGCCCGCTGCGGGTCGGGTTCGCCTGGGCGACGTTGGGTGCCCTCACGGTGCCGCTGCTCCAGCAATGGCGCGAGGAGCACCCCGACTCTCCCGTGCGCATCTACCGCCGCGACGACCCCGAAGCCGCGTTGCGCCGAGCCGAGATCGACATCGCCTTCCTGCGCACGCAGCCCCCGCCGGGGTTCAACGCGGTCGCGCTGCTGCACGAGCGTCGCATGGCGGCCGTGGCCGACACCGATCCGCTGGCCCATGCGGACGCGGTACGGCTGGCCGACCTCGCCGACCGGCAGGTGGTCCTCTGCGCGACAGCTGCCACCACCACAGCCTCCCTGTGGCCGCCGGAGCGGCGGCCCCGCACGGTCGAGGTCGCCAACGTCGACGAATGGCTCACCGTGATCGCCACCGGTGACGCCGTCGGCGTCACCGCGGAAGGAACCCGGCACAGCCACCCCTACCCGGGGGTCCGGTACGTGCCGGTGCTTGATGTCGATCCCGTCACCGTGCACCTGGTCTGGCCACGCAATCCCGCGCATCCGGACACCGAAGCATTCCGCGAGCACGTGCGGCGCGCGGTTGGTGCCGTGCGGTCCGCGCGGGAGCGCGTGGGTCTTTCGTAACGGTTCACCGCGCGGCGAGGGCGGCACGCTGTTGTGCGGGTCCGTGCGGCCCAGGCGTGCCGGCGGCGCCGTGCAACGTCTCCTGAACGGTTCAGCCTTGACGTCTGTGAGGCAAGACACCACGCTATGTCGCACACAACTGAAGATTGTCAAACAATCTTCAGTTTTCTGGCGCACTGTGGCGTCTGCCGACCCGCGGAGGAGCGGATGAAAAAGTCAACCAAGCAGTCGTTGGGTGTGCTCGCCCTCGTCATCGTGGCGGTGCTGGGCGGGTGGGTCGGTTCCGGATTCCGGGGTGGTGGCGCAGCCGACGGGATCGAGGCCAACCAGTGGATGAACAAGATCAGGCAGCGCGGTGAGCTGCGCGTGGGAGTCGCCATCGCGCCGCCGATGACCGACGAGAGAAACGGGGTGCTCGGCGGTCCCAATCTGATTCCGCTGCAGGACCTGGCCGAACAGCTCGGCGTGCGGCTCACGCCCGTTCCGGCGGACTGGAGCAACATCGTGGCCGGGCTGCAGGCGGACCGCTACGACGTGGCGGCCAATCTTGACCAGACTCTGCAGCGCGCCGTGTCGATCCAGTTCACCGACCCGGTCTACGAGTACCAGGGGGTGTTCGTCGTTGCGTCCTCGTCCCCGCTGAACAGCTCGGCTGCGATCCTGGCCGCGGGACAACCGGTCGCGACGGCACAGGGCAGCGCGACCGGAGCAGCGGTGCGGGCGGCCGGTGCGCAGCTTGTGGAGTTGGCCGAGTACACCGACGCGCTGCAGGCGGTGCAGGCGGGCCGGGCAATCGCCGAGTTCACCGATCTGCCGACTGCCGTGTCGCAGGTGCAGGCCAACCCGGCCTTCAAGATCGTCGTCCCGGATCCTCCGATCTACTCCGCGTACTCCGCCTACGGGGTCCCGCGAGACATCGACCCGCAGTCGATGCGCACGCTCAACATCGCGATCAACAACGCCCGGGCGAACGGATCGCTGGACCGTGCCTACGCCGAGGTGAACTACCGCACGATCGACAAGCTCGGCGACCTCCAGAAGAAGTGAGCCACGAATGTCCTCCTACGATGTCGACTGGAACTTCGTCTTCTCCTCGATCCCAACGCTGCTCGGCGGACTCGTCACGACACTGCAGATCGCGGCGCTGACCATCGCACTGAGCATGGTCCTCGCGGTCCCCGTGGCGATGGCGCGGATGGCGGAGTTCGACCTTGTGCGGTGGATCGCGCAGGGCTACATCGAGATCTTCCGCTGCACCCCGATGCTCGTGCAGCTGTTCTGGATCTACTTCGCGCTGCCCGCGCTCACCGGTGTCACCATTCCCGGTTTCGCGTCCGCGGTCATCGCGCTGACGGCGAATCTGACCGCGTTCATGGCCGAGGCATACCGCAGCGGCTTCCAGGCGGTGCCCGTGGAGCAGATCGAGGCCGGGAAGATGCTGCGTCTGAACACGATCCAACGGCTGCGCTACATCATCCTGCCGCAGGCCGTGCGCCAGCAGCTCCCGGTGATCCTGTCGCTGAACATCTCGATGTTCAAGGACACCGCTCTGGTGTCGACGATCGCGGTGGCCGATCTGATGTTCAAGGCCAACACCCTGGCCACCCAGTCCTACAAGGCGCTGGAGGTGCTGAGCCTGGCGGCGGCCATGTACTTCGTGATCGCCTTCCCCGTCTCGCTGCTGACCAGCTACCTCGAACGGCGGTCGCAGACCGCGGCCGCCCGGCGCAGTGCACCGAAGAAGAAGTCCCGCACCGAATCCGACGCCGCGACCCCGATCGGAGCGACCAGGTGATGACGGAGCAACGCAACACCACAGGCACGGCCACGGCCAACAGCCCCGACGGCACCGCGGCCGAGCGCTCGCAGGGGGAGCTCGTCGCCGCCCGCGGGCTCCGCAGAACCTTTAACGATTCCCCGGTTCTCGACGGGGTCGACTTCAGCATGCAGGCCGGCCAGATCACCGTGATCATCGGGCGCAGCGGGTCGGGGAAATCCACGTTGCTGAGGGTCCTCGCCGGACTCACCGAGCCCGAGGACGGCGACCTCACCATCGCCGGGCACCTCGTCCGGAAGGGCGGCGTCCGGACGGACGACTACGCCAAGGGCGAAGCGCTGGTGGGCATGGTGTTCCAGAGCTACACCCTGTGGCCGCACATGAACGTGCTGGACAACCTCACCCTCGCGCCGCGCAAGGTGCTGGGGATGAGCCGCAGCGAGGCGGAGGACCGGGCCGCCACAGCATTGGGCGAGGTCGGCATGGCCCACCACATCCGGTCCAGGTCGACCGGCCTGTCCGGCGGGGAGCGGCAACGGGTGGCCATCGCGCGAGCGCTGATGATGCGCCCCCGGCTGCTGCTCTGCGACGAGATCACCTCCGCGCTCGACCCGCCGGTGGCCGCTGAGGTGCTCAGCGTGCTGGCCCGGCTGAAGAACGAGGAGGGGATCGCGGTGGCTCTGGTAACCCACGACATGGCCTTCGCCTCCAAAGCCGCCGACCGGCTCGTGTTCTTCTCGCAGGGCCGGATCGCCGTCGACGCGACACCGGAGCAGGTTTTCCGCGGGTGCGAGAACGCCGAACTCCGTTCGTTCGTCGAAGCGGTCACGCTGAGCTGAGGCTGCCGCCGGTCCGTGCGCGTCCGGTGGTGGACCTACCGGGACGCGTGCGGGCCGGCTCCCGCCTGCGGTTTTGTCTGTCAATCTGACAGGCTGCAGTTCTGGATGCAACAATAAGGGCCGGGTGTGCTGCGCAGGGGCCCAGCGGAGCGGGAGATTCGGATGAGCGTTGACGAAGCGGCGGTGACCATCAGTGGAGGTGCGGTGACGCTGCGCACCCGCCGGGAGGAGGTCGTCAAGCGCATTCGGCACGCCCTGCTGACGGGGGAGCTCAAACCCGGCCAGCGGATCAAGGAAGCCCGACTGGCGGAGTCGCTGGGGGTCAGTCGCCCGACGCTGCGCGAGTCGCTCCAGCAGCTGGTGCACGAGGGCTCCCTCGTGCAGATCCCGCACAAGGGCGTCCACGTGGCGGCGCCGACGCCGGAAGAGTTGCTCGACGTCGCTGAAGTGCGCGTGTCGTTGGAGACGATGGCAGCGCTGCGGCTGGCCAAGGATCCGCAGGGCGAGGCGATGGACGAGGTCCGTGCCGCACTGGACCGGCACCTCGCGGCGATCGACTCCGGCGACGAGGTCCAGACCGACGTCACCCACTTCGAGCTGCACCGCACGATCTGGGAGATGTCGGGAAGCGTCACCCTGCGCAAGATCTGGCCCCTGGTGGGCAGCCAGGTCCAACGTGCGCTGAGCGTCGACCAGGCGACGATGCGCAACCCCGAGCGCGATGCCGAACTGCATCGCAGGCTCATCCGGGTGATCGAGGAGGGCGATGAGGAGACGATCGTCGCCGAGGTGCGCGCCCACATCCAGGCCAGCGTCGCCGAGGTGGTCCGCCGGCTCGCGTAGGCCCGGCCGGCTGCTGGTGATCGGTCCGCGAACGACGAACCCGGCTTCGAGTCGTCGGTGACCGCGTTCTGGTCGACGACCGACGTGCGGCGGCGGCACCCCATCGCGTCGAGGACCGGCTGCTTCGCAAGCGCGCCCGTTTGGTTCCGGCCGTCTGCGACGCCGGCCGACCTCGCGGCTCGTTGGCGCGTGGCCGGTCTGGTGCGGTGCAGGCGGAGACCCCGTTGACAGTCGCTGGTGCCACTGCAACTCTGCAACAAGTGCAGATTGTCTTACAACTTCTGTGGTCATGGCGGTGTGTCGCCTGAGTCCCACAAGCAATCCTGTCGCACGAACAAAGAGGTAGAGGAGCTCTGCAGTGAGTACCCCCGTGTCAGGTCGGCGTTTCGCCGACCGGGTCGCCATCGTCACCGGCGCCGCAGGCGGAATCGGCAGTGCGACCGCGGAACGTCTCGCGCAGGAAGGCGCGACCGTCGTCCTGGTGGACCTGTCCGAGAACGTCAGGCACACCGCCGACGCCATCAGGCAGGCTGGCGGAAACGCCGAGCCCGCGGTCGTCGATCTCACCGACCCGGCCGCGTGTTCCGCGCTGGCCGAGGACGTCATCGCTCAACACCGCCAGATCGACGTGCTGGTGAACAACGCGGGCATCAACCGACGCGGTGCCCTGCTCGATCTCGACCTCGATGCCTGGAAGACCTCGTTCGAGGTCAACCTGGACGCGTTGTTCCATCTCTGCCGGGCCGTGCTGCCGGCGATGATCGAGCGCAGGCGCGGAGCCATCGTCAACACCGCCTCGCAGTGGGGGCTGCACCCGGCCCCGGGGCACATCGCCTACAACGTCACCAAGGCCGGCGTCGTCTCCTTCACCCACTCGCTGGCACGCGACTACGCACCCCATGGGATCAGGGTCAACGCGGTCTGTCCGGGGGAGGTCAGGACGCCGATGCTCGAAGCCGGGCTTGCCAGAAGCGGTCGCACCATTGACGACCTCAACGCCCTGGTGCCCTTCGGGCGAATCGGTGAGCCGAGCGAGGTCGCGGCCCTGATCGCGTTCCTCGCCTCGGACGAAGCCCCGTACCTGTGCGGGTCCGCAGTCGAGATCACCGGCGCGCAGGCGGTGTCGTGATGAGCCACGCGACCACCCCCGACTCGGATCGTCTGCTGCCGCTGCACGGCCGCACCGTCCTGGTGACCGGCGGCTCGCGGGGAATCGGCGCGGCCGCTGCCCGCACCCTGCACCGCGACGGCGCCACCGTTGTCATCAGCTACGGATCCCACAGGCAAGCCGCCCACGAGGTCGCCGAGTCGCTCGACGGCAGAGTGCACCTGGTGCACGGCGATCTCGCGGTCACCGGGGCAGCCGACCGCCTGTGGGACGACGTCATCGATGCGGTGGGCTCGATCGACGTGCTGGTCAACAACGCGGGCGCGTGGCTCGCCTCGCCACTCGACGACGCCGAGTCCTGGCGAACGGGATGGGAACGCAACCTGACGCTCAACCTCCAGGCGTGCGCGGATCTGTCCCGCCGGGCCATCCAGCATTTCCGGGAACGAGGCGGTGGCATCATCGTCAACGTGACCAGCCGCTCGGCGCATCGCGGTGACGACGCCGAGCACCTCGCCTACGGCGCGGCCAAAGGCGGACTTCTCGCCCTCACCAAGGGAATCGCCCGCGGATTCGGCCGTGACGGGGTGCTCGCCTACGCCGTCGCGCCCGGGTGGGTCGGAACCGATCTGGCCGCAGATCATCTAGCCACCGCGGACACTTCGATGCTCCCGCTGGGAGAACCGACCCCGCCGCAGGACGTGGCCGAAGTGATCGCATTCCTGGCCACCGGCCGCTCCCGGCACACCACCGGCGCCACCATCGACATCACGGGTGCCGACTACGTCCGTTGACGCGACAACGCTGCGTCGGCGCCTCTGTCAGATGGGGAGTGGACCCCCGACCCCTTCCCCCGAGGCTTGACGGTCGCCGACACCTGGATACGCCAGATCGACAACCTTCCACCGATCAGGACCGCGGCCGAACAGCACGCCGTTCATGTCCGTGGGGCGCTTCCGCCTTCCTGGCCTACGTGGCGGTGCTGTGTCGCGGGCTGGGGGTGGAGTGGACGTTGCGTGGGTCGCCCGGGCGTGGGTCGGGTTTGCCGGCGATGGTGACCCAGAGGTTGGGGTCGAAGTGGTCTCGGGGGAGTTGGGCGACCATGTAGCGGACACTGCGTTCCACCTTCACGCGCCAGCGGCGGGCCGCCTCGGTGCCGTCGCCGTTGCGGATCGCCTCGTAGATACCGATGTCCTCGCGGGCGATGAGGTCCACGGCTTCGGCCCAGTCCAGTCGCAGGATCGCGTTGAACATGCGCAGCCGGATGGTGAGGCGGTCGAAGATCCGGCCTGCTTCGGGCAGTTGCGCTGTTCGTGCGATGGCGTCCTGGAAGCGGAGGTCGGCTTCGCCGATGCGGGTGTGGTCGCCGTGCCCGGCGACCACGCGTACCTCGGCCAAGGCGGTGCTGACCGAGCGCAGGGCGGAGCGGGGGAGCATGGCGACGCGGCGCATCAGCAGGCCGCCCAAGCAGGCGCGCACGGCATACAGGTCAAGGATGTTGGTAGCGGTGACGTGCGGAACGGCGACTCCGCGGTTGGGTAGCAGTTCGAGCATCCCTTCTTCGGCGAGCACCCGCAGCGCCTCGCGCACGGGTCCGCGGGAGACGCCGAGCCGGGTCGCCAGCGGTGCTTCCTTGACGCGTTCGCCGGGCCCGAACTGGCCGTTGGCGAGCGCTTCGCGGACGAGCTGGGCCACCCGGTCGGCGATGCGGGGCGTGCCCGATGCGACGTCGTCGGGCGACGTGTGCTCATCGGCACCGGCCCGTTCGGCGTGGGAGTCACCAGCCGACTTCGAGTCGTTGACAAGCCCGTGATACTCGCGGTCTCCGCTCCAGAGAGCTCGCGGGCTCTTGGTCCACGAGAACGGCCGGGATGGCGCGGTCCAGGTGGTGCACCAGGCACGAACGTCGTCGCGGAGGCGTGCCAGCGAGGCCGCGAAGCCGAGCACGTCCTCGTGGCTGGGCAGCGGGTTGTGCGCCAGGAGGACGTCGACCTCGTCGATCCACGAACCGTCTGGCGCAACGGCGTGCTGGTGGAACCGCGGGTGCCCTGCCAACCAGGTGTCCAGCGTGTCGTGAGCATCGGGGCTCAGGCCGTCGACGAGCAGGTGGACGGCCATCCTTGCGGGCACGGCACGGTCGAGATGTTCCAGGAAGGCCCGCAGCGGCGTGCTGTCGGCAGGCCCGTCGTGGGTGTTCGCGCTGCCTCTGACCAGTGCGAACGCGTTCGCCACAGCGAACAGTTCCCGCGCCTGCGCGGACCGGGTGGTCGGCGTCGTGACCGCGTGGTCAGGCACCGCGTGGTCGTCGGCCGCGACGGCCAGTACCCGCGCGGGAGGGTCGAGGAAGAGTCCGACCACGTCGCGGATCTTGAGCGGGAGCAGAGTGCGCGCCGCGCCCGGGCACAGCGCCGAGTGCCCCGGCCTCGGCCGGATTCGGTAGGTGCGCCAGATACGGCTCACCGTCGACTGGCTGAGCCCGACCGCTTCGGCCATGGAGCGCGTCGACCAACGACGCCCGATGGGCGGTGGGGACAGGGTGCGCACGAGGACCTGCGCGATGGTGTCGTCGCTGATGGCCGAGGGGCGACCGGGACGCGGCCGTTCGGCGAGACCGTTCAGGCGTTCGGCGACGAACCGGGACCGCCAGGTGCGGACGGTGTCCACGGAGACGCCGAGCCGTTCGGCCACGGCCGTGTTGGTGACCTCCTGCTCGCACGCCAGCACGATCCGCGCCCGCAGCACCAGCGCTTGCGAGCAGCTGCGGCTGCGCGTCCAGCTCACCAGCGTGGAACGTTCGCTGTCGGTGAGGACCACCGCGTCGCGGGGGCGCCGAGCCATGCGGGAATCCTAGGAGGACTTCTGACTCAGAACAACCCTGGATGCTGGTGGAGCTGCACGGGCGTTGTCGACGAACGAACCAGTTCGCATACTTCGTCGCTATCCGGTGGCCACGCCGCCGTCGCCGACACGGCACCGCGAGCTCGTAACAACCCAGTGCAGCCCCCCTCGCCCGACAACTCAAGCGGCAGCGCACCCCTCGATCCGCAGGGCCCGGCGGGTCCCCACGGTGGCCTGATCGGTGTGACGGCTGAGTCCTGGTGAGACAGCGATCGCAGGAGCTCATCGTGGAGCATTCCATTATCGACAACCAGCCCTACGGGCGGTTCCACCGCAAACTGTTCTTCCTCTCCTCTGGTGGCCCGTTCCTCGACGGTTACATCCTCAGTGTCATCGGCGTGGCCATCACCGGGGCGACGCGCGAGCTGGAACTGACGTCCTTCCTGGAAGGTGTGGTCGGTGCCGCCGCGTTGGTCGGTGTGCTGGTGGGTGGCTTCGTCTTCGGCTGGGTCACCGACCGCGTCGGGCGCCAGGTCATGTACACGATCGATCTGATCGCGCTGGTGCTCGCCTCGGCGCTGTCGTTGTTCGTCACGGAGGCGTGGCAGCTGATCGTGCTGCGTTTCGTCGCCGGGATCGCGGTCGGGGCCGACTATCCGATCGCCACGTCGTTGCTGGCGGAATGGCTGCCGGCGAACCGGCGCGGTCGAACGATGGGTGCTCTGGTCGCAGCGTGGTTCGTCGGTGCGTCGGCCTCCTACGCCGTGGGTTACCTGGTGGCCGTCGTCGGCGGGGACGGGCTGTGGCGGTGGGTGCTGGCTAGTGCAACCGTGCCGGGAGTGATCATCCTGCTGGCGCGGATCGGCACACCCGAGTCGCCTCGCTGGCTGTTGCGGCACAACCGGCCCGATGCCGCACGTGAGGCGATCCGCACCGCGTTCGGTCGCTGTCCGACCGAACAGGAGCTCGCGCACTTGGCGGAGCACGAACCCCCGAAGAAGTCGCGGCTGTCGGAGGTGTTCCGCGGCGGCTACCTGGGACGCACCCTGTTCGTCGGGGGCTTCTGGATGTGCCAGGTCGCGCCTGCTTTCGCGATCTGGACCTTCTATCCGGTGATCCTCGGTGCTTACGGCTTCGAGGAGGGCAACACCGCACTGCTGTGGTCGATGGTGGTCAGCCTGGTGACGCTTGCCGGGTGCTTCCCCTGCATCTTCTGGGTCGAGAGCATCGGACGCAGGCCGGTCATCATCTGGACCTTCGTCGGCGTGACGGTCTCGATGGCGGCCCTGGGCCTGTTCCCCGGCATGGTCGCCACGCTGGCGATCCTGATGTTCGTCGTCAACGCACTCGCGCTGGGCGGGGGCAACATCCTGCAGTGGATCTACCCGACGGAGCTGTTCCCCACCGACATCCGTGCCTCGGCGGTGGGGGTGGCCAGTGCGATCAGCCGGATCGGCGCGGCCGCGGGGACCTACCTGCTTCCCGTCGGGCTCGACACCATCGGGCTCGGGCCGACGATGCTCGTCGGCGCCGGGATCGCCGCCGTCGGCACCGCGATGTGCCTGGCCTGGGCACCCGAGACGAAGGGGAAGGCCCTGCACGAATCCGCCACCGTCGTCCAGAGGTCAGCGGCGCCAGCCACGACCAGGTAGCCGGCCCTCGCACGCTGCGACAGACGCTGACCTGCCGCAGCGAACGGGTGTTCCTGGCCGGCGACCACCTGGGCATGTTCGACACCGAAACGGAAATCCACACAGGACTTTTCGCCGCGCAGGAGGTCCGGAGCCTGCTGGCCACCGAACGGCAGAGCCCGCGGATCACGTCCCAGGTCCGGTCTGATGTTCGATCGGCTGCGGTCGGGGATTGGTGACGTAATGCCCTGGGAGCCGGGTCGGCCCGTGTGGAGCGTGGAGTGGTGTTGAGACCGCCGGACGGGCGCGGGAAGAGCTGTGTTCGCGCTGGCAGCTCTTCCGCGTCGTCCCACACACGGTGAAGGAAGGTGTCGGATGGGCGTCATCACCACCTCCGACGGCACGGAGATCTACTACAAGGACTGGGGCTCGGGGCAGCCGATCGTATTCAGCCATGGCTGGCCGCTTTCGGCTGACGACTGGGACGCCCAGATGTTGTTCTTCCTGCAACACGGGTATCGGGTCATCGCCCATGACCGGCGTGGCCACGGGCGATCCAGCCAGCCAGGCCACGGCCACGACATGGACCACTATGCCGACGACCTCGCGGCCTTGACAGCGCATCTGGATCTGGCGGACGCCATTCACGTGGGCCATTCGACCGGCGGTGGCGAAGTGGTCCGCTACCTGGCCCGACATGGCGAAAGCCGAGTGGCCAAGGCCGCGATCATCAGCGCGGTACCACCACTGATGGTCAGGACCGAGACCAATCCCGGCGGGCTGCCCAAAGACGTTTTCGACGGGTTCCAGGAGCGACTCGCCGCCAACCGCTCGGAGTTCTATCGCGACCTGCCGGCCGGGCCCTTCTACGGTTTCAACCGCCCGGGCGTGGAATCCTCGGAGGCCATCATCCAGAACTGGTGGCGTCAGGGAATGATGGGCGGCGCGAAGGCGCACCACGACGGCGTCGTCGCCTTCTCGCAAACCGATTTCACCGAAGACCTGACGAAGATCACCGTGCCGGTCCTCGTGATGCACAGCGACGACGACCAGATCGTGCCCTACGCGAACTCCGCGCCCCTGTCGGCGAAGCTTCTCCAGAACGCGACGTTGAGAACCTACGAAGGGCTCCCGCACGGCATGCCCACCACCCATGCGGAGACGATCAACGCCGATCTACTGGCATTCCTCAGAGGATGACCGTTATGTCGGACATCGAGTCGACGACCGGTGGGCACAAGCCTCGATCGAACGCGTGGCAGTCGGCGATCACCGTGGTACAGGAGGCGGAGCCTCCCTTCATTCCATCGGGTGCGCATGCGATGACCATCGTCGTCGAGTTCCCCCCGGGTGATCCCGGCACTCCTCCGCACCGGCATCCCGGACCGGCCTTCGGCTATGTGCTGGACGGCGAGATGGTGTTCGAGCTCGAGGGTGAGCCGGTGCGTGTCCTGCAGGCCGGTGAGGCGTTCTGGGAGCCGGGTGGCGACGTCATCCACTACCAGGACGGCAACAACCGCGACGACATCCCGGTGCGTTTCACCGTCACCATGCTCTGCGAACCGGGCAAACCGATGCTCACCCTCGTGGACGAGGACGAGCTCGTCCGACGCAGGAACCGCCGGGCCCCGCGCACCGACTGACCGCGAGCTCAGCCGCACCGCTGCCGTGGCACGCCACAACTTCCAAGAAAAGGAAAGTCAACGAACATGAAGATCGCTGTCATCGGTGGGACCGGGCTCATCGGATCGCGGGTGGTCACGATTCTGAACGGGAGCGGGCACGAGGCGGTGCCGCACTCGCCGTCCACCGGTCTGGACCTGCTCAGCGGGCAAGGACTGCCCGGGGCACTGGACGGGGCCGACGTCGTCGTCAACCTGACGAACTCGCCGACCTTCGATGACGCCTCGCTGGAGTTCTTCCGCAGGACCATGGACAATCTGCTGACGGCCGCCAAGGCCGCCGGCGTGGGCCACGCGGTCATCCTCTCGATCGTGGGCGCCGACCAGGTTCCGGGCCTGGTCTACTTTCGCGCGAAGGTGCTGCAGGAGGATATGCTCAAGGCCGGCCCCGTACCGTACTCGATCGTTCGCGCCACGCAGTTCTTCGAGTTCATCGACGCGGTGCTGTCCTGGACCGCCGACGAGCACGCCGTCCGCCTGCCCACCACGCGCATCCAGCCGATCGCCGCGGCTGACGTCGCCCAGGCCGTGGCCGACGTCGCCGTGGGCACTCCGCTGCAGGGCACCCGCAACGTCGCCGGCCCGGAGGTCTTCGCGCTCGACGAGCTGGGCAGGACCACCCTCACCGTCCGCGGTGACCACCGCACCGTCATCACCGACAACAGCGCCGGCCTGTTCGCCGCCGCCTCGGGCGACGTCCTCATCGCCAAGGACGACGCCGTGATCGCCAGGACCGCCTACCGGGACTGGGTCGCACGCTGACTCGGCTCGGTGGCGGCACCGATGCCGCGCACGCTCGCCGGGACCGTCCAGGACGCGAACTGTCGCGCCGGCAGCCGAACGGTGGTGTCCACGTCGGCCGGTCAATCCCCGATCACCTGCACCCGTACCTGATCCGCAACAGCCCCACGCTCCCTGATCACGGACCTGATCCTCGTCACGCGGTCGGCGGATGGTTGCCGTCCACATCGAGGTGGTTGTATCGGGTGCCGTGGGGGACGTCCACAACGAGTTCGCGGGCAACGCGACCTATATGGTGCAGGCCGGAGACATCAGCGGGGACATCGTGTTCTCCGCGGTCACCGATGCACCTCTGGACAGGGCGGCGAGAGATCTGGCCGCGATGGTGCACGCGCAGTGGCGGGATGAGGCGGTGGCGCGAGGACTGGCGGGCGCGGGAAAGCTACCGGTGCAGTGGGTGGCGGACTGGTCGGTGGCCGACCACCGGGACAATGTGGGAGCGGCTCCGGCTGGCGGGCTGGGTGACCTGGTGGAGGCGTTGCGCGCGATGCCCGAGCAGCGGCTGGCGATCATCGGTGGCCCCGGCTCGGGCAAGACGTCGCTGGCGATCCTGCTGACTCTGGAGCTGCTGCGCGGCCACGCGAGGGCACAGCCGGTACCGGTGATCGTGCTGGCGTCGTCGTGGAATCCGGTCAAGGAGCACTTCGACGACTGGTTGGCGCGCCGAATCGGGGAGGAGTATCTGGGGCAGGGCAAGGATCTCACGCGCGACCGGATCCGTCAGCTGGTCCGCGACCGCCGAATCCTTCCTATTCTGGACGGTCTCGACGAGATGCCGGACCTGCTGCTCGAGGAAGCGCTGGCCAAGCTGAACAGGATGCTGGGCGACGGCTCACCGGTGATCCTCACCTGCCGGGCCGCCGAGTACACCGCCGCGATCACCAACAGGAGCGTGCTCGCCGGCGCGACCGTGGTCCGTGCCCAACCAGTGGGAACCCACACGGCAGCGGACTACCTGCGCCGGACCGCACAGCCGCTACGCCTGCCGCGGTGGGAGCCGGTGCTGTCCGAGCTCATCACCAATCCGGGCGGGCCGATCGCGACAGCGTTCCAGTCACCGCTGATGCTGTGGCTGGCGCGCACGGTCTACCACAGCGGCCCGCACGATCCGGCCGAACTGCTCGACGCGGCACGCTTTCCCGATGCGTTGGCGATCGACCGGCACCTTCTCGACGCCCTGGTGCCCGCCGTGTTTCCGGCCGGCCCGCGCTCGCCCGACCAGCCCAAGCCCATCAGGGATTGGGGACCGTCGCGGGCCCAGCGGTGGCTGGCGTTCCTCGCCGCGCACCTGACGCACTCGCACAGCAGGGAAATCGCATGGTGGCGGCTGAGCCGGGCGTACCCCGTCCCGCTGTTCGAGGTGCCCGCCCTGGTTGCCCTCTACTTCGTCCTGGTGGAGGTGATGAATCTCTTCGTCGACTGGTATCCCAGCCCCGACGCGTTCCAGTCGTTCGAGATCGCCCTCGGCTCGGACATCGCCTTCAAGCTCGCGCTGCTTGGCGGCGTGGTGGTGGGGTTGCTGCGCCTGTGGAAGAGCGACCTGCCGCGGCGGCCAAGGGTACGAGGGCGGCTGACCGGCATCATCATGGCCATCGCGGTCCTGACCGTGCTCGCCTCGTTCCTGGAAAGGGGCGCGTCCATCGTCGTGTACGCCGTCGGCGTCAGCACGGTTCTGGTCGTGGGGCTCGGCGTGCCGATGCCGTCTGCCCAGGTCCTGGGACCCCGTGCGTTGCTGCGTGGTGAACGGGCGAGCACCGCACTGACAGCATCGCTGGCCGGTCCGGTGGTCGGCGCGGCGGTGGCCTGGCTGCTGCCGACGTCGGGGTGGGCGGCGGTGTCCGGGATCTGGCTGATCGGCGGGCTGGCCGCCGCTGTCGTCGTGGTCGCGCTGAGCCCGTGGAGCCAGTGGCTGCTGGCGAAAGCGGTGTTGGCGGGGATGGGCCGGTTGCCCTGGTCCGTGCTGACCTTCCTCGAAGACGCTCGCCGCGCCGGGGTGTTGCGCCAGGTCGGCGGCGTGTACCAGTTCCGCCACGCCCACCTGCAGGCGCGGCTCGCCTCGGCGTGGACCGGGCGACAGGACGTCGTGCCGGCTCCTGACCGTGACGACGCCAATGAGCTGCGCATACACACCCGCAGCCGAAGCCCGCTCAGGCCACAGGTGATCGCGGTGCTGCTGCCGGTCCTGACGGTGGTCTTCATGGTCCAGTCCGAGAACAGCCTGACCGACGCCCAGGCGTGGCTGGGCACCGGCACGCTCGTGGCCGTGCCCGTGCTTGTCGGCTGGCTCCTGACACGCCTGGTGAGCCGGAAGGTCGAGCTGCACCTGACCAGTGAGCTTATCGAGGCGACCGTGGGACGCCGGACGCTCACGTTCGGGTGGGATGATGTCGCGGAAGTCGCCGTGCGGCCGTTCGGCAGGAGCGAGGACGTCATGCTGCACGTGCGTCCGGTGTCCGAGGTGGAGCTCGCCCCGTGGGTACGGGTCGACTCTGCCGGATGGATCGCGATGTACCCGTTGGGTACCGACGGGACCGTACCCCCTCAGCTCGAACAGGCGCTCGCCCGCTTCGCGGGAGAGCGTTGGAAGCCCCTCGACTGAGCCTGAGCAGCCGCGCGCGAACGGGCCGTGCGACCAGCACACGGCCCGTTCGGCGAAGCCCGTTTCGAGCGGTCAGCGGTTCCCCTGCGCGGGTTCGGCAGACTCGCCGCCGATGTCGAGCAGGGACCTAGTGATGCACGTTGCCTCCGCCGTTGCCGCCGATTCCGCCGCCGCCGCAGCCGTCACCGCCGAAGCCAGGACCACCGTGGCCGCCGTGACCACCGTGGCCGGCGAGGGTGCCGAGGCCGTTGGCGTCGCCACCACCTCCGCCGTCGCCGCCGTCACCACCACCCTGGCCACCGCCGGTGCCACCGCCGTCGCCGCCGTCGCCGCCGCCGATCACGAACGGCCCCCAGCCACCGTGGAACGGCCACGTCGTCAGGACAGTGCGCCCCGGTAGGACATCCACCCGTTGGTCGTCAAGCTCCGCGGAGCTCAACGGTCGAACTGCGTCGAACACTCGGTTTCCCCCTCGGCATCGCGGGCGCGGATCGCGAACGAAGATGGATGCCGCAACACGGTGCACGCCCCCAGATCCGCTTACCGACGCCCCAGTTCGTCGGACCTGATGGAGGATAGGGGCATCTGCGGTTCCGCGCAGTCCGCGAAACAGGTTCCGCCTACGCAGATGCCGGTACCTCCTCCGGTGTGACCGCTGCGTGCCGGGAGACCGTCGAGCTGCCGACCACCGGGAGGTCGAACTGGACTCGGTCCGCGCGCGTGTAGACGTTCATCGACGTGCCTCGCAGGAAGCCGACGAGCGTCAGCCCGCGGTCCTCGGCGAGCTCCACGGCAAGTGACGAGGGTGCGGAGACCGCAGCCAGCATCGGGATACCGGCCATCACGGCCTTCTGCACCAACTCGAAGGACGCCCTGCCGCTGACCAGGAGTATCGTGCCGCGCAGCGGCAGCCATCCGGAGCGCAGGCTGTGCCCGATGACCTTGTCCACGGCATTGTGCCGCCCCACGTCCTCCCGCAGGCACAGGAGCTCGCCGTCCGCGGTGAACAGTCCGGCCGCGTGCAGGCCGCCGGTGCGCGCGAACACCCGCTGGGCCGTCCGCAGTCGGTCTGGCAGGGCCGTCAGTGTCTCCGGCTCGACGTGCAGGGGATCCTCGGCGACCGTCCACGGCGCGGTCGTGCGCACCGCGTCGAGGCTCGCCTTCCCGCACAACCCACACGACGACGTGGTGTAGAAGTTCCGCTCAAGCGACTGGTCGGGAACGGCGACACCTGGGGCCAGCGCGACGTCCACGACGTTGTAGGTGTTGCCGCCGTCGCCCGTGGCGCCGGCGCAGTACCGGATCGCGGCGATGTCGGCGGACTGTCGCACCACTCCCTCGCTGAGGAGAAAGCCCGCGGCCAGGTCGAAATCGCTCCCCGGGGTGCGCATGGTGACAGTCAACGGGCGGCCATCCAGGCGGATCTCCATCGGCTCCTCTGCCGCGAGTGTGTCCGGCCGCTGCGATGCCGCGCCATCCCGAATGCGCAACACCCGTCGCCGTGCGGTTACTCGGCTCATTGGACGTGTTCCTGTTCGGTTGGGGTGGTGCTGGGTTCGAGGCGGATGATGACGCCCTTGGAGGTGGGGGTGTTACTGATGCGGGCGGTGCTGTCGAGGGGGACGAGGTTGTTGGTTTCGGGGTAGTAGGAGGCGGCTGAGCCCGGTGTGGTGGGGTAGGCGATGACACGGAAGTTGCGCGCGCGGCGTTCGATTCCGTCGCGCCACACCGTCACCAGGTCGACCTCGCTGCGGTCGGGGATGCCGAGTGCGTCCAGGTCGGATTGGTTGACGAGTACCACCCGGCGGCTGCCGTGGATGCCGCGGTAGCGGTCGTTGGTGGTGTAGGGAATGGTGTTCCACTGGTCGTGGGAGCGCAGGGTTTGCAGGACGAGGTGTCCTTCGGGGGGTTGGATCATTTCGAACGGGTTGTGGCTGAACAGGGCTTTGCCGGTGGCAGTGGGGAACCGCCGGTCGTTGACCGGGTTCGGTAGCCGGAACCCGCCGGGTTGGGTGACACGGGCGTTGAAGTCGTCGAAGTCGGGGATGACGCGGGCGATGCGGTCGCGGATGGTGTTGTAGTCGGCTTCGAATTCCTCCCAGGGGATGGCGGGTTCGTTGCCCAGTGTTCGTCGGGCCAGGCGGCAGAGGATGGCGACCTCGCTGAGGAGGTGGGGGGAAGCGGGTTCGAGTCGTCCGCGGGAGGCGTGCACCATGCTCATGGAGTCCTCGACCGTGACGAATTGTTCTCCGCTGGCCTGGATGTCACGGTCGCTGCGGCCCAGGGTGGGCAGGATCAGCGCGGTTTCGCCGCAGACGGTGTGTGAGCGGTTCAGTTTGGTCGAGATGTGCACGGTGAGTCGGCACTGGCGCAGGGCCTGCTCGGTGAGTTCGCTGTCAGGTGCGGCGCGGACGAAGTTGCCGGCCACGCCGACGAAGACTTTCGCGCGGTGTTCGAGCATGGCGCGGATGGCGTTGACCGAGTCGTAGCCGTGGTGGGTGGGTGGGGTGAAACCGAACTCGTGGCCCAGTGCGTCGAGGAACTCCTGCGGCATCTGTTCCCAGACACCCATGGTGCGGTCGCCCTGCACGTTGCTGTGGCCGCGGACCGGGCAAACGCCCGTGCCGGGGCGGCCGATGTTGCCGCGCAGCAGCAGGAAGTTGATGATTTCGCGGATGATGGGCACGCCGTGTTTCTGCTGGGTGATGCCCATCGCCCAGCAGACGATGATCCGTTTGCTGGCCAGGACCCGGTCGCGGACCTGCTCGATCTCGGCGCGGGTGAGACCGGTGGCGGTGCGTACCTGGTCCCAGTCGAGCTTGCGTGCCTGTTCGGCGAACTCGGCGAACCCGCTGGTGTGCGCGGCGATGAACTCGTGGTCCAGCACCGTGCCGGGGTTGGCGTCCTCGGCCTGCAGGAGCAGGAGGTTGAGTGCCTTGAACAGGGCGAGGTCGCCACCGGGGCGGATCTGCAGGAACTGGTCGGCGATGGGCGTGCCCCGGCCGAGCAGGCCGCGTACTGTCTGCGGGTGCTTGAAGCGCAGCAGCCCGGCCTCGGGCAGCGGGTTGACCGCGATGACCTGGCCGCCGTTGCGCTTGGTGCGTTCCAGCGCGGACAGCATGCGCGGGTGGTTGGTGCCGGGGTTCTGGCCCACCACGAACACCAGATCCGCCTGGTAGAGGTCCTCCAAACTCACGTTGCCCTTGCCGATACCCAGTGTTTCGCGCATCGCGGCGCCGCTGGACTCGTGGCACATGTTGCTGCAGTCGGGCAGGTTGTTGGTGCCGTAGGCACGGGCGAACAGCTGCAGCAGGAACGCGGCCTCGTTGCTGACCCGGCCCGAGGTGTAGAAGATCGCTTCGTCGGGGCTGTCGAGCCGGCGCAGCTCGCCGGCGATGAGATCCAGCGCCGCATCCCAGTCGATCGGTTCGTAGTGATCCGCACCCGGCCGCTTGACCATGGGCTCGGTGAGCCGCCCCTGCTGGTTCAGCCACAGATCCGACTGCCGGTCGAGCTCGGAAACAGGATGCTCGCGGAAGAACTCAGCGGTGACCCGCCGGGTGGTGGCCTCGTCATTGATGTGCTTGGCACCGTTCTCGCAGTACTCGTTCAGGTGCCGATCCTTCGGGCCCGGTTCCGGCCAGGCACACCCCGGACAGTCGATGCCCGCGGCCTGATTGATGTTCAACAGCGTCAACGCCGTGCGCCGCACCGAGGTCTGCTGCAACGAATACTGCAGGGCGTGCGCCACAGCGGGCAGTCCCGTCGCCCACTCCTTGGGCTTGGTAACGGACACACCATCACCCGGTTCCCGGTTCACGCTCGTCTCCTTCGATCCCCGTCGGGCGGCGGCACCGCCCGGACCCGCATCGCAGCATCCGCCACCGCGGTGCGAAAAAGCAAAGAGAAGTTCCGGATCGCGCGATAACCGCCGTCTATCGCGGATCGCGGGGAGGTGATCTGGTTCAGCAGATGTGCGCATGGTCACGTTGTCCACTGTGGTCGTCACGTTCTGGTGTGGCCGCCGGCGCCCGCGTCACCGGCCGTGGCGGCGACCACCGTTGAGCCGAACCGGATGGCAAACTTTATTGCCCATCTGGCAAAGGCGCCGGGCGGGTTGCCCGATTCCCGGGACCCGGGTCGGCAGTGCTGGATAGGGTGCCCGGTGATCGACGGCTGCGGCGGGGGCTCCGCCTGCGCACTGTTGCGGGAGGAAAATGTGCGGTTCAACGACAGCGGCGGGCCGCAGACCGCTGCTGAGCAGCGGCTCGACGACCTGCTCACGGGGCGCCTGGCGCAGACCGACGGACAGGTCGAGCGCGCCGCCGCCGGGGCGGCACAGGAGCGGGAGATCCGCGGGGAGTTCCTGGCCCGCCGGTTGATCGACTCGCTGGAGGAGGACGGCTGGCGGCCGTTCGCCCGGCGCAGTGTGCAGCCGCTGGTGATCCGCGTCGCGGACGCGCTGATCACCGGGGCGTTCGAGGTGCGCAACGCCGACCTGCCCTACCTGGTGGAGTTCGTGGACTGCCGGTTCGAGACCGCGCCGGACCTGCGCCAGGCGCGGTTGGCCGGGCTGGTGCTGTCGCGCTGCCGGTTCCCCGGGCTGCTGGCCCGCAACCTCACCGTCAGCACCGACGCGGTGCTGGTGGACTGCGCGAGCATCGGAGGTGTCGTCGACCTGGCGGATGCGGAGCTGGGCGGTTCGCTGCTGCTCACCGGCAGCGAGCTGCGCAACCCGGGCCAGCGGTGCGTCTACGCCGACCGGCTGTCGGTCACCGGCGCGCTGCTGGGCGTCCGGCTGCGCACCAGCGGCGAGATCCGCATCCCGGGTGCGCAGATCGGTGGGAACCTGACGCTGTCCGGTGCGGCCCTGCGCAACAGGAGCCGCACCGCACTCAACGCCACCGGCGTCCGCATCGGCGGTTCGCTGCGCCTCGACGTCGACCGGGCGACCGGTACCGCGTTCACCGCGGCGGGCCGATTGGTGCTGCCGAGCGCGCGCATCGCCGGTGACCTGCGGCTGCGGGGCGCTGTGCTGGAACCGGGCGTGCCGCCGCCGCGACGCAGCGACTCGCAGTACCACGACCCGGCCGCCACCGTCGTCGCCGACCGCTGCGAGGTTCGCGGCGACGTCCAGTTCGACGGGGACTTCCGCAGCGGCGGCACGATCCGGCTGGTCAGCGCCGTCATCGGCGGAAACCTGCGGATGCCCGGGGCGCGGATCGACGTCGGGTGGCTGCGCTCGCCGGCGGAGTCGGTGGAGCAGCCGCTGCGCGCGGTGCACCTGGACGGCACGCAGATCCGCGGGAACCTCGACGCCAGCGCGGCGCAGGTGCGCGGTCAGGTCCGGATCACCGACGTCCAGGTCAGCGGCAGCGTGCAGCTCACCAACGCGCGGCTGGTGGGCCCGCGCACCGATGTGCTGCGGGCGAGCCGGATCAGCGTGGGCAGCAACCTGGAGTGCCGGGATGCGGAGATCGTCGGATCGCTGCAGCTGCCCGGCGCGCGGGTCGGTGCGAACGTCGACCTGCGGTCCACGCAGCTCACCAAACCCGCCTGGCACGGGCACCGCAACACCTACAAGGCGTCGCTGGACCTGCGGGCCGCCCGCATCGAACGCGACCTGATCTGCGCCGAGGGCAGCAGGCCGTTCCGCGCCGAGGGGGCGGTGGAGCTGCGGTGGGCGCAGATCGGCCGCCACCTCAACTTCTCGGGCTGCGAACTGGGCGACGGCACGTCCAGAACGGCGCTCAACGCCTTCGGCGTGGTGGCCCAGGATCTGACGCTCCTGCCGAACGAGGCACCGCACGGGCGGATCGCGCTGGGTCAGGCGCAGTGCGAGCTGTTCGCCGACAACGCTGCGGTCTGGCGGGCCACCGGCGGTGTCGACTTCGACGACTTCAGCTACACGAACTTCGCCGACTCCTTCGAACACCACGACCGGGACCGGGTTCGGCAGCGCCTCGACTGGCTGCGCGCCACCTCCGGCGGCGCCTACCAGCCGGGCCCCTACGACCAGCTGGCCGAGGTGTTCCGGGCCAACGGCCTGGAGGAGCACGCGGTCGCGGTGCTGATCGAGAAGCAGCGCCACCGCTACGCCGCGATCGCGGCCACGGCCCGTCCGGGCCTGCGGTGGCCGGTGCGGATGTGGAGCCTCCTGCAGCGGCTCACCGTCGGCTACGGCTACCGGCCGCTGCGCGCGCTGGCCTGGCTGCTGCTGTTCGCTGCGGCGGGCACCGCGTGGTTTGACGCCCACCCGCTGGTCCCGATCAACGAGCAGGACCACCCGGTCTGGAGCCCGCTGCTGTACACAGTGGACCAGATGCTGCCGGTGGTCACCCTGGGCCACGACGACATGTGGCAGGCCCGGGGAGTCTCCCAGTGGGTCAGCGTGGTTCTCGTGGCGGTGGGCTGGATCCTGGCCACCACCATCGCAGCGGGCATCAGCCGAGGACTGAACCGCGACCGCTGACGCAGCCGGTCCAGGAACCCAAAAGCTACGGACAGCGGCCGTCCGGTGTTCGCGCGAGGGCGGAACCGCCAAGCGCTGCGGCCAGCAGCAGTGCGGCGCCGAAGAGGTAAACGGTCGCGATGCCGAGCCCATCGGCGAGGAGACCGCCCAGTAGGAGGCCGACCAGTCGGCCGGTCTGGAACAACGCGTCGAACCCGGCGAACACGCGGCCCCGCACGGCCTCCTCGGTGCGGACCTGGACGAGGCTGGTGAACGTGATGGTGCCGGTCGAGGCGCCCGCCCCGTGGAGCACCAGCGCTCCGGCGGCCACCGGCGCCCGCGTCGTCAACGCCAGCAGGAGGTCCACCAGACCACGCAGCCCGAAGGAACCGAAGACGACGCCCGGACGCGCTGCGTCGCGCACTAGGCGGTTCAGCAGCGCGGGACCGGCGAGGGCGCCGACCGCGGTGGCGGCCAGCAACCAACCGAACCCCTGCGGGCCCAGGCCGAGGCGCTGGCGGGCGAGCACCACGAGCAGCGCGCCGGTCGCCCCGGAGGCCAGGGCGGCGAGCAGGTGCGCGGCAGCCAGCGCGCGCAGCAGCCGGTCGGTGACGAGCAGGCGCGCGCCGTCAAGCGCATCGCGCAGCCAGCCGCGCGAGGACGCTACGACCCGGCCACCGGGTACCGCCAGGCCGGTGAGCAGCGCGGCGCTGATCGCGAAGGACGCGGCGTTGATCCAGAACGCGGCGGCGAACCCGGCCGCGGCGACGAGCACCCCCGCCAGCGGCGCCAGCGCGATCTGCGCGACCACCGCGGTGGTCCACACACCGGAGTTGGCGGCGACGAGCTCGCGTTCGCCGACCATCGCGGGCAGCAGGCTGTTGGCCGCGGGGCTGAAGAACACTGTGGCCGTGGACAGCGCGAACGCGATGGCGTAGATCGCGGACACGTGCGCATCGACCAGGGGCAGCGCCGCGGCGAGTGCGGCGCGGACCAGATCGGCCGTGATCATGACCTGGCGCCTGGGCAGGCGGTCGACCACGACACCGGCCAGGGGAGCGAACAGCAGGGGCAGGGCGTCGGCGACCACCACGCCCGCCACGCCCAGGCCCGAACCGGTGCGGTCCAGCACCAGCAGGAGCAGGGCCACCCCGGACAGGAGGTCCCCGGCGCGCGAGATCACCGAAGCCGCCCACCACCGCCGGTAGGTGGGGCGCGCGAGCAACGCGCGCACCGTGGTCCGGCCCGGTTCCGCCGTCACGGTTGCCCTCCCGCCCCGCGACGGGCCTCACCGGGCGTCGCGCGGATGCGGGCGCGGGGTGAGCACGTCGGAAACGGGCCTGGTGTCCGCGTTGGCGGCCCGCACCGCCTCGGCCACGATCTCGTGGTCCGGGGACAGGACGCAGACCGGGTCGGTGCGGGCGGCGTCACCGGTGAGCAGGAACGCCTGGCAGCGGCAGCCGCCGAAGTCGATGTCGCGCCGGAAGCAGGTGCGGCACGGTTCGGGCATCCAGTCGGTGCCGCGGAAGCGCTGGAACAGCGGCGACTCCGCCCAGATCCACGCCAGCGAATGCTCGCGCACGCTCGCGCGCGGCAGCGGCAGTACCTGCGCGGCCGGGCAGGGCAGCACGTCCCCGCTGGGCGTCACGGTGAGCTGGCGCCGTCCCCACCCGGCCATGCAGGGCTTGGGGTAGTCGTCGTAGTAGTCCGGCAGGACGTAGATGATCTCCATCCGACCCGCCAGGCGCCGCCGCGCGGCCCGCACCACCGCCTCCGCCCGCTCCACCTGTTGCCTGCTGGGCAGCAGCGCGGCGCGGTTGCGCAGGGCCCAGCCGTAGTACTGGGTGTTGGCCAGTTCGAGGCGGTCGGCGTCGAGCTGCTCGGCCAGGGCGAGCACGTCGGCGATGCGATCGAGGTTGAGCCGGTGCAGGACCACGTTCACCGTCAGCGGCCAGCCGAGCTTCTTCACCAGCCGGGCCGCGGCCACCTTGCGCTCGAAGGAGGGCAGGCCCGCGATGCGGTCGGACATGGCCGCTTCGTGCGCCTGGATGCTGATCTGCACGTGGTCGAGACCGGCGTCGCGCAGCTGCTCGGCGCGGCGCGCCGACAGCCCCAGCGCACTGGTGATGAGGTTGGTGTACAGGCCCAGCTCGCTGGCGGTGCGCGCGATGTCCACCACGTCCCGGCGCTGCAGCGGCTCGCCGCCCGACAGGTGCAGCTGCAGGACACCAAGATCGCGGGCTTCGGCCAGCACCCGCCGCCACTGCGCCGTGGTGAGCTCGTCGCGGTAGTCGCCCAGGTTGACCGGGTTGGAGCAGTACGGGCAGTGCAGCGGGCACTCGTAGGTGAGCTCGGCGAGCATCCCGAGCGGTCTAGTCATCACCGACCTCCACGTACCGCTTGACGACGAGCCGGGCGAGGAACGCTGTCACCTCGTCGTCGACCACCCGGTCGTAGCGGCCGCGCAGGTTCGCCACGATGTCGGCCACCGTTCGGCTTCCGTCGCACAGGTCGAGGATCGACGCGCCCGGCCGGTTCAGAACCGACACGGACTCCGGCCCCAGCAGAACGTGGCGCCCGCGCGACCGGTCGAAGGCCAGCCGCACGTGCGCCGCCAGCCTCGGGCGGCTGGACCGGGTCACGTCGGTGCTCATCGCCCTCCTCGCGGACGACCCCGCGCGGGCGCTACTCCTCCATCCGCGCCACATACATCGTGATCTCGGACGCGCACACGAGTTCCTCGAACTCCGGGGCCTCCCACTCGACGTCCTCGAACTCGGGGATCTCCCACCCGAGAACGGACCGCGGGGCATCGGATTCCATGACCGGCACCTCCCTCCTGTGCTCCGAGCGCGGAGGCCGAGAGAGCGTCCCGACGGCGGAAGTCGCCGGAGGCAACGGGCAATTCCGCCGGGGCGTCCTGGCAGCCGGGTGCCCGCGGTACCACGGTTGCGGGAGTGACCGCGAGCGTGCGTCGCGTGGGAAACAGCGGAGAACCAGCGGTCGTTCGGCAAATGTTCCCGGGCCATCCGACACCACCCCCGATGTGTGGATGGAACCCCTACCCCGGCAGGATAGCCCCGACCCGGCGCGGCCGTAAGGCGCATCGGCCCCCGCCGCACGTGCGGTTCAGCGCGCACGAACACGCGCTTCGGCGCGTGCCAGCCGGGCTCGGTGCAGCAGCGTGTCGAGCGCGAACGGCCCGGCCCCGAGGACGGCGATCAGCAGGAAGATCCAGGAGTACATCGCCGCCAGTTCCCCGGCGTTCTGGATCGGTAGGTGCGCGCGAGGCTGGTGCACGCTGAAGTAGGCGAACGCCATGGTGCCCGAGCTCACCACCGCGGCCGGTCTGGTGAACAGCCCGAGCAGCACCAGGCCACCGAACACGAACTGGATCAGCCCCGCCCACCAACTCGGCCACTGACCCACCGGAGTGGGCACTGGGGCGCCCAGCACGCCGAAGAGCGTCGCGGCCCCGTGCAGCACGAACATGAACGACACGACGATCCGAGTCAGGGACAACACGACACCGCCCAGTCGAAGTTCCACAGCCTGCGTCACGACGCACCCCCAACCGTTCCGCTCCCTCTCGGCTATCCGCGTCGTGGCACCGCCAACCCGGATGCCCGGTAATACCCGGACCGGCCGTTCATCAGCGGGCGCACCCCCAGTTCGGCGTCCACTGCTGAACGGCCGGTCACGTGCTGCGCAGCGCGACGCAGCACTCGGCGGGGCGCGGCTCGAGGACGGCTTCCACGGACCGTGCCTGCAAACCGGCGAGGAAGCCACGCAGGAAGGCGTGGTTGATGCCGCACACCAGCTCGGGCGACCGTGCGGTGAGCGGGTGGAACGGGCAGTTGCGCAGCCGCAGGCACGTCGGAGTCTCCCTTTCGGGTTCGAAGCCGTAGCTGACCAGCACCTGCCCGGTGCTGGTCAGCGCCCGTTCGGCACCGAGGCGTCCCGGGCGGCTGCGCGCGCGTTCCTCGGCGCCGAGCCGCTGCCCGCGCTCCTGTGCCACGCGCAGCGCCGCCTGCACGGCGTTCTCCTGCGCGCCCTCGGTGAGCACCGCGTCGAGCAGGATGTCGGCCAGCAGGTCGTGCCGACGTGGCGGGATGCTCACCCGGACGTCGACGCCGGTGGGTTCGTACACCTTGGGAACGCGGCCGACCTTGCGGATGCCGCCGACGGGCTCGAAGCGCGCGCACAGCAGACCGGCCTCGACGAGCTTGTCGAGGTGGAAGGCGGCGAGCTTACGGGAGATGCCGACCGCCGCGGCCGCCTCGTCGCGGGCGACCGGCCGTCGGGCGTGCCGGATGAACTCATACATCCCGCAGCGCAGTTCGTCGTCCAGGGCGGCCACCGCCGCGACAGCGGAAGCGGCCCGGGCCTTCCTGCGGGCCATGCCTCATCCTACCGCCGTTTTGCGCGAATCACGGTGTCCCGAAACCGGCAGCGGCAGCCTCGTGCCAGCCGGGACAGCGGGATAAGCCCACCGCGGTTGGTGAAAAACGGCCGCTGGGGAGGTTACCCAGCGGTAGGGCGCCGGCTCAGCCCGGGTCGATGTTGCGGAGCACGAAGCGGTCGAGGGGGTGTGCTCGGGCGTCCGAGGGGGCGACGACGAGGCCCGTCCGCGGTTCGGGCGCAGGTGGGGGACGATCGCTGAACCGGCGCATGCGGCGGCCGCACTCCCGGTAGTAGTGCAGTTGCCGCTGGCGGCCGAACAGCGCCCAGCCCAGCCGCAGGGCGGGGCCGAGGGTGGGGGCGCGCTGGGAGTAGGCGTCGATGACGAACTCCACCTCGCCGGTGTTCTCGTCCTTGACGACCTCGTAGCTGATCCTGCCGCGTTCCAGGTGCCCGTGCAGGGTTTCGTAGCTCCAGCCCCACACCCGCCGACCGGCGTCCTGGCGGTCGACGACCCCGGTCACCCGCACACCGACGTAGAACCGCATGCCGGAGAACCGGCCTTCCAGCAGCATGGTCCGGCCCAGCAAGGGTTCGTCGGCGTCGTACGCCGCGCGCACGATGTCCGGGGCCGAGAACTCGTAGTGCCGGACCAGCCGGCACGCGGTCTCCCACGCCCGCCCCGGTTCCGGGGGGCCCGGGGACTCCGCGGGGAGCCGGGTGCTCCACCGGTCGAAGCGCCACGCGGGTCCGCCGACCTCGTCGGCGGTGTAGTTCACCTCGCGGCCGCGCAGTTGCGCCAGCCTCCGCGCCACGTCCACCCCGGCGAAGCCGGTGGCCGGACCGCTCATTCGCACAGCCGCAGGGCATCGCCGATCAGCCACAGCATCGGCGGCCACAGACCGACGAACAGCGCCCGCCGTTCGGCGTTGCCGCGCTCGGTCTGGTCCACGGTCTTGGCCCGGATCCACAGGCCGATGCACAACCCCACCGCCCCCAACGACATCAGGTGCAGGTGGGAACTGCGCAGTCCCACCCGGTGCAACAGCCCCACGACCATATCCGCTCCCGCTGGTGTCGTCCTGTTTCCCGGCGGGTACCCGCTGCGCAGTTCCGTATTCGGACCGCGAGGAGAGCGATGACCAGCTGGCGACGGCGGGCCGCGACCATCGTGCTCCGCTGGTTCCTGGGTGTGGCGCTGGTGTCGTGGCGGTACATGTGGCAGACAACCCCGCTGTACCGCACCGAGCACGTGGGCGAACTGCCGGAGGAACCGCCACCGATCCCACCGGAACTGGTCGACGACGACCTGCAACTCGACCGCGACGGCGTCGGCTCGCTGTACCACCGCCAGTTCCGGGTGGATATCGCCGACGCCCGGGTCGATGCCGAACAGCTGGTGGGCGCGGTGATCCGCGACTTCGAGAGGTTCGTGCCGTCGGAGGTCGTGGGCATCCGCGGCAGCAGGTCCGACCTGCGCGTGGGCGACGAGTTCGTCGTGGAGATGCCCGGACCGTGGAACGGTCCGGTGCGGGTGGTGCACGCCGACGGCACGTGCCTGCGGCTGGCCACGCTGTGCGGCCACCTGGAGGCCGGGCAGATCCAGTTCCGCGCCCGACCCTGCGGTGAACTCCTCCAGTTCCGCATCGACGCGTGGGCCCGCCCGAGCACCCGGCTGGTGAACCTGCTCTACGCGCACCTGCGCCTGGCCAAGGAGATCCAGCTGAACATGTGGGTGCGGTTCTGCCGCGCGGCGGCCGACGCGGCCGGTGGCCGGCCCGCCGACGGCATCCACATCCGCACCCACGCCATCCCCGCGGCGACCGGACCGTGACTCAGCGAAGCAGCAGACCCGGCAGTTCGGCGATGGAGTCCAGCACGTGGTCCGGTTCGCCGGACGCGGCGTCGAGGGCCTGCGGGGTGAACTTGCCGGTGCGCACCAGGACTCCGGTGATGCCCAGACGTTGCGCGGCCAGCACGTCGGATTCGACGTCGTCGCCGACCATCGCGGTGCTGCCGGGTTCGGCGTCGATCTCGCGCAGCGCGGAGCGGAAGAACTCCGCCGAGGGCTTGCCGACCACGGTCGCCTCGCGGTGGGTGGCCCGCTCGATGCCCAGCAGGAAGGCGCCGGTGTCCAGCTGCAGCCCCTGGTCGGTGCGCCAGTACAGGCTGCGGTGCATCGCCACCAGCGGTGCGCCGCGCTGGACGTGGGCGAACACCCGGTTGAGCGTGCCGTAGTCGAACTCCGGTCCGGCACCGCCGAGGACGACCACGTCGGGGTCCTCGGCGACCAGCTCCACACCGGTCAGGTCCGCGCTGATGTCACCGCTGTTGACCAGCAGGCAGCGCGCCCCGGGGTGGTGGCGCCGGAGATAGGCGGCGGTGGCGGCGGGGGCGGTGCTGATCTCGTCGGCGGTGACGTCGAACCCGGCTTCGGTCAGGGTCGTCGCGATCGCCGCCCGCGTCCGGGTCGTGGTGTTGGTGACCAGCAGGACGTTGATGCCGCCCGCGCGCAGTTCGCACAGCGCGTCGGCCGCGCCGGGCAGCGGCCGCCAGGAGACGGTCAGCACCCCGTCGATGTCGATCAGCGCGGCCCGCGTGTTCGCCATCCCCGCAGGGTAGGGCGCGGGTCCGGAACCCCGAAACCGGTCAGGGCGTCGCGGCGGTGACGTCCGGCCACACCTGGTCGCGCAGCGACAGGAACAACGTCCGGGAACCACACCGGCGCCAGGTGGACCGTCAGCGCGGCACCGCGATCATGACCTCGACCTCCACCAGAATCTCCGGCCTGGCCAGCGCGGACACCACGATCAGTGACTGGGCGGGCCAGTCGCCGCCGGGGAACCAGCGGGTGAACGCCTCCCGCACGCCGGCGCGGAAGCCCGCCAGGTTCTCGGCGCCCGCGACCATGCTGAACACCTTCACCAGCTGGTCCGGTCCCGCTCCCGCGGCCCGGAACGCCCGCTCGATGTTGGCGAACACGGCCCGGGTCTGCGACTCCGCGTCCTCGCCCGCCAGGCTGCCGTCCGGCAGGACGCCGACCTGCCCGGAGACGACCACGAGCTCGTGGTCGGCGGGCACGTGGCTCAGATGGCTGTACAACCCGATCGGGGCCGCCAGGGTCTCCGGGTTCCAGCGCCGGATCATCGGTTCTCCTTGTTCATCCACAATGGATAATTGTGGGGTGGTCAGGGCGTTCCGTGGCACGCGGGTGGTCCGTGCTGGCAGATGATACTGGTGCTGGAGACGGTGGAAACGTTCAGGTGTCAGCGGCATTCCGGGAAACGCTTTCCAAGATGAGTACGAAGCGTGTCACTCAATCTACAAAGGACATTCGTCTGCGGCGGCAGCATGCGGGGAGCGGCCGGGGCTGCTCGACAGGATCCTCGGCGCCACCGGCCGCTCCCCGGCTTCGGCGCTGACCGCCCAGGCTCGTCAGGGCCTTGGTTCGGCCGGAACCGGTGTGGGAGCACCGGCGTCGGTATCCTCGGTGACGTCGCCGGGGGAGCCGTTCCGCGCCGGTCCGGCAATCCCGCCGGTTCGGTCCGTGGCGAAGGTGCTCAGCACCGGTTCGGCGGCCAGATCCTTCCAGAGCGACACCGCGACCCCGACGACGACGAGCAGGAACGGTGCCGAGCTGACGATCACCATCTGCTGCAGCGCATCCAGGCCACCGGCGGCCAGCAGGGCCATCGCCGCGGCGCCGGTCACCGCGCCCCACAGCGCCAGGATCCACCGGGGTGGCTGCTCGGTGCCGTGGCTGGTCAGCATCCCGAGCACGAAGGTGTTGGCGTCGGCACCCGAGACGAAGAACAGCACGACGAGCACGATCGTCACCACCGAGGTGATCGTCGGCAGCGGCAGCGACTGCAGCGTGGCGAAGAACGCCGCGTTCGCGTCGGCGGCGGCCGCCACCGCGATGCGGGTGGTGCCGGCCAGGTCGCTGTGGATCGCGGTGCCGCCGAAGACGGTGAACCAGACCGAGAAGACCACGCTCGGCACGAGCAGGACGCCCACGATGAACTCCCGCACCGTGCGCCCGCGTGAGATCCGCGCGAGGAACACGCCCACGAAGGCGGCCCAGGACAGCCACCAGGCGAGCATGAAGTAGGTCCAGGTCTGCATGAAGTCCAGGTCGCCGTCGGCCGGGGTGATCAGGCTCGTCGACACCAGCTCGCCGAGGTAGCGGCCGACCGACTGCACGTAGAGGTCGGCCAGGTAGGTGGTGGGGCCGACGACGAGGACGAAGACGAACAGCAGCGCACCCAGGCCCATGCTGGTCTCCGACAGGTAGCGGATGCCGCGAGCGACGCCGGTCAGCGCGGACGCGGTGAACAACAGGGTGATGACCCCGATGATCACGAACTGCACCGGTCGGGAGGTGGGGATGCCGAACAGCGCGGTGAACCCCCCGTTGATCTGCATCGCGCCGAGCCCGAGCGAGGTCGTGGTACCGAACAGCGTCGCGACGATCGCGAACACGTCGATGGCCCCGCCGACCGGCCCGCCGGTGCGCGCGCCGAGCAGGGGCCGGAACAGCGCGCTGACCAGGCCGGGGCGGCCGCGGCGGAACATCGACCAGGCCATCGCGAGCCCGACCACCGCGAAGATGCCCCAGGCGTGCAGACCCCAGTCGAAGAACGAGAACTGCATCGCGGTGATCGCCGCACCCGGAGTCATCGGTGCGGCCAGCCCGTGCGGCGGGTTGGCGAGGTGGGAGATCGGCTCGGCGACACCGTAGGAGATCAGCCCGATGCCCATCACGGCCGACAGGATCATCGCGTACCAGGTGAGCCGTGGGAACCTCGGTCGCTCGTCGGCGCGGCCCAGGCGCAGCCGGCCGTACCGGCTGCACGCCAGGAAGACGAGGAACACCAGGAATCCGAACGACACCAGCAGGTATGCCCAGCCGAACCCGCGGGTGATCGCGTCGAGGGCCGCGGAACCCGCCTGGGACAGCGAGTCCCCGGCGGCGGCACCCCACACCACGATCGCGAGGGTCAGGGCCAGTGAGGTGTACAGGGCGGGGCCGGGACGCCGGCGATCCGGCGGTGCGGTGGGGGAATCGGACATCGTTGTCTCCGTGAGCTGGTTCGACGAACGGTGCAGTGCGTCCTGCCCGCAGGGGCAGCCGGTGTGATTCAGGCACTGTTGCATGCAAGAAGTCGGCGGTCAATACCGAATTTCACCGCCCCCGTGGCGACCTCGTGGGCGGTGTTCAGCTAATTGATCAGGGCTTTATCGGTCCTGTTGTACGGGCGGGATGGATCTATTGACGTTCGCAGAAGCGGTCATCTAGCTTCTGTTGCATGCAAGAAGACGGGGTGCGGGTCGCCCGGCGTGGCGCCCAGGAACGGGTCGTCGCCGGGGTCCGGCGCGGCATCATCGAAGGTCGCCACCTGCCGGGCCAACCGCTGTCGGAACAGGCCCTGGCCGCCGAGTACGACGTGTCCCGGACTCCGGTCCGGGAAGCGCTCAAACAGCTGCAGATCGAGGGTCTGGTCGAAATCCGGCCGCGGGTCGGCACGTTCGTCCGATCCCCGAGCCGACGCGAGATCGTGGAGCTGTTCGAGCTCAAGGAGATGCTCGAGGGCATGGCCGCGCGGCTGCTCGCAGCCCGCGGCGCGGTCCCGGTCCTGGACGAACTCGAGGAGAATATCGAGCGTTCCGGCCACGCCGTGGCCCGCGGCGACGCCGAGGGCTACGCGACCCTGGTCCACGAGTTCCACGAACTGATCGTGCGCGGCGCGGACAACACCCAGCTGCAGTCGCACTACCGGACCCTGATGAACCAGCTCGCCTACCACCGGCTGGTCTCGGCGTCGCTGACCCGCCCGGGACGGCTCGGCGCCTCGCTCGCCGAGCACCGGCACGTGCTGGAACTGATCCGCGAGAAGGACGGTTTCGGCGCCGAGTTCGCCATGCGTGACCACGTCCGCTCCAGCGAGCGGGCGACCCTGACCGCCGACGACCCGCTCACCGGCGGTCGACCCCTTCGGAAGGAGCTCTGACATGCGGTTCTCGATCTTCCACAACGTCGGCGCACCAGGCCGGCTCGACGACGTCGCCAGCGTGCTCGACGAGATCCGCGAGATCGCGACCTTCGCCGACACCGCCGGCTTCCACTCCATCTGGTACACCGAGCACCACTTCGGCCACGAAGGCTACGAACTGGTGCCGAACCCGGTCCTCATGTGCGCCGACATCGCCGCCCGGACCTCGCGGATCCGGATCGGGCAGGCCGCGAACATCGTGACCTTCTGGAACCCGTTGCGCCTCGCCGAGGACATCGCACTGCTCGACCAGCTCTCCGGCGGCCGCGTCGAGGTCGGCATCGGCCGCGGGCTCTACGGTCGCGAGGCAATGAACCTCAACCCGGTCGCCGACCCCCGCGACCAGGAGCAGAACCGGGCCCTGTTCGAGGAGACCGTCGAGATCCTGCGCAAGGCGTGGAGCGGGGAGTTCTTCACCCACCACGGCCGCTTCTACCAGTACCCCGCCCCGGGCGTCACGTGGAACCACCCGCTGTCCCCGCCGTCGCCGGAGTTCGTCGGCGAGGACGGCACGATCTCGGCGCTGCAGGTCGTGCCGCGTCCCTTCCAGCGCCCACACCCCCCGCTGTCGCAGGTCATCGACACCCCGCGGTCGATCCAGGGCGCCGCCCGCGCCGGGAGGAAGGGCATCTTCTGGATGCCGCCGATCTCCGAGCTCAAGGGCAGGTTCGCGCTCTACCGCGACACCCTGGCCGAGGCCACCGGTGTCGAGCAGGAGCTGGGCACCGGCCTGTCGCTGGTCCGCGACGTCTACGTGGCCGACACCATGGAGCAGGCCCGGGCCGACTTCGAGGAGGCGCTGCTGACCTCCTACCGCTGGATCTGCCACTGGCGGGGGCTGAACAACCTGCGCGAGGTCGGCGAGGACATCACCGGTCGCGAGCTTGACTTCGACTTCCTCGCCGAGCGCAACCTCCTCGTCGGCACCCCGGATTACGTCGCCGAGAAGGTGCACGAACTGCAGCAGGAGCTGAACCTGCAGGACCTGATGCTGTGGACCACCCACCCGGGCCTGGAGCACCGCAAGGCCATGCGCAGCTTCGAGCTCTTCGCCGAGAAGGTCATGCCGCAGTTCTCCGGGGCGGCGTCGTGAGCGCCGGCATCCGCCGGATCGTCACCGTCGTCGAGGAGACGCTGCGCGAGGTCGGCGAACCGGTGCGGACCCCGGTGCGTCGCGCGGCCGCCGTCGCGGTGGTGGCCAACCCGTGGCTGGGCCGCGGAATCCAGGACGACCTGTCCGCCGAGGTCGCCGCGCTGGCCCCGGAGATCGCGCACGCGCTGTCGGACCGGCTGCTCGACGTGTTCGGCGGCGCCGAGCACGTCGAGGCATTCGGCAAGGCCGCCATCGTGGGCTTGGACGGCGAGATCGAGCACGCGGGCGCGCTGATCCACACCCCGTACTTCGGCGATGTGCTGCGCCACCGAACCGACGGCGAGTCGATCATCGTGTTCTCGGACCAGCGTGCCGCCGCGGGCACGACGTTGTCGGTGCCGATCTGGCACAAGACCCGCGCGTCGACCCGCTCGCACTACCAGACCGTGCCGGTCCGGGTGCCGGACGCTCCGCGTCCCGGTGAGATCGCGGTGATCGCGGCGGCCTCCGACGGACCCCGCCCGAACGCCCGCATCGGGGACCGGCGCACCGACACCGCGCTCGCCGACCACGTCCTGAACCGAACCCGATCCGAACAGGAGCTCGTTCCGTGAGCGTCACCATTCGCAGCATCCACACCACGATCGACGAGATCCACAGTGAAGGTGGGCGCCCCGTCCAGCCCGCGGCGCGCGTCGCCGTCGTGCTGGCCGTCATCGAAAACCCGTGGGCGGGACAAGGTTTCGTCCAGGACCTCGGACCGACGATCGACGCGGTCGCGCCGGAGCTGGGCAAGCTGCTCAGCGCCCGGGTGGTCAGCGCGCTGGGCGCGCCGGTCGAAGCCTACGGCAAGGCCGCGATCGTCGGTCTCGACGGCGAGATCGAGCACGGCTCCGGGCTCATCCACACGCTGAAGTTCGGCGACCACTTCCGTCACGCCGCCGCCGCGACCACGCTGCTGCCGGCCGTGGAGAAGCGGGCCCCGGCCGGCACCGTGTTCGACATCCCGCTCAAGCACGTCACCGATGCCACGATCCGGTCGCACCACCAAACCGTCGAGGCCCGGGTGCCGGACGCCCCGCGGGCGGACGAGATCATCATCGGTCTCGCCGCCGCCGCCCAAGGCCGTCCGCACGCCCGGCTGGCACCGCTGGCGAGCGAGCAGTGAACACCTCGGCGGCTGACGTGGTCCTGCTGCACGGTGTCGGCCTCGACCACACGATGTGGCACCGCGTCGCACCGGAGCTCGTGGCCGCGGGCCACCGCGTCCACGCACCGGACCTGCTCGGTCACGGGACGGCGCCCGACGCGGCGCCGGGCACGGCACTGGCCGACCTGGCCGCCCCGGTGGCGGGACTCATCGCGGAAGCGGACACCCCGGTACACCTGGTGGGCTTCTCGCTCGGTGCCCTGGTGGCGAGCCGGGTGGCCCTCGACCACCCCGCGCGGGTCGCGTCGCTGACACTGGTCAGCGGCGTGGCCAACCGGTCGGAAACCGAGCGACGAGCGGTCGCGGCCCGGCTCGAGGCAGCGCACCGCGACCTGGCGGGCGCGTTCGACGCGGCGGTGGACCGGTGGTTCTCGCCGCGCTGGAGGAACGCCGAACCCGACCTCGCCGCCGCGATCCACGACGTCCTGCGGGCCAATCGGCCTACGTCGTACCTCGCCTGCTACACCGTGTTCACGGCGGCCGATGCCGAGCTCTGGCCGGAACTGCCCCGCATGGTCCCGCCGGTGCTCGCCATCACCGGCGAGGACGATCCCGGATCCACCCCGCGGATGGCGGCGGCGGTCGCCGATCGCGTCCCACGCGGAAGGTGGGCCACCGTCCCGGGGGCCCGCCACCTGCTGCCGCTGGAGCGTCCGGACGCGGTCGTCGCCGCGGTCCTGGCCCAGATCCGCGGCCTCCCACTCGATCTTCCAGGAGCGATGGTTCCATGAGCACCGCAGCCCGAACCGGCCCTTCCACCACTGTGGACGCCGAACGCCTGCCCCGCTGGGAACACCACATCGGCGGCGAGCCGGTGCCCCCCGCGGAGGGCCGCTACTTCACCAGCGACAACCCGACCACCGGACGCCCGTGGTACGAGGCCGCCCGCGGCAGCGCGGCGGACGTCGAGCGAGCGGTGACCGCGGCGACCCGGGCGTTTCAGTCGCCGAGCTGGCGGCGGCTTTCGCAGACCCGCCGGGGCGCGTTGTTGCGCCGGGTCGGTGAGCTGATCGGCGAGCGCGCCGAGGAGCTGGCCCGCATCGAGACGACCGACAACGGCAAGCTGCTGCGGGAGATGACCGCGCAGCTGGCCGGGTTGCCGGAGTACTTCTTCTACTACGCCGGGCTGGCCGACAAGATCCACGGTGAGACGATCCCGGCCAGCAGCGTCGACGTCCTCAACTACACGCTGCGCGAGCCGGTCGGCGTGGTCGGGGCGATCACGCCGTGGAACTCGCCGCTGACCCTCACCGCCGCCAAGCTGGCTCCCTTGCTGGCCTGCGGCAACACCGCGGTCGTCAAGCCCTCGGAGTACACCAGCGCCTCGATGCTCGCCCTGGCGCCGCTGTTTGAGGAGGCGGGTTTCCCGCCCGGGGTGGTCAACGTCGTCACCGGGCTGGGCACCGAGGCCGGAGCCCCGCTGGTCGACCACCCCGGGGTGGCCAAGCTGTCGTTCACCGGCAGCACCGCGACCGGGGCGTGGATCGCCGAGCGGGCCGGTCGGCGACTGGTCCGGGCCGGGCTGGAGCTGGGCGGCAAGTCGCCGCAGCTGGTCTTCGCCGACGCCGATGTCGCCGCCGCGGCCAACGGCGTGGTCGCCGGGATCTTCGCGGCCGCCGGCCAGACCTGCATCGCGGGCAGCCGGGTGCTCGCCCACCGCTCGATCTACGACGAGCTGGTCGAGCGGGTGGTCGCCCGGGCCGCCACGATCCGGATCGGCGACCCGATGGCCGCCGACACCGAGCTCGGGCCGCTGGCCATGCCGGCCCAGCTGGCCAAGGTCGAGGAGTACGTGGCGGCCGGCCGGGCGGACGGCGGCACCGTCGCCTACGGCGGTGGCCGCCCGGATGTCGGGCTCGGCGGCTGGTTCCACGAGCCGACCGTGTTCACCGGCCTGACGAACGACGCCCGCATGTGCCGGGAGGAGATCTTCGGCCCGGTCGTGGCGATCATCCCGTTCGACGACGATGACGAGGCCCTGCGGATCGCCAACGACACCAACTACGGCCTGGCCGCCGGCGTCTGGACCAGGGACCTGGCGCGTGCGCACCGCGCGGCGGCCGCGCTCGACGCGGGCACGGTCTGGGTGAACATGTACCGCGCGATGTCGCCCATGTCGCCACGGTCGGGGTTCAAGAGCTCCGGGCTCGGCGTCGAGCACGGCACCGAGGTGGTCCGCGAGTACACCCGGCTCAAGAGCGTCTGGATCAACACCAGTGACGAGCCCACCGGCGACCCGTTCGTCCTGAGGTCCTGAGCGGAGGCACCATGACAACGCTGCATCCCACCACCGCCGCAGACGGCACCGTGGACACCGCGGGACTGCGGGAAGCGTTCGGTCGTTTCCCCAGCGGGGTGACCGCGGTGTGCGCGCTCGGGGAGAACGGCGAGCCGATCGGGATCGCCGCCAGCTCGTTCGTCGGTGTGTCGCTGGACCCGCCGCTGGTCGGGCTCTGCGTGCAGTACACCTCGACCACGTGGCCGCTGCTGCGCGAGCGCCCCCGGGTGGGACTCTCGGTCCTCGGCGCCGCCCAGGACCGGGCCTGCCGCCAACTCGCCTCCAAGACCGGCGACCGGTTCGCCGGTCTCGACTGGCACACCACTGCCGAGGGCGCCCTGCTGTTGCACGGCGCGACGGCGTGGCTGGACTGCTCGGTGGAGCGCACCGTTCCGGCCGGTGACCACGAATTCGTGCTGTTCCGGGTGCAGCGCCAGTGCACGCACCCGCACCTGGGGCCGCTGGTGTTCCACGCGAGCACCTTCCACACGCTGGCCGGGTTGGAACGGGCGTCGTGACCGCCCAGCTGGACCCGCAGCTCGCCCCAGCGGTTCCGCACGCCGATCCGACGGCCCGGGTCGGCCCGGCTCTGGCGGCGTTGCGTGCCGGACGGCCGGTGCTGGTGGTCGACGACGCCGGCCGGGAGGACGAGGGCGACGTCGTCCTCCCGGCGGCGCTCGCCGATCCCACGTGGGTGGCGTGGACGGTCCGGCACACTTCCGGCCTGCTCTGCGCGCCGCTGGAAGGTGATCGCGCCGACGAGCTGGACCTGCCGCCGATGGTGCGGCACAACGCCGACCCACACGGCACCGCCTACACCGTCTCGGTGGACGCGGCGGAGGGCATCGGGACCGGGATCAGCGCCGCCGACCGGGCGCGCACCGCCAGGGTGCTGGCCGACCCGCGGTCCGTGGCCGACGACCTGCGCCGCCCCGGGCACGTGCTGCCGTTGCGGGCCCGCCCCGGTGGTGTCGTCGAGCGCGCGGGGCACACCGAGGCCGCCGTCGACCTGTGCCGGCTGGCCGGCCTGCCCCCGGTCGGGGTGATCGCCGAGCTGGTCACCGGGCCGGACGAGCCCGGCGCGGGTGCCACGGCGTGCCGTGCCGAGGTCGCCGAGCTGGGCCGGCGTTACGACCTTCCGCTGCTGGACGTCGCCGACCTGATCCGGTACCGGCTGTTCTTCGGCGACGGGCTGCGCGGGCGGGTCACCCGTGGGGCCCGGGCGGCGTTGCCGACCGCGCACGGTGGGTTCGACGCCATCGGGTTCCGTGACGAGGTCACCGGTGCGGAGCACGTCGCGCTGCTGGGCCCGTCATCGACTGGGCGGCCGCTGGTCGCGGTGCACGTCGAGTGCACGGTCGGTGGCGTGTTCGGCAGCCGGGCGTGCGACTGCCGCCGGGAACTGGAGGCGTCGCTGGCCGCCGTGGCAGGCACCGGCGGGGCAGTGGTCTACCTGCGCCCGGGCTCGGTCGCGGCGCCGATTCCGCTCGGCTGCGTCGGAAACACCCGCTGCGAATCGCACGCGGCTGCGGCCGCGGCCATCCTCGTCGACCTCGGGCTCGTCGAGGTCCGGCTCCGGGCGAGCGGAAGCGTCGAGGCGTCCGCGCTCGCGACCGGCGGTATCCACGTCGTCGCCTGACCACCGACCGCACGACGCTCCCGAGACGCCCGCCGGGGCGGACGATGGCGGCCCACCGTGGCCGGCGTGGGCACGCGTGCGGGCGAGAACTGCGGGCACTGCCCGCGAAGTGGTGCGCCCCGCACCTGCGGTTGCGGGTGCGGGGCGCGGTGCGGCTGCGTCGTCACGCGGACTTCCAGGCCGGGGGCACCGGGCGGCCGTCGGCGCGCAGGAGCTCGGCCAGGGATGCGGTCAGGTCGGGCCAACGCTCGCGCAGCCACTCCAGGTGCGGGGTGGTGCCGCGCTTGACGACATCGGTGTTGTTCGTCGTGTGGATCAGGACATGCGAAGGCACCCTGACTACTCCTCCGGTGAGGGTCGTTGACGGGAATTCACCGAAGTGATCAACGGACCCGGGCTGTTCGTTACACCTCGTCGACGCCTGGTCGCAAGGCCCGTCGCACTGCCCGGACACGCTGGCCACCGCGCTCCGCTGGCGCGGCCGCGTAGCAGTGGGCGAGGTCTGCTCGAGGCGTCGAGACGCCGAACAACAAGCGCCTGCCTAGGCGGGACCGGGCGGCAGGTGGACCGTCATGATCAGGTGGCAGGTCCCGATACCCGAGCCGCGGTAGGTGTGCGGCGCGTCGGCGTCGAACGTGGCGGTCTGCCCGGCTTCGACGGTGTGCTCGGTACCGTCGACGACCAGGGTCATCCGGCCGGCGGTGACGCTGACGGTTTCCACGACTCCGGCCTGGTGGGGGTGGCTGGGGTATTCCTCGTCCGGTTCCAGCCGCCAGCGCCAGACCTCGACGGGGGCCGGGCCGGAGGTCGTCAGCATGAGCCGGGCCTCGCCACCCCGTTCGCCGGTCCACAGTGGTGCGACGGAGTCGGCGGCCACGACCCGGACACGGCCTTCGGATGGTCCCTGCATCAGGGCGGACACCGACATGCCCAGGGTGTCGGCCAGGCGGACCAGGGTGGCCAGGTTGGGGTTGCCCTGGGCCTTCTCCAGCCCCACCAGGGCACCCTTGCTGACCTGGGCGCGTCGGCTGAGTTCCTCCAGGGACAGACCCGCGCGGATGCGGGCCGCCCGGACGTTGTGCGCGACCGTCCACAGCGCTGCGGCTGTCTCGGCCATCTGATCACCATCCTCGCGGGTTGACCATTTGATTGTACCGCTCGGTCAATCCAGTTGACGAAACCCGGTCTTTCTGTTGTATGGTTCGGTCGATCCAGTGAGCGGCAAGGGAGGTGTTGTGCTCGCTCTGGTGCTGGCCATCGGCAGTTCGCTCGCGTACGGATGCGCCGATTTCCTCGGCGGTCTCGGCGCCCGCAGAGCACACGTGCTGCGCACCGTGACGATCGCCGCCCCGGCCAGTCTCGTTGTCGAGCTGCTGCTGTGGCCGGTGCTCGGCGCCTCGTTCAGCGCTGCGGCCCTCGGCTGGGGTGCCGCATCGGGGGCTGCCTCGGCCGCCGCGTTCGCCCTGCTCTACCGCACCCTGGCGCTCGGTCCGATGAACGTGCTGTCGCCCGTGACCGCCCTGGTGTCCGCCGCACTGCCGGTCGGTGTGGGCATGCTGCAGGGCGAGCGTCTGACCGCCGCCGGACTGGTGGGTCTGCCGCTCGCGTTGGTGGCGGTGGTGCTGGTCAGCGCCGGGCACGGCGCGGGCTCGGCGCGCCCCTCGCGTGCTGCGCTGCTGCTGGCGTTCGGCGCGGGCACCGCGATCGCCCTTCAGCTGGTGTTCCTGCACCAGGCGCCGTCGGACAGCGGGGTGGCTCCGCTGATCGTGGGCCGGGCGGTGTCCTCGACCGTCACCCTGGCCGCGGCGGGGGTGATGCGCCGCAAGCTGGGGCCCGAGCGGCCCGCGTACGCGATCTCGGCCGCCGCGGGGGCGCTGGACTCGGTGGCCAACCTGCTGTTCCTGCTCGCCGCCCGCAGCGGGGACCTCGCTGTCGTCGCCGTGATCGTCGCCCTCTACCCGGCCGGCACGGTCCTGCTCGCCCGCGGTGTGCTCGCCGAACGGATCCAGCAAGGCCAGCTCGTCGGCCTGGGCACCGCCGCCGTCGCCGTCAGCCTCCTCGCCCTGACCTGAGGGGCTTGCAATCCCGCACCGAACCGAAGGGAATACGCCAGCAGCGCCGCCGCCTGGACCGCATCGGTTGCTGGAAGTCCTGATTTTCCCCGCACGAACGGAGCCCTCCCATGACCGCCTTCCGCCTCGCCCCCGCCGTCGCGGACGCCTTTCCCGGCACCCGCATCGCCGTGGTCACCGCCACCGGTCTGCGCGGCCGCGAACCCTGGCCCCGCACCGCCGCCGCCCTGGCCGAACTGGAGCAGCAGCTCGCTGACGGCACCTGGCACCCCGCCGACGAGACCGACCCCCGCATCCAGGCGTGGCACACCGCCTACCGCTCCTTCGGCACCAACCCCCGCCGCGTCCGGCCCAGCGTCGACGCGCTCGGCCGCCGCCTCGCCAAGAGGGGAACCCTGCCGCGCATCAACCCGGCCGTCGACACCTACAACGCCGTCTCCGTCCGCCACGGCCTGCCCGCCGGCGCCTTCGATCTGGACCACGTCACCGGCGACGTCGTCATCCGCCACGCCGAGGGCACCGAGTCCTTCACCCCGCTCGGCGAACCCGACACCGTCGAGAACCCCAAACCCGGCGAGATCATCTACGCCGACACCGCAGGCGTGCTGACGCGTCACTGGAACCACCGCGACGCCCACCGCACCCGCGTCACCGAGGACTCCGCACGCGTCGCCTTCGTCCTCGAAACCCTCCACGCCGACCGCGACGGCCACCTGCTCGAGGACGCGGCGAACGAACTGCGGAGCCTGCTCGCCCCGCACACCGAACAGGTCGCCGTGCACTACCTCAGCCCGGCACAACCCCAGACCACGACCTGAGCACGGCGGCAGCTGAACCGCCCTCGTACGCCGAGTCCGGCCGAGGTCGGCGGTTCGCGTGGTGTCGGCGTTGTGCGCGCGACTCACATTGCCTGAGCCGCCAGCGGGTACGCCAGCAGGGCGGAGGTCCCGCCGGAAGCGGAGCGACGTCCCAGGAGGGCTGATCATGACAGCGACGAAAGCCTCGGTCTTCGACCACGCACTGCACACCGCCAACGCGTGGTTGCACGACGTGGCCAAGGAGTTCGGCACCGACGACCGGCAGTTCGTCCACCGGGTGCTGCGCGCCTGGTTGCACACCCTGCGCGACCGGCTCACGGTCGAGGCCACCGCGCATTTCGCCGCGCAGCTTCCCGAACTGCTGCGGGGCATCTACTACGAGGGGTGGGACCCCAGCGCGGTACCGCAGCGCTACGACGCCGCCGAGTATGCGTCCCGCTTCGCCCGGGACGCCAACATCTCCCTGCAGGACGTGCACCGGGTGGCGCCGACGGTGACAGCTGTCGTCCAGAGCCACGTGTCGCCCGGGCACCTTGGCAAGGTCCTCGACCAACTGCCGAAGGACATGCGGGCGCTGCTGCGAGCACAGGCGTAACCGGTCGCCGTCGCGCCGAGAAAGTCCCGCTGACGCCCCGAATCCGATGTGGCAGGATCGCGCGGGTGAGCAGCAACTCCGCCGCAGCGCAGCGCCTGCGCGACCTCGCGCGGCTGCGCCGCGTCCGCGACCGGATCGACCGCGAGTACGCCCAGCCGCTGGACGTCGAGGCGTTGGCCCGCGGCGTCAACATGTCGGCCGGGCACCTCAGCCGCCAGTTCCGGCTCGCCTACGGCGAGTCGCCGTACAGCTACCTAATGACGCGCCGCATCGAGCGCGCGATGGCGTTGCTGCGCCGTGGTGATCTCAGCGTCACCGAGGTCTGCTTCGCGGTCGGCTGCTCGTCGCTGGGCACCTTCAGCACCCGCTTCACCGAACTGGTCGGCATGCCGCCCAGCGCGTACCGGCGCCACGCGGCGCGCGCGACGGCGGGAATGCCGTCGTGCGTCGCGAAGCAGGTGACCAGACCGATCAGGAATCGAGAAGCACCGGTCGCGACCCGCGGCTAGCGTGACCGCCATGGACATCACCATCCACGAGACATTTCTCCCGCACGACGACCCCGACACCGCCCTGGCGTTCTACCGCGACGCCCTCGGTTTCGAGGTCCGCAACGACGTCGAGTACGCCGGGATGCACTGGATCACGGTCGGCCCGGCCGGCCAACCCGGCACGTCCATCGTGCTGTACCCACCGGCCGCCACCCCCGGCCTCACCGACGACGAGCGCCGCACCATCGCGGGGATGATGGCCAAAGGCACCTACGGCATGATCAACCTGGCCACCAGGGACCTCGACGGCACCTTCGAGCGGCTGCAGGCCCGCGACGCCGAGATCGTCCAGGAGCCGACCGAGCAGCCGTACGGGCGACGCGACTGCGCCGTCCGCGATCCCGCGGGCAACCTGATCCGCATCAACGAGCTGCGCTGACGATCCGGCCCCGGCCCGCGTACGAGGGAGACATGATGAGCATGGCCACGAGCACGGACGCGCAGTCACCCGCGCCACACGCCGCCGACAGCCACGACGTGATCCGCGTGCACGGCGCGCGCGAGAACAACCTGAAGGACCTCAGCGTCGAGATCCCGAAGCGGCGGCTGACGGTGTTCACCGGTGTGTCCGGCTCGGGCAAGACCTCGCTGGTGTTCGACACGATCGCCGCGGAGTCGCAGCGGTTGATCAACGAGACCTACAGCGCGTTCGTGCAGGGCTTCATGCCGGCGCTGGCGCGGCCCGAGGTCGACGTGCTCGAAGGCCTGACGACCGCGATCATCGTCGACCAGGAGCGGATGGGGGGCGACCCCCGCTCCACGGTCGGCACCGCCACCGACGCCAACGCGATGCTGCGCATCCTCTTCAGCCGGCTTGGCAGGCCGCACATCGGCTCGCCGCAGGCGTTCTCCTTCAACGTCGCCTCGATCAGCGGGGCGGGCGCGGTCACCATGGAGCGCGGCGGCCGGACCGTGAAGGAGCGCCGCAGCTTCCGCATCACCGGCGGCATGTGCCCGCGCTGCGAAGGCCGCGGCTCGGTCTCCGACTTCGACCTGACCCAGCTGTACGACGACAGCAAGTCGATCAACGAGGGTCCGTTCCGGATTCCCGGTTACAGCGCGGACGGCTGGTACGGCCGCATCTACGGCGGCTGCGGCTTCTTCGACCCGGACAAGCCGATTCGGGAGTTCACCGAGACCGAGCTGCACGACCTGCTCTACAAGGAGCCGACCAAGATCAAGGTCGACGGCATCAACCTGACGTACGAGGGCCTGATCCCGAAGCTGCAGAAGTCGATGCTGTCCAAGGACCGCGAGGCGATGCAGCCGCACGTCCGGGCGTTCGTGGACCGGGCGATCACCTTCACCTCCTGCCCCGAATGCGGCGGCACCCGGCTCAACGAGGCGGCCCGGTCGTCGAAGATCAAGGGGATCAGCATCGCCGACGCCTGCGCGATGCAGATCAGCGACCTGGCCGAGTGGGTGCGGGGGCTGGACGAACCGTCCGTCGCGCCGCTGCTGACCGCGTTGCGGCACACCCTCGACTCGTTCGTCGAGATCGGGCTGGGCTACCTCAGCCTCGACCGCCCGGCGGGCACGCTCTCCGGCGGTGAGGCGCAGCGCACCAAGATGATCCGCCACCTCGGGTCGTCGCTCACCGACGTCACCTACGTCTTCGACGAGCCGACGATCGGGCTGCACCCGCACGACGTCCAGCGAATGAACAACCTGCTGCGCAAGCTGCGGGACAAGGGCAACACCGTGCTGGTCGTGGAGCACAAGCCGGAGGCGATCGCGATCGCCGACCACGTCGTCGACCTCGGCCCGGGCGCCGGCACCGAGGGCGGCCAGGTGGTGTTCGAGGGCACCGTCGAGGGGCTGCGGGCCAGCGGCACACTCACCGGGCGGCACCTGGACGACCGCGCCTGCCTCAAGCCGTCGGTGCGCACGCCCTGGGGGACGCTGGCGGTGCGCGGCGCCAGCACCCACAACCTGCGGGACGTCGACGTCGACATCCCGCTCGGCGTGCTGGTGGTGGTCACGGGCGTGGCCGGGTCGGGGAAGAGCTCCCTGATTCACGGCTCGGTGTCGGGCCGGGACGGCGTGGTGACGGTCGACCAGACGGCGATCAGGGGCTCACGGCGGAGCAACCCGGCGACCTACACCGGGCTGCTCGACCCGATCCGCAAGGCGTTCGCGAAGGCCAACGGTGTGAAGCCGGCGCTGTTCAGCAGCAACTCCGAGGGCGCCTGCCCGGGCTGCAACGGCGCCGGCGTCATCTACACCGACCTGGCGATGATGGCCGGTGTCGCCACCACCTGCGAGGAGTGCGAGGGGAGACGGTTCCAGGACTCGGTGCTGCACCACCGACTCGGCGGAAAAGACATCAGCGAGGTGCTCGCGATGTCGGTGACCGAGGCCGAGGCGTTCTTCGGCGCGGGCGAGGCGCGGACGCCGGCGGCGCACAAGATCCTGCGGCGGATGGCCGACGTCGGGCTCGGCTACCTCACCCTCGGCCAGCCGCTCACCACGCTGTCCGGCGGCGAGCGGCAGCGGCTCAAGCTGGCCACCCGCATGGCCGAGGAGGGCGGCGTCTACATCCTCGACGAGCCGACCAGCGGCCTGCACCTCGCCGACGTCGAGCAGCTGCTCGGCCTGCTCGACCGGCTCGTGGACGCCGGCAAGTCGGTCATCGTCATCGAGCATCACCTGGCGGTCATGGCGCACGCCGACTGGATCATCGACCTCGGCCCCGGCGCCGGCCACGACGGCGGCCGCATCGTGTTCGAGGGCACCCCCGCCGACCTCGTCGCCACCCGCTCCACCCTCACCGGCGAGCACCTCGCGGCCTACGTCGACGCCTGACCGGCGCCCTCACGGACACCGGGGAGACCCGCTCCCGCTCTACTGCCCCCGTGCCTGCCGGGACGCGCGGGCGTACCGGGCTGGCCAGGAGGATCTTCCCTCCAAGGGAGGTTCTCCGGGCGCGTGCCGTGCCGGGCGGGAACGCCGACCTTACGGTGGTTTTCGCCGAGTCGACGGGGCGGTGTCCGCACCGCTGACCGCCCCGACACCGACATCGCCGAGCCCCGGTGGGGGCAGCGTCGGCGGTGAGGAAACCGGCCCCTGCGGGCCGCACGGGAGGTGCCATGTTCTTCCACGTCCAGCGACTGATCAACGAGATCGTGCCCGACGAGCCCGATCCCGCCGCAGCCAACGTCCTCCAGGAAGGGCTGGGGGGCCAGTTCGGTGAAATGCGCACGATGATGCAGTACCTGTTCCAGAGCTTCAACTTCCGCGGTGCGGACGCCCGGCCGTACCGGGACCTGCTCTACGGCATCGGTACGGAGGAGATCAGCCACGTGGAGCTGATCGCCACCACCATCGCCCGACTCACCGATGGCTCGCCCCGCTACAACGGTGCCAAGGACGACCCGCTGGACCAGCCCGGCGCGCGCGGCATGACTCCGCTGTCGAACGCGTTGTCGCAGGGCAACGTGCACCACTTCCTCGTCGGCGCGCAGGGCGCGCTGCCGGTGGACGCGGTGGGCAATCCGTGGTCGGGTTCGTACGTGTACAACAGCGGCAACCTCGTGCTGGACCTGCTGTACAACCTGATGCTGGAGTCGACCGGTCGGTTGCAGAAGTGCCGCATCTACGAGATGAGTGCGAACAAGACGCTGCGTTCGACGGTGGCCTACCTGATCGTGCGCGACCAGGCGCACGAGAACGCCTACGCCAAGGCGCTGGAGACCCTCGGGGTGAACTGGGGCAAGACCCTGCCGATTCCCAAGACCAACGCCGAGCGCTTCCCCGAGGTGGCCACGCTGCTGGAGAAGGGACTGCACACCAAGCAGTACACCTTCAGCCTCGACCACCTGTCCCAAGCCGGGAAGGTGTTCCGCGGCACGGCACCCGGGCAGGACGGTCAGGTGCTCCGTACCGCGCAGGCACCCGAAGGTTTCCCCATGGACATCGCCCCCGAGCGCCCCGAGGAGTTCAGCCCGGGCCTGGACCCGGCACTGCTCGAACTCATCCAGGCCACAGCGGAGATGGAGGCCGCCGAGGCCGACGAGCCCATCCGCTACAGCCGAGCCTAGAGTTCCCGGCAGCTCGTGCGCCGATCGCCCGCCGCCGTGGTGAGTCGTCAGGGAACGGACTCGCCACGAGCGGGCGAGGCGGTGAGCCGGTGCGCGTCGCGGACCGGCGTCCGGCGTTGCTCGGGGATCGGCGTTTCGTCGATCTCGTAGTGCAGCGATGCCGCGCAGCGCTGGAACTTGTCGATGAGTTCGGCTTCGTCGGCTGCGCCGATGTAGATGTTGGCGAGGTTGTAGCTGTAACTGTCCTGGTCGTAGAGCTCCGAGAGCCGGTCGTGCTCGTGCGCGATGAGATCGATGCTCGTGCCCGGAACAGCTCGTTGCACCGCCGCGGTCTCCTCGGGGGTCGGGTGGCGCACCACGACGCCGTCGGTGAAGTGGCGCAGGAACCACTTGGCCGCGACCTGGTAGCGGCCGCGGCGATGCGGCATCCGCGGGCGGCGTCCGAACGCGAGCTGCAGCATGCAGTGGTGGTTGGTGACGCCGTCGACGTGCTGGAACAGCGCCGCGTGCGACTGGGAGTGCCGGGGGTTGACCTCCAGCAGGCCGATCTCGTCGGTGTCGTGGTCCCAGAAGAACTCGACGTTGAAGGCGGAGTTCACCAGGCCGAGGTGGCGGACCACCCGCTCGGCTGCCGAAATCATGCGGTCGCCGACCGCGCCCGGCAGCGTCGAGGGGTACTGGTAGCGGAGGAAGCTCGGCGTGTCGCCGGAGGTTACGGAGTCCACGATCCCGTAGACGTCCGGTTGACCGCGGTAGCAGTAGCCCTCCACGGTCACCTGCCGGCCGCGCAGCGCTTCCTCGACGATGCACATCTGCCCGCCGATACCGGCGACTTCCGGGGGCAGGTCGACGTGGCTGAGCACCGCCTCGAACGCGTCGCCGACCCGGTGGATCCGGCGGCGAACGGCCTCCAGCGCCGCGCTGAACTCGGCCTGGTCACCGCAGCGGTAGGCGAGCATCCCGGAGAACGACTTCACCGGCTTGAGCCACAGCGGAAAGCGCACCCCGGCCGGGGGTGCGGTGTCGCGTTCCGGGTCGACCAGACCGAAGCGCGGCCACTCGTCGATGACCTTGCGCTGTTCGAGCCGGCACCAGTACTTGTGTTCGCACTTGACGACGGCCGCCAGCGGCGCGTGGTTCGTCAGCCCCATCCGCCGGCACAGGATGGGAACCATCGAGGTGACCGGGAAGTCCCAGTAGCCGACGATCGCATCGGCCGGCCAGCCGGAGGACTGGATGACGCGTTGCGCCTCGTCGAGCAGCCGCATCACCGGAATGTTCTCCCGTAGCTGGAGTTCGTGGATGCCCAGCACGGGGTGGAACCGGTACTGGTGTACGTCCGGTAGTCCCAGCAAAAGCCGCCGGTTGTGGTCGTCGAGCCCCAGCACGAACACGTTCTTCCGCATGTTCGACAATCCTTCCCAGCGCTGAGCTGCTGACCAGGCCGAACCGTTGGTCACCGAACGGTTACCCGGCCGCGGGCCCACCCGAACCGTCCCGGGCAAGGTGCCCGGCGTCTGGCGTGCGGCGCGATCACCACGGTGCGGTGGTCGTGGGCCGCCGCAGCCGGGTGGCCAGCGCGGTGTGACGGCGCCCGGATCCGACGGTGCGGACCGCCTGACCGAGAGCCTTCTTCGACCCCACGAGCACCACGAGCTTTCTGGCGCGGGTGATCGCGGTGTAGAGCAGGTTGCGTTGCAGCATCATCCAGGCGCTGGTGGTCAGCGGGATGACCACGCAGGGGTACTCGCTGCCCTGGGAGCGGTGGATCGTCAGGGCGTAGGAGTGCACCAGTTCGTCGAGTTCGGCGAAGTCGTACTCGACGTCTTCGTCCTCGTCGGTGCGGACCGTCAGAATCTGGCCTTCGACGTCAAGCGCTGTGACGACGCCCTGCGTGCCGTTGAACACGCCGTTGGCGCCCTTGGTGTAGTTGTTCCGGATCTGGGTGACCTTGTCCCCAACGCGGAACACCCGGCCGCCGAACCGGCGTTCCGGTGTGTTCTCGCGTGCCGGTGTCAGGTTCTGCTGCAGCAGCTGGTTGAGCGCGCCCGCCCCGGCCGGGCCGCGGTGCATCGGTGCCAGCACCTGCACGTCAGTGCGTGGGTCGAGGCCGAACTTGCGTGGGATGCGGCGGCACACCACATCCACCAGGAGCTCGGCGGTTTCGTCGGCGTCGTCGACGGAGAACAGGAAGAAGTCGGACAGACCGCGGGTCAGGGGATAGTGCCCGGCGTTGATGCGGTGGGCGTTGCTGACCACACCCGACTCGGCGGCCTGCCGGAACACCTGGTCCAGCCGCACGTGCGGGATGGGGGTGTCCTCGGCCAGCAGGTCGCGCAGCACCTCGCCGGCGCCGACCGACGGCAGCTGGTCGACATCGCCCACGAACAGCAGGTGCGCGCCCTCGGCCACCGCCTTGACGAGTTTGTTGGCCAGCAGCAGGTCCAGCATGGACGCCTCGTCGACGACCACCAGATCGGCGTCCAGCGGGTTGTCCCGGTCGAAGGCAGCGTCTCCGCCGGGTTGCAGCTGCAGCAGCCGGTGCACGGTTGCGGCCTCGTGACCGGTGAGTTCGGTCAGCCGCTTGGCCGCGCGCCCGGTCGGCGCGGCCAGCACGACCTTCGCCCGCTTCGCCCGGGCCAAGGTGACGATGGAGCGCACCGTGAAGCTCTTGCCGCACCCCGGGCCGCCGGTCAGCACCGCGACCTTCTCGGTCAGCGCCAGCCGGACTGCGGCGCGCTGCGCGGGGGCGAGTTCCGCGCCGGTGCTCTCCCGCAGCCATGCGAAGGCTTTGTCCCAGTCCACGGATGCGAACGCCGCCAACCGGTCGTTGCCGGCGTGCAACAACCGCAGCAGCTGGTTGGACAGGGCCACTTCGGCGCGGTGGAACGGCACCAGGTAGACCGCCGGAACCGGATCACCGCGGCCGTCCTCGAGCTCTTCCCGGACCACGCCGCCGTCGGCCAGCAGCTCCGCGAGGCAGTCGACGACAAGGCGCGAGTCCACTGTGAGCATCCGGGTGGCATCGGCGACGAGCTCCGCCTCGGGCAGGTAGCAGTGCCCGTCGCCGGTGGCTTCCGACAGCACGAACTGCAGTCCCGCCTTCACCCGCTGTGGCGAGTCATGCGGAATGCCCACCGCCTGCGCGATGGAGTCGGCGGTCTTGAACCCGATGCCCCACACGTCGGTGGCCAGCTGGTACGGCTCTTCGCGGACCACCCGGATCGCATCGTCGGTGTACTGCTTGTAGATCTTCACCGCGAGTGACGTGGAGACCCCGACGCTCTGCAGGAACAGCATCACCTCCTTGATCGCCTTCTGCTCCTCCCAGGCGTCGGCGATCAGCTTGGTGCGCTTCGGGCCGAGCTTGGGCACCTCGATCAGCCGCTCGGGAGTCCGCTCGATGACCTCCAGCGCGTCGGTCCCGAAGTGGTCGACGATCTTCTCCGCCAGCTTCGGGCCGATGCCCTTGATCAGCCCCGAACCCAGGTACCGCCGAATCCCCTGCACGGTCGCGGGCAGCACGGTGCGGTAGTCGTCGACGTGGAACTGGCGTCCGTACTGCGGGTGCGCACCCCAGCGCCCCCGCATGCGCAGCGTTTCACCGGGCTGCGCGCCGAGCAGCGCGCCGACCACGGTCACCAGGTCGCCGCGGCCGGCGTCGACCCTCGCCACCGTGTATCCGGTCTCCTCGTTGGCGAAGGTGATCCGTTCCAGTGTTCCTTCGAGGACAGCTCCGCCCCGCGACCGGTTTCCGCTCGTTCCCACCCCGCAATAGCTACCACGACCCCGGCGGCCCGCGGCACATGCCAAGGGCGCTGCAGCGCGGCGACGTGCCCGACAGCGTCCACTTCGGACACAGCGGTGCCGCGGTTACCGGTCCGACTCCGGTGCCCGCCGCGCCGCGTCGAGGTGGTCCCGCGCGGCCTGCTCCAGGTGGAGCAGGTCGGAGGAGACCGACGCGAAGGTGAACCCCTCGGCGAGGCGCGTCGCCGCCACCGCGCCAGCCGGGGTGTGGATGCCCACGGCCACTCCCGCCGCCGCGGCGGCCTGACGAATTCTCTCCAGCGCGGCGTCGAACTCGCCGGCCACCGCCGGGTCGTTCGGGAACCGCCCGCCCACCGCCAGGCACAAGTCCGACGGTCCGACGTAGACCCCGTCGAGGCCGGGCGTCGCGCAGATCTCCTCAACGTTGGCCAGCCCGTCGGGCGTCTCGATCATCACCAGCACCACGGTCGCCGCATCGGCCTCGGCGGGCTTGGGCCCGATCCGCAGACCGGAGCGCGTCGGACCGTAGGACCGCCTGCCGACCGGCGGGTACCGGACCGCGGCCACCGCTGCGGCGGCCTGCTCCGGGGTGTCGACCAGCGGCACGATGACCCCGTGCGCCCCGGCGTCCAGCGCCCGCCCGATCGCGGCGGGGTCGTTGGTCTCCACCCGTACCAGGCCCACGCTGGACCCGCCGGCGTCGATGGCGGTCAGCGAGGCCAGCAGCCCCGAGTAGCCCAGCAGGCCGTGCTGGCCGTCCAGGCACACGTAGTCGTAGCCGAGGCGGGCGATCCGCTCGGTCGCGGCCGGCGCGTCGAGCACGGACCAGTAGCCGATCATCGGTTCGCGGGCGCGCAGTCGCGCGGCAAAGGCGTCAGCGGCGCTCATGTTCTTGTCCTCCTGCGGGCATGGGTGGTGGTCGACCGTTCGGTGGGTGGTGGCAGTCACAGTGGCACGCGTCGCGCGTTTCGTGCAAGATGTTTTGCGCGATGTGCGCAACTCGGACGTCCAGAGGCGGGCTCTGTTTCCGGAGGCGGGTATCGTTTGCGCGAAATGCGCAGTACGGCGCGGGAGGCTCAGCCGCGTCGACATCCGGCCCGAGGAGGACGACCGATGCCCCCAGCAGCGTCGCGTGCCCGCCGGGACGAGATCGTCCGGCTCACGGAGCGCACCGGCCTCGCCAGCGTGCTCGAGCTGTCCCGCAGGTTCGGCGTCACGGTGTCGACGATCCGCCGCGACCTCGCCCGGCTGCACCGAGGGCAAGCTGACCCGCACCTATGGCGGCGCGATCGCCCGCGAACCGGCCCCGGAAGCCTCACTGCGCCACCGCATCGGTGAGGACCTCACCGTCAAGCGGCGCATCGCGCGGTGCGCGCGGGCGCAGGTCCGCACGGGCGAGACCGTCCTGCTCGACGCCGGATCCACGGTCGGCGCGCTCGCCCACGACCTCCGCGATGCCGAGCACCTGACGGTCGCTGGACGCTGGTGACCGACGCGACCGCGCCGCGGGGCTTCGTCGAGGCGCTGCGCGGCACCGGCGTCGACGTCGTGCTCACCTAGCCCGCGGCCCGCCGAACGTGGTCGTCGAGTCCGAGCCGGAGGTCCCGGTGGTGCCGGTCTGCGGCCCCGAGGTGCCGCTGCCACTGGTTCCCGATGTCCCCGAGGTGCCGTGGGTCGCGGTGGTGCCCGGCGCCGGAACCTGCGGTGGATGGGTCTTGGTCGGGGTCAGGTGCACGGCTGCTGGTGGCCGCGGGGCGGCAGGCGTCGGCGCGGACAGCGCCAAACCGGCGGCCAGCACCACGGCCAGCGCGGTCGCCGCGGCGAGCGCGAGGACGACGAGTCGTGCGGGCATCATGGGCACCCCCCATGCCGTCGAGGTTCACTCGCCCACCAGGATGAGCCCGCGCACCCGGGATCGGGGTGGGTCCAACGTCCCGGCCACGCGGGAACGCGGGTCGCTCGATAGGTTCGAATCCCGCGGCGAGCTCCCGTGACCGCCGGTGGCCCGCCGTAGCGTTTCGGCATGAACGGGATTGTCAAGAGGAGCGAGCCGCGCACCTCCGTCGCGCAGAACCTCCTCGAGGAGCAGGTGGGAAACGGGTTCACCGCGGCGCAGCAGTACGTGGCGATCGCCGTGTGGTTCGACCAGCGGGACCTGCCGAGGTTGGCCGCGCACTTCTACCGGCGCGCGGCGCGCAGGCGCGAGGACGCGATGCGCGTCGTCCAGTACATGATGGACAACAACATCGCGGTCGAGATCCCCGGGGTGCCGTCGGTGCGCAACGATTTCGCCGACCCCCGCGAACCGATCGCCCTGGCCCTGGAGCAGGAACACGCCGCGACGCGCGAGTTCACGGCGCTGTCCGAGCAGATGCGCCGGGAGGGCGACCACCGCGGCGAGCAGTTGCTGCGCTGTTCCTGACCGCGCAGGTGGACAACGTCTCGCAGCTGACCACGATGCTCAACGTCGTGGACCGCGCCCAGGGTGACATGTTCGACCTGGAGACCTACCTCGCCCGCGACCCGGTCCCCGCCAGCAGGCACGACTCGGCGGCCCCGCACCCCGCCGACCGGACGGGGGCGTGACCGCGCTCCGGCCGCCCGCGAGCTGGTGACCATCGGCTCTGGCCGCGGGTGCGGCGCGGGGCGATGGTCTGAGGTGGAGACCAGCTCGGCGGACAGGGCTGGCCGGAGGGGCGGACCATGATCCCGCAGCTGCGGAAACCGGTCGTCGTCGGGATCGACGGGGCCGCGTCGGCGCTGGACGCGGTGCGGTGGGCCGCGGTGGAGGCGCAGCGGCGCGGCACCGGGCTGCGCGTCGTCTGCTGCGACGTCTTCGCGCTGGTCTACCTGCCGGACGTGCCGACCGTGCGGCTGCCGGAATCGTTCCGCAACGCCGTCGCCGAGCAGGCCGCGCAGTGGTTGCAGCAAGCCAGGACCGCGGCCTGGCAGCAGGCCCCGCGCCTGCGGTACGTGCGCACGTTCATCCGCCCCGGGACACCGGTGCCCGCCCTGCTCGACGAGTCGAAACGCGCGCAACTGGTGGTGGTGGGTAGCCGGGGCCTGGGACCGGTCAGTGGGGCGTTCGCGGGATCGGTCGCCGTGGAGCTGTCCGCACACGCCGAATGCCCGGTCGCCATCATCCGCCGACCGGTCGCGACCGAACCCGACGCGCCGGTCGTCGTCGGGGTGGACGGCAACGCCGACCACGCGCTGGAGACCGCGTTCGAATGCGCGGCGCAGCGCCGGGCGCCGTTGGAGGCAGTGCACGCCTGGCACACCGTCGGCACCGCGCGGGCCTGGCGCAACTTCCACGACGAGGGCCGCGCCGCGGTGCTGCAACGGGAGGAAGAGCGGATTCTCGACGAGACGCTCGCCCCGTGGTGCGAGAAGTACCTCGACGTCGAGGTGCGGCGGATCGTGGCGCAGGACACGCCGGCGCGGGCGCTGCTCCGGCACGCGCAGCACGCCCAGCTGGTGGTCGTGGGATCCCGCGGACGCGGGGCGTTCGCCGGCTTGGTGCTCGGGGCCACGAGCCAGCAGTTGGTGCACCACGCGCCGTGCCCGCTCATCGTCGCGGGTTGAGAACCAGGGGAGGACTCGATGCACTGGGACGGTTACGGCTGGGGGGTGTGGGGACTGACGATGATGACGGTCAGCATGGTCCTGTTCTGGGCACTGGTCGTCCTGGCGATCGTCGCGCTGGTCCGCTACCTGCAGCGCAGCGGCCGGGTCGAGCGCGGCACGGGCACCGCGGAGGAGCTGCTGGCGGAGCGGTTGGCCCGCGGCGAGATCGACGAGGAGGAGTACCGGCGCAGGCGCGCGGCGCTCGGTGAACGCTGGAAACGGTGAGGGGGTGCAAGCCGTGACCGCTGGGGACTTCATCGTGGTGGGCGTCGACGGATCGGACGCCAGCGCCCGGGCGCTGCAGTGGGCCCTGGCCGAAGGGCGGCGGCGGGACGTGCCGGTGCACGCGGTCATGGCCTGGGAGTCACACGCGGTCCTCGGCGGACCGGCGCCGCTGCTCATGCGCCCCGAGCTGGCCCCGCACCACGCGCGCGAACAGCACTGGAAGGAGCTGAACCAGGTGGTGCGCCGCTGCACCGGTGGGGAACCGGTGCCGGAGGTGCACATCGAGCTGGTCGAGGGCCGCGCCGCCGAGGTGCTGGTCAACCGGTCGGCACACGCGGCCATGCTGGTCCTGGGCGACCGCGGGCGCGGACGCGTCACCGATGCGGTGCTGGGTGGCACGGCACTGCGCGCCATCCACCGGGCGCGGTGCCCCGTGGTCGTCATCCCCAAGGGAATGCCGGAGCAGGGCGGCCGGAGCGAACCGGACGGGCTGGAGGCCATCGACCCGGTGCTGGGTTGAGGCCGTCAGCACGTGGTGGTCCCGGCCGCACCGGGCTCCAGCGAGAAGCGGGCGGTTTCTCCCGGGCCGAGCTGGATCGTGCGGCTGCCGCAGGCGCAGGTCACCGGTTCGCGGGTGTGCCCGGCCGCGGTGCGCACCGTCGCGGTGCGGCCGGTGACCCGGATGGTGAGGGGCTGTCCGCGGAACCGGATGGACAGCTCCAGCGGGCCGAGCTCCGCGGGCCACAGCGGGTTGAGCCGCAGCACGCCGCCGCGGACCTCGATCCCCGCGAAGCAGCGCTGCAGCAGGTCGATGCTGCCTGCCATGGCAGCCAGGTGGATGCCCTCGGAGGTGGTGCCGTGCTGGGTGTCGTGCAGGTCGCTGGCCAGCACCTCGTCGAAGAACTTTAGCGCCCGGTGCCTGCGGCTGCGGGCGAGGACCCAGGCGTGCACCACGGCGCTGAGCGTCGAACCGTGGCTCGTGCGCTCGAGGTAGTAGTCGATGTTGTCGGGGATGCTGGGCATCGGGTAGCCGAGCCCGGTGAACAGCTCCGCCAGTTCCTCCGCCGACAGCAGGTGGAACAACATCAGCACGTCGGCCTGCTTGGACGCCTGGTAGCGGTTGGGGTCGTCGCCCTCGGCTTCCAGGATGCGGTCCAGGCGCTGGATGTCGCCGTAGCGCCGCCGGTAGGCGGCCCAGTCCAGTTCGGCCAGCTGCTCGTAGCCCTCGAACTGGCTGATGATCCCGTCGCCGTGGAACGGCACGAACATGCGTTGCGCGATGCGTTTCCAGCGGTCGATCTCGTGGTGGCGGATGTCCAGCGCGTCGACGAGCTCGCCGCGGCGGTCGGCGGGCAGCTCCCGCAGGACCTGCACGGCCGTGCGGCACAGCCAGGCCGTCATGACGTTGGTGTAGGCGTTGTTGTCGATGCCCGGCCGGTTTGAGCCAGGGTAGGCGGTGTGGTACTCGTCCGGCCCGACCACACCGCGGATGACGTAGCGGTCCCGGCTGTGGTCGTGGTCGGCCAGGGAGGCGAAGAACCGGGTGATCTCCAGGATCATCTCGGCCCCGTGGTCCTGGTGGAACTCGTCGTCCCCGGTGGCCTGGTGGTAGTGCCACGTGTTGTGGGCGATGGCGATGCCGATGTGGCGCTGCAGGTGCGTGTGGTCGACCAGCCAGCGGCCGGAGAGCGGGTTGAGGTGTACCAGCTGGCTTTCCTCCCGCCCGTTGCTGCCGCTCTGCCACGGGAACATCGCCCCGGCGAAGCCGTTGTCGCGGGCGGCTTTCCGGGCGCGCGGCAGGCGGCGGTAGCGGTAGCGCAGCAGCGCGCGGGTCAGCTGCGGCAGGTGCAGCGTGAGGCTGGGGAGCACGAACAGCTCGTCCCAGAAGATGTGCCCGCGGTATGCCTCGCCGTGCAGCCCGCGGGCGGGGATCCCCACGTCGAGGTCGGCGGTGTGCGGTGACACCGTCTGCAGCAGATGGCACAGGTGCAGGCGAACCGCCTGCTGCGCGGGCTCGCTGGTGGACAGTCCGAAGTGGAACGCGGTGTGCAGCCGTGCCCACGCCAGGCAGTGCGACCGCAACAGGTCGTCGAAGTCGGCGGCGTCCCGCACCTGTTCGATGGCCTCGGCGACGGGTTCGGTGCTGGCGAAGTCCCGCGACGTGTGTAGCGAGACGATCTTGTCGACCCGCACTTCGGCGTTCCGGTCGACGTCCGCGGTGATGTCGTGGGCGATCACCCCGTCGCGCCGCACGAGGACGGGGGTGGCGTCGGGAACCTCGCCGTCCACGAGCACCCGGACGCGCTGGGCTTCGGCGATGCGGATGCGCGACTGTGAGGTCCGCGCGTGCAGGACCACCACGTCCGGGCCGATCTCGGCGGTGCGGACGTCGGCGAGGTGCCGCCCGTCGAGTTCGCGGTAGCGCTCGACACCGCTGTTGGTCACGGTCCCGTCGATCCCGCACCGGATCGTCAGCGGGCCCGACCAGTCCTCGGCGACGAGCGTGGTCTCCAGCCCGGCGAGGTGGGGTTCGGCCATGTGCACGACGCGGCGCTGCACGACCCTGGTGGTGCGCCCGCGCCCGTCGCGGAACCGCAGACGGCGGACCAGGATGCCGCGATCGAGGTCCATCTCCTGCTCGTGGTCGAGCAGCTCCACCCGTGCCGGGTCGAACCACGGGCCGTCGCCGACCCGGAAGGTGAGCAGCAGCCAGTTGGGCGCGTTGACCAGCGACTCGTGCTCCACCTCGCGCCCGGCCACCGCCGAGGTGAGCCGGTTGTAGCAGCCCGCGATGTACGTGCCCGGGTAGTGCACGCCGTCGGCGCGTGACTCCGGTGCCGCTCCGCGTGTGGCGAAGTAGCCGTTGCCCAGCGTGCACAGGGCCTCCCGGCGGCCCTCGTCGCCCGGGTCGAAGCCGCGGTAGATGATCTGCCACGTGCTCATGACGGTCCCCTGACATCGTCCACCGGGAACGGTGCGCCAGCTGTGCCGCGGGGAGTTTCCCCGGGGCGTGCCCATCATCGGCCGCAAAGCGGCCCGGTGCAGCGCAAAAGTCTCGAACCGCTGTTCGGCGCAGGGCCGAGTTGTGCGGCGCCACCGCGGTCGTACGGTCGGGGCGGGGGAGGAGGCGCACATGCGCGAGGCCGACGTCGTGGGCGTTGATGGTTCCGACTCCGCGGTGGGCGCCGTTCGGTGGGCGGCGCGGGACGCGGCCCTGCACCGCGTCCCGCTGCGGCTGCTGGCCGTCCGGCCGGACCCCCTCCCGGCTTCCGTGCCCGAGGCGGACACCAACACCTGGGAGGACCGGCTGTCGGCAGCCGCGCGAGCCGCCGCCGACGCGGCCCCGGGAATCGAGGTGATCTCGGAGGTCCGCCGCGGTGCCCCGCACGGGGTCCTCGTCGACGAGTCCGAGCGGGCTCGACGGGTGGTCGTGGGCATTCGCGGCGCCGGCGAACGCACCGGGCTGCCGGTCGGTTCCACCGCCGAGGCGGTCGCCGTGCATGCGCGGTGCCCCGTCGTCGTGGTGCGCGGCCGGCCCGCTGATCCGGCGGCCCCGGTCCTCGTCGGTGTTGACGGGTCCCGCGTCGGCGAACCGGCGGTGACCGCGGCGTTCGAGGAGGCGTCGGTCCGCGGGGTTGCCCTGGTGGCCGTGCACGTCTGGATCGACGTCGGCCCGGAGCCCTGGCAGGCGGTCGACGAGGACGCCGAGCGGGCCGAGATCGACCAGGCGGCGCGTGCGGTGCTCGCCGAACGCCTGGCAGGGTGGCAGGAGCGGCACCCGGACGTCGAGGTCCACCGGGTGGTCGAACGGGACCGCCCGGTGCGCTCCCTGGTGCGGCACGCCGCGGACGCGCAACTGGTCGTGGTGGGCAGCCGCGGTCGCGGCGGTATGACCGGCCTGCTGCTCGGCTCGACCAGCCGGGCGCTGCTGCACATGGCCCCGTGCCCGGTCCTCATCGCCCGCACCCCGCAGAAGTGACCACAGTGGACTCATGGCGGTGGTGCCGCGTGGGCGGGTCTCACACGACGTCGAGCCGGGGCACGGCGGACGCCGCTCGTGCCGCGCAGGCCACGGCTTCGGCGTCGTCGACGCGGTCGATCCGCACCACCATGGCGGGAACCGCGCGCGTACCCGGTTCCCTGGTATAACCCGCGAAGGTCCGGGTCGTGTGGTTGTAGACGACAGCCCGGGCGGTGTTCCAGTCGACGTGGCGGAACTGCCGCTGCAGCAGGCCGGCGAACAGGAAGAGCAGTCGCCGGTTCGTGCAGGCCAGCACACCGAGGCCGTCGCCCTGCGCGGCGGCGAGAGCCAGCACGCGTTCCTCCGGTTGGAGGTAGTCCGGCAGCAGGGCGATCTTCGTCATCGTCCCGACGCGCGCACCGCGCATTCGCTCCAGCGCCGCGGCGACGTCGGGGCGGAACGTCCGGGGTGGGGGCGTCGCGGGCAAGGGACGAGCGGAGCGCGCTACGGTGTGGAAGGTCCACCGGTGGCCGTCCCAGTACCGCAGCAGCGACTCGTCGAGCGGATCGGGCAACCACGCCGGCGGTCGGGCCGGAACGGGCGGCGGCATCATGGTCGTGCACCGCCATGGGTGGCGAGATCCGCCGTTGCCGGGAACGCGGGCACCGCCGCACCTGCCGGGCCGGAGCGGAGGCGGGAGGAAACCCGCCATTCGACCGCCTGGGCCGTGTCGGTGTACTCCAGCACGTGGTCCTCGCCCAGCTCGACCAGGACGTCCCGCACCTCGGCCGGGGTGGCGCGGAAGAACTCGCAGCGCGGGTTGACGAGGTTGACTCGCTTGTGCGCCAACCGCTGGTGCAGGGCGGTTGTCAGGCTTACCGCGTCCGTGGCGAAGAACAGGGCGTGGGTGTCGAACCGGAAGGGCACGGAGTCCTCGCCGAGCTCCCGGATCCGGTCCATCGGATCGAGCCGCCGCGTCATGCCGATCTTGACCATGTCGGGCCCGAACGCCCCGATGTTGGAGACCACGTAGACGTACCCGGCGCGCGCGTTGGCGGCCCGTTGCTCCACCCCGGCGATGGCCTCCTTGACCGACGCGAGCTGCTTGCGCGCACGTGCGAGCGCCTCGGCGTCCCCGATCGCCGCGAGCTTCGCGACGACGCCGGCGTAGCGGGCGCGCTCCTTGGCCAGGCGCGCCCGCTCCCGCGCGATCTCCTGGGCCACCTTGGCGTCCTCGCGGAGCCGTTCGCGGTGGGCCCACGCCCGCTCCCGCGAGTCCGCCACCTTCGCCAGATGGTCGGCGGTGAGGTCGATCTCCCGCAGCCGCAGGCTGTGGTAGTTGGCGGAGATGGTGATGTGCAGCGAGGCGCCGAGCCTGGCGATGGTGTCCCGGCTTGTCGTCAGTCGCGTCTTCACCGCGTCGCGGGTGTGCGGTGTGACGGACCGCACCGCGTGGTCGGCCTCGATGTTGTAGGCGCGCAACATCAGCTTGGCCATGTCCCGCGCGAGCTCGCGGCCTTCACCCGTCGGCCCGGACCAGTCGACGTGGCAGGTCACGGCATCGGTGCGGGCCGCGTTCCTGATCCGCTGCCGCAGCGCGGCCAACATGTCCTGGTAGGCGAGCGCGTCGTCCAGGGGGTGCGCGTACTCGTAGCTGCCGACTTCCTGAAGCAGCGCGACTTCCCGCGTCTCGACCACCTGTGCGCGCAAGGCGTCGACCTCGGCTCTGAGCTGCTGCTCCGCCGAACTGAGCACGGAGTACTCGCTCCGCGACTGGTGCACGGCGGACCGCAGCTGCCGCAGTTCGGCCTCCAGCGCGGCGGTTTCCGTGCCACGGAGCTGCCCTGTCCACGCCCGCAGCTCGGCAATGATGCCGTGCGCCTCGGCCAACTGCTGCTGCAGCTCAGCGACCTCGTCGTTGTTGCCGGACAACGCCACCTCGATCCTCTCGTCGACCACCACCTGGACCTGCCGCCGACCACGGCAGCCCCAGATCACAGAGTGGATCCTGCCGACGACCGACCGCGTTACCACCGCTTGGCTGAACTCCGGCGACATTCACCGGAGTGGCCTAGCTCCGCGGCGGTGTTGCACCTGGTTCGGCAGCCGTCCGGTCCCGATGTCATCGTCCGAATGGGCGGGCGTGTGTCCTGCGTCACGCCCATTGTCCCCCGTGGACAGAACCCGCCCACCGGGATTCCCCGGTCGTCGAGCGCGTGCGGCCGTGATCACGCGCGAAGCGACCACACGTCCTCTTCGGACGGTCCTGGTGCCGAAAGGGTGGCTGACCGGGCACGTGTGATCGCCGAGGCCGGTGCGGTGGTCAGCCGTGCGTGCGGTCGTCCAGGTGCGCGTCGAGCCAGGCCACGACGTCGCCGAGCACCCGGTCCTGCTCGGGTTCGTTGTGCGGCTCGTGGTAGAGGCCCTCGTAGATCGTGACGGTGAGGTCCGCGGAGGCGGCGTGCGCGCGGACCAGTTCGCTGGCGGCCGGGGGCATCAGCCGGTCGGCGCCGCCATGCAGCACGAGCAGCGGGAGCCGCAGCGACGCGAGGCGTTGCGGCATCGCGTTGATGGCCCGCATCATCTCGGTGCCGGTCCGTGCCCGGATCCTGCCGTTGTGGTTGAGCGGGTCGGTGCGGTAGGCGCGCACCACCTCCGGGTCCCGGCTGATCGCGTCCGCGTCGAGGGACAGCACGCCCAGGTTGGGCAGCAGCCTCGACACGACCGGCGCCGCGAGCTTCTGCACGGTGCTGGCGGCCACGGTCTGCAGCGCGGGAGCGGAGATGACGGCGCCGCTGATGCGCTCCGCCGGCGCGCCGGTGAGGTACTGCAGGGAGATCAGCCCGCCCAGGCTGTGGCCGTAGACGAACAGCGGCAGCCCGTCGTGGCGTTGCCGGGCGAGCCGGGCCAGCAGGGCCACCCCGTCCACGGCGGCGGCCATGCTGCCGATGTTGCCGCGCGTGCCGGGGGACCGGCCGTGCCCGGGGTGGTCGACCGCGTAGACGGCGTATCCGGCCGCGACGAGCCGTTCGGCGACGTGGCGGTAGCGGCCGCTGTGCTCGTGCACGCCGTGCACGAGCACCACCGCCGCCACGGGGTTCTCGATCGTCCAGCCCTGCCAGTACTGCCCGGACGGCAGGACGCCTTCGGTGTGCGAGGCGGCGGGCCCCGCGGCGGATCGGCTCATCGAGGCACCTCCGTCGGCGGCGAACATGTGGGGCCCAGCGTAGCTGCGGAGCCCCGGCCGATTCTGCCGATGATGTTGCGGCCTGCGGATTGGCGGCACGCCGCCCGTCGCCGATTCGCTGGCGCCGTCCGCCCAGGAGGTCGCACCGCACCTGCGGCCGCTGTGCAGCGGTGTGGTCGACTGTGGAGGTGATCGACTGCGCGGTGATGCGAGGCGCGGCGTGAGTCCGCGGCTGGCGCTGTACCTCGGCGGGCTGCTCGGCCCTTTCGGTGGTGGCGTGGTTTCGGCGATGCTGCCGGAGCTGAGCACCAGCTTCGGCGTGTCGCAGGGCGCCGCGGCGTCCTCGCTGACGGCCTACCTGCTGCCGTTCGCTCTGGTGATGCTCGTGTCGGGCGGCCTCGGCGAGCGCTGGGGCCCGGCTCGCAGCATCCGCGTCGCCTACGCCGGTTACGCCGTCGCGGCGTTGCTCGCGGCCGTCGCGCCGTGGTTCTGGTTGTTCCAGACCAGCCGCGCGTTGCAGGGCGTCGCCAACGCCTTCACGACTCCGCTGCTGCTGGCCAAACTCGCCGCGGTCACGCCGAAGGAACGCCTTGGGCGGGCGATGGGGACCTACGGGGCGATGCAGGCCATCGGCCAGACCACGGCCCCGCTGGTCGGCGGGCTGGCGGCGGAAGGTGCCTGGCAGTGGGCGTTCGTGGGGCTGTCGGTGGTGGCGGCGGTGCTGGCGATCAGCCCGTTGCCCGCGGATTCACCGGCACCTGCGGCGCCGCCGCCGTCGCTGCGCTCGGCCTGGCGGGCGTCGACGCTGCTGACCGGTGGTGTCGCGTTCGTGGTGTGGGCCTGTTCGGCGGGCCTGCCGTTTCTGGTGTCGTTCCGCCTCGACGACGCTTTCGCGCTCAGCCCCGGCGCGCGCGGCCTGGTGCTGACCGCCTACGGGCTCGCCGGGGTCGCGGGTGCGCGGCTGACCGGTGCCGCGGTGGACCGGTTCGGCCGCCGCACCGCCGTGTGCGCGGGGCTGGCCCTGGCCGCGGTGGCGATCGGGTCGATCGGGCTGCTCACCTGGTTGCCGCTGGTCGTGGTGGCGTGGGCGGTCAGCGGGGTGTGCGGGCAGCTCGTGCTGGTCGGCGTGCACGCCACGGTGCTGTCCGGTGGCGGTCGTCGCGGCGGTGACATCTCGGTGGTGACGGCACTGCGGTTCCTGGGCATGTCGGCCGCGCCGGGCTTGTTCACCGGTCTCTACCGGCACGACGCGGCGCTGGGTTTCCTGGTGCCCGCGGCCCTGCTGGCGCTGACCATTCCCGTTGTTGCCGTGTGGTGGCCCCGCCCCGAACGGGCCTGACCCCGCGTTCTCCCCTCCGCTCCCGCCTTATCGGTCGTCGGCCAGCGCGGCCAGCACCTCGTCGCACCAGTCCACGTAAGCCTGCTCGGTGCGGATACCACCGCGCAGCACCAGGTGCTGGTGCAGCCGCTGGCCGGAAAGCCGTTTCGGGTCGGGGAAATCGCGTTGCTCGATCTGGCGGTAGACCGCCAGCCGCTGGGCGTGCAGCGTCCGGTGCCGGGCGATTTCGGCGGCCACCTGCTCGACGTCACCGTAGGAGGCGCCGCGGATCTTCACCGACAGCTCGTTGCGGACCGTCGGGGGAGTGGCGGGTTCGGCGAGCCACCGGGCCAGCTCCGCGGCGCCCGTCGCGCTGACCCGGTAGACCTTCTTGTCCGGCCTCTTGTCCTGCGGCACCTCGTCGCAGTCGACCCAGCCCAGCTCGACCATCCGCTTGAGGGTCCGGTAGATCTGCTGGTGGGTGGCGCCCCAGAAGTAGCCGATGGACCGGTCGAAGCGGCGCGCCAGCTCGTACCCGGACCCCGAGCGTTCCTGCAGGGACACCAGGATCGCGTACTCCAACGCCACCGAACCGCTCCTCGACTCGTCCGCCACTGCCCAGCGCCGAACTTACCGGCGGGCTAGGCCCGCCCCGCGTCGAGCAGCCCGGCCAGTCGCGACCGGATCAGCTCGTCGGCCTCGGTGACGATGCGGTGCACCAGCTCGCCGACGGTCGGGATGTCGTCGATCAGGCCCTGCACCATCCCGGCGCTCCAGATGCCGAGTTCAGGATCGCCCTGCTCGTAGACGGTGCGGCCGCGGGCACCGGCGACCAGCTCGCGCACGTCGTCGAAGCTCCCACCGTCCGCCAGCCGCCGCACCACCTCGCGGCTGACCGAGTTGCTGGCCACCCGCGCGGTGTTGCGCAGCGGCCGAAAGATCAGCTCGGTGTCCAGCTCGCTGGCGGTGGTGAGGTGCTTCTTGATCCGCTCGTGCACCGGTGCTTCGACGGTGCACAGAAACCGGGTGCCCATGTTCACCCCGTCCGCGCCCAGTGCCAGCGCCGCGACCAGGCCGCGGGCGTCGGCGATGCCGCCGGAGGCGATGATCGGGATGCTCAGCTCGTCGGCGGCGCGGGGGATGAGCACCAGTCCGGGGATGTCGTCCTCGCCGGGGTGCCCGGCGCATTCGAAGCCGTCGATGCTCACCGCGTCCACGCCGAGCTGCTGGGCCTTGCGGGCGTGCCGGACGCTGGTGCACTTGTGCAGCACCTTGATCCCGGCCGGTTTGAACGCGGCGACCTGCTCGGCGGGGTTGGATCCCGCGGTTTCCACGATCGTGATCCCGGACTCGATGATGGCCTGCCGGTACTCGGCGTAGGGCGGCGGGGTGATGGTGGGCAGGATGGTCAGGTTGACGCCGAAGGGCTTGTCGGTCATCTCGCGGCACCGCGCGATCTCCTTGACCAGGTCCTCCGGGGTGGGTTGGGTGAGCGCGGTGAGCATGCCGAGGGCGCCTGCCTCGGCGACGGCGGAGACGAGCTCGGCGCGGCCGACCCACTGCATGCCGCCCTGCACGATGGGGTGCTCGACGCCGAACTCCTCGGTGAACCTGGTCCGAAGCACGCTGCTCACTGCTGGCCTCCCGAACTGCCACGACAACGGCGTCGAAGCTACTATGCACCAAGTTGCAATGCAACGGAGTGCATATAAGGCGGCGCCGGTGAACTCGTGTGCACCGGAACACATTCGCCGACCGGCGGAGTGCCCCCGGAACCCGCGTCATGATCGAATCAAGTCGTCGTCGGATCCGGGAGGGGCGCATGGGCGGAGCCGCAGCGAAGAAATCGGCGTGGACGTCGGTCGTGGCGGCGGTGCTGCTCGGACTGATGTGGGTGGTGTTCGAATCCGGCCTGTTCGATGCCCAGGGCAGCGCACCCGCCGGGCCTGCCGCGGCGGCTCTGGAAGAACTCCGCGTCGCCCCGGCGGGTTCGATGGACGGCTACTCGCGGGAGCGCTTCGAGCACTGGACCGCGCAGCCGCGGGCGGGCAAGAACTGCAACACCCGGGAGGCCGTGCTGCTCCGCGACGGGGTCGACGTGCGAACCAACAACGCCTGCGAAGCCGTGTCCGGAACGTGGACCAGCGCCTACACCGGCCAGCGGATCACCGACGCCTCCAAGCTCGACATCGACCACGTGGTCCCGCTGGCCAACGCCTGGCGCAGCGGCGCGAACACATGGGACGACCAGCGCCGCGAGCAGTTCGCCAACGACATGCAGCTGCCCCAGCTGGTCGCGGTGGACGCCGGTTCCAACCGCAGCAAAGGCGATCAGGACCCGTCGCAGTGGCGACCGGACCGCACCCGCTGGTGCGACTACGCCACCGACTGGATCACCGTGAAGCGCGCCTACGACCTGACGGTCACCGAAGCGGAGAAGGCGGCGCTGCGGGACATGCTCGCCACCTGCGGCTGAGCCGCAGTACCCCGCGGAACCGCGGCGCGTCTGGGGAACGGATGCCGGGCACCCCTCGCCGCGCAACTCGGTGACGGGTGCCCGGCGCTCGACCGAAACACGCAGCCGATCAGCCCCGAGGGCTCCGGCTCAGCCCTGGAGCGCCTGCTGGGCGCCCGGGTGCAGCGGCACCGGGTCGGTCCGGGGCGCGTTCTCGCGGGTGATCTGACCGGCCGCGGGGTGGACCTTCTCCAGGTCGGCCTTCTTGTCGAAGAGCAGCTTCGTGATCGCGCAGGCGTTGCCCGCGGCGAAATCGTCCCGCACCACCAGCAGGTTGGGCACCGCGACGGTCGGGACGTCGGCGGGCAGGTGGTACGTCGCCGCCGGGATCGTGCTCGCCTCGTACACCGGGCTGATCTGGTGCAACCCGGCCAGTTGCGGGCTGATGTCGAGGAACTTCACCGCACCACCCATCGAGGTGGTCAGGTCGGTGATCTCCGGCGTCGGCAGACCGCCCGACCAGAACAATCCGTCCACCGTGCCCGACTTCATCCCGTCCACCGCCTTGCCCAGCGACAACCGCTGCGCCTGCACGTCGGTCTCCGGGTTCAGCCCGGCGGCGGTGAGCACCCGGTTGGCGATCACCTCGGTGCCGGACTTCGGGGAACCGGTGGAGATCCGTTTGCCCCGCATGTCCGCGACGCTGTTGATTCCGGCGTCCGCGCGCACCACGACCTGCGTGAAGTTCGGGTAGATCCGGGCCAGCGCCCGGATCGGCTGTGGTGTGCCCTCGAAGCTTGCCTTGCCCTGCACCGCGTCCGCGGCGGTGTCGGCGAGGGTGAAGGCGATGTCGTAGTCCCCGGCCACCAGCTGCTGGATGTTCTGCACCGAAGCCCCGGTTTCCGCGGCCGTGGCGCGGAGTTTCGTGTTGCCGCTGATCACCTGCGCGAGCCCGCCGCCGAGCACGTAGTACACGCCGCCGGTGTTGCCGGTGGCGATCGTCAGGCGGCCCTCGCTGGCCTCGCAGGAGCCCGCCCCGGCGGCGTTGTCCTGAACCTGCTTGCCACCGCAGCCGGCCGCGACCAGCGCGACCGCCGCAACCGTCGCGAGCAGTGCTGTGAACCGCATCACCGTTCCTCCTCGATCGTCCGGCGCAGGATCAGCTGTGCGACCACGCCCAGCACGCAGAACCCCAGCCCCACCGCCACCACCGGCGGTTCCAGGTACAGCAGACACAACGCCCCCGGCGCGAACAGCGCGCGCACCGTGGGGCGCACCGGTCCGGCCAGCCAGCCGCCGGTCACCACGCCCAGCGCGGCGACGGCCACCACGGACACCGCCAGCACCCACAGTGCGGTCACCGCGTCGGCCCGCAGCAGCAGGGCCGAGCCGTTGTCGGTCAGCACGAACGCGATCGGCACCAGGAAGGCGGGCAGCGTGTACTTCCAGGCCTGCATCATGGTGCCGGTGATCCGGCCGCCGGTGATCGCCGCGGCGGCCACCGCGGCCAGCGCGGTCGGCGGCGTCACCTCGGACAGCACCGCGTAGTAGAAGATGAACATCGCCCGCTCGGCGTCGGCCACGCCCAGCGCGGCCAGCGCCGGGCCGATCACCACCCAGGCGATGATGAACGACGCCGTTACCGGCACCGCCAACCCCAGCACGCCGACGGCCAGCGCGGAGAACACCACGGTGAGCACCAGGACCGCGGTGGGGTTGCTGGTGATCGCCTGCGCTGCCTCGACCAGCGCATCGGCCAGTACCTGGCCCAGACCGGTTTTGGTGATGGTGGACGTGATGATGCCCGCCGCCGCGCACACGGCCACCACCGGCAGCGCGCCACGCGTCCCCGACGACAGCGCGTCCACGATGTCCTTCAGCCACGCCAGCACCGCCGGGCCGGGGCCGGTTTCCGCGCGGACCAGCCGAGCCACCAGGGTGAACAGCGCCGCGACGCCGGTCGCGTGGACCACGGCGGCAAAGGGTGGGATGTCCAGCGCCAGGAACACCACGATGATCGCCAGCGACAGGAAGTGGTAGCCGCCGCGCAGCAGCAGCCGCCACGCGCTGCCGTGCTCGACGTCCACGGCCTTCGCCCCGAACCGCCGCGCGTCGGCCTCCACCGCGAACACGATGCCCAGGTAGTACAGGACCGTGGGAACGGTCGCCCAGACCAGCACCGACAGGTACGAGGTCTGCAGGTACTCGGCGATGATGAACGCCGCCGCGCCCAGCGTCGGTGGCGAGAGGATCGCCCCGATGCCCGACGCCGCCAGCAGACCACCGGCCTGCTCTTTCGGGTATCCGGCCCGGCGCAGGATCGGCCAGGTGATCGAGCCGAGACTCACCGCCGTGGCCGTGCCGGACCCGGACACCGTGCCCAGCAGGAACCCCGAGAGGACGGTGGTGCGCCCCGGCGCGGTGCGGGAGCGCCTGAACGCCGCGAAGGAGAAGTCGACGAAGAACTGCCCGGCCCCGGAGGCGTTGAGCACCGCGCCGTAGATGGTGAACAGCACGATGTAGCTGGCCGCGACGTCCAGCGGCGTGCCGTAGAAACCGCTGGCGTCGTTGTACAGCGCGTTGATGATCTGGCTGAAGTCCACGCCCGCGTGGGCGATTTCCCAGTTCTGCGGCAGGAAACCGCCGTAGTAGGCGTAGCCGATGAACGCCGCGCAGATGATCGGCAGGATCCAGCCCGTGGTGCGCCGGGTGGCTTCCAGCACCAGCAGGAGCAGCAGCGCCCCGGCAGTGATGTCCAGAGTGGACAGACTGCCCTGTCGGTCCAGGAACGCGTCGAAACCGCCGGAGGGCACCGGCAGCACCGGGTAGAACCCGACGAGCAGCGCGACCGCTGACAGCAGCCAGTCGTACCAGGCCGGGTCGTCGCGGTCGCCGTTAGGGCGGCGCCCGCCCGGCCGGTAGCACAGGAAGACCAGCGGCAGCGTGCACCCGAGGAAGATCACCAGGTAGTACTGGTTGCCCTTGGTGAGCGGGAAGAACACCTGCCTGAGCACCAGCGCCGCGACGGCGAGCGACACCAGGAACACCAGCAGCTCGGGGCGGCGGGACAGCTGTCGCGCCGGCCGTTCCTCGTCGTGCGCCGCGACGATCTCGCCCACATCGGGGAGGCGTTCGTCGTCGTGCTCAGGCCGCGTCGCCTGGCTCATGGGCGTGCCCCTCCGTCCCGGCGGAGCGCGGCCGGGCACGAACGCCGTGCTGCGGCCGATGCGCGCCGGCGGGCGGGGGTCGGTCCGGTTCCGGGCGCGACGACCATGAGTCCAAGCCAGTCAGCCATCCGCTCCCGCTCTCACAGCGCGCATGTCGGTTGTGCGGCGGGAATGTAACTGGCGTCACTCGTCCGGGTCAATAGTGCGGTGCAGGCTGGTCCACTGAGGAGCGACGCAGCACCCGGCGGACGTTCTCGCACCGAGACGGGCCCGGCATGGTGTCGGCGATCCACGGACCATCGGTGGACGGGTCCAGCACGCCGTCCTCCAACCAGGCGTAGCGGCCGTCGAGCACCCGGCGGGCCAGCATCCGGTCGGCGGCGTCGGTGTTGTCCCACAACCGCCGGAACAGCTCCTCCACCCGGAGGCGCGCCTGGCGGCAGTACGCGTCGGCCAGCTCCACCGCCGTGCTGTCCGACGAGCGGGCGTGCACGCAGCAGGCGCTCATCGCGTACAGCTCCGCGCCGATGTCGACGATGCGGCCGAGGAACAGCTGGCGGTGTTCGAGCGCGCCCTGCCAGCGCGCCATCGCGAGGAACGTCTGCCGCGCGATCCGCCGGCTGGCGCGTTCGACGAACCGCAGGTGCTCGGCCAGCCGGCCGTACTCGCCGTAGGCGCCGGGCAACTGCCCGCGGCCCACCGCCAGCGTCGGCAGCCAGCGGGCGTAGAAGCCGCCGGCGCGGGCCGCGGCGCGCGCCTTGCGTGACAGGTCGGCCTCCGGGTCGATGATGTCCCCGGCCACCGACAGGTGCGCGTCCACCGCCTCGCGCGCGATCAGCAGCCGCATGATCTCGCTGGAGCCCTCGAAGATGCGGTTGATGCGCAGGTCCCGCAGCAGCTGTTCGACGGGCACCCCGCGCTCGCCGCGGGCGGCCAGCGACTCCGCCGTCTCGTAGCCGCGGCCGCCGCGGATCTGCACCAGCTCGTCGGCGACCTGCCAGGCCAGTTCCGAGGAGTGCAGCTTGGCCAGCGCGGCTTCGATGCGGATGTCGTGCCGGTCGGCGTCAGCCAGCCGCCCGGACAGCTCCAGGACCGCATCCAGCGCGAACGCGCTCGCCGCGATGAAGGAGACCTTGCCCGCGATCGCCTCGTGCGCGCCGATCGGGCGGCCCCACTGGACCCGCTGCGCGGACCACTCGCGGGCGATCCGCAGGCACCACTTCGCGGCCCCGGCGCACATCGCGGGCAGTGCCAGGCGACCGGTGTTCAGGGTGGTCAGCGCGATCCGGAGGCCGTCGCCCTCGCGGCCGATGCGGTTGGCGGCGGGCACCACGACGTCGTGCAGCCGGGTCACGCCGTTCTCGATGCCGCGCAGCCCCATGAACGAGTTGCGGTGCTCCACGGTGACGCCGGGGGCGTCGGCTTCGACGACGAAGGCGGTCACGCCGCCGCGGTGCCCGTCTGAGCGCGGCACCCGGGCCATCACCACCAGCAGGTCGGCCAGCACGCCGTTGGTGGTCCACAGCTTCACACCGTTGAGCCGGTAGGTCCGCCCGTCCGCGCTGGGTTCGGCGATGGTGGCCAGCCGCGCCGGGTCGCTGCCCACGTCGGGTTCGGTGAGCAGGAAGGCGGAGATCTCGCGGGTGCAGCGGGGCAGGAACTCACGCTTCTGCGCCTCGGTGCCGAAGAGCTCGACAGGGCGAGGCACGCCGATGGACTGGTGGGCCGACAGCAGCGCGCCGATGGCCGGGCTGGTGGTGGCGACCAGCATCAGCGCCCGGTGGTAGTAGACCGAGGGCAGCCCGAGCCCGCCGTACTCCTCGGGGATCTTGATGGCCAGGGCGCCGAGGTCGCGCAGGCCGTCGATGACCTCGTCGGGAACGCGGTCCTCGCGTTCGATCCGGCGGCCGTCGACCTCGTTCTCGCAGAACTCCCGCAGGCGCCGCAGGAACGCCTCCCCGGCGGCGGAGGTGGGGCTTTCCGGCATCGGGTCGACCAGATCCAGCCGCAGCCGCCCGAGGAACAGCTCGCGGCCGAAACTGGGCCGGTCCCACCGCGTTTCGCGGGCTTCCTCGGCGACCTGCCTGGCCTGCGCGGCGTCGACCCGCGGCCGCTTCTCGTCCACTGTGGTCATCTCAGCCCCCGACGAGCCGAACGGTTGGTGACGTTGGTCACACCACGGTACTGCCGCCGACGCCACCCCGCAGACAGTGGGAGCGCACCTTCGTCTTCTCTCCCGGACGCGTCAGGTGAAGGGCGCCGTTCGTCTGAGTGACCTCTACCTCTCCCACGGCGGGACACCGGGCGGTCACCACCATCGCCCGGATGGCTACCGACCACAACCATCCCACCAGCATCGGCGGCCCACCCGCCGGCCGCCCGGAGGTGCACAACCAGCCGCCCGCCACGCCCACCGGACGGCCGATGGGACCGGTTCGGTGGCGGCCCTAAGCTCCCGGTATGGCGAAGTACTTCGACGTTCACCCGGAGAACCCGCAGCGGCGCGCGATCGGACAGGTGGTGGACATCATCCGCGACGACGGTCTGGTCGCCTACCCGACCGACTCGTGCTTCGCCCTCGGTTGCCAGCTGGGCAACAAGGACGGCATCGAGCGCATCCGCGCCATCCGGCACCTCGACGACCGGCATCACTTCACCCTGGTGTGCCAGAACTTCGCCCAGCTCGGCCAGTTCGTGATCGTCAACAACGCGGTCTTCCGCGCCATCAAGGCGTCCACGCCGGGCAGCTACACGTTCATCCTGCCCGCCACCAAGGAGGTCCCGCGCCGGTTGCTCCATCCGCGCAAGAAGACCGTCGGGGTGCGCATCCCCGACCACGTCGTGGTGCAGGCGCTGCTGGCCGAACTCGGCGAACCGATCCTGTCGAGCACGCTGCTGCTGCCCGGCGAGGCGGAGCCGCTGACGCAGGGCTGGCAGATCAAGGAGGAGCTCGACCACCTGCTGGACGCGGTGATCGACTCCGGCGACTGCGGCACCGAACCCACCACGGTGATCGACTTCTCCGGGCCGGAACCGGAGGTGGTTCGCCGGGGAGCGGGCGACCCGGCCCGCTTCGAATAGCTCGTGATCGGGTCCTGCTACGACAGCAGGACCGGCGCGGGTCATCTCCTCTTCCGGCTGGACCGGCGCGCGGGCACCGGCTCTGCGGGGTCGAACCGTACGGGTGAACGCGACTGCGGCGGACCGCCGAGCGTGTGACGCTGCTCGCGGCACGGTCGATCATGCGTCTGGCGGCGCGATCGGCCGTGAGCGTGTAGTGTGTGCGTCGGTCGTATTTTCTGGGGTCGTGTTTCGCGCACACTCGCAGGATGGTGATGCGGGCGTGCTGCTATCTGGTCCAGCTGGAGAAGTCGCCGTTCCGAGAGCCACGACCGAGGTGTCCGCGCAGTGTGGCCACCTGTAGTAGTTCCGGCTCCCAGAAGGAGTAGAGAAATGGCACAGGGAACCGTGAAGTGGTTCAACTCGGAGAAGGGCTTCGGCTTCATCGCTCCGGACGACGGCGGCCCGGACGTCTTCGTCCACTACTCGGCGATCGACGCGCGCGGCTTCCGCACCCTCGAGGAGGACCAGAAGGTGACCTACGAGGTCAGCCAGGGTCCGAAGGGCCCGCAGGCGGCCGGCGTCCGCGCCCTCTGATCCCACGTCGCGGCGGCTCCGCACCGACCGGGTGCGGAGCCGCTCTTCGGCGCGCGCGGACCGGTCCGCCAACCCCGGGCCCTGAGCCCGCCGCGGCGGGCTGCCGCGGTCCTCATGTCCGCGGCGGGCGGGTTCGCGTGCTCCTGCCTGGTTCGATGTGGCGTGCACTGGTGGTCTTCACCGCCGCCGGGCGCGCCACGCCCCCAGCAGCGACGCGGCGAGCAGGACGGCCGCGATCACCGTCACCGCCAGGCCCATCTGGTGCAGGCCGCTGTCGTCGGCGTGCGCACCGAGCACCAGCGCGAGCAGTGCGGCGGCGAGGTTCGCCCCGACGTACTGCGAGGTACGGTAGAGACCGGAGGCGGCACCCGTCCGGTCGGTCGGCGCGGCGGCGTACACGGCCTGCTGGTTGCCCATGTTGTTGAAACCGTTGGGCAGCCCGAGCACCGCCGAGACCACCAGCAGCCCCCAGACGGGCGAACTGCTGGTGGGCAACGTCAGCAGTAGCCCACCGACGCACAGCGCGCTGGTGCCGACGAGCAGCGCGAGCCGAGGCTCGTGCGTGCGCAGCAACCGGGTCGCCAGCAGCGTGGACAGCACCCCGAACGCCGAGATCGGCAGCACCACCAGGCCGGCGCCGACCGGCCCCAGCCCGCGGGTCTCCTCCAGCCACTGCGGCACCCCGTAGAACACGCAGTAGAAGGCCGTGTAGGTCACGATCGTGCGCACGTAGGTGAACGACAGCCCACGGCGGGCGAGCAGCCGAACGTCCAGGAACGGGTCGCGGGCGCGCAGCCCCCACCACGCGGTCAGGACCGAGGCCGGGAGGGCCACGGCCAGCCACCACCACGCGGGCGTCGTGGTCAGCGACAGCAGCCAGAACATCAGGGCGGTGCTCGCCGCCGTGAACAGCAGCATGCCGAGCGGATCAACGCGGGCGAGATCCCGCAGCCGCCGACCGGGCGCCGGGGGCGGGTCGGCTGGTCCCCGCGCCAGGATCACCGCCGCGCCGAGGGCGGCCAGCGGCACGTTGATCCAGAATACCCCTGTCCAGCCGAACCCGCCGACGAGCAGCCCGCCGAGGGTGGGGCCGAGGGCGGCGCTGACCTGCGAGCAGACCGCCAGCACGGCCAGCGCGTTGTTCGGCCGGGAGCGCAACCGGTCGGCGGCGCGGCGGATCATCGCCACGCCGCACGGGTACTGCGCGGCCGTGCCGATGCCGATGAGGATGCGGCACACCACCAGCGCCGGGATGCCCGGCGCGAACGGCGCCACCGCCGAGGCGAGGCCGACCAGGGCGATCCCGGCGAGGCTGGTCCGGCGCGGGCCCAGCACGTCGGCGATGCGGCCCATCGCCGGCGCGGCCACCGCGGTGGCCAGGTACAGCGCCGAGACCAGCCAGGTCACTGAGGTGCCCGCGTCGAACTCGGTGCGGATCGCCACCAGGGCGACCGCGATCATCGAGGAGTTCAGCGGTTGCAGGACGGTGCCGAAGGCGATCGGCGCGACGAACCTGCCGGGCAGCTCGGCGCCGGCCTCCCGCACATATTCAGCATGGCTGTCTTCTTGTGTGCGGGGTGATCGGGTCATCAGCTTTGTTCGGGGGCGAGCGGAGCGGTTCCGGGGCGACTGGTCGGCTCCGCGTCGGCCAGCCGGTCGAGCAGGCGGGCGGCCAGCACCAGCAGGTCGCGCTCAACGTCGGTGAGCCCGGCCATGGCCTGCGCCAGCCACGCCTCGCGCTGGCAGCGGTCGCGCAGCACCTGGCGGCGGCCCGCCTCGGTGATCCGCACGATGGCGGCCCGGCGGTCGCTCGGGTCGGTGTCGCGTTCGGCCAGGCCGGCGTCGATCAGGCGTTGCACGATGCGGGCCATGGACTGCGGTGTGACGCGCTCGGCGGCGGCCAGGGCGCTGGCGGTGGCCGGGCCGCCGCGCGCCAGCAGGCCCAACGTCGCCAGCTGGCTGGGCGTCAGTTCGCCCGGCCCGCGTTCAACGCGCAGCCGCCGGGCCAGCCGCATCACGCCCAGCCGTACCTCGGCGGCGGCCTGGGCGGTGTCGGGAGTGCTGCTCATATGTTCAGCATAGCTGTCTTTCTCGGCGGCGGAATGGTCTGAACCAGCGTGATCCGTGCCCCGTGGTCCGCTGGTGCTGTCCGCCCCGGGATGTTGATCTCGTCCGTCCGAGGTGCTGTGATCGGGGCTCACCGAGCGCCCGGGGAGGATGTGCGTGAACGGCGTCGACCCGTGTCTGGACCACCTCGTGTACGGGGTGCCCGACCTGGAAGCGGGCGTGCGGGCACTGGCGACGCTGCTGGGGGTCGACCCGGTGCCGGGCGGACGGCACCCCGACCACGGCACCCGCAACTACCTGGTGGGCCTCGGCGGGCGCAGCTACCTGGAGATCATCGGCCCGGACCCGGAGGCCACCACGCCGCCGACATCGTTCGGGCTGGCCACCCTCACCGCCCCGCGGCTGGTGACCTGGGCGGTCCGCGCCGATGACATCGAGGCCCGGGTGGCCGCGGCCCGCGCAGCCGGGCACGATCCCGGCGACGTGCTGCCGATGTCGCGCCGTACGGCGGACGGGACGCTGCTGGAGTGGCGGCTGGCCAAGGCCGAACCGCGCCCGCGGGACGGGCTGGTGCCGTTCCTCATCGACTGGGGCGGCACTCGGCACCCGACGGAGGCCGGGCTGCCCGAACTGCGGCTGCGGTCGCTGCGCGCCGAGCACCCGGACCCGGCGGCGGTCCGCGCCGACCTGCGCGCCGTCGGCGCGGAGCTGGACGTCGCGGCGGCGGCCGCACCCGCGCTGCGAGCCCGCGTCGAGGGTCCCAACGGAGTGGTCGAACTGCCCTGAAGATCCACAGTGGACGGATCGGCGATCGGGTGGTCTTCCTTGTCGCGGCAGCGTATGGCGTGGTTGAGTGCTGGTGTGTATCGCGTCTTCTGCTTTCGCAGGCTGGCCGTGGTCGTGGAGGGCATCGACTTCCTCGACCCCAGGCTCGCGGGTGAGCCCGGAGCGCGGGAGCGCGGGGTCCGCGTCGAGCTGCGCACGCTCGTGGAAGCAGCGGGAGAGGGGTCGATCTACGCCTCGCGCGAGGTGCGGCTGCAGCGCGGTATCTGCCGGTTCGACCTGCTGGAGTCGCGGCCGGGTGCGGCCGACCGGATGCACTGGCACCCGGCGATGAGCTCCGGCGAGCCGGGCGAGCGGGTCTTCGATCCGGACCTCAGTCGGGCCCCGGCGGGCTGGCTGTGCGACCGGCTGCACGACGTGACGCCGCTGCTGGTGCAGGCGGGGCTGGACCCGGCCGAGTACACCGCCGACATCGCCGCCCTGGCCGAGGCAGCGGGGGAGATCGTCGCGTGCGTTTCGCAGGTGCTGGGCGAGGCCCGCCGGGCACCGTGGCCCGCGGTCTGCCGCGACGCCCGCGGCCTGGCCCCGATCAGATGACCCACGGCGACGGTGCCGGTCACCCGGGATGCGCGGCCAGTCGAACGGGGTGCCGACGTCGTTCTCCGCCAGCAGCGTGCGCCCGGCCCGGGATCGGGTGACGACGTCCACCTCCGCCAACGCCCCCGATCCGATCTCACCCGAACGGCCCAGTGCGCCGCGTGCCGGAGCGGACGCGCATGGCGACGTCATCGCGCCGGTTGCTGCTGCCGCCGACCGGCTCTCTAAGCTCATCGGGATCGTTGTTGCCGGCGGAACAGAAGAGGGGCGGTCGCGTGCCAGAGCGGTTCGTGCCGAACACGCGACTCGATCCGGCACCGAGGTCCGCTCGCCGCTGGGCGGCGCTGCTCGGCCTGCTGTTCGCCGTGCTCGCCGTGGCCGTGCCGTTCCTGCCCGTGGAGCATGAGATCACCACGCTGCGCTGGCCGACGGCCGAGGGCACCCACTCGGTGTCGGCGCCGCTGGTCAGCCACGCGCCCCTGTGGTTGACCGCGGAGGTCCCGTGCCGGGCGGCGCGCGACCTCGACGCCCGCACCAGCGGTCCCGCGGTGCTGGTGTCCACCAACGCGCCGTCGTCGTTCTACGGCGGGATGACCGGGCTGAGCCTGCAGGTCGACGCCGGGAAGGTGGTGCTGTGGTCCAGGGGGCGCCAGGCCGGAGCGGTGCCGGTTCCGGACGGCGACTGTGTGATCTCGGTGCGCGCGGACGCCACCGGCACCTCGGCGGCGGTGGCGGGGGCGCCGTTCGCGGTGGTGTCCGGCGACCAGCGTCCGCAGCTGACCGGCATCTTCTCCCAGCTGGACTCCGCTGTGGACGACGTGCGCGGGCTGGCCTTCGAGGCGCGGGTGGACGACCGCTTCGCCAGCCGCCCCACGCCGCTGAAGATCGCCGCCATGGTGCTGGAGGTGTTGGCTTTCCTCGGCGCGGTGGTGGCGCTGCGGCGCATCGAGGTGCGGCGCGCGCCACGCGGGCTGCCACCGGGGTGGTGGCGGCCCGGGCCGCGCGACGTTGTGGTGTTCGCCGCGCTGGTGGTGTGGTGGCTGATCGGCGCGATGACCGCGGACGACGGCTACATCCTCACCATGCTGCGCGCCGCCGACAGCGCCGGGTACGTCACCAACTACTTCCGCTGGTTCGCCAACCCCGAGTCGCCGTTCGGCTGGTTCTACGAGCTCTACGCGCTGTGGGTGCAGGTTTCGGCCGCCACCCCGTGGGTCAGGTTGCCCGCGCTGTTCCTCGGGGCGCTGAGCTGGTTGCTGCTCAGCCGCGGGGTGCTGCCGCGGCTCGGGCGGCAGGTGCGCGGCAGCGGATCGGTGGGCTGGGCCGCGGCCGCGGTGTTCCTGGCGTTCTGGTTGCCCTACAACAACGGTCTGCGGCCCGAGCCGGTCGTCGTCACGTTCTTCCTGCTGTCGTTGTGCGCGGTGGAACGGGCCGTCGCCAGCCGGCGGCTCACCCCGGCCGCGCTGGGCCTGGTCGCGGCTGCTCTGGGGCTGGGAGCCAACCCGCACGGCATGATCGCGGTGCTGCCGTTCGTGGTGGCGGCGAAACCGCTCATCCGGTTGGGGTGGCAGCGGATCCGCGAGCGCGGTGCGCTGCCCGTGCTGGCCCCGGTCGCCGCGGCGGGGCTGGTCATCCTCGTCGCCGTGTTCTTCGACCAGACCCTGCAGTCCGTGGTGGACTCCGTGCAGCTCAAGACCCGGTTCGGCCCGAACAACCCGTGGTATGCGGAGCTCAGCCGCTACGACCGCCTCTTCGGGCCGTGGCCGGACGGTTCGCTGACTCGCCGGTTCCCGGTGCTGCTGCTGGTGTTGTGCGTCCTCACCAGTGGTGCCGTGCTGCTGCGGCGCGGCCGGATCAGCGGCGCCGCGGTGGGGCCGAGCCGCCGGGTGCTGGCGGTGGCGGCGCTGTGCTTCGTGGTGCTGGCCCTGACACCCACCAAGCACACCCACCACTTCGGCGTGCTGGCCGGGATCGGCAGCGCGGTCGCGCTGGTCGAACACCTCCGCCACGACGAACTCCCCGCCGTGCCCAGGCACCCGCGGCCGCGTCGGCCGGTGGCGCGGTGGGGGGCGGCGGCGCCGCTGACGATCACCTGCGCGGTGCTGCTCGTCGGCGAGGTGGCGTTGTTCGCGAAGGGCATCCACAAGCAGTGGGACGGCTACAGCCTGGGTGCGGACAACGTGCGGCAACTCATCGGGACCAGTTGCGGGCTGTCGGACTACGTCGAGGTGGAGACCGACCCGCGGCGCGGGATGCTGGCGGTGTCGCGTGAGCAGCCCCGCAGCGACGACCGGGTCGTGTCGTCCAGCCGCGGCGGCGCTGCGGACCCGCTGCAGTCCGTGGCGCGCGGTTTCCACCGCTTCGGGGTGCCCAGCGGGCAGTTCTGGAGCCCGCCGTACGGGTTCGGCGGCGACGACGCGCCGGTCTGGGGCAGTTTCACCGCGGACGGCTCAGCGACCGGCGAGCTGCGCACGTCCTGGTACGACGTGCCGCCGCAGGCCGCCTCCGGGCAGCTGCCCGTGGTGGTGTCGTTCGTCGGCAGCGCCACCGGGGGCAACTCGCTGGCCGTGGAGTGGGGTCGCGACACCCCGCATGGGTTCGAGATTCTCGGCCGACGCTCGGTCGGCCAGGACGCGGGGCGGTGGCGCGACGTCCGGTTCCTGGTGGACGGCGCGACGAAGCTGCGGGTGCTGGCGGTCGACCAGAAGGTCGACCCGCCGGGCTGGCTGGCCGTCAGCGCGCCTCGGGTGCCGGTGCTGAGCAGCATGACCGAGGTGATCGGCGGCGCTCCGGTGTTCGTGGAGTGGCCCGCAGCGCTGGTGCACCCGTGCCTGGACGTGGCGCGGCTGCACCACGGTATCGCCGAACTGCCCGCGTTCCGGGTGATCGGCGGCGGCATCATGCGCGACATGGGCTACGGCTGGTCGGCACCGGGCGGGGGCGGACCCTACGGCTGGTTCGCCGTCGCCGCCAGCGTGCGGGAACTGCCCACCTACCTGCGCAACGACCTGCACCGCGACTGGGGAGCGCTGTACGTGGTCGATCCCTACCAGCCGGACGCGCTTCCGGCCGCCGCGGCGCTCCAGGTGCACACCGAAACGCACTGGGGCACCTGGTCGCCCGGCCCGCTGACCAGGGCGGTCTGGCTGCCCGGGGCGCTGCTGCCGTCCGACGGGCGCACGGACGTCCGGCCGTTCGGGGCGATCCCGACCGGGGACGCCGCGTAGCGCTGTGAGCAACGCCATGATCCGGCTGATGAGCCGAGGATGATCGCTAGGATAACTAACGTGTGGGCAGTGCCCGTGCGCCGACGCTCGGCCTGACTGTTGTTGCGGCGGTGGGTGTTCCTCCGCCGCAACGCGTCGAGCGGCGGTCCCGGGCCCCGCGCACCGGCTGCAGAGACCGCTCGCACGGAAGAAAAACAGAATGCCTCGCGCCCGACGACGACCAGAGCGCCCGGTCGGCACCGCAAGCGTCCACATCGGACACCGCTGGCACCTCGGGACGGAGGTGCCGTGTCCGGCGTGATCCAGGGCTTCGGCGTCATCGCGACGATCGTGCTGGTCGGTTACCTGATCGGCCGCGCCGGAGTGCTCGGCGAATCCGGCCGCGAGGTGCTCACCCGGCTGTCGTTCTACGTCGGAACGCCCGCGCTGCTGCTGCAGATGCTGTCCGAGTCCGACGTGTTGGTGCTGTTCTCCGTCCCGCTGCTGGTGACGGCGTTGAGCACCTTCGCCGCCGCGGGGCTGTTCGTGCTGGTGGGCGTGCTGCGCCGGTGGAACATCCGGCGCACGACCATCGGCGCGCTGTGCTCCAGCTACGTCAACGCCGGAAACCTGGGCATCCCGATCGCCGTCTACGTGCTGGGCGACGCGTCGCTGGTGGCCCCGGTGATGCTGTTCCAACTGCTGGTGCTGACGCCGATCGGGTTGACAGTGATCGACTTCGCGCAGGGGGAGCGGCGCACCTCGGTGTGGCTGCGGATCCTCGCGCCGTTCCGCAACCCGATCGTCATCTGCTCGTTGCTGGGGGTGGCGATCTCGTTGAGCGGCTGGCGGATCCCGGCGCCGGTGCTGGAACCGCTCACGCTGCTCGGCCACCTCTCGGTGCCGACGGTGCTACTGGCGTTCGGCATCTCGTTGCGGGGCAGCACGATTCCCGCGGTCGGCGACGAGCGGTGGCCGGTGCTGCTGTCGGTGGGCCTCAAGTCGGTGGTGCACCCGGTGATCGCCTGGGCGATCGGCGCGGGCCTGTTCGGCCTGCAAGGCGCCCCACTGTTCGCGGCGGTGGTGATCTCCGCGCTGCCCGCGGCGCAGAACCTGTTCGTCTACGCGTCCCACTACAACGTGGGCGTCCGCCTGGCGCGGGACTCGATCCTGTTGTCGACGATCCTCTGCGTCCCGGTCCTGTTCACGGTCACCGCCCTCCTCGGCTGACCCCGCTCGGCCCGGGGTGAGGCACCCCATGGCCGCCGCGGATCTTCACCCCCGCAGGTGCTCGCCCAGACCGGGGCGACACTGTCGAAGTCGTCGCTGCGCGAGCAGGGCAAAGGCGTCCTGCCGTCGGATGTCGAGCCGTGGATGCTCGACACCACCACCTGGCCCGGCGACGTCGATAACCACGTCGATGTGCTGGTGGGCGAGCTGCTGACTGACCCGGAGCACTTTTCCCGCTCGTTCACCGTCAAGGAGCTTGGCCGCCTCATGTCCGCCCGACCCCACACCCCGCCTGTCCGCGCCCACGAGATGGGCATCTGACAAGCGCTATGTCTACCTGATCGCCCAGGGCAAGAAGACCACGGAGATCCGGGTCAACGACTCCAGTCGCAAGAAGATCCGCAAAGGGGCGCTGATCCGGTTCCGCTGCCAGGGCGACGAGGTCCTGGACCCGCGTCACCAAGGTCAACCGGTACGCCAGCTTCGAGGAGACATTCGACCACGAGTCCGTGGCCTCGGTCAACCCGCTGGTTACCCGCGCCGAGCAGCTCGCGAACATCCGCCAGATCTACCCGCCCGAGCGCCGAAGCGTCGAACGCCCCGCGTTCAGGTTGTCCGGAGCTCCCTACACCTCAGTCGCCACGCTGGTGTTCGTCGGAGCTGTGCTGGTGCTGATGGCTTTCGACTACCCCGTCGGGACCTTCGCGGTGGCGTCGATCGGTCTCATCGCGCCAGCGCTCGTGCTGGGCTGGTTTGTGGTGCGTAGGAAGGTGAACGACATCGCCGACATCCGTCGGTGATGTCCAAAGAGGATGTGCGGCCGCCGCGTTCCACTGCTGGCCGCCGACGGGCCGGCCCCACCCAGGCGGTCAGGGCTCGCGCAGCGGGGGAGGGGTGGTGCAGGTCAGCGGTGGCAGCGGTCCGGTGTGGCGCTCGACGTCCACGTAGCCGTGCTGGCCCGCACAGCCCTGCGACAGCCGCGACGACGGGACGTCGGCGGTGAGCACGTTCGGATTGCCGTGCACGCACAGCGCTCCGCCCGGCTGCTCCGGGTCCGTCAGCGGGTCGAACCAGGCGCCGGTGGCCAGCACCACGACACCGGGCCGCACGTTCTCGGTGACGCGGACACCGGCCAGGCAGGCCCCGAGGTCGTTGAACACTCGCACGATGTCGCCGTCGGCGATGCCCCGCACCGCGGCGTCGTCCGGGTGGATGCGGATCGGTTCCCGCTGCGCCACCTTGGAGCTCCGGCTGACCTCGCCCACATCGCCCTGCCCGTGCAACCGGGTCGCGGGCTGGTTGGCGATCAGGTGCAGCGGTCCGCGGCGCGGTTGCCGCGGCGGCAGCCACGCCGGGTGCCCGGGGCAGTCCGGGTAGCCGAACGAGTCGATCGTCGCCGAGAACAGCTCGATCCGGCCGCTGGGTGTGCCCAGCGGGTGCGCCTGCGGATCGGCCCGGAACTCCGCGAGCGGCGAGCGTTCCGGCACGGTCGGCAGCTCCACCTCCCCGGCTGCCCAGAACTCCTCGAACCCCGGGAGATCGTGGCCCTGCGACACCAGGTCCGCCCGCCACCGCTCGTACAGGTGCACCAGCCACTGTCGTGGCGTGCGGCCCTCGGTGAACGCCGCCTCGACGCCGAGCCGCCGGGCCAGACCGGTGAGGATGTCGTAGTCGTCGCGCGCCTCCCCGACCGGGTCCAGTACCCGGTGCATGGCGATCAGGTGGCTGTCGCGGCGACCGCCGCCGAGGTCCTCCCGCTCCAACGTCGTGGTCGCGGGCAGCACCATGTCGGCGTGCCGGGCCGTCGCCGTCCAGTGCGTTTCCTGCACCACCACGGTGTCTGGCCGCCCGAAGGCGCGGCGCAGCCGGTTGAGGTCCTGGTGGTGGTGGAACGGGTTACCGCCCGCCCAGTACACCAGCCGGATGTCGGGGTAGGTCAGTCGGCGTCCGTCGTAGTCGTAGGACCGGCCGGGGTGCAGCAGCATGTCCGCGACGCGTGCCACCGGGATGAACGTCGACACCGGGTTGCGGCCCTGCGGCAGGCTCGGGAGCTCAAGCAGTGGGCCGGTGTCGCCGACCTCGGCCATCGAACCGTAGCCGTGCCCGAACCCGCCGCCGGGCAGCCCGATCTGGCCGAGCATCGCCGCCAGCGCCAACCCGGCCCACACCGGCTGCTCGCCGTGCTCGGTGCGCTGCAACGACCACGACACCGAGACCAGCGTCCGCCCGCCTGCCATCCGGCGCGCCAGGTCGCGGATGTCGTCGGCCGGGACGCCGCAGCGCGGTTCGGCCCACTCCGGGGACTTCGCGGTGCCGTCGCGCTCGCCCAGCAGGTACTCGGCGAAGACGTCAGATCCCGTGCAGCACCGGTCCAGGAACTCCTGGTCGTGCCGCCCCTCGGTGAGCAGCACGTGCGCCAGCGCCAGCTGCAGCGCCACGTCGGTGCCGGGGACGATCGGGTACCACCGGGCCTTCGACCCGGCGGGGATGTCGTCGGCCAGCGGGCTGACGACCGCGATCTCGGTGCCGCCCAGGTCCCGCACCGCGGCGGCGCTGCCGTGGCGGGTCAGCCCGCCCGGCGTCACCGACAGGTTCTTGCTGGGCAGCCCGCCGAAGGCCACCACGAGATCGGTGTGCTCCCGTAGCGTCTGCCAGCTGTCGCCGTGGCGCAGCACGGCGTCGGCGTTCCCGATCAGGTGCGGCAGCAGCACGGTGCTCGTGCCCGTGCTGTAGGTGTTGCGCGACGCGGTGTAGCCGCCGATGAGGTTGAGGAACCGGTGCAGCTGGCTCTGCACGTGATGAAACCGGCCTGCGCTGCCCCACCCGTAGGAACCGCCGAAGATCGCCTCGTTGCCGTGCTCGCGCCGGACGCGGTCGAGTTCCGCGGCCACGAGGTCGAGCGCGGTGTCCCACGGAACTTCGACGAACTCCTCCCGCCCGCGCGCGTCGCTGGGCCCCGGGCCCCCTTCCAGCCAGCCGCGCCGGACCGCGGGGCTTGTGACCCGGGTGGGGTGGTGGACGCTTCCGGCGATGTTGCCCAGCAGCACCGACGGAGCGGGGTCGTCCGGATGCGGTGCGACGCGCACCGCACCGTCCGGCCCCGCGGCCGCCCGGTAGGCGCCCCAGTGCGAACTCGTCGGCAACCACGTCACCATGCGTCCTCCCGCGCATCCCGGCACCTGCGACCCCTAGCGTCCCGGACGCACCCGGTCAACGCCCGACCGCCCCCCCCGACCGTCCTGTTCGGACAACTCCGCGCAACGGGGTCGTCACTCGACCTGTCCGGTGCTCGCCCAGGTGAGCGGACCGGAAAGAGCGTCCGGCGAGCGGGAGCCCGGTGCGGTGACAGGTGTTTGGCCCTGCGCGGCGGTACGGGTGGCGGAATCCCGGACCCCGGGCGGGGGTGGGCACCCGGACGAATCCGGTGGTCGGCACCGAGCGGGTGTGGGGTGCGCTCCATCGATGTTGTCGGTGGGCGGCGGGAGGATTGGCGGTGTCAGAACGGGTCGGGTGACACCGGAGGGGGCGACCGCCATGAACACCCAGCACCACACCACCGACGTCCAGCGGGCGCTGGCCGCCGCCGGGGTTCTGACCGGCGCCGACCCGGCCGCCGACCTCGCCGAGCTGGCCACGTTGGCCGAACTCCTCGGGCGGTTCGCCGAGCAGTCCCGCAAGGACCTGGCGACCTGGGCGACGGTCAGCCCGCACCTGGCGCAGGCCCGCGACCAGGCCGCGGCGCTGGCGCGCAGCCTGCACCACGCCAGCGGCACGCTCGCCTACAACTCGTCGGTGCGCGTGGTGGCGTGATCGGGCCGTAGGGCCCGGTCGTCACCGCCCGCGGCAGGCGACACTGCCAGCAGGAGGCGAGCGGTGGGCGACGCGGAACGAGCGCAGCGGACCGGCGAGGCCGTGTTGGACGGCATCCTGGCCGGTTTCGCCGTGCTGGTCGCCGGCTGGCTGGGGATGGGCGCGCTGGCCGCGCTCGCGCACTACTCGACCGGGTTCGCCGATCTGCTCGCCGCCTCGGACAGCCCGTGGGCGTCCGGCCTGCTGGTGGGTGCCGAGCGCAGCGAACCGGCGGGCCAGGCCGTGCTCGACTACGCGCTGAGTCTGCTGAACCTCGTGGTGGCCGGGGCGCTGTGGTGGTCCGGGCCCCGCGGTGCGGTCACCCGGCTGCTCGCGATCGGGCTGGTGACCACCGCGGGTGCGGTGAACCTGCAGGCCCACGCGTCGGTGAAGGTCGTGGAGTCCGCGCTGGGCGTCAACACCAACTGGTGGCACGTGATGCTGCTGCACGGCGTCGGCGGCGTCGCCTACGTGCTGGCGCTCGTGCTGTTTCCGACCGGGCGGCTGGACCGCATCGGCCCGACCTCGTGGCTGGCGCGAAGCGCGGTGGGAGTCAGCGTCGTCGGCGTGCTCGCGCTGCTGGCGCTGTCCACCGCCGAGTACCCGCACACCATCAGCTTCGTCATCTTTTTCGGCGTGCTGGTACCGGTCGTGGGAGTGATCGTGCAACGCCACCACGCCCGCACGGCACCCACCCCGCAGATGCGGCGCGAGTCGCGGCTGCTGGGCGCGGCGCTGGCCGTGGCGCTGATCGTACTGGCCCTGCTCGGCGTGGCGACCGCCGTGCTCTGGTCGCTCGGCACGCCGGGGCTGCTGCTGTTCGACCCCACCGCGCACCAGCCCGGGCGGCCGTTCGACGAACCGCTGGCCGTGGTGTTCTGGCCCGCCCGGCTGATCTTCGCGGTGATCCCGTGCGCGCTGGTCGTGGTGACCCGGCGGACCCGGCCGTGGGCCACCGAGCACCTGTTCAGCCGCGCCTCCGCGCACGCCGTGGTCATCGCCGTGACCGGTAGCGCGGCGCTGGTTGTTCTGGCGGTGGTCCAGCAGGTGGCCGGTCAGGCGCTGGCGATCGCGGCCGCCGCCGTGGCGGCCGGGGCGCTGTTCCTGCCGGTGCGCGACCACACCGAGCGGCTGGTTGACCGGCTGTTCTTCGGCCGCCGACCACCGCCGTCGGTGGTGCTGGAGCAGGTCGCCGACGTCTCCGGCGGCCGCGAGCACCCCGACCTGGCCGGGCTCGCCGAGGTGGTCGCCCGCGGGCTCGGCGCATCGTACTGCGAACTGCGGCTGCACGGTGTGGAGGAGGGCTTCCGGTGGCCTCCCGACCTGGCCGAACTGCCCGAGCAGGTGGTGCTGCCGGTGCACTACGGCGGCGCCGAGGTGGGGGCCGTGGTGGTGGATCGCACCAGCGCCATCGACGTGCCCGGGCAGCGGGACCGGCTGCTGGCGGACCTGGTGGACATCCTCGGCCCCGTGCTGCACAACAGCCGACTGGGCCTCGAACTCGAGGAGCAGCTGCGCACCGCGCTGCTGCGTGCCGAGGAGATCGCCGCCTCCCGCCGCCAGGCGACCGCCGACATGGACGCCGAACGGCGCGCGCTGGAGCGTAACCTGCACGACGGCGCCCAGCACCACCTGGTGGCGCTGCGGATGAGCGTCGGGCTGGTCGAGCACGCGATCAGCCAGGGCCGCCCGGATTCCGCCCGCGAACGGCTGGACCACCTGCTGGCGCAGCTCGACGGCACGCGGCGGGTGCTCGCCGACACCGCGGCCGGGGTGTTCCCGGTGACGCTGGCCGACCACGGCCTGGCGGCGGCGCTGTCACGGGAGTTCGACGTCGCCGAGTCCACCGTGGTGCTGGACGTCGACGACGTGGTCACCTCCCGTCGCTACCCGCTGGAGGTGGAGACGGCGGTGTACTTCACCTGCCTGGAAGCGGCCAACAACGCCTTCAAGCACGCGCCCGGCGCGACGGTGACGGTCCGCATCCACGATGACTACCGCGGCCTGTCCTTTTCCGTCGCCGACGACGGCCCTGGCTTTGACACCGGAGGTGACGACTCCGGGCACGGCCTGCACAACCTCGCCGACCGGGCCAGCGGGGTCGGCGGGCGGCTCGCGGTGCGGTCGGCCCCGCAGCAGGGCACCGTCGTGGAGGGCTTCATCCCGCTGTGACGTGCAGGAGACCTTCGCAGGTGCGCACCACGCCGCGGCCGACCTCCCGCACCTGCCGCGGGGCCAGCGGGTTCTCCGCGCGATCGCGCCAGTGGTGTAGTTCCCGCGCGGCGGCGCTGCGGATCTCCTCCGGTGCGGAGCCGAACGGCAGCGCGAGCCTGGTGCACGGGTCGCGGCCGGTCGCGCCGAGCAACCGGGCCGCGCTGGCGCGCGCCGCCTCGGGCAGCGCAACGTTGCTGCCGCGCAGCAGTTCGATGAGCTCCAGCTCGGTGAGCTCGTGGTCGTCGGCGCGGATCCGGTCCAGTTCGAAGACCAGCTCCGCGCGCGCCGGGAGGTCCAGCGGCAGCGCCCGCACGGCCTCCTCCAGCTCCGCCAGTGCCTTCCGGGCCCCGCACGCGTCCCGCACCGGTGGGATCGGCTCGCGGCCGCTGACCTCGCCGCAGCGCCGTGCCAGGCGGTTGATCCGGCCTGGCACCGAGTCCTCGTCGACGACCGCGGCCGGTGGCGGCGCCTCCTCGACCAGCGGCGCGAGGTGGTCGGGCAGCCAGCCGACGACCGCGACGCGGTCGCCGTCCTGCTCGCAGCGCAGCTCCCCGCCCAGCGCGGCGATGCGGTCCTCGTCGTCGGACAGCGCCGCCCGCAGGTCCAGCGCCGGGCGGGGCGGCGGGCCCGCGACGCGCGCGGTGATGCGGCCGGAGTCGTGCAGCAGCCGCACCTCCACCGGCTCCCCGACCGCGCTGAGCAGCCGGATCGCCGAGGCGGCCAGGTAGTAGACCGCAGACTCGATCTCCCAGTCGACGCGGCCCGTGAGCGCTCCGGTGACCTGCACCGGTTTGCCGAGGTCGGCGCAGAACTCCCGCAGCGCGCCCAGCGGCCCCTCGTCGCGCAGCACACCGGGGTAGACTCCGTGCACCACGGCGCGGAACCGCTCGATCACGCCCTCCAGCGTCGCCCGCATCCGGGTCAGGGCCGCCCCGGCCGAGTCCGGATCACCACCCAGCGCCGCCTTGAGGTCCTCCAGCTGCGCGCTGATGGCGCCGAGCCCGTCCTCGGTGACGGTGGTGATCTCGCCGACCACACGGCGGCGTTCGGTGTCGCGGGCGTGCCTCATCCGCTGCTCCGAGGCGGTGAGCTCCGCGCTGAGCTCCTCGGCCCGCCGCACCCGGGCCCGCAGTTCGTTGGCGAGCGCGACGCTGCGTAGCAGCAGCGCCGTGCCGTTGGCGATGTCGCGCATGCGGCGTTCGTCGGCCTCGGTCACCGCGCTCTGCTTGGTGATGGCCAGTGCGCCGCGCTGGAGGTCGCCGTCCTCGATCGGCACCACGTGCCCGATACCCGGCACGGCTCGCAGCGCGTCGATGTCGGCGACGGTGTGCGCGGTGCCGGACAGCGGTGCCGGCCAGGCCGTCCCGGTGACCAGCCGCCCGCCCGCCGCCAGCCACACCGAGGCGTGCTCCGCGTCGGTCGCCTCGGCCAGCATGCGGGCCAGCACCGGCAGCGACTGCTCCCACGAGCCCACGGCGGGCAATTTCCCGGCCACCGCAGCGAAACCGGACTGCGGCTCCGGTAGCAGCCGCTCGATCCAGCGGTCGGCGGCCGCGGCCCCGGCGACGCAGACCGCTGCGGCAACGAACGCGGAGAGCACGACGGCCTGCCCAGAACGGAACACCAGCGCGACGGCGCCCGCGACGACCGCGAACACGACGGCCGCCAACCCGGCCAGCAACACCCGGCGCAGCGGCCCGATCGCCCAGTTCCCGTGCATGGACCGACCTCCGCCCCGACGCTAACCAGCGGGCGCGCCCCCTCCCCAGGGCACAACGCCCCAGCACGACCCGACCACGAGTCAGGCAGGCGGCGCGAGCCGCTTGTCACCAACGGCGACCGCGCCGCCGCGGGTCCACCTGCGCAGAACGCGCAGGGGAACAGCCACGGTCACGACTCGGTCCAGTGGGCGCGGAGGTAGGTCAGCACCGCCAGGACGCGGCGGTGGTGGTGGGTGTCCTCGGGAGGGATGCCCAGCTTGGACAGGATGCTGGCGACGTGCTTTTCCACCGCCTTCGGGCTGACGTAGAGGCGGTTGGCGATGCCGGGGTTGGAGCGGCCCTCGGCCATCAGCTTCAGCACCTCCGTCTCCCGCTCGGTCAGTGCCGCCAGCGCCTTCTCCTCCTTGCCACGCGGGCGTTCCACCAGCCGCTTGGCCAGCACCGGTTCGATGACGATCTCGCCGTCGTGGATGCGGGTCAGGGTGTCGGTGAGCACCTCGACGCTGGCGATCTTCTCCTTCAACCGATAGCCGATGCTCTCGGTGCCGATGTCCAGGATGCGCATCAGGTAGTGCGTCTCGGCGTAGTGCGACAGCAGCAGGAGCCCGATCTTGGGGTACTCCGCCCGCAGTCGCTCGGCCGTGGTGATGCCGCCATCGGGCTCCGGCGGCATCCGGATGTCCAGGATGGCCACGTCCGCACCCGACGTGGTCGGCGCGTCGAACAGCGCGTCTCCGTCGGCGACGCAGGTGACGACCTCATGGCCGGCCGCGTCCAGCAACATCACCAGGCCCTCGCGGAACAGGGCACCGTCCTCGGCGATCGCTACTCGCATGGAATCCTCACCACGCTCGGGTCGTGCTCGTCGGGATCGATGGCCACGAGCACGTCCGGCCCGCTGCGCCGGATCGACACCGTGACCGCAGCAGTTCCATCGGACAGCGCCGAGAGCCGCTCGGCAACCTCGAAGTAGGCCGCGGCCTCCACCGCCGTGTCCAGGCGCTCCGCGGGCACGTGCAACCGGACCGGAATCCCGTGCCGCTCGGACAGCGCCTCCAGCGCGGGTGCCAGGCCCGCGGCGGCCAGCATCGGCGGGTAGATCCGCCCGGCCAGCTCCCGCAGTTCCTGCAGCACCTCGTGCAGCTCGTCCTGCACCCCGGACAGGCAGTCGTACACCTTCGGGTCCTGCGCGGCCCGGTGCCGGCACACGCCCAGCCGCAGCGCCAGCGCGGACAGCCGCAGCGCGGGTCCGTCGTGCAGTTGCTGCTCCAGGACCTTGCGGCGGTCCCACCCGACCGGGTCCCGCTGGGGTTCGCACTCGCGCCGCTCGCTCATCGGGTCGCCTCCCCGCGGCTGCCACCACCCCCAGCGTGGACCGGGGCGGCCCGGCCGGGAAGGGGGTGGGCACCCGGCCGCACGGTAGGGAATACCCCCGCAATCCGGGTCCGGAGACCCTGGGGCCGGGAGGTGGCGGGACCTACGTTCGGTGGCGCGGGAGGCGCCCCGCAGGGGGTCCGATGTCGTACAACCTCGGTGTCGACCTGGGAACCACGTTCATCGCCGCCGCGGTGAAGCGCAGCGGGCAGGTCGAGATGTTCACCCTCGGCGATCGGGCGGTGATCGTGCCCGCCGTGGTGTTTGTGCGCCGCGACGGCGCGGTGCTCACCGGGGACGCGGCGGTGCGTCGGGCCGTCGCCGAACCGCAGCGGGTCGGCCGGGAGTTCAAGCGCCGCCTGGGCGACCCGACGCCGCTGGTGCTGGGCGGCACGCCGTTCTCGGCGGAGGCGCTGCTCGGGCAGGTGCTGCGGGATGTGCTGGACAAGGCCACCGAGACCGAGGGCGAGCCGCCCGAGCACGTGGTGCTGACCCGGCCCGCCAACTGGGGCCCGTACCGGCAGGAGCTGTTCGGCGAGGTGCCGAAGCTGGCCGGCCTGGACGAGGCGGCCACCATCACCGAGCCCGAGGCGGCCGCGGCCTACTACGCGAGCAAGCGGCGGGTGCCCGACGAGGTGGTCGCGGTCTATGACCTCGGTGGCGGCACATTCGACGCGACCGTGGTGCGCAAGACCACCGACAGCATCGAGATCCTGGGCGAGCCGGAGGGCATCGAGCGACTCGGCGGCGTCGATTTCGACGAGGCGATCCTGGCCCACGTCGACTCCACGCTGAACGGTGCCCTGACCGAGTTCGCCGCCCAGGGCCCGGAGGGCGCCGCCGTGCTGCGCCGCCTCCAGCAGGACTGCGCCGAGGCCAAGGAGGCGCTGTCGGTGGACACCGAGGCCACCATCCCGGTGTTCCTGCCGCAGCACCACCATGAGGTCACGATCACGCGGGAGCAGTTCGAGGAGATGATCCGCGCGCCGATCGAGGCGACCATTGACTCGTTACGCCGCGCCCTGCGGTCGGCGCAGGTGACGCCCGACGAGTTGTCCGCGGTGCTGCTGGTGGGCGGCTCCTCGCGGATCCCGCTGGTGGCGCGGATGGTGTCCGAGGCGCTGGGCAGGCCCACGGCCGTGGACGCGCACCCCAAGTACGCGGTGGCCCTCGGCGCGGCGGCGCTGGCCACCGAGCACGCCGACGCCGAGCCGCGGCCGGTGGTCGAAAAACCCGTGGAGGCTGAGCCGCCATCTCCGCCGGAGGAACCGCCGAAGCCGCCCGGGCCGCGCCGGCGACGTCGGCCGCGCCCCCGCCGGCCGCTGCTGATCGCGGGTGCGGTGCTGGCCGTGCTCGGCGCGCTCGCGCTGTTCAACGTGTTCGGCGGTGGTGGCGGCCCGCCACCGCAGCAGTCCGGCAGCATCCCGGAGACCGCGATCCCGGAGACCGCGCCGCCGCAGGCGCGCCCACCGATCGCCGAGAGCCTGCCCGCCCCAGGGGTGACCGGCTCCATCGGTGTCGCCGCACCGCGCGGCATCGCGGTGACCCCCGACGGCGCCCACGCATTCGTCGCCAGCCGAGACTCCGGCCGGGTCTCGGTGATCGAGACGTCGACCGGCCAGGTGCGGGCGTCACTGGTGATGCCCCTGGCGCCGCAGTTCGTCACCATCACGCCCGACGGCCGCCGCGCCTACGTCAGCTGCTACCCGCCGAGCGGGCCGGAGAACCAGGTCGCGGTGCTGGACACGTCGACCGGCGCGGTGCTCAACACCGTCCAGGTCGGCAAGCACCCCTACACGCTGATGGCCAGCCCGGACGGCCGGGAGGTGTGGGTGCCCGACCATGACTCGGCGGAGATCTCGATCATCGACACGGCCACCGACACCGTCTCGGCCACCATCAAGGTCAAGCCGAACCCCCACTCGGTCGCCTTCACCCCCGACGGCGCCACGGCGTTCATCGCCAACCACGAGTCGAACCTGGTGACGGCGGTGAACACCGCGACACGCCAGATCGAGGCGGAGACACCGGTGCCCAAGAGCCCGCACAGCGTGTCGGTGGCGCCCAACGGCCGCAGCGTCGCCGTCGGCAGCTACGATGCGGGCAGCGTGTCAGCCATCGACGTCGGGAGCCACCAGTTGCTCGGTACCGTCCGGGTCGGCGCGAAACCGGCCAGCGTGGCTTTCGCACCGGACAACCGCCACCTCTACGCGGTGAACGAGGGGTCCAACACCGTTTCGGTCGTCGACTCCAACTCTGGTGAGGTCACCGCCACGGTGCCGGTCGGCCAGGCACCGGTGTCGGTGGCGGTGACCCCGGACGGCAGGCAGGCATACGTCACCAACGTCGCCTCCAACGCGGTGTCGGTGCTCGGCACCGCGCGCTGACGGCTCGGTGTCGTCCCGCCTGGGCGGGCACCCGTGCGTTGGCTCGCCTTACCGGAAGCTCACCCGTGCCTCGGCCATCAGCTGGTCGGGCGCGGTCCACACGGTCAGCGCGCCGTCCGGGCCGCCGCAGACCAGCACCGGGTCGCCAGCGAAGACCGGCCGCCGCAGCCGGTACGCCACACTGGTGATCTGGCGGCCCGAGCGGTGGCGGGCGAGTTCGGTCATCAGCATCACCAGCAGCGGGCCGTGCACGACGAGCCCCGGGTACGCCTCGGCCTCCCAGGCGTAGGGCGCGTCGTAGTGGATGCGGTGGGCGTTGGCGGTCAGCGCGCTGAACCGGAACAGGCGTACCGGATCGCCGACGAACTCCTGCTGCCACGGCGCGTCCGACGCGGGCAGGCTGGTAGGTCGCGGCGCGTCGGGGTTCTTGGTCGTGCTCTCGCCGCTGCGGTAGACGTGGTCCTGTTCCTCGACGAGCCGGACCTCGCCGTCCTGGCGGAACTCGCTGCGCACGGTCACGAACGCCATCTCGCCGGACCGGCCCTGCTTCACCTCGACCCGGGCCAGCGTCGAGGTCCGCTCGACGACCCGCCCCAGCCGCAGCGGGGCGGTGACCGACAACCGGCCGCCGGCGAACATCCGTCGTCGGTCCGGGATCGGCGGCAGGAAGCGGCCGTGCGCCGGGTGCCCGTCGACGCCCAGCTCGCCGTGGCGGGGCCAGTGCGGGAAGTGGACCCAGTGCCACAGCGGCGGCAGCGCGTCGTCCGGGGTGAATTCCACCGGGGTCTCCAGCACCGCCGCGAGCGCCCGGGACGGCTCCGGTGACAGGGCGTCGCGCTCGACCAGGGGCTCGGGCCGCCAGTTCCGCAGGTGCGTGTCGAGTCCGGGCACGGGGTCTCCTTCCGGTCCGAGCTCATTGGGCCGTACAAACTGCGAGCAAGTCTGTTCCCGGGCTGCGCGAACGTCAACGCCGCGTGGTTACTTCGGCGATGATTGTCGGCAATGGTGGTCGATTCGGTGCTTCCGTGGGAGCCGGGATGGGGTCTTGACCCGGTGTCGAATTTGGCCGTACAAATGAGCGGGTGAATCTCCGGTCGATCGCCCAGGAGCGGGAGAGCTTCGGCAAGCCGATCTGGCAGCACCAGTCGGTGGGCAGCGCAACGTGATCGCCGCGCAACTCGTCTAGCGCGGGGGCCTCGACGCGTGAGCACCGGGGTCAGGGGCACCCCGCACCCAGTATCTTGGTCGCGGGTGCCCCGCACCCGAAGTTCCTACGAGGTGGTGACGTGACGCGGACCAGCGGGCGGGAGAGCGCTTACCTGCGCCTGGCGCGCGAACTGCGTTCGGCGATCCTGCAGCACGACTACCCCGAGGGCACCCGGCTGCCCACCGAGGCCGAGCTCGCCGAAACCTACCGCGTCAGCCGCCAGACCGTGCGCCGTGCCTTCCAGGACCTCGTCGCCGAGGGCATGGTGTACCGCATCCCGGGCCGCGGTACCTTCGCCGCCCCGCGCGAGGAGCAGTACCTGCGCCAGTTCGGTTCCATCGACGATCTCATGGGGCTGTCGATCGACACCACGCTGCAACTGGTCACCCCGCTGCGCCGGCAGGTTGACCTGGACGCGGCGGGCCGCCTGCGGCTGGCCTCGGACCGGGTGCACATGCTGGAGTTCCTGCGCCTGCACGACGATGTGCCGTTCTGTCTGACCACTGTGTACCTGCCGCCCGCGGTGGGCCGCCTGGTCGAGTCGGTGCCCGAGCTGACCGAGGTGGGCGCGCGCAGCCGGGTGACCATCATCGGGCTGCTCGACGACCGGCTCGGCGACCCGATCGCCGGGGCCGAGCAAAGCATCACCGTGGGCCTGGCCACGCCCCAGATCGCCGGGCACCTGGGCTGCGAACCGCAGCGCCCACTACTGCGCATCGACCGCATGTACCAGTCGACCACCGGTCAGCCGGTGGAGCTCGCGGTGAGCCACTTCCTGCCGGAGCACTACTCGTACCGGGTCCGCCTGCGCCGCAACGTCCGCTGACCGTCCGCGACGGCGGAAAGCGCGGCCTTCACCCACGGCTTCCAACGGCATCCCGCGATATGGCACGAGTGAAGGGCGCGCCCGACAAACCCGGCCCTGAACGGCCGGGCTTGCGCGCTACGTTCCTCGGGTCAACGGTGACCTTCACCCGTCGCCCGGTCAGCGGAGATAGACGCGGTCGGGGTCCACTTCGTCGCGCAACAGGCGCAGTTCCTCCGCAGTGGGGGGTTCCACCGTTGTCAGCTCGTCGGCCACGTCCAGGTCCCAGCCCGTCGCCTCGCGGACCTTCTCGACCGTCACGCCGGGGTGGGTCGCCACCAGGCGCAGCGGCTCGCCGATCCCGGCGCGGGCCAGGATGCCCAAATCCGTGATCACCCGCGTCACGCCCGCGCCGAGCGGGCGGATGCCGTCGCCCAGCGCCCGCTCCGGGCCCGGCGAGGTACAAAAGTCCAGTTCCGCCACGAACGAGCGCGGGTCGTGGCGGCGCATCACCACGAACACCTCGCGGGAGTTGGCCATCACCTCCATGGCTCCGCCCGAGCCCGGCAGCCGCACCTTCGGCGCGTGCCAGTCGCCGATCACCGACGAGTTCAGGTTGCCCCACCGGTCGATCTGCGCCGCGCCGAGGAGACCGACGTCGATCCGGCCGCCCTGCAGCACGTAGCCGAACAGTGCCGTCATCGGCAGCACCGCCTCCGAGTCGGTGATCAGCACCGCGTCGGCGATCGTCTCCGGCAGCCGCGACGGGTGCGCCCCGCACACCCCCGACTCGTAGACGATCTCGATGCCAGGCGCCGTGGTGCGCTGCGCCAGCGCCACCGCCAGCGTCGGCAGGCCGATCCCGGCGAACACGGTGCTGCGGTCCGCCAGTTCGCGCGCGGCGACCACGGCGAGTAGCTCCGAGGAAGTAGTGACCACAGTGGACTCCCGGTTCATCGCGACATCCCCTTTTCGGCCTGTCGCAGTCGGCGCCCGTAGTTGACCGGCCGGCTCCACGCCGCGCCGACGGCCAGCCCCGCCCAGTGCTGTTCACCGAGCTTGGCCAGGTACTCGGCGTGGTCCGCGGTGCCGCGTACCCACTCGTCCAGCCATCGCTGCAACCGCTCGGGGTCCTTGCTGATGTGCGACCAGCTGCGGTAGAAGTCGCCGTCGCGGTCGTAGTAGCCCTGCACGAACGCCGGATGCGCACCGCGCGGGCACTCCACCACGGCATCCACCGCGTGCGCGGGAATGGCGGTGCGGTTGGGGTCGGAGCGGATCACCTCGTCGTCCACCACCTCCTCGACCACCACGATCGCCCGCCGGGCGGCGTAGACGGCCTCGGCCTGGATGCCGGTGAGCCCCCAGATCTGGGTGTTGCCGGCGCGGTCGGCGCGCTGCGCGTGCACGATCGTGACGTCGGGGTTGACCGGCGGCACCACGTACACCTGCTCGGGCTCGCCGCCCGGTCCCGGGTACGGCGAGGTGACCTTGCGGATGGCGGGGTTCACCGACGGCACGTCGCTGCCGCCGTAGGAGCGCAGCGGGTGGAACGGCAGCCGCTGAGCCCCCGCCAGGTACCGGCAGATCATCCCGTAGTGGCTGTACTCCTCGAACTCCAGCGGTTCGGGCTGGCCGGTCTCGATCCGGCGCCGCAGCTCGCCCAGCGACCCGGCGGTGGAGTTGCCGACGAACGACGACACCAGCTTGCGGACGCAGCCGCCGGCGATGAGCTGGTCGGTGACGATGTCGGCGGTCATCCGCACCAGGGTGAGGTCGCGGCGGCCCTGCCGGATGATCTCGTGCCCGGCGGCGGTGGGGATCAGGTGGGTGAAGCCCTCCAGCGCGACCGTGGCCCCGTCGGTGACGAACTCGGCGATCGCGTCCCGCATCGTCATGGTGCGGTCCGGGTGCATCGGCGGACTCCTCGATCTTCGGTTCTGGTCGCGCCCACCCTGCCAGCCGGTATTGATAGCTGTCCAATACTGAATTAGTGTCGGATCAAGAGCCAATTCTTATGGATTCCGCAGGCGGAGGAACACCCGTGGAGCTGCGCTATCTCACCGCGTTCGTCGCCGTCGCCGAGGAACTGCACTTCGGCCGCGCCGCCAAGCGGCTGCAGATGGCGCAGCCGCCGCTGAGCCAGCAGATCCGCCAGCTGGAAAAGGAGCTCGGCGTCCAGCTCTTCGAGCGCAACACCCGGTCGGTGCGGCTGACCAGCGCGGGCGAGTCGTTCCTGGAACCGGCCCGCGCGGTGCTCGACGACGTCGACACCGCAGTGCGCGCGGCCAAGGCCGCCGGACGCGGCGAGTACGGGCGGGTCACGGTCGGCTTCGCCGGGGCCTCCAGTCACGAGACGCTGCCGCTGCTGACCCGCGCGGTGCGCGCCGCGCATCCCGGGCTGGAGCTCGTGCTGCGCGGCCAGACCTACGCGGGCGTGGCGCTGGCCCGGGTCGCCGACGGTTCGCTCGACCTCGGTTTCGTGCGGCTGCCGGTGAACCAGCCCGGCGTGCAGACCCGGGTGATCGAGGTGGAGGAGCTGATCTGCGCGCTGCCCTCCGACCACCGGCTGGCCCGGCGCAGGACCATCCCGATCGAGGAGCTGGCCGAGGAGCCGTTCGTCAGCTTCCCCTCCAACGCCGGGTCGACGCTACGCGACGCCATGGTCAAGGCTTGCGTCGCCGGCGGGTTCAACCCGCGCGTGGTGCAGGAGGCCCCGGATTCCTACACGATCCTGGCGCTGGTGGCTGCCGGGGTCGGTGTGACGCTGACGTTGACCTCCTGCCAGCACATCCAGCAGACCGGGCTGGTGTACCGGCCGCTGGCTGGGCCGCCGATCCGGTTGCAGGCCGCGCTGGCGTGGCGCACCGACAACACCTCCGCCGCACTGCGCACCGTGCTGGCCGTCGCCGAGGATGCCCTTCCCACCCCGAAACTGTGACCAGCGCGCACAGCCGGATTGATACGAATTCTGTCTTGCTGTTGCCGCGGTTCTGTATTGGACACGTCTAGGTGCGGGTGGCACCGTTACCGCCGTCACAACGGGCGCGGACCTCGTCCGCGGGGCACCAGGCTTCAGGGGAGACGCATGGGTGCGGTCAACGCGCGCGAGCAGAGCCGGACGGCCAACCGCGCCGGGATCGGAGCCTTCATCGGCTCGACCATCGAGTGGTTCGACTTCTACATCTACGGCACGGCGTCGGCGCTGGTCTTCGACGAGGTCTTCTTTCCGGAGCTGGACGGCGCCGTCGGGACCCTCGTGGCGTTCGCGACCTTCTGGGTCGGCTTCCTCGCCCGCCCGCTCGGCGGCATCATCTTCGGGCACATCGGCGACCGGTTGGGGCGCAAGAAGACCCTGGTGATCACGCTGCTGATGATGGGCGTGGCGACCACGCTCATCGGCCTGCTGCCCGGCTACGCCCAGATCGGCGTGTGGGCACCGGTCCTGCTGGTGCTGATCCGCATGGTGCAGGGCATCGGGCTCGGCGGCGAGTGGGGCGGCTCGGTGCTGATCGCCTCCGAACACGCCCCCAAGGGCAGGTCGGTGCTCTACGGCGCGTTCGCCCAGCAGGGCTCACCGGTCGGCAACACGCTGAGCACGGTCAGCTTCCTGGCCATCAGCCAGCTGCCTGACGAGGCGTTTTTGGGTTGGGGCTGGCGAATCCCGTTCCTGGCCTCGGCCGCCTTGGTGCTGGTCGGATTGTTCATCCGGATGCGGGTCGCCGAATCGCCGGCGATGGCCGCCCTCATCGAGCGCAGGACTGTCGCCAAGCTACCGGTGTGGGAGGTCGTGCGGTCGCACCCCGCGCTGCTGGCGCTGGGCATCGGGGCCTGCACGATCGGCCTGTCGGCCACCTACTTCAAGTCGACGTTCGCGCTGTCGTGGGCCACCAGCCAGCTCGACTTCGACCGCAGCTCGTTCCTGACGATCATCCTGGTTGCCAACATCGCCCAGATCGTCGTGCAGCCCTTCGGGGCAGTCATCGCGACGACGATGCGCAGCTGGTCGCGCGCGGTGACCGTCATGCTGCTGCCCGAGGTGGTGCTGCTGCCGCTGATGTTCGTGCTGATCAGCACCCAGCACTACGGGCTGGCGATGTTCGGGGTGGCCATCGCCACCGTGCCGCACTGCCTGTACTACGCGGCGCTGGCGGGCATGCTGGCCAGTCGCTTCCCGGCGCACGTGCGCTACACCGGCATCTCGCTGTGCTACCAGCTGTGCGGGACGCTGCTGGGCGGCACGACGCCGATCGTGGGCCAGTTCCTGCTGAACCTGTCCGGCTCGATCACCGCGGTCATCGCCTACGCGGTGTTCCAGGTGCTGCTGACGCTGGGCTGCATGCTGTTGCTGCTGCGCCGGCCGAATCACGACGACCGCGCCCACGTCGGCCAGCCCTCGGCTCCACACGGCGAGGCCGTGTCCGCCTGATCTCGTCCGGCGCGGCTGCGGGGCCGTTGTGTCCTAAGTGGACGGTACACCGGGTCCAGGGCCGAGCTGTGCACGGGGTGGACGACGGCTACCCGCGCGGCGCGGAGTGACCGGTGGTCCACGCCGCGAGGGTACGGCGGGACGCGAAGCGGCGGCGGCGACCGCTGATCGGATCGGTGAACTCCAGCGCCCGCGCCAGAAGCTGCAGCGGGTCGGAGAAGTTGTCGGCCGCCCGCTCGCGCACGGTGGGGTAGAGGTCGTCGCCGAGGATCGGGATGCCGAGGCCGTTGAGGTGCACGCGCAGCTGGTGGGTGCGTCCGGTGCGCGGCAGGAGCCGATAGCGGCCGAGCCCGCCGCGGTGCTCCAGCAGCTCGACGCGGGTCTCGCTGTTGGGTTCGCCCGGCACCTCCTCGGCGGTGAGCACGCCGCGCCGCTTGACGATGCGGCTGCGTACCGTGCGCGGCAGTGTCAGCCCCGGGTCGTGGCGGGCGATCGCCTCGTACTCCTTGTGCACCAGACGATCGTGGAACAGCCGCTGGTAGGCGCCGCGGCGCTCCGGCCGGATCACGAACATCACCACCCCGGCGGTCAACCGGTCCAACCGGTGCGCGGGACTGAGGTCCGGGAGGTCAAGCTCGCGCCGCAGCCGCACCAGCGCGGTCTCGGCGACGTGCCGGCCGCGCGGCGTGGTGGCCAGGAAGTGCGGCTTGTCGACCACCAGCAGGTCGTCGTCGCGGTACAGCACCTCCACGTCGAAGGGCACCGGCACCTCGGCGGGCAGGTCGCGGTGGAACCAGAGGAACGCGCCCGGCGTGAAGGGCGCGTCGACGCCGAGCGGGCCGTCCGTCCCGACGATGCGGCCCTCGCGCAGCATGGCGTCGATGCGCTCCGGTGCGAGCTTCGGCAGCCGGTCCACCAGGTGGTCCCGCACGGTCGCCCAGGTGCCGTCGAGCGGCAGCCGCAGCCGGACCGCATCCAGGCCGTGCCGCTGCGGCAGGGGTGACTTCAGCTTCCGTCGCATCGCCGGACCAGCGTAACCAGCGGTCGCCGGGCCGCGATCGGGTCCGCCCCGGCTTCGCCGCGCGGCCGGTCCTTGGCATGATCGGGCCAGCACGAGCGGAGAGGACCCGGATGCCCGAGATCACCGCTGATCGCCGCCCGGTGGCCGCGCGACTGGCCGTCGCCGCGTTGTTCCTTGTTAACGGGGCCAGTTTCGCCAGCGTGGTGCCCCGCTACCCGGAGCTGAAGGACTCCCTCGGGCTGTCCAACGCCGCGCTGGGCGCGGCGATCGCCGGGTTTCCGTTGGGAGGGCTGGTCGCCGGGCTGCTGGCCGGGGCGCTGGTGGCGCGGTGGGGATCGGCGCGGGTGGCGGTGTGGGGTTCGGTCCTGCTGGCCGCCGACCTGGTCGCGATCGGTTCCGCGGCGCGCTGGTGGCAGCTGGCCGGAGCGCTGTTCCTCGCCGGTGCGCTCGACTCGATCGTCGACGTGGCGATGAACGCGCACGGCCTGCGGGTGCAGCGCCGCTACGGGCGGTCGATCGTGAACTCCTTCCACGGCCTGTGGAGCGTGGGCGCGATCCTCGGCGGTCTGGGCGGCTCGCTGGCCGCCGGGATCTCCGCGCCGCTGCCGGTGCACCTGGCCGGGGCGGCCGTGGTGCTGGCGGCGGTGGCGATCACCTGCAGGTGGTTCCTGCTGCCGGGGACCGACGACGCCGACCGGGCCGAGCACGCCCTGCGCACCCGGCCGCGCGCGGCGGTGCTGGTCGCGCTGCTGGCGCTGGGCGCGCTGTGCTCCGCGAGCGCGCTTGTCGAGGACACCGCCGCGTCGTGGGGCGCGATCTACCTGCGCGAGTCCCTGGGCGCGGCGCCGGCTGCCGCCGGGCTGGTGTTCGTCGCCCTGCAGGCCGCGCAGACGGTCGGCCGTCTCACCGGGGACCGGCTGGTGGACCGGTTCGGCAGGCGGACCGTGGCCCGCCTCGGCGGCCTGCTGGTGGTCGTCGCGGTCGGCGGGGCGCTGTGGTGGCCGTCCCTGCCCACCACTGTCATCGGCTTCGCGATCGCCGGGTGGGGCATTGCCACGGTCATCCCCGCGGGCTTCCACGCTGCCGACACCGTGCCCGGCCTGCCGCCCGGCGTCGGTATCGCGGTCGTCGGCTGGCTCTACCGGGTGGGCGTGCTGGCCGGTCCGCCGATCACCGGTCTGCTGGCCGACGCGGTCAGCCTGCGGGTCGGCCTGCTGGTGGTCCCGGCGGCGGGTCTGCTGATCATTCTGCTGGCGGCCCGCCTCCCGCAGCCTGCCAGATCTGCCTGAAGTTGGGAGCCCGCCTGGCGGAAGGCTGGGAGCCCGCCCGGCGGGCCCCCGACGCGGTGGTGCGCCTGGCCAAGGCGCGGCGGCACAGATCAGCGGCCAGCTGTGATGCCACACCCGCGGGTCAGCCGAGCAGCTTCGCCAGGAACCAGCCGACCCGGCTGACCTTGCGGACCCGCGGGTTCCCGGCCACGCCGTGGATCTCCCACTGCTGACCGCACACCTCGCACCGCCACAGGCCGATGCGGGTGGTGTCGGGTTCGCACGGATGGCCTCTGCGCCCTCGTCTCATGCACCGATGACACCACACCCGGTGATCGCATGGGACCGCGCGGCGACCGGTTTCACCGGAACGCCACCGGGTCCAGCCCGCTGACCTGGGATTTTCGGCCTTGGTTGTGGGGGCGGGCACACCCTACCGTGCTCAGTGGTGATTGCCACCGCGGGGAGAGGGGATCACGGTGACGCTGCGGGAACTGGTCGAGCAGATGGAGCAGCGCTGGGAGGAGCTGATGGCCCTCCGGGCGAGCCCGGACATGTACGGCAGCGAAAGCCTCGACGGCCAGCTCTCCGAGCTGGAGATGTGGTTGCTGCGGATGCACCGGCTGGTGGCGGGGAGGCAGGCAGCATGACGGGGAGAGCAGCGGGGGTCCGCATCAGTTGACAGCGGCGCGCCGGAAGTATCGGCGCGCCGCTGGCTGCTGCCGGGGGACTTCCCGCTGCAAGGGTGAGCGCAGCAACGCCGGGCCCGCGCGGGCATGGGCGATTCGAGTCGAGTCACGGTCCATCCTCAGTGGACGGTTGAGTGCCGGTGACGTGCGTCGGCGGACAGGCCGGGACCGCCGCGGGGTCGCCAGGTCAGGCGGGCAGGCCGGTGCGCGTCTGCTCGACCAGCAGCGCCGTCACGTCGGCGATCTCGTTACGGCGCGCATGAGCGCGGCGTTGGCGGTGTGCACCGCTGCCGTGGCGCAGCAGCCGGTCCAGCACGTCGGTGACGATCGGGGCGTCTCCGCTGCTGTCCAGTACGGGTAACGCGGTCTTCACGGTTCGCTCCAGCAGCACCCGGGCCGGGACCAGCTGGCCCGTGACGTCCAGCCCGTCACCCTCCAGGCCGTCGTGGGCCGCCCGCCACAGCGCCAGGCGCAGCAGTTCGTCCGGGATCTTCGGCGCGGGCCGGTCCTCGGCGATCTCCTGGAGCGCGACCGCGGCCAGCGCGCGCACCAGCAGGGCCAGCGCCAGCGCCTCCTGCGCGGTGCCCGCGGCGTCCGCCACCCTCACCTCCAAAGTGGACAGATGCGGTGCCGGGCGGACGAGCCAGTAGACCATGGCGCGGTCCAGCGCCGCGTGGCTGGTCAGCAGCAGGTCCACCGCGCGCTGGTAGGACTCCGGGCCGCGGTGCGGCGGGGGCGGGCCCGCCGACGGCAGCCGCGACCAGAGCACCGCGCGCCAGCTGGCGTGGCCGGTGTCCTGGCCCCGGCAGAACGGCGAGTTGCCCATCAGCGCGAGCAGCGCTGGCAGGTGTGGGCGCAGGTGGTTGGACACCGCCAGGCTGGTCGCCAGGTCCGGCATGCCCACATGCACGTGGCAGCCGGCGGTGGCGTGCGAGTCCGCCAGCAGCCCGAACTCCTCGCTGATCGAGCGGTAGCGGCGCTTGTCGGTCACGGGAATCGGATCCGGCAGCGGCAGCGGTGAGAAGCCGGTGGACACCACCTGCAGGCCGTGCCGCTCCGCGGTGTGGGCCAGCGCGTGGCGGGCGGTGGCCAGCTGGGTGCCGGCCTCGGCGGCGGTGCGACAGACCGAGGTCGCCGCCTCCAACTGGATGCGGGTGAACTCGGCGCTGAAGTAGCCCTCGATCGGCGGCAGGTCCGCCAGCACCTCGGGCGCGCGGGCCGCGGGGCGGCCCGTGCCGGGGTCGAGGAGCAGGAACTCCTCCTCGATCCCGAAGGTCGGCAGTCGGCTGTCCATGCGACGCCAGTCCCCTTCCGGCTCGGGGTGAGCTTCGGGTCACGAACCAGTTTCGCGGCCCATCGCCACATCTGTCACTCGCCCGGTCGCCTGGTACGGGGCGGGCCTGCGTCGGGTGGTCACGCCGACGGATTCCCGGAGGCTGCCGCGGGCAACCGCGGTGATCGGAGGATGGCCGACCGGACGAATTGTCCGCTGTGGACGGTGGTGGTCCGGCCCGGTGCTCGTCGGGGATCAACACCGGGCCGGACGTCAGTGGGCGGCGGCCTGCCGCTGCTTGAGGACTTCGTTGCACCCCATGCAGGTCGGCGCCGTCCGCCAGTCCATCTCGCTGGGCTCGGCCATCGCCACCGCGACGCCGCACACCGAGGTGTCGGCCGACTGGCCCTCCCAGCGGCGGCCGCAGAAGGCGTGCCGCACGAAGACGCCGGTCTCCGGGTTCGGCGTGGGCAGCCAGTAGTGCGGCGCGTCGGTCACGAGCAAACCCCCAGGGGTGCTGCGGTGCGAGCGGAGGCGGCTGCGCCTCGTCGGAACTGGCTGATCCTCACGCGTCGGTCCGCCTCTCGATCTCCTCATCCTGGCCCCCAGGCTGAAGTATGGGAGCGGATCCCCATGCATTTCAAGCAATTCCCGCAATGTCGATCGAGTAGAACCCGAACGGCGCAGTCCAAGATCGTGGGTGGATCACCCGGTACGGCTGTTCGAGTTGCGCGCGATGCCGACTCTTGACCGAATGCATGTATTGCACGGACGATGCATGTGCACTCCCAACAAGGAGGAACAGGTGAAGTTGACCTTCCACGGAACGACGTCCCACGCCGGCACCTGCCCGACGCTGTACAGCACGGACAAGGGAACCTACGTCGTTCAGGGTTACAAGGTCACCGACCCCGAAGCTCTCGCCGCGCTCCACGAGCGCGGGCTGCCCGACCACGAGACCGCGGTCGAGATCCCAGCTGCCCTGCTGGACTTCGTGCCGAAGGCGGCGCCGTGAGTTCGTGGGCGTTACCGGGCGCGGAGTTGGACGAACTCCTGCGTTCCTTCCGGCACCGGGCCTGGCGGTGGGAGTGTCAGGGCACCTACCGCCAGCCCGCCGAAGCCGAACCCTGGCGCCGTTGGCGCGCCGGGGAACCCGACGACCTGGCCTGGCTGCGGCCGTGGCTGGACCAGGTCGCCGCCGCGACCCGGGCCGGACGGCGGTTCGCCCGGGTCCGCGTGTTCCGCGAGCCGCCCACCGAATACCAGCGGTGGCAGCTCGACGTCAGCCCGGCCAACATCGCCGCCGGTGAGGACGTGCGGGTGCTCACCGCCGGCCGGGCACGCGCCCTGGGCCTGCCGAACCGGGACTTCTGGTTGTTCGACGAGGACCGCGTGGCCCTCATGCACTTCGAGAACCAGCAGTTCGCCGGTACCGAGATCATCGCCGCACCGGAGGAGGTGAACCGCTACCGGACCTGGCGCGATGTCGCATCCGATCATGCGATTCCGTTCATGGCTTACCTGCACGACCTGACCCAGAGGAGCCGGTGACCGATTTCGACACTCGCCGCCTGGCGTTCGGTGACTCGTTGCGTCGCTTGCGCCTCGCGGCCGGGCTGTCCGGGAAGCAGCTCGCACAACGAGCCGGGTGGACGCCGTCCAAGGTCTCGCGGGTAGAGACGGCCAAGCAGTCGGTTTCCGACGCGGACGTGGTGGCCTACTGCCGGCTGACCGGTGCTGCCCGCGAAACCGAGGAGGAGCTGCGGCAGGAGCTGCGCGAGATCCGGCTGGAGGCGGCGAGCTGGAAGCGGCAGCTGCGCACGGGCAACCGCGCCCGGCAGGAGTACAGCCTGCACGTCGAGCAGGGCGCCGAGCGGATCCGCCTGTTCGAGATCGCGCTGGTGCCCGGCCTGGTGCAGACCGCCGAGTACGCCCGGTACGTGTTCGAGGCGGTCGCCGAGCTGCACCGCAGCCCGCTGGACGTGGCCGCCTCGGTCGAAGCCCGGCTGGCCCGCCAGGCGGTGCTCTTCCGGCCGCAGACCGCCGTCGAGATCCTGTGCTCCGAAGCGGCGCTGCGGCACCCGATCGCGCCGCCTCGGGTCATGATGGCGCAGCTGGACCGGCTGCTGGCGCTGGGCGGCATGTCCACGATGCGGTTGGCGATCCTGCCGCTGGACGCGCAGCTGGCGGTGGTGCCGCTGCACGGCTTCGTCATCATCGACGACCTCGCCCTGGTGGAGACGGTCAACACCGAGATGACGATCACCGAGCCCGAGGACCTGGCCCGCTACCACCGCCTGTTCGACGCGCTGCTGGCCGCGGCATTGGAGGACGCCCCGGCCCGCGCCCTGCTGCGCGATCTCATCGCTCGCTACGCCCGCGCCGACGAGTCCGGCGAGTAGCGCCGCGCCGGGTGACGTCCGTGCGCGATCCGCAGCGGGAACCGCGATGGGTTTCCCGGGCAGTCGCCCGCGATCAGGACGGCTTGCGCGCGGTGGCCCACAGCAACGGCCCCGCCCGGTGGGTGTGGACCGCGCGCATCCCGACCGCGTGCAGGGTCCCGGCCAGTTCATCGGCGCTGAAGAAGGTCATCCCGGTGCGCAACCCGAACATCCTGGTGCCCCGGTGCAGCAGGCCGTCGCGCGGTGTGGGGACCATGACCGCCAGCCAGGCACCGCGGGCCAGCACCCGCGCCATCGCCGCCAGCACCGACTCCGGGGCGGGGACCAGCTGCAGCGAGGCGAGGCTGGTGACCAGGTCGAACGTGCCGTCCGGGAAGGGCAGCGAGCGCGCGTCGGCGCGGACGAACGCGACGTTGGCCGCCCGCTGCGCGCGCGCCGCCTGCGCCAGCATGGGGCGCGAGATGTCCACGCCGATCGCCAGCCCGGCCGGGCCGACGGCGCGGCCCAGCTGCGCCGTGACGTTGCCAGGGCCGCATCCCACGTCCAGCACCCGGCCGCCGGCGGGTGGCCGAGCCCGCGTGGGTAGCCGGTACCAGCTCGGCAGCACCCTGCGGGCCAGCGCCTGCGCCGGGTCGTAGAGGTGGGAACCGAGAGGCGACTCCCAGAACGACTGCACGGGCCCCGCGGGCTGTTCTGGCCGATCCCCGAGCAGGTCCAGATAACCGTGCCGGACGTCGGGCTTCGCGGGCCGGGCGGTCAGCAGCGGCAGCACCCGCTCCACGGCCGGGGACGGTGGCTGGTCGCTCATGGCACCTCCCGCTGATCGACACCACCAGCTTAGGGACTGGTGGGACGCCCGGAGCCGGGGAACACCCGGCTGCTGCAGCGAGTTGCGCCATCCGGGGAAACCCCGCGCACCACGGCCAGCATGTACACACTGGACGGAGGGATGTCGCGAACCGGACGGGGAAACAACCTGGGCACGGCATCTTCACGGCGTCGCGGCGGTGGGAGAGGATCACCGGTGCTCCGGGTTCTCGAAGTGCGGGCGGCACCCGGCGTCCCAGGCGGTGCGCTGGTTGCCGTGCGCGGGAATCCCGCCCGCCCGGTCCAGCATCGCCGCCAGGTGCATCAGGTTGTAGGTCATGAAAGTGGTGTTGCGGTTGGTGAAGTCGTTGTCCGGGCCGCCGGAGCCGGGGTCGAGGTAGGACGGGCCGGGACCGATGGACCCGATCCAGCCGGCGTCCGCCTGCGGTGGGATGGTGTAGCCGAGGTGCTGGAGGCTGTAGAGCAGGTTCATCGCGCAGTGTTTGACGCCGTCCTCGTTGCCGGTGATCAGACATCCGGCGACGCGCCCGTAGTAGGCGTACTGCCCGTGCTCGTTGAGCAGCGACGAGCAGCCGTAGAGGCGTTCGACGACCCGCTTGGTCACCGAGCTGTTGTCGCCCAGCCAGATCGGCCCGGCCAGCACCAGGATGTGCGCGGCCAGCACCCGCTGGTACAGCTGTGGCCACTCGTCGGTGGCCCAGCCGTGCTCGGTCATGTCCGGCCACACGCCCGTCGCGATGTCGTGGTCGACCGCGCGGATCACGTCGACCTCGACGCCGTTGCGGCGCATGATGCCCGCGCTGCGGTCGATGAGACCTTCGGTGTTGCTGCGTTCCGGTGACCGCTTCAGCGTGCAGTTGATGAACATCGCCCGCAGGCCCTGGAAAACCGGTTCGGTCGCCTCGCTCATGCCTCCCCCCAGACTGCTCCCCCGAAGCGCCAGTGCAGCACCACTGCCCGCGGCGGGCAATTCGGCGACCAAAGGCCCTGCCGGAGCTGATCGACGAGCGCGAGACTCACCCGCATGGCGTTCCCGGCGTCCGCGGCGCGGGCCGAGGGCGAGCAGAACGCGGTGCGGTCGTTGCGCGCCGCGTTCCGCGGGGACCTCGTCGGCCCCGCCGACCCCGGGTACGACCGGCTGCGGCGCGTGTGGAACGGCTGCATCGACCGGCGCCCGGCGTTGATCGCCCGCTGCGCCGGTGTCGCCGACGTCATCGACAGCGTCCGCTTCGCCCGTCGCCACGGGCTGACGCGGCGGTGCGCAGCGGCGGGCACAGCTTTCCCGGGTTGTCGGTGTGTGACGGCGGGATGGTCATCGACCTGTCGTCGTTGAAGGGCGTGCGCGTCGACCCCGCCACCCGCACCGCGTGCGTGCAGGCCGGGGTGCGGTTGGGGGAGCTGGACCGGGAGACGCAGGCGTTCGGGCTGGCCGTGCCCGCGGGGATCGTCACGCACACCGGACTGGCCGGGCTGGCGCTCGGCGGCGGGATCGGCTGGTTGATGCGCAAGTACGGCCTGACCGTGGACCAGTTGCTCGGCGTGGACCTGGTCACCGCGGACGGCGAACTGCTCCGGGCCGACGAGCGGCGCAACAGCGACCTGTTCTGGGCCGTGCGCGGCGGCGGGGGCAACTTCGGTGTCGTCACGGAGTTCGAGTTCCGGCTGCACCCGGTGGGCCCGCGGGTGCTGGCCGGACCGCTCATCTGGCCGATGGAGCGGTCTCCGGAGGTCCTGCGGTACTACCGTGACTGGATCACCGACGTGCCCGACGAGCTCACCACCGTCATCCTGCACCGCAAGGCGCCACCGCTTCCGGTGCTGCCGGCGGATCTGCACGGTCGGCCGGTGGTGATGGTGGTCTGTTGCTACGCCGGGCCGGTTGAGGACGGTGAGCGGGTGGTGCGGCCGATGCGGTCCTTCGGACCCCCGCTGGTCGACCTGTGCGCGGAGAAGCCGTTCGTGGCGCACCAGGCGATGTTCGACGCGTCGTTCCCCGAAGGCTGGTGGTACTACTTCCGGTCCTGCGACGTGGCCGAGCTGACCGACGAGGTCATCGACATCACCGCGGAGCACGCGCTGCGCATCCGGTCGCCGCTGACCACCTTCCCGATCTTCCAGCTGGGCGGTGCGGTGGCCCGCGTCGGCGAGGACGAGACGGCGTTCCACGGCCGTGCGGCGGGGCACGTGTTCAACATCAACGCCACGACCGCCGACGCCGCGGGTTTCGCGGCGGAACGGGAGTGGGCGCGCACCTTCTGGGCGGCGTTGTCGCCCCACCACCGCAGCGTCTGCGTGAACTTTTTGATGCGGGAAGGGCAGGAGCGCGTGCGGGAGGCGTACGGAGCGGTGAAGTACGAGCGCCTGCGCGCGGTGAAACGCCGGTACGACCCGGAGAATCTCTTCCGGCTCAACCAGAACATCCCGCCGTAGCCAGCGCCCGTTTCAAGCCACGCTGGCTTCCCACCGATTCGAGCCGTGGGACGAGTACCGTCAGCGGCGGGCTTTCGGGGAGCTTTCCGCCGTTCGGGCCGGGTCGCGTTCGACGACCGGCGCCAGGATCTCGTCCATGCGGCGCAGCAGCTGCGCGTCCAGCTTCACGCCCGAGGCCGCCACGTTCTCCGCGATCTGCTCGGGGCGGGAGGCGCCGATGATCGCCGCCGAGACGTTCTGGTTCTGCAGGACCCACGCCACCGCCAGCTGGGCCAGCGACAGGCCCGCCTCCTGCGCCAGCGGCCGGAGCTGTTGGACCCGTTCCAGCACGTCCTCGCGCAGCCAGCGGGACACGAACGTCGCACCGCCGTTGTCGTCCGTGGCGCGCGAACCCGGCGGCGGGGCTGCGCCCGGCCGGTACTTGCCGGTCAGCACGCCCTGAGCGATCGGGGACCACACGATCTGGCCGATGCCCAGTTCCTCGCAGGCCGGGATCACCTCCGCCTCGATCACCCGCCACAGCGCCGAATACTGCGGCTGGCTGGACACCAGCGGGATGCGCAGCTGGCGGGCCAGCGCGTGGCCCGCCCGGATCTGCTCGGCCGTCCACTCCGACACCCCGATGTAGTGCGCCTTGCCGGCGCGCACCACGTCGGCGAACGCCTCCATGGTCTCCTCCAGCGGCGTGGAGTGGTCGAAGCGGTGCGCCTGGTACAGGTCGACGTAGTCGGTCTGCAGACGGCGTAGCGAGCCGTCGATCGACTCCATGATGTGCTTGCGGCTCAGCCCGCTGTCGTTGCGACCCGGCCCGGTGGGGAAGTAGACCTTGGTGAAGATCTCCAGGCCCTCCCGGCGCTCCCCGCGCAGCGCGCGGCCCAGTACCTCCTCGGCGCGGCCCTCCGCGTACACGTCGGCGGTGTCGAAGGTCGTGATCCCCGCGTCCAGCGCCGCCCGGATGCACGCCGTGGCGGTGTCCTCCTCGACCTGCGATCCGTGGGTGATCCAGTTCCCGTAGGCGATCTCGCTGATGACCAGGCCGCTGCGGCCGAGGTGGCGGAACTCCATGGCGCTTCCCTCCCGTCGTGATCGCGAGCCTACCGTGCGTCGCCGCCCGAGCGCGGTGCCCAGCGACGCCCGCACCCCGGCGGCCGGGGCGCTGCGCGGCGAGACCGGGCAGATCGTTGCAGGGCCGGATGCCAGGCGCATGCCGATCACGCCCGATCGGAGTTGGTGACGGGCGTGGCGGGCGGTGCACTGGGCGGGCCGGCCTTCCCGGTTACCAGAATTTGCTTGCGCTACTGGCCGGTTTCCGCCATGGTGTCGGTCGCACGGGCGAACGGCGGTGCGGCCGCCGGGCGGCGTGCCCAGGCGGGACGACGGGGTCCTGCCAGGCGTCGGGGGCCGAGCGGGTGCGCCCGCTCGGCGTAAACGAAGGGGTCGATGTGCGTCACGACCGCCAGCAGCGGGACCGGACCAGCACGATGCGCTTGTTGCTGCGGGCAGCCTGGATGGAGCTGTACGCGGCGCTGCTGCGCTAGCACGCTGCGGGGCGCGACAGATCGCCCCGCCAGCGCTTGCGTTCTCAGACGTCCTTGGTCGCGATGCGACCGACGGCCACCGACATCCCGACGAGCAGGTAGCATCCCGCGCGGAACAGACCGGTCGCCAGAGTGTCGCCGCTGAGCGGATCACGCAGCACGTCGACCACCGCCGACCAGTCGGTGGTGAGCAGCAGCGGGTGCAGCCAGTCCAGGGCCGGAATGGTGCCCAGCACACCGAAGGTGATCAGCCCGCCCATCGTGGCGGCCATGACCACCAGGGGATGGTCGGTGAACGCGGAGATCGCCAGGGCGACCGCCCCGACCGCGGCCATCTGCACCGACGACCACCCCACGGCCAGCGCCACGCGGCCCAGGGCCGAGCCCATCGGCAGGGTGGTGCCGGACAGCGTGACCAGGCCGTCGCCGCCGACGATCACCAGCCCGGTCACCACACCGCTGACCGCCACCACGGTCACCGACAGCACCGCCATCACCAGCACGCCCACCGCCTTGACGCCGACCAGCCGAACGCGGCTGACCGGGGCGAGCAGCAGCCCGCGCAGCGTGCCGTGCGCCGACTCCCCGGCCAGCGCGTCCGCGGCGACCATCGCGACGACGAGCGGCAGCAGCAGGGACTGGGCGAGAACCAGTGCCGCCACCGGCAGCACCAGGCCGTTCCCGGCGACCGCGGTGAGCACCGACGGGCCGCCCCGGCTGGGGCCGCCGGCCAGCGTGATGGCGGTGCCCAGCAGCACCGGCAGCGCGGCCAGCATGAGCAGGGCCAGCAGGTTCCGCGGCCGGCGCAGCACCCAGCGCAGCTCGGCCAGCACGACCCGACCCAGTGGCGCGGAAGTCCGCACCGGTGGGGTGTCCACGAGCGTCACGCATCCTCCTCGGTGAGCCGGGCGAACACATCCTCCAGCCCGGTGCGCGCCCGGCGGGCCTCGCGTACCCGGACCCCGGCTCGCACCAGGGTCGCGACGGCGTCCGCGGAGTCCACGGCGGACAGCTCCACACGGATCTCGCCGCTCTCCTCACGTGCCGGTGCGCCCGCCTCGCGCAGCGCCCGCAGCCCCGCCTGGACATCCGGCGTGGACACCAGCAGGTGCGGTGCACCCGACTCCAGCAGGGGCGCCAGTTCGCCCTGCGCCACCAGCGAACCCCGGTGCATCACCGCGACGTGCGTGCAGGTCGCCTCGATCTCGGCGAGCAGGTGCGAGGACACCAGCACCGTGGTGCCCGCCGCGTGCAGCTCGGCGATGATCCGGCGGATCTCGCGGGTGCCCGCCGGGTCCAGTCCGTTGGTCGGTTCGTCGAGCACCACCAGCTCACGCGGCACCAGCAGCGCCGCCGCCAGGCCGAGCCGCTGCTTCATACCCAGCGAGTAGCCGCGGTACCGGCGCCCGCCGGCGGCACCGAGCCCGACCCGCTCCAACGCCTCCTCGACGACCCGGCGGACGTCCGGGCCACGCACCGCCGGTTCCATCGCCGCGCAGCGCAGCAGGTTCTCCCGGCCGGACAGGAACGGGTGGAAACCGGGCCCCTCGACGAGCGCGCCCACCCGCGGCAGGACCCGGCCGCCGTGCTCGGGCAGCCGGTGGCCGAGCAGTTCCACCGAACCCGAGGTCGGTGCGGTCAACCCGAGCAGCATCCGGATCGTGGTCGTCTTCCCCGAGCCGTTGGGGCCGAGCACCCCGACCACGGCGCCGCGCGGCACCGCCAGGTCCACGCCATCGACCGCGACGGTGCGGCCGTAGGTCTTGCGCAGTCCGGTGGTGCGTGCGGCGAGGTCCTCGGCCGCGGTGGGGGCAGCCGCGGCCGCCCCCACCGACTCCAGCGCACTGGTCATCACGCGGCACCGAGCGCGGCGATGAGCACCTGCTCGGGCACCGCGCCCACGGCCACGCGGCCGTCGGAGGTCAGCAGGGCGTTGCCGGCCGCGGTGCCGATCACCCAGCCGTTGCCCCACGGCCCGCTGACCGGTCGGCCGGTGCGCTCGGCGAGCTGCCGGAAGTCCGTCCGGTCCTTCGCCGAGGTCTGCTCGGGCAGCCGCGCCACCAGCACCGAGTCCCAGCCGTCACCGACGACACGGTGCTCGCCCTGCGGGTGCTGCGGTGCCTGCGGCCGGTGCTGCCGCGGCGCCTGCTCCACCGTGGCCCCGGCGGGCGGGGTGAACCGGAACAGCGCCGGGTCCGGCGCGGCCAGCTGCAGGTCGGTGAACCCGACCTGCAGCGCCGGGGCGTCGGACCCGTTGGTGTGCACGGACAGCTCCAGTGGGATGCGTTTCTCCGCGTCCACCGCCACGCGCACCTCGCGCAGCAGCGTGCGCTCGGACGGCTTCGGCGTCAGCACCAGTTCGTAGGCGTCGCGGCCGGCGACGCTGGCCGTGCCGTCGACAGCGACGTCGCTGGTCTGGCGCAGCGTGGCGATGATGTCGCGGGCGGCGGCCGCCGGGTCGGCCTGCGGGTGCTCGGCGCCCGGCTCGTGCGCGGCGTCGACGCGGGTGGCGGTGCGCTCGGCGGAGTCCCACTTCCAGACCGTCGAGCCGTCGTCGACGACCGTGACCTCGCCGCCGTGTGACGGCATCGACACGCGGTGGCGGCCCTGCCCGTCGGCCCACACCCGCACCTGGCTCGTGCCGTCGGCGAGCAGTTCGCCGCCCTGGCCCGCGGCCGGCAGCGCGGGCAGCCCGAGTGCGTTGTCGACCTGGACGGTCCCGCTCAGCGCGGGCGGGGCGGCCCGCATCACCGATTCCACGAGCTGTTCCGGGCTCACCGGAGGCAGTTCCGGCGCCGCGCCGGCGCCGGCCGGCAGCGCGAGCACCGTCAGGCCGAGCACGCCCGCGGCGGCCCCGGCGGTGGCGGTGATCGCCACGTTCCTGGGTTTCATCCGTTCCTCCCTGTCGGGTCCTGTGCCCAGGGTGGCTGACGGGAGCTGAGATAACGCTGAGAGCGGGCTGGTCGCTGAGAACCGGCTCAGCTCGGCGATCATGGGTGCCAGTCGTAGACTAAAAATAGTTCACAGATTTACTAGTTGGGCTGGAGGGCCGCGATGGCCGAGGGTGAACTGGACTTCTGGTCCTTCGTCGAACTGGCCAACCACCGGCTCGCCACCGAATACGGGTTCCGCCACCAGTTGGCGACCGAGGTGCTGCTGACGCTCAACCGGGCGTCCAACATCGTCACCTACGACCTGGAGGCGTCGGTGCACCGGCCGCGCGGCCGGTCCTGGTCGGGTTTCCGGCTGCTGTTCGTGACCTGGCTGGCCGGGCCGCTGGAGGCGAAGAAAGCCGCCGAGCTCACCGGAATGAGCCGGGCGGCGGTGTCGAACCTGACCAAGACGCTGGTGGCCGACGGGCTGCTGGAGCGCACGCCGGGCGAGCGCGACGGCCGGTCCGTGCTGCTGTCGCTGACCGAGCGCGGACAGCAGGAGATGGTCGAGGTCTTCCGCGCCCACAACGAGCGCGAGCACGACTGGACCAGCGTGCTCACCGAGACCGAGCAGCGCATCCTGGTGATGCTGCTGGACAAACTCATCACCAACCGCGACCAGTTCGAGGTGCGCGGACGCAACTGACGGTGCGGTGTTGCACGACCAGCAGTTAGTAAATACATTAACTAACTGCACCCGGGGTGGCCGGAACCCCGGACCCTCAGCGAGGAGGCGACGGCATGGCGTACTACCGGCAGGTCGGCGAGGTACCACCGAAGCGGCACACCCAGCACCGCAGGCCCGACGGCGGGCTGTACTACGAGGAGCTGATGGGGGAGGAGGGCTTCTCCAGCGACTCGTCGCTGCTGTACCACCGCAACATTCCCTCCGCGCTGGTGGACTCGGCGAACTGGGAACTGCCGGACCTGGGCACCGAACCCAACCACCCGCTGCGGCCCCGGCACCTGAAGCTGCACGAGCTGTTCGCCGGCACCGAGTGGAAGCGCCACGACGTGGTCACCGGTCGCCGGCTGGTGCTCGGCAACGCCGACGTCCGCATCTCCTACGTCGTCGCCGGCGAAACCTCACCGCTGTACCGCAACGGGATCGGCGACGAGTGCATCTACGTCGAGTCCGGCTCCGGCGTCGTCGAGACCGTCTTCGGGGCCCTGCCGTTCCGGCAGGGCGACTACGTGGTCCTGCCGCGCGCCACCACGCACCGGTGGGTGCCGCAGGGTGACGAGCCGGTGCGTGCGTACTGCATCGAGGCGAACTCGCACATCACGCCGCCGCGCCGCTACCTGTCGAAGTTCGGCCAGTTCCTGGAGCACGCGCCGTACTGCGAGCGTGACCTGCGCGGGCCGACCGAACCGCTGCTGGCCGAGGGCGACGACGTCGAGGTGCTGGTCAAGCACCGCGGCAGGCAGGGCATCGTCGGCACGAGGTTCGTCTACCCGCAACACCCGTTCGACGTGGTCGGCTGGGACGGCTGCCTGTACCCGTACGCGTTCAACATCGGTGACTTCGAGCCGATCACCGGTCGGGTGCACCAGCCGCCGCCGGTGCACCAGGTCTTCGAGGGCACCAACTTCGTGGTGTGCAACTTCGTGCCGCGCAAGGTGGACTACCACCCACGGTCCATCCCGGTGCCCTACTACCACTCCAACGTGGACTCCGACGAGGTGATGTTCTACTGCGGCGGGGATTACGAGGCACGCAAGGGCTCCGGCATCGGTCCCGGGTCGATCTCGCTGCACCCGGGCGGGCATTCGCACGGCCCGCAGCCCGGCGCGTACGAGCGCAGCATCGGCGTGGAGTTCTTCGACGAACTGGCCGTCATGGTCGACACCTTCCGCCCACTGGAGCTCGGCGAGGGTGGCCGTGCCGCCGAGGACCCCGGCTACGCCTGGACCTGGTCGGGACGGGGGCCGGCGCGGTGAGCATCCCCGACTTCGCCCGGTCGCTGTGCGACGACGCCGCCGTCTTCCCACCGGGCCGCACGCCGCTGCCCGAGGCGGTCAGCGCGCACGCGCGGCACGTCACCTCGCCCTACGCGGAGCTGGTCGGCCCGCTGGTGCTCGCCGCGCCGGCGCTGGCCGACCTGGCAACGCTGGCCGTTGACGGCCTGGAGCTGTCCGTCACCGCACCGCAAGGCCCGGGGCAGGTGCCCGCGGTCCGCACGGCCGCGGCGGAGTTGCCCGTCCGGGTGCGCGCCCTGGAAGTGGCGGTGCCGCCCGGGCAGTCCCCGGCCGAGTTCTTCGCCGCCCTGGACCGGGCGGGTGGGCCCGGGGACGCCGTCGTCTTCGTCGAGGTGCCGCGCGACGAGCGCCGAGCGGAGGTCATCGCCCGGTGCGCCACGGCCGGCTACCGGGCCAAGTTCCGCACCGGCGGGGTGCGCGCCGACCTCTACCCGGACGAGGCCGAACTGGCCACCGCGATCCGCTCGGTCGTCGAGGCGGGCGTGCCGTTCAAAGCCACCGCGGGGCTGCACCACGCGGTCCGCAACACCGATCCGGGCACCGGTTTCGAGCAGCACGGCTACCTCAACCTGCTGCTGGCCACCGACGCGGCGGTGGACTTCGCCGATGACACCGAGATCGCCGCCGTGCTCGCCGAACGCGACGCGGACAAGATCGCCGAGCGAGTGGCCAAGCTCGACAGCGCGCGGGTCACCGCGGCCCGGACCCGCTTCCTGTCCTTCGGGACGTGCAGCATCGCCGAACCGTTGACCGAGCTGGTGGACCTGGGGTTGGTGCCCGCCGCCGTGCTCGGCGAAGGAGGACTTCCGTGACCAGGATCGACATTCCGGCGGGGTCGCCGTTCGGGTTGGCCAACCTGCCCTACGGCGTGTTCTCCACGCCCGGAACCGGGCCGCGCGTCGGCGTCCGCGTCGGCGAGTCCGTCGTGGACCTCGCGGTGCTGCTCGGCGACGACGTGTTCGCGCAGCCGGTGCTCAACCCGTTCATGGCCCAGGGATACGACCGCTGGGTGGCGGTGCGTGAGAAGATCGCCGAGGCGGTCTCCGGTGAGGTGCCCGACGCCGCCGTGCACCCGGTGGGCGAGGTGCGTCTGCACCTGCCGTTCGAGGTCGCCGACTACGTGGACTTCTACGCGTCCGAGCACCACGCCAGCAACCTCGGGCGCCTGTTCCGCCCGAACGCCGAACCGCTGATGCCGAACTGGAAGCACCTCCCGGTTGGCTACCACGGGCGTGGTGGAACGGTTGTGGTGTCCGGGACCGAAATCATGCGGCCGCTCGGTCAGCGCAAGGGTCCCGATGAGGCGACACCGACCTTCGGGCCCTGCCGACGCCTGGACATCGAGGCCGAGCTCGGCTTCGTCGTCGGCACCGGTTCACAACTGGGCGAGGCGGTGCCCACCGGCGAGTTCGCGACCCGGGTCTTCGGCGTGGTACTGGTCAACGACTGGTCCGCCCGTGACATCCAGGCGTGGGAGTACGTGCCGCTGGGGCCGTTTCTGGGCAAGAGCTTCGCCACGTCGATCTCGCCGTGGGTGGTGCCGCTGCTGGCGCTGGAGGCGGCCCGCGTGCCGACCCCGACGCAGGACCCGCGACCGCTGCCGTACCTGCGGGAGGACGAGCCGTGGGGACTGGACATCGACCTGGTGGTGTCCTGGAACGGTCAGGAGGTCTCGCGCCCGCCCTACCGCGAGATGTACTGGTCGCCGGCGCAGATGCTGGCGCACCTGACCGTCAACGGCGCGGTCACTCGCACCGGCGACCTCTTCGCCTCGGGCACCATCTCCGGTCCGCAGCGCGACCAGTGCGGGGCGTTCATCGAACTCACCTGGGGCGGGCAGCAACCGGTTCGGGTCGGCGGTGCGGAACGCACGTTCCTGCAGGACGGCGACGAGGTCAGCATCACCGCCACCGCGCCCGGACCGGACGGCAGCCGCATCGGCTTCGGCGAGGTCACCGGCCGGATCCTGCCGGCCCGAAAGGTCTGATCGCTTCCGCCCGCCGGATCAGCCACACCGCGAGCCGCGGTTCAGCGATGTCCGGTGCCCTCGCTCCCGCCGTGCCAGTCGGCCATGTGCGTGGCGTGCGTGCGCAGGTACGCCCCGGGTTTGAAGAAGCGGTCGTAGAAGTCGAGGTCGAGGTGGTGCGCCTGGACGTAGTTCAGGATGAACACCGTCGGCACGGTCGCGGGGAACTTGCCGAAGGTCTCGTCAACGTACTGCGCCTGGAGCGCCACGCACGCCTTGAACTCCTCGTCGTGGACCAGGGCGCTGCCGCGGAATCCGGGAGTGTCGGTCCAGGCGCCGGGCGTGTCGCGATGGAACGGGCCGCCGGGCCCGAACTTGCGTTCGGCGAAGGTTTCGACCGCCGCCGCCATGTCGGGGTAGTGGGGCGGGCAGTACGCCTCGAAGACCCCTGCACGGCCGGTGGGGTTGGGCGTCGACCAGCGCTCGTCCTCGTCGTAGCGAAAGCCCAGGCCGGGCACGTCCGGGTTGCCGGAGGCGCCGAGCATCGAGAACCGGTCGATCCCGTCGAACATCCATCCGCCCAGACCCATCGCCTGGAGCATCAGCACACCCGCGTAACACGCGGTGGCCAGCTCCGCGGTGGCCTCGGTGAGCGCGTACTGCTCGGCGAAGGTCAACGGGAACGGTTCCTCGACGTCGACCAGCGTGCTGAACTCCGCCAGCCCGGGGATCTCGCGGTGGTGGACGTCGTCATAGATCCCGTAGCCGTTCTGCACGAAGAAGCACAGCACGGCGAGCAGGTGCTGGGCGATGTCGGCCACCGGGATGACCAGTAGCGAGCCGGGCACGTTGACACACCAGGTGTTGTGGCCCTCCAGGTAGGGCTCCTCCGCGGGCAGGTACAGCCGCTGGTCGGACAGGCGGCGGAGCCGCTGCTGGTGGCGCTCGACCACCAGGTCCGGCGTGACCTCCTCGACCGCGGGGTCCACGAGGGCGCCGGCATCCCGGGTCGGGAAGAAGTAGACGCCCGAGTCGTCGGTGCAGAACAGCTCAGCGGTGTGGATGCCCGCCGCGGAGGGGAAGGTGCGGCCCGCCGCGGCACCGGCGTAGTTCGACACGTGCGGTGCGTAGCGGGCGTGCCGGGTGATCGAGTAGTGCCAGCCCGTGGTGCCGCCCATCGCGCCGAGCACGAGCATCCGCTCAAGCTCGGTGAGGGGGACCGGCTCGTGCTCGGAACGGTAGGCCAGCGGGCCGTCGGGAATCTCGTCGCCCAGGGCGAACCGCCGGGATCGGCGGCCGAGGAGCGCCTCCACCAGCGGGAACGCGGCGAGCTTCGGGAGCGCCTCCGCCCTGGCACCGCGGTCGTCGTCTGCGTACACCGCACCCTCCCACGCGTCGCACGTACGCCTCCGGCACGTCCTCGACCATCGCGGCGGTCGCCGACCGCAGCCAGGGTCCGAAGTCACGGCAGGGCTCGTCCACCGGCACCGGACTCAACGCCCGTCCCGCGGCTGGTCGGTCACCTCGCACGCGGCGGCGATGGACGCACGGGAGGGTTCGATCGCGGTGGACAAGGGCCGAGCGCAGCCCGCCGCCTGGTCAGTACCGCAGGCCGAAGCCGAGTGGGAACAGCGGTTGCTTGCCGTCGCCGTCGTTGATGGGCTGCTGGTCCGCGCTGGCCATCCAGGTCACCGGCAGTGTGCCCGTGGGGTGGTGGTCGCCGAACAGCACGTCGGCCACCCCGGCCCCCTCGGTGCCCGGCAGCCAGGACGCCACCAGCGCGTCCCACCCCGGCAGCTCGGCCGCGATGTCCAGCGGGCGGCCGGAGACCAGCACGACCACCACCGGAACACCCGCCTGCTGCACCCTGGCCAGGGTGGCGAGGTCCTCCTGGTCCAGCCCCATCCCCGCGGGACGGTCTCCGGCGCCCTCGGCATAGGGCGTCTCGCCGACCACGACGATCGCCGCGCGATAGCTGCCGTCGATGCCGTTGCCGTACCGGTCGTAGGTGACCTCGGTGGACGGCGACACCGCCTGCCGGATGCCATCCAGGATGGTGGTGCCCGGCGTGATCGGCCCGCTGCTGCCCTGCCAGCTGATGGTCCAGCCGCCGCTCTGGTTGCCGATGTCGTCGGCGTTCTTGCCGGCGACGAAGATCTTGCCGCCGTCCTTGGCCAGCGGCAGCACCCCGCCGTCGTTCTTCAGCAGCACCTGCGACTCGCGGACCGCCTCCCGGGCAAGTCCCCGGTGCTCCGGGCTGCCCACGGTGCCGGTGTAGGCGCGGTCGGTGAAGGGCCGCTCGAACAGGCCCAGCTCGAACTTCTTGGTGAGGATGCGGCGGTTGGCGTCGTCGATGCGCGCCATCGGCACCCGACCCGCCTCGACCTCGGCGCGCAGCAGGTCCATGAACTTCTGGTACTCGTGCGGCACCATGATCATGTTCAGCCCGGCGTTGATCGAGGTGCGCACCTCCTCGGCGGTGAACCCGGGCTGCCCGTCGAGCTGGTCGATCGCCTGCCAGTCGGAGACCACGAACCCGGTGAAGCCCAGTTCGCCCTTGAGCACGTCGTTGATCAGGTAGCTGTTGGCGTGCATCTTCACGCCGTTCCAGCTGCTGTAGGAGATCATCACCGCGCCGACGCCGCGCCTGACGGCCTCCGTGAACGGCGCCAGGTGGATCGCCCGCAGCTCCTCCTCGTCGATCTCGGTGTTGCCCTGGTCGTCACCGCCGGTCGTGCCGCCGTCGCCGACGTAGTGCTTCGCGGTGGCCAGCACCGAGGCCGGGCCGTCCAGGTGGTCGCCCTGCAACCCGGTGACGGCGGAGGTCATGGCCGTCGGTCGTTGCGGTGTCTCGCCGAAGGACTCGTAGGTGCGGCCCCAGCGGTCGTTGCGCGCCACGCACAGGCACGGCGCGAAGTCCCAGTCGATTCCGGTGCCGGAGATCTCCTCGGCGGTGGCCCGCGCGATGCGTTGCACCAGCTCCGGGTCGCCGGTGGCGCCGAGGCCGATGTTGTGCGGGAAGATCGTCGCCCCATACACGTTGTTGTGCCCGTGCACCGCGTCCACGCCGTAGATGATCGGGATGCCCAGCGGGGTCGCGATCGCCTCGCGCTGGTAGGCGTCGTACATGTCGGCCCACGACTCGGCGGTGTTCGGGGTGGGGGCCGAGCCGCCGCCGCTGAGGATGGACCCGACCCGGTCGCGGGCGGCTGCCTTCGGGTCGGCGGCCTGCCGCTCCGCCTGGGTCATCTGGCCGATCTTGTCCTGCAACGTCATTCGGGCCAGCAGGTCCTCCACCCGGTCGGCCACGGGTTTGCTGGCGTCGCGGTACAGGGGTGGTGCGGGCGGGGCCGCGGACACCGCGGGCGCCAGCGCGGCGGTACAGGCCACCGCGGTGAGCGCCAGGGCTATCCGGGTCGGGGTGGTGCCGGGCAGCCAACGGGACATGCCGGTCTCCTCCGGGATCCAACTTCCTCCGGTATCGGGGTGGAGCTGCGGGCCGTCGCGCGGCCCGGACGTGCGCGTTCTGCCGATGAACAGCACTTGCCGGACACGTCAGACGGCATATGTTGTAGGCGACAACATACCAGCGACGGGCGGTTCGCCACGATCTCCTGCATCGATCAAGCCCGTTCGTCGCAGCGCCACCGGGGGTTCTCGGCGGCGGGCGGGGTGGCCTATGTTGTCTGCCGCAACGTTGGGGCTACCGGAGTGAGAAAGGCTTCTCGATGGGGAGAACGCCCGCGGCGCTGCTGGCCGTGGCCCTGGGACTCGGGCTGCTCCTGGTGGCCTGCGGCAACAACGCCCTGCCGCAGCCGGGGCCCCAGGCGGACCCCACCGCCGCGGGGGCACCGCGGGTCGGCGTGATCCTGCCCGAGACGGCGACCTCCGCCCGGTGGGCGCACTTCGACCAGCCGATGCTGCGTTCGGCGCTGCAGCGGCGCGGGCTGGCGCCGATCATCCAGAACGCCCAGGGCGACGCGCAGAAGTTCGCACAGATCGCCGACAGCATGCTCAGCCAGCGCGTCGAGGTGCTGATCATCGCCGCCCCCAGCGGCGACGTCGGGGCCACCGTCGAGCAGCAGGCCGCGCGACTGGGCGTGCCGGTGATCGACTACGACCGGCTCAGCCTCGGCGGCAGCGCGGACTACTACGTCAGCTTCGACCACGAGCAGGTCGGCGCGTTGCAGGCGCGGGCGCTCGCCGCAGCGCTGCGCGGCCGGCCCGGTGCGCAGGTGATCGAAATCGGCGGCTCGCTGACCGACTACAACGCCGCGCTGGTGCACCGCGGACAGACCCGCACGCTTGGTCCGCACTACGCCGCGGGAGATCTGCGGCTGGTCAGCAGCAGGTTCGTCGACGGCTGGGACAACCAGGTCGCCGGACAGATCTTCGAACAACTGCTGACCGCCAACGGCGGGCGGGTGGACGGCGTGCTGGCCGCCAACGACGGCCTGGCCGCGGCGGTGATCACCGTGCTGCAGAAGTACGGCCTGGCCGGTGCGGTCCCGGTCACCGGCCAGGACAGCACCGTCGACGGGTTGCGCGCGATCCTGCAGGGCCACCAATCGTCCACGGTGTTCAAACCGATCCAGCAGGAGGCCGACACCGCCGCGGAGCTGGCCGCCGCGCTGGTGCGCGGCGACACCGCGGCGGCCGACGCGCTGGCCACCCAGCGTGTCGCGGATCCGGTGTCGGGCCGTCTGGTCCGCTCGGTTCTGCTGGCCCCGCAGCTGATCACCCGCGACAACATCAAGTCGGTGCTCGGCCCCGGCCACGTCCGGGCCGAGGAAATCTGCGGCGGTGACCTGGCCGGTGCCTGCCGCCGGCTCGGCATCTCCGGTTGAGCGCTACGAGGGAGGATTCACGGTGCACGAACCCCTGCTGGCGCTGCGCCGCGTCAACAAGAGCTTCGGCGCGGTCCGCGCGCTGCGCGACGTCGACTTCACCGTGCGCGCCGGAGAGGTGACCGCGCTCATCGGCGACAACGGCGCCGGGAAGTCCACACTGGTCAAATGCATCGCCGGGATGCACCGCTTCGACAGCGGCGAGGTGCTCTTCGAAGGGCGGCCGGTGCAGATCCGGCGACCGCGCGACGCCGCCGACCTCGGCATCGAGATCGTCTACCAGGACCTCGCGCTGTGCGACAACCTCGACGTCGTGCAGAACATGTTCCTCGGCCGCGAGCGGGGCCCGGCGGTGCGGCTCGACGAGACCGCCATGGAACTGGCCGCCCGGCGCACGCTGCGCTCGCTGTCGGTACGGACCGTTGGGTCGGTGCGCACCAAGGTCGGCGAGCTCTCCGGCGGGCAGCGGCAGGCCGTGGCCATCGCCAAGGCCGTGCTGTGGAACAGCAAGGTCGTCATCCTCGACGAACCCACCGCCGCGCTCGGCGTCGCGCAGACCCGGCAGGTGCTCGACCTCGTGCGGCGGCTGGCCGAGCAGGGCCTCGGCGTGGTCCTGATCAGCCACAACATGACCGACGTGTTCGAGGTCGCCGACCGCATCGCCACCCTGTACCTGGGCCGGATGGCCGCCGAACTGCCCGCCCGCGACCTCACCCACGCCCAGGTCGTGGAGCTGATGACCGCCGGGCGCTCCGGCGAGCTCGGCCTCGCCCGGCCCGACGTCGCCGCGGTCTGACCCGAACCCGAGGAACCGCCCATGACCAACAGCTCCACCGGTGCCGTCACCCGCATCCCCGACTTCGGCATCGACACCACCTCGCCGGCCACCGGCGACGCCCTGCGCGACTACCTCGCCCGGCTCCGCCGCGGCGATCTCGGCTCGCTGCCCGCCCTGGTCACCCTGGCCGTGCTGGTCGGGCTGTTCGCCGCGCTGTCCGAGGACTTTCTGACCCTGAACAACCTGACGAACCTGCTGCACCAGGGCGCCGGGCAGACCATCATCGCGATGGGCCTGGTCTACGTGCTGCTGGCCGGGGAGATCGACCTGTCCGCCGGGACCGCGTCGGGGGTGGCCGCGGCGGTGCTCGCGCTGCACTTCCAGCACGACGGGAACCTGCTCGGCGCGATGGGCGGCGCGGTGTTCGCCGCGTTCACGGTCGGCCTGGCCGCGGCCGCGCTGCTGGCGGTGCTGCTGCGCGTCTGGGTCGGGGCGGCGGCGTCCGCGCTGGCCCTGGTCCTCATGGTGGCCGGGCTCGGTGCGAACCCGTGGGTGGAGATGCTGCTGGCGGTGTGCGTCGGCGCGGCCATCGGCTGCCTGACCGGGTTCGCGGTGTCCAAGGTCCGGATCCCGTCGTTCGTCGTCACGCTCGGGCTGTTCATCACCTGGTCCGGCGTGGTGCTGCAACTGCTCGGCCCGGGCGGCACAGTCTCGATCCGGCAGAACCCGGTGCTGTTCGCCGTCGCCAACGGCAGCCTCGACGTCACCGGCAGCTGGCTGCTGTTCCTGCTCGCCGGCGCCGGCTACGCCGGTGCGGTGGCCTACCGGCACCTGACCAGGCTCCGCAACGGGCTGGTCGCACCGCCCACACCGCTGGTCGCCGCGAAGGCCGCCGCGGTGCTGACCTGCGGCGGCCTGGCGACCTTCCTGCTGACACTGAACCGCTCGCCGCACCCGGAACTGGCCGACATCCGCGGCGTGCCGCTCGTGGTGCCGATCGTGCTGGTGCTGCTGGCCGCCGGGACGTTCGTGCTGGACCGCACCCGCTTCGGGCGGCACCTACACGCGGTGGGCAACAACCGCGACGCCGCCCACCGCGCCGGGGTGGACGTGGCCCGGATCCGGATGACCGCGTTCGTCATCTGCTCGGCACTGGCCGCCGTCGGCGCCATCGTCTACACCTCCAAGGTGGGTTCGGTGGACGGCAGTGCGGGCGGCGGCAACCTGGTGCTGTTCGCGGTCGGCGCCGCGGTGATCGGTGGGGTGTCCCTGTTCGGTGGCAAGGGGCGGCTACCCGACGCGGTGCTCGGTGGCGCGGTGCTGGCCACGGTGCAGAACGGGTTGAACCTGCTGGGTTTCCAGGCCGCGCCGGTCAACATCATCACCGGTCTGGTGCTGGTCGCCGCGGCGGGCGTGGACGCGCTGTCGCGGCGCCGGGCCGGGCTCGACCGGCGATGAGCGGGGTGCGCGCCGCGGCGGGCGGTTGTGCTACAGCTACTTCCGGACTGGACCAAGCCGGGAGGATGCGGCCGAGGTGACGACGACACCAACTGCCGGGGCGCGGCCCGACGAGGTGCGCCAGCACAACCGGGCGGTGCTACTGCGCCGGCTGCACACCGGCGGGCCGTGCACGCGCGCGGCGCTGGCCACCGAGATGGGGCTCAACCGCAGCACCATCAAGGCCCTGGTCGACGAACTGGTGCGGGACGGCCTGGTCGTCGAGCGGGTGCCCGCCCAGCGCACCGGCGCCGGCCGGCCGTCGCTGCTGGTGCTGCCGCAACCGCACGCCGCGGTGACCCTCGCGGTGGACATCCGTGTGGAGCAGGTCGCGATGGCCCTGGTCGGTCTCGGCGGCGAGATCCTCAACCGGTGCAGCTGGAGCCTGCGCCCGACGAACCGCACCCCGCGCGAGGTCTTCACCCGCATCGTCGACAACAGCGCCGTGCTCATCGAGGAGGCGCAGGTCGACGTGGCCGCGATCGGCGCGTCGGCGCCCGGTGTCGTGCGGCGCGCCGACGGCATGGTGCGGGAGGCACCGAACCTGCACTGGACCGACGTGCCGCTGGGGGAGTGGTTGTCGCAGGCGTTGGGCGGTCGTCGCGTGGAGGTCGGCAACGACGCGGAGCTGGGCGTGCTCGCCGAGCACCTGCGTGGAGCGGCGCGCGGGGCCACCGACGTCGTGTTCGTCAGCGCCGACGTCGGGGTCGGCGGCGGCGTCATCTCCGGAGGTGCGCCGCTGCGGGGTAGCGCCGGGTACGTCGGCGAACTCGGGCACATGGTGGTGCGGCCGGACGGCCGCGAGTGCTACTGCGGCAGCCGCGGCTGCTGGGAGACCGAGATCGGGGAGCGGGCCCTGAGCCGGGCGCTGGACCTGCCGGAGGACTCCCCGCGTGGCGTCATCGTCGCCGAACTGCACGCCCTGGCGCAGAACCCGGAGGAGGTCCTGCAGCGGCTGGGCGAGTTCGGCGAGTGGCTGGCCCTCGGCCTGTGCAACGTGGTGAACCTGCTGGCGCCGCAACTGGTCGTGCTCGGCGACCTGTTCACCTCGCTACCGCGCACCCTGATCGACCACGTGGGCAAGTCGGTGTCGGAACGCAGCCTGGTCGGCCGGGCCATGGGCGGCACCCGCATCGTCACGTCCTCCCTGGGAGCCGACGGCAAGCTCCTCGGCGCGGCCGAGCTCGCCTTCGAGCAACTCCTCACCGGCTGAGCCGGAACCCGTTGCCGCCGCGTGGATTGCGATGCGGTTACACCCCGGGTACTTGATCGATCCCGAAATCTTCTGCCGAGTGTTGCCCGGTGATATGTTGCCGCAGACAACATATTGAGTCCGCGCCGCACGGGCAGCCCGGCCCGGCCGCGCGCACCTTCGCGTCATTCGTTCTCGGCGGGCGCGCCGCACCGGCGTGCGCAGCGGAAAAGAGGGACAACTGTGGTCAACGGGAGAGGGGTCGGCACCGAGGTGCTGGCCCAGGGTCAGCTTCTTGATGCCAATGCCGTGGATTACGGGTTGTTGGCGTTGTACTTCGTTTTCGTGCTGGGGATTGGGTATCTGGCGCGGCGGGCGGTTTCCACCAGTTTGGACTTTTTCTTGTCGGGGCGGGCGTTGCCGGCGTGGGTGACGGGGTTGGCGTTCATCTCGGCGAATCTGGGTGCGATCGAGATTATCGGCATGTCCGCCAACGGTGCGGAGTACGGGATGCCGAC
>NZ_BMMT01000017.1 GCF_014646075.1 Saccharopolyspora thermophila
CATCACCTGGTTCAACACCACACGAGGCCACACACACTGCCAGGGTCTGAGCCCGGTCCAATACCGGGCCCAGACCCTCGCCGCCTAGACTCTTAATTAACGAGTCCAACCACGGGGGACCAGTTCAAACTCGGAGGTGCCCTTCACCGGCTGCTGAACCAGAGGACGTGCCGCTGCTTGGGCGCACCCCACCCGGCAGGGGGACCTTCCAAGGGCCGTTGAGCAGCAGCGGGAGCCCGGGAGTCAGGGGCTGCGGGTGGTGATGAGGGTGGCGAGGCCGTCGAGGATGCGGGCCAGGCCGAAGTCAAGGGCTTCGTCGTGGAAGTCGGCTTCGGCGAGGGCGGCGGTGACCGCGGGGTAGCGGTCGCCATGGTCACGCAGGAGGTCGGCCAGGGACGTGTGGAGCTGCCGCTCCGGGGAATCGTCCGGGGTCGCCGCGGCTTGCTGAGCGATGCCGCGGACGTGGCCGACCAGCACGACCACGGCGTCCAGCTGCTCGCTGCCGCGGAGGCCCGTGCCGGAGAGCGCGCTGACGGCCGCCTCCATCCACGCCAGTTCGTTCGGCCCGGGGATGCGCGGCCCGGTCGTCACCTCGAGGACCCACGGGTGCTGCACGAACCGCGGCAGCAGCGCGCGGGCCCACGCGTCGAGCCGGTCGCGCCAAAAGCCGTGGAGCGCGGGTGGTTCCCCCATGGCGAGGTCCGCCATGAGCGCGACCAGTTCGGCCTTGCCCGGCACGTAGCGGTAGAGGGACATCTTGGTGAAGCCGAGCTCCCCCGCGACGCGCTGCATCGACACCGCGGCCAGCCCCTCGGCGTCGGCCACCTCGATGCCGGTGCGCGCGATCCGCGACAGGCTGAGCGCGGGTTTCGGCCCACGTCGCGGCCCAGGCCGGGACCCCCACAGCACCTCGATGCACCCCGCTCGCTCACCGCCCACTCCGGCCCTCCCCGGTGCTCGCCACGAAATTGCGTCTAGAGTACACAGAAAATACTGCTTCCAACGGACACAGAGACGAGGCGGACCATGCGGGCAAGGGTGCTGATCTCAGGTGCGAGCGTCGCGGGCCCGGCGCTGGCGGGCTGGCTGGGCCGTTGCGGCTGCGAGGTCACCGTGGTGGAGATCGCCCCGGCGCCGCGAGGCGGCGGGGCCGCGGTCGACTTCCGCGGCGAGGTGCACCGCACCGTGCTGGAGCGCATGGGTGTCCTGGAGGAACTGCGGCGGCTCCAGACCGGCGGCAGCCCCATGACCTTCGTCGACAACCGCGGCCGCCCCCTGCTGCACCTGCCCGCGGAATTCGCCGGCGGCGACCTCGAGGTCCTCCGCTCCGACCTCTCGCGCGTGCTGCACAACCACAGCGCGGACGTCGCCGAGTACGTCTTCGGCGACCACATCGCGCACCTGGTCGAGGCGGATGACGGCGTGGAGGTCACCTTCGCCTCGGGCGCGCGGCGCTCGTTCGACCTGGTGGTGGGCGCGGACGGCGTGCACTCCGGGGTCCGGCGCCTCGTCTTCGGCCCCGAGGAGCGGTTCGTCCGCCACCTCGGCTACTACGTCGCCACCTGGGCGGTGCCCGATTTCCCGGACCTGCCCGGCGGCGCGCTGTGCCACGGCGCCCCGGGCCGGATGATCTCCGTCGGCCCGGACAACGACGCCGCCAGCGCGTTCGCCATCTTCAGGTCACCGCGGCTCGACTACGACCGGCACGACCCGGAGCAGCAGCGCGCCCTGATCGCGGGCGCCCTCGCTGGGCTGGGCTGGGAGACCCCACGCCTGCTGACCGCGCTGGACTCCGCCCCAGACCTCTACTTCGACTCGATCAGCCGCGTCGACATCACCCCCTGGTCGCGCGGCCGCGTCGCGCTGCTCGGCGATGCGGCGTGCGGCGCGACGCTCGGCGGGATGGGCACCGGCACCGCGGTCGTCGCGGCCTACGTGCTCGCCGGTGAGCTGGTCGCCGCGAACGGGGACCACGCAACGGCTTTCCGGCGCTACGAGTCCCGGATGCGCGACTACGCGCGGGCGTGCCAGAAGGGCGGCGACCGGACGGGGAAGTTCCTGGCCCCGGGGCGCATCGGCAGCTGGCTGCGAAACAGGTTGCTGAGCAACGAGGTCCTGCTGAACTGGATGCTCCGGCAGGGTGAGGACCTCAGCAGCGCGATCGATCTGCCGCACTACGACCTGACATTTGTCGCTGAAAGTGATGCCGAACGGAGGTAGCAGCCCAAGCATTCCCCTGATTGAGTGATCTTGGTTCATCGAAGGTCACCACAAGGAGGGGACTGCATGGGAAGCGCGCGACGCGCGTTAGGGGTCACCGCCGCGCTGGGGGCGTTGCTCGCCACCGCTCAGCCCGCACTGGCACAACCGACCGCGCCGATGTTCGAGGTTCCGGCGAAGTTCGCCGAGCAGCGCATCCAGTGGGCGCCCTGCTTCGCCGGCGAACTCCCACCAGAGCTGCCGCCGGGCTCCGAACGCCTCCAGTGCGGCACCTTCACCGCGCCGCTGGACTGGCACAACCCGGACAACGGCAAGGAGATCAGCATCGCGGTCAGCCGGCTGACCCCGGCGGACGGGCCAACCGGCCGCGCGCTGTTCACCAACCCTGGCGGCCCGGGCGGCGCGGGCCTGGAAATGCCGTTGGCGCTGCTCACCATGAACCGCCCGGAACTGCCCGCGAACTTCGACATCTACGGCATCGACGTGCGCGGCACCGGCCGCAGCAGCACGGTGTCGTGCGGCCCGCAGGAGCAGGACAGCAGCCTGGACCCGCGCGACCGCGACCCGCACACCATCCAGGCGTTCCTGGATCTGACGCAGCGGTTCGTCGCCGCCTGCCAGCAGCACAGCGGTGAGCTCGGCCGCCACGTCACCACCGAGCAGACCGTCGCCGACCTCGACCTGCTGCGCCGGATCGAGGGCCACCAGAAGATCAACTGGTACGGCGTCTCCGGCGGCACCTGGCTCGGCGCGTACCTGGCCACCGCGTTCCCGGAGTCGGTGGACAAGGTGGTGCTCGACTCCAACGCCCAGTTCACCGGGAGCTGGCAGCAGGTCTTCGGCTGGCAGCCGATGGCCTTCCAACGCCGCTGGCGCGAGGACGTGCTGCCCTGGCTCGCCGCGCACGACGGCACTTACCACCTCGGCGCCGACCCGCGGCAGGTTCAGGACACTGTGGACGGACTGCGGGCGCGGCTGAAGGCCCACCCGCTGCCGGTGCCCGACGGCCCGCCGGTCGACCACAACGCGTTCGACGGCCTGCTGCTGCAGAGCATGTACTCGAAGTTCGCGTTCCCGCAGCTGGGTGCGACCCTCGCCGCGCTGCGCGACGGGACGGGCGAGGCTGCGCCGGTGCTCGCGGCGGCGCGGGCGCGCACCATGCCGATGCTGGCCGACCCGCTGGACAGCCAGACCGCCACCCTCTACTCGATCCGCTGCAACGACACCCCGTTCCGCGGCTCGCCGGCCTCGGTGGTGGTGCAGTCCGGTGTGGAGGGTCGGCTGTACCCGCTGTACGGCTACCACAGCATCGCGCAGCCCTGCGTGTTCTGGGACCGCCCGCCGGTGCGGCTGCCGAAGCCGACCGGCCGCGGCGTGCCGCCGGTGCTGATGCTGCAGTCCGAGAACGACCCGGCGACCGCGTTCGAGGGAGCCTGGATCGCCCACCAGGAGTTCCAGGGCTCGCGGATGGTCACCGTGCGCAACGAAGGTGACCACGGCGTCTTCGGTACCGGCAACGCCTGCGTCGACGACGTGGTGAGCGCCTACCTCGTCGACGGGCGCGTGCCCCGCGCCGACGTGACGTGCGAGGGCATACCGGCGCCGGAACCCGCCGGGGTGCGTGGTGCCACGGCGGGCGGCCACAGCCTGCTGGACGTGCTGGACGAACTGGCCGACCTGCTCGGATGATCCGGCCCCGACAACCCGCGGGCGGTGACCGGGCCGAATCCGCTCACCGCCCGCAGGCTCGTGCCGGACTCCGTGCGGGTCATCTCAGCTGTGCCCTCCCGTTCACGCGCATCTCGTCGCGGAACCGATCGATCTCGCCGGCATCGGACTGCTCGCCGGAGTCGTCGTCCTCCGTGCGCAGCGCAAGGAACACGGCGGCCACTGCGATCAGGGACAACGCCAGCATGGCCAGATCAGCCATGACACACCCCCTCGGTGTCGGCGCCCCGTTTGCGGCGTATGCAACTGGGACGCACCCAGTGTCCGTCCGGTTGCTGACGTTGGGAATCGCCAAAAATGGCTGCGTGGGCTGAGCAGATCCACCTGAGCCAACAAACGACAACGGCGTTTCCCCGAAAGAGCTTCAGCTCTGGTGGGGAAACGCCGCACGTCTGCGCACGATCCGCGGGACTCCCGCACCGGACGGGTGGACGGGAGGCTTCCCACGACGCCTCGCCAAGTCCACCCGTCCGGGGGTCGCTCGGTCAGTGACCGAGACGCTGTTTCAATGCCTCCAGCTCATCGCGCATGGAGCTCGGCAGCGCATCGCCGATCTTGTCGAACCACTCCTGGATGAGCGGCAGCTCGGCCTTCCACTCCTCGACGTCGACCCTCAGCGCCTCCTCGACGTCGGCCTTCGGGGTGTCCAGCCCGGACAGGTCCAGGTCGTCGGCCGACGGCACCCGGCCGATCGGGGTGTCGGTCGCCGCCGCGCCGCCCTCCATCCGCTCGATGGCCCACTTGAGCACGCGGGAGTTCTCCCCGAAGCCCGGCCACAGGAAGCGGCCGTCCTCGCCCCGGCGGAACCAGTTCACGTAGAAGATCTTCGGCAGCTTGCTGGCGTCGGCCTCCTTGCCGACGTTCACCCAGTGCTGGAAGTAGTCGCCCACGTTGTAGCCGATGAACGGCAGCATGGCCATCGGGTCGCGGCGCACCTCGCCGACCTTGCCCTCGGCCGCGGCGGTCTTTTCCGACGACAGCGTGGCGCCCATGAACACGCCGTGCTGCCAGTCGAACGCCTCGGTCACCAGCGGCACGGTGGTCTTGCGCCGACCGCCGAACAGGATCGCCGAGATCGGTACGCCCTTCGGGTCGTCCCACTCCGGCGCCAGGATCGGGCACTGCGACATCGGCGTGCAGTAGCGGGAGTTCGGGTGCGCGGCGTTCTCCCCACTGTCCGGCGTCCAGTCGCGGCCCTTCCAGTCGGTGAGGTGCTGCGGGTCGCCCTCCATACCCTCCCACCACACGTCGCCGTCGTCGGTCAGCGCGACGTTGGTGAACAGCGAGTTGCCCTGCTCGATGGTGCGCATCGCGTTCGGGTTGGTCTTCCAGTTGGTGCCCGGTGCCACGCCGAAGAAACCGGCCTCCGGGTTCACCGCGTACAGGCGACCGTCCTCGCCGAAGCGCATCCACGCGATGTCGTCACCCAGCGTCTCGACCTTCCAGCCCGGGATGGTCGGGTTGAGCATCGCCAGGTTCGTCTTACCGCACGCCGACGGGAACGCCGCGGCGATGTAGTAGACCTTGTTCTCCGGGGAGATCAGCTTGAGGATCAGCATGTGCTCGGCCAGCCAGCCCTCGTCCCGGGCCATCGCCGAGGCGATCCGCAGCGAGTAGCACTTCTTGCCCAGCAGCGCGTTGCCGCCGTAGCCGGAGCCGAAGCTCCAGATCGTCCGCTCCTCCGGGAAGTGGGTGATGTACTTGATCTCGTTGCACGGCCACGGCACGTCCTGCTGACCCGGCTCCAGGGGGGCGCCCACCGAGTGCAGCGCGGGAACGAAGTCGCCGTCCTCACCCAGCCGTTCGAGGACCTTCGCACCCATCCGGGTCATGATGTGCATCGAGACCACGACGTACTCGGAGTCGGTGATCTCCACGCCCAACCGCGGCGGGTCGGAGTCCAGCGGCCCCATGCAGAACGGGATCACGTACATCGTGCGACCACGCATGCAGCCCCGGTAGAGCTCCGTCATGATCGCCTTCATCTCGTTGGGGTCCATCCAGTTGTTGGTGACCCCGGCGTCCTTCTCGTCCACCGAGCAGATGAAGGTGCGCTCCTCGACGCGCGCCACGTCCGAGGGGTCCGACGCCGCGTAGAACGAGTTCGGCTTCTTGTCCAGGCGAATGAACGTGCCGGCCTCGACGAGTTGATCGGTCAGCCGCTGCCATTCCTCCTGCGAACCGTCGCACCACACCACCCGCTCCGGGGTGGTCAGCTCGGCTACTTCGCGTACCCACGCAAGCAGGCGCTCGTGTTTGGTCGGTGCCTGGTCGAGACCGGGGATGGTCAAAGCGGTCATCGCGTCGTGTCTCCTGACTGGGCGCCACAGCCCGGACTGGGCGTCGACGGGGCGTCCCGTCGACGTGTGCAGGGAATGCTTCGCCCGCCCCGAAGACCGGGCGAAGTGGAAAAGGGATGCCCCGAGGTTAACGGTGGGAGCGGCGCTGAACGGAGATCAGCGTTGTTCGTTCTCTCACAAGAACGATAAGGGAATCGATTCAGTTGTGATGTCGGGAGTGGTCTGGACGAAAATTTCGCCGTCCGGAGTGCCGGAGATCCCAGAATTTCCGGCGGATCGGACTGCTGCGCAAACTCCGGGTTACGCGCCGGCATCATCCGAATGGCGGTTGTTCAACGTGACCGGGAACGAAAAAACCCGCCCGATGGTGTGGTTTGCAGTCATCGGGCGGGCGTAGAGCAATTACGGCCGGTGGTCAGCCCCAGACGTCATCGGAGTCCGGTCGGCCCGCCGCGCCACCGCCCCGGTGACCGCCCACGGACCCCTCGGCGGCCCGGTCGTGGCCGTGGTCACCGACGCCGACCCCGGCGGCGTGCGGCTGCGCGGCCTCGTCGAAGGTCCACGCGGCGTCGTCGGTCGCCCCGCTCGCCGGGTTCGGGGTGTACTGGCCGTCCTGGTCCATCGTGCCCTGCTCGACCACGGTCCACTCCCCGTCGCCGGTGTGGCGCGAGATGGTCACGTCCCCGGTCTGCGTGATCTCCACGAGCTGGTCGGCGGAGCCGTCGCCGTCCACGTCGGTGACCAGCATGGTGCTGCCGGACTCGGTCTCCACCACGGCGGTGTCGGCCACGCCGTCCTGGTTGGTGTCCTCGGTGGCCGGGCCGACCTGCACATCGCCCTGCGGCGTGTCAATGACCATCTGCTGGCCGTGGTCCTGACCGCCGCCGTCGGGATGCTGCTCGGGGGTCTCGCCGGTCCACTGGCCGGTGCTGGCGTCGTAGCGGGCCTGCTCGACCACGGTGCCGTCGACGACGGTCTGCATCACGTCGGCCTGGCCGTCGGCGTTCTCGTCGATGTAGGCGACGAACCCGTCGTCGGTCATCACCGTGACGGTCTCGTCCACCCCGTCACCGTCGAGGTCGTAGTTGGCCTCGGCGGTGTACTCCTCGCCGTCGACGGTGACCTTGATGTCACCGTCGCCCGCGCCGGTCTCCTCGATGTACACGTCTGCAACCCCTCAGCCGCCGATCACCTTTCGCAACTCTGGGACGCAGCGTAGAGGCCGGGGGTTCCCGTGGTGAAGCACCTGGCCCCCAGACGCATCCGATCGCAACGCGCAGTGAGGGGCCCGGCTGACCCCGGCCCGTGTCAGGCGGCGGTGTCGCGGAGGTTGCGGATGCTGCGGAGCAGGTTCTCGGCCCGCTCGCGGCCCGAGTTCGCCTCCGTCAGGCGGCGGTTCACCCTCTGCAGCTGGCGACTGCGCTCGGCGGCGTCCATCTTCAGCGCCTTGTCCACCTCCCGCAGCTCGCCCTCGATCGCCTCGATCCGCCTGGTCAGCGCGTCGTCGAGGGCCAGCGACAGCTGCTGCTCCGCCTCGATCAGCTGTTCCGCCACGAGCTGGTCCAGCGCTGAGCGGGCGTCCGCGATCGCCTCCGTCAGCCACTGCTTGAGGTGCTGCTTGTCTGCGGCGTGCTTGCGGGTGCGCGCCATCCACCAGCCCGCGCCGAGCCCGAGCACGATCGTCACCGGCAGGACCACCGGGTTCAGCGCCGCGATCCCGAGCCCGGCCAGCGGCATCGCCGCCGCGCGCCCGACGCCCAGCCCGCCCGAGACGCCCATGAACACCAGCAGCTTGTCCTCGGCGGTCGGCGGCCGCCTGTCCGGCGGGCGCAACGTGATCGGCGCCCGCACGCCGCGGGCGAACTGGGAGCGGATCACGTCCAGCTCCTCGGCGGAGAACAGCTCCTTCAGCGACTGCTCGGCGACACCGGCCAGGCGCTCCGACAGCGTCGAGGCGACCCGCGACGACGCCATCTGCAACGCCACGTCGACCTGCCGCGGCAGCTCCGGCAGCTGTCGCCGGTCGGCGCCGTCGATGGCGCGGCGGAACCAGTTCTGCACCTCCCGCACCTGGCGGGTCACCTCGTGGCTGATCTCCACCCGGGTGCGCTGCACCTCGCCGCGTAGCCTGACCTGCCAGCCGCGGGTGGACGAACGCCGCGCGGTGGTCAGCTCGTCCCGACGACTGCGCAGCGACTCGGCCTCGTCCTCGCCGACGGTCAGCGCCCGCTTCTCCGCCTCCAGCTTCGCGACCAGTTCACCGAGCACAGTAGACAGTGCCCGCATCGTGTTGGCCTCGCCGAGCATCGCCGCCCGGCCGCCGATCAGCCGTTCCAGCTCGCTGCGGAGCTCGGCGATGCCGGACTTCTCCCGCAGCAGATCGCCGGCCTGCGGGCTGGGCGCCTTGGCGGCCATCTCCGCCAGCCGCGCGGACACCGGGAAGAACGGCACCTCGGCGAACCGGGGCGCGTGCTCGGCCAGCAGCTTGCGGTCGGCCTCCAGCACCTGCCGCCAGCCGCGGTGCTGATCGGTCTTGGTCAGCGCGAACACCACGGTCTCCACGCGTTCGGAAACCTTGTGCAGAAACTCCAGCTCGCCGCGGGTGAACGGGGCGGACGCGTCGACGACGAACAGCAGCGCGGTCGCCGAGGCCGCCGCCTCCATCGCCAGTTCGCCGTGCAGGGCGTCCAGCCCGCCGACGCCCGGGGTGTCCACCACGGTGACCCGGGACAGCTCCTCCAGCGGCGCGGAGATCCGCACGTAGCGGGGCGGCAGCTGGCCGTCGGGCAGGTCGCGGCCCGCGGTCGTCCAGTTCGGCAGCTCGGCCAGGTCGAAGGGCACCGGGTCCTGCTGGCCCGGGTAGCAGGCGTGCGCCGCCCACTGCTCGCCGTGCTCGAACTGCAGGTACGTCGACGTCGCCACATCGGCGTCCACAGGGGACAGACCGGGGTGCCCGAGCAGTGCGTTGACCAGCGAGCTCTTCCCGCGGTTGGTTTCGCCGACCACCACCACGCTGGGTGTCCTCGGTCGGCTGCGCCGGACCTGCTCGACCCATTCGGCCGCGCTCGGGTCGCTTTCGCGCAGCAGCGCCAGCAGCTTGTCGCGGGTCTGCTTGACCTGCTGCGGCAGGGCCGTGACGACCGCGACGCCCGGTGCAGTCGGCGTCATGTCGCTCCTCCCGTGTTCGACCGAAACCACCGGATTGTCCCCGACTCCGGCGACGTCCGGTAGGTCACTGCCGCAGTTGGTAGACGGTCACCACCGGGGCGCGCAGCACGCGGTCGCGGTCGGCGAAGCCGACCACCTCGGTCTCGGCGACCAGACCGTCCAGCGCCGGATCGTCGGTGGGCACCGTGCCCCCGGCCTCGTGCTGCGCCGGGTCGAACCGCATCCCGTCGGGCCGCAGCACCGAGACACCGATCCCGCTCAGCCCTTCCGACAGCCGTTCCACCACACCGGCGCTGCGCGCGCGGTCCATGGCGTACATGCACAGCTGGATTGCCGTCGCGCGCTCGGCCAGGGCGCGGTTCAGCGGATCGGTCTCGCTGCTCACGGCGGTCATGTCTGTCCCCAACTCTGCGTCGGCGTCCGGGGCCGCGGCAGGGCCCTCGTCCGGCTCCGACGCGCGGGGACCGAAACCGGTTCCACTATCGGGTGAATTGTTCCGGCGTCGCCAACGCATCGTGATCACCCGGACCGGAGCTGCTGCCAGATCAGGAAGTACGCGCGGTGCACCACGTGCGCGATGCGGCTCTGCGCGGGGGTGGCGCCGAACGACGAGAACGACCGCCACCAGTTGGCCCGCTCCAGCGCGTAGTCGGTCAGCTCCTGTCGGCTACGCCCGGGCAGCCCGAGCTGCTCGGCCACGTCGTTGCTGCTGCCGACCCGCATCACCTCCTCGGTCAGGTCCGGCGGCATCGCCACCGCACCGGCCGCGACCAGCGTCAACGCCTCCAGCACGCGCAGCTGGTGCGCTTCCGGTTTGGCCAGCAGTACCTCGATGGCGTCGTGCACCCGCTGTCGTTCGCCCGGGTCGCCGGAGGCGTGCGCGAGCGCGGTCACCGAGGCCAGTGCCGCCGCGGCCTTGATTCCGTCGGCCCGTGCGCGGAACACCGTGTCCAACCGGCCGAGCACCGAGGCCAGCCCCGAGGCGTCCCGCAGCCGCCGCCGCAGCGCACCCGCGGTGATGTCCGGTTCGGCGTCGATCGCCTCCAGCGCGCAGCGGATTCCGTAGAGATCCATCCGCTCCAGCAGGCGGCTGCGGGTGCCCGCCGGGACGTCGCACTCCCAGGTGGTGAACAGGTCCGCGGACATCAGCATCGTTTCCCGGGTCGCCTCGTCCAGCTTCGCCAGGCCGCGCAGCGCCTCCGCGTCGGCGGCGGTGAACGCGCCGGACTCGGCGGTCTCCGCGAGCAGCCCGATCACCGGCAGCACGTCGGCGACCCTGGGCTTGAGCAGCTGCGCCTGCTTCTCGGCGAGCAGCGACGCCGCCTTCCACACGTCGCCGCCGGCGCCCTCCACCGAACCGGGCTCGATGGTGTCCGCCTTGTTCAGCACCGCGATCGCGTTGACCGGCCCGGCCTCCCGGCTCGCGGTCGCCGCGGTGAACGCCGCGAGCGCGTGCTCGTCGTCGGCCCGCACGCCCTGCGTCACCACGTAGAGCACGGCCTCGGCGCCGGCGACCGCGTTGCGCGACACCGGATCCAGCTCCGAGTCCGCGGCTTCCTGCCTGGTGCCCAGCAGTTCCTCGGTGCGGGCCACCGAAGCGGCGTCCAGCGAACCGAGTCCCGGGGTGTCGATCACCGTCAGGTCACGCAGTACCGCGTTGGTCAGGTACGCCTCCAGGTGCGACACCGTGTCGATGTCCACGCCCAGGTCGGCCGGGATACCGCCGTCGGAGTCGAACGGCACCGCCTGCTTGGCGCCGTCGTGGAAGACCACCTCCACCCGGTCCACCGTGCCGTACTGGAACCGCGTCACCAGCCGGGTGCACTCGCCGACGTCGGTGGGGGCCACCCGCCGCCCGATCAACGCGTTGACCAGAGTGGACTTGCCGGACTTGATGCGGCCCGCAACGGCCACCTGCAGCGGCGCGGACAACCTGCGCAGGACCTCGGCGAACCCCGCCGCGGTGCGCTCGCAGACCTGCGGTTGCAGGCCGGTGCACAGGCGCGCCACAGCAGCCGACAGCGGGCCGGGCCAGTGCTGCTGCTCGGTTGCCGTACTCAACGCCGCCCTTTCGGTGCTCGTGGCGATCTGCTGCGCGGTACATCCTGCCACGCACGGTGCACCCGTCGGGCCGTGTCGCCTGATCGGCTCCGTGCGCCGGTCGTGGAGTCCCGGCTGGCAGCGAGGTCGCGAAGGGAGCTGTTCGCATGACCTCGTCGCTTCGGCGGAGCCCGCGAAGCGTGAACTTCGCCTCCCACCAGCCACGATGGGCCCGGGGGCGGCTAGCCTGCGGTGGTGACCGACGCCGCGTGGAAGCCCCGACTCATCGCCCTCGACGTCGACGGGACCCTGCTGGACCCGGCCACCCAGACCATCTCCGAGACGGTCCGCGCCGCGGTGCGCCGCGCGGCCGACGCGGGCGCCCGCATCGTCATCGCGACCGGCCGCAGCCTGCTCGGCACCATCCCGATCCTCGACGAACTCGGTCAGACCGACGGGTTCGCGCTGTGCTCCAACGGCGCCGTGCTGGTGGACGCGGCGAGCCGGGAGGTGCTGTCCGCGGCGACCTTCGACCCGGCCCCGGTGCAGCGCGACCTGGCCGCCCGCCTGCCGGGCGCCATCTTCGCGGCCGAGCGGCTCGGCAAAGGCAGCCTCGTGACCAGCACGTTCCACGAGCACGAACTGCACGGTCCGCAGCAACTGGCCACGTTGGACGAGCTGGTCGCCGAACCGGTGCCCCGGTTCATCGCGAACTGGGTGGGCCACGACCCCGCCGAACTGCACGAGGTGCTGGCCGGGGTGGAACTCCCGTCGTGCACCGTCACCCTCGACCACTACGAGCCGTGGGTCACCGTGGTGCCGGAGGGCGTGACCAAGGGTTCGGCGCTGGAGAAGCTGCGCGCCGAACTCGGCGTGCCCGCCGAGGACACCTTCGCTGCCGGTGACGGCGACAACGACGTTCAAATGCTGCGGTGGGCCGCGCACGGCGTGGCCATGGGGCAGGCGCCGGAGGTGGTGCGCGCCGCGGCGGAGGAGGTCACCGCGCCGGTCTCCGCCGACGGGCTGGCCGCAGCCCTGGACCGCTGGTTCCGGTGAGATCTCCGGGAAAACCCCGAGGCGGTCCGCCCGGCGGCCGAGGTGCACTACGACTCGGAGCTGTCCCTGGGCCCAGCCGCGGGGCTGATGCCCGCATCGGGCGGGCACGGGCACGTTGGTGTCGTGGCCTGGAAGGCCCTAACCGTTGTCGGCGGCAACAGGAGTGATCATGATCGAGGCGATCGGCCTCACCAAGCGCTACGGCTCGAAGGTCGCGGTGCACGACCTGTCCTTCACCGTGCGGCCAGGCCGAGTGACCGGCTTCCTCGGACCCAACGGCGCGGGCAAGTCCACCACCATGCGCATGATGCTCGGGCTGGACCGGCCCACCGCGGGCGAGGTGCGGATCGACGGCAGGCGCTACGCCGAGCTGAAGCACCCGCTGCGCACCGTGGGTGCCCTGCTCGACGCGAAGTGGGTGCACCCCAACAGGTCCGCGCGCGCCCACCTGCGCTGGATGGCGCGGTCCAACGGGATTCCGGAGCGCCGCGTCGACGAGGTGCTGGGCATGGTCGGCCTGGCGGACGTGGCGAACCGCCGCGCCGGCGGTTTCTCGCTGGGCATGTCGCAGCGGCTGGGCATCGCGGCCGCGCTGCTCGGCGACCCGAAGATCCTGGTGTTCGACGAACCGGTGAACGGGCTCGACCCGGAGGGCATCCACTGGATCCGCCGGTTCATGCAGGGCCTGGCCGCCGAGGGCCGCACCGTCTTCGTCTCCAGCCACCTGCTGTCCGAAATGGCGCTCACGGCCGAGGAACTCGTGGTGATCGGGCGCGGCGAGCTCATCGCGCAGTGCAGCACCAAGGAATTCGTCGACAACGCCGGGACGCAGGCGGTGCTGGTGCGTTCGCCGGGCGCGGCGCAGCTGCAGCAGCTCGCGAGTGACCAGGGGCTGCGGGTCCGCTCGACGGACGTCGACACCCTGCTGATCGAGGACGCCACCACCGAGCAGATCGGGGAACTTGCCGCCGAGCATCGGATCGTGCTGCACGAGTTGACCGCGCAACGCGGCTCGTTGGAGGACGCCTTCATGCGGATGACCGGCAACGCCGTCGAGTACCACACCAACCTCGGCGCCCAGGCGACCGAGCTGACCACCTCGGGGGTGGCCCGATGACCCTGCTCGCGGTCGAGCGCATCAAGCTGTTCTCCACCCGCTCGCCGTGGTGGTGCGCGTTCCTCGCCCTCGCGCTGACCATCGGTTTCGCCGCGATGTTCGCCCACTACTCCGACCAGCCGATGTCGGTGTCGCAGACGCAGGTCGGCTACCGGTTCGGGCTGATGGTCGTGCTGGTGCTGGCGGCGCTGTCGATCACCACTGAGTACCGCTTCGGCACGATCCGCGCGACGTTCCAGGCGGTGCCCAACCGCACCGCCGCGCTGCTGGCCAAGACGGTGGTCGTTGCGGTGGTGGCGCTGGTCATCGGCGAGGCGGCGGCGTTCGGTTCGCTGGGTGTGGCGGGTGTGCTCTCGCCGGACTCCGACTTGGCGCTGCGCACTCTGGACGACTGGCGGCAGGTCGCCGGCGTCGGCGTGGTGTTCGCGATCAGTGCCGTGCTGGCCGTCGCGGTCGGCGCGCTGCTGCGGCAGACCGCCGGTGCGGTGGCGCTCCTGCTGCTGTGGCCGCTGCTGGTGGAGAGCCTGGTGGGCCTGGTCCCGGGGATCGGCGACGAGCTGCGCGAGTGGATGCCGTTCATCGCGGTCGGCCACTTCCTCGCCGGCTCGGCCGGTGACACCGCGGTGCCCTACGGCCCGTGGGGCGGCCTGGCCTACTTCGCCGCGGTCGCCGTCGGCCTGTGGGTGGTCGCGCTGGTCGTCCTGCGGCGGCGGGACGCCTGACCAGCGGTGTTGATCTCGGCGGCCAACCTTTCATGATCAACTAGGGAAATCCCCAGTTGGGCGAGGGGATAGCAAAACGTTACCCGGCCCGGCCGAGAGTCTCATCACGTCAACCGATAGGATCCGTGTCAAGATCGAGCCGCAGCCGTAGCCCGCGGGGCACGCCACCTGTGGTCCGCAGCGTCCGTAGCGTCCGCAGTGGACGTCGTGCGAGGTCTGGTGGTTCGCGGTCGACCGGCACAACCAGAACGACCGACTGCAACAGCGCTCGGGGGCGCCGGCGGTCGGGACGGGGGAGGGCCCCGGGCTGTCATTCGGGGGATGGCCCGGGGCCCTGTGCTTCGTGCTTTCCGTGGTCGCGGCTTCGCCTGACTCCCATCTCGAAGTGTCGTTCAGGTCACACTGCGGGGCGGACCACGAGGACCGAGCAGCTCGCGTGGCGGACGCACTGCTCCGCCACCGAGCCCAGCATCAGGCCCGCGAAACCTCCTCGGCCCCGGTGGCCGACCACCAGAAGGTCCGCTCCCTTCGATGCCGACAGCAGCGCCTGCGGAGACGGCGAGTGCACCACATGGATGCGCACGTCGAGCCCCGGGTGGTCGCCGAGCTTGGCCGCCACGATGCGCTCCGTGTCCTCTCGGACCGTCTCGTGGAACTGGCTCATGCTCGGCACCGCGTTCGGCGGGCAGTCCGCCGGTCGCGGCGCGGTTCGGATGCTCCACGCCCGCACCACGTGCAGGATCGCGTTGCGGAGCTTGGCCTCCTCGGCCGCGGCCACCAGCGCGCGCAGTGACGAGGCTGAGTTGTCCACCCCGACCACGACACCGCCGTCGATCTCCACTCGTTGGATCGTCTGGTCTGCCACTCCTTCACTCCATCCCCCAGGGGCCCGGTTGTCGAGCCGACGGGCGGTCGACCCACCGAACACGTTGCGAACCTGTGACTTTGGACACAGTTAGCTTCATTGTGTCATTCTTCGGTCGCGCTGTGGTAAGGCATGAGTAGGGATGTCCCGAACCAGCGCCGCTTGGGGGCATGCGTTGGCCGTGGGCGAGTTCTCTGGGCTCGCAACTTTCTCAACAGCAGAGGGGTGAGCCGATGGTGCGTTCGACGGAAGGTTCCGCAGAAGCACGTGCGGTGGACGAGGTACAGCTCGAACCCGTGCCCCGGCTGGAGTGGTCACTGGCGACCGACGTTCACCCACCCGCGCTCGAGGCCGCCCGACCCGCCTCGTTGCGCCGCAGCTGGATCCACACCGCCCCCGAGCAGCAGGTCCTGGAGTTGTTCCGCAAGCTCAACGGCGCGAAGCGCCGGCTGCCCGCGCCGTGGTGGCTGCGGGCCCTGGACCGCGGCGAGATCCCGTCGCGCGACGCCGCCTTCGAGATCGAGGACGAGGTGCACGCCGTGCTCGGCAACCGGCCCGGCTGGGTCTTCGTGCCCTGGGCCGGCGCCGGCGAGGCCGGGTACTGGGAGTACGCCCCATCCGACCGGGCACCCATGCGGATGCCGACCACCGTGGTACTCACCGACCAGCACCCGGGCTGGTTGAACGTGGTCCCCGCGCACGGTGACACCGAACCGGTCCCGGTGCCGGTGAAGGGTGTCGCGGGCCTGGTCGCGCTGTTGCCGCAGATCGAAGCCTGGTAGCACCTCGCCGGTCGGCGCGGTGGCCCCGTTTGCGATACTGGGACCCTGTGAATGCCTCTGACCAGCAGGTTCCGTTCCGCCGTACCGTCGTCAGCTATGTCCAGCGCGGCGAGCGCATGACGGTGGGCCAGCAGCGGGCCTGGGACCGCCACTGGGCCGAGCTGGGCACCGAGGTGACCGCGCTGCCGGAGGGGCCGCTGGACGTGGACGCCTGGTTCGGGCGGTCCGCGCCGGTGGTGTTGGAGATCGGCTCCGGCATGGGCGAGACCACCGCGCAGCTGGCGGCCGCGCAGCCCGAGGTCAACTACCTGGCGGTCGAGGTCTACAAGCCGGGTCTGGCGCAGCTGATGTTGCGGGCCGAGAAGCTCGGGGTCACCAACCTCCGGCTGCTGCGGGGCGACGCGATCGTGCTGCTGCGCGACCACATCGCGCCGGAGTCGCTGGCCGAGGTCCGCATCTACTTTCCCGACCCGTGGCCGAAGAAGCGCCACCACAAGCGCCGCCTGGTGCAGAGCGGATCCGTGGCGCTGATCGCGTCCCGTCTCGCGCCGGGCGGTGTCCTGCACCTCGCGACGGACTGGGAGAACTACGCCGAGCAGATGCTGGAGGTCTGCGAGGCCGAACCGAAGCTGCGCAACCGCTACGCCGACGAGCCGGGCGGTTGGGCGCCGCGGCCCGACTGGCGGCCGATCACCAAGTTCGAGAACCGCGCGCACGACGAGGGCCGCATCGTGCACGACCTCATCTTCGAACGGGTCTGACGCGTCCTCTGTGGACTCGCTGAGAGTCCACTCTGTCGAGTCCGCTCCAATGGAGGATCAAGAGTGGGCGAGTGCGTGTCGACGGTGATTGCGGCGGGTCGCTCGCCACCTGATCGGGCCTCGTGGCCTCACCGGTAAGAACAAGCGCGCCGGGAGTGACGCGTGAGCGGCGATCGCGACTACTTTTCCGGCCCGTGACGATGATCCGTGATGAAGTCATCTCGATCCGACAACGGCGCCCAGACGGCGCGGTTGTTGCCACCCGGACCGACCCGGCCACGGATACCTCGGCCACGGATATCGCGGCTGCGGAGAACTTCCTGCACGCGTTCCACGACGCCCATCCCGAGGCCGGTTCGCTCACCAGGAGGCTCGCCGAGGTTCGCCGGGACATCGCCGACACCGGCACTTACCGCCACACCAGTGCCGAACTCGCCTACGGCGCCCGGCTCGCGCTCCGCGACAGCGGGTGGTGCCCCACCGGCGTGCCCTGGCGTCGGCTGAAGGTCCGCGACCTGCGCGGCCTGCGCAACGCCTCGGCCATCGCCAGCGAATGCTTCGAGCACCTCCGCCTGGCCACCAACGCCGGCCGAATCCAGCCGCTGGTCACGGTTTTCGCACCGGACACCCCGAACCGCCCCGGTCCGCGGATCTGGAACGAGCAGGTCGTCCGGTACGCGGGCTACGAATACGCCAACGGCACCGTGCTCGGCGACGCGCGCTACCGCGGGTTCACCGCGCAAGTGCAGCGCCTGGGGTGGAAACCGCCGACCCAGCGTAGTCGCTTCGACCACCTCCCGCTCGTGGTGGAAACCGCCCACGAAGGCCCCAAGGTGGTGACTGTGCCGCGGGACGTGGTGCAGGAAGTCCCGCTGGAGCATCCCGAGTACCCGTGGTTCGTCGAACTGAGGCTGCGCTGGCACACCGTCCCGCTGATCAGCAACATGCAGCTGCACATCGGCGGCATCCGGTACCCGGCTGCGCCGTTCAACACCTGGTTCGTGGGCACCGAGATCGGCACCCGCGGCCTCGCCGACGAGAACGCGTACGGCATCACCCGGCACGTGGCCGAGCGGCTCGGTCTCGACACCTCCACCGAGCGGACCCTGTGGCGGGACCGGGCGATCGTGGAGATCAACCGGGCCGTGCTGTTCTCGTTCGACGCCGCGCGGGTCACGATCGCCGACCACCACAGCGAGGCGCTGCACCGGCTGGCGTGGCTGCGGTCCGGACCGCGCACCGGGGGACACCGGCCTTCCTTCAGCGTCACCAGGGAAGCGGCCCACCGTGCCCGGCAGGGAACACCGCTTTGCTTCCCATCCCCCGAACCGCCCCTGCCGAGGGACGATGTGGTGGTGCGGCGCCACTGCCTCGGGACCGGCGCACCCGAGCAGTGACCTCCGACCGCTGCGCGCCACCCGCCGCGGACCACCGCGGCCGCAGCCGGTCCAGGACGTCAGGCAGCACCGAACTGGCGGCCATCAGCACCAGCATCGCCACAGCGGCGCCCGAGCCGATGGCGGACAACACGTCGACGAACATCTCCTACCTCCCTGATCCGTCTCTGCTGACACGTCGAGCATGGCCACCGGGGCCGGTCCCGCGGATCGGTCATGTGGTCGGCTCCGATGGCCGACCGGCCAGTTCTGCGCGGGGCGGGACTGGCCGGTCGTCGGGTCGTCGGCGTTCGGCGACTACTCGTCGGAGATCGCTTCGGTGCTGATCCGGCGCAGCATCGGGCCGCTGCTGGAGGCGGCCAGCACCGCGACCGCCACGCCGATCACCACCGGAGCGAAAATCCATCCGCTGATCACCAGGCGTGGGTTCTCGCCCAGGTCGAGGAACAGCGTGAACATCGCGGCGCCGACGGCGATGCCGCCCGCTCCCGAGGCGAGCGTCGAAATCAGCGCCGGGAGGGCCGCCTCGGTGCGCAGCGCCCGCCGCAACATGGCCACGGGCGTGCCCGCGGCGATCAGCGCGCCGAGCGTGCGCCGCCGGTCCACGACCGAGGAAGCCGCGGTGATCGCGGCGCTGCTCCCGGCGAGCAGCGCGGCCAGACCCAGTCCGATCGCCGTGATGCGCCGCAGATCGGCGAGCACCGTCTGCTGCTCTTCCAGGCGCAGCTCACGGCTGATGAACGTCTGCCCTGGCAAGGCGAGCGACAGCGCGGTACGCACCTTCTCCCGGTCCGCTTCGGTGGCCGGGTTCACCACCAGCGTTGTTTGCCCGGCACCGGCCAGCTGCGGCACCAGCGCCGGGTCGATCAGCACCGAGTCCCGCAGCTCCGGGTCCTGTCCGCCGAGCGGGCGCACCAAAACCCCGGCAGGCAGCGGGACCGGCGGTGGCACCGCCTGGTCACCCCGCGCCGCAGCCTGGACCTGCAGGCCCGAGGAGGGAAGCTGCATGGCCGGGTCCGCCCGGATCGCGGGCGGACCCGCGCACAGGCCGACGGCCATCCTGGTGACCGCCGCCGCGTCCGGGCAGCTCAGCACCATGGCCGGGTAGCTCGCGCCGTCGACGACGTCCAGGGTGACCCGCCCGGCGTTGGCGACCGTGGCGTGCGCGCCGGTGCGCGCCAACTGGTCGCTGATCCGCTGCTGGGCGGCGGCGGCCTGCTTGCCGGGCACGTCCAGGTACAACACGGAGTCCTTGAACGAGCGTCCACCCCCGGTGAACGTCTCGAAGCTGGGCAGCAGGGTCAGCGCCATCGAGCCGACGAACACCGTGAGCACGATGCCGGACACCGACCGGTAGGCGGCCCGGGGATCGCTGTGTAACCGCCGCCCCGCGAGCAGCGTCGCTGGTCGGCGCCACACCGCGGCGAACAGCCTGCCCATGGCACCGGTCAGCCACGGCCCCACGATCGAGGCCGACAGCAGCACGACAGCCAGCGAGGCCAGAAGCGGCGTCAGCCCGCCCGTCCGCTGCGCGGTGGCGAGCCCGAAAGCGAAGAACGCCGCCGCCGCGACGAGCGCGAGCAGCCGCCAGGCCGTCGGCGCCTTCCGGGAGTGGCTCATCACCGCGCCGACCGGCGCCTGGACCACCCGGCGCAGGCCGAGCACCGCGGCGAGCACGACCAGCAGCGGAATCGCCACCGCGACCGCGAGGACCGTGGTGACCGGCGGCGTGAAGTCCGAAGGCAGCCAGGTGCCGCCACCCCACGAGATCTCCGCCCCCACGTACCGCAGCGGCCAGCTCAGCAGCAGCCCGAGGACCGTCCCCGCCACCGCCGCGACCGCGGTCTCCGCCGCGACCGCCCCGACCACCTGCGCCGGTGTGGCCCCGGCCAGGCGCAGGGCCGCCAGGCGGCGCTCGCGACGCGCCGCGGTCAACCGGGCGGCCGAAGCGACCAGCACCAGGCTCGGGACCGACAGCAGGACGATGCCGATCCCGGCCATGAACTTCAGCAGGAAGTCGGTCGTGCCCATGGCCACCCAGCCGGACTCCTCCGCCGCGACGGGATCCAGCGTCCCCGGTGGATGCCCGACGACCGCGACCAGCTGCTCGGGGAACTTCAGCGCCGTCTCGTCCAGCTCACCGACCACCCGGCCGGGGAACCGGTCCGCCAGTTCCTGCCTCGGGTGCTGCGCAGCCAGTTCCGCCAGCCGCGGCGACAGCAGCACCTCGCCGGGACCGGGCAGCCGCGGGGCCCCGGCGATGCGGTCCCCGGAGACGTCCAGCCGGATGATCGTCTCGTTGCCGAAGACGTCCCGGCTCGCCACGGCGAGCGCACCGGACGGGTCCACGGTGCCGCGCTGCCAGCCGGCGCGCTCGGATCGCTCGTCGGTCGCGTTCGGTAGCGTCGCCAGGAACAGGACCAGTGCCGTGGCCACGGCCACCCCGGCCGCGGTGAGCATCGCCGAGAGGCGGCTGCGCGGGTCGACGCGCATCACGCGCAGCGCCAGTTGGACCGGGTTCATCCGACCAGCACCCCGCCAGCGATGTGTCCGTCGCGGATCTCCACGACGCGGCCCGCCTTGGCGGCCAGTTCCCGGTCGTGCGTGACGATGACGACCGCGGCGCCGGTCTGCGCAGCGGCGGCGAACAGCGCGTCCGTGGTCTCCGCGCTGGTGCGGGTGTCCAGCGCCCCGGTGGGTTCGTCGGCGAAGATCACCTTGGGCTGGTGGGCGAGCGCCCGCGCGATCGCGACGCGCTGGGCCTGGCCACCCGAGAGCTCGCCCGGCAGCCGCTCCTCCAGCCCGTTGAGGCCGAGCTTGGCCAGCCACTCCCGCGCACCTGCCATGGCCCGCGCGCGGTCGGCTCCGGCCAGCAGAAGCGGCAGCGCGGTGTTTTCCGCCGCGGTCAGCTCGCCGATGAGCAGGCCCTGCTGGAACACGAAGCCGAACTCCTGCCGCCGCAGCGCGCTGCGGCGGGCTTCGCCGAGCTGGTCGATGCGGTGCCCGTCGAGCAGCACCTCGCCGCCGTCCGGGCGCACAATCCCGGCCAGCACGTGTAACAGCGTCGTCTTGCCGGAACCCGACGGGCCGACGATGGCCAGCACCTCACCGGCCCGCACGGCGAGGTCCACCCCGGCCAGCGCCCGGTGACTGCCGTAGTTCTTCACCAGGCCGCGCCCCACCAGGAACGGATCCCCCGGTTGCCGGTCGACGATGGGAACCGACATTTCTTCCCCTCCAGCTCGTGCTGTGCTCGTTGTCCGCTCGTGTTCGAAAACTCGCGCCGCGGGCCGTCGCCGGGCAGCGTCGGGTTCGAGAATGGCGAGCGGAGCCGGTTTCGGGATCGGCCTGCGGGCCGTTGATCCGCTGCGGAAAGTCGGCCGATCGGCCAGTTCATTCGAACCTTTCGGCCAAGGCGGCCGCTTCAAGCCGCCCAGTACCGTTTCGGCGTGAGCGGTTTCGCGACGCATCCCGGACGTGGACCGGATGCGCCCTGGTGGTGTCGGTTCGGCACCCTGCTGCGTGAGCAGTGGATCTTCGCCGCGTTGCTCGGTCTGGTGTGGTGCGGCGACCTGCTGCTGATGGCCAGCGGGGGAGGGAGCTACCTGCTGCTCGCTCCCAGCGCCACCGCCATGGCGCTGCTCGCCGTCCTCGGCAGGCGACACCCGGTGTGTTGCGGTCTGGCCGCCGCGGTGCTGCTGACCGGCACCACGGTGTTGGTGTTCGCGGGAGGGATGGACGTCTACTCGTTGGGGTTGGCGAACATCCTGCCGACGGAGAACGCGGCGGGACTGCTGCTGGTGCTCTACGCCTTCCGCGCGAAGCCACCGCGCAAGGCCGTGCCGGTCACCGCCGTGCTCGTCGTGGCGTGCGTGGTGTCCGTGTTCGTCCGCGGTCGCGAGTCGCCCGTTTACCCGGACGTCTCGGTCAGCCAGTCGATGAGCTTCGGGTTCCTGCAGCTGGTGCTGGCCGTCGGCACCGGCATGTACCTGCGGGGCCAGTGGCCGGGCCGCGCGAGCGCGGACAGCCCGGTGCGGGCGCTGCTGCGGCGGCAGTGGCCGTTGATCGCGGTGCTGAGCATCCTGTTCTTTCTGGAATTCATTCAGAGCAACGACGTATCCGCGCTGGCCATCGCGACCTTGATGCTGTGCGGGCTGGTCATGTCGGGGCTCGCGGTGTTCGCGCCGATGCGGCCAACCGAGGCGGCCGGGCTCGGCGCCCTCGCGCTGGTGCTGACCACGCTGGTGTTGCGCGTCCTGGGCCTGGACGTCGACGATAACGGGCTGATCGGGCCGGTGCCGCTGGTGGCGACCGGAGCGGGGATGCTGCTGGTGGCGTTCGCGGTCCGGCACTCGGTACCGCGTCGCGCGCTGTGGGCCACCGGCGGCCTGGTGGGCGCGGCGCTGTTCGCGTTGTTCCTGCTGCCGACGGACCACCGCTACGGGCTCAACTTCTACCTGCAGCCGATCTTCATGGGCGGTCTGCTGCTGGTGATCTCGGTGGGCACGGGCATGTACTTCCGGGCGCGAGACGAGGAACGCGCCCGGTCGGTGCGCTCGGCGGTGTCGGACGCGCAGCAGGCCGAGCGGATGGCGCTCGCGCGGGAGCTGCACGACGTGGTGGCCCACCACGTCACCGGCATCGTCGTGCAGGCCCAGGCCGCGCAGATGGTCGCGGAGAAGAACCCGAAGGCGGCGACCGACGCGCTGTCCCGCATCGCCGAGAGCGGCACCGAGGCGCTGACCGCGATGCGTCGGCTGGTCGCCAGCATGCGCGGCGCCGAACCCGCCGGTGCCTCGGGCGCGACCGAGCAGGCGACCACCGACCTGGAGGCCGACCTGCGGGCGGTGGTGCAGGCCACGCAACGACGGTCCGGGCACGGGAACGGGCCCGCGGTGGACCTGCGGATGGACCTGGGGTGGGAGGTCCCGCAGGAGGTGGCGCGGTCCGTGCTGCGCGTGGTGCAGGAATCACTGACGAACGCCGAGAAGCACGCGCTGGGCGCGACCCGCATCCAGATCGACGTGCGGTCCGACGAGGCGTACCTGTACGCGATGATCACCGATGACGGCACCGAGGTACGGCATCAACCGCTCGGCGGGTCGGGCGGCTACGGTTTGGTCGGGATGCGGGAGCGGATCGAGCTCCTCGGCGGCCGTTTCTGGGCCGGTCCCGGGGAACACGTCGGTTGGCGCGTGGAAGCCGTGCTGCCGTTGGCGGAGCAGAGCGGAGAAGTGGAACGGCGATGATCCGGGTGTTGATAGCCGACGACCAGGAACTGGTGCGCGCCGGTTTCCGGATGATCCTGGAATCGCAGGACGACATCGAGGTGGTGGCCGACGTCGCCAACGGGGTGGACGCGGTGCGGGTGGCCCGGGAGAAGCGGCCCGACGTGTGCCTGATGGACATCAGGATGCCGGGCATCGACGGCCTGGAGGCGACCGAGCAGCTGGCCGGTCCGGGTGTCGCGGAGCCGATCAAGGTCGTGGTGGTGACGACCTTCGACCTGGACGAGTACGTCGAGCGCGCCCTGCGCAACGGGGCCAGTGGGTTCCTGCTCAAGGACGCCGGGCCGACCCTGCTGCTGGAGGCGGTCCGGGCGGCGGTCCGTGGGGACGCCCTGGTCTCGCCGCAGATCACGGTGCGGCTGCTCAAGCACTTCGCGCAGCCCCAGCGGCGACGTCGCCAGGCGGTGGAGCCGAAGGTGGAGCTGACCGAGCGGGAGCTGGACGTGGTGCGGGCGACCGCGCGGGGACTCACCAACGGCGAGATCGGCCAGGAGCTGTTCATGTCGCTGTCCACGGTCAAGACCCACCTGGCCTCGGCGCAGGCCAAGATCAAGGCGCGCAACCGCGTGGAGACCGCGGCCTGGGCCTGGCGCAGCGGCCTGATGGACGACGAGTAGGCGCCACCCGCCCGCCGCGGGCAACGGGTTTTCGTGCGGGGTGCACCGGGGCGGCCGGCTTGCGGTTGTTCTGATGCGTCGGGTGCTCGTCCCGGCGGCCGGCGCATCCCGGTGCGGACCCGCGGGCGTTCTCCTCGGCCGGACGGCCGGTAAGCACTGGCCGATCGACCGATGCCAGCGAGCCGATCGACCGAGGTCGGGGCTGCGGGAACCGGCGATAGTGGAGTCATGACACAACGGTGGCAGGACATCGTCCTGGTGGGAGTGCTGGCCGTTATCGCGAGTCTGGCGGGGGTGATCATGACGCAGGTGATGAGCGCCGCGGGCGGCGGCTGAGCGTCGGGCAGAATGCGGGCATGTCGATCGATTTACGCCTGCACGCCCCGATGGTTCTGCCCTGCGATGCGAGCTGTTCCGTGATCCGGGACGCCGTCGTGGACGTCGACGACGAGGGCCGCATCGCGTACTGCGGGCCGCGTTCCGGGGCGCCGGAACGCCCGAACGACGCGGCTGTCCGGGAGTGCAACGGAATCCTGTTGCCTGGCTTGATCAACGCGCACGCGCACAGCCCCATGACCCTGCTGCGCGGTATGGGGGGTGACCTGCCGCTGCTGCGGTGGCTGCATGAGGTGATCTGGCCGGCGGAGGCCCGACTGCGCCCGTCGGACGTCCGCGCCGGGATGGAACTCGGGTGTGTCGAGATGCTGCGGGCCGGTGTCACCACCAGCGCCGAGATGTACTTCATGGGCGAGTCGGTGGTGGAGGCCACCCTGGCGGTCGGTTCCCGGGTGGTGCTCGCTTCGGCGGTGATCTCGACGCCGGGCCTGGACAAGCTCGGTGGTTGGCAGAGCATGCTCGAGCAGGTCAACCGGTGGATCGACGCGGACGGGCTGCGGTTCGGTCCCCGGGAGCGGGTGGAGCTCGCCTACGGCCCGCACTCGGCGTACATGCTGCCGCCGGAGGCGTTGCAGACCATCGGCGAGTCCGCGCAGCAGCGCGGTGCCCTGGTTCACACGCACGTGGCGGAGACCGCCGGTGAGGATGCCGAACAGCGGGCGAAGTTCGGTTCCGTGCCGGCGCTGCTGGACGAGCTCGGCGTGCTGGACGGCCGGGTGCTCGCCGCACACGGCGTGCATCTGTCCGATGAGGACATCCGGTTGTTCGCGCGCCGCGGGGTGGGGGTGGCGCACTGCCCGGGGTCCAACGCGAAGCTGGCGTCGGGCACGGCCCGGCTGGTCGACCTGCTGGCAGCGGGCATTCCGGTCGGCCTGGGCACCGACGGCCCGTCCAGCAACGACGACCTTGATCTGTGGGAGGAGGTGCAGTTGGCCGGTCTGGTGGCGCGCATCGCCACCGGTGACGCGACGGCGCTGAGCGCGAGCGCGGCACTGCTGGCCGCCACGCGGGGCGGGGCGCAGGCGCTGCACCGCGACGATCTCGGGGCGTTGGAGCCGGGCCGGTGGGCCGACATCGTGCACCTTGACATCGACAATCCGGCGTTCGCCACCGGGCTGGACGCCCCGGACGACCAGGTGCTGGCCAACGTCGTCTGGGCGGCGGGGTCCCGGTGCGTCCGCGACGTCTGGGTGGCCGGTGAGGAGGTGCTGCACGACCGGGAGCCGACCAGGGTGGACCGCCGCCACGTGCAGGCAGCGGCCCGAACCGCCGCCCAGTACATCCGGGGCTGAGTGTTCGTGTTCGAAGCGGCGTAGCCGCTCGGCCGAACCACGCGAGTGGCCACCTGCGGGTTCAGACCGTGCCCACCCCGGCGGGCTCCGGCGAGGACCGCGCTGTGTGGCGGACAGGCACGCGTCGGGGATCGGCGAACCCAGGTGGCGCCTGACGGTCCGCCAGGTGACCGTGTGTGCGGAACGGGTTCGAAGCGAGGCTTCGACGTGCGCCGCACGGCTGCCCCGGCGCACCATCCGGGGCAGCCGCGCGGGCGGTGGGTCATCAGGACGGGCGAACGATGATCTCGGTCAGGTGGGCGTCGCGACTGGCACGCACCGCGGAGACGATCGGTTCCGCCACCGACTCCGGCCGCAGGTAGTGGCTCGGCTCGTACTCGCCGCCCTCCTGCTCGCGGACATTGCGCTGCATGTCTGTGGCCGTGCGGCCGGGGAACACCGAGGTGACGCGCAGGCCGTTGCCGGCTTCTTCGGCGCGCAGGACGTCGGCGAAGGCGCGCAGGGCGAACTTGCTGGCGGCGTAGGCACCCCAGTTCGGCCTCGCGGACAGGCCGGCACCGGAGTTGACCAGCACCACGTGGCCCCGGGCGGCCCGCAGCGCGGGCAGCAGCAGCCGGGTCAACTCGGTGACCGCGAACAGGTTCAGCTCGAAGGTGCGGCGCCACGACTCGCTGGGCACGTCAGCGACCGCACCGAGCTCGACGAGTCCGGCGCTGTGCACCAGCACGTCCAGCCGGTCGATGTCGGGGACCGCGGTGGCGACCGCCTCGTGGTCGGTGAGCTCCACGGGCCATGCCGAGGCACCGGGGAGTTCGTCGGCGAGTGCGCGGAGCTTGTCGACGTCGCGCCCGCCCAACAGCAGATCGTGCGTGTCGGAAAGCGAGCGGGCGACGGCGGCACCGATGCCGCGTGAGGCACCGGTGACCAGGGCAATCGGGCGTTCGGGCATGCCTCAACGTTAACTGTGGTGGTCCGCGGCGCAGGCGGCGGCCATCCCAGACCGCGGTCCTGGGCTTGACCGCGGCGGGCGCTGCGGCTTAGGTCACTCGGATGAGCAGTGTCGACGCAGCCACCAGGGTGCAGAACCGGATCCTGCGCAAGGTCGCGGTCCGGTTGATGCCGTTCCTGTGCCTGCTGTACTTCGTGAACTACCTGGACCGGGTCAACATCGGCTTTGCCGGTCCGAACGGGATGAACGAGGAGTTGGGCCTGACCGCCACGGTCTTCGGCTTCGCCTCCGGAATCTTCTTCCTCGGCTACCTCGCGCTGGAGGTGCCGAGCAACCTGGCGCTGCACCGCTTCGGCGCCCGCAAGTGGCTTGCCCGCATCATGATCACCTGGGGTGTGGTGGCGACCGCGATGGCGTTCGTGCCGAACGCCACAACCCTGGTCGTGCTGCGGTTCCTGCTCGGGGTGGCCGAGGCCGGGTTCTTCCCGGGGATCATCCTGTACCTGACGTACTGGTTCCCGGCGGCGCAGCGGGCTCGGGCGGTCGCGCTGTTCATGGCCGCGGTGCCGGTGTCCAGCGCCATCGGAGCCACCGTGTCAAGCGCACTGATCGCCAGCGGCCACGGGCTCTTCGGGTTGTCCGGCTGGCGGTTCATGTTCCTGGTCGAGGGCATCCCGGCGATCCTGCTGGCGGCAGTGACGTGGTTCTACCTGACCGACCGCCCGTCGGAGGCGAAGTGGCTGACGGCCGAGGAGCGGACCTGGCTGTCGGAGCGGTTGGCGGCGGAGAGCCGGGAGACGGAGGCCACGCACGGCTGGCCGCTGCGCAAGGCGTTGACGCACCCGCGAATCCTGGCGCTGGCGTTCGTGTACTTCGGCATCGCGTACGGGTTGTACGCGCTGGGCTTCTTCCTGCCCACGATCATCAAGGGCTTCGAGCAGCAGTACGGCACCGATCTGTCCACCATGGAAACCGGTCTGGTGACGGCGATCCCGTACGTGATCGGTGCGGTGGCGATGGTGTTGTGGAGCGCGCACGGCGACCGGACGCGGGAACGCGTGTGGCACGTGGCGCTTCCGCTGCTGCTCGGCGGTGTGTGCATCCCGATCGCGCTGTACCTGGGAAATCCGTACCTGGCGATGGTGGCGGTGAGCGCCTGTGCGGTGGGGGTCTGCTCCGCGCTGCCCACGTTCTGGGCGTTGCCGAGCAACTTCCTGTCCGGCGCGGCAGCGGCGGGCGGTATCGCGCTGATCAATTCGCTGGGCAACATCAGCGGTTTCGCCGCGCCCTACATCACCGGTGCCCTCAAGGACGCCACGGGTTCGCAGCACACCGGCCTGTGGGTGGTGGGCGCGGTGATGGTCGCCGCGGCGCTCACCGTCATCGCCCTGCGGGCCGCGCCACGGGCGGACAGGAGCTGAGGCGGCTCTTGGTTCTCGGCGGCTGCGGGCACCCGGGGCCGGGGTTTATCCACAGTGGACACATGGACTCGCGGAGGCGGTCTCGCGTCGCTCGGTCAGCGTCGCCGAGTCGGGTCCGAAAGGTCACGCCCCGTACAGCCGGAGGAACGCCCGGACACCGCTGACGATGATCTGGTCCGCCGCGGCCTGGGGCAGCGGGATGACGCCGTAGAAGCTCCGCTGCAGCACGGGGGTGATGGTGAGCAGGTTGAAGTGGTCGGCGGCCTGCTCGGCGTCGTCGAAGGCGAGCAGGCCGCGGTCGGCGATCCGCTGCAGGTACGGCGCGAGCCGCCGGTGCGCCGACTGCGGGCCCGCCGCCAGCCACTCCTCCAGCACCGGCGGCGGAATTCGGGTCACCTCGGCTTCGAGGGTCCGCACCAGCGCGAAGTGGTCGGGGAACTCCGCCACGGCGGCGACGCGGTCGCGGCTGAAGGCGACGAGGTCCTCCGGCAGGTCCACGATCTTGCGCAGGTGAGCTCCATGAGCCGCGCGGTGGCCTCGGTGACCTCCGCGGCCCCGTCCAGCGCGACAGCGAGGAACAGCTGTTCCTTGTCGGTGAAGTGGTTGTAGATGGCGCGCTTGGAAACCTGGGCTTCGGTGGCGATGGCGTCGACGCTGGTGCGGGTGTAGCCGTCGCGGCCGAACGCCTTGCGTGCCGCTCGCTCGATGGCCGCGCGCTTGTCCGGGCGGCCAGTGGACGTCACCGCCTGTCCCTCCCCGCCGGTGTGCACTGCTCGGTGCAGTGTACGTGCCGGGGTCAGCGGTCCCGGCCGCTCCCGGGTCCCCGGCGCGGGTCGATGAAGTAACTGTCGTGCGCGAGGAGGAACTTCTCGCGTTCCTCGTCGTTCAGTGTTGCGAGGTGCCTGACGCCCTCGAAGTATCCCTCACGCGGCGCCCCGGGCGTGAACAGGATCAGAAACGACGTGGGCTCGTCGGACTCGTGTAGAAGGAATGCAGCCCGCCCGGCGGCACGTACAGGAAGTCGCCCTTGGTGGCCTCGCGCCACTTCGCGCCGTCGTAGACGGCCAGCGCGCCGTCGGTGACGAAGAACGACTCGGACATCGACCTGTGGAAGTGGGTGCCGGTGCCCGCACCGGGGGCGAGCTCGACGACGTGGTAGAGCCCGAACTCGCCGTCGGTGGCGATGTCGTGCTCGCGTCCGGTGGGTTGGCTGGTGGCCAGGTAGTAGGTGCGGGTGCCGGCCGGGTTGACCAGCTCGGGGTCGGCGGATGCGGGGCGGAACGAAGCGCTGATCTCGCCGGTGTCGCCGAAGTAGCGGTCGGGCGGGTACGACACGGCAGTCCTCCTCGGAACGCACCCAATGTGCACCAGTGAGAGTAGAAATGCACTGTCGGTGTAAACCGAAGGCGGCGCCCCTCCGCGCACCGTTCGGCCGAGGTCACCGCGCGGATTTCTGCCGCTGTTCACAGGCACTTTTCGTCATTCCGATCAACCACGCACCTGCTGCTGGATAGGCTCCCGCCGGGACGATGGTGGGCTTGCACGGACGGGACGAGTCGCTGCGCCTGCTCGCGGAGGCCACGGCGGCAGCGCGCGCCGGGCGGGGCGGGCTCGTCGTGGTGCGCGCGGATCCAGGGTCGGGCGTCACCGCGCTGCTGGACGCGCATCTGTCGGCAATGCGGAGAACCGGTCTGCGGACGCATCGGATTCCCGTGCTGCCCCCGCACGGCCGAACCACGCTCTCCCGCGGTGCGCTGCCGGAGTGGGGCGCGCCCGCCCTGGTCGTCATCGACGACCTGCACCGGGCGGATGACGAGACGCTGCTCGCGCTGCACGGCATCGCCGAAGGACTCCGCGAGACGTCGCTGCTGGTCGTCGCCGGGCGGCATCGCGGTGCCTCCCCGGACCGGTTCGCCCTGCTGGAGCGGAACGCGCTCGTGCACGACCTGCCCCCGCTGGACGACAGCGCCGTGCGTGCCCTGCTCACCGAGGCCGTCGGCGGACAACCACCCGAACCGCTGCTGCGGCTGGCCCGCGGGGCGCTGGGCAACCCGTGGCTGCTGACCCGCCTGACCGACGACGACCGCGCGGCGGCGGTGACCGCCTGGGCGACCGGTCTGGCGGGCGACGACACTCCGCTGCTGCGCTACACCGCGGTCCTGGACGAGCCCGCGTCGGTGGACGACCTGGCCGCGGTCACCGGCCGGACACCAGTGGAGGTGCTCGCCGGGGTCGAACGGCTCGTCACGCTCGGGTTGATGGCGGCGGACGCCGGGATGGTGCGGTTGCGGCACCCGGTGGTGCGCCACGACGTGGCAACGACCTCGGTGGGTTTGCGCGGTTCCGCGGCGCGGGCGCTGGCCGGACGGGACGCCGCGCCCGAGGCCGTCGCCGCGCACCTGGCCCATGCGCCGGTGGACGCGTGGACGGTGGCGTGGCTGGCCGACCACGCCGACCGGCTCGCCACCGAGCCCACACCCGCGTTGGTGACCCTGTTGCAACGCACTGCTTCCTGGTTGCCGCCCGGCAGCCCGCAGCTGCCGCCGTTGCGGGCCGCGCTCGCCGAGGCGCTGCTCTGGTCGGGCCGGATCGACGAGGCGCGGCAGGTGGCGGCCAGCGGTCTCGCCGCGAATCCGGGCACGCCGGTCCGGCGGCGACTGCGGGCCGTGCTGGCCCTGGCCGCCTTCGGTGAGATGGACCCCGTCAGCGCGGCCGCGGCCGTCGACCCGGAACGCGTCGACGGGCGGCTGCCCCCGCGGCTCGCCGTGATCGACGGGTACGCCTGTCTGCTGGCCGGTGACCTGACCGGGGTGGAACGCGCCGTCGAGCAGGCCGCCCCGGCCGCCGCGCAGGACCCGCTCGTCGAGGTGTATCTGCTGAACATTCGGGCGATCAAACTGTGCGTCTGCCGCGACTTCCCCGCCGCGCTGGAGCTGTTGGACAAGGCGGCGGCACTACTCTACGTGGCGGTGCGCGACCGCGGGCAGTGGCTGGTGACCCGGCTGTTGCGCGCGGTGATCCAGGACCTGTGCCACGACCGGGCCGTGCTGGACACCGTCGAGGAAGCACGACCGGTGGCCCTCGAGTTCGGCGTGGGCATGCTGGCCTGGCTGCGCACCATCTCAGCGCTGGCGTCGCTCAACCACGGCCGGTGGGACCAGGCACTCGCCGAGATCGACGCTGCCCTGGCCGAGCCCGACCAGTACGGCCTGGCGGGGCCGCTGCACGCGGTGGCGACCTCGATCCTGCTGTACCGCGGGGATCTGCCGGCCGCCCGCAGGCACGCCGAGCTCGCCGACAGGGCCGTGGGCCGCGGGGTCGCCCTGTTCTACGAGCAGATCGTCGTCCTGGCCCGCGCCCACCTCGCCGATGTGGAGGAGGACTGGCCGCGTGCGGTGGAGACCGTGCGCACCCTCGTGGACGGTGATGTCGGGGTGCACCACGGCCACGCGGTCGCCGCGGTCGGTGTCGGGATGGTGCGCATCGCGATCCGCGGCGGCGATCGGGCGCTGGCCGTCCGGCTCCTCGCGCAGCTTCAGGGCCTGATCAGCGGCGGGTCGGCTGGTGAGCGCAGTGCGCTCACCTACTGCCAGGCCCTGGTGGACGGCGATGTCGACCAGTTGCTGGTGGCCGCGCAGGAGTTCGCGGAGACAGGGTTGGCCTTCTCGGCCGCCCGCGCGGCGGACGACGCGGCGAGGGCCCTGGCGGAGTCCGGCAGACCGGCGGACGCCAAGGCCGCCTACCAGGCCGCGATCGACCAGTACACCGAGCTGGCCGCCAGCGGCAACATCCAGCGGGCGGCCGCCGCGCTGCGCGCGTTCGGCGTGCGGCGCGGCGTGACCGGCCCGCGACGCCGGCCGAAGCACGGCTGGGACAGCCTGACCACCGCCGAGTACCGGGTGGCGGAACTCGTCGCGCAGGGCCTCACCAACCGGGAGGTCGCCGAGCGGCTGATCGTGTCGGTGCGGACGGTCGACTCGCACGTGTCGCGCATCCTCGGCAAGCTCGGCTACTCGTCGCGGGTCGAGATCGCGCTGAAGTTCGAGGAGCGCGGTTAACCCACGCGGGCACGGGGGTTCCTCAGCCCGAAAGGCCGAAAGACCCCCGCGCTCGCAGGGGGAATCAGCGGCTGCCGATCTCACCGCCGTCCTCGCGCCAGACGGCGACCACCGACGGGCGCGGCACCGTGGTGCCACCGTCGGGCCAGTGCGACGCCGGGTTGTCCGCGCTCGCCCCGTCGACCTCGCCCGGGTGCTGCACGCACACCGTCACCACGGTGTCGCGGATGACCGGGCCGCAGGTCTCGGCACCGCGCGGCACGGTGAGGAACTGCTTGACCCAGCCACGCTCCGGGCCGTCCACCGGCACCGCGAACAGGCCGTCGTTGCTGCCCAGGGCGTTGCCGTCGGTGGTGATCCACAGGTTGCCGTGCCGGTCGAAGGCCACGTTGTCCGGGCACGAGATCGGGCTGACCCTCGACTTGTCGAACCCGCCGAAGTAGGTGCCCGGGTCGTTGGGGTCGCCGCAGACCAGCAGCAGACCCCAGCGGAACCGGGTGCCTGTCGCGTCGTCGTCGATCTCCAGCACGTGGCCGTGTTTGTTGCCGACCCGCGGGTTGGCCTCGTCGGGGCCCGCGTTGCCCGCCGAGCCGCGGTTGGCGTTGTTGGTCAGCGCGCAGTAGATGCGGCCGTTGACCGGGTTGGGCTGGATGTCCTCGGGACGGTCCATTGTGGTGGCGCCGACCTTGTCGGCCGCGAGCCGGGTGAAGATGTAGACCTCGTCGGCGGTGAAGCCGGGCACGAAGGACTTCGTGCCGCTGGCCAGCGGGATCCACTCGCCGGTGCCGTCGAAGGCACCGTCGCCGGGCAGCGTGCCGGTGCCGTCGATCTCGCTCGCCGGGCTGTTGCCGGTGAACTTCGCGACGTAGAGGGTGCCGTCGTCGAGCAGCGACATGTTGTGCCGCCGGGCGTGGGCGCTGGTGCCCGGCTTGACCCTGCCGTGGGAGACGAACTTGTAGATGTAGTCGAAGCGCTCGTCGTCACCGGAGTAGGCGACCACGCGGCGGTCCTTGGTGATCGTGACCGCCGCGCCCTCGTGCTTGAAGCGGCCCAGCGCGGTGTGCTTGACCGGAGTGGAGTTCGGGTCGAGCGGGTCGATCTCGACGACCCAGCCGAACCGGTTGGCCTCGTTGGGTTCCTGGGCGAGGTCCCAGCGCTTGTCGAACTTCTCCCACTTGCGGGTGGTGGCCGTGCCGGTGATGCCGTAGCGGGCGAGGCGCGCCTTGGTGGTGGGGTCGGTGACCGAGTCGGCGTTGGCGAAGTACTGGTGGAAGTTTTCCTCGCCGGACAGGATCGTGCCCCACGGGGTCAGGCTGCCCGAGCAGTTGTTCTGCGTGCCGAGGACCTTGGTGCCGGTCGGGTCGGCGGAGGTTCTGAGGTAATCGCTGCCGGCGGCGGGACCGCGCAGCTCGAACGGGGTGGTGAGGGTGATACGCCGGTTGTACCTGCTCGGCTTCGGCCTGAGCGCGCCGTTCTCGCGCTTGACGAGCACCACCGACAGGCCGTGCGCGGCCCACGCGATGCGGACCTGCTCCTCGGTGGGGTTGTTCTCGTCGTAGCCGGGGAACATGTGTGTCTCGGTGGTGTACTCGTGGTTCACCACCAGCAGGTTCTCGTTGCCGGCCGGGTCGAGCGGGACGAGTTCGGCGAAGTCGTTGTTATAGCCGAACTGCTTCTCCTGCGCGGCCGCGGTCTGGTTGTGGATGTCGAACTCGGGCGCGCCCGGCACCACCGGGTCGCCCCAGCGGATCACGACCTGCTGCTGGTAGCCCTCGGCGGTGACCACCGCGTCCTGGGTGTTGGGGGCGACCGGGGTGAAGTCGGTGCCCGGCACCGGGCGACTACCGCGCGCGGCCGGGGCGGGGGCCGCGGCGGCTGTTCCGGAGAGCGCGGCCGTGCCGCCGACGGCCAGGGCGAGGGCGCCGCCCGCCTTGAGCGCGCCGCGGCGGCTCAGCACCTTCTCGACGATGTCGCCGAAGTACGCGTTGGCCGAGGTGTTGGGTGCTTCGTGGGCGCAGGCGTTGCCGCAGCGGTAGGTGCAGGTGACCGAGGCGCGGTTCGCCGAGTGGTGGGCGAGAAGGGGGAGCGGGACGACCCGCCCGCTGTCCGGTCGGGAAGACAAGCGGACCTCCAGGTGCTCGTCGGGAACACCCGGAAGCTAAGCCGATCAGGCGATGTGTCCAGGACGCGCAGGTGAACAGAGTCCGAACAGGTGGCGCAGAGTTCTCGACGCCGACGAGGCGTGCGCTGACCGGGTTCAGCGAGGACGGACGTGCAGGTGCACCCGGACCCGTCCAGGCAAGGTTGGAACCTCCCGACACTGCCGGAACTGGGATGCGCCGTCCTTCGGGGGGCCTGGGCGAGCCGGCAAGAAAATTCGGTTTCGGTCGTGGGGCGTGCGTAAGTACGTTCTCCGGCATGGCCAGTGATGCTGCTTTCGCTTTCTACTTCCGTCCGCGTTCCGCCTAGGCGGCGCCGGACCTCTCCTCGCGCCGCCGTCCGCGTCCGGGCTGCCCCGACGCGCGGTTCGCGCTGATCGCACTGCGCCTGCGGGGGCCCGGTTCCCGACCGGTCCGCGAACGCAGGAGTCACCATGTCTTCCCGCCGGAAATCGGCGCGCGACCGCGCGCGCCGCGAACTCGGCCAGAACTTCCTCGTCGACCGCGGTGTCGTCCGCCGCCTGGTCGGCCTGCTCGATCCGTCACCGCTGCCGATCGTGGAGCTCGGCGCCGGACGCGGGGCCCTGACCCGTGAACTTCTCGGCACGGGGCGCCCGGTCACCGCCGTCGAACTCGACCCGCACTGGGCCGGTGCGCTGCGGGAAACGTGCCCGCAGGCCCGCGTGGTCCGCTGCGACATGCTCGCCTTCCGCTTTCCAGCGGAGCCGCACGTCGTGGTGGGCAACCTGCCGTTCGGCATCACCACGGCGATGACGCGCCGCCTGCTGGCGTTGCGCGGCTGGTCGGAGGCGGTGCTGCTGCTCCAGTGGGAGGTGGCGCGCAAGCGGTCGACCGGCGGCACGATGCTTACCGCGCAGTGGGCCCCGTGGTACGAGTTCCGCTGCTGCGGAAGGGTTCGCGCGAGCTCGTTCCGCCCGGTCCCGGCGGTCGACGGCGGTGTGCTGAAGGTGCACCGCCGCCCGCGCCCGTTGCTGCCGTTGGTCGAGGTGAAGAGGTACCAGCGCTTTGTCGGTGCGGTCTTCACCGGCCGCGGCCGGGGCCTGGCGGAGGTGGTGCGCAACGTGACCGGGCACCGGCTCCGCGGCCTCCCGCCGCTGCCCAGAGACCTGACCGCCGAGTCCTGGGCCGACCTCTACACCGCCACCAGGTGATCACGGGCGCATGACGTCCTTCTCCCCTGCTGGCGAAGTGAGAGGTGGCCGGGCGCGAGGTCGGGGGACGCCCGGCCACCACAGGGGTCCGGCGCGGGGAGGGGACTCGCCGGACCCGGCTAGAGGCGCGGGTCAGTCCCAACGGGCGCTGATCCGGCGCCAGCAGTCCATGCAGGTGTCCTCGTTGATCCACTCGGTCTCGGGTGGGAGGCGCTGCACCTGCCACGCCTCCACCTCCACGCCACAGAACGAGGTGACGACCGCGTGCGGATCAGCGCGCTTCGCGGCCACCGAGAACCCGTGTCGCCCGACCCCCACGGGCCGCCAGAACCAGTCCACCCCTGCCGCCTCGAACATCCGAACCTCCACTTGATCGATCCCGTTTTAACGGTATTGCTTATCGATCAAATCCGGCATCGCACAGTTGAGTGATCATCGGCTACGGCTACGCTTCGCCCTATGGCTAGCCCGACCATGTGGCGCAAGATGCTGGGCGCTGAGCTCCGGAAACTCCGCAACGCCAAGGGAATCTCTGCCTACCAGATCGCTGAGCTCTTGGGCTGTTCGGAAGCCAAGGTGCGGCACATGGAAAACGGCCGGACCGCGCCGTCGAAGGCGGAGCTGAGGCTCTTGATGGACCACTATGGACTCGCCGAAGAGCGCCGGGTGTCGCTCGAAGAGGCACGGGAGGGTGCTCGCAAGCGGGGCTGGTGGTCGAGGTATCGGCTGCAGAGCTGGTTCCAGGATTACGTTGGCCTGGAAACCGACGCGTCGCGGCTGCGCACATTCGAGATGGAGATCCTGCCCGGACTTCTCCAGACCGAGGCGTACGCGCGGGCAATCCACCTACTGGGCTCTCACGTCACAGCGCCCGAGGAAGTGGAGCGGCAGGTCGCGTTGCGGCTCAAGAGGCAGGAACGGCTCATCGCCGACCCGCCGCTGGAGTACATCTCGGTCATTTCTGAAGCGGCGCTCGCGCGATGCGCGTACCAGAAGTCGTTGGCTGAGGAGCAGTTCGCGCACTTGGTCGCAATGTCGGAACGGCCGAACGTGTCGATCCAGGTGCTCCCGTTCGATGTTGGGCTGCACAACTCCATGACCGGTGCCTTCGTATTGCTCGACTTCCCGTCTGGAACCTGGCCGCCCGCCGTGTACCAAGAGCACGCTGTTGGTGGTCACCTGGGACACGATCGCGAGCTAGTGTCGGGACTCAGCGAGGTCTTCGAGGACTTGCGCAGTCGTGCGCTCTCCGAATCCGCCAGCGTCACGCTGATCAAGAAGTATGCGCAGAGGTGACTGGTAACCATGGAAATCTGGCGAAAGTCGAGTTACAGCGGTCCGAGCAGCAACTGCGTGGAGATCGGGCTCGGCGATGATGTTGTGGGGATCCGGGACACGAAGGATCGGGATGGTGGGCACTTGGCCGTGTCCGCCGCTCGGTGGCGGGGCTTCCTCGACGCGGTCAAGCGCGGCACCTTCGACCTCTGACGAGGGCCGGTAAGGAACCGAAGACGTCCCGGATGTGACCCTCGTCACCTGAGTTCACGGGTGATTCTCCCTGCCTCGTCTGGTGGTTGTCGTCAGGCACGGCAGGAAGGACACGGCAATGCACGAGATCGTCGTTCTCGGTGCTGGGTATGCGGGGTTGACGGCGGCGGTGAGTCTGGCGGCTCGCACCAGGCGCGGCCAGGACGTGCGGATCACGGTGGTCAACGCGGGCGAGCGGTTCACCGAGCGGCTGCGGCTGCATCAGGTCGCATCCGGGCAGCGGCTGGCCGACCTGCGTATCCCGGAACTGCTCGAAGGTACGGGGGTGGAGCTGGTGTGCGGTTGGGTCACCGGCATCGACGCCGCCGCGCAGACCGTCCGCGTTGACGACGAACGCGTTCTGGCCTACGACACGCTGGTCTACGCGCTGGGTGCGGTGACCGACACGGCCGCCGTCCCCGGCGTCGACCACCACGCCCACACCCTCGACAGCGCCGGCGGAGCCGAACTGCTGGCGCGGCGGCTGGGCGAGCTCGGCACCGGAACCGTCGCGGTGTGCGGCAGCGGGCTGACCGGCGTCGAAGCCGCGGCCGAGATCGCCGAGCAGCACCCGGAGCTCGACGTCGTGCTGCTGGGGCGGAGCGAACCCGGGCACATGTTGGGGTCGAACGCCAAGGCACACCTGGATGCGGCGCTGGAACGGTTGCGGGTTCGGGTGCGCAGCGGTGTCGAGATCGTCAAGGTGCTGCCGGACTCGGTGCACCTCGCAGGCGGCGAGAGCGTCGCGGCGGAGTTGGTGCTGTGGACCAGCGGGGTCCGGGTGTCGCCGTTGGCCGCGGCGGCCGGACTGGAGGTCGATGAGCGGGGGCGCATCGTCACCGATGCCGCGTTGCGGTCGGTGTCGCACCCGCAGGTCTACGCCATCGGCGACGCGGCGGCGATCCGGCAGGGCTACGGCATCCTGCACGGCACCTGCCAGAGCGGCATACCGACCGGCGTGCACGCCGCGGCGTCGATCGTGCGAGAGCTGAACGGCAAGCGGCCCAAGGCGTTCCGGTTCGGCTACATCCACATCCCGGTGAGCCTGGGCCGCCGCGACGCGGTCGTGCAGTTCACTCGCCCCGACAACTCCCCCAGGCGGTGGTGCCTCACCGGTCGGTCGGCCGCCTGGTACAAGGAGACGGTGAGCTCAGCGTTCTGGCCGTCGCTCCGGTGGATGCGAACGATGCCGTCGTCGGGTTCGTTCGCCTGGCGCCGTGGCGGCCGATACACCCGATGACCGGCCCCGACCCGTTCCGGGAACACCGCAACCTGCTGTTCTCGGTGGCCTACCGCATCCTCGGCACCGCCGCCGATGCCGAGGACGCGGTGCAGGACACCTGGGTGAAGTGGTCGGCGGCCGACCGGTCCCAGGTCGCCGACCCCAGGGCGTACCTGGTGCGGATCGTGTCGAACGTGGCCATGGACCGGCTGCGCTCGGCCCAGGCCAGGCGCGAGACCTACGTCGGCCCGTGGCTGCCCGAACCGATCCTCACCAGCGCCGACACCGCCGACGACGTCACCACCGCGGAGTCGGTGTCCCTGGCGCTGCTGGTGGTGCTGGAAACCCTGAGCCCGCTGGAGCGCGCGGTGTTCGTCCTGAAGGAAGCCTTCGGCTTCACCTACGCCGAGATCGCCGACGCCGTCGCGCGCTCCGAGGACGCGGTTCGCCAAGCCGCACGCCGCGCTCGCGAGCACGTGCACTCGCGGCGGCCCCGCTTCCACGTCGACCGCGCCCGGCAACGGGAGGTCACCGAGCAGTTTGTCGCCGCCGCCGCTGGCGGCGACATCAACACCCTGATGGAACTGCTCGCGCCCGACGTCACGCTGTGGACGGATGGCGGCGGCAAGGTGCGCCAGGCCATGCGCCCGGTCATCGGCGCGGAGCGGGTGGCCGCCTGGTTCGCGGGCGTCGCGACCCGCCCGTACCAGGGCATCGCACCCGCCGACATGGCCGCCGAAGTGGTCGACCTCAACGGCGCCCCGGGCGTCGTGTTCAGCGGTGCTGGGCGGGTGATCGCCACGCTCAGCCTCGACCTCGACGAGCGCGGCAGGATCACCGCCATCCACAACGTCGCCAACCCCGACAAGCTCCGGTCCGTCGCCACCCGCATCATTCACCCCATCAGGCCGGACCGGTAGAACGAGGGGCCCGGGACGTCAGCGCCAGACCGCCACCACCGAGGGGCGGGGCTGGGAGTCGCCGCCGTCCGGCCAGTGGGAGACCGGGTTGTCCGCACTGGCCCCGTCGACCTCACCCGGGTGCTGGGCCGACACCATGACCAGGCCGTCCTCGATGACCGGGCCGCAGGCTTCCGCCCCGCGCGGAACGCTGAGGAACTGCATGACATGGCCGCGTTCCGGGCCTTCCAGGGGCACCGCGTAGAGGCCGTCGTTCGTCCCCAGCGCCCCCGATGAATCCGTGGTGATCCACAGGTTGCCGTGCCGGTCGAACGCCACGTTGTCCGGGCACGAAATCGGGCTGACCTGGGACTTGTCGAACCCGCCGAAGTAGGTGGCCGGGTCCTTCGGGTCACCGCAGACCAGCAGCAGCCGCCAGGCGAAGCGGGTGCCCGCCGGGTCGTCGTCCAGCTCCAGCACCTGGCCGTGCTTGTTGCTGTTGCGCGGGTTCGCCTCGTCGGCACCGGCCTTGCCCGGTGCACCGCGATCGGAGTTGTTCGTCAGCGCGCAGTAGACGCGGCCGGTCTTGGGGTGCGGCTGCACGTCCTCCGGGCGGTCCATCTTCGTGGCCCCGACCTGGTCGGCGGCCAGCCGCGTGAAGACGTAGACCTCCTCGGCGGTCATCCCCGGCACGAAACTCGTGTCGTTGTGCGCCAGCGGGATCCACTCGCCGACCCCGTCGAACTCGCCGTCGGCGGGCAGCGTGCCGGTGCCGTCGATCTCGCCCGGGCTGTCGCCGGTGAACTTCGCGACGTAGAGGGTGCCCGAGTCCAGCAACGACATGTTGTGCCGCCGGGCGTGCGCGCTGCGGCCCGGCTTCATCCGCCCGTCGGAGACGAACCGGTAGACGTACTCGAACTTCTCGTCGTCGCCCAGGTATGCCACCACGCGGCCGTCGTCGGCGACGCGGATGTTGGCGCCCTCGTGCTTGAAGCGGCCCAGCGCCGTGTGCTTGACCGGCGTCGACTCCGGGTCGTAGGGGTCGACCTCGATGATCCAGCCGAACCGGTTCGGCTCGTTGACCTGCTGGGTGAGGTCCCAGCGGGAGTCGAAGCGCTCCCACTTGCGTTCGGTGGCCCCGCCCTTGATGCCGTAGCGGGCCAGCCGCTGCTGCGTCACCGGGTCGGTGACCTGGTCGGCGTGGGCGAAGTAGAAGTGGATGTTCTCCTCGCCGGACAAAATCGTGCCCCACGGGGTCACGCCGCCGGAGCAGTTGTTCATCGTGCCGAACGACCGCGTGCCCGTCGGGTCGGCCGAGGTTTTCAGCAGGTCGCTGCCGGCCGCCGGGCCGCGCAGCTCGAATGGCGTGTTCAACGTGATTCGCCGGTTCAACCGGTCCAGCACGACCTTCGGCGCGCCGTCGCCGGTTTCCAGCACCACGACGGAAAGCCCGTGCGCGGCCCACGCCACCCGAACCTGCTGCTCGGTGGGGTTGTCCGGGTCGTAGCCGCGGAACAGGAACTCCTCGGAGGTGTACTCGTGGTTGTTCACCATCAGCCGCCGGTTGCCGTCCAGCGGCAGCAGCGCACAGAAGTCGTTGTTGTAGCCGAACTGCCGCTCCTGCGCCTCCGGGGTCTGGTTGTCGAAGTCGAACTCCGGCGCACCGGGCAGGATCGGGTCGCCCCAGCGGATCACCACCTGCTGCTGGAAGCCCTCCGGCACGACCACCGCGTCCAGGCTGTTGGGCTGCACCGGCGTGAAGTCGAGGCCCGGTGGGCGACCGGCCGCGGCGGCGGGGCGGGAGCCGAGCGCGGGCAGCACCGCGGCGGAGGCCGCGACGACCGCGCCGGCGCGCAGCAACCCACGCCGGTCCAGCACCTTCTGCAGCACGTCACCGAAGTACGGATTCGCCGACGGGTTCGGTGGGTGTTCGGCGCACTGGTCGCCGCAGCGGTACCGGCAGGTCACCCGCGCCCGCGCGCCCGACAGCAGCGGCAGCAGTCGACGTTCGCCCGGTTGTGGTGCCACCCCAACCTCCCAAGGTGATCGAGAAATGGAATGGAGCGTAAGGCACGATCAACGAAGAGTGAACACCTTGCAAGACCGAGGCGAATTCTCGCAAAGTTCTTCCCAACAGGCCCCGAAACGCATTGCCCAGGTTGTCCAGCGGTGTTGTGACCCCGGTGCCCCCTCTGCACCTGCCCCGGCGGGACTCCCGACGAGTACCTCCCCGGCCCGGAAGCCTCCCGATTTTGATGCTCCAAAGCTGGGAGTTCGTCACCCGGTGGGGTGTTTCCGCATTTGCCTGAAATGGGCAGGTCGCCCTGGTGTCAGGGGCTTATGGCGGACTCCGCTGCGGTTGCCATGCGCTCGTCTGGGTGGCCGTCGGCGAGTGTTGCGAGCACCGCCGCCGCGCTGCTGTGCTCGGTGCCCGCGATGTCGGAGATCAGCTCCAGTTGCTCCGCGTCCGGCCGCTGCGCGAACTCCGCCACGAACGCCGTGGTGTCCTCCTCGATCGCGGCGGCCATGCCGTCCAGCGCGAACCGCAGCTCGTCGCCGGGGCGCACGAGCGTCTCCGCGTTGCCGGGCCTCGACTGCAACCAGACGCGCGCGGCCGGCCCGGCCACCGGGTGCTCCGCCAGGTCCCGCACCGCAGCCTCGCCGTCCGGGCCGGTGTGCTCCAGCAGCGCCAGCGCCGCCAGGCGGATCGACGGGTCGTCAACGCGGCGCAGCAGGGCGGTCAGCTCCGCGGCCGCCTGCGCCGTCCCCCGGTGGTCGATCCACAACGGCACCATGATCTTCTGCACGTCCGGTGGCGTGTCGAGCAGCACCACCGCCAGCAGCTCCGCCGGGCAAGGCACGAGATCATCCACTGCGGGCACCCGGAACCCGAAGGCGCGCAACGACTCCCGTGCCGCCCACACGCCCGCGGGCAGCAACTCCACCACCCGGCCGTGCTCCGGCGACTCGAAGCCGCGCACCGCCAGCATCGCCTCCCACTGCGCCAGCACCCGGCGCAGCACCCCGGCCACCACCTCGCGGTCCACGTCACCGCCCAGCAGATCGCAGGCCACGCTCACCACCAGGTCCACCGGCACCGCGTCGGTCCGCCCGTACAGCACGCTCAACGCCGCCTGCACGATCTCCGGCAGCGCATCCTCCTCGTCACCGAGCTCGGCCAACTGCTCCCGGAACACGTCGTCCACCAGCACGAACCGCTGCCACAGCCGCATCCACAGCACCTCCGGCTCCGCCAGCAGCGGCTCGGCGACGAGCGTCGGCACCAGCAGGTCGCCCGCCGAGCGGACCAGCCCCGCGCGTTCGGCCCACTCCAGCAGCAGATCGGCCTCGTCCGCGCCGAGCCCCAGCGCCGCCGCCAGCTCGTCCACATCGGACGGATCGCGCCCGGTACCGACCCAGGCCAGCACGGTGCGCATCCGCTCGACGATCGGGGCGCGCGCCGCGACGGTCCGGTGCGGTTCCTCCTCGGCGAGCTCCACCGGTGGTAGCCACAGCGCCGGCTGGTCCAGGCCATTCGCCTCCCGGGCCTCGATCTCCTCGAGCAGCTCGCCGTCCACCTCCACCTCGCCCGCGTCCACCGACGTGAAGAAGGCGGTGACGGCCGGCGCATCCCCCGGGGGCACGCCCAGCTCGCACATCGTGGTGCGCCAGAACTTCTCCAGCCCCCACGCGCTCGGTTCGGCCATTGCCGCCAGGAAGTCCGGCACCGCCCGCTCGACCGCGTCGTGCAGCCGCGCCAGCGGGTCCGGCGAGGTCAGCAGGCCCTCGTCGGCCAGAAAGCCCAGCCAGTCGTGCAGGAAGTCGCGGGCCGCCGACCACCGGGGCAGCACCAGACGGCGCGGCACCACCTCCACCAGAAACCGCTCCAGCTCCTCCTCGCTCCACCACGCCAGCAGGCCGTCCCGGCCGAACTTGTCGTCCAGCAGGCAGGCGAGAAGCTCGGCGTACTCCGGACCCGGCCGCGCGCGGGTGAAGCGCTCGATCAGCTCGCCGCGGACCGCGTCGAACCGCTCCACCTCGCCGTGGATGAAGACCGTGCGCATGATCGCTCCCCTCGCTCAGGTGTTTGGACTGCGTTGAGGGTAGGGAGTCCGCGGGCCGATCCGGGGTAACCGACTGCGACTTCTGCACGTGTGTCGGGACCCCCAAATGGGTGATTGTGCTGCGGACATAGGTATGTGTATCGGTACATGCCCCGCTCCCCCCACCAGGGGCTTTGGTCCATGCTTTCGACACGTCCGGAGAACGCAGCGCCGCGGACTCCGCGACCAGACTGGAACCTGGCGGTCCGACAGCGACCCCACCGAGTCGGTCGCGGCCCACCCCGCCGACCCGGTGCGGAGCGGCCGCCGGGAGCTTCAGTCGCCATTCGAAACAGAAGAGGGGAGGAGGTTGCTCTCAGCGACCGGGCAGCAGCAATCGCCCCAGCTGCTTGTTGTCCGGCCCTCCCAGCAGCGAGGTGGGTGCCACCCGTCCGACGAGGCGGCACCGGACGCCGCCACACCCACCTCGCTGACGTATGCCCCCGCCCCTTCCGACAACCGGCCCGTCTACCCCCCAAGACCATGAACACCAGCGCCCAGTACCGCTCCTACGGATGGTGGGTCGACCACGACCCCCGTACCGATCGCACCACCCTCATCGTCGGCGGACGCGTCAGTGCTCTGCGTATGCCGGCTGAACTCGCCGCCCGGGTCCACCGGGTGCTCACCATCCACCTGCAGGCCGGCCCGGTGCTCGTCGACGGCACCGACTGGGTCCTGTTCACCCAGGCCGACGGTCGCCGCGACCTGCCGGCGGACCTCCGCGACGTGCGCGTCGTGGCCCCCGGCACCCGCCTGGAGCTGCCACCGCCGGACGACGCGCGCTGGGTCGACCGAGCGGACCGCCCGGTCCCGCCGTGGCAGGTCGTCGTCTCAGCCACCCGCCGGGCCTGCGCCGAGGCGACCCTCCGCGCCACCGCCTGACCCCCGGCGACCCGACACCCCCCGGAACTGCGCTGCGTGATCACCGGCTGCGCCGGCGGGCCGGGCCTCGGCCGTCGTGCGAGCGCACCCCGGTGGGGTGGTCAGGATTGTTCGGCCACCCACACCGCGATCTGGGCTCGGGAGGTTGCTCCCAGCTTCGCCAGGATGTGCTCGATGTGGCTGTCCGAGGTGCGCTTGGAGATCACCAGCCGCTCCGCGATCTGGCGGTTCGACAGGCCCTGCGCCACCAGCTGCGCCACCTCGCGCTCGCGAGGTGTCAGCTGCACCGCCGCATCGGGCGGGCGCTCCGGGCGGCTCTCGCCGAGCACCAGGCGCACCAGTTCGTCCATTGTGTACTCCGCGCCGCGCTGCTGCGCCTGCCGCAGGTCCGCTGCGGACAGCTTGCGGCGCACGCGCGCCTCGGCTTCCTCGTGCCAGGCGCGGTACTGCGCCACGCCGAACAGGTAGCTGCCCAGCGGTCGCCACAGCTGGGCCACCGCGGTGAGCAACCGCGCCGCGCGCGCCGCGCGCCCCCGCGCGGCTTCCACCCAGGCGATCACCTCGACGGCGATCAGCATGCCGATCGTGTCGGTGAACAGGTTCTTCAGCCGCAGGCACTCCCGCAGGTGCGCGATGGCCGCGGGGTGGTCGCCCTGACGCCAGCAGGCCAGCCCGAGCAGCAGCTCGGCCCACGAGCGGCACCACAGCTCGCCGTGCTCGTCGCAGATCTCCAGGCACTCCTCGCAGTACTGCACCGCCTGCGCGTTGTCGCCGCGGAACACCGACGCCAGCGCCATGCTCGGCAGGCTCAGCAGCGCGATCCCGTCATGCCGCACGAGTTCCCCGCCGGCCAGCGCCTCGCCCAGCAGCTCCGCCGCGGCATCGTGATCATTGCGGCCCAGCTCCAGCATCGCCGCGATGTGCGGCAGCACCGCCACCACCGTGTCGGCCCCCACCTGCTCGGCCACGGCGCGGGCCTCTCCGATCAGCTCGGCGGCGGCTTCGGTGTCCCCGAGCAGGACGCGGATGAGGCCGGCCACCGCCAGCGCCCGAGCCCGCTGCTGCCCGGGTTGCACCGACACGGCCAGCGCCTCGTCCAGCCAGTAGCGGCCTTCCCGCAGCGATCCACCGGCCACCCAGAAGAACCGCAGCGCCGCCGCCATCCGCAGGCCCTCGTGGCTCTCGTCGGGCTCGGTGCGGCAGAACTCCAGGGCGCCCCACAGGTTCTCGCGGTCCTGGTGCAGCCGGGCCAGCCACTCCACCTGGTGCGGGCCGAGCCACTCGGCGTCCAGGTGCTCGGCGAGCATCAGGTAGTGGTCGCGGTGGCGGCGCCGCAGCGCCAACTCTCCGGCTCCGCCGCCGAGCCGCTCCCGGCCGAACTCCTGGATCGTCTTCAGCAGCCGGTAGCGGGTGGGCCCGTCGTGTTGCTCCTCCTTGGCCAGCACCGACTTCTCCACCAGCCCGGCGACGCCGAGGAACACGTCGTCGGCGCTCACCCCGTCGCCGACGCACACCGCCTCGGCCGCCTCCAGGTCGAACCCGCCGGAGAACACTGACAACCGCGCCCACAGGACCTTTTCCCGCGGCGAGCACAGGTTGTGGCTCCACTCGATCGCCGCGCGCAGGCTGCGGTGGTGCGGCAGGGCACTGCGGTCGCCGAGGGTCAGCAGGCGGTAGGGGTCGGTGAGGCGGTCGAGGATCTCCGCCACCGACAGCGTCCGCATCCACACCGCGGCCAGCTCGATCGCCAGCGGCAGACCGTCCAGCTGCTGGCACAACCGCACCACGAGTTCCTCGTTGGCGGAGGTCACCGCGAAGTCGGGCAGCACGGCGGCGGCCCGGTCGGCGAACAGCTCCACCGCCTCGTAGCCGATGGCCTTGTGCACCACCCGGCCCCGCCGATCCACGCGCGGCATGAGCATCGGCGGCACCTGCCACACCCGTTCACCGGCGATCGCCAGCGGCCTCCGGGAGGTGGCCAGCACCCGCACCTCGGGTGCGGCGGCCAGCAGATCCCGGACCAGCGGCCCGCAGGAGGCCACCAGGTGCTCGCAGCCGTCCAGCACGACCAGCATCCGCTTGTCGGTCACCTGCTCGGCGAGGTCCTGCTCCGGCAACGAGGTCTGCCGGTCCCGCAGCCCCAGACCGTCCTGCACGACGCGCGCCAGCCCGTCCGACTCCAGCACCCGCGCCAGCTCCACGAGCCAGACGCCGTCGGGGAAGGCACGCCGCAGGTCCCGCGCGACGCGGAGCGCCAACCGGGACTTGCCGACCCCGGCCATCCCGGTCAGGGTCACCAGCCGGGAATCCGACACCAGCTTCTTGACCTGCGTGATGGCCCCACGGCGGCCAACGAAACTCGTCAGGTCGTCGGGGAGCCTGCCCACCCGCCGGCGTGCCATGGCGACCACCCGCACTCGCCTAGCGCTCTGGTTTCTGTGAGTGTAGGCCGGATCAGCCGGCTGCCCAGATCGATGAAGGTCCCGCGGTCCCGGCTAGAGGTCGGTGACCAGCGGCAGTCCGGCGTCGCGCGCGGCGGTGAAGTCCTCCTCGTCGACGAACACCACCTCGCGGCCGGTGCGGGCCAGCAGCGAAGCGGCGAACGCCGCGCGGTATCCGGCGCTGCAATGCACCCACACCACCCCGTCGCCGAGCTCATCGGCCCGCTCGCGCAGTTGGAAGAGCGGGATGTGCACGGCGTTGCGGATGTGGCGCCTGCGCCACTCGCGGCGCAGCCGCACGTCCAGCACCACCGTTCCCGGCCCGGCCTCGGCGAGATCGCCGAACGTGGCGCGCGGCAGGTTACGCACCAGGCTCGGATCCGCCGCGAGGTCGTGCGGTGGGCCGACCGCGGACCGGACGCCCTCGACACCGATGCGCACCAGTTCCCGCTGCCCCGCCGCGACCTGCTCCGGCGTCTCGCCGATCAGCGTCAGCGGCGAACCCCAGTCGATCACCCAACCCAGCCAGGTCGCCAGCGGGCCGTCCAGGCCCAGGCTGACCGCCCCGGCCAGGTGCGCCCGGGAGAACGCCTGCCGCGACCGCAGGTCCACCACCCACTCGCCGTCCCGCAGCCGCCGCACGAGCTCCCTCGGCCGCACCCGCTCCGGTTTCCGCAGGTCCACCGGCTCCGGCCCGGCCCGGTTCCGGGGACCGATGTGCGCGTAGTACGCGGGATAGGCGTCCAGCGACCTCAGGGTCTGCTCGACGAACTCGTCCTCGTCGAGCCGGAACACGGCGTTGACCTTCTTCTGCTGGCCCACGGTGGCCGCCCGGCCGGACACCGACCCCGCCGAGCAGAAGCTGCCGAACCCGTGCGTCGGCCACACCTCGGCGTGGTCGGGCAGCACGGCGGCGAGCTTGCGCACCGACGCGTGCTGGTGCCGGGCCAGTTCCACGCTGTGGTGCTGGCCGAGCAGATCGGGGCGGCCGGTCGTGCCGAACAGCAGCGACCCGCCGGTGAACACCCCGACCGCGCCCCGGGCGTCCTCCAGCACGTACGACAGGTGGTGGAAGGTGTGCCCGGGGGTGGCCAGCACGCGCAACCGCAACGCCGGCGACACGACCACCACGTCGCCCTCCAGCAGCGGTCGTCGCGCGAAGGACACCCGGTCGGCCGCGGCCACCCCGTACTCCGCGCCGGTCAACCGGCTCAGCTCCAGGCCGCCCGACACATAGTCGTTGTGGATGTGGGTCTCCAGCACGTGCGTGATCCGCACGCCCGACCTGCCCGCCGCGGCGAAGATCCGGTCCACGTCGCGCTGCGGATCCACCACGGCGGCGACCTCGCCGTCGCTGACCAGGTAGCTACGGTCACCGAGCGACGAGGTCTCGATGACCTCCACTGCGGGCATCAGCTCGACTTCTCGTCGCGGCCGTGGACCTGCGCCGGCGGGTGCGTGGCCTCCACGGCGGTGAATGTCTCCAGGATCTTGTAGTGGTGCTCGGCACCCTTCGGGATCACCCACGAGTCGCCCGGCTCCAGCACCACCGTCTGGCCCTCGCTGTGCAGTTCGGCGCGGCCGCTGATCACGTAGCCCGCGGTCTCGTAGTCCCGCGTCGTGGACGGCTTGTCGATGCCCGGCGGTTCGTCCCGCCACAGCCGCATGGCCAGCCCGACCCCTTCGGCCAGGTAGTACTGTCCCAGTGCGCCGCGCGGCGAGTGCGCGCCGTCCACCTTGATGATCGTGGTGTCGCTCATGAGGTTTCCCTCCCCCCTGCCATGCCGCGATTCTCCCGCTGCGCGTGGCCCGGGGCAGCGCGACGGCTCAACCCCAGATCGCCGCGGCCAGCACCACGCCGACCGCACCGGACCCGAGCCCGGCCAGCACCGAGCCGACCACGTTGAGCACCGCGAACAGGCGCGCGCCGTCGGTGAGCAGCCGGACGCTCTCGTAGCCGAAGGTACTGAAGGTGGTCAGGGCGCCGCAGAAGCCGACGCCGACGAGCGCGGTCGGTGCCGGGGCGCCGAACAGCGTGGCGCCGGTGAGCAGGCCCAGCAGCAACGAGCCGACGGCGTTGACCACCAGCGTGCCCCAGGGGAACCCGGTGTCGTGCCTGGCCTGGACCCAGCGGTCGGTGAGAAACCGCAGGCAGGCGCCCATCGCCCCGCCCAGCGCGACCAGTGCGAACGTCACCGCGGCTCCCGTCCCGCGTAGCGGATCACCTCGACCTCGTCGAGCAGCACCAGGCCCTCGGTGACCAGCTCGTCGAGCTCTGGCAGGAACGCTCGCACCCGCGACTCGTCATCGACGATCACCACGGCCACCGGCAGGTCCTCGCTGAGGGAGAGCAGGCGGGCGGTGTGGATCGCCGAGGAGGCGCCGAAGCCCTCCACGCCGTGGAACACCGACGCCCCGGCGAGCCCCGCCCGCCGGGCCCGCAGGACGATCTCGTGGTACAGCGGTTTGTGTTGGTGGGTGTCGTTCTCGCCGACGATCGCGGTCAGGCGCAGCGCTTTCCCGGACAGCCGCATCACCGCTCACCTCGCCGGAACGCGCGGGACGCCACGCGCGCGGCGACCATGCCCGCGACCACGGCGGCGAGGCAGGCCACCACGGTGCCGACCAGGTACGCCAGGGCCAGGGCGGGCCGGTGGTCGAACACCAGGTGCACGGCGTCGGCGACGTAGGTGGAGAACGTGGTGAACCCGCCGAGGACGCCGACGCCGACGAACGGCCGGACCAGCCGGTGCGTGGTGACGAGCTCGGTGATGACGTGCATCAGGGCCCCGACGGCCAGGCAGCCGACCACGTTGACCAGTAGCGTCGACCACGGTCCCGGCCACGCGAGCGCCGCCCCGTAGCGCAGCAGCGACCCGATGGCGCCGCCGACGGCGACGACCGCGAGCACGTCCCACGGTGCCCGGGCCCGCGGCGTGCGGACCCCGCGCAGCTCCGCGGGGAAAGCGGACCTCATGATCCCTCCCTCGGACACCCCGCGACCCCGGGTGACTTCCGCGAGGGTAGTCGACGCGCTGATGTCCACCGAGGTCGCCGCCGGGGCCACGCGCGGCCTCCTGCCCGGGCCACGCAACCTCGTCCCGGAGCTGCCGGGCGCCGCGCCGCACGCGCCTCGGGTTCGTGCGGGGCGATCCGTCACCGCGGTGCGCGTGCCGGTCAGGCGGCGGCGCGGACGGCGTTGGCGTGGATCGCCGCCCGGACGTACTCCGCCAGGCCCGGTTCGAACTCCTCGTAGTGCGCCGTGAAGCGCTCGTCGGACACGTACAGGTCGCCGAGGCAGCGGTGCAGGTCGTAGCCGCAGTCGTAGCACCAGCGGTTGATGTGCTGGCGGTGTTCCTCGGCCAGGTCCATCGCCCGCTCACCGTCCGGGGCGGCACCGGCCCGCTTGGCCTCCGCCAGGCGTCGGGTGATGTCCTTCTGCTCGGCGATGAACCGCTTCCAGTCCTGCTTGGTGTAGCGGGACATCCGCTCCTGCGACTGCCGGTAGGCGTCGGTGTTGCCCCACCGCCGTTCGACCTCCTCGGCGTGGTCGTCGGGGTCGAAGTCGCCGAAGACCTCGAACTTCTCCTCCTGCGTCAGCCTGATTCCCATCGAGTTCGCCTCCAGTTCGCGTTCCAGCGCCGCGACCATCCGCTGCAACCGCTCGATGCGGCCCAGCAGCAGCTCGCGCTGCCGCTTCAGGTGCACGTGGGCGTCACCGTCGGCGAGGATGGTCGCGATGTCGTCGAGGCTGAGGTCCAACTCCCGGTAGAACAGGATCCGGCGTAACCGGTCCAGGTCCTCGTCGGAGTAGCTGCGGTAGCCCGCGGCGGTCCGGCTGCTCGGCGTCAGCAGGCCGATCTCGTCGTAGTGGTGCAGCGTCCGCACCGTCACTCCGGCGATCCGGGCCGCTTCGCCGACCGAGTAGTTCATCCGGTCCTCACCTCCTCGGCCTCCGAGCGTGCGGCCTCACGCGACGTGAGGGTCAAGCGAAATTCCCACCGCGCACCACCCGCTCGACGGTGACGCCGCGCCCGGCGGGGTGGGTCACCGGCTGGCGACCCGGCGGTAGCGGGCGACCGCCAGGGGCATGAAGACCGCCAGCACCACCAGGGCGGAGACGATCGAGTACAGCACCGCGTGCTGCGCCGGCCAGCTGTCCGGGAGCGGTCCGGTGACCCGCAGCGGGTTGCCGTAGAGCTGGCGCAGCGCGTCCGCGGTGACCGTGATCGGGTTCCACTCGGCGAAGACCCGCAGCGGCCCCGGCATCGACTCCGCCGGGACGAACGCCGACGAGACGAACGTGACCGGGAACAGCCACAGCAGCCCGGCGCTCTGCGCCACCTCGACGCTGCGGGCGAGCAGCCCGATGAACGCGCCCACCCACGACATCGCGAACGAGAACAGCAGCAGGATGCCGAACGCCAGCAGCGCGTCGAGCAGGCCGCCGCGGATCCGCCAGCCCACCACCAGCCCGCACAGCGACATGATCACGACCGTCAGCACGCTGACCACCAGGTCCGACGAGGTGCGGCCGAGCAGCACCGCGACCCGCGACATCGGCAGCGAGCGGAACCGGTCCACGATGCCCTTGTTCAGGTCGTTGGCCAGCCCGATCACGGTGAACGCGCTGTTGAACGCGACGGTCTGTACGAAGATCCCGGCGATCAGGAACTCCCGGTACGCCTCGCCGCCAAGGCTGCCGCCGAAGACGTAGGCGAACAGCAGCACGAACATGATCGGCTGGGCGGTGCTGGACAGCAGCATGTCCGGGTTGCGCCGGATGTTCATCAGGTTGCGCCACGCGACGACGCTGCTGTCGCGCATGCTCGCGGCGAGCGCGGTCACGGTCGGTCCTCCTGCTCCTCGGTGCGCCGACCGGTCAACCCGAGGAACACGTCGTCCAGGGTTGGCCGGTGCAGCGCGACGTCGTGCACGGCCACGCCCTCGACGTCGAGCCGGCGCAGCGCTTCGACCAGCGCCTTCGGCCCGGTGTCGACGGCGACGACCACCTTGCGCAGCTGCTCGTGGGGCTCTGGTGCTCCGGAGCCGACGTCGCCGAGCACCCGCGTCACCACGGGCAGGTCCGCCGGGTCCTGCACGACGAGTTCCAGGCGTTCCCCGCCGACCTGGGTCTTGAGCTGGTCGGCGGTGCCGCTGGCGATCACCCGGCCGCGGTCGATGACCGCGATGGTGTTGGCCAGCTGGTCGGCTTCCTCCAGGTACTGGGTGGTCAGCAGGACGGTGGTGCCGTCGGCGACGAGCTCGCCGATGACGCTCCAGGTGTCCAGCCGGCCGCGTGGGTCGAGGCCGGTGGTCGGCTCGTCGAGCACCACGACCGCGGGCGCGGCCACCAGGGCACCGGCCAGGTCGAGGCGCCGCCGCATGCCGCCGGAGTAGGTCTTCGACGGCCGGTCGGCGGCCTCCCGCAGCCGGAACCGGTCGATGAGCTCGCAGGCGCGCGCGGCGGAGTCCGCCCGGGACATGCCGTACAACCGGGCGACCATGTAGAGGTTCTCGTAGCCGGTGAGGTTCTCGTCGACGGCCGCGTACTGGCCGGAGAGACCGATCGAGCGGCGCACCGCCTGCGGTTCGGCGAGCACGTCGTGCCCGGCGACGAACGCGCGCCCGGCGTCGGGTTTGAGCAGCGTGGTCAGGATGCGCACGGTGGTGGTCTTGCCGGCGCCGTTGGGCCCGAGCAGGCCCAGCACCTGCCCGGTGGGGATCTCCAGGTCCACGCTGTCGAGGGCGCGGTGGTCGCCGAAGGTCTTCACGAGGCCCTCCGCGCGCACGGCTGTCGGGGTCATCCGAGCCTCCGTCGGGCGTTCTGCCGGGTTTGTCAGCGCAACTGTAGGGGTGAGGGCCGACAGCGCGCCGCTGAATTTCCGCCACGTCGCGCCGAGTGACACCAGCCACCCGGCGCCAAGCGGGTGGCGTGGGCAAAGTCGCCTTGGCAGAAGTTACCGCTAGGTAATATCCTCTTGTTACCGACGAGTAAGGGCTTGGGCGTCCGGCGAGCTGGGCCCGCCCGCAGCAGCGCGCAAGAGGGAGCCTTTCGATGGGCCACTACAAGAGCAACGTCCGCGACCTCGAATTCAACCTCTTCGAGGTGTTCAAGGTGCAGAACCAGCTGGGCAGGGGCGCCTTCGAGCAGTCCGACGAGGACACCGTGCGGGGCGTGCTCGCCGAACTCAACGAGCTGGCCACCGGTCCGCTGGCCGAGTCCTTCGTCGAGGGCGACCGCAACCCCGCCCAGTTCGACCCCGCGACCCACTCGGTGACCCTGCCCGAGGCGATCAAGAAGTCCTACCGGCAGATCGTCGACGGCGAGTGGTGGCGGCTGAGCCTGCCGGACGAGCTCGGCGGCTACGGCACCCCGCCCAGCGTCGTGTGGGCCGCCGCCGAACTCGTGCTCGGCGCCAACCCGCCGATCTACCTGTACATGGCGGGCCCCAGCTTCGCGACGATCCTCTGGCGCAACGGCACCGAGGAGCAGCGCCGCTGGGCCAAGCTGATGATCGAGCGCGGCTGGGGCGCCACCATGGTCCTCACCGAGCCCGACGCGGGCTCCGACGTCGGCGCCGGCCGTACCAGGGCCATCAAGCAGGAGGACGGCTCCTGGCACCTCGACGGCGTCAAGCGGTTCATCACCTCCGCCGACCAGGACCTGACCGAGAACATCATGCACCTGGTCCTGGCCCGCCCCGAGGGCCCCGGCGTGGAGAGCAAGCCCGGCACCAAGGGCCTCAGCCTGTTCCTGGTGCCCAAGTTCCTCTTCGACACCGACACCGGTGAGCTTGGCGAGCGCAACGGCGCCTTCGTCACCAACGTCGAGCACAAGATGGGCCTCAACGCCTCGGCCACCTGCGAGCTGACCTTCGGTCAGCACGGCATCCCGGCCAAGGGCTGGCTGCTCGGCGAGGTGCACGACGGCATCGCGCAGATGTTCCAGGTCATCGAGTACGCCCGGATGATGGTCGGCACCAAGGCCATCGCCACCCTGTCCACCGGCTACCTCAACGCCCTGGACTACGCCAAGGAGCGCGTGCAGGGCGCCGACCTCACCAACGCCGCGGACAAGACCGCCCCGCGCGTCACCATCACCCACCACCCCGACGTGCGCCGCATCCTGATGTTGCAGAAGGCGTACGTCGAGGGCCTGCGCGCGGTGTACCTCTACACCGCCAGCTTCCAGGACCAGGTGGCCCAGGCCCAGCACTCCGGCGAGGACTTCAGCAAGGCCGAGCAGATCAACGACCTGCTGCTGCCGATCGTCAAGGGCGTCGGCTCCGAGCGCGCCTACGAGATGCTGACCCTGTCGCTGCAGACCCTGGGCGGCTCCGGCTACCTGCAGGACTACCCGATCGAGCAGTACATCCGCGACGCCAAGATCGACAGCCTCTACGAGGGCACCACGGCGATCCAGGCGCAGGACTTCTTCTTCCGCAAGATCGTGCGCAACAACGGCGCGGCCCTGGGGCACGTCGCGGCCGAGATCCAGGCGACGCTGGAGGCCGAGGGCGCCGACGAGCGGCTCAAGGAGGAGCGCGCCCTGGTCGGCCGGGCGCTGCAGGACGCGCAGGGCATGCTGGGCACGATGATCGAGTTCCTGACCTCCTCCCAGGAGGACGCCAAGAACATCTACAAGGTCGGCCAGCACGCGGTGACGCTGCTGATGAGCATGGGCGACCTGCTGATCGGCTGGCTGCTGCTGCGCCAGGCCGAGGTGGCGCTGGCCGCCCTCGACCGCGGTGCGTCGGCCAAGGACCAGCCGTTCTACCAGGGCAAGGTGGCCGCGGCCCGGTTCTTCGCCAAGAACGTCCTGCCGGAGCTCACCGCCCGCCGCACGATCATCGAGGCGGCCGACAACTCCCTCATGGAGCTCGACGAGTCCGTGTTCTGACGAGCGGGTGAGGGGCACCCTGCAGGAGGCGGGTGTCCCTCACCCGAGCGGCTGGGGCGCGGGTGTCACCGAGCGCCGTCCGGTTCCTCGTGCGCCGGAACCGACGTCGTCCACGGTGGAGGGGGCGGCCAGGAACGCGACGAACAGGCCGACCAGCAGCGCGGCCCGCCCCCACACGCCGATCATCAATGCCTGCGCGGTGAAACCGTCGTGGACGCCGCTGGGCGCACCGGTCATGTACAGGTAGAACCAGCGGAAGATGCTGATGCCCATGGCCGCGTCCGCCACCAGGTACGCCACGATCCAGCCCCAGCGCACCGCCAGCAGCACGAAGAACGGCAGCAACCACAACGTGTACTGCGGCGAATGCACCTTGTGCAGCAGCAGGAAACCGCACAACATCGCCGCCGACACCTGGATCCACGGATAGGTCCCGCTGCGCTCGTACCGCAGCCACCCCACCGCGCACGCGACCGCGAACGACAGCAGGACCAGCAGCGGCGAGACCACCCCCATCGCCGCCTGGAACCCCTCATCCCCGGTCCAGTGCCGGAAACCCCAGTACCACACCGAGTTCGTGCTGACATCCACCTGCCGCCGCGCCTGGAACTCGAACGACGCCAGCCACCCGCCGAACCCCGCCACCGCGAACGGCAGGTTCACCAGCACCGCCGTGCCGACCGCGGCACCCACGACCTGCAACGCCCCGCGCACGTCCAGCCGCCGCGTGCCCTCCGCGCCGCCGGTCAACACGTACAGCGCCAGCGGCAGCACGAAGATCGCCGGGTACAGCTTGAGCGCGAACCCCAGCCCCAACAACACCGAGGCCACCGTCGCGCGCCGCGGCAACGACACCGAGGTCCAGCGGTGCACCACGTAAACCGCGGCCACCGCGCACGCCACCACCGGCAGATCCCAATTGTGGAACGCGTAGAGCACCAACGGCGGACCGAGCGCCCACACCAGCGCACGCCACCCGCTCAGGCGTCCCAACCACCACGCCACCGCCAGGCCGAACGGCGCCATCAACAACGCCGACGCCGCCAGGAAACCCGCATCGGTGCGCGCGAACAGCGCCCCCAGCCACATCAGCACCCCGGTCAGCACCGGGTACTCGACCACCCCGCCGTACAGCGACCCGTCAGCGGTGATCCCCCCGTGCACGTACGGGAACACGTGCCGATCGATGTCCCGACCGATCCACAGGTTCTGGATGTCGGAGTAGCACACGTCGCCGTAGGCCCGCTCCTGGTACGCGGGCTCGGAACGTCCCCACTCGTCGAAGTCCGGTCCCGTGCACCGCGCCTTGTTCGCATACCCCAGCGCCAGTGCCAACGCCGTGAACATGCACAGCGCGACCAGTCCGGACAGCGTCAGCCCGCGGCGCATCCGGCGGATCACGAAACCCTGCTGCGCAGGAACGCGATGTCGGCGGCCTGCCCCTCGGCCGGCGTCTCCACCACCACCGGTGCCCCGGCGCTCTCGCACACCGCCACCAGCAGGTCCGGATCGATCTGCCCCGACCCGATGTTGGCGTGCCGGTCCCGCGACGACCCGAACTCGTCCCGCGAATCGTTGAGGTGCACCAGGTCGATCCGCCCGGTGATCGCCTTCACCCGGTCCACCACGCCCAGCAGCTCCTCACCCGCCGCGTGCGCGTGGCAGGTGTCCAGGCAGAACCCCGCCCCGAACTCGCCGACCGCGTCCCACAACCGGGCCAGCGCGTCGAACCGCCGCGCCATCGCGTTCGCCCCGCCCGCGGTGTTCTCGATCAGGATCGGCACCTCGAACCCGCCCTCGGTGGCCTGCCGCTCGAACATCTTGCGCCAGTTCGCCACGCCCTCGGCCGGATCGTCGTCCTTCGTCACGTGCCCGCCGTGCACGACCAACCCGCGGGCCCCCACCGCCGCGGCGGCCTTCGCCTGCTGCACCACCTGCTTGCGCGACGGGATGCGGATCCGGTTGTTCAGCGACGCCACGTTGATCGTGTACGGCGCGTGGATGAACACCTCGAGCTCGCTGGTGCGCAGCTGCTCGGTCAGCGGGTGCGGCTTCGGCGCCTTCCAGCCCTGCGGATCCGACAGGAAGAACTGCACGACCTCCGCACCGCACTCCGCGGCGGCGGTCAACGGATCGTCATCGCGAACGTGGGCGCCGATACGCATGTCCGCGAGTCTAGAGGCGCGTGTGGACTCCCGGCCCGGCCGCCGAGTCCCACCTGTCGGGACCGCGGCGCGGGTCTCACCAATGGCGGTGTTCGTGCGTTATTGATGTTTGAGACAGTGATCATCGTCGTCGCGTCCGCAGCGGGGAGGTCAGCCATGGGTGATCGATCGAGGCGGAATCCTCTCGTGAAGCCGCTCGGCCGTACCGTGGCCGCGGGACTCGTGGGGCTCGTGATGGCCGCCGGCGCCCTGTTCGGGGCCGGCACCGCGACCGCCGCCGACACCCTGGTCGTCGACCAGCCGCTGGCGGTCGTCCGGGCCGAGGTCGGCCAACTGGTCGCGATCGCCCCGTCGACGCTTGACTCCAAGGTCCGGGACGCGGTGCTGCTGGCCATGCCGTTGGCCTTCGGCCCTGCCGATGACGCCGCCCAGCGATTCGCGGCGCTGCCGCCGATCCCGCTCGGGCCCGCGGCCGAGGGCCGCACCTTCTACTCGGGTCGGGACATTGCCGAGGCGGCCAGTCCGCGGCTGGCCGAGATCGGCCTGCCCGCCGCCAAGGTCGACGCCGTGACCTGGCACTTCACCAACCTCGTCAGCCTCGGCAACGCCCTCACCGTGCGCGCCGAGCCCGCCGAGGCACCGTCGTCACCTCCCACGTCCGAGCAGCCCCGGCCGACGCCGCCGCCCCAGCACACCCCGGCCCCGCCGACCAGCAGGCAGGCCCCTGTCCCGCCCAGCCAGGCCGCTGTCCCGCCGCCCGCGGCGCCGCCCAGCACGCCCACCCCGGGCCTGGCGCCCAGCAGCGCAGCCCCCGCCGCGATCAGCGTCCTGCCGCCCGACCTGCGCTCCGCGCCCGGTGCCGTCCCGCCGTGGGCGCCGGCCAGCCACGACCAGGTGCCCGGCCTGTCGCCCGACCTCGGCGACCTCGCCCGCCAGCAGCGCGCCCGCGAGCAGGAGGAGATCCGCGCCGCCGGCAGGGCCGAGGCCCTGCCCACCGAGGTGACCGAGCGGGTGGCCGCCCCGGTGCTCATCGCGGCCATCTCCCTCGCGGTGGTCACCGCCGGCCTCATCCGCAGCTGGGTCCTCCGCCGCCAGTAAATCCGGGCGCTTTCGCCGACTCGCCAGGGCGGGGCGCTGCCGGCGGTGTCGGGGCTGCTTGCTAGCCTTGTCCAGTTCGTCGACGCGACGACCCTCCTGCCACGGAGAGTCCGTGGCCGTGAGTCCACAGGAGGTGAGTGGTCTCCATGCGTCATTACGAGCTCATGGTCATCCTGGACCCGAGCCTGGACGAGCGCACCGTCGCTCCGTCCATGGAGAACTTCCTCAGCGTTGTCCGCAACGACGGTGGCACCGTCGAGAAGGTCGACGTCTGGGGCCGCCGCCGGCTGGCGTACGAGATCGACAAGCACGCCGAGGGCATCTACGTCGTCCTGGACGTCAACAGCGAGCCGGCCACCGTCAAGGAACTCGAGCGGCAGCTGAACCTCAACGAGTCGGTCCTGCGGACCAAGGTGCTGCGCAAGGTCGCCGAGCCACGCAAGGCCGCTCGCGCCGCCAAGGCCCGCGCCCAGGCGTCCGTCTGACCTGGCCCGGAACCGCTAACGACCAGACTGGAGTCCCAGGTCATGGCTGGTGAAACGGTAATCACGGTGGTCGGCAACCTCACCGCCGACCCGGAGCTGCGGTTCACCCCGTCCGGCGCCGCGGTCGCGAACTTCACGGTCGCGTCCACCCCCCGGATCTTCGACCGCCAGACCGGCGAGTGGAAGGACGGCGAGGCCCTCTTCCTGCGCTGCAACATCTGGCGGCAGGCAGCGGAGAACGTGGCCGAGTCGCTGACCCGCGGCATGCGGGTGATCGTGCAGGGCCGGCTGCGCCAGCGCTCCTTCGAGACGAAGGAGGGCGAGAAGCGCACCGTCGTCGAGCTCGAGGTCGACGAGATCGGGCCGTCCCTGCGATACGCCACCGCCAAGGTCAACAAGGTGAGCCGGGGCGGCAGCGGCTTCGGTGGCCCGGCGGGCAGCCCGGTCGACGACCCGTGGGGCTCCGCGCCGCCCGCTGGTTCCGGTGGCGGCTTCAGCGACGAGCCGCCGTTCTGATCGCGGCACCACGCTCAAGAGTTTTTTCGTTCAGGAGGAAGACCGATGGCCAAGGCGCCTGTGCGCAAGCCGAAGAAGAAGGTCTGCGTTTTCTGCAAGGACAAGGCGGCGCAGATCGACTACAAGGACACGACGCTGCTGCGGAAGTACATCTCCGACCGCGGCAAGATTCGTGCCCGTCGCGTGACCGGCAACTGCAGCCAGCACCAGCGCGACGTCGCCATCGCGGTGAAGAACGCCCGCGAGATGGCGCTGCTGCCCTACACCTCGACCGCTCGCTGACCCGGAAAGGAGCCACGTCGTGAAGATCATCCTCACCGCTGACGTGTCCGGTCTCGGCGAGTCGGGCGACATCGTCGACGTCAAGGACGGTTACGCGCGCAACTACCTGCTGCCGCGCGGCCTGGCCATCGTGGCCACCAAGGGCGCGCAGAAGCAGATCGAGACGATCCGCCGGGTCCAGGAGGCCCGCCGGGTCCGCAACCTCGAGCACGCCCGCGAGCTCCGGCAGCAGCTGCTCGACCTTGGCCCGGTCACGCTGACCGCCAAGGTGTCCCCGCAGGGCAAGCTGTTCGGCTCCGTCACCACCGGTGACATCGTCGCCGCGGTTCGCAAGGCCGGCGGTCCGAACCTGGACAAGCGCATGGTCAGCCTGCGCGGCCACATCAAGTCGCTGGGCAAGCACGTCGTTGACGTGCAGCTGCACCCGGACGTGACCGCCGCGGTCAGCGTCCGGGTCGCCGGCGAGCAGTGACCCGGTAGCACCGGTTTTCCACGCGCAGCATCGTCCACCCCGGCATTCGGGTGAGGGGTGGACGATGCTGCGTCCGGCACCGGCACCCGCGGTCATGCACCGAGGCGCTGCCCGGCTGATCCGACACGCCGGGGCGCGCAACACGCCGGGAGTTTTCCACGAATTTCTTCCACAGCCGTTGCACACGGGCTGACCTGGGGTTTCTCGGTGATCAACATGAGTTGTCCCCAAGTTATCCCCAGCTGCCCAGCAGGCTCGTGTGAGTTGTCCACAGGCTGACCGCAGGCTATCCACAAGTTGTCCCGAGCTTTGTCCACAGCTTGACTTGCCTGCTCCATGCGGGCGATCTAGCTTCGCGCGCGTGCGGCGTGCCCACTGCGCGTGATGGTGTGCGACTCGGCGCCGGAGGAGGTGACGGGGTCCGGTGGCGGTGCCCGACGAGCGGGAAGATCCGTACTTCGCCAGCGACGGCGGAGCCCACGGCGGCACTTTCGAACGGCAGCCCCCGCAGGACCTGGCCGCGGAGCAGTCGGTGCTCGGCGGCATGATGCTCAGCAAGGACGCGATCGCCGACGTCGTCGAGGTGTTGCGTCCCAACGACTTCTACCGGCCCGCGCACCAGGCCATCTATGACTGCATCCTGGACCTCTACGGCCGTGGCGAGCCGGCGGACCCGATCACCGTCTCGGCGGAGCTGGAACGCCGCCAGGAACTGCTCAAGGTGGGCGGCGCCCCGTACCTGCACACCCTGATCGCCACGGTCCCCACAGCCGCGAACGCGGGCTACTACGCCGAGATCGTCGCGGAGAAGGCGATCCTGCGCCGCCTGGTGGAGGCGGGCACCCGCATCGTGCAGCTCGGCTACCACGGCGCCGAGGGCGCGGCGATCGAGGAGATCGTGGACCGCGCGCAGGCGGCGATCTACGACGTCACGGAACGCCGCACCAGCGAGGACTACGCGGCCCTGGAGGAACTCCTCCAGCCGACGATGGACGAGATCGACGCGATCGCCTCCCGCGGAGGCGAATCCCAGGGCGTCCCCACGGGTTTCGCGGACCTCGACGCCGTCACCAACGGTCTCCACCCCGGCCAGATGATCATCGTCGCGGCGCGACCGGGTGTGGGCAAGTCGACCCTGGGACTGGATTTCGCCAGGTCGTGTTCGATCAAGCATGGGATGGGCAGCGTCATCTTCTCGCTGGAGATGGGGCGTACCGAGATCGTCATGCGCATGTTGTCCGCAGAGGCGCGGATCCGGCTCAGTGACATGCGCGGCGGCCGGATGACCGATGACGACTGGACCCGGTTGGCGCGGCGCATGAGCGAGATCAGCGAGGCGCCGCTGTTCATCGACGACTCGCCGAACCTGACGATGATGGAGATCCGCGCGAAGGCGCGGCGGCTCAAGCAGCGCCACGACATCCGGCTCGTCGTGGTCGACTACATGCAGCTGATGACCTCCGGCAAGCGCGTCGAGTCCCGCCAGCAGGAAGTCTCGGAGTTCTCCCGGAACCTCAAGCTGCTGGCCAAGGAACTCGAGGTCCCCCTGGTGGCGATCTCCCAGCTGAACCGAGGCCCGGAGCAGCGCACCGACAAAAAGCCCCAGCTCGCCGACCTCCGCGAATCAGGCAGCCTGGAGCAGGACGCGGACCTGGTGATCCTGATCCACCGACCGGACGCCTTCGAGCGGGACGACCCGCGCATGGGCGAGGCGGACCTGATCCTGGCCAAGCACCGCGCCGGTCCGACGGCCACCATCACGGTCGCCCACCAGCTGCACTACAGCCGCTTCGTGGACATGGCCCAGGATTGACTTCCTCGCCGGCCCGGAAACCGGTGATCGACGTTGAGCCGCGTTCACGTCCCGATCCAGCCCCCCAGACCGATGCACGTCCGCACCTGGCGTGTCTGCCCCACAGGCAGTGAGTCGTCGGATCGGGTGATTGCGATCTTCGTGTGTTCCCGATCCATGGTCGTGATGCCAGTGTGGCGGCGTGGCCGATCGGCAACCGCGAAGAGCCAGCGATCGGGGGTACGTGGTCGAGCAGCCGAGGGGGTGGCAGCCGTATCCGCCGCAGCACTACCCGGTTCCGCCGCCGCAGCCGTGGTTCGTCCAGCGGAAGAGCTGGCAGGACCAGGCCAAGCGGGTGGTGCTGACCGTTGTCGCACCGTGGCTGGCGGCGCGGTTCCTGCTCAAGCCGAAAACCGGTGAACGGGTCCGAGACCGGAAGCTGACGCTGCTGTCGTCGTCGCGGGCGCTGCTCGCCGTGCTGGTGGTGACGCTGGCGACCGTTGACTTCCGGCAGCCGAGGGACGTGCTCGCCGACTCGTGGAGCGTCCTGAAGCACCTCTGGTTGCCTGCCGTGTTGCTCGCTCCGGTGCTGTTCGTCGTGCTGCTCGTGGTGACGCGATCCGGTCGTCGGCGCGCGTTGCTGCCGGGTGCGCCGCGGATGCTGTGGCGGCTGCCGCTCGGTGCGGTCTGTATCGCGTTATCGTTGCTGGTGGTGTGGGCCTGCACCCATGAAACCCCGTCGGTGCAGCACGGTGTCGAGATCACCTACGACGAGAACGGCCACAGAACCACCACCCACTACGAGGAGACGCGCAACGCGGACGGCACCACCGTCACCCGCTATGAGGACGGCAGAACAGTCATCTCCGACTCCGACGCCGAGGGCAACGCGCTCACCAGCAGCATCGGGGTACTGATCGGCTTCGTCTGGTTTCCCCTCTTCGGCGGTTGCGCCGTGTACTGGGCGGCGAGGTCCGGGCTGTGGCTGGGCGAGATCCACCCGCTGCTCGGGCCGATCGGTTCGGTCTCGTTGACGGTGCTGATCGCCGGCCAGGAGATGGCCGAGCTCGACGCCAAGGGCGTGCCGTTGGTTTGGTGGTTGGTGCTGCTCGGCTGCGGAGTCGCCGGGATGCTGGTGCTCGCGGCATTCGAGTTCCGGCGGGCGCGGGTGGTCGGCTTCCGGATTCGCGGCGGGCCGGACCCGGTGCCGCAGGACAGCGCTGTCGTGCGGCCCGAAGCGCCGCGCCGCTGGCGGCGGATGCGTGGCATCGCGGCAGCTGTCGGCACGTTCTTCGCGGTCGTGGGACGCGGGATCGCCAAGCCGTTCGCCCGCGTCGTGCCGCGAAAGCGGACTCCCGCACCCACCACTGCGACGAAGACCCAGCCGGGAATGTTCGCCGTGGTGGTCATGCCGTGGTTGACAGCCAGATACCTGTTCAAGCCCGAAGTCGGGTCGCTGCCGCGGGATCGCCTGCTGGATCGGCTCGGCTTCTGGCGCACCGTGGCCGGGTTGGTCGTCGTCGTGGCCACCACGGTCGGATTCCGGGGCCCGGTGGATCTGGCCTGGGACCTGACGACGAAGGGGCTCGCCACCATCGGGCTTGCCGTGTTCATCACGCCGCTGCCGATCCTGCTGGCGCTCGACGCGCGGCGCAACGGCAACGGGCCGCAGCTGTGGCAGGGGTTCGTGCGGATGGTCCAGCGGGCCGTGGTCGCGTTGGTCGTGGCCATTCCGCTGCCGATCGGGATCATCATCGGCTGCGTGGCGGTGTTGATCGCCGTTGTCGCCGCCTTCCCGACCGGTCTGCTGGCGTTGCCGCTGGTTCTGCTGGGCGTCCTCGCGTTGCTGTGGTGCGTGCCGTTCGTGGTCTGCACGTTCTACTGGGCCGTGCGCACCTGCTTGTGGATGAGCGAGGTCAACCCACTGCTGGCGCCGCTGGCGGGCACCGTGTTCGCGGTGTCGATCAGCATCCAGGAGTTCGTCGAGGGCGACACCAAGAACGTTCCGTTCGCGTTGTGGCTCGCGCTGAACATCTTCGGGCTGGTCACCACGGTGTTGCTGGGCATCGCCGAGTACCAGCATGCCCGGTCACTCGGTTACCGGCTGCTGCGCTTGCAGGAACCGGTTGCGGCGTCGGACATGTCACCGCAGCAGGGTGCGGGGATCGTCCGCCCGGTGCTGCGCGACCTGGGTCGCCTGGCCCGCGACCACTACCGGTACGTCCGGGAGACGGACCGGTAGCGGAATCGGCCAGCCGGTCAGCGGCGTGCGGCCCTGAGGTAGTTCGTCGAGGCCGGGAGGTAGGCCAGGATCAGGAAAACCGTCATCGCCAGCACCGCCACACCGGCCTGGGCGTAGCCCCACAGGTCGAACGACGTCGGGATCCCCATGTCATAGGACTGCTCGATGTAGCTGCGCAGCGCGCCCATGCCCAGCGCTGCGCCGATGAGTCCGAGGACGCCGGACACCAGCCACAGGATTCCCAGCACCGTCAGGAAAGCCCGCGCGCCGCTGCTGCCGCGGTGCATCTTGATGCCGCACACCACCCAGAGCACGGTGCAGATCAGGAACAGCACGAGCAGTGCGATGAATCCGCCCGTGCCCACCACGACGGCGCCTTCCGCGGCGGTGCGGATGCCGTCCGTGGACGACTCGCCGTTGGTCTTGTTGATGCTGCCGTCGATGATGCTGTTGAGCCAGCCGAGCGTGGTCAGGAAGTTCACCGCGAGCAGGACGATCGCCAGGACGGGCGCGATGATCGCGATCAGCAGCGCAGCGGTCAGCGAGCCTGGCCGCTTCATGGTGCCGCCGGTCGGGAATCCGGGCTGCCCGGGCGGAAAACCCGCATGGCCGGGACCTTGGGGGTTCGTCACGGCCCACTAGCTTAGGACGGCTGCCTGGCCGCCCCGCGCCGGGCGGTCGTGGCTGACGAGTTCCGCTGATGCGGGGGAGCGGGCGCCCGCTCCCCCGCCCCGGTCAGTGCCGCGGCGGCTTCATCCGCAGCGGCACGCCCAGCATGTTCAGCGCGTTGATCAGCGCCACCTGGGCGACCAGGTGGCCGAGCTCCGCTTTGTCGGGGAACTGCTTGCGCGCCTCGTCCCACAGCTCGTCGTCGACGTGGCGCTGTGTGGTGACGGCCTCGGCGTAGGCCAGCGCGGCACGTTCCCGCTCGTCGAACAGCTCCGACTCCCGCCACACCGGTAGGTGTGTGAGCCGGTCCTCGGTCTCCCCGCTGCGCCGCGCCTCCGCGGCGTGCTTGTCGACGCAGTAGACGCAGCCGTTGACCTGCGACACCCGCAGCTTCACCAGCTCCCGGACCTTCTCCGCCAGCGGGCCCTTGCGAATCGCGCCGTCGGCCTGACGGAACGCCAGGTACGGTTCCGGTGCCGCTTCGGACATGTTCAGGCGTGCCATCGTGTCCTCTCCCCGTTCGGTGGGTTTCTCGCCAGGGAGACGAGGTGACCTATCCGGGTGTGACCGCCTGGAGGTGGGTGAGCTTCTCGGGGTTGAGCACCCGCCGGTAGGCGATGATCCGGCCGTCGGCGAAGTCGAACGTGTCGACCGCGAACACCCGGCCCATCCGGTGGAACAGCAGCGCCGGTTCGCCGCCCACCTCGACGAGGTCGATGCGGTTCGGCGCCCAGCGGCGACCGACCCGCACCAGCACCCCCGCGATGCGCTGACCACCGCGGATCAGCTTGCGCGCGGCGTGGACCTGCCCGCCGCCGTCGGTCGTGTAGACGGCGTCCGGGTGCATGAGCGACACCAGCGTGGCGAGATCCCCGGTCTCGTAGGCGGCCCGGAAGGCCGTGACCAGCCGTTCTCGCTCCGCCCGGGTCAGCGGCGCGGGCTCCCGCTCCTCGGTGACGCGCCGCCGCGCCCGCGACGCCAGCTTGCGGGCTGCGGCCGGTGAGCTGCCAAGCACCTCGGCGATCTGGCCGAACTCGACGCCGAAGACGTCGTGCAGCACGAACGCCACCCGCTCCGGCGGGCTCAACCGCTCCATGACCAGCAGCATCGCCGTGCCCACCGACTCGTCGACCAGCACCGGTTCGGAGGCGTCCGAACCGGTCAGCAGCGGTTCCGGCAGCCACGGGCCGACGTAGCTCTCCCGGCGCACCCGCGCCGACTTGAGGATGTCGTAGGCGCGCCGCGCGGCCACGGTCACCAGCCACGCCCGAAGGTCGGCGACCTCGCCCAGGTCGGCGCCCGCGGCGCGCAGCCACACGTCCTGCACGACGTCCTCCGCGTCGGCCACGCTGCCCAACAACCGGTACGCCACGCCGAACACCGCCGGCCGGTGCTCCGCCCACCCCGCCACCAACGCCTCGGGTGCCGCCATCGCTTCGTCCACGATGACGTGAGGTTACGCCCGCCCCGGACGGACCCGGCCCCGGTGCCCAGGCAGAGTGCCCGGGATGCTGTGCTGCGCAAGGGGCGCGGGAAGCAACCTGCGCGCGGGCGGGGCGTCTTTTGAGCATGAACACCGATGAGTACCGGAATGACTGGAGCGCCCGCGCGCCGCGCCCTGCGACGCGTGCCGCGGCGCCGCGCCCGGAGACTCCGGCCCGCGCGCCGCGGCGTTCCCGTCGGCGGGTGATCGTCGCGGTGCTGCTTGTCGTCCTGCTGTTCCCGCTGGTGTTCGGCGGCTGGCTGTGGTTCCACGCGGACGCGGCGATCCACCGCATCGACGCCTTCCCCGACTACCCGGGGCGCCCGGCGGCGGGCGCGGGCACGAACTGGCTGATCGTCGGCTCGGACAGCCGCGAGGGACTGGACCCGGAGACGGCGGAGCAGCTGCACGTCGGCGACGCGGACGGCCAGCGCACCGACACGATCCTGATCGCGCATCTGCCGGACAACTCCACCGCCCCGACGCTGGTCAGCATCCCCCGCGACTCGCAGGTGCCGATCCCGGGCCACGGCCGCGACCTCATCAACGCGGCCTTCGCGATCGGCGGCCCGCACCTGCTGGCCCGGACGGTGGAGCAGGCGACGGGCCTGCGCATCGACCACTACGCGGAGATCGGCTTCGGCGGCTTCGCGCAGATGGTGGACGCGGTCGGCGGTGTCGAGATGTGCCTGGACCAACAGATGCACGACGACAAGACCGGTCAGACCCTGCCGGCCGGGTGCCAGGAGCTGGACGGGGCGCAGGCGCTGACGTTCGTCCGGATGCGCTACAGCTCGGCCACCCCGCGCTCCGACCTGGACCGCGTGGCCAACCAGCGCAGGTTCATCGGCGCCCTGGCGTCGGAGGCGTCGAGCTTCGGCACCCTGGTCAACCCGTTCGCCACCTACCAGCTGGCGGACGCCGGGGCGTCGGCGTTGACGATGCTCGAGTCCGACGGTCTGGGCGACCTGCTGTCGCTGGCCTGGGCCATGCGGGGCATCTCGTCCGGCGAGGTGGTGACCACGACGGTCCCGGTGACCGACAGCTCCGCCCACCAGTGGCACAAGCAGAGGGCGAGCGAGCTCTTCGACGCCCTCAGCACCGACGCGCCGGTGCCCGAGGACGTGATTCTGCGGTGATGCTCGCGGGGTCGCTGCCCCGCTGCCGAAACTGACGTCGCCGACTGCTCATTGTCGTCGAAGCTCACCGGATTGGGCTAACGAAAACTACTCCGGGTAGTGGATTACGTTCCCTGGGTACCCGCACCATGGCGGGTCGGCACGAGCTTCTGCCGAATCTTTCCAAGCCCGTTCGGTGAGTGCGATTCGCGCGGCGCGGAGCAGTTGAGCACGCCGACGCGGACCGCGCACCGCCGTGACGGGTCAACGCACTCCACGCGCAACGCGACGTCGGTGTTGCGCCATCCCCTCTGTCCGGAAGGCAACCGAGAATGTTGATCCGCACATCCATCGCAGCGACCGTGATCCTCGGCACCGCCCTGTTCCCGGCGGCCGCAACAGCGGCGCCGGCGGACGACTCCAGCGTCCTGCACCTGACGCTGACGACGCGGTCGGAAACCCGGACGGCGCTGCTCACCTGTCACCCGGCGGGCGGAACGCACGCCCACGCGAGCCTGGCCTGTGACCAACTGGACGCGGTCGACGGGGACTTCCGCCGCATGGCCCCGAACGCCAGGGTCTGCACGATGGAGTACGACCCGGTGACGGTGAAGGCCGAAGGCCGCTGGAAGGGCAACCCCTTCAGCGCCGAGGAGACGTTCTCCAACCCCTGCACGATGAAGGCCAAGACCAGCGCGGTCTTCGAGTTCTGATCCCCGCCGCCCACCGCCCCACGCCGGGGCGGTGGGGGCTCCCCAATGTGGAAGCCCACCCCTTTCGTGCGCCAGTGTCAGTTCGCGGCCGCGTGGTGTTCGTCGCTGACGGCAGGCGCGTCGTTGCCGAACAGGTTGACCGGAAGGGTCTTCAGGCGGCGGCTGATGAGGAACACCGGTTGCCAGGCCGGCTCGTCGTAACCCGGGCAGACGTTCGGGAAGCGGGAGAGCAGGATGCGGAAGAACTCGTCGCCTTCCATCCTCGCCAGCGCCGCGCCGAGGCAGTGGAACAGGCCGGTGGCGAATGCGACGTGCTTGTTCGGCGTCCGCGTGGCGTCGAACCGATCCGGGTCGGGGAACACTTCCGGGTCCCGGTTGGCGGCGCTCAGCGCCAGCAGGAACTGCTGCCCCGCTGGGAAGGAATATCCGGCGACCTCGACGGGCTCGGTGCTGAACCGGGTGATCATGGATGCCGGTCCGGCCAGCCGCAGCATTTCTTCAACCGCCCCTGGCGTCAGTTCCGGATTCGATTTCAGCAGTTCGAGTTGATCCGGGTTCTCGAACAGCTGCACCAGTCCGTTGGTGATCAGCCCGCCGGTCGTCTCGTGCCCGGAGAAGAGCAGCATCACGCAGTTGGACAGGATTTCCGGCTCGTCCACCACGCCTTCCCGCTCGGCGGCGACGAACATGCTGATCAGATCATCCCGGGGTGAACTCCGGCGCTCCTCGACCAGTTCCAGCATGTACTCCTGCATCGCCAGCAAACTGCGCTGGCAGGCCGCCAGCCGGTCGTAGCTGACGATTTCGGCGATCGCCGCGATGTCGGCCGACCAGGACAGCAGTTGCTTCCGGTTGTCGGGCGGAACGCCGAGCATTTCCGCGATGACGGCGGCGGGCAACGGATACGCGACGTCGGAGACCAGATCCATGCGCCCCTTCGGTTCCACCGCGTCGAGCAGTTCGTGCGTCAGCTCGCGCACCCGCGGTCGGAGCCGGTTCACCATGGCCGGCGTGAAATAGCGCTTGAGCAGCCCGATGAATCGCTGGTGGTCCGCGCTGTTGGTGTGCCCCATCCACTTCTCGACGGCCCTGCGCAGCGGCATCAGCTCGGCCTGCTGCTCCGGGGTGAGCAGTCGCATGCCCTGCGTGAGGTTGGCGGGCGCCATCCGGTGATCTTTCAGCACGCTGACGATATCGGCATGCCGGGTGAGCAGAGCGGCGTCGAGTACGGGAACCCAGGCGATGGGCGTCCGCTCGCGAAGTTCGCGGAGTTCCGAAATGGGGTCCCGGCCCTTCTCGGGCGAGATCAGATCGTATACCGGAAACCGTGTCTCAGTACCGGGCATGATGACTGCTTCTCCTCCTGGCCGCAGCAGCGTCCGGTGATGCGATGGCCAAGAGTACGTCATCTTCGTGCTGATTGTCGCTGGTGCGAACGGGTGTTTGGCCACTATTAGCGGTCGGGCGTTCGGGTGAGCGGAATACCGCTGTCCGGTCGAACAGCGTCGAAATGCTCGCACGTTGGTTGACTTTGCGTAGTCGCGTGTGCCCACCATCGGCCGCGTCAGCTGACACGTTCGGGTGCTTGCCAGGAAGTTCATCCACGGTGAAGATTGATCGCGATTCTCGCGGAAGTGGAAACGGCAGCCACAGGGTTGCGGGGGCAGTTGACTCTGGGGCCGTTGTGCATTTCGAGGCGCGTCCTCACAACTGACATTGCGCACCGGTGAACGAAAGTTTTCCGTCGGGTTCGGCGTGGAATGACACATGCGCCGGACAACGCACGCATGTGCTGCTGGGGAAGGTGCGGTGAACGGCTATGTACGGAAACGGGCGGACCGTGCTGGCGCCACGGGAAAGCCGCGGGGAGATTCGGGCGCATTCGGAGTCCGAGCTCGTCGGGTTCATTGACCAGTCACTGCGGGACTTCACCGAGCCCTCGCTCGGACCGATCGCCGAGGTGCGGGACGGCGCGATAGCGGGCCCGTTGGCAAGCATGGTGTTCGCCAGCGGCAAGCGGATCCGACCGCTGTTCGTGGTGTACGGTGCGGCGCTCGGCGGTGCGCGGGAATTGGACGGCGCGCTCGCGCGGGTCGCGACGGCGCTGGAACTGTTCCACACCTTCGCGCTCATCCACGACGACATCATCGACAACGCCGAGACCAGGCGCGGCAGTCCCAGCCTTCACCGGATGTACGGTGCCGGCGCGGAGCCGCTGCCGGACCACGGCGAGCCGGAGCAGCAGGCGCGCAGCCTGGCCATCGTCGCCGGTGACCTGGTGCTGTGCTGGGCGGACATGCTGTTCCAGGCCGGGCTCGACGGCTGCCCGGGCGCGCGGGCCGCGCGGGCGCTGTTCGACCAGATGAAGACCGAGATCATGGTCGGGCAGGCGCTGGACATCTGCTACGAGCGACGGCTGCGCGATCTCACCGAGGAGATCACGTCCAGGATCATCGAGTACAAGACCGCGCGGTACACCTTCCTGCGCCCCATGCAGATCGGCGCCGCCATGGTCGGCGCGACCGACGAGGTGATCGACCGCTGCCGGCACCTCGCGCTCCCGCTGGGCCGGGCGTTCCAGCTGCGGGACGACCTCATCGGGGCGTTCGACGACGGGTCGGCGGGCAAGTCGGGGACGACCGATCTCGAGTGTGGCAAGCCGACCGAGCTCATGCGCTACGCCGTGGCCGCGGCCAGCCCGGCGGACGTGGACGCGCTGCTGCGCACCGTCGGGCGACCGGACATGGACCTGGCGGAGATCGAGCAGGTCAGGGAAATCCTCATCACCTCCGGCGCGGTCAAGCACGTCACCGACGAGATCGAGAAGTCGACCAGTGCGGCGATGCGAGCGCTCCGGGAACTGGGCTGCGAGCCGTGGCTCGAGGAGCGCCTGGCCGCACACCTGGAGCGGTTGTCGGTCGAACCGAACGCGACGGAGATGTACCGGTCCAGGATCGGCAACCCGGTTTGACCCGACCAGGCGCGAAACCAGGAGGGTGCGGATGAGTGACGACAACCGGATGCAGGCGCTGCTGAACGACCTGGCGGCGAACCGATCGGCGCCCTTCAGCCCCTCGGTGTACGAGACGGCGCAGTACCTGCGCGTGTCGGGGCGGCGCGCGGTCGCCAGGAGCCAGATCGGCTACCTGCTGGCGCAACAGCGGCGCGACGGCCTGTGGGGTGCGGACGGGTTCGAGCTGATCCCCACCCTCAGCGCGATCGCGGGACTCGCCTCGGTACCCGACAGCGGGCCGGAGGTGGCGGATGCGTTGGCGCGGGCGTCGAGGCAGCTCTGGGAACTCGCCCTCGGCGAAGGCGGCCTGCCGCCGCTGCCCGACACCGTCGCGTCGGAGCTGATCGCGCCCAGCCTCGTCGAGGCGGCCGGTGACGTCCTGCGTCGGCACTGCCCGGTCGAATCCGACGGCGACGGACCGGTGTTTCCGCAGCCGCCTCGGGCGAGACCGGAATTCTGGGCGTCGTTGCGCGGCCTCGTCGACCGCGGCGCGAAGATCCCGCAGAAGATCTGGCACTCGCTGGAGGTGTTCCACCCGCTGCCGGCCGAGTTCGCGCGCTCGGTGTCCCCGGCCCCGGACGGTGCGGTGTGCTGTTCACCGGCCGCCACCGCCGCCTGGGCGTCGGCGGTGGGTCCGGCGGCCGCACGCGGCAGCCTCCCGTACCTGGACGAGGTGGAGACCAGGCATTCCGGCGCGATCCCCATGGGCACGTCGATGCCGTACTTCGAACTGCTGTGGATTGTGAACCTGGCGTTGAAGTACTTCCCGCAGAACCCCGTTCCCCAGGCGCTGTGGGACGAACTGACGAACGCGTTCGGCCAATCCGGCATCGGCGGTGGTCCGGGCCTGCCGCCGGACGGGGACGACACCGCCTACGCGCTGCTCGCGTTCGAGAAGTCGGGGAGGCGCACGGATCCCCAGGTGCTGCTGCAGTTCTGGGAGGAGGACCACTTCGTTTCCTACGGGGCCGAGCAGACGCCGTCGGAAACGACGAACGCGCACGCGATCGAGTACCTCAACCACGTCGCGGCGCACCGGGGCGACGACGCGTTCGCTCCGGTGGTGGCATCGTGCGCGGAATGGCTGGTCGCCCAGCAGAAAGCCGATGGCTGCTGGTACGACAAGTGGCACATCTCGCCCTACTACGCCACCGCGGCGTGCGTGGAAGCGCTCGTGGGTGTTCGGCAGCCGAGCGGGCCGGTGCGCGACGCGATCCGGCTGGCCAGGGACTGGCTGCTCGGTTCGCAGTCGCTGGACGGCGGTTGGGGCGTCGGCGAGGTGTCGTCGGAGGAGACCGCCTACGGCGTGCTGGCCCTGGACTGCCTGGTCGCGAACGCCCCGGACGGTGACGACGAGGCGGCGAAGAAGGCGATCACCCTGGCGAAGGGTTTCCTCGCCGGGGCGGAACCGGCGCCGGCGTTGTGGATGGGCAAGGACCTGTACAAGCCGTACCGGCTGGTCACCGCGGTCGAACTGTGCGGCCGCGCGGTCGCTTCCCGGTACTGACAACGGCGCCCGGGTCTCGACAAGCACGCACAGACGGGAACGCGAGAGTGTCTCTGCTGCCAATCAAGTGCGCGTACGAACGTCGGCGGAATCCGCACGCCGCGGACGCCGAAGCCGACTACCGGTCGCTGATCGCCTCGCTGGGCCTCGCCGACGCGGACCTGGCCGTGATCTCGGGGCGCTCCCAGATCGTCGGCGCGGCGGCGCTGGTGTACCCCGAGGCGGACCGGCGAACACTGCTGGCCGCCGCCCTGTGGACCGCATGCCTGATCGTCAACGACGACCGGTGGGACAACTCGTCCGCGGCCGACGACCGGCTGACTCCGGGCCAGTGGTTCGCCGGTGCCGCGGAGGTCGTCGACACCTGGCGCACCTCCCCGGTGCGGCGCGACGACGCCTTTTTCGAACTGCTGCGAACCACCATGGTCCTGCTCGATGAGTCGCTGGGTCCCCAGGCGTCCCAGGAGATCGGTGACGAGATCAAGCGCAGCATCGAGGCGATGAAGTGGGAGGGGGTGTGGAACGAGTTCACCGGCAGGACCTCGCTGGCGAGCTATTTGAGCCTCCGGCGCTGCTACTCGACGATGGACGTCCAGATCGTCCTGGACAAGTGGATCAACGGTGGGCGCAGTTTCGCCGCGATCGACGACCACCCGGTGCGCCGCGCGATCGACGACGTCGTGACCCGGTTCGGCTGCCTGTCGAACGACTACTACTCGTGGAACCGGGAGAAGCGGGCGGTGGACAAGTCGAATTCGGTGAAGGTGTTGATCGACCACGCCGGTTACGACGAGGAGACGGCCCTGGCGCGCGTCCGCGAGGAGTGCGAGCAGGCGATGGTCGACCTGGACTGCATCGAGGAATCCATCAAGCGCAGCGCGCATTTCGGTGACCTGGAAGCGGATCTGCTCGATTACGCGGCATGTCACCGACCGTTGATCTACGCGGCTGCCACGTGGCCGACCGAAACCGATCGCTACCGCTGGCGATCGGGGCGCGGATGAAACAGAGTGCACGGCGCACGAAGGGAAACCCGACAAGAATGACTGCTGCAACCACTGCGAAAGTGCCGAAACTGGCCCCCGGGCGCGTTCCCGTGCTCGGGCACCTGCCGCTGCTGCTCCGGTCGCGGTTCGACTTCATCGAGGCCGCGGGGTCCGTCGGACCCGTGTCCCGGGTGAAGATCGGCCCGAAGACGGCGTACTTCGTGAACAGTTACGAGCTGCTGGCGCAGATGCTGGTCAGCGATGCCGACAAGTTCATCCGAGGCATCCACTTCAAGAAGATGCGCAACATGGTCGGCAACGGCGTCGTCACCACGTCCGGCGATCTGCACCGTCGGCAGCGGCGGACGATGCTCCCGTCGTTCAGCCAGCGCAGGCTCGCCCTCCACCTGCCGGTGATGCGCAAGATCATGGCCGAGTTCGTGGACTCGATCCCGGAGGGCACCCCGTACGACCTGATGCCGCCGCTGTTGGGCATCGGCTGCGACATCACGTCGTCGACGCTGTTCGGCGAGGACTGCCCGCGGGAGGTCCTGGACCTGGTGCGGGAGGCCGTTCCGGTCTTCGTCTCCAACGCCGCGATCCACGCGGTCGACGTGACCGGCCTGTACAAGCACCTGCCGACGCGGTCCAACCGGAACTTCCGCCGCCTGCTGAATGAGTTCAACCAGTACCTGTACTCGGTGATCGACGAGCGGATGCGCAAGGGCGGGCAGGAGGAGGACCTGCTCGGTATGCTGATCCGCGCGACGGATCCCGAGACCGGTGAGCGGTTCTCGCGGACCGAGGTGCGTGACCAGGCCGCGACGGTGCTGTTCGCCTCCACCGAGACCACCGCGAACACGGTCAGCTGGGCCTGCTACGAGTTGGCGCGCCACCCGCGGGTGTTCGCGCAGTGCCGCGCGGAGGTGGACGCGCTCGTCAACGGCGGCGGCGTGGGCGAGATGGAGATCGGCCGCGACGACCTGCCGACGGTCAAGCGCGTGCTGTTCGAGGCGCTGCGGATGTACCCGTCGTCGTACCTGCTGTCCCGGCAGGCCGCGGAGGACGTCGTGCTGGGCGGCTATGCCATCCCGGCAGGGGCCACGCTGCTGTACTCGCACTACGGCCAGCAGCGCGACGAGCGCAACTTCAGCCACGCCAACGAGTTCGACCCCGACCGCTGGCTGGACAGGAACGGCTCGGAGGTCACCCCGGCGGCGTTCATGCCGTTCGGCCACGGGGCGTACCGGTGCCTGGGGGAGAGCGTCGCGACGCTGGAGGCCACCTACTACATCGCGATGATGGTCCACAAGTGGGACTTCCGGTTGGCCGAAACGGCGTCGCCGAGGATGAACGCCACGATCACGCTGTCCCCGCGCGACCTGAAGCTGGTGTTCACCAAGCGCGACCACGGGAGTGATCAGCAGTGAGCGGTGTCCGGGTGCAGGTGGACAGGTCGAAGTGCGTGGGTTCGGGCCAGTGCCTGATCGCCGCGGCGGACTACTTCGACCAGGACCCCGAAGGCTACGTGACGTTGCTCCCGGCGGCCCAGGCGACCGACCTGGACAAGAACCCGGACGTCCGAGACGCGGTCGACAAGTGCCCCTCCGGAGCCCTCTCCTGGCGCCACGTGGACGACTGAAGGATCAGCTCACTGGCCGATCCACCGGAGTGCTGGTCCGAGAGCAGGCCGGGAACGCAGACCAGAGCGGGGAGCCGCTGCGACGCGACCACCGCGCCGTAGGGGGGCCCGGGAAATTCGATCCCCCGAACAAATAGCGAAGAGCCCTGTGTCCGCGCACTCTGCGGACACAGGGCTCCCAGCTCTGAGCGGATGACGGGAATCGAACCCGCGTTCTCAGCTTGGGAAGCTGATGTTCTACCATTGAACTACATCCGCACCGCTCTGGTGGGCCTTCGCCCCCAGGCGCTGCACAGCTTAACACGGTGGGCGTCGAAGATCGTAGGCGGGGTTGCCGATACGCTGTCCCTGTGTTGCTGAGTGACCGGGACCTGCGCAAAGAGCTCGACGAGGGGCGTCTCGAGATCGATCCGTTCGATGTCGCCATGATCCAGCCGTCGAGCATCGACGTCCGGCTGGACCGCTTCTTCCGGGTCTTCGACAACACCCGGTACACCCACATCGATCCTTCGCGGCAGCAGGACGAGCTGACGTCGTTGGTGGAGACCCCGGACGACGATCCGTTCGTGCTGCACCCGGGGGAGTTCGTACTCGGGTCGACCTTCGAGTCCGTGCGGCTGCCCGACGACCTGGCCGGGCGCCTGGAGGGCAAGTCGTCGCTGGGGCGGCTCGGGTTGCTGACACACTCCACCGCCGGGTTCATCGACCCAGGGTTCACCGGTCACATCACCCTCGAGCTGTCCAACGTCGCGAACCTACCGATCACGTTGTGGCCGGGCATGAAGATCGGGCAGCTGTGCCTGTTCCGGTTGTCCAGCCCGGCCGACTTCCCGTACGGGTCGAAGGAGGCCGGTTCGCGGTACCAGGGGCAGCGGGGGCCGACGCCGTCCCGCGCCTACCTGAACTTCAAGCGCACCGACACCCGCCGGTGACCGTCCGCAACCGGCCCGCCACCCTTGTGGATCATGCTTGCATCGGTCGTGGCGCGGTGGTGCCCCGGTGTGGCCACCCGGCCGGAACGGTGAGCTAGTTCACCCTGAATCGTGTCAGGAAAGTAGGGGTTCAGAACTTACGCTCTCCTCCGCCCGGCGCTCTGGAACGATCCCGCACCGTGGCGGGACGGCGTGCGGGCGCAGGAGAACGCGATGTCCGCAACTCAGTCGCGTGCCTCGAGCGCTACCACGGAGCACCTCGGGCACGTCGTCATGATCGCCGGCGCTGCGGCGCTCGGCGGATTCCTCTTCGGCTACGACACCTCCGTCATCAACGGTGGGGTGGACGCGATCCAGGAATACTTCGACGTCGGTCCCGCGCTGACCGGGTTGACCGTCTCCTCGGCGCTGCTGGGTTCCGCGGTCGGCGCCGGTGTCGCCGGCGGGCTGGCCGACCGGATCGGGCGCATCCGGGTCATGCAGCTGGCCGCCGTGCTGTTCATCGTCAGCGCCGTCGCCTCGGCCGTGCCGTTCGCGGTCTGGGACCTGGCCATCTGGCGGGTTGTCGGCGGTGTCGCCATCGGCATCGCCTCCGTGATCGCACCCGCCTACATCGCCGAGGTCGCGCCCGCGGCGTACCGGGGTCGGTTGGCGTCGTTGCAGCAGTTGGCGATCGTGCTCGGCATCGCGGTGTCGCAGCTGGTGAACTACGCGCTGGCGGAGGCCGCGGGCGGTAGTGCGTCGGGGATGCTCGGACCGCTGCAGGCGTGGCAGTGGATGCTCGGGGCGGCCGCGGTCCCCGCGCTGGTCTACCTGGTCGTGGCGTCAACGATCCCCGAGTCGCCGCGGTACCTGGTGGCGGTGGGCAGGCTTGAGCGGGCGCGGGAGATCCTGGCGCAGGTGGAGTCCGGTGACCCCGACGAGAAAATCACCGAGATCCAGGCCGCGCTGGGCGGCGAGCACAAGCCGCGGTTGAGCGACCTGCGCGGCCGGTTCGGGGTGCTGCCGATCGTGTGGGCCGGCATGGCCATCGCCGCGTTGCAGCAGTTCGTCGGCATCAACGTGATCTTCTACTACTCGTCGTCACTGTGGCACTCGGTGGGCATCGACGAGAGCTCCTCCCTGCTGCTGAGCCTGTTCACGTCGATCGTGAACATCGGCGGCACGTTCGTGGCCGTCGCCCTGGTCGACCGGATCGGCCGCAAGCCGCTGCTGGTGATCGGGTCGATCGGGATGGCCGTGTCGCTGGCCGTCACCGGGTGGGCGTTCGGCTTCGCCGAGGTCGTCGGCGACGAGGCGCGGCTGCCGTTCCAGTGGGGTGCCGTCGCGCTGGTGTCGGCGAGCGCGTTCGTGCTGTTCTTCGCCGCTTCCTGGGGTGTGGTGATGTGGGTGCTGCTGGGCGAGATGTTCCCGGTGCGCATCCGGGCCGCGGCGCTGGCCGTGAGCACCGCGACGAACTGGGTCGCGAACTGGCTGGTGACCGTGACGTTCCCGAGCCTGCGGGACTGGAACCTGCCCGCCACCTACTACATGTACGCGGCGTTCGCGTTGGTCTCGTCGCTGTTCGTGGTGCGGTACCTGACGGAGACCAAGGGCCGTTCGCTGGAGGAAATGGGCCGCTGACCCGGTCCCGGAAATGGGCCGCCCAAAACTTGGGAACCCCCGTCCGGGGATGAAGTTGGGAGCTCGCGAGGGCGCCTCCGGGGTAGGCGCCCTCGCGAGCTCCCGGTGTCAGCTGGTGGTGGAGGCCGGGTCCACCGCGTCCTGGGTCTTCTCGCCTCGCTTGACCGCCGAGAGGAGCAACTGCGCCACATCGACGACCTCGACCGACTCCGAGGCGACCTTCTCGCTCTGGCGGGCCGTGAGGCCGTCGGAGAGCATCACCTTGCAGAACGGGCAGCCCGTGGCGATCTTCGTCGGGGCCGTGCCCAGGGCCTCGTCCACGCGCTCGAGATTGATGCGCTTGCCGATGCGCTCCTCCATCCACATGCGGGCACCGCCGGCGCCGCAGCACATCGAGCGGTCCGCGTGGCGGGGCATCTCGCGGAACGTCGCTCCGGAGGCGCCGACCAGGTCGCGCGGGGGCGTGTAGACCTTGTTGTGGCGGCCCAGGTAGCAGGGGTCGTGGTAGGTCACGTCCTCGGCGACCGGGGCGACCGGGATCAGGCGCTTCTCACGAACCAGCCTGTTCAGCAGCTGGGTGTGGTGCACCACCTCGTAGTCGCCGCCGAGCTGGGAGTACTCGTTGGCCAGGCTGTTGAAGCAGTGCGCGCAGGTCGCCACGATCTTGCGCCTGCCGCGCTCGCGGCCCTCGAAGACCGTGTTGAGGACCTCGACGTTCTGCTGGGCCAGCATCTGGAAGATGAACTCGTTGCCCGCGCGGCGCGCCGGGTCACCGGTGCAGGTCTCCTCCGGGCCCAGCACCACGTACTTCACACCCGCCATGTGCAGCAGTTCCGCCACCGCCTGGGTGGTCTTCTTGGCGCGGTCCTCGAAGGCACCGGCGCAGCCGACCCAGAACAGGTACTCCACGTCGTCGGCCAGCTCGCCGTCGAACACCGGGACCTCGAAGTCGAGGTCCTCGGTCCAGGCCAGCCGGTCCTTGGCGTTCTGGCCCCACGGGTTGCCCTTGTTCTCCAGGTTCTTGAACATCCCGCCCAGCTCGGTCGGGAAGTTCGACTCGATCATCACCTGGTAGCGGCGCATGTCGACGATGTGGTCGACGTGCTCGATGTCCACCGGGCACTGCTCCACGCAGGCGCCGCACGAGGTGCACGACCACAGCACGTCGGGGTCGATGACGCCCATCTCCTCCGGCCCGCCGATCAGCGGCCGCTCCGCCTCGGCCAGGGCCAGGGCGTCGATCTTGGCCAGCCGCGCCTCGGCGTCGTCACCGGTGATGCCGACCTCGTCCCCGGCCATGTCCTTGCGGCCCCCGGCCAGCAGGTACGGGGCCTTGGCGTAGGCGTGCTCACGCAGCGAGGTGATCACCAGCTTCGGCGACAGCGGCTTGCCGGTGTTCCACGCGGGGCACTGGGACTGGCAGCGACCGCACTCGGTGCAGGTGGTGAAGTCCAGCCAGCCCTTCCAGGAGAAGTCCTCGACCTTGCCCGCGCCGAACACGTCGGTGTCCGGGTCGGCCTCCTCGAAGTCCAGCGGCTTGCCGCCGCTCATCATCGGCTTGAGCGCGCCCAGCGCCACGCCGCCGTCGGCCTCGCGCTTGAAGTAGATGTTGAAGAACGCGGTGAACCGGTGCCAGGCCACGCCCATCGTGATGTTCGAGGCGATCACGATCACCCAGATCATCGCCGACAGCACCTTGAACGTGGCGAACACCGACACCGCTGCGGTGCTGGCGGGCAGGACCGTGCCCAGCGCGTGGCTGATCGGCGCGGACCACACCGGGGCGTGGAACAGCCCCGAGGATGTCTTGAACGCGCGCAGGCCCATGATGCCCACGCCCTCGAGCACCACGACGGCCTCGACGAAGTACGCCTGCCAGAAGTTCGAGCCCGCGAACCGCGACACCCGCCCGGCCCGGCGCGGGTGGTTGAGCTGGCGCACCCCGATCAGCCACAGGCCGCCCAGGATGGTGCCCAGGCCGAGGATCTCCACCAGTACGTTCCACGGGCCGAACCCGCTGATCCACGGGAACCCGAACGCGGGGTCGAAGACCTCGAAGTACGCCTCCAGCACGGTCAGGCTCAGGCCGCCGAAGCCGACCATCACCAGCCAGTGCGCCACACCCACGTGGCCCCACTTCAGCATCCGGGTGTGGCCGAGGACCTCCCTGACCATGTTCCCGAAACGGGCGCCGAACGGGCCTTTCCGGGTCGGGTCCGGTTGTCCGAGCCGGATGGACGACACCATCCGCCGGACCGTCCTGACGACCATCACCACCGCGACCGCCGTCACGGCGAGACAGATCAGGCCCAGGACGAGCTGCAGGGCACCCATGCTCGCGGCCTCCTGTTCGAGGTTTGTCCGTGTTTGGGGAGCGTACGCCCTATTACCGACCGGTAACCATAGGGGCGGGCCCCGTGTCGGGAACAGTCGGTGATTCTGCGAGACCGCCGGGCGAAAAACTAGTTGTGCATTTGTACAGGTTTCTGCGCTAGGCTGGGCCTGGCGGGACCGGGGTGGACGTGCCCGTGTTGCCGGGTTTTCCGGCGGTTGTTCCTGTTGGGCGTGCGCGGTGTCGCAACGGCGGAGTCGGGGCGGTCGCCGCACGGCCGTTCCCGAATCGCGGAACGATCGGGCTCGCCAGTGCGATGTTCGCCACATATTCGTTCGGCCGAACGGTGCGTTCGACGATGCCGTTCGCGAGCAAGGGGGTGCTGGGATGTCCGAGCCGGACAGGGCGGCGATGCGGGCGGCCGACGCCGACCGGGAAGCGGTCGCGGAACGGCTGCGGGTGGCCATGGACGAGGGCCGGCTGAGCCTCGCCGAGTACGACGAACGACTGCGGCGTGCCTACGCGGCGACGACGTTCGGCGAGCTTGCGCCGCTCACCGCCGACCTGCCCGAACCGGTGCCGCCGAAGAAGCCGGCCGAGGTCGTCCGGCGCGAGCGCGACAAGCGCAACCTGATCAAGGAGTGGCGCGACTGGGCCGGCACCGCCGTCATCCTCAGCGGGATCTGGCTGGTCACCTCGATCGCGTCCGGCGAACTCCACTTCTTCTGGCCGCTCATCCCGATGGGCATCTGGGCTGTGATCAACGTCTCATACATGATCTTCCCGAGCAAGAAGGACCGCGAGGGCGACGACTGATCCACCGGAGATCCGCCACGTAGACTCGCAAAGTAGGGCGATCGTCCAAGTTTTCTTCGCGGGAGGCTCCGTGGCGTACGTGTACCTGGTCGTGGCGATCCTGAGCGAGGTGCTCGCCACCGTGTCGTTGAAGCTCTCCGCGGGCTTCAGCAGGACCGTTCCGTCGGTCCTGGTCGTGGTCGGGTACCTCGTGGCGTTCAGCTCCCTGTCCGCGGTGCTCAGGCTCGGCCTGCCGGTCGGCGTCGTCTACGCCGTCTGGGCCGGGGTCGGGGTCGCCCTGGTGGCGATCATCGGCGCGGTGTTCCTCGGCGAATCGATCACCGCGGTGCAGATCGGTGGAATCGCGCTGATCATCGGCGGTGTTCTCGCGCTCGAACTGGGAGGCAGCCATTGAGCCCCGCGCGGCGCGACGCCGAGGAGACCGACGGCAGGCGGATCAAGGGCGAGCGCCGCCGCCGGGCGATCATCGACGCCACGCTGCGGGTCATCGCCCGCGACGGCGTCGCCGCGGTCAGCCACCGCAACATCGCCCGCGAGGCCGGGGTGCCGCCCGCCTCGATCTCCTACTACTTCGACGGGATCGACGACCTGCTGGTGGCGACCCTGCTGGAGAGCTGCGACGCGTTCGCCGCCGACATGGACGCGCTGCGCGAACGGGTCCGGCACCACGCCGAATGGCCCCGGGCGGTCGCCGAAGTGCTCGCCGAGATGGTTCGTGAGCACCGCGAACGCACCATCGGCGAGTACGAGCTGTACCTGCTGGCGGCCCGGCGGCCGGCGCTGCGCCCGGCGGCCCGCCGCTGGATCGAGATCGCCTCCGGGTATGTCAACGACGGCAAAGGCGGTGACCCGCCCGCCGTCCGGGCGCTGTTCGCGGTGCTCGACGGCCTGCTCATGCAGGCCCTGATCGCCGACGAACCGCCCACCGCCGACGAGCTTGAACACACCCTGCGCTACGTCATGCAACCGGTGGACTACCTGCGCGAACGCGGCGTGTTCCCGGATGTCCCGGGCGGGGCCCAGGCGTAGCTTCGGCCCCGGGACACAGACGACGTTCGGGGGCGGAGATGGTCCGGGTGGGGCTCGCCGGTGCCGCGCTGCTGCTGGTCGGGGGCGCGGTGCTGGGCTGCGGAACCGGCGACGGCGGCCCCGGAGGTGGGCCGGGCGGTGGCCCCGGGCACGCGCGTACCAGCCAGGTCGAGGGCATCACGGCGGTCCGGCTGCTGCCGGGCGCCGGGGGTGTCTCGATCCGCCGTGAACCGGGCGGCACCGGCCGGGTGGAGCAGCGCGTGCGGATCTGGGACGGCTCGGACGCCCGCACCGACAAGCTGTACCACCGGGTCGAGGGCGGGACGTTGGTGCTGGACACCGAGTGCGGCCAGAACTGCAGCGTCGACTTCACCGTGTCGCTGCCCGACCAGGTGCCGGTCGACGGCGACCTCGGCGCGGGCTCGCTGGACGCCACCGACGTGGCGTCCGTCCGGGTCGGGGTCGGTTCCGGTGACATCGCGGCCCGCCACGTCCCGGGACCGGTCGAGGTCCGCACCGGCGCCGGCGGCATCACCCTCGACGACGTCGGCGGGAAGGTGTCCGCGGAGACCGGCAGCGGCGAGGTCGAGGGCCGCGACCTGCGCGGCGGCGAGGTCGTCGCGACAACCTCGGCCGGTGACATCGCGCTGCACCTCATCGCGCCGCAGTCGGTCCAGGCCGAGTCCGGCACCGGCGGCATCGACCTCACGGTCCCGCAGGGCACCTACCGCGTCGAGACCGACACCGGCGTCGGCGAGGCCGAGATCGACGTCGCGCAGGACCCGGCCTCGCCGCGCCTGCTGAAGCTCAGCACCGGTACCGGGAGCATCAGGGTCCACGCGGGGTGAGACCCTCCGGCGCACCCCGTGCATTCCGGGTTGCTTCAGGGGTGTCCCCGATGTTCGGCGATGATCACGCGCGTAACGTTGCTCGCGAACATCGGGTGGACAGGGGGAACCGACGATGGGTCGGGTAGGGCTCGCGGTGGGCGGGGCGGTGCTGGTGCTGCTGGGGGGAGTGGCGCTGACCTGGGGGCCGCTGGCGACCGCCGAGGAACGCACCACCGCCCTGGACGGCATCGACCGCGTCGAACTCGTCGACGGCTCCGGTGACGTCCAGGTGCGCTACGTGCCGGGCGCGCGCGGCCAGGTCGTGCAGCGCGTGCACCGCTGGGGTGCCGCGTTCTGGGGCGGCGGTGACGCGGTCGAGCACCGGGTCGAGGACGGTGCGCTGGTGCTGGACGCCGACTGCGGCTGGAACTGCAGTGTGGACTACGAGGTCACGCTGCCCGTACCGGTCCCGGTGACCGGTGACCTCGGCGCCGGCTCGCTGCACGTGGTCGGCATGCGGGAGGTGCGCGCCGAGGTCGGCTCCGGCGAGATCGAGGTGGCGCAGGTCGACGGGCCGGTGGACGTGCGCACCGGGTCCGGGTCGATCATCCTCGACCGGCTCACCGGCGAGGTCGACGCCACCACCGGCAGCGGCGATATCGAGGGCCGCGGGCTGTCCGCCGCGGACCTGGTGCTCGACACCGACGCGGGCAGCATCGACCTGCGGATGACCACCGCGCCCACCTCGGCCGAGCTGACCACCGGCAGCGGGGACATCGAGCTCACGGTGCCCGCGGAGAGCTACCGCGTCGACTCCGACAGTGGCGCCGGCGACGTGAACGTCGACGTGGCTGAGGACCCGCAGTCGCCGCGGCACCTGAAGCTGTCGACCGGCAGCGGGGACATCCGGGTCCGCGGCGTCTGAACCCCGGTCGCCCACCTCGACATGGCGGCCGGCCCACCTGTCGGCCGCATCACGCCGGGAACTCCCGACGCAGGTCAACCGTTCTGCTGGCAGAAAGCTTGAGTGAGTCGCGCTCAACCCGTTTGACGTTGGTGACGCGCGATGGGTAAAACTTGAGTGAGCAAGGCTCAAGCGCCTCGACGGCGGTTGGGCGCACGGGCGACAAGTCGGGAGGAATCCAGCATGGCGCGAGCGGTCGGTATCGACCTGGGGACGACCAACTCCGTCGTTTCCGTCCTGGAGGGCGGTGAACCGACGGTGATCGCCAACTCCGAGGGCTCGCGGACCACGCCGTCCATCGTGGCCTTCGCGAAGAACGGCGAGATTCTCACCGGACAGCCGGCGAAGAACCAGGCGGTCACCAACGTCGACCGCACCATCCGGTCGGTCAAGCGGCACATGGGCACCGACTGGAAGAAGCAGATCGACGACAAGTCCTACACCCCGCAGGAGATCAGCGCCCGCGTGCTGATGAAGCTCAAGCGGGACGCCGAGGCGTACCTGGGCGAGGAGGTCACCGACGCGGTGATCACCGTCCCGGCGTACTTCGAGGACGCCCAGCGGCAGGCCACCAAGGAGGCCGGGCAGATCGCCGGCCTGAACGTGCTGCGCATCGTCAACGAGCCGACCGCCGCGGCCCTGGCCTACGGTTTGGACAAGGGCGAGAAGGAGCAGACCATCCTGGTGTTCGACCTCGGTGGCGGTACCTTCGACGTGTCGCTGCTGGAGATCGGCGAGGGCGTCGTCGAGGTGCGGGCCACCAGCGGTGACAACCACCTCGGCGGTGACGACTGGGACGAGCGCATCGTCGAGTGGCTGGTCGAGAAGTTCAAGTCCTCGTCGGGCATCGACCTGACCAAGGACCGGATGGCCATGCAGCGGATCAAGGAAGCCGCGGAGAAGGCCAAGATCGAGCTGTCCAGCTCCTCCACCGCGAACATCAACCTGCCCTACATCACCGTCGACGCCGACAAGAACCCGCTGTTCCTGGACGAGACGCTGACCCGGGCCGAGTTCCAGCGCATCACCTCCGACCTGCTGGAGCGCTGCCGCAAGCCGTTCGAGGCCGTCATCCGCGACGCCGGCATCAAGGTCGACGACATCGACCACGTGGTGCTGGTCGGCGGCTCCACCCGCATGCCCGCGGTCACCGACCTGGTCAAGGACCTGACCGGTGGTCGCGAGCCGAACAAGGGCGTCAACCCCGACGAGGTCGTGGCCGTCGGCGCCAGCCTGCAGGCCGGTGTGCTGCGTGGTGAGGTCAAGGACGTCCTGCTGCTCGACGTCACCCCGCTGTCCCTGGGCATCGAGACCAAGGGCGGCATCATGACCAAGCTGATCGAGCGCAACACCACGATCCCGACCAAGCGCTCGGAGACCTTCACCACCGCCGACGACAACCAGCCGTCGGTGCAGATCCAGGTGTTCCAGGGTGAGCGCGAGATCGCCGCGCACAACAAGAAGCTCGGCATGTTCGAGCTGACCGGCATCCCGCCGGCCCCGCGCGGTGTGCCGCAGATCGAGGTCACCTTCGACATCGACGCCAACGGCATCGTGCACGTCTCCGCCAAGGACCTCGGCACCGGCAAGGAGCAGTCGATGACCATCACCGGCGGCTCCGCGCTGCCGAAGGAGGACATCGAGCGGATGATCAAGGACGCTGAGGCCCACGCGGAGGAGGACAAGAAGCGCCGCGAGGAGGCCGAGGCCCGCAACCAGGCCGAGACGCTGGTCTACCAGACGGAGAAGGTGCTCAAGGACAACGACGAGAAGCTGCCGTCGGAGGTCAAGGACAAGGTCAAGTCCGCGATCGACGAGGTCAACGAGGCGCTCAAGGGCAGCGACGTGGCCGCGATCTCCGCCGCGGTGGAGAAGCTGGCCACCGAGTCCCAGGCGCTGGGCCAGGCCCTGTACGCCGACGCGGGCGCGAACGCCGCCGGTGCCGGTTCGGGCGCGGCCGGTGACAGCGGCTCCGCCAAGGCCGGTGCCGACGACGTGGTGGACGCCGAGATCGTCGACGACGAGGACGAGAAGAAGAAGTGACTTCGGACAGGCCGGAAATGTCGCGCAACGAAGGTGAGCAGGAGCCGGTGGTGGTCCGGGACCGCCGGCGCATCGACCCGGTGACCGGTCAGCGCCGGACTCCTGCTCCGAGCGGAGAAGAGGCGCAGGTGGCCGAAAGCATGTCCGGCACGCTCGACGACGAACTGGTCGACGGCTCCGAGCAGGCCGCGGCGGCGGCCGAGCAGGAACAGCCGGCCGGTGCGGCGTCGGCCGGGCTGCAGCAGAAGGTCGACGAGCTCACCGAGGACCTCAAGCGGGTCACCGCCGAGTACGCGAACTACCGCAAGCGGGTGGAACGCGACCGCGAGGCGGTGATCGTCGCGGCGAAGGCATCGGTGGCCAGTGACCTGCTGACGGTGCTCGACGATCTGGAGCGTGCCGAGGCCCACGGCGACCTCAACGGGGCGTTCAAGGCCGTCGCGGACAAGCTGATCGCGACGCTCAACTCGGCCGGGCTGGAGGCATTCGGTCAGGAGGGCGACGAGTTCGACCCGTCGGTGCACGAGGCGGTGCAGCACAGCACCTCCCCCGACGTGTCGGGCCCGACCGTGACCACCGTGCTGCGCCGCGGCTACAGATTCGCCGACCGGGTGCTGCGCCCGGCAATGGTCGCGGTGACCGACCACGAGCCGGCCGCCGCGGCCGACGAGAACCAGGCCGAGCAGGATTGATCAGCAGCGAAGGGAGGGACGTCCGGTGAGTGCTCGGGAATGGATTGAGAAGGATTTCTACGCCGAACTGGGCGTCTCCTCCGACGCCTCGGCCGACGAGATCAAGAAGGCATACCGGAAGCTGGCGCGGGAGAACCACCCCGACGCCAACCCCGGCAACGCCCAGGCCGAGGCCAAGTTCAAGGCCGTCTCCGAGGCGTACGGGGTGCTCTCCGACCCGGAGAAGCGCAAGCAGTACGACGAGGCCCGCCGGCTGTTCGGGTCGGGCGCGTTCGGCGGCCAGGGCGGCGGTTTCGGCGGTTTCGGCGGGCCGGGGGGCTTCGACCTCGGCGACCTGTTCGGCGGTTCCCAGGGCGTCGGTGGCCTCGGCGATCTGTTCGGGGGCCTGTTCGGCAACCGGCGACCCGGTGCCACCGGCACGGCCAACCGGCCGCGGCGCGGCGCCGACGTCGAGACCGAGGTCCGCATCGACTTCACCGAGTCGGTGCGCGGAGCCACCGTCCCGCTGCGGCTGTCCAGCCCGGCGACCTGCGCGACCTGCCGCGGTTCGGGTGCCCGGCCGGGCACCCGGCCGCGCACCTGCCCCACCTGCGCCGGGTCGGGTCTGGTGACCCGCAACCAGGGGGCGTTCGCGTTCAGCGAGCCGTGCCCGGACTGCCGGGGGCGAGGGTCGCTGATCGACTCGCCGTGCCCGGACTGCCGGGGTGAGGGGGTCAGCACCCGCAGCCGGACACTGACCGTGCGCATCCCGGCCGGGGTGTCCGACGGGCAGCGGATCAGGCTGGCCGGCCAGGGCGAACCGGGGCGGCACGGCGCCGCGGCCGGTGACCTGTACGTGGTGGTGCACGTCAGCCCGCACCGGGTGTTCGGACGTTCCGGTGATGATCTGACGATCACGGTGCCGGTGACCTTCCCCGAACTCGCGCTGGGCACTACGTTGACCGTGCCGACCCTGGACGGAAAGGTCACGCTCAAGGTCCCGGCCGGGACCAGCAGCGGCCGCACCTTCCGGGTGCGCGGCAGGGGCGTGGGCAAGAAGGACGGCAGCAGTGGGGATCTGCTGGTGACGCTTCAGGTCGCAGTTCCGTCCAAGTTGGACGGCAAGGCGGCCGAGGCGCTGGCGGACTACGCGAGGGCGACCGCCGACCACGATCCGCGACGCGAGCTGAACGAGCTGCTCGGGAGGTAATCATGGCCGGTCGCCGTACATCCGAGCCTGGCTTCGGGTTCCCGCCCGGGGCCAACGAGGACACGCCGATGTTCGTGATCTCGGTCGCCGCCCAGCTCTCCGGTCTGCACGCGCAGACGCTGCGCAGCTACGACCGGCTCGGCCTGGTCTCGCCCGGGCGAACTCCGGCGGGCGGTCGGCGTTACTCGCTGCGCGACATCGCCCTGCTCCGTGAGGTGCAGCGGCTGTCGCAGGAGGAGGGCGTCAACCTGGCGGGCATCAAGCGCATCATCGAGTTGGAGAACGAGGTCGATGCGCTGCGCGCGAAGGTCCAGGAGCTCACCGAGGAGGTGGCGGCGGCGCACGCCGCGGCCGAGCAGGCGGCGGCCCGCATCCACGCCTCCTACCGCCGGGACCTGGTGCCGGTTCGGCAGGAAACAGCACTGGTCGTCTGGAAACCCGACCGCAAGCGCAGGTAAGAGACGCCGACAGTCAGCGGCGTCTTCCGTCTTGTTCGCCCCGGCCACCTGGCACCGCGAGCTTCGCTGGGTCCGGACAGCGTCAGTCCAGGGTGAACGGGTCGTAGCGGATGTGATCCAGCGGCGTGCCCGCGACGAGCATGCGGGAGACCGTGGCCCGGATCATCGCCGGGGAGCCGCTCACCAGCACGTCCCAGTCCCGCCACGCGCCGTAGCGGGTGACCACCTCGGCGAGGGTGCCGTGCTCGGCGCCCGACACCTCGGGCTCGTTCTCCAGGACCGGCGTGATCGTCAGCCACGGGTTGCTCATCGCGATCCGCTGGAGGTTCTCCAGGTCGTAGAGGTCCTCGCGGGTCCGGCCGCCGTAGAACAGCTGCACGCGCGGGTTGTCCCCGTACTGGGCCAGCTCGTCGATGATCGCGTGCATCGGGGCGACCCCGGTGCCGCCGGCGATCATGAGCACGTCCGGGGAGGTCTCCCGGTCCACGGTCAACCGGCCCATGGGCGAACCGATCCGCCACTGGTCGCCGGGCCGGGCGTGGCCGACCAGCGCACGGCTGACCCAACCGCCCTCCACGGCCCGCACGTGGAACTCCATGATCCCGTCGTCCGCGGGCGCGTTGGCCGGGGTCAGGTAGCGCCACAGCCTGGGCCGCTGCGGCACCTCCACGCTCACGTACTGCCCGGGCAGGTACGGCACCGGGTGGTCGGGCTGGACCCGGATCACCGCCACGTCCCAGCTGAGCCGTTCGTGGTGGATGACCTCGCCGTTGTACCAGGCGGGGCCGTCGTCGGCGGCGGCCGCCTCGGTCATCGCCGAGGCCATCACGGTGTATGCCTCCGCCCAGGCGCGCTCGACCTGGTCGGTCCAGGCGTCACCCGCGTACTTCTTGATCGCGGCGAGCAGCGCGGTGCCCACCGCCTCGTAGTGTTCGGTCACCACGCCGAACTTGCGGTGGTCGCGGCCGAGCTGGTGCAGGAACGGCAGCAGCTCGTCGGGCTTGTCGACCATCTGGATCACATGCACCAGTGCCCGCAGCAGGCGGCTGCGCTGCACTTCCATGTTCACCGCGAAGAGCTCGCGAGTGGAGGGGCAGAGGCTGAAGAGCATCCCGTAGAAGTACTTCGCCACCTCGTCGGCGTGTGGCTCCACCACGGCGTAGCTCTCGCGGATCAGGCGAACCATCCTGCTCACACCGGAGGGCGTCGGCTCGCGGTTCGGGGGTTCGGGGATCGGTACGGCGTTCGCTGTCATGCTTCGGGTGCAGTCTTCTCCACGTTGGCGGTCGTACCCGGGGCAGGCACACCGCTACTTGCAAGCGTCCCCCGACACATGGTGGACCCTAACTCCTGTTCGGTGACAGGTGTGCCTTGATGCCACTCTTGAGTGCTTTCTGACTACATGTCGTTGATGATGCATGGCCCCGTTGGGCGAACGCAGTATCCACCGCTCCGAGTCACGAGAAGGGCGTGACACGGTGGGCCGCGTGACCCCCGATCAGCTGACTCCGACCGGCACCGCTGACGCCGCGTTGCTGGCCCTCGAACTGTCCGATCCGCCGTCCCCCGCGCGGCGGGTCACCACCCCGCTCCAGCACCACGAGCTGGTGCCACCGCTCGACCCGTTCGGCGAGGACCGGCCGGTCCCGCTGCCCGGTTCCGCCGGCGAACATCTGCTGCAGCGCGCCTTCGGCACCGACAAGCGGGCCCGGCGGTTCTACGACGAGCAGGTGCTGGACCACCTGAACGCCGAGATGAAGGAGTTCATCGGCCGCATGGAGATGGCCTTCGTGGCCACCTCGGACACTCGCGGCGAGTGCGACGCCAGCCTGCGCGCCGGTCCGCCCGGGTTCATCCAGGTTCTCGACGACCGCCACCTGTGCTACCCCGAGTACCGGGGTAACGGCGTGCTGGCCAGCCTCGGCAACATCAGTGAGAACCCGCACATCGGGATCCTGCTGGTGGACTTCGTGACCGACCTGATCGGTCTGCACGTCAACGGCCGGGCCCGCATCGTCGAGGATGCCGACATGCGGGCGATCCACCCGGCGCTGCCGGCGGAGTTCGACCGCGGCCGGACGCCCGAGCGCTGGGTGGTGGTGCAGGTCGAGGAGGCGTACGTCCACTGCCGCAAGCACATCCCCCGGATGGTCCCGGTGCACCGGCAGCGCAGCTGGGGCACCGACGACAGCAGGCGCAAGGGCGGTGACTACTTCGGCGCCAAGGGCACGCCGCGCCCCTGGCACCGCGAGCCCGCCACCTCCTGACGCCGCTGGCCGGAGCCCCTGCCCCTCCTGAAGCCTGGCCCGGGAAGGAAATGTGGGAGAGCCCGCGCCCGCCCCCCGGGGCAAGCCCCCAGATCTGGGCAAACCTGGGAGCTTAGAGTGGGCGAAACGGACTAGCGTTGGACCTGCGGGTACCGGCGCGTGGTGCCTCCCGGACCGGGTGGAGGCGCGGGTGGGAGAGCAGTGATCGAGCAGGACGAGGCGCGGGGCGCGACCGGTGGTGAGGGCGTCGACCGGCGGGCCGCGGCGGAAACCGTGGAGCGCGAGCTGGTGTTGCTGTTCCGGCGGGCCCGGAACCTGTCGACGACGGTCGCGGCGCACGTGCACCCGGATCTGGACCCGGCGTCGTACAGCCTGCTGCTGATGGTCGATGACGCGGGGTCGCTGCGCGGCATGGACGTGGCGGACCGCACCGGCCTGGACAAGTCGACGGTGAGCCGCCAGATCGCCACCCTGGTGGACCTGGACCTGCTGGAGCGGGTGCCGGACCCGGATGACGGCCGGGCCCGCCGCATCCAGCTGTCCGAGCTGGGCCGGACGCGGCTGGCGCAGGTCCGCGCGGAGCGCCGCAAGCACCTGCACGGGCAGTTCGCGAGCTGGTCGACGCGGGATCTGAGGGATCTCGCCCGCCTGCTGGGCAAACTCAACGCCATGATGTGGCCACGCTGAAGGGGCACTCCGCACCCGCTTGGTGAGGGGAGCCCCTCGCGCCTGTGAACAGGGCGTCTGTTCGGAGGCGTCCTTCAGTAGCTTTCGCGTGCCGGTTCCGGACGTCACACCGCGACAAGTTGCGTCGTGCAACTAACCGGGCTTATAGTTGCGTGCAGCAACTAAGGATTGGTTTCGGACATGGGACCGACACTGAAGACCTGCGGCGAACTGCTCCGGCCGCTCCGCGCTCTGATGGCGCTCAAGCAGGTCGCGCTGCAACGGGGACACTTCGCGGACCAGGTGCCCTACGCCGCCGCCGGGCTGCTCACCGAACTGGTGCACCGCGGCGAATGCCGGGCGTCCGACCTCGCCCACCACCGCATCGTCGACGCGTCGGTGGTGAGCCGTCAGCTCGGGCAGCTCGAGCAGGCCGGGCTGATCACCCGCCGCCCCGACCCCGCGGACCGGCGGGTGTCACTGCTGCGCGCCACGCCCGACGGCGAACGCGCGGTCGCCGAGCTCGAACGCCGCAAGGCGGAGTGGATCGCCAGCGCACTGGCCAGCTGGGACGACGCGAAGGTACGCGAACTGACCCGGTTGCTGGGGGACGCGATGGACGACATCCGCCGCCACACGATCAACGAGGGGATCTGCCCGGCAGGCCCCGGGACCAGGGAAGGAACTCGATGACCAGTTCGACGGAGGTGGTGCCCGAGGCACCGGCCAGCCGAGGAGCGCAGGACGAGGCGTCGCCGCCGATGACGCACCGCCAGGTCATGGAGGCGATGTCGGGGCTGATGTTGGCGCTGCTGGTCGCCATCCTCAGCTCGACGATCGTCTCCAACGCGCTGCCCCGCATCATCGCAGACCTGCACGGCACCCAGAGCCAGTACACCTGGGTGGTCACGGCGATGCTGCTGACCTCCACCGCGTCCACCCCGATCTGGGGAAAGCTTTCCGACCTGTTCAGCAAGAAGCTGCTGTACCAGCTGGCCATCACGATTTTCACGGTCAGCTCGGTGCTCGGCGGCTTCGCGCAGTCCATGGAGACCCTGATCGGCTTCCGCGCCCTGCAGGGCATCGGCATGGGCGGTCTGCAGGCCCTGATCCAGGTCGTGATCGCCGCGATGGTCGCGCCGCGTGAGCGCGGCCGCTACAGCGGCTACATCGGCGCCACCTTCGCGGTCGCCACGGTCAGCGGCCCGCTGGTCGGCGGCCTGATCGTGGACACCTCCTGGCTCGGCTGGCGCTGGTGCTTCTGGGTGACCGTGCCGATCGCCGTGATCGCCTTCGTCGTGCTGGGCCGCACGCTGAAGCTGCCGGTGATCAAGCGGCCGGTCAAGATCGACTGGTTCGGCGCGCTGTTCCTGGTCGGCGGCGTGAGCCTGCTGCTGGTGTGGGTGTCGCTGGCCGGCAAGCAGTTCGACTGGTGGTCGGTGGAGACCGCGGCCTTCGTCGGCGGCGGCCTGCTCGCGCTGGTCGTCGCGGTGATCATCGAGGCCAACGTCGCCGAGCCGATCGTGCCGCTGGGCATGTTCCGCAACGCCACCGTCACGCTGGCCACCATCGGCACCGTCGCGGTCGGCACCGCGATGTTCGGCGGCGCGGTGTTCCTCGGCCAGTACTTCCAGATCTCGCGCAGCTTCACGCCCACCGAGGCGGGGCTGATGACGCTGCCGATGGTCATCGGCATGTTCCTGTCCTCGACGGTGTCCGGCCAGGTCATCTCCCGCGTCACCGGCAGGACCAAGCCGTTCCTGGTGGGCGGCGCGATCGTGATGATCGCGGCGATGGGGCTGCTGGGCACCATGGACCACGAGACGGACCTGTGGCTGGTCGGCGGCTACCTGTTCCTGATGGGCGCCGGCGTCGGCATGCTGATGCAGAACCTGGTGCTGGCCGTGCAGAACGCCACCAGCGCCCGGGACATGGGCTCGGTGACCTCGGTGGTGACGTTCTTCCGGACCCTGGGCGGTTCGGCGGGCGTCTCGGTGCTGGGTGCGGTGCTGGCGGCCCGCGTCGAGGACTACATCATGTCGGGGCTGGCGAAGCTCCCCGGTGCGGCGCAGGCCATGCAGGGCACGGGCGGCGGCTCGCTGGACGTCGCCCACCTGCCGGCCCCGGTGCAGGCCATCGTGCGGGCGGCCTACGGTGACGCGATCGGCGACATCTTCTTCATCTCCGCCTGCATCTCGGTGGTGACCCTGCTGGCGGTGCTGTTCCTGCGCGAGACGCCGCTGCGCAGCACGATCGACAGTCATGAGGAAAGGGAGGCGGCTGCCGTGGCCGCGCATGACGACGCTGTGGACAACCCCGCCCGTCCTGTGGACAACTCGGCGGGTACTCGCCCCGCGGTGAACGGTTCCGCCCAGGTTGGAGGCGTCGAGCGGGGACCCGCGCGACTGGCCGCCGAACCTGTGGACAACTCTGTGGATGAACACTTCCGGGCCTGGTCGGAGCCGGTCGGGCCGCGCCGCTACGCGACCCGGCACCACGCTGCCGCGGACAGCGACGGGCTGTTCGTGCACGGCACCGTGCACGACTCGGTCGGCACCCCGGTCTCCGGGGTGGTGCTCACGCTCACCGACGCCAACGGCCGCCAGGTCGAGCGCGCTCGCACCGACCAGGACGGCCAGTTCCGGCTCGGCGTCGACCACGGCGGCACCTACGTGCTGATCGCCTCCGGCGGCAGCTACCAGCCGACCGCCTCGATGGTCGTGGTCGCGGACCGGCCGGTGCGCCACGACGTGCAGCTGCTCGGCGCGGGACGCCTCACCGGCCTGGTGCACGTCGGCGGCTCAGGTGTCGCCGGGGCGATGGTGGTGCTCACCGACGTGCGCGGCGAGGTGGTCGCCACCTCGCCGACCGGGGCGGACGGCCGTTACGAGTTCGCCGACCTGGTCGGCGGCTCCTACGCGCTGACCGTCACCGCGCCCGGCTACCGGCCGGTGGCCAACCCGATCACCGTCACCGACGGCGAGCAGGCCGTGCTGGACGTCGCGCTGCAGTCCGGTGCGCAGCTCAGCGGTGTCGTGCGGTCGGCGAACCTGGGCGTCGCGGTGCCGGACGCGCGGGTCACGCTGCTGGACTCCAGCGGTGCGGTCGTCGGCGCGACCATCACCGACATCGACGGCACCTACACGTTCACCGACCTGCCCGACGGGGAGTACACGGTGATCGCCACCGGGTACCCGCCGGTCGCCAGTTCGCTGCGGCTCTCCGGGGAGCACAGCACCCACGACGTCGACCTCGGCTACCCGAACGACTGACCAGAGTCCGGACCTGCCCTGGCGAGCTCTACGGGAACCGCCGCCCCGGGGCCGGTCCGCGGCATCCGGGTGGGCCCTGGCGCCCACGAACCACGGAGGAGATGTTCCACATGGATCTCGGCCAACGACAGGCCGAAACGCCCACCGCCGCGGCCGGCGGCGGGGCGGTGACCGCGACGGTGCGCGGCGGCGACGGCTGGCCGGTGCCGGAGGCGGTGCTCACCGTCATCGACGGCACCGGCACCCAGGTGGCGCGGGTGCAGGGCGACGCGCAGGGATCGGTGGTGGCCACCGGCCTGAAGGCGGGCACGTACACGGCGATCGTCACGGCCGTGGGCCACGAGCCGGTCGCCCGCACCACGCTGGTACACGAGGGGACCGCCGCGACCCTCGGAGAGGTGGAGCTGCGCCGCGCCGGCGGGTCGGAGCTGCCCGCGCCGGGCCTGTGGCGCATCGACCCGGTGCACTCGTCGATCCTGGTCACCGCCAAGCACCTGGGGATCAGCAGCATCCACGGCCGGTTCAACGAGTTCAGCGGTGAGGTCCACATCGCCAACCCGGTCGAGCGGTCCGAGGTGGTGGCGCGGATCGTGGCGGCCAGCGTCGACACCGCGAACGCGATGCGCGACGACCACCTGCGCGGCGCGGACTTCCTGGACGTGGAGCAATTCCCGGAGATCACCTTCCACTCCACCGGGCTGCGGCCGCGCGGCGGGGATCGCTGGGACCTCGACGGGGAGCTGACGCTGTGCGGGGTGACCCGGCCGGTGCGGCTGGACACCCGGTTCGCCGGGGTGGGCCCGGACCCGTGGGGTGGCACCCGCGCCTCGGCGACGGCGACCACCCAGCTGCGCCGCGAGGACTTCGCGATCACGTTCAACCAGGCTCTGCAGACGGGCATCGCCGCGATCGGCACCACCCTGAAGGTCGAGATCGACATCCAGGCGGTCCGCGAAAGCTAGACGGTTTCCCGGAGATCACCTGGTCGGGTCACATCACTGTCTCCTTCGCCTTGAGCGGAACTCGCTCAACTTTCCTGTCGTTCCTTGTGTGTAACAATGGGTACGAGGCTGATGCCGGGGACGAGTCATCCGGCGACGAGGTGAGGAATGGACGCGTTCAACCCGACGACCAAGACCCAGCAGGCGATCTCCTCCGCGGTGCAGGCCGCCACGGTGGCCGGCAACCCGGACGTCGAACCCGCGCACCTGCTCGGCGCGCTGCTCGCCCAGGGCGACGGGCTGACCGCGCCGCTGCTGTCCGCGGTCGGGGCCGACCCGACCGCGGTGCGCCGCGAGCTGGAGCAGATCATCAACGGGCTGCCCGCCGCCAGCGGCAGCAGCGTGTCCGCGCCGCAGCTGTCCCGTGAGGCGGTCCGGGCGCTGTCCCACAGCCAGCGGCTGGCCACCGAGATGGGCGACGAGTACGTCTCCACCGAACATCTGCTGGTGGGGCTCGCCGCCGAGGGCGGACGGGTCGCCGACCTGCTGCGCAGGCACGGCGCGACGCCCGACACGCTGACCGAGGCGTTCGCCAGGGTCCGCGGGTCGGCGCGAGTGACCAGCCCCGACCCCGAGGGCACCTACAAGGCGCTGGAGAAGTACGGCCAGGACCTGACCGAGCGCGCCCGCAAGGGCGAACTCGACCCGGTGATCGGCCGGGACGCCGAGATCCGCCGCGTCGTGCAGGTGCTGTCCCGCCGCACCAAGAACAACCCGGTGCTCATCGGCGAGCCGGGTGTCGGCAAGACCGCGATCGTGGAGGGCCTCGCCCAGCGCATCGTGGCCGGGGACGTACCGGAGTCGCTGCGCGGCAAGCGCGTGGTGGCCCTTGATCTGGGCTCGATGGTGGCGGGGGCGAAGTACCGCGGCGAGTTCGAGGAGCGGCTGAAGGCGGTGCTCAAGGAGATCACCGACGCCGCCGGGCAGATCATCACCTTCATCGACGAGCTGCACACCATCGTCGGCGCCGGGGCGACCGGCGAGGGCGCGATGGACGCCGGCAACATGATCAAGCCGATGCTGGCCCGCGGCGAGCTGCGCATGGTCGGCGCCACCACCCTCGACGAGTACCGCGAGCACATCGAGACCGACGCCGCCCTGGAACGCCGGTTCCAGCAGGTGCTGGTCGGTGAGCCGAGCCCGGAGGACACGGTGGCGATCCTGCGCGGGCTCAAGGAGCGCTACGAGGTGCACCACGGCGTGCGCATCACCGACGGTGCGCTGGTCGCCGCCGCCACCCTGTCCGACCGCTACATCACCGCGCGGTTCCTGCCCGACAAGGCCATCGACCTGGTCGACGAGGCCGCGTCGCGGCTGCGCATGGAGATCGACTCGCGGCCGGTGGAGATCGACGAGGTCGAGCGCGCCGTGCGGCGGCTGGAGATCGAGGAGATGGCGCTGTCCAAGGAGGACGATCCGGCCTCCCTGGAGCGGCTGGCGGCGCTGCGTGCCGAACTCGCCGACCGCCGCGAGAAGCTGTCCGAGCTGACCGCGCGCTGGCAGCAGGAGAAGGAGTCCATCGACCGCGTTCGCGACCTCAAGACGCAGCTGGAGCAGCTGCGCGGCGAGTCCGAGCGCGCCGAGCGCGACGGCGACCTGGGCAAGGCCGCGGAGCTGCGCTACGGCCGGATCCCGCGGTTGGAAAAGGAGCTGGAGGCGGCCACCGCGGCGCAGGCCGAGCACAAGGCCATGCTGCAGGAGGAGGTGACCGCGGACGACGTGGCGGACGTGGTCAGCTCCTGGACCGGTATCCCGGCCGGCCGTCTGCTGGAGGGCGAGACGGCGAAGCTGCTGCGCATGGAGGACGCGCTGGGTGCCCGCGTCGTCGGCCAGACCGAGGCGGTGCAGGCGGTGTCCGACGCGGTGCGCCGGAGCCGCGCCGGGGTCGCCGACCCGGACCGGCCGACCGGCTCGTTCCTGTTCCTCGGCCCGACCGGTGTCGGCAAGACCGAGCTGGCCAAGGCGCTGGCCGAGTTCCTGTTCGACGACGAGCGGGCGATGATCCGTATCGACATGAGCGAGTACGCCGAGAAGCACTCGGTGGCCCGGCTGGTCGGCGCGCCGCCCGGCTACGTCGGTTACGACCAGGGCGGGCAGCTGACCGAGTCGGTGCGTCGCCGCCCGTACTCGGTGGTGCTGTTCGACGAGGTGGAGAAGGCCCACTCGGACGTCTTCGACGTGCTGCTGCAGGTGCTCGACGACGGGCGGCTCACCGACGGGCAGGGCCGCACGGTGGACTTCCGCAACACCATCCTGGTGCTGACCTCGAATTTGGGGTCGCAGGCGATCGCCGACCCGAACCTCACCGAACAGCAGCGTGACGACGCGGTCATGTCGGTGGTGCGGCAGCACTTCAAGCCGGAGTTCCTCAACCGGCTGGACGACGTGGTGGTGTTCCACTCGCTGTCCACCGAGGAGCTGACGTCCATCGTGGACATCCAGGTGGACCGGCTGGCGCAGCGGTTGGCGCAGCGGCGCCTCACCCTGGACGTGCAGCCCGCGGCCCGGGACTGGTTGGCGCTCAACGGTTTCGACCCCGTCTACGGCGCCCGCCCGCTGCGCCGCCTGGTGCAGTCGGCGATCGGCGACCAGCTGGCGCGCAAGCTGCTGGCGGGCGAGATCCGCGAGGGCGACAAGATCCGGGTGGACGTCACGGACGACAACAACACCCTCACCGTCGAACCAGCAACCAACTAACCCGCCAAACAAACCCCGGCCACACACCGGCGCGGTGGGCTCGGGCGGCGGAGTGGGCTGGTCAGATCCGGGCGAAGTTGTCGCAGAGGGCCTGCCACTCGGCGCGGTCCAGTCCGGGACCCGGCAGCGGCGGGCCGTCCGCCCGCAACCCCTGCAGGACCAGCGCGAGATAGCGGGCGCGGAGTTCGGCGCGGCGCGCCTCGCTGGTGGGCAGCCTCGGGTTGAGGTGCTTGAACAGCATCAACACATCCATCCAGGAGACGTCCCGGCGCAGCTGCCCGGCCTGCTGCGCCGCCTCGACGATCTCCTCGAGGAGTTCGGCGACGCGCTGCTGAAGATCCCGGAACTCCACGGAGTAGGTGTGCTGCGCGTCCATCGGCGGCAGCACGGTGCCGATCCCGGAGCCCGCCCGCAGGCACCGGGACATGAATCGGACGAGGGCCCGCCACGGGTCCGGCTCCTCCGCCCGCGCGGCCTCGGCCTCCTCGACGAGCAGCCGGAATGACGCGATGCGGACCTGCTCAACCAGGTCCTGCTTGCTCGGGTACCGGCGGTAGACGCTGGCCACGCCGACCCCGGCGCGCTTGGCGACCTCGGACATCGGCGCCGCGAACCCCTGCTCGGCGAACACCTCGCGAGCTGCGGCGATGACCTGGTCGTCGTAGCGCGCCGATCTGTTCGGTGCGGGCATAACCACAGGGTACGCGGTCCGCGGAATGTTTGGTTCCGCAGCGGGGTTGGGTGGAACGGAATCATCCGTTCCGCGTGGGCTGGCGGGTCCCGCGGCTGGAGGAAGCAGAGGAAGGGCATGACCACCACTGAACTCGTCGAGCCCCGCAGCCGGGTACCGCTGCGCAGCGGCGCCCTGTCCCGGTCCGCTTCGTTCTGGCTCGTCGGAGCGGTGTACGCGCTGTTCCTGATGGCCTCCACAGCACCATCCCCGATGTATGCCGTCTACCAGCAGCGGTGGCACTTCACCAACACCGTGCTGACCGAGGTGTTCGCGGTCTACGCGGTGGCGATCCTGCTGGCGTTGCTGCTGTTCGGCTCGCTGTCCGACCACATCGGCCGCCGCCCGGTGCTGCTGGCCGCGCTCGCCGGGGAGATCGTCGCGATGCTGGTGCTCGCCGCTGCGCCCGGCGTCGGCTGGCTGTACGTCGGGCGTGCGTTGCAGGGCCTGGCCACCGGCGTCGCGACCAGCGCGATCAGTGGCGCGCTGCTGGACTTCCAGCGATCGGGCACGAACCGCGGGTCGCTGCTCAACGGGGTCGCCGCCAGCATCGGCATGGCGCTCGGCTCGCTGGTGGCCGGTGCTCTCGTGCAGTTCGCGCCGGGGCCGACGCTGACCAGCTACCTGCTGCTCGTCCTCGGTTTCGTGCTCGCCGTGCCCGCGGTGGTGGCGATGCCCGAACCGGTCGCGCGCCGCAGCGCGCTGCGCGACGTGCTCCGCCCGCAGCGGCCCACCGTCCCGGCGGGCAAGGGCACCGCGTTCGCGCTGATGGCGACGACGCTGCTCGCGTCGTGGATCGTCGGGGGGATGTTCATGTCGCTGGGGCCGTCGGTGGCCAAGAACCTGGTGCGCGGCAACCCCCACCTCGTCGGCGGGCTGGCGGTGGCGGTGCTGGCCGGTTGCGGCGGGCTGGCCCAGCTGGTGCTGTCGAGGTGGTCCGCTCACCGGGCGGTCCGCACCGGTGCACCGCTGATGATCGCCGGACTGGCTGCGGTGGCGTCGTCGGCACTCGGCCACGACGCGGTGGTGTTCTTCGCCGGGTCCGCGGTGTTGGGCGTCGGCTGGGGCCTGATGTTCATGGGCGGTTTCCGGATGCTGACGGGCCTGGCGACGCCGGAGGACCGCGCGGGCACCTCGGCGATGATCTACGTGGTGGCATACCTGTCGGCGGGGGTGCCGAGCGTCGTTCTCGGCTTCGTCAGCACGGTCTTCAGCCTGACGACGGCGACCGTGGTTTTCGCGGCGACGGCGGCCCTGTTCGCGACGATCGCGGCGCTCTCCACCTTCATCCGCCCCTGAACTGCCCCAACACCATGGAAGGCCAGCCTCCAACGTCACGTGGTCCGGGGCGGATCGGCCGGGAGCTGGCGGTGGTCACCTGAACGGCCCTGGCAAGCCGCCGTTCGGGGACGGTTTTCCCAGGTCAGCGTCAGCCGATAGAGCGGTTCCGCGGTCGAGAACCAGGTGATCTTCGCCAACGCCGGAGATCCGGCTACCCTGCGCTGTGTGGGCATACCTGCGTGGCTCTGGTTCGTCGTCGCCGTCGTCGCCATCGGTGCGGGCGTCGCCCTGCTGATCGCCGACCGATCGCAGCGCGCCGCCAACAACCGGGAACGGCGCCGCTGGGCGGCCCTACGCGGCTGGCAGTTCGCCGAGGTCGACCAGGTACTGCCGACCCGGTGGGCGCGCGGTGTGCTCGCCCAGCACGGCGGTGCCACCGCCACCGACGTGGTGGCCGGTTCGACGTTCACCGCCGACGGACGTCGCCAGGTGTCCGTGCTGGACCTGGACGTCAACGGGCGACCGGTCGCGACGCTGGTCGGCATCCGCTGCCGCCGCAGCGCCCCGGCGACCGTCGAGCTGTGGCTGCCGGACGTGCCGGTGCCGCAGGACTCGGGACTGGACCTGCTCGGCCCGGTCGGCTCCCGCTACGCGTTCGTCACCGAGGTCGCCGCCGCCCGCCCGCTGGTCACCCCGGACCTGGTGGACGCCACCGAGGAGATCGGGGACGACGTCACCGTGGTGTGGCTGGAGAAGGACTGGGTGCTCGCGGCCCTGCACCCGGAGGACGCCGCCCCGGCCCGCCTGGAGCGGCTGCTCCGCGACCTCGGCGAGCTCGCCGACCTGGTGGACCCGTTCGACACCGACCCGAACGAGGCCCAGGCCCAGCCCGAACCCGAACACTCCGCGGAACGCTGACCGCTCGCGAACCGGCGATTCCGGCAGAACTTCTCCCCGGACACCGCCGGGAGCAGTCCACGCGATACTCCACCCAGTCCCTTCGGTAGGTTCTCGGCATGGCTACCGCACTCGTCACCGGCGCCACCGCGGGCATCGGCCGCGCCTTCGCCCGGCGGCTCGCCGCCGAGGGCCACGACATGGTCCTGGTCGCCCGCGACACCGACCGGCTCGCCGAACTCGCTGACCGGCTCCAGGACCGGCACGGGATTCGCGCCGAGGTGCTCCCGGCCGACCTGGCCGACAGCGAGCAGCGGGCCGCGGTCGAGCGGCGCCTGTCCGACGACCAGCGCCCGGTGGACGTGCTGGTCAACAACGCCGGTTTCGGCACTGCCGGCGAGTTCTGGGACACCTCGGGTTCGACGCTGCGCAAGCAGCTGGACGTCAACGCCGGAGCCGTGCTGGCCCTCACCCACGCCGCGGTGCGCGGCATGCGTGAACGCGGCCGCGGCGACGTGATCAACGTGTCCAGCGTCGCCGGGTTCTTCCCGGTGTCCGGCTCCACCTACGCGGCCACCAAGGCGTACGTGACCGCTTTCTCCCAGGGCCTGTCGGTGGCTCTGGCCGGGAGCGGGGTGCGGATCATGGCGCTGTGCCCGGGCTTCACGCAGACCGAGTTCCACCAGCGGGCCGGGCTGGAGATGAGCCGGCTGCCGCGGCTGTTCTGGCTGCAGGCCGACCAGGTGGTGCACGAGGCGCTCGCCGACCTGCGCCGCGGCAAGGTCGTCTCGGTGCCGGGCGCGCAGTACAAGGCGCTGGTCGCCATCGGCCGCCTGATCCCGCAGCGCGTCCAGCGGATGATCGTGACCCGCACGGTGCCCGGGCGCACCTGAGCTCCCCGGGCCGGTCGGTATGCTGGAACCTCGTGGTCGAACTGGTTGAACAGCAGCGCTCCGAACTCGCGAGCCTGGTCAAGGAACTCGCCGTGGTGCACGGCCGGGTCACGTTGTCCTCCGGTAAGGAGGCCGACTACTACGTCGATCTGCGCCGCGCGACGCTGCACCACCGGGCCGCGCCGCTGATCGGGCGCCTGCTGCGGCAGCTCACCGCCGACTGGGACTTCTCCGCGGTCGGCGGGCTGACCCTCGGCGCCGACCCGGTCGCGACGGCCATGATGCACGCCGAAGGCCGCCCGCTCGACTCGTTCGTGGTGCGCAAGAGCGCCAAGACGCACGGTATGCAGCGGCTCATCGAGGGCCCCGACGTCAGCGGCCGCCGGGTGCTCGCCGTCGAGGACACCTCCACCACCGGCGGCAGCGTCCTCACCGCCGTCAACGCGCTGCGTGAGAATGGCGCCGAGGTCGTCGGCGTGGCGACCGTCGTGGACCGTGACACCGGTGCCCGCGAGGCGATCGAGGCGGCCGGGCTGCCGTATCGCTCCCTGCTCGGGCTGGCCGACCTCGGGTTGGCGTGAGCCGGTCCGCGGAGCCGCTCGGCCCGGCGGCACACGAATCCGGAGACAGGGTTGTGCGTGAGGACGTCGGCCCCACCGAGTGGGGCACCACCGTCGGCGTCGGCCCGTGGGAGGGTCCGTGGCCGGCCGACGACCGCTACGACCCGGAACTGCTGGAGCACGGCGACCGGCGCAACGTCGTCGACCACTACCGGTACTGGCGGCGCGAGGCGATCGTGGCCGACCTCGACCGGCGGCGGCACGACTTCCACGTGGCCATCGAGAACTTCCAGCACGACCACAACATCGGCACGGTGGTGCGCACCGCCAACGCGTTCGCCGCGGCGGCCGTGCACATCGTGGGGCGGCGGCGCTGGAACCGGCGCGGCGCGATGGTCACCGACCGGTACCAGCACATCCACCACCACCCCGACCTGGCGTCGCTGCTCGACTACGCACGGGAGAACGACCTCGCCCTGGTCGCGGTGGAGAACACCGTCGGCGCGTGCCCGATCGAGCGGACCACGCTGCCGCGCCGCTGCGTGCTGCTGTTCGGGCAGGAGGGCCCGGGCCTGCGCGAGGAGTCCCGGCGTGACGCCGACCTGGTCGTCTCGATCGCCCAGTTCGGCTCCACCCGCTCCATCAACGCGGGCGTCGCGGCGGGCATCGTCATGCACACCTGGATCGAGCAGCACGCGGATCTGGCCGCCGCCTGGTGACCCCGCGCGGGGCCAGCGCCGCCGGCGCGGACCCCACGGACCCCGCGATCAGTTGGCGGCGTCGCGGGCCTTCGCCCGGCGCCCCTTGACGTACTCGATGACGATCGGGATGACCGAGACCAGCACGATCACGATGGCCATCGCCTCGAGATTGTTCTTGATCCACGGGATGTTGCCGAGGAAGAAACCGAGCACGGTCATGCTCACGGTCCACGCCACACCGCCGATCGCGGAGTAGGTGAAGAACTTCTTCTGGTCCATCTGCGCGACCCCGGCGACCGCGGTGATGAACGTCCGCACGATCGGCACGAACCGCGCCAGGATGATCGCCCGCGCCCCGTAGCGCTCGAAGAACTCGTGCGTCTTGTCCACGTGCTCGCGCTTGAACAGCTTCGAGTCCGGCTTGTTGAACAGCGACGGCCCGACCTTGCGGCCGATCCAGTACCCGGTCACGTTGCCCACGAACGCGCACACCGCCAGCAACGCGCACACCAACCAGATCGGGGTGTCGATCGCGCCGGTGGCCACGAACAGGCCGGTGACGAACAGCAGCGAGTCGCCCGGCAGGAAGAACCCGATGAGCAGACCGCACTCGGCGAAGATGATCAGGCACACGCCGATCAGCGCGAAGGGTCCCAGGGAGCTGATGATGTGCTCGGGGTCCAGCCAGTCCGGCAGCAGAGCGAGCGCGGGTGTGTTCGCGGCGGTGTTGACAATCGCGGGCATCACGGTCGCCAACGGTACCGTGAGCGCCTTGACGGCGGTTGTCGGGCGAGTGACGTCTCAACCCGTTCGGCAACCCGGGGTGCCGCCGCGGGTCAGCCGACGGAGTAGACGAGGGTGAGCACGCCGCCGACGGCCCCGGCCAGCAGCCCCAGGACCACGGCGAACACCAGCACCCCCACCACCGGCAGCCGCCTACGGCGCGGTGCGGGCGGAGGCGGCGGAGCCGCGCCGGGGCTGCCGTTGGCCTGCGCGCGGAGCGCGGCGGACAGCAGGTGCGAAGGATCAGGAGCGGTCACGCCCCGAGCGTAGTGGGGGACCGGGATCCCGACGCCCCGTCGCGGCGCGCCCCCGACAGGCTGACGTCGTGGTGACCGGAGTCAGGCCGGGGTGGAGAGCCAGGTGCCGTCCTTCATCACCGCGTCCAGGCGGAGGTCGTCGTCCAGGACCACCAGGTCGGCCGCCAGGCCGGGGCAGATGGCGCCCGTGCGGTCGCCGAGGCCCAGCAGCTCCGCGGGCTTGGTCGCCGCGGCCGCGACCGCCGCGGGCACCGTCAACCCGCACGCGGTCACCAGGTTGCGGAACGCGACGTCCATGGTCAGCGTGCTGCCCGCCAGCGAGCCGTCGGCCAGCCGCGGCTCCCCGCCGGTCACCGTCACCGGGAGTTTGCCCAGTTCGTAGGTGCCGTCCCCGGCCGCGGTCGCGCTGATGGCGTCGGTGACCAGCACCGTCCGGTCGGTGCCCGCGTGCGAGGCGGCGAGCGTGACGATCGCCGGGTGCAGGTGCACCAGGTCGCAGATCAGCTCGACGGTGACCCGCTCGTCCTCCAGCAGCACCCCGATCGGCCCCGGCTCGCGGTGGTGCAGCGGGCGCATCGCGTTGAACAGGTGCGTCGCCACCGACGCGCCCGCCTCCACGGCGGGCACCACCTGCTCTAGCGCCGCGTCGGTGTGGCCGACGGCGGCGATCACGCCGTGGTCGACGAGCTGGCGGACCGCGTTGACCGAGTTCGGCAGCTCCGGTGCCAGCGTCACCATCCGCACCGCGCCGCGTCCGGCGTCCAGCAGCTGCTGCACCGCGGCGGTCTCCGGCGCCCGCAGGATCGCCGGGTCGTGCGCGCCGCACCGCGCGGCGGACAGGAACGGGCCCTCCAGGTGGATGCCGGCCAGCTGGCCGTCGGCCACCAGGTCGCCGAGGGTACTGATCTGCTTGGCCAGGTCGGGCAGCGGGGCCGAGACGAGGCTGGCCAGCATGGTCGTCGTGCCGTGCTCCCGGTGGGTGCGGATCGCGGTCCGGGCCTGCTCGACGTCGAGGCTGGTGAACGAGCCGCCGCCACCGCCGTGGCAGTGGATGTCGACGAAACCGGGCACCAACCAGCGCCCACCGAGGTCGACGGACGCCCCGGCCGGCGCCTCGCCGGAGCCGACCTCGGTGATCTTCCCGGCCGAAACCCGGACCCAACCGCGGTCCTGCACCCCGTCGGGGGTGACGACCCGCGCGCCGGCGAGGATCGATTCGGGAGCGTTCACGGTGTTACCAACCCTTCCGTCGCCAGCAGCGCTGCCCCGTGTGTGCGGTCACGCCGACGATCCTCCGCTACCAACCGCCGGTGGTCTACACCAAATCTGTGTGTCCTTCGCGACCTCGCCACGCGCCGGCGATCAGCCGCCGATGAGCTTCTGCAGCGCCGCCAGTCCGCGGCTCGCCGTCGACTTCACGGTGCCCCGCGAGATCCCGGTGGCCTCGGCGATCTCCGCTTCCGACAGGTCGCCGTAGTAGCGCAGCACCAGCACCTCCCGCTGCCGCCGCGGCAGCTTCGCCAGCGCGGCCACCACGGCCTGGTGCTCCGCGGTCAACATCGCCAGCGACTCCGCGGACCGGGCGTCGGTCTGGTGCGGCGGCTGGTACTCGCGGGCGGTCTTGCGGCGGCGCAGCACCGACCGGCTGCCGTTGACCACCGCCGTGCGCAGGTACCCGATCGCTGCCCGGGCGTCGCGCAGCCCGGACCAGTTCCGGTAGAGCCCGGTGAACGCCTCCTGCACCACGTCCTCGGCCGTCGCCGGGTCGTCCACCAGCAGGATCGCCAACCGCACCATCCGCATGCGCTGCTGGCGGTACAGGTCCTCAAGGGTCAGCGGTCGGCCCGGGATCTCCGCGGAGGGCGCATCCAGTGCGCGCAGGTGGCCCAGGGTCTGCTCGACGGTCCGCTCGACTCTGCGTGAATCACCGGGCATGATCGGAAACCTACCGGCAGACGGCCGCCGCCCATCCCTCGACCGGGTAGCGTCGATACGGATCGGTAATCGACGACGGAGGTGTCGGACATGGCCAGGTTCGCGGTCGAGCTGGTGTACGGCGAGGACCAGGAGCACCGCCTGCGGGTGCGCCCCGCCCACCGGGAGTACTCCCGCGGGCTGGCCGAGCGCGGGGTGCTGCTCGCCGGCGGGCCGTTCGCCGACCAGACGGGCGCGCTGATCATCTACGAGGCGGCCGACCGCGACGAGCTGCAGAAGATCCTCGACGCTGACCCCTACACCGAGGCCGGGGTGATCGCGAAGACCACCATTCGCGAATGGGAGCTCGTCACCGGTTCGTGGCTGTAGCCGCCGGGCCCGCGACGTGTGAATATGTCCACAGGATTCGTCCGGTTCTGAATCCTGTCACTGGCTTTCCAAAACAGCCCAGACTGGGGCACTGTGACGCGAAAGTGTGGCGCCGTTCGCGACGCGTCCGCTGGTTGCGGGCGCGGCCGTAGGATGCTGCGCAACTCCCCGTCACCAAGACTGACTCCACCGAGGAGGACGACCGATGCCCATCGCGACCCCCGAGGTCTACGCGGAGATGCTGGACCGGGCGAAGGCAGGCGAGTTCGCCTACCCGGCCATCAACGTGACCTCGTCGGAGACGCTCAACGCGGCGCTACGCGGGTTCGCCGAGGCCGAGAGTGACGGCATCATCCAGATCTCCACCGGGGGCGCCGAGTTCGCCTCCGGCACCAAGGTCAAGGACATGGTCACCGGTGCCACCGCGATGGCCGAGTTCGCCCACGTGGTGGCCGCCAAGTACCCGGTGAACATCGCCCTGCACACCGACCACTGCCCGAAGGACAAGCTGGACGGCTTCGTCCGCCCGCTGATCCAGATCAGCCAGGAGCGGGTCAACCGCGGCGAGAACCCGCTGTTCCAGTCGCACATGTGGGACGGCTCGGCGATCGACCTGGACGAGAACCTGCAGATCGCCCAGGAGCTGCTGGAGCTGACGGCCAAGGCCAAGCTGATCCTGGAGCTGGAGGTCGGCGTCGTCGGCGGCGAGGAGGACGGCGTCGCCAACGACATCAACGAGAAGCTCTACACCGCGCCCGGTGACTACGAGAAGACCGTGGACGCCCTCGGCACCGGCGAGAAGGGCCGCTACCTGCTGGCCGCGACGTTCGGCAACGTGCACGGCGTGTACAAGCCGGGCAACGTCAAGCTGCGCCCGGAGATCCTCAAGCGGGGCCAGGAGGTGGCGAGCGAGAAGCTGGGCCTGCCCGCCGGCTCGAAGCCGTTCGACCTGGTCTTCCACGGCGGCTCCGGCTCGCTGCTCGAGGAGATCCACGAGGCGGTGTCCTACGGTGTGGTGAAGATGAACATCGACACCGACACCCAGTACGCCTTCACCCGCCCGGTCGCGGACCACATGTTCAAGAACTACGACGGTGTGCTCAAGGTGGACGGGGAGGTCGGCAACAAGAAGACCTACGACCCGCGCAGCTACCTCAAGGCCGCCGAGCAGTCGATGGCCGCCCGCGTGGCCAACGCCTGCGAGACGCTGAAGTCGGCCGGCCGCATGCTCGCCGGCTGATCCGATCCCGAATGCAGGGCACCTCCGGCCAACCCGGTCGGGGGTGCCCTTCGCGCGTCATCGGGTCGGGTGCCGGATCGGGCGCCGCCGCACCTGACAGGATTAAGCCATGACGAGGAACCTGTTGGAACCGCCGGAAACCCTGCTGCCGGCGAACGAGGCCGCGCAGGCCGAGCTCGCCGCGGGCACCGACCCGGCCGTGGTCGCCGCACACCACCCGGCGTTCAGCGCCGCGTGGGCCGCGCTCGCCGAGACGGCCCTGGCCGCCGGGGAGAACATCACGGCCTACGCCTACGCCCGCACCGGCTACCACCGGGGCCTGGACGCGCTGCGCAAGGCCGGGTGGAAGGGCTTCGGCCCGGTGCCGTGGCGGCACGAGCCGAACCAGGGCGTGCTGCGGTCCATCGCGGCGCTGGCCCGGGCGGCGAAGGCGATCGGCGAGGACGACGAGTTCGACCGCTGCCGCCAGCTGCTCCTCGACAGCGACCCGGCGGCGGTGGAGGCCACCGGCCTGGCCTGACCCGAGGCGGTGGGTCGCGGTTCCGGCGGGAGCCGCGACCCATCACCGGTGAGGATCACTGCCCGCGGCGGTCGGTCGCGCCCGCCCGTCAAGGACAATGTCCGGCGTGCATCGACTGCGCGAGGAACTCAGCCGCCGCCTGCGCCGCCTGCTGCGCACCGGCGTGCCGATCGTGCAGTGCGCCGTGGCGGCCGGGCTCGCGTGGTTCCTGGCGCACCACGTGGTGGGGCACCCGGCGCCGTTCTTCGCGCCCATCGCCGCGGTCATCTCGCTCGGCGTGTCGCTGGGCCAGCGGATGCGGCGCGCCCTCGAACTCGTCGTCGGCGTCAGCATCGGGGTCGGCGTCGGGGACGTCCTGATCTCGTTCATCGGCACCGGGCCGTGGCAGATCGCGCTCGTCGTGGCGCTGGCCATGAGCACCGCCGTGCTGCTGGACAGCGGCGTCGTGATCGTGCTGCAGGCGGCGTCATCGTCGGTGCTGGTCGCAACCCTGCTGCCGCCCGTCACCGCGGGCGGGCTGACGCGCATGATCGACGCCGCGATCGGCGGCCTGGTCGGGTTCGTGGTCGCCGCGCTGCTGCCCGCCAACCCGCTCACCGTCGCGCACCGCAACGGGCGGCTGGTGCTCGGCGCCCTCGCGGACGCCCTGCGCGGGGTGGCCGGTGCCGTGGCCCGGCAGGACCGGGAGAGGGCCGGCGACGTGCTGGCGAAGGCGCGCAAGAGCCAGAAGTTCGTCGAGGAGTTCCGCGCCGCGCTGGAAGCGGGTGCGGAGATCGCGCGCTTCGCACCGATCCGCTGGCGGCGCCGCGGCGACCTGGAGCGCTACGAGACCGCCGCGACACCGATCGACCGGGCCCTGCGCAACACCCGGGTCCTCGCCCGCCGCGCGCTCGCCGCGCTGCGGGACGGCGAGCCGGTGCCGCGACCGCTGCCGGGGTTGCTGGAGGAACTGGCGGGCGTGGTGGTGTTGCTGCGCGACGAGTTGGCCAGCGGGGTGGACCCGCTGCAGGCGCGGGAAGCCGCCCGGTCGGTGGCCAGGCGGTCGACGGTCGAGCTGCTCGGGGACGGCGACTTCTCGATGCAGGTGGTGGTGATGCAGGTGCGGTCGATCGCGGTCGACCTGCTGCAGGCGACCGGCCTCAGTCGGACCGAGGCGATCGCGGCCCTCCCTCCGCTCCACCCCGAGCAGCAGAAGTAACCCCGGGGCCGGCGTCGCCGGGATCAGCCGTGGAGGTGGGCGGTGGGGCGGTTCAGGACCGCCACCAGGGCCGCGTGCAGCGGTTCGTGGTCGCGCGGGTCGTACAGGCGGCAGTCCGCCGCCGAGATCCGGTACCACTCCTCGGCCCCCGCGTAGCGGATCCACACCCGGACCTCGCCGTTTGTGCACGAGGTGGCCAGTTCCAGGTCACCGGTGATGACCCCGACCTCGTCGGTCATCACACCACCCGGCGGTGCCGTCACCGGCGATCGCAGCGCCCGGTCGTTCGGAGCAGACATCGAACCGTTCCTTCCGCGCGGTGCGGACACCGCCAGTATGTCGCGGTGGCACCGCGCATACCCGGCCGTGCTCCCGCCGGCGGCGACCCCGACCGCGGCGCCGCTCGATCGGGGGCGTCAGCAGGTGCCGAGGGCCTTCTCCAGGGCGCTCTTCTCCGCTTCGGTGATGGTCAGGCCGTACCTGTGCTTGGTGCCCACCCACATCGACGCGTACGTGCAGTGGTAGCTCGCCGCCGGCGGCATCCACTTGTCCGGCGTCTGGTCGCCCTTCTCCTGGTTGACGTTGTCGGTCACCGCGATCAGCTGCGGGCCCTCCAGGTCGTTGGCGAACTGCTGACGCTTCTCCTGCGTCCACTGCGCGGCACCGGAGCGCCACGCGGCGGCCAGCGGCACGACGTGGTCGATGTCCACATCGGACGGCCGAGTCCAGGTTGCACCGTCGTACGGGCTGGTCCAGCTGCCGGAGGTGGGGTAGCAGTCCGAGCCGACCTGCACGTTCTCCCCGTCCCGCCTGAGCACCGACTCGCGGGTGTTGCAGTTGTCCGGCCCCTCGATCCAGTGCGGGAACTTCTCGCGGCTGTAGCCGTCCATCGAACCTTCTGGCGCCACCGTCAGCTCGCCGAGCTGGGTCTTCGCGGTCGCCGGGTCGGGGATGCCGGGAGGTTCGGCGGTGGCCGGGCTCGCCAGGGCGAGACCGAGGGCGGCGGCGAGGGGCAGGGCGGTCAGGGGGGCGCGCGGCGTTCGGTGGGCTCTCATGGCTTCCTCCGCGTGGGCGTGTCGCCGATGTCGGGTTGACCTTGGCCCACGCGGGTGACCGGAGCAATGCCGAACCGTGGCCTGCGGGTGATCTGGCGGGAAACCGCCACCGATCGGGGCAAGCGGCGGACTTTCGCGCCGGCCGACACCCCAGCGGCTTCCGCACCGCGGAAACCGTCCCAACTGTGGGCAAGTTGGAGTCCGGGCCGCTCGGCGAAGTCCGTGCGGCTCAGCGGGCCACCTGGAGGTCCTCGGTGTGGCGGTACCAGACCCACTTCTCCACCGGCCGCGGGTGCGCCACCCCGTCCCGCAGCACCGTCGCGGACCGGAAGCTCGCCTGTGCCGCGCGACCGCGGGCGACGTCCCGGCGCCGTCGCCACAGCCCGCGCCGGACCACGGTGACCCGCAACCCGTCCGTCGCCGGTTCCAGCGTCGTGCTCAGCGGGTCCGAGGTCGGCTCCGGCAACGGCGCGGCATCCGGGTCCGGCGACACCGACAGGGTCAGCGCGCTACCGTTGAGCACCAGCTCGTCGTCGCAGTACACCTGCCCGGTGATCGGCTCGATCACCCCCGAACCGACCAGCACCCCGCCCGCGTCGTCGCGGACCAGCGCGGCCGGGCGCGGCTCCGCGGTCAGCGCGCGCTCGAAGTCGCCCACCGTCAGTCCCCACAGCCGCGCGGCCGGGGACGGCGCCACCGGCACGTACCCCACGACCAGGTCGGCCAGCCGGTTCTTGCGGAGCAGCCGCAGCACCACCGCCGCCAGGTCGGCGTCCGTGCCGTGCACCACCAGCCGGTCCGAGGCGTCGGCGAGCAGCGGATCCAGCTCCTCGCGGCCCGGCGCGGCCGGGAGATCGAACCATCGCACACCGTCACCATCCGGGCGCGCTGCGCGGTCGACATTTCCGCAGGACAATGCGGTCGTACTCACGTTTCGCTCCTGGTTTACCCTGATCGACCGGCATACCCCGTGGTGGGAGCGGGCGAAGCGTGCGGTCACGCTGGCGACCACCCAGTCCAGGTTGGAGTTTCACATGCCGGCGATCGTGCTGATCGGCGCCCAGTGGGGCGACGAAGGCAAGGGTAAGGCGACCGACCTGCTCGGCGAGCAGGCGCAGTGGGTCGTCCGATACCAGGGCGGCAACAACGCGGGGCACACCGTGGTGCTGCCCGACGGGCAGGACTTCGCCCTGCACCTCATCCCCTCGGGCATCCTCACCCCCGGGGTGACCAACGTGATCGGCAACGGCGTCGTGGTCGACCCGGGCGTTCTGCTGGAGGAGCTGGCCGGGCTCCAGGCCCGCGGCGTGGACACCTCCCGGCTGCTGGTCTCCGCCGACGCCCACCTGATCATGCCGTACCACGTGGCGATCGACCGGGTCACCGAGCGCTACCTGGGCAAGAAGCAGATCGGCACCACCGGTCGCGGCATCGGGCCCTGCTACCAGGACAAGATCGCCCGGGTCGGGGTCCGCGTGCAGGACCTGCTGGACGAGAAGATCCTGCGGCAGAAGGTCGAGGCCGCGCTGGACGTCAAGAACCAGATCCTGGTCAAGGTCTACAACCGGCGCGCGATGGACGTCGACGAGGTCGTCGACACCGTGCTCTCCCAGGGCGAGCAGTTCGCCAGCCGCATCGCCGACACCACGCTGCTGATCAACCAGGCGCTGGACCGCGGCGAGACGGTGCTGCTGGAGGGCTCGCAGGGCACCCTGCTGGACGTCGACCACGGCACCTACCCGTTCGTGACCTCCTCGAACCCAACCGCGGGTGGCGCCTGCGCAGGCTCCGGCATTGGGCCGACCAAGATCAACGCGGTGATCGGCATCCTGAAGGCGTACACCACCCGCGTCGGGGCCGGTCCGTTCCCCACCGAGCTCACCGACGAGGCGGGCGAGAACCTGCGCAAGCAGGGCGGCGAGTTCGGCGTCACCACCGGCCGCTCGCGGCGCACCGGCTGGTTCGACGCGGTCATCGCGCGCTACGCGACCCGCGTCAACGGCATCACCGACTACTTCCTGACCAAGCTGGACGTGCTGTCCGGGTTGGAGACCATCCCGATCTGCGTGGCCTACGACGTGGACGGCGAGCGGGTCGCCGAGATGCCGATGACGCAGACCGGCGTGCATCACGCGGTGCCGGTGTACGAGGAGATGCCGGGCTGGTCGGAGGACATCAGCGGGGCCCGCACCTTCGAGGACCTGCCCGCCAACGCCCGCGCCTACGTCAAGCGCATCGAGGAGCTGGCCGGCGCGCGGATCTCGGCCATCGGCGTCGGTCCGGGCCGCGACCAGACGATCGTCCGCCACACCATGGCGTGACCGCGGAGCCCGCGGCAGCGTCAGCTGGCGGCCGATCGTGGCGGGGCGATCACCGCGCCCGGCACGCTCGCCGAGCGCGCCGGGACGGCGGCGGTTTCCTCGCGGGCGTGGACGGCCACGTCCGGCTGGTCGGCGAAGATGCCGTCGACGCCCTGCGCCAGCAGGAGCTCGCAGTAGCCGACCACGTCACCCCACTCCGCCGGGTTCCGGGATGACTGGAAGTCCGCGGGCAGGAAGGTGTTCTCCGCACGCAGCGTGTACGGCACCACCCGGAGGCCGGCCGCGTGCGCGTCCGGTACCAGCGACGTCGGATCGGTCAACCGGTTCTGGTCGTCCACCGGGAGGATCATCGACGACTCCGGCGACACCCACTGCGCGTAGGTGGCGATCTCCCGCAGCCCCTCCGGGGTCACCATGTCGGCGTAGGTGCGCGGGTCGCCGGCCTCGACGAAGTCCGGTGGCGCACCCTCCTTCGACACCAGCTGCACCAGGTCGGTGCGCAGCTCGCCGCGGAGCCACCTGAGGTTGCCCACCTCGAACGACTGCACCGCGACCCTGGCGTTCGACCGGTTCAGCCCGTTGCGGGTGAGGGCGTTGACCAGACCCGGTTCCAGCGGCAGCCCGATCGCGGCGAAGTAGCTCGGGTGCTTGGTCTCCGGGGCGACGCCGATCTCCCGGCCCAGCTCCCGCGACAGGCGCGCCCGCAGATCCAGGACCTCCTGGAACGTCGGCACCTCGAACCGGCCGTCGTAGATCGTGTTGTGCGGCCGGATGTCCGGGATGCGTTCCTTGGCGCGCAGGGTTTTCAGCTCGGCGAGGGTGAAGTCCTCGGTGAACCACCCGGTCAGCTGCTTACCGTCGATGACCTTGGTGGTCCGGCGGTCGGCGAACTCGGGGTGCTCGGCGACGTCGGTGGTGCCGCCGATCTCGTTCTCGTGCCGGGCCACCAGTACGCCGTCCCTGGTGGACACCAGGTCGGGCTCGATGTGGTCGGCGCCCAGCCGCGCGGCCAGCTCGTAGGCCGCCAGGGTGTGCTCCGGCCGGTATCCGGAGGCGCCCCGGTGCCCGAAGACCTCGACAGCGGTCTGGGTGGGCGGAGCGGCGGCCAGCGGCGCCTGGGACACCAGGCCCAGGGCCACCGCGGCGACGACGGCCAGTGCCGTCACGCGTGCTCGGACTGTCATGGCACCTCCACGTGGATCTCCGGCGCGGCGCGCGCCGATCAAGGCCGCACGTTCCCGCGGCACACCGGTCGGCGCAACCAACCATTCGCGCAAGCGGGTGTGACGCGCCGTTGACGTCCGCGTGACCGGCGCGGATCGCCGGAGTGACAAGTGATCCGGTCGCGGGCCCGCAACGGTTTCGCGAGGATTGCGGGGGCCGCGCCGAAAGTGGCGGGCCGCACGCTCTACGCTGCGGTTTGTGCGAATTCTCGTGATCGGTGGCGGTGGCCGGGAACACGCGATCGTGCTGGCGCTGTCCCGCGACCCGTCCGTGACCGCGCTGGCCTGCGCGCCGGGCAACGCGGGTACGGCTGCGCTCGCCGAGAGCTACAGCGTCGACGTCGCCAAACCCGCCGCGGTGGCCGAGCTGGCCACCAAGTGGCGCGCTGACCTCGTCGTGTTCGGGCCCGAAACGCCGCTGGTCGCGGGCGCGGCCGACGCGGTCCGGGCGGCTGGCATCGCGTGCTTCGGCCCGTCCAAGGCAGCGGCCCGCATCGAGGGCTCCAAGGCGTTCGCCAAGGACGTGATGCTCGCGGCCGGGGTGCCGACCGCGCACAGCGAGGTGGTGGACAACCCGGCGAAGCTCGATGCCGCGCTGGCGCACTTCGGGCCGACCTGGGTGGTCAAGGACGACGGTCTCGCCGCCGGCAAGGGCGTGCTGGTGACCACCGACTTCGACGCCGCGCGGGCGCACGCGCTCAGGCTGCTCGACGGCGGCCACCCGGTGCTGCTGGAGTCGTACCTGGACGGTCCCGAGGCGTCGCTGTTCTGCTTCGTCGACGGCACCACCGTGGTCCCGCTGCTGCCCGCCCAGGACTTCAAGCGCGTCGGCGACGGCGACGCGGGCCCGAACACCGGCGGCATGGGCGCCTACGCGCCGCTGCCGTGGGCACCGGACGACCTGGTCGACACCGTCGTGCGCACCATCGTGCAGCCGACCGTCGACGAGCTGGCGCGGCGCGGCACGCCGTTCTCCGGCCTGCTGTATGCGGGGCTGGCGCTGACCTCCAGCGGCCCGCAGGTGATCGAGTTCAACTGCCGCTTCGGCGACCCCGAGACCCAGGCGGTGCTGGCGCTGCTGCACACGCCGCTGGCCTCGCTGTTCAACGCCGTCGCGCACGGCAAGCTCGCCGAGCACCCGCCGCTGGAGTGGGAACCCGGTGCCGCGGTGACCGTCGTGGTCGCCGCCGAGGGCTACCCGGGGCGGCCGCGGGTGGACGACGTGATCCAGGGCAGCGATGGGCAGGGCATCCTGCACTCGGGCACCCGGCGGCGCGAGGACGGCGCGGTGCTGTCCTCCGGCGGCCGCGTGCTGTCGGTGGTGGCCACCGGTCCCGACCTCGCGGCCGCGCGGGACGAGGCGTACCGGCGGGTCGCGAGTGTGCACCTGCCCGGCTCGCACCACCGCACCGACATCGCGCTCCGCGCGGTCCGCGGCGAGATCACCATCCCCACCGCCTGACCCCCGGCATTCCGGTCAAATCCGCCCGGTGTCGGGAAAACCCCGTCACCGGGCGGAATTTTCTGGTGTTCTTGCTCTTGGCCGCGTGCATCCGCGGCACCCGCTGGCGTGCGGGGTGAGCAGGAGGAGGAGTTGTGTCCCAGGCGGGCTACAACGTGGAAGCTCTGGAGGACTGCCGGGCCGAGCTGGACGGCAAGGCAGGTCCGGTCGGGGCGGTGGGAGACGGCTTCGAGGGACAGCACGTCGACGCGGCGATCTTCGGCCAGCTGGATGCGGCGGGCTCGTTCGCGTCCGCGATCACCGAGTTCGACGCCACCGCCAAGCGCCAGTTCGACGCCGCCGAGCAGCTGCTGCGCAGTGCCAGCAGCGCCCTCGACGCGGTGCGCACCACCATGGACGAGATCGACCGCGCCAACGCCGACGCGCTGCGCTGAACTGGGGAGTCACATGGGAATTTCCGGAGAGGTGGCGGGCAAGCCCGGTGGCGGCCCGCTTGCCGAACAGCTGCGCAAGATCGAGAACGCGCGGCCGGACGCCATCCGTGCGATCGGCACCCGTTGGCGCGAGGCGGCCGGGCGGACCGGCGAGCACGGGCAGGACATCGCCCAGGCGGTGCGCGGGCTCGACGGGGCGTGGGAAGGCCGCTCTGCGGACGCCTTCGTCAGCTACATGGGCAAGGTGACCGGCGGGTTCGACAGGGCCCGCGAGGCGGTGCAGGGCTCGGCCGACGTGCTGGAGCGGGCGGCGCAGGCGGTGCAGGCCGCCAAGGACGAGGTCAACGCCATCGGCGAACGTGCGCTGGCCGACGCGCGGCGCGCCGAGCAGGCGTACGAGAAGGAGGTCGCCGCAGCCGCGGACGACGCCGCGAAGCAGGAGGCAGCGCGGCGGCGCGACGAGGCCATCACGAAGGCCATGCAGGAGCACGCCGAGGACGCGCGGGGCAAGATCGACGCCGCGAACGGCAAGCTCAACTCGGCGCTGGGCGAGCTGCGCAGCGCCGCGGCGGGGCTCACCGACGTGTTCACGTCCCTGCCGAAGGCCGGTGAGCAGCCGTTCACACCAACGCCGGGGCGGCAGACCGACTGGGAGATGACGCCGCCCGCGCACACCGGCCAGCAGTCCACCACGCCCGGCGGCGGCCCGAGCTCGTCCGGTGGCTCGGGCGGATCCGGTGGGGGCGGCGAGTACGGCGGGTCCGGTGGTTCCGGCGGTGGCGGGGGCGGTCTCGGCCCGAGCGGCGGACCGCCCGCCGGTGGGCCGCCGCCCGGCAACGTCGAGCAGTGGATCCGGGAGGCCATCAAGATCCTGCAGGCCAACGGCATCCCGGTTACCGAGGACAACATCGACGAGATCTGGACGATCATCGAGAAGGAGTCCGGCGGCAACCCGCACGCGATCAACAACTGGGACTCCAACGCCGCCAGGGGCACGCCGTCGAAGGGGCTGATGCAGTGCATCGACCCGACGTTCCAGGCGTACAAGCTGCCCGGCCACGACGACATCTGGAACCCGGTGGACAACATCATCGCCGGGGTCCGCTACACCTTCGACCGCTACGGCGGCTTCGAGAACCACCCGGGCCTGAAGTCGATGGCCCAGGGCGGCGGCTACCGCGGCTACTGACCCGCGCGCCCGGGACCGGCGATTCCAGTGGAGGTCGACGCTCCACTGGAATCGCCGGGTCGGCCACGGTGCGCGTGCTCCCGCGGCGTGTCAGCGCCGCATGCGGGGCAGGTGCCCTGGAGCAACGGGCGCCTGGCAGGCTGGGGACATGGTCGACAGCGCCACTGCACTGCGGGTCGCCGAGCGGGCGGCCGTCGAGCCGTTCCAGGTGATGGAGGTCCTGTCCGCGGCCGCCGCGCGGCAGCGGGTCAAGGGCGACGTGGTCTCGCTGGCCGCCGGTCAGCCCGGCACCCCGGCGCCGAGGGCCGTGCGCGAAGCCGCGGCGCATGCGCTGGAGCACCAGGCGCTCGGCTACACCGAGCAGCTGGGCCTGCCCGAGCTGCGCGAGGCCATCGCGGGGCACTACGACCGGTCCTACGGGCTCGCGGTGCAGCCCGAGGACGTCGTGGTGACGACCGGCGCCTCGGGTGCCTTTCTGCTGGCGTTTCTCAGCGCCTTCGACGCCGGGGACCGCGTCGCGTTGGCCCGGCCCGGCTACCCGGCCTACCGGAACATCCTGTCCGCGCTGGGCTGCGAGGTCGTCGAGCTGCCGTGCGACGAATCGACGCGCTTCCAGCCGACCGTCGCGATGCTCGACGAGCTGGACGAGCCGGTGCACGGCCTGGTGGTGGCCAGCCCGGCGAATCCGACCGGCACGGTGCTCTCCCGCGACGAGCTGGCGGGGCTGGCGCGATGGTGCCAGGAGCGCGGCGTGCAGCTGATCAGCGACGAGATCTACCACGGGCTGAGCTACGGGGATCCGCTGCACACGGCGTGGGAGTTCTCCCGCGAGTCGATCGTGGTGAACTCGTTCTCGAAGTTCTGGTCCATGACCGGCTGGCGGCTGGGGTGGATGCTGGTGCCGCCGCGGCTGCGGCGTGCGGTGGACGCGCTGACCGGGAACTTCACGCTGTGCCCGCCCGCGCTGTCGCAGCACGCGGCGGTGGCGGCATTCACCCCGGACGCGTACGCCGAGGTCAGCGGCCACGTCGAGCGGTACCGGACGAACCGTGAGCTGCTGCTGAGCGGCCTCGCCCGGCTCGGCGTCACCCGCGTGGCCCCGGCGGACGGCGCGTTCTACGCCTGGGCCGACGTCGGGCACCTCACCGAGGACGCCACCGGATTCTGCCGCGCGCTGCTCGACGCCACCGGGGTGGCCGTGGTGCCAGGGGTGGACTTCGACCCGGTGCGCGGGCAGCGCTTCGTACGGATGTCGTTCGCGGGCGCCACCAAGGACATCTCCGAAGCCCTGAACCGCCTCACCACCTGGCTGCCCACATAACCCCAAGTAACCCCACCGCCTGTCCTGCGGACGTGGGGAAGGGGTACGGGGTCAGGGGCTCAGGGGGCCCTGGGTTTTCCCTGAATTGGGGTTGTGGCGGGGTCGGTGCGGGCTGCGCTCTGGCAGGCTGGTCGGTGAGGGGGACCGACCGATCGAGCTGAGGTGCCTGTGATGGTGTGGAAGGTGATCGGCGCGCTGCTGCTGCTGTGGCTGGCGATCTCGGTGGCGGGGTTCGTGATCAAGGGCCTGTTCTGGCTGGCGGTGATCGGCGGCGTGCTGTTCGTCGCGACCGCGGCGCTCGGCTGGGCCCGGGAGCGCAAGCAGCTCCACCGCTGACCAGCCGCAAAGCCCTGCCCTGACAGCCAAGGCCCCCACCCCGGTCACTCGGCGAAGGGTGCCCGGAGGACGTGGTGGGCCCGGAGGGTTTCCCGGGCCGCCTGCGCGCCTCGCCAGAGTTCGGCGTGCAGTCCGGCTCGGCGAGCTCCGTCGACGTTCTCCTGACGGTCGTCGAAGAACAGGCACTCCTGCGGCGCCGCGTCGATGGTGTCCAACAGCGCCAGCCAGATACCGACGTCCGGTTTCGCCAGCCGCAGGTCGCCGGAGAACACCAGGTGCTTGAACAGCCGCGTCCAGCTCTGCTGCTCCACCACCCTGGCGAACGACGGCGGCGCGTTCGACAGCACCGCCATGGTCACGCCCTCGCGGTGCAGGTCCTCCAGCAGCCGCAGCGTCGCCGGGTCGGTCTCCAACCAGCCCGCGATGTCCGCTCTGGTCAGCTCGTCCGCCACCGCCGCGTCGACCTCGGTGCCCAGCCGCGCGCCCACTGCCCGCCAGTACTGCAGGTCGGTACACCCTTGATCGTAGGCGCGGCGTTCGGCGAAGTACGCGGTCTCGAACGCCTCTGCGGCAACACCCAGCCGCGCCGCGAGCGAGGGCAGCGCGGCGGTGGGGCGGCTGATCACCTTGCCGTAGTCGAACACGACCTAACGCACCACGGGCGCCCTCCTGCGGTCAGATGCGGGCTTCGCCGATGCGGCGCAGCGTCTCCTCGATGTCGGCCCTGGACACGTCGCGGTGCGTCACGAAGCGGATCTGGCCGCTCATCGCGACGGCCCGCACCCCGACCGCGGACAAGCGTTGCAGGGTCACTCCCACGTCCGGCACCGCCGCGAGCACGATGTTGGTCTGCGGCGGGGTGACCTCCCAGCCGTGCTCGGCCAGCCCCGCGGCGAGCAGCCGGGCGTTCGCGTGGTCCTCGGCGAGCGCATCGATGCGGTCCAGCGCGACGAGGCCCGCCGCGGCCAGCACCCCGCCCTGGCGGACGCCGCCACCGATCATCCGGCGCACCCGCCGCGCTTCGCGGATGAAGTCCGCGCCACCTGCGATGACGGAACCGACCGGGGCGCCGAGGCCCTTGCTGAGGCAGGTCTGCACGCTGTCGACGCCGACGGTCAGCGCGGCGGGCGGCAACCCGAGGGCGACCGAGGCGTTCCAGATCCGGGCCCCGTCGAGATGGATCCGCAGGCCGCTGTCGCGGGCGGCTGCCGCGAGCTGCGCGTGCTCGTGCGGCGGGGTCACCGCGCCTCCCGCGCCGTTGTGCGTGTTCTCCAGACACAGCAGCGTCGTGCGCAGCGTGTCGTAGCCGGTGCTGCCGTCGCACTGCGCGCGCACCGTGGCGGCCTTGGGGCGCCCCGGTCCGGCGTCCCAGTCCAGCGGTTGCGGCATGCCCCCGGCCAACCAGGCCGCGGAACCGAACTCGTAGGCGAGCACATGCGCCCCGCGGGGTGCCAGGAACCGGTCGCCGCGCTGAAGATGCAGCATCAGCGAGATCAGGTTGCCCATCGAGCCGCTGGGCACCCACAGCGCGGCGGCCGTGCCGAGCAGGTGCGCGACGCGTTCTTCCAGCGCGCGCATCGTCGGGTCGTGGTCCAGCACGTCGTCGCCGACTTCGGCGGCCGCCATGGCCGCCAACATGTGCTCATCGGGACGCGTGACCGTGTCGGAGCGCAGGTCGATCGGTGCCGTGTTGGTCACAAACGGATCACATCACACGGATACGGGGGTGGGGCAATGGGCCTCGCCGACGCTCGTGCGGCGGCTGCGGTATCAATCACAGGTGGATTCCGGCGCCTCGGGCGTGCAACGGTGGGGCCCGGGAGTCCCGTCCCACACGTGCAGGCTGATGAGCGAGCGGAGAGTTCCGCGTGGACCAGCGCGAGGAGCAGGAGTTCGCGGAGTACTTCGCGGCTCGGCGGGAGGCGGTGCGTCGGATGGCGTACATGATGTGCGGTGACTGGCACCGCGCGGACGATCTCGCCCAGACCGCGTTCATCTCGCTGCACCGGCACTGGCGCAAGGTCCGCGACAAGGGCGCTCTCGACGCGTACGTGCGCCGGACGCTGACCAGGGCGGTGATCGACGAGTCCCGGCGGCCGTGGCGGCGCGAGCGGCCGGCCGAGGTGCTGCCCGACCGGCCGTCCGCCTCGCCCGACGTGGACAACTCGGTCGCGACCAAGCAGACGCTGCTGGAGGGGCTGCAGAAGGTGCCGCCGAAGCAGCGCGCGGTGCTGGTGCTGCGCTTCCTGGAGGGGCTGGACGTCGCGGGCGTGGCGGCGGTCATGAAGTGCAGCGAGGGCACCGTCAAGAGCCAGTGCGCCCGGGGGCTGACCGCGCTGCGGGAGGCGCTGGGCGACGAACTAGGGGACCTGCGGTCGGCGTGAGGAGGTGCGGCTAGGTGGACGAGCGCAGGCTCGAAGAGCTCTTCCGCGACTCGGTGCGGTCCGTCCCTCCGGCGACGTTCGACGAGCAGGACGTCATCCGGGCGTCGCGGCGGATCACGGCCCGGCGGCGGATGGCCGCGGCAGGCGGGACCGTTGTGGCGGCGGCGGTGCTGATGGGCGGGGTCGGCGTGGGGACCGGCCTGTTCGCGCCGTCGAGCAGCAACCTGGCGAGCACGGGACAGTCGGAGCGGCAGCAGCCCGCGTCGGCGGATTCGCGCACCGAGGGCCCCGGCATCATGGTCGAGCGCTCGGGGCAGTGCGGGCCGGACGCGCAGATCGCGGCCGCCGTGCAGGCGCAGCTGCCGGAGGCGGCGGGGGTCGCGCCGGTGGCGGCGAGCCGGTGCCCGGTGGGGGCCCGGGCGGTGTCGTTCGTGCTGCGCGACGGGGCTGCGGCGGGCAGCGTCACGGTGTACGTGAGCCCGGTGGGCACGGTGCCGCCGGACCAGGCCGAGCCGGGTGACGGGACGCGGCAGGACGGCACCGAGCAGTCGGTGCGCAAGGCACGCAGCGGCAAGCTGGTCGTGGTGCTCAGCGACCCGGACCCGGGTTCGCCCGCGGCGCCGTATGGTTCGCGGATCGCGGCGATCGCCGGAGGCGTGGCCGACCAGTTCTGACCGCCGCGCGGTATCTCCCCTGGCACCCGAATTCAGGCAAAGTTGGGAATCTGTCCCAGGGCGCCCCATGAAGCGGCACCTGTATTATTGGTACGGTCGTGCCATTCGGTGGGAAGGACGGGTGGTCATGGCCTGGATCGTGCTGATGCTCTCCGGAGTGCTCGAGGCGGGATGGGCGATCTCGCTGAAGCTCTCGCACGGTTTCACCAGGCTGGTGCCCACGGTGTCGTTCCTGGTGATGGCCGTGCTGAGCTTCGCGGGGCTGGCGTACGCGATGCGGGTACTGCCCGCCGGGCCGGCCTACGCGGTGTGGACCGGCATCGGCGTCGCGCTGACGGCGATCATCGGCATGGTCTGGCTCGGCGACGGCTTCTCCGTGCTCAGGACGGTCTCGATCGTCCTGATCATCGCGGGCGTCATCGGCCTCAACCTCGCCGGCGTGGGTCACTGAAGGAGCGCCGTATGAGCCGGGCCCCGAGCGCGTGTGCCCCGGCCGTGCTCCAGGACGAATAGGATCGACCGACATGACAGCGGCCAGTACCCCCAAGGGCGAAAGACGTCGGCAGGCGCTGGTGGTGGCCGCCGCGCAGCTGCTCTCCGAAGGCGGCTTCGAGGCGGTGCGGCACCGGGCCGTGGCCGAACGCGCCGGGTTGCCGCTGGCGTCCACCACCTACTACTTCTCGTCGCTGGACGACCTGGTCAGCGCCGCGGTCGAGTACGAGTCGCGGCAGGAACTGGCCGCCGGCCGGGCCCGGCTGGACGAACTGGCCGACCAACCCCGCAGCACCGACGCGGTCATCGAGCTGATGCTCGACCTGCTGTTGGGCGTCGACTCCCGCGACGGCGGCGCGGAGTCCGTGCTGCTGCGCTACGAGCGGCTGGTCGGCTCACCGCGCCGCCCGTACCTGGCACCGCTGATGCGCGAGCTCGGCGCGGAACTGCACGACCTGCTCGCGGAGATCTTCGCCCGCAGCGGCATGGAGGTCAGCCGTGACCGGCTGCTGGAGCTGATCGCGCTGGTCGACGGCGCGGTGGTGAACGCGTTGATCGAGAGCGACCCCGACCCGCGCGCGGCGGCCCGCCGCATGCTGCGCTCTCAGCTGGGCTGAGCGACCCGGTACAGCCGCGCGTAGGGGCCGTCGGCGGCGAGCAGCTCGCGGTGGTTGCCCAGCTCGATGATGCGGCCCTCCGACATCACGGCCACCTGGTCGGCGTTGCGGGCGGTGTGCAGCCGGTGCGCGATGGCGATCACCGTGCGGCCGTCCAGCAGCGTCGACAGTGCCCGCTCCAGGTCCCGCGACGTGGTGTTGTCCAGCAGCGACGTGGCCTCGTCCAGCACCACCGTGTGCGGGTCGGCCAGCAGCACCCGGGCCAGCGCGAGCTGCTGGGCGCGGGCCGCCGGGACCGGGCTGCCCCCGGCCCCGAGCAGCGTGTCCAGGCCGTCGGGCAGGGTCTGCACCCACTCCAGCAGGCCGACGGCCTTCAGCGCACCGGTCAGGTCCTCGTCGTCGAACTCGCCGCCCGGCAGGCTGAGGTTGTCCCGCAGCGTCGCGGCGAACACGTGCTGCTCCTGCGTCAGCAGCACCACCTCGCGGCGCAGCTGCTCGGGGGGTAGGTCGGTGATCTCGGTGCCGCCGAAGGACACCGACCCCGAGTCCGGCCGGCTGGTCCCGGCGATCAACCGGCCCAGCGTGGACTTGCCGGCACCGGACGGCCCGACGATGACCAGCCGCTGTCCGGCCGGGACGGTCAGGTCGATGCCGTGCAGCACCTCCCGGCCCGCGCGGTAGGAGAACCGCACGTCCCGGATGAGCAGATCGCGGGTCTTCTCGCCGGTGGGCCGCGGGGCCGAACCGGTTTCCGCGGCGGGCAGTTCCCACACCCCGAGCACCCGCTGCAACGCCGTGTACCCGGTCTGCAGCTCCTCCAGCCACGCGAACAGCTCGTCGAACGGGTTGGCCATCGCCTGCGCGTAGAGTACGACCGTGATGATCGTGCCGAGGTCCGCGGCCCCGGACTGGTAGGCCCACCCGCCGATCAGCAGGATCGCGCCGATCGGCAGCACGTACGACAGCTCCAGGCACGGAAGCCACATGCTGAGCAGGAACCGGTGCCGCTGCTCGGCGGACACCGCCCGGCCGAGAGCCTCCTCGTTGCGCGCGATGCGCCGCCGCTCCAGCCGCAGCGCCGCCACGGTCCGGGCGCCCTCGACCGACTCGTGCATGCTCGACTGCACGTCGGACCAGCCCGCCATCAGGCGGCGGATGACCGGATTCGACCGCGGGTAGTACCAGCGGGTGCTCACCACCATCAGCGGTACCGCGACCAGCATCCCGCAGGCCAGCAGCGGTGAGGTCAGCACCATCGCGGTGCCGGTCAGCAGCACCGCGAGCACGGCCGTGGTGATCTCCGGGACCGCGTTGCGGACCGTGTAGTCGAGCCGGTCGACGTCCGTGGTGGCGCGGCTGAGCAGGTCGCCGGTCCCGGCGGCCTCGACGGTACCCAGCGGCAGCCGCAGCGCGTGCGCGACCACGCCTTCGCGGGACTCCGCCAGCAGGTGTTCGCCGAGCAGCGTCGCGCGCATCCGCGCGGCCTGGGTGAGCAGGGCCTGCACCACCAGCACGGCCAGCAACGCCCCGGCCAGCAGGTCGACGTGCCCGGTGGACGTGCCGGCGAGGACCGCGTCGACCAGCGCGCCGAGCAGTTGCGGCCCGGTCAGTCCGACGACCGTGGCCAGCACGAAGAGCACCACCATCGCCCCGAAGCGGCGGCGGTACATCAGCAGGGTCCGCCACATCCAGCGGCGCACGGCGGTCGCCCCGGCCAGCGGCAGTTCCGCGGTCACGTCCGCACCTCCAGCACCCGATCCGCCACGGCTGTCCACAGTGGACTCTGGCTGATCACCACGGTGGTGCGGCCGCGGCGGAACTCCCGCACACGTTCGGCGATCCGCGCCTCGGTGTGCGCGTCGACGGCCGAGGTCGGCTCGTCCAGCACCAGCACGTCCGCGTCGGAGCACAGGGCGCGGGCCAGCATCAACCGCTGCCGCTGCCCACCGGACAGCGAACGCGCGCGCTCGTTGAGCACCGCGTCAGCAGGCAACGCGGCGAGCACGTCGTGCGCGTCCGCCGCGTGCAGGGCCGCTTCGAGATTCACACCGGACCCCAGGTCGAGCTCGCCGCGCACCGGGCCGGAGAACAGCAGGTCCTGGTTGTGCGCCAGCACGATCCGGCGGCGCCGTTCGTCCGGCTCGACCTCGCCCAGCGCGACACCACCGGCGCGTACGTCCGAACCGTCGTGCCCGGCGAGCCGTTCGGCCAGCGCCTCCGCGTGCTCGCCGGCGTCGATCACGGTGAGCTGCCCGGCCGGGATGCGCAGGTCACGGGACTCGTCGTGCAGCTCCAGCGGTCCAGGCGGGAGCGGTTTCGGGTCCGGCGGCGGGCCCGGTTCCGGGCGCACCTGCAGCAGCGTGGTGACGCGTTTGGCCGCGACCAGCGCCGACGAGAACGCGTAGGCGGCCTCGGTCGCGGTGCGCACCGGGATCACCAGGAACGCGGAGACACCGTAGAACGCGACCAGTTCGCCGACGCTGATCGTGCCGTTGAGCGCCAACCGCGCGCCCAGCCACGTCACCGCCACCGTGACCAGCCCCGGCAGCAGGACCTCGGCCGCGCCCAACCACGCCTCGATCCGCCCGGAGGCCACGCCGGCCGCCCGCACCTGCTGGGTCGTCTCGGTGAACCTGTCGCGGAACCGCGCCTCCCCGCCGATGCCGCGCAGGATCCGCAGCCTCGACACGATGTCCGCGGCCTGCGCGCTGAGCTTGCCGAGCCGTTCGCGCCGCGTCTCCGCACGGCGCCGCAACGGCTCCACCAGCGGGCCGATGCCGACCGTCGCCAACGGCACCCCGACCAGCACCACCACGCCCAGCAGCGGCGAGATCCACAGCACCACCACCGCGGCCACGACGAACGACAGCAACGAGCCGGTGGCCCGGCCGATCACCTCGAAGAGCGAACCGATGCGGTGGATGTCGGACGCGCCCACCGCGACCACCTCGCCCGCGCGCACCTTGCGCGGCAGCGTTGCGCCCAGGTGCACGACGTGGCCGAGGACCATTCGCTGCGCAGTTGTGCTGCCGTGCAGCCACAGCGTGTGCGCGGACCAGTTCAGCACCCCGGCGGCGACCATCTGCAGGACACCGAGGCCGAGCACGGCCAGCACCCAGCGCAGCAGCTCACCGGTGTCGCGGTGACCGATCCCGGCGTCCACGGCGCGCCCGACAACGAGGGACATCAACGCCGTCGGCAGCATCCACAGGGCACCGGACAACGTCGACGCGACGAGCAGTCCCGGCCGCTGCCGCAACAGGTTCCACAGGAAACGGGTCGAGGTCGCCATGGCACGGCCGACGGTAGAGCAGCCCGCACCGGACCAGCGACTGAATTTCCGCGCTCAGAAGTCCCAGGCGGTTTCCGCGAAGTCCGCGTCCGCGACCAGTCGCGCGCACTCCTCGCACCGGTCGGTGACGGCTTTCGACCGCGGCATCCGGCCGTTCGGCGTCGCCTGCGGGATCTTCAGCGGCTGCTCGCACAGCGCCGAAATCACCTGCCCGGCGTATACCGCGCCGGGGCGGATCGTGGTGGCATGCCGACGGTCCATGCCCGAGCCGACGATCCAGAAAACGTTCTGCCGCTCGTCGTCGAACACGCCGGTGACCACCCACTTTCTCCGCTCCCCAGGGCCTGCTGCTGCCCACTCTAGGAGAGGCCCACCAACCGGACGGGGCGGGACCCGCGTCGTCCGCACCCACGACACCGGGCAGCAGCACGCTCCGAAGTGGACGGACGCGGCCACCGGCGCCAGCAGCTCGCGCGTCCCGGTGGTGCTCCTGGGCAACACGGGAGCGGGCCAGCTTCGCCCAGCGGACTCCCCGGCGCGGACCGAGGGCCGCCGAAGCATGTGACCGGGGGCGCGGTGGGTCGGGTGGGACGTCGGAGATCGTCCGCGGCGCAAGTATCCTGCCTGTTCGTGACGGTCAAGCCCAGCATCCCGAACGTTCTCGCCGCCCGCTACGCCTCCCCCGAGCTGGTCGAGCTGTGGTCCCCGCAGCACAAGATCGTGCTGGAGCGGAAGCTGTGGCTCGCGGTGCTGCGCGCCCAGGCCGACCTCGGTATCGAGGTGCCCGAGCAGGCGCTGGCCGACTACGAGCGGGTGCTGGAGCAGGTCGACCTCGACTCCATCGCCGCCCGCGAGCGGGTCACCCGGCACGACGTCAAGGCCCGCATCGAGGAGTTCAACGCCCTCGCCGGGCACGAGCAGGTGCACAAGGGCATGACCTCCCGGGACCTCACCGAGAACGTCGAGCAGCTGCAGGTCCGCCGCAGCCTCGAACTGGTCCGGGACCGGGTGGTCGCCGTGCTGGCGCGCCTGGGCGGGCTCGCGGCCGAGCACGCGGAACTGGTCATGGCCGGCCGCTCGCACAACGTCGCGGCGCAGGCCACCACCCTCGGCAAGCGGTTCGCCACCGCGGCCGACGAGCTGCTCGTGGCCTTCCACCGGCTCGAGGAACTGCTGGCCCGCTACCCGCTGCGCGGCATCAAGGGCCCGGTCGGCACCGCCCAGGACATGCTCGACCTGCTCGGCGGGGACGCCGCGAAGCTGGCCAAACTGGAGCGCCGGGTCGCCGGGCACCTCGGCTTCGGTCAGATCCTCACCAGCGTCGGGCAGGTCTACCCGCGCTCCCTGGACTTCGAGGTGCTGACCACCCTGGCGCAGCTGGCCGCCGCGCCGTCGAACGTGGCCACCACGATCCGGCTGATGGCCGGGCACGAGCTGGTCACCGAGGGGTTCAAACCCGGGCAGGTCGGGTCCAGTGCCATGCCGCACAAGATGAACACCCGTTCCTGCGAGCGCGTCAACGGTCTCGCCGTGGTGCTGCGCGGCTACGTCTCGATGGCCGGCGAACTGGCCGGTGACCAGTGGAACGAGGGTGACGTGTCGTGCTCGGTGGTGCGCCGGGTGGCGCTGCCGGACGCGTTCTTCGCGTTCGACGGGCTGCTGGAGACGTTCCTGACGGTGCTCGACGAGTTCGGCGCGTTCCCCGCCGTGGTCGCCCGCGAGCTCGACCGCTACCTGCCGTTCCTGGCCACCACCAAGGTGCTGATGGCCGCGGTGCGCGCGGGCGTGGGGCGCGAGACCGCGCACGAGGCGATCAAGGAGAACGCGGTGTCGGTGGCGCTGGCCATGCGCGAGCAGGGCGCGGAGCGCAACGACCTGCTCGACCGCCTCGCCGCCGACGAGCGCCTGCCGCTGGACCGCGACCAGCTGGCGGCCCTGCTGGCGGACCGGCTGGCCTTCACCGGCGCGGCCGCGGCCCAGGTCGGCGAGGTGGTCAACCGGATCGAGGAGGTCGTGGCCCGCTACCCGGAGGCGGCGAAGTACCGCCCCGGCGCCATCCTCTGACACCGGGCGGAGCCGCGGCGAGCCAGCGGGGGCAACAGTCACCTCCAGTGGGCGTTCACCTCCAGTGGGCGTTGAAGAAGTCGAGTTCGCAGCGGGTGGCCTGCTGGAACAGGCGCAGGCAGCGGGCCCGCTCGCGTTCGTCGAGGTCCGCGCCCACCCGGTCCAGCTCGCCGCACAGCCAGCGCACCCAGCCCTGGAACTCCGAGTTGTTGTGCAGGGTGATCCACTCGGCGTGCACGAAGTTCTCCGGCAGCGTCGACGGCGCGCGCATCGCCCACTCCAGGTAGCTCCACTCCGCCACCACCAGCACCGTGAGCACCTCGGCGTAGCTGCCGCGCGCGTTGACGTCGTACATCAGGTCCCGGAACGCCACCGTCGCCCCGTCCAGCTCCGGCTTCACCCGGTCCGCCTCGCCCACCCCGAGCGCGTCGAACGCCCGCTGGAAGTAGGTGTTCTCCTCGCTGGTCACCACCGCGATGCTGCCCGCGATCGTCAACCGTGAGGTGTAGCGGTCGGCCTTGGCCAGCGCCGAACCCAGCAGTGCCAGGAAGTCGTCCACGAACTGGTAGTCCTGCACCAGGTAGGAGCGCATCGACTCGGTCGGCACCAGCCCGTCGAACAGCGCCTGGGTGAACGGGTGCCGGACGACGGCCGTCCAGTCCGGTTCGCTGCGCTGGCGAAGCCAGTCGGTGAATGTTTCGGTCACGTGCGTCCTCCCTGTGCTCCTGGTGGCCCACCCGGTTCATACCACCGGACGGCCCGGCTGCAGGTCGGCCAGTCCGGATGGGGGAGAATCCGGCCCGTGGTTGCACTCGCCGATTACCCCCAGATCGCGGCCGGCAAGGTTCGCCAGCTGCACGCCGTCGACGACGAACACCTGCTGCTGGTCGCCTCCGATCGCATCTCGGCGTACGACCACGTGCTGGACACCCCGATCCCGGACAAGGGCCGGGTGCTGACCGCGATGAGCGTGTTCTGGTTCGAGTTGCTCGCCGACGCGGTGCCGAACCACCTGGTCGCCGCGGACGACCCGCGGATTCCCGGCGAGGTGCGCGGCCGGGCGTTGCTGGTGCGGCGCCTGGAGATGCTCCCGGTGGAGTGCGTGGCGCGCGGCTACCTCACCGGTTCGGGCCTGGCCGACTACCAGCGCACCGGCGCGGTGTGCGGGGTGCGGCTGCCCGCCGGGCTGGTGGAGGCGTCGCAGCTGCCGGAGCCGATCTTCACGCCGGCGACCAAGGCCGCGATCGGCGACCACGACGAGAACGTCAGCTTCGAGGCGGTGGCCGCGCAACTGGGGCCGGACCGCGCGGAGCAGCTGCGGGACGTCACGCTGGAGGTGTACCGGCGGGCGGCGGAGCACGCGCGCAGCCGGGGTGTGATCCTGGCGGACACCAAGTTCGAGTTCGGCTTGGCCGCGGACGGCGAGCTGGTGCTCGGCGACGAGGTGCTCACCCCGGACTCCTCGCGCTACTGGCCCGCGGACGGGTACCAGCCGGGCCGGGTGCAGCCGTCCTTCGACAAGCAGTTCGTGCGCAACTGGCTGACCTCGCCCGCGTCGGGTTGGGACCGGGCGTCGGACACCCCGCCGCCACCGCTGCCGGACGACGTCGTGGCCGCGACCCGCGACCGCTACATCGAGGCATACGAGCGCATCACCGGCCGCTCCTTCGCGGACTGGCCGTCGCCCACCGCCTGACCGCGACGTAACAGCCCCGCGTGACGACGCCATCCGAGGCGGACGCATGTCGCAGAGAAACCCCGAGTTCGCCGGTCCGCGTTCCTCCGCAGCGCATGAACATCCCCTCATTCGGGGTTCAGGGCGGTCTCACGCACGGCGCTGATGCTGGTTCGTGCCGGGGCGGAGGACCCCGGCTCGAGCCAGGAGGAACGGACCATGTGGATGGGCAGGACGAAGCGGATCGTGCTGGCGGCTGCGCTGGCGGTGGTGGGCCTGGGCGGCACCGGCGTGGCGGTGGCCGCCACGTCGGGGGAGGTTCCGGTAGCGCCGACCACCCAGCCGGCACCGCCACCCCAGCAGTGGTGCGTGGACGACGACCTGTTCGACGACGACGCGGACGACCGCTTCGACGATGACTGGTTCGACGACCGGTTCGATGACTGCGACGACGCGGACGACCGCTTCGACTCCGACGACCGGTTCGACGCCGACGACCACCGCGACGACGTGGACGACGATGACGACTGACCGGTCACACGCCGGTCTGCCGCCCCCTGGTGAGGACCTCCACCGCGGTGTTCTCGGGGGCGAGCTGCTCGAACATCCGGTAGTGCATCTGCGGCATCGCCAGCACCGCCTCGTGGATCGGCACCGCGGCCCGCGGCTGCACGGCGCGGAGGAAGTCGACCGCCTCGGACAGCTTCAGCCAGGGCGCGCCGGTGGGGAGACCGAGCACGTCGATGCGCTGCTCGGGAACGAAGAACGAGTCGCCGGGGTGGTAGAAGGCGCCGTGGTCGACGATGTAGCCGATGTTGTCGAGCACCGGGATGTCCGGGTGGATCACCGCGTGCGAGCCGCCGACCACGGTGACCGCCGCGCCGCCGAGTTCCAGTGCGTCGCCGGGGCGGGCCGTGGTGGCGGCCAGGCCCTTCCCGGCGACCTGCGCGGCGGAACCCGGGTCGACGACCAGCCGGGCGTCCGGGTTGGCGGCGAGCAGCGTGGGGAGCCGGTCCAGGTCCAGGTGGTCGACGTGCTGGTGGGTGATCAGCACGGCGTCGAGGTCGCGGAGGTCTTCGAAGTCCGCGGCGAAGGAACCCGGATCGATCAGCAGGCGCGCCGATCCCGTTTCGAGTAGCACGCACGCATGTCCGAAGTGGGTGATCTGCACGGTTGTCCTCCTCGGAAGTCGTCGTACCCCTCGCATATCACGCCGGGCGCGTTCGCACCGGCGGTGAACGGGTCCCGCTGCGGGCGAACTGTCGCCGGACGCGTCAAGGGCACCTTCAACCTGTCTGAACTGGTCCCCGGTGGTTGGACTGTGGAATTCAGTTCCGATCATCGGGGAGCGGTGGTTTGGCTGGGCGTAGTTCGTTGACCGCGGAGCAGCGTGCGGCGGCGATAGAGTTGTTTGATGATGGT
>NZ_BMMT01000018.1:0-27627 GCF_014646075.1 Saccharopolyspora thermophila
ATCACCTGGTTCAACACCACACGAGGCCACACACACTGCCAGGGTCTGAGCCCGGTCCAATACCGGGCCCAGACCCTCGCCGCCTAGACTCTTAATTAACGAGTCCAACCACGGGGGACCAGTTCACGAACCCGGTGCCCTCCAACGCCCGCGCGCACGACGCCGCACGCCCGCGGACCTTGACCACGCTGGTCCGCGCCTTGCGCACCACCTCGCTGGAGGCCAGCGCCGGGTCGGGCGGCTCGATCTGGCGCACCGGGGTCTCCGAGAACGGCTCCAACGCCTCCGGGAAACCCTGCACGCCGAGCATCTCGCGCAGGTCGTTCGGCAACGCCCGGGCCGAGTCCGGCATCACCGAGTTCACCGCGCTGAGCACCTGTGACCTGCTGATCGCGGCCGCCAGCCCGGGCAGCGCGGACGCCGAGGTGAACGGCAGCGCCACCAGCCAGGCCACCACCAGCACCGCGACGAACTGCAGGACCGCGCCCAACGCGTTGTCCACCCCGGCCAGCCGCTGGGAGGTGATCCGCTCCCGCAATTCCCGGCCGGCCCACATGCCGAAGGTCTCGCCGAAGGCGACCAGCAGCACCACGATGCCCACGCCGAACGCCAACCTGGCCACCGGGCTGTCCAGCCGGTCCAGCACCAGCGGGGCCACCTTGAGGCCGACGACCGCGCCGACGAACACGCCGAGGAACGAAAACAGCGCCGTGACCAGACCGCTGCGTGCTCCCGAGACCGCGGCGAGCAGTGCCAGCAGCACCACCAGCAGGTCGACCCAGTTCACCGCTCACCTCAATCCCTCGACGACCGGACCGGCCCCACGGTGCCAGACGGATCAACTCCGCCCGAAGCCGACGTCCTCCGCCTCCTCCGCGGCCCGCCACGCCTCGTCGAGTTCCCGCACGTCCGCGCGGTTCCAGGAGCGCGACCACCCGGCCAGATCCAGCAGCCCCGACAGCAGGCCGCCGGTGAAACCCCACACCAGCATGCCCGGCACCAGAAACGCCGGGCTGGGATGCCGCCCGGACAGCCCCACCCGCAGCCGGTTCGCCGGATCGGTCAGCCAGGAGATCGGCACCCGGGCCACCGCCGCCGTCTCGCCGGGGTCCACCGGGGAGACCGGAGAGGGCTCGACCCAGTGCGCGAGCACCGGCGTCACCCGGAAACCGCTGTGCGCGACGTGCAGCTCCGGCAGGGTGGCCACCGGACGAACGCCCTCCGAGCGCAACCCCACCTCCTCGACGGCTTCCCGCAGCGCCGCGTCGACCGGCCCGCGATCAGCATCGTCGAGCGAGCCGCCGGGGAAGGCAACCTGGCCGGGGTGCGAGTTCAGGCCGTCGGCGCGGCGCAGCAGCAGCACGTCCGGCCCATCCGAGCCCTCGCCGAACAGCACCAGGACCGCGGCCGGGCGCGCGTCGGCGGGCGGCCGGGTGCGCGGCCAGCCCAGGTGCCCGGGGTCGAGGTCGGCGGTGCGCTTGACCAGGGGTTGCAGCCAGTCCGGCAGGTCCGCCGGGTCGACCAGTGGCCCGGGGCGCTGGTGGTTCACCGGGCACCCCCCAACGTGCGGTCGACGGCGGCCTGCACCTCGTCCGGCGACTCGAAGGCGACCGGCGGGTCGATCCGCCGCACCTCGCCGGCGGCGGTGACGACGTAGCTGACCGGCAGCACGCCGGGAGCCTTCAGCGCGGCTCGGACGCGGTTATCCCCGTCATGCATGTTGGGGAAGTGAACGCCGAGCTCAGTCAGTAGGTCAAGACCGTCCGCCGGATCGCTGTCGACCTGCACCCCGAGCACCCGGATCGCGCCTGGTCGCGCGGCGTAGGACTGCAGGGCGGGAAGCTCGGTGCGGCACGGCCCGCACCAGGTGGCCCAGATGTTGACCAGCGTCGGCGCCCCGGCCACCGTCGCGGCGAGGTCGGCGGGCCGACCATCGGCGAGGCACTGCGCGGTCACCCCGGACAGCTGCGCCGGGCCGTCGGAGCCCGCCGGGCACGGCTGGAGGGCGGCCGCGGCGCGCTGCGCCGGGTCGACGGTGCTGGCCGCGGGTGGGTGCGCCGCGACCGAGCCGGGCGGTTGCTCGGCGTCGCGCGGCCACAGCGCCACCACGCCCACCACCGCGAGCACCACCACGACAATGGTCCAGCGGATCTCGCTACGGTAGGCACGCAGGCCGCTCACGCCAGCGGCTCCTTGGCCGCGGCCTCCTCGATGGTCCGCTCCGGGATCTCGTCGACCACACCGGCCAGCGCCAGCAGCCGCGGCGTCTCCGGGCCGCGGACCAGCTTCGCGGCCTGCGCGGGTTCGGTCGGGCCGGTCCCGTACGACGGGCAGTCGCGGGCCAGCAGGCAGGCGCCGCAGGCGGGCTTGCGGGAGTGGCAGACGCGGCGGCCGTGGAAGATCACCCGATGCGAGAGCATCGTCCACTCCTTGCGCGGGATGAGCTCCCCGATGGCGTGCTCGACCTTGACCGGGTCCTCCTCGGTGGTCCAGCCCCAGCGCCGGACCAGGCGGCCGAAGTGGGTGTCCACGGTGATGCCGGGCACGCCGAAGGCGTTGCCGAGGATCACGTTGGCCGTCTTGCGGCCGATCCCGGGCAGCTTGACCAGGTCCGCCAGCCGGCGGGGCACCTCGCCGCCGTGCTTGTCAACCAGCGCCGCGCCCAGGCCCATCAGCGAGGCCGCCTTGTTCCGGTAGAAGCCGGTGGGGCGGATCATCTCCTCCAGCTCGGCGCGGTCGGCGGCGGCGTAGTCGGCCGCGGTCGGGTACTTGGCGAACAGCGCCGGGGTGACCTCGTTCACGCGCTTGTCGGTGCACTGCGCGGACAGGATCGTGGCGACCGCGAGTTCCAGCGGCGTGTCGAAGTTCAACTCACAGTGCGCGTCCGGATACGCTTCGGCCAGCGCTCGGAGCATCCGGCGAGCCCGCCGGACCAGACCCAGCCGGGACTCACCCCCGGCGCGGGTCCTGGACTTGGTGTTTCGAGCCGACTCCACCACCCCACCAGACTACGGATCTCGCCGTCCCGGAAGGTGACCGCATCGACGCGCTGCGTCCCAAGCCACCCCCGGTTGCACCTGCCTCGAAGGCATGAGCGAGGATTTGCACCATGATGGCTGCCTGGTTCGTCATCGTCGTGCCGCTGGTGATCATGTTCTTCACGCTCTTCATGGAGCGCGTGGAGGCCCGCCTGCGACACGTGGCGGTGCAGGAGAACGAGGTGGAGGAACTGCTGGAGAACGCTCGTCCCGACGAGGTGCGGGCGCTGTTCCGGCAAGGCATTGGACGCGCGCTGGAGTTGTTCCAGCTTCGCAGGGTGGGGCGCGCCGGTAGGCTGCGTACTCGCCGCTCCCGCGACCAGTCTTAGAATTTACTGGTAGTGATCGGCGGCACTCCGCCAGACTTGCACTCGCGGGTCCGGCACCACAGACAGCCGCCGCGTCTCAACATGGAGGGACGAGGTGGACGAGACCCTGGCCCGGGCCGGCATCTTCCAAGGCGTGGAGCCGGCTGCGGCGGAGGCACTGGCACAGTCGCTGGAGCCCGTGGAGTTCCCGCGTGGGCACGTGATCTTCGCCGAGGGCGAGCCGGGTGACCGGCTCTACATCATCCAGTCCGGCAAGGTGAAGCTCGGGCGCAAGTCCCCGGACGGCAGGGAGAACCTGCTGGCGATCATGGGGCCGTCGGACATGTTCGGCGAGCTGTCCATCTTCGACCCGGGCCCGCGGACGTCGACGGCCACCACGGTCACCGAGGTGCGGGCGCTGAGCATGGACCGCGCGGCGCTGCGGCAGTGGATCGCCACGCGCCCGGAGATCGCCGAGCAGCTGCTGCGGGTGGTTGCCCGGAGGCTGCGCCGCACCAACGGCATGCTGGCCGACCTGATCTTCACCGACGTGCCGGGCCGCGTCGCCAAGGCGCTGCTGCAGCTCGCGCAGCGGTTCGGCAGCCAGGAGGCCGGGCTGCTGCGGGTCACCCACGACCTGACCCAGGAGGAGATCGCGCAGTACGTCGGCGCCTCGCGGGAGACCGTGAACAAGGCGCTGGCTGACTTCGCGCACCGCGGCTGGCTGCGGCTTGAGGGCAAGAGCGTGCTCATTCTCGACCCGGAGCGGCTGGCCCGCCGCGCTCGCTGACCCAGCGACGCCGTTTCGACGCGCGTCGGCCGACGGGTTCGGGACGCTTCCCGGACTCCTGGCGTCGACGTGCGTTTCGTGCTGCCCGCTTGCGGCTCGGGTGAGCGTCCCTCCACGTTTCGTGGTGGCCCGGGAACCGGGCGTGTCCGCGGGGCGTCCCACGGTTGATCGCATCCCGACGACCGAAAGGGGTCGATGACCGTGGACGCCGTGCTACCTCTCGCGTGCCTCCTACTCGTGGTGCTGGCCGTGATCGTCACCGTGCGCGGAGCGGGCTCCCCGCGGCGCCGTTCGCGCGGTTATCACTCCTCGTCGTACGTCGGGTCCACCGGCGACTCGGGCAGCAGCTCGTGGGACGGCGGCTCCGGTTCCGACTCGGGCGGGGGCTCCTTCGGCGGCGGTGACTGCGGTGGCGGTTTCAGCGGCGGGGACGGCGGTGGCGGCGGCTCCTGCTGACACCGAGACGTGCGAAGGGGCTGGGCGCCACCCCCGACGCGGCGCTCCAGCCCCTTCGCTGTGTGCGTGGTTCGTCCCCCGACGACCAACCACGCTCCCCCGATCCTCCGATGCGTCGGCCCCGAATCCTTGACACCGGAGGAAGGTCTCAGCTTCGACGATGCTTGACCGGCGGTCTCGCCTTCAAGCCCCTCTCACCTTCCTGGACGTGGCTACCCACAGCACGGTTGCAGACTTCACCCGTATTGCGTACCCGTCTGCTCCCAGTGTGCCCTGAACAGGCACGAGCAAACCGGGTAAAAGGTCCCGTTTTCGCCCCGGTGACCGTTGTCCCCGAAAAAAGTTAGTACCGTCGTACCAAAATCTGGATACTGGTACGCGTGTCCACTTCCCCCTCGCTGATCGACTACCGCACCGCCCTGACCGCACCCGGCGCCCGAGGCCCGGTCATCGCCTCGCTGTTCGGCCGGCTCCCGATCGCCATGGTCGGCCTCGCGCTGATGCTCTACGTGCAACGCGAGACGGGGTCCTTCGCGGCTGCCGGGTTGGTGTCGGCGGGCGAGCTGATCGGCGTCGCCTGCGGCTCGGTCGCCCAGGGGCGCGTGATGGACCGGGTGGGCCCCACCGTGCCGCTGTACGTCATGTCCGCGGTGTTCGCGGTGTTCGTGACGGCCGCGGTCGCGGTCATCGAGATGCACGCGCCGGTGGCGCTGATGACCGCGCTGGCGTTCGGCGTGGGGATCAGCGAGCCGATGGTCGGCCCCGCCTCCCGGGCGCTGTGGAACGGGCTGCTGCCGCCGGGGCCGGTGCGGGATGCCGCCTACTCGTACGAGGCGATCAGTCTGGAGGTCTTCTTCATCCTCGGCCCCGGCCTGGCCGGGCTGCTGGTCGCGATGCCGTGGGCCGGGACCGGGCTGGTGGCCGGGGCCGCGTGCCTGGTCGCCGGCAGCGTCGGCTTCGCCTCGACCCGCGCGGCGCGTCGGCAACGGCCCACCGCCGCGGCGGGCGGCAGCCTGCTCGGGGCGATCGCGAGCCCGGGGATGCGCACCGTGGCGGTCGCCGCGCTGGGCTTCGGCGTGCTGATCGGGTTCATCGAGGTCGGCGTGCCCGCAGCCGCCGTGGCGGCCGGGCAGCCCGCCGCGGGCGGGTTGCTGCTGAGCCTGCTGTCGGTGAGCTCGGTGGCCGTCGGCCTCCTGTACGGCGTGCGCCCCTGGCCGCGCCCGATGCACCTGCGGCTGCCCGCGCTGCTGTTCGGGTTCGCCCTGCTGATCACGCTGCTGGCGGTGCCGAGCGACCTGTGGGGACTGTGCCTGGCGCTGCTGGTCGTGGGCAGCCTGATCACGCCGCAGTCCACGGCGCACTCGGTTGCGATCGAGATCGCCGCGCCCAGGGGCACCGCCACCGAGGCGTTCGGCTGGGTCGTCACGTCGGTGACGCTGGGTTCCGCGGTCGGTCAGTCGGTCAGCGGCCAGCTGGTGGAGCTCAGTGGCCCGCCGGTGGCGTTCCTGGTCGCCAGTGGGCTGGGCGTGCTGCTCGCGCTGGTGCTGTGGCTGCGCCGCCGGACGCTCATCCCCGCGTCGTCCCGCTCCGACGTTCACCTGGCCGGTGTGTGACCGGGGTGCGACGGCCGATACGGGTCGGCGTGCAGGTGTGCCCACATCCCTTGCGGATCGAGCAGGACGAGTAGCTCGACCGCGCCGCCGTCGGCGCTGCCCAGCCAGTGCGGCGAGGACGTGTCGAACTCGGCCGCCTCACCGGGTGGCAATGTCAGGTCGCGCTCGCCAAGGACCAGCCGCAGGTGTCCGTTGAGCACGTACAGCCATTCGAAGCCGTCGTGGGCCTGCGGGGCTGGTTCGGGTGGTTCGGGCTGAGCGGGGATGATCATCTTGAACGCGTGGACCTCGCCGGGCCGCCGGGACAGCGGCACGAAGGTCATCCCGAACCGGTGGATCGGCGTGAGGTGGATGCGGGGGTCGCCGGTGCGCGGGGCGCCGACGAGGTCGTCCAGCGGAAGGTTGTACGTGCGGGCCAGCGGCAGCAACAACTCCAGGGTGGCCCGGCGCTGCCCGGTCTCCAGCCGGGACAGGGTGCTCTCCGACACGCCGGTTGCCGTCGCGAGGTCGGCGAGGGTGATGCCGCGGTGACGACGCAGCGCGCGAAGTCGGGGCCCGACCGCGTCGAGCACCTCGTTCGTGTCGCGATCCACGAGACGATCTTGTCAGGGCCGCAAGGGTACGTGCCAGATGGTGGTGTGTCGGCCAGTGGGTGTGGTCAGCGCGCGGCGAGTTCACGCAGGTAGGTGAGCTGGGCCTGGACGGTGAGCTCCGCCGCCGGCCAGACCGAGCGGTCCACGTCCGCGTAGACCAGTTCCACGACCTGGCGCGGGGTGGCGTCCGGCCCCAGGCTCGCGAGGGCTTCGCGGACCTGCGCGAGGCGCTGTTCGCGGTGGCTCAGGTAGGCGTTCGCGATCTCGCGGACGTCCGGCAGTTCCGGGCCGTGACCCGGCAGCACCCGCAGGCCGGCCGGGAGGTCGGCGAGCAGCCGCAGCGACTCCAGGTAGGAGCCCAGGTGGCCGTCCGGGTGGGCGACGACCGTGGTGCCCCGGCCGAGGATGCTGTCGCCAGTGAACACCGCCGGTTCGGCGTGGTCCGCGACGAAGCACACCGAGTCGGCGGTGTGGCCCGCGGTCACCAGCACGCGCAGTTCCACACCACCCGCGTCGATCACCTCGCCCTCGCGCAGCGGGTCCGCGCCCCGGCACAGCGCCGGGTCCAGGGCCCGCACCGGTGCCCCGGTGAGCTCGGCGAACCGGGACACTCCCCCGGTGTGGTCGCTGTGGTGGTGGGTGAGCAGCACCAGCGACACCGGTCCGTGCTGGGCGACGCGGCCGAGGTGGTCGGTGTCGGCCGGGCCCGGGTCGATCACCGCGCACGCGCTCGCGTCCGGGTCGCGCACCACCCACGTGTTGGTGCCCTCCAACGTCATCGGCGACGGGTTGCGGGCCAGCAGCACCGACGCGTACGGGGTCACCGGGCGAAGCTCGCCGTAGGCGGGGTGCTCCATCACGTCGCCTCCTCGTAGCCGGGTTCACCGGGCAGCACCGCGTGCCACCTGCCCGCGCGCTTGATCAGCTTCGGGGTGACCTTGTCGAGGGTGCGCTCGGCGGACAACGCCGCCGCCAGCCCGCCGCACTCGGCGATCTCGGCCAGGGTGACGCGGGTCGGCGGCAGCAGGTGGCAGCGGCCAAGGCGGAAGTCCGCCAACGCGCGCCGCGGGGTCGCCCAGTACGCGTCGGCGGCCTCGGTGGTGACCGCGTCCGCGCGCTGCCCGTCGGGCATCGCGGCGAGGAAGAAGCGGGTGTCGTAGCGGCGCGGTTCGCGTTCCGGGGTGACCCAGTTCGACCACGGGCGAAGCAGGTCGGCGCGCAGCACCAGCCCCTCGTCGGCCAGGAACTCCGCCAGCGAGAGGTCTCGGGCGACCAGCGCCGCGCGGGCGTCGCGGTAACGGCCGGTGTCACCCACCACCGTCGTGGGGTCCGGTCCGGCGAGCAGCACCCCGGACTCCTCGAAGGTTTCGCGCACGGCCGCGCACACCAGGGCGCGGGCCAGTTCGGGTGCGCAACCGAAGCGCTCCGCCCACCAGGCCGCGTCCGGGCCGGTCCAGGCGACCGAGACGTCCGCGTCGCGCTGGTCGATGCCACCGCCGGGGAACGCCGTCATGCCGCCCGCGAACGGCATGCCCTGCGCCCTCCGCTGCAGGAACACCTCCAGGCCGGCCGCGCTGTCGCGCAGCAGCACCACGGTGGCCGCGTCCCTGAGCGGAGCCGGTTCCGCGGGCGGCGTCTCGGGCACGAGCCCGGTGGGCAGCGGCCGATCTTCGGGCTGGAACACCATGCGGGTCACCCTATGCCGGAAACCGGCGGGACAGTACGCCCGGAAACACGATCCCGCGGAGGGCGCAACACCCGGTCGTGGGTAACCCGGCCCCGATTGCCGTAGCCGCGGTACGGCACCGGCACCATGGCTGGCATGGACGAAGCACTGCGGGTCGGCGTGGTCGGAGCAGGTCCCTGGGCGCACCGGGTGCACGCCCCGGGGTTGTACGCGCATCCAGCAACGCGGTTGGCGGCGGTGTGGGCGCGGCGGCCGGACGCGGCCAAGGCGCTCGCCGAACCGCACGACGCCGCGGTCGTCGACAGCTTCGACGAGCTTCTGGACTCGGTGGACGCGGTGGCGTTCGCGGTTCCGCCCGCGGTGCAGGCCGAGCTCGCCCCGGTGGCGGCGCGTACCGGGCGGCACCTGGTGCTGGAGAAGCCGTTGGCCGCCGATCCGGACGGGGCCCGGGCGGTGGTCGACGCGGTCGAGGAGTCCGGGGTGGCGGCGCTGCTGATGCTCACCCGCCGGTTCTCGCCGGAGGTGCAGGACTGGCTGGCCGGGGTGCGGGAGCTCGGCGGCTGGCAGGGCGGGACCGGTCGCTGGCTGGCGGGCGGGCTGCTCGCCGGGGACTACGCGGCGTCGCAGTGGCGGCAGGAGCGCGACGGCGCGCTCATCGACGCGGGCCCGCACGCGATCGATCTGCTCGACGCGGCCCTCGGCGACATCGAGCAGGTGCGCTACGCGCACCGCAGCGACGACGACCTGTGGCAGGTGGTGTTCGGGCATGCGACGGGCGCGACGAGCACGCTGTCGCTCTCGCTGCGCGTGCCGGTGCAACCGGCGGTGGTGGAGTTCGCGGTGTACGGCGAGCACGGTCTCGCGCCGCTGGTCGGGCGCCGCACGGCCGCCCGGGAGTGCTACGCCCACATGCTCGACGACCTGCTGGCGATGATCCGCGAGGGGCGTTCGGACCACCCGTGCGGCGTGCGCCGGGGCCTGCACCTGCAGCAGGTGCTGGTTCAGGTCCGCAACGCGGCTCGCGCGCAGCCCTGAGGGGGCTGCACCGGCTCGGCGCCGTCAGATCGCCAGATGCAGGCGGGGCGGAGCGCCGATGGCTCCCCGCGATCGGTCAGGAGCGCTGCTGTTGGGGGGCGTACGCCTGGTTGTTCGCCGAGGCGGCGCCGATGGGCGGGAAACCGCCCGTGCCGCCCGGCATCGTCGAGGCCCAGCCCTCCTCGTTGTTCGCGCCGTTCTGCCGGCGCGGCGGCACGGAGCGGTCCTGCTCGCGCTGGGCGAGTTCCTCGTGCAGCTTGCGCAGCAGGTTCCGCTCGCGGTCGGTGAGCTTCGCGTCCACCGCCGGCGGCACCCGCATGGCGTTGCCTGCCTGCGCGGCCTGCGGCGCCGCGGGCTCCTGCGCCGGCTCCGCCGGGGGCTCCGGCTGCTCGACGCGTCGCGTCGGCTCGTCTGCGCGGACCGCCGGCCGCGCTTCCTCGCGCGGCGGTTCCGGCGCGCGCCGCTCGGCCGGGCGCGGCTCGGCTGCGGCGCGCCGCTGCTCGGTTCGCGGGTGTTCGGTGGTCTCGGCGAGTTCCAGCCGGACGCGGTGGGCGGCGGCGAGCGCCTCGCGGTGGTATTCGGGTAGTTCGGCACCGCTTTCGAAGACGTCGACCGAGCAGCTGATGCCGGCCCGGCGCAGGGCCTCGATCAGCTGGTAGCCGACCGCGGCGGCCGAGCCTTCGGAGCCGACCTCGGCGAGCAGGACGCGCCGGGGCACCGCGCCGTAGCTGGCGCCGGCCGGGGTGGTGCGCCAGGCGCACCAGATGCCGCGCACGCCCGGAAGGCGTCCGGTGATCGGCCCGAGTGCTGCGACCAGGTCGTCGTCGCTCACCTCGGATTCGCCGAAGCGGTGCTCCTCGGCGGGCACCTCCTCCACCACGTACAGCCGGTCGGCGAGGGTGTGGGTGGAGCGGGTCTCGTCCAGCACCCGGCGCAGGTGGTACTGCTCGGTCGAGGTCACCGGGATACGCCCGGCGACCAGGCAGCCGGTGAGGAATTCGGCAGCGGCGTCCGGCTGGCCGGCACCGAGCAGTTCGCGGGCCGAGTTGATCCCGTCGTCGTCGACCCGACCGGTCATGGCCAGTAGGAGGTTCTGCAGCCGGTCCACCGGTCCGGCCCCCTCAGCCACGTCCACCACGCACGCCTCCTTCAGGGATGTTTGCCGCTTCAGCCGCGGCGGCCGGCAAGTTCTTCGGCTCCCGCGCACACCAGCACCGACTCGGTGAGGGCGGCGCGGTGGTACGGAGTGGGTTTGAGGTCCGCTGGCAGCACCTCGACGCAGGGTTCGGGCTCGCCGAGGGCGCGTAGCACGCGCTGGATCTCCCCGGTCAGTCCGACGTGGTCGGCCGTGGCGGTCACGAGCACGACGCGCTTGGTGGTGCCGTCGCTGCTGCGCCGCCAGGTGGTGCGCACCTCGCGGACGCCCGACCGGCCGCGCAGCGTGGCACCGAGGACGAGGACTTCGGAGTCCCCGCGGCTGTCGGTGGGGGCGTCGGCGTCGAAGCCGTGCTCCGGTGTCTCCGCGGCGTCGGCGGGGAGGATGGCGTTGACCATGGCCGGGTCGGCGCCCAGCGGCAGCAGGGCCTGGGAGAGCAGCCGGTGCTCGCCGTCGTCCAGCCCGATACGTTCCCGCACCAGGGTGCCCGGGAGCATCCGGGCGATCACGTCGGCGGCACCGCCGGCCAGCCAGTCCCGGTAGCGCCACAGGTGGCGGTCCGGCAGCCGACCGGCGAGTCGAAGCAGTAGTTCGTGGCACAGCAGTTCGGTCTCGCGCACTGCCACGTCGGCCCCTCCCAGCCTCGTACTCCGTCGATGCGGGGTGTACCCCGCAGCCCCCCGGCTTCCAGCTGCACCCGTCCAGGTGAACCTTGGTCGCGACGACCGCATCAAGCAACCCCTTGACCGGTCTTCTCACGACACACTGGAATCGATCACCTCCGTTTGGGCTACACCGACATCGGTGAACTCAAACACGAGGTGATCGCAGCGTACTGGTCGCGGTAGCCGCTTCGCGGGTCAGCCGTCGAAATCACCGCTCGGAGACCGCGGGTGACGGGACGAGGACGCGATGTCAGACCGCGTCGCTCTCGGGCGCCAGGCTGTCGCCCCCGCCAGGAGGGTCACACGCCAGGCGGACTGCGCCGAGCGGACGCGAGCCGCTCGGCGCGACCGGTCATTCGACCTCGACGATCATTTCGATCTCCACCGGAACGCCCAGCGGCAGTTCCGCGACGCCGACCGCGGAACGGGCGTGCTGACCGGCCTCCCCGAAGATCTCCCCGAGCAGTTCGGAGGCCCCGTTGACCACGGCGGGCTGGCCGGTGAAGCCCTCCGCCGAGGCGACGAAACCGACGACCTTCACGATCCGGACGATGGAATCCAGCCCGACCAGCCCGTCCACCGCGGCGAGCGCGTTGAGGGCGCAGGTGCGGGCGTGCTGCTGGGCCTCCTCCAGACTGATCTGTGCCCCGACCTTCCCGGTCGCCGCGACCTTGCCGTCGACGATCGGCACCTGGCCGGAGGTGTAGACGTGCGCACCTGTGCGCACCGCGGGCACGTACGCCGCCACCGGCGCGACCACACCGGGCAGGTCGATGCCGAGTTCGGCGAGGCGATCGGTCCACCGGCCCATGTCAGCTCTCCTTCGGGCGCTTCAGGTAGGCCACCAGCTGCTCGCCGGTGGGGCCGGGCAGGACGGTGACCAGCTCCCAACCGTCCTCACCCCACTGGTCGAGGATCTGCTTGGTCGCGTGGATCAACAGCGGAACCGTTGCGTACTCCCACTTCTGCATGAGGGCAGCTTAGGAGACCGATCACCCGGCCACCGGCGGGGAGTTGCGACCGGCGCACATTTCCCCACCGCGCCACTTACGCTGATCGTGTGACCGACTGGGACGGGGAACTGAACCATGCCCGACTGCACGTGGTCAGCGGCAAAGGCGGCACCGGCAAGACCACCGTCGCCGCCGCGCTCGCCCTCGCCCTGGCCACCGGTGGTCACAAGGTGCTGCTGATCGAGGTGGAGGGCCGACAGGGCATCGCCCAGCTCTTCGACACCGCCCCGCTGCCCTACGCCGAGGAGTGGATCGCGGCCGCGCCCGGCGGCGGCGAGGTGCGGGCGCTGGCCATCGACGCCGAGGCGGCGCTGCTGGAGTACCTGTCGATGTTCTACAACCTCGGCTTCGCCGGCCGCACGCTGCGCAAGATGGGCGCCATCGAGTTCGCCACCACCCTCGCACCGGGCCTGCGGGACGTGCTGTTCACCGGCAAGATCAAGGAGTGCGTCGGGCGGACCGACGAGCGCGGGCGCCACGTCTACGACGCGGTGGTGGTGGACGCGCCGCCGACCGGGCGCGTGGTCAAGTTCCTCGACGTCACCCGGGCGATGGCCGACCTGGCCAAGGTCGGCCCGATCCGCGACCACAGCGAGGGCGTGGTACGCCTGCTGCACTCCAGCGACACCGTCGTGCACCTCGTGACGCTGCTGGAGGAGCTGCCGGTTCGGGAGACGCTGGAGGCGGTCGCCGACCTCGACGCGGCCGACCTGCGGCCCGGCGCGGTGGTGCTCAACCGGGTCCGGCCCACCCGGTTGCCGGCGCGGTCGGTGGAGGCCGCTGCACGCGGCCGGGTCGACATCGAGCGGGTGCGCTCCGGGCTGGCCGCCGCCGGGCTGGCCGTCGACGAGGAGACGCTCGACGGACTGGTGCACCAGACGATCGAGCACGCCCTCCGGGCCCGCACCGAGGAGGAGGCGCGGCGGCAGCTCGCCGAGACCGACCTGCCGACCGTCTCGCTGCCCGACCTCACCGCCGGGATCGACGTGGCCGAGCTGTACGAACTGGCCGAAATCCTCACCGAACACGGCATCCGGAGCGCCCGATGAGCCAGCCGTTACGACCCGCGCAGATCGACATCGACGGGCTACTGGACGATCCCGGCACGCGCATCCTGGTCTGCTGCGGCTCCGGCGGGGTGGGCAAGACGACCACGGCCGCGGCGCTGGCGGTGCGGGCCGCCGAACGCGGCCGCAAGACGGTGGTGCTGACCATCGACCCGGCCCGGCGCCTCGCCCAGGCGCTGGGCCTGCGGGAGCTCGGCAACCAGCCGAAGCAGGTGGTGCTGGACGGCTTCGAACCGGCCGGCGACCTCAACGCGATGATGCTGGACATGCGCCGCACGTTCGACGACATGGTGCTGGCGCACGCCGGGCGGGAACGCGCCGAGCAGATCCTGAACAACCAGTTCTACCAGACGATCTCCACGTCGTTCTCCGGCACACAGGAGTACATGGCGATGGAGAAGCTGGGGCAGCTGTCTGCCTCCGGCACCTGGGACCTGATCGTGGTGGACACCCCGCCGAGCCGGTCGGCGCTGGACTTCCTGGACGCCCCGCAGCGGCTGTCCACGGTGCTGGACGGGCGGCTGATCAGGATGCTGTCCAGCCCGGCGCGGGTCGGCGGCAAGGGCCTGCGCAAGCTGGTGGGCGCCGGGTTCGGGATGTTCGCCAAGGCGGTGTCGACGATCATCGGCGGCCAGCTGCTGGCCGACGCGGCGGCCTTCGTGCAGGCATTCGACTCGACGTTCGGCGGGTTCCGGGAACGCGCCGAACAGACCTACCGGCTGCTGCGCTCCCCCGGCACGGCGTTCCTGGTGGTGGCCGCGCCCGAACCGGACGCGCTGCGCGAGGCGTCCTACTTCGTGGAGCGGCTGGCCGGGGAGGGCATGCCGCTGGTGGGGCTGGTGGCCAACCGGACCCACCCGGTGTTCGCCGGGCTGGCCGGGGCGCGCGCGACGGCGGTGGCCGAGGAGATCGAGGCGTCCGGCTCGGCGCCGCTGGCCGCGGCGGTACTGCGGGTGCACGCCGACCGGGTCGCGGTGGCCGAACGTGAGAAGCGGTTGCTCGCCCGCTTCACCCGGGCCCACCCGGAAGTGTCGATGGTGGGTGTGCCCGCCCTGCCGACGGACGTTCACGACCTGGCGGGCCTGCGGGAAATCGGCCGCCGTCTCGCGGGTGAATAGCAGATGTCGGGCCGGACAATTCCGCGTCCGACCCGACACCTTTGGACGAGTTTGGGTGCTCGTTCGGACTAGCTCGCCGGACACTCGGCGATTTCGGCGTAATCCTGCCGGGCAGCTTCCAGCAATTCGCGCCAGCTGCGGACGTCGGGACGACGACGCAACAAAGCGCGCCGCTCGCGCTCCGTCATTCCGCCCCACACCCCGAATTCGATCTTGTTGTCGAGCGCCTCGCTCAGGCACTCGGTTCGCACTGGGCAGCCGAAGCACACCATTCGCGCCTTGCGCTGCTCGGCGCCGCGAACGAACAACTGGTCCGGATTCTGATCACGGCACGCGGCCTGGACCCGCCAGTCCCCCTGCTCGAACATAGAGTTCCCCCAGCTCCTCACTGGTATCGTCGGCGACTGTGTTTTCGTCCGGAGCCCCCCGGCACCGGATGTCGTGGTCGCCTGCCGACGACCACGACCGTGCTGTCGCTGGACGTAGACGGACTGTAGAGCCCAGCGGTTCCACAACCAAACAACGGTTGTCGCTCCGTTATCTTTTATCCTCATCACATCGGGCGGATCTCACCCGTGACACTCTGTCACGAACGCCTTCGGACTTACCCTGGCGAAGTGCGTGTCCGAGACGGCGTGCTGAAGCTATTCGGCCTGTGTGTGCTGGCTGGCGTCCTGGTCGCCGGACTGCTGTTCCCGCTGGCGGGATCACTGGGAGTGGTCTCCAACCGCGCCAGCGACGCGGTGAACAGCATTTCCACCGACCTCATGACCAAGGAACCGCCCCTTGTGACGACGGTCACAGACAGGGACGACCGGCCGATCGCCTACCTCTTCGAGCAGAACCGCACACCCGCCGCGCCGGACCAGATCGCGGACACCATGAAGGCCGCGATCGTGGCCATCGAGGACCGGCGCTTCTTCGACCACCACGGCGTCGACTGGGCGGGCACCATCCGCGCCGCCGTCACCAACCAGATGTCCGGCGAGATCGCCCAGGGCGGCTCCACGCTCACCCAGCAGTACGTCAAGAACTACCTGGTGCACGTGGTCGCCGGGAACGACCCGGTCAAGCAGGCCAAGGCCATCGAGCAGACCCCGGCCCGCAAGCTGCGCGAGATCCGCATCGCGCTGCAGCTGGAGAAGCAGCTCAGCAAGGAGGAGATCCTCGCCCGCTACCTCAACGTGGTGCCGTTCGGCAACCAGACCTACGGCATCGCGGCGGCCTCCCGCACCTACTTCAACACCACACCCGACCAGCTGACCATCGCGCAGGCCGCGCTGCTGGCGGGGATGGTCAACAGCCCCAGCGCGCTGAACCCGGAGAGCAACCCGGCCGAGGCGCTCAACCGACGCAACCTGGTGATCAACGCGATGGAGAACCAGCGCCGGATCACCCCGCAGGCCGCCGAGGAGGCCCGCAACGAGCCGCTCGGCCTGGCCCAGCCGCTGGCCCGCATCCCCAACGGGTGCGTGGGCGCCGGGCCGTCGGACGGGTTCTTCTGCAAGTACGTCGTCGACTACCTGGAACGCGCCGGGTTCACCGAGGAGCAGCTCAGGCGGGGCGGCTACACCATCCGCACCACGCTGGACAAGCGCGCCACCGACGCCGCCAAGGCCGCCGTCGAACGCGGCGTGCCCAAGATGACCAAGGGCATCGCCAACGTGATGAGCATCGTCGAACCCGGCAGGGAGAAGCACCGGGTCCGCGCCCTGGTCGCCAACCGCGACTTCGGCAACGACGCGTCGAAGGGCCAGACGGCGTATGCGCTGCCCAGCGGCATCGTGAAGTTCGGTGCCGGGTCGGTCTACAAGGTGTTCACCTCGGCCGCGGCGCTGGAGAAGGGGATGGGGATTTACAACACCATCCAGGCGCCCGCCTCGTACACCTCGTCGGTCTACCGCAACGGCGCGGCGCCCTACACGGTCGGCAACGCCGAAGGCGTGCGGCCCGGTCCGCGCACCCTGCAGATGGCCCTCGCGACCTCGCCGAACACCGCGTTCGTCGCGCTGCAGGAGCGGGTGGGGCTGGCGCAGACGGTGGACATGGCCGCGCGGCTCGGCATGCGCCAGACCCTGCTGTACCACAACGCCAGCGGCGACCCGCTGTCCCCGAACGGCTCGAACGGGCCGTCCCAGGGCGATTTCGTCAAGCAGCGCAACATCGGCGCGTTCACCCTCGGCTACGCCCCGACCAGCCCGCTGGAGCTCAGCAACGTCGCCGCCACGATCATGAGCGGCGGCGTGTGGTGCCCGCCGACGCCGATCGAGCAGATCCTGGACCGCAACGGCAACCCGGTCTCGATCACCGAGGACCCGTGCGAGCAGGCCGTGGACGAGGGCCTGGCCAACGCGCTGGCGGTCGGCATGAGCCGCGACGACCAGCCGGGTGGCACCGCGTACGCGGCCGCCCGGGCGGCGAACTGGACCCGTCCGATCGCTGCCAAGACGGGGACCACCGAGGTGCACCAGTCGGCCGGGTTCATCGGCGCCACCCCGCAGTTCGCCGGGGCCGTGCTGACGTTCAGCGACGGCTCCTCGCCCCAGGGCATCTGCGACAGCGATCCGCCACGGCTGTGCGGCGTCAACGGCGGCAACATCTACGGCGGCAAGGTGCCCGCGCGGACCTGGTTCGACGCGATGAACGTCATCCACGAGGGCCTCCCGGTCGCGCCGCTGCCGCCGACCACCAAGCGCTACGAGACCGGCGGCAACGAGCACCACGTGCCCAACGTGGTCGGCCTGGAGGCCAAGCGGGCCACCGAGGTGCTGGAGAAGGCCGGGTACAAGGTCCAGGAACGCTCGGTGAACAGCCAGCGCCGGCAGGGCAGTGTGGTCAGCCAGACGCCGCGTGGGTTCGCGCTGCCCGGCGAACTCGTGACGATCTCGGTGAGCACCGGGTACGTGCCGCCGCCGTCACCGGAGCGGCCACCGCCCGGGCCGAAGCCCCCGCAGCAGCCGCCCCCGGGTCGGCCGCCGGAGCAGCCGCGACCACCGGGCCTGCCACCCGGCCTGTTCCCGCCGTGATCGACGAGTGCGGGCGCCTTTCTGAAGCCGGAGGCGCCCGCACTGTCTTCCGCGACGGCTGCGCGAACCGGCTGGTGGCGCCCTTCCTAGACTCGGATGCGTGACGAGCATGTACACGAGCACCAGGCGCGCCCGGTCCCGGTACCGGTTGCTGGACGTGCGCGCGACGGAGCGCATCACGCCGCGGATGGTGCGCGTGACGCTCGGCGGCAGCGAGCTTGCGGACTTCGTCAGCAACGGCAGCGACCAGCGGATCAAGCTGTGCCTGCCGCAGCCCGGACAGCCGATGCCGCTGGGCCGCACCCGGGCGGAGGTGTTCGCGCTGCCCCGCGAGCAGCAGCCGCGCCAGCGCACCTACACGGTCCGCTGGTTCGACGCGGAGCGCCAGGAGCTGGCGATCGACTTCGTGGTGCACGACCACCACGGGCCGGGCAGCTCGTGGGCGGCCGCGGCCAAGCCCGGCGACCAGATCGTCACGGTCGGCCCCAGCCCCGCCTACCAGCCACAACCGGACGCCGACCCGCTGGTGCTGGTGGGGGACGAGACGGCGCTGCCCGCCATCGGCGCGATCCTGGAGGAGCTGCCCGCCGGTGCGCCGGTCGTGGTGTTCGCCGAGGTCGCGGATGCCGCGGAGGAGCAGTCGATCACCTCGGCCGCGGACGTGCGGTGGCACTGGCTGCACCGCGACGGGGTTCCGGCCGGCGAGAGCACGCTGCTGCTCGACGCCGTGCGCGAAGCGGACCTGGGCACGAACCCGCACGTGTGGATCGGCGCCGAGGCCGACGTGGTGCACCAGCTGCGCGAGCACTGCCAGCGCACCCTGGGCCTGGACCGCCGCCGCCTGTACGCCCTGGCCTACTGGCGCCGCAACGCCGCCGGCGACTGACTCCGAGGTGGGGGCAGCCGGCCACCCGGTTGCTCGCTGCCCCCGCTCGCACGGCGAACGCGGAGCATCGTCGACCGAGCAGCCGGAACTGCCCGTCACTCGTCACCGGGTGGTCAGCCGGCGAGTTCCGCCTTGACCAGGGCCGCCACCCTGCCGCCCTCGGCGCGGCCCGCCACCTTGGCGTTCGCCGCCTTCATCACCTGGCCCATCTGCTTCATGCCCGGGCGCTCGCCGAGCTGGGCCTCGACCTCACTGACAGCCTCCCGAACCAGCTGCGCGAGCTCGTCCTCGCCGAGCGGCTTGGGCAGGTAACGCCGCAGGATCTCGGCCTCGCCCCGCTCGGCCTCGGCCTGGTCCGCGCGCCCGGCGCCGTGGAACGCCTCCGCCGCCTCGTCTCGCTTCTTGGCCTCCTTGCTCAGCACCCGCAGGACCTCTTCGTCGGTGAGTTCGCGCGCCTGCTTGCCGGCGACCTCCTCCTTGCTGATGGCGGCCAGCGCCATCCGCAGCACGGCGGTGACGACGGTGTCGCGTTCCTTCATCGCGGCGGACAGGTCCGCGCGCAGCTTCTCCTTGAGCTCGGCCATGCCGCGATTATCCCGCTGCCGCCGCGCGGGCCGGGCGTCGGCGGGCGCGGTGTCGTCGTAGGGTTGGTGGGGTGAACAAGTTTGGGCGGATCCTGGTCGGCGTGGGCGCGCTCGGTGCCGCGACGATCACCTACTCGGCCGCGATCGAGCTGCGCCGCTGGACGCTGCGGCGGGCGACCCTGCCGGTGCTCGCGGACGGCGCGGCCCCGCTGCGTGTGCTGCACATCTCCGACCTGCACATGACCCCGAACCAGCGGTCCAAGCAGCGGTGGGTGGCCGAGCTGGCCGAGCTGGACCCGGACCTGGTGGTCAACACCGGTGACAACCTCGCGCACCCGCAGGCGGTTCCGGCGGCGCTGCGCGCGATGGGTCCGCTGCTGGACCGCCCGGGCGTGTTCGTCTTCGGCAGCAACGACTACTACGGCCCGCGGCCGAAGAACCCGGCCCGCTACCTGCTGCCGTCGTCGCAGGCCAAGCGCATTCACGGGGAGCCGCTGCCGTGGCGGGACCTGCGCGCGGCGATGACCGAGCGCGGCTGGGTGGACGCGACGCACCGGCGGCACGTCCTCGAGGTGGCCGGGGTGCGCATCCACGTCGCCGGGCTGGATGACCCGCACCTGCACCTGGACCGCTACGACCTGATCGCCGGGCCGCCACCGGCGGACGTGCAGCTGCGCCTGGGCGTTACGCACTCACCGGAGCCGCGGGTGCTGGATTCCTTCGCCGAGGAGGGCTACGACCTGGTGCTGGCCGGGCACACCCACGGCGGCCAGCTGCGGCTGCCCGGGTACGGCGCGCTGGTGACCAACTGCGAGCTGGACCGGTCGCGGGCCCGCGGTGCCTCGACCTGGGGTGAGCACATGCACCTGCACGTCTCCGCCGGGCTGGGCACCTCGCCGTACGCGCCGGTGCGCTTCGCGTGCCCGCCGGAGGCGACCTTGCTGACTCTGCTGCCCCGCTCCGAGAAGACGGCTCCCACCAGCGAGAACGAGTTGAGCGGGACCCCCTTCGGAGCCGGTCCGGGCGTCCGCTAGACTGTGATCCGGCGGTTGGACGAGAACCCGAGGTGTTCACCGCCGAAAAGATCGGGGTGTGGCGCAGCTTGGGAGCGCGCTTCGTTCGGGTCGAAGAGGTCGTGGGTTCAAATCCCGCCACCCCGACAGGCGAAAGGGCCTGGTCAGGACTCCGCAAGGAGTTCCGACCAGGCCCTTTCTTCACGCTCCGGACCAGGCCGAGTCAGCAATCAGTCATCAGCCGACGAGACGGCCGTTTTCCGCCAGCGTCGGGCGGGGTCCGGCGGCGACGATCAGGCCATGGATTTCCACAGGTCCTGCCCATTCAACCCGAGGTTCTCGACGAACTCCGCAAGCGGGACGACGCCGGGCGAGAACCAGTCCTGAGCATCGAGACCGACCCGGACGGTGCCCCGCTGCGCTGCTGCCTGCGGCGCAGCCGCCCCGGCGACCGGATCGCGCTGGTCAGCTACGCGCCGCTGCGGCGCTGGGCGCGCGAGCACGACGTTGACCCCGGCCCATACGACGAGGTCGGGCCGGTGTTCATCCACGCCGAGCCCTGCGCCGGGCCGGACGGCGGCCGGTGGCCGGAGGAGATCCGCTGCACCCGCCGCGTGCTGCGGGCCTACGGCCACGACGGCCGCATCCTCGGCGGCTGCCTGCTCGGCCGGAAAACCGGGCTGTCCGAACGCACCGCTGGTGATCTGCTGCTCGACCCGGCGGTCGCGCTGGTCCACGTGCGGGCCGTCGAGTACGGCTGCTTCCTGTTCGAGGTCCGGCGCTGACGTCCGCCCTCGCGGCACGCCAGGACGGGCACCGCCGGTCGGGTCCGCGGGCCGCGCCGGTATCGGGCAGTATCGACCCGTGAGCACCTACCCCGAGGCGAAGACCCCCGAGAAGCTGTTCGACGATCCGGAGCGGGAGGCCCGTTGGCGGGCCCGGTTCAGCGCGCCGCGCGTGTCGCTGCCGGACTGGGCCCGGGACGCCCCGCACCGCAGTCTGTACGTGTCGAACGCCAGCGGCACGTGGGAGATCTACGCGTGGGACCGCGACGCGGACACCCACCGCCAGGTGACCGACCGTCCACAGGGGACTTTCCATGGCACGTTGTCCGCGGACGGCGAGCAGATCTGGTGGTTCGACGACACCGACGGCGACGAGTTCGGCAGCTGGGTGGCCGAGCCGTTCGGCACGGGCGAGGCGCGGCCCGCGCTGCCGGGCACCCACCCCGGCTACCCCGCCGGGCTGGAGCTGGGCTCGAAGGTGATCGGCGTCGGGATGTCCACCGACGACGGCGTGACGGTGTGGGTCGCTCGCGACGGCGGCTGCCCGGAGGTGCTCTACCAACACGAGCAGGACGGCGGGCTGTCCGCCATGTCCTGGGACGAGTCGATGGTGGTGATCTCGCACTCCGAGCACGGCGACAGCCGCCACCCGGCGCTGCGGGTGCTGCGGGTCGACGGCTCCGAGGTGGCGGAGAAGTGGGACGGGCCCGGCAAGGGCCTGGAGGCGCTGGCGTTCGCGCCCGTCACCGGCGACCCGCGGCTGCTGGTGCTGCACGAGCGCCGCGGCCGGGAGGAACTGCTGATCTGGGACGTCGTGGCGGACACCGAGACGGAGATCCGGCTCGATCTGCCCGGCGAGGTGTCGGCCGACTGGTACCCGGACGGCAAGGCGCTGCTGATCGCGCACACGCACCACGCGCGAACCACCATGCACCGCTACGACCTCACCTCGGGCGAGCTGACCGACCTGCCCACCCCGCCCGGCACGGTGGCCGGCGCGACCGTGCGGCCGGACCACTCCGTGGAGTACGTGTGGTCGTCGGCGGCCACGCCGTCGCTGGTACGCACCGTGTCACGAGACGGCACGGACCGGGTGCTGCTGACCCCACCGGGCGACCGCGCACCGGGTTCGGAGGCGGTCACCGACGTGTTCGTGACGGTCCCGCACGGACCGAACGACACGGTGCACGCGCTGGTGGCACGCCCCGCCGACGCGGGTGACGGGCCGCTGCCCACGGTGTTCAACCTGCACGGCGGACCGCACGCCGCGGACGAGGACCGGTTCTCCGCCTACCGGGCGGCGTGGCTGGACGCCGGGTTCGCCGTGGTGGAGATCAACTACCGCGGTTCCACCGGGTACGGCTCGGCGTGGCGGGACGCCATCGAGGGGCGTCCGGGCCTGACGGAGCTGGAGGACGTGGCGCGGGTGCATGACTGGGCCATCGAGACCGGGTTGACCACGCCGGCGCTGAGCATCGTGGCCGGGGCGTCCTGGGGCGGGTACCTGACGTTGCTGGCGCTGGGCACCCAACCGGAGCGGTGGGCCGGTGGTGTCGCCGGGGTTCCGGTGGCGGACTACGTGTCGGCGTACGCCGACGAGATGGAGCCGCTGCGCGCCTACGACCGGGCGCTGTTCGGCGGGTCGCCGGAGGAGGTGCCGGACATCTACCGGAAGGCGTCGCCGATCACCTACGTCGACGAGGTGCGGGCGCCGGTGCTGGTGCTGGCCGGGGACAACGACCCGCGCTGCCCGATCCAGCAGATCCTGAACTACCTGGACCGGCTGAAGCAGCGGGAGGTGCCGTTCGAGTTCTACCGCTACGACGCGGGGCACGGCTCGCTGGTGGTGGCGGAGACGCTGCGCCAGGTGGCGACGGAGATCCACTTCGCGCGCCGCGCCGTCGGCCTCGGCTGATCACCCGGACTGGTGGACGGATTCGGGGCTGCTCACCCAGTTCACCAGCGCCGCCGATTCCGTCCATCAGCTGGTCCGAGCTCATCGTGCGTGCCGGTCTGGAAGTCGATGAGCTGGGCGAGTTTCATTCCGTTCGGGCCTCGTCCTCCAGCAGCTCGTGGATCTGGTTTCGCAGTTGCGGCGTGTCCTCGTGCCCGTGCACCGACACGGCGTGCTCGACGGCCGCCCGCAGGACTTCCTCCTCCTCGCCGATCAGGGTCAGCGAGCAGTTGATCTCACTCGGGTACTTGCGGCAGTCCGCTATCTTCCTGGCCATAACGGCTCTCCTGTGTTGCGGATCGGATTGCGCAGCCACGACAGCTCCCGCTCGTACTGCGGCTCGGGATGGGTGGCCACGCCCTGCACCAGCGGGGCGCGTACGTAGGTCGGCGGCCAGTACCAGTCGGCGCGGCGCACGACGAACCCGGCCCGCTGCAGGACCGCCAGGACCTCGATGTTGATGCGGCAGCGCCGCGCCCCGCGCAGGATCTCCTGCGCCTGGTCCTGCGCCTGCCCCACCACCCCAGGCGCCCGCGTGTGCTCGAGGAACACCAGTTGGCCGACCGGGCGCAGCACGCGGCTGAACTCGTGCCCGGCGCGCTGCGGGTCCGGGGTGCTGCACAGGCAGAACCGGGAGACCACCACGTCGAAGGAGTGGTCCGGGAACGGCAGCGCGGTGAGGTCGGCGTCCACCACGTCCATCGGCAGGTCGGGGTGGGCGTCGCGGACGTCCGGGGCCGCGGCGACCAGCGCCAGGTAGCAGACGTGGCGGTGTTCGAGTAGGTCCGGGATGCGGAAGGCACCGACGTCGAGCACCCGGCCGGCGGAGCGCTTCCCGGCCAGCACCCGGAACCGCTCCAGCACCTCGATCGGCGCGGCCGCGCCCGCCCGCTTGTAATGGCAGGTCACGCTGGAGGAACGGACGCCGTGCGCCGGGTCCGAGGTCATGCGCGAAGCATGGGCGGCGCGATGCGGCAGCACCAGAGACTTCCGGCCCCGACTAATCCGATCCGGTGGCCCGGGCCAGGTCGTGCTCAGGACTGTGCGCTGCGCGGCCGGTCCGGCAGAATTTCGCCGACCAGCAGCCAGGTGTCGCCGCGGCGTACCCACTGCAGCGGCTCGGGTTCCGGTGGCCAGGCCAGCAGGTAGCGCACGTACAGGTCGTTCATCACGCGCACGTGGTGCGCGACCACGTCCCTCCACCGCTCCACGGCCGTCACCCCAGGTCGAGGTCGTACCGCAGCTCGTCGAGCTGCTTGCCCCACTGGCGAACCGGATTCCGCTCCGTGCAACGAAAACCGGCTTCGCGGTAGAGGCGCGCGGCGGCCTCCAGCCCGTCGACGGTCCACAGCTTCACGTGCCGGAAGCCGCGGCTGCGCGCGTGGTTGAGCAGCGTCCGCAGCAAGGTCCGGCCCACGCCCGCGCCGCGGACCGCCGGCGACACCAGGAACCAGCGGAGCTGCCCGACGCGGTCGCCCTCGTCGGTGAGCGCGACGGTGCCGACCACCTCACCGCCGCGTTCGGCGAGCCACAGCCACCCGGGTTCGGTCCCGGGCTCGGCGCTGCCGAGCCGGTCGGCGAACGCCGCCAGACCGCGCGCCACGTGGGCTTCGAAGCCGTGGTCGAAGCCGTGCTCGCAGGCATAGAGCTCGCCGTGCATCACGAGCACGATGCCCAGGTCGCCCGGGCGCGGGCCGACCCGGATGGTGATCTCTTCGGTGCTCATGCGGAACTCCCGGTGAAACAGTTGTTTCAGTCGTAGGCTAGCAGCCTGACGAGCACCGGAACAGAAGGCGACGATGACCGACGAGGGACGGCGCGGCGAACTCCTCGCGAAGCTCCTGGACTATTCGGCCACGCACGGCCTGTCCGAGGTGTCCCTGCGCCCGCTGGCCGCTGCCGTCGGCTCCAGCCCGCGGATGCTGCTGTACTTCTTCGGCTCCAAGGAGGGCCTGGTCCGCGAGGTGCACCGGTACGCCCGCAACGTGCAGCTGCGGCTCCTCGCCGAAACGCTGGCGGAGTGCTCGAATCGCACGGAGGCGCTGCGCTCGCTGTGGCACTGGATCAGCGATCCCGCGCACCACAACCTCGCCCGGTTCTTCTTCGAGAGCTACGCCCGGTCGCTGCACGCCAACGGCGGCGCGTGGGAGGGCTTCGGCGAGGCCAGCGTCCGCGAGTGGCTGCCCCGCATCCGGGAGGCGCTGGGCGGCTCGGAGACCGAGGGCACGCTGGTGCTCGCCGCGCTGCGCGGGCTGCTGCTCGACCTGCTCGCCACCGGCGAGACGGAACGCGTCAACGCCGGTTTCGAGGAACTGTTGTCGCGGTTGTGAGATATGCGACTGCCGGAATATCTCGTTCCGCCGCGGTGTCGGATGCTGTTGTGAGCCATCTTTTCGAACCGATCAAGCTCCGAGACATCGTCATCCGCAACCGCGCCTGGGTGTCGCCGATGTGCCAGTACTCCGCCGTCGACGGCGTGCCCAACGACTGGCACCTGGTCCACCTCGGCCAGTTCGCCATCGGGGGCGCCGGGCTGATCATCGCCGAGGCCACCGCCGTGGTCCCGGAGGGCCGGATCACCCCGCACGACACCGGCCTGTGGAACGACGAGCAGGTCGCGGCCTGGCGGCGCATCAACGACTTCCTGCACGCGCAGGGCGCGGCGACCGGGGTGCAGCTGGCACACGCCGGGCGCAAGGCGTCGACCAGCGCGCCATGGGAGGGCGGTCTTACCGTCCCGGAGTCCGAGGGCGGGTGGCAGACCGTCAGCTCCACCGCCGAGGCGTTCGGCAACCTGGCCGCCCCGCGGGCGCTGACCGAGGACGAGATCGCCGCGCTGCCTGAGCAGTTCGCCGCCGCTGCGCGCCGTGCCGAGGCCGCGGGCTTCGACGTGATCGAGCTGCACTTCGCGCACGGTTACCTGGCGCACCAGTTCTACTCGCCGCTGGTCAACGACCGCACCGACCGCTACGGCGGGGACTTCGACAACCGCGTCCGGATGCTGCTGGAGATCACCGAGGCGGTGCGCGCGGCGTGGCCCGCCGACCGTCCGCTGCTCGTTCGGCTGTCCGCCACCGACTGGGTCGACGGCGGCTGGACCGGGGACGACTCGGTGCGGCTGGCGCGGCTGCTGGCCGAGCGCGGGGTGGACCTCGTGGACGCCTCCACCGGCGGTGCCGTGCCGAAGGCGGACATCCCGATCGGCGCGGGCTACCAGGTGCGGTTCGCCCGCCAGATCCGCGCGGAGGCGGAGGTGCCGACCGGGGCGGTCGGCCTGATCACCGCGCCGGAGCAGGCCGAGGAGATCATCTCGTCCGGCTCCGCGGACGCGGTCCTGCTGGGCCGGGAACTGCTGCGCGACCCGCACTGGCCCATGCACGCGGCGGACCGCCTGCACGCGGACAACCTCTGGCCGAAGCAGTACGAACGCGCCCGGCTCGGCTGAGCCGCGAGCACCGACCCGATGGCCGGGCGCTGGGAGGAGAGGTCCCGCGCCCGGCCACCAAGGTGGACCGGTGCACCAGCCCGTTCAGGCGGGTGAGGTTTTCGAGGCGAGGGGCACCTTCACCAAGCAACGTGGCGATTCCCCGCGTCTCCCGGGCCACGGTTCGTCGATCACGTGCGCAGATAATGTCGCCCGGTCGCCATATCCGGGGCGCGCGTCGGACGGCAGCGAGTGGCGTTCGTCTCGGGGGTGCGTGGTCGCCGCTGGTAGCTGGGCCGTCCGGGCGGCTCGCGAACGAGGTTTCGCGAATGTTGCCCCCAGCCGTTCATGTTCCGTGTACTCTCTGCGTCCGTGACCACACCTGGAGTGATCACGGACGTGGAGGGGACTACGTGACAACGGGGATGGAGGGCTTCGCCGCGCAGGCAGGAAACCTGGCCGGGCAAGCCCAGGGCCTGCGCGCAGCCGTCGACGCCGGGCACCTCGTCATGGACCCCCAAGCCGCCGAGCGCGTCGCCCGAGTCTACGAGGACAAGGCCGACGCAGTTCAGGAGCTCGTGGGAGACGCTCGGCGACTGATCCGGCAGGGCATCTACGGAAACTGCTTCATCGGTCGCGGGTTGGAGCAGAAGTTCAACGAGAAAGTAACGGGCTCATCCGGTTCTCCTGATGCAGGTCTCATCCCAGTCCTCCGCAAGGCGGAGCAGATCCTGCGCGACATGGCGCAGGCATACCGGGATTCTGCACGGGATATGCAGAACACCGATGAGGACCGCGCTCACGACTTGCGGAAGAACGTCTGATCTGATGGGTGCCATGCGTATGAAACGATCACTGGTCGCAGCTGCGTTTGCTGCGGTCGGTATGACCTCTGCTGCTTGCTCTGGTGGCCAGGGAAACGAGACGCCACCCACCCAGCAGGTGCCCAAGGACGTTCTTACCAGCTTCGACCCGTGCACCGTGCTCAGCTCCCAGGAGATCCAGTCCTTCGGTGCTTCGCCTGAGGGCAAGCCAAGCGACCTAGGGCTCGGCGAGGTCGGCTGCGACTTCGACGGTGACGAATTCGACTTCGGGGTCTTGAAGGCCAGTAACCACGACGAAGCCTACTGGCAGGGACAGCGCACCCAGTTCGACGAGTTCACCCCGAATCAGGTCGGTGGACACCAAGGCTTCGTGGGAATAGAGCTCAGCGGTAAAGGTCAGGGTGTCTGCACCCAGGTCATGTACGTCGGCAAGGGCTCGGTGATCGTCGACATCAACTACCGCTCGGACAAGATTCCGAGCGACGAGGCGACGTGCGCCAAGGCGATGGAGATCGCGCGGCTCGTTGAGCCGAAGTTGCCGAAGTAAGGCACATCGAGGGGGAACGACGTGGGGAACTGGTTCACCAACGGG
>NZ_BMMT01000018.1:27720-114454 GCF_014646075.1 Saccharopolyspora thermophila
GGGCTTCGCCGCGCAGGCAGGAAACCTGGCCGGGCAAGCCCAGGGCCTGCGCGCAGCCGTCGACGCCGGGCACCTCGTCATGGACCCCCAAGCCGCCGAGCGCGTCGCCCGAGTCTACGAGGACAAGGCCGACCAGATCATGAGCACGCGACAACGCACAGACGCGCTCATCGCACGTGGCGCGTTCGGGGACTGCTTCATCGGTCAGCAGATGGAGAAGAAGTTCGAGGACAAGGTTAGGGCGCCCGAGGTCGGCCTAGTGGCCATCTTGACCAAGGTGGAGGAAATCCTGCGGAACATGGCGCAGGCATACCGGGACTCGGCCCGAAACATGCAGAGTAGGGATGAGGACCATGCCGACCGCCTGGGACGGATTGTCTGATCTGATAGTGATCATGCGTACGACACGAGTCACAGCCGTAGCTGCGTTGACGGTCACTGGTCTTCTGCTCGGCGGGTGTGGAGGCCCACGCGGTGCGGAAGCACCATCATCGACCAACCAGCCGCCGACCAACGAGACGTCGGCGTTGGCCAGTCTTGATCCGTGCACGGTGCTCCCCCAGGCTGAGCTTCAAAGCATCGGCGTGACCAAGCCTGGCGAGTTCGTAGACCAAGGTACAGGCGAGTCCGGTTGTGATTTCAACGCGGGCGACTTCCTGCTGACTATCTACAAGGCCGAAAAGGATGATCTGTCCTACTGGCGAGGTCAGCGTGACAATTTCGCCGTCTTTGAACCGAACCAGGTGGGCTCCCGCAATGGCATCAAGGCCGTGACCAAGGGGTCCGAGGGACAGGGCTTGTGCCGTCAAATCATGGAGTCCGGTGGCGGTTCGGTGTCGATTGCCATCACCTACCGCGCGGACAAGATTCAGGGCAACGACCCGTGCGCCAAGGCGTTGGAGATCGCGCGGCTCGTTGAGCCGAAGTTGCCGAAGTAAGGCACATCGAGGGGGAACGACGTGGGGAACTGGTTCACCGACGGGGTTCGGGAGGTCGGGGGATCTGCTCAAGATCTGTGGGCGGGGATCACCGGGGGTGAAACGCGGGCCGAGCAGGCTCAGCGGCTGCGGCAGCAGATGGCCACGGCCGTCGGACAGAAACAGCGCGAGGCCCTGAACCAGCAGCAGCAGGGTTTGCAGATCTCCGGCACCGACCCGGCCTCGATCAGCCAGCACGACAACTGGAACGACTGGGACCAGGCCCGGTTAGCCTACCAGCTCAAGCCGTCGCTGCAGGTGGACCAGATCAACGCCGCCGGCCGCGGCTGGGAGCAACTGGGTCAACAGATCGCCGATATTTTCTCCGACCTCGAGGCCCAGACGCGCAACGCGGCCGGTGACGGGATGCAGGGGCGGGCGGCTGAGGCCGCGCTCAACGCGGGCAAGCCGCTGCAGCAGGGGGCAGCAGTTCGGCGACGCGGTGCGCGGTACCGGGTTGAAGATCCAGGAAGCCGGCGTTGCCGCCGCGCAGACGAAGTCGTCGTTGCAGCCGCCCGCGGAATACGACAGCCTGCGCACCGGCATGGCCTCCATCATCGGGCCGGCCGGCACCATGATGGACGTCACCGCGCAGATGCGGGAGCGCGAGGAAGCCAACAAGCAGGCTCGCGCGATCGTGCAGAACATCTACACACCCGGCTACACGGCGGTGGACGGCAGCACGCCGACGTTCCCACCGCCCATCGACCCGCTCAACCCGCCCCCGCCGCCCGACCGGGGCCGCACCACGCAGGACGTTTCCAGCACCAGCACCTCTGGGAACACGACGTCGGACACCGACCGCAGCAGGGTCGGGAGCCTGCCGGACGGACCCGGTTCGTCTAGTGTGGACACTCCGCGGGTGGACGGCTACCAGCCTCCGGCGCAGAGCAGCTCGCAGTGGGCGAGCCCGCCGCCGTCAGCGCCGCATCCCGGTGGCATGCCGGTGTCGCCGGGCACACAGCCACCCGCCAGTGCGATCGGTGGCGTGGGCGCGATGCCGTCCGGTGCCGACGCGGGGCCCGGTGCGGGCGCCCGCGGAGCTGCCGGCATCGGCGCCGGTAACCGCGGAGCTACCGGCATGGGCGCCGGTGGTCGGAGCGCCGCTGGTCTGGGCGCTGGCGGTCGCGCGGGCGGCCTGGGGGCCGGCGCGCTTGGGGCCGGTGGTCGCTCGGGCGTCGGCGGCCTCAAAGCCGGTCCCGGGGCGGTGGGTGCCGCTGGGGCGGCCGGAGCCCGGGGCGGCGCTGGTGCGGGTGCCATGGGTGCTGGTGCGGGCCAGCGTGGTCAGGGCAGCGAGGACCGGGAGCACGAGCGGCCGAGCTGGCTGGAAGAGCAGGAGGACGTGTGGCTCGACGGCATGCCCAGGACGGCTCCACCGGTCTTCGGCGACTTCACCGACTGATCTGGGGGTAGGGCATGTCCGAGCGATGGCTGATGCCACCGCTGTGGTTCGACCTGTGCTGGGAAATCGGAGGTTTCGACGAGGCCCCCTTTCCGATCGCGGTGCGCTCGCACGGCGCCACGCTGGAAGAACGCGCTGTGCTGCGCCAACGCGCGCTGCCGGAGATGCGGGCCGCCGGACTGCTCGCGGACGGCGGCCTGGCGCCCCGCTTCGCGCACGTGCTCGGGCAGATCGCCAAACCGGGCCTGTGGGTCGAGGGCGTCTGGATGCCGGACGACACCACCGACTCCCCCGCCCGGCTGCTGTCGGTGGCCACGGACGAGGGGGCGGTGCTGTGCGTCCAGGAGCCCGGCGAATCCGAGCAGTTCGGCGGTGACCTGCGCATTTCCGTGCATCACCGGACGTCGGTGGCCGCGGCCGCGGTCCAGGGCATGCCTTCGGCACCACCCGGCAGGCGTCCGCGCCTGGCGGTTCCGGTCGCCGACCTCGCTCCGCGCGACAACACCGACGAGAGCTTCGAGGACGTCGACATGATGCAGTCAGTCGGAACCCGCCGAACCACACCGGCAGCACAGGCGTTGCGCGCCATCACCGAAGAGCAGCACTACCGGGACGGCCAGTTCACCGCGAACCTGCGCGACCGGATCGGCCGCACGCACCGGTCCCAGGTGTTCAGGTGGTTCGACGCCTTCGAACCGGACGGCCGCTACGGCGTCACCCAGCAGCAGCGACCCGGCGTCGGCCCGGAGATCGTGCTGGCCCCGGTCGGGCCCGCCGATCTCAGCACCGCGCTGGACAACCGCATCGCCGAGGTCCGCTCCCAAGCGCACTGACCAGCGCGGGGGTCCGAGGTTCCGGTCGGATCCGCGGACCCCGTGTGGAACTGCGGGCCCCCTGCGAGGTCACGAGGCGAGCTGGGCCTGCCACATCCAGTGCGACTTCTCCAGCTCCCGGGAGATGCCGATGAGCAGGTCCTGGGTGACCAGGTCGGTCTTGTCGGTTTCGTCGATGCGCTCGCGCAGGCGTCGGATGAGTTCCTCCAGGATGTCGGTGATCGCCTGGACCACGTCCCGGTCGTCGCGCCAGCCCGCCTCGAACTTCGGCAGCCCGGAACCCTGCGCCACGGTCGCGGCGCGCCCGTCCGGTGAGATGCCGATGGCGGCGGCGCGCTCGGCGACGTCGTCGGCGAAGCCGCGAGCGGCGGTGACCAACTCGTCGAGGTGGAGGTGCACGTCGTGGAACAGCCTGCCGATGACGTTCCAGTGCGCCTGCTTCCCCACCAGGTGCAGGTCGATCAGGTCCAGCAGGGTGGCCTGCAGGACCTTGCCGGTGATCTCCCGGTCCTGGTCGTGCAACGGGGTGCTGATCGGGGCCTTCTTCGTAACCGTCTTCTGGTTCATGAGCGGTGCTACCTCCTCGGAACGCGAGCAGACCCATTGCGGGTGCGTCCCGGGAGTACCCGCGCACGTCGATGAGCTACGCACCGAGTGCGCAGCGTCACCGGCGGTGGGCGAAGTCCACCACCTGGTGGCCGATGGTGCGCAGCACCGTGGCGACCTTCGCGTCGGCGCACTCACCGGCGGCCTCGAAGTGCGTCTCGGCCGAGTTGACCGCGCCACCCAGCGGGGTGGGCCAGCCGCGCAGGGCGTGCACGACGGAGCGCAGGGCCTGCAACGTGGTGACCGTGGCCTGCCACCCGTGGGCGATGCCGATGCAGCCGACCGCCCGACCGTCGAGGTAGGGGCGCTCGTCGCCGCGCAGATCCTCGACGTAGTCGAGGGCGTTCTTGATCAGCCCGGAGATGGTGCCGTGGTAGCCGGGCGAGGCGAGGATGACGCCGTCGGCGCCGCGCAGGGCGTCCACCAGCTCGATCGCGTTCTCGGTGCGCTCGGTGAGTGACGGGTCGTAGAACGGCAGGTTCAGGCTCGCCCCGGTGATCGCATGGGTCTTCGCCCCGGCCTCGCGCGCGCCCGCGAGGGCGACGTGCAGCGCCCGCTCGGACTGCGAGTCGGGTCGGACCGACCCGCCGATTCCCACCACGGTCACCGTCATGCCTTGATCCTTTCACCTGCCCTCGGCACCTGTCTCTCCCCGCACGCTACGACTTCGATTCCGCTGGAGGTCAAAGCCGGTGTCCCGGACCACACCTACCTGTGGGTAACCTCTGCGGTAACTGTCACCTCGTGCGGAAGGCGACGGCCATGGCGAAGGTCCTCGAACTGATGCAGCCCGTGCTGGAGGCTGCTGTCCTGCGCGGCGTCTACGCGCTCCCCCGGCCGGTGCGGCGGCTCATCGCGGGCAGCCCCGTCCGGTTGGACGGCCAGGAACTCGCGCTCGACGCCCAGCTGCTGCTCAAGCTGCTGAAGCTCAGCGGACGGGACGGGCTGTCGGGGGTTACTCCGGAGGCGGCCCGTGCCGGGATGCGTCGCTCCACCAAGCTCACCGGCGGCCCGCGGCTGTCCGACGTGGTGGCCGCCGACCGGCGGATCCCGGCGGACGGTGGCGACCTGGCCGCCCGGCTGTACCGGCCACGGGACCTCACCGAGCCGGGCCCGCTGCTGGTGTACTTCCACGGCGGCGGCTGGGTGATCGGCGACCTGGACAGCCACGACGACCTGTGCCGGTTCCTCGCCAAGCACGCCGGCATCCGGGTGCTGTCGGTGGACTACCGCCTCGCGCCCGAGCACCCGTTCCCGGCGGCCCTGGACGACTGCGTCGCGGCCTACCGGTACGCCGCGGACAACGCCACCGAGCTGGGCAGCCGCCCGGAGTCGATCGCGGTGGGTGGGGACAGCGCGGGCGGCAACCTCGCCGCTTCGGTGGCGCTGCACGCCACGCGGTCCGGCCTGGTGCGGCCGGTGTTCCAGCTGCTGATCTACCCGGCGGTGGACGCCACCACGCGCCGCCGCTCGCGGGAGCTGTTCGGCGACGGGTTCCTGCTCACCGACCGGGACATGAACTGGTTCATGGACCACTACGCGCCGGATGCGGCGGACCGGTACGACCCGCGGCTGTCGGTGCTGCTCGCGGATGACCTGTCGGGGCTGCCGCCGGCGTGCGTGGTGACGGCCGGGTTCGACCCGCTGCGCGACGAGGGCGAGGCGTACGCGCAGCGGCTGGCGGAGTCGGGCGTGCCGGTGGTCACCCGCCGGTTCCCGGACCTCATCCACGGCTTCGTGAACCTGCGCCCGATCGGCACCCGCTTCCAGGAGGCGCTGTTCGAGATCGTCGGCACGCTGCGCGCCGGTTTGGAGCTCCAGCGCGTCTGACGCCCAGGCCACGCCGGTGATCTCCGCCGGCGGCCGCGAGCGGCTGTTGGCCGGGGGTGTGATCAGGAGGATTGGCCGAGGAGTTCGCGGAGGCGGTTCAGGAGGTCCTCGCGGCTCGTCGCGCCCAGGCGCTGCTTGATGCGGCTGATGTGGTGCTCCACCGTCTTCGCCGAGATGAACAGCCGCTTGCCCACCTGCTTGTAGGTCAGCCCGGCCAGCACCAGCTCGGCGACCTCCTTCTCCCGCTCGCTGAGCAGGTCCGACTCGCCCGAGCCGCGCACTGCGCGCGGGCGCGGCGGCTTGCCCTGCAGCGCTCGCGCGCACTCCAGCAGGGCCAGCATCGCGCGCCGGTCGGTGGTGCGGATCGCGGCCTGCCCGGCCAGCCGTGCTCCGTCCCATGCGAGTCCGGCGGCGTGCAGTCCCCGCGCCGCCCGCTCCGACTCCTCGTGGTCGACCTGACCGGCCAGGATGCGCAGCCAGACCTGCGCCGCCTCGGCCATCGCCGCGGACAGCGGGGTGTGCCCGGCCATGCGGTCCAGCTCGGTGGCGTACCGGCGGGCGTCGTCCAGCTCCTCCAGGACCACGGCTGCCTGCAGGCACTTCCAGGTCAGCATGCAGCTCCACAGCGGCGGGTTGCCCAGGCGGTCCAGCAGGGCCCGCGCCTCCAGCAGGTACGGGCTGATCCAGTCCTGGTCGCGCAGGCGCGCGGCGGCGACCACCAGCTCACCCAGCGGGAGCAGCGTGAACAGGTCGACGGAGTGCTCGGCCACGGCCTGGCGCGCCTGGCCGCGTGCCGCGGCGAGCGCGGCCATATCGTTGTCCCGGCTGGCGATCCCGGCCTCGATGGCGGTGGCCAGCAGCCGGTCGCGCGCCGCGGGTTCGCTCGTCGCGGGAAGCTTCGCGCGGGCGGTCACCGTGTCGCCGCGCAGCAGCGGCAGCCAGGCCGCGAGCAGCCGGTGCCGGGCGCGCAGCAGCGGTCCGCCGGTGCCCGACTCGATGGCGCGGTCCAAAGTGGACTGCGCGACGTCCAGTTCCCCGCAGTGCAGCGCCACCAGCGCCGCGATGGCGGCCGGGGTGTCGGGCACCAGGATGCCGCGGCCAACCGACTCCGACAGCGATGCCGCGCGCACCAGGGTGGACAGCGCGGTGGTGGCGGAGCCGACCACGGATTCGCGCACCCCCGCGGCGAGTTGCGCCGCCGCGGCGGACATCGAGGTGGGCGGGCCGCTGTCGTCGGCGGAATCCAACAGCTCGTCCGCGTCGCCCAGCCGTCCGACGCCGATCAGCCCGACGGCCGCGAACGCCCGGTCCCCGGGCCACGGCAGCCGACCCACCGACCATCGGCACATCTCCGCCGAGCGCTCCAGCAGTCCGCGGTGTGCCAGCACACTGGCCGCGACCTGCACGCCGGTCTCCCGGTCCGGCACGGTCTCGTCGACGATCACCTGGTCGGCCAGCCGCAGCGCCTCGTCGAGCTCACCGGCCACCGCCGCGGCCCGCGCCTGGCGGGCGGCGACCGACGCGACCGGGGCCCCGGCTGACACGGCCGCGGCGAACAACCGCCGCGCCAGGTGCGGCGCGTCGCGCAACGCCTCGTCCCCGGCGCGCTCGAACGCGGTTGCCAGCGTCGCTTCCGGCAGCAGCGCGATCTCCGCCTCCAGCAGCGGGCTGACCAGCGGCAGTACCGAGCCGCCGCGGGCCAGCTGGGTTTCCACCAGCCGCCGGGTCACGCGCAGCCGACGCTCCCACGGGGTCAACCGCAGCGCCGCCGCGCGGACGATGGGCAACAGCGCGTCGTCCGCCGTGACCAGCCCACCGGCCCGCACCGCCAGCAGGGCCGAGCTCACCGCGGCGGGTGTCAGGTCGAGCAGCGCCGCGAGCAGGTCGGGGTGCGGGGTGGCCCCGACCGCCATCGCCGTGACGCACTCCCAGCCGACCTCGCCGAGCTGGTCGAAATCGTGCTGGAACTGGTCGAGGGCGCGCGGCGGCAGCTCCGCCCGGCCCGGATCGGTCACCGCGAGCACCCGGTTGACGTAGCGGGGCACGCCACCGGTCTGCGCGTGCAGCCAGGCGACCCACTCCGCCGACACCGGTCCGAGGGTTCGCCTCGCCTGCTCGGCGATGTCCTCGCGGGTCAGGCCGGACAGCAACACGGGGGCGCCGAGTTCCCCGATCAGCTCGCCCAGCGCCGCGGGCCGCGGCCCCGGCCGGTAGGCGACGACGAGCCGGGCCCCGGGCTGCCGGGCGATCTCGCGCAGCCCGACCAGCACCGGTTCGTCCAGCCGGTGCGCGTCGTCGACCAGCACCGCTCCCTCGGTGGCGCGGTCGACCGGGGTGGACGCGTCGAGCACCGCGACGCCTGCGTCGCGGTAGGCGCGGGCGAGTTGCTCCAGCAGTGCGGTCTTGCCGTAGCCGCCGGCGCCCTGGATCCCGGCCACGACCGGTCGGGCTGGATCGGCGGTGATCGCCGACCGCAGCCCGGCCGCATGCCCGTCCGGCAGCGCGGCGGGGCGGGAGGTCGTCGAATGGTTCACGCCTGGAGTCCTCGTCATCTGCGGTCAGTGGCGGATGTGCTGGAAGGCGCTGAGCACGCCGCCGATCGAGGCATTGGGCCAGAGGTAGGTGAGCAGCAGTCCACCGATGATCAACACGGCGGCCACCGACAGTTTAATGATCTTGATGAGGCGGGCGCGGTCCTCGTCCGGCGGTTCCAGCGGCAGCGGTTCCACCTCGACCGGGGGCCGCGGAGCATCCGGCAGGTCGGCCTCGGCGTCGTCGAACTCGTCGGGCCCCTCGATGCGCACCAGCACGCTGGTCTCGGCCAGCGCACTCTGGTCGGTGTCGGTCGACACGACCTGCACCGCGGCAGCCGCCGCCCCGCTGGCCGCGGCCAGCTCGGGCGCCACGTCGACCAGCGGTGGTCGCTGCAGCCGCTCGGCCACCAGGTGCCTGAGCAGCGGTGTCCGCGCGGTGCCCCCGGCCAGCACGAACGCCGAGACGTCCTCCGGGGTCAGCGACGCCGACTGCACGGCCTGCAGGATCAGCTCGGGCACCCGTTCCAGGTGCGGCCGGGTGAGCTGCTCGTACCGCGCTCGGGACAGCGCGAACTCGGTGCGCAGCCCGGGCAGCTCCACCCGGATCTGGACGCCGGGTTGGTGTGACAACACCTCCTTCGCCCGGACGCACTCGGCGCGCAGCTGCGCGAGCGCGGCCCGCTGGGTGAGGTCGGACAGGTCCAGGGCGTCCAGCGCGTCACCGAACTCGGCGCGCACCGCCGCGAAGATCTCGTCGTCGAGGTCCTGGCCGCTGGGGTGCTCGGAGTTCAGCGGCGAGCCGACCACCTCGAAGCCGCTTTCCCGGCGGCGCAGCACGGTCGCGTCGAAGCTGCTGCCGCCGATGTTGGCCACGACGATCGCGTCGTGCTCCGCGACACGCTGCTTGGCCGCGTAGTCCAGGGCCACCGCCATCGGCTCGGGGAGCATGGTCACGTCGGTCAATCCGAGCTGCGCCAGCGCCTGGTGCACGAGGTGGACGCGGTGCGGGCCCCAGGTGGCGCTGTGCGCGACGGCGATGTGCTCCGGGGGGTGCCCCTGCCGGTTCGCGACGGCGTCGGCGACCCACTCGACCATGGTCGCCACCAGGCGTTGCGCCGAGACGAACTCGCGGCCCACCAGCAGGGGCGCGTCCTCGCCCAGCCGCCTGGTGAAACCGCGGGCCACCCACTCGTGGTGGCTGATCTCCTGCCGCCGGGCAGCCTCTCCGGCCACGAACGACCCGTCCTGCACCTTGCACAGCACGGTGGGCACCACCGGCCCGCCGGCCAGCGGAACCGGCGCGGCCGCCGCCCACTGGCCACCGTCGCGCCGGGCAAGGGCAGCCGTCGTTGCCGTGGCGCCCAGATGGATGCCCAGGACGTAAGGCATGCAATCCCTTCGTGTTACCGAACAGGCCACCATCGGGCGACGCCCCATGGTGGCGCGGGGTCGACACAATTTAGCGTGCATTCGGTTACGCAGAGGTTCCGGATACCCTATCCAACCCCCTAATGGGCCGCCCCCATGATCCCCTAATAGGGGTCCAACTAACTAGGAGTCGTTCCCGATGGCGGGGGGCGCCGGAGGGCCTACCTTGATCACCAAGGGAGTGAGGGACGACGCGACCTCACTCGGTGACCCCAAGCCGAGTAACCGCTCAGCAACGGGAGGCCCAGGATGGCGGACTCTCAGCACGCGACCGGTCGGGCCGAGTCCCCCACCTCCGACCCCGGGACGCACACCCCGCTGCCGGACCAGCCGACGCTGTACGAGTTCCTCACGCGCCTCGTCAGCGACCCGGCGGCCCGGTCGGCTTTTGATGCTGATCCGCAAGCCATGCTGGATCAGGCCGGACTCGGGGGCATGACCGCGACAGACGTCCTGCAAGCAACGTCGCTGGTGCTCGACTACGCGCCGGTCGAGGTTGTGACCGAGTACGACCGCTCACTGCAGAGCAGCGTCGAGAAGTTCGCCGCGAGCACCCAGCACGTCGCGATCAACCAACTGCATCCCGCACATCCAACAGAGCAGGAAGAACAGAGCATGCTGCAGAACACCCCCGCCCAGCCCGCCGACTTCGGCAAGGACAAGGACGTCGACGTGACGCTGCCGACCCCGGCTCCGGCTCCGTCGCACACCCACAACGTCGACGTCGACATCGAGCAGAACGACTCGCACAACCTGATCAGCATCCACCACGTGCTGAGCGACGCCAACATCGCCAACGACAACATCGTCGGCAGCGTCGTGGGCAACACCGTCGGCCAGGTGGGCGACAACGTGGACCTGGGCGACGTCACCCAGGTCGTGGGCGACGTGACCTACGGCTCGGTTGTCGAGGTCAACGACACCGCCAACCACGTCTTCGACACCAGCGTCGACCTGACCGCCGGTGTCGGCACCGTCGTGCACAACGACGTGACCAACGTGGTCGACGACGTGACCGACCTGGACGTGGTCAACATCGCCAACGAGGCCCCGCTGGTCGGCGACGTGACCAACGTCGGTGGCCTGATCAACGGCGACGTGCTGAGCGACGTCACCGGTGTGGCCGGCGACGTGACCGGTGTGGCTGGCGACGTCACCGGCGTGGCGGGCGACGTCACCGCCAACGTCCCGGTCGTCGGTAACGTGGTGGACAACGTCGCCGGTGGCGACATCGTCGGTGGTGTGGCCGGTGCCGTGACCGACGCCCCGGTCGTGGGCGACGTCGTGGACGGCCTGCTCTGAGCCCAGTGAGCGACTGAATGCCGGGGTTCGTGGTTTCCGCGGACCCCGGCATTCTCCGCATATCACTGTTATTGATGCGTTTCGGCTGCTCGTCACACCCATCCGCATGTGAGTTCAGCCGATTGGGTTTAACTCCACGCTGTGGCACGCCACAATCGACGCCGTGATCGAGACGGCGCTGGTGGAACTGATCGACCGCGCAACCGCGGAATGTGCCGAGCAGCAGCGCGCTGACCTGCACAACCGGCTGCGGCAGATCCGCACGCGCGTGCTCGACCCCACGCAGCTCGTGCTCGTCGTCGGCGAATCCAAGCAGGGTAAGTCGGCCCTGGTCAACGCCATAGTGAACGCCCCGGTGTGTGCGTCCGGCGACGACGTCACCACCCTCGTGCCCACCCTCGTGCGGCACTCCGACGAACCGACCGCACAACTCGTCGAGCACGCCCCCACCCACGGCCCGGCCGCTCTCGAACGCCGCCCGGTGCCCATCGAGCAGGTCCGCGAACACCTCGAACGGGCCCTCGCCCTCGGCCGCCCGATCACCCGCGGTGAGGTCGGCATCCCCCGACAGGTGCTGCAGAACGGTCTCGCCCTGATGGACACCCCGGGTGTTGGCAGCATGTCCTCGTCGCTGACCGCCACCACCCTGGCCGTGGTCGCCGAGGCCGACGCGCTGCTCATGGTCTCCGACGCCACCCAGGAGCTCACCACCACCGAGCTGGCCTTCCTCAAGCAGGCCACCGCACTGTGCCCGAACGTCGCGCTCGTGCTGCCCAAGATCGACCGCACCCCGCACTGGCGGCGGGTCGTGGAGGTCAACCGCAAGCACCTGAACAACGCGGGCATCGCGGCGAAGATCTTCCCGGTCTCGGCCGCCATCCGGATGCGCGCCATGCAGACCCAGAACACCACTCTCAACGCCGAGTCCGGGTTCCCGCCGCTGCTGGAGTTCCTCAAAACCGAACTCGCCGGCAAGCACGAGCAGCTCACCCGGCGGCTGGTCGCGCACAACGTCTCCGAAGCGCTGAGCCAGGTCAACGACGCATTGAAGGCCGAACTCGCCGCGCAGAACCCGCGCACCGCCGCCGAGACCCTGGTGGAGCTGGAGACCGCGCAGCGCCGCGCCGAAGACCTGCGGCGGGTGTCCAGTCGCTGGCAGAAGACCCTCAACGACGGCATCTCCGCGCTCTACACCGACATCGAGTTCGACTTCCGGGAACGCGCCTGGGCGGTGCTGCACCAGGTCAGCGAGATCTTCGAGACCGCCGATCCGCTCGAGATCTGGGACGAGTTCCGCAACTGGCTCACCGCCCGGCTCACCGACGCCATGGTGGAGACGTTCCAGTGGCTGGAGCAGCGGCAGGCCGTGCTGGCCGAGCAGGTCGCCGACGAGATGCTCGCCGAGCACGCGGGCGCCATCCCGAACCTGGAGCGGATCCGCCCGCCGGACCCGTTCGACGGCGTGCCCGAACCCAAGCTGCCGCCGGGATCCGAGTACAAGAAGTTCGACCAGTTCCTCACCGGTCTGCGCGGCTCCTACGGCGGCGTGCTGATGTTCGGGCTGATCACCGGCCTGGCGAACCTGCCACTGATCAACGTGGTGTCCATCTCGGCCGGTGTCCTGCTCGGCACCAAGAGCCTCAGGGAGGACAAGGACATGCGGCTGCGCCGCCGCCAGACCGAGGCGAAGGCGGCCGTGCAGCGCCACGTCGAGCAGGTGATCTTCCACGTCAACAAGCACGCCAAGGACGCCATCCGCGGCGTGCACCGAGCCCTGCACAACCACTTCATGCGCATCACCGAGGACGCGCAGATGGAGATCAGCCTGGCGATCCAGGAGATCAAGCGGTCCGCCGAGCGCAGCGCGGTGGACCGCGACCAGCGGGCCAGGGAGATCAGGAAGAAGCTGGAGGAGCTGACCGTGCTGCGCCGCCGGGTGACCATGCTGACCCAGAACCGGATCACCGCGGCATGAGCGCCGAACTGCTGGAGCGCGCCCGTGCGCTGCTGATCCGCACCATGACGTTCTACCGCGACGACCCGCGCACCTCGACCTGGCTGCGGGGCCGGTTGGAGCGCCTCGGGCAGCCGCTGCGCATCGCGGTCAGCGGACGGGTCAAGTCCGGCAAGTCGACGCTGATCAACGCGCTGGTCGGCACGGAACTGGCGCCCACCGACGCGGAGGAGCGCACCCAGGTCACCACGTTCTTCCAGTACGGCCCGGAACCGAAGATCCTGGTGCACACTCCGCACGGCACGGTGCAGAACATCCCGGTGACCACAGTGGACATCGGCACCATCCGCGACCTGCAGCGCTGGCGACCCGACGAGGTGGCGCGACTGGTGGTCGAGTCGCCGACACCCGGGTTGCGGTCCAGCACGCTGATCGAGACGCCCGGGGTCGCCTCGGCGGCGGTGCAGGAGACCGGTCGGTCCGCGCTGGCGCAGATCCTCTCCGAAGCCGACGCGGTGCTGTACCTGACCCGGTACCCGCGGCAGACCGACCTGCAGTTCCTCCAGTCGGTCAACGAGCTCCAGACGGCCCGCAGCGCACCGATCAACACCGTCGTGGCGCTCTCCCGCGCCGATGAGACGGGCAGCGGCGGCCCGGAGGCGCTGCAGGCCGCGGAACAGCTGGCCGAGCGGTACCGCAACGACCCGACGCTGCAGTCGTTCACGCAGCACGTCATCCCGGTGATCGGGCTGCTCGGGCAGGCCGCGGCGACGATGACCGACGAGGAGCTCACCGCGCTCGGCCACCTGGCACGCCTGTCGCAGAACGACCTCGACGCACTGCTGCTGTCCGCGGACCGGTTCGTCAACAGCACCGGGCTGGAGTCGGTGCCGAACGCCACCCGGCAGCGGCTGCTGGAGCGCTTCGGGCAGTTCGGGATCGAGCGCGCGCTGACGCTGCTGCGCGGCGGCGTGACCGAACCCGGGCAGCTGCGCGCCGCCCTGCTCGAGGAGAGCGGCCTGAACGCGCTGCACGAAACGGTGCACCAGCAGTTCGTGGTGCGCCAGGACGCGCTCCGGGCCAGGTCGGCGCTTCTGGCCGTCGACATGGTGCTGCGCGCCAACCCCCGCCCCGGGGTGCAGCAGTTGCTCGGCGAGTTCGAGCGGCTGCTGGCCAACGCGCACGAGTGGAACGAGCTGCGCCTGCTCTCGGCGATGGATTCCGGCCAGATCCGGTTCCCCCGGCCGCTCCAGGCGGAGGCCAAGCGGCTGCTCGGAGCGTTCGGCACCGCCCCGCACGCCCGCCTCGGCCGCGACGAAACCACCCTGGCGGTCGACCTGGCCGACGAGGCGGCGGCGGCGCTGTCCCGCTGGCGCGAGCAGTCGGTGAACCCCCTGCACGACCGCCCCCACCGCCAAGCAGTCCGCACGATCCTCCGCAGCTGCGAACGCCTGATCGTCCACCAGGTCCACAACTCCCAACCCCAACAGGCCCACGCCCAGCACGCGCGTACTCCGGTCGCCCAACACGACCAGGCCCACGCTCAGCACGACCAGGCCCAACGCGAGCGTGCACACACTCAACACACCCATGCCCGGCACGCCGAAACCCAGCAGGTGCGTGCTCCAGCCGCCCAACCCCAGCACGCTCAGGCCCAACAGGCCCAGCATTCTCGTCGAGGCGCCCACAGTCGTTGAGGCGAGGACCGTTCGCTCATCGCCCCGGTCGGCTCGGAACGCCCTCCACCCGAGTTCACACGCCCGCCGCCAGGGTTCCCGCCCGCGCTGGGGTTTCCCACTTCAGGCAGATCTGGGGAGTTTGCGCCGCGGTCTGGGGGCGGGGGGATTCCCAGGCCGTAGCGCTGGGGGTGGGTTGGGTGCGCGACGACCCGGGAGCGGGGGCTCCCGGGTCTTCGCGTGTGGTGGTTGCTGCAGCCAGTCAGCGTGGTGGGCTGACCAGGTCAGCCCCGGGTCGGTCCGGGCTCAGCCCTGGACCTTGTCGGCGATCTTGTCGCCGGTGGCCTTGTCGACGTTGCGCCAGTACTCCAGCGCCCGCTCCAGGACCGGCTTGCTCACGCCCTTGGACAGGTGGCCGGCGACGTTGTCCACGAACCGGGCCCGCTCCTCGTCGCTGAAGACGTTGCGGACCAGGGTGCCCGGCTGGCTGAAGTCGTCGTCCTCCCGGTGCAGGCGGTAGGCGGAGCGGATGACCTCCTGCTCGATGCCGGTCGCGGCGTCGTCGGTGCCGTACGAGGGGTCCGCGTGCGGGCCGCCGTAGGAGTTCGGCGCGTAGACCGGGTCGCCGATGCCGAAGCTGTACCGCATGGCGCCGTCCTTGCTGTAGCTGTTCACCGGCACCACCGGGCGGTTGACCGGCAGGTCCATGTAGTTGGTGCCGATCCGGTAGCGGTGCGCGTCCGGGTAGGAGAACAGCCGGCCCTGCAGCATCTTGTCCGGCGAGGCGCCCACGCCCGGGACCATGTTCGACGGCTCGAACGCGGCCTGCTCGATCTGGGCGAAGTAGTTCTCCGGGTTGCGGTTCAGTACGAACCGGCCGACCTTGATCAGCGGGTAGTCGCCGTGCGGCCAGACCTTGGTCAGGTCGAACGGGTTGAACCGGTAGTCCGCGGCCTCCTCGAACGGCATGACCTGGACGTAGAGGGTCCAGCTCGGGTGCTCACCGCTCTTGATCGCGGTCCACAGGTCGCGGATGTGGTGGTCGGCGTCCTCACCGGCCAGCTGGTCCGCCTCGGCCTGGGTCAGGAACTGGTGGCCCTGGTCGGTCTTGAAGTGGTACTTGATCCAGAACTTCTCGCCCGCAGCGTTGATCCACATGAACGTGTGCGAGCCGTACATGTTCATGTGCCGCCAGGTGCGCGGGATGCCGCGGTCGCCCATCAGCCACGTCACCTGGTGCGCCGACTCCGGGCACTTGGTCCAGAAGTCCCACTGCATGTCGTGGTCACGCAGGTGGTTGTCGGCGCGGCGCTTCTGCGACCGGATGAAGTCGGGGAATTTGATCGCGTCGCGGATGAAGAAGACCGGGGTGTTGTTGCCGACGAGGTCGTAGTTGCCTTCGGTGGTGTAGAACTTGATCGCGGTACCCCGCGGGTCGCGCCAGGTGTCCGGCGAGCCCAGCTCGCCGGCGACCGTGGAGAACCGGACGAGGGTGTCGGTCTTGGTGCCCGGTTGGAACACGGCGGCCTTGGTGAACTGGCTGACGTCCTCGGTGACCTCGAAGAACCCGAACGCGCCACCGCCCTTGGCGTGCACCACGCGTTCCGGCACCCGCTCGCGGTTGAACTGCGCGTTCTTCTCGATCAGGTAGTGGTCCTGCAGCAGGACGGGGCCGTTCGGACCGGCGGTCAGCGAGTGGTCGTCGCTGGCGACCGGAATACCGGCGTTGGTCGTCGTGATTCGTGCCGAACTCACGATCGTCCCTCCTCGTGGTGGTGGCTGGGATCCTCGGGCGCGGTTGCCGAGGACCGGCAATCAGGGCAGTACCCCCAGAACACGACCTCCGCCTCGTCCACGGCGTAGCCGTGGGTGGTCGACGGGGACAGGCACGGAGCCGCGCCGTAGACGCAGTCGACGTCCTCGGTCCGACCGCACCGGCGGCACACCAGGTGGTGGTGGTTGTCAGCGGTGCGGGTCTCGAACCGGGCCGGATGTCCGGCCGGTTCGATCCGCCGCAGCAGGCCGGCCCCGCTGCACGCGTTCAGCACGTTGTAGATGGCCTGCGTGGACACCGAACCGAGCTGTCGGCGCACCGCGGTCGCCACCTGGTCGGCGGTGGCGTGCGGGTGCCTGGTCAACCACCGCAGCACCGCGAGCCGCGGCCTGGTCACCCGCAGCCCAGCGGTGCGCAGCCGCTCGCGCGGGTCGTTCGTGCCGACAGCGTGGGTGCCGTTCGGTGCGTTGGGGGTCATGACGCGGCCAGTATGCCACGCATAGATTTGAATGAGTCAAGAAAAGCCGGGCGTGTCCCGGGCTCATTCCCCGATCGGCGTAGTCGCACGCTGCCGTTCAGCGCATTGGCACCTCAGAGGCTCAGGTCGCGGAGGGTGGCGTGCAGCTGATCGACGAGCGGACGCCGCCGCGCCGCCACCCGGGCCGCTTCGGGGTTCGGTGCGACCTTGGTCTCCGGCACCACCAGCTCGGCGGCCCGCTCCAGTGAATCGAACTCCCCAAGCGCCCGCCAGCCGAGCAGCACGGCACCGAGCCCGGAACCGCCGCTGCCCTCCGCCAGCTCCAGCTCGATGTCCAGTGCGGACGCGATCGCCTCGGCCCAGACCGCGCTGCGGAAACCGCCGCCGGTCGCGCGCACCGCCCGCACCTCCGCACCGGAGTCGGCCACCGCGTCGCGCACCAGCGCGAGCTGCTGCGCCACGCCCTCGATCACCGCGCGGGTCATCTCGGCGCGGCCGTGCGAACGCCGCAGGCCGATGAAAGCCCCGGCCAGACCGGACTCCCACCACGGCGCCCGCTCGCCGAGCAGGTACGGCAGGGCCATCAACCCGTCCGCCCCCGGCGGCACCGCCGCGGCCTCCTCGAGCAGGTCCGCGACGTCGACGCCGAAGGTCTCCGCCGCCCACTGACCGACCACGGCCCCGTTGCTGACCGCGCCGCCGACGACCCACAGCCCGTCGACCAGGGCGTAGCTGAACGTCCGGCACCGGTCGTCCACCCCAGGCCGGTCGCGGGCCACCCGCAGCGCGCCGCTGGTGCCCAGCGACAGCGCCGCGACGCCCGGGTTGACCGCTCCGACACCGAGGTTGGCCAGCGGACCGTCCCCGCCGCCGAGCACCACCGGAAGCCCCGCCGGCAGCCCCACAGCCCTGGCGACCTGCGGTTTCAGCGGTAGCGTGGCCGTCGGGGCGTGGATCTCCGGCAACTGGTCGGCGCGGACGCCCGCAACCTCCAGGGCGGGCCCGTACCACTGCAGGGTCACCATGTCCTGCAGCCCGCTGCCGGACGCCAGCGAGTAGTCGGTGACGAACTCCTCAACGAAGGCCGACACGACGAAGTCCTTGAGCGCGCACCACCGCACGACGCCCCGGGTCAGGTCCGCACGACCTGCGGTCAGCCACGCCAGCTTCACCATGACCGACTGAGTGTGCACCGGAGTGCCGGTGGCCCGGTGCAGCGCCGCGGCGGTGTCCCAGTCCGACCGCAACCGCGCCACCACGTCCGCGGCCCGCGTGTCGGCCCAGTTGAACGCCGGGGTGGCGGGTTCACCGGTCGCGTCGAGCCCGACGAGGGTGTGCATCGCGGTGCTGAACGCCAGCCCGACCACCGGGTGGTCGTGCGCGCGCGCCCACGCCACGCAGTCGGCCAGGGCCTCGATGGCGGCGTCCCGGACCCGCGCGGCGTCCTGCACCGCCTCCCCCGGCTCCTCCGTGCGCAGCGGATACCCGCGCTCGGTCTGGTGCAGCACAACCGCATCGCTGCCCGCGGCGACGACCTTCGTGGCGGTGGTGCCGAGATCGATGCCGAGGACGACCGGGACACAACTCATGCCCCCAACCTATCCGCCGGACACCGTGCCTCAGATGTTCGGGAAAGGAGATGATGTTCATGGGTCCACTGTGGCGTTCCCCCGGCGTGTCCGCCAAGCAGGATTCAACACAAACACACGTTCGAATGAAAAACGGAGGGCGCCTTCCTCCTGCGGCCAGGAGAAAGACGCCCTCGCCCGTCGTGGTTCCCGGGCTTACTTCACCAGGGTTTCGGCGATCTCGTAGGTGTTCAGCGCCGCGCCCTTGCGGAGGTTGTCACCGCAGACGAAGAAGTCCAGCGTGTTCGGGAAGTCCAGCGCCTGCCGCACCCGGCCCACGTAGGTCGGGTCACCGCCCACGACCCCCGCCGGGGTCGGGAACACGCCGTTGTCGTGGTCGTCCTGCAGGACGATCGTCGGCTGCGCCTCGAACACCCGGTGCGCCTGCTCGACGGTCACCTCGCGCTCGAACGTGGCGTGCACCGCCAGCGAGTGCGTGGTCACGACCGGCACCCGCACGCAGGTCGCGGACACCTTCAGGTCCGGGATGCCCAGGATCTTGCGGGACTCGTTGCGGACCTTCAGCTCCTCCGAGGTCCACCCGTCGTCCTTACGCGAGCCCGCCCACGGCACGACGTTGAGCGCCAGCGGGGCCCGGAACGGGGTCTCCTCCGGCAGCCCGGCGGCGGCCAGCGCCTCGGCCACGTCACCGGCCCGGATGCCGACGCCCTTGCCAGCAACCGCGGCGATCTCCGCGTACAACCGGTCGATGCCCTCCTGACCAGCGCCGGAAGCCGCCTGGTAGGACGCAACGACCAGTTCGCGCAGGCCGAACTCACGGTGCAGCGCGCCCAGCGCGGCCATCATCGACAGCGTCGTGCAGTTCGGGTTGGCGATGATGCCCCGCGGCCGCTCGTGCACCTTCTCCGGGTTGACCTCCGGCACGACCAGCGGCACGTCGGGATCCATCCGGAACGCACCGGAGTTGTCCACCGCGATGGCGCCGCGCTCGGCCGCCACCGGCGCCCACTGTGCGGAGACCTCGTCGGGCACGTCGAACAGCGCGATGTCCACGCCGTCGAACGCCTCCGGCGACAACTCCACCACGGTGCGCTCCTGACCGCGCACGGTGATCTTCCGGCCCGCGGACCGGGCGGACGCGATCAACCGGATCTCGCCCCACGGCACGGACTCGCGGTGGTTGATGATGTCGATCATCACGGTGCCGACCGCGCCGGTGGCACCCACGATCGCCAGCGTCGGCGCCATCAGCGACCACTCCCCGCGTACACGACGGCCTCTTCCTCGCCACCGAGCTCGAACGCCTCGTGCAGCGCGCGCACCGCGTCGTCGAGCTGGGTGTCACGGATCAGCACCGAAATCCGGATCTCCGAGGTGTTGATGATCTCGATGTTCACCCCGGCGTTGGACAGCGCCTCGCAGAAGGTGGCGGTGACGCCCGGGTGCGAGCGCATGCCCGCGCCGACCAGCGAGACCTTGCCGACCTGGTCGTCGTAGACGACCTCTTGGAAGCCGACCTCGTCCTTGATCTTCTCCAGCTCGGCGACCGCCACCGCGCCGTTGCTGCGCGCCACCGTGAAGGTGATGTCGGTGAGCCCGGACGCGGTGCTGGAGACGTTCTGCAGCACCATGTCAATGTCGATCTCGGCGTCGGCGACGACGCGGAAGATCCGCCCCGCGACACCGGGGTTGTCGGGCACACCGCGCACGGTGACCTTGGCTTCCGACCGGTCGTGCGAGACGCCGGTGATCATCGCCTGTTCCACGGGAAGATCCTCCACTGAACCGGACACGATCGTTCCGGGCTTGGGTGAGTAGGAAGAGCGGACGTGCAGCGGCACGCCGTAGCGGCGGGCGTACTCGACGGCCCGCAGGTGCAGCACCTTGGCGCCGGTGGCGGCCATCTCCAGCATCTCCTCGTAGGTGATGCGCTCCAGGTGCTGGGCGTTGGACACGATGCGCGGATCGGCCGTGTACACGCCGTCGACGTCGGTGTAGATCTCACACACGTCGGCGTTCATCGCGGCCGCGACCGCGACCGCGGTGGTGTCCGAGCCGCCGCGGCCGAGCGTGGTGATGTCCTTGGTGTCCTGCGAGACCCCCTGGAAGCCGGCGACCAGCACGATCTGGCCCTGCTCCAGCGCTTCCTGCACCCGGCCGGGGGTGACGTCGATGATCCGCGCGTTCTGGTGCGCCGAGGTGGTGATCACCCCGGCCTGGGAGCCGGAGAACGAGCGGGCCTCCGCGCCGAGCGACTCGATGGCCATGGCGACGAGCGCGTTGGAGATCCGCTCGCCGGCGGTCAGCAGCATGTCGAGTTCGCGTTCCGGCGGAGCCGGGTTGACCTGTTTGGCGAGGTCGAGCAGTTCGTCGGTGGTGTCGCCCATCGCGGAGCAGACGACGACCACGTCGTTGCCCGCCTTACGGGTCTCCACGATGCGTTCGGCGACCCGTTTGATGCGATCGGCACTTTCGAGTGAGGAACCGCCGTACTTCTGGACGACGAGCGCCACGTGAAACAAACCTCCTCGACCGTGCGGTCGTCCCGGGCGCGGGTTGTCCCCGCACTGACACCAGGCAGACGAAGAGCTCCCGGCACACCCGTGGGCGAGCCGCAGGCCCCGCGACCGAGCAGGGTGGCAGCGTCGGCCTCACCGGCCGAAACGGCCTCCTACCAGGTCGCTCCGCTGCCGGATTAGCCTACCGAACCGATACCGCCCGCCCCCAGTCCCGGCGTCCGCTACTACCCTGTGGGACGCGATTGTCGACAAGAGCGGAGGACCGGGTTGTCCACCACTCCGGAAGCGCTCGATCCGCCCGTGCGCAACGCCGGAAACACCGCGGTTACGCAGCGGAAACGACCCGCCCCGAGGGTGCTGGATCGACTCCGGGCCGAGCTTCGGCCGTACCGCCGCACCGTCCTCGCCATCGCCCCGGCTGTGGTTTACCTCGCAATCCGGCTGGTTGGACTGCTGGTGCTGGCGTGGTTGTCCGCGGCCAACGACGAGGCACTGATCGACAACCTCCGCGCCTGGGACGGGCAGTGGTACCTGGAGATCGCCCAGCACGGCTACGGCGGGGTGGACCCGAGCATGGTCGACGGGTACGGGCATCGGTACCCCGAGACGCCGCTGGCGTTCTTCCCCGGCTACCCGCTGCTGATCATGTCGCTGGCCTGGATCCCCGGGGTGAGCGCGACGGGGGCGGCGGTCACGGTGAGCCTGGCCTGCGGGGTCGCCGCGGCCTACGGCCTGGCCCGGCTGGGGCGGCGGGTCGGCGGCTCCGAGGGCGTCGGGTTGCTGCTGGTCGTGCTTTTCGCGGCGGCGCCGATGTCCGTGGTGCTGTCGATGGCGTACACGGAGGCGTTGTTCTGCGCGCTGTCGATCTGGGCGTTGATCGGCGTCGTGGAGCGGCAGTGGGCGTGGGCGGGGTTGTGCTGCGCGGCGGCCGGGCTGGTGCGGCCGACCGCCGCCGCGCTGATCGGGGTCGTGGGACTGGCCGCGCTGGTCGCGATCGCGCGGCGCCGCGACACCTGGCGGCCGTGGCTGGCGCTGGTCCTGGCACCGGTGGGGATGGTGACCTACATCGGCTGGGTGGCGGTGCAGACCGGCAGTCCCACCGGCTACTTCGAGCTGCAGCAGCGCGGCTGGTCGTCGGCCTTCGACGGCGGTGTGGCGACCGCGAAGTTCGTGGTCGAGTCACTGACCGAGGAGAAGTCGGTGCTGGAGACGTTCACGGTGTGGATCGTGCTGGCCGCGCTGGTGTTGATGGTGTTGTGCCTGCGGCAGCGGATGCCGTGGCCGCTGGTGCTGTTCGCGGCGGCGGTGCTCACGCTGGACCTGGGGTCGGACGGGTTGATGTACTCCAAGGTGCGGTTGATGCTGCCGGCGTTCCCGCTGCTGATCCCGGTGGCGATCGGGTTGGCGCGGCGGCGGGCGACGACGGCCGCGGCGACCGCGGTGCTGCTGGTGTTCTTCGGCTCCTGGTTCGGCGCTTATTCGTTGACCGCCTGGCAGTACGCGATCTGAACAGGGAGGGTGTCTGTGAGCGCCGAGGAGTTCACGGTCGGGGTTCCGGCGAGCAAACCCGCACAGACGTCGGTGCCGCTGCATCCGCTGTTGGCGGAGCGGTGGAGTCCGCGCGCGCTGGATCCGGCGGTGGTGATCGGTGACGACCAGTTCACCGCGTTGTTCGAGGCGGCCCGCTGGGCTCCGTCGTGGGGCAACACGCAGCCCGCCCGCTACCTCGCGGGGCGCCGCGGGGAGGAGACGTTCGACCGCATCCACAGCACGTTGTCGCGCGGCAACAAGGGGTGGACGAGCAACGCGGCGGCGCTGGTGCTGGGCGTGGCGCGGGTCGTCGACGAGGACGGTGAGCGGCTGCCGTACGGCGAGTACGGGTTGGCGCTGGCGACGCAGAACCTGGTGTTGCAGGCCGTCGCGGAGGGCCTGTACGCGCACCAGATGGCCGGGTTCGACCGGGACGCGGCGCGCGCCGAGTTCGCCATCCCGCCGGAGTTCGAGCCGATCATCGCGGTGGCCATCGGCGGTCTGGGGTCGACCGAGGGCATGCCGGAACGGCTGCGGGAGAAGGAACTCCGGCCGCGGGTCCGCAAACCCCTGTCCGACCTGGTCTTCACCGGAACGTGGGGGCAACCGCGCTTCTGAGCCGGGCAGCTGCCGGCGGAGGTCAGTCGTCGGCGAGGTGCCGGGTGAGCCAGTCGGCGGTGTCGGGAAGCCATTCCCAGCGGCGGTTCTCCACGAGGTGGTGGCCCTCCGGGATGAGCAGGTACTCGCCGCGCGGGGCGAGGCGGGCGAGGGGCTCGCCGTTGGTGACCCCGGGGATGGTGTCCAGGGCGCCGTCGACGACCCGGAACGGCTGCTGGATGCGCGGCGCGATCTCGGCCGCGTTGATCCTGCGGGCGAAGTCGCGGGCGGCCGCCGCGCTGCCGGTGCGCAGGACGAAGGTGTCGGTCACGTACGGCGCGAGCTGGTCCCAGTCCAGCGCCGAGGGCGGGCTGACGCTGACCAGCGCGCGGATCCGCGGTTCGTGCGCCGCCGCCAGGGCGCCCAGGTAGCCGCCCATGCTCATGGCGAGCAGCGCGACCCGACTCCCGTCCACATCGGACCGCTGTTCGACCAGGTCGACGGCGCGGTGGACGACCTTCTGGTACTCGGGTTCCCAGGGCGCGGCCGTGGCGAGTTCGCCCTGCCCGGGCCCGTCGATGGCGAGCACCGCGACGCCGCGGCGCAGCAGGGTGTCCGCGATCGCCAGGAACTCGACCTTGCCGGAGTTCATGCCCGGGACGAGCACGACGACGGGCGGGCGCTCGGCCGCCGGACGGCGCAGGACGCCGGCGAGGTCGGGCTCGGCGAAGAACTCGGCGGTCGGCTCGGCTCGGCGGAGCGCGTCGGCCGAGGCCGCGGCAGCGGCGGCGTGCGCGTCGAGGTTCGGTTCGGCAGGACCGTGGCGAAGTGCAGCCAGAGCGCGGCGGCGCGGTACGCCTCGGCCGCCGAGGCGCTGCGCCCATGCGCCTCGGCCTGCTCGGCGCGCGCCACGTAATCCTGCCCGGCGCGGACGAACGCCGTGGGCCACTCGCGGATCGCCGTCAGACCGGCGGTGACCTGGTCGTACTGGAAGGGGTCGAGGCCCGCGGCGATGGCGCGCGGGCGGTTGAGGTCCGCGAAGCCGGGCAGCAGGCCCGGTTCGTCGAAGAAGGTGTACATGGTCAGCTCCGTCCGGGGATGGTGCGCACCGCAAACCCGGCGTCAGGATGTCCGCGGTGTCGACCCGGTCGGCCCCCCGGCCTCGGGCGCCCGGACGAGGATGGGCACGCATCGCTCCCCTTGCTGGTTCCGTGCTCCATCCCAGCAGACCCCGGCCGACCCGGGGTGTCCAACAGCACTTCGTACGCTGGGACAACCGTTGGTTGTCGTTCGAGGTGAGCGGTGGATCTGGATCTGGCCCAGGTGCGGGCGTTCGTCGCGGTCGCGCGCCTGTCGCACTTCGGGCGGGCCGCCGAGCAGCTGTTCGTGAGCCAGCAGGCGTTGTCCAAGCGGATCGCCCGGCTGGAGAGCGTGTTGGGCGTGCGGCTGTTCGACCGCGGCAGCCGGGGCGTGGCGCTGACCGAGGCCGGGCGGAGGTTCCTGGAACCCGCGCAGCGGGCGCTCGACGCCGCCGATCTCGCGGTCCTCGAGGCACGTCGCGAACAACCGCCGCTGCGCATCGACGTGTGGGGACACCTGTTCGGGCCGGTACGGATGATCGGCCCGGTCATCGAGCGCGGGGTGCGCGCCGAGCTGGGGTTCAGCCGGGACGCGGCGGCGGCGATGACGGCGTTGACGCGCGGTGAGATCGACGCCGGGTTCGGCCGCGTGCCGCTGCCGGTGGACCGGCAGTTCCAGCACCGGCCGGTGCGGCTGGAGCCGGTGGACGCGGTCGTCAACGCCGACCACCCGCTCGCCACGGCGGACCGGGCGCGGCCGGTGGACCTGCGGGGCAGCACGGTGTGGTGCCCAGCGCCGCTGCGCCGCCTGGACTTCCTCGACCGATTGACCGACCACTTCGGACTCGACGCCGAATCGGCCGAGGTCAACCTGGGCCTGGAGCACTTCCTCGGACACCTGACCGGCGACCGCGTCGCTGTGCTTCCCGCGGGCGTGCAGCTGCCCGCGGACACCGATCTGCGACGCATCCGGCTCGTCGACCCGACGCCGCTCTACACGTGGTCGCTGCTGTGGCGCCGGGGTCGTCGCCTCGATGCCCTCCTGCGCGCGTCCGCGCAAGCCGCCACCCGCCACGGCTGGCTCGATTACGACCCGACCCGGCACTGGCTCCCGGAATCCCTGGACGCGACGACCCACGGGTAAAAGATTGCTGAGCCACGAACTCGCGATGACGACAATCGTGTGCGGCAGCGCATATCCGTCACGCAACCACTGGGTTCGGCGCAGCAACACCGCCAGCGCCGCGGTTGTCAGACGCCGCGCGCGGTGGGCCACGCCGCAATGGCGAACTGCGGACCTTGGGCGTGGTGCTGAGCCGACGACCGCGCGATGCGGTGGGCCTCCTTGTTGCAGTCCCGGCACGTTTCCCACAGCCAGGCAAGCTGCGAGTTGTCGGCCGAGAGCTGCTGCTTGCACAGCGTGGAGACGGTCATTCCGGTCGGGTAGCCGCCGCCAGGGCGGAAATCCAGACTTGCGTGCCGCTGTCCCTCCGCAGGAACCCAATGGAACGGATGCATCGGAACAACCTCCCGGGCGTCAAGGTCTTGATGCGTTCACAGATTCAATGTCAACACTGGCCGATCAGTGACGGCAACGCCCTGAAAGAAAAGGGGTTATTTTCGGGATTTCGAGGCACATCGGGTGCACGCACGACCATGACGGCAGACGGTGTCCCGCACGATAAGACGGAGACGCCGCGGCGCGGCAGCGCCCAGTCAGGGCCCGTGAAACCCGTGGTCGGCACCACCACTGCGGCACCCGGCTGAGCCGCACTGCGCCGAGCGCACCACGTGTTTACCACCAGTTCAGCCCTGGTTCACCGTACCCGTTACGAACCGTGCGGCGATGCGGTAAGACTTCACTCGTGTGGACCAGCAGCAGACCCACGGCGGAGGCGCTCGATGACGCTGATCAGCTGGCCGGTCTGCGCGCCCGGTACGACCTGCCGCCCGGCCTGATCCGGCTCGACGGCGACAGCGGCGGGCCGCTGCCGCGGACCGCGCCCGCCCGGCTGCGCCGGTTCGTCGACCACCGCCGCGACCCGCACACCGCGAAACCGCGCGGCGAATCCGACTGGCGCCGGGAGGCCCGGCTCGCCGCCGCCGCGCTCGCCCCGCTGATCGGCGCCGCGCCCGATGAGCTGAGCATCGCCGAGTCCACGTCGATCAGCCTGTTCAAGGGGCTGCTCGCGGCAGCCCGGCTGCGGCCGGAGCGGCCGATCCTCGCGGTGGGCCGGGACTGCTTCCCCGCGGACCGCTACCTGGCCCGCTCCGCCGCCGACTTCATCGGCGGTCGGCTGCACCTGCTGGACAGCGTCGACGACCTGGCCGCGCTGCCGCCCGACCAGGTGGCCGTGGTGGCGCTCTCGCACACCGACGTGCGGTCGGGGGCGGTGCGCGCGGCCGCGGCGACCACCGCGGAGATCCACCGGCTCGGCGCGCTGGTGCTGTGGGACCTGAGCGGTTCGGCCGGCGCTCTGGACGTGGACCTGCACGCCTGGGGCGCGGATTTCGCCATCGGCTGCGGCCACCGGTTCCTCGGCGGCGGCGCGGGCGCGCCCGCGTACTCGTTCGTCGCCGGGCACCACCGCAGCCGGTTGCCGACGGGGTGGTGCCACGCGGCCGGGGTGCCGCATCCGCTGGCCGACGGCTTCACCGGCTCGGTGTCCACCCTGTCGCTGTGCGACCTGCGCACCAGTCTGTCCATTTTGGACGGCGTGTCAACGGCGGCGCTGGCGGCCAAGGCGGCGGGCCTGGTCGAGCTCTTCCTGGAACAGCTGGAGTCCTTCTGCCCGGAGACGCGGATCACCGTCCTGCCGCCGCCGTCGGGCATGTCGCGCGGGGCACAGCTGACGCTGCTGCACCCCCAGGCGCAGCGGATCGCGCACGCGCTGCGGGCCCGCGACGTGGTGGTGGACTACGCCGAACCGGACCTGATCCGGCTGAACTTCGCGCCGTCGTGGCTGCGCTACGTCGACATCTGGGAGGCCACGGAGCAGCTGCACGCCACGCTCCACGAAGTGCAGCGACCGGCTGACAGCGAACCCGGCGTCGTGGCACCCCGGGGTGGATTTCCCAGGCTTGCCTGAAGTTGGGAACCTGTCTCAGGGTGGGTTCGCTGAACCAGGGCCTGGTGAGCGGTGGAGCGCGCCGGCACCGGAAGGCGCGTGTGACCAGGGCTGGGTCGCTCAGGCGATGGCCCGCAGCACCCGCGTGGCCAGGGACGTGACGACCAGCCAGAAGATCGACGCGATTCCGTAGTTGACCAGGACGGCGACCTTCGGGTCCTCGGGCATGAACAGCTCCTGGAAGCCGAGCGCCAGCGGATCAGCCCAGTACGCCACGAACCGGGTGATGCCGTTCTCGGGATTGGCGCCGCCGACCGTCAGCACCACGTGGATGGCCAGCAGCGCGGCGCACAGGGTGCCGAACCAGCGCACCGCGATGATGAGCGCGCCCACCACCCGCGTCCGCGCCCGCCGCAGCTCAGCGCGGTGCACGCCCCTGTGGTGCGCGCCCGAACCGACATCTTCAGCCACGATCTGAAGTGTGGCACGGTCCGCGCGTTCAGCCGAAGACCCGAGCCAGCACCGCGCACAGGAGCACCCAGAACCCCGCCGCGAGCCCGTAGTCGACGAACACCTGCAGGATCTCGCTCTGGGTCTGGACCAGCCCGGGGAAGAACAGCGCCAGCGGCTCCGCCGCCTGGGCCACCGACTGGGCCAGCCCGTTCTCCGTGGGGAAGCCGGTGACCACGAAGACGATGTGCATGACCAACAGCACAGCGAGCAGGAATCCCACGCCGTGGATCAGCGTCCCGAGCCCGGAACGCCTCTTCTTCACCGCCATGCCCGCCACTCTGCCAGGTCCGGCGATCTCCCGGCAGTGAGCACATCTCCCACCATGTGGACGGGGTGCTTGCATCGCGGGCGGGCGGTGCGGTTAGCCTGGGCGCGTGGCTCGCGTTCTCCTGCTTCGCCGCCGCGACGGGGTCTGCTAGACCGGCCCCTCGTCGCGGGGTTCGAACGCGCCGGTCGTCCAGACCCGGAAACCGAGCAGGAGAACTTCTCGCATGAGCACCAACTCCCCCGACCAGGCCCCGATCAGCGGTGGTGTGCGCAAGCCGTCCCGCCCCGCGCCCGCCGACCAGCAGCCGTGGAACCCGCAGCTGGGCAGCTCCATGCCGTACCACCGTTACCGCCCGTTCCACGAACTGGTCGAGAACGTGTCGCTGCCGGACCGCACCTGGCCGGACAAGCGGATCACCCGCGCCCCGCTGTGGTGCGCCGTCGACCTGCGTGACGGCAACCAGGCGCTGATCGACCCGATGTCGCCAGCCCGCAAGCGACGGCTGTTCGAGCTGCTCGTACAGATGGGCTTCAAGGAGATCGAGGTCGGGTTCCCGGCGGCCAGCCAGACCGACTTCGACTTCGTCCGCGAGATCATCGAGGACGACGCGATCCCCGATGACGTGCGCATCCAGGTGCTGACGCAGTGCCGCCCGGAGCTGATCGAGCGCACGTTCGAGGCGCTGGAAGGCGCGCCGCGCGCGATCGTGCACATCTACAACTCGACGTCGATCCTGCAGCGCCGGGTGGTGTTCCGCGAGGAGCGCGAGGGCATCAAGAAGATCGCCACCTCGGCCGCCGAGATGGTGCTGGAGCTGGCCGGGAAGTACCCCGACACCGACTTCCGGTTCCAGTACTCGCCCGAGTCCTACACCGGCACCGAGCTGTCCTACGCCGCCGAGGTGTGCAACGCGGTCACCGAGATCTGGCAGCCCACGCCCGAGCGGCCGGTGATCCTGAACCTGCCGGCCACCGTCGAGATGGCCACCCCGAACGTCTACGCCGACTCCATCGAGTGGATGCACCGCAACCTGGAGCGGCGCGACTCGGTGATCCTGTCGTTGCACCCGCACAACGACCGTGGCACCGGCATCGCCGCCGCCGAGCTGGGCTACCAGGCCGGCGCGGACCGGATCGAGGGCTGCCTGTTCGGCAACGGCGAGCGCACCGGCAACGTCGACCTGGTCGCCCTGGGCATGAACCTGTTCAGCCAGGGCATCGACCCGCAGATCGACTTCTCCGACATCGACCACATCAAGCGCACCGTTGAGCACTGCAACCAGCTGCCGGTGCACGAACGCCACCCGTGGGGCGGCGAGCTGGTCTACACGGCCTTCTCCGGCAGCCACCAGGACGCCATCAACAAGGGCCTGGACGCGCTGCGCGATGCGGCGGACAAGGCGGGCGTACCGGTGGACGACTTCCCGTGGGAGGTCCCGTACCTGCCGATCGACCCGAAGGACGTGGGCCGCACCTACGAGGCGGTCATCCGGGTCAACTCGCAGTCCGGCAAGGGCGGCGTGGCCTACGTGATGAAGACCGAGCACCAGCTGCAGCTGCCGCGCAAGCTGCAGATCGAGTTCTCCAAGGTGGTGCAGGCGCACACCGACGCCCAGGGCGGCGAGGTCACCCCGGAGCAGATGTGGGAGGCGTTCTCCCGCGAGTACCTGGAGGCCACGGTCCCGCTGAAGCTGGTGCGCCAGCAGACCACCGGCGAGAGCGGCGACGAGAAGATCACCGCGACGGTGGTCGTCGACGGCACGGAGCAGCAGATCACGGGGACCGGCAACGGCCCGGTATCGGCGTTCGTGGACGCGTTGAGCAGCATCGGCTTCGACGTGCGGGTCCTGGACTACCACGAGCACGCGCTCACCTCGGGTGACGACGCCCGAGCCGCGGCGTACCTGGAGTGCGCGGTGGGTGACGACGTCTTCTGGGGCGTGGGCGTGGACACCTCGACGATCACGGCGACGCTGGGAGCGGTGGTCTCCGCGGTCAACCGCGCCCACCGCTGACGGCACCCGGAAGCGGCCCGTTCGCCCAGGCGAGCGGGCCGCTTCCGCCTGTGGACAACCCTGTGGAGAACCGCCGTCGCGAGGACTGCGCAGCACCGCGTGCGGAACGTGTGGTCACTTCACCGGGGCGTCGGTGTCGAGTTCGGCCGGCTCGTCGGCGTCGTCTTCCGCTTCCACCCGGCGGCGCATGGTGCGGGCGATCAGCCAGCTGATCAGCACCGTGATCACAAGAGCCACCCAGGAGAAGCGGTGGAACCACTGGCCCGCCACCAGGCCGAAGACGTACGACAGGGTGGTGACCGTGCCCGCCCAGGCGATGCCGCCGGCCGCGTTGGCCACGAGGAACCTGCCGTACTTCATGCCGAGGATGCCCGCCAGGGGCCCCGCCAGGATGCGCAGCAGGGCCACGAAGCGGCCGCCGAAGACCGCCCAGGCTCCCCAGCGGTCGAAGGCCCGTTCGGCCTGGCGCACGGGTTTCGGACCGAAGTGTTTGGGCATCTTGCGGCCCAGCCAGCCCAGCAGGGCACGGCCGTAGCGCTTGCCGACCACGTAGCCGATCGAGTCGCCGCTGATCGCCCCGGCGGCCGCGAGCACCCCCAGCAGCACCGGGTCGACCACGCCCTGCGCGGCGGCGACACCGGCGCTGACGAGCGTGATCTCGCCGGGGAGCGGAATCCCCACGCTTTCCAACCCGATGATCAGGGCGACCACCAGGTAGATGACCCCTGGGGGAATACTCTCCAGCCACTCGATCATGAACGTCCACTTCGGTCCGGGAACTGCGGCGCGCGGTCGTGGGCCACGACCACCCGGCCAGGGTACGGATACGCCCCGTCCGACGTCGGCCACGACCGCGGGACCGGCGCCCATCGTTGGCCCCGGACCGCGAAAGATGTGATGGTATTCGCACAGCAGTCGTGAGTGGACCTCACCTTTCCACTCACGACGCCTCTGGGGGGAGGGGCGTCGTGCGTATCATCGGAGTCCGCAGCATCCCGGTCGCGGTGCCGTTCCACGCCGAGGAGGCGGGGCCCGCCGGCAGCCGCGGCCTGGTCAGCGTGCTGGTCGAGATCGACACCGACGAGGGCATCACCGGGCTCGGCGAGGCGCCCGCGCACCCGTCGGCCGACGTCGTGCTCACCGCGCTGCGGGCCGTGGAACGCCACGCCATCGGCGAGGACCCGTTCCGCACCGAGCACATCGCCAGGCTGGCCGCCTCGCTCGGGGCCGGCCCGGCGCTGGCGGCGATCGACATGGCGTGCTGGGACGTCGTGGGCAAGGCGTGCGGGCAGCCGTTGGTGAACCTGTTCGGCGGCCCGCTGCGGGAGGACGTTGAATACCTGCACCACGTGCCGCAGGGCAGCCCGGAGCGGATGCGGGAGCAGGCCGCGCGGGCGGCGGCGGCCGGGTTCCGCAACTTCGGCGTGCGGGTCGGCGCGGAGGATCCCGCGGTCGACGTCGAGCGGGTCGCGGCGGTGCGCGACGGCATCGGCCCGGCCGCGGCGCTGCGGGTGGACGCCGGCCGGGCGTGGTCGGTGCCCACGGCGTTCCGGGCGCTGCGGGCGCTGGAGCCCTACGGGATCGAGTTCGCCGCGCACCCGGTGTCCGGCCGCAACCTGCCGGAACTGGCCCGGCTGCGGGCCCGCACCGGGGTGCCGCTGCTGGTGGGGACGTCGTGGACCCGACAGGACCACCTCGACGTCATCCGTCTCGGCGCGGCGGACGCGGTCCTGGTGGACAACGTGCTCGACGGCGGTCTGCTGAACATGAAGCGCTCGGCCGGAATCTGCGAGGCCGCGGGCATCCCGGCGATCAAGCACAGCCTCGGCGAGCTGGGGGTGGCGACGTGCGCGGCGGCCCACCTGATCGCCGCCACGCCGGGGTTCCGCCACGCCCACCACTCGTACGGTCCGCTGCTGGCCGACGACGTGGTGGCGGGCGGACCACCGATGCGCCCGGCGGGACGGCTGCGGCTGCCCGACGAGCCCGGCATCGGGGCGCGGCTGGACCGCGACCGGCTGGCTCGGTACGCGGAGCTGTACCAGGTGGCGGGGCAGGAGTACGGCCTCGCCGCGACGACGCCGTGATCACGGCAGCGCGACGACTACTCCGAGAGGATTCAGTCCCGTGGGCTGACATCCGCGTCCGGACCGGCGAACTCACTCGACCAAAGACGGTACTGCGGATTCGTCCTGGTCGGGAGGATGGTGTCAACGTCGCGGCACGCGGCTTGTCGAGCAGCGACGCCCCCTGGGGACACAGGACCGGGGGGAGCGGCCAGCGGACGGGGGACACGTCGGGGACCTGGCCGCTCCGCCTCGGGTTTCACCTGATCGGTCGAGCGAGCTTGAGGACGCGGGGACAAGGCGGTTCAGTCAGGCACCGAGACGCAGCAGTGTTGAGGTGGACATGTGGCCGACCGAGGACCCGACCGAACAACTCCGCTGGCGCATCCGCTGCGCCACCACGGGGGCAACCGCGAACGTGACGGTGCTGGTGCTCGGTGACCGGGTCGCGGTGGTCCTGCCGCCTGGTGACACCCTCGTCTTCACCGCCGACGAGGCCGACGCCCTGGCCGACCTACTCGACGAGGCCGCGCGCGACCTCCCGCGTGGCACGCCGCGCGAAACGGAGGGCGCACCGTGGCCTACATCGACACCGACCTGAGCTTCGACCCGCGCGACCCCTACTTCCCCACTCCGGGCCCGTCCGGCGTGGAGTGGGCGGTCCAGGTCTTCACCACGACCAACGGCTACGGCGTGAACGGCGCACACGTGCGCGAGGGCGACCTCGTGCACGTACACGCCGACCGGTACGCCCTGCTCGGCCAGCAGCGGACGGTGGAGGCCGGGGAGCTCGACGTGACGGTGACCTGGACGGCCGGGCTGCTGGAGTGGTCGATCACGGCCCGCCACGACGAGCCGGTCAAGGCGGTGAAGCTGCTGTTGCGTGGCCTGCCGCCGGACCAGCTGCGGGCGGGTTGGTGGACGCCGAGCACCGGCCGCGGTTGGGCGCACGGCGTCAACGGGCAGCGGTTCCAGCTGGAGTACCCGGGACCGGACTGGGTGACGCCGTGGGTGGCCGCAGGTCCCGAGGACGACGGGTTCGTGCTCAGCGTGCGAGACCCGCTGGTGCGTCGGCAGATTCTGCACGTCCACCAGCCCCCGTACGCGCTGGAGCCGGTCGTCGAACTGGTGCACGTGCCGGCCGCGGGGGCGCGCTCCACGACCTGCCGGGTGCCGTCCATCCGGTTGCTGATGGGCACCAACGCCCTGGTCGCGGACGCGGACCTGGACGAGCATCTGTCCTTCGTGGAGGGTGCGCACAACCTGGTGCCGTGGTCGGCGCGGGCGGACGTCCCGGAGTGGCTGCGGCACACCGCGCTGGTGGTGACGCTGCACGGGCAGCACTGGACCGGCTACGTGTTCAACACCTTCGTGCAGATGGCGGACGCGTTGCGGTTCGTCGCCCAGCACATCGATCCGCACCGGGTGCTGGCGTACCTGCCCGGCTGGGAGGGCCGCTACTACTACACCTACCCGTGCTACCGGCCGGGCCCGGACCTGGGCGGCGACGAGGGTTTCGCCGAGCTTGCGCGCACCGCGCGGCAGCTGGGCGTGCGGTTGATGCCGATGTTCGGCGGGCATGGCGCGAACGTCGTCCAGTACCCGCAGTGGGAGCGGGCGGTGCTGCGCAACGACACCAACCGCTACGTGGAGCTGCTGAACCGCCCGGACTGGGACACCGATCGGGTGGGTGAGGGCGACCAGGTGTTCCTCAATCCGGGCGAGCCGGAGTTCCGCGCCCACCTCGTGGAGTCGATTTCGGCGATGGTGCGCGATTTCGGCGTGGACGCGGCGTTCCTCGACACGCTCGGCTACTGGTTCAATGACCCGCGCTACGAGGTGATCGACGGCTGCCGGCGGCTCACGGCGGAGCTGCGCCGCCGCCACCCGCACCTCGTGCTGGCGGTGGAGGGCTGGTGGGACGCCCTGTCGGCGATCTTCCCGCTCAGCCAGCAGTGGTTCGGCCTGGACCGCGATCTGCGCAAGCCGCGGGTGCTCACCCGCTACGCCCGCACCACCGGCCACCTCGCGGTGGGCACGCCCGGCCTGGGCAGCACGGGCGTGCACGAGAAGGGGTTCGTGCCGCGCCCGCCGGACGTGGCGCGCGATGGCCACATCCCGGTGGTGGGCATCGTGGACACGACCCTGCCCACCTACGCCGAGGAGGTGGCGTCGATCTGCCGGTGGGCCGCCCGCCACGGCCCGAAGTAGTTGCGCAGACGATCAGCATTTCCGCAGTTCGCTGGCTCATCATCGGCCTCGCCGCCAGATTTGTGCCATGCCGCGGACACACCGGGTGTCCGCGCTGATCTGGCGGGAAAAGGATGGAGAAGGTCAAAGCAGAACCGGAGCAGCTGCGCGCGGCCGGGACATCAGTGGTGGCCGCTGCCCAGGCGCTCAGCGACACAGTGGGCGGGTTGGAACTGGGCGCTGCGGGACGGGACATGCCGGGCACGATCACTGCGGCCCTGCTGCCGAGTTTCGCGGCCGAGTGGCGGCACAGCGTCCAGCAGCTGGCGACGGCCGTGCGGGGCACCGGTGAGCAGCTCCAGGCGTCGGCGACCGGGTACGCCGCGATCGACCGCAACGCGGCGGACATCCTCGCGGCACTCGAGGGCGCTGTCCGTGGGGGTCGGTGATGGACGTCAGGACCCTCGACGGCTGCGCCGTGACCGTGTTCGACGACTGCGCGGCGAAGTGGCGGCAGCTGGCCGACGCGCTCGGGGACTGCCGGGCCGACGGCTCCACCAAGCCCGCGGCGGCGCTGGATTTGGCATGGCTGGGTGAAGCAGCCGACTCCGCGAAAGCCGAGCTGGCCGGGCACGGCGGGAAACTGGCCGCTGCCGCGGACGCCGCCGAGGCCATCGCGGCCGCGCTGCGCACCGCAGCAGGCGGCTTCCGCACCGCCCAGGGCCAGCTCCGCCAGGCGTTACGGCAGGCGCCCGGCGTGGGCGTGCGCATCGAGCAGAACGGCACGGCGGTCCCGCTCCCGGGTCACCAACCGGACAAGCGCGACATCACCGAGCTGACGCAGCTGGCCCAGGGCGCCCTGCGGTCCGCCGAGCAGACCGACCAGGCCCTGGCCAACGCGCTGCTGCAGCACTCCAGGCCGGTGCTCAGGACCAACACCGGCGCGCCGGGTGGCATGGTTGCGATGCTGAAGGCAGCGGCCACCCAGATCACGGGCTGGTGGCACGGGCTCAACCCGGTGGACCGCGCCTTCCTGTGGCAGCACGCCGGAACGGAACTCCAGAACGCCGGTGTCCTGAGCCCGGCGACCCAGCCGAAGTTCGACATCGGCAGCGGCAAGCACGGGGCGTGGAAGCAGGGGTTGGCGGCCAGGTACGGCACCTTCCCGGCGAATGCCCTGGCCACGATCGAAAGTGCCCTCCCCCGCTACCTGGACAAGACGCTGGCCGACCTGGGCGATGCGGTCGGCTGGGACCTGGCGGCCGGGAACATGCGGCACTACCTGGGGAACTCGGGGAAGCCGCGCGAGATGGACGTCGAGTACCTCTACCGCTCGGAAGTGCTCGACTGGATCAGCGAAAAAATCGAGGAGGTTCTCCCCGAACCAACGACCAAGAACATCGCGGACGACGGCAGCGACTCCGACACGCCCGCGATTCTGCGTGAGAGGGTCAACGCGCTGATCGACGACAAGGCGCCAGCATGGAAGAAGGAGGCCATCGACGCCTTCCACAAGTCCGGCGGGCAACCGGTGGCACTGGAAAAGCAGCTCGAATGGAAACCACAGCACACATCCTTGCTGTTCCAGCCCGACGGTTACTTCGCCTACGGCTCCTACCACTACACCGTGACAGGTGTCGTCAAGGCTGAACCGGACAACGAGGGGAATCCGAAGGTGTCCCTGGACTACCAGATCCACACCGCCGACCGCTACAACTGGAACTGGGGCCAGCCTGTCCTGATGGATCACCTGCACGGCATCAGCCACAAGTTGGGGAACGCGCAGGAATTCGACATGCAGGGCAGCAGCAAGCTGCGCTCCATCCCCCTCGACTGATGCGCCGAACCTGGACCCCACCGGGCGACAAGCAGCCCAATCTAGGCAAACCTGGAAACCCCCTTCCGAGGTCCGGTGGCGCCGGGGCTTCTCCCCAGCGCCACCCTTCGTTCGCCGCCCGTCAGCGTGGGGGCCAGGTGACTGCTGCGCTGTTCAGGCCGGTGGCGTTCGGGTCCTTCCACATGGCCGGGACCGGTGAGGTGCCCGTCTCCGAGTTCGCCGCCGCCACGTAGTCGTGGCCCGGTTCCGGGCGGATCAGGACGGGGCCGCAGGTGGCCGTCTGGCCGGGCGCGGTGAAGGACAGCTGGCAGTGGTGCAGCGTGTCGGCCACCCGCTGCGCGGTGGTGGCGTCCCGCAGCCACAGGTGCACCGCGACGTCCGGCGCGGCTTCCACCGACGTGACCCGTACGGAGATCCGCACGCCTTCCGGGGCGGTGCTGATGCACGGGTCGATCTTCACCGGCCCCCGCTGCCACGCCCCCCGGCACCGCTCGGCGATCTGGTCCTCAGGCACCGGGGTGGCGGACTTCGCGACGATCGGCTTGGCCAGCGGCGGGTCTTCCGCCGTGCGCAGGGTGACACCCACGACAGCGGCGACGCCTCCGAGCACCGCGACCGTCGCCGCCACGACGATCGCCGTTGGCCGGAGCCGGCGGCGGGGAGGCGGTGCCGGGGCCGGTTCGGGTGGCGCGGCCGGTTCCTCGGCCGGAGCGGGACGCGCGAGCTCGTTGCGGCGCTGGCACCAGCGGTCCACGAGCTCGTCCACGTCGTGGTCGAGCACCTCGGGGTTCGCCAGCAGGTGGCGGTTCTGCCGGGCGTGGCGCAGGCACGCGCGGACGAACGCCGCGGTCACCTCCGCGGTCGGCAGCACCGAACCGGACACCGCGTTGCGCATCGTGCTGGTCGAGAACGGTTCCCCGAGCTGGCGGGACTGCCGGGCGAGTTCCTGGAAGCTCGGCCCACCCGCCTGCTGCCGCAGGATGCGCAACTCGTACGCGAACTTGGCCAGCGGCCCCTCCTCCGGGTCGATGGCGGCCTCGCGGCGACCCGGTTTCCCCGTCATGTCCGGCTCCAATCGTCGGTAGATGCTGCACAAAGAATTAGCAGCCCGCTGACCTCGTTGGTTGTTCATCATCGAGCACGTCACCGTGATCGTGTTCATCCCGCATCAACAGGGAGGTGGCAATTGCGACCAGGCTGGTACGCCGACTCGTCCGGCACACCGCGGTGGTGGAGCCGGGAGACGGGCTGGACCCAGGACGTGCTGTCCCCGTCCGGGGTGCCCACCATCGACCCGGGACCATCCCCGGTCACGCCACCGATCGGCCCGCCCGAGGTGAACAGCAGCACCCCGTTGAGCTCGGCGGGTCGGGGCAGCCTGCAGCGCGAGGAACCGGTCGACCCGTTCCCGCGCGTGCTGGTCGGCAGCGGCGGACTCGCGTCGTTCGTGTTCCTCTTCGCCGCGGCAGCGCTGATCTCGCGGAACCTGGGGCACATCATGGCGGTGGCGGCGCTGGCCGTGCTGGTGACCGGGGTGGTCTGCGCGAGGCGGCTGCGTGATCCGGGCGTCGATGTCGGCCGCCACGCGACGATCCTGCTGGTGTGCGGCGCGGCCCTGCTCATGCCGATGGTGGGCCTGATCGGCATCGGGTTCGCCCTGGCCGCGCGCTCGGCGACCGACCGGGAGCTGGCACGCCGGCGGCTGCGGCACGGCTGGGCCGGAATGGGCATCGCGGGCGGGGTGATCGTCCTGATCATGCTGGTGCTCTCGCTCCTGGACGGCACGCCGTGAGCCCGCGCGGTGTCGGCCGCCGCGCCGCGCCCGTGCCGGACCCGCAGTCACCGCTGGGCCGGTTCGCGCTCGACCTGCAACGCCTGCGGCAGGAAGCCGGGAACCCCAGCTACGAGACGCTGTCCTACGAGACCGCCCGGCTGGGGCACAGCTTCTCGGACACGTCGTTACGCAACGCCGCCGCCGGCAAGCAGGTGCCCACGTGGGACGTCACCGAGATGTTCGTCCGCGCGTGCGTCGCCTTCGCCCACGCCAACCCCGAACACGCCGCGGACTCGGCGCGCGGCTGGACGGCCAAGGAGCTCGCCGCGCAGTGGGCGCAGCGCTGGCGGAAGCTGCGGCACGCGCCCGATCCGGTCGAGCGCCGCGCCGAACCCGCCACCCCCGAGGGCAACCTGCCCGCCGAACTGACCACGTTCATCGGCCGTGAACGGGAACTCGCCGAAGCCGAACGGCTGCTGGGCCGGTCGCGGCTGGTCACGCTGGTCGGGATTGGTGGTGTCGGCAAGACCCGGCTGTCGCTGCGGGTCGCCGCTCGGGCGGGCCGGGCATGCCCGGACGGGACGTGGCTGGTCGAGCTGGCCGGGCTGAGGCAGCCCGGGATGCTGGCCCGCACGGTCGCCGCCGCGCTCGGCGTGCGCGAGTCGAACCCGTCGGCGCTGGCGGACTTCCTGTCGGGCAAGCGGCTCGTGCTGGTGCTCGACAACTGCGAGCACCTGCTGGACGAATGCGCGGCGCTGGCCCGAAGTCTGCTGGCCGCGGCACCACAGCTGCTGATCGTGGCCACCAGCCGCCAGCCGCTCGGCATCACCGGCGAGCACACCATGCTGGTGCGTCCGCTGCCGCTGCCGGACGGTGATGATCTGTCCGATGCCGTGGCGCTGTTCGTCGACCGCGCGTCCGCCGTCGTCCCGGGCTTCGCGCTGACCCCCGAGAACCGCGGAGTCGTCGCGGAGCTGTGCCGCCGGTTGGACGGCATCCCGCTGGCCATCGAACTGGCCGCGCGCTGGTTGCGGGTGCTGCGGCCGCAGGACCTGCTGGAGCGGCTGGGCGACTGCTTCCGGCTGCTGCGCAACGGGGATCGCGGCGGCGACCAGCGGCACCGCACGCTGCGGGCGCTGTTCGACTGGAGCTGGGACCTGTGCTCGCCCACCGAGCAGGCGGTGTGGGCGCGGCTGAGCGTCTTCGAAGGCGGTGTCGCGCTGGACGCCGCCGAGGCCGTCGCCGCTGACGAGGAGACGACCGCAGAGGACGTGTTCGACGCGGTGGCCGGGCTGGTCGACAAATCCATTTTGACCACAGTGGACACTTCCGGTCAGGTTCGCTACGCGCTGTTGGAGACGCTGCGCCAGTACGGGCGGGAGCGGCTCGCCGAATCCGGCGACGAGCCGCAGGTCCGCGCGCGGCACCGCGCCTGGTGCGCGCGCCTGGTGCGCAGCGCCGAAGCGGAGTGGGGTGGCGCCGCCCAGGTGATGTGGTTCGAGCGGCTGCGCCACGAGCACGCCGACCTCCGGGGCGCGCTGGATTCCTGGCTGCGCACCGGGGACACCGAGGCGGTGCTGTGCGCGACCAGCTCGCTGGCCTTCTACTGGATCGCCTGCGGCCTGCTGCGCGAGGGCCGCGACTGGCTCGACCGGGCGCGACGGCAACACTCCGAACCCGGGCTTGCACTGGCCCGGGGGCTGTGGGCGAGCGCGTACCTGGCCGCGGTGCAGGGCGACTTCGCCGCGTCGCTGGAGCAGCTCAGCGCTGCCGAAGGCATCGCCCGGCGGTTCCGCGACAGCCGCCTGCTCACCGACGCGGCCATGGTCCGCGGCCTGGCCGCCGTGTACCGGGGGGAACGCGACGAGGCCGCGGCGTTCTCCGAAGCGGCGCTGGCCGGGTACCGCGACTGGGGCGACCCGTTCCGCGTCCAGCTCGGCCTGGGGCAGCTCGGCATGGTGCACGCGGCGGGCGGCGACAGCGATCGGGCGATCGAGCTCTACGAGCAGGCGCTGGAGATCGGGAAGGCTCACGGCGAGTCCTGGCTGCGGTCGTCGGTGCTGTGGGTGCTGGGCATCGAACACCTGCACCGCGGCGACAGCGCAGCCGCGACCGCGCTGCTGCGCGAAACATTGCTGCTCAAGCGCGGGTTCAACGACCGGCTCGGCATCGCCGCGGTCGCCGACGCACTGGCCTGGGTGGCCTCGGCCGAAGACCGCGCCGCGGACGCGGCCCGCCTGTTCGGCTTCGCCCACGCCACGTGGCGGCACGTCGGCGAGCGGCTGTTGGGCTTTCCCGACCTGGTGGCGCGCCACGAGCACCACACCGACCGAGTCCGCGACTCCCTCGGCGAAGACTGTTTCGCGAAGGAGTTCGACGAAGGCGCCCGGCTGTCGGTCCCGGACGGCGTGGCGCTGGCGGCCGGCCTCACTCGACCTTGAACACCCAGTGCTCACCGGGACCGCGGGTGGCCCACGCGTAGCCGCCCGCGCTGGCGACCGGGAGCGCGGTCAGGCCCTCTGCGAGGGGCCGCTTCTGCTCGGTGGACACGGCGACCGGCAGTTTCTCGTCGACCAGCCCGTACATGGTGCTGCCGGTCACCGCGGTCACCCGGAACGCCCGGTCGCCGTCGGCGTTCTCCCACAGCAGCCGCCCGCCGCGCACGTCCACCACGGTGGCGCCCTGGTCGGAATGCACCGCGCCGATGCCGCTGACCGGGTCGTAGGTCAACTCCTGGTGGAAGCCGGACCACCGGTGCCCGCGCTCGACCGGGAACCACCAGGCGATGGCACCGCTGGCGGGATCGTGAGCGGCGAGCGCGAAGGAGTCGACGCCGAGCTGCCAGTGGATCAGCACCCGGCCGTCGGCGAAGCCGACCACGTCCGGCGCCTCGGCCGGGCCCTCCTCGCCGGGCGGTGCGACGTCGCGGCCCCGCCACAGCTCGGTGGTCGGCGACAGCCGGTAGGCGACCAGTTCACCGTCATCGCCGTACTGCGCCAGCAGCACGTCACCGTACACGCCGACGACGCGCTGCCGCCCGGCGATGGTCGGCTCCCCCGCTGTCCACACCGGACGTCCCTGCAGGTCGTGGACGGTTTCGGTGTCGACGCCGCCCACCTGCTCGGAGCGCAGGACCCAACCGTTCCGGAAGTGCCCCGGGGACCCGTCGGTCGCGACCTCCCGCCACACCAGCCGTGCTGCCGCGTCGTACACCTCGGTGACGTGCTGCTCCTGGGCCGCGGTCATGGTCGTTTCCGGTGTCGTCGTCGAATAGGTCAGCACCACGACCGGCCGGCCACCGACCTCCGCCGGCTCCAGCGCGGACTGGGCGTCGTCGGAGGGAACGGGGACGCTGGCGCGCTCCCGGCCGGTGGCGGGGTCGAGGAAGAGCAGCACCTCCTGCTGCCCGCGGTCGCCGAGGAAGGCGAACACGTCACCGACACCGACGACCTTGCGGAACGGTCCCGCCCCGAAGTCGTCCTCACCCCGCGTGGCCACCGTCCCCTGCCACGCCGGTTGGGCGGCCAACCCCGGCAGGGGCGCTCCCGGGAAAGCCGGGCGCGCGGCCTCGGCTGGCGCCGGGGCGGGCGAACCACCACACCCCGCCACGCCCACCAGGGCGGCGAACGCCGCTGCCACCCACCGCATCCGTCCTGCCATGCCTGAACCAACTCCCGTGATCGAACCGAACGCCGACCACGGTGGCGACCCGAACCGGACCAGGACCAGCGAACTTCGGAACTTCTGATCAACCACTGATCATTCGACGATCCGGCTCGCTTCGGCGATCAGCTCGTCGAGCACGAGCTGGACGGCCGGGCGTTCGGTGGCTCCGCGCCGGGAGACGACCTCGATGTTGCGACCGGCGCGGACACCGCCCAGCGGGCGGAGCGCCACCGAGCGGCGATTCGCCGAGTACCGGGGGAGCAGGGCCACGCCATGCCCGTCGGCGACCAGCGCCTCGGTGACCCGGAAGTCGTTGATGCGCTGCACGACCCTCGGCCGCACGCCGGTGCGGACGGCCAGCGAGCGCAGCACGTCGTCCACCGGGAACCCCACGTCGACGCTCAGCCACGGCTCCTCGACCAGCTCGGCCGGTTCGACACGCTCCTGCGCCGCCAGCGGGTGCCCAAGCGGGAGCGCGACGTCCAGCGGTTCGCGCAGCAGCGGGGTGATCGCCATCCGCTCGCCGTCGAACGGCGGTGCCTGGTCGTCCCGGTGCGTGACCACCAGGTCGAAATCCGCGGTCAGGCCTGGGACCTGCACCGGCGTCATGTCGACGTCGCGGCACTCCAGCCGCACCTCGGGGTGCGCGCCCATTCGTCGCAGCAGGCCAGGGAGCAGCAGGAACGCTCCCGACGGGAAGATCGCCACCCGCACGACCCCGCGCGGCGTGGACCGGTAGCTGTCCAGCTCCGCCTCGGCTCGGTCGATCGCGGCCAGCACCTCGTCGGCCCGCGCGGCCAACGCCCGGCCGGCGTCGGTGAGGCGCAGGCCGCGACCGGCGGGCTCGGTCAGCTGCACCCCGACCTCGGCCTGCAGGGCCCGAAGCTGCTGCGACACGGCGGACGGGGTGTAGGACAGCGCCTTGGCGACGGCGGTGACGGTCCCCCGGTCGGCCAGCTCCCGCAGGAATCGCAACCTGCGAACGTCCATGGCACGATGCTAGCGGTGTCCATGAAGGACTTCTCCATGCTCAGTGCACATAATGTTGCTTGTTCTTCACGATCGTGCCGCCCAGGCTGGAGGACGTGACTCCGCGGGATCGTTCGCTGGCCGTGCTCGTCGCCGTGCTGTGGGGCGCCAACTTCATCGCCCTCGACTTCGGGCTCGGGCACTTCCCCCCGTTCTTCTTCGCGGGGCTGCGGTTCGCCGTGCTGCTGCCGCTGCTGTTCTTCGTGCCGCGGCCGCAGGTCCCGTGGCAGTGGCTGATCGGCTACGGGTTGTTCTTCGGGTCCCTGCAGTTCGCGTTTCTGTTCGTGGCGATGCACATCGGGATGCCGACCGGGCTGGCGTCGCTGGTGCAGCAGGCTTCCGCGCCGTTCACCGTGGCGCTCGGGGCGCTGCTGCTGCGGGAGCGGATCTCCCCGGTGCAGGTCGCCGGCATCCTCACCGCCGTGTTCGGCATGGTGCTGATCGGCTGGCACCGCGCGCAGAGCGCCGCCCTGCTGCCCATGCTGATCACCGTCTGCGGTGCGCTCTCGTGGGCCCTGGGCAACCTGTGCGCGCGCAAGGCCAACCCGCAGAACCCGCTGCACCTGACGCTGTGGATCGCGATCGTCCCGCCCCTGCCGATGTTCGCGCTGTCGGCGGCCTTCGAAGGGCCGACCGCGGGCTGGGACGCGCTGGCAACCGCCTTGGACTCCCCCGCCGGCTGGTACGCGCTCGGCGGTCTCGCCTACACCTCGCTGCTCGCGACGATCGTGGGTTCCGGGCTGTGGACGACGTTGCTGGGCCGCTACCCGGCGAGCCGGGTGGCACCGTTCTCGCTGCTGGTGCCGATCGTCGGGATCACCACCGCGTGGCTCATCCTGGGCGAGCGCCCGCACCCGGTGGAGCTCGCCGCGGGTGCCGTGGTGGTCACCGGAGTCCTCCTGGGCAGCCTGGAGCTTCCCCGGCGAACCGCCCCGCCCGAGGTGCTCGAACCCGGTGACGTGAGTGCCCCGGCCCGGGCGTTCGGGCCGGGGCGCCCGGACTAGGGCGTCAGCGTGCCGGGCCAGAGGTGCTGCTTCGCGGGCACCGCCGAGCCGCGGAACCACTCCTGGAAGTAACCGCTGAGGTCCTGCCCGGAGATGTCCGCCACGAACGCCTCGAACTGCGGCCAGTCGACGTCATCACCGCGGTGCTGCTGCGGCCACTGCTTGAGCACCCGGTCGAACGCGGCGTCACCGATCTGCCGGCGCAGTGCGTGCAGCGCGAGCTTGCCCTTGGTGTAGGTGTTGATGCGTACGCGTTGACCACCGGGGTCCCGTCGGCCAACGTCGAGCGTTCGATCTCGAAGCGGTCGACGGCCACGGAAATGGCGGCCGGGTCGACGTCCGTTTCGCTCCAGCGGACGGTGTTCACGGCGGGCACCGGCTCCTCCCGGCCGATCGACACGACGCTCCAGCCGTCCGGCACGGTCGCCGTCAGGCGGAAGTCAGCCCTGTCGTGGTCGTCCTCGTGGGCGGGGAACCAGGAGCTGGAAGGGTGACGAGCGCCAGTGCCGCCACCGCGCCGATCCTGCTGCGCAACGTGCTTGCTCTCCGAGGGAAGTGGCTCATGGCAGCCACTGTGCTGCGCTGTGGCGTCGGAACCCCGTCTCGGCAATGTCGCAGTTTCGTCGCAACCGCCGCCAGGGCGGTCAGGACCGGTGGGTCCCGATGCGCTCGAAGTCCGGGTTGCAGACGTGGACTCCGTTGCCCGCCGGGCAGTCATAGGTGACCAGGGACTCCCGCGACTCGGCCACCAGGCGCTCGGCCGTCGTGCGCTCCAGGATCGCCCGGTGCTCGCACGCGGAGCACCGCGGCGCGCTGCTGTACCTCACTCGCTCCTCCGTTCCACCGCTGACACGGTGGATCCTATGTGGACGCACAACACCGCGCGGGCGAGATGCGACACACCTCGCTTCCCCGCCCGGACGGCGGCATATTTCCCATAACATCGCACCCGCGGGTCAGGCGGACCGGGGTGCGGTGATGTCGACGTCGCCGAAGTCCGCCGGGTGCACCGCCTCGGCCACCACCTCGTGCGGTTCGATCCGGCCGTCCCGGATGTCCTCCGCGTAGTGGCACGCAACCCGGTGCCCGGGCCTGAGTTCCCGCAGCACCGGGCGTTCGGTGTCGCACCGCACGGGCTGCCGCCACGGACAGCGGGTGTGGAACCGGCAACCGGACGGCGGCGCCGCCGGCGACGGCAGGTCGCCGGAGAGCAGGATCTGCTCCCGCTGGTCCTCCACCACCGGGTCCGGCACCGGCACGGCCGACAGCAGCGCCTTCGAGTACGGGTGCAGCGGCTGCGCGTACAGCTCGTCCGATGTGGACTCCTCCACGAGGCCGCCCAGGTACATCACCCCGACCCGGTCGGCGATGTGCCGCACCACCGCCAGGTCGTGCGCGATCACCAGGTACGTCAGCCGGAACTCCTCCTGCAGGTCCGCCAGCAGGTTGAGCACCTGGGCCTGCACCGAGACGTCCAACGCCGACACCGGCTCGTCGGCCACCACCAGCTCCGGGCCCACCGACAGCGCGCGGGCGATTCCGATCCGCTGCCGCTGCCCGCCGGAGAACTCGTGCGGGTACTTGCGCAGCGCCGTCGACGGCAGGCCGACCGACGACAGCAGTTCCCGCAGCCGCTTGTCGGTGGCCGCGCGGTCGGTGTCCAGCCCGTGCGCGCGCATGCCCTCCACCAGCAGCGACTGCACCGACTGCCGGGGGTCCAGCGACGACAGCGGGTCCTGGAACACCATCTGCATCCGACGGCGCATCCGCCGCAGCGGCTCGCCCTTCATCGCCGACAGATCCACCCCGTCGAACACGACGCGCCCGGAGGTGGGTTTCTCCAGCCGCAGCACGGCACGCCCCAGCGTCGACTTGCCGCAGCCGGACTCACCGACCAGGCCGTAGGTCTCGCCGCGCTCGACGCGCAGCGACACCCCGTCCACGGCGTAGACGTGGCCGACCGTGCGGTCCAGCACCACGCCGCGCCTGATCGGGAAGTGCACGGCCAGGTCCTCGACCTCGACCAGCGGGTCGGCGGTCCCCGCGGTCTCGCTCATGACGCCTCCACGGAAGTCGACATCGTCTCGCGCATCGGGTTGTGGCAGCGCAGCAGACGCGCGCCCACGTCGATGCTCGCGTCCGGGGTCTGCTGTTCGCAGATATTCAGCGCGTTCGGGCAGCGGGGGCAGAACGCACAGCCCGCGTCCCAGGGGATGTTGTCGCTGACCGAACCCCTGATCGGGACCAGCCGCTGCCCGCGTGGCGAGTCCAGCCGCGGGATCGAGGCCAGCAGCCCGGCGGTGTACGGGTGGCGCGGCCGGGCGAACAGCTCGTGCCGCGCCGCGCGCTCCACCACCCGCCCCGCGTACAGCACGTTCACCTCGTCGCAGAGCCCGGCCACCACGCCCAGGTCGTGGGTGATCATGATCAGCGCGGTGTCGGTCTCGGCGACCAGTTCCGCGAGCAGCCGCAGGATCTGCGCCTGGATCGTCACGTCCAGCGCGGTGGTCGGCTCGTCGGCGATGAGCAGCCGCGGCCTGCAGGCCAGCGCCATCGCGATCAGCGCGCGCTGCCGCATGCCGCCGGACAGCTGGTGCGGGTACTCCTTCAACCGCCGCCGCGGGTCCGGGATGCCCACCCGCCGCAGCAGGTCCTCCGCCTCGGGCATCGCCGCCCTGCGCGGCAGGCCGCGGTGCCGCTCGATCACCTCGGAGACCTGCAACCCGATGGGCACCACCGGGTTCAGCGAGGTCAGCGGGTCCTGGAACACCATGCTGAGGTCCCGGCCGCGGCGCTGGTCGAGTTCGCGCTGCGGCAGCCCCAGCAGGTCGGTGCCGTCAAAGACCACCGAGCCGGACACCTCCGCGCCCCGGTTGGGCAACAGGCCCATGATGGCCAGCGACGTCACCGACTTGCCGCAGCCCGACTCACCGACCAGCCCGACCGTGCGCCCCGGCTCGACGTCGAAGGAGATGCCGTCCACGGCGGTCACCGGCGGTTCGCCCTTGCGGGTGAACACCACCGACAGGTCCCGAACTTCCAGCAGTGCCATATCCCCATTCCTTTACGCCCGAAGGGCACTCGAGCGAGGCTCCCGGCCCTGCCACGGCGACCGACTCACGGACCGACCCTCCCGGCTACCGGCGGCGCTTGGGGTCGAGGGCGTCCCGCAGCGACTCGCCGACCAGCGTGAACCCGAGGGCGACCAGGATGATGCAGCTCGCGGGCCAGAACGCCAGCTGCGGGTGCGAGTCGATGATGTTCTGCGCACCACCGAGCATCTGCCCCCACTCCGGCACCGAGTCGTCGGCCGCGCCCAGGCCGAGGAACGACAGGGCCGCCGCGTCGATGATGGCCACCGCCAGCCCCAGGGTGGCCTGCACGATGACCGGGCCGAGGGCGTTGGGCAGCATGTGCCGGAACACGATGGCGCTCTCCTTCACGCCGAGCGCCCGGGCCGCCAGTACGTGGTCGCTGGCGCGTTGCGCGAGCATCGTGCCGCGCAGTAACCGCCCGAAGATCGGCACCTGCACGATCGCTACCGCGAGGATCACGGTGAACTGGGTCTGCTGCGCGAACAACGCGCCGATCGACACCGCCAGCAACAGCGACGGCACCGACAGCATCACGTCGACGACGCGCATCACCAGCGAGTCGACCCAGCCGCCGAAGGCGCCGGCCAGGATGCCCAGCACCAGTCCGCCGCCGAGCCCGATCACCGTGGCCAGCACCGCGACCAGCAGCGTCTGCTGCGAACCGAGCAGCAGCCGGGAGAACAGGTCGCGGCCGTACTGGTCGCCGCCGAGCGGGAACCCCGGCTGCGGCGGCGGGATCGTGTTGGCGGCGCGGGACACCTGCTGCTCCAGCAGCCGTTGCGCCGGGTCGTGCGGGGCCAGCAGCGGCGCGAGCAGCGCCAGCAGCACAAACACCGCGATGATCACCGCTCCGGTGACGAACACCGGGTTGCGTTTGAGTCGCCGCCACGCCGAGGCGGCCAGGCTCACCCCGGCGTCGGACGCCGTTTCCGCCAGCGCGTCGATCCGCTCCGTGCGCTGCGTCTTCAGCACCATGACCTCACCGTGCCCGCAGTCGAGGGTCGATCAACGCGTACGAGAGGTCCACGATCAGATTGACCAGCACGTACACCATGGCGGACGCCAGGATCACCACCTGCAGCACCGGGAAATCCTTGCGCTGGAACCCGATCGCGACCGCCTGGCCGATCCCGGCGATGTTGAACACCCGCTCGGTCAGCACCGCCCCGGCCAGCAGCGCACCGGTCTGCAACCCGATGGTCGTCACCACGGGCAGCATCGCGTTGTGCAGGATGTGCCGTCGCCGGATCACCATGCCCGCCAGGCCCTTGGCCCGCGCGGTGCGCACGTAGTCCTCGTCCATCACGTCCAGCACCGCGGCCCGGGTGATCCGGAAGATCACCGCAAACGGGATGGTGGACAGCGCCACCGCGGGCAGGATCAGGTGTACCAGGGCGTTCCACGCGGCGTCGAACTCGCGGGTCAGCAGCCCGTCGAGGATGTAGAAGCCGGTCACCCGCGTGGCGTCCAGCCCGGTGTCCTGGCGGCCGGAGGCGGGCAGCATTCCCAGCTCGATGGCGAACACGTACTTCAGCAGGAACGCCAGGAAGAACACCGGGACGGCGACACCGATCAGCGACCAGGTGATGCTCAGGTTGTCCAGCCAGCTGCCGCGGCGGCGGGCCGCCAGGTAGCCCAGCGGGATGCCGACCGCGACGGCGATCAACAGCGCCAGGATCGACAGTTCCAGCGTGGCCGGAAAGCGGGTCAGGAACACCTCCAGCGCGGGCGCGCCGCGCTGCACCCCGGTCGAGGTGCCGAAGTCACCGGTGACGGCCCGTTCCAGGAACCTCCAGTACTGCACGGGGATCGGCTGGTCAAGGCCGAGGTCGGCCTCCAGCCTGGCCCGCGCCTCCGGTGTGGCGCGGTCCCCCAGCAGCGCCGACACCGGCCCGCCGGGCAGCAGCCGCAGCCAGGCGAACAGCAGCATCGACAGCACAACGACGACCAGCGCCAGCTGCGCGAGCCGTCGGATCGTGTAGCGGAGCACGCAACCCCCGTTTTGATCAGTCGGTCAGCGAACGGCCGGTCCGCGCTCCAGTCGGCGTCGACACCGGCTGGAGCGCGGGTGGGTCACTGCTCGGAGATGCTGACCGTCTGGAACTCCTCGGCGGTCAACGGCGAGGGCTGCAGGCCGTGCACGCGCGGGCTGGTCACGATCGCCGGCGGCGAGTGCGCCAGCGGCACGGCGGGCAGGTACTCGGCGAGCAGCCTGCGGTTGATCTCCTGGTACATCTGGGTGCGCCTGGCCTCGTCCGGTTCGCTGTCGGCCGCCCGCAGCTGCGCCGCCAGGTCCTCGCCCCAGGGGGAGGCGGCGGTGTAGAAGCGGTTGGTCGGCGTACCGAAGAAGGTGCCGATGAAGTTGTCCGGCGTGTTGTAGTCACCGGTCCAGCCGAGCAGGAAGATGTCGGCCTTGGCGTTGTCCACATCGTCGATGTAGCCGCCGTTCCACGGCTTGCTGATCGGGTTGACGGTGATCCCGACCTCGCGCAGGTCCTCGGCGATGGCGTTGTAGATGCCCTTCGGGTCCGGCATGTAGGGGCGGGACACCTCGGTGGGCCAGTAGAAGTTCAGCGTCAGGTTCGGCACTCCCGCCTCGGCGAGCAGCTGCCGGGCCCGGGCCGGGTCGTGCGGGTAGCGCACCACGTCCGGCGCGTAACCGTCCACAGTGTCCGGATAGAACTGGGTGGCCACCACGGCGCCCTCCGGCATGTTCGCCCTGACCAGCGTCTCGCGGTCGATGGCGTAGGCGAGCGCCTGACGCACCTTGAGATCCCGCAGCGCCGGGTTGTTCTTCTGGGTGATACCCAGGTACAGGATGTTGAACGGGGCGCGGATCTGGACGTTGTTGCCCGCGTCGCGCAGCGCCCTGAGGTCGGCGGCGTTCGGGTAGTCGTAGCCGTCGATGCCGCCGGCTTCCAGTTCCTGCTTGCGGACCGTCTCGTCCGGGATGATGCGGAAGATCAGCTCCTTGAGCTTGGCCTTCTCGCCCCAGTACTGCTCGTTGCGGACCAGCTTGATGGTGCCGTTGCTCTCGTCGTAGGAGTCGAAGCGGAACGGCCCGGTGCCGGTCGGGTGCGCCCTGGCGTACTCGGGGTAGACGAAGCTGTCGCCCTGGGCCTGCACGTTGTTGGCCTGGTACCGGTCCATCGCCGTCGGCGACTGCATGCTGAACGACGGCAGCCCGAGGATGTCGGGGAATTTCGAGGTGGCCCGGGTCAGGTGCAGCACCGCGGTGGTCGGATCGGGGGCCTCGCAGGACTGGTACAGCGACGGTGTTGCGCCGTCGGCGAAGCCGCCGAAGTTCTCGATCCAGTAGTAGGACAGCGCGTTGTTCTGCCCGGCGCCGGTCTGGGTGAACATGCGGGTGAAGTTCCGGCAGACCGCGTCGGCGTTGAAGTCGGTGCCGTCGTGGAACTTCACGCCCTGGCGCAGCCTGAAGGTCCAGGTCCTGCCGTCCGGGCTGTGCTCCCAGCTCTCGGCGAGCTCCGGCTCGACGTCGGCGGTGCCCGGCTTGAACCCGACCAGCCCCTCCATGATCTGGCGGGTGACCCGGAAGGTCTCGCCGTCGGAGGCGTAGAAGGGGTCGAACAGGTCGGGTGCACCGGCCGCGCCGAAGGTGAGTGTGCCACCTTCACCGCCGCCTGCCTCACGCTGCGACTGCGCGCACGCGGCGAGCGAGGTCGCCGCGACGAGTGCGACCCCCGCCGCCGCGACACGACGCCACGCGCTCGGAGCGCGACGCTGCGCCGATGGAGCTCTTCTCATGGAAGCACCTCGGTGTGTCTCAGATCTCAGAGTGTCGTGAGACTAACTCGCATTTGGGCGAGGTTGGGGTAGCCGAGGTTACGATCCCGCTACTTAGGGCTACCTAAGAAATCCGGTCTTTCCGGCAATCCACCCAGTTCAATAGCCTGTTCGGCGGATCGCGCTCACCTGCACAAGCGCGGAACACCCATCGAATGTGGACAGGGGCGGGAGCATCGGCCGCGGGTGGCTCCGACACCCGCGGCCGTCACGGACCGTGCACACTCACATCGCGCGGCGCCCGGCCAGCGCGCGGCCCAACGTCAACTCGTCGGCGAACTCCAGATCGCCGCCCATCGGCAGGCCGGACGCCAGCCGGGTCACCGTCAGGCCCGGGAAGTCGCGCAACATCCGCACCAGATACGTGGCGGTGGCCTCGCCCTCGGTGTTCGGGTCCGTCGCGATGATCACCTCGGTGATCTCGTCGCGGCCGATGCGCGCCAGCAGCTCGCGCACCCGCAGCTGGTCGGGCCCGATCCCGGACAGCGGGTCCAGCGCCCCACCGAGCACGTGGTAGCGGCCCCGGAACTCGCGCGTCCGCTCGACGGCGAGCACGTCCTTGGGTTCCTCCACGACGCACACCATCGTCTTGTCGCGGCGCTCGTCGCGGCAGATGCGGCAGGTCGTCTGCTCCGAGACGTTGCCGCAGATGTCGCAGAACACCACGCCTTCCTTGACCTTCTGCAGGACCTCCTGCAGGCGGGTCACGTCCGCGGGCTCGGCCGCGAGCAGGTGGAAGGCGATGCGCTGCGCGCTCTTCGGACCGATGCCCGGCAGCCTGCCGAGCTCGTCGATCAAATCCTGAACGGGACCTTCGTACACTTCTCGCTCATTCCACAGGGTCCCGGTGGGACTGTCGCCCCACCGGAAACAGCGGTCACATGCCCGGCAGGCCCAGACCGCCACCGCCGAGAGCACCGGCCAGCGGCCCCATCTTCTCGGCCTGCAGCTGCTGTGCCGCGCGGTTCGCGTCCCGCACCGCGGCCACCACCAGGTCGGCCAGCGTCTCGGTGTCCTCCGGGTCGGCCGCCTTCGGGTCGATCGACAACGACTTCAGCTCGCCGGCGCCGCTGACGGTCGCGGTGACCAGTCCGCCACCGGCGCTCCCGGTGACCTCGGCGGCGGCGAGCTCCTGCTGCGCAGTCATCAGCTGCTGCTGCATCTTCTGCGCCTGTTCCATGATCTGCTGCATGTTCGGCTGGCCACCAGGTTGCACCGTCATCCTCCATCCAGCTGGCGCATGTACCCCACCAGCCTAGTCGGCCGGAGGAGCAAGGCTCTGGGCGCGGGCCGCGCGGCGTGCCAAGGTGATCGCATGGCGCTGGACATCGTGCGGTTGCTGGAGCTGACCACCTGGCGGGCCTTCGACGTGACCGACGACGGCCGGGTGCTGGCCGGTTCGGACGAGTCCGGGTCGACGCAGCTCGTCGAGATCGCCGACGGGACGTGCACCCCGCTGACGGCGCTGCCGGGCGCGGTGACCGGCCGCTACCTGCCCGGGGAGCGGGCGGTGGTGGTGCAGCACGACACCGACGGCAACGAGCGCGGCCAGCTGTCGCTGCTGCGGTGGGACGAGCCGGGGACGCTGCCCGCGCGGCTGGACGACCTGGTGCCGCTGGTCCGCGACCCCGAGTACGTACACCGACTGCTGGACGTCCTGCCCGGCCGCATCGTCTACGCCACCAACCGGCGCAACGGCGTCGACTTCGACGTGGTGATCCGCAGCGTGCACACCGGCGAGGAGGAGGTCGTCTACGACCGGGGCGGGATGGTGCTGGCGGTGTCCACGTCACCGGACAGCCAGTACGTGGCCGTCACCGTGCCCGCCGAGAAGTCGATGTCCGACCAGGTCCTCGTGGTCAACAGGATGCCGGCCACCGAGGCCGAGCAGGTACGCGAGTTGACCGACCGCGCCACACCGGCCCGGCACATCGCCCCGGCCTGGCTGCCCGACGCCGCGGGGCTGGTGGTCACCACCGACTTCGAGCGGGACCGGGCGGGCGTGGCACTCCTCGACCCGCGCACCGGGCAACGGCGCTGGCTGGTGACCTCCGACGCACACGACCTCATCGGCTGGCTCTCCCCCGACGGATCGACGCTGCTGGTGCACGCCGACGACGACGGGGTCAGCCGGTTGGCGCTGCACGACGCCGCCACCGGCGACCTGCGGCGCGTGATCACCCTGCCCGCCGACGGCTGGTGCGCGAACCCCCTGCCCACACCGGTGTGGTCGCCGAACTCGCGCCATGTGGTGCTGTCCCTGAGCGCCCCCGACGCGCCCGGGGACGCCGTGCTGGTCGACGTCGCGACCGGTGCCGCCCGGTCGCTGACCGGGTCCGCGGCGCAGCTCGACGGGCACCGACCGGTCCGGCCGAGTTCGCACCGGGTGCCCACCCGGGACGGCGAGAAGGTGCCGTGCTTCGTCTACGCGCCGACCGACCCGGACCCGCGGCTGGCGGGCTCGGCGGTGCTCGTGATCCACGGCGGCCCGGAGAGCCAGTCGGTGCGGGCGTTCAGCCCGGTCGTGCAGGCCCTCGTCGGCCAGGGGCACACCGTGTTGGTGCCGAACGTGCGCGGCTCCACCGGGCACGGCAAGCGCTGGTACTCCGCCGACGACGGCCGCAACCGGCTGGAAGCCGTCGCGGACCTCGGTGACCTGCACGAATGGCTGCCCACGATCGGCCTGGACCCGGGGCGGGCCGCGCTGTGGGGCGGCTCCTACGGCGGCTACATGGTGCTGGCCGGGCTGGCGTTCCAGCCGGAGCGCTGGGCGGCCGGGGTGGACATCGTGGGGATCTCGTCGCTGGTGACGTTTCTGGAGAACACGGCCCCGTACCGGCGGGCGCACCGCGAGCGCGAGTACGGGTCGCTGGCCGCCGACGCGGACTTCCTGCGGGAGGCGTCCCCGCTGACCAGGGCTGACTCGATCGCGGCACCGCTGTTCGTACTGCACGGCGCGAACGACCCGCGGGTCCCGCTGTCGGAAGCGGAGCAGATCGCGGCCGCGGTGCGGGCGAAGGGCCTGGAGTGCGAACTGCTGGTGTACGGCGACGAGGGCCACGGTCTGGCCAAGCGCGTGAACCGCCTCGACGCCTACCCGAAGGCGCTGAACTTCCTGGCCCGCCACCTCACTACGTGATCCCGGGTTGGTGATGCGCGCGGAGCAGCCGCGTCAGTTGTCGATACGGCGGGCGCCGAGTTCGCGTTCGAGCAGTTCCACCGCGGCTGCTTCCGAATCGGGACCGGTCGGTGCGTCGTCGTCCATCGGGGACGACTCGGCGAGCATCGCCTCCGGGTCCTCCTCGTCGTCCGCGACCGGCGGTTCCGGCGGCCGCACCGGCGCCGGGGGCTTCGGCGGCTCCGGGGGCGGCGGCACGTCGTCCGGCGGCGGGGGTTCCTCGTACGGCGGTTCCGGCGGCGGCGGGATGTCGTCGGGTTCCGGCGGTCGCGGCACCGAATTTCGCGTCCCCGGCTGCGGGTGCGACGCCTGCTGGCCGGTAACGGGCTGCCCGGCCGGAGCGGAGTTCTGGCGCTGCGGGGTCTCCCGCCGCTGCGGCGGCTGCTTGGGCGCGGCGCGGCGAGTCGGTGCGGGCGGGGCCGCACCGGCCTCCACGCACTGGATCTCCCACTCGCCGCCCATCACCTCGCGCAGCGCATCGCGCACGAAGTCCAACCGCCGCTGCTGCGCCAACTGCTTGACGAGCCCGGAGGTCGGCATCGACAGCACGAGCGTGTTGTCGCCGTTGAGGTCCTGGACCTGGGCGTTGAGCAGCAGCGCCTGCGTCGGCCGGTTGCGCTGCGCGACCGCCTGCAGCACCTTCGTCCACACCTGGCGCACCGTGGCCGCGTCGGTCCCGCCCTGGGCGGGTTCCGGTGCCTTCGGCGGCGCGACCGGCTCCGCCGGAGCCGGGGGCGTCGCGGCACGGGGCGGCTCGGAGCGCGGTGGTTCCGCCGCCTCCTGCGCCGCGCGTTCGTGGGGGCGCTGGAAGACACGCCTGGGGCGCGCTTCGGCATCCGGCGCGACGTCGGCCGCGGCCGGCGCGATGGTCGCGGCGGGCGCCCCTTCGCCCGGCGCGATGGTCATCCGCCGCTCGAGGCGCTCCAGGCGTTGCAGCAGCGCGGTTTCGGAGTCCGAAACGGTGGGCAGCAGCATGCGGGCGCACAGCAGTTCGAGCAGCAGTCGCGGCGCGGTCGCCCCCCGCATCTCGGACAGTCCGTTGTGGACGATCTCGGCGAACCGGGACAGGGTCGCGGGACCGAGCTGCTCGGCCTGCTGCTGCATCCGGGCCAGCTCGTCCCCGGCGGCCTGGACCAGACCGCGCTCCGCGGCGTCCGGAACCGAGTTGAGCAGCATCAAATCGCGCAGCCGGTCGAGCAGGTCGGTGCCGAACCGGCGCGGGTCGTGCCCGGCCTCGACGACCCGGTCGACGGTGCCGTACACGGCGGCGGCGTCCCCGGCGGCGAGCGCGTCCACCATGTCGTCGATCAGGGCGACATCGGTGACACCGAGCAGCGCCACCGCGCGCTCGTAGGTGACGCCCTCGGAACTCGCCCCGGCCAGCAGCTGGTCAAGCACGCTCAGGGTGTCGCGCGCGGACCCCCCACCGGCGCGGATGACCAGCGGGAACACCGCGGGTTCGACCCGCACGCCCTCCTCGCGGCAGATGCGTTCGACGAGTTCGCGCATCACGCCGGGCGGCATCAGCCGGAACGGGTAGTGGTGCGTGCGGGACCGGATGGTGGTGAGCACCTTGTCCGGCTCGGTGGTGGCGAAAACGAAGATCAGGTGTTCCGGCGGTTCCTCGACGATCTTCAGCAGGGCGTTGAAGCCCTGCGTGGTGACCATGTGGGCCTCGTCGATGATGAAGATCCGGTATCGCGACTGGGCAGGCGCGAAGAACGCCCGGTCGCGCAGCTCGCGGGTGTCGTCCACACCGCCGTGGCTGGCCGCGTCGAGCTCGACGACGTCGACGCTGCCGCCGCCCTCGGGAGCGAGCGCGACGCAGGAGTCGCACTCCCCACACGGGTCGGCGGTGGGTCCCTGCGCGCAGTTCAGCGAGCGGGCGAGGATGCGTGCGCTGGACGTCTTGCCGCAGCCGCGCGGCCCGGAGAACAGGTACGCGTGGTTGATCCGACCGGAGGACAGCGCGGTCCGCAGCGGCTCGGTGACGTGTTCCTGCCCGACGACCTCAGCGAAGGTCGCCGGCCGGTACTTGCGGTAGAGGGCGAGCGCCACGGTCAGAACCCTACGCGGTGCGGCTGACACCCCGGACGGCCCCCGGCGGGCCCTCCGGGAGAAAAGATGGGGACCCCGTGCACCCGCCAGAGCCCGCTTACCCTTGCTGCCTTCCGGCCCTGGGGGGGTTCACAGGATGGACGCCGCACGAGGTCCACGACCAGTGTAACCGAAGCGGCCCGACACCTCGCGCACCCCTCAACCACCCGGCCCGGCCAGCACCGCACCAGCCTCCCGGCCAGGCACCTTCCGTCTGGAAGGTGCCTGACGCACACCAGTCACGGGCCCTCGAACAGTGTTGTCTCCGAGCGCTGTGCAAGATCGTGACTCCACCGGTCACCGGACCGTCGCCCCAGGTCACGACCCGTATCCGCTGCTCAGGGGGTGCTCTGCTAGGCTTCCGCACGGAGGATTGGCCGAGCGGCCTAAGGCGCACGATTGGAAATCGTGTTGGGTTAACAGCCCTCACGGGTTCGAATCCCGTATCCTCCGCAGGGCAGAGCCCCGGCCGCACGATCGCGACCGGGGCTCTTCGCGTTCCGTCTCGGTTGTCGACAACCCGGCCCCGCAGTCGGCCTCGGGTCCTCCGCCCCTGGTCACCCGCGTTCCCAGCGGCCGACCGTGGTGGTCTGGACGGCTTTCCGGGGGCGGCCATGAGCATCACGATCGAGAAGCTGCGGGAACAGGTTCGCGGCGACGTCATCAGCGCTCACGACGAGCGCTACGACGAGGTCCGGCGGGTGCACAACGCGATGATCGACCGGCACCCGCGTGCCGTCGTGCGGTGCGTCAACGCCGGGGACGTCATGGCCGGCGTCGACTACGCCCGGGAGAACGGGCTCGACCTCGCCATGCGCGGCGGCGGGCACAGCGTTCCCGGGTTCGGGACCTGCGACGACGGAGTGGTCGTCGACCTGTCGCCGATGCGTGGCGTGCGCGTGGACCCGGCGGCGCGGACCGCGCGGGCCGAGGGCGGCGCGACCTGGGGAGACTTCAACGCGGCCACGCACGCCTTCGGGCTGGCCACCACCGGCGGGATCATCTCCACCACCGGCATCGCCGGGCTGACGCTCGGCGGCGGCATCGGCTACCTGGCGCGCGGGCACGGGTTGTCCTGCGACAACCTGATATCCGCCGACGTCGTCACGGCCTCGGGCGAGTTCGTCGTGGCCGACGAGCAGCAGCACGACGACCTGTTCTGGGCGCTGCGCGGCGGCGGCGGCAACTTCGGCGTGGTCACCTCGTTCGAATACCGGCTCGGCCCGGTGGGCGACATCTACGGCGGGCCGATCTTCTTCGACGTCGACCAGGCCGCGACCGTGCTGCGGTCGTTCCGCGAGATCATCGCCGACGCTCCGGAGGAGCTCGGGGCCTTCCCGGCGTTCCAGATCGCGCCGCCGCTGCCGTTCATCCCGGAGAACCGGCACGGCGACACCCTGGTGGCCGTCGTGACGTGCTGGTCCGGGCCAATCGAGGCGGGCCCGGCCACCGTCGCACCGCTGCGTGACATCGCGCCGGTCGTCGCCGAACACGTCGGGCCGATGCCCTACCCGCTGCTCAACAGCGCCTTCGACGCGCTCGTGCCGCCCGGGCTCCAGCACTACTGGAAGGCCAACTTCGTGCGGGAGCTGACCGACGAGATGATCGACGCGCACGTCCGGTACGGGCCGAAGGTGCCCGTGGTCAACTCCACGATCCACATCTACCCCATCGACGGCGCCTGCCACCGGGTCGCGCCCGACGCGACGGCCTTCGCCTACCGCGACGCCAACTTCGCCGCCGTCATCGCCGGGATGTGGCCGGACCCCGCCGACAACGAGGCGAACATCGCCTGGGTGCGCGACTACTACGCCGCCACCAGCCCGCACGCGGAGGAAGGCGGATACGTCAACTTCATGGCCGGCGACGACCAGGACCGGATCAGGGCCAACTACCGGCAGAACTACGACCGCCTGGTCGAGGTGAAGCGGCGCTATGACCCGGACAACCTGTTCCACCTCAACCAGAACATCCGGCCCTGACCCCACGCCCGTCGATCCGAACGTCAAGGCCGCCAGAAGCGGATGCGGGTGATCTGCGGGTCGTGATCACTGGCCTGGTCGGCGAACTCCGCGTTGGTGTGCACCAGGTCGTAGTCGGCGTCGACCGCGCGGCTGACCAGGATGTGGTCCAGCTGCTGGGAGTTGCCCTCGTGGACGTAGCTGTAGCGCTCCACCGGCGGCAGTTCCGCAGCCAGCGGCACCAGCGCCGCCCCGTCGGTCAACGGCGCCAACGCCGGGGAGAAGCCGTAGTCGTTCAGGTCGCCGAGCACAACCACCCGGGCCGCCGGGTCGATGGCCAGCACCTCGTCGACGAACCCGCGGACCAGGCGGGCCTGCTGTGCGCGCTGCTCCGCCGAGACCCGCGCGGGCGGCTGGAACCGGCCGTGCAGCGGCTGATCGTCACCCTTGGACGTGAAGTGGTTGGCCACCACGATCACCGGTGCGCCGCGGAACAGGAACTCGCCGACCAGCGGTTTGCGGCTGTCCCGCCACGCCGGGTCGGTCGGGGCGATGCGGCCGGGCGACGCGCTCAACGCCACCCGCTCGCCGTGGGCCACCGGGTGCACCGGCGTGGTCGCATCCCCGCCCGGACGGTCCACGAAGGACACCCGTGCCGGGTTGAACAGGAACGCGACCCGGATGTTGCCGCCCGGTTGGCCGCCGTCGGCGTTGTTGCGCGGGTCGATCTGCCGCCACAGGTAGCGCGGGCCGCCCGCCGCCGCGATGGCGTCAGTGAGCTGCCGCAGCGTCTGGTCCGCGGCCACCACGCCGTCGTCGGTGGGGCCGGTGTTGTCCTGGACCTCCTCCAGCGCCACGACGTCCGGTGCCGCGAGCCGGTCCACGATGCCCTCGGCGAGCCGGTCGACCCTGGCCTGGTCGGCCCCGGCGGCGAGGTTCTCCACGTTGTAGGTGGCGATCGCCAGCTCGTCGCGGCCCTGCGGCCGCGTGGTCTCGGGGCGCAGGCCGCCCGGCACGTGCCCGCCCAGCCGCGTCGCCGCCAGCACGTACCCGCCGAAGCGGCTGTAGTCCAGCGGCCCTTGCGTGGCGCCGAGCAGCTGGTCGCCGACGTTGGCGGCGGGGAACGCGTCACCCCCGAGGGACTCGACCCTGAGGCGACCGGAGTTCGGGTCGGTGTAGCCGGTGTAGGTGGTGCCGCCGCGCTCGTTGGCGTTCTGGTCCGGTTTGGACGTGACCCACAGCGCCCGGTGGGCGTCGGTCGGACCGACCACGCGCGCGTTGTCGACGCGCACCACCATGCCCTCGCGCGACTCGTAGAAGTCCAGTGCGTAGCGCTCCGGCTCCAGCGGCCGCTTGTCGATGTTGCCCTCCTGCGGCGCGTACTCGACCGGCACCGAGTCCGGCCCCAGCACCTCCACCGGCGCACTGCCGCGGCCGGTGATCCGCCAGCTCGCCCCGGTCAGCTCGGTGACCGACTGGTTCGGGGTGGTCTCCGGCGTCTCGCCCTCCGCCGTCGGGTAGTGCTCCGCGACGACCCCGGTGACGGTGACCGCGTCGCCCACCGCGACAGCCGGGGTCTGCTCACCGGTGAACACGAAGAGGCCCTCGCTGGTCCGTGGGTCCGCGTCCGCTTCGGGGTCCTGGAACCAGAACCCGCGGGTCGAGCCGTACCCGCGCACCCCGGTCACCACGCCGACAACGTCGGCGACCCGCCGCCCGACCAGTGGCGACACCCGCGCGGTGCCCTGGATGTCGCGAATCCGGACCGTCTCCCGCGCGGTCGCGGCCGGGGCGATCGACAGCAGCACCGCGGTGGCGGCGAGCAGTGACGTGACGCGCACTTCGGCTTCCCCTCGCCAGGCGACATGATCACGCCAAGCTACCCGACCTCGCCGACCACCGACACACGATCAAGCGACATGACCGGAAGTGGCCGGGGAACCCGCGGCATGACGAAGGGCCGGTCCCGTTCGGGAACCGGCCCTTCGTCGAGCGGTAGCGGTGGGATTCGAACCCACGGTGGCTGTTAACCACACGCGCTTTCGAGGCGCGCTCCTTCGGCCGCTCGGACACGCTACCGCCAGCAAGGGTACCGGCCGCCTCCGTCGGCCCTGCGAAGGGGGTCATCGCCAGGCCCGCATCTGGTCCGCGAGGGTCGCGCGGGCCCGCGAGAGGCGCCCGCGCACCGCCTGCTCCCCAGCGCCCACGCGGCGGCCGATCTCGACGTAGGACAGGCCGTCGACCTCGGCGAGCAGCCAGACGTCGCGCTGCCGGGTGGGCAGGCCGGCCAGCGCCCGCCGCAGCGCCAGCATGCCCGCCCCGGCCTCGACGGCCCGCTGCGGATCGACCACCAGCACCGCGGCCCCCACCGCGGTGCGGTTCTCGGGCACGGTCTCGACCGGATCGGTGCGGCGGGTGCGCCTGCGCCGCAGCACGATCAGGCAGTTGCGCCGTGCGACCTGGAACAACCAGGTGCGCAGCGCCGCCGGTGCGACCAACTCGCCGGCCCGCCGCCACACCGTGACGAACACGTCCTGGACGACGTCCTCGGCCTCGGCGCGATCGCCGAGCATCCGCAGCGCCATACCGAGCACGGCGTCGGAGTAGCGGCGCACCAGCCGCTCGAAGGCGTCGGCATCGCCCGCCGCGATGCACGCGGCCAGATCCGCATCGGTCGGCTCCACGTCACCCCCCGCAACGCAATGAGTCCGCCCCGCTGATGCGAGACGGACCCATCGTCACAGTCCGGGGTGGTCATCGGGGAGCGGACAAGCTCCCCGACCCGGTGAAACGCACGGGATCATTCATCCCGGCGGAAGCGCTCCCGGGTGTCCTCGACCGCGCCGGCAGCTCGGTCCTTGACGTCCTGGCCGGCCTCCTTGGCCTTGCCCTCGAGCTCGTCGCGCTTGCCCGCGTTCTCCAGGTCCTCGTCGCCGGTCGCCCGGCCCACCGCCTCCTTGGCCTTCCCGGCGAGCTGTTCCGCCCGCTGCTTGGCCTTGTCGAACACACCCATCGTCTCGCTCCGTCCCTCGGAATTGCCTGCACTCCGTGGGGTACCCGCTGCGGCCGATCGCACCCGTGTCACGAGCGGTGGTGGGTGAAGAACTCCTCCAGCACGGCCGCGCACTCGTCGGCCAGCACGCCACCGACCACCTCGGGCCGGTGGTTGAGGCGGCGGTCCCGCACCACATCCCACAGCGAGCCCACCGCACCGGTTCGCGGCTCCCACACCCCGAAGACCACCCTGGCCACCCTGGCCAGCACCAACGCGCCCGCGCACATGGTGCACGGCTCCACGGTGACCGCGAGCGTGCAGCCCTCCAGCCGCCAGCCGTCGCCGTGCACGGCCGCCGCCGCGCGCAGCGCGAGGATCTCGGCATGCGCCGTCGGGTCCCGCAGCGCCTCCCGCTGGTTGTGCGCTCGCGCCAGTACCCGTCCCACCGGGTCGACCACCACCGCGCCGATGGGCACGTCGCCGGTGGCGGGCGCCTCGGCGGCGACCTCGAGCGCGGCCCGCACCAGGTCGGCGTCCCCGGCGCGGCCTTTCGAGCCGATCACTGGTCCAGATTCTCCAACAGCTTCGCGAAGTCGTCACCGAAGCCGCAGCGCTGCGCGATCATCTCCAGCTGCTCGTCGGGGTAGAGGTCGACCTCTTCGATGATCACCAGCAGTTCGCCCTCCGGCAGGCCCAGGTCGGCCAGGATCGCCAGGTTGCCCTCCGGCCAGACCTCCTCGTCGTCCTCGTCCGGGGGGTCGACGCGCAGCAGGTCGAGGACGTCCGCCGCGATGTCGTAGTCCAGCGCCGCCGCCGCGTCCGACAGCAGCAGGTCCACTCCACCGGGCACCGGCCTGATCAGCACGAAGAACTCGTCGTCCACATTGCACATGCCGAACACCGCGCCGGTGGAGCGCAGCTCGCGCAGCGCCGTGATGCAGGCGTCGAGGCCGGTCAGCACCGATTTGTCCATCATGCTGCACCGCCACCGCCCGTCCTCCCGCACGACGGCGACGGCGAAGCCCGCGACCGGCTCCTGCACCGTCATGAGGACACCGTAAAGCGTACTTACGCCACCCGAAAGCACTATTGCGCCGTCGTAACCTTCCGAGCATCATTTGCCGCTCAACCGGGTAGGGAGGTGCGCGGCTCGTCCGCTTCGTGGTGGGCGCGAGTCGCCGGGCACGCAGCGTGGCGTACCGCGCATGGGGCTGCGCGGTCACCGGGCGAGGTCGGGCAGGATGGGCCAATGCGTGCCGTGTGCGTGATCGGACTGGGACTCATCGGCGGCTCCGTGCTGCGGGCCGCCGCCTCCGCCGGGCGCCCCGCCTGGGGCAGCACCGCATCGGAGGTGGACGCCACCGCCGCGCGGGCGGACGGCTTCGAGGTGCTGTCGACCGAGCAGGCCCTGCGGCGGGCCGCCGCCGAGGATGCGCTGGTGGTCGTCGCGACGCCGTTGACCGCGGTGCGCGCAGTGCTGCGGGAGGTCGCCGAGCACGCCCCGGAGGCGTGGCTGACCGATGTGGTGAGTGTGAAGGGGCCGGTCGCGGCCGAGGTGCGCCGGACGCTGCCCAGCGCCCGCTACGCCGGGGGGCACCCGATGGCCGGGTTGTCCGCTTCCGGGTGGTCGGCCGGATTCGCCGAGCTGTTCGCCGGTGCGGCGTGGGCGGTGACCGTCGAGGAGGACACCAAGGTCGCGGCGTGGCGCGAGGCCGCGCACCTGGCCCTGGACTGCGGGGCCCAGGTGGTGCCGACCTCGGCCGCCGCGCACGACTCCGCGGTCGCCCGCATCTCGCACCTGCCGCACGTGTTCGCCGCGGTGCTCGCCGCGGTCGGGTCGGACGGGGGCCCGCTGGCCCTGTCGCTGGCCGCCGGGTCGTTCCGGGACGGCACCCGGGTGGCCGGCAGCGACCCCGACCTGGTGCGCGCGATGACCGAGGGCAACCGGGACGCGCTGCTGGACGCCGTCGACGACGCCCTCGGCCGGCTCGGCGCGGCGCGCGGCTCGCTCGCCTCCACCGGCAGCCTCAAGTCCACAGTGGATGCGGGTTGTGCGGCGCGGGCCGATCTGGAGGAGCTGGCCGACAGCCCCCGGACGAGCAGCACGGTGCCGCTGGACGCCGCCGGGCTGGCGCGGCTGCGCGAACTCGGCGAGCAGGGCGGGCGCGTGGTGGCGCTGTCCGCGGACGCCGCGAGCGTCGAGAGCCCCGAGCTGTGAAAGAGGGGCCGCCCTGTGCGTCAGGCGGCCCCTCCATGATCCGCTCCGACCACTGCCGGGCGGGACGGCCCTCACCTGGTCCCGCTCGCCAGCCTGGGCCAGGCGGCGATGTCGTCGGACGGTGCGTCCCGCCCACTCCTGTCGTGCGCTCGGGCTGACCTGCCGCACAGCCCTCCAACGCGCGGATCGACGCTAAGCCCACGCGGCCGGGTGCGCCTGCCGTTGTCGCCCGGCGGAGGGGCGTGGCAGGGCTGTTTGCCACTTCCGGGCGACCCGTTGCCCCGCGACCGGATTCCGCGCTACCGTCATGCCTGACCGGTTGACCAGATTTCGTTTTTGGTCATCCAGTCACCCGAGTGGCCGAACGACCTCCGGAGGCGCCCATGCCGCAGCCCGACGACCGTGCCGACCGCATCCTCGACGCGGTCGGCGAGCTCATGGTGCGGTTGGGCTACCGGAAGGTGACCATCGAGGACATAGCCAGGCAGGCGGGCATCGGCAAGGGCACCGTCTACCTGCACTGGCGCACCAAGGAGCGGCTGTTCGAGTCGCTCGTCCTGCGCGAGTCGACGAACGTCATCGACGAACTCGTCAGCGGGTTGCGCCGCGACCCCGAGGAGGTCCGACCGCACCGGTTCCTGCGGTCGTCCTTCCTGGCCGTGCAGCGCCGACCGCTGATGCGGGCGCTGGTCACCGGCGACACCGAACTGCTGGGCAACCTCAAGCGCAGCTCCGCCCAGCTGCAGGGGCAGGAGTACACGGAGCGGTACTACGAGCTGATCACCAAGTACGGCCTGGTGCGCGACGACGTGCCCCACCTGGCCTTCTCGATGAACGCGGCGGTCACCGGGTTCTACCTGGTGGACAACATCAATCCATACCTGGGGGGACTCGACGACGACGCCAGGGCCGACGCCCTGGCGCAGACCGTCCGGCGCGCCTTCGAACCCGCCGACGGCCCGGACCGCGCGACGCTGACCGCCGCCGCGGCCGAGATCAGCGCGCTGTTCGACGACATCAACGCGACCTACCGGAAGTGGATCTACACCACCGATCCGAAACCCGAGCGCACCTGACCGGCGGCGCTCGCCGTCACAAAGGGGCACCACATGACGACCCTCGCCGACGCCTGGGGGATCAACCCGGCGCAGTTCTGGCTGCGTGGCGTGCGACCGGAGCAGCCGGTCCAGCACGACGAGACGACCGGGATGTGGAACGTCTACGGCTATCCCGAGATCCTGCAGGCCCTCAGCGACCCCGCCACCTTCTCGTCCCACACCCAGCGGCTGGTGCCGGAAACCTCGGACGGCCTGTTCACCGAGGGCAACCTGGTGCAGATGGACCCGCCGGAGCATCAGAAGCTGCGGAAGCTGGTCAGCCACGCGTTCACCCCCAAGGTCGTCGCCGACCTGGAACCGCGCATCACCGAGCTGACCCACGAACTGCTCGACGCGGTGTCCGACCGCACCGAACTGGTCGCCGACCTGGCCTACCCGCTGCCGGTGATCGTGATCGCGGAGCTGCTCGGCGTGCCCAGCAGCGATCGGGGGCTGTTCAAGAAGTGGGTGGACGCGATGTTCGCCAGCTCCAACCAGTTCTCGCTCAAGGAGCGGACCCCGGAGCAGGAGGCGTACCTGCAGCAGGCGCTGGAGCAGGTCCGGCAGCTGGCCGACTACCTCGGTGAGCACGTCGCCGAACGACGGCGCCACCCGCGCGAGGACCTGCTGACCAAGCTCGTGCAGGCCGAAGTGGACGGTGCTCAGCTGCGCGACCCCGAAGTGGTCAACTTCGGCATGGTGCTGCTGATCGCCGGGCACATCACCACCACCATGCTGCTGGGTAACACCGTGCTGTGTCTGGACGCGCACCCCGAGCAGATGGCGAAGGTGCGGGCGGACCGGTCGCTGGTGCCCAGCGCGATCGAGGAGTCGCTGCGCTTCTTCAGCCCCTTCGCCGCGGTGTCCCGCGCCACCAACCGGGAGGTCGAGCTCGGCGGTCAGCGGATCGGGGCCGACGAACTGGTGCTGCTGTGGGTGGCGGCGGCCAACCGGGACCCGCGGCAGTTCGAGAACCCGGACGTGTTCGACGTCACTCGGCAACCGAACTCGCAGATCGCCTTCGGCCGCGGCATCCACTTCTGCCTCGGCGCACCGCTGGCCCGACTGGAGGGCCGGGTGGCGTTGAACATCCTGCTCGACCGGTTCCCGAACCTGCGGACCGATCCCGGCGACGGCCCGGAGTTCCTGCCGAGCCCCACCATGACCGGGGTGCGCAGGCTCCCGCTCCTGCTCTGACTCGCGGTCAGGCAGTCCGCGCCGGGTCGGTGGTCTGCTCCGGCGCGGGCACTGGCGCCGCGGCGCGCGGGATGTGCCGGAACAGCAGGAGCGCCAGCAGCGCGACCGCGGCCGACACCGGACCGAGCGCCGCCCAGCCCCAGTGCGCGGCGACCGCTCCCCCGGCCAGCCCGCCGAAACCCATGCCCAGGTACAGCGCCGAGGAGTTGAAGGCGATCACCACCGTGGCACCGGCCGGGGCCAGCGAGATCAACCGGTGCTGGACGGCGGGCATGATGCCCCAACCGCCGAGCCCCCACAGCACCAGCACCGCGGCGGTGGCCGGCAGCAATCCGCCCACCAGCGGCAGCAGCGCCAGCCCGGCCGCGAGCACCAGCAGCGAGCCGGCGATCCCGAAGCCGGGGCCGAACCGGTCGGTGACCCGGCCGACGACCGCGTTGCCCATCGCGCCCGCGACGCCGTAGCCGAACAGCAACGCGCTCAGCACCGCCGGGCCCGCACCGGTCAGCTCGGACAGCATCGGGGAGGCGTAGGTGTAGGCGGCGAAGTCGGCGAGCGAGCCCAGCAGCGACACGGCGAGCACCAGCAGCACGGCACGGTTCCCCAGCACCGAAACCCGGTCCCGGAGCCGCACCACCGGCGGTGCGGGAACCCGCGGCAGGAGCAGCAGAGCGCCCCCGGCGAGCACCGCCAGGACCGCGACCGCCCAGAACAACCCCTGGTACCCGACGGAATCCTCGAGCAGCACACCCAGCGGCACGCCGATCACCGTGGCCAGGGTCAGTCCGCTGAGCACCGCGGACACCGCCCGGCCGCGCCGGTCCAGCGGCACCAGGTCGGCGGCGATGACCACCGCCGTCGGCGTGAACAGGCTCGCCCCGAGCGCGCCCAGCACGCGCGCGGCGGTGAGCGTGGCGAAGTCGGGGGCCACCGCGGTGGCGATGTTGCTCAGCGCGAACAGGCCCAGGGACAGCCACAGCAGCCGGCGGCGCTCCCACCGGCCGACCACTGTGGACAGAACCGGGGCGCTCGCCGCGTAGGTCAGGGCGTGCGCGGTGACCAGTTGGCCCGCGGTGGTCACCGGAACGCCCACGTGCGCGGCGATCGCGGGCAGCACACCGGCGACGAGGTAGGAACCGGTGTTGATGACGAAGGTGCCGACGGCGAGCACCAGGAGCCGGAAGGGCATGGAGCATCCCTCGTGGGTCGCTGTGACGGGGGCGCGCGTGACACCCGACCACCTGGGTGGCGGCCGGGGGTGCCGTTGCGCCTGGACCGGACACGGGCACGACGAGGCCCGCGTCGGGGCGAACGGCGAGAAGAGGTGTTCGGTTGGTGATGCCCCGGTGGCCGCTGACCACCCGGCGGGGCGGGCGCTTCCCGGAGCAGCTGGAACGACGGCCGCACGCGGGCCGCACCCGGCATTTCGACCCGGCCCCGGCCGGTGTTACGGGTGCTCGCAGGCGCCGGTGCGGCCGCCGTGCGCGCAGGCGTGCGACGCGCCGGGAAATTGACTTGTTCGGGGTTGTGGCCTGCGGGATTCTGCGCGGCATGAGCAATGCCACGGACACCTTCGCCGCGCGCCTGCGGGAGCTCGGCGTGGCCGGTCAGGTCGTCGAGTTCGACGTCGAGCTGCCGACCGCCGCGGCCGCCGCCGCGGAACTCGGCTGCGATATCGGGGCCATCGCCAACAGCCTCGTCTTCACCGCCGACGACGAGCCGCTGCTGATCGTCGCCAGCGGGGCGCACCGGGTCGACACCCGGCACGTCGCCCGGCTGCTCGGGGTGCGCAGGATCCGCCGCGCCACCCCGGAGTTCGTGCTCGCCGTGACCGGACAGCCGGTCGGCGGGGTGGGGCCGGTCGACCACCCGGAGCCGATCCGGACCGTGGTCGACCGCAAGCTCGCCGAGTACCCCGTGGTGTGGGCCGGGGCGGGCCGCAAGCACGCGATGTTCCCGACGTCGTTCGAGGAACTGGTGCGGATCACCGGCGGGCTACCCGCCGAGGTCGAGAAGTCCTGATGCCGTCGGAGGGTGCGCCCGCCGCGCACCCTCCACATCAGACGTTCGGCGCGCGGCGGCCGCCGATCGCGGTCCACCCGCCTTCCAGCATGGGTGACAGTCAGTCCGCGGTGGGGAGGACGACGGCAAGGGTGAACCCGTCGTAGCCCTTCACTCCCACCGTCTGGATCGTGGTGGCCGCCGCCCGCGGCTCCGACGCGAGCAGCTCGTGGAACCGGCGCACGCCCTGCACGGCCGGATCGGTGCTGTGCTCGTCGGCGACCGCACCGTCGCGGACCACGTTGTCGACGATGACCAGCCCGCCCGGCCTGGTCAGCACCAGCGCCCAGCGGAAGTAGTCGGGGATGTTCGGCTTGTCCGCGTCGATGAACACCAGGTCGAAGGTCTCTTCGGTCAGCTGCGGCAGCGTTTCCAGGGCCGGCCCGACGCGCACCTCCGCGATGCCGTCCAGCCCGGCGCGGGCCAGGTTGGCGCGGGCGACCTCGGCGTGCTTCGGTTCCGACTCCAACGTGACCAGCCGACCGTCCGGGGGCAGGGCGCGACCGAGCCAGATGGTGCTGTAGCCGGCGAGCGTGCCCACCTCGAGGACGCGGCGCGCCTGCACCGAACGCGCCAGCAGGTGCAGCAGCTTCCCCTGCAGCGGCGAGACGTTGATGCGGGGCAGCCCGGCTTCGTCACCGGCTCGCACCGCGGCGGTCAGCACCGGGTCCTCGGGCGCGAGCAGCGCGGTGAGGTAGTCGTCGACTGCACTCCACTGGTCCATGTCGATCTCCGTTCGTCCGATCTCCCAGCCCCGCAAGCCTGCCCGATCAGCCTGCCACCCGGCATGGGGTTGTCTGAGGGGCTCAGGTTTGTGCGTGGTGGGTGAGGACCTTGGCCAGTAGGCGCACCAGCTGCTCGCGTTCGACGGCCGACAGCGGCGCCAGCAGCCGCTCCTGGACACCGGCGAGAGCCCGGTCCAGCCGCCGCAGTTCGCGCTTGCCGCCAGGCGTGATGGTGATGATGTTGCGCCGCCGGTCGGCCGGGTCCGGGGCGCGTTCGACCTGCCCCGCGTCGACGAGCCGGTTGACCACCGCGACGACGTCGCTGCGGTCGATTCCGCAGCGCCGCCCGAGTTCCGCCTGACTGGAGGGGCCGAACTCGTCGAGCGCCGCCAGCAGCGAGTAGTGGTAGCGGTGCGAGCCGGCCAACCCTTCGGACACCAGCCGGTGGGCGTGCACGGCGGTCTGCGTCAGCAGTCGGCTGGGCAGCTTGCGCAAGCGACGCGGCGTGGTCTGCACGCGCGCAGTCTACCAAATCGTTGGAATGACCCACGATTTCCCCATATCGTTGGCCACGCCAACGTTGACGCGGGAGCCATGACCGATGTTCAGCAGCAGCTCCGGCGGCTGGCCGACTGCCGGGAGATCCCAAGGCCGCGATGCGCAGCCAGCAGCGAGCAGATCAGGACACTACGCTCTGTACCATCATCAACACTCGCAGTGAACATGGAGCGAAGATGCCTGCTCGACATGAGCGTTTGCCGTTGACCGCCGCGCAGACCTGGGTGTGGCTCGCACAGCAGGCGCAACCGCAGAACCCGGCCCACAAGGCCGCCGAGTACCTGGACGTCCGCGGGCCGGTCGACGTCGCACTGGTCGAGGCCGCGGTTCGGCGGGCGGTCGCCGAGGCCGAGGCGTTTCGCATCCGCATCGGCGCCGACGAACGCGGCCCGTGGCAGGTCGTCGACCCGGCGGCGGCCTGGCCGCTGCCGGTGGTCGACCTGCGCGACGCCGCCGACCCGTGGCAGCAGGCGCAGGCGTGGATGGCCGCGGACCTGGAACAGCCGCTGGACCCCGCCAGCGAGCTGCCGTTCCGGATGACCCTTCTGCGCCTGGCGGCCGACCGGTGCCTGCTCCACGTCGCCTGCCACCACATCGCCATGGACGGCTACGGGTTCTCGCTGTTCGCGCAGCGGATCGCCGAGCACTACACGGCTTGGGAAAGCGAGTGGGACCGCGGCGCGAACCCGTTCGGATCGTTGCGCGCCCTGGTCGCCGACGAGATTGGCTACCTGGGGTCGGACCGCTTCCAGCGCGATCGCGAGTACTGGCTGCGGGAACTGGCGGAACTACCGGAGATCCGAAGCCTCTCGGGTGCGCCGCACCGGGCCGCACCGTGCCGGAACTTCCTGCGGGAGACCGAAACCGTACCGGTCGCGGTGGTCGACCGGCTGCGCGAGCAGGCGCGGCGGAGTCGCGTCAGCCTGCCGACCCTGGCGATGGCGGCGCTGGGCGTCCACACGCACCTGGTCACCGGCTCCGAGGACCTGCTCCTCGAACTGACGGTGACCGGCCGCCAGGGCGCCATCGCCCGCACCACACCCGGCATGCTGTCCAACACGCTCCCGCTGCGGCTTCGGGTGCGCCCGGAGATGAGCGTGGCCGAACTCCTGCGGCACACCGCCGAACGGGCGCGGGGACTGCTGCAGCACCAGCGCTACCCGCTGCTGTACCTGCCCCAGGACCTCGGAATTCCCGACATGAGCGAGATCCCGCAACCCCCGGCCATCAACATCATGGGCTACGACCCGCCGCTGCGCTTCGGGCAGCACCCGGTGACCCTGCACAACCTCAGCAACGGTTCGGTGGAGGACTTCGCCCTCAACGTCTACCAGCGCTGCGCGGAAGGATCGCTGCGTATCGACTCCAACGCGAGCCCGGCGCTGTACCGGCCCGAGGACGTCATCGCACACCACCGCGGGTTCCTGGACGTCTTCCACGCCCTGGCGGACGTGGACCCGGAGCAGCCGGTCGGCAAGCTCGCCCCACAGATCGTCTAGCCGAACGCGTCGTGCACATGTTCAGCGTCGGCGTTGATCCGGGCCCACAGCGGACGGTTTCAGCTCGGGACGACGATGCGGCGGAACGACGGGTGCCGGAGGTGTCCGCCCGCGGTCCACTCGCGGAACTCGACCTCGGCCACCACCAGCGGTTCGACCCAGCGGGCCGCCGCGGCGAACTCCGGTGGCACCGGGTCGGTGAACGGGCTGGTGGTGCGGGCGAGTTCGTCGAGCCCGGCAGCGAAAACCGCCCGGTCGCGCTCCGCGAAACCGGTGCCGACGTGGCCGGCGTAGCGCAACCGCCCGCGGTCGTCGCGGACCCCGACCAGCAGCGCCCCGAGGACGTGCCGGTGCGCGCCGGTGCCCGGAACCCAGCCGCCGACGGTGACCTCGGTGCTGCGCCGGATCGTGGTTTTGATCCACTCCGGTGACCGTGTTCCCGGCGCGTACCGCGAGGTGAGCCGCTTGGCGACGATGCCCTCCAGGTGGTGTTCGCGGGCGACTGCCAGCATTTTCACCGGCGGTATGTCGGTGTAGCAGTCCGGCACGTGGACGGGTCCGTGCTCCAGGCCCACGGCGTCGAGGTGGTCGCGGCGGTCGACGTAGGGCTCGGCCAGCAGGTCGACCCCGTCGAGGTGCAGCAGGTCGAACGCATACAACCGCACGGGCACGTCGCGGAGCAGCGCGGTCGTGGGCCGGTCCCGGTGCACCCGCGCCTGGAGGCGGCTGAAGTCGGGCTGGCCGCCAGAGCCGAGGACGACGATCTCACCGTCCAGCACCGCGCGCCGTCCCCCGAGCACCTCGGTGAGCGCGGCGAGCTCGGGGAAGGAGCTGGTCATGTCCCGCCCGTTGCGGCTGATCACCCGCAGCCCAACGGGGCCGGAGACGACGAGCACCCGCACCCCGTCCCACTTGATCTCCACCGCCCAGCCGGACCCGACCGGCGGTGGCCCGGCAGTGGGCAGCATCGGGCCCCGCCGAAGCCAACCAGGCATTCCGGGCACCGCCGCCATGCCGCGATCCTGCTCCCCGGATCGCCCGGCCGCCAGCGCGGCGGGCTGATTTCAGCCGAGGTCGGTGTCGAGCTTGGCGTTCATCCGTTGCGATGGCGAATACTGCGCTCACCACCGTATGCCTCGTTCGAGTGACGAGTATTACGACCATGAGCCCAGCAGAGGGACACTGCTATCGGCTGGAGAATAAAGCTCATGCTGGCACCGGGCTGATTCGAAAATTCTCTCGACGGGTGTGCGATAGCGAACTGACGCAAACCTCTGCTTGGTGGCCACACAGACAAGGTCATCACACTCGACACTGGGGAAACACCATGCTCTTCTTCTATAATTCCAAAACCCGCACCGCAGGTACGGCAACGGTCAACTTCAACGGTGACTACACCCACAAGAAAGACCTGACGAGTGCCGGGTTCGGCGAGTGGACGCACATCGTCAGCGACGGAAGAACCCTCTTATTCTACAACGCCATCACAAAAAAGGCGGTCACCGGAAAACTGGAAAGTGACGGGAGTTTCACGAGCCTCAGGGACCTGTCGAGCGCAGGGTTCGGCGAGTGGACGCACATCGTATCCGACGCACAAGGACTGAGTGGCCCTGTTCGCGTGAATGGCGACCTTTTTAGTTCGCCAACGGTCGAATCTTTGAACGTCAAGGGATTCCAGGCGAATTTCGACCTGTGCGACACGCTGATCACCACCGCGCAGAACTTCCGGGCGAGCGGCAATCCCGCCAATCCGTCGGAACCGGCGATCAGAGTCGCGAGCGGATTCGACATCGTCCTCGGAGACTGCGCGGAAGACTTTGATACCGATGAGGACGCCCACGAGCTGCTGACGCCCGGAACAGTGGCCGTGTTCAGTGAGGAAGGACGGGTACGGCACAGCACGACCGCCTACGACAAGTGCGTCGCCGGGGTGGTTTCCGGTGCCGGCAACCACAACCCCGCCATCGTGCTCGACAGGCGGGGTGACGACGATTCGGCCAGGGTCTCCCTGTCGCTGATGGGCAAGGTTCAATGCAACGTGGACGCACGTGACATGCCAGTCGAGACCGGGGACATGCTGACCACGTCGGACACTCCAGGTCACGCTATGAAGGCCACCGATCCGACACGGGCGTTCGGCGCGGTTGTCGGAAAGGCGCTCCACTCGATCACCGGGCGCCTCGGTCACATTCCCATCCTGGTGACCCTGCAATAACTGCAGGAAGTCGAAGGTGCCGTCATGCCATCTGTGAGAGGTTCACGACGCTTCACCGGCAATGGCCCCATCAGCCTACGTGCGCTGTGCGAACTGGAGGGTCGACAACCCCCGGTCAGCGTCCGTGATCTCATTTCCCCGTGCAGCAGCGAGAGATCGCGCGGCCGATATCAGCCGGGGATGTTTCAGGCCCCATCAAGATCACCTTTTACAGCACCGGGCACTGGTTCATCTCCACACGATTCCATGATGATGGGGTCATCGCCGGCGACTCTTTCGCCCTGGGTGTTGCCATAGGCGACACGGGACACGGCCAGACCCTGGCAGGAGAACTGGACGCAGACGAAACGAAAACATTCGAAAGAAACGGGGTGGACGATTTCGTTCGAGCTAACTGGCACAAGGTACGCAACTCGGAGATACGCATCACGCTCAAGGTAGACCCGGACATCGGCGAGGCAATCGGCAACGTGGTGTTCGGGCTGGCGATCGCCGTCTTTTTCGCCGTTGTTGGCAAGTCGGCGGTGAAAGCCGCACAGGGCCAGGGGCACTGGCGGCGTTGCCCTGATCAGGATCCTTTCGACCACACTCCCTGCGTGGAATGGGATCCCAATCCGCCGCCGCCCTCACCCGGGCCCTGACGGCTCCTCGATGCGGCGCGGGACGTCTCCACCCTCACAGCGAGGTGATCACGTTCGATGGTTCGTCGAGCCACACCCGGTGTGCCCCATCGGCGGTGGTGGTGAGCCCGTATTGGTCGGGAGTGGGGCGGCCCGCACTGATCCATCCCCGGTAGGCGTCGTCGACTTCGGACCAGAGGTGTCGGGGGCCGAGTTGGTGCACGGTGAATGCGGCCTCACGGTGCATGGTGACCCGCGCCCACGAACCCGAGCTGACATCATGCAACTCGACATGTCTGCGGTCGCTGCCGATGTCCTCGATCGTGAGGTAACAGTCCGGGACGTGCAGGCCGATGGTGAAGGCAGCGCGGGTGTAGTCGGTGATCTCGAACAGCTCCCCGGCCGCTGTGGTTGATGGTCGTCACCTCGGCGTCGGTGATCTCCTGCTCGGTCGGGTTCAGGAAGTCCCGTCGCTGCTGTCGTAGCCGCATGAACGCGAGGTTCCGCCCGCACCTGCCCACGGCAGTCCCGTCGTCGTCGACGAGCAAGCGCAGCAGGGTGCCGTTGCTGTAGTCGGTGCCGAACGGCACCACCAGCACCCCGCCAGGCCGGGTCTGTTCGATCCAAGCCAGGGGAATCCGCCGAACCGATGCCGTGGCGATCACCCGATCGAACGGGGCGGCAGAGCGGTAACCCGCGGTTCCATCCCCGGTGACCACGGTCGCGAGAATGCCGCTGGTGTTGAGGTTCCGGCGGGCCTGCTCGGCGATGTGCGGGTCGACCTCGATCGAGACGACGCGACCGGTCTCACCGACGTGGGCGGCGAGGTTCGCGGCGTTCCACCCCGTACCAGAGCCGATTTCCAGCACCCTGTGTCTGGTGTGGACGTCGAGAGCGGCGAGCATGGCAGCGCGTCGAACTGCACTGCGTCGAACGCCAGCCACCCGGCGACCTCGCCGAGCTCGGCGGTCACAGCGGTGAAGTCGGACTCCACAGCGGGGTCGTAGCGCCCGGCGGCGAGCAGCCGACTGGCAGAGCGGAACAGCCGCCCGCCCACGATGAACAGCGCCCCCGCCCCGGATGAACTGGGTGCGGGGGGAGCTCGTTGTTTTCCGTGCTGGTGGGTGTCGCTCGTTCTGGCGGCTCGCCGGGCGGCCGTACCCGGGGCCCGGTAGGTCTGGGAGTACTCCACTACTCCGAGGAAGGGAACCCGCGATGCGGATGCACACTGTCACAGTGCCGCTGCTGCTGGCCGCCGGAATGCTGGGGGGCACCGGCGTGGCCGCCGCCGTCATCGACCCCATCGACGCCGCCACCTGTCTTGCCGAGACGCCTTCGGAACTCACTTCTGCGCTGGATCCCACGGCGCTGCCGTCCCCCACCGAGCTTCCCGGGGTGAACTGCCTGGCCCCCTGATCGACATCTCCTCGCCCAGGGCCCTCGGACACCGATGTGTCACTCTCAGTGACCAACGACCTCTACGTCTCGGTCCCGTCCGAGCTGTCGATCTCTGCCGCCGAAGCAGCCGCCGCACTGGTTCCGCGGTCCCGTCGCGGCGCGTTCGGTCTCACTTCGGTCTCACAACCCGCCTGAACGGCTACGAGGGGCGTCCCTCCATGCGCATCGAACTGACCCCAGACAGCAGGAAACCCCCTCCTCAGAGGGGGTTTCCTGCTGTTGATCAGCGCGCGCCCGTAGGGATTCGAACCCCAAACCTTCTGATCTCGTTTCCATGATCATCGACGCTTGCCATCGTTTGCCGAGATCTGTTGTCACCTGCGGGGAATCGGTCTCGGCGTGTTGCGTTGCCTGCCGTCATCTGCCGTTGTTTACGGTTGATTCTTGGCAATTCTTTGGCAAGTCCGGGGGGATCGTGGAGTACGGGAAACGGGGGTCGAGTCGGCCTGCGGTCGGGTGGGCGTTGTTCGCCGCGGGGCTAATGTTGTGGAGTGCGTCGGGCTGGTCCTGGTGGCCGTTGCTCGTCGGCGTGGGCCTGGTCGTGCTCGTGCGCCTGGTGCTGCCGCTGGTTCCGGCGTCGTGGCGGCCGTGGACCGTGCCCGTGGTCCTGGTGCTCGTGCTCGTTCTGCTGCTGACGATGACTTCGGTGTGGGCGTGGCTGGCGGCGGCCGGTGTCGGCCTGGTCGTGCTCGGCGTTCGCCCGCTGCGCTGGCGATTGCTGGCTGCGGCCGGTGTGGCGCTGTTGGTCGGCGCGGGCGGACTGGGCTGGGACGCGTGGCAGGAACACCGGCGGCAGGCCGAGATCGCCCAGCAGGAACATGATCTGGCGGTGGCGCGGATGCTGCTCTCGTCGCCCAGCGCGGTGCCGACGACGCTGCTGACGATGATCGCCAGGAGCGATCCGCGGGCTTGCTCGCTGTTCTCCCCCGGCGCGCAGGTCCGGTTCGCCGTGGTGCACGGCACGTCGACGTGTACGGAAGCGGTGCACCAGTTGGCAGGGCAGGTGACCGACCAGCAGCGCTACGAGTCCCCGGCCCCGCGCTCGTACAAGATCGTCTACACGGCGAGTCCGGTCGTCGACACCTGCGGGATGACGTGGGATGGCCTGTTTCAGCCGCAGCCGCTCCTTCCGCCTGGTCCTCGGCTCGGCGTCCTTCAGGTTGAACAGCAGCTCGGCGCGGGCTGGCTCATCACCGGCTATGACCCGTGCCTGTGACGAGGGTGCACGGCCACAGCCGGGACCGAGCTGGCGCGATCAGGGCCGCGACCGCGTAGCCGCCTGCTGCAGACGCTCGAACCGCCGGGGGCGCTTGTTGAGGAACTGCGCCGCGCGGTCACGCACGTCCTGGCCCTGCGCCACCTGGTCGAGGAGATCGAGGGCCTCGCCTAGATCCTTTTCCAATTCCTGCGTCCAGGAGCCGTCAACGCAGTCGCTCACCGCTGCCTCCTTCCGGTCGCCGGGCTCGGCCGGTTCGGCGCACCGTGTCCGAGGGTGCCAGAACCCCCGGACATTGCCCGCCCCTCGCGCCGTGACCGCACCTGTGGGAGTTCTCAACACCAGTTCGGCCTGTAAGGGACCACAAGCCGGTGAGCACGCATGCAGCAGGACGGCGGCGGTGCCAGCTGGAGGGGCAAGGCGACCATCCTGCCAGCGCGCCCAGCACCGTTCTTCGAAGGCTCGCCCAGGCGACCCCGTGCGGTCGGGACGTCCGCGGCTGAAGTTCTCCGTCTGGCGGTCCCTGCGGGGTCGCCTGCCTTCCGCTCGCGCCCAGCCGCGGCCGCCGCCCCTTCCGCTCGCGCCCGGCCCGCCGACCGCCGGCCGGGACCGGTGAGCGCAGCGAGCCGCACGCCCGGCCGGCGGTCGGCCTGGGGCCGAGCTCGCAGACAGCAGGGGCGGCGGTCTGCGGTTGGGCTCGCATACAGCAGGCAGGCGGCCCCGCAGGGGCCGCCCTTGATGAAGTAGAGAAAGTTTAGACACGCACGCTGGGGCCTGGCGGGTCTCGCCGGTAGCCTCGGGGCATGAGCGTCACGCGGGACGAGCTGCACCACCTGGTGGACGAGGTGCCGTCGGACGAACTGGAGCAGGTCCGCGACTACCTGCGGCACCTGGTCGGCCGTCGTGAAGACGTAGCCCAACCTCGACGGCACTTCCGGTCAATGGGTGCCTTCTCGGGGCCGCCTGACCTGGCTGCGCGGGCGAAGGACATCGTGCGGGAGGAACTGGGGCGGGGCCGCCACTCTTGAGCGCCGAATGGTCTGTTCCCGCGTCTGCGCTCGTGGTGGATACCGGCCCGGTGGTCGCCATGATGAACGCCGCCGACCAGCATCACGAGGCATGCGCTCGGCTTCTGGTCTCGGTCCCGGGGCCGCTGCTCATCCCAGAGCCGTTGATCACGGAGATCACCTACATGGTTGCTACCCAGGGTGGCCCGGATGCCGAGGTGCGATTCTTGGAAGACACCATCGACGGCCCGTTCGACGTGGTGTCCATGACGACTGCTGACCGTCGGCGCGTGGCTGAACTCGTCAGGACGTACGCGAGCCTGCCGCTCGGTACGGCTGACGCGTGTGTCGTGGCACTCGCTGAACGGTTCGGGCTGCACCAGGTCGCCACCGTGGACCGCCGTCACTTCTCCGTGGTCCGCCCGAACCACATCCCAGCCTTCACCCTACTGCCGTAGTTACCCGCGCTCCTAGCGCTCTGCCGGGACGTCTGCTACGAACGTGCCCCGGCCGTGAACCACGACAACGGCGCCCCGCTCGACGAGGTCGGCGACAGCACGGCGGATGGTGCCACGAGCAACGCCGTAGATCTCTGCGAGCTCCAGTTCAGTCGGCAAACGCGCGCCAGGCGACAGGTCACCCGCTGCGATATCGGCGGCAACGTCGTCGGCAACCTGCTTCCACAGCGTCGCCGGGCCGTCGTGGTCGATTCGTTCCCTTCGGGACTCCCACACGCATAGCACGATGACTACCCGGTGACCTGCACAAACAAACCACTACATTCAGTGAGGTACATAGAGGTACAGGAAGGTACTGAGACGCCTATACTCGCGAGTGCGTGACCAAGACGTGCCGCAGGGCTGAGGTGGTGCCGTGGATGACCGGTTACGACTGGCGGCTAGCGCCGCTTCACAGCAAAGCTGCGGAACATGCCGATCAGATCGAAGTACACAAGCTTGGTGGTTGGAAGCCGCACATGGCACGTCGACCCGGAGAAACCGTCGCCGAGTGGCATGCGCGGTTGGTGTGGTCGTGTTACGTGTGCGGGCAGCGGTTCGAGCGTGGGCAGCGTCAGGAGCTCAACGATCATGAGGATGCGCATGGCGGTCTGAACCGGAAGTAGGTTCCCTGGAGTCTCAGCGAGCAGACCCGAAACCATTGGGTGCAGAATGCTGGTTGATGACAGATACGGAAGACCTTGACCAGCGCGACAGTCAGCAGGCGTTGGACCATCCAGCTGAGCGTCATCGGTGGCCTGACGGTGCCGATGTGGCTACGGTAGATGCCGCTAGCAAGGTGACCGAGGCGCTAGAGACCGTCGAGCGGGCACGCGGTCACCTCTACGAGTGGCATCAGTTGATCGGCTCAGCCAACGATAAGCTCAACGCGTCTGTTCAGGCGCTCAGGGCCACTGGTCACACCGAGCTTGCCGATGCCATCGAACGCGACCTTGTAGGCCGCAACGTTCTTCCCGGCCGCTGGACGTTCCAGGCGATCGAAGAGTTCGATGAGGGTTATTACGAGGTATTTCGTACCTACGAAGGGCGGGTTCGCCGATCCTTGCTCTGCAGCCGGCGGCATGTGTACGAGGCTGCTATGAAGGAGGCCGCGCGCAGCGTCGACGAGTCCGGCGCGCCCTTGCCGTGGCATGCAGCGACGCCAGACTCAGGAACCTGATCCAAAGATTCGGCGCTGCTGGCTTCCACCAAACAGCGCCGTAATCATGTTTTGATGCAGGGTTCTGTTAGATGATCTCAGCTCTCGCCGGGTTCCACCGCCACCCGATTTCCTGAAGCGCGTCCACACGCGAAAGGATCACTTCGTTCCTCGCGTGTCCTTGCTCTGGCCTGTAGTCCTGAACGTTGGCCGTGGTGGCACCTGGCCACTTTCGGTAGTGGAGTCCTGGTTCGGCAAGCATGAGTCCGGGTGCCACTGCTTCGACTGCCAACATCAAGGCAACGTCTTCGTCAGCGAACAGGGCAGGCCACCCACCTAGCGCGCGCACCAACGCGGTGTAGGTGCACATCGTCGTACCAACAACTTGCAGTTCACCGGCTGCTTGTCCATCGCGCAGGATGCCTGCTGGTAACGGCCCTGGCTCGGGTTGGCGTTGACGACCTGGCCACAACCGGGACAGGTCCCGCGCTTCGGCGCATCCTCGGCATCCGTCCGGCGACTCGAAGAAGGCATGAAGATCAGTGTGGCAATGATCGCGGCACTGCGGTTCCGTCGAACGAGTGCACCACGACCGGGGCCCGGCTAGTCGCGCTCCTGGCGGCGCTGCTCGGCAAGCTTGCGCATCTCGGCCAGAACGTCTTTGTAGCGCCACCGGTATTGCCCACCTGGGGTGATTACGGCGGGCGTGATCCATCCCTGCTTCGCGTAGTGCGAGATCGTCCGCCGCGCCAAGCCAAGCTTCCTGGCCAGCTCCGCACTGGAGATCAGCGGAGCCTCGTCATCGGTCACGAGCCGCACCCCCAGCGATGCTCAGTCTTCGGCGCGCTGCTTGCGGCCGTGTTCGCGGAGTTGCTGCTTCACCTGGTCGACGTCGAACCGAGCTTGCCCGCCAGCAGTCACGGCCGCAGGCGTGATGATTCCCTGGCGCACCCAGCGAGCCACGGTCTGACGAGTCACACCCAGCTCACGAGCAACCTCCGAGCTGCTGACAAGGCGCGCCGAACCAGGCATGGCCCGAAACTACGAACTTCCAGCCACGCCGTCTTTCCTAATGTTACTGTTGTTCCGCAGTTTACAGATGTTCCAGATGTTCCATTCTGGTGCACTTCCGGGAGGCGGACATGGACCGTGGGGCGTGGGCGTTCGGCATCCACGGGCTGACCTACGTGTGGCCAGGCGGCGAGGTCGTTCAAGTCTTCGGGTTCGTCGAGTACGTCCGCCGCCTGGCCGGAGAGGTCGACGATGCGCGGCCGTTCGCCTTCATCCCGGTCCGCGGCTTCACAACCATGGAAGAGTTCCAGACATGGTGCAGGAGCGGGCCTGGCCAGCACGAAGACGAAGGGCGCTGCTCGGCGTGAACCAAGCAGCGCCCATCCCGGCCGTCGATCTAGCCGTTGAGCATCTTCTCCAGCACGTCGGCGGGCACAACGCACCGGAAGCCGGTGTCGTCGTCGCACATCGTCTCGGCGGCGTCGTTGAAGGAGGAAGGCGTGCAGCGATTGAACGGGCTCGTCCAGGCCCCGCCCTTCAACTCGCGCCGCCCTGGCCGCGACTCCGTGGAGCACCACTCCCAGACGTTGCCGCACATGTCGTAGACGCCGTACGGGCTGACGCCGCTCTGGTACCGATCGACCGGCGTCGTGGAGCCGACCCCGTTCTCCCTCACGTTGCACTTCGCCGGGGTCGGTTGGTCGCCCCACGGGTAGACGTTGCCCCGTGTGCCGCGGGCTGCCTTCTCCCACTGCTGCGCGGTCGGGAGGGCTTTGCCTGCCCACTCGGCGTAGGCAGCAGCGTCCTTCCAGGTCACGAAGACGACAGGGTGATCGGCGAGATACTCAGGGAACTTTCCGTCTTCCCAGTGCTGGGGCGGCGTGTGTCCGGTCGCCGCGAGAAACAGGGAGTACTCCGCATTGCTCACCGGGTGAACGTCGATGTAGAAGGCGGGAAGCCAAACTGGTTCGTTGCTCGGGCCGGACAAGAAGACGCTCCCGTCGACCTTCACCATGAGGCTGCCAACGGCGGGATGCCGCACCTGGCTGCTCCCGATGGGCTCGACGCTGGCCTCACCCTGACTAGCGGAAACTAGCGAGTCGCCGACCAGGTGGGCGAAGCGCGCTTGCGTTTCCGGGTCGCTGCGAGAGAGGCACGTGTCGAGCGCTGCTTGATTGACCGGCCGCGGACTGATGTCCTTCCCGGCCTTTTCCCAGTTCGAGATCTGGCGCTCGCTGATGCCGAGGTGCGCGGCGAACTCCTTGAGGCTCATCCGCTTCGCCGCGCGCAACGCCTTGACCTCGGCCCCTGTCCAGTGCTGAACCGTCGCCAACTGCTACTCCCCCTGCGTGATCTTCCCCCCAGGAGCGTAACCGGACGAAGCGACGTTGCTACAGGTGTTCCGGCGGGATTTCGGCGTAAAGCTCACGTAGGTCGCCAAACACCTTATGGTCGACAGGCCACTCAGTACCGTCCACAGAGCGCACGGGCCTGATGCCGGTTGCCGCATTGGTCGCGAAAGCGGCGTCCATGTGCGGTAGATCCGAGAGCGTGAGCGGTTCCGTGGTGACTGGCTCGTCGAGGGCCTGGCGGAGCAGTGTCATGGTTACCCCGACCAGGAACTCCGAACGCGGCCAGACGATCTCACCGTCACGTACGAAGCCGATGTTCGAGGTAGCGATCTCGGAGATCGTGCCGTCTGGATTCAGGAAGAGCACATCGTCGAACCCCTCGCGCTGCGCAGAGCGCCGATGCATCATCGCGCCGAAGAGACCGACGTGCTTCACCGCTGGCTCATCTCGCCGGTAGGAAACCGCTTGGAGCCGCCACGGTTCCGGCTGCGCCTGAGCCGCGGGCCGGGTGGTGACCAAGACGGAAGGTTCAGCGTCGGAGCCGACTGTTCCGAGGTCAATAGCGGGGTCGTAGACGGTCACCCTCGCCACAGTGGGCTGCACGCTGCCATGCAGCGCTTGCAGGACATACCTGCGCACGCGATCGGTGTCGAGCTCCACACCGAACAGGTGCTGGCAGTCCCGGGCCAACCGCTCCATGTGGAGCGACAGACCACGGACACGGTTCTCCTCGACGAGCATCGATGTGAAGTGCCCGTAGTTCGTCAAGGCCAGTGCCTTGATCTGGTCGATGGTGGCAGGGGCGCCGTTCAATTCCATGCCTGGTAGCTTCCCACTTTCCGCGCCTCCACTGAACCGGCGCTGCACCGAAGTGCAGTGAAACTTCAGTGCCCGAGGTGCAGTGAAACTTCAGTGTTAGGTGGGGTTTAGGCCAGTTCTCTTCAGCGCCGGTTCGCTGCACGCTAGTGGTGTGACGGCAAGAGGTACAGCGAACCGCTACGAGCGTCGTTCGAGTTCTTCGACTCGCTTGGCGAGGTTGGCGAGCTCCGACTTCAGCTCGGCGAGGGCCTTGGGGACGTCGATGGCGTCTTCATCGGACGGGAGCTGGCTGCTGACGAAGACGCCGACGGACGGCGTGGCGGTCAACCAGCCCTCGTCCTGGAGCACCCGAAGGGCCTTCTGGGCGGTACCAAGCGCGACGTCGTACTTCTCCGCCACTGATCGATTCCCGGGCAGGCGGTCGCCAGGCGAGAGCGTTCCGGTACGGATCTCGTGCTTGATCGCCTCGACTACGCGTTGGTAGGCGGCCAGCCCAGGGTTCGACTGCTCCATACCGCGAGTCTATCCGTCTGACCTACTCCGACATAGATCACCCGGATGGAGTACTTGCAGACCGATATAGAGCGACCTATATTGGTCTATGTCAGTCACCGCGACGACAACCAACGGAGAACGAAGATGCTGAAGAACATCCCGGTGAACATGCAGGGCTACAAGCTGATGATCACGGAGGCCCCGACGCTGAAGATGCGGGAGAACGACAACGGCGAGATGGTGCCGGTCACCGACCGTCAGGGGGCGCAGCAGTTCGTCGTGTCGCTGTTCGCCAAGCGGAAGCCGCAGCCGGGCGGGTTCGCAGAGAAGGGCGAGGAGATCAAGGTGACCCTGACCGCCGACCCGGGGCCGGGCTTTGAGGAGGGCACCTACGTCCAGTTGGTCGACGCGACGGCGAGCCACTGGGAGCGCCGGGACGGGGACCGCTTCATGTCGGGCCTGTCGTTCAAGGCGGACGGTCTGACCCCGCTGGGCTGATTGCGGCGAATTCCGCGCATTTCGTGAAGTAATTCTTCTGCCCGATTCCGGGCTGGCTCTTTGAGAATTCCAGAGTGGGCCGAGCTTTGCCTTCTTACGGCGCGAATTTAGCCGCGCCGGGGAGGCCATATTGACCCCCGGGGATCTGTCCCCTCCGGTTCTCCGGGGGTCTTCATGACCTTCTGCAAGGCAAGCAGGAAAGGGAGTTTCGCAATGCTGTTGGGTTACTGCGGGGCCTGCCACATCGACCGGTGGCGCTACCCGCACTCGATGGATGTGAACTGCAAGCGCTTCTGGAAGCTGTTCAGGTGGGGGCAATGAGTCGACGCTACTGCTCGGATTGGCTGGCTGATCTTGCTAGGCAGATTCGGGCGATTGAGCAGGACGTGGAGACCTGCACCCGTCGCGCCTGTATTCGCCGCTACGGGGCTCCGAGTTCGCTGGAGACGCTGGGCGTGCGAGCGGACTTGGAGCACGCGGCGGACGCGCTGGAGTCGATCAGCAAGGGATGGGCCGATGAAGAGATCTGAGGGGGCTTGCGCGGTGGGTGCGGAAGCCGCGGAGTTGGGCTCCATTGTGGAGCAGTTGGCGGCGATCAGTGACCGGCTGGATGTGCTGGACCGGGCGACGGCGGCCAAGTTCGGGGTGAACAACTGGTTGATGCCGTTCGCGATGGCCGCGTTGGGGCAGGCGGAGGACAACTTGCGGTCGATCGCGGGCGATTGGAAGTGATCAGCAATGGGTGTGTTCGGTTTCCACGGTTCCGGGTGCATCGGTGATTCACAGGAAAGGACGAGCAAGTGAAGCGTAACCGCAACGACCAGGCCGCCGAGTCGGTGATCCAGTCCGCGGCTGGCACGGTCCGGGTGTTCATCGGGGACATTGACGCGCGTGAGGCGACGTTCGGTGTCTCCCGGGGTGTGGTGAACCTGAACTTCGGGCAGGCGGGCACGCACGTGGCTGTCAACGGCGACATCACCGGCGGGCTGAGCTTTTCGTAAGCGGAAGGGGTGGCGCAATGTCTCGGGGTTCGGTGTTCGCGGCGGTGTTCGCGGGCATGTTTGCTGCGCACCAGGTCGGTGACTACTGGGTGCAGACGGATGCGCAGGCGCAGACCAAGGGGTGTCACGGTCCGGAAGGGGCTCGGGCGTGCGCGGCGCACGTGGCGTCCTACACGGCCTTGTCGGCGATGACGTTGGTGGGGTTGAACAAGGCTTTGGGCCTCGGGTTGACCGGGCGTGCGATCGCTGCGGCACAGGTGATCTCGGCGGTGACGCATTACGCGGCGGATCGCCGTGAGCACGGGCTGATGTTCCCGTTGGCGCGCAAGACCGGGCACGCCGGGTTCTTGGATCGGGGCGGGGCTCCGCTCATGGACCAGGCATGGCATGTCGGTGCCCTCGGCGTATCGGCGGTCGTGGCGGCGGTGCTGTCGGACGGCACAGGCCAGAAGTGACGCGGAGAGAAGGAAAGGGAGTGGTCGGCTGATGGAGATCAAGATTCCGGGGTTGGCGCGGAACACCCCGGTTGTGTCGCGGCTGGAAAAGATCGGCGACGTGATTGACGAGTTGGACCGGGCGTTGGACGAGGTGGAGTTTCTGGAAGACGACATCGTGGACAAGCGCGCATTCCAGACCGCGCAGGACCTGGCGGGTAAGGCGCGGGCGGCGTTGACGGGTGTTCGGGATGGGATCGGCAAGAAGGGTGGTCCCAGCGTGGCGAAGGGATACAAGAAGTGAAGATGTTCGGTTCCAAGGGCGACGACGTGAAGGCGGCGGTGCGCAAGATCGACGCCACCATGCTGACGTTGGCCTCGACGGTGCGGCAGTTGGGGATTCCGAAGGGTATGGGGGATCCGTTGAACAAGATGCGGCGCGCGGTCGGAGATCTGGTCGCGCATCTGTCGATGACGACTCGCCGGGACGACTGACCGGTACGACATTTTCGGCCGAGGGCGCTGGGCTTAGTGTGGGAGTCCGGCGCCCTTTTCTTCTGCTCGCAGGAAAGGTGACGACACATGCGGGACACGCGAGTGGGCGCGGAGAAGACGACCCCGATTCGGTGGGGCGTGCGATTCGTGGTCAAGCACCCCCGGTCCTCGGGGTCGACGGTGGTGACCTCGGCGGCGGTGCTGTGGTTCGGCTACCAGACGGTGTTGTGGGCCGCCGGGATCGCGGTGCTCGCTGGGGTGTCCTGGCGACTGCTGGACCAACCGACCTTCGATCAGTTCGCCGGTCGCCTGCTGCGGGCGTGGTGGAGACGCTGGATCATCTACCAGCGGCAATGGCTGAAGATCATGGCCTCGACCAACCTGGTCACCACCGACCACCGCGGCAACACCCTGGTGCCGAAGGTGACCCGGGTGCGTTCCGGCTGGGTGTGGGACTCGGTGCAGGTGCGGATGGCCAAGGGCCAGGAGCCGGAGGACTTCGAACAGGTCATGACCAGGCTGGCCAATGCGTTCCGGGCGCGCGCGGCCAACGTCCGCGAGCTCAAGCCGGGCAAGATCGCCCTGGACTTCCAGCGGCGCGAGCCCTTCGATGAGATGTTCATCCCGTTGCCGGAGCTGGCTGAGTCGGTGCGGGCGGTGGATCTGCGGCGGTTGGTGATCGGCCGGGATGAGTACGGCCGCGACTTCTCTTTCGACCTGGCTGAGCGGGACCTGCACATCCTCTTTGGCGGCGAGACCGGCGCGGGTAAAGGTTCCTGGCTGTGGGCGCTGCTGCGGGCCATGGCTCCGCTGATCCGGGCAGGGCACGTGCGGCTGTGGGTGATCGACCCCAAGGGCGGCATGGAGTTCAGCGCGGTCCGGGAGCTATGCGGCGACCGCTTCGCGGACAACGAGGTCGACGGTTTGAAGGTGATGAAGAAGTACGTGCGCACATTGGATGCGACCAAGCTCGAACTGGGCCGGCACGGAGTGCGCAAGGCTACGCCGTCGGTGGAAACGCCGCTGGAGCTGCTGATCATCGACGAGTTGGCCACGATGACGGCCTACGGTGCCCGCGATATCGTGCGGGCCTTCGAACCGCTGATCAGCAAGGCCCTGACGCAGTACCGAGCCGTCGGCGGCCGGGTCATCGCCGCCACCCAGGAGCCGACCAAGGACGTCATCCCCATGCGGGGTCTGTTCCCGACTAAGGTCGCGTTGCGGCTGGACTCGGCGTCGTATGTGGACATGTGCCTGGGTGAGGGCATGCGGGATCGGGGCGCGCTCGCCGACAAGATCCCCACCTACCTGCCCGGTGTGGCCTATGTGAAGACCGACGGCTGCCGCGAACCGCTGCGGGTCCGGGTCGCCTACACCGACGATGCGGACATTGCTGAGTTGGTGGCGTTCTGCACCGAGCCGAGCAACGTCACCCCGCTGCGCCGCGATCCGGTCGAGGTCGATGAGGACCAGGCCGCCGACCCGTACGACACGGATTTCGAGCAGTTCGAAGACGACGAGGTCGAAGAGGTCGACTACCTGGAAGGCGACGACGAAGAAGAGATCGCCTGACCCGTGTTCATGCGGCCCGCCCGGCCTCCGGCAAGAGCACACCGGGCGGGCCTTCACCTCGCTTGGAGGCATTAATCATGTTGGCAGAACTGACGTTGGCTGTCACCAGTGCTACCACCGCCGCGTACGGGCTGCGGGCTCACCGCCTGCAACGGCGGCTGCGGACCGACACCCTGACCGGCCTGGGCAACCGAGCCGCCCTGGAGGTGGCGTTCAACCGGGCTCGGCGCGGTCGGCGCGGTGAGCACCTGGTCGCCGTGGCGCTGGGGGACCTCAACGGGTTCAAGGCGGTCAATGACGCCCACGGCCACCGCTTCGGCGACCAGGTGCTCATCACGGTCGCCACCGCGCTGAAGTCGACGGCGCACCGCGGCGAACTGCCCGTGCGCCTGCACGGCGACGAGTTCGCCATCCTCCTGCCCGCCACGACCGCGGAGCAGGCCGAACACCGTGCCCGGCAGTTCCAAACAGCCGTGGCCGCCATCGACCAGGTGCACGGCCAGCCGGTGAAGGTCTCGATGGCGCTTGGGGTCATGACCGCCGTCGCCAGCACGGCCAACCTGACGACCCTGCTCGCCAGTGCGGATCACCGCATGTACGGCGACAAGGCCGCCTTTCCCGCGTCGGCGCGCCGCTGACGCCCTTCCCCACCGAGTCGGGCGGGTCCCCGCCCAGAAAGAGAGGTCACGACATGTTGTACATCCAGCTCACCGGCAAGGGACTGCTGATCAGCCTGCTCATCCTGGTGGCCACCACAGCCGCCTTGGCGTTGGTGTGGCTGCTGGTCAACCCCGGATGGGCCATCGGTATCGGCCTTGGCCTGATCCTGTGCATCCGGGGCCTGTTCACCCTGTTCAAGC
>NZ_BMMT01000019.1 GCF_014646075.1 Saccharopolyspora thermophila
CACAGAACCACAGCTCCTCAAAAATCCGGGACTGCTCCAGGGAGAAAATCGCCGGATCCGTGTAGTACTGGCCCGGCAGCGTCGTCAGCAGGCTCTCCGTCGGACCGGTCGTCGTCATAGCAACCTCGCTTCGGTAGGTTCGGGTGGTTCGGGAACGGGGACGGTTGGTAACCCGTCCGCTTCAACAACGGATTCGCTCCATCCGCGGGTCGAACAGCGGCTCGGCCGCGACGGTCGCGGGGAGCTGCTCGCCGAAGTACTCGACGTGCACGGGGGTGCCCGGCTCCGCGTAGCGGCTGGGCAGCCAGGCGTAGGCGATCGAGTGGCCGATGGTGTAGCCGTAGGCGGCGCTGGTGACGTAACCGACCGCGGCATCGTTGACGCGCACGGGTTCCTTGCCCATCACCACGTGCTCCGGCCGGTCCATCAGCAACGGGACGAGTCTGCGCCGCGGCGGCTGGTCGGCGAGTTCCACCAGTGCGGACCGGCCGACGAAGTCGCCCTTGTCCAGCCGGACGGCGAACCCCAGCCCCGCCTCGTAGGGGTTGTGCTCGGGGGTCATGTCGGTCCCCCAGGCGCGGTAGCCTTTCTCGAGACGGAGGCTGTTGAACGCGCTGCGGCCACCGGCGACCACCCCGAACTCCTGCCCCGCGGTCCACAGGGCGTCCCACAGCCGCAGCCCGACGTCGGCGTCGGCGTAGATCTCCCAGCCGAGCTCGCCCACGTAGGACACCCGCATCGCGGTCACCGCGACCCCGGCGATCCTCGCCCGCTTCGCCTTGAAGTAGCCGAAACCGCGGTGCGAGAAGTCGTCGCGGGTCAGCGGCTGGACGAGGTCGCGGGCGCGCGGGCCCCACACGCCGACGCAGCAGGTTCCGGCGGTGATGTCGCGGACCGACACCTCCCGGGGGGCGTGCCGCAGGAACCAGTCCAGGTCGAGGTTGCCGTTGACCCCAACCTGGAAGCGGTCGTGGTCCAGCCGCGCCACCGTCAGGTCGCTGCGTACACCACCCGCTTCGTCGAGCAGCAGCGTGTAGCGCACCGTGCCGGGCCTGACCGCCATCTGGTTGGTGGTCATCCGCTGCAGGAACTCCAACGCGCCGGGCCCGCTGATCTCCAGTCGCTTCAACGGCGTCATGTCGTACAGCGCCACCCGCTCGCGGGTCGCCAGGGCCTCGGCGGCCGCGATCGGTGACCAGTATCGGGACGCCCATTCGCCGCGCTGTGGGAGGTGCAGATCCGCGGTGTGCTCGGCGTTCGCCTCGTACCAGTGCGGTCGCTCCCACCCACCGGCTTCCAGGAAGAAGGCGCCGAGTTCCCGCTGCCGCGGGTAGAACGGACTGACCCGCAGCGGTCGCGGCTGCTCGGCGGGCTGTAGCGGGTGCACGACGTCGTAGACCTCGACGAAGGCCCGCGTCGAGCGCTCGCGCACGTAGTCCGGGTCGAGCTGCACGTCCTCGAAGCGGTGCACGTCGCACTCGTGCACGTCCACCGTGGACCGCCCCTCGACGAGCAGCTCCGCGACGGCTCGCGCCACCCCGGCGGAGTGCGTCACCCACACCGCCTCGGCCAGCCAGAAACCGGCCACCTCGCGAGATTCACCGACCAGCGGCATGCCGTCCGGGGTGAACGACATGATGCCGTTGAAGCCCTCCTCGACCTCGGCGTCGGCCAGGGCGGGCAGCAGCGCCACCGCGTCCCGCCACGCCGGATCGAAGTCGACCGGGGTGAACTCCAGCATCGAGGGCATCACCGGGGCGGCGTCCGGGGACAGCACCTCGTCGAGGTCGACGGGCATGGGCCGGTGCGCGTAGGAGCCGATGCCGAGGCGGTCGCCGTGCTCGCGGAAGTACAGGTCGGCGTCCTGGTGTCGCAGGATCGGCCGCTGCGCACCGTCATCGGGCAGCCCCGAGGTGCCCACCACGTGGCTGGTCTTGGCGTACTGGTGCGCCATCGGCAGCAGCGGCACGTGCACGCCCGCCATCCGGCCGATCTTGGGGCCCCACAGCCCGGCCGCCGACACGACGACGTCAGCGGGCAACGCGCCGCGGGAGGTGACCACGGCGCTGACCCGGCCGCCGCGCTGTTCGATGTCGACGACCTCGTGGTGCGCGAGGAACACAGCTCCCCGCTCGATGGCGCGCCGCGCCTGCGCCTCGCACGCCCGCAGCGCCTTGGCCAGACCGTCGTCGGGCGTGTGGAAACCGCCGACGACCCTGTCCCGGTCGACCAGCGGCCACAGCCGCGCGCATTCCTGCGGGTCGAGCAGTTCGGACCGCACGCCCCAGGACTGCGCCAGTCCGTGCTTGCGCTTGAGGTCGTCCCACCGCGCGGTCGTGGTGGCCAGCTCCAGGCCGCCGATCGGCAGGAAGCAGGGCGCGCCGTCGAGCCGCAGCTCGCGGTACTTGCGCACGGTGTAGTCGGCGAACTCGGTCAGGGACTTCGACGGGTTGGTGCAGAACACCAGCCCCGGCGCGTGCGAGGTGGAGCCGCCGGTCGCGAACAGCGGGCCCTGTTCGACGACGGTCACGTTCGTCCACCCACGCTCGGTGAGCTCGTCGGCCAGCGCGCAGCCGACGATGCCGGCGCCGATGATGACCACCCGTGGGCCAGCGGAAGAAGTCACCAGCGTTGTCCTTTCGTCCTCTCCGGCATCAGCGGCCTCGGGCGAGCCACTCGTCCAGGTGCGCGGACTCCGCGCTGGGGCCGGTGTGCACGGTCGTGGCCGGGTTCAGCGCGAACACCCCCGAGGTCACCACCTGCTCCACCGGCGCGCCCATCAGAGCACCACCACCGAGCGCAGCACCTCGCCGCGGTGCATGCGGTCGAAGGCGGCCTCGACGTCGTCCAGCGCGATCCGCTCGGTGACGAAGGCGTCGAGGTCGATGCGACCCTGCTGGTGCAGTTCGACCAGCACCGGGAAGTCGCGGCTGGGCAGGCAGTCGCCGTACCAGGAGGATTTGACCGCGCCGCCGCGGGAGAACACGTCGATCAGCGGCAGGTTCAGCTCCATGTCCGGGGTCGGCACCCCCACCAGCACCGCGGTTCCGGCCAGGTCGCGGGCGTAGAACGCCTGCCGGAACGTCTCCGGCCGGCCGACCGCGTCGATCACGACGTCGGCGCCCACGCCGTCGGTGAGCGCCCGGATCGCCTCGACCGGGTCGGCGTGCCGAGCGTTGACGAGGTCGGTCGCCCCGAACCTCTCGGCCCACTCGAGCTTGCGCGGGTCGACGTCGACGGCGATCACCCGCCGGGCACCGGCCAGGTCCGCGCCGGCGATCGCGGCGCTGCCCACCCCGCCGCAGCCGATCACCGCGACGGTGTCGCCGCGCTGCACCGGCGCGGTGTTGACCGCAGCCCCGATCCCGGCCATCACCCCGCAGCCGAGCAGCCCGACCACCGCCGGGTCGGACTCGGGATCCACCTTGGTGCACTGCCCCGCGGCGACCAGCGTCTTCTCCGCGAACGCGCCGATGCCCAGGGCTGGGGACAGCGGCGTGCCGTCGGTCAGGGTCATCGGTTGCTCGGCGTTGCGGGTGTCGAAGCAGTACTGGGGGCGGCCCCGGCGGCAGGACCGGCACCGGCCGCACACCGCCCGCCAGTTGAGCACCACGAAGTCCCCGGGCTCGACGTCGGTGACGCCGGGGCCGACCGCCTCGACGACGCCGGCGGCCTCGTGCCCGAGCAGGTACGGGAACTCGTCGCCGATGCCGCCTTCCCGGTAGTGCAGGTCGGTGTGGCAGACCCCGCAGGCCTGCACGGCGACCAGCGCCTCCCCGGGACCGGGGTCCGGGACCAGGATGTCGAGCACCTCCACGGGTGCGCCTGCCTTGCGTGAAACGACGCCTCGGACCTCGTGGTGCACGGGCAGCTCCTCTTCGCACGAGCGCGGGGGTATCGGGGGTGAGCGGACCAGAGCCGCGAACAGGTGGGTTGCGTAATGCACACCTCGTTGCCTGATGCGAGACAACACGATGAGGCCGGGCCCGGCCACTGTCAAGGGGTTTCGGCGACACGCTCGGGGTTACCACCTGGTAGCCCGAACCCTCACCCGGAACCGCGTCGATTCCCGTGTGTCGCCCAGGAAAAACGTCTCGAAGACGCCCCGCTCACACCCTTGACGACCATCCGTACGTCAGCGATCCTGTTGCGCATCACGGCCCATGTTCTCCTATGCGCAACAACTCGGGAAGGGAATCGCCCATGATCGCCGTCTGCCGTGTCGAGGAGCTGCCCCCTGGGGAGTCGATCCGGTTCATCGCCGACGCGCCCATCGCCGTGTTCAACGCCGACGGCGAGTTCTACGCGATCGACGACACCTGCACGCACCAGGACGCCTCGCTGTCCGACGGGTTCCTGGAAGGCTGCTTCGTCGAGTGCCCGCTGCACGCGGCGTCCTTCGACCTGCGCACCGGCATGCCGACCTGCCTGCCCGCCAAGCGACCGGTGCGCACCCACCCGGTGACGGTCGAGGACGGTGTCGTGTACGTGCATGTGGCCGGGCAGGACCGCCAGCCGGAGTACGCGTGGGAACAGGAGGGCGTCGCGTGAGGACGATCGCGGTGGTCGGCACCTCCCTCGCCGGGTACTCGGCGGCGCAGCAGCTGCGCGCGCAGGGGTTCGAAGGCCGCCTGGTGATGGTCGGGGACGAGGTGCACCTCCCCTACGACCGGCCTCCGCTGTCGAAGGACTTCCTGCTCGGCAAGATCGACCAGGACGCCCTGGCGCTCGCCGACCAGTCCGACATCGACGAGCTCGCAGCCGAGTGGCGGACCGGCGACCCCGCGGTGCGCCTCCGGTGCTCCGACGCCTCGATCGAACTGCTCAGCGGCGAGCGGATCGGCGCCGACGGCGTCGTCATCGCCACCGGCGCCGCTCCCCGGACCCTCCCCGGGACCGAGGGCATCGCCGGGGTGCACGCCCTGCGCACACTGGAGGACGCCGCCCGGCTGCGCGACGAACTGGCCGGCGATCGCCGCGTCGTGGTCGTCGGAGCCGGTTTCATCGGCGCCGAGGTGGCCTCGTCGTGCGCCGCTCTCGGCCTCGACGTGACCTTGGTGGAGGCTGCTGAGCTGCCGCTGGTGCACGCGTTGGGGCTGCGCATGGCCGCGGCCTGTGTGGAACTGCATGGCGATCACGGGGTGCGGGTCCGGCTCGGCACCGGTGTCGAGCAGATCCGGTCGGGCTCCGACCGCGTGACCGGCGTCCGCCTCACCAGCGGGGAGGAGTTGCCCGCCGACGTTGTGGTGGTCGGCATCGGCGTCAGCCCGAACACCGGGTGGCTGGCGGACTCGGGACTCACCCTCGCGGACGGTGTCGGTTGCGACGCGGGCGGGGTCACCGAGTTGCCCAACGTCGTGGCGGTCGGTGATGTCGCACGGGTGCACCGACCGGATCTCGGCCGTTCCGTGCGCACCGAGCACTGGACGGCGGCCAGCAGCCAACCGCGTGCCGCGATCCGGAACCTGTTGGCCGGGCGCACCGTCGAGCACCACGACGACGTTCCCTACTTCTGGTCCGATCAGTACGGCGTGCGGATCCAGTTCGCCGGAACCGTCCAGCCCGGCGACGAGGTCACCGTCGTGGACGGCGACGTTGCGGACCGCTGCTTCCTGGCGCACTACGAACGCGGGGGCCGGCTCGTGGGGGTCCTCGCGTTCAACCAGCCCCGGGCGTTCGGCCGGGCCCGACGACAGATCGCCAAGCCCGCCCTGGATGCGCCGCTGTCCTGAAAACCCCACCGCAACGCCCATCCCGGGTCCGGTTCCCCGCCCCGGTGCTCAGAACAGGTCAGAGGGCACGCCCGCGTTCGTGGAGAACAGGCGCCTGGACGTGCTCGCGGTCAACCGGCTCGGCCACGCGATGTACGCGCCGATGTTCGAAGACTCGGGGCGCCCGGCCAACTTCGCCCGGTTCACATTCTTCAACCCGCGGTCGACCAGGTTCTATCGTGACTGGGACTGGGTGGCCAACACCACCGTGGCCATCCTGCGCACGTCGGCTGGTCGCGACCCCTACGACAAGGACCTGTCCGACCTCATCGGAGAACTCAGCACCCGCAGCGAGGAGTTCCGCACCCGCTGGGCCAGGCACAACGTCCGCCTGCACCAAACCGGGCTCAAGCACTTCCACCACCCCGTGGTCGGCGACCTTGCTCTGACGTTTGATGCGCTGGAGCTCGCCGCCGCCCCCGGCCTGCGGTTGATCGCCTACACCGCCGAGCCCGGATCCGCGTCGGAGGATGCGCTCAACCTCCTCGCCAGCTGGGCCGCGACCCTCGACCAAGGCGACCAGGACGAGGCCACCACCGACACGGACGCGCGCACCCGGTGACCGCGCACGCTGCGACGGTCCGGGGCCGCTAGTCCTCGCGGACGGGACGGGACGTCGACAGGCCCCATCGGGATATCCCGTCGACGAACTCGCTGAAGGTGATGTGGCCGTCCCCGTCCTCGTCGAGCTGCTGCATGAGGTGTTCCACCGTCTGCTCGATCTCGCTGGCAGTCAGCACGGCGTCCGCCGCGTCGCCTCGTCGATCGAGTTCGTTCAACAGTCTCAGCAGCAGTGCCGTGATCTCGTTGCGGTCGAGCACGCCGTTGGCGTCGACGTCGGACGCCGCGAAGAACGTCCTGGGGTCGAATTCGTGCGTCGTCGCTTCCTCGTCTGCCATTCCGGTTCCCTCGGTTGCGGTGATCGGTCGCCCCCATGATCCCAACGGGCCGGGTCTGGCGGATGCGTTCCGCGATGATTCGCCGACCACCGCCTCGGCAAACGGGGCCTTCCGGCCGACCAAGGCGGTTCGCGGGGTCCTTTTTCGCGGAAGGACCCCGCGAACCGCGAGCTGTGGTATCAGCCGTCGTTGCCCAGTCCCCGCTCGATGGCGGCGATGATCTCGGGACGCAGCCGAGAGGGCTGGATGATCGCGTCCACGGACCCGACCTCCACCGCGCGCTGGACGCTGTGCACCGCGTCGAACTCCGCGGCCACCTCGCCGAGCTTCTCCGCCCGAACCGAGGACCGCACCTCCGCCAGCTCGGTCGCAACCGAGGCGCGCTCGACGTCGGCGACCTCCGCCAACCGGGCCTCCAGTGCGCGCACCCGCGGGTCCTTCGCGGTGCGGGCGTTGACCTCTCCGGCGAAGACCACGGCCGCCGCAGGAGCGCCGCCGATGACCGAGGCGAACGATCCCTCCACCGCCAACACCGTCATGTTCGGGTTGAGCGCCTTGGAGAACACCACGAAAGCCCCACCGTGGTAGCGGGAGATCACGCAGAAGACGATCGGGCCCTCGAAGTTCACCACCGCCCGGCCGATCTCGGCGCCGTACTCCAGCTGCAGCTTGCGCATCGACTCGGGCGACCCGTCGAAGCCCGACAGGTTGGCCAGCACCACGAGCGGGCGGTTCCCGCTGGCCGCGTTGATCGCCCGCGCCACCTTCTTCGACGACCGCGGGAACAGCGTGCCGGACGTGTAGGTGTCCGGACCGTCGGTGGGCGGGAAGCCCCGGCGCGGCACCGACCGCGACTCGATGCCGAGCAGGCAGACCGGCCAGCCGCCGAGGTGGACGTCCTGCACCACCGCCGTCTCCGCGTCGGCCATCCCCGCCCAGCGCTCCAGCACCGGGTGGTCCTGGTCGGCGACGGCCCGCATCACCGTCCGGATGTCGAAGGGCTTCTTGCGGTCCGGGTTGCTGTCCGGCGAGAAGATCTCCCCGACCGTGGTGAAGTCGCTGCCGACCACCGCGTGCGGGTAGCCGGAGATGTCCCGGTCGACCGGGTCGGAGGTCCGCGCCCGGCGCGGGGACGATTCGCCGGGCACGACATAGGTGTGGTCGTAGTGCGCCATGAGCACCCGCCAGGCCCCGGCGAGATCGGGCGCCCAGTACTGGGCCTGGCCGTTGGGGCCCATCACGCGGTCGTAGCCACCGATGCCGAAGTTGTCCTCCGCCGAGACGCCACCGGAGAAGTCCAGGGACTGCTTGCCGGTCAGCACCATCGCCGAATCCGGTGTCATCACCAGGACTCCCTTGGTGTGCATCAGCATCGTCGCCTCGGCGTTCCAGTACGGCTGGGCGCCCACGTTGATGCCGGCCACCACGACATTGATCTCGCCACCGTCCTGGGTGAAGTGCACGATCCGCTTCAGCGCCGCGGCTATCGAGTCCATGTTCTCGGTGCCGGACTCCATCGAGATGCGGGCGCCCGCCGACAGCGCGTACCACTCCACCGGCACGCCCTTGCGTTCGGCGAGGTCCAGTGCCGCGATCACCCGGCTGCACTCCGGTTCGGCGAGCGCGCCGAGGGCCTTGGTGGGATCGCCCAGCAGCACGACGCGGGTGAGGCCCTCGGGGCAGCGCTCGGTCGGCGTGCTGGCCACGCCCACCACGATGGCCGCTTCGTTGCGGCCCTTCGGCCGGTCCACCGGGACCAGCGCGCCGGTGTCGTCCAGGTCGTGCTCGACGAACGTCCCGCCGGGCCCGGCCACCACGTCGATCAGCTCGTACGGGTAGACGGTGTCGCGGCGCCGCGCGCGCAGCACCTTCTGCCCGTAGTCGTCCAGCGGCTGGATCGGCTCGGTCGGCGGTTCGGTGATCTCGATACGCAGGCCCGAGCCGTTCTGGTCGGCCAGCCGCACCGCCACGTCGCGCAACTCGCCCGTGGACCGGTCCCGCTGGCGGCCGAGGAACAGGACCTCCTCCAGCCCGGCCCCCGCGGTCCTCGGCGCCACGCGCGCGGCCACCGCGTCGAGGTCCTGCTCGGACAGCTCGGTCGACGGCCAGACGTAGAGCACGATCCGGTTGGTGTCGAGCCGTTTGTTGACCGGACGCTGCGCCTGGACCCGGCGGATCGCGTCCAGGCAGGCGTCGAGCACCGCCTCGGCGGCCGGCAGCGCCATGACCCGGCCGTCGGAGTCGCGCAGCGGCGTCAGGTCGCGGACCTGCGCCATCGCGACGAGACGTTCGTCAGCGGGGTTCTCCGGCGCGACGCACCGGAACAGGTGGACGTCCTCGTCTGCCGACGGGAGCCGGGTCAGGTCGAAGTTCTCCAGCCGCTGCAGCTGCAGCCGCTCCGCGACGAGCGGGTGCAGACCGCGCAGCACGCGCTCCTCGATCAGCCCGCTCTCGGCGGGTGTGAAGGTGAAGTGGTGGTGCGTCGCCGTGCTGCGGCGGCCGGCCACCGTGGTCGTCACGCGCCGCACCTGCGGCGGCAGCGGCAGGTGCGCCAGCGCATCGCGCAACGCGGCGGCCGTCGCGTCGGGGTCCGCCGGCTGGTCGCTCCAGGCCAGGTAGATGTCGGCGACGACGTCGGCCGAGTTGTCGGCCGCGCCGGCGACCGCCTGGACGGCCTCGGCGAGGTCGGCGAAGTCCGCGGCCGTGGCGACCAGCCGCGTTCGCCGGCCGTCCAGGGTGAAGTCGGCGGTGACGAGCGAGCGGCCGGAAGCCCTCCGGCAGCAAACGTCCGTCAGCGCCCGGTCCCGGTAGTAACGTCTGCTGAGCACCTCCAGCAGCGCTCCGTCGTCCGCGCCGTTGCGGCCGATCCGCTGGCCGAGCAATCGCACCAGCGGCTCGGGGCTGGCCACCATGGCGGCGATGCGCTCGGCCCGGTCCGGCGCGTCGGGGTTCTCGTCGAGGTGGCGCAGGTGCCTGCGTACGTTGGCGTAGACCTCGGCGCGCGTGCGCCGCAGCACGGGCTGGGCGAACCAGCGGAACACCACGCTGCGGGCGAGATCGCCGACCACCGGGAACCGCACCTGGGTCGCCACGATCAGGTGCTCCAGCACCTGTCCCACGGTCTCCCGCAGCGCGGTGGGCGGCACCGGCTCGGACAGCCACTGCTCAAGCAGCGCGGTCACCAGCGCCACGTCCGAAGCCGCGCGCTGCTGGGCCAGGAAGATGCGGAAGACGGCCTCCTCCAGCGCCGGGGTCCGGTCCAGACCGTCGACGCCGTAGTGCCCGACGACCCGGGTGAGCCGGGTTTGGAAGGTCTCGGGAAGCCCGGCCCGCTCGACGTCGAGGCTCTGCAGGTAGGTGTGGAAGAACTCGCGTGGGCTGTGCACCCGGGTGTCCGCGCCGGAGTCCTCGTCGGCGGGTTTGTTCCGGCTCAGCTCGGACAGGTCGGCGAAGATCTGCAGCAGCTCGACCTCACCGGTGAGCGGCCGGTGTCCCGCGGCGCCCAGTTCGGCGCGGGCGGCGAGGTAGTCGACCAGGCAGCGCTCCTGGTCGTGCGGGTCGACGTCGAACCCGAGCAGGCGGCTGCGGAGTTCCTGCAGGCCGCGTGCCACGCGGTCCTGCGCCGACACTCCGTCCGGCTCCGGCGGCAGCTCGAGGTCCGCGGTGGACTCGTCGGTGCTCTCGGCCCCGTCATCGTCCTCACCGACCGGTTCCAGGCGCAGCAGCGCGGCGCCGGTCTCCACCTGGCTTCCGACCGAGACCAGGCATTCCCGCAGCCTCGCGCGGAACGGTGCGCGCAGCACCGTCTCCATCTTCATGCTCTCCAGGACGAGCACCGGCGCACCGGCATCGACCTCGGCACCGACCTCCAGCGGCGTGGCGACCACCAGGGCCGGTGCCGGCGAACGGAGCACGCCGCCCTCGTCGCGGCTGATCCGGTGCGTCACGCCGTCCACCTCGACCAGGTGGATCGGCCCGTGGGTGCCGGTGACCAGGCGGAACCGCTGCCCGTTGACCACGATCTGGCCGGTGCCGGCGTCGAACCGCTCGAGTTCGGCGTCGATCAGGCGCACGTCGTCACCGCTGACGAAGCCGACCCGGAACCGCTGCTGGCCCACCCGGGCCACCATCACGCGGTAGCCGGCACCGCGCAGCTTGAGGTCGATCGTGCGGCCACCCTTGTGCTGCACCTGCGGGCGACCGCCGTGCGCGGTGGACAGCAGCCGCTGCAGCTCGACCTGCTCCTCGTCCTCGTAGGCCGCGATCGCCGCCGCGGCCAGCGCGATCCCGGAGCCCCTGTCGCAGACCAGCCGGCCCTCGCCGCGCACCCGGTCGATCCAGCCGGTGTCCGCGCTGCCGTCGATCACCTCGGGCTCGTTGAGCAGGTCGAGCAGGAAGCTCTTGTTGGTGGTGCCGCCTTCGATGAGCACGGTGGTCTGGGCGAGCGCGCGGCGCAGGCGGCCAAGCGCCTCGTCGCGGGTGCGGCCGTAGGCGATGATCTTGGCGATCATCGAGTCGAAGTCGGCGGGAATCTCGTCGCCCTCGCTCACCCCGGTGTCGACGCGGATGCCGGGCCCGGACGGGAGGTCGAGCAGGGTGATTCGGCCAGGCGCCGGCGCGAAGTCGCGGTCCGGGTCCTCGGCGTTGAGCCGCGCCTCCACCGCGTGCCCGATCTCGGGCGGGATGTCGCCGTCGAGCGTGCCGCCCGCCGCCACGTGCAGCTGGGCCTTGACCAGGTCCATGCCGGTCGTGGCCTCGGTGATCGGGTGCTCGACCTGCAGCCGGGTGTTGACCTCGAGAAACGCGAACAGCTTCTCGGCTGGCTGGTACAGGAACTCGACGGTCCCGGCCCCGCGATAACCGACGGCCAGCGCCAGCCGCTCGGCGGCTTCTTTGAGCTCGCGCACCTGCTCGGCGCCCAGCACCGGCGAGGCGGACTCCTCGATGATCTTCTGGTTGCGACGCTGCACCGAGCAGTCCCGCACGCCCAGCGCCCACGCGGTGCCCTGCCCGTCGGCGATCACCTGGACCTCGACGTGCCGGGCGCCGGTCACCAGGCGTTCGAGGAACACCACGCCGCTGCCGAAGGCACGCTCCGCTTCCAGGCGGGTGCGGTCGTAGGCCTCCTTCAGCTCCACCTCGGAGTGGATCACGCGGATGCCACGACCGCCACCGCCCGCGGCCGCCTTGAGCATCAGGGGGTAGCCGATCTCCTGGGCTGCCCGCAACGCGCCGTCGAGGTCCTCGACCGGGCCGCGGCTCCAGGCCGCCACCGGCACCCCGACCTCCTCGGCGAGCAGCTTCGCGCCGATCTTGTCCCCCAGCCTGCGCATGGCCTCGGGGCTCGGACCGACGAAGGTCACCCCCAGCTTCTCGCAGAGTTCGGCGAACGCCGGGTCCTCGGCCACGAAGCCCCAGCCGACCCACACCGCGTCGGCCCGCGTTTCGCGCAGGGCGCGTTCCAGCACGTCGAGATCCAGGTACGGTCGCGCGGACGCCGGGCCGAGGCAGTAGCCGATGTCCGCCTCGCGAACGAACGTGGCCGTGCTGTCCACGTCGGTGTGGAGTGCGACGGTCTGGATCCTCGCCGCCCCCTCGGCGTTGATCTCCCGCACGGCGTGGATCAGCCGCATGGCGGCTTCTCCCCTGTTCACGATGGCGATACGACGGAACACCGACAAGCCTCACAAGTCCGACAACAACGCGAAAAGGCGACGGCCCGCGTGCGGAACGTCGCCGAACTCGCCCCCAACTCTGCCAGTTGCCGACGAGTCGCGTTAGGCGGAGCGAGACAGTCGTTCATGACCAAGATTTGTAGAGTGTCGCCAATCCAGGTCGGCGACCTCGCGGAAGCCCCGGACGGTGCCCATGGTTGCGCCGACGCCGGGCGGTGGAACAATCAGCCTGACCAGGAAAGTCCCAGCTCGAATGATCGGTTGGTCGAGCCATGGTCGCAAAGCCGCCAGGCAACCTGCCCGCTGACACGTCGAGCTTCGTCGGCCGCACCCGCGAGGTCGCTTCGGCGGAGGAGCTGTTGTCGGGCACTCGGCTGCTGACCCTGACCGGTCCCGGTGGCGTGGGCAAGACGCGGCTGGCGCTGCGCATCGCCGCCGAAGTGCGCACGGCGTTCCGGGACGGCGCCTGGCTGGTCGAACTGGCGGCGCTGGAAGATCCCGACCTGCTGGTGCAGGCCGCCGCCACGACGCTGGGAATCCGCGACTGGTCGTCGCGGCCGACCCTGGACGTGCTGCTGGGCTACCTGGCCGACAAGCACATCCTGCTGGTCCTGGACAACTGCGAGCACCTGGTCGGCGCCTGCGCGGAGTTCGTGCAGGTGTCGCTCGGCGCGGCGCCCGGACTGCGGGTGCTGGCCACCAGCCGCGAGTCGCTGCGGATCCCGGGTGAACAGCTGATGGCCGTGCAGTCGCTGTCGCTGCCGGACCCCGACCACACGCTGCGGCCGGATGAGATCACCCGATACGAGGCGATCGACCTGCTCGACCAGCGAGCCTCGGCCGCGGCACCCGGGTTCTCCCTCACCGCCGACACCATCCCGCCCGCGGTGCGGCTCTGCCGGCGGCTGGACGGGATCCCGTTGGCCATCGAGCTCGCCGCCGTGCAGTTGCGGACCATGCCGATCGAGCAGCTGCTCTCCGGCCTGGAGCAGCATTTCAGCCTGCTCACCAGCGAAAACAGCACCGCACTGCCCCGCCACCAAACCCTGCGGGAGACCATCGACTGGAGCTTCGACCTCTGCTCACCCGACGAACGGCGGTTGTGGGCCCGCACCTCGGTGTTCGCCGGGGATTTTGACCTCGAGGCCGCCGAGAGCGTCTGCTCCGGCGACGGCATCTCCCCCGACGACGTCGTCGTCCTCGTGTCGGAGCTGGTGGAGAAGTCCATCCTGACCCGGTCCGACCCGCCGCACGGCCAACGCGCGCGGTACCACATCCTGGACACGCTTCGCCGGTACGGACTGGAGAAGCTCCGCGCCTGCGGCGAAGAGCAGCGGCTGCGGCAGCGGCACCGCGACTGGTACCGGAGCTTGGCCGAACGGGCCGCGGCGCAGTGGTTCGGCCCGGACCAGGCGCAGTGGGTCGCCCGCCTGCGCAGCGAGCACACCAACCTGCGGGCGGCCATCGAGTTCTGCCTCTCCGAGCGGACCAACGTCCAGGCCGGACTGCGTATTGCCGGATCGCTGTGGTGCTACTGGATGCCGTGCGGGGTCCTCGCGGAAGGGCGGCAGTGGATCGACCGCCTGCTCCAGTTGGACCCCGAGCCGACCAGCGCGTACGGCACAGTGCTGTGGGTCTACAGCTGGGCGGCCTCCCACCAGGGCGAACCGGACGCCGGCGAAACCCGCGCCGAGCAGTGCCGCAGGCTGGCCGAGCAGCTGGGCGACCCGCAGATGGGGGCGTATGCCCTGCAGGTGGCCGGGCTGGGCGCGATGAGCAGAGGTGACCTCGCGAGCGCGCGGTCGTTGTGCGCCGAGGCGTGGCGCCGCCACCGCGCCCTCGGTCATGTCGCCAGCCCCGCGGTCATGGCGCTGATGCAGCAGGGCTTCGTCGCGGCGCTGCAGGGCGACGTCGACCAGGCCGTCGCGTACGCCGAGGAATGCGTCAGCATCACCGGGGAACACGGTGAGGACTGGACCCGTTCGTGGGGGCTCGTGGTGCTCGGGCTCGCCCTGTGGCTCCGCGGCGACCACCGGGCGGCGATCCCGCCGCTGCGGGAGAGCATCGCCACCAAGCGCGGCCTCCACGACCTGTTCGGCCTCGGCATGGCGGTGGAGTTCCTCGCCTGGTCGCTGACCTGCACCGGCCGCCACAAGGACGCGGCCCGGCTGTTCGGGACCCTCGAGCGCATCTGGCCGTTGGTCGGCGTCCCTCTGATGGGAATCCAGCCGCTCGCCGAACTGCACCGGGAGAACGAGGCGAAGACCCGGGCCGCGCTCGGCAAAGCGGCTTTCGACACCGCCTTCGGCGCGGTCGCGGGGTTGGACCCGTACCAGGCGCTCGACAGGGTGCTGGGCGACGAAGGCATTTCGGGGCAGGCCGCGCGGCGAAAGCCCTCGTCGAAGCGCGACGACCAGCGGTGGGCACCGCTGACCCGCCGGGAGCGGGACGTGGCCCTGCTGATCGCCGAGGGTTTGTCGAACCGGGACATCGCCGCCAGGCTGCTCATCGGGCAGCGCACCGTCGAGTCGCACGCGGAACGGATCCTGACCAAGCTCGGCGCGACCTCACGCGCCCAGGTCGCGGTCTGGGTCGTCGAACGGCAGGCCGCCCACCAGCCGGGCTGACGGGCCCCACCGGCGCAGCGGCAGGGAGGACCGGGCCTGGCTCAGGCCCTCCTGGAGAGGCCCACGCCGGTTTGGGCGTCCTCCTCGCCGCGCATCTGGCGGAGCAGGGTCTCGTTGTCGTAGTAGACGCGCTCGGCGACGAGCTTGCCCGCTTCGTCGTCGTCTCCGAAGAGGTAGAACGCGGCCACTTCCACCGAAACCGGTCGGCCCTGCGGCGCGACCCCGCAGTACTCGCCGCGGTGTGTCCCGGTGATCGTCACCTCACGCACGGACGTCCCGGGGGTGTCGTACGCGCCGGTGACGACGACCCGGAAGTCCGGGATGGCCGCCTCGATGAGCTGGTAGAAGTCCTGGACCCCCTGGAACCCGGGAAACCGGGTGCTCAGGGGGACGACGTCGTAGTACGCCCGCTCGTCGGTCAGAAAGGTCCCGTACACGCGCGCCCAGTCGTGCTCGTTCTCGCCGCGGATGTGCTCGTCGATCGTCCGGCGTTGGGCGACGATCCGCTCCTGGTCGGTCACGGTCATGATGACTCCCCTCGGTTCAGCGTTGCACCGCCGGTCCGCATCAGCAACCGAACGGCCCGCGCGTCCGGGCCGCTCCGGCCGCCGCGTACTAGGCTGGCGTTGTGTCCGGCATCACCGCGGGTCTGCGGCGGAGAGATGACCGGTCGGCCGAGGTGACCAGCTTCGTCGGACGTCGGCGCGAGATCTCCGAGCTGAAGCGGCTGCTGTCGGAGCACCGGCTGGTCACGCTCACCGGTCCCGGCGGGGTGGGCAAGACTCGGCTGGCGCTGCGGGTGGCCGACGAGGTCCGGCGCGCGTTCCACGGCCGGATGTGGGTCGTCGACCTCGCCGAGTTGCGCGAGCCCGGGCTGCTCGCCGAAGCCGTCGCCGAGCAGCTGCGGGTGCATCAGGGGAGCGCCGAGCCCGCCGTCGACACGATCATCGACCGCATCGCCGCCGAGCCCGTGCTGCTGGTGCTGGACAACTGCGAGCACCTCGTCGACGCCTGCGCGACGCTGGCGAGCACCCTCGTGCGAACCTGCCCGGAGCTGCGGATCCTCGCCACCAGCAGGCAGTCGCTCGGCCTGACCGGCGAGCGCACCTACCAGCTCCGACCGTTCCCGGTGCCCGACCCGGACCGGGTCAGCTCGCCCGCCTCGGTCACCCACTTCGACTCCGCGCGGCTGTTTGTGGATCGCGCGACCGCGGTGCTGCCGCACTTCACCGTCGACAGCGGCAACTACCGAGCGCTCGCCCGGCTCTGCCACGACCTCGACGGCATCCCGCTGGCCATCGAGCTGACCGTGCCCCAGCTGCGCGCGCTCACCCTCGAGCAGCTCGCCGACCGGCTCGGCGAACGCCACGCGTTGCCGGGCGGCAGCCGACGCGGCCTGCCGCCGCGGCACCGGACCCTGGAGGCGCTGATCGACTGGAGCTACCAGCTGTGCAGCGAGGCCGAGCGCCACGTGTGGGTGAGCGCGTCGGCGTTCTCCGCCACCTTCGACCTGGCTGCGATCGAGCACGTCGCCGCCGACGACGCGGTTCCGCGGAAGGACGTCCTGGGGCTCGTCGACGCGCTGGTGGACAAGTCGATCTTTTTGCCCGAGCGCACCACGACCGGGACCCGCTACCGGATGCTGGACACCACCCGCCGGTACGGCGAGGAGAAGCTCGCCGCCGCGGGCCGGCAGGACACCGTCCGCCACCGCCACCGCGACTGGTTCGCCCACCTTGCGGCGAGCTTCGGCGGGCGGTGGATCGGCCCGGAGGAGCCCGCGTGGCACGCCCGGGTGCACCAGGACTACCCGAACCTGCGGTCGGCCCTGGACCACTGTGCCCACGCGGACGGCGAAGCCGGGATCGGCCTGCGGATGGTCGTGCAGCTCGTCGACTACTGGACGTTGCGCGGGACGCTCGCCGAAGGGCGCGTCTGGCTCGACCGCCTTCTCGACCGCGTGCCCGGGCAGTCGCGGGAGCGGCTGGCCGGCCTGGTGCTCAGGGCCTGGTTCGCCGTCGAGGAACACGACCGAACCACCGCCCGGGCGTGCCTGGCCGAGGCCGTGCCGCTGGCCGGACGAGTGGGCACCGATGAGCAGGTGGCCTACCTGGTGGAGGTCTCCGGGATGGCCGCACTGCTCGAATCCGACCTGGGCCGAGCGGTCGAGTTGCTCGGCGCCGCGTTCGAGCGGTTCCGCCGCGCCGGAATCCTGCGCGGCGAACTGTTCGCGCTGGGCCTGTACGGCTTGGCCGCGGGACTCAACGGCGATCCGGCACGTGGCCGTGAGCTGCTCGACATGTGCATCGACGAGGCCGTGCGGGTCGGCGATGTCTTCTGGCGGTCCTACGCGCTGTGGGCGCGCGGCTGCATCGACGTGCACGACGACCGGTTCGACAGCGCCGAGCGGTTCTGCAAGGAAGCGCTCCGCACGGCGCTGGTGCTCTCGGACAGGTCCGCCATGGCGTTGGCGGTGGAAGCCCTCGCCTGGGTCGCCGAGGGACGCGGGCGCCACGATCGCGCTGCCCGGCTGTTCGGCTCCGCCGGCGCGCTGTGGGCGGAGATCAGCGGCTCGCACGTCTTCTACACCGCCCTGACCGGCTGGCACCATGACTTCCTGGCGCGCACCAGGGCAGCGCTGGGCGACAGCGCCTACGAGAGATCTTTCCAGGACGCCTCCCGGCAGTCGATCGCCGACGCGATCGACTTCGCGCTGGAGACCGCGCCCCGGTCCGCTGCGCAGCAGCGCTCGCGTGACCGTTCCGGCGCGGAGGATCAGGCCCTGACCCGCCGCGAGTTCCAGATCGCGCAACTCGTCGCCGCGGGCCTGACGAACCGGGACATCGCCACCCGCCTCGAGATCCCCCAGCGCACGGCCGAAGCGCACGTCCAGAACATCCTGACGAAGCTGGGCTTCCGCTCACGCGCCCAGATCGCCACCTGGGTGGCGGCCCGAGAAGGCTCCCACCTACTCACCTGAACCCGAAAACCCGGCGCCGACCCGAAGGGTGGATCCGTTTGGTCGGTCGACGCCGTATGCGCGGCGTTCCTGCTCGGTGAGGGCGGCACGCGTGTGCGCGCGGTGGTGCTGGGCGAGATCGGGGGGACGTTGCCTCGTGTTCCCTCACGGAGTTCGCACTGGTGCGTCCGCGTGCTCGCCGATCAGGGGCTTCAGGTGTCAGCCTCCGGGCGGGGCGATGCTCATCGCGACGCGCACCGCCTCCAGGTGCGTCCGGCACACGGTTCGGGCCCGGTCCGGTCCCGGGTTGATCCGGGTGCCCATGGCGTCACAGACCCACGTGCCGGTGCAGTAGTTCCGGTACACGTGCGGCTTCTGCCGGCGGAGCTGCTTCATCGGGGTTCGGGGCGAGTGCATGGTCGGTCGTTCCTGGTCGTGGCTCGTGTGATGGGTGGATCTGACAGCCCCCAGATTCGCTCGGCCGGCCCCACCCGGACACGGGAGCACTACCAAGGCGACTACCTACTTCTGGTCCTGGCCGACCCGCGTGGTCGCCCGGCCACCGGAAGAGCCGCAGGCGGTGATCCCGCACACACTGGTGCTGTGCTGCGCGTCGTGCTCGTCGTCGTGGTGGTGGTCACCGTGGTGCTGACGTGTGTCTGGGCGTTCCAACGCCGGTTGATCTACTTCCCCTCCGGGCAGCCACCGCCGGTGTCCACGGTGCTCAGCGGCGGCCGGGAGGTGGTGCTGCGCACCAGCGACGGGCTGCGGCTGGACGCCTGGTACGTGCCCGGCCGCGGCCAGCCGCGCGGCACCGGTGTGCTGGTCGCCAACGGCAACGCGGGGAACCGCTCCCTGCGGGCTCCGCTGGCCGACGCGCTCGCCAACCGCGGACTGGCCGTGCTGCTGTTCGACTACCGCGGCTACGGGGGCAACCCGGGCCGCCCGAGCGAGGAGGGGCTGGCCAAGGACGTCCGCGCGGCGCTGCGCTACCTCGTCGAGGAAGCCGACCTGCCAGCGGACCGGCTGGTCTACTACGGCGAAAGCCTCGGCGGGGCGGTGGTCACCGAGCTGGCCGCCGAGCACGAACCAGCCGGGCTGGTGCTGCGGTCACCGTTCACCGACCTCGCCGCCGTCGGCCGGCGCCACTACCCGTACCTGCCGGTCAGGATGCTGCTCCTGGACCGGTTCCCGCTCGTGACGCACCTGCGCGACGTCCGGTGCCCGGTGATCGCCGTCTACGGCAGCGCCGACACGATCGTGCCCCCGGAGGAGAGCAGGGCCGTGGCCCGCATCCGGCCGGGCACGACCGAGCTGGTCGTGGCGAACGCGGGCCACAACGATCGCGCGCTGCTGGACGGTCCCGAGGTGGTCGAGTCGGTGGTGCGCCTCTCCCCCGGACCGCGTTGACCCACCGCAGGTGACACCGGCTGCGTTCGTGGCAACGCGCCCCGCACGCCGCGTGCGCACTAGGCCGGGGCTTCGTCGGTGGCCGCGCGGAAGAACATCGCGACCGTGAGAGCCCCCGGATCGACGACTCCGCGCGCGTTCTCGCCCACGTAGCTGGCGCGTCCGCGGCGTGCGAGCAGCTGTTCGGTGGACGCCGCCCCGGCGCGCGCCGCCCGCGCTGCCTCGGCGAGTGCGGTGTGCACGTCCACGCCCCGGTCGGCCGCGTCCGCCAGCGCCTGCGCGGCGGGCACCATGGCGTCCACCATCGTCTTGTGGCCCACCTCGGCCTTGCCCAGCCGCTGCACGACGGCGGCGGCGTTGGTCGCGGCCACGGCCAGGGCCGACGTGGTGACGTCCGCGCCGAGCGCCTTGGCGAACTCGCGGAACCACATCCCGAACAACGGTCCGCTGGTGCCGCCGGTGTTCAGGAAGGCATCCGAGACGGCCGTGAAGACGGCGCGCGGCGACTCGGACGGTTCCGCATCGAGGTTGGCGGCCGTGCGGCGCAGGGCGGAGCGGAGGTTCGTGCCGTAGTCGCCGTCGCCGGCCTTCCGGTCCAGTTCGGTCAGCTCAGACGATTCCCGTTCCACCGCGGCGATGAAGCGGTCGATCCAGGCTCGCGTGCTCAACGTCGTCGTTGCGTCCATACCCTTTTCTCCGATCTTCGTCGACTACCCGCGGGTGGTTCACCAGGTCAGCGCCGGCGTGCGGACCGGGGCGTCCCAGAGGTCGACGAACTCGTCGTCGGCCCGCACCAGGGTGATCGAGCACCCGCGCATGTCCAGCGACGTCACGTACGGGCCCACCAGCGAACGGGCCACGTGGATCCCCTGGCCGTCGAGGAACTCGGTGAGTTCGCGGTGCGCGACCGACAGCTCGAGCGCGTGCGTGGCGCCCAGCCCGTTCACGATGGCCAGCACCGACTCGCCGCGGCGCAGCCCGAGCGCGTCCACGACCGGCCGGGCCAGTTCCGGTACGAGCTCGCGCACCGGCGCGAGAGGGCGGCGACCGATCCCGCGTTCACCGTGGATGCCAACACCGAACTCGATCTCGCCGTCGGGCAGGTCGAACGACCGGCGGCTCTGGCCCGGGTGCGTGCAGGACTCCAGCGCGAGGGCCATGGTGCGTGCCGAGTCCACGACGCGGCGCCCCAGGCCGGCGACCTCGGCCAGGCCGGCTCCGCGCTCGGCGGCGGCGCCGCAGATCTTCTCCACGGCGACGACGGCGGCCGTGCCGCGGCGTCCGGGTCCCTCGTCGTGGCCGTCGGTGGCGAGGTCGTCGTCGACGAGCACGGTCTCGACCTCGATGCCGTCATCGGCGACCAGCTCCGCGGCGATGGAGAAGTTGAGCACGTCACCGGTGTAGTTCTTGACCACGAGCAGCACCCCGCGACCGCGGTGGGCCGCCTCGACGGCCGCGCGGATCTGGTAGGCGGTCGGGCTGGCGAACACCGCGCCCGGGACGGCCGCGTCGAGCATGCCGACGCCGACGAATCCGGTGTGCAGCGGCTCATGCCCGGAACCGCCCCCGGACACCAGTGCGACCTTGTCCCGCCGACCGGCGTCCGCGCGGACGAGGTAGGCCGGGTCGGGGTTGTGCCGGAGCAGGTGGGGATGGGCCCGCTGCAGGCCCTGGAGCGCTTCGGAGACGAACTCGTCCGGATCGTTGATCAGCTGCCGAACGGGCACGGTCACACCACCTCATCGCAGTGTCTGCTTCATTACCGAATACAATTCGACATTGTCGAATCGCATTCGCACCGTAGGGCCTGACCGCGCTGGTTGTAAAGTGCAGCCACCGGGGAACCGCGGCAGGGAGGGCCATGATCCAGTCCGTCGACCGGGCGATACACGTGCTCGGCGTGCTGCAGGGGGCCCGACGCCTCAGCCTGTCGGAGATCGCGGCGCGGCTGGACCTGCCCCCCTCCACGGTGCACGGGATCATCAAGACCCTCGCCGCGCACGGGATGGTCGTGCAGGACCGCGAGTCCGCCCGGTACCGAATCGGTCCCGCCGTGCTGAAGCTGGCCAACGTCTACCTCGACACGCTGGAGCTGCGCTCGCGCAGCGTGAGCTGGTCGGCCGAGCTGGCCCGCCGCACCGGCTTCGCGGTGCGCACCGCGGTGGGCAACCTCGACGAGGTCGTGGTCATCCACCACGACCCCCGGCCCGACGGCTCCCGGCAGATGCCCGAGGTGGGCATCGTCATCCCGATCCACGCCAGCGCCCTCGGCAAGGCGCTGCTCGCCTTCCTCCCGGACCAGGCAGAGGAGCTCGCCCGGCGGGAACTCCGGAGCATGACCGCGGAGACGATCACCGCCCCGCAGGCGTTGCGCGACGAGCTCGACCGGGTCCGGCACACCGCGTTGGCCACCGAGCAGGAGGAGGCGGTGCTCGGCGACTGCGGCGTCGCGGCCCCGATCTTCGACGCCTCCGACCAGGCCGTCGGTGCCATCGGTCTCGTCGTTCCCAAGGAGGACTGGCCCCCGTCGGACGCGGCGTGCGCGGCGGTCCGCGAAACCGCACGCGCCATCTCGCGGGAACTCGGTGCGGCGCGCTGGCCCGTTCCCCCCAGCCACTGACGGCCCGGCCAGATGGCCCCACCGCTCGGCCCGGCTGGACTGCGGGGCAACACGAGCGTGTGTTCCTCGCGGGGCGGTGCTTCGCAGACCGTGAGCCAGGGACACCTCCGCGTTCGCCGGAACGGTCGCATGTGGACGCTCGGAGTTCGGCCACGGCACGGCAAGCCCGGTTGCCCCGCGTGATCCGGCGCGGAACACCGGCACCTGGCCGCATGACACCCCTTGTTCTTTCGAAGGATTCGCGGATTCCGTGGTGGCCCCGGTTCGCGGTCTGCGGGCACCGGTGGTGGACGTTAGGGTTGCGTGTCCGCACTTTTCCGGTATGCGCTCGTTTCCTGCGAGGGGTGAGCAACGATGCGGGTGTGCGTTGTTCGGTGCCATTACCTCCGCAATTCGCGGGTGAAGCGGGAGATCGACGCGCTGGTTCTGGCCGGTCACGAGGTGGATGTCGTCTGCCTGAAGGAACCCGGCAAGCCCGCTGTCGAGCGCGGACCGGGGCTGACGATCCGCCGGGTGCCGTTGCGGCACGACACCGGCGCCGGAATCGTGCGGCTGCTGTTCGAGTACGGGCTGTTCTTCCTGCTGGCGACCGCGATCGTCGCCGCGCTGCACGCACGGCGCCGCTTCGACGTGGTCCAGGTCAACTCGGTCCCGGACGCGCTGGTTTTCGTGGCGCTGCTGCCGAAGCTGACCGGGGCCCGGGTGCTGCTGGACGTGCAGGAGCCCATGCCGGAGTTCTTCGCCACGCGCTTCGGCCCGGGGCGCAAGCGCCCGCTCGTCCGGCTGATCGCGGCGTTGGAGCGGTGGAGCATCCGCTTCGCCGACGCGACGATCACCGTGACCGAACCGATGCGCCGCACGTTCGTGGCGCGCGGCGCGTCGGCGCACAAGCTCACCGTCGTCATGGACGGGGCGGACGAACGGGTCTTCGATCCCGACCGGTTCCCGCGCGCGGAACGGGACCCGAACCGCTTCGTGCTCATCAGCCACTGCACCATCGAGCCGCAGTACGGCCTGGACACCGCGATCGAGGCGGTCGCGCTGCTGGCCGAGGAGATCCCGGGCCTGTGCCTGCGGATCTTCGGGACCGGATCCCAGCGGGCAGAACTGCGCGCCCTCGCCGAACACCTCGGCGTGGCCGACCACGTGTGGTTCAGCGAAGGGTTCGTGCCGCTGGACCAGCTGGTGGCCGAGCTCGCCGCCGCCGACGTCGGGGTCGTCGCCATGAAGCGGGACCCGTTCCGCGATCTCACGCTGGCCGGGAAGATGTTCGACTTCATCGCCCTGGGCACCCCCATGGTCGTATCGATCACGACATCGGTGGAGGAGACCTTCGGCGACGGCTGCTTCGAGCCCTTCGAGTCGGGCAACGCCCAGGACCTCGCCCGAGCGCTCCGCCGGTTGCACGACGAACCCGAGCTGGCCCACAAGTACGCCCAACGCGCATCCGAGGTGGTCCGCCCGCTGTCCTGGCCGGTGCAGCGCCAGCGGTACCTGGACGTGGTCGCTGCGCTGGGCCGGAGCTGACCGCGTCACGCGAACAATCGAGGACCGCTACGGCCGGGAGGCCACCACGGCCCCGTAGCCGCTGTCCCGAAGGGTGCGGAGCGCCGCTGCGGCCCGGTCCTGGTCGGCGGGGCCGCAGCGGCGTGGACCTCACGGGTCCCGGGCTCACCAGTACCGGGTGACGTACTCGTCGATCTTGGCGCGCATGGTCGCGGTGGACTCGCGGGCGCGGTCCTCCCAGGCGAAGACGCACGAGACCATGATGCCGTCGAAGTCGTTGGCCCTGAGATTGCTGAAGAACTCATCCCAGTCAACCTCGCCTTGGCCGATGTCGAGGTGCTGGTGGACGCGGGCCGGCGAGCCGGGAGGGTTGACGATGTAGCGCAGCCCGGAGGACGCGGTGTGGTCGAACGTGTCGGCCAGGTGCACGTGGGTGAGCAGGTCCCCGGCGTGCTTCATGATCCCGGGCGCGTCGTTGCCCATGTGGAAGGTGTGCGGGGCGCAGTACAGGAACTGCACGTTGGGCGAGTTGATCCCGCGCACCAGGTCCACCGCCGCGTGGCCGTCCTCGACGAAGTCGTCCGGGTGCGGCTCCAGTTTGAGCGAGATGCCCTCGCGCTCGAAGATGGGCAGCAGCTCCTCCATCGACCGCCAGAACCCGGCCTCGCTGCGTTCCGGCGCCTCGGGTCGGCCGTTGAACTCGGAGACCATCACGTCCACGCCGAGGTCGACGGTGATCTGGATGGCGCGCTTCCAGTAGCGGACGGCGGCCTTCCGGTCGTCCTCGTCGGGACCGGACCAACGGTAGAGGGGCAGCACGGAGGCGACACCGACTCCGGCGGCGTCCAGTTCCGCCCGGAACCTACGGACCGTGGCGTCGTCGATGCGGGGGTGGGTGAAGAAGGGCAGCGCATCGTCGCGGGGCGACAGCTCGATCCACTCGAAGCCGAGCTCGGCCACCAGGCGGGGCAGTTCGAGCAGCGGGGTGGACCGGAACATGTACGGGTCGAGTGCGATCTTCACGGGGGAGTTCTCCCTGCCAGCTGGTCGTTTTCAGGGTTCGGCGCGGGACGACGCCGTTTCGTGCAGTTCGATCTGGTTGCCCGAAGGGTCCCGCAGGAAGGCCTGGCGCGCGGTGCCGATGGTGACCGCTTCGCTCACCGGCACCCCGCGGCGCAGGAGCCGTTCCCGCTCCGCGTCCAGGTCTGCGGTCCGCAGCGCGAAGTGCTGCCCGAGCGCCGGGGGCGGCGTGCCCTCGATCAGGTGGATCTGGTGACCGCCCACGTCCAGCCAGGCGCCGCGCCCGGCTGACGCGGGACGGTCGGTGCGCAGGCGCAGGCCCAGCACGCCCGTGTAGAAGTCCAGCGCATCGTCGAGGTCGTGCACCATCAACGACACGTGGTGGATCTCGAGTGGGGTCTGCTTTGCCGGGCAACACAACATCCCGGAGTCCTTTCCTCTTTGGTGGGCCGGCGGGCGGGAAGGCCAGTCCATATGAGACACGGCGACCCGGGAACCGCCTCGCCGGCCGGAACGCGTCAGAGCTTGGCGGCGGCCGCGTGGAGGTTCTTGGCGGCCAGGGCGAGTCCTTCGGTCTGGGAGTAGGCGGCGTCCTCGTGCTCGATGTTGACGGCCATGTCCGGGTCGATCTCGGCGAGTGCGGCGAGGAATTCGGCCCAGTAGCTGGTGTCGTGGCCGATGCCGACGGCGACGAACTTCCAGGCGGGGTTGGCCGGCCAGGAGTTGCACCAGTAGCCGATGCCGGTGGGGACCTTGTTGGGATTGTCGGCGGGGACCCGGGTGTAGGAGGTGTCGAGCACGCCGCGGACGTCGACGCCGGGACAGATCATGGCGTCCTTGGCCGCGGCGTGGAACACCAGCGGGCCGAGGTAGCGGATGCTGGCGACGACGTCCATGCCCTGCCACATCAGGTGCGACGGGTCCATCTCGGCGCCCACGTTGGTGGCCCCGATCAGTTCCACCAGCCTGGTCAGCGTGACGGGAGAGAAGACCACGTTGTGCGGGTGCATCTCGATGGCGACCCGGACGTCGTTGGCGCGGGCGAGCGCGTCGATCTCCGTCCAGAACTCCGCGGCCACGCCCCACTGGTAGTCCAGGACGTCCATGTAGACCCCGTCCCAGGGGTTGACGACCCAGGACGGGTACTTCGCGTCGGGATCGGAGCCGGGGGTGCCCGACATGGTCACCACGTTCCTGACGCCGAGCAGTCCGGCGAGCCGGATGGTGCGGCGCAGGTCCTCGGCGTGCTTCGGCCCCACCCCGGGCAGCGGGTTGAGCGGGTTGCCGTTGCAGTTCAGGCCGGTGAGTTCCATGCCCCGCGAGGCGAAGGTGGCCAGGTAGTCCTTGCGGGCCTTCTCCGAGGCGAGCAGGAGGTCCACCGGGCAGTGCGGGGCGGGCAGGAAGCCGCCGGTGTTGACCTCCACCGAGGTCAGCCCGTTGGCCTTGAGGAAGTCGAGTGCATCGGCCAGCGGCCGGTCGTGCAGGCAGGCGGTGTAGGCACCGAGTTTGAGTGGCATGGTGAGGGCCTTTCGTCGTGTGGAGGAAGGAACTTCAGGAGACGTCGACTGGCGCGCCACCAGCCTGGGCGGAGGCGACCACGGCCTGGATGACGCGCATGGTGTGCAGCGCGTCGGCGAAGGACGCGCACGCGGGCAGCGGGTCCGGTGTCCCCACGATCTGGTCGAGGAACGCCCGGCACTGGTAGACGAACATCTCGGCGTTGCCGCCGCCGTTGCCCGGCGCCTGCATGGGGTACCCGCCGGCGAAGTAGGGCAGCTGCGGCCCCGCGATGACCTGCCGGGCGCCGCGGGTGCGGGCCTCCGGCTGGGCGTCGTCGAAGACGTACTCAGCGGGTCGGTGCCAGTCGAACGAGGCGCGGCCGGACAGCCCGCAGACGTCGAAGCCCAGCCCGTTGGGCATGCCGAACGCGGTGCGCGACACGGAGAACACGCCGGTGAGCCCGGAGCGGAACCGCGCGGTGAACACGGCCGTGTCCTCGTTCTCGACCTCCCCGACCTCGTCGCTGACCGGCGCGGCGTTGTGCCCGACGACCGCGCCCAGCGGCAGCGGCCGCTTCGGGATCGTCGTCGACAGCGCCGCACCCGAGACCGACTCGATCGGCCCGCAGACGAACTCGCCCACGTCGATGATGTGGGCACCGATGTCCCCCAGGGCACCGCTGCCGGGCCCACCCTTGTACCGCCAGCTCAGCGGACCACGCGGGTCGGTGGCGTAGTCGCACCAGTAGCGGCCGTTGAACAGCGTCGTCTCGCCCAGCTCACCAGCCTGGACGTGGTCGCGGATGGCCGCGATCGCCGGGGACCGGCGGAAGGTGTAGCCCACGGCCGTCACCACCTCGGCGGACCGCTCCACGGCGACCATCGCCTCAGCGTCGGCCATCGAGCCGGCGAGCGGTTTTTCGCACAGGACGTGTTTCCCGGCGCGCACCAGGGCTTCGGCGATCGGGCGGTGCAGGTCGTTGCCGACCACGATGCTCACCGCGTCGATCGACGGGTCCTCGACGATCTCCTCCCAGCCGGCGACCGCATTCTCGAAGCCGTACCGGCGCGCGGCGTCCTCGGCCAGCTCGGTGTTGACGTCGGCGATCGCGGCCAGCCGGATCGGCGGGAGTCCCTCGCCGAAGACGGTGTTGACCTGCCGGTAGCCCGCCGCGTGGCTGCGCCCGGCCATGCCTGCCCCGATGACCGCTACGGACAGTGGTTGCTTCGACATGCTTGCGCGTCCTCCTGCTGGGGTTGCCCAACGGTGCGCCCGTTGGGAAAAGCTCTGGTCCGGTGGAGTCTTCGAGCGCCGGCCCACCGGACAACGGCCGGTACCGCGCCCGGGGAGATGTTCCGGACAGCTACCGGAACGTTCCGGTAGCGTGTGATGGCAGACACTATGCCTGCCATGGTGCTTATGTCAAGACATAGTCACAAGTCGTTCACCGGCTACCTTGTCCGCAGCCGTACGGGCCCACGGCGTCCGAGAGGCAGGTGGAGATGGCCAGGAAGACCGGGAAACCCACGATCGTCGACGTGGCACGTGCCGCGGGCACCTCGGTGTCCTCGGTCTCGGTCGCCCTGCGCGGCGAACCCGGGGTCTCCGAGCAGACCCGGCTGCGCATCCTCGACGCCGCGCAACGCCTCGGTTACCGGCCCGACCAGCGCGCCCGCCTGCTGCGCGAGCAGCAGTCACGGCTGCTCGGCGTGACCTTCGCGGTCAACCAGACCTTCCAGGCGGAGGTGATCGACAACCTCTACCGCGCCGCCGACCGCTGCGGCTACGACCTGCTGCTCAGCGCCACCACCCCGACCCGCTCGGCATCCGAGGCCGTCGACGACCTGCTGCGCGACCGGTGCGAGACCCTGATCCTCATCAGCCCCGCGCTCGACGAGTCGCAGCTGGCGGACCTGAGCACCCGCGCCTCGGTGGTGACCATCGGCTCGGAACTGCGGGTCGGCGCGGTGGACTCCGTGCACTCCGACGACCGCCAGGGCGTCACCGACGTCGTCGACCACCTCGTGGGCCTCGGACACCGCCACATCACCTACGTCGACGGCGGGACCACCGCCATGGCCGCCGTCCGCCGCGCGGCCTACCTCGAGGCGATGCGGACGCGGGGACTCGGCGAGCACGCCCGCGTGCTCAGCGGGGACTCCACCGAGGAGTCCGGGATCGCGGCCGCGACCCGCATCCTCGACTCCGGCGAACCGCTGCCCACCGCGATCTGCACGCACAACGACATGATGGCGTTCGGCCTGCTGCACACCCTGCGCTCGCGGGGGATCGCAGTTCCCGACGACATCTCGGTCGTCGGCTTCGACAACACCCGGATGGCCGCCCTGGCCACGGTCCAGCTCACGTCGGTCAGCCAGGACGCCGCCCAGCTCGCGCGGACCGCGGTGGAACGAGCCATCAGGCGCGCGGAGAACCCCGCACCGGGCGAGGAAATCGTGACCCCGGCCCGCCTCGTCATCCGGGAGACCTCCGGGCCACCGCGCCCGGAGTAAGTCCGGCGTCGTCCCCAGGAACGCCCCTCGGACTTCGGGCCTTGACGCCGCCGAGTCGGGCCCCTAGTTTCTGGAATCGATACCAGAACCGATTCCCGTCTCGGCAAACGGCCGGTCCACCACCCCGACCGGCCCGCCGGGACCCGGCAATGGAGCGCGGATGACGAGCGTCGGGACCCCTGTCGAGCAGCGAGATGCCCGCGCGCAGCTCGCTGGCCTGACCATCACGGGCATCGAGGTCGTGGGGGTGCGCGCACCCCTGCCCCGCGAGTTCAAGGGCAGCTACTACCGGATGACCCACCGGGCCACGCTGATCACCCGCGTGCGCACGGCCGACGGGATCACCGGCGAGGCATACGTGGGCGACGAGGACGGCGCCCTGGCCGCGATCGCCGCGATCATCAAGCGGGAGATCGAACCGAAGCTCCTCGGTGAGGACGCCTTCGCCACCGAACGGTGCTGGCAACTCGCCTACCCGGCGACCTTCGACATCCTGCGCGACCGCCGGCTCGGCCTGGTGGCGCTCGCCGGTGTGGACAGCGCGATCTGGGACGCCGTCGGCAAGGCGCTCGGGATGCCGCTGCACCGGCTGTGGGGCGGATACCGACGCGAGGTCGAGCTGATGGCGATCGGCGGCTACTACGGGGAACCGCTGGGGTCAATCGCCGACGAGATCGCGTTCTACCGCGAGCGCGGGCTGGCCGGGGTGAAGTTCAAGGTCGGCGGAGCCACACCGGAGGTCGACGCGAAACGCGTCGCCCTGGTCCGCGAGGCCGCCGGGGACGACTTCATCATCACCGTCGACGCCAACCAGGGCTATGAGGTGGCCGAGGCCCTGGAGTTCGCCTGGCGGGTCGAGGACCTCGACATCCGGTGGTTCGAGGAACCGGTGCGGTGGCACAACGACCGGCGCTCACTGCGCGACGTGCGGACCAGGTGCCGGATTCCGATCGCCGCCGGGCAGAGCGAACACAGCCCGAGCGGCTGCCGCGACCTGATGGAGGCCGGGGCGATCGACGTCTGCAACTTCGACGCCTCCTGGTCCGGTGGGCCGACCGCGTGGCGGCGCGCGGCGGCGGTGGCCCTGGCCTACGACGTGGAGATGGGGCACCACGAAGAACCGCACATCGCGGCGCACCTGCTGGCGAGCCAGCCGCACGGCACCTACGCCGAATGCTTCCACCCGGACCGCGATCCGTTCTGGTGGCACCTGATCGAGTCCGAACGGCCGCTCGTCGACGGCAAGCTCCAGCTCTCCGACGCACCCGGGCTGGGCTGGCGGCTCGACGAGGACTACGTGGGCCGGCACCGCATCGACCTCGGGGGGTGACATGGCGGACAAGAGCCTGGGGATGCGCGGTGCGAAGCCGCGTCGTCCGGTAATCCGGGAGGTCGCGCAGCACGCGGGAGTCGCGGTCTCCTCCGTGTCGCGGGTCATCTCGGGGCACCCGGACGTGAGCGACAAGATGCGCGAGCGGGTGCTCCGGGCGATCGAGGAACTCGGGTACGTGCCCGACCTCGCCGCGCAGAGCATCCGCACGGGCGCGACGATGACGATCGGCTTCCCGCTCAGCGACATCCGCAACCCCCTGTTCTCCGAGATCGCGCACGCCGCGGAGACCAGGCTCGAGAAGCGGGGCTACTCCCTGCTGATGATGAGCTCGCTGCACGACCCGGACCTCGAGGTCGAGCACCTGCGCCGGCTGCAGCAGCGGCGGGTGGACGGCCTGCTGGTGTCGGTGACCGACGAGCAGCACCCCGAGACGGTGCGGCAGCTGACGGCCGCGGGCGTGCCGATCGTGCTCGTCGACCGGGACATCCCCGAACTCGCCGACGCCTCGGCGGCGCGCTTCGACCACGCCACCGGACTGACCGCCGCGGTCGAGCACCTCGTCGCGCTGGGGCACCGCTCGATCGGTCTGGTGAACGGCTCGCCGACCGTGCGCCCGTCCCGCGAACGCGCGAGGGCGCTGCGGGAGATCGCCTCGGCCGCACCGGATCTCCGGGTGCAGGTCGTGTCGGGTGACTTCAGCAGCGAGCACGGCGCGAAGCAGACCTACAACCTGATGAGCCGGCCGGATCGGCCGACCGCCCTGATCGCGGGCAGCAACCAGATCCTGGTGGGCGTGTTGTCCGCCCTGGCGGAGCTGCCCGTCGAGGTGCCGCGCGACGTCAGCCTGGTCACCTGCGACGAGGTGCCGATGGCCGCGTTCGTCCGCCCCAGGCTGGCCACCATCCGCCGGGACGTCCAGGAGATCGGCCGCCTCAGCGCCGATCTGCTGCTCGCCGCGCTCGACGGCCAACCCGCCCGCACCGTCCAGCTACCCACCACCTTCGAGCCCGCCGACTCGTGCACCGCTCCCCCTACCGCCACGTGATGCCACGCGACATCCACGACTTCAACGGAGAAGATCGTCTTGTTTGGATTACCCACCGGCGCGCCCACAGAGCCCGGCGCGGCCGAGATGCACCACAACCAACGACGTGCCCGCTGGGCCGGACTGATCGGCACCGCGCTGGAGCAGTACGACTTCGTCATCTACGGCACGGCGTCAGCCCTGGTCTTCAACACCGTCTTCTTCCCCGACGTCAGTGCGACGGTCGGCTACCTCGGCAGTTTCTCTGCCTATGCCGTCGGTTTCTTCGCCCGCCCGCTGGGCGGCCTGTTCTTCTCCCGGTTCGGTGACCGGCTGGGCCGCAAGTGGGTGCTGGTGGCGACGCTGGCCCTGATGGGGACGGCGACGTTCGCGATCGGCCTGCTGCCGGGATACGCCTCCATCGGCTTTGTCGCACCGGTCCTGCTGGTGCTGCTGCGCTGTGCGCAGGGCTTCGGCGCGGGGGCCGAGATGGCCGGCGGCACGGTCCTGCTCACCGAGACCGCGCCGGAGGGGCGGCGTGGCCGCAATGCGGCCATGGTCTGGGTCGGAGCGTCCGGTGGCACGGCACTCGGCGCGCTGGTCTGGCTGGTCGTGCAGCTCATGCCGGAGGAAGACCTGGTTTCCCACGGCTGGCGGCTGGTCTTCTTCAGCTCGGCGGCCGTGACGGTCCTGGCTTTCGTGCTGCGGCGCACACTGCGGGACTCGCACGTGTTCACCGAGACCCGCAAGCAGGCCGCGGTCGAGACCTCGCCCATCAAGGACGTCTGGCGCAACAGCCGGCGCAACGTGCTCCGGGTCTTCGCCATGGTCGTCGGGGTGAGCATCAACTCCTACATCTACCAGGTGTTCCTGGGCAGCTACCTGGTGGCCGAGGTCCAGGTGGACAAGTCGGTCTTCACGCAGTCGTTGCTCGTCGGCGCGCTGGCCGGGATGCCCGCGGCCTACTTCTTCGGCTGGCTGTCCGACCGGATCGGCCGGCGCCGCGCGTTCACCGTCGTCGCGGTCGGCATGATCGCCATGCCGGTGCCGTCGTACCTGCTGCTCGACACCGGCCACCCGGTACTGATCGCGCTGGTGATCGTCCTCGGCTTCGTGTTCGCGGCCGAGGGATCGGTCAGCGCTCAGGCGGCCTTCCTGCCGGAGATCTTCGGCTCCCGGTACCGGTACGCGGGCGTCACGCTGGGCCGGGAGATGGCCTCGATGGTCGGCGGCACCGGCCCGCTGGTCTGCTCGGCGCTGGTCGCGTGGGCGTCCGGCAGCTGGGTCCCGGTCGCGATCCTGATGATGGCCGTCACCGTCGTCTCGCTCATCGCCACCGTCCGCACCCCGGAAACGCGGGACCGCGATCTCTACACCGAAGCGGACGCAGCCTAGTCCCCCTCCGAAGAGGAGCAGTTCGTGACGCACACCCCTGCCTTCATCGCCGGTCTGCACGTCGCGGGGTCCGCCGCGTACGACAACATCGACCCGGCCACCGGCAAGCCGCTCGGCACCGTGATCCGTTCCGGCGCCGGGGAGATCGACGCGGCCGTGCAGGCCGCCTGGGCGGCGCAACCGGCCTGGAACGACACCCCTCCCGCCGAGCGCGCGGCGCTGCTGACCGGGCTGGCCGACGCGATCGGTGCGCACACCGAGGAACTGGCCCGACTGGAGAGCGAGGACACCGGCAAGCCGCTCACCCAGGCCAGAACGGACGCGGCGGTGTGCGCTCGTTACTTCCGGTTCTACGGGCACGCCATCGACAGCTACTACGGCGACACCATTCCCGTGCAGCCTGGCGTCCACGCGTTCACCACGCGCGAGCCGTTCGGCGTCACCGGGCACATCGTGGCCTGGAACTACCCGATGCAGTTGTTCGCCCGGGGCGTTGCGCCGGCCATCGCGACCGGGAACTGCTCGGTGGTCAAGCCTGCCGACGAGACTCCGCGCACCGCGGTCCGGATCGCCGAACTCGCCGCGGCGGTGGGCATTCCGGCCGGCGTGATCAACGTGGTGCCGGGGTACGGCGTCGAAGCGGGCGCGGCGCTGACCGCGCATCCCGGGGTGCGCCACATCGGTTTCGTCGGTTCGACGCGGGTGGGCGCCGAGGTGGCCCGGGCGGGCGCGGACCGCGTGACGCCCGTGGTGCTGGAGCTGGGCGGGAAATCGGCCCACGTGGTCTTTGCCGACGCGGCGCTCGACGAGGCGGCGGACGCGATCACCCGGGGGATCCTGCAGAACGCCGGGCAGACCTGCTCGGCCGGTTCGCGCCTCATCGTGGCGGAGCAGGTGCACGATGAGCTGGTGGCGAAGCTGGTGGAGCGCTTCACCCGGGTCCGGATCGGGGCTGGTGTCGACGACCCCGATCTCGGCCCGTTGATCAGCGCCAAGCAGCAGGCCAGGGTGCGGGGGTTTCTCGACGAGCTGGCTACCGGGGAGGTGCTGGTCGGCGGCCGGGCACCGCAGGAGCCCGACCTCGCCGACGGCGCGTACTTCCTGCCGACCATCGTTGACGGTGTGGATCCGATGAGTCCGCTGGCGCAGCAGGAGGTGTTCGGCCCGGTTCTCGCGGTCATGACCTTCACCGAGCGGCAGGACGCGATCCGGCTCGCGAACTGCACCGACTACGCGCTGATGGGGGCGGTGTGGACGCGCGACCTCAGCAATGCCCTGACGACGGCCCGCGCCATCGAGGCCGGGCAGGTGTACGTCAACGCGTTCGGTGCGGGCGGCGGTGTGGAGCTGCCGTTCGGCGGATTCCGGAAATCGGGGTACGGCCGCGAGAAGGGCATCGAGGCGATGAACGCCTATACGCAGACCAAGACGTTCGTCATCAGACTCTGATCCGGAGTCCGCAGTGGACCGCGAAGGAATCCAGTCATGACAGGTGTTCTCTCGATCCGGTACAGCGACGAGCAGCTCCGGAACCTCGCCGCGCGAGCGCGCGAACTGATCCTCCGGACCGCACACCACGTGGGTGCCGGGCACGTCGGCGGGTCGATGTCGGCGGCTGATCTGCTCGTCAGCCTGTACTTCGACGAGCTGCGCATCGACCCGGCCGCACCGCACGATGCGTCCCGGGATCGGTTCGTTCTGTCGAAGGGGCACTGCGCCCTCGGCCTCTACGTGGTGCTCGCGATGCGCGGCTTCTTCGACGAGGCGGAGCTGACCACGTTCGACCAGGGCGGGTCGCGCCTGCAGATGCATCCCGACATGACCAAGCTGCCCGGCATCGAGATGTCAACGGGCTCGCTGGGGCAGGGGTTGTCCGCGGGCGTCGGCATGGCGCTGGGCGCCCGTCTCGGCGGACCCGCCAGCACCTCGCACGCCCGCACCTTCGTGCTGCTCGGCGACGGCGAGCTGCAGGAGGGCATGACCTGGGAGGCGCTGCACATCGCGCCGCGCTACCGGCTCGGGCGGCTCACCGCGATCCTGGATCACAACGGCCTTCAGCAGTACGGCTGGCCACCGCGCGCCGGCGAGCGCGGAGACCGGCGCGACCCCTGGGCCGGGGCTGACCTCGCCGCCACGTTCGGTGGGCTCGGCTGGCGGGTGGTCGACATCGACGGCAACGACATCACCGAGATCAGGTCAGCGCTGGCGCGGACACGCACCGCCGACCCCACGGACCCGCCCACGATGATCATCGCGCACACCCGCAAGGGAGCCGGCGTCTCGTTCATGGAGATGTCGATCAGGTGGCACACCGGTGCCCCCGACGACGCGCAGCTGGCCCGGGCGCTGGCCGAACTGCGCGAGACGACGACCGATCACGGCGAAGGAGTACCGGCATGAGCATCGCGATGCGGGAGGCGTGGGGCACCGCGCTGGTCGAGCTCGGCCGGGACGTGCCCGAACTCGTGGTGCTCGACGGCGACCTCGGCACCAGCACGAAGGCGGACAAGTTCGCCGCGGCGTACCCCGACCGGTTCCTGCAGATGGGGATCGCCGAGCAGAACCTGGTGGGGGCCGCGGCCGGGCTGGCCACCACGGGCATGATTGCGTGGCTGTCCTCGTTCGGTGTCTTCTTCTCCCACCGCGCCCTGGACCCGATCCGGATGCTCGTCGCGCAGACGAACGCCAACGTGAAGATCGCGGCCGGGTACACCGGGATCTGCTTCGGCATGGCCGGCAAGTCCCACCACGACCACGCCGATCTGGCGATCATGCGTGCGATGCCGGGGATGGTGGTGCTGGCGCCGGGCGACGCCGCCGAATGCGCCGCGATGACGCGCTGGGCGACCGCGTACGAGGGACCGGTCTACCTGCGGGTGGCCCGGGACCCGGGCCCCGACCTCCCACCGGCCGGGTTCGAGCTGGGCGCCGTCCGCGAGCTGCGCTCCGGCACCACCGCGGTTCTGGTGTCCACCGGGTCCCAGACCGCTCGGACGCTGCAGGCCGCCGAGCTGGCCGCGGCCGACGGCCTGGACCTGCGGGTGCTGCACCTGCCCACGATCAAACCGCTCGACGAGCAGTCCCTGATCGAGGCGATCGGCGACGCGCCCTACGTCGTCACTGTCGAGGACCACTCCACGTTCGGCGGTCTGGGCGGGCTCGTCGCCGAGATCGTCTCCGGGGGACCGCGCCCCGTCCCGGTGCGCCGGATCGGCCTCGCGGACACCTGGGTCGAGTCCGGGTCGAACGACTACCTCCTCGACCGGTACGGGTTGTCGGCCGAAGCGGTCGCCGCTCAGGTCACCGCGATCGCCGAGGAACTGTCATGACCGGCGATCCGCGGCGCACGGCCGTGGTGAGCGGCGCGGCCCAGGGGATCGGTGCCGCGACCGCGGCGCAACTCGCCCGTGACGGGTGGCGGATCGCCGTCCTGGACGTGAACGGCGACGGCGCGGAGCAGCGGGCCGAGCAGCTCGACGCGGAGTTCCCGGTCGACGGCGGTCACCTCGGTATCCGCTGCGACGTCTCCGACGAGGCGGAGGTGCTGCGGGCCACCGGGCTGGTGGCCCGCTCGTCCGGCCGGATCGATGCCGTGGTGTGCGGTGCGGGCAACCTGGTGCGGGCACCGGCCACCGAGCTCGGGGCGGACGTCTGGCGGCGGCACCTCGACATCCACCTGACCGGCAGCTTCCTGCTGGCGCAGTCGGCGTTCGAGCACCTCCGGCGAACCGGCGGCTCGGTCGTCACGATCGCGTCGGTCGCCGCGACGCTCGGGCTGCCCCGCCGCGTGGCCTACGCCGCCGCCAAGACCGGCGTCGTCGGCATGACGCGGACTCTCGCCGCCGAGTGGGGACCGCACGGGATCCGGGTCAACGCGGTCGCGCCGGGGTATGTCGACACCGAGATGGTCCGTTCCGGTTTCCGGGCCGGCACCCTGGACGAACGAGCTCTGCTGGACCGCACCCCGCTGCGGCGGCTCGCCACCCCGGAGGACATCGCCGCGGCAATCGGCTTCCTCGTCTCCCCTGCCGCCGGCTTCATCACCGGCGTGCTGCTGCCGGTCGACGGTGGTCTGATCATCGACGGCACCTTCGACCAGTCCAGAGCACCATGACCAACGTCGACGACCGAAAACCGCGGGCGTTGTGCGCAGTTCGACTGCTAGCGTGGTGGCGTGGAGACCCGTCCGGACAACGTCGACGACGAAGACCTGTCGATCGGGCTCGCCGAGCACTTCGGCATCGTGGCGACCACGATGTCCTATGCCCCGGTCGGTTTCGGCGACCACCACTGGCACGTGACCGGCGATGACGGCGGGCAGTGGTTCGTCACGGTCTCCGACCTGACGCACAAGCAGCACTGTGGACCGACTGCCGAGACGGCGTGTGCGGGCCTGCGCGAGGCCATGGAAACCGCGGCCACCCTGCGCGAGCGCGACGGCCTGGACTTCGTGGTGGCACCGCGGCGCTCGCGCGGCGGATCGCCCGTGGTCGCGTTGGACGACCGGTTCGCGCTCAGCGTCTTCCCCCGCATCGCGGGCCAGTCCGGCGACTTCCGCCAGGAGCTGCCCGGCGCGGAGCGGGACCAGGTCCTCGGGCTGCTCGCCCGGCTGCACCGCAGCGCACCGCCGGCATCCACTCCGGCCACCGTGCTGGACCCACCGGGACGGGCCGACCTGGAGAACACCCTCGCTGAGCTGTCCGCCCCCTGGTCCGGCGGCCCGTTCGCCGAACCCGCCCGTAAGCTCGTGGTCGACGCGGAGGAGCTGCTCCGCACGCGCCTGGCCGATTTCGACCGCCTGGCCGAGCAGGTCCGGCGCAGCGGCAGGCCGCAGGTCGTCACGCACGGCGAACCGCATCCCGGAAACCTCCTGCGCACCGAGGACGGCCACCTCCTGCTGATCGACTGGGACACCGTCGGGCTTGCCGTGCCCGAACGCGACCTCGCCCTGCTCTCCGGTGATCCCGCGGCGCTCGGCCACTACGCCGAGCTCACCGGCAACGACCCGGACCCGGCGGCGCTGGCGCTGTACCGCCTGCGCTGGAGCCTCACCGACCTCGCCGAGTTCCTTGAGTGGTTCCGCAGCCCGCACCTCCGCACCACCGACACCGAGATGGCCTGGGCGGGCCTCACCGACACCCTGGAGAACCTCAGGACCTTTACCCCGCCGTGAAACCGCGCTGCGGAGATCCAGTGGGACCCCGGGAAGGCCGCAACACCCCGACGCATCAGCGGCTTCCCGGTCATGCCGACGCGAGCGAGAGCACGGAGTCCGAACAGGACAGTCGAGGCACGGGAATCCGGCGACTCGATCCGCTCACGCTTCGTCGCGTTCCGCGCGGATGCCCCACCACAGCAGGTCGGTGAGGCTTTCGGCCTGGCTCCGCCAGTCCCCGCCCGGGTCGAGGAACAGCAGGCCGCCCAGTCCGCGCAGGACGGTCTCCGGGTCCAGGTCGGCACGGACGGTGCCGGCCGCGACGTTGGCCTCCAGCAGGGTGGCGACCGCGCCGACCATGCTCTCGTGGGCACTGACGACGGGCAGTTCGCCCTGGGCGGCCGTCGCGGCGCGCAGCGCCTTGGCCAGTCCCCGCTTGGTCATCATGTAGTGCGCCAGGTGGTCGGTCGTCCACACCCGGAACGCCTGTTCCGGGGTGTGCTTCTCCAGCAGGCTCGGCACGACCTCGACGAGATGCCGCAGCTCGCGCTGGTAGACCGCCAGGATGAGCGCTTCGGGCGTCGGGAAGTGCCGGTACACCGTGCCGACGCCCACCCCGGCCTGCTTGGCGATGGCGTTGAACGAGACCTCGCTCGAGCAGGCCAGCGACTTCGCCGCCGCCGCGAGGATGCGCTCGTGGTTGCGCCGGGTGTCCGCACGCCGGGGGCTGACCGATCCCGTCGTCATCGTCCCTCCCCGGTCGTCTGCCTCGTCCGGCCTGAATGTAATGCACGGCGCCGCTCGGGCCCGAGCGGCGCCGGTGCGCGCTCGTTGCGAAGCGGATTGTCATCCGCTAGTCTCAGATCGTGAAGCGGATAAATATCCGTTTCATCTCGCGGTGGGTTCGGCGCAGCCACCACCGCAGCCACGCCGTCAGGCTTCCTACGCGGACGATCCGCGGGAAAGAGACCCAGTGGACATCTCACTCGATATCAACGGCCGGACCGAACAGCTCAGCATCGACCCCGGTGTGACGCTGCTGGACGCCCTGCGGGAGCGCCTCGGTATCACCGGCCCGAAGAAGGGCTGCGACCGGGGCCAGTGCGGCGCCTGCACGGTGCACGTCGGCGGCCGGCCCGTGTTGTCCTGCCTCACCCTGGCCGCCACCGTGCGGCAGCCGGTAACGACGGTGGAAGGACTGTCCACCGAGGACCGATTGCACCCGGTCCAGCAGGCGTTCGTCGACCAGGACGCGCTGCAGTGCGGATTCTGCACGTCCGGGCAGATCATGTCGGCGGTCGCCGCGGTCGAACAGGGCGTCGAGGACGTCCGGGAGTTCATGTCCGGCAACCTCTGCCGCTGCGCGGCCTACCCGAACATCATCGCGGCAGTCGAACAAGCGAGGCAGGCCGATGCGTCCCTTTGAACTCACCCGACCCACCACCATCGAAGCCGCGCTCACCTCGCCCGGCGCGTTCCTGGCCGGCGGGACCACGCTCGTCGACCTGATGAAACTCGACGTGCTGACACCACAGCACGTGGTGGACATCAACGAGCTGCCGTTGCGGGGCATCGACACCAGCGACGGACTGCGGATCGGCGCGCTGGAGCGGATGAGCGACGTCGCCGCGCACCCCGGGGTGTACCCGGCCGTCACCCGCGCCCTGCTGCAGAGCGCCTCCCAGCAGCTGCGCAACATGGCCAGCATCGGCGGAAACCTGTTGCAGCGCACCCGCTGCACGTACTTCCGCCATGTCGCCATGCCGTGCAACAAGCGGCAACCGGGCAGCGGTTGTCCCGCGATCACCGGGGCCAACCGGATGCATGCCGTGCTGGGCACCAGCGACGCGTGCGTGGCAACGCACGCCAGCGACCTGGCGGTGGCCCTCGTCGCGCTCGACGCGGAGCTCCGGCTGGTCAGCGCCACCGGGAGCCGCACCGTCCGGCTGGCCGACTTCTACCGCCTGCCGGGCGACACCCCCGAGGTGGAGAACGACCTGCGACCCGGCGAGCTGATCGCCGAGGTCCTGGTGCCGCGGCTAGACTGGGCGTCGCACTCCACCTACGTCAAGGTCCGGGACCGCCAGTCCTACGAGTTCGCGCTGTGCTCGGCCGCGGTCGCGCTGGACGTGCGGGACTCGCACATCGTCGACGCCCGGGTGGCGGTCGGCGGTGTGGCGACCGTGCCGTGGCGGCTCTCCGCGGTCGAGGAGGCGCTGCGCGGTGCGCCCGCGACGCCGGCGTCCTTCGAGACCGCTGCCGCCGCGGCCGCCGACGGCGCCAGGCCGTTGTCCGCCAACGGCTTCAAGGTGTCCCTGCTGAAGCGGACCGTGATCCGCGCACTGATCGAACTGACCGAGGGGAGCCGCTGATGAGCAACCGGCTGGACGGTCCGGTGAAGGTCACCGGACGGGCCAAGTACGGGGCGGACCACAGCTTCCCCGGCATGGTCCACGGGTACATCGTGCTCAGCACCATCGCCCACGGCGAGATCGAGGCCATGGACGTCACGGCGGCCAAGACCGCTCCGGGCGTGCTCGGCGTGTACTCGCCGTTCGACCCGCTCAAGCTGCACACGCCGGATTCGATGTTCGGCAAGACGTGGGTTCCGCTGCAGAACAGGGAGGTCACCTACTACGGCCAGCCGATCGGCTTCGTGGTGGCGGAAACCTTCGAGCAGGCCCGGGACGCGGCGATGCTCGTCGAGGTCTCGTACCGGCAGCGGCCCGTGCTGACCTCGCTGGAGGACGGGCTCGCCGCGGCCGAGGAGGCGCCGGTCTCCTGGGACGGTTCGCCCGCGGCCCTGGAGGTTCTCGCCCCCGACGTGGAGTCCATTGAGGACGCCCTGGCGGCGAGCCCGGTGGTCGTCGAGGCGACGTACACCACCGCGACCCAGAACCACGCCGCGATGGAGCCGCACTCCGCGGTCGCGGTGTGGGACTCCGACGGCCTCACCATCTACAGCGGGAACCAGGGCGCGGACCTCCAGGCGGCGGAGCTGGCCGCCGCGCTGGGCGTGGAAGCGTCGTCGGTCCGCGCGGTGAACCCGTTCGTGGGCGGCGCTTTCGGTGGCAAGGCCCGCACGTCCGCTCCGGCGTTCCTGGCCGCGGCCGCGGCCAGGGACCTCGGGCGCCCGGTCAAGGCCGTCCTCACCCGGGAGCAGGTCTTCACGGCGACCGCGGGCCGCGCCGCGACGGTGCAGAAGATCGCCCTCGGCGCGGACACCGACGGCACGCTGATCGCGCTGCGGCACGACTCGTGGTGCAGCACACCAGTGGACCGGTCCTTCGTCGAGCGGACCTCGCACGGCACCTCGCGGGAGTGGTACGCCACGCAGAACCTGGCCATCAGCCAGAAGATCGTGCCGCTGCACGTCCCGCCGACGACGTTCATGCGGGCGCCGGGCGAGGCGCCCGGGTCGTTCGCGCTGGAGAGCGCGATCGACGAACTCGCGGTCGCGCTGGAGATGGATCCGATCGAGCTGCGCCTGCGCAACAACTCGACCGCACCGCCCGGCAAGGACCTGCAGTGGTCGAGCAAGCACCTCGACGAGTGCTTCCGCATCGGCGCGGCCCGGTTCGGCTGGGCGAACCGCTCACCACGGGGCCGGACCGACGGCGACTGGCTGGTGGGCATGGGCACGGCCACCGCGATGTTCCCCGCCCTGCGGTTCCCGGCCACGGTCGAGATCACCCTGCACGCGGACGACACGGCGGTGGTCGCGACCTCCGGGGCGGACCCGGGAACCGGTCTGCTGACCGTGCTGTCCCTGGTGGGTGCCGAATCGCTGGACATCGCACCGGAGAGGGTCACGCCGCGGCTGGGCGACTCGGCGTTGCCGCCCGGTGGCTTGTCCGGCGGCTCGACCGCCACGGCGAGCGCGGGTTCGGCCATCGTGATCGCCGCCGCCCAGGTGATCGACGACCTGCTGGCCCTGGCGTCGTCCCCGGGGGCGCCGTTCGACGGCCTGGAGGTCTCCTACGCGGACGGGCGCGTGCTGGCCGACGGCCGGTCGATGACCTTCGGTGAGCTCCTGCGGGCGGTGAACCGCCCGTCGATCTCCGCGACCGGGTCGTCGGGACCCGGCGAGGAGGTGACCAAGCACTCCTTCAGCTCGTTCGGCGCCCAGTTCTGCGAGGTCCGGGTGCACCGGTGGACCCGCGAGATTCGGGTGTCGCGCATGCTGGGCGTGTTCGACGCCGGCCGGATCATCAACGAGAAGACGGCGCGCAGCCAGATCATGGGCGGCATGATCTGGGGCGTGTCGGCAGCGCTGCACGAGGGCCTGGAGATCGAGGAGAACGGCCGGCTGGCCAACGGTGACTTCGCGGGCTACCTGATCCCGGTGAACGCGGACATCCCCGAGGTCGACGTCCACTTCGTCGAGTACCCGGACACGCTGCACAACGCGGTCGGCGCGAAGGGCCTGGGCGAGATCGGCACGGTCGGCATGGCGGCGGCCGTCGCCAACGCCGTTGCCAACGCCACCGGCATCCGCGTCCGCAAGCTCCCGATCCAGATCGAGGACCTCCTCGAGGAGTGAAACCTGCGGGCACTCCCAACGCCCCCGCGGCGCTGGGAGTGCCCGCACCCTCATGCCTTGACGTCGGCGTCGCCCGGACCGCCGAGCCGCGCTGGTGGTTCAGCGGCTCGTGGAAGCGCTCAGGGCTCCTGCCTCGTGGTGGGGCCAGCGGGGTGCTTCGCCGACCGGCTTGTCGCCGAGGATCGTGACGCGGCGTCCGACCCGGCGGCCCGCGTAGTCGTTGACCGCGTAGTGCTGGGTGACGCGGTTGTCCCACACCGCGACCGCGCCCGGCACCCAGCGGTAGCGGCAGACCCGTTGCGGGCTCTCGGAAACCTCGAACAGGTGATTCAGCAGCGCGTCGCTCTCGCCGGGGGTCAGCTGCGGGATGCGGCGGGTGAACATGCGGTTGACGTACAGGGAGCGGCGGCCGGTCTCCGGGTGCGTGCGCACCACAGGATGCTCGGCCTCGCTGCGGAACGAGCCGTTGGGGTGTTCGAAGACGTGCACCGCGGTGAGCCCGTCGAGCAGGTCGCGCACCGGCGCGGACACCGCTTCGTAGGCCAGGTACTGGTTGCTCCACATCGTGTCGCCGCCGGCCGGTGGGCACTCCACGAGCTGCAGCACCGACGCGATCGGCGGGGCGGGGCTGAACGTGACGTCGGTGTGCCAGACGTCGGCGCGCGCGCCCTCGTCGGAATCCAGCACCACGATCTCGTCGTGCCCAGGCAGTTTCGGCAGGAACGGGTGCACCTCCAGTTCACCGAACCGGCGACCGAACGCCTTGTGCGCCTCCGGTTCGAGCCCCGCGGCGTCGGGGAAGAACAGCACGAGGTGCTTGAGGAGCAGTTCCCGCACCGTGGCGAAATCGGCGTCGGTCAGCGAATCGAGCGGCACACCGCGCACTTCCGCGCCGAGGGCACCGGACACCGGACGCACGTCGAAACGGTTCTCGGTCATTCTTCCTCCATTTTCTTGCTGTTTCCGGGCAGCGTGGAGCAGCATTCCGGAACAAAACCAGGAAATGCGGGTGATGGTTGACAGGAATTGTTTTCGACTGACACGCTGACCGTGCCGGTGATCGTTCCCGGCGGATCCCGTACTCCCCCGTCGAAAGGACGCCCATGCCGCAGGACGCCGCAGCCGAGCTTGCCCGCCTCGTGGACCTGGCTACCCCGTTCGCGATCCGCACCGCGGTCGCGCTGCGGCTGCCCGAGCTGGTCGAGGCGGGGACCACCGGTCTCGCCGAGCTCGCCGCCGCGACCGAGTGCGACAAGGACTCGCTGGCGCGGCTGCTGCGACACCTGGTGTCCGTCGGCCTGTTCGCCGAAACCGCACCGGGCACCTACGGTCTCACGCCGCTGTCGCGCGAACTGCTCGGTGCGGAGCACCGCTGGCAGCGCCGCTGGCTCGACATCGACGGCCCGGGCGCGAAGATGGACCTCGCCTACACCGGGATGCTGCATTCGGTGCGCACCGGCGAATCCGCGTACGGCCGGGTGCACGGCATCGACTTCTGGGCGGACTACCAGCGCGACGAACGGCTGCGGCTGTTCTTCGGCGCGATCATGGCCGGGCACGCCTGGCAGACCGGCCCGACCGTGGCCGCGGAGTACGACTGGACCGGGGTGCGGCGGGTGCTCGACGTCGGCGGCGGGACCGGGGCCCTGCTGTCGGAGATTCTGCTCAAACACCCGCACCTGACCGGTGCCGTGCTGGACCTGCCGCCGGTGCGTCCCGAGGCCGAGCAGGCGTTCGCCGACGCCGGGTTGACCGGGCGCGCGGAGTTCGTCGGCGGCAGCTTCTTCGACCCGCTGCCCCGCGGCTACGACGTGCTGCTGGTGTCGCGGGTGCTGACCGACTGGAACGACGAGAACGCCACGGCGATCCTGCGCCGCTGCGGTGAGGCCGCGCGGCCGGACGGACGCGTGCTGATCGTCGAGGTGCTCGCCGGCCAGGAGCACGCGAAGAACAACTCGTCGTTCGACCTGCAGTCGCTCACGCTGCTGGGCGGTCGCGAGCGCACCGTCGCCGACTTCCACGCGCTGGCCACGGCCGCGGGCCTGTCGGTGTGCGCCACGCACGACTGGCCGAGCGGGCTGGTCGTCGTCGAGTGCGTGAACTGACACCGCGCTCATGCCCAGCTCGGCAGCCGCCGGGCCCGCGGATCCGGCAGCACCCCGAGCTGGTGCAGCCGGTCCAGCGGCGTCAGCGGGTGCACGCCGAGCCCGGACATCGTGTGCATCACGGTGTAGCGGATCCGGTCGTTGCGCCCGGTGCCGCGCAGCGCCCGGCGGCCCACGACCCGGCCCACCCACGACAGGTCGGTGATCATCCGCGCCGCGTTGTGGCTCGTCCGCCCGACGTGCGCGAGATTCGCGCGCCGGGCGGCCGAGTACCGCGCGAGCGCGTGGTCCACCACGGCGGGGGCCAGTGACCCGCCCTGCCGCAGCATCGCGGCGAGTTCGTGGGCGTCGGCGATCGCGCTGTTCATGCCCTGCGCGGCCATCGGGTGCACGGCGTGCCCGCTCTCCCCGACCAGTGCCAGTCCCGGTGCGGCCAGCGAGGGCGCGAGAAACCGGGACACCGGCAACACCTGCCGTCCGGCGAGGCTCACGCGTATCGACTCCGCCAGCGGTGCGAGCGCGGGAGTCTCCCGGACCAGGCCGGTGGCCCAGCGGTCCAGCCCGTCGGCGTCGAGCCCGCGCAGCTCGTGCGCACCGGTCTGTGCGTAGAGTCGGATGCGACCGTCCGGCAACGGATAGCGCAGCCGCAGCCCGCGCGGCGTGACGTAGGCGGAGAAGTCGGGTTCGACGGCCGGGGCGTCGTGCAGTTCCAACGCGACCAGCCGGTGGGGGTAGTCGTCGCGGCGGAACTCGATCCCGGCAGCGCGACGCAGCCGGGACGACACGCCGTCGGCGGCGACCACGAGCGCCGCCTCGACGACGTCACCGGCCAGCCGGACGCCGGTGACCCGACCACCGGCGGACGCCAGGCCGGTGACCAGTGCACCGCGGCGGAACTCGACGCTGTCCGGCAGGGACTTCTCGAGCGCCTCGAGGATCACCGCATAGTCGTGGGCCAGCAGCCAGTTGTGCCGCGCGGGCAGGCGCGCGTAGTCGAGGACCATCTGCGCGCGTCCCTCGGCGTCGCGGGCCACCAGCTTCTCGAGCCGTAACGCCCCAGCCTCCGCCAGCCGTGGTAGGACACCCCACTCGTGCAGGATCGCCAGCGATCCCGGCTGGAGCACTTCTCCCTTGGCGACCGGCCGCACCCGCTCCTGCTTGTCCAGCAGCAGCACGCGCCGGCCCAGCCGACCGAGCGCGCACGCGGCCGCCAGCCCGGCGACGCCCGCACCACACACCACGATGTCGTAGGTCATCGCGCCACCGCCTTCCGGTAGCGGGCGAGGGCTTTGAGCGCGAGACCATGCGCCAGCGCGGGATTCGGGTACCGGCACACGTGCCGCACGTACTCGTTGACGTTCGCGGCCGGCCAGCCGCCGCCGGGCAGCCGGTGCGCCAGCAGCCAGTCCACACCGGGCCGCACGGCATCCGGTTCCGCCCCGGCGGCGAGCAGCGCCGACACCGCCCACCCGGTTTCCTCGACGGTTCCGGGTTCGCCGTCGCCGGTGCCCCACGAGCCGTCGGGCAGCCGTGTGCGTTCGAGCCAGGCCCGCGCCCGCCGCGCCGGTTCACTGCCCGCGGCACCGGCCTTGGCGAACGTCTGGAGCACGGCCGAGGTGCCTGCGGTGTGCATGCGGTACCAGACGGACTCGTAGCTGCCGTCCGGCCGCTGCGCCGTGGCCAGCCAGCGCAGCGCACGGCGGACGCGGCGGTCGTCGGCGGGGACGCCCGAGTCCAGCAGCCCGTCCACGGCCTGCGCGGTCATGTGCGGGCACGGTCCGCTGTTGGCCACCTTGGTGTTGCGCACGCACAGGCCCCACGAGCCGCGGGTGTCCTGCTGCAGCGTCAGCCACGTGACGCCGCGCCGTATGGCGTCGGCCTGGTCCACGCCGGGCAGGTGGTTCAGCACGGACAGCACCTCGCCGGTCTCCAGGGTCGCGGGCCAGCCGCGGGTGCCCGACCAGCCCCAGAACCCGGGCGGGCAGCCGAACGCGGTGAAGGGCCGGTCCTGCTGCAGGCGGAGGAAGAGCTCCTTGGCGGCGGCCAGCCGCGGGTCGTCGGCGTACCCGGCTTCGAGCAGCCCGGCGGTGGCGTACACCGTCCAGGTCAGATCCAGCGGGCCGCTGGACCACGAACCGTCGGGCGCGACCATCCGGCGGAACCAGCCGACGGCGCCCTCCACCATGTCACTGCCCAGCCCGGCGCGGGCGAGCCCGGTGCAGATCAGCCCGGTCACCCAGGCGTCCTCGCACCAGGCACCGGTGCTGCCCTCGTGCTCGTAGACCTGCCGGATCACGGCAAGCGCCTTCGGCTCCGCCAGCCTCGCCAGCGCCCGCTGCAGGCGGGTCAGCGGTTTGTGCCGCGTCTGGGCCAGGCCGAGTGCGGAGACCATCGGGGCGCGCAGGTCGAACAGCCGCCGGTACAGCCCGGGCAGCAGCGCGAGTTCGAGCGGGAACCGCCGCATCTGGCGCGGGTCGAGCCAGCCCGCGAAGCCGTAGAACTGGCGGCACCAGGCGACGACCTCCGCGTGCGGGATCGCCTGCAGGTCCCCGGTCCTGCGCATCCACTCCTGGCCTGCCTCGACCTCGGCGGCGTTGCCGCGCGGATCCACCAGGTGCAGTACCGCCGACGCCACCGCCGTCGGCCCGGACTCGGAGGCGCCGCCGGGCACCATCGCCCAGCCGCCGTCGTCCGCCTGAGTGCGCTTGAGCCAGCCCACACCGGCTTCGATCAGATCCGCCGCCCCACCGGGATCGGCGAAGTGCAGCGCGCACACCGCGCCGACGGTGCCGAGCGTGGAGGTCAGGTTCGCTCCGCCGTAGTCGAACACCCCGTCCGCACGTTGGGCGGCGAACAGCGCCTCGGCGCCTTCGGTGATCGCCTCGGTGATCCGGTCAGCGCGCAGAAAGGTCATGCCGGGTCCTTTCCCCCGGCCGCCACCGCGGCGGGCGGGAACTCGTGGTGGGCTCGCATCAACGCCTGGGTGAGCAGGGAGAACAGCAGGACGGGGAGCACGAGTGCGACGGCGAACCGGCCGCCGGCGGCGCCGGCGACGACCGCGGCGGCGAGCACGAGCCGCTCGGCCACCAGCAGTTCGTGTGCACGCAACGCGGTCCGCGCGGCCACGACGTCGCCCGCGCGCAGCAGCGGCGTGAACGCGCAGGCCCCGCAGGCGGCGGCGACAGCGGTGAGCGCGAGCTGGGCGGCCGGGTCCGCCACCGCCCAGGCCGCGCCGAGCACGACCAGCAGGAGACCTCCGGCGTACAGACGCAGCGCGAGCCGCACCGCGTGCCGGACGCCGCAGCGGACCGGCACCGAGCGGTATCCCCCGGCACGGTCGCCGTCAACGTCGCGGATGGTTCCCACGAGGTTCGACGCGGTGTCGTGCAGGAGGAAACCCACCACCACCGGCAGCAGCCTCCACGGCGGCCACGGCGCGGCCACCATCGCACCGATGACGAGGGCGAGCGCGGTGAGCCCGCCGCGCGCGAGGTTCCCGGCGATGCCGCGTCGCTTGAACACCGTGCTGTAGCCGACGATCCCGGCCATCGCGGCGACGAACAGCGGGACGATCCGCCAGTTCGCCGACAGCACCAGCACGGCCGAGAGGGCCGCGCACACCAGGCCGCCGCGCAGCGCGGCCGCAATGGACAGCCGTCCGGACGGGATCGGCCGGTGCGGTTTGCCGATCGCGTCGAGACCGCGGTCGAAGTAGTCACCGAGGTAGTGCCCGGACAACCAGCCCAGCACCGGGGCCAGCGCCGCGGCGACCAGCGTGCCCGGCCGGTCGGCGCCGCCGGCCACCACGGCCCCGGCGAGCCCGAGCAGCCCGGGATAACAGGACGTGTAGGGCCGCCAGGTCTGCACGTGCGCCAGGACCGACCGGCCGATCCGCCGCGGCAGTCCCGTGGTTGCCAGCGCCACGGTCAGCGGTCCCGCCGCACCGCGAACTCGGCCATCGCGCCGAGCAGACCGGCTGCCTCCGCGACCGGCAGCACGCCGAGCCCGGACTTCGCCAGCCGCACCTCCTCCCGGGCGCGCGCCAGACCGAGCTCCAGCGCCCCCGTCGCCGCCACGACCTCACGCAGGGCGGCCAGCGCCGCACCGGGCGCGAGCTCGCCCGCCAGCACCCGCTCGATCCGCCGCCGCTCAGCCGGCCCGCCCTCACGGTGGGCCAGCAGTACCGGGAACGTCGCGCGGCGGTTGGCCGCGTCGCTGGTGCCCGGTTTCCCGGTGACCGCCGGGTCGCCGAGGAACGGCAGCAGATCGTCGTACATCTGGAAGGCGAGCCCGGTGTGCTCGGCGAACTCCGCGACGACGTCGACCTCGCCGACCGTGCCGCCGCCGAGCACCGCACCGGCCTGGCAGGCACCGCGGAACAGCGCACCGGTCTTCAGCGCGGCCACCCTGAGGTACGCCGTGAGACCGCTGCCCGGCGTGCCGGGTCCGGGAGGTACCAGCAGCCCCTCCTGCACCTGGCCGCGGCACAGGTCCTCGCCCGCCCGCGCGAGCATGCGCACCGCGGTCACGATGTCGGCTTCCGGCGCCGCGCATTCGGCGAGCGCACCGAACAACCTGATGATCAATGCGTCCCCGATGACGATCGCCGCGGGCACGCCGTAGCGGGCGTGCACGGACGCCCGGCCGCGGCGGGTGTCGTCGCCGTCGATGATGTCGTCGTGTACCAGCGTCGCCGCGTGCAGATACTCCACCGCCAGCGCCGCGGGCATCACCGCCTCCCGGTCGCCGCCGACGGCCTCGGCCGAGGCCACCAGCAGCAGCGGTCGCAGCAGCTTCCCCGGGGACAGCAGCGCGTAACGGGAGATCTCGTCGAGGTGTTCCCCGGTGGCGGGCCAACGTTCGGTGAGGGCGCGCCGGACCTCCGCCGCGACCGGGGACGCGGCGACCTCGTGGCTCAGGGCGTCGGTGGTCATCCGGCGAACTCCTTGGCGGCGAACTCCTTGGCGAGCATCAGCACCGCGTCGTTGGCCTCCGGTGTCCCGGTGCTCACGCGCACCCCGGCACCGGCGATCTCGCGCACCGCGACGCCGTTGGCGGCCAGGTACGCCACGAACGGCTTGCTCCGCTCCCCCAGCCGCAGCCACAGGAAGTTGCCGCCGCTGGGCGGGACGTCCCAGCCCAGTTCGAGCAGTCCGGCCCGCACGCGGTCGCGTTCGGCCGCCACCGCGCGGCAGCGCTCGCGCATCGCGTCCTCGGCGTCGAGCGCGGCCAGCGCCGCGGCCTGCGCGACCGTCGGCACGCGGTAGAACGGCAGCGTCGGCCGCAATGCCGCAGCCACCGGTTCGGCCGCCACCAGGTAGCCGACGCGGAGTCCGAGCAGGCCGTGGGACTTGGAGAAGGTGCGCACGACGGCGACCCGGTCGTCGGCCGCCGCGAGGGCGAGCCCGTCGGCGATCCGCGCGGGGTCGGCGAACTCGCGGTATGCCTCGTCGATCAGCACGAGCACGTGCGGTGGCAACGCGGCGAGGAAGTCGGCCAGCTCCGCCTCGCCGAGCACCTCGCCGGTCGGGTTGTTCGGGTTGCACAGCAGCACGACCTTCGTCTCCGGTGTGACGGCGTCGGCCAGTGCGGCCAGGTCCTGGCGGTCGCCGTCCGAGGGCACCGCGACCGGTTCGGCCAGGGCGTTGCGGATCAGCAACGGGTAGAGCTCGAACGACGGCCAGGCGTGCAGCACGGCCGCGCCGGGACCGGAGTGTGCGGTGAGGAACTGCTGGAGCAGCGCGCCCGAACCGGCACCGGCGACCACCCGCTCCGGTGCGATCGCGAACCGCTCCGCGATCGCACCGGTGAGGCCGGTGGCCAACGCGTCGAGGGTGAGGTGCATGGTGCGCAGACTGCGCTCGGCCGCCTCGAGCACGCCGGGCAATGGAGGGGAACAGTTTTCGTTCAACGACAGCTGATGGATGATCTGGGCCACGCGAATGTCGGCCTTTCCCGTGCCGCGCACAGGCTTTCCGTTGCCTGCCGCCACATTCCGGTTCAGTCACGGTCAGTGTGCTGGCCACCGTGATCAAATGTCAAGAAGCGTGAAAGCACCTTTTCCAGGGACGAACGGGGGTTCCGCACTACCGCGAACGGGGGCGCAACAGAAAGGAATCGTGTTTCTTCGGGCAGAAACCCGGACATTTTCGCGCACAGTTCCGCTGGCGGATCGACAACCCGAGGGCATTGTCGTAGGATCGCGCGCCCGACGAGGGAGCGTTTCGCTTCCCGGGTGGTGCGGTCGGTTCCCGGCTCAAACCAGAGCGGCGATGTCCTCGGCGAGCACGTCGAAGCCCGGCGCGTCCCGCACCTGTCGGGCGAAGTTCGCGGCACGACACCGGAAACCGTCGTCGGCGAGCACGCGGTGGACCGCGTCGGCCAGTGCTTCGGGCGTCGCCTCGGTGGGGCCGACGTGCAGGCCCAGGCCCAGGTCGGTAACGCGACGCGCGTTGTCCGGCTGGTCGGCGAACAACGGCACGTTCACCATCGGCGTCCCGGCCTGCAGCGCCTCGTGGACACCGCCGAATCCGCCGTGCGAGAGCAAGAGCGCGGCCCCGCCGAGCAGTTCGCGCTGTGGCGCGAAGGACACCAGCCGGACGTTCTCCGGCCGCGGCCCGGACCAGGTGTCCAACGCCGGGCCGACGGACACCAGCCCCCTGCACGGCAGTTCGCCGAGTGCCGCGACCATCGCGGCGAGCAGCCGCGGGGCCTCCGGTATGACGGTGTGCGCGACCGTGCCGAGGCCGGCGAGCACCAGCGGCCGTTCAGCCGAATACGAAAACCCTTGTGGCGAAGGGATGTTGGGCCGATAGGACCGCAGCGACGGCACGCGCAGCCACTCCGGGTACCACGCGGCGGGCACGACGGCGGCGAGCAGACCGTCGTTCGGCCGCCACGGATCGTCCGACGGCGCGACGCCGAGATCGGCCAGCTGGCTGTTGAGTACGCCGCGCAGGACGGGCAGGTGCGCCGACGAGTACGGCGCGATGTCGAGCACCGCTCGAGGCAGCCCGAGCCGTTCCGCGGCGAGGTAACCGCCGAACTCGTTGCACTCCCGGACAATCACGTCCGGCCTCCAGCGCGCGGCCGCCGCGATCAGGTCGCGGGCGAAGATCCCGGCCAGCGGCCCGGCGAACGCCCTGGTCAGCGGACCGGGGTCGGCGCGGGCGCGCTCGGTCTGCGCCTCGTCCTCCCCCTCCGCGCCGGGCATGCCGGGACTGGTGCGGAACGCTGGGTCGGCGAGCAGCTGTTCGAGGGTGCGGACGTTCGGCAGCGGCAGGTGTTCGACGCCGTGCCGCGCGAGTTCCGCGGCCATGGCCGGAGCGGTCGCGACGCACACGGCGTGTCCGGCGCGCCGCAGCGCGTGCGCCACCGGGACCACGATCGGCACGAGGTGAGAGTAGTAGGGCAGGCAGGTGAGGACGATCCGCACGGTCACCGCCGCGCGTAGACGGTTTGGGTGCCCAGGTCGCCGAGCACGTCGCCCGGCTGCTCCGAGGTGACGGTGAACCCGCGTTCCGCCAGCACGGCCGGGGCGCCGGCGAAGTCCTGCACCTCCAGCACGACCTGCCGGATCCGAGCCCAGTCGTGGTCGTCGATACCGGCGAGCGCGTCCGCCTCGGAACCCTCGATGTCGATCTTCACCAGGTCGATCGGGCCGGACGGGCCGACCTCGGCGAGCACGTCGGAGAGCCGTTCGACCGGCATCCGTACCTCGTACCGGTCCGCGAGCAGCCGTCGGCGGTGCGCGCGTTCCTCCGGTGTGCCTGCCAGCTCGCCGATCCGGGCCTTCTGCTCCGGGTACCGGGTGGAGTTGCCCGGCAGGTCGAGGAAGTACGTGAACGCGACGTCCGGCTCCGCCCGCGCACCGAGCGCCCGCCGCAACGGCGTGACACCGGTGGCGCCGTGCCGGTCGAGGTTGGCGAGCAGCGCCTCGTAGGTGCGGGGCATCGGTTCGATCGCGACCACCCGCGCCCGCGGCCAGCGCTGCTTGACGTACAGGGTGAACAGCCCGACGTTCGCGCCGACGTCGACCACGACCGCGTCGTCGTGGAGCGCCAGTCCACCGCGCAGGTAACAGTTGCCGCGGAAGATCTCCGAGTAAATGAATTTGATTTCGGTCGTGTCCCCGGATTCCGGCATGTAGCACCCGAATCCGGCGTCGAGCTCGACGTACCGGAGCCCAGCCACCGGCACCGCCACCTTTCCCACCACGTCCGGCGGCCCAGCCTAGGAACGCCCGAGCGGAGGGTCAACCGCCGAACCGTGACAGAACCGGTTCAGCGGGTCGTGGTTCTGGCCGACAACCGGTGCCGCGGCCGCTTACGTGCGGCTCACCCCCGACGACTCGGTCCACTTCGGACCGTGCGAGATCCGGACGCCAGCACGGTCAGTGCCTACCGCGCCCGCGGGCCTGCGGCTCCCCCGCCCGCGGGTCGTGCGGCTCGCCGGATCCCGCGGGTCGTGCGGACGAAGTTCCCCACTTCAGGCGAATTTGGGAGCGCCACGAGGACGAGGTTCGCACCGCGGAGGCGGATCGGGTGCGCGCCGTGGCCGCTTATTCCTCCTTGTGCAGTTCCCAGTCCTCCGGTAGTCCGCGCACCTCCGCCGTGGTGCCGTGGGCCTCCAGGTGGAGCGTCGTCGCGCCCAGGCGGAGGTCGGTGAGCACGAGGCGTCCCCACCGGTCCGGCAGGTGCGGGCGGAGGTGGAGGCGGCGCCGCGGCACGTGCGGTTCCAGGCCGAGGAACGACCGCACCAGCAGCAGCGGGGCCGCGCTCGCCCACGCCTGCGGCGAGCAGGACGTGGGATACGGCACCGGCGGGCTGAACTCGTCGCGGGAGAAACCGCAGAACAGTTCCGGCAGCCTGCTCCCGAACGCCGCCGCCGCGTCGAGCAGGCCGGTCGCCAGCCGCTGGGCCAGCTCCGCCGCCCCGGGCAGGTGCGCGTAGCGGAGCAGACCGGCCACGGCGATCGCCGTGTCGTGCGGCCACACCGAGCCGTTGTGGTAGCTCATCGGGTTGTAGGCGCCCATCGACGCCGACAGCGTCCGCAGGCCGAAACCGCTGTCCATGTCCCGAGTTCCGAGGTTGCGCACCAACGCAGCGGCGTGCTCGTCGCTGGCGATACCCGACCACAGGCAGTGCGCGGCGTTGCTCGTCAGAGCGTCCACCGGCTGCTTGCGGCCGTCCAGCGCGACGGCATACCACCCCTGCTCCGGCAGCCAGAACGCTTCGTGGAACCGGGCGCGCAGGTCCGCCGCCCGGTCCCGGCACCGTGCGGCGGTGGCCGGGTCGTTGAACGCCTCCGCCAGTTCGGCCCGGGCGAGCCACGCCGCGTAGACGTAGCCCTGCACCTCGCACAGGGCGACCGGACCGGTGGCCACCCGCCCCGCCGCGTCGTTGATGCCGTCGAAGCTGTCCTTCCAGCCCTGGTTGACCAGGCCGCGGTCGGTCGCCCTGCGGTACTCCACGAAACCGTCGCCGTCCCGGTCCCCGTAGCCGTCCACCCACCCCAGCGCCGCGTCCGCCGCGGGGAGCAGGAAGCGCACCTGGGCCTCGTCGGCACCCCACCGCCAGCACTCCGCGAGCAGCATGACGAACAGCGGTGTCGCGTCGGCGGTGCCGTAGTAGTGGCTGCCACCGAGCACCTGGTCGTGGTCGGGGCCCAGGCGGGACTCGTGCAGGATGCGGCCCGGCTCCTCCTCGGTGAGCGGATTGACGCGCTTGCCCTGCGACTCGGCCAGCTTCGCCAGGGTGCCCAGCGCCAGGTCCACGTCCAGCGGCAGGGCCATCCAGGCGGTGAGCAGGCTGTCCCGCCCGAACAGCGTCATGAACCACGGGGCGCCGGCAGCCACGAAGGGCCGGCCGTCGTGGCTGCCGTCGTGGATCTGCAGCGCGCCCAGGTCGCTTTCGGTGCGGTGCAGGACCTGTGTGAGCACCGGGTCGTCGGCGGTGACGACCGTGCTGACCCGCCGCCACGCCTGCATCTTGCGCGCCGGACCGGTGTCCTCGACCTCGTCGCCCCGGTCGAACTGCGGCCGCACCCGGTGGTTGCCGACGCTGGGCTGCACCACGATCTCGGTGTCCCACCGCCCGCGTGCCGGGACGACCACGCGCCAGGTCAGCGCGCCCGGCGCCACCACCGGGTCGCCGGAGGCGTTCACCGACAGGCCGCGCAGACCGTCGGACCGGTCGCGCAGCAGCAGTTCCGCGCCGGCGACGGTGACCTCGGCGCCGCCGTGCCCGGCACGCCCTTCCTTGACGGCGAACAGATCGGCGAAGTCCGCGTCGACGTGCAGCGAGAGGCTGGCGACCGTGGCCTCCGATCCGAGGTTGCGCAGTGTGATCCGCTCCCGCAGCCCGTCCGCGACCAGGCGTTCGCGGACCAGCAGCAGCGTGCTGTCGGCCTGCCCGGGTTTCGGCGGGCGGCGCAGCACGAACCGCGCCGCGAACGCGTCTGCGGAGATCACCGTCAGCGGGAACGGCGGCTGCCCGTCCAGGCGCAGCTCCCAGCGGGACAGCAGCCGCGCGTCGCGGAAGAACAACCCGTGGGAGCTGCCGGGGCGGACGTCGCCGCAGGAGTCGGACAGGCAGAAGGTGCTGCCCTCCACCAGGGTCACGGTTCCCCCGACGGTCGCGACGGGCACTGGCTCCCCGGCGTTGAACACCCCAGGGGTCATGGCCGGTCCCCTGACGCCTGCAGGGTCGGACCGCCGTCGCCCGCCCGGTCGTAGGCGCGGTCCAGAGCGGAGTCGAGTGCGGCGTAGTCCCGGCGCAGCGCGCTGAGCTCGATCGCACGCCGGTAGGCGGCCTCGTAGCCGGCGCCGAGGCCATCGACGTCGAAGTGCTCGGCGACGTGCGCCCGGCACGCGGCGGGATCGAGCTCGGCGACCTCGGTCAGCGCCGCGGGCAGCTCGGCCGGATCGTCCCGCACCAGGCCGGTGACGCCGTCCACGACCACCTCGGGCACGGCGCCGGACCGCAGCGCCACGACCGGGGTGCCGCAGGCCATCGCCTCGATCATGACCATGCCGAACGGCTCCTCCCAGCGGATCGGGAACAGCAGGCACCGCGCGGACGCCAGCAGCTGCCGCTTCTGCTGTGCGTCGGCGACCCCGAAGACGTGGTCGGACTCGGTCAGCCGGGGCCGTACCTCGCGCTCGAAGTATTCCTTCTCGACCGGTTCGGCGCACTTGCCCGCCAGGACGAGCCGCAGACCCGCCGCGTGGGCCGCCTCCAGCGCCAGGTGCGGCGCCTTGTCCGGGTGGAAGCGACCCAGGAACAGCGCGTAGTCGTCCTTGTCCGCCTGGAACGGCCAGTCGGCCACGCGCACGGCGTTGTGCACGGTCGCAACCCAGTTGAGCTCCGGGGCCAGTTCCCGCTGCCGGTTGCTGATCGCCACCAGGTGCACGTCCGACCCGAGATGCTGGTAGTAGCGCTCCATGTCGGGGACCACCGGTCCGTGCACGGTGACCACGGTCGGCACGCCGTAGGCGGGGACGTTGAGCGGACCGGCGAGGGTGTGGTCGTGGACCACGTCGAGCCCTTCGGTCCTTGCGAGCCGTTCGACCGCCCGGCGGACCGCGATGGCGTGCATCACCTCCGGGTAAGGCTCGCCCAGCAGTTCCGGCACGGTCCGGTCCCAGACGGGCACGAACCGCGCTTTGGTTCCGGGGCGCCCGGCGCCGAGGAGCGTCACGGCGTGGCCGCGTGCCACCAGCGCGTCGGCGAGGTCGGCGACGACCGCTTCCACGCCGCCGTAGGCCCGCGGCGGCACGTCGAAGTAGGGCGGGGCCACCAATGCCACGCGCAGCGGACGACCGGCTTCCGGGATGGACCGGACCCCGGCCTTCGAAACAGGTCGAACGGGCCACGCAGGACGATGCGCGCTGCTCAAGCTGCCTCCTCAAGCCGCCAGGCGAGCCACCGCCTGGTTTTCAGTTAGCACTCCCCCACAAAGAGTGCTAACACGCGTCGATGCCCCCGACAAGCGAACACACGCGGCCATTTCATGTGAAACAGATCACATGTAACGCGAAAAGAGCTGCGCCGCAGTCGGTTTCGTCTCTCAGCTCACACAGCCCGACGCGCCCGCGTCCTGTGAGGACAGCAACAAGCGGACCGCCCCAACCACTCGCGGCGCCGAGGCGGGCGGGACAATCGACGCGGACCCCGCTCTTCGGCGATGCTCTGCCGCAAGATGCACCGGGCGCTCCGATCCGCTGACGTGCCCCCGCACACCGAGCACAGTGGACGGAGGTGACCGCCGCGACCGAAGTTCCGCGGAACGCTTTCTGGCGGAACGCTTTCTGATCGGCACGCGGCACCGGGACTTCTTGCCGTTGCGCCCCTCGCCGCGTGGTGCCTACGTTCGGGTCGCCGGGGTCGTCGACCTCGGCGCGCCGGCCGCGCACCGGGCACGCCCCGGCCCGAGATCAGGCGAGGAGGATTCATGGCAAGCCCTCAACGCACCCGATCAACAGGCGGCCGGGCCGCCGGGGCCCAGCGAGCGAAGGCCGAGACCAGCCACGGCCCGACCCTCCACCTCCCCGGGGTCACCGCCGAGTTCCACCGCCCGGACCTGCACGTGCCGAGCCGGCAGGATCTCGACAACGCGGTCAGCACCGCACGCCGGTACCTGCCACCACCGGACCAGCTGACCTACTACGCGGGCCTGGGCCTCGTCGCGGCCCTGGGCGTGATCGAATGGCCGGTCGCCGCCGCGATCGGGATCGGCACGGCCATGACGGGCCGAGCCGCCCGGTAACCCGCGGCGGACGCCGCGGGTTACCGGCGGCCGCCGGCAGGCCACCGCGCTGGCGCCTGGAGGTCAACCTCCGCATCCTCGATCTTTCAGACCAGGGTGGTCGCTGCGACGCGGTGAGCCTTCCCGGCTTCGCGATGCCCCGCGTGCCATGCGGGGCACCGCGTGCCGTGCAGGCGGACCCGCCTGGCTCGTGCGTGGGTACCCGTGGGTCAGGACCGATGGGAAGGATCCGCTCGTGACGTCATCCGGCGTGCCGAGGATGCGGGCGTGGAGCGTGCGCGCACCAGGCGCGATCGAGACCGGGCCGTTGAGCTGCCAAGAGCGGCCCGTGCCGACTCCCGCGCGGGACGAACTGCTGGTCGAGGTCCTGGCGTGCGGGGTGTGCCGGACCGACCTGCACGTCAGCGAGGGTGACCTGCCGGTGCACCGCGAGCACGTGGTGCCCGGCCACGAGGTCGTCGGCCGGGTCGTCGCGCACGGCGAGGACGCCACCACCTTCCGGGTCGGCGAACGCGTCGGTGCGGCCTGGCTTCGCCACACCTGCGGGGAATGCGCGTTCTGCCGCCGGGGCGACGAGAATCTCTGCCCACGATCCCGCTACACCGGATGGGACGCCGACGGCGGTTACGCCCAGTACACCACCGTGCCCGCGGCCTACGCCTACCGACTGCCCACCGAGATCGACAGCGTCGCACTCGCGCCACTGCTGTGCGCGGGCATCATCGGCTACCGCGCACTCCGCCGGGCGTCGCTGCCGGAAGGTGGCCGACTGGGCCTCTACGGGTTCGGCGGCAGCGCCCACCTGTGCGCACAGGTTGCGCTCGCGCAAGGCGCCCGAGTCCACGTCCTCACCCGCGGCGAAGCGGCACAGCGACTCGCCCTCCAGCTCGGCGCGACCTCCGCGCGCGAGGCCTACGACACACCGCCCGAACTCCTGGACAGCGCGATCCTGTTCGCCCCGGTGGGAGACCTGGTTCCGGTCGCCCTGCGCGCGCTGGACCGAGGCGGCGTGCTCGCCATCGCCGGAATCCACCTCACCGACATCCCCGCGCTGAACTACGAAAGGGAGCTGTTCTACGAAAAGCAGCTGCGCAGCGTCACCTCGAACACCCGCCAGGACGGGCAGGAATTTCTCGAACTGGCCGCCCGCCACGGGGTGCGGGCCACGACCCACGCCTACCCGCTGGGGGCAGCGCAGCAAGCGCTGCAGGACCTCAAGGCGGGCCGCTTCGACGGTGCGGCAGTGCTCGTCAACGAAGACGCGGCACCCGGCCCGGGCGCGACCGGCGCCTGAACCCGGCCCCAGCGACAGGAGGCCACAGTGGTCACCCAGCTCGACGGCCACGCCGCTGCGCTGCGTGCGGAACTCGAACCGGGCACCTCCGTGCGCACCACGCACCGAGCACGGCCAGCCATTTTCAGTCCTCAGTGGACCATGCTCTCGGCAGATGGTGTGGCCGGGACACGTCTGCTCCTCCGCGCAGCGCACGGGGTGCCGGGTCCGCGTCCGGCTGGAGCGGAATGATCGCCAGGAACAACGCCACCCCGGCTCGTGTTGACCCGGGCATGACCGCCACGTTCTCCGTCACCTGGGACTACCGGTGCCCGTTCGCCCGCAACGCGCACGAGCACCTGCTCACCGGTCTGGCCGCGGGCGCCGACTGGCAAATCCGCTTCCTGCCGTTCTCGCTCGGCCAGGCACACGTCGAGCCGGGCGAGACCAGCGTCTGGGACGAACCCGCGCAGGACACCGGGATCATCGCCCTGCAGGCCGGTGTCGTCGTCCGGGACGAGTTCCCGGAGCAGTTCTCCGGGGTGCACCGCGCCCTGTTCGCGGCTCGCCACGACAAGGGGCTGCACCTGGAGGACCGATCCGTGATCCACCATGTCCTCACCGAGGGTGGGGTCCCCGCCGACGCGGTGTTCGCCCGCATCGACGACGGATCGGCTTTGCAACGGGTGCGCACCGAGCACGAGCAGTTCGTGGCCTCGCACAACGTGTGGGGCGTGCCGACCTTCATCGCCGACGACCAGGCGGTGTTCGTCCGGCTGATGAAACGCGCACCGGTGGGCGCCGACGCGGCCGAGTCCGTCCGGACGATCGAACGCGTGGTCGACCTGCTGACGGAGTGGACCGACCTCAACGAGTTCAAGCGCACCTCCGTCCCCCGCTGACCAGACGATGTCCGCGTGCGATCCGTCGGCCACGCCTCCGGGCTGGCGACGCCTGACTGGCGATGCCTGCGGCGGGTACGAGAGCGGGCAGAACCGGCTCCGTCACCGGATCCGTCCGATCAGTGACCGGCCCAGCGCTTCGAAACCGGCGCGGATCTCCGCGGGCATCGGCACCGAGGCGAGGCAGTCCGCAACACCCGTCAGGTGCCGCGCGGCCTCGCGTTCGGTGAACTCCCGCCCACCGGCGTCCTCGACGAGCTGCGCCGCGAGCCGCAGGTCGGCGTCGGTCCGCAGCCCGGCGTCGAGCAGCGCCACCAGGCGCGAGCTCGCTGGGGTTTCCGCGGCCAGTGCGGCGATGATCGGCAGCGTCTTTTTGCCCTCTCGCAGATCCCCGAACACCGGCTTGCCGGTCGCCGTCGGATCGCCCCAGATGCCCAGCACGTCGTCGGTGCACTGGAAGGCCAGTCCCAGGTGGCGTCCCAGTCGGTCGAAGCACCCCGCGACCGCGTCGTCCGCCCCGGCTAACAGGGCTCCCGCGGACGCCGAAAAGCCCAGCAGCGCACCGGTTTTCGCTACCGCCATCACCTCGTACTCGGCGATGCGCACGGCGTGCTCACCCGCCCAGGGCCGTTCGGTGAAGCGGATGTCCTCAACCTGACCGATAGCCATCTCCCGCATTGCAGCGGCGAGGCGTTCCGCCGCGGCGGCACCGGTGTTCGGGCCGCTCCCGCCGAGCAGAACCCCGAACGCTTCGGAGTGCAGTGCATCCCCGATCAGAATCGCCGCCGGGACGCCGTACGCCTTCCACACCGCGGGCTGGCCGCGCCGCAGTTCGTCGCCGTCGACGATGTCGTCGTGGATCAGGCTGAAGTTGTGGACGAGTTCGGCGGCGGCAGCGGCGGGCACCGCGTCCGACGGGGCGCCGCCGACCGCCTCCGCGGCAAGCACCGCCAGGGTCGGCCGAATGGCCTTGCCCGCGGCGAAGGAATCCCCCGACTGCCAGCCGAAGTGGTACGCGCCGATCCCCGCCAGCGCCCCGCCGAGCCGCCCGACGGCGGCTCGCAGCACCGGTTCGGTGAGCTCGCGAGCGCGTCTGCTCGCACTCATCACCACGTCGTGATCACTGTCCGCGATCACTGTCATCCTCGTCATGATCGGCCTCTCTCCTGGTTCTCGAACTCCCCGGGCACGATCCACGCTATGGGCCCGGAGCGTCGATGGGATCGGCCGAAGTGGCAGCCGAGATCAACCGATCGGCCGGGAAAGCGGTCCCGACACCTCATACTTTCGGCCTAAGTGCTTCCGGTGCCTCGTGGCGCCCAGCGCACCGCGGCGCCGCGGAAACGGCGGCGAAAACCCCGGCCGTGCCGGTGGTCGCGTCCTCACCGAGGTCCTCCCACACCACGTTCCACAGGGTGCAGCCGCCCCGGGCGGTGCGTCCGTCCGCTGCGGACACTCCGATAACCACAGAGGACACTGTGGCCACGTCGTCCGGGACGACCGTGGCGGGCTGCCCCTCGCCCTGGCCGCCGTCGCCGAGACCGCCGGTGCCGTGGTAGCGATCACCGTTGCCGTCGAAGACCGCGCCGGACCCGACCTCGATGGCGGCGGCCACCGGATCATCGGCATTGCGGTGCCGAACAGCGATTCGACGACTTACACATGGGAAACATCAGCGAGACGCTCGTTCCCTTCCACCGCAAGAAGGCGTGTTTAGCGAGCTGAAGCCTTCTCGAAAACATGATGTTCGTGCTGGTCAGCAGCCATTTCTGGGCTGCTCAGCGCCTTACGCCGGGTGCGGCGGCAGAGCTATCCTGCACATGCGGTGGGATCCACGCGACGGGGGGAGGTGTCGGGTGGCCCGGACAATGCTGGTATGCCGAGCGGTCTCTGCCGACCGGATGCGCGCCCGCTCCGGTCACGCCGCGGACCACCGCTACACCCGCAGGGAAAGTCCCCAGCAGTCACCGCACGATCTGCACGCCAGTCACGGACGGCAATCGCGGCCCGGGCGCGCACGCGCCGCCGATCACGACGGCATTACTGCCGGTGGATGAATGTAACACGAGGAGGCGAATCCGATGGCGACCACCGCGAAGGAACGGGAGCTGTCGGCGTTGGTGAGCGAGATCGGCCTGGACAGGCAGAACGGGGCGATGCTGGGGCGCCTGGTGACCCATGGGAACCTCGGGTACGCCCAGGAGGAGTCCGGCGGCCGCATGCGCGCCCAGATCCGGATCCCGCCCGACGAGCTGGTCTGGGATCCCGCGATCCTGATCATGCCGCACGGCGGCGAACTCGAACTTGAGATCATCAACGATGACCAGAACACGCACTGCGCGCTCCTCCCGAGCAACGGCGACAGCAAGTTCATCTGGTTGCCGATCCACTCTCGGGGACGCGCCGTGCTCGATCTCGACGGCCCGGGCTGCTACTGGTACAGCTCCCCCGTTGGCAACGACGAAGGCCGGGGTCTCACCGGTGTGATCGCCGTGCTGGGAGACGCCCCGCAAGAGGCCCGCCTGGACCGCCCGGACCAGCCACGACCCTAGGAAGGAGCCGGTGATGACGGAATACGTGGATGCGGGGGAGGCCGTCAACCAGGCGTCCTTGAGTGGTGTGGTCGGCACCGCGCCGCCGGTGGCCCGCGACGTCACGTACGACCGCATTCTCCAGGCCCGTCAGGAACCGCAGAACTGGCTGACCTACTACGGCACCTATGACGGGCAGCGGTACAGCTCGCTGGACCAGATCAACCGGGACACCGTGCGGCGCCTCACACCCGCGTGGGTGTTCCAGTCCGGCGCGGCGGGACTGCACGCGGGCCCGTCGACGTACTCGTTCGAAGCCGCCCCGCTCGTCGTGGACGGCATCATGTACGTCTCGGGCTGGGACGGCTACGTGTGGGCCGTCGACGGCCGGACCGGCCAGGAGCTGTGGCGGTACAAGCACGCGATCCCCTACGACACGACACTGTGCTGCGGCAACGTCAACCGCGGAGTCGCGGTGGCGAACGGGAAGGTCTTCGTCGTCACGCTGAACGCCCATGTGCTCGCGCTGGACGCGACCAACGGCAACTGCCTCTGGGACGCCACGTACGGTGACGTGCGGGCCGGGGAGAGCGCCACGGTCGCACCGCTGGTGGTGAAGGACCTGGTCGTGGTGGGCAGCTCCGGCGGCGAGTTCGGCGTCCGCGGCCACCTCGACGCCTTCGACCAGGAGACCGGACGGCACGTCTGGCGCCGGTACACCGTGCCGAAGCCCGGCGAGCCCGGGGCCGAGACGTGGCCGGACGGCCCGGCCTGGACGCGGGGCGGCGGGAACTGCTGGGTCACGGGCACCTACGACGCGGAGCTGAACCTCATGTTCTGGGGTACCGGCAACCCGGCGCCGGACTTCGACGGAGGGGTGCGCGAGGGCGACAACCTCTTCACCGACAGCGTCATCGCCGTGGACCCGGACAACGGCGAGATCCGCTGGCACTACCAGTACAACCCGCACGACCTGTGGGACTACGACAGCACGATGGAGAACATCCTGTTCGATCAGGATGGGCGCAAGCTGCTCGCGCACTTCGACAAGAACGGGTACTTCTACGTGCTCGACCGCACGAACGGCGAGCTGGTCCGGGTGGCTCCCTTCGTCGAACGGATCACGTGGGGCGAGGTCGACCCCAACGGCAAGATCACGCCCAAGGTGTTCCCGGACGAGGAGGGCAAGGAAGTCCACTTCTGGCCCGGCCCGGCCGGGGGCAAGGAGTGGACGCACGCGGCCTACAGCCCGAAGACCCAGCTGTTCTACGTCCCGGTACAGGACGTGGGCGCGAAGGTCACGCGGCGGCGCCGGGAGTTCAGGGAGAGCATCCCCTACTGGGGCGCGAGCGTCACCGTGGACTCCGACGACATGCGGGGGGCGCTGGCGGCGTTCGACCCGTCGACCGGTCGGCAGGTGTGGAGCTACCCCAACGACGTGCCGATGTGTGCCTCCGTGCTGGCCACCGGCGGTGACCTGGTGTTCGCCGGCGAGCCCACCGGCGAGTTCGACGCGTTCGACGCGGAGACCGGTGAGCTGCTGTGGCAGTTCCAGACCGGATGCGGCCACCACAGCAGCCCGACCACCTACAGCATCGACGGCAGGCAGTACCTCGCCGTGCCGGTCGGGTGGGGCGCCTGGGTCGAGGGGTTCCTGCCCTCGATGCTGGGGGCGCCGCACGGTGACGCGCTCTTCGCGTTCGCGTTGGCGCCGGAGTAGCCCCGGGAACCGGAGAGGAGGTGCCGGATATGGACGCTGTCACCGCTCGCGCCGAGCTCCTCGAGTGGGAGACCCCGGAGTTCGAGGACATCGGGTGCGCGGCCGAGGTGACGATGTACGTCGCGCAGTTGGAGGACTAGCAGATCCACGGGCGCCGGGGCTTCCCGGTGCCCGTGCGGTCGCCTGGGGCGCACAAGCGGTGGAGGTGCGGCTGGACCCATGACGACGACGCCCCTCGACACCGACGGCTTCGTCGCGGCGCTGCGTGCCCAGTCGCGGCGCTACCACGACCAGCACCCGTTCCACGTCAGGATGAACGCGGGGCAGCTGAGCCGCCGGCAGATCCAGGGCTGGGTGGCCAACCGCTTCTACTACCAGCAGAACATCCCGCGCAAGGACGCCGCCATCCTCAGCAACTGCCCCGACGTCGGCGTACGGCGGCGATGGGTGCGTCGCATCCTCGACCACGACGGCACCGCCGATCGCGAGGGCGGCATCGACGCGTGGTTGCGCCTGGCCGAGGCGGTGGAACTGACCCGCGCGGAGGTCTGCGACGAGCGCCACCTCGTGCCCGGCGTGCGCTTCGCCGTCGACGCCTACGTCACGTTCGCCCGCACCCGGCCCTGGGTCGAGGCGGTGGCGTCGTCGTTGACCGAGCTGTTCGCACCGGACCTGATGGCCGAGCGGCTCGCCGCGTTCGAGCGCTGCTACCCCTGGATCGACCGCGACGGGCTCCGCTACTTCCGCACCCGCCTGGTCCGCGCGCCCCGCGACGCCGAACACGCCCTGCAGGTCGTGACCGAGCACTGCCGGTCGGCCGACGAACAGGAACGCGCCGTCGCGGCACTGTCGTTCAAGTGCGAGGTGCTGTGGAGCATCCTCGACGCCATCGATCAGGCTTTCCCGGACTGAAGCCGTCACAACTCCACCGGCGCTTCCCCGAACACGGCGAAGCTGACGCCCCAGTAGACGGCGTAGAGGGCCAGCAGCACGCAGCCGTGCCACCGCTTCAGCCGCCCCGTGCTGAAGAAGTACGCGGCGAGTGCGGTCAGGACGATGAGCACCGGCAGGTGCCACGTCAGCACCTCCGGACCGACCACGATGGCGCCGCCCGCGAGGAGGATGACACCGAGCTTGCCGGTGACCGAGAAGACGAGGCTCCCGATGACGTTGCCGACCCCGATCGCCGGCACTCCCTTGCGGAACGGCTCCGCGGTCAGGAACACGTCCTCGACGGTCAGCACGGCGGTGACGATGGTCGCGCCGAAAATGGTGCCCTCGATGCCGTACTCCTCGAGGATGCCCCGGGTCCCAACGCTCACGGTGGCCGCGCCGATGACGAGGCCGGCGAGCGCCACGACCACCATCCCCAGATTCGCCCAGCCGGGCAGCGCGCGCGCTCGGGCCAACGGCACCTCCGCGGGGAAGGACCGCTCCGTCCGCGAGTCCATCGCCTCTTCGGACAGCTCCGCGTTGCGGAACGTCGGCGTCTGGCGGCGCGACTCCCGCGCCACGACGTAGGCCACGAAGCACGCGAAGAGTCCGAGCAGCACCAGCCCGTCGACGACGGTCAGCGGAGCGGTCAGCACGAACGCGGTCAGCACGAGCGGCGAAGCGACGAAGAGGACGATGTAGTCGCGCGGCACCCGCACCTCCACCGGGGCGAGGATGGCGGCGAGCCCGAGCACGACGCCGGTGAACGAGATCGCGGTCCCGAACACCAGGCCGAGCGCGACGTCCTGCAGGTCCTCGATGTTCAACGCCACGCCGAGCACGATGTCGTCGAACTCGATGCCGGTGAAGACGATCGCCAGGAGGAACGCGGAGATCCGCAGGCTCATCGCCGCCCCCGCGAGGTACCCGATCAGCTTCTCGGCGCTGTAGATGAGCAGCATCGCCCCGGAGATGAAGATGAACACCGAGTCCATGGCGTCAGTTCCTCTCACCGCGCGGAAGCCGGCAGGCCGACGGGGAACCCAGCGGCCGCCCTGGACTCCCCACCGCCTCGTGCTGCCCAGCATCGAGGCAGCCACGGCGCCCCGCAGCACCAGAGCGTCCCTTCGCACACTCGGTCGGCGGCCCGCGGACGAGAGGAAGCGATCGGGCTGTGCGGGCGAAAACCCGCCGTGGCGCGGCGGATTGCGGAAGTTCTGCCGGGCGCGCCCGGATTGGCGCCGATCAGTCCACGGTTGACACCGGGTCGGCGGGGGCCGGCATGTCGTGGATGTGCGCGGCCACCGCCTCGCAGGCCCGCTCCACGTTCCCCGACCGCAGCGCCTCGAGCAGGCGCGCGTGCTGCTCGGGGACGGCCTTCACCGACGGGTGCGCCGGGGCGTCGCGGCGGAACTGGGCGACCAACCGGGGCTGGATCACGTTCCACAGCTGCAGGCAGTGCGGGTGACCGGACCTGGTGATGAGGAACGCGTGGAACTCGACGTCGGCGTCGGCGAGCCCGGCATAATCCTCGGCGGCCGCCAGCTCCGCCATGCGGTCGACGAGCCCGGCCAGGTGCGTGAAGTCGTCCTCGGTCAGCCGCGGCAGCACCGTGCGCACGGCGAAGCGCTCCAGGGTGAGGCGAATGGGCACGAGGACCTCGGTGACCTCCTCCTGCGAGATGCCCAGGACCTCGGTTCCGCGGTAGGGGTAGGAGACGACCAGCCCTTCCTGCTCCAGCTGACGCAGCGCCTCGCGGATCGGCGCCCGGCTGATGTTCAGTTCCGCCGCGAGGTCGCGCTCCCGCAGCTTCTCCCCCGGTTGCAGGGTGCCGTCCACGATGGCCGCGCGGAGCACGTCGGCGACCTGGTGGCGACGCGAGGTGGACGGTAGGGCGGGCAGGGGGCTCCGGGGCATTGGTGCAGCGGGCTCCTTCGTCGAGCGCGGACGGGCACAACTATAGCCGGATCGGCCGTCCATTTGTAATATGGTCGACCATCGACCATCGACCCAAGGGGGTGCGATGAAGATCAGGGAAATCCGAGTGGCCGGGCTCAAGGGCGCCACCCCCGAAGGAGGGTGGAGCGCCGAGCTGCGACCGGACGACGTGGTGCACACGTTGGTCGCCGTGCACACCGACTCCGGGGAGGTCGGCGTGGGCAGCGCCTTCACCAGCGAGAACCTGGTCCGTGCGGCGCTCGACGTGCTCGCCCCGCTGTGCCTCGGGGAGAACGCGCTGGAACCCGAGCGGGTGACCGAGAGCCTGCACCAGCACACCTTCTGGCTCGGTCGCGGCGGCGCCCTCACGCACACGATCAGCGCGATCGACATCGCGCTGTGGGATCTGCTGGGGCAGGCCACCGGGCAGCCGGTGGGACGCCTGCTGGGCGGGCGCCACCGGGACCGGGTACGCCCCTACGCCTCGGTGCTCATAGACGAGCCGGCCCGGCTCGCCGAGTCCCTGGCGCACCTGGCGGAGCAGGGTTTCCGGGCCTTCAAGATCGGGTGGGGACCGTTCGGCAGGGTCAGCCCCCGGCTCGACGAGGACATCGTGCGCGCCGCCCGGGAGGCCGTGGGCCCGGAGGCGGTGCTGGCGGTCGACGCCGGCGGGAGCGACGCCTACTGGCGCGGCGACCTCAAGTGGGCGCTGCGGACCGCCGCGATGCTGCACGACCACCAGGTGGCGTGGTTCGAGGAACCGCTGCGCCCCGACGCGCAGGAGGACTTCACCACGCTGCGACACCAGGCGCCCGTGCCGATCTCCGGCGGTGAGGTCCTGACCCGGCGGCAGTCGTTCCGCCCCTTCCTGGAGCGCCGCGCGTTCGACATCGTCCAGCCCGACACGACCAAGGTGGGGGGGCTCAGTGAAAGCCGGCGGATCGGCTGGCTGGCCCACGAGCACGGCATCCGGTTGATTCCGCACGGCTGGAACACCGCGGTGGGGCTGCTCGCCGACCTGCACCTGGCGTCGGCGCTGCCCGACACCGACCTCGTCGAGTACAAGACCGGCTCGCCCTACATCGACGACATCACCGAGCGGCCGTTCCGGCTCGACGCCGACGGGATGCTGCCGATCCCCGACGAACCCGGCCTCGGCGCCCACCTCGACCCGGACCGGCTCGCCCGCTTCGCCGACGCGGCGGAGCTGCTCCGGCCCTGACCAAAAGGACGGTTCATGGTTGCGCGATTGACGGTCATCACCGGCGGCGCTTCGGGAATCGGTCGGCAGACCGCGCTGATGCTGGCGGCGGCGGGCGAATCCGTGGTGGTCCTGGACACCGACGAACCGGCCGCGCGGGAGGTGGCCGACCAGGCGCGGGCGGCCGGAGCCGCGTTCGCCCGCGCGGTGCGCTGCGACGTCACCGACGAGGCGTCGGTGACCGCCGCTGTCGGGCAGCTCGACCAGGCCCCCACCGGGCTGGTGGCCGCCGCAGGCGTGGACATCGGCGGACTCGCCCACGTGCTGCCGGTGGCCGACTGGCGGCGGGTGCTGGAGGTCAACCTCACCGGATCCTTCCTGATCGCCCGCGCCGTGATCGGCCGCATGCTGGAGTCGGGCGACGGCGGGTCCGTCGTGCTGTGCTCGTCCCCCGCCGCCTTCGCCGGGTTCGCGGCGGGCGGAACCAGCGCCTACGCCGCGAGCAAGGGCGGTGTCTCCGCGCTGGTTCGCGCGCTCGCGGTGGACTACGCCCGGCACGGCATCCGGGTCAACGCCGTCGTCCCCGGCCCCACCGAAACCCCGCTCATGTGGGCCGCGGTGCCGGAGGAGGACCGCGCGGCGATGCGGGAGACGGTGTGCGCGGAGGTCCCCCTCGGCCGCCTGGCCGACCCTGCGGAACCCGCGAACGCCGTCGTCTGGCTGCTGGGTCCGCAGTCCAGCTATGTCACCGGCGCGCACCTCGTCTGCGACGGAGGGGTGCTCGCCAAAGCCTCGATCAGCGTGTGAAGGAGGGACGACCTTGACCGGGTGGGAGTCCAACGTGGACGGCAGCGCGGGTTGGTGGCGCCGCGCCGTGGTGTACCAGATCTACCCGCGCAGCTTCGCTGACGGCAACTCCGACGGCATCGGCGACCTGCGCGGCATCATCGACAGGCTCGACTACCTCGCGACCACGCTCGGCGTCGACGCGATCTGGTGCGGTCCGCTCTACCGGTCGCCACAGGTCGACTTCGGCTACGACATCAGCGACCACAGCGACATCGACCCGTGCTTCGGGACCCTGGCCGACTTCGACGTCCTGGTCGCCGAGGCGCACGCGCGCGGCCTGAAAGTGATCGTCGACTTCGTGCCGAACCACACCTCGGACCAGCACCCGTGGTTCCTCGAATCGCGGTCCAGCCGGACCAACTCCAAGCGGGACTGGTACGTGTGGGCCGACTCCGGCCCGGACGGCGGGCCGCCGAGCAACTGGACCAGCGAGCAGGGCGGGTCCACGTGGGAGTTCGACGAGACCACCGGGCAGTGGTACCTGCACTCGTACAACCGGGCACAGCCCGACCTGAACTGGCGCTGCCCGCAGCTGCGGTCGGCGATGCTGGACGTGCTGCGCTTCTGGCTGGACCGCGGGGTGGACGGCTTCCGGGTGGACGCGCTGCACATGATCGCCAAGGACCCCGGCTTCACCGACAACCCGCCGCGTGCGGACGCGGCGCCCAACCCCACCGACCGCCAGGCCCCGGACTACGACACCCAGTGGCACGTGCACGACCGGATGCACGCTGACCTGCACGATTACATCCGCGAGATCCGGTCGGTGCTCGACGACTACAGCGCCCGCACCGGTCGGGAGCGGATCGCCATCGGCGAGATCGAGGCCATGCCGTGGGATTCGTGGGTCCGCTTCCTCGGCGGCGACCTCGACGGAACACACTTCAACTTCAACTTCAACTTCCTGGAGACACCCTGGGACGCGGCGGCGTTGCGCACCAGCATCGAGGAGCAGGAAGCGGCGTTGCCCGCTGGCGCCTGGCCGAACTACGTGCTGTCCAACCACGACAGGCCGCGGCTGGCCACGCGCAACGGTCCGGAGAGCACGCGCGTGGCGGCGATGCTGCTGTTGACCCTGCGCGGCACGCCGACGCTGTACTACGGCGACGAGCTGGGCCTGGCCGATGTCCCGATCCCCCGGGAGAAGTGGCTGGATCCGCTGGGCCGGGACCAGGGGCGGGCGCCGATGCCGTGGACCTCGGAAACCCACGGCGGATTCGACTCCGGCCCCGGCCACGCGGCACCGTGGCTGCCCGTCACCGACGAGTACCGGGAACGCAGCGTGCGGCGGCAGCTCGCCGACGGCGATTCCGTGCTCAACCTCTACCGGCGGCTGCTCGCGTTGCGCCGGACCAACCCTGCCCTGCTGTGCGGCGACTTCCGTGCCCTCGACCTCGACGCCGACCAGTGCCTGGGGTATGTGCGCAGCACGGCGGCGCAGGAGGTGGCCGTGCTGCTCAACTTCGGCGGGGCCGATGCGGTGGTGCACCTGCCGCGTCCCGGTCGGGTGCTGCTGTCGGCCGACGCCCCGTCGGCCGATGCCGATGCGGAACCGCGGCAGCAGGTCCTCGTGCCCGCCCACGGAGGGCTGATCGTCGAGCTCTCCGGCGCGTGATCGCGGGATTCACCGCGCCTGCGCGGCCATTGCGGCCCAGTGGTGCTCGGTGCTGAAGATCGGTGCTTTGACGACGAAGATCACGGCGAGCGACCCGACGACCGCGATCGCCGTGGGGAGCCCGAGCAGCGCCGTCAGCCCGGCGACGAGCACGCCTTCGAAGGCGATACCGATGTAGGCGATGCGGTTCAGTCGCCCGAGCTGGTGCTCCTCCTCACCGGGTGCGCTGCTGTGGCCGACCGCACCGGTGCAGAACGGGTGCAGGTTCGCCAACCCGAACCCGGCGGCCGCGGCGGAGATCAGCATGACCTCCGGTGCGGAGGTGAACAGCACCAGGCCGGTGGTGCCGACGACCACCGACCCGCCCATGACCCGGACGAACCCGACCTGGTCGACGTGACGGGCGATGGTGCCGTAGCAGAGGCGCCCCAGGCACAGCGCGGTGGCGAAGGCCGTGAGACCGAGCCCCGCGCTGAACAGGGACACGCCGGCGTCGGCGACGAGGACGGCGATCCAGTTCGTCAGAGCGCCCTCCAGGAGGAGCGCGGAGAAGCTCATCGCCGCCAACCACCGCAGTCGCGGCGGGTAGGCCGCTTTCACGCGCTGCGCGGCTGACCCGCCCCGCCTCGGGCGCGTGCGACCTGCGTTCGAGGTGTCGACGCCGCGCAGGGACGCGAAGGTGATGGCCGCGACCAGCACGCCGACCACCCCGAGGACGGCGAAGCTGTGCGGGAGGGGGACCCGCCCCGCGGTGAGCAGGCCGAATCCCGTCCCGGCGGCCACTCCCACCGCCTGCAACCCCTCCAGCGGGGACAGCAGGCCGTTGGCGGCCCCGCCGACCGTGCTCATCCGGAGCTTCTCGAGCCGGACGGCGATGACGTTCTGCCCGATGTCGACGAGCGCGTTGAGCGCGCCCGCGGCGAGCAGCCAGAGCGCGAAGGACGCGGTCCCGGCTCCCGCTCCGGCGAGGCAGACGGCCACCAGGTAGAGCCCGGCGGCCAGCGGGGCCACGCGGTGCGCGCGGTACCGCCGGACGATCTGCGGGGCGACCAGCATGGTCGCGACGATGCCAGCGACGAAACCGGTCCGCGCGAGCCCGAGCTGCGGTTCCGACAGTCCCAGCGCCGCCCGCAGCTCGGGCAGTCGCGACGCCAGCGCGGCGTACCCGAGCCCGTTGAGGAAGAACAGCGACGCCGCCGCCAGGACCGGGGGCTGGCGCCAGATGGGGCCGTGCACCATTCGCCTCCTCGATGTGGGGTGTTCAGACCGGGATGATCGGGCCCTGCCACAGCGCCGAAACCTGGGCGGCGGCCATGGTGCGGACCAGCGCCAGTTCCCGCTGCCGTTCCTCGGCGGGCGCCGGTCCCCGGCCCATCGCCCGCACGACATGGTCCAGTTGCAGCAGGTGGCACTGCGCGGTGCTGCGCAACGCGGGCAGGGCGATCGGGGCGCCGGAGCGCGGGTAGAGCATCGGGGGGTGCGCCTGCGCCCACTGCTCGTCCTGGTGCGTGGGCAGTTCGGCGTGGATCGACCCGCCCGTGCCGTGAAACTCCAGCCAGCAGTCGTCCGACTTGTCCAGGTGCGGCGCGTCATAGGCCACGTCGATCTGCAGCTCCACCTGGTGGCCGCTGCGCGCGGTCAACCGCGCGACGTCCTCGGTGGACCAGCTGTCGCCGACCTGCCAGTCCCGCGCCTGCACGGTGAGCGGCCCCGGGCCCAGCAACGACAGCGTCTGCGACAGCAGGTGCGGGATGAGGTCTCCGCGGACGCCGTGCCCGCGCCGGACCAGGCCGCGGCGGGAATCCGGGTGACCGGCGCGGCGCAGCCAGCGGGCGTTGATGCAGTGCAGCCGCCCGACGGCCCCGTCGGCGATGCGCTGGTGCAGGCCGTCGACCATGAAGCGCCGCTGGTAGGCGACCGCGAGGTAGCGCCCCGCGCGTTCGGCGTGGTCGAACAGCTGCGCCGCCACGTCCGCGTCGTCGGTCAGCGGTTTTTCGCACAGGACGTGCCATCCGAGGTCGAGACACCGGATGACGACCTCGGCGTGCGCGCTGTCCGGGACGGACACGATCGCAAGCCCCGCGTCGTGCGGTGCGGCGGGCACGTGATCGGTCACCGGGATCGCCGGATGCTGCTGCCGCAGCCGCTCGGCCTTGGCCTCGTCCGGTTCGACGAGCGCGGCGAGCTCCGTCGCCGGGTGGGCTACGGTGGCTTCAATGTGGCGCGGTGCGACGGCGGAGAATCCGCCCACGACGCACACGCGGATCCGGTCGGTCGGCAGGAGCCCGGATGTGTCGGGCTGTGCTGGACGCAGTGCGCTCGAAGTCATGTTGGCACTCATCATCGGTGGTGGGGCCATCGGCATCGGGGCGGCGACGGTCGCGCGCCCGCGCGGAAAGAACGTCATCGCATCGCTGCGGTGGTGGACCGCAGCCGTTCGGTGGCCTGCCGGAAGCGGGCGGGAAACGTCTCGTCGAGCAGTGCCGCGTGCTCGAAGGCGAGGGTGCCGCGGCGCAGCTCGTGCGCTCCCGGGAGGTCGAACCGGCTCGGGTCGACGGCGGCGGCGAACCGGGCCGACCAGTGGTTCGCGGGATCGGTGTGCGGCAGGTACAGGTCACTGTGGTTCAGCGGGTCGTACAGCGTCGCCACTTCGCAGCCCAGCAGGCGGCTGTACTCCGCGGCCAGCTCCGGCAGAGCGCGGCGGCCGAAGCTCGCCAGGTCGAAGCTGGCGAGCGCCTTGTAGGTGATCTGCCGGTCGACGTGCGGTTGCGGCGCCATGGCGCGCACGCCGTCGAGTTCGCCGAGCAGCGCTTCGAACTCCGCCAGCACCCGCTGCTTGGTGGACAGCTGGTCCCGGTAGAAGCGACGCAACTGGGCGCGCAGCAACGCCGCCGGCAACGCGCCGAGCCGTTCGTTGCCCGCCTGGAACGGCCGCGACCGGCCGACCGCGCGGCCGCACGTCACGATCGACACCAGCTGGTCGACCAGCTCCGCGTGGCGCGTGGTGACCATGCCGCCCTCACCGCAGGTGACCGATTTGGACCCTTGGAAGGACCAGGTGCCGAGGTCGGCGATCGCACCGGCGGCCCGGCCACCGGTCCGGCCTCCGTGGGCGTGGGCGCAGTCCTCGATCGACACCACCCCGAACTCCTCGCACAGCTCGGCGATCCGCGGCATGTCGACCATCCGGCAGTACAGGTGCGGGAGCACCACGGCGACGATCTCGGCATTGTGGTCGGCCGCCAGGATTGACGCGATCGTCTCGGCGTCGACGACGCCGCTGCGGGGATCGACATCAACCAGGACGGGCGCCAGGCGACGGTCCAGCGGCGCGGCCGCCGTGGCCTGCCAGGTCAGCCCGGCCACGAGCACCTTCCCGCCCGGCACCAACGCCCGCTTCCCGGTCTCCGCCGCCAGGACACTCGCCGCCATCAGCGCGACCACGAGTGCTCGGGTGCCGTTGGCGACCGGCACCGCGTGGTCGAGCCCCTGGTACGCGGCGAACTCGGCGGCCGCACGCGCCTGCTCGACGCCCAGCGCCTCGGCGACCGCGGGGTCGAGCTCCAGGCCGGCTTCGAGGGGAAGGCCGCCCGGGTTGTCAAAACCCCACCGCCCCGATGCGATCACCGGCTGCAGGAAGGCGTTCTCCAACTCCCCCACCGCGGGCGGCGCGGCGATGACCGGTCCGCCACCGGCTCGGTTGAGCACCGGCATGTGCCCGGAATCCTTCACCATTTCGCTCCTGAATCTCGGTTTGTGCGAGACTGGCCCGCGCAGCGCGCACGCCGACCCGCACCGAACCCGAAAAGGCCGGGTCCCGCGGGCAAGCCTGAATTTCCAGTCCCCAGTGAACATCGCCCCAGTGCGACAACCAGGAACGTACACCCGGCGGAGCCGGGCGGTAAACCAGAAAACCCGCGCAGCACCGGAACGGAGCAGTTACACGTGATGTTCGGCACACGTCCACGTTTTTCAGAAAGAACGGCGTCGCACGCAATTCTCGCTCCGTTCAAATTCGGTTGACACCGCATTGACACAAGTTTCGACACCCTGCTGCTCTTTGCCGAAGCAACGAGGCGAGCTGCTGCTTTCCGCGCTCCGCAGGGGGTTCCGCTGCCGTGGAGCTGCCGGGACAGCATGGGACGACGAGGAGGGTCCCGCCCGGCGACGTGTTCTGCCCACACCACTCATCCGAGCGAAATGGAGCGCCCCGCTGGTTGGCGGAAAACCATGCAGCCACCACCGTCCCGGCGCTTCACCGGAGCATTTCCGACCAGGCGTCAGCCACCTCGGCGGATCGCCCCGGAATATGCATTCCAAAACAGTTCCACAGCACTGCGACCCGCAAACCGGGGCCCGCGGACGAAGCGAACGGCGAGTCACGGGAATCCGCGCGGCAGAACGTCGCGCGGCAGTCGAGAACCCGGGCACCGGCGCACGGCGCACCGCCGGGTCCGGTCACCGAGCACGCCGAACCACGGGCGGCTTCCCGGGGTGCGCGAGAAGAGGAGAGACACGGTCGCGGCACTCGCGAAACCGTGCGAACAGCGACCAGGCTCCCGGATCGTTCGTCTCCACAAAGAACAGGACGGCGACACCCGACCGCGGGCGGCTTTTCGCGATACCACATCGGACGGCGGCGGTCACCACTTTGGCGAGTTCGAGCATCCGGCGCGGCACTCCTACTTTCGTTCGATGACCGCTGATCAACCCCGTCTGTACGTTGCGCCGGTCCAGACCTCGCGGACTCGGGCCGACGGTTCGTGTTCGACGAGATTCCCGCATTCGCAAGGAGACTCACACCATGGCACGGGTCAGGAACCTGCTGGGGGCGATTGCCGCGGCCGCGGCCCTCACCGGGCTCGTCGCGCCCGCCGCGACGGCAGACGAGGTGCACGCCCTCGACAAGCAGAAGTGCGCCGACAACGTCTGTCTCATCCTCTTCGGCTCGGGCTACAAGGTGAACAAGGCGACGGTCCAGGGAATCGGTGGCGTCCAGGGGCCCGCCGAGTACCAGTTCGGCTACTACGCCGAGACCGGACCGACCAAGACGCACGAGAAGATCTGCGGCGGCTCCGGTGACGGCAGCAACTGCGTCCACCAGTTCAGCATCGGGGCAACCTACGCCAAGGGCATCCGGGTGTGCGGCTGGGTCAAGCGCATGGACAACCAGCAGATCATCGGCAACCCCTGCATCACCTTCTGACACCCACCACCCCCGTAGGCCCGCTCCCTGCGCAGGACGCAGGGAGCGGGCCTTGGCGCGATCGACGCTGGTCACGTCCCTGGTGTTCGGGCCGCGCGACCAGGGACGCACCGGGATCGACGCGGCGGAGCCGATGAGCCGATCGGGTCGCCCGGTCCGGGTTGCAACCTCGTGCAACTCTTGCTCGACGGGGATCGCAGGCGTCTGCTGTGGGTAGCCGTGGCGTGACCTGGCTCACGCACCGCGGGCACTGGGTAGGAGGCAGGCGTGGCGCAGTTCTCGGGCAATGGCCGCCCACCCCGGGCGGATGGCTCGGCGATCGGGGTGATCGCCAATCCGATGTCCGGCCGGGACATCCGGCGGCTCGTGGCGCACGCCTCGGTCTTCCCCAACGCCGAGAAGGCGAACATGGTGCTGCGGATCGTGGCCGCGGCGGGCGCGCTCGGCGTCGACCGGGTGCTGCTGTCCACCGACGAGTTCGGGGTGGCCGCCGGGGTGCTGCGGGCGATCCGGCAGCACGCGGCCGCCGGGTCCGGCCCGTTGCCCGAACTCGTGTTCTGCGAGCTCGACCCCGTCACCGGCACCGCCGAGGACACCCGGGCCCTGGTGCGGCGGATGCGGGCCGACGGCGCCGCGCTGATCGTCGTGCTGGGCGGCGACGGCACCGTTCGCGCCGCGGCGGGCGAGCTGGGCGACACTCCGCTGCTGCCGCTGAGCACCGGCACCAACAACGCCTTCCCGCAGATGTGGGAGGCGACGGTCGCCGGGGCCGCCGCGGCGCTGGTCGCCGTAGGGCGGGTCGACGCCCGGGACGCGACGCGCCGCGCGAAGGTGCTCCGGGTCGACTGCGGCCCGATCAGCGAGATCGCCCTGGTCGACGTGTGCGTGTCCGTGACCGACCACGTCGGCGCACGCGCGCTGTGGCGGGCCGACAGCCTCCGCGAGCTCTACTGCACGTTCGCCGAACCGCACGCGATCGGCCTGTCCAGCATCGCCGGCCAGCTCCTGCCGACCGCCCGCGACGAGCCGCACGGGGTCGCCGTCCGCTTCGCCGCCGGGGAACCCACGCGGGATTCCGTGCTCGCGCCCCTCGCACCGGGCAAGCTCACCGCCGTCGAGGTCGCGGCCTTCGAGACGCTCCCGCCGGGACAACCGCACACCAGCGACGTTTCCGCCGGCACGGTCGCGCTCGACGGGGAACGCGAGTTCGAGTTCCGCGACCCGGTCACCGTGACGCTGTCCGACCGCGGCCCCCGCGTGCTCGACGTCCGGGCCGTGCTCGCCACCGCCGCGCGGGACGGCCTGCTCCGCGGCTCCCCCACTGTCCCCGAAAGCGCCACCGGGGTCACTTCGTGGCGCGTCGCACCGCACAACGGAGGAAAGCCATGACCGAAGCGGTCTCCGAAAAACCAGTCGGTGCACTGGACGAGACCGGCCTGCTTGCGGCCTACCGCACCATGCGCACGATCCGTGCCTTCGAGGACCGGGTGCACCAGGAGTTCGCGAAAGGCGACATCCCGGGGTTCGTCCACCTCTACGCCGGGGAGGAAGCCTCCGCCACCGGCGTGTGCCTGCACCTCGACGAGCGCGACTCGATCGCCAGCACCCACCGCGGGCACGGGCACTGTATCGCCAAGGGCGTCGACGTGCGCGAGATGATGGCCGAGATCTACGGCCGCCGCACCGGGTCCTGCCGCGGCAAGGGCGGCTCGATGCACATCGCCGACCTCAGCAAGGGCATGCTCGGTGCCAACGGCATCGTCGGCGGCGGTCCGCCGCTGATCTGCGGCACCGCGCTGGCCGCCAAGCTGCAGGGCACCGGCGGTGTCGGCGTCGCGTTCTTCGGCGACGGCGCCAGCAACCAGGGCACCACGCTGGAGGCGCTGAACCTGGCCTCCGTCTGGAACCTCCCGGCGATCTTCGTCGCAGAGAACAACGGCTACGCCGAGACGACCGCGAGCAGCTGGTCAATCGCCGCGGACAACATCGCCGACCGGGCGGCCGGGTTCGGCATGCCGGGGGTCATCGTCGACGGGTTCGACTTCTTCGCCGTGCACGAGGTGGCCGGCGAGGCGGTAGAACGCGCCCGCAGCGGGGGTGGCCCGACGCTGATCGAGGTCAAGTTCACCCGCTACTACGGGCACTTCGAGGGCGACCAGCAGACCTACCGGGGCGACGAGGTGGCCCGCGCGCAGCAGGACCGGGACTGCCTCAAGACGTTCCGCGCCCGGGTCACCGCCGCGGGACAGCTCACCGACGCGCAGCTGGACGAGGTGGACCGCGAGGTCGCCGCGCTGATCGAGCAGTCCGTGGCCGAGGCGCTCGACGCGCCGAAACCGAGCCCGGACGACCTGGAAACCGACGTCTACATCTCCTACTGACACGGGAAGGTTCTCATGGCGCGCAGCATCAGCTACCGGGAAGCGATCAACGAGGCGCTCGTGCAGGAGATGGAGCGCGACAGCAGCGTGATCGTGCTCGGCGAGGACAACGCGGGTGGCGAGGGCGCCCCCGGGGAACGGGATGCCTGGGGCGGCGTCCTCGGCGTCACCAAGGGGCTCTACGACCGGTTCCCGGGACGCGTGCTGGACACGCCGATCAGCGAGTCGGCGTTCATCGGCGCGGCGATCGGGGCCGCGACGCGCGGCATGCGGCCGGTCGCGGAACTGATGTTCATCGACTTCCTCGGCGTATGCTTCGACCAGATCTTCAACCAGGCCGCGAAGTTCCGCTACATGTTCGGCGGCAAGGCGGTCACCCCGGTGGTCATCCGCACCATGTACGGCGCGGGGCTCAACGCCGCCGCACAGCACTCCCAGGCCCTGTACCCGCTGTTCACCCACATCCCCGGACTGAAGGTCGTGCTGCCGTCCTCGCCGTACGAGGCGAAGGGTTTGATGATCCAGGCCATCCGGGATGACGACCCGGTGATCTTCTGCGAGCACAAGGCGATGTACGACGTGGTCGGCGACGTTCCCGAGGAGCCGTACGCGATCCCGTTCGGGGAGGCGAACATCGTGCGCGAGGGCGGGGACGTCACGCTCGTCGCGTTCGGCCGGATGGTGGCGGTCGCGCAGGAGGCCGCCGACGAGCTCGCCCGGTCCGGTGTGGAGTGCGACATCGTGGACCCGCGCACCACCAGCCCCCTGGACACCGACAGCATCCTGGAGAGCGTCGAGAGCACCGGCCGCCTGGTGGTCGTGGACGAGGCCACCCCGCGCTGCAACCTCGCCGCGGACGTCTCCGCGCTCGTGGCGCGCGAGGCGTTCGGGTCGCTGCGCGCGCCGATCGAGATGGTCACCGCGCCGCACACCCCGGTGCCGTTCAGCGACGCCCTGGAGAGCCTCTACATCCCGGACGCGCAGCGGGTGGTCAACGCGGTCAAGAAGGTCACGAGTTGGGAGCGCTGAGCATGGCCGACGAGCGGATCCGACACGTCACGATGCCCAAGTGGGGGCTGTCGATGACCAGCGGGACGATCACCGAGTGGCTGGTCGCCGAGGGCGATCCCGTCACGCCCGGCACCGAGCTGGCGGAGATCGACACCGAGAAGATCGCCGGGACGCTGGAGTCCGAGGAGCAGGGCGTGCTGCGCGGGATCGTCGTCCCGGCCGGGTCGGCCGCGCCGGTGGGCGGGACGATCGCGGTCATCGCGCCGGCGGAGGTCCCGGACGCCGAGATCGACGCGGCGGTCGCGCAGGCGCGCGAGCAGCTGGAATCCGGTGCGGTGGAAACCGCGGCGGGCCCGGTGGTCGCGGAAGCGGAGGTCGGCGGGCGCACGCTGTCCTACGCGACGCTCGGTGACGGCGCGGACGTCGTCGTGCTGGTGCACGGGTTCGGCGGGGACAAGAACTCCTGGCTGTTCGTCCAGGAGCCGCTCGCGGACGGCCGCACCGTGCACGCGCTCGACCTGCCTGGTCATGGCGCGTCCAGCAAGGACGTCGGCGACGGGAGCCTGCGCACGCTCGCCGGTGCGGTCACCGGTTTCCTCGACGCGCTCGGGATCGAACGCGCGCACCTGGTCGGCCACTCGCTGGGTGGCGCGGTGATCACCGCCGCGGCGGCTGCGGCACCGGATCGGGTGCGGTCGCTGACGCTCGTCGCGCCCGCGGGATTCGGTCCGGAGGTGAACGCCGGGTACCTGCGGGGCTTCGTCGAGGCCAGCACGCGTCGCGAGCTCCGGCCGCACCTGCGGCAGCTGTTCGCCGACGAGTCGCAGGTGACCCGGCAGCTGGTGGACGACCTGCTGAAGTTCAAGCGCATCGACGGTGTCCAGGAAGCGCTGAAGACCCTGCTGGGCACGCTGCTGGCCGGGGACGAGCAGGCCATCGACGCCCGGCCGCTGCTGGCGGAGGTCTCCGCCCCCACGGCGGTGGTGTGGGGCCGCCGGGACCAGGTCATCCCCGTCGCGGCACCCGAGGTGTTCGGCGACGACGTGGCCTTCCGCGTCGTCGAGGACGCCGGGCACATGGTGCACATGGAGAACCCGGCGGCCACCAGGCAGGCCATCGAGTCGGTGCTGGGCGGGTGAGCTCGATCGGTCAAGTCACGGCCGGTGGCTGTGCCGCGGTGCGCGCCGCCGCAAGATGGAGGGTGCTCGTGGATCCCGCCGTCCGCCGCCGCGGGCGGTCGCGGTCTTCAACGCCGATGACCTCCGGGAGTGCCGTGTGCGGACCGATCAGCTCGACGTTGCGCTGCCTGCGGGCACGGATCTGCGCGAGTACGCCAGGGTGCTGGCCCGTGCCCGTGAGGCCGCCCTGGCCGGTCGGCGGCCGGGCACCGCGCCGCGGCGGGTGATCGAGGAGTCCTGGTGGCGCGCCCGCGACCACGGCGTCGACCCGGACCGCGGGGCGGCGGCGCCGTCGCTCGGCCCGGACGAGGTGGAACACCGCAGGGCCACCTGCGGTCTCACCGAAAGCGCGCTGGCGACGCTGCGCCGCGGCCTGGTGGGCATCGCCGACAAGGCCGCCCACATCATGGTGATCACCGACGCGGACGGGCGGGTGCTCTGGCGCGAGGGCAGCCGCACCGTCCGCCGGCAGGCCGACCGGCTCGGCTTCGCCGAGGGCGCGACGTGGGCCGAGAGCGTGGTCGGCACGAACGCGATCGGCACCGCGCTGGTCGCGCGCCGTCCGCTGCAGGTGTACTCCACGGAGCACTACGTCCAGACGCACCACCCGTGGACCTGCTCGGCCGCTCCGATCCGCGACGTCCGCACCGGCTGGGTGCTCGGCGCGGTCGACGTCAGCGGCCCGGCCGCCACCGCGCACCCCAGCACGCTGGCGCTGGTGGACGCGGTGGCACGCCTGGCGGAGTCCCAGCAGCGACAGGAGCACCTGGCCGAACTGGACCGGCTGCGCGGGATCGCCGCGCCGCTGCTGGCGCGGATCGACGGGCGCGCGCTGGTCACCGACCCGCACGGGTGGGTCGCCGCGTCGGTCGGACTGTCCCCGGTCGAGCGCGTGCTGCTGCCCGACGAGCCCGGCGACCACCAGGTGTGGCTGCCCACGCTCGGCCTGTGCGCGGTTGAACCGCTGCCGGGTGGTTTCCTGGTGCGGCCGGCGGAAGGCGAGAGCCCGTCGCCGGTGCGCGCCGTGCTCGACGTGCGGCACCCGACGCGCCCGCGTCTGACGCTGCACCAGGACAGCGGTGTGTGGACGCACTCCCTGAGCCCCCGGCACGCCGAGATCCTGTTCGTCCTGGCCCGGCACCCGGCGGGCCGGACGGCCGCCGAGCTTGCCGCGGACCTCTTCGGCGACCCGAGCCGCACGATCACGGTGCGGGCCGAGATGTCCCGGCTGCGTAAGCAGATCGGCCGGGTGATCGACCACCGCCCGTACCGCTTCGCCGACGACGTGGAGGTCACCGTGGAGCAGGGCGCGGAGCCGTCCGCGGTGCTCCCCCACTCCAGCGCTCCCGCGCTGGCCCGCCTGCGGCGGCCCGACGGCTGAGGCCCCAGATGGTCGTGGCGGCACAGGTATCCGACGCTTCCGCGGGGTTTCGCGTTCAGCCGCGCACCGGTCGGGTGTGGTCCTCGAGCGCCTCTCGGTCCCAACCACCGGCCTCGGCGGCGGCCTCGTAGGTCGTCTGCAGGAATTCCAGCAGTGTTCCCTCGGGATCGCCTGAGGTGCGCACGGCCGCGTAGGGCAGCACGAACTCACCGAGATCGGTGCTGTACCTTGCCTCCGCCGGTCGCACGGGGTGCTCGGCGTACCCAGCGGGTTCGGGGTAGGCGTACGAGTAGAAGGTGCCCTCGCTGCTGCCACCGGGCCAGAAACCGCAGCTGGACAGCGCGTGCGAATACGCCTCGACCATGACCCAGTCACCGCAGTTCGGCGCGCCCCCGGGGTGCCGTGGCGCGGTGCGACCGGAGAACCTGGTGCAGGCCAGGTCCATCGCTCCCCAGAAGAAGTGCACGGGGCTGGCCTTGCCGATGAACCGGCCCCGGAACCGGCTTATCACCCGGTGCGCGGCCACCAGCTGCCGCCAGAACCGGTGGACGCTGTCCGGGTCGTAGGAGGCGTGCTCGGTGTCGTCGGCGAAGGGGATCGCGCGTTCGACCTCCACCGGGCGCGCGTGGATGGAGACGTCGAGATCGAGTTCGGCGAGCGCGGCCATGGTTTCGCCGTAGAACGCGGCCACCGACTTCGGTTCCAGGTCCACGTGCCGCCGGTCACCGTTGCTGGAGCGCAGGTGGAGCCGGTGGTCGAGGAAGTCGAATTCCATGTCGAACAGGCGTGCGCCGTGCGGGATCGCCGAGGTGGACAGCCCTCGCGGGGTGACGTACAGCGGCACCTGCCACCAGTGGTTGACCATCGGAGCCTGCGCCAGCCGGATCTTGCCGACGAGCTGCATCCACATGTGCAGCGTGTCGCGGGTGTCGGCCCATTCCTCCACCGCAAGGCCGGGCCAGGTCACGGACTGGTCCTGCTGGCTGCTGGTCATGGCGCGCCCTCCCGAGTTCTCGCCTTGCGCATCACCCCACCCGGATTACCCCGGTCGGGACGGACTCACGTCCGGCTACCATTCCGCGGGTGACCGCCTACGACGAGCTCGACCGGTTCGAGCACCTGGACCCCTCGTCCCTGCCGCTGCGCCAGCAGCGCATCCTGGCCGCGATCCGGGACTGGGTGAACCGGTACGGGTACTCGCCCAGCACCCGCGAGATCGGCGAGGCGGTCGGTCTGACATCGTCGTCGTCGGTGTCGAAGCACCTGGCGAGCCTGGAGGAGAAGGGCTTTCTGCGGCGCGGCACCGCGGTGTCCCGGCCAATCGACGTGCGCCCGTTCCTGCGGCCCACCAGGCCGGAGCCCGCCGAGTACTCGGTGACCGTGCCCGTGATCGGCGACATCGCCGCCGGAACGCCCATCACCGCCGAGGAGCACGTCGACGACGTCCTCAACCTGCCCCGCGAACTCACCGGTCGCGGTCGGGTGTTCGGGCTGCGGGTGCGCGGCGACTCGATGATCGACGCCGCGATCTGCGACGGCGACATCGTGGTGGTGCGCCAGCAGTCCGAGGCCCACTCGGGGCAGATCGTCGCCGCGATGATCGACGACGAGGCCACCGTCAAGGTGTACCGCTGCCGCAACGGCCACGTCCTGCTCGAGCCGCGCAACCCGGCCTACGAGGTCATCGACGGCGACCACGCCGTGATTCTGGGCATCGTCGTGTCGGTGCTGCGCAGCGTCTGAAGCACGCCACTCCGTGCCGGGGTTGCCGGGTCAGCACGATCCCCGTGACCGCGTCGATCAGGCCCTGTTGCCTGCGGGGTCCCCGGTGCCGGGCGGCCCGCGCCTGATGCCCGGCTCGCAGGCCGTCGTGACACAGACCATGCACCGAAAAGTGGAGTTCGTTATTCGCGTTGCCTATGGTCGCGGTCGTGCGATTGACCCAGGGCACCGACGTGGCGTTGCGGATCACCATGCGGCTGGCCGTGCTGGGCGAGGACGCAGCCGTGACGACCCGCGAGGTCGCCGACGCCGTCGGCGTTCCGCACAGCCATGCCGCCAAGGCGGTCACGCGGCTACGCCACCTCGGCGTGATCGAGGCGCGGCGCGGCCGCCACGGCGGGCTGGCCCTGAACCCGGCCAGCCGCGGCACCTCGGTCGGTTGGCTGGTCCGCGAGCTCGAAGGAGTCGGGGACGTGGTCGCGTGCGATGGCGCCCAGCCCTGCCCGCTGCGCGCCGCGTGCCGACTGCGGTCCGCGCTCGCCGCCGCCCAGCAAGCCTTCTACGCCGCGCTGGACCCGATCACGATCGAGGACCTGGTCGCCGCCCCCGCCGGCCCGGTGCTGCTCAGCCTGACTCCCGGGTCCGCGACGGGCTGACCCGGCCGTGGCCCGCCGGCCGCACCGGTACCGCCGACATGTCCACAATGGACCAGGGGCTCGGGTCACCGTAGGAAGTCGGTCAGGGCCACGAGGAGCCTTTCGACGTCGTCCTCGTCGTTGTAGGGGGTGAGGCCGATGCGGAGTCCGCCGGTGTCGCCGAGCCCGAGCCGACGGGACGCTTCCAGCGCGTAGAACGATCCCGACGGCGCGTGGACCCCGCGTTCCGCCAGGTAGTGGTATGCGTCGGTGGTGCTGCGGTCGGCGAAGGTCAGCAGCAGGGTGGGCGTGCGTTCCGCCGCCCGGGAGTGGATCGTCACGCCCGGCAGGTCCGCCAGCCCCTTCTCGATCCGCGTGCGCAGGCCGTCCTCGTGCTCCTCGATCGCCGCGAACGCCGAGACGAGCCGGTCGCGGCGGCTGCCGGCAGCCTGCCCCAGGCCGGCGAGAAAGTCGACCGCGGCGCGGGTGCCCGCCAGCAGTTCGTAGGGCAGCGTGCCGAACTCGAACCGCTCCGGGATCGCGTTCGTCGACGGCAGCAGCTTGTCCGGGCGCAGATCCGCCAGCACCTCCGGTCGCCCGGCCACGACGCCGTGGTGCGGGCCGAGGAACTTGTACGGCGAGCACGCGAAGAAGTCCGCGCCCAACGCCTCGACGTCGACCGCGGTGTGCGCGGCGTGGTGCACCCCGTCGACGTAGCACAACGCGCCTGCCTCGTGCGCGGCAGCGGAGATCTCGGCGATCGCCGGCCGCGTGCCGATCAGGTTCGACGCGGCCGTGACCGCGACCAGGCGGGTCCGCTCGGACAGCACCGCGCGGACGTCGTCCGGGGTGAGCTCGCCCGTTTCGGGGTCGAAGTCCGCCCACCGCACCACCGCGCCGACCTGCTCCGCGGCCTGCACCCACGGGCGGATGTTGGAGTCGTGGTCCAGCCGGGTCACCACGACCTCGTCGCCGGACCGCCACGTCTTGGCCAGCGTCCGGGCGAAGTCGTAGGCGAGTTGCGTGGCGCTGCGCCCGAACACGATCCCGGACGTGTCCGCGCCCAGCAGGTCCGCGACCGCCCGGCGGGACTCGACGACGATCTCGTCGGCGTTGCGCTCCCCGGCCACCGCGCTGCCGCGGTTGGACAGCGGCCGGGCCAGCGCGTCCGCGATCGCCTCGATGACGGCAAGCGGCGTCTGGGTGCCGCCCGGCCCGTCGAAGTGCGCGATTCCGGCCGCCAGAGCCGGGACCTGGGCGCGGACGGCGGCAACGTCGTACGTCACGAGAACCTCCTGGTGGGTCTGCCGGTGCCGGTCCCCATTCTTCGGGTCCACACGGGCCAGCGCGACGTCGGTGCCGAACGGATCTGGTGGCCGCTCGGCACCCGGCGGCGCTGGAGTTTCAGCTGATCCCGGGTGATCCGGTGAGCTGGAGCTTGCGCTGCGCGCGTTGGTAGAACGTGGTGCGCCCGAGCCGCACGACCCGCGCGGCGGCGGCCTGGACGGCGATGTCGATGAGCGTGCCGGGTGCCGGGTGCGCGACGAGCCGGCCGTCCACCTCCACCCCGACCTGGCCGCTGGTGGGCAGGATGCGCAGCGCGAGCTTCTCCTGCTGCGACAGGAACAGGGCGCGGTTGAACGCCGAGTGCGGCGCCACGGGCGTGACCAGCAGCCCCTCGACGACGGGCGAGACGATCGGCCCGCCCGCGGAGAAGCTGTAGGCGGTGGACCCGGTCGGGGTGGCGACGACGACGGCGTCCGCGGCGTAGCGGACGAACGGGTGTCCCTCGATGTGGACCTCGACCGCGGCCATCCCGCGGCCGGGCTCGCGGATGAGGGCGATGTCGTTGAACGCGACCACCGACTCCCCCGCGCTGGTGATGCACAGCCCGGACCTCGTCTCGACGGTGAAGTGGTCCTCGTCGATCGCGCACAACGCCGTGTCCAGCTCCGGCGTGTCGACCTCCGGCAGGAAGCCCAGGCGCCCGAGGTTCACGCCGAGCACCGGGGTGCGGTGGTCGTGGGCCAGACGCAGCGCGCGGAGCATGGTGCCGTCGCCGCCGAGGCTGACCAGCAGGTCGGCGCGCCGGGCCACCTCGGCGGTGCCGAGCCCGGTGATCGGGTTGCGGTAGGCGGCGATCTCCTCGGTCAGGCCGACGACCTCGATGCCGCGGGTGGCGGCCCAGTCCGCGATCGCGCCAACGACCCCGGGGCAGTACCGGCGCGGGTGCAGGACGAGACCGACTGCCTTGATCAACCCCATGACCGGCCACCTCCCCGTCGGCTGCCCACGACACGCGGGTCGCTCCCCCACAGGATCGCCCGGGCCAGGTCCGGGGCATCCGCCGAGAAGGCGGTTCGGGTCAGACCAGCCGGTCACTGTCCCCCGCGATGGCGTTTTACCCTTGCACAGACTGAAATCTTGCGAGGATACGGGACACGGACGCGTGTGGTTCCCGCCGGTGCGCACCGGCGGGAACCACACGTACGATCGCGCGGCGCGAGCCGCGGTTCACGGAGGCGGACTCAGCACCGGCCGCCCCAACGTCCCCCGTGACCCCAGCGTCCCCAGTGACCCCAGCCCCAGCGACCCCAGTGGCCCCGGCCGCCCCAGCGACCCCAGTGGTTGTTGTCGTCCCAGCGACGTCCGTTGCTGAAAATGGTGCTGATCTTCATGGGATTCCTCTCCAAGTGGCGACAGGTGTAGCGATTTTTCTTGTTCGACCGCACTGTTCGAGCAACAGCACCTGGCGTTCTCCGAACGCCGCCGCGGCGGCGTGGCCAGAGCGGTCCCCCTGGCACAGAGCAGCGATCGGCGGTTTGTCGCCGACTGCTCTGCCGTGTCCCGCACCGTCCACCGTAGAGGTACACGACAGGAGTAAAAGGGACTTTCGTCTCAGCACGATCCGTGGTTTCCGCTCCACCAAGCGATTTCTCCACACGGACCGGGCTGCGCGGCGGCGGATTTGCCCCTATTCTCCGTCAGGTGCCGACGAACTGGGGGCGTCGGAAGGCGAATCTGGGGGCTTGCATCTCGTGCGGGCATCGATCTTCGCTGCATTCCGAGCCCATGAGGCCGAGGAGGATTGAGTGTTCGACACAATTCGATCGTTGAGCTCCGCGGAGCTCAACGACCACCATGTGGAGTTCCTGCCGGCGCGCACCGTCCTGACGACGTGGCCGTTCCACGGCGGCTGGAGTCCGATCGTGATCAACGGTGGTGACGGCGGTGACGGGGGCGGCACCGGCGGCGGCCAGGGTGGCGGTGACGGCGGTGACGGTGGCGACGGCGGCGACGCCAACGGCGCCTGCAGCCGCGCCGGGCACGGCGGCGACGGTGGTCACGGCGGCAGCGGCGTCGGTGGCAACGGCGTCGGCGGCGGCGGCATCGGCGGCAACGGCGGGGGCAACATCTTCTAGTCCGCCAACCGGAACCGGCGAAGCCGGGTGACCGCGGACGGGCCGTTCGGCACCGCACCGGGACGAACGGCCCGTCCGCGCTGCTCCGCGCATCGAATCACCAGTCGCACCAAGGGAAATCCGCATCGTAGGCATGGCAGGTGGTGGCGGTCTGTCGCGCTTCACCCGTCGTCAGGGGTTGTGGCCAGCGGACGCAGCACCGCGTTGACCAGCATGGCGGCGGTGACCGACCAGAGCGCGATGCTCCAGGCCAGCGGGCCCAGCGGGGTGCTACCGAAAAACTGGCTCACCCCAGGGGTTTGGACGACGCCGACGAGCGCCGCGGCGGAGCCGAAGGCGGCCAGCAGCGCGGTGCGGTCGAGGCCGCCGGCGACGAGGGTCTGTGCCAGCTGCGTGCCGACGAGCGACACGAGACCGACCGTGCCCGCGCGGCGTCGCGTGCCGGTGAGACGCGCGGCGCCCCAGGCGAACCCGGCGCCCAGCGCGGTGGTGAGGCCGCGCAGCACCATCTCGTCAGTGAGCGCCGCCCCCAGGGAACTCCCGGGGCCTTCCCGCAGCAGGTCCTCGTCGGTGCCCTCGGCCGGTGCGCGGACCGCGATGGCGACCGCCGGGGCGAGGTCGGTCAGGAGGTTCACCAGCATGATCTGGCGGGCCGTCAGCGGGGTGCTGCCGGTCAGCGCGGACCCCAGCACCCCGAACGCGACCTCACCGAGGTTCCCGCCGATGAGGACGGCCAACGCGGTCCGGACCGAGGCCCACATCGCCCGGCCCTCGGTCAGCGCCGCGACGATCGTCTCCAGCCGGTCGTCGCCGAGGACCAGGTCGGCGGCCGCCGTGGCGGCCGGGGTGCCGCGCCGCCCCAACGCGATCCCGACGTCGGCCAGGCGGATCGCCGGGGCGTCGTTGGCGCCGTCGCCGGTCATGGCGACCACCCGGCCGGAGCGCTGGAACGCCTGCACGGTACGGACCTTGTGGTGCGGGCTGCACCGGGCGATGACGTCCACTTTGGACAGCAGCCCCTCGAGCTCGGTGTCGTCGAGGTCGTCCAGCTCGGAACCGGTGTGCACGGTCAGGTGCGCACCGCCGCTGACAGAGCTCGCCACGGCCCCGGCGGTGGCGGGGTGGTCCCCGGTGAGCATCACCGTGTGCACCCCGGCCTGGTGCAGGCGGGCGGTGGCCGGGGCCGCTTCGAAGCGCAGCAGGTCGGCCAGCGCGACGAAGCCGACGAAAACCAGGTCGTTGACGGCCTCGTCACTCAGCGCCTCGCCGGCGCGCATGGCCCGTTCGGCCACCGCAAGCACTCGGTGCCCGGAGGCGGCGAGTTCCCCGGCGGTGGCAGCGAGTTCCCGCCGCCCGGCGGCATCCAGGCCGACCAAACTGCCGTTCGACCGCCGCTGCCCGCAGCGGGGCAGCACGTGCTCCGGTACGCCCTTCACGCTCAGCAGCGCCCCGCGCTCCGTGCTGCCGGACGTGGCGTGGTAGGGGCGGGCGTGCTTGAACGGCAACGCGCCGGTACGCCGCCAGCCTGGCGCGCCCCGCCGCGCGGTGACCTTCGCCCGGCGGGCACCGGTGGCTTCTCGTCACTGATCACACCCAACTCCCGCAACACCCGCGGGGCGGGCATGAGATGCCACAGGGCCGTCACGACGGGCGGGGTGACCGGGCGGGACAGCAGGTGCCGGGCCCGCCACACGCCGAGGCAGAACGCGATGCCCCCGGCGGTGTTGCCCGCGGCCTGCCCCCGTGCGCACGCCCGGGTGGGCGGTGCCTGCAACGCGGCGACCGCACCGACACCGCTGCCGCTCGCGGCGAGCACGGCGCTGTCCTGGTCGCGACGCACCGCGCCACCCCGACACCGTCCACGATCACCGTAACCGCCTCCAGGTCCGTTCCGACCAGGACGTCCGCGCCCCAGGCGGGTCGGTCGCCGTCGCGGTGCACCCCGATGCCGCAGTCGGAGGCGCCCAGGGCTGCGCGGTTCCCGGACACCAGCAGCACCACCGCGCCGTCGGCCTGCAGGTCGCAGACCGAGGTCAGCAGGCGCCGACCGGTGTGCACCACCGCGTCCACGAAGCCGAACGCGGACCCGGTGTGGTCGCTGGCCAGCACCAGGCGGGCGCCGGACCGCCGGACCGCCGCCGTCAGGGCCTGCGTGCCCGGCATCGTCTGCGCGACCACGCCCGCCACGGCCTGCAGCCGGCGGCCCCGGGCCAACCCGAGCACGTGGTCACTGCTCCGCCGCAGCCGCGCGGCGGCCTGCCGCCCGGTGCGGCCGGTCAGGTCCAGGTCCTCCAGCGGCCCGAGGACCCAACCGTCGGCGTCGCGGTGCGGCCGGTCGGGTTCGGTCGGGTGGAAGAGCTCGTAGAGCCGCTCGGCGACCGCCTCCAGCTCGGTGCCGTTGACCAGCACCAGGTCCGCCGGTTCGTACCGGTCGCCGCGCAGCGCGTCCTCGTCCAGCACCACGGTGTCGACCTGGCCGAGCCGCCGCAACGCGCCTCGGTCCATGGCGATCGCGCCGCGCCGGGCCAGGTACCGCCCGAGGGTGGTCGCGAAGCCCTCCCGCCCGGCGTCCGGCGCCTTCGGTTCACCGGCCAGGGCCACGGCCAGCCCGCGCCGCGGCCCGGCGTACGGGGTCGCGGCGGCGCCACAGGCCACCGCCACCGCCATGGCCCGCTCGGTGTATCGGGCGAGGACGTCCCGGTGCGGCGGACCGGGACGCGGCACCGCGATCGGGTCGGCGGCCGCGTCGTCCGGGCCGCGCACGAGCCGCGGTTCGGCCGCCGCCCACGCCGCGCGGTCCGCGTCGGCCTCGCGCCACTGCGACCAGCGCTCGGCGACGTCCAGGACCAGACCGCCGCCGCGCGTGGCCACGCCCTGCGCCAGGGCGCTGACGACCGGCAGCACCGACTCGGCCTGCTCCCGACCGCGCAGGCCCTGCTCGACGAGCCGCCGCAGCTTCGGGTGGAGCTGGACCGCCGTGGCCAGCGCGCCGACCTCGGCGGGCAGCGGCGTCCACGGCGCCAGGCGGGTCACCGCCGAGATCAGCAGCCCCACCGCGTCCGCGGCCAGCGCCGGGAGCGACTGCCGCTGGCGCCGCTCCTCGCAGGGGTGGTGCGGTTCGGGGCACCACTCGCCGTACTCGGGCTCTGCCGCTGCGGCCCGCGATTCGGCGCGGGCGATGAGCCGGATCAGCTAAGCGGAGGCGGCGGGGAGGCGAGCTGCACGACGACCCGCTCGGACGGCGCGTTCACCCGAGCCCACACCACCCCCGGGTGCGACGCGAGGGTGCGCTCGACAAGGCGCGCCACGACCGCCCCACGAGGGCCCTCCACCCCACGCACCTCGATGTAGGCGCGGCCGGGCCGGGACCACACGCCCCGCCGCCGCACCCCGAGCAGCATGCCCACCAGGTCAGCGGCACCGCGCACCCCGGCAGCCACACCGCCGGCCAGCGGCTCCGGCACCGGTAACAGCGACATCACCCGCACCTCCCGCCCATGGCCGCACCCAGCGCTCGGGTAATCAGGCCGCGGGCACCGGCAGCGGGGATTCGCCAAGCAGCGCGCGGAACTCCGCCGCGGGCAGCGGTTTCGAGAACAAAAACCCTTGGTAGGCGTCGATGCCGAGGTGGTGCAGCAGGCTGAACTGCGTGGTGTTCTCGACGCCCTCGGCCACGCAGATGCGGCCCATCGACCGGGCCAGTTCCGCCACGGCCCGGGTGATGCCCAGGTCGGCCGGGTCGGTCCCCACCCCGGAGACGAACCGGCGGTCGAGCTTGACGATCTGGGTGGGCAGGTCCCGGAGCCGGGCCAGCGAGGAGTAGCCGGTGCCGAAGTCGTCCATGGCGAACCGCACGCCGGTGCGCGCGAGGTCGCGCATCACGGCGCGTGGCTTCGACGGCAGGTCCACCAGCATGGTCTCGACCATCTCCAGCACCACGCGCCTGGGATCGATGCCGCTGTCGGCGATGGCGGCGCTGATCTCCTCGGCGAAGCATGGGTCGTCCGGGCGCAGCCCGGCGACGTTCACCGTGACGGCCACCTGCCAGCCCGCGGCGTGCCAACCGGTCGCCTCACGCAGCGCGGTGCGCAGCACCCAGCGGTCGAGTTCGGGCAGCAGCCCGCCGCGCTCGGCCACCGGCAGGATCGTGGCCGGGGACAACAGCCCCCGGATCGGATGCGGCCAGCGCACCAGCGCCTCGGCCATGGTGATCGACCGGTCCTCGGCCAGGATCGGCTGGTAGCGCAGTTCCAGCCCGCCGCACGCCAGCGCGTCACGCAGCTCCTCCTCCAGCGACAGCTGGGCCGCCGGGACCGGTGGCCCGTTCCGCGAGGTGCGCCCGTGGCCCTTCTTCGCCACGAACATCGCCGCGTCCGCCGCCTGAATCAGCTCCCGCGCGGTGGCGCGTCCCTCCGCGGTCGCCGCCCCGATCGAGGCGTTGACGCTGACCAGCCGCCCGTACAGCGGAATGACCGCGCGCAGCACCTCCGCAACCTTCGCGGTCAGCTGCCCCACCCCGCCGCAGGCCCGCACGTCCGGGCAGACGACCAGGAACTCGTCACCGTACAGCCGGGCCGCCGCGCAACTGGCCGGCAGCGCGGCGATGAGACGCTGCGCCAGTACGGCAAGCAGCTCGTCGCCCGCGTCGTGGCCGAGCGAGTCGTTGATGCGCTTGAAGTTGTCAAGGTCGCAGAACAGCACGGCGAGCTCGCGCCCGCCGTCGCGGAGTTCACGCTCCAACAGCTCGGTGGCGCCCTGCCGGTTGAGCAGCCCGGTCGTCTCGTCGTGGGTCGCCCGGTGGTGCAGGGCCTCCGCGCGCTGGACCTGCTCGGTGACGTCCTGGAACATCGCCAGCCAGAACGGCTCGCCGTCGTCATGCACCGAAGCCGCGCAGTGCACGTCGCAGTGCACCGGTTCTCCGGCGGCGCCGGTCAGCACCCGGCGGTGCCGTTCCGCCGCATCAGCCTTCCGGCCGTGGCGCGGGACCAGACCGCCACCCGGGTCGGAGGGGTGCAACAGTTCCGTGGCCACCACGCCGTGCAGCCGCCTGCCGACCAGCGCGCACAGGGCGCTGTTGGCGTCGAGGACGCGGTCGGAGCTGTCCAGCAGCGCGAGGCCGACCGGGGCGAGTTCGAACAGGTCGGTGAACCGGCGGTTGGACCGCTGGCGCTGCTGCTGCGCCTCGCTCTCGTCGCGGGTGATCTTGATGAAGCCGTCGAGCGTGCCATCGGTGTCCCGCTGCGCGGTGATGACGACGTGCGCCCAGAAGCGACTCCCGTCCTTGCGGACGCGCCAGCCGCGGTCGACGAACACACCGTTCTCCGCCGCCTGTTCCAGTTCCCAGTTCGGATATCCGGAGCTGGCTCGGTCCTCGGGGTAGAACACGGACAGGTGCCGACCGATGATCTCGTCGCTGCGGTAGCCCTTGATGTGCTCCGCGCGGGTGCTCCAGGTCGTCACGTGTCCCTGCGCGTCCAACGCGAAGACCGCGTACTCGCGCATGTCCCCGGGTGCGAAGTCGACCTGCGTGATATCGCCGGTGGTCGGCCTTGACTGCCGTTCATGTCGTGCGGTCACCGTCCCTCCGTTCCGCCAGCGCGCCGCCCGGTGCGCAGCAAACCTTTGCCGGAGCAGCGGTTGCGTCCCAGTCGGAGAGCTGTCCGCGCTCGGCCCAGCAGGAATGGACTGCGGCCAGGTGTGCCAGCCTCCAGCTGTCGAATCGAACGGCTCACGGAGCCGACGCTACCGGTCACACAACGAATGCGGCAAGGCGTCAAAGATTCGCTCGTGACTGACTCGGGTGACGTACTGGACAAGGACGCCGAACACCGCGCGTCACCGTAAAACCCCATGCACCACAACGGTCACGGCAGCCCGCCCAGCCACCACGAACGGGGCGGACGATTCCGGTGCAGAATCTGGAAAGCTCGCGCATTTCGGCGGCGCCGCGAGTCAGGAGGAACGGTGTCGCGTTCGCCCGGCGGCCCGAAAATGCCGAGCAGCCCCGAATTCACTCGATCGTGGTGTGAATTCCCCGTAACGCACTCGTATCACGAAAACATCCTCCGCAGCCGGAAACGACCGGTCGGTCCGCGCGATCCCGCCCGCGCGGGTCAGCACATCGGGCGCGCACCCCGTCGACGGGTACCCGGAGGGCCGTCCGCCGACGAGGAGGTCGCCATGCCGCATACCGACGCGGGTTCGCTGACGTTCATCGGGAACGCGACGACGTTGCTCCGCTGGCGTTCTCTCTCACTGCTGACGGACCCGAACTTCCTGCACGCCGGACAGCGCGCCTACCTCGGCCACGGGCTGAGCTCGCGCCGGGTGCTGGAGCCGGCCCTGCAGCTCGACGACCTGCCGGACGACCTCGACGCCGTGGTGCTGTCCCACCTGCACGGGGACCACTGGGACCGGGTGTCGCGCCGGGGCCTGGACCGCGGGCTGCCGATCGTGACGACGCCGCACGCGGCCCGGCGGTTGCAGGGCTGGCACCGCTTCCGCCGGGCGACGGGACTGGCCACCTGGGAATCCCACACCCTCCTCAGCGGCACCGACGTGGTGGTGGTGACCGCGGTGCCCGGTCGGCACGCGCCAGGTCTGGCCCGCCACCTGCTGCCGCCGGTGATGGGCAGCGTCCTGGAATTCGCCACGGTCGGCAGCGGACCGGCTCGTCGGGTCTACGTCACCGGCGACACCCTGCTGTTCGACGGCGTTGCCGAGGTGGCCCGCCGGTTTCCGGAGATCGACGTGGTCGTGGCGCACCTGGGCGGCACCACGCTGCCCGGTGGCCTGGTGGTCACCATGGACGCGGCGCAGGGCGCCGACCTGCTGGAACTGGTCCCCGCGACCCGGACGATCCCGGTGCACACCGACGACTACCGGATTCTCCGCTCGTCGCTGGAGGACTTCCTGGCCGAGGTCGACCGCCGGGGCCTGCGCGACCGCGTGACCTGCGTTGCGCGAGGCGAAACGGTGCCGCTGTTCGACGACTCCTGACCGCCACGACCCGTCGGCCGGCGGCGCCGAAGCCCGCCACGCCGGCCGCCACGTCGGAGGGGTCGCGCTAGTCGTCGTAGGGGTCGTCGTTGTTGGTCGTGCCGTACTCGGCGGCCTGGGTGGGGTCGACGACGGCGAACCGCGCTCCGGTGGGGTCGCGCAGCACCGCGATGCGCCCGAGGCCGGAGTCGTAGGGGTCGACACGCACCCGCCCGCCGCGGGCGATCGCCTGGCGCACCAGTTCGTCCGTGCCCACCTCCTCGTCCACGCCGAGATACACCAGCCAGTGCGGCCGGGTGCCGGTGGTGAGGTGCTCGCGGATCATGCTGACGCGGGCGAGCACGGACTCCTCGCCGAGGTACCACACCGCGTACCCGGTGCGGTGCTCGGTGCCGAACTGCTCGGCGGCGTAGCCGAACAGCTCGCCGTAGAAGTGGTCCGCGGTCTGCGCCTTGATCGTCACCAACTCCGCCCAGACCAGCGTGCCTGGCAGGCCGACGTCGAACCGCCACCGATCGTCCGGTTCCAGCAGCCCGAACTCGTCGTCGGCGGGACTGGTCAGCACCAGCTTCACGCCGAGGCCCGGGATGCGGCTGCGCGGGACGACGATCCGCCCGCCCAGCCCGCCCGCCCGGGCCGCGGTGGCCGAGCTGTCCATGGTGGCGAGGTACAGCCGCCACCGCGACCTCCCGTCGTCGCACTCGCGGATGCTGGCCACCGGAAAGCCGTCCTGGTGCGCGAGCAGGTGCGTCCCGGCCCGCGGGTCGTCGTGTGCCTCGTACTCCCAGCCGAACAGTCCCGCGTAGAACTCGCACGCCGCGCCGACGTCGGTGGTCACCAGCTCGATCAGGCACGGTGTGCCCTCAGCGACATCCCAGCGACCGGGATCGACCCGCACCATGTCCGGCATGTCCGCTCCCCCAGCCCGTTCAAGATCATCAGCTGCACCCATTATGCCTGGGAGCCGCCCGACAGCCAGCAGACGTTTCCGGCCAGTCCCGCGGATGTTCCCGGCGTTCCAGGCAAAGCCGGGCCGCCTGCTGCCCCGGCTACGATCAGCGCGCGGCAGGTCCTGACCCTGGTCGGGCTCACCTACCTGTTCGGCATCGCCGAGCAGAACGGGACCGTCGAGCTGGTCGTGCGCTGGTGCGCGGGCGCGGTGCGCGGCCGGGTGGCCGCGATGCCGTGGATCTTCTTTCTGCTGTCCGGGCTGCTGGTGTCCGTCGGGGCGCTGTTCGCCGTCGCGATCGTCGCGCCCGTCGCCATGCCGTTCGCGCGGCGCTTCGGCGTCAGCCTGCTGATGACCGGGATGATGGTCGTCCACGGTGCACTGGCCGGTGCGTTCTCGCCGATCAGCGTCCACGGCAGCTTCGTCCAGCAGGTTCTGGCCGGTTCCGGCCTGCCGAGCAGCCCGATGGTGCTGTTCCTCGCGCCGCTGCTGTTCAACACGGTGGTCGCCGCGGTCGTGTTCACTGTGCCGGGCGGGCGTCGCCTCGTCGGTGCCCGGGTGGACCGGGCCGCCCACGTCGCGCACGGGCGGTCCGGGAGCACCACGGTGGCACCCGCCGAGCCTGCGCGCGGTGCTGGTGCTGCTGGCGCCCGGGCGTCACACCGATGCCGTGGGCCGGGTCAGCTGGTCGACGGTCCTGCTCATCTGCGGGGTGCTGACCTACGTGCACGTCCTGGAGGAGGCGGGCACCACCCGCTACCTTGGCGGCGCCAGCACCGGCGCCTCCGCGTGCCGGTGCTGGTGGCCCTGCTGCTGTGCTGGCTGACCGGCCTGACGTCCGCGCTGGCGTCCTCGGTGGCGATCCTCGGCATCACCATCCCCCTGGCGGTGCCTACAGCGGCGTCGTCGTCGCCACCGGTCCGCCGCTCGCGTGGCTGCTCCTGGTTGTCCCGACCTCGTTGTGAATACCTCGACTTCCCTTGCGGTTCCGGGGAAAACGCCCTTGCGGGTACCCGCGGAACGCGGGGTTGAACCCGCTTGTCTCGCACGCTGCACCGGGGCGCCTGCGGCCATACACTCCGGGTACCCGCGACTCGGAGCCGACCGGGTCGCGCTGGGGGACATCGACTTTCTCGTGGAGCAACGATGGCTGAGCGACTTCAACGCCGCCGCGGCTACCGGGAGGGGCTCGGCGGCGAGATGCTGGCCGAGTTCCTCGGAACATTCGTGCTGATCCTGCTGGGCTGCGCCTCAGTGGCGGTGGCCATCGTCGGCCTGTCGGGCTCGGGGCGGCAGGCCGACGCCTTCGGGCCGGCGAACTGGCTCATCATCGCGTTCGGCTGGGGTTTCGCCGTGGTGTTCGGCGTGTACGTGGCCGGCGGGATCAGCGGTGCGCACATCAACCCCGCTGTCACGCTCGCCTTCGCGGTGCGGCGCGCGTTCCCGTGGGCGAAGGTCGGACCGTACATGCTCGCGCAGCTGGTGGGGGCGTTCGTGGCCGCGGCGCTGGTGAACGCCGTCTACAACTGGGCGATCAACGCGTTCAACGTCAAGGCGGGGCTCGCCCGCGACCAGTCACTGGACACGTTCGCGATCTTCGCGACGTTTCCCGCCAAGTACTTCGACGGGTCGTGGTGGGGTCCGCTGCTGGACCAGATCGTGGGCACCGCCGTGCTGGTGCTGCTCATCTTCGCGCTGATCGACACCCGCAACACGGCCCCGGCGGCCAACCTCGGACCGTTCCTGATCGGCATGGTCGTGTTGACGATCGGGGTGACGTTCGGCCCGAACGCGGGATACGCGATCAACCCGGCCCGGGACTTCGGCCCACGCTTGTGGACATTCGTCGCGGGTTGGGGCGACATCGCGTTGCCCGGCACGTACCAGTGGTTCAGCAACTACTTCTGGATTCCGATCGTCGGGCCGCTCGTCGGCGGGGTGATCGGCGCGGTGGTCTACGACCTGTTCATCGGCCACGTGGTCGCCGCCCGCACCGCGCCGCCGGAACCGGGGCGGACGACCGAAGAACCGCCGAGGGACACCGACCGGTAGCAGGCGGCGAGGTGCTCAGGCACCTTCGCTGGGTCTTCTCGCCAGGTGCGCTCCCCTGGGCAGGCATCCTTGCCTGAACTTGGGTGCCCCATTGTCAGAGGGCGGCCAGCAGCATCGCGCCCATGCCGGCACTCATGGCGGCGTGGCACGCCGCTTCCCTGGCCGCTGTGCGGTGTTGTTTCAGCACCGCGGTGCGGCCGAGGTCGACCGCCGCCGACAGCCAGGGCAGTGAGGCCAGGACGAAGTAGACGCCCAGCACCGCGGTGGTCGCGACGACGGCGATCGGCGGTCCTGACGCGGACGGCGCAGCCACCGGCGTTCCCGAGACCAGCGCGTGGTGGCCGTGCCCGGGCTCTGGCCCACCGGACGTCATCAGCGTCGGCATCACGGCGACCATCCAGGCCATCGCCACCGCCATGAGGGCGTGGTGCGCCTGTTCGCGGCGCCGGTGGCCGCCGCAGAGCCGCCCGTTCGCGGCACGCAGCAGGAACCACAGCGCGGACAGGGCGAACACCGCGATCTGCGGGGCGGCGGGAAGCACCATCCCCCACGGCCACGCCATCGCGACCATCGCCGCGCTCATGACCACGTGGCTCGCGGCGCTGACCCGGCCCGGCAGGTCGCGCAGCAGCATCGCGCGGTGCAGCGAGACGAGCCCGGTACCGAGGAACAGGATGGTGAGGACCGCGCGCAGCAGGGTGTCTTGGACCATGTCAGGCTCCGGAGGTCCGGCGCCGGGCGTGGGCGCCGAGTGCGACGTCGACGAGCAGGAACAACACTAGCGAGGCGCCGAGCAGCGGCAGCGCGCCCCCGACGAACCCGGCCGCGAGGATGATCGGCGCGAGGACCCTCCCCGGGACCCGCCGCCACGCACCGCGTTCGGGCGGCGCACCGAACCGCCGGGTCGGCCGCCGCAGCCACCACATCCGGTAGCCCCACAGCACGAGGGCGAGCAGCGCGACCGCCAGACCCGCCAGCACGAGCTGGTTGACCCAGCCGAAGAGCAGGCCCATGTGCGCGTCGATCCCCCACCGCGTCAGCTTCGCCGCCAGCGGGTAGTCGGCGAACCGCACCACGTCGGTGACCTGCCCGGTGCCGGGATCCACGGCGATCGAGTCCTGCTGCGTCGGCCACCGCCGCTGGATCTGCTGCACCTGGTAGGCCGTCGCACCGCCGTCCGGCGGGGTGATCTCGACCGGCCCGGTCAGGCCGTGGGCGGTCGCGATCCGGAGCACCCGGTCGATGCCGATGTCGCCCGCGGCGGGGTGCGGCAACCCGGTGGCCACGCTCGGCGTCTCCCAGGACAGCGCCGAACGCAGCGAGGCGACCCGCTCACCGGCGTAGGCGGACCACGTCAGACCGGTCGCGGACAGGAAGAGGAACCCCAGCGCCGCCCACAGGCCCACCGCTCCGTGCCAGGACAGGACCCGGCGACGTCCGCTGCCGCGCAGGAGCGGGACGAGCAGCGCGCGCCGGCTCGGACGTCGCCGCCGGATCCACAGCAGGATCCCACCGAGCACGACCACCCACAGCCAGCTGGCCGCGAGCTCGCTGTAGATCCGGCCCGGCTCGCCGAGGTGCAGTCCTCTGTGGAGCTGGTCGATCCAGGTGCGCAGCGGCAGCGCCTGGCTGCTGCCGTAGGTCTCCAGCACGCCGCGGACCTCCGCGGTGTGCGGGTCGACGAACGCGGTGCGGTAGTAGCTGTCCGGCAGGTCCGCAGCGGTGAAGACGACCTGGGTGGTGTCGGTCGGGCTCGGGGCCGGGCGCACGGATTTCACTTCCGCGCCGGGAAGAGCAGCGCGGGCGGCATCCACCTGGACCGAAAGCGGGTGCGACACCGGACCGGCGGGCACGTGCAGTTCGCGGTCGTAGAGAGCTTGTTCCAGCTGCGGCGTGAACGCGTACAGCAGGCCGGTCAGCGCCGCGAGCGCCAGGAAGGGCCCGACGAAGATCCCGGCGTAGAAGTGCAGCCGCAGCACCAGCGGCCGCAGCGCGGGCCACCACTGCTCGGATTCGCGTTGCGGTGACGCGGTTTCCGCGCCGGTCTGCTTGATCGTCATGAGCCCCCGTCCTGGTCGTTGCCGTCGGTACAGGAGTCGGGTGGCCCGCCACCGCGGTTCCGCCAGTGTCACCCGGCTCACACGACGCTACGGAAACCGCGGGCCCGTTCACGACCTCCCTGGGCGATACACCTGGGGCGCGAACCGGCGCAGTCGCAGGCTGTTCGACACCACCAGGCAGGACGACAGGGCCATCGCCGCGGCCGCGACCAGTGGGGTGAGCAAGCCCGCGGCCGCCAGCGGGATCGCGGCGACGTTGTAGCCGAAGGCCCACCCGAGGTTGCCGCGGATGGTGCGCAGCGTGGCGCGGGCGAGCCGGACGGCGTCCGGCACGGCGCCGAGGTCGTCGCGCACGAGGATGAGACCGGCCGCGTTGATCGCCACGTCGGTCCCGCTGCCGATGGCCATGCCGAGGTCCGCGGTGGCCAGCGCGGGAGCGTCGTTCACGCCGTCGCCGACCACGGCGACGACGCGGCCGCGGGCCTGCAGGTCACGCACCACGTCGACCTTCTCATCGGGCAGCCTCTCGGCGGCCACCTCGTCGATCCCGACCTCGTCGGCCACGGCGCGGGCGGTGGCGGCGTTGTCGCCGGTGACCAGCAGCGTTCGCAGCCCGAGCCGGTGCAGCCGGGCGACCGCGTCCCGAGCGCTGGGTTTGACCTGGTCCGCGAGCGCCAGCACCGCGACGGTCTCGCCGTCGCACCCGACGAGCACCGTGGTGCGGCCCGCCTGCTCCCACTCCCGGCGCCGCTCGTCCAGCCAGGGCGGAACCGCCTGGAACAGCGCCGGGCGACCGAGCACGATCTCGCGGCCGTCCACGCGGCCCCGCGCTCCCCTGCCCGGTTCGGCGGTGAACCGCTCGGCCTCGGGCAACGACCCGGTTTCTTTCTGCGCCAAGGCGCTGATCGCCTTGGCGACGGCATGTTCGGAGGCGTTCTCGACCGCACCCGCCCACCGCAGCACCTCGGCGCGCGCCACCCCGGGCCCGCAGTGGATGTCCACAACGGACATCCGCCCCTCGGTGACCGTGCCGGTCTTGTCCAGCACCACGGTGTCGATCGCGCGGGTCGTCTCCAGCGCCTGGTAGCCCTTGATGAAGATGCCAAGCCGCGCACCGCAGCCGGAGGCGACCATCAATGCGGTCGGGGTGGCCAGGCCGAGCGCACAGGGGCAGGCGATGACCAGCACCGCGAGTCCCGCGGTGAACGCACGGTCAGCGTCGTCCAGGAGCCACCACACCGACGCCGTCAGCGCGGCCAGCACGAGCACCGCGGGGACGAAGTAGCCCGAGATTCGGTCGGCGAGCCGCTGCACGGCGGCCTTGCCGGACTGCGCCTCCTCGACCAGCCGCACCATCGCGGCGAGCCTGGTGTCCGCGCCGACGCGGGTCGCCTCGACCACGAGGCGGCCGTTCAACGCCGTGGTCCCGCCGATGACCTCGTCACCCTCGGCAACCTCGACCGGGGCGGATTCCCCGGTCATCGCGCTGCAGTCGAGCGCGCTGGCCCCGCTGACCACGCGGCCGTCGGTGGCGACCGCACCGCCCGGTCGCACCAGGAACCGCTGCCCGACGCGCAGGTCCTCGGCCGGGATCTCGGTGCGCGAGCCGTCGTCGGACACCACCACCACGGTCTTCGCGCGCAGCTTGGCGAGCGCGCGCAGGGCGTCCCCGGCCCGGTGCTCCGCCTTGGCCTCGAAGTAGCGCCCGGCCAGCACGAACGCGGTCACCCCGGCGGCGACTTCCAGGTACAGCGCGCCTTCCGGCCGCAGCAGCAGCTCCAGCGGGGAACCCCCGGCGGGCGGTTCCTGGAAGAACATCGCGTGCACCGACCACACCGAGGATGCGGTGATGCCCAGCGACACCAGGGTGTCCATGGAGGACGATCCGCGCCGGGCGCCGCGCCAGGCGGCTCGGTGCAACGGCCACGCCGCCCACCCGACCACCGGCGCGGCCAGCGCGAGCAGCAGCCACTGCCAACCGGGGAACCGCACCTGCGGCATCGCGGTGCACAGGATCGACAGATCGCACAGCGGCACCGTGAGCACCAGTGCCACGACGAGCCGCCGCCACAGCCCGCGCGCGCGGTCGCCCCGCACCACCTGCGTGCGCTGGTCCACGACCTGCGCCTCGTAGCCGGCGTCCCGCACGGTCTGCACCAGCAGCGAGTCGTCGCTGCCTGCCGGGACGAGCACGCTGGCCCGCCCGGTGGCGAAGTTGACGCCCGCCCGCACCCCGTCGAGCTTGTTGAGCTTGCGCTCCACCCGCGCTGCGCACGCGGCGCAGGTCATGCCCTCCACCACCAGCTCGACGCGGCGCGTCGTCTCGGCCGTTGCCGTCACCCTCGGTCCCTTTCGTTCTGGACACGTCACCGAGGAAGTCGTCCAGAACCACCCGGAAGTTCCCGCGGGAGGCGAGCCGGGTGCGCGGGACGCGCCCAATGTGTCAACTGTGGACGGAGGCGCGGGAGACCAGGTGCTGCCGCAGGGCTGACCTCAGCCTGGCCGCGGGCGACGCGAAGGCAACACACACCCGGAGGCGCATGACACGCTGCGGTCCAAGAGGCCACGTCGATGGCTCCTGGACCGCAGGTCCCGCCTCGGGCGGCGATCGGTCAGTAGCGGTAGTGGTCGGGCTTGTACGGGCCGTCCACATCCACCCCGATGTAGGCCGCCTGCTCCTTGGTCAACCGGGTCAACTTCACCCCCAACGCATCCAGATGCAACCGCGCCACCTTC
>NZ_BMMT01000020.1 GCF_014646075.1 Saccharopolyspora thermophila
GTGTGGGTTGTCGGTGGCGATGGCGGGGAGGGTACGCCCGGTCCCATTCCGAACCCGGTAGCTAAGTTCCCCAGCGCTGATGGTACTGCACTCGGTGGGGTGTGGGAGAGTAGGACACCGCCGACACGTAACGATGATAGGGAGGGGGTCTCTTTTTCCCGGGACAGGGAAAAAGAGACCCCCTCTCTTTTTGCTGGTATGGGCCGCGCAGCTGTGAGCGCGCACCTGCGGTGTGTCGCGCATTACAGTCGTGGTGTGGACGATGCCAAGCTCACCGACGCTCGGCGGGCGGCGGGGCTGAAGCCGCGCAGCCACGAGGTCACCGAAGGACTGGAACGGGCCGCAGCGCGCGGGATGTTGCGCGCCGTCGGCATGCAGGACGCGGACTTCGCGAAGCCCCAGATCGGGATCGCGTCCTCCTGGAACGAGATCACCCCGTGCAACCTGTCGTTGCACCGACTCGCCCAGGCCGCGAAGGAAGGGGTGCACGCGGCCGGCGGCTTCCCGCTGGAGTTCGGCACGATCTCCGTGTCCGACGGCATCTCGATGGGGCACGTCGGCATGCACTACTCCCTGGTGTCGCGAGAGATCATCGCCGACTCGGTCGAGACGGTGGTGGAGGCGGAGCGGCTCGACGGGACGGTGCTGCTCGCGGGCTGCGACAAGAGCCTGCCGGGCATGCTGATGGCCGCGGCGCGGCTGGATCTGGCCGCCGTCTTCGTCTACGCCGGCTCGATCCTGCCCGGGTACGTCGATGACCGTGAGGTCACCATCATCGACGCCTTCGAGGCGGTCGGGGCCTGCTCCCGCGGCCTGATCAGCCGCGCCGAGGTCGACCGCATCGAACGCGCCATCTGCCCAGGTGAGGGCGCGTGCGGCGGGATGTACACGGCGAACACCATGGCCTGTGCGGCCGAAGCGCTGGGCATGTCGGTGCCGGGGTCGGCCAGTCCGCCGTCGGTGGACCGGCGACGTGACGCGGGCGCCCGCGACGCCGGGCGAGCTGTGGTGGGGATGCTGGAGCGCGGCCTCACCGCGCGGCAGGTGCTGACGAAGGAGGCGTTCGAGAACGCCATCGCCGTGGTCATGGCGTTCGGCGGCTCGACCAACGCGGTGCTGCACCTGCTGGCCATCGCCCGCGAGGCCCGGGTGGAGCTGACCCTCGACGACTTCAGCCGGATCGGCGACAGGGTGCCGCACCTGGCCGACGTCAAGCCGTTCGGCCGGTACGTGATGCCCGCGGTGGACCGGATCGGCGGTGTCCCGGTGGTGATGAAGGCGCTGCTCGACGCGGGGCTGCTGCACGGCGACTGCGTGACGGTGACCGGCCGGACGGTGGCGGAGAACCTCGCCGAGCTGGATCCGCCGGAACTCGACGGCGAGGTCCTGCACCGGTTGTCGAATCCGATCCACCCCACCGGCGGCATCACGATCCTGCGCGGGTCGCTGGCCCCCGACGGTGCCGTGGTGAAGAGCGCGGGCTTCGACTCGACGAGCTTCAACGGCATTGCGCGGGTTTTCGACGGCGAGCAGGGCGCGATGGACGCCGTCGAGAACGGGACGGTGCAGCCCGGTGACGTGGTGGTGATCCGCTACGAAGGGCCGCGCGGTGGTCCGGGCATGCGGGAGATGCTGGCGGTGACCGGTGCGATCAAGGGCGCCGGGCTCGGTAGGGACGTGCTGCTGGTCACCGACGGCAGGTTCTCGGGCGGCACCACGGGTCTGTGCATCGGGCACGTCGCACCGGAGGCCGCGGACGGCGGGCCGATCGCGCTGGTGCGCGACGGCGACCCGATCCACCTCGACCTCCGCGACCGGACCCTGCACCTGCTGGTCGACGAGGCGGAACTCCAGCGCCGCCGGGCGGACTGGGTGCCGCCGGAACCGCGCCTGCGGCACGGGGTCCTCGGCAAGTACGCGAGGCTCGTCGGCTCCGCGGCCGAAGGCGCGGTCTGCTCATGAGGGATCCGCGGCCGGCCGCGGGGGTGGGAGTGCCGGGCCCGGCCGCGGAAGATCCGGTGGTCAGTCCCACTCCAGGGACGCTCCGGACTGGTACTCGATGACCCGGGTTTCGAAGAAGTTCTTCTCCTTTTTCAGGTCCATTGCCTCCGACATCCACGGGAACGGGTTGTCGGTCTCCCCGAACACCGGGTCCAGGCCCAGCTGGGCGCAGCGTCGGTTGGTGATGAAGTGCATGTACTGGGCGCACAGCTCGGCGTTGATGCCCAGGATGCCGCGCGGCATGGTGTCACGCCCGTAGGCGATCTCCAGTTCGCACGCCTCCGCCAGCATCCGCCGCACCTCCGCCTGGAACTCTGGGGTCCACAGGTGCGGGTTCTCCAGCTTGATCTGGTTGATGCAGTCGATGCCGAAGTTCAGGTGAATCGACTCGTCCCGCAGGATGTACTGGTACTGCTCGGCGATGCCGACCATCTTGTTCCGCCGCCCCAGCGCCAGGACCTGCGCGAACCCGGTGTAGAACCACATGCCCTCGAAGATCACGTAGAACGCGACCAGGTCGCGCAGGAAAGCCTGGTCGGCCTCGGGGGTGCCGGTGGCGAAGTCGGGGTCCTCCAGGCTGCGGGTGTACTGCAGCGCCCAGGCGTCCTTGTCGGCGATCGACGGGACCTCCCGGTACATGTTGAACAGCTCGCCCTCGTCGAGTCCGAGGCTTTCGCAGACGTACTGGAAGGTGTGGGTGTGCACGGCCTCCTCGAACGCCTGGCGCAGCAGGTACTGGCGGCATTCGGGGTTGGTGATGTGGCGGTAGACGGCCAGCACGATGTTGTTGGCCACCAGGGATTCCGCGGTGGCGAAGAAGCCGAGGTTGCGTTTGAGCAGCAGCCGCTCGTCGTCGGTCAGGCCGTCCGGCGACTTCCACAGCGCTATGTCGGCCTGCATCGAGATCTCGGTCGGCATCCAGTGGTTGTTACAGCCGGCCAGGTACTTCTCCCACGCCCAGCCGTACTTGAGCGGGAGCAGCTGGTTGACGTCGGCGCGGGCGTTGATCATCGCCTTGTCGCCGACGTCGACGCGCCCGGCGGTGCGGTCGATCTCGCCGAGCCCGGTGAACGGTTGTGCTGCGGTCATGCTGTGGTGCTCCAGGGTGCGGTGGGTTCGGTCACTGGCAGGCTTCGCAGTCGGGGTCCTCGACAGAGCAGGCGACGGGCACGGCGTTGAGCTTGCCGTCGGTGCCCCGCAGGGTGCTCTTCTCCACGTGCGTGGCGCTGGTGGAGCGCAGGTAGTACGTGGTCTTCAGGCCCTTGCGCCAGGCCAGCCGGTACAGCTCGTCGAGGGTGCGGCCGCTGGGGCGGCTGACGTAGAGGTTCAGTGACTGGGCCTGGTCGATCCACTTCTGCCGCCGGGCCGCGGCCTCCACCAGCCAGCGCGGTTCGATCTCGAACGCGGTGGCGTAGAGCTCCTTGAGGTGCTGTGGGATGCGGTCGATGGGCTGCAGGCTGCCGTCGTGAAACTTCAGCTCGGCGACCATCTCGGCGTCCCACAGCCCGGCCGCCTTGAGGTCGGCGACCAGGTACGGGTTGATCACGGTGAAGTCGCCGGACATGTTGGACTTGACGTAGAGGTTCCGGTAGACGGGTTCGACGGACTGGTTGACGCCGCAGATGTTGGCGATGGTCGCGGTGGGTGCGATGGCCATCACGTTGGAGTTGCGCATGCCGTCGCGGCGGACCCGGGCCCGCAGCGCGTCCCAGTCCAGTGTGGACGAATAGTCCAGGTCGACGTCGCCGTCGCGTGCGTCGGCGAGCAGCCGCAGCGAGTCGATCGGCAGGATGCCGCGGCTCCACAGCGATCCTTCGTAGGACTCGTAGCGGCCACGCTCGGCGGCCAGTTCGCTGGAGGCGCCGATGGCGTGGTAGCTGATCAGCTCCATGCTGCGGTCGGCGAACTCCACGGCCGCCGCCGAGGCCGCCGGGATGCGCTGCGTGAACAGGGCGTCCGCGAAGCCCATCAGGCCCAGGCCGATCGGCCGGTGTCGCAGGTTGGACCGGCGGGCCTCGGGGATGGTGTAGAAGTTGATGTCGATGACGTTGTCCAGCATCCGCACCGCGGTGCGGGTCGTGCGCTGCAGCCGGTCGACGTCGATGCCGTCGGGGGTGACGTGCCGGGCGAGGTTGATCGACCCGAGGTTGCACACCGCGACCTCGTCCGGGCTGGTGTTCAGGGTGATCTCGGTGCACAGGTTCGACGAGTGCACGACGCCCGCGTGCTGCTGCGGGGAGCGCAGGTTGCACGGGTCCTTGAAGGTGATCCACGGGTGCCCGGTCTCGAACAGCATGGTGAGCATCCGCCGCCACAGGTCGACCGCGCGGACCCGCCGGAACACCTTGATCTCGCCGCGGTCGGCGGCCCGCTCGTAGGCGCGGTAGCGCTCGGCGAACGCCGGGCCGTACAGGTCGTGCAGGTCGGGCGTCTCGTCCGGGGAGAACAGCGTCCACTGCTGGTCGGCCTCGACGCGGCGCAGGAACTCGTCGGGCACCCAGTTGGCGGTGTTCATGTCGTGGGTGCGGCGGCGCTCGTCGCCGGTGTTCTTGCGCAGGTCGAGGAACTCCTCGACGTCGATGTGCCAGGTCTCCAGGTAGGCGCAGACCGCGCCCTTGCGTCGGCCGCCCTGGTTGACCGCGACCGCGGTGTCGTTGGCGATCTTCAGGAACGGCACGACTCCCTGCGACCTGCCGTTGGTGCCCTTGATGTGCGCTCCGATGCCGCGCACCGGGGTCCAGTCGTTGCCCAGCCCGCCGGCGTACTTCGACAGCAGCGCGTTGTTGCTGATGGCGTGGAAGATCGCCGACAGGTCGTCGTCCACAGTGGTCAGAAAGCAGGAGGACAGCTGCGGGCGGGTGGTGCCGGCGTTGAACAGGGTCGGCGTCGAGCACATGAAGTCGAACGACGACAGCAGGTGGTAGAACTCGATGGCGCGGGCCTCGCGGTCGTCCTCGCGCAGCGCCAGGCCCATCGCCACCCGCATGAAGAACGCCTGCGGCAGTTCGAAGCGGGTGCCGTCGTGGTGCAGGAAGTAGCGGTCGTAGAGGGTCTGCAGGCCGAGGAAGCCGAAGGCGCGGTCGCGTTCGGGCACCAGCGCGTGGGCGAGCCGGTCGAGGTCGAAGGTGGCCAGCTCGGGGTCGAGCCGCTCCAGTTCGACGCCGCGGCGGACGTAGACGGGGAAGTGCTGCGGATAGTCGGCTTCCGGCGGCATGCCCAAAAAGTCCAGCGCTTCGCGGCGCATCCGCTCCAGCAGCAGGCGGGCGGTGACCTGGGAGTAGTTCGGTTCGGTCTCGATCAGGGTGCGCGCCGCCATGATCTGGGCCAACGACAGCTCGTCGTCGCTGATGCCCGCGTAGCCGGTGCGTCGCACCTCCTCGAGCACGGCCGCGGCGGACACGCCGGGCAGCCCGGCGCATGCCTGGTGGACCGACAGGCGGGTCCGGTCGTTGAGCGTCGCCGTCACTGGCTCTCTCCCTCGCAGAGCTTTCGGGTACAGACCGCGAGAGCGCGCGAGGTGACGGCGGCGGACGCGTGCCGCCGGTCGTCCGCGCAGACCCGCCCTCGAGGTCCCGGACAGCACGCGCGTGGCGTGCACCGGTGGCAGGTCTTCGGACTCACGGGCGTTGGCTTCGCGCCGGTCCTACTGGTCGTGGCTTCCCAGGCGTGGTGCCCAGTGCTCTACCCGCTGCCTGTCGGGGCAGCCGGGTCACGACGGTCGTTCCCGTTCACCGCTGCGGGGCAGTCCCGGATTCGCACCGGGTTCCCTCTTGCCTCACCGGATCGCTCCGGTGAACCACCAGCGAGCGACACACTACATGTTGGGTTCGGAGCCGTTGCGGATGGGCAGATAACGGCGTGCCGCCGCAGCGGTGGTCTACTTCGGACGACGGCGCGGAGCCCGTGCGCCGAGTGGCCCGCGGGCTCCGCGCCGCCTGATCACTTCGCGGCGAACTTCTGCAGGTCGTCGAGGACCAGGTTGGCCGCGATCGGGCCGAGGCCGAGGAACCAGGTGTCGTCGGGCACCTCGATGGCCTTGCCGTTGCGCACGGCGCCGAGCGTGGTCCACTGCACCGAGCCGGTCACGTCGGCCATCTGCTGCTTGGTGTTGTCGCCGTAGGCGGAGTAGAACAGCAGGTCGCCGTCGGCCAAAGAGAGCTGCTCACGGCTGATCTTGACGTGCGTCTTGTCGACGAGCTGGGTGTCCGGCCGGGTGAAGCCGACGTCCTTGAGGATCGTGCCGATGTAGGAGCCGGTGCCGTACATCCGGAGCTCGCCGGGCAGGAACCGGAGCGTGCTCACCCTGGTGGCGCCCGGGTTGCCGAACTGCCTGCCGATCTCGGCGGCTCGCTGGTGGTAGGCGTCGAGAATCCGCTGCGCCTCCTCCTTCTTGCCCAGGGCCTCGGCGTCCAGCAGGAAGTTCTCCTTCCAGGTCTTGCCGACCGTCTCGGCGAACACCGTCGGGGCGATCTTGCTCAGCGCGTCGTAGTTCTGGTCGTCGCGCACCTTGCTGGACAGGATGAGGTCCGGCTTGAGGGCGGCGATCTTCTCCAGGTTCGGCGAGCCGATGGTGCCGACGATCTCGATGTTGCCCGCCTTCTCCGCCAGGTACGGCTGGAGGTTCTGGTTGGCGTCGGGCAGCACGGTGCCGACCGGCTTGACGCCCAGCGCCAGCACGGCGTCGAGTTCGCCGGTGTCGAGCACGACGACCCGCTGCGGAGTTCCGGTGATCTTGGTCTGGCCCTTGGCGTGCGTGATGACGCGCTCGCCCGCCTGCGGCGCGGCGGGCTGTTCGCCGGTCGATGCCCCGCACGCTGCGGTGGCGCCCAGCGCGAGCAGAGCGGTGACCGTCGCGAGCAGTCGACGGGGACGGAACATGGTGCTCCCTACCTGTCCGGTTGGTTCCGAAAGTTTGGCTAGCCTAACCTGATAGGAGTAAGGAGACCAGGTTTGAGACCGTTCTCACGGCGAGATCAACCACACATGTCGATCAAGGTGTGGTAAGGAGCCCCGGGTGGAGGCGCTGATCTACGACGCCACCGCCCGGATGGGCATGCACCAGGACCGGGACGAGCGCAGCCGGGCACGCCTGGCCTGAGCCTGTCACAGCATGGCCAGGAACATGTACCCCATGCTCAGCGACAGCACGAGCTCGGTCGTCGCGGTCAGCGCGGGGCGGGCGCGCAGCAGGTCGGTCCCGGCGAACCCGGCGCTCAGCGCGCAGTAGACCGCCAGGACCCACGCGATCAGCGGGAACGCGAACCCGGCTGGGGTGGCGGGGCCGAGCGTGACGGCGCTGCCGTGGCCGTGCCCGGCGGACAGCGACACCAGGTGCGTGGTCGGCTCGTGGGGGCGGGCGGCGGCGAACATGTAGGCCATCGCCAGCGCGCCGATGACGTGGTGCAGCGCGGACCACCCGGTTCGGCGGCGCCAGGCGAGCGCGGCCGACCACACCGCGTACGCGGTGAACAGCGCGGCCCACGCGGCCGCGGGCAGCACCGGCGGCAGGAACATCGCCACCATGCCGACGCCCATCAGCACGTGGGCCACATCGGAGCCACCCGGTTGCCGACCGGCGCGCCGACAGCGCACCAGGCGGGTCAGGCACGCGGTCGTGACGGCGACGACGGCGGCGGTCAGCACCTGGTCGATCCACCCCATGGTCACCTCCCGCGCTCAGGGGCGCGCCTGATTGTTCGCGAGCCGCCCCGGCTGGTTACAGGCCCAGCAGGGCGTTGTCGGGCCGCCAACCGGGTAATGGGCCTCTGGTCGGGGAGCCAGGGACCCGGCACGGTGGGTGCGGAGCCGACCTGGGGAGGCTGAGATGGCGCTGGAGAAGAAGAGCCTGGACCAACCGGACGACACCCGGGACTTCTCCCACGGCAAGGTCGACGTGGTGGAGCTGCCCGGGGTGACGGTGGGCCGCGGCACGATGCGGCCGGGCTGGAAGTGGTCGAACGACGTGAAGCCGATCGTCGGGACGAACAGCTGTGAGCAGGCGCACACGATGTATGTCTTGCAGGGCCGCCTGCACGTCGTGATGGACGACGGCGCGGAGGCGGAGATCGGCGCGGGCGAGGCGGCGGTGGTGTCCCCGGGCCACGACGCCTGGGTGGTGGGTGACGAGGACTTCGTGGCCCTGGACTGGTCAGGAGCGGCCACCTACGCCGCACCGGAGGAGTAGACAACAAGGGTGGGGGCCACCCCGCCCGCATTCGAAATGCATGGCACGCCCAGAGGAAGAGACGGGCCTCACCAATTCACCGGAGCCCCCGAGCCCAACACGTCCCGAAGCCGAAGCGACCGCACCGTGACGGTTTCGACCCGCCGAAGAAGAGAAATGACGAAGAAGGACACAAAACGAAGTGCCCCGCACAGAGCGGGGCACTTCGTTTTCGAGTGCGCCAACAGGGACTCGAACCCCGAACCCGCTGATTAAGAGTCAGCTGCTCTGCCAGTTGAGCTATTGGCGCTGGTCTGTCGTTCAGTTCTGACCGTTTCGTTTTCCGTCCCGGTCTCCCTGGCGACATGGAGAACATTAGCACGCCTTCGGGGGGCCTTGAACGGGGGGGGTGGGTTTCGGGAGGAGGGCGAGGTTGGTGTGGGTGGGGACGCAACCTCGGCGCGGGGCGCCGCGTCTCCGGGGTGGTTGATCCACTGACGTTGGTCACCGGGTGTGCACAGGTTGGTCCCCTCACTCACTGTCGGGGCATTGCTGCACACTGTTCACAGGCGTAGTGGCGCATCGCATCGAACGGACTGTTGCCCATGAAGGAGTTGTGTAACCCGGCCGGGATTCCCGTCAGGGTGTCGCGGCTGTTGAGTTTGTTGATCTTCGGCTTGGTGGCCGTACTGGTTGCCGGTTGCAGTGGGGGTGCTTCTGGGGCGGGGTCGACAGCCGCAGCCGAAGTTCCTCCCGGGCCGACAGTCCAGTTCACCCCGGCCAACGGAGCCCAGGACGTCTCGCCGGTCGGGCCGATCACGGCGACGGCTACCCACGGCCGGATCGTCAACGCGGTGTTGACCAACGACGACGGTGAGCAGGTGCCCGGCACCGTCTCTCCGGACGGCACCACCTGGACCACGGGGGCGAAGCTCGGCTACGGCCGGACCTACACGCTGACCGTGACCGCGCAGGGCGCCAGCGGTCCGGCGATCGACCAGCGGGCCACATTCACCACGGTCAAGCCGGGTAAGCAGACCTACGTGTCGATGAACCCGCTGGACGGGCAGACCGTGGGCGTCGGCCAGCCGCTGGCGTTCTACTTCAGCAAGAACGCGCCCGCGCCGGACAAGGCCAGGGCCGAGGCGGCCATCAAGATCCGCACCGAGCCGGCCGTGGAGGGCGCGTTCTACTGGTTCGACAGCCGGGAGGTGCACTGGCGGCCCAAGGAGTACTGGAAGCCGGGTACCAAGATCTCCATCGACATCGACGTGTACGGCCGGGACCTGGGCAACGGGGTGTGGGGCAAGGAGGACCGCAAGGCCACCATCACCATCGGTGACGCGGTGATCCTCAGGGCCGACGGTGCCACGCACCAGATGACCATCGAGAAGAACGGGCGGCTGCTGCGCACGCTGCCGGTGTCGCTGGGCAGGCCCTCGTTCCCGTCCAACAACGGCGTGCACGTGGTCACCGAGCACCACGCGAAGAAGGTGATGGACTCCTCCACCTACGGGCTGCCGATCGAGGCCGGGGGCTACCGCACCGAGGTGGAGTGGGCGGTCCGGATCTCCAACGGCGGCGAGTTCCTGCACGCCGCTCCGTGGTCGGTGGGCGACCAGGGGCGCCGCAACGTCAGCCACGGCTGCATCAACATGAGCACGGCCGACGCCAAGTGGGTCTTCGACCTGGTCAAGAAGGGCGACGTGGTGGAGATCACGAACTCGGGCGGCCCCAATCTGCGGGCCTGGGACGGGTTCGGCGACTGGCAGATCCCCTGGGACCAGTGGCTGACGGGAAACCGCTGACCCGGTAGACCGACAAGCCCGCCCCGCGCACCTGGTCGCGCGGGGCGGGCTTGTTTCGCGATGGGGAACACCGGAATGACGAAGGCCCCGTTCCGGGGGAACGGGGCCTTCCGCGTGGGGTGAGTGACGGGATTCGAACCCGCGACACCTGGGACCACAACCCAGTGCTCTACCAACTGAGCTACACCCACCACGGCTGCTCGGTGGGGCCGTTTCAGGCCCGCTTCCGGAGCAACGCTGACATCGTAGCGTGTGCTGTCACGGGCTTTTTCACCGGCTCCGGTTATCCACTCGGTGCCTGGTCAGCGGGCGTTTCCCGGGCTCTGCTCCTGCTGCCGCGCCTTCTCGGTGCCGCCGACGCCCTCCCCGGTCAGCAGCGCCGCGGCCACCGCCTGGGCCTGCTCGGTGGTCGGGCCCGGCTGCGGCACGAACGCGGTCTCCCGGTAGTAGGCCAGTTCCCGGATGGACTCCCGGATGTCGGCCAGCGCGCGGTGCGCCAGGCCCTTCTCCGGCTGCGCGTAGTAGATCCGCGGGTACCAGCGCCGGCACAGCTCCTTGATGGACGACACGTCGACCATCCGGTAGTGCAGGTGCGCGTCCAGCCGCGGCATGTCGCGGGCGATGAAGCCCCGGTCGGTGGCGATGGAGTTCCCGGCGAGCGGGGCGGAGCGGCCTTCCGGCACGTACTGGCGCACGTAGTCGAGCACCCGCTGCTCGGCCTCCTCGAGGGTCACCGTGGAGCGGCGCACCTCCTCGGTGAGCCCGGAGCGCTCGTGCATCTCGCGCACCACGTCGGGCATCGCGTCGAGCACCTCGTCGTCGGCGTGGATGACGATGTCCACGCCTTTCCCGAGGATGTTCAGGTCGGCATCGGTGACCAGGGCGGCGATCTCGATCAGCGCGTCAGTGCCGAGGTCGAGGCCCGTCATCTCGCAGTCGATCCACACCAGACGGTCGTTCACCCGAGGCAGCCTAACGCGCCACGCGGGGTGATCGCGCAGCCGTCGCCGGTCACGTCCGCAGCCGGGCCAGCAGTTCGCGCGGCACGACCTTGCCGGTGGCGTTGCGGGGCAACTCGTCGAGGAACACCACGTCGCGGGGCACGGCGTACTTCGACACCCGGTCGCGGACGCGCTCGCGCAGCTGCTCGGCGTCCAGTTGCCGGCCGGGGCGCAGCACGACGAACGCGGCGAGCCGCTGCCCGAACTCGGCGTCGTCCACGCCGATCACCGCGGCATCCGACACCTCCGGCAGCCCGGCGATGGCGTCCTCAGTCTCCTTGGGGTAGACGTTCTCGCCGCCGGAGACGATCATGTCGTCCTCGCGGCCGACCACGAACAGCCGCCCGGCGTGGTCGAAGCGACCGAGGTCGCCGGTGGACATCAGACCGTCGCGGGTTTCCCGGCTGCCGCCGCTGGTGTAGCCGCTGAACAGCATGTCGTTGCCCGCGAAGATCCGCCCGGTGCGGCCGCGCCCCACCTCCTGCCCGTGCTCGTCGAGGATGCGGACGGTGGTGCCGGGCGGCGGTCGGCCCACGGTGCCCGGCGCAGCCCGCAGGTCCTGGGGTGTCGCGATGCTCACCCACGAGACCTCGGTGGAGCCGTAGAGGTTGTGCAGCACGGGGCCGAACGCCCGCTGGAACCGGGTGGCCAGGTCGGCGGGCAGCGCCGAGCCGCTGCTGGCCACGATGCGCAGCGTGCTGTGGTCGTAGCGGTCGTGGATCTCCGCGGGCAGCTCGAGCAGGCGTTGCAGCATCACCGGGACGGCGAACATCGAGGTGCAGTGGTGCCGCTGCACGGCGGCCAGCGCCTGCTCGGGGTCGAACCTGCGGCGCAGCACCAGCGTCGCGCCGAGCACCGAGCCCAGCTGGAAGGCGGCCAGGCCCCAGGTGTGGAACAGCGGCGCGCACACCAGCATCCGCTCCCCGGCACGCAGCGGAACGCGGGAGAGGATGGCCGCGGCCGGGCCCAGGCCCGGCGGATCCGGCCGCTGGGCGCCCTTGGGGGCGCCGGTGGTGCCGGAGGTGAGCACCACCAGCCGGGACTGGCGGGGTGGCCGGCGTGGTTGCCGGGCCGATCCGGTCGCGATGAGGTGCTCCAGCGTGGCGTGCCGGGTGGGGCCGTCGGTCCAGGCCAGCACCACGTCAAGCGCGTCGGGCTGCGCGGGCAGCCGGTCCCGGAACTCGGCGTCCACGACCAGCAACCCGACCCGCTGCTCGGTGAGCACGTCGGCGAGCTGCTGGGTGCTGAGCCCGGTGTTGAGCAGCACGACGTCGATGCCGAGCTTGGCGGCGGCGATGACGGTCTCGACCGGGCCATGGTAGTTGCGGCAGAGCACGCCGATGCGGGTGCCGCGCGGGACGCGGTCGCGCAGGGCGTTGGCCAGCCGGGTGGTGCGCTGGTCGATCTCGGCGTAGCTGAGGGCGCCACGTTCGTCGATCACGGCTGCGCGGTCGGCGTGGCGCACCGCGCCGGCGGCGAAGGCGAGGGCGGGGCTGAGGCCCCAGCGCCGCCACGCGCGGGCGATGCGCAGCAGCACGTCCGGGCGCAGCGGCCGGATCACGCCCTGCTTGACCAGCACGAACGCGGTGTGCACGAAGCCCGCTCGTCGCATCACAGTGCCCACGCATCCACCTCTCGGTCGCCAGGCTACCGGGAGTAGATGATGCGCCAGCGGACTCGCGACGAAAAGCATCCGCCGGTCGGCGCCCGTCCGACCGCGCGCTCGCCGGTCATTCGGATGCGGCAGCGTTCATGACCGCGTCCCGCAGGGCAGCCCGCAGCCTGCCCACCTCCAACGGCGACAGCACGGCCGTCTGCCCGGGTGGGGCCACCACCACGACGTTGCCCTGGTTGACGAACACCGACAGATCTCGCCGTCTGCCTGCGACATCGCGGCAGCTCACATGCCACTGCTTGGTGGGCTCCACGATCCCCAGCCTCCCTGGTGCCTGTCGCGCGCTCGCATGCCACGCGCGGTGTTGACCGAGGGACGCAGCGGGGCGGCAACTGTGACGGCGGTTCACTGGATCAGGGGCACAAGACGCCACGAAGTCACCCTTCTGGCGCCTTGCTTTCGGGCCGTGCGCGAGTTAGCCCCCGGCGGGCCTGTCGTCAGCCCGCTGTCAGACGGGGCGGACGACGAGCCCGCCCGGTTCGGCGGTGAAGGTCACCGCGCCCTCGAAGTCGGCGATCGGCAGTTCGTCGCGCACCAGCCGGTGCGGAGCGTCGAACGCCGCCACCCGCAGCCGGTCGGTGGTCAGCGTCCGCTCCGGGAAGTCGGTGCCGGCGACCTCGACCCGCAGCCGGCTGTCCTGCACCGCGACGGTCAGCCAGCCCCCGGGCACAGTCAGCTCCTCGCCGTCGTGGGTAAGGACCAGGCGGCTGGTCGCGGGATTCTCGGAGCGCACCGCGACGTGCGACAGGGCGATGTCGCGCTGGCCCTCGTCACCGGCCAGGGCGATCACGTCGCGCCGAACCTCCGCGCCGCGGTCCTCGCCGGGCTTGGGGGTGAGCACCGGGGCGCGCAGTTCCGCGGCCAGCCGGTAGGGCTGCCAGGAGCCGGCGCCAACCAGGTTGACGACAGCGGCGATCTCGGTGTCGGCCAGCAGCCGGTCGCTGCCCGGGGCCGGGGTCACCTCGATCGCGGCCACGCCCCGCTGGTTCAGCAGGTCGCGCAGGGCCTTGGCGCGCTGCCTGCTGTTGCGGTCGAAACCGCGGGTGATCGCCACGGTGCCGGTCCCGGCCGCGGCAACGGCCGCTTCGGTCAGGTCCGCCAGCGGCGCCCAGATCCGGGCGGGGTCCTCCGGTCGGCGCAGGCGACGGGCACGGGCGAAACTCGGCGCATCGGTCGTCATCTCCATCGCCACCACCTTAGTCGGCCACCAAGGTTCGCCTTGCCTGCCGGTGGGACGCTTCACGGTGTGAAATCGATCTCGGCACGGCGTTGGGCCGATCGGCGCAAACCTGGGCGGCCGCGCCGGGGCGCTGGATCCGCCGAACGGTCGTGTTCGCGGCGGTGCCCGCCGCGATGCCGGGTCGATCATCGGCGGGAGCGCGGTGGGCGGAAGCCGGGACGGGCTTGATCGAGGGACCGCCGTGTGGGCGTGGTGGTCACGGCCACCTGGTTGTTAGGTTGGTGGCAGTGACGCGGGGTGCCCGGCGGGCTCGGGCTGAGAACACACCCGTTGAACCTGACCTAGGTCGTACTAGCGGAGGGACGTCATGGTTGCGAACGTACTCACCATCGCGGGCACCGATCCCAGCGGTGGTGCGGGTGTGCAGGCCGACCTCAAGGCATTCTCGGCGAACGGCGCCTACGGCATGTCGGTGATCACCGCGCTGGTCGCGCAGACCACCACCGGGGTGGCCGAGGTGCACGAGGTGCCGCCGGAGTTCGTCACCGCGCAGCTGGTGACGTTGCTCGACGACGTGCGGGTGGATGCGGTCAAGATCGGCATGCTGGCCAACGCCGGGGTGATCCGGGCGGTGATCGAGGTGCTCGACCGCTACCGCCCGCCGCACGTGGTGCTGGACCCGGTGATGGTCGCCAAGAGCGGCGACCGGCTGCTCGCGCCGGAGGCGGTCAGCGTGCTGCGCGACGAGCTGCTGCCGCGGGTGGACCTGATCACGCCGAACCTGCCCGAGGCCGCGGACCTGCTGGGGGAGCAGGAGGTCACCGACCCCGCCGACATGCCCGCACAGGCGGAGCGGCTGGCCCGGCTGGGCGCCAAGCAGGTGCTGCTCAAGGGCGGCCACCTCGACGGTGAGTCCAGTGTGGACCTGCTGTACGGGGACGGGGTGTCGGAGTTGCTGACCAGCGAGCGGGTGGTCACCACCAACGACCACGGCACCGGCTGCACGCTCTCGGCGGCGATCGCCGCACTGCGCCCGCAACGCCCGGGCTGGCTGGAGGCGGTGCGCGAGGCGAAGGAGTACCTGACCGAAGCGCTGCGGGCGTCGGAGCGGTTGGACGTCGGCCACGGTCACGGCCCCGTCCACCACTTCCACCGCTGGTGGTGAACCCACCGACCGGACCGCGGGTGGGACCGGCTGACGTCGGCGATCCCGCTGCGTCTGAGGCGATCCACCCCACGCGAAGCGACCCGCGTCCCTTGCCGCCGACCGACGAGAGGTTTCCCATGAGCAAGCTCCCCGCCCCGCCGGCCGACGGCTTCTGCGCCAAGGCGTGGGCGCACACCGCCGACCTGCAGCAGGCGATCGTCGAGCATCCGTTCAACACCGCGCTGGCCGACGGCACCCTGGACCGGGACCGGTTCGCGTTCTACATCGTGCAGGACTCCCGCTACCTGGTCGGGTTCGCGCAGGCGCTGGCCGCGGCGGCGACCCGGGCCGACGACCCCGCGGACGCCGCGTTCCTGGCCGGTGCGTCGCAGGGCGCGCTGGTGGAGGAGCGGCGGCTGCACGCCGGTTACGTCGCGGAGTTTGGTCTGACGGACGAGGAGATCGCCGGGATCGGCACCTCGCCGTCCTGTCTGGCCTACACCTCCTACCTGCGGGCGTGCGCGCTGACCGAGCCGTACCCGGTGCTGCTGGCCGCGATCCTGCCCTGCTTCTGGGTGTACCAGCACGTGGGCAGCACGATCCTGGAGGCCACCGACGGTGCCGAGGGGCATCCGTACCAGGCGTGGATCCGGACCTACGCCGACGACGAGTTCGCCCAGGCGGTGCTGACCGCCCGCGACCTCACCGACCGGGTCGCCAAGGGCGTGGACGCGCAGACCGAGGCCCGGATGCTGGAGGCGTTCACCCGCGCCACCGAGTACGAGTGGCTGTTCTGGAACAGCGCCTGGGTCCGGGAGGAGTGGCCTACCGCCCGCTGGCTGCGGTGAACCCCGCGCGCTCGCGAAAGGTGTTGAGTGGCAACGGGTTTTCCCGGGTTCTGGACGCGTGACGGGACGCACAACCGGGCGTGCTAACGAAGCCCGTGGTGCAGCGATGTGATCAGCGATCGCCTGTTCGGGCGAGGAATTCCCACCCTGGACGGAGTTTCGAGGGCCGTGGGCACTTCGCTGCTGATCGTGCTGGCGGGCATGCTGGTGCCCGTGCTCGCTGCTGCGCCGTTCTACATCGCCGACCGGCGCAGACAGCGTGAGGAGGCCAGCCGAGGCGTCCTCGAGGAACGCGTCGACCGGCGTCCGTAGCGGCCGCCACCGGGAGCGGCACGGGCAGCGGGACACCCTCAAGGTCACCTGGCGCACGTGAGACGGGTGGCGGTCATTCCTTGCTGATCTCGGCACGCAGCCGGGCCAGCCGCTGCCGCGACCGGTTGAACTTCGCCTCGAAGTGCTTTTCGAACAGGTCGGTCGCCAGCACCGGGATCTCCACGGGTCCCGCGGTCGGCTGCTGCGGCGCGGGCTCCGGCTCCGCCGCGGCGTCGGCGGGCTGCTCCGTGACCGCCGGCCGGGGTGGTGCCGCGGGGGTGCGCACCGTGCGCCTGCCGCGCGGCGGGTGCGCCTCGCCGCTTTCGGCGAGCCGCTGGTTCGCGCGGTGCAGCAGCGGCCAGAAGATCAGGGTGGCCAGCGCGAAACCGGACACGAACATCAGCACGAGCAGGTCCACGGTGAACTCCGATCAGTTCTGCCGGGCTTGGTGCGCGGTGGTGCCGTTGGTGGACTGTGGCTCGATCGGGATGGTGAAGGTCTGCGCGTCGTCGCGTTGCTCGGGCACCCGCACGTCGTCGGGCCGGTTCGCGGCGAGCTCGGCCAGTTCCGGGGCGGGTTGCTGGCTGCGCAGGCCGGTGAGCGACTCGTCGAGCAGCTCCCGCGCCCGGTCCATCGCGGCCAGGACGGCCTCGCGCATCTCCGCGAGCCGCCGTTGCTGGACCCGGATCTCCTCCAGCGCTTGCAGGCGCATCTGCTCGGTCTCGGCATCCCACTGCTCGCACTGCAGCCGGGCCTGGTTGATCAGCGCGTCGGCCTCCTCCTGCGCGACGGCCACGATCCGCTTGTACTCGTTGCGGATGCGCTGCCGGAGGCGCTGCTCGCGGGAGCGCAGTTCGCTGAGCTTCTGGTCGTGCTCGCGGTGCAGCCGGGCGCGGCGCGCCTCGACGTCGGCGACCAGGTCGCTGCACTCCTTGCGGAGTTCCGCGGTGGCCTTCTCGGCCTCGGCGAGCAGTTCGCGGGCCTCGGTCTCGGCGGTACCCCGGATGATCTCCGCCTGGCGCCGGGCCTGGTCGCGCAGGGTCTGCACCTCCTCCTCGGCGATCGAGAGCATGTTCTGCACGCGCTGCGAGGCGGCGGGCAGGCCGGTGTCGGAGGACTCGATGCGCCTGAGGCGCTGCTCGGCGTCGTCGAGGGCGCGGCGGGTGTCGTCGCAGAGCTTACGGAGGTCGGAGTTGAGCTGGACGGCCTCGTTGCGGTCGATGGTGACCAGCCGGAGCTGGTCCTCCAGCAGCTCGATGTGCTCGATGACCTGGCTGCGGTTGAAGCCGCGGAGCTGGATGTCGAATCCCGGACGGAGCGGCACGACGGCGTCGGCGTCTTCCACGGTGAGCTCCTCTCCGGACGGTGGGGCCGATTCGATAGCTCGGAGAGTAGGGGCGATGGTGGGCGCGCGCCCGGCGGAAGGCAACGGCTACCACCTGATCAGGTAGTGATCGTCGGGCGCTCGGCCGCCGCGATGCTCGCCCAAACGAGTCCACTGTGCACGGTGTGGTGGTGGCGCGGGGCACACCTGCCATGCGGCTGGTTAGGTTAGGCTGCGCTTACGATGGTCAATCGGGAGGGGCGCGGTGTGACGGATCTGGTCGGGCAGGCGCACCAGCGGGCGTCGGCGTTGTTGCGGCGGTGGGTGGCCGAGACGCACACGCCGGTCGCCGAGGGATCGTTGCGGTTGACCATCGGCCCGCTGCGGGTGGGCACCGAGGTCGTCTACGTCTCGCCGACCGGCGCCCACGGGTTCGGGCCGATCCACGTGCTCGACGGCGGGGGCGAACCCGTCGCGGTCGCCGATGCGGGGCTGCTCGCCGCCGCCTGCTCGGCGGAGGCGCGGGCGCGCGCGCTGCCGGACGCGCCGATCAACGCGCCGGAGTCGGGCACGCTGGTGGACTGGGTGCTGGACGCGCTGCCGCGCGGCGGGGTGGATCCGCTCGGCTGGCCGGACGACCTCGTCGCGGTGGCGCGCTCGATCTCCGATGCGGCCGAGGCACAGCGTTGGCTGACCGCGCACGTGGAGAGCCGGTTGCTGCCCGCCGTGCTGGGCTGGGATTCCGGCGACCTCGCCGCGGCGACCGCGACGCTGCTGACCCGTGGGGTGTTGGCGGTCATCGGTGTGCTGGGGCGGTGCGGTGTCGTGCACGAATCCCAGCTGCTGGACGAGCTGGCGGCCCGGTTGCGCGGGATCGCCGAGACGCACCCAGCCGTGCAGCGGTTGGTCCAGCACTGGTTGGGCAGCCCGACGGTGACCGACCTGGCCGCGGTCAACGGTTCCGAACTGCGGTACCGGTCGGAGTCGGGTTCGGTGGCGGTGCGGGCCGTGCCGTTCGAGGTGGCGAACCCGTTGGCCCCCGATGCCCCGGACGTGCCCGGGGTCCCGCTGCCGGAGCTGACGGAAGGCTGGTCGCTGCGACCGGTCCGCCTCGCGGGCGGCGATGTCGAGCTGGTGCACCGCTGGATGAGCACCGAGCACGTCGCGGTCAACTGGAACCAGGCGTGGCCGCTGGCGCGGTGGCGGGACGAACTGGCCGGGCAGCTGGCGGGACGGCACTCGCTGCCGTGCGTCGTCGGGCTCGACGGGCGGGACGTCGCCTACCTCGAGCTGTACCGCGTGCGGCGCGACAAGCTGGCGAGGTGCTACCCGTACGACGCGCACGACCTGGGCGTGCACATCGCCATCGGGGAGGCGGACGCGATCGGGCGCGGGGTCGGGACGGCGCTGCTGCGGGCCGTGGCGCAGGGCCTGCTGGCCGCGGACCCGCAGTGCCGCCGGGTGGTCGCCGAGCCAAACGTCCACAATGGAGCATCGGTGGGCGCGTTCGCGAAGGCGGGGTTCCGGCGGGACCGCGAGGTCGGCCTGCCGGGCAAGAACTCGGCGCTGATGGTGTTCGACCGCCGGTGAGCAGCCCCACGTCCGCGGCGGCATCGCGCCGCTGTCCTTCCGATCTTCCGGCCAGTAAGGTAAGCCTTACTTATCTTGTCGATCGTGGGGAGAGCGATGCCGGGGCCTGAGCAGACCGCGGTCGAGGGGCTGACCGCCGCGCAGTCCGGGATCTGGTTCGCGCAGCAGCTGGACCGGACGAACCCGATCTTCAACACCGCCGAGTACGTCGAGATCCGCGGGCCGGTCGACCCCGACCGGTTCGCCGCCGCGCTGCGCCGGGTGGTCGACGAGGCCGAGGCACTGCGGGTGCGGATCGTCGACGACGGCGAACCGCGCCAGGTCGTCGGCCCGCCACCGCAGTTCGACCTGCCGGTGGTGGACTGCACGGCCGCGCCCGACCCGGCCGCGCGGGCCCTCGACTGGATGCACGCCGACCTGCGCCAACCGGTCGACCCGGTACGCGGCCCGCTGTGGCATGCCGCGCTGTTCAAGCTCGACGACCAACGCTGGTGGTGGTACCAGCGGATTCACCACATCGCCATCGACGGCTACGGCTTCGCCATCCTCATCAGGCGCGTCGCCGAGATCTACACCGACCCGGGCGCCGGGCCGTCACCGTTCGAACCGCTGGCGTCGCTGCTGGCCGAGGAACGCCGGTACCGTGCGTCCGAGAAGTTCGCCCGTGACGCGGAGTTCTGGCGCAAGCGGTTCGCCGACCGGCCGGACGTCGTCTCGCTGGCCGCGGGGCGGCAGCCGTCGGCGCACATCTTCCGGCGGCAGACCGGAGAACTGGACCGCGCCACCGCGGAGGCGCTCGCCGCCGCGGGCGCGGAGGGCCGCACCATCTGGACGGACGCACTGATCGCCGCGTTCGCCGCCTACCTGCACCGGATGACCGGCGCCACCGACGTGGTGCTCGGGCTGCCGGTGATGGGTCGCCTCGGGTCCGCCGCGCTGCGGGTGCCCGGCATGGTCGTCAACGTGCTGCCACTGCGGCTGCGGATCACGCCCACCACCCCCCGCGCGGAGCTGGTCGCACAGGTGGCGCGAACCGTTCGCGAGCTGCGCCGGCACCAGCACTACCGCAGCGAGGACCTGCGCCGCGACCTGCGGCTGCTCGGTTCGGACCGGCCGCTGTTCGGGCCCATGGTCAACATCAAGTCCTTCGACTACGACCTGCGCTTCGGCGAAAGCCCGGCGAGCGTGCACAACCTGGCCGCCGGGCCGGTCGACGACCTCACCCTCGCCGTCTACACCGGAGACGAACCGCGCCTGGAGTTCGACGCCAACCCGGACCGCTACTCCGAGTCGGAGCTGACCGGGCACCGCGAGCGTTTCCAGCGGTTCCTGCGCGCCTTCGGCGCCTGCGGCGGGCAGACCCCGGTGGGCGTCATCGACCTGCTGTCGCCGGAGGAGCGCCACCGTGTCCTGCATGAGTGGAACGCGCCGATTCCCGGTGTGCAGCCGCCACCGGACACCACCCTGCCGCAGCTGTTCGAGGAGCAGGCCGCGCGCACCCCGGATGCCGTCGCGGTCACCTTCGGCGAGCAGCACCTGACCTACGAGCAGCTGGACGTCGCCGCCAACCGGTTGGCGCACCACCTGATCGACCACGGCGTCGGGCCGGAGCAGCTGGTGGCGCTGGCGCTGCCGCGCGGCGTCGAGCTCGTCGTGGCGCTGCTGGCCGTGCTCAAGGCCGGAGCCGCGTACCTGCCGCTGGACCCCGGTCACCCGGCCGAGCGGATCGCCTACGTGGTCGGCGACGCCCGGCCGACCGTGCTGATCAGCGACACCGCGCACGCCGGTGGCCTGCCCGACGGCATCACCCGCGTCCTGCTGGACGACCCTGCCGACGTGGCCGCCATCGCCCGGCACTCGCCGCGCGACCCGCGGCCGGGCGAGCGCGGGCCGCTCAGCCCCGAGCACGCCGCCTACGTCATCTACACGTCCGGCTCCACCGGGCAACCCAAGGGCGTGACCATCGCGCACCGCAACGTGGTGCGCCTGTTCACCGCCACCGACCCGTGGTTCGGCTTTCGCGCCGACGACGTCTGGACCCTGTTCCACTCCTACGCCTTCGACTTCTCGGTGTGGGAGCTGTGGGGCGCGCTGCTGCACGGCGGCCGGCTGGTCGTGGTCCCGCACGAGGTCAGCCGGTCCCCGCGGGAGTTCCTGCGGCTGCTGGCGCGCGAGCGGGTCACCGTGCTCAACCAGACCCCGTCGGCGTTCTACCAGCTCATCCAGGCCGACCGGGAGGAACCGGACACCGAGCTGGCGCTGCGCTACGTGATCTTCGGCGGCGAGGCGCTGGAACCGTCCAGATTGGACGACTGGTACGCGCGGCACCCGCGGACACCGAAGTTGGTCAACATGTACGGGATCACCGAGACCACGGTGCACGTGTCCTGTGCGGAGCTCGACGCGGACGTGGCCGCTCGCCGGGACGGCAGCGTCATCGGCCGCGCCATCCCCGACCTGCGCGTCTACCTGCTGGACCCGATGCTGCAACCGGTGCCGCCGGGCGTGGTGGGGGAGCTGTACGTGGCCGGGGAGGGGCTGGCGCGCGGGTACCTCGGCCGCCGCGGCCTCACCGCGCAGCGGTTCGTGGCCGACCCGCACGGCGAACCCGGCACGCGGATGTACCGCTCCGGGGACCTGGGGCGGTGGCGGCCGGACGGCACCATCGAGTTCGTCGGCCGGGCCGACCAGCAGGTCAAGGTGCGGGGTCACCGCATCGAACTCGGCGAGATCGAGGCGCACCTCGTCGCGCACCCGGACGTTCGGCAGGCCGCCGTCGTGGTGCGCGAGGACACCCCCGGCGACCAGCGCCTGGTCGGCTACCACACGGGCGCGGCCGACGCCGAGCGGCTGCGCGCCTTCCTGACCGACCGGCTGCCGGCGTACATGGTGCCGTCGGCCTTCGTGCCGGTCGACGAGATCCCGTTGACGGCCAACGGGAAACTGGACCGCGACGCGCTGCCCACGCCGACGTTCACCGGCGGTGGCCGCCCGCCCCGCAACCGGGTCGAGGAGGTGCTGTGCCGGTTGTTCGCCGAGGTTCTGGGCGTGCCGGACGTCGGCGTCGACGACGGGTTCTTCGACCTCGGCGGGCACTCGCTGCTGGGCGCCCGGCTGCTGTCCCGGGTGCGCATCGAACTGGGGGCGGAGCTGACCATCCGGGCCCTGTTCGACCACCCGACCGTCGAGGGGCTCGCCGAGCAGCTGGGCGGGCGGGCGCGGCGACCGGAACTGCGCCCGGTGCCCCGGCCGGAACGAGTCCCGCTCTCGTTCGGGCAGCAGCGGCTGTGGTTCCTCAACCGGCTGGAGGGGCCCAGCGCGACCTACAACCTGCCGCTGGTGCTGCGGATGACCGGCGAGCTGGACGTGGCGGCGCTGCGCGCGGCGATCGGGGACGTGGTGCGGCGGCACGAGAGCCTGCGCACCGTCTTCCCCGACGAACTCGGCGAACCGCGGCAGGAAGTCCTCGACACCGCACCGGAACTCGCCGTGCACCAGGTGTCCGATGTGGATGCCGCGGTGGCCCAGGAGGCCGCGCGCGGGTTCGACCTGGCACGGGAACTCCCCCTGCGCACCGTCCTGTTCGAGGCCGGCGACGAGCACGTGCTGCTGGTGCTGCTGCACCACATCGCCGCGGATGAGTGGTCGATCCGGCCGCTGGTGCGCGACCTGTCGACGGCCTACGCGGCCCGGCTCGCCGGGACCGCACCGGACTGGGCCGACCTGCCCGTCCAGTACGTCGACTACGCGCTGTGGCAGCACGACCTGCTCGGCGACGAGTCCGACGCGGCCGGGTTGGCGGCGCGGCAACTGGACTTCTGGCGGCGGGCCCTGGCCGACCTGCCCGACCAGCTGGAACTCCCCACCGACTTCCCGCGCCCGGCGGTGTCCACGCACCGCGGCGACGCCGTGCGGTTCGACCTCGACCCGGTCCTGCACCAGCGACTGCGGGAGCTGGCCGGGCGACATCGGGCCAGCGTGTTCATGGTGCTGCAGGCCGGGCTGGCGGCACTGCTGACCCGGCTGGGCGCGGGCACCGACATCCCGATCGGCTCGCCCGTCGCCGGTCGCGGCGACACCGCCCTCGATGACCTGGTGGGCTTCTTCGTCAACAGCCTGGTGCTGCGCACCGACACCTCCGGGCAGCCGAGCTTCGCCGAGCTGCTCGACCGGGTGCGACAGGTGGACCTGGCGGCCTTCGACAACGCCGAGCTGCCCTTCGAACGGCTGGCCGAGGTGCTCAACCCGGCCCGGTCGCTGTCCCGGCACCCGCTGTTCCAGGTGATGCTGGCGTACTGGGGCGCCGCCGAGGCGGTCACCGCCGATCTCCCCGGACTGACCACCACAGTGGACACCGCGGATGCCGGGGCAGCCAAGTTCGACCTGGCGTTGAGCCTGCACGAGCGCCCCGACGGCGGCGTCGACGGGCTGCTGCAGTACAGCACCGACCTGTTCACCCGCGCGACCGCCGCGGACCTCGCCGCCTGGTACGTCCGGCTGCTCACCGCGGCGGCGGCCGACCCGGGCACCCCGATCACCCTGCTGGACGTACTGGGCGAGCAGACCCGGCGGCGGGTGCTGGACTGGGGCGACGCCGCCGGGGACGTGGCGCCCGCCGGGACGTTCCCCGAGCTGTTCGCCGCGCGGGTCGCCGAGGACCCGGACAAGGTCGCGCTGGTCTTCGAGGACGTCGAGCTCAGCTACCGCGAACTCGACCGGCGGGTGACCGCGCTGGCGCGGCTGCTCGTCGAGCGCGGCGTCCGCCCCGGTGATGTCGTCGGTGTACTGCTGCCGCGCTCTGCGGACCTGATCGTCGGGTTGCTGGCCGCGATGACCGCGGGGGCCGCCTACCTCGCGCTGGACCCCCAGTACCCGGTGGAACGGCTGCGGCACATGGTCACCGACGCGGCACCGCGGCTGGTGGTCACCGACGATCCCGGCATCGACCTGCCCACGACCCTGGTGAGCTGCCACGACAGCCCGGACGGCGACGCGGAGCTGCCGCTGCCGGGGCTGGACGACCCCGCCTACGTGATCTACACGTCCGGGTCGACCGGCACGCCCAAGGGCGTCGTGGTGCCGCACCGGGGCATCGGCAAGCTGCTGGCCACCCAGGCCCGGCGGGTCGGCATCACCGCCGGCAGCCGCGTGCTGCAGTTCGCCTCGCCCAGCTTCGACGTGGCGTTCTGGGAGATCTGCATGGGCCTGCTCAGCGGCGGCACGCTGGTCGTGGTGCCCGCCGACCGGCGGGTGCCGGGCGAGCCGTTGGCCGAGTACGCCCGCCGGCACCGCGTGACGCACCTGGCGATCGGGCCGTCGATGCTGGGCATGTTCCCGCCCGGCACCGAACTGCCGCCCGACGCGACGCTGCTGTGCGGCGCGGAGAAGGTGCCCGCGGACCTGGTGCTGCGTTTCGCCCGCGGGCGGCGGATGCTCAACTGCTACGGCCCGACCGAGGCCACGGTCAACACCACGCTGTGGGACTGCGACCCGGACGCCGTCGGCAGCTCGGTCCCGATCGGCGTGCCCGACCCGGGTGCGCGGCTGTACGTGCTGGACCAGGCGTTACAGCCGGTCCCGCCCGGCGTGGTGGGCGAGCTGTACGTGTCGGGCCTTGGCCTGGCGCACGGCTACCTGAACCGGCCGGGCCTGACCGCCGAGCGGTTCGTGGCCGACCCGTTCGGCCCGCCCGGCTCCCGCATGTACCGCACCGGAGACCTGGTGCGCTGGCGCCGCGACGGCGTGCTGGACTTCGCCGGACGCGCCGACGAGCAGGTCAAGGTGCGGGGTTTCCGCATCGAGCTCGGCGAGGTGGAGGCGGTGCTGGCCCGGCACCCCGACGTCGCGCAGGTCGCGGCCGTGGTGCGCGAGGACACCCCCGGCGACCGGCGCCTGGTCGCCTACGTCGTGGGTGATGGCGACGCCGCCGGGCTGCGGCGGCACATGGCGGAGTCGCTGCCGGACCACATGGTGCCCGCGGCCGTGGTGTTCGTCGACGCCCTGCCGCTGATGCCCAACGGCAAGCTCGACCGGCACGCGCTGCCCGCACCGGACCTCAGCGAAGCGGTCGGCGGCGCGATGCCGCGCAACCCCACCGAGGAGATCCTGTGTGGCCTGTTCGCCGAGGTCCTCGGCCTGCCGCGGGTCGGCGTGCACGACAGCTTCTTCGACCTGGGCGGGCACTCCCTGCTGGCGGCCAGGCTCATCGGCCGCATCCACGACGCGCTCGGGCTGCGGGTCAACGTCGGCAGCCTGTTCGCCGCACCCACCCCGGCCGGGCTCGCCGAGCGGCTGACCAGCTGCGGCGGCAGCCGGGACGCGCTGGACATCCTCCTGCCGCTGCGTACGGAAGGCAGCAGGGAGCCGCTGTTCTGCGTGCACCCCGCGGCGGGGCTCGCCTGGCCGTTCGCCGGGCTGCTCAGGCACATCGACGCCGAACGCCCGATCTACGGTGTCCAGTCGCGCGGGCTGGCCGAACCGGCGCCGGTGGCCGCGAGCCTGCACGAGATGGCCGCCGAGTACCTGGAGCACATCCGGCGGGTGCAGCCGCACGGCCCGTACCACTTCCTCGGGTGGTCCTTCGGCGGTGTCGTCGCGCACGAGATGAGCACCCAGCTGCAGGCGCAGGGCGAGGAGGTGCGCTTGTTGTGCATGCTCGACTCCTACCCGAAGGACGTGTGGGACGAGCTGCCGACCGAGCAGGAGGCCCTCGCAGCGCTGCTGTACATGGCCGGCCACGACCTCGCCGAGCTGGGCGACGGGCCGCTGACCAGAGCGGACGTGATGGCGGTGCTGTCCGCGGAGGGCAGCGCCCTGGCGAACCTGGAGGAGCACACCGTCACCGCGATCATCGACAACTTCGTCAACTGTGCCGTGCTGGAGAACCAGGCCGACCACGACAAGTTCCGCGGCGACGTGCTGTTCTTCACCGCCACGGTCAACCCGGCGAAGGACTCGCTGTCCGCCCGGATGTGGCAGCCCTACGTCGACGGGACGGTGCGCAACCACGACATCGCCTGTGAGCACAAGGACATGACGCAGCGCGGCCCGCTCGCCGAGATCGCCGCGATCGTCGACCGCGAGCTGCGCGCGGCGACGTGATTGGAGTCGTTCCCCCGGGGACGTCACGGTCCTCGAGGAATCGCGTCCGCCACGGAGAGGGGTTGCGCCAGGGTTGCGCGTCGAGATGAAGGAGGACCATGACCAACCCGTTCGAGGATCCTGACGGCGAGTACTACGCGCTGATCAACGAGCAGGACCAGTACTCGCTGTGGCCCGCGGTGATCCCGGTGCCCGCCGGGTGGACCGTCGCGCACGGGCCGACGGATCGGCAGTCCTGTGTGGACCACATCGAGTCGAACTGGACCGACATGCGGCCCGCGCGCTGATGGTGGTGCCGGCGAAGCGACGGGCGGACCCGCGAAGCGCGGTGTGTGTCTGCTACGTCGCGGCGATGTTCATGAACGGCATGGACGCCACGATCGTCACCGTGGCGCTGCCCGCCATCGGCGCGGAGTTCGGCGTGCCGCCCAGCGCGACGTCCGCGGTCAACGTCGGCTACCTGGTCAGTCTGGCGGCGTGCATCCCGATCTCCGGCTGGTTGGGCGACCGCTTCGGCACCAAACGCGTGTTCCTCGGCGCCTTCGGGCTCTTCGTGCTCGCCTCGGCGCTGTGCGGCCTGGCCGCTGACCTGGCGCAGCTGACGCTGGCGCGGGTGCTGCAGGGCGTTGGTGGCGGGGTGATGAGCCCGGTGGCGCTGACCATGCTGTTCCGCGCCTACCCGCCGCAGGAGCGCATCCGGCTGACCCGCGTGCTGGTGCTGCCCACCGCCGTGGCGCCCGCGCTCGGGCCGGTGCTGGGCGGGTTCCTCGTCGAGCACCTCACCTGGCGCTGGGGCTTCTCCGTCAACCTCCCGGTCGGGGTGGCCGCGCTGCTGTTCGGCGCGCTGCTGCTGGCTGAGCACGTGGAGTCCCGTGGGAAACCGTTCGACCTGCTGGGTTTCGCGCTCGCCGCGCCCGGGCTCGGGCTGGTGATGTACGCGCTGGAGGCGGTCGCGCAGACCGGGCCCGCCTCGCCGCACTGCTGGGCCTCCGGCGCCGCCGGCCTGGGGTGCCTGGCCGCCCTGGTGCGGACCCAGTTGCGGTCCGCACTACCGATGCTGGAACTACGGTTGTTCGGCGATCCGGAGTTCCGGCGCGGCAGCCTGATCCTGTTCACCTGCGTCGCCGGATTCCTCGGCACGCTCTACGGGTTCACCCTGATGTTCCAGTCGGAGCTGGGCGCGTCCGCGTGGGAGACCGGGCTGGTGACGCTGCCGAAGGCGTTCGGGCTGATGATCGCCTCGCAACTTCTCGCCTGGGCGCACCGCACGCTGGGGCCGCGGGTGCTCGTGGCGACCGCGATGCTCGGCGCCGCCACGTCGTTCGCGCTGATGAACGCCATCGGCCCCGGTGACCTGTGGCTGGCTGCGGGCGTCCAGCTGGCGTCCGGGTTCTTCGTCGGCGCGGCCTCGGCGGAACTGCAGGTCGTCGCCTTCGCCACGATCGGCTCGGCGGCCACCGGCGCGGCCGCCACGCTGTTCAACGTCCAGCGGCAGGTCGGTTCGGCGCTGGGCGTGGCGATCACCGCGGGCGTGCTGGCCGGGCTCGGCCCCGGCCTCGGGGCCTACCACGCCGCGATGCTGGTGTCGGCCGGATTCGCGCTGGTCGGTGCGGTTCTCGCGCTGCGGGTCGGGGATTCCCGTGTCCCGGCACGGCAAACGGCCGTCGCCCGGGGATGAGAGATCTGAGCCACCGCGGGGCAGACAAGGTCCACTTCTTTGGTTAGGCTAGCCTTAACTGGCAGGATCGGCAGGGAGGAACGCAGCGCCGTGGCACCGCACAACCGCCCCCCGGCACGCGACCTGCAGGTCCTGCGCACGGCCGAACTGAGCCCCTCCATGCGGCGCGTCACCCTCGGCGGCGAGGAGCTGGCGGGCTTCCTGGACGAGCACACCGGCCCCAACATCAAGATCTTCGTGCCTCAGCGCCACCAGCGACGCCCGGTGCTGCCGGTGCTCGACCGCGAAACCGGGCGCTACCAGTGGCCGGAGCCGCACGAGCGGCCCACCATGCGCACCTACACGGTCCGCCGCTACGACGAGGCCTGCGGCGAACTCGACGTGGACTTCGTGCTGCACGAGCACGGCGTGGCCGCCACCTGGGCGCGGCACGCCCGCCCCGGCGACCACCTCGGCGTGATGGGCCCCGGCGGCCGGACCCCACGGCCCGCCGACTGGTACCTGCTGGTCGGCGACGAGACCGCGCTGCCCGCGATTTCCGCCATCGTCGAGGGACTGCCGCCCACCGCGCGCGGACAGGTGTTCGTGGAGGTCGGCGACGCCGCGGACCAGCTGGACATCACCGCCCCGCCGGACCTGCGGTGGACCTGGCTGCACCGGGACGGCGTCCCGGCCGGGCACTCCCGGCAGCTGGTGGACGCCGTCCGGGAGCTGGTTATTCCGTCCGATGTGGACGTATTCGCGTGGGTGGCCGGCGAATCCGGTGTGGTCCGCGGCATCCGCCGCCACCTGCGCGACGACCGCGGGCTGGACGCGAGCTCCGTGCTCGCCATCGGCTACTGGAAGCACGGCATGGCCGAAACCGAGTACCACGACAGGCACAACCACGACCGGGACTGAGGCGGACCGGTCCCGTGCCGGCGCAACCGGTCGGGGCCGCCGGGAAATCCGCGTGCCCGCACCACGGGGCACCGGTGAGGTGAGGGGACAACGTGGCAGCGATCGACGAGCAGGGCCCCGTGCACGACATCCTGGGCGTCGGCTTCGGCCCGTCCAACCTGGCGCTGGCCATCGCGGTCGAGGAGCACAACCGCTCGGCGGCCGGGTCCGACCGGCTCGACGCGGTGTTCTTCGAACGGCAGGCGCGCTTCGGCTGGCATCGCGGCATGCTGATCGAGGGCGCCACCATGCAGGTGTCGTTCCTCAAGGACCTGGTCACCCTGCGCAACCCGGCCAGCGACTTCTCCTTCCTGTCGTACCTGCACGCGCGGGGGCGGCTGGTCGATTTCATCAACCACAAGACGATGTTCCCGAGCCGCGTGGAGTACCACGACTATCTGGAGTGGGCCGCGGACCGGGTGGCCGACGCCGTGCACTACGACTCCGAGGTCGTCGACGTGCACTCCGCGGGCGGGCACTTCGAGGTGGCGGTGCGGCACGGCGGGCGGCTGGCGGTGCACCGCGCCCGCAACGTGGTCGTCGCGGTCGGCCTGGAGGCGAGCCTGCCGGACGGCGCCGAGCTGGGCGACCGGGTGTGGCACAACCTGGACCTGCTGCACCGGGCCGGCGAACTGGACACCCCGCCGCGGCGCTGCGTCGTCGTCGGCGCCGGGCAGAGTGCCGCCGAGGCCGTCGACTACCTGCATCGCACCTTCCCCGACGCCGAGGTCTGCTCGGTGTTCACCCGCTACGGGTTCAGTCCCGCCGACGACAGCCCGTTCGCCAACCGGATCTTCGACCCGCAGGCGGTGGACGAGTTCTACGCGGCCTCCCCGGAGGTGCGCCGCGACCTGATGACCTACCACCGCAACACCAACTACTCGGTGGTCGACCTCGACCTCATCGAGCAGCTCTACGCCCGCGCCTACCAGGAGAAGGTCCAGGGACGGCAGCGGCTACGGTTCCTGCACGCCTCCCGTGTCGTGGACGTCACCACCCGCGCCGACGGCGCCACCGCGACCGTGGAGTTCCTGCCGACCGGCGAGCGGACCGAACTGGACGCCGACGTGCTGGTGTACGCCACGGGCTGCCGGCCCCGCGACCCGTTCCGGCTGCTGGGCGAGACGGCGCGGTGCTGCGCCCGCGACGAGCGCGGCCTGCTCCAGGTGGAGCGCGACTACCGGGTCCGCACCACCGAGGACCTGCCGGGCGCGATCTACCTGCAGGGCGGCACCGAGCACACGCACGGGCTCACCTCGTCCCTGCTGTCCAACGGCGCGGTGCGCGCGGGCGAGATCCGCGACTCGATCCTCGCGCGCCGCCGGGCACCCGCCTACGCCCTCACCCGTGGCTGAGCGGCTGTAACCACGCGCACAGCAGGGAACAACATCGGCGTCACCGCGGTTGCAGCCGACGATGGAGACGGAAACGACTGCGGAGCGCGGCGACCGCGCTGCCCCGAACCAGGACGACCCGATCAGGGGTGTGGCGCGCGGTGACTCGGCGGTGCCGCTGTCGGTGCTGGACCTGTCCACCGTCGGCGTCCACACCACGCCGGCGGACGCGCTGGGCACCACCACCGAGCTGGCGCGGCGCGCCGAGCAGTGGGGCTACCACCGGCTGTGGGTGGCCGAGCACCACGGGATGCCCGGCATCGCCAGCTCCGCGCCCGCCGTGGTCATCGCCCACCTCGCCGCGCACACCAGCACCCTGCGGCTGGGCTCCGGCGGCGTGATGCTGCCCAACCACGCGCCCCTGGTCGTCGCCGAGCAGTTCGGCACCCTGCAGGCGCTGCACCCCGGCCGCATCGACCTCGGCATCGGCCGCGCCCCGGGCACCGACCAGGCCACCGCGCGGGCGCTGCGCCGCACCAGCGGCCCGCTGTCGGCTGACGACTTCCCACAGCAGCTCGGCGAGCTGATCGCCTTCCTCGGCGATGACTTCCCGGCCGACCACCCCTACGCGGCCATCCAGTCGGTGCCGCACGGCCCGACCCCGCCGATCTGGCTGCTCGGCTCCAGCGGGTTCAGCGCGCAGCTGGCCGGGGCGCTCGGCCTGCCGTTCGCCTTCGCGCACCACTTCAGCGCGCAGAACACGCTGCCCGCGCTGGAGCTGTACCGGCGGACGTTCAGGCCGTCGGAGGTCCTGTCCGAGCCGTACGCGCTGATCGGCGTGCAGGTGGTCGCCGCGGACACCGACGAGGAAGCGCTGGACATCGTGCGGCCGATCGCGTTGAGCATGCTCAGGCTGCGCCGCGGCATGCCGGGCAAGCAGCCGACCCGCCGCGAGGCCCGCGAGTACCCCTACACCGAGCTGGAGCAGAGCTTCGTCGACAGCTGGCTGGCCGACGCCGTGTACGGCTCTCCGGAAGTGGTCCGCGCCGGCCTCGACGAACTGCGCGAACGCACCGGCGTCGACGAGCTGATGATCACCACCAACGTCGCCGATCGCGACACCAAGCTGCACTCCTTCGAACTGGTCGCCAAGGCTTACCGGATGATCTGAGCGCGCCTGCCACGTCGTGGCGAGGGCGACCGCCGATCCGGGAACGGTGGTGTCGGTGGTGCCACAGCAGGCGTCTGTGGTTCCGCCATGGAGAAGGAACCTGGATCGGTCGAGCGGGGTGGGCGGGGCCACTCCGGCCGAGGTCCGGCGCAGGGCGTCAAAGCGTGTGGCGTACGGTCTAGTGACACCGGTGTCCGAGGCACGAGGCGGGATTGAGGGATTGGCGTGAAGCCTGGTGTGCTGATCTTCTACCGGATCATGGCGTACGTCACCGCGGTGCTGTTGATCCTGCTGTGCGCCGCGATGGTGCTCAAGTACGGGCACTTCGCGGGCCTGTGGGCGGAGGGCACCCCGACCCAGCAGCTCGGCGTGACGTGGACGTTCCGGATCGGCGTCGCGCACGGCTGGCTGTACATGGTGTACCTGCTCGTCGCCGTGGTCGCCACCACCCAGTTGCGCGCCCCGATCGGCCGCATGCTGCTCGTGCTGCTCGCCGGGACGATCCCGTTCGGCGCGTTCGTGGCCGAGCGCAAGGTGACCCACTGGCAGGAGCTGCGGTTGGCGGGCAAGCCGATCGTGCAGCCGCACAGTTCCTCGGAGGAAACCCCGGCCCGATGACCATGACCTCCCAGTCCGCACCGGTCACCGCCCCGGCCTCCGGCCGCCGCGGGGTGTTGGCCGCCTACCTGGCGTTGACCAAGCCGCGGGTCATCGAGCTGCTGCTGGTCACCACCATCCCCGCCATGTTCCTCGCGCAGCGGGGCATTCCCTCGCCGTGGCTGGTGATCGTCACGCTCGTCGGCGGCACCATGTCGGCGGGCAGCGCCAACGTGCTCAACTGCGTGGTCGACTCCGACATCGACGCGGTCATGAACCGCACGAAGGGGCGCCCGCTGGTGCGCTACGAGGTGCCGCGCCGCAACGCCCTGATCTTCGGCATCGTGCTCGGGGTGGTGTCGTTCGTCGTGCTGTGGCTCGGCGTGAACCTGCTGTCGGCGGTGCTGGCGACCGCGGCGCTGCTGTTCTACGTCTTCGTGTACACGCTGGTGCTCAAGCGCCGGACCGCGCAGAACATCGTGTGGGGCGGCGCGGCGGGCTGCATGCCGGTGGTGGTCGGCTGGGCCGCGGTCACCGGCAGGGTCGAGTGGCCCGCGCTGGTGATGTTCGGCGTGGTGTTCCTGTGGACGCCGCCGCACTTCTGGTCGCTGGCGATGAAGTACAAGGACGACTACGCCCGGGCCGGAGTGCCGATGCTGCCGGTGGTGGCCACCCCGCGCACGGTGTCGGCCCGGATCCTGGCCTACAGCTGGGCCACGGTCGGCTGCACCCTGCTGCTGGTGCCGGTGACCAGCTGGGTCTACGTGGCGTGCGCGGTGCTGGTCGGGGCGGCGTTCCTGGTGGTCGCGCAGCGGCTGCACGCGGCGGTGCGCGACGGCCGGGCCGTCAACCCGATGACGCTTTTCCACCTGTCGAACTCCTACCTGGCGCTGCTGTTCGTGGGTATCGCGGTGGACGCGGCGGTCGGGCTGCCGGTGCTGGGCTGATCACCACCGCAGCACGCTCACTTCCCTCTCAGGGAGGTCTTCAGCGCAGGACCGGGAACACCGAGGGCGTGCCGCGGCCGGTCGCGGCGTCGACGAACGCCACCGGGTCGGCGGTGTCGGCCAGCAGCCGCACCGTCGCGCGTAACGGAGCACCGGCCATCGGGCCGGGCACGGCCAGGTCCAGCGCGGTCGCCATGTCGAAGTAGTGCACCACCGCCTCCATGGTGAAGATCCGCAGCGCCTCCGCCGCGGTCACCACGGCGAAGCCGCCGTAGTCGACACGGCGGTCCAGGTTCGCGTTCCGCAACGAGGCGATCAACCCCGGCGCGACCTCGGCGAACTGTGCGACGAGCTGCTCGGCCGGGGTCGCGGTGGCCTGCCGCACGGCCTCGTCGCGCAGCTGGTCGGCCGCCTCGTGCGCGATCCCGCCCGGCCGCTGCATGAAGGCGAGCAGCTCCGCGGCGTCGGCGTGCGTGACCGGCCCGTCCGGTTCCTCCGCCGCGAGTCCCGCCCTGGTGGCCGCCGGGAATCCGCTGCAGTGCGCGTACACGTCCTTGACGGTCCAGCCAGGCAGCCGGGTCGGCCGCTGCCACCCGGACTCGTCGAGCGACCCGCCCAGGTCGGCCCATGCCCGCCAGGACTGCTCCAGTGCGTCGATGATCATGTGCATCCGATCGGTTCGAAGGTCACGCACGACTGGCCGCCAAAGCGCCCCGCGTGCTGGCTGGTGGAAGTCCGGTTCGCTGTCCACAACCGGACCGTAGTGTGGCCCGGGCCCCACCCGCGGTGATCAAACCCCCCGGCGGTGGTGCCCGGGGGGGCGATCCCAGATCATCGCGCGATGTCCACCCATCTCGCCGGAATTCCGGGAAATTCGCGTCGTGGCCGATCTACGCCAAGGCGGTGGGCGCGGCCCGCGTGGCCAATACGTTCGACGGGTGCCGTGATCCGGTCAGCTTGGAGGTTGGTGCAGATGAACCTGCCGCGCCCGATACGACCCGTCCTCGGGGTGCTCGTCGCGTTCCTGGTCGCCCTGGTCGCGCCGGTGACGGCGGCCGCGACCCCGGATCAGGTCCGGGTCGTCACCTACGACGCCGGTCAGGCCGCCGAGTTCCGTGACGCGGTGGACGCCGGGGCGCAGATCTGGAACGACAGCGTGCACAACGTGCGCCTGGAACCGGCCACCGGCGGGGACGCCGACGTGGTCGTGCTGGCCGACGACGGCTGGCCGCGCGCGGAGGTCGTCGACCTCGGCCGGGGCCGCATCTGGATGGGCCGGCAGGCCGTGGCCGAGGGCCACGACGTCGTCCGCATCGCCGCGCACGAGTTCGGCCACATCCTCGGCCTGCCGGACAACCGCACCGGCGAGTGCGCGGACCTGATGTCCGGCGCCAGCGCCGGGCCCGACTGCGACAACGCCAAGCCGAACCCCGACGAGATCGCCGAGGTGGAGCGCAACTTCGCCGACAGTGTGCGGATCACCCCGCGGGTGTTCCGCGAGGACGTGCTCGCCCGCGGGTGAGCATGCGGGTGGCGGCCGGCCGCAGCCCCCGACGGCCGCCACCCGACCGCTCCGCTGCGCGATCCGGGTGAACCCGCAGCCCGGTGCCCCGCACCCGGAACCGACACCGCCGCCCCCGCCGTCCCAACTCCGCGAAAGCCGCTCGACGACGCGTCCGGCGGCGATAGAGTTCGCAGTGATCAACTGATCACTGCGACAGCACCGAGGCGGGCAGGGGCATGCACGACGAGCCAGGGCACGACGACCGGCCGCCGGAGACCGTCGATCCGGTCGAGGCCGCACCGGCACCGGAAACCACCGAGGAACCCGAGCCCGAGAAGGCGCCCGACCCGGTCACCGAGCTGACCGAGGCGGTCACCGCCCTCGCCGCGGAGGTCCGCCAGCACCACGAGCGCGCCGCCGCCCGCGAGCGCGTCATCGACAGGCTGCACGCCGAGGTGGAGCGGCTGCGCGCCGGGGAGCAGAACCTGCTGCTGCGCCCGATCACCACCGACCTGCAGAACCTCCGCAACGACCTGCTGCACCAGGCCCGCACCCTGCCCGCCGAACTCACCCGCCAGCAGGTTGCCGACCTGCTGGAGTCCTTCGCGCTGAGCGCCGAGCAGGCCCTGGAACGCTGCGGCAGCACACCGATCAGCCCGCAGGCCGGGGCCGAGTTCTCCGCGCGCGAGCACCGCGCCGTCAGGGTCATCCCGGCCGACGACCCCGCCCAGCACCAGCGCATCGCCGCGGTCGTTTCCGACGGTTACCTGGACACCATGACCGAGCGCGTGACCGTCCCGGCGCGGGTGCACGTGTACCGCTGGAGCGAACCGACCGCACCGGCCGAGGACAACAGTCCGCGAGAGGGGATGAGCGCAGATGTCTGACCGCGACCTCCAGGTCTTCGGCATCGACCTGGGCACCACGTACTCGGCCATCGCCTACGTGGACGAGACGGGTCGCCCCACGGTCTGCCGCAACACCGACAGCAACGAGACCACCCCCTCGGTGGTGTTCTTCGAGAACGAGACCAACGTGGTCGTCGGCTCGGTGGCGAAGAACTCCGCGATCATCGACCCGGACCGGGTGGTGTCGCTGATCAAACGCCAGATGGGCAGCGACGCCGAGTTCGAGTTCCACGGCACCACCTACACCCCGGAGTCGATCTCCGCGCTGATCCTCAAGCAGCTCGCCCAGGACGCCGCCGCGCACACCGGGCGCGAGGTGACCCGCGCGGTGATCACCGTGCCCGCCTACTTCGGCATGCTGGAGCGCAGCGCCACCAAGAACGCGGGCCGGATCGCCGGGCTTGACGTGATCGGCATCGTGCCCGAGCCGGTGGCCGCGGCGCTGCACTACGAGGCGACCACCGACGCCGAGGACAAGACGATCCTGGTGTACGACCTGGGCGGCGGCACCTTCGACACCACGGTCATCCGGGTGTCCAAGGACGAGATCGTGGTGGTCTGCACCGACGGCGACGACCACCTCGGCGGCGCCGACTGGGACCTGCGGCTGCGCAACCACCTGCTGGCGAAGTTTCTGGAGCAGGCCCCCAAGGGCACCGAGGTGGAGGACGACGAGGAGTTCCTCCAGTCGCTGACCACCACCGCCGAGGAGACCAAGAAGCAGCTGTCCAGGGCCGAATCCCGCGCGGTCGCGCTGCGCGGCGCCGGGGTCAGCGCCCGGGTGGAGGTGACGCGGGCGCAGTTCGAGGACGAGACCCGGGACCTGCTGGACAAGACCATCGACATCGTCCGGCGCACCCTCAAGACCCTGCAGACCAAGGAGCCGGGCGCGCAGATCGACGACGTGCTGCTGGTCGGCGGGTCCACGAAGATGCCCGCGGTCGCCGAGCGGCTGCGCGCCGAGTTCGGCTGGGAACCCAAGCTGCACGACCCGGACCTGGCCGTCGCCAAGGGCGCGGCGCTGTACGCGCTGGGTCGCGTGGTGCACCGCGAGATGCAGGAAGCCAGCGGCTCCGACGTCGCCGAGGCGGTGCAGGAGGTGGCGCGCCAGACGGGCATCTCGGCCCGCGCACTGGAGGACCTGGCGACCAAGCAGACCCGCAACGTGCTGCCGAAGGCGTTCGGCGTAAAGCTCGTCGACACCTCCGACCCGGACTGGCGCAGCAAGCCCACCCGGCACTTCGTCAAGCACCTGGTGCACGCCAACGACTCGTTGCCCACCGAGGAGCGCCTGCTGGAGGCGGTCACCGTGGAGGAGGGCCAGACCGGGGTGGAGATCGAGCTCTACGAGCAGTCCGGGGTGGTGGCCGGCCCCGAGCTGTCCGAGAACAAGCCGATCAACGAGGGCAGGGGCCTCATCGACGGGCTGCCGCCGCTGCCCGTCGGCTCACCGGTGAACATCCGGATGACCGTCGACGACGAGGGCCTGCTGGAGCTGACCGCCACCGAACCGTCCACCGGCAAGTCCCTGGACATCAAGGTGCGGGTGAGCGTGCGCAGCGACGAGGAGGTCGAGGCCGCCACGAAGGTGGTCGCCGGGATCACGGTCACCGGCTGATGCGGCCGTTCGACCCGAAGGCGTACGAGCGCGAGGTGGTCCGGCCGCTGCGGGGGCGCAGCGGCCGATTACCCGACGACCTGCTGACCCGGTACGCCGTCGACCTTGGGTTCTCCGACGCCGAGCTGGCCCAGCGGCTGGCCCAGGTGCGGTCGCACTGGAACAAAAGCGCCCAGTCCACCGCCAAGTCCAGCTTCACCACCAGCGTCTACAAGGCGTTCCTGCGCGAGGACGAGGAGCTGCGCCGCCAGCACGGCGACGCGATGTCGCGGATGTCGTGGTGGCGCGACCAGGCCGCGAAGCGCTCCGCCACCGGGCAGCAGCGGATCAACGAACTGGCCGCGATGCTGAAATCCACCTTCGGCGACCTCGGGCTGATCACGCCCGGCCAGCTGGAGGCCATGCGCGAGGCATTCGGCCAACTCGGACCGTCCGAAGTGGACGCAGCATTGGCCGAAGCCGGGGTGCGGTCGGTCGAACCGCTGGAGCTGCCCAAGACCAGCGGCCTGTCCGACACCCTGTTCCGGCGGCTCAAGGCGCTGCTCACCGACGCCGAAGTCACCTCCATCCCCGAACTGCTGCACGGCAAGCTGCGCGGCTTCCGCATCCTCGAGACCTTCCGCAGCGATCCCCCGCACCCGCTCACCGCCGACGCCGTGCGGGCCGCCATCGACCGGGAGGACCGGCGCTCCGGCAACCAGCCCGCCCGCGAAGCCCTCGGCATGATCAACACCGCGGTCACCCGCGACGGCGTCGACCTCCGCCAGCTGACCCTGCACCATCTCCTCGACGACGTGCGGCGCCTCCGCGCAGGCGGTGCACCGGCCGCCGCTCTGGTCCGCGTGCTCCAGCAGACCGGCCTGGCGGACGACGAGGTCCGCCACGCCGTGGTGAGCGTCCTCAGCGAAACCGGTGCCACCGCACCCACAACCAGCGGACTGCCGGAGGTCACCGAACTGCTCGCCGCCGGCCAGCTCTTCGCCGCCCAACAAGCCCTGGCGGGCATCACCGACGCCGACGAGGCGGCCGCCGCGAAAGCGGCCGTCGACCGGCACGCCGAGCGGGTCCGCGAACTCCGCGAAGCCGCCCACCGCGCGGCGCGCAGCGGAGCCGACGGCGAAGCCCGGCGCACCCTCGCCGAGGCCGCGCGGCTCGCCGCCGACGACGAGGCGATCGCCGCGGAGCTGCGGCGCATGCCGCTGAGCCCCGTCGCGGACGTGACGGCGCGGCCGGAAGGTGCCGGAGTGCGCGTGTCGTGGCGGGCACAGCCCGACCACGACGAGCACACCACCCGCTACCGCGTGGTGCGCCGAGCCGGACGGACGCCCGGCGACCCCGCCGACGGCGACGTGGTCGCCGAAGGCGCGGCGACCGCCGTGGTGGACAGCGACGTGCGGGCCGGGGTGCTCGTCGGCTACGCGGTGTTCGCCGCGGAGGCGTGCGGCGCGTGGTCGCGCCCGTCCGGCACCACGGTCGAGGTGCTGCCCCCGGTGCACGACGTGCGGTTGTCCGTGCACAACGGGGTCGCCGAGGGCACCTGGAAGGTCCACCCCGACGTCGTGGGCGTCGACGTCCGGCGGCGCCGCGACGGCGAAGCCGGTGACGTCTCCGTGCCCACCAACGGCACCACGGCCTTCCGCGACGCCACCGCGGACGTCGACGCCGACCACACCTACCTGCTGACCGCCCGCTACCGCAGGGACGACGGCACCGAGGTCGCCGCGGAGACCGTCGCGGTCCGGCACACCGCCCGGGTGGCGCCGGCGCTGCCGCCGGTGAGCGCGCTCGAAGCGCGGCGGTTCGGTGGTGGGGTGGTGCTGTCGTGGGTGTGGCCGGACGACGTCCGGATGGCCGAGGTGACCTGGACGGGCGCCGCCGAGGGCAGCAGGCGGCTGACCCGGCAGCAGTACCAGGCCGACGGCGGCTGCCGCATCGACCCTGGCCCGGGCCCTGTTCGCGTGCAGGTCTGCTCGATCGCTCCCGCGGAGCACGGCGAGGGGCGCTCGGCGCCGAGCGCGCTTGAACTGGCCGGGACACCGCCGCGGGCGACGTACCGGGTGGAACGGCAGAAGCGCCTGTTCGGGGCGCGCACCGCGCGCATCGTGCTCACCTGCGACCAGCGCGTGCCGGACTGCGCCGTGGTCGTCGTGATCGCGCCGGGCCGCGTGATGCCGCTCAGACCCGAGGACGGCCAGGTGGTGCACCGCGCCACCCACGACCTCGGCGACCCGGTCGAGATCACCGTCGAACTCCCGCGCCGCAGACCGTTCTGGCTGCGCTGCTTCGTCGAAACCCCCGGAGTCCAGCTCGTCGACCCGCCCACCACCCAGCTGAAGGTGGCCACGTGATCACCCCACCTCGTGACACCCGCCCCGACATGCCCACCCCGACCTCGGGGGCCGTGGGGTCCAGACCGAGCGCGACCACGGACTTCTCGGCGCGGGGGAGCTTCACGGCGACTGCCGAGGGGAGGGCCTGAATGGCCAAGGTCGCTTGTCCTTACTGCTACCACCAGTTCGCGCCCAGCAGCCTCTGGTTCCAGTGCACCGGGCGGCCCTCGCCCGGCCGGGAGAGGTGCCGCCGGACCGTGGATCCGGAACGGGAGCGGCTCACCGGGTTCGCCAACCCCGCGCCCCCAGCCTTCCCGCCACCGAAGTCGTGGCGCACGCCGCGGCGGGCCGCGTGCCCGGACTGCGGCACCGTCAGCGGCATCCGCGCCTGCCCGGTGTGCCACACGCCGCTGCCCGCGGGTTTCGCCGACAGCCGCAGCCCGCTGATCGGTGTGGTGGGCGGCAAGAACGCCGGGAAGACCGTCTACACCACGGTTCTGGTGCACGAACTGCGGCACACCATCCGGCGGCGCTTCGACGCCGACATCTCCTTCGCCGGGGAGCAGGCCGGGATGGGCACCGCGCAGTGGCTGGAGCGCTACGAGCAGGCGCTGTTCGACGACCGCGCCCTGTTCGAGTCCACCGCGGGCTCCGCCGACGGCGTCCGCATCCCGCTCGTCGTGCAGTGGCGGCAGCCGCGCACCCGGTTCGGCCGCGAGGTGCACAGCACCACCACGCTGTCGTTCTACGACGCCGCGGGCGAGGACATGACGACCCAGGAGTTCGTCAACCGGCAGGCATACCTGTCGGCGGCCGACGGGATGATCGTGCTGCTCGACCCGTTCCAGCTGCCCGGCACGGCGGACCGGATCGAGCTGCCCGACGTCGGCCGGCGCGACGCCGAACCGCCGATCAACGTGCTCACCCGCATCACCGGGCTGCTGCGGGCCGGGCTCGCCGACCGCCGCCGCATCAGTACCCCGATCGCCGTGGTGTTCTCCAAGATCGACGCGTTCTTCGGGATGCTCGGCGAGCAGCACCCGCTGCTGCGGCCCCCGGTCGCCGGCCCGTACTACGACGAGGCCGCCGGGCAGGACACCGACGAGCACCTGCGGGCACTGCTGGCCGACCTCGGCGCCGACGACATCGACGCGCACCTGCGTGCGCACTACCAGACCTTCCGCTATTTCGCGGTGTCCTCGCTGGGCGCGGAACCCGACTATGGCCGCAAGCGGATCGACCCGGCCGGGGTCCGACCGTTCCGGGTGGACGAACCACTGCTGTGGCTGCTCAGCCACTTCGGGGTGATCGAACGGAGCCGAGCATGAGCGCGCGGGAGTTCCACTCGCTGTTCTACACCGACTGCCGACCCGGGCAGGGGCTGCGCGGTGGCGCCGGGTTCCAGTTCCAGGCCGTGTCGCCGGGCACCACCGACGAGATGATGAGTGTCGTGCAGCGGTCCGCGCTGTACGAGGCCCCGGTGGGCTGGATGCGGGAGAAACGCCCGGTCGCCGACTATCCGCCGTCGCTGGTCCACGTGCACGACGGTGTCTACGCCACGGCCCGCGGCATCTACCTGGGTGAAGAGGCGGGCGGGGTGCGCGAGGGCAACCAGTTCACCCACGCGCTGGCCACCGGCGACCCGCAGCTGTACGGGCCGATCCGCCCGGCCCAGCTGTGGGGCGCGTCCTGGTGGGCCGAGCGGCCCGCGCCGACCACGCAGTGCGATCCGGTACCGGCCGAGCCGGAGCCCGGTCCGTTGGGGGTGGCGGCGCTGCGGGAGTGGGTGCTGGGCCAGCCCGACGGCGAATCCTGGTTGCTGGCAGTGCATTCCGCGGTGGACCGGATGCACGAGCCGGATGCGCGGCGGGTGCTGTTCGTCAGCGCCGACGCGGAGGCCGCGGTGCGCTGGATCGCCGCGGCGACGCTGCTGCTGCCGCAGGAACGCGCGCTGCGCGTGGGTTTCCGGGTGTTCGCCACCAATCCGCAGTACAGCCGGCACGAGGTGCTGGCGGTGCACCCGGACTGGGCCGGGTCGCTGGCCGATCCGGCGCGCACCAACGACTTCGTGGTGTTCAACCTGGTGACCGGCGAGCACCGGCCGGTGGAGCCGACCGGTTCGGCCCGCCACTGGGTGCCGCGCTTCCTGCACGCCGACCCCTACGACGTGGTCGAGGCCGTCGAACTGGCGCACCAGTTCGCCCGCAACCGGGGCGAGGAGCTCCCGGCCGAGGCCGACCGGTTGGCCGCCGGGGTGCTGATGCTCGACGAGCCGGTGCGGGACCAGGACTCGGCGCTGGTGCTGGCCGAGTGGCTGGCCTCGCCGCCCGCGGTGTCCGCGGCGGACGTGCTGGAACCGGTGCTGGACGCGGTGCTGGCGAGTTCGCCGACGCTGCCGGTGCTCACCAGGCTCGCCGAGGCTGCCACCGACCAGGCCGGGCGGGTGCGGCTCGCGTTACTGCGCGCGGAGGTCGACGAGATCGTGCGTGGCACCCCACCGGACGACCGCACCCCGCTGTCACCGCGCCGGTGGACGCCCGAGGAGGCCGAACGGGCCTGCGAGCTGGTCGAGGCGGCGGCCGCGGCGGTGAGCCCGGAGCGGATGGACCGGCTGCTGCGCACCGCCACGCGGTTCGACGTCACGCCGCGGGTGGGCCGGTTCGGCGACGCGGCGAGCGGTTTCGTCGCCTGGTGGGCGGACCACCCGCACACCTCGATCGACCCGACGCGCTGGACGTGCGGCCAGCAGGTGGTCGACCTGCTGCGCGACGAGCTGTCCGCCCGGCTGGCGGGAGCGCGGGCCGAGGAGACGGCGGAGGCGATCCGGGACCGCTGGTGGACGCTGCTGGCTCCGACGATCAGCGACCCGTTCATGCCGCTGGACGCCGCGATCGCCGCCGCCGCGGTGGCCGCCGGAGGCGACGCGCGTCGCGACACCATCGCGCTGTTCCGCGCGCAGCTGCGCGCGTCCGAGGAACCCACCATCGGGCAGGTCGTGTGGGACGCGCTGTTCCGGCTGTCGCCGCCCACGATGGACGAGGTGGCGGAGTTCCTGTCGGCCCTGCCGTCCACCGCGGTCACCGACGCCCTGGCGCAGCGGGCCTTCGCGGTGCTGGAGAAGGCCACGGTGTCCGGCCGGTACCTGGACGTGCTGCGGATGCTCGGCCACCACATCGGCGACCGCGAGAACCTCCGCAGGTTGTGGGAGGACGACAGCCGGTTGCGGTCCTGGCTGAGCGCCTTCCACCGACACCCGACCAGCCCGGAGAGCGGGGCCGGTGCGGTGCGGGACGTGTCGGAGCGCGTGTTCGCCGCCCGCGCCGCCGGGGTCGTGGCCGCGTTGCTGGACACCGCGCCGCAGACGGCGGTGGCCGCCGTCGAGGCCGCTGGTGCCGGGATGCAGCAGATGCTGGCGCACGAGTTGCCGCAGGCGTGGAACCGGGAGACGACGCCGCCGGGACGGCGGGATCACGCGGTGGCGCTGGCGTTTCTCACCGCCTGGTCGGACAACGCCTCCGAGCAGGTGCGCGTGGCGTTCGACAAGGCCCTGGAACACTGGGCGGGCAAGCACAAGCAGACCGACTACCGGCGGATCAGCAAGCTGCTGCGCGCGGTGGACGCCGAAGCCGCGGCGGCCTGGCACGACTGGCTGAAGGACTTCGCACAGAAGAAACCCAAACCGGCCCGCACCCGCGAGGTCGCGCGTCTGCTGTTCGGCCGAAGAGGCGGGCGGGGGAAGTAGATGCAGTACCTCGTCGTCGCCCTCGTGGTGCTCGCGCTGGGGCTCTGCCTGGTGGGGCTGGTGCTCTACCTCGCTGCTCTGCTGGCGCCGCTGATGATGCTGTTCGGCGCCTGCGCGACGCTGGTCAACACCTGCCGGGTCCTGGTGGGCCGCGGGATCTGGCAACCGGTGCTGGTCACGCCGAACGACGTGGTCAACGGCACGGCCGGGTTGAAGCAGCGCGGCCCGTTCCCGCTCGATTACGCCTGGCCCGGCTACCAGGTCGCGCAATGGCGCCGCGACCTGGTGGCGCTGTGGCGCTGCTGCGCCGACTTCATCCGGCACGGCTGGTCGCGGGGGTTTGGCTACGGCCGGGGCAGCGACCTGCGCTGGGGGGCCATCGGGCTGACGGTGCTGCTGTGGACCCCGGTCACGCTGGGCGCGGCCCTCGGTGGGGCGGTGATGGTGGTCCTCGGCGCGGTCGTGCTCGGCATCTCCTGGGCCGCGTGGGGCACCCTGATCGGCTTCGAGCGCGGCTACGACACCACCGTGCGGCGGCTGCGCAGGGCCCAGCCGAGCTGCGGGGTGTGCTTCCACGTGATGACCGTGCCCGCCTACCGCTGCGACGGGTGCCGGACGGTGCACCGCGACCTGCGGCCCGGGCTGCTGGGCGCGGTCTGGCGGCGGTGCGGGTGCGGTCAGCGGCTGCCGACGACCGTGCTGCGCGCATCCCGGCGGCTGGAGGCGCTGTGCCAGCGCTGCGACCGGCCGCTGCAGGCGCGGTCCGGCGCGGTCACCGACATCCGGCTGCCGGTGTTCGGCCCGGTGTCGGCGGGCAAGACCCGCCTGGTGTACGCGGGTCTGGTCGCGTTGCGGGATCGGGCTGCCGCCGAGGGCGCCGTGATGGCCTTCGACGACGACACCAGCCGCCAGGCGTTCGAGCACGGCGCGCAGCTGATCGCCACCGGTGGTGACACCGCGAAGACCCCGGCCGGGCAGCTGCCGCCCGCCATCACCGCCCGGTTCCGCCGCGGTCAGTCCGACAAGGACGCCGACCAGGCGCTGCTGCACCTGTTCGACGCGGCCGGCGAGTTCTACGCCAACCGCGACGACAACAGCGAACTGGAGTTCCTCGACCACGCCGGGGGACTGGTGTTCGTGGTCGACCCGTTCGCCGTCGCGTGGGTGCGCGACCAGCTCGGCGGGGCCCTGCAGGACCGGCTGGCGCAGGCGCATCCGGCCACCGGCGACCCGGACGAGGTCTACCAGGTGACGGCCCGCCGCCTGCAGGACTTCGGCGTGGACACCCGGCGCAAGGCGTTGGCGATCGCCGTGGTGAAGGCCGACCTGCTGACCGACCTGCCGTGGGCCGCCGACCTGTGCGCAGGAGCGGTGCGCGACTGGCTGACCACCGCGGGCCTGGACAACCTGGTGCTGCAGGCGGAACGCGACTTCGGGGAGGTGCGCTACTTCGTGGTGTCCTCGGTCACCGGGGTCCACCCGGGCAGCAGGATGTCCCCGGCCGAGCCGTTCGTGTGGCTGCTGGACCGCGGCGGTTTCGCCCTGGGACGAGACGAGCAGCAGACCCGGGAGCCCGCATGAGCATCCGCCCACCGACCCACTACCGTGTCCACCGCTGGATCCTGGCCGTGCTGGCGGCCATCCTGGTGGCGTTGTCCGTTCTGTTGGTCGGCTCCGACCTCTCCGAGTTCGCGACGGGTCTGCTGACCGATGGGTGAGGAACTCGTCCTGGGCATCGACCTCGGCACCACCTGCTCTGCGGTGGCCACTGTGGACAGTGGTGGTGTCGCGGTGATCCGCAACCGGCTGGGCGAGCTCACCACACCGTCGGTCGTGCACTTCGCCGCGGCCGACACCGCGGTGGTGGGTGCGGCGGCGCAGCACAGCGCGGACCCGGACAACACCGTGGCGCTCATCAAGCGCCGGATGGGAACCGAGTTCGAGCTGGAGTTCCACGGCGTCCGCCACACGCCGGAATCCGTGTCCGCGCTGATCCTGCGCAGCCTCGTCGACGACGCCGTCGCCGAACTCGGCCCGCACCGCACCGTCCGCGCGGTGATCACCGTCCCGGCCTACTTCGGCATCCGGGAACGGGAAGCGACGTTGCAGGCGGCGCACCTGGCCGGGATCGAGGTGCTGGAGGTGCTCAGCGAACCCATCGCGGCGGCCCTGCATTACACCGGGGGATACCGGCGGGAACCACCGGACGCTCCGGGGACGTGCGCAGCCGCACCGGCGCCGTGCTCGTCTACGACCTCGGTGGCGGCACCTTCGACACCACGGTGCTGCGCACGGGCGTTGACGGCGTGCACGTCGTCGCCACCGACGGCGACAGCCGACTGGGCGGGGCCGACTGGAACGAACGCATCCGCGAGCACCTCGCCGCCGCCTTCGTCCGCGAGTTCCCGGCCGCCGACCCGGACGACGAGGAGTTCCGCCTGCACCTGCAGGATGCCAGCGAGCAGGTCAAACGCCAGCTCAGCGCGGTGACGAGCCGCCGGGTTGCGTTGTGCTGCGGGGACGACGCGATGACCGTCGAACTCGACCGCGCCACCCTCGACGAGCTCGGCGCGGACCTGGTGGACCGCACGCTGCGGATCGTCGACCGGGTGCTGGCCGCGGCCGCCGAGAAGGGCGTGACCAACATCGACGAGGTCCTGCTCGTCGGTGGCGCGACGCGGCTGCCGGCGATTTCGCGGGCGGTGCACCAGCACCTCGGCCTCGCCCCGAAGACCGCCGACCCCGATCTGGCGGTCGTCTGCGGCGCCGCCCTCGCGCACCACCGCGGCGGTCGTGCCGCGCAGCTTCGGCCTGCTGCTTCAGGACAGTTACCGCGAGGACGGACGGTCGTTCGTCCAGCATCTGGTGCACCGCAACGAGCCCCTGCCCGCAGTGGCCACCGGCCGCTTCGCCACCGTCCTCAACGGCCAGCGATCGGTCCGCATCCAGGTGTTCGAGCAGTCCGGGGACGTCCCGTCACCCGAGGTGGCGCATAACCGCCGGGTGCTCGACGGCGAGTTCACCGGACTGCCGGACCTGCCCGCTGGTGCGGTGATCGAGGTGACGCTGCGGGTCAGCGCCGACGGACTGCTCTCGGTCACCGCGCGGGAACCGCTCAGCGGCGCCGCGCTGGAACTGTCGGCCTATGTGGACGGTGTGGTCGACGCCGCGGCCAGCCGGGAACTGGCGGGCACCATCGCGGGCCTGACGGTGCGCTGCTGACCAGGGGAGGGCCGATGAGTTCGTGGACGCGCCGCCGGTTCGACGGGGTGGGGCTGACCCAGTCGCCGCCCGGACCGCACCTGGCAGCTCTGCAGGCCCGGTACGGTGGACACGTCCTGCTGTGCATCGACGTGAGCTACTCGATGTCCGGCGACCTGCTTCGGCGGGCCATCGCGGGCGGTGAGAAGTTCCTCGCCGAGGCCACCGCCGCGCACTACGCGGCGGGCCTGGTGCTGTGGGCCGAGGAGGTCCGGCAGTTCGTGCCCCCGGAAGCCGGGACCGAAACAGCGCTTTCCGTGCTGCGGAAAGCCGCGGCGGGCGGCGGGACGCGGCTGTCCCCGGCGCTGGAACGCGGCATCGAGGTGCTGGCGAACCGCTCCGGCGATCGAGTGATGTGCATTTTCAGCGACGGCGAACTCGCCGACCACCGCGAAGCCCGCGAACTCGCCCGGAAAGCCTGTGCGCTGGGCATTCGCATCATCGTCCGCGGGCTCGGCCGGGCCGCGGCGACGTCGCTGGCGGACCTGGCCTGCCCCGGGGTGGCGGACGCAGAACAGCGGATCGATGACGCGACCGGCGTCACCTCCGGCATCGCCTCGATGGCTGCCGGCCTCTCACTCCGCGGGAAACCCAGCGACTGAAGGGGTGATCCGCTTCACCCATGGTGTAGGGCTGGTCACGTTGTGATAACGATGAAGGTCAGGAAGTGGATACTCGGGGTAGAGGTCTGCCGCGCACAACGATCCGGGCACAACCGACGGCGGTCGTTCGCGGCACACCGGAGCCGGGGGTCCCCAGGAACACGGGTGTCTGGAGGTTGGCGATGATCGCGGCGCTGAAAGCGCACGCAACATGGTTGGTCAATGCACTCGGCATGTCGCGGAACCCGCTGCGCAGGCCGATCGACCGGGCGGCAGCCGCGATCTCGCTGCTGCTGCTCACCGCGGCGGTCGTGGTCGTCCCGGTCTCGGCCCTGTTCGGCGTGTCGCTGCACGAGAACCTCACCCAGCGGGCGGCGTACGCCGCGCAGACCACCCACCGGGTGGACGCGGTTTTGACCACCGCCCCCACCATGAGCGTCCCGGTCTCCGAGGTCTACACGCAGGACTCCATCAGCTCCACCGCGGTCGTCGAGTGGCGCACCGACCAGGGTACGCGCACCGCCACGATGCAGGTCCCCGCGAACGCCGCCCCCGGCGACACCGTGCCGCTGTGGATCGACCAGGCGGGCAACCGGGTGCCCCCGCCGCCGACACCCGGTTCGGTCACCGTCTCCGCCGTCTTCGCCGCCCTGCTCCTGCTGCTGGTCCTCGAACTCGGCTGCTTCGCCCTCATCTCCGCGACCCAGCGCCTGGCCCGCCGGATCGGCATGCGTGCCTGGGAACGCGAGTGGGCGTTCCTGCAGCGAGGGGGCACCTGGTCCCAACGCTGACCGCGGACCCAGCGGTCAGGCCGGTTTCGGGGCGACGACCGCGCGGTAGGGCGCCAGCATCCGGTTCAACCACGCCTCGCCGATCGGGGTGTCCAGGTCGATCTGCAGCTCCGGGTCCTCGCCGTCCAGACCGTCCGCGCCGCAGCGGTCCCCGAACAGCACGATCGCCGGGTTGCCGGTGTCTCGTTTGGACGGCCAGATCAGCCCGTCCGCCCACTGTGCCTGAGCCCGGATCCACGCCGCCCACCGCCGGGTCAGCTCGTAGGCTTCGCGGCCCTCCGCGTCGACCAGCCACGAATCCTGCGCCACCGCCGCTAGGTCCGGGCCGGTGAGCAGGCTGACCAGATTCAACTCCCGCGCGGTGCGCACCGCGCTGAGGCGCTTTTCGGCGATCTGCATCCGCCGGATCAGCCGCTGCCCGTCGTGGCCGAACCCGAGGTTGCGCAGCAGCACCTCGGCGAGCGCGGTCGTCGCGTGCAGCGCCGCGTAGTAGCTGGGGAACGGGTCGGCGGCGGTGCCGTCGAACCGGCCGCCGGGCGAATCCGCGCCAACCTGGGCGGGTTTGAACTCGGTGGCGCCACGCTCGCGGTGGTGCACCCGGAACAGCGTGGTGTCGGCGGGCAGCACGTACTTGGTGGGGTTGGCCTGAAACGACTGCGGTGGTGTGGCCTGCGGCACCTCACACCTCCGCCGAGTCGACGCGGGCCGCGTCGATGAGCACGTCGGCGCCGACCTCGTCGATCAGCTCCGCCGGCACACCGCCGAGCCACGGGTTGGACCCCAGCCACCAGTCCGCCGCACCCCACGGGTCGTCCGCGGCGTGCAGGTACCGGTTCACGGTGCGCACCAGCTCCCGCGGCACACCGGAGGCGTCGAACTGGAACGCGGGCCACCGGCTGCCGCCGTCCTCGCCGGGCAACCGGATCAGATCCGGGTCCGCCGGGTCGCCGCCGGCGGCACGGATCCACTGCTCGTCCACGGAATCCACGCCGCGCAGCCGTGCCAGCGACAGCTCCGCGCCCGGCGCGGACTCGGTGACCCGGTCGCGCAGGTCGGTGCTCAACCGCTGCCAGTCCACCTGGGGGCGCCGGAACCGCGACTCGGGTTCGGCCAGCGCCCGCCGCACCGGATGCGTCACCGGCAGCGCGTCGCCGAGCAGCGACGCGATGTCCTCGGCGACCAGCGCCGCCGTCCCGGTGTCGGCGTCCTGCAGCTCCGCGACCAGCGCCACCAGCCGGGTGAACGTGTCGGGGTCGAGCCGGTCGGCGACCTCGTTCCACCCGGCGGCGAGCGCGTCCAGCATCTTCTGCTGACTCACCGCGGCAACCTCCTATCCGCTGACCTGGTGCTGGGCGATGTCGGTGCGGGCCCGGTCCACGGCCCGCCGGTCCATGCCGCCGATGCTGAGTTCGAAGCGCACGTCGTTGCCGCCTTCCAGTTCCTTGGCGTGCACCGTGAGCGCCCCGGTCTCGGACATGGCGAAGGTGACCTCGATGCGGCAGCCCGCGGGCCGCGGCGGGATGCCGGTGAGGAAACCGTTGCCGACCTTGGTGTTGTCGGCCAGTTCCTCCGACGGCGTCGCCCCGGCCTGCTCCCACACCTCGATCTCCACCATCCGCTGGTTGTCGATGGCGGTCTGGAACGGGTAGGGGCCGGTGTCGGCGGGCAGCGGCGTGTTGGCCGGCAGCAGGTGCACCACCATCTGCCGGGCCCGCATCGGGTCGGTGAGCGCCAACGGGTCGCGCGGGTCGACGGCCTTGACCCCGAAAGCCCGCGGCACCACGGTGGCGACCCGCTTGCGGGCCATCGCGTCGGCGTCGGCTTCGCTGATGCCCAGCTGCCGCGCCGCGTCGCCCGACCTGGCCCGGCGGATCGTGGCGAACAGCGCCGCCCCCTTGGCGACGGCAAGGTCCGGTTCGGACAGCCGCGCGTCGAGCCCGAAGCGCTGCTTGAGTCCCGCGGCGACCGCGGGCATCCGCGTCATGCCCCCGGCCAGCAGCACCTCGTCGAAGTGGTCGACGCCCTTACGCCGCGCGGTGTCGATGATGCGCGCGGTGATGTCCATGGTGCGGTCCAGCAGGTCCGCGGTCATCGCCTCCAACTCCTGGCGGGTGACCGGGACAGTGACCGCCGCGCCGCCGAACCGCAGCGCGACGGTGCGGGACATGGTGGCGCTCAACGCCTTCTTGAGGTCCTCCGCGCGTTCGGTGAACTCCTGCATGGCCATGTCGTCGGCACTGGGGTCCAGCCGTGGCTGTTCGGCGCGGAAGCGGTCCAGCAGGTGTTCGACGATCCGCTGGTCCCAGTCCACGCCGCCGAGTTCCCCGTCGCCGTCGGTGCACACCACCTGGATGTCGTCGCCGCTGACGCGGATCACCGAGGTGTCGAACGTGCCGCCGCCGAGGTCGTAGACCAGCACGTGCCGGGGCTGCGTCGTGGCGTCCAGGGCGTTGTGGTGCAGCGCGGCGGCCACCGGTTCGTCCAGCACGTCCAGCACGTTCAGCCCGGCGATCTCCCCGGCCTTGCGGGTGGCGTCGCGTTCGGCGATGCCGAAATAGGCGGGCACCGTGATCACCACGTCCCGCACGGTGAGTCCGGTGTTCTCCTCGGCGGCGCGGGCCAGTTCCCGCAGGATCAGCGCGGAGATCTTCTCCGGCGTGTAGCGGTGCCCGTGGTAGGTGTACTCGACGTCGGGGCGGCCCATGTCGCGCTTGACGTGCTGCGCCACCAGGTGTGGCGCCAGCAGCGCGGAGTTCTTCGCCGCGGTGCCCACCAGGGCGACGCCCGGCCGCTCGAAGTACACCACCGAGGGCGTGGTGTCCTCGCCGATCGCGCTCCTGGCGATCACCGGTCGAGCGGTCCCGTCGATGTGTGCGATGCACGAGTGGGTGGTGCCGAGATCGATGCCGAACGTCGTCGGCGCCATACCAGTCCTTTCTGTCGGGGGTTACCGGCCCTGGTAGGTGAATGCTGCCCAGTGCGCGGGTTCGGTGGGGTCGACTTCGGCGAAGTAGGCCGCCAGTTCCTCCGGTACGCCGGGCAGCGCGCGGCGGCGCGGGTCGAGCATCCACAGTTGGGCGGCGCGCAGGGCAGCGGCCGGGTCGGCGTACCCGGCGTTGAGGAAGTGGTGGAAGACGATCATGAACATCGAGGTGGGCAGGTCCTCGACCTCCCAGCGGGTGCCGACCACACCGGCGGCCCCGGCGGCGAGGAACGCCGTGGACAGCGTCAGCACCTCGTCGTGCTGGCGGTCGGTGAGGTCGCTGGCGCACGCCGCGAGCACCACCAGCGCCCCCGGCGCATCGCGCGGCCGTTCCCGGGCCTGCCGCAGGATGTCCTGCACCGGTAGCTCCTCGCCGTTGCCCAGCAGCAACGCGGATTCGACCGGCAGTTCCGCGGGAGTGGCGTGGCAGGCCAGGTGCAGCAGCGACGCGCCGGGCAGCCGCGCCAGTACGTCGCCCGGTGTCGGCAGCGGCTCGCGGCGGCGGCGCGTACTCGGCCTGCCCAGGTAGGTGCCGCCGCCGTAGTGCTGCTGGTGGAGGTAATCGAGCTCGTGCCGGCTCCAGTGCAGTTCCGGCGTGCGCAGCAGCACCGGTTCGCTGTCCCAGTCCCGGGTTGCGCGCCGCCCGGCTTGCAGGAACTGCCGCGCCGAGGCGGCGTAGCAGATCACGGCGTCCTGACACGCGTAGCGGACCCTGCCGCCCGGCACCCGGCGTCGCGCGGCGTGCCACGGCACGGTGCCCAGCTTCCCCACCGGAACCAGCACGATCCGCAGCGGCCGGTCCCGCGAGGTGGCGGTGATCCGGTCGAACACCCGGTTCAGCACCGCCGTCCACGCCCAGTCGCACACCGCCTCCAGCGCGGGCCGCCACCGGTCGTCGACGCCGGCGCCGACCCGGGCGCGTTCGCGTTGCAGCTGGTCGAAGCGCTCCACCGGCCCGTCCTCGGCGAGCAGCGCCGACGGCACGCGCTCCACCCGCCCGTCCGCGGTCACCAGCACCGACACCCCGGGCAGCAGGTACACCAACCCCTGGGTACGGGCCGCGCGGAGCCCGGCGGCGATCTCGGCGACCGAAGGCGGGGACAGCAACTGCGCCTCCGCCTCGGTGCCCTCGAAGGCGTGCAACACCCGGTAGCGCAGGTCGCTGGGCAGGGCCGCGTCCGCGACGCGCATCGCCTGCGCCGTACCGGTGTCCCACAGTTGTTCCCGCCCCACCTCGGCTTCCCACCGCTCGGCGAGGTCGGCGTGGCCGTTCGCGCGCAGCAGCGCGGGCATGCCCGACTCGACGGTGGCGGCGTGCAGCACCATGCCGCGCCCGAGTTCCAGTGCCTGCACAGCGGTGTCGGCCTGCCCCGCGACCAGGCACCACGCGCTGACTTCCGCGGCCTCGCCGGACGCGACGGCGGCGGTTTCCAACGCGCGACGCGGGGTCGACTGCAACAGCACGTTCCGCGCGCGCTCCCGCAACGCCTCCAACCCGGTGCTGATCGCCCGCTGCTGGTCCCGGCGGGCGTTGTCGCCGCGGGCGGCGTAGCAGTCGGCCAGGGTGGTGAGCAGGTTCGCCGTCTCGAAATCGCCTGGCTCCAGCGTGAACTCACGCCGCACCTGCTCGAACCGGTCGATGGCGTTGTTCAGGTCGCGCGGCGAGCCGGTCAGCTCGAAGCGCATCCGCAGCGCGGTCGCCAACCCGCGCAGCGCGCTGCGCCGTTCCTTCGGGAACAGGTCGGGGTTCGCGCAGACCTCGGTCAGCATGCCGATGGCCCGGTTCAACGACGCGAGATCCCTGGTGGCGAACGCCGGGCCCACCAGGGCCGTTGCCGCGCTGATGGTTTCGTGCGGTCGGTCGAGGTGGTGCCCGGGCATCCGCTGCAGCGCCCCGAGAATGTCGTCGACCGCGCTGCGCACCTCGACCGGATCGACGTTCTCCGGTGTGTACTCGGTGCCGGTGAGCATGCCGCGCAGCAGCCGGACGGTGCCCTTCGCGCTCTTTAGGCGGGGATGCAGCAGGTGGTCGGCGGGCAGGTCCGCCAGCATCGCGTCCAGATCGGCGGCAACCTCGTCCAGCACGGCGGAATCCAGGTGATGCGGGGAAATCCGGCTCATCGCGATGGTGAAGCGGGTGATGATGTCGTCGCCGTCGTTGCCCGCCGCGTAGAACCGCGCCGCCTCCAGGTCCTCCTGCCCGCCGAACGCCATGAACCGCTGGATGAGCAGATTGCTCAACCACGGCAGCAGCAGAGGCCGCAGGTTGTGGTCGGCGGGCAGCAGCTCGTCGGCGCACCGCGCGTGCCGCACGGACGAGTCGAACAGATCCCTTGCGCCGCCGGTCATCGCGTCGAAGCCCTCGGCGACGGCCAGCAGGAAGTGGTTGATCGCGGCGTTGACCGGGTCGGCGGCGCCGCGCCCGACGGCCTGCCCGGCCAGCTCCCGGACCCGGGCCAGCGACTGCGTGGACCGGGTGCGGTCCGACGCGACCGAGACCAGCAACGCCGCGGTCAGCGGGGTGAGCACCGCGGCGCGATCGGGGTCGTCGTCGGAGAACCGCGTCAGCGCCTGCTCCAGCCGCCGCACCACGGCCGCGTGCTCGTCGGGGTGCATGTTCGGCGTGCCGGGCAGGGTGGACGTGCTGCGCAGGCCGCTGAGCAGCAGTGACCGCATCGGGTGCCCGGCGGGCAGGGCGGCGGCCGCGTCGGCCAGCCGCTCGGTGGCCGCGTCGGTGGCCTCGGAACTGCCGGTGACCTCGGCGAGCCTGGCGGCCAGCCCGGCCTGCAGCGCGGTGATCTCGGCCCGGCCCGGCACCTCGTCGTCCCAGGACCGGGCGGCATCGTCGAGTTCGGCGATGGCGGTCTCCCAGTCCGCGGGATCGGACTGCTCCGCCAGGTTCGCGGCGGCGTCGACGATGACCTTCAACGTGGTGACGGCACCGTCGGTCGCGGAGTCGGGGGAGAGCGCGTCCAGGTGGCGGCGGATTTCGGCGTGCTGCTCCGGGGAGATCCGCAGCGAAACCCCGTCGGCCATGTCCGCGGTCACCTTGCCCTGTCGCAGCTCGGCGGGGATGTCCTGGGTCACCAGCAGGTAGGCGAGACCGATGTGGCAGGCGTCGGCGGTGCGGGTGTCCTCGCTGTCGCGCAACGCCGCGGTCAGATCCTCGGTGGCGGCACGGTGATCGGTGTCGCCGCCACCGCGGGACAGGAACCGGGTGAGGTGCATCATCCCGCGCACGAAGCGAATCTGCCTGCGTAGTGCGGATTCCGGCAGCTGCTCGAACGCGGTGTTCAGCTCGGCGAGGGCGTCGTCGACGTGCTCGAACTCGTCCAAAGCCAACACCAGCTGCGCGGTGATCAACCCGATGCGGGCGACGATCTCGGCGGCGTCCTCAGCCAGCAGCGGGCGGAGTTGCCGCAGATATCCGACCGCGGTGCGGAATTCCTCCGGCTCGCCGCGCTCGGCGAGGAGCGCGTGCGCCATCCCGAGCTGGTACAGCGGTGCGGCGCGGGCGGGTGAGTCGGCCGCGAGGGCGTGCAGCAGAGTGCCCGCGACGTCGATGACCTCGCCGACGTCGGCCCCGGTGGTCTGGGCGCGGTGCAGCAGCAGATCGGCCAGCTCCACCAGGAGGTGGTACGCGGTCTCGTCGTCCAGGTCGTCGGCCAACCGCGCGTATCGCTGCGCGACGGCCTCGTCGAGTTCCGCTGGGTCGGCCGACATCCCACCCCCTCAGCAGTCCCGATCAAGCTTATAGAACCACCCAATCCCCCACACGAGATTCGACACAAATCCCAATTCCGTGGGTGGGAAGTCGGGTGGCGGGACAGAGCGCTCCGATGAGCGGATCATCTTCCGCACCAGCCTGCCGTGTGCTGTCTGCCGAACGGGTGAATCGGCTGGCGGGAATCGGCTGTTCAGACCACGAGGGGGCGGATCGTCGGCATAGTGACCGGGCTCTGTCCCCTTGTGTGCGAAGGAGTTCCGGTGGCTGTCCGACTACCCCGAGCCGCAGCGGTCCTCTCCGCCGCCGTCGCGGCGGTCCTGGCGACAACGGCACCAGCGCCGGCCGCGACGGCCACCCCGCCGAACCTGGTGGATTTCGAGCTGGTGAACACCAGCGGCGACCTGCGGTCCCGAGTGGACAAACTGGCTGACCAGCTCCCGAAGGCCGACGTCCCGAGCATCCTGGCGAACGCCAACCGCCAGGGCAGCACGGGCGACGCCTGCACGTCTCCGGCGCTGGATGCGATGCAGGAGGCGCCGCTGCGCAAGTTCTGCTTCAACGCCGAGGACACCGGAAAGGTCGGCGGCACCGTGGAGTGGATGCCGCAGGGCGTGACAACCGTGGCGGACGCCAACGACGACCAGCAGGTGGGCGGCAAGCAGGCCCTGCTGGTGAGTTGGTACGACAAGGGCACGGACCCGATCAAGGGCGTCCGCGTGTCGTTCCTCGACCCGGCGACCAGCAAATACCGCCACGTCCTGCTGGTGTACCCGTACATCAACAGCAACGGAAACCCGTCCTACGAAGCCGTGACCACCCCGCAGGCGGGCAACGGGAACAGCGTCCACGCGGGCGGAACAGCCTGGTACGGCAACTACCTCTACGTGGTGGACACCGCCCGAGGCATCCGCATCTTCGACATGCGCACCATCTTCGACCTCGGCGCCGCCGACAACGGCGACACGTCGAACAAAGCCCTGGTGGGCCGCCACGACAACATGTACCACGGCTTCGGCTACCGCTATGTGATGCCGCAGGTGGCGGGCTGGTCGAATCCGGAAGGTGTGGTGGACCACCCGGGCGACTACAAGTGCACGGCCACGGGACGCCAGCGCTACTCGTACGTTTCCCTGGACCGCAGCACCTCCCCGCACACCCTGCTGACGGGCGAGTACTGCGCGGACCAGCACAACGCGAACCTGAACGGCCGGGTGGCCCGGTGGAACCTGGCCACCACGGGCCTCCCGGCACCGGACAGCGACGGAACCTGGCGAGCCACGTCGGCCTACCGCCTGCCGAAACCCCGAGTCCAGGGAGTCACGGCGGCAGCAGGCCGCTGGTACCTCAGCACCAGCAACGGGCAGAACAACGCGGGCAACTTCCAGGCCGCGGTCCCGGACAAGGACACCGGAGCCGGTGTCCTCACCACCGACGGCCCCAACCGGGCGGTGGCGATCGGTGTGGAAGACCTCTCGTACTGGCCGGGCAACAACGAGGTCTGGACGGTCACGGAACACCCGGGCAAGCGGGTCCTCTACAGCGTTGCCCGCTAGCCGCTCGCGAGGTCAGGCAAACCAGGTGAGGACGCCCAGCACCGCTGCCACGCCGAGCAGAACCAGTCCGGTTACCAGCACACCCCGGCGCCGGGCTCGCACCGGAAGGGCCATCGGGGGCGGTGGGGAGCCGGGCTGGTCCGGCGACGTCCAGAACGGGGGCGGGCCGCCGTAGTCCCCAGCTGGGAGGTGGTCGGGGGACGGCACCCAGTCCGCGCGGTCGGGGATCTCCAGCCGGGGCCGTTCGGGAGCCGGCGGCGGCAGTGGCAGTGGCGGCGGCGGTGGCGGTGGCGGCGGCGCGGACGAGGCACGGCGTTGCAGCCACAGCCCGTAGCCCGTCAGGACCAAGCCGACCAGCCCGATCAGGGCCGACGCGACCGACCCCAGCTTGTCCGCAATCTCCAGCACCCGATCAGACTGCCAGAACTTGGCCTGATCTCGGCGCGATCTGGGACGATGCCCGTCCTACCGGCACGGCTACGTTCGGGTCGCTCGTGGCATCGTGTCGATGGAGACGGCGCGGTTTCCACCGTGATGGCGACAACGCGGTGCCGCCACTGCCGCGAACGCCCCGGCCGCCAGTGCGGCTACGGACCACCCGCGTAGAGAGGAACAGCGGATGACAACCGAGCCGGGCGAATCGGGCGATGGTGAGTCGACACCGGCCGGGCCGAACGCGGTGTGCCACACCTGCGGCGGCATGCAGCGGATCAGTACTCCTCGGCTGTACGTGGTGCAGGCAACGAACGAGCTCACAACCGGTATGACGATGGCCGAGGGGCGCACCTGCCCGCAGTGCAAGGGCCGGGGCTCTCTGTCGGGGCTGCAGCCGCCTGGGTAGCAACTTCGTCTACCTGCGGTTTTGCGCCCCCAGCAGGATTCGAACCTGCGACCTAAGGATTAGAAGTCCTTTGCTCTATCCAGCTGAGCTATGGGGGCCGTTCGGTCGACAGCTCGGGCTGAGCTGCAGCAAGCAGGGTAGCGGTACGGGACTCCCGGCGCGGGACCGACGCCGCAGCCGTTGCCGAGCCGGTACCGAACGGCAGCCTGATCGACAGCCGGTCAGACCGCGGGCAGCTTGCCCAGGGCGGCCCTGGTCAGCTGGAACAGCTGGTCGGAGGTGTCGGCCGCGGAAGCACCCTGCATCGACAGCATGGTCAGCATCGAGTGGTCCTGGTGGATCGCGGTGGCCGCGGTGCACGTCTGGTAGCCGCTGACCAACTCGCAGTACAGCCAGGCTGAGTGCCCTTCCACGTCGACCTGCACGCCGCGGGGTTGGCGGTTCGCCGCCTTCTCGAACGGCTCGTAGAAGCCGGCGGCGGCCGTGTTCTCCGGGCCGCTGCCGAGCAGGTGCGCGCAGCTCCCGGCGATCGGATTGTCCGGGTGCGGCGGTCCGACCGGGCCACCGACCAGGGCCAGGTCGGCTGGGGTCAGCAGGTTGCACGGGTCGATGCCGGCGATGGTGCGCGGTATCGGGATGCGGGCTTGCGGGGTCATGGTGGACCGCGGCGGCGTCGGCTCGTTGTGAAATCCGGCCGCCGGGATCGGCGCACCGGGGACCTGCGTGGCGCACCCGGTCACGACCGACAACAAGCACACCGGAACCAGGAGCAGCCAGCGGCGGACAAGGGTCACAGCGGTAACGGTAGCGGTTCGCCGGTGCTGCCGACCATCACGATGACGTGCTCCGTTCGTGCCAGCCGGTGGCTGTGTGGGCAACCAGACACCGGCCACCGCGACCCGGTTCCGCCACGAACGCGCAGGTCAGACCGGGCCATCCTGCGAGGTGATGCTCGCGCACCTGCGGCTACGCTCGGTGTGTGGCATCCGAGACCGCTCCCGCGCCCGCACCGGAACGGCGCACCACGTCGAGCACCGTGGGCGTGCTGGTCGTCACCGCCGGAGTGCTGGCCGCACTGGTCGCCGCAGCGCTGACCGCTCTTTCCGCCGGTGCCTCCTACGCCCTGCTGGGCCTGCCTGACCCGGGGCCGGTGACGCACTACGGCCTGCCGGTCGTTCGCGTGCTGGCCGAAGCCGGTGCCGTGGTGAGCATCGGCTCGCTGCTGCTTGCGACCTTCGGGATTCCCGCGCAGCGGTCGGGTGCGCTGGCTGCCGACGGCTACGCGGCGGTGCGCACCGCGGGGTGGGCGGCCGCGGTCTGGTGCGTGGGCGCGGCGTTGGTGGTGCCGTTCACCGCGGCCGACGCGACCGGCCGACCGGTGTCCGACGTGCTCAGCACCGAAGTCTTGTTCGGCCTGGTCGACGCGTTGGAGGAGGCCAAGGCGTGGTCGCTGACCGCACTGCTGGCCTTCGTGGTGGCGCTGGCCTGCCGGGTGGTGCTGTCGTGGGGCTGGACGGCGGTCACGTTCGGCGTGGCGCTGCTGGGCATGTTCCCGGTGGTGGCCACCGGCCACTCCGCGAGCGGTGGTGCGCACGACATCGCCACCAACAGCCTGCTGTTCCACCTCTTCGCCGCGATGCTGTGGGTAGGTGGCCTGGTGGCCCTGCTGGCCCACGCGGCCCGGCGCGGTGACCACCTGCCGCTGGTCGTCGGCCGCTTTTCGCACATCGCCCTGGTCTGCTGGGTCGCGCTGGCGCTGTCGGGCGTGATCAACGCACTGGTGCGGGTTACCCCGGCGCAGCTGTTCAGCTCGACCTACGGCCTGCTGCTGGTGCTCAAGGTCCTCGGACTGGTGGTGCTCGGCGTGTTCGGCTACGTCCAGCGGCGCACGGTGGTCCGGCGGCTGGCGGACGGGGCTGGCGGGGCCGCGTTGTTGCGGTTCGGGGCCGTCGAGGTGCTGCTGATGTTCGCCACCATCGGTGTCGCGGTGGCGCTCGGCCGGACACCTCCGCCAGGTGGGACGACACCGGTGCCGAGCCGCACCGAGTTGCTGATCGGCTACCCGCTGGAGGCGCCGCCGGACCTGTTCCGGCTGCTGTTCGACGTCCGGTTCGACCTGGTCTACGGCACGCTCGCGATCGCCATGGCCGTGCTGTACGTGTGGGGCGTGCGCCGACTGCGCAGGCGCGGTGACCGCTGGCCGGTGGGGCGCACGATCACCTGGCTGCTGGGCTGCGCGACGATCCTGGTGGCGACCTCGTCGGGTGTCGGCCGGTACGCGCCCGCGGTGTTCAGCGTGCACATGGGCCAGCACATGCTGCTGTCCATGCTGGCGCCGGTGTTCCTGGTGCTGGCCGGGCCGACGTCGTTGGCGCTGCGGGTATTCCGGCCCGCGGGCAAGGACGAGCCGCCGGGGCCGCGGGAGTGGTTGGTGGCGTTCGTGCACTCGCCGGTGTCGCGGGTGCTGACCAACCCGATCGTCGCCTTGGCGTTGTTCGTCGGCTCCTTCTACGCCCTGTACTACACCGGGCTGTTCGACCTCGCGCTGAACCAGCACTGGGCGCACCTTGCGATGAACGCGCACTTCCTGCTGGTCGGCTACCTCTTCTACTGGCCGGTGATCGGTATCGACCCGGCACCGCGGCCGCTGCCGGCGTTGGGCAAGGTGGGGCTGGTGTTCGCGTCGATGCCGTTCCACGCGTTCTTCGGCATCACGCTGATGATGTCGCAGACCGTCATCGGCGAGAACTTCTACCGCAGCCTCGACCTGCCGTGGATGATCGATCTGCTGGCCGACCAGCGGCTCGGCGGTGGCCTGACGTGGGCGTCGGGCGAGGTGCCGCTGGTCGTGGTGGTGCTGGCGCTGCTCGTGCAGTGGTCCCGCGCGGACTACCGGGCCGCCCGGCGCATCGACCGGAAGGCCGATGCCGACGGTGACGCCGATCTGGCCGCCTACAACGAGATGTTGAGGCAACTCGCCGAGCGGGACACCCCGCGCAGCAGCTGAGCTGGCCGATCGGCCGAACTGAGCTGGCCGATCGGCCGGAATTGCTACAAACAGCGATATTTCGGTCGCATTGCGTAATGATCTTCGGGCACTCTGGTCGCACGAGCCGGGAGTCGGCTCGAAAGACCGGGAGGAGCGGCGGAGATGTCTGGGTACCGCGTGCGTGGTCCGACACGGGGCGCAACTACGATTCAGGGCATGGCCGAGTTCATTTACACCATGAAGAACGTGCGCAAGACGCATGGTGACAAGGTCATCCTCGACAACGCGACCATCCAGTTCTACCCGGGAGCCAAGATCGGCGTCGTCGGGCCGAACGGGGCTGGCAAGTCGACCGTGCTGCGCATCATGGCGGGACTCGACCAGCCGAACAACGGTGAAGCGTTCCTCACACCGGGCTACACCGTCGGCATCATGCAGCAGGAGCCGCCGCTGAACGAGGAGAAGACGGTCCTCGGCAACGTCGAGGAGGGTGTCGGGGAGATCAAGCAGAAGCTCAACCGCTTCAACGAGATCGCCGAACAGCTCGCGACCGACTACTCCGACGAGCTGATGGAGGAGATGGGGCGCCTCCAGGAGGAGCTCGACCACGCCGATGCGTGGGAGCTGGACTCGCAGCTCGAGCAGGCGATGGACGCCCTGCGCTGCCCGCCGCCGGACGCCGAGGTCAAGTACCTCTCCGGTGGTGAGCGCCGCCGCGTCGCCCTGTGCAAGCTGCTGCTGAGCAAGCCCGACCTGCTGCTGCTCGACGAGCCCACCAACCACCTGGACGCGGAGAGCGTGCTGTGGCTGGAGCAGCACCTGGCGACCTACCCGGGGGCCGTGCTGGCCGTCACCCACGACCGGTACTTCCTGGACAACGTCGCCGGCTGGATCCTGGAGCTGGACCGCGGCCGCACCTACCCGTACGAGGGCAACTACTCGACCTACCTGGAGAAGAAGGCCGAGCGCCTGGCGGTGCAGGGCAAGCGGGACGCGAAGCTGCAGAAGCGCCTGAAGGACGAGCTGGAGTGGGTCCGCTCCAACGCCAAGGCCCGTCAGACCAAGTCGCGGTCCCGTCTGGCCCGCTACGAGGAAATGGCCGCGGAGGCGGAGAAGACCCGCAAGCTCGACTTCGAGGAAATCCAGATCCCGCCGGGGCCGCGCCTGGGCAACGTCGTGGTCGAGGTGGAGAACCTCAAGAAGGGCTTCGGTGACAACCTGCTGATCGACGGGCTGTCGTTCAGCCTGCCGCGCAACGGCATCGTCGGCGTCATCGGTCCGAACGGCGTCGGCAAGACGACGCTGTTCAAGACCATCGTGGGTCTGGAGGAGCCGGACGCCGGCACGGTCAAGGTCGGCGACACCGTCAAGCTGTCGTACGTCGACCAGAACCGGGCCAACATCGACCCGAACAAGACCGTGTGGGAGGTCGTCTCGGACGGGCTGGACTACATCCAGGTCGGCCAGGTCGAGATGCCGTCCCGCGCCTACGTCAGCGCCTTCGGCTTCAAGGGCCCGGACCAGCAGAAGCCGGCCAGGGTGCTCTCCGGTGGTGAGCGCAATCGCCTGAACCTGGCGTTGACGCTCAAGAAGGGCGGCAACCTGATCCTGCTCGACGAGCCCACCAACGACCTCGACGTCGAGACGCTGAGCTCGCTGGAGAACGCGCTCGAGCAGTTCCCGGGATGCGCCGTGGTCATCTCGCACGACCGGTGGTTCCTGGACCGCGTCGCCACCCACATCCTCGCATGGGAGGGTGACGACGAGAACCCGGCGAAGTGGTTCTGGTTCGAGGGCAACTTCGAGGGCTACGAGCAGAACAAGATCGAGAGACTGGGGCCGGAAGCGGCCCGCCCGCACCGCGTGACGCACCGAAAACTGACCCGGGGCTGAACGGAGGCGCCTTGGCGAGCGTGTCCGGTTCACGCACTGGCTCGGCGCAGGGACTGCTGGACCCCGCATGGCAGATGCGGTGGCGGGTGCCCGAGCTGGCGCTGGTGCTCAGTGATCGCGCTGTCGCGCTCGCCAGGCGCGCCGGTGAACAGGCGGTTCGGCTGCGGGCCGAGGCGCTCGCCCTGTTCGCGTCGAACAGGTTGGGCCAGGGCGTCACGGCCACCAGCAGAGCGGTGGCCGCGGTGCGCGACGCCGAGGCGTCCGGTGATGCCGAGGTGGCCGCCCAGTTGCGCGTCGAGCTGGCGTGGTGCGCGCGCAGCGCCGGCAGTCACGAAGTGGCGGTCCGCGTGCTGGAGCCGGTGCTCGCGCAGGAGCGGATCGAGCCCGCGGTGCGGGCGCATGCGCTGCTGGCGCTGGCGGCGTCGCTGCCCGTGTACGGGCGGGACGGTGAACGGTCCGACGCGCTCGACGAGGCGGAACGGCTCTACGAGGCGGTCGAGGACAACCGGGACATCTGCCGGCTGCTCAGGGCGCGGGTCCACGTGGCACGCGCCGGGCACCACCGCCGGACCGGCGGGTTCGCCGAGGCCGTTGCGGCGGCTGACGCGGGGCTGGCGCTGCTGGAGCAGCTCGACGACCCGGCGGCGGAGAGCGGCGAGATCCGCACCCGGCTGGTGCTGGAGCGCGTCCAGTCGTTGCTGGAGTCGGGGCGTCGTGACGAAGCGGTCCAGGCCAGCGATCCCGTGCTGTCCCAGCCGGTCCGCGCCGCGGCGGCCGGGCCGATGGGCTGGTTAGGGCTGGCCATGGCCACCCGCGTGCACCTCCCGGACGGCAACCACGTGGCGGCCGTCCGGGTGCTCAACGACACCGCCGCGATCTCCGAGCGGCACAAGCTCGACGAGCTGCTGGCCGAAACCCTCAACACCCTCTCCCACGTGCATGAGAAGGGCGAGGAGTTCGCCGAGGCGCTGCGGGCCCTGCGGGGCGCCTACGCGGCGGATCGCCGGTGGCGGGCGGCCGTGCACGCCGCGCGCGTCCGGTTGCTGGCGGAGTTCCCGGCGCTCTCCTCCGACATGCCCGGCGATGTCGCGGTGCCGCGCCAGCCGAGCGGACCGCAGCAGCCGTGGCCGTCTGAGCCGCGGTCGCCGGAACCGCGTTCGGACCAGCCGCACCGGCGGCGGTCGGGCCGGTTGGAGCCGTTGGAGGCGGAGGCGCCGGAACCGCGCCCGTCCGATCAGCCGGTGCCGGAACCCGCCGGAGGCCGCCGGGCTCGGCATGCGAGCCCGCAGGACGCCGAGCGGACCGACGAGGCCCCGACCAGCACCGCGGCGGAGGGGGACACCGCGCACGACGCCGCACGCGCGTTGATGGAGACGCTCACCAACCGGGCTGCCGAGATGCGCGCGGAAGGCCGACGCCGTAAGGCGATGCCCGAGCCGCGGGTGTCGGAGGAATCCGCGCCGCCGGAACCCGAACCGCCGTCCTGGCCCTCGCACGCCCAGGCGGTGGACGCGCTCATCGAGCGCGTCGCCAGCGCGGAGTCCGTGGCGCCGCAGTTCCCGGCCGAGCAGGCCGAACCCGCCGCCGAGGGTGCACCAACCGAGATGGAGCAGACCGCGCAGCTGGACTGGCCGCCCGCGTCCTGGGAGCAGGCCACGGAGGCGGGGGCCACGATCCCGCAGACGCCCGTCGTCGAGCGGGCTTCCACCCGGGCCGAGGCGACGCCGCCGGGCGAGTACGGCTCCGCGGTGTCCGCGTCGGCAGCTGACTCGAGCTCAGCGGACGTGACGACGATCATGCCGGTGATCTCGGTGCCGGCGGATTCGGAACCAGCCGGGAACGACTGGCCGCCGAGCGCTGCGGTGGCCGAGCCGGGGGCGCAGCAGCGCGGTGCCGAACACCTTCTCCCACCGGACAACGAGCCCCCGCAGGACCAGCGTCCCGTCGAGGCTGCGCAGCCCGCGGAGGGCGGGCGGCGTTCCCGCGGGAAGTCGCTGGCCGAGATCCGCGCAAGCCTGCAGCTGTCGGAGGAGCCGCGTTCCGGGCGGCGGCGGGCCCGGCACGCCGAACCGGACGAACCGGTCACCCCGGCGGCGGAGGTGCTCGCCCGCCACCGCCAGGACTGGGCGACCGAACCGGAGTTCCCGACCGCCGCCGCCGAACCGCCGACCCCCGAACCCGCGACCTCCGAGCCGCGCGGCCCCGAATCCACTGCCGCGGAGTCCGCCGAGACCGAACCGGCCCCCGAGCCCGCGGTGGTCCAGGCCGATCCGGAGACGAGCGGCGAGGCGCGGACTGCGGCCGACTCCGGTCCCGGTGAGAAGATCAGTCTGGCCGAACTGCTCACCGAAGCGTTGATGGCCTACGAGGACGGTCGGCGCGGGCAGGCCGAGGCCGCGCAAAGGGCCGAGGCGACGTCCTCCGGGCGGCACAGCAGTGCCCACGTGGCCGGGATCGGCGAGCGTTCACGCGCCTCCCACCGCTCAGCATCGTCTACTTCGGACGATCCTGCGGCTGGTGCGGTGGCGCGGCACCGCCGCCCCGGGATGGACTCTGCAGCGGCCGATCCGTCCCTCTGAAGCCTTTCACTCTGAGGCTTCGTCACTCGCACCGACGCCCGTTCTGGACTGTGCGGATCCGCCCCGACCTGGCATGATGGCCGGGGCGCGTACGGCGTTCCGCTGCCCGCATCGCCACGCAGAAGGCACGCGCGGACCCATTCTGAAACGTCCAAGACATCGATCATTGTGCCGCTTTTCACGCAGATGACGGCGTTACTGCCCGCTGTCCCAGGCGGGAACTGGCAGGCTTAAGGTGGAACGTGTTGGCACAACGAGGTGCCGTCAAGCGTGGAGCTGCCTGAAGATGACCTCGAATCCCGGACAGTTGAAGACCGCACGACCGCCGAAGGCCGATGGGGAGGCTGGCGAGCAGACGGAGAACTCCGAACTGGCCAAGTACCGCCTGCTCGACCGGGCGGTCGAGCAGGCACCGGAACTCGCCGAATTCCTGCGCGTCTACTACCGGCACGTGCCCGCCGAGGAACTCGTGGACGACGATCCGACCGACCTGGTCGGCGCCCTGCGCTCGCACCACCAGCTCGCCTCGAAGCGGGTCGCCGGTCGCCCGCTGGTGCAGATCTTCAACCCGAACCGGACCGACAACGGCTGGCAGAGCCCGGCCACCGTCGTGCAGATTGTCACCGACGACATGCCTTACCTGGTCGACTCGGTGATCGCCGAGCTTGGCCGCGACGGGGCCGAGGTACAACGCATCATTCACCCGATCATCGTCGTGCGCCGCGATGTCGCCGGCGAGTTGCTGGAGGTCCTGCCGGGCGCTGACCCGGCCGACCCGCCGCCCGGCACGATGGCGGAAAGCTGGATGTTCGTCGAGGTCGACCAGGTCGTCGACGACGACCGGCTGGCCGTCCTCCAGCAGGGCCTGACCGACGTGCTCAACGACGTGCGCGAGGTCGTTGAGGACACCGAGCGGATGCACGCCACCGTCCGCGCCCTGGCCGACGAGCTGGAACAGAACCCGCCGCCGCTGCCCGGCGAAGACGTGCGCGGCGGCGCGGACCTGCTGCGCTGGCTGGCCGACGGCCACTTCACCTTCCTCGGTTACCGGCACTACGAGTTGGTCGACGGCGACACCCCCAAGCTGCAGGCCGTGCTGGCCTCCGGCCTGGGCGTGCTGCGCAGCGACAGCTTCGCGGCCCGCAGCCTGACCAACGGTCCGGACACGCTCGCCAGCGCGATGTCCAAGGAACTGCTGGTGCTCACCCAGGCCAGCGCACCGTCCACAGTGCACCGGCCGGTGCACCCGTTCCACGTCGGCGTCAAGACCTTCGACAAAACCGGCCGGGTCAACGGCGAGCACCGCTTCCTCGGACTGTTCACCACCACCGCCCTGCACGAGAACGTGCTGGACATCCCGTTCATCGAACGGCGGGTCCGCGACGTCATCCACGCCGCCGGGTTCCCGCTGGAGTCCTACTCCGGGCAGCGGATGCTGGAGGAGATCCAGAACTACCCGCGCACCGAGCTGTTCTCCACCGAACCGGAAACCCTGCAGGAGATCATCACCGGCGTGCTGGCGCTGGCCGAGCGGCGCAAACTCAAGCCGTTCCTGCGCCGCGACCCCTACGGCCGCTTCTTCTCCTGCCTGGTCTACCTGCCGCGGGACCGCTACACCACCAGCTCCCGGCTGGCGATGCAGGAGGTGCTGCTGGAGGAGCTGGGCGGCACGGGGCTGGAGTACAGTACCCGGGTCGGCGAGTCCACCCTGGCGCGGGTGCACTTCGTGGTGCACACCAACCCGGAGGACCATGTCGAGCCGGACCTGGCGCGCATCCAGCAGCGGCTGGAGGAGGCGATCCACACCTGGGACGACCAGATGGTCGCCGAGGTCGACGCCGAGCAGTCCGAGGGCCGCCGGGACGGGCACGCCCCCCGCAGCCTCTCGGAGGCGATCAGCCAGATCGGCCAGCGCTACGCGGCCAGCTTCCCGGAGGCGTACAAGGAGGACTTCACCGCCCGCGAGGGCCTGATCGACCTGCGGCGGCTGGAGTCGCTCACCGGCCCGAACGACCTGAAGATGTCGTTCTACGCGCCGCGCGACGCCAGTGCGGGCCAGCGCCGCTTCAAGATCTACGTCGGCGGCCGGGTCACCCTCTCGCGGGTGCTGCCGGTGCTGCAGAGCATGGGTGTCGAGGTCGTCGACGAACGCCCGTACGAGATCGTCATCGACGGCACCGACAACCAGTACTGGATCTACGACTTCGGGCTGCGGATCGACCCGGACCTGCTGTCCGGTGCCGACGCGGCGCGGCTGGACACGCTCACCCAGCGCTTCGAGGACGCCTTCCGGGCAGCCTGGCTCGGTGACGCCGAGGTCGACCGGTTCAACGCGCTCGTGCTGTGCGCGGGGCTGACCTGGCGGCAGGCGGCGGTGCTGCGTGCCTACGCCAAGTACCTGCGGCAGGTGGGCATCGCCTACAGCCAGGACTACATCGAGGACGCGATCCTGGCGCACCGCACCACCACGACGGCGCTGGTGAACCTGTTCGAGACCCGGTTCGACCCGACGTTGTCCGAGGAGGACCGGGCGACCCGCGAGGCCGACCTGGTCGAGGAGGTCAGCAAGCTGATCGACGAGGTCACCAGCCTCGACGCGGACCGGATCCTGCGCAACTACCTGAGCCTGATCCGGGCCACGCTGCGCACCAACTACTACGCGATCGACCCGAACCGCGAGCGCACCTACCTGGCGCTGAAGCTGGAGCCCCGGGAGATCCCGGGATTGCCGGAGCCGCGCCCGCAGTTCGAGATCTTCGTGTACTCGCCGTGGGTGGAGGGCGTGCACCTGCGGTTCGGCTCCGTCGCCCGCGGCGGCCTGCGCTGGTCGGACCGCCGGGAGGACTTCCGCACCGAGATCCTGGGCCTGGTCAAGGCGCAGGCGGTGAAGAACGCGGTGATCGTGCCGGTCGGCGCCAAGGGCGGCTTCGTGGTGAAGCGGCCCCCGGCCCCCACCGGCGACCCGCTGGTCGACCGCAAGGCCGTCCAGGACGAGGGCATTGCCTGCTACCGCATGTTCATCTCCGGCCTGCTCGACCTCACCGACAACCTGGTCGGTGGCGAGGTCACCCCGCCGCGCAACGTGGTGCGCCACGACGGCGACGACACCTACCTGGTGGTGGCCGCCGACAAGGGCACCGCGACGTTTTCCGACATCGCCAACGACGTGGCCCAGTCCTACGGGTTCTGGCTCGGCGACGCGTTCGCCTCGGGCGGCTCGGTCGGCTACGACCACAAGGCGATGGGCATCACCGCCAGGGGCGCCTGGGAGAGCGTCCGGCGCCACTTCCGCGAACTGGACGTGGACACCCAGTCCCAGGACTTCACGGTGGTCGGCATCGGCGACATGGCCGGTGACGTGTTCGGCAACGGCATGCTGCTGTCCGAGCACATCAAACTGGTGGCGGCGTTCAACCACATGCACGTGTTCATCGACCCCGACCCGGACCCGGCGGTGTCCTACGCCGAGCGCCGCAGGCTGTTCGAACTGCCTCGCTCGACCTGGGACGACTACGACCGCACCAAGATCAGCGAGGGCGGCGGCGTCTGGTCGCGGTCGTTGAAGTCGATCCCGCTGAACCCGCAGATCCGCAGGGCTCTGGGCATCGAGGAGTCGGTGCAGCAGCTGTCCCCGGCCGAGCTGATCAAGCGGATCCTGCTGGCCCCGGCGGACCTGCTGTGGAACGGCGGCATCGGCACCTACGTGAAGGCGACCAGCGAGACGCACGCGGAGGTGGGCGACAAGGCCAACGACGCGGTCCGCGTCAACGGCGCGGACCTGCGGGTGAAGGTCGTCGGCGAGGGCGGCAACCTGGGCCTGACGCAGCTGGGCCGGATCGAGTTCGCCCGCGCGGGCGGCAAGGTCAACACCGACGCGCTGGACAACTCGGCCGGGGTGGACTGCTCCGACCACGAGGTCAACATCAAGATCCTGCTGGACCACCTGGTCGCCGACGGCCGGTTGACCCGCGCGCAGCGCAACGAGCTGCTGGCCGAGATGACCGACGAGGTCGGCGAGCTGGTGCTGGCCGACAACCACCGGCAGAACGCGGTGCTGGGCATCTCCCGGGCGCACGCGGCGCAGATGGTGTCGGTGCACGCCCGTCAGGTCAGCGCCCTGGAGAAGAACGCCGGGCTGGACCGGGCGCTGGAGGCGCTGCCGACCGCGAAGCAGTTCCGGGAGCTCGAGAAGGCCGGCGAGGGTCTCAGCTCGCCGGAGCTGGCGACGCTGATGGCGCACGTCAAGCTGTCGCTCAAGCGGGACGTGCTGGACAGCGCGCTGCCGGACACCGAGGCGTTCAGCTCGCGGCTGCCGGAGTACTTCCCGAAACCGCTGCGGGAACGCTACGCCGACGCCATCGCCGCGCACCCGCTGCGCCGCGAGATCATCACGACGCTGCTGGTGAACGAGATGGTCGACGGCGCGGGCATCTCCTACGCCTACCGCCTGGCCGAGGAGCTCAGCGCCTCCACGACCGACGCGGTGCGCGCGTTCGCGGTGGTGACGAGCGTGTTCGACCTGCGCGACCTGTGGCAGCAGATCGACGCGCTGGCCGGGAAGGTGCCGAGCTCGGTGGCCGACCAGATGGTGCTGGAGAGCCGTCGGCTGCTGGACCGGGCGGCGCGCTGGATGCTGACCAACCGCCCGCAGCCGCTGGCGATCGGCGCCGAGATCAGCCGCTTCCGGCCGGTGGTGGCCGAGCTGTCGGGTGCGGTGCGCGGCCTGCTGCGGGGCCGGGCGGCCGAGGGCGCCACCGCGATGATCAAGCGGTGGACCGACGCCGGGGTGCCCGAGGAACTGGCGGAGCGGGTCGGCGTGCTGCTGGACTCGTTCGCCCTGCTGGACATCACCGAGATCGCCGAGCTGGCCGAGCGCGACGCCGGGGTGTCCGCGGAGCGCAGCCCGCGGGAGAGCGCCGAGCTGTACTACACGCTGGCCGAACACCTCGACGTGGAGCGGATGCTGCTGGCGGTCAACGAGCTGGAGCGCGGAAACCGGTGGCACTCGCTGGCCAGGTTGGCGCTGCGGGATGATTTCTACGCGTCGCTGCGGGCGATCACCATCGACGTCCTGCGCACCAGCGATCCGGAGGACGATCCGGAGCAGAAGATCGCCCGGTGGGAGTCGACCAACGCGTCGCGGCTGGCGCGGGCCAACTCGTCGCTGGAGCAGATCATGAGCTCCGGGCGGCTGGATCTGGCCACGCTGTCGGTGGCCGCCCGGCAGCTGCGCAGCATGGTCCGGTGAGAGACCGGGTGGCCCGCGGCGCCGCGGGCCACCCGGCCGGGTGAGAGAGGGAGCTCGTCAGTGGGCGCGTTCGTAGCCGAGGTGGCACTACGTTGGTCGGACATGGACGCGTTCGGCCACGTCAACCATGCCAGGACCATCACGTTGCTGGAGGAGGCGCGGGCCGAGCTGCTGTTCACCGAGGCAGAGCGGCGGGGCCTGCTCGGCATGGCCGAGGGCATGGTGGTGGCGCGCGTGGTGATCGACTACCACAGCCCGCTGGTGTACCGGTCGAAGTCCCTGCGGGTAAAGATGTCGGTCCGGGACCTGAAGGCCGCGTCGTTCGTCATCGACTACACGGCCTACGCGCAGGAGGCGGTGGCGACGGCGGAAACCCTCATGGTGCCCTACGACCTGCGGGCCGGGCGGCCGCGGCGGCTGACCGCGGAAGAGCGCGAGTTCCTGTCGGCGTGGCAGGCCGACACGGTGCAGCCGGAGTTGGACCGTGCCTGAGCTGCGGATTCCCGACCCGGTCGAGCGGGACGATCTGGGTGCGTTCGTCGCCCGGGCGGTGCGCCTGGACGGCGGGGTCTTGGTGCGGCTGCGCGCCCGGCCGGACCGGGGCCGGGTGGACGTGTGGGCGGCGACGCCGTTCGACGCGTTGTGCACGCGTTCGGTCGAGGGCGAGGTGGAGCCGGCGGACCTCACGGTGTCGGGCAACGAACTGTTGGCGGCCCTGACCGTCGCCGGTGCGCCGGTGATGGATCCGGGCCCGCCGCGGGACCTGATGTGGCGGTCGGAACTACCGCCGCCGGAGGGCTGGCGGCGCGTGGACGACCTGCCGGCCCGGGTGGTCGGGGAGGTCGCCGAGCGCGGCATCAACGTGGCCCGCGACAACGTCGGTCCGAAGGGGACGCCCCCGGCGTCGCTGCTGGACCAGGAGGTTTTCACCGTCTCCGGCGCGGGTTTCGAGGTGAAGGTGCCGCTGCGCTGCCTGTTCGTGCTGTCCGGCATGGGCTTCCTGGTGAGTGAACCGCCGGAGGACGAGGTGGTGCGGGTTAGCGCGACGGATACGTGGCTGCGCCTGGACTCCCGCTACGGTGCGGTGGTCCGCCGCCGCCACGCGCTGCTCCCGCTGCTGGTGTGATCGGCGGCCGTTCGCCCGCAGCTGTGCGGGTGGAACCGTGGATTCTCCTGGCGTGAGCCAGGATTCCGGCCTCCCGGTGCCGTCCGGGTCATGCTTGGTGCAGCGCCAGCAGCAGCGATTGTGCGACCACAGCAGGGAAACCATCGTTCGCTGCCACGATCTGTCTACTGTGGTCTCGTGCGCGCAGCGACCGGCACGGCCAGCACGACCAGCGCACCGCATGGTCTCGATGCCTATGGCGTTCCGGAATGCGTGGTTCCGGGCATGGACGATCCCGTGGCCGGTGGTCCGGTGGCCTGCGTGGGCGTCGTGCCCGTGCCCGTCGGCGTGGTACCGGTGCGGGTGGTCGGCCCCGTCGGTGCGGTGGCGCTGGGTGTTGTCGTGGTCCGGGTTGTCGTCGGAGTGTGCGTCGGCTGGTGCGTCGTGGTGGTCGGCGGGTTCGGACGCGTCGTGGTGGTTGGCGGGTCCGGTCGCGTGGTGGTAGGCGGCTGCGGCGTCGTGGTGGTCGGTGGCCGCGTGGGACCGGTGGTCGCCGTGGGCGGTGTCGTCGGGTCCTCCGGTGTGGTCGTGACCGGTGGCCGCCCAGGATCGCCCGTGGTCGGGGCGCGATTCCCCGGACGTGTCGGGTCCGGTGCCGACCCATCAGGCGAACCCGGTCCGGACGGCGTCGTGGGCGGCACCTGGCCCGGCGAGGGTGGCACCGGTGAACCCGGCCCCTGCTGGCCGATCCGCCGAGCACCGGGCGTCGTCACCGCGTCCGGGACGTACGGGGCGCGGGCCTTGGGCCCGGCGGTCGGCGGTGGCGGTGTGGTGCCCTCGACGAGCGGCGGAAAGCGGTCGAACAGGCCCGGCGGCAGCAGACCCAGCATCGGGTCCGTGAACGGGGCCGTCAGCGTGTAGGCGCCCGCCGCGACCGCCGCACCGCACGCCGCCGTCGCCAGCGAGAGCCGGAACTGCTTCTTCAACGGCAGCGGCCGCGGTCTGCGCTCCACCACCGGCGACCGCAGCGGTTCGCTCACCAGCCACGACCGCACCGCCGAACCCCCGCGGGCGTGCGCGGCCCACGCGCGGCCCAGCCACGTCGTCGCGCTGCGCAGGTGCTCACGCAACACGTCGACCGGGATCGGGCTCACCGCGAGCGGATCCACCGGGCGCGTGGCGTGCCGCAGGTTGTCGGCGATGTTGGTGAGGCGTTCGGCCAGCAGCACCGGGTCCGTGGGCGCGGCCACATCTCAGCCCTCGGAGCCGTCGAAGTTGAGGCTGGACAGCGCGACCCCGTCGTAGCGCCACCAGCGCTCGCTGGACAGGTCCAGGATCCAGGCGTCGTCGTCGCGCACGATCAACCCGATGTGCAGGGCGCGCTGGCGGAAGGTCGCGTCGTCGATGGTGCCGGCCTCCAACTCGTCGAGCAGCGCCCGGTAGTTCGCCATCGCCTTGCCCAACGCCGGCGGGATCTCCGGTGCGCTGGCGGATCGGTGTCCGAAAACCATGCGATCAACCCCCCATCAGCGGACAACAGCGTTCGTCCACGTCAACGCCACCGACCCGGGACGGGAAAGGGCCAGAAGTCCCGGACCGTCGGCATCCCCGCCTCAGCTGCGGCGCACGAGCCGCCCGGCGAGCAGCCGGACCGCATCGCTGACCGCTGCCTCCAGTGGACCGCGCCGGAAGAACCGGCGCCAGACGAGCGGGAAGACGATCGAGAAAACGAGGAAGAGTTCGGGCATGTAGGTGTTGACGAACGCCAGAAAGCCCACGGGGTGGTGGCCGTCGCGGGGGAACGCCGGCATGTTCGGGACGTCGGTGGGCAGCTCCGGCCCCATGCTCGCCAGCTGGGCCAGGAAGTCCGGAACCCCGCTCAGCGGCCACCCGCCGGTCACGATCTGCCAGGTCAGCACCAGCGCGTGCAGGGCGTACAGGGTCAGCGCCATCGAACCGGCCGCGGCCAACGGCGTCAGCAGGCGGCCGGCACGGTCGGCCAGCTCCAGGCACACCGCCAGGATGACCAGCGCGATGCCGCCGGAGTTGAGCAGTTCGAACGTGGTGCCGCTGTGCGAGGCCGGAGCCAGCAGCCACTCCGGGTGGTCGATCGGCACGGTGCCCTGCGCCTGGCCCTGTGGCCAGGAGCCGAAGGACTCCACCAGCCAGGTCGACACCTGCTGACCCGCGACGGCCAGCACCACGCCCACCCCGGCCAACCAGCAGCGCACCCGGGTCGAACGCAGGTCCAGCCGACCGACACACATCCCCGCCAGCACCAGCGGCAGGTAGGAGGCCGCCGGGTAGAAACCGAGCAGAAGGAGGTCGAAGAAGCCCTCGTCGGCGAGCAGGTGCCCCGGGTCGACCGCGTCGACCGCCGACACCAGCCACGCCAGCGGGGTGTCCCTGGCGATCCACGTGCGCAGCACGAACGACAGCTGCGGGCCCACCAGCGCGGCCACCACCGCGGCAACGCCGAGCCCCCGGGCGCGGAGCCGGACGAACGGGAGCGCGAGCAGGAAGTACAGCCCGTAGAACGGGATGATCACGGTCAGCAGGAAACCCGTCGCCTCGGTCGCCTTGGCCAGCGCGAGACCGATCGCCACCAGCAGCACCGCGCGCACCGCGATGCGGGCCCGCGCCTCCCGCAGCGCGGCACCGACCGGCGGCACCCGGCGCCCGGACAGCATCGCCAGCGACACCCCGGCCAGCAGGGTGAACAGGGCGGTGGACCGGCCGCTGGCGAACTGCGCGACCCACACCTCCGGAGCGCCTTCGGCGAACGGCACCCCGAAGTGGATGCAGAACATGCCGAACACCGCGAAGAACCGGGCGACGTCCACACCGACGAGCCGACCGGAGCGTTGCGTGCTGGGCAGGCTCAGCTCGGGGGCGCAGGCAGTCATGGCATCCAGCGGGGAGTCGGGCTTGCGGAGGTCTTCAACTTACCGATCGGCAAGCGCGCCGCTCAGCACGAGGTCACGGCGACGAGGCAGGGCTCACACCAGCCACGCGGCGGTGCCGGCGGCAGCTGCCCGGACTCCAGCGGGCGCGAGCTGAGCACCACCTCGCCCGGCGGCAGCGGCACCGGGACCGACGACGTGTTCAGCGCGCAGGTCAGGCTGCTGCCGACCCGGCGGAAGGCAAGGCACTGCTCGGGAGCGCCGAACCACTCCACGTCGTCGCCGGTGAACGCCGGATGGGTGCTCCGCGTCTCCAGTGCCTGCCGGTACAGCGACAGCGTGGACGACTCGTCCTCCAGCTGCACCTCGACGGTGAACGCCGCCCACTCGGCCGGGATCGCCGGCCAGTCGCCCACGACGGGGGAGAAACCGAACGGCGGCTGAAAACCCTCCCACGGCATCCAGATGCGCCGCGTGCCGGGCAGCCCCAGCTCCTCGCCGTGCCGCAGGCACACCGCCCCGGGCAGGGCCAGCTGCACCAGCGCCATCGCGCGGACCGGGGTCAGCGCCGCCTCGTCCCGGCTCGGCTCCGTGTCGCGGCTGGCCATCGCCCACGCGGGCTGCGGGCCGGGCGCGGCGAGCACGCCGGTGATGGCGCGGCGCACCGGTTCGGCGTCGAAACCCGCCACCGCGAGGTCCAGGTTGAAAGCGAGGTGCCAGACGCCGGAGTCGCTGCCGATCACCACCCGGTCCGGGTGACCTGCCAGGGCGGCGGCGACCACCCCCGTCGGATCGTCGCGCGGCGCCAGGTGGAAGCCGTCCGCCCCGTGGTCCAGCCAGGGGTGCAGCACCGACCGCGGGTCCTCGCGCGCCGGGTCGACGTCCAGCGCGGCCATCACCCGCATCCCGGCCTCGTGCGCCTCGGCCAGCAGCGCGGCGAACTGCTCCGAGGCGGGGTCGACCGCCCCGGCCAGCACGACCGCGTCGACGCCCAGCAGCTCCAGGTAGCCCAGCCGGGTGCGCAGCCCGTCAAGGTCGCCGATGCCGTCGCCGTCGCCGTCGGCGAACGCCCCGACGTCGACCCGGTAGTACACCGCGTCCCACCACCACGGCTGGTCGCCGCGCCCCGTCGTTGCCTCCGCCCGCCGCATCACCAGGTCCCTCGCTCCGGCTCTCCACCACGAAGCGGCACCCGCCGCTCGACCCGAGGTGGCCTCGGAGGTGCTGCTCCCCGCTGCGCGGAGCGCGGTCTCAGAACCACGAGTTGACCAGGCTGTGCGCGGCCATCTCCAGGTACTGCCACAGCTGATCGCGGTGCGCCGGGTCGAGGTCGGCCTCGTCGACGGCGATCCGCATGCAGCGTAGCCAGGCGTCCCGCTCCGCCGGGCCGATCTTGAACGGGGCGTGCCGCATCCGCAGCCGCGGGTGCCCGCGGCGGTCGGAGTAGGTGTGCGGTCCGCCCCAGTACTGGATCAGGAACAGCCGCAACCGCTCCTCGGCGGGGCCCAGGTCCTCCTCCGGGTACATCGGTCGGAGGAGCTCGTCCTTGGCCACCTCCTCGTAGAACCGGGCCACGATGCGGTGGAAGGTCGCCTCGCCGCCGACCTGTTCGTAGAAGGTCTCCACGGAAGTCACGACACCATCCTCTCAGGAGCGGGGTGCCCGGCCGGCGCGCTACGGCTTGGCCGGGCTGATGGGCGGCACCGGCCGGCCGTACGGGTACGGCGGCTCGATGTCCTCGTCGTCGTACGCGCGCTTGATCTCCGCGCGCAACCGCCGCTGCACCGCCCACTGCCTGCCGGGCCGGACCTTCGTGGTCAGCCGCAGCGTGATGGTGTCCGCGGTGATCTGGTCCACGCCCAGCATCTCCGGTGGTTCCAGCACGTCCTTGGACAGTGGTTCCCGCGCGGCCGCGTCGGTGGCGACCTTCCCGGCCACCTCGATGGCCTTCTGCACGTCGCTGGTGTGCGAGATCGGGAAGTCCACCACGGCGACCGCGAAGCCCTGGCTGGAGTTGCCGACCCGCAGGATCTCGCCGTTGCGGACATACCACACGGTGCCGTTGATGTCGCGCAACGTGGTGACCCGCAGCCCGACCGCCTCGACGGTTCCGGTGGCCTCGCCGAGATCCACCACGTCACCGACCCCGTACTGGTCCTCGACCAGCATGAACATGCCGGACAGGAAGTCGCGCACCAGGTTCTGCGCGCCGAAGGCGACCGCGACGCCGAGCACACCGGCGGAGGCCAGCACGGGGGCGACCTGGATGCTGAGCACCTGCAGCACGTAGATGGCGGCCAGGCCGAAGATGACGAACGAGGCCAGCGACTTGAGCACCGAGCCGATGGTGCGCGCCCGCTGCAGGCGGCGTTCCGACAGCAGTTCGGCGGTCAGCGTGTCGGCGCGGCGCTCCCGCAACGGCGTCAGCAGCTTCGGGGGTTTTCCGTTGCCCTGGGTGAGGCGGTTGATCGTGCGGTGCACCAGCCAGCGCAGCAGGAACGCGACGATCACGATCAGCACGATGTTCAGCGGCTTGGCGATGAGCAGGTCGGCGTAGGAGGCCAGCCACTCGTTGCCGGTCCAGCGGAAGATCGTCTGGCACCAACCGGGTTCCTGGACGCAGTTCGGCTGGGTCACAAGCGGCAGTTCCATGGGTCGGGGTTCTCCATGCTGTCGTTCGAGCCCGCGATGGTGGGGGCGACATCACCGGGACGCGCGACCCACCAACCCGGGCTTCGTGCGCGCCCCGCCGCGCACGACCACCCGATCAGCCAACCGCCGCCGAACCGAGTCCGGGCTCAGTCCAGGGCGAGTCCGGTGGCCTCCGCGAGGAAGGCGAGCTGGTCGGTCGCCAGCCCCACAGTACGGGACACCGAGCGCGCGGCATGCCCGACCTCGGTCTCCCGACGCAGCAGTACGGGCCGTTTCGCCGGATCCGCGCTGGTGGCGTGCTGCAACGCCGCGCACATCTTGCGGGCGTGATTCGGGTCAACCCGGGTGTCGGACTCGAAGACGGTGAACAGCACCGACGGGTAGTCGGTCTGCTCGGTCACGTTGTGGTACGGCGAGTACGACAGCAGCCAGCCGAGCTCCTCCGGATCGTCCGCGGTGCCGTACTCGTCGTTCCAGGTGCGGCCGAGCAGGAACTGCTCGTAGCGCACCATGTCCAGCAGCGGAGCCGAGCACACCACCGCCCGGTACAGGTCCGGGCGCTGCGTCAGGGCCGCACCGACCAGCAGCCCGCCGTTGGAGCCGCCGGAGATCGCCAGCTGGTCCGGCGTCGTCCAGCCCTCGTCGACCAGGTGCTGCGCGGCGGCGTGGAAGTCGTCGAAGGTGTTCTGCTTGTGCTCGCGCATGCCCGCGCGGTGCCACTCCTCGCCCTCCTCGCCGCCGCCGCGCAGCGACGGCAGCGCCCACACGCCGCCGGCGGCGACCCACGCCAGCGCCGACGGGGTGTAGCCGGGCTCGCGGGACAGCGAGAACCCGCCGTAGCCGGTCATCAGCACCGGGCGCGGCTGGTCCGGTTCGGCGATCGGCGTCAGCAGGAACATCCGCACCGGCGTGCCGTCCAGCGACCGGTAGGTGACCTGCCGGGTGTGCACGGCGGGCACCTCCACGGCCCCGGGGGCGCGCTGCTCCAGCTCGGTCCGGCCGGTGGCGCGGGAGTAGGCGTGCACGCACGGCGGAGTGGCGAAGTCGGTCCAGCCGATCCACAGCCGGTCCCGGTCGCGTTCGGTCGCCGCGTCCACCACGGACAGCGCGGTGACCTGACCGGTGCCGGGGAGCGGCACCTCGGCGGTCCGGCGCCCGGTGGCCGGGTCGTGCAGCGCCAGCTCCGAGACGGCGTGCCGGGTGCGCAGCACGACCAGCTGCGGATCGCCGTCGCCGGGGTCGAACCAGCGCACCGCCTCCAGCACCGAGTCGGGTTCCTCGCCGATGAGCTCGGTCCAGTGCTCGGGCTCGGGGCGGGCCGGGTCGGCCACGCACAGCCGCCACCGCGGGGCGTCGTGGGTCGTGAGCACGTACAGCCGGCCGTCGCGCTCCACCCACGCGCCGACCCGGAAGCCGTCGGAGGTGTCCACGACCTGCCGGAGCTCGGGGACGTCACCGCTCGCGGACAGATCCGCGATCCACACCGAGTCGCGGCGCGCGGTGCCGGGGCTGCCCCCGATGACCAGCCAGCGCCCGTCCCGCGAGACGTGGGTGCCGTAGTAGTAGGTGTGGTCCAGGCCCTCGCCGTGCACCAGCAGGTCCTTATCCGGGGCGGTGCCGACGCGGTGCCGCCACACGCGGTGGTGGAACTGCTCCTCGCCGTCGGGCACCAGCTCCGGGGCCAGGCGGCGGACGTAGAAGAACTCCTCGCCGCCGGGCAGCCACGAGATGGTCGAGTACCGGCAGCGGTCGATCGGGCCCTCGACGAGTTCACCCGTGGTCACGTCCAGCACATGCAGCAGCGACTCCTCGTCACCGCCGACCGAGATCTGGTAGGCCAGCCGCTCGCCCTCCAGGCTGGGCGACCAGCGGTCCAGCGTGGTGAGCCCGGACGGGTCGAGTTCGGTGACGTCCAGCAGCACCCGCTCGGTGCCGTCCGGCTCCCGCACGTACAGCACCGGGAACTCCTGGTCGGGCTGACGGCGGGTGAAGAACGCCCGCCCGTTCCGCCAGACGGGGGCGGAGACCGACCCGGCCGACAGCAGCGACCGCATCCGCTCGGCGATCGCTTCGCGCCCGGGCAGCGTGTCCAGCCAGCTGCGGGCGAGTTCGTCCTGCGCCGCCGACCAGGCCCGCGTGCGCGGGTCGGCGGGGTCTTCCAGCCACCGGTACGGGTCGGCGACCTGGTGGCCGTGCAGGTTCTCGACGATGTCGTCGCGGTCGGCGTGGGGGTAGCTGGGGAGCGCTGCTCGAACGTCGGTCACGGTCGCGACAATACGTGCCGGAACGGGACCGGAGGTGATCGTGCGGGAACGAGCTGCGCCGAACCGGGCGCGGTTCACCCGGGATGATCATTGTTGATTCGCCCGTGCATGATCGCGGATGATGGAGGCGCGTTTCGACGCGTTCGGCGTGGCGTGGCGAATCACACGTGCGTTCGGGCAGGGTTCTGTGGTCGACTATGCCCGAAACCCGGTGGAGGTGGTCGCGTGCCTGACCGACAACCGACCCGACAACAGGCGCTGAAGGCCGCTGGCCTCGCGTCGCGGGCACCGCTGTGCCCGACGAGCCGCGCCGGCGCGTCCCCGCCGGAGGCCGATCGGCCGCCCGGCCACGCGTCGTCGTGGCGGAAGCGCAGGGTCCTGCTGCTCAACACCACGTTCGAACCGCTGACCGCACTACCCCTGCGCCGTGCAATCGTCCTGCTCGTCTGCGGCAAGGCCGAGGTGGTGCACGGCGATTCCGCGGGCATGGTGCTCCACTCCGCCAACGCCAGCGTCGAGGTGCCCTCCGTCATCCGGTTGAGCAACTTCGTGCGGGTGCCGTACCGCGGCCGGGTGCCGCTGACCCGAGCGGCTCTCATGCTGCGGGACAACTACCGGTGCGTGTACTGCGGAGCTCGCGCCGAAACAATAGATCATGTCGTTCCGCGCAGTCGCGGCGGGCCACACACGTGGGAGAACTGCGTCGCCTGCTGCACCCGGTGCAACCACCGCAAGGCGGACAAGACCCTGAGCGAGCTGGGGTGGCGTCTGCCGGTCGCGCCGCGCGCGCCGCGCGGGCGGCACTGGCGGCTGCTGGCGGGGTTGTCCGAGGCGGACCCGCAGTGGCTGCCGTACCTGGGTGAGTCCGCGGCCTGAGCGCCGGGGCGGGGACCGCAACGAGGTCGGGTCGGCTCCCGGTGCCGCACCGGTGCTCAGCTGATGCGGACGCCCCGCCGCCCGCTGATCCGCACCCCGCGGTCGCGGCCGGAGATGCGCACCCCGCAGCTGATCCGGACACCGCGGGAGATGCGGACGCCGCGGGAGATCCGTGCGCCCTGCTGCCCGCTGATCCGCACACCCCGGTCCTGGCCGGAAATGCGGACACCTCGCTCCTGCCCGCTGATGCGTACCCCGCGGTCGCGGCCGGAGATGCGCACGCCGCGGTCCGCTCCGCTGATCCGCACACCGCGCGAGGTGCGGGCGTCGTGGGAGCTGTGCACATTCTGTCGACCACTGATCCGCACACCGCGTCCGCAGCTGCTGATCCGCAACCCGTGCGCGCTGCTGATGCGCACGCCGCGTTCCCGGCCGCTGATCCGAACGCCATGTTCGAGCAGTGGCTGGTTGGTAAACGGGTGGGTGAGGGCGCTGCTCTGAGTGGCGGTTTCGATGATCGACATTGTGTGCCTCCTGCATTCAAAAGTTGCTTTGAACGCGCGTGATCAAATATGCAAGACCCATACAGGTGAAAAACTAGGATCAGGAATCGCCGGGAACAAGCCGCCAAGTCGCCGCGCAGTGCAACCGTCTGGTTGGACTCCATTCGGTCGCGTTGGTTACTCTGAACGAGTTACCTTAAGTGAGGTATAACACTCTTGACTAGTAACGCAAAGTAGTTTTGCGCGTTTCGTTATTAACTCCGACCTGGGGAAACGGCGACAAGCGACGCTCGGTAACCGACTCGTGTCACTCGGTCGTGTCGATATGGATGTCGCCGAAACCAGCCCGCGTCAGCCGCAGGTCGGTGGGGGATGAGAGCGGGTGCATCGGCTACCGTACTCGCGTGACTGTCGTGGAAGCTGTGCTCGTCCTGGCGGTGATCCCAGCGGCCATCTACGGCCTGATCGTGCTCATCACGATGTGGCCCAGGCTCACTCGCCCGCGCTACCGAGTGGGGCAGGAGTGGGACTTCCCGCCGGTGTTCTGGGTCGCCAACCCCGCTGGGGTGAACACCGCCGTGCCAGACGTCGATTCCGAGGCCGCGGCGGACAACGCCCGGCCCAGCACCGCTCGGGGAGGCGCACGTGGCAACTGGTGACATCGTGGAGCGGTCCGCCGAGGCTTCCGAACTCGGCCACGGCGAGGCGATGATGGCCACCGGACGACTGTCCGTCGCGCGGCGCGTCGAACCGGACCGGCCGCGGCTGCCGTTCAGCCCGAGCCAGCTCGCGCGCCTGGACGAGGCGCTGACCCTCTCCAGTCGCAGCACCGGTCTGGAGTTCGCCATCTACCTCGGTGACCTCGGGGAGGACACCCGCAGGCAGGCCGAGGAACTGCACGCCAGCCTCGGGGCACGCGCCGCCGAGGGTGTGCTGATTGCGGTGTCGCCGGGGCAGCGCACCTTCGAGATCGTCACCGGCGAGGAGGCGTTCCGGCGCATCCCCGACCGCAGCTGCCAGCTGGCCGCGATGAGCATGGTGGCCTCCTTCAAGGAAGGCGAGCTGATCGAGGGCCTGATCGGCGCCCTGCGGATGCTGGCCGACACCGCCGGAACCAGCTACGCGGCATCCCGCGCCGCCCACCACTGAGAGAGCTCCGCGGGTTCCCCGGACGCCTTCTGCGCTTCTGCGGAAGACGTCCGGGAGCCCGTCAGAGCAGGCCGAAGCTCTGGAAGTTCTTGAACATCTCGTAGGCCGACGACGTCGTGCCGACCGCGCCGCACTGCCGGGCCTGCTCGCCGTACCGCAGCTGGGCCTGCTCGCTGCTGTAGACGATCACCGGGGTGTCCACGCCGAGGTCGCGCAGCTCGTCCAGCAGCGCCAGCCCCGCGTCCGGCCGCCAGCGGCCGTTCTCCTTGCGGCCCATGTCCTCCACGATCAGCCGGTACGGCCGTTGCGAGAGCTCCGCCAGCGCCTGGTCGGTGGTCGTCACCGTGGTCACCCGGACCCCGTTGTTGCGCAGCTGCTCGACCAGGATCGCGTGCGTCTCCGGCTTCTCCGACACCCACAGCACGGCGAACGGCTCGGGGCCCACCGGAGCCCGCGTCGGCGGCAGCTCACCCTCCTCGGTACCGGAGATCTCGCCGTCACCGTTGCCGTTGCCGGAGATCCCCGCCTCCTCGGGCAGGGCCGGCACCGGCAGCGGCGCCGTTGGGGCCGTTAGCACCGAGCTGACCCGGTCGCGGTCCTCCAGTTGCCGGCTCAGCATGCTCAGTTGCCGCTGGAGGTCCTGGATCATCTCGGTCTGCTGGTCGTTCAGCTCGTGCAGGGTCAGTTTCTGGCCGCCGATCTCGAACTCCAGCTCCCGCCGCTCGGCGGTCTTCAGCACCCGTCCGATGGCCCGCCGGAACACGAATATCGCCATCAGGGCGATCAACGGCCACAACAACTGGGCGATCGCAGAGATCAACTCGGGCATCGCCGCTCCCACGCTGCCGACGGCTCCACCCGCAGCAGCTTACGACGCGTGCACGATCGAACACGAACCGTGCGCGGCGCAGAACGGGTGAAGGGCGCCTGTCGGCCGGGCAACTCGGTCGACGGCGCCCGTCATCCATCACCCTTCCGGGGTCAGGAGCGGTCGAACTCGCGTGCGGCGAGGGCCCGGACGATGCCCGCGCGCCCCTCCGAGACCAGGCGGCGCAGCGCCGGGGCGTGCTCCCCTGCCAACCACGTGTCCGAGGCGGCGACGGTGTCGTCGGCGACCGCCCACGACGGGAACAGGCCGATCACCGTCGGCTGCGCCCGCTCGCTGGAGCGACGCTGCCACACCTCGTCGATCTCCTCGAAGTACCGGCTCACATACGGCGCGAGCAGCCCGCGCTGGGCCGGGTGCTGGAAACCGGCGATGATCGCGTCGCTGACCGCGTTCGGCAGCTGGTCGTCGTGCACGGCGCGCTGCCACGCCTTCTCCTTGGACTCCGGCGTCGGGATCAGCGCCCGCGCCCGCTCCGCCCGTCGGCGACCGGTCGCGGTCTGGTCCTTTTCCAGCTCGGCGTCGATCTCCGCCTCACCAGCGGCGCCGTGCGCCACCAGCGCCTGCAGCAGCTGCCAGCGCAGGTCGGTGTCCACGGTCAGACCGGGCAGCGGTGCCGAGCCGTCCAGCCAGCCGCGCAGCTCCGCGAGCTGGTCGGCGGACAGCACCGAACCCGCCAGCGAGTTGACGAACGCCAGCTGGTGGTCCGAGCCCGGCTCGGCGTTGCGCGCCAGCTCGAACAGCCTGCTGCTGAACCGCCGCCAGCCCTCCGCCTGCCACGACTCGTCCACGTAGGACGCGAGCGCCGTCTGGGTCTGCAGCAGCACCCGCTGCACCACGCCGATCTGGCTCTCCGCGCCGATCCCGCGGTCGGCGGAGGCGCCCAGCACCAGGGTGACGAAGTCACGCGCCTTCAGCTCCGCCTCGCGGGTCATCTCCCACGCGGTCGACCAGCACAGTGCGCGCGGCAGCGACTCGGCGATGTCGCCGATGCGGTCGATGAGGGTGGCCAGCGAGTCGGGGTCGAAGCGCAGCGAGCAATAGGTCAGGTCGTCGTCGTTGACCAGCACCAGCTTGCCGCGGCGCACGCCGACCAGGTCGGGCACCTCGGTGCGCTCGCCGGTGACGTCGAGCTCCACGCGGTGCTTGCGCACCAGCTTGCCGTCCTCGTCGTCGTAGACGCCGATGGCCAGCCGGTGGGTGCGCAGCTCGCCCGCACCCGGCCGGGCGCCGGTCTGCACGACCGAGAAGGAGGTGAACCGGCCCTCGTCGTCGGTGCTGAACCGGGGGCGGAGCATGTTCAGGCCGGTGGTCTCCAGCCACTGCGCGCTCCACCACGACAGGTCGCGGCCCGACGCCTCCTCCAGCGCCCGCAGCAGGTCGTTGAGGGTGGCGTTGCCCCAGGCGTGCCGGTCGAAGTAGACCCGCAGCCCGGCCAGGAAGTTCTCCAGGCCCACGTAGGCCACGAGCTGCTTGAGGACCGAGGCGCCCTTGGCGTAGGTGATGCCGTCGAAGTTGACCTCCACGGCCTGCACGTCCGGGATGTCGGCGGCCACCGGGTGCGTGGAGGGCAGCTGGTCCTGTCGGTAGGCCCACGACTTCTCCACGCTGGCGAACGTCGTCCACGCGTGGTCGTACTCGGTGGCCCCGACCTGCGCGAGCACGCTGGCCCAGGTGGCGAACGACTCGTTGAGCCACAGGTCGTCCCACCAGCGCATGGTCACCAGGTCGCCGAACCACATGTGCGCCATCTCGTGCAGCACGGTCTCGCAGCGCCGCTCGTAGAGGTAGCCGGTGACCTTCGACCGGAAGACGTAGTCCTCCAGGAACGTCACGCACCCGGCGTTCTCCATCGCGCCCGCGTTGAACTCCGGCACGAAGCACTGGTCGTACTTGCCGAACGGGTAGGGCACCCCGAACGCCTTGTGGTAGAAGCGGAAGCCCTGCTTGGTCTCGGTGAACAGCCGCTCCGCGTCGAGGTGCTCGGCCAGCGAGGCCCGGCAGTAGATACCCAGCGGGATGTCGTCCTGCCCGTCCTCGCCGGGGAAGACGTCGCGCCACTCGGCGTAGGGGCCGGCCACCAGCGCGACGAGGTAGGTCGACATCGGCCGGGTGGTCGCGAACTCGTGGCGCCGGGTCCCGTCCGGGCGGTCGGTGGTCTCGGCGCTGGCGTTCGAGATCACCTTCCAGTCGGCGGGGGCGTCCACCGTGATCTGGTAGGTCGCCTTGAGGTCCGGCTGGTCGAAGCAGGCGAACATGCGCTTGGCGTCGGCGGTCTCGAACTGGCTGTAGAGGTACACGCCGCCGTCGACCGGGTCGATGAAACGGTGCAGCCCCTCACCGGTGTTGGTGTAGGCGCAGTCGGCGCGCACCACGAGCTCGTTCTCGGTGGCCAGGTTCGGCAGCCGGATGCCAGTGGACTCGTCGTAGTCGGAGACGTCGAGTTCGACGCCGTTGAGCACGGCGCTGTGCACGCGGTCGGCCACCAGGTCGATCCAGGTGTCGGCGCCCGCCTCGTTGCTGCGGAACCGCACCGTGGTGGTGGAACCGAACGTCTCCACGTCCGGCCCACCCGCGCCGGCGGAGAGGTCCAGTTCGATCACGTACGACTGGACCGACAGCAGCGCCGCGCGCTGTTCGGCCTGGTCGCGGGTGAGGTTCGGCGGGGCCACGGATCACCTCGTTGCTCTCGGGGACAGGGGACGCCGGGGCCGCGGGGGCGGCACCTGGCGGAGGCATCAAATCACGTTCGGGTACGGGCGCGCCGCCGGGCGGGGTCCGGGCTCGGCGTCGGCGTGTCGGGTGGGCGGGAAGACAACGGGCCCTACCGGGGTTGATACCCATGGTGGGGCGCGCCGGAACGCGTCCGCCACCGGACTTCGTAACACTGGAGGCTTGATGAGCACCGCTACCCGCCCTCGGGTGGACTTCTACTTTGACCCGGCCTGCCCGTTCGCCTGGGTGTCGTCGCGCTGGATCCTGGAGGTCGCCAAGCACCGCGACATCGACCTGCACTTCCGGGTCATGAGCCTGTCGGTGCTGAACGAGGGCCGTGACCTGCCGGAGGACTACCTCGAGCTGCTGGAGAAGGCGTGGGGCCCGGTGCGCGTCGCCATCGCCGCGGCCAAGCACCACGGCGAGGAGGTCCTGGAGCCGCTGTACACGGCGATGGGCACCCGGCTGCACGACCGCGGCATCAAGGACTACCAGCAGGTGATCGCCGAATCGCTGGCCGAGGTGGGCCTGCCGGCGTCGCTGGCGGAGGCGGCCGGCAGCACCGAGTACGACGAGGAGCTGCGGGCCAGCCACCACGCGGGCATGGACCCGGTCGGCGACGAGGTCGGCACGCCGACGATCCACGTCGACGGGGTGGCGTTCTTCGGCCCGGTGCTCACGCGCATCCCGCGTGGCGAGGACGCGGTGAAGATGTTCGACGGAGCGGTGGCGCTGGCCAGCTACCCGTACTTCTTCGAGCTCAAGCGCACCCGAACGGAGTCGCCGCGCTTCGACTGATCCAGGGCCGGACGGCGCCCGTCACCCAGCTGCGGGGTGGCGGGCGCCTACGATCGGTGCGTGATCCGGATTCGCGAACCGCACCCCTGGCCGTCGACGGAGCCCGAAGCCGAGGCGATCCAGGAGCAGCTGCGCTCGCTGGTGCGGACCGACACCGCTCCTGCGGAGGTGCGCACGGCGGCCGGGCTCGATGTCGACTACCGCGAGGAGTCGGACGAGCTGGTCGCGGCGGTCACGGTCCTCGACGTCGCCTCGCTGTCCGTTGTGGACACTGCGGTGGTCACCGGCAAGGCCGAATTCCCCTACGTCCCCGGCCTGTTCGCGTTCCGCGAAGCCCCACCACTGCTGCGAGCTCTGGAAAAGCTGTCCGCAGCACCGGACGTCCTCGTCTGCGACGGCCAGGGTCTGGCGCATCCCCGCCGCTTCGGCCTGGCCTGCCACCTGGGGATTCTGACGGACATCCCAAGCATCGGGGTGGGCAAGACGGCCATGGGCCGCTACGAGCCTCCGGGCGAGGAACGCGGAGCCTGGTCCCCGCTGCGCATGGACGACGACATCGTCGGACGGGCCCTGCGAACGCAGCGGGGAGTGAAGCCGGTCTTCGTCTCGGTCGGCCACCGCTACACCCTCGAAGCAGCCTGTGACCTCGTCCTCCGCCTGGCCCCCCGATACCGCCTCCCGGAGACGACGCGGACGGCGGATCACCTGGCGCGCCGCCAGACCTGACTCGCGCCGCCCGGGATCACGGTCGGCGGATGCGCCTGCGTCGCAGGAGAAGCTCAGCCCGCATCCTCCCACGTCACGTTCCCGGCCGTGTCGAAGCCGCGGCGGCGGAGGATGCGACCGCCGTCGCTGAACTCGACCTCGCGGACCAGGTTGCCGTCCGGGTCCCAGGTGCGGTGCACACCGACGGCCACGCCCTGCCGGAACTGGCCTTCCGACCGGAGGCTGCCGTCGTTGTACCACTCCTTGTCCGGGCCGTCCTGCAGGCCGTTGACGTAGGTCGTCAGCGAGACGAGGGTGCCGTCAGGCAGCCGGTCCTCGGCCTCCCCCGTGAACCGCGCCCCCTGGTAGAGAACCGGACCGTACGGCTCGCTGTCGAGCTCGTCCTCGTTCACGCGGATCAACTGGAACCCTCCGACTGTCCGGTCTGCCGCTTGGCTTCCTCGGCTCTGGCCCGCCGCTGCGCCTCCTGTTTGGCGCGTTCTTCCTGCTGTCTGTCGAACGTCTCATTGTAGTCGGGGTTGGCGATGCCGGTGTGTTTCCGGTTGGGGTTCTTCACATCCGGATCCAGGTTGTTCTTGTCGGTGTGGACACCCGCGGTGAACCCGCCGGGCCCCATCTGCGCGCCGTGCGACAGGTCGGCGGCGTCGCGGACGTTCGCGGGCAGCGAGTTCGGGCCGCTGACGATCCGCGCGCAGTTCGCGCAGCACGGTGCGACGTCGAGCGGGTCGTCCTTGAACGTGAAGCGCGCGTCGACGAACAGGTCGTCCACCACGCTCTGCAGTTCGTCCGGTTTGATCCGGATGATCTCGACCTCGCGGCCGCCGCGGGTGACGGTCTCGATGCGGTCGATGCCTTCCCCGGTCTCGCGGGCGCGCGCGGCCGCGATTTCCTCCCGTCGCTTCAGGATGCCGTCCAGCGCCTTGACCTCGCCGTGCCGGTGCGGAAGATCGCGGTGGGGGAACTCACCCGGTTCGATCTCGGACAGCGGCCGGCCGGGGTTCTCGGCCATGGTGGAGATGTGCTCGCGCAGCGCGGGATGCAGCAGGTCGTCCTCGGTGAGGGTGAACTTCCTGCCCTCGCTGTCCAGCGCGGTCGCGGGCCTGCCGTCGGCCGTCGTCGTGCTGGTCGGAACCGTGTTGCCCTGGACGCCGTTGATGCCTTCGTAGACGATGCCGTACCGGCGGTCGATCACGATGGCGTTGACCGCACCGCCCTTGGTGCCGAGCGACTTGTAGCTGTGCGGGGCCCGGTTCTCCCCGACCTCGGCGAACGGCGCCTTCTTCGGGTTCTTGACCTTGCGGTTCTCCTCGATCGCGTCCCGGATACTCTGCTGCCGGTTCTCGATCGCCTCGCGCGTGTACTGGTAAACCGGTTTGCCGTCGATCGTCTCGATGAGGCCGTCGTCGTTCCGGGTGACGCGACTCTCGTCGATGTCCTCCAGGTGGAAGCCGTGCTGCGGGTCCTTGGGGATGTACGGCCTGTGGTACGGGTCCTCGGCCCCGGCTTTCTCCTGTTCGCTGATGTCCCAACCGCTGCGGTCGCCCCGCGCTTCGGCGTCGTCGGGGGCGTGGCCCGGGTCTTCGCCGTCACGGGATGGGTGGAAGCCGTCGTTGCTGGCCGGGGTGGTGGTGCCGTCCGGGTGGTGGGTGTCCCAGCCACCGTTCGGGGGCCAGCCCGGGCGGCCGTCGGAGCCCATGTCACTGGCGAAGACGCGGCCGTTGCCGTCGGTCCAGGCCAGGCCGCGGGGCGCCGTCACCGGCACGCCCAGCTCGCGGGAGAGGTCGCGGGCCAGGCCGCTGGTGCCCGCGTCGCAGGACAACAGGCGGATCGGTTTTCCGTCCCAGGCCGGGTCGCGGCGCAGCATGTCCGCGAACTCCTGCGCGCTGAACGTGCGGTCGCCGATACGGACGCGGCCGTCGGGCAGCGCGTGCACGTCCACGGTGTGGTGCACGCCGTCGTCGGGCACCCGCTGCGCGAGCTCGCGCATGTTCGGGTCGGTGTGAAACGACGATCCGCTGGGCGTCGACCGGCGCTGCGCCTCGGCCTCGTCGATCTGGCGCTGGCGCTCCGGGGTGCCGGGGTCGGCGTCGCCGTCATGATGGTGCCGCGGGTCGGTGCCCGGGGTGTTGGGCTCGGGCCGGTGGTCGGGCCTACCGTCCGGGCTCGCGTCCTTCGGGTGTGCGGGACCGTCGGCGTCGGGCCGCGGCCCGCGGGTGTCGGCATGGCGTCCGTCCGGCGTGGCGCTGTCCGGGCGGGTGCCGTGGCGGTCCGGCGTCGGCTGACCGTTCGGGCGTTGCTCCGTACCGGGGCGCGTCGGCCCGTCCGGACGCGTCGGCCCATCAGGCCGCGCGGTGTCCGGGCGCGGCGAGCCGTTGGGGCGAGGAGTCACCCCGTCCGGGCGCTGCGGCGACGGGCCACCGGCTCGGTGCGTTCCCACCGCGTTCGGCTCGTGCGGGCGTGGCGGGGTGCCGTCCGGGATGCGCTGGTGCGGCACACCGGGTCCGTCCGGCCCGCCGCGGGGACGCAGCGGCGCATCCGACGGCGCGGGGCCGCGAGTCGCCGCGCTGGTCGGATGCTCGGAAGTGCGGGGACTGTCGGGGCGGTTCGGTCCGCCGGGGCGGTCGCCTGCGCTCGGGCGCGCATCGGGGCGACCGGGATTCGGGTGCGCACCGGTGTCGCCGCCAAGCGGGCGACCCGCGGCACCGGGTGACCCCGGGGTGCCGGTCCAGCCGCCGCTGCCCGGACGAGCTGATCCACCACCCGCGGCCGGGGGCCCTCCGGCGGCGCCGGGCGCGCCCGGCCCGGCCATCCCGCCGCCCACGGCGGCGCCACCGGCAGGAGCCGGCTGGTCGGCGCGCGGCGCATTGGCTGCGGGCATCGGACCCGCCGCACCGGGGACCCCCGATGCCGCTGGAGCGTCCACATTGGAGGCTGAGGTGCTGGCGGGGGTGCTCGTCGAGCGATCAGCGCCGAACGAGTGCGACCCGCCGCCCGAGGACGTGCCACCACCGGACGTGCCGCCACCGTGGGAGATTCCGCCGCCGGACGCCTCGGACGACTGGCCGGCGCCACCGCTCGAGTGGGTGGCGCTGCCTCCCGATGAGTCACCACCGGCCGCGTGGCTCGCGCTGCCGCTGGAGGAGGAGTGGGTTCCCCCACCCGACGACCCGGCGGAGGATCCGCCGTGGCTGGTGCTGGACGAGCCGGAACCCCCGCCGGAGGAATCGCCACCGGACGAGTGGTGCCCGCCGCCGGAGCTGTGGCTTCCGATCCCCGACGAGTCGCTGCTGGATGCGCGGCTGGTGCTACCGGAGTCGGGGTTGCTGCCACCCGATGCGTGACTCGTGCCGGCGTCCCCGCTGCCTCCGGACGAGTAGCTGCGTGCGGAAAAACCCGAGTCGGAGTGCGAACCACCGCCGCTCAAAGCGTCCGAAGAGGACGATCCGCCACCGGAAGGCGCGGCGGAGTCAGCAGAACTGGCCGACGTCGTGTCAGCACCCGACGAACCACCGGACGAACCCGAACCGCTGCCAGCGGAACCGGAGTCACCACCCGACGACGGGGAACCCGAGTCGCCGCTGGTTCCCGCCGTCCTGGTCCCGGAGCCCGAGCTCCGGGAGTCGCCGATGCCGTCGGTGTCGGGCACGTCGACGTCGCCCGCCCGACCCAGTGCCTCGCCGGCTGCGCCCATCCCGGCGCCGGTCACACCGCCGGACAACGCGCCCTTGCCGACGTCCCCCCAGTCGATCTTGCCTTCCATGATCAACTGTTCCGCGGCGCTGCCGACGGCGCCTTCGGCGGCACCCAGCACGCCTTCCTTCAGTGCTGTCTTGCCGAGCGCCTTGGCGGCGCTCTCCGCCGCCTCACCGGCGGCTTCGCCTGCGGCCTCGCCCGCCGCGCGACCGGCCGCCCCAGCGGCTCCGCCAGCGGCGTCGCCGACCGCCTCGCCGGCGCCGCGGCCCAGGCCCTTTCCGACGCCTTCGAAGACACCGCCGACGGCACCACCGATGGCGCCGCTGATCGCGGCCTCCTTGAACTTGCCGCCGTCGAAGCCATCGCGCTCACCGGAGGCGATCTGCACGCCCTGCACCGCGAACTCGATCGCGACGGAGGTGGCGATCTCGATGGCGACGTTCTTGGCGATGCTGATCACCAGCTGACGGAAGATCTGCATCACGACCGTGCGGGTCACGGCCTGCGCGGCGGCGATCCCGGCGGTCGAGGCGCCGAAGGTGACCGGCGCGGCGGCGATCATCGCGGCGATCTGGATGGCCAGCGCGACCAGCGACGCGATGATGGTCAGCTTGGTGTGCTCGACCTCCAGCGCGGCGTCGTCACAGGACTTGGCGAGCTTCTCGCACGCCTCCTTCAGTTTCGGCAGGGCGGCCTCGCCGCCGTCACCGATGTCCTGCCACAGCTTGGTGAACGCGTCGGCGGTCTTGCCCTCCATCGCGCCCTTGGCCTGTTCGGCGCCGCGGTTGGCGGCGGACCGGACGTTCTCGATGCCGTCGGCTGCGGCGCGCCACGCGTCCGCCATCCGGCGCATGCTGTCCTCGTCGCCTTCCGGCCAGGATTCGCCGACGACGATGGGCAGCAGCCACTTGACCTCGTCGGGGATTTCGATGCTCACGAAAGCTCCACTCCCTACGAGGGCATGTTCGCGCCGGACCTGCGGATGTCGGCAGCCGAGCGGGCGTCGCCGGACTCGGTGTCGTCCGCGGTGGCCCTGAGATTGTCGTCGATGTCACCGAGGGCCTTGATGACCTTCTGCAGGCTCTTCAGCACGCTGTCGCGGCCCTTGGTGTAGTCCTTGGCGAAGTTCTGCCCGGCCTCGTCGTTGCCCCAGCACTCGCCCTCGGCGTCCAGCGCGGACTTCAGCTTGGACAGCACCTGGTCCAGGTCGTCACCGGAGTCGCCGATCTTCTTGCCGCCCGAGCGGATCTCCTCGGGCTGCATCCGCATCCCGGTCATCGGCGGCCCCCTCGTCGGTTGTCGTCCCAGTCCCAGTCGTCCCACTCGTCGGCGGGCGTGGCGTCCACCCGCGAAGGCTGCTTGCGCTGCGTGGCGGGAGAGTCGGCGTTGCGCCGCTGCTCACGCTCCTGGGCGGGGTCCGGCGGCTCGACGAGCGGCCCGCTGGTCACCAGGCCCTGCAGCGACGGCAGGCCCGGCACCTCGGGAACGCCGGAGGTGTCGGCCATCGGCGCGAACCGGCTCTGCAGCTCGCGCTGCGCGGTGCCGGATGCCTCGCGGACGACGCTGGTGATGGTGCGCGCGAGCTTCTCGGGTGTGCTGCGCTCGAACGCCTTGGGGGACAGCAGCACCTCCTGCACGGTCCCGGTCGCGTCGACCCGAACGGTGACCATCCCGTCGTCGGACGACACCTCGAAGGTCCGCCGCGCGGCCTCGGCCTGCGCCTCCTGGATCTCGGCGGTGCGTCTACGCAGGTCAGAAAGCATGCTGTCGATCTGGTCCCGCAGCGCGGCATTGCGCCCAGCGAGATCCTGACGCCCCGCGTCGAAGAAGTCCCGTCCAGACATGCTCGCCTTTCACCCGTCATCACTGCACAGCCACGAAGCACGACCCGACAGCGCCGATCACCCCAGGTCACCAACCGGTGACCCGACGGGACCGCGCTCTCGGGACGGCTGTACGAGAATGACGCTCGCGTTTTTCGCCCGGTGCCATGGGGTCCCGGATTGCGTCCGAACGGAGCAATGAGCTGGGCTGTTCGGGGTCATCTGTGCGGTCGGCGGGATCACCCCGCGTCGACCACGTGGCGCCAGCGGTGCCGCCCTAGACCGCGGAGCGATGTTTCGCGGGGTGGCTGGGGTTCGTCACGGGAGCTTCCACGAAGACCAACTACGGCCGCAGGTCGTCAGCCAGTGCTTCCCGGGGAAGGTACTCCGAGTTGACCTCGATGGGTATGCCAACGTCCCGGGCGATGCAGCTCAGTGCCAGCGGTCCCAGCGCGAGGTAACCTTCGGGGTCGGCTGCCTTGTCCGCGTTCGCGCTCCAGAAGGCTTTGTGCGCTTCCAGCGCATCGGAGACAGCTGAATTGAATTCAGACGCGTCGCTGGAGCTGATCAGATAATGGAACATCCGCATCTGCGGGACGACGATGCGAAGGGTGTAATCGCGAGTCCGTGGGTCGAGTTGTTCCGGATCTGTTGCGGCGATGGCCTCGTGGAGCGCCTCTGCTGCCCCGGACTCGCGTGCGACAAACCTTCGGATTGTTTCGCACCAGGAATAGATGTACGGAGGATAAGTGGACTCTGTTCCCTGGAGCAGGCTGGGTGGTGTGGCATTGATCGCGTTGATAGCTTCGCCGTTCCGTGTGATGATGGCAAGGAAAATGGAATTCAACCAGTTTGCCGCACTTGCGTAGCGAAGCAGCTCGGCGCCGGAAAGCTCCACTGTTTGCCCTCCGATCCGACAGGGCGTTCTGCCCTCCGTGTCCTGCGCCGCGCTGAATATTGCCGCGCCTGCTTCCATTGCAAGTTGAAAGATCTGCTTGGTTTCTGGTGTACTGGCTGTCGGATCAATGGCGCATCGGCAGTGAAGAAGGCTCCGGGCCGAACTGAACAGCGTCCCGACGGCGCTGTTCGTTCTGGGAAGTGCGCCGACGTAGAGATCGATGTCCTCCGAAAAATACTCCACTTGAGCATTTGCCGCTGAGAGGTCGATCTCGTGCCTGGAAATTTCCCTGATCACTCGCCAGCGCTCCCTTGTGTGCTGCTCTGCTGGCGCCCAGCGCGATACTGACGCCCCGCGTCGCAGAAGTCCCGTCCAGGCATGCTCGCCTCCCACCCGTCATCACTGCACAGCCACGAACCACGATCCGACAGTGCCGATCACCCCAAGGAGCGACAGGCTGGGCGGTTCGGGGTCATCTGCGCGGTCGGCGAGATCACCCCGCGTCGACCACGTGGTGCCGTGCTGTCGCCCTAGACCGCGGAGCGACGGCGAACGTCGAGGATGTTTGTCCGGTTCAGGTGAAAGACCTCGAAGAGCATGTCCGCCCCCTCGCTTCGGACGAAGTCGACCTCGGGCGCGGTGATGGGCACCAGCGAGATGATCTGCAGGGTCGGCGCGGTCGCGTTCGGGAACAGGTTGAATGCCTCGTCGAACAGCGGGCTGGTGTGCGCGATGACCCCGATGATCTGCGTCTCCTCGATGATCGGCTGATCGTTCTGGAATATCGCCCCGTACTCCATGCCCCGCCTGTTCTTGATGATGAGCGAGGCGATCGAGTCGGTCAGGTACTGGGCGATGTGCTTCTGCTCGGAGCGGAGCGAGCAGACGAGCTCCTCGGGCAGCATCGAGGTGATCGACTGGAATCGAAGGCCGTTGGTGGCGACCGTGGTGATCGGCGGCTCGTCGTTCTCGTAGAACACGAGGTCGTAGCCTCGGTTTTCGCCTTGCTCCGATCTGGCCGACTCGACTCGTTGGACCGGGCCCAGGCGCCGCTCGAAGTGGTCGAGGATTTCGCGGGACGGCTGGGTGTTCGTCACGGGAGCTCCCATCGTTGCCTGGCAGTGTGCGAATCGCGGGAATTTTTGGCTGTGGGTAGAAGCGTATCAGCGTCGGGGGTCGCCGAGCTTTGGTGTTCCCTTGACGATCTCCCCTTCGTCGGTGGGGGCGAGCCTGATGGGTGTCAGCGTGTCGTTCGGGAACAGGTTTCGGTAGAGCTCCGGGTAGTGACCATATCCCGCATCGGTCGACTCGTGGCCGTGGGCTTCGTTTTCCTCCTTGAGTTCCAGGCGGTAGTGTCCCGGGTGGTCGTACATCTGCTCGTACTGGTCGATCGTCATTTCATGGTTGAGCGCGAAGTGCCGTTGGCGCCAGTACTCGTAGCCGTTTTCGTGGCCCATGTGGGAAACGCCGGGCTCCGGCAGCGTAAATTTCTCGTGCGGCGGAGCCGGGGGTTCTTCGTCCCGCAGATACCAGTCCGGGGGAGATGTTTCCACTCGCCTTTGGTCCGCGCCCTCGCCCACGATCTTGTAGAACTGCGGATTGCCGTCGGGTCCCTTGACGACGGGGATCGGCCGGTCGGACACGGCGCACCGGTACGAGCCGTCCACGTTCATCTCGGTGTTGCGGTAGACAGCGTACTTGGTGGACGCCGAAAATGCCGGACGCTTGCCCTCGTAGACGTATTCCATGAATTTGTTGTCGTCGCGGAGGTGGTCCGGCGTGTCGGGTGTCGGTTCCAGCGTTCCTTCGCGCTCAACCCAGGCTCCGTTGCCGTCGTTCGCGTTTTCGTCCCACCGCAGGGGTGGCCCGGATTCACCCGAGCGCAAGCGAGCTTCTCTCCCGCCGTCGTAGAGGTAGTACTTCTCCGGAAGGGCTTCTTGCCGCTTGTCGATCTCCTCTTCGGGAAGGCGGTTGCTGGCGTCCCGCATCTGGGCATCGTCCGGGCGTTCGCCGGGGTCTTCGCCGTTGCGGGACGGGTGGAAGCCGTCGTCGCTGGCCGGGGCTTTGGTGCCGTCGGGGCTGTGGGTTTCCCAGCCGCCGTCCGGGGGCCAGGTGGGGCCACCGTCCGGTGCTGTGCTGCTGGAGAAGACGTTGCCGCTGCCGTCCGACCAGGCTTTCCCGTTCGGCGCGGTGACGTCCACGCCCAGCTTTTTCGCCAGATCGCTGGCGAAGTCGCCGGAGTCGCAGCTGATCAGGCGAATCGGGCTCTTGCCGTCCCAGCCGGAGCGGCGGAGTACGTCGGCCAGCTCATCCGGCGAGTAGTTGCGGCCGCCGATCCTGAGTCCGTCCGGGGTGTGGTGGGCGTCAACGGTGAAGTGCTTGCCGTCGTTGGGGACTCTGCTGGCGAGATCCTGCATGTTCGGGTCGGTGTGACCCGACACGCCCGCGTCGGTCTGCTTCAGGTTGTCGACGCCGTCGTTGATCTTCTGGTCGTACTCCGGCGTGCCCGGCTCCGGCTTGTCGGCATCCGGGCCGTTGGGCTTGTCCGCACCGTCCTTCGGCGCGTCCGGCCCGGACTGCGACTCCGTTGCGTCCTTCGGCCTGTCGGGCGCGTCGTCGGCGTCCGGCCGCTTCGTCGAGTCCGGTGCCTTGTCGCCGTCCGGCGCCTTGGTGGGGTCCGTTTTCGTCGAGTCGGGCGTCTTCGCAGGATCAGGCGACTTCGGCGAACCCGGGGCGTTGCCGTCCGGACGCTGGCCAGGGCCGCTCGGGCTCGTCGGTTGGTGGTTCGGCGCGTCGGTCCGTGTGCCGGGCGTGTTCGGTGCACTGCCGTCGGGGTATCGGGGGCGCGGCACCTCCGGGCTCGGTGAACCGCCGGGACGCGCAGACGGGCCGTCAGGCGCGGCGCCAGGACGTGGCGTGGTGGGCGAACCGCCGCCCGGACGATGCGGGGCATCGGCTCCGCGCGGAGTTGTGCCGGTGGGACGCGGGCCGCTCGGGTCCGGGCCGCGTGGGGTGTCCGGTGATGACGGTGGGCGTCCGGCTGCGCCTGGGCTGCCCGGGGTTCCGGTCCAGCCGCCGGCAGCGCCTGGGCGGCCTCCGGCCGGGTGCGGGGTTGCGGCACCGCCGGGGCCGCCGACCGGGCCGCCCATCGGGCCTCCCACCGGGCCGCCGGTGGTGCTGGCCGCGGGCTGGTCGACGCGGGGAGTGCTCGGGGCCGGTGCCTGCGGGACTTGGGACGCGGGGGCGTCCACACTGGACGATGTGGTGCTGGACGGGGTGTTCTGGCTCGGTGTGGACGGCGTGTGCGACCCGCCGCCGGAGCCGCCGCTCGACGGGCTGCTTCCGCCGCCGCTCGGCGTGCTCGCGGTGTCCGGGCCGGAGGTGTGGGACCTGCCTCCGCCGCTCGGTGTTCCTCCCGAGTCCGGGCCGGAGGTGTGAGATCCGCTCCCGCTCGGGCCACCGCCAGAGGTCGAGATGTGGGAACCGCTCGGGGTGCTGCCCGAGTCCGGGGTATGCCAGCCGCCACCGTTCGGGGTGCTGGAGGGGCCGGGGCTCGGCGTGGGGCTTGGGCCGCTGGACAGGTCGCCCGAGAACGTCACGGTGCGGCCACCGTCCGGAGCGCTCGGGTGCCCGCCGGAGCTGGAGCCGCCGGGGCTCGAGGTGGTCGAGGAGCCCCCGGTCGAGCTCGGCACATCAGTGTCCGAAGTGGATCGCGGGGTCGAGTCGGGGCTGCTGGGCGAGCCTCCGTCGGAACGGGGCGACCCGGGGTTGGTGGTGCTGGTCCGGGAGTCGGTGCTGGTATCGCCGCCGGATTTGGTGCCCGACCCCGTGCTGTCGCCCGAGCCGGAGTTGTTGCCTGAGCCCGAGTTGTTACCCGGACCGGAGTTGTTACCCGAATCGGACCCGTCACTGGAACCTGAACCGGAGCCGCCGTCCGAGCCGTCACCGGAGCCGCTGCCGGACCCCGAATCGGACCCGTCACCGGATCCCGATCCCGGCCGGTCACCGGAACCGCCCGGGCCGCCGTCCGAGCCGTCTCCACCGGGGCTGCCCGGGGTTCCGCCGCCGAATTTGGCGTTGTGCTTGCCGACGATGTTGGTGCCGAAGACGTCGTCGAACTTCTTCCACGCCTTCTCGGCGACCTTGTCCGGGACGTCGCCGAGCTTCTTGATGATCTTGGCGAAGACCTCGACCATCTTGCTCAGCTTCGGCGCCACGTTCTTGATGGTCTTGGTCAGCTTCTGCACGATCTCGGTGATCTTGGAGACCGTCTTGGAGATGAACGACGTCGCCTGCGCCACGATCACCGGCGTGCCCAGGCCGAGGGTGCACAGAGCCTCGAGGGCGTAGGTGATGAGCCGGGAGATGCAGTCGGCGACCAGGTCTCGGACGAACTCGCGGACGAAGGAGACGACCTCGCCCATGATCGTCACGACGGTGCTGATGGTGTTGGCCAGCTCCGCGGCGC
>NZ_BMMT01000021.1:0-82698 GCF_014646075.1 Saccharopolyspora thermophila
GGAATCCTGACGACGAGGAGGAGCAGACCGGGGCTACGCACTCGGAGCTGTCCGGCTCCGCGGCAGATGTCCTCCAGGCCAGGGACGTGCACGGCGGGGTCCACTTCCACGGCGGTGGCACCCGACGAGACCGGGTGCCACCCCGCCAGCTTCCGGCTGGCGTTCGGTCGTTCGTCAACCGCGAGGAGGAGCTGCGCCGGCTGAACAAGGTACTCACCGGGCACTCCGCCGAACCCATGGTGGTCGCGGTGTGCGTGATCGCCGGTACGGCCGGTGTCGGCAAAACCTCGCTCGCCGTGCACTGGGCGCACCAGGTCAGCAGCCAGTTCCCGGACGGGCATCTGTACGCGAACCTCCACGGTTACGACCCCGGCCCGCGGGCTACGCCCGAACAGGTGCTCGACCGCTTCCTGCGGGCGCTCGGCGTTCCCGCCGACGAGGTGCCCGCGGATCTCGACGACCGGGCCGCGCTGTACCGGTCCCTGCTGGCAGGGCGGCGCATGCTGATCATCTTGGACAACGCCGCCACGACCGGCCAGGTGCGCCCGTTGCTTCCGGGTACGGCGGGCTGCCTCGTGGTCGTGACCAGCCGCAGCCATCTGTCCGGGCTGGTGTTCCGTGAGGGCGCCCACCGCGTCACGCTCGGCGTCCTGACCGAACGCGAGGCAGTATCGCTGTTGCGCAACGTCACGGCGGACTACCGCCCCGAAGCCTCGCCCGACGAACTCGCCGAGTTGGCCAGGCTCTGCGCGCACCTCCCGCTCGCCCTGCGCATCGCCGCGGAACGAGCGGCACGCCGACCGCACACGGCACTCCACGAACTGATCGAGGACCTCCGCGACGAATCGGGGCTCTGGGACGCCCTGTCCACCGACGACGACGACGAGGCCGACGCTGTCCGCAGTGTGTTCGCGTGGTCCTACCGGGCGTTGCCCGAGGACGCCGCCGCTCTCTTCAGGTTGCTGGGGGTGCATCCGGCACCCGAATTCAGCGTGTCGTCCGTGGCGGCCCTCGCCGGCACGTCGTACGGGCAGGCTCGGCAGCGGCTGGAGGCGCTCGCCGACGCCCACCTGGTGGAGCAGGTCTCCCGCGGCCGCTACCAACTCCACGACCTGCTGCGAAGCTATGCCACGGAGCAGGCCCGCGAGGAGGAGACGCCCGAGTCCCGGGTAGCAGCACTGCGGCGGGTGCTGACCTGGTATCTCCACGCGGCCGACCGCGTGCGGGAGCTGCTGAGCCCTCGGGAAGCCCGGATGCCGTTGGACTCCGCACCCGCGATCGACGCCCCGTCGTTCGAAGACGAGGACGAGGCGTTGAGCTGGTACGAATCCGAGCGCCCTTTCCTGGTCGCGGCGACTCGAGCCGCCGCAGAAGCCGGACTTCACCAGATCGCATGGCAGTTGCCCGCGACGTTGCGAGGCGTCTACATGACCTTCAACCCGTTCGGCGACTGGATCTCCACCGGGCATGTGGGTCTGGAATCGGCGCGAGTTCTGGGCGACCAGATGGGCGAAGCGGAGTTGCTCGACAGCCTCGCGATGGCGTACACGCAGTCCGGGCAGCTCGACGAGGCCGAGGAGTACCACTTGGCTGCTCTCTCGCTCCGGCGTGAACTCGGCGACAACCTCGGCGAGGCGATCGCCCTCAACGGTCTCGGATTGCTCCACCTGCGCCGCCGCGAACTGGCCGCCGCGCAGCGCGCGTTCCAGGAAGCAACCGCGTTGCTGCGAGGGCAGGAGGACGCTTACTGGAAAGCGCTCGTCCTGGCCAACCTCGCTGAAGTCCACATCGAACTGACCCGGTACGACGAGGCGGCGGAGCTGCTGCACGAGGCACGGGCCATCTTCAGCGGGGAGGACGACTACGCCGCCGAGGGCAATGCGTTGTACCTGACCAGCCGGGTGGAACGCGAACTGGGACGGGTCGATCGGGCAGCAGCGCACATCGACCACGCTCTCGACCTCGCGCGTGCGCGCGGCAACGAGGCGCACGAGGCGCACTGGCTGCTGGAACGCTGCCGGGTCCTCCGGGCTGCGGGCTCCCCTGGCGAAGCCCTCGTGCCGTGCCAGCGGGCGACGACCATCCAGCAGCGCCTCGGCGACCGCAGCAGGGAGGCGCAGGCACTCGACGAGACCGGCGAGACGTACCAGGCGCTGGGGCAGCCCGAGGAGGCGGTGAACTTCCACCGGAGAGCCGTGGCGCTGCACCGGGCAGTCGGCGACCGCTGGCGGCTGGCGGGGTCGCTGGGCAACCTGGCGAACGCCCTCGCCGCGTCCGGTTCCGGCGCCGACGCTCTCCGGCCGCTCGTCCGCGAAGCACTGGTGGCTCTGGCCGACTTCGACGATCCCCGCGCCGCCGCGTTGCGCACGCGCCTGCAGAGCCTGGTGTGAGGCTGCCGCGACGCTCGTGGCACCCCCATCGTACCGGCATCGAAGCAGTGACTCCGACGGCCGCGACGCTGCCACTGGCGCACACGGGTTGACCGGAGCATTCGTCACTCGTCCTAGTGAAAGTCGTCCGGGTGTGCACACGCTTCGTGGTGTGATGGATGATAAATATCGTTTCTGCTGGTCAGCGGGTTTCTTGGCCTAGCGTGGGGGGCGTTGTTGCCGGTCCTCTCCGCGAGGGCGTCCAGTCGCGACGCGTCGGCTGATCACTGTGGAGGCTGTGCATGTCTGACCTCGAAATCGGTTACCGTTCGATCCCCCGCCCCCGGGAGGCGGACTCCGCGACCGATCTGCTGCGGATGCGCACCTACTGGCCGTCGAACGGCGTGGTGGTACTGGAGACCGGTGGCGTTCTTGACATGAACACCGCGACCCGGTTCGCCGAGGCGGTGCGCGCGGCGTTCGCCTCCACCGCCCGCACCGTGGTGCTGGATCTCTCCCGTCTGTCCTTTGTGGCCACCGATGGCGTCGTCGTCCTGCTGGAAGCGGGCCACCGAGCACTGATGCGACGCGTGTCGCTCGTGCTGGTCAGCGGGAACCGGGCGGTGGACCGGTTGCTGCACCTGCTCGACGTGGCCGACCGGTTCACCTACGCCGCCACCGCCGAAGCAGCCGCCCAAGCCGGTCTCCCGGCCCGCTCCCCGTGAGCTGCTGGGCGGCCTGGGAGCGGCGATCTGGGTCGCGAGCACATCGCCTCCGGGATGCGGCATGCCGGAAGCCAGCCGGTTCCACGGAGTGGAAGCGGTCCCTCAGCGGGGGCTCGCGTCCTTCCGGGTGCTCAGCGTGCGGCTGAGGCCGTGGGCCTCGCGCAGCAGGAGGGAGCCGAGTTCCCGCTGCCGCTCCGGCCGGAACCGCGGCTCGATGCCGGTCAGGGTCAGCGCCCACTCCGGTCGTCCGGCGCGGTCGAACACCGCCGCCGCCATGCCCCAGCTGCCCTCGACCACCAAGCCCGGGTTGACCGCGTAGCCGTGCAGCCGCGTCTGCGCGATGCGGGCGCGGATCTCCGCCGGCGCGTGCGCCGGGCCCCACCTCGTCTCCAGGTCAGCCTGGTCGAGGTAGGTGTCGATCTCCGCGTCGTCGAGGAACGACAGGATGACCAGCCCGGCGGAGACGACGCCGAGCGGGAACCGGGCGCCTTCGTAGAGGACGAACGACCGGATCGGGAAGTCGCCGTCCTCGCGGAGCAGGCAGACCGTCTCGTCGCCGCGGCGGGCCGAGAAGAACGCGCTCTCGCCGGTCGCGGCGGCCAGCCGGTGCACGCTCGCGCGTGCGTGGTGGGTGACGTCGTAGCGGATGCTGGCCGCTTCGCCGAGCAGGTACAGCTCCGGCCCCAGGAACCACCGGCCGGTCCGCTGGTCCCGGTCGACGAAGCCCTCCTCGGCGAGCGCGGTGAGCAGGCGGTGCACCGTCGGGCGGGGCAGGTCGGTGGCGCGCGCCAGGTCGCTGGTCGCCGCGCCCGCCTCGTTCCTCGTCGACAGCGCCCGCAGCACGGCGCCGACCCGGCCCACCAGGTGCCCGCCCAGACGATCGGTCATGACACCACCCTACGTCCGCTCAGTGAACGCCTCGACGGCGAGGTGACCGCAGCGCGAGCAGATCGCGGGCGATTTCCGCTGTAACCGTTGCCCTGCGCGGCCCACCCGGTCTTCACTGCTGCTGCTCGTTCAGCGGACGATCGAAACGAGAGGTGCGGAGTTGTCGAAGCTGCGCGCGAGTGCGCGAGAAGCCCTGGCCGACGTGCTGCGGGACGGCATCACCATCGCCGTCGGCGGGTTCGGCCTGTGCGGTATCCCAAGCGACCTGATCGAGGTGGTCCGTGACAGCGGCGTCACCGGCCTGACCGTGGTCTCGAACAACATGGGCGTGGACGGCAAGGGCCTCGGGCTGCTGCTGGAGAGCAAGCAGGTCGAGAAGGTGATCGCCTCCTACGTCGGGGGGAACTCCCTGTTCGCCCAGCAGTACCTCGACAAAACCCTGGACGTGGAGTTCGTCCCGCAGGGCACGCTCGCGGAGCGGCTGCGGGCCGGAGGCGCGGGCATCGCCGCGTTCTACACCCGCACCGGGGTCGGTACGCCGGTGGCCGAGGGCAAGCCGCACGCCGAGTTCGACGGGCGGACCTACGTGCAGGAGCGGGGCATCGTCGCCGACGTGGCGCTGGTGCACGCGCACACCGCGGACCGGGCCGGGAACCTCACCTACCGGGCCAGCGCGCGGAACTTCAACCCGATCGTCGCGACCTGCGGTCGGGTCACCGCGGTCGAGGTCGAGCACCTGGCCGACGACCACCTCGATCCGGAGCGGATCGTGACCCCCGGCATCTACGTCGACCGGCTGGTTGTCGCCACCCAGCGGACCAAGGACATCGAGAAGCGCACGGTGCGCCCCCGCGCCACCGTCTGAAACCCAGGAGCAGCCCCGTGGCCTGGACTCGCGACGAGATGGCGGCGATCGCGGCCGCCGAACTCCACGACGGCGACTACGTCAATCTCGGGATCGGCATCCCGACGCTGGTCGCCAACCACGTGCCCGACGGCGTCGAGGTGACCCTGCAGAGCGAGAACGGCATCCTCGGCCTCGGCCCGTTCCCGTACGAGGGCGAGGAGGACCCCGACCTGATCAACGCGGGCAAGCAGACCGTGACGGTCACCCCGGGTGCGAGCTTCTTCGACTCGGCGACGTCCTTCGCGATGATCCGCGGTGGGCACATCGACCTCGCCGTCCTCGGCGCGCTGCAGGTCAGTGTGCACGGCGACCTGGCGAACTGGACCATCCCCGGCGCCCTGGTCAAGGGCATGGGCGGTGCGATGGACCTGGTGGTCGGCGCCAGCCGCATCGTGGTGCTCACCGACCACGTGGCCAAGGACGGCACGCCGAAGATCGTGGAGCGGTGCACCCTGCCGCTGACCGGCGCCGGGGTGGTGGACCGGATCATCACCAACCTGGCGGTCCTCGACGTCACCCCCGACGGCCTCCGGCTGGTGTCCCTCGCACCCGGCGTGACCGAGGACGAGGTCCGGGCGAAGACCGGCGGCCCGATCCTGGAGACCGCCGGCGTCGGGTAGGCGGCGGCCGCCGAGTAGCCAGCTCGGGGTTGGCGCGCGGGGATGGGCCGGACCACCTCGGGGTGCCGTGCCATCATGCAGAGCTGTGGAGCAGACCCGTGTCGACCGCTGGTTGTGGGCCGTCCGGCTGACCAAGACCCGGCCGGACGCCGCCGCGGCCTGCCGCGGCGGGCACGTGCGCGTCAACGACCGCCCCGCCAAACCCGCGACCACCGTCTCCCCCGGTGACGAGGTTCGGGTACGCGTCGGTGGCCGGACGCGGATCGTCGAGGTGGTCCGGGTGATCCAGCGACGGGTCGGCGCGGCCGACGCCGCCACCTGCTACATCGACCGGACACCGGCCCCGCCACCGGATGTCGCGGTGCCGGTGGCCCGCCGCGAGCGCGGTGCCGGACGGCCCACGAAGCGGGATCGCCGCATGATCGACAAGCTCCGCGGCGGGAGCCGCTGACCTGCCTTCGACCGCGGCATTCGCCGCCACGGCACCGCCCGTGACGGCACCGGCGCTCAGGGCCGTGGCGCCAATCAGACGCGCCATCGCACGCCTCATGTAGGGCCCCTCACAGCATCAGCAGAATCGAAGTTCGATTCGTGTTGGATAACACCATATTCCGGGTCAAACTTGTTCCGGTTTTCCCTTTCGGGCGCTCGGTGTGCCCTGCCGTCCGGGGTGTACCTCCGGTTGGTCGGCCAACGCTGGCGCTCGGGCGCACGGTCGACGCCGAGCCGGGTCAGCCCCGCCCCGGCACCGCGGGCCGTCGGCGCATTTCTTACCAAATCCTTGCATCATCTGACCGCTTTCCTTGCGACGCGGGCGACTCCGGGCCGCCCCGGTCTAGATTGCCGACCGAATGCAGCGTGTTGCGGAGAAAGGCCGGTCATGAAGCGGGACATGGCGCACATCGAGAGCACGGACACTGTGCTGGCGACATTGCGCTCCTCCTTGCGGCGCAGCGCCCAGCGCGGCCGGGTGGTGCTGATCCGAGGTTCGGCCGGGATGGGGAAGACGCGGCTGCTGGACGCCGCGGCGAAACGGTGGCGCTCCGACGGGGTGCGGACGGTCCACGCGCGGATCAGCGCACGCTCCGCCCAGCCCGGGCTCGACGAGACCCTGGACGCGCTTCGCCACGAGTTCGACCGCTCGGGTGGCTCCGAGCTGATCGACGGCATCAGCGCGGTGGCGCGGTCCCGTGCACGTGCTCGGGCCAAGGAACAACTCTCACCCGACGAGGCCGATCCGCAGAGCCGGTTCGCCACCACCGCTGCCGAACTGGGCAGGGTGTTCGCCCGGATCGGGCAGGCGGGCCCCACCGCGGTGCTGTTCGACGACGTGCTGGAGGCCGAGGATCCGGCGCTGCTGCTGGTCACCGCCTGCCGCCCCGGCTGCCTGGTCGTCGCGTCCCTGCGGGATGATGCCGTGCCGTCCCCGGTGGCCGCCGAACTCGTCTCCCTGGCCGACGACGTGGTGACCCTGGCACCGATGTCCGAGGCCGAGATCGCGAGCATTGTGGGCGTCGACCTGGACGAACGGACCCACCAGGCACTTCGGGTAGCGCTCGGGCCGCTGTACGGCAATCCGGGCACGGTGCTGGACACGCTCGCCGCGCTACGTCGGCAGGGTCGGCTCGTCTGCGTGGACGGCCGGCTCCGGGTGAAGGATCCGGGGGCCATCGCACTGCCCCACGACCACGACATACTGCGCCGAATCCGCCGGCACGGCAAGATCGGCCCGCGGCTTCTGGGTGCCGCGGCGGCCTTCGACGGCCTGGACGTCGACGAGCTCCCGCTGATCGCCGGCGTCCTGGGCGTCGACGTCGCGGAGTGCGGCCGGGGCGTGGACCGACTGGTGGAGGCGGGTGCGCTCGTGGAGGGTGTGCGCGGTGACCTGGTCTGCCTGTGCCCGGCACTGGCCACGTCCATCGCCCAGGAGGAGGCCGCCACCGTTCGGCGGTTGCTTTCCACGCTGACTCCGGCACCGGCGGACGACGGTCGGCGCGCAGGCGCCCCCGTGGCGTTGCCCGGATCGACCCGCCAGCGCCCCGGGTTGCCCGCGAGGATCAGCCGCGCCGCGCTGTCCGCAGTGGAGGCCCGCATCGTCGACCTGATCGGCCTGGGGTTCACCAACCGGCGAATCGCCTCGGAAATCGGCCTGAGCGAGAAAACCGTGGAGCGGTACCTGACCCGACTGTATGTCCGGACAGGCTGCCGGTCGCGCGTGGAGCTGGTCGCGGCCGGTCTGTCCGGGCGGGCTGCTGCGGACGACACGTGGGGGCCCGCGGCATGAGACAGCCCGCATCCCCGAAGGGGACGGGGCCCGCGGCATGACGCGACAAGGTGATCGACCACCGGCCAGACCACACAAGGTCGTGCTGGTGCAGGACGACTCCGTCGTGGCCGACCTCGTGGTGAGTTACCTCCAGCGCGACGGCATCGTGGCAGCCATCGCCGCCGACGGCGAGACCGGACTGCGACTGGTCCGCAGCCTGACCCCGGACCTCGTCGTCGCCGACGTGGCGACGCTGGGTGTCGACAGGTTCTCGTTCTGCGAGCAGGTGCGGCGGCACGTCCAGGCACCGATCATCCTGCTCACGCCGACGGCCGACGAGTCCGGTCTCGACGAGGTGGGTTTCGGCGTGGCGGACTACCTCGTCACCCCGGTCCGGCCGCGGGAACTCATGCAACGCATCCGGGGCATCATCGGGCTTCGGCGCGGCAGGTCCCCGCATCCGCAGCCCACCGAACTCATCGTCGGCGATCTCGTGCTGGACCAGCGGTCCCGCCAGGTCAACCGGGGCGGGAGCGTTCTGGTGCTGTCAGACCGGGAGTTCGACCTCCTGGCACACCTGATGCGCCACCCCGGGCGGGTCTTCCGCCGGGACGAACTGGTTCGCGAGGTGTGGGACGACTGCATCGAGGCCCCGTCGAGCATCGCCGCGCACATCCACCGGCTGCGGGAGAAGATCGAGGACGACCCCGCCCATCCCACGATGCTGGTCACCGTGTGGGGTGCGGGATACCGCTTCGACGCACCGGACACCACGCAACCGTGATGGAGCCGGCTGGTGGGTCGGGCGACGCCGCCGCGAGGTCATGAGGCGCGGCGGAAACGACCGCCCAGAGCAGCGGTCGCGAGTTCCGCCCGGGACTTCAGCCCGGTGCGCTGGAACAGCCGGGTCAGCCTCCCCTCCACGCTCTTGCTGGTGGCACCGAGGACGGTAGCGATCTCGGCGTTGGTCAGTCCGTCGGCGACGAGCGTGGCCAGCAGCCGTTCGTTCTCCGACACCGTCGTGGCGCGACCGGGCACGGAGATGCCGCGTTCCCGCATCAACCGGCGCAGCCGCACGCGCATGATCAGGGCGTCGACGTCCCCGAACAGCTCGTACGCCCGAAGCACGGTCTTGCCGTCGCCGAGCCCGCTCGCTGCGATCGTGCCGAGGGCGCAGGCGAGCTCGAACGGTCTGCCGAGTTCCTCGGCCAGCTCGACCAGCTCCGCGGCCGCCGCCGCGTCGTGCTCGACCAGCACCCGGGCCAGCAGGTGATACCGCCGGGCGCCAGGGGTGCCCAGGCGCTGGGCGATCTGCTCGATCCGTGCCGCGCACCGCTGCGCGGCAGCCAGGTTCCCGCGGTGCAGTTCGGCGATGGTCATGCGCAGCAACAGCATGTCGGTGCCGAGCAGGGCCCCGCTTTCGGCCGCGTGCGCGAGTCCCCGTTCGATGCAGGCGCGTGACCGCGCATGTGCACCGAGGGTCGCTTCCAGCTCCGATTCCGGAGCGGCCAGCACATGCGACAGCAGGGGGTGTTGGGAACGCGCCGCCTCGATCACGGTGCGGGCCCGCTTCAGCTGCCCCCGGGCAACGTAGATGGCCGCCATGGTGTGCGGAACCGTCACGGGCACGCCGGCCCGGCCGGACGTGGCCGCGCCGGCAATGCTGGACCGGGCCAGAACGAGCGCTTCGTCCCACTTGCCGAACAGACCGGCCCGCAGCGTCAGTTCGGCCCTGGTCCGGTCGCGGTGGGGCAACTCAGGTCGCCATGGCTCGTACAGCTCTGCGAAGAAATCGAGCGCGCGCGCCACGATGAGCAGCACGTCGGCCGTCGTACCGACCGCGTCAACCTGCCCACCGGGACACCCGGTCGGCACCGATCTGCCCAGCACAGCACCGACCACCGCGCTCAGGAACGTCCCGAACAGCGCCGTGCTGCCACCGGCCTCGGTCCACAGCTGGCTGTTGCGGGTCAGCTCGTCGTACGCCCGCCCCCACTGGTCGAGCAGGCAGAACGCGGCTGCGCGGGTGACGACGTGCTGCGCCGCCCGCCCGGTCAGCGGCCCCGGCGGGTCATCCGCCAGGTCACGCAACGCCGCCGGGTCGCGTGCCGCCAGTCCGAGAACGTGCAGGATCAGCGCCTCCTGCAGGCTGTCGTCGGTGAGCTGGTCTGGGTAGGCGAGCAGCACCGTCCTGGCCGACTGTGCGACCGAGTCGAACCGCAGATGCAGTCCGCACGTCACGGCGTGCCGATGCAGAACCTCGGCGTGGCGGGCAGGGTCGGTGACGAGCCGGGCGGCCGCGCTGGCCCAGCTGTCGGCGAGTTCCCCCTCGTCGGGCCGGGCCGCTGCACTGCGCTCGATCAGCGTGGACGCGGCGCGTTCCGGGTCGATCAGCCGGCCCGCACCGGCCAGCCGCTTCGGCAGGTAGTTGTGGTCCGCACAGCTGGCTTCGCCGCGCCACAGCGCGGTCACGGCCCGCGCGGAGATCCGTCGCCGCTCGAACGGGCCCAGGCACGCATCAAGCACCGTGGCGAGCAGCGGAACGCGGAACGTCCACGCGGTCCCGCCTTTCCCGCAGCGCAGCACCCCGGCTTCGCGCAGGGCTCGCAACACCTCGCGGACGCGTTGCTCGCTCAGCCCGACGACCTCGGCGATCAGCGCGGGGACCGGGCCCGACAACGGGTGCAACAGGGACAGTGCCTTGAGCACCAGCCAGTACGGCGCCCCGAGCTCGCGCAGTCCTGCTGCCAGCGGATGTGCCCGCCACAGGCGCGGCGACCGGTTGGCGCCCAGGCACGCGTGCTGGTCGACCACCTGCACGCAGTCGCCGTGGACGTGGGCGTCCACCGCACCGTGCACGAAGGCCGGGATGCCGCGGCTCGCGTTCCGCACCGCCGCCAGCAGTTCCGGGGTGGGGACGGCCTGCAGGCGGTCGGAGACGATGCGCCGCACCGCCGGTGCAGACAGCGGGCGCAGGCGTTCCTCGTGCACGAGACCGGCGTGGCGCAGCGGATCCAGGGCTGTGCGGGAAGCCGCGAACGGCGTGCGGACAGCGCAGACGAAGGTGACCTGTGCGCAGGTCAGCGCCTCGATCAGCCGCACCAGCTCCGGCAGGCGGCGGGGACCGATGCGCTGCGCATCGTCGAGGAACACCGCGAGTGGGCCGCGCCGCTCGGTCACCGCGGTGAGCAGCCGGTTCAACGACATCGGGCTGGACAGTGTGGCCGGCGCCCCGAGCTCGTCGGCGAGCCTGGTGGTGAGGCAGGCCGCGGGGCACTCCTCCCGAGCCAGCCGGATGTCGACCGTGCCGACACCGCAGTGCGCGAGCAGCTCCCGGGTCCGGGCCAGGACAGCGCTGCGCCCGATCCCGGCCGGTCCGGTGACGACGGCGAGTCGGACGCCCGAGGAGGGCCGGCACACGTCGAGCAGCCGTGCGAGGACGTCGTCCCGCCCGTGCACCTGGTTGCGCGCCCCCGGAACGTCCGCGGTGTTCGCGCGGGGCGCCGGGATCGTCGGCAGGGCGGGTGCCACTGCTGGTTCTGTGGGCTTCGGTTCCGAACGGAGCACGAGGCCAGTTCTACCGCTTCCGGCCGGTCAAATCCCGGTCCGAACCAGGACGATTTCCTTAACGCTTTCTTACCCGGTCGCAGGCGGCTCGCACTCCTCGCGCCTCGTACGCGCCGCATCTCGATGGTGCGCGTATCCGCGCCGGGCGACGAACATCCGAGGACAGGAGGGCACCAGCTGTGCACCTACCGGCAACCGATCAGCCAACCCAGGCCAGACCGCCCGACACGGACTCGGCCGCCCCGCGCAGACCGGCGAGATCGGCCAGTGCGACCGTGCGCGACGCCGCGGTCCGCGCCAGATGCCGGGAGAACTGGTGGGCCTGGTACACGGTCCGCTCACCCGACGCCTCGAAGTGCTGGGCCATCGCCGCGCGCACCTCGTCGGGCACCTCGTGGCCCCGGTCGCGCAGGTACCGGACGGCGATCGCGGCCAGGTCGGATGCCGTGTAGTCGCCGATCTGCCACTGCTGCGGGAAGCAGTCGCGCAGTTGCCGGGCGCACCCGAACAGCGAGTCCAGCGCGGTGCGCTCCCCGGTGAGCACCACCACCGGATCGCCGACGTTCTCGCGCAGGGCGCCCAGCAGCGCCTCCCCGACATCCAGGTGCGTCTCGGCGTCCGCATCGACGTCCAGCACCAGCACGCCGCCCCGGGCGTCGCGGAAGGCCGTGCCGATCAGGCTCTCGGCCTGGCCAGGCCACTGTGGACGCACATCGTCGGACAGCGATCGGCGCACCAGGTGTCCGATGCCGACGAGCCCGAGCTCGGACAGGCCCTGCGCGTAGAGCCGGGCGATTTCAAAGCGTCCGCTGCCTCGCTTGCCGGCCAGCACCGCGTTGCCGTGCTTGCCCAGACCCGCGCGGCGGTTCCTGCGCTCGCACAGCGACACCAGCGCCGAGCCCACCGATCGGCTCACGTCCGGCACCCCGACCAGCTCGGAGAGCCGTCGCCAGGTGTGCGTGGCCTGCACGGCCGAGCCGGGATCCGACGCAGCGTCCGGCGTGCTCGCCGATTCCGCGGGCAGCTCCTCCAGCAGGGCGAGCTGGGGGGCGACGTCCTCGGCCGTCAGCCGGGTCAGGTCGGCGTCGCGGGTCGGTGGCCGCTGCGCGAGGCGCGACGCCTGGTTGCTGATCATGGCTTCGAACAGCTTGCGTGCCACCCGGCCGTTGCCGAACGTCGCCCCCTTGGGCACGCGCGTGAAATACGTTGTCAGTGCCTCGATCGCGTCGTCGGTGAGCTCGTAGTAGTGCTTGCGGCACAGGTTGCTGGCGATGGTGACCAGTTCCTCGACGCTATAGTTGGGGAACTCGATGGTTCTGCTGAACCGGGACGCCATGCCGGGGTTGGACTCCAGGAACCGCTGCATCAGGTCGGAGTAACCCGCGACGATGACCACCAGATCGTCGCGGTGGTCCTCCATCATCTTCATCAGCGTGTCCACGGCTTCCTGGCCGAAGTCCGGGCCCACACCGCCGGTCTGGGCGGTGAGGGTGTACGCCTCGTCGATGAACAGCACACCGCCGAGCGCCTTGGTCACCAGCTCGGTCGTCTTGATCGCGGTGGAACCGACGTACTGCCCGACCAGGTCCGCGCGGGCGGCCTCGATCATGTGGCCCTTGGACAGGATGCCCAGTTCCCCGAGCACCGCACCGTAGAGCCGGGCGACGGTGGTCTTGCCGGTGCCGGGCGGCCCGGCGAAGACCAGGTGGCGGCTCATCGGCGGCATCGGCAGGCCCATCTTCTCGCGGGCCTGCGACATCCGGATCAGGTTGATCAGGCCGCGGACCTCCTGCTTGACCCCGTCCAGGCCGATCAGCGAGTCCAGCTCGGCCAGCGGCCCGTCCAGGACCGTGCCCCCGGCGTCGCGCAGGCTCGTGCTGCCGGTGTTGTCCACCGACGCGGCGGGTTCGACCACCTCGGCCCGGGCCGGTGCGGCGGCGGTCCCTTCGGCCACCAGCCCCGCCATTGCGTCCTGTGGTCCGCCGTCGCGGCTCCACACCGGTGCGCCGCCGCTGCCCCGCACCAGGCACTGCCGGAGGGACACCGCATCGACCACGTCCAGGTGCAGGCCGTTCTCGACGCTGTCGAGCACCTCACACTCGGCCAGTTCCACGCGGGCCCCGCGCGCGACCTGGACGCCGTGCCGCCCGGCCGCGCGGACCCGGCAGCGGGTCGCGGTGAGGACACCGCCGTCACCGACCTGCACGCCGTCGGCCCTGGCCTCGGTGATCTCGCTGTCCTGCACCGAGACCTCCGCCGAGGCGACAAGCAGTCCGCCGCGCAGCGCGGTCGAGGTCAGCCGCGCCCGGCCGCCGTTCGCCGCGAGCGCCGCATCACCTTCCGTGCTGAGCCGGGCGTCGGTGAACGCGGCCTGCGCCGAACCGGACAGCTCCACGGCGGGCGCCGGACCCGCTTCGATCGACACGTCGTCGAACACGACGTCGCCGCCGTCGACGAGCACACCCGAACCCGACGCCGCTGACGCCCGGAACCGGGTGAAGCGGGCCGATGCGGACACCCGCGCGATGGCCTCCGTCGAGCCGCGCACGGTCATGCCGTCGAACCGGGGCGCCGCCTCGACGTCCACGAGGACGCCCGTCGGGGAATCCGCGATGGTGCAGTCCACGAATTCCGGAGCTGCCCGATCGGTGACCTGCACGGCGCAGCGAGCCGCGGTGAAGGTGCAGCCGCGCAGCACCGGCCGTGAGGCACCGGAGACGTGCACGGCCTGGACGGACGAGCCGGAGAACGTGGAGTCGGCGATCACCACGGACCGACCGCCGGTGACGTAGAGGTCGACGTTCGTCCCGTCGCGGACGTCGAGGCCGGTGACCTGGAGCCTGCCCTGCTGCTCCACCACGATCGCGGGCTTGGCCGCCGCGTGGATCGAGCTCTGCTCGACCACGCAGCTGCCCCGGCCGTTCACGCAGATTCCGTTGCCGCCCGGTCGTTCCACGGCGAACCGGCGCAGCGTCAGCGCCCCGTCCTCACCGATGACCGCCGCTGACGACGCCACGTCGACCACCCGGGTGTCCTCGACCCTGCTGGGCCCCGCGGACGCGATCACGATGCCCGCGCCGCCCGCATTCGTCACCTCGCACCCGCGGGCGGCCAGCGATCCTCTCGCCCTGGTCAGCAGCGCCGCCCACGCGGATCCGGTGATCCGGCAGCCGTCGAGGGCGACCTCCCCGCGGCGCACGTCCACCGCGGCGACCTCGCCGTCCTCGCAGTGCAGCACCAGGCCGCGTAGCTGCACGCCGTCGGCGTCGACGACCAGCGCACTGCCCTGCACGGCGTGCACTTCGACCGTGCCGTCGCCGTCGTCGGCCACGATGCTGACCGTCTGGCGGACGACCAGGTTCTCCTCGTACCGACCGGGCCGGACGCTGATCGTCGCCCCGGCGCCCGCCGAGGCCAGCGCGGCGCCGATCGAGGAGAACGCGCCGGGGCGATCAGCGCCCACCACCACAACTTCGCGGTTCATCTCTTCCCGTCCCGTCCGCACTCGCCGCGCACCACTTCGACGCCCCCTACACCAGTCCGGGCAGGAAACCGAACCGGGACCGCGCCGCCTCACCGACGGCACTTCCCGGCCGGGCTCCGGCCCACCGCTCCATGCAGCGCCGCAGGGACGTCAGTGCCAGGTCGTCCAGCGCCTGGTTCACCACGACCCGCCCCTCGGCGTCCACTTCGGACTCGGCCAGTTCGCGGAGCATGATCCGGCCGCGCTCCGACTCGCCCGGCTCGGCCAGTTCCAGGATCTTGAAGCTGGTGCCGGGCACGAAGACCACGCGGTTGTCGACGCGATCGGCCCCGTCCGGCTCCAGCAGCTTCGTCCGACGCCCGGTCATCGACCACACCAGGACGTCGACCGCGCCGTCCTCCTGCGGACCGGGTTCGGTCAGGGCGTGCAGGAAACCCCACTCGGTCACCAACCGGCGCTCGCGGTACAGCTGCCACTGCTCGGGCGTGGGCGAGGCGCTGAACACCGTCGCACCGCGGTGCGAGGGCAGCTTGCGCAGTCCGGACACCACGCACCGGGCCATGGGCACGTGCGGACCGTTGGCCCCGGTTCGCAGCGCCCGGTCGATCTCCACGCCGTGGGACGGCAGGTAGAGGCGTACCGCGACGGCGTCGGTGAGCACGTCGCTGGACGACCGGTCGCGGGACTGGAAACCGGGGTGCTCGGACAGGATGCGCGACACCGACACCGACATGGCGTCGAACTCGCGGTTCAGGGTCCGCCGCAGCCAGGTGCGTTCCTCGGCGAGCCCCTCGACGGGGAGCAGCGCGGAGGCTTCCGGTGCCGGGGTGGGCTGCACCCGGGCCGCGGGCTGCTCGTCCCGGCGGCTGGACGCCGGGGCAGCGGTCCGGGACTCCGCGCCTGCCGGGTCCGGCTCCGCTGCCGGGTCCGGCTCCGGGGCGGGTTCCTCGTCCCGCGGCGCGGTCTGCGGTGCGTCGCCGGTGACCGGCACCGGGGAGCTCTCCAGCCTGATCGACATCGCCGAGGCCGGTGTCTCGTCCGGGGTTTCCGGAGGCGCCGCGACTGATGGCGCGCCTGCTGCCGTTCCCGCTGGCGGTTCGACGTCGATCGGCGGGCCGATGCGCACGGTCTGCTCGGTGTCCGAGACCTCGTCGACCGGTGCAGGAGATTCCAGCACAGGGGTTTTCACGTCTTTCGGGGCAGCCACCTCGTTCGGGGCAGCCACCGCAGCAGGGCCTGGCACGGCCTCTGCCGCAGCGGGCTCCGCCGCCATCCCGGCGGTGTGGACATGCTCCGGTTCGGTGGTCAGCTCGCCGAGCGCCGGGCCCGCGACGCGCACCACCTCCTGCCCGAACTCCGCGGCCGGAACGAGTCGGCAGCGCACCCGCGTGGCCGGGTCCAGCCGGGCCAGGACGTCCTGGGCCAGCAGGCGCATCCGCGAGGCGCGCTTGTCGTCCGCGGCGTCGAAGACCAGGAAGCTGGTGTTGGGGTCCCATGTCCGCGCGCGCACCGCCGCCTCGTTCTGGGCATCCTGCGGCGGGCGCAGCCACAGCCCGGCCTGCACGACCTCGATGACCGCGTCCGGCGTGTACCAGTAGACCGCGGGCGAGATCTGCTCCACCCCCTCCACCGGCGCGCGGTGGCTGACCAGCGCGGGGGTTTCCCGGTGCGCCGGATGGGTCTTGGGCAGATAGGCGACCGCGCGGACGAACGACTGCCAGCCCAGCTCGCCGTCGGCGCACATCGTGTAGACGTCCGGGGCCTCGGGCGACCCCACTGGCATGCCGGTGTAGGTGATGATCCGCTCGTCCAGCAGGTCCGCGAGTGCCTGCCCGAGCACGTCCCCGTCCGGCAGCCGCACCGGCCCGTACTGCACGAACCGCACCCTCTCGCGGTCATGCCCGCTGAGCCGGTGCCAGAACCGAGCCACGTCGTCGAGCGCCAGCGGGGGCTCACCGGGGCAACCGAGCACCACAGTGAACACATCCGGCTGACACGGCATCCCGCTGGCGAGCCGCCCCCAGTGCTTGCGCAGCTCCGCGTGCCGCGTCACCGAGTGGATCCACACGCCGCCCGGGATGGGTTCGGCGATGCCGACCGAGCTGGTCGGCCACGCGTCGACGGCGCCGGAATCCCACGAGGGCCGTGGGAAGCGCTTGGCCTCCCATTCCGGGGCGCGGCCCGGCCGAAACCGGACCCAGCCGCTGCCGCGTCCGGAGTGGACGAACAGGGTTCCCCCGGTGCCGCGGAACACCACGCCGTCCGGGGCGACCACGGGCCGCCCGATGCGCTCGGACAGCCACTGGCCGACCAACGCGGTCGCCTCCCGGGAGCGGCCGCCGATCACCAGCCGGATGCCGCGGCGGTTACGGCGCAGCATGTCGGCGACCGCGTCCCACGCCGAGATCGGCAGCCCGGTCGGCAGGTCGACCACCACCAGGTCGTGCACCGTGTCCGGGACGACCGACATGGCCAACGCCCTGGCCTCGTCGCTGATCTGCTGCGGCGGATGCACCACGAGGGCGTTGCCGACGGTGTGCTTGGCCAGCGGGACGGCCGGGGACACCGAAGGCCCGCGGAGGCGCCGGAGCTGGGGCAGTGCGGACATCGTCATCCCCTCCCAGTCACGCCCATCGCGGCCCGGCTGAGATCCGGTCCGCTCGGCAGGGCGGCGAGCAGTTCGGTCGAGATCGGACGGACCGGCACGGAGCCGTAGCCCAGCGCCCGGATGGAGTCATCGTCCGGAATCAGGTACTTGGTCCCGCCGGTGATGAGGTACCGGTCCGGCGTGCGCCGACCGGCGGGCACGGGCACCGCGGCGGCTACCACACCGGTGCCCGGGGGCATCCGGACCACCCCGCCTTGCGGTGACTGCGGGGCGAGCACGACCTCGCTCCGCACCTGCGCACCGACCGGGGTCTGGCGCAGGCACAGCGACTCCGCGGCCCTGTCCAGCCGCCGTGCCTGGCTGAGGTCCGGCAGCCGGCGGGTGAGCGACCGGTCGGCCGACCGCGGTGCGGCGGCAACCGCGGCGGCGTCGATCCGCACCGGATCGGGACTGCCCGCCATGGCATCGAGCAGTGTGAACTCGGTGCGGCTCACCGGCGCGAGGCCGTCCCTGCGCAGCACGAACAGCTCGACGTCGCCGTTGGCCGCGTGGTACTCGAACAGCTGCCCCACCTGCCGGGCCTGGCCGCCGACGACCGGGCCGTTGCTGCCCGCTCCGTTGATGACCGCCGGGGCCAGCTCCGGTCCGTCGGGCAGGGCGTCGAGCCACTGCTGCGGGGCGCGTATGGGCTGTTCGCCCGCCATGCCGAGGGCGGCGGTGACGACGGGATGCGCCACCCGGTGCTTCGCCCCGCCCCAGACCACGTACTGCGTTGCGGTCGGCGACTCCACCAGCGCATAGCGGTCGGTCGGCAGCGTCGCGGCGGGCGTGTCCGGATCGAAGTCGAGGGTGAAGTCGTTTCCGCCGGACAGGCAGAACAGCCAGTGCGCGCCGACGATGTCCTGCGCGGACGGCAACGACTGCGGTGCCCCGGGAATGCCCATCGGCGCGCCCCGCGGCGCGTCGCGCAGGGAGGCCCGCGACACCAGCGACACCTTCGCGCCCGCTCCCTGCCGCAGCACGGCGGAGGCGTAGTTCAGGGTTGGGTGCAGCACTCCGTTGACGTTGATGTACCGGGTCCCGGTCTCCTTTTCCACCACGATCGCGCCCTCGGCCTGCCACGACTTGTTGCCGCCGGGGAAGATGAACCCGAAGACGCCGAAACCGACACTGATGAGCAGGGCCAGCACCAGTCCGATGATCGCGCCAGTGATCGCCCGCCGGGAGGGCACCTCGGCGCTGGCCGGGTCGTTGAGCACCAGGGCCGAGCTCATCCGCCCCATCAGGAACTGGTAGGCGTGGACGTGGTCTCGTTGGGTCTGCATAATCAGCCGTCACCCGAACAATCCGCGCGCCCAGGCGTAGACGCCGAGCAGCTGGAGCAACAGGGGCACCAACGCGATCGCCGTTGCGGTGTCGAGGATGTTCGCCAGATGGCCCCAGATCGGCAGCATGCGCCGCGTCGGGGGCCGCAGCGCTGCCCGCACCAGGGCGAACAGCACCACGAGCAGTCCCAGCAGCAGGACCAACCACCACACCGGCGCGAACAGCGCGGCGAAGTACAGTGTCACCAGGGTGAAGCCCAGTGTTCCCGAGATGGCCAGCGGCACCCGCTGCCAGACGCCGAGGAAGTTGCGGGACCGCAGCAGCACCGCACCGGAGAGCAGACCGACCATCGCCCACGAGGCCCACCCGGGTTCGGCGAGGACGAGCGGGTACGCACCAGCCAACACCACGGCGGCCGAGACCATCACGACGCTCAGGTAGCGGTCCGCGGTGGCGCTTTTGGCGTCCACCTCGTCGGCCGGGACCGGGTCGATGTCCTGCTGGAGGTCGTCGGCGTTGCGCGGCAGCTGCGGTCCGCGCAGGAACGCCGCCCGCAGGCACATCCGCGGCGCGAAGATCACGAACCCAAAAGCCACTGTGGACAACACACCGGCCGCCTGCCCCGGGGTCAGGGCGAAGCCGGCGGCGATTCCCAGCAGCGCCAGCACCGCCAGCGACACCGACAGCACGGTGAGCAACGGGGCGAAGGAGACGTCCTTGGCCGCGAACTGCCGCACCACCAACAAGATCGCCGCTGCCGCGGCGGTGCTCGCCCCGGCGGCGAAGAGGCCCTGAGGTGTCGGGGCCGCGGCGTCCGGGACACCGTCGGCGAGGAGCAACGCCCCGATCCCGGCCATGGCGCATCCGGCGAGACCGCACAGCACGGCGAGCGCGGTGTCGTGCAGCTTCCGCGCGATCGGCGTCATGGCGACGAGGAACACCGCCGCCAGCACCCCCGCGGAGCTGGCGTGCAGGGCGGTGGGGCCGTCGGTGAGCAGCACCAACCCGATCACCGCGACGGCCGCGCACGACAGGACACGGAACAGGCGGCGGCCGAACTCCGGCCGCCACCGGTCCTCGCGCTGCTGCACGGACGTCGCGATGCCCTCGGCGAGGTCGTCGAAGTCCAGCTCCGGCAGCGGGTCGTCGGCCGGCCGCAGGTGCAGCTGCTCGCCCTCCAGCCAGTCCAGTGTCTCGGGCGTGCCGTCCGGGTCCATCGGCGCCTCACCGAGGCGCTGGAGCACCCAGGAAACAGACTCGGCGCCAGGCGGCTGCTGACGGGTGTGCTTCAGCAGTACCGGGAGCAGGTCGGCCACGGTCGTCGAGACCGGGACCGCAAGGTCGGCCTTGCCGTCCGGACCGAACACCGTGATCCGGCACAGCTGCGCGGCCCCAGCGGTGGTCATGACCTTTCCTTCCTTGGTCGTGGTTCAGCGGCCGGGGGTGGAGACCGGGGAATCGACGGTCACCAGGCCGGTCTGGATCAACCGGATGCCGCGGCGGGTGACGAGCTGCGCGCGACCGGGCGGGAGTTTGCGGGGTTTGGCCTCCCCGAGGAACGTGCCCTCCTCCTTGGGGTAGGACAGGAGCACACCAGGGGTGGCCAGCTCCCACAACCGGCGCAGCACGGGGTCCATCATTCCGCGCATCGCGCTGGAGGTGCTCCGCGCGACGATGAGATGCAGTCCGATGTGGACGCCTTGGGGGATCAGCGGCAGCAGCGGCTCCAGCGGGGACCCCAGACCGGTCTGGGCCAGCAGCTCGTAGTCGTCCACGACGAGGAACAACTCCGGGCCCTCCCACCAGTCGCGGGCGCGCAGGCGCTCCGACGAGATGTCCGCCCCCGGCACGCGCCGTCTCATCGAGGTGACCGCCTGCCCGGCCAGCTGCTGCAACGCGTCCGAGGTGAACGCGAAGCCCGAGCTGTACTCGGCGGGCACTTCCCGGTCGAGGTCGCGGCTCGAGTCACCGAGCACGATCTTGGCCTCGTCCGGCCGGTAGCGCTGCCGGATCGCCCGCAGCACCAGACGCAGCAGGTTCGTCTTGCCCGTCGCGGTGTCGCCGAAGACCAGCAGGTGCGGGTGGGTGAAGAAGTCGTGCCACACCGGTTCCAGCCGCTGCTCGTCGTGCCCCAGGCACACCCGGAACGGCGGTTCCGGCGCGGGCAGCGTCTCCACGGGCAACTGCGTCGGCAGCATCCGCACCGCGGGCGCGCTGCGGCCGGTCCAGAACGCCCGCACTTCCTCGATGACCATGCGGGTCGCGTCCGCCAGGTCGTCGACCGCGGAACTGCCGTCCAGGCGAGGCAGCGCGGTGAGGAAGTGGTAGCCCTCCGGGGTCATGCCACGGCCAGGCTGGTTGGGCACGGTCGCGGCCTTGCGGGACCCGACCTCGGACTCCATCGCATCACCGAGCCGTAGCTCGAACTTGGTGCCGAGCAGGTCACGCAGCCAGGTGCGGATCTCCGACCACCGATTCGCCGTGACCACCACGTGGATGCCGAACGACAGCCCGCGGGAGGCCAGTTCGTTGAAGTGCTGCTCCAGGTCGCTGAAATCCTGCTTGACGGTGAACCAGCCGTCCACGACCAGGAAGACGTGGCCGTACTGATCTTCGACCTCGCCGCGCGACCGCGCCCGCAGGTAGGCCGAGATCGACTCGAACCCATGCTCGGCGAACAACGCTTCGCGGCGTTCCAGCAGCTGCAGCATTTCGGCGATGGTGCGCACCACGCGGTCGCGTTCCATCCTGGTCGCGACCGATCCCACGTGCGGCAGACCGGAGATCGACATGATTCCGCCACCGCCGAAGTCCAGGCAGTAGAACTGGACCTCCTCCGGGGTGTTGGTCAGGGCGAGCCCCAGCAGCAGGGTCCGCAGCAGCGTCGACTTCCCGGCCTGCGGTGCACCCACGATGCCCACGTGCCCGTCCGCCCCGGACAGGTCAGCGACCAACAAATCCCGCAGCTGGTCATAGGGGCGGTCAACGACGCCGACAGGCACGCACAGCGTGCCGTGCTGGGAGGCATCGCCGACGGTCATGCCGCGCACCGGGTCGGGCACCACACTCGGCAACAGCGTGTCCAGGCTCGGCGCGTCCGACAGCGGCGGCAGCCAGATCTGCCGGGCTGGCGGGCCCGCGTCCTTCACCCGGTCGATGAGAACCTCGGCGAGGCTCGGCCCGTCGTCGTCCTGCTCCGGTTTTTCCTGCTCCGCCGGGGTTTCCGGTTCCTCGACCGTCCGAATCTGGTGCAGGCTCGGGTACGGCTGGGTGCGAAACGCGACCACCTCGGCTGCCACCTGGTCCTGCTTGGTGGCCGTGGCCGCACCGAGCTGCGGGCAGGGGCCGGAGACGTATGCGGCCTTGAAGCGGACCAGGTTCGTGGTGTCGACCTTCAGGTAGCCGTTGCCGGGATCGGACGGCAGTTCGTACGCCTTTGCGACACCGATGACGGCGCGGGACTCCATGGAGGAGAACGTGCGCAGCGCGATCCGGTACGACAGGTGGCCCTCGACGCGGTGAATCCGCGCCTCCTCCAACCGCTGCGAGGCAAGCAGGAGGTGCACGCCGAGGCTGCGGCCGAGTCGTCCGATGGACACGAACAGGTCCATGAACTCGCTCTTGCTGGACAGCAGTTCACTGAACTCGTCGACCACGATCAGCAGTTCCGGGAACGGGGCGAGGTCGGCACCGGCAAGCCGGGCTTTCTCGTAATCGAACACCGACGCGTACCCGCTGGAGCGCAGCAGCTCCTGACGCCGCATCAGCTCGCCGTTGAGCGCGTCCTGCATGCGGTCCACGAGGGGCAGCTCGTCGGCCAGGTTGGTGATGACTGCCGAGGTGTGCGGCAGCTGGTCCATACCCAGGAACGTCGCGCCGCCCTTGAAGTCCACCAGCACCAGGTTGAGGATCTCCGAGGAATGCGTGGCGGCCAGCCCGCACACCAACGTCCGGAGCAGTTCGCTCTTGCCGGAGCCGGTGGCGCCGATCAGCATGCCGTGCGGCCCCATCCCACCCTGGGCCGACTCCTTCAGGTCGAGCTCGACGACCTCGCCCTCCGAGGTCACGCCGATCGGTACCTGCAGCCGGGAGCGCTGAGCCATCCTGGTCCGCCACAGCGCCGCGACGTCGAAGGTGCGCGGGTCGCGGATGCCGAGCAGGGTGGTCAGCTCGAAGTCGTTCTCCAACGGCTGGTCGACGACGTCGACCGCCCCGCTGGTGCGCTTGGGTGCCAGCAGCCGGGCCAGCGCCTCGCTCTGCACCAGGCTGAGCTCGTCACGCTGCGCGGAGCCGGTGTCGTCCCCCACCGGGAACTGCACCGTCTCGCCCTCGACGGTGAGCCGGAGCACCTTCGGGCCGCCCGGCATCTGTCCGGTGAGGTCGAACAGCACGAGGTTGCGCAGCCCCGCGTCGAGCAGCCGCGACGTCGCCGGGATCTCCACCTGGTGCGCGATGATGACCAAAAACGGCTCGGACGTGCCAGGTTTGCTCGACGGGTCGTGGTCGCCGCGGTCGGTGACGTCGGGGCCGAGCACGTCCATCAGCTCGTCGTGGTCGCACGCCAGCAGCCGCAGTGGGCCGGCCGCGTCGTGCGCGCTCGGGTGGGCGTTGTGCGGCAACCACTTCACCCAGTCCCACTCCGGCTGACCGGCCTCGCTGGTCAGCACCGCCACCCGCAGGTCGTCCGGCGAGTGGAACGTCACCAGCTGACCGATCATGGCGCGCACCAGGCCCACCGCGGCGTCCTGCTCACCGGCGAACTCGATGCTGGTGAAGCTGCGCAGGTTCACCGCCGTCGGGATGCCGGACACCGTCCGGTACGCCTCCTGGAACCGCCGCAGCGAGACGGAGGCCAACGGTTCCAGGTCCTCGATCGGTTTGGTGGACGGCGCGACGTACTCCACGGCCGCCGCCTGGGTGCCCAGCCCGATCCTGACGCGGGCGAAGTCGTCGTGATTGGGTCGGCGCTCCCACAGTCGCGGCCCGGACGCGATCGACCACAGCCATGACGGCGCGGGGTTGTTCCAGGCGACGGCGCGCCGCTGCTGCTCGGCGTCCTTGCGGGCCTTTTCGCGCAACTGCGCGATGTAGCGCAGGAAATCGCGGCGCTCGGAGGCCATCTTGCGCTTGCGCTCCGCCGCGTTCCGCCCGATCGACGCGAGCGCCATGATGAGCATCCCCAAGCCCATGACGCCGCTGATCGCGTACATCGTGGACGATCGGGTGGTCACGGCGAACATCGTGATCATCGCCGCGGACCCGATGCCCATGGGCAGGAACATGGCCGCGGAGCGGAAGTCCAGGGCCGCCGGTTCCGCCATCACCGGCGGCTCCTGGAGCTCCACCGAGCCTTCGGGCATGTCCGGTCCGGCGACCCGCGGTGGGCGCTTGACCGTCACGGTGCTCATGGATTTGCCTCGCTCCCGTCAGGGCGCGCGCACGCCCTATCCGATGCCCCCGGACGGCGGCGCCGCACGCCCACCGCCCCACGCCGAGTCGTCCCGCACCAGCAGGTCGGAGCTGGACCGCTCGCCGTTGTCGTTGTTGTCGTCGTCCTTCTCGTCGTCGGCCTGCGCCGCTGCAGCCGCCTCGGCTTCCCTGGCGGCCTTCAGCGCAGCCCGCTCCTCGTCGGTGTAGTCTGGACCGCCGCACCGCACCAGACCACCCCGGTCCGCCGCCACCGGTTGCTTCTCGGCTTCGCCGAGCGTTGCGCGGCGCCAGGTCACGAGGGTGGCGTCCTGCCACGGTGTGCTGTCCCGCAGCGTGTGGTCCGGGTTGCCCCGGTCCCGTTTGTCGTCCGCCCCATCGGTCCGGACGGCAAACGGAACCAGCCAGGGCACACCGCCCTCGGGCACGTCCCAGGAACGGGTGTCCTTGACCTCGACCGGCTGGACGATCGCAACGTGATCCTCCTGCCGCCGGGGAACGTCCCGGATACCAGTGTCGCCACCCAACCCCGAGGAGGCGGCAGACTGCTGCTGTCGCAGCGGGACATCCCTCACGAGTGGCGATCCGGTCGACTCCTCCTCCGGACGCGACCGATCGCCAGGTCCGCGGGTGCCCGCGGCCGCGGGCCCGGCAGCGTCCGACACAGCGGAAGTGACGAGCGGAGGCGGGACCGGGGGGTGCGCGCCATCGTTCTGCGGGCTGGGTGGCCACTCCTGGGTCAGCGGCACGCTCGCGGGGCTGTCCTGCGACGCCTCGGTTGACCTTTCCGCGGTCGGCGTCTGCAAGGCCGCTCCGCCTGGGGCAGTGCCCTCCGGCGCGGTCGGCTCCCCGGACACCGCGGTGGCGCCGGTCCATGGCTCCTCGTCCGCGTCCAGCAGACCGGAGGCATCCGAGCGCTCACCACCACCAGCACCACCACCCGCAGGCGGCGACACCGGAGGCACCATCGGCGGCGCCATCGGCGGAACACCCGTCGAGGAACCACCCTCCAACACCTGATCCACACCGGTGGGCACCTCGACACCCGGCACGTCAAGCCCCCGACCACCCGGAGCCGCCCCACCTGGCGCATCAGGATCACCCACCGACGGTCCAGACCCGACGACCGTCCATGGCTCCTCGCCCGCGTCCAGCAGACCGGAGGCATCCGAGCGCTCACCACCACCAGCACCACCACCCGCAGGCGGCGACACCGGAGGCACCATCGGCGGCGCCATCGGCGGAACACCCGTCGAGGAACCACCCTCCAACACCTGATCCTCCCCCGTGGGCACCTCGACACCCGGCACGTCAAGCCCCCGACCACCCGGGACCGCGCCACCTGGCGCATCAGGATCACCCACCGACGGTCCAGACCCGATACCCGTCCATGGCTCCTCGCCCGCGTCCAGCAGACCGGAGGCATCCGAGCGCTCACCACCACCAGCACCACCACCCGCAGGCGGCGACACCGGAGGCACCATCGGCGGCGCCATCGGCGGAACCGCACCGTGCTCGTCGCGATCGCCGGTCTGCGCGCCGTTGGGGTCACCGATCGCCCCGTCTGCCGGGTCCTGGAGACCGGGCGGGGGCTCGATGGATGGCGGGGAACCGATGCCGCCCGGGGAGTCGACCTCGCCAGCACCCGGAGCGTTCAAGCTCGGAGGACCGCCGCCCAGCTTGGATCCGTCCGGAGCTCTTGGCGGCGGTGGCACCGACGGCGGTGGCACCGTACCCGGAGAGGCCGTGCTCGGCTTCCTGCTCGGCGCGGTTGGCGGAGGCACTGACGGCGGCGGCGGCGTCCGAACGGGCGGTGCGACGGGCGGAACACCGGGGGAGTCAGTCCCCGGCGGATTCGTCCCAGAAAGATTCGGTTCCGGCACATGTGGACCAGGAACACTCGCTCCCGGAATGTCCGTGCCCGGACCAGCCAAACCAGGAACATCCGGCCCCGGAACATCCGGCCCCGGAACATCCGGTACGGGAATCCTGGTATTGGAACCATCCGGTCCAGGAACCTCTGGCCCGGGAACATTCGCCCCCAAAACGTCCGCGCCCGGACCGGCCGCGCCTGGACCACCTGGGGGAGGAACATTCGCCCCTGGCACATCCGGCCCCGGAACATCCGGTGCGGGAATCCTGGTATTGGGACCATCCCCTCCAGGAACCTCTGGCCCGGGAACATCCGGTCCCGGAACATCCGGCTTGGGAACGTTCGGGTCCGGAACATCCGGAACGTCCGGCTTGGGAACATCGGGAACATCCGGTTTGGGAGGAGCCGGAGGCCCCGGAGGGCCGGGGGGATCGATCGGCTTGACGTTCACCGGCTCGACATTGATGTGATCGAGGGAGGACGAGTAGGTGTCCGCCAGCTGCTTGATCAGTTTGCGCGCCTCGACGTTGAACGCTTCCACGACCTCCTTGTCCTGACTGACCGGGATGAGGCCGTTGTCCATCTTGGTGACACCGCGGGCGAGGGCGAGCCGACCGTAATAATCGTCGAGGTAGGTAATCCTTTCCTGCGCCCACGCCAGCCATTCCCCGTCGCGGTAGAGCGCACCCGGTGCGGATGCCGGGTCGTGGAGCACGCTGCGGCCCCCGCCACCGCCGGCACGCCCGTCACCACTGCGGATCCGCTCAGCGTTCTCCTCCAGATGCCTGGCGAACGTTTTCATCTTCGCCAAGAAGGTTTTCGCGGCTGGGCCCTGCCAAGCGCCGTGCTCCCCAGCGAGCGCCTCCGCGTGCTCGCGGAGGCTCGTGGCGACCATGTCCATTGTCTGCTGCGCGTGGTCGAAATACGCGGCGGCCACTCGCAAGGTGTGCGGATCGACGATTGTGACCAGGTTGGCCGAATCATCCGCTACTGCCGCCCCACCCTTGATGGCAGCTTCGACATGCTTCCAGTCCCACTCGCTGTAGTCGCCGCCGCCCTTGGCGTTGGCCCCGTGCGGCTTGCCGAAAACCCCGTCCTCGGAGTCAGCGAACTCTATGCCATACTTGTCGTTCTGGTTCGACTCTTCTTCGTCACTCATCGCCCCAAACCCCTCGGGACCTCTTTCGTCAGTAGCGAGAAGGACCGCCCAACCGCGTGGTGATCACCGGCACCCCGGGCACGACACCGCGTCGCCACCCCTAGGCGGTACCCTTGGGCGAGAGGCTGTCAATTTCCGAGTATGGCGCGTTCATAATCTCTGCCACCTTCTCCGCGGTGACCTTGTTGTCATCTTCAGTACCGGTGTATTCGTTGATTACTTCACGCATCCCCACGGTGATGTCGTAGAAAGCGTTCGACGAGTTTTCCAGGAAGTCCAGCACGCTCTTTCTCAGCCCCACTCCCTCCTGCGGATTGATCACGTCCCGCAACTGGTATGCCTCCGGAAAGCAACCAGGCAGGATCTCGATCTTCCGGATATAGTTCTGGGACTCATTGATGGTTTCCCGGAGCGAGTCCACCACCTTCACGAACCGCTCCATCGCCTCCCGGTTGACCACCACGTTCTTTTCGCTGCCCTCGCCACCGTAATCAGGTGCCGGCGGTTTGTCATCGACGGCGGGTGCTTTCACATCGGAGTGTTCGGACTTCGGGAGATGCGAGTAGTAATCCTTGTTCTCGTCGAACTCGTCGTGCTCCGGCTCCGGTACCGACTCTTCGATCTTGTCACTCGCCTCGTGGTAACGCTCGAGAGCCGCATCGATCTCCGGAAAACCGCTGCCTGACAGACCAGCGGCAATAATGTTGCCCTCAGCATGGATCAGATCCCGATCTCGCTCAGAGAGCAAGCCCTCCTCGACCAGATAGTCGATCTTTTCCCAGTCGTACGCCTCGGTATCCTTCCAGTAGTCGAGTGACAGCCAGTAATCGAGCCCCTGCAACTGTTCGCCCATCGTGTTCCTCCATGAATCCGGTTCTCGGCGCGGACCCGATCATCCGCGCACGTGGCCGCCGGAGCGGTTAGGTGCTCCCGGCGGCCGCACGCTCGCCTGCGGCGGACGGTCAGCCGCCTCGGACGTCGTTCCAGATCATTTGCGCCCGCTGCTCAGTCGTGCCGTAGTTGTCAGAGATCTGCAGCAGCGCCTTCCGCCCCGCCTCGAGGTAGACCGGCATCGCCGCAGCCTGCTGGTCCCACTCGGCCTTCGCCTTCCAGTAAGCGTCTCGCGCGTCACCCGTCCAGTCCTTGATGCTGGCTTCAGCATCGCGCTCCAGATCTTCCAGGACCGACTTGACGTGTTTGGTCACGTGGTCCATGTCGTACAGGGTCGCGTCAGCGATCTGGAAGTTGAATCGGTAGTCGGACATACTCGTTCCTTTTCTCTGCGCAGTTGCTGGATGATCAGACGCCGGGCAGCGGGGGCAGCGCTTGGGCGAAGTACTTGGCGGTGCCCGAGGCGTTTTCCTCGGCGTTCACGTAAGCCTTGGTGTTCACGCCCATCGTGTCCATGATCTCGATCAGCTTGTTGATGATCACCTGGAAAGACCGCTCCCAGTTGTCCATCGCCGTGTTGAAATCCCGCGATGCATCCCCGGTCCAGGAAGCCTGCAAGGAAGACATCGTGGTGTTGACCTTCTGCAACTGCTGGTTGAAATCAGAGACGGTCTCGGCGAACCTTTGCGCCGCGTGCTGCATTCCCGGGGTGGAAGTCTGGACCTGCTGAGCCATCGAGATGCTCCTCATCGAATCGGATTTCCCGCACCACCCGCAGCATGTGGCCACGGGCGCAAGTCAGTCTCCCTACCTGGCAGTGCCCACCGGCAACGATCCGGCCGGGACACTGCCCGAAAGTCGCGTCACTCTGCCTGTTCACCGACTTCGCTGGTCGGTGGTCTCGTCCGCGTGCGCGCCGGCAGCGATGCTGAGGCGGGCTGGCGATGGTCAGGAGGCAGGAGAAGGATGGTTTACGGTTCCAGCCGCGAATTGGTGCGAACCCGGACCGAGGACAAGGTGGTCCAGCTGGTGAACGTACAGCGGACCAAGCGCCGGCTCCCCCCGTTGCACATCGACGAGCGGTTGCGCCGCGCGGCACGCGGACACAGCGCCGACATGGCGCGGCGTGGCTTCTTCGCACACCAGGCGACGCGCGGTCCCTCTCCGTTCGAACGGATGCTGGCCGCGGGCTTTGAGCACCCGGGCGGCGAGAACATCGCGGTCGGCCAGGAATCACCCGCTGCGGTGGTGCACGCGTGGATGCAGAGCATCCCGCACCGCGCGAACATCCTGCACGCCGAGTTCCGGTTCATCGGCGTGGGACTGTACGTCGACGCCACGGGCCCCTGGTGGACGCAGAACTTCGGCTACTAAAGAAAGCACAGTGCGTGCGGTGGCCCGGTTGCCGGGCCCCGGGCACTCCGCAGTGCGCCACGGCACCGCGAACCCGCTCTCCCGCTTGTTGCGGTGCGCGGACCACTCAGTCCGGTGGGAACACGCCGCCGAGTTCTGTCGACCAGCTGCTCCACGGCCCCGCGGCGCGGCCCGCCTGGTGCGTCTGCTCCATACCGCCCCGCTTGCCCACGCCGTACACGATGAGCCTGCCCCGGTGGTCCAGGGCCACGCCCACCAGGTCGGCGATGTTGCCGCCGATGTCCTTCCACGGCATCCAGGTGTTCTGGATGTCGCTCTTGCGCCAGGTGTGCGACACCGAACCGCTGGGCGAGATCGCGAACACGACCACCGTGTTCTTGCCATCCAGGACCGCGAGCGGCGAACCCACCAGCTGGCCGCCGCAGCTGTTCCAACCGAGCCATTGTCCGGTGCCGGGGTTCGTCTCGCCGTTGTGCTGACACGAACCATCCACACCGCGCGCGAAGACGTGCATCCGGCCCTTGGAGTCCAACACCGCCGCCGGAGCCGTCGTCAGCTGGCCACCGAGGTCAACGGGTGCGCTCCAGTCCTCGGCCGCAGGTGCGGTCTGTGACAGGACCGCCATCCGCCCGTTCGAGCCGACCGCCAGAATCCGTATCTTCCCGTGCGAGTCACGGTAGATCGCCGGATCGCTCGCCGCGCCGATCGGCAGGGCCCGCCAGTCGGTCCAGGTCTCAGTAGCGACTTCCTTCTGGTGGCTTTCCCACAGTCGTCCGTCGGAGCTCCGGGCGACGACGACCAGACGCCCTCGCGCGTCCTGGGCCGCTGCGGGTGTCCCCACGAACTGCCGTCCGCCCAGGTCGCGCCACGTCGATGTCGCGGTGGTCGGGTCAACGTCGGGATTGCGCCACACGGCACCGTCGACGCCCACGATGAACGCGCCCATCCTGCCTCGGGCATCATTCACCACCACCGGCTGCCCGGCTGCCCGGCCGCCCAGGTCGACCCACCCGGACGGTGGCTTCTCCGCCGTCAGGTTGTCGACGTTGCGCAGCACCGCACCGTCCCCGCCCTTGGCGAACACGACCACGCGGTCGCCGGCCAACCGTACCGACGTCGCGGGCTGCGGCGTGATCTGCACCGGCTGCGCCATCGAGGCTGTTCCCGTCGGCATTCCCGCCGGCGTTCCCGCCGGGCGCGAGTCGGGTATCCGGCTGAGCACGAGGAACGGCACCACGGTCAGCAGGATGCCGCCGATTCCCACAAGGACCAGCAGTTTCTGGTCGTTGTGGCGTCGGGGGACTGCGCTCATCGGCATCGTCGGGTAGTCGTCGCCGAGATTCTGCGTGTGCCCATGCTGGTCGGTGGAGCGGCGCGATCGATCACCAGTCGAGAACAGAGGCAATTTCCACCCCCACGCCATGATATGTCGTTGCTGTCGAGCGTCAGGACACGCCTCCGGTACCCGATCGCCCGGAGGTCCGCGTCTGTCCGCTGAGTCACCCGCGACCTTCGCATTCGTCGAAGCGCCTCAGGCGGCATGGAGCGGAAGCCGGACCTCGAAGCAACATCCTCCCGGAACGTTGTGCACCGAGACGGTTCCGTTGTGTGCCTGCACGAGTCCCTGCACGATAGCGAGCCCGAGACCACCGCTGCGCGCCCCTCCTACGGTGTCCTCGTTCCTTCCGCGCCATCCCATGTCGAAGACCGAACCGAGGTCCTGCACGGGGATGCCGCCGCACTCGTCGCTCACCGACACGAGGGCCCAGCCGCCGGTCGCGCGGACATCCACCGTGACCGCCGAGTCTTCGCGGCTGTAGCGGATGGCGTTCACCAGCAGGTTGTTGACCACTCTCGTGATGGCGCGGTGGTCCACGGTGACCGCCACCGGCTCGACGGTCCGCGCCCGCAGCCTGATCCCGCGGCTGTCGGCCAGCACGCCCAGCCCGGCCACCTCGTCGCTGACGAGGTCGTCCAGCGCCACTTCCGTCTTCTTCAGGCGCAGCGAGCCGGACTGGATCCGGGAGAGCTCGAAGAGGTCGTCCACCATCTGCGACAGCACGTCCGTGTCGGCGCGGATCTTCTCGCAGTACTCCTTCAGGTCGTCCACCACGCCGTCCTCGATGGACTCCGCCACGGCCCGCAGCCGCGCCAGCGGGCTGCGCAGGTCGTGGGAGATCCAGGCGACCAGTCGCCGCCGGGACGCGTCGAGCGCCTGCTCTCGCCGCCGCGACTCGGCAAGCTTGTCGCTGGTGATCCGTAGTTCCTGCGCGAGCTCCGCGAACTCGGCGCTCGGCGGGTCCTCCGGCTGCTGGAACCGGCGCTGCTGCCCGAACAGGCGGGTGGCCTCGGCAAGCTGCCGACTGCCCCGCATCACCGACCGGCCGAGTAGTAACCCGATGCACGTGGCCACCACGCCGGCGATGAGGTTGACCCCGAGGGTGACCCCGGCCGTCAGTTCTCGCGATCCGGCCGCGAGCACCATGGTGATGGTACTCGTGTTGATCGCGCACACGGTGATGACGACCACCGCCACCAGCGAGTACCCCACCGGGTAGTGGCGGAGCAGCCGCAGGACCACCACGCCGATGAGCCCCACTCCCACCGATTCACACACCGCGATCAACGCGACCAGCAGCGGAGTCATCAGCCGTGGGCTCCTGCCTCAGGCAGGTCGAACCGGTAACCGACGCCCCATACGGTTTTGAGCAGCATGGGGCGGGACGGATTGTCCTCGATCTTCTCCCGCACCCGCCGGACGTGCACGGTGACCGTGGAGGCGTCGCCGAAGTCGTGCGACCACACCTCGCGCATCAGCTCGTCCCGCCGCACCACCCGACCCGCGTTGCGGATCAGGTAGACCAGCAGCTCGAACTCCTTGACCGTCATGGCCAGCTCCCGCCCGGCCTTGCTGACCACCCGCGCCGACCGGTCCACCACGAGGTCGCCGGCGCGCAGCATGCCATCGGAGCGGACGGGCGGCATGGCGTTGGTGCGGCGGAGCACGGAGCGGACACGCAGCACCAGCTCGCGCGGGCTGAACGGCTTGGTGAGGTAGTCGTCGGCGCCGACCTCCAGGCCGCGCACCCGGTCCTCCTCCTGGCCCAGGGAGGTCACCATGATGATGGGCACCTGGCTGGCGGCGCGCAGCTCCCGGCAGATCTGGATGCCGTCGAGGCCGGGCAGCATCACGTCGAGCACGACGAGGTCCGGCGCCATCCGCCGGGCCAGCTCCAGCCCCGTCGCACCGTCCGGCGCGAGCACCGGAGTGTAGCCGGATCGCTGCAGGTAGCCGGACACCACCTGGGCCACCGTCGGATCGTCCTCAACGACGAGGATCCGCGGTCCCGCTGCCCGCCGGTCCGCACCTCGATCAACCTGTGCCATCCTTCGAACCCGCTTCTCGCCGATGATCTCCTCTCACACTAATGGGAATCACAGTGCCACGTGCAAGCGGATGCGTTTCACTGAACCGCTCTTGACGAGCGAATTCGTCAGGGGCCTCGAAAGACGTGCGCCACTACCGGAAGGACCGGGCTGGGGATTGTTTCATTCTCGTGTCAGAACTGCTCAAATGAGCATTTCATCGCGGCACGCCGAACCAATGCATGCGCGCTTGTCGAATCAGCGGCGGAGGTAGCGTCGAGTAATCGGCGGTTACGCATCGGAGCGCTACGGCGAGGTGATCAGATGACGCCGACGCGCAGGCCGTAGGCGACCAGTTGCGGCCGGTTGCGCAGGTTCAGGCGGCTCGTCATCGCGTAGATGATGTTCTTCACGGTGCGTTCCGAGTAGCAGAGCTTCTTGCCGATCTCCTCGGTGTCCCACCCTTCCGCCAGCAGCCGGAGGACGTCGATCTCCCGCGCGGTGAAACCGGCCGAGTTCAGGCCGCGCGGCTCCAGGACCTCGCGGTGCAGGTTCTCCACCTGCCGCAGCAGCTCACCCAGCAGGTTCGTGGGCAGCGCCCCGCCGCCGTCAGCCGCGATGCGGATGGCTTCCATCAGCCGCTCCCCCGTGGCCGTGTTGCGGTGCAGCACCGCGACCACGCGGCACTCGACGGCCCTCATCAGCGCGGAGCGCTCCAGCTGCCTGGCCACCAGGACCGCCGGTGCGGCCGACTCCGCGGCTGCCTTGCGCATGTTGGCCATGACCTCCGGGGTCACCCCGTCCGCAGCGAAGACGAGCACGTCGACATCGGAGGGGAACCTGTCCGTCGCGACGAATACCTCGGCACGACCCAGAAGCAACTCGGTCAACCCGGTCCGGGTGATAGGATCCGACGCCCATACCGCGACTCGAATCCGCTCGCCCGGCTGCCGCTCAGCCGCGCCCACCGAATGTGCCGATCCGACCTTGGTCATCATCGCGCTCTTCCTCCGACATGCCTTCTGAGCAGGTTGGTTGACGCGACGCCCGGGAGCCGCTCGAGCCCCACCGCGTCATGCACGGGACAACCCGCGAACCACACATCTGGAGTGTCCAGGCTCGAATACGAAAGAACCGGGTTACGGCGGACGTTCGCGGGAATCCCCTCACCAGGGCGTACCGGACCACGGCGGACGGCACACCTGGCGCGGGCACGCAGGACGTCGCGCCAACACCCTGTGGACCGGCCAGACGTGGCCATTGTGGACGTTCGGACACCGCCGAGTTACACTGACGAAGGCATCATCAGGATAATGCCTTGCCCTTTCGGGCATGTGTGATCATGAGACATCGAGAATTCTCCCGGCGCCACCATAGGATCTGCTCGCGCAGGAACACCTGTGCAATCGCAGCAGACCAACGGAGAAACAGCATGATCCGCACGATGCTGGTTGGCGTGGCACTCCTCGCCGGCACACTGGCCTTCAGCACTCCGGCCATGGCGGCCTCCGGCTACGACACGTTCGCCGGGGTCTACCCCAACGACGAAGCAGTCGTACAGGCATGCAGGGACGGCGTTGCGGACGAGCGCTGGGTCGACATGACCGACTGCTATTTCAAGCACCGCACGGATGGCCAGTGGGAGCTGTGGGTCAGGATTTAGCAGCGACTCCGAACCAGGTCAGCACGAAGCCGCCGCTGTGGTACACAACGGCGGCTTCGTCGCGCTTGGCCCCTCGTTCCGGGAATCTCGGGCACGACGACACGTCGAGGCACGCGGGTGCGGGTCAGGCGGGGACCTGGCGGAAGAATCCCTCCGGGATGATGAGGTCCTCGGGCACCAGCTCATGGACCGAGGACCGGCCGAGGCCCAGCAGCGCCGAGTCGATGCCGCTGCGCAGGATGTCGAAGACGTTCTGCACCCCCGTCGGCCCGCCGGCGGCCAGGCCCCACAGGGAGGCACGGCCGATCATCACGGCCCGGGCGCCCAGCGCGAGGGCCTTGACCACGTCGCTACCGCGCCGGATCCCACCGTCGAACAGCACCTCGATCTGGTCTCCGACCGCGTTGGCGACCGCGGGCAGCAGGCGGATGGCGGCGGGTGTGGAGTCCAGGTTGTTCCCGCCGTGGTTCGACACCGAAATGGCGGTGGCCCCGGCGTCGACCGCCCGCCGGGCGTCGTCGGGCCGGGTGATCCCCTTGATGGCGAACGGCCCGCCCCACTGCTCACGCAGCCAGGCCACGTCCGCCCACGTCGGCAACGGCGTCTGCATCCACTCGCCGTACGCGCCGAAGAACGTCGGTGCGGGCTCGCCTGGCGGGACGACGTTCGGCGTCGTCAGGTCGGGCAGGCCGTGGCGCAGGAAGCTCAGCAGCCACCGCGGGCGGGACAGGCCCTGCGGCGCGAAGCGCAGCATGGCCCGCAGGTCCATCCGTTCCGGAATCACCGGACTGCCCCAGTCGCGACCGCTGGAGAAGGACCAGTCCAGGGTGAGGATCAGCCCCTTGGCCCCAGCTTTGCGGGCGCGCTCCAGGCGCGCGAGGATGCGGTCACGGTCGCCGGACCAGTACACCTGGAAGAAGGTCTTCGGGTTGGCCGCCACGACCTCCTCGATCGGCCTGCTGGCGAAGGAGCTGAGGCCCACGGCGGTGCCGGCGGCTGCCGCGCCCTTCGCCATGGCGACCTCACCATCCGGGTGCACCGCCTGCACACCGGTCGGCGAGACGATCACCGGCAGGGAGACCTCCTGGCCGAGCACGGTGGTCGACAGGTCCCGCTTCCCCGGCAGGTCGGCGACGTGCGGGGCGAAGCCGAGTTCGGCGAAGGCGCTGATGTTGTCGTTGAGGGTCCGGCCCTTCTCGCTGCCGGCGACGAGAGCCTTGTAGACGGATACCGGCAGCCGCTTCTTCGCGCGGCGATGGGCCTCGGCAACCGTCTCGAACCACTGGGACATGTCTGATCCTCCTGTTCGTCATGTCCGCGATCGGGAACCCCGGCTGATGCGGGGCACCAAGGGGGCGATCGTGCGGGCGCGAATCACTCCCCACCACAGACCGGCCCCGTAGGCGAGGTCGTCCAACAGCCGCACGAGCACGTACGGCACCGGACGCAGGGTGCTTCCGCTGCTCCTGCGATCCAGCAGGCCGTCCACCACTGCGGCCGCGACGAGGCCGCGGCGTGCCCGGCGGCTCACCAGCGCCACCGCGACGCTGATCGGCCAGTAGTGCCGGGTCGCGGCACGGGCGAGCTGGCGCACAGTGGCATACAGGGTGCCGAGCGCCAGCAGGACGCCGGCACGCACGGGCGCGTCGGCGTCCGGCAGGCGACGCGTCATCCGGGCGGCGATGACCGCGACCAGGCCCCCGGCCAGCGGAACCAGCCGGCGGTCGGTCAGCAGGCCAGCGGCCACCAGGGACCACCACGGGGCCTGCACGGGCGGGATCTGCCGCGGGTGCCGGAGCGCCAGCGGTGCGGCGCTGGTCCCGTAGAAGGCGCGCTGGGCGAGCCACCGCCGCAGATCGGTCCGGTGCTCGTGCGCGACGCGCGCAGCGGGCACGTAGCGCAGTCGCCACCCCGCCTCGTGCAACCGCAGGCAGAGGTCCACGTCCTCGCCGACGCGCATGTCGGCCGCGAATCCCGCAACGGCCTCCCTGCGCACCACGACCGTCGTCGTCGGCACGTACGACAACCTGGTCAGCGGTGCGACGAGCCCCTCCCGTGGCCCCATGTCCAGCGGGGAGCAGGTTCGTTCGAAGGCGTCCAGACAGCCCCGGTCGTCGGAGCGCAGGGGCACGACACGCGGCGCGGCCAGGGCGACCGCCGGATCGAGGAACTGCGCCACCAGCGGGGAGAGCCACCCCGGCTGCGGGACGACGTCGGAGTCGATGAACGCCACGAAACGGGTGCTGGAGCGCGACAAACCGGTGTTGCGGGCCGCCGCGGGCCCAAGGCTGCGCTCGTGGCGGAACACCCGCGCGCCGTGCCTGCGGGCCGCGGCGGCGAGCCGTGCGGGGTCGCGGGAGCCGTCGTCGACCACCACGACCGGCAGGTCGGCCGTCTGCGGATCCTGCCGCAGTGCGGTCAGCAGACGCTCGAGCATCTCGACGCGATCCCGGACCGGGATCACCACACTCACCTCGCCCACCCGCACCTCGGGTGGGCGCGGGTTGACGATCCCGGCGTCGAGGAGCCTGCGGGCCAGCGCCTGGCTCGCCGGCCCGGACACCGCGAACCCGCCGCTGGCCAGCAGTCGCGCCGCGCGCTCCGACAACCGCACGAGCCGGGGCGGCGATCCGCCGAACAGGAGCCTGCCGTTGCGGGACCGGTGCACGTCCGCGGCGAGCTCCACCGCGAAACCGTCGGGCAGCGTGGTTTTGGTCGGGGTGAGGGCCACTCGGCCCACTGCGGGATGCGTCGTGGTCAACTGCCGAACCCCCCGTCCGCGTGCACCACTGAGCCGGTCACCGCGGCCGACTCCGGGGAGCACACCCAGGCCACGGCCGCGGCGACCTCGTCGGGGGACAGCAGGCGTTGCACCAGTTGGTGTTCACCCAGGGCGGCAGGATCGGCGAGCCCGTAGATCGTCGCCGTGGCCCGGAGCATGTCGGTGTGGGTCGATCCGGGGGAGACCGCGACGGCGCTCACCCCGGTTCCGCGCAGGTCGCACGCCAGTCCCCGGACAAGCCCCAGCACCGCGTGCTTGGCCGCGCAGTAACCGCCCAGCCGCCACAGCCCCTGGTGCGCGGCGGCCGAGGCGAGCGCGACGAACCGTCCGCTGCGCGGTTCGGGGGCCGCCAGTAGTCGGGGCACCGCGGCGCGCGCCAGGTTGAGCACACCGGTGACGTCGACGTCGAGCAGGGTCTGCCAGCTGCGCTCCGGGATCTCCCACACCGGCTCGCCGCCGGCGATCACCGCCGCGCACGCGACAGCGGCGTCCAGCCTGCCGTAGTGGCGCAGCGCCAGATCGCACGCCGCCACCAGTGTGCTCGGTTCCCGGACGTCCCCGACCAGCGTCTGCACGCGCGGGGTGTCCTGCGCCAGGGCGGTCAGTTCGTCCGGTCGCGCCAGCGGGTAGTCCACGGCCGGGTCGTCCGCGCAGCGGTCGACGGCCACGACCGACCAGCCTGCGGCCACGAGGCGGCGCACCACCGCCGCGCCGATGCCGCGGGCGGCGCCGGTCACGACTGCCACGCGGGTCACGACGCCTCCTGCCGGACCGCGTTGCGCAGCCGGCCGACGCGGTCGACGTGCCAGGAGCGCACGGCGTCGACGAGACCCGTGGCCATCTCCGCCAGCAACGCGTCGCCTTCGGAGGCGTTCGCGCCCGACGGTTGCCCGATGACCCCGTTCGGGCTCACCGCCCGCACTCCCTCGGACACCATCCGGTCCAGCAGGCGACCGGCGGGTTCGGGCGGGCCGGGGGCGAGCCGTCCGAACCGGACCGAGGTGGGGCGCAACGCGGACATCATCGACGTTTCGGCGCGGGCCGCATGCGTGTGCGGTTCCCCGCTGGCGCAGGGCCACCACGCCACGTCCCGTCCTTCGCTGCGCAACCGGCGTACCGCGCCGACCAGGCTGTTCAGGTTTCCGCCGTGCCCGTTGACCAGGACGAGCCGACCTGCCCACCGCAGCATCGAACGCCCGAGTTCGACGATCAGCAGGTGCAGTGCCACGTGGCCGATGGAGACGGTCCCGGGGAAGCCTTCGTGCTCGCCGCTGGCCCCGTAGTGCTGGGTGGGGGCGAGCACCACGTCGACGTCCCCGTGCAGCCGGGCAGCCGCTCGTTCGGCCACCGCTGTCGCCACGGCCGCATCGGTGTCCAGCGGGAGGTGCGGGCCGTGCTGCTCGCAGGAGCCGAGCGGAACCAGCACCACCGGTTTGCGCGACTCCAGCTCGGTCCACGTCCGGTCGGCGAGGCGTTCGGTCATGACCCGCCTCCCGAGGACCATGGCGCGGCAGCGGCCGGGAGGTCGGCAAGCGGGCTCTCGTTGCACGGCCGCTGGGTGGCTCGCACCCCAGGCATGCCGAGCGCAACCGCTCGTCGCCCGCTCCGCCTGGAGTGGTCCTGTGTCGCGCGGGGCACGGCGCTGTGGTCCACCTCGTCCAGAAGCCGCGCGCCGTGGCCCTTGACGCACTCCGGATCCGGCCCGTCGAGGGGGAGTCCGGTGAAGAACTTCGCCGCCATGCACCCGCCCTGGCAGGCGTCGAACGCCGGGCAGGAGGTGCATGTGCCGCCGGTCTGCGTGGTGCGCAGCTGGGTGAACAGGTTCGAGTTGCGCCAGACCTCACCGAACCCGGCGGTGCGCACGTTGCCCGCCTTGAACGCGTCGTGGATCGCGAACGGGCAGGCGTAGACGTCACCCACCGGATCGATCAGGCACACCACCCGGCCCGCGCCGCACAGGTTGAGCCCCGGCAGGGGTGCGCTGCCCAGCGCGTTGAGGTGGAAGAAGGAGTCGCCGGTCAGCACGTCCTCGCCGTGGTCGAGCAACCAGCGGTAGATCTGCATCTGCTGCTCGGCGGTCGGGTGCAGGTCGTCCCACACGTCCGCGCCGCGCCCGGACGGGCGCAGCCTGGTGATCCGCAGCTGCGCGTCGTAGGAGTCCGCGATGGCCTTGAACTCGTCGAGCTGGTCGACGTTCTGGCGGGTCATCACCACCGAGATCTTGAACCCGCGCATGCCGGCGGCCGCCAGGTTCTCCATGGCCCGCCGCGCCATGTCGTAGGAACCGGGGCCGCGCACCGCGTCGTTGATCTCGCGGGTCGCGCCGTCCAGCGAGATCTGGACGTCGACGTAGTCGGTGGCCGCGAGCTGCCGGGCCCGCTGCTCGGTGAGCCGGACGCCGTTGGTGGAGAACTTGACGCCGACGTGGTGGGACACCGCGTAGTCGAGCAGTTCCCAGAAGTCGGGGCGAACCGTGGGTTCCCCACCGCCCACGTTGACGTAGAAGACCTGCATCCGCTCCAGTTCGTCGATCACCGCCTTGATCTCGTCGGTGGTCAGCTCGTCGGGGTCACGGCGGCCCGACGAGGACAGGCAGTGCTCACAGGCAAGGTTGCAGGCGTAGGTCCACTCCCAGGTCAGGCAGATCGGCGCGGCCAGGCCGTGCTTGAACTGCTCGGTCAGGGACGGCACCGGCGACGGTCGGTGCGCTCGTGGCTCGGCGGTGGTCATGGCACTCCTTGCGCGGTCAGGGGTGTGGTGGCCGACGAACGATCATCTCGGCCTCCGCGAGGGAGGCCAGGGCGCGCAGGTAGCTCGGCCGTTCCCGGTCGGCCACCCGGCAGGCGCCGAGCGCCTCGTGCACCGAACCGTGTTCGACGAGTCGCTCGACGACCTCGACGAGCTGGCGGGTCTTCAGAAACGACAGCCGCCGCGTGCCGAAGTGGTAGGCGAGCGCGCCGAACGGCTCCGGCCGCAGCGCGACCTGTGGGTTGCGGCGGTACGGGAGGTCGGGCCGGAAGGCCGAGCTACCCATGCTCATCACCGTCCTCAGTAGACGCCGCACATGCCGTCGATGGACACGTCCTCGACGAGCATCTCCTCGACGACGTCACCCGCCGCGGCGCCGGACGCGGGGAACTCCGCGGCCTGGGCGGCCTCGGTCGAGATCTGCTGCTCCATGGCTTCTCACCTCTGTGGAGTAGGGGAAAACGGATTCCGCATCGCCAACGCTTGCGGTGAGGAAACGCTAAGGAGACGCCGCCGCGCGGCTCGCCGTGCGACCGGTCGTTGTGACCCTGTCCGATCGAACGGGTCGTCGCGCGCGGTCGGGTGCGGATCCGACGGCGCACCTGTCCGATCGAACGGGCACCGCCCTCCCCGATCGTCCGGACTGGCGGTTCCGGACGGCGGGTTCTGGCCCGCGGAGGCTTCTCCGGGGTGACGCGGCGCACTAGTTTCGCGGTTCAATCCGGACGGGACAGCGGTTCCGCCCGGAGCATCTGGAGCCGGAAGCAGCGCAACGCCGCGCGTGGAGAGGACTGCGACATGCAGGTCGACGAACTGCTGAAGCCATTCCCGATCAAGGAGTTCCACCCGTTCCCCCGCGCCCTGATGGGCCCGGGCGCGCACGAGATGATCGGGCCTGAGGCCAAGAAGCTGGGATTCCGGCGGACGCTCGTGATGACCTCCGGTCTTCGCGGCACCGACATCGTGCACAAGATCGTGGAGTCCATGAAGTACCACGGTCTCGAGGTCGTCGTGTACGACCAGGTTGAGTCCAACCCCAAGGACTACAACGTCATGGACGCCGTGAAGCTCTACCAGGAGAACTCGTGCGACTCGTTCGTCTCCATCGGTGGCGGATCGTCGCACGACGCCTGCAAGGGCGCGCGGATCTCGGTGGCGCACGACGGGCGTAACGTCAACGAGTTCGAGGGCTTCAACAAGTCCGAGAACCCGAAGAACCCCCCGCACATCGCGGTGTCCACGACCGCGGGAACGGGCTCGGAGACCTCCTGGGCATACGTCATCACCGACACCACCACCGACCCGGACAACCCGCACAAGTACGTCGCCTTCGACGACGCCTCGGTGGCCACCCTGGCGATCGACGACCCGGTGCTGTACTACGACTGCCCGATCGACTTCACCGCGCAGTGCGGGTTCGACGTGCTCGCCCACGCCTCCGAGCCGTACGTCTCGCGGCTGAACTTCCAGCCTTCGCTGGGTAACGCGCTGCACGCGATCAAGCTGACCGCGGAGAACCTGCGTCAGGCGGTGTGGAACGGCCAGGACCTCCCCGGTCGCGAAGGCATGATGTACGCCCAGTACATCGCCGCGCAGGCGTTCAACTCCGGTGGGTTGGGCATCATCCACTCGATCTCGCACGCGGTCAGTGCCTTCTACGACACCCACCACGGGCTGAACAACGCGATCGCGCTGCCGCGGGTGTGGGCGTTCAACATGCCGGTGGCCTACAAGCGGTTCGCCGACATCGCCCAGGCGATGGGTGTGGACACCCACGGCATGACCGACGTCCAGGCGGCCGACGCCGCGCTGGCCGCGGCCATCCGGTTGCTGCGCGACGTCGGCATCCCGGAGCGGTTCGTCGACGTGCACGCCGACACCTACTCGAAGAACCGGTTGGGCAAGGGCCCGACCAAGTTCTACGAACGGTCCGATGTGATCAAGGGCGACGCCGCCGACGTCGACCGCATCACCAACCACGTGCTCGGTGACGCCTGCACGCCGGGCAACGCCAAGGAGTGCACGTTCGACACGGTGCGTCCGGTGGTCGAACACTGCATGACCGGCGACCTGGACGACCTGCTCAGCTGACCCGCCGGACCAGCCGTGGGGCCGCCGGACCCGGCCCCCCCACGGCCCCACCATCCCCCGCACACCCACTCCCGGAGGTAACCGTGCCCGACAGCAACCCGGATCACTCCCCCGCGACGCGCCCCTTCGACTCGGTCGCGGAGGTGGTGGAGCGGTTCGCCGAACGCGGGTACATCGCGGACCGCCGGCTGGCGACCACCGTCTTCCTGCAGTCCCGCCTGGACAAGCCACTGCTGCTGGAGGGGCCGGCCGGGGTCGGCAAGACCGAGCTGGCCAAGAAGCTGGCCGAGGTCACCGGGCGCCGACTGCTGCGGCTGCAGTGCTACGAGGGGCAGGACGAGAGCAAGGCGCTCTACGAGTGGGACTACGGCAAGCAACTGCTCTACACGCAGATGCTGCGCGACAAGATCGGCGAGATCACCGCCGACGCCCCGGACCTGGCCACCGCGGTGGACCGCATCAGCAGCCAGGACAGTGTGTTCTTCTCCGACCGCTTCCTCGCCGCGCGACCGCTGCTGGACGCCATCCGCGGCGAGCAGCCGGCCGTCCTGCTCGTCGACGAGGTCGATCGCGCCGACGAGGCGCTGGAAGCGGTGTTGCTGGAGTGCCTGGCCGAGTTCCAGGTGTCCGTGCCGGAGGTCGGCACCTACCAGGCCGCGGTGCCACCCTACGTCGTGCTGACGTCCAACAACACCCGCGATTTGTCCGCCGCGCTCAAACGGCGCTGCCTGCACCTGTTCCTGGACTACCCGGACCACGAACGCGAGCTGGAGATCCTGCGGTCCAAGCGCACCGGACTGCCGGAGAACCTGGCCCGGCAACTGCTCGGCGTGGTCCGCGAGTTGCGCTCCCTCAAGCTGCGCAAGGCACCCAGCATCTCCGAGACCATCGACTGGGCCCGCACGTTGGCCGTTCTCGGTGCCCAGGAACTCGACGCCGAACTGCTGTCCGAGACCGCGAACGTGGTGCTGAAGTACGAGCGCGACATGCGGCACGCGCTCGAGGTCCTGCCCCAGCTGGTGGACCCGAACCGCGAGGTCCCCGAGCACCTGCCCGCCCACGGCCACGGTCATGGCCACGGCCACGGCCACGGTCATGGCCACGGGCACCATGCGCACCACGACGATGACGACGTCGACGGGCGCGCGGTGCGAGCCGCCAAGGACCGGCCGGGACGTTTCGACGAGAACTACTACGGCGCTCCTGGCTCCAGCACCCGGCCTCCGTCGCCGCAGCGGGCCGGCGGCCAGGGCCACCGTGCCTTCGCCGCCGCGACCCGCCGCCGCCCCTAGCTCCGCGCCACCCCGGTCGGCGCAGGCCCGTGCGGGCTGTGCGACCAGAAAGGCTCACCATGGAGTCCGCTCTGCACCGGTTCGTCCGCCTGCTCCGCCTGTTCGGCCTGCCCGCGTCGGTGTCCGAAGCCGCCGACGCGATGCGCTGTGCCGCCCAGCCGGGCATGCTCAACGACCGCGAGACGCTGCGCGAAGCCCTCAGGGTGGCCCTCGTGAAGGACCGGCGTGGCGAAGCGGTCTTCGATGAGGTTTTCGACGCCTTCTTCAGGCTCCGCGCGGTCGTTCCCGACGAGCACGACCACGAGCACTCACACGAGCACGACGACCTCACCGACACCGGCGACCTCCGGTCGTTCACCGTGTCCGAGGAACCGTCGGAAACTCCCCAGCAGGGGCACACCCACGCCAAGCCCGCGGACATCCGCGACTACTTCGATCCGGAGGACCTCGCCCAGCAGTACAACCTGCACCAGGAGAGCAACAAGATCGACCTCGCCTCGATGACCGACGAGATCGTCCTGTCCAGCGACGCGGGGGCGGGTACCGGTTCGGCACCTTCGGTGCAGGTGGAGACCGAACGGCTGCACAACGCCGGGGTTCCCGGGAAGCTGGCGGAGAACTCGGGCCACCGGCTGGACACCCAGCTGACCATCGCCGAGGAACGCGCGCTGTACGAATGGCTGGCGGAGGCGGACGAACGCGAGGACGAGCGCACCCTGGACTGGGGCGGGCTGGTCGGCGTGCTCGAGGACCTGCCCGAACTTCTCAAGCGGCACCTCGCCAAGCTCGCCGAACTGGAGGACCTCGCGCACGAGTCCCGCGAGGCCATCAGCGGTCGGCTCGACCACGTGGACGAGGGGGAACGGCAGCAGCTCGAGGAGTCGCTGCGCCGGCTCGCCCGCAGCCTGCGCGGGGCGTTGACCAGCAAACGCCGGGCCACACCCCGCGGCCGCGTGCACGCCGCCCGGACCATGCGGCGGAACATGCGCTACGACGGCGTTCCGTTCCGCCCGGTGACCGTCACCCGCGCCGAGGACAAGCCGAGACTCCTCGTGCTGGCCGACGTCTCCCTCTCGGTCCGGGCGACGGCCCGGTTCACGCTGCACCTGGTGCACGGCCTGCAGTCGATGTTCAGCCAGGTCCGCACGTTCGCGTTCGTCGACGATCCGATCGAGATCACCGAGCTGTTCGCCGACCACCCGCTGGAGCGGGCGCTCGGGCTCGTCTTCGACGGCCTGCCGCAGGGCGGAATCCTCGACGTCGACGGCAACTCCAACTACGGCAGCACCTTCGGCACCTTCCTTGAGGAGTACGGCTCCGCGCTCAACCGGCGCACCACGGTGCTGGTCCTCGGCGACGGGCGTGGCAACGGCAACGACCCGAACCTCGATGCCTTCGCCGAGATCGCCCGCCGGGCCAGGGAGACCATCTGGCTCACGCCCGAACCCCGCTACTCGTGGTCGCTCGGGGGATGCGACCTGCCCAAGTACGCCGAGCACTGCGACCGGGTGCGCGTCGTCCGCGACCTGTCGGGCCTGGAGCGCGCTGCGGCGGCGATCGCAACGGAGGTGACCGGACGGTGAGCGTGCCCGATCCCGCAACGGAGGTGCAGGTCATCGACCCGCTCGCGCCGGTGTCCGCCGACCGGAGCGCCGATCGGCTGGTCGAGGTCGTCCGGCGCAGCGCTCCGCCGGACGAGGGCTGCGGGCAGGTGACCCGCACCCGGCACTTCTGCCTGCACCGACGGGACCACCGCGTGGAGATCACCCACTGGCTCCGGCCCGAGCAGCTGGACAACGACCTCGCCGGAATCCTCGCCGAGGAGCTGTTCGCCCCGGGCTGGCTCAGCGGTGCCGAGACCTTCGAGCAGGTCTTCACCGAGGTGGTCCGCTCGATGGCCGACGATCCCCTCCTGGCGTGGATGGCGTTCTACGACAACACCCTGAACCGCATCAGGAAGTGCTGGGCACGGACGGCCGTGGAGTCCTCCCCGTCCTCCATCGGCGGTTTCGCCCCGGTCTACCGGCGAGCCCTGCGCCTGGTCACACCGGGCCGGGTGCTCGACCTCGGCTCGTGCTTCGGTTTCCTGCCGATCCTGCTGGCCGAACGCGGCCGGAACACGGTCATCGCATCCGACCTCGCCCCAGGCAGCATGCGCCTGCTCGAGGCGGTCGCCGGAGCGCGGGGCCAGCGCTTGCGCACCCTGGTGTGCGACGCGACCCGCGTGCCGTTGCCGGACCGCTCGGTGGACACGGTCACCGCGGTGCACCTGCTGGAGCACATGGACGCCGAACAGGGCGACGCGGTGCTGGCCGAGGCACTGCGGCTGGCGCGCCGGCGCATCGTGGTCGCCGTGCCCTTCGAGGACGAACCCACGGCGGCCTACGGCCACGTGCGCACCTTCACCCGCGCGGACCTCGACGAGCTCGGCCGCGCCACGCAGTGCCGCTACGAGGTGAGCGAACACCACGGCGGCTGGCTGGTCGTGCACCCCCGCTGATGAAACAACCCCCGGCGACAGGCCCCACCCCGACACACGCGGGCGCGTCGGTTTCCGACTTTCGGCCACCACCGCGGTGGGTGGGTGTGCTCGCGCGGGGACAGCCGCTAGATCAGGCCGCTCTTGCTCGCCTCGTACACCGCCTCCGCCCTGGTGGCGGCGCCCAGCTTGCGCATGATGTTGCGCACGTGGAACTTCACCGTGGTTTCGGAGATGAACAGCCTGGCCCCGATGTCGCGGTTGCTCAGGCCGTGCGCGAGCTGCCGGAGCACGTTGAGCTCCCGTTCGGTCAGCGACGGTTCCTGGGCCGAGGCGTTCATGGACTGCACCATCGCCGCCGCGGACCGCGAGTCGAACGAGCTCTCCCGGCGGGCCACCGCCCGGATCGAGCGGACCAGCTCCGTGGTGTCCACGTCCTTCACGACATACCCGCGGGCGCCGCGGCGGATCGCGTCGACGACCAACCCGCCGTCCAGGAACGTGGTGAGCACCAGCACCCCGAGGTCCGGGTGCTGCTCGGTGAGCTGTCCGCACAGCTGCAGCCCCTCGGTGTTGTCGCCCGTCGAGAGCTTGAGGTCCAGCAGCACGATGTGCGGCTCGGTGCGCTCGACGACCGCGAGCGCCTCGGCCGCGGTGGCCGCCTCCCCCACCACCTCCAGGTCGTCCTCCCGTTCCAGCACCGACCGCAGCCCGTGCCGGACGATCGCGTGGTCGTCGACCAGCACGATCCGCACGTGCGCGGACGGGCCGGGCGCGTCGTCGTGCTGCTGCACCGGGATGTCCTTCTCGCTCAAGGTCACCTCGCCACCTCCGCGGCCTCGGCCGACGGCAACGGAACCTTCAGCTGCAACGCGATACCGCCCATCCGCGACCGCCGGATCGTCATCGTGCCGCCGAGTTCCCCGGCCCGCGCGGCCATGTTGGCCAGTCCCCGGTGCCGTCCGGCCAGATCCGCCGCCGAGGACAGCCGCAGCGAGCGCCGCAGTTGCGCGGGATCGCCGATGCCGTCGTCGGACACGGTCAGCCGCAGGTGGTCGCTCTTGTAGACCAGGTGCACCAGGGACCGGGTGGCCCGCGCGTGCGCGACCGTGTTGAACAGCGCCTCGCCGGTCAGCCGCAGGATCGAGTTCTCGGCTTCGGGCGGCAGCGGCGCGGGCGTGCCCTCCACCCGCACCTCGACCTTCAGATCGCTGGGCAGGTGCACCGTGGACAGCTGCTTCAACAAAACGGGCAGCGAACCAGGGGGTTCCTCGGCGGCGTGGTGCAGCGCGTAGATCGCCGCGCGAAGCCGCTCGACGGCCTGCTGGGTGAGCACCTTCGCGGGTGCCAGCCGTTCCGCGACGCGGGCCGCATCCGCTCCCATGGCCGCCAGCTCGGACCGGCACACCTCAATGGTCATCCCGGCGCTGAGCACGTACTGGGTGACCGTGTCGTGCAGTTCCCGGGCGATGCGGTGCCGCTCGTCGTCGAGCGCCTGGCGCTGCATCGCCTCGACCAGGCGCCGCTGGGTTTCCTGCAGTTCCGCGTTGCGGGCCGCCAGGTCGCGCGCCTGCCTGGCGGCGGCCTCGGACAGCTGCTCGGTGCGACCGCGCAACTGCATGGCGGCGTGGAAGAGGAAGGAGTTGTGCAGCGCGACCGCCGCCTGGTTGGCCAGGACGCGCAGGATGGCCAGGTCGGTGTCGGCGACGGACACCTCGCCGCCAGGACGGCCCACGATCCCGCCGACCGGCTCGCCGTCCAACGTCATCGGCACCCGCACCCAGCCCGGGCCACCGGACACCATCTCGACCTCCCACGGGCGCAGCCGCACCGTGTCGAGGTGCTCGGCGACCTCGGCGGGCAGCGCCGCCTCGTCGTCGATCAGCTCCCCGTCGCACAGCAGCAGGAACCGCGGTCGCGCCGCGCGCAGCGCGCCGTCGGCGATCGCCAGCAGCAGCCAGCTGGCCTGCAGGTGTTCCGCGGCGGCCCGGACCACCGCCTCGACCAGGGACCGGGGGCCTTCCACCGTCCGCACCAGTGCCCGGGAGATCCGGTCGAGCGCCTGCACCGTGTACTCCAGCCGCTCCGCGGAGCGGACGTACTCCGGGTAGAACGACCGCTTGCCCGAACGCAGCCCGGTGAGCGCGTCGAGATCAGTCCGCCCGCCGTTGCCCGGTTCCCCCGTCATCACCGCACCCCCGCGGTCCTGTTGGTGCTGACCGAGGCTCACAACGCCGCCCGGAACAGCCGCTCGATGTCCTCCACCGAGGCGTCCCGCGGATTGGTTGTCAGGCAGGCGTCCTTGAGGGTGTTGCGGGCCAGCAGGGGGATGTCCGCCTCGGTCACCCCGAGCGAGCTCAGCCCCTTGGGCACGCCGACGACGTCGGCCAGCTCGCGGACCCGGTCGGCCAGCTCGTGCGCCACCTCCATCGCGGGTACCCCCGCGGTCTCGATGCCGATGGCCGCCGCGAGCGGGACGTAGCGCTCGGCGCCGGCCTCGGCGTTGAACCGGATCACGTGCGGCAGCAGCACCCCGTTGATCACGCCGTGCGGCGCGTCCAGCAGACCGCCCACCTGGTGGCTCATCGCGTGGGTGGCGCCGAGGATGGCGTTGGTGAAGGCCATCCCGGCCTCCAGCGCACCCTGCGCCATCGCGGTGCGTGGTTCCTCCTCGGTCGGGCGGAACATGGTGCGCGCGAGGTTGCGGGTGATCAGGTGCGCCGCGTGCAGCGAGTGCTGCTCGGTGAGCGTGTTGTGCGCGCGGGAGACGAACGACTCGATCGCGTGCGTCAGGGCGTCCAGCCCGGTTGCCGCGTTCAGCCAGTCCGGCATCGTGATCAGCAGCCGTGGGTCGATCAGCGAGATGTCCGGCACCAGAGCCCGGCTGAGGATGGTGATCTTGCTGGCCGCCGCGGTGTCGGTGATGATCGCGAACTGCGAGACGTCCGCCCCGGTGCCCGACGTGGACGGGGCCATCACCAGCGGCGGGATGGGGTGGACGACCTTGTCCACCCCCTCGTAGTCGAGGATGCGGCCACCGTTGCCGGACAGGATCGCCACTCCCTTGGCCGCGTCGATGACCGATCCGCCGCCGACCCCGATGATCACGTCGCTGCCGCTCTCGGCGTACCGCTGGAAGGCGGCCTCGACCTCGTGGTCCTTCGGGTTCGGCGTGACCCCGTCCCACACGACCGCGGACAGGCCCGCCAGCCTGAGGTGGGCGGTCGCCTCGGCCGCCCACCCCGCCTCGGTGAGGCCGAGGTCGGTGACCACGAACGGTCGCCGCGCACCGAGGCGCCGGGCGCAGTGCCCGAGCTCGGCCAACGCGCCGGGACCGAACACGATCTCCGGGACATGGAACTTGGCCAGCTGTTCCGTGGTGTCCACCCGTCCGATCTCACCGACCCGCTGCGGGCCCGACAGTTCCGGGCCGGGCGGGGCCTCGGCTGTTCGGCCCCGGAGACCCGGGACACTGCTTCGCACGATCATGGCGGCGTCCTCCAAGCACCATCGCAGGGAATTTCCGCGTCGTGCGGGCGCACCTGAACCTCGGTGCACCCCAGTTCCCCGCTGGGGGCTGCACCTCATCGTGACACCGAACACACCGCTGAAGCTACGGCCCCGGCTCTCCGGCTTGACCGTCCGACCGGGCCACCCCGCCTGTCCGATCGGGCAGGTGCGCGGGTGACCGTGTCACGCACCGCCCGTGTTCGCCAGCTGCGAACGCAGCCGGTCCAGCACGCCGGCGTCGCCGAGGGTGGTGACATCGCCCAGCTCACGGCCCTCCGCCACGTCCCGCAGCAGGCGCCGCACGATCTTCCCGCTGCGTGTCTTCGGCAGTTCGTCGGCCCACACGACCTGCGCGGGACGGGCCAGCTTGCCGATCCGGGCGGCCACGTGGTCACGGAGGTCCGTCTGGAGCTCGTCGCTGGGTTCGGCACCGCCGCGCAGCGTCACGAACGCGACGATGGCCTGCCCGGTCAGCTCGTCCGGCCGGGCCACGACGGCGGCCTCGGCGACCTCGGGGTGGGACACGAGAGCGGACTCCACCTCGGCGGTGGACAGCCGGTGGCCGGAGACGTTGATGACGTCGTCGACCCGGCCCAGCACCCAGTAGTAGCCGTCCTCGTCCCGGCGAGCCGCGTCACCGGCCAGGTAGGTACGCGCGCCGCGCGAGAAGTACGTCCTGACGTACCGGTCGTCATCGCCGTACAGGGTGCGCAGCATGCTCGGCCACGGCTCGGTCAGCACCAGCAGCCCGCTGTCGTCCCCCTCGTCGCCCGGCACCAGGTCGGCGCTGATACCGGGCAGCGGACGGGTCGCCGACCCGGGCTTGGTGCTCACGACGCCCGGCAGCGGCGCGATCATGATCGCCCCGGTCTCGGTCTGCCACCAGGTGTCGACGATCGGGCAGCGCTCACCCCCGATCACCACGTGGTACCAGGTCCACGCCTTCGGGTTGATCGGCTCGCCCACGCTGCCGAGCAGGCGCAGCGAGCTCAGGTCGTGGCGCGCCGGGAGCTCGGCGCCCCACCGCATGCACGCGCGGATCGCGGTGGGCGCGGTGTAGAACGTGGTGACCCGGTACCGCTCGACGAGCTCCCACCAGATGCCCTTGTGCGGGTAGTCGGGGGCGCCCTCGAACAGCACGCTGGTGGTCCCGTTGGCGAGCGGGCCGTAGACCACGTAGCTGTGCCCGGTGATCCACCCGACGTCGGCGGTGCACCAGTACACGTCGGTCTCGGGGTGCAGGTCGAACACCAGGCGGTGGGTGTAGGAGACACCGGTCAGGTAACCGCCCGTGGTGTGCAGGATGCCCTTCGGCTTCCCGGTCGATCCCGACGAGTAGAGGATGAACAGCGGGTGCTCGGCTTCCACCGGCTCGGCGGGGCACACCGGGTCCGCGGCGGCGCAGACCTCGTGGAACCAGACGTCGCGGTCCGGGCGCATCGCGACGGTCGAGCCCGTCACACGGACCACGACGACCTTCTCCAGCGACTCCACCTCGCCGAGCACGCCGTCGAGGTTGTCCTTGACCGTGCTGACCCGTCCCTTGCGGCGCGCACCGTCGGAGGTGACCAGCACCTTCGCCCCGGACACCTGCATCCGGTCCCGCACCGCCTCGGGCGCGTACCCGCCGAACACGACGTTGTGCACCGCACCGATGCGGGCACAGGCGAGCATGGCGACCACGACCTCGGGAACCATCGGCAGGTAGATGCCCACGACGTCGCCCTTGCGCACGCCGAGGTCCTTGAGCGCGTTGGCGAAGCGCTGCACGTCGGCCAGGAGCCCGCCGTAGGTCACGGCGCGCTCCTCGCCCTCTTCTCCGTGCCAGTAGTAGGCGACCCGGTCACCCAGGCCCGCTGCCACGTGCCGGTCCAGGCAGTTGTAGGAGGCGTTGAGCCGCCCGTCGTCGAACCAGCGGTAGAACGGCGGGTTCGAGTCGTCGAGCACCCTGGTGAACGGCTGGTCCCAGTGCAGGGTGCGTGCCTGCTCCGCCCAGAACCCGAGGCGGTCCGCCGCGGCCTGCTGGTACAGCGACTCGTCGTTGACGAGGGCCTTCTCGCGGAAATCCGCGGGTGGGGCGAACGACGGGACGGCCAGCAGGTCCTCCACCCGCCTGGTCCGATCTGTGGTCATCTTGCTCCTTCGCGCAGTCGCGCACGTGGTTTCACAGGAGGCCGAGCGCGGCCAGTTCGTCGTCGGTGAGCAGTCGCGAGCGGATCAGGAAGCGCACGCCCTCCGGGGCCTCCAGCGAGAAGCCGCTGCCCCGGCCCCGCACCACGTCGATGGTCAGGTGGGTGTGCTTCCAGTACTCGAACTGCGCCGCGGACATCCAGACCGGGATCGGCTCCCCGTCCACCTCCAGGTCGCCGAGGTGGACGTCGGAATCCCCGGTCCGGAACTCGCCCGCCGGGTAGCACATCGGGGCGCTGCCGTCGCAGCAGCCGCCGGACTGGTGGAACATCAGTGGACCGTGCTGCTCCCGGAGGCGGCGGAGCAGGTCCGCCGCCTCCGGGGTCAGCGCCACTCGTGAGCAGCTCATGCTGCCTCGCCTCAGAAGAACCCGAGCTTGTTCGGCGAGTAGCTGACCAGCAGGTTCTTCGTCTGCTGGTAGTGGTCGAGCATCATCTTGTGGGTCTCACGCCCGATACCCGACTGCTTGTACCCGCCGAACGCGGCGTGCGCGGGGTAGGCGTGGTAGTTGTTCACCCACACCCGGCCCGCCTGGATGTCGCGGCCCGCGCGGTAGGCGGCGTTGCCGTCACGCGACCACACGCCCGCGCCCAGGCCGTAGAGCGTGTCGTTGGCGATCTTGATCGCGTCGTCGTAGTCGTCGAAGCGGGTCACCGACACGACGGGGCCGAAGATCTCCTCCTGGAAGATCCGCATCTTGTTGTGCCCCTCGAAGACCGTCGGCTGGACGTAGTACCCGCCGGAGAGCTCCCCGCCGAGGTCGGCCTTCTCCCCACCGGTGAGGACCTTCGCGCCTTCGGCCTTGCCGATGTCGATGTAGGACAGGATCTTCTGGAGCTGGTCGTTGCTGGCCTGCGCGCCGATCATCGTCTCGGTGTCCAGCGGGTGGCCCTGCTTGACCGCTCTCGTGCGCTCCACGGCATCGCCCACGAAGTCGTCGTAGATGCTGCTCTGGACCAGCGCGCGGGACGGGCAGGTGCACACCTCGCCCTGGTTGAGCGCGAACATCGTGAAGCCCTCCAGCGCCTTGTCGTAGAAGGCGTCCCGGGCGGCGGCGACGTCGGCGAAGAAGATGTTCGGGCTCTTGCCACCCAGCTCCAGCGTGACCGGGATGATGTTCTCGCTGGCGTACTGCATGATCAGCCGACCGGTGGTGGTCTCACCGGTGAACGCGATCTTCGCGATTCGGTTGCTGGACGCCAGGGGCTTGCCCGCCTCCACACCGAAGCCGTTGACCACGTTGAGCACCCCCGGCGGGAGGAGGTCGGCGATCAGGCTCACCAGCACGTGGATGGACGCCGGGGTCTGCTCGGCGGGCTTGAGCACCACGGCGTTGCCGGCGGCCAGCGCGGGAGCCAGCTTCCAGGCGGCCATCAGCAGCGGGAAGTTCCACGGGATGATCTGGCCGACCACGCCCAGCGGTTCGTGGAAGTGGTAGGCGACGGTGTTGTCGTCGATCTCGCCGATGCCGCCCTCCTGGGCCCGGATCGCGCCGGCGAAGTAGCGGAAGTGGTCGATGGCGAGCGGGATGTCGGCGGCCAGCGTCTCCCGGATCGGCTTGCCGTTCTCCCACGTCTCGGCCACCGCCAGCGCCTCGAGGTTCTGCTCCATGCGGTCGGCGATGCGGTTCAGCAGGTTCGCGCGCTCGGCGACCGAGGTCCGGCCCCAGGCCGGAGCCGCCCCGTGCGCGGCGTCGAGGGCGCGCTCAACGTCCTCGGCCGTACCGCGAGCGACCTCGGTGAAGGTCTCGCCGGTCACCGGAGTGGGGTTCTCGAAGTAGCCGCCCTTGGCCGGCGCGACGTACTCACCGCCGATGAAGTGGTCGTAGCGACCCTCGTACGCGACGACGCTGCCAGGCGCACCCGGTGCTGCGTACTTCGTCATGTGCTGCCTCCTGCAGAAACGGGGAAGATGGCGCTGGAGCGTGCTCGACCCGACGTTGCAACGACGTTGCACACCGTTAACATCCGCGCTGACCTGTCCCAACGGTCAGTTTCCGGCCGCCGCGCGCCCTGCGGTCTTGCCCGAGCTGTTCGCAGTGGCCATGATGGCCACCACCCGCGGCCCGGACGGGGCACAGATCACGGCATCGCCAGGAGGCACGGTGACCCTCAATGACGAGTGCGTGACCGCGGAGTTGCTCGCGGATCCGCTGGAGTACGCGTCGCTGCTGGAGCAGGTGTGGGACGCGGTGCTCCGTGGTGGCCGCGCGCCGAAGCCGCCCCGCCCGCTGGTGTCGGACTCCTGGCAGCGCTCGCTCGCCGCGGACGTCGATCCCGACGCGCGCGAGGCGCCCGTGGTCTGGGAGCGCGACGAGGTGCGTGACCGCCGCGCCGCGCACCCGCTCGCCGCCGCGATCCCGGTGTTGCGGGAGACCGTGCTCAGCGTCGCCGACGAGGCGATGCACGTCATGATCGTGACCGACCGGGACGGCCTGATCCTGTGGCGGGAAGGCAGCGTCGACGTGGAGCGACGCGCCGACCGGGTGCGGCTGGCCGAAGGCACCCGCTGGTCGGAGGACGCCATCGGCACCAACGCGATGGGCACCACGCTGGCGGTGGGCCGACCGGTGCAGATCTACTCGGCCGAGCACCTGGTCCGCACCTACCACGACTGGACGTGCGCGGCGAGCCCGATCCACGACCCGGACACCGGCGACATCCTCGGTTCGGTGGACATCAGCGGCCCCCTGCGCACCGTCCACCCGGCGATGGTCGCGTTGGTCAGCGCCGCCGCCCAGCTGGCCGAAAGCCACCTGCGGGCGCAGATGGCGGCCCGCGACGAACGGCTGCGGGCCAAGAACATGCCGCATCTGCGGGGGTTGCGCGGCGAGAGCGGTGCGTTGCTCACCCCGACCGGGCGGGTGCTCGCGGTCGAGCCGGGGCCGGGGCTGCGCCTGCCCGAGCGGATCGACGTGAGCGACGGGCACGGCCCCGTGGTGCTCGACGACGGCCGCGAGGCACTACTGGAACCCCTCCCCGAGGGCTTCCTGCTCCGGCTGCCGACGAAGAACTCCGCGGCGCAACCGCGGCCGGTGCTGTCGTTGTCGTTCCTGAACTCGTCCGGGCCCCGCGCGGTGCTGGACGGCCGGGAGATCCCGCTGACCACCCGGCACGCCGAGATCCTGACGCTGCTGGCGATGAGCCCGGGCGGGCTGACCGCCGATCGGCTCGCCTTCCAGCTCTACGGGGAACGCGGAAACCCCGTGACGGCGCGGGCCGAGATTCACCGGCTGCGTACGCACCTCGGCGAGCACGTGATCGGCACCAAACCCTACCGGCTCCGCGCCGAGGTCGACGCCGACTTCCTGACCGTCCGCAAGGCGCTGCGCGCCGGTAACCTCAGGGCGGCGGTCGAGTCCTACCGGGGCCCGCTGCTGGAAGCCTCCGAATCACCCGCGATCCGCGACGAGCGGGAAGAACTGTTCGCCTCGCTGCGCAACGCGGCGCTGGACCGCGGCGACGCCGAGGCGCTGTGGGCGTTGTTCCAGCATCAGCCCACGGACGACCTCGAGGTGCTCGGCCAGCTGGCACACCGACTCGCCCGCCACGACCCGCGTCGGCACCTGGTGACGGCCCGGATGCAACGCGTCCTTGCCGAGGAGGCGTAAGGACCGCCTCCTCGGCGGCAACGCGAGGGCAACGGTGGTTCGGGCACCCTTCGCCCACAGCGACTCGACGTCTTCCACCGCGGCACGCGTCATCTCGAACCCGGTGCGCCGCGACCAGTTTTCGATCTCGGGAGGGTTCCGGTGCCCGCATGGCGGATTCGCGACTTCCACGACGACGACCTTGACCAGGCCATCCACATCTGGGATCAGAGCCGCGAGGGCGTCGACCCGGTCTTCTCGGCGGCCGAGGTGATCGCCATGGCCCGGTCCGGGCACCCCGCCCTGGTCGCCGCCGTGGGTCGCGACGTCGTGGGGATGGCGGTGGCGCGTGTGGAGGGCGAGCGCGCGTGGCTCGCGCTGTTCGCGCTGGACTCGCGCTGGCGCAACCGCGGCATCGGCAGCGCCCTGCTCGCGGAGCTGGAGAAGAAGCTGGTGTCCGCGGGCGTCCACCGCGTCTGCAGTCTCGTGCCCGAAGGGGCCGCCGGTTTCCGGGCGATGCAGAACTCCGGCTACCGGCCCCGGACCGGCCTGACCTACTTCGAGAAGGTGCAGCACCTCGCCCCGGCCGAGGTCAGCGTCCTCGACGAGCTCGGCGGCCGGTTGCTGCCCGCCGGGCAGTGGGAGGTGCTGGCGGGCATGGAACGGGAGAAGGACATCATCGAACGCCGCATCGTGCTGCCGCTGTCGCATCCGGAACGTGCGGAACGGCACGGGGTGCGCCCGCCCAAGGCCGTGGTGCTGTTCGGCCCTCCGGGAACGGGCAAGACCAGCTTCGCCAAGGCGATCGCGTCCCGGCTCATGTGGCCGTTCGTGGAGCTGTTTCCGTCCCGGCTGGCCGCGGCCTCCCCCGACGGGCTCGCGGCCTCGTTGCGCGCGACCTTCGCCGAGCTGGAGGAGCTCGACGATCTGGTTCTGTTCATCGACGAGGTCGAGGAGATCGCGGGGGCCCGCTCCACGCCCGCGGCGGGCCCGGCCCACGGCGTCACCAACGAGCTGCTCAAGCTCATCCCGGGCTTCCGCGAGCACGACAACCGGCTGCTGGTCTGCGCCACGAACTCGGTCGGCTCGCTGGATCCGGCGTTCCTGCGGCCTGGCCGCTTCGACTACGTGATCCCGGTGGGCCCACCGGACCCGCCGGCCCGCCGCGCCATCTGGCGCCGCTACCTCGGGCCGGCGTGCGACTCGGTCGACGTCGACGCCCTGGTCGAGCGCACCGAGCTGTTCACGCCCGCCGACATCGAGTTCGCCGCCCGCAAGGGCGCCCAGGCCGCCTTCGAACGCGAGCTATTGGACGCGGACAGGCGAACGGCGACCACCGAGGACTACCTGCAGGCGATCGCGGAGACCAGGCCCACCCTGACCCCCGCGGCGATCTCGGACTTCGAGCGGGACATCGACACCTACACCCGCCTGTGACGTCCCCAGGGGTGCTGCGACGTCCAGGGCGTCGACCGCACGCTGACGCCCGGTAGCCTGGCGCCCGTGCAAGATTCGGGCGAGCATCCGTCGTTCACCCTCGCGTACGTGCCGGGAGTGACGCCGGACAAGTGGGTGCGGAAGTGGGGCGAGCGGGTGCCCGAGGTCCCGCTCACCCTGGTCCAGGTGCCCGCCGCCGGAGCGGCCGACGTGGTGCGGGATGGCGCGGCCGACGCCGTGCTCCTCCGGCTGCCGACCGACCGCACGGGCCTGCACGCGATCCCGCTCTACACCGAGACGACCGTCGTCGTGGTCCCGAAGGACCACGTGGTGACCGCGGCCGACGAGGTCTCGCCCGACGACCTGGCCGACGAGGTCGTGCTGCATCCGCTCGACGACACCCTGGACTGGGAACGACCGCCCGGACAGCCGGCGATCGAGCGCCCGGCCACCACCGGCGATGCCATCGAACTGGTGGCGGCCGGGGTGGGGCTGCTCATCGTCCCGCAGTCGCTGGCCCGCCTGCACCACCGCCGGGACCTCACCTACCGTCCGGTCTCGGCCGTCCCGCAGTCCCGGGTCGCGCTGTCGTGGCTGGAGGACGAGACCACGGATCTGATGGAGCAGTTCATCGGAATCGTCCGCGGACGCACCGTCAACAGCACCCGCTGCCGCCCACCCACCCCGGCAAGAACCAAACGCCCCGACGACGGAACCCCCACCCGCAAGGCAACCAACAGCAAGGCAACCGCCCGCAAGACGACCAGCAGCAACCGGCACCGGACCCCACATGAGCGTGCCGCCCGGCGACGCCTATCCCCGCCCCGCAGGGGCGGCAACCGAAAACCCCGACGCCGCCCATAGCGCGCCCCACAACAACCGCCCCATTGGCGCCCGAGTCTCCAGATTTGCCTACATTTGCGAGGATCATCCCTCCGGGGCGCTCGGTGATCGGCATCGCCTTGGGTGGCGGAGTGTGGTACCAGGGAGCGACCGGGGCGTTTGCGGGGCGGGGCTGGCGCTTTGGCACCTCGCTCCAGCGGGCGGGGAGGGGTGTCGGGATGGTGGGGATGCGGCTTCGGTTGGTGGTTTCGTTGGTGGGCGCCGCCGTCCTGGCGGCTGCCGGCTCCGCTTCGGCGGCGCCGGGCTGGACGGGCGCGGCGAACGCGACCGTGCATCCGGGGGTGCGGACCATGACCAACTCCGCGCAGTGCACGGCGAACTTCGTGTTCCGGGGCGGCTCGAAGGTGTACCTCGGGCAGGCCGCGCACTGCGCGACCACCGGCGACACCAGCCAGACCAACGGGTGCACCTCGCCGTCGCTGCCCCTCGGCACCCAGGTCCAGATCGCCGGGGCGAGCCGGCCGGGCGTGCTGGTCTACAGCTCGTGGCTGGCCATGCAGGCCGCCCGGGAGACCGACGCCAACGCCTGCGCACACAACGATTTCGCGCTGGTCGAACTCGACGCGTCCGATCTCGGCAGGGTCAACCCGAGCATCCCGTTCTGGGGTGGTCCCAGCGGGCTGAACACCGAGGGACTGCGGCAGGGCGAGGCCGTCGCAACCTACGGCAGCTCGCTGGGGGGCGGAACCGGTGTCGTCAACGCCAAGCAGGGCACCGCCCAGGACGACACCGACGGCGGCTGGAACCACACCATCGTCACTTCCACCCCGGGCATCCCGGGCGACTCCGGCAGCGCCGTCCTGGACTCCGCAGGCCGCGCGGTGGGGGTCCTGTCGACCCTGAACCTCTCCGGGGGCGGCAGCAACGGGGCCGGCGATCTCTCCCGCGAACTGGCCTACCTGCGCACCCACTCCTCGCTCCGCAACGTCTCGCTGGTGACCGGCACCGAGCACTTCCGCGGCTCGCAGGCACTCTGGTAACACCAGCGCCGGCATCGTCGCGGTGTGTCACGCCGCGACTGCCCGGGAGTAACGGGTCCGGAAGCATACTTGATTAGTTCCAGAAAATCCGCCAGACTGCCGCGCGTGCCACCGACCGCTGCGGAACTCGAGCGCATGCTGCGCGAGGCTGCACTGCGCGTGACCCGTCCCCGGGTCGCAGTGCTGTCCGCGGTGCACGACCATCCGCACGCCGACACGGACTCGATCATCGCTGCTGTGCGCAGGGACCTCCCCAAGGTGTCGCACCAGGCCGTCTACGACGTGCTGCGCGCACTGACGGGCGCGGGACTCCTGCGTCGCATCCAGCCGATGGGTTCCGTCGCCCGCTACGAGGCGCGGGTCGGCGACAACCACCACCATGTCGCGTGCCGGTCGTGCGGTGCCATCGCGGATGTCGACTGCGCCGTGGGCACCGCACCTTGCCTGACCGCGTCCGATGACCACGGCTTCGCGATCGACGAGGCCGAGGTCATCTACTGGGGGCTGTGCCCAGCGTGCTCCCCCGACACCGAACCCGAAACCACTCAATCCCGAAAGGAAAGCCGTGACTGAAAGCCCCGACGCAGTTGTCGGCGAGAGCAAGGAAGAGAGCGGCGGCCGGTGCCCCGTCGCGCACGGTCGTGCCCCGCACCCGACCCAGGGCGGCGGGAACACCCAGTGGTGGCCCAACCGACTCAACCTGAAGATCCTTGCGAAGAACCACCCGGCGGCCAACCCGCTGGGCGAGGACTTCAACTACGCCGAGGCGTTCCAGTCCCTCGACCTGGCCGCGGTGAAGCGGGACATCGAGGAGGTGCTGACGACCTCGCAGGACTGGTGGCCGGCCGACTTCGGCCACTACGGCCCGCTCATCGTCCGGATGGCGTGGCACAGCGCGGGCACGTACCGCATCAGCGACGGCCGCGGTGGTGCCGGCGCCGGTCAGCAGCGCTTCGCGCCGCTGAACAGCTGGCCGGACAACGCGAACCTGGACAAGGCCCGCCGTCTGCTGTGGCCGGTCAAGAAGAAGTACGGCCAGAAGATCTCGTGGGCCGACCTGATGATCCTGGCCGGCAACGTCGCCCTGGAGTCGATGGGCTTCAAAACCTTCGGCTTCGGCGGTGGCCGCGAGGACGTCTGGGAGCCGGACGAGGACGTCTACTGGGGCCCCGAGACCACGTGGCTCGGCGACGAGCGCTACAGCGGTGACCGGGAGCTCGAGGAGCCGCTGGCGGCTGTCCAGATGGGCCTCATCTACGTCAACCCGGAGGGCCCGAACGGCAACCCGGACCCGCTCGCCGCGGCCCGCGACATCCGCGAGACGTTCCGCCGCATGGCGATGAACGACGAGGAGACCGTCGCGCTGATCGCCGGTGGCCACACCTTCGGCAAGACCCACGGTGCCGCCCCGGACAGCCACGTCGGGCCCGAGCCCGAAGCCGCACCGCTCGAGGAGCAGGGCCTGGGCTGGAAGAACTCCTACGGCACCGGTAAGGGCGCGGACACCATCACCAGCGGCCTGGAGGTCACCTGGACCTCGACGCCGACGAAGTGGACCACCAACTTCCTGTGGAACCTGTTCAGCTTCGAGTGGGAGCTGACCGAGAGCCCGGCTGGCGCGAAGCAGTGGAAGCCCAAGGGCGGCGCGGGTGAAGGCACGGTGCCGCACGCCCACGACCCGTCGAAGCGGATCGCGCCGAGCATGCTGACCACCGACCTGGCGCTGCGGTACGACCCGATCTACGAGCCGATCGCGCGGCGCTTCATGGAGAACCCGGACGAGTTCGCGGACGCCTTCGCCCGGGCCTGGTACAAGCTGACCCACCGCGACCTGGGGCCGAAGTCGCTGTACCTCGGGCCGGAGGTGCCGGAGGAGACCCTGCTGTGGCAGGACCCGCTCCCGGAGGTCGACCACGAGCTGATCGACGCCGCGGACATCGCCGCCCTGAAGGCCAAGGTCCTCGAGTCGGGCCTGAGCGTCTCGCAGCTGGTCACCACCGCGTGGGCGTCGGCCTCGACGTTCCGCGGCAGCGACAAGCGCGGTGGCGCCAACGGTGCGCGGATCCGTCTGGAGCCGCAGAAGGACTGGGAGGTCAACAACCCCGACGAGCTGGCCAAGGTGCTGCGCACCCTGGAGGACATCCAGGAGTCGTTCAACGCCGCCCAGACCGGTGGCAAGAAGGTCTCGCTGGCCGACCTGATCGTGCTCGCCGGGTCGGCGGCGGTCGAGAAGGCCGCCGCGGACGCGGGCCACAGCATCGAGGTGCCGTTCACGCCGGGCCGCGTCGACGCGACGCTGGAGCACACCGACGTGGAGTCCTTCGCCGTACTGGAGCCGGTCGCGGACGGCTTCCGCAACTACGTCGGCAAGGGCAGCCGCCTGCCCGCGGAGTTCCTGCTGATCGACCGGGCGAACCTGCTCACGCTGAGCGCCCCGGAGATGACCGTCCTCGTCGGTGGTCTCCGCGTCCTCGGCGCGAACTACGACGGCTCGGAGCTGGGTGTCTTCACCGACAAGCCGGGTTCGCTGACCAATGACTTCTTCGTGAACCTGCTCGAGCTGGGCATCACGTGGAAGCCGGTGTCGGAGGACGCGCAGGTCTTCGAGGCCACCGACGAATCCGGCCAGGTCAAGTGGAAGGGCAGCCGCGTCGACCTGGTCTTCGGCTCGAACTCCGAGCTGCGTGCGCTCGCGGAGGTCTACGCGAGCGACGACGCCAAGGAGAAGTTCGTGCAGGACTTCGTCGCGGCGTGGACCAAGGTGATGAACCTCGACCGGTTCGACCTCGCCTGATCCCGGCCTGTCCGAGCGAGACCCCGTCCCACCAGGGCGGGGTCTCGCCGTTTCCGGGGGCCGCCGGTCCACGCGGCCCGCTGTCGCACGCGTGTTCCACTCGGCGATCCGGGGTCTTTGGGCTCTGGAACACGCATTCCGGTGCGCGCACGGTCAAGTTCGACCGAGGGGGCCGGCGACGCGTCACGGGGAGACGGGATTCATGGCAACTCATGGAGCACGACGCACCGGCTGGGCGGTGTGGCTGTACTTCGCGGCCGCCGTCCTGCTGGTGGTCGGCATCATCCAGGTCGTCAACGGCATCACCACCTTTGCCCGTTCGGGGACGACGTTGGTGACCTCGGCCGGTTCGGCAGTGCAGATCAGCTACACCGGCATCGGCTGGAGCTTTGTGATCACGGGCGTGGTACTGGGCGCCATCGGGGTGGGGCTGTTCCGGGGGCGGACCTGGGCGCGTACGCTCGGCATCGTTCTCGCGCTGATCAGCGTGCTGGTGAATCTCGCCTTCTTCGCGGCCTCCCCGCTGTGGTCGGCCGTGGTCATCGTGCTCGACGTGGTCGTGATCTACGCGCTGGCCGCGCACGGCGCGGAACTGTCCCGCCGATAGCGCGAGCGGCCGCCGGGCGCGGCCCGCAGCCACGGCTCGGACCGCAGGCGACAGCGGCGAGGGAGGTGTGGCGTGAACCTACAGATCCTGCCACTGGCCATCACCATGCTCGCCGGACCGCAGATCATGTCCGCGATCGTGTTCGTGACCACGGCGCGCCCGGTACGCGTGTCCGTGGCGTTCCTGCTCGGCGTGCTCGTGGCGACGACCGCGGGTGTGCTCGTCGCGCGCGGACTGGCCGCCCTGCTGGGCAGCGCGGTCCCGCTCGACGGCGAGTCGCAGACGGCCAGCACCCTGGGCAAGGCCATCCAGATCGCTCTCATTGCCCTGTTGGCGTTGGGTGCGCTGAAGAACTACCTGGGGCGCAAGACGGCGGAGCCGCCCGAGTGGCTCGGCACCCTGCTCTCGGCAACCGGGGCCACTGCGTTCCGGACCGGTCTGTTGGTCATCCTGGCGATGCCGTCGGACATCGTGATCATGCTGACCGTCGGCATGAACCTGCAGAGCCACCGCAGCGGTGTGGGTGCCGCGATCCCCTTCATCGCGGCGACCGCGCTGGTCGCGGCCCTGCCGCTGCTGCTCTACCTGGTGTTCCACAAGCGCGCGATCACGGCCATGCCGAAGGTCCGGGACTGGATGAACACCCACAGCTGGCTGGTCAACATCACCGTCTGCGGCATCTTCATCCTCATCATCGCCAGCGGCTAGCTGTCCTGGCCGCGGTCGCGGAGTCACCGTTGCCGCTTCGTCTCCCGGGCCGTGTCCCGGAACTCGTCGAACTTGTCCTTCGCCGCGTCGAGCACTCCCTTGGTCTTGCCGCGGGCGCCGCTTTCCACCATGCCTTCGGTCAGGTCCGTCAGGTCCTTGCCCTTCGCGTCCAGGTCCAACCTGTTCGTCGCTTCGGCGAACCGCAGGTAGGTGTCCACACTGGCCACGACGATGCGGGCGTCGATCGTGATCAACTCGATGCCCACGAGCGAGACGCGGATGAACGCGTCGATGACCAGACCCTTGTCCAGGATGGTGCCGACCACGTCCGCGAGCGTGCTCGCGGATCCCCGCTGCACAGCAGATCCGCCGCCCTGGGGCCTGCTCGGGACCGTCATGCGCTCACCTTCTCCGGATTCGCGGCTTTGGCAGATCGCCCGCAATGGCCGCCCGGTGGCCGCCGACACATTCGCGGCCGCGCACGATTCACCCGCAACAGACGCAACTCTTGTGTGCACGTGCGCTTCTCGAGGAATTCCTTCCACAGTCCGACGGGCTCGATTCGGGGCTACCCACCCACCAGGACGAGCAACCCTTGATGTCGTGACCCGAAGAGCGGCGCGACGACCCGACACGGTGCAGGCGCGCGCACTCGCGTCCACAATCGGCACTGTCGCGTGAACTTCGCCGGGTAATCACCACTCGATCAGGTGGGGCTCGAGTAGCTGCGCACAACTGGGTGTGGTTAGAACCGCAGAGACCTGTCAGCGCAGCTTCTTCGCCAGAACTCGGGGTGGTACGTGCCGAAGTCAAGACACCGGGCTCCCTCCGCCGGCCCGAAGAGATGGATGGCCTGGGGCGGCGCCGCTGTCGCCGTGCCCGCGCTGCTCGCCGCGTTCCCGGGTGCGGGCGTCGGCCCCGCGACGGGGACGTTCGTTGTGCTCGAGATGTGTTTCCTCGCGGGCGCCGTGTCGAATGCCTGGCTGCTGTCAAGACCGCCGCTTCGGCGCGGAGGGCACCTCGTTCTCCCGATGGTGCGCCGACCGGACGCCGTGGAGATCGTCGCCCCGCCGCGGCGGGGAACCGACGCGAAGTCCTCGAACGCCGGTGGACCGGTGCCGAAGCAGACCCGGATCGCCGCCGAGTTCACCAGGTTCAGCACGACCGGAGCAACGTTGCAGGTCACGATCGTGACCGTGGCCGACCAGCGCCAGCCGGACCCCGCCGTCGGTGATCTCACCGGCGCGTTGTTCGCGGAGCTGCGGCAGGTCGTGCCCGCGGCCGTGGAGGTCGGGGCCGATCGGTATGGGCTGGGCCGGACAGCGGGTTCCGATTGCGGCTGATGGTCAACTGGATGCCTGGTGGCATGGGGCGGGATCGGGTGCATCACCGCGGCTGGTGCCGGGTAGCCATAGCCCAATGGGATCGCCGGAGCAGTTCGAGGCGGCGGGCACCGTGGGCGTGGAGGAGGAGTTCCTCCTGGTCGATACGACGTCCGGGGTGCCGGTACCGCACGCTCCTGCGGTGATCGACCGGGTGCACGCCCTGGCGCCCGGATCGCCCACGACGATCAAGCCCGAGCTGATGGCGACGCAGGTCGAGGCGGCGACGGGGGTGTGTGGCACGCTGCCCGGCCTCGCCGAGCAGGTCCGCATCGGCCGACGTCTGCTGGGCAGTGCCGCGGGCGGCGAGCGGGCCTGGCTGGTGGCGGTCGGTGCACCGGTCCTGGCCGGCTCGTCACCGCCGCTGAGTACGGGGCCTCGCTTCGAGCGCATCATCGCCACCTACCGCGACGTCGTCGCCGACTACCAGACCTGCGGTTGCCACGTGCACGTCGGTGTGCCGGACCGCGCCCTCGCCATCGAAGTCGTCAACCACCTGCGTCCGTGGCTGCCGACGCTGCTGGCGTTGTCGGCCAACTCGCCCTTCCGCGCTGGGAGGGACACCGGCTACGCCAGTTGGCGGATGGTCGAGCAGTCCCGGTTCCCCGGTTCCGGAGTGCCGCCCCGGTTCCGTTCGATCGAGGACTACGACGCGAAGCTGGCGCGACTCGTCGACTGCGGTTCGCTCGTGGACACCCGGATGAGTTTCTGGCTGGCGCGACCCAGCGAGGTGTTCGCGACCGTGGAGGTGCGCGCTGCCGACGCCGCTGCGACCGCCGAGGAAGCGGTGCTGCAGGCGGCGCTGGTGCGTGCTCTGGTGCGCACGGCGCTGGCCAAGATCGAAGCTGGAGTCGACCCGCCCGGCGTCGGGGACCAGGTCGCCGCAGCGGCGCTGTGGTCCGCCGCGCGCCATGGCCTGCACGGTCCGGCTGTCGATCCGTGGGCCGAGCGGCAGGTCCCCGCGGTGAACCTGGTCGAACGACTCCTCCGGGACGTCGCCGCCGCTCTGGAGGACACCGGTGATCTCCGCTTCGTTCGCACGACCGTCGACCAGTTGCTCCGCAGCGGAACCGGGGCGTGCCGGCAACGGTGGGCGGCCCGGAACGGGCCGTTGGCCCTCATACGCCTTCTGGCCGGGTGGACCAGCGCGGAGCAACTCGATCAGGAACCCGACAGGCGTCAGGAGGCGCGATGAGAACCTCGGCAGCACAGGTGAACCCGATCGGCGCGGTGCTGCCCCGCCCGCGCGGCCCGGTCTCGGCCGGGTTGCTGGCCACGCTCACGGGGGACTCGGCGCAGATGCCCGAACCGGATGTGGTGGCCAGCGTCGACCCGCTCGGCGACGACGTGCAACTGGCGCTCTACACCTGCTACGAGATGCACTACCAGGGCTTTGCCGGCGTCTCCCCCGCATGGGAGTGGGACCTCGGGTTGCTCCGCTTGCGAGCCGCTCTGGAGGAGATCTTCCGGACAGCCCTGCGGGCGGCGACGTCGGGCAGCCGCGATGTGGCGGGCGCACTGGCCCCACTGCTGGTGGAACCGGTGGACGAGTACGGGATTTCGCACCACCTGCGCGACGAGGGCACGCGGTGGCAACTGCGCGAGTACCTCGCGCACCGCTCGCTGTACCACCTGAAGGAAGCCGATCCGCACGCCTGGGTGATCCCGAGGCTGCGAGGCAGGGCGAAAGCGGCCCTGGTCGCGGTTGAGTTCGACGAGTTCGGCGGTGGACGCGCGGAGCGGATGCACTCGCAGCTGTTCGCCGACATGATGGCCGGGATCGGGCTGGATGCCGGCTACCTGCGCTACCTCGATGTCGTGCCCGCTCCGGCGCTGGCCATCGTCAACCTGATGTCGATGTTCGGTCTGCACCGGAGTTGGCGCGGTGCGCTCGTGGGCCACTTCGCCGCCGCCGAGATCACCACCTCACCGAGCGCCAGGCGGATGGCGCAGGCACTCGAGCGCCTGGGCCTGGGTGAGCACGCGGCGTTCTACACCGAGCACGTGGCCGCCGACGCCGTGCACGAGCAGGTCATGCGCCACGACGTGGTGGGGGACCTGGTGGTCCACGAGCCGGAGTTGAGCGCCGACGTCGTCTTCGGCATCGAAGCGACCGGATTGCTGGAGGATCGGCTCACCGAGCACGTCATGTCCGCCTGGCGGAACGGCCGGACCTCCCTGCGCGAACCGCTGCCCGATCCGGGCGCCTCCGCGTGACGGTCGTGAGCCGCTCCCGCAGCCGGTGTCCGTTCGGCGGCTGCGCGCGGTCAGCCACCGGGTGGCAGTCGTCGCCGCCGGTGGCTGGTGTCGCAGATCGGGTAGGTGGTGCTCCGCCGGCAGGTGCACAGCGCGACCACGAACCGGTCCGAGCGCACCACACTGCCGTCGTCGAGTTCGCACTCCACCGGCCCCTCGATCAGCACAGGTCCGCCCTCGACCACGCGGACGCGCCGCGCTCGATCACTTCGCGGTCCGTCTGGCATGCAGCACCACCAGTTCCTCGTGCCGTTGGCCCGGTGCGATGAGGCCCTGCTTTTCCCATGCCTCGGCGCGCTGCCGCATGATCGGACCGAACGGCACGATCTCGCTCGCCACGATCGAACTCGACAACCGCACCTCCTTCAGGCGGCGCATCGTGGTCTCGACCCCGCTCAACGCGGACTGCACCAGCAGCAGAACACCATCCGCCGCGAGCAGGTCCGGTGCCGCCGCGCACAACTCGTCCAGGACCGCACGCCCATCGGCGCCCGCATCCCAGGCCCGGGCTCGACCGCGGGCGGGCACGCTGTTGCCCGGAACGTAAGGCGGGTTGGAGACGATGAGGTCGAAACGCTGCCCCGCAACGGCGTGCGGCAGCTCGCCCCGTCGTACCCGCACCGCAGACAGGCCGCGCATCTTCGCGTTCAGCATGGCCGTCCACACCGCGTTCGCCGCCACGTCCACGGCATGGACAGAACGCGCACCCAGCCGCGCCGCCGCGATCGCGAGCACACCCGTACCCGTACCGATGTCCAGCACCCGCTCCGGAGGGTCCGGGCACGTCCTCCGCAGCGCGTCGACGAGCATCCACGTGTCCGCCTGGGGTCGGTAGACCCCGGGCAATCTCAGCAGCCACACGGCTTTCGAGTACCTCCGCCCCGGGGCGGACAAACGCGTGACGGGCGTCAACGGTCCGGATCAGCAAGCGCGGCGGCGAGCCGGTAGTCGACCCGCACGTCGCGATAGGTGGTTCCGGGTCGCACCCGCTCGGGAAGATTCGTGCGGTCCGACGAGGATTCGTGCTCCGCGGTCCCGAAGAACTCCACGCGTGTGCGGGGCTCCGTGTGGAAGCGCAGGCGACGCGCCCGCACGGTCGCGTGGAAGCTGATGTCCGGATCGGTCATGGCGACCGCGGCTTCCGGCTGTTCGGCGACGAGGGTCTGCGCGGACGCTCGCCCTCGACCGGTCGCCGCTTGGTGGGGCGTTCGGTACGCCGGGTCCGCGGCGGTCCGCCGCGCTCGGCGGTGCCGTCCTCAGCGCGCCCGGCATCGGCTTCCTCTCGGCCGTCGGTGGCGTCCTGCGCTGCCCTCTCCGCACCGCGACCGACTTCCTCCGCAGTCGCTCCCGCACCACGGCCGACGTCCTCCGCTGCGCTCCCCGCACCACGGCCGACCTCGCCCACGGCCTCCCCGACGCCACGCCCAGCGGCCTCGACGGACGTCCCCGCGCCGCCGCCGAGTTCTGCGAGCGCCTCCCTGGCACCGCCGCCGACCTGCTCGGCCGCGCCCCCGGCACCGCGCCCGACCTCGCGGACGGCCTCCCCGGCGCCGCGCAGCGCCGGTTCGATACCGCGTATGGCCTGCTCGATGATCTGCGGGTTCCGGTCGATGGTCGTCAGCACACGTTCCAGGATCCGCGCCACCGTGTCGAGCCGGACCTTGAGCAGCGCCTCGGCCTGCACCCCGGCGATGGTCAGCGACACGCGTCCGAGCGCGACGTCGGCTCCGACGTTCAGCTTGACCAGATCCAGCACCTCCGCCTGCAGGGACACCCGGGCCCGCAGGTCGTCGACCTCGAGCTTGATCTCGTCCACCGACACGTTCGGCACGTCCAGCAGCACGTCGGGCTCCCGGGCATCCTGCTCGAACGGCCGCTCCGGCCGCTCGCCGTCGTCCGCCGCCTCGTCGCGCCGGATCTCGGGTGTGTCGTCAGCCGGCACGTGATCACCTTCTTCGTGGTGGCCTCCCGCCCATCGTGCGCCCTCCGCCGCTCCCCTGTCTTGAGCCTTTCGACTCATGTCGATGGCGTGCGCCGCGTCTGGCCACCCGCGGTGTGATCAGGCGTTTTCCGCGGCCGGCTCACCGGGTAACACCCTGTACATGACCCGGACCGGAGATACCCCGAGAACACCGCTACAGACCCTGGCGGCGCACGGCCAGCGCGGCTGGGTCGACTACCTGTCCCGACGCTTCGTCCGCGACGGCGAGTTGACCCGCCACGTCGAGCGGGGACTGGCTGGTGTGACGTCCAATCCGACGATCTTCCAGGGCGCCATCGCGGAAGGGGACTACTACGACGACCAGCTCCGCGAGGTGCTCGCCACCGAGGACGATCCCAAGGAAATCTTCCTGGCCGTCGCGCGCAAGGACATCCGCTCGGCGTGCGACGTGCTCCGCCCGGTCTTCGACCGCGGTGCGGACGGATGGGTCTCCCTGGAGGTCGACCCCAACCTGGCGCACGACACGCAGGCCACCATCGACGAGGTCGATCGCCTGCACCGCATGATCGACAGACCGAACCTGTTCGTGAAGATCCCCGGCACCCAGGCCGGTCTGCCCGCGATCGAGGAATCCGTCGCCAACGGGATCCCCGTCAACGTGACGCTGCTGTTCTCGCTACAGAGGCATCGCGCCGCCGCCGAGGCGTACCTGCGGGGGTTGCGGCGGCTCCGCGACAGCGGCGGGGACCTGCGCTCGGTCGCATCCGTGGCCTCGTACTTCGTCTCGCGGGTCGACACCGAAGCCGACCGCCGCCTCGAGGCGATCGAGGGACACGACGAGCTCAGGGGCACCCTCGCCATCGCGAACGCCAAACTCGCTTACCAGACCTTCAAGGAGGTGTTCAGCGGGCCGGACTGGGAGGACCTCGCGGCCGCCGGTGCGACCCCGCAGCGCTGCCTCTGGGCCTCCACCTCGGTGAAGAACCCGCGGTTCCGCGACGTCCGCTACGTCGAGGAACTCGTCGGCCCCCAGACGGTGAACACCATGACGATCACAACCCTCCAGGCGTTCGAGGACCACGGAAGGATCGCCGACACCCTCGAGCGCGATGTGGACGAGGCCCGTCGCACCTTCGACCGGTTCGCCACCGCCGGTGTCGACTACGACGACGTGACCGCGGTGCTGGAACGGGAGGGAGTGGACAAGTTCGCCACGTCGTTCCAGCAGTTGTTCGACGAGATCGCGCACAAGCGCGACCAGCTGGTACGGGCATGAACCACGCCCCACCGGGCTGGGGGCGAGCCGGCGGACGAGTGGCTGGACGCCCACATACGCCAGGAGCGCTGATGGACCACCGCAACGAGCGGCCCGAGGATTCCGCGGCACCGCAGGTTCCCCACGACGGACCAGCAGATGTCGTCGATGCCCTGGAGTCGGAGATCCTGGGTGTGGACGACGAGGATCGCCACGCCCCGGAGGAACCCGAACCCGCCATCGAGCAGGATCTCGACCGGGACGACATGGGCGATCCCGGCGCCGCGACCGAACCGCCCGACTGAAAAGCACCGGGCCGGGCACCCGCGTGGGCGCCCGGCCGGCTCAGGACCCCGTTACGGCCGCACTCATGCGCCAACCTGCTGCTTCAACCGTTGCGGGGCGCGATGAGGCTGACGCGGAAGGTCTCCGGGGCGGCGAACATCGAGGCGGCTGCGATGAGTGACCCGACGGCGACCAGCGCCGCCACGCTCCACGATGCTCCGCCGGACCACAGGATCAGCGAGGTGGCCAGCAGCGGGGTGAAGCCACCCAGCAGCACGCTGCCCGTCTGGTAACCGATGGAGACACCGCTGTAGCGCACCCGCGGTTCGAACAGCTCGGTGTAGAAGGCCGCGATGGGCGCGAACACCGCTCCGTGCGGCACCGCGAGCACGACCGCCAGCGCCAGCGCGATGAGCACCGGAGACCGGGTGTCGAGCAGCCAGAAGAACGGCCAGGCGTAGGCGGCCATGAACACCGCACCGCCGATGAACACCGGCCGACGACCGATGCGGTCCGACAGCGCCCCCCACAGCGGCAGCGCGACGATGTTCAACGCGGCCGCCAGCATCACCCCGGTCAGCCCCACCTGACGCGGCAGGCCGAGCTGCTGGGTGATGTAGGTGAGCACGAAGACGGTGAACACGTAGTAGTTCCCGCCTTCGGCGAAGCGCACGCCGATCGCGATCAGGATCTGCTTCGGGTGGGTGCGCAACACCTCGACCAGCGGCCGGCGCGACGGTCCGGCGGATTTGGTGGCCGCCACGAACGACTCGGACTCGGTGATCCGGAACCGGATGTAAAGGCCGACCAGCGCCAGCACGATGCTCACCAGGAACGGCACCCGCCATCCCCAGCTGATCAGCTGTTCCTCCGGCAGGAGGGAGACGGCGCTGAACACCCCGGTGCCCAGCAGGAGCCCGGCCGACACACCGGTCTGCGGCCAGGCACCGTAGCGGCCGCGCTTGTCGTCCGGCGCGTGTTCGACGGCCATCAGCACCGCCCCGCCCCATTCGCCACCGACCGCGAAGCCCTGGACCAGCCGCAGCAGCACCAGCAACGCGGGGGCGGCGATGCCGATCTGCTCGTAGGTGGGCAGCAGGCCGATGAGCGTGGTGGCGCCACCCATGAGGGTCAGGGTCATCACCAGGGTCGCCTTACGGCCGAGCCGGTCGCCGTAGTGCCCGGCCACGAACCCGCCGAGGGGGCGGGCGATGAACCCGGCCGCGAACGTACCGAACGCGGCCAGGGTCCCCGCGGCGGGGCTGATGTTGCTGAAGAACAGCTGGTTGAAGATGAGCGCCGCAGCGGTGCCGTAGATGGTGAAGTCGTACCACTCGATGACGCTGCCGATGGTGCTGGACGTCAGGGTTCTCGACGCCGACGTAACCCCGGTACGCGTCGTTGCGTTGGAGGACATGCGCGGTGCGCCTTTCGTGTGGTCAGGGGCGGGCGGTGGCGGGAGCCCAGGGCAGGTCCGCGCCGCCGAACCTGGCGGCCCGGACATCGCCGGAGCGGGCGTGTCCTTCGAACAGCTCGACGCGTGCGGCGCGTCCGCACACCTCGCCGAGCTTCGCGCTGGAGGCGGGGTCGGTGACTTCCTGGTAGGTCACCGTCTTGAGGTACTTGCCGACCCAGAGCCCACCGGTGTAGCGGGCGGCGCCCCGGGTGGGCAGCACGTGGTTGGTGCCGATGACCTTGTCCCCGTAGGACACGCAGGTGCCTTCGCCGAGGAACAGCGCACCGTAGTTGCGCATCTTCGCCAGCGCTTCGCGGGGCTGCGCGGTGAGGATCTGGACGTGCTCGCTGGCGTAGGTGTCGGCGAGTTCGTACGCCGCGTCGAGGTTCTCGACGACGTGCACCTCGCCGTGGTTGCGCCAGGCGGGCTCGGCGTTGTCCCGGGTGGGCATGTCCGGCAGGAGCTTGTCGATGTGCTCGATGACCGAGCGCCCCAGCGACTCCGAGGTGGTGATCAGCACCGCGGGCGAATCGGGGCCGTGCTCGGCCTGGCTGAGCAGGTCCACCGCGACGACGAACGGGTCGGCGGTCTCGTCGGCCACGATCAGGACCTCGGTGGGGCCGGCGAACAGGTCGATGCCGATCTCGCCGAACAGCTGCCGCTTGGCCTCGGCGACGAACGCGTTGCCCGGACCGGCCAGCATGTCCACCCGCGCGATGGTCTCGGTGCCCAGTGCCATGCTCACCACGGCCTGCACACCACCAAGCAGATAGATCTCGTCGGCGCCGGCCAGGTGCATGGCCGCCACGGTCGCGTCCGGCACCTCGCCGCGGATCGGCGGCGTACAGGCAACCACCCGCGGCACCCCGGCGGTCTTGGCCGTCACGATCGTCATGTGCGCCGAGGCCAGCAGCGGGTAGCGACCGCCCGGCACGTACGCGCCGGCCGCGGCGACCGGGATGTGCTTCTGCCCCAGGTGCACGCCGGGCAGGGTTTCCACCTCGAACTCCTGCATGGACGCCAACTGGCGTTCGGCGAAGGAGCGGACCTGCTGCTGGACGAACTTGATGTCGTCGATGACCTGCTGTGGAACGCGCGAAACGATCTCCTCGATCTGCTCGGCGGACAGCCGGAACGACTCGGGCTGCCACTTGTCGAACTTCGCCGAGTACTCACGGACCGCCTGGTCACCGCGGGCGCGGATATCGGCGATGATCGCCGCGACCTTCTCCTGCACGTCGGACGAGGAGGTCGTGGTCGTCGCCGAGCTGGTGGCCGGAGCCTTGAGCACAAGAGCCATGGGGTCGTGATCCCTTCGGATGTTTACGTACACATCGCACCATAGCCGGGTACCGTGTTTACGTAAACCCATACTTTCGCCTCACTCGATCCAGAAACTGGGAGGTGCTCGGTGGTCACCAGCCGGGACGTGGCGCGACTGGCCGGCGTGTCGCAGATGACGGTGTCGCGCGTCCTGCAGGGCAGCAACAAGGTCGCCCCGGAAACCCGCGACCGCGTCCTGGCAGCGATGAAAGAAGCCGGTTACCGACCGCACGCCGCGGCGCGGACCATGCGAACCCGGCGCACCTCGACCGTCGGTGTCGTGGTCGCCGACATCACCAACCCCTTCTACCCGCAGCTGCTGGAAGCGGTCGGCCAGGCGCTGGAGGAAGCCGGCCAGCGGATGGTGCTGTGGAACGCTCCCGATGCCGGTGGCTCCACCGCCCTGAGCGCGCTGGACGAAGGCATCGTCGACGGCCTGATCTTCACCACCATCACCGAAGGGTCCGAGCAGCTCGGCCAAGCCCTCCGGCGCGGAGATCCGATCGTGCTGCTGCACCGCGGCCTGGACTCATTGGACTGCGACCAGGTCACCACCGACAACCTCGCCGGCGGTCGAGCGGTCGCCGAGTACCTGGTGGCCGCCGGGCACACCCGGATCGGCTTCCTGCGGGGGCCCGAGCAGGCGAGCACGGCCCGGCACCGCGAGCGCGGATTTCGCGACCGCCTCGCCGAACTCGGTCGGCCGCTGGCCGAGGACCTCACCGCCCAGGGCGCATTCGCCCACGACGTCGCCTGGTCGGCGATGCGCGACCTGCTCTCCCGGGAGGACCCGCCCACCGCGGTCTTCTGCGCCAACGACCTGACCGCGCTCGGCGCGGTCGACGGCGCCGTGTCCCTGGGCCGCCGCGTGCCTGAGGACGTGTGGGTGATCGGGTACGACGACATCGCGATGGCGTCATGGGACTCCTACGACATCACCACGGTCCGCCAGCCCATCGCGGACATGGCCCGGGCGGCCGTCCGCCTGCTGCAGGAACGGCTCGAGGACCGATCACTGCCCCCACGCAAGCAGCTGTTCCCCAGCGAACTCATCATCCGCGGCTCCACCGCGCACACGACGATGCCATGACGGCCGACGCTGACGAGACCGGCCGTTCACCGGTGGACGCCGAACCCGCTGCGCCCGCCGATGAACGGCCGGATCGTGTCGACCAGCAGCCGGTGAGCCGCTGGGCGACATTCAGCGCCGCTTGCCCAGTCGGCGAGCGGCGACCAGTCCTGCCAGCGTTGCCACGGCCATGAACCCGACGATTGCAAGTACGCGTAGCACGGTGAACTCCTCGTCTTGTCATCAGGCGGAGTGCCTGCGGGAGGTCTCCAGTGCAGCAGCGCCACCGCGTTCCCGCTCAACCGGTCACCATCGCGGGTGACGCACGATGGCATGGTCGAGCACGACTCGCCGGCAAACTTGTTGCGGCTGCGAGGAACAGGACTCACCGCGGTGCAGGCGACCGGCAAGTGCACCGGACGGGTGTTCGCCGAAAGACTCCGCATTTCCGGCAAACCTCGTGTTCGTGCCACGGCGGTGGTCGCCGGTCCGGGTCAGGCCGGGGCGGGCGCTGGTGGAGCCGGCACCTCGGGGGGCGCGGTCAGGTCGGCGTGCGTCCTGGCCAGGAAGTCATCGACCGCGTCCCGGCCGCGTCGCAGCAGCCGGCGCAGCTTGTCGGGAGGGGCGTCGAACTCGGTGATGCCCACCCCCGAGGTGTCCACCACGATCATGCGGTCGCGGACGCCAGGCCGGTCGAGGTGGGTTTGGTCGTGCCCGACGAATGCGGTGACAAGCACCCTCTTGAGCAGCTCGAACGGCGGCAGCAGCGGGATGCCGAGCGCGGGGATGATCTCGTCGGCGTTCTCGGGGAGATCGGGGAGGATGCGCACGCCGAAGGTCGGCCAGCGCGGTCGCCGGCCGTCGGTCCGGTCGAAGATTTCGACGGGGAAGTTCGACAGCACCGCACCGTCCACGACGACCGAGGTGCACCCGGTCACGGGATCGGTGAGCTCACTGGGCTGGAAGTACAGCGGGATCGACATCGACATCCGCACCGCGTCGGCGACGGACTGCGCGTCGGGGTCGAGGTGGAACAGCGGGTAATCCCACGGCAGCCGCAGCAGCCGGCCGCGCGTGATGTCGGTGGCCAGGACCACGAGCTTGTAGCGCTGGTCGGGGCGCAGCCGGGAATCGTCATCGCCAGAATCGCGGCGCAGGTCGCCGAAGGTGGACACCCCGAGGGCGCCCAGCTCGCGGGCGAGCCAGTCATGCAGGTAGTCGCCGCGGTAGGCACCGCTGTGCGCGAGCAACGCCCATCCCTCGCTGATCAGCGGGAAGGCCGGTGGGTGCCGGTCCGGGATGCGCGACAGGTCCAGGCCGGCCAGCGCGCGCCGGAGACCGGGGGCGTCGGCACCGGCCGCCGCGAGCGCGGCGACGACCGCGCCGGCCGACGTGCCCGCGATCCGCGGGAAGGTGTAGCCGCGCTCCAGGAGGCGGAGGACGGCTCCTGCGGTGCCGAGCCCCTTGATTCCGCCACCTTCGAGTACGAGATCGGCGTGCACCACGTGGCCTTCCTCGCCGGGGATGTCGTTGTCAGGGCGATACGATGCTGCGGCGGCTGCCCGGCCGTCGCAGGACGGGCAGCCGCCGATGACCTGAACGTGTTCCCCGGCTCAGGGCATCGATCCGGGCGGATCAGCCTCCGGCGGGCAGGCCGGCTCGCGCCTCGGCGGGTGACAGGGGGCGCAGCGTCAGCGCGTACTCGTAGCTGCTGTCAGCGCGCACCCGGTAGCGGCTGCGCACCGGGTTGGGCGTGTCGCCGACGCCGGTGACCGCGTGGCTGGCGTGCAGGGTGAACCACCCATCGTTGCGCCGCAGCTGGAACGGGTAGGCGGCCCGGTCGAGGTCGTCGTACGCGGTCACGCTCACGTCCCGGGCTCCCGCCACCAGCAGACCGCCGGCGCAGTCGGTGAGCAGCGCCCACCGCGAATCGGTGTGGTTGCCGTGGTCCTGCGGCCGGTGGTACTCGACGTACTGGTCGTCCACCGTGGACGAATACACGCCGATCGGGGTACCGTCCCTGCGGTCGACGTAGCTCTCCAGCTCGCGCCCGTACCAGGCGAACCGGTGGTAGTCGGCCGGGAGGGAGAGGGAGATCCCGATCCGGGGCAGGTACGGCAGCCGCCGCACCGCGCCCTGCGGGGTCACCCGGTGGCCGAGGCGCAGCATGCCGCCGCGGTCGATCGCAAAGGTCATGGTCTGGTCGAACCAGGCGTCGGCGACGTCCGGGGCGGTCACCCGGCTGTCCACCACGATCCACGCTCCCCCGCCCGGGTCGGGTTCGACGCGGACCCCGGTGACGGTGGTGGCCAGCCGGTCCAGGCCGACCTTGCGCCAGTCCTCACCCTCGGCACGGCCCCAGGCGAAGGTCTCGTTGCTGATCGGGGCGCGCCAGGCGTCCAGTTCCGGCCCGCCGGCAAGCAGTTCCCGGCCGGGGGCGCGGATCGAGGACAGCGTGCCGGTCGTCTTGTCCAGGGTGTAGGTGACGCCGGCTGCCGACGCGGTCACCGCCTGCCCGTTCTCGGCGATGTGCACCGGTGCCCCGCCGGCGGGTGCCTGGTCCAGGCCGGGCACGCGGGTGCCGCCGAGGGAGAACTGGTCGTGGGCCAGCACGTGTCCGGCGGGCAGCGTCGGCTGCGGGCCGGTGGTGACCGCTTCGACGGTGAGGAACCGTTCCCGGTCGGCGGGGTTCGGCGGAACCGGCAGCCGCACCGTTGCGGTCGAGTCCGCCGCCACCCGCAACGGCTGCGCACCGCGGGCGACGATGCGCGAGCCTTCGGTGATCCACCACCGCAGGTTCAGCCCGTCGGTGCCGGTGAACTGCCGCTCGTTGGTCACCGACAGCGTCCCGTCGGCGTAACCGAACCGAAGCGGCTGGTGGGCCCAGCCCAGCTGCGCGGTTTCCGGTTGCGGTGTGCGGTCGGCGCTGACCAATCCGTCCACACCGGACAGACTCGAACCGTAGGAGAGGTGGGTGCCGCGCACCTCGATCCGGTCGAGGTCCAGGGCGAGCACCGCACCACCGACCGGTTCCGGTGCGTTCAGCTCAGCGGGAGCGAGCGCACGGTCGTAGATCCGCGCGTCGTCGACCGCGCCGCGTGCCATCCAGCCCACGACGGACGGGTCGTTCCAGAAGGTTTCGAAGTCGCGCCCGATGTTGACCTCGGCGGAGGAGGAGTCGATGCTGCCGGTGAACGGTGTGCTGCCGACGTCCTGGCCGTCGATGTAGAGGCGCAGCGCGGTGCCGTCGTAGGTGCCGCTGACCTGGTGCCAGGTGCCGTAGAAGTCGTCCGGTACCCGGGCCCGCACGAAGCGCCGCGTTCCACTGTGGATGAAGAACTCCAGGGTGGTCTCGTCCGTCATCTGCAGCGCATACTGGTGGTCGCCCCTGCACGGCGTCCGGTTCCTGCCGGGGTGCAGGGCGTGCGAGATGTCGAATTCGGCGGGGGTGTAACCGCCCTGGTCGTAGCCGACGTAGCGGCCGTTGACCCACACGAAGTAGCCGGAGGTCACGCCTTCGAAGCGCAGGAACGTGGTGCGCGCGCGATCCAGTCGACCGGCAGGTCGAAGTCGCGGGCGTAGGCGGCGGTGGGGTTGACGTCGCGGGGCACGCGCGGCGGGTCGTCCGGCTGGATCTCGGTGGCGATGTTGCGGAGGACCGGGTGGTCCAGGCCGTCGGTCTGCCAGGTGTGCGGCACCGAAACCGTCCGCCAGCTCGAGGTGTCGTAGCCCTTGGCGGGGAAACCGGCCGGAACCTCCTCCGGGCGCTCGGCCATCGCGATCCGCCACTCGCCGTCCAGCGACATCGTGTACGGGGTGCGCTCCTCGCCCCGGACCGCGGAGTCGACGTCGGCGTACGGGCGCAGGTGGGCGTGCGGTTCCTCCTGGCCCTCGGCCATCATCTGCGGATTCTCGAGGTAGGCGTGCACATCCCCGCCAGGTATCCCGGGATCGGGTGGCTGGGCGGCCCCGGCGATGCCGGTCATAGCAAGCAAAGCCGACAACACCGCGACAAGAGCACCCAACCGCAGCACACGGAACCTCCATGGTCAAACACAACCGCACAAGAGCACACGCACCGGAGGTCAGGTGCCGGAGGTGTCGAGGGCGGTGTCCAGGTGGACCATCGCGACCCGTTCGCGGTAGGTCGGGGTGCGGGCCGTGGGGCCGGATTCGGCGATGTGGGCGCGGAAGGCTTCGGGCAGGGCGATGCCCCTGGTTTCCAGGTAGTACGTCGTCAGACCGGACCAGATCCAGGTACCGTCCGTGCGCAGCGTCACCGGGACCACCGGCTCGTCGTCGTCCGCGAACAGGTCCGGGATGAGCTCGCCCTCCTCGGTCAGCGGTTCTCCGGAGTTCAGGTACGCCAGCTGGGCGTCGCGTTGCGGACCAGGCGGTTCGCGGTCCTGGGTCGCCGCGTCGAAGCGGGCGAGTTCGATCACCGGCCGTGGCGCGGTGGCATGGATCTCCCGGCCCGACACCAGCGCCGCCACGTGGTAGTAGGCATCGAGCGGGCTGTCCGGGCGAAACACCTCAACCTGCGGGGTGGCCAGACCCGCGTCCCACAACCGGTCTGCGAGTTCCGCGGCGATGAGCACCGGGTCTGCTCCGCCCTCGGTTTCCACCAGATGCACCGGCCGCGCGACGATCGCCGGTGCGTCCTCGGGCAGGCACCACGCCTGCCACGCCGTGTGCGTGCCCGGTTGCGATTGCAGGTAGGAACCGACGACCTCGGCGTACTGCTGCGCCGTGCTGTCCTCCTGCGACCAGAACTGCCACCGGTGCACCGCGATGTCCTCGGCGTCGCCGAGCTGGGCGAGCCGCTCAGCTGCTGCCCCGTCGGCCCCGTCGAGCAGAACCGCACGTGCTCCCGGCGGCACGGGCTCGTCCCACTCCGCGAGGAACTGGATGATCAACCGCGCCGCGTGTCCCCACTGGTCGGCCGCCAGCCAACGCCGGGACTGCCACACCACCTCGTCCGGAAGCACCTGCGCCAACTGCAACAGCAGTTCGTGCCGCACCCGGTTCTGCTCGACCCGCATCCTGTAAGCACCCCACAACGTCAGCTACCGAACAACGCCACTACCACAGCGGTGTGAGCACGCGCGACCCCTGGCCATCGTCGTTCACCTGCACGACGCGGTGCCTGAGCGCGTCGGCACGGATTCGCATCGACGCCTCACCGGTAGCGGATGACGCGCAGCGCCATCGGATCGTCCTCGAAGGTGGGCACGCCATCCTCGGCCAGCGAGTCGACGAGCCGGACCCCGCCGTCCTCAGTGACCGCGACGAGCAGGTTGCCCACGGTTTCCCGGCCACGCGTGTCCCGGCGGCGGACCCACACCAGCGCCCGCGAGCCGTCGGGCGCGCCCGCCATTTCCGTGAACACCTCGTTCCAGCTGCGGTGCTCGGTGATGCTCAGCGGCTCGCTGCCCAGCTCGCGGATCGTCGGCCTGAACCAGGCAGCGGCCCCGGGCGTCGGCGGGTTGCCCAGGCCGTCCTTCCCGGCGTCCCAGCTGGCCAGATACGACCACGGGTCGTTGTTGGGCAGCCCGAACGGTCGCTGGCCCGCTTCCTTGGGCACCACCAATGCGGCGTCGAGCATCTGGTCCTGCCACTCGCCGGTCTCCAGGAACCGCTGCGTGGTGCACGCGAACAGCCAGCCGCGTTCGGTCTCGTCGTCCTCGTCGGGCGCGACGAGAACCACCGGCTCCGGATAGATGTGCTCCAGCCAGGCATTCGCCTTGTCCAGCGCGGCCTGCAGGGTCGGTGCCGGCGCTTCCCAGGGGACCGGGAGAGTCTCGGTCTCGGTCACGACCGGGCGGTGGAACCGCGCGACCACCAGCTGAGAGATCTCGTCGTCGTCCAGGCGGGCCAGCGAACCCCGTTGCCCGTCCAGGAACACGGCCTCCTTGTCGTTGTGGAACCCGTACAGCAGGTGACCGGTGAGCTCGGCGCCGGACAGCTGACGGCGCAGCCACACCACGGTACGTGTGCCCGGGCCGCCCTCCAGCAACGCCGACGTCACGTCCGCCCACGTGGAACTGGAGAACACCTCGGCCTCCGGGAAGTACGTGGTGCGCATCCGGTCCCACCAGCCGGGTGCCTCGTCCACCGGAGCCCAGGGCAACGCCGAGGCGGGGCGGCCGTCCACGGCCGCATCGGTCGCGATCAGGCAACTGCGCGCGTTGACCCGCCACCGCCACGGCTGGGGGTCAAGATCGGCAGCGGGTCTCGCGTTGAACTCCTCGTCCAGTGGATCGGCGTTGGCCACCGGGAACGGCTGCCTGCCGTCCTTGGGCACCGCGATCGTGGCGGCCAGCAGCGGCTCTGCTGAGCCGCTCGCGTAGTCGCAGCCGAACAGCTGGGTGCGCGCGCCGTCGTGCAGGGGTTGGGGGTCGGTAAGCGTGACCAGCCCCCCGTACGTGCGGTCCAGCCATTCCGCTGCCCTGCCGGCGAAATCGTCGCTCATCGTCACCTCGGTCACCTCTCCTCGGACAGCCCGGCCTCTGCTGGATCAGCCATCGACCATGTGCATTGTGGGGCATGGCATGGCGAAAACGGCCACCTGCGCACACCGCACGGGAAAACCCCCACCACCGCGAGCCTGCAGGCAGCTCCACACCTCACGGACCAACGTGCACGGCCGTTGTCGCACCAGCTCGTCCGCCTCTTCCATTGCCGCATTGGAACCGTTATCGAGAAGGCAGTACGTGAGCACGTTCGTTACCTCGAACGATCGATCCGGCGGTATCAAGCCGTAGTAGCGCATCGTGACGGGCACCGCCTCCTTCGAAAGAGCCAGCCAGTGTTCTTCGGAGAGCTTTTGAGCCTTTCACGTGCGATCGCCACGCGGTCCTCCCACGACGGCAGCAGGTCACGGAGGGTCGCCTGCGGGTCGGCGAACCGGGAGGCGAGCACCGCGCGGTCGTGCGGTTCCATCCTGCGAACCCACTCTTGGAACTCCCGCAGCGAGGCGTGGCGGAGCTGGTTCTCCAGCTCGTTGAACCTTTGCCGGGCGGCCGGTGAAAACGATGCGTACCACGCGCCGAACTCTCTGAGGCGCTCGTACAGGTCGCGGAGGCGGCCGTCCATGAGGGTGTCCGGCTCAAAAGTGAGGAGGAGGAGGAGGAGGATCGGGCGGGCGCGGTAGATCTCGTGGAAGGCCAGCACGGCGTGCACCGACCTGGCGCCCGGCAATTGACGGTTATTGATCAGCGCGAAAGAGCTCGCGGGGTTGGCGAACGGGGTGCCCGGTGGTACCGCCGCGGCCAGCTCAGGTGTCAGCCCCGGCGCGTCACGACCTGCGGGCATCCCACCAGAAGATCCGCAGCCAGCTCCGGCCCCTCCAGCGGCGCCATACCAGTCCGCGGCAACGGCACAAAACCCACAACATCACGAACACTGGCATCAACCAACACAGCCTGCTGCGGATCGGGGAAGGTCACCTCCACCGCACCAGTACGCGGATTCCGGCGCTTGTGCACCAGAACAGCATGCGCAATCCCCGGCCGATCCTGCAGGATCACAGCCCCCCAAGCCCCCACCGGCTGATCACGAAGATGCGCCATCACCGCATCAAACGACGCCCGCACAGGCCGCGCACCAAGCGCCTCCCCCAACCAGCCCACGGTCACCACATCACCGGACTCCGCCTGTGCCTGCACAGTCCGGCCACCAACCAAACCCGGATCAGTCTCGATCACCCGCGCCGCGGCAACCAACGACTGCCCACAATTGCGGACATGCCCCGGCTGCCCATAGACCGGACCGTTCACCCACCACAACGCTGGATAACTCGCCAAGAACTGGTCAACCTCATACGACGGCGGCTCATCCCGATTGATCTCTGTGCCCTGCCGCGATTCTCGGTACGACTCCTCACGCCTCAGCGTCGGCACCGCCCTGGGACCAGTCCGCCGCGGATGAGTCCGCCCCTGCCCGTTACCCGCGGGCATTCCCACCAGAAGATCCGCAGCCAGCTCCGGCCCCTCCAGCGGCGCCATACCAGTCCGCGGCAACGGCAGGAAACCCACAACACTGTGACGACTCGCGTCAACCAACACGCCCTGCTGCGGATCGGGGAAGGTCACCTCCACCGCACCAGTACGCGGATTCCGGCGCTTGTGCACCAGAACAGCATGCGCAATCCCCGGCTGATCCTGCAAAATCAAAGCCCCCCAAGCCCCCACCGGCTGATCACGAAGATGCGCCATCACCGCATCAAACGACGCCCGCACAGGCCGCGCACCAAGCGCCCTCCCCAACCAACGCACAGTCACCGCACCACCGGACTCCGCCCGCGCCCCCGCAATATCCAGAATATGGCCACCAACCCCATCCGGATCAACCTCGATCATCCGCGCCGCGGCAACCAACGACTGCCCACAATTCTGGGTATGACCCGGCATGCCATAGAACCGCCCATTCACCTCCCACAACGCCGGATAAGTCACCCTGAACTGGTCAACCTCATACGAAGGAGGCCGAGATCCAAACTCCCCGTACGCAGGCGGCGCCAGACGCCGACGCTCCATCTCCGCCAGACGCCGACGCTCCATCTCCACCCGATACCGACGCTCCCACTCCTCCCAGCTGCGACGCTCCCGCTCCTCCCGATGCTGACGCCCGATCGGCACCATCCGCATTGCGGCCCGCAGCCCGCGCGGATGCCGACGCTCCCGCTCCTCCCGATACCGACGCTCCCACTCCTCCCAATGCTGATGCTCCCACTCCTCCCACTGCCGATGCTGCCTCTCCTCCCACTCACGCTCCCACTCACTCGACCAATCCTGATCCCCCATCACCTCCCGATACCGACGCTCCCACTCCTGCTGCTGCCACTCCCCCTGCGGACGCTCCATCTCCGCCGACAACAGACTGTTCATCTCCGTCCCGCCGTGGGGCGTGCCGTCCTCACGCCTCAGCGTCGGCACCGCCCTGGGACCAGTCCGCCGCGAATGAGTCCGCCCCTGCCCATTACCCGCGGGCATTCCCACCAGAAGATCCGCAGCCAGCTCCGGCCCCTCCAGCGGCGCCATACCAGTCCGCGGCAACGGCAGGAAACCCACAACACTGTGACGACTCGCGTCAACCAACACGCCCTG
>NZ_BMMT01000021.1:82797-91054 GCF_014646075.1 Saccharopolyspora thermophila
GCTGCGGATCCAGGAACCGCACCTCGCCCGCGTTCTCGGCGCTGTCCGGTCCTTTCTCGGCCATCACGGCATGCAACATGCCGCCCTTGCTTCGCAGGAACACCGCGCCCATGGCACCAGCGTCCTGGCGCTTCATATGTGCCTCGACCATCTCCCGGGACGCCCACACTGGTCGCGCGCCGAAATGCTGCGCCAGCGCACCGACCGTCATCGGTTCACCGCCGACCGCCGGAACCGTGACGCCGCCCGCCGGATTACCGGACCGGACATTGACAACCGTCTGCTCCGCGGCGATCAACGCCTGCCCGCAGTTCGCCGTATGCCCCGGCACCCGCTGCGCGTACTTTTCCCCGTTCACACCCCACAACTGCGGGTAACGAGCCCGGAACTCTTGTTGCTCGGGCTGGGCGTGGTCGGATGTCTCGCTCGTCGCGAGTGACGGGTCCTCGGCGGTGCCGTGCGAGGAGGACGGCACCGCAGGGGGCTCGGTGTGCGGCGCGAAACGTTCCGGGGGCTCGTAGCCCCTGAGGTCGTCGTCGGTGAAGCCGAGGTCGGCCAGTCCCTGCCGGTCAACCCACATCTCGATCGGCTCGTCCGGACCGGTGCTGATGGTCTTCTTCGCGGCGGCCGGGATGTCCTCGCCCCGGTAGTACGGGCGGATCCGCCAGTGAGGCACCACGGAAACCCGGTACCTGGTCGTGGCGACGCTGTGCTTCGAGTTCTCGGCGGAGGCGCCGAACTCGTTTCTCAACAAGGTGAAGCCGAACAGTTCGTTCTCCGCCTCCAGGTACTGCTGGAAGGGGCGCATTGCCACGCCTTCGATCCCCTGCTCACGGAACTGCGCCACCGCGTTGGGCAGCACCCCGAAGCGCTTGACGGCCGTCAACCTCACGTCGTCCTTCGCGCCCCTGTTCCGCTCCAGCGGTTGCTCGGCCACCTCCAGCAGGCTGGGACGCGTCATGTTCACGGTGATCCGCAGCTTCTGCAGTTCTCCGGTCGTCGGCTCGATCTCATAGCCACGCGAGGCCATCGCCGGCAGGTTGGTCCGCATGTTGTCGACCGTGATGGCGGTGAGCAGCTCGTACGCCGTCTTCGGGCGCAGCGCGGGCCGCCCGGAGTGCGCATCGCCGTTGATGAGTTCCTGCACCGTCGCGCGGAGCTTTGGCGCCTCGAACGGGCGAATGTGGACGATCGCGTTGTCGGAGAACCCGAGCGGGCGGCCGTTGGCGAACTGCCACTGCCAGAGCCCATGTTGCTTCACGGCGATCGGAGCGTGCTCCGGAGTACCTGCCTCGACCGTTTCCTCGGCACGCACCGTGGACCGCACGGCGCCCTCCAGCACGATCGGGTCGGCGCGCCACGGTTCGCCGAAACTCGTCGGCTGCGACAGGGCGTTCGCGATGAACTTGCGGTAGGTTCCCGCGCTCGCGTACGGGTAGATGTCGAGCTGGATGATCAGGTCGTGCACGAACTGGTGGTGGGTGCCGTTCACGGGCATCGTCACGGCATCGGTTCGCTTCTGGTCGAACTCCTCGGCCTTGTGCCGGGTGACTTCTCCCTGCACCCCGAAGGACAACAAGGTCGCGTGATCCTTGGTGAACGGGTAGAGGATGGTCGCGACACCCGCCCGGAACATCGTTTCGCTGTCGGCGGCAGCGACTTTGCGGAGGATGGCCTTGTGCTCCTGCTCGCCGGTCGGTTCGATCGTGTTGTCGTACCTGCCGTCGCCGAGCAGGCCGCGCACCACGATGAGCTGCTCGACCTTGCCGAACGGCGTGTCGGCGGACCCGAAAACCGGCAGTCCGCCGTTGAGGATCCGCTCGACCGCCAGGTGCGCGTCAGCCGAGCCGAAATCCGGGTCCAGTTCGTCGTGCCGTAGCGAGTCGTTCAGGGCCTCGAAGTGGCTCAGACCAGGTGGTGCGAACAGCTTCACGCGCAGGGGCTCGTCCACCCGGGCCGTGTGCTGTTGCTGGGTCCACTGCTCGATCGCGCCGGCGATTTTCGCGGCCAGTTCGCGGCCCGCCTCCAGCCGGTTCAGGCTGACCTCGCCGCGACCTTGGCCGACGTTGGCGGGTGGCCGCACCTCGTTGCCGTTCGGCCCGGTCGGCACGGACGGACGCTGGGCGGAGGCGCTTGCCCGGGTGTCGGTTGCCGCGTCGCCGGCGTCGTGATCCGCGCCGGACCGGGTTTCGGCCGTGTTCGCGGCGACCACGTGGTTCGCGCGGTACCGGTCGGCGTCCTGTGGGGTGAGCTTCGCCAGCTCGGCATTGGTCAGCTCACCGACCTGGTGGATCTGGCTGGCCGGGACCCACACCTCCACCGCCCGGGGCACGGTCACCCACTTGGCCCTGTTGGTGGAGCTGCCGTCATGCAGCGAGTGGAAGGCGGTCTGCCACCGGCGCCGCACGGAGGTCCGCACCACGTGGGTGGCCTCGTAGCGGACCAGGTAGCCGCGTTCGCGGTAGGTGTGCTTCTCGGTCGTCTTGGACTTCCTGGCGACCTCGCCGGACCTGCCGCGCATGCTCCGGAAGGCGGTGTTGACATCGACGCCCATCAGCAGGGCCTGCGCAACCCCGAGGATGAGGGTGACGTTGAACAGCGCACTCCATCCCTTCGGGGCCTTGTCCTCCTTCACCGTCGCGGTCGACCGGTGTGCGTCGGTGCGGAACTCGTGGCTGTCGTCGCGCCGCACGATGGTCGGGTTGCTCAGGGTCGTCAGCAGGGCCGCGGTGCCGAACAGCTCGCGGGAACCGAGCATTCCGCCGTGGTTGTGGGTCTTCAGCTGCACGGAGTGCTGCCCCAGGGCGGCGCGGTCGAACCGTGCCATCCGCGCGTCCACGTTCGCGAAGTTCTCCAGGGCGCTCAGCGCGGCGTTGCGCTCGTTCTGCTCGTTCGCCGCGAGATGAACCGGGTGGCTGCTGTGCTCGTCGAGCGCAACCGGCTGGCGCCCGACGAACGGCGTCTGCAGCCATTCCTTCCAGCTCGCAACCGGGGTCTTGCCCAGCATGGTCGCCGTGGTTGGCAGCAGGTCGGGCACGGGCCTGGCCGCATCCAGCTCGAATTCCGTGGGCAGTTGACCTTTGCGTTCCGGCACCGGCGGCGTGCCATCGTGCCAGACCGGGTGGGCTTCGGTGGGTTCGCTGCGGTGGTCGTCCGATCCGCCGAGCGGGACCCCAACCTGGCTCGGCACCGACACGACGACGTCTCCGACGAGCTCGGAGACACCTTCGTCGTTGACACCAATCTGCTCGCCCGGAGAGGACCAGGTGCCGCCGATCCGGACGTCGAAGGTCGTCCGGTACCGGTAATTCTCCGCCGACCGCTTGGCGGTGAACAGCCGCCTGCGGCCGGTGCTCTGCTGGATCTTCCCGCCGTGGGTGACCTTCTTCAGCCTGCTGACCATGAGGCTGGGCCAGACGAGGTTGAGGATCCCCGCGACGGTCGTGATGCCCTTTTCGTTCGATTTCCCGCGGGTCAGCTCGACCTCGCGGGCGTGGCCGGCGGCGAGTTCGGTCTCCACGGTTTCCCGGTCGTCCCCGTCGGTGGCCTCGGCATCCGACGGGTGCATGGTTCCCTTGATGAACACGTCCGGTGCGCCGCGCACCCACGCGCTCAGCGGGAACCGAGCGCCACCGCCCTCGGCGATGTCGCGACCGTGATCGCGCACGAAGGTCCGGAACTCCTTGCTGACGCGCTGCAGGTCGTCCGAGCCGATCTGCCCCTTGGCCTGGATCTTCGTCAACGCGGCACCGACCAGCATGTCGACCGTGGCGTCGGGCATCGCGTAGCGCGCGTCGGCACGGTGCGGGATCTGTTCCAGCTCCTCCTTCGCCTTCGCCGGGGCTGTCGTCGGTACGGGTGCCGAGGCCACGTTGTCGGCCCAGCCGTGCTGCGCGGCGCTGCTCGGTTTCATCCACAGCGTCGCCGAACCTGGGACGGCCCTGATCGTGCTGGTGGTCGGTTGTTCGCCGTCGCCGTTCTGGTCGGGTGAAGTGAGCGGCTTTCCGTCGCGGCGCTGCATCTCCACGACGAACGTGTGGCTGACCCGGTGCTTGTCCAGCGGACCGCTGTACCTGGTCCTGATCGCGCGTCCGAAGACCTCCGTGGTGGCGCTGCTGGTGGCGTGGGTCCGGACCCGGCCCATGTGCGGGCCGACGGCCCCGCCGACGAGCCCGGTGATGTCGCCGCCGCCGATGAAACCCAAGCCACCGGCCTTGCTGGTGACCGACTTGCCCGAAACGGTCTTGCCGGAAACATAGCTGGTCCGCTCGACGGTGGCGGTCACGCTGGGCAGCTGGTGCCGTCCGACGTCGGCCACGGCGAGGGTGATGTCGATCGGGGAGCCGACGCCCTTGAAGTGGAAGGACCCCAGGTACAACCGGCCGCGGTAAACCTCCCTGGCCCGGTCGTCCAGGGATTCCAGAACGTCGCGGAACCTCCTGGCTTCGGGGTCGTTTTCGGCGAATTCGCGGCCGATGGCGCTCTGCACGGACCGGTAGATGTCACCGATGCCGGAGATCTTGGCGTGCTCGATCGCGTCGGGGTGGCCCGGCCTGCCGCCGTCCGGCTCGGTCGGTACCGACTTCAGCGACACATCAACCGAAATCTCGGCTTGCGACCTGGTGTTGCCGCGCCACGGACGGCCGTGTCCCTCGCGCACGACGATCGAATAGGTCGCCTTGTGGTCGGCGACGGTCACGGGTGCGTTGTGCTCGGTGACCTTCGTCGAGGTCCGGTGCTCGGTGGAAGCGCTCAGGTTTGATCCGCGGCTGTTCGCGGACAGGCCCGAGATCGTCCCGGCGACAACGACGAACGGCGTCGGCACCCGGAAATGGAACGGCCCGGTGCCGACCACGGCGCGGCTGCTGGACGCCCCGGAGTGCACCGAGGTCCCGGCGCCGCCGAGCGTCGTATCGGCCGCCACTTCGTGCGGATTGGTGGGCTTGGACAGGCCGACGACCGTGAGCATCACCTCGGGGCCGCGCCCGGCGTGCAGCCCGAGGTTCTCGATGTGCATGCCCTCCAGCCCGAGCGACCACTTCTCCGCCAACTTCTCGTCGGAGAACTGCTTGTCGATGACCTGCTGCAGAACCTCGTCATCGGGGGCGACGAGCTGCTTGATCTTCGCCCGCAGCGCCGCACCGTCGATCAGCCCGTCCGGTTGCCACTGCTCGATCCGGGCCTGGATCAGCGGGTCGACGTCGGGCTGCGACGGCCCTGTCGACGCCTGAGTCTCGATCTGGCCGGTGTCGTGAACCGATGGGATGTCGGACGGGCTGGGATCCCAGTCCTGGATTCCCTGGGTGGGATCCCAGTCCTGGATTCCCTGGGTGGGATCCCAGTCGGCGATGGCCGCGGTGGGGTCCCAGGTGGTGCCGGTCCCTTCCAGGCCGCCGGTCCGCTCCGCCGTCACGATGCCAGCTGGCACGCTACCGGCCGGGCTCGATGGTTCCCCCAGCGCGGCTTGGAACGCACCACCGTAACCCGTCGCCGATCGCTCCTGCTGCGGCATCCGGGAGCCGTCCTGTGGACGCTGGTCGGCTCCCATGGACGTCTCTGCGAGCAGCTCGACGTACTCGAGCCCCGTCACATTGGGGTCCAGCGGGAGAAGGTGGAGACGCTCCCACAGATCGCGGAGCCTCTGGTCGGACGTGGAATCGTCGAGGATGCTGTTGCGGACCTCCTCGATCTCGTGGACGTTGTCGAGGGGACACATGGCGAGCGCGTACACCGTCGGAGCAGGCGCGCCCTCGACAACGCTATGCGGGTCGTTGAGATGCCGCTGGACAAGGTACTGCGCCGTAATGACACTGAATGGGGACGCAGCGAAGTCAAGCAGCAGCACGTCGCGGTCTGCGGGCAAATCCTTCAGGAACTCGTCGAAGTGCTCCTGGAGAACGGTCTCATGCCGCGACGAGGGCGTGTGGAGATTCTGTTCCACGAAGGTTTCGTACAGGCCCTTGTCCATCGGGAAATTCGACACCGGAACGGTGATCGCGTTGTGGCCACGGGCCTGGAGAGCGGCGATGAGCGCCGTGCTGCGACCGAAGTCCACATAGGTGTACTGATCCGGCGGAAATGCCTCTACGACCTGATCCGTCAGGTTGTTGATCGCGTTCGCCAGTCCCCGTTGCTCGGCCAGGTGGTGCTCAGCGGCCAGCTGGCGAACCGTGTCGTAGAAGCGTTGCGCCTCGTCGATCCGGTATTCACGAGGCTCGGGCGTGTTCTCCGGATCCACCGGGTCGGCGGTATAGATCCTGACGGCCTGCGCTATGCCACCGCCCCGCGGGTAGGTGATGCCGTTCTCGGCCAGCCATGCCCGGACGACTCGCGGAGTCAGCCGAATCCTGCGCTGCCCGTCGGTAAGGTAGGTGACCCTCGACTCCGCCGGGTGCCGCTCGACCTCTGCCTTCCCGACCTTGAGGTCGTCCGGTTCGACGATCTCGGCCACATCAGCGATCCGCTGCAGCACGTCCGGTGAACCGACCGGACCGAGCGACTCGTTCTCCCCAACGCCTACCGCTGACCTGGGCAGCACGTACACCGGAGTGTTCCTGAACTGGGTGGACCACAGGGGTTCGACCCGCGTGGTGACTGCGAAGTCGGGATAGAGCGTGTCGCGTCGGTCCAGCTGCGTCTTCACGGCCACCAGGCCGGCGTTGTCCAGGACGACCAGCTTGCCGTCGGTGGTCAGATCTGTCGTCCCCGCGCTGGTGTACACGACAAGATTGTCACGCTGCTCGACGATCTTTTGCGCCAGGTTTACCGCGAAGTCGGGCCTCCCACCTTCCGGGACCAGCAGGAACACCGAGTCGTAGCCCGGGAAAGTCCTGTTGATGTATTCCGCCGCGGTTTCCTTCGTAACCCGCACATTCTCGACTCCATTACCGCGGTCGACCGGGAGGACGACCATGTCGCCGACGGGGTGAACGGCAACGACGAGCGGGACCTCAAAGGGCGCGTCGATCTCGCCACGGCTCCGGTACTGACTCCGGGTTAATGCCTCCTCCACCGTCTCCCCAGGAAGCGTGCGCACCACCCGCAGCTGACTCCCGATGTTGTTCGCCCACTGCCGCACGAGCCAGGGAATTTCGTTGAAAGCCGACAAGGAGACGCACGTGGGCCGAGCGGAGTCCCCCTGCTTCCGCCTGAACACCACGTTCTCGGGGGCAAATTCGACCTCATGACCAGAACTACCGATGCCCACGAGAGGCGACCTGCTGAGCCCACCTTCCGGAACGGTCAACCCACCATCGGAATGCCACCCATCATCAAATATCGACTCATCATCAGAATTCCACTCATCATCAAAAATCGGCTCATCATCGGAAATATCCGCAACATCGGAAATCGACTCGACATCGGAAGCGGGCGCAACATCGAAAACAGACTCGACAACCGACTCATCATCGGAAGACTGGTCGGCAGCCGCCTGTTGCTCATCAATGGCGTCTTGCTCGGCATTGGTGAACCGGGTGGTTCGCAGGGGTTCGACCCGCGTGGCGGAGAGGAAGTCGAGGAACAGTTGCCGTTTCACGGTCACCAGGCCGGCGTTGCCCATGACGACCAGCTTGCCGTCGGGGGTCACATGCGTCGTCCCCGCGCTGGTGTAGACGACGAGATTGTCACGCTGCTCGACGATCTTTTGGGCCAGGTTCACCGCGAAGTCGGCCTGCTCACTTTCCGGGACCAGCAGGAACACCGAGTCGTAGCCCTGCACAAGGCCACCGATGCACTTGGCCGCCGTGTCCCTCGTGACCTGCACATTCTCGACTCCATCACCGCGGTCAACCGGAAGGACGACCCTGTCGCCGACGGAATGAACAGCAACAACGAGCGGGACCTCGAAGGGCGCGTCGATCTCGCCACGCTTCCTGTTCCTGCTCCTGAGCAATGCCTGCTCTGTCGTGTCACCAGGAAGCGTGCGCACCACCCGCAGCTGGCGCCGAATGTTGCCCGCCCACTTGTGCACACGCTGAGCGGACTCACTGCCCTCCGACAGCATCAAGAAGTGCGCGGGCCGAGCGCTGCCCTTCGGCTCCCAACCATACCTCAACCTCACTTCGTTGAGATCGAAGGTGATCTCGCGGCCAGCACTGTCAATGCCCTGAAAAACGGGCCCGTAACGGTCGCCTCCCCATCCGGTTGAGTCGTATGCGGCAGCCCCTTGCGCTGCCACCCGCTGCCCACCGGAAAACTCCCCACGAGCCGGCCCGGCCTGCGCCACCGCACCCCGCGACCCCACCGGCGTATACAC
>NZ_BMMT01000022.1 GCF_014646075.1 Saccharopolyspora thermophila
CCGCCGACGCTGCGACGTCCTGTTCGCCATGCTCCGCAACAAGACCCTCTACCAGCCAACCCGCCCCACAACCCAACCCCCGGCACCCCCAGCCGCCGCTTGACAAAACCATAGGAACACCCCCCCCCGACCGGCACGGCCACCGGTCACCATGCCGGACCGTCGCGCACCGTGCAGATCACTCCTATCCGGTAACCCGCAACAGAGAAGCAAGCGAGTCAAACACCACCCATGAACGTCGAAGAGATCAAAGCCCAGCTTTCCGCCATACCCGAGCAAATTCTCGATGAAATCGTCGGTCCGCTCATGGAAATCGAGAACAAGTTCGAACAGCACTACATCCACATCCGGATGCTCACCCATGGTTCCAACGATCCTGGCGGCAGCGTCACCGAAATGTTGGGACTACTCGCGCAGGCCAAGTAGGACACAGCCGATCTCATCGGCTACGAGGATAGGATTCGCACCGCAATCCAGTCATATGTAGGCGGCCTGTGACCCCAGTTGTCCGAACAACACCACCGCTGGCAGCACCCAGGAAAAATGCAGACGCACGCGGGATGCTGGCCGAGGTCATGCAGGCCAATCACCTGCATGCGGTGCATTTTCGGCGCAACCATCACCGCCACTAAAGGCTACACGGGTCGACGGTAGCGGCCCGCTATGAAATGAGTTCACCGGTCAGCGCGGGGATCGGCGCAGGTCCCCGCGTGCATATCACCAAGAAGGAAACGATGCGCGTCAAAACATTAGGCATCCTCATCGCAGGAGCCCTTCTCGCGACTCTATTCGTGGAGGCGAGAACCCGTTACGAAAGCACTGACCGAGTTTCAACCGACCTGATGGCTGATCTCAATGACTCCATCCAACAGCTCTGGTGGGGAGTAATTCGGTGACACGCCCAAGCCCACGGCCATCGTCCGCGTGGGCGGAGGACGCCGCCTGTGAGGCGCGGGCGACGAACGGATTCAGATCGATATCGCGCCTGCCACGACTCTGAACCGCGGTGAAGCGGGTCGTTGCCGAATTTTTCTCTACAAGATCAAGGGGCGCCGCCACGGCGGCGCCCTGCCGGGGACCCGCGCGGGCTGCGCCTGCGGCCTGGCGGCCGACCGCGCCCGCGCACCCCGGCAGCCGCCCGGGACGGACGCCAGCCACGGGCCTGTGATCAACGGACGTGCTAGCCAGAGACCGACACCTTCGACGCAGCCTACGTACGTGATCCATCCCCGATCTCGCTTTCCAACACCCCCGGTGAGGCATCCTGCTCCGCATCGTCTGTGTGAACCACGAGTAGCTCAACCGAGGTTCGCCGCGAGTGGAACCTGAACGCCACCCGCCGCAACTTGCTTGCGTCGTCGCAGTGCCGAAGAACCCGGTAGAGCCCCCATGCTCCGAACACCAGGAACGCGACCGTCACGATGACAAGCACCGACAACGCAAGACCGACGTTGTGGAACAAGGCATACCTCAGACATCACCACCGCCCAGTTCCGCGCGCCTGGACAATGCTGGTTGCCATGTCCTCAACGCGCCAAGCCACGTGGGGGTGATCCGGCTGCCGCCCCTACGCGGAGCCTGGTCCCCTCCCAGATTACGACCAGGCGAAGGCGGCCAGCCACGTTCACCAACGTGAACGGCGGACCCTGACGCAACCCCCACGCCACTCAGCGTGTTCAACCATAAACAGGACGTGACGTCGCCCTGTGCGCGGGGCACGACTGGGGCGCTCGCCGCCCCCAGACCCCAGGCAGGCCAGCAGGAAAAAGGAGGAGCCCGCAGGCTGCGGTCCGTTCGCGGACCTGCGCTCTTCCCGCCGACCTCCCCAAGGGGTATCAGACAGCGTCAAGGGGCAGACCGCATCCACCCTCACGTAAGACGCGAAGAGCGCCCCTTGACACTGCCTGATACGGCTAGCGCCAGGTCGGCGGGAAGAGCGCGAAGGCCCCTCACTTGCAGGTGGAGACCACCTACCACGAAACGAGCGGAGCACGAGGCAGCCTCGCCACCCCGTGCCCCGCTCATACTCACGACCTGGCGCGTCCGCTACCCCCGCCGACGCCGAGCGACCGAGCCACCGCCGCACCGGAACCAGCCGCCGTCGAGCGTCCGCCACGGCCGCCTCCACGTTGCCGAGCACTTCCGCCAGCCGCATCCACTCGTCAGCCGGACCGCCGCAGACCACCCACTCGCCATCACCCATGTGATGGTGCGCGAGGTCCGCGACCATCACCGCCATCACCGAGCCCGCGTGAGCGATCACCGCAGCATCAGCAGAGCTGAAATAATCATCACGGCACCACCCCGGCCGATCTTGCCCACCGTCCGCCAGGCCGTCACCAGGCCGTCCGAGGGTCGGAAACCGTCCAAACACGTCGGTACTCCTCAGCACTGTTTGTGCTGGTCAGAGCCCATATATGGACTGTCGACGCAGGCCCCGAAGGCCCCCGATACAAAGGGAACCTTCCTGTCACTTCTGGCAGGAAGGTTCCCTTGCTGGCGAACCCGCGGCGCCGCAGGGGCGTTCGGTCAGCTGCGGAGGAGGGAATCCACTCCCGCGCCGCGGATCGAGGCGTCGAGGACCTGGACCGTGTGCGCCATCGGGAGGTGTTCACCTCGGCGTTCGAGGGCCGTGCGGATCTGCATCGAGCAGCCCGGGTTGGCGGTCACCAGCAGTTGGGCCCCGGTGGCGAGGACGTTGGCCGCCTTGCGGTCGCCGAGTTCGCGGGCCGCCTGGGGTTGCAGGAGGTTGTAGACGCCTGCCGAGCCACAGCACAGTTCGGCCCGGTTGATCTCCCGGACCTCCAGTTGGGGGATGGCGCGGAGGAGTTCCCGGGGTTGGGACCGGATGCCCTGTCCGTGGGCGAGGTGGCAGGCGTCGTGGTAGGCGACGGTCACCGGCAGCGGGTGCCGTTCGGCGACCGGGCCGAGTTCGACGAGGAGTTCGGCGATGTCGCGCACGCGTGCGGAGAACTGCTCGGCGAGTTCGGCGTACTCGGGGTCGTCGCGCAGCAGCCGCGGGTATTCCTTGAGCGTGGAGCCGCAGCCCGCGGAGTTGATGACGACGTAGTCCACATCGGATCGGCGGAAGGTGTCGAGTAGGTCGCGGGCGAACTTCACGGCTTCGGTTTCCCGCCCGGAGTGTTCGCTGAGCGCCCCGCAGCAGCCCTGGGCGGGTGGGATCACGACGTCGCAGCCTTCGGCGGCGAGGATGCGCGCGGTGGCGGCGTTGACGTCGGGGAAGAAGGCGCTCTGCACGCAGCCGGTGACCATGCCCACGACTGCCCGGCGTTTGCCGCGCGCGGGCACCCGGGTGCCGAGTTTGGGGGCGCGGGTGATGGGTGGCGCGAGGGATTCCATCACCTGCAGGGCGTCCGGCAGTTTCGCCATGAGCCCGGTCCGCTTCAGCAGCCGCCCGAGGCCGAGGCGTTGGTAGAGGGCGAGCGGTCCGCGCAACGCCCGGAGCCGCCGGGGGTACGGAAACAGCGTGAAGATCGCGGTGCGCAGCAGTTTCTCCCAGCCGCTGCGGGGGTGCCGCCGTTCCACCTGGGCGCGTGTCTCGGTGATGAGGGTGCCGTACTGCACGCCGGAGGGGCACGCGGTCACGCAGGCCATACAGCCGAGGCAGGCGTCGAAGTGGCCGACCATGGTGTCGGTGAGCGGTTCGCCTTCCAGGCCCTGCTTCATGAGGTAGATGCGGCCGCGCGGGGAGTCCATCTCCTCGCCCCACAGCTCGTAGGTGGGGCAGGTCGGGAGACAGAACCCGCAGTGGACGCAGTCGTCGATGAGTTCGCGCTGCGGCGGGTGCAGCGCGTCGAAGGCACCGGTGTCGGTCATCAGATCCCTCCCACGTACCGGCCTGGGGCGAGCCGGTGCTCCGGGTCGAACTGGTCCTTGGTGCGCCGCATCAGCGCGAGCAGCCCAGGGTCGACGGGCCCCCACGGGTCTGTAGCGGTGAGCACGATGCGGGGTGCCCGTTCCAGCACCGTGTATTCGGTGCGGGCGCGCAGCGCGGCGAGGAGTCCGGCGACCGCGCTGGGGTCGGCGTCGCCGGGGAGTCCCGCGTGCAGCACGCCGAGTCCGGCGGCGCCTCGCACCGCCAGCGGTAGGCCGTGGGCGGACGCCGCTTCGCGGGTGGCGGTGAGCAGTCGCGCGAGCGCGGCGGGTTCGACGCCCATCCGCAGCCCGATGCCCGCGGCCGGGTCGAAGGGGTATTCGCCCCACCATCGCGGTGCGCGGTCGAGGACCTCGGCGCCGTGCCCGATGGCCGCGGCGAGCGCGACCGCGCGGTCGTGGGTGGCGGTGGGTCTGCCCTCGAGTTGCGCGCACACCGTGATCGGCCCACCAGGGTCGGGCTGGTCGAGTTCGATCGCGGTGGGCATGGCCTGGGAGTGCCGGACGGTGTCGGCGGCTTCGGCGGCGGTCGCGGGATCGTCGGTGGTGAGGGTGATCCAGCGGTGTTCGGCGGCGAGCGGGTGCAGACGGAACACCGCTTCGGTGATCACGCCGAGGGTTCCGTGGGAGCCGGTGTAGAGCTTGCCGAGGTCGTAGCCGGCGACGTTCTTGACGACTTTGCCGCCGGCGGTGGTGACCGTGCCGTCGGCGCGCACCACGGTGATGCCGATGAGCAGATCGCGGACGCCGCCGAAGAGGTGGCGGGCAGGACCCGCGGTGCCGGTGGCGATCACGCCGCCGACGGTGGCGGTCGGCAGCGGCTGGTCGATGGCGAGCTGCTGGCCCGCGGCCCGCACGGCCGCGTTGACCTCGGCGAGCGGTGTTCCGGCGAGGGCGTGCACGACGAGGTCGCCGGCGGCGTGCTCGACGATTCCGGTGGCGGCCGAGACGTCCAGCAGCAGGTCGACCGATCGCGGCGGCGCGCCCCAGTCGAGTTTGCTGCCGGAGCCCTTGGGCACCACCACCAGGCCGTGCTCGGCGGCGACCTTCATCGCCGCCGAGGCGCTTTCGGTGCCGTCCACGGTGGCCACCCAGCGGGGCTGGACCCCGCTGATGGCGTCATCAGCTGTCGCGTCCCGCACGTGTTCCGCGCCGAGCGCTGCAGCCAGCGCGTCCCGCGCGGTGTTCTCGGTTCCGGTGGTGTGCATCAGAACTGGTCCGCCAATCCCGCTTCGGTCAGGGGGTGCACGCCACGCCGGGGCCCGGGGACCTCGCCGCAGAGCCTCGGCGTGGGGAAGATCTTGCCCGGGTTGCAGATGCCGACCGGGTCGAAGGCGCAGCGCACGCGCTGCATGGTGTCGAGGTCGTCGGCGGTGAACATGCGGCCCATGTACTTGACCTTGTCCGCGCCGACGCCGTGTTCACCGGTGATCGAGCCGCCGTGCTCGATGCACAGGTCGAGGATCGCGCCGGAGACCGCCTCGGCGCGTTCGCCGGCGCCGGGTTCGGCGTCGTCGAACAGCACCAGGGGGTGCAGGTTGCCGTCGCCGGCGTGGAAGACGTTGGCCACCCGCACCCCGGTCTCGGCGGACAGGCGAGCGATGCGGCCCAGCACCTCGGGCAGCGCGGTCCGCGGGATCACCCCGTCCTGCACGATGTAGTCGGGGCTGATGCGACCGACCGCGGCGAACGCCGACTTGCGGCCCTTCCAGATCATTGCCCGATCGTGGTCGTCGGCGGCGACCCGGATCTCGAACGCGCCGTGCTCGCGGCAGTGCCGCTTCACCTCGGCGAAGGTGTGTTCGACCTCGGCGGCCGGGCCGTCGAGTTCGACGACCAGCACCGCCCCCGCGCCCGGCGGGTAGCCGCACTGCACGGCCTGTTCCGCAGCCTCGATGGCCAGGGCGTCCATCATCTCGATCGCCGCGGGGGTGACGCCGTCGGCGATGATCGCCGACACCGCCGCGCCGGCCTCGTCGGTCGAGGCGAACCCGGCCAGCAGGGTCTGCACGGCTTCCGGTTTCCGCAGCAGCCGCACGGTGATCTTGGTGACCACGCCGAGCGTGCCCTCGCTGCCGATGAAGGCACCCAGCAGGTCGTAGCCGGGGGCTTCGCGGGCGGGGCCGCCGAGTTGCACGATCTCGCCGTCGGGTGTGACGACCTCCAGGCCGAGGATGTGGTTGGTGGTGAAGCCGTACTTCAGGCAGTGCGCGCCGCCGGAGTTCTCCGCGACGTTGCCGCCGACCGAGCACACCTGCTGGCTGGACGGGTCGGGCGCGAAGTAGTAGCCCTGCGCGGCGACGGCGCGGGTGACGTCGAGGTTGATCACCCCGGGTTCGACCACGGCCCGCTCGTTGGCCAGGTCGATCTCCAGGATGCGCCGCATCTTCGAGGTCACCAGCAGGACCCCGTCGGCGTGCGGGAGGGCGCCGCCGGACAGGCCGGTGCCGGAGCCGCGGGCCACGAACGGCACCCGGTGTTCGGCGCAGATCCGCACGACCTGCTGGACCTGTTCGGCGGTTTCGGGCAGCACCACGACGGCGGGCACGACGCGGTGGCTGGTGAGCCCGTCACACTCGTAGGTGCGCAGCTGCTGGGGGTCGGTGATCACCAGGTCGGGCGGCAGTGCCTCGTGGAAGCGCCGCACCACCGCGGGGAGCGCGGGCCGCTCGACGTCGGGGCTGGTCGACTGCATTGTCAGCCTCCCGATGGAATTCCGGGCTACGGAAGAGCTGTTCCGATCACCGGGAACCCTAGGTTGTTCACAAGATAGATACAAGAGGTGGACCAGATGTCCGCTCCGCGCCCATTGTCCCCCGTGGGAGGATTGCGCCGATGATCTCGCGGCGCCACCGGAGCCCGGCGCCGCGCAATCGGACGGAACCGAGCGAACCCGGCGAACGTCAGAAGCCGACAACCAGACCCTACGACCGGAACCGGTCTGGCGTTGGGAGGTGACGACGTGGGTGGCCAACTGCAGGTGACGCCCGGGACGCTGTCCGGGCACGGCGGCGGCTGCGAAAGCCTCGCCGACAAGTTCGGGCAGCTGGCGCAGCTGCTGGAGCAGGCGCGCACCGACGACCAGTGCTTCGGCCCGGTCGGCAACGCGATCGGCATCAGCGACAGGTACTTCGAAACGCTGCAGGGCTGTCAGGAGACCGCCCGCAAGGCGCGGCAGTTCCTGATGGAGACCAAGCAGGCGCTTGAGGACACCATCAAGGACTACGACGAGACCGAGCGCAAGATCATCGAGGTGCTGAACAAGGCCGGGGAGGGACTCGCAGGATGACCGGACCGGGAACCTTCACCGAGCTGAACCAGGGCGACGCCACCCGCAAGAACTGGGCGGAGCAGACCCTCTCCCGCGGGTCGTCCGTGGCCAACGCGGCCTACGGGGTGCGCGACGCGGCGCTCAACACCAACGGCGACAACCTCACAGACGGCTCCGCCGCGCCGGAGTGGACCTCGGCGCTGATCTCCGGACGTCAGGAGACGCTGCAGCTCCTGCAGAATCCCGGACAGGCCCTACTGGACAACGGCCTGGGCTTTTTGGTGTCGATCGTGCTGACCCCGCTGATCGAGATCGCCGAACAGGCCATCGGCGACCCCGAGCAGATGCGCGCCACCGGCAAGGGCTGGGAGCAGGTCGCCCGGTGGCTCGACGAGGTCGCCGAGCAGGAACCCAAGCGCGCCGCGGCGACCGCGAGTACCTGGGTCGGCCAGGACGGCGACGCGTTCCGCAAGCAGATGACCGAGTTCGGCGCCGGGGCCAAGGCGCTGGCCGAGGACGTCCGCGGGCTCAAGGACACCCTCGACGGCATCGCGGACATGTTCGACATGTTCGTCGAGCTGGTCATCAACATCATCACCGAGTTGATCATCAGCCTGATCATCCAGTGGCTCGCCGCCCTCGCCGCGTCCTGGATCACCGCGGGCGCCTCCGTGGGCGCGGCCAGCGCCACCACCACGGCATCGGTCGGCGTCACCGGCGGCCGGATCGCCGCCCAGGTCGCGAAGGTCCAGGCACAGCTCTACAAGTGGCTGAAGAAGCTCGAGGAGCTGCTCAACAGGATCCGGTCCCAGGGCCGTTTGCAGCGGTTCCTGGTCGACCGGCTGGCCAAGACCAAGAGCAAGGAGATCGGCACCAACCCCGACGGCACGCCGATCTTCGCGTCCAAGACCAGCAACGTGTTCATGGGCCGGTTCGGAATGGAGAAAACTGGCGAGGCAGCCTTGGCGGCCAGCGTCAGCGGCAAGGTGATCGGCGGGGTGCTCGGCGGCAAGGACTCGCTCGGTAAAGCCGCGATGTCCGGTGTCGTCGAAACCGCCGAGGGCCAAGCCGTCAAGCAGATCCCCAAGGAGATGTACGACCAGGCAAACCAGCGCCTCAACGGCCAGCTCACCCCGGAGGAACGGAAAGCCGTGCAGGAGAAGGGCTTCTCGTGATCACGTTAGGAGTCCGCTGACCGGTGTACTACTCCCAGGAACACCTCATGCTCAGCGCGCGCAGGTGGTGGTGCGAACCGGGGGAACCCATCGTGTGGGCGTTCCCCGACCCTTACCACACCCCGCTGTTCGAGGTGCGTGGCCTCACCGAACACGGCAAGAAGCGTCGCAACATCCTCACCCGCGCCGCTTTCCAGGCCGGGGCGCTGCCGATCCGCATCAACGCGTGGCTGTTCGACAGCGCCGAGCAGGCTGACCAACGTTCCCGCCCGACCGCGGTGGTGTCGGCCCGGCAGGTCGACAGCCTGGCCGTGCGGATGACAGCGACCTCGGGCGAGGCCGTCCCCGGCGAGCTTCCCGGGATTCTGGTCGCCACACCTGCTCGCCTGGCACTGCTGGAGCTCGCCAAGCTTCCCGAGCAGCCGCGTGACGCTGTCGACAAGGTGCTGGACAAGGTCGACGCGTTCGTCAAGGGCAACCCGGTCGGCAGGCTCCTGGAGGACTTCACCGCCACCATGGGCTCCGTCGACAACTTCAAGGGCCGCATCATCCCCAAGGAGGGGGTGCCCGAGGTCGTCGAACGCGCCTGCGTGCGCACCGATCAGATCAGCGGCTACGAGGTGGTGCGGCGGGAGTTCCGCTGGCTCGGCTACGACAGGGACAACCGCGACGGCCAGTACCTGCGGATCACCTTCACCGACGGGTCGCGGCTCGACCTGCACATCCCCTCGGGGGCGGAGCCGGATCTGGTGCTGGGCCTGGTACGGGGCAACGGGGGCGGAAGTTGGTAGCGACACCGAACGACCTCACGCAGCTGGCCGGGCAGGGGTGGCTGCGCCCGGGCGAGTCGCTGCACCGGATCTTCGAGCGGCGCCCGGGGTTCCTGGCGTCCACAGTGGCCGGTCACAGCCGCGTGCCGCACGCACCGGTCAACCCGGTACCGACGTGCACGCAACCGGTGTCGGAGGACTACCCCGAGCCGTCCGAGCTGGTCGCCCGCGGGGAGCACCTCGGCGACGAGTGGGTGCACGACCGCGGGATTCGCGGGTGGGCGACGGCCGCCGAGGGCCGCCAGCTCGCCGTGCAGGTCGCCGACGTGCTGACGGCCGGAAACGGCTACGCCTGGCTGGTCGCCACGACGCAGCGGCTCGCCGTGGTCATCCCGGCCCGGTTCGTCGAGCAGCCCCCGGCCCCGCTGGTCACGTGGTGGGAACAGCCGCCGAGCGCGGTGCGGGGTGTCCGCGACGTGGTGCTGGGCCGCACGTTCCTCGGCGCACCGTTCGCGCAGCTCGACTTCGCCGACGGCTCGACGCTCCTGCTTCGCCGGTAGTCAGGTCCGCGACAGCGATCCCGGCCAGCAGGTCGCCGGGTCACTCACCGCGGCCCGAACAGCCCCTCACCCGCCCAGCACCAGCACCGGGACCAGCTGCTCGGCGGAGGTCAGCGACCCGTGGTGGCCGCGCAGCGCCGACTCCCCCGGCTCCACCGCGGAGCGGATCACCGCGCTGTCGCGCATGATCGCGAGCACGTCGCCGATGCGGCCGCGCACCCCGTCGCCGACCACCGGCCCGAACCAGCCGTCGTCGATGGCCTGCTGGCCGGTGATCACGACACCGCGGTCGCCGATCGTCTCCGACCACGTCGCCTGCACGTCCACCAGCGCCCCGGGTTCGACATAGACCTGGCGGGCGCGTGGTTCACCGCCGAGCAGGCGGACCCCGGCGCGCAGCGCGGGATCGGTGTCGGCGTCGAAGGCGTCGGCGGGGTCGACGGCGACCATGCCGTGGTCGGCGACCACCGCGAGCACCGCCGACGGCGGCAGGTGCTCGGCCAGCGTCACCACCAGCCGGTCGATCTGGGTCAGTTGCAGCCGCCACGGCAGCGAACCGGGCCCGTGGACGTGCCCGAGCAGGTCGAGGTGCCCGTGGTAGCCGTAGCACAGCGCAGGGCCGCCGGCGCCGAGCGCGGCCAGCAGTTCGGCGGCGAGGTCGCCCAGCGCGCTGACCCCGCGGAACTCGCCGCCGCGCAGCGCGGCCCGGGTCAGGCCGGTACCGCGGAACTCCCGCGGCACCGCGGTGCGGACGTCCACGCCCGCGGCGGCCGCGCGCTCCAGCACCGTCGCCGTCGGCTGCGCCTGCTCCGGCGGCCACTGCTCCAGCAGGCTGCGGCGGTTGCCGGTGGTGCCGTGGGTTCCCCAGCTCAACGGGTGCAGCAGCCCGCCCGAGGGTTCGGCGAAGGTGTAGCCGACGACGCCGTGCTCACCGGCGCAGCGGCCGGTGCCCAGCGAGGTGAGGCTGGTGACCGTGGTGGTCGGGAATCCCGCCTTCAGCGGTGGGGACGTCAGCAGCGAGGCCATGAACGGCGCGTCGGCGGCGTGCTCGCGCAACAGGTCGTGGCCCAGGCCGTCGACGAGCAGCACCGCGGCCGTGCGGCAGGTCGGGAAGCCGATGGTGTCGACGAAACCCGCCACCCCCATCGCGCCCAGCAGCGACGGCAGCACATCGGCCAGCGCACGCCCGTCGTGGTCGGGGGCGACGATCCAGTCCATGGCTGTGCCTCCTGCCGGCCGCGGGTCAGAAACCCATTCCACGCCCGATGATCTCCTTCATGATCTCGGTGGTGCCGCCGTAGATCGTCTGGATGCGCGAGTCCAGGAACGCCTTCGCGACCGGGTACTCGGTCATGTAGCCGTAGCCGCCGTGCAGCTGCAGACAGCGGTCCACGACCCGCTTGTTCAGCTCGCTGAGCCACCACTTGGCCATCGCCGCGTGCTCGCCGTCCAGTTCACCGCGAACGTGGTCCTGGACGCAACGATCGGTGAACACCCGGCCGATCTCCACCTCGGTGGCCATCTCGGCCAGTTCGAAGCGGATGTGCTGGAACGTGCCGATCGGGCGGCCGAACGCGGTGCGGTCCCGGCAGTACTGCTTGGTGAGCTCGAGGACCTTCTCGGCGGTGGCGGCCGCGGCGACGGCGATCGACAGCCGTTCCTGGGGCAGATTCTGCATCAGGTAGATGAAGCCTTTGCCCTCCTCGCCGAGGAGGTTGCGGGCGGGCACCCGCACGTCGTTGAAGAACAGCTCGGCGGTGTCCTGCGCCTTCTGGCCGATCTTGTCGAGGTTGCGGCCGCGTTCGAACCCGGGCATGCCGCGTTCCACCACCAGCAGGCTGATGCCCTCGTGCCCGGCGTCCGGGTCGGTGCGGGCCACCACGATCACCAGGTCGGCGAGGATGCCGTTGCTGATGAAGGTTTTCTGCCCGTTGAGCACGTAGTGGTCGCCGTCGCGGACCGCGGTGGTGCGAATGCCCTGCAGGTCGCTGCCCGCGCCCGGTTCGGTCATGGCGATCGCGGTGATCAGCTCGCCGGAGCAGAACCCGGGCAGCCAGCGCTGCTTCTGCTCCTCGTTCGCCAGCGCGATCAGATAGGGGGCGATGATGTCGTTGTGCAGCGGTGAACCGAACCCGGAGACGCCGGCGGCGACCAGTTCCTCGTCGAAGACGACATTGAAGCGGAAGTCGTCCACGCCGCCACCGCCGTAGCGCTCGTCGACAGCGAAGCCCAGCAGCCCCTGGGCGCCGGCGGCCAGCCACGCCTCGCGGCTGACCACCCCGGCGGCCTCCCACTCCTCGGTGTGCGGCACGAGTTCCCTGGCGATGAAGGCGCGCACCGTCTCGCGGAACGCCTCGTGCTCGGGTTCGAACAGCTCCCGGCGCATCAGGTCACGCTTCCTCTCGATGTCCAGGCCCGCGGTGAGCAAGGGAACGTTCCTGCCACGGGTGCGAGCATGGGAACTTTTCTGTCACTCACCGGCGGGCAGGATGGCGCCGGATTCGGCCAGTTCCGCGGGGATCTTCCAGTCCTGCAGCACCTCGACAGTGTCCGCGCCCGGCCGGGCGACCGGTCCGGGCGGCGGGTTGGGGGTGCGGCTGAAGCGGGGCGCGGGCGCCGGTTGCAGGACACCGTCGCGCCGCACCAGGGTCCGCCGGGCAGCGATGTGCGGGTGCGCCTCGGCTTCGGTCATCGACAGCACCGGGGCGACGCAGGCGTCGGAGTCGGCGAACAGCTCCGCCCACTCCTGGCGGGTGCGCTGCCGGAACACCGCGGCGAACCGCTCCCGCAGCGCGGGCCAGTTCGCCGGGTCGTCGCGGTCGGGCACCTGGCCGGTCAGGCCGAGGCGCTCCAGCAGCTCGGCGTAGAACTGGGGTTCGAGAGCGCCGACCGAGACGTACTCGCCGTCGAAGGTCTCGTACACGTCGTAGTAGGGCGCTCCGGTGTCGAGCAGGTTCGTGCCACGCTCGGTCCGCCAGTCTCCGGAGGCGAGGAAACCGAACAGCATGGCGCCCAGGTGCGCGGCGCCATCGACGATGGCGGCGTCGACGACCTGGCCGCGGCCGCTGGTGCGGGCCTCCAGCAGGGCGGCGAGCACCCCCACCGCCAGGTAGAGGGCACCGCCGCCGAAGTCACCGAGCAAATTAGCCGGGACCTGCGGCGGACCGCCCCGGCGGCCGATGGCGTGCAGCATGCCGGTCAGCGAGATGTAGTCGATGTCGTGCCCGGCGGTGGGCGCCAGCGGCCCGTCCTGCCCCCACCCGGTCATCCGCCCGTAGATCAGCCGCGGGTTGACCGCCCAGCACTGCTCGGGCCCCACGCCCAGGCGTTCGGTGACACCGGGCCGCAGCCCTTCGAGCAGCACGTCCGCCCGCTCGGCCAGGGCGAGCACCACGGCCGCGCCCTGCTCGTGTTTGAGGTCGACCCGGAGGGACCGCTTGCCCCGGTTGAGCAGGTCGTGCGCGCCGCTGACGGCGCCGGGTCGGTCCACCCGCACCACGTCGGCGCCCAGATCCGCCAGCAGCATCGCGCAGAACGGAGCGGGGCCGATACCTGCCAGTTCCACGACCCTGACCCCGGCCAGCGGGCCACCCGTCCCCGTCACGCCACACCCCTCCAAGCCCTGTGTCGCGCACCACGAAGCACGACGCGACCAGTGTTACACCGCAACTGTCACGGAGGTCAACACGCGACCCGTCCGGGCAGCGTTCTCCGGAAGAGCACCTGATCAGCTGCATTGTCCTCCACTCCACCGCCGCACCGAAGCCTTCGACGTCATGAGCAGCGGTGGCACGGATGCATCCGCACTCGTTGGGGCGCGCGGCTGATCAGCGCATGGCAAGGGTGATGTACCCCGGCAGCAGATCGAGGAGGCCCTGATCGCGGTTCTCGACGCGAAGCGCTGGCCGACCAGTTCATCCTCGGTGCGGGCGCGGCCAGGCTCCGGAGCGCCGCGAATCCCGGCGGGAGCCAGACGTTCCGCGCACGGCTAGCGCAGCCTCGGGGGACGGGTCCGGAAACGCGTAGGTGCTTCTTCCTGACCGCGGGCCTGGTCGACCGCGTGCTCGAGCTGGTCGGTTAGTTCTCTGACGAGCCGTTGCAGGGAACCACTCCACTCTGGACTGACCCCGAGGCGGACCACCCGCCGCTGGAGGGCGCTGAGGAGGTCGCGGATCTCCGCGTACTCGCGCTGCAACTCGTCGATCACATCATCAGTATGAGTGGCCTGCACCACACGGGCAGACATCGTTCCGGTAACCGTTCGGGCAACAGACCCGGTCGTAACCGCCGCAGCGCGACCATCGCGCGTCAGACCTGCCCGGGGCGGAGCACCGTCGACGCGGTGGACTGCCGGACCCTCTGGGGATGGAGACCGTCCGCCCCGGGCAAGCCGCGCGCCGGTTTCCCGGCACCGCCGATCGTGGGACACGCGAGCGAGTGAACAGCAGAGCACAACGTCCCGGGACCACTCTCGGACAGAGGTAAGCGCCTCCCGGCGGTGGACACCCGGACTGCGGCCTTGGTGATCACCACCAGGTCCCCCAACACCGGGTATCAACTCCCGCGCCCTGGCAGCGAGACGACCTCGGAACGCGATGATCACAGCACTGGTGCGACATCGTTGGTGTTACAGCAGCCCGGAGGTAACGTTGCGGGCATGCTCCGAACTGCGGACGAAGAGCTCACCATCGACGAACTGGCCGCCCGCGCCGGAGTCACCGTGCGGACCGTTCGGTTCTACTCGTCGCGCGGCCTGCTGCCGCCGCCCCGGCTGCGCGGGCGCCTCGGCCTCTACAGCGGCGACCACCTCGCCCGGCTCGAGCTGATCCGCGAACTGCAGGGGCTGGGCTTCACGCTCTCCGCGATCGAGCGCCACCTGGAGCGCATTCCCGCCGACGCCTCCGCCGACGAACTGGCGTTGCAGCGGGCGCTGATCGCCCCGTGGACCGACGAACACGCCGAGGACCTGGAGCGGCACGAACTGGACCGCCGCGCCGGTCGGCATCTCGACGACGCGCTGATCGACCAGCTCGTCGAGCTCGGCATCCTGCAGCGCATCCCCGACTCGACGCGGCTGCGGCTGCCCAGCCCGGCGATGCTCGGCGTCGGCCTGCAGATCCTCGACCTCGACCTGCCGCTGGACATGCTGGTGCAGGCCAAGGGAATCGTCGAGCAACACACCGCGCAGATCGCCGCGGAGCTGCGCGAGCTGTTCGCCGCGAACGTGCTGCGCCCCTACGTGGAGCGGGGCCGTCCGGAGGACGAGCGGGAACGCGTCCGCGCGGTCACCGACCAGCTGCGTCCGCTGACCATCCAGGTGCTGGTCAACGGGTTCCAGCGGGCGGTGAACGACGTCATCCGCGACCACGTGTGACACCGGTGGCGCCGATTGCGGCTTTGGGTGCTGGCCAACATCGCCCCGGATGAGGTTTCATCGCGTCGTGACGCACGTCACCTGGAGGGACCGAGGGGAGACCCGCTGCGATGAGCGATCCGCCGAACTGGGCCGAGACCGCGGTGAACACGACCGTCCCCCGACTCCTCGCCCGCAACGCCGCGCACTATCCGGACCGCCCCGCGCTCACCGACGGTGATCGCCGGTCGCGCACCTTGACGTGGGCGCAGGTGCAGGACGACGTGCACGTGCTGGCCGCCGGACTGGCGGCGCTGGGCCTGCAGCGCGGCCAGACGATGCTGATCATGATGCCCAACCGGGCTGAGCACTGGCTGGTGGACGTGGCGGCCACCCACCTCGGTGCGGTGCCGAGCACCCTGTACCCGACGCTCAGCCAGGACCAGGTGCACTACATCGCCCACCACAGCCGGGCCCACATCGTGGTCCTCGAAGGCGCCGACCAGGTGCGCCGCTGGTCCAAGGTGCTGCGCAACGCCTCCGCGGTCGAGCACGTGGTGGTGCTCGACGAGGCGGCGATGGTCAGTGCCGACCACCGGTTCCGCACGTGGGAACGGCTGCGGACACTCGGCGAGCAGCGGTTACGGGAGGACCCCGGGCTCGTACAGCGGGCGGGCGAGTCAGTCGCCCCCACCGATCCGGCCGCGGTGCTCTACACCTCGGGCACCACCGGTGAACAGAAGGGCGTGGTCCTCACCCACCGCAACATCTGCTTCGCGGCCGCCGCGCTGCACCAGGTCACCCGCGCCATACCGCATGCGCCGCGGTTGTGCTACCTGCCGCTCGCGCACATCGCCGAACGCGTGGTCGGGCTCTACTCGGCCCTCCACGACGTCGCCCACGTGCACTTCTGCGCGGACCAGGAGCGGATCGCGACCGCGTTGGCCCGGGTCCGGCCCGCGTTGTTCTTCGGCGTGCCGCGGGTCTGGGAGAGGCTCGCCGCCGTCGTCCGCACCGCGCCGCCCGAGCAGCGCGCCACCCCGCAGGGGCTGCGGCAGTTGCGCGCGCGCATCGGACTGGACCGCGCGGTGTGGCCCGCCAGTGGGGCGGCGCCGATCGACAGCGCGCTGCTCGATCTGTTCAGCGACATCGGCGTGGACATCCACGAGCTGTGGGGCATGGCCGAGACGACGGGCTGCGTCACCACCAATCACGCGGGCGCTCGCCGCCGCGGCACCGTCGGCCGCGCCGTGCCCGGTGTCGAGGTGCGCATCGCGCCGGACGGGGAGGTCCTGGTACGCGGCCCGCTGGTGTGCGCGGGATACCTGCAGGCGGACGGGGTGGTGCGGCCCGTGGTCGACGCCGACGGCTGGCTGCACACCGGCGACGCCGGATTCGTCGACGAGGACGGGTTTCTCACCATCACCGACCGCAAGAAGGAACTGATCATCTCCTCCGGCGGCACGAACATCGCCCCCACCCTGGTGGAGAACGCGCTGCGCGCGCATCCGCTGGTCGGGCACGCGCTGGCGTTCGGCGACCGCCGCCCGTACCTGGTGGCGCTGGTGGTGCTCGACGAGGAGACCGCGCCGCGGTGGGCGCGGGAGCACGGCATCGAGTTCCGGGACCTCGCCGAGCTCGCCGAGCACCCGGCGGTCCGATCCGAAGTGGACCGCGCGGTGCGGGACGCGAACGCCCGGCTGAACCCGCCCGAGCAGGTCAGGCGGTACCGGATCCTCGGCCAGCAGTGGGGCGTGGAGGGCGGCGAGCTGACCCCGACGCTGAAGATCCGGCGGCACGTGATCCAGCAGAAGTACGCCGACCTCCTCGACGAGCTGTACCGGGGCTGAGCGGAGCAAGGGAACTTTCCTGTCACTCCGCTCCCGGTGCGCCGGGACGCCGGCTCGGGCTCACCGGCCGATGTCGTCGCCGCGGTCGCCGGTCCGGTGCTCCGCGTCGTGGCGCGGGCCGCGGTCGCGGTCCGCCGGTGTGGCCCGCAGCCGCGCCAGTTCGGCCGCGCTGTTGTCGTGGACCCGCTGGATGAAGCGCAACACGGCGGTGAGTTCGGCATCGGTGAAGTCAGCGAGGTCGTCGCGGGTGTGCGCGGCCAGCTTGGCGTAGTAGGCGCGGACCCGCTCGAGTCCTTTGGCCGTGGGTTCGATGAGCACCCTGCGCCGGTCGCCGGGATCGCGGACCCGCTCGATGCATCCGGCCGCGTCGAGCCGGTCGATCATGCGCGAGACCGAGCCCGACGTCAGCCCCACGCGCTTGGCCAGGTCGGCCGCGGTGGCGGGTCCGTGCTTGTTGAGCGTGTGCAGGCAGTCCAGGTCGCTGAGCGTGACGCCCATCCGCTTGGCGATCTCGGCGTTGAGCTGGGAGGTGGTGTTCCCCCAGTCCGGCAAGGCGGCCAGCACCCGTCGGATCGCCGTGTCGCTCACGTCCGCGTTGCCCTCCCATCCGGCTTGCGGCCCGGACCCTAACACCACTAACCTGCGTGACGCAATTACTGCGTCACGCAGTTAATGTGCGACGCAGCTTTCTGAGGAGGTTCGCATGCGGGTGTTGTTGTCGACGATCGGGTCGCGCGGGGAGGTCCAGCCGGTGGCGGCGTTGGCCTCGCGGTTACAGGCGCTCGGCCAGGACGTTCGCGTCTGCGTGTCTCCCGACTTCTGCGACTGGATCGAGGACCTGGGGATTCCGGCGATCCCCCTCGGCCCGGCGATGCGCCCGGCGGCGACATCCGGGGAGCGGAGCTGGGACCTGTCCTCACCGGAGGGACGGCGTCGGGCGGCAGCGGACGCCGTGGCCGCGCAGTTCGCAACGCTCCCGGAGGCCGCGCGGGGGTGCGAGGTCCTGGTGGCGTGCGGGGCGGTGCTCGTCGCTGGGCGGTCGGTCGCCGAACTGGTGGGGGCCGGCTACGTCCACGTCCACTACTGCCCTGCCACCGTGCCGTCGCCGCACCACGCGCCGGCCCCGTGGCCGGGATGGCCGCAGGACGAGACGGGCCCCCACCGCCAGCGGTGGGCGTGGGACGCTCGGCGCTGGAACGACACATGGGGCCCCGCGCTGAACGCCCACCGCGCCCGTGCCGGTCTGGCCCCGGTCGAGGACGTGCGAAGCCACGTCCTCGGCGACCAGCCGCTGCTGGCCGCCGACCCCGTGCTGGGTCCCTGGCCCGAGCCCGACGACCCCGCCGTGCGCCAGACGGGCGCGTGGATCCTGCCGGACAAACGCCCGCTGCCGCCCGAACTGGCGGCCTTCCTTGACGCCGGCGAACCACCCGTCTACTTCGGACTGGGCAGCATGAGGTCCCCCCACGAAGACGTCAGCCGGGTGCTGGTCGACGCGGCCCGCGCGCTCGGCCGCCGTGTGATCATCTCCCGCGGGTGGGCAAATCTGCCGCTGCCGGACAAGGGAGACGACTGCCTGCTGGTCGGAGAGGTCAACCACCAGGCGCTGTTCCGCCGGGTCGCCGCCGTCGTGCACCACGGCGGCGCGGGCACCACGACCGCCGCCGCGAAAGCCGGGGCTGCCCAGGTCGTACTCCCTCAGGTCTACGACCAGCACTACTGGGCCCGGCGGGTCGACCACCTCGGGATCGGGGTCGCGCACCCGCGGGGCGTGCCGACGGTCGACTCGCTGACCGGAGCGCTCAGCCGCGCCCTGGCACCGGACGTCGCGGCCCGCGCCCGGGATGTCGCCACGACGATCCGCACCGACGGCACGAGGGTGGCCGCGCAACACCTGCTGGACCCACAGCTGCGGCCATCACGCGAAAGCCGGCCCTGATGCCCCACCCCGGCCGGAGTTCGATGTGGACCGTCGGTCACGCCGGTGCGGGCTCAGGTTCGCGGGCCCAGCGGGTCGGGTCGCCGGTGATGATCAGGCACGTGACCGTGATCAGCGCACCGACCACGAGGTAGGCGGCGATCGGCCAGGACGCCCCGCCCGACAGCGTCAGCAGGCTCGTCGCCAGCAGCGGGGACAGCCCGCCGCCGAGCACCGAACCGCCCTGGTATCCCAGCGAAACCCCGGTGTAGCGGACGTTCGTGGTGAACAGCTCCGCGCAGAACGCCGCCATCGGGCCGAACACCGCGGCCGAACCCGCGTACCCGAACGTCATCGCGAGCACGATCAGCGCCGGGTTCGCGGTGTTGAGCAGCCAGAACATCGGGAACGCGTACACCGCCAGGAAGATGCCGCCGCCCAGCATCACGCGGGTGCGGCCGAGCCGGTCCGACAGGTGCGAGAACAGCAGGATTCCGGCGATCTGCGCGGCCGATCCGCACAGGCTGCCCAGCAGCATCAGGTCGCGGGTCGCGCCGAGCTCCTCGGTGCCGTAGGTCAGCAGGAACGTGGTGAGGATGAAAATGAACGTGTGCCTGTCCCCGATGGGGCTCGCCAGGATGGAACGCGCCTATCTCCCACGTATCGAGGCAGCCGAGAAGCGGGCCGCGGAACTGCGCATCCCGTCCGTGCTCCGCCACGTCGTGCGACCGGACATCGCCCGGCATTGGCCGACGTTGGACATGAACCAGGAACGCGAAGTTCTGCGGGCGCTCATGGAGATTCACGTGATGCCGGCCGGGCGGGGGCGCAGGGTGGACCCCGTCGACCGGGTGAACATCACGTGGGTTCGGTGAAGCTCGGCCTCACCGCGAGATGCTGGGGCGCCGTCACGATGCGGGCGATTCGGTGGCTACCGAGGCGACCAGGGGTGCGCGGTTCTGCAGGATGTGGATCGGGACGTTGGGAACCGTAGGCGGTTCCGTCTGCTCGCCCGGCCGTCCCTCGATGTTGGGCTTGGCCATGCCGATGCTCGCGACCGCGGCCAGGGTCGAGGCGACAGCCGTGGTCGTTGCTGGGTGTTCGCGGGCGTACCCCTGAAGGCGCCCGGCGGGTCCCGTGCTCTTGACGCTGCGCAAGTGGCGACGATGCCGGGGCTGCGATGGGGCGGGTTGGTCGACCAGTCGCAACGCGGCTTCGTACTGGTCAATGCGCCGTTGCGCCCGGTGCGCATCCTGCCGTGCCTCTTCTGCATCTTGGCGAGCGCGGCGCGCACAGCGGATCGCGCAGACAGCTAACGCGATGGTGACCACCAATGCCGCTGTGAACATCAGTTCGAGCATGAGCCGATGCTCTCTCGCGGGTGGCGGTCGATGCCAGATTCAACCGGCCGCGCTGACCGAGGCCGCGAGGGCGTCGAGCGTCCTCCGGGATGACCTGCACGACGAACACGCCCCGCACCGGTCACCAGGTGCGGGGCGCATTCCCGTTCTGCCGCGGCGCAGCCGTTCAGCCGCCCATCACAGGTCGGTGACCGGGTTCGAGGGTTCGTCGAGCCAGACGCGGTGTTTCCCAGCCTCGACGGTGAGGCCGAACCGGTCGCGGGCCGGGCTGCCGAGCGCCTGCCATTGCTGGTGCGCGCGCTCGATGGTGTCCCACAGCCGGGCGGGGCCGCCTTGGCGCACGAGGTGTCGGCCGAGCTCTGGGGTGGTGTGGCAGACCCATGATCCGTCCGGGCGGATGAGCCAGGTTTCGGGCGCAGAGCCGTCGGCGGAGGTGAAGCCGATCCGGCTGTACGGGCCGGTGTGCAGGGCGGCGAAGAACTCGAACTCCCGCCCCGTGGCGACGTCCACGGCCAGGCTGGTCGGCTCGGGTTCGGTGGTGGCGGCGTCTCGGTGCGGGATGGTGGCGGCCGGTATCTGCTGGTCTCGGGTGGGCATGAACATGCCCGCGTCCGGGAGGAACGCGCCCTCGGCCCGGCCGTCGTCGACGGTGAGCCGAGCCAGCAGCCCCCCGACCGTGAGCGGGGCGAGGATGATGCCGCCGGGGCGGGTCTGGTCGATCCACGCGGCCGGGATGCGGTGCACGCCGACGGTGGCGATGATCCGGTCGAACGGCGCCTGCTCGGGGCAGCCGTCGCGGCCGTCGACGGCGGCCAGGTGCGGGGTGTAGCCGAGCTTGACCAGGCGGTCGCGGGCGAAGTCGACCAGCACGGGGTCGACGTCGACGCTGGCGACGTGGTCGCTGCCCAGCCGGTGGCAGAGCAGGGCGGCGTTGTAGCCGCTACCGGTGCCGATCTCCAACACCCGGTGCCCGTCGTGGACGTCGAGGGCTTCAAGCATGAGCGCCATCAACGACGGCGCCGAGCTGGAGGATGTCGGCTGACCGGTGACGGTTTCACCGCGCCGGGCGGCCAGCACCCCGTCGGGGTTGTTGTCGATCTGGGTGATGTGCGCGGCGTTGCGGTACACCCCATCGCGCCATTCGTCGCTGCGCTCCAGCAACCGCCAGCCGGGCCGGTCGGTGCGCGCCTCGAAGTAGTACGGGACGAACAACCCGCGGGGCGTGTCGCTGAACGCGGCGATCCACGCGGGGTCGCGCAGGTAGCCCTCGCCGGTGAGCTGGGCGACGAGTCGGGCCCGCAGGGCTTCGGTTTCGGTCGTGGTGGTCACAGAGGTCTCTCCTGGGTCAGGGCGTCGGCGAGCGCGGTGGTGATCTGATCACGTAACGGGTGGTCCCAGGCCCATTGACCCGCCGGATTCGCCTCAAGGAACCACCACCGGCCGTCGTGGTCGACGGAGAAGTCGCACGCGGCGAACCGCAGGTCGAGGCGATCGAGCAGCACCACCAGGCGGGCCCGCACCTCGGCCGGGATCTCGACGGCCTGCCAGGTGTTCGCCGCGTGGTCGACCCGCCAGTCCAACTGCGCCGCACCGGATTCCGTGCGCGGGGCGACCGCGAACACCCGCCCGTCAACGCGGGTGACGCGTGCGTCGAATGCCTTGTCGATGCGGTGCTGTAGCAGGATCGGGGCCACCCTCACCGACTCGGCGTGGCACTGCTGCGGGGGTGACCTCGGTGGCGTAGAACAGCCGCGGCTGCCCGTCGATCTCAACCGGGATTCCCCGGAACGCCTTGTAGAGCACCGGGTTCGCGCGCTCGGCGAACTCCGCGGCCTTCTCCGGGTCGTTGGTGATCAGCGTGTCCGGGACGGGCAAACCCGCCTCGGCGGCCTGGGCGAGCTGGTAGGGCTTGTGCTCGGCGGCATGCACCGCCGGGGGCCAGTTCACCCACGTGGCGCGGGGAAGGGCTGCGAGAAGACCCCGCAGCCCCCACCGCTGTTCGGTCTCGATCCACTTGGCGGCATCCCCGCTCACACCCTCCGTCGCGGTCGGGTTGGTGGGCCGCCGGTAGTAGATGCCCGTCACGTCGTCGACCTTCACCGCGTGGTGGCGGGTGGCGAGAACCCCGCTCCAGCGCGCGCCGTCGAGCTCGGCGGACACGATGAGGTCGCCGAGGTCGGCCCGCACCAGCGGCACCCCGCGCCGGTTGAGTTCGTCGATCACCACATCGGCGGTGGCGTCGAAACGCTGGGGCAGAACGAGAACCGCCACAGGATCAGTCCTCGGTCCAATCCGTGTCGGTCTCGGGCCCGCCGTGCCCGTCGGCGTTGGAGTTGGTCGTGGTCTGCCCGTCGGAGTGCTTGCACCACGGCGTGTTCACCCCGTCCTCGCCGGGGGCGAGCATGATCTGCCGCTTCGGGTCGAACACCAACCGGGTCAGATCCACCTCGCTGACCGGAATCGGCTTGCGGGCCGCGACTTCCAACCCGAACGCGGTCACAGATGCACTCATGCTGCCATTCCTTCCTCTTCCGTGATCCCTGGTGATCCTCGATGGGGTCCACCGGGGGCGTATACCCCTAGGCGGGTGGCTGTCGCCGCGGACGCATACGCCGAGCCCGGCGGGTTCCCCGGCGCGGTCGGGGCCGGTTGCGGCCCACCTGCCGCGCGTCGCCCCGTCACGGGCGCACAGGCCAGGCAACCCCGAGCCTGGCCCGTCCCGAATCCGCGGCCGTGCCGCGCCGGGGGCTGGGGTGGTCGGGCGACCGTCGGGGGGCTCGCCAGTCGCCCGACCGTCCGGGTGCCCATCCCGCCCTGGGGGATCGACGGTCAGGGAACCCGGATTCCGAACCGGTCGGCGCGCCGGGGGAAGCGCCGACCGGCAGCTCAAAAGGTCGCAATCAGGTTGCGGATCAGCGTCCGTACGCGATCCTCCCCGCCCTCCAATGCGAACGCGGCTTGCTTGTTCGCGTTCAGTTCTTCGAGCAGCGCGGCGACGTTCGGGTTGTTGCTGCCGGTCATCAGACTGCTGACCGTCACGTATGCCTGCTCGTACGCGGCGGTGACCGCATTCGCGGCGGTGCCCACGGCAAGGATGGCCTCAGGCACCTGGAGCAACGCCGCCTTGACGTCCTCGATGGAACTCATCAGGTCCTCTCGTGCTGGGCGCGGTCTGCGCCAATGTGGAACCCGGCGGGGCGGTGAACCGAGGGGCGATCCACCGCCCGCGCCGGGGCGACTCGGTGCCGGTCGGGGAAGTCACGACACCGAGCCGGGCCTACAGGTCTTCGAGCTTGGCCAGCACCCGCCGCAGCAAGCCGGGATGCTTGGCCATGGCGTGACGGTCGTCGACAGGTAGGCCGGATTCGACGAGCGGCAGGAACCGCGTTTCCTCGACGGCGAGCGCGTCGGCCAGGTCCCCGCGCAGCTGGACCGTGCGCGGCTCGCGCAGCCGGTGACGGCCGCCGCTCGTCTCGGCCTCGACTCGCGCGACCAGGTAGGCGACGGTCAGCGCGCCCTCGCCTCCACCGGCATGCCGCGCCGGTACGTAGTAGAACGTCGCCCACAACGCCAGTGCGCCGACGCCGAGCAGTCCGGCGGCGATCAACGCTGTGATCATCGTTCTTCCCTCCCGTCGACCACGCGGGGCGGCACGTAGGTGGCGGAATGGTCGCGCAGCGCTGCGGAGACCTCGTCCAACAAATCGGCCATCTCGGTGAGCTGGTGGTCGGTGGCGCGCCGCTCGCGCACGTCGTCGGCCAGGTCCTCCAGCACGGCCGCCGTGCGCACCAACAGCGTGTGCAGGGGCGTCGTAGGTTGCTCGCTCATCGCGCGCCGCCCGTCTTGGCGACCGCAGCGCCCAACATCGGCGGGAGCCCGGCGAGCACCCGCGCCGCGGCGTTGCAGTCCGGGCACGTCTCCCACAACCAGGCGAGTTCATCGGTTTCGGCCTTGACGCGGCGCTCGCACAGCGTCGTGACGTCGGCTCCTGTGGCGTACACGTTCCCGGCGCTGTGCGGGTCGGTGCTCGCGTGCCGTTGCCCAGCGGCGGGCACCCAGTGGAACGGGTGAGGCCGGTATGTGGCCATGGTGACCTCCTGTGGTGCTCGGGCCACGCTGAGCATGGACCACAAGAAACATCCGCGAAGCTTCGCGAACAACTCACCCAGTTGGGCCAAGGCGTGCGTGTGGTTCCTGGCGTTCGCTGGTGGTTGCGCGAACCGTGCGCGCTTGGTTCACTACCGGCCGACAAGGAGAGACCGACATGAAGCTCACCCACCTCGGCACCACGAGCGGCGGCGGCGGCTGCCCGGAGCTGTACGAGACGGACCGGGACACCTACGTCGTGCAGGGAACGCGAATCACCGACCCCGAGGCGTTGGCCACGCTGCGCGAACGGGGGCTACCGGACCACGAAACCGCTGTCGAGATCCCGAAGGCCCTGCTGCGGTTTGCGAGGGACTGACCATGGTTGATCTGGTCTCAGGTGCGGAGTTCGACCGGCTGTTCCGAACGTTCCGCGACACGGCGTTCCGGCTGGAAACCCAAGGCGTCTACCGGGAACCAGTCGAGGACGAGCCGCTGCGGCGGTTCCTGAACGGTGAACCGCCGGACGACTCGTGGCTGGCGCCCTGGACCGACAACGTCCGGGCCGCGACGAGCGAGGGACGCAAGTTCCAGCGCGTCCGGGTGCTCACCGAGCCGTTGACCGACTACCTGCGGTTCGAGATGGACCTGGCGCTGCGGGCGAACCTGCCCGCAGGAGAAGAGATCCGCAGCTTGTCGATGTCCAAGGCCGAGTCCCTGGGGTTGCCCATCGGGACCGACTTCTGGATGTTCGATGACGACCGGGTCGGCGTGATGCACTTCGGGGAACGGGGGATGCTCGGCCTTGAGATGATCACCGACGTGACCGAGATCGAGCGGTACCGGCAGTGGCGGGACCGAGCGTGGAGCGCCGCGGCACCAGCCGAGGAATGGGCCGTGCTGGTGCGGTGAGGAAGAGGAGAGCGTGACCAGCTTCGAACAGCGACGACAGGACTTCGGCGAGCGCTTGCGCCGCTTCCGAGAAGAAGCGGGCATGACCGGCCGCGAACTGGCGTCTGCGCTGGGCTGGCCGCACTCGAAGATCTCCAAGTTGGAGAACGGTAAGCAGACGGCCGAGGACTCCGACGTCACCCAGTGGCTCGACGCGCTCGGTGCGCCGGATTCCTCGGTCCGTCAGATGCTCGACGAACTCGCCGAGCTGCGCATCAGCAAAGCCGCGTGGCGGGCGCAGCTCCGCGCCGGACACCGGGCCCGGCAGCAGCAGAGCTTCGACCGCGAGCACGCCGCCGCCCGCATCCGCAACGTCGAATTCGGTGTCGTCCCGGGCCTGCTCCAGACCGCGGACTACGCACGGGCGGTGTTCCGCACCCAAGCCGAACTACTCCAAGTGCCCGACTCCGACATCGAAGCGTCGGTGCGCGTCAGGATGCAGCGACAGCAGGTGCTCTACCAGGGCAAAGACATCGAGATCATCGTGTCGCAGCACGCGCTACGGCATCCTGTCGCGGCGCCGGACGCCATGCTGGGCCAACTCGACCGGCTCGTGTCCGCCGTCGACATCCCAGGCTTGCGGTTCGGTGTGCTGCCCGAGTTCCGACGTCTGCCCAACATCACGATGAACGGCTTCACCATGCTCGACGACCTGGTGCAAGTCGAGCACGTCTCCGCCGAACTCAGCATCGACGACCCCGACCAGGTCGCCATCTACCACCGGCTCATGGACCGGCTGTGGCAGGTCGCATGCGAAGGAGACGACGCCCGCGCCATCCTGCAACAACTCGCCGCCGAGTACCGGCACCAGACCGAAGGGTGACGTCCGTGTCCGTCAGCGCGTGGAGGAAGTCCAGCCACAGCGGAACCCACAACTGCATCGAGGTCAGGCGCTTCGGTGACGGCGCCGCGGTGCGCGACACCAAGAACCGCGCCGCAGGGTACTTCACCACGACCGCGCCGCAGTGGTCTGCGTTCGTCGACGCGATCAAGGGCGGCCGGTTCGACCGCTGACCGCAGATAGAGAACCGCCCCCGGCATCCGTGGCGCCGGGGGCGGTTCCGTTCACATCATGAAGCGCGGCCCGACTGGGCAACGACCCGTTCCGGGTCCGGCACTCGTGGTGCATCCCTCAATGGATCACACTCGGCCGGGGCGTTCGTCGTTTCGATGCTCACCAGTGATCGGCGGGAAGCTCATCAACGGGCACGATGCGCTCGCGGCATGCCTCGATGTCCCAGATGCGCGCGAACGTCCGGGGGCGCATCACCTGGCATTCACCACGTTCGTCGGGACTGACCGCCCATTCCTCGTGGCGGCATCCGGCGCGTTCGGCGTAGGTAGTCGCGTGGAGGCGCAACGTCAGGCACGGGAAGGCGTCCCCGCAGGCGCGCACCCGTCCTCGCCGGGCCGGTGCAACATGATCTGCTGGCGAGTCACCCACGTGTACCTGCACAGCACCTCGTCCGGCTGCTCGCCGTACTCGTCTCGCAGGCACTCGCGCCACAGCCACACCGGCAGATCGCCGGTGAGCCAGTCTGGCAGACCGGTCTGGTCGGAGTCCTCATCGAAGATGCGCCGCTCGCTCACCTCTACACCCCACCTCTTTCAGCCGCTCACAGGACCGACGGCGAAGATCAGCAGGAAACAGGGTCTAAGAAAACCTGAGCAACCCGAGGTTCACTCCGGCGGCGAGCAGAATCTGCCGCCACGAGCGGGACAACGCCTCGGCGACCGGCAGCCGGGCGCGCTGGCCGCGCTGCCGCAGCCGCGCGAACTCGGGGCTCTCCCCCAGCCGCAGCCGCACGTAGAGGCCCACGCCCACGAGCACCAGACTCACCAGGAACGGCACCCGCCAGCCCCAGGCGAGGAACTGGTCGCCGGAGATCGCGGTGGCCGCCGCGAAGGCCCCGGTAACCAGAAACATCCCGGTCGGCGAGCCGAGGAACGTCCAGCCCCCGTACCAGCCATGGCGGTGCGGTGGCGCGTGCTCGACGGCCATCAGCACCGCGCCGCCCTGCTCACCGCCGAGAAAGAAGCCCTGCACCAGCCGCAGGGTCACCAGCATCAGCGGCGCCCACACCCCGACCTGCCCGTAGGTGGGCAGCAGCCCGATCGCGGCCGTGCACAGCCCGGTGACGGTGAGGGTGATCACCAGCATGAGCTTGCGGCCCACCACGTCGCCGAAATGGCCGATCACCGCGGCGCCCAGCGGGCGGGCCAGGAACCCCGCGCCGAACGTGGCGAACGCCAGCAGAGCGCCCACCCACGGGTCACCGGCGGGGAAGAACAGCTTGGTGAACACCACAGCCGCGGCGGTGCCGTAGATCAGGAAGTCGTACAGCTCGATGGTGTTGCCCACCGCGCTGGCGAACGCCGCCTTGCGCACCGTGGCCCTGCCCGGCTCTGCGAATGCCGTCGCCATCAGGTCTCCTGTCGCTGTCGGACGGGGTCGATCTTGTGCACCACAATGACCAGTCGACGACGAAAGGTCCACCATCTTTTCGAGGCAGTACGCCGCTTTCGAGCGACCTGCCGAGCGGCCGTATGCCCGTGTTTCGTGACGAGTGGTGACCAAAGCCGGTTCGAGTGAAACACCTTCCAGTGATCTGGAAGGTCATCAGCGAGCAACCGGGGCAGCTGCGGCGATAAAGGGAAGCGAACGTACCCAACGCACCCTTCGGAGGAGGGGATTACCACAATGGCTGCACAACAGCTGTTCGGCCGCGCTGTCCTCGTCGCTGCGACCCTCGCGGGGACGGTGCTGACCCCGGCGCTGGCCTCCGCCGAGCCCACCACCGCTTCGGCGGGCAGCATGCTGCACCTGTCGGTGCAGGGCACCGCGCGCGACGACCTGCCACGCACGGTGGTCCTGACCTGTGACCCGGCGGGTGGCTCACACCCGTACGCCCCCGCCGCCTGCCAGACCCTGCAGGCGGTCAACGGCAACCTGGACCTGCTCAACAGCGGGCACGCGATGTGCACGCTGAACTACGCGCCGGTGACGCTCACCGCCCGCGGCCACTGGCACAACCGGCCGGTCACCTTCGAGAAGACGTTCCCCAACGCGTGCGTGGCCGAGGCCGCGACGGGCAAGGTGTTCGCGTTCTGATCCGGGCACGGGTGCCGGGCCTCGCCGCGTGCGGGGTCCGGCACTCGCTGTGCGGGGTCGGCGCGGGGCTCATACCACGATGTGGGCGGGCTACCGTGAGGCCATGGCGCGAGACGACGAGGATTCCCGCTGGCCACGACGGCTGTACCAGGACGGCGCGGAACCCGATCCTCGGTTCACGCTCGCCAACGAGCGGACGTTTCTGGCCTGGATCCGGACCGCGCTGGCGCTGATGGCCGGCGGGGTCGGGATCGAGGCGCTCAACGCCGTGTCCGGCCACCCTGATCCACTTCGGACGGCACTGGCGGTGCTGCTGCTGCTCGCGGGAACACTGTGCAGCGCAACGGCTTTCACGCGTTGGATGATCACCGAGCGGGCGTTGCGGCTGGGGCGTCCGCTGCCCGCGCCGCGGTTGGCGCCGGTGCTGGGATACGGGCTCGGCGTGATCGGGCTGCTGGCCTGCGTGCTGGTCTTCCTCACGGGGTGGTAGGCATGTCGACACCGCCGAGGAGCCCGTGGGACCCGGGGCTGCAGTTGGAGCGGACCACACTGGCCTGGCTGCGCACCACGCTCGCGTTCGTGGTGGGGATGATCGTGCTGCTGCGATTGCTCGGCCACGCGAACGCGGTGGCGGCGGTGGTGTGCGGGGTGCTCACCCTGCCGCTGGCGGCGGTGGTGGTGTTCTGGCTGGTCTGGCGGCGCCACGTGCTCGGCGACCGCTGCCTGCGGGCCCGGCAACCGCTGCCGGGCGGGGCGCTTCCGGCTGCTGTCGCGGCGCTTTCCGTGCTGGTCGCCTGCTCGGGTCTGGTCTACGTCATGGTGACCGCGTAGCCAACGGACCGCGGCTGCGGACCAGCTCGTCGACGAGCTCGGCGACGCGGCCCGGGTCAGTGTCCTCGTTGACCACTGCCTTCAGGCGCTGGGCTTCGGCTGTCGTCGGCAGGAATCCCACCAGCAGGGCGGGCAGCAGCAGGCGGCGGACGAGCACTTCCGGTGCCGAGGTCGCCTGTGGTCGGCGCACGACGGAGACGTTCACCCGCACCGCGTGTTCGTTGCCGGGTGGAACACCGGGTCGGTCGGTTTCGATGGCGGCATACCGCAAGCCGTGGGCGAGCTCGCACGCGGCGCAGTCGACCGGGCCGCGGCCGAGCCGGTCGCCGCACCGGTCGCAGGTGATCCGGTCCAGGGCCGCGTCCACCACCCGCCAGTCGTGCCGGTCGGGTTCAGCCGCGACGAGCTCGGCAACCTCGGTTTCGGGGACGTCGCGCCAGTCGGCGAGGAACCTCCGCCACTCGTCCTCGACGATGCCGTCCACCAGCTCGGCGCACCGGCGGCAACCAGGCGCGCCAGCGTGTTCCCAACCGCCGCACTCGTCGCACCGGACCAGGACGGCACCCACCGCAGGTCGCACGGCCCCATCATCCCGCGACGCCGATGATCACGACCACTGGTTTTCGACGCGCCACACCGTCATCCAGGCGCCGACCGCCGCCTCGCGATCTTGGCTGGTCAGCGCGGTATCGGGCCGGTCAGCATTCGATGACGTTGACCGCGAGACCGCCGCGGGCCGTTTCCTTGTACTTGACCTTCATGTCCCGACCGGTCTCCCGCATCGTCTTGATCACCTTGTCCAGGGAGACGAAATGCGTGCCGTCCCCCCGCAACGCCATCCGCGCCGCCGTGATGGCCTTGACCGAGGCCACCGCGTTGCGCTCGATGCACGGGATCTGCACCAGACCGCCGATCGGGTCGCAGGTCAGCCCCAGGTTGTGCTCCATCGCGATCTCCGCGGCGTTCTCCACCTGGCGCGGCGTGCCGCCCAGCACCTCGGCCAACCCGGCCGCGGCCATCGAACACGCCGAACCCACCTCGCCCTGGCAACCGACCTCGGCCCCGGAGATCGAGGCGTTCTCCTTGAACAACACCCCCACCGCACCCGCGGCCAGCAGGAACCGCACCACCCCGTCCTCGTCCGCGCCCGGCACGAACCGCATGTAGTAGTGCAACACCGCCGGAACGATGCCCGCCGCACCGTTGGTCGGCGCGGTCACCACCCGCCCACCGGCGGCGTTCTCCTCGTTGACCGCCAACGCGAACAACGTCACCCACTCCAGCGGATCGTCCTGCGGGGTCAACGTGGCGGCCAACTCCGCCGCCCGACGCCGCACCCGCAGCCCACCGGGCAGCTCACCGGTGTTGCGGCACCCGTTGTCCACGCACTCCCGCATCACCCGCCAGATGCCCAGCAGCTCCTCGCGGACCGCGTCCTCCGAGCGCCACGACAGCTCGTTGGCCAGCATCACACCGCTGATCGACAATCCCGACTCCGCGGTGCGGGCCAGCAACTCCGCCCCGGTCCGGAACGGATACCGCACCGCGGTCTCATCCGGTTTGATCCGGTCCGCACCGGTGGCCTGCTCGTCCACCACGAACCCGCCACCCACGGAATAGAACACCGCGCTGTCGACCTCACCGCCGTCGGCGTCGGTCGCGGTGAACCGCATGCCGTTCGGGTGCAGCGGCAGCGACCTGCGCCGGTGCATCACCAGATCCCGCTCGACCACGAACCGGATCTCCCGGTCACCGTCCAGCCGCAACCGGCCCGTCTCGCGGATCTCCGCGACCCGGCCTTCCACCGCTGCCGGATCGACGGTTTCGGGGCGGTGGCCCTCCAGGCCCAGCAACACCGCCTTCGGGCTGCCGTGACCGTGCCCGGTCGCCCCCAGCGACCCGAACAGCTCGACCTTGACCCGGACCACGTGCGACAACCGACCCGCCGCACGCAACCGCCGGACGAACATCCCCGCCGCACGCATCGGACCCACGGTGTGCGAGCTGGATGGCCCGATCCCCACCGAGAACAGGTCGAAGACGCTGATCGCCATTGACCGCCTCCTCTTTCCCCACAGGTGTCGAGCGGACCGCGCCGCAGCCGGCAAGCTCCTGGCGGCCAGTCCGCAGAAGGTCGGGTCAGCCTTCGATCAGGGCCGCGTACTGATCGGCGGTGAGCACGGCACCGGTGGCGGTGGCCCGCACCTCCAGCAGCCAGCCGCCCTCGAACGGCTCGGAGTTGACCAGCCCGGGGTCGTCCACCACGGCCTGGTTGGTCGCCACCACCTCGCCGGTGACCGGCGCGAACAGGTCGCTGACGGACTTGGTGGACTCCAGTTCCCCGCAGGGCTGACCGGCCTCGACCTGGTCGCCCACCTCGGGCAGCTGCACGTAGACGATGTCGCCGAGGGCGTCGGCGGCGTGCCGGGTGATGCCGATGCGGACCAGGTCGTCACCCCGGTCCGCCAGCCACTCGTGCTCTTCGGTGTAGCGCAGGTGCGTGGGAACGGACATCTCGGGAGGCTCCGTCACTGTCGGGGGGCACGGTCGTGCCCTCGTTGGTCTGGGCCTCCCCCTCTGTTTCGGGACCTGAGAGCTTCACCGCGGCAGCCGCGGCTTGCACCGTGGGTGGCGCGTCGGCGGCGACGCGCGCTTTCCAGAGTTGCCTCGCCCGAACGGTCGTGGGTGCCTGAGAGTTTGCGGGGAGTCTTGCTCCTTCGGCGCCCGGTCAGCACGGCTGGCCGGGTCTCTCCCGCACGGGGTCGACGGCCGGTATGCGATTGTCGGTGATGCTCAGCAACGATAGACGGGTCCGCCCCGGTGTCAACGCCCCTCCCCCGGTGCGAGGGCGGTCCGATGTGCTCGGCGAGGAGGCCGGTGATGCTGGACATCCGGGCGCTGGTCGAACGGGTGGGGCCCACCCTGCTGCGGCCGGTGGTGCTCCCGGAGCCCACCTCGTGCGTCGGGGACGTCGTGATCGCCGAACCCGGCGAACCGGTGAACCCGGCGGGCGGTGACCTGGTGCTCGGCGTCGCGGTGTCCGACGTTGAGCCCGCAGTGGCGCTGATCGAGTCCTGCGGCGCTCGGGACGCCGCCGCGGTGCTGCTCAAGCCACCGGTCGCCACGCAGCAGGCGGTGTCCGCGGCCGCCGAGCGGGCCGGGGTCGCGCTGGTCGAGGTGCGGCCCGGCACGGCGTGGGCGCAGCTGGTGTGGCTGGTCCGGGCCGCGCTGGCGGGCACCGGCATCGAGGACGCCGACGCGCGCGGCCCCGGCGTCAGCGACCTGTTCCGCCTCGCCGACGCCGTCGCGGACGTGGTGGACGCGCCGGTCACGATCGAGGACGCGCACTCCCAGGTCCTGGCCTACTCGGCCCGGCAGGACCTCATCGACCCGGCCCGGGTGTCCACCATCATGGGCCGCAGGCAGCCCGACGACGTGCTCGCCAAGTTCCGCGCCCGCGGCACGTTCCGGCAGATCAGCAAGGGCAGCTCGGCCATCTTCGTGCCCGCCCAGCAGGACGGCACGCTGCCGCGCCTGGTCGTGCCGATCCGGATGGGCGGCGAACTCCTCGGCTCCATGTGGGCGGTCGTGCCCGGCGAGGTGTCGGAGGAGCGGTCGACGGCGTTCGCCGAAACCGCGCCGCTGGTCGCGCTGCACCTGCTGCGGTGGCGCGCGGTGGCCGACGCGGGGCGGCGGCGGACCGCCGAGCAGGTGCGGCTGCTGCTCGAAGGCGGCGAGGGCTGGCGGGCCGCCGCCAACGAGCTGGCCGTACCCAGCGAGGCGCACCGCGTCGTCGCCATCGAGACACCCGCCTCCGCCGGGCCCGCCGAAGGCCACCGGCTGGCGATGTGGGAGTGGATCACCCGCGGCATCGGGCGGCGCCCGCTGGTCACCGAGATCGGCACCCTGCTGTATGCGCTGGTGTCCGACCGCGCCGGGCCCGGCGGCTGGCCGGACCTGCGGGCCGCGCTCGCATCGCACGACGTGACACCGCGCCCCCTGATCGCCGTGGGCACCGCCGTGGCGGTCGCCGACCTGCCGCGGTCGCGGGCCCAGGCCGAGGAACTGATCAGCCTGCTGCGCGCCGGGCACCTGCAGCAGCGGGTGGCCGTGTACGAGCAGAACTGGCACCGCGTGGTGCTGAGCCGCATGGCGGGTGCGGCGACCGACGCCGGGGTGGGTGCCCTCGGGCCGCTGCCGGTGCTGCGGGAGCACGACCGCACACAGGGCACCGACTATCTCGCCACGCTGCACGCGTGGCTGCGCCACCCCGGCGATCCGCGGCAGGCCAGCCGGGAGCTGAGGGTGCACCCGAACACCTTCCGGTACCGGATGAAGCGCCTCACCCAACTCGTCGACATCGACCTCGACGACCCGGAGATCCGCTCCGCGCTCCTGGTCCAACTCCTCGCCGACCGCTGGGCCCAGCACGGCTGAAATTGCGAACCCACACGCCCGCACGCGCCGGGATGAAGCTCCCAAGTTTGTTTGCCGAAACCTGGGAACCAACACGCCCCCGCGTGTCGGGGCGAGACTCCCAACTTTGCCGAAACCTGGGGACGGATGCGCGTTGTGCTGCGAGCACAAAGCAGCCGGGGCAATCTCATTGCGCGGGAATGATGCGCCTCCGGCAGCGGCAGCGGATCGTTGTCCGCAACAGCCGAGAAAGGATTTCGTCGTGAAGATCGCAGTTCCGCGCGAGATCAAGAACCACGAGTACCGGGTCGCGATCACTCCTGCGGGTGTGCACGAACTCGTCTCCCGCGGTCATGACGTCTTCGTCGAGACCAACGCGGGCGCCGGCTCCTCGATCCCCGACGAGGACTATCTCTCGGCGGGCGCGAAGGTGCTGCCCACCGCCGAGGACGTCTGGGCCGAGGGCCAGCTGGTGCTCAAGGTCAAGGAACCCATCGCCGAGGAGTACCCGCGGCTGCGCCGTGACCAGGTGCTGTTCACCTACCTGCACCTGGCCGCCTCCGCCGAGCTGACCCAGGCGATGCTCAGGTCCGGCATCACGGGCATCGCCTACGAGACGGTGCAGACCGCCAACGGAGCCCTCCCCCTGCTTGCGCCGATGAGCGAGGTCGCTGGCCGTCTCGCCCCGCAGGTCGGCGCGTATTCGCTGATGCGCCCGAGCGGTGGTCGGGGCGTGCTGCCTGGCGGTGTTCCGGGCGTGCACCCGGCGCGGGTCGTGGTGATCGGCGGCGGCGTCGCGGGCCTCAACGCCGCCCGCGTGGCCGTGGGCATGGGCGCTGACGTGGAGCTGCTGGACACCAACGTCGACAAGCTGCGCGAGATCGACCGGGTCTTCCACGGCCAGATCCGCACGGTGACGTCCAACCGGTACTCGGTGGAGCAGGCCGTGCGGGCCGCGGACCTGGTCATCGGCGCGGTGCTGATCCCGGGCGCCAAGGCCCCGAAGCTGGTGTCCAACCAGCTGGTGTCGGAGATGAAGCCGGGTAGCGTGCTGGTGGACATCGCGATCGACCAGGGCGGCTGCTTCGCCGACTCGCGACCGACCACGCACGACGACCCGACCTACCAGGTGCACAACTCGGTGTTCTACTGCGTGGCGAACATGCCCGGCGCGGTGCCGAACACGTCGACGTACGCGCTGACCAACGTGACGCTGCCCTACGTGGTGCGCATCGCCGACCAGGGCTGGCAGCAGGCGTGCCGGACCGACGCGGCGCTCGCCGGTGGCCTCAACACCTACGACGGAAAGCTGGTCAACGCGCCGGTCGCCGAGGCCCACGGTCTCACCAGCACCCCCATCAGCGACGTCCTGTCCTGATCGGCGACCGCACCGGCGCCGATTCAGCGAGGGAACTTTCCTGCCACCCGCGCGGCAGGAAAGTTCCCTCGCTCGTTTTCCCGGGGACCTCCCGTGCCGCTGGGGTGGCAGGAAGGTTCCCTTCCGCACGTCGGGCCGGGCCTGCTCCGGTGGCAGCGGAGTTCCCTTGCTCGGGTTGGGGGATAGGGCCACTGGACGCTGTGCAGGCACCCCTGGATGAGCGGTTCATCACTGGTCCGGGGGCGAAATCCGACGAGAAATCGGTTACGGAGAGTCGCCAATCGGCGTGACATTACGGGGCGGCCCGCTCAACCAGCCTGGGGGTCACCGGGAGCAGGCCGCCACTGTCAGTGTAGGACACGACTGCCCGTTTGCCGACGCCGTGCGCCGCCCGCACACGGCCAATTTCGCGCCGAATCGATAACCACTCGATGGGGTGAGCACGGGGCGCGGGGCGTGCAGGCGGGCACGCCGACTGCCGATGTCACCCGTTGGAGTCGGCGCGGATGCTCCTGCCGTTCGCAGGCTCCACCCACGGCACCGACGCACCCCGAACGTTCGACAACGGTGGGAGACGACGTGATGGCGACAGCGCTGCGCACGGCTGTTCTTGAGCGGCTCGACAGTTTGGACCGGGTGGTGGCCGAGGACCAGACCGAGGTGCTGCTGCCGGTGGCCCGCTCCGAGCTGTACCGGCTCACCGAAGCGCTGCGCGCCCTGCTCGCCGCGCACCACCCGGGCGAGGACGGCCGTTGCCCGTCCTGCCAGGGCACGCTGCGCAGCAGGCCGTGGCCGTGCACGGTGTGGCGCACCGCCCACAAGCAGTTCATCAGCGACGCGGCAGCCCACCCGCTGCGCGCCCGCACCTCACGTTCGGCGGAACGGCGGCGTGGAGCCGCGCACACGGCCTCGGAGGTCGAGGTGGTGCCCACACCGATCGTGTCCTCGGGTGGGCGAGGTCCCGGCGACTGGGACACCAGCGAGTTCACCCGCCCCGACCTGACGACCGCACCGCCGCCCGTGCCGCCGATGGGCGGGTACCTGGAAACCGACCACACCAGGATCTACCGGGCGTCGGTGAGCGACCCGTCGATCCACTGGCCGTAGTCACCGCAGGTCACGCGGGCCGCACACGGCGAAACGACCACACCGCACCCCACGCCCGTTCCGGTCCGGCAGGATGAGCGCGGACGGGTGAACGGTGACGTGGGAGGGCGCGCGTGCACGACGGCAGCGGCCAGATCATGGTGCGGGGGCTCAGCAAGAGCTTCGGTCCGATCCACGCCGTGCAGGACCTCAGCTTCACGGTGCGGCCTGGTGCGGTCACCGGGTTCATCGGCCCGAACGGTTCCGGCAAGACGACGACCCTCCGCATGATCCTCGGTTTGGTCGCGCCCACCGCGGGCACCGCGACGATCAACGGTCTGCCGTTCCACCGGCTGCCGAACCCGGCGCACGTGGTCGGGGCGGTGCTGGACGCGCAGAGCTTCCACCCCGGCCGCACCGCGCGCAACCACCTGCGCTGCTACGCCGCTGCCATGGGCGTGCCGGACGCGCAGGTCGACCGGGCCCTGGAGCTGGTCGGCCTGGCCAGCGCGGGCAAACACAAGACGGGCGTGTTCTCACTGGGCATGCGGCAGCGCCTGGCGCTGGCCACGGCGCTGCTCGGCGACCCGCAGGTGCTGGTGCTGGACGAGCCCGCCAACGGACTGGACCCGGAGGGCATCGCCTGGCTGCGCAACTTCCTGAGAACCTTCGCCGCGAGCGGTCGCACGGTGCTGATGTCCAGCCACTTCCTCCGGGAAATCGAGCACACCGTCGACCAGCTGGTGATCATCAGCCGGGGCAGGTGCGTCTACGACGGGCATCTCGACGAGCTCCGCGCGGCGCAGCGCTCCCGCGCCCTGGTGCAGGCCGCCGAGCCCGGCAGGCTGGCCGACACACTGCAGCACGCCGGGTTCGGCATCGAGTACCTCCCCGACGGCAGGCTCGCCGTCAATGGCGCTGATTCGCGGACGGTGGCGGACCTCGCGCTGGAAGCCGGGGTCGCACTGTACGGGATGCAGGACGAGCGGATCGGGCTTGAGGAGTTGTTCTTCCAACTCACCAGCGGCCAGTACACCGGGGCTCGGCCGCCGGCGGACGCGCAGCAGTGGGCCCCGCCGGGCGGCGCGGGTCGTGGTTTCGGGGGGAATGCCTGATGCTTGGGCTGATCAGGGCCGAGTTCCGCAAGATCTTCACCACCAACCTGTGGTGGGCACTGCTCATCCCGGTGGCGTTGCTCGGTTTCGGGGCGGGCTGGTTGGGTACCGCCGTGGTGGCGATCATCGACATGGTCGAACAGTTCAACCGGTCGGTCCCGCTCGGTCTGCTGTCGGTGTCGATGTCGACGAACTTCAGCACCATCTTCGCGGCCCTGTTCGGGGCCATGGCGTACGCGGGCGAGCACCGCAACAAGAGCATCACGACCACCTACCTGACCGGCAACCCGCGCGGGGCTGTGCTGTGCGCGAAGCTCGTCGCCTACGGGGCTGTCGGGTTCGTGTACGGGTTGACCAACGTGCTCAGCGCGAGCCTGGGCGGGCTGCTCGGGGCCGGTCAGGACTTCAGGAACTTCGGCGACCCGGTCGACTGGATCAGCGTCGGCGCCGCGGGCGTGCTGGCGATGGTCCTGTGGACGCTGCTGGGCGTCGGCTTCGGGGCGCTGGTCGCCAACGCGGTGCTCGCGATCATCGTGCCGCTGGTCTACAAGTTCGTGGTCGAGTTCATCCTGTCACTGGGGCTGATGGACTCCCATGCGGCCGGGATCGGCCCCTATCTGCCGGGCGCGGCGGGCAACGGGATCGTGTCGAATCTGGCGGTGCCGCTGTTCGTGGCGGCGGTGGCGGGCCCGGACGAGCCGAACATCCCGCGCGCCGCGTTCGAGTTCCTGCACCTGTTCTTCGGCGGCGACTACGGCCACCCGTGGTGGGCGAGCCTGCTGACGTTCGCCGTCTACACCGCCCTGTTCATCACCGGTGGATGGCTGATCAGTCGCCGCCGCGACATCGCCTGACGCCTCCTGGAGCAAGGGAACTTTTCTGCAATCCATCCCGCCGACACCCACCCCGCCAACCAGCGGGTTCGGGGGCAGGCTCACGGCCTTCGCGACCGCCTGGTGACAGGAAAGTTCCCTTGCTCCACCTCCGCGGACCGGGTTGGTGAGGTCACATCGGTGGATGACGCGGGCTGCGCGGTCGGTGGCGCGGAATAACCTGGCGGGGTGAGCGACTCCGGTAGTCCCCCGTCGACGGGCGGCTGGATCCGCCGCCTCTTCGCCGCCTGCCGACGCCACCCGGTGGCCCTGTGCCTGGCGATGGGCGCCTCGGTCACCGCAGTGGGGTTGGAGGCGCTGGTCCCGCTGCTGACCAAGCTTGCGGTTGACGACGCGGTCGCGAACAGCACCGACCGGTTGTGGTGGATCGTGCTCGCCCTGGTGGGGTTGGGCCTGTTCCGCTTCGGCTCGGCGTTCGTGCGCCGCTACAGCGCGGGGCGACTGGCGCTGGACGTGCAGCACGACCTGCGCCGGGCGGTGTTCGCGGCGATGCAGCGGCTCGACGGCGGCAAGCAGGACGCCCTACGCACCGGGCAGGTGGTGTCCCGGTCGATCAGCGATCTGCAGCTGGTGCACTCGCTGCTGGCGATGCTGCCCCTGGCGGCCGGGACGGCGGTGCTGGCGCTGTTCGCACTGGCCGCGATGCTGTGGCTGTCGCCGCTGCTGACGGTGGTGGCGCTGGTGGTCGCGCCGTTGATCGCCGTGGTGTCGGCGCGCAGCAAGAAGAGCCTGTTCCCGGCGACCTGGTCGGCCCAGCAGCGGGCCGCCGACATCGCGCAGCAGGTCGAGGAGACGGTGACCGGGGTCCGCGTGGTGAAGGGCTTCGGCCAGGAGGAGCGGGAGGTCGGGCGCCTGGAGGCTCGGGCGCGGCGACTGTTCGCCGAGCGGCTGCGCGCGGCGCGGATGACGTCGCTGCCGGCGGCGAGCCTGGCCGCGCTACCTTCCGCCGGGCAGGTCGGGGTGTTGGGCCTCGGCGGGTGGATGGTGCTGCAGGGGCAGGTCAGCCTGGGCACGTTCGTCGCGTTCGCCGGTTACGTGGCGATGCTGTCCGGCCCGGCCCGGATGCTGTCGAGCGTGATGATCCAGGCGCAGCTCGCGCGCGCCGGGGTGGAGCGCATCCACGAGTTGATCGACTCGCAGCCGGAGGTGCAGGACAAGCCGGACGCCGCGGTGCTGCCGGCGGGTCCCCTGCAGGTGCGGTTGACCGACGTGAGCTTCGGCTACACCCGCGACCAGCCGGTGCTCAACAACGCCTCACTGCACGTCCGCCCGGGCGAGACGGTGGCGCTGGTGGGCCCGGCCGGGTCGGGCAAGTCGACGGTGTCGCTGCTGCTGCCCCGGTTCTACGACGTGCATTCGGGGAGCATCACGATCGGCCCGGAGGGGGACGGTTCCCCGGGACACGACATTCGCGACCTGCGGTTGGATTCGCTGCGGTCCGCGGTGGGGGTCGTGTTCGAGGAGGCGTTCCTGTTCTCCGACACCATCCGCGGCAACATCGCCTACGGCCGTCCGGACGCCACCGAAGCGGAGATCGTCGCCGCGGCGAAGGCGGCCGAGGCGCACGATTTCATCACCGCGCTCGCCGACGGCTACGACACGGTGGTCGGTGAGCGCGGCCTGACGTTGTCCGGTGGTCAGCGGCAGCGGGTGGCCCTGGCGCGGGCGCTGCTGTCCAACCCGCGGATCCTGGTGCTCGACGACGCCACGTCGGCCGTGGACCCGGCCACCGAAGCCGCCATCCACGACACGCTGCGCTCAGTGACGGCGCAGCGCACGACGTTGTTGATCGCGCACCGCAGGTCGACGCTGGCGCTGGCGGACCGGATCGCCGTGCTCGACGAGGGCCGGGTGGTGGACGTCGGCACCGAGCAGGAGCTCACGCAGCGGTGCGAGCTGTTCCGGTCGCTGCTGGCCGGGCCGGGTGAGTCGATCGACGACCGCTGCGATGGCCGCGACTCGGCGGACGGGGCGGGGACCACGCCGGAGCTGTGGCCGCCGGTCGAGAAGGACGAGTTCGCGTTCGCGAGCAGCGCGCCGACCCCGGCCGGGCCGCGCGCCATGGGCGGCATGGGTGGCATGGTGATGCCGCCGACCCCGGAGCTGGTCGAGGGCATCCGCACGCTCCCGCCCGCAACCGACCAACCGGTGCTGCGCGACGAGGACCCCACCGCCCCTGATCCGCGGTTCCGGCTGGCCCGGTTGCTGCGGCCCATCCGCTGGGGCCTGCTGCTGACGGTGCTGCTGGTCGCCGGGGACGCGTTGACCTCGGTGCTGCTGCCGTCGCTGGTGCGGCACGGCATCGACGGCGGCGTGAGCGCTGGTGATGTCGACGTGCTGTGGGTGGCCACGGGGGTGGGGGCGCTCGTCGTGGCGGCCGGGTGGCTGGTGGTCAAGCTGCAGACGGTGGTCACCGCGCGCACCGGCGAGACGCTGCTCTATTTGCTGCGGCTGCGCAGCTTCGCGCACCTGCAGCGGCTCGGCCTGGACTACTACGAGCGGGAGCTTGCGGGGCGGATCATGACCCGGATGACCACCGACGTCGACGCGCTGTCGACGTTCCTGCAAACCGGGTTGGCGACGTTCGTGGTCAGCGCGTTGACCCTGGTGGGGATCAGCGGGGCGTTGCTGGTCACCGACGTGTCGCTGGCACTGGTGGCCTTGGCGGTCCTGCCGGTGCTGGTGGTGGCGACCGTGCTGTTCCGGAGGGTTTCGTCGACTGCGTACGCGGAGGCACGGGAGCGGGTGAGCACGGTCAACGCCGACCTGCAGGAGAACGTCTCCGGGATGCGGGTGGCGCAGGCGCACCGCCGCGAGGGGCACGCGGCGAAGGCGTTCGCCCAGCGCAGTGACGCCTACCGGCGTTCGCGGCTGCGGGCACAGCGCTACATCGCCACCTACTTCCCGTTCGTCGCGCTGCTGTCCGAGATCGCGCAGGCCGCGGTGTTGGGCGTGGGCGCGGCGCGGGTCGCCTCCGGTGATCTCACTGCGGGGGTGCTGGTGGCGTTCCTGCTCTACCTCGGCCTGTTCTTCTCACCGGTGCAGCAGTTGTCCGGTGTGTTCGACGGGTACCAGCAGGCGAAGGTGGGGCTGCGGCGGATCGCAGACCTGCTGCGCACGCCCACCTCGGTTCCCGAAGCCGCTGAGCCGGTGCCCGTGCCGCCGCGGTTCGACGGCGAGGTGGAGCTGCGCGGGGTCTCGTTCCGGTATCCGGGCACCGACCAGTTCGCCCTGCGCGACATCGAACTGCGGGTGCCGCCGGGCGAGACGGTGGCGCTGGTGGGCGCCACCGGTGCCGGTAAGTCGACGCTGATCAAGCTCATCGCCCGGTTCTACGACGCCACCGAGGGCTCCGTGCTGGTCGACGGGGTCGACATCCGGCGTTACGACCTGGCCGCGTTCCACCAGCGGCTGGCCGTCGTCCCGCAGGAGGGGCACCTGTTCACCGGGGACATCGCCACCAACATCGCCTACGCGCGGCCCGACGCGACCCCGGCCGAGATCGAGGCGGCGGCGCGGGCCGTCGGGGCGCTGCCGGGGATCGCGATGCTGCCGCACGGGTTCCGGCAGCAGGTCGGTGAGCGGGGGCGGGGGTTGTCCGCGGGGCAGCGTCAGCTCGTCGCGCTGGCCCGCGCGCAGCTGGTCGACCCGGACATCCTGCTGCTGGACGAGGCGACCGCGGCCCTGGATCCGGCGACGGAGTCGATGGTGATCGCGGCCAGCGACCGGCTCGCCGCCAGGCGCACGACTTTCGTCGTCGCGCACCGGCTGGCGACCGCGGCGCGCGCCGACCGGATCGTGGTGGTCGACGGCGGCCGGATCGTCGAGCAGGGCACACACGACGACCTGCTCGACGCCGGTGGCCACTACGCGCGCCTGTGGCGGGCGGCGTCGGCGGATGCCGAACCCGACGAACTCGACGCCACCAACATCGCCTGACCGAAGCAAGGGAACTTTCCTGCCACCCGGCTTCCCGTGCGGCGGGTGCCGTGACGTGCGCAAGGGAACCTTCCTGCCACTTCCGCCCGGGCGTCGCGGGTTGGAGCAGGGGAACCTTTCTGTCATCCCGGGGCTGCTGCGGGCGGCGCGCGGCGTGCCAGGGATCCTCCTGGCACCGACCGCCACGGCCGGTTGGTGTTGGTCCCGCCGGGCTGGGGTGGGCGTGGCTGGTGCGGTGCGAGGTGTCGATGCGCTCGAAGGGATCGGGCGGTCCGGGACACAGTGTGTCCGTGAAACGTCATACTGGTCGTGGACGACAACCCAGATGGAGTAGTACCAGCAGCGCTGAACCGAGTGGGACATGCTACGGCGGTCGTCGATCGTTCTTGTGAGCCGAACAGGGTCTCTCACCCCTCATCAGGGCTTTCCTGATCGATCTTGTGACGGAGCTCTTCCGCCCGAATGGCCGTACTGTGTGTCAACCTCGCGAATCGGACCGCTAGCCTGGTATCCGAGTGTGTCTGTAAACCACGAGCATATGGATCGAGGCGAACGCCAGCCGTGTCCAGCAGCCCTGCGTCACAGTTCGGCCCCAACGAGTGGTTGATCGAGGAGATGTACGAGCAGTTCCTCCAAGATCCCACATCCGTAGACTCGGCGTGGCACGAATTCTTCGCCGACTACAAGCCGGGCCAGGCAGCCATCGAGAACACCGCTGCTGCGGCCACCGCGACAGCGGCCCAACCGACGACCACGGTTACCGCCACCCGGACGAGCGAGTCCAACGGCCAGGTTCCCGCCACTGCGACCGCCCCGGCGACGAAGCCCGCTGCTGCGCCCAAGCCCTCCCCACAGCAGGCAGCCAAGGCTGCTCCGGTCAAGGAGCCGCAGGCTGGTGGGGACGTCAAGCCGTTGCGCGGTGCCGCGGCTGCGATCGCCAAGAACATGGACCAGTCGCTGACCGTGCCGACCGCCACGAGCGTGCGCGCGGTGCCGGCCAAGCTGCTGTTCGACAACCGAATCGTCATCAACAACCACCTGAAGCGGAACAAGGGCGGCAAGGTCTCGTTCACCCACCTGATCGGCTACGCGCTGGTCCAGGCGGTGAAGGACTTCCCGAACATGAACCGCCACTACGGCGAGGACGCCAAGGGCAAGCCCGCGGTCGTCACGCCGGAGCACATCAACCTGGGTCTGGCGATCGACCTGCCGGGCAAGGACGGGTCGCGCAACCTCGTGGTCGCCTCCATCAAGGGCTGCGAGGACATGACCTTCTACCAGTTCTGGCAGGCATACGAGGACATCATCCGCAAGGCGCGCAGCAACTCGCTGACCGCGGACGACTTCGCCGGCACCACGATCTCGCTGACCAACCCGGGCCCGTCGGGCACCAACCACTCGGTGCCGCGGCTGACCAGGGGGCAGAGCGCGATCATCGGCGTCGGCGCGATGGACTACCCGGCCGAATTCCAGGGCGCCAGCGAGAAGACGCTGGTCGACATGGGCATCAGCAAGATCGTGACGCTGACGTCCACCTACGACCACCGGGTGATCCAGGGCGCCGAGTCCGGTGACTTCCTGCGCAGGATGCACCAGCTGCTGCTGGGCGAGGACGGTTTCTACGACGACATCTTCGCGTCGCTTCGCATCCCGTACGAGCCGGTGCGCTGGACGCAGGACATCCCGGAGGGCGCGGTCGACAAGACCGCCCGGGTGCTGGAGCTGATCGACGCCTACCGCACCCGCGGCCACCTGATGGCCGACATCGACCCGCTGAACTACCGGCAGCGGCGGCACGAGGACCTCGACGTGCTGTCGCACAGCCTGACGCTGTGGGACCTGGACCGGGAGTTCGCCGTCGGTGGCTTCGCCGGCAAGGAGCACATGAAGCTCCGCGACGTGCTGGGCGTGCTGCGCGACTCGTACTGCCGCACCGTCGGCATCGAGTACATGCACATCCTCGAGCCCGACGAGCGGGAGTGGCTGCAGCAGCGGGTCGAGAAGCCGCACACCAAGCCTGAGGCGTCCGAGCAGAAGTACATCCTGTCGAAGCTCAACGCGGCCGAGGCGTTCGAGACATTCCTGCAGACCAAGTACGTCGGGCAGAAGCGGTTCTCGCTGGAGGGTGCCGAGACCGTGGTGCCGCTGCTGGACGCGGTGCTGGACACCGCGGCGGCGCACGAGCTCGACGAGGTCGTCATCGGCATGCCGCACCGCGGTCGGCTCAACGTGCTGGCCAACATCGTCGGCAAGCCGATCTCGCAGATTTTCCGCGAGTTCGAGGGCAACCTGGACCCGGGGCAGGCGCACGGTTCCGGTGACGTGAAGTACCACCTCGGCGCCGAGGGCAAGTACTTCCGGATGTTCGGCGACGGCGAGACGAAGGTGTCGCTGACGTCCAACCCGTCGCACCTGGAGGCCGTGGACCCGGTGCTGGAGGGCATCGTCCGTGCCAAGCAGGACCTCCTGGACAAGGGTCAGGAGGGCTTCACCGTCCTGCCGGTGCTGCTGCACGGTGACGCCGCGTTCGCCGGGCAGGGTGTGGTCGCCGAGACCCTGAACCTGTCGTTGCTGCGGGGCTACCGCACCGGCGGCACGGTCCACGTGATCGTGAACAACCAGGTCGGTTACACCACCGCGCCGGAGAACTCGCGGTCCAGCAAGTACTGCACCGACGTGGCGAAGATGATCGGTGCCCCCGTGTTTCACGTCAACGGTGATGACCCGGAGGCGTGCGTCTGGGTGGCGAAGCTGGCCGTGGAGTACCGCCAGGCGTTCGGCAAGGACGTCGTGATCGACATGGTCTGCTACCGCCGTCGCGGCCACAACGAGGGCGACGACCCGTCGATGACGCAGCCGAAGATGTACGACGCCATCGACAAGATGCGCAGCGTCCGCAAGGTCTACACCGAGGCTCTGATCGGACGCGGTGACATCACCGTCGACGAGGCCGAGAAGGCCCTGAAGGACTACGCCGCCCAGTTGGAGCACGTGTTCAACGAGGTGCGCGAGCTGGAGAAGCACCCGCCGGAGCCGAGCCCGTCGGTGGAGTCCGAGCAGCAGCTGCCCAAGGGTCTGTCGACCGCGATTCCGCGGGAGGTCGTGGAGCGGATCGCCGAGTCGCAGATCAACCTGCCGGAGGGCTTCACCCCGCACCCGCGGGTCAAGCCGGTTCTGGAGCGGCGCGCCAAGATGGGCCGCGAGGGCGGCATCGACTGGGCCTTCGGCGAGCTGCTGGCGTTCGGTTCGCTGGTCATGGAGGGCCGTCAGGTCCGCCTGACCGGTCAGGACAGCCGCCGCGGCACGTTCGGCCAGCGACACTCGGTGCTCATCGACCGCAAGAACAACAGCGAGTACACGCCGCTGCAGCACCTGTCGCCGGACCAGGCGAAGTTCATGGTCTACGACTCGGCTCTGTCGGAGTTCGCGGCGCTGGGCTTCGAGTACGGCTACTCGGTCGGCAACCCCGACGCGCTGGTGCTGTGGGAGGCGCAGTTCGGCGACTTCTTCAACGGCGCCCAGTCGATCATCGACGAGTTCATCTCGTCCGGTGAGGCGAAGTGGGGTCAGCGTTCCGATGTGGTCCTGCTGCTGCCGCACGGCCACGAGGGCCAGGGCCCGGACCACACTTCCGGTCGCATCGAGCGCTGGCTGCAGCTGTGCGCCGAGGGTTCGATGACGGTCGCGATGCCGTCGACCCCGGCGAACTACTTCCACCTGCTGCGGCGGCACGCGCTGGACGGCATCCACCGCCCGCTGGTGGTGTTCACGCCGAAGTCGATGCTGCGGTTGAAGGCGGCGACCAGCCCGGTCGAAGCGTTCACCGAAGGCAAGTTCACCTCGGTGATCGACGACCCGACGCAGCCGGACCCGAAGTCGGTGCGCCGCGTGGTGCTGTGCACCGGCAAGCTCTACTACGAGCTGGCCGCGCACCGCGACAAGAACGGCATCACCGACACCGCGATCGTGCGTCTGGAGCAGCTGTACCCGCTGCCGCACCGCAAGCTGGGTGCGATCTTCGAGCGCTACGCGAACGCCGACGAGATCCGCTGGGTGCAGGAGGAGCCGGCGAACCAGGGCGCCTGGCCGTTCCTGGGTCTGGCGCTGCCGGAGCTGTTCCCGCAGCTGCTGGGTCGCCTCAAGCGAGTGTCGCGTCGCGCGATGGCCGCCCCGGCGACCGGTCTGGCCAAGGTCCACGAGGTCGAGCAGGCCGAGGTCGTGAACAACGCCTTCGCCTGATCCCGGGCTCGAAGCGGGCCGCCGGTTCCCCGGAACCGGCGGCCCGTTCCTTTTACCCGCCCCTGGCCTGACGGGTGGCAGGAAGGTTCCCTTGTTGAGGTCGCGGCGGGGTTTCGTACCCTGCTGTTCTGCCAGGCAGATCGCATCGGCAGACATCGGAGAGAACGAGGAGGAAACGGTGTACTTCACCGACCGCGGCATTGAGGAGCTCGAGGATCGTCGCGGTGACGACGAGGTCACCCTGGCGTGGGTCGCCGACCGGATGCGGGCCTTCGTCGACCTCAACCCGGAGTTCGAGGACGCCACCGAGCGGCTGGCCACGTTCCTCGCCCGCGACGACGCCGACGACGACTGAGGCGCGGCGCCTCCGCCCCGTCGGAGATCCCGGCCCTGCCCTGGCCCCACCCGAGGCAGGATTGCGCCGCTGAGATTCATCGCGCCTGGGAGCTCGGGGACCTGCTGGGCAGGAAGGTTCCCGGCTCCACACTGCGCGCACCACTCGCCCACTTCCCCATCGCACCGGCACCGGCGGACTCCCCGCCATGCCCGCACCTCCGCACCAGGCGACAGAAAGGTTCCCGTGCCGCCTCCCGGGCCAGCGGTGACAGGAAAGCTCCCTTCCTCCACCTCCGCCGGGCCCGTTGTGGCAGGAAAGTTCCCTTGCTGCTCTTCGTGAGCCGAAGTGGCAGAAAGGTTCCTGTGCTCCACCCCCACCGGGCCCGTTGTGGCAGGAAAGTTCCCTTGCTCCAGGCGGTCACGACACCCGGGTGAGGCTGCGGTGTAGGTGGTAGAGGTTGCTGGGCGTCAGGGGTTCGGTGTGGTGGGTGCTGGTGGTCGCCGATTCCGCGTCCGTCCACTCCTCGTAGAGCAGGACGCGGGTGCCGTCGGTGCTGATGTGGAAGTGGGCCGCGACGAGGCCCTGGGGCAGCGGCGGGCCGGCGATCCGGTCGTGGACGTCGGTGACCAGGTGGCGGGCCGCGTCGTGGCCGTCGGTGTCGACGGTGCGGACGGCGACCAGGTTCGCCGGTCTCTGGTCGGGCGCCACGATGCTGCCGCGCAGCCGGTACCGGACCAGCCCGGGGCGCTCGATGCCGGGCACGACTTCGTCGATGCCGCGCACCAGGGTCGGCCGGTGGTGCGCATGAACTCGCGGTGCGCGTCGTCGTCGGTCCACTGCGCGTAGTTGAGGACCGTCGTGCCGTCGGCGCTGATGAAGCAGTTCAGCGACAGGAACGCCGGTGGCCGCGGCGCGACGCGCCATTCGGCGATGGTGGCGTCGACCGTGGCGCGCTGCCGCTGGGGCGTGCCCACCAGCCACGCGCTCACGAGGATGGTGCCAACGTCGCGGCGGGTGATGTCGGGCAGCACGGGCGTCATCGAAGGCTACTCGCTGGTCGTGTTCCACCCGATCCTGTGACTTCCACTGAGGTGGAGGTCAAGACGGCACCGCTCGGGTGTCCCCCGGAATTGGGAAGTTGGTCCCCGTCATGGGGATCCACTCGGCAGGTTCCGTCGGAGTGTGATCACCTCCCTTCTGCCACAGCCCGAACGATCACGGAGGAACGCTTCATGCGACGTCTGCTCGCCAGCACCCTGTTCATCGGCCTGGCCACGCTGGGCACCACCGGAACCGCCGCCGCGGTCGACGAACCGCATGGCCTGGCCCAGGTGTCCGCGGTGTACAACGCCGTCTTCGCCGACGAGCCGCAGACCACGCCCGCGCCGCAGCTACAGCACTCCATCTCGACGCAGCACTCGGTGCAGCACCACGGGCAGCCGGTGTCGCAGCACAACCATTCGACGCAGAACGGTCCGGAGCACAACCAGAACTTCCAGCACAACTCGTACTCGAGCTCGCACCACTCGGTCCTGCACAACGGCAGGCCGGTGCCCGGCGGCTGGGACTGGCTCGGCTGAGCACCGGTGTTCCCGCGCCCCGCTCGTCGCCCGACGGGCGGGGCGCGTTGTGCAGGTCCGCTAACCAGGCAGTGCAGAAAGTCGAGATGGACCTGCCCGCGGTCCGGCGCGAAACTCCGTTGCAGCCATTGAGGAGAGAGGGAAGGACCTTGCGTGCACTGGTGAAGACCTCACCCGCACCCGGTCTGGAGCTGACCGAGCTGCCCGACCCCACGCCCGGCCCGAACGAGGTCGTGGTGCGGGTCGTGCGCACCGGGATCTGCGGGACGGACCTGCACATCGCGTCGTGGGACGACTGGGCGGCGCGCACGGTGCCGACGCCGCTGGTGGTGGGCCACGAGTTCGCCGGTGAGGTGGTGGCGGTCGGCGCCGCTGTCACCCAGACGAGGGTCGGTGACTTCGTCAGCGGCGAGGGGCACCTGGTGTGCGGCCGGTGCCGCAACTGCCTCGCCGGGCGGCGGCACCTGTGCGCGCACACCGAGGGGCTGGGCGTGCACCGCGACGGGGCGTTCGCCGAGTTCGCGGTGCTGCCGGAGCAGAACGTGTGGGTGCATCGTGGGCAGGTGGACCCGGACGTCGCGGCGATCTTCGACCCGTTCGGCAACGCGGTGCACACCGCGCTCAGCTTCCCGGTCGTCGGCGAGGACGTGCTGATCACCGGTGCGGGCCCGATCGGGCTGATGGCCGCGAGCGTCGCCAAGCACGCCGGGGCGCGGCACGTGGTGATCACCGACGTCAGCGAGCACCGGCTGGAGCTGGCGCGGCGCGTCGGCGTGGACCTGGCGGTGAACGTGTCGAAGACCCGGGTCGCCGACGCACAGCAGCAGCTGGGGATGAGCGAGGGCTTCGACGTCGCCATGGAGGTTTCCGGGCAGCCCGCCGCACTGCGGGAGGTCGTGGCGAACATGGCGCACGGCGGCCGGATCGCGATGCTGGGGTTGCCCGCCGAAAGTTTCGCGGTGGACTGGAGCGCCGTGGTGTTCAAGATGCTCACCGTCAAGGGCATCTACGGGCGGGAGATGTTCGAGACCTGGTACTCGATGTCGGTGCTGCTGGAGGCGGGCCTGGACCTGTCGCCGGTGATCACGCACCGGTTCCCCTACACGCAGCACGCCGAGGCGTTCGAGACGGCCCGCGGTGGCCGTTGCGGCAAGGTCATTCTGGACTGGACAGCGGGAGGTTCCGCCTGATGTACGCGTTCGCCGATGACCTGCGGGCCGAGCTGGCCGAGATCCGCGCCGCCGGCCTGTACAAGGACGAGCGGGTGCTGGATTCGCCGCAGCGCGCCCGGGTGGGGGTCGCGGGTACCGAGGTGCTCAACTTTTGCGCGAACAACTACCTGGGGTTGGCCGATCACCCGGCGCTGGTCGCAGCCGCCGAGCAGGCACTGGCCAAGTGGGGTTTCGGGATGGCGTCAGTGCGGTTCATCTGCGGCACGCAGGCCCCGCACAAGGAGCTGGAGCGGCGGCTGTCGCGGTTTTTGGGCACCGACGACACGATCCTGTACAGCTCGTGCTTCGACGCCAACGGCGGGCTGTTCGAGACGCTGCTCGACGAGCGGGACGTGGTGATCTCCGACGAGTTGAACCACGCGAGCATCATCGACGGCATCCGGTTGTGCAAGGCGCGGCGCGCCCGCTACCGCAACCGCGACATGGCTGATCTGGCGCGGTTGCTGGAGGAGCACCGGGACGCGCGGCGCAAACTGGTCGTCACCGACGGCGTGTTCTCGATGGACGGCTATCTGGCGCCGCTGGACGAGATCTGCGCGCTCGCCGACGAGCACCGGGCGCTGGTGGTGGTCGACGATTCGCACGCCGTCGGGTTCACCGGGCCGACCGGTGCGGGCACCCCGGAGCTGTTCGGCGTGACCGACCGGGTGGATGTGGTGACCGGCACATTGGGCAAGGCGCTCGGTGGCGCCAGCGGTGGCTACGTGTCCGGGCGGGCCGAGATCGTGGAGATGCTGCGCCAGCGGTCCCGGCCGTATCTGTTCTCGAACTCGCTGGCCCCGTCGATCGTGGCCGCGTCGCTGGCGGCGCTGGACCTGGTGGCCGCGCAGCCGGAGCTGCGCCAGCGGTTGCGGGACAACAGCGAGCTGTTCCGCCGCCGGATGACCGAGGAGGGCTTCGACCTGCTTCCCGGATCGCATCCGATCATCCCGGTGATGATCGGGGACGCCGCCGAGGCGGCGCGGATGGCGGACCTGCTGCTGGCGGAGGGCGTGTACGTCATCGGGTTCTCCTACCCGGTGGTGCCGAAGGGCAAGGCCCGCATCCGCACCCAGATGTCGGCGGCGCACAGCGCGGCGGACGTGGAGCGGGCGGTGGCTGCGTTCGTCGCGGCGCGCGAGCGGATGGGTACCCTCCGGGGGTGATCGACCCCCGTCGGCTGCAGGTCCTGCGCGCGCTCGCCGATCACGGCACGGTGCGAGCGGCGGCGGAAAAGCTGTATCTGACGCCGTCCGCGGTGTCGCAGCAGCTCACCGCGTTGGAGCACGAGGTCGGGCAGGCGCTGCTGGTGCGGCAGGGGCGGCGGGTGCGGTTGACCGCGGCGGGTGAGCTGCTGGTGGAGCACGCCAAGGCGGTGCTGGCGGAGCTGGAGCGCGCGGAGGCGAGCCTGGCCGCGTGCGCGGGAGGTACCGTCGGCACCGTCGAGGTGGCGTCGTTCGCGTCGGCGATCACGCAGGTGGTCGCGCCGGCGATCGTGGCGCTGCGGGAGCGGGCGCCGGGGGTGCGGGTGCTGGTGCGCGACGCCGAGGCGCACAACAGCCTGGTGATGCTGCTGGCCGGGGAGATCGACATCGCGATCTCGATGGAGTACACCTCGACGTTGCAGGCCGATGCCCGGCGGGTGAGCCGTTTCCCGCTCTATGCCGAGCCGTTCGACGTGGTGCTGCCGCCGGAGCACCGGCTGGGCGCGGCCGCCGAGGTGGCGTTGGACGAGTTGCGCGACGAGGACTGGATCGCGCCGCTGCCCGGTAACCCGTGCCGCGCGGTGGCGCAGGTGTCGTGCGAGAGCGCGGGTTTCCTGCCGCGGATCACGCACACGTCGGACGACTTCCACGCCGTCGTGGCGCTCGTGGCGGCGGGCACGGGGGTCGCCCTGGTGCCGCGCACCGCGATTTCCCATGAGCACGGCGCGGTCGCGCGGCCGGTTGCGGGCCGGGCCCCGACCCGCCGGGTGTTCGCGGCGGTGCAGTGCGGCCGGGAGGAGCATCCGCTCGTGCGCGTGGTCCTCGACGCACTGCTGGAGCAGCGCGCCCCCGCGATCGACTGAATCTGTCCACAGTGGTCATTGCGCGGCGGCCGGCACCGGGAATCCGGCGGTAACGGCGAGGTTGTGGAGCACGCGGGGACCTGCGCTCATCTGACGCGGGTGCCCCTGCGCCAGACGGCGTGGGTCAGCGGGACTCCGGGCCGGTATGCGAGCCAGGCCGCGCTGGGTGCGTCGAGGACGTGCACGTCCGCGCGGGCGCCCACGCGCAGGATGCCGACCGCACCGTCACCGGACTCGCGCCGCAGCGCCCGCGCTCCGCCCCACGTCGCGGCGCGCACGGCTTCGTCGATGCTCATCCGCATCTGCAGCACCGCGGTCGTCACGCAGAACGCCATGGATGACGTGTACGAGGACCCCGGGTTGCAGTTGGACGCCAGGGCCACGGTCGCGCCCGCGTCGAGCAGGGCCCGCGCGTTGGGCAGCGGTTGGCGCGTGGACATATCGCACGCGGGCAGCAGCGTCGCCACCGTGTCCGACCCCGCCAGGGCGTCCACATCGGACTCCGTGAGGTAGGTGCAGTGGTCCACGCTGGCGGCGCCGAGTTCGACCGCCAGCTGCACGCCCGGCCCCGGGGCGAGCTGGTTGCCGTGCACCCGCAGGCCCAGGCCGCGTTCCTTCGCCGCCACCAGCACCCGCCGCGACTGGTCGGCGTCGAAGGCGCCCGTCTCGCAGAACACGTCGCACCAGCCGACGTGCGGCGCCACCGCGTCGAGCATCTCGCCGCATACCAGGTCCACGTAGCGGTCCGCGTCCTCCCCGGGCGGGACGAGGTGGGCGCCGAGGAACGTCACCTCGTCGGCTTCCGCCGCGATGCGGGCCGCGCGCAGCTCGTCGGCGACGGTCAGCCCGTAGCCGGTCTTGGTCTCCACGTAGGTGGTGCCCTGCGCGGCGGCCTCGGCGAGGTGTTTGCGCAGGTTGGCCGCCAGCTCTGCGTCGCTGGCGGCACGCGTCGCCCGGACGGTCACCGCGATGCCGCCGGCCTGGTAGGGCTTGCCGTCCATCCGGGCGGCGAACTCGGCGGTGCGGTCCCCGGCAAAGACCAGGTGGGTGTGGCTGTCCACCCAGCCGGGCAGGACCGCGCGCCCGGCCACGTCCACCTGCTCGTCGGCTGCGGGGGCGCGCGAGGCGGGCCCGACCCAGGCGATCCGGTCGCCGTCGATGACCAGCGCGGCGTCGGTGAGCGCGCCCAGCTCCTCGTCGTTGGTCGTCAGCTCGCCGATGCCGGTGATGGCGGTGCTCGTCATCGTTGGATCCTCGTCGGTCGTAGGAGCGAAGACACGCGCGGGTTTCAGCCGCGTAGGGCGGTGATCGCGTCGTGCAGTTGCCGCGCCACGTCGATGGACTCGTGCGCGCCGTCGTGGACGATGCGGCGGCCGTCAACGAACACCTCCCGCACGTCGTCGGCGCGGGCGACGGCCGGGACGGCCTGCGGCGCGACCCCCGCCAGGCGGGGCGAGCCGAGGTCCACGGTGACGAAGTCGGCGCGGGCCCCGGTGTCGAGCCGGCCCGCGTCGGTCCAGCCGAGCGCCCGGTGTCCCGCCGCGGTGGCCGCCTCCAGCAGGTCACCGGCGGTGAAGTGGCCGCGGGTCTCGCTGTCCAGGCGCTGGTAGGACTCCACGGCCTGCACCTCGGCGAACGGGTCGATCACCGAGTGCCCGTCGCTGCCGACCGACAGCGGGCTGCCCGCGACGCGCAGTGCCGCGGCGGGGCCGATGCCGTCGGCGAGGTCGGCTTCGGTGGTCGGGCACAGGCACACACCGGTGCCGCTGCCGCCGAGCAGCGCCACGTCCGCCGCGGCGAGGTGCGTGGCGTGTACGGCGGTGACGTCGCAGCCCAGGACCCCGTGCGATTCCAGCAGTTGCGTCGGGGTGCGGCCGTGGGCGGCGAGGCACGCCTCGTTCTCCGCGCGCTGCTCCGACAGATGCAGGTGCAGCGGTGCTTCGGTCTTGCGCGCCCAGGCGGTCACCTCCGGGATCTGCTCGGCCGGCACCGCGCGGACGGAATGCAGTGCGGCACCGAGACGAACCCGGCTCCCGTCCAGTGTGGACTCGCTGAGGCGGTCGGCCCAGCCCGCCGCGTCGCCGTCGGAGAAGCGCAGCTGCACGCCGTGCAGCGGCCGGCCGAAACCGCCCGCCAGGTAGCAGGTGTCCAGCAGGGTCAGCCGGATGCCGACGTCCTGGGCCGCCTGCGCGAGGGCGTGGCCCATGACGTTCGGGTCGGCGTAGCGGGCGCCGCCGGTGTCGTGGTGCACGTAGTGGAACTCGCCGACGCAGGTGATCCCGGCCGCCGCCATCTCGGCGTAGACGCCCAGCGCCAGCTGGTAGTAGCGGTCGGGGTCCAGCGCCGCGGCCACCTGGTACATCTGCTCGCGCCAGGTCCAGAACGTGCCGCGTGCTCCGGTGTTCCAGCCGCGCAGCGCCCGGTGAAACGCGTGCGAGTGCGCGTTCGCCATGCCCGGCAGGGTCAGGCCGGCGAGGCGTTGGGCGTGCTCGGGCGGGCGCTGCGCCGCGCCCACCCCGGTAATGCGGCCGTCGGTGACCTCGACGACCACGCCCGGCCGCGCGCCTTCGGGCAGCCAGGCCCATTCGCACCAGTAGGTCGTCATCCGTCTCACCCCGCCAGGTGTTCCAGGACGCGGGCGAGCGCCTGCGCCCCCGACTCGCAGTCGTCCGGTTCGGCGTGTTCCTCGGGCGCGTGGCTGATGCCCGTCGGGTTACGCACGAACAGCATCGCCGCGGGCACCTCGGCGGCGAGGACACCGGCGTCGTGCCCGGCCCCGGTGGGCAGGGCGGGCGCGCCGTCGAGCAGGCCGCTGAGCTGGTCGCGGAACGCGGTGTCGAAGTGCACGGTGTCCCCGTAGGACTCCTCGGTCACCGCCACGTCGCATCCTTCCGCGGCGGCGAATTCTCGTGCCAGCGCGGAGAGTTCGGTGACCATGGCGCGGGTCGAGCGGTCCTCGGGGGACCGCGCGTCCAGCCATACGTCCACTGTAGAGGGGATGACGTTGGTGCCGCCTGGGTTGGGCACCAGGCGGCCCACCGTGGCCCGCCCGCCCTCGGTGCCCGCGGCCACCCGGCGCGCCTCCAGCACCAACCGCGAGGCGGGCAGCATCGGGTCGCGCCGGTCGCCGATCAGGGTCGCGCCCGCGTGGTTGCCCTGGCCGTGGAACCGGAACCGCCACCGGCCGTGCGCGAGGATCGACGACGCCACCGCCACCGGCCGGTCCAGGTCGACCAGGCCGCGGCCCTGCTCCACGTGCAGCTCGACGAACTGCCCGATGCGCCGCAGCGCCTCCTCGTCGCACCCCAGCCGCGCGGGATCGGCGCCGAAGGAGCGCACCGCTTCGGCGAGCGTCACGCCGTCGGGGTCGCGCAGGGCCAGTGCGCGGTCACGGTCGATCGTGCCCGCCAGCAGCCGCGAACCCAGGCACGGAACGCCGAACCGGCCGCCCTCCTCCTCGGCGAACACCACCACAGCCAGCGGACGCCGCGGCTGGAAATCCCGGGCGCGCAGCAGATCCACGGCGCTCAACGCGCTGACCACGCCCAGCGGGCCGTCGAAGGCACCACCGCCGGGCACCGAGTCCAGGTGGCTGCCGGTGACCACCGCGTCGTCACCCGGCTCGCCCCACCACGCCCAGATGTTGGTGTTGCGGTCGGCCTCCACCCGCAGGCCGCGGGCCTCGGCCTGCTCGGTGAACCACTCCCGCAACTGCCGCTCGGCGTCGTCGAAGACGTGCCGCGAGTAGCCGCCCCGCCGCCGGTCGACACCCACCTCGGCGATGGCCGCCATCAACTCGTTCGGACCCGCCACACCTGCTCCTCACTCCACGTCACCAGCACCGCGCATTCCCGCCCCGGTCACACCAACGGAGTGCGGACGCCGCGTTCGGCGGCGACCTGCTCGGCCCGCTCGTATCCCGCGTCGACGTGCCGGATCACGCCCATGCCCGGATCGTTGGTCAGCACCCGCTCCAGCTTCTGCGCCGCCAGCCCGGTGCCGTCGGCGACGCTGACCTGCCCGGCGTGCAGCGACCGGCCCATGCCGACCCCGCCACCGTGGTGCAGCGACACCCAGGTGGCCCCGGACGCCGTGTTGACCAGGGCGTTGAGCAGCGGCCAGTCCGCGACCGCGTCGGAGGTGTCGGCCATCGCCTCGGTCTCCCGGTACGGGGAGGCCACCGACCCGCAGTCGAGGTGGTCGCGGCCGAGCACCACCGGCGCCCGCAGCTCCCCGGACGCCACCATCTCGTTGAACCGCAGCCCCGCCTTGGCGCGCTCGCCGTAGCCGAGCCAGCAGATCCGCGCGGGCAGGCCCTGGAAGGACACCTTCTCCCCGGCCAGCCGGATCCACCGCGCCAGGTGCTCGTCCTCCCCGAACAGCTCCAGGATCGCCCGGTCGGTCCGGGCGATGTCGGCCGGGTCACCGGACAGCGCCGCCCACCGGAACGGGCCCTTGCCCTCGCAGAACAGCGGCCGGATGTAGGCGGGCACGAACCCGGGGTAGGCGAAGGCCCGCTCGTAGCCGCCGAGCTGCGCCTCGCCGCGCAGCGAGTTGCCGTAGTCGAAGACCTCCGCACCGGCGTCGAGGAACCCGACCATCGCCTCGACGTGCCTGGCCATCGAGTCCCGGGCCCGCTCGGTGAACTCGTCGGGTTTGCTGGCCGCGTAGTCGTCCCAGTCCTCCAGGGCGACGCCCAGCGGCAGGTACGACAGCGGGTCGTGCGCGGAGGTCTGGTCGGTGACGATGTCCACCGGGACGCCGCGCCGCAGCAGCTCCGGCAGCACCTCCGCGGCGTTGCCGATCAACCCCACCGAGTGCGCCCGCCTCTGCTGCTTGGCCGCCACCGCCTTGTCGATGGCGTCGTCGATGCCGTCGGCCACCTCGTCGAGGTAGCCGTGCCGGACGCGGCGGTGCGCGCGTTCCGGATCGCACTCGACGATTAGCGCCGCGCCCTCGTTCATGGTCACCGCGAGCGGCTGCGCGCCGCCCATGCCGCCGAGCCCGGCGGTGACGGTCAGCGTGCCGGCCAGGGTGCCGCCGAACTTCGTGCGGGCCACCGCGCCGAAGGTTTCGTAGGTGCCCTGCAGGATGCCCTGGGTGCCGATGTAGATCCACGATCCGGCGGTCATCTGGCCGTACATCATCAGCCCGAGCGCGTCGAGGCGGCGGAACTCCGACCAGTTCGCCCAGTCGCCGACCAGGTTGGAGTTGGCGATCAGCACCCGCGGCGCCCACTCGTGGGTGCGCAGCACCCCGACGGGCTTGCCGGACTGCACCAGCAGCGTCTCGTCCTCGCGCAGGTCGGTGAGCTCGCGGACGATCGCGTCGAAGCAGGCCCAGTTGCGCGCGGCCTTGCCGGTGCCGCCGTAGACGACCAGGTCGTCGGGCCGCTCGGCGACCTCGGGGTCGAGGTTGTTCATCAGCATCCGCAGCGGTGCTTCGGTGCTCCAGCCGCGCGCGGTCAGGGTCGTGCCGCGCGGGGCCCGCACGGTTCGTGCTTCAGCGGTCATGCCACCCTCCGGTCCACTGTGTACTGCGGGACACCCGCACCCGGTCGGCTCACATGAGCGAGAGTTGGAACACCGCTCATGACTCCTCCAGGGCGGAGTCCACGAATCCGGCGGCGGTGGCGCGCACCGCGCCGGAGCGGATCAGGTCCTCGGCCGCGGCGATCTCCGGCGCGATGTGGCGGTCCGCGCCCGGGCCGGGCACGCGGCCGCGCAGCAGGTCGCGGACCGCGGCGGTGGCCGGGGCCGGGGTCAGCGGGGCGCGCAGGTCCAGGGCGCGGGCCGCGGTGAGCAGTTCGACGGCGAGCACGGTTGTCAGCCCGTCGATGCCGCGGCGCAGCTTGCGCGCCGCCGACCAGCCCATCGACACGTGGTCCTCCTGCATGGCGCTGGTGGGGATGGAGTCCACCGACGCCGGAACCGCCAGCCGCTTCAGCTCCGACACCAGCCCGGCCTGCGTGTAGTGGGCGATCATGTGCCCCGAGTCCACGCCCGGGTCGTCGGCCAGGAACGCGGGCAGTCCGTGCGAGCGGGCCACGTCGAGCATCCGGTCGGTGCGGCGTTCGGCCATGCTCGCCACGTCGGCGAGCGGGATGGCCAGGAAGTCCAGCACGTAGGCCAGCGGGGCGCCGTGGAAGTTGCCGTTGGACTCCACGCGTCCGTCCTCGAGCACCACCGGGTTGTCGATGGCGGCGGCGAGTTCGCGATCGGCCACGGTTTCGGCGTGGGCGACGGTGTCCCGGGCCGCGCCGTGCACCTGCGGGGCGCAGCGCAGCGAGTAGGCGTCCTGCACCCGGGTGCAGTCGGGGCCCCGGTGGCTGGCCACGATCTCCGAACCCGACAGCAGCGCCGCCATCCGGGCCGCGGACACCGCCTGGCCGGGGTGCGGGCGCAGCTGCTGCAGGTCGGCGGCGAAGACCCGGTCGGTGCCCAGCAGCGCCTCCACGCTCATCGCCGCGGTCACGTCGGCCACGTCGAGCAGGGCGGACAGGTCGTGTGCGGCGAGCACGAGCATGCCCAGCATGCCGTCGGTGCCGTTGGTCAGCGCCAGGCCCTCCTTCTCGGCCAGCGAGACCGGCTCGATGCCCGCCTCGGCGAGCGCCTCCGCGGCCGGGCGGCGGCGGCCGGCGGCGTCGAACACCTCGCCCTCGCCGATGAGGGCCAGCGCCACGGACGCCAACGGCGCGAGGTCACCGGAGCAGCCGAGGGAGCCGAACTCGTGCACCACCGGCACGATCCCGGCGTTGAGCAGCGCCACCAGCGCGTGCGCGGTCTCCGGCCGGACCCCGGTGCGGCCGGTGGCGATGGTGTGCAGGCGCAGCAGCATCTGCGCGCGCACCACCTCCGGTTCGACGGCCGCTCCGGCGCCCGCGGCGTGCGAGCGCACGAAGGACTGCTGGAGGGCGGCGCGCCGGTCGGTCGGGATGTGCCGGACGGCCAGCGCGCCGAAACCGGTCGAGACCCCGTAGACGGGCCGCTGCTCGGCGGCGAGCGCGTCGATGTGTTTGCGGGTCGCCGCGATGCCCTGCTCGGCGAGCTGGGTCAGGGCCACCTGGGCGCCGCCACGGGCGACCTGGACCACCTGGTCGCGGCGCAGCGGTTCCGGGCCGACGTCGAGCACGTTGTCCTGCATGACTCCATCCCAGCGCCGCTGCCGCGCTGGCTGAAGCCCGGATAGGGTGAGAGTGTCTGAGATACCAGACGGGAGGTCGCAGATGGGTGGCAGCAGCGACGTCCCGGCGCTGCGGCGGGGGTTGGCGATCCTGCAGGTGCTGGCGGGGCGGGCGGGACCGGTGTCGGCCAGCGTCATCGCCCGCGAGCTCGGCCTGCCCCGCTCGACGACCTACCACCTGCTGGCGGAGCTGGTGTCGGCCGGGTTCGCGATCCACCTGCCGGAGGAGCGGCGCTACGGGCTGGGCATGGCGGCCTTCGAACTCGGCTCGGCCTACCTGCGGCACGACCCGTTGGAACGTCTCGCCGGGCCGCTGCTGCGGCGGCTGGTGGACCAGGTGGGCCGCACCGCGCACCTGGGCGTGCTGCACGCGGGCGAGTCGCTGTATCTGATCAAGGAGCGGCCGTCCCAGCCGCAGACGCTGGTCACCGACGTGGGGGTGCGGCTGCCCGCGCAGCTGACCGCGTCGGGGCGCGCGATGCTGGCGCACCTGCCCGCCGCGCACGTGCGGGCCCTGCTGCCCTCGCGGGAGCAGTTCGTGCTGCGCACCGACCGGGGCCCGCGGAACCTGCCGGAACTGCGCCGCCTGCTGGCGGCCGAGCGCCGCCGCGGCTGGGCGGTGGAGGACGGTTACGTGACGGCGGGTTTCGCCTCGGTGGCCTGCGCGGTGTTCGACCACTCGGCCCGGCCGATCGCCTCGATCAGCGTCACCTTCCGCCATTTCTGCGACACCCCGGACGGCACCGAGTGCGGCAACACCTGGCCGGAGCTGGCGGAGCAGGTCCGGCGCACGGCGGCGGAACTGACCACCCGCATCAGCGGGCGCACCGCCTGACGCGCCGCCGGGGTGGTCAGCGGCCGAGCGTGGCGACGAACTCCTTGGCGACGTCCGCCGGGTTGGCCTTGTCCACCTCCAGGCGGCGGTTGAGCTCGGTGAGCTTGGCGGTGTCGAGCGCGCGGGAGACCCGGTTCAGCGCGTCCGCCTGCTGCGGCGTCAGCGCGCCCTTGTGGACCAGCGGGACCACGTTCTGTGCCGGGAACATGTGCTTCGGGTCCGCCAGCGGCACCAGGTTGTTCACCGCGATCTGGGACGAGGTGGTGAACAGGTTCGCCACCTGGATCTGGTTGCTGGTCAACGCGTCCACCGTGATGGTGCCCGCCTCCACGCTGCGGATCTCCTTGAACCGGCAGCCGTAGTCCACGGCGATCCTGGCCTCCCACCGCGACTTCCACTCGGCGGGCGCGCCGAGCACGAACTCGCCACAGCGCGGCCCCAGATCGGCCATCGACCGCACCCCGGTCGCGGCCGTCGCGGCGGTCACCGCCAGCACGTCGGAGTCCTCCGCCGGGGACGGCTCCAGCAGCTCCATGTCCGGCCCGACAGCGCCCTGGAGCTGGTCGTAGACCTGCTGGGACTCGGTGGCGGACGACTGGGGGTCGAGGTACTCCAGCAGGTTGCCGGTGTAGTCGGGCACCACGGCCAGCTCACCGTTGCGGACCGCGTTGACGTAGAACTCGCGAGCCCCGATGCGCGGCCGGGTCTCCACCTGCGCCCCGGTGGTTTTCAGCGCCTCCGCGTAGATGTGCATCAGCAGCTCGCTTTCGGCGAAGTCGGCCGAGCCGACCACCAGCGCACCGCCCTGCTCCCGGTTGGCCTCCAACGGGTCCCGCGCGCCGCAGCCGGTCAGCAGCAGAACGGCCGCGGCCACGCCCGCCAGCAAGCGCCTCATCAATCCCTACCTCCTCGTCGGGCGGCCAGCACCAGGCCGCGCGGCACCAGCAACCGCGTCGCACCGGCCAACACCAGGTCCAGCAGCACCGCCAGCACCGCGATCGCGATCGCCGCCGACGCCATCTGCGCGTAGTCGCTGATCTTCAACCCGTCCAGCAGGATTCGGCCCAGCCCGCCGAGCCCCACGTAGGCAGCGACCGCCGCGGTGGCCACCACCTGCAACATCGCGCTGCGCACCCCGCCGAGCACCAGCGGCAGCGCGGTGGGCAGCTCGACCTGCCACAGGCGCTGCGCGGACGTCATGCCCACGCCCCTGGCCGCGTCGACCGCGTCGGCCGGGGCGTTGCGGACACCGGCGTAGGCGCCGGAGAGGATCGCCGGGACGGCCAGCACCACGAGCCCGGCCAGCGCGGGCGCCTCGCCCAGCCCGAAGCCGAGCACCAAAAGCGTCACCAGGCCCAGCGTGGGCAGCGCGCGCATCGCGTTGCTCAGCCCCACCACGACCACCGAACCCCGCCCGGTGTGTCCGATGTAGACGCCCAGGGGCACGGCGATCAGTGCCGCGACGGTCACCGAGAGCACGCAGTAGTACAGGTGGCGGAGGGTCTGTGCCAGCAGGCCGCCCGGCCCGGTCCAGTGCGCCGGGTCGGTCAGCCAGATGACGATCTCGTCGATCATGCGCGCCTCGCCCACGGGGTCGCCCACCGCCACAGCACCACCAGCAGCAGGTCCACCACCAGCGCCAGCAGCAGCGTCAGCACGATGCCCACCACGATCTGTACCGGGTAGTCGCGCTGGAAGCCGTCGGTGAACAGCCGCCCCAACCCGCCGATGCCCACCAGCGCGCCCACGCTGACCAGGCTGATGTTGCTCACCGACGCCACCCGCACCGAGGCGGCCAGCACCGGCACCGCCAGCGGCAGCTCCACCGCCAAAAACCGCCGCCCCGGCCGGTAGCCCATCGCGGTGGCCGCGGCGACGACGTGCGCGGGCACGGACTCCAGCGCGTCCAGCACCGGGCGCACCAGCAGCGCCGCGGTGTAGAGGGTGAGGGCGATGACCACGTTGGCCGACGACAGCAGCGGTGTGCCGAGGATGCCGGGGATCAGCACGAACAGCGCCAGCGACGGGATCGTGTAGACGATGTTCGCCGCGGCCTGCAGGGGGCCACGCAGCCACGGCACCCGCTGGGCGAGCCGCCCCAGCGGCAGGGCCAGCAGAACGCCGAGCAGCAGCGGCAGCAGAGCCAGGTAGAGGTGCTCGGCGAGCTGCGCGAGCACCAGTTCGCGGTTGCTGGGGCTGGCGAAGAAGTCGATCACGGCACCCCACCCCGCTGCTGGTCCAGCACGTCCAGGACGTGCCGGGCGGTGATCACGCCGACGTAGCGGCCGTCGTCGTCGACCACGACACCCAGCCCTGACGGCGCGGACAGCGCGGCGTCCAGCGCACCGCGCAGCGACGTGTGCTCGGTGTAGAGCGAGCCGCCGGCGACCAGTTGGTCCTCGGTGAGCGGACCGTCCACCCCGGTGCCCGGCGGCAGCCAGCCGCGCGGTCGGCCCGCCGCGTCCAGCGCCAGCCGCCACTCCGGGTTCGGCTGCGTCCGCTCGCCGAGGTCCACCGTGCAGACCGGTTTCGGCCGCACCCCGTCGGAGTCCACGAAGGACAGCCGCCGGTAGCCCCGGTCGCGGCCCACGAACGACGTCACGAAGTCGTCGGCCGGTTCGGCGAGCAAGTCGTCCGGCTCGGCGTACTGCACCAGGTGGCCGCCCTGCCGCAGCACCGCCACCTTCTCCCCGAGCTTGATCGCCTCGTCGATGTCGTGGGTGACGAACAGGACGGTCTTGTCCAGCTCGCCCTGCAGCCGCAGCAGCTCGTCCTGCAGCCCCTCGCGCACCACCGGGTCGACGGCGCTGAACGGCTCGTCCATCAGCAGCACCGGCGGGTCGGCGGCCAGCGCCCGCGCCACCCCGACGCGCTGTTGCTGGCCGCCCGACAGTTGCGCCGGGTAGCGGCTGCCGAGGTGCTGCGGGAGCCCGACCAGTTCGAGCAGCTCCCCGGCGCGCGTCCGGGCGGCGCGCCGGCTGGCGCCCGACAGCACCGGCACGGTCGCGATGTTGTCCAGCACGGTGCGGTGCGGGAACAGCCCGGCCTGCTGGATGACGTAGCCGATGCCGCGGCGCAGCTGCGCCGGGTCGCGGTCACGCACGTCCGCGCCCCCGACCAGCACAGTGCCCGACGACGGCTCGATCATCCGGTTCACCATCCGCATCAGGGTGGTCTTGCCGCACCCCGACGGCCCCACCAGCACGGTGATGGTGCCCGACTGCACCGACAGGCTCAGCTCGTGGACGGCGACGGTGCCGTTGTCGTATTCCTTGCGCACGGCCTGGAACTCGATCATCCGAGCCCCCTCACGGATCGTCGCGTCCCTCGAACGCGGCCGACCCTAGCTCGATCGACGCCATCCTGCGATCGTGCGAGATCGACGCGTGATCTTCGCAACTCGCCGGACCAGCGTGGTCCCACCCAGTGGGAGGTCCGGCGCGGCGGCGACCGCGCCGGACACGCCGTAAGCTCGACAATCCGATGAACACTGCCCAGCACTCAGAACCCACGGCACCGATCGACGCCGTGCAGGCCCTGCTCGCCGACACGGGGGTTCTCGCCCGTCGGCTGCGCGAGGTGCTCGCCGAGCTCAGCGAGCGCCCGGTGAAGCTCGACGAGCTGATCCGCCGCACCGCGGTGTCCCGGCGCACCGTGGAGGACCTGCTCGCCGCCGCGGGATCCGACGTGGACGCCGCCGACGACACCTACCGGCTGACCGCGGACGCCGCCGAGCGCTACCGCGCGCGCTTCGCGCTGGACGAGCTGCGCACGCCCGCCCCGCCCGACGATGAGGCCCTGGAGCTGATGCGCGGGTTCGTGGCCGGTGGCCCGGTGCCCGCGACCGCGCTGGACCACGTGACGGCCACGCCGGAGACCGCGCTGCGCCGCGCCGAGTGGATGCGCGACAACTACGACCTGGCCGGGGCGAGGGTGCTGTGCCTGGGCGACCACGACCTGACGTCGCTGGCGCTGGGCCTGGTGGTGCCGTCGGCGTCGGTGACCGTGGTGGACGTCGACGAGCGGATCCTGGAGCACATCGACACCGTCGCGGCGCAGCGCGGTTTCGCGGTGCGGACCCTGCACGCCGATCTGCGGTTCGGGGTGCCTCCGGTGCTGGAGGGCTGGGCGGACCTGGTGTTCACCGACCCGCCCTACACCCCGGAGGGCGTCGGGCTGTTCGCCACGCGCGCCGCCGAATGCCTGGCCGGACCGCACAGCCGCCTGCTGCTGGCCTACGGCTACAGCCCGCGGACGCCCGCGCTGGGCCACAAGGTGCAGCAGGAGCTGCTGCGGCTGGGCATGGTGTTCGAGGCGATCCTGCCGCGGTTCCACCGCTACTTCGGCGCGCAGGCCATCGGCAGCGCCAGCGACCTGTACGTGTGCCAGCCGACCGCGCACACCCGCAAACTGGCGCTGCGGCAGGCCCCGGGTATCTACACGCACGGCCCGCAGTCGGTGGAGGCGCTGGAGGCTGCGGCGCCCCAGGAGTTCCTGGCGGCCGTCGGCGAGCGGGTCGGTGCGCCGGTGGCGTCGCTGCGCGAACCGGGCTGGTCGCGGCCGATCCGGCCGCGGCAGGGCGTGCCGGTGTTCGACCTGCGGGCCGATCCGGGGCCGTGGCTGCTGCGGATGCTGCTGGCCTGCAACGCTGAGCGGGCCGGGTTCGTGGTGGACAACAACCATCCGGACATCACCAGCGAACGCGCGCAGCGGGCGCTGTCGGAGCTGGTGGGGGCGAAGTTCCGGCTGCGGCTGCACCGCAGCAGCCCCGACTCGCGGCACGCGGTCGTGGTGACGCAGCTGCGGGCGGATGACTCGGTGGCCGGGTTCCTGCTGCGGCGGGCGCACGGCAAGGTCGGCAACATCTGGCGGGAGGCGCTGATCGCGCACACCGAGGCCACGCTGACCAAGCGTGAAGCCCGGGACCGCGTCGCGGAGCTCGCGCGCGACGGCGACGACCTGGACCTGCGCCTGATCGACCTGCCGCGGCATCGCATCGCCGACATCGTCCGCACCGCCGCCGCCTGACCACCAGCCGCCGACCGTGCCCGCCCGACGCACCGAACGTTGTGAACGGTGCGTCCCGGAAGCTGGTCCGGCGCAGCGGCGGATGGGTTTGCGGGTTCAGGCGCCCGGGATCGGGAGGGGGTCGCGGGCAAGCATGTCGCGGAACTCCCGGGCCGGGACCGCTCGGGAGAACAACCACCCCTGGTAGGCGTCCACCCCCAGTCCACACAGGACGTGGAACTGGGTTGCGGTTTCGACGCCCTCGGCGACGCACAGCCGCCCCATCGCGCGCGCCATGTCGACCACCGCCCGCGCCACCGCGAAGTCCGAGGCGTCCCCGCCGACCCCGGCGACGAACCGGCGGTCCACCTTGATGATCTGCGCGGGCAGGTCCTTGAGCCGGGCCAGTGACGAGTAGCCGGTGCCGAAGTCGTCGACGGCGAACCGCACCCCGCGCGAGACCAGCTCGCCCATCTCGTGCCGGGTCCGTGACGGCAGGTCCACCAGCGCGGTCTCCACCAGCTCCAGTACGACCCGGTCCCACTCGATGCCGGTTTCGGCGACGATGTCGGCGACCGCGTCGACGAACTCCGGCCCGCCCGGCACCAGCCCGGCCAGGTTCACCGCCACCGCCACGGGCCGTCCGCCGCGCACCGGCCAGCTCGCGGCCTCCCGCAGCGCGGTCCGCAGCACCCACCGGTCGAGTTCGCGCAGCAGGTCGCCCTGCTCGGCGATGGGCAGGAACGCGTCCGGCGTGAGCATCCCGCGGTCCGGGTGCGGCCAGCGCACGAGGGCCTCGGCGCTGACCACCACGCCCTCGGCGTTGACCACCGGCTGGTAGTGCAGGGCCAGGCCGTCGTTGTGCAGCGCCTCCCGCAGCTGGCCCTCCAGGTGTAGCTGCCGGTCCGCGGCGGCCATCAGCGCCGGGCTGGCCAGCGACACCTTGCCGGTGCCGCGGCGCTTGGCCTCGAACATCGCCGCGTCGGCGAAGCGCAGGAGGTCCTCGCCGCCGGCCCCGGTGCCGTTGGGCACCGCGGCGCCGATCGCCGCCGAAACCCGGATCAGCTGGCCGTGCACGGGGACCGCGGTGCGCAGCAGCCCGGACACCCGGGTGGCCAGCGAGTCGACGCCGCCGACGGCCTGGATGTCCTGGCAGATGATGACGAACTCGTCGCCGGACAACCGAGCGGCGGTGCAGCCGTCGGGCAGCCCGCCCTCCAGCCGACGGGCCAGCGCCACCAGCAGTTCGTCGCCGGCGTCGTGGCCGAGGGAGTCGTTGACCCGCTTGAAGTTGTCGATGTCGCAGAACAGCACCGCGACCCGGTGCGAGTCGACCCGCCCCAGCAGGTGGCCGAGCAGGTCCTTGACCGCGGCCCGGTTCGGCAGGCCGGTGAGGTCGTCGTGGGTGGCCTGGTAGCGCAGCGCTTCGGCGGCCCGGCGCCGTTCGGTGATGTCCTGGAACACCACCAGCCAGAACTGGGTGCCGTCGTCCTGCACGGACGAGGAGGTGTGCAGCTCGCAGTAGACCGGTTCGCCGTCGGAGCGCACCAGGACCCGCTGGGGCACGCGGCGGCGGATGCCGGACCGCTCGATCGGGGCGGGCAGGCCCGCGCCCCGCTCGTCGGGGTGCGTGATGTCGTCGATGGACTTGCCGCGCAGCTGCTCCAGCTGGTAGCCGAGCAGCTCGCACAGCGCGTCGTTGGCGTCCACCAGCCGCTCGGCGCGGTCGAACAGACCGATGCCGACGGGCGTCATGTTGACCAGGTCGCTGAACCGCTTGCTGGAGCGTTCCATGCGGGTGACCACGGCGCGCTGCTCGGTGACGTCCTGCGCGGTGCCCACCAGCACGTCGTGGCCGTCGGCGTCGCGGATCGCGGCGCCGTGCAGACGCAGGATGCGCAACGCGCCGTCCAGGCGCACGTAGCGGTGCTCGACCTCCACGGGTTCGTGGTTCTCCACCAGCGGCCGCCACGCCTGGACCACCCAGTTCCGGTCGTCCGGGTGCACCCGCTCCAGGTAGGTGTCCCAGGTGGTGGGGGCCGACGTGGGTTTGCCGATGATCTCGTGCAGCATGCTCGACAGGTGCATGACGTTGGTGCGCGGATCCCATTCCCACGTGCCCAGCCGGGCGATCCGCTGCGCGTCCTGCAGCTTGCGGCGCTCGTCACGCAGCAGGCGCTCCAGGGCCCGGTGCTCGGTGATGTCCTGCACGGTGCCCTGCACCCGCTCGACCCGGCCCGACCGGTTGTACTCGGCCCGACCGGTGCACAGGTAGATCCGCTTGCCGGACAGGTCGCGCAGTTCGACCTCCAGCAGTTCGTCCTCGGGCGCGGTGAGCACGTCGGTGAAGAACCGCCGGGCGCGGTCGCGGTCCTCGGGGTGGAACGCGGCGATCATCGTGGCGGCGTCGGCACCGAATCCGGCGAGAAACTCCGCGAGCACCGGGCTGCGGTAGATCTCCCCGGTCTCCGGGTAGTACACCCAGCTGCCGACCTTGGCGATGCGTTGCGCCTCGATCAGCCAGTGGCGTTCGTCGTCGGCGGCGGTGCCGCCGGTTCCCCGCCCGGCCAGGTCGGAGACGTCCACCAGGACGGTCACGCGCAGCCGTTCGTCGTCGGCGTGCGGCCAGCTCAGCGGGCGCACCGGGATGTGACCGCCGCGCGCCCGCAGCAGGGAGGCGGATCCGTCGCGGACCACGAGGTCAGCCAGCCGCACGCCGACCAGCGCGGCCGGGCTGGGTTCGCCGGCGAGCCGGGCGGCCTGCTCGGTGGCCCGCACCACGATGCCGTCCTCGGTGCTGAGCAGCGCGGGCGCCGCGGGCAGCGCGATCAGCGCGAGCTCGTCGGCGTTGGCCAGACCGTCTGCGGTCGCCCGGTTCCGCTCGCTCCGCTCGGTCAACAGCACCCCTCCTGCGTAGCAGCCGCGTGGCCGCCGGCTCCGGACCCCCCGGCATGCCACCAATGAGTGACCTGCAACACAGCTGTGCGGCAGACGATACCGGCCACAGCATCGACGGTGACGCCACGGGGCAGAAGCCCAACCAGCTTCCTGGAGGGTGACAGCCGTTGCCCGGCATGATGACGCCGAAGCCACGGATTTTGTTGCGACCGCCAATGCAGTGGGGCCGGGGGAGCCGCTGCTGGCTCCCCCGGCCCCACTGCATGCCGAAGCTACCTCGCGATTCGCGCCGCCTCGTCAGGCCCCGGCCACGCCGTCGGCCCGGGCCGCCTTCGCGACCGCCGCGCTGACCTCCGGCGCCACCCGCGGGTCCAGCGGGCTCGGCACGATGTGGTCCGCGCTGAGGTCGTCCGCGGCCACCGCCGCGATCGCCTCGGCCGCCGCGACCTTCATCCCATCGGTGATCCGGCGGGCACCCGCGTCCAGGGCGCCCCGGAAGATACCCGGAAATGCCAGGACGTTGTTGATCTGGTTCGGGAAGTCGCTGCGCCCGGTGGCGACGACGGCCGCGTGCCGCCGCGCCACGTCGGGGTGGATCTCCGGGTCCGGGTTGGACAGCGCGAACACGATCGCGCCGGGCGCCATGGAGGCGACCCACTCCTCCGGGATCTGCCCCACGGACACACCGATCACCACGTCCGCGCCGCGCATCACCTCGGCGGGCCCGCCCGTGATGCCGCGCGGGTTGGTGAACCCGGCCAGCTCCTGCTTGATCGGGGTCAGGTCGTCGCGTCCGGCGTGGATCACGCCGCGCGAGTCGAGCACGACGATCTCACCGACACCGGCGGTGTGCAGGATCTTCGCGCACGCGACGCCGGCGGCGCCGGCGCCGGAGATGACGACCTTCAGCGAGCCCAGTTCCCGGCTGACGACCTTCGCGGCGTTGCGCAGCGCGGCGAGCACGACCACGGCCGTGCCGTGCTGGTCGTCGTGCATCACCGGGCAGTCCAGCGCCTCGATCAGCCGGCGTTCCAGCTCGAAGCACCGCGGCGCGGCGATGTCCTCGAGGTTGACCGCGCCGAAGGACGGGCGCAGCCGGACCAGCGTCTCGACGATCTCGTCGACGTCGGTGGTGTCCAGGACCAGCGGGATAGAGTCGAGTCCGGCGAAGGACTTGAACAGCGCGGACTTGCCCTCCATCACCGGCAGCGAGGCGCGGGGCCCGATGTTGCCCAGGCCGAGCACCGCGGTGCCGTCACTGACCACTGCCACCAACCGCTGCGTCCACGTGTAGCGGTCCGCGAGCGCCGGGTCGCTGGCGATGGCGCGGCTGACCTGGGCCACCCCCGGCGTGTAGGCGATCGACAGGTCCCGCGCGGTCTCCAGCGGCGCGCTCACGCCGACGGCGAGCTTGCCGCCCTCGTGCGCCGCGAAGATCTCCTCGTTGGTCAGTTCGGCACCAATTCCGGTGCCGTCGTTCACGGTGGTCACGGCGTCCCTCCTGTAGCCATGCCTGCGGCCCGGGCACATTCCAGGCCGGGCTTTGGGTGGCGTGCTGCCACCCGGACGGCGCCGCCTGCCGGGCGTACCGGCAAGGACAACGCCTCGTGATGAACCGAGACCGGCCGCCCTGGTCGGACAGCGACTCGGCGGACGCTGCGGTTCGCCTAGTGTGCCAGGCCGCGCGATCACTGTCAGCGACCGGGATCACACCGTCTCACCAGCGCGTTCAACATTTTGTCAAGGGAATTTGGCAGTACGACCGTCCGGTTTTGCGCCCATCACGGACAGTACGTACGTCCGGTTTGCAATCCCCCGTTCGCAGTACGTACGTCCGGTTTGCTTCCCCGGGGCATCCGGCGTCGGCAGCACTCCTAGGCTTTCGGCCGTGCAGGTACGTCGACTTGAGATCACGGGCGCGTTCGAGTTCACCCCGAAATCCTTCCCGGACCACCGCGGCCGGTTCGTCGCGCCGTTCCAGGAGGCGCCGTTCGTCGAGGCCACCGGGCACCGGCTGCGGATCGGCCAGACCAACCACAGCGTCTCGGCGCGCAACGTGGTCCGCGGCGTGCACTTCGCGGACGTCCCGCCCGGCCAGGCCAAGTACGTGTACTGCCCGCAGGGCGCGCTGCTGGACGTGGTCGTCGACGTCCGGGTGGGCTCGCCGACCTTCGGCCGCTGGGAGGCGGTCCGGCTGGACTCCACCGACTACCGCGCGCTCTACCTGGCCGAGGGCCTCGGGCACGCCTTCCTCGCGCTCACCGACAACACGGTGATGAGCTACCTGTGCTCGACGCCGTACAACCCGAGCGCCGAACGCGGCATCGACCCGTTCGACCCCGAGCTCGGGCTGCCCTGGGACCAGCTGGACGGCGAGCCGATCATGTCCGAAAAGGACCGCGCGGCGCCCAGTCTCGCCGAGGCCGCCGCGGCCGGCCTACTTCCGGATTACGAAACCTGCCTCGCCCACTACGAGAAGCTGCGCACCGAGGGCTGACCGGCCTCACCGCACCCGGCCGGGCCGGGGCCACAGCCGCCACCGGACGACACCCAGCACCTCGGCGGGCCCCAGTTCCCGCGAGTCCGTCGAGCCGAACGCGTTGTCGCCCTCGACGTGCCACCCCGTGCCGTCCGGGCGCACGGCGCGCTTCACCGACAGTTGCCACGGGCGCTGCTCCCAGCGCACCAGCACAACGTCACGCGGACGCGGGCGGGCACGCAGCCGCAGCAGCACGACGTCGCGGTCCCGAAGGGTGGGAGCCATCGAGGGCCCGCGGACCAGCAACCGCCGCCAGGGCCACCGCCCGAGGGATTTCACAACCACCTCCAGTAGGACGCCGAGGATCTTCCAGAGTAGGGTCGGCGCTGTCGGAGCACTCACTGTCAGGGAGGAATCATGCGACTGCTGTCGCGAATCCTCAGCCCTCGCCTGGAGGCGACCGCGCACTGCGACCTGCCGTGCGGCGTGTACGACCCGGCGCAGGCGCGGATCGAAGCTGAGTCGATCAAGGCGATCCAGGAGAAGTACCAGGCCAACGAGGACCCGGAGTTCCGCACCCGCGCGATCCTGATCGCGGAGCAGCGCTCCGAGCTGGTCAAGCACCACCTGTGGGTGCTGTGGACGGACTACTTCAAGCCGCCGCACTTCGAGAAGTACCCACAGCTGCACGAGCTGATCAACAAGGCCACCAAGGCCGCCGGCGCCGCCGGCACCAAGGGTTCGATGGACCCGAAGACCGGCCAGCAGCTGCTGGACTACATCGCCGAGATCGACAAGATCTTCTGGGAGACCAAGCAGGGCTGAGGTCATCGCACTGATCAAGACGCCGACCAGCGAAAACACCTATTCGTTGGTCGGCGTCTTTTTCGTCTCCTGGCGTCGTCCAACGGCCCGTAGACGGCCTGACGGCCTGCGGTCGGCCCGGCTGCGTCCTATGTGGAATCCTGCAAGTTGATGAGCCGAGAAGGGATGTTGAGTCGGTCTGCGGTGGGCTGGGGGCTGTTCGCTACGGTGCTGGTGTTGTGGAGTGCGTCGGGTTGGTCCTGGTGGCCGTTGCTTGTCGGCGTGGGCCTGGTCGTGCTCGTGCGCCTGGTGCTGCGGCTGGTTCCGGCGTCGTGGCGGCCGTGGTCCGTGCCCGCGGTCCTGGTGCTCGTGCTCGACAGTTCGGCCTGCAAGGGACCACAAGCCGGTGAGCACGCACACAGCAGGACGGCGGCGGTGCCAGCTGGAGGGGTAAGGCGACCACTCTGCCAGCGCGCCCAGCACCGTTCTTTGAGGCTCGCCCAGGCGACCCCGTGTGGTCGGGACGTCCGCGGTTGAAGGGCTCCTCTGGCGGTCTCTGCGGGGTCGCCTGCCTTCCGCTCGCGCCCGGTTGCGGCCGCCGCCCCACCGCTCGCGGTCGGCTGGACCGGGCTCGCATACCGCGGGGCGGCGGTCTGCGGTTGGGCTCACATTCAGCAGGCAGGCGGCCCCGCAGGGGCCGCCCTTGATGAAGTAGAGAAAGTTCAGACACGCACGCTGGGGTCTGGCGGGTCTCGCCGGTAGCCTCGGGGCATGAGCGTCACGCGGGACGAGCTGCACCGCCTGGTGGACGAGGTGCCCTCGGACGAACTGGAGCAGGTCCGCGACTACTTGCGGCACCTGGTCGGCCGTCGCGAGGACACTGCTGGACCTGGACCGCGTCGAACGTTCCGCTTCGCCGGGATGGGGCAAGGACCGTCGGACCTCGCTGCTCGGGCGAAGGAGATCGCCCGGGAAGAACTCGGGCGTGGCGGTACCTCTCAATGATCGTTGTCGACACCGGTCCGATTCTCGCGGTAGCCAATGGCCGAGACGCTGACCATGAGCGGTGCTTGCGGCTGCTGACACACGTCCCCGGCAGCCTGCTACTTCCTGAGCCACTGCTGGGGGGAGATCGGCTACCTCCTCGGCACTCGGTGCGGTGCTCGGGTGGAGGCGGCGTTCATTCGAGACGTGGCCCACGGCGGGTTCGAGGTCGTCTCCCTCGACTCAGCTGACTGGGAACGGGTCGCGGATCTGGTCGAACAGTACGCGGACCTGCCGCTGGGCCTGTCGGACGCGTCCGTTGTTGCGGTGGCGGAGCGCTTCGAAATCCACCAGGTCGCGACGCTCGACCGCCGTCACTTCTCGGTGGTCCGCCCGAAGCACGTGCCAGCCTTCACTCTGCTGCCGTAGCGCCAAGCTAAGCGTCTCGCTCGCGCTTGCGCTGCCCGTGTTCACGCAACTGGCGTTTGACTTCCTCGATGTCGAACCGGCCTTGCCCACCAGCGGTAACGATGATCGGAGTAATCACGCCCTCCCGCACCCAGCGGTTGACCGTTTGGCGCGCTACCCCAAGCTCGCGCGCCACTTCCGAGCTGGTGATAAGACGCGCGGAACCAGGCATGACCTGAAGCTACGAACTTCAGACCAGACCGTCCTTCCCAATGTTACCGTCGAGCCGAATGAGCCATAGGATCCTGTTGAGACTGATGAGTCAGATGTCCAGATTGGGATGGTTATGTCGAGCGGTGACCGTGCATTGGTGGTAGCTCTGCGCGCAACACAGTGGGAGCTCGACGAGGCTGCGTTCGAACTCGGCGGCGGGCGGTATACGCGAGAACAGCGCTACCTGCTTGCCGACCGGTTGACCACGCTGGCGGCAAAGCTTCGGGCCGAGGAGGAAGGACAGCCCTTGATCATCGACGCGGCTGCGGACCGGGCATGACGGATGGGTGAATAGGGCCGTTCAGCGTTTTCGGGTGGGACGTATGCCTGACCCCGCGGCGAAGTCGTCCAAGCGTCCGATTCTGCGGTGCACGCCCGGCTAGTTGAACCGAACCACAGCAATGGCCTTGTCGTCGTGGCACTTGGCCCGTGGAAACGATTGTCCGTGGGGATCAGCAACGGCTTCCCACTGCTGGGCCTGTTCAAGCAGCGCCGTCAAGGCCGATTCGTCGTGTGAAGCGATTTCTTCCCAGTCGTCTGGTCCAATGTGGCTGATCGTGTTGAACGCGCCATCTGTCGCGATCACGGCCCAGGAGCGGTCCTGCACAGCTCGCGCTGAGGTAAGCGCATGTTCGTAAGGCGGCCGACGGATCGGCTTCGGCAATCCAGTAGCCACCTGGCTGCACGAGCTAAGGCACTTCTTCGCCTCGGTGCTGCTGGACCAGGGCGAGTCGATCAAGGCGGTATCCGAGTGGCTTGGGCACTCCGACCCGTCGTTCACGCTGAAGATGTACAACACCTGATGCCGAGCAGCAGCGATCGCACCCGGAAGGTCATCGACGGCCTTTACAGCCGCCGGAAGGCCGACGACACCGGGGACGGCCTACAGACGGCCCAGCTCGTCGCCAATCCCTGTTGTGCCTGGTCACGGCGGAACTTTCGCCGAGATCGACAAGATCTTCTGGGAGACCAAGCAGGGCTGAGGCCATCGCACTGATCAAGCCGCCGACCAGCGGAAACACCCATGCGCTGGTCGGCGTCTCTGCTACAGGCACTCCGGCGGGATTGCGGCGTAACGTGCACGCAGCTCGCCCAACACCGGATGGTCGACAGGCCACTCAGTACCGTCCACGGAGCGCACGGGCCGCACACCGGTTGCCGCATTGGTCGCGAAAGCGGCATCCATGTGCGAAAGATCCGCGAGCGTGAGCGGCTCGGTGGCGACCGGCCCGTCGGAAGCCTGGCGCAGCAGCATCATGGTCACCCCGACCAGGAACTCCGACCGCGGCCAGACGATCTCACCAGCACGGACGAAGCCGATGTTCGAGGTGGCGAGCTCGGAAATCGTGCCGTCTGGATTCACAAAGAGCACATCGTCGAACCCCGCGCGCTGCGCAGCGCGCCGATGCATCAGCGCGCCGAAAAGACCGACATGCTTCACCGCCGGCTCGTCTCGACGGTAGGAAACCGCTGTGAGTCGCCACGGTTCCGGCTGCGCCCGAGCCGCGGGCCGGGTGGTGACCAGTATGGATGGGTGTGCGTCGGAGCCGACCGTTCCGAGGTTGATCGCGGGATCGTAGACGGTCACCCTCGCCACGATCGGCTGCACGCCGCCCGCCACCGCCTGCCGGACATACCTGCGCACGCGATCGGTGTCGAGCTCCACACCGAACAGGCGCCGGCAGTCCCGGGCCAGGCGCTCCATGTGCAGCGACAGCCCACGGACCCGGTTTGCCTCGACGAGCATTGACGTGAAGTGCCCGTAGTTCGTCAGGGCCAGTGCCCTGATCTGGTCAAGGGTGGCCGGGGCGCCGTTCAGTTCCACGCCCGGTAGCTTCCCACCTTCCGCGCCTGTCACCGAACCGGCGCGGCATCGAGGATTGGCGACCTCGGGCTGAGGCTTCCCACACCGGAAAATCAGGTGCGGTGCGGCTCGTTGTGTTCGCACACTCGTCGCGTGGAGGTTGTGGAACCGGCCCGGCTCGGGCTTGTCGGGCTTTCTGATGGGCGGAAGCTGGCCTGGGCCGAGTGGGGTCCGGCAGGGGGTTCTCCTGTCCTGCTGTGCCCCGGTGCCGCGACGAGTCGATGGCTCGGGTTCGGTGCCGACGTCGTCGACCGCCTCGGCATCCGGTTGATCTCGCTGGACCGGCCCGGCCTGGGGGCGTCCGACCCCGCGCCGGGCCGGACCCTCGACGACTGGGCCCGCGACGTCGCCGAACTGGGCCTGCCCGACCTCGCCGTCATCGGCTACTCGGCGGGCGGCCCGTTCGCACTGGCGTCGCCTTGGGGAGCCCGTTCGGGTGTTCTGACCAGGCGCCCGCCGCCGCGCCGAACCGAAGAGACCACTGTGGGCAGTGCTGCGCGCGCGGCAGCCGTGCGCGACGCGGTGTCGCCCGCCCGGCGCGGTTAGGCTCGGCTCGTGGAACCCGCAGAGCACCGCGTCTACCTCCTCCGGCACGCCACCACGGAGTGGTCCCGCACCGGCCGGCACACCAGCCGCACCGACATCCCGCTCACCGTCGAGGGTGAGCTGCGGGCGCGGCAGGCCGGGCAGACGTTGACCGCGCTGCGGCCCCCGGGTCCGGTGGTGGTGCTGGCCAGCCCGCGGCAGCGGGCGCAGCGCACGGCGGAGCTCGCGGGACTGGCCGACGTGGTCACCGAACCACTGCTGGCCGAGTGGGACTACGGGGACTACGAGGGCCTGACGACCGCGCAGATCCGCGAGCGCGTGCCTGACTGGACGGTGTGGACCCACCCCTGCCCCGGCGGGGAGACGGCAGCCGACGTCACCGAGCGCGCCGACGAGCTGCTGGCCCGGGTCCGGGACACCGACGCCGACGTGGTGCTCGTCGGCCACGGGCACTTCAGCCGCTGCCTGATCGCCCGCTGGCTGGGCCTGCCAGCCGAGGCCGGGGTGCACTTCGCCCTCGACCCGGCGGGTGTCACGGTCCTCGGCCACGAGCGCGGCATCCCGCAGGTCGAGCGCGCCAACATCCCGCCGTGGCAGCAGGGCTGACCGGGCCCCGGCCTAAGCTGGGCCGCAGGCCGGACCCCGTGGAGGTACCCATGATTCGCCGAGCGACCGAGGCCGACGTCCCCGCCATGGTCGAGCTGGTGCACGAGCTGGCCCGCTACGAGAAGGCGCCGGAACAGTGCCACCTGACCGAGGAGCAGCTGCGAACGGCGTTGTTCGGCCCGGACCCGGCGCTGTTCGGGCACGTCGCCGAGGTCGACGGCGCGGTGGTCGGCCTGGCCCTGTGGTTCCTGAACTTCTCCACCTGGGAAGGCGTGCACGGGATCTACCTGGAGGATTTGTTCGTCCGCCCCGACCAGCGCGGCTGCGGCCTCGGCAGGGCCCTGCTGCAGACGCTGGCCGCCGAATGCGTGGCGCGCGGCTACGCGCGCCTGGAGTGGTCGGTGCTGGACTGGAACGAGCCCGCGATCAACTTCTACAAGGCGGCGGGCGCGGTCCCCATGGACGAATGGACGGTCTACCGGCTCACCGGTGACGCCCTGCGCGCCTTCAGCGGCTGAGCTCAGTCATCGCGGTCCGCGTCGGGCGCGGTGCTCGCGTGAAACGCCCAGGCGCGGCCCTCGCGGTTGAACAGAAACCACAGCACCGCGATCGCGGGCACGGCGATCACCAGGGCGATCAGCGGCTGGCCCGACGGGCCGAAGGCGTACCACGCGGTGCCCAGCAGCAACAGCTGCATCAGCAGCGCGGGCGTGCGCGCCCAGTGCTTGCCCTTCCACAGGCCGATGCCCGCGGCCAGCACCCCGGCGGCCAGCAGCGTGTAGTAGCCCGCCTCGCCGTAGGTCTCGCCGCGTTCGAGCTGCCCCACGCCTCCCAGGTCGTCGGAGGTGCTGCGGACCAGCAGCGCCACCACGAACGCCAACCCGGCGACCGCCTGCAACGTGGTCAGGACACCGGCGATGCGCACGGTGCGTGGGACAACTTCGGTCGACACGGTGGAGTTCGCCCTTCCGACAACCAGTCGCGGTTACTGTGCGTGTGCACTTGTCGATGGTAATACCGCCCGAACGCCGCATGGCCGCGACAGGGGTCACGCGCCATGATCGACATATGGCTGAAGCGGCGGTTGCGGTCGTCGGGGTGTTCTCGCGATCCGCCGCGCGCCCGGCTCCCGGTGGACAACGGACGGATGCGTTCCGGGGTTGCGCATCCGCGATCCACCGCGGTCAGGTGGCGGTCCACGGCGCGGCGCACCCGTTCCCGGTGTCTCAGTCGGCCGTTCCCACCGAATCCGGGCGCAGGAGCCGGTCCGCGTGCGGAATCGGGCAGGAGGTGGCGGTCCGGGAGAACTGAAACCGCGGCGCCCGATGCCGTCGAACGGCCCGCACCGGGCTCGCCTAGGCTGCGGTCGTGCGCGCCGTACTCGTCGTCAACCCGCAGGCGACGTCCACCACCGCCGCCGGTCGTGACGTGCTCGCCCACGCGCTGGCCAGCGAGCTGAAGCTGGACGTCGTCGAAACGCAGTACTGGGGCCACGCCGCCGAGACCGCGCGCGCGGCCGTCGAGGACGGCGTCGACCTGGTCATCGCGCACGGCGGCGACGGCACGGTCAACGAGGTGGTCAACGGCATGTTCGCGGCCGACGCCGCGAGCCGGGCGATGCCGACGCTGGGCGTGGTGCCGGGCGGTTCGGCGAACGTGTTCGCCCGCGCGCTGGGCCTGCCGCGGGACCCGGTCGAGGCCACCCATCGGCTGCTGCGGGCGGTCGCCGAGCGGCGGTCGCGGTCGGTCGGGCTGGGCCGGGCCGACAACCGGTGGTTCACCTTCAACGCCGGGGTGGGGTGGGACGCCGAGGTCGTCGCGGAGGTGGAGCGGTTGCGCTCCCGCGGCCGCGAGGTGACTCCCGCCCTGTACGCGCGCACCGCGCTGGCCTGCTACTTCCGCATGGCCCGCAGCGAGCCGCGGATCAGCGTGCAGGTTGGTGACGAAGCCGCGATCGAGCAGCTGCACAGCGTGTTCGTCTCGAACACCGACCCGTGGACGTACCTGGGATCGCACCCGGTGCGGATGAGCCCCGGCACCAGCTTCGACACCGGTCTGGGCGTCTTCGCGCTGCGGAGCATGCGCATGTACCCAGTGTTACGACAGGTAGTGGAGATGCTCCGCGGTAGAGCGAAACCACACGAAAGAAGTTCTTTTAGGCGTGCGGACGTGGCCCATCTCCGCGTAACCTGTACGGAGCCGTTGCGCCTGCAGGTCGACGGTGACTGCTTGGGCGAGCGTTCGGTGGTCGAGTTCTTCTCCGTGCCGGATGCTCTCCGCGTCGCTGTATAACCTTCTCGTAACGGATCAGCGTAGCTCTCGGTTCGCGACCCCCGTCTGCGACCGATGGCACACCAAAAACCCCTGGTCAAGACCTGTCGATCTTTCAGGTGAGTTCCCTCACCACTCGAGATCGAACTCTTGACATCGCGGCAGTTCGTGAAAGCATTCACAAGCACACGGACTCCGTGAAGGCATTCACAAACACCCCGAACAAACGAGCGGCGCGCGTGGGCGCGCCTAGCGAGGAGCAAGGAACGATGGACTGGCGCCACCGTGCGGTTTGCCGTGACGAGGACCCGGAAAAGTTCTTCCCGGTTGGGAACAGCGGTCCTGCGCTGCTGCAGATCGCCGAGGCGAAGGCCGTATGCCGCCGTTGTCCGGTCGCTTCCGAGTGCCTGGCGTGGGCACTGGAGACCGGGCAGGACGCCGGTGTCTGGGGCGGTATGAGCGAAGACGAGCGGCGCGCGCTCAAGCGGCGCAACGCTCGCACTCGGGCTCGCACCAACGCCTGAGTCGCGCTGGGAGCGTTGCGGTCGGTCGCACCCCCGGTGACCGACCGCACGTTTTCCGCACAACCACGGTTTTCGCACCCGACAACCCGTAAACCCCGACGAGAACCCCGGCCGATCAGCGTCGATGTCGGCCCCGGCAGGAACCACCGAGCGCACCGCGACGGCGGCCCCGGGACACCGACCGATCGGCTGCGGCGCACCCACCGGACCCGGTGCGCCACCGGAGATCGACGCACCAGCGCGGCGCCCGCTCGGCGGGCCGAGGTCAGCGCCGGTACTTCAACGGAACACGCAGGACCGCCTCGGTACCGCGTTGCCGACCGCGACCGCGCAAGCTCAACGACCCTCGGAGTTCGGACTCCACGAGGGTCCGCACGATCTGCAGGCCGAGGCGTTCGGCGCGTTCGAGGGAGAAGCCCTTCGGCAGGCCGCGACCGTCATCAGAGATGACGACGTCCAGCCAACGCGCCGAACGCTCCGCCTGCACGACGACCTCGCCACCCTGCCCTTCCGGGAAGGCGTGCTCGAACGCGTTCTGCACCAGTTCGGTGAGCACCATCACCAGGGGCGTGGCCAACTCGGCCGACACCACGCCGAAGCGCCCCTCGCGGCGCACCTTCACCCCGGTCTCCGCAGCGGCGACGTCGCTCATCATCGGGATCACCCGGTCCACGACGTCGTCCAGGTCGACCCGCTCGTCCACCGACATCGACAGCGTCTCGTGCACCAGCGCGATGGACGTCACCCGGCGCACCGACTCGTCCAGCGCCAGCCGCGCCTCGGTGTTGCTGGTGCGCCGTGCCTGCAACCGCAACAGCGCCGCCACCGTCTGCAGGTTGTTCTTGACCCGGTGGTGGATCTCGCGGATCGTGGCGTCCTTGGACATCAACGCCCGGTCCCGGCGCTTGACCTCGGTGACGTCGCGCACCAGCACCAGCGCGCCCGCCGCCTGACCGCGCGGCCGCAGCGGCAGCGCCCGGAACAGCACCGTCGCACCGCGGGCCTCGGCCTCGATGCGCATGCTGGGCTGCCCGGCCATGGCCCGCCGCACCCGCTGCGCCACCTCGTCGGCGTCAAACGGGTCGTTGAGCAGCGAGCGGGTCAGCGGCGCCAGCTGCGCGCCGACCAGATCCGCGGCGTGGCCCATCCGGTGGTAGGCCGACAGTGCGTTGGGGCTGGCGAACACCACCGTCCCCGAGTTGTCCAGGCGGATCAGGCCGTCCCCGACCCGCGGACTGGTGTGCACGTCCGGCGCCGGCTCCGGGGTCGGGAACGTCCCGTCGGCGACCATCTGGCACAGGTCGGCGGCGCTGCCCAGGTAGGAGATCTCCAGCGGGCTCGGCACCCGCGGCACCGCCAGGTTGGTGTCCCGGCTGAGCACCGCGACGATCTCGTCGGCAAGCCGCACCGGGATGGTCTCGCGCCGCACCGGCACCCCCAGGTGCCAGCGCGGGTCCTCCTCCCGGCAGATGCGGCCCTCCAGGACCGCGCGCCGCAGCTGCGGGTGCTCGTCCTGGGTCACCTCGGAGCCGACCACATCCTCCGGGTGGGCCGTGGGCGCGGTGGTCGGCCGGGCCTGCGCGACGCACAGGAACCGGCTCTCCGGCGCGTCCTGGGGCCCGATCGGCACCCAGAGCAGGAAGTCGGCGAACGACAGGTCCGACAGCAGCTGCCATTCGGCGACCACGAGCTGCAGGTGGTCGGCGGCGGCACCGGACAGGCCGGTGTGCTCGGCGAGCAGATCACTCAGCGTGGTCAAGATCCGCCTCCCGGGTCAGCGGTCGCGTTCCCTCGACGACCGACCGCCCTCCCGGACGAGGTCGCCTTCGGCCACCGACACCGTCATCACGGTGGCGGCCAGCTCGGCGCGGATCTCCTCGGTCACCTGCGTCCCCTCCTCACCCCCGGTGGCCCCTGACAAGGAAACCACGACCGGCACCACCCCACGGCGGCAGGGCGCGGCCATGTCAAACTGGTGGCTCGAAACCCCAGCGGAGACCGGGTGGGCGCGCTGTCCGCCGCGCGGTCCCCGCACTCCGCGGTCGGACAGCCGAACTCGAGGGAGAGACCATGGGCAAGCGGGCCCGCAAGAAGAAGGACCGGCGCAAGAAGAAGGCCAACCACGGCAAGCGCCCGAACTCCTGAGCCGACGGCACCGAACGCCGAAGCTCGAACGGCCCCGGACCAACCAACCGGTCCGGGGCCGTTGACGTCTGCGAGCTCGGTCACTCGGCGGAGGTCCGCTTGGCACGGATCTCCACGGAGGTCCCCTCCGGGCCGTGCTCCACGGTCACGTCCGCCTTGCGCAGCACGGCCTGGCGGATCGACGCGCGCAACCGCTCCTTCAGCTCCGCGGGCGCGTGCTCACCGCCGCACTTGCGGTGCAGCAGGGCCTTGATGTGCTCCTCGATCCCGAAGTGCTCCAGGCAGCTGTGGCAGCCGTCGAGGTGGCGCTGCACGAAGGCGCGGCGCTGCTGGTCACACTCGTTGTCCAGGAACAGCCACACCTCAGCGAGTACGTCCTCGCAGGAGGGCTCGTTCGGCTCACCGCAGTTCATGAAGTCCTCACCTCCCGCTTGGTCTCCCGCAGGAAACCGCGATCACGGGCCACGTCGGTGAGCATCTCACGCAGCTGCCGGCGGCCGCGGTGCAACCTCGACATCACCGTGCCGATCGGCGTCCCCATGATCTCGGCGATCTCCTTGTAGGCGAAGCCTTCCACGTCCGCGAGGTAGACGACCATGCGGAACTCCTCGGCCAACTGCTGCAGCGCAGCCTTGACGTCGGTGTCCGGCAGCCGGTCCAGCGCCTCGACCTCGGCCGAGCGCAACCCGCTGGAGGTGTGGTTCTCGGCCTGGGCGAGCTGCCAGTCGGCGATCTCGTCGGTGGGTTGCTGCTGGGGCTGACGTTGCCGCTTGCGGTAGCCGTTGATATAGGTGTTGGTGAGGATCCGGTACAGCCACGCCTTCAGGTTCGTGCCCTGGGTGAACGACCGGAACGCGGAGAATGCCTTGAGATAGGTCTCCTGCACGAGGTCCTCGGCGTCCTGCGCGTTGCGGGTCATCCGCAGCGCCGCACCGTAGAGCTGGTCCAGCAGCGGCATCGCGTCTCGCTCGAAGCGGGCGGCGCGCTGCTCGTCGGTCTCGTCGGTCGCGGTGCCGTGCAGCAGCTCGGGTTCCGCAGGGGTGAGCCGCTCGACGTCGCCGGGTGTGTCCGGGTGCTCTGGGGTGCTGGGCACCGGGCTCCTTTCCCGTCGCCTGGACGAGGTGACTGCAGGCGACGAACCCATGCGTTCTGCCGCATGGTCCGGCTTTGAGGATACCCGCGGGCGCACGCCGTTTCCTGGTGGTGACAGCCGCGCGGGCTCGGAACGCTCCAGCACGCAGGTGTTCGTCGAATCCGTCGTCACGCTGCCTGCAACGCGACGTGCGCCGCCTGTTATTCCGGCCTTCTAGAGTGACGCGCATGGCAGGCAAGGGGACTCCGGCCACGGCACTGCTGACCAGGCACCGCGTCCAGCACCGGGTGCACTCCTACGAGCACGATCCGCGCGCGGACTCCTACGGGCTGGAGGCCGCGGCGGCGCTCGGGCAGCCGCCGGAGCGTGTGTTCAAGACGCTGGTGGCCGACGTGGACGGCAGGCTCACCGTCGGCGTGGTGCCGGTCACCGGGCAGCTGGACCTCAGAGCACTGGCGGCCACGGTGGGCGGCAAGAAGGCGAAGATGGCCGAGGTGGCCGCCGCGGAGCGGGCCACCGGCTACGTGGCGGGCGGGATCTCCCCGCTGGGCCAGAAGAAGCGCCTGCCGGTGGTGGTCGACACCTCCGCGACCACCTTCGACACCATCTACTGCAGCGCGGGCCGGCGGGGCCTGGAGATCGAGCTGGCCGCCGCCGACCTGGTGCGGCTGCTGGACGCGACGGTCGCCGACATCTCCTGCTGAACCGTCACGCCGAAACCCGGACCACGCGGCACTCAGTCGATGAGCCGGAGGATCCGGTTGAGCCACTCCACGACCGCGCGAGACACCGCGTCCACGTCGGACTTCAGCGAGTGGTCACCGGGCACCAGGACGACATCCCGGCCGTGCGAGGGCTCCGGCTGGCCGAACGAGTCGCGCTCACCCTGCACCACCAGCACCGGCACTTCCACCGCGTCGAGCTCGGCCAGCCGCAACTTCTCCGGCTTGCCCGGGGGGTGCAGCGGGAACGCCAGGCACAGCACCGCTGAAGCCTCGCCCGCTTCGGCGGTGCGGCAGGCCACCCGCGCCCCCGACGACCGGCCGCCGAAGATCAGCGGCAGGTCCGGGAACCAGCGCTCCCCGAGGTCCTCAGCCACCGCCAGCCACGCCACGTCCAGCTGCGCGGCCGGGGCCGGGGCCCGCCGCCCGGCGACCCGGTAGGGCTGTTCGACCAGCGCCACATCGACTCCCGCGGCGGTCACGGCCCGCGTCACCGCCACCAGGTCGGGCGCGGCGATCCCACCCCCGGCACCGTGGCCCAGCAGCAGCGCCGCCCGCGCCTCCTCCGCGCAGTGCAGTTCGGCCCGTGCGGGGCCGTGCGGCGTGTCGACCTCGACCCTGGTCATGACTCGAACAACGCCGTCTGCTCGGCCGGTTCGGGCACCGGCTCGGTGCGGTCGAGCAGGCCCGGATGGTTGTTGCGCATGCTGTTCACCTCGGTGGAAACGGGGTGGATCGTCAGTTCGTCGAGCACCTCCGGATCCGGTGCCAGCAGCTCGTCGATGTGGCTGCGGCGCGGGTCGAGCCAGTCGGCCCAGCGGTCCGCCGGCAGCACCAGGGGCATGCGGGGGTGGATTCCGGCGAGCTCACCGGTGGCCTCGGTGGTCACCACGGCGCAGGTCACCAGCGGCTGGTCAGCCGGGTTCGGCGGCCACCACGCGGAGAACACCGCGGCCATCGCCAGGCTCGCCCCGTCGCGGCGGGCGCACAAGTAGGGCTGCCGCCGCCGGTCCCCCGGCCGCCACTCGTACCAGCCGGTGGCGGGCATCAGGCAGCGCCGTCGCCGCGCCGACTCGGCGTAGGCAGGCTTGGTGGTGATCGTCTCGGCCCGCGCGTTGATCATCGGTGGCCCGCTGCCGACCTCCTTCGCCCAGGTCGGCACCAGCCCCCAGCGCACCGGACGCACGCTGCGCTCGGTGCCGCGCTGCACGACGATCGGCACCGTTTTGGTCGGCGTGATGTTGAAGTCCGCCGCGACCGCGCCCGCGGTGCGGTCCACCGCCGCGAACTCCTCAGCCAGCGCCGCCGGACCACGCCGGACGGCGTAGCGACCACACATCAGCACCCCTCCGGCCGCGAACCGGTCACCTCCGGTCCAAACCTACCGCCTGCGGCTGGTCGTCGAGCGGCACGCGTTCGATGAGTTCGGCGCCGTTGTTGCGGACGTTGTTCACCGCGGTGGACACCGGCCGCAGCTCCAGGGCGTCGACCAGGTCCCGCGGCGGTGGCGCGAGCAGGTCGGCCACGTCCGGCAGATCCGGGTCGAGCCACCGCTGCCACGCGGTCGGCGGCAGCAGCAGCGGCATCCGGTCGTGGATCTCGGTCAGCGGGCCGACCGCGCTGGTGGTCAGCACCGAGCAGGTCACCAGCGGCGGCGCGTCCTCGGCCTGCGGATCGCGCCAGGTCGCGTAGATGCCGGCCAACGCCAGGCTGGCCCCGTCCGGGGACGTCATGAAGAACGGCTGCTTGCGGGTGCCCTCCCGCTTCCACTCGTACCAGCCGTCGGCGGGCAGCAGGCACCGGTAGCGCTTGATCGAGGTGCGGAAGGCGGGCTTGGTGGTCACCGTCTCCGACTTGGCGTTGATCATCCGGTTGCCGATGGACCGGTCCTTGGCCCACGGCGGCACCAGGCCCCAGCGCATCACGCGGATGCTGCGCTCGGTGCGCTCGAGGTTGCGTTCCCCGGTGTCGTCCACCGGGTGCCGCTGCACCACGGTGAGCACCCGCTTGGTCGGGGCGACGTTGAAGTCCGCGCCCGGTGCGGCGCCGCCGGTGGCGTCCAGCGCGGCGAACTCCGCCGCGAGCCTGCCGGGATCCTTCGTGGAGGAGTACCTGCCGCACATGCCGGGCCGCCCTCGTGAGTGGTTGTTCCGGTCGAGGACCAGGATATTCGCTCAGCAGCCATCGCGAGCCGCTTTCCGTCCCGCCCGCCCCGCGAGCGGCCCCCGCTGCTGAACCGCCGCGCTGTGGTGGGGGATCATTGCAGCATGACGCAGCTCTGGCCCGCCCCCGTCGCCACCGGTCCGGTCCACGCGACCGTCCCGGTGCCCGGTTCGAAGTCGATCACCAACCGGGCCCTGGTGCTGGCCGCGCTCGCCGACGGCCCGTCGACGCTGCACGCCCCGCTGCGCAGCCGGGACACCGAACTCATGGCCGCCGCGCTGCGCGCGCTCGGCGCCACCGTCTCCGACGGCCCCGCCGGATCGTGGCAGGTGACCCCGGCCGAGCTGCGCGGACCGGCCGACGTCGACTGCGGTCTGGCCGGCACGGTGATGCGGTTCGTGCCGCCGATCGCCGCGCTGGCGCACGGCCGGATCACCTTCGACGGTGATCCGCAGGCCCGCAAACGCCCGCTGAGCACCGTGCTCGACGCGCTGCGCGCGCTCGGCGCCGACATCGACGGCAACGCCCTGCCGTTCGCGGTCCGCGGTACCGGCGGGCTGCCCGGCGGCGCGGTCACCATCGACGCGTCCGCCTCCTCGCAGTTCGTCTCCGGGCTGCTGCTGTCCGGGGCCCGGTTCGCGCAGGGCGTCACGGTGGTGCACGACGGCGAACCGGTGCCGTCGCTGCCGCACATCGAGATGACCGTGTCGATGCTGCGCGCCGCCGGGGTGGAGGTCGACGACAGCGAGCGCGACACGTGGCGGATCGCCCCGGGCTCGATCCGCGCGCTCGACGTGTACGTCGAACCCGACCTGTCCAACGCGACCCCGTTCCTGGCCGCCGCGGCCGCCACCGGCGGCACGGTCACGGTGCCGGGCTGGCCCGAGAAGACCACGCAGGCCGGGGACGCCATCCGCGACATCCTGGACCGGATGGGCGCGCGGGTGCGGCGCGACGGCGACGGCCTGACCGTCACCGGCCCCGACGAGCTGCGTCCCGTCGACATCGACCTGCACGACGTCGGGGAACTCACCCCGACCGTCGCCGCGCTGGCCGCGCTCGCGCCCGGCCGGTCGCAGCTGCGCGGCATCGCGCACCTGCGCGGCCACGAAACCGACCGGCTCGCGGCGCTGCAGAGCGAGCTCACCAAGCTCGGCGGCGCGGTCGAGCAGACCGAGGACGGGCTGCTGATCGAACCGCGGCCGCTGACCGGCGGGACGTGGCACTCCTACGCCGACCACCGGATGGCCACCGCCGGGGCCATCCTTGGATTGAAGGTGCCCGGAATCGTCGTCGAGGACATCGCCACGACGTCGAAGACGATCCCCGACTTCCCCGGGATGTGGGCGCAGATGCTGCGGGAGGCGGCGTGATCGGGCAGGCAGCGGGCTGATGGGCAAGCGCGGCTGGCGGGACCTGGACGAATCCGATGTGCGGGTGCGCCCCGGACGCCGGGGCAGTCGACCGCGCAGCAAGCACCGCCCCAAGCACGCCGACGCGGTGGCGGCGATGGTCGTCGCGGTCGACCGCGGCCGCTGGACCTGCGCGATCGGCGGCAACCCGCACCGGCTGGTGGTCGCCATGCGGGCGCGGGAGCTCGGCCGCACCCCCGTGGTGGTCGGCGACCGCGTCGACCTGGTCGGCGATGTCTCCGGCCGCCCCGACACGCTGGCCCGCATCGTGCGGGTCGCCGAGCGGACCAGCGTGCTGCGCCGCACCGCCGACGACACCGACCCCTACGAGCGGGTGGTGGTGGCCAACGCCGAACAGCTGGTCATCGTGACCGCGCTGGCCGACCCGCCGCCGCGCCCTGGGTTCATCGACCGCTGCCTGGTGGCCGCCTACGCCGGTGGGCTGCGCCCGGTGCTGTGCCTGACCAAGGCCGACCTCGCCGAGCCCGGCGAGTGGCTCGCCACCTACCGGTCCCTGGACCTGCCGATCACCATCACCCGGCTGGACACCGAACCCGACGAACTGCGGGCCATGCTCACCGACCGAGTGTCCGCGCTGGTCGGGCACTCCGGCGTCGGCAAGTCCACATTGGTCAACCGGCTGGTCCCGGCAGCCGACCGGGCCACCGGCGAGGTCAGCGGCGTGGGCAAGGGCCGGCACACCTCCACCTCGGCGGTGGCACTGCCGCTGCCGGACAAGGGTTGGGTGGTGGACACCCCGGGCATCCGCTCGTTCGGGCTGGCGCACGTCACCGCCGACGACGTGATCGCCCCGTTCGAGGGTTTCGCGGAAGCAGCGGAGGAATGCCCACCGAACTGCGGTCACCTCGGCGGTGGCGACGACCCGGACTGCCACCTCGACACCTACGCCCACGACGGCGGCAGCGTCGAGCTACTCGCCTCACTGCGCCGCCTGCTGCGCTCCCGGGCCGGTCTCGACGAGGTCTGAGCCGCGCTGTTCGCCGCTCTTACCTGCGTGAAGCCGCGGCCGTGTCCCCCGAACGAGCGCGATCGTCCCCTGTGGCCTCACGCGATCGTTGCTAGCGTGGTTCGCGGAGTCGGCTGACACCGGACCCGGGCCAGTTCAGTGGGATGATCTCGGTGAGGACCTCATCCTGGTCAGCCGGGAGCCGTCACATCAGTTCGAGTAGGAACGGAACCTCCTGCGGTGCGTACCACGCCAGTTCGTGGTCCTCGGCCTCACCCAGGGTGAAGTCCGCGTCCGGATCGCCGAGATCGGCCTCGTCGACCACCTCGGCCGCCGCGCGCACCGCGTCCTCGGCGTCCTCGGCGTCCACGTGCACCGCCGCCACCTGGCGCCACTGCACCGGACCAGGCACCTTCACCACCGCGTGGTCCAGATCCGGGCGCAGCTCCGCCTCTTTCACGTCAGCGGAGATCACCACGCGGCGCAGCTCCACCTTATCCCCGGACCCCAGGTCACCGGCGATCAACCGCAGCGAGGCGCGGGCCGCCTCCCGCATCGCCGCGTACTCCAGTTCCTCCGTGTCACCGCTGGCGTAGGACTCGCGCAGCGCCGGTGTCAACGCGAACGCGGTGCCCCCCAACGGCTGCAGCTGCTTGTTCTCCACCAGTTGCCGCAACATCGGCATCGTGGCTGGCAGGTAAACCCTCATGCGTCGACCGTCCCGATCATCTCGTCCACCGCTTCCCGGATCATCGCCGCCAGCACGTCCACGTCAGGCATCGCGTCCCGATCCGCGTTCAGCCCGAAGTACACACCACCGTCGTAGGAGGTGACGCCGATCGCCAGCGACTGGTTCTTCGCCAACGGAACCACGGGGAACATCTCCATCATCCTCGCCCCCGCCGCATACAGGGGCACCTGCGGGCCGGGAACGTTCGTCACCAGCACGTTGAACAGCCGGTCGGAGAACTGGTTGGCCACCCGCGCGCCCAGGGCGTGCAGGGTCGGCGGTGTGAAATCGGACACCTTCACCAACGCGCTCGCCGCCACCGACTGCCCGGAATCGGCGTGCGCCCGCATGGCGTGGCTCACCTGGTGCAGGCGGACCGTCGGGTTACCCTCGCCGACCGGAAGATCCACCAGGTACGCCGAGACCTTGTTGCCGACCGATCCGACCGGCAGGCTGGCCGTGTCCAGGTAGGTCGCGTTCGCCTCGGTGTCATCGGACCGCACCGAGACCGGCACCATCGCGCGCAGCGTCGTCGACGGCGTCACCATCTCCCCGCGGGACAGCAGCCAGTTCCGCAGCGCACCGGCCACCACCGCCAGGATGACGTCGTTGACGGTGGTGCCGTGGGCGTGCCGGACCGCGCGCAGGTCGTCGAGCGTCGCGCGCGCGACCGCGAAACGGCGCTGGGTGGAGGTGGGGGCGTTCAACGGGCCGCTCGGGGCGGGGATCACGGCGGTGCGGATCGCCGAGGCGACACCGCCGAGCGCTCGGGTCACCCGCTGCACCGTGGCCGCAAGGTCGACCAACGCGGCCCGCGCGTTCTCCACCACCTCGCCCGGCCGCTGCACCGCGTCGGCGACCGCTTCGGCCAGCAGCTCCGCCAGTCGCGGTTCCGGTCGGGGCACCCACAGCTCGTCCGCGTCGGGGACCTCCCGGTTCCGCTCCACATCCAGGATCACCTGGCCGATGTCGATGGCACCAATGCCGTCAACCATCGCCTGGTGGGTCTTGGTGATCACCGCGACCCGGTTCCGGGACAGGCCCTCCACCAGGTACAGCTCCCACAGCGGACGGGTGTGGTCGAGCCTGCGGGACATCAGCCGCGCGGCCAGGTCGTACAGTTGTTCGTCGCTCCCGGGTTTCGGCAGGGCCGAGCGGCGCACGTGGTAGGTGATGTCGAAGTCCTGGTCATCCACCCACACCGGGCGGGCCAGCTTCCCCGGCACCTGCATGACGCGCTGGCGGTAGCGCGGCACCAGCCCCAGCCGGCGGTCGATCAGCGCCAGCACCTGGTCGTAGTCGAACCCGCTGCGTGGCTGGCGGAACACCGCGACGCCACCGACGTGCATCGGGGTCGTGTAGTCCTCCAGGTACAGGAAGGACGCGTCGACTGCGGAGAGGCGATCGGACATGCCCGCGATCCTGGCACAGAACTCGACGCGGCCCGAGTGATTCCCACTGCGGGCTCATGGTGGGGCCATGTGACACTGGACGCCGTGACCAGCGGAATTTCCCCGAAAGACCGGTTCCTGACGATCTACGGCCGCAAGCCCGTGTTGGAGGCGTTGGCCGACCGCGACCTGCGGGTGGACAAGGTGATCCTCGCCGAGGGAATCCGCGGACCGGTCGTCGAGGAGATCAAGGAGGCCGCGGCGGACCGCGCCGTGCGGGTGCAGCGCGCCAGCGCGCACCGGGTGAAGGTCCTCGCGGGCAACGGACGCCACGACCAGGGCGTGGTGGCCGATGTCGTGGCGCCGCGGATGCGGCCCCTGGCCGATGCGTTGGACGATCCAGCCACCGCGCCGCAGCACATCCTGCTGCTGGACGGCCTGACGACCCCGGCGAACGTGGGCATGATCCTGCGGACGGCGACCGCCGCGGGCATCAACGGCGTCGTGGTGCCGCACCGCGGGGTGGCGAGCCTGGACCCACTGGTCGTCAAGGCATCGGCGGGGGTGGCGTTCCACGCGCCGGTGCTGCGGACCCGCACCGCCGGGGAGGCCGCCGAGATGCTGACCGAAGCAGGGTACCCGCTGTACGCGTTGGAGGCCGCCGCGGAGGAGACCATCTTCGACGCAGACTTCGGGTCGCGCGCGGTGTTCGTGCTCGGCAGCGAGACCTCCGGGCTGTCCGAAGAGGTCCGGTCTCGCATCGCGCAGCCGCTGTCGATCCCGATGGAGGGGTCGGTGGAGTCGCTCAACGTCGCGAGCGCCGCAGCGGTGCTGTGCTTCGAGTTGCTGCGACGCAGGAGGTCGGCGCGGTCCTGACGAAGTGGGCGGGCCCCTTCGCGGCCCGCCCTTGTCCGGGCTGTGTAGCGCGATGATTCGTCGCACGTAACAGAGAAGGGGTCTCCTTCCCCGAAACTCGGGAAAGGAGACCCCTTCTAAACAATGTGTCGGCGGTGTCCTACTCTCCCACACCCCACCGAGTGCAGTACCATCAGCGCTGGGGAACTTAGCTACCGGGTTCGGAATGGGACCGGGCGTACCCTCCCCGCCATCGCCACCGACAA
>NZ_BMMT01000023.1 GCF_014646075.1 Saccharopolyspora thermophila
GTCGGCATCCCGTACTCCGCACCGTTGGCGGACATGCCGATAATCTCGATCGCACCCAGATTCGCCGAGATGAACGCCAACCCCGTCACCCACGCCGGCAACGCCCGCCCCGACAAGAAAAAGTCCAGACTGGTGGAAACCGCCCGCCGCGGCCAGATACCCAATCCCCAGCACGAAAACGAAGTACAACGCCAACAACCCGTAATCCACGGCATTGGCATCAAGAAGCTGACCCTGGGCTAGCTGCACTGCCACCCCACCTCCAGACCCAACAAAGTCGAACGACAACCACCACATACGCTCGCAGTCGGACAGTACCGCACAGCCGGTGGGGTCACCTCGGGCCGATATCAATTCGTTGGCTCCCGACCCTAGGGCGGTTCGCGGGTTCCCGCTGGTCAACACGTGCCCGACGGAACGCGCGGCGTCCGCCCCGGCGCCTGGTCGAACCGGACGAGAGCGCCAGCCTGCTCGCCTACCTCGCGCCCCCGAAGGCGGCGAGTACCGCCGGAGCGGATCACCTGACCGACGACACGCCGCGGGAACGGCCTGCCCGGAGCAAGGGAACTTTCCTGCCACCCCGGCTCAACAGGACTGCAGCAAGGGAACTTCCCTGTCACTTCCGCGCAGCACGGCCCGGGACGGTGCTCGTCTGCCCGGCAGGGAGCAAGGGAATTTTCCTGTCATCCGCGGGCAGCCCGGAAAGCGGCAAGGGAACCTTTCTGCCACCTCGGCGGCAGGAAGGTTCCCTTGTGTGCGGGTACGGCGTTCCGGCTCAGAACAGGCGGTACTCGTCCGGTTCGATGCCGCGCAGCTTGTCGTAGTCCAGGATCACGCAGCGGATGCCGCGGTCCTCGGCGAGAGTGCGGGCCTGCGGCTTGATCTGCTGGGCCGCGAACACGCCGCGGACCGGCGCCAGCAGCGGGTCCCGGTTGAGCAGCTCCAGGTAGCGGGTCAGCTGCTCCACCCCGTCGATCTCACCGCGCCGCTTGATCTCCACAGCCACGCTGGCCCCGGACTCGTCGCGGCACATCAGATCCACCGGCCCGATGGCGGTCGGGTACTCGCGACGCACCAGCGACCAGCCCTCGCCGAGGGTCGTGACGTGCTCGGCGAGCAGTTCCTGCAGGTGTGCCTCGACGCCGTCCTTGACCAGACCCGGTTCCACACCCAGCTCGTGTTTGGAGTCGTGCAGGATCTCCTCGATGGTGATGACCAGCTTCTCCCCGGCCTTGTTCTGGACGGTCCACACGCCGGGGTCCTCGATCAACCAGCACGGCGGGCTCATCCAGTTCAACGGCTTGTAGGCCCGGTCGTCGGAATGCACCGACACCGAACCGTCGGCCTTGACCAGCAGCAGACGCTGCGCCATGGGCAGGTGCGCAGTGAGCCGGCCGACGTAGTCCACCTGGCAGCGAGCAATGACGAGTCGCACCCGGCACAGCGTACGGACGTCGATCCGGATGTCGAGCACCCCCGCCGCACTCCGCGGTTCGGGCAGGGGCCACCTCGGTGTCCCACTGGCCGAGATACGGTTACGCCTCGTGTCCTTCGCCCGATCCCTGCTCCGCGTCAAACCCGCCGAGCAACTCGCCGAAGACGGATCGCACACCCCGCTGCGCCGAACCCTCGGGCTCGTGCCGCTGGTGGCGCTGTCGGTCGGCGCGACGCTCGGCACCGGAATCTTCGTGGTGCTGGCCGAGGCCGCACCCGCCGCCGGGCCCGCCGTGGTCGTCTCGTTCGTGCTGGCCGGGCTGGCCGCCCTGTGCTCGGCGCTGTCGTACGCCGAACTGGCGGGCAGCGTGCCGGTGTCCGGTTCCGCCTACTCGTATGCCTACGCCACGCTCGGCGAGCTGGTCGCCTGGATCTGCGGTTGGTGCCTGCTGCTGGAGTACGGGGTGTCGGTGGCCGCGGTCGCGGTCGGCTGGGGCGGCTATCTCAATGAGTTTCTGCGGGGCACGGTGGGCCTGACCATTCCCGATGCGTTCGCGGCACCGCCCGGCGACGGCGGTGTGGTGAACGTCCCGGCGGCGCTGGTCGTGCTGCTCGCGACGGCCGTGCTGCTGATGGGCGTGCGGGAGAGCGCGCGGGCGACCACCATCACCACGCTGCTGAAGATCGCGGTGCTGGTGTTCTTCGTCGCCGTGGCGATCACCGCGTTCCGTTCGGCGAACATGACGCCGTTCGCCCCGGCCGGAATCGCGGGCATCTCGGCGGGTGCCTCGGCGGTGTTCTTCTCGTTCATCGGGTTCGACGCGGCGTCCACGGCCGGTGAGGAGGCCCGCGACCCGGCCCGGGACCTGCCGCGGGCGATCATCCTGTCGCTGGCGATCGTCACCGCCATCTACGTGCTGGTCGCGTTCGCGGCGGTCGGTGCGGTCGGTGTCGGTGTGCTCGGCGAGTCCGACGCCTCGCTGGCCACCGCCCTGCGGGTGGTGACCGGTCAGGGCTGGCCGTCGGTGGTGCTGGCGTTCGGCGCGGTGCTCGCCATCGCCTCGGTGGTGCTGATCGTGCTGTACGGGCAGACCCGCATCCTGGTGTCAATGTCCCGCGACGGGCTGCTGCCGGGAATGCTGTCGAAGGTGAATGGCCGCGCGGTGCCCGCCGGCAACACGGTGGTGGTCGGTGCCGTCGTGGCCGTGCTGGCGGCGGTGGTGCCGCTGAACCAGCTGGCGGAGGCCACCAGCATCGGCACCCTGGTGGCGTTCGGGCTGGTGAACATCGGTGTGCTGGTGTTGCGGCGGACGCGGCCGGAGCTGCCGCGCAGTTTCCGTACCCCGCTGATGCCGTGGGTTCCGCTGCTGGGGCTGGCGCTGTGCGTCTACCTGATCTTCGGGCTGGATGCGGTCACCTGGCTGACCTTCGCGCTCTGGACGGCGGTGGGGTTGGCGGTGTACTTCGGCTACGGCCGCCGCCGTTCGAAGCTCAATCGCACCGTGGTCGAAGCCGCCGACTGACGGCAGGGGAGCGTCCGGTACCGCTGCGCGCCCGAAGTGACAGGAAAGTTCCCTTGCTCCGCGCACCGCATCCTGTGTGGACGGCCTGGTTCGGTGCTGTGAGGTGCGGTCGTGACGGGGTCGACGGCGGGAATCGTCCGGAGTGGACGTGGTGCTGCCCCGTGATCACGGCGCTCACCGGTTCGGGTCGCGCTGCGGGGCGAACGCCGTGCACCGGCGGAGCAAACCCGTTTCCGGCACCATGGCCGCATGAAGCAGATCAGCAGCCGCGCGGTGTACACGAATCCGTGGATGACCGTCCGGGAGGACGGCGTTCGCCGGGCCGACGGGTCCGAAGGCATCTACGGCGTGGTGGACAAACCCGACTACGCGCTGGTGATCCCGCTCGATGGCGACCGGCTGCACCTCGTTGAACAGTTCCGCTACCCGCTCGGGTTGCGGCGCTGGGAGTTCCCGCAGGGCACCGCGCCGGACCGGCTCGACATGGAGGCGACCGAACTGGCCGCCCGGGAACTGCGCGAGGAAACCGGGTTACGGGCCGCGGAGCTGGTTGAACTCGGCACGCTCGACGTGGCGCCGGGCCTGTCCAGCCAGCGCGGCCGGGTGTTCCTGGCCACCGGCCTCACCCAGGGCGAGCACGACCGGGAACTCGAGGAGCAGGACATGCGCGCGGCGTGGTTCACCCGCGCCGAGTTCGAGAAGATGGTCGCCTCGGCCGAGATCACCGACGCCCAGTCGATCGCCGCCTACACCCTGCTTCTGCTGCACGAGCGCCAGCAGTCCTAGGTCCCGCCGCCGGAGCAGGTCAGCCCGACCCGCTCCGCCGCCGTCACCGGCGCTCAGGTCTCCTCCAGGATCGAGCGCAGGAACTTCCGGGTCCGCTCGTGCTCGGGAGCCTCGAACAGCTCGTCCGGCGGCTTGTCCTCGATGATCTTGCCGCGGTCGAACATCAGCACCCGGTCGGAGACGTCACGGGCGAACTTCATCGCGTGCGTGACGCACAGCATCGTGATGTCGGTGGTGCGGGCCAGGTCCCGCAGCACGTCCAGGACCTCCGCCGCCAGCTCCGGATCCAGCGCTGAGGTGATCTCGTCAAGCAGCAGCACGTCGGGGCTCATGGCCAGCGCCCGGGCGATCGCCACCCGCTGCTGCTGGCCCCCGGACAGCTCCGACGGGTAGGCGTCGAGCTTGTCGCCGAGCCCCACCATCTCCAGCAGCTCCCGCGCCTGCCGCTGTGCGTCCTGCGCGGACCGCCCCAGCACGTGGATGGGCGCCTCGGTCACGTTGCGCAGCACCCGCATGTTCGGAAACAGGTTGAACTGCTGGAACACCATGCCGATCCGCCGCCGCATGCGGCGCAGGTGCTTCTCGTCGGCGGGCACCAGCTGGTCGCCGCGCCGCACGTGCGTGAGGCATTCGCCGCCGACGAAAATGGTGCCGCTGTTGACGCGCTCCAACGTCATCAGCAGCCGCAGGATCGTGGTCTTGCCCGAGCCGCTGGGCCCGATCAGCGTCACCCGCTGCCCCGGGCGCACCGCGAAGTCCAGTTCGTCGAGGACCACGTTGTCGCCGAACCGCTTGACCACCCGGTCGAACCGGATCATGTCGCTGGTTCCGGATTCAGATGCCGACACGACGCTCCAACCTCCGCACCAGCAGCGACGACGGGTAGCTCAGCAGCAGGAAGAACAGGCCCGCCAGCGTCAACGGCTCGACGTAGCGGTAGGCGTCCGACCCGGCTTCCTGCGCCGCCCCCACCAGGTCGAGCACCCCGATCGCCAGCAGCAGCGGCGTCTCCTTGAACATCGAGATGGTGTAGTTGCCCAGCGCGGGCAGCACCCGCGGGATGGCCTGCGGCAGCACCACGCCCGTCCACACCCGGTGGGTCGGCAGGCTCAACGCTGTGGCCGCCTCCCACTGGCCGCGCGGCACGCCGTCGATGCCGGCCCGGTACACCTCGGCGGTGTAGCAGGCGTAGTGCACGCCCAGACCGATCACACCCGTGGTCAGCGACGAGAACCGCACCCCGATGTCGGGCAGCACGTTGTACAGGAAGTACAGCTGCACCAGCAGCGGCGTGCTGCGCACCACCTCGATGAACACCCACGTGGCGAGGCTGACCGCGCGGATCCGGGAGCGGCGCAGCAGCGCCAGCACGAGCCCCAGCGCGAACGCCACGGCCGACCCGAGCACGGTCGCCTCGAAGGTCACCAGGAGGCCACGCAGGATGTCCGGGATGATCCGGCCGGTGAACTCCCAGTCCCAGATCATCTAGACCGCCCCACCCTGGCCGAGCACCCGCTCCGGTTCCACCGGGCGTCGCCCCACCGCCGCCGCGGCCCGCCGCTCCCACACCCGCATCACCGCCGTGATCAGCAGCGACAGCACCAGGTACAGCGCCAGCATCAGCAGATAGATCAACGCCGTCTGGCCACTGAAGTTCGGTTCCAGCACGTCCCGGCCCTGGTAGGTGATGTCGTGCACGAAGATCAGCGACAGCAGCGCGCTGCTCTTCAGCAACTGGATGAACAGGTTGTTGAACGGGGGGATCATCTCCACCACGGCCTGTGGCAGCACCACCCGCCACAGGCGTTGCACGCGGCTGAAGCTCAACGCCACCGCGCACTCGTACTGCTCCCGCGGCACTGACTGGACCGCCCCGCGCACGATCTCCCCGCCGTAGGCCCCGTGGTTCAGCCCGAGGACGAGGACCCCCGCCCACAGCGGCAGCAGCTCGAAACCCACCAGCAGCGGCAGCGCGAAGAAAATCCAGAACAGCTGGACGACCTCGGACGTGCCGCGCCACACCTCCACGTAGATCCGCGCGACCACCCGCACCCACCGCCACGGCGCGAGCATGCCCAGCCCCGCGGCGAACGACAGCACCAGGCACAGCGCGATACCGCCCGCGGTGGCGAGCACGGTCGCGGGCACGCCCTGCAGCAGGACCACCAGGAAGTGCGAGACGTTCTCGAACATGGCGCCTCCCGCTGCCCGCGGTCAGGCACCGGCGCACAGCCGGTCCGTGGTGACATCGGCCGGCGGCAGGTTGTCGCGGGTGAAGCCGAACGGCTCGGTGATGCGGAGCCATTCGCCGCTGCCGTGCAGCTTGGCCAGCTCCGTGTTGAAGGCGTCGCGCAACGTCGTGTCACCCGACCGGAACACGAACGCGCCCGCCTGGATCTCCGCTCTGCCGTCGATCATCGGGGTGAAGCCCTGGGTCACCTCGACCGGCGCGCCCGGGTTCTTGCGGACCAGGTCGTTGAGCGAGATGTTGGTCAGCGCCGCGCAGTAGACGCGCCGGTCGGTGACCGCCTGCAGCAGCGCGTTCTGCGTGTCGAAGACCTGCACCTGGGACTCCGGCACCCCCAGGCGGAGCGCGTAGTTCTTCTCCACCGCGCCGCTGAGCACCGCCACCCGCAGGTTCTTGCGCGTGACGTCCTCGAACCGCGTGACACCCTCGGGATTGCCGCTGGGCACCAGGAACGCCGTGGGCGCGATGTAGTCGGGGATGGAGAAGGCGGCGTTGCGGCAGCGCTCGGGCGTGATGAACATGCCCGCTGCGACGACCGCGAATTTACCCGCGTTCAGCGCGGGGATGAGCTGGTTGAAGTCGACCTGGGTGGCCTGCACCTCGTTGACCCCCAGGTTCCGGAACACCGCGCGCGCCACCTCGGGTGCTTCGCCGGTGACCCGGCCGGTCTGGTCGGTGAAGCCGTAGGGCGCCTCACCGGCGATACCGGCCTGGATCGTTCCCGAACTGCGCGCCGCCTGCAGCGGGTCGCCTCCCGCGTCCCGGCCACCGGTGGGGGTGCAGCCGGTGAGCACCCCACCTCCGAGGACCACGGCACCGGTGCCCCGCAGAAAGTCCCGTCGCGTCCACGCCGTGCTCGCCATTGAGGATCGCCCCTTCACCACGCGGAGCAAAGTCCTCGTCCATGGTCGACCCCAACCATGTGACGCGCATGACCAGGTGCGGCGGCGTTCTCGGCCGGGATTCACCAGTTCCCACCCCGAATCGGGGTGTTTTCCGCACGTCCAGGCGCAACACAAGGCGCCTCCGACCACGCAACTCGGCCGGACGGCACCCTGCACTCATCACTCGATCGAGTGACAGTAGTGGGTTCAGTCGGTGACGCGTTCGATGTCCGCGCCGAGACTGCGGAGGTTCTCCACGAAGTTCGGGTAGCCGCGGTCGATGTGGAACACGTCCCACACCTCCGTCACCCCGTCCGCGCACAGGCCGGCCAGCACCAGGCCCACACCCGCCCGGATGTCGGTGGCCCACACCGGGGCGCTGGACAGCTTGTCCAGACCGCGCACCACCGCATGATGCCCGTCGGTGCGCGCGTCCGCCCCCATCCGCACCAGCTCCTCGATGAACCGGAAGCGGGACTCGAAGAGATTCTCGGTGATCATCGACGTGCCGTCGGCCACCGCCGACAACGCCAGCGCCATCGGCTGCAGGTCGGTCGGGAACCCCGGGTAGGGCAACGTCACGAAGTCGACCGCCTGCGGACGGCCCCGCATCACCACCCGGAAGCTCTCCTCGCCGGTGGTCACCTCGGCGCCGGCGCTGCGCAGCTTCTCCAGCACCAGGTTCACGTGCCGCGGATCCACCCCGCGTACCTCGATGTCGCCCCGCGTCGCCGCCGCGGCAAACGCCCACGTGGCACCCACGATGCGGTCCCCGATCACCCGGTGCTCCACAGCCCGCAGGGACGACACCCCGTGCACGGTCAACGTCGACGTGCCCGCACCCTCGATCTTGGCGCCCATCTGCTGCAGCATCACGCACAGGTCGACAATCTCCGGCTCACGGGCCGCGTTGTCGATCACCGTGGTGCCCTCCGCCAGCACCGCGGCCATCAGGATGTTCTCCGTCGCCCCCACGCTCGGGAAGTCCAGCCAGATCTGCGCGCCGCGCAGGTTCTCCGCCTCGGCCACCACCGCGCCGTGCTCGATGTGGCTGGTCGCGCCGAGCTGCCGCAGGCCGCTCTGGTGCATGTCCAGCGGGCGCGAGCCGATCGCGTCCCCACCCGGCAACGTCACCACCGCGCGGCGGCACCGCGCCACCAGCGGCCCCAGCACGCACACCGACGCACGCAGCTTGCCCATCGACGGCGACACCGCCTCGTGGCTGATCACCGCCGGAGTCGTGATGCGCACCGTGCCGCCGTGGATCTCCACCTCGCAGCCCAGGCTGCGCAGCACGTCGGCCATCAGCGGAACGTCCAGGATCTCCGGGCAGTTGACGATCGTCGTCGTGCCCTCCGCCAGCAGAGCCGCAGCCATCAGCTTCAGCACGCTGTTCTTCGCCCCCACCACGTCGACCTCGCCGACGAGGCGCGCTCCGCCGTGTACCCGGAAGTGCTCACTCACGAGCATCGAGGTTACGGCCCGAGCCCCACCGCTCTCGGAGCGGGTGCGCACGCCCCTCGGAGCGGGTGCGCCGGCGCGAGCATGGGAACTTTCCTGTCACCTGCGACAGGAAGGTTCCCTTGCTCACCACGGCGCCGCGCCTAGGCTGTCGGCATGGCTGTCCACCTGACGAAGATCTACACGCGGGCCGGCGACGCGGGCACGACGCGCCTGTCGGACAACTCCGTGGTGCACAAGACCGATCCGCGGCTGATCGCCTACGCCGACGTGGACGAGACCAACTCGGTGATCGGGGTGGCCCTGGCCACCGCGCGACTCGGTGACGACGTGGTGACGGTGCTGCGGGCGGTGCAGAACGATTTGTTCGACGTGGGCGCGGACCTGTCCACCCCCGTGGTGGAGAACCCGAAGTATCCGCCGCTGCGTGTCACCCAGTCCTACGTCGACCGGCTCGAAGGCTGGTGCGACGAGTTCAACGCGCGGCTGGGCAAGCTCGACTCGTTCATCCTGCCCGGCGGCACCCCCGGCGGCGCGCTGCTGCACCAGGCCAGGTGCGTGGCCCGGCGGGCCGAGCGCTCCGCATGGGCGCTCGTGGCGGCCGACGGCGACCGCACCTCGACCCTGCCCGCCAAGTACCTGAACCGGCTGTCGGACCTGCTGTTCATCCTTGCCCGGGTCGCCAACCCAGACGGCGACGTGCTGTGGAAGCCGGGCGGCAACGCCTAGTTCCTCGCGGAGCACGCGACGCCCGGCATCCCCGCACCCGAACTCCCGGCAACCAGCACTGCCGCCACACCGTGGGGCTAGAGCTCCTTGGCGAAGCACCGGCTCAGCGGGTCGTCGCGGTACACGCCGAACTTCTCGGTCTCGACGTACCCAGACGACTCGTAGAGGCCGATGGCCTCGGGCTGGCGGATTCCGGTCTCCAGCACCAGGCGCCTGCAGCCGGCCAGCGCGGCAGTCCGCTCCAACTCCACGAGCATCTGCCGCGCCAGCCCGTTGCCGCGGGCCTCCGGCACGATGTACATGCGCTTGATCTCGGCGTCACCGTCCCGGAAGCCCAGCTCGGCGTCGTCGTGCCGCCGCCACCCGCCGGACGCCACCGCGCGTCCGCCCCGGTAGCCGAGCAGGAACAGCCCGTTCGGCGGCGCGAACTCGACGGGGTGCACCGGCGTCAGGTCCTCCTCGCCGTAGCGGGCGACGTACTCCTGTTGGAGGGCTCCGATCAACTGCTGGGCGTCGGGGTGGTCGTAGCCGACGATCACGATGCGCACGAGCGCAGACTAGTTCGCGAGCCGCATCCTCAGTCCAGACTTTTCTCGTACCAGAACTGGGCGTATGCGTTGTTGTTGTAGGCCGGGATCTGCCGGTAGCCGGCGGACTCGTAGAGTCGGCGGGCCTCCACGAGCTCGGCCGCGGTGTCCAGCCGCACCCGGTCGCAGCCGAGCCGGCGCGCCTGGTCCTCGAGAGCCGCGAGCAGGGCTCGCCCGGCTCCCCTGCCGCGCAACTCGGGCGCGATCCACATGCGCCGGATCTCCCCCACGCCGCCCGGCTCGGTGCGCAGCGCACCACAACCGAGGACCTGCTCCTCCACCCGCACCACCAGGAACGCCCCGGCCGGTGGGGCGAAGTCGTGCCTGGCCGGTGGGGCGGCACGGCTGGTGTCGAACCCGCCCGGGAAGCGGCGGTCCAGCTCCGCCACATACCGGGCCAGCGCACGCTGGGCGTCCGGGCTGTCGACGGGTTCCGGTTCGATCGTGAAACTGGCCTGCTTGGTCACGCCGTCCAGTCTCGCGACCAGGCCCCTTCACTTCCAGTTACGCAACCGAAGGACGCGTAAAGTCAACCTTCATGCTGGACCCGTCCCGCCTGCTCGTGCTGCTCGCCCTGCACCAGCAGGGCAGCGTGACGCGCGCCGCCGAACAACTCGGCCGCACCCCGCCCGCCGTGTCGCAGCAGCTGGCACGGCTGGAGAACGACGTCGGCGCGCAACTCGTCGACCGCCACGCCAACGGCGTCCGGCTGACCCCACTCGGCATCCGGCTGGCCGAACAGGCCGCGCGCATCGCCGCCGCGGTGCGCGACGCCACCGACGACGCCGAGCGCTTCCGCGGCGAACACCGCAACCGGCTCCGCCTCGGCGCGTTCCCCACCGCCGGCCTTGCCCTGCTGCCCGACACCCTCGCCGCCCTACGGCACCGGCACCCCGACGCCGAACTGTCCGTGGTTGACCTCGGGCCGCACGAAGGCATCGAGCGCGTCGCGGCCCACCAGCTCGACCTGGCGCTCGTCGGCGAGTACGACGCGCCCCTGGGCTCGCCACCCGGGGTCCGCCTGGTGCACCTCCTCGACGACCCGGTGCACGCCGTGCTGCCCAGCGATCACCCGCTGGCCCGAGCCGCCGCGCCGCGGCTCGGCGACTTCCGCGCCGACGCGTGGGCCGCGGCCCCGGCCAGCCTGCCGAACCGGCGCCAACTCGAAGCCGCGGCACGAGCGGAGGGGTTCGCGCCGACCGTGGCGTTCGAGTTCGAGTCCTACGCCGTCGCCGAAGCCGTGGTCTCCGCCGGGGTGGCGGTGTCGTTCATCCCCCTCCTGGCCATCACCGGCCAGCCCGGCACGGTGCACCGCCCGCTGGCCACCGGCCTGCACCGCCGCATCCACGCCGCCGTGCCCACCAGCACCCGCCATGCCCCGCTGACCGACGTGTGCCTGCGCCTCCTCCACGACCTCTGCGCCGACCTGGGCCGCTGAGGTGAGTAAGGGAACCTTTCTGTCATCCGCGACAGCAGCACCCCGGCGCCGCCGCCGACGACCGGGCAGCGACACCTGGCGGGAAGCCGACAACCACCCAGGTTCCACCGGCTCCCGTCCGCACGCGGCACCAGTGCGCATGCGCGGACCTGTCGCGCCCCACCAGCAGCAGGATGGTTCAGCGAATCAGAACGCGGACACGCGTCGAGAAAGCGCGGCCCGAAAACGAAAAGCGCACCGCTCGCGGCCCGCGGCAGGCGCGACGAACCGGTGCGCGGTGCGAGTCAGGACGCCCAGGGCACCGAGTGGCCCGGGGGCGCGGACTCCAGCCAGGACAGGAAACCGGTCAACGCGTCGGTGCCCATCGCCAACTCCAGCTCCGTGCCGCTGCCGGTCAGGTCGAGCACCGTGGCCCCCGGCGGCATCGCGTAGGACTCGGCCAACGACGGCTCCCGCCGACGTGCGATCTCCACGTCCCGGCGGTTGATCACCCAGTTCGGCCCGGACCGCAGGCTCAGCACCCGGTACCAGGCGAACTCCTCACCCCGGTAGTGCGCCACCCCGAGGTGCCAGCCGCGGCCGCTGCTGTCCGTGGTGGCGCGCAGCGCCACATCGATGCCGCCCACACGCAGTTCCCGCAGCCGACGCCACGCGAGCGCTCCGATGACCAGGGCTGCCACCAACAGCAGCCCCAACACCGCGGCGACCAACACGACCGGGGAACCCATGTGCGACCCGGATCAGGCGGAGTGGCCGGCTGCTCGCAATCGGCTCAACGCCCGTGCTCGGGCTTGTTCGTCCGCGCTCTTGGCGTCCTCGCGAGCCTGCGCCACGTCGATCTCGTGGGCGAGCTCCGCGGACTCCGCCAACACGCTCACCCCGTCTGCGGTGACCGACAGGAACCCGCCGTGCACCGCCGCGGTGACGGTCTCCTTGTCGGACGTGGTGATGCGCACCACGCCACCCTCGACCAGCTCGCCGAGCAGCGGCTCGTGCCCCGGCAGGATGCCGATCTCCCCTTCGGTGGTCTGCGCGACGACGGCGGTCGCTTCCCCGGACCACAGGCGGCGCTCGACGGCGACCAGTTGGACGGACATGTTGGCCACGCGCGTCTCCTTTGTCGGGTGTGTGCCCGCAGTCTAGCCAACGCCACCTGGGCGATCGTGACCGGCCGGGCTGGGAAGTGCTGTTTGCAAGCGGGGTCGGGATCCGCGCGGACCCCGACCCCGTCGCCGGTGTGGTCGACCCCGCCGGGGCGGGGCCGCCCGCTCACTTCTCGGTGAGCTTCTTGTACGCCTGCTCCAGGTCGTCCAGACCACCGATGGACAGGAACGCCTGCTCCGGGTAGTGGTCGAAGTCGCCCTTGCAGAGCTTGTCGAACGCCTCGATGGTCTCCTTCAGCGGCACGAAGGAGCCCTCCTGACCGGTGAACTGCTTGGCCACGAAGAAGTTCTGCGACAGGTAGCGCTCGATGCGCCGCGCCCGCTGCACCGTCACCTTGTCCTCTTCGGACAGCTCGTCCATACCGAGGATGGCGATGATGTCCTGCAGCTCCTTGTACTTCTGCAGGATGCGCTTGACCTCCTGCGCCACCCGGTAGTGCTCCTCGCCGACGATGGCCGGGTCGAGGATGGTGGAGCTGGACGCCAGCGGGTCCACCGCCGGGTAGATGCCCTTCTGGGAGATCGCACGCGACAGCTCGGTGGTCGCGTCCAGGTGGGCGAACGTGGTCGCCGGCGCCGGGTCGGTGTAGTCGTCCGCCGGCACGTAGATCGCCTGCATCGAGGTGATCGAACGACCCCGGGTCGAGGTGATCCGCTCCTGCAGCTCACCCATCTCGTCGGCCAGCGTCGGCTGGTAGCCCACCGCGGACGGCATCCGGCCCAGCAGGGTCGACACCTCCTGGCCGGCCTGGGTGAACCGGAAGATGTTGTCGATGAACAGCAGCACGTCCTGGTTCTGCACGTCCCGGAAGTACTCCGCCATCGTCAGCGCCGACAGCGCGACCCGCATACGGGTGCCCGGCGGCTCGTCCATCTGGCCGAACACCAACGCGGTGTCGGCGAGAACGCCGGACTCGGCCATCTCCACCCACAGGTCGTTGCCCTCGCGGGTGCGCTCGCCGACACCGGCGAACACCGAGGTACCACCGAAGTTCTTGGCGACCCGGCGGATCATCTCCTGGATGAGCACCGTCTTGCCGACACCGGCACCGCCGAACAGACCGATCTTGCCACCCTGCACGTACGGGGTCAGCAGGTCGATCACCTTGATGCCGGTCTCCAGCATCTCGGTCTTGCCCTCGAGCTGGTCGAAGCTCGGCGCCTTGCGGTGGATCGACCACCGCTCGGCGTCGGACGCGTAACCGGGCTCGTCCAGGCAGTGGCCCAGCGCGTTGAACACGTGGCCCTTGACGACATCACCGACCGGCACCGAGATGCCGGCCCCGGTGTCGGTGACCGCGACGCCGCGCACCAGACCCTGGGTGGGCTGCATCGAGATCGTCCGCACGACGCTGTCGCCCAGGTGCTGGGCGACCTCCAGCGTCAGCGTCTTGGCCATGCCCTCGGCGGTGATGTCCACCGTGAGGGCGTTGAAGAGGTCCGGCACCTGATCGCGCGGGAACTCGACGTCCACGACCGGGCCGAGCACCCGGACGACGCGGCCGGTGCCAGTGCTGGTGGCAGTAGCAGCAGTCATGTCACTCACTTCCTGCGGACGAGAGCGCCTCGACACCGCCGACGATCTCGCTGATTTCCTGGGTGATCTGGGCCTGGCGGGCCTGGTTGGCCTCGCGGCTGAGAGTCCGGATCAGCTCGTCGGCGTTGTCGGTCGCCGACTTCATCGCCGTCCGGCGTGCCGCGTGCTCCGAAGCCGCCGCGTCCAGCAGACCCGCGTACAGGCGTGTCTTGATGTACTTCGGCAGCAACGCGGCGAACAACGTCTCGGCGTCCGGTTCGAACTCGTAGGTGGACTTGAGCGTCTTCACCGGCTCCTCGGAGTACTCCACCTCGAGCGGGGCGATCCGCCGAACCGTCGGTCGCTGGGTGAGCATCGAGACGAACTCGGTGTGCACCAGGTGCAGCTCGTCCACGCCCAGCTTACCGTCCGCCCCCCCGTCGTCGAGGTAGTCGTCGGCGCCGGCCAGGAACGCCTTGACCAGGGTTTCACCGACCTCGGCGGCGTGTGCGTAGTCGGGGCGGTCGCTGAAGCCGCTCCAGCTCGCCTCGATCTTGCGCTGCCGGAATCGGTAGTACGTCTCGCCCTTGCGGCCGATGACGTACAGCACCGGCTCCTTGCCCTGCTCGCGCAGCAGCGACTGCAGCTCCTCGGCGGCCCGGATCACGTTGGCGTTGTAGCCGCCGCAGAAACCCCGGTCGCTGGTGACGACCAGCACCCCGGCGCGCTTCGGGTTGGTGCGCTCGGTCAGCAGCGGATGGTCCAACGTGCTCACGTCGGCCAGCGCCGACAGGACCCTGGTGATCTCGTCGGCATACGGCCGCGAAGCCTCGACCCTGGCCTGCGCCTTCATGATGCGCGAGGTAGCGATCAGCTCCTGCGCCTTGGTGATCTTCCGGGTCGATTTGATCGACCGGATGCGGTTGCGGAGTTCCCGAAGTTGAGCCATGGCTTACCCGGTCACTTCTTCGGCGCGGGCCGGTTGATCTTCACCGTCTCCTGCCCCACCTCGTCGGCGGCCAGCGCCTCGGCGTCGGGCTCGGCGCCCGGGGCGACCGACTCGCCGCTGGAGGCGGTGAACTGCTTCTTGAAGTCCTCGACCGCGTCGACGATCGTCTTCTCGGCGTCCTCGGAGAGCTTGCCGGTCTCAACGATGTCCTTGAGCGTGGTCTCGTGGGTGCGCCGCAGGTGCGCCAGGAACTCGGACTCGAAGCGGCGCACGTCGGCAACCGGCACCGAGTCCAGGTGGCCCTTGGTGCCGAGGTAGATCGCGACGACCTCCTCCTCGACCGGCAGGGGCTCACCCTGGCCCTGCTTGAGGACCTCCATCAGGCGGGCGCCGCGGTCCAGCTGGGCCTTCGACGCGGCGTCGAGGTCGGAGGCGAAGGCGGAGAACGCCTCCAGCTCCCGGTACTGCGCCAGGTCGATCTTCAGCGACCCGGTGACCTGCCGCATCGCCTTGATCTGCGCGGAACCACCGACGCGGGACACCGAGATACCGACGTCGATGGCCGGGCGCTGACCCGCGTTGAACAGGTCGGACTGCAGGAAGCACTGCCCGTCGGTGATGGAGATGACGTTGGTCGGGATGTACGCCGACACGTCGTTGGCCTTGGTCTCGATGATCGGCAGACCGGTCATCGAACCGGCACCCATGTCGTCGGAGAGCTTCGCGCAGCGCTCCAGCAGGCGGGAGTGCAGGTAGAAGACGTCACCCGGGTACGCCTCACGGCCCGGCGGACGACGCAGCAGCAGCGAGATCGCGCGGTACGCCTCGGCCTGCTTGGAGAGGTCGTCGAACACGATCAGAACGTGCTTGCCCTGGTACATCCAGTGCTGGCCGATGGCCGAACCGGCGTACGGGGCCAGCCACTTCAGACCCGGCGAGTCCGAGGCCGGGGCGGCGACGATGGTGGTGTACTCCATCGCGCCCGCGTCCTCCAGGGACCGCTTCACACCGGCGATCGTGGAGCCCTTCTGGCCGATCGCCACGTAGATGCAGCGGACCTGCTTCGCCGGGTCGCCGCTGGCCCAGTTCTGCTTCTGGTTGATGATGGTGTCGACCGCGACCGTGGTCTTGCCGGTCTTGCGGTCGCCGATGATCAGCTGGCGCTGGCCGCGGCCGATCGGGGTCATCGAGTCGATGGCCTTGATGCCGGTCTGCAGCGGCTCGTGCACGCCCTTGCGCTGCACGACCGTGGCCGCCTGCAGCTCCAGCGCGCGCTGCCCCTCGGCGGCGATCTCGCCGAGGCCGTCGAGCGGCTCACCCAGCGGGTTCACCACGCGGCCGAGGAAGCCGTCCCCGACCGGGACCGAGAGGACCCGGCCGGTCCGCCTGACCTCCTGGCCCTCCTCGATCTTCTCCGACTCACCCAGGATGACCGCACCGATCTCCTGGGTCTCCAGGTTCATCGCGACGCCGTAGATGCCGCCCGGGAACTCCAGCAGCTCCTCGGTCATCACCGAAGGCAGACCCTCGACATGGGCGATGCCGTCACCGGTATCGGTGACGACCCCGACCTCCTCGCGGCTGACCTCCGGGGAGTAGCTGGAGACGTACTTCTCGATCGCACTGCGGATCTCGTCCGACGAGATCGTCAGCTCCGCCATGTCTCGTTCCTGCCCTCGGTTCGTTCTTGGAAGGGAGTGGTTGCTCGAGCGCCCCGCTCAGTCGGCGAGATCGCGTCGAAGGGACTGCAGGCGTCCCGTGATGCTGCCGTCGATGACCTCGTCGCCGACCCGGATCAGCAGCCCGCCCACGATCTCCGGGTCGACCTCCAGGTGGAGGGCGATCGGTCGCGAGTAGATCCGCTGCAGGGTGCGCGAGAGCCGCTGCTGCTGCTCGTCGCTGAGCGGCATCGCGGACTTGACGTGCGCCACCGACCGCTCCCGGCGCTTCGCCGACAGCTCGGCCAGCTCTTCCAGCCCCTCGCTGATCCGGCGGCCGCGCGGCCGCGCCACCAGCTGGTGGACCAGGTTCAGGGTGACCGGCTCGACCTTGCCCTCGACGAGCTGGTCGACGATCGCCTTCTTACCCGCCGCGTCCGCCGCCGGGTCGGACAGCAACCGCTCCAGGTCGACCTGGGAGCCGATGATGCGCCCCAGCCGGAACAGCTCGTCCTCGACGGCGTCGAGGCGACCGGCCCGCTCGGCCTGCACCAGCAGCGCGGTGCGGCCCATCCGCTCCAGCCCCTCGACCAGGTCGCTGGGGCTGGACCACCGGGCCCGGACGGCCTCGACGACCACCGGCAGCGCCCGGGCGCCGAGCCGGTTCGCCAACAGCCCGCGGGCCAGGTCTTCCCTGGACCGCGGGTCCGTGGAGGCGTCGGCGAGCGCCCGCCGCAGCGTGGACTCGCGGCCCAGCAGGCCGGCCACGCCGAACAGCTCGTCGGCGAGCCCGGTGATCTCCGCGGCCGAGGCCCCGTCGGTGGCCTGCAGCAGCTGCAGCTCGGTGGCTGCCAGCGCCTCCCGGCTCGCGGCGTTCACGAGGGTGCTCAACTCTCAGCGCCTTTCACTCGGTCAGGACTTGGCCGCTTTGGACGAAGCCGGGGCCGAGGTGGCTTCCAGCTCCTCGAGGAACCGGTCGACGGTGCCCCGCCGACGAGCCTCGTCCTCCAGGGACTCGCCGACCACCCGGCTGGCCAGGTCCACCGCGTGGCGGCCCAGCTCAGCGCGCAGTTCGGCGACGATCTGCGCCCGCTGATGCGCCAGCTGGGCCTGGCCCTGGCTGACGATCCGCTCGGATTCGGCCTGCGCCTGCGCGCGCATCTCTTCCAGGATCTGCTGGCCCTCGGCGCGGGCGTCATCGCGGATCCGAGCCGCTTCCGCGCGGGCCTCGGCCAGCTGCGCCTTGTACTGCTCCAGCGTCCGCTGGGCCTCGGCCTGCGCGGCCTCGGCCTTGGCAATCCCGCCCTCGATCCGCTCGCTGCGCTCCGCGTAGATCTTCTCGAAGCGCGGGATGGCGTACTTCCAGAGCACGAACAGCAGCAGCCCGAATGCGATCAGACCGACCACGATCTCCGCGGGCTCCGGGACGATCGGGTTGTGCTCGCCTTCCGCGGCCAGCAGCATCTGCGTCTTCACCACAACGTCTCCCAACGCGTTGAGCCGTGAGATCAGGCGCTGGCGATGAAGTAGATGACCAGACCGATCAGCGCAAGCACCTCGACCAGAACGAAGGAGATCCAGGCGATGCCCTGCAGCTGGCCCTGGGCCTCCGGCTGGCGGGCGGTGCCGTTGATGACGGCCGCCCAGATCAGGCCGACGCCGATACCCGGGCCGACAGCGCCCAGGCCGTAGCCGATCGCGGCCAGACCGGGGTTGATGTTGACCGCGGCCTCAGCAGCCTGCGCAAGAACGATGTTGCTCACTTTCACTACCTTTCACTCGGTCCGCTATCTCGGCGCGGATCGGAGGTCTTGGTCCTTCTCAGTGGCCTTCGGCCAGCGCTGCACCGATGAAGTTGGCGGCCAGCAGCGCGAAGATGTAGGCCTGCAGCACCTGGATCAAGGCTTCGACGAACGTCAAGGCAATGGCGAAGGCGAATCCGATGACCGAAACCGGCTTGAACCCCGCACTCGCCTCCAGGAGCAGGAACTCGCCGCCCAGGGTGAACACCAGCAGGATGAGGTGCCCGGCGAACATCGCGGCGAAGACTCGGATCGCCAGCGCCGCCGGCTGGAACAGGAACTTCTGCAGGAATTCGATCGGGGCCAGCAGGAGGTAGATCGGCTTCGGCACCCCGGGCGGGAACATGATGTGCTTGAAGTAGCCCAGGAACCCGTGCCGCGCGAAGCCCACGGAGTGGAACACCAGGTACACCACGGCCGCCAGGGCGAGCGGGAACCCGATGCGCGACATCGTCGGGAACTGGATGATCGGGATGATGCCGAAGAGGTTGTTCACCAGAATGAACGTGAACAACGTGAAGATCAGCGGCACGAACGGACGGAAGTCCTTGGCCCCGATCTGCTCCCGCGCGATCTTGTTGCGGCTGAATTCGTAGATGAACTCGGCCACGAACTGCCCCTTGCCCGGAACCAGCTTCAGGTTGCGGGTGGCGATCACGAAGTAGGCGCCCACGATGATCGCCGAGAGCACGACAAGGACCATCGGCTTGGTTACTCCGCCGAAGATCGGCGGAAGGACAAAGCTATCGGCACCTGGCGGCTGGAAAGTTCCGCCCTCGGCCAGCATCAGCGCGCCCAACTGGGCTCCTTCCGGTTCTCCCGGTGAACGTCACTCTGCCGGGGGAATCGTCACGTTTTGCACTTAACGTACCTGATACGCGATCTGGCACGCGTAGGGGCCCTCCCCACCGAGTGGAGCCAAGGACCTCGATGGAGTCCTTCGACCCGCGCTGAGCAGGGAAGGCTGTTCGCGGCGCAGACGATACCAGCGCTTAGGTAGGCACCCGACACACCGGTCCGCTACTGCTGCCCGGGGACGCCCGGAACGAGCTCATGACAGGAGTTGGAACCGGTTCAGCTCCCTGGAACGATCGTTGGGATCCGGGTCCGCTTGAAGGCCACCACCTCGGCCCCCGCCCACACCAGCACGGTCGCCAGCATGGTGAACGCCGTCGCCTCCCGGTGCACCAGCTCGATACCACCGAGCACCGTCATCACCACCAGCAACACCAGCATCTTGCCGACGTACCCGCCGAGCGCGGCGACCATCACGAACTGCGGATTCATGCCACCGGTGAAGCGCATCAGCCAGATCGTCAGCAGCGAGGACCCGAAGGCCACCGCGCCGCCGACCAGCGCCCCCACCAGGCCGGGCAGCCCGACCAGGACGGTTGCCACGACCGCCCCCAGCACGACCGTGACCAGCCCGGGCCACACCGCCGTGCGCAGCATCGCCGAGGCGAGCCTCCGCACCGTCTCGGCGTGCGGGTTCTCCGGCTCGGCCTGCTGCTGGCCGGGGGTCGGCGCGTCGGTCGCTTCGCTCATCAGGACTCTCGATCGGCTCGGCTGCGCATGCGCGGAATCACCGAAATGATAGCCGCCAGCAGCACCCCGAGGCCGACGACCCACGCCACCACCACGGCGTTGAACAGGGTCAACGACACCGCACCGAACGCGATGACCGCCGCCCACAGGTAGATCAGCAGCACCGCGCGCCGCTGCGAGTGCCCGATCTCCAGCAGCCGGTGGTGCAGGTGCATCTTGTCGGCGTGGAACGGGCTGCGGCCCGCACGGGTGCGCCGCACCACGGCCATGATCAGGTCCAGCAGCGGCACGAACAGCACCGCCGCGACCACCAGCAGCGGCGACAGCAGCGCGATCGTGTCGGTCGGGTTCGACCCGGTGTAGTCCATCTTCCCGGAGGCACTGGTGCTCGCGGTGGCCAGCATCAGCCCGATCAGCATCGAACCCGAGTCGCCCATGAAGATCCGGGCGGGCTGGAAGTTGTGCGGCAGGAAGCCCAGGCACGCCCCGGCGATGGCGGCCGCGATCAGCGCCGGCGGGTAGGCGGTGACGTCGCCGTTCTGCCGGTCCAGCACGCCCAGGCAGAACACGAACGTGGCGGTGGCCGACACCAGCCCGATGCCCGAGGCCAGCCCGTCGAGGCCGTCCACGAAGTTCATCGCGTTGATCATTGCCACGGTCAGCAGCACGGTCAGCAGCTGGCCCTGGTTGCTGCCCAGCACCATCAGCTGGCCCACGTGGTCCTCGGAACCGCCCCAGGGCACCCAGAAGTTGAACCACTGCACGCCCAGCAGCACCAGGATCCCGGACGCGGTGACCTGCCCGGCCAGCTTGGTCAGCGAATCCAGCTCGAACCGGTCGTCGAGCGCGCCGACCGCCACGATCAACCCGCCGGCGGCGATCACCGCGAGCGCATCCTTGGAGTAGTCGAAGCTACGGGACAGCGCGGGCAGGTTGGCGGCCAGGAACATCGCCGCCAGCACCCCGCCGTACATGGCCACCCCGCCCATCCGGGGCATCGGGGTCACGTGCACGTCCCGCTGGCGCGGGTAGGCGACCGCGCCGACGCGGATCGCCAGCAACCGCACCAGCCCGGTCAGCAGGAACGTGGTTGCCGCAGCGGTCAGCAGCACGAGCAGGTATTCGCGGGCGGGCAGCCCCACCGGAGCCCAGGATGCGTTGTCCATACCGGCGGCTCACCCGCTCCTCTGCGGGTCGTCGGCGTCCAGCCCCCAGAACGGAGTTCTCAAGCCCGGCGCTCCTCATCGCTTCCCACGTGGCGGATTTCGGGCACTAACGCTATCGGCCCCCGCCGCGGCCGCTGTCACCGGTCCGCTTCGACGTCCTCACCGAGCACTTCGGACACCTCGGACAGGCTCACCGCACCCTCCCGCAGCACCCGCGGCCACCCCTGGGTCAGGTCGATGATCGTGGAGGCCACCGGTTCCCCCGACGGCCCGCCGTCGAGGTACACCTGCACCGAGTCGCCCAGCTGCTCGCGGGCCTCGGCCACGGTGCTCGCCGGTGGCTGACCGGTGCGGTTGGCGCTGGAGACGGCCATCGGGCCGACCTCCCGCAGCAGGTCCAGGGCCACCGGGTGCAGCGGCATCCGCAGGTTCACCGTGCCCCGCGTGTTGCCCAGGTCCCAGTTCAACGACGGCGCCTGCGGCAGCACCAGGGACAGGCCGCCCGGCCAGAATGCCTCGATCAGGGCCCGCGCCTGTTGCGGCACCGACATCACCAGCCCATCCACAGTGGACCAGGAGCCGACCAGCACGGGCACCGGCATGTCCGGACCGCGCCCCTTGGCGGCCAGCAGCGCGTGCACCGCGGTGGCGTCGAAGGCATCCGCGCCGATGCCGTACACCGTGTCGGTGGGCAGCACGACCAAGCCTCCCGCGCGAACCGTGTTGGCGGCGGCGGCCAGCCCCTCTTCGCGGCCGGCTGGGGTCCTGCAGTCATAGACGGCGCTCACGACTGGCATCCTGGCACGCTCGCTTGCGGCCCGTTCGAGTGGTGCGGCGGATCACCGTCCGGGACCATTCGTGCGGGGCGCGAGGGGCTTCGGCGGACCTCGGACCCGCGCAGGTGTGCACCGGCCGCCGCCGCACCCACCCGACCGGCGGCACCCCACGGGCCACAGGCGTAACACCGGTGCGCTCGACTGAGATCCGTTGGGTGTGCTCGCGGACCGGACAACGTCCGTGGCGCTGGGACGTCAGCCGGACGCGGCACAACACCAAGCGAGCACGAGGAGAGAGAGCATGACCGCCCCACCCCAGGGTGTCGAGGTCGACCACATCGAGTTCCCCGCCGGCAAGATCCGCTACTACCGGGCCGGATCCGCCGGGCCGGCGATCGTCCTGCTGCACGGCGGCGGGCCGGACAACGCCCTGATCAGCTGGCGCCACGCGATCGGTGTGCTCGCCGCCGACCACCGGGTGTTCACCCCGGACCTGCCCGGGCAGGGCGGCAGCATGCCGTGGCGGGGACGAGCCAACCAGCGCACCTTCGAGGAGGTGCTGCGCTGGCTGCTGGACGCCTGGCAGGTGCCCGAGGCGACCCTGGTCGGCCTCTCCATGGGCGGCAGCATCGCCACCGGGTTCACGCTGCGCAATCCGCAGCGAGTGCGGGGACTGGTGCTTGTGGACAGCACCGGGCTGCAACACCGGCTGCCCCGGCACCTGCTGACCCACCTGCTGTTGCGATCCCGGTTCGCCGGGCCGGCGGCGGCGAGACTCCTGCGGCTCAACCGGTCCCTGGTCCGCTGGATGCTCACCCGGCTGTTCTTCGCTGGCGACCACCAAGTGCCGGACCTGGAGTCCATTGTCGACGAGGTGCGCGCGGAAGCCGCGGCGCGCGGCTCGGTGTTCGCCGACTGGCACGCCGACGCCGTGGACAGCCGCTCGATGCGCATCAACCACCTGCCGGACGTCAGCCGCATTCACTGCCCGGTCATGATCGTCCACGGTGAACGCGACGCCATCGTGCCGCTGTCGGCGGCCCAGGACGCGGCCCGGGCGATCCCCGGCTCCACCCTCCGGATCGTCACCGGAGCGGGCCACTGGCCCAACCGGGAGAAGCCCAACGAGTTCAACGCCCTCCTCCGCGAATTCGTCAACACCCACGGCTGACCGGAGCAAGGGAACTTTCCTGCCACTCGCCCCACGGCGCCACGGCGACCGCCAGTGGAGCAAGGGAACTTTCCTGCCACTCGCCCCACGGCGCCGCCCGGTGCCTGCAGGTGAGCAAGGGAACCTTCCTGCCACCGGCCGCACGAGGGGCGCGGGAGCGGAGATTTTCAGGTCACGCTTCGGGGCGGGTTCGGCGGGCCGTGGCGAAGCGGGGGCGGCCCGCCAGGTCGGTGTGCTCCTCGACGTCGGTGAGGACGCGGCGGGCCCGCAGCAGGGCGGGCACCGAGCCGCCGTGAGTGTCGTCGTGTTCGATGGCCACTCCCCCGCCCGGCTTGAGCAACCGGGCTGCGCAGGCGACCACGTGCCGCACCACATCCAGCCCGTCCCGCCCGGCGAACACCGCATCGTACGGGTCGTGGTCGCGCACCTCGGGCGGCACCGGGGTGCCCTCCGGCACGTACGGCGGGTTGCACAGCACCAGGTCGACCAGGCCCTCCAGCTCCATGAACAGCATCGGGTCGGTGATGTCACCCGAGTACAGGCGGACCGGGGTGTCCCCGGCCTGCGCCTGCTGGTCGGCGTTGCGCCGCGCCCACGACAGCGCGGTCGGGTCCTTCTCGACGGCGTGCACCGCGGCGTCGGGGCGAGCGTTGGCGACCGCCAACGCGAGCGCACCGGACCCTGTGCAGAGATCCACCACGATCGGTCGGTCGACGCCCTCCAGCGTCGCCAGGCCCCACGCCAGCAGCAGTTCGGTCTCCGGGCGCGGCACGAACACGCCCGGCCCGACGTTGAGCGTCACGTTTCCGATCGAAGCCGTTCCGGTGATGTGCTGCAGCGGCTCCCGCGCCGCGCGGCGCCGCACCAGCTCGTGCAGTGCCTGCACCACGGGCGGGTCGACCAGCGGCACCATCATCAGTTTGGTGCGCTCCACGCCGAGCAGGTGAGCTGCGAGCAGCTCCGCATCGGTGCGCGGGCTCACCACACCCGCCGCGGACAAAACGCGTTCCGCCTCAAGGATGGCCAGGCGCAGGGGCTGTCGGGTCACACCGGCCAGCTTAGAAGGCCCGGCGGGCTGTGCTGCGGAAGCGCTGACCCGCGCGCCGGGTCGCCGGGCGCTGGTCGGAGCGGGCACCGGAGGCTCACCGCGCGAGGCGTTCCCGTCGGTCGGCGGCGACGAGCGCGTCGAGAACCGCGTCCAGGTCGCCGTCGAGGACCTGGTCGAGGTTGTATGCCTTGTAGTTCACCCGGTGGTCGGAGATCCGGTTCTCCGGGAAGTTGTAGGTGCGGATGCGTTCGGAGCGGTCCACGGTGCGGACCTGGCTGCGCCGCGCCTCCGCGGCCTCCCGCTCCGCCTCCTCCTCGGCGAGCGCCTGCAGCCGGGCCTTGAGCACCTGGATGGCGCGCTGCTTGTTCTGCAGCTGCGACTTCTCGTTCTGGCAGGACACCACGATGCCGGTCGGCAGGTGGGTGACCCGCACCGCCGAGTCGGTGGTGTTCACGCTCTGCCCGCCGGGGCCCGAGGACCGGTACACGTCGATGCGGAGGTCCTTCTCGTCGACCTCGACCTCGACCTCCTCCGGCTCCGGGTACACCAGCACCCCGGCCGCGGAGGTGTGCACGCGGCCCTGCGACTCGGTGACCGGCACCCGCTGCACGCGGTGCACACCGCCTTCGAACTTCAGCCGCGACCACACCCCGTCCGGGCTGGTGTCGCCGCTGCGGCCCTTGATGGCCAGCGTGACGTCCTTGTAGCCGCCCAGGTCCGATCCGGTGGCGTCGAGCACCTCGGCCCGCCAGCCCTGGCGCTCCGCGAACCGCAGGTACATGCGCAGCAGGTCCCCGGCGAACAGCGCGGACTCCTCGCCGCCCTCCCCGGACTTGATTTCCAGCAGCACGTCCGAACCGTCGTGCGGGTCGCGCGGCAGCAGCAGCTCGGTGAGCCTGGCCTCCAGAGCAGGCACCGACTCGGCGAGCCGCTCGGCCTCCGCGGCGAAGGCGGCGTCCTCGGCGGCGAACTCGCGGGCCGTCTCCAGATCCGACCGGACTTGGTCGAGTTCCCGGGCGGCGCGCACGATCGGGGTCAGCTCGGCGTAGCGGCGGCCGAGCTTGCGTGCCTTCGCCTGGTCGGCGTGCACGCCGGGATCAGCCAGCCGCTGCTCCAGCTCGGCGTACTCGGCGAGCAGCCCTTCGAGCTTCGTCGTCTCCACTGGCGATCCTCTTCTGCTGGCTGCGGACGTCCTGGCACCAAACGCAACAACGGCGCCCGTCCCACGCCGCAGCGGGGGACGGGCGCCGTCGGCGCAGCTACTTCTGCGTCTTCTGGCGCTTGCCGTAGCGGGCCTCGAAGCGCGCCACGCGGCCGCCGGTGTCCAGGATCTTCTGCTTGCCCGTGTAGAACGGGTGGCAGTTGGAGCACACCTCGACGGTGATCTGGCCGGTGGTGCGGGTGCTGCGGGTGGTGAAGCTGTTGCCGCAGCCGCAGGTGACCTGCGTCACCACGTACTCGGGGTGAATACCACTCTTCAACGGCTCGTCCTCTCGTCATGGGCCGCCGGGTCCGCTGGCCGTTGCCGCGCGGTGAACCGGTGCCGGGATCAGCCTTGCATTCTGCCAGACCAAGGCTCGCGACCTGCAACGCAGGGGTCGGGGGCGATATTCCCGGCCGCCGTTCGCCGCACCGCCAGGACCGTCCGGCGCAGGAAACGAACCGCCCGCCGAGCGGGTTCGCCACGAGGGTGCGTTCGGCCGGATGCCGCCGTCATCCTCGATGGCGTGCTGCTGTGTTCGGTCCTGGGAAAGCTCACGGTGCGGTCATGGGTGTCCCTCCCGCTGCTGTTCGTCGGCAGCGCCGCCGGCGTCGCGGCCCTGCTCGACGTGCTGCTGAGCCACGACCGGACGCTGGACCAGGAGCTGAGCCTGTCCGCGCCCCTGCTGTTCGGCTTCGCCGCCGCGCTGAGCATGCTCAGCGCCAACCACGTGCGCTGGACGTTCCGCTGGCAGCGCCGCGGCCTGCGGTTCAGCTACCCGCTGCTGATGCTGGTGTGCGCCCTCGCCCTGCCCGGCCTGGAACTGCCGGTGGTGGCCGCGCTCACCGTCGGCCCCGTCGCCTTCGCCCTGCTGGCGGCGCTGCTGGTCCGCGCCTACCAGGACTGCGACCTGCCGGAGTGCACCCGAGCCTGATCGGTGACGGAAGCAGGGGAACCTTCCTGTCACGAGCGGCAGGAAGGTTCCCTTGTGCAGGTCACCGGCCCCGCGAACGCGACCAGGGCCCGCACCGGGTGGGTGCGGGCCCTGGTCGTGTCGGGCGGGACGGCGTCAGTCGTCGTCCTTGCCCGGGGTGGTCTTGGCGACCTGCATCAGGAACTCGATGTTGGTGCGCGTCTTGCGCAGCCGGTCCTGCAGGAGTTCCAGCGCCTGCTGCGTGTCGAGCGCGGCGAGCACCCGGCGCAGCTTGTGGGTGACGGCCAGTTCGTCGGGCGAGAGCAGGATCTCGTCCTTACGGGTGCTGGAGGAGTCCACGTCCACCGCCGGGAACAGCCGCTTGTCCGCGAGCTTGCGGTCCAGCTTCAGCTCGGCGTTGCCGGTGCCCTTGAACTCCTCGAAGATGACCGTGTCCATGGTGGACCCGGTCTCCACCAGCGCCGTGGCGAAGATGGTCAGCGAGCCGCCGTTCTCGATGTTGCGGGCCGCGCCGAGGAACCGCTTCGGCGGGTACAGCGCGGTGGAGTCCACACCACCGGACAGGATGCGCCCGGACGCCGGGGCCGCCAGGTTGTAGGCGCGGCCCAGTCGGGTGATCGAGTCCAGCAGGACGACCACGTCGTGGCCCATCTCCACCAGCCGCTTGGCTCGCTCGATGGACAGCTCGGCGACCGTGGTGTGGTCCGACGGCGGCCGGTCGAAGGTCGAGGCGATGACCTCGCCCTTGACCGAGCGCTGCATGTCGGTGACCTCTTCCGGTCGCTCGTCGGCGAGGACGACCATCAGGTGGCACTCGGGGTTGTTGGTGGTGATCGCGTTGGCGATCGCCTGCAGCACCATCGTCTTACCGGCCTTCGGCGGCGAGACGATCAGCGCGCGCTGCCCCTTGCCGACGGGCATCACCAGGTCGATGATCCGGCCGGTCAGGTTGTGCGGCTCGGTCTCCAGCCGCAACCGCTCGTTCGGGTACAGCGGGGTCAGCTTGTGGAACTCGGGGCGGTTGCGGGCCGCCTCGGGCTCCAGGCCGTTGATGGAGTCGACGCGCACCAGCGGGTTGAACTTCTGTCGCTGCTGCTCGCCCTCCCGCGGCTGCCGGATGACGCCCTTGATCGCGTCGCCGCGGCGCAGCCCGTACTTGCGGACCAGCGACAGCGACACGTACACGTCGTTCGGCCCGGCGAGGTAACCGGAGGTCCGCACGAACGCGTAGTTCTCCAGCACGTCCAGGATGCCGGCCACCGGCAGCAGCACGTCGTCCTCGCGGACCTCGGGCTCGCCGCCCTCACCGCGGCCGCGGTTGCGGCGGCGGTCCCGGAACCGGCGACCGCGACCGCGACGACCGCCCTCGTCGTCCTCCTCCGGTCGGCTCTCCTGGCGGGTCTCCGCCCGGTTGTTGTCGCGGGTTTCCGGCTTGCGCTCGGCGGTCCGCGCCTCTTCGGCACCACCCGACTCGGTGGCGGCCGCAGCACGCCCGGACGAGCGACGGCGGCGGCTGCTGCGCCGGCTCTCGTCGTCACCGGCGGTCTCGGCGGCCTGCTGCCGCCGCGAGCGGGTGCGGGTGGGCGCGGCCCCGTTGCTGGTCGGTTCGCCCTGGTCCTCACGCGCGGCGGGCTCGCTGTCGGCCTCGTCGAGCGCAGGCTGGTGGGCCTTGGTGGTGGCCGCGGGGGCTTCCTCGGCCCGGGTCTGGGTCTTCTTGGTGGCCCGGGACTTCGGTGCCGTGGTACCGCCCTGCTTCTCCTTGATGGCGGCGATCAGGTCTCCCTTGCGCAGGCCACCGGTCTCGATCCCCAGTTCCCCCGCGAGTTGGCGCAGCTCGGCCAGAACCATGCCGGAGAGTCCGCCACGTCGCCGCGGGGTGCCGTTGGCCTCGGAAGCCTGCTGGCCAGCCGAAGAGGTGCCGTTGGCCGCCTCGCTGCTCAACAGTTCGGTATTGCTCACGAATGTCCTTCCTGACCGGACCGCGCCTCCTACGCGGCCCAGCGGATTGCCCGCCCGCTCGGAAGTGCGGGCGGCCGGTGTGTGCTACCAGCCCTTGTGCCGGTCGGATTTCACACGCGCACGCGGCACGACCGACGTCGTTGGTTCCGGGAACCAGCAGCACCGGGCGGTGGGAGGTACCCGGCTCGCGTGGTCCATGTGCGACGCATCCACTCCGATCCACACGTGCCGATGCACGCCCCGCTGCCGCCTCGTTTCAGGAATCCCCGACTCGTTCGCGCCCCGGTGACTGGTGGGCGCATCGTGGAACTTAGAGCCCCCACCCCGACATCGGCAACGGCTGCGCCGCCGATCGTCCCGGAGCGAACGCAATTGAGTTGACAACTCCTGCCTCGGTCACCGCGATCGCCGTAAGTTGATCTTCACCCGTCGCGGGCGGAGCTCAATTCACAGCGGGAGATGCGGTCCGGAAAACGATGTTCCGAACACGGCACCGGCGCCCTGGGCGCGGTGACTGATTGACCTTGAGGGTAGACGCCCCGTAGTTCGGGTGCAACAACCCCCTGGGCGTGTGGCACGCCCACGTCGATCGCGCCGTCGACAACCACCAGCAGCAATACACCGCCCCGGCACCACGGCCCTGGATGCGACCCGGCCTGGACGAGCCCCGTCCGGATGCGAACTGGGCTGGCTGGGAACCGGGGGGTGACCGCTGTTCGCAGTCGACGACACCTCCTTTGTACCACTCCCACGCAAGGTGCCGCGTGCGGGGCCGTGAACAGGGCTTTCGCCGCCCGGCCCCGCTCCGGTTAGCCCGTGCTGACCCTGACCCCGTTCAGGTCGACCGGCAGGTGCAGCATCTGGAAACCGTTCGGGGCAAGGCCGGCGGGAAGTTGCCCGCCGGGCGGGAACGCCAGCACCGTCGGTCCCGCGCCGGACACCGCCGCCGCGATCCCCGCCGACCGCAGCGCGCGGACCAGCGCGATCGTGTCCGGCCAGGCCGGCTCCCGGTAGTCCTGGTGCAGCCGGTCGTCGGTGGCGGCCAGCAGCAGGTCGGGGTCACGGGTCACGGCGTGCACGGCCAGCGCCGCGCGGCTGGCGGCGAACGCGGCGTCGACGTGCGGTACCCGTTCGGGGAGCAGGCCGCGCGTGGTGTGCGTGGCCGACTCCACCTGGGGGACAAGGACGATCGGCGCGACGTCCGGGTGCGGCTGCATGCGCACCGCCCGGAAGCAGCCAGATTCCTGCCAGGCCACGACGAACCCGCCAAGCAGGCTCGCCGCAGCGTTGTCCGCGTGGCCCTCGCGGGCCGCGGCGAGCTGCAGCGCGCGCTCGGCGTTGTCCTTGTCGCGCAGGTCGAATCCGGCCAGCTCGAAGGCGGCGGCAACGCCGGCGACGATGGCCGCCGCCGAGGAGCCGAGGCCCCGCGAGTGCGGAATGGTGTTGCGGCAGTGCAATCGCAGCGCCGGCGGGCGGAAACCCAGTTCGACCAACGCCTCGTGGACGACTCGCGCCACCAGGTGTCGCTCGTCGGTGGGTACCGCGCCGACGCCCTGGCCCTCGACCGTGACCTGCGCGGTGCCCGGCTCGCCCTCGACGATCCGCACGTGGACCTCGTCGTGCAGGGCGAGCGCCAGGCCGAGGGTGTCGAACCCGGAACCGAGGTTCGCGGTCGAGGCCGGCACCGTCACCCGGACGGCCGAGGTGGGCAGTCCGGTCATGCCAGTTCCAGCGCGGTGGCCACCGCACCGGGGTCCACCGGCAGCGGCTCGACGTCGACCATGCCGGCCAGCGCGGTGTCCGGGTCCTTGAGACCGTGCCCGGTCACCGTGCACACCACGATGGACCCGGCGGGCAGGCGGCCGTCGGCGGCGGTGGCCAGCAGCCCGGCGACACTGGACGCGGAGGCGGGTTCGACGAACACGCCCTCCCGGGCGGCCAGCAGCCGGTAGGCGGCGAGGATCTGCTCGTCAGTCACGGCGGCGAACAGCCCACCCGACTCGTCCTTGGCCTTCACCGCGCCCGCCCACGAGGCGGGGCTGCCCACCCGGATGGCGGTCGCGACGGTCTCCGGGTTGGCGACCGGCTGGCCGTGCACCAGCGGCGCAGCACCGGCAGCCTGGAACCCGAACATCCGTGGTGTGGCATCAATCACACCGTCGGCGGCGTACTCGGTGTAGCCCTTCCAGTAGGCGGTGATGTTTCCGGCGTTGCCGACCGGCAGGCAGTGCACGTCGGGCGCCCGGCCGAGCACGTCGCAGATCTCGAAGGAGGCCGTCTTCTGCCCCTCCAGGCGCACCGGGTTGACCGAGTTGACCAGGGTGACCGGGTGTTCGGCGGCGGTCTTGCGGGCCAGTTCCAGGCAGTCGTCGAAGTTGCCCTGCACCTGCAGGATCCGCGCACCGTGCACGACGGCCTGCGCCAGCTTGCCCATCGCGATCTTGCCCTGCGGCACCAGCACCGCCGAGGTCAGCCCGGCGCGCGCGGCGTACGCGGCGGCCGAGGCGGAGGTGTTGCCGGTGGAGGCACAGATGACCGCCTTGCTGCCCTCGGCCAGCGCGTAGGTGATGGCCACGGTCATACCGCGGTCCTTGAACGACCCGGTGGGGTTGGCGCCCTCCACCTTCAGGTAGACGGTGCTGCCGGTGAGCTCCGAGAGGTGGGGCGCGGGCACCAGCGGGGTGTTGCCCTCCTGCAGGGTTACGATGCGCGCCCCGTCCGGCACGGGCACGCGGTCCCGGTACGCCTCGATCAGGCCGGGCCAACCGGGCCCGGAGGCCACGGGCGCACCGAGCCCCGCCGAAGGCTGGATGTTCGTCACGACGGTTCACCTTCCACGCGCATCACGCTGACCACCTCGCGCACCACCGGGAGCTGCGCGATCTTGTCCACTGTGGACCTGAGTGCGGCGTCGGGGGCGGTGTGGGTGACCACCACGAGGCTGGCCTCCGCGCCGCGCCCCTGCTGACGCACCACCGAAATGCTCACATCGTGCTCGTTGAAGGTGGCCGCGACCTGCGAGAGCACGCCCGGCCTGTCGGCCACCGCGAGGCTGATGTGGTAGCGGGTCGGGGTGCGGCCCATCGGGCGCATCGGCAGCTGCGCGTGCGCCGACTCCCGCGGGCCCTTGCCCGCCACGACGAGATTGCGGGCCACCGCGACAAGGTCGCCGAGTACCGCGCTGGCCGTCGGCGCCCCACCGGCGCCCTGCCCGTAGAACATCAGCTGCCCGGCGGCCTCGGCCTCGACGAACACCGCGTTGAAGGCGTCGCCGACCCCGGCCAGCGGGTGGCTGCGCGGAATCATCGCCGGGTGCACGCGCGCCGACACCGACTCGGTGCCGTCCTCGTCGACCACCCGCTCACAGATCGCCAGCAGCTTCACGGTGCGGTCCAGGGCGCGGGCCGCGGCGATGTCACCGGGGGTGACCCCCGAGATGCCCTCCCGGTAGACGTCGCTGGCGGTGACCCGGGTGTGGAAGGCCAGCGAGGCGAGGATGGCGGCCTTGGCGGCGGCGTCGAAACCGTCCACGTCGGCGGTCGGGTCCGCCTCGGCGTAGCCCAGCCGACCGGCCTCGTCCAGCGTCTCGGCGTAGCCGGCACCGGTGGAGTCCATCGCCGACAGGATGTAGTTCGTGGTGCCGTTGACGATGCCCATGACCCGGTTGATCCGGTCCCCGGCCAGCGACTCGCGCAGCGGCCGCAGCAGCGGGATGGCCCCGGCCACCGCGGCCTCGAAGTAGATGTCGGCACCGGCGGCGTCGGCCGCCGCGTACAGCTCCGAGCCGTGCTCGGCCAGCAGCGCCTTGTTCGCGGTCACCACCGACTTGCCGGATTTCAGCGCGCTCAGCAGCAGTGACCGGGCCGGCTCGATGCCGCCGATCAGCTCCACCACCACGTCGACGTCGCCGTCCACCAGCGCCTGCGCGTCGGTGGTGAGCAGGTGCTGCGGCACCTCCGGGTGCTTGTGCGGGCGGCGCACCGCGACCCCGGTGACCTGCATCGGCGCACCGGTGCGCGCCGCGAACTCCTCCGGCTGGTCCTGCAGCAGCCTGAGCACCTCGGTCCCGACGGTGCCGCACCCCAACAGCGCGACCCTGATCGGTTCACGGTCCTGGATCACTCACACCTCCAGCCGGAGCAGGTCGTCCTCGGTCTCCCTGCGCAGCAGCAACCGCGCCTCGCCCTCGCGGACCGCCACCACGGGCGGCTTGGGCAGGCGGTTGTAGTTGCTGGCCATCACGTAGCAGTACGCGCCGGTGGCGGCCACCGCGAGCAGGTCCCCCGGAGCAATGTCCTCCGACAGCCAGCAGTCGCGCACCACTACGTCACCGGACTCACAATGCTTGCCCACGATGCGGGACAGCGCGGGGGGTGCCTCGGCGCGGCGCGACACCAGCCGGCAGTCGTAGACCGCGTCGTACAGCGACGTGCGGATGTTGTCACTCATGCCGCCGTCGACGCTGACGTACTTGCGCTGCACGTCGCCGCCCACGGTCACGTCCTTGATGGTGCCGACCTCGTAGACGGTGACCATGCCGGGCCCGACGATGGCGCGCCCGGGCTCCACGGCGATCTTCGGCACCGGGATGCCGGCGTTGTCGGCCTCCTTGCTGACGATCTCGCGCAGCCGGACGGCCAGCTGGTCCGGCGGCAGCGGGTCGTCCTCGGCCGTGTAGGCGATGCCCAACCCACCACCGAGGTCCACAGTGGATACCGTGGCGAGGGCTTCGGCGCCGTGCTCCTCGCGCAGCTCGGCCAGCAGCCGCACCACCCGGTGGGCGGCCAGCTCGAAGCCGTCCACGTCGAAGATCTGCGAACCGATGTGGCTGTGCAGCCCGGTCAGCACGAGCGAGTCCGCCTTGAGCACCCGGCGCACCGCTTCCGCGGCCTGACCGTTGGCCAGCGAGAACCCGAACTTCTGGTCCTCGTGCGCGGTGGCGATGAACTCATGGGTGTGCGCCTCCACACCCACGGTGACCCGCACCAGGACGTTCTGGCGCACCCCCCGCTCGGTGGCGACGTGGTCCAGCCGGGTGATCTCGTGGAACGAGTCCAGCACCACCGAACCGACCCCGGCCTCCACGGCGGCGGCCAGCTCGGCGACGGACTTGTTGTTGCCGTGGAAGGTGATCCGCTCCGGCGGGAACCCGGCGCGCAGCGCCACGGCCAGTTCACCGCCGCTGCACACGTCCAGACTCAGGCCCTCCGCGGCGACCCACCGCGCGACCTCGGTGCACAGGAACGCCTTCGAGGCGTAGTGCACCGACGCCGGGTCGCCGAACGCCTCGGCGTAGTCGCGGCAGCGGGACCGGAAGTCGTCCTCGTCGAGCACGAACAGCGGGGTGCCGAACCGCTCGGCCAGCTCGCGGACGTCGATGCCGGCGAAGCGGACGGCACCGTCGGCGCCGCGCTCGCTGTGGCGCGGCCACACCTGCGGGTGCAGGTGGTCGAGGTCGGCGGTGTCGGCCGGGGCGGGTCCTGCGGTGTTGCCGGCCGGCACGACGTCGGCGTGCCGCGGCCCGGCGGGATGGGCGCGCATCTGAAGCTCCTTCGCGCAGCCTGCCGCTGGACAGGCCGTGGGTGTCTGGGGTTCCCGGAGGGCTCGGCCCGGTTACATCTGCTCCGGCGCGCTGACGCCGAGCAGCCCGAGGCCGTTGGCCAGGACCTGGCGCGTCGCCTCGCACAGCTGCAACCGCGCGATGGTCAACGGGCTCGCCTGGTCGTCACCGGGCTGCAGCACGCGGCACGCGTCGTAGAACTTGTGGTAGGCGCTGGCCACGTCCTCCAGGTAGCGGGCCACCCGGTGCGGTTCCCGCAGCTGGGCGGCCGACCGCACCACCCGCGGGTACTCGCCGAGGGTGCGGATCAGGTCGCCCTCACGATCGTGGGTGAGCAGCGACAGGTCGGCGTCGTCCACCGATCCCCGCTCGATGCCGAGCGCGGCGGCGTTGCGCTGCAACGAGGACAACCGGGCGTGCGCGTACTGCACGTAGAAGACCGGGTTCTCGTTGGTGCGCTTGCTGATCAGGTCCAGGTCGATGTCCACGGCCGAGTCCACCGAGGACCGGATCAGCGAGTAGCGGGCGGCGTCCACGCCGACCGCGTCCACCAGGTCCTCCAGGGTGACCACGGTGCCGGCACGCTTGCTCATCCGCACCGGTTTGCCGTCGCGCACCAGGTTCACCATCTGTCCGATGAGTACCTCGACGACGGCCGGGTCGTCACCGAACGCGGCGGCGGCCGCCTTCAACCGGGCGACGTAGCCGTGGTGGTCCGCGCCCAGCATGTAGATGCACAGGTCGAACCCCCGGTTGCGCTTGTCGCGCAGGTAGGCCACGTCGCCGGCGATGTAGGCGGGCGCGCCGTCGCTCTTGATCAGCACCCGGTCCTTGTCGTCGCCGAACTCGGTGGAACGCAGCCACCAGGCGCCGTCGGCGAAGTAGACGTGCCCGGACTTCTTCAGCTGCTCGACCGACTCGGCGACCGCCCCGGAGGTGTGCAGCGAGTCCTCGTGGAAGAACACGTCGAAGTGCGTGCCGAACTCGTGCAGGCTCTGCTTGATCTCGTCGAACATCAGGCCCACGCCGACGCGGCGGAACGTCTCGTGCTGCTCGTCGGCGGGCAGTTGCAGAGCCGTCGGCTCGGCCTTGAGCACCGCGGCGGCGATGTCGTTGATGTAGTCGCCGCCGTAGCCGTCCTCCGGGGTCGGCTCGCCCTTCGCGGCGGCGATCAGCGACCGCACGAACCGGTCGATCTGGGCGCCGGCGTCGTTGAAGTAGTACTCGCGGGTCACCTCGGCGCCCTGCGCGGCCAGCACCCGGCCGAGGGCGTCGCCCACCGCGGCCCACCGGGTGCCACCCAGGTGGATCGGTCCGGTGGGGTTGGCCGAGACGAACTCCAGGTTGACCTTCAGCCCCCGGTACAGGTCGCCGCGACCGTAGTCGGCGGCGCGCGTGATGACCTCACGCACGATCTGGCCCTGCGCGTCGGCGGCCAGCCGGAGGTTCAGAAAGCCCGGCCCGGCCACGTCGACCGAGTCGATGGCGTCCTGCCCGGTCAGCGCCTGCGCCAGCCAGGTCGCCAGGTCGCGCGGCGCCACCCCGACCTTCTTCGCGACCTGCATCGCCAGGTTCGTCGCGTAGTCCCCGTGCTCGGGGTTGCGGGGTCGCTCCACGGTCACCGCTTCGGGCAGCACGGAGGGGTCCAGGCCCCGGGCGGCGAGGACCTCGACGGCGGTGTTGCGAACCAGTTCAGCGAGCGCGGCGGGAGTCACCTCATGAAGTCTAGGGAAGCGTCGCCGCTGCTCAGCCAACGGGTATGGCAGTCACGAGCAGCGTGGACCACGGGGAGTGATCACACGATCACACAGATGTGAGAACGTGGTGGCGAGCATAAGACGAACAGCCACCCGCGGCACCGGCAATCTCTACACTGGCGGGCCGGGTACCCGGTGGTTCCAGGCGAGACGAGGTTTGCGAACAGCATGGCGAACAAGAAGAACAAAACGGTGCGCGGCGCCGCGGTGCATCAGCGGTCGATCCCCTGGATGCTGATCTCCGCCGTCACCGTCGTGGTGGTGTTCGCGGCCGTGATCTTCGGCTACGCGTACAGCCGGTGGTCGGCACAGGAGTCGGTGCGACAGGCCCAGGCCGAGGCAGAGAAGGTCACCGCCCCGTTCCGGCCCTCGCCGCAGAACCCGGACCCCTCCAAGACCATCCCCGGTGTGACCATCGTCAACTACCCCGGGCAGATGCACGTCCGCCCGGACCAGCGCGTCGCCTACGACCACACCCCACCGTTCGGCGGCCCACACGACGGCATCTGGGCCGACTGCACGGGCGTGGTCTACCCCGAGCCGGTGCGCACCGAGAACATGGTCCACTCCCTCGAGCACGGCGCGGTGTGGATCGCCTACAACCCGGAGCGTGTCGACGAGGCCGGGCTGGAGCGGCTCAAGGCCCGCGTCGAAGGCAAGCCCTACACGATGATGTCGCCGTACCCCGGCCTGGACACCCCCATCTCGCTGCAGTCCTGGGGCCACCAGCTCAAGGTCGACACGGCCGACGACCCGCGTATCGACCAGTTCATCACCGCGCTGCGGCTGAACAACAACGGCGTGTACCCGGAGATCGGCGGCTCCTGCCAGGCATTCCCGGGCGCGTTCAACACCAACGACCCGCCGAAGTTCGACCCGACCCCGCCCGGCCCGGGCGCGGTCACCATGGACGGCCGCGGCGCCACCCCGGCCACCGGCCAGATGGGCCAGTGAGCCGTGTCTGAAGCACGACACCCTCTCCCGGCCCGCATCTTCGTGGCGGTCGCGGCGGCGGTGGCCCTCCTGCTGCTGGGGGCGGCGCTCGGACTGCTCATCCGGCTGCCGTCGTTCGACCGGGCCGAACCACAGCCGAGCGCGGTCGACATCGGCTTCGCCCAGGACATGACCACCCACCACCAGCAGGCGGTCACCATGGCGACGCTCGCCCGGGAGCGCGCCGCCGACGTGGCGGTGCGGCAGCTGGCGTTCGACATCGAGACCAACCAGCGCGACCAGATCGGCCGGATGCAGGGCTGGCTGAGCCTGTGGGGCCAGCCCGCCCAGTCCAGCGGTCCGCCCATGCAGTGGATGACCGACGAAGGCGGCCACGCCCACGGCAGCGGCCCCGCGGCCACGCAGCCGGGGGCCCTGATGCCCGGCATGGCCACCAGCGCCGAGCTCTCCCGCCTGCAGTCCCTGCGCGGCCCGGAGTTCGACGTCTACTTCCTGCAGCTCATGCTCCGCCACCACGAAGGCGGATCGGCGATGGCCGACTACGGTTCCCGCCACGCCGCCCTCCCCGCGGTCCGGGAACTCGCGAAGAACATGCTGGGCTCCCAGAGCACCGAGAGCACCCTGATGCGAACAATGCTCACAGAACGCGGAGCCCAGCCCCTTCCCTGACCTGAGCAAGGGAACTTTTCTGTCACTCCCGAGGCACGACCACCCCGTGCCCGGGGGTTGCAGTATGGGAACTTTCCTGTCACGCCCCGGTGCTGATCACCAGGTGAGGGCCTGGCAGCGCTTGGCGCATTCGGCGGGTTCGACCTGCAGCGTCGCGTGGTCGATCCGGTAGCGCTCGGAAAGCAGGCGCTGGGCCGCCACCAGCACGCCGCTGTGGTCGGCGGAGGACGCCGTGGTCAGGTGCGCGGAGGCGACCTCCATACCCGATGTCAGCGTCCAGACGTGCAGGTCGTGCACCTCGGTTACCGACGGCAGCGCGGCCAGATCGGCGCGAAGCTGCACCACGTCGACGCCCTCCGGGGCTTGCTGGACGAGGATCCGCAGCGCCTGCCGGGCGAGCTTCCAGGTGCGCGGCAGGACGAACAAGCCGACGGCGACCGCGACGATCGGGTCGGCCAGGTACCAGCCGAAAGCCCAGGACACCAGGCCGCCGACGAGCACCCCGACCGACCCGATGGTGTCGGCCAGAACCTCGAGGTAGGCGCCGCGGACGTTCAGGCTCTCGTTCGCCCCCTGCCGCAGCAGCGCGAACACGACCAGGTTGGCGGCGAGTCCGGCCAACGCGGTCAGCATCATCGGCACGCCCGCGACCTGCGGTGGCTCCAGGAACCGAGCCGCGGACTCGTAGAGGATGTAGCCGGCGACGCCGAACAGCAGCACGGCATTGGCGAGCGCGGCCAGCACCTCCATGCGGTACAGCCCGAAGGTTCGCTTGCTCTCGGTGGGCCGCCGGGCCGCGGTGATGGCTGCCAGCGCCATCCCGACGCCGAGCACGTCGGTGAGCATGTGCCCGGCATCGGACAACAGGGCCAGCGACGAGGTGAGGAAGCCGACGAGAGCCTCGAGGAGGAAGAAGGCCAGCAGGATCGCGAACGAGGCAGCCAACCGGCGCACGTACCGTCCGGACGCGCTGATCGCATCGGCTGCGGAGCCGTGCCCGTGTCCGTGCCCCATCGACTGTCCTCCTCGCGCCCGTCCCGACACATAGCGAAGTATGCATGAATGCAACCCCAGCAGCAGCCTCCGCGTCAACGGTGACAGAAAGATTCCCTTGTTCCCATCTGGTCGTACAGCAGCCGTGAACAGGGCGGCCGCACTAAGCCGACCCCCGCCGCACCCGCCTCACCGGGTGCGCTAAGCTGACGATCGTCCGCAGCGACAAGCCCTCGTAGCTCAGCGGATAGAGCACTGCCCTCCGGAGGCAGGTGTCGCAGGTTCGAGTCCTGCCGAGGGCGCATTGCGGTACCAGTCAGATTCGCCCCTGTGCAGACACAACACCACCAGGGGCGAATCTGTCTCTCTGTCACTGTCTGCCACCGCCAGGGGTGGTCCGTCATGGTTCACGTGCAATGCACGTATACGCCCCGTCAGGCGTCGGGCCGGTACCCGAAGAGGTCCGCCCCCTCCTACGGGCGATCACATCCTGGCCGTGCAGGCACGCGGCGTAGGTCTTCAGCAGGACGGTGACGGAGTGGCCTGCCCAGCGAGCGACGGTCGGGGACCCCGGCGGCGAGCCACGCACTGACGGCGGCGTGCCGCAGGGACTACGGGCGCCAGCAGAGCCGCGAGGCCGCGGTCTCCACGGTGAAGATCGGGTCGCCGCCCCAGGAGACGCCGGTGGAGGTGCTCGGACTCACGCGGTTCCGACCTCGTAGAAGTCGTTGATGTGGCCGCGGACCAGTTCGACGGCTCTCCGGACGTTGTGCTCCTTGATGGCCGTCAGGATCTCGCGGTGTTCCGTCCGCACCTCCTCCGCCGACCGCCGCCAGTCCGCCAGCCGCTCGTAGGCATCGATCATCTGCCGCTGGATGGCTGTGCGCAGCGAGCTCATCAGGTAGGAGGCGAGCGCGTTGCCCGTGGCCTGGGCGATCCGCACGTGAAACTCGGTGTCGAGGCGGTTGAACTCGCGGGCCGTCAATTCCGACGAATCCATCTGGTCGAGGATCTTCCGCAGGGCCGCGTGGTCGGCTTCGGTGGCGTTGCGGGCCGCGTCAGCGACGGACCACTCCTCCAGCATCAGCCGTGTGCGAAGCACATCCGTGTCGCTGAAGTGCCCGAGCGCCAACTGCATCTTCAGCAGGACCGCGAAACCCTCGCCCGGGTGCCCGACGAACACCGTGCCGCCTTCCGGCCCGCGACCCGGCCGCACCTCGACGATGCCCAGCGCTTCGAGCACCCGCAGCGCCTCGCGCAGCGATGGGCGGCTGACACCGAGAAGGTGCGAGAGTTCCCGTTCGCTGGGCAACCGGTCGCCCGGCGCCAGCAGTCCGTCCAGCATGCGCTGTTCGATCTGCGCCATGACCTGCTCGTAGGTGCGCACCTTACGCACCGGCTCCCATGAGCTCTGGTCTGCGGAAGTCACGCGTCTCCTCGGTATCCAGCAGGGCCGCCTGGGACCGCTCCACTTTACGGGCGACGAGTTCATCCGTTCGTGTCGGAACTTCAGCTCCGTGCAGACTGCTCCAACTCCTGCCTCAAGCGCACCGCGAGAACGGAATCGTTTACTTCCACATCAGACCAGCGGAGTGCCTCTCCTGCGGGAACGTCGTTGCGGAGCTTGACATCCCGGGCCAGGCCCATCGGGAGCGTGCCGAGCCGCAGCGACGCCTCAGCCGGGGCAAGGTTGCCGTTGACCATGTAGCCGCCTTCGCCGTCGAGGAGTTCACCCGTTCGCAGGGGACGCGTGGCCACTGAGATCACGTCGCCGCAGAATCCGGTTCGACAGCCGGTGGGCTCACCGCGCACCGCAGCCGACGCGATGCTGACACCGAGTTCCAGCCACCACCTCCAACCACGAGCACAGGGGACCACCCTTCCAACGATCTAATGAAAATGATTATCATTACTTTGAGGTCTTGCTGCCCGACCTGAGCAAGGGAACTTTCCTGCCACCTCGACGCGAACCACCGTCCCCGAACCCCAGAAAGGACGCGATGAGGTACGACCTGGAACACCACATCGACGACTACGCCCTGCGCCTGGCGCGACCTGCCGACATCGACGGGGCGCGGAAGGTCATGCTCGACACCTTCTACAACGAGTTCGGCCATGGCTACCGGCCGGAATGGCATGCAGACGTGATCGACATCGAAGGCGCCTACCTCCGCAACCCGCGGCATGCGCTGTTCGTCGCTGTCCGCGGCGGCGAGGTCACGGCAACCACCGCGGTCCGAGCCAACGGCCCGAGCAGCCCGCCACATCCCCAGTGGCTTGCCGACCGGTACCCGAGCGGTGAAACCGCCCAGTTCTTCCGGGTGTACGTAGCGCGGGAGCACCGGCGCCACGGCCTCGCCCGTGCCCTGGTCGCAATGGCATGCGACTTCGTCGCCGCTACGCCAGGGTTTTCCTCGATCTACCTGCACACCAACCCGGCCATCGAAGGGGCAGAACCGTTCTGGCGTTCCGTGGCGAAGGAAATCCACGACGCACGGGGCGACGGCCAGCACAGCCCGGTCATCCACTTCGAAATTCAGATCCCCCGTTGAGGTGACCCTCACCAGGTCTTCGCGCGCCGAGAACCTGAACTCGCCTCGACCACGCGCCGGGCACAGCATCCCTCAGCGCCATGCTCAGCGAGTAAGGGTATCTTTCTGCCACCTACGACAGGGAAGTTCCCTTGCTCGCGCGCCTTTCCCGCAGTGGAAGGAAGTAGTGGTGCGCCATCCGATGCGGATCGGCGGCGGCGTCGGGCCCCACAAACTGGTCCCCGACTGCTGCATCCCGGCTCATGAGGCGGTGATTCCGGTGAGGGAGCGGACTTCCATTTCCGCCGCGCGGTCCCGGCTGGCCTGGTCGCGGCCCCCGAGGAGGGTGCCGATGTAGCCGCACAGGAACGAGATCGGGATCGACACGATGCCCGGGTTGCTGAGCGGGAACCACGCGAAGTCCACGTCCGGCAGGATCGAGTCCGGCGAACCCGACACCACCGGCGAGAAGACGACCAAAAGCAGGCAGGAACCGAGGCCGCCATAGATGCCCCACAGCGTTCCCCAGGTGTTGAAGCGCCGCCAGAACAGGGAAAACAGCAGGGTGGAGAGGTTGGCTGAGGCGGCGAACGCGAACGCGAGGGCGACGAGGAACGCGATGTTCTGCCCGTTGACGAGGATGCCGCCGGCGATCGAGGCGGCACCGATCACGAGGGCCGTCAGCCGCGCCACCCGCACCACGGCGTCGGAATCGACCTTGCCACGTTTGATCACGTTGGCGTAGACGTCGTGGGCGAAGGACGTGGACGCGGTAAGCGTCAGTCCGGCGACCACGGCGAGAATGGTGGCGAAGGCGACCGCGGCGACGATTCCCAGCAGCACGGTCCCGCCGACGCGGAAGGCCAGCAGCGGTGCGGCGGAGTTCTCGCCGCCCGGCGCGGCGAGGATCGTTTCGGTGCTGTTGACCGCTCCTGCCCCGTAGCCGATCACGAGCGTGCACAGGTAGAACACCGCCATCGTGCACGTCGCCCACACCACCGACCGCCGGGCCTCCAGCGCGTTGGGAACGGTGTAGAAGCGCATGAGCACGTGCGGCAGGCCGGCCACGCCGAGAACGAGAGCCAGGGACAACGACACGAAGTCCAGTTTGGTCAGCTCGTTCTCGCCGTACTTGGCGCCGGGCGCGAAGATCCGCTCGTCCAGCGGGTTCTGCTGAGCCGCGTGCTGCAGCAGTGAGGTGAGGCTGTACCCGAACTTGCCGAGTAGGAACAGGGTCATCAGGGCCGCGCAGAGCATCAGCATGCCTGCTTTGATGATCTGGACCCAGGTCGTGCCCTTCATGCCACCGACGAGCACGTACACCACCATGACCAGGCCGACGCCCGCGATCACAAGTGCCTGACCTTTGGTGCCGTGCACGTCGAGCAGCAGCGCCACGAGGCCGCCTGCGCCGGCCATCTGGGCGATCATGTACACGAAGGAGATGACGAGCGTGGACACGGCCGCGGCGGCGCGCACCGGTCGTTGCCGCATCCGGAAGCTCAGCACGTCGCCCATGGTGAAGCGACCGGTGTTGCGCAGCCGTTCGGCGATGAGCAGCAGGTTCACCAGCCACGCGACGAGGAAGCCGATCGAGTAGAGGAATCCGTCGTAGCCGTGCACCGCGATGGCCCCGGCGATGCCGAGGAACGATGCCGCGGACAGGAAGTCACCGGAGAGCGCGATGCCGTTCTGCGCGCCGCTGAAGCGGCCACTGGCGGCGAAGTAGTCGGTGGCGGTGCCGATGCTGCTGACGCGGTACACCACGACGAGGGTGATCAGCACGAACACCCCGAAGATGCTCATGTTGAGCAGCGGGTTGGCGTCGATCATCGCGGTTCCTCCCCGGCCGCGTTCTGGTACAGCTCCCGCACGCGGGGGTCGATGTGGCGGGCGGCGTAGCGCAGGTAGAGGAAGGTGATCAGGATCGTGGTCGCGAACTGCCCCATGCCCATGATCAGCCCGACGTTGATCTCGCCGACGATCCTGGTGGCCATGAAGTCGGGCAGGTAGGCGGCGACGATGACGTAGCCGAGGTACCAGACGAGAAAAGCGGCGCTCATCGGGAATGCGAAGCGGCGGAACCTGGCGCGCAGCTCGCGGAATTCGCGGCTCTCGGCGATGGCGGCATAGTCGGGTGACGGTGCGGGTGCGCGGGACGCGGACCTGGTGATGCCGCCGAAGGTGGCCGCCGGGGCGGGTCTGGTTGCGGTGCCCTGCGGTGGTGGGGACTGGGTTGCGTGGGGCATGCGTCCTTCCAAAGCAGTCGAACAGCTGAATCGACGTGTTCTCGCGTCGATGTGTGGAGGTTCCCCGCGTTTCCGCACCGGCCGTGCCCCGCGCCCGCGCGGTTCCGCGCTGGCGGTTCGGCCGGGAATCGGGGCATCGGCGACCGCAACGGCCGCGCTGCCTGCGATGCATGCGGCCCGCCGAGTCTAACCAGCGGACCCGCGCAGAAAGCGGTCGGCAACGACACAGCACACACATTGATGAATCTGCCGATCACGTTTTGTGTTCGACGCGTGGTGTGAACCTCGCTCACTCCCCCATGGCCGCACCTCTGTCCAGCTCACGAAAACCACCACGAGAACCGCCGTTTCCACTAGTCAGGGCTGATTGTCCCGCGAAGGCGGAACCGATTCTGCAAGCACACCCGATCCCCAGCGAACCCTGACACCATTCGTAGGACCACCATCTATCTATCGGGCGACAAAAGGTGATCCCCGAGGCGGGACGGCGAACACGATCAGTGTTCACCATGCGCAGCGAATTCCGACCAACACCCCACCATGCTCTTCCGAAATGACGTATTCGCTGGTCAAGAGGGCACATCAGGGGAAGTTCCAAGATCGTTTCAGTGCGGTAGTGTTCTGCAACCGACAACAGGAGACAACCCACTGGTGAACCGCGATTCCTCCCCGAAAATCGCACGCCTCGGAGCCGTTGTCGAGGCCCACACCGGCCACCGGCGACACCCGGCCGCTGACACGCCGCCAGCCATGCACGACCTGCCGCGCACACCACACACGGGGCCAGCCTGCCCACCACACGAACGCGCTGTTGGCAGCCAAGCTTCGACCGCGCGGGAAAGGACTGCGTCGTGAGCAGCGGACTCGACGACACGCCCGCGAACGCGATCCGGGCGTCCACGGGGTCGCGCGCCACACCGACGATCATCCAACGGATCACCAGGTGGCGGAACTGGAAACTACCGGTCAAGCTGACCGCTGTCGTACTCGTTCCGGTGATCTTCGCGCTGGTGCTCGGCGTGCTGCAAATCCGCAGCCAGATCAACCAAGCCAACCAATACGCGGAACTGGACCGCATCGTCACCGCAGGCAGCGCGGTGCGCTCCGCCGTCGGTCACCTGCAGCAGGAACGCAGCCGCAACGCCGAGTTCCTGATGCGCGGCCCGGTCTCCGCCCAGCACGTGCAGGACGGGTTCACCGCGACCGACCGCGCGCTGGACGCGGTCCGCAGAACCCTCCGCAACGCGCCGAACACCGAAGCCGTTCGCTTCGCAGGGCAGGAAACCGAACGGCAGATCACCGAACTCGCCCCGATCCGCCAGCAGGTCCTGGGCACCCACGTCGACGTGGGGGTCGCCACCAACGCCTACAGCGAACTGATCAGCGTGCTGCTGTCCCTCCACCGCACGCTGATCAGCCAGATGTCGTCCTCCCAGCTGGTGTCGACCGCCACCACCGCGCACGAACTGGCGAAGATCAGCGAAGAGATCCAGCTGCAGCAGGCCCTGGTGCTCACCGGGCTGACCCGCGGCAACTTCACCACCGACAACCTCACGCGGCTGGCCGCCAGCGAGTCCCGGCGGAGCGCCGCTGTCAAGGAGTTCCGCGCCGCCGCCACCCCGCAGCAGCGCATGCAGTACGACCAGCTGTATGCCAGGCCCGAAGTGCCGGCCCGGGAATCGTCCGTGCGGCTGGCCATGACCGAGCACGGCAGCACCAAGTCCCGGCTGTCTCCGCTGCTGGTGTCCGCCGCGACGTGGAAGGAGCAGTCGCGGACCTCCCTGGAAGCCCTCAACGCGCTGCAGGACCAACTCGACCGCCAACTGCACGAAACCGCTTTCCGATTGCAGGACTCGGCCAGCAATGCGGCGGGGCTTGAATCCGTGATCCTGCTGTCCGCCCTGCTCGTCGCCAGCGCGATCGTCGTGGTCGTCGCCCGGCAGCTGCTCAGGTCCCTTGACGCGCTGCGGCGCAGCGCCCTGGACACCGCCAGCCACGAGCTGCCGCGGGCTGTCGCCGACATCCGCGCCGGTCAAACACCTCTCGTCCCGATCCGCCAGGTGCCCGTCGACACCGGCGACGAGATCGGCGACGTGGCACGCGCCTTCGACGCCGTGCACACTCAGGCCGTCAACCTCGCCACCGAGCAGGCCGAGCTGCGGCGCAGCTACCGCGACTCCTTCGTCAACGTGTCGCGGCGCAGCCAGAGCCTCCTGGAACGGCAGCTGCGGCTGTTCGAACAGCTCGAACGCGACGAAGAAGACCCCGACCAGCTGGCGACCCTGTTCCAGCTGGACCACCTCGCCACCCGGATGCGGCGCAACAACGAAAACCTGATGGTGCTCTCCGGGGCTGACCTCACCCGCCGGTTCACCCAGCCGACCGCACCCGCCGACCTCATCCGCGCCGCCGTGTCCGAGATCGAGCACTACCCGCGGGTCATCGTGGAACCAATGCCGGACACCAGGATCGTCGGCTACGCGGCCAGCGACCTGGTGCGGCTGCTGTCCGAACTGCTCGACAACGCGGCGAACTTCTCCGCACCCCAAACGCAGGTCGTCGTGTCCGGCCACCGGTGCGGAGACGGGTCGCTGGGCATCGAGATCGTCGACCGCGGCATCGGCATGACCACCGACGAACTCACGGCCGCCAACGAACGACTGACCACCGACGGGGAGATCGAACTGTCCACGTCCCGGCGCATGGGCCTGTTCGTCGTCGGCCGTCTCGCGATCCGCCACGGAATCCACGTCGAACTGAGCCCCGGCCCCGAATCGGTCGGGCTGCGGGCCTCGGTGACCCTCGGCCCCGAACTGCTGCTGGAAACAGAGGGCGCGCCACCGGCACCGCAGCCCAACGGCACCGCGCACGGAGCGCCCCGGGGCGACGACACGCTCGTCGCGGAGTTCGACTGGGAAGCTGCGGAGCAGGACGCCGTCAGCCAGCGCCCCCTCATCCACAACGGCTTCCACCTGCTCCGGCCACCTGCCGAAGAACGACAGCAAAGCGACCCGTTCGTCACCGAGGAGATCGACCCCGAACCGCGACACCACCAGTCCACCCGAAACGGTTCAGCCCCGACACCGGCCTCCGACAACCCGGCCTCAGCATGGTTCCAGGCGGCCCAACCCATCCCCCACACCCCACCGCCGCAGGCCATGAGCATGGGAACTTTCCTGCCACAAACGGCAGCACGGTTCCCATCCTCACCACCTGCCGTGGCGGCGAAACCCATGTCCAACGGGTGGAGCTTCGCCAACGACCAGGCCCGGCGGCGGGCGGAGGAGGTCGCCGCAGCCGAACCGTCCGACTTCACCTCCGCGGGGCTGCCGCTGCGGATTCCCCGCGCCCACCTGGTCGCCGGCAGCGCTGCCGCCGAAGCCGGGGACCGGGCGCGACGGCCCCGCGATCCCAACGTCGCCCGCGGTCGCCTGGCCAGCTTCCAGGCCGGTTTGCGACGCGGACGGAACCGCAACCAACACGCATCCAACAACACCAACCCGACGGGAGGGCCCGCATCCATGGACTGGAATCCCCACCCGCACGGCACCGAACTCCCCGACTTCACCCAGGAACCGGTCGACTACACCCAAGCCGGGCTGCCCCGGCGAACCCCCAGAGCCCAACTGGTGCCGGGCACGCCCACCGAACCAGCGGCCAGCCCGCGCCGCGACGCGGACCTGATGCGCGGTCGGCTGACCAGCTTCCAGCGCGGAGTCCGCGAAGGCAAACACAGCCTCCGCGACTCGGAGCGCACAGGCAGCGAGTGCCGGTGACCACACCCGAATCAGCGAGGAGGACAGGAGGCGGAATGAGCGCCCACCAATCCCAACCCAGCCAGTTCGGCTGGCTGGTCACGGATTTCACCGAACGCGTGCCTGGCGTGGCGCACGCCGTGGTGGTCTCGGCTGACGGCCTGCTGCTGACAGCGTCGGCGAAACTCCCCACCGACCGCGCGGACCAGCTCGCCGCGGTCGCGTCGGGGCTGCTCAGCCTCACCCAGGGCGCCGCGCGCTGCTTCGAAGCCGGGGCGGTCACCGAGACCGTCGTAGAAATGGAACGCGGGCTCATGCTGCAGATGGCAATCAGCGACGGCTCGTGCCTCACGGTGCTGGCCGCGCCGCACTGCGACATGGGGCTGATCGCGTACGAAATGGCCCTGCTCGTGGAACGAGTCGGTCAGATCCTGACACCGGAACTACGCTCCCAGCTGCGGGGGACGAACCGGGTGATGACCGGCCAGTCGGTGTGAGGAAGGCATGAGCACAGGTCCGGACCCATCCGGGCGGCATCGTTGGGGCGATCACGACGTCCCCGGCGCTGACGCCATGGCCGAGGTCTTCAACCGGTTCACCCTCGACAGTGATCGTCGAGAACGCCGCCGTAAACGCGAACGCGACGAGCCGGCACCGCAGCCTGCGGCCACCCCCGCATCCGAGCCGCCGTGGCCGAAGTTCGAGGCCAACGACCCACCGGTCGTGGCGACGCTTTCGTTCACCGAGGAACCGAGCTCACCGGGTGAAGAAGTCGCTGCCACCTACATCCGTCCCTACGCGTGGACAGGTGGCCGCACCCGATCGAACCACCGGTTGGAACTCGAAACCCTGGTGTCCACGAGCGAGTCATGTGACCCGGCGCGACTGCACCGGCTGGAACATCACACCATCGCGGGCCTGTGCTGGCATTCGCGGTCGGTGGCCGAGGTCGGCGCACTGCTCGGTGTTCCCCTCGGGGTGGCGAAGGTCCTGCTCAGCGACATGGCCGACCTCGGTCTGATCACGGTGCACCACACGGTCAGCGAGAACGGCAGCACATCGCACCTGATGTTGATGGAGAGGGTTCTGAGCGGGCTTCGTCGCCTCTGAAACCCTCCGGCACCGGTCCTGTGCGGCAGCGCGCGAACCGCAGACACCAGCTCGACTCGACAACTGAGGTGGGCAGACATGACACCTGAAACGAGAGCTCGGCCTGCATACCCAGGCAGGTCCGCGACCGCGACGTCGGCGAAGATCGTCATCGCCGGTGGTTTCGGCGTCGGGAAAACAACCTTGGTCGGCTCGGTGTCCGAGATAGTGCCGCTCACCACCGAGGCCGTGATGACCGAAGCCAGCAAGGGCATCGACGACCTCCACGCCACACCGAACAAGAACACGACTACGGTGGCGATGGACTTCGGCCGGTTGTCCCTTGAATCCGACCTCATCCTTTACCTGTTTGGCACCCCTGGCCAGCAGCGGTTCTGGTTCATGTGGGACGACCTGGTGCGGGGCGCGATCGGTGCCGTCGTGCTGGTCGACACCAGACGTCTCGCGGACTGCTTCTCGGCGATCGACTTCTTCGAGGACCGCCAGTTGCCCTACGTCGTCGGGCTCAACTGCTTCAACGGAGCCCTGCACCACCGCATCGAGGAAGTGCGGGAGGCGATCGCGATCGCACCGGATGTTCCGATCGTGACCTGCGATGCCCGCAACCGCGAGTCCACCAAGCAGGTTTTGATCACCTTGGTCGAGTACGCCATGCAATGGTGGATGCGGCGTACCGCGTAGTTGTGGTGGAGCGAGCAAGGGAACTTTCCTACCAGTCCTGACAGGAAAGTTCCCTTACACATGTCACCGGCCGTATCGCTCGCTGCCGTAGGGCCACCCGTACGGGGCTTGTGAGCGGCTTCCCGAGTTGTCGTAGTCGGCTGTTTCGGCGGCCTCGTCCTGCTCGCTTCCCAGGGTCACTTCGACCTGGTGCCGGTTGGCGCCCTGTGCGTCCGCGACTGTGAGGGTGATCTTCGCACCTGGTGCGTTGGAGCTGATCTGGGCGACGAGGTCGGCGAAGCTGCTCACGGTCCGGTCACCAACCTTGGTGATTGTTTCTCCGGCCTTGATCCCAGCGCGGTCCGCGGCCGAACCGGGGACGACCGAAGTGACAGCAGCAGTACCTGTCTGGCTGTCGGTGCCCGTGACGCCGAGCTGCGGTTTCGTGGCGACACCGTTCTTGATCAGCTCGTTCGCGACACGGCTCGCGGTGTCGATGGGGATCGAGAAACCGAGGCCGATGTTGCCTTGGCTGTTGGAGACGATGCTGGAATTGATGCCGATCACCTGGCCATCCAGGTTCACCAACGGCCCACCGGAGTTACCGGAATTGATCGAAGCGTCGGTCTGGATGCCGTTGTAGATGACGGCCTGCCCATTGTCGCCCTGCACTTCGACGGTCCTGTTCAGGGCGCTGATGATGCCGGACGTCACGGTACCTTCGAGGCCAAGCGGGGAACCGATAGCCACCACCTGTTGACCGACCGTCAACGACGACGACTTGCCGAGCTCCGCTGGTGTCAGTCCGGACGCACCGTCGAGTTTGATCACGGCCAGGTCGTAGGACGGCGAGGTGCCGATGACCTTGGCATTCTTGGTCGTTCCGTCAGCCAGGGTGACGTTGATCGCGCCGCCGTTGCCCACCACGTGGTTGTTCGTGAGCACATAGCCGTCGGAGGTCAGCACAACACCGGTTCCTTCTGTGCCGCTCCTGCCCGATCGCACTCTGATGTCCACTGTGCTCGCGGACGCCTTGGTTGCCGCATACTGCACGGTGCCTGTCTGAGACTTGATCTGCGTTCCGGTGACCGGGTCGTGCTGGGTGAGCGCTGCGCTTCCATTGCCGCCATCAGCCAGCAGGTATCCACCGGCGACTCCGATGCCGCCACCGATAACCCCGGCGATCGCCGCAGCCGCGATCACGCCACGCAGGCCACGTCGCCGAGTCCTTAGCTCCACCAGTTCGGGGCCCACGGGGCCCGACACCGGCCCGAACGCGCCAGGCGGTACCTGCTGGTGCGCCGAAGGTTCGTCCATGCCACCTCTGTACTCCGGCGCTTCGCCGGAACCCTGTCCTGTCATGACATCGACAGTGCTCCCCGAACCTGAGAGCCACCTAGGGGGTTCCTGGCGGATTCGTCGGAATCAACCGTGGAGCCCTCACCCGATGTCGATGAGCAGGGGAACTGTGCTGTCGATGGCGGCAGGATTGTTCCCTTGCTCATCCGCTAGCACAGCCTGTGGCGAAATTGGGTGCACGACACAGGTGCGGAAAGTGGCGAAATCAGCAGAGCCTTCAGCAATCCATGCTGGATAGTCCGGTGCATGCAGACGACTACCAAAGCAGCCAGAGCCGTGTCAGAGACCGGTCGGCGGGTGTTCCGCGTCGCCGAACTGGAGAAGTGGGGGATTTCGCAGTCGGCCTCGTACCGGCACGTTCGCGCCGACGGTCCGTGGACCCGGTTGGCACCGGGTATCGCCTTGGTCGTGCCCGGAGAGCCGACGCTTGACGACCGCATACAGGCCGCTCTGCTACGTGCAGGACCGGGTGCGATGGTCACGGGTTTCCATGCCGCTCGCCTGCACGGTCTTGAGACGCCGAGCAAGGACGCCGACATCCACATCCTCATTCCGCACGGACGCAAGATCCAGAGCTATCCGGGTGTTCGGTACGAACGCACGACCCGACTGCCGCAGCCCGTTTACATCGAGGGTGTTCCCACTGCACCCGTAACCAGGGCCGTCATGGACGGAGCCCGCACCTGGCAGACGTTCACGTTCACGAGGCGGCTTCTTTTCGAAGCCATCATGGAGAAGAAAGGCTGCAGGGCCGACGAGCTAACCGCCGAGATGGAGGCTGGTTGCCGCCGTGGCACTGGTTTGCCACGCGCGATCCTCCGTGCCTTCAGATCTGGTCTGACATCAACCGGTAGCCAACAGGAGCACGCCGCACCACCTGATTTCACACCGCAGCAGAGCGCTGCCTGAAGCCACCGGAGCACGGCGGTGGAGGGCTGGTGTTCGTCAGTGCGGCCAGGCACGATGCCAGGCACCGCCAGCCGTCGTGGGAGGTGTTGTTCCGACTGTTGGGACGCCCTGGTCCCTGCCAGCCGGATCGTCACCATGGCCGACGAGACGTACCTGGATGCGGCCCGGCCTGCCCTGGCTCGTGGCTGTCGGGGACCTGGGGGACCTGCGCCGCCGCATGCCCGAAGCGGCTCTGGTCGACGTCGGCGAGTCCACGGTGGTGCCGGGCTTCACCGCTGCCCACCAGCATCGACGGTGACTGCGGCCAACCAGCGGGGTGTCGACTTGTCGGGTGCTGAGTTCTCGACACGCGGCCTCGGGAAGGATTACCCGGCGAATGGGTACTCGCAACGCGCCACGACCACGGCAAGGCGACCGGTGGAACACCCTTGACCGGGGCTGAGCTGGGCGAGGCAGCACCCGTGCTGCTGAGCAACCTCGCTGCGCACCGGGGCGTGCTCAACACGGCGGGCCTGGCCGCGGCCGGGTTGTTCGATAACAGCACGGCCCCGCCAGGTGGTGAGCTGACCCGGATGCCGTCGGCCGGCTCGCTGGTGTGGTTGACATACAGGTGCTGCTCGACCTGGCGTGTCCGTCACTGTCTCGAGGGCACACGGCGTTGCCCTCCCACGACGTCGAAACTGCACTGACGCAGCTCAAGCGCGCATTGCGGGAAGTGAAAACGTTGCCGACATCACGAGCGTCGGTGATGCCGTGGTGGGACGAGCTCGCCCTGCTGCAGGAGTCCCAGCAACGACACAGGCATCACCTCATGTTGGGGGCGGTCTCCGAGACTCCGAACTCGCCTTCGGTGATCGGTCGGCCACAGATGTCCACGGGACCTGCTGGCACGGGCTTCGCCGTCGGATACCAGCGTTTCGCGATCTCCCACGATGCGTTGATCAGGGCTTCGGCGTGCGAGAAGGAGTACGGGGACAAACCGGCCACTGTCGGCGCGGGCAGGACGTAGAGCTCGCAACGGGTGGCGTTGAGCTGCATGTCCAGGCGCGCGGCTGACACCATTGCCGCACCCAGTGCTGCCCCGTTCACGCCGCCAACGGACCTCGGTGGCGTCTTCGGCGGCGGCCAAGTCGCGATCGAACCGATGCCGCGGCGGCGTGGGGTGAATTCGAACGGCTCTGTCCCGCCGCAGGGCAGCACGAACACTCGCTCCGCGCCCTTCTCGACGGCGCGGCTGATCGGCATGAACGCCGCCGGACCACCATCCACCAGCCACCGGTCACCGACCTTGATCGGCGGGAACATGCCCGGGATCGAGCAGGAGGCCACCAGCGGTGGCAACGCCGGGCCGCTTTCGAAGTACACGGCTTCCCCGGTGTCGATGTCGGTTGCCGTCACGGTCAGCGGGATCTTTCCGTCCTCGAGGCGCCGGAACGGCAGGTTGTTGTGCAACCAGCGGGCCAAGCCGCGGTTGCTCATGACGTGGTTCGACAGGCCGAGCTTCCCCGCGAGGATCAGCGACGGCTGGATCGGAAAGACGTCCGTGCGACGCATCGACTTCCACAGTTCGCGGAGTTTCGCCGCGCCGCGCGCCGTGGGGTCACCCGCCAGCCAGGCCGCGTTGAGCGAGCCGGCCGAAGTGCCGACCAGCAGGTCAGGTTCGACACCAGCTTCGAACAACGCCGAGACCAGGCCCGCCTGGATGGCTCCGAAGGTGGAGCCGCCCGGCAATACCCACGCCGTGCGCATCAGCAGTGTCCTTTCTGCTCACGTTCCCCATCGAGGCTAGCTCCGAACTGCGTTGGCATAAGCTCAGCCATCGCCGGGATCACCTCGACGGCGCTGCCTCTTCACCTCGCCCCGCCGCTTCTTGGTCGCCAAGCGGCGCAGTTGAGAGCCTTTGGTGGGTTTGGTGCGTTTGCGTTTGGGCGGTGGCGGTTTGACGGCTTCTGCCAACACCTGAGCCAGCCGTTCTCGTGCGGCTTGACGGTTGGCGAGCTGCGCACGGCACTCGGATGCCACAATAGTGATCACACCATTGGTGAGCCTGTGGCTGAGTCGTGCCAAAGCGCGCTGGCGCAGCGTCTCCGGAACAGAGTGCGCATGGGCAAGGTCGAAGCTCAGTTCGACCCTGGAATCAGTGGTGTTGACCCCTTGCCCGCCTGGACCAGACGACCGCGAAAAGCGCTCGGACAGCTCCGCTTCGGGAATGCTCCAGCGGCTGGTCACGGTCAGGTCTGCGGCCATACCACAAGGATGCCCCACGGGTTTCCAGCCGTGCCTCAAGGCAGTCCGCATCCCTTCCACCGGGCTTCGCGCCGCAGGACGGGTCGAGTGAGGGAACCTTCCTGCCGCTGGTGACAGGAAGGTTCCCCTGCTCGCTGACCTCGCGGGTGGTTACTGGGCGGCGCGCCACCCGGTGACGCCGCCCGGTACGGGGGCTTCTGTGTCGTAGGGGGTGCGGGTGAAGATGAAGGTGTTCAGGTTGAGGTGGGTGGGCACGCCGTCGGCGTTCCGGCCGATCCGTAGCACCTCTCCCGCGTAGTAGCCGTCCAGCCCTGTCCAGGTGTCGTCAGCGTTGGCCCGGAACCGTGACGCCCGGCCGCGGCCCTGCCACGGGACCAGGTCGAGCAGTCCGCTGGGGAGCACCCGCAGCACGTACGGGGTCGGTCCCCAGTACCACTGGCCCGTCAGTTCGAGGAGCCGAATGTCGACGTCGGGTCGCGGTTCCCACGGTTCGGGGATGCGCGGCTCGTGCTCCGCGAGCAGGTCGAGCAGGTCGGTGGCGAACGCCCCGGTCACCCCGGCGGTGGTGTTGGCCATGAAGATCACGGAAGTGGACTCGGCGGGGTCGGACCACAGGGTCGCCAGGAAACCGGGCATGGATCCGGTGTGCCCGGCCAGGCGCCGCCCGCGGTGCCGCGCGAGCTGAAATCCGAGCCCGTATCCGGCGCGCCATTCGCCGCCGTCGTCGACCGAGGCCGGTGCGCGCATCTCGGCGACGGTGTCGGGATGCAGCACGTCGCCGGTGTCGCCGTTGATGAAGCGCGCCCACCTGGCCAGGTTGTCGAAGGTCGACCACAGCTGGCCTGCCGGGGCCATCGCCCCGGCGTCTTCTGCTGGCTCGGGCAGCACCACATCCGCCCACGGGTGCACTGCGAAGCCTCTGGCGTGCGGTGCCACGGGACCGAGGGTGGTGCGGGTCATGCCCAATGGGGTCAGGATCTCGCGCTGGAGGACCTCGTGCCACGGGGCGCCGCGCAGCCGGGACACCAGTTCACCGAGCACTCCGAAGCCGACGTTGGAGTAGTGGAAGCCGTGGCGAGGGGTGGGACGCACTGCCTGGGCATCGATGCTGGCCAGCAGCTCTTCAGCGCTGCCGCCAGGCGTGCGCTCCCACCACTGACCTGCGGGTTCGGCAGTCAGACCACTCGAATGCGAAAGGATCTCACCGATGTTCCGGTTGCCGATCGAGGTGCCTGTGACGTGTTCGTCGAGCTTGTCGGCGAGGTCAAGCCTGCCTTCGTCGCGCAGGCGCATCACGAGCACGGCAACGAAAGTTTTCGTGATCGAACCGATCCGGTACTGGGTGTCCGTTGTGGAGGGTTGGCCTTCGACCTTGCCCCGGCTGTCCACCCAGATCGTCTCCCCGTCGCGGACCAGCCCGGCGATCAGCGAGGGGATGCGGTTTTGGCTCTGCTCCACCGCCAGGCGCCGCAGCAGGGCGCGCTCGGTGGAGGGCAGCAGACTCGTCAACATTCCTCCATGCTTCCACCTTAAGAGCTTCGGTTTCAGGATCGTCGTGTTCGCCGGCTGCCCGCCCGCACAGATTGACAGGAATATGCCCGTGCTTCAGCGGCGGCTGCGCCGGTTGACGCCCCGGGAGATCCCGACCTTTGGTTTCTCCAAGCGCACGGGGAGTTTGCCGAACATGACAAGCACCAGAATGACCAGTGCGAGCGCGATCCAGCCCGTCCAGCCGAGAAGCCCGACCGAGGCGTTGTCGACGGGATGCCCGGCCTGGCTGAACAACGTCGCCAAACCTGCTGACGCGTTGAGGAAACCGTGTGCGATCACCGGGGGCCAGACGCTGCCGGTGGCGAGCCTGAGCCAGCCGAGCACGACCCCGACGAGCGTGCAGAAACACACCATCATGATGAAAGCCACCACGATCGGGACGGTCGGATAGTTGTAGCCGAGGATCAACACTGGCGCGTGCCAGAGGCCCCAGAGCACACCGGTGGTGAGGAAGGCGCCGGGTTGCCCGAGCGGCAGCAACGCCGGCGTCAGGTAACCACGCCAGCCCAGTTCCTCGCCGAGCGCAGGCACGATGCGCAACCACCCCAGCAGGAAGACCTGGACGATCTGGAAGAGCGCCAATGCCCCCGGGGACTTCAGCTGCTCTTCACCGACAACAGCCCCGCCGACTTGCTCCACCAGCCCGGAGAAACCCGTCCAGTCGGCCTTGTAGACGCCGAGCATGTAGCCGATGACGAGAGCCAGGAGCATCACCAACGGTGGGCCCAGCCAGGCGACCAGGATGTATCGCCACCACGTCTTGATGCCTCCGGGGTTGGTGATGCCGAGGCTGCGGAGAAGCTTGGGTTTCGGGCTGATCCACTTGTTGACCACGAGCGCGGCCACTGCGGGCATGAACATCATGACGGTGAGCACGAGCGGAGCCCAAGCCCACGTCAGCCCTTCGCCGGTCAGCCAGAGCGGTAACGTCACCAGCCATGCCGGGGCGTAGGCCAACGCGACGAAGCTGACCGCGCCGCGGACATCAACCCGGTCCTGCTCGGTACTCACGTCGGCATTTTGCCAAGCCATCCTGAATGCTCCCTGAGCGCCAAGGACTTGGAGCAGGGGAACTTTGCTGTCACTGGCGGCAGGAAAGTTCCCTTGCTCCAGCCGGTGATGTGGTGGAAATGCGAGGAACCTCCCTGCCTGGGGTGGCGGGGAGGTTCCTCGGGTGTTGTCGGTTACGGAGCCGGGGTGCCTGGTAGCGGCTGCACCGGTAGACCCTCGTGGATCTTTTTCATGGCCGCGAACCAGGTCCTCGCCGGAACCTTGCCGCCGTAGATGTTGCCGCCGTGCTTGCCGCAGAGGAACGGGGGCGTGTCACCGCCGCCGTCGCAGATACCTTGGGGGCTGCTGCCGTCGGCGTAGGTCAGGACGGCCCCGGCCATCTGCGGGGTGGCGGCTATGAACGCCGCCGACTTGTGCTCCTGCGTGGTCCCGGTCTTGCCGATGATCGGCCGATTCCAGCCGGCTGCCTGCGCTGCGGCGTGGGACGTGCCGCCGGCGTCGGCGTCCTTGCTCATGCCCTGGGCGAGGGCGGCGGCGACCTGCGGCGACACGGCCTGCTCGCAGGGGGCTTCCTTGAGCGGCACCAGGTTGCCGTGCCGGTCCCTGACCTCTTCCAACGGGGTGGGCGGGCAGTAGACACCGTCGCTCATGATCGTCGCGGCGACATTGGACAGCTCCAGCACGCTGGTCGGGGTGTAGCCGAGGGTGAAGGCACCCCGGTTGCCCTTCTTGATGGCTTCGGCCTGGGAAGGCCCGTTGGAGCCGTCCGATTTGAGGCGTTGGCCGCGGGCGTTGACGCCGTTCATGCCGACCCGCAGGCCGAGGCGCGAAGCCATGTCGACGACGTTGTTCAGGCCGACCCGCTCCTGGAGCATCACGAATGCCGTGTTCGGCGACGTGGCCAACGCCATCTGCAGCGTTCGCGGCCCCGGGGCGACGCCGTCGGCGTTCCCGACGGTGTAGGGGGCGCTTCCGTTCCGGTATACGCGGGAGGTGTACGTAGGCGGCACGTCGATCGTGTCGTAGGGGCTCATGCCCTGTTCGATGGCGGCCGCCGCGGTGAACACCTTGTAGACCGACCCGGCACCGAAGGGCTGCACCCGGCTGACGATGTCATACGCCGTCTGCCCCTTGCTCGCGTCGTTGCCGTAGTCGCGGTTGGCGACCAGCGCGCGCACCTTGTGCTTGTCCTTGCCGGGCTCAACCACGGCCATCGCGTTGGCGATGCCTTCGGTCTGCGTGGGCACCTGGGCTTCGGCAGCGTCCTTGGCCGCGTCGGTGGCTTTGCGGTCGAGCGTGGTGCGGATGGTGTAGCCGCCGGTCTTCAGCTGGTCGCTGTCGATACCGAGCCGCTCGAGGTAGTCGACGAGGTAGGTGCAGAAGAACCCGTCGGTGGTGCCGTCGCCGACGCCGACGCAGCCGTTCGGCGGGCGGCCCAGCGGGGACAGTACGCCGAGCGGCTCCTTCTTGGCGATCTCGGCGTCTTCCTTGGTGATGCGGATGCTGTTGTTCGGATCCGTCATCAGGTCGATCACGAGGTTGCGCCGCTGCAGCGCATCGTCGGGGTTGCTGTTGGGGTTCAGCGAGCCGGGCTGGTTGACGATCGCGGCCAGCAGGGCGGCCTGGGCGATGGTCAGCTTGTCCGGGGTGGTGCCGAAGTAGGTCTGGGCGGCGGCACCGACGCCGAAGGTCTGGTTGCCGAAGGGCACCACGTTGAGGTATCCGGTGAGGATCTCCTCCTTGGTCATGGTGCGCTCGAGCTCGACGGCGATCTTGGCCTCGCGAAGCTTGCGGGCGATGGTCGTCTCCTTGGCCTTCTCGGCCTCCATCGCGTTGTTCGCCGCCACGTGCACCAGGTAGTTCTTCACGTACTGCTGGGTGATGGTGGAGGCGCCCTGCGCGGCTTCACCGCTGCTGAGGTTGGTGGCCAGGGCGCGCATGGTGCCGTGCCAGTCGACGCCGCCGTGGTCCCAGAACCGCTTGTCCTCGACCGCGGTGATCGCGGCCTTCATCGTGTCGGAAATCTGCTCGGGTGGTGTCTCGACCCGGTAGTCCTTGAAGAAGTACGCGATCGGGGCGCCGTCCTTGTCAGTGACCGTCGACACCTGCGGCATGTCCCGCCGCGCCAACGAACTCGACATTTTGGACATGGCGTCGGTCGTCTGGTTGATCACCGCCCCGGCACCGGTGGCCATCGGCAGCAGCAACGCCGCCACCAGCACACCAGCCAGGACGCACAGCCCGAACATCTTCAACAGCACGCCGCTGCGCACGCCAGCCCCTATTCACCAAGTGTCCACACGACTTGACCACCGACGCGGGTCGCAGTGCCCACCCAGGACCCGTTCGCCGACCGCACCGACCGGCTGGAGAGCATCCCGCCGACGCCCGCGGCGCGGGCTTCAGTCGGCACCTGCTTCTCTTTGCTGTCAGCCAATTCGTTGATATCACATCCGGCTGTCCACGCTGCGTTGAACCGAACGGCCGAGCCCGCGTCGAGCGGCACACGGAACCGGATTGGATCACTACACTTGGTGATCGCCGTAGCCGATCACGCGGAGGAGAAATGACCGACCCGTTCCTGGATTCCCTGGCCACCGCGCTCGCCGGGCAGGTCGCCACCGCACTGGGTGCCGCGGGCACCCGGGCGCTCGAAAAGGTCCGCGAACTGCTGCGGCGCAGGTCGCAGAGCGACCCTGAGACCAAGGCCGCACTCGAGGCGGCCGAGCAGGATTCGGCCGGACCGGAGCAGATCACCGCACTGGCCGAGCGTCTGGACCAGGTGTGTGCGGAGGACGCCCAGTTCGCCGAGGAGCTGCGCGCCGAGGGCGCAGAGGTGTACAAGGAGATCTCGGCGAGCGAGAACAGCGTGGTGAACGTCAACCACGGCAAGGTCCGGAACCTGATTCAGGCCCGCGAGATCCACGGCGGGATCACGTTCAACTAGCTCGCCGGTCGGCCTCGTTGAGTTCGGCGAGGTACCGGTTGTACGCAGCAAGTTCCGGATCTTCGGAGGCATCGACCGGGGGCGCCGGGGGCGGCAGCAGTGGTCGCTTCCGGCGCGCCGTCGCCTCGGGAGGCTCGCCCCCGCTGCTGTCGGCCTCGCGCGCAGCGGGTTGCTCGACGGCCTCCGGTTCGGTGTCGTCGACGTCCCGCCGCAGCTCCATGCGCATCAGCTTGATCCAGAGGTAGATCGTGAACGCCCCGAACAGGGGCCACTGCAGGGCGTACCCGAGGTTCTGGAAGCTTCCCCCGGCTTCGTGGGCGCGGTCCCACTGCCACACGGCCAGGAAGCCGGTGGCGATCGTGGCCACGATGAACAGCGCGTGCAGAAGCAGCCAGCGCGGCGTCAAGAGGCTGCGGGACACACTCGAATTCTAGGCGCCACAGCTCCGGACCATCTCGCGGCTCGGTCACAGACCGTCCCGGCCACCCTCGGTAACAGCTGAGGCAGACGAAAACCGAAGAAACAAATGTGATCAATGTCACTTCCTGTGGAAGGGTTGCTGCTGACGCAGGGGAACCTTCCTGTCACCCGCTGATCATCGACGCCTCCGCCCCAGTTGGTTACCGAGCCGCGCACGCGTGACAGGAAAGTTCCCGTGCTCGCGTGCGGCGCGCACCCGGCGTCGGGGTGGTGGCAGAAAGATTCCCTTGCTTCAGCCGTGACGCCGGTGTGCCCTGGTGGCAAGTGGGGTGCAGAGGGCGACGAGGAGCGCTGCGGCGATGAAGGCAGTCGGGTAGCCGGTGAGGGTGACCAGGAGGCCGAAGCCGATCGAGCCCAGGCCGTTGCCCGCGTCGTAGGCGACGTTCCACGCCGTGCTCGCGACACCGGACTCGGCCCGGTCGAACATCGCCACCAAGGTGATGTTCTGAGCCGCACCGAACCCCGCGCCGAACGCGACCGCACCGACCACCGCCAACGGCCCCGCGCCCCACGAGGCAGCAGCCACCAGGAACGTGCCCAGAGCGGTCGCCACGACAGCGGGCAGCAGTACCCGCGTGTGACCGAGCCGGTCTCCGAGCTGCCCGGCGAGCCAACGACCGAGCATCGTCGTGGCAGCGAACACCATCAGGGCTGCCGGGGCGACCGAGCCGGCGACTGCCAGCGGCAAGAACGCCACGAGCCCACCGGCCGCAACTGCAACCGCGGTCATGACCGTCCACGGCGCCAGCAGCGTGCCCGGCACGGTCGGGGCACCGCCTCGGCCAACCGAGCGGGCATGCACCCGCGCGATACCCACCACCGCCGCAGCCGCCACGACAGGCAGTCCAGCGGCGATCCAGAACAGCGGCGCGAACCCGATGTGCTGGGCAAGCCACACTCCGGCGGGCAGGAACACGATGTTGGGCAGGCCGACAGCCAGCCCGTACAGGCCGGCTGCCCGGCCGCGCTGAGTAACCGGCACGAGCTCGGCGACCAGCGCACTGCCGGTCACGGTCAGCAACCCGAAGCCAACCCCGCGCAGGCCCGACACGCACAGCAGCAGCCACAGGTCGCTGGACAGCGCGAACAGCGGCGTGGGTGCGCCGATCAGAACAGTGCCCATACCAAGCGCGAGGCGGTGGTCGACGCGCTTCAGCAACCATGGCATGGCCAGCTGGGTGGCCACCGTGACGAGCATGAAGACGGCGTTCGTCGCGCCCGCCGCGATCTCACCGGCCCCACCCACCACTGCCCAGAGCGGCACCACCGACAACAGCAGCGCATATCCCGCGAACCCACCGAGAGTGGTCACCAAGAGCAGCTGAAAAGACCGGCGCCGCAACGGGGTCTGTTCGCGGGAACGATGGGCTGCCGGAACTCTCACGAACTCTTGATAGGCCGTGTCCCCGGTCCGTGTCCATCCCGGTTGAGCAGCTCAACGTGGCAGCCGACAACGCCTGCAGTCTGCGGCGAACCAGAACCCCGGCTTCGGCAACGTCACGCAGGACATCAACCTGCCGGGGACCCAGGCGGGGCCTTCCCGTTCCCTTGCTCTCTGTCGTGGGCATGGGCGGGTGGCAGGAAAGTTCCCTTGCTTCGGTAGGCGGCCCGGTGGGGTTGGGGTGGTGGGTTCGCTTGTTCTGGTGGTGGGTGGCTGCAGGCGGGTCGCGTGGCACGACGGGACCGCCCGGGCAGCCGTGCTGGCCGGGGTGGTGTGGGGTGGGTGAGCCGTTGGGTGGTGGTTAGCGGGAGAGTTCGTCGAGGGCCGCCTGGGCCGCTTCGAGTTCCGCGCGCAGCTGCTCCACGCGGGCTCGCTGCTGCTCTCGCGCCGCTTCGATCAGCGGCTCGACAGCTGCCGCGACTTGGTCGTGGAGGGCCTTCGCCGCTTGCGCGACGGCGCTGGCCGCCACCGGCGTTGGACGCACCACGCGCTTCTTGCCGGTGGTGACCTCGACGCTCCACTGCCCGTCTTGGTCCGCCGTCAGCGTGACGGTGGCTCCACCGATCACCGGCTTGCGCCGCGCCGTTCCGCTCGCCTGCTTCGCCGCTCGTGGCTTGGTCGCTTGCGGTTTGGCAGCCTGCGGCTTCGACTCCACCGCGGGGCGAGGCTCCGCCGCTGGTCGCGGCTTCGCCGCCGGAGCCGGCTTCGCCGGTGGTGGTTCGGCGGCTACCGGGCGCTTGCGCGGCGGCTTGACCCGCGTCACTTCGGCGGTGGAGAAGGACAGGACGTCCTTCGACCCGGCGGGGCGGACCTGGATGAAGTCCCCCTCCGCGGGCTCGCCGAGCGCGATGACCTTGCCGGAGCGCCCTTCGGGGACGCCCACGGCCGCGGCGGTGAACCACACTGTCGGTGTGGTCCCGGCGTTCAACTCGTCGCGGATTTCGCGCAGGTCCTCGGACGACAGCGGAGACATCGCCGCCTCTTGCTCCAGGGTGCGCCCCAGCGGGGCGGTTCGACAGGGACTCTCCCACTATATCGAACGCCCGTGCGAAGCTTCAACGACGTCGGCCGGCGGTGATCTCGAAGTCGGCGGGGTTGGCCTTCCGGGTGCGCAGCCAGTACTTCCAGGTGAAGCCGGGCCAGATGGTGCGGTTGACGCCGTTCTCGTCGAGGTACCAGCTGCGGCAGCCGCCCACCGACCACACGGCGTGGGTGAGCTTGGCCTGGATCTCGGCGTTGTAGGCGTCCTGCACGGGCTGGCGCACGTCCACCTGGGCGATGTCGCCGCGGCAGATCGGCTTCAGGCAGCTGAGCACGTAGTTGATCTGCGACTCGATCATGAACACGACCGAGTTGTGACCGAGTCCGGTGTTGGGGCCGAGTAGGAAGAACAGGTTGGGGAAGCCGGAGACGACGATGCCGAGGTATGCCTCCATGCCGTTGCGCCAGGCGTCCTGCAGCTTGCGCCCGTCGCGGCCGGTGATGTCGAGGTGGGCGAAGCCGTCGGTGACGTGGAAGCCGGTGCCGAAGATGATGGCGTCCACCGGGTGTTCCCGGCCGTCGCCGGTGACCACGGAGCGCTCCCGCACCTCGGTCACACCGCTGGTCACGAGGTCCACGTTGGACCGGTTCAGCGTCGGGTAGTAGTCGCTGGAGAGCAGGATCCGCTTGCAGCCGATGGCGTAGTCGGGGGTGACCGCCGCGCGCAGCTGCGGGTCCTTGATGACCTTGCGGATGTGGCGCTTGGACAGGGTTTCGGCGATCTTGCCGAGGCGGCGGTTGAACACCGCGATGTAGCGGGCCTCCAGCCCCCAGTACAGCGCCGCGCGGGCGGCGCGCTGGGCCAGCGGAACACGGCGGAACCAGCGCTGCACGGATTCGGGGATGGGGCGGTCCGGTTTGGGTTGGATCCACGGCGGGGTGCGCTGGAACAGGTGGAGTTGCTCGACCTGCCTGGCGATGCGCGGCACGAACTGGATGGCGCTGGCGCCGGTGCCGATGACCGCCACGCGCTTGCCGGTCAGGTCGAAGTCGTGGTTCCACTCGGCGGAGTGGAAGACCTCGCCTTCGAAGCGTTCCAGGCCGGGCAACTCGGGATAGCTGGGGATGTGCAGGGCGCCGATGCCCGAGACCAGGGCGCGCCCGACGTACTCGGCGCCGTCCGCGGTGGCGACCCGCCAGGTGGCGGTGTCCTCGTCGTACTCGGCGCCGGTGAACCGCACGCCGTAGTGGATGTGGTCGCGCACCCCGTACTTGTCCGCGCAGTGCTGCAGGTAGTCGGAGATCTCCTGCTGCTCGGCGAACACTCGGGACCAGGCGGGGTTCTGCTCGAAGGAGAACGAGTACATCAGTGACGGCACGTCGCAGGCGCAGCCGGGGTAGGTGTTGTCGCGCCAGGTGCCGCCGAGGTCGGCGGCCTTCTCCAGGACAATGAAGTCGTCGATTCCGGCCTGCTTGAGCTTGATCGCCATCCCGAGCCCGGCGAACCCGCTTCCCACGATGACCACCGAGGTTCGGTATCTGCGCTGGTCCCGCGATTGCGGTTGCACCATCAGGCCCTCCTTGGACACCGGTCACCCCACGATCTACTCATCAGTAGCCTACTGCAAGTAGGTTACTTGCGGTAGGGTGTGTTTCGTGGAGACGCAGCACGCACCCACGACCGGGCGCAGGCGCATGCCGCGGGCCGAGCGGGAACGGCAGATCCTGGCCGTGGCCGAGGAGGTCTTCGCCGCCGACGGCTACCAGGCGGCGTCGATGGACGACATCGCGGCGCGGGTCGGGTTGTCCAAGCCGATGCTGTACGAGTACTTCGGCTCCAAGGAGGGGCTGCTGCTGGCGTGCCTGCAGCGCGCCAAGCGGGAGCTGATCGAGGCCACGACGGTCGCCGCCGCGGGCGCCAGCACTCCCGAGCAGCTGCTGCACGACTGCCTGCTGGCCTTCTTCCGGTTCAGCGACGACCACGCGCAGGCGTGGGCGCTGCTGCGCAACGAGGCGGCGGTGCCGAGCGCTTCGGTGAACTCCGAGCTGGAGGCGATCCGGATGCAGCAGGTGGAGTTCACCGCCGGTCTGCTGGAGCACGCCCGCCCGGACCTGGACCGGCTGCAGTCGGAGGCGTTCGCCGAGGCCATCATCGGCGCGTGCGAACGGCTCGCACTGTGGCGGGAGCGCCGCCCCGAGGTGACGGCGGAGCAGGCTACCGAGCACCTGATGGCGCTGCTGCTGCCCAGCCTCGCGATGTGACAACTCACGGCGTGAAACCCGCCCGAACTCACTCGTTCGTGCGGTATCCGGTCCACGGGGTCAAGATCGTCGGCACGTCCTCCGATACCGATGCAGCCGTGCCAACGAAATCGGAGTCAAGGAGAAATCTTGCGCCCCTGGACCACGCGCACAGTACAGGCAGCCGTTGTGGCCGCGGGGTTCGCCGCAGTCGGGACCGGTGCCGCCAATGCCGCGGAGAACCCGGAACTCCCGAAGCCGGACCTGTCGTCCGTCCCGGACCACGTCGGCTTCTTCGCCCCGGTGAACGCCTGCCAGATGCAGGAAGGGGCCGGTTTCGGCCCGACCAAGGCCCCGTGCGCGGACGCGCAGCTGCACGCGGGGTCGCCGAACCTGGTCAAGCAGGTGGGTGTGGACATCACCACCACCGCGCACGGGGTGGCCGGTGAACTGCGGGACGGCCGCCCGCTGCTGGCTCCCGGCAAGCCGGACCGGGTCCTCGGCCACGTCGCCACCCAGGCCGCGCGCGTCGAGCAGCTGACCAGGACCCGGCCGACGATCGGCGGTTCGGTGCTGCCGGACCACCTCGGTGTGGTTGACAAGCGGGTGCCCAACGCCGCGCTGCTGGACGCCGAGATCGGGCCGCGCACCCCCGGCCACCAGGGCGTGTCCGCAGTGGACACCGCGCTCGACCTCACCGCCGCGCAGGGCTTCAGCTCCGTTCCGCTGAGCGACCCGGGTGCCGCGGTCGCCCCGCTGCTGCGGACGAACCCGCTGCAGACGTCCGGAGAGCGGGTGACCCTGCCGAAGGTGGCGCGGGCCCTCCCCGTCGCCGACGAGGTGCCCGCCGTGTCCGAGTTGGACGCGGGCGCGGGTGCTGCCGTGGAGGAGACCGCGCGGCAGCTCACCGATGCTCTGCCCCACCCCACGGTGCACCGGATCACCGGCCAGCTGCCGGACCCCAGCACCGTCACCAGCGCGCTGCGCTGATCAGGGCAGGAACGAGCGGCCCCGGAGACATTCCCGGGGCCGCTCGTCGCGTCGCAGGTCAGGCGGCCGTGGCCGCGACGATGCCGCTGTCTGGTTCGCCGAGGTCGAACGGTTCACCCGCCTCGGCGCGGCGCACCAGCGACTCCGGCGGCTGGAACCGGTCCCCGTGGCGTTCGGCGAGTTCGCGGGCGCGGGCGACGAATCCCGCCAGCCCACCCGGGTAGCCGTTCATGTACTGCACGACACCGCCGGTCCAGGCGGGAAAGCCGATGCCGAACAGGGAGCCGATGTTGGCGTCCGGCACCGATCGCAGCACACCCTCGTCGAGGCACTTCACCGTTTCCAGCGCCTCCACGAACAGCAGGCGCTCCGTGAGCTCGGTCAGATCCACCGTCGACGGGTCCCGGTCGGCCGCGCCGAAGTGCTCCACCAGCCCCGGCCACAGGCCGACGCGCCTGCCGTCGACGTAGTCGTAGAACCCGGCGCCGCTGGAGCGACCCTTGCGGTCGAACTCCTCGACCATGCGGTCCAGCACCGGCTCGGCGGGGTGCGGTGTCCAGGTGCCGCCGGCCGCCTCCACAGCCCGCTTGGTCTCCTCCCGGATCTTGCGCGGCAGGGTCAGGGTGAGCTCGTCGAACAGCTGCAGCACCGGGGTGGGGAACCCGGCCTGCGCGGAGGCTTGCTCGATGGAGGCCGGGTGGATGCCCTCGGCGAGCATCGAGACGCCCTCGTTGAGGAAGGTGCCGATGACGCGGCTGGTGAAGAAACCGCGGCTGTCGTTGACCACGATGGGGGTTTTCTTGATCTGCTGCACCACGTCGAACGCGCGGGCCAGCGCCCGGTCGCTGGTGTGCTCACCGCGGATGATCTCCACCAGCGGCATCTTGTCGACCGGGGAGAAGAAGTGCAGGCCGATGAAGTCCTCGCGGCGGCGGACGCCCTCGGCCAGCTCGGTGATCGGCAGCGTGGACGTGTTGGAGGCGATCAGTGCGTCGGCGTCGACGACGTCCTGCACCTCGGCGTAGACCTGGTGCTTGACCGCCGGGTCCTCGAAGACGGCCTCGATGACCAGGTCGCACCCGGCCAGCGGCTCCAGTTGGTCGGTGGGGGTGATGCGGGCCAGCAGCTCGTCGGCCTGGTGCTGCGTGGAGCGTCCCTTGGCGACGGCCTTCTCCAGTAGCTTCGCCGAGTACGCCTTGCCCTTCTCGGCGGCTGCCAGCGAGATGTCCTTGATGACGACCTGCATCCCGGCCTTGGCGCACACGTAGGCGATGCCGGCACCCATCATGCCACCGCCGAGCACGGCGACCTTGCTCGCCTTCCAGGTCGGCTGACCGGTGGGGCGGCTGCCGCCGGAGTTGATGTGCTGGAGGTCGAAGAAGAACGCCTTGCTCATGTTCTTGGCGGTCTGACCGCAGACCAGCTCCACGAAGTAGCGGGTCTCGATGACCAGCGCGGTGTCGAAGTCGACCTGGGTGCCCTCCACCGCGGCGGCCAGGATGTTGCGGGGCGCGGGCAGCGGGGCGCCCTTGAGCTGTTTGCGGAGATTCGCCGGGAAGGCGGGCAGGTTTGCGGCGAACTTCGGGTTGGACGGGGTGCCGCCGGGGATCTTGTCACCGGGTCGGTCCCACGGCTGGCTGGCCTGCGGGTTGGCCCTGATCCATTCCTTGGCGCGGGTCAGCAGCGCGTCGGGGGTGTCGACCAGTTCGTCGATGATGCCGAGTTCAGCGGCCTTGTCCGGGCGTACCCGCTGGCCCTGCAGCAGCAGGTTGAGCAGCGCGTCGGCGATGCCCAGCAGCCGCACGGCGCGGACCACGCCACCGGCGCCGGGCAGCAGGCCCAGGGTGACCTCCGGGAAGCCGAAGCGCACGCCGGGCGCGTTGAGCGCGATGCGGTGGTGGCAGGCCAACGCGATCTCCAGGCCACCGCCGAGGGCGGTGCCGTTGAGGGCGGCGACGACCGGTTTGCCGAGGGTTTCCAGGCGGCGCAGCTGGTTCTTGATGGTCGTGGTGGTGTCCGCGACCCGCGCCGCGTCGCCGGGGCGGGCCTGGATCAGGTCGCGCAGGTCACCGCCGGCGAAGAAGGTGCTCTTGGCGGAGGTGAGCATGACGCCGGTGATGCTGTCGCGTTCTGCTTCCAGGCGCTGCAGCGTCTGCTCCATGCTGCGCGTGTAGCGCTCGTTCATGGTGTTGGCCTGCTGCTGCGGGTCGTCCAGGGTCAGCACGACGATGCCGTCGGCGTCGGACTCCCAGCGGATGGTGTTCTGCTCGCTCATCTGTGATGTGTCCTTCAGCCGATCCGTTCCACGACAGTCGCGATGCCCATGCCGCCGCCGATGCACAGCGTGGCAAGGCCGTAGCGCAGGTTGCGGCGGTCGAGTTCGTCGATGAGGGTGCCCAGGATCATCGCCCCGGTGGCACCCAGCGGGTGCCCCATGGCGATGGCCCCGCCGTTGACGTTGACCTTGTCGTGCGGGACGCCGAACTCCTTCATGAATTTCAGCGGCACGGCGGCGAACGCCTCGTTGATCTCCACCAGGTCGATCTGGTCGATGCTCAGGTTCGCCTTGGCCAGCACCTTGCGCACCGCCGGGCCGGGGCCGGTGAGCATGATGGTCGGGTCGGCGCCGCTGAGCGCGGCGGCCACGATGCGGGCGCGGGGCCGCAGGCCGGTGCGTTCGGCGAGGGCTTCGCTGCCGATGAGCGCCAGCGCGGCGCCGTCGACGATGCCGGAGGAGTTGCCCGCGGTGTGGACGTGGTCGATGCGCTCCACCCAGTGGTACTTCTGCAGCGCGACCGCGTCGAAACCGCCGAGTTCACCGATGTCGGCGAAGGACGGCTTGAGCGCGGCGAGGCTGTCCACGGTGGTGTTGGCGCGGATGTGCTCGTCGCGGTCGAGGATGGTGAGGCCGTTGCGGTCCAGCACCGGCACCACGGAACGCGCGAAGCGCCCGTCGGCCCACGCCTTGGCGGCGCGGGTCTGCGACTCCGCGGCGTAGGTGTCCACTGTGGTGCGGTCGAATCCCTCGATGGTGGCGATGAGGTCGGCACCGATGCCCTGCGGGACGAAGGACGTTTGGTAGTTGGTCTCCGGGTCCATCGCCCAGGCGCCGCCGTCGGAGCCCATCTTGACCCGGGACATCGACTCGACGCCGCCGGCGAGGACCGCGTCCTCCCAGCCGGAGCGCACCTTCTGCGCGGCGACGTTGACCGCTTCCAGGCCGGAGGCGCAGAAGCGGTTGAGCTGCACGCCGCTGACCGTCTCGGGCAGGCCCGCGGCCAGCGCCGCGGTCTTGGCGATGTCGGCGCCCTGGTCGCCCACCGGGGAGACCACGCCGAGTACGACGTCGTCGATCAGCTCGGCATCCAGCTCGGGATGACGGCGCTGCAGTTCCCGGATCAAACCCACGACCAGGCTGATCGGCTTGACCCCGTGCAGCGAGCCGGTTTGCTTGCCGCGACCGCGTGGTGTGCGGATCGCGTCGTAGACGAACGCCTCGGACATGGTGTGGCGTGCCTCCTCGTTGCGGCAGGTACTCCACCCAGAGTGTGACACCGACACTGTCACAAGGAAAGTCCACCGCCCCTTCCGACGGTTCCCAGCTCGCGTTCACCCTATCGTCAGAATTGTTCATTTCTGTTCGTTGATGTTCTATGTTGGGGCATGCCCGGCCGGTCGGGGCTGAGCTCGGTCCCGGCCGCAGCGAGCGAGGAGAGGCGATGACGTCCAGACGATCCAGCCGAGCGAAGCTGATCGTGTCCCTCAGTACCGCAGTGACCACCTTCGTGGCCCTGGCCCCCGCCGCATTCGGCACCCCAGAGCACGAGGACCTGGCCGCGACCCCGCCGATGGGCTGGAATTCCTGGAACACCTTCGGGTGCAACATCACCGAACAGCTCATCCGCGAGACCGCCGACGCGATCGTCACCTCCGGCATGCGCGACGCCGGGTACCGATACGTCAACATCGACGACTGCTGGGCGGAGCCGGAGCGCAACGCCGAGGGCGAGCTGGAGTCACACCACGAACGCTTCCCCAGCGGCATCAGGGCGTTGGCCGACTACGTGCACGACAAGGGCCTCAAGCTCGGTATCTACACGAGTGCGGGCACCCGGACGTGCGCGAACACCATGCCCGGCGCGCTGGGCCACGAGGAGGTCGACGCCCGGACCTTCGCCGAGTGGGGAGTCGACTACCTCAAGTACGACAACTGCAACAACCAGGGAATTCCGGCGACCGAGCGCTACGCCGCGATGGGCGAGGCGCTGCGCGCCACCGGGCGCCCCATCGTTTACTCGGTCTGTGAATGGGGCGAGAACGCCCCCTGGGAGTGGGCACCGGACGTCGGCGCCCACCTGTGGCGCACCACCGACGACATCAAACCCACCTGGGACACCGGCAACGCCGACGGCTACCCGATGGGCGTGGTCAACATCATCGACGCCAACGGGAAACTCGCCGACTACGCGGGTCCCGGCGACTGGAACGACCCCGACATGCTGGAAGTCGGCGTCCACGACGTCGAGGGCTACCCCGGTCTGACCGACACCGAGGCCGTGGCGCACTTCAGCATGTGGTCGATCATGGCCGCGCCGCTGATCGCGGGCAACGACGTGCGCCACATGCCCGAGAACATCCAGCGGATCCTGACCAACGGCGAGGTGATCGCAGTCAACCAGGACGCTCTCGGCAGGCAGGGCGCTCCGGTGCGCGACGACGGCGACCACGAGGTCTGGGTCAAGGAGCTCGCCGACGGCTCCCGCGCGGTCGCGCTGTTCAACCGCGGCGACGAGGCAGCCACCATCAGCACCACCGCCGAGGAGATCGGCGCCCGACCGGCCCCGCGGTACGCCGTGCGTGACCTGTGGGCGCACACCTGGACCGTGACCGACGGCGAGATCAGCGCCGAGGTCCCGTCGCACGGCGTGACGCTGCTGCGCGTCAGGCCGAAGCGCTGACCGAGCCGGCCGCGGCGCGGATCCTCCCGCGCCGCGGCCGGTGTCATCCCGGGTCGTGTCCGGCGCCCGCGACGTGCGGGTCCGGTGGCCCTGACGTGCACAAGGGAACCATCTAGGAGCATATGTGCCCTGACCAGCGGTTTTATATCTTGTGGATCTTGTCAGGCCGTCTACAGGCCGTGTCAGGCTGCGCTTGCGTCGTTGGCCGTGAGCTGAGCGTCGATCGCGGCGCGTGCCCGGTCGTGAGACGACGGCAACAGATGAGTGTAAACGCGGAGGGTGAAGCCGGGGTCCTTGTGGCCCAGGTAGTCCGCCAGCTCTCGGACTGTAACCCCGGCAGCGAGCAGGGTTGAGGCGAAAGTGTGGCGCAGCGCGTGCATGCCGTCGATGCGGCCCCGGTGAGCCAGTCCGGCGTTGGTGAACGCGGGTCTCCACGCCTGAGCGTTGAACGTCCGGCCGTCCCACGCCTGTCCAGGTGCGCGGACGAGGAGCAGGCGGGCGGTGACCGGTTTGCCGCCTGGGCGGTCCCAGGGCAGCGTCACCGGCACCGCCGGGTACTTCCGGGCATGTTCGCTAATCTCGTCTCTCAGCGCATCTGAGAGCGGGACGATGCGGGTTTTACGGCCTTTGGGCAGCCGGAACACCAGCTCACCACCGACGATGCGCGCCTGGCGTTGGATGTGGACGATCGTGCCGTCGTCGGTGGTTTCGATGTCATCAGGGGAGAACCCCAAGATTTCGCCCTGTCTCATGCCCAGACCAGTTCCCAGGTCGACTGCGATCCGTTGTCGGGCAGGCATCGCGGCCTTGACTGCCGAGCACCGGGACGCGTCCCACGGCACCGCCTTGTGCGGCACCGGGGTCGGGCGCTTGATACTGCCGGATCGCATCGGGTTCTCGCGGATGAGTTTGTCAGCAACCGCGCCGGAGAGTATGGAGGACAGCAGGTCGAATAACTGCGCCTGGTAGTTCACACCCACTTTCGGGTCTTGGCGCAGCCATTCCAGCCAGTCCCGCACCGAGCTCGGTTGTGCGGCCCGTTCCATCGTCATCGAGCCGAAGAACCGCACCAGGCGGGCCCGGATCTGCCTTTCGATCACTTCTCGGCTGGCCGGGTCCGGGGCCTGCCCCTGAATCCAGTTGGCCACGTAGGAGGCGAAGCTACGCTTTCCCGCGTCCGGGTCGATGTAGGCGCCGGAGAGGATCTCCGACTCAATTCGGGTCTTGAACGCCTCGGCTTGGCGCTTGCACTTGTCCGGGAAACTCTGCGGCTGCTCTAGCGCACCGGCCAAAACCAACCACATGGTCGGATTTACGATGCGGGAACCTTGTCCCACAAACCCCCGACCTTCGCAACGGTCCCACGCCCCACACAGACCGACTACCCCCGAAAGTCGGACCAAAGCCGACTCGTCGCCCCCCTCGGCCCGCACAACAAGACGCCCCCACTCGTTCCAGCGGGGGTGTCGGGGTTCGATGTCGTTTTAGAGTTTCAGGCCGACCCACCCGACAAAATTGGACAGGCTGTCCGTTCGCCGACGTTCGGACATTGCAATACCCCGTAGGGTCTCTCTTACGCTCGGATGCAATCGTGTTTGTTGTGGCGCGACTCTCCTTGCCAGGTGTAGCGCGTCGAGAGCCTTTCCGGGTTGACCAGCCAGCAGCCACGCGCGGGCCGTGTCTTGCCAATGGTGACCCGCACGTGGAGGTGCAATCTGTTTGGGCAGTCGAAGCGCGGAACCTTCCTGCGCCGCCTTGCCAGGGTCACCCGCTTCCAGTTCCACGGCGCAGGAATGAATACTCACGTTCGCAGGGCCGAACAAGGTTCCGTAGGCGTCGCTCTCACCGTTCATGTACTTGGAAATGCTTCGCGCTTCTTCGATGTGCGCACGCGCAATATCCGGCTTTCGCCCTCGGGCTGCAGCAATAGCTCCGCATAGGTGCGCATATCCGCGCACGGCTAGCGCTTGCTCGTCGCCACCATTAATGAGATTAAGACCTTGGTCCACTAGCGAAAGCCCCACTTCGGTGGAGCCTAGATACATGAGCACACGACAACGCTTGACCTTCGCTTGCGCGACATAGAGCGGATCATCCGCTCGTTCCGCAGCCCATTCCAAGCGGTCAACAGCGGGTGTCGTCAACGACATAAACCCGAAACGTCGGCAAAGCCTTTCCGCTGTGACGTAAGCGCTGGACAGTAGGGTGAATATTCGCCCACGTTCACCATCCGAATTAGCCGTGTGCAATGCACCGTGAAGTTGACGGATCAGTGCGGGAAGCCGGACCAGCGCTTGCCTGCCCTTATCGTTCCGGTAGACGAGATTCACGCGATCCATTTCGGCCGCCATCTCGTCCAAGGGGTCAGGCTCGACAGGCCGGACGTAGGCGCCTTCCGCCAGTATCGCGCGAAGCTCGGCCATGCCTTCCAATGGGCCGTCTTCTTCGATGGTGTCGCGGTACGGCGTGCCCGTTAGCTGTTCCGGATCAATCCCGAGTGTCCGCGCCACGGCCGCGATGAATCCCGGCAAGGCTGGCTTGCGTCCCTGCTCCACGGCCCGAACCAAGCTCAAGCTGTAGGCGGCCTTCTGGGCTAGCTGATGCTGTGTCAGGCCAGCTAGCTTCCGTTCGGTGGCGATTCGATCGCCAACGCCCAGCGTGTCCGTCACGGGAACCCCTCCCGGTAGATCAGATGCTTGGTTGCACGCACAGGGTACCGATGTCACCTGAACGGACTGTCACTTTCCTGTTACCCGCCGTTCTTGACCTCTCCTAACGTGCTGGTCAGGCGGGATCAGTGACCGAGCCCCCAACCGATCACCAATCCCGCATTCCATCCCACGGTGCGGAAGGCGGGACATGTGCGCGGAGATCACCTGTTGGACAACGGCAGCATCAGCGTACGTCTCCACGATCGTCCTCCGACACCACCAGCACGCATTGTCACTTTAGTGTCACTTCATGCACCTGAGTCTCACTAGTTTCAGGGTGTGCCGCGAACGCACCTGATGCGTCCTCCCGTCCCCCAACACGGCCGGACCGCTGTTGGAGTGCTGGAGCGGCAACGGCGGGGCCGGTGGTCGCCACCACCGCCGGTCCTGCCTTCCTTGATGGGTGCCGCGCTCTGCGATCCCTCGGGCGACGGCACCCCGGCGGGGACCGGGCTAGGGGGAGGGCCCGGTCCCGCCTTCCCAACAACCAACACACCTGGGGAGGGAACCGTTGCCGAAACGCACTTTCTCACCGGACTACACCGTCATTTGGCGGTGTTCTGCCGCGCGCTGCTTGTTCTCCAGCCTCCGCAGGGACCTCGTAGCTCAGCACGAGCACGACGCTCACGGCCCGGCCTACCTGGCCGAGCCCAGCGCCACCGTGCGCAATGCTGCGCCCACGAGGGAGCCGCAGGGATGACCATCGATAACGTCCGCCGGATGATCTCCACCAACAACGTGGTGCACTACATCCAGCTCGGCGCGAATGCTGCGCTGTGCGGCGTTCCCCGAAACTCCCTGATACCGCCGGACCCGTGCCAACCCAGCCCAGACCCGTGCAGCCGATGCCCGGCCGAGTTTGCCAAGCTGCGCAGAAAGGCGGTGCCCCCCGAGTGAGCAGCACCGCCGCACCGCTGTTCGCCGACACCACCACCGATTCCGGCGAGCACGCCGAAATCTGGATTGACCACCATCGCGTGGCACACGAACGCAACCCGCACCGCTACAGCTGGACATGGTGTGACTCCCGCATCGTCGGCAGCGACGCACCCACCCACGCACGACTCATCAGCGTGGTCGGCTGCCGCGCCTGCGTAATCGCACGCCTCCACGCCAACGCCGCCTAGACCCCGGTGGCCGTGTCGCAGTCCACTTGCCCCCCCGTTACCGTTTTCGCGGCTCTGATCTTGGAGCTCTGGTCGCCAGGCTCGGCATGACTTTGTCCCCCAGTCGAACGGATGATCCGGGGGGTGGTGTCACCGGGCCTGGTGGCATCGGTGGACC
>NZ_BMMT01000024.1 GCF_014646075.1 Saccharopolyspora thermophila
GCGCTAAAGGACTACATCACCTGGTTCAACACCACACGAGGCCACACACACTGCCAGGGTCTGAGCCCGGTCCAATACCGGGCCCAGACCCTCGCCGCCTAGACTCTTAATTAACGAGTCCAACCACGGGGGACCAGTTCACCTGTCGCAAGGTGCCCTTGACGTCAGCCCGGAAACGGGTCAGCGGGTCACGGTGATGACCATCGTCGGACCGGCGCCGCCGCCGACCCGGGTGTGCACGACGTACTGGCCCGGCGGGACGTCGGCGATGGTCGCCACCGCTTCCGCCATGCCGTCGTGGTCGTTGACGATCTCGGCCAGGCCCTCGTCGGCGCCGACCGGGTGCTCGCCGTTGCGCACGAACGCCTTCGACGAGATCCAGCTGACCCCCTCGGGGCCGTGGTTCAGCCGGAGCACGATGGTGTTGCCCGCCCGGACCTCGGACTTGTCGGCGGTCAGCCGGGGCTGCTCGGCGGGTGCGACGGCGGTTGGTGCGGTGGTCTCGGGTGCGGTGCTGGGCGCCGCCGTGGCCGGAAGGGTCGTGGTCAGCGTGAGCCCGGCGAAGAGCCCGGCCGCCAGCAGCGTCTTGAATGTGCGCATCGGAGTGCGTTCCCCTCAGTGATGTTCCATCAACCAGGGCGCCCGTTCGGTTTGCCCGCTCGTATAGACGTCCGTTCCGGGTAGCGGTTGAGACAAGTCGCGGCGAATGTGACTGTTCACACAGATCATGGCGGTTTGGTGGTGAGCCACGCCGCACCCACTGCCCCTGCCCGGCGGGACGAACTCGCAGCTCAGTTACCCTTTGCAGGTACTGCTGGCCATCCGCCGGGTTCTGGCGGATCTGCACGGAAACCGGGAGCAGCACCCGTGGCCCGAGTCGTTGTCGACGTCATGCCGAAGCAGGAGATCCTCGACCCGCAGGGACAGGCGGTGGCCAATGCGCTGCCCCGGCTCGGGTTCGACGGCATCACCGAAGTCCGCCAGGGGAAGCGTTTCGAGCTGGAGGTCGCCGACGACGTCGACGACGACACGCTCGCCAAGATCGCCGAAACGTTGCTGGCCAACCCGGTCATCGAGGACTGGACCGTCCGGCGGGTGGACGCATGAGCGCGAAGATCGGTGTGATCACCTTCCCCGGCACCCTCGACGACGTCGACGCCCAGCGTGCGGTGCGCCGCGTGGGCGCCGAAGCGGTCGCCCTCTGGCACGCCGACCACGACCTGAAGGGTGTGGACGCGGTGATCGTGCCCGGCGGCTTCTCCTACGGCGACTACCTGCGCTGCGGCGCGATCGCCAAGTTCGCCCCGGTGATGACCGAGGTGATCGACGCCGCTCGCAAGGGCATGCCGGTGCTCGGCGTGTGCAACGGCTTCCAGATCCTGTGCGAGTCCGGCCTGCTGCCCGGCGTGCTGACCCGCAACGCGGGCCTGCACTACGTCTGCCGCGACCAGTGGTTGAAGGTCGAGAACAACACCAGCGTCTGGACCACCCGCTACGACGCGGGGGCCGAGCTGCTGATCCCGATCAAGCACGGCGAGGGCAACTACATGGCCGACCAGGCCGTCCTCGACGAGCTCGAAGGCGAGGGCCGGGTGCTGTTCCGCTACGCCGGTGACAACCCGAACGGCTCGCAGCGCGACATCGCCGGCATCACCGACGCGCGCGGACGGGTGGCGGGCATGATGCCGCACCCGGAGCACGCGATCGACCCGCTGACCGGCCCCACCGATGACGGCCTCGGCATGTTCCTGTCCGTTCTGGATGCACTGGTGGCAGCGTGACCAACATCGTGACCGTGGACAGCGTTGAGCACGCGAAGTCCACGCCCGACACCCCCCAGCCGTACCGCGAGCTGGGCCTGAAGGACGACGAGTACGCCCGCATCCGGGAGATCCTGGGGCGCCGGCCCACCGAGGCCGAGCTGGCGATGTACTCGGTGATGTGGAGCGAGCACTGCTCCTACAAGTCGTCGAAGGTGCACCTGAGGTACTTCGGCGAGACCACCACCGACGAGATGAAGCAGAAGATGCTCGCGGGCATCGGCGAGAACGCCGGGGTGGTCGACATCGGCGACGGCTGGGCGGTCACGTTCAAGCTGGAGAGCCACAACCACCCGTCGTACGTCGAGCCCTACCAGGGCGCGGCCACCGGGGTCGGCGGCATCGTCCGCGACATCATGGCGATGGGTGCCCGGCCGGTGGCGGTGGCCGACCCGCTGCGGTTCGGCCCGGCCGACGCGCCGGACACCAAGCGGGTGCTGCCGGGCGTGGTCGCCGGGATCGGCGGCTACGGCAACTGCCTGGGCCTGCCGAACATCGGCGGTGAGGTCTTCTTCGACGAGTGCTACGCGGGCAACCCGCTGGTCAACGCCATGTGCGTGGGCGTGATGAAGGTCGAGGACCTGCACCTGGCGCACGCCAGCGGCACCGGCAACAAGATCATCCTGTTCGGCGCCCGCACCGGTCTGGACGGCATCGGCGGTGTGTCCGTGCTGGCGTCGGAGACCTTCGACGGCGACGAGAGCGGCACGGGCCGCAAGAAGCTGCCCAGCGTGCAGGTCGGCGACCCGTTCGCGGAGAAGGTCCTCATCGAGTGCTGCCTGGAGCTGTACCGGGCCGGGCTCGTGGTGGGCATCCAGGACCTCGGCGGCGCGGGCCTGTCCTGCGCCACCTCGGAGCTGGCCTCGGCCGGTGACGGCGGCATGCGGGTCGACCTGGATCGGGTGCCGCTGCGGGCCAAGGGCATGACCCCGGCGGAGATCCTCTCCAGCGAGTCGCAGGAGCGGATGTGCGCCGTGGTGGAGCCGTCCAACGTGGACGCCTTCATGGAGGTGTGCCGCCGCTGGGACGTCACCGCGACGGTCATCGGCGAGGTTACCGACGGCGAGAACCTGGAGATCTACTGGCACGGCGAGCTGGTGGTGGACGTGCCGCCGCGCACCGTCGCGCACCAGGGCCCGGTGTACGAGCGGCCGGTCGAGCGGCCCGCCGAGCAGGACCTGCTCGTCGCGGACAGCGCGAACACCCTGGCGCGGCCGTCCACACCGGAGCAGCTGCGGGAGACCATCCTGCGGATGGCGGCCTCACCGAACCTGTGCTCCCGCGCGTGGGTCACCGACCAGTACGACCGCTACGTCCGGGGCAACACGGTGCTGGCCCAGCCGGCCGACGGCGGCATGCTGCGCATCGACGAGGAAACCGGGCGCGGCATCGCGATCGCCACCGACTGCAACGCCCGCTACACCCGGCTCGACCCGTACGCGGGCGCGCAGCTGGCGCTGGCCGAGGCGTACCGCAACGTGGCGACCACGGGTGCCACGCCGGTGGCGGTCACGAACTGCCTGAACTTCGGTTCGCCCGAGGACCCGGGCGTGATGTGGCAGTTCCAGCAGGCGGTGCGTGGGCTCGCCGACGGCTGCCGCGAGCTGGGCATCCCGGTCACCGGCGGCAACGTCAGCTTCTACAACCAGACCGGCGCCAAGCCGATCCTGCCGACCCCGGTGGTCGGCGTGCTGGGCACGATCGACGACGTGACCCGCCGCATCCCCACCGGCATCGGTGGCGAGGAGGGCGAGACCCTGCTGCTGCTCGGCGAGACGCGCGAGGAGTTCGGCGGCTCGGAGTGGGCGCACGTGGTGCACGGCCACCTCGGCGGGGTGCCGCCGAAGGTCGACCTGGCGCGCGAGAAGCTGCTGGCGGAGATTCTGGTGGCGGGTTCCCGCGACGGCATGATCTCGGCCGCGCACGATCTGTCCGAGGGTGGTCTGGCGCAGGCGCTGGTGGAGACGGCGCTGATCGGTGAGTGCGGTGCCCGGGTGGTGCTGCCGGAGGGCGCGGACCCGTTCGTCTGGCTGTTCTCCGAGTCGGCGGGCCGGGTCCTGGTGGCGGTGCCGCGCACCGAGGAGACCCGGTTCACCGACATGTGCACGGCCCGCGGTCTGCCGTGGGCGAAGGTCGGGGTGGCCGACGCGGGCTCGCAGAGCCTCGACATCCAGGACGTCGCCGAGATCCCGCTGGCCGAGCTCCGGGAGGCGTGGGAGGGCACCCTCCCGGCCCTGTTCGGCTGAGCTGTTCGCTGGTGAGCGGCGTCGTCGACCAAGCGGTCGGAGGCGCCGCTCACCTCCTCGCGGCGTCGAACGCCCAGTCCGGCGGTAGCGTCACGTCGACGTCGGGGTTCGCGGTGATGCCGGTGCGCTGCACGTCGCCGCGGAACGTCGTCCCGGACAGGTCCGCGGTGTTGCCGAAGTGCACACCGCGGAAGTCCACCGGGCCCTCGAACGTGCAGTCCACCATGGACATCAACTCCTCGAAGCGGCAGTCGGCGAACTTCGTGGTGCCCTCGAACCGGGTACGGTCGATGTGCACCCGACCGTGGAACTCGACGCCGCTGAATCACGCCCGCTCGTGGAACACCGCGTCGTCGCAGCGAAACCGGCCGAACAGCCGACCGGTCCCGACCGTGGTGCCGGTCAACCACACCGGCCCGTGGAACTCGCAGCGGCTGAAGTTGTTGCTGCTGAACAGCCGCGCGTAGCGCAGGATCAGCGTGCCCCACCTTCCGGGCGACCAGGTCGAAGTACTCCAGCGTCGCGTTGGTCAGGTCCAGGTCGTAAGCAGGCGCGTCGGCATCGCCGGTGCGCGGCAGCAGATCCACGATCAACCGCTGCGCGGTCAACCGAACCTGTAACTTCCGCTCGGCGTCGTTCCGGTCGGAGACCTCGGGCCATTCACCGCCGTACCGCGGGTGCCCGAACGGCCGCCGCAGGTAGGAGCACAGCACGTCGAGCACGGTCTGGGTGTACTCGTGGCTGCTGCGGGCCGGGCCCGCGAGGGCGTGCAGGGCGCCGACCCGGACCTGGTCGCTGTCGTGTCCCAGCAGCTCCACGGCCCGGGCGAACCGCTCGTCGGCAACCCGGTCCCGGTCCAGCTCCGCACGTCGGCTCTCCAGCTCGTGCCGTTCCCGCTCATGATCTGCTGCCGTTGCTCCTCGACGCGGCGCCGCCGGTCGTTGAGCCACAGGGCGTACAACGCGACGACGGACCCGGCAGCGAGTCCACCGGTGCGCAGCGCATCGGCCCCGGTGGTCCGTGGATCGAAGAAGAGGAGCGCGGCGCTGACGCCGACGAGAGCCACGACGGCAACGGCGATGGTTGCGACCAACCCGAACTTTCGCTCACGCATGCGAGGAATTCTGCCGTGGCACTGAATTCCGTTCGCGCAGTCCGAGCGCTCGGTCGCCGCGTTGTACCGCTGCGAATCCGTACTCCGACCGAGTGATTTCGTTCGTTGGTTGTTCACTCGGATGCCGATGTGGATTAACCCGCTGGATGCATTGCCAGACAGCGGGTTTTGGGCGCGCGGCACGCGGTGCCGGGGTGCCGCCCGGCACCGCGTTCGGTCACGTCAGCCGTTGGCCAGGGCCTGCAGGCGGTCGTAGGCGCCGTTGAAGGTGTTCTTGTCCAACGGGGAGGAGGTGTACTGCCAGATCGTCCAGATCTTCCAGTTGTACGGCAGCGTCCCGACGGTGCTCGCGTAGCGGGCCACCCACAGCGGATTCGTCGAGCTGAAGTCGCCGTTCACGCACTGGCTCCACCAGCTCGTGCTGGTGTAGATGACCGGCCAGCGCCCCGTGCGCGCGTGGTAGGTGTCGCTGAAATCCTTGATCCACGCGGTCATCTGGCTCTTGGTCTTGCCGTAGCAGGTGCTGCCGTAGGGGTTGTATTCCATGTCCAGCGCACCCGGCAGCGTCTTGCCGTCCTTCGACCAGCCACCGCCGTTGTCCACGAAGTAGTTCGCCTGCGCGGCGCCGCTGGAGCGGTCCGGCAGCGCGAAGTGGTACGCACCGCGGATCATGCCGACGTTGTAGGAACCGTTGTACTGCTGGGCAAAGTACGGGTTCTTGTAACCGGTGCCCTCGGTCGCCTTGACGTAGGCGAACCGCATGCCCTGGTTCCACCAGTACTTCCAGTCCACATTGCCCTGGTGGCTGCTGACGTCCATGCCGGCGACGGTGGCCAGCGGGTCGACGTCGGGAACGGCGTGCGGGTCTCCGCCCTCGTGCTTGCGGATCTGCGAACCCATCGGGGTGTCGGTCGCGGTGGTGCCCGGCGGTTCGTCGGTGACTTGCGAGCTCATCGCGGCTGCCCTTCCGGGAAGGGGGGATGCTTGTGCGCCGGCGCACAGCAACATCGCGCCTGCGCAGAGCATCGATACTAGGGAGAGCAGCGATAATCGGCGACCACGTCCACTCGTCTGGTTCATCGGGGCCTCTCGGAACTAGTAGCGATGCGTTGTCGGGGGACAACGCGCCAGCCTCGAAAGTGTGGCGAATCGTTTTCCTTCGATGTAGGTTCTGTGTTAGTTTTTAACCAGAATGGCCCAATCCGGACATGGTGGGTGAACCTGTGCCCACCCGTGCGGGTAGTTCCGGGTCGCGGACAACCTCACGGTCGAGGTGTGCGTCGACAACAACAGGCGAGGGTGCGTCAGTGGACCGGCGATCTCGTGGTTGCGCTCAGTAGCTGACACGAGTGGTGCCACCACTCGATGACCTGCTCTGATGGGGGGTACGGCTACCCTGGGTGCTACACATGATGTTCGACCGCCAGACCGATCCGGTCGTATGCTCCGAACGAGAACGGCCCGGGCGAGTACGACGACTGGAGGGCGCCCCAGGCATGACTGGCTGGACAGCGCCGGTGCCCAGCGCTCACGAGGTGACCGCCGAGGTGAACCGAGCGGATCGACGACGCTTCGCAGCGGTCTGGGCCCAGGCCCTCATGGGCACCAGCTACGTGCCCATGACCAGCGCCGAGATCGAAAGCCGCCTCCGCGGCTACACCGACCGCCTGGTCGATGCCCTGCTCAGCGACCCCTTCGACCCCTCGCCCGGGCGGGCAATCGGGGTCGACCTGGTGGCCGTGCACTTCACCAGCGCCGAGTCCCTGGCGCGCACCATCGACCTCATTGGCGACGAGATCCTTGACATCCTGCGGCTGGGCCACAGCCCGGGCTGGCGCGGCCGCGTCGCCGCGCTGCAGGGCGCCCTGTGCTCCGGCTTCGTGCAGGCCGCCCGCAAGCGCACCCTCGACGAGCAGGAGGCCATCCGGCAGGCGGTGCTGGACGCCCGCGACGCCGTCGAGCAGGCGCTGCGCACCAGCGAGGCCCGGTTCCGCGCGATCTTCGCCGAGGCCGCCATCGGCATCGGCATCGGCGACATGACCGGCCGCATCCTGGAGGTCAACGACTCGCTGGCCCGGATGCTCGGGCGCTCGGCCGACGAGCTGCGCCACATGATGGTGCAGGACATGATGCACCCGGCCGACCCGGAGAGCATGTGGCGGACCTACGAGGAGCTGGTCCGCGGCGAACGCGACCAGTTCCGGGTGGAGAAGCAGTTCGACCGGCCCGACGGCAGCACCATCTGGACCGAGTTGATCGTCTCCCTGGTCCGCGGTGAGGACGGCCTGCCGCTGTACCAGGTGGCCATGATCGAGGACGTCACCGAGCGGCGGATGCTGCAGGAGCGGCTGCGCCACCAGGCGATGCACGACCCGCTGACCGCGCTGCCGAACCGCGCGCTGTTCCAGGAGCGGCTGGCCTCGGTGCTCCAGCACCACGAGCCCGGCGACCGAATCGCGCTGTGCTACATGGACCTCGACGGCTTCAAGGTCATCAACGACAGCCTCGGCCACCACGTCGGCGACGACCTGCTGGTCGCGGTCGCCCGGCGGCTGGCCGACGCGGTGCACGGCGAGGACCGGCTGGTCGCCCGGATGGGCGGCGACGAGTTCGTGATCCTGATCCAGAACTCCTTCGGCACCGAGCATGCCATCGAGATCGCCGACACCGTGCTGGACGCGCTGCGGGCCCCGATCCGGCTCGGTGGCCACGAGCTGTCGGTGTCGGCCAGCATCGGCATCGTGGAGCGTCCGCTGGCCGGCCAGACCGCGGCCGAGCTGATGCGCGACGCCGACGTCACGCTGTACTGGGCGAAGTCCGAGGGCAAGGGCAAGTGGGCGCTGTTCGACCCGGACCGCAACGCCACCGAGGTCGCCCAGTTCCGGCTGTCCGCGAAGATGCCGGCCGCGCTGGAGCGCTGCGAGTTCTACGTGGACTACCAGCCGCTGATCGGGCTGCGGGACAACGGTGTCGTGGGCGTCGAGGCGCTGGTCCGCTGGGCGCACCCGGAGCTGGGACGGCTGGGCCCGGACCGGTTCATCGGGCTGGCCGAGGAGACCGGGCTGATCGTGCCGCTCGGTCGGTGGGTGCTGCGGCAGGCGTGCCAGCAGGCCCGGCAGTGGCAGGACCAATTCGGGGAGTCCGCGCCGTTCGTCAGCGTCAACCTCGCGGTCCGGCAGTCCCGCGACCCCGAGCTGGTCGCCGACGTGGCGCGAATCCTCGCCGAGACCGGGCTGGAACCCTCCCGGCTGCAACTGGAACTGACCGAGAGCGCGGTCATGGGCACCGCGGACGAGCCGCTGGACGCGCTGCGCGCACTGTCCCAAATGGGCGTGCGGATCGCCATCGACGACTTCGGCACCGGCTATTCGAACCTGGCCTACCTGCGGCACCTGCCGGTGCACGAGCTGAAGATCGCCGGGTCGTTCATGGAGGGGCTCCGGGACGCGGAGCGCGCCGACCCGGTCGACGCGCGCATCGTCGGCACCCTGGTGGACCTGGCGCACGCGCTCGGGTTGACGGTGACCGCCGAAGGCGTGGAGACCCGCGCCCAGGCACGCCGCATGGCCGACATCGGGTGCGAGACGGGCCAGGGCTACCTGTTCGCCCGCCCCGGTTCGCCGGAGGAGATCACCGCGTTCATCGCGGCCCACCAGGACTGAACCTGCGCGAGGGTCGGGCAGGGCTCCCACCGCGAGGTCGGGGGTGGGTTCCCGAACTCAGGCAAACCTGGACGTTCCACCCGGGTGGGGTGATCGCGCGGATGTCCCGTTGCGGCGGCTCCTCTGGTCGCGGGTGAGGCCGCCGTAGAGCACCGTCGCCGAGTTCACCAGCGCCAGGTGGCTGAACGCTTGCGGGAAGTTCCCGGTGAAGCAGCCGGATCCGGCGTCGTACTCCTCGGCGTACAGGCCCACGTCGTTGGCCAGGCCCACGAGCCGGTCGAACATTTCCTCGGCCTCCAGCCGCCGGCCGATGTAGGCCAGCGCGTCGACCATCCAGAACGAGCACGCCAGGAACGCGCCCTCCTGTCCGGACAGACCGTCCACGTGGTGCGGCCGTTCGCCGGTGCGGTAGCGGTCGACCAGCACCCCGTCGTGCTGGAGTTCCCGCTGCACGGCCTCCACCGTGCGCACCACCCGCTCGTCGGTGCCCGACAGGAAACCGACGGCCGGGATCAGCAGCGTCGCCGCATCCAGCGACGTCCCGCCGTAGTACTGGGTGAACGCGCCGACCTGCGGGTTCCAGCCCCGTTCCAGCACCTCCTCCCGCGCCTCGTCGCGGATCCGCCGCCACCGGTCGACCGGCCCGGGCAGCCCGTCCTCCTCGGCGCCGCGCACCGCCCGGTCGAAGGCGACCCACACCATCACGCGCGAGTGCGTGAAGTGCCGGTCCGGTCCGCGCACCTCCCAGATCCCGCGGTCCGGCTGCTGCCAGATCTTCTCCAGGTGCCGCAGCATGCCGCGTTGCAGCGCCCAGGTCGCCTCGCTCTCCAGCAGGCCGCGTTCGCGGGCCAGGTGCAGCACGTCCATCACCTCGCCGTAGACGTCCAGCTGCGTCTGCCGGTAGGCGTCGTTGCCGATGCGCACCGGGGAGGTGCCGTGGTAGCCGGGCAACCAGTCCGCCACCCACTCCATGAGGTGGCGTTCGCCGTTGACGCCGTACATGATCTGCAGGTCACCCGGGTCGCCGGCCACCGCGCGCACCAGCCACCGGCGCCAGGCGGCGGCCTCCTGGGAGCAGCCGAAGCCGTCCAGCGCGAGCAGGACCAGGGTGGCGTCGCGCAGCCAGCAGTAGCGGTAGTCCCAGTTGCGATCGCCCGGCACGGCTTCCGGCAGGGACGTGGTCGGGGCGGCTACGATCCCGCCGGTCGGCGCGTAGGTCAACGCCTTCAGCGTGGCCAGCGAGCGGTACACGGCCGCCCGGTGCGGCCCGGTGTAGGTGATCTTCTCCGTCCACTCGCGCCAGAAGTCCTCGCTGACTCGGATCTCCTGCACCGGGTCCATCGGCGCGGGCAGGTCCTGCGGATCCGGTGACCACTGCATGACCCAGGACAGCCGCTGCCCGGCGTGGACGGTGACCACGAGTTCGTGCGCTCGCTCGTGCTCGGCGCGCCGCGGCAGGACGTCGCCGCGCAGCACCGCGGTGTGCGGGCCGGCGATGGCGAGGATGTACTCGTCGAGCACCGGCTCGGTCTCGCGCACCCGGCGCACCCACGGCACCGAGTCGCCGTAGGCGAACCGCAGCACCCACCGCAGCTTGATCTCGACCTCGCCGGACAGGCCCGCGACGGTGCGCACCAGGCACGGTTGGTCGTGCTGGTTCTTCTCGTGCGGCGGCATGGTGTCCAGCAGCCGCACCGCGCCCGAGTCGGTGCAAAAGTCCGTTTCCAGCACCAGCGAGTTGCCCCGGTAGCGGCGGCGCACCTCGCGGACCGGTGCGGTGGGGGCGATCTGCCAGTGGCCGTCCCGGTCGGTGCCGAGCAGGCGGCAGAAGCACGATGGCGCGTCGAAGCGCGGCAGGCACAGCCAGTCGACCGATCCGTCCTTGCCGACCAGCGCGGCCGTGCGCAGGTCGGAGAGCAGCGCGTAGTCCTCGATGGGGCCCGGTCCGCCGCGCAGGTGGTCGCCCGTCACACCGCCGAGGCTAGGCACCGGACCGGCCCGCGGCCACCCCGCCCGTTCAGCCGCGTTCGGCGGCGGTGCGCCGCAGGACGCTGTGCGGGATCACCGCCTGCACCGCCTCGTGGAGGTTCAGGCCGAGGTCCATGCCGCCGAGCAGGTCCGGCAGGGCGTGGCCGGGCACGCGGCGGAAGCCCGGCCAGTCGTCGGGCACCCGCGACACCGAGGTGCAGGCGGGGACCAGCTGCGTGCCGTCGGACATCTCGGCGGTGTAGATCATCTCATCGTCCGCGCTCGGTGCGTAGAGCAGCAGTTCGGCGTCGAGGACCGCGGCGGGCAGCTCGGATTCCGGTAACCGGCCGGCCGAGATCTGCGCCAGCACCTCCTCCAGCCGGTTGGTGGGTTCGAGCTTCCGGCTGGCGAGTTCGGACGGCCGGTAGCGGTCGTTGAACTGGAAGTTCTCGTCGATCTCGCCGCGGGCGTCGATGCGGTAGGCGCCCACGATCCCCTCCGGCGGCACCTCGTCGTCGCCCCCGGCGTAGCCGGGATCGGTGATGTACAGCCAGCTGTTCGGGTTCTGCCTGGCGTGCTCCCGCATCTGGGCGGTGATCGGCGGCCGGTCGGCGGGTCGGGACATCGCGTGCTCCGTGGTTTTCGGTCTCGGGCGCCCCGCGGTTGCCGGGCGCGTTGTCGAGGGTGCCAGCAGCAATGGTGCGGATGGTGTACCGGTTCTCACCTTTTCGAGGTGCCGTCGCGTCCTCGGCTGGCGCAGACTGGCCAGGTGGGGCCCGGGGAGGGGAGGCGGCGGTGATCGGTCAGCGAGAAGCGTTGCGGATGTTCGGCTGCGAGGTCTTCGACCCTGAGGGCCACCGGATCGGCATCGTCGGCCAGCTGTTCATCGACGACGACACGGAACAGCCCGCCTGGATCACCGTCCAAACTGGACTCTTTGGGACCAACGAGAGCTTCGTGCCGCTGGAGGGCGCGGCCTTCGACGGCGACACGCTGACCGTCGCGGTGGACAAGGACGCCGTCCGGCACGCGCCGCGCATCACCCTGCACCAGGGTGATCTGCCGCCGGAGCAGGAACGCGCCCTGTACCTGTACTACGGCATGACCTACGGGGTGGCGCCGGAGGGCGTCGCGTCGGCCGATGACGTCCAGCCCGAGTACGTCGAGGCCGTCCGGCTCCGGTTGCGACGCTGGGTCGCCGCCACCTGATTTCCCCGAAGCACGCGTAGAAGACGAATCGGCGCTCACCGAATCCCGCGGTGGGCGCCTATTTTGGCTGCTCATTCCCGGTAGGACAGCCAGAGCTGGGAATGCGTTCACCCCTCCGCCCGATTGTATGGCGACAAGTCGCCAACGTCACCCGGACGAGTGTTTTTGCTGGTTACGTTCCGGCGTGAAACACCCTCGCTCGGCCCCACCCGAGCGAATTCGAAGGAGGGGACACATGAGGAAGCTGCTATACGGCACCGGGGCAGGGGTTGCCGCAGCGGCGCTTGTGTTCGCCGGTGCTCCCGCTGGCGCGCAGCCGCAGATCAAACTCGCCCCGTTGGCCCTGCACCAGGCGCAGGCCGCGGACTCCGGTGACGTGTACATCGTCAACCTCAAGGACGGCATCGCGCCGCAGGGCGTGGCCGAGGAACTCGGCGTGCAGGCCCGGCACCTGTACACCCACAGCATCAACGGGTTCTCGGCCAGACTGAGCCCCGAGCAGCTCGACAAGGTCCGCGCCAGCGACAAGGTCGAGAACGTCTCGCAGAGCTACCGCATCCAGGTCGAGCCGACCAGGCACCAGGCCGTCGGCTCGTGGGGCCTCGACCGGATCGACCAGCCGAACCTGCCGCTGGACGACTCCTACTCCCCGGCCGGCACCGGTGAGGGCGTCACCGCCTACATCATCGACACCGGCATCGACCCGTCGCACCCCGACTTCGGCGGGCGCGCCGAGATCGGCTTCGACGCCACCGGCGGCGACGGCCGGGACGGGAACGGCCACGGCACCCACGTGGCCGGCACGATCGGCAGCAACACCTACGGCGTCGCCAAGGGCGTGAAGCTGGTCGGCGTCCGGGTCCTCGACGACACGGGCAGCGGCACCACCGAGCAGGTCGTGTCCGGCATTGACTGGGTCGCGCAACACCACCAGGGCCCGTCGGTGGCGAACATGTCGCTCGGCGGCCCGAAGGACCCGGCCCTGGACGAGGCCGCGACCAACCTGGTCAACAGCGGCGTCTTCCTCGCGGTGGCGGCCGGCAACGAGAGCCAGGACGCCGCCAACGTGTCCCCGGCCAGCGCCGAAGGCGTGTTCACCACCGCCGCGTCGGACGACCAGGACGGCTCCGCCGAGTTCACCAACTTCGGTAAGACCGTCGAGGGCTACGCGCCCGGCGTGGACATCGTCTCCACCGTCCCCGGTGGCGGCACCGAGGCGCTGAGCGGCACCTCGATGGCCAGCCCGCACGTGGCCGGCGTCGGCGCCCTGTTCCTGCAGGCCAACCCGGACGCCACGCCCGCCGACGTGATCGCCGGGCTGCAGGCCCAGGCGGCCAAGGGCGTGATCCAGAACGCCCCGCAGGACACGATCGCCGACCTGCTGCAGATCGGCGAGCTGTGATCCGCGAACGATGACCAGCGGGCCCTTCCCGACGACCTGGGGAGGGCCCGCTGCGCTACTTCATTCGGGGGACACTGGGATACCGCCGAACGGGGTCAATCGAAGGTCGATCTGTTGCCTCCCGCGAAAGTTGGTTCCTGCAAGGCGTTCCCGGTGGATACGTTGCCAGATCACGGGGGTGTTCAGTGTCCATCGCGGCGCCGACGCGGAGTCGGTGCCGCCAGGGGCACCCGAGGAGGGGTGTGCCGTGCTACCCGGATACACCGAGGAGCTGACGCAGACGCCGACGGCGCAGGACGAGGCGTCCCGGGACACCGCCGCCACCGAGCCGCTGACCGAGCGGGCGGTGCAGGCGCAGGTGGCGTCGGTCGCGCGCGCCGCGGCCCGCTCACAGTCGAGCAACGGGGGCGTCCTGCAGGTCGTGCACGGCGCCAAGCGCGTCGGCTGGGCGGCGTACGAGTTGCAGCGCAACGCGACGCAGCTGGTGCAGGGCGTGGCCAAACCGCCGTACGTGACGACCGGACCGCTGGACTCACTGGAGTCCCGCAAGCTCGCCGAAGGCGTGCAGTACCAGGTGCTCTACGACCGGTCGGCGCTGGCCCGGCCGCCGCAGCTGGACATCACCAGCAAGCTGGTCGCCCTGGGCGAGCAGGCCCGGGTGATCCACATGGCCCCGACCAAGCTGATCGTGGTCGACGGCGAGGTGGCGCTGCTGCCGCTGACGGTCAGCGAGACGTCGGTGGAGAGCGCCGTGGTGGTCCGCAGCTCGGCGATGCTGGCCGCGATTTCCCGGATCTTCGAGGACCTCTGGCGCTTCGCCGCACCGTTCAGCGCCGACCAGGACCTGTCATGCGGTGAGCTGCATCCCACCGAGGAGGAGCGGTGGATCCTGTCGCTGCTGGCCTCCGGCGCCACCGACGACACGATCGGCCGCCTGATGGGCTTCAGCGCGCGGACGGCGCACCGCCGGGTCCGCGAGCTGATCGCCAGGCTGGGCGTCGAGACCCGGTTCCAGGCAGGCATGCAGGCGGTCAAGCTCGGCTGGCTGTAGCGGGACCGCGGTGTCCGCGATCACGGTCCTCGGCGGGTCGTAGGCTTCGGGCATGGCTGGTCGTCGTGCCGTTGATCCCGGTGAGGTGCGTGCTGCCGTCGCGGCCGTCGGGCCCTGGTTGGACGACGGCGGGGCGCAGCCGGCGCGACCCGCGTTGGCCGCCGCCATACGGCTGAGCCTGCGCACCCTGGAGCAGATCGCGCCCGGCAACAGCGTCGAGGTGCGGGTTCCGCCGTTCGCCGCCGTGCAGTGCGTCGCCGGGCCGCGGCACACCCGCGGCACCCCGCCGAACGTCGTCGAGACCGACCCACGCACCTGGCTGCTGCTGGCCACCGGGCGGCTCACCTGGGCCGACGCGGTCGAGGACGGGCGGCTCACCGCCTCCGGCACCCGCTCGGACCTGTCCTCGTGGCTGCCGCTGGTGCGGATCGACGCCGCGTAGCCGACCCGGCACGCGATGTCGATCTCCGTGGGCCCGATGAGATGGCCGACACGCATCGGGACGGCTTTCCGCGGGTTGCGCGCTGTTTACACTGAGGTGCAACCCGGCTCCGTCCTCCAGGGAGTTCTCGGTGGTCACCGACCGGCCCGAACCGGCAACGCCAAGCCAGCAGATGGACCTCTCCAGCTCCGCCGTCGAACGGGACATGCCGCGCGAGGAGTGCGGTGTCTTCGGCGTGTGGGCGCCCGGCGAGGAGGTCGCCAAGCTCACCTTCTACGGCCTGTACGCCCTCCAGCACCGCGGCCAGGAGGCCGCCGGGATCGCCGTCGGCGACGGCTCCCAGGTGCTGGTCTACAAGGACCTGGGCCTGGTCAGCCAGGTGTTCAACGAGCAGACCCTGGCCGCGCTGCGCGGGCACGTCGCGGTCGGCCACGCCCGCTACTCCACCACCGGCGGCGGCACCTGGGAGAACGCCCAGCCGACGTTCCGCACCACCGGCACCGGCAGCGGCCTGGCCCTCGGCCACAACGGCAACCTGGTCAACACCGCCGAGCTGCTGGACCGCGCCATCGCCGAGGACGTCTATTCGGCCAACGCCTCCGCCCCGGCCAACGGCTGCGACCGCGCCACCAGCGACTCCGACCTGGTGACCGCGCTGCTGGCCGCGCGGGCCGCCGACAAGGGCCTGGAGCAGGCGGCCATCGAGCTGTTCCCGACCGTGCGCGGCGCGTTCTCGATGGTCTTCTGTGACGAGCACACCCTCTACGCGGTGCGTGACCCGCAGGGGGTGCGCCCGCTGGTGCTCGGTCGGCTGGAGCGCGGCTGGGTGGTGGCCAGCGAGACCGCCGCCCTGGACATCGTCGGCGCGTCGTTCGTTCGCGAGGTGGAGCCCGGTGAGCTGCTGGCCATCGACGGCGACGGCCTGCGCTCCCAGCACTTCGCCAGCCCGAAGCCGAAGGGCTGCGTTTTCGAGTACGTGTACCTGGCCCGCCCGGACACCACCATCGCCGGCCGCTCGGTGCACGGCGCCCGCGTCGAGATCGGCCGCCGCCTGGCCAAGGAGCACCCGGTGGAGGCCGACCTGGTCATCCCGGTGCCCGAGTCGGGCACGCCCGCCGCGATCGGTTACGCGCAGGCATCCGGCATCCCCTACGGCCAGGGCCTGGTGAAGAACTCCTACGTGGGCCGCACCTTCATCCAGCCCTCGCAGACCATCCGCCAGCTCGGCATCCGGCTCAAGCTCAACCCGCTGCGCGAGGTCATCCGCGGCAAACGGCTGGTGGTCGTGGACGACTCGATCGTGCGCGGCAACACCCAGCGCGCCCTGGTGCGGATGCTGCGCGAGGCCGGCGCCATCGAGGTGCACGTGCGCATCGCCTCGCCGCCGGTGAAGTGGCCGTGCTTCTACGGCATCGACTTCGCCTCCCGCGCGGAGCTGATCGCCAACGGGCTGGACCTGGACGGCGTCCGCCGCTCCATCGGGGCCGACAGCCTCGGCCACGTGTCGCTGGACGGGCTGGTGGCCGCCACCGAGCAGCCGCGCAGTCGGCTGTGCGCGGCCTGTTTCGACGGCGAGTACCCGATCCCGCTGCCGGACGACGCGCGGATCGGCAAGTACCTGCTGGAGGGCCTGAACAAGGCCGAACGCGGGATCGCGGGTCCGGCCGAACCGGTGCTGCCGACCGGTTACGGTGCCGAGGACGCGCTCCAGCGCCCCTGAACGCACCGATGAGGCCCTCCGGGGCTCCTCGCTGCGCGTAGCGTGGTTCGTGCTACACATGCGCGTCCGGCGAATCGCAAATCGCACCTAGATGTGGAGCCAGTCGTGTCCGAAGACCTGCTCGCAGGGTCTGCCCAGACCGAGAGTCCGAAAGTTACCTACGCGGCGGCGGGCGTGAGCATCGAGGCCGGTGACGAGGCGGTGGAGAAGATCCGCCCGTGGGCGCAGCGCGCGACCCGGCCCGAGGTGCTCGGCTCGTTGGGCGGCTTCGCCGGTCTGTTCCGGCTCAAGCTTGACAAGTGGAAGGAGCCGGTGCTCGCCTCGTCCACCGACGGGGTGGGCACCAAGCTCGCGGTCGCGCAGGCCCTGGACCTGCACGACACCGTCGGCATCGACCTGGTCGCGATGGTCGTCGACGACCTCGTGGTGTGTGGTGCGGAACCGCTGTTCCTGCAGGACTACATCGCCGTCGGCAAGGTCGTGCCGGACCGGATCGCCGACATCGTCAAGGGCGTCGCCGAGGGCTGCGTGCAGGCGGGCTGCGCGCTGCTGGGCGGGGAGACCGCCGAGCACCCCGGGATGATGGCCCCCGGCGAGTACGACATCTCGGCGACCGGCGTCGGCGTGGTCGAGGCGGACGCGATGCTCGGCCCGGAGAAGGTCCGGCCCGGCGACGTGGTGATCGCGATGGGGTCCTCGGGCCTGCACTCCAACGGCTACTCGCTGGCCCGGCACGTGCTGCTGGACATCGCGCGGATGCCGCTGGAGGGGCACGTCGAGGAGTTCGGCCGCACCCTGGGCGAGGAGCTGCTGGAGCCCACCCGGATCTACGCCAGGGACTGCCTGGCGCTGGCCACGGAGGCGGGCGTGCGGACCTTCGCGCACATCACCGGCGGTGGGCTGGCGCAGAACCTGGCCCGGGTGATCCCGCAGGGCCTGACCGCGGTGCTGGACCGCGGCAGCTGGACCCCGGCGCCGGTGTTCCGGCTGATCGCGCAGCGCGGCCGCGTCGAGGCCGAGGAGATGGAACGCACCTTCAACATGGGCATCGGCATGGTGGCCGTGGTGACCGCGGAGGACGTGGACCGCGCCCTGGCGGTGCTCACCGCCCGCCACGTGCCCGCGTGGGTGCTCGGTGAGATCGCCAAGCAGCCGACGGTGGAGGGCACCACCGAGGACGACCGGGTCGTCCTGCGCGGCAACCACCCGCGCTTCTGAATCCGTGGGCGTGATCGGGAATCACCGACGCGCCCCGGTTGTTGCAAGGGGACGTCGGCGTGCGCGCGTGCCCCCGGGCCCCAACGAACGCCTGCAGGGAATACCGTCCGGCTGGAGCCCTGCAGCGCCATCCGCCGAGAGGCGGCCCGCGCGCGTCGGCCCAGCATACGCAGCCCGTCCTGCCAGGCAGGACGGGCTGGTGCCGTGCGCGTCCGATCGACCGGACGCGGGCAGCACACAGATGTGAGTGGCGCCGCCAGGACTGCCCCGGCAACGCCACTCACGGTGCTCCTCCTATGTGGGACTGTGCGAGCTCGTCAACCCCACCCGCTCATGCACATCGGGTCAGACGACGACTTCCGACGCACCTCGCCATCGAGCGAACAGCGTTCATCCGCCGTCCTCGGTGGAGATGTGCTTCAGCGTCGGCCGTAGTCGTAGTCGTCGTACCCGTCGTCGTACGAGTCGTCGCGGTCCTCGTTGGACCACTCGCCAGCAGACTCCGAGGACAGCTCGCGCTGCAACTTCTCGATGTCCATGGCGGGGGAACTGTACTTCAGCTCGCGGGCCACCTTCGTCTGCTTGGCCTTAGCCCGGCCGCGCCCCATGGCTCGACCCCCTCGCACAGGGTGTGCGGGGCGGACAGGGGAAAGTCGGCCCCGCATGATCTCGACAACTTTTCCTGTAACTACCGTACCGTGTCGAGGCGGTTGAACGCGACGTGGTGCCGGGACTGAGTGGCCGTGTCTTGGGTGACGTCGCACTCCCCGCCGCCACCACCGGGTTCGGCACGGGCGAGCCAGCCGCAGCGGCCCTCGGCGGGCATGGCACGATGCTCGCTGTGCCAGAGCCGTTCGTCGCCTACCTGAGGGTGTACGAACCCTTGTCGTCGTTCGACCCTCCGGTGCGCGAGCAGCTGGCGGCAGCCGTGGAGCGTGGGCCGGTCGACCCGTTCGACGCGGGGTTGCGGGAGCAGCACCTGTGGCTGCGGTCGCAGCTCGCCGCGCCGCCGCGGCTGCTGCCCGGCGAGACCGCCGACGGCGCCGCACCGGACATCGGGGACGTGCTCGTGCTGGACCCGGCGGAGGTGCCCACCGCGGAGGCCGCCACCGTCGGTCCCGCGCCGCTGGTGTGCCCGCTGGACCTGCGCGGGCGGTCGGCCGCGGCGCTGGTCGGGTTCCTGGGCAACGCGGAGATCCCGCTGCGGTCCGCGGTGCTGCCGGTGCCGGTGGAGACGGCCAGGGTGCGGGCCAGCGCGGTGATCAGCCAGCTGGCGGGTGGCGCGGTGCACGTGCTGTCGTCCACCTGGACGGTGCCGCTGCCGTGGTTCGTGCTGGTCGACCCGGTGGAGCGCTGCGTGGTCAGCGAGCCGGGCCGCCGCCGGGTGTGCTGGCGGGTGGCGATGGCCGACGCGCGGCGCCGGGTGGCGCGGGCGCACGCGATCGGGCGGCAGTCCATCGGCGAGGAGGGGCCGACCCGCATCCTGCGCGAGACCGGCCGCTGGCTGGAGCGCTTCCACCCGCATTCGGCGGTGGAGCTGGACTACGGCGGCCTGGTGCAGCTGATGTCCGACAGCGACCTGGACGCGGACACCTCGGCGGAGGACGTGCACGCGATCGTCGACGCGATGGAGCAGGACGACGCGGAGGAGGTCGGCCTCCGCTACGAGGCCCTGCGCGACTTCTGGTCGGAGTTCGCCGCCCGCGAACGCCACAACTGATCCGACGCGTCGGGGTCAGGGGCGGCAGCGGATCTCGCCGTTGAGGACCGCGAACCAGCCGTCGGGCGAGTCGATCCACGCGTGCCACGCCGCCGCGAGCTCCTCCAGCTCGTCCCGGGTCGTCAGGCCGTGCCCCAGAGCCTGCTCGGCGAACGACGAGTGGCGGATCCGGTCCGCCCACAGACCGCCCCACCAGGCCCGGTCCTCGGGCGTCTCGAAGCACCACACCGACGCGCTGCAGGTGACGTCGCTGAACCCGGCCGCGCGCGCCCAGGTCTTCAGGGAGCGGCCGGCGTCGGGGAACGCCCGGTTGTGGTGCGCCACGTCCCGGTACAGCGCCAGCCAGCGCTGAAGGCCCGGGTTGTCCGGGGACCAGCGCATCCCGCCGTAGTCGGCGTCGCGGGCCGCGACGACACCACCCGGCCGGCACACGCGCCGCATCTCGCGCAGGGCGGCCACCGGGTCCGTCAGGTGTTGCAACACCTGGTGCGCGTGCACGACGTCGAAGGAGTGGTCGGCGTAGGGCAGCTCGTAGACGTCGGCGCGGGCGAAGGTGACGTTGTCGGTGCCGCGCTCGGCGGCCTCGGCGCGGGCGATCTCCAGCGGGGCCTCGACGTTGTCCACACCCAGCACCCGCCCGGGGGCGACCAGGGTGGCGAAGTCGAGGGTGATGGTGCCCGGGCCGCAGCCGATGTCGAGCACGCTGGTGCCGGGTCGCAGGTGCGGGATCAGGTATGCGGCGGAGTTCTCGGCGGTCCGCCACCGGTGCGACCGCAGCACGCTCTCGTGGTGTCCGTGGAGGTAGGTGTCCGTGTTCGCGCTCATGGCATCCGTCTCGGAGTCTGAGATGAATGTTCCAATAAATGAGCGTACTGCCGGACCGGTCCGGTGCGGAAGGAATCGAGACGCGACCAGATCGCGTGCCGCGCCCCGCACAGTCCACTTCGGACCACGTCGACGAGCCCGTCGCCTACCTGCGGTCCCGCTCCTCGGCGAGCAGCTCGTCCACCGAGGCGGCGCCCTCGCGGTAGCGGCGCGCGATCTCCGCGTTCAGCCGGTCGACCACCTGCTGGACCTCCCGGCGGCGCTGGGACACCGAGTCCTCCTCCGCCGTGTAGGCGCGCAACGCCTGGTCCAGTTTGGCGTCCGACAGCGACATCACGTCCGACAGGTCCACGTCGGAGACCAGCGCCTCCACGTGCCTGCGGTGCGCCTCGGCGCGGGACGGTTCGGTCGTCTGGTGGCGGCCCGAACCGGCTGCCGGGCCCACGGCGTTGTCGGCCAGGATGCTCACCAGCTGCTCAACCACGGAGGCTGAGCCGCCCTCCCGCCGCCGCCGCTGCTCGGCGCGGACGATGTCGATCCGCGCGTGCAGCACCCGCCGCAGGTAGGACAGGTCCGTCTCCTCCTGCGCCGCCTCGTCCCGCAACGCGCGGACCTCGCCGAGCGTGCGTTGTTCGATGCCAGTGGTGTAATCCGGGGACAGGACCCGGTCGATGCGGCGCCGTCCACCCGGGCGGACTTCGATCACGTGGCCATCCTCCGGCAATTCGGTACAGCTCGCCAACAGTTCCCGCGGTGCCCCTCGCGGCACCGCCGACAGCTCGCCGGTTGCGCGGACCGTGCGGCTGCATGCTTCAAGGCATACCCGGCCCGTCAACCACCCGCTGCCCGCTGCGCGATCATGCCACGAGAACCGCGGGACCCGGGGTCAACGCCCGCGCAGGCCCTGCACGGCGATCCGTCCGGGTGGCTCGCCGGTGTCCGGCGGCACCGAGTCGGGGTCCACCGCGGCCGCCACCGCGCGGTCCTGCTCCGGGTCCCCGGCGACGAACTCGCCGTCCACCGGTGCCGAGCGCTTGAGCAGCGCCAGCGCGATCGGGCCGAGCTCGTGGTGCTGCACCACGCTGCCCACCCGGCCGACCCTGCGCTCGCCCAGCCACACCGGATCGCCGGTCTCCGGCAGGATCTCCACCGAGCCGTCCAGGTGCAGCAACACCATGTGCCGCGGCGGCTTGCCGACGTTGTGCACCTTGGCCACGGTCTCCTGGCCGCGGTAGCAGCCCTTGGCCACGTGCGCCGCGACGTGCACCCAGCCGAGCTCGTGCGGAATCGCGCGGTCGTCGGTGTCCAGCCCGACGCGCGGGCGCAGCGCCTCCACGCGCAGCGCCTCGAAGGCCAGCGTCCCGGACGGACGGATACCCGCGTCGGTCAGCTTCGTCCACCAGTCGACCAGCGACGCCCGCGGCACCACGAGGTCGAAGGTGGGCAGCGCGCGGAACGGCACGCTGCGCGCGAACCCGCCGTCGGGCAGCCCCCGCACCTCGTACGGCTTCGCCGGGACCTCGGTGAACTGGGCGAGCACCGTGGCGGCGTCCGGTCCGACCGCGGTCAGCACCGCAAACTCCGCAGTGGCGTCCCGAGGCTCCACTTTGGACCAGAACCGCATCGCCTCCAGGTACTCCAGCAGCGACTGCCTGCCGTCGACGCCGATCGACGGCAGCGCGCTGGTGGCCTGCGCGCCGGCGTCGGTGTCCAGGTAGACCACGCCGTCGTGGTGGGCGAGAAGCATGTGGCAGTCCACGTGCCCGTGGCTGTCCAGCACCAGTGCCTCGGTGCCGTGCCTGTCCGCGAGGTCGGTGAGGTGCTGGGAGAGCACCAGGTGCAACCAGCTCAACCGCTCCTCACCCGGCACCGCGATGACCTCACGGTGCGAGCGGTCCACCAGCACTGCGGCGCGGGTCGCCGACCGCTGCTCGGCGAACGGGTCGCCGAAGTGCCAGGGCACGCCGACGTCCACCGAGCCCTCCGGAGCGGGCACCGCTCCCGGCAGGTTCAACAGGGGTGAACTCATCAGCGCTCCTCGGTGTTGTGCGGCGCACCCGGTCGACGAGCCGACGGGGAGGCGCGGCTCATCAGCCCTCCCGGCAGTTCCGGCAGGTGCCGGACAACGCCAGGTGGGTGGCGTCCAGGGCGAACCCGCGCTGCTCCAGCAGCAGGCGGGCCAGGTCGTCCAGCAGTTCGGTGGAGACCTCGTCGATCCCGCCGCAGCGGTGGCAGGCGAGGTGCACGTGCTCGTGCTCCTCCACCGAGTACGTCGGCGCGCCGTGGCCCAGGTGCGTGTGCCGCACCAGGCCCAGTTCCTCCAGCAGGTCCAGCGCGCGGTAGACGGTGGTGATGTTGACGGTCGAGGCGGTGCCCTGCACCTTCCGGCACACCTGCTCGGGCGTGGCGTGCCCCAGTTCGCGGACGGCATCGAGCACCAGCTGCCGCTGCGGCGTCATCCGCATGCCGCGTTGGTGCAAGGTGCTGCGCAGCGATACCTGGTCGCTCAATACCCGCTCCTGTGCTCCGGCGCGCTCGACGGTCGTTCCTCCCGATCGTAACTCCGCTGCACATCCACCCGGTCGACGCGCGCGACCCACCATCACCCGGCTCGGCGGAGGGCATACCCTTCCGGCATGCGCGTACTGGCACTCCTGGACGGGACCGTCGTCGATCCGCAGACGCCGCTGTTCCGCGCCGACGACCTCGGCGTGATGCGCGGCGACGGGATCTTCGAAACGATCCTGGTCGTCAACCGCGAGCCGCGGGAACTCGGACCCCACCTCGACCGGCTGGAGCGGTCCGCCCGTCTGATGCAGATGCGGTTGCCGGAGCGCACCGCGTGGCAGCGGGCCGTGCGGGCGGTGATCGACGCGTGGCCGTGGGACACCGCCGGGCAGATGGCGTTGAAGCTGGTCTGCACGCGCGGCATCGACGGCGGCGACGGCACCCCCAACGGCTTCGCGATGGGCATGACGATCGGCGCCGACACGATCCGCAAGCGCGCGGAGGGCGTCACGGCCGTGACGCTGGAGCGGGGCTACGCGACGGATTTGATGGAGCGCGCGCCGTGGCTGTTGCTGTCGGCGAAGACCCTGTCGTACGCGGTCAACATGGCCGCGTTGCGGGAGGCCGAGGCCCGCGGCGCGGACGAGGTGATCTTCACCGCGACGGACGGCACGGTGCTGGAGGGCCCGACGTCGAACGTCGTCCTCGCCCGCGGCCGCACCCTGCTGACCACGCCGCCGAGCACCGGCATCCTCAAGGGCACCACGCAGGGCGCCCTGTTCCGGGCCGCCGAGCAGGCCGGCTGGGAGACCAGGGTCGAGACCTTCCCGCGCGAGGCGCTGTTCGACAGCGACGGCGTGTGGCTGGCCTCCAGCGTCCGCACCATCACCCAGGTGCGGGCCATCGACGGCACCGAGCTCAAGGCCGATGCCGATCTGCACGCCGAGCTGACCCGGCTGTACGAGTCCAACTACTGACCGTCAGGTGCCCCGGGAGTGAGCGGAAGGGCCGGAAGGTCCTGTCAGCCGACGACGCGGTCGAGCTTGGCCGACAGGCGCGGCTGGAGCTCGTGCTCCGAGGTCGCGCGCTCCTCGACGTAGGCCAGCGAGCCGTCGACGACGCCGTACAGGCGGCTGGCCGCCGTCACGTCCTCCCCGGTCGGCGACCGCAGCACCGCGTCGGTGCCGAACTCCCAGCTGGTCTGGTTGCGCGGTTTGCCGAAGAACAGCTCGGCCACCCCGGACGAGTGCAGCAGCATCAGCTCGATCGTGTCGTCCGGGTGCGGGCGCCAGAAGCCGGTCTCGCGGAACGCGAGCCCGACCACGTTGCCACCCTCGCCGTCCAACCGCCACGCCCGGGACTCGTAGGTGAGGAACGGGCGGCCGTCGTGCGCGATCGTGACCTGCTGGATGAACCGGTAGGTCTCCGGCAGCGACGGGTGGTTCGCCTCGCCCTCGCCGCGCCACACGCCGACGAGCGGCAGCAGTGCCAGGCAGGCGTCGTTGAGCGACGGCCCCATGCGCAGGTTGGCGGTGTCGCCGGGGCCGGGCAGGTCGTCGAACTCGGGCACGTTGCGGTGCCGGGTGAGCTTGGCGCGCTCGGCTGCGGCGGCGACGGCGGCGTCACCGCTGCCGGGCTGCGGTGGGTTCGGCGTGGTCATCGGGTCGAGGCTACCGGTAGGGGGAGATCAGTCGCTGAACAGGCGGTACACCACGTAGCAGGCGAACCAGACGGTCGCCACCGCCGCGAGGCCGACGAGCGTGACGAGGCCGTAGTGCAGGAAGTCGATGAGTTCCACGCACAAAGGATAACCACCGCGGGCGCTGGTCGAGGTGTGGCGTCCGGCATGATCTGGGCGAACACCGACGTCGACCCACCGACGGGAAGCACATGGACTTCGACACGCTGCGCGAGCGGGCGCTGGCCTTCCGTGACGAGTTGCTGGCGCGCAAGGACAAGATCGCGCCCACCGACTTCGGCTGGTACCCGTACGACACGATGGCCAACATCTTCCACCTGGACGCGCTGCTCAGCGGCCCGCAGCGGCAGATCTTCGACCGCATCGCGGGCACCCGGGTGGCCGACATCGGCGCGGCGGACGGCGACTTCGGGTTCTTCCTGGAGGCCGAGCTGGGCTGTCAGGTGGACGTGATCGACAACGCGCCGACGAACTTCAACGGGCTGCGCGGCGCGCGGCTGCTGGTCAAGGAGCTCGCTTCGGACGTCCAGGTACACGAGATCGACCTGGACTCGCAGTTCGCGCTGCCCGCCGAGCGCTACGGCGCGGTGTTCTTCCTGGGGCTGCTGTACCACCTGAAGAACCCGTTCTTCGTGCTGGAGTCGCTGGCCAGGCACGCCGAACTGTGCTTCCTGTCCACGCGGGTGGCGCAGGTCGCGCCGGACGGCACCCGGATCCAGCACCTGCCGGTGACGTACCTGCTGAACCCGGCCGAGGCCAACAACGACGCGACGAACTACTGGATCTTCAGCGAGACCGGGCTGCGCCGACTGTTCGCCCGCACCGGCTGGGAGGTCGTCGAGTTCACCACGGTGGGCTGCACCGAGGACTCCGATCCGCGTTCCCAGGACCGCGACGAGCGGGCCTTCGCCCTGCTCCGCTCCACCGCCCTGTAACGAGCGGAGGGCACCTCCGCTGGGAGGTGCCCTCCGCTTGAGGTGCGCCGATCAGGCGACGGCGATGTCCACGGCGTGCACGCCCGGGCCGGACGTCGTGACGCCCGCCTCGCCCGTGCCCTCGCGGTGCAGGGCCCGGACCGTCCACGTGCCCGGGGCCGCGTAGAACCGGAAGTCACCTTCCGGCGAGGACACGACCTCCGCGGTGAACTCGCCGGAGGAGTCCAGCAGGCGGACGAAAGCGCCGCCGACCGGCTGGTCCCCAGCCCGCACCTTGCCCGTCACCACGACCTGGTCGGTGTGCTCGGCGACCGCCACCGACGACTGCTGCGGTGCTCCGCATCCACTCATGCTTGTACTCCCACCTTCGTTTCCGGGTCTTCTCGCCTTCGCAGCGGCGCAGCCGCCTGGCCCACCTCACGCCACGGGCATCCGGTGCGCGAGGTGAGCCCGGAGGCGGTTGTCAGTTCTTGGCTTCTTCGGCCGGGTTCTCGATCGGCACGCCGACCAGCGAGCCGTACTCGGTCCACGACCCGTCGTAGTTCTTGACGTTGGTGTGGCCGAGCAGCTCACGCAGGACGAACCAGGTGTGCGAGGAGCGCTCGCCGATGCGGCAGTAGGCGATGGTCTCCTTGGAGGTGTCCAGCCCGGCCTCGGCGTAGATCTCCCGCAGCTCGTCGTCCGACTTGAAGGTGCCGTCCTCGTTGGCCGCCTTGCTCCACGGCACGTTGATCGCGGTCGGGATGTGCCCGGCGCGCTGCGCCGACTCCTGCGGCAGGTGCGCCGGGGCCAGCAGCTTGCCCGCGAACTCGTCGGGCGAGCGGACGTCGACCAGGTTCTTGTTGCCGATCGCGTCGACGACCTCGTCGCGGAACGCACGGATCGAGGTGTCCGGCTCCTGCGCCTTGTAGGTGGTCGCGGGCCGGTTCGGCTCCTCCTTGGTCAGCTCGCGGCCGTCGAGCTCCCACTTCTTGCGGCCGCCGTCGAGCAGCTTGACGTCAGCGTGCCCGTACAGCTTGAAGTACCAGTAGGCGTACGCGGCGAACCAGTTGTTGTTGCCGCCGTACAGGATCACCGTGTCGTCGTTGCTGATGCCCTTGGCGGACAGCAGCTTCTCGAAGCCCTCCCGGTTGACGAAGTCACGGCGGACGTGGTCCTGCAGCTCGTTCTTCCAGTCCAGCTTGATGGCCCCGGGAATGTGGCCGCCGTCGTAGGCGGTGGTGTCCTCGTCCACCTCGGCGAACACCACGCCCGGGGTGTTCAGGTTCTGCTCGGCCCATTCGGTGGAGACCAGGACCTCTGCGCGGCTCATCGAGCGACTCCTTCGTTGGTTTCTCGGTGTTTGAAGAGGATGTCTGAAGTGGACGCACCGGCGGACGCCACGCGCCGGAGCAGCAGGTACATCTGGCAGCCGAGGCAGTAGCCGAACACCGCGTTGAGCAGCGCCGCCACCAGTGCGAACGCGTTCGCCACGATGCCCACGGTGGTCCACTCGGCGGCGTATCCGACGGTCGCCACCAGCGCGAACACGAACCCGACGCCCTGGGAGAAGCGGACCGGGGCGGGGTCCTCGCGGTCGGCCGGGTCAACCGGCGCGAGCCGCGGCTGCACGGCCCGCCTGTATACGTACCCCCATGGATTGAGCCGCAACCCGACGAACGCGCACATCCCGAACAGCACCGTCTGGGCGGCCAGCACGCGCCAGCTGGAGGTGACCAGGCCGAGGGCCAGGATCACGCTGGTGAACGCCGCGGTGAAGCGGACACCACGGGGGTCGAGCGTTGCGGCGGACATGCGGGGCCTCCTGACTGTGGACGTCGATTGCCGAGTCCGTCAGACGGTGGGACGCGCACCCTCGTGGCCGGCTGGGGCCGTGCGATGAGGTGCAGGACGCGTACTACCGCCCGGTCAGTGCCCGCAACACAGGCTGCTGCCCACGCGGCACAGATCGACCGCGCGCCTTCGGGTCAGCAGTACATGCACGGCTCGGAGGTTACCGGTTGGACCGATCGGCGGGAAGTTCGTTCACTGGGTGAGACGTGTGTCGCGCACCTCTGGGTCACAGGTGGGGTTGGAGGGCGACCGCGAGCTCGTCGCGGCGCGGGACGCCGCGGACGCGGAACAGCTCCCGCCCGGTGCGGTCCAGGATGAGCGTGGTCGGCGTGGTGTGCACCCGCAACGGGGTGGACCATTCGGGGTGGTCGGTGAGGTCCACCTCCACGTGCCGCAGGCCCGCGGTGCGCTGCGCCAGGTCGGACAGCAGGATGCGGGTGTGGCGGCACGGGGCGCAGAACGTGGTGGACAGCTGCAGCAGCGTCACCTTCGCGTCCGGCGCGTCGGCGAGTTGCGCGCGCAGCTCCTCGGGTAACTGGTCGTGCACGATCTCCTCGCTGGTCGTCGCGCGCACCCGGCCCTGCCGCGCCCGCCACACCAGGCCGAAGCCGACGGCCACGGCGACGGCGACCAGCAGCGCCCAGGTCCCGGCGTTCACCCCGTGGTCACCCCGTTCCCGCTGATGGTGACGTTGTCCGCGGTGCCCTCGATGACCAGCGCGCCGCGCTCGGCGCGCACCGCGGTCGGCTGCAGCTGGAACGGCAGCGCCCCGGGATCGAGGGTGGTGCTGAACTGCCTGAGCACCGACTGCTCGAAGATCTCCGGCAGCTCGATGGGGCCCAGCGCGCTGTTGTTCAGGTCGAGCTTGCGGGGCTCGATCTGCATCGTGTCGCCCACCAGCGACAGCACCGCGATGACCCGCACCTTGTTGTCCGATCCGGCGATGTTCACGGTGCCGTCGAGCTGCACCACGGCCTTCGTGTCGTCGGTGCCGGCGGCCAGCTGCTCGTCGGCCGGGCTGATGTTGCCGTCCTCGTCGGCCAGCGCGTCCTTGAGCGCCGGGTTGATCGTCAGATCCTGGATACCGATGATCCGGGCGATGTCGGAGGCGCGCAGCTTCACCCGGCCGGTGAGCTGGTCGACGGTGATGCGGTCCGCGGTCCCGGCCAGCACCTCGGCGGTGGACACCCGCGCGTGGTGCAGGTCGGCCTCGATGCCGAGCTCGTTGAACTGGGCGACGTGCACCGCGTTGGCCGCCACCTGGACATCGCGGTAGTCACCGGCCACGGCCTGGGTGAGGAACGGGAAGCCGTTGATCCGCACGTCGGGGGTTTCCCGGAGCTGCAGCTGCGCCGCCATCCGCTTGGCCACCTGGTACTCGGCGAACGCGGCGGCGCCGAAGTCGGCGGCGACCAGCAGACCGATGAGGATCACGAGGGCGATGGCGAGCTTCTTCACCGAGCGGTCCAATCGGGGTCGGGGCTGGGGTGACGTGCGGCCACCACGACCGAGTGAACCCACTGTATCGGCCGCCCACCCGGCGAGGCGGTTGCGTCGCGCTCTCGGCGTGCCCGTGCCCGCCTGTCGAATCAGGACCTCGGGGCAGTTGGCCTGCCCGAGTGTGCACGTTGGGTGAAGTCTTGATCATGCCTTGTAGAATGCGGCGCCACTGTTCGGCAGGATCACCTGTCGGCATGCGGGATTCCTGCGGCCGGGCAAGGGCCGACTCGCACAACGGGAAGCCGCGCCACGGCGTGAACTCCGCTGCTTTCCGTAGTGCTCCTAGTTGTGGAGATCGATGTGTTCCACCTTTCCAGGGCGACCGGTGCGACCGCGCTGATCTGCGCGGCGGTCATGGCGCTGCTGACCGGTTGCGACGAGGGTCCGAATGCCGGCCTGGACTCGCTGGACAGCTCGGAGACCGAATCGAACCTGTTCACCGGCACCCAGAAGATCGAGGTGAACGGCAAGTCGGTGAACGTCTCCTGCACCGGGAACCCGGTCGAGGACAAGCCGGCGATCATGCTGCTGCTCGGGTTCGGCGACGGGCTGGAGGCGATGGGCGACCTGCAGAAGTCGCTGAGCGCGCACAACCGGGTCTGCTCCTACGACCGGCTGGGCGAAGGCGCCAGCGACCAGCCGGACGCCCCGCAGGACTTCGCCAGCAACGGGCAGATCCTGACCGCGGTGCTCGACAAGGCGATGGGCGAGCACCCGGTCGTGCTCGCCGGGCACTCCATGGGCGGGCTGCTCGCGGCCCGGTACGCCCCCGACCACCAGGACCGGGTCGTGGGCTTGGTGCTGCTGGACGCCACCGGGCCGACGGCGATCGCCGACACCCTGGCGCTGCTGCCCGAGGGCGACATCGGCCCGGCAGCGGCCGTGCGCGAGCAGATGATCGCGATGCGCGAGGGCGCCAACCCGGAGCAGCTGCGGGTCCAGGACGGCGAGGTTCGCGCAGCCGGGGACATCCCGGTGCAGGTGGTCCAGCACGGCAGGCAGGACCTCGCGGCCATCCCGCAGTACGGGCCGGACCTGGAGCGGATCTGGGCCGAGGGCCAGCGGAAGTGGCTCGCGTTGTCCTCCCGCAGCACCCTGGTCACGGCTACCAGGAGTGGCCACTACATCTACCGCGACGAGCCGGACCTCGCGATCCAGGCCATCGAGCGCGTCACCACGCAGGCTGCCGAGGAGATGTAGTCCTGCCCCAGCGAACCGGGTGGGTGGCCGAGGCGGCTGCCCACCGCCGGGCCCTTGGCTTCCGACTTGCTGGAAGCTGGGTGTCGCCCCCGTGATCACCCGGTAAAGGTCGCTGGGACGGGTATCGCCTGGTCGCTGGGGTGTTGGCTGGTCAGCGGGTCGGGACCGCTTCGCGGTCCGTCTGGTCGGCGGTCTCCAGCTCCGCCTCCAGCGGGGACACCGCGCTCTTCGGGCGGACGAACTTGTAGCCCACGTTGCGGACCGTGCCGATCATCGAGTCGTGCTCCGGGCCGAGCTTCGCGCGCAGCCGCCGCACGTGCACGTCCACCGTCCGGGTGCCGCCGAAGAAGTCGTAGCCCCACACCTCCTGCAGCAGCTGGGCGCGGGTGAACACGCGGCCCGCGTGCTGCGCGAGGAACTTCAGCAGCTCGAACTCCTTGTAGGTGAGCTCCAGCGCCCGCCCCTTGAGCCGCGCGGTGTAGGTGGCCTCCTCGATCACCAGGTCACCAATGCTCAGCGAACCGTCGCCGGAGGTACTGCCGCGGCGGGAGAGCAGCAGCCGCAGGCGGGCGTCGATCTCCGCCGGACCGGTGGTCGGCAGCAGGATCTCGTCGACCCCCCACTCGGCGCTGACGGTGACCAGGCCGCCCTCGTTGACCAGCGCCACCACCGGGACATCCCCGGACGAGGACAGCAGCCGGCACAGGTCCCGGGCTCCGGCCAGGTCGGTGCGAGCGTCGACCAGGACCACGTCGTGCGCACCGGCGGAGAGAGCGGCGCCGGGGTCGGCGGGCACCGTGCGGACCCGGTGCGGCAGCAGGGCCAGCGCGGGCAGCACGGCCTCACAGTCGGATTCACTGGTCAACAGCAGCAGCTCGGAGCTCATGGAGGGGCCTCCGTCCCAAGGCGAGAACAACCGACGCGGGAGAGCAGCCATCCGCAACCGGCGGATGACGCGGCGTCGTTGCCTGTGGATGGCAAGGAGAATAACCGACAAGCGGCGGAAAAACCCAGGTCCAACCGGCGGGCGTCACAATTGTGAAAGTTTCGCGAACCCTTGTTTCGAACAGGTGTCACGCCCACCCGGTCGCGCTCACCGCCACCGACGGTACCCGCTGCGCGGACGGCGTTGCCGCCAGCGCTGTCCTGGAAAGCCAAACCCGGTGGCGCTGCGATGCGGAGCCGTGACCACCCACTTCAGGCGCATGTGCAACGTTCACCTGGTGCGGTGGCGCCACCACCAGAAGGCTGTGCCGGCCGCGAAGCAGGCCACGCCCGTCGCCACCGCCGTCCACGGCAGCGAGAACGCGAGCACCACGCAGCCCACGAGCCCCACCACCGGAAGGGCCTGGGGGAACCAGCGCTGCGAACGTGGCAGCGTGAAAGCCGAGGCGTTGGCGATCGCGTAGTACACCAGCACACCGAAGGACGAGAACCCGATCGCTGCGCGCAGGTCGGTGACCAGCACCAGCAGCACCACCGCCGCGGTGATCACCAGCTCCGCCCGGTGCGGCGTGCCGAACCGCGGGTGCACCGCCGCCAACCCCGCGGGCAGGTCCCGCTCCCGCGCCATCGCCAACGTCGTCCGCCCCACTCCCGCGAGCAGCGCCAACAGGGCCCCGAGCGCGGCGACCCCGGCTCCCGTGACCGCCACCGGCGACAGCTGCGGCCACTGGCCCGACCGCAGCGCATCCACCAGCGGAGCGGGTGACGCGGCGAGTCCCGCCGACCCCAGCGCCGCCAGCAGCGACACCCCGACCACCAGGTACAGGCACACCACGAGGCCCAACGCGATCGGGATCGCCCGCGGGATCGTGCGCCGCGGGTCGCGCACCTCCTCCCCGAGCGTGGCGATGCGGGCGTAGCCCGCGAACGCGAAGAACAGCAGCCCGGCGGACTGCAGGACGCCCAGCGGCGCCGGGGCCGAGACCGCCGGGACGGCCGGGGCGCCGCCGAACCAGATCGCCGTGAGCACCACCGCGAGCGCGGCGAGGGTGATCCCGAGCAGGATGCGGGCGAGTTTCGCGGTGCGGGTCACGCCGGCGTAGTTGACGGCGCCGAGGACCGCGGCGAACGCCGCGGCGGCGAGCTCCCGGTGCCCGGGCACGAGGTAGGCGGCGGCGGTCAGCGCCATCGCCGCGCAGGACGCCGTCTTGCCGATCACGAACCCCCACCCGGCGAGGTAGCCCCAGAACGGGCTGAGCCGTTCGCGGCCGTAGACGTAGGTGCCGCCCGCCGCCGGGTACCGCGCGGCGAGGACCGCGGAGCTGCTCGCGTTGCAGAAGGCGACGATCGCGGCGACCAGCAGGCCGATCAGCAGGGCCGGGCCCGCGGCCGCGGCTGCCGGGGCGAAGACGCTGAACAGTCCGGCGCCGATCATGGAGCTGAGACCGATCACGACGGCGTCGGTGGTGCCCAGCCGCCGGTGGAGTGGAGGCACGCGATGTTCCTAGCGCCGCACCCGGGTCCGGGGCAAGGAACGTGGGTAACGTCGAGGGCGTGCAGCTGACGTGGCGGAACGGATTGGACAGCAGCGAGGCGGCCGAGGTGATGGGCCTGCTCGACAAGACCGCGCAGGCCGACGGGGTGGCCCCGGTCGGGGAACACGTGATCCTGCGGCTCAAGGCGCACCGGGACGTGATCCACCAGATCGAGCCGGTGCAGGCCGACGTGCGCTCCGAGCACTTCGTGGTGCGCGACACCGGCGGCGTGCTGATCGGGTACGCGCACCTGGACACCGAGCACGAGAAGGCGACCGGGCAGCTGGTCGCCGAGTTGGCCGTGCACCCCGACCACCGTCGCAGGGGTGCCGGGACGCGCCTGGTGGAGGCACTGCTGGAACGCGCCGAGTTGTCCCTGGAGCCCGCGCCCGATCTGGGCCGGCTGCGGATCTGGTCGCACGGCGAGCACCCGGGCGCGCTGCGGTTGGCCGAGCGCTACGGGTTCAGCCGACCGCGGGAGCTGTGGCGGATGGGCCGGGACCTCACCGAACCGGCGTTGCCGGTGGTGGAGTTGCCGGAGGAGGTGCGTATCCGCACGTTCCGGGTGGGCCGGGACGAGGCGGCGGTGGTGGACGTCAACCGCCGGGCGTTCGCCTGGCACCCGGAGCAGGGCGGCATGACCGAGCAGGACCTGCGCATCAAGGAGCGCGAGGAGTGGTTCGACGCCGCCGGTTTCTTTCTCGCCGTGGATGCGCACGATCGGCTGCTCGGCTTCCACTGGACGAAGGTGCACCCCGACGGGATGGGAGAGGTGTACGTGGTCGGCGTCGACCCCTCGGCGCAGGGCGGCGGCCTGGGGAGGTCACTGACAGTGTCCGGTCTACGACACCTGCGCAACACTGGGTGCCGTCGGGTGATGCTCTACGTCGAGGCTGACAACGCTCCGGCCATCAAGGTCTACCAGCGTTTGGGGTTCGAGAAATGGGATACGGATGTGCAATTCGGTCGTTGATCGATCGTTGCCGTCAGTTACCAGCTAAGCGTTGGTGATCCTTCCGGTTTCCCTCGAAGGAGTGTGGCCCTGCTTACTTAGCGTGCTTTGTTCACCTTCCGTTCACTTCAATGGCGAAGAGAGTCCACCCCGACTCCCTAACGTCCGGTTCCGAGCGGCACCGACGCGCGGGCCCGCGCCTGCTTGGCCGCGCAACCGCAGGTGTTTCCGAGTGGAGGAACCAAGTGAAGATCAAGCGGCACAGCGCCGCGTTCGCCGTCCTCACCGCCGGCGCGCTCGTGCTCGCCGGCTGCGGTACCGATCAGAACGTCCCGCAGGGCGGTGGCAACCCCGCCCTCGACAACCTGCAGGTCGAGTGCGGCACCAAGCCGGTTTCCGGTGAGGGTTCCTCGGCGCAGAAGAACGCCGTCGACGTCTTCGCCCGCGACTACGGCCTCAAGTGCCAGGGCCAGACCGTCAACTACACCAAGTCGGGTTCCGGCAAGGGCGTGGCGGCCTTCACCGCCGCCCAGGTCGACTTCGGCGGTTCCGACTCGCCGCTGAGCGAGGAGAAGGGCGAGGTCGCCAGGGCCGCCGAGCGTTGCCAGGGCAACCCGGCCTGGAACATCCCGATGGTGTTCGGCCCGGTCGCCATCGCCTACAACCTGCCCGGCATCACCGACCTGACCCTCAACGCCGACGTGGTCAGCAAGATCTACCAGGGCCAGATCAGGAAGTGGGACGACCCGGCGATCAGGGCGCTGAACCCGAACGCGCAGCTGCCGGCCACCGACATCGTGCCGTTCTTCCGCTCGGACGAGTCGGGCACCACCGAGAACTTCCAGAAGTACCTGACCACCGCCACCGGCGGGGCCTGGGCTGGCAAGGGCAAGACCTTCCAGGGCGGGCCCGGCGTCGGCCAGGGCCGCGACGGCAGCGACCAGGTCGCCCAGTCCGTCAAGGCCACCCAGGGCGGCATCACCTACGTCGAGTGGTCCTTCGCCAAGAACCTCGGCCTGGGCATCGCCAAGATCGACAGCGGGGCCGGCCCGGTGGAGCTGACCACCGCCAACGTCGGCAAGGCCATCGAGGCCGCCCAGGTCGACGGCCAGGGCCACGACCTGCGGGTCAACCTCGAGTCGATCTACGGCAACAAGTCGGCGGGCGTCTACCCGATCGTCCTGAACACCTACGAGATCGTCTGCTCGAAGGGCTACGACCCGGAGACCACCAAGGCCGTGAAGGCGTTCCTGACGGTGGCCGCCAACGCCGACCCCCAGCAGCTCGAGAAGGCCGGCTACGTGCCGCTGCCGGATGCCTTCAAGGGCAAGGTTCTCGCGGCCGTCAACGCCATCTCGTGAGTAACCCGGGTCGCACTTGACCAGGGCGAACAGCGGGTCGAACACACGAAGTGAGAGGCTGCACGAAGCAGTGACCGACTCGACGAGAGCCGATCTGCGCCCCGCGGACACCCATGCCGGTGCGCCGCGGGGCGCTTCGGCGCCCAGTTCCGGACCGGAGGCTGCCATTTCCGCTCCTGACACGTCCGCGGGCAAAACCTTCCGCATCGGCGACCGGGTGTTCTCCGCGATCGCGACCGCCTCCGGCGCCTTCGTCGTGGCGCTCATCGCCGCGATCGGGATCTTCCTGCTGATCCGCGCGATCCCGGCGCTGCAGGTCAACCAGGTGAACTTCCTGTTCAGCCGGGCGTGGGACACCCGGGACCCGAACAACATGAGTTTCGGGATCCTCGATCTGGCCTGGATCACCGTGGCCAGCTCGGTGGTCGCGCTGATCATCGCGATGCCGCTGTCCTGCGGCATTGCGCTGTTCCTGACGCGCTACGCCCCGCGCAGCCTGGCGCGCCCGTTCGCCTACCTCGTCGACCTGCTGGCCGCGGTCCCCTCGGTGGTCTACGGCCTGTGGGGCTTCCTGGTGCTGGGCCCGGTGCTGCGGCCGGTCGCGCTGTGGCTGAACGAGAACCTCGGCTGGATCCCGCTGTTCGCCCAGGGCAACGTGCAGCCGCTGGGGTCGGGAACGGACGTGTTCACCGCGGGCATCGTGCTCGCCGTGATGATCATCCCGACGATCACCGGGGTGACCCGCGAGGTCTTCTCCCGCACCCCCACCGCCCAGATCGAGGGCGCCCTGGCGCTCGGCGCCACGCAGTGGGAGGTCGTGCGCACCACGGTGTGGCCGTTCGGCCGCAACGGCTTCATCGGGGGCTCGATGCTGGGGCTGGGTCGGGCCCTCGGCGAGACCATGGCGCTGACGATCATCCTGAGCATGGTCAATGCGCCGCCGAACTACAGCATCTTCGACGCCGGCGCCACCTTCGCCTCCAAGATCGCGCTCGGTGCCGCCGAGTTCAACAACAACCTGCAGGTGGGCGCCTACATCTCGGCCGGGCTGGTGCTGTTCATCATCACCTTCGCCGTCAACGCGATCGCCCGGTGGATCGAGAACGCCAGCGGTAGGGGGAAAGCATGAGGACCGACACCGCTGACGTGGAGCAGCCGGCCACGCCACCGGCGTTCCAGCGGATCAGCGCCGCCCGCAAGATCAAGAACAACCTGGCGACCACGCTGTTCGCCGCGGCGTTCGTGGTCGCTGTCGTGCCGCTGCTGTGGGTGCTGTGGACGCTGCTGGAGCGCGGCCTGCGGCCGGTGCTCAGCAGCACCTGGTGGACGCACTCGTTCAACGGCCTGCTGCCCACCGACTTCGGCGGCGGCATCTACCACGCGCTCGCCGGTACCCTTCTCGAAGGGCTGGTGTGCCTGGTCATCTCGGTGCCGCTGGGCATCATGGTCGGCATCTACCTGGTGGAGTACGGGCGCCAGTCGCGGTTGGCGCGGGTCGCCACGTTCATGGTGGACATCCTCAGCGGTCTGCCGTCGATCGTGGCGGGCCTGTTCATCTACGCGCTGTGGATCACCACGTTCGGTTTCACCCGCAGCGGCATCGCGGTGGCGTTCGCGCTGCTGCTGCTGATGCTCCCGGTGGTCGTCCGGGTCACCGAGACGATGCTGCTGATCGTGCCGGACGAGCTGCGTGAGGCGTCCTACGCACTCGGCCTGCCGAAATGGAAGACGATCGTCCGGATCGTGCTGCCGACGGCCCTGTCGGGCATCGTCACCGGCGTCATGCTCGGTCTGGCCCGCGTGCTGGGCGAGACGGCTCCGCTGCTGATCCTGGTGGGCTACTCGAGCTCCATCAACTTCAACCTGTTCGACGGGGAGATGGCGTCGCTGCCGCTGACGATCTACATGGAGCGCAGCACCGCGACCGAGGCCGGTGACTACCGGATGTGGGGGGCCGCGCTGACCCTCGTGCTGGTCATCATGCTGATCAACGTCGTCGCGTCGCTGCTGTCCAAGCTTTTCGCGATCAAGACCAAATAGGGCGGTACCGAACTCATGGCCAAGCGTCTCGACATCAAGGACCTGAACCTGTACTACGGCAGGTTCCACGCCGTGCAGGACGTGACCCTGCAGGTTCCGGCTCGCAGCGTCACCGCCTTCATTGGCCCGTCCGGTTGTGGCAAGTCGACCGTGCTGCGTTCGCTGAACCGGATGCACGAGGTCATCCCGGGCGCCCGGGTCGACGGCAAGGTGCTGCTGGACGGCGAGGACATCTACGCCAGCGACGTGGACCCGGTCCAGGTGCGCCGCACCATCGGCATGGTGTTCCAGCGGCCGAACCCGTTCCCGACGATGTCGATCCGGGACAACGTGGTGGCCGGGCTGAAGCTGGCGGGCGAGAAGAACAAGAGCAAGCTCGACGAGATCGCCGAGCAGGCCCTGCGTGGCGCGAACCTCTGGGACGAGGTCAAGGACCGGCTCGGCAAGCCGGGCGGCGGCCTGTCCGGTGGTCAGCAGCAGCGCCTGTGCATCGCGCGGGCGATCGCGGTGCGCCCGGACGTGCTGCTGATGGACGAGCCGTGCTCGGCGTTGGACCCGATCTCGACCCTGGCGATCGAGGACCTGATCTCGCAGCTCAAGCAGGACTACACGATCGTCATCGTCACCCACAACATGCAGCAGGCGGCGCGGGTCAGCGACCAGACGGCGTTTTTCAACCTGCGTGCGGTGGGCGAGCCGGGCCAGTTGGTGGAGATCGACGAGACGGGCAAGATCTTCTCCAACCCGAGCCAGAAGGCGACGGAGGACTACATCTCCGGCCGCTTCGGCTGATCCCGTCGAGCAGTGGTCAGGGGGCACCCTTCACGAAGTTGGCGAAGGGTGCCCCTGAGCTGTTCAGCGACGGAACCGGTCACCCTTCACGGCGGCGATGAACGCCTGCCACTGCGCGGGAGTGGTGGTGAAGTACCCACCGTCCCGGTCCTTGGTGTCACGAACCGCGGCCCCACCGGATAACCCACCGACCTCGACGCAGTTGCCGTTGGGGTGGCTGTAGCTGGAGGTCCGCCAGCCCGTCACGCGCCCGACCTCGACGCAGTTGGTTTGGTTGCCGCTGTAGCTGGACTTACGCCATCCGACAGGTTTCATTGTGACGACTCCATCTCGTCGTGGACTTGTGCGATCAGTTTCGCCGAGGCTGCAGGACTGAGTGAAACACTGAGAATGCGATCGATGGCACCGCGATACGCCTGAACATCGTCAGCGTCAGGGACGAAGGCCCCGGAGCTGTAGTGCTCGAAGTGCACGACGGAAGGCGAGTCCGGAAAGTCGTAGAGCACGAACGGTCCCACCAGGCCAGGGTGCCAGCCTATACGTGGTGGAACCACGCGGATCGTCACGTTGTCCCGTGAACCGAGTTCCAGCAGGTATTGGAGTTGCTCACGCATCGTTTCGGTAGTGCCGATGTTGTCCCGAAGAGCGTCCTCGCCGATCAAGGCCAAGAAGTGCACCGGATTCTTGCGAACTACGACCTCACGACGAGCGATTCGCAGCATGACGCGGGATTCGACTTCATGAGCAGGTAGACCACCAGCGATCGAGACCGCACGAGCGTAGTAGGTCGACTGCAACAGTCCGGGAATGATCGCTGGCGCCCACTCGACGATCGAGGACGCCGAGCGTTCGCACTCGACCGCTCCGGCGAGCTGGTGCGGGATACCCGGCATGCCGACTGTCAGCCAGTTCGGTTCGCTGGCGTGACGGGCGAGTTCCACCAACCGCTGCTTCTCCTTGCCGGTCACTCCGGCAGCGGTCAGCAGCGACGCGACATCTTCCGGCGTTGGTACGCGGCGACCGGTTTCCCAGTGCGACACCGTTCCATGGCTCAGGCCCAGGCGTCTGCTCAGCTCGCGTCCGCTCACACCTGAGTGTTCCCGAACAGCGCGGATCGCCGCGGCAAGTCCGCCACGGCCACGGCCCTCGACGAGATTTCCCGCCTGTTGCGCGAGAAGAGCCCGAACCGGATCAAAGCGGAGAGGACCACCTGAATGTCAATCACCCTGCCGCAACTGGCCGCGATCTCCGGTATAGCCGCCTTCTACCTGATCACGACGTGCTGGCGAACCTACCGCCCGCAGCACGCCGGAGGCGGTGAGGGAGCGCTGACCGTCTGGCAGCTGATCGCGCAGGTTGAAGCAGAACGTCAGAAACGCGAACGAGTCGGCCGCCACCGCCTCCGAGAACCAGCTGACACCACACCGGTAATCCCACTGTCCACACCAGACCCGTCCCCGCCTCCGCCGGAACTCCAGCGAAGAGTTCTGGACGCCCTCAGGCGCCTCTGACCCCGAACCCCGGGCCGTGCGGCTGACGCCCTCCCGCGGCGTCCCCGGCCCCTGCGGGCCGGTCGGTGCGTCACCCCTCCCCACGCACCGACCGGCCATCCCAGCGATCGCGGCCGGCCCGGACCGGTGCGGGTGAACGGCACCCTCGACCGGTCGGACAAGGGTGCCGTTCACTCATCCGATCACTCTCACGCGGTCGGGACCTTGTCCAGGAAACCGTGCACGTTCCGGATCCGGCCGTCGTCATCGAGCACCACCACATCGAAGCCCACCACCACGGCCTCGCCGCCCGCGGGGCCGAGCTCCCAGGTGAAGCGGGCGATGTCGTGGTGCGCGTCGAACAGCTCTCCCGCCCGGAACGCGAAGTCCGGGAACTGGGCCTGCACCGCCGCGATCGTGGCGTCGACCGCCTCCCGGCCCCGCGCGTCCGCCAGCGGGTCGGTGTAGGTGCCCTCCGGCGCCCACAACTCGTCCACCAGCGCGCGGCGCTTGTCGGCGTCCCGCTCGTTCCAGGCGGCGAGGTAGCGGTCCAGCAACCGGTCGAAGCTCATCGTGCTCCCCTTCGTGGCTGAGCGGGAGTTCCGCTCGTCTTTCGTTGGTGAGCACCAGCCTGCTGCGCGCCGGTCATCCCGTCGATTACGTCGGAGGTAATGGTCCGGCCGACTAGGGTCGAGATGTGACCACGGTGGAACCGCGCCCGGTGGGGGCGCTGCTGCGGGAGTGGCGGCAGCGGCGCAGGCTCAGCCAGCTCCAGCTCTCCATCGACGCCGACATCTCGACCCGGCACCTCAGCTTCGTCGAAACCGGCCGGTCCAAGCCGACCAAGGAGATGATCCTGCGGCTCAGCGAACACCTGGACGTGCCGCTGCGCGAACGCAATCAGCTCCTGCTGGCCGGCGGCTATGCCCCGGCGTATCCGGCGAGCGGACTCGACGCGCCCGAACTGGGAGCGGTGCGCGCGGCCCTGCGCCAGGTGCTGGCGGGGCACGAACCGCACCCGGCGCTGGTGGTGGACCGGGCGTGGCGGCTCGTCGACAGCAACGCCAGTATCCGGCTGTTCCTCGAGGAAGTGGCTCCGGACCTGCTGGAACCGCCGGTGAACGTGCTGCGTCTGAGCCTGCATCCGCGCGGCATGGCGCCGAACATCGCCAACCTCGGCGAGTGGCGGGCGCACATCCTCGGCAGGCTCCGTCGGCAGGCGGCCGCAACAGCCGACCCGGAACTGGCCGAACTCCTCGCGGAGCTCCGTGACTATCCGTGCGACCAGCCGGAACCGGAGGTCGAACTGCCGGGCGCGAGCGACGTGGTTGTCCCGCTACGCTTCCGCCACCGTGGCCGGGAACTCGCTTTCCTGAGCATGACGGCGGTTTTCGGCACCCCGCTGGACGTCACGGTCGCGGAACTGGCGATCGAGTCCTTCTTCCCCGCGGATCAGACCACAGTGGACACCCTCCGAGACCGAACCGGTGAACCCAGCTCCTGACTCACAAGCCCACCGCAGGGGGGATTCCCAGATTCGCTTGAACTTGGGAACTTCCTCCTTCCCAAGCACCCCGCCCCCAGACACCCCCGGGTCCCCAAAAGCCCCGAATTGAGGCAAATTCGGAAGCACCGAGGCGGGGAGGCTCCCAACTTCAGGCAAAGTTGGGGGTTCTGCGTGGGGTGGGATCGGGTGTTTGTGTTGGGGTGCGTAGTGCTCGGAAGTGTGGGCCGGAGCCGAGGCGTCGGGTGGGTTTACATTGGGGTTTCGTCGGCGATTGTTGAGATGAAGGCGCTGGAGTCCTTGGGGCTCAACGCCCGGGTGCACACCTGCTCGAACGCCCGCAGGTACTCGGCGGTGTCGGCAGCCTTGTCCAGGAACCGGGAGTTCGCCGAGTCGCCCAGGTGCACCACCTGCGGGTCGGTGTCGTCCGGGAACGAGAACACCGCGATCCGGTCGCCCATCAGCGGATGCCCACCCGCCCGGAACGGCAGCACCTGGATCGTCACGTTGCGCCGGTACCCCAGCAGCACCAGGTGCTCCAACTGCTGGCGCATCACCCCCGGCCCGCCGACGGCGCGCCGCAGCGCCGACTCGTCGAGCACGGCCCACAGCTCCAGCGGGGCCTCGCCCACCAACCGTTGCTGCCGGGTGGACAGGACGGTCAGCCGCTCCCGCAGCTCGTCCTCGCCGTAGCTGCGGGCGTCGGCGGTCAGCAGCGCCCGGCTGTAGTCGGCGGTCTGCAGCAGCTCCGGCAGCGGGTCCGCCCCGTAGCAGCTGACCGCCTTCGCCGAGGTCTCCAGGCCGAGGTAGGTCTGCAGGCCGGGCCGCTGCGCGGTGCTCGGGTACTGCTGCCACCAGCCGCGCTGCTTGGAGTCCTGCGCCAGCTCCACGAGCACCGCGACCTGGTCGGCGGTGGCCCCGTAGAACTCCGCCATGAGCCGCACGTCCGAGGTGCGGACCGGCACCCGGCCCAGTTCGATCTGGCTGATCTTGCCCTGCGAGCAGTCCAGGTGGGCGGCGACCTCGCGGTGCGTGCGGCCCGCGGACTCGCGGAGGCGCCGCAACTCGCTGCCCAGTCGCCGACGGTGCACGGTCGGACTCTTACGCACCGCGCACCTCGCCGGAAGCGGTTCGGTACGTTCTCACCCGAGCGAGGATCGCACAACGCGATCGAGGCAGCGAGTATCGAAACCGGGTATTAATACGTCTGCCGCGAACTCGTGTGATCAGCTGGTCGGCATCTTCCCGGTGACGGTGAACACCACGCGGCGGGCCACCGAGACGGCGTGGTCGGCGAACCGCTCGTAGAACCGGCCCAGCAGCGTCACGTCCACGGCCGCGGCCACCCCGTGCGACCAGTTCGGGCTCATCATCACGGTGAACAGGTGCCGGTGGAGGTCGTCCATCTCGTCGTCGTCCTCCTCCATGCCCCGGGCCGAGTCCACGTCCTGGGTCTGGATGACGGAGCGGACCCGCCCGGCCAGCTTGACCGCGATGCGGCCCATCTCGGCGAAGTAGGGCTGCACGTCCGCGGGCAGCACCGCGCTCGGGTGGCGGCGGCGCGCGGCCTTGGCCACGTGCAGCGCCAGGTCGCCCATCCGTTCCAGGTCCTCGGCGGCGTGGATGGTGGAGATGACCGTGCGCAGGTCACCGGCCACCGGGGCCTGCAGCGCCAGCAGGCCGAAGGCGTGCTCCTCGGCACGCGCCCGCGCCTCGTCGACCTGCACGTCCTCCTCGATGACCTGCTCGGCGAGCTTCAGGTCGGCCTCCAGGAGGGCCTTGGTGGCCCGCTCCATGGCCCTGCCGACCATGGTCGACATCGAAGCGAGTTCGTCGGCCAGCTTGCCGAGCTGTTCCTGGAAGACCTCACGCATGCCAATCAGACTACTTCCGGGCGGAATCGGACAGAATGACCCGCGGTGAACCAGCGGTGAACGAACCATGATGAACCCGTTCCGGACCAGCCGGCAACCGCGGGTCAGCCGCAGATGTCGGTGCCCGCGTTGACCGTGGCCAGGTTGTCCGGGACGGTCGGCTGGCTCGGGTCCGACGGGGCTGGTTGGGACCTGAAACCGCTGGCGCCGAAGCCACCGGCTGCGCCACCGCTGGGCTGGCCGGCCTGCGAGCTGCCGGAGGTCACCGGGGCGCCGTCGATGATCGCCTGGAACAGCGCCTTGGCGTCGTCCTCCCGCAGCACCTCGTTGTGCCGCTCGTTGGCGTAGCCGGTGGTGGGCACGGTGACGAAGGTGACCCGGTTGGCGTCCAGGCCCTGCAGCTGTTGGCCGAGATCCATCAGCCGGTCGACGCCGATGTTCTCGCCGAAGGTGTTGGCGCTGACGGCGCGGACGAACTCGCTCAGCTTGCCCGGGTCCAGCAGCACCTGGCTGGACATCGCCTTGCGCAGCAGCGCGGACAGGAACAGCTGCTGGCGCTGCATGCGGCCGTAGTCCGAGGTCGGGTCGCCCTGGACGTGCCGGGCGCGCACGTAGTTCAGCGCCTGCTCACCGGTCAGGGTGTGCCGACCCGCCTCCGGGATGACGGTGCCCAGGACGTCGTCGATGATCGGCTTCTGGGTGCAGACCTCCACGCCGTGCACCGCGTCGACCATGGACCTGAAGCCCTGGAAGTCGATGCCGAGGAAGCTGTCCACCCGCAGGCCGGAGATCTGTTGGATGACCTTGGTGGTGCACAGCGGGCCACCGGTCGCGTACGCCTCGTTGAGCTTGGCGTGCTTGCGCGCGGGCAGCTGCTCGCCGGTGTACTCGCCGGTCTTGGAGTCCCAGCGCTCGCACGGCGGGAGGTCGACCTCCAGGTCCCGCGGGAACGAGACCAGCACGACGCGGCTGCGGTCAGCCGGGATGTGCGCGATGATCGTGGTGTCCGAGCGGGCGCCCGGCTCGTCCTCCTCGGAGCCGACCCCGTCGGCGGCGGTCGCTCCGGCCCGGGTGTCCGAGCCGACCAGCAGGAAGTTCTGGTCACCGGTCTGCTTGGCGACGTCCTTGATCGACTTTGAGTTCGGGTCCAGGGCGGCGATCGACGGCGGGCCGAAGAACGCGGTGGCGCCCCAGGCGATACCGAGGGTCAGGAACACGGTCAGCGAAGCCGCCATCGCCAGCGCCATCATGATGATGTTGGTGCGGCGCTTGCGCTGCTTCTTCTTCCACTCCATCCGCGACTGGCCGTCGCGACCCTCGACGAAGTCGAACGGCATGTCGGTGCCGAGCTCGGGTTCCTTGCGCTTGCCGAGCAGCCACGCGTACTTCTTGCGCCGGGCCGCTTCCTCGGCGGCGATCTCGTCGTGCACCGCGGAGAACCGGGCGAGCGTGGCGTCGATCTGCCTGATCTCGGCCGCGCGATCGTCGTCGGCGTCCTCGTCGAGGTCGTCCGGATCGTCGTTCAGCTCGTCGTCGAGATCGTCGAGTTCGTCGAGGTCATCGCGCTCGTCGAGCTCGTCCTCGGCCACGTCCGCCGCCTTGACGATGGCGGTCTCCTCGACGTCGGAGACCGGCGGCGGCACCGGCTTGGCGACGGTGGTCCTGTCGCTGTGCTGCAGGCGGTTGACCACGGAGGTCTTCTCCGCCTGCGGGGCGCGGACGGGCGCGTGGCGGGTGGTCGCTTCCAGGTCGTCGTCGACCGGCGGCACCGGGCGGGCCGGGCGCGGTGCGCGCCGCGGCGGAGCGGCCGCGTCACCCGAGAGGGCCTGCGTGATGCGCGTCGGCTCGGCGGCCGGGGATTCCTGCGGCACGCCGTTGCCGGCGGGCGGCTCGTGCCGGGCGCCGTTGCGGGCAGCGTCCGGAGGAAGGCCGACGAAGGCCGTGGGCGGCTCCGCGGGAGCGCCGTGGCGGCCTGATTCCCGCGGCACGCCGGTGCGGGCGGCAGCACCACCGGCGAACGCGGCAGCAGCGCCGCCGGGTGTGGGGCGCGGGCGGTTCGCGGGGCCGTCGGCGGGGCGGCGCCTCCGGGCGTGGGGCGCGGGCTCACCTGCGAGTGCCTGGGGCGCGCGGGAGCCGTTCGCGGGCGGCGCCCAGCCGTTCGGCGGCGTACCCGGGCGGCTGGGCGGAGCGGGCCGGGAGCGGCGCGGCGAGGCGTCCGGCGCGGTCCAGCGTTGCTCGGGACGCTCGACCGGCTCGGGCCGCTCGTGGGCCGGGGTGGCCTGCGGAGACCTCGCGCCGTGGCGCGGCTTGGCCGCGTGCGGCTGCGAAAGTTCTGGTTCGGCGGCGCGGCGGCGGGTCGTGCCGCCGGGCACCTTGCCGTGCTTGGAGAGCAGGTCTATGACCCGGGTACCGCCGGTGCCGTCTTCGCTGAGGGCGCGGCGGCGGCGTCCGGTCGGAGCTGGGCTGTTGCCGTTCGCGGGGGCGTCCTGCTCCAGGTGGGAACGCCGGTGCCCGAATTCGCCATGCCGGGGGTCTTGCGGCACGCGTTTTCCCTCCCACCTGCGTTAGCCAAACGGTCTGCGAACAACGCCGTCGCGCTCGATACCCCCCGACATGTATCGGTCGACGCCTTCGAGATAGTACGGCCGATCGCCCGAACTGACGATAGTGCCGACAATTTCTTCACAATCAGTGCACGATCCTACCCGCTGTCTCGTCCAATGCGCCCAACTGTGCTAGGCCGCCTGACCGGCGAAAAGAAACCCGATTGCACCCAGTGCTTTCGCATGATCGCAATCAGTAACCGGAGGCTCTTCGTGGCGCCGCCCGGCGCCCCGCCGCCATCCCAGCCAACCGGACCTCGCTGCCGACCCGGTAGGCGACCGCGTTGCGGCCCGCCTGCTTCGCGGCGTACAGCAGCGCGTCCGCGCTGATCAACTGCTGCTCGGCCGACACCGGCGCGGAGTCGGCCGCGCGGTGCTCGTGGGCCAGCCCGATGCTGATCGTCACCCGCAACCCCGGAGCCATCTGCGGCCACGGGAACCGCTCCACCCGGAGGCGTGCGGTCTCACACACCTGGACCGCGGCGGCCGGATCGATGCCGGGCAGCACCAGGACGAACTCCTCGCCGCCGTAGCGGGCGCAGAACGCGCCGGTCGGCAGCGACTCCTGCAGCAGGTCGACGACCCGCTGCAGCACCCGGTCCCCGAGCAGGTGCCCGTACGTGTCGTTGACCTGCTTGAACCAGTCAAGGTCCACCAGGGCGACGGCCAGTCCGCCATCGGTCCCGGCGTGGTCGGTGAGCAGAGCGGCCAGTCGTTCGTCGAGGTAGCGGCGGTTGTAGCTGGCGGTCAGGCTGTCCCGCAGGCTCTGCTCGCGCGCCTCGGCGTGCTCCCGGCGCAGCCGGTTCACCTCGTGCCGGAGCTGCTCGGGAACCTTCGGTGCGTCCGCTGTGGACATCAGGTCCAGCGCGGAGCGCAGGTGGTGGTATGCCTGCCGCCACTGGCCCCGGGAGGCCAGCAGGTTGGCGATCGACTCGTGCAGCTCCGCCATCCCGCTGCCGTTGGCCAGGTCCTGGCGGGTGCGCCGACCGGGAGGTAGCGCGGTGGTCGCGTCGTCGTCACGCAGAGGCTCCGGCCCGGCGAAACCGTTGCGCAGTCCGGTCATCGCACTCACCTCCCGTCCGTGGTGTCGTCGGCTGGGACGGATCGCTTGAGCTGGTCTGACTCGCACGACGCCCCAATTCGCTCATCCGGCTGACCATGGCGTGGTCTGATCTAACGAGCCCCGCTCGAATCATCAGCTGCCTAGGAGTGTGTACCGGGCAGAGGGGCGGATGTGGAAGCGAAACGGATCGGACCCACCCGCACGGACGAGCAAACCAGTGTGTGTTTTCTATCACCACACCGCAACTTCATCGGCACCCACCTGGTTTCCTGTTACCGGCGTTTGATCACGCAATCAATCACCCGTCGGACAGGGCGCGAAAGCGCGCATTCGGCCGTCCAACAACACGAGGTGTTGCGAACCGATCTGATGACCGGTGATGCTTCCCGCCGTTCGGGTGGTGACCTCCACACCAATGATCCAGATTTCCCCACGGGGCGTCACCCCGTCCGGTGCGTAGGCCGGGTCTGGGCGCAGCGTCGAATACGCCGGATCGAGTTCGACGGTGGTGTCGCCGAGCGCGCAGGTGTGGTCCGCGAAATCCGGGTGCTGGGTGCGGTCGAAGAACTCCTGCTGCGCCTGCGGGCCCTGCCGGGCCGCCGCGTTGTTCTCGGCGAAGTACTGCCGGGCCAGCCGCAGCGGCTGGGGTTCGGGTGGCCGCGCGGCACACCCGGCCGCGACGAGCAGTGTCGCAACGCCCGCGACGGCGAGGTTCCGACGGCGGTTTCGCGCTCGCCCAGCGGATCCCGACACCGGTTCAGCCGCCGCTGTGATCGACTTCCGCCTCGGCGGGCACCGTGAGGTCGTCCGGGTCGTCCAGCCAGCCGTCCGGCAGCACGACCCTGCCGGGTGAGCCCTGGCGGCCGCGCGGGCCTTCGGCATCGGCGGGGAACGGCACGTCCGGGTCGAGCTCGCCGAGCAGGTCGTCGAGCTCCGCGAGGCTGGACACCAGCCCGAAGCGGTGCCGCAGCTCGGAGCCGACCGGGAAGCCGCGCAGGTACTGCGCCATGTGCTTGCGCAGGTCGCGCAGGCCCTTCTCCTCACCCATGTGGTCGGCCAGCAGCTCGGCGTGCCGCCGCAGCACGGCGGCGACCTCACCGAGCTTCGGCCCCGGCGGGATCGGTTCGCCGGCGAACGCGGCCTGCAGATCGCGGAACAGCCAGGGCCGCCCCAGGCACCCGCGGCCGACCACGACGCCGTCGCACCCGGTCTCGGCCATCATCCGCAGCGCGTCCTCGGCGCTGAAGATGTCGCCGTTGCCGAGCACCGGAATGGTGCGCACGTGCTCCTTGAGACGGGCGATGGCCGACCAGTCAGCCGCGCCGGAGTAGCGCTGGGCCGCGGTCCGCCCGTGCAGGGCAACGGCCGCGGCGCCGTTCTCCTCGGCGAGCCGCCCGGCGTCGAGGTAGGTGATGTGGTCGTCGTCGATGCCGATGCGGAACTTCACCGTCACCGGGATTCCGGCCGGTTCGGCGGCGCGCACCGCGGCGCGGACGATCTCGGCGAACAGCCGCCGCTTGTACGGCAGGGCCGAGCCGCCGCCCTTGCGGGTGACCTTCGGCACGGGGCAGCCGAAGTTCATGTCCACGTGGTCGGCGAGGCCCTCGTCGACGATCATCTGCACGGCCTTGCCCATGGTGATCGGGTCGACACCGTAGAGCTGCATGGACCGGGGGTGCTCGTCGGGCGCGAAGGTGATCATCTCGAGCGTCTTGGGGTGTCGCTCGACCAGCGCCCGGCTGGTGATCATCTCGCACACGTAGAGCCCAGCACCGTACTCGCGGCACAGCCGCCGGAACGCGACGTTGGTGATCCCGGCCATCGGCGCGAGCACCACCGGCGGATCGACCTCGTACGGGCCGATCCGCAGCGCGGGCTTCGCCTGGGTCGTGGCTTGCACGCCCCCATTGTCCCTGGCGGGCGGACGTCACCCGCGCCCGCCCGGGTCGTCAGAACTCGGCGTTGAGGCAGGCGAGGCGGCTGCCGGCGGTGCCCGCCTTGCCCGGCTCGGTGTGGGTGTGCGTTTCGTGGATCACCACGGACCTGGCGTCCTGCCGGGTGTCGAAGGACCAGGTGCCCTCGGCCGTGGCGGATCCGTTGCCCTGGGCGTCGGTGTGGAAGTCCAGCCACACCTCGTTCTGCGGGTTGGCGTAGGCCGGGTCGACCGACGGAGTGACCGGGTCGATCCGCTCCTGGAAGTGCGGGCCCGCATCCTCGCCGGTCGGGCCGCACGGCTTGGTGTGCACGTGCGCCCCGTAGTCGCGGTTGGGCTGCAGGCCCCGGACCTCGAAGGTCAGCTTCGTGCGCCCGTTGATGCGCTCGGACGTGACGCTGGCACCCGCGCCCGCCGGAACCTGCGCGGGATCGTAGGTGACCGCCTTGGCGCCTTCCTGGTACTGCTCGAAGTCCGCGCTGGTCTGGCGCGCCGATGCGGACTGGGTCTCACCCTGGGTGGCGGGGGCTCCGGCGGGCGGCGACTGGGGTGCCTGCTCGCCACCGCAACCGGCGACCAGCGCGCCGACCGCGCAGACGCCGACGATCGATCCGAGCAGTCGTTGGTGAGGCATGGATACCCATCCCCTTCGCTACCGTGTGCGGTTTGTCGACTGTGCCCGGTGATTCTCCGGTATCGAACCGCTTACTGCCCGTGCGGGTCGCCCGGTTCCGGACCCTGCCCGAGATCATCGCGCGGCTAGGTTGGCGGTATGGACCGGACGTGGTTGGTGGCGCTGGCGACGGCGATGTGGGGCACCGACGCACTGTGGCGGCAGCCGCTGGCCACGAGCCTGCCCTCGGCGAGCGTGGTGTTCTGGGAGCACGTGATCATCGTGGTGCTGCTCGCGCCGTTCCTGCCGCGTGCGTGGCGGGCGCTGCGAGCCTGCGGGTGGCGGGAGCGCGTGGCGATGGTTGTCATCGGCGTCGGCTCCTCGGCGTTGGCGACCACGCTGTTCACCACGGCGTTCAAGGTGGGCGACCCGGTGACGCCGCTGGTGCTGCAGAAGTTGCAGCCGGTCTTCGCGGCGGTCGCGGCGCTGGCGCTGCTACGCGAACGGCTGCACCGCCGGTACTTCGCCTTCGCGATCCCCGCGCTCCTCGGTGCCTGGTTGTTGGCTTTCGAGGACCCGCTGCACGTCGAGGTCGCGCAGCTCGTGCCCGCGCTGCTGGCGTTGGGCGCGGCGGCGTTGTGGGCCGCGGGCACGGTGCTCGGTCGACTGGTCAGCCGCCGCATCCCCGCCCGGGACGTCACCACACTCCGCTTCTCCATCGGCCTGCCCGCCGCGGCGGTCGTCCTGCTGGGCACCGGCTCACCGGTGGCGGTCGGCTGGCACAACGCGTTCGGGCTCGTGCTGCTCGCGGTGATCCCCGGGTTGCTGGCGCTGTGGCTGTACTACATCGGTCTGCGCACGACACCGGCCGCGCGTGCGACGCTGGCCGAGCTGTCGTTCCCGGCCACGGCGGCCCTCGTCGGGGTTCTCGTGCTGGGTGCGCAGCTGAGCGCGACCCAGTGGATCGGGTTCGTGGTGGTGGTGTCGATGGTGGCCGGTCTGGGCTGGCACGAGCGGGTCAGCAGGACGAAGCTCGTCGTCGCGCCGGAACCCGCCCGAGCCTGACCGTCACCAGGCGACGACGCCCTGGGGGGAGGGCTGCTTGAGCGCCTCGACCGGCGGCGTGAACCGCTGGGAGTCGACGGAGCTCGCACCGTAGCCGCCACCGTAGGCGAGGATGGCTTTCTGGCCGGGGGCGATGCCCTGCAGCTGCGTGGTCGGCGCCTGCGGGGCGGGAATGGTGGTCGACTCGGTGCCCGGCCCGCAGCCGGTGAGGAGGACAGCGCCGACGGCGAGCCCGGCGAACGCGGCGGTGGTCTGGAACTTCTTGATGCGCATGGTGTTTCCCAACGGCCCCGAATGCTTGCGACGTACGCCCTGGAGACGCGTCGGCGCCACGGTGGTTGCACCACCGCCCCAACAAGATCGTCGGCGAACCCTGGCCCACCCCGCTGACCACGGCGCGAGCGATGTGACGATCATCGGCGTAACACCGGACACCGCGGCCGCACAAGATCACCCGGACCTTGTAACCTTGGCACGCGGGGCGTTAGCTCAACTGGCAGAGCAGCGGACTTTTAATCCGCGGGTTCAGGGTTCGATCCCCTGGCGCCCCACCAAAACCCCAGGTCACAGACCTGGGGTTTCACGTTGGTGGAGGCCGGGCCACACCTTTCCCACACAAAACGCTCACGGGCTCGTCAGCGCGGTCTCCAGGGCGGCTGCCGTCCGCCGGCTCACTGCCTTCCGGCCCATGTACACATCCTGCGTCATCGACGGGCGGGAGTGCCCGAGTTGATCAGCGAGCACGCGGGCGGTCAGCCCTGCCTCGTCGAGGATGGTCGCGGCTCTCTTGCGGAACACGTGCGACGTGACCCAGGCGAAGCCATCACTACCACGCGTCTCGCGCAGGACGCGGCGTGTGTTCGATGGGTCTCGGAGACCTCCGAGGGTGTCCGGGAAGATCGGACCGGTGGCAGGGCGACCCGCTTCTTCGTGCCGTCGGCGAAGCATCTCCACTGCCCAGGAGCACAGGGGAAGGGTGCGCTCGCCGTACTCAGTCTTGGTCGACTTCCGGATCAACCCCCTGCCCTTGACTCGCACCACCGTGTGGTCGACGGCCACGAGACCGTCCTCGAGATCAACTTCTGACCAGTCCACAGCCAGCGCTTCGCCGATCCGGACACCGGTCGCCAGCATGAAGCGAGAGAGGTCGGGCAAGTCCCAGCGGACCGCCTTCGGATCGGACTCCAGCTGATCAAGCCACTGGACACGTTCATCGAGCGTGAGCGCGCGAGTGCGTTCTCGCCTTCGCCGCTTCTCCAGCCGAGATGTCTGACGGAACGGGTTGAACTCCAGTGCGCCGTGTGTGACGGCATAGTTCATCACACCGGAGGCCACCGATCGGGCTGTCTTGGTCACCGCCAGGCCCTTGTTCGTCCGAAGTGTCTGAAGGAATGCCTCAGCAGTGGGGACACTGACCTCTTGGCCAACCCGCAGCTCACCCAGAGCAGGCAGAACGTGGAGCTTCAGGTTGCTCTCGTACTGCTCCAACGTGCTCGGAGAGCGCGTACCCGCGTCGACCTTCTTCCGGACCTCTTCGATCCAGAGTTCGGCCACCTCGCGGAACCGCGTGCCAGGCTTGATCGACGTGCCAACGCGGGCCTTGCTGCGCTCCGTGATCGCCTGCTTCAGGTTGCGTTCGGCAGCGGCCTTTGTGCGTCCTGAACGCTCGACTGTCCTGGTCACGCCGTCGAAGTCTCGAAACTTCGTGGTTGCTCGCCAGCCCGACGCAGTCTCGTAAAGGCGAACCTTGCCGTAGGTGCCGATCGGCAACGGCGGACGAGGCATCAGGCACCCACCTCCAGCGACTCGAACCAGGACTCGACGTCCTCGGGCTTGTAACGGACGTACTTGCCGACACGCCGGCCAGGAGGCCCGTATCCGGAGCTGCGCCAGTGGTAGAGCGTGCCGACCGGGACGCCGAGGTAGGCCGAGACGTCGTGGATGCTCCAGAGGTTGCGGATCATGGTCAGTGGCTCCTTTCTGTGGCGTAGTGGTGTCGGCGTGCGTGCCGGGTGGCCTCGGCGATGGCGGCGGCGAGTTCGCGTTCTTCGTCGCTGCGGTGGCCGACGCTGGTCATGTCCCAGTGGTTGATCACGGTGACGGTGTCGGCGGTGACGCCGAGGTCGGTGAGTTTCTGCTCGAAGCGCCAGGTCTGCCGGTCCTCGCGGAGCTGCTTGAAGGTGTAGTAGGCGCGGGACTTGGACAGGAAGTGCCCGCGGAAGGCGAGCATGTGGCACCAGCGCCGGAGGTTGAGCTCGGCGAGGGGCCCGGGAATCTGGCCGCCGTTGCCGCAGGTGGCGCAGTGGTCGATCTCTGAGCAGGGGCAGCCGTCGGGCTGGTGGGGGCCGTGGGGGTGGCAGTCCGGGCAGGTGGCCGGCGCTCCGAGGTCCCACGCGGTGCGCATGATCTGCTTGTGGTGTTCGGTGGTGGCCAGGCGCTCGATCTGGGCGCGGGAGCGGATCGGGCGGTCGGCGGCCTCGGACTTGCCGGTGCCCTTGGTGGCGTACTTGGCCACGTACGAGGCGATCCGGTCATCGCTGATGACCCCGTTCTCGTCCTCGACGTGGTGTGCCTCGGTGGGGCGGATGGGACGGATGTCGATCTGCTCGCCCCAGGTGAGCTCGAGTGCCTGGCCGTCGCCGAACACCGGGGTGGTGACCGTGGTGGCGGCGTGGGCGGTGCGCACGGCCTCGGCCAGCAGCTCGGTGCTGCCCCACGACGGGGTGGCATCGCCGGGACCGTCGGGGCCGTCGAGGCGGATCACCGCGTGGAAGTGAATGGTGCCCCGCTTCTGGAACTCGGCGACCTTGGCATACGACAACCGGGCGTGGTCGTTGAGTTCGCGGACGGTGAGCCCGGCCGCTCGGGCCAGCTGACGCCGCAGCTTGGTGGTGAAGACATTCCAAAGCTTGCCGGAGTGGGCCTGCCACAGCACGTGTCCGGTGTAGTCGTAGGACTCGGGGTCGATGGGCTGGCCGATCAGCGGGTCGCGTTCATGGTGGTAGGCCCCGCAGCGGCACGGCGCGAGCTTGCCGGAGGCCGTGGTGCGGCGGTTGTGCACCGGCCCGAACGACGGTGCGGTCAGGGTGACGAACAACCGCGGCTTCTCCGCCACGCTGACCGGGATGCCCTTCGACCCGCCGGCCAGGCCCGCGCGCATGAGGTGGAAGGCGTCGGCGGCGTAGCGGTCGGAGCAGGCCGGGCACACCGATTCGCGCCGGTTACCGCACGGGGAGAGGATGTGCCCGCTGATCTGGGCTGGGCGGCCGTCGGGCCGGATGAGGACCTGGCCGGTGGCCTTGTCGGTGATCTGCCACGTCCCGGACAACCGGACCGGGTGCAGGCAGCCGTAGACGCTCTGGACCTTCGCGCGCCAGTCGCGGTAGTCGGGTGCCTGGATGCGCCGCGTGAGGCGGTCGACGTCCGGCAGCGTGGGCAACACCATCGGCTGACCTCCAACGGGGACGGAGCCCGGCGGGCATCACCACCAGGCCTCTCCCCGGCCGGTCATGCCCGCCGAGCTGAGGTGTGCAGTGCCTTGTTCAGTTGTGCCGCAACGGCTTTCAGGCGAAGCTGTGTCCGTTGTGGATGCGGATCTCCGCTGCGATCTTTTCCGCCATCGGCTCCGGGACCTTCGCGGCCGCGCGGACATCGGCGGCGGTGAACTCCCGGCCCTCACGGCTGGCGTGGGAGTAGGCAGCGCGGATCTTCTCCGCCAGCGAACCCGGCAGCATCTTCAGTGCCCGAGCCGGGACCTCGATGCCGTCCTCCGGTATCGACGGCGCAGGTAGCGACGGCTCCATCGCGACCGGTGCCGCAGACTCCGGGACCGGCTCGGGTGCCGGGTCTGGAGTGGCCGGCCTGGCCGCGGACTGCTCGTCGGCGGCCGCGTGGTCGGCTGCGGCGTAGATGTCGAGCATGATCTCGCGTCGCCGGGCCTGGATGACCGGGATGACCTCGGCGATGCCGTAGACGATCACCGGGATGATGGCGTGCACCGCCGCCGAACCCGGGTTGAACGTCTCCCACTGCCCGCGGATCAGCGGCATAACTTGCGGGATGACGT
>NZ_BMMT01000025.1 GCF_014646075.1 Saccharopolyspora thermophila
GTCGGCCTCCTCCAGCCCCAGGCCGAGCTGGACAAGTCCGCCGGTGTCAACATCAACCTCTACGCCGGCATCGGGATGCTGCTGTTCGCCGCCGCGTTCCTCACCTGGGCACGACTACGACCCATCGCGGTGCCCGACGCGGAGAACACACCGCAGAGCTGACCTGCGTCCGATGTGGACGCGGTCGCGCCGGGGGGTTCAGCCGAGCCCCGAACGGCTGAACCCCCCGGCCCCCGTCGTGGCGGCGACCACGTTCACCTGGGCCCCGGCGTGACACCGTCAGAGGGTGGCTTCAAGCTGGCCGAGCCGTTCGGTCAGGCGCAGGTTCTCGCTGTAGTCCACCGGACAGGCGATCAGCGTCACGCCCGGGTAGGCCAGTGCGCTGCGCAGCGTCGGCAGCAGTTCGTCGGCGCTGCTGATGCGGTGGCCGCGGGCACCGAAGCTCTCCGCGTAGCGCACCACGTCGGGATTGGTGAACGAGGTGCAGCGGTGTTCGCCCACCTCAAGCTCCATCTTCCACTCGATGAGCCCGTAGCCGCCGTCCTCCCAGATCAGCACGGTCAGCGGGATCCCCTCGCGAACGGCCGTCTCGATCTCCTGCGAGTGCATCAGGAACGCGCCGTCACCGACCGCGGCGAGCACGTTCACCCCCGGCTCCGCCAGCGCCACCGCGAGCGCACCGGGCAGCGCGAACGCCATAGTGGACAGACCATTGGAGACCAGGCAGGTGTTGGCCGCGTACGTCGGGTACAACCGGGACATCCACATCTTCAGCGCCCCGGTGTCGACCAGCACGACGTCCTCCCGGTCCAGGGCGGCCCGCGTGTCGGCGACGATGCGCTGCGGCGCGAGCGGGAACCGGTCGTCGGTGCGGCCGCGGTCCAGTTCGGCTTCGACCATCTCGCGGCTCGGTGTCGTCGCCGGAGCGGCGCGATCGTGCGGAACCGCGGCCGACAGGGCGTCCAGCGACGCCGAGATGTCACCGATGATGCCCACGTCGATCGAGTAGTGTGCGTCGACCTCCGCGGGGAACCGGTGCACGTGGATGATCCTCTTGTCGCCGTGCGGGTTGATCCGCACCGGATCGAACTCCTGCAGCTCGTAGCCGACCGCGACGATCAGGTCGGCCTGGTCGAACCCGAAGTTGCCGTAGTCGCGCCGCATGAAGCCGATGGTGCCCATCGCCAGCGGATGGTCGTCCGGGATGACGCCCTTGCCGTGGAACGTGGTGGCGACCGGCAGCCCCAGGTCGGTGGCGAACGCGGCAAGTGACTTCCCTGCGGCGTTGCGCGCGGCGCCGTGCCCGGCGAGCACGACCGGGTTGCGGGCGGAGCTCAGCAGCGCCGCGGCCCGGGCGACCTGGCCCGGCGCCGGGGCCTCGGCGCGCACCACGTTGCGTGGCAACGGGTGCAGGGCGGGATCGGCCGCACCGGCGTCGACGTCCTCGGGCACCGCCAGGTACACCGCGCCGGGGCGTTCGGTCTCGGCGACCTTGAACGCCTTGCGCACCATCTCCGGGATCGCCCGGGCGTCGGGCACGCCCGCCGACCACTTGGTGATCGGCGCGAACATGCTGACGAGGTCGACGAACTGGTGGGACTCCTTGTAGCTGCGGTTGCTGCCGACCTGCGCGGACAGCGCGACCAGCGGGGTGCTGTTCGTCATCGCGTCCGCCGCGCCCAGCTGCAGGTTGATCGCGCCGGGGCCGAGCGTGGCCGACACGACCCCGGCGGAACCGGTGACCCGCCCGTGCATCTCGGCCATGAACGACGCGCCCTGCTCGTGCCGGGTCAGCACGTAGCGGATGCTTGATCTGTCGAGGGCGTTGGTGAGGCGGATGTTCTCCTCGCCCGGGATGCCGAAGACGACGCGGACGCCCTCGTTCTCCAGGCAGCGGACGAGCAGCTCGGCGGCGCTGCTGTCGTGGGTGCCGTTCATGGTGGCCAGCCCCCATCCCGCTCGGCCGGCGCGGTGGCGCGGCCTGGCGACGCGCTCCCACCGTCGGTGCCCGACCAGAGTAGCCCCGGCAGTGGGGTCGGGAAGGGGGCGAAAGCCCCTCGTCAGTGCGGTGCGGACGAGCTGGTGGACGGCCTGCCGACCGGGCTCCCCGGCAGGACTGTCCGGCGGCGCGTGGTTGGTGTGGCCGCTGGTGCTTCGGTGCCGGCGATCGTTGTCGAGCCGGTTGCCGTGGCGTGCCCTGTCACGCCTGATGCTGGATCTACTGACACAGTGCTCGGGTGCGCAGACGGGAGGCGAGTTCGCCCGGTGGGGTTACCGGGTAGGCGGTGGCAAGGTCATCAACGATGGCCTCCAGATGCGCCAGCGTGGTGCTTCCGACGTTGCTGGACGCGGCACGGCGGGCGAGTTCGAGAGCGGCCAGTTCGGTATCACCCCCGGTGCCCGGCACTGTGCGGAGGGCGTGCTGGTTCCGGGCCACGCGGGCGAGCTGCCCGCACCGACGATGTCATCGAGGCGTTCGGCAGTTGACGGGTCAACGGCCTGAAGACCGGATTCATACCGTGAGATCGTGGCCTGACTGATCGGCACGAGACGGGCCAGCTGCCCCTGGCTCAACCCCGCAGCGCGCCGACAAAGTCCTCTCGCTGGAAACCACCGCCGCCGGGTCTCGCATGCGCGCCGGCCCCCGATCGAAGAAGGAGGGCTTCTTCCTGCGAGCTGAAACCGCAGATGACCGAAAACCTCGGCGGAGTCCCCGGTTTTTGGGATGCCAACACCGCCGAGATGTCCCACGGCGAGGGCTTTCTGACGACCCATGAGCCCGACCACCGCCGAAGTCGCCGAGGCCGACCGACAGTTCACCGCGTGAACATTCCCTGTTCCGGTTCCCTCGAACCCGCGAACCGGTCGTCGGGCGGTGAGCAGGGATTGTGCGCGCCGCGCGGGTGGTACCCGGAGAGCGAGGGGCTCGCGGGGTGAGGGAGACCGCGGCATGACCGGGTTGTGCACGGATCTCTACGAGATCAGGATGACAGCCAGCTACCTGCGCCGGGGCATGACCGGACCGGCGACGTTCAGCCTGTTCGCGCGCAAGCTCCCGCCCAACCGTGGGTTCCTGGTCGCCGCCGGCCTGGCCGACTGCCTGGACTTCCTGGCGGGCCTGCGCTTCGACTCCGGTGAACTGGACTACCTCGGCGCGCAGCTGCACCTGCCGGAGGACGACCTGGCCGCCCTGGCGAAACTGCGCTTCACCGGTGAGGTGTGGGCCGTCCCGGAGGGCCGGGTCGTCTTCGCCGGGGAACCGCTGCTGGAGGTCACGGCACCGCTGCCGGAGGCGCAGCTGGTCGAAACGGCGTTGCTGAACTTCGTGACGTTCCACACGGCGGTGGCGACGAAGGCGGCCCGGTGCCGCCTGGCCGCCCCGCACACCGCGCTGGTCGACTTCGCGGCCCGCCGCACCCACGGCCTGGAGGCGTCCCGGGCGGTCGCCAGGGCCGCGGCCATCGCCGGGTTCGCCGGAACCAGCTATGTGGCCGCGGCGCGGGAGTTCGGCCTGCCGGCCGTCGGCACGATGGCGCACTCCTACGTCGAGGCGTTCCCGGACGAACGCGCCGCGTTTCGCGCGTTCGCCGAGGACTTTCCCGAGGCCGTCGTCTTCCTCGTCGACACCTACGACACCCTGCAGGGGGTACGCACGGTCATCGAGGTCGCACGCGACCTGCCCGACACCGCGGCGGTCGGCATCCGGCTGGACTCCGGTGACCTGGCCGAGCTGGCGGTGCGGTCGCGACGGCTGCTCGACGAGGCAGGGTTGACCGGCGCCCGCATCGTGGCCAGCGGCGGTCTGGACGAGCAGCAGCTGGTGCGGCTGTCAAAGGCCCCGATCGACATGTTCGGCGTCGGGACCCGCATGGGCGTCTCGGCCGACGCGCCCTACCTGGACACCGCCTACAAGCTCGTCGAGTACGACGGGCATCCGGTGATGAAGATGTCCGCGGGCAAGCTGTCCGCACCTGGCGCGAAGCAGGTCCACCGTGGCGATCCCGGGCAGCCCGACCTGCTGGCGCTGCGCACCGAGACCCGCCGGGAGCGCCGCGAACCGCTGCTGCAGCCGGTGATGCGCGGCGGGGCCCGGCTGGGCCCGCCCGAGCCGGTCTCAGCCGCGCGGCGGCGGTTCGAGCGCGACCTGGCCTGGCTGCCGGAGTCGGCGCGGCGCCTGGTTGACCCCGCGCCCGTCGAGGTGATCCCGACCCCGCTGCTGACCCAGCTCACCGAGTCGCTGCGGCACTCCCTCGCGGCCCGCTCCCACCACGCGTCACGGTGAGGGTCACTTCGGGACCGACACCACCATGCCGCGCAGTTCGTAGCCGCCGATCGCGTCGTTGAACGACACCCGTGGCGGGGTCTGCATCGTCACGTCCGGCAGGTCGAACAGCTTGTGCAGGAACACGTCGGTCTCGAGCATCGCCACGTGCGCGCCCGGGCACTTGTGCGCGCCGTCGCCGAAGGACAGCCCCGGAGGGGTCGCGCCATTGCGGAGTTCGCGCCCCGGGCACACGGCCAGCGGCTTCTCGCCGACCGCGTCCGGGTCGGTGTTGGTGGCGCTGACGTGCACGTCGAAGACCTCCCCGGCCGGGATGGTGACGGTGCCGTCCTCGCCCGGCAGTTCCAGCGGGGCCGTGGTGCGCCGCCTGAGGTGTCCGACGACCGGTTCCAGCCGCAGCAACTCGTGCAGGATCGCGATCCGATCGCTCTCCTCCGCGGCGCGGTAGCGGGCCCGCAGCTCGTCGTCGGTGAACAGGTGCCAGGCCGCGAGGTTGACGAACTCGCGGGTGGTCACCATGCCCGCCGCGGCGAAGGTGATGCACTCGCCGAGGATCTCCGCCGACGAGCAGCCCTCGTCCAGCAGGTGTGAGATGAGGTCGTCGCGGCGCTGCCGGCGGCGGGCGCGCACGGCCGGGCGCACGTCGTTGACGTAGATCCCGGACCAGTTGGTCAGCTGCCGCCACACCCAGTACAGGCCGTTGAGGCTGGTGAAGCCGGGTTTGCCGAACTCCTCCGGGAAGAAGCGCTCGAGCCGGCGCTGCAGACCCGGACGGCTCTCGGTGAGGCCGATGATCGCGCACGCCACGTCGATGGCCAGGTTGAAGCTCAGGTCGGACAGCTCGGCCCGCCCGTCCCGCCGCAGCTTGGCCAGCTGCTCGTCGGTGATGCGCTCCATCAGCGGACGGTACGCCTCGTCGACGTGGCGCGGGGTGAAGTACTTGGCGGTCTGCCTGCGGTGCTCGCGGTGCTCCGGGCCGTCCCGGAACAGCACCGGTCGGCGGATCTTGGCGGGCATCTTCTCGACGGTCTCGACGCCCAGCCCGGCCTGGACGGTGTCGGTGCTGCGCAGGGCCGTGCGTGCGGCCGCGTAGCCGCGGATCGCCCAGACGCCGTCGGCGCCGCGGCTGACCGGGCACCCACCGCCCTCACCTTCGCCGCGATCGATCTTGCGTGCGTTCGTCCCGTCGGTCGGCATCCGGGATGGGTCCTTTCCACGGCAGGGGCTGTCCTCGAGCATGATCCACTTCTTGTAGCACCGATGGTTGCGCGCGTGCACCGATCGCTGCCGGTTCGTAGCGGAATGTTCACCGGCGCCACTGGGTGGCCGCGGTGTCGCGGGCCCGGCGATCGCCGGGCCGGTCGGGGCGCCCCCTAGGATGGGCCGGACGTCGGTCGGTGAGGAGTCGCGCGCCGTGAAGTGGCAGTTCGGTCCGTACCTGGTGGAGGGGGTCATCGCGCGGGGCGGGATGGGCGAGATCCTGCGCGCGTACGACACTCGCCACGACCGCGTGGTGGCCCTCAAACTGCTGTCCGAGGAGCTCGCCGCGAATCAGGAGTTCCGGGAACGGTTCAAGCGCGAGGCGCACGCGGCGGGCCGCCTGCGGGAGCCGCACGTCATCCCGATCCACGCCTACGGCGAGATCGACGGGCGTCTGTACCTGGACATGCGGCTGGTGGAGGGCAGCGACGTCGGTTCGCTGCTGGCGGCGAACGGGCCGATGCGCCCGCACGACGCGGTGGCGGTGCTGGAGCAGGTTGCGCAGGCGCTGGATGCCGCGCACGAGGAGGGCCTGGTGCACCGGGACGTCAAGCCCTCCAACATCCTGGTCAGCAAATCCGGTTTCGCCTACCTCGTGGACTTCGGCATCGCCGCGTCGCTGCGCGCCAGCCACTCGCTGACCTCCACCGGGCACGCCGTGGGCACCCTGGCCTACATGGCCCCGGAGCGCTTCGACGACGGGCCGCAGGACCACCGGGTGGACGTGTACTCGCTGGCCTGCGTGCTCTACCAGTGCCTGACGGGGGCGAAGCCGTTCGCCGGCGAGACCGCGGCATCGCTGATCAACGCGCACCTGAACCACCCGCCGCCAGCACCGACCGCGGCGCGGCCGGACGTCCCGCGCGAGTTCGACGACATCATCGCGCGCGGCATGGCGAAGGACCCGGCGGACCGGTTCGCCAGCGCCGGTGAGCTGGCGCGGGCGGCCCGCCAGGCGGTCACCGCGGTGGCGGTGTTGCCGCCGCAGTTCGCCGCGCCCCCGCGGCGCGCGCCGCACTGGGGTTACGTGCTGGCCGGGGTTGGCGTGGTCGCACTGGTCGGCGGTGTGGCCGTGGCGGCCACCACGTTGCGCGGCGGCGAGCCGGGTCAGGCGATCCCCGCGGAGCCCACGTCCGCACCGGTTGAGACCAGCGAAGCGGCCCCGACTCAGTCGACGACGCGTTCGGCGGCGGTGCCACGACCGGCACCGGCGACCACGACGTCGCGCGAGCAGCCGGAGCCGTCGCAGGACCCGGGAGCGCCCCCGACCAAGCCCGCGCGGACCAAGTGGTGTAAGACGATCACCTTCGACGGCGCCAAGCGCGGCACCGGCTGCTTCGAGGCCGTCGGCGACCACCTGTTCGCCCATGACACGAAGGCGGACGGCATGTGGATCAAGACGGTCGCCGAGACCGACTACGGCCGCGTCGAGGAGTGCAAGGACGGCAACAGCGAGGGCGGTCCGGTGGACTGCAACCTGGACCTGAGAGAGAAGGGCCGAATCCACTTCAAGGTCGAACTCTGGGACGCCAAAACCAAGATCAGCGAAACCCGCTGGTCCAAGTTCGTCCCCATCGCCCAGTGACCTGAATGCTCCTGCGTGGCTGAGGAGGGGCACCTGGCGTCGTCCCCCGAACCAGCTGAGGTCGTCGCAGCGGAATCCCGCATGTGAACCTCGTACCCTCGTGATCGTGACCGCAGCCGAACCGACGATCATTGCCACGTCGATGGGCCTGAACCGGGCCCGAGAACCGTGGTGGCCGGGGCCCGTTTTCCGGTATGCCTTCGAGTTGGCGCGCCCGACGTCGAGGCCGCGTCTGTGCCTTGTGGCCACGGCTGGCGGGGATCAGCAGGTGACGGTGGAGCGGTTTCGGAACGCCTTCTCCTCGGGCGAGGTCGAGTTCTCGTCGTTGACGCTGTTCGACAAGCCGAACGTGCCGGACGTGGCGGCGCATCTCCGGCAGCAGGACGTGATCTGGGTGGATCGGGGGAGTCTTGCCAACCTGCTGGCGGTGTGGCGGGCCCACCAACTGGATGGTGTGCTGCGCGAGTGCTGGGAGGCGGGAGTAGTGCTCGTTGGTGAGTCGGCCGGCTCGTTGTGCTGGTTCGCCAGCGGGACGACCGACTCGTTCGGCGATGTCCGGGCGTTCACCGACGGGTTGGCCCTGTTGCCGTATGCCAATGCTGTCCACTACGAGAAGCGGCGCCCGCAGTTCCAACGGCTCATCGGGGAAGGTGTCCTGCCACTCGGATTCGCCACCGATGTCGGTGCCGGGCTGCATTTCGAGGGCACGGAGTTGGTCGCCGCGATCAGCGACCGCAGGAATGCCGGAGCATACCGCGTCGAACGAACAGATGGCGGCACCGTGCTGGAAAGCGCGCTCGAGGTCCGTCGCCTCAAGCGTTTCTGAGGCTGCGGCGGTTTCACCATCCACCCGGTTGAGGTCGAGCAGGTGCTGGCTCGGCTCGACGGGGTCGTCGAGGCCGGCAAGGTCCACGTCGTCAGTCGTCCCCGACTGTCCGAACAGGACACCCTCCCAACTTTGCCGGAAGTTAAGTGCCGGGGTTCCTGAGTTCGCTTGTGATCGCGATCCTGGCGCACTGCCGGGCGCGGCTGGCCAACCACGAGGTGCCCTGTGCCACGTCGAGTTCCGGGTGAGCTGCCGCACAACCCGGCGGGCAACTCAAGCGGGTTGTGCGCGACGCGGGCTGACGGTCACAGCCGCGGGTCCACGGGCTCGGACTCCAGCGCGAGCACCGCGAACACGCACTCGTGCACCCGCCACAGCGGTTCGCCGCGCGCCACCCGCTCCAGCGCCTCCAAGCCGAGCGCGTACTCGCGGACGGCCAGACCACGCTTGCGGCCGAGGCTGCGATCGCGCAGGCGGTCCAGGTGCTCCGGCTCGGTGTAGTCGGGACCGTAGATGATCCGCAGGTACTCCCGGCCGCGCACCTTCACCCCGGGCTGCACCGGGCCGCGCCGCCCCCGGGTCAGGTTCGCCGCGGGCTTGACCACCATGCCCTCACCGCCACCCGCGGTCAGCTCCTCCCACCAGTCGATCCCGGCGCGCGTCGACGCCGGATCGGTGGTGTCCACCGCGCACCGCCGCGTGGTGGCGAACAGCTCCGGGTCGGCCGCCACCAGCCGGTCCGCCACCGCCAGGTGCCAGACGTGCTCGCGGTCGTGGTACGTGCGTCCCTCGGTGGCCAGCACCTGGAACGGCGCCAGCCGCACCCCGCCCAGACCCTCGGTGGGCCAGCAGTACCGGCGGTACGCCTGGCGGTAGGCGCTCGCGTTGACACTCCGCGCGCTGGTCCGGACGTGCAGGTCAGCGACGTCCACACCGCGCGCGGCCGCAGCGGCCAACGCCTCCACCGCGACCGGCAGCGCCGCCTCCGCCGCCGCGCCGACCGAGGCGTACTGGTCCGCGATCAGACCGCGCGCCTTGGCGTTCCACGGCATCAGCTCCGCGTCCAGCAGCAGCCAGTCGGTGCCCAGCTCGTCCCAGAGCCCGGCCGTCGACACCGCCGCGCGCACCCGCGACAGCAACGCCTCGGTGGTCGCGGGCTCGAAGAACCGCCGACCCGTGCGGGTGTGGACCGCACCCGGGCCCGCCACGCCGAACCGGTTTTCCGCCGTCGAGGCGTCCCGGCAGACGAGCACGACCGCACGCGAGCCCATGTGCTTCTCCTCGCACAGCACCTGCTGCACCCCGGCCGCGCGGTACCCGGCGAAGGCGTCCTCGGGGTGCTCCAGCACGTCCGGGCGCTTCGAGGTCGCCACCGGTGCCATGGTCGGCGGCAGGTACAGCAGCCACCGCGGGTCGAGGGCGAAGCGGCTCATCACCTCCAGCGCGGCGGCGGCCCGCTCCGGCGGCACGGTGATCCGCCCGTGGTGGCGTGTCTCCACCACCCGGTGGCCGGTGACGTCGGCGAGGTTGAGCACGTCCGGTTCGCGCCGCGCCACCGACTCGGCCACCGGCGGCAGTTCCCCGGCGGGCAGCAGCGGTTTCACCGGCTCGTACCAGACCCGATGCGCCCGCACCGAGACCACCTCGCGCTCGGGGTAGCGCAGCGCGGTCAGCTTGCCGCCGAACACGCACCCGGTGTCCAGGCACATCGTGCCGTTGACCCACTCGGCCTGCGGGGTGGGTGTGTGCCCGTAGAGCACCATCGCCCGGCCTCGGTAGTCCTTGGCCCACGGGTAGCGGACCGGCAGCCCGTACTCGTCGGTCTCGCCCGTGGTCTGCCCGAACAGGGCGAAGCTGCGCACGGTTCCCGAAGCGCGCCCGTGGTAGCGCTCGGGCAGCCCGGCGTGCGCCACCACCAGCTTGCCGCCATCGAGCACGTAGTGCGCGACCAGGCCGTCGCAGAACTCCTCGACGCGTTTGCGGAACTCCTCCGGTTCTTCCTCCAGCTGCGCCAGCGTCGCCGCCAACCCGTGCGACGGCGAGACCTTACGGCCGCGCAGCGCGCGCACCAGCTTCTGCTCGTGGTTGCCGCACACCACCAGGGCATGCCCCGCGTCGACCATGCCCATCACCAGCCGCAGCACACCGGGCGTGTCCGGCCCGCGGTCGACGAGGTCGCCGACGAACACCGCGCGGCGCCCCGCCGGGTGCGCCGCACCGACCGCCCGGCCGTCGGCGTCGCGTTCCACGACGTAGCCCAAGGTGCCGAGCAGATCCTCCAGTTCGGCGCGGCAGCCGTGCACGTCGCCGATGACGTCGAACGGGCCCGTCTCGCCGCGTCGGTCGTTGAGTAGCGGCTCCACCACGATGCTGGCCGCCTCGACCTCCTCAACGCTGCGCAGCACGTGCACCCGGCGAAAACCCTCGCGCTGCAACGACTTCAGCGACCGGCGCAGTTCGGCGCGGTGCCGCCGGACGACCTGGGCGCCGAAGTCGCGGTCGGGGCGCGAGGCGTTGCGCTCGACGCACAGCGACTCCGGCATGTCGAGCACGATGGCCACCGGCAGCACGTTGTGCTTCCGCGCCAGCTCGACCAGCGGGGCCCGGGCGTGCCGCTGCACGTTCGTTGCGTCCACGACCGTCAGGCGACCGGCCGCCAACCGCTTGCCCGCCACGTGGTGCAGGGCGTCGAACGCGTCGGCAGTGGCGGACTGGTCGGTCTCGTCGTCGCTCACCAGACCGCGGAAGAAGTCGCTGGACAGCACCTGGGTCGGCGCGAAGTGCCGCCGGGCGAACGTCGACTTGCCCGACCCCGACGCGCCGATCAACACCACCAGGGACATGTCCGGAATGGACAGTCGCATCAGGACACCTCCGCCCTGGTGAACACCGCCAGCTGCGTCGGCGGGCCGACCGTGGGGTCCTCCGGGCCGACCGGCAGGAACCGGGTTGTGTAGCCGTGGCGCTCGGCCACCCCACCGGCCCACCGCCGGAACTCCTCCCGCGTCCACTCGAAGCGGTGGTCCGGGTGCCGCAGGCATCCGCTCGGCAGGTTCTCGAAAAGCACGTTGTACTCCACGTTCGGGGTGGTGACCACCACGGTTGCCGGTCGCGCGGCACCGAACACCGCGCGCTCCAGCGCGGGCAGCCGCTCCGGGTCGAGGTGCTCGACGACCTCCACCAACGCGGCGGCGTCGTACCCGGCCAGCGAGTCGTCCACGTAGGTCAGCGCGGACTGCCGCAGGGACAGCCGCGACCGCTGGTGCTCCGGCAGCCGCCGGAACCGCCGCTGCGCGGCCGCCAGCGCCCGCGCCGACACGTCCACGCCCACAACCTCGACAAACGACGGATCCGCGAGCAGGTCGGCCAGCAGCGCACCGTCCCCGCACCCCAGATCGAGGACCCGGCGCGCGCCGCAGGACCGCAGCACCGCCAGCACGCTGCCGCGGCGCTGCACCGCCAGCGGCTCGGAGCGGTCGGGGACCTCGGTCACCACCGGCCCGGCCAGCGCGTTGTCCAGTTCGTCGTCCGGGTCGCCGGACTCGGCCAGCTGCGCCAGCGCCGAGCGCACGTAAGCCCTGCGGTGCGCGAGGTAGCGGTCGCTGATCAGCTCGCGTTCGGGGTGCTCGGCCAGCCAGCCGTCCCCCGCGCGCAGCAGCTTGTCCACCTCGTCGGCACCGACCCAGTAGTGCTTCGCGTCGTCCAGCACGGGAATCAGCACGTACAGGTGCCGGAGCGCGTCGGCCACCCGCAGGGTTCCCGACAACCGCAGGTCCACGTACCGTGACTCGCCCGTCCCGGGCAGGCGGGGGTCCAGCGGCACCGGATCGGCCCGCACCTGCCACCCCAGCGGGCCGAACAGCCGCACCGCCAGGTCGGCCCCGCCCCGGCAGGGCAGCGCCGGAATCCGGATACGCAGCGGGATCGGCGTGGCCGCCAGTTCCGGTCGCGCGTCGCAGCGGCCGTTCATCGCGGTGCGCAAGACCGATCCCAACGCCACCGCCAGCAGCGATCCGGCGGCGTAGGGCCGGTCGTCGACGTACTGGCCCAGCGCGCGGTGCCTACCGCGGACGAGTTCGACCGGGTCGACCTCCAGCAGCAGCGCGGCGGTGCACTCCTCGGGCCCGGCGGCCGGGTAGAACACGTGCGCCGTACCGGCAGCCACCGGGAAGGACTGTGCCCGGTCGGGATGCTTGTGCAGCAGAAAACCGAGGTCGGTCGCGGGTTCGTGGTCGGTGGTGACGGTGATCAGCACACCGGGCAGTGTCTCACGACCGCTTCCGTCGACGCAGCCGATTTTGCCGATCAGCGCGGCAGGATCTGCCGGAGCAGCCCGCGGGGATGGCCGCGCCTGCGCCACTCCCGCGGATAGCCGAGGGACACCTCTTCGAACGGGACTCCGTCGTGGACGGTCGTGCGCGGAATGTGCAGGTGCCCGTACACCACGGCACGCGCCCGGAACCGGATGTGCCAGTCGGCGGTGCGGGTCGTGCCGCACCACTGCGCGAACTCCGGGTAGTACAGGACGTCGGTCGGTCCGCGCACCAGCGGGTAGTGGTTGACCAGCACGGTCGGCAGGTCCTCGGGCAGCTCGGCGAGCCGCTGCTCGGTCCGCGACACCCGCGCCTCGCACCACGCCTGCCGGCTCGGGTACGGGTCCGGGTGCAGCAGGAACTCGTCGCTGCACACCACACCGCTGTCGTGGGCCTTCGTCAGGCCCTCCTCGGTGTTCGCCGCACCCGGCGGCAGGAACGAGTAGTCGTAGAGCAGAAACAGCGGCGCGACCACCACCGGACCGCCGCTACCGGTCCACACCGGATACGGGTCCTCGGGCGTCACCACACCCAGCCCGCGACACACCTCCACCAGATGCCGGTAACGCTGCTCGCCCCGCAACTGCACCGCGTCGCGGTTGGACGTCCACAACTCGTGGTTGCCGGGCACCCACAGGACCTTGGCGAACCGGCGGCTGAGCAGCTCCAGCGCCCACTCGACGTCGGCGACGACCTCACCGACGTCGCCGGCGACGATCAACCAGTCGTCATCGGACCCGGGCCGCAGCTCCGCCACGATGGCCCGGTTCTCCGCATTCGACACGTGCAGATCGCTGGCCGCCACCAACCGGCCGTCAGAAACGCTCACCGTCCCGACTCTACCAACCACCGATCACCCCTCCGGCCCGCGGAACCCGCGTCCGGCCCTCAGGTGAACCGGGTGCGGGAACTGCTGCCGTCAGCCACTCATTCCTGGTGATCGCAGCTGCGCCAGCCACGCGCGGGGGCCGGGGATGCGGCACCTGAGGGCGGCGACCGCCGCGGCGCGCTCGATCACCGACGCGACATCGATGCCCGGTCGGCAGCTGTAGAAGCAGTAGGCGCCATGGAAGACGTCACCCGCTCCCAGGGTGTCGACGGCTTCGACGCGGGGCGGTGGCACGGTGCCGTGCTCGCCGCCGTGCCACCAGCGGACCGGGGCGCTGCCATGGGTGGTGATCACCGTCGGGATGCCCTGGTCCAGCAGGGCGCGGGCGGTCGCCGCGGAATCGCCAGCGCCCGGTACCCGGAACTCCGCCGAGGCGACAACCACCTGGGTACGCGGCAGCAGACGCCGCATGGATTCCTTCCACCGCCCGGCATCGACCACCACCGGTACACCCGCGGCGGCCGCTGCCGCCACGGCCGCGTCCGCCAGCACCGGGTGGTGGCCGTCGACCAGCACGACATCAGCGCCGTCGACGATCCCGGACAGCTCGGGGGAGCGTTCCACCCGCAGCGCGGTGGCGTCGATCCCGACGACCGAGCGCTGCGCGCCGCTGACGGTGATCGCCGAGACCGGCGTGTCCGTGGCGCGATCGCCGACCGCGTCCACGATGCGGACCGAGTGCGCGGCCAGGTCCGCGTGCACGACCTCGGCGACCGGGCTGCGGCCGAGGGCGGTCACCAGCACCGCCTCGCCGCCGAGCCCGGCAAAGGTCACCGCCGCGTTCGCCGCGGGCCCACCGGCCGCGACGAACTGGGCGGTCGCGGTGGCCTTGCCGTCGGCCGGCGGGCGGGCGTCGACGTGGTGCACGACGTCCAGCGTGGTCAGACCGACGAACACACCGCGCGGGGCGCCTGGGGCAACCATGCCCGGCAGTGTAGCCAGCATCGAGGCCGGACACCGTAGCGGTCCGAACGGGGTGGCACAACACCCGGACACCGCATCCGGACAGGAAAAGCCAATGCACTGTCCTCAATGGTCGAATCGGTGGCGGCCGAACGGAGCATCCGCGGAACCTTGTCCGAGCCTGGCGTGATTCCTACGATTCCGGGTGTCGATCAGTGCGGCCTCACCGCGGAGGGCACCATGGTCAAACGAGTTCTGATCGCGATCACCCTGCTGGCGGTGACCGCCGCCGGGTGCTCGGCCGAACGGCAGTGGGGCGGCGGCGCGGCCACCGCGGACGGCCGAGCCAAGATCGGCCTGATCACCAAGACCGACACCAACCCGTACTTCGTGGAGCTCCGCGAGTCCGCGCGGGCCGCGGCCCAGGCGAGCGGCGCCGATTTCATCGCGCTGGCCGGGCAGTTCGACGGTGACAACGAGGGCCAGGTGCGCGCCATCGAGAACTTCATGCAGCAGGGCGTCACCACCATCCTGATCACGCCGAACTCCTCCACCGGCGTGCTCGACGCGATCGCCCGCGCCCGCCAGGCCGGAATCCTGGTCATCGCCCTGGACACCGCCACCGAACCCGCCGACGCCGTCGACGCCACCTTCGCCACCGACAACTTCGAGGCGGGACGCCTGCAGGGCGCCTACGCCAAGGCCGCGCTCGGTGGCGCACCACCGCGGGTACTGATGATCGACGGCACCGCCGGATCGTCGGTGAACACGTTGCGGCACAACGGTTTCCTCGCCGGGATGGGGCTGGCCGACGGTGCCCCGGAGATCCGCGGCGCGCAGAACGCCAACGGCGACCAGAACCTCGCCCAGCAGGCCGTGGAGAACCTGCTGTCGCGTACCAGCGACGTCAACGTCGTCTACACCATGAACGAGCCGACCGCGCGCGGCGCCCACGCCGCGCTGCAGGGCCGCGGCCTGGCCGGTTCGGTCGTCATGGCCTCCATCGACGGCGGCTGCGAAGGCGTGGCCGCCGTCGCCGCCGGGCAGATCCGCGCCACCGTGATGCAGTTCCCCGCCAGGATGGCCGAACTGGGCGTCGAGGCCGCCGTGGAGTACGCCCGCACGCAGCGCAAACCCACCGGCTTCCACGACACCGGCGCCGCGGTTATCACCGACCAGCCGATGCCCGGCGTGCCCAGCCAGTCGGTGGCCTGGGGCCAGCAGCACTGCTGGGGCCGGAAGTGACCGCCGTCGGCGAGTGCTCGGCCGCGCGCGAGCTCTTCCTGCGCGCCCCGGCCGCCGGTCCCGCGCTGGCCCTGGTGGTGGCGGTCGCGGTGTTCTCGGTGTTCACCGACACCTTCCTCGACCCCGACAACCTGTCGCTGGTGGTGCAGCAGTCGCTGGTCATCGCCACGCTCGCGCTCGGCCAGACGCTGATCATCCTCACCGGCGGGATCGACCTGGCCAACGCGGCCGCGGCCGTGCTGGCCACGCTGGTGATGGCCAAGCTGGTGCTCGGCGGGACGCCCGGCGGCGTCGCGCTGCTGCTGGGCATCGCCGTCACCACCGTGATCGGAGCGGTGGTGGGGACGCTGGTCACCCAGGTGCGCCTGCCGCCGTTCATCGTCACGCTGGGCATGCTGACAATGCTGACCGCGCTGGCGAAACTGCTCGCCGACGGCGAGGCGGTGCCGACCGACGACCCGCTGCTGACCTGGCTGGGCACCCGGCGCTACCTGTTCGGCGGCATCGAGATCACCTACGGCATGACCGTCGCCCTGCTGCTGTACCTCGGGGTCTGGTACGCGCTGACCCGCACCGCCTGGGGCAGGCACGTCTACGCGGTCGGCAACGCCCCCGAAGCGGCCCGGCTGACCGGAATCAAGGTCAACCGGACGCTGCTGTCGGTGTACCTCACCGCCGGGGTGATCTTCGGCCTGGCCGCGTGGCAGGCGCTGGGCCGGGTGCCCAACGCCGACCCCAACGCCTACCAGCTGGGCAACCTCGACTCGATCACCGCGGTCGTGCTCGGCGGGACGAGCCTGTTCGGTGGTCGCGGTTCGGTGCTCGGCACGCTGGTGGGCGCGTTGATCGTCGCGGTGCTGCGCTCCGGGCTCACCCAGCTCGGCGTCGACGCGCTCTACCAGGACGTCGCCACCGGGGCGCTGGTGATCGCCGCGGTGGTGGTGGACCGAGTGGCCCGCAGGAGGGACTGATGGTGCCGATCCTCGCCGCGCGCGGACTGGTCAAGCACTACGGCCGGGTCACCGCCATCGACGGCGCCGACTTCGAGGTCCGCGCCGGGGAGGTGCTGGCCGTCGTCGGCGACAACGGCGCCGGGAAGTCGAGCCTCATCAAGGCGCTGTCCGGAGCGCTGGTGCCGGAGGCCGGGCAGATCGAGGTGGACGGCACCCCGGTGCACTTCCGCAGTCCGCTGGACGCCCGGCGGTGCGGCATCGAAACCGTGTACCAGGACCTCGCACTCGCCCCGGCGCAGGACATCGCGTCGAACCTGTTCCTGGGCAGGGAGAAGCGGCGGCCCGGTCTGCTGGGGACGGTGCTGCGCAAGCTCGACCACGCCGCGATGCGCGCCGAGGCGCAGCGGGTGCTCGACGACCTCGGCATCTCGGTCAAGTCGATCGGGCAACCGGTGGAGACGCTGTCCGGCGGGCAGCGGCAGGGCGTCGCGGTGGCGCGCGCGGCCGCGTTCGGCACCAAGGTGGTCATCATGGACGAGCCGACCGCGGCGCTGGGCGTCGCCGAGTCGGCGAAGGTGCTGGCGCTGATCGACCGGCTCCGGGACCGGGGGTTGCCGGTGGTGCTGATCAGCCACAACATGCCACAGGTGTTCGACATCGCCGACCGCATCCACGTGCACCGGTTGGGGCGCCGCGTCGGCCTGGTCTCGCCCCGCACGCACAGCATGAACGACGTCGTGGGCCTGATCACGGGTGCGCTGCGCATCGGCGACGACGGGCAACTGGAGGAGGTCACCGGGGAACACCGGCGTGTGGATTAGCGGACCTCTGTGGACGCTGCGGTCGGCGACGCCTGCGGCGAGGTGGTGCGCGCCCCGGCCGATCCGCTGGGCCGGGCCTTCGACCTCAATCTGTTCAGCCAAGGTCACCGACGACCACGTCGACCCCCGGGTGTGGGCCTGATCCCGCGCGCGCCGTGGGGTTGAATGGTGCGCGGTGACGTCCACGACGGAGGGTGGGTGAACGACATGCCAGTTGCGGTGGTGACCGGGGCCGGGTCGGGCGTGGGCCGGGAGATCGCGTGGGCGCTGCTCGACGCGGGCTACCAGGTCGCGCTGGCGGGTCGGCGGCCCGAGCCGCTGCGGGCGACAGCCGGCGACGCAGCGGCCGCGCTCGTGGTGCCCACCGACGTCAGCGACCCCGCATCGGTCGCGGCGCTGTTCGACGCGGTGCGCGACGAGTGGGGTCGGGTGGACCTGCTGGTCAACAACGCGGGCACCTTCGGCACCCCCGGTTCGGTCGGCGAACTGTCCCCCGAGGACTGGCAGAACGTGGTGCAGACCAACCTCACCGGCTCGTTCCTGTGCGCCCACCACGCCTTCCGCATCATGAAGGACCAGGACCCGCGCGGCGGCCGCATCATCAACAATGGCTCCATTTCGGCGCACAGCCCGCGGCCGCGCAGCGTCGCCTACACCGCCACCAAGCACGCGATCACCGGGCTGACCAAGTCGATCTCGCTGGACGGCCGCGCCTACGACATCGCCTGCGGCCAGATCGACATCGGCAACGCCGCCACCGAGATGACCGCCGGCATCGCCGCCGGCGCCGCGCAGGCCGACGGCTCGGTCCGCCCGGAGCCGACCTTCGACGCCCGGCACGTCGCCGAGGCGGTGCTGTACATGGCGGGCCTGCCGCTGTCGGCCAACGTGCAGTTCCTAACCATCACCGCCACGGCGATGCCGTTCATCGGCCGAGGCTGAGCACCTACCGCCGACCCCGTCGGGGCACCCCAGCAAAGAGACCGCCGCCTTGTCCTCCCCAGACGACCATGACCCCCACGGAAGGAACAGGAAAGCCAAATTTGGGGCCCACCCTCGAAGAAGGGTTCTCAAGTTTCCCTGGAATTGGGAAATCTGGTTCTGGCGGGTTCGCGCGGTGTGTAGCCCCACCTCCGTGTGTCGGGTCGAGCAGCTGGCGCCTGGCTGCACAGCATCCTCGTGCCAAGGCTCACCAACACCGCGGAGCCCGCCCGGATCACGAGGCTGACGTTGTTGATTACCTTCGGCGCAGTCCTGCTATGTGGGCATGGAGCGGGCGTACTGATCGAGTGAGTCGATGAAGGACTGGTGTTGAGGTGTGGTGGCGGGCAGAGTGCGGCCTGCTCGTTGGAGCATGACCAGGGCGGGCGCGAGTACGCTGCGGAGAAGTTCGCGGTAGATGGTGTTGGTCGTCGTGCAGTACTCGTCGAAAACCTTGTGTGCGAACGGTTCGAACAGCTGCAGGTCGAGGTCGCTCATGTCGTTGGCGACCGGAGCCAGCCCGGTCTGGCAGCCGAGCAAGCGCGCGAGGTTCTCGGCGGTGTGGGTGAAGAGCTGGCCGACGCGCAGAGCGGGACTCCAGACGGTCTGGTCGTCGACGTCGAAGATGTAGCTCATTACTTCCATTCCAGCTTGATGTTGACGTCGGGATGGGCGGCGCGCAGGCGCGCGACGGCGTCTTCAACGGCGGTCTTGAAGGCCGGATCAGCGCCGGGGGTAGTGAACCGGAACCCGATCGGGGCTTGTTCGTAACCGGGGAGGTACTGGCGCGCGTCGAGGTAGGAGTTGACCTTCCCGTCGAGGTGCTTCCCGATCCACGTGTCGATATTTCCGGCTGTGGTGGCGCTTTTCTCCTCCCACAATACGCCGTTTTCGATGTGGTCGATATCGGCGATGGTACGCGCGGGATCGTGTGGATCGGTGACCTCGACCCGCCGACGACCCTCCAGTTTCCCCGAGGCGGGCGGCTGGTCCCCGTAGATTCCGTCACCCACCCGCGTGGCGTCGCGCTGGGTGAGGTGTTCGCGGCCGCACCGGTCCACGAGCCCAGCAGCCGGGTTACGACGCCTTCGAGGTCGTTCAGGCGGGCGTCGATCTCCTCGGCCGCCCGCCGCAACTCGGGCTGGCCTGTGCGTCACGTACGGTTCCACCCGGCCTGGCCTCGTTACCCTCTTCTGCGACTCCGACGAACCAGTAGGGAAGGATTCATGGTGCTAGGCCGGTTGGACTGGCACGAGGTGTTTCGGCAGGTCCGTGATGTCATCGAGTACCGGACCGGTCCCGTATTGAGGGTCACCTGTCCGGCTCACACGCCAACACGTCAGAATCGACAACCACGTCCCTAGAATCCGAGTTCACGAAGTGCGCTCTCCACGCACGTGGAGGTGATTCGCTCATGGTCGAAGGCGGAGGGCAGATCCACACGTGCTCTCCACGCACGTGGAGGTGATCCGGCGCCAGCGTGATGGTCACGACGATCATGGTCGTGCTCTCCACGCACAGGTGATCCGACCCCTGAGATCGCCACAGGCGGCACGAACACGTGCTTTCCACGCACGTGGAGGTGGACTGTCGGCGGTGACTGTGTAGCCGCCGGGAATTGGTAGAGGCGATCTGGTAGCTCGGGGGGAGCCGGGCGCCGGTGCTGGGGGCTCTCTGTGGCCTGTGAGCGGTGTGAGGCGTGTTCGTTGTGCGGGGGTTTGGGTGGCCGGCGGCGCTTTCGTGGCCTGGGCCTGTGCGGCCATGTGTCGCGTCGATCGACGCTCGCAGCGCCGCTTCGAAGGTCAGTACGGCAGGTGGGGCACGAGAAGGTGGTAACGCGCCCCCTTCGGCAGGGCGTTCTGCGGGCATGTTCGATAGGGCGTGACCCCTTGACGTAGGACCTGGTTGAAGGAACCAGCCAGGATCAGTCGGGCGTCATGCGTCAGCCGCTGCGGAGTTGTCTCAGGCGGCTCTGCGGGGAAGGGCACGACGGGCGTTGCCGCAGGTTACGGGCACTACCGGGCAGCGCAGGCGGTGTGGACCAGGTGATGCGGGCCACTGGGTAGTTGACCCCATCGGTGTACTGGTTTCTCGGCTGTCGCTGTGACTCCTTGACCACCGGCGGACACCGTCGCTCCCAAAATCCTCCCAGAAATGGCGAAAAATCGGTTCGGTGCAGTTGGGGACACCTTGGAAGATCATCTGGAGAGCGCGAACAAGCCCGCTGACCTGCACGTTTGTGTCAGGTCAGCGGGCTTGCCGCTGGTCGGGGCGGCGGGATTCGAACCCACGACCCCTTGACCCCCAGTCGTGTCCACAAGAGACGGTGAGCTGTGAAAAACGAGAATCTGCAGGAAAAGCAGTGCGGTTCAGTGTCGATTAATGCGGTTCAGTGCCCGTTCGGATGGCCGTTTCGCTCCCCATTTTGCTCCCACTCCCACTGGTAGCCCTCCCGTCTGCGCGCCGCGTTTTCTGGTCGACGGCATGTGCCACGGCGGCTGCTCCCACGTTGCCTGCTCCCAGGAATTCGTGGGCGAGCTTGGGGTGCGCCACTCCAGGGGTTCGCCCTTGTTCGCGGTGGCGTCGTCCTCGGGGCCCAGATGGCGACACCGACTTCGTCCCACTAGGGGTGGGCATGGCCCAGCACCGCCACCTCGGCGATCGCAGGGTGAGCTGCGGCTTCTCCTCGATTTCGCGTGGATGGATGTTGAAACCGCCGGAGATGTACATGCCGCGAGGCGCGGCCGCACCGTCAACAGCCGACAGTGAACGGGTTCCCGAGGAGCCTGGTGATCGGTCGTTCGGAGCGGCACTACTTCCCCTATCGTTCCCTGATCCAGTCACCATTTTCCAAGCTGACTGCGTACACAGAGTCGTAATGGAACTTTGGAGACAGGCCCCAGGCTACTGTCTCGAAAGGTCGTCCTTTGGGTGTACCGTCACTTCGGATCACAATTTTTTCTTTGTGATTCCCGTATTCGTCACTGTAGGAAACACTGACGATTAGTTCCCGCAGGCACCAGCATAGCTTTGTGTTGCTGATCAACTCGAATCCGGGAGGTTCGCCTCGCTCTGCGAAGCGTGTTTGGGTGTCCAAGAAAGGACGAGTGTGCCTGTTGCCCTCCGGTGTGGACTCGGTCGCATAAATCTGTGTATCGGGGCCGTCGAGATTTGTGAACACCCGATCGTGAGGTTCGCCGCCTTGAGGCTCGAGGTAGACGAGCGTTCCGCCTGGTACTGGTCTTCTCTCGAGAACGTTGACCCGCATGTCGTCAATTCTGACGCGTTCCCGGCGGTTGCCTACGAGTTTCACGATGTGGCGGCTGACGCTGGACGCTCTCGCCCGCCGCAGCCTGTTCCTGCACACAGTGATCAGCGTCCTCCTCGACACACACCTGTCCGCAGGCGAACGGGCCGTGTTGGACCAGGCGATCACGGCCGCCTACCGCGCCGCCGGGATTACCCCGGACCCCCGCACCTGGACCCGCCCCGCCCCGACCCTGCGGGAGCTGCGCGACACCCTCACCACCGGTGATGCGGTGGCTGCGGAATTGGCACACCCCTACGTCGACGGCGCCTTCAACAACCTCCTCACCGGGCCGACGACGACACGGCCGGACGGGCACCTCGTGGTGTTCTCTCTACGCGATCTGCCTGACGAGCTCAAGGCCATCGGCACCCTGCTCATCCTGGACGCGGTGTGGCGACGGGTCGCGTACCCGGTGTTGCGCCGCCCCCGCCTGGTCGTGGTCGACGAAGCCTGGCTGCTCATGCGCCAACCCGCCGGCGCCGAGTTCTTGTTCCGGATGGCCAAGGCCGCCCGCAAACACTGGGCCGGGCTGACCGTGGCCACCCAGGACGCCGCCGACGTCCTCGGCAGCGACCTGGGCAAGGCGGTCGTCGCCAACGCCGCCACCCAAATCCTGCTACGCCAAGCACCCCAAGCCATTGACGAGATTGCCCGCGCCTTCACTCTTTCCTCGGGAGAGCGGCAGTTCCTGCTCACCGCCGAGCAAGGCCAAGGACTGCTTTCGGCCGGCACTCACCGCGCGGCCTTCCACGCCGTCGCTTCACCCACCGAGCACGCCCTGGTCACCAGTAATCCCGCCGAACTCGCCGGTTCCACCGATTCCCATGCGGACACCGGCTTCCTCGATCTCGACGGCGAGCCTTCTGTGCTGTCCGGCGACGAATTCGGCCCCGAGTCCGACGTGGCCCAGATTCCGCTCGACTCCTGACCTCGCAGCCCGCCAACGTGTCTTTCGTGTTCCCGAGGAGCGCGCCATGCCCCACATCTCATCGCCGCCTGTGTCCGCCGCCGCTGGTGTGATCGACGACTATCTCCGCGACCCCGGCGGCACGGTGAGCGCTGCGGCTGAACACGTCGTTGACTGGTTCTACGCCCACTGGCTCACTACCGTCCCCGCCGTGGCAGCTGGCGTGGCGGTGTTCGTGGGTGTGCGGGTGTGGTGGCGTCGGGACTGTCGGCACCGTCTCCATGACAACGCGCGCACAGTCACGATTCTCCCGCCGCCCACCGTGGATCCGGCTGGGGGAGTGGCGTTGTGGGCCCATCTCGTCGGCCTGCTGCGCCCGCGGTGGAAACGCCTCCTCGCTGGCCAGCCCCACCTGGCGTTCGAGTACGTGTTCTCCCACGATGGGGTGTCGCTTCGGCTGTGGGTGCCCGGTGTCATTCCGCCGGGGCTCGTGGAGCGTGCGGTGGAGGCGGCCTGGCCCGGCGCCCACACCCACAGCGGTCCCGCCGAGCCCCCACTGCCCACCGTTGAATCCGAGGGGCACCGTGTTGTTGTGGGCGGTGAGCTCCGGCTCGCCCGGGGCGATGCGCTGCCGATCCGCACCGACTTCGACACCGACCCGATCCGCGCGCTCATCGCAGCACCGGTGGGCCTGGGACGCCGCGAGTACGCGTGCGTGCAGGTGTGCGCTCGCCCAGTCACCGGGCGCCGCCTGGCCCGAGCCCGCACCGGCTCTCGCTTTCAGAAGCAGGCCGATTGCGGGCAGCTGTGAAAGACGTCTTTCCTCATGGTGACGAGCGTGGCGTGTCGGGTTCTCTAAAGGGTTTTACTGAACCACCTTCGTGATCTAGGACGGGCTGTGTGTGATCACGACGGACTGTGTCGATGATCAAGTAGCGTGTGGTGGTGCGGCGGGACCGGGCCGTGATGGAGTCGGTGCGGATGGCCGGGGCGGAGTTGTCCGAGCAAGGCTTTGCGCAGGCCGAGGTCGTGCGGACCTCTGCCCCGACTCCATCGACGAAGTCAATACACTCGCCCAACACGCCGGACTGTCACTCGAAAACACGAAGATCAGTAAGAAGCTTCTCGTGTGAGCCGGACCGCGGCTGATCATCTCGGTAGACTTGCTTGCCTGATCAGGAAGTGTGCCGGTGTCAGTCCCCGACGTATGCGATGGGAACCTCTTCCTGACATGGTGGGGTGGACAGGAGGTTAAGGAATGCGCCCTGCTGGGGTGGAAGGTCGTCTTTTGGGCCAGAACTGGAAAGTGGTTGCAATTCTTCGCGGGGCTCATAGCGATCCTTGACGTAATCGGCCCGGAGAGGCTTTTGCAAATTGGCGAAAATAGTTCCCAGCGGGTGGAGCGTGCTCGGAAAATCATCGAGCTACTGAAGGTTCAAGCACGGGTAAAAGAATACGAACTTAATATCCGCGAAGCGGTGGCAGACGACCCGAGTCTGTCAACGAAAAGAAACCCCTTTAGCGAATTTGGGCCACTGAAGGGTAATCACGAGTTTCATGATAAACCGGACTACCGGTGCCTCTTTGAATCGGTTCGCAATTACTTTGACGGAAAATCGATGTGCGATAAATGCACGGTAACCATATCTGGGGACTCCGAATCATCCTCGCATCGCGGACCGAAGCCGATTTGGGAGTGCAAGCATGGCAAGGACTGGTTCGATAGGACTATAAACGACTACATAGAGGCTCATAGTAACAATGAAGAGCTTGAGGCAAGGAGATACGCCGAGAGACGCGCCGAGATTGACGGTTTTGCAAAGGTCGTCAAAGTGTTTCCTATTCTCTTGATTCTTCTTGCCTCCCCGGTGATGAAGTGGATGGAGAAGACATTTTCTCTCCATGTATTCGTCATCTTTGTGGTAGTTGGATTCATTCTTTGTGGTAGTTGGATTCATAGGGTTGCCGCTATTTGGCTCCTTTGTGGTACTGCCGTTCGTGCTCAGCTATTCGTCATATTTCTGGTCGCTTCGGTTCAGTATTGTTGTAAACCAGGTCGCCGCGCTGCCTCCCACAATTTTGGGCCGCTTGATGAACCGGTCTCGGCCAGGTCATCCGCTGCGTAAGTGGGCGGTATATATCTTTGGCCTGGGGTTCCTTCTTGACTTGCTCGGTTCATAGGGCGGTGCAGAGGTGCGAGCCTGGATACAAAGGTCTTCGAAGTCATCGGACTCTTGTGGAGTGGGCAGGGCTAGAGAACTACACCGTGTACGGCTGGCCGATGCTGTATTGGGCCCGCCTCGGCATGGGCAGCGCAGTGCATGATCACGATACAGCCGAGTCGCCATGATCGGTGCTTTCCCTGGTGGTGACGATCTCCGTGAGGTGCAGTGCGGCGCGGACTGCGGCGAGCACGAGCTTGTCGCGTCGTATTCTTGCGGACAGCTGCAGGATCTCGCCGCCTTGGGTTTCGGCTCGGGTGGCCCAGTTAGCCTTGGTCAGGGTGTGGGCCACGCACAGCAGGGTGTGCGGCCGAGGTCCCACAGGAGGCTGTTGATTGCGCAGGCGGCGATCGCGAGATCGTCGATGTCCGCGCCGTACCAGCTCACCGTGGCGGGGTCGTGCCCGCTGCTGCGCATCACCCGGCTACGCCCCCGACCTCAACCCCGTGGAAGCATTGTGTATAGCGTCAAAGACGTCGAGTTGGCCAATCTCTGCCCTGACACCTCGACGAAGCCATCACACTCGCCGAACGCGGCATCGACCGCGTCCGCACCACCGAGCACCTGCCCTACTCATTGCTCCAACACGCGGGACTGTCACTCTAAAACACGAAGATCAGGAAAACGATCATTCCAGCGCGTTGCTGAATTGACGGTTGAGAGCTTCAACGATCGTTGGCCAGTCTTGGGACGTGACGTCGTCCGCTGTGCGTACGGTCACGGCGTCGGGGTCCAGCACTTGGACGCCGCAACGGCGAAGCGTTCGAAGGCTCACTCCGTAGGCGGGGTGGCGCTGCAACGCTGCCTTGACTACAGGGGCCGCAGTGATCGGTAGCCGGAGGCCGAGGGCTTCGTTGAGGAGCCCGAGGGCGAGTGTGTCGCTGATGCCGCTGGCCCACTTGTTGAGGGTGTTGAAGGTGAGCGGTGCGGCGAGGACGGCATCGGCCTTCGGGAGCGGATCTTGCTCGTGGGGGAGTCGCGGTTGCACGCGGACGGGATGGCCGGTGTGTGCGGCCAATGCCTCGGTGTCGATCCAGGTGGCGGCGGCGGGTGTGGTGATGACCCAGCTGTCCCAGCCGGAGGCTGCCAGCTCGTCGAGGAGTTCGGTCAGTCGGAGGACTGGGGGCGCGGCGGTGGCGATGACGTAGAGGCAGGGGGATGTGGTGGTCATTGCAGGATTCCCGCTCGTTCGGCCATGGCTCGCAGTCCGGGCGTGGCTGCGCGGCGTTCGCGTTTGAGCATCTCACGCATGAGTTCGCGGACGACGATGTGGTAGCGCAGTGTCTGGGGTGCCACGGCTTCGGCTTGCATGAGGTTGACCACGGAGGCTGCGTCTTGGCGTCGTTGGGCGTAGGCCCATGCGCAGTCGATGTGGACCTGGGCGCGGCGGCTGAGCAGTCCTGGTGGGAGGCCGGTGGTGTCCAGGGTTTCGGCGCGGGCGATGGCTTCTGCGGCGTCGCCGAGTTCCACCGCGGACGAGACGGCGTGGATGCGGACGTTGGTGGGGCCGAAGGCGGTCCAGGCGTGGTTTCCGTCTTCGCCCAGCGTGTCGGCGAGTGCTTGTGCGCGGGCCAGGCGTTCGGTGGCTTCGCCGCGATCGTTGCGGCGTGCGGCGATGATGGTGGCCAGGAGGCTGAGAGCGCCGCGGAGTGAGAGTCCGGTCGGGCTGGTGTCGGTGAGGTTGTCCGCCGTGGTCACTGCGATGCGTTCGGCGTCGTCGAGGCGGTCCAGTTTGAGGAACGCGCAGGCGAGCTGGTAGGCGGCGGAGGCCATGCGAAGTGGATCGTCGACGTGTTGGGCGGCGGTCATCGCGCGGTCAGCGGCCAGCCAGGCAAGGTGGCCGTCACCGACTTTTGTGATGAGTTTGGCGGCGGCGACATAGGCGCTGCTCTGCGCCGCCAGCGCCGCGTGCCGTTGCGGGTTCTTCGTCTCGGCGACCAGTGCGTCGGTTCCGGTGAGCAGGTGGGACAGCAGGCGGGCTGCACGGCTGTAGTCGGCCGCCTGGTAGTGCTGGTGCGCCTCTGCGGTGAGGTTCTGGGCTTCATCCACGGTCAACGTCGGCGTGCGTCGCTGTCCGAGGGACGGGTAGGCGGTCAGTGCTGCCCGGATGGCCTCGAGGTTGGCGAGCTCGAAGGCGCCGTTGGGGGCGAGGGAGAAGGGGCGGTCGGCGAGGGTTTCGACGTCGACCTTCAGGACCCGTGCGATGTCGATCAGGATCGAGAGCTTGTCCACGGAGCGTATGCCGCGTTCGACCTGCGAGAGCCACGACTCCGAACGCCCCACGAGGCCGGCGAGAGCGCTCTGGCTCAGGCCGCGGCGTCGCCGGTACACGCGGATGCGCTCGCCAATCGGTCCTTCCGTGGGCATGACCTCACCTCACCACCGTCACCCGATCGGAACCCGCACTTTTGTACTACCTGCATCGTGTGCGGGTCGCCACAGCGACCAGCACCGAGAGTAGGCGAGGTCCGCGGCGGAAAGCACGTACCGGCGCGGACCGGTGGCCGGGCCTACGGGGGCTCGGACAGGGTGCCTGGTCGGTGTCCACCGTGCGCGCCTGCGGCATCGACCAAGCACCGCCTTGACAAGACCCCGGCTCGCGTCGACGCAGTCTCGCTTGCGGGGTGCGCCGTGAAGGATGCAGGTGGCGAAGCTTATGAAGAACTCAGAACTGCAGTGTCGTCTGCTGCACCCGCTGCCGGGTGAGACGTCCTGGGCGCAGCTTCGCGACGAGGCGGCTGTCTTCGCCGAACACGGGTGGCCCGTGCATCCCGGAACGTTCCAGATTGGCGGCAAGAGCAACTGGTTGGGGAGGCCGGACACATACCGTCTCGAACCGGTTGCTGCGAGCTGGGAGAAGGTGGCGACGACCGACTCCTCGGTCGCAGCGAGATGGTGGTCTCGGCGCCCCTACTCGCTCCTGCTCGCATGTGGACGGCTCGTTGACGCGTTCGAGGTGCACGGCGATTTGGGCAGACTTGCTCTGGAGCTGCTGGGTGAGCGTGGCGTCGTCTGTCCCGCAGCGCAGACACCTGCTGGCACGTGGTTGTTCTTCGCTGGCCGCAGAGGCGTCTCTGGGACCGAAACGTCGCGAGTCCGTCATCACGGTGTCGGAGCGTGGGTTCCGCTTCCGCCCACGGCCGCAGGTGGCTTCGCGTACGAGTGGCGCGTCTCTCCGCACTCGGTTGGCTGGCACCTCGCGGATGGCGCCCGCGTTTGCGGGGCTCTGGTCGAGGTCGGCGAACGGCCGGCGGTGATGTCCAGCCGCTGATCGGCGCAGGCGGCTTGTTCGGGCGCAAATCGCGACTGCTTCGTGATCAGGCGCCGTGTGCAGTGCTCGGGGAATGTGATCGTGACTGGTCGGGGTGACGGTATGGGTTTGCGTAGGCGGAGTGAGGTCGAGAAGGCCGCGGTCCGTTACGTGCAGCAGGGTTGGCGGGTCTTGCCGGGTTCGGCGTATGACCGGGGGCGTTTTTTCTCGCCGTTCACAGGAGTGCTGACTGACGGTGTGCGCCCGGTTGTGGCGAGGGAGTCGGCCACGACGGACGAAACGGCGGTCGCTCGGTGGTGGGCGGCGGGAGGTAGGTGGGTGCCGTCGGTGCTGCTGTGCTCTTGGGCAGAGTTTCGGTTCGTATCGATGCCTCGCTATCTGGCCCATGCGGTGTTGCTCTCCGAGGCGTGGCGGTCCCGGCCGGGACCGGTGCTGTATCGCGGTGATCGCGGCCGTGCGTACTTCGTAGTGGCCGGCGAGAGACGGCTCGCGGAGGACTGTGTACCGCCCGCCGAAGTCGAGGAGATGGCGGTCGGGGAGTGGGTGGTGGCTCCGCCGAGTCGCGTGTTGGGCGTGCATGTCACCTGGTGGATTGCCCCGGAGCGCGTTCGCTGGGACCCGGTACCGGCTGAGCTGCTGCGCGACGCGCTGAGTTCGGCATCCCCGATCACACACTTCGAGAGGACTCCCGAATCTGCACACAGCGCCCGGACTGGCGCTCGCGGGAAGGTGGGGTAGCGCGGTGGGAAGCAATTACCTGGCTGGACAGGCGGCTGTCGCTGTGCAGGCCGGTTCGGTGAGTGGCGGCATCCACCTGCACCATCGAGCATCAGCGTCGCACGCCGTGCCGCGTCAGCTGCCTGCGTTCCCGAGGCATTGGGTCGACCGCGGTGACGTCCTGGCCGCCCTCAACCAGCGTGCCAGCAGGCGTGGGCCGGTGGTGGTGGCGGTCAGCGGTGTCAGCGGGGTGGGCAAGACGGCTCTCGCGGTGTACTGGCTACGCCGGCATCTGCGCCGCACGTTCCCTGGTGGCGAGCTGTACGCAGACTTGGCTGCCTCAGGCGATCCCGGTGAAGTGCTGGGCTGCTGGCTTCGCGCCCTGGGCTGCGTGGTCCCCGCTTCACCACCCGCGCGCGCCGTCGCATTTCGGACGGCGACCGCGACGAAACCGGTGGCGGTGCTGATCGACAACGCCACGTACTCGGAGCAGGTGCGGCCGTTGCTGACGTCGTCGCCGTCGAGCGTCACGGTTGTGACCAGCCGATCACCCCTGCCAGACCTCGTCAACGAGGGCGCGGTGCTCCAGCATCTCGGTCCCCTCGACGCCGATAGCAGTCGCAAGCTGTTCCGCGCCCATGCCGCCGAATACGGCACCGCGGTAGAGCCGGGTGCCGAATCGGTGCTCGTCGAGGCGTGCGGAGGACTTCCGCTGGCGGTCGGCCTGGCCAGTGCGCACCTGGCGATGCCGTGTCCAGGGCGACGTGACCTTGCGATCAACCCTCGCCCTCGCTCGTCCCTCTCCCGTGCTGTCCGTGAGGTGATCACCATGTCCTACGAGGCACTGCCGGAATCCGCGCGCCTGCTGTACCGGCTGATCGGGGACCACCCCTCCGGGGAGATCATCCGCCCCGCTGCGGCGGCCATGCTCGACACCGACCCTGAAGAGGCGGCCGAGGCGATCGACTGGCTGCTGCAGGCGCGGCTACTCGAGGAGAACGACCACGGTTTCAAGATCCCCTCACGGGTGCACGAGCACGCCCGTTCACTCGTATCCGGTGACGACGAGGCGGTTCGCGCCGCAGCCCGCGGTCGGGTGGTGCTGAGCTATCTCGAGACTGCGATGGATGCCGATTGGGTACTGAACCCACACCCGCGCCGCTACAGCTTGGCGTACCGCGATCTGCGCACTGGCACCCGCACGCCGACGTTCGCGACCAAAGACGAGGCGATGGCGTGGTTCGACGTGGTGAGGGGCACGCTTCCGAAACTGCAGCACCGGGCCCACGAGGACGGGGACCACACGACTGTATGGCAGCTGGCGGAAGCGGCCTGGGCTGGCTGCCTCAAGGGCGGCCACACGAAGCTGCTGGTTGACATGCACGAACTGGGCTGCCAGGCCGCTCGCCACTGCCAGCACCCCGCGGAGTCCATCCTCCGGTCGCGGTTGTCGCGCGGTTACCGCAGCCTTGGCCGTCTGCAGGAGGCGCTCGAGGTCGCGGTGGAAGCTCGTTCGTTGGCAGCGACCACCGAGGACGTCTGGGCTGAGTCCGCGGCGTTGAGTGCGCAAGGCCGCGTCCATTACGACCTGGCCGACTACATGGAGGCACTGCAGTGCTTCCAGCTGTCGTTGAACCTGGCCGCGCGGGTCGCGGAGTCCCGCAGCATCGCCCTGCGCCTACGGCACATCGGTGAGTGCTACGCGGCCCTGAAACGCAACGAGGACGCATGCGCGGCGTACACCGCGGCGGCAGCTCGGATGGACGGCCTCGGTGACCGCGAGGGTTACGCAGCGACGTTGACGAAGCTCGCCGCCGTCCGCCTGGCCCAGGGCCAGGTGACCAGCGCGCTGGACCACCTGCACGTGGCTCTGCCCATCATGCGTGCCTCGGGCTCGCCGATCTACACGGCCAAGGTGCTGGCCCAACTCGGCCATGCCGCCCTGCGCCGTGGTGACCGGCACCAAGCACGCAGCTATAACCACGAAGCCCACCAGCTGTTCCGCCGCGCTGGCGACACCCGCAACGCCGAGGACATGTCCGCATCGCTGACCACCCTCCAGTAGTCGGGAACGGACTGGCCATCAGTGCTCCCGGCACACGTGAGGCAGTGCCGGGTCAGCGGTCCCGGCCGGCGATCCCCAGGCACGTCCTCGGCCTTGCCCCCCGAGCCGGAGCGTGCCCGTCGGCCGGGACCCAACAACGATTCCTCTGACGCATAGGACACCTCTGTCATGTCATATCCACCGGCTTCGGCCGTCATCCGGCGCTGGTCGCTAGCGTCGATCGAACCGGACTGCGTGCGCCGAGCTATCCAGACCGCCAGCGCGGTCCCGATCCGCAACGATCTGCACAACGAGCTCTACCAGCTCGGATCCTGCACGGTGGAGCTGTTCATCGGTACACGGCCGATGCTGTTCGTCAGCGCCGAGACTGACGAGCTGGTGCGCGACGCCGTCACCACGCTCGGCTTCACCTACGACGACGGCATCACCAGCCCGGTTCGGACCGTGGCTGTGGCCAGGTGAAACACATGGTCAGGCTCCTACGCCTTGGCGCTACATTTCTCGTCCTTCTGGCGGCAGGTTGCTCAGACGCGGGTTCCAGCCGAGCGCTCCCGGACCTCTGCGCTCTACCCACCGCCCAGACGCTGCACGAGGTCCTAGGCGGTCCACCACACGTGTCGTCCTCCCGCATCGGCGAGTCCGGGTACTGCTTGTGGTCCTTCATTGACACCGCGACGGAACTGCGCCCAGGACCTTACAACCGGCGGCTGTCGCTCGTCGGGACGCTGTTCCGCGGTAGCCGGTCCAGCCGTGTGGCTCAAATCCGATCGCGGAGAAAGCGAACCACCAAATGTGGAGGTCGTTGTGATGGTTGCCAACATCGTGCTCGGCCTCGTCGTCATCGCCAGCGTTGCGGTGTGGGCGAGCCTCTACTACCCCTCACCGGAATGGCCGCGCGTGGCCCTGGGGCCGGGCGGGAGTAGCCGAACCCTTCCCCGACATGGTTCGGCTGCGCCATGCACACCCCGGCCCCAGGTGCCCTACCAAGACGCGATCGAGGGATTCTGCGATGAGCGATGAAGCAAGGGGCGAGACAGATCGACTTCGGCCCGTTGCGAACCGCGTACGGACTCCGCTGGTTGATCAGCACGCGACGTGGATCGCGGTGAACCCGCTGCAGGGATGCCCGAAGGCTTGCGAGTACTGCTTCCTGACCGCGGTTCGTCCAGAGTACATCGCCACACCGGGGGAGAGCGTGGATGCACTTCTCGCGTCGCCGTTCTACGCGCCGCCACGAACGGTCGCTCTGTACACCTGGACCGACGTGATGGCACTGCCCGACTCGCGTACGCACCTGGTGCAGCTGCTTGAAGAGATGATCAGTAGGAAGGTTCCGAATCCCGTTGTCCTGATCACCAAGTGCTCGATGCCAGGCGACGTGGTCGAGGTGATCAACGCGGCTCGGGCGCGTGGGTTGACCATCATCGTGTACCTCAGCTATTCAGGGTTGGGACGGCACATCGAGCGCGGAATCCGTCGTGATGCGACTGCCGAGAACTTCCCGAAGCTCTCCATCGCTGGCATTCCGATCGTGCATTATTGGCGACCGGCGCTGCCGGAGTCTGCGACGAACGAGACCATGCAGGATGTCTTGGATCACGTCGCCGAGTACGCGATGTGTACGGTGGCGGCTGGTTTGAAGGTAGAGAAGGCAGCGTTGCCGCGGCTTGCAAAATTCTGGCCGGAGCTCGCAGAGAAGCCTGGCGTCACCGAAGCAGAGGGGGTTTATCCACGGCGGTTCTGGGAATTCATTCACCGTACCTGGCGTCGGCATGCGCACTATCCCGTGTTCCACACCAACTCCTGCGCACTGTCCTATGTGCTCCGCAGAGCCGACTCCTTCGGTATCTTCGGTACCAACGTGTGCCGCGTGCGGAACCTGTGCCCTGCCGAGCAACGGTTCCGGTGCACAACGGCCGACGCGGAAAGGACAGCACCCACGTCCGACTCCGTTCAGTCCGCATTGCAGGGACGCGGCTTGGCGGGGATAGCCTGGAGGCTGTCTGGTGACAGCCGTGAGGTGCTGATCGACGCACCGGTGGATACCCGAGTGGTTGCGGCGGTGACCCAAGACTTGGGGGTGCGAGTCCGTGTTCGTCGCAACGACGACGACGGGTATTGGAGCAGCGGCACTGCTGGGGCAACGCCCGTGATCCTCGGATGAACAGCAGTACGCTTAGCGACAACCTTCACGAGGTCCTCGGCGAGGTGCGTCGGCTACGCCGGCGCTTCGCTCGCACAGCGCCAGCTGAGTGGGATCCGGTCACCGCCGCAGCGGAATTGTCGGTGCAGGTCGGTCACCTGGCCTTGTGCGTGCTTCGTCGTCAAGGTCGTGATGTTGGAGATCTGGAAGACACGCAGCGGCCTATCACTGACGTTGGCGACGAGTTGGCCGATGTTGCCCTGGCGGCACTCAGCATTGCCGTCCTCGCCGATGCCGATCCTGACAGTTCGTCCCGTAAGCCTCCTCCAGCGGGTGATGAGGTCGAGGCATTCCTCCGGCTGCTCGTGGCAGCGGGCACGCTATCTGAGACCGCAATGGTCGTGTGCCGCTATCGCCATCGGCCCAACGGTCTCCTGCTTCCTCTGTCGGAGGCGGCTTCGAGAGTGATCACGGCGTGCGAAGCTCTGGCGAACCATCTCGGGTTGGACCTGCTGGCCGAGTTTCGGTCCATGGCCGTCGACGCCGATGCATTCCTGAAAAGTCGGGGTGATGGGGAATGAGACTGGGCAGCGTTCATCGACGCGACGGCGAGCGCGTCGTCAAGCAGCTCACCGAGCGACACCCCGCGGGCCGGAACTTCGTTGCGGCCATGGCGTCCTCCGGTGAGCAGGGAATGCGTTCCTACCTCGCAGAGCTGGACCGTGTCGCTGTTCGCCTTCCCGGCAACCTGGAGATCGTTTCAGCTGAGCCGCTGACCGTGCAGCACAGGTGGATGGACGGCCCCACCTTGCTCGACGCGCCGACCATGACGCCTGAAGTATTCGCCAGCGCGATCGCCGAGGTCGCCACGTGGGTGCGCAGGCTCGACCGGCGGGATGCCCGGGTCGATACCAATCTGGCGAACTTCTGCATTGTGAACGGAAGGCCCGTCCTGGTTGACGTGCTTCCACCCCTGGTGCCGAGTCGACGACCGCGCCCGACATCGCTGTTCGACGACCTGTTCCTCAGCCTGTGCTTCGACACCTCTGTGATCCTCGATGCGCTGTGCGGCTACGCGCTGCGGCAGGCAATCCGCTCCGGCGATCGTGGGGTCATCGCCGACTTGCTCGGTGTGGTGAACGATCTCGTCTCCTCGCCGGAGACGACCGGACTGGCGAAGGAGTGGTTCCGTGCTCGATTGAAGCTCGCACGGCGTGCCGCTCGGGGAGTCGTCGACCCGGAAATGATGCACGAGTTCTTCGCGCTCACCTCAGTGCTGAAGTTCCGTCACTTCGATGAACCGGGGCGCCGTCGACGTGTCGACGAGGTCGCCATCCGCATCAGGGAGCTGGACCTGTAATGACCACGGCAAACCCGGACAAGTGGACGTCATATGCCGGAGACGTCCGGTTCGACATCACGGCGCCTGCGTGCTGGGCTGCCGATCAGCGTCGCTACCTGGACGACTACCTGCTTGGCAGGCTGGGTGAGCGAGAGCTCCCGGCGTTCGAGATGGACGTGCGTGTCGATGCAGCAGCATGCCGCGAGGTCATCGGCCGCGTTGCGAGAGCACCGTTTCAACGCATCGAAACGGCCCCCGGTGTCGTACTGCTCGAATCACGAGCTGGAGGCGGGAGTCAGCGTTGGTTCGCCGTGGCCGCTGACGGCTTGGAGCATCAAGACACCGCCTATGCAGTGCGAACGGACGGGCGGCACTTGGAGCTCTACGTGGATCCAGGAAGTACGAAGGCGCATCGGTATCCCTTGAGGATGATCCGCGAAGCGATGCTGCGTACCTACGAAGACCACGGCGGTGTCGTCTTCCACGCAGCCGCTGCGCGCCTCAGCGAAGGCGGTGTGATGATCTGCGCACCGCGGTCAGCTGGCAAGACGACCTTGCTCGCCTGTCTGCTTCGCTGCACGAATGGTGATCTTCTGGTCAACGACAGAGTCATCGTGCACGGAATGGGCTTGGTCGCGGTACCGCTTCCGGTCCCGGTCGCTCGGGGCACGCTCGATGCGGTTCCGGAGCTCGCTGTCGCGTCTCGCGAGTTGTCGCGACGACAAGAGGACATCACCAAGCTCCCCGCGACCTTCGGCACCGTCCGAAAAGCGGAATTCAGCGGCCGCGAGTTCTCGAAGGCGCTGGGCGCGGGTCGAGCAGCTGGCGCCTGGCTGCACAGCATCCTCGTGCCAAGGCTCACCAACACCGCGGACCCCGCCCGGATCACCAGGCTGCCGTATCAGGAGACCCGGAGGGTGCTGGAGCGCAACTGCTTCACCCCGCACGACGAGTTCTGGCTCCGACCATGGCTGGTACCACGGAGGACACCCGTTCACACCCTCCACCAGCACGCCCGTGAGGTCGCTCGCCAGGTCGCCGCGACCGTTCCCTGCCACCAGATCGAGTTCGGCGTGCGCAGGTCCCTCGCCGAACTCGATACCGCACTGCTCGACGTCCTCGGGAGGTGCTCATGATCTCTTCGTCGTTCCCGGCCCTGGTTACCGCGGCCGGGGCAGCGACCCGCTTCCGCCCGTTCTCGCGATGTGTTCCGAAGGAGATGCTGCCAGTCGGCTCGATACCTGCGGTGGAGCACGTCATCGCCGAGTGCCTGGCTGCCGGCGCCTCCGAGGTCGTCGTCGTCACCAGGCCAGGCGACTCCACCATTCCAGAGCACGTGGGCCAGCTGCGCAGCGAAGGAGCTCCTGTCGAGACCATCGAGGAGGACCTCGACCACGGCTACGGCAACGCAGCACCCCTGCTGAGCCTTCGCCACAGGCTGACCAACTGCGACGCCTTCGCCGTCGCTTTCGGCGACGATCTGCTGCTCGGTGAACCAACGCCGGGCTACAACCTCGCGACGATGCGCCAGCGGTCCGTCGACGCAGAGGCGATGATCGCAGGGCAGATGATTCCGGTCGGCGCGGTGGAATCCTTCGGAATCATCGACATCGAACCTCAACAGCCGAATCGAGTGCGCAGCATTCGACAGCGTCCGCACCCCGGCGAAGTCGGCGAGCCACTGGCCGTGGTATCGCGCCTGATCCTGCGTCCGTCGATATTCGATCATCTGGCCGCGAGTGAGCAGGCCCGTGGGGAAGTGGATCTCGGAATCGCGGTCGGCAACCTCGCCAGCGTTGCGCGCGTCGCGGTGCACCGGATCACGGGCAGTTGGGTCACTGTCGGTGATCCACTGCACTACCTTGACGCCCTGAAGACCTACTGGCAGCTCGACCCGGCACAGCCCACTTATCGCGAAGGACAGTCGTGACGCTGATCGACATCTTCAACGACCGCTACGAGCACATCGGCACCGAGGACAAGAAGGAAGCTCACCGCCGAGGATCCTGGCATCGGACGTTCTCCGCGCTAGCCGTCCACCCGAGGAACCGGCTGGTCTTCCTGCAGAAGAAGGCCCCGGGCCGGTACTCCTTCGACAGGCCCGACAACGCCGACATCACCGTTGGCGGCCACTACCATGCCGGCGAATCGATCCCCGACGGTGTGCGCGAGGTCCACGAAGAACTCGGCCTGGAGACCTCCTATGCGGAGCTGCACCCCCTCGGCCTTCGACAGACCGCGACCACCCTCGCACCCGACTACATCGAACGCGAGTTCCAGCACTGGCACCTCCTGCCCCTCCAGGGCGACTTGGAGGACATTCCCTTCGCCGACGCGGAGGTCACCGGGCTCGTCGGTATCGACCTCGATGACGCGATCCGACTCGCCGAGGGCACCACTACGACGATCCCTGCCCGGTATGCCACTCGCACCGACTTGGCAGTGTCGTATGCCGAAGGGAGGCTGACTCGCGACGAGCTCGTGCCGAGCTATCTCGGCCTCGATCAACTTTATCTGCGGCTGTTCGTCGCGGCTGACCGGTTCTGCGCTGGCCAGCGGCGCCACTTGTTCTGGTAAACCCTGTAGGACCCTGCGATGCGCATCGCGATCGTGGTCGGCACGCGGCCGGAAGCCATCAAACTCGCTCCCATCAACGGCCTGCTGAGGGACGAGGCATACGTCATCCATACCGGGCAGCACTACACCTCTGGCATGGCGGGCACCAACCTCGAACCGGATCTGGTATTCGACACCTGCCCGGGGCTTGACCGCGGTCAGCAGCTCGGTGCCTGGATCAGCGCGCTGACCCCGGTGCTCCGCAACCTCCGCCCTGATGTGGTGATGGTGCACGGCGACACGACCTCCGCCCTGGCCGGCGCCCTGGCCGCCAACGCGTCCGGTACACCGGTGGTGCACGTGGAGGCCGGTCTCCGCAGCTACGACCGCGTCATGCCCGAGGAACACAACCGTGTCCTCATCGACCACCTCGCCGACCTCTGCTGCGCCCCGACAGACCTGGCGCGCAACAACCTGCTGGCCGAAAACGTTCCGGCAAGCCGCATCGTCATCACCGGAAACACCATCGTCGAAGCGGTCACTGCCGCCTTACCGGACCGAGGTACGCAGACCAGCATCTTGGCCGAGCTGGGCCTGGATGGCGACACGTTCGTGCTCGCGACAATCCACAGGCCGGAGAACACCGACCGTCCCGAGGTGCTGAAGACGATATTCGACGAGCTCGCGATGCTGCCGGTGCCGGTCGTGCTCCCGCTGCATCCACGAACCCAGTCCAGTCTCGTAGCCAGCGGCCTGGACCAGCGCGCCACGGCAATACGTGTGACCGGGCCGCTGGACTACCCGGCGTTGCTTACGCTGCTGCGAGCCGCAGCCGTGGTGATCACTGACTCTGGTGGTATTCAAGAAGAAGCGACAGTCGTCAAGAGACCGGTCCTCGTTGTGCGTCGCAGCAACGAACGTCCAGAAGTCGAAGCGGTGTTCGGCCGCCGCGTTCATGCTGGCCCGAGTATCTCTCGCACCATCAGCGCGTGGCTGTCGAGGATCTCGTCCATCCACCGACGGCTCCAGGACGCCCCCTCGCCGTTCGGCGACGGCACCGCAGCGGAACGCGTCGTGCGGGCCACACGAGACTTGGCCGCGTGCTGGACGAGCACGCGGTGAGCGCTACTCCGAGCGGCGCACGGCGCCGCCCGCCGCATCGGGCCGGAGGCCGCCGCCTGGGTGACGCGCGTGCACAACCAAGCTGCCCTTATCGCCAGCGACGCCTGGCTGCTCGGGCTGGCCCCGCACCTGCACTGCGAGCAGGCCGACCTTTACCTGCCCGCACTCCTGGTCGCCGTGGCCACCGCACGAGTGGCCCTGGACTGTGGAATGTCCGCTTATGGTGAATCGTGCCCATGGTGTTGATCTATCCGTGCGAATAGGTGGCCAACTCGCCGCAAGCGGCCTTGTGGGCTATCTAGCATGGCCTTGTTCACCGTTGAAGCGAGAAATGGAAATAGTGAGCGTCCCGATTTCGCTTACAAATCTCTTGAGGTTCCGTTGCAAGGATCGTTGTTTCCGGTTCGCGGCCGGGCGAAAGAACCGGATGCTGCCGACGATCCGGGAGAAGCGCGATGACTGACGGTTTCCACGTCGATCTCCCCGCGTTGGAGCGGGCCAGTACCGGTGTGAATGAGACGTTGAGCCAGCTGGCGCGGCACCGGGTCGACACGATCGACGGGGAGGGCACCGTCGTCGGGCACGACCGGCTCGCCGCGACGATCGCGGACTTCTGCGACCGGTGGCAGATCGGCGTGACGAACCTGGCCAAGGACGGCCAAGCCATCGCCGCCCAGCTCAGCCACTGCGTCGAGACCTACCGGCAGGTCGATGCGACCGCGCCGGAGGAACTCACCGGCATCCTCGACCGCCCGTCCGGGCCCGACCCCGCTGGACCGTGATGACCGCCGAGCTCGGAACCACCCAAGACCCGAAAGCCCTCATCCCTGGTGACGCCGGTGCGCTGCAGACCATCGCGCAGCAGATGACCGCCTACGGCGACGCGCTGCACAACGCCGGAACCGGACTGCGCCGTATCGACACCACCGAAGGGTGGAGCGGCGCCGCCGCCGACAGCTTCCGCGACGTCTTCGACGGCGAACCACCCAAGTGGCTGGAGGCCGGCGACGCCTTCCACGACGGCGCCGCCGCCCTCACCAGCTACGCCGCCACCTTGTCCTGGGCCCAGACCCAAGCCCAGGAAGCCATCCGGCTGTGGAACGAAGGCGACGCCGCCGCCGAGCAGGCCAAGGCCGCGCATGACCAGGCCGTTCAACGTGCCCAGAAGGATGCCGCCGCCAAGACCGCCAACGGCACCCCCACCACCGCCCCGGCTATCCCCTTCCACGACCCCGGCGAGGCCAAGCGCGCCGCAGCCCGGGAACTACTGGACCGGGCCCGCGACCAGCTGCGCAGAGTTGGGGACACCGCCGCGGACGAGCTCGGCAAGGCCCGGGACAAGGCCCCCGAGCACCCCGGGTTCTGGGACGGTGTCGGCGACGTCCTCGGCGACACCGGCGACGGCTTGGTCAACATCGGCACCCACTTGGTCAACGATCTGGCCTCGGTGGGCAACGCCATGCTCAACCACCCCACCGATGTCGCCATGGCCGCCGCTGGCGTCGGTCTCATGGCCATCAGCGCCGGTGGGGAAGGGCTTGGCATCGCTCTGGACGCCACCGGGGTCGGCTCGATCGCCGGCGTCCCGCTCAACGCCATCTCTACCGCCGGCATCGTGACCGGGGCTGGGATGGTCGGCGCAGCAACCATGAACATCGTCACCAACGCCGCAGGGGACGACCACGTCGAACCACTCGACGAAACCAACAACACCACCACCGACACCGACGGCACCCCACCTGGGGTCAAGGACGGCTGGGAAGTCCGAACCGCCGATAACGGCAAAGGCACCGTCTACCAGGAGCCCGGCGCGACCGGCAACGCGAACATGGTCCGCATCATGGATCCCAAACCGGGTTACCCCCACGGCTACGTCCGCTTCTACAATGAACACGGGCAACCCGTGGGCCTCAACGGAAAACCAGGGCCTAACTCCCAGACCCACATTCCGCTGCGTCCCGACGGCTCCTATCCCGTACCGGAAGGCTGGTAACCAACGATGGATCTCGGGCTGCATGGCCAGCAGGTCACCACGCAGAGCTTCGACTACACCGTGTCCTTCCAGACCAGCGGCGGGTACGAACTGCGTATCGAAAACGACTACACCCTCCACACTCCGCACGGCTCCTGGAACTTCTCCCCAGAACCGTCCAATGAGGACTCTCAGGAGCTGGCAGCGTTGGCGGATCAACGCATCGACCACGCGGCTGTCTCCAGCGACGGCACGCTGACGGTGAAGTTCGCCACCGGCAGCGAACTACGCGTGCAGGCCAGTCCGTCCTATGAGGCCTGGACTGTCGCCGGACCTCGCGGAATGAAGGTGGTCTGCATGCCCGGCGGCGAACTCGCCACCTGGAAAGCCACCGACGCCTGAGTAGTCGAATGTGTGCTGCGCCGTAGACCTAGGTTTCAGGGGTCTACGCAGTTGAGCATGATGACCGGGCTTCGGCGAAGTCCGGGGTGTCGCCGAGTGCACAGCGCGGCAGTGCCTAGTATGCGGTGCCGGGTGCCGCTGCGGTAGCCGTAGGAAAACGAGCAAGCTGAGGAACGTGAAGCCCGCGCCCACATGCAGCTCGGGGAAACGGAGCCGTTCAGTGGCACCGCTACCCAAGCCAGGCGGACCGTCGGCACCGCGCAACGCCAAGAACCCGCTCGCAACGGTGAATCAGTTAGAGGGGCGCTGTGAACACCACCACCGGCTGCGCACACTACGCCCGCTGCGTGGTGAGTGCGTCGCAGAAACTCATGGACGGGCTGCTCGAAGCCGAAGGCACCCGCTTCGCGAGGCTGGACGCGGAGTTGCAGCACGGCGCCGATGCCACTTGCGAACGCATCGTCGCGGCGGCGCGGTTGTCGTGGTCGCGGCTGCTCCGGGGCGAACGTCTTCCGGAGGATCGGTGGCTGGGGTGGCTGGCAGGGGGCTACCCCCGATCTCCGGGCTGTTCGCGGTAGCGCGGGTGGTGGGGGCAGATGCAGCTCCTCGTGGGAACGGTCGGTGCCCCGGTCCGCGACACCGCCGCCGCGGGCCGGGTTGCCCCGATGTGGAGCGGATCGTGTACTTTGGCCGCGACCGACACCCGGATGAACGCCACCCCGCCGGTACGCGGTGCCATCGGTGAGCAGGCCGGAGGGCGCTGCGGGCCCGCTGCACGCGGCGGCGCTACGAAGGTCCCCTTCTGCCCCCGGCTCTGGCGTCGGTGGCGGTCCACAGCGTGTACTCCTGTTCGGCTGGCGACGATAACCTGTACTGACCGCCTCGGGATGGGCCTGTGCGTCACGTATGGGCCCACCGGCCCGGCCTCGTCACCCTCCTCCACGACCCCGACGTACCAGCAGGGAAGGATTCATGGCGTTGGCCCGGGGTGGACTGGCACGTGTTGTTTCGGCAGGTCCGCGATGTCATCGCGTCCCGGACCGGTTCCGTGTTGAGGGCCACCCGTCTCACCCACACGCCAATACGTCAAAATCGACAACCACGTCCCTAAAACCCCAGTTCACGAAGTGTGCTCTCCACGCACGTGGAGGTGATCCGACCGGCTGATCGAGCCGCACCATCGGCTTGCCCGTGCTCTCCACGCACGTGGAGGTGATCCGGCCGTCCCCTGGCCGGTCCGCCGCACTCCGTTCGTGCTCTCCACGCACGTGGAGGTGATCCGGCCGTCCCCTGGCCGGTCCGCCGCACTCCGTTCGTGCTCTCCACGCACGTGGAGGTGATCCGATCGCGCGCATCTTCTCGTCAGTTCCGATCAGAGTGCTCTCCACGCACGTGGAGGTGATCCGTTCTCGATCGCGTTCACGGCACCGGCCCACTCGTGCTCTCCACGCACGTGGAGGTGATCCGCCGAGGCCGAGCTGGCCCGGGCCCGCGCCCAGGTGCTCTCCACGCACGTGGAGGTGATCCGCTGGCCGCCGCCGAACTCGCGGCCGCGGCGGCGTGCTCTCCACGCACGTGGAGGTGATCCGGGTGGTCGCAGGGTAGGTCGCCCGGCTGGTCCGTGCTCTCCACGCACGTGGAGGTGGTCCGCGTCCCGATCGTCCGGGCCCCGTTCGTCTGGTTTCAACTGGTTTCCCGGTAGTGGTCTCGGCGCTGCTCAGGGTGGAAGTCGCCGGACAGGGGCTCTACCAGGACCCGTGTCGTCTGCCGTTCCCTCGGATCCGGGGTTGTTTCGGCTGGTGGGGTTGGTCTCGTCGCGGCAGTACGGCAGGTGGGTCACGAGTAGGCGGTAACGCGCCCCCTTCGGCACGACGTTCTACGGGCATGTTCGATAGGGCGTGACCCCTTGACGTGGGCCCGGTTGAAGGAGCCAGCCAACGTCGCGGGGACGCTCGGTTCGCGCCATGCGTCAGCCGTTGCGGCGTCGTCTCAGGCGGCCCCAAGGAGAAGGGGCATGACGAGCCTTACCGCAGGTTGCCCGTGGGTTACGGGCACTTCTGGGCAGGGCGGTCGGCGCGGATCATGTGATGCGGGCCACTGCGTGGTTGGCCCCATCGGGGTACTGGTTTCTCGGCTGTCGCTGTGACCCCTTGACCGCTTGCGAACACCGTCGCTCCCAAAATCCTCCCAAAAATGCCGAAAAATCGGTTCGGTGCAGTTGGGGGACACCGGCGAAGATTATCTGGAGAGCGCGAACAAGCCCGCTGACCTGCACGTTTGTGTCAGGTCAGCGGGCTTGCCGCTGGTCGGGACGGCGGGATTCGAACCCACGACCCCTTGACCCCCAGTCAAGTGCGCTACCAAGCTGCGCTACGTCCCGGCCTCACCTCTCGGTGTGCACACAGCTTAGCGCACCCCTTTCGGCTTGATCGTGGGGGGTTAGCTTCCAGAGTTTGCGCTGGTCAGGGTGTCGCAGTGGCCTTGTGGCGTTCACGTGTCTGTGGTTGCTGTGCGTTCAGTGTTGACTGAAATTAACTCCGGGTGTCAGGTCGGGGTTGGGGTCAGGGTGGCGAAGAGAAGTCCGCCTACCAGGGCTCCGATGCGGGCTCCGGCGGCAACCTGGGCAGGAGTGTGGGCGCGCAGTCTGACTCGGGACCAGGCGATCGCTGCCACCAGAGGCGCGAGGAGCCAGCACAGCGGGCCCCAGGTCGTTGCCAGGACCGCCACCGCTCCCGCTGCCACCGCCGCATGCATGCTCACCTTCCAGCGGATGGTGATCGCTGCGGTGACCAGGAGGGCGGCGATCATGGCGACGTCCAGTGCGAGCAGCGCGCGGGGTGCTCCGCCGATCCACAAAAGTGCCAGGCCCGCTGAGCTCAGGGCGATCAGCGCCGCGAAGGGGACTGCTCGGCCGCTGCGGTTGCGGACGTGGTGACCCTCCCAGCGGCCCTTGCGCGCGCCCCACACGATCACCGCCATCGGCAGGATGCTGCTGGTGGCCGCCACCAGCAGACCCCAGACCAGGGTAGGTCCGATGCGGTGCGTCGCCTGCCACGCCACCAGCAGCGGCAGGACGACCACGATCACCCACGGGGCGCAGATCTCGGTGAGTGCTCGGGCCGCTCGGTCCGGCCAGGTTCGCGTGGCCATGATCTTCTTCGGTTCCTCGGAGTTGGGCACGTCGGGAAGTCGACCACACGAGTGTGGCTCTCCCGCGCGGGGCGGGAGAGCCACATGTCGTCGGGGGACGACGTCCTAGTGGGCCACGGCGCGTTCCGCTCCCGCCCCGGTGAGCGACCGCACCTCCATCTCCGCGTACTTGGCCGCGTCGTGCTCGCGGGAGAGCACCGTGCCCAGCCAGCCGAAGAAGAACGACAGCGGGATGGACACCAGGCCCGGGTTCTGCAGCGGGAACCAGTCGAAGTCCGCGCCGGGCAGCATCGACTCCGGGGTTCCCGACACCGCGGGGGAGAACAGGATCAGCACGATCGTCGTGGTCAGGCCGCCGTAGATGCTCCACAGCGCGCCCGAGGTGTTGAACCGTTTCCAGAACAGCGAGTAGAGGATCGTGGGCAGGTTCGCCGAGGCCGCCACCGCGAACGCCAGCGCCACCAGGAACGCCACGTTCTGGTTGCGGGCCAGGATGCCGCCGATGATGGCCACCGCGCCGATCACCAGCGCCGTGATGCGGGCGACCCGCACCTCCGCCTGCTTGTCCTCGAGGTCGCCGCGTTTGATCACGTTGGCGTAGATGTCGTGCGCGAAGGACGCCGACGCCGTGATGGTCAGGCCGGCCACCACCGCCAGGATCGTCGCGAAGGCGACCGCCGAGATGAAGCCCAGCAGCACCGGGCCGCCCAGCGCCTGCGCCAGCAGCGGCGCCGCCGAGTTGGACCCGCCCGGCGCGCTCTTGATCGCCTCCGGTCCCACGATCGCCCCGGCGCCGTAGCCCAGCACCAGCGTGAACAGGTAGAACAGGCCGATCAGCCAGATCGCCCAGACCACCGAGCGGCGGGCCTCCTTGGCGGTGGGCACCGTGTAGAAGCGCATCAGCACGTGCGGCAGGCCCGCGGTGCCGAGCACCAGCGCCAGGCCCAGCGACAAGAAATCGAGTTTGCTCGTCTCGGTCTTGCCGTAGCGGGCGCCCGGGTTGAGCAGCTTCTCGCCCGCGGTCCCCGCCCTGTCCACAGCGGACTGCATCAGGGCCGACAGGTCGAAACCGGAGCGGCCCAGGACCCACAGCGTCATGGCCGCCGCGCCGCTGATCAGCAGCACCGCCTTGATGATCTGCACCCAGGTGGTGCCCTTCATCCCGCCGACCAGCACGTAGACGATCATGATCACGCCGACGATGGCGATGACCACCGCCTGGCCCGTGGCGCTAGTGACGCCCAGCAGCAGCGACACCAGCACGCCCGCGCCGGCCATCTGCGCCAGCAGGTAGAAGAAGCTCACCGCGAGGGTGGACGTGGCGGCCGCGGCCCGCAACGGACGTTGGCGCATCCGGAACGCCAGCACGTCGCCCATCGTGTACTTGCCGGTGTTGCGCAGCAGTTCCGCCACCAGCAGCAGCGCCACCAGCCACGCGACCAGGAAGCCGATCGAGTACAGGAACCCGTCGTAGCCGTAGAGGGCGATTGCCCCGACGATGCCGAGAAACGACGCGGCCGACAGGTAGTCGCCGGCGATCGCGATGCCGTTCTGCGGTCCCGAGAAGGCCCGGCCCGCGGCGTAGTAGTCCGAGGCGCTGCGGGTGTTGCGGCTGGCGCGCAGCACGACCACGAGGGTCACCATCACGAACGCCGCGAAGATGCCGATGTTGAGCAGCGGGTTGCTGCCCTGCAGGCCCTGCGCGAGGTGGGTCATCGCGGTTCCTCCTCGACTTCCCGGCGGATCCGGTCGGCCACCGGGTCAAGGTGGCGGTTGGCGAAGCGCACGTACAGCGCGGTGATGCCGAAGGTCGAGACGAACTGCAGCAGGCCGAGGGCCAGGCCGACGTTGATGTTGCCGACGAGTGTGATGCTCATGAACTCGTGCGCGTAGTCGGCCAGCAGCACGTACAGCAGGTACCAGGCCAGGAACAGCGCGGTCATGGGGAAGACGAAGGACCGCAGGCGGCGACGCAGCGCCACGAAGTCAGCGCTCCGGTGGACCTCGCGCCACACGTCCGGTTCCGGAATCCGGGTAACTGGGTCGGTCGTACTCACGTGTTTCCTTCCTGACGGGTGAGGCACGAGACGTTAGGGAGGTCACACGGTCGTGTGGTAGGTGTCACGGTCCGATGGACGATGGGTGCGACGAACGGTCGACGAACGGCACCCGGATCGCGGCGAGCGGTCACCGCGCCAGGCGTCGCTCGTCCAGGTGGAGTCGCAGCATCGCCGTCCGCGCCCACGGCGGCGGGGTGCCGCGCAGCGAGACCAGGACCATCGTCGCGAACGCCAGCGGCACCGCCCACGGCGCCGGTTGGGCGACGAGGATCGCCAGCCAACCCTGCAGCGGCGGGCCGAACAGCGTCGTCGCGATGGCCGCCGACGAAACCGTCAACCCCACCAGCACCCCGGCCAGCGCGCCCCGTCGGGTCAGCCGCGGCCACCAGATGCCGAGCACCAGTAGCGGGCAGAACGTCGCTGCCGCGACGCTGAAACTCCAGGTCACCAGCGTGCCCGCGGGCAGGTGCGTGGCGGGCAGGGCGAGCAGCACCACCACCGCGGCGACCGGCAGGACCGTCAGTCGCAGCTGGCCGAGACCACCGGGCGTCAGGTCGTGCGAGATCGCTCCCGCGGCCACCAGCAGCAGCCCGAGGGAGGTGGCCAGGAAAGCCGCGAACGCGCCACCGGTGAGCAGCGCGGTGAACACGGTGCCCTGCCAACCGGTGTCCACCTGTGCGGGCAGGGCCACGACCACGGTGTCGGTCACGCCGGAGAGGTAGAGCTGCGGCACCAGTACCCGGCCCAGCGCCCCGTAGACGCCGGGGAACAGGTAGAACACGCCCAGCAGCAGCACGGTCAGCGCGGCGGTGCGGCGCGCGGCGCGACCGTCGGGCGCGGTGTGGAACCGGACCAGCACGTGCGGCAGGCCCATGGTGCCGAGCATCGTCGCCACCAGCACCGCCCAGGTGCCCAGCAGCGGGTGGCCCGCGTCGGCCAGGTCCAGCAGTGGTCGCCGCCAGTCCGGCCCGCCGGGTGCGTCGGTGCCGCGCAGTTCCGGTACCGGCGCCCCGGACCGGAACGTCAGCGTCCGCCCGGCGGCGATTTCGTGCGCGCCGACATCCAGCACCGCGGTCGCGCCACCGGGATCGCGCACCGGCGTGGGCTCGTGGACCTCCAGCACCGCGTCCACCTGGAACGAGACCGGCGTGTCGCGGGTGAAGCGGGTGAACTGCGCCGGGTGCAGCGCGTCGTGGCGCACCGCTGGCCCCACCTGCAGCACCAGCCACACCGCGGGCACGATGAACAGCATGAGCTTCAGGCAGAACTGGAACGCCTGGACGTATGTCGCGGCCCGCATCCCACCCAGCGCCAGCGTGGCGCTCACCGCCGTCCCGGCCAGCACCACGCCCACCCAGTACGGGGTGCCGCCGACCACACCAAGCACCACACCCGCCGTGCGGAACTGCGGCACCAGGTACAGCCCGGCGATGATCAGTACCACGACCGCCGCCAGCCTGCGCAGCGCCGGCGAGGCGAACCGGGCCTCGGCGAAGTCGGGAACGGTGAGCGCGCCCGAGCGGCGCATCGGAGCCGCCACCAGCACCAGCATCGCCACGTAGCCCGCGGTGAAGCCCACCGGGTACCACAGCGCGCCGACCCCGTCGGTGACCATCAGCCCGGCCACCCCGAGGAACGACGCCGCCGACAGGTACTCGCCGGAGACCGCCGCGGAGTTGAGCAGCGGCGAGACCTGCCGCGAGGCCACCAGGAAGTCCGAGGTGGTGCGCATCGCCGCCACGCCGCGCAGGCCGATCACCAGCGTCAGCAGCACGACCAGCGCCACCGCCAGCAGGGCGGACATCAGCCGTCCTCGGCGCGTTCCGCCCTGCGCAGCTGCCAGCGGGCCAACCAGGCCATCACCGGGAAGGGCACCACGACCAGCAGCAACCAGGACACCGGGACGTCCAGCAGCCGCATCTCGTCCAGCCTCGGGGCTGTCGCGAACACCACTGGCAGGCCGAACAGCAGCGCGAACAGCAGCACCAGCGTCACCGCGCCGCGCCGCCGCTGCACCCGGTGCAGCGCGGCGGCCCGCTCGGCCTCGGCCGGATCGAGACGCGGCGCCCGCCAGCGGCGGCGCAGCATGCGGCGCGCGTGCGCCACCCGCGTCTGCGGGCTCATCACGGCGACCCGCTTGGGCCCGCTCATCACGGCCTCCGTGCCGCCCGGGCCAGCTCCGCCTGCTGCGCGTTGGCCAGCAGGCGTTCGCGCAGCTCGCGGGCGTGGCGGCGGCTGACCGGCACGTCACCGGCCTCGGTGTGGGCGATCAGCGCACCGGTGGAATCGCTGCGCAGCTCCCGGACGGCACGCAGGGAGACCAGGAAGCTGCGGTGCACGCGGGCGAAACCGGCGGGCTCCCAGTACTCCTGCAGGCGCGAGATCGGCATCCGCACCACGTGCACCCCGCCCGGGGTGTGCAGCCGCACGTAGTCGCCGTGCGCCTCCACGAAGCGCACCTCGCTGCGCCGCACGTATCGGGTCCGGCCCGCCGTTTCCACCGGCAGCGCGACCATCGCGTCCGGCAGCGGCGCCGGTTCGGTCGCCTCCTCCGCGGCGGCGATCATCCGCGCCACCCGCTCCAGAGCCGCCTGCAGCCGCTCCGCGCGGACCGGTTTGAGCAGGTAGTCGACGGCGCCGATGTCGTAGGCGGTCACCGCGTGCTGGTCGTAGGCGGTGACGAACACGATCACCGGCGGGTCGCTGAGCTTGGCCAGCAGTGAGGCCAGCTCCAGCCCGTCCAGCCCGGGCATCGAGATGTCCAGGAACGCCGCGTCGAACTGGTCCGACTGCAGCAGCCGCAGCGCCGCCAGCGCGTCCCCGGCGCCGGTCACCTCCGCCACCTCGGGCGCCTCGCGCAGCAGGCGGCACAACTCCTCCAGGGCGGGTGGCACGTCGTCCACGGCCAGCACCCGCAGTCCCTCGGCCATCACGGCACCACCCCCGGCTGGAACCGGGGCACCCGCACGACGACGCGGGTGCCCGCTCCCTCGGCGGTCTCCACGACCAGTCCGTACCACGCCCCGTAGACGGTGCGCAGCCGCCGGTCGACGTTGGCCAGGCCCATGCTGCCGACCGGCCCCTTCCCGGCCAGGATCGCCTCGGCCTTCGCCGGATCCATGCCCACTCCGTCGTCCTCCACGCTGATCACCAGGTCGTTGCCCTCCGCCTCGCCGCGGACCTGCACCACGCCGCTGCTGTCCGAGCCGGGGGTGAACCGCGGCTCGATGCCGTGCCGCACCGCGTTCTCCACCAGCGGTTGCAGTACCAGGTAGGGGATGGCCACGGCCAGCACCTCCGGCGCGACCCGGATCTGCACCCGCAGCCGCTCGCCCAGCACCGCCCGCTGCAGGGCGAGGTAGGTCTCGATGGCGTGGAACTCGTCGGCCACGGTGGTGTAGTCGCGGTGCCGGGCCAGGCCGTAGCGGATGAAGTCGGCGAAGTCGAGCATCAGCTCGTGGGAGCGTTCCGGGTCCGAGCGCACCAGTGAGGCGATCACGGTCATCGCGTTGTACATGAAGTGCGGGGAGATCTCCGCCCGCAGGGCCCGCAGTTCGGCCTGCGCGGCGAGTTCGGCGGACTCCTCCAGCCGGGCGCGTTCCAGGGCGGCCTCGGCCAGGGCGGTGACCTCCCGCACCGCCGAGAGGCGAACGTCGCCGTCGACGACCAGCACCCCGGCCAGTTCGTCGTGCACGTGCAGCGGCATCGCCACCAGCGGCGGGCGGCCGCTGCGGGTCTCGGTGTGCAGGACGTCGGCCACGGCGGTCGCCGCATCGGCCTCCGAGGCGGGCCGCCCAGACCACTGCAGTGCACCGGACAGGTCGCTGAGCCCGAGCGCGTTCGCGCCGAGCAGGCCGCGCAGGTCCCGCGCCGCGGCGGCCGCCCGGGGGCCGGTCACCCCGTCGCTGAGGTTCGCCGCCGCGCGGCGGGCGCTGCGCAGCACCCCTTCGGCGTCGGTGCGGGACCGCGGCCACCACGCGGGGCGCGGCCTGCGCTCGGTGGGCACCGGCATGGACACTCCCATCGCCGTCGACAGGATTCCTGATACTAGTTCGCCGCTTGCAGCCGCTGTGAGGCCGTTCGTCGACCATTCGTCGCGCCGCGGTCGCGTCCTGTCGCACAGCGGTGCCGAGGACCACAGTGTGCGCCTACCGTCCCCCGCACCAAGGTGTCCAGCGATCAGGGAGAACGCGTGAGCATCGAGGCTTGGGACCGTGCCGGCAGCGGCTTTGCTCCGCCGGAGGAGTTCGCGGCGCAGGCGAATGCGTCGGCGGAGTTGTATGAGGAGGCGGCGGCGGACCGGGAGGCGTTCTGGGCGAAGCAGGCCGAGCAGTTGCACTGGGACACGCGGTGGTCGCAGGTGCT
>NZ_BMMT01000026.1 GCF_014646075.1 Saccharopolyspora thermophila
CAGGTGCTGGTATTCCGGTCCCATCCGCGCGCGGGTCTTGATCCAGGACGGTTTCTTCTCGATCGGGGTCTGGCTGTTACGGGCCTCCAACCGCAACAGCTTGCGACCCTCCGGCGCCACAGTCACGCCGCCCAGGCTACGCCTTGCCCTCGGGTGGTCCGAAATGGTGAGACCGCTCACCCGCGGGTGGTCGCTGCGGTTCACCTCGCCATAGTCGAAAGCTACTCGTGGTAGGGATGTGCTGAAGTCGCGTCGATCACAGCGGGCATACTCCTCGGCCGTGGCGGCGAGCTCGCGGACGGTTCGGGTGCGGTGGGCCGGACATCGGCGGCGGCGATGTCACCGGGGCGCGGTTAGCCTCGGCAATCATGAGCGACCAGTTCAAGCTCCGGATCTTCACCGAACCGCAGCAGGGCGCCACCTACGACGATCTGCTGCGGGTCGCCAAGCGGGCCGAGGAAACCGGCTACGACGCGTTCTTCCGCTCCGACCACTACCTGAAGATGGGCTCGGGGACCGGTGAACCCGGACCGACCGACGCGTGGGTGACGCTGGGCGGGCTGGCCCGCGAGACCACCCGGCTGCGGTTGGGCACGCTGATGACCGCGGGCACCTTCCGGCTGCCCGGCCCGCTGGCGATCGCGGTCGCCCAGGTCGACCAGATGTCCGGCGGCCGCGTCGAGTTCGGGCTTGGCACCGGGTGGTACGAGGAGGAGCACACCGCCTACGGCATCCCGTTCCCGCCGCTGAAGGAGCGCTTCGACCGCTACGCCGAGCAGCTCGAGATCATCACCGGTCTCTGGGACACCCCACGCGGCGAGAGCTTCTCCTACCAGGGCCGGTACTACCAGCTCACCGACTCGCCCGCGCTGCCCAAACCGGTGCAGCGGCCGCGGCCGCCGGTCCTGGTCGGCGGGCTGGGTAAGAAGCGCACCCCGGAGCTGGCGGCGCGCTTCGCCGACGAGTTCAACCTGCCGTTCGCGAGCCTGGAGGCGGCCGCGGAGCAGTTCGAGCGCGTCGCCGAGGCATGCACCCGGATCGGCCGCGAGCCCGCGGAGGTCGTGCGTTCGGCAGCCCTGGTGCTGTGCGTGGGCAGGACCGACGAGGAGATCGCCCGCCGCGCCGACGCCATCGGCCGCGAGGTCGGCGAACTGCGCACCAACGGCCTGGCCGGGACCCCGGCCGAAGTGGTCGACAAGATCGGCACCTGGCGCGAGCGCACCGGCATCACCCGGCTCTACCTGCAGGTGCTGGACCTCGGCGACCTCGACCACCTCGACCTGGTCGCCAGCGAGATCGCCCCGCAGCTGTGAGCGGGCGTGGGCGGCCCGCCCGGCAGCTCACGCCTCCAGGGCAGTCCCGCAGGTCGTCGACCATCAGCGCCGGGGATTCCGACGTGGACGGATGCGCTGGGTCAGCGGTGCAGTTGGCCGGCGATGTCGGACGCGGCGGTGAGCAGGACCAGGGCCGGATCGTCGCCTGCGGGCGGAGCCGGTAGGAGCCGCGCTTGTCCTGCTCCACCAGGCCGCATGCTGTCAGGCTCTTGAGGTGACGCGGCGCTCCGGGTCCGCCGCGTACAGGCCGGTGTGGTCGGTGGGGATGCCCAGGTGCTCAAGCACGCGGCGTGCGCGCCCCCGTCGGTCGGCACGGAGTAGCGCTCCCAGTCGCCGAGCAGCACCTGCTCCCGCGGGTCCAGGAGCCCGTCGGCAGCGGCGATCGCGTAGGCCGCCAGGTGCACGACCTTGACGGCCGAGGCCAGCGGCTGGGCCGCGTTCGGCCGGTGCAGCAGGTGCTGGCCGCGGCCGTCGTCGATGACGAGGATTCCCGCCCCTCTGGTAGTCCCTAATTACGGAATACCAGAGGAGTGGGGATCGGTTTGTCAGGCGCTCAGCGCAGGCTCGGGTCCAACGCCAACGTCACCCCGGCCGCCGCCGGCTGGCGCCGCGGGATGTTGCGCTCCGACACCGGCAGCCGCCCGTCCAGCGCGTCCAGCACGCCCTTGCGGACCAGCGGCATCGCCTCGGCCACGGTCACCTCCCGGCCCAGCTCCGCGGTCAGCGACGTGGTGCCCGCGTCGCTGATCCCGCACGGCACGATCCGCTCGAAGTGCCTGAGGTCGGCGTTGCAGTTCAGCTCCAGCCCGTGCATCGTGACGCCGCGCTGTACCCGGATGCCGATCGCGGCGATCTTGCGCTCCGGCCGGGTGTCGTCCGCGGGCAGCCACACCCCGCTGCGTCCGTCGACCCGGCCCGCATCCAGTCCGAACTGGTCACACACCCAGATCAGCGCCTGCTCCAGGCGCCGCACGTAGTCGACCACGTCGATCGGTTCGGCGAGCTTCAGGATCGGGTAGCCGACGATCTGCCCCGGGCCGTGCCAGGTGATCTTGCCGCCGCGGTCCACATCGATGACCGGGGTGCCGTCCGTCGGGCGCTCCTCCGGCGAGGTGCGCTTGCCCGCCGTGTACACCGACGGGTGCTCCAGCAGCAGCAGGGTGTCCGGGTTCTGTCCCTCCGCGCGTCCCCCGGCCAGCTCGCGCTGCAGGTCCCACGCGGACAGGTAATCGATGGTTCCGAGGTCGCGCACCTCGACGGGGTCGGCGGATGCGCGGCACGAAGTGTTGGCACGACTCACGCGGTCAGGCTACGCCTGCTGTCCAGGGCAGACGCCCGAAGGTCAGCACCCGGTGACCGCCCCACCGAGGGCCGGTGCGCAGCAGCACCACCCGGGTCCCGGCGTCCGTGGCGGGGCCGGTCGCGGCCTTGGGAATGGGCTCGGGGCGCGGCACGCGAAGGGCCCCTCCGGCCGGGGTGGTCGGAGGGGCCCTCAGCGCTCGGTCACAGACCCAGGTCGGCCTCGAAGGCGCCTTCCTCCAGCCGCTGCTTGACCGTGGTCAGGAAGCGAGCCGCGTCCGCGCCGTCCACCAGCCGGTGGTCGTAGGACAGCGCCAGGTACACCATCGAGCGGATCGCGATCGTGTCACCGCCGTTCTCGTCGGCGACCACGACCGGACGCTTCACCACCGCACCCGTGCCGAGCATGCCCACCTGCGGCGGGTTCAGGATCGGCGTGTCGAACAGGGCACCGCGGCTGCCGGTGTTGGTGATGGTGAACGTGCCACCGGACAGCTCGTCGGGCTTGATCTTGTTGTTGCGGGTGCGGGCGGCCAGGTCGGCGATCTTGCGCGCCAGCCCGCCCAGGTTGAGGTCCCCAGCGTTGTGGATCACCGGCGAGACCAGGCCGCGCTCGGTGTCCACCGCGATCGACAGGTGCTCGGCACCGTGGTAGATGACCTGCTTGTTCTCCTCGTCGATCGACGCGTTCAGCTTCGGGTGCAGCTTCAGCGCCTCGGCGGCGGCCTTGGCGAAGAACGGCAGGAACGTCAGCTTGACGCCCTCCGACGCCTCGAAGTTCGCCCTGGCGCGCTCCCGCAGCCGGGCGATCCGGGTGACGTCGACCTCGATGACCGTGGTCAGCTGCGCGGCCGTCTGCAGCGACTCCACCATCCGGCGGGCCAGCAGCTGCCGCAGGCGCGACATCTTCTGCGTGGTGCCGCGCAGCGCCTTGGCCTCCTCCGACGGCTCCACCACGGTGGCCGGAGCGCTGGGCGCGGCAGCCGCCGGAGCAGCAGCGGCGGCCGGAGCCGGGGCCGGAGCTGCCGCGGCGGCCTTCTTGGCGTCGATCGCGGCCTGCACGTCCTGCTTGCGAATCCGGCCGCCGACACCGCTGCCCTTGATGGTGGACAGGTCGATGCCGTGCTCGTTGGCCAGCTTGCGCACCAGCGGCGTGACGTACGGCGTGGTGGTCGGTGCCGCCTGCTCGGCCGGGGCCGGGGCGGTGGGAGCCGGAGCCGGCGGGGCGGCCGGAGCCGGGGCGGACGGTTGCGGAGCGGCGGCCGGGGCCGCGCCCGCAGCGCCGATCACGGCCAGCTTCGCGCCGACCTCGACGGTCTCGTCCTCACCGGCGGCGATCTCCAGCAGCGTCCCGGCGACCGGCGAGGGGATCTCGGTGTCGACCTTGTCGGTGGAGACCTCCAGCAGGGGCTCGTCGACCTCGACGGTGTCGCCGACCTGCTTCAGCCACCGGGTCACGGTGCCCTCGGTGACGCTCTCGCCCAGGGCGGGCATGGTGACGTCGGTGCCCTTGGCGGCGCCACCGGACGGGGCGGCCGGGGAGGCTTCCTGCTGCGCGGGCGCGGGTTCCGCTGCGGGCTGCTCGGCGGGAGCGGACGGGGCCGGCGCCGCTGCCTCACCGGCCTCGCCGATCACGGCGAGCTCGGCACCGATCTCAACGGTCTCGTCCTCCCGGGCGATGATGCGCTGGAGCACACCGGCGGCGGGCGAGGGGATCTCGGTGTCGACCTTGTCGGTGGAGACCTCCAGCAGGGGCTCGTCGACCTCGACGGTCTCGCCCTCCTGCTTGAGCCACCGGGTGATCGTTCCCTCGGTCACGCTCTCGCCCAGGGCAGGCATCTGAACGGAGAAGGCCATCTGTTGCTGACTCCTCGTGGTGTGGCGGGGTGCTGGCTGACTGTGCGCCGACGTCAGCCGTGCACGTGCAGCGGCTTGCCGGCCAGGGCGAGGTGGGCCTCGCCCAGGGCTTCGGTCTGGGTGGGGTGGGCGTGCACCAGCGGGGCCACGTCCTCCGGCAGTGCCTCCCAGTTATAGATCAGCTGCGCCTCGCCGATGAGTTCACCGACGCGGTCGCCGACCAGGTGCAGGCCGACCACCGGGCCGTCGGTGACGCGGACCAGCTTGACCGCGCCTTGGGTCTTGAGGATCTGGCTCTTGCCGTTGCCGGCCAGGTCGTAGGTGAAGGTCTCCACCGAGCCGTACTGCTCCTTGGCCGCGGCCTCGGTCAGGCCGACGGAGGCGACCTCGGGGTGGCAGTAGGTGACGCGCGGGATGCCCGCCTCGTCGATGGGCTGCGGGTTGAGCCCGGCGATGTCCTCGGCGATGAAGATGCCCTGCTGGAAGCCGCGGTGCGCCAGCTGCAGGCCCGGCACGATGTCGCCGACGGCGTAGACGCCCGGCAGGTTGGTGCGCAGCCGCTCGTCGGTGCGGACGAACCCGCGTTCCAGGTGCACGCCGGCCTCCTCGAAGCCGTGCCCGGCGGTGTTCGGGCCGCGGCCCACCGCCACCAGCAGCACGTCGGCGTCGTAGCTCTCGCCGTTCTCCAGGCTCACCGACACGCCGTCGTCGGTCTGCTGGGCGCCGGTGAACTTCACGCCGGTCTTGAACGTGATGCCGCGCCGGCGGAACGCCCGCTCCAGCCGCTTGGAGATGAACTCGTCCTCGTTGGGCACCAGGTGCGGCAGCGCCTCGACGATGGTCACGTCGGCGCCGAAGGAGCGCCACACGCTGGCGAACTCCACGCCGATCACGCCGCCGCCGAGCACGACGACCTTGTTCGGGACGAAGTCGAGGTTCAGTGCCTGCTCGCTGGTGATGATCCGGCCGCCGAGCTCCAGGCCGGGCAGGGTCTTGGAGTACGAGCCGGTGGCCAGCACCACGTTCTTGCCGGTGTAGCGGGTGCCGTCGACCTCGACGGTGTTGGCGTCGACCAGGGTGCCCGCGCCCTCCACCAGGGTTACCTTGTGCGCCTTCGCCAGGCCCTGCAGCCCCTTGTACAGGCCCGCGATGATGCCGTCCTTGTACTTGTTGACGCCGTCGATGTCGATGCCGTCGAGGGCGGCGCGCACCCCGAACTGGTCGGCGTCGCGGGCGGCGTCGGCCACCTCCGCGGCGTGCAGCAGCGCCTTGGTCGGGATGCAACCTCGGTGCAGGCAGGTACCACCGAGCTTGTCCTTTTCAATAAGGACGACGGACAGGCCGAGCTCGGCCGCGCGGAAGGCGCAGGCGTAGCCGCCCGAACCGCCGCCGAGAACGACCAGATCGGCGGACGTGTCGGTCACTTCGCACTCCTCGACAGGCATCGTTGACTCGCTGTGGGCACCGCCGGACCCGGAGGTCACGGGCACCTGGGAGCCATCTTGTCACCACACGATGGGACGACGCGACGTGGGCCGGGTGATCTGTGCTGCACTTCGCGGGGATCAACAGTGGACCGGTGATCGGTTCTTCACACCTAACCCATGCGGGTGGTGGCATCATCGCGGTCGGCTGCGGTTTCCATCCCCGTGACGGGAGGCGAGTGCGGTGGGCCTGTTCGATCGGTGGCGTCGGCGGCGGGGACGCGGGGACGGTTCGGCCGACGTCCGGCACCTCGTGGAGTGGGCGGGCCGACACCGCGGCGTGGAGGGCTACCTGGAGCCCCGGACCACCGTCACCGAGACGACGTTGATGCTCATCGCGCACGACGGGGAGTGGACCCGGCGGCGGGTGGACGGCCCGGCGGCGGCGTTCCGGCTGGCCCGCCAGCTTGGCATCCCGTGCTACGAGGTCGCCAAGGTCGGCTACCCCCAGCGGTACCGCGACTACCAGGCCCGGCAGCGGATCCTGCGGGAGCGGGACCGGCGCGCCGCCGATGGCTGAGGGCGCCTCAGTTCGCGATCCGCGTGGTCGGTGAGCAGGTGACCGGGAAGGTCACTGACCGGGCGATGTAGCAGAGCTCGTGCGCGCGTTCGTGCAGCGCCTCGGCCACGTCGACGCTGGCGCGGTCGGCCACCGTGACCTCCGGGGACAGCACGACCTCCGTGAACTGGCCGGTGCCGTCGGCGTTCTCCAACAGCACCCCGCGGGCGTGGTCGCGGTAGCCGGTGACCACCACGCCGCAGTCCGCGGCCAGGTGCAGAAACCACAGCATGTGGCACTGCGACAGCGAGGCGACCAGCAGTTCTTCCGGGTTGTAGCGGTCGGCGTCGCCGCGGAACACCGGGTCCGCCGAGGCATTGATGGAGTCCTTGCCCGCCGCTCGCACCTCGTGGGTGCGCTTGTAGCTGCGGTACGAACTGGTGCCCTGGCCGGTGTTGCCGGTCCACACCACGTCGACCTGGTAGTCGTGCCGCGCCGCTCGGGGAGCGGCCGGTTTCGGTTCGGTCATCAATCCATCGTGGCACTCCGCCGCGGAGGTTTGGTGATCCTCCTGCGGTTCGGATCACGAATACGCCCCCGCGGCGGAGCGGCGCTGCTCACCATGCCCGGTCGGCCTCGCCTGATCGGCGCATCAACCCCGGTCGGCGATGTCGGCCAGCACGGCGGCCAGGGTGCGGACCGGGACGCCGGTGCCGCCCTTGGGGGTGTAGCCCCACGGGCTGCTGTTGTTGTAGGCCGGGCCCGCGATGTCCAGGTGCGCCCACTGCACGCCGTCGGCCACGAACTCCTGGAGGAACACGCCCGCGGCGAGCATGCCGCCCCAGCGGTGGCCGGTGATGTTGGCCAGGTCGGCGAGCTTGGAGTCCAGGTCGCCGCGCAGCTCCTCGGGCAGCGGCATCGGCCAGCCTCCCTCGCCCACGGCCTGCGACAGCCGCGCCACCCGGTCCCGGAACTCGTCGCTGCCCATCACACCGGGGGTGCGCTTGCCCAGCGCCACCACCTGGGCGCCGGTCAGCGTGGAGGTCTCGATCAGATAGTCGGGCTCGTCCTCGCAGGCGCGGGTGATGGCGTCGACCAGGATCAGCCGGCCCTCGGCGTCGGTGTTGAGCACCTCGACGGTCTTGCCGCCGTACATGGTCAGCACGTCGCCGGGCCGGTAGGCGGTGCCCGACGGCATGTTCTCGGCCATCGGCACGGTGGCGGTGATGTCCAGCGGGTAGTTCAGCCGGGCGGCCAGCACCATGGTGGCGATCACCGCGGCCGCACCGGACATGTCGGAGGTCATCTCCTCCATGCCCTGGCCCGGCTTGAGCGAGATGCCGCCGGTGTCGAACGTGATGCCCTTGCCGACCAGCGCGACCTTCTTGGCGGCCCTGGGGCCCTTGTGCCGCATCCGCACCAGCCGCGGCGGGCGTGAGGAGCCGGCGCCGACGCCGAGGATGCCGCCGAAGCCCTGCTTGCGCAGCGCCTGCTCGTCGAGCACCTCGACCTCCAGCCCGGCGGCGCGGCCGAGTTCGGCGGCGCGCTCGGCGAAGGTGGCCGGGTACAGGTCGTTGGGCGCGGTGTTGACGAAGTCGCGGGCGGTGTTGACCGCCTCGGCGATCGCGGTGGCTCCCTTGAGGGCGTGCGCGGCGCCGTCCGCCTTGGCGTCGTCGACCACGAAGTCCACCTGGGCCACCGGGTCGTCGCCGGAGTTCGACTTGTACCGGGTGAACCCGTAGGCGCCCATCACCGTGCCCTGCACGGCCGCCGACAGCTCTGACGTGGACAGCGTGGTCGCCGCGTGCTCGACACCGGTCAGGGCGCGCGCGGCGGCACCGGACGCGCGGCGCACGGCCTCGGCGGTGACCGCGCCGCCGTCGCCTGGCTTGCCCAGGCCGACGGCCAGCAGGACACACGCGCGCAGCTTCCCGCTGGCGGGGAGCTTGACGACCTCCTCGGCCTTGCCGCTCGCCCCCAGCGAGGTGAGCACCTGCACCAGGTCGCCGTCGTAGGCGGCGGCGACCGGCTCGGCCCCCGGGGCCAGTTCCAGGCCGTCCGCGCCCTGAACGGTGCCGACGACGAGCGTGTCCACGGCGAGCTTGGTCACCGCGGTGTCGGTGAGGGCGAGTTTCGGGGTCGTCACGTGGTCATCCTCCCGGTAGGGGCCGCCGTGTCAGCTGCAGTCTCCTCGCACTCTAGAACGCCGTGCGGAGGGGAAACCGACCAGGACGTCGGTCGGCGCGTCGGGATTTCCGCCGGGCCGTCGTTACGCTGGCGGGTGGTCGCGGTGCGTCAGCCGACAGGCGGCTGCCCGGCCGGAAGTTCCTCTGCAAGGGTGGTCGTGTGGCCCGACAGGTTGAACCGAGCAGTCGGCTGGGTGCTGGTGCGGTTCCGCTGGCGTTGGGCGGGATGCTCGGTGCCGGTGTCTTCACGGGCCTGGCTCCGGCCGCGGCCGCGGCGGGGCCGTGGTCGGTGCTCGGTGCGGCGATCGCCTTGCTGGCCGCGGTGTGCGCGGCGTCGTCGAGCGCGTTCCAGTCCTCGGCCTACCGTGGGCCCGGTGCGGCGTATGCCTGCGTGCGCGCGCGGATGGGTCTTCTCCCGGCGCGCATCGGCGCCAGCGCGTTCCTGGCCGGGCAGGTCGCCGCGCTCGCCGCGATCGCCCGTGTCCTCGGCGACTTCGTCCTGCCCACCGCCGCCTCCCAGGTCGCTGCGGCGGCGGTGCTGCTGGTGGTGCTCGCCGCGACGGCCGGGCTGCGGATCAGGGGAGCGGCTGCCTGGCTCTGGATCGCGTTGACGTTGGTGGTGCTCGGCCTGGTCGTGGTCATCTGCTTCGCGATCGACCCGGTGCCGCCGATGCCCGTCGGCGCGGCACCCGTGGACAGCGCGGTGGGGATCACCGGTGCGGCCGGGATGCTGTTTTTCGCGTTCCTCGGTTTCGAGCGGCTGACCGCGCCCGCCGACGAGCAGGAGCGCTTCCGCTGGGCGGTGGTGAAGCGGGGAACCGCCGCCGCGCTGGTCGTGGTCGCGGTCGTGCTGCTGGTGGTCGATGCCGCGCTGGTGCACCAGCTCGGCTGGTCCCGGTTGGCGCTGTCGCCGACGCCGATTCGCGATGTGCTCGGCGCTGCCGCGGCAGCCGACCTCGCCCCGCTGGTGGGCGTGGGTGCGGCCGTGGCGCTGCTGCCGGTGCTGCTTGCCGCGGTGGAGTCGTTCCGCTCGACCGCGTTGGCCGTGGTGCGCGACGGCGACCTGCCGCAGCTGCTCGGGCGCACCGGCGGTGCCGGAACGCCGTACCTGCTCGACCTCGTGGCCGGGGTGGCGGCCGCGGCCGTCGCGCTGCTGGTCGACCCGATCCCGGCCATGGCCTTTGCGTCCTGCTGCCTGCTGGTGCACCACGCGCTCGCCAACGCCGGGGCTCGGCTGCTGCTGTCCGACGGTCCTGCTTGGCCGATGCGAGGTGCCTGCCTGGGCATGGGACTTTCGGTCGTTCTTGCGATGAGTATGCCGATTTCTGCGATGCTTGCGACGCTTGTTGTCGTTGTAGTCGGTCCTTTGGCGACGGGAGGTGTGTCCCGTCGCTGGAGATGAGGCGGGACATGCGGAACTCAAGTGTCGGCAACCTATCCCTGAAATCCACTCACGATCTGCCGAAGTGGGCGCCCGGCGAGGAAGTGCTCTACAGCTTCTGGCGGCTGGACGGCTCCCTCGGCAACGTCCACCCGGCACGGGTCGTCGAGGACGACGGCGACCAGCTGCTGTGCTGGGTGCTGGCCGGAACTCCGATCCGGACGACCACGTCGCCGGACGGCCGGTCCCCGCGCCAGATGCCGCTGTTCGAGCGCTTCAACGGTCCACGGGTGCCCGCACGGTCGACCTGGCGCAGTACCTCGACGCTGCGCCTGGTGTACGAGCACCGCTGGGCGTCGGTGTGGTGGTTCTTCGAACCGGACGGCACCTTCCGCAACTGGTACGTGAACCTGGAGGTGCCGCTGGGCCGGGATTCGCTCGGGGTCCGGCGCGTCGACGGCGTGCTCGACGTCGAGGTCCTCCCGGACGGCACCTGGTCCTGGAAGGACGAGGACGAGGTGGCCACCGCGATCGCGGCCGGTCGCTTCACCCGGGCGCACCTGAACCGGTTGCGCGCCGAGGGCGAGCACATGATCGGGCTGGCTGAGGCCGGCCGGTTCCCGTTCGACGGTTCCTACTGCGACGCCCGGCCGGATCCGAAGTGGGCGCTGCCGTCCCTCCCGGAGGGACTGCTGCAGATCTGAACGAATGCGTGAGTGGTCGTCGCCCGCACGGCGGTCACTCACGCGTCACAGCGAGACGAACAGCAGGAAGCCGATGATCGCGACGAGCGCGCCGAATCCGCCGACGGAGCCGCCGCGCAGGTCCTTGGGGAAGAACGCCCCGTGTTTGTTCCGCCAGTGGAACGCCCACCCGGCGGCACCGGCCACCCCCAGGACCAGGCCGAAGATCCCGAGCCACGCGTAACCGAGCATCAGCAGCAGCCCACCGCCCAGCGGCATCAGCGCCGCCATGGTCGCGGCGAGCGCGTCCTGCGCCGGTGTGGTGGGGCCGACCGGTGCGTTGTGGGCGTTGGTCATGGTCACATCATAGGTGGCAAGAGCCCGGGCCGAGCGTGTCGCGGTCACGATCAGTGGTGGTGCTTCAGCACTGAGTGGGCGGACACCGGATATTTGGACGACCAAGTTCTGGAGATCCGGTTTCCACTGCTCTCAGGCGCGCGATACGGTACGCGCATGACTGAGGCGCTGTCTTTCACCCGGACCCCCAACCCGCAACCGGCCTCCGCGGAGCGCCGCGCGGAGGTACTGGCGAATCCCGGGTTCGGACGGTTCTTCACCGACCACATGGTGACCATTCGGTGGACCGAGCAGCGCGGTTGGCACGACGCCCGCGTCGAGCCGTACCACTCGCTGGAGCTGGACCCGGCCACGTCCGTGCTGCACTACGCGCAGGCGATCTTCGAAGGGCTCAAGGCGTACCGCCAGCCGGACGGGTCGATCGCGGCGTTCCGCCCGGAGGAGAACGCCCGGCGCTTCCGGCGCTCGGCGCAGCGGATCGCGATGGCGGAGCTGCCCGAGGAGCTGTTCCTGGCGTCGCTGCGCGAACTGATCGCTGTTGACGGCGCCTGGGTCCCGGACGCCGAGGAGAGCTCGCTGTACCTGCGGCCGTTCATGATCTCCACCGAGGTCGGCCTCGGTGTGAACCACCCGTCCAACGCCTACCTGTACACGCTGATCGCCTCCCCGGCCGGTTCGTACTTCGCCAGCGGCGTCAAGCCGGTCACCGTGTGGCTGAGCCACGAGTACGTGCGCGCGGCGCCGGGTGGCACCGGTGCGGCGAAGTTCGCGGGCAACTACGCGGCGTCGTTCCTCGCCCAGGCCCAGGCGGTGGAGCAGGGCTGCGACCAGGTGGTGTGGCTGGACGCCTGCGAGCGCCGCGTGGTCGAGGAGATGGGCGGGATGAACCTGTTCTTCGTGTTCGGTTCGGGTTCCGACGCCCGCCTGGTGACCCCGGCGCTCAGTGGCAGCCTGCTGCCGGGGGTGACGCGCTCGTCGCTGCTGGAGCTGGGCCGGGAGCTCGGCATGCAGGTGGAGGAGCGGCGGATCACCGTCGAGGAGTGGGAGAAGAAGGCCGCGTCCGGGGAGCTGACCGAGGTCTTCGCCTGCGGCACGGCCGCGGTGATCACCCCGGTGGGCCACGTCAGGCACCGCGACGGCGAGTTCACGGTGGCCGACGGCCAGCCAGGCGAGGTGACGATGAAGCTCCGCGAGCGCCTCACGGGCATCCAGCACGGCGCGGTCGCCGACACCCACGGCTGGATGACGAAGCTCAGCTGACGTCCTGGACCGGGGGCACCACCTGCGGCCGAGTCGAAGGTGCCCTCCTCTCGTGTCACCTGGCGAGCGGATGAGGGCCTTCACCCGGTGCAGGGCCCGGCCGGTGGTGGGGTCAGGCGGCGACTGCGGCCGTGGCCAGGACAGTGGTGGTGGCCAGTTCCGAGGCCGCGCCGAGCACGTCGCCGGTGATGCCGCCGAAGCGCCGCCGCACGTGCCGGGTGAGCGCCAGCAGCGCCGCCGCGGCGAGCAGCACCGACAGTGCGGCGGGCCAGCCGGCGGCGAACGAGACCGCGAACAGCGCCAGCCACCACGCCGCCACCAGCCACGTTGGTTGACTGCCCGCCACCAGCGCGCCCATGCCTTCCGCACGAGCCGCCGGAACTCCCTCGCGGCAGCACAGCACGAAACCCGCGCGGCCGACCGCGCACGCCAGCACCAGCACGAGCGGGTCGTGCGTCAACGCCGCGAGGCTGGCCGCCTGGACGCCCAGCACCAGCACCAGCGCCACCACGGCGAACGGCCCGGCACCGCCGTCGCGCATCACGGCCAATGCGCGTTCCGGCGGGCCGTAGCAGCCCAGCCCGTCCACGGTGTCCGCCAGGCCGTCCACGTGCATGCCGCGCGTCACCAGCACCAGCACCGCCACCACGAGCAGCCCCGCCAGCAGCGGGGGAGCACCGAGGGCGGTGAGCCCCCACAGGACGAGCGCGCCGATACCGCCAATGAGGGCGCCGACCAGTGGGGCGAACGAGATCGCCTGGCGACAGGTGCTGTCCACCACGCGCCGCGCGGGCACCGGCAGCACGCTCAGCCACGACACCGCCAGGCGCAGGCCGTCCAGGCTCACGGCCGCGGACCGCTCGCCTCGGCCTCGGTCGGCCCGGCGACACCGGCCTCGGCGAAGGTGGCCATCTCACCCAGCACCCGCACCGCGGCGGTGAGCACCGGCAGCGCCGTCAACGCGCCGGATCCCTCGCCCAACCGCATGCCCAGGTCGAGGATCGCGGTGAGGTCGAGGTGGTCCAGCACCAGCGGCGCGCCCGGCTCGGCGGAGCGGTGCCCGGCCAGCCACCACTGCCGCGCGCCGGGGGCGAGCTCCTCGGCCACCAGCGCCGCCGCGCCCACCACGACCCCGTCCAGCAGCACCGGGGTGCGCCGCACCGCCGCCTGCGCCAGGAACCCGGTCAGCCCGGCGATGTCGGCCCCGGCGGAGGTGCGCAGCAGCGCCACCGGGTCGTTCAGCACCGTGCGGGCGCGGCGCAGCGCGTCGCGGATCGCGGCGGTCTTGCGCATCCAGGCGGTGTCGTCGATGCCGGTGCCGCGGCCCACGACCGCGACCGGTTCGGTGCCGGTCAGCGCCGCGATCAGCACCGCCGCCGGGGTGGTGTTGCCGATGCCCATGTCACCGGCGATCAGCAGATCGGCCCCGGAGTCGACCTCCTCGTCGGCGATGGCGCGCCCGGCGCTGATCGCCGCCTCCACCTCGGCCTGGGTGAGGGCGTCCTCCCGGTCGATCGACCCGGACCCGCGGCGCACCTTGCGCGCGCTGACCACCGGCGGGGTGTCGGCGTTCACGGCCAGGTCCACCACGCGGATCGTCGCGCCCGCGTTGGCGGCCAGCACGTTCACCGCCGCGCCGCCGCTGAGGAAGTTCCCGACCATCTGCGCGGTGACCTCGGGCGGGTAGGCCGACACGCCGTGCGCGGCGATGCCGTGGTCCCCGGCGAACACGACCACCCGCGGCCGGGCGAACGGGCGCGGCGGGGAGACGCCCTGCCGGGCGGCGACCCAGACCCCCAGCTCCTCCAGGCGACCCAGGGAACCGACCGGCTTGGTCAGCTGCTCCTGCCGGGCGACCGCCTGCCGCCCGGCCTGCTCGTCGGGTGCGGGCACCGCCGGGAAGCTGATCGTGGTCAAGGGAAAACCTCCGTGTCGGGTCAGCGCAGCCGGAGCGGTTGCCCGGCGACGAGCAGGACGACCTCGTCGCACGCGTCGGCGAGCCGCGCGTTGAGCGCGCCGAGTTCGTCGCGGAACAATCTGCCAGAGCGGGTGGCCGGGACGACTCCGAGGCCGACCTCGGCGGAGACCAGCACCAACCGCGCCGAGCAGCGCGCCACCGCGTCGACCAGCGCCGTGCAGCACCCGGCGACCGCGTCGAGCGCGACCGGATCCCGCTCCCAGGCCGCGGCGTCGTCGAGCACCCCGGTCAGCCAGGTCGCGACGTCGTCGACCAGCACGGTCGCACCGGGTTCGGCGGTCTCCAGCGCCCGCCGCAGGTCGTCACCGGCGGCCTCGACCGTGCGCCAGTGCGCGGGGCGACGGGCGACGTGCGCGGCGATCCGCTGCGCCCACTCGCGGTCCGCGGGGTCCTGCCGCGCGGTGGCGACGTAGGTGACCCGCGCGGACTCCGCCACCAGGCCCTCGGCGTGCGCGGACTTGCCGGACCGGGCACCGCCGAGCACCAGCGTTCGCGATGCCACCACCGAACCTCCGCTGCTGCAGACGACGTCGCGCAGACGCTACCCGCAGCCGCAGGCGGCGGATCAATCCCGCACGACCCGGTGTGACCGGGATCGCCGTCAGCCGACCTTGGCGATGTCCTTCGGGGTGTAGCGGGGGCGGGGGACCCGGAGCTTGCGGATCTGCATGGCCCGGGTGAAGGCGTACCAGCCCAGGGAGAACGGGCGGTCCTTGGCATCCGGGAACTTCGCGCGGACCCGCCGGTTGACGTAGCGACCCAGCAGGGTGCCCTCGACGGCCATCATGATCAGCATCGCCAGGCACACCAGCGTCGCGTACTGCTGCACCACCAGGTTCTGCACCAGGGTGGTGGCGAACACGACCAGCACCAGGGGCATGAACAGGCCCATCAGGTGCCGCCGGGTGTCGACGAGGTCGCGGACGTAGGCGCGCACCGGACCCTTGTCGCGGGGCATCAGGTAGCGGTCGTCGCCCTGCATCATCCGCTCGCGGCGCTCGCGGGCGGCCCGGCGGCGCTCCTCCTTGTTGCCGCGGGCCCGCTTGATCGCCTCGCGTTGGGTCTGGGGTGGGGGCGGCACCGGACCGCGCCGCCGACCTTCGGCGTCCCGCCGCTTCGGCGTCGGCCGGCCCTTCTTGGGCGTGCGGCCGGGCGCGTGCTCCGCCGTGGACTGGGCAGTTTCGGTCTCGGACTCCGCGGTGGCGGTCTGCTCAGCGCTGCTGCGGCGAAGGAACCTCACTCCTCCAGGGTATTCGACGCCACGCCCCGCGCCTGCACCAGACCAGGTGGATCGGACCTCGCTCGCCACGTCACACCAGCTGGCCGGACAACTGTGCCACCATGGGTTGGAGCAGACAACCACCCGTCCCCGGGTCCGCCCGCGGGAATAGCCCGGGTCCGTGTGGGGTTGCACCCCACGCCGGAATCGGACGAGCGAGACCTCTAGGGAGAGTCCATGACCGCCCCGAACACCACGACCGAGAGCGAGGCGCCGGCCCACGGTGTCACGTTGACCGACGCGGCGGCCAAGAAGGCCAAGGCCCTGCTGGAGCAGGAGGGTCGCGACGACATGAACCTGCGCATCGCCGTCCAGCCGGGGGGCTGCGCGGGTCTTCGCTACCAGCTCTTCTTCGACGAGCGCACCCTCGACGGCGACGCGCGGCGGGACTTCGGTGGCCTCGGTGTGGTCGTCGACCGGATGAGCGCCCCGTACCTGGAGGGCGCGGTGATCGACTTCGTCGACTCCATCGAGAAGCAGGGTTTCACGATCGACAACCCGAACGCGGGCGGTTCGTGCGCCTGCGGCGACTCGTTCCACTGATCAGGCGCGCACCGATCTGGCCGAAGGCCGGCACCCGCGGGGTGCCGGCCTTCTCGCTGTTCAGGACGGTTCGGGCCGCCGCGCAAGCGCCGGCCTCGGCGGGGCACCGTCGCGCAGGGGCGGGTCGTCGTCGCCGAACGACTGGTCGAAGCCGGGGGCGGATCGCGCCGAGCACCACGTCGGCTCGGTCTGGCTCCTCAGCGCCGCGCGGTCACGACCCGCAGGACCTCGTCGCCGACAGTGACCTCGTCCCCGGCGGTCACCTGCTTGCCGCGGCGGGTCTCCACCGCGCCGTTGACCCGGACCTGGCCGTCCTCCAGCACGGCCTTGGCCGCCGCCCCGTGCTCGACCAGGCCCGCCAGCTTCAGCAGCTGGCCCAGTCGGATCGCGTCGTCCCGGATCTCCACATCGCGCATACGGCCATTGTCCGCCGCCGGTCCGCCGCGGGGCCGAACCGGTTCCGTGGCGGTACGCTCGGTGTTCGTCCGGTCACCTCGCGCTGGGAGGTCGCCGTGCCCGTCGCCGTCACCGGCAGCATCGCCTCCGACCACCTGATGCACTTCCCCGGCCGGTTCGCCGAGCAGCTCGTGGCCGAGAACCTGGCGCAGGTGTCGTTGAGCTTCCTGGTCGACGACCTCGTGGTCCGGCGCGGCGGCGCGGCCGCCAACATCGCCTTCGCGCTGGGCGTGCTGGGGCAGCGGCCGGTACTGATCGGCGCGGTGGGCGACGACTTCGCCGACTACCGCTCCTGGTTGGAACGCAACGGGGTGGACTGCTCCGGGGTGCACGTCTCGGAGGTGGCGCACACCGCGCGGTTCGTGTGCACCACGGACGAGGAGTTCAACCAGATCGCCTCGTTCTATGCCGGGGCGATGGCCGAGGCGCGCAACATCGAGCTGGCGCCGGTGGTCGCCGCAACCGGGGCCGACCTGGTGCTGATCAGCCCGAACGACCCGTTGGCGATGCTGCGGCATGCCGACGAGTGCCGGCAGCGCGGCTACCGCTTCGCCAGCGACCCGTCGCAGCAGCTCGCCCGGCTCGGCGGGCAGGAGGTGCGGCGCGTGGTCGAGGGTGCGGAGTTGCTGTTCTGCAACGCCTACGAGTGGGGGCTGCTGCTGCGGAAGACCGGGTGGTCGGAGCCGGACGTGCGGCGGGTGGTGGGTACCCGGGTCACCACGTTCGGCGCCGAGGGCGCGGAGGTCGTCTGCCGCGACGGATCGTGCCTGCACATCCCCGCGGTGCCCGCCCGCGGCCGGGTTGACCCGACCGGCGTGGGCGACGGTTTCCGCGCGGGTTTCCTCGCCGGAGTGCAGACCGGGTTGTCCCTGGAACGCTCCGCCCAGCTGGGTTCGCTGGTCGCGGTGCTGGTGCTGGAGGTGACCGGCACCCAGGAGTGGGCTCTGGACCACGGCGGTGCGCGGCAGCGCTTCGCCGACACCTACGGAGCCGAGGCGGCGGCCGACGTCGCCGCGCTGCTTTCCTGACCGTCCGACAGGGCCGCGGCACCGCGGCCTCGCGCCCTCCTTTTCCGGCGCATCCTGCACAGAATGTGTAGGAACAGTGCCTGGTGTATGTCGCGGGGAACGCGCACCACCCACCAACCAGCGCCAAAGCCCCCAACTTTGCTGCGGAGTTCGGCGCAGCGGCGCTTCAGTCGCTCGGCTCAGCCAGCGCCTCGGCCACCGCCGAGATGTCCTCGGGTCGCACCCGGCAGCAGCCGCCGATCAGCTGCGCGCCCGCGTCCCGCCACCGCTTCGCCTGCTCCGCCGACAGCCGCGACCGGCCCTGCCAGCGGCGCTGTCCGGCGTCCCACTGCTCGCCGCTGTTCGGGTAGGCCACCGCGGGTTTCCCGGTCGCCGCGCGGGCGATCTCGACTGCCGCGAGCACGTCGTCCGGAGCCGAGCAGTTGACGCCGACGGCGATGATCTCGGCGCTGCCGGCCGCCACCGCGAACGCCTCCGCCAGCGGTTGCCCGGCGCGCGTCCGATCGCCACTGATCGTGAACGACAGCCACGCCGGGACGCCCAGTTCCGCCACCGCCTCCACCAAAACCTGGGCCTCGTCGGCGTCGGGCACCGTCTCCAGCGCGAGCAGGTCCGGGCCCGCCTCGGCCAGTACCTCCAGCCGCGGCAGGTGAAAGTCGCGCAGTTGCTGCTTGGTCAGGCCGTATCGGCCGCGGTACTCCGAGCCGTCCGCGAGCACCGCGCCGTACGGACCGACGGACGCCGCGACCCAGCGGTGCCGTCCGGGCTCGACGTCCCCGGCCAGCCGCGCCAGCTCCACGCTGCGGCGCATCAGCTTCGCCGCGTCGGCGCGGGACAGGCCGCGTTCCGCGAAACCCGCGAAGCTCGCCTGGTAGCTCGCGGTCGTGGCGATCTCCGCGCCCGCCCGGTAGAACGCGGCGTGCGCCGCGACGATCTCCTCCGGGGCGTCGGCCAGCAGCCGCGCCGACCACAGCGCATCGCTGAGGTCGTTGCCCTGTGCCTCCAACTGGGTGGCCAGGCCGCCGTCCAGGATGACCGGCACGCCGCCGAGCTCGAACGCGTTCACCTCGCCAGCGTAGCCACCACCGCCGCCGTCCACACGGGACCGATCGAGTGGGGCTACCCGAGCAACGCCGGTGCCGGGTGCCCCACCTCGGTCAGCCCTTCACGCTGCCCGCGGACAGGCCGCTGACGAGGAAGCGCTGCACCAGGTAGAAGACCAGCACCGCCGGGATCGCCACCAGGACCGAGGCCGCCGCCAGGTGGCCCCACTCCGCCCGGTTCTGCTGGACGAACACCTGCAGGCCCACCGCCAGCGTTTTCGACCGGTCGTCGGCCGACAGGAACGCCGAGGCGAACGCGACCTCACTCCACGCCACGATGAACGAATAGAACGCGGTCACCGCGAGCCCCGGCTTGGCCAGCGGCAGCACCAGCCGCCAGAACACCCCGAACGGTGACAACCCGTCCACCCGCCCGGCCTCGTCGATGTCGGCCGGGATGCCGTCGAAGTAGCCCTTGAGCATGTGGGTGCAGAACGGGATCGCGGTGCTGCAGTACACCAGCACCAGTCCGAACACGCTGCCCTGCAGGCCCAGTGCGAGCAGGATGTTGTACAGCGGCACGATCAGCACCGCGAACGGGAACATCTGCACGACCAGAAACGACAGCAGCAGCCAGTGCCGGCCCGGGAACCGGAAGCGGCTGGCCGCGTAGGCCGTGGTCGCCGCCAGCGCCACCCCGAGCACCGTGGTCAACGCCGCGATGAGCACGGAGTTGCCGAACCAGCTCAGGAAGGCGCCCTTCGCGCCGGACAGCACATCCCGGTAGTTGTCCAGAGTGGACTCGTTGAACAGCGACGGGGTGGCCTCGATCGCCTTGGAGTTCGGCCTGAACGACACCACCAGCACCCAGAACACCGGGAACATCGCGACGAACGAGGCCGCGATCAGCGCCGCGTGCAGCCCGAGGCTGGCCGCGGTGGACCGGCGGTTCCGCCGGGACCGGTTCGCCGCCGCGGGAGTGGCCTGCAACGAGGCCGCCTCGATGGTCATCTCACAGCACCTCCCCCTGCCGGCGCATCGCGCGGCGGTAGATCGCCGCGAACACCAGCAGCACCGACAGGATCAACACACCGTAGGTTGAGGCGATCGCGTAATCCCTGGTGGCGCCGGAGAAGAACCGCTCGAAGGCGTAGGTGACCAGGATCCGGGTGTGCGGGTTGTTCTCGGTGACCAGATAGATCACCGGGAACATGTTGAACGTCCAGATCACCCCGAGCAGCACCACGGTCCCCGACACCGCCCGCAAGCCGGGCAGCGTCACGTGCACGAACCGCTGCCACGGTGTGGCGCCGTCCATCTCGGCCGCCTCGTAGAGGTCCGACGGGATCGCCTGCAGGCCGCCGAGCAGCGCCACCATCATGAACGGCACGCCGAGCCAGATGTTGACCACGATCACCGACACCAGCGCCAGATCCGACTGTCCCAACCACACCTGCGGCGGCAGGCCCACCAGCTCCAGCACCCAGTTGATCAGCCCGTACTCGGAGTTGAACAGGTACCGCCAGGCGAAGGCGCTGATGAACACCGGCACCGCCCACGGCAGGATCAGCAGCACCCGGTACAGCCCGCGCCCGCGCACCGGCCGGTTGAGCAGCATCGCCAGCCCCAGCCCGATCACGTAGTGGAAGAACACGCACGCGAACGTCCAGACCAGCGTCCGGGCCAGCGTGGACCAGAACGACCCGTAGGCCGGATCGCCGGAGAGCACGTTCAGGTAGTTGGCCAGGCCGACGAACTCGTAGCGCGTCGGCCGGTCCAGCACCGGGTTGGCGATGGTGGTGTCGTTGATGTCGGTGAAGGTGAAGTACAGGCCCTGCGCCAGCGGGACCACGACCAGCACCGCCAGCACGACCACCACCGGCAGCACCATCGCGTAGGCGAACCAGTGCCGCGTCAGGAAGTTCCGCATCAACGATCAGTCCCAGCGTTGCGCGTAGTCGGTCAGGACCGTCGTCTTGTAGGTCCGGGCGAGGTCGTCCAGCGCGGTCTTGGCCTCCTTGCGTCCGGACAGGATGTCCGCGTAGGACGTCTGCAGTGGCTCCAGCAGTTCGTTGTTCTCCGGAATCCACGGCCGGTTGTGGGCGCTGGCCACCAGCGGCCGGAACGCCGCCACCACCGGGTTCTGTGCCACCGACGGCACGTCGTAGGCGGACCTGCGGGTCGGCAGCAGGCCCAGCCGCTCGGCGATCCTGGCCTGGTTCTCGGTGCTGCTCATGCACTGGATGAACCTGGTCGACGCCTCGGTGGCGTGGCTGCCCTGCCGGATCACGTAGTTGTGGCCGCCCACGGGCGCGGGCGTCGCGGAGCCCGGAACAGCCGCGATGCCCAGGTTGGCCGGGTCGGCGAACTGTGGGGACTCGAGGTATTCCGCGGCCGCCCACGGACCGTCGATGACCATCGCGACCTCACCGGAGGTGAACGCGGCCTTCATGCTGGTGTAGGAGTTCGGCTGGTCCAGGGCGGTGCGGGCGGCGTTCGCGTCCAGCAGGTCCTTGGCGACCTGCATGCCGCGCACGGCCTCGGGCGAGTTCACCGTGATCATCCGCGAGTTCGTGTCCACCAGGTCGCCGCCGTGGGTGTAGAGGAACGGCAGCGCGTAGTACTCGTCGTTGTTGATGAACAGCGCGCGGTCGCCGCCGAGCTTCGGCGCGATCGCCTTGACGTCGTCCCAGGTCCGGGGCGGGGCCACCCTGGCCTGGTCGAGCAGCCGCTTGTTGTAGTACAGCGCGAGGGTGTCGGTGACCTGCGGGACGGCGTAGGTTCTGCCCTTGTACCGGGTGGACTCCAGCGGCGCGGGCAGGAAGTCGCCGGTGTCGGTGGCCAGCGGGGTGTCCGAGAGGTCCTGGATGAGCCCGGCCTGCGCCAGCTGCGCGATCCACCCGACGTCGGCGCGCAGCACGTCCGGCCCGCGGCCGCCCTGCGCGGCGGTCTTGTAGTTGTTCAACGCCTGGTCGAAGGCGACCGTCTCGACGCGCACCTCGTATCCGCCGGTGCGGCCGCACTCGGTCGCGATCTCCCGGAACACGGCGCTCTCCGCCGAGTCGCTGGTGTCCCAGTAGACGACCTGGTTGGCGTTGCCGGCATCGCCGCAGGCGGAGAGAGCGAGCGCACCCACCAGGCCCAGGGCGGCGCCGACCGTGGCCATGGGTCTCATGACCGGACCTCCTTGCAAGATTTTGCTATCCGCTGGCGTTTGATTGCATACCCGGGTGTGATGCGAGTCAAGGTCCTTTGGGATTAATTGAAACGTCGCGGAAGCTGGTTGGGTGGAAGTGATTGCAAAGTCTTTCTGTTCTGTGCAGGATGTCGACAGGAGCTGGCAACGGTGTGACGGGAGCGGGAAGTGGCTGGTCTGGCCGAGATCGCCCGGGCGGCCGGGGTGAGCGTGTCCACGGTGAGCCGAGTGCTCAACCGTCGGCCGGGCATCAAGGAGGAGACCCGCCAGCGGGTCCTCGAGGTCGTCAACCAGATGCCGCACACCGCGCGCGGCGTCGGCGCGCTGCGGCGCACCGGGGTGATCGGCCTGCTGGTGCCGGAGCTGTCCAACCCGGTCTTCCCGGCCTTCGCCGAGGCGCTGGAGAGCCGCGCGTCCCTGGCCGGGTACGCGACGCTGCTGTGCAACACACGCGCCGCCATAACCGAGAAGGAGCACGTCCAGATGCTCGTGGCGCGCGGCGTCGAGGGCATGATCTTCGTGTCCCCGGAGATCGCCAACCCGGACAACGACGAGCGCCGCAGCCGCAACTACTACGAGAAGCTCCGCGCCGAGGGCGTGCGCATGGTTTTCGTCAACGGCGGCGCGCCGACCCTGGACGTCCCGGACATCACCGTCGACGAACACCTGGCGGGCTACACCGCCACCCGGCACCTGCTGGAACTGGGCCACCGCCGGATCGGGTTCGTCAGCGGCCCGGCCCGGGCGCTTCCGTCCCGGCTGAAGCGGGCCGGGTGGGCGGCGGCCCTGGAGGAGGCCGGGGTGGAACCGGAACCGGCACTCGTCGCGCACGCACCGTTCGGCGCCAGGGGAGGTGCCGAGGCGGTGGGCGAACTGCTCGACGGTCCCCGCCCCACCGCGGTGCTGTGCTCGTCGGACGTGATGGCGCTCGGCGCGATGCGCGAGGCCAGGCGGCGCGGCCTGGCCACCCCGGACGACCTCTCGGTGGTCGGGTTCGACGACATCCCACTGGCCGCCTACTGCCAGCCCGCGCTCACCACACTGGCCCAGCCCATCCACGACATGGCCGCCGCCGCGGTCGACGAGCTCGCGCGGCAGCTCGACCCGGACAAGCCCGGCGCCGCCACACGCTTCAGCCGCATGTTCCGGCCCACCCTGATCGTCCGCGAGTCCACCGCCGCACCCGGCGCCTGACGGCGCTGCGGAACCGAGCCCGCGAAGGAGCGAAGATGTCCGCCTGGTGGCGTGATGCCGTCGTGTACCAGATCTACGTCCGCAGCTTCGCCGACAGCGACGGCGACGGGATCGGTGACCTGGCCGGGGTGCGGGAGCGGCTGCTGCATCTGCAGCGGCTGGGTGTGGACGCGCTCTGGCTGACGCCGTTCTACCCGTCACCGATGGCCGACGGCGGCTACGACGTCGCCGAGTACTGCGACGTGGACCCCCGGTTCGGCACGCTGGCGGACTTCGACGCGCTGCTCGCCGAGGCGCACTCCCGCGGACTGCGGGTGCTGGTGGACCTGGTGCCCAACCACACCTCCGACCAGCACGCGTGGTTCGCCGAGGCGCTGGCCGCGGCACCGGGCAGCGCGGCGCGCGACCGGTACCTGTTCCGGGACGGCCGCGGGGCCGAGGGCGAACTGCCGCCCAACGACTGGGAATCGGTCTTCGGCGGTCCGGCGTGGACCCGGGTGCCCGACGGCCAGTGGTACCTGCACCTGTTCGCCCCGCAGCAGCCGGACCTCAACTGGCGTAACCCGCAGGTGCGCGCGGACTTCCGCAAGGTGCTGAAGTTCTGGCTGGACCGCGGGGTGGACGGGTTCCGGATCGACGTCGCGCACGGCATGATCAAGCACCCGGAGCTGCCGGACACCGGGCTCGACAAGCAGATCTCCCTGCTCGGCAGGGGCGAGCTGCCCTATTTCGACCAGGACGAGGTGCACGAGATCTACCGCGACTGGCGCGAGCTGTTCGACTCCTACCCGGGCGGGCGCATCGGCGTGGCGGAGGCATGGGCGTCCACCAGCGAACGGCTGGCCCGCTACGTCCGGTCCGACGAGCTGCACCAGGCGTTCAACTTCGCGCTGCTGGAGGCCCGGTGGTCGGCGGCCGGATTCCGCGCCGTGGTGGACGACTCGCTGGCCACCACCGCGCAGGTCGGCGCGACGACCACCTGGGTGCTCGGCAACCACGACGTGCAGCGCCCGGTGACCCGCTACGGGGGCGGCGAGCTCGGCCTGCGGCGGGCCCGCGCGGCCGCGCTGTTCAGCTTCGCCCTGCCCGGTTCGGTGTACGTCTACCAGGGCGAGGAGCTCGGCCTGCCCGAGGTGCTGGACCTGCCGGACGGTGTGCGGCAGGACCCGATCTGGGAGCGGTCCGGGGGCACCGAGCGCGGGCGCGACGGATGCCGGGTGCCGCTGCCGTGGTCCGGGGCGCGGCCGCCGTTCGGGTTCGGCCCGGCCGGCAGCTGGCTCCCGGTGCCGGGGGAGTGGGCGCGGCTGACCGTGTCCGCACAGGAGGCCGACCCCGGCTCGGTGCTGTCCACGTACCGCGACGCTCTGGCCCTGCGCAGGCAGCATCCCGCGCTGGGCGACGGCGGTCTGGAGTGGTTGGACGCCCCGGAGGGGGTGCTGGTGTTCCGGCGCGGAGCGGGCTTCGTCTGCGCCACGAACTTCGGAGACTCGGCGGTGGAGCTGGACGTGCCCGGGCAGCTGCTGTGCCGCAGCGACGCCGGTGCCGGCTGGGACGGCGTGCTGCCGGGAGCCACCACGGTGTGGCTGTCGATCGACGACAAAGATTAACCAAGAATCGTCTAAACAGGTCTATTACTCACGGTTCGGTCGTGGTCGCATGAAGCCCCCTGGTACAGGAGGTGGTTCATGCTGCGACGGATCGGAAGCGGTGTGGCGGCGCTCGCGCTCGCCACGTTGGGCGTGGTCGGACTTGGGCAGGCGCCCGCCTCGGCCGCGCCCAACTTCCAGGTCCCGTTCAAGTGCGGGGTGACCGTCACGGCCGCGACCTTCAGCGGCCACAACCCGCCGAACTCGGTGGACTTCCAGAAGGACGGCATCACCGGGATGCCGGTGCTGGCCTCGGCGGCGGGCACCGTGACGCGCGTCGAGAACGAGGGCAACACCAGCTACGGCCGCTGGGTCGAACTCGACCACGGTAGCGGCTGGCGGACCCGCTACGCCCACCTGTCCACCCAGACCGTGAAGGTGGGGCAGAAGGTCAGCCGCGGCGCCAAGATCGGCACCGCGGGCGCCACCGGCGGGGTCACCGGCCCGCATCTGCACTACGAGCAGCGCCACAACGGCACGGTGGTCAAGGCTGTCCTCGATGGCGTTGCGGTCCCGTACTACGGCAAGACGCCGTTCACCAGCAAGAACAACTGCAGTGGTAACCCGTACACGCCGACGGAGGTCTGCGGTTCGGGCTACCAGGTGATCGACTCGGCGGGACTGTCCGGAGCGGGCACGGTCTACCTGCTCTACAACTCGTCGAACCGGTACAACTGCGTGGTCACGCTGAAGGCCACGTCCCTGGGCACGGCGTCCCCGACGTCGGCGTTCCTGGAGGTGCAGGGCAAGACGAGGGTGACCGACACGGGCAACTTCACCTACTACGCGGGTCCGGTCCGCCAGGCGGCGGGCGCGACCTGCGTGAAGTGGGGAGGCTCGGTCGGCAGCAAGTCCTACACCAGCCCCTTCGAACACTGCGCCTGACCGCGCGCCGACACGCGAAGGGCCCGGCTCGCCGTGGGGCGGGCCGGGCCCTTCGCCGCGGGTCAGAGGCGGACCGGGTAGTGGGGTTCGGGAACCTCCGGGGAGAGCCGGCCCTCGATGAAGATGCCGTGCCAGAGCATGAACACCAGCAGTGCCCACAGGCGGCGGCTGTGGTCCAGCACGCCCGAGCGGTGCTCCTCCAGCAGCTGCAGGATCGCCGTGCGGTCGAGCAGGTGGTCCGTCTGCGACTGCTGGATGATGTTGCGCGCCCAGTCGTGCATCTCGTCCCGCAGCCAGTGCCTGATCGGCACCGGGAAGCCCAGCTTGCGGCGGTTGAGCACGTGCGCGGGCACCACCTGGTACATCGCCTGGCGCAGCGCGTACTTCGTGGTCTCGCGGGTGATCTTCTGCTCCAGCGGGATGGTGCTGGCCACCCGGAACACCTCGGGGTCCAGGAACGGCACCCGCAGCTCCAGTGAGTTGGCCATGGTCATCTTGTCGGCCTTGACCAGGATGTCGCCGCGCAACCAGGTGAACAGGTCCACGTGCTGCATGCGGGTCACCGGGTCCCAGCCCACCGACTGCCGGTACGGGCCCGCCGTGACGTCCTTGTGCGACACCCCCGGGTCGAACCCGCGCATCACGCTGCGCAGCTGGTCGTCGCGGAAGATCCGCGCGTTGCCGTAGTAGCGCTCCTCCAGGCTCAGTGCACCGCGGCGCAGCAGGTCCTTGCCGCGCACGCCCTCCGGGATGGCGCTGGACACCTTGCCCATCGCCTTGCGCAGCGCCCCCGGCACCTTCTCGAACGGCGCCAGCGACAGCGGCTCCCGGTAGATCGTGTAGCCGCCGAACAGTTCGTCCGCGCCCTCCCCGGACAGCACCACCTTGACGTGCTGGCGGGCCTCCCGGGCGATGAACCACAGCGGCACCAGCGCCGGGTCGGCCACCGGGTCGTCGAGGTACCAGACGATCAGCGGCAGCGTCTCCATCATCTCCTCGGCGGAGACGGTACGGACCACGTGCTTGACCCCGATCGCCGCCGCCGACTCGGCGGCCACGTCCACCTCCGAGTAGCCCTGCCGCTCGAAGCCGGTGGTGAAGGTGATCAGGTTCGGGTTGTGCTCCTTGGCCAGCGCCGCGATGGCCGTGGAGTCGATGCCGCCGGACAGGAACGCCCCGACCGTGACGTCCGCGCGCATGTGCTTGGCCACTGAGTCGCGCATCACGTTCACGATCTCGTCGTGCAGCCGCCGCGCGTCCGCGTCGGTGCGGACCGGGCGGGGGCTGAAGTTCGGCTGGAAGTACCGCTCGGTGACCAGCTGACCGCCCGGGGACACGGTGAACGACGTGCCCGACTCGATGCGGCGGATCTGCCGGTGCAGCGTCTCCGGCTCCGGCACGTACTGGAGCACCAGGTAGTGCTGCAGCGCCTTGTGGTCCAGCTCCTCGGCGATGCGCAGCGTGTTGGCCAGACTCAGCAGGCTCTTCTTCTCGCTGGCGAACGCCACTCCGCCCGGACCGGCCGCGTAGAACAGCGGCTTGATGCCGAACGGGTCACGTGCCCCGAACAGCACCCGGCGTTCGCTGTCCCAGATCAGGAACGCGAACATGCCGCGCAGCCGACCGACCATCGAGGTGCCCAGGTAGTGGTACGCGGCGACGATGACCTCGGTGTCGCCGTCGGTGCCGAACCGGGCCCCGAAGCGCTCGATCAGCTCGGCGCGCAGCTCGAGGTAGTTGTAGATCTCACCGTTGAACGTGATCGTGTAGCGCCAGGGCGACTCCGGCGGGCCCCAGGTCAACGGCTGGTGGGAGTGCTCAAGGTCGATGATCGACAGCCGGTTGAAGCCGAAGACCACCTCGCCGCCCTGCCAGGTGTCGCTCTCGTCCGGTCCGCGGTGTCGTTGACACGGCAGCGCATTCGCCACGGCGTTCACGGCGTGACCGGCGTTCTCTTCAGTGGGACAGATGAGTCCAAGCAGGCCGCACACGCGTCTGGTGCACCTCTCCGAGTCGGCGGTGTTCTTCAGCCCCCCAGGCTGTCCCAGTATGCCGTCCGCCCGCCTGGTTGCTGCACGCGCGGGGCCCGCGAGATCACGTGGAACGGCGATCGACGCCCCCGGAGCAGTATCGCCGCTACACCTGGGCTAGGCTCTGCCCAGGATTCCGGCGGCCGATCCGTCCCCCGTCCGCGTGACGGTGCTCGGGTCATCCGGCCGCAGCGGTGAGTTTTGCACGAGGAGGCGTCGCGCAGTGGGCCTGAAGGAGGGGACCCGAGTGCCACGGCTGGTCAAAGTCACTGGGCTGATCGGCCTGGTTGGTGTCGCGGCCACGGGCTGCACGACCGACGAGGTCCTGCGGTTCGGCTGGCCTCAGGGCGTCACCCCCCAGGCCGAGTCGATGCGGCAGCTGTGGACCTGGTCGGTCATCGCGGCACTCGCGGTGGGTGTGATCGTGTGGGGGTTGATCTTCTGGACGGTGGCGTTCCACCGCAAGAAGACCGACGAGCTGCCCCGCCAGTTCCAGTACAACCTGCCGCTGGAGCTGATCTACACGGCGATCCCGTTCGTGCTGGTGGTCGTGCTGTTCTACTTCACGGCGGTGAACCAGAACTACGTGCTGGCCAAACCGGCCAAGCCGGACGAGACGGTCAACGTGGTCTCGTTCCAGTGGAACTGGGAGTTCAACTACCCCGAGCACCGGACGCCGGACGGCCAGCCGGTTCGCACCGTCGGCAGCAGCAGCGAGATCCCGCTGCTGGTCCTGCCCACCGGCAGGCGCATCGAGTACCACGTGAGCTCCACCGACGTCATCCACTCGTTCTTCGTGCCGGAGTTCCACTTCAAGCGGGACACCTTCCCGCACCCGGAGAAGAACAACCAGGACAACGTCTTCCAGAACACCATCGATCGCGAGGGCGCGTTCGTGGGCCGCTGCGCCGAGCTGTGCGGCACCTACCACGCGATGATGAACTTCGAGGTCCGCGCGCTGTCGCCGGACAAGTTCGACCGGTACATGCAGCTGCGGACGCAGATCAACCCGCAGACCGGCCAGCCGTACACCGCCGCGGAGGCGCTGCGCGAGATGAACTGCGGCGAGCTGTGCACTCCGTACGCGGTGACCGGCGTTCCGTTCAACACCGACCGCACCGGCGGAGCCCCCTCCGGTCAGAGCGGAACCAAGTAGGGGTGCCCTCGACGGGGCGCGAGGCGTGAGAGCGAGGACTCCATGAAGGTCGAAGCCAGGATCTTCAACGTCATCACATTGTTCTTCTTCCTGTCCGCGATCGTGTACGGGGTCTGGGCCAAGGAGCCGGTGGGCACCGTGGCGCTGCTCCTGGTCGGCGGCCTGGCGCTGATCATCGGCAGCTACTTCTCCTTCGTGGCCCGGCGCATCGAGGCCCGGCCGGAGGACAACCCGGACGCCGAGATCAGCGACGGTGCGGGCGAGCTGGGCTTCTTCAGCCCCGGCAGTTACTGGCCGGTGGGTCTGGCCGCCGCCGCCGCCTTCGCCGGAATCGCCGTGGCGTTCTTCCACGTGTGGATGATCGTGATCGCGGTCGGCTTCGTGCTGATCATGGTCGCCGGGCTGGTGTTCGAGTACCACACCGGTCCGAACCACCACTGACAAGCAGCCGCGCGCAGGCCCCCGTGTCCAGGTCGGACCGGGGGCCTGCGGCGTTCTAGGATCTTCGCAGTTCACCGCTGAACAGGAGGTTCACCACCGTGATCACCGCGATCGTGCTGATCCAGACCACCGCCGACCGCCTCACCGAGGCGGCCCAGGAGATCGCCGACCTCGACGGTGTGGACGAGGTGTACTCCTGCGCCGGTGACGTCGACCTCATCGCCATCCTGCGGGTCTCCCGCCACGAGGACCTGGCCGACATCGTGCCTGGGCGCATCAACAAGGTGCCGGGCGTCCTGGGCACGGACACCCACATCGCCTTTCGCTCCTACTCCCGCAAGGACACCGAGGCCACCTTCTCCATCGGCCTCGAGGAGTGAGTCTCATCCCGGGCTACGCAGGTGGCCGCTTGGCGGAGCCTCAGACGCCGTCTCGCCGCGGGACCGCGGGCATCGCGTATCACCGCATTCCGTGCGAGACGGCGTCTGAGAACCCGCGGGTGGTTCAGCGGCTAACACCGCTTGCCTGACGGGATCAGGTGGGTCTGCGTCCGGAGCAGGCCAGTGCACAGCCGGCTCAGGCGCCGAGTTCGGCGCGGAGGGCTGTGGAGCGGGTCGCCCAGCGGTCCAGGAGTTCCGCCGCGGCTCCCGAGTCGATCGCGCGGGCCGCTCGCTCCAGGCCGGCGCCGAGCTGGGCGCTCAGGTCCGCGCCGGGGCCTTCGTAGGCGACCACCGCGCCCGCGGCGTTGATCAGCACGGCGTCGCGCACCGGACCTGGGGCACCCGCCAGCAGCTCGTGGACCACCTTGGCGTTCACCGTCGCGTCGCCGCCCCGCAGGTCCTCCGGCTGGCTGTAGGCGATGCCGAACTCCCGCGGATCGATCCGCTCCTCCCAGACCGCTCCGTCGTGCACCACCCACACCGAGCTGCCCGCCGTGGTGGTGATCTCGTCCATGCCGTCGTCGCCGCGCACCAGCAGCGCGGAGTTACCGCGCGCGGCGAAGACCTCCGCCATTACCGGCGCCATCCGCACATCCGCGCAGCCGATCAGCCCGGCCGCCGGACGGGCCGGATTGGTCAGCGGCCCCAGCACGTTGAACGCGGTCGGGATGCCGATCTCGCGGCGCGGCCCGGCGGCGTGCTTCATCGCCGGGTGGAACACCGGCGCGAAGCAGAAGCCGATGCCGACCTCGTCGACGCAACGCCGCACGCCCTCCGGCGGCAGGTCGATGGCCACCCCCAGCTCCTCCAGCACGTCCGCGGTGCCGCACTTCGACGACGCGGCGCGGTTGCCGTGCTTGACCACGGTGATGCCGGAGGCGGCCAGCACGATCGAGGCCATGGTGGAAATGTTCACACTGCCCGAGCGGTCACCGCCGGTGCCGACGACGTCCACCGCGCGTCGGGTGATCTCCAGCGGCCGGGCGTGCCTGAGCATCGCGTCGGCCATGCCGCGGACCTCGGCGGGCGTTTCGCCCTTGGCGCGCAGTGCGACCACGAAGGCCGCGACCCGCGCCGGGGTCGCCTCACCCGTCATGATCAGGTCCATCGCCCAGGCGGTGTCCTCCGCGGAGAGGTCCTCACCCGCGACCAGGCTGCTCAGCAGTCCTGCCCAGTTCCCCGCCATGGTCCCCACGATCTTCCTTCAGAGTCGTTCCGGCCGCGAAGGCCGCCTCACGCCGGTACCGGCTTGCCCTGCGTGCGCAGCACCTCGGCCACCGTCTCGGCCGCCGCGAGCGGGTCGAGCGGGTGCACGAGGACGGCATCCGCCAGCGACCAGGTCGCCAGCCACCGGTCGTCCTTGCGGCGCACCGCGACGATCACCGGCGGGCACTGCGCGATCTCGTTCTTGAGCTGCCGGGACACGCCCATGCCGCCGGTCGGCTGCGCCTCGCCGTCCAGGATCACCAGGTCCGCGTTGCCCGCGTCGACCTCGCTGAGCACATCGGCCACCGTGCCGGCCTCGATGTAGCGCAGCCGTCCCAGGTCGGGAGCGGGCCGGTGCCCGACCGCTGTGATGATCGCCTCCCGGACCTCGGGGCGATGGCTGAACACGAGGACGTTCGTTGTCTGTGTGCTCATCGACAGCTCCTAGCTGGTCGGCGCAGGGCCGGCGGACGTACCGCCGAATATTCCCGCATGCTATCGACCCGACCGGGGCGAACAGTAGCCGCCCGGCCGAAGTGATCTACCGCGCCGCCGGTTGCAGTGCGTCCCAGCCGAAGGACTGACCGCCGTGCCGCTGGGCCAGCCCGGCCATCCGCGAGCTCTCCTGTGAGCAATGTAACGCGTCGAGTTCCTGAACACGGAGAGCGACCAGCGGGGTCAGCTCCGGCGCCGCGCACTCCGTGCCCCGCCCGCCGGGCCGCAGCTCCCAGCCGTCGGCGGCCAGCAGGGCGCGGGCGTCCGGTACCGATCCCGCCGGCAGGGCCAGGTGGTGACGCAACACCGCAGGTAGATCGGGTTACCAGTCGGTTGCCCGGGCGAGTGCGGCCGAGGCTGCCTCGGTCTCGTCGTAGGCGATCGCCACCACTCGCAGGTCGGGGTCGTCTGCGCTGATCAGAGGCTTGCGGCGGGCCCGCCGGGCGGCTCGCAGTGCCGTCCAGCGCGCGCGGATTCCTTTCACGGTGCGTCACCTCCGGGTCGCAATCCGATCACCCTGCGGCAGACCTCCGGACCCGAAGGCGCGAGGGGAAAACGTGCAAGACATAATGCGTCGCGTGACAACGGCAGCGCCCTCAATCAGTCAACGCGTGCACTCGCTGAACCGGCCGAACATGGTCAGCGTGGGCACCATCGTTTGGTTGGCCAGCGAGCTGATGTTCTTCGCTGGGCTCTTCGCCATGTTCTTCACGGTGAAGGCGCAGAACGAGGGCGAGTGGCCACCACCGCCCACTCACCTGAACCTCCCGTACGCCCTCCCGTTCACGATCATCCTGGTGGCGTCCTCGTTCACCTGCCAGTGGGGCGTGTTCGCGGCGGAGCGGGGTGACGTCTTCGGTCTCCGCCGGTGGTACGTGATCACGCTGATCATGGGCACGGTCTTCGTGCTCGGGCAGGCCGGTGAGTACTACCAGCTGATCACCGAGCACGCGACCACGATCGCGTCGTCGGCCTACGGGACCGTCTTCTACATGACGACCGGCTTCCACGGGCTGCACGTCATCGGCGGGCTGATCGCCTTCGTCTTCCTGATCATCCGGACGAAGCTCAGCAAGTTCACGCCCGCACAGGCGATCGCCGCCATCGTGGTGTCGTACTACTGGCACTTCGTGGACATCGTGTGGATCGGCCTGTTCGCCGTCATCTACCTCGTCCCCTGATGGCTGGAGCCATGTCGCATTGATGATCGGCTTCTCAACGCGAGGTCGAAACCGAACACCCCCAACCGGACAGCAAGGGTTGCCGCACTCATGACCACCAACAAGAAACGGAACCGCGCGGGCTCGAAGCTTAAGCGGCGGATCTCCGGTGTACTGGCGCTGGGCATCGCGCTGGTGGGTGCCGGTGGGCTGTACACCGTCGTGACTCCCGAGCCGCAGACCGCGCACGCCGCCGCGGACCCGGCTTTGGTGAGGCAGGGCGAGCAGCTCTACAACAACGCCTGCATCACCTGCCACGGCGCCAACCTGCAGGGCGTCCAGGACCGCGGGCCGAGCCTGGTTGGCGTCGGCGAGGCGGCTGTGCACTTCCAGGTCTCCACCGGCCGGATGCCGATGGTGCGCCAGGAGGCGCAGGCGATGCGCAAGCCACCGAAGTTCTCCCCGGAGGAGATCGACGCGCTGGCCGCCTACGTGCAGACCTACGGCGGTGGCCCGGAGTCGCCAAAGGAGACCGGCAAGGCGCTGCAGGGCGATGACCCCGCCCGCGGTGGTGAGCTCTACCGGCTCAACTGCGCGTCCTGCCACAACTTCACCGGCCGGGGCATCGCGATGTCCTCCGGCAAGTTCGCGCCGAACCTGCACCAGGCCACCGAGCAGGACATCTACGAGGCGATGCTCACCGGCCCGCAGAACATGCCGAAGTTCTCGGACCGGCAGCTCACGCCGGAGGAGAAGAAGGACATCATCGCCTACATCAAGTCGGTGACCAACGGGAACAACAACCCCGGTGGTAACGACCTCGGCGGCTACGGGCCGGGGCCGGAGACGGTGATCGCGTGGGTCGTCGGGCTCGGCGCGCTGATCGGCCTCACCCTGTGGATCGGAGCCAGGGCATGAGTGAGCAGAAGAAGGATTACACCGAGGCCGAACTGGCCGAGATGAGCCGTGAAGAGAAGGTCCGGCTCGGCCTGGCCCTCGACGACGTCGAACTCGTCGAGTACCGGGACAACTGGCCCGTCAAGGGCACCCGCGCGGAGCGCCGGGCGGAGCGCTCGGTTGCCGCCTGGTTCGCGCTCGCCGGTCTGTCGGCACTGGCGTTCATCGCGGTCTTCGTCTTCTGGCCGTGGGGCTACCAGCCACCGTCGGACCCGACCGCGCACTTCATCTATTCGCTGTACAACCCGCTGATCGGTTTCTTCTTCGGCCTGGCGATCCTGGCCGTGGGCATCGGCGTGGTGCAGTACCAGAAGAAGTTCATCCCGCACGAGGTCGCCGTGCAGCAGCGTCACGACGGCCACGGCTCCAGCGAGGTGGACCGGCAGACCACGGCCGCGCTGCTGGCCGACGCGGGCGAGCGCAGCGGCATCGCCCGCCGGTCGATGATCAAGCGCACCGCCGGTTTCGGTATCGGGGCGTTCGGCGTCGGCGCCGGGGTCTTCGCCCTCGGCGGCCTGGTCCGCAACCCGTGGGCCGAGCAGGGACAGGCGTCCCTGCTGCACACCGGCTGGCTGTCGGAGACCGGCGAGAAGACCTACCTGCGCCGCGACACCGGCGACCCGCACGAGGTCTCGCTGGTGCGCCCGGAGGACATCGACGCCGGCGGCTTCGAGACGGTCTTCCCGTTCCGGGAGTCCATGCGGCACAACGAGCACGAGCTCGTCTCCTCGATGCGCAAGGGCGACGCGCCGGTCATGCTGATCCGGCTCCGCCCCGGCAGCAAGCCGATCAAGCGCAAGGGGCAGGAGGACTTCAACTACGGCGACTACTACGCCTACTCGAAGATCTGCACGCACCTGGGCTGCCCGACCTCGCTGTTCGAGCAGCAGACCGGGCGCCTGCTCTGCCCGTGCCACCAGTCGCAGTTCGACGTGGTCAACACCTATGCCAAGCCGGTGTTCGGCCCGGCCACCCGTGCGCTGCCCCAGCTGCCGATCACGGTGGACGAGGACGGCTACTTCGTGGCGAAAGGCGACTTCATCGAGCCCGTCGGTCCGGCGTACTGGGAGCGTAAGTCATGAGTTCGATCACCACGCCCACGAAGGGAGAGAGCAGGCTGTACCGCAAGGCCGCGCAGGCGGCCGACGAGCTGGACTCGCGGTACCGCCTGGCTCCCGGCCTGCGGCGGCAGCTGAACAAGGTCTTCCCGACGCACTGGTCGTTCCTGCTCGGCGAGATCGCGCTCTACACGTTCATCCTGCTGCTGGTCACGGGCACCTACCTGGCGTTCTTCTTCGACCCCTCGATGCAGGAGGTCGAGTACCAGGGCGTGTTCACCAACCTGCGCGGCGTGGAGATGTCGCGGGCGTTCGAGAGCGCGCTGAACATCTCCTTCGAGGTCCGCGGCGGTCTGTTCGCCCGCCAGCTGCACCACTGGGCGGCGCTGCTGTTCATGGCGTCGATGGTGGCGCACATGCTGCGCATCTTCTTCACCGGCGCGTTCCGGCGGCCGCGTGAGACGAACTGGATGATCGGCGTCACGCTGTTCATCCTCGGCATGTTCGAGGGCTTCACCGGCTACTCGCTGCCGGACGACCTGCTGTCCGGCACCGGTGTCCGTATCGCCTCCGGCATCGTGATGTCGATCCCGGTGGTGGGCACCTGGATCCACTGGATCCTGTTCGGTTCGGAGTTCCCCGGCACCGACCTGATCCCGCGGTTCTACCTGTTCCACGTGTTCCTGCTGCCGGGCCTGATCCTGGGTCTGGTCGCGGCGCACCTGGCGCTGGTCTGGTACCAGAAGCACACCCAGTTCCCGGGTGTGCGGCGCACCGAGGGCAACGTCGTCGGCGTGCGGATCATGCCGGTGTTCGCGGTCAAGGCCGGTGGCTTCTTCGCCATGGTGGTCGGCGTCTGCGCGATCATGGCGGGTGTCTTCCAGATCAACCCGATCTGGAACCTCGGCCCGTACATCGCCTCGCAGATCTCGGCGGCCTCGCAGCCGGACTGGTACATGATCTGGACCGACGGTTCGAGCCGGTTGTGGCCCGCCTGGGAGGTCTACCTCGGGCCGTTCACCATCCCGGCGGTGTTCTTCCCGACGGTGCTGTTCATGGGCCTGATCTTCACGGTCGCGATCTTCTACCCGGCGATCGAGCGGAAGCTGACCAAGGACGACGCGCACCACAACCTGCTGCAGCGGCCGCGTGACGTGCCGGTCCGCACCTCGCTGGGCGTCATGGCGCTGACGTTCTTCGGCGTGCTGATGATCTCGGGTGTCAACGACATCATCGCGTTCCAGTTCAACATCTCGCTGAACGCGATGACGTGGGCGGGCCGCATCGGCCTGCTGGTGCTGCCGCCGCTGGCGTACTACCTCACGTACCGGCTGTGCCTGGGCCTGCAGCGCAGCGACCGGGAGGTGCTGGAGCACGGTGTCGAGACCGGCATCATCAAGCGCCTGCCGCACGGTGAGTTCATCGAGGTCCACCAGCCACTGGGTCCGGTGGACGAGCACGGCCACCCGGAGCCGCTGCCCTACCAGGGCGCTCCGGTGCCGAAGAAGATGAACAAGCTGGGCGCGGCCGGTCACCCGGTCCCGGGCAGCCTGCTGCGGCCGGACCCGGTGGAGGAGAGCCGGGCGCTGGAGCGGGCCCGCCGCGAGGACGAGGTCCGCGAGCTGCAGGAGCGCGAGGAGCTGACCGCGGGCAAGCCGCAGCAGCCCACCGAGTGAGCAACCCCCGGGGCCCGCACCCGGACCCCGGCCCAGCCGAAGTCACAGAGCGAAGGGCACCTTCGACCACCCGGTCGAAGGTGCCCTTTCCTCGTTCCGCCAACCGCGCCTTATTCCCAAGTTTGCCCAGTTCCAGGTTTGTTTGCCTGAATTCGGAAATCCCTGTTCAGCCATCCGCGGGTGGCCCGGCGCGTGGGCACGGGGGCTTTCGTGCTGGGGCGGGGGCGCCGGGTCAGTCGATGGCGGCGTAGGGGGTGTGGCCCGTGATCGCCTTGTCCAGCCAGTTGCGCCACGAGCCCGCGCACCCCGCCGGCTCGGTCCACGGCACCGCGGTGCGCACCAGGCGGGTGCCGCCCGTGGTCAGCCAGCGGTAGACGACGCGCGCCTCGTCGACGGTCGTGCCGTGCAGCGGCCCGGCGCCAGGCAGCACCGTCTCCGCCGACGCCTGCAGCAGGTCCACCACCGGCATCGGTGGGACACCGCGACGCGCGGTGCCCGCGGCGGCGAGCCGGCCGTGCCGGATCACCGACAGGTGCCAGCCGCCGCGGCCGTCCGGTCGGGCGGCGACGAGTTCGGGGACGGCGGTCAACGCCGCCAGCCGCTGCCCCCGGTCCAGGGAGCGCACCAGCGCCGCCAGCTGGTCGCGGTGCACCGCGGCGTCCTCGAAGCGCTGCGCGTCCGACAGGCGGTCCAGCTCACCCCGCAGGCGGTCCAGGACGGCGTCGCTGCGGCCCTGGATGACCTCCCGGATGGAGACCACCGCGGGCTCGTACTCGGCGACGCTCTGCCGTCCCGCGCAGGGCGCCCCGCAGCGCCCCAACTCGTACAGGGCGCACGGGCGGCCCCGGGGATCGCGGGCCGGGATCCGTTCGGTGCAGCGCCGCACGGAGGTGGCGGCCTGGAGCGCTTCCACGGCTTCAGCCGCCGCCTGCCGCGACACGAAGGGCCCGAGGGCGTCTTGCTTCGGGGTGCGCACGATCGACAGCCTGGGGAACGGCTCGTCGGTGAGCACAATCCACCAGGCGCGCTGCGGGAACTTCGAGCGCCGGTTGTAGCGCGGCTGGTGCGCGGACAGCAGCCGCAGCTCGCGGACCTCGGCCTCGAGCGGGTGCGCGCAGGTCACGTGGTCCACCCGGTGCGCGAGGGCGACCATCTCCTTGATCCGGCTGCGCCGCTCCCCGGCGGTGAAGTACTGCCGGACCCGCCGCCGCAGGTCGGTCGCCGTCCCCACGTACAGCACCTCGTCGCCGGGGCCGCGGAACAGGTAGACGCCCGGTGCGTGGGGGAGGCCGTCGGCGAGACCGCGCTTGCGGCGCTGGTGGGGCGTGACGTCCGGCAGGTGCTCGAGCAGGTCCTCCAGGGTCCGCACCCCGAGCGAGCCGACCCGCTCCAGCAGCGAGTGCAGCACGTCCACGGTCGCCCGGGCGTCGTCCAGCGCGCGGTGCACCGGCTCGGTGCGGGCGTTGAGCACGCGGGCCAGCGTGCCCAGCTTGTAGTTGGGCGTCTCGTCGCGGGTCAGCACCCGCCGGGCCAGCCGCACGGTGTCCACCACCTGCGGCTTGGGCCACCGCAGGCCGAGCCGCTCGCACCCGGCGCGCAGGAACCCGATGTCGAACGGGGCGTTGTGCGCCACCAGCACGCTGCCGCGGCAGAACTCCAGAAACGCCGGAAGCACGCTGTCCAGTCGCGGCGCGTCGACGACCATCGCCTCGGTGATGCCGGTGATCGCCACGATCGAGGGCGGGATGCCGCGCTCCGGGTTGACCAGGGTGGCGAACTCGCCGAGCACCTCGCCGCCGCGGACCTTCACCGCGCCGATCTCGGTGACGGCGTCCCGGGCGCGGTCACCGCCGGTGGTCTCCAGGTCGACGATCACGAACGTGACCTCGTGCAGCGGGACTTCCTCGGTACCGGCGAGCTCGTCGAAGGACAGTTGTGGGTGCGCGGACATCGGTGATCACCGTACGTCCCGCTACCGACAGGGCCGGTGGATGCGGGAACCGCAGCCGCAGCCATTAGCCTATGAGGGTGGCACCACCGACCTCGGGGGCGGACGACGCCCCCACCCCGGACCAGTCTGCTGTGGACAGTGCACAGCAGACCGGTGGTGTTGTGCTCGACTGGGACGCACTCGCCGGGCCACTGCGGCAGCGGCTGGCCGAACTGGCCGCCGGAGCCCTGGGCGAGATGCGCCCGTCGGACGTCCCCGCGCAACTGCGACCGGTGGTCCGCTTCACCCCGGCCAAGCGCGCCAAGCTCGGCCAGTCCGCGCTCCTCGCGGCCCTTCGCGACTCCGGGGTGTTCCGTACCGCGGTCGTCGACTGGTGCCGCACCCACCAGCCCGCAGCGCTGTCCCTCGACGACCCCGACCCCCTCGTGGTCGCCGCCGCCGCAGCGCTGCAGGGCTCGCCGACCGCGCCCCACTACGCGGAACTGATCGCGTTCCGCAGCGAACAGGGCCGGCTGCGCGGCGAGCGCGACTCGGCGGCAGCCCGCGCCGAGCGCCTTGCGGCCGAGGTGCAGCGGCTGCGCACCGAACTCACCGAGGCGAAGCAGGCCGCCGAACGCATCGGCGGCGAGAACAGCGCCGAGGCCGACCGGCTCCGCAAGCGCCTGCGCGAGCAGGGAGTCCGGTTGAAGGAAGCGAAGGACGCCGCGGAGCAGGCGCGGAGCGAGCTGGAGGTGGTGCGCGCGGAGCGCGACGCCGCGGTGGCGGAGATCACCGCGGAGCGCGATCGGGAGCGCGCGCGAGCGCAGGAGGAGCGCCGCCGCGCGGATCGCGCGAGCGCCGAGGTCGAGGTGGCGCGGCAGGCCGCCCGAGAAGCCCGGCAGGGCGACGAGGTACGGCTGGCGCTGCTGCTGGAGACGTTGGAGGGCGCCGTGGGCGGCCTGCGGCGCGAGCTCGGGGCGAGCGGGACCGGGCCGCGGCCCGCGGACGTCGTGCAGCGCGTGCGGGCGCATTCCGGGGCCACCGGCGAGGTGCCGGACATCGCCGCCCTGGACCGGTTGCTGGCGTTGCCCGCGGTGCACCTGATCGTCGACGGCTACAACGTGACCAAGACCGGTTACCCGGAACTGCCGCTGTCCGACCAGCGCGACCGGCTCTCGCACCAGCTGGCCGCGCTCGCCGCGCGGACCGGTGCGGAGGTCACCGTGGTGTTCGACGGGGCCGACGTGCTGGCGGTGCCCAGCACGGGGCCGCGCGGGGTGCGGGTGCTGTTCAGCGAACCCGGGGTGCAGGCCGACGACGTGATCCGCGACCTCGTCTCCGCGGAGCCGAAGGGCCGGCAGGTCGTCGTGGCCACCTCGGATCGGGCGGTGGTGGCCTCGGTGCGGCGGCGCGGCGCGTACGCGGTGCCGTCGGCGCTGCTGCTGGCCCGGCTGCGGCGGTTCTAGTCGTTCGGCGACACCGAGCGACCGCTCGCCGATCCGCGGGTGCGTGGTCGATCTCATAGTCGCTCACCGCGCCCCCCTCGATCGTCCCACGGAGTGACGGCAATCATCACAATTCCAGGTAGACGGGGCCGAATATGCAGTCACGGTGAGCGAAGGACTCTCCTCCGTTAGAGGTCTTGTGCGCTGTTGCACAAATTTTTGGCCCCGCTTCTGGACCTTGCGCCTCACCTTTCGTAACCTAACCGGGACCTCGTGGCGATCAGCTGCCAGACAGGGCGGCGCGCGAGGCACCGCCGAATCGGCTTGTCGGGGAGTCGAACCGGACGGATACGGGGGCATCCGCACCGGTAGGCGGGCAGAGAAGCAGTGAGGAGCAGTGCGCGACGTGGCGTCGCACGGACTGAAGCGTTCTCTGCGAGGCGCCCTCGCCGCAACGGCGGTCGCAGCCGTCGTCGGCATGACCTCCGGGCCGGCTCTCGCAGACCCGCAACTTCCCGACAACGCATCGGACGCTGCCAAGCAGGTGCGGGAGCTCCAGCACCAGGCCGAGCAGCTCGTCGAAGAAAAGAAGAAGGCAGAGGACGACCACGAGGCCAAGAAGGCCGAACTCGACCGCGCCAACGCGGAAGCCTTCCAGGCCGAACAGGTCGCCAATCAGGCCCGGGCCGAGGAAGAGCGGTTCCGCGGCCAGGTCGACAAGCTCACCCACGCCTCCTACCAGGGTGCGCGGCTGAACAAGCTCTCCGCCCTGCTGGTGAGCGAAACCCCGGATGACTTCCTGGACCGTGCGTCCGCGCTGGAAGTGCTGGCCAAGGACAACAACGACGCGATCCGCGCGCTTGCCTCGGCCACCGAGCAGGCCGAGACCGCCGAGCGGACCGCACAGGACGCCCGCAACCGCGCCGCGCAGGCCGAGGCGGACGCCGCCCGCATCGCCGCCGAACTGGAACAGAAGTCCAGGGAGGTCGACGAGCAGATCGACAGGCTCAAGGAGCGGCTCGCCGAGCTGACCGACGCCGACCGCGCGTCCCTGATCACCGATGGTGAGACCGGTGTCGGCTCGGTCGCTGGTTCCGGCGCCGCGATCGCGGCGGTCAACGCCGCGCTGAGCAAGCAGGGCTCCGCCTACGTGTGGGGTGCCAAGGGCCCGTCCACCTTCGACTGCTCGGGTCTGACCTACTGGGCCTACAAGCAGGCCGGGGTGACCATTGGCGGCTCCACCAAGACCCAGGTCACGCAGGGCCGCGCCGTGTCGGCCAGCCAGCTCAAGCCGGGCGACCTGATCTTCTACTACAGCCCGGTCAGCCACGTGGCCATGTACATCGGCAACGGCAAGGCGGTGCACGCCCCGACCACGGGTGACGTCGTCAAGGTGACCAACTACCGCAACATCGGCCCGGTGACGGCGATCCGCCGCATCGTGGGCTGAACAGCCGCAGCCAGGCACTGAGCGAAAGCCGTTGCGCGGGGCCGGTACCAGCGGGTGCCAGCCCCGCCGCGTCCGGGGGCGCTCGAACCGGTCCGTGTGATCCCGCTTACCATGCGCCCTGTGCCTGGCTCGGGGAAGTTTCGCGGATGGCTTGCCGCGGTGGCTGCCGCCGCGGTGCTGGTCGGGGTGAGCGGTGTTTCCCTGCCCGAGTCGCAGCCCGCGGCACCGGCGCCCGTGGCCGGGCGGTCCGGGCTCGCCCCGGGATCAGCGGTGCGGGCGTTGCTGGAGCGGCGGGCCGATGCGGTGCTCCGCAGGGACGAAGCGGCGTTCTCGGCCACAGTGGACCCGCTCGCGCCCGCGGACTTCCAGCAGCACCAGCTCGCGCTGTTCCGCAACCTCGCGGCGATACCGTTCGCGCAGCTGTCCTTCGAACTGGACAGCACGGCGGAGCCCGGCCTCGCCACCGACACATGGGTTCCGCCGGTTCGGTTCCAATACGCGCTGGCCAATGTGGACAGCGTGCCGACGCGACGCCCGCTCGGCTACGTCTTCGCCCGCCGCGGCGGCTCGTGGTACGTCGCCGACGACCGCGGCAACGGCTCGTCGCGGGGTTGGCGCGGTCCCTGGGATTTCGGCCCGTGCCACGTCGCGCGCCCCCCGTCCGGCCTGGTCATCGGCCACCGGGCGGCCGCGGTGGAGCGGGTGGCCCGGCTGCTGGGGGCCGCGGTCGCCGACGTGACCGAGGTGTGGGGCACCGGTTGGTCGCAGCGGGTCGGCGTAGTGCTGGCGGAGACCGCGGAGGAACTGCGCGCCCTTGTCGGCCCCGAGTTCGCCGTGGAGGGCATCGCGGCGGTCGCGGTGGCCGACCGGGTGGACACGGCCGCGCGGCGTGTGGAAGGGCCGCGCGTGGTGCTGACTCCGAGGGCGGCCGAACAGCTCTCCGATGCCGCGCTGGGCGTGGTGCTGCGGCACGAGATCACGCACATCGCGGCCCGCGCGGACACCGTCGAAGGCGCTCCGAGGTGGATGCTGGAGGGCTTCGCCGACTACGTCGGGTACCGCGAGAGCGGCGTGGCACCGCCCGACATCGCCCCGGAGCTGGTGCGGCGGCTGCGGGAGGACGGCCCGCCGCACGACCTGCCCGACGATGGCGACTTCCACCAGGGCGGCCGCCGCCTCGACCTGGCCTACCAGCAGTCCTGGTCGGTGGTCCGGCACCTGGCCGAGCGTCTCGGCGAACCCCGCCTGGTGCATCTCTACCGCCGCGTCGCGCTCACCCGGGACCCCGGTGAAGTGGACGCCATCCTGCGCGAGGAGACCGGCATGACCACGCGTGACCTGGCCGCCGACTGGGCCGCGGCCCTGCCCGCCGACTTCCACCCCTGATCCGGTGGGAACGGCACCTTCCACCCAGTCAGGTTGAACTGGTCCCCGGTGGTTGGACTGTGGAATTCAGTTCCGATCATCGGGGAGCGGTGGTTTGGCTGGGCGTAGTTCGTTGACCGCGGAGCAGCGTGCGGCGGCGATAGAGTTGTTTGATGATGGTT
>NZ_BMMT01000027.1 GCF_014646075.1 Saccharopolyspora thermophila
TCAGGCCCTGGTCACCGGCGCCCTGCTTGGCGATCTCGTCGATCACGCCCTCGACGCGGGTCTCGTGCGCGACGTCCACGCCCTGCGCGATGTCCGGCGACTGCGACCCGATCGCCACGTTCACGCCGCAGGAGTTGCCGTCGAAGCCCTTCGCGGAGGAGTCGTAGCCGATCTCCAGGATCTTCTCGCGCACGATGGTCGGGATGTCGGCGTAGGCTTCGGTGGTCACCTCGCCAGCCACGTGCACCTGGCCGGTGGTCACCAGGGTCTCCACGGCGACCCGCGACCGCGGGTCCTGCGCCAGCAACGCGTCCAGGATCGAGTCGCTGATCGCGTCGCAGATCTTGTCCGGGTGCCCCTCGGTCACCGACTCACTGGTGAACAACCTGCGCCCGGTGCGCAGGTCCGACTGCTGGCTCACGACTCTCCCTGAAGAACTGCTCGCGGACATGCACGGTGAATGACGTGCTCGGATCACCCTACTGGCGGGACAGCTGCCGGTTCACAGCATCCCACAATGTGGCCGCCAGGCGTGATTTCGCACCGTACGGGATGGGCTGCTCGGTGCCGTCGCCGCCGAGCAACCAGCCGGCGTTGTCCTCGACCTCGAAGGCCCGCCCGTCACCGACGGTGTTGACGACCAGCAGGTCACAGCCCTTGCGGGCCAGTTTGGCGCGGCCGTGGTCGAGCGCCGAGGCGGTGGCGTCGCCGGTCTCGGCGGCGAAACCGACGATCAGTGACACGGCCAGCTTGCCGGCGTTGCGCGCCTCGACGAGCTCGGCGAGCACGTCGGGGTTGCGGGTCAGCACCACCGGCTCCGGGTCCCGATCGGTCTTTTTGATCTTGTGCTCGGCCTGCGACACCGGCCGGAAGTCGGCGACGGCCGCGGCCATCACCACCACGTCGGCCCCGTCGGACTCGGCCAGCATCACCGACCGCAGCTCCTCGGCGGTGCCCACCCGGATGACGCGCGTCCCGGCCGGGTTGACCAGGTCGGCGGTGTGCGCGGCGACCAGCGTGACGTCCGCGCCGCGGTGCGCGGCGACCCGCGCCAGCGCGTAGCCCTGACGGCCGGACGAGCGGTTGCCGAGGTAGCGCACCGGGTCCAGCGGCTCACGCGTGCCCCCGGCGGAGATCACCACGCGGCGGCCCTCCAGGTCGCGCGGCAGCGCCGTCGGCTCGGCCAGCAGCAGTCGCGCCAGGTCGACGATCTCGGCCGGGTCGGGCAGGCGGCCCTTGCCGGTGTCGGCGCCGGTCAGCCGACCGCTGTCCGGCTCGGCGACCACCACACCGCGGCGGCGCAGCAGCGCCACGTTGTCCTGCGTCGCCGGGTGCTCCCACATCTCGGTGTGCATCGCCGGCACCATCAGCACCGGGCACCGGGCGGTGAGCAGCGTCGAGGTGAGCAGGTCGTCGGCCAGCCCGTGCGCAGCACGCGCCAGCAGGTCGGCGGTGGCCGGGGAGACGACGACCAGGTCCGCCTGCTGCCCGAGGCGCACGTGCGGGACCTCTTCGACGTCGGCGAACACGCCGGTCTCCACCGGCTGCCCGGACAGCGCCTCGAAGGTGGCCGCGCCGACGAACCGCAGCGCCGCCTCGGTGGGCACCACCCGGACCTCGTGCCCGGATTCGGTCAGCCGCCGCAGCACCTCGCACGCCTTGTAAGCGGCGATGCCGCCGCCGACGCCGAGGACCACCCGCGGGCGGTCCCCGGTGCGCCCGGTCGTCACTCGCCTTCGGTGTGCTCGAGCACGCCCGCGTGGATCTCGCGAAGCGCGATCGACAGCGGCTTCTCCCGCGGGCCCGGCTCGACCAGCGGACCGACGTACTCCAGCAGGCCCTCGCCGAGCTGCGCGTAGTAGTCGTTGATCTGCCGCGCCCGCTTCGCCGCGTAGATCACCAGAGCGTACTTCGAGCTGACCTGCTCCAGCAGGTCGTCGATCGGCGGGTAGGTGATGCCCTCGGCGGTGTTGGTCGACGGGCTGCTGTTGAGCGCAGCCAGCGCGCTGGGAGTGCTCACGTGAGTGGCTCCTGCTCCTCGTGGATGTCAGCGTCAAGCTCTGGGGCGGCGGTGCGATGCTGCCCACGGAGCCTGCTCATGGGCGCGTTCACTGCTCGCGGCCGAGTATCAATCGTAGCAATTCGCTGGTCGCGACCTGCACGTCGGCGTTGACGACCGTCGCGTCGAACTCCGATTCGGCCGCCAGCTCCTCGCGTGCGGTCGCCAACCGCCGCTCGACGACCTCGGCCGGCTCGGTGCCGCGTCCGGTCAGCCGCTCCACCAGCACCTCCCACGACGGCGGCAGCAGCATCACCAGCTGCGCGTCCGGCATGGCGCGGCGCACCTGGCGCGCCCCCTGCAGCTCGATCTCCAGCACCGCCGGCCGACCCGCAGCCAGCGCCTCCTCCACCGGCTTGCGCGGCGTGCCGTAGAGGTTGCCCGCGTAGCGGGCGTGCTCGAGCATCTCGCCGGCGGCGATCATCCGCTCGAACTCCGCGGTGTCGACGAAGTGGTAGTGCACCCCGTCGATCTCCCCCGGCCGGGGCGGGCGGGTGGTCGCGGACACGCTGAAGTAGATCTCCGGGGCGCGCCGGCGCACCTCGCTGAGCACGCTGGACTTACCGACCCCGGACGGCCCGGAAACGACGGTGAGCCGAGGCTCGCCCTGGCGGACGGTCCTCGGCTCAGCGCCGGTTTGTGCGTCGATCACTCGCCGCTGAACTCGGAGAGCAGTGCCTTGCGCTGCCGCTCACCCAGCCCGCGCAGCCGACGGCTGTTGGCGATCTCCAGCCGCTCCATGATCTGCTGAGCGCGCACCTTGCCCACGCCGGGCAGGGCCTCGAGCAGGGCGGAGACCTTCATCTTGCCCAGGACCTCGTCGTTGTCGGCGGTCTTCAGGACCTCCGCCAGCGTGGTTCCACCTCGCTTGAGGCGCTCCTTGAGCTCAGCTCGGGCGCGACGGGCGGCAGCCGCCTTTTCCAGAGCTGCTGCCCGCTGCTCCTCGGTCAGCTGGGGAAGGGCCACCATGTCCTCCGTGATGTGGGGTTTTTCTTGATCGGTGCGGCGACGGTACCTAGTCGGCTCCGCCGGGTTCCACGGGGGTCCCGATTTCGCGAGCCGGTTTCATCCAGTCCGCCGCCCCAGTCCCTTCAGTAGCGCTCGTACAAGGCGTGCACGAACGCGGGGGCCGCTGCAACTACTACCAACAAAGCCGCTGAAGTGCACTAATCTCAGCCAAAACTCGTCGAATGTGTCCGATTTCCGGGCAGTTGAGCCACGCGGGAGGTGTCGTCGCAGGTCAAACCGGGGTGAAATGGCCCTCAATCCGCACGTGACCAAGGACTCGCAGCACGATCCACGAGATTCCACTGAGCGGAAAATCACGCGTTCCGGAAGCAGCGCACAACGCGCACAGCAGGGCGAGGGGCACCCTGCACCGAGTTGCCCCGGGCACGGGCGCCCCGCAGCCGGAGCGCTCAGGTTGTTCAGAGGGTCTTCAGCAGGTCCTGGATGCGCGAGGCCATCCGCTGCTTGTCGATCGGCGCGACGGTGGTCCAGCCCTCACCGCTGCGGCGGCTCTCCTCCAGCAGGTACCAGCCCTTGGCGTTGGCGAAGCAGTTCGTCACCATCGGGGCCCGGCGCCGCTTGCCCTGGCCGTCCATGACGGCGGCGCCGAACTGGGCGAACGCGATCCGCGGGCCGCTGGCCATCTCGATCAGCGCCCGCGCGTCGTCCCGCCGCACGCCCTGCCGGGCGAGGCCCTCGGCCATCGCCCGGTCCGACGCACCGGCGCCCTTCGCGGCCTGCTCCATCGCGGAGCTGCGCAGCGACACACCACGCCCCGGGCCGGCCTTGACGTCATCGGGCAGCACGCTCAGCGCCGCCCGCACCATCGCGTCCGCGGGCAGTGTCTGCAGCTGCACGGTCTCCTCGGTCTGGATCGCGAGGGTCGCGCCGGAGCGGACGTTGGCGACCAGCGCGCTGCGCCGCCGCTCACCGCCGTCGGGCGTGCGCTGCCGGAAGGTGACGTCGAAGGCACGCTCGTAGCGGTACAGCGGCAGGAAGACGCCGTAGATGTCGTCCTCCCGCATCTCGTCGCCGAAACCCAGCGCGCGGAGTTCGTCCCAGGCCCGCCGCTCCACCTCACGGCGCTCAGACTCCAGGACACCCTCCGGGAGCACGTTGAGCACCAAGGGCTTGGTTCCCAGCTTGAAGTGCTTCCACGCCTCGTAGAACGCCTGCTTCGACAGCTCGAATTTCACCGGATGCTCCCCAGGCCAGTACGTGGGCGGCACCGAACCGGTGCCGCCCACGTGATCTCGGAGTTGTCGTTGACTACCTCTGCTGCCAGTCACCGAAGACCGGCGGGGCCACCTTCGGGATATCGTCGTCGAAGATGCCCTGGTCACCCTTGAGGTACTCGGGAATCTCGTGCTCCTGGTCCTCCTCGCCGCGCCGACCCTGCGGCCTAGCACCGGCGGCACCAGCCGCCGCGGCACCACCACGACCAGCAGCACCAGCGGCCCCGCCAGCACCGCGGGCAGCACCGCCACCGGGCCCGCCGGCCCCGGCACGGCCACCAGCGCCGATCCCGGGCCCGCCGACACCAGCACGACCACCAGCGCCGATGCCCCGGCCGACGCCACCCCGACCAGCACCGGCACCACCGCCACCTGGCCCGCGACCAGCACCCGAGCCACCAGGCCCGGTCGGCACGCCAGGCCCACCGGGATACCCGGGCCCACCCGGCCCGCTGGGAACCCGAGGAGGAACACGAGGGGTGGGCGGAGGAGTTTCCGGCCGGTTCCACACGGGGGTGGTGGTGTGGGATCCCCCGCCACCACCACCGGTGCCACCGGACCCGCCGATACCACCGCCGCCGATCCCGGAAGGAATGGTCGCCGACCCAGCGCCACCGGTCCCGACAGAAGTGGCGGACTGGCTACTCGTACCGGACGGGTTCGGCACACCACCGACGCTCGGGTGCTTCGACCCGCTGACAGCGACGTCCATACCACTCTCAGGCGGCGGCGTGAAAATGGCGTTGGAGGCGACGTTGTTCTGCGACGTGCTGTCGTAGTTCTGGAACGCCTGCACCGCCTCCTGACGGAGCTTTTCGTTGTGCGCCTTGGCGTCCTCAGCGTCGGTCGAGCCGGTCCAGAAGGAGTCCCAAGTCTCTTCCAACCAACTGTCGTCGGGTACCGGCTGCTCCTCGCTCTTGGCCGGAATCGACGACTGCAACTTCTTGAAGGCATCGCCCTGCTGATTCAGCAATTCGGACTGCGCGAGAGCGCTGTCCGCAGCGACCTCGGTCCACAGCGCCACCGGCACAGCCTGGTTCTTCAGTGCCTCGCCGGACGCGGACTGCATGACTACGCCGACTTCCTTGAGCTTGTCCTCAAGGCGGATCTTCAGGTCACGGAGGTACTTATCCTCCCCTTGCCAGCCTTTGGACTTGCTGTATAGCCCGTCTGCAGTGCCATTGGCGACCCAGGTGCGCATCTGCTCCAGGCTCACACCTTCGAAGTTCGAAGGCTCCAGGTGTCTCGTGTCCGTCATCCCTTGCCCCTCACGCATCGGGAAGGTTCGTCAGAGCAGCCTCAGCGAACTGCCTCGAAAGATCACACGGGTTCGGACTCCCCGAGGGGACCAGACCATTCACGTACAGCGATCCCTCATCCGATACGTCCAGCGCGAGGATGCAACTCGCCTCGTCAACCGCCACCTGCGCCGTGGGGTAGCCACTGATGTCGATCATCTGGACGCTGGATTTGCGTGCGTCAGCAAACTTCTGCATCGTTTGACTCTTGTCCGCGGCAACAAACACCATAAAGCCGCCGCCGGACCGACCAAGGTCGTAGTTGCACCCAGGCTTGCCATTGGATTCACGCTCGCGCGGTGATTGGTCAGCACCCAACTGCCTCGCCTGATCCGAAGTGACGATCGAGCACCGGTCGGCCACGTCGAGAGACTTCGCGGGAGCAGTACGTGCAGACTGCGATGTCGTTGGCTCAGTCGGTGTGCTGGTCCCAGCAGACGGGGTGACATCTCCCCCACCGCTACAACCTGCCAACAACACGCTGGCGAGGACCGCGCCGACAGCGAGTCCTTTACGCAAGATTTCCTCCTCCGAAGCTGTCTGCCGCATTCTGCTGATCAGTACGCGTTTGCCGCGCGCTCTTCCGCAACTTCTCGGCCGTTGCCTCGAAGTAATCAGCGAGCTTCAGGTAATTGTCAAGGTATGCCTGGGATCCTCCAGAGGCGACCTGGCCATACTTCTCAGCAGTCTGCGTGCTGACGGGGTCCAAACCTGGGGCCTCAACGGTGGCAAGGTCGGCGATATCAGCTCTACGCTCGCGCATAGCACGCGCCTCGTCATCGAAGAACTGAGCCAGTTTGTCCACTTGGTCGGGGTCCACGATCATCGAGCCACCGGCCTCCTGCGCAGCAGCCAGGGCTGCGTTGTCCGCGGCTCGCGTGGCAACGTTGAGGACTGTGCCCATCATCCCGGTGATACCTGGCGTAGCACGCATCGCATCGATAGTGCGCTGGTCAACCGACTGGTAGGTGCCGTCCCCCTCGGTGGTCACCGCTGAACTCCCCTCGTCCGCGAACCGTCGCGATGCGGGCGACGGTCATCACTTGCCAGCGTGGCAAACCTAGCGCACAGCGGTGACGTCACGGACAGAAGTTGACACAACCGACATTGCGCCATCCGGGTGAATCTTGTCGCAGATGGCGCCAACGAGGTTCCGGATGGGCTTCTATGCTTCGAACCGCCCCGCCCGGATACCGTCGATGAAGTTTGCCCAGGTCACAGCGTCGAAGGCCAACGCTGCCCCGTCAGAGTCCTTGGAGTCCCTCGCCACAACAGCTGGGCCAGCGAAAGCCACCTCCACGCAGTTGCCGTAGCTGGTGCTCCTACTGCTCTTGCGCCACTGAAGGTTGGCGTGATTCAGAGTTGCCACGAAGTGCTCCTTGCCGGTCTTCAGCCGAGCTCATCGGCGATGCGCGCGATGAGCTGAATGGAATCCTCCTGCGACAACGCGGCGTCGCACAACCCCTGAAGGACACCTCTTGCCTCGGCCACATGCTCCGTCTCTTCGAGAAACGCCGTGCTACCACGGTTTTCCAGGTAGACAAGATCTTCATGACTTCTGAACTCCAGGAGCATGAAGGGCCCCTCCAATCCAGAATGGGCTCCGAGCGACGACGGAAGGACACGCACCGTAACGTTTTCCCAGCTCGCGGCGCTGATCAGCTGCCGGAGCTGTCGATACATGAGCCCGGTGCTGCCGACAAGACGCTCCAGCACGCTCTGCTCGATCAGGAACGTGAAGGTCGGGGCGTTCGCGGAGTGCAGGAGCGTCTGCCTGCTCATCCGAGCTGATACGAGCGCCTCCATCTCTGCGGGGGTGAGCTCCCGGCCGTTGGCCTCCATGATCGTTGCTGCGTACTCAGACGTCTGGAGGAGCCCTGGGATGACCATCGTCTCGTAGTTGTGGATGGCCACAGCTTCCTTCTCGAAGCGGATGATGTCTTCCCACATGCCTGGCACGCGACCGTCTTGCACTTGCCACCAGTTCGGATGCGAAGCACCACGGACGATCTTGAGAATCTCGTCGCGCCGCTGCGCGGGCACCCGGTAGAGCCCCAGCAACGCGGCCACGTCGTCGGGGTAGAGCCCGCGCTGGCCATTCTCCATCCGGCTGAGCTTGCTCATCGAAAAACCCAGGGAACGCGCCACTTCCTCCGCACCCAGACCGCTGCGAAGACGGAGCTCGCGCAGCTCACTGGAGACTCGTCGCACTCGCACCGGCACGCCGGTTCGCCCGTTCACTTGACCTCCCGGTATCAGTGAATCGATCTGACCTCCGCTGATCACCATCACCGGTTGCCAGCGGGGCAAGTAACCCCACTCACCTGAAAGAGCCGTTGCGTGCCAGAACGGAAAGCCCCGAAAGTCCCTGCGACAGCAGCAAACCAAACAACATGGGAGGGACAACCATGTGCGCCCGCTGGCACATCCCCGCAACCGACCAGCGAGACGAGCTCGTGGTGACCATGCTCCTCTGCGACGAAGTCTCCATCACGCAAGGCGACAACCACGTCATCGTGGCGAAGAAGCAGCTCACCAAACTCGCCGACAAGCTCTACTTCCTCGACCAGGCATTCCGAGTCGACGCCCGCGACGTCGTGGAGGCCCTGTGCTGCTCAGATTGACCGGAACTTTCGTACCGGCCACTCGCCGCAGAGCGACGGCGGTTGCGCCGACTACTGTCCACGCCCAGACACCACGTGACCGCGCAACCCTGCGGCATCCGGAATCGGACAAGGAGGCAACTTGCGCAAGAGACTCACGGTTGGCGTGGCCGTCGCCGCGGTGTTGCTGGCTGCTTGTTCGGGTGGCCGCAACCCCGAGACGACCGCTTCCCGGACGTCTTCGGACGTGCCTGCCTCGCAGCCGCGTTCAGGACGCACCCAACCCGCGAAGTCTCTGGAGCTTCCAGACAAGTGCGCGATCGTCACGGAAGCACAGTGGCGTGCAATGGGCGCTGATCAGGCACCTCGCCCGGACGAACTGTCCGGTACTTCCGGTTGCCGCTACCAGGCTGGCGAAGCAGGCACCGAGGGCGGCTGGTCCGTCTTCGTTGCCGCCGATGTGAAGCAGACGTTCAGGCAGTTCGTCGACGGATACAACAACGTCGAGATGACCGAGGTTTCCGGTTACCGCGCCGGGCAGATCGGAACGAACCAAACGAACTGCATCCTCGTTGTCGACGTGTCTGACGAGGGATCACTCTCCATCGACACGCTCTCGCGGACCGGTGATCCTCATCCGTGTGCGCTCTCGAAGCAGTTCGCTGAAGCCGCTCTCCAGAACCTCCGCGACGGGTAGCTGCCCCGCTAGGCCGTGGGGAGGGTGTGCAGGGTTGCCTCGGTGATTCGGCGGGCTGCGTCGCAGCTGGTGCCTACTGCCGTCGGCGCTCCTTGGCGGACGAGGGCTTCGACCCGGAGGGTGCCCTCGTCCGCCACGTCGACGACGATGGTGCAGCCGTGCGCGTTGTTCACCTTCGCCGCCGGGTAGCCCGCCAGGTCGAGGCGTTGCGCTCGGGGTTGCGCTGCGGTGAAGGCCGCGAAGGGGCGCTGGGTGTCCACCGCTACCGATGCCGCCCAGTTGGCGCTGGCCTCGAAGTGGCAGGTCGGGCCTTCGGGTTTCGGTGGTTGGTCGAGGCCGAGGGTGTGGCGCTGGGTGGGGGTGAGCAGGTGGCAGGCGTTCACGTCCAGCGACTTCGCGGGTGCCGTGCGGGCGGGTTGTTCGGCAGCTTGTGAACTGCATCCGCCCAGGAGGAGTCCGGTCAGCACCACACCGATCGCGAGTCGCCTGGGCACGGTTCGCCTCCTCGGAGCCTTCCGACGGGAGCGAACCCTGCCACAGCCGTCGCGATTGGTTCAACCACCGCTGCGGCGTGCGGGGGGATGTGAACGGAGACTGAGCTGGTCAGTCGTCGTTCTTCCCGTTGTTCCCGCGTCCCTCCTGCTGCTTGCGCACTTCTTCCCGCTGCTTGCGCAGTTCTTCCCGTGCCTTCTCGCGGTTCTTCGCGTCCTGCTCCGCAGGTTGCTCGACGGCCGGGGGATCCTGGGTGACCGTCACGATCACGGGAGCCGGTGGCCCGGGCGGCGGGATGGTGCGCACGTCCTCGGCGACGCGCTCGGCCGCGGCGAGGATCGTTCTGGCGTGGCCCGGCGAGAGTTTGCCCTGCGCCTGCGCGTCCGCGATCTCCCGGTGCAGCTCGGCGAGTGCCGCTTCGGCACCGACCCGGTCGTTGGCCAGCGCGGCTGCCTTCACGGCATCCACTCGTGCGGTCAACTCCTGGCGCACCTGCGGATCGACCGGTTCCGGCGCGCCGCAGCCGGCCAGCAGCAGGGACAAGGCAGCGAGCACGATGCGTCTCATTCCCGCACCAGCCTTTCCAGATTGGCGAGATCGTCCGGCAACCGCGCCACACCTGCCGGTCCGGACGCCGGCGGCAGCGTCGGCTCGGGTGCCTCGTCCGGCACCGCCGCCCAGCCGAGCAGCGCCACCAGCAGCGCCGCGAAGGCGCCGCCGACCAGCCACGGCCACCGCTTCCGGCGCGGTTCCGGCAGATCGGCGACCTCGAGGTAGCTGGTCTTCGGCGGCGGGCTGGGCCGCGGCGCCTCGATCCGCGGGATGACCTCGGTCGCCTCGCCGCTGAGGACGTCGGCGCATTCGGCCGCGGTCGGTCGCTGCTTCGGGTCCGTGGTCGTCATCGCGACCAGTGCGCGGTGCAGGGGCAGGGGCAGGTCGATCGGCACGTTCGGCGGGCGCACCAGCCGGGCCACCGCGCTTTCCGCCCCGGCGCCCGGGTACTCGACCCGGCCGGTGAGGCACTCCAGCAGCACCAGGCCCAGCGCGTACACGTCGGCCGGGTAGCCGACCTGGCCACCGTTGACCTGCTCGGGCGCCATGTACGCGGCGGTGCCGACGACGACCCCCGAGCTCGTGATCCGCGCGACCGCGTCGACCAGCCGCGAGATGCCGAAGTCGGCGAGGAACACCTTGCCGTCGTGGGAGATCAGCACGTTCGACGGCTTGATGTCGCGGTGCACGATGCCGTTGTCGTGCACGTAGGCGAGCACGTCGGCCAACTGGGCGCCGATGTTTGCCACGCGTTGCGGCGGCAGCGGCCCGGACGCGATCGCGTCGGCCAGGGTCTGGCCCTCGACCAGCTCCATGATCAGGTAGAGCTCGTCCTCGCTGGCGGCGAAGTCGTGCACGGTGACCAGGCCGGGATGGCTCAGCCCCGCCATCAGCCGCGCCTCCTCGACGAACCGCGCGCGCCCGGCGGCGTCAGCCCCGGAGCGGAACACCTTCGCCGCGACGAGACGCTCCAGCCGGGTGTCCATCGCCCGGTAGACGTCGGCCATCCCGCCGCCACCCAACGAGGCGCCCAACCGGTAACGCCCACCCAACAAAGGCGCGTCGCCCATCGAACCTCCGACCACAACTCACCGGCGGTGACGATATCCCCCAATGAGGTGGCGGCGGAGGGGCCCCTTCGCGGTCACCGCGCGTGGCCGCCCATCGATGCGTCGTTGTCCGGATGTCAGCCGAACAGCGCGTTGCCCGCCGTCACCACCGACTCCGCCGCGGTCCTGCTGTCCATGCGGATCAGGAGCGCCGAGCCGTCGTGGAAGGCGATCTGGCCGAACCACACCGGTTCCACCTCACGGCCCAGCGGCAGGGCGCCGAAGTGGTGGATCACACCGCTCCGTGCCTCCCAGAGGGTCAGCAGCGACTCCTCGCCCGACTGCACCATGGCCTGCGCGTCCCTGGCGAGCGCCCTCGCCCGGGCCAGCCAGCCACCGGACTGCGGTTCGGCCTCCGGGCGCTTGGCCGCGGACGCCGCGATGACGACCGCGAGCCGCTGGTTCGACAGGACCAGCCAGGCGTCGGTCCGCCCGGCCGCCAAACCGTCCGCGCAGCCGACGGCGACGTGCGCGGGCACCGGGGCCTGCGCATACGCCCAGATCGACGGATCGCCCACCCACTCGTCACCGTGGTAGCGGCCGCTGGACACCACCTCGGTCGGCAACGGCCATGCCGGCTCGGTGGTGCTCTCCACCGCGATCCGCCCGCCGTGCTCGTGCGGGGCGCCCCGGCGGCCGCCGATGTCGAACGCGATGTGGCCCCACCGCGGGCCGATCCGCATCAGCAGCCGCTCACCGGGACGGCACCAGCTGCGCGCGGCGATCTTCTCCAGCTTGAACGGGTCCTTGAGCACGGCTTCCCCTACCGCTGTCCCAACGCCATGGCGTGCAGGCGAGCACAGTTCTCCTCGGTGGCCGCGATCACGTCCACCCCGGAGCCGTCACCGAGCTCGATCCGCAGCGCGAACACGTGCCGCGGGCTGTGGCCGGCCGGCAACCGCCGCCGCGCCGGCCCGATCGACCGCAGGTGCTGCACCGGGAACTCCGCTCGCATTACGACATCGGCGATGGGAATCGGAGTGCCGGGGGCATAGTCGGCGAGCTTGTTGTCCGCGAGGATGTCCACCACGTCGCGGGAGAAGTCCCGAACACCAGCCCCGAATCTGCGGGCCTTCTGCCAGAGGGAACCTGGCTCCCCGTCGCGCTCCTCGCGTTCGACGACGGCCTCCAGCAACGCGAACCGCTGCGAGGTGAGCACCCACGTCAGGCCGACACCCGGGTTCGCGACGGACGCGGCCCGCATGATCTGCGCCTGCGGCCCCGGTCCGAAGTAGACGATCAGCGGAGCGGCAGCCCCGGACTCGTAGTCGGCGATGAACAGGTCGTCCACCGCGGTGGCCACCCGCTCGACGCCCTCGGCGACGGCCCGCCCACCGGTGTTTCCCTCCCACGACAACCCACCGACGTCGTACCGCGTACCACCCCGCGGGGCTGGCACGACCAACCGGATGACCTCATCAGGACGACACCAACCATGCCGAGCCGCCAGCACACCGCCGATCTTGTTCGCCACGCGTCCCTCCACGTCCGCACGATGGTGGCAGACCTTGCTACGGCCAGCGAGCGTTGGTCCTGATCTCCAGCACCGAACCGTCCCTGAACTCGTTGCGGGAGAACATGTAGCCGTAGGAGCTGCGGCCCTTGGTGACGAGCCGGACGTCGACGAACCGATCGCGTCGGCATTCCCACAGCGTGACCGCTGGCGGGCCGGACGGTGCCCGGAAGCTCTCCGAGAGGTCGGCCACGGCGGACACCGCGGAGCGAGCACGCCCGAGGAACCTGCCGAAGCCACTCGAACCCGAGTCCTTCTGCTCCGCTTCGGTGTCCTCGGCGTCCTTCGGAGCGGGGACGACCGAACTGTCGACCACCACGGCGATCCGCTGGTCGGTGATCACGAACCAGCCCGCGGGACCAGCAGCCGCCAGGTGATCCGCGCACACCACGGCGAGCTGGTGCGCCGCGGCGGCCGTCAGCCACCCCCGCACGGCGGGATCGTGCACCCACTCGTCGCCGTGGAAGTGGCCCTGCCGCACCACCGCCGTGGGTGGCGGCAACTCGCTGAAATCCACATCCAGCTCGCGAACCGGGGTCGACGGGCGGTGCGGGAGGACGTGCCGCCCTCCGATGGTGGCACCGAGATGTCCTCGCAGGCCCTCTCCGCCGAGCACGGAACGGACCGTGTCACCTTCCGCGACCCATTCCGCTTCGAGCACCTTGCGGAACTTGTCTGCTTTCATGGCAACCGTTCACTCCTGGCCGTGGCTCATCGCGAGCATCCGCCGGACGCGTTTGTCGTCGTGGTCGTCCGAGACGTCGATCGTTGATCCGTCCAGGAGCGTGATCCGAAGGAACGGCAACCGCCGGGAACTCGACGTTGCCTTGTGCTCGACGATGTCGAGAGAACGGATCTCGCTTCGCGGCACCTCCGCCTGGACCTTCAGCCGCGGTAGTTCCGCTTCGGCCGCCGCGGAGCTTGCGGCTTCCGCCCCGTCATCACCGAAGAAGCGCCCGACGGTCCTGCGGAGACCGCCCAGGGCCCCGGGCCCGTTGGCCTTGGTCACCTCGAACTCGATGAGGGCAAAGCGATGCGTGGTGAGGAACCACAGCAGGTTGCGGTCACCGGTGTTGGAGTTGGTGGGTTGCCACGCCGCGAGACGCGACACCGCCAGGCAATCGGAGCCGGCCCCGGTGACCCGGGCGAACGGGCCGTCGAAGCTGGTCGACCCCTCGTCACCGGGAGAGAGCACCTCACCGGCGGCATCGGCCAGGAACCCACCCACCGCCCCGAACGCGCGGGAACCGAGTCCGCTCCGCTCGCCGGTCTCGTCCAGGCCCCGGACCGAGTACAGGACGAGCCGCTTGCTGCCGGACGCCTTCCGCAGCGGCGTGCACCACAGGATGCGCTCGTCGGGCCGGCACCACGCCGCCCTCGCCGCAAGCACCTCGATCACGAGAAGCCACGCTCCTGAGCCTGGTCGCGTTGGGCATCGGACAGGTCGCCCTGGAACCAGCCCTTGCCGGTGTCGTAGACCATGTGCCCTCTCCTGTCCTTCCGCCGCTCCAGGGGATGGTTCAGCATGATGGACGCCTGCCGCAGACAGGACATCCGGTTAGAGCATGCGGAGGTTAAGCCTGATTTCCAGGGCGGAACCATCGACGAAGTCCACGCGATCGAACAACTCGGGCATCGTACCTCTACCCCTCCTGACCCATTCGCGGTTGCGTACCTGGTCATGCGAGACCTCCCACAACATCGCGCACCGCGTCCCTGATTTCGTGAACCCCGTGGAAACTTCCGCCACCGCGTCGAGTGCGGACCTGGCCTTGCCCAGCAGACCACCGACTCCGCCACGTTTCCGTTCGGCCGCCGCGTCCTGGTCTGGTTCGGCCTTGGTCCTGGAAACAACGGAACTGTCAACGACGACAGCGAACCGTCGATTGGTAAAGACGTACCATCCCTCCGGGCCGGCGGCAGCGAGATGGTCGGCGAACCGCACAGCAAGCTGATCGGGACTCGCGGCGAAGACCCACCCCCGCAGGGCCGGGTCATGGATCCACTCGTCGCCGTTGAACGCCCCCTCACGTACGACCCGGCTTGGCGTTGCCAGCAGACCGACATCGACATCGAGTTCGGGAACCGGCCCCAACGGCTGGTGCGGCACGGCGAAGTGCCCACCAATGGTGGCGCCGAGATGACCTACATTGTCCTTTCCACCGGCCACAGTGCGCAGCTCCTCGTCTTCGCCCACCCACTCGGCTTCGAGGATGGCGCGCATCTGCTTTTTCGATCTCACTGCACCACTCATTCCTGGCCGTAGGTCATCGCGAGCATGCGGTCGAAGAACTTCTTGTCGTGGAAATACTTCGGGTCGGAGAGGAAGAACACGGAACCATCAGTGAGGACGATCTTGAACCAATGCCGTGTCCTGCCCTTGATCTTCTGCTCCACGACCTCGACCGACGCGATCGCGTTCCTCGGAACCTCGGCGCACACCCGGAATGCAGGCAGTTCGGGCTCCTGATCCGCGTGCGGATCCTCATCCCGATCCCACACCGAACCGATGGTCTTCTTCAAACCGACCAACAGACCGGACGAGCTGGAATCTTGACCATCGCTCCACGGGGAGAAGTCGAGCAGTCCCAACCTGTGCGTCGTCAGCATCCAAAACAGCTCCTGGTCACCGCGACTGCTGGAGTTCCCACCGCTGGCGTGCCAGCTCGCCAGGTACGACACAGCGAGGCAGTCCCGGCTCTTCCCGGACACCACCGCCCACGGCACATCTGGATCAGACGTCCCGTCACTACCCGGGCTGACGAGGCTCTCCACAAGGAGGGCCGCGACACCGACCGCCGCTTCCGCCATCATTCGGGAAGCCTTCCGGGGGTCGCCGAAATCGTTCAAGCCAGGCACGGCGTAATGGATGAACTTCCCTGCCCTTTGCGTCAGCGGTTGGCACCACAGGATCTTCTCGTTCGGTGCGCACCACGAGCCACGCGCCGCCAAGACCTCGATCACGAGAAGCCACGCTCCTGAGCCTGGTCGCGTTGGGCATCGGACAGGTCGCCCTGGAACCAGCCCTTGCCGGTGTCGTACACCGAGTTGGCGCCCTGCTTGATGGCCGCATCCGTGACGACTTCCGTCCCAGCAGCGAACGCGGCTTGGCCAATGGTGGTCTTTCCTCCCAGAGCGCCGTGGAGAACCGTACCGGTGACTCCACTGGCAAGCCCTTGGACCCCCTTCATGTCCGTGGCCAGTTTTTCCTTTTGATCAGTGAGCGATTCGACGGCATTTTCGTTGCCCAGTCTCCGTGCTTCCGCGATGCGGTCGTCGAGGTTACTGCTCGCCTTCTCGAAGGCGTCCATCTTTGTGACATCGTCCTTGAGGAACTTGCCTCCCTTGGACGTCAGGTCCTCCGGATCGGCGTGGGTCAGGAACTTAAACGCGGAGCTCTGCCTGTCAAGGAAGCGACCGGCCATCTCCTGGCCCATCTTGAACTTTCCGTCGAACAGCTTGCCTTGGCGCAGGTTCTCCGTGGTCTCGATAACCTTCTTGAGTTTGCCGACCTCACGCAGCTTCTGGAGGAGGCGCTCCACCTTCTGGAAGAGCTGGTAGAGCTTGCCCTGGAGCTGCGCGATTCGCGAGCCGATGCGGACGCCGGTGGCACCGACCTGCACTGCCGTGCCCGCGCTGGCGGTGGCCACCGAAGCGCCAGCAGTGATCCAGGATGCGGCCAGGGCCGCCAGCCACTGGACGATCAGGCCGATGACGAGCTCGGTGATCGTCTGGATCACGAACTCGATGAACATGTCGATGATCTCGGCCCACATGTCGAGCGTGCTCTTGAGATCGCGAACATCGGCCGCGAGTGCCTTGACGCCTTCGGAGAACTCCGACATCTGCCGGCGGAACGCGTCTCCGTCCTTGCCGACCCAGGTCGATGCGGTTGCCTGCGCTCGACCCTGCTCCTGGTCCGCGACGCTGTCGAGCCACTTCGCGACGTTCTCCCACCCCTCACCGGTGGAACGCATCTGCTCGGGGTCGCCGATCGCCCACTCAGCGAGCTCGATCAAAGGGCTCAGCACTATCGACACCAGAAAGCCCAGGCCGTTGCTCATCAACGATTGCCCCGGGCTGGCCAGCGATGTGAGCACCTCGGCGCGAGCTGAGAAAAGCGCCACGCCCAAGTCGGGCGACGGCACATTGTCAGCCAGGTTGCCACCATGCGCTACCTGCTGCGCTGACTCCTGAACCTCACGCTTGCCGTCCTGGACGTCCTGGTATGCGCCGACCCACGACGAGCCACGCCCTGCGGCCTGCTCGAACCAGTCCTTCTGGTGACCGTCACCCCGGTTGAGCGTCTGAAAATCTCCCGGCCCCTGCGGTGCAGTCATCCAGCCAGCTCCTTGGCGATGTTCGCGAGCATCTCCGCGTTCCGCCTGTCGCTTTCCGCGTGGTCCTTCTCGGTATCACGCAACGACTGGGACGTGCGCTTCAGGAAGTCCTGCGCCTTCCTGGCCAGGTTCTGGCATTCCTCCAAGCCGTCGTAGTAGCCGTTCAGCATCCCGATCACCTGGCCAATCGGACCGAAGCACTGATCGTCAACACGGGCCTGGTGGAGGACGTCGGCGAGTTGGCCGAACTTGTCGGCGAGGCTGTCGCAGCCGTCGGCGTGACCGGTCAGCGTTTCCGGAGTTACCCGCATGTTCGTCACAGCAGCCCCATTACCTCAGGAAGGAGTCGGTCTCGAAGTCGTCGTCGAAGTCGTCGTCACGCTGGGGCGGGCGGGACGGCGCGGCGCCGGTCGGCCGGGCGGGCGCGGCGGGGGGCGGTGTCGCGTCGTCGTCGGTGGCCGGTTTGATCACCGGGCCCTGGGCGTTGAACGCCTGCTGGAACTGGTCGAACTGGTCGCCGAGGATCGGCGCCACCGTGTTGTTCAGCTGTTCGGCCGCGTTGGCCGTCGCCTCCCGGATGGTGGCCATGATCTGCTGCTGCAGGTCGCTGGCCGACTGACGGACCGCGTTCGGCGCCAGCCGCAGGTCCAGCACCGCGCCGGACGGGGCGACCGTCACCGTCACCGACCGGTCCGGGCTGCTCGCCGTGCCCTGCAGCCCCTGCATCGCCGACTGCAGTTCCGACACCTTCTGCGCCTGCTCCTCGAACCGGCGCATCATGGCCTGGATGCGTTCGGACGTGCCACTCACGCCTGCCCCCCTACGATCTCTGGGCTATCTGGGCACCGACCCTAGCGGAACCGCAATCACCCTTCCGGGGGTTCCCGGAAAGCCCGCGGATCGTTTTCGGGAGCAAACCGGACCACAGCGCCGAACGCGGATCAGGTGCGCGCGTACCGCCTGTTGTTGAACCGGACACGGCGCGCGATCTGCACCAGCACGACGACGATCAGGGCGCTGGACGCGGCCATCAGACCCATCAGGACGTTCATCCCGGTCCTGTCGTAGCGCTCCGGCGGGAGGAACACGGCGGCGTGACTGCACCGGATCTCCGCGGGCCCGGTGAACCAGGCGCGCCGTTCGGCGGGCAACCGGGGATTGCTGCGGAAACCGCCCCAATCGGACTCGTCCGACGCGCGGAAGGAACGCGGTTCACCGGCCTCCGGAATCACGTCGCACGTCACGATCTCGTCCTGGAACGTCGCGAGGCCGAACGGCTGGCCCGCTTCGAGTTCGACCCGCGCCGTGGGCTCGACCGCCACCTGGCCGCCGCCGAACGTCCGGTACCAGATCGTCACCTCGGTGGAGGTGACGAAGTAGACGGACGTGACGAGCCAGGTCACCAGCAGGAGCAGGATCCAGCGCAGCACGCGCGGGGGCCTGGCTTTCGCGGCGGGCATGCTCACGTCGACCTTCGTACCAGAAGCCGCACCCGCGCGGCGGCACCCCTGCGGTGCAGGGCACCCGTACCGACGTGGGCGGAGGTGCCCTGCACCCATGGGTCAGGCGTTGAGCAGCTGGGTGAGCTCGTCGCGGACCCGGTTGGTCGCCGCGCGCAGGCCCTCCGGGGTCGGGCCGTGGCGCAGGATGTCGCGGGCCGTCGCCGGGAGGACGTTCGGCAGCGCGTCGCCGAACACCTCGTGCAGGCGCTGCACGGTCGCGCCCTGGGCGCCCAGCCCGGGCGCCAGAATCGGCCCGTTCAGGCGGGAGAAGTCCAGCTCGCCCGGGTGGATGGTGGCACCCGCCACCACCCCCACGTGGCCGAGCGGCTCCGCACCGGCGTTCGTCTCCGCCGCCGAGTCCACCACGTACTGGGCGACCGAGTCACCGCTGCCGTGGACCGACTGCTGCAGCCCAGCGCCCTCCGGGTTGGAGGTGCGGGCCAGCACGAACACCCCGCGCCCGGTCTGCTCGGCGATGCCGATCGCCGGTGCCAGCGCGCCGTAGCCCAGGTACGGCGACACCGTGACCGCGTCCGCCGCCAGCGGTGCCTGCTCATCGAGGTAGGCCATCGCGTACGCCGTCATCGTCGAACCGATGTCGCCGCGCTTGACGTCCAGCAGCACCAGCGCCCCGGCCTGCCGGGCCTCGCGGATGACCTTCTCCAGCACCGCGATCCCGGCCGACCCGTAGACCTCGAAGAACGCCGACTGCGGTTTGAGCACCGCGACCTCACCGGCCAGCGCCTCCACCGCGGTCATCGAGAACCGCTCCAGCGAGCGCGGGCTCTCGTCGAGGTCCCACGCCATCAGCAGCGACGGGTGCGGGTCGATGCCGACGCACAGCGGACCCCGGGCCCGCACCGCGTCGGTCAGCCGCCGCCCGAAGCCCTCCCGGATCGGGTCGTCGCTCATGACCGGCCGTCGCTCTGCCGCAGCGCCGCCTGCAGGGCCTGCAGCGGCCGGACCCCGATGTTGCCCTGGATGCCGGCCTCGATGCCCTGCACCGCGGCCGCCGCGCCCTGCACCGTGGTGATGCACGGGATGTCGCGGGAGACCGCCGCGGTGCGGATCTCGTAGCCGTCCACCCGCGGGCCGGGGTTGCCGTACGGCGTGTTGATCACCATGTCGACCTCGCCCGCCTTGATGAGCTCGACGATGTCGCGCTCCTGCCCGGACTCCTCGTTGTGCTTGCGCACCACGGTGGACGGGATGCCGTTGCGGCGCAACACCTCGGCCGTGCCGCTGGTGGCCAGGATCTCGAAGCCCAGGTCCGCCAGCCGCTTGACCGGGAACACCAGGGACCGCTTGTCCTTGTTGGCCACCGACACGAACACCCGCCCGGAGGTCGGCAGCGACCCGTAGGCCCCGGCCTGCGACTTGGCGAACGCCTGTCCGAACGAGGTGTCGATGCCCATCACCTCGCCGGTGGACTTCATCTCCGGCCCGAGCAGCGAGTCCACGCCCCCGCCCTCGCGGGTGCGGAAGCGGTGGAACGGCAGCACCGCCTCCTTGACCGCCACCGGCGCGTCGACCGGCAGGTCGGCGCCGTCGCCCTCGGCGGGCAGCAGGCCCTCGGCGCGCAGGTCGGCGATCTTGGCACCGAGCATGATCCGCGCCGCCGCCTTCGCCAGCGGTGCCGCGGTCGCCTTGGACACGAACGGCACCGTCCGCGAGGCGCGCGGGTTGGCCTCCAGCACGTACAGCACGTCATCCTTGAGCGCGTACTGCACGTTGAGCAGACCGTGCACGCCGATACCGCGCGCAATGGCCTCAGTGGACCGACGCACCTGCTCGATGTCCTGACGCCCCAACGTGATCGGCGGCAGCGCGCACGCCGAATCGCCGGAGTGGACACCGGCCTCCTCGATGTGCTCCATCACCCCGCCCAGGTAGACGTCGGTGCCGTCGCACAACGCGTCCACGTCGATCTCGATGGCGTCGTCGAGGAAGTTGTCCACCAGCACCGGGTGCTCCGGGGTGACCTCGGTGGCCCGGGCGATGTAGTTCTCCAGCGACGCCTCGTCGTAGACGATCTCCATGCCGCGACCGCCCAGCACGTACGAGGGCCGCACCAGCACCGGGTAGCCGATCTCGTCGGCGATCCGCTTGGCGCCCTCGAACGACGTCGCGGTGCCGTACTTCGGCGCGGGCAGGCCGGCCCCGGCCAGCACGTCACCGAACGCACCGCGGTCCTCGGCGAGGTGGATCGCCTCTGGCGGGGTGCCCACGATCGGCACGCCCGCGTCGGCCAGCCGCTGCGCCAGGCCCAGCGGGGTCTGGCCGCCAAGCTGCACGATCACCCCGGCCACCGTGCCGGACTGCTGCTCGGCGTGCACCACCTCGAGCACGTCCTCGAAGGTCAGCGGCTCGAAGTACAGCCGGTCCGAGGTGTCGTAGTCGGTGGAGACCGTTTCCGGGTTGCAGTTGACCATGACGGTCTCGTATCCGGCCTCGCTCAGCGCCATCGCGGCGTGCACGCAGGAGTAGTCGAACTCGATGCCCTGACCGATGCGGTTGGGGCCGGAGCCGAGGATGATCACCTTCGGCTTGTCGCGCTGCTCGGTGACCTCCGACTCGGCCGCCGGGTCGGACTCGTAGGCCGAGTAGTGGTACGGGGTGCGGGCGGCGAACTCCGCCGCGCAGGTGTCCACCGTCTTGTACACCGGGCGCACGCCCAGCCGGTGCCGCAGCGCGCGGACCCCGTCCTCACCGGCCAGTTCCGGCCGCAGCGCGGCGATCTGCCGATCCGACAACCCGGCCCGCTTCGCGCACCGCAGCAGCGACGCGTCCAGCACCGGCGCCGCCACCAGCTCCGCGCGCAGCTCCACCCACGCCGCGATCTGGTCCACGAACCACGGGTCGATGCCCGACGCCTCGTGCACCTGCTCCACGGTCGCCCCCAGTCGCAGCGCCCGCTCCACGGTGTACAGGCGGCCGTCGTGCGGGGTGCGCAGCTCCTGCAGGGTCGACTCGACCGTCGCGTCCTCCGGGTCGGGCTTGGTCCAGAAACCCGCCGCCTTCGTCTCCATCGACCGCAACGCCTTGCCCAGCGCCTCGGAGAAGCTGCGGCCCACCGCCATCGCCTCGCCGACGCTCTTCATCGTCGTGGTCAGCTCCGGGTCCGCGCCCGGGAACTTCTCGAAGGCGAACCGCGGCACCTTCACCACCACGTAGTCCAGCGTCGGCTCGAAGCTCGCCGGGGTCTCGCCGGTGATGTCGTTGCGGATCTCGTCCAGCCGGTAGCCCACGGCCAGTTTCGCGGCGATCTTGGCGATCGGGAAGCCGGTGGCCTTCGACGCCAGCGCCGAGGACCGCGACACCCGCGGGTTCATCTCGATGACCACCATCCGGCCGGTCTCCGGGTGGATGGCGAACTGGATGTTGCAGCCACCGGTGTCCACCCCGACCTCGCGCAGCACCGCGATGCCCACGTCGCGCATGTGCTGGTACTCGCGGTCGGTCAGGGTCATCGCCGGCGCCACCGTCACCGAGTCGCCGGTGTGCACGCCCATCGGGTCGATGTTCTCGATGGAGCAGATGACGACCACGTTGTCGGCGTTGTCGCGCATCAGCTCCAGCTCGTACTCCTTCCACCCGAGGACGCTCTCCTCGATGAGCACCTCGTGCACCGGGCTCTCGGCCAGCCCGAAGGAGGCCATCCGCTCCAGCTCCTCGGGGGTGTGCGCCATGCCGGAGCCCAGGCCGCCCATGGTGAAGCTGGGCCGGATGACCACCGGGAGGCTGTGCTCGGCGACGAACGCCCGCACCTCCTCCATCGAACGGCACACCGCCGACTCCGGCACCTCGCCGCCCACGGACCGGACGATGTCCTTGAACCGCTGCCGGTCCTCACCGCGCTGGATGGCGTCGATGTCGGCGCCGATCAGCTCCACGCCGTACTTCTCCAGCACGCCGCGCTCGTGCAGCGCCACCGCCGTGTTCAGCGCGGTCTGGCCGCCCAGCGTCGCGAGCAGGCAGTCGACCGGCCGCCCGGCGTTCTTCTCGCTCTCGAGCACCTTCTCCACGAACTCGGGGGTGATCGGCTCGATGTAGGTGGCGTCGGCGAACTCCGGATCGGTCATGATCGTCGCCGGGTTGGAGTTCACCAGCGAGACCCGCAGGCCCTCTTCCCGCAGCACCCGGCACGCCTGCGTGCCGGAATAGTCGAACTCGCACGCCTGGCCGATCACGATCGGCCCGGAGCCGATGACCAGAACGTGCTTGATGTCGGTCCTCTTCGGCATCAGCGAGCCTCACTCATCAGATCAACGAACTTGTCGAACAGCGGCGCGGCGTCGTGTGGTCCCGCCGCCGCCTCGGGGTGGTACTGGACGCTGAACGCCGGACCGTCGAGCAGCCGCAGGCCCTCAACCGCACCGTCGTTGGCGCAGTGGTGGCTGACCATCGCGCGCCCGAAGTCGGTGCCGAACTCCTCGCCCGGCTCGCCCTCCACGGCGAAGCCGTGGTTCTGCGCGGTGATCGCCACCTTGCCGGTTTCGGCGTCGATGACCGGGATGTTGATGCCGCGGTGCCCGTAGCGCAGCTTGTAGGTGCCGCGGCCCAGGGCGCGGCCCAGGATCTGGTTGCCGAAGCAGATGCCGAACAGCGGCAGCCTGCGGTCCAGGGCCTGACGGGCCAGTTCGACCTGCTGGTCGGTGGTGGCCGGGTCACCGGGGCCGTTGGACAGAAACAGCCCGTCCGGGTTGATCGACAGCACCTCGTCCATCGTGGACGACAGCGGCAGGACGTGGACCTCGATGCCGCGTTCGGCCATCATCCGCGGCGTGTTGGACTTGATGCCCAGATCGAGCGCGGCCACGGTGAACCGCTTCTGCCCGATCGCCGGGACCACGTACGGCTCGGCGGTGGTGACGTCCCCGGCCAGGGACGCCCCGACCATCCCGGCGCTGGCCCGCACCGCGGCGACCATCTCCTCGTCGCTGCCCAGCTCCGGGCCGGAGAAGATACCGCCGCGCATCGCGCCCAGCTCTCGGACGTGCCGGGTCAGGGTGCGGGTGTCGATCCCGGCGATGCCCACGACGCCCTGACGCGCCAGCTCCTCGTCCAGGGAACGGCGGGAGCGCCAGTTCGACGGCCGCCGGGCGGGGTCGCGCACCGCGTAGCCGGCGACCCAGATCTGCTTCGACTCGTCGTCCTCGTCGTTCCAGCCGGTGTTGCCGATCTGCGGCGCGGTCTGCACCACGATCTGGCGGTGGTACGACGGGTCGGTCAGGGTTTCCTGGTAGCCCGTCATGCCGGTGGTGAACACGACCTCCCCGAGGGTGCGGCCCACCTTGCCGTAGGCATCCCCCCGGAAGATCCGGCCGTCCTCAAGCACCAGTGCCGCTTCGTGCGCGGTCATTTCTCCTCCTGCCGCGAACCCGCGGTGTCGTGTCCGGTCGGATCGTCCACAGGCGCCAGTGCCCGGACCGCCTCGACCCAGTCGGTCTGCGTTGTCTTGTCGTCGCCGCGGAAGCCGGTGTCCAGCAGCTGGTCGCCCAGCCGCCAGGTCACCACGACCAGCCCCGCGCCCGGCACCACCTTGTTGGCCAGCTTGTGGTCCAGCCGGGCGTCCACCACGGACTCCGCCGGGATCCACACGTCGCTGGCCCCGGTTCGTCGCAGCAGCAGACCCGCGGCGTACAGGTGCGCCGTGCCGTTCGCGCGGTGCCCGATGTCCCCGACCGCGATGCGGTCCTGCCAGTCGGTGGCCCTGGTGGTGCCCACGTACAGGCCGGTCGCGGCGGGCAGCAGCTCCTTGCCGAGGTCACCGGGCGGCACGGGGAAGTCCGGCAGCTCGGCGGCCTGCCGACGGGCCCGGTTCACCCAGCCCCGACGCATCCCGAAGAACACCAACCCGGCCAGCGCGGCCAGCGCCAGCACCCACGCCCAGCGCTCCATCAGCGCCTCACCTTGCCCTCGTGCGCGGTCAGTCGTCCGCGCAGCAGCGTCGCCACCACGCGGCCGGGCAGTCGCATGCCGTCGAACGGCGAGTTCTGCCCGAGACTCGCCAGTTCCGCGGCCCGCACCGTCCACTCGGCGTCCGGGTCGACCAGCACCAGGTTCGCCGGTTCGCCCGCGGCCACCGGCCGCCCCTGGTCGGCCAGCCCGGCGATCTCGGCGGGCCGCTCGCTCATCACCCGGGCCACGCCGCGCCAGTCCAGCAGACCGGTGCGCACCATCGTGTGTACGACCACACCCAGGGCCGTCTGCAGGCCGAGCATGCCGGGCCGGGCGGCGGACCACTCGCAGTCCTTGTCCTGCGCCGCGTGCGGGGCGTGGTCGGTGGCCACGCAGTCCACCGTGCCGTCGGCCAGCGCCCGGCGCAGCGCAAGCACGTCGGCCTCGGTGCGCAGCGGCGGATTGACCTTGTTCACCGGGTCGTAGGTGTCCAGCCGGTCGTCGGTGAGCAGCAGGTGGTGCGGCGTCACCTCGGCCGACACCCGCCCGGCGGCGTCCCGGGACTTCCACCAGCGCAGGATCTCCGCGGTGCCCGCGGTGGAGACGTGGCAGATGTGCAGCGCGCCGCCGGTGTGCCCGGCGAGCAGGCAGTCGCGGGCGACGATGGCCTCCTCGGCGGGGGCGGGCCAGCCCGCCAGGCCCAGCCGAGCGGCGTTGGCGCCCTCGTGCGCCTGCGCACCGACGGTCAGCCGCGGCTCCTCGGCGTGCTGGGCGACGACGCCACCGAAGCTGCTGGTGTACTCCAGCGCGCGCCGCATGATCAGCGGGTCGTGCACGCAGTGCCCGTCGTCGGAGAACACCCGCACGCCCGCGGCCGACCGGGCCATGGTGCCCAGCTCGGCCAGCTTCTCGCCCTTGAGCCCCACCGTCACCGCACCGACCGGGTGCACGTCGACCAGGCCGATCTCGCGGCCGCGCCGCCACACGTGCTCGACGACCACCGCGTTGTCCGCGACCGGGTCGGTGTTGGCCATGGCGAACACCGCCGTGTAGCCGCCCAGCGCGGCGGCCATCGAGCCGGTCTCCACCGTCTCGGCGTCCTCCCGGCCGGGTTCCCGCAGGTGGGTGTGCAGGTCCACGAAACCCGGCAGCAGCACCGCGCCGCCGGCGTGCACGATCTCGTCGGCGTCCACCTCCAGCTCGGTGCCGATCTCGGCGATCACCTCGCCGTCGACCAGCACGTCCACCGGCTCGCCCTCGCCGTACGGGCGGACGTCCTTCAACAGCACCCGGCTCATGCCGCGATCTCCTCTCCGGCCAACAGGTGGTAGAGCACCGCCATCCGCACGTGCACGCCGTTGCGGACCTGCTGGGTGATGGCGGCCCGCGGCGAGTCGGCCACCGCCGGGGCGATCTCCATGCCGCGCAGCATCGGGCCGGGGTGCAGCACCACGGCATGCTCGGGCAGCTTGTCGAGGCGTGCCTGGTTGAGGCCGTAGGCCACGGAGTACTCGCGGGCCGACGGGAAGAACGCGCCGTGCATTCGCTCGGCCTGCACCCGCAGCATCATGACCGCGTCGAGCTTCGGCAGCTCCGGGTCGAGCTCGTGGCGCACCTCCACGCCCCAGTGCTGGGCCCCGGTGGGCACCAGCGTCGGCGGCGCCACCAGCACCACCTCGGCGCCGAGGGTGCGCAGCAGGTGCACGTTGGAGCGCGCGACCCGGCTGTGCAGCAGGTCGCCGACGATCGCGATGCGGCGCCCGGCCAGTTCGCCGAGCCGTTCCCGCAGCGTCGCGGCGTCCAGCAACGCCTGGGTGGGGTGCTCGTGCATCCCGTCGCCGGCGTTGACGACGTGGGTGCCGGCCTCGTCCAGCCACCCGGCCAGCCGGTGCGCGGCCCCGGAGGCCGGGTGCCGGATGATCACGCAGTCGGCCCCGGCGGCGGCCAGCGTCAGCGCGGTGTCACGCAGCGACTCGCCCTTGCCGACCGAGGAGCTGCTGGCCGAGACGTTGATCACGTCGGCGCTCATCCACTTGCCCGCGACCTCGAAGGACACCCGGGTGCGGGTGGAGTTCTCGTAGAACAGGGTCACGACGGTGCGGCCGCGTAACGTCGGCAGCTTCCGCACCTCGCGCCCCAGCAGCGTCTGCTTGAGCGTGTCGGCGGTGTCCAGCAGGCTCGTGGCGGTCGCCAGGTCGAGACCTTCGGTGGACAGCAGGTGGCGCATCAGCTCGCCTCCGATTTCCGGCGCCGCACCCGGGCAGCTCCAGCAACGACAGGGGCGCGATCGTCGTTCATTCCGCCGCCCCCGTCCCGCGCCGCAGCACCACGCCGTCGGCGCCGTCGACCTCGGTGAGCCGGACCGCGACGTCCTCGGCACGCGCGGTCGGGATGTTCTTGCCCACGTAGTCGGCGCGGATCGGCAGCTCCCGGTGGCCGCGGTCGACCAGCACGGCCAGCTGCACGGCCCGCGGCCGCCCCTGGTCGCGCAGGGCGTCGAGGGCGGCCCGCACGGTGCGGCCGGAGAACAGCACGTCGTCGACCAGCACGACCAGCGCGTTGTCGATGCCCTGGGCGGGCAGGCTGGTGGGCTCCAGCGGCCGGTTCGGCCGGTGCCGCAGGTCGTCGCGGTAGAGCGTGACGTCCAGGGTGCCGGTGGGCACGGTCACGCCGCTGAACTCGGTGATCCTGGTGGCAAGCCGCCGCGCGAGCGAGGTGCCGCGGGTGGGGATGCCCAGCAGCACGACATCACTGCGACCGGTGTCCAGCGCGGTCTTCTCGATGATCTGGTGGGCGATGCGGGCTATCGTGCGCGCAACGTCACCGGCCGACAGCAGCTCCCGCTGCTCGACCGGATCCGTCGCGCCCGCCGGGTGGCGTGACGCCACGGTGCGACCTCCTTCCCCGCCTCACTGGACGGGTCCTTAAAGGATGGCGTGTGACCTGCCCCGCAGTGGCGGCAGTGGCGGACCGCTGTCGGCTGCCGGGCTGCCCTGTACGCTATCAGCGCCCGGAGGTCAATCGACCGGGTGGTGTGGTGGTACTCGCCGCATTGCCGAGGAAGACCAACTTGACCTGGTGACGCTTGCGAGCGAACATTACTCTCCGTATCGATCTGAGCTTTACTCCCCGGTCGCCGTTATCGGCTGACGGGGCGAACGAACGGAGAAACGCCACATGGGCGACTACGCCAAGGCGCTGGGCGGCAAGCTCCGCGCTATCCGCCAGCAGCAGGGTCTCTCGCTGCACGGCGTCGAGCAGAAGTCAGGCGGGCGGTGGAAGGCCGTGGTCGTCGGGTCCTACGAGCGAGGCGACCGCGCCGTCACGGTGCAGAAGCTGGCCGAGCTGGCCGACTTCTACGGTGTTCCGGTCGCGGAACTGCTTCCGGAGGGGCGGGTGCCGTCCGGCGCCGAGCCCGCCACCAAAGTTGTGATCAACCTGGAACGGCTGCAGCAGCTGCCTGCGGAGAAGGTGGGCCCGCTGGCCCGCTACGCGGCCACCATCCAGAGCCAGCGCGGTGACTACAACGGCAAGGTGCTGTCCATCCGCACCGAGGACCTGCGATCCCTGGCCATCATCTACGACATGACGCCGGGCGAGCTCACCGAGCAGCTCATCGACTGGGGTGTGCTTCCGCCGGAGGCCCGCCCGGCTCGAGAGGAGTGAAACGTCACCCGGCCCCCGCTCCGACGAGTGAGGGGCCGGGCTCGGCAGTTGCGGAGCGAAGGGCGCCTCCGACCTGACTGGTCCCCCGGTGGTTGGACTCGTTAATTAAGAGTCTAGGCGGCGAGGGTCTGGGCCCGGTATTGGACCGGGCTCAGACCCTGGCAGTGTGTGTGGCCTCGTGTGGTGTTGAACCAGG
>NZ_BMMT01000028.1 GCF_014646075.1 Saccharopolyspora thermophila
CGGTCCACCGATGCCACCAGGCCCGGTGACACCACCCCCCGGATCATCCGTTCGACTGGGGGACAAAGTCATGCCGAGCCTGGCGACCAGAGCTCCAAGATCAGAGCCGCGAAAACGGTAACGGGGGCTGGGTGCCTGGGTCAGTAGACCGGGCCGGTGTACTTCTCGCCCGGGCCCTGGCCGGGAGCGTCCGGGTAGGCCGAGGACTCGCGGAAGGCGCGCTGGAGGGTCTGCAGGCCGTCGCGCAGCGGGCCCGCGTGTGGCCCGAGGTACTCGACCGAGGCCGTGACCAGTCCGGCCAGCGCCGTGATCAGCCGCCGGGCCTCGTCCAGGTCCCGCTCCGGGGCGGTGTCCGGGTCCGCCGCGGCCAGCCCGAGCTTCTCCGCCGCGGCGGACATCAGCATCACCGCCGCCCGGCTGATCACCTCGACGCTGGGAACATCGGCGAGCTCGCGGACGTTGAGGTCTGCATCCGCGACGTGCGCTGGCTCACCGACCGCCTGGTCGGTCGCGCTGGTCCGGGACGGGGTTGGCTGCGGTTCGGTCACGCCTGCTACCCTGACACGCGCGACCAGCCCCCGCGCAGGCGGGGGCGGCAAAGTGGAGCCCCGCTCCCACCCGAGTGGCCGCCACAGGCCGCCGGGTTCCGGTCCTGCCGGTGGTGCACACCGTTGGCAGCGCGAGACGGTATTGCGATACCGGTTCGATCGGTTCGGAGTCGGGGTCCCGCGGTCCGCGAAAGCGGCGCCTGCGGGACCTCTGCATTCCCGGGGTGAGCTCTACGCGCCGCGGTGCAGCAAACGAAGCCATCGAACCGAGGAGGGCCCATCAGCTCCGAGACGCGCATCAACGACCGCATCCGGGTTCCGGAGGTCCGGTTGGTCGGACCCAACGGCGAGCAGGTCGGCATCGTCCGCATCGAGGACGCGCTTCGGCTTGCCCAGGAAGCGGATCTGGACCTTGTCGAGGTCGCCCCGCAGGCGCGCCCGCCGGTCTGCAAGCTCATGGACTACGGCAAGTTCAAGTACGAGAGCGCGCAGAAGGCTCGCGAATCGCGCCGCAACCAGCAGCAGACCGTCATCAAGGAGCAGAAGCTCCGGCCGAAGATTGACCCGCACGACTACGAGACGAAGAAGGGCCACGTGTCCCGCTTCCTCAACCAGGGTCACAAGGTCAAGGTGACGATCATGTTCCGCGGCCGTGAGCAGTCGCGTCCCGAGTTGGGTTTCCGCCTGCTGCAGCGACTGGCCGAGGACGTTGCCGACCTGGGTTTCGTCGAGGCCAACCCGAAGCAGGACGGTCGGAACATGATCATGGTTCTTGCGCCGCACAAGAGCAACAAGACCAAGCCCAAGGCGAACGCGTCGTAAGACGGGTTCCGCGGGCTGGTGATGTGACGCCGGGCCGGGACGCGAACCGCGCCCCCGCCCGGCATCAGTACGAAACGAGGACGAGCAGATGCCGAAGAACAAGACCCACAAGGGCACCGCGAAGCGCATCAGGGTGACCGGCACGGGCAAGCTGCGGCGTGAGCAGACCGGACGTCGGCACCTTATGGAGAAGAAGTCCAACCGCGTCACCCGGCGCCTGGAGGGCACCGAAGCGGTGGCCAAGGCCGACGTCAAGCGCATCAACCGACTGCTGGGTCGCTGAGCCGACCGCTGCCTCCCCGACGGGCAGCAGCAGGTCAGCAGCGCACTTCCAGCCACCCGCACCGGGCGGTCACCCCGCCCCCGATGAGATAACAGGACGGACCCCGTGGCACGCGTCAAGCGGGCGATCAACGCCAAGAAGAAGCGCCGCACGATTCTCGAGTCGGCCCGCGGCTACCGCGGTCAGCGCTCCCGGCTGTACCGCAAGGCCAAGGAGCAGATGCTCCACTCGATGACCTACTCCTACCGCGACCGGCGCGCCCGCAAGGGCGACTTCCGGAAGCTGTGGATCACCCGGATCAACGCCGCGACCCGGCAGCACGGTCTGACCTACAACCGCTTCATGCAGGGCCTGAAGGCCGCCGAGGTGGGGGTCGACCGCAAGATCCTCGCCGAGCTCGCCGTCAACGACCCGACCGCGTTCGCCGCGCTGGTCGAGGTGGCGCGCAAGAACCTGCCGGAGAGTGCGGCCTGATCGCCGAGCGCACCTCTGCCGCACCGCGACCCGGGACGGCTCCGCTGACGGAGCGATCGTCCCGGGTCGCGGTCGCTCGCAAGCTCACCCGCCGCGCGGGCCGGGAGAAGGCCGGGGCCTTCCTCGCCGAGGGCGCGCAGGCGGTCGGCGAGGCGCTGGCCGCGCACGTCGACGGTGCGGTACGGGTCCGCGAGGTGTTCACCACGGGGCACGAGCGGCACGCGGCTGCGCTGGAGCGCGCCCGCGCCGCGTCGGTGCCGGTGCACCTGGTGACCGAGCGGGCCGCGGCGTCGCTGTCGGAGACGGTGACCCCGCAGGGCCTCGTCGCGGTCTGTGACCTGCCGGACGTCGGCGTGGCCGAGGCGCTGGCCGCGCGCCCGAAGCTGGTCGCGGTGCTGGTGGGCGTGGCCGACCCGGGCAACGCGGGCACCGTGGTCCGGGTCGCGGACGCCGCCGGGGCCGGGGCGGTGCTGTTTGCCGGGGACACCGTCGACGCCTACAACGGCAAGGCGGTGCGGGCCTCCACCGGCAGCGTCTTCCACCTGCCCGTCGCCCGGAACCGCGACGCCGCCGCCGTGCTCGCCGCCTGCCGCGCCGCGGGCCTGCGGCTAATCGGGGCCGACGGCTACGCCACCGACGACCTCGACACCGCCGACCTGCGCGGCGACCTGGCCGAACCGACCGCGTGGGTGTTCGGCAGCGAGGCGCACGGCCTGCCGGTGGCGGTCCGCGCCGAGCTGGACACCACACTGCGCGTGCCGCTCTACGGCCGTGCCGAAAGCCTCAACCTGGCCACCGCCGCGGCGGTCTGCCTCTATGCCTCCGCCCGCGCCCAGCACCGGTGAGAAGCCGTCCGGCAACTCGTTCTGCGTAGCTGGTCACCAGGCGGAATCCGAGACGCGCGGCCGCGCCCCGGTCGGGTGGCAGACCACCCGCGGCCGGGATCACCGCGTAATTCGGTCGCGGCCGTCTAATAGACTCAAGGGGCTACTTGCGGCTTGCCCCCGCATGCCAACGAGCAGGTTGGCCCACCCCGGGCGCGTCCCGGAGGCGGGCGCTGATGCCTGTCGGATCAACGGGAGTCACGCACACACGATGTCTGGAGCCAACGACCCGTACGACCCGAAAGAGGTCGCCGCGCTGTCGCCGGAGACGCTGGACCGCGCGGTGGTCGAGGCCCGCAACGCCTTCGCGGCGGCCGCCGACCTCGAGGCGCTGGCCGCCGTCAAGCCCGCGCACCTCGGCGACCGGTCGCCGCTGCTGACCGCGCGCCGGGAGATCGGGGCGCTGCCGCCGAAGGCGCGCGCCGAGGCGGGCAAGCGGGTCAACCAGGCCCGCGAGGCGATCCAGGGCGCGTTCGACGAGCGCCGCGCCGCGCTGCAGGCCGAGCGCGACGCCCGGGTGCTGCGCGAGGAGAGCGTCGACGTGACGCTGCCCTGGGACCGGGTGCCCGCCGGAGCCCGGCACCCGATCACGCAGCTCATCGAACGGGTCGTGGACACCTTCGTGGCGATGGGCTGGGAGGTTGCCGAGGGGCCCGAGCTGGAGACCGAGTGGTTCAACTTTGACGCGTTGAACTTCGGCAAGGACCACCCGGCGCGCACCATGCAGGACACCTTCTACGTCGCCCCGGAGAACTCCGGGCTCGTGCTGCGCACCCACACCTCGCCGTCGCAGGTCCGCGCGCTGCTTGACCGCGAGCTGCCGGTGTACGTGGTCTGCCCGGGCCGCACCTTCCGCACCGACGAGCTCGACGCCACCCACACCCCGGTGTTCCACCAGGTCGAGGGCCTCGCGGTGGACAAGGGCCTGACCATGGCGCACCTCAAGGGCACGCTGGACGCCTTCGCCCGCGCCATGTTCGGCGCGGACTCGAAGACCCGGCTGCGCCCGTCGTTCTTCCCGTTCACCGAGCCGTCGGCGGAGATGGACGTGTGGTTCCCGGAGAAGAAGGGCGGCGCCGGCTGGGTCGAGTGGGGCGGCTGCGGCATGGTCAACCCGAACGTCCTGCGCGCCTGCGGCGTCGACCCCGACGTCTACACCGGGTTCGCGTTCGGCATGGGGCTGGAGCGCACCCTGCAGTTCCGCAACGGCATCCCGGACATGCGGGACATGGTCGAGGGCGACGTCCGGTTCACCCAGCCCTTCGGCATCTGACCCACCTGACACCACCCACCTGAACGAGAGAAGGGCCTGACCAAGTGCGGATTCCGGTTTCCTGGTTGGCCGAGCACCTTGAGCTGCCCGAGGAGACGACCGCGGAGACGCTGGCCGACGCGTTCGTCCGGATCGGGTTGGAGGTCGAGGAGGTCACCCACCTGACCCAGGTGCGCGGGCCGCTCGTGGCCGGTCGCGTCGCCGAGATCGAGGAGCTGACCGGGTTCAAAAAGCCGATCCGGTACTGCCAGGTCGAGGTGGGGCGGACCGAGTCCGGTGACCCCGAGGTGAACGGCATCATCTGCGGTGCCCGCAACTTCCAGGAGGGCGACCTGGTGGTCGTCGCGCTGCCCGGCGCGGTGCTGCCCGGCGAGTTCGCGATCACCGCCCGCAAGACCTACGGCAAGCTCAGCGAGGGCATGATCTGCTCGGCCAAGGAGCTGGGCATCGGCGAGGACGGCGACGGCATCCTGGTGCTGCCGCCGGGGTCGGCTGACCCGGGCGACGACGCGATCGAGCTGGTGGGTCTGGACGACTCGGTCATCGAGCTGGCCATCACCCCGGACCGCGGCTACTGCTTCTCGGTGCGCGGCCTGGCCCGCGAGCTGTCCAACGCCCTCGACGTGCCGTTCGGGGACCCGGGCCTGCGGCAGGTGCCGGTCGACGACCGCCCGTCCCGCGAGGTGGAGCTGCGCGACCCGAGCGCCTGCTCGCGGTTCGTGCTGCGCCGCGTCACCGGCGTGGACCCGACCGCGCCCACCCCGTGGTGGATGCGCCGCCGCCTGGCGCTGGCCGGGATCCGCTCCATCTCGCTGGCCGTGGACATCACCAACTACGTGATGCTGGAGCTCGGCCAGCCGTTGCACGCCTTCGACACCACGAAGCTCAGCGGTTCCCTGGTGGTGCGCCGCGCCGAGCCGGGCGAGAAGCTGACCACGCTGGACGGGATCTCCCGCGAGCTCGACCCGGACGACATCGTGATCGCCGACGACTCCGGCCCGGTGTCGCTGGCCGGGGTGATGGGTGGCGAGTCCACCGAGATCAGCCACCACACGCACGACGTGCTGCTGGAGGCGGCGAACTGGGACCCGGCGAGCATCGCCCGCACCATCCGCCGCCACAAGCTGCCCAGCGAGGCGGGCAAGCGGTTCGAGCGGTCGGTGGACCCGGCGGTGGCCCCGGTGGCCACCGAGCTGGCCGCGCAGCTGCTGGTGCGCTACGGCGAGGGCACCATCGCGCCGGGCCGCACCGACGTGGGCGAGCCGAAGCCGCCGACGCCGGTGACCATGCCGCTGGCGCTGCCGGACCGGATCGCCGGGGTCAACTACGAGCGCGGCGTCACCGCCCGCCGGTTGAGCCAGATCGGTTGCCGCATCGAGGTCAGCACCTCCGACGAGGGCGTCGGCCTGGTCACCGCGACCCCGCCGTCCTGGCGGCCGGACCTGCAGCAGCCCTACGACCTGGTCGAGGAGGTGCTGCGGCTGGAGGGCTACCACACGATCCCGTCGGTGTTGCCGGCCGCGCCGCCCGGCCGTGGGCTGACCGAGGCGCAGCGCCGCAAGCGCGCGGTGTCCCGCGCGTTGGCCGGCGCGGGCTACGTCGAGGTGCTGCCGTTCCCGTTCACCGGCGACGCGGTCCTCGACGCCTTCGGGCTGGCCGAGGACGACCCGCGGCGGCGGACCACCGAGCTGCTCAACGCGCTGGAGAGCGACAAGGCCAAGCTCACCACCACGCTGCTCACCGGTCTGCTGGACACGTTGCAGCGCAACGTCTCCCGCGGCCAGCGCGACCTGGCGCTGTTCCACATCGGACAGGTCGTGCAGCCGGCGGCGGACCAGCCGCCGGTGCCCCAGGTCGGCGTGTCCGGTCGGCCGTCGGACGAGCAGATCGCGGCCCTGCACGCCGCGCTGCCCGCGCAGCCCACGCACGTCGCCGTGGTGCTCGCCGGGCACCGGGAACCGGCCGGCTGGTGGGGCCAGGGCCGCGACGCCGGGTGGGCCGACGCCGTGCAGGCCGCGCGCGTGGTGGCCGCGGCCGCCGGGGTGGAGCTGACCACCAGCGCCGCCGAGTACGCGCCGTGGCACCCGGGCCGGTGCGCCCAGCTGCTGGTCGACGGGACCGTGGTTGGCCACGCGGGTGAGCTGCACCCGAAGGTCGTGGAGGCGCTGGGCCTGCCGAAGCGGACCTGCGCGATGGAACTCGACCTGGACGCCCTGCCGCTGGTGGACAACCGCCCGGCGCCGCAGATCTCGGCGTACCCGCCGGTGCTGATGGACGTTGCGCTGGTGGTGGACAAGGCGGTCGCCGCGGCGGACGTGGTCGCCGCGGTCCGCACCGGCGGCGGTGAGCTGCTGGAGGACGTCCGGCTGTTCGACGTCTACGAGGGCGAGCAGCTCGGCGAGGGCAAGAAGTCGCTGGCCCTGGCCCTGCGCTTCCGGGCCCCGGACCGGACCCTGAAGCAGGAGGAGGCCACCGAGGCCCGCGACGCGGCGGTCCAGGCCGCCGCGGAGCGCCTCGGCGCCACCCTCCGCGCGTGACGGCGGCGGGGCCCGGGCTCGGTCCCGGGCCCCGGTGAGGGGGCGTCGTGGTCAAGCTGGACAGATTGATCAACGTCCTCGGCGGTTTCGGGGCGCGGCTCGGCACCGCACCACGTGACCGGTCGGTGGAGCTGCGGTCGGTCGCCGTGCATGACCCGGCCGACCCCGCCACGGGCGAGGAGGACGTCCTGCTCGCCGTCGGTGTCGACGCGGACGCGGCTGCGGGGCTGCTCGCGCGGACCAGGGCGGCAGTGGTCGTGTTCCGCTGCCCCGAGCTGGACGGGGCCGTGCTCGCCGCGGCCCGCGAACGCGGCGTCACCGTCGTGCTGGTCGACCCGGCCGTGTCGTGGGGGCAGGTGGCCGGCGTCGTCTACGGGCTGGTGCTGGAGGGTCGGGAGACCGAGGCCGGCCGGGGGCCGACGGACCTGTTCGCGCTGGCCGACGCGCTCGCGGACTCGGTGGGCGGACCGGTGACGATCGAGGACCACCGGTCGTGCGTGCTCGCGTACTCCAGCCGCCAGCACAGCGCCGACCGGGCGCGGCTGGCCACGATCCTGGGTCGACGGGTGCCGCCGGAGATCCGGCGGATGCTGGCCGAGCGCGGCGTGTTCCGGCACCTGCGGACGTCCGACGCGCCGATCTTCGTGGCCCCGCTGGAGAAGGATGCCGAGCACGGCCGGGTGGTCGTCGCGGTCCGCGCGGGCAAGGAGCTGCTGGGCTCGATCTGGGTGGAGTCCGAAAGCCCGCTGGCGCCGCCGCGCGAGGCCGCGCTGGTCGCCGGCGCCCGCACCGCGGCGCTGCACCTGCTCCGCACGCGGGCCAGCGCGGACCTGGAGCGGCAGGTCGAATCCGACCTCGTCATCGGCCTGTTGGAAGGCCACGCGGACCCAGCCGCGGTGTTGAGCCGCCTGGGGCTGCGCAGCAGGCGTTACCGGGTGGTGGCGGTCCAGGTGCGCGCCGGGCCGGAGGCCGCGCCGCTGCTGGTGTTCGAGCGCGCGACGACCGGGTTCGGCTGGTCACGCCCCGGCCGGAGCGCGCTGTTCGCGAACACGGTGTACACGATCCTGCCGCACGAGGACGCCGAGCCCGCGTGCGCGTGGGCGCGGGCGCTGGTGCGGGACATCGACAGCGACGCGGCGGTGCTGGTGGGCGTGGGCGGTGCGGCCGAACCGGCGCAGCTGGTGGACAGCCGACGGGAAGCCGACGAGAGCCTGGCGGTCCACGCCACGCGGGGGGACCGGGCCCCGGCGGTGGTGTACGACGACGCATGGCACGAAATCCTGTTGCGGCGCTTGCGGGGTGCCGCCGCGGCCGGGCGCGCGCCGGACCGCGGTCCCGTTGTCGAGCTGCGGCGTCACGACCACGAGCACGGTACGAGCTACGTGGCGACACTGCGGGCGTGGCTGGAGTGCCAGGGCGATCTGGCGGCTGCGGCGGCGCGCCTCGGCGTGCACCCGAACACCGTCCGGTACCGGATGCGGAAGATGGCCGAGCTGACGCCGCTGCGCCTGGACGACCCGGACGTCCGTCTCGCGATGATCATCGCCCTGGCCGTGTAGTCGGTTCCGGCCAAACCGGGCGCAGCGATTTGTGCGATTCCGACACCGGTTCGGCTGCCGGGTCCGGGCAGGCTCCACTCAGAACGACTGAGGAGGAAGCATGCGCGAGGACGGGATCGACGGGATTCCGCGGCGGGCCGTGGTGGTGGGCGCCGGGGTGGTCGGGTTGTCGACCGCCTGGTTCCTGCAGGAGCACGGCATCGAGGTGACGGTGCTGGACCAGCGCGATGTGGCGGCCGGGGCGTCCTGGGGCAACGCCGGTTACCTCTCCCCGGCGTTCTCGATCCCGCTGCCGGAGCCGGGTGTGCTCCGCTACGGACTCCGCTCACTGTTCGCCCCCGATGCTCCGCTGCACGTGCCCGCGTCCGCGGATCCGGCGCTGTGGTGGTTCCTGCTGCGCTTCGCCCGGCGGTGCACGGCCCGGGCGTGGCAGCGGTCGATGCGCGCGTTCGTCCCGATGAACGCGGAGTGCCTGGACGCCTTCGACGCGCTGGCCGCGAACGGCGTGCGGGCGGCGACGCACCCGGCGTCCGTGACGGCCGCGTTCGACAAGCCCGAGCAGCTCGCTGAGCTGCGCCGCGAGTTCGAGCAGATGCGGGACTGCGGCCAGGACGTGGAGATCCGCGAAGTAGCCGCGTCGGAGGCCGGTGTGCCGCAGCTGTCATCGCGCATCGCGGCGGTTCTGCGCATCGAGGGGCAGCGCTACGTGGATCCGGGGGAGTTCACGACGCGGCTGGCCGAGGCGGTCGTCGCGCGCGGCGGCGGGCTGCGCACCGGATTCCGGGTGCGCGACGTGGTGCGCGGCTCCGGGCAGGTGATCGTCAGGTCGGACCGGGACGAGCGCGTGTCGGCCGAGGTCGTGGTGCTGGCCACCGGAGCCTGGCTCAGTCGGCTGGCGAAACCGCTGGGCGTCCGCACCCCGGTGCGGGCCGGTCGCGGCTACTCCTTCACGGTGCCGACCGACCAGCCGGTCCAGGGCCCGATCTACCTGCCCACGGTGCGCGTGGCGTGCACGCCGTACCGGGGCGGCCTGCGGGTGGCGGGGACCATGGAGTTCCGCTCGGTCGACGATCCGCTGGACCGCGGCCGGATCGCGGCGATCGTGCGCTCGGCGCGACCGCTGCTGCGCGGCGTCGCCTGGGACGACCGCCGCGACGAGTGGGTCGGCGGGCGACCGGTGACCCCGGACGGCCTCCCGCTGATCGGCCCGACGAGGATGCCCGGCGCGTACGTCGCGGGCGGCCACGGCATGTGGGGCCTGACCCTGGGACCGCTCACCGGGCGCCTGCTCGCGGAGCAGATCACCACGGGCAAGCGCCCGGTGCTCCTGCGACCGTTCGACCCGCTGCGATGAGCGAGGAGCTGTCCGCCGCGGAACGCGCGGAGCTGGACTGGCTGCGCCGCGAGAACCACCTCCTGCGCGTGCAGAAGGAGATGCTCCTGCGCATCGCCACGGAGTACGCGTTGGAGCAGCGGACCGACGAACCAGCGGAAAACCGGTGAAGAGCGACGTCCCCACTGGTGGGTGGGGACGTCGCTGCCACGTCGTCAGGACGTGACCGCGCACTGGCCGCGGTCTTCGCGCGCCGGGCCCGCCGCGGTGGGGCGGACGTCGAAGTCGAAGATCGCCGTCGGCACGTAGAGCGAGCAGCAGGCGTTGGGGATGTCAACGATGCCGCTGATCCGGCCCTCGATGGGCGCTGATCCGAGCAGCAGGTACGCCTGTTCGCCGGTGAACCCCCACTTCCTGAGGTACTCGATGGCGTTGAGGCACGCCCGGCGGTACGCCACGGTGGCGTCCATGTAGTGGTTCGTGTCCGTGTCGTGATCCACCGAGACGCCGGAGAACGACAGGAACTCGGAGTATCGCGGCTCGACGTTGCCCGGCATGAACAGCGGGTTGGTCGTCACGCCGAACTTCTCCATGCCGTCCTCGATGAGGTCGACGTGCAGGTCGATGAAGCCGCCCATCTCGATCGCGCCGCAGAAGGTGATCTCGCCGTCGCCCTGGCTGAAGTGCAGGTCGCCCATGGAGAGTTTCGCGCCGTCCACGAAGACGGGGAAGAAGACCCGCGATCCGCGGGTGAAGTTCTTGATGTCCTGGTTACCTCCGTTCTCCCGGGCGGGAACCGTCCGGGCGCCCTCGTTGGCGATTCGGTGCGCATCGTCCCCGGTGGCCTGCCCGGCCAGGGCGCCGGGCGCGGTGGGCGGCAGGCCCAGGGGCGGAACGCGGTTCGGCTCGGTGTCGATGAGCGCCTGCTCGCGCCGGTTCCACCTGGCGAGCAGGTCCGCGGACGGGGCGGTGCCGATCAGGCCGGGGTGCGTGATGCCGGTGTAGCGGATCCCCGGCAGGTGCCGGGAGGTGCACTGCTGCCCGTGGAAGTCCCAGATTGCCTTGTAGGCGTCCGGGAAGTAGTCGGTCAGGAAACCGCCGCCGTTGGCCTTGGCGAACACCCCGGTGTAGCCCCAGCCCTGCCCCGGTGCCTCGCCGACCTGCTGCGGGACCGGACCGAGGTCGAGGATGTCGACCACCAGGAGATCACCTGGTTTCGCACCTTCGACGCCGATGGGGCCGCTGAGCATGTGCGTGACGTCGAGGTTGACGTCGCGCACGTCGTTGGCGGAGTCGTTGTTGCCGAGCTGGGCGTCGGTCCACTCCCGGCATTCGATGCGGAACTCCTGGCCGGGGCGCACCATCGCGGCCACCGGGATGTCCGGGTGCCAGCGGTTGTGCCCGGGAACCGCCTGGTCCCGCATCGACTTGGACTGGTCGACGCTGAAAACCACTTCTGGCATGGGTAATCCTCCTCGCGGTTGCGGATCAACGGGATGTGGGCATGGCCCGGTAGCCCCGCTGGAAGGCCCGGAGCGACCACTCGTGGGTGGTGCCCCACCACAGGGCGATGAACACGACGACGCCGAAGACCAGCAGCGCCAGCGCGATGGCGTTCGGCTCCGTCCAGTAGCCGGTCATGATCAAAAACGACGGGATCGCGGCGGTGACCCACCCCTCGATCGCCGCCACCCAGCCCGTGTAGCGGGTGAGGCGTTCCTTCTTGAGGCCGAGCAACAGGAAGAACAGCAACCACAGGAACGACCAGTACAGCCAGATCACGCCGAACGGCGGGTCGCCCAGCAGCCGGAAGTTCGCGAACGAGTAGCCGAGCGCCATGATGGCGACGAACAGGGAGAACCACCCCACGCCGGTGCTGTCGAAGTTACCGAGCAGGCCGATCCCGACGTAGAGGTAGGTGAAGCCGAACAGGTAGATGCCGGACGCGCTGAGGATCGTGACCGGATCCGCGAGGTCCGCCGCGATCAGGATGGTCGGCGTGATCACCTGCAGCGCGCCGACGAAGATGTTGAACACGGCGATCGCCTTCGGATCAGCCTTGCCCAGCAGCATGACGCCGTTGAGGAAGAGCACGGCGCCGACGTAGAGCAGTCCCACGTATGCCACCTGGGACACCTCCGCTGGTGTCTGGGATCGGTCAGGGACGTGGGAGGCGGGACAGCGGCTGCCCCTTCGGTACCTCGGTGACAACCTCCGGTTCGTCGCGGCTCCGCTCCTCGCGGGCGAGCGCGGCGCCGAGCGGCGCGGGCGTACTGGCGAGGTGGGGAACCGAGAAGATCCTGCGGGCCGGGCCCCGGCATTCCGGGCAGTCACGTGCTGCCGCGGCCGTGCCCATCGGCTGGCGCGTCTCGAAGCGCCCGCATCGCGGGCAGTCGTACTCGTACGTCGCCACGGGTCCCTCCCTCCCGACGAAGTGAGGTGCTGAAGCCGCCGACGGTCGTCCGGACCAAATCGGCTGCCCAAACACCAGGAGACTCCCGGAGCCTCCGGTCGGTCCAGGGACGAACAGCCCTGACGGCGTGGTGTTGGGCGCGCGGTGTTGACTGAGCGTGCATGACCTGCTGATAATGTCCGCCACATTGGGTGAACCGGTGGCGGAGTTCGTCACAGAGCGCATTCCCCAGCGGTACCCGACCCCGAGCTGAACGGACGGCTGCCGTGCGCGCTCCCCGACACGATTCCGCCCGCCACGTCATCCTGACCGCGTGGATCTGTCCCGGCTGCGACGTCGCCGGGCGGACCCCTCCCGAGGACGAGCCGGAGTGCTGGAACTGCGGCGGCGAGGTCGTGGTCACGGCCCGCCCCGCGGTGCCCGCTGCCGGCACCGCCACCGCGCAACCAGGCTCCTGACCTCCGCCCAGCTGCTGCCGCTAAGCAGCGTTCGGCGGCTTGTTGACCACCGCCGCGAGGTCGTTCAGTGCGGCCACGACAACATTCCGTCTGAGGTCCGTTACCGGCACCGCCACGCGAACCATTCCGCGCAGTCCCTTGCTCAGGGCGGGGCGTTCAGCGGCGGTGGCGGGCGGTGTACTCGTGCGCGGTGAGGCCCATCAGAACCAGGTACTGGGCGCCACCGCAGAGGAACTCCGGGTCGCGCAACCGGCCTTCCTCGCGGAAGCCGAGCCTGCCGTGCAGGGCCAGCGACGGGACGTTGCAGCCGTAGATGCCAACCTCGCACTTCGCGTAGCGGCGGTACCAGAACATGTACGCCAGCAGGACGTTGATCGCGTCGCCGGCGTAGCCGCGGCGGCGGTGCTGCGGCCCGATGCCGATGCCGTAGCTGAACCGGCCGGACCCCGGCTCGGACTGGCTGGTGGACATCGAGCCGACCAACGTCCGGTCGTGCAGCGTCTCGATGGCCAGCTGGAAGTCGTCGCCGCAACGCGGGTGGTTCGCCCGGTGCGCCGCCCAGTGCCGGTACCCGTCGACGCCCGCGTAGCCGCTGTGCGCGGACTCCCGGTCGAAGCGCATCAAGGTGCGCCGGTCGGTGGGTTCGATCTCCCGTAGCCGCACCTTCCGTCCCACCCAGCTCGGCGTGCACGATTGCGGATCGCGGTGGGCCACCAGACCGGGGTGCGGCGGGATCATCGACATCGCACACGATGATGCCGGGCCGTCCGCGCCGATTGCGCAGGGGGGTGGGTCCGTCACGGAAGGGTTGTGTGCGCGTGGGTGTCGCGTTCCCCCGAACCGGTTTGATTGATGTTTCATTGGAGTGCATAATTATCCGCATGACGGTTCGAGTGGCTGTGGCCGGTGCGAGCGGGTACGCGGGCGGGGAACTGCTCCGCCTGCTGCTGTCGCACCCGGAAGTGGAGATCGGCTCGTTGACCGCGGGCGGCAACGCCGGGAGCAGGCTCGGCCAGCACCACCCGAACCTGCTGCCGCTGGCCGACCGCGTACTCACCGAGACCACCGCCGCCGAACTCCGCGGCCACGACGTCGTCTTCCTCGCGCTCCCGCACGGCCACTCCGCCGCCATCGCCGCCGAACTCGGCGACGACACCGTGGTCATCGACTGCGGCGCCGACCATCGGCTCACCGACCCTGACGCCTGGGCCCGCTGGTACGGCGGCGAGCACGCCGGCACCTGGCCCTACGGCATCCCCGAACTCCCCGGCGCCCGCGAGCGGCTGCGCGGCACCAAGCGCGTCGCCGTGCCCGGGTGCTTCCCCACGGTCGCCACGCTGGCGGTGTTCCCGGCGCTGGCCGCCGGGCTGATCGATCCCGACGTGGTGGTCGTCGCGGTCACCGGCACCTCCGGCGCCGGACGGGCGCTCAAGCCGCACCTGCTGTCCGCCGAGGTCATGGGCTCGGCCAGCGTCTACGGCGTGGGCGGCGTACACCGGCACACACCGGAGATGGTGCAGAACCTCAGCGCGGCGGCGGGCGAACCGGTGAAGGTGTCCTTCACCCCCGTCCTGGCGCCGATGCCGCGGGGCATCCTCGCCACCTGCAGCGCGCCGCTGAAGGGCGACGTCGACCCCCAGACAGCCCGCAAGGTCTACCTCGACGCCTATGACGACGAACCGTTCGTGCACGTCCTGCCCGAAGGGCAGTGGCCGCAGACCTCCGCCGCGCTCGGTGCGAACACCGTGCACCTGCAGCTGGCCGTTGACCCCGACGCCGGGCGGCTGATCGTCGTCGGCGCCGAGGACAACCTGACCAAGGGCACCGCGGGCGGTGCGGTGCAGTGCATGAACCTCGCCGTGGGCCTGCCCGAGACCACCGGGCTGCCCACCACCGGAGTCGCGCCGTGACCGCTCTCAAGCTCCGGCTGCACGCCGAACAGCTGGCGGTCGGCTTGGTCCCCGCGTCCGCTAACCTCGCCCTGACCGGAGGCACCGCACCCATCCACGGCAGCATCACCACCGGCGCGGGCCGCACCGTCATCTTCCCGCACTCGCTGGCCGCCGAGGCCGGCCGAGGAGTCCGCGTCGAGGGCCCGTTCCGGGCGCTGGAGGTCGACGGACCACTGAACTTCTCGCTGACCGGTGTCCTTGCGGCCCTGCTGGTGCCGCTGGCCGAAGCCGGGATCAGCGTGTTCACGCTGTCCACCTTCGACACCGACTGGATCCTGGTGCCCGCCGAGGCGGCGACCAGGGCCGCGGACGTGCTCATCGCCGCCGGCCACACCGTGAACATCGCATGAGCGACAACCGTTTCCCGCTCGGGCAGCTGTCCCGAACGGCACCCGGTGTTCCACCAGACGCAGAGGAGAGTCAATGAGCGTGACCGGACCTGCCGGTTTCCGGGCGGCCGGGGTGGCCGCCGGGATCAAGGCCGCAGGCGCGCGCGACCTCGCGCTCGTCGTCAACGACGGGCCGCAGCAGTCCGCTGCCGGGGTGTTCACCACCAACAAGGTCAAGGCCGCGCCCGTGCTGTGGTCGCGGCAGGTGTTGCAGGAGCGCAAGCTGCACGCGGTGGTGCTGAACTCCGGGTGCGCCAACGCCTGTACCGGGCCGGAGGGCTTCCAGGACACCCACGCCACCGCCGAGAAGGTCGCCGAGGTACTCGGCGTCGGTGCCATCGAGGTGGCGGTCTGCTCCACGGGGCTGATCGGGGAACGGCTGCCGATGGACGCGCTGCTGTCCGGTGTGGACAGCGCGGCCAAGGCGCTGGCGGCCACCGAGGAGGCCGGGTTGCACGCGGCCACCGCGGTGCTCACCACCGACACCAAGCCGAAGCAGGCCCTCCGCCGGCACGACGCGGGCTGGTCGATCGGCGGGTTCGCCAAGGGCGCCGGGATGCTCGCCCCGAACCTGGCCACCATGCTCAGCGTGCTCACCACCGACGCGGTGATCAGCGGCGACGACCTGGACGCGGCGCTGCGCGCGGCCACCCGGCTCACCTTCGACCGGCTCGACGTCGACGGCGGCACCTCCACCAACGACACGGTGCTGGTGCTGGCCTCCGGCGCCTCCGGCGTGCAGCCGTCCCGGGAGGAGTTCACCGAACTGCTCACCAACGTCTGCATGGACCTCGTGCGGCAGCTGCAGGACGACGCCGAGGGCGTCACCAAGACCATCGACATCACGGTGCGCGGCGCGGCCAGCGAGGCCGACGCGGTCGCCATCGGCCGCACCATCGCGGAGGACAACCTGGTCAAGACCGCGATGTTCGGCTCGGACCCGAACTGGGGCCGGATCGCGATGGCGCTGGGCAGGGTCGACGCCGAGATCGACGTGGACAGGCTGGAGATCGCCACCAACGGCGTGACCCTGTACGCAGGCGGCGCCAAGGCCCGCGACCGCAGCGAGGCCGACCTGTCCGGCCGCGCCATCGAGATCGTCGTGGACCTGCACCTCGGCGACCACACGGCGACCATCCTGACCACCGACCTGTCCCACGGCTACGTCGAAGAGAACAGCGCGTACTCGTCATGACCCAGTACGGAACCGATGACCGGTTGGCCACCGCGGCCGAGAAGGCCAACGTGCTCGTCGAGGCGCTGCCATGGCTGCAGCGTTTCCACGGAGCGACGATCGTCGTGAAGTACGGCGGCAACGCGATGGTCGACGACGACCTCAAGCGCGCCTTCGCGCAGGACATGGTGTTCCTGCGGCTCGCCGGGCTGCACCCGGTCGTGGTGCACGGAGGCGGACCGCAGATCACCGCGATGCTCGACCGCCTCGGCATCGAGGGCGAGTTCCGCGGCGGGCTGCGGGTGACCTCCCCGGAGACCATGGACGTGGTCCGCATGGTGCTGGTCGGGCAGGTCGGCCGCGAACTCGTCGGCCTGATCAACCAGCACGGTCCGTACGCGGTCGGCATGTCCGGCGAGGACGCCCAGCTGTTCACCGCCGAGCGGCGCACCGCCACGGTCGACGGCGAGCAGGTGGACGTCGGGCTCGTCGGCGACGTGGTGTCAGTCAACGCCGACGCGGTGCTGGACCTGATCCGGGCCGGCCGCATCCCCGTGGTGTCCACGGTCGCCCCCGACGTCGACGGGGTGGTGCACAACGTCAACGCGGACACCGCGGCCGGGGCACTGGCGGTGGCGCTCGGCGCCGAGAAGCTGGTGGTGCTCACCGACGTCGAGGGGCTCTACACGAACTGGCCGGACCGCTCGTCGCTGGTGACCCGGCTGGACGCGGACGAACTGGCGGCGCTGCTGCCGAGCCTGGCCTCGGGCATGGTGCCGAAGATGGAGGCATGCCTGCGCGCGGTGCGCGGCGGGGTGCCGCGGGCGCACGTGATCGACGGACGTCTCGCGCACTCGGTGCTGCTGGAGGTGTTCACCAGCGCGGGAGTGGGGACGATGGTGCTGCCGGCGGCAGCGGAGGACGCATGAGCGACACTCGCGCATCTGGCGCTCATGCGGTCCGGGCGGGTACGGATGTCCCGCAGAACACAGCGGAGGGTGAGGACTGATGACCAGCAACGCCGCGGGGGCACAGCGGTGGCAGGCGTCCATGATGGACAACTACGGCACCCCGAAGCTGACCCTGGTCAGCGGCTCGGGGTGCGAGGTGACCGACGCCGACGGCCGCACCTACCTCGATTTCGTGAGCGGGATCGCGGTCAACGCGCTCGGCCACGCCCACCCGGCCGTGGTGCGGGCGGTGTCCGACCAGATCGGCGTGCTCGGCCACGTCTCCAACCTCCACATCCACGAACCCGGCCTCAAGCTGGCCGAACGGCTGCTGGACCTCGCCGGTGCCACCGGTCAGGGCCGGGTGCTGTTCTGCAACTCGGGGGCCGAGGCGAACGAGGCCGCGTTCAAGATCGCGCGGCTGACCGGCCGGCCCAAGCTGGTCGCCACCCACGGCGGCTTCCACGGCCGCACCATGGGCGCCCTCGCCCTCACCGGCCAGCCCGCCAAGCAGCGGCCGTTCGAACCCCTGGCGCCCGGAGTGGTACACGTGCCCTACGGCGACGTGGCCGCGTTGGAGTCCGAAGTGGACGACAACACCGCGGCGGTGTTCCTGGAGCCGATCCAGGGTGAGAACGGCGTGGTCGTGCCGCCCGAGGGCTACCTGCAGGCGGCGCGCGAGATCGCCACCCGCAACGGTGCCCTGCTGGTGCTCGATGAGGTGCAGACCGGCATCGGCCGCACCGGATCGTGGTTCGCGTTCCAACGCACGGGCGTGGTTCCCGACGTGATCACCCTGGCCAAGGGACTCGGCGGCGGCCTGCCGATCGGCGCCTGCATCGGCATCGGCACCGCCGGCGACCCGCTGCGCCCCGGGCAGCACGGCACCACCTTCGGCGGCAACCCGGTGGTGTGCGCCGCTGCGCTGGCGGTGCTGGACACCATCGCCGCCGACGGCCTGCTCACCCACGTCGAGCAGGTGGGCAAGGACCTGGTCACCGGCTTGCAGCAGCTCAACCACCCGTTGATCCGCGAGGTGCGCGGCGCGGGCCTGCTCATCGGCATCGGCCTCGCCGAACCCGTGTCGGCCGCGATCGCCGCCGCCGCGCAGGACGCCGGGTTCCTGGTCAACCCCGTCCAGCCGGACGCGATCCGGCTCTGCCCGCCGCTGATCGTGCGGTCCGAGCAGGTGCAGCGACTGCTCGCCGCCCTGCCCGCGCTGCTCGACGCCGCCAAGGAGAACCACTGATGCCCCGGCACTTCCTCCGCGACGACGACCTCACCCCTGCCGAGCAGGCCGAGGTCCTCGACCTCGCCGACCAGCTCAAGGCCGACCCGCTCGGCTCCGACGCGCTGGCCGGGCCGAAGTCGATCGCGGTGATCTTCGAGAAGAACTCCACCCGCACCCGGCTGTCCTTCGAGGTCGGCATCGCCCAGCTCGGCGGCCACCCGGTCGTCGTGGACGGGCGCATGATGCAACTCGGCCGCGAGGAGACCATCGAGGACACCTCCCGGGTGCTGTCCCGCTACGTCGACGCCGTGGTGTGGCGCACCTTCGCCCAGGCCCGCATCGACGCCATGGCCTCGGTGTCCCGGGTCCCGGTGATCAACGCGCTCACCGACGAGTTCCACCCCTGCCAGGTCCTCGCCGACCTGCAGACCATCCGGGAGCGGCACGGCAAGCTCGCCGGGCTGACCCTGACCTACCTCGGCGACGGCGCCAACAACATGGCGCACTCGCTGCTGGTCGGCGGCACCACCGCCGGGATGAACGTGCGCATCGGCGCCCCCGAGGGCTTCCGCCCGCTCGACTGGGTGCTGGACGCGGCCAAGAAGCGCGCCGCCGACACCGGCGGCTCGGTCGAGCTGTTCGACTCCCCACAGGCCGCGGTCGACGGCGCGGACGTCCTGGTCACCGACTCCTGGACGTCGATGGGGCAGGAGAACGACGGCAAGGACCGGGTCAGCCCGTTCCGGCCGTTCCAGGTCAACGCCGAACTGCTGGCCGCCACCGGCAAACCGAACACCACCGTGCTGCACTGCCTGCCCGCGCACCGCGGCATGGAGATCACCGACGAGGTGATCGACGGCCCGGCCAGCGCCGTGTTCGACGAGGCCGAGAACCGTCTGCACGCCCAGAAGGCGCTGCTGGTCTGGCTGGTGCAGCGACGATGACGACCAGGGTCGCGCGGCAGGCACGCATCGTGGAGCTGGTCTCGTCGAGGAGCATCCGCAGCCAGACCGAGCTGGCCAAGCTGCTCGCCGACGACGGCATCGAGGTCACCCAGGCCACCCTGTCCCGGGACCTCGACGAGCTCGGAGCGGTCAAACTGCGGGGCGCCGACGGCGGGGCGGCGGTCTACGTCATCCCCGAGGACGGCAGCCCGGTGCGCGGGGTCCAGGGCGGCACGTCGCGGCTGAGCCGGCTGCTCGGCGAACTGCTCGTCAGCGCCGACGGCGCCGGCAACCTGACCGTCCTGCGCACCCCACCCGGCGCGGCACAGTTCCTGGCCAGCGCGATCGACCGGGCCGCGCTGCCCGAGGTGGTCGGGTCCATCGCGGGCGACGACACCGTGATGATCGTGGCTCGCGAACCGCTCACCGGCCAGCAGCTGGCCCAGCGGTTCACCGCCATGGCCGTCGGCGGCCAGCGGTCCGCAACCGAGGGCGCCCCACCGGAGGACCGAGGCGATGACTGAGGTGCCGGCCCACTCCGGTGGGGCGCCCGACCGGAGCCTGGCCGGGGGATTCGTCCAGCCGTGGGGCCTGCCCAGCCCGACCGCGGCCCGGCGCGACCAGCGGCTCCGCGCGACTTCCCGAAAACCGTGACACCGCACACCACGACCGACACCGAGGGATCACCGTGACGCAGCAAGGCAGCGAGCCCACCAAGCTCTGGGGCGGCCGGTTCGCCTCCGGCCCGGCCGAGGCGATGGCCGCGCTGAGCCTGTCCACCCACTTCGACTGGCGCCTGGCGCCGTACGACATCGCCGGTTCCCGGGCGCACGCCCGCGTCCTGCACCGCGCCGGGCTGCTCACCGCCGAGGAGCTGGACCGCATGCTGGCGGGCCTGGACACCCTGGCCGCCGACGTCGAGTCCGGGGCCTTCACCCCGGTGATCGACGACGAGGACGTGCACACCGCGCTGGAACGCGGCCTGCTGGAGCGGGTCGGTCCGGAACTCGGCGGCAAGCTGCGCGCGGGTCGGTCCCGCAACGACCAGGTCGCCACGCTGTTCCGGATGTGGCTGCGCGACGCCAACCGCCGCGTGGTCTCCGGTGTCCTCGACGTCGTCGACGCCTTGGTCGCCCAGGCCACCAAGCACCCCGACGCGGTGCTGCCCGGCCGCACGCACCTCCAGCACGCGCAGCCGGTGCTACTGGCGCACCACCTCCTCGCGCACTGCCAGGCGCTGCTGCGCGACGTGCAGCGCTTCCGCGACTGGGACGCCCGCACCGCGTACTCGCCCTACGGCTCGGGCGCCCTCGCGGGCTCCTCGCTCGGGCTCGACCCGCAGGCCGTCGCCGCCGAACTCGGCTTCGCCGGCGCGGTGGACAACTCCATCGACGGCACCGCCTCCCGCGACTTCGCCGCCGAAGCGGCGTTCTGCCTCGCGATGCTCGGCGTCAACCTGTCCCGGATCGCCGAAGAGGTGATCATCTGGAACACCGCCGAGTTTGGCTACGTCACCCTCGACGACGCCTGGGCCACCGGCAGCTCGATCATGCCGCAGAAGAAGAACCCGGACGTCGCCGAGCTGGCCCGCGGCAAGTCCGGGCGGCTCATCGGCAACCTCAGCGGACTGCTGGCCACGCTCAAGGCCCAGCCGCTGGCCTACAACCGGGACCTGCAGGAGGACAAGGAACCGGTCTTCGACTCCGTCGAGCAGCTGGAGCTGCTGCTGCCGGCGATGGCGGGCATGCTCGGCACCCTGACCTTCCACTCCGAGCGGCTGGCCGAACTCGCCCCCGCCGGGTTCACCCTGGCCACCGACATCGCCGAGTGGCTGGTGCGGCAGGGCGTGCCGTTCCGGGTCGCGCACGAGGCGTCGGGGGCGTGCGTGCGCACCGCCGAAGCCCGCGGCGTGGGTCTGGAGGAGCTGACCGACGCCGAGCTCGCCGCAGCCCACCCGGCGCTGACCCCACAGGTGCGCGAGGTGCTGACCGTCGAGGGCTCGATCGCCTCCCGTGACGCGCACGGCGGCACTGCACCCAGCAGGGTCGCCGAGCAGCGGGAACGCGTGGTCGACGCGGTCCGCCAACATCGCGAGTGGCTGACGGAGTGATCACGGATCAGCCGCGAACCGGTACTTTGTTGCCTGTGAGCCAGGTGACGCGCGACGAACTCGCACACGACCCACTGTGGGTTGCCCGCAGGCTGCTCGGCTGCGAGCTGCGCTCGACCAGTCCCCAGGGCGAGGTCGCGGTGCGGCTGGTCGAGGTGGAGGCGTACCGGGGTTTCGACGACCCCGCATCGCACTGCTACCGGGGGCGCACCGAGCGCAACGCGGTGATGTTCGGCCCGGCCGGGCACCTGTACGTCTACTTCGTGTACGGGATGCACTTCTGCATCAACGTGGTGTGCCTGACCGACGGCGTCCCTGGTGCGGTGCTGCTGCGTGCTGGGGAGGTCACCACCGGTCTGGAGCTCGCCCGCGCGCGGCGCCCGGCGGTCCGCAAGGACTCGCAGCTGGCCAGCGGCCCCGCCCGGCTGGCCGGGGTGCTCGGCATCACACGGGAGCACAACGGCGTCGACCTCACCGATCCGGAGTCCCCCATCCGGCTGTACAACGGGGAGCCGGTCGCCGAGGACGACGTCCGCAGCGGACCCCGCGTGGGGGTCGCCGCCGCCAAGGACCTTCCGTGGCGGACCTGGGTGGACGGCTCCGCTGCGGTCAGCGCCTACCGGCGCGGCACCCGCCGTCGCATCGGGGCCCGGGCGTGAACCCGGTTGCCCCGATGCGCGAAACTGAGGTGCGTGAGCGAGCACATCCTTGACGAGCTGACCTGGCGCGGGCTGATCGCGCAATCCACCGATCTCGACTCGCTGCGGCGGGAACTCGACGACGGGCCGCTCACGCTCTATGCGGGCTTCGACCCGACCGCGCCAAGCCTGCACGCCGGGCACCTGGTCCCGATCCTGACGCTGCGCCGCTTCCAGCAGGCCGGGCACCGCCCGGTGGTGTTGGCCGGCGGTGCCACCGGCCTGATCGGCGACCCGCGGGACGTCGGGGAGCGCAACCTGCACGACGAGGCCACGGTGCGGGAGTGGACGGAGAGGATCCGCACCCAGCTCGCGGCGTTCGTCGACTTCGACGACTCGCCGACCGGCGCGATCATGGAGAACAACGCGCACTGGACGGCGGATCTGCCGGTCACCACGTTCCTGCGGGACATCGGCAAGCACTTCTCGGTGAACACCATGCTGGCGCGCGAGACGGTGAAGCGCCGGCTGGAAACCGACGGCATGTCCTACACCGAGTTCAGCTACATGCTGCTGCAGGCCAACGACTACCTGCAGCTCTACCGCCGTTACGGCACCCGGTTGCAGCTCGGTGGCTCCGACCAGTGGGGCAACATCATCGCCGGGGTGGACCTGGTCCGGAAGCAGGAGTCGGTCGCCACGCACGCGTTGACCCTGCCGCTGGTCACCGACTCGGAGGGCCGCAAGTTCGGCAAGTCCACCGGCGGCGGCAACGTCTGGCTGGATCCGACGATGACCACTCCGTACGCCTGGTACCAGTACTTCATCAACACCGCGGACGCCGACGTGCCGAAGTACCTGCGGCTGTTCACGTTCCTCAGCCGCGAGGAGATCGAGCAGTTGGAGCGGGACACGGCGGAGCGGCCGCAGTTGCGCGTGGGGCAGCGCAGGCTCGCCGAGGAGCTGACCACGCTGGTACACGGCGCCGAGGAGACCCGCAAGGTCACCGCGGCCAGCCAGGCGCTGTTCGGCCGCGGGGAGCTCGCCGAGCTCGACGAGGCCACACTGGATGCCGCCATGGCCGCCGTGCCCACCGCGGAGATCCGGCTGGCCGACGGGCCGACGATCGTCGATCTGCTCGTCGAGACCGGTCTGGTCACCGGCAAGAGCGCGGCACGGCGCACCATCAAGGACGGGGGCGCGTACGTCAACAACGGCAAAATCGCTGATGAGGACTGGTCCCCGAGCAAGGAGGACCTGCTGCACGGGCGCTGGCTGATCCTTCGACGTGGCAAGCGTCACACTGCAGGTGTTCGGGTCCTGTACTAGCCTGAAACCAGCACCGGAAAGGGGTGCTGACCTGCGCTTTCACTTCTTTCCGGTGCTGAACCGGGCCGATTTGACTCTGGGTGGATCGGCGCGTAAATTGTTTCATGTCAGCGCGACGCGGGCCGGGAAATCCGGGCCGGGGCTGACGGCGGGGTCGCGAACCAAGCTCCCACGGGTGAATGGTAGAGTGGGCGCCTCGAGGGGAAGCCTGAGGAATTGTCCGGGGTTTCCGTGTGAACTTTGACAGATGAGCGCTTGGCTTCGGCTGGGTGGAATAGTGGTCCGGAAATCGGGGATGGTGATCCGGTGGGGGTGGCCCCCCTGGGTGAATCCCGGTGGGACGGTCTGCTAGTCTGGTTGACAGCGAAAGCGCGAGTGAGGAAATGCTCCCCGGGGCTTCTGGCACTGTGTGGTGCTGGGGTTGTGGTGTGGGCGTGTTCTTTGAGAACTCAACAGCGGACTGTTTTGGTTGGTGTTTTTGTTTGCCCCTGGCCATGCATTGTTGTGTGTGGTTGGTGGTTTCTTTGAGTATCACGCGTGCGGGCTGTCTT
>NZ_BMMT01000029.1 GCF_014646075.1 Saccharopolyspora thermophila
GTCCACCGATGCCACCAGGCCCGGTGACACCACCCCCCGGATCATCCGTTCGACTGGGGGACAAAGTCATGCCGAGCCTGGCGACCAGAGCTCCAAGATCAGAGCCGCGAAAACGGTAACGGGGGGGGGTATTCGCGGCGTGCGCCGTTCGGCCATACGACGGTGACCGGGATTCCGCGTTCGCGTGCGGCTTGCACGACGTCACCGGTGCCGCCGTAGCCTCCGGAGGGTTGGCCGTCCCAGACGGCGAGCATCGCCTCGACGGTGCTGAGGACGTGTTCGCTGGCGCGCCATGCTCGTCATCAAGGTCCTCAAGCGGTACTGGTTTACGAGCCCACTCGACCGCTCCGGCTTCCCGGAGTCCTCGAGTAGCCCGGGGATCGGCGGGCGTGGTGGCAGATCGGGCCATGATTCAGTCCCAGGGGAGTGGTCATGCCGTGTCCTTGGTGTGGTCGACGTGCTGGCGGCCGGTGCGTGGATGGGATTCGTACATCCGGATCGCGACGTTGATGCCAGCGACGAGGCTGAGGGCGGCTGCGGCCCACACGGCGGCGCGCAGGTCCCACAGGTCGGCGACGATGCCGCCGAGGACGGCACCAGCTGCGTAGCCGCTGTCGCGCCAGAGCCGGTAGACGCCGACCGAACGGGCACGCCAGCTCGGGTGGGCGACGTCGCTGATGGTGGCCAGCAGCGTGGGGTAGACCATCGCGGTGCCCGCGCCCAGCAGTGCGGTCGCTGTCGCCCATGCTGGGAAGGTGCCGACAGTGGCGATGAGAGCGAGGGCGACAGCTTGGAGAAACATCCCGGTGGTGATGAGGTGCTTGCGTCCCCACCGGTCGGACAGGGCTCCGGTGGCGAGTTGTCCGATGCCCCAGACGGCGGGGTAGAGGGCGACGAGCATGCCGACCCGGTCCACGGCCAGCCCTGCGCTGGCGAACAGCAGGGGGAACAGGCCCCAGGACAGGCCGAAGTTGAGGTTGTTGACCAGTCCTGCTTGGCTGGCCGAGGACAGTGCCGGGTCGGTGACCGTCGTGCGGACGAAAACCTGCCGGTTGGTCAGGGCGGTGTGCTCGGTGCTGGAGTTGCTGCCCGATGACTGTCTGGCTTCGGCGCGGGCATGCTCTCGTGTCTCGCCGACGGCCAGGGTGGACAGGGCGAGGGCGAGCACGACGTAGGCCGCGCCGAGCAGGAACGGTGCGGGGCGCAGGCCGTACTGCTCGGCGAGGTAGCCCGCCAGTGCTGCGGTGAGCGCGACCGCGCCGTAGCCGGCGGCTTCGTTGAGCCCCATCGCGAGTCCGCGCCGCCGGGGGCCGACGAGGTCGACCTTCATGATCACGGTGGTGGACCAGGTCAAGCCCTGGTTGATGCCGAGCAGGAGGTTGGCGGCCACGATCCAGCCCCAGTGAGTGGCCCAGATCAGCATCACTGGCACGGGGATCGCGATGAGCCATCCCGCGATCAGGACGGGTTTGCGACCGAAACGGTCCGACCAGGTGCCAGCGAAGTAGTTCGTGGCGGCCTTGCTGAGCCCGAAGACCAGCACGTAGGTCAGCAGGACGGTGTATCCGGTGAGGTGGAACTCTCGTTCGGCCAGCAGTGGCAGAACAGTCTGCTCCTGACCCACCATGCCACCGACCAGGGCGTTGACCACGACGAGCAGGCTGAACTGGGTGAGGTTTTGGCGTAGGCCCAGCCGTACTGGTCTGGTGCTCATGTTCCGTACTCCAACGGACGGCCGGTGGCTCGGCTCCGGTCGTCGGGGCCACCTTCGAGGACGGCGAGGTCGCGGCGCCCAGCCTGTTCGAGCAGGCTGGCACCGCTCATGGCGCGTTCGCCGTGCCCGCACATCACCACAGTCGGCGCGTCGGGTAGCGCCTCAGCCTGCTCGACATCCAGGCCACCGGCGAGTTCGCCGGCGAACTTCCCCAAGCCCTCGTCGACCAGTGGAACCAGATTGACGGTGCTCATCACGGCCCCCTCCCTCGTCAGCGGGGTACTTCTGGGACCGACTACCACTGTTATACAGTATTCCATGAAAGATTGGATAATAGATGGGTGATCGAGAAGCGAAGACGGCCCTGTTCGATCAGTTCGCCCGCGTCGGCAAGGCGTTGAGCAGTGGCAAGCGGCTGGAACTCCTTGACCTGCTCGCGCAGGGCGAGCGCACGGTTGAGGCGTTGGCGTGTGCTGCGGGACTCGGATTGACGACCGCCTCGGCGCACCTGCAGACGCTCAAGCGGGCCAACCTGGTCGCCACCCGCCGGGAGGGCACCAAGGTGTACTACCGGCTGGCCGGTACTGACGTCGCTGCGCTGTACGCGCTCGTGCGCACCGTGGCGAGTGCTCACCTGCCCGACGTGGAAGCGGCCCGCGCTGCCTACCTGGGACCGGACGACGCCGAGCACGTCAGCCGCGAGGAGCTGCTACGTCGAGCCCAGCGTGGCGAGGTGATCGTGCTCGATGTCCGTCCCCGCGAGGAGTACGAGGCCGGCCATATTCCTGGCGCCGTGTCCATCCCGGTGGAAGAACTCGCCGACAGGCTCGACGACATCCCCGCCGACCAGGAAGTCGTTGCCTACTGCCGCGGCGCATACTGCGTGCTCGCCCACGACGCGGTGCGCCTGCTTACCTCCCACGGCCGCACCGCCCGTCGCCTGGTCGACGGAATGCTCGAATGGCGCCTCGCCGACTTGCCCGTGGAAACCGCCTGACCCTTCTCTCTGCGCTGAGCCTTTCGTGGGGGTGGGGGCGGGGCCTCGTTGGGCGGTATTGCGGTCGGCTTTGGTGTGTTGTGATGGTGTCTGGTTGATCTGCGGGCACACTGGGGGGTGTATGCGAGGCCAGACGAGCGAGCGGGTTGATCGCTGCGCGACGCGGAACGTGATGTCTGGTGTTGCTGGCGCGGTGGTGCAGGCGGGCACCATCGTGGGTGACGTGCATGTGCGGTCTGCCGGCGGTGTGCCGGTTCCGAGACAGTTGCCGCCTGTGCCGTTCGGGTTTGTTGGGCGGAATGAGCAGCTTGCGGCGTTGGACGCCACGGGGGCACCGGGTCGTGGACTGCCGTCGAGGGGACCGTCGGTCGCGTTGGTGTGTGGTACCGCGGGTGGGCAAGACGGCGTTGGTGCTGCATTGGGCCCATCGGGTGAGTGGGGAGTTCCCGGACGGGCAGCTGTATGTCGATTTGCGGGGGTTTGGCCCGTCTCGCCGCGGATGCTGGTGAGGTGTTGGCAGGGTTTCTGCGTGCTCTGGGCGTCCCGGCAACGGAGGTTCCGGAGGATGCCGCGGAGCGGGCTGCGTTGTATCGCAGTCTTCTTGCCGGGCGGCGGGTGCTGGTGGTGCTGGACAACGCGGGGGCCGAAGGCCAGGTACGTCCGTTGCTGCCTGGGGCGTCGTCGTGCAGTGTGGTGATCACCAGCCGTCGCGTGTTGTCCGGACTGGTGGCGGCGGAGGGTGCGATGCTGGTGCGGGTCGGTCTTCTGCAACCAGCTGACGCGTTGGCGCTGCTTCGACGGTGTGTCGGGCCCCGGGTCGATGAGAATCCTGTGGCGGCTGCCGAGGTGTGCCGGGCTTGTGCGGGGCTTCCTCTGGCGTTGCGGGTGGCGGGACAGGTGATCTGTTGTCGTCCTTCGATGTCGTTGGCGGAGCTTGCCGCTGACCTGGCTGATCGGAGGGCACGGCTGGATGTCCTGGATTGCGAGGATGACCCGTCGACGTCAGCTCGTGCCGTGTTCTCGTGGTCGTACGAGCAGTTGAACGGTCAGGCGGCCAGGGCTTTCCGCTTGCTCGGGACCTTTCCCGGACACAGTTTCGACAGCTGTACCGTGGCCGCCCTGCTGGACGCCACGCCACGGGAGGCGGCGCGAGTGCTGGACACCCTGGCGCGGGCTCATCTGGTGTCAGCAACGCGCTGGCCAACCGGGCAACGGTGCTGCACTACCGCGGAGACCACGAGGCGGCACTGCGAGAGAACGAGCGTGCGCTGGCCTGCTACGAGCAGAGCGGTTCCGACCGGAATGTTGCGATCACGTTGCGCAGTATGGCGCTCATCGAGATCGATCTCGGACGGTTCGACGACGCGGTTGCGCGGCTGGAACGGGCAACCGCCTCATTCAGCGACCTGGGCCTGCAGATGGACAGGGCGATGGCCCTCAACTGTCTTGGCGAAGCTCACCACCGGGCCGGGAATTACGCGGCTGCCCGCCGTGCACATGAGCAGGCGCTGGTGGTGAGCAACGACTGCGGCAGCCGCTTCGAATACGCGCGTGCCCAGCACGGTCTCGGGCGTGTCGCCAAGGACCAGGGGCGTGACACGGAGGCTGCCGGGCACTGGGAGGAAGCCCTGAAACACTACGCGGCCCTCGGCGCCCCTGAAGCCACCCAGCTCGCCGAGGACCTCACCGCACTGCAACGAACCATCATCCCGCCACAACGCGCCGGTACCCCCGGATGAGGACAGTCGGCCGGCCACAGCGCCAGATCGGTCAGGGGCTGGCGAAGACGGTCATGTCCTCGCACCGGCCGGTGATCGCCTTCCGGGTTGCGTGCAGCAGATCGTCCAACAACTGCAGGCGGTACGCGTCGGACGTCTGCTTGGCCTCGGCGATATCCTGCCGCGCGCGTGCGACAGCTGTCGCGGACAGATGCGGCTGGATCAGCACCACGTGCGTGCTGGTGACGTGCATTCGCTCCTCCAGTGCGCGCACGAAGTCTTCGGGAGCCGTGCGATGACCGTTCTGCCACGCCGCGGTCCAGGGGCGCACCCGCTTCCGCAGCTTGTCGGCGAGCACATCGCGCTCCAGCAGCCGCACGTTCTTCACCGCCTGACTGGTCAACTGCTCGAATCCCCCCACCGAGATACGGCGAACCGAGCGTCCGCTCGCCGCGGACTTGACGTGGATTGCGGTGAGCCCGCCGTCTGCGGCCAGGTGCAGGAAGTCCGCGATCTCCCCGGTGCCGTCGTCGCACAGGAGCCACCCAGTCCGGTACCGGTTGGCCACCCACCCGAACAGTGAGGTGTCTCCGGGGGTGCCGATCAGCTGGTGGATCTCCCGCGAACTCCCCCCGTTGGGCTTCTCGACGGTGGTGCGAAACCCGGTGAAGTCGCCGAGCTCGATGTTCCGGAACGGCATGCCACTGACCTTGCGCCGGTACAGTGTCCGCCCGTTGCAGGCGTGACCCGATCCGTAGTGCACGCGAAGCAGATTCCCGCTGCGCAGATGGTCCTCCAGACCGTGCAGCTCGGCGCGCATCGGTGTCCCTGCCACGTGCTGTACCCGGAAGCGGAACCCGTCGCCAGCCGGCACCGGAGTGAGCAGGAAGCTGGAGGTGGTGCCGTGATCCGTCACGTGCAGCGTCGCGGTGGCCGTGTCCGGCTTGCCCTCCACCTCCAGCTGTGCGGAGCGCAGAAACTCGACACACCGCAGCGCCGCCTCGTCGACACCGTCGAGCTCAGGCTGTTCCTCGGTGCTGACGTCGACGGCGAAGCGGACCTTCGACAGGTCCTCCTCTGGCTCGGGAAGTGGGCCGAACTGCCACGCCGGGGGTGCGTCGGCCAGCACCTTGTCCAGCACCTCCAGGATCTCCCGCACGTAGGTGACGAACGAGGCGAAGTCGGACGTTGCCCGCCAGGAGATCCGGGACCACTGCGGGGACACCGTGATCCGGCCCCGGACCAGCGCCTTCGGGTCCGGTGGCTCGTAGTCGATGGCCGCCGCGGTCACCGAGAAATCGCCGTCTCCCAGCGGATCCAGCGCGTCCTGCAGCCGGAGCCCGGTCATCGCCTTGCTGTCCTGCTTGCTGGGGCGCGGGGTGTGCACACCCCGGGTCCACAGGCTGCGCTGATCACCGACGAAGGCGCCGGCGAGGAAGCTGTACGGGATGGGTCGGAACAGTTCCGGATGTTCGTCGACCCACCGTCCCAGTCGCTCCTTGCTCGGCGTGTCACCGTAGATCGCGACGAAGCGGTTCCGGCGTAGCGCCACCGTGAGCTGGTGGCTGATGTCCAGCAGCTCGTGTTGCTTCGTGGCCCAGCTCGGTGGTCGGACAAGCTGGCGCGTGCTGGCGTGGATGGAGTCGAACCCGAGTTCCTCCGGGGTGCCCACACCGTCGATGCGCTCGTCGGAGAAGAACGTTGTTGCGGTGAGCGGCTGGCACGCCAGCGCCTGGCCCGGTTCCTGCGCGGCGTCGTCGAGGAACCGGAGCAACGCCTGGAACGCCGCAGCAGGCTCCGTCTCGGTGCATTCCAGCACGGTGATGGACAGGAATGGATGCAGTCCCGCCAGCGACAGGGAACCCGAAAATCTGTCGTTTATCGCGCTCATGGCCGCCAGACATTAGCCGTGGTGGGTGCGCAGAATCCACCGAAAAGGGCCTTGTGCGCGGAACTGTCCAGAGGCTGTCCACTGGACAGGGGGACGTGTCACGTAGTCGAGGCGGAGGCCTCCAGAAGCTGGTCGAGTCGCTCCGCCAGGTCGTGTCGGCCGGCCTCCCGCACAAGCGCGCGCAGCTTGTTCGAGTCCAGCCCCGGAAGTTCCAACTGGTCGCCGAGGTGCCGGAGCATCGCGGGGAACTCGGCAGGGCGGTACCGGAAGCGGTGCAGCAGCCCGTCAAGCCGCGCCAGCAGCGCCCGGCGCCGGACATCGACGTCCTCGCACCACACGCGCACCACCACGGTCCTGAGGTCGATGAACGTGCCCACGCCGGAGACCTCACGCGTCCCTGCCGGTGTGAAGTCCTCGGGCTGGAAGTCGACCTGCCAGGATCCATCGGGAAATCGCATGGGTTCGCGCGCCGAGAAACCCTTGTTGTTCAACCAGCGCCTGATGCGCCGCTCCTGATCCAGGACCGGGATGATCTCGTGCTCCAGCGTCTGGGCGATCTCCGGCGTGTGGGTGCACAGATCGCTGAGCCCTTCGTCGAGCTCACCGTCGGTGGCCGCGCCGTAGACCAGGTAGCGGACGGTTCCGCCACGTGCCGCGGCCCGCACGGCGTAGATCGGCAGGAACACGTATTCCGCCCGGGCGTCCTTCGGGTTCTCCACGCTGAGCGGGAGGTTGAATTCATCGCGATCACCGCGGCGTGCCAGGTTCGCCAACGCCTCCCGCCGGAACTGGTGCCAGGAATACAGCAATTGGAAGGACGGATCGGCTTCGGTCGCGGCGAATGCCTCCGCTCGGTTCAGAAACGTTGTCGAACTCCCGTAGTGGCGCCGGTGCAGCGGCTCGCACCGATAGGCGTCGAAGTAGAGCTTGCGCCGATCCTGTCGCCGTATCTCGTAGCAGGTACCGTCGCGCAGCGACTCCCGTGCGAGCTCGGTGAGCTCGAGCGCGTCGCCGTGCGCGCGCAGGTGACCGATGCCCCGCAGCACGCGGACGGCCCGATCCACCAGCACGGGGTCCAGCGCCAGGAAATCGGCGAGTCCGGGAACCGTCGTGATCCCGCCTTCGGCGATGGCGCGTTCCAGGAACCGGTCGATGAGGCCGTAGGGCCGGCTCGTCCTGGTGGTGGCCTGCACCTCGACCTCGTGCACCGGAAGCAGCAGGGCGTACAGGCGCGTCGGGTTCAGCCCCTGCCGGTACGCTGCGTCCTCCAGTACCCGCATCCTGGAGAGATCGTTCGGCTGTCGCGATCGTCCTGGTGAGGTCATGATCCCAGTTCGGTGAGTCGGGTGACGATGTCGTGGTAGGTACGCAGCTCCCCGTGGGCCTGCAGATGGGCGTGCAGCGCCTCCATCAGCTCGCGGAAACCCGCGTCCCTGGCGCCACGCAGGGTCGTCATGTCTCCGACGAGCACCAGCCGTTGCTTGGCCCGGGTGAAGGCGACGTTCAACCGCCGCAGGTCGTCGAGGAAACCGATCCAGCCACCCGGATTGCTCCGGGTGAAGCCGTAGATCACCACATCGCGTTCTCCGCCCTGGAACGCGTCCACGGTACCGATGTTGGAGTCCACGGTTTTCTGGCCCGCCCATCCCAGGGCCATCTGCTTGAGAAGATCGCGCTGCACCTGGTACGGCACGATCAGCGCCCATTCCGCGCCGCAGTGCTGGTAGTGCTCGGCCAATCGGTTCAGCAACTCTGCTTCGGCATGGTTGAGATACCCTTCCCGCTTTCCGGACGCTGTGTGTTCGCGGCGTCGTTGGGCGGGGAGGCAGGAGGTGTCCACGAACGCCAGCGGGCTGCGGAACAGCGCGTCATCCCGGGTCGGCGGAACCTTCGAACGCAGAGTCCCCCGGTAGAAGTGATCGGACACGAAGCTCGCGATCACCTCCGGCATGCGCCGTTGGGTTCGCAGCTGCACGACGTTGTCGGCGGGCAAGACGGTGACCAACGTTTCCAGCAGACTCGTGCGGGACAGCTCCAGCAGTGCCTCCGCCCTGCTGCTGGAGCTGATCGCACGCTCCACCTCGTGTGTGCTCACCGGCGGCAGCTGCATGTTGTCGCCCACCAGGACCGCGCGTCGGCCGCGGATCAGCGGGATCAGCACGTCGGAGACCTGGATCTGACCGGCCTCGTCCGCGATCACGAGATCGAACTCCTCCGCGGCGATCTCCTCGTTCGTGGCTGATCCGATGCAGGTCGCGCCGATGACATCGGCGTAGCGGATCAGCTCGGGGTGCAGGTCCGCGGTCGGGCAGGAGGACACCGCCGCATGCCATTCGTCCAGCAGCGTGGCCCGGGCCTGCAGGAGGGTGAAGCGAGTGTGCAGCCCGTGGTGCAGGTCGGTGAGCCACTGCAGCGTCGTCTCGTCGTCGGTGTCGGTCACCTCCAGGAGCGGCTCCACGGGGAGCAGCACGGTGCGGAGGGTGCCCAGCGCCTCCAGCGACCTGCGCTGCGCCCGAACACAATCCGTCGCCGCGGCGTCGAACTTTCGTTGCGCCGCCTGCACTTCCGGGACCTGGCGGAGCATCGCCTCAAGCTTCTCCGCTGCGTACCGCAGGGTCTTTCGAGCCTGGTCGAGAGCGCCGGCGCAGGTCGCGAGCTTCGTCCGCAGGTGGGCGATCCGACGATCACGCAGCCGCCCCAGCAGGTCCGACAGCAGCGGAATCCGGGTGCGCGACCGGCCGGCTCGCTGAACCAGCCGGTCCAGTCGGCGCTGCACGCGTGCTGACCGTGTGTCCAGGCGACGAACCCGGGCGGAAAGCTCGGTGACGCGGTCCTGCGCGGGCCCTCCTGCCGCACGGCGGCACCGGTCAAGCTCCGCGGCGCACGCGTCCTGTTCGGCGCGAGCCGATCGCCACCACCTGATCCGTTCGCCGAGCTCGGCGTGCCAGTCCAGCGCGGTGGGCAGGACGGCGTATCGCTGCGCCCTGCGCTCGCTGTGGACGGCAACCTCCTGACGTAGTTCGTGGGCGTAGACCTCCAGCAGGCACCAGTGGACGTCGGGATCCACGTCCACCTCGTTCCCGACGCGGAGCGTGATCACCTCGCGCGGCATCCTGGCCAGCACGTTGTCCACCGCCTTGTTGGAGTGGGAGGTGATCAGGATCTTGCCTCGGTCGGAGCGCCCCAGCGCATGGGCGACCTCGGTGATCACGCGTGTCTTTCCGGTGCCGGGTGGGCCGAGGACAACCAGCACGTCCTCCACCGCCAGCGCCTTGCGGAACGCGGCCAGCTGCTCGGGATCGAGCTGCTGCGCGGGGTGATCGGACACCTGGGGTATCGGCGCCACCTGGTGGCTGACCACCACGTCCAACAGCGAGCGGTGCTGCGTCTGCCGCGCGCGCAGTGCCTCGACGGCCTCGCGGCGCTTGACGTGCACGACCTCGATACGGGCCGGCACCAGTTGGCCTTGCTGGGGCAGCCGCGCGAAGTCCAGTGGTTGGTCGAAGCGCACCGTCGCCGCACCGTTGGTGACCTGCAGCACCTGTCCGCGCCGTTCGTCGTCGCCACTGATCTGCACATGGGCACGCCGTTGCGGGGCGCGGCCGACGATGTGGAAGGCGTAGGTGTTCGTCACGGTGAAGCCGGGGTCGCCGACCGGGGTCACCTTCCGATAAGCGAAACCTGGCCTCCGTGGGGAGGTTCTCGCCGCGGTGGTGCGCGCGATCTCGTTGAACGTGGTGAGCAGATCGAGGTATCGCGTGTGTTCGGGCTTCAGGCGCGGCACCGCGTCCTGGTCGGCCAGGTCGTGCTGGAGTCGCGTCCACTCCCGCAACAGCGTGTCCCAGTTCGCACGGGCGTTTGTCGGCACCTCTGTCGCTCGAGCCACCGCTTTCCAGTGGCAGCGCACCAGCAGGCAACCGCGGGTGAGCCTGGCGTGATCGCCCAGGCCCAACGGGCCAGCGTCGTTGACCCAGAAAAAGTCCTGTTTCGTGCTTGGCCTGAGTTTCACGACGTAGGCGTAGGTGTGCAGCTGGAGCCCGCGATGGCCCGGCCATTCGGTCACGACTGCCGACACGCCGTCCGGTCGGACAGCGAGATCACGGACGATGTGGTCCAACCCGGCAGGCAGGCCGTTGGCGTCGCGGCGCTTGTGCACCAGCTTTCGCTGGAAATCGTTTCCCGCGACCAGGTGAATGGGGGAGGTCAGGTGGACTTCTCGCAGCATGCGGTGTCACATCCCTAGTGCGGCGGCCAGTTCGGCGACCGTAGGGCGTTGGGTGATGTCAGGGTGCAGGGCGGCGTCGATCGCAGCGGCTGCCCGCTCGGGCGCGAAGGGGCAGACCGCGCTGGTCGGCAGCGGCGCGGGCTCGTCGGGAAGCCGGCCGCTGATCATGTGGTAGGCCACCGCGGCCAGCCGGAACACGTCGGTCCAGGGGCCGATCTTCGCGCGGCCATGGTGAGTCTGCTCCGGCGCCTGGTAGCCGGACCGGTCGATGCCCGGGCGAGCCGGACGGCCCGCCGCGCCGAGGTCGCGCAGCGCGAGGTGGTCCTCGTCGATCCGGACGATCGTGTGCGGTGCCAGTTCACGATGGGTGCAGTGGTGGTGGTGTAGTGCTTCCAACGGGCGGCACAGCCCCGACAGGGCCCGCAACGTCCGTCGAACCGCGGTGGAGTCGAGTTCGGTGGGGTGGGGGATGTAGTCGGCGAGAGTCTCGAAGCCGTCGGGTGGTGTGGTGCGCCGCGGCCAACCGAGCACCAGGGTCCGGGTGCGGTCGGTGTCGACGAGCGCCAACGAGCGGGGCACCGCGTCGTGCTCGGGCCCGATCGCGCCGAGCAACTCGTGCTCCTTTTCAGCGCCGCACACGCTTCTCCGGCAGACCGCGCATCAGCCCTGCGCTCGACCTGCCGCAGCCACACCTGCTCGTTCGGGTCGCCGAGCAGCAACGCTCGTGCCTGCCGCAGGACCGCAGGGCCGCGTTCCTGGAAGGGTTCCTCGACCTCGCCGCAGACCAGGTACGTGCTCTGGCCGAGGACGACGGTCGCGCCACTGCGGAGGAGCACGTCCGCATCTTCACCCACGTGCCCGACGGGCGGATCCCACGATCCCGGGGCCACCTGGTACGGCATGCCACGCGGTGGCCTGGCATGCCGCGGAACCTCGAGGAGCACGTGCAGGAGTTCCTGGACACCATCGCTGTCGATGTCGAACTCCTTGATCTGGTAGAAGTTCGTCGCGTACGACCGCAGCATGCGTGGGATGTGCTCCGGGGTCGCGTCGGGCAGCACGACGGGGAGCATTCTCCTGAGCTCCTCGCGAAGATTGCCGGCGAGCCTGTTCCGCGCCAGCGCCGCACCGACGTGGGTAAGATCCCCGATGGGCCCCTGCTCGCCGCTGTCCATCAGGCGGCGCATCTCCGGCGAGGCCACCACGAGGACGAAATCCGCGTTCTCGAATCGGGCGAGTTCGTCGGCGACCTCATCGGTACGCTGCGCGGCTCCCCATTCTTTGACGTCCGCCTCGATGCCTGCCTCCTCGCGGAGCATCGTGGCTAAATCGCGCACCAGTTCGATGTGCTCCTCGGATTGGTGCGCGCGGAATACGTAGACGTGCGGAGCTCGGCTGGTGTGCTCCGGATCCGGCACGACTGCCTGCCTCTCGTTCCCGTGATCGGCGCGCCACCCCCAGAACGTGCCACACCTGCTCCAGGTGGCGTAGCGGGGAGCGGGAGTTGTCCAGCTTTTGTCCAGTGGTGGTGGTTCTCGTGTCCACCGGCGTGTGTTCTCATCAACGGCAGGCGGCGAGCAGACGAAGAGGAAACAGTGGGGCAACCGACCGTTTTCATCTCCTACACGCATGACAGTGCCGACCATTGCCAGCAGGTGCTGGAGTTCGCCCAGCTGTTGGCGGAGGTCGGGATTCGATCGGTGTACGACTCCTGGGCCGAGCCCGTTCGGCGCGACTGGGGCGTGTGGGCCGAGAAGCACATCAAGGGAAGCGACTACACCCTCGTCATCGCATCCGAGCGTTATCGGCTCGTGGGCAACGGCGAGGCGCGGGACGACGAGAACCGGGGCAGCCAGTGGGAGATGGCCATCCTGCGTGACCAGCTGCAGCGTTCCCGCAGCGAGTGGATCACGCGCATCCTGCCGGTCGTGCTGCCGGGGCACACGGTCGCGGAGATTCCCGACTTCCTGCAACCGTACGGTGCCACCCACTACTGCGTGCCGCAGCTGACCCGCGAGGGAATCGAAGACCTGTACCGGACACTGACCGGCCTGCGCGCGCACGTTCCCCCCGAGCTCGGCCGACCGCTCGTGCTGCGTCCGAAGTCCGGTCCGGGATCCCCGGGCTGGGAAGCCAGGAAGAACCGGAAGAACCGGTAGCGTCCTACCGCGGCTCCTGGGGACACCCCTCCCACCGGATGCCGTAGGCGAATCCCGGCTCGAGCTGCCGGAAGCGCACCCGCACCTCGCCCGAGGCGTCCGGATCCAGGGGTTTCCCGGTCACCGAGTCGTCGGAAACATCGTTCTGGAACACCTTCTCCAGCAGGCTGACCGACCGGGGGAGCCGGGCGCCGAACCGCACGGTCAGGTCGAACTCCTCGCACGAACTCTTTGGCACGCACACGTAGTGCGGCAGCATCTCGGCCACGCGCAACCGCAACGCGATCTCGTGCCGCTGTCCCTGCCGCAGGGGTTCGGGCAGCCGCAGCGCGAGGCCGATCCGGTCCTGGGACTCCCGCCTCCGGTGCACCAGCGTGCCACCGGAGAACACATCCGACCGAGACATCGTTTTCCCGGCCGGACGCGCCGGATGAGGTCAGCGTGACGGCCAGCTCGATCTCCTCGAGCTCCGCGGTGTTGGCCACCACCTGCCGGAACAGGAACGCCTCCGGCTGCTGCTGATCGAGCGCGAGCAGGACCCGCAGCTGCTCGGTGCGCCACGCCGCACCCGAGCGGGCAGCGGTCGGCGCGTTCGCGGCAGTGAGAAGCGACGCGAGTTCGGCGAAGCCTTCGTCGATGCGCCGCTGGGCGGTGCGGAAGTTTCGGTCCAGCTGCTCGGACAGCCACCGCTGCCGATCCCGCAGAAAACGCGTACGAGGTCCGTCGAGCCCCAGTGCCGTGAGCGCCGCGAGACGCTGTTCCGACCCCAGCGCCGCAGCATGTCGGCGCACGGCTGCGGAAACCCTGTCCACCACCTGGGCCGGGGTGTCCTCGTCGTTGACGCCGCAGGCATCACGCAGTGCGGCACCGATCTGATCGGCACGCGCGAGGCACAGGCCGCGGTTCCTGCGGAGCCGCTTCAGGTCTTCCTCGCACTCCTTGGCCCTGCCGTCCACTACCCCTCCCCGATGATCACGGACCGGATCAATGTTGGCCAAGACGGTTTGGGTTGTCCAGCAACTCTGTCGCACGCAGCAGTCGTCGCGTCGTTTCCTGTCGGGTGGGAAACAGGAAACTCCTTGCCGCAGGGCGTCAACGGTGCCGACGATGGGAACCACGGTGATCGCTACGGGTTTCGCAGATTGCTGACCGGGGAACACGCGTTGCGCGCACGCTGTGAACTCGACAGGAAAGGGGGTGTTTCGAGCAATGCAGATCCACGTCGTCGAGCTTCTCGTGCCGATTCTGCAGATGGTGTCCGGCTGAGCAGCTGAATGCGAAATGGGGGAGAAACGCGGCGGCCGATGATGAGTTCGGCCGCCGCTGCGATCCAACTCTCGCCTGCGATCTGGCACACTCTGCGACCAGCAGAGGAGGACAAAGCCATGGGGCAGGGCTCGAGATTCGGTGTCGAGCTGCGCAGGCTGCGCCGTCAGGCGGGGTTGTCGCTTTCCGAGCTGGCCGAGCGCGTGTATTACACAAGGGATTCCTGAGCAAGGTGGAGACCGGCGCCGCGTCGCCGAGTCCCGCGCTGGCCGCGCTGTGTGAGGCCGAACTGGGCGCGACCGGGTTGCTCACCGAGCTGCTACCGGAGGCGACCACGCGACGGTGAACTCAGTCGCACCTGCGGATTGTCGGCTTGCCGGCGTTGTCCGCGCACTTCGTCGGGCGCGTGAGCGAGCAGCGGGCGACCAAGGCGGCGCTGCAGGCCGACGGCGGTGTGTGCGTCGTTTCCGGGATGGGTGGCGTCGGGAAGACGGAGTTCGCGGTGCGGTGCGCGCACCGGCTCGAGTCCCTGTTCGCCGACGGCTGCTTGTTCGTCGACCTGCACGGCCGAACTCTGGACCGGGCCCCGGCCGAGCCGAGTCAGGTGCTGGACCGGTTGCTGCGGATGCTCGGCGTTGCGGGCGAGGAAATCCCGGCGGACATCGACGATCGCGCCGCGTTGTACCGGTCCCGACTGCGCGGGCGCAGCATGCTTTTGGTTCTCGACAACGCGGCCAGTGCCGCCCAGGTCAGGCCACTGCTGCCGGCCGAACCGAAATGCCGAGTGCTGGTGACGAGCCGGAATCGGCTGCCCTCGCTGGACAGCGCCACGCACGTTGTGCTCACGCCGCTCTCCGACGAGGAGGCCATGCGGCTGTTTACCTCGATCGCGGACGTCGATGCGGATGAGGGCGCCGTGCGCTCGATCGTCAGGCGTTGCGGGCACCTGCCGCTGGCGGTGCGGGTCGCCGCGGCGAGGCTGCGGACCCATGCGACCTGGGATCTCGCCGAGCTGTCCCGGAGGCTGGCCGACGAGACTGACCGGCTGGCCCAGCTCGATGACGGCGAGCGCAGCGTCACCACGACGCTGGATGTGTCGGTGCGGGATCTGGGAGCCGCCGAGTCCAGAATGCTGGGACTGCTGGCCCTGCACCCGGGAGCCGATCTCGACGTGCACGCCGCGGCGGCGCTGGCCGGGATGGCATCGCGCGAGGCGGACCATCTCGTCGAGAGACTGCACGATGCCTCCCTGCTGAACCAGCCGGCGAAGGGCCGGTACGCGCTGCACGACCTCGTCCGGGCCTTCGCGGGGAGATCACTGCTGGCCGCACTGCCAGCGGAGCAGAAGAGCGCAGGATTCCGTCGGCTGCTGGACGCGATGCTGGCCACCGCGGCGCTGGCCGACCGGCTGTTGATCCCCGGGCGCTTCCAGCCGGAATGGGCGCGCCACCTCAAGCCGCCGGAGCCGCTGCGGTTCACCGACCGCGCGCAGGCGTTGGCCTGGTTCCGCGTGGAGTGGCCGAACCTGGTGGAGTTGTGCCGGGCGGCCCAGCGGACCCAGGAACACGAGCACTGCTGGCACCTGGCGTTCGTCATGCGCGGATTCTTCTTCGAGGAGAAGTTGTGGGATCCATGGATCCTGGTTCATCGCTGTGCGCGAGTGGCCGCCGCGGAGCTGGGGGATCAGTGGGCGCTGGCCGGCACCACGTCGCACCTCGGTGTCGCGTTGGCTGATCGCGGTGAACTCGACGGGGCCGCGGAGTGCCACCGCAAGGCACTGGCGCTCTATCAGAAGATGGGCGATCGCGACGGCGAGGTCACCGTGCGGGCCAACCACGGCTGGGTCGAGCACTATCGCGGCCATCACGCTGCCGCGGTGCGGAACCTGAGCGTGGCGCTGGACCATTACGAACGAACCTGCAATGGTCGCAACGCGGCGATCACGAGGCGAGGAATCGCACTGGCCCGCGCCGCGCTCCGGCAGTTTTCCCAAGCCACCGAAGCCGCTGAGCGGGCACTCGCGGAGGCCGACGAGCTCGGCCTGGATGCGGATGCGGTCCGTGCGCTGAACTGCCTGGGCTCGGTCCGCTTCGAAGCCGGTGACCACGTCCGGGCTGCGGACGCCTACCAGCGCGCCGCCGACCGGGCCGGCTCGAGCGCGATGTCCTTCGAGCAGGCACGCGCCTACACCGGCCTGGGCAACGTGGCCGCGACCGGTGGGCGCAGCGCGGAAGCAGTCGCCCTCTGGCGACGAGCCGATGAGACCCACCGCGGGCTCAACCCGACGATGGTCGCCGAAGCCCGCGTCCGATCCCGGCTGTGCACCACCGCGTCCGGCCCGGCAGGTGCGGCGGAGGGGCTCAGTGGTTGAGTAGGTTGGTGGCTTCCTGGGCGGCGGTGCCGGCCTGGGCGAGGTGGGCCAGGTTGTCGGGTAGGGGCATGCCGCGGTGCAGGGTGGCCTTGGCGTACAGGCGGCCGGCTCGGTAGCTGGAGCG
>NZ_BMMT01000030.1 GCF_014646075.1 Saccharopolyspora thermophila
CTCGCTTGCAAAATCACGCGCCGTACGCACCGCACCCGGCGGCACAGCCATCCCCGGCTCATCCAACAAAGACGAGTGATACGAATTACCCGACTCCACCACCGACTCGACCGAAACCCGCCCATCAACCCGACCGGCCCCAGCGAGCCCGTGCACACCACTGTCACCGAACACACCTTGCGCGACAGGGGCCTGGAAAGGCTGCGGGAAAGTCGTCTCGACGGTGTGGTCGGTCCGCATCGGGATGCGTGGCCCCTCGACCTCGGTCCGCGGCCGTGAATCCGGTTCTTTCCCCACGTTCTCGGCCGGTCGATCGGACTTGCCCCGCGTAAGAGCCTCATTCGCATTGTTCAGCGACGCGCCAGGGGCAGGCCGGATCTTGGTTTCCGCTTGCGTTCCGGTGGAAGCCGGTGTCGTGTTCGGGGTTCCCGACGGCTGGGTCGTGCTCTGTCCCGGCACCCGGATCGGTTGCCCGGCCTGGCTCGAATCCTGGCTCCCCTCGGACCGATCGACTTCCTGATAATCGTGGGCACCGTGCTGACTGGTCGACGAGTCGGCGATCGGGGTATTGACGGTCGGTGACGGGGTCGCTGCGGACTCGGTGGACGGCGCTTCGACCGAGACCGGCTGCCCGGAAGGCAGCTGCTGGGTTCGGGTGTGCTGCTGGTCGGCGACCGAAAGGTCTTTCTCCAGCGTCGTGTTTCCGGTCTGCGGGGTGTAAGTCGTTTCGAATCCCGGCAGATCCCTGCCCGTGCCGGTGTTCTGGTGTGGGACACCATCGGCTTTCGGTGTCTGCACCGAGTCGGTACCCGGCTGCGTTCCTGCCGCCGTCGGCTGCGCTGTCGGGCTGGTGCCCACATGGGGATCGGCTGGTTGTGGAGTGGTGGCGCCGACGGCGTGCGGTTGGGAACCGGCCTGCGGAGCGTTCTCGGTCACCGCGGTCGGGGGCGACGTCTGCTTCCCGTCGTGGTCGATGCCTGCGACGGGACCTGGCCCGGCCTCGTTCATCACCCGGGTGTCCGGTGCGGTCGGGTCCACGGGCGTGTCGGATGCGTGCGTGCGCGTCGCCGCGGGCACCGAAGACTGCGTCGTTGGGTCCTGGCTCGCCGGAGCCTGCGTCGTGGTCGGCGGGGCTGCCTGTTGGTTGCCTGCCGGAGGCTGCGCTTGTGGGTCGGTGCCGGGCTGCTCATACGACGGAGGCGACGCGACCGCCTCCTCATACGACGGAGGCGACGCGACCGCCTCCTCATACGACGGAGGCGACGCGACCGCCTCCTGATACGACGGAAGCGCCTGATCCGGCGGCACGGTGGTGTTCTCGCCGGAGGGAGGAACACTGCCTGAAAGCGTCTTGCCGGTCTCGCTGCTTGACGCCTTCGAATCGGGTGCCCCGCCTCGCGTTTTCGCGTCCGGGGCATTTCCGGTGACCTTCGTGTCTGGGGCGCCGACGGGTGTGGTGAACTCCGACCCACTGCCCGGTACTTTCGCATCCGACGAGCCATCGGGCACCGTGTGGTCCCCACCACCGGTCAACCCGGTGTCCGTCGGCAGATCCGGGGACTCGATGTGCTGACTGTTGCCGCCGCCGTGGGCACCGTTACCACCGTCGTGGGCATCAGCCTCCATCTTCTGGTGCTGCTTACGAGCCCAGTCCGACGCTGCTTTCTCGGACGTGCCCGTGAGCACGCCGGAGAGAAAGGACCCCAGCAAGTCGCCGCCGCCCAAGGTCAAGGCAGCGATCGCTTCGACCGGCAGTTCCGAAAGACCGTCCACGACCCCGGAGCCGGCCGGTGTGTGCACGAACTCTTTGGTGTGCTTGTTCTTTCCCGCCGCCCAGTGCAGGGCACCAGCCGTCGCCCCGGCTCCGGCACCGAACCCCACCGCGGTACCGACCTGCTCCCAGTCGAATCCGCCGTGCCGGTGACCTTTAATCGTGGTGATCAACTGCGCGAGGAAAGTCTCGGAGCCCTCCTCGAGACCTTCCTGGATGACCTCCCTCACGATCCACCACTTGTTGCTGTTGAGGACGCCCCAACCGGCCCGTACCGCGTTGCTGAGCACGTTCGCCCGGCTCGTGGCCTGCGCCACGATCCTGCCGATCACCTGTCGGCCCTGCATGATGAGGTTCGGTACCGTAGCGGCACCGAACCCCGAGGCCAGGGCAGCAAAGATCGCCGTCATAATTGTCACCAGGGCGATCATGATCTCGTACTCGGCCTCTTCGCCGTTCAGGCCGAACTGGCGGGTGAGTTCCGCCTGGTACTTCGCCATGGCCGTATGCAGGGCGACCGGATCGGTGATGCCCTTAACGTGCTCCCGGAAGGCGTCCGCGGTCTTGCCCTCGATGTTTTTCAGGGCGTGGGAGGCCAGATCATCGACCCCGGCCACCGCCTGCTGGTATGCGTGCGTGGACTCGTCAATGCTGTCCGCCAGGGCGTACATGTCGTTGTACTTGACCTTCGGCGGCTTCTCGCCGATCACCCCGTACAGCATGGCTTCGCAGATCGGACCCCAGAAAGGATCGTCGGGGACCATGATCTCACCCACGACTCACCCTCCTGTCCGTACGAGAACCACGCAACGTCACCAAGAATCAATCGGCGGGGGCGGATGGACCCTGCTCGACCCCTTGTGCCATTCGGCGTTGGACGCTGGGCAGACCCTGCTGCTCGGCGAACGTCCAGTTTTTCTCAGGAGATTCCGGCCCATTCCCCCGGACCCGGCTCGCAAAACCCGTGTCGCCCTGCGGGTCGACGCGCTCGCTCCGACCCGACATGTCGGAAGAACCGGGCCCCTGCCACTGCTGGCCGAAACCGGCCTCCTGTCCCGCCGCCTTGAACTGGTACGCCACCTCGCCGGAACTGTCCCGGGCGTTCGCGTAGTCCCTGCCGTTCTGACCCAGCCCGCCGCTGACCCTCCCGAGCGCATTGCTCGTGGACTCCATGCCCTTGAGGTAATTGTCGATGCCAGCGTTGAAGTTCCCCCTGAACTTCTCGCCCGCATCGTCGTCACCAAAACTATCCGCGTACTGGTCGACGAGCGCCGCGAAACGCATCCGGAGGTTCTCCACGTGGGCCTGCATATCCGCGTAGCCGCTGCCGCTCCTGCTCAGCCCCTCGGGATCGACCCAGAACTGGTTCATTGACCGCTCCTTGCCACAACGGACTCATTCTGCGTCGGTTCTCCTGGCCGACCGCGACCGCTGTCCAGCCCGGGGGAAAACCCCCAGCAAGTGATCACGGCTGCCGACAGGTGGTCAGGGCTGCCGATCGAGCCGGTCCCGAAGCAGCGACGGCAGCATGGACTCGCCGGGAACGCTGACATCGGCGGCTCCGGACATCAGGGCCTTCGCGTCCAGCCCCGGCGGCAGGAAGGGCCCCATGAGCTCCGCGGCCTGCTCAGCCATCTTCTCCCGAGCCTCGGTGATGGTACGCAGCACCAGCTCCGACAGATCCTTCTTCGTCATCTGCCGGTACGCACTGGTCAGGAACTTGACCTCGGTGATCACGCCCTGCTGCCCCACGGTGACCGACAACTCACGTCGCGGGGAAACCGCCGTCGCAGACAGCCGGCTCATGCGCTCCTGCATCTCCCCGAGACGAGCCATCTGTTTCTCGAACTCCTCACGCAACATCTCCACGTTGCGTCGGTCCACCCCGGACATCACAACCTCCAACCGCTCAGGCTCCAGCCCATGATTAGAAAACCCGAATTCCCACACCAGTCAGGCCGACAGGAGCCATTTGGGCACGGGTTCTGCCCGGAGGACCGCAGCCCCCATGACGCCAGGCCGCAGGCGCGGAGCGGGGCGAGGCCGCGCGCCGTCGACCGCTTCGCCGCACCGAGCCCGGGTTGCCGCGCCGTGTCCGCGGCCGTGCGTAGCGGGTCTCGTTCCCACCCCATGGTTTCTTCCGGCATCGAGGGCCGCGCGACGAGTCGGGATCGACCGGCGGCCGGGCAACAGATCCTTAAGAATCTTCTTATGGAACGCATACGGATCTGGCGGGCGCCGCTGGCAATACTGAATTCGTGCTGATTTCCCGATCCACGACCCAATCGCATCGCACAACCGTCCCGACAGTGCCCGAGACCGCGCCTCGGCGCACCCCCCAGGGCGCCGACATTGCCCGAGGGGACGGGACAGGTGCCCCTTCGTCCGACCGCGAGGAGCTCATCACCCGCGTGCTCGACGTCTGCGCGGGGCGCTCGGCTGCTCCGCTCGTGCTCATCACCGGCCCGGCCGGTATCGGCCGCAGCCGGGTCCTGGCACAGATCCGCGCACGGCTGACCGACCCCCGGGTCTCCGCAGTGGACATCCGGCTTTCCCGTGGCGAGCGCGACTTCCCGGGCCTCGTGGCGAGGCTCGCCGCCGAGCTGGGCGAGCCGCCGGCCCGCGGCGAGCCCACCGCGGCCGTGCTGCGTCGACTGCTGGCGCCGCTGACCGGGCATCGCCGGCTCGTGGTCTTCGTGGACGACGCGCAGCGCCTCGCCCCGGATTGCCTGCCCGCCGTGACGTCCGCGCTCGGTGCGCTGGCCGGCTCCCGGGTCACGGTCGTCTGCGCTGTCCGCACTCCCACCGCCGTGGCCGGCCTGGAGCAGTTGCGCGCCCGCGGCCTGGTGCACGAGGAACGGCTGCGGCCGCTGCCGGTGTCCGCGGTGGAACACCTCCTCACCGCGCTCCTCGGGGCCAGGCCGGCGCCGGGGCTGGCCGCCGAACTCCGCGACGCGTGCCGGGGCGTGCCCGCCTTGGTGCACGCCGCCGTCGAGGGCTACCTGGTGACCGGTCAACTGCGGGTCGTCGACCGCTGGGCCCACCTGGTCGACACCGGCGGGCCCCGGCTGCCGGTCACGCACCCGGTGTTCGCGGACCTGCGCGAACCGGTTACCTGGCCCGTGGTCAAGGCCCTGTCGGTGCTGCATCCGCTTGGTGAGGCAGCACCGGCGTTGATCGCCGCGACGACCGGTCTGCGCGAGGACGAGGTCTTCGACGCCCTGCACACGCTGCGCGCGTCGGGAGTGATCACGCACCGCAACGGCTGGCGGTTCCGGGCGCCGATGCTCGCCACCCTGCTCAGCGGCTGCCTCGGCCCCTACGAACGGCGCCGGAGCGCGCAGCTCGCCGCGACCGCGATCTGGGCGGGCACGGCGGTCTGCCCCGACGGTGACTACCTCGCGGAGCGAATCGCGGACGCGGGCCGGCTGGTCGATCCCGAGCGGGCGGCGGCGGAGCTGCTGGCTCGCGGCGCGGCGGCACCGGAGGACGTTCGCGCCGTCCGGTGGCGGTGGGTGGCGTGCGGGCTGCTTGACACCGCCCAGCGCCCCGCGGCGCTGCACCGGCACGCGGTGCTGTGCGCCCGTCACCAGCAGTGGGCCCCCGCAGCGGAGGCGGCTGACGTGGCGCTGCGGGACCACCACGACTCGTTGGACGCCGATTCCCTGCAGGAACTGCAGATCATCGCTGTCGGTGGACTGGCCGCCAGCGCGAACGTGGCAGCACTGCGCGGCTTCGCCTCGTCCGGCTGGCGCTCCGTGCCAGGTGGCGCGGCGAACCGGATCGTGACCCGCGCCGCCGCGCTGTGCCTGCTCAACCGCTGGTCGGACGCGCGCGACGAACTCCTCGCCGGACACGGTTCGTGGCACGGCGACGGCACCGCATCGGCCGCCTTCGGGCAGGCCATCGCCGAGGCCGCGGTCGCGGTCGCCGGCGGGACGGCCCCGGTGGCTGCCCGGTCGGCACGATCGGAGTCAGCTCGTGCGCTGCTTCGAGCGCTCGGCCTGGACCATTCCGCGGACGACCAATCCCTGACCGGCCGGGCCGTCCGCGCCGCGCTGTCCGGGCAGTGGGACCGGTCCCTGGAGCTCGCCCGGTCGGCGATCGCCGGCGCCTCCGTGCACGGGGATCCGCCCGGCCAGACGGCGATGTTGCGGGAGATGGCGACGATCCTGGCCGCACGCGGCCAGCTGAACCGCGCCCGGGCCGTGCTCGCCGACGCCCGCTCGCGACACCTCCTGCTGCCGCACCGGTTGGCCGTACCGGAGGCCGAGCTGGCGCGGACGACCGGTGCGCACCAGCAGTCGCGGACGATTCTGGAACAGGCGCTGACCGCGGCCGCCGAGAACGGGATCCTCGCCGGTACCGACGAGTTGTTGCTGCGCCTGGCCGAGGCGGAGTCGCGGTGCGGCAACCACGCGGCCGCGAGGCGGTGCGCGGACCGGATCGAGCGGATCGCGGACCGGCTGGGCACCGCCGAGGCCCACCGCAGCCGGCTGCTCGCGCGGGTGCTCGTCGAACGCTCGGCCGAGGCCGCGGCGGAGGTCGTGGAGCTCGCGGCGGAACGGGACCGGCCGTTCGAGTTCGCGGCCACGGTCACCGCGGTGGCGGAATGCGGGTTCGCTGATCAGCGCCTGCTGCGGGCGGCGTACGAGGCGTTCGGCGACCTCGGTGCCCTGATTCCTCGCGCGCGGCTGCGGTTGCTGATGCGGGCGCGCAACGTGCCCGTGCCCGGCCGCAACGCGACCGTCGCAGAGAACGAACGGCTGCTGGCCACCCTCATCGCCGAAGGGTTGACCAACGCGCAGGTCGCCACCGTGCTGGGCACCAGCGAGAAGAGCGTGGAGGGGCGGCTGACGAGGTTCTTCCAGCGCACCGGTTACCGGTCGCGCGCGGAGATCGCGATCGCGACGCTGCGCAGCTGCGCATGATCTGCGGCGACGTGGCTTGGAGGTGTCCTGAGCCCCCGGCCGGCTCCCCGCTCGCTCAGCGCGACGCCTGAGGCAGCGCGGGTGAGTCCGCGCGCGGCGCGGGGATGGGTTGATCGCTCCGGTGCATGTGGGGGCAGTACTCGGGGTTTCCGGCAGCACCCTGCCACCACGGCAACGAGCGCCAGAACGCCTCGGCCTGCGCCGCCGTCGCGCGCGACGTGGTCCACCTGTGGTTGGGCAGGCGGCCCACGAGCAGCCGCAGGGCGTGGTCGGCAAGATCTGGCTGGTCGTCCATCCGAATGCCCTCGACGACAGCCACCTCGCACTGGTCGCACACGCGTACCGTGATGGTTCCCACGTGCTTGCCGTCGACGTGGCATTCGACGGTTTCCGGACCGGCCGGTCGCAACGCCGGCACTCGCACGAGTCCCAGGTGTCCCATTGCTCCCCCTCGCAACAGCTGTGCACCGCCAACCGGGGACCGCCTGTCACCACCACGTGGCGGCCTCCCGCGTCCGGAACCAGATTCGCGGATGCGGCGCCGGCCAACCCGGGCCGAAAGGCCCCTCCCGCCCGTGGTCTCCGCCACGGCGATACGACAGCGGCGCAGGAGTGCGTCTGACAGAACTTCTGGTGTGTTGGGTCGTGTGGTTGCTGGCGCCTACCGGGCGGCGCAACCGTAGTGGGATGGCAGGTCAGCTCACCGGTCGTTCGTCGTGGGGGTGGCGCTGGGTACCGGTCGTCCTGATGGCCAGTTGGGGGTTTCGCGGCGCGGTGTTCTCTGGAACGCGCGCGCGATCGGCGCCCGCTGCGTCGGTAGGGCCCGCTGCGTCGGGGCCATGTTTTTGATGATCGTGGCGACCATGACGAGGAAGGCGAGAACGCTCGCCTCCTGGTAGCCCGGCTTTCCGGGCGCGGGCGGGTTGAACCGGACGCTCAACACGTCCTGCGCGGTGAGGGAGTCCGCGCCGCGCAGCGTGGCCTCGACGCGGTCCATGAACGCGTCGACCTCGGCCTTGTCCAGGGCAGCCTGCTGCGTTGCGGGGTTCCCGGCGACATCGACGGGCTCGGGCGCCACGAACCGGCCGACCGGTTCCGGCGGCTCGGGCCTCGGCGGTGGAACCGCTCCGTGCGGTCGGGACACCGCCTTCTCGGTTCGCGCCACCTCGCGCTGCCGCCGATCGCTGCGTTCGGACTGCCGCACCTCCCGCTTCATCAGGGTCAACGCGACCTGGTCGAGGAACTCGGCGACCTGCGTCTTGTTGTAGGCGCGCCCGGGTTTGCCCGGGCTGAACCGGGCCGTCAGCACATCCCGCGCGGTCAACAGCGGTTTTCCGCGCAGCGTCGCCTCCACGCGCCCGAGGAACTCGTCGACCTCGGTCTGGTCGAAGCCGCGGTGGCGCCGCCACGTCCTGGAGAAAGCAACGTTGTGCACGTCATCGGGGGTGAGCATTCCTCGGGCCTCCAGGGCATGCGCGGCTTACCTGCGGACGCATGCCCGGCGTTCGTCGCCGAGCCCCCGACCCGCCCGCCTGCGCGGAACAGCTTGCCCAAGGCGGCGCGCCAGATCAAGGTTTCCGGCGGACCTCTGGATCCGGTGAAGCTGAGTCCGCCCGCGCTCACCCGGATGCCGAACGCGGCACGATGCCCGGCTCCCGCACCGGGATCGACCGGCCTGGGCAAGCCGCTTTCGGGGAGACGGGCGCAGCACCACGCGTGCGCAAACAACGCGTCGACAAGCGACTTTCTTCAGTAGAACTGCGGATATTTCGGTGACCGGTTCTCGATACGCTCCGGCGTCGTTCCAGCACCGAACGGAGGTTGCCCGTGGTGAGATCTGTGAGCCGAATGGGCGCTGTAGCACTAGCCGTGATCGCGTTCGCGGTCGGGAGTTCGACCGCTTCCGCGACCGCCGAACCGGCCAGGGTGAAGGTGGGCAGCGGCACCGGGATCGTTGTCGCGCACAACACCGTGTACCGGGGTGCCTGCACGTTGACGGCCGTCGGCCGTGACGTGGCCGGCGACCTGGTCGGTCTGACCAACGCGCACTGCTTCTACAACAGCGCGGGCGAGGTGTTCCACGGCGCCCAGATCTACTTCGACTCCGCACCGCAGGGCGCCTGGGCGGAAGCCGTCCCCGACGAGACCACCGGGCCCATCGGCACCGTCGAGTACATCAGCGGTGGCAACCCGGCGACGTTCGTCTCGCCCGAAGCGGGACTGGACTACGCCGTGATCCGGTTCGACGAGTCCAAGGTCATACCGACCGCGACCGTCGGTCAGCTGACAGTCACCGAGATCGGCGCTCCGCCCGCTGGCGGCACGGTCGTGTGCAAGCAGGGCCGCTTCTCCGGTCTGACCTGCGGCGCCATGATCGCCTTCCCGCAGACGCCCAACGAGCGGGTCTGCGAAGCCACGCTTCCCCCGCTGCTGCTCGTCATCGGCATGCGCCTGAAGGCCCCGGTTCCGGCCGGCTACTTCTGCCACACCGTCTTCACCGGGCCGAGCGACTCCGGGTCGCCGGTGGCCGTCGGAACGACGCTGCTCGGCCACACGTGGGTCACCGGCAGCAGCGTCTCCATTCTGGCGATCATCGACGACATGAACGCACGCGGCGGCGTCGGTGCCGGCTTCACCCTCGCCGCAGCCTGACCAGAATCCCGATTCCGCCCTTGGCCGCACCGGCCCGCCCGGTGCGGCCGGGAGTGTCCCGCCCCTCCCCGTCAGTCACCGGGACGCAGGACCGTGACGTCCAGCTCGGGTGCGAACCGGTACGGGCGGTGGTCGAGCAGGTCGCCGAACTTCCTGCGCAGCCGCGACATCTCTGCGCGCACCGTGACCGTGCGGCCGCGGTCGCCGAAGAGCTGCTCGGCGAGCTCGGCCGCGGTGCGCCCGGCCGGGTTGTCGGCGAGCGCGAGCAGGATGTCGGTGTGCCGGCGGCTGAGGTGGTTGGTCCAGCTCGCCGACGCCCGGTGCACGGTCAGTGACGAACGACCGGCCCGGCGGACGTCGAGCACCACGCGGGTCGTCGTGGCCGGAGCGTCGCCACGCAGGCGCAGCAGCAACCCGCCCGGCAGGGGCTCGACCGAGCAGGATCCGAACGCGGGTAACCAGATGCGGGGCGTGTCGTGCCGGGTGGGCAGGGCGACGCGGTCGACCGGGGGTAGTCCGGTGGACGCGGCGACCCAGCCGGACCGGTCGGTCACCAGCGCCTGCCCTCCCAGCTTCGCGAGCATCGGCGTGCCGACCGCGCGGAGCCGGTCCAGGCTGGCGCGGTGCTCCTCGCGCAGCCGCGCCTCCGCGAGTCCCGCGACCGCGCGCACGAGCGCGAGGGTGGTCGGGTGGACCGCCTCTGCCGGGCCGCTGACGTCGACCGCGCCGAGCAACCGCCCGTCACGCGGGTCGTGCACGGGAGCGGCTGCGCACGTCCAGGTGTGGTGCGAGCGGACGTAGTGCTCGCAGGAGTGGACCTGCACCGGGACACCCTCAACGAGCGCGGTGCCGATCGCGTTGGTGCCGACCTCGGTCTCGCGCCACGACGCGCCCTCGACGAACCCGAGCCGGTCGGCCCGCCGGAACAGCTCGGGGCTGCCTTCGCGCCACAGGACACGCCCGTCCGCGTCGACGATGACGACGATGTGCCCGGCGCTCTCGGCGGCGGGCACGAGCCCCGCGCGGAGCTCTCGCAACGCCCGGCCGGTGATCCCGCACCGCACACGACGGTGCTCGACCTCACCGGGCGGCGCCGGACGGCAGTCGGCGCCGCGGTCGGGGTCCACGCCCTGCCGGCGGACGCGTTCCCAGGACTCCACGATCAGGCGCCGGGCCACGGCGGGGGGCCGCTGACCGGCCAGCACCGCCTCGCGGGCGCGGGCGAGCTGCCGCGGATGCGCGTGCGAGGCGACCGCGGTCGCGAGGTCCTCAGGCCGCATGCCGTCTCCTCCCCGGCCGCCCTGGAGGCGCTGCCGTTTTCCGGATCGTCACCACGACGTGTCGTCCAGGTCACGTCGCCACAGGAAAAACCGGTCCCGCCCGGAACGCAAGGGTTGCAGAGGGTTGCACGCCTCGCGGGCGCGGCGGGCGCCACCCCGCCGTCGCGACCGAGCCACCCCAGGCAGGTCCTGGCGGTTGCAACGCACTGCAACGGTTGTTCCACATCGGACAGCTCCCTACGTTCGTCCGCCAAGGGTCGAAAGCTCCCGGGCGCCCCGCGTCCGGACAGGAGCCCGAGAACCGCTGTGCGGACGAGGAGAGAAATGACGCTGAACAAACACGCACTGCTCGGTGCGTACCGGAAGATGTCCCGGATCCGGGCGTTTGAGGACCGGCTGCACGAGGAGAACGCCACCGGCGACATCCCGGGCTTCATCCACCTGTACTCGGGTCAGGAGGCGATCGCCGTTGGCGTCTGCGAGAACCTCCGCGACACCGACCACATCGGGTCCACGCACCGCGGGCACGGCCACTGTATCGCCAAGGGCTGCGACATCCACGGCATGATGGCCGAGATCTTCGGCAAGGAAGACGGGCTCTGCCACGGCAAGGGCGGCTCGATGCACATCGCCGACCTCTCGGTGGGCATGCTCGGCGCCAACGCCATCGTCGGCGGCGCTCCCTCGTTGGCGATCGGCGCCGCGTTGAGTTCCAAGACCCTCGGCACCCACGGGGTCGCGGTGTCGTTCACCGGGGACGGCGGGTCGAACCAGGGCACCACGTTCGAGGCGATGAACATGGCCGTGGTGCTGAAGCTGCCGATCGTGTTCGTCATCGAGAACAACGGCTACGGCGAGGCCACCGGCACCGACTACGCGGTGGGCGCACCGGACATCGCCGCCCGGGCCGCGGCGTTCGGGATGCCCGCCGCGAAGGTCGACGGCACCGACTTCTTCGCGGTGTACGAGACCGCCCGCGAGGCCGTGGAACGCGCCCGCGCCGGCGGTGGTCCGACCACGATCGAGGCCCGGGCCAACCGCTTCTACGGGCACTTCGAGGGTGACGCCCAGCTCTACCGCACGCCCGAGCAGGTCGCCGAGCTGCGCCGGACCCAGGACCCGCTGGTGATCTTCCGCGACAAGGTCGACCGCCGCAAGGTCTCGGCGAAGGAGCTGGACGAGATCGACGAGGAGTCGCGGGCGCTCGTCGACGACGCCGTCACCCGGGCGCGCGCCGCCGCGTACCCGCCGATCGACCACCTGCTGACCGACGTCTACGTCTCGTACTGAGGGAGAACGACCCGATGACCACGTCGAAGAAGACGTACCGCGAGGCCGTGAAGGAGGCTCTCGCCCAAGAGATGCGCCGGGATGCCACGGTCGTGCAGATCGGTGAGGACCTGCGCGGTGGCCACGCCGGGACCAACCCGGAGCTGGAGAGCAAGAAGATCGAGGCGTTCGGCGGTGTTCTCGGCGTCACCAAGGGCCTGTGGGGCGAGTTCGGGTCCGACCGCGTGATCGACACGCCCATCACCGAGTCCGCGATCGTCGGCATGGCCGCCGGTGCCGCGCTGACCGGTCTGCGCCCGGTGGCCGAGCTGATGTTCATGGACTTCTTCGGGGTCTGCTACGACGCGCTGTACAACCAGGCGGCGAAGTTCCGCTACATGTTCGGCGGCAAGGCCCGCACGCCGATGGTGCTGCGCGGCATGATCGGCGCGGGCTTCTCCGCCGCCGCCCAGCACTCGCAGTCCCCGTACCACGTGTTCGCGTCCGTGCCGGGGCTCAAGGTCGTCGCGCCGTCCAACGCCTACGATGCCAAGGGACTGCTCATCCAGGCCGTCCGGGATGACGACCCGGTCGTGTTCTGCGAGCACAAGACCCTCTACGACACCGCGGCCGAGGTTCCCGACGAGCCGTACACGATTCCGTTCGGCGTCGCCAACTACACACGCCAGGGCACCGACGTGACCGTCGTGGCCCTGTCCGCGATGGTCAACGCCGCCAACGACGCGGCCGACAAGCTCGCCGCGGAGGGGATCTCCGTGGAGGTCGTGGACCCGCGGACGGTCTCCCCGCTGGACGAGGAGGGCATCCTCGAATCCGTGGCGGCCACCGGCCGGGTCGTCATCGTCGACGAGTCGGCCGCGCGCTGCGGGTTCGGGCACGACGTGGCCGCCCTCATCGCCACGAAGGCCCTCGATTCCCTGCGGGCGCCGATCGAGTTGGTGACTCCCCCGCACACCCCGGTCCCGTTCTCCCCCGTGCTCGAGAAGGCGTGGCTGCCCGACGCCGCCCGCATCGAGACGGCTGTCCGCAAGTTGGTGACCGCCTGATCATGAGCAAGATCAACCTCATCGAAGTTCCCAAATGGGGCCTTTCCATGGAGGAGGGCACCATCACCCGGTGGCTGGTCGCGGAAGGCACCCGGTTCCGCAAGGGCGACCCGATCTGCGAGGTCGAGACCAGCAAGATCACCAACGAGATGGAGGCCCCCTTCGACGGCGTGCTGCGGCGCGTCGTCGCGCGGGAAGGTGAGACCCTGCCGGTCGGAGCCCCGATGGCGGTGTCGGCCGAGGAGGACGTTGCGGACTCCGAGATCGACGCGTTCCTGTCGCAACGCGTGCCGACGGCGGACCGCGCAGCGGAGGCGCCGGCGCAGCACGTCCCGGCGCCGGAGCCTGGTCCGGCGCACCCTCCCGCCAGCCCCGCTTCGGCCCCGGCGCCTGCCGGCACCACCGTCATCCCGGAAGTCCTGCAAGGGACGGTGAACGGCGACGTCCTCGCCACCCCCCGCGCGGTCCGCTTCGCCACCGAACAGGGCATCGACCTGGCGAAGATCCCGGGAAGCGGCCGCCTTGGCCGGGTTTCGCTGGAGGACGTCCACAACGCCATCCACGATGCCGGTGGGTCCGTGGCCGCACCACCCGCACCGCGGCGCACGGCACCACGGTCCACACAGGACGACAGCTGCGTCGACGCGACACCGGTGGCCCGGCGGCTCGCCGCCAACCTCGGGATCAACCTGCACGACTGCCGCGCGACGGGATCGCGGGGACGGGTGTGCGTGGCCGACGTCCGGGAGGCCCAACGGAAGTTCAACCCAGACGTCAGCACCGCGGCGCCCGACGGCAGCTCCACCGCAACCCCGGGGGCCGGCTCCCCCGCGTTCGAGTCGGTGCCGCTGAGCTCGATGCGCAGGGCCATCGGCCAGCGGTTGCAGGCATCGAAGCAAAATTCTCCGCACTTCCGGTTGTCCGTGGACCTGGAGATCGACGATCTGCTCGCGCTGCGCAAGCAGATCAACGCCACCGTTGCCGCGGTGAAGCTGTCGGTGAACGACTTCGTGGTCAAGGCGTGTGCCTCCGCGCTGCGAGCGGTGCCGGAGGTCAACGTTCAGTTCGACGAGGAATCCCAGTCGGTGCTGCAGCATTCGGCCGCGGACATCTCGGTGGCGGTGGCGCTGCCATCGGGCCTGATCACCCCGATCGTCCGCGGCGCCGACACGAAAAGCCTCGCCGAGATCTCCGAGTCGGTGCGGTCGCTGGTGACCAAGGCGAAAGCGGGCACGCTCAAGCCCGATGAGTTCCAGGGCGGCACGTTCACCGTCTCCAACCTCGGCATGTACGGCGTGCGCGAGTTCGACGCGATCATCAACCCGCCGCAGGCGGCGATCCTCGCCGTCGGCGCCGGGGAGCAGCGCGCCGTGGTCCGGGACGGCCAGCTCGTGGCGCGGACGCTGGTCACCGCAACGCTTTCCTGTGATCACCGCGTCATCGACGGGGCACTGGGCGCGAGGTTCCTGCAGGAGCTCAAGCGGTTCGTCGAGTCGCCCGCCCTGATGCTGGTCTAGGAGGCAGTGATGACCGACAAGTACGACGTGCTCGTCGTGGGCAGCGGTCCCGGCGGCTACGTCGCCGCCATCCGGGCCGCGCAGCTGGGACTGCGCACCGCCGTCGTGGAACGCGATCAGCTCGGCGGCATCTGCCTGAACTGGGGCTGCATCCCGACGAAGGCGTTGCTGCACGGAGCCGACGTGGCGCACGTGCTGGCCAACCTCGATCCGCTGGGCTTTTCCGCAACCGGCGTGGAGTTCGACATGGCGCGGCTGGTCGAGTTCAGCCGCTCGGTGTCGAAGCGGCTCTCCGACGGAATCGCCTACCTGATGCGCAAGAACGGCATCGACGTCCTCCACGGCTCCGCGCGACTGGTGGACAAGGGCGTGGTCTCGGTCGTCTCCGACAACACGGACGGGACACCGAGCGAGACCGAACACCGTGCCGACCACATCGTGTTGGCCACCGGTGCCCGACCGCGGCCGGTGCCGGGCCTGGTGCCCGACGGCGACCGGATCTGGACCCACTTCGACGCCCTGGTCGCACCGGAGCTGCCGAAGTCGCTGCTGGTCGTGGGGTCCGGCGCGATCGGTGTGGAGTTCGCCAGCCTGTACCGCGACCTGGGCAGCGAGGTCACGCTCGTCGAGGTGGCCCCGCGCATCATGCCCGCCGAGGACGCGGCGATCTCCGAGCACGTCCGCAAGGCGTTCAGCAAGCGCGGAATCCGTGTCCACACGGGTGCTTCGGTCTCCGATGTCGTGGTGCACGGGGACGCCGTGACGGCGCGGGTGGGTCCGCCCGGCGGGTCGCCGGAGCAGGTCACGGCCGAACGCGTGCTCGTCGCGGCGGGCATCCAGGGCAACATCGAGGACCTGGGGCTGGAGGCCGTCGGGATCGAGACCGAGGGCGGATTCATCCGGACTGACCAGTGGTGCCGGACGACCGCGTTCGGCGTCTACGCGATCGGCGACGTGGCGGGCGGCCCGTGCCTGGCCCACAAGGCCAGCCACGAGGCCGTGGTGTGCGTGGAGAAGCTCGCCGGGCTCGACCACGTCTCCCCGCTGGACCGCGACCACGTGCCGGGCTGCGTCTATGCCCGACCGCAGGTCGCGCGGCTCGGTCTGACCGAGGAGCAGGCCCGCGCCACCGGGCGACCGCTGCGGATCGGCACGTTTGACCTGCGGGCGTCCGGCAAGGCCCTCGCTCTCGGTGAGGCCGAGGGTTTCGTGAAGACCATCTTCGACGAGTCCACCGGGGAACTGCTCGGCGCCCACATGGTCGGCCCGGAGGTCACCGAGCAGATCCAGGGCTTCGGCATCGCCCACGCCCTGGAGGCCACCGAGGAGGACCTCGCGCAGGTCGTGTTCCCGCACCCGACGCTGTCCGAGGCCATGCACGAGTCGGTACTCGCGGCGCTGGGCCGACCCCTCAACGCCTGACCACGTGTGCGGCCTGCAGCCCCTCTGCAGGCCGCACACGCCACACCGCCGAGGAGGCGAACGTGACTGTGGCGCCGGAGGGTCGCAAGCTGTTGCGGTTGGAGGCCCGTAACAGCCAGACCCCGATCGAGAAGAAACCGTCCTGGATCAAGACCCGCGCGCGGATGGGACCGGAATACCAGCACCTG
>NZ_BMMT01000031.1 GCF_014646075.1 Saccharopolyspora thermophila
CCCGCCGACGCTGCGACGTCCTGTTCGCCATGCTCCGCAACAAGACCCTCTACCAGCCAACCCGCCCCACAACCCAACCCCCGGCACCCCCAGCCGCCGCTTGACAAAACCATAGGAACACCCCCCCGCGACACTTTCCCGCTGCGATTGCGATGGATCCGGTGCTCGTCGGGAAGGCCAGCGGGTCGCCTGGGCATTTCCGTGCTTGCCCTGTCAGGAATCGACTGGTGGTGGGCAGCGGCTGGTGGCGGTTGCGTGGCGGCCGAGGCCGTGGTGGGCGGTGCGGTTACCGTCGGCGGTGCATCGTGTGGTGAGGAGGCTGCAGTTGGGTGCGAACCGGCCGAGTGCGCAGCAGTTGGCGGCGGCGGAGGGCGTGACGATTCCCGATGTCCTCTCCCCCGGTCTGCGGGTGCTGTTCTGCGGGATCAATCCGGGTCTGTGGTCGGGGGCGACGGGGTACCACTTCGCGCGCCCGGGCAACCGGTTCTGGCCCGCCCTGCACGCGTCGGGGTTCACGCCGCGGCTGCTGCAACCGCACGAGCAGGCCGAGCTGCTGGATTACGGGCTGGGCATCACCAACTTCGTGGCGCGCGCCAGCGCGCGGGCCGCGGAGCTGTCCGACGACGAGCTGCGGGCCGGTGGCCAGGTGCTGGCGCGGAAGGTGCGGCGCTACCAGCCGGCGTGGGTGGCGGTGGTGGGCATCACGGCCTACCGGGTGGCCTTCGGGCAGCGGCGGGCGACGGTGGGTCGCCAGGACCGGTGCATCGGGGGCGCCCGGGTGTGGGTGCTGCCCAATCCCAGCGGCCTGAACGCCCACTGGACGGCGGCGACCCTGGCCGCGGAGTTCCGCCAGCTGCGCCGCGCCGTCGAGGAGGGATCCGGCGGCTGACCCGCTTCGGGTTCACCTGCCGCGGAAAAACTGGTCAACGATACGGTCTTGGCATCATGACCGCGGCCGACGAGGATCTGACGATCGCACTCAGCGTGGCGCAACTGCGCGAGGTCACCCGCTTTGCCGTGGCCTGCGCGGCGCCCGCTGTGGTGATCTTCGAACGTGCCCGTCCTGACGATCGGCGGCCACGAGCCGCGATCGAGGCTGGGCAGGCGTTCGTGGACACAGCCACGCGGACCAAGGCGATCCGTGACAGCGCGTGGGCGGCGCACCGGGCGTTTCAGCAGACCCGCGATGCGGGGCAGGCTGCGGCCAGCGATGCGGCACGCGCGGCGGTTGCCGCGGCCGGTGCGGCGTTTTTGCACCCGTTGGCCAAGGCCACTCAGGTGCTGCACATTCTTGGATCGGCCGCCCACGCGGCGCGCGCGTTCGAGCTTGATGCCGGCTATGACCGCGACGTGGGCGCCGCCTACATCGAGCAGGCACGAGGTCTGGCCAGCCCCACCGTGGTGAGCGTCCTGGCGCGTTACCCGAACGCCCCGAGTGGCCGCGGCCGTGTGGGCGAGCTGGTGCGGATACTGGACGCATCGTTGCGGCAGCTGGCGACCGGCCGTGGTGACCAACCCTGAACCGCGCCTGACAGCACACGGCGCTGTGATCCGGCGGGCGTGGCAGCGGGAAGAGTGGCCGCAGCGTTCCCCGGAAACCGCTTGGGGGTTTCCGGGGAACGGACACGCGGGAAGGGTCAGTCGGTGCCGGACTCCATCGCGGCGCGGTCAAGCGCCTCGGCCTCGGTCTCCTCGTGCGCGCCCAGGGCCGCGATCGCCTCGGCCCCGCCAGCCTGCAGCGACCCGATCAGCTTCGTCTGGGCGTGGCCGACCAGGCCGAGCTGGACGTAGCCCTCAAGCTTGGCGCGGGAGTCAGCGATGTCCAGGTTGCGCATCGTGAGCTGGCCGATGCGGTCGACCGGGCCGAAGGCCGCGTCCTCGGTGCGCTCCATCGACAGCTTGTCCGGGTGGTAGGAGAACGCCGGTCCGGTGGTGTCCAGGATCGAGTAGTCCTCGCCGCGCCGCAGCCGCAGGGTCACCTCGCCGGTGACCGCCGAGCCGACCCACCGCTGCAGCGACTCGCGCAGCATCAGCGACTGCGGGTCGAACCAGCGGCCCTCGTACATCAGCCGGCCCAGCTTGCGGCCCTCGGCGTGGTAGGTGGCGATGGTGTCCTCGTTGTGGATGGCGTTGACCAGCCGCTCGTAGGCGATGAACAGCAGGGCCATGCCCGGCGCCTCGTAGATGCCGCGGCTTTTGGCCTCGATGATGCGGTTCTCGATCTGGTCGCTCATGCCCAGGCCGTGGCGGCCGCCAATGGCGTTGGCCTCGTGCACGAGGTCGACCGGCGAGGCGAACTCCTTGCCGTTGATGGCGACCGGGCGGCCCTGGGCGAAGGTGAGGGTGACGTCCTCGGGTGCGATCTCGACGGACTCGTCCCAGAACCGCACGCCCATGATGGGCTCGACGATCTCGATGCCGGTGTCGAGGTGCTCGAGCTGTTTGGCCTCGTGCGTGGCGCCCCAGATGTTGGCGTCGGTGGAGTATGCCTTCTCGGCGCTGTCGCGGTAGGGCAGGCCGTGGGCCTGCAGCCACTCCGACATCTCCTTGCGGCCGCCGAGCTCGCCTACGAAGTCGGTGTCCAGCCACGGCTTGTAGATGCGCAGCCGCGGGTTGGCCAGCAGCCCGTAGCGGTAGAACCGCTCGATGTCGTTGCCCTTGAAGGTGGAGCCGTCGCCCCAGATCTCGACGTCGTCGGCGAGCATGGCGCGCACCAGCAGGGTGGCGGTGACGGCGCGGCCGAGCGGGGTGGTGTTGAAGTAGGTCCGGCCGGCTGAACGGATGTGGAAGGCACCGCAGGCGAGCGCGGCCAGGCCCTCCTCGACCAGCGCCTCGCGGCAGTCGACCAGCCGCGCCACCTCGGCGCCGTAGTCCTTGGCCCGGCCGGGGATGGAAGCGATGTCGGTCTCGTCGTACTGCCCGATGTCGGCGGTGTAGGCGCACGGCACCGCGCCCTTGTCGCGCATCCAGGCCACGGCGACGGAGGTGTCAAGACCCCCGGAGAAGGCGATGCCGACCCGCTGGCCGACCGGCAGACTCGTCAGAACCTTGGACATGCAGCAATACTATGCGACTGACTGCATGATTATAAAATCGGGTCGTGTGGCAGGCTCTGACCTGGCCGAACGTGCACCGAGATCGCAGGGTGCCGCCAGCACCGGTCAGGCGCTGCGGTGGTGGGTGTCGGTGCCGCCGCGTTCCGTCGTCGGCTTCGGACTGTTGGCGGTGTTGGCCGCCACCCCTGGGAAGGGAGCGGTGATGTCGTCGACGCCGGACGACGCTGCGCCGATGAGTGACGAGGAGTTGCAGAGGATCACCGTGGGCGAGCGCACGCCGCACAACGCGCCGGTGGCGCTCGTCGACTACGACCCGCGCTGGCCCGAGTTGTTCCCGCAGCACGCCGGGCGGGTGCGCTCCACGCTCGGCGAGCGGGCGTTGCAGGCGGCCCACGTCGGGTCCACCCCGGTGCCCGGACCGTGCGCCAAGCCGATCATCGACATGGTGCTCATCGTGGCGGACTCCTCCGCCGAGCCCGCCTACGTGCCGGACCTGGAGGCGGCCGGGTACGTGTTGCGCGTTGGTGAGCCCGACTGGTTCGCCCACCGCCTGTTCAAGGGCTCCGACCCCGCGGTCAACCTGCACGTGTTCAGCTCGGGTGCGGCGGAGGTCGACTGGATGCTGCGGTTCCGCGACTGGTTGCGGGCCAACGACGCCGACCGGGACCGCTACGCGCGGGTCGAGCGGGAGCTGGCGCGGCGGGTGTGGCGGCACGTGCAGCACTACGCCGAGGCCAAGACCGCGGTGATCCAGGAGATCATGGACCGGGCGAGGCCGCCCGATGAGGCGCGGAGCACAGGACCGTGACACGCCCGACCACCTGATCGTCAGGCGCGGGCGGGTTCGCCAAGTGCTGCCGGTGCCGCGGGTTCGGGCAGGGTACGCGCGGCCAGCCAGCTCACCACGGGCATCACGATCAGCGGCGCCAGCGCGGTCTGCAGGCTGGTGGCGTCGGCGATGCCGCCGAGGATGGGGCTGACCAGGCCGCCGATGCTGACGGTCAGGCCGAGGGTGATGCCGCTGGCGGTGCCCACCCGCGTGGGCAGGTAGTCCTGGCCGAGTGTGACCTGCAGCGAGAACGGCACGTACAGGCCCGCCGAGGTCAACGCCGCGAACACGAAGAACACCGGGCCGGGCAGGAACACGACACCGGCCACCGCGGCGGCGGTGAGCAGGTACGACCAGCGCATCACGGTGACCCTGCCCCAGCGTTGGGCCAGGCGGCCGCCGAGTACGGTGCCCACCGCCCCGCCGAGGTAGAGCACGAACAGCGCCGCGGTCCCCGCGGTGGTGCCGCCTGCGGTGCGCTGCTGGGCGTAGAGCGAGAGGAAGGCGCTCAGGCCGGTGAACACGATGGACCGGCACACCACGGCCAGTGCCAGCTTCGCGAACGACGCCCGGTCGTCGCTGCCGCGTGCCGCAGCGGTGCCGGTGTTGCGGGGCGCGGCGGTGTTCAGGGCCCGCAGGACCGGCAGGCACAGCACGCTGCCGACCAGGGCGGGCAGCACGAGCAGCGGGGTGAGCCGGAGGCCGCCGGTGGCCACGACGGCGGCGACCACGAGCGGCGCGGCGGCGAAACCGAGGTTGCCGCCGAGGGAGAACCAGCCCATCGCGGTGTGGCTGCCCCGGCTGGCGATCCGCGCGATGCGTGCGGACTCGGGGTGGTAGGCGGCCACGCCGAGCCCGGAGATCGTCACGAACACCAGGACCAGCGGGTAGGAACCGCCAAGACCGCTCGCCGCGACCCCGATCCCGCCGAGGACCGTGCTCACCGGCAGCAGCCACGGCATCGCCCACCGGTCGGTGAGTGCACCGAAGACGGGCTGGGCCACCGAGGACAGCAGCGAGGCAGCCAGCACGATGCCCGACACCGCGGCGTAGGTGTAGGCGCGTTCGGCGACGAAGAACGGCACGAGCGCGGCCACTGCGCCCTGGTAGACGTCCACGCAGGCATGCCCGACCGACAACAGGATGATCGACTTGTTCTGACGCACCCGGTCATGTTCGCCGCGCACCGGCGTGTCGTGCTTCCGTTAATCTGCCAGGCGATGTCGGAAATCCGCCACGTCTCGGTCGCGCCGACCCGCACGCAGCGGCTGGCGCACGGGGCCGCCATCGACGCGCACCGCCACGACGACCACCAGATCGTCTACGCCGCGCGCGGGGTGCTGGCCATCACCACCGATGCGGGTTCGTGGGTCGCCGCGGCCACCCGGGCGATCTGGGTGCCCGCCGGGACCACACACGCCCACCAGGCCCACGGCGAGCTGGAGTTGCACCTGGTCGGGTTGCCAGCCACCAACAACCCACTTGGCCTGGACGAGCCGACGGTGCTCAGCGTCGGCCCGCTGCTGCGGGAGCTGATCCTGGCCTACACGCGCGCTCCGCACGACGACAGCCCCGAGCGCACGCGGCTGCGCGCGGTGCTGCTCGACCAGTTGCGGGCCTCACCGCAGCAGCCGGTGCACCTGCCCGCGCCCACCGATCCGCGGTTGCGGGAGCTGTGCGCGATCCTGCACGCCGATCCGGCCGACAACCGCACGCTGGCCGCGCTCGGCAGGCAGGTCGGGGCCAGCGACCGCACCCTGACCCGGCTGTTCCGCCGCGATCTCGGCATGAGCTTTTCGCAGTGGCGCACCCAGCTGCGGCTGTACCGGGCCCTGGTGCTGCTGGCCGAGGGCACCCCGGTGACGGCGGTGGCGCACGCCTGCGGCTGGTCGTCGGCCAGTGCGTTCATCGACGTCTTCCGCCGCGCCTTCGGGCACACCCCGGGCACCTACCGGTGATACGGGGCCGCGCACCAGCGGCGCAGGGCCGCGGCGGGGGTGGGGTTTCCCGGCACGGTGGGTGTTTCGGCCTGGTAGGCGCGGTGCAGGATGTCCAGGAAGGACGGTGCTTCGGGCAGGGGCGTCGAGCCGATCCGGGTGACCGCCACGCCGGGTGTCCAGGAATTCATCACGACCGCTCCGGCGAGGGCCGGCAGGTCGGCGGGTGTGACGGGCCGGGTGCGCTGGGGGATGCCGATGCGGTGGAGTTGGCGGCGCAGGATGCCCATGGTGATGCCGCCGAGCACATCGGCTTCGGGCCACACCACCGCGGTGCCGTCCCAGAAGGCGAGGTTCCAGATGGTCGCTTCGCTGAGCCTGCCCCGGCGGTCGAGAAAGACGGCGTCGTCGAAGCCCTGGGCGGCGGCCAGGCGCAGGAAGTAGTTTTGGCGAGTTCGCCGACGTGCTTGGTGACGGGCAGGAAGCGCTCGTACTCAACCGCGGGTGATGCGGTTCACAGCCCGCGGTGCTGGTCGTGGTAGTGGGCGATGAGTTCCCGGCAGACGGGGTTGACGCCGACCGGGCTTGCCGGCACACCGCACACCAGCGTGATCACGCTCCGCGATCACCGGTTGTGCGACGCGGTGGGGGTTTTCGTTGCCGCTGATCAGCGGATTGTGGAGTTCACTGTGGACGGTTCGGTGGAGTTCGTTGCGCTGGATGGCGGTATGGACACTGGGCGTGATCGGCGGACGACAGCTGGGGAAACACGGGGTGTGCTTTATCGGTCCGTTACCGGTAGGGTCTCTTGCACCGGTGAGGGAAGCCCCTGATCCGGTGACACTGGCCGTTGCTCCCGCAGAGTCGATACGGATGACTATTCAAGACGACCTTGCTCGACCGTGGTTCCAGCCCCTGGTCCCCTCGGAGGCGCAGCAGCAGAAGCGGCCGGACCTGGGTGGTCCGCCGACCACCCGCATCGTCGGTGAGCTGCCCCTGGACGAGGTGATGGCCCCGGCTCGGCAGGATCCCCGCCCGCCGGCTCCCGCGCGGGTGGAGGTCACCCAGCCCTACATCCCGGCGATCCGCGACGAGCAGCCCGAGTTCGCCAAGCAGCTCAATCCCGATCCCCCGGCTGCCGCCTCGACATCAACGGTGACCGGTCCGCAGCCGGCGGTGGAGCCGCCCGCGACCGAGCCCGCGGGGCAGGCGCCCCGGCCGGCGGCTCCGGTGAAAAAGCGCAGCCTGATGCGACGGGTGGTGCGCCGGATCATCGGCCCGGACCTGCTGCGCAAGGATCCGCCGAAAAAGCGGCGCTGAGCGCGTTCGCTGCTGTTCGCGGGCAGGTCAGGACTGCCTCGTCGACGGCATCGCCGCCCGGCTGGGGCCAGCCGGTCACCGCCGCGGCACCGGCATCAGCGCGCGGGCGATGAGGGTCCGGCCGCGTTCGCCCTGCGACAGTGTGTCCCAGCGGGCGTCGGCCCGCCCGCCCATGCCCAGCGTGCGGATCAGCTGGTCTGCCCGGCGCCGCTGCGGCGCGGACCGCGGTGATCACGGCCGGTGCCGGCACCCTAACAAGCCGCGCGTCGGCTCCCGGGATGTGGATCAGTTTGCCGATGACCGCCGCGACGCCGATACCCTGGCGACACAACCCCACGACCCCTGCATCGAGGACGGTATGCCGCCACCTGCTGAGCATCCCGGCTCACCGACGCTGGCCGACAGCGTCCGCCTGGCCGACGACGGGGTGCACATCCTGGACCGTCGAGTGTTCCCCTTCGAGCACCGCTGGGTGCACGCGCGCACGGTCGAGGAGGTCGCCCGGGCGATCGAGGACATGGTGACCCAGTCCTCCGGCCCCTACTTCGCGGTGCTGTGGGGCATGGTGCTGGCCGCCCGGGAGGTCGCCGACGCCGACCCGGACACCGCGCGCGCCCACCTGCGGGCCGCCGGGGACCGGTTGATCGCCACCCGCCCCACCAACGACCAGCCGCGCAAGGCCGTGGCGCACGTGCTGGCGGCCGTGGACGCCGCCGAGCACGACATCGCCGCCGCGGCGCTGGCCGGTGCCCGCGCCGGCGACGCCGACTACCGGCAGCGCAGCCGCGCGATGGGCCGGGCCGCCGCGGACCTGCTGCCGCAGCAGGCCCGGGTGCTCACCCACTGCTGGGGTGATTTGTACCTGGTGGGGATGGTCGAAGCGGCCCTGCAGCAGGGCAAGCAGCTGTCGTTCGTGTGCACCGAAACCCGCCCGTACCTGCAGGGCGCGCGGTTGACCGCCGAGACGCTGGCCGAGATGGGCGTGCAGACCACGCTGGTCACCGACGGCATGCCCGCGTCGTTGATGCGCGCCGGGCAGCTCGACGCGCTGGTGACCGCCAGCGACCGGGTCACCATGGACGGCCACGTCATCAACAAGGTCGGCACGCTGCAGCTGGCCGTGGCCGCGCACACCTTCGGGGTGCCCTATCACGCGCTGTGCCACGCCCCTGACCCGGAGTCGGCCACCGGGGCCGACGTGCCGATCGAGTTCCGTGACGGCGAGGACGTGCTGCACACCCTGGGGCGGCGCACCGCCAGCAGGCGGGTGCAGGGCCTGTACCCGGCCTTCGACGTCACCGACCCGCGGTTCGTCTCCACGGTGGTCACCGACCGGGGCGCCTTCCCGCCGCAGCGGGTGCACGAGTACTGGAGCGGGGGGACAGCGTCGTGAGCGTGCACGTCGCGGCCCGCTGGGTCGTGCTCGACATCGAGGGGACGTTGACCCCCACCAGCCAGGTACACGTGGTGCTCTACGACTACGCACGCCCGCGGCTGGGCCCGTGGATCCGCGACCACGGCGACGACCCGGTGGTGGCCGAGGCGGTCGCGCAGGTCAGGACCGAAGCCGGGCTGAGTGCACAAGCAGGCACCGATGAGGTGGTCGCCGTGCTGCACGCCTGGATGGACGCCGACCGCAAGGCCACACCGCTGAAGACGCTGCAGGGCCTGATCTGGCAGCAGGGCTACGCCCGCGGCGAGCTGACCACCGACTACTTCCCGGACGTGGTGCCGGCACTGCGGTCGTGGCGGCAGCGCGGGGCGCGGCTGGCGGTGTTCTCCTCAGGCTCGGTGGCCGGGCAGAAGGCGTCGTTCTCCCACACCACGGCGGGTGATCTGCGGGAGTTGTTCGCCCACCACTTCGACACCGTCAACGCCGGACCGAAGCGGGAACACCGCTCCTACGAGGCGATCGCGGCGGGCCTGGGTGAGGGCGAGCCGCGGCGGATCGTGTTCTTCTCCGACGTGCCCGCGGAGCTGGATGCGGCCGCGGCGGCGGGCTGGCAGACGGTGGGCCTGGCGCGGCCCGGAGAACCGTACGCCGACGCCGACTTCGGCACGCATCCGGCGGTGTCCACGTTCGACGACGTGCGGCTCGAGGTGATCGCATGAGCACCGAGACCATCGCCCTTGAGCAGGCGGGCGCGGCGCTGGCCGCCGAGTCCGCCCGGTTCGCCCGGCTCGGCTGGATGCTGGGCACCTCGGGGAACCTGTCGATGACGCTGCGACGCGACCCGCTGCGGCTGGCGGTGACCGCCAGCGGCCTGGACAAGGGAGAACTGACCGCGGCCGACGTGGTGGTGGTCGACGCCGCGGGCACCGCGGTACCCGACCAGCCCAACCCGGCGCAGCGCCCGTCGGCCGAGGCGGGGCTGCACGCGCGGATCGCGGCGACCGCAGGAGCGGGCGCGGTGGTGCACGTGCACATGCTGTCAGCGGTACTGGCCGCGCAGCGCTGGCCAGGCGGTGTGGTGTTGCGGGACCTGGAGATGCTCAAGGGCCTGGGGCGCCGCGACGACGACGTGGTGACGGTGCCGGTGGTGCCCAACAGCCAGGACATGGTGGTGCTGGGCGATGCGTTCGAGCAGGTCTTCGATCCGGCCACCCCGGCGGTGATCGTGGCGCGGCACGGGTTGTATGTCTGGGGCCGGGACCTGGTGCAGGCCCGCCACCGAACGGAATGCTTGCAGTGGTTGTTCCAGTTCGCCCTGTCGGCAGGCGGGACCGAGGAGGACATGGCATGACGGTGTTGACGGTGTGGCCGGAATCGGGCCCGGAGACGGTGGAGCTGCGCACCGAGGACCCGCAGGAGATCGCCGACGTGCTCAAGCAGTTCGGGGTGCGCTTCGAACGGTGGGAGCTCAAGGAACTGCCGCCGGACGTCTCGGGCGAGCAGGTGCTGGAGGTTTACCGCGCCGAGGTGGACCGGGTCATCGACGCCGAGGGCTACATCAAGGTCGACGCGGCGGTGATGACGCCACGCGAGGACGAGCAGTGGGCGCAGCAGGCCAGGGCCGCGCGGGAGAAGTTCTTGTCCGAGCACACCCACGACGATGACGAGGACCGCTTCTTCGCCCGCGGCGCCGGGGTGTTCTACCTGCACATCGGCGAGAAGGTGTATGCGGTGCTGTGCGAGGCCGGGGACCTGTTGAGTGTTCCGGCGAACACGACGCACTGGTTCGACATGGGGGTGCGCCCGGATTTCGTGGCGATCCGGTTCTTCCACGACGAGGACGGCTGGGTGGGTGATTTCTGCGGCACCGACATCGCGGAGCGGTTCCCGTCGTTCGACGAGTTGATGGCCTCGCGCTGAGGCCACCCCTGCCCTGGCTCCCACCTGCCTCCACGGCAGGTGGGAGCCAGGGCCGTTGTCCCCTGAACTGGGGCACCCACCCCAGAGTTTTCAGTTCGCCTGAAGTTGAAAAACTCATCCTGCCCGGCAGTTTCCGATTTCGCCGGTTCAGCGGTGGTGTTTTCCCTGGGTGCGGTGGCGCAGAGCGTTGGTGCACCAGGGCAGCGGGCGAGGCGGTTGCTCAGCTGCTGAGCGGCAGCGGGCCTGGTGCGTGACCGCCGAGGGGCTGCTGGCTCGGCCGCACCGGGAGCTGACCGCGGGTGCGCTGACGTTGATCTCGCTGGTGGCCTTCGAGTACGTGGCTGTGGCGACCGCGATGCCCACCGTCGCGCAGGCCCTGGACGGGCTGGCCCTGTACGCGCTGGCCTTCGGCGGCACGATGGCCGCGGGCGTGGTCAGCATGGTGATCTGCGGCGGGTGGGCTGACGCGCGGGGACCCGCGGTGCCGTTGCGTGTCGGGGTCGCGGTGTTCGCCGCCGGACTCATGGTGGCCGGATGTGCCCCCCGTTACCGTTTTCGCGGCTCTGATCTTGGAGCTCTGGTCGCCAGGCTCGGCATGACTTTGTCCCCCAGTCGAACGGATGATCCGGGGGGTGGTGTCACCGGGCCTGGTGGCATCGGTGGACC
>NZ_BMMT01000032.1 GCF_014646075.1 Saccharopolyspora thermophila
CGCTCCAGCTACCGAGCCGGCCGCCTGTACGCCAAGGCCACCCTGCACCGCGGCATGCCCCTACCCGACAACCTGGCCCACCTCGCCCAGGCCGGCACCGCCGCCCAGGAAGCCACCAACCTACTCACCCACTGAGCCCCTCCGCCGCGCAGGGCGCCTTCGACCGAAGGCGCCCTGCTATCGTCACCCGATCAGTTCTCGGTGGCGGGACTCGCGTCGGTCACGCATCCGCACCGCGCCTCCACCCGGCGCGGGCCGCGCCGTATCCTGAAATGCATGGCCAAGCAGGACAAGGCCGCCAAGAAAGCGGCGGCCAAAGAGCGGCGCGAGGCAACCCGGGGCCGCGTCAAGCAGATCTTCGAGGCGTTCAAGATGCAACGCCGGGAGGACAAGCTGCTCCTCCCGCTGATGCTCGCGGCGTTCCTCGGTGTGACCGTCGTGGTCTTCCTGCTGGGCATGATCTGGGGCCTGCACTGGGTCTTCCTCCCGGTCGGGCTGGCCTTCGGCCTGCTCGCCGCGGTGATCGTGTTCGGTCGGCGGGTGCAGGCCACCGTCTACCGCAAGGCGGACGGGCAGCCCGGCGCCGCCGGCTGGGCGTTGGACAACCTGCGCGGCCGCTGGGTGCTGACCCAGGCCGTGGCGGGCACCGCCCAGCTCGACGCCGTGCACCGGCTGATCGGCCGTCCGGGCATCGTGCTGGTCGGCGAGGGTGCCCCGCACCGCGTCAGGTCGCTGATGGCGCAGGAGAAGAAGCGCGTCGCTCGGCTGGTCGGCGATACCCCGATCTACGAGATCATTGTCGGCCGGGAGGAGGGCCAGGTGCCGCTGGCCAAGCTGCAGCAGCGGATCATGAAGCTGCCGCGCAACATCGGCCCGGCGCAGATCGACTCGATCGAGAACCGGCTCACGGCGCTGGCCAACCGCGGCAACGCGCTGCCCAAGGGCCCCATGCCCCCGGGCGCCAGGATGCGCAGCGTGCAGCGCGCCGTGCGCCGCGCGAAGTGACCGCACCACCCGAGCGGGCCCGGGAACGCTCCCGGGCCCGCTCGGTCATCTCAAGGACGGTCAGCGGCGCAGCACGATGGTGCCGCTGAGCCGGTCGTGCCAGGACCGGCCGTCGAAGTTCCACAGCACCGCCGGGATGATCAGCAGCGTCAGGCCGCAGCGCAGCACCGCCCGCGGCACCCCCACCATCGCGGTGGAGTCGACGCGCGCCACCCAGATCCGCACCAGCGCCATGCCGGGCGTGGCGCCGAAGAAGCTCACCGGTATGACCGTGATCACAAACCAGGTCAGCAGGCTCCAGTCGCCGGGGAAGTGTGGCGCGGTGAACGCGGCGGTGATCAGCGCCGCCAGCACGATGTCGACCAAAAACGCCACCAGGCGCCGCCCTGGCGAAGCGGCCGACCCTGGGCCCTCGGCGGGCAGCCCCAGCTTCTCGCCCCGCCACTTCGGTCGCGTCTCGTCCGCCTGCCGCCGCGCGTTGCTCAGGGCGCTCCTCGGGCCGTCCAGCCACGAGCCGATGACTCTCCGCACGTCATTCAGGGTACGTGCCGCGCCGGTGCTGCCGGGCGGAGCACCGCGATGGGCCGAGCGCGCACCTCCTACCACCCGAACAGGTGGTAGTTAACGCCCGCGAAACATCGAGGTGACGACCGGGCAACACCCGTGACATACCGTGGTCGGCGAGCCGGCGGCGGAACATGGCGTGGCGTCGGTGAGCTGTACGAGTGCGTGAAGGAGCCACCGAGGTTGTTCAAGAATCCTGACGAGGTCCTGCGCTTCATCGCCGATGAGGACGTCAAGTTCGTCGATGTCCGGTTCTGCGACCTGCCGGGCGTGATGCAGCACTTCACGGTGCCCGCCGCAGCGTTCGACGAGGACGCGTTCACCGAGGGCCTGGCCTTCGACGGCTCGTCGGTACGTGGCTTCCAGTCGATCCACGAGTCGGACATGCTCCTGCTGCCGGACCCCTACACCGCGCGGGTGGACCCGTTCCGTGCCGAGAAGACGTTGATCCTCAACTTCTTCGTGCACGACCCGTTCACTCTGGAGCCCTACAGCCGGGACCCGCGCAACATCGCCCGCAAGGCCGAGCAGTACCTGGCCGAGTCCGGCATCGCGGACACCGCATTCTTCGGCGCCGAGGCCGAGTTCTACATCTTCGACTCGGTGAAGTTCGGCGAGGACGCCAACAAGTCCTTCGCCGAGGTCGATTCCGTCGAGGGCTGGTGGAACACCGGCCGCGACGAGGAGGGCGGCAACCGGGGCTACAAGACCCGCTACAAGGGCGGCTACTTCCCGGTCTCCCCGTACGACCACTTCGCCGACCTGCGCGACCAGATGGTCAAGCAGCTGATCAACTGCGGCTTCACCATCGAGCGCGCGCACCACGAGGTGGGCACCGGTGGCCAGGCCGAGATCAACTACAAGTTCAACACCCTGCTGCACGCGGCTGACGACCTGCAGCTGTTCAAGTACGTCATCAAGAACACCGCGTGGCAGCACGGCAAGACCGTGACCTTCATGCCCAAGCCGCTGTTCGGCGACAACGGCTCCGGCATGCACACCCACCAGTCGCTGTGGAAGGACGGCAACCCGCTGTTCTACGACGAGTCCGGATACGCCGGGCTGTCGGACACCGCGCGGTACTACATCGGCGGCATCCTGCACCACGCGCCGAGCCTGCTGGCGTTCACCAACCCGACGGTGAACTCCTACCACCGCCTGGTGCCGGGCTTCGAAGCCCCGGTGAACCTGGTGTACTCGCAGCGCAACCGCTCCGCGTGCATGCGGATCCCGATCACCGGCTCGAACCCGAAGGCCAAGCGCGTCGAGTTCCGCTGCCCGGACCCGTCCGGCAACCCGTACCTGGCGTTCGCCGCGATGATGATGGCCGGTCTGGACGGCATCAAGAACAAGATCGAGCCGGCCGAGCCGATCGACAAGGACCTCTACGAGCTGCCGCCGGAAGAGGCCAAGAACGTCCCGCAGGTGCCGGACAGCCTGGCCAAGGTCATCGACAACCTGGAAGCCGACCACGACTTCCTGCTCGAGGGTGGCGTGTTCACCCCCGACCTGATCGAGACCTGGATCACGCTGAAGCGGGAGGACGAGATCGACCCGATCCGCCTGCGCCCGCACCCGCACGAGTTCGCGCTGTACTTCGACGTGTGATCGCATCCTGACGCACAGGGCCCGCCAGCCGCCCGGTTGGCGGGCCCTTCCGCTGCCCGGGGCTCACGCCTGCGCAGAGCCTCGGGTTCGCTAGCGGCTCAGATGCCCTGCCACGGTGCTGGTGGGAGACCGACGACGCCCGGCCGGAACCGCAGCAGCGAACCGGCATACGGGTCGGCGAGCAGGGCCGGCTCGTCGTAGCCGTAACAGGCCGACGTCACGTACATCTCCTCCAGCCTCGACCCGCCGAAGGCGAGGCTGGTGATCCGCCGGGTCGGCGCCCACAGCACCGTTTCCAGATCCCCGCTGGGCGCGTAGCGGTGGATGCGGCCGGTCCAGTGCATGGCGACCCACACGCAGCCCTCGGCGTCCACCGCGATGCCCTCCGGGCTGCCTTCCGACTCGGTGCACACCACCCACTGCCGCCCGGACACCGCCCGCGCCCGGTCCACGTCGTAGTCGTAGACCCAGATCGATCGCGTGTCGACCAGGTACATCCGGGAGCCGTCCGGGCTCCACGCCAGGCCACCGGCGGCCGTCACCCCATCAACCAGCAGCCGAGCCCGGGCGCCTTCGAGCACGTACAGCGCGCTGGCCCGCAGCTTCCGGTCGTAGGTGAGCGAGCCGGCCACGAACCGACCCGCCGGGTCGCAGGCCCCCACCCCCATCCGGTCGCCGTTGCGCACCTGCACCACCGGCTCCAGCGCCGAGCGACCCAGGTGCACGCGGGCGAAGCCGTTCCCGGCGGCGGCGATCAGCTGGCCGTGCCGGGTCGCGCCGAGCGCCGTCACCGTGCCGGGCAGCACCCGCACGTCGTCGATGCCGGAATCGCGGTGGTAGGTGTGCAATTCGCGCCGCAGGAAGTCGATCCAATAAACGCAATCGATCGCCGGCATCCACAGCGGGCCGACACCGCACAGCGCTTGCCGGTCGACGAGCAGCTCGAATTCATCGGACATCGACGAGTCCCCCAATCGACGACCACCCCTTCGTGCCGAGGCTACTGCTGAATGTGCCGATCAGGGACCGCCGACCGGGTTCGACCTGAAAGCGGTCCAATGAGGACACGGCCTTTCCACGCCACGGACGCTGCACCGTCCGGACTACCGAATTGCGGCACTTCGTCCCACGCACCGGACCGGATCGCGCCCGACAGGTCCATATTGCACACGTCAATGCAGGTCAGAAGCCCTTTCCGAGCTCCCCGGACGAAGGAGCGCCCCGGTCGCGTCCGCGACCGTCGTCAGCACCGGACGCCGCGCCCCCAAAAGCGGGGTAAAGGCACCAAGCGAGCCCGGCGCGGCGCATCCACTTCGACAAAAGTGGCTGCATGCCTCCTGCGGCCGGTCGGCGGACCGAAATCCGACGAGAAAGTCATCCGGTCCCCGCGCTCGGCCACGAAGCTGGTTTGCGACAAGAATTGCTGCGGGAACAGCCGCGGCACCGGCGCCGCCAATTCCCGGGCCGCCGCCAGTCCGTCCACTGCTTTGGCGATCGTCGCTACGATCCGGCCGTGGTCGTCTCGCGCGCCCACGCAGATCGTCCATGCCGATGGCCCCAGGCCGCGATCACGAGTCGTAGAAGACGCGCTCCACCACCACGCGGGCACGCCGGGTGACCCGCAGGTAGTCGTCGACGACCGCACCGGTGTCCACTCCGGCCGGATAGCCCAGCGCCACCGCCACCGCGGCCAGCTCCCGCGCCTGCTTGGGCAGCTGGTCACCCGGCTTGCCGCGGACCAGCATCACGGCGTTGCGCATCCGCATCGCCAGCGTCCACGCCTCGATGAGCTCGTCGGCGTCCCCAACGGCCAGCAGCCCGGCTTCGGCGGCGGCGCGCAGGCCGTCCACCGTCGACGTGGTCCGCAGCTGCGGCACCTCGTGCGCGTGCCGCAGCTGGAGCAGTTGCAGCGTCCACTCCACATCGGCCAGGCCACCCCGCCCGAGCTTGGTGTGCGTCGCCGGGTCGGCGCCGCGCGGCAGCCGCTCGGAGTCCACGCGGGCCTTGATCCGGCGGATCTCGCGCACCTTCGCCTCGTCCAGCCCGCCGTCCGGAAACCGGATCGGGTCGATCGCGCGGCAGAACCGCTCCCCCAGCTCCGGGTCGCCGGCGACGGCCCGGGCCCGCAGCAGCGCCTGCGACTCCCACACCTCGCCCCAACGCCGGTAATAGGCCAGATACGAGTCGATGGTCCGCACCAGCGCCCCCTGCCGCCCCTCCGGCCGCAGGTCGATGTCGACCTCCAGCGGCGGATCCTGGCTCGGCGCCCCCAGCAGCCGCCGCACCTGCTCCACCACGGAGGTGGCGAACCGGACCGCCGTCGGCTCGTCGGCACCACCGACCGGCTCGCACACGAACAACACGTCGGCGTCGGAGCCGTAACCGAGCTCGGCGCCACCCAGGCGCCCCATGCCGATCACGGCAATCCGGGCCGGTGCCTGGCCACCGGACGCCCTGGCGACGTCGCGCATCGACACGTCCAGCGCCGACTCCAGCACGGCCACCCAGATGCTCGACAACGCGCGGAACACCGCCGTCGGCTTCATCAGCCCGAGCAGGTCACCACATGCGATGCGCAGCAACTCGTGCCGCCGCAGCGAACGAGCGGCGGACACCGCGCGCTGCGGTTCGGAGTAGCGGGACACCGTGCTGCGCAACGACACCGCGGCTTCGCCGGGATCCCGTTCGGCCAGCGCCTGCGTGTCCGACAGCAACCGCAGCACCTCGGGCGCGCGCACCAGCAGCTCGGGCACCAGCTTCGACGTGCCGAGCAACTGGGCCAGCCGCTCGGCGACCACCCCTTCGTCCCGCAACAACCTCAGGTACCACGGGGTTTCGGCCAGTGCCTCGGACACCTTGCGGTAGGCGAGCAGACCACCGTCCGGGTCCGGGGTGTTCGCCAGCAGGTCCAGCAGCATCGGCAGCAGCGTGCCCTGGATGCTGGCCCGCCGGGACATCCCCGAGGTCAACGCCCCGATGTGGCGCAGGGCGCCCTCCGGCGAGGTGTAGCCCAGGGCCGCCAACCGCTCCACGGCAGCCTCGGTCGTCAGCCGCAGTGCCTCGGTGGGCACCTTCGCGACGGCCTCCAGCAGCGGGCGGTAGAACAACTTCTCGTGCAGGCGGCGAACCCTGTTGCTGTGCCGGCGGAACTCCGCGACGAGGGCCTGGGCCGCCGTGTTGCGGCCGGTGGAGCGCAGACCCACCGCGCGAGCCAGGACGTTGAGGGCGTCGCTGTCGTCGAACGGCGGGAACAGGTGCGTGCGGCGCAACTGGCGCAGCTGCAGGCGGTGTTCCACGGTCCGCAGGAACCGGTAGGAGTCCACCAGGTCCGCGGCGTCTGCCCGCGCGACATACCCACCCTCGCCCAGCGCACGCAGGGCGTCCATTGTGGATGATGAACGCAGCGCCTCGTCGCTGCGCCCGTGGACCATCTGCAACAGCTGCACGGCGAACTCAACGTCCCGCAGACCACCGCGCCCGAGCTTCAGCTCCCGCTCGGCGAGCTCCGAGGGCACGTGGTCCTCGACCCGTCGCCGCATCGACCGCACATCCGCCACGAAGCCCTCGCGCTCCGCTGCGGTCCACACGAGCGGTTGCACCGCCTGGAGGTAGCGGGCCCCGAGATCCTCGTCCCCTGCCACGGGACGCGCCTTCAACAGAGCCTGGAACTCCCAGGTTCGCGCCCACCTGCGGTAGTAACTGAGGTGACCGTCGAGGGTCCGCACCAGCGCGCCGGTCTTGCCCTCCGGCCGCAGCGCAGCGTCCACTTCGAAGAACGCGGCACCCGCCACCCGCATCATCAGGCTGGCCAGTCGGGTCGCCGTCGGTATCTCCGACTCCGCCTCGGCGACGAACACCACGTCCACGTCGCTGACGTAGTTCAGCTCCCGACCGCCGCATTTGCCCATGGCGATCACGGCGAGCCGGGGCACCTCGTCCACACCGGACCGCTTCAGCTCCGCGACGCCGACCGACAGGGCCGCGCGCAGCGCGGCGACCGCGACGTCGGAGAGGGCTTCGGCGACCTTCTCGTAGGACACCGCGGGCAGCGTGGGTTCGACGAGGCTGGCCATGTCGTGGCCGGCGACGTCCAGGAGCAGGCCGCGGTAGGCCGCGCGGAGCGCGCGCACGGCGTCGGAGCCGTGCAGTTCGGCCACCGGCCCGCCGGGAGTGCCGGGAACGCCGTCGCCGCGGGCGCCGACGGCCGACAGCAGCGTCGCGGTCCGCTCGGCCAGAGCAGTGGGGTGCACGGCATCCGAACGCAGCCGCCGCCAGTCGTCGGGGTTGGCCACGAGGTGGTCGGCAAAGGCTGTTGAGTCACCGAGCACGCCGAGCAGCCGCCCGCGCAGCCCGATGTCGTCGGCAAGGGATCTCGACAGCTCCGGCCAGCTCGCCTCCGCGGCTTCCCGGATGCGCTCCAGGGAGTGCAGTGCCAGGTCCGGATCGGGGGTGCGGGACAGCGCCGCGACGATCGGCTCGGCAGCTCCCGGGCCTGCGTCCGACCACCAGCCGGCCCGCCGGAGTTGGTCCTCGGCCCGCGACGAGTCGCTGAAGCCGTAACGTGCGGGGGAAGGCACCGAACCCGATCGCGCCGACGAGTTGCTGTTGGCCATGTTCGAACCGTAGTCCGCCTGCGGCGTCGATGGAGAGCCCACCCGGCCAGGATCACGCCAGTGGCAGGAACCTGCTGCTGGATCGCTCCTCCGGCGGGGTGCCGACCAGCCGCACGAACCGTTCGGCGACCGGCTGCCAGGTTTCGGCCAGATCCGCGTGGAACTCGGCCAGATGCTCGGGCTCGAGCTGCCCCGGACGGGCCGCGGCCGCCAGTTCCGGCGCCGCGCGCGCCCACTCCAGCACAACGTCCGGGGTGGTCTCGATGTGGAACTGCAGTCCGTAGGCGCAGTCGCCGACGCGGAACGCCTGGTTGGTGCACTTCGGTGAGGAGGCCAGCAACTGCGCCGAGGGTGGCAGCACGGCGATTTCGTCGGTGTGGAACTGCAGCACGTCCGGCGTCAACGGAACCGGCCCCCACAGCGGGTCTTCCGCCGCGCTGTCCCGCTTCGCCACCAGCAGCGTGCCGATCTCGGGGCCGTTCTTCGCTGGGCGCACCTGGCCGCCGGTCGCCGCAGCGAGCAGTTGGGCACCGAGGCAGATGGCCAACACCGGAACGCGCTGACTGACGGCCCGGCTGAGCAAGCTGCGGACGTCGGCGAGCCACGGATGATCGGTGTCGTCATAAGCCCCCATCTCGCCGCCGAGCACCACAACGCCCTGGTGTTCGGTGAAGTCCGCGGGGAGTGCCTCCTCGGCGGGGAGCACAACGTCCAGGTCGGCTCCCGCGGTGCGGAGCCAGTCGCTCAGCGGCCCGGGGGGAACGGTTTTCGACGGCTGCACAATGACGATCCCCACACCACCCATACCCACGAGATTACGCCCCCCAACCCGAACACCCCAGCACTGATCACACCAAACCACTGACGGCGTACAGGGCACCAGCACGTAACAGAGAAGGGGTCTCCTTCCCCGAAACTCGGGAAAGGAGACCCCTTCTAAACAATGTGTCGGCGGTGTCCTACTCTCCCACACCCCACCGAGTGCAGTACCATCAGCGCTGGGGAACTT
>NZ_BMMT01000033.1 GCF_014646075.1 Saccharopolyspora thermophila
AACGAACCCGCAATCCGCGCCCCCCGCAACGGCTGCGACCCCGCATACTCCCTACGCGTCGCCATCAAACCCGGCATCTCATGCTCAGCCAACCGAATCTGATGCCGCCCCGCCTCCGCCAACGACAGATCCCGAACAGCAAACTCCACACCATTCACCCTCTGCACCTGCACGCTCACAACTTCCTTCCTCTGATTCCCATCTGGATGTCGGCCGACGGCCTCAGGTGTTGAAGTACTTCGCCTCGGGGTGGTGGGCGACGATCGCGTCGGTGGACTGCTCGGGGTGCAGCTGGAACTCCTCGGAGAGCACGACGCCGATGCGTTCGGCCTCCAGCAGATCGACGATCTTGGCGCGGTCCTCGATGTCCGGGCAGGCGCCGTAGCCGAAGGAGTACCGGGCGCCGCGGTAGCCGAGCTTGAAGAACTCCCGCACGTCCTCGGGGTCCTCCTGGGCCACCGAACCGCCGGTGGACCAGCGCAGCTCCCGCCGGATGCGGCGGTGCCAGTACTCCGCCAGCGCCTCGGTGAGCTGCACGCCGAGACCGTGCACCTCCAGGTAGTCGCGGTAGGAGTTGCCAGCGAACAGCTCGTTGGCGTAGTCGGCGATCGGCTGCCCCATCGTGACCAGCTGCATCGGCAGCACGTCGACCTGCCCGGTCTGCTCGGCCTTCTCCCGGGACCGGAAGAAGTCGGCCAGGCACAGCCGCCGGTCCCGCTTCTGGCGCGGGAAGAAGAACCGGCAGCGCTCCGGCGCGTCCGGTTCCTCCTTGTCCAGCACCACGAGGTGGTTGCCCTCGGACACGCACGGGAAGTAGCCGTAGACCACGGCCGCGTGCTGCAGGATGCCCGCGGTGGACAGCTCGTCGATCCAGTGCCGCAGCCGCGGCCGCCCCTCGGTCTCGACGAGTTCCTCGTAGGTCGGCCCCTCGCCCTTCTTCGCGCCGCGCAGGCCCCACTGGCCGAAGAACGTCGCGCGCTCGTCCAGCAGCGCCAGGTAGTCGGCGACCGCGACGCCCTTGATCACCTTCGAGCCCCAGAACGGCGGCGTCGGCACCGGGACATCGGCGTCCACATCGGACCGCGTGGTGTCGTCGTAGCCGGGTTCGTCGCCCTGTTCGGCCTTGCGCTTCTCGGCGATCCGCAGTGACCGCTCGCGGCGGGCCCTGCGCTCGGCCTTCCTCGCCTGCTCGGCGGCGTCCTCCTCCGGGGTGTCACCGCGCTTGATGGCCATCAGCCGGTCCATCAGGTGCAGGCCCTCGAAGGCGTCCCGCGCGTAACGCACGTCACCCTGGTAGATCTCGTCGAGGTCGTTCTCCACGTAGGAGCGGGTCAGCGCCGCGCCGCCCAGCAGCACCGGGTACTTCTGGGCCAGGCCCCGGGCGTTGATCTCCTCGAGGTTGTCCTTCATGACCACCGTGGACTTCACCAGCAGCCCGGACATGCCGATGGCGTCCACCTGGTGTTTCTCGGCGGCCTCGATGATGGCGTTGATCGGTTGCTTGATGCCCAGGTTGATCACGTCGTAGCCGTTGTTGGACACGATGATGTCAACCAGGTTCTTGCCGATGTCGTGCACGTCGCCCTTGACGGTGGCCAGCAGCAGCTTGCCCTTGCCTCCGGAGTCGTTCTTCTCCATGTGCGGCTCCAGGTAGGCCACCGCCGCCTTCATCACCTCGGCGGACTGGAGCACGAACGGCAGCTGCATCTGCCCGGAGCCGAACAGCTCCCCCACGACCTTCATGCCCGCCAGCAGGTTCTCGTTGATGATCTCCAGCGGCGGCTTGTGCTCCATCGCCGCGTCCAGGTCGGCCTCCAGGCCGTTGCGCTCACCGTCGACGATGCGCCGCTCCAGCCGCTCGAACAGCGGCAGCTTCGCCAGCTCCTCGGCCCGGGACGCGCTGCTGGACTTGGCCGTCTTGCCCTCGAACAGCTCCATCAGCTTCTGCAGCGGGTCGTAGCCCTCGGACCGCCGGTCGTGGACCAAATCCAGGGCCACCTGGCGCTGCTCCTCGGGGATCCGGCTCATCGGCAGGATCTTCGAGGAGTTGAGGATCGCGGTGTCCAGCCCGGCTTCCCGGCACTCGTGCAGAAACACCGAGTTGAGCACCTGGCGGGCCGCGGCGTTCAGACCGAACGACACGTTGGACAGCCCCAGGGTGGTCCGCACCTCGGGGTGGCGGCGCTTGAGCTCCCGGATCGCCTCGATGGTCTCGATGGCGTCGCGGCGCACCTCCTCCTGGCCGGTGGAGATCGGGAAGGTCAGGCAGTCGATGATGATGTCGGACTCCGACAGCCCCCAGTTGCCGGTGATGTCGGCGATCAGCCGCTCGGCGACCCGCAGCTTCCACTCCTTGGTGCGGGCCTGACCCTCCTCGTCGATGCACAGCCCGACGACCGCCGCGCCGTGCTCGGCGACCAGCCGCATCACCCGCTGGAACCGCGAGTCCGGGCCGTCGCCGTCCTCGTAGTTCACCGAGTTGACCGCGCAGCGCCCGCCGAGGTGTTCCAGACCGGCCCGGATCACCTCGGGCTCGGTGGAGTCGACCATGATCGGTAACGTGGAGGACGTCGCCAGGCGACCGGCCAGCTCCCGCATGTCGGCCACGCCGTCACGCCCCACGTAGTCCACGCACAAATCCAGCATGTGCGCGCCCTCGCGGGTCTGGCTCTTGGCGATCTCGATGCAGGTGTCGTAGTCGCCGGCCAGCATCGCCTCCCGGAACGCCTTCGATCCGTTGGCGTTGGTGCGCTCGCCGATGTTGAGGATCGAGGCGTCCTGGTCGAACGGCACCGACTGGTACATCGACGACACCGCCGGCACGTACTCCGGGGTGCGCGGCGGAGGCGTCAGCGAACCGACGGCCTCGACGACCGCGCGCACGTGCTCGGTGGTGGTGCCGCAACAGCCGCCCACCAGACGGGCGCCGAAGTCGTTGACGAACCCGACCAGCGCCTCGGCCAGCTCGTCGGGCTGCAGCGGGTACACCGCGCCGTTGGGCCCGAGCTCCGGTAAGCCCGCGTTGGGCATCACCGAGATCGGCACCCGGGCGTGCTGGGCCAGCACCCGCAGGTGCTCGCTCATCTCCGCCGGGCCGGTCGCGCAGTTCATCCCGATCAGGTCGATGCCCAACGGCTCCAGCGCGGTCAGCGCGGCACCGATCTCCGAGCCGACCAGCATGGTGCCGGTGGTCTCCACGGTGACCTGGGCGATGATCGGCACCCGCCGTCCGGCCCGCTGCATCGCCCGCTTGGCGGCGACGATCGCGGCCTTGGTCTGCAGCAGGTCCTGCGAGGTCTCCACCAGCACCACGTCGATGCCGCCGTCCAGCATGCCCAGCACCTGCTCGACGTAGGCGTCCCGCAGCGCGGTGAAGGACACGTGGCCCAGCGTGGGCAGCTTCGTGCCCGGCCCCACCGAACCGAGCACGAACCGCGGTTTGTCCGGGGTGGAGTACTCGTCGGCGGCCTGCCGGGCCAACGCCGAACCCGCCTCGGCGAGCTCCCGGATGCGCTCCGGAATGTCGTACTCGGTGAGGTTGGCCAGGTTCGCACCGAAGGTGTTGGTCTCGATCGCGTCCGAACCCGCCTCCAGGTAGCCCCGGTGGATCGAGGACACCACGTCAGGCCGGGTCACGTTGAGGATCTCGTTGCAGCCCTCGAGGTTGGCGAAGTCGTCCAACGTCAGGTCGAAGCCCTGCAACGCGGTCCCCATGCCGCCGTCAGCGACCAGGACGCGTTCGCCGATGGCGGTGAGAAACCCGCTCGGATCGTTCTGCCGGTCTGCCATGCCGTGACTGCTCCCCGTTTCTCAGCGAATTGTGGACGCGACCTCGGCGGCCGCAGCCTCACCGTAGGTCTCGTCGATGCGCGCCAGGAACGAGTCCCGCTCGACCTCGTACTCCTGCGGCCCGTCGGTCTCCAGCGACACTGTCGCCAGGGTGCAGCCCAGCTGCAACGACCGCTCGATGCCCAGCTCGTGGGTCAGGCCGGCCAGGAACCCGGCGCGCAGCGCGTCACCGACCCCGGTGGGGTCGCCCTTCTGCTTCTCCTTGGGCGGCGCGACCTCCAGCGTCGGCTCCGTCCGGGACTCCGCCTGCACGCCCTTCGGGCCCAGCGAGGTCACCCACATACCGACCCGCTCCAGCACCTCGGCGTGGGTCCAGCCGGTGCTCTTCAGCAGCAGGCCGTGCTCGTACTCGTTGGTGAACAGATACTCGGCGCCCTCCACCAGTTTGCGGATGTCCGAGCCCTCCATGCGGGCCAGCTGCTGGCCCGGGTCGGCCAGGAAGCGGTAGCCGCGGTCCCGGCACTCCTGGGTGTGGCGCAGCATGGCGTCCGGGTCGTTGGCGGAGATCACCACCATGTCCAGCCCGCCGAGCCGGTCGGCGACCGGCTTGAGCTCGATCTCCCGGGCCTCGGCCATCGCCCCGGCGTAGAAGGAGGCGATCTGGTTCTGGTCGGTGTCGGTGGTGCACAGGAACCGCGCGGTGTGCTTGGTGTCGGACACGTGCACCGAGGCGGTGTCCACCCCATGCCGCTCCAGCCAGGACCGGTAGTCATCGAAGTCGCGGCCCACCGCGCCCACCAGGGCCGAGGTCACGCCCAGCTGGCCGAGGCCGAAGGTGATGTTGGCCGCGATCCCGCCGCGGCGCACCTGCAGCTCGTCCACCAGGAACGACAGCGACACCTGCTGGAGGCGGTCGGCGACGAGCTGCTCGGCGAACCTGCCGGGGTAGGACATGAGGTGGTCGGTGGCGATGGACCCGGTCACCGCAATCCGCACTGCAATACTCCATTCACCAGGGGCGGGCGCCACGTCGGCCCCCGACCTCGAAGCTCTACTGGACCACACGGCCGTCACGCGCTGCGGGGCGCGGTCCACCACGCCCCGCAGTCCACCCGACGACGATCGACACTGTCCTTCAAGCGGCGCAGCCGCTCGGCGCACGCACGCGGGGTGACCACCGGGACCACCTACGCAGCACGAGGCCGTCAGACAGCCTCTCAGATGCCCGCCGCGCTCCTGAGCGCGTCGGCGCGGTCGGTGCGCTCCCACGGCAGGTCGACATCGGTGCGGCCGAAGTGACCGTAGGCCGCGGTCTGCGCGTAGATCGGGCGCAGCAGGTCCAGGTCGCGCACGATGGCGGCCGGGCGCAGGTCGAACACCTCGTTGATGGCCGCCTGGATCTTGAGCGGGTCGACGTTCTCGGTGCCGAAGGTCTCCACGAACAGCCCGACCGGGGCGGCCTTGCCGATCGCGTAGGCCACCTGCACCTCGAGACGACTGGCCAGACCGGCGGCCACCGCGTTCT
>NZ_BMMT01000034.1:0-2500 GCF_014646075.1 Saccharopolyspora thermophila
GTGTCGGCGGTGTCCTACTCTCCCACACCCCACCGAGTGCAGTACCATCAGCGCTGGGGAACTTAGCTACCGGGTTCGGAATGGGACCGGGCGTACCCTCCCCGCCATCGCCACCGACAACCCACACCCCACCACACCACAGCATGGTGGGAAGATCATCGAAACAACAACACACTATCCACTTAACAACCAACCAACCAACCACGAGTGGTTGTTGCCTCAAAACCATATAGCGGGCGCAAGCAAACCTTCATGAACAAGTCCTCGGCCTATCAGCACCAGTCAACTCCACACATTACTGCGCTTCCATCTCTGGCCTGTCAACCCAATCATCTCTTGGGAGCCTTACCCCACAAACGGGCGGGAGACCTCATCTAGGAACAGGCTTCCCGCTTAGATGCTTTCAGCGGTTATCCCTCCCGAACATAGCCAACCAGCCGTGCTCCTGGCGAAACAACTGGCACACCAGAGGTTCGTCCGTCCCGGTCCTCTCGTACTAGGGACAGCCTTCCGCAAGTCTCCTACGCGCGCGGCGGATAGGGACCGAACTGTCTCACGACGTTCTAAACCCAGCTCGCGTGCCGCTTTAATGGGCGAACAGCCCAACCCTTGGGACCAACTCCAGCCCCAGGATGCGACGAGCCGACATCGAGGTGCCAAACCATGCCGTCGATATGGACTCTTGGGCAAGATCAGCCTGTTATCCCCGGGGTACCTTTTATCCGTTGAGCGACACCGCTTCCACCAGCCAGTGCCGGATCACTAGTCCCTGCTTTCGCACCTGCTCGACCCGTCAGTCTCACAGTCAAGCTCCCTTATACACTTACACTCAACACCTGATTGCCAACCAGGCTGAGGGAACCTTTGGGCGCCTCCGTTACCCTTTAGGAGGCAACCGCCCCAGTTAAACTACCCACCAGGCACTGTCCCCGATCCGGATCACGGACCCGAGTTAGATGCCCAGAACGACCAGAGTGGTATTTCACCAACGACTCCACCCCAACTAGCGTCAGAGCTTCACAGTCTCCCACCTATCCTACACAAGCCGAACCAAACACCAATACCAAGCTATAGTAAAGGTCCCGGGGTCTTTCCGTCCTGCCGCGCGAAACGAGCATCTTTACTCGTACTGCAATTTCACCGGGCCTGTGGTCGAGACAGCGGAGAAGTCGTTACGCCATTCGTGCAGGTCGGAACTTACCCGACAAGGAATTTCGCTACCTTAGGATGGTTATAGTTACCACCGCCGTTTACTGGCGCTTAAATTCACCGCTACCCCAGCAAAAACCGGTTCACGGGTCCTCTTAACGTTCCAGCACCGGGCAGGCGTCAGTCCATATACATCGCCTTACAGCTTCGCATGGACCTGTGTTTTTAGTAAACAGTCGCTTCTCCCTGGCCTCTGCGACCACCACCAGCTCCCACCGCAAAGGGCAATCACCAGCAGTGGCCCCCCTTCTCCCAAAGTTACGGGGGCAATTTGCCGAATTCCTTAACCACAGTTCACCCGACCGCCTCGGTATACTCTACCTGACCACCTGTGTCGGTTTCGGGTACGGGCCGTGCACACACTCGCTAGAGGCTTTTCTCGGCAGCATGGGATCACTCACTTCACCACCACGGCTACGCATCACCCCTCACCCACATGGTGCGCGGATTTACCTACACACCGGGCTACAGGCTTACACCAGTACAACCACTCACTGGCAGAGCTACCCTCCTGCGTCACCCCATCACTTAACTACTACCCCATCAGGCCCCACGCAGCACCAACCCCAATCCACAAAGAACCAGAGCCAGCACCAAGTGGTTAGTATCAAGAGATTCGCTATGGACGCGCGCACACGGGTACGGGAATATCAACCCGTTCTCCATCGACTACGCCTGTCGGCCTCGCCTTAGGCCCCGACTCACCCTGGGCGGACGAACCTTCCCCAGGAACCCTTAGTCATCCGGCGGAAGAGATTCCCACTCTTCACTCGCTACTCATGCCTGCATTCTCACTCCCACACACTCCACCACAGCTCACACCGCAGCTTCACAGCATGCAGGACGCTCCCCTACCCAACAACACACACACAGTGCGTTCCTGGCACGGCTTCGGCGGCACGCTTCAGCCCCGCTACATTGTCGGCGCAGGACCACTTGACCAGTGAGCTATTACGCACTCTTTCAAGGATGGCTGCTTCTAAGCCAACCTCCTGGTTGTCTCAGCGATCCCACATCCTTTCCCACTAAGCGCACACTTAGGGGCCTTAGCCGATGCTCTGGGCTGTTTCCCTCTCGACGATGAAGCTTCTCCCCCACCGTCTCACTGCCACGCTCAACTCAAGTGTATTCGAAGTTTGGCTGATCTCAGTAACCCGCGAAGGCCCATCAACCAACCAGCGCCCTACCCCACCCAAGCAACACGCGACGCTGCACCTAAATGCATTTCGGGGAGAACCAGCTATCACGGAGTTTGATTGGCCTTTCACCCCTACCCACAACTCATCCCCCA
>NZ_BMMT01000035.1 GCF_014646075.1 Saccharopolyspora thermophila
CATGCGCCGCCTGCTGCGCGACATCGCCGAAAACCGCGAGATCGGCGACGTCACCACCCTCGCCGACTCCTCCGTCATGGACCTCATCGCCAAAGGACTGAAGAAAACCTCCGACGACTGAGCACCGCAAGCCCGCAAAAGGGGGCGCCCTCCCAACCAGGAGGACGCCCCCTGTGCGCATGTCGGCCCCTCGTGACCTGCACAAACACTCTCCGCGAGCCTGTTTGCAAGAGCAAGCATGCCTCGAATGGGTGGTAGGATGGCGGCAGGTGTGCCGGGAAGACTGGTCGGCGTGCAGGTTCGTGCTGTTCACGATCGGAGCCGCCAGTGTCGAAAGCCGCCCGCAAGAAGTCCCGGCGCGCCAAGCCCGACCGGTCGGCCCGCACCTTCGACCTCGGGGCCTACCTGCGCACCGAGACCGTCGGCGGGCTGGTCCTGCTCGCGGCCACCGCCGTCGCGCTGCTGCTGGCGAACTCGCCCGCCGCTGAGCTCTACCGCACCGTGCGCGACCTGGAACTCGGGCCGCACCTGCTGCACCTGAACCTCACCATCGGCGAGTGGGCCACGGACGGCCTGCTGGCGATCTTCTTCTTCGTTGCCGGGCTGGAGCTCAAACGCGAGCTGGTGATCGGCGAGCTGTCCAACCGCAGGAGCGCGCTGCTGCCGGTGATCGCCGCACTCGGCGGCATGGTCGTGCCCGCCGTGCTCGCGTTCGCCATCGGCCACGGCACGCCCGGCGCGCACGCCGCGTGGGCCATCCCGGTGGCCACCGACATCGCGTTCGCGCTCGGCGTGCTGTCGCTGACCGGGTCGTGGATGCCCACCGCGGCCCGGGTCTTCCTGCTCAGCCTGGCCGTGGTCGACGACCTGGGCGCGATCATCGTCATCGCGGTCCTGTTCACCGACGGGCTCAGCGCGCTCGCACTGCTCGCGGCGGTCGCACTCTGCGCCGGCTACTGGTTCCTGCAGCGCAAGCGGATCACCAGCCCCGTGCTGTACGTCCCGTTAGCGGTGGCCACCTGGGTGGCGGTGCACTCCAGCGGCATCCACGCCACCATCGCCGGGGTGGCCCTCGGCCTGCTCACCCGCGTCAGGCGCGACCCGCACGAACCGGCGTCTCCGGCGATGCGGCTGGAGCACCGGCTGCAGCCCTGGTCGGCCGGGCTCGTCGTGCCGGTGTTCGCGTTCTTCGCCGCCGGGGTCCCGGTGGACGCCGACGCGCTGGTCGCGATCGGCGGGGACCGGGTCGCCATCGCGGTCGTCGTCGGACTCGTGGTGGGCAAGCTGATCGGCATCTTCGGCAGCTCGTTCCTTGCGGTGAAGCTGGGCGTGGGGGCCAAGCCGGAGTCGGTGAGCTGGCGCGACATGGCGGCGCTGGCGATGCTCGGCGGGGTCGGCTTCACGGTCAGCCTGCTGATCGCCGAGCTCTCGCTGACGGGTGACGCGGCGGAGCGCGCCAAGGCCGCGGTACTGATCGCCTCGGCCATCTCCTCGCTGCTGGCCGCGACCGTCCTGCTGCGACGCGGCCGGAAGCTGCGCAACGGGGCTGCGGAGTCGTGAGGGCTCGGCGGACCTGCGATCCGCAGCGAGCACACGTCCGAGGCCCTACGCAGCACTCGAACCGGCCCGCGCCCGCTCCGCGTCGCCGCCGGGTCACTCGCGGGTAACGTCCGCGAGTCGCTCGGCCGCCCGCTGATCGCGCGTGGCACGATGGGCACGTGAACAGCGCCCAGAACAGCACCAACGGCAGCCGCGACGGTGCGGGGTGGACCGCGGTCACGTCCATCCCGCTGTCTGAGGAGGACACCGCTCCCGACGGGCAGTCCATCGGCGCGTTGGTCCGCGATGCCACGACGCACCTGTCCACTTTGGTCAGGTCCGAGGTGGAGCTGGCCAAGACCGAGCTCGCCGGTGAGGTCAAGAAGGCGGTCAAGGGCAGCGTCTACTTCGTCCTCGCGCTGACCGTCCTCGGCTTCAGCCTGTTCTTCCTGTTCTTCACGCTCGCCGAGGGGCTCGCCCAGCTCGGCCTGTGGCGCTGGGCGGCCTTCGGGATCGTGTTTCTGGTGATGCTGGTGGTGGCCGGCCTGCTGGCCCTGCTCGGCTTCCTGCGGGTGCGCAAGATCCGCGCGCCCAAGCGCACGATCGAAACCCTCAAGGACACCAAGAAGATCACCCAGCGCCAGCACGCGGAGCAGTCCGCTTCCTGAGCGCTGCGGGCACCTCCACCGGCCGGAGATGCCCGTCCGCTCGGGTCCCGCGCCGGACGACCCGGGCTAGTTCGTGCAGTTGCCGGTGGAGACCGGGGTGGTGAGCGTGGGCGCGATCGCCACCTCGTCGGCCACCTCGTCCGCGGTCAGCGCGAACCCGGTCTCCGGGTCGTCGACCGCCGCACCGAACACCACGCCGACCACCTGGCCGCCGGGGTTGATCAGCGGTCCGCCGGAGTTCCCGCTCTGCACCTTGCCGCGCACCGTGTACACGTCGCGGACCACCGTCTGCGAGTCGTAGATGTCCGGGCCGCGGAGCCTGATCCGGTCCCGCACCCGCCCGGCCGAAGCGGTGTAGGGCCCGTCCAGCGGATAGCCCAGGGCGATCACGTCATCACCCGGCTGCACCGGCCCCGACGCGAAGGACATCGCGTCGGCGTCCAGGTCCGGCACCGCCAGCACCGCGACGTCCACGTCCGGCCGGTAGAGCACGACCTCCGCGTCGAACTCGCCGCGGCCGATCTCGATCGCCACCCGGTCGGTGCCCGCGACCACGTGCGCGTTGGTCATCACGCGGTGCGGCGAGATCACGATGAACTGGTCCCCGGTGGTTGGACTGTGGAATTCAGTTCCGATCATCGGGGAGCGGTGGTTTGGCTGGGCGTAGTTCGTTGACCGCGGAGCAGCGTGCGGCGGCGATAGAGTTGTTTGATGATGGTT
>NZ_BMMT01000036.1 GCF_014646075.1 Saccharopolyspora thermophila
AACCGGACGATTCACCCCCGACAAATTCGGGAAAAACTCCCCCAGAAACGCCCGCTCCGCACCCTCATCATCAGCAAACGTCTCCGCCGATATAACATCCGACCCCACCGACGAAGACCCCAACACCACCCCAGAATTACCACCAAAACCCCTCGGCTCACTCCCACGGGAGCCGAGCGGTTCCGCTCCGGACAACTGCACGGTCACCTCGCGAGAGGCGACGGCAGTCCCGTCGACGGGGAACGGATCGAGGCGTTGCAGATCGCCGTTGGGGTGGCGGACCAGCAGCGTTGCGCCCACCTGGGTCGCGATCAACCGGCCGACCAGCTCATCTGACGGGCTCGAAGTGCGCCCCGTGGCGAAGGGTCCGTCGTGCAGTGCGCGCGACAGCGAGCCGAGGTCCTGGTCCGTCCGGTGTTCGAGGGTGAATGCCGTGGCGGGCATGTCGGAGTAGTTGGCGCCTTGGCTGGACTCCTTGCTGCCTTCGCCTCGGAAGATCTCCACGCCCTTCTCGACCGTGGCCGCGCGCAGCTGTACCGCCGACTCCGCCAGTCCCGGATCGGTGTCGATAACCTTCTGGTAGAACGAGTTTTCGAGTCCGTCCTGCTTCGCCAATCCGCGGTCCAGGAAAGTTTTCCTGAACTGTTCGAGATGCCGCTGCATGGTGGGGGCCTGAGCAGCCAGAGCCGAGTTGAATCCGATGACTCCCTTGGTGACGGGGTCCCCCGCGACTCCGATGCGGACTCCATGCTCCCTGAATTCGGAGATGTTCAACGCGATGGAGATGCTAACATTGAGCACGTTCTGCTTCGGCACGCCCAACAATTTGGCAGCCTTATCGCTCAGGCTCCCCGGATCCTCGCCTCCCCGGCGTCCCGTCAGCGGGTCCTGACTGTCGTCGGCATTCTCCTGCCAGTCCTTCCGGAACCTGCTGAGTCCTGTCCCTCCACTGGCAAGCCTGCCCGCTTTCTTACGGGAGTGCTGCACCTCGCCGGTGCCTTTACCTGCGTACCAGGTCCTGTTCCGGAGGTTGTTCGGGTCCGCGTGGGTCTGCGGGAGCCCGATGTTCTTCTGGCCAGACCTCGCCCAGGTCAACGCGATGCGCGTCAGGTCCGTCTCTATGGTGCTACCGCTGAAGTCCGCCAGGAACGGCACTCCCCGAACCGGGTGCCGTTGCGGTGCTTCAGCCTTGACTGCCTCGGCGATCTCTGCCTTGGTCCGCTCCAGTTGTACGTTATCTGAATCGCTGTTCTTACCGAGGTCCGCCACGAACTGGTCCGTATCCGGTGACTCCTCCGGAGCTTGCCGGCTCAATGGTTCGTAATACTGGGCGAATTCCTTGGTGTTCTCCAGGTTCAGGCTCCTGGCGAGAGCGCCGAACTCCGCCTTTCCCTTACCGAATCCAAATTTTTCGTCCTCGGAGCCGACCGTGAGCCCGTCCTTGAGTAACACAGTGCCGTCGATGCAGAGGTTCGGCTCGGGGGAGTAGGGGTGCAGTGGGTGGTTCTGGGCGTACCGGTCGCGTGCCGCCATGTCGGCAATGATCGCCTTGGTGAACCTTTCCTGCATGACGCCGAAATCATGGCGAATTGATTCGAGGAAGGCGATATCTTCTTCGGCTTTCTTGAGGACGCGCCGGAGGCCGCTTTCAGGCTTTCCTATTGGACCCTCCTGGCGAGGGGTGCTCAATCGGGCCTCGATACGCGCCTTTTCTTGAATCCGACTTTCCAGGGCCTTCTCGAACAGGTTACCGTCCCCGAGCCGGTACCCGCCCGACATCATCAACGGCCTGATCGGCCGCACATCGTCGTCGGGGAGCTCCAATTCCTTGAGCCCCGACGCGGTGTCCAACCGATTTTCCCAGTGATTGAAAATGTGCTCACCGGTTGACGATCCGACCCGCCTGGATCCCTCGTCGAAGTCCTGGATCGAGATATACGGATGCATTCCCAGGTCGACCATGGCGGCCACGATGGACTTGTTCACGGCGCTGTCCAGGGTGTGGTTGCGCAGCGTTCCGATCGGTGCATTCTCGGACTCCGTGAATCCCGCCGGCACAACCGGGACCAGCGCGATCGGTTCGCTTCCATCCTGGATCTGGGGAGCGAACGTCTCGATGGCTCGCCGCACGGCGCTCTCGGAATCCCGTGGCCCGTTGACGCCGAAGACGAAGGCGATGCGCCCCTCCATGTCGCGGACACCCTCGGTGATCTTTTTGACGACCGATGGAATCCTGTCGACATCCCGGTACGGCAGGATCGCATTCACCACGAAGCCGACCGGACGGCGCTCGTTGATACTTTTCTCCAGGGCGTCGAGGTAGTTCTCCCTGAAAGCTCGGGACGCGCGCTGGTTCCGCGGAGCACCGAGCAAGTCGCGGATGGCCAGGTTCACCGTGGCGTGACCGATCGGGTAGCCACTTGTCGTGCGTGCCTGTTTGTTCGGCCCGATCTCCTGCCACTCATCTGGCGTGCGCATCCGTTTTCTCGGCTTGACCTCCTGCCCCTCGTGAGTGGACTGCCTGCCGGACGGCTGTCCGCCGCGAGCCTCTTGTGTCCACCAGTTCGCCGTGCCCGCGTTCGCCCCAGTACCCCAGGTGCGGGACGCATCGCTGGCACGGATCCCGCCGAACACTGCCTCTGTAGGTCGATGGGCTGCTTCCTGGCGGTGCTCGTCCGTCCCGGAGGGTTCCAAGAAAACGTCGGTTATCTCCACGTCCTGCGCATCCTCGGACGACGGAGAGGTACTGGCCGCACCATTCTTCGGCCTGGCGAAGTCTGTGGAATACACCACGCCAGGCTTCAACGGCATGAACCAAATACCGTCACCGTCACGGTACAGGTCCGCAAAAGGCGTGCTCGAATCAATCGGAACAACGTCAGCAAAGCTTCCTTGCTGCCCGTCAA
>NZ_BMMT01000037.1 GCF_014646075.1 Saccharopolyspora thermophila
AACCGGACGATTCACCCCCGACAAATTCGGGAAAAACTCCCCCAGAAACGCCCGCTCCGCACCCTCATCATCAGCAAACGTCTCCGCCGATATAACATCCGACCCCACCGACGAAGACCCCAACACCGACCCAAAACCGTTACCAAACTCCCAGGTAGTCCCGATCCCTGCCAGACCTCCGGTCCACTCAGCCGCGACGATGCCAGCCGGCACGCTACCGGCCGGGCTCGACGGTTCCCCCAGCGCGGCTTGGAACGCACCACCGTAACCCGTCGCCGATCGCTCCTGCTGCGCAGCAACGCCTTCGAGAGCGGCGGCCTTGCCTGCTGGCCCAAGCCGGACGTCCTCAACGAGACGCTGCAGCATCCGGTAGCCGTCCTGCGGACGCTGGTCGCCCCGCTTCAGCCTCGGGGAACTTTCAACCAGCTGGAGGACCTGGTACTTGCCGTACTGAGCCAAGCCGTCGAAAGCGGATTCCACGAGCGCGTCTGCCAGCAGGTCGGCGTACTTACCAACTGGCCCGTTGGATTCCAGCGGAAGAAGGCGGAAGCGCTTTTCCCACAGATCGCGGAGATCCTTGTCGAACCTGGGATTCTTGTGGATGCGCTTGCGGATCGACTTGACTTGGTAGATTTGGTCGAGGGGGCACATCGCGAGCGCGTGCACCGCCGGAGCAGGTGTACCCTTCCGGTCGGATTCATCTCCGGAGTCGAGATCGCTCTGCCGGTCGTCGAGGTATCGCTGGATAAAGAACTGCGCCGAGATCAGGCTGAATCCGGACACAGAGTAGTCAAGCAGCAGCACGTCGCGGTCTGCGGGCAGATCGCCCAGGAACTCGTCAAAGTGCTCCTCGAGAACGGTCTCTTGCCATAACGTGGGCTCGTTGATCTCGAAAAATGCGAAGGTGTCGTGCAGGATCGAATCCTGCGGCGGCGCCGCCCAGAAATCCGACATCGGAATACTGACCGCGTTGTGTCCACGGGCCTGGAGAGCGGCGATGAGCGGTGCCGGGCTGCGACCGATACCCACATAGGTGTACTGATCCGGCGGATATTCCGCTACGACGTGATCCGTCAGATTGTTGATCGCTATCGCCAGTCCCCGTTGCTCGGCCAAGTGGTGCTGAGCGGCCAGGCGGCGAACCGTGTCGAAGAAGCGCCCCGCCTCGTCGACCCGGTATTCCCGAGGCTCGGGCGCGTTCCCCGGATGCTTCGGGCTGTTGATGTAGATCCTGACAGCCTGCGCTATGCCACCATCCCGCGAGTAGGAAATTCCGTTCTCGGCCAGCCACGCCCGGACGACGCGCGGAGTCAGCCGAATCCTGCGCTGCCCGTCGGTGAGGTAGGTTTCCTTCGACTCCGCCGGATGCCGCTCGACCTCCGCCTTGCTGCCCTTCCTCATGTTGTCCGGTTCGATGACCTCGGCCGCTTCGACGATCCGCTGCAGAACGTCCGGTGTATCGACCGAACCGGACGGCACAGTTTCCCCAACGCCTTCCGCTGACCCTGGCAGCACGTACACCGGAGCGGCTGTGACCTGGGTCGACCGCAGGGTTTCGACCCACGTGGTGACTGCTTTGGGATTCGACCTGTTGCGCCGGTTCGGCTGCGATTTCACGGCCACCAGGCCGGCGTTGTCCAGGACAGCCAGCCTTCCGTCGGCGGTCACACAGGTCGTCCCCGCGCCGGTGTACACGACAAGATTGTTACGCCGTGTGACGAGGGCTCGGGCCAGGTTCACCGCGAAGTCGGCCCGCTCACTTTCCGGCATCAGCAGGAACATCGAGTCGTAGCCCCGGAAAATCCTGCTGATGCATTCCGCCGCGGTTTCCTTGGAAACCAGTACACTGTCGACTCCATTACCGCGGTCGACCGGGAGGACGAGCATGTCGTCAACCGAATAAATGGCAACGACGAGCGGGACCTCAAAAGGAGCGTCGATCTCACCACGGAACCTGAACTGACTCCAGTGCAACACCTCCGGCCACGTCTCCCCAGGAAGCGTACGCATCACCCGGAGCTGACGCCCGATGTTGTCCGCCCACTCCCACACGCGCCGGGGGTGTTCGTCGTCTTCCAGTTCGTTCTCATCCCACATGGAGACGACCGTGGGCCGAGCAGAATTCCCCGGCTTCTGCATAAACACCACGTTGTCGGGGGAAAATGCAACCTCATCACCAGAAATATCAACGCCCACGAAAGACAACGGACCGAGTCTGTCTTCCGAATCAGTCGACTCGTCATGGGAAGACTGGTCGGCAGCCGCCTGTTGCTCATCAATGGCGTCTTGCTCGGCATTGGTGAACCGGGTGGTTCGCAGGGGTTCGACCCGCGTGGCGGAGAGGAAGTCGAGGAACAGTTGCCGTTTCACG
>NZ_BMMT01000038.1 GCF_014646075.1 Saccharopolyspora thermophila
CGGTGCTCAGTCGTCGGAGGTTTTCTTCAGTCCTTTGGCGATGAGGTCCATGACGGAGGAGTCGGCGAGGGTGGTGACGTCGCCGATCTCGCGGTTTTCGGCGATGTCGCGCAGCAGGCGGCGCATGATCTTGCCGGAGCGGGTCTTGGGTAGCTCGGGCACGACCATGATCTGGCGGGGTTTGGCGATGGGGCCGATCTCGCGGGAGACGTGCTCGCGCAGTTCGGCCAGGGCGGCCTGGCCGGAGGCGTCGTCGTCGACCCCGCCGCGCAGGATCACGAACGCCACGATGCCCTGCCCGGTGGTGGGGTCGCTGGCGCCGACCACCGCGGCCTCGGCCACGTTGGGGTGCGAGACCAGGGCGGACTCGACCTCGGTGGTGGAGATGCGGTGTCCGGAGACGTTCATGACGTCATCGACCCGGCCCAGCAGCCAGATGTCGCCGTCGTCGTCGTACTTGGCGCCGTCACCGGCGAAGTAGAAGCCCTTGTCGGCGAACTTCGACCAGTAGGTCTCCCGGTAGCGGGCCTCGTCACCCCAGATACCCCGCAGCATCGACGGCCACGGCTCGTCCAGCACCAGCAGCCCGCCCGATCCGTGCGGCACCTGCTCGCCGGCCTCGTTGACGACCTTGGCCGAGATACCGGGCAGCGGCCGCTGCGCCGAGCCGGGCTTGGCCGCGGTCACCCCGGGCAGCGGCGAGATCATGATCGCCCCGGTCTCGGTCTGCCACCAGGTGTCCACCACCGGGGTCCGGTCGGCGCCGATGTGGGTGCGGTACCACGTCCACGCCTCGGGGTTGATCGGCTCGCCCACGCTGCCCAGCAGCCGCAGGCTGGACAGATCGTATCGGGCGGGGATCTGCGTGCCCCACTTCATGAACGTGCGGATCGTGGTCGGCGCCGTGTAGTAGATCGTCACCCCGTACTTGGCCACGACCTCCCAGTGCCGGCCCTCGTGCGGGGTGTTGGGCGTGCCCTCGTAGATCACCTGCGTGGCCCCGTTGGCCAGCGGCCCGTAGACGATGTAGGTGTGCCCGGTGACCCACCCGATGTCGGCGGTGCACCAGTACACGTCGGTCTCCGGCTTGAGATCGAACACCACCCGGTGGGTGTAGGCGGCCTGGGTCAGATACCCACCCGAGGTGTGCAGGATCCCCTTCGGGCGCCCCGTGGTACCCGAGGTGTAGAGGATGAACAACGGCTGCTCGGCATCGAACGCCTCCGGAGTGTGGGTGTCCGGCTGGCCCTGCAGCAACTCGTCCCACCACACGTCCCGGCCCTCGGTCCAGGCGATGTCGGTGCCGGTGCGCTTGACCACCACCACCCGCTCCACACTCGGGGTCTCGGCCACCGCCTCGTCCACATGGGCCTTCAACGGCATCGCCCTGCCCCGCCGGAACTGCCCGTCCGAGGTGATCACCACCCTGGCCTGGGCGTCGTTGATCCGGGTCCGCAACGCCTCGGCGGAAAACCCGCCGAACACCACGCTGTGCATCGCCCCCAACCGGGCACACGCCAGCATGGCAAACACCGCCTCCGGCAGCATCGGCAAATAGATCGCCACCCGGTCCCCAGCACCCACCCCCAACGCGGTCAAAGCGTTGGCGGTACGCGCCACCTCCCGCTGCAACTCCGCATAGGTGATCACCCGCGCATCCCCGGGCTCACCCTCCCAGAAGATCGCCACCCGATCCCCATGACCGGCCTCCACATGCCGGTCCACACAGTTGTAGGCCACGTTCAGCTTCCCGCCCACGAACCACTTCGCGAACGGCGCATCCGACCAGTCCAGCACCTGCGACCACCGCGTGTCCCAGTGCAACTGCTCGGCCTGCTTCGCCCAGAACGCCTCCCGGTCCGCCGCCGCCTCCTCATACAACTCCGCCGACGCATTCGCCTGCGCCGCGAACTCCTCCG
>NZ_BMMT01000039.1 GCF_014646075.1 Saccharopolyspora thermophila
TGGACTTTTTCTTGTCGGGGCGGGCGTTGCCGGCGTGGGTGACGGGGTTGGCGTTCATCTCGGCGAATCTGGGTGCGATCGAGATTATCGGCATGTCCGCCAACGGTGCGGAGTACGGGATGCCGACGATGCACTACTTCTGGATCGGTGCGGTGCCGGCCATGCTGTTTCTCGGTGTGGTGATGATGCCGTTCTACTACGGGTCGAGGGTGCGTAGCGTTCCGGAGTTCATGTTGCGGCGGTTCGGTCCGGCGGCGCATCTGGTGAACGGGGTGTCGTTCGCGTTGGCGCAGGTTTTGATCGCGGGGGTGAACCTGTATTTGCTGGCCAGCATCGTGAACGCGTTGCTGGGGTGGCCGTTGTGGGTGTCGGTGTTGATCGCGGCGTTGATCGTGTTGTCGTACACGGCGTTGGGGGGTTTGTCCGCGGCGATCTACAACGAGGTGTTGCAGTTCTTCGTGATCGTGGCGGCGTTGTTGCCGTTGACGGTGGTGGGGCTGGTCAGGGTCGGCGGGGTGCAGGGTCTCATCGACAGGGTCACCGCGTCGCCGGGTGGTGCTGAGCAGCTGACGGCGTGGCCGGGCACGCAGTTGACCGGGTTTGTCAATCCGGTGTTGTCGGTGGTCGGTCTGGTGTTCGGGTTGGGGTTCGTGCTGTCGTTCGGGTACTGGACGACGAACTTCGTCGAGGTGCAGCGGGCGATGGCGTCCAAGAGCATGTCGGCGGCGCAGCGCACACCGATCATCGGGGCTTTTCCGAAGATGTTCATCCCGTTCATCGTGGTGGTGCCGGGGATGATCGCGGCGGTGCTGATCCCGGAGCTGGCGGCGTTCAAGGCCACGGGGGCGGGGTCGGTGGACTACAACGACGCGATCCTGTTGTTGATGCGGGATCTGCTGCCCAACGGGATTCTGGGGATCGCGTTGGCGGGGTTGCTGGCGTCGTTCATGGCGGGGATGGCGGCGAATCTGTCGTCGTTCAACACGGTGTTCACCTACGACATCTGGCAGTCCTATGTGGTGCGGGACAGGCCGGACCACTACTACCTGTCGATGGGCAGGTGGGTGACGGTGGGGGCGACCGCGGCGGCGGTGGGCACGGCGTTCATCGCGGCGGGTTATGAGAACCTGATGGACTACCTGCAGCAGTTGTTCTCGTTTTTCAACGCGCCGTTGTTCGCCACGTTCATCCTGGGCATGTTCTGGAAGCGGATGACCCCGGCCGCCGGCTGGGTGGGGCTGGTGCTGGGCACGGTGTCGGCGGTGGCGGTGTACGCGGCGTCGGAGACCGGGCTGCTGGACCTGCCGGGGCAGGGCGCGAGTTTCGTGGGTGCCGGGGTGGCGTTCGTGGTCGACGTCGCGGTGAGCGTGGTGGTGTCGCTGGTGACCCGCCCGAAGCCGGAGGCGGCGCTGGTGGGGCTGGTGTACTCGCTGACCCCGCGGGCCAGCGTGGCGGCCTCCACCACCGGGGAGGACGCGGGCTGGTACCGGCGGCCGGGGCTGCTGGCCGGGATCGCCCTGGTGCTGATCATCGTGTTGAACATCGTTTTCGGCTGACCGGGAGGACACTGCCATGACCCACCAGCGCACGCACACCGCGGGTGCGTTCGACATCCGCACCGTCATCGCCCTGCTGTTCGTCGTCTACGGCGCGGTACTGACCGTGGTCGGCCTCCTCCAGCCCCAGGCCGAGCTGGACAAGTCCGCCGGTGTCAACATCAACCTCTACGCCGGCATCGGGATGCTGCTGTTCGCCGCCGCGTTCCTCACCTGGGCACGACTACGACCCATCG
>NZ_BMMT01000040.1 GCF_014646075.1 Saccharopolyspora thermophila
CCCCCGTTACCGTTTTCGCGGCTCTGATCTTGGAGCTCTGGTCGCCAGGCTCGGCATGACTTTGTCCCCCAGTCGAACGGATGATCCGGGGGGTGGTGTCACCGGGCCTGGTGGCATCGGTGGACCGCTCATAGGGACACGGCCGCCTGCGGGCAGGTCTCGTCGTAACGTGGCTGCCGGCCGTCGGTGCCTGACTGGTGACCAGCAACCTCGACACGAAGGACGGGGCGGATGACCAGCACGTACGGCGTGTTCCTTGGTCTGGATGTGGGCAAGGGTGAGCACCACGCCGTGGGCCTGGACCCGTCCGGGAAGCGGCTGCATGACGGGCCGCTGCCCAACAGCGAACCGAAGCTCCGGGCGGTGTTCGACAAGCTCGCTGGGCACGGTCCGCTGCTGGTCGTGGTCGATCAACCCGCCACGATCGGCGCGTTGCCGGTCGCGGTCGCTCGGGCCTGCGGGCACCAGGTCGCCTACCTGCCCGGACTGGCCATGCGCCGGATCGCCGATCTCTACCCAGGCAACACCAAGACCGACGCCCGCGATGCCTTCGTGATCGCCGATGCCGCCCGCACTCTGCCGCACACGCTGCGCCAAGTCGACGTCGGCGACGAGGCCCTGGCCGAGCTCGGAGTGCTTGTCGGGTTCGATGACGACCTGGCCGCCGAGGCCACCCGGATCAGTAACCGGATCCGCGGCCTGCTCACCGGCATCCACCCCGCCCTTGAACGCGCCCTCGGACCCCGCGTCACCCACACCGCGGTGCTGGAGATCCTGTCCCGCTGCGGCGGCCCGATCGGCCTGGCCAACACCAGCCGCCGCAAGCTGATCTCGATCGCGACCAAACACGCTCCCCGCATGGGCGAGCGGCTGGTCGCCGACATCCTCGCCGCGCTGTCCGAGCAGACCGTGGTGGTTCCCGGCGCCGCAGCAGCGGACACGGTGCTGCCGAGGTTGGCTGAGAGCCTGAAAACCGTGCTGGAGCAACGGAAAGCCCTCGCAGTCGAGGTCGACGGGATACTTGATGCGCACCCTCTTGCCGAGGTCCTGACTTCCATGCCCGGCATCGGGGTCAGGACCGCCGCCCGCATTCTGTTGGAGATCGGCGACGCCTCCGCCTTCGCCAGCTCCGCGCACCTGGCCGCCTATGCCGGCATCGCGCCGGTGACCCACCGCTCCGGCAGCAGCATCCGAGGTGAACATCCAGCCCGCACCGGCAACCGCAAGCTCAAGCGCGCTTTCTTCCTCGCCGCGTTCGCCGCCTTGTCCGACCCGGTCAGCCGCGCCTACTACGACCGCAAGAGAGCCGAAGGCAAGAAACACAACGCCGCCCTGATCTGCCTCGCCCGCCGACGCTGCGACGTCCTGTTCGCCATGCTCCGCAACAAGACCCTCTACCAGCCAACCCGCCCCACAACCCAACCCCCGGCACCCCCAGCCGCCGCTTGACAAAACCATAGGAACACCCCCC
>NZ_BMMT01000041.1 GCF_014646075.1 Saccharopolyspora thermophila
TGAACTGGTCCCCGGTGGTTGGACTGTGGAATTCAGTTCCGATCATCGGGGAGCGGTGGTTTGGCTGGGCGTAGTTCGTTGACCGCGGAGCAGCGTGCGGCGGCGATAGAGTTGTTTGATGATGGTTGGGCGGATCGTGCGGTCGCGACCAGGCTTGGTGTGTCTCGTTGGCCGGTTGCCCGGTTGTATGGCCGGTGGCGGGTGCGCGGGGGTGCGGCGCTGGTGAGCGCGTCCAGACGGTCGTTTTCGTTCGAGTTCAAACTCGAGGTGGTGCAGCGGTTCCTGGCTGGCGAGAGGAAGGTTGACCTGGCTCGCGAGTTCGACCTGGCGTCGCCGAAGCAGGTCGAGACGTGGGCGCGGATCTACCGCAACGAGGGTGCCGACGGGCTGCGTCCGAAACGTCGTGGCCGCCCGCCCCGGCCTGCCGGGCAGGAATCGGGCGGGCAAAGCGAGCTGGAAGCGCTGCGGGCCGAGAACGAGCGGCTGCGTGCGGAGAACGCCTACCTGGGAAAATTGCGTGCCCTGAGGATGCGGCCACAGCGGCGAAAGTAGCCGCTGTGGCCGCCCTCAGGGCCGAACACCGTCTCACGGTGTTGTTGGAGGTCGCCGGGCTTGCCCGGTCGACGTTCTTCTACCACCAGGCCCGTGCGGGCCGCCCCGATGTCCACGCCGAGCTCAAAACCGCGATCACCGCGGCGTTCCAGGCCGGCCGGCGGCGTGGGCATCGCGTCGTCCACCAGGACCTGCGCAAGGCGGGATGGCGGGTGGCGAAGAAGACCGTGCTCAGGCTGATGCGCGAGCTCAATCTGGCCTGCCCCATCCGCCGGCGGCGGCGCTTTTCCTCCTACCGGGGCACGACCGGCGAGGTGGCTGACAACGTCCTGAACAGGCAGTTCACCGCAAGCGCCCCCAATGAGAAGTGGGTCACCGACGTCACCGAGTTCCGCATCAACGACCGCAAGGTCTACTTCTCGCCGGTGATGGACCTGTTCGACCGGCAGATCATCGCCTACTCGGTCGGCACCTCACCCAACCTGGAGCTGACCACCTCATCGCTGCGCGACGCGCTGGGCACACTGAAGGCGGGCCAGACACCGCTGGTGCACTCCGACCAGGGCTTCCAGTACCAGCACCGGTCCTGGCGCACGCTGCTGGCCGCCGCGGGCGCAACCCAGTCGATGTCCCGCAAAGGCAACTGCCTGGACAACGCCGTCATCGAGAGCTTCTTCGGGCACGTCAAGGAAGAACTGTTCCACCACACCCGCTACCTCACCGTCGAGGCGTTCACGACCGCGCTAAAGGACTACATCACCTGGTTCAACACCACACGAGGCCACACACACTGCCAGGGTCTGAGCCCGGTCCAATACCGGGCCCAGACCCTCGCCGCCTAGACTCTTAATTAACGAGTCCAACCAC
>NZ_BMMT01000042.1 GCF_014646075.1 Saccharopolyspora thermophila
CGGTCAGTAGCGGTAGTGGTCGGGCTTGTACGGGCCGTCCACATCCACCCCGATGTAGGCCGCCTGCTCCTTGGTCAACCGGGTCAACTTCACCCCCAACGCATCCAGATGCAACCGCGCCACCTTCTCATCCAGATGCTTGGGCAACACATACACCTGCCGATCATACTCACCCGGCTTGGTAAACAACTCGATCTGCGCGATCGTCTGATTCGTAAACGAGTTCGACATCACAAAACTCGGATGCCCCGTAGCATTCCCCAGATTCAACAACCGCCCCTCCGACAGCACAATAATCGAATGCCCGTCCGGGAACGTGTACTCATGCACCTGCGGCTTGATCTCCTGCCTACGAATCCCAGGCACCCGCTCCAACCCAGCCATATCGATCTCATTATCGAAATGACCGATATTGCCCACGATCGCCTGATGCTTCATCCGCGCCATGTGCTCAGCCGTGATGATGTTGAAATTCCCCGTCGCGGTCACGAAAATATCCGCCGTGTCCACCACATCTTCCAACACCGTCACCTGGAAACCATCCATCGCCGCCTGCAGCGCGCAAATCGGGTCAATCTCCGTCACGATCACCCGAGCACCCTGCCCCCGCAGCGACTCCGCACACCCCTTACCCACATCACCGTAACCGCACACCACAGCGACCTTACCGCCGATCAACACATCCGTGGCCCGGTTGATACCATCAATCAACGAATGCCGACACCCATACCTGTTGTCGAACTTCGACTTCGTCACCGAATCATTCACATTGATCGCCGGAAACAGCAGATCACCACTCTTAGCCAACTCATACAACCGGTGCACACCCGTGGTCGTCTCCTCGGTCACCCCCCGAATCCCCGCCGCGATCCGAGTGAACCGCTTCCCATCCTCAGCCAGACTCCGCCGCAACGTCTCCAGAACGACCCCGTACTCCTCCGAATCCCCCTCCGAACACTGCGGCACCCCACCAGCAGCCTCAAACTCCACACCCTTGTGCACCAACAGCGTGGCATCCCCACCATCATCAAGAATCATGTTCGGGCCCTCATCACCGAACCGGAACAACTGATCGGTGCACCACCAGTACTCCTGCAGCGACTCACCCTTCCACGCAAACACCGGCACACCCTCCGGCGCCTCCGGCGTCCCGTTCGGGCCCACCACCACCGCCGCCGCAGCCTCATCCTGCGTAGAAAAAATATTGCACGACGCCCACCGCACCTGCGCACCCAACGCCACCAGCGTCTCAATCAACACCGCGGTCTGCACCGTCATATGCAACGAACCCGCAATCCGCGCCCCCCGCAACGGCTGCGACCCCGCATACTCCCTACGCGTCGCCATCAAACCCGGCATCTCATGCTCAGCCAACCGAATCTGATGCCGCCCCGCCTCCGCCAACGACA
>NZ_BMMT01000043.1 GCF_014646075.1 Saccharopolyspora thermophila
TTGACGGGCAGCAAGGAAGCTTTGCTGACGTTGTTCCGATTGATTCGAGCACGCCTTTTGCGGACCTGTACCGTGACGGTGACGGTATTTGGTTCATGCCGTTGAAGCCTGGCGTGGTGTATTCCACGGACTTCGCGCAGCCGAGGAACAGTGCGGCCGTTACTGCTGCCGATCGACGGGAGCGGGGCGTATTCGGCACACCGCATGCACCGTTCTTCGTCGGCCGCCATAAAGACGGTCGAACCGTAACGTTCACGGTCGACAAGGTGAAACGCGAGCTCCTGCAGGACCGGAATGGCCGGATTCGGGCGTTGGTCATCGGGGACGACAATATCCGATCTGTGTCTCGAGGGAGGATCCTCAACTACGACGGTAACCGCCTCCCAATGACGCTTCCCGATGAATATATTCCGAATTATCCGCTCATGGGTGTCCGTCCTAACGGTGGATACACCCCGGCGCCGTGGAGCGACGACGCAGTTATGCTTATGGCGCACGCCAACCAGAACGAATTCGCGGTTACGCTTGATCAGAACGGGGAAATCACAATCGGGCTGGAAGGTCAGGAGTTCCACCGGCTGGTCCAGGCGATGCCGGAATATCAGGAACTGCGGGGGCAGCCGCATTCCGATGTCGTACTCATAGCTTGCTCGGCTGCAGGATACAAAGCGTCGCACTCGTTCGTGGCCAGCGCGCGCACGGCCGGTGACAGGGAGGTCAACTTCCATGCCGGGCTCGACGTGGTCCAGATCGTTGGGAAGAGCAATCCGGACGGCACCGTGCGTGCAGAAATCGCAGTCGCGCGTAACGGGGGCTGGGCGAGTTACTATGGAAACCCGGAAGGCCGGCCGACACCCACGATCACGGGGAAGTATTCTGACGCTGACGTAGGCTTGATCAGAAATTACGAACTTTGGTTGGCCCAGTCCAATCCCTATCTCGGTCAATTTATCGGAAACCCGCCACCCCCATCCGTGCCCCTAGACGCGGTGTCCGGCGCGCGGGGTGTGTTTGGTGACAGTGGTGTTCACGGGCTCACTGAGGGGGAGAGGCTCCCAGGTCTGCCTGAGCTTGGGAGCCCTGTCCGGGACGGGCGCAACGGTTCGGTTGGTTCGTCTGATGGGCGGGTTTCGGTCGAGTCGGTGGTGGAGTCGGGTAATTCGTATCACTCGTCTTTGTTGGATGAGCCGGGGATGGCTGTGCCGCCGGGTGCGGTGCGTACGGCGCGTGATTTTGCAAGCGAG
>NZ_BMMT01000044.1 GCF_014646075.1 Saccharopolyspora thermophila
GAGGTTGCTATGACGACGACCGGTCCGACGGAGAGCCTGCTGACGACGCTGCCGGGCCAGTACTACACGGATCCGGCGATTTTCTCCCTGGAGCAGTCCCGGATTTTTGAGGAGCTGTGGTTCTGTGCGGTGCGTGGTGATGACATCGCGGAGCCGGGTGCGTTCCGTACGGTGCAGATCGGGCGGGAGAGTGTGCTGGTCGCCCGGGGGCGCGGTGGTGAGGTCAACGCGTTTCTCAACGTGTGCCGGCACCGTGGTGCGCGGTTGTGCACCGAGGAGCAGGGGCAGGTGAAGCGGTCGTTCCAGTGCCCGTACCACGCGTGGACCTATGGTCTGGACGGGAAGCTGATCGCGGCGCCGAATCTGAGCAGTATGCCGGATCTGGATCGTTCGGAGTTTGGTCTGACGCGGCTGCATGTGCGTGAGTGGCTGGGGTATGTGTGGGTGTGTCTGGCGGCGGAGCCGCCGTCGTTCGAGGACACCGTGATCGCTGATGTGGGGGAGCGGTTGGGGGATGCTGCGGAGATCGATGGCTATGACATCGGGTCGTTGCGGTTGGGTAGGCGGATTCACTATGACGTGAAGGCGAACTGGAAGCAGATCGTTGAGAACTTCATGGAGTGTTATCACTGTGCCACGATTCACCCGGAGCTGACCGAGGTGCTTCCGGAGTTCGCTGACGGCTATGCCGCGCAGTATTACGTGGGGCATGGTGCGGAGTTCGGTGAGCAGGTGCAGGGGTTCACCGTTGACGGCAGTGAGGGGCTTGATCGGTTGCCGGGTATTGGTGAGCACCAGGATCGCCGGTATTACGCGATTACGGTGAAGCCGCAGGTGTTCATCAATCTGGTGCCGGATCATGTGATCTGGCACCGGATGTTCCCGGTGGCTCCGGACCGGACGCTGGTCGAGTGTGACTGGTTGTATCTGCCGGAGGTTGTGGAGTCGGGTCGTGACCTGTCGCGGTCGGTGGAGTTGTTCCATCGGGTCAACCAGCAGGATTTTGAGGCGTGTGAGCGCTGCCAGTTGGCGATGGACTCGCGTGCCTATGCCGAGGGCGGGGTGTTCGTGCCCAGCGAGCACCACATCGCTGTCTTCCACGAGTGGGTCAAACACCAACTCGGCGAGCA
>NZ_BMMT01000045.1 GCF_014646075.1 Saccharopolyspora thermophila
CTGCTCATCCTGGTGGCCACCACAGCCGCCTTGGCGTTGGTGTGGCTGCTGGTCAACCCCGGATGGGCCATCGGTATCGGCCTTGGCCTGATCCTGTGCATCCGGGGCCTGTTCACCCTGTTCAAGCCCCACAGCGAGTGATGAGGAGTGACGATGACGGAAGCGGACCAGGAGATTGTCATGACGGAAGCGGAGAGGGAATACCACGGCCTGCAACGGTGCTTCGGAAAGGACTTGGAGAGGTACCACAACGAGGTGTTGCGGGCGCTGACTCAGGCATACGAACTCCTGCGGCACGCCCAAGGACCGGCGATGCGCCGGTACGGAAAGCAACTCAAGATGGCCTATGCGCGGCGGAGCGCCTTCCACGAATACGACGTGATTGAACATGATCCAGAGTGGCAGACCCAGGAAAAGCAATTCGAGGCATTCGAAGAGGTATTCGAGATGCTCGATGTCGCGTTGCGTTTGTGGGTGGCCTGAACCGTTTGTGGTTTCCGTGGAAATGAGTAGGGAGGAATAACGGTGGGCCTGCGTCGCACGCGCACGAAACCCGGCACGACCAGGCGGGTTCGCAAGCTCGGTGACCGGATCTCGGAGGCCCGACAGCTGCGGGGGCTGGTGCGGGACCCGGACCTCAACGCGGTCGAGATGGAACGCCAGGGCCGCCGGACCCTGACCGGCCTGTGGTTCTTCCTGAGCCTCGGGCTGGTGTTCACCACCGCCGGAGTCCAGCGGTTCCTGGCCGGAGACGCCACCACCGAAGACCCGTTGTGGTGGGCGGCCTGGACGGTAGAGCCGATGTTTGCCGGGCTGCTCATCACGGTCCTCAACTTCGAGGCCGTAATCCTGTCCTACGGCATCCAACCGGATCACGACTGGTGGCGGCGGCTCAAGCGCGTGCTGCTGACCTCGACGCTGGCCATGAACGTCATCCCGCAAGTTATGCCGCTGATCCGCGGGCAGTGGGAGACGTTCAACCCGGGTTCGGCGGCGGTGCACGCCATCATCCCGGTGATCGTCTACGGCATCGCCGAGGTCATCCCGGTCATCCA
>NZ_BMMT01000046.1 GCF_014646075.1 Saccharopolyspora thermophila
CGGTGACGGTATTTGGTTCATGCCGTTGAAGCCTGGCGTGGTGTATTCCACGGACTTCGCGCAGCCGAGGAACAGTGCGGCCGTTACTGCTGCCGATCGACGGGAGCGGGGCGTATTCGGCACACCGGATGCACCGGTCTTCGTCGGCTGTGATCTAGACGGTCGAACCGTAACGTTCACGGTCGACAAGGTGAAACGCGAGCTCCTGCAGGACCGGAATGGCCGGATTCGGGCGTTGGTCATCGGGGAGGACAGCACCCTTGAATACGTTCGATCATGGATCCTCAACTACGGCGGTGCCGACCGCATCGCAATGACGCTTCCCGACGAGATAGTACCGGATGTTCCGCTCATGGATGCTCGTCCCAACGGTGGATACGCTCCGGCGCCGTGGAGCGACGAGGTTCTCCTCATGGCGCACGCCAACGACGAAGAATTCGGGGTTACGCTTGATCAGAACGGGGAGCCCATAATCGGGCTGGAAGGTCAGGAGTTCCACCGGCTGGTCCAGGCGATGCCGGAATATCAGCAACTGCGGGCGCAGCCGCATTCCGATGTCGTACTCATAGCTTGCTCGGCTGCAGGATACAAAGCGGCGCACTCGTTCGTGGCCAGCGCGCGCAAGGCCGGTGACAGGGAGGTCAACTTCCACGCCGGGCGGAGTCGGGTTCAGCTTTTCGAGATCGAGGATTCGGACGGCACAACACGTGCAGAATTCGGAGTCTCGTACAACGGGGGCTGGGAGAGTTACCGCGGGAACCCGGAAGGTCGGCTGATAATCGACTTCACCGGAGAGTATTCGGACGCTGAAGTAGACTGGATCAGGAATCACGTCCAGTCCAATTCCGAAAATGCCCAGTTTGGTCATGGTGGTGTTGATAGGCCTTCTGGGCTCGACTCGGTTGGTTCGTCTGATGGGCGGGTTTCGGTCGAGTCGGTGGTGGAGTCGGGTAATTCGTATCACTCGTCTTTGTTGGATGAGCCGGGGATGGCTGTGCCGCCGGGTGCGGTGCGTACGGCGCGTG
>NZ_BMMT01000047.1 GCF_014646075.1 Saccharopolyspora thermophila
ATCACGGACGTGGAGGGGACTACGTGACAACGGGGATGGAGGGCTTCGCCGCGCAGGCAGGAAACCTGGCCGGGCAAGCCCAGGGCCTGCGCGCAGCCGTCGACGCCGGGCACCTCGTCATGGACCCGCAAGCCGCCGAGCGCGTCGCCCGAGTCTACGAGGACAAGGCCGACGACATCCGAGGATGCAGCAGTGCTGCTCAACGGTTGATCACCAACGGTGTTTACGGCGACTGCTTCATCGGGCGCGGTCTTGAGAAGAAATTCAACGAGAAGCTGACCGGGACGGGAGGAGCGCCGGACGCCGGGCTCATCCCGATCCTCCGCAAGATGGAGAAGATTCTGCGTGACATGGCGCAGGCATATCGGGACTCAGCACGGGACATGCGGAACACCGATGAAAACCGCGCTCACGACTTGCGAAAGAGCGTCTGATCTGATGGTTACCATGCACACGAAACGCTCACTGGCTGCGGCGGCGTTCGCCGTTGTCGGTGCTCTGGCCACCGCTTGCTCCGGTGGTCAGAGAATCGAAACGCCACCCACGCAGCAGGAAGCCAAGGACGTTCTTGCCAGTTTCGATCCCTGCCAAGCTCTCACACCGCAAGAGATCCAAGCCTTCGGGGCAGCGCCGAACGGCGAGCCGAGCGACCTCGGGGTCGGCGAAGTCGGTTGCGACTTCAAGGGCGAGGAATTCGAGTTCGGAGTGCTGAAGGCCGAAACCAGCGACCAGGCTTACTGGGAGCAGCGACGGAACAATTTCGATGCATTCACTCCCAACCAGGTCGGATCACACAGCGGATTCTCCGGTATTGCCCTCAGCGGTAAAGGTCAGGGTGTCTGCCGCCAGGGCATGTACGTCGGCAAGGGCTCGGTGATCGTCGACATCACCTACAGCGCGGACAAGATTCCGAGCGACGAGGCGACGTGCGCCAAGGCGATGGAGATCGCGCGGCTCGTTGAGCCGAAGTTGCCGAAGTAAGGCACATCGAGGGGGAACGACGTGGGGAACTGGTTCACCAACGG
>NZ_BMMT01000048.1 GCF_014646075.1 Saccharopolyspora thermophila
TGAGTAGGTTGGTGGCTTCCTGGGCGGCGGTGCCGGCCTGGGCGAGGTGGGCCAGGTTGTCGGGTAGGGGCATGCCGCGGTGCAGGGTGGCCTTGGCGTACAGGCGGCCGGCTCGGTAGCTGGAGCGCACCAGGGGGCCGGCCATGACGCCGGGGAAGCCGAGCTGTTCGGCGGTTGTGGTGTGTTCGACGAATTCTTCGGGTTTGACCCAGCGGTCCACGGGGTGGTGGCGTGGGCTGGGGCGTAGGTACTGGGTGATGGTGATGATGTCGCAGCCGGCGTCGCGGAGGTCCTGCAGTGTCGGGCGGACCTCGTCGGGGGTTTCGCCCATGCCGAGGATGAGGTTGGACTTGGTGACCAGTCCGGCGTCGCGGGCCATGGTGATGACCTTCAGGGAGCGTTCGTAGCGGAAGCCGGGCCGGATGCGGCGGAAGATGCGGGGCACGGTTTCCAGGTTGTGCGCGAGGACTTCGGGTCGGGAGTCGAAGACCTCGGCCAGCTGGTCGGGGTTGGCGTTGAAGTCGGGGATGAGTAGTTCGACGCCGGTGCCGGGGTTGAGGGCGTGGATCTGGCGGACGGTCTCGGCGTACAGCCAGGCGCCGCCGTCGGGGAGGTCGTCGCGGGCCACGCCGGTCACGGTGGAGTAGCGCAGGCCCATGGCCTTGACTGATTCGGCGACGCGGCGGGGTTCCTCGACATCGAGGGCGGCGGGTTTGCCGGTGTCGATCTGGCAGAAGTCGCAGCGGCGGGTGCACTGGTCTCCGCCGATGAGGAAGGTGGCTTCCCGGTCTTCCCAGCATTCGAAGATGTTGGGGCAGCCTGCTTCCTCGCAGACGGTGTGCAGGCCCTCGCGGCGGACCAGGCCCTTCAGGTGCTGGTATTCCGGTCCCATCCGCGCGCGGGTCTTGATCCAGGACGGTTTCTTCTCGATCGGGGTCTGGCTGTTACGGGCCTCCAACCGCAACAGCTTGCGACCCTCCGGCGCCACAGTCACG
>NZ_BMMT01000049.1 GCF_014646075.1 Saccharopolyspora thermophila
GTGTATACGCCGGTGGGGTCGCGGGGTGCGGTGGCGCAGGCCGGGCCGGCTCGTGGGGAGTTTTCCGGTGGGCAGCGGGTGGCAGCGCAAGGGGCTGCCGCATACGACTCAACCGGATGGGGAGGCGGCCCCCTGGAGGAAGCCCAGGAACGTTTGCGTCTCGCCAGGAAAAGGCTGGAGCGAGCCCAGAAAAATTTGAATCGTGCCGAGAAGAGGGAACTCGAAGCTGACATCAGGGCAAGTGAAGCGGCGGCGAAGGCGCAGAGACTAAGGAATGAAGCGCGGAGCGCCGAAGATCAGGCGCATCATCACCGGCTCCAGCAGGTTCAGCATACCAATGACGCGTCTCTTGCCGAACAGAAAGAGCGCCATAACAAGGACCGGGCGTCCGAGTGCCTTTCCGGCGCGCAACGTGCTGAAGAAGAAGCGCGTTCTTACAGTAAAAGGGCCAGTAAGGCCGAAGCGTTTGCGAAAGCGTACGATAATGACGTGCGTCGCTTCGACGAAGAGGCGCGTGATGCCGATAGGAAGGCACAAGATGCCTATGAGCGGGCGGCGCGCGCACGTGCCGAGGGGAATTCTGCTGCGGAGCTTCTTGCTGCAAACGAGGCGAAATTTTACGATGATGCAGCAGATCTCGCCGACAAGAGTAAAGCTACTTTCCGCAGCGCGGCGAAAACCGCGAGGGATAAGGCGAGTTATTTCCGCGACGAGGCGGAAAGGGCCACGCGCAGAGCGGAATATTTGAAGGACGAGGCGAAACGTTACCTTGCTGAGGCAATTGCTGCTGCGAAGGATGCGAGTGATTTCCATGAGCAGGCGCGTTTAGCTAAGGGGCAGAAGCTTGAATTCAAGAACTTGGCGAGCCGTTTGAGAAATGAGGCGAGAG
>NZ_BMMT01000050.1 GCF_014646075.1 Saccharopolyspora thermophila
AGGGCGTAGGTGATGAGCCGGGAGATGCAGTCGGCGACCAGGTCTCGGACGAACTCGCGGACGAAGGAGACGACCTCGCCCATGATCGTCACGACGGTGCTGATGGTGTTGGCCAGCTCCGCGGCGCCGGACAGCGCCTCGCTCTTCTCCGCCGCGTGCCTGCGGTAGGCGTCCCCGGCAGCCCCGGTCCACTGCGCGGTGTCGGCCTTGACGGCCGCGTCGTACTGCTGGACAGCTTCGCCCACCGCCTTGGAGACGTTCGCCCAGGTCGCGCCGTAGGCTTTGACGCCGTCGGGGTCACCGGCGAACCAGTCCAGCGCCTCCTTGAGCGGTTCGACGTGCTCGATGAGCCAGGACAGGCCGTAGGAGAGCAGGGTGCCGACGGGGTCGACGGCGATGCTGACCGCTTCCATCGCCAGGCCGCCGTAGGCGAGACCGGCCTCGACCCAGCTGGAGCCGTCGTTGAGGGACGTGACGTCGTGGATCGACTCGGCGATGCCGATGCCCTTGATGCCGTCGGGGGTTTCGTTGGGGTCCTTGGGTAGCGTGTCGCCGGTGACGACCAGCGGGTTGCTCATATCTCGATGCCCCCGATCGCCTCGCTGTTGCCGTCGTCGACCGCCTGGTACTCCTCAGCCGCGTCGCGCACGTTGTCGGCGACCTCCCGCATGGCTTGCACGGCCGTGCGCAGGGTTTCGATGCCGTGCTGCTCCACCGGGTCGAGCATCCAGGCAAAGGGGCGGCACAGAATCCCGTACGCGTCGTTGTCCAGCGACAC
>NZ_BMMT01000051.1 GCF_014646075.1 Saccharopolyspora thermophila
CGTTACCTTGCTGAGGCAATTGCTGCTGCGAAGGATGCGAGTGATTTCCATGAGCAGGCGCGTTTAGCTAAGGGGCAGAAGCTTGAATTCAAGAACTTGGCGAGCCGTTTGAGAAATGAGGCGAGAGGTTGCGACGCCGAGACGGATCGTTACGATGCCAAGGCGGCTCAAGCCGCGAAAGATGCGGATGATCTCGCTGAGGAGGTTGATGCCGCCGAGTATGTGCTTGCCACCGCGGAAGAGCAGTGGCGTGCGTGGTATGAGGACTGGCGTGCTGGGGGCCAGGAGCGGCGTGCTGGGGGCAAGGAGCGGCGTGCTGGGGGCCAGGAGCGGCGTGCTGGGGGCCAGGAGCGGCGTGCTGGGGGCCAGGAGCGGCGTGCTGGGGGCAAGGAGCGGCGTGCTGGGGGTGAGCGGCTGCCGGATTACTACGCGACGTTGGGTGTGGAGCCGGGCGCGAGTAACGATGAGATCCGTGTGGCTTACCGGACGGCGATGCGACAGCATCATCCGGACAAGGTCCAGCAGGCGGGCGGGGACGAGAAGGCCGTGGAGGCCGCGAAGGTCAAGACTCAGCAAATTAACGCGGCCTGGCAGGTTTTGTCGGATGAGCGGAAGAGGGCCGAATACGACAGGTTGAGGCAGCGGTCGAGGGGTTTTGGTGGTAATTCTGGGGTGGTGTTGGGGTCTTCGTCGGTGGGGTCGGATGTTATATCGGCGGAGACGTTTGCTGATGATGAGGGTGCGGAGCGGGCGTTTCTGGGGGAGTTTTTCCC
>NZ_BMMT01000052.1 GCF_014646075.1 Saccharopolyspora thermophila
GGCGTGAACGTGGCGATCGGGTCGCAGTCGCCGGACATCGCGCAGGGCGTGGACGTCGCGCACGAGACCCGCGTCGAGGGCGTGATCGACGAGATCGCCAAGCAGGGCGCCGGTGACCAGGGCCTGATGTTCGGCTACGCCTGCGACGACACGCCGGAGTTCATGCCGCTGCCGATCGCGCTGGCGCACCGGTTGTCCCGGCGGCTGACCAGGGTCCGTAAGGACGGCGTGCTGCCGTACCTGCGGCCGGACGGCAAGACGCAGGTGACCATCGAGTACGCCGGGGACCAGCCGGTGCGGCTGGACACCGTGGTGCTGTCCACCCAGCACGCCGCCGACATCGACCTGGACTCGATGCTCGCGGTGGACGTGCGCGAGCACGTGGTGGGCCCGGAGCTCGAGCCGCTGGAGCTGGACACCACCGACCTGCGGCTGCTGGTCAACCCGACCGGCCGTTTCGTGGTCGGCGGTCCGATGGGTGACGCCGGTCTGACCGGCCGCAAGATCATCGTCGACACCTACGGTGGCATGGCCCGTCACGGTGGGGGTGCGTTCTCCGGTAAGGACCCGTCGAAGGTGGACCGCTCGGCTGCCTACGCGATGCGGTGGGTGGCGAAGAACGCGGTGGCCGCCGGTCTGGCCAGTCGTCTCGAGGTGCAGGTGGCCTACGCGATCGGCAAGGCCGCCCCGGTCGGGCTGTTCGTGGAGACCTTCGGCACCGAGAACGTCGACCCGCTCAAGAT
>NZ_BMMT01000053.1 GCF_014646075.1 Saccharopolyspora thermophila
CGTCGGGTGCCACCGCCGTGGAAGTGGACCCCGCCGTGCACGTCCCTGGCCTGGAGGACATCTGCCGCGGAGCCGGACAGCTCCGAGTGCGTAGCCCCGGTCTGCTCCTCCTCGTCGTCAGGATTCCTCGGGGACATCTGGGCCCTCCGGCACCGGCGGTGGCAGGGGAGCGACCTCTCGCCAAAAGAACCGGTCGAGCTCTTCACCTCGCGCGTAGAGGTCGGCGAGGAAGTCCTTACAGCGGGTGGCGGCTTCCAGGTCCGTGTGCCTGACGGCGCCGTCGAGCACGCCGTCGTCGCTGTAGCGGATCTCGTACACGGTGTCGCGGCCGACTGTCAGAATTTCGGGAAGTGCTTCGTGCGATTCGAAAGGCGCTACGTCCTCAACCGCGAGCACTCGGATCTTCTCACCGCAGTCGGCGCGTGCCTTCAGCAGGTGGAGTTCCCAGTGGAGGTAGGGTGTGAATGGCTTCGCCACCACGCGGATGCGGAACAACGTCACACCGATCCGCTCCGCTTCCTCTGACTCCGCCGAAAATTCTTCGCGCTGGCTCTGGATCAGCCGCATGGCCTCCGGCCAGTCGTGCCGGGCGAACGCTTCCCAGCTGGGATTCCCCGGCTCGCGGAAGTGCTGTCGACGTTCCAGCTTCCATGAGTCGTGACCGGCTGAACCCGCGAACCTGGCCTCGTAGTCAGCCTG
>NZ_BMMT01000054.1 GCF_014646075.1 Saccharopolyspora thermophila
CGCCTCCCCATCCGGTTGAGTCGTATGCGGCAGCCCCTTGCGCTGCCACCCGCTGCCCACCGGAAAACTCCCCACGAGCCGGCCCGGCCTGCGCCACCGCACCCCGCGACCCCACCGGCGTATACACCGGGAAAAGCTCCGTGCCCCCCGTATACGGCGAGAACCACACCTCCACCGGATTCCCCAGCACCTGCAACCGATTCCGCTGGGCATCAACAAACACCACCGAATCACCGCGCTTGTGCACGGTAAAGTAATGCCCCCCACGATCAGACCCGAACCAGGCGAACACCAAACCACACGGGCCATCCCCATCCCGGGCCTTAGCAAAAGCAATCACACCATCATAACCATTCTCCTGCCTGACCATCGGCGGCAAACCAGACAGCGGGACATCATCACGATGCACCACCCCACTCGGCCCAGCCCTGAACTCACCCACCCGACCAGGAAATGCATCCGCATTCAGCGCCTGAATCGACGACGGAGCACAGTTCGACTCCCGGCCAGCCACATCCCCAGCACCAACCGGACGATTCACCCCCGACAAATTCGGGAAAAACTCCCCCAGAAACGCCCGCTCCGCACCCTCATCATCAGCAAACGTCTCCGCCGATATAACATCCGACCCCACCGACGAAGACCCCAACACC
>NZ_BMMT01000055.1 GCF_014646075.1 Saccharopolyspora thermophila
GTGGAATACACCACGCCAGGCTTCAACGGCATGAACCAAATACCGTCACCGTCACGGTACAGGTCCGCAAAAGGCGTGCTCGAATCAATCGGAACAACGTCAGCAAAGCTTCCTTGCTGCCCGTCAAAGAAGTTCACCGTACCGTCGCCATCAAGCGACGCCAGAACAACATGACCACGATCGCCGGTCTTCCGGAAAACCAACGCCTGCTTGTACTCGTTCTCCGAAGAACGCAAAAACCGCGCCACCGGATCCGCATCATAGAACGGACCCATAGCCTTACTGCCGGTCACCTGCTCGACCTCACCGAGCGTCACCGGCTCAGAATCACGCGCGGCAAACAGCCGCCCATGCTCAAAAGAATTAGCCAACTGCAACGACGCAACCGCACAGTTAGTCTGCCGCTGCCCAACGCGATAGTTCTCCCGCACCTCCCGGTTCACGTCCACAACAAAACCGAAACCATTACGCCGCAAAAACTCGCGCCCAGCCTCCTCGCTTGCAAAATCACGCGCCGTACGCACCGCACCCGGCGGCACAGCCATCCCCGGCTCATCCAACAAAGACGAGTGATACGAATTACCCGACTCCACCACCGACTCGACCGAAACCCGCCCATCA
>NZ_BMMT01000056.1 GCF_014646075.1 Saccharopolyspora thermophila
TGCGACGGCGTGGCCGACGACGCGAATGCCTGGCCGGTAGCCGATCCGCACGAGGGCGTCTGGCTGCGGATCGCCCGGCACGGTGGGGCGTACGCGTTCCACGCCGGCGTCGACGGGCAGCGCTGGGAGTTCGTGCGCAACTTCGCCATCGGCTCCGGACCCGCGCAGGTGGGCTTCGTCGCGCAGGCCCCGACCGGGTCGGGCTGCAACGTCGTCTTCGACCACATCGAGTACGCCCCGTCCGCGCCGAGCGATCTGCGCGATGGCAGCTGAGCAGTCGCCCTCCTCGCGCGCTGCCGCCGCCTCCCCACGAGGCGGCGGCGGGGAATCGCAGCCGGCCGCCCGGCTCGCACAGCCAATCCCCGCACGGGTGCAGGAAGAACTCAGTGCGGCCGAAATCCTTGTGCCACAACGGTTCCGCTGCGCCACGGCGGTAAACGCGCACCTGTGCGCCGGCCTCGGCCAGGGTTCGGGCCGACTCGTCGGACCGGGCGAGCCCGACGACCTCGTGGCCGGCGGCCAGCAGTTCGGGAACGACGGCTGAGCCGATCCAGCCGGACGCTCCGGTGACGAAT
>NZ_BMMT01000057.1 GCF_014646075.1 Saccharopolyspora thermophila
GGGAGGGGCCTTCACGGACCGCGTCCGTTCAGTGCTGGGTGACGATCCGCAGCGCGGTGCTCAACGTCTGCGCGGCGATGTCGCCGACGTTGTTGAAGACCGTGCCGTGCTGCTCCAGGCCGCCGGAGTGATCGTCGGCCATCTTCATCTCGTACTGAGCCTCGACGACCTGCTGTTCGGACAGGGCGTCACCGGAAGCCAACCGGGCCACGACGTGGAACTTGTCCTCCGCGGTCTCGCGGATGAACGTCGCGTGCTGGAAGTAGTCGCTGCCCTCGGCGTACATGTCGGGAATGCCGACGAAGTAGCGGTTGGAGTCGGTCATCTGCAAGCCCCTCTCAGCCGTTGATGACGGCGGTGTCGTCCCCGGCGCGCCCGGCCACTTCCGCCACCGGGTCATAGGTGGACAGTTCGCGGGCGAACCGCTCCGGCTCGATGATCAGGCTGACGCTGTCGGCCCGGTGCGCGCCCTGGGCCGCCTCCTCGGCGAAGGTGTGCCAGGTGAACATCCCCGAAGCGCCCGAGTCGTCGAGGTAGTAGTCGATCTCGCGGGCCTTGAG
>NZ_BMMT01000058.1 GCF_014646075.1 Saccharopolyspora thermophila
GCACCTGGCGCAGAGTCGGCGACATGCCACCGCCAGCGACCAAGGAACCCCGAGACAGAACGTAATGGCCTCCTAACCAGGGCGGGTTAAACGGTGCTTTCATATGTAGATGGCCGACTGGACGGCGTTGGCGCTCGGCGGGGCGGGTCTCGCCATCACCGCCGCCCCCGCGATCAATCGAGCTCGCCGCCGGTATCGGCTCCGGGCCATGCTCAAGCAGGACCTCGAGCTGGTCGCCGTCGCGGAGCAGGTGAAGCTCCAGGGACCGGGTGTCGGGTTGCTCCGGGAATCCATCGGTTCCCGGTTCGTGGAGTTGGTGGAGCATGAACGTCTGGTGCTGCAACGGGCGGGCATACGCCGGACGTGGGTGCGACGCGGCCTGCGGTGGGCGCTGGCGCTCGGTGGAGCGACGCTGGTGAGCTTGGCCGTCGGGCGGGCCCTCACGGGCGTGACCTCGCTGGCGAACACCGGCATCGGCGTCGGTGCGATCGCCGTGCTGT
>NZ_BMMT01000059.1 GCF_014646075.1 Saccharopolyspora thermophila
GCCCCCATACCCCGTGAATCGGCACGGTCCCGGCGTAGTTCGGTAGCCGCCAATGTCACCCCCGCCGCCACCTCGACATCCACCTCGGCTAGGCGTTCGGAGACCACGGCGAGCGTCGATCCGGTCGTGAGCACATCGTCCAGCAGGAAGATCAACCGGCCGCGCGCCGCCGCTCGCAAACTGTTTACCCGCGTGTCGCGGATCACGAACGCGCTCTGCGCGGTCACCGCCCGGTCCGCGGCGCTCAGATGCGCCGAGTCCGCGCGGGGCATCGCCGCCAAGGGGTACGCGACCAGGGCGGCTATCGACAGTCCGCCCTGGTCCTCGGTGCGGCCCAACTGGGCATGGCGTACGGGATCGCCAACACGACCGGGGATCTCGGGCAGCCGGCCGTCGATGCCCTGCTCCGGCGCGCGGCCGAGCTCGGGGTGACCCATGTGGACACCGCTCGAGCGTACGGCGAGAGCGAAGCGCGCATCGGCGCCGCACCCGACAAGCCC